>NZ_JBGCVZ010000003.1:0-5631740 GCF_041103195.1 Gordonia sp. ABKF26
AGTCGGGTGGGTTCCGGAATTCTGCACCTGCGTCCGAGATGAACTGGCGGCACAAGATCGAGCTCAGGTCGATGGGCGGGCAAGTTCGTGGCGAAGTGACGCGTCTGAACATGTCGTAGGTGACGCTTAGGCTGCTCAGCGTGGGTATTCGCATTGACAACCGTGCCGGCTTCTCCAGCGATCAGCTAGCGACGATGTCCGAAGGGCTGGATCGAATGTCGTGTCCTGCGTCCGCGGAGGTTGTGATCTGTGACGACTTCGTCAGCGAGGTTCGCGATCTGTTGAGTTCAACGACGTACGACACTGCCCGTGGAACGAATGTCGTTGCTGCGAAGACAATCCCGGTATCTGACGACTGCCAGGTGATCGTGGTGAACGCTGAACCCGTGCGCGGGTTGGAACTCGCACAGCTCGGCCGACTACTGGCGCACGAGGCCGGACATGCTCTGATCCATTCGCGGATGGAGGGCCATCCCGACCTTGACCTTCGTTCGCCGCAGATGGGCGAACAGGTGCTTTATGCGCTGGCAACGACCGCGCTGGACGAGTACCGGGTGGAGCGGGCGGTCTACGCGCAGGGCTTCCCGCTCGCGCAGGAGGTGGACTGGCCCGCCGCGGGCCAGGTCGCTACCGACGTGAATCTAGATGTAATGGAGGCAGTCGTTGACAAGACAAACGCCAACGACGTCGAACGGCTTGCTGGTGATATCGCTGCGGTTCACAATTGGTCGTCGAAGAAGATGGCCTACATCGCGGCGGCAGTTGCCGCAGACGCGATGCCTGAAACTGTCGACGTGCTCACGGAACACCAGGTCGACTGGGCGGACTACCTCGAGGGCACGTGGTCTCATCGTCTGGCGGCCTACCGGCTGGCCCCTGACGCTTCATCACCTGCCTCGGCTGACCAACTGCGTCGCGTCGTCGCGAAGCTTCTGACCGTTGAGCGTCACTACCTGACCGCGATGGGTTTCTTCTACCGCGAGTACCGCGACACCTGGGGGTTTCATCGTCGAAAAGACAACTCTCTGTTTGCCGCCAGATTTGATCGTGCCGCTCGTGTCGTGATGGAACGCGCCGGTTCTGAATGACGGACGCGACCTGCACCTGCCGCCCGCTCCTACGGCCGCCCAGCACGTCGATGTTCACTATTTTCTGAATACACAGATCCATGTACAGTACGCGTCATGGGAACTGTTGTGACTGCACAGCGGGACGCTCTGACGAGGTTCGGCTACGCGCTATCTGATTCGACCCGCACGCAGGTGCTGTTGCGGCTGCGGCACGGTCCGGCCTATCCGGCGGACTTGGCCGACACGATCGGGGTGTCGAGGCAAGCATTGTCGAACCACCTGGCATGCCTCCGGGGTTGCGGTCTGGTGGTTGCAGTGCCGGTGGGCCGGCGTAGTCGTTATGAACTGGCTGACAGCCGGATTGGGCACGCGCTCGACGATCTACTCGGCTTGGTGCTCGCGGTGGACCCGTCGTGCTGCCCCGACTCCGGCGACCAGGGGTGCTGCTGATGGCCGCCGAGCTGGGCCTACCGAGTCTTGGCCGTCCGTCGCTGAGTGTCGAACGCCGGGAGCTGTTGCAGCGTCGTATCCGTTGGTTTGTCGCAGCGACCATCACCTACAACGTGATCGAGGCCGTGATCGCGATCAGCGAAGGCGCGCGGGTCTCGTCCGGGGCGTTGATTGGGTTCGGCCTGGATTCGGTGATCGAGGTGTCCTCGGCCGCGGCAGTTGCTTGGCAGTTTGCCGGCAAGGATCCCGAACGGCGGGAGAAGGTTGCGCTGCGGATCATTGCGTTCTCGTTCTTCGCGTTGGCTGCGTACGTGAGCGTCGACTCGATTCGCACTCTGCTGGGGGTAGGTAGCGAGGCCGAGCATTCGTCGATCGGCATCGTGTTGGCCGCGGTTAGTTTGGCGATCATGCCGTTGCTGTCGTGGGCAGAACGCCGCGCAGGTCGCGAGCTCGGCTCGTTGAGCGCTGTGGCCGACTCGAAGCAGACGCTGTTGTGCACGTACCTGTCGGCGGTGTTGCTGGTCGGTTTGTTGCTCAACAGTTTGTTCGGATGGTCATGGGCGGATCCGGTCGCCGCGCTGGTGATCGCCGCAATCGCGGTGCGTGAGGGCGTCAACGCTTGGAAGGGCGATGCCTGCTGCGCACCTGTTGGCCAGCTCGCCGGTGCCGGCGAGGATCACGGGTGTTCTTGCTGCGCTGAGGAGGCTCGTGATGGCTCGCATCAGTGACTCCGCCCGTGACCTCTACCGTTCTGAGATGGCGGCTGCGGCTGTCACCGAGGTGGCCGAGCAGCGGTGGCATCATCTCGAACGCGCCCACATCGTGTCCCAGCCGGACCCCTGGTTGCACACCCAAAATCACGTCGCGATGTTCAGGTTCGCTGTGCGTCAGCATGATCGGCGCGAAGCGCTCGGACAGGTCTTGCGCATCATCGTCGCTGCCCCAGGATCGCTGAGCGGACGCTACCCCGAAGGGAACACCGGACGAGTAGACGCCGGCCTGATGCGCCCGATGCCGATTCCCGCCGACATCGCCTCGCGGTTGCAGTCATGAACACCAGCAGACCTACCAAGATCGCGTGGTCGATTTTCGCTGCCATTCTGCTCGCCATCGGCGTCGCGGTGCTCCTCGACAGAGAAGACACACCTACACCGACTGACACCGCACTGGTTTCAGATCTGGTGGTGCGACCTGATAGCCATCGACTGACCTCGCCACCGCAGAGCAAAGCCACTTTCGTCGAGTTCCTCGACTTCGAGTGTGAGGCCTGCGGCGCGCTCTATCCGATCATCGAGGACATGCGGCGCACCTACGGTGACCGCGTCACCTTCGTGGTGCGCTACTTCCCCATGCCCGGTCACTTCAACGCCGAACGGGCCGCTCGTGCAGTAGAAGCCGCCGCCCAACAGGGACGATTCGAGCAGATGTATCAGCGCATGTTCACCACACAGGCTCAGTGGGGTGAACAACGAACCCCAGCCGACGATCTGTTTCGCAGCTTCGCGGTCGACCTCGGTCTGGACATGACGGCCTTCGATGTCGTCTATGACAGTCCGGCTACGCTCGCCCGGATCCGCGCCGACGTCGCAGACGGACTGGCTCTCGGCGTGCAGGGTACCCCCACATTCTTCCTCGACGACCAGCGGCTAGAGCCCACCTCGATCGACGATCTGACCGACGCACTCAACCAGGCTACGAACTAGGCGAGCTGTCGCCAGGCGGTCCCGCTGCTAGTCCGCGACAGGGTCGGGGTGGAAGCGGGTCGGGTGCGCTGCCCGCACGTAGCGCACTGCTGTGCCGACCCCGATGCCGAACACTTTCATCAGGACGACCGGGTCGGCGGTGTGGGTGGCTTCGTCGTAGATTCGGTCAGCGCGAAGTCTGCTGGCACTGAGTCCGACTCTCCGGAAGACGGCAGTAAGTCCGTAAGGACTCATCGCCTGATCTGGTTGTAGCGCTGTGTTTCTGCTGACGATCAGGTACCGGTTTTGCGTTCGCGGCCATTGACGATGACGATGATCGAGCCATTGTTGCATGAGCCGATGCACGGCCTCATCGAGCGGCACGGTGTGCCGGCCGGAGCGGCGAGCAATCGCGATCGTCCCGCCGGCCAAGTCGACGTCGTCGATCGACAACTGCTGTATCTCTTTCACTCCCAAGGCGTGCACCGCAGCGAGTGCCAGGATGAGCCGGTCCCGTGGCGAATGGGTGACCTCAAACGCTGCACGTAACTGACTGCTGGGCAGCGACTGCGGCACCCGGCGTGCGTACCGCCCGACGAGTCCTCGCGCTGGGTCGGCGAAGATCCGATTCTCTCGCTGTAACCGACCGAACAGTGATCGTAGTGCGACATGCACGTTGGGCGCAGAGCCGCCGAGGTGTGCCTCGAGTTCCGACTCGACGTCGTCCCGTGTGACCTCTCGCAGAGACTGGTATCGGGTCGCCCAATTACGTAGAGCTGGAAGGGAGAAGGCCAGGTAAGTTCGGACTGTGACCCACTGGACGGGGATCGAGGGTCGGGAACCGTCCCCGCGTAGCGACCGGATCCAGACTGTGATGTCGTCTCGAAACTGGGGCGGAACATCGTCGTGAAGGTAGCGGTGTACCGATCGCTCATCGCGGCCAGGCGTCGCCGGCGGTGGCGTCGGAGTGGGGTCCATGTCCGGGTGCGTGTCGTCAGTTCGGCGGCAACGATCGGCCACCGGACGTGCGTGGCACCGGCCGGCCGGCCGTGGGGTTGTGCCCGATAGCGTTTTGCTCCTGGTTGGGAGTGGCGCGGCTCGGCACGGGTTCTGCTTGCATGAGCTCATCGACGGTGCAGTCGAGCGCGGCGCAGATCTTGTCCAGATCGTCGAGACGGATCGTGACCGGCGACTTGGACCAGAGTGACGCTACCTTGCTCAGTGATGGCTCAAACCCCACGTCTTCGAACGCCTTTAGGAGTTGTGTCGGCCTCCATATGTCCCGTTGCGCGGCAACCATTCTCAGATTCCACTTCATCTAACCCTCGATTCCCAGACGTCGGACCGCGCGCTGCGTGGAGGTCAACACAGCGTGCTCCGGATCGGCACTCGTAGATGCCAGATAACCCACCGTGGTGCTCGGCCATTGGTGCCCGAGCAGCCGCTGCACATCCCACAGCGGCATACCGTTCTGGTAGTTGTGCGTCGCGCAGGCGTGGCGCAGGAGGTGGGGAAACAGCTCATCGACCGGCCCGGGTAGATACATTCGCGATGCTCGCTTGAGTGCCTTGCGGAAAGTCTCGGGGCGGATCGGCGATGCTGTGGCCATGTTCAAGGCCGCGACCGCGGTCGGCAGGCGTTCTGAAGGCCACAGCGGGGCCGAGTCGTTGGAGGCGTCGTCGCAGAACTGGCCGCGTATGTTCTCGATGTACCACCAGAGCAGTTCCCGTCCCTCCGCGAAGAGGAATGCTTCACGCTGCCGCGGGCCCGAACCGCGTGCACCTTTGCCGGTCACGACAAACCGGCCCCAGTGCCCTCGCTCCCAGTGCACGTCACCAATCTTGACCGCGCACAGCTCTTTCGCTCGGACCCCCGACAAGTACGCAATCTTGGCCATGACGTAGTCGCGCACCGCGACCGGGTACTTGCGCGACTCGACCAGATCCGCTCGCCATACTGCGAAGAACTCAGTCATCGCCCGCTGCGAGGGAGGGATGCGCAACGCGAAGTCGCCGCGGTGCCGGGGACGGTTGAACGGGTCGACCGGCGAACGAACCGTCACGCCAAATCTACGTGCGATCTCACCACCGTATCGCTGCTCGAGGAAGGCGAAGTACGTGTCGACCTGACTAGCCTTCTTACGCATCGTCGAGTGGTGGCGTTTACCCGGCCCGGAGAAGTACTGATCAAACTGCCGAGACGTCAAACGCCAAGGCACACAGCCATAATGGTCACATACCTCCAGCACGGGCCTGACCAACGACTGCAACGTCGAAGGCGCCAGTCCTGAGACGTCGCGCGCCCAGCCGTACTCCGCGATCGTCTCGACGAAGAACGCCGACTCATCGGCAAGATCAGCCGCATCAGAGCGCGCAGCTTGTATCTCCTCGACGTCCGCCAACCCAGTGGGTATGACAGACCCGGGCGCCTCGGCGGCAACCGCAGCCGCTCGGCGGGTTCGAAAATCTGCCATAAGCTCGCACTATATGCCCCCAACTGTCAGA
Source organism: Gordonia sp. ABKF26 (assembly GCF_041103195.1). NCBI lineage: Bacteria > Bacillati > Actinomycetota > Actinomycetes > Mycobacteriales > Gordoniaceae > Gordonia > Gordonia sp. ABKF26. The sequence goes on from NZ_JBGCVZ010000003.1 coordinate 5,707, forward strand.
ATCTCGCAGTAATCGCCATATTTTCGGCGCTCTCCCTGCGCCACCAAAGGGGCCCGAGACCAGGAACAACCTGACCACCGTCCTCTTCGGTCCGACACAGAACCCGCCTGCACTCCAGTGAGCACGAGATGACACAACGAACCTTGCGGGCCGTCGGACTGTCCGCACTCATCGGCGGATCGGTGACTGCCGCGCTGCTCGCCGGCTCCGCGTCGGCGGGCGCAGACGCATTCGTCCGACTTCCGGGCGGCACCGCGAAAGGTGAGGGCATCCAGATCGTCCGGTCCGAGGAGAGCGCCCGGGTCTCGGCGTCGATGGCCGCGAACGGCGTGTCCAGGACCACCTGGGTCAGCGGCCAGATCACCTTGTACGCACCACATCTCAAGCCCGCCAAGGCAGGGCCGAGTGTCGGTGCGGCCGGCGAGACGACACTACCGGGGAGCAACGGAACCGCGACGAACGGCGCCGCCGCCACACTGTCCACCGGCTACATCATCGGATGCCAGGTGAACATCAAGGGCCTCCAGGGCGGGCTGTCCGGCTCGCTGACCCCGACCGCGCCGTCGCTCTCGGGCACCCTGACCGTTCCACTTGCCGCCGGCGACGTCACGTTCGTGGTGCTGAACACCAAGAACATCGAGAAGGCCGGCACCTACCATCTCGGTTACGACGACGCCCAGATCGATGTGCAGAACTGTGGCGGGTACGCCCAGGCCCGTGCCTTCACCACGATCGAGACCACCGGCGAGGTGCACCAGAAGGTGAACCTCTACGGCAAGCCGTTCTCCATCGGCTGACCGCGAACCCGTTGACAATGACCAAGACTCGCCGAATCGGAGCTCCCATGACCGTCCCCCAGCGCCCCGCCGCGCGCACCCGGATCATCGCGGCCACAACCGCAATCGCCTGCGCGGCACTGGTGCCCGCGCTGACCGCCGCACCCGCGCAGGCCGACACCGCCGTCCAACTCCCCGGACAGTCCGTCACGAAGAAGTTGAAAGACGGTACGACGGTGACCATCACACGCAGCAACGAATCCGCGCGGATCAACCCCTCCATGGGCGGCACGCCCCTGCACCGCAATGCATGGGTCTCCGGCAAGTACGTGGTGACCACCTCCGACAAGGCGGCGAAGATCGGCGTCGGCGCGGGTTACATCGTCGGTTGCCAGCTCACCCTCGGCGGCAACTCGAACAGCCGGGCCGGCGCGACCGCACCCGACTTCGACCTCCAGAGTGCGACCACGACGGCCGAGACCGGCGCCGGCGTGACCATCGGCCCCGGCCAGGCGGTCAACTACGTCATCAACGACCGTGAGTACAAGGACGCGTTCGGTGCAGCCGGACACTCGTCGTCGATCAGCTTCGCCGGCGGCAAGGGCACCCTGGCGTACACCAACGAGACGATGATGGTGAACGGCTGTGCCGGCTACGCACAGGCCCGCTCCTACGCCAAGGTGAGCATCACCACCGACAAGGTGTCGCAATCGATCGCCGTGTACGGGAAGCCGTTCAGCATGGGCTGATCCGCGGAACCGCGGCCACAACATCGAAATGGCCCCCCATCCGTGAGGATGGGGGGCCATTTCTGGCGGTGGCGGAGGGATTTGAACCCTCGGTACGGGGTTACCGCACACAGCATTTCGAGTGCTGCACCTTCGGCCGCTCGGACACGCCACCGCCGAAGACTGTACCGCAGAGGGGCGGTCAGACTTAAATCGGCTGGTCAGGCGAGCACCGCCGGGCGGCCGGCTGGATCAGTGGCCGGTCAGCTTGTCCTTGACGTCGTCGATCTTGCCCTTGACGGCGTCAGCGGCATCGGTGATCTTCTGCTTGCCCTGGGCCTGCGCCTGGTCACCCTTGCCCTCGTTCTTGAGGTCCTGGTTGTCGGTGAGGCTGCCGGCAGCTTCCTTGCCGCGACCCTTCAGCTCTTCGGCCTTGTTCTGTGCGTCGTCAGTGGTTCCCATGAAGCCTCCTCGATAGGGTTCGGCCCATCGGCCGAGTGGAAGAACTCGACGACGTTCGTCGCGCCACGGCTCGACGCCAACGCCGCCGCTCAGGAGCTGACTCCTGCTTCCACCGTGCCACAGGACCACGATGGTCTGCAGAACCCCAGGTCAGCGGTTGTTGAACTTCTGCGACACCTCGTTGAGCTTGTCCTTGGCGGTGGTGAACGCCTCCTGGACCTTCTCGTTCTCGGCGAGGTCGTTGAGCTTGTCCTTCGCGGTGCCCAGGGCGTCCTGCACCTGCTTGCTCTCGACGAACTCGTCGATCTTGTCGCGGGCGGTACCCAGCGCCTCCTGGACCTTGCCGCTCTCGGCGAGTTCGTTGATCTTCGCCTTCGCGGTGTCGAAGGCCGCGGTCACCTTGTCGGACGGATCGGTCATGACTACTCCTCGCGGGTCGGGGGTACTGCAGTCCAATCTGCCAGGACCGAGCGGCCACGACCACCGGACGGAACCCTGAGATCTCACCGATCTTGATGTCTCGCGACCCCGAGACGCCGCGGTCACGGATGTCGTCGGGTGGCGAAGAAGTCGACCATGAGGGCGCGGCACTCGGGTTCGAGCACGCCACCCTTCACCTGGGGCCGATGCGACAGCCGCGGGTCGCGCACGACGTCCCACAGCGAGCCGACCGCGCCCGTCTTGGGCTCCCATGCTCCGAACACGACGGCGTCGACCCGGGACAGCGTGATCGCGCCCGCGCACATGGTGCAGGGTTCGACGGTCACCGCGATCGTGCATCCGGGCAGGCGCCAGCCGTCACCGAACGCCCGCGCCGCCGCACGCAGAGCGAGCACCTCGGCGTGTGCCGTCGGATCGCCATCGGCCTCGCGGCGGTTGGCGCCGCGAGCCAGTTCGATGCCTTCCGGGTCGAACACGACCGCGCCGATGGGAACGTCGTCGGTCCCCGAGAGTGCTGCCGCGTCGAGCGCCGCACGGACCATGGCCTCCCAGGCGGGCGCACTCATCGCACGAGTTCGTGCCGACTCAGTGGCCGAGGGAGTCGAGGACCTTGCCCAGCTCGTCGGCGAAGCCGAGCCGTGCCGCGATCATGCCGAGCTGTTCGTCGGCGTAGAGATCGGTGTCGCCGACGATGATGCTCATCACCGCGTCGGGCAGTCCCAGATCGGCGAGCAACCCGAGGTCCCCTTCCTCCCACGGATCGATCTGGTCGAGCTCGTCCGGATCGATGTCGGGCACCTCGACGTTCAGCGCGTCCAGCGCGTCGACCGCGATGTCATAGTCGACGGAGGCGGTCGCGTCGGAGATCAGGAGACGCGCTCCCGTCGGGGACGGCCGCACGATGATGAAGAACTCGTCGTCGACATCCAGCAGCCCGAACACCGCGCCCGCGGAACGCAGCTCACGCAACTGGGTTTCGGCGTCCTCGAGGTCGGAGAGCGCCGACGGTTTCATCGCGGTGACCTTCCAGCCACTCTCGTCGCGGACGACCGCCACGGCGAAACCGTCGATGTCGTCGTCCACGTCCTGCGCGTTCGACCCCGACTTCCCAAATCCGGCACCGGCCATGCAGCAAACCGTAGCCCCTATCACCGGTACTCCCAAGTCCCGGTTCACCGTGCGTGACCGGTATGGGAACGTGTCAGGGTGTCTGCCGCGCCGTCGTCCCCCGCTCCCGTCCTCCCCCGACCGGTGTGCGTGCTCGGTCTCGGGCTGATCGGCGGGTCACTGCTGCGGGCCCTGCACGACGCCGGACACGACGCATTCGGCTACAACCGGTCCACCGCGACGGTCGACGCCGCCACCCGCGACGGCTATGACGCGTCTGCGGATCTCGTTGCGACACTTCAGCGGGCGGCGGCGTCGGACGCGCTGGTCGTGCTGGCGACGCCGGTGACGACCATCGAGCCGCTGGTGACCGCTCTCGCCGAACACGCCCCCGGCGTCCTGGTCACCGACGTCATCAGCGTCAAGCAGGAAGTCGCGCGCGTGCTCGCCCACCTCCACCCCGGTGGCCGGTACGTGGGCGGCCATCCGATGGCGGGAACCAGTTCGTCGGGTTGGGCAGCGACCGACGCCGCCCTCTTCGACGGGGCCATGTGGGCGGTCACCACCACCGACGACACGGCGTCGGACGACTGGCTGACGGTGGCCTCGCTGGCTGTGGCCGTCGGCTCACGTGTGGTGCCGGTGGCTCCGGACGCGCACGACCGGGCGGTCGCCGCGATCTCTCACCTGCCGCATCTGACCGCAGCGGCCACCGCCGCCGTCGGAGCCGGGGAGAGCGATCTCGCCCTGCGGCTGGCGGCGGGCAGCTTCCGCGACGGAACCCGGGTCGCCGGCACGGCACCGGCCCTGCAACGCGCGATGATCGAGGCCAACGGCATCGCGGTGCTCAACGTCCTCAGTGAGACCATCGACCGTCTCATCGCAGCGCGCGACGAACTCCGCGACCACGGCACCGTCGAAGTGCTCGTCGACGACGGGCACCGTGCCCGGTCGGCCTACGAGCAGTTGCACTCCGGAACCGCTGAGGTCATCAGCGGGGTGACCGTCGGCGACGACGGCTGGCAGCAAGAACTGCGTCGTCAGGCCCACCAGGGCCGGGTGTGGGTGGGCTGAGGTCGGGACCGACCGCCCTCAGACCCGGCGCGCGAGACCCGGGTAGTCGAGGACGAAACCGTTGTCGTCGACGGTGATCGTGGTCGTCGCGAGCGGCGAGTCCACCTCGAAGCCGCCCTGGACCGCGGTGTATGACATCGTCGCCGGCTTCACCTCACCACTCGGCAGGTACATGTAGGCGACGGGGACCTCGGCGGCCTCGGTCGACGAGGCCGACACATCGCCGCGACGGATCGGCAGGGAATTGAACATGGGCGACAGGGCAAGCTCGACGTCCTGCGCGCCGCCGAAGTCCGAGCGGGTGGTCTCGCCGTCGGGGCGACGGATCAGCCACGTGCCCTCGTCGTCGCGGGTGATGCCGAACTGCGTCTCGCCATCGGCGCGCACCAGGTGCACGGTCAGCCGCTTGACCACACCGGCATCGGTGGTCTGCAGCTCGTACGACGCGGAGAACGCCTCGTGGTCGGCGGTCGCCGCGGCGATGATCCGTCCGTATGCCTTGAGGCGCGTGCCGGACACGACCAGGCGGACCTGTTCGAGTCGATCGGTGTCCTCGCCTCGCCACGTGAGCATCGTCTTGAACTCGTCGGTGGAGGCGGAGGACTGACCGCTGTCAGGGGCTGTCTGCGGAGAACTCACGAGACCACGGTAGCGAGCCACGGCCCCGATCACACATCGGACGAGCAGGTCATCCGACCGACACGCGGTATTCGCGGTGACGGGGACGTGAACACCTAGGCGATGCAGGACGCGGTTCGGCGCGTCGACGACGGCGTCACCGTGTCCTCCACCACCTTCTCGCCGTCGACAGTGATCGAACAGCTCACCGAGCTACCCGTCCCCGCGATCACCAACAGACGCAGCGGGTTGATCCCGCCGGTGAAGCGAACCGTCCACGGATTCGTCGGGGCGAATTCGGAGCGCAGGCCGGCGTCGTCGACGTACAGGATGGTGGCCTGCCCGTCGATGGTCGCCTCGTAGGTCACCGGCTTGTTCTGCGGGTCGATTCGCTCACCGGGCTGACCCGGAAGCTGTTGTCCCGGTTCGGGCGGGGTGAGGCTGGGCGGTTCGAAAGTGCGCGGGATCGGCATCGTGTCGGTGATGAGCGGCGAGTCCGCGACCGGTTCGTCCGACGACCCGTTGCGCAGACCGAGGAAACCGACGAAGGCCACCACGAGCAGCACCACCACCCCGAGCGTCAGAATCAGTGTCGCGGTGGGCACGTCGAGAATGCGCGAACGGGACTCACCGGCTGAGCTGTCGGCCTCGCGCTCGGCGGTCGCGATGCGCTCCGCCTCTGCGCGCTCCGCGCGCTCGGCCAGGCTCAGTTCGGTGTTCGTCGGCTGGCCGGGACGGAACATCGGGGTGCCGTCGGAGGCGTACCCGAGCGGGGGATAGAGCTGTGGCGCGCCGGGCAGGCCGTAGAGGTCGCGGGGCGACCCGGCGGGCAGGCCGCCGGCCTCGCCGCGGTGCCGCGAATCACGGGCGCCGTGGTTCGGCTCCCCGTACGGCTGTCCCATCGTCGGCCTCCGGTCGAGATCCTGCGTCGTCGTCGACGCGTCGAAGCACCCACCCCGAACCGGCGGACCGGGGCGACGCCGCGTGTCATTCCACCTCCGACCTTACGGCGCGAGGTCTGGTGCTCACGCCGACGATCGGAAAGCCGCAGGTCACGTCGATGCGGTGCTGAGAAGCGGACCAGTCGGTCGAATGAGTCGCGACCCGGGAGACCGGAAAATGCAGGCTGTGGCCGCGCTGCCGCCCCGCCCCCGTGCGCTCGGGGGCGGCAGCCCCCTGACAGGCCCCACCGATAGGAGTTCACCGTAGTGAACTGAAAGTACTTTCACACACACCATCGCGGCCCGCAACAGCTGATGGGTCATCGGATCACATGAAACCGGGGTCCGTTTCACCCGCGCGCCCGACGATCGCTCTTCCCCTTTCACCATAAGCCCTGGACAGGGGCTTGCCGCAAGGCCCCCCATGCGGTGCAGAATCGCTGTCTCACCTGCCGAGACCACCCTGCCGCCTGCCGATTCGGAGCCCCTCTCTGTGACCTCAGCCCCCGACGCCCCCTCCGACGCGACTTCGACGACCACCGCGGTGTTCGACCTCCCTCACCGCCTCTCCCCGAAGAACGATCCCGCCCTCATCGCCGACGACGCTCGACACTTCACCTCGATCACCACGAATCTGCGCCGCACGCTGGCCGACGCCGACGAACGCTTGCAGGGACTGCGGCGCGAAGCCGGCGGCAAGGGCCGCCGGGCCGTCGACCGCGACATGGAGATCCACCAGCTCGGGGCGCGCATTCGATCTCTGCGCCGATTCGGCCTCGACCTCTGCCTGGGCCGCCTGGTCCGCGACGACGGGGAGACCCTGTACATCGGCCGGCTCGGTCTGACCGATCCCACCGGCGACACCCTGCTCGTCGACTGGCGCACGCCGCTGGCCGCGCCGTTCTTCGCCGCCACCCGGCGTGACCCGATGGGGCTGCGGAGCAGACGCCGCTACCGCTGGACACACGGTCGGATCACCGACTACTGGGACGAGGTCTTCGTCGACGACCCGGCGGTGCTCGCCTCACACGCGGCACTCGACGACCAGTCGGCCTTCCTCGCCGACCTCGGTGCCAGTCGTTCTCCGCGCATGCGGGATGTCCTGGGCACCATCGCCACCGATCAGGACGCGATCATCCGCGCCGGATCGCACGGCGCCCTCGTCGTCGACGGCGGGCCCGGGACCGGCAAGACCGTCGTCGCGCTGCATCGTGCCGCCTACCTCGTCTACGCCGATCCGCGCCTCGCCGGCAATCGGGGCGGGCTGCTCGTCGTCGGGCCCCACCGGCCCTACCTCTCGTATGTCGCCGATGTGTTGCCGAGCCTCGGCGAGGTGAGTGTCCAGACATGCACTCTCGCCGATCTGGTTACCGAAAGCGATTCGGCGACAACCGAAGCCGACGCCGCCGTCGCACGGTTGAAGTCGTCGGCTCGCATCGTCGAGGCCGTCGAACCGGCGGTCAAGTTCTACGAACAACCACCCACAGCACCCTTTGTCGTCGAAACGCCCTGGGCCGAGACAACTCTGACCCCGACCGACTGGGCGGAGGCCTTCGACGTACCGGAACGCGGCACGGCGCACAACGATGCCCGCGACGAGGTCTGGGAGGAGCTGATGTCGATCATCGCGTCGCGACACGACGACGACGTGCCGCACCACGCGCTGCGTCGTGCACTGGCGGCGAACGACGAACTCGTGACGGCCTTCTCGCGAGCGTGGCCGGTGCTCGACGCCACGGAGATCGTCGGTGACCTGTGGTCGGTGCCGGCCTTCCTCCGCATGTGCGCGCCGTGGCTGGCGGCCACCGAGGTCCGCGCACTCCAGCGCAGCACCCCGGACGCCTGGACCGAGGCCGACCTGCCGATCCTCGACCGCGCCCACCGCCGGATCGGCGACCCGGCGGCGTCGGCCCGTCGTCGTAGGCAGCGCTCCGACCGGGAGGCGGAGCGCGAGAAGATCGACCAGGTGGTCGACGACCTGATCGCCGCCCAGGTCCACGACGACGGCGAGGGGTTGATGGCGATGCTGCGACACGGGAACCTGCGCCACAACCTCGGGGACGACCTCGACGGTGAGACCACCGGCCCGCTGGCCGGGCCGTTCGCGCACATCGTCGTCGACGAGGCCCAGGAACTGACCGACGCCCAGTGGCAGATGCTGATCGATCGTTGCCCGTCGAAGAGCTTCACCGTCGTCGGCGACCGCGCACAGGCCCGCCGAGGATTCGGCGAGTCCTGGGCCGAGCGACTCGAGCGGGTCGGGTTGCGCGACGTCACAGCGGCGGGACTCACGATCAACTACCGAACCCCCGAGGAGATCATGGACGCGGCTGCACCCGTCATCCGCGCGGTTCTCCCCGACGCGAATGTGCCGACTTCTGTTCGGCGGGCGGACATTCCGGTCACGTACGGCTACCGCGCGGACCTCGACGCCGTGGTCGGCGAGTGGACGTCGACGCATCGAGACGGGATCGCCTGCGTGATCGGCGAACCGGGGTTCGCCGGGACCGACCGCGTGCGGTCGCTCACCCCGACCCTCGCCAAGGGACTCGAGTTCGATCTCGTCGTGCTCGTCGAGCCCGACTCCTTCGGCACGGGCATCGAGGGTGCGGTCGACTGCTACGTGTCGATGACCCGGGCGACCCAGCAGCTGGTGATTCTGCGCGCGTAGTCACCCCCTCGCCGAGTGGGGTAGTGCCGTACTCGTGTCGACGCCGTGATCCCCGGCGAGGATGGATGGCACCACGACGGATCATCCGCGAGCTCATCGGCCTCCGCCTGACAGCCGCCGTGCCCCAGAGCGTGTGCCCCGGCACCTCGTCCACCCACCCAGGGTCCGGCGCACACAGAAGAGGCCCGCCACCGGGATCGGTGACGGGCCTCTGTGGTGCGCCCGTAGGGATTCGAACCCCAAACCTTCTGATCCGTAGTCAGATGCTCTATCCGTTGAGCTACGGGCGCGTGATATTCAGTTGTACAGCTCTTCAGTTGTACCGCCGTCGGCCGACTGCGGTGGCGGAGGCGAGAGGATTTGAACCTCCGGTTCCGTTTTAAGCGGAACAACTCATTAGCAGTGAGTCCCATTCGGCCGCTCTGGCACGCCTCCCTGGCGGAGTCCTTTCGAACTGCCGAGTCGAAAGGTTACACACCCTTCGCGTCCACAAGCAAACCGGTTGGTCAGAGCCGGTTTCTGCGTCTCCGGGGTCGCGGCCTACATTGGTCGGGTGAGCTTGCGAATCCGCCCCGACCTGGACGACCTTCCCGTGTACGTGCCGGGCAAGACGTTTCCGGGAGCGGTGAAACTCGCGAGCAACGAGGTCACCGAAGGTCCGCTGCCGAGCGTCGTCGACGCCATCGGCGCCGCGGCCGCAGCCGTGAACCGCTACCCCGACAACGGGATGGTCGAGCTGACCGCGGCGCTGGCCAAGCGTCTCGGTGTCACCGAAGACGAGGTCCAGGTCGGCTGCGGATCGGTCATCCTCTGCCAGAACCTGATCCTCATCACGAGCGGACCGGGCGACGAGGTGGTCTTCGGGTGGCGGTCGTTCGAGACCTATCCCCTCGCGACCCGCGTCGCGGGCGCGACACCGGTGCAGGTCCCGCTCACCGGAGACCTGACGTACGACCTGCGCGCGATGGCCGACGCGGTCACCGACCGCACGCGGCTCATCTTCGTGTGCAACCCGAACAACCCGACCGGCACCGTCGTCGAAGCGGACGATCTGCGCGAGTTCCTGGAACGCGTGCCGTCGGACATCGTCGTCGCCCTCGACGAGGCGTACTTCGAGTACCTGCGTCTGCCGTCGAATCAGGCGTACGACGCACTCGAGCTCCGCCGCGAGTTCCCCAACCTGGTGGTGCTGCGGACCTTCTCCAAGGCGTACGGACTGGCCGGGTTGCGGGTGGGGTACGCCATCGGCGACCCGGAGGTCATCACAGCCCTCGGAAAGGTCCACATCCCGTTCTCGGTCAGCAGCGTGGCGCAAGCCGCAGCGCTCGCCAGCCTGGACGCCGGCGAGCAGCTGCTGGCCCGCACGGACGCGGTCGTCGCCGAACGTGCCCGCGTCACCGCTCGACTGCGCGACGCCGGATACCGGGTGCCGGACTCGCAGGCCAACTTCGTGTGGCTCGAGCTGGGGGCGGCGTCGATGGAATTCGCACGCGCCTGCGTCGACGCCGGTGTGGTGGTCCGCCCGTTCGACGGTGACGGCGTCCGGGTGACCGTCACCAACGCCACCGAGGACGACGTGTTCCTACGGTTCGCCGAGAACTGGGAGGGCCCGCGGGCCTGACGATCTGTCGTCGCGATCGCGAGCCCGCGGTCGACTACAGCCCACGGCCGATCGTCGGCCAGAGGACCTCGAGATCGCGCTCCCAGTACGCCCACGTGTGGGTCCCGATGAGCCGGAACCCGTCCGTGTAGCGCACCCCCGCCGCGCGCAGCGTGATGGCGAATTCCAGCGAGCACCGGTATGCACCCAGTTCGAGTGCCGACGACGACGCGGTCACGACCTCGCGCGGCCCCTCTTCCGGATCGATCTGTCGTTGGAGGTCGAGGGGACCGACGGCACCCGACCCGGCGGAGATGAAGATGTTCTTCCCCCGCAACCGGTCCAGATGCAGGCTCGGATCGTGCGCGCGCCAGCCCGCGGAACCGAACGGGCCCCACATGTTGGTGGCGTCGCCGCCGTCGCGGCCGACGGTCCCCCGGACATACGCCTCGTTGACCGGCCCGGACACCGGCGGACAACCGCTGAGCGAGGCCACCCCGGTGTACATCTCGGGATGACGGATGGCCAGCGAGAAGGCGGCCTGTCCGCCCATCGACAGCCCGATGACGGCGTTGCGGCCGTTGCCGTCGAACCGTTCGTCGATCAGCGGGGGCAGCTCCTTGGTCAGGAAGGTCTCCCACATCGGCTTCCCGAGCGCCGCGTCCTTCTTCTGCCAGTCGGTGTAGAAGGTGCCCTTGCCGCCCGTGGGCAGCACGACGTTCACGTTCTTGTCTGCGAAGAAGCGCCCGGCCCGACCCTTGGTGATCCAGTCGCTGACCTCGCCCTCGGCACCCGCGCCGTCGAGCATGTAGACCGTCGAGCGCGGCGCCGAACCGCCGACCGGCGTGAGCACCGAGAGCTTGATCCGCTCGTTCATCGCCGGCGAGAACACCCAGATGTCGGTGCGCAGAGCGCTCAGTTTCTCGGACTTGGCGATCCGCGCCACCTGTTTGGGAGCCGCGTCGGCAATGGCGGGGGTCGACAGAATCCCCACCATCAGGCACACCAGACCTGCGATCAATCGCCTCGACATCCAGCCAACTCCCTCGCCGACAGTCCCCCCGAGCGCACTCGGACCCGTCGTGTCACCACGTACGCGTCCGCGCCGGTCGGATCGGCGCGGCGCGGACATCTAGACTCACAGACTACCCGGCGTCCAGCGGAGTGGAAGGCCGTGACCACGGCGTCTCACGGTCACCGGGACCGCCGAGGAAAGTCGACGATGCCCAGTTCACCTGCTGTTCACCCCCAGCCTCCCCAGCCAGACGACGCACCGTCGACCGAGAGGCTCGGACGACACGACTTCGCGTACGTCGCCGACGTCGGGGTGCGATGGTCGGACATGGACGCGTTCGGTCACATCAACCACGCGCGGATGGTCACGCTCATGGAGGAGGCGCGCATCGCGTGGCTGTTGAGCGCCGGCGAGGACCACGCCCCGCTGATCACCAGCGCGATGATCGTGCACGTCGACATCCGATACCAGGCGCAGCTGCGCCACGACGACTCGCCACTGCGAATCGGGATGTGGATCAAGGGTTTTCGTTCGGTGGACTTCACCATCGGCTACGAGATCCGCAGTGCCGGCGCAGAAGCCGACAGTCGTCCGGCATGTGTGGCGAGTACGCAGATGGCCGTCGTCGACATCGAGAAGCACACCCTGCGAAGGCCCACCCCCGCCGAGAAGGACTACCTCAGCGCGTGGTCACGAGGGCTCGTAGCGGGCGGGTAGCTCGCGAGGCACCGCCGGCGAGATCCGCGCGATGTTGCCCTGCAACACATCTCGATAGATCCGCAGTTGCTCTTCACCGCTGCGGACCTGCTCGGTGAGTCGCTTGGCGTTGTCGACGGAGATCTCCCGGTCGCCTGATCTCGCGATCAGCGCGTCGATGCGATCATCCAGCGTGGCCGCCTTGTTGTACTCGGCGAGGACCTGTAACTCGACGGCCGCGGACTCGACGACGTGCGCGACCTCGCCGAGCGCCTGGACGCGGTCGATGAGCTCGGTCCACACCGGTCGCAGCGTCGTCTCACGCTGATCGATCTGCGCGGCGAAGGTGCGGTCGAAGCCGCCGTTGCGCTTGGCCCGATCGAGGTCGATGCGGACAGCTCGCAGTGCGATGACGTCGGCGGCGATCTCGGCGACCTCGGCATGCAGGTTCACCTGGGTGCGCTGGACCTCGAAGTGGTCGGAACGCCACGCGGGGTTGCCGAGGATGCGGTCGTAGTAGTGGCCGGTGATGAACAAGAGCGTCTCGTAACCGTCAACGAAGGTCGCGGCGCGAGGCGCACCGGCCTGCGCGGCACCGCCCGGCGCCTCGCGCACGCCGGACAGGAACTGGTCGGCCCACTGCCCCGCCTGCGAGTTGCCCGACTTCGCGGCCACCTGCCCGACCACGCCGGCGATCCGGTCGAACGCCGCGGTTCCGGCGCGACGGACATAGCTCGACGTGTTGACGTTGGGGGTCGGCGTGCACAGCAGGCCGGCGAAGAGCCGGTCCCGTTCCTCGATCTCGAGATAGACGTTCTCGCGCCGCTCGCGCCGGATCGCCCTCGTTCCCGACGCGAACACACCCTTGGCGGCGACGATCTGCTTGCGGGCGTCCTCGCGGCGGCGCTGCAGACCGTTGAGCCGGTTGCGCATCACGGCACCGACCACGCCGGGCACCACCGGACTCGACAACTGGTGTTCGATCTGGACGATCGCGCGCTGCATGCGCCGGAGGTCGCCGAAGCCCGCGGACATCGACGGCATCGGCCGGCCGGTGGAGATCCGGCGCACCACGATCGCCCGCCCACCCGGGGTGAGATATCCGGACGCGATGAGCAGCGCCGCGGTGTCGGACAGTTCGCGCCGCTCGCCCGGCACCGCGGAACGATCGCACCACTCGCGGATCTGTTCGCTCGTGCGCGCGGGCATCAACCGATGTCCGCGGGAACTGCTGTCGACCATGTCGTCGCCGCCTTACCTGGAGATTCGGTGTCCGTTCCCGTCACAGACACCGATTTCGATGCTACCCGCGGACGACGACCACCCGGCGTGACCGACGTCGCCACTGCCTGTCGAACCGCCGGAAAACGTCCGACGGTGTCACGATGGCCACATGACAGTGCCCTCGGATGTGTCGGAACCTCGCGGCGTCGAACGCATCCGCGGTCAGATCTGGCGGAACGGTGACCCGGTGGACGGCTTCGACCTCGGCGAGATCTCCCACTGCCTGGAGGATCCCGAGAAGCTGATCTGGGCGGATCTGGAATGTCCCACCCACGAGACGCTGTCCCGGCTCGCCGACGAACTCGAACTCGACCCGTTCGCGATCGAGGACACCGTCGCGGCGGCCGAGCGGGTCAAGACCGTCACGTACACCGGGCACACCTTCGTGATGGTCTACGCGGTGTCGCTGCACAACGGAGACGCACCGTCCGAGGACCGGGACGATGACGATGACGGCTCCGCGGCGACCGATTTCCGCCCCTCTGCGAACGGACGGGCGCGAATGTTCGACCTGCACCGCATTTCCGTCTTCGTCAAACGCAACGCACTGATCACCGTGCGACCGACCCCGGCGCTCGACATCGACGAGGTCATGCGGCGGTGGTCGGACAGCGGGGCCATGCAATACGGGATCGGCGCGCTCGTGCACGGCTTGCTCGACGTCGTCGTCGACGGACATTTCGACGCCGTGCAGCGCCTCGACGACGAGATCGAAGATCTCGAGGCGTTGCTCTTCGACGAGCGCATCCCGGGGCGCGAGCTGCAACGCAGAACCTACGACCTGCGCAAGGACCTCGTCGTCCTACGGCGGGTGGTCCTGCCGATGCGCGAGGTGATCGCCGGCATCCAGCGACGACGCTTCGACAACCACGCGCCGCCCGAACTCGATCCGCATTTCTCCGATCTCTACGACCACGCGCTGCGCGCATCGGAGTGGACGGAGTCGTTGCGCGACATGATCACCACCGTCTTCGAGACCAACCTGACCCTCGCCGACGCGCGCCTCAACACGGTCATGAAGAAGCTGACCGCGTGGGCCGCGATCATCGCCGTGCCGACCGCCATCACCGGCTTCTACGGACAGAATGTGCCGTTCCCCGGTTTCGAGCGACTACTCGGCTTCATCACCAGCACGACGCTCATCGTCGTGGTGGTCGTCGGCCTCTACCTCTCGTTCCGTAAACGCGACTGGCTGTGAGCTGAACTCCGATTGGACTGCGCCGCAACAGATTGCGCACCAACTCCCGGCTCTTTCCGGCGTATTCTCGCGAATCCGGTTGATTACGAGCGCGTTTGATAGCGTAAGTGGCCAACCCACCAACGGAAGGCACCGATGGAGTCACCCGCGATCACGATCGACGGTCTCACCAAGCGGTTCGGCAGCCTGACCGCGGTCGACGACCTCTCGTTCACCGTTGCGCCCGGTCGCGTCACCGGGTTTCTCGGACCGAACGGTTCGGGCAAGACCACGACCCTGCGGATGCTCCTGGGCCTGGTCGAACCGACCACCGGCCGGGCGCTGATCGGCGACCGTCCGTTCCGGCAGATCCCGCAACCCGCCCAGCACGTCGGCGCGGCACTGGAGGCGTCGAGCTTCCACCCCGGGCGCACCGGACTCGGGCACCTCAAAGCACTCGCTCCACAGGTCGGCGTCCCGACGTCACGATGCCGGGAAGTGCTCGACTTCGTCGGACTCGCCCAGGCCGCGGACCGCCGCGTCGGCGGTTACTCGATGGGCATGCGGCAGCGCCTCGGCCTGGCCACCGCGTTGCTCGGCGACCCGCAGATCATCCTGCTCGACGAGCCGGCGAACGGACTCGATCCGCAGGGGATCGTGTGGCTGCGCGGACTGCTCCGTTCACTGGCCCACGAGGGACGGACGGTTCTCGTCTCCAGCCACGTGCTCGCCGAGGTGCGGAGCACCGTCGACGACGTCGTGGTGATCGGTAACGGCAAGCTGGTCCGGGCGTCGACGCTCGCCGACTTCGAGGCGCTGGCCGAGCACGCGGTCGTCGTGCGGACCCCGTCGCGGGCGTCGTTCGTCGCGCTCGCGGGTGAGCGCGGCTGGCAGGTCGAGGACACCCACGACGGTTTCCGGATTCCCGGCGTGAGCGCTGCCACGGTCGGTACGGCGGCCTTCGCCGCGGGCATCGAACTCCACCAGCTCGCCGACGTCGGCGCCGACCTCGAGGCGGTCTTCCTGAACCTCACGAGGTCGTCGGACGCACCGACGAGTCATTTCCCGAGCGGTCCACCCGGTCCCCCGGCCGCTGGCCCGACGTCGCCGGAGGCTGTCCGATGAGGGCCGCGCTGATCGCCGAGTACCGCAAGTTCACCTCCACCAGGATGTGGTGGGTTCTGCTCATCGCCATGGTCGTCTACCTGGGTTTCATCGGTGCGGCACTGGCCTTCTCGATGACCACCGAGAATGCGATGCAACAACCCACGACCCTCGTCGGCGCCGACCTGGCACGCTCGATCTACGCGCTCACCAGCCCGATCGGCTATGTGTTCGCCCTCGTGATCGGCAGCCTCGCGGTGACCGGAGAATTCCGGCACAAGACCATCACCGCGAGCCTGCTCGTCGAGCCCCGACGCGGAGTCCTGTTGGTGGCGAAGCTGATCGCGGGTATCCCGATGGGCCTGCTCTACGGCGTCCTGGGCACGCTGGCGGTCGTCGCGACGGCAGCCCCGATCCTCGCCACGGTCGGGGACGGCGCGTTCCTCGGTGACAGCTCCACCCTCGAGGTGATCGGTCTCTCGATGCTGGTGATGGTGCTGTGGACGGCGATGGGCGTGGCGTTCGGCGCGGTGGTGTCCAACCAGGTCGCCGCGATCGTGATCCTGCTGGCCTTCACCCAGCTCGTCGAACCCATCGCGCGCATCGCACTCGCGACGTTCGACGTCACGTCCTCGGTGTCGAAGTTCCTGCCCGGGTCGGCCGCCGACGCCCTTGTCGGATCGAGCTTCTTCGCGACGATGGGCGGCGGGAGCGACGACCTGCTCCCGCAGTGGGCCGGCGCGCTCGTGATGCTCGCCTACATCGCCGCGTTCGCGATCATCGGTCGGTACACGACGTTCCGGCGCGACATCGCCTGAACCGGGTCAGCCGTGCTCAGGCCGGCCGCGGAATCGCCGAGGTGAGGCTCTGACCGATCCACGACGGCACGTCCCGAGCCACCTCCGCGGGACCGTGGATCTCGACCCGATCGCTCGTGAGCGCGAGACGCCAGTCGATGTCGCCACGCCAGATCTCGGTGAGAGTACGCAAATCGGTCACCACGGTGGCGTCGAGTTCGTAGCCGGGGTCGAAGTCGCACACCTGCGCCTCACCGCCGGCGACGACCAGCCACCAGGTACTCGCCTTGCCGATGACGTCTCGAAAGACGAACTGCACCATGGTTCGTCGGCGCGGCCACCGGTCGATCGGGACGGTGCGGTGCATGTCCCACATGAGCAGATGGGGGTCGAGGTCGGCGTCGCCGAGTTCGCCGATCCAGCGGATACCCCACGCGCTCAACGCCTCCACGACCGTCGTGAGCTCCTCGCCCATCGCCGTCAGTGTGTACACCGAACGTCCGCCGACTGTGCCACCTTTCGGCCCGCTCGCTCCGCTCCCGGCGCCGACCTCCGAGCGGTTGATCACCCCCGCGCGCTCGAGACTTCGCAGCCGTTTGGTGAGCAGTGCCGGCGACATCTTCGGCACGCCGCGTCGTAGCTCGTTGAAATGTCTACTACCCAGGAGGAGTTCGCGAACGATGAGAATTGTCCACCGCTCGTCGAGCAACTCCATCGCCTTGGCCACCGGACAGAACTGTCCATACGATGTCATCGCAGCCTCCCCGCTGCTGGTTGAGCCGGCCCCGAGCGAAGCGAGGCGCCGTGTCGAAACCCTCCTCGACCCAGTACACACCCGTCGTCGACTGATGACCAGTACAGAAACTGAACTGCCACCGGTACAGATCTTGGTCTAGAGCCCGGGCCGGGCTTCGTCGGATGCTCGTTGTGTCCGGTCACGGACAACAGCCATCCGACGACTCGAGGGACTTCCATCATGACCACTTCGCAACGCGCCCCGTTCGACGCCGAGATCAAGGCTCGCCACCGCAAGCTCTGGGCCTCCGGCGACTATCCGGCCGTCGCCGACCTCATCGCACCGCTGGGTCGACGCCTCGTCGACGCAATGCACGTCACCGCCGGGGACAAGGTCCTCGACGTCGCCGCCGGCGCCGGGAATGTGGCCGTACCCGCGGCCGAGGCCGGCGGGCACGTCGTCGCCAGCGACCTCACACCCGAGCTCCTGTCCGTGGGCGAAGCCCGGCACCGCGACCTGCCGATCACCTGGCGTACCGCCGACGCCGAGGATCTCCCGTTCGACGACAACGAGTTCGACATCGCGACGTCGTGCGTCGGGGTCATGTTCGCGCCGAACCATCAGAAGTGTGCCGACGAGCTCGTTCGCATCGTACGACCCGGCGGACGGATCGGGCTGATCAACTGGACGCCAACAGGTTTCATCGGCGAACTGTTCGTGGTCATGAAGCCGTACGCCCCGCCACCGCCGCCCGGGGCGCAGCCGGGTCCGCTCTGGGGCGACGCCGACCACGTGCGGTCGCTGTTCGGTTCCGGTGTCACCAACCATGAGTTCGTCACCGAGACCGTGGAGATCAGCGAGTTCGACGACGGCGCGGCGTTCCGCGAGTTCTTCAAGGCCCACTATGGACCGACGATCGTGGCGTACCGCAACATCGGCGACGACCCCGCGCGGGTCGCCGAACTCGACGCCGCCATCGCCGCCCACGCCGACCGCTACCTCACCGACGGACGGATGGAGTGGGAGTACCTCCGAGCTGTGCTGACCGTCACCTGACCCGGCGCCCCTCTGCTGGTTGAGCCGGCACCGAGCGCAGCCGCCGGGCCGAGCAAGCGACGAAGGAGCGCGTCGAGGTCGAGGCGCCAAGTCGGAGCCACTCGCCGAGCCACCCCACCGCTGGTTGAGCCAGCGCCGCACCCACCGCTGGTTGAGCCGGCACCGAGCGCCAGCGAGGCGCCGAGTCGAAGCCACTCGCCGAGCCACCCCACCGCTGGTTGAGCCGGCACCGAGCGCAGCCGCCGGGCCGAGCAAGCGACGAAGGAGCGCGTCGAGGTCGAGGCGCCGAGTCGAAGCCACTGGGCCACAATCGGCTTGCGTGATCCGGATGGCGCCGAGCGCCCGGACTCAGAGCTCGGCGTACTCGACGACCAGCGGGGCGTGATCGGACAGCCGAGCGTCCGGCGATGCCTCCTTGTCGACGACCACGGTGCGCGCCCGCCGGGCCAGTGCGGGCGACGCGAGTTGGTGATCGATGCGCCATCCGACGTCCTTGACGAACGACTCGCCCGCCCAGCTCCACCAGGTGAGCGGTCCGGGGCGGTCGCCGTGTAGTGCGCGGACGACGTCGACGAGCCGGCGCGGCCCGGTGATCTCGCCGAACCACGCCCGTTCTTCGGGCAGGAAGCCCTCCATCTTGCGGGCCGCGCGCCAGTTGGTGACGTCGTGTTCGAGGTGCGCCACATTGAGGTCACCGAGGAGGAGGAACTCCCGGCCGGCGCGGCGTGCGGCGAGCCGGTTGCGCGCCAGCTCACGCGTGAACCCGGCCAGGAAGCGTTGCTTGCGCGCGTGTTTGGCGCCACCGTCGAGCGGCTCGCGCGACGAACCGGGACGCTGCAACTCGGCGGGAAGCCCACCCTTGGGCAGGTAGATGTTGGCAACGGTCAGCGGCCGATCGGCGAGGTCGACCTCGATGTAGCGGCCCTCGTGGGCGAAGGCGGGCAGTCCGCGGGCCTTGGGCGGATGGCTCACCCACGTGCGCACCGCGGCCGGTTCGTCTCGGGTGAGCACCGCGACGCCGTTCCGTCCCGCGATGGAGCCGACGTCGATCGCAGCGTGATAACCGTCGAAGTCGCCGACGTCGTCGATGCCGCACCGCAACTCCTGCAGTCCGACCACATCGGGCTGCCGTCCGGCGAGCCAGGCGTCGAAGCCACGACGACGCGCAGCCCGAATCCCGTTGACGTTGAACGATGCAACGGTGAAATCACCGGCACCCATGTGTCCTGCCTTCCACGGTCTCGGTCCCCGACGAGCCGGCCGGCGCCGCGGTCCCACGAAAAAGCCCCCACCCGGCTGAGGAGGTGAGGGCCCCTGGCGGAAGCGGAGGGATTTGAACCCCCGGTGGTTTTACCCACGCTCGCTTTCAAGGCGAGTGCATTCGGCCGCTCTGCCACGCTTCCCTGACGAGCAAGGTTACACAGCGACGCCGGAACGGACCTCGCCTGGCACTCCGGTGCGCTGTGACACCATCGAAGAGGTGAAAGCCATCGTCGTCGAATCCGAGAACCTGTCCCTCTCCGATGTGCCCGACCCGACCCCCGCTGCCGGTGAGGTCGTGATCGACGTGGTCGCGGCCGGCGTGAACCGCGCCGACATCTTGCAGCGTGCGGGCAACTATCCCCCGCCGCCCGGTGCGTCGGACACCCTCGGCCTGGAGGTCTCCGGGCAGATATCGGCTCTCGGCGATGGCGTCTCCGGCTGGTCCGAGGGCGACGAGGTGTGCGCACTACTCGCCGGCGGCGGTTATGCCGAGAAGGTCGCCGTGCCGGTCGAGCAGCTGCTCGCGGTACCGAAGGGCGTCGACCTGGTGTCCGCGGCGGCGCTGCCCGAGGTCGCCTGCACGGTGTCGTCGAACATCTTCGACACCGCTCACCTGACCACCGGCGAGCTCCTGCTGGTCCACGGCGGGTCCAGCGGTATCGGCACGCATGCCACCCAGATCGCCCATGCGATGGGCGCGCGGGTCGCGGTGACCGCTCGCACCCCGGACAAGCTCGAACGCTGCCGCGAGTTCGGAGCCGAGATCCTCATCGACTACTCGAGCCAGGACTTCGCCGAGGTCCTCAAGGACGCCGGCGGCGCCGACGTCATCCTCGACATCATCGGCGCGAAATACCTGAAGTCGAACCTGAAGGCGCTACGTACCGACGGGCGCCTCGTCATCATCGGCATGCAGGGCGGCACCACCACCGAGATCAACCTCGGGCATCTGCTGGCGAAGCGTTTGTCCGTGATGGGCACGACGCTGCGCGCCCGGCCCGTGCACGGACCCGGCGGCAAGGCCGAGGTCGTCGCGTCGACGCTGACCCGCACCTGGCCGCTCATCGAAGCCGGGGAGGTCGTTCCCGTCGTCGACCGCGTGTTCCCGCTCGCCGACGCCGCTGCCGCGCATGATCACCTCAACAGCGGAGACGTCGTCGGAAAGGTGCTGCTGAGCGTCGAGGGGTGATCGAGTGCGGAGGGTGTGGTTTCGACACGGCTCCTCGCTGCGCTCGTCGCCTGCTCAACCAGCAGGGGGGCGGGCGGTCCCCTGCGCTCGTCGCCTGCTCAACCAGCAGGGGGGGTCCCCTGCGCTCGTCGCCTGCTCAACCAGCAGTAGGAGGTTCCGCCGCGCGGATTTTGCGGAACGCGGCACCGAGCGCGGCGAACTCGTCCGGGCTCATCGCGTCGACCACGAACTGCCGGATCACCCGATCGCGGACGTTGACGTGGTCGGCGAGGGTGCGTCGTCCCTGATCGGTGAGACGCACGAGCCGATGCCGCCCGTCGACCTTGGACTCGAGGCGCTCGATGTCGCCGTCGTTGCTGAGGCGGGCGATCATGCGCGACACCGTGCTGACGCGCATGTGCACCGCATCGGCGACCTCGCTCACGCCCAACTGCCGGCTGGTGCAGACCGCTTCGAGGATGCGCAGGTCGGATACGGACAGGCTCCGTTTGGTGAACTCGTCGTTGACGCGGGCGAACAGCGCCCAGCCGCCGTCGACCAGGTTCTTCCAACTCTCCGCCTCGGCAGCGGTGAGCGACCGGGGTGGGCCCTTGTCTGGACCATCAATCGTTTTTGCCGACACAGCATGACAACATACATTGTCGTTAACTCAAACAACACCATAGTGAATACCGGCACGCTACCGGCGCGCTGTCAGGCGAGTGAACCGAGCGTGCGCACCAGGTGGTCGACCTCGTATGGCGTCGAGTATGGGGCCAGCCCGACCGTCACGGCCCCGCCGAAATCGGGTGCGCCCATGCGCGCGAGCGCGCGATTGGGGAGGTCGGCGAGTGCGCAGACACCGTTGTCGGCCAGGCGTCGGACCACCTTGTCCGCACCCACGGACTCGACGGTGAAACTCGCCAGCGGTATCCGGTTGTCCTCGGTGCCCACGAGGTTCACGTGGTTGAGCTGGGACAGTGTCGTCACCAGGTAGTAGGTGAGGCGCTGGAGATATTCGTAGACACCGTCCATCGAGGTGACGAGGCGGCGCCGCCGCTTGCCGATGCCGGCCTCGTCGAGTCCGGCCAGATGTTCCACCGATGCGACGAGCCCCGCGAGCATCGCGCCCTGGTGCGGTTCGGGTTCCAGCCGGGCGGGCCCGCGCGCGGCCGGATCCATGGCCATCAGCTTCAAGCGGTCGATCAGGTGGGGCTCGCGAAAGGCCATGGCCGCCATCCGCGGACCACCCCAGCGCTCGGCCGACACGACGAGCACGTCGGCACCCAGATCGTGGATGTCCAGGCTGAGGTACGGCGCAGCGTTGGTGGCGTCGACAACAAGCAGCGCACCTGCTTCACGGACCAGCGGCGCGATCTCGCTGATGTCGGTGATCGCCCCGGTCGTCGACGACGCGAGCGTCACCGCGACAACCTCCGTCTCCGGGGTGACGAGGTCGCCGAACTGCCAGGCCGGGAGGCCGCCGGTCTCGACGTCGACTTCGGCCCAGCGGACGCGGCCGCCGTACCGATCGGCGGCACGGAGCCAGGGCACGATGTTCGGTTCGTCGTCCTGGCGCGTGACGACGACATCGCCGCGCAACCACGCGTGCGGCGCGAGCGCATCGGCGAGACCGGACAACAGCGCGTAGCGCGACGGTCCGAGGACCACACCCGCGGCGTCGCCGCCGACGAGATCGGCGATCGCCCGGCGCGCACCGTCGACCACCTCGGCGCTCGCCCGAGCCGATGGATACACCCCTCCCGGGGCGGCGGAGAGCGAGCGGAAACTGGTGGTCACCGCGGTCGCGACCGAATCCGGGATCTGCATCCCGGCCTGCGGGTCGAGATGGATCCAGCCGTCGCCGAGCGATGGAATCAATCCACGCACATAGGCGACGTCGAAAGCCATGGGCACGAGGATAGACGTCGGCGATCTGCCGTTTCGCGGTGTCCGGGCACAATGGAGCCCATGGCTATCGAAGGCACTCCAGGACCCGGCCCGACCCCAGGACCGTTCGGCTCGGCCGGCGACTCCGACAACGTGATCATCGTCGGCGCGGGGACGGACGGGCAGACGGGCGACGAGTCGTCGGAATCGACCAGCGTCGCCGACATGGTCGAGCAGCCCGCCAAGGTCATGCGGATCGGCACGATGATCAAGCAGCTGCTCGAAGAGGTTCGCGCGGCTCCGCTCGACGACGCGTCGCGCAACCGCCTGCGTGAGATCCACCAGTCGTCGGTCCGTGAACTCGAAGAGGGGCTGGCGCCGGAGCTCCGTGAAGAGCTCGAGCGGCTCGCCCTCCCGTTCTCCGACGAGGGCACCCCGTCGGATGCCGAACTGCGTATCGCACAGGCCCAGCTCGTCGGTTGGCTCGAGGGCCTGTTCCACGGCATCCAGACCGCACTGTTCGCCCAGCAGATGGCCGCCCGCGCGCAGCTCGAGCAGATGCGACAGGGCGCACTCCCGCCCGGGATGCCCGCGCCCGGCGGTCCAGGTCACAGCACCGGGCAGTACCTCTGACAGCTGTGGGTCGGGTCGAGTGGCTTCGACACGGCTCCTCGACCTCGACGCGCTCCTTGGCCGCTTGCTCGCCCCGGCGGCTGCGCTCGTCGCCTGCTCAACCAGCGGGGAGCAGCAAATGGGCCGACGGGTACGCTGACTCCTCGTGTCAGCGGTAGTAGACGACGACGCGATTCCGGCGCGTCCCGAGGGGTCCGATTCGCGCAGCTTCGCGCGCGCGGTCAAGGACCTCGGCGACGGTTTCGCAAGCCGCGAGCTGTGGTTCCATCTCGGTTGGCAGGACATCAAGCAGCGTTACCGCCGTTCGGTGCTGGGACCGCTGTGGATCGTCATCGCAACCGGTGTGACCGCCATCGCGATGGGCCTGCTCTACGGCGAGTTGTTCGGCATGGACATCAAGGTGTTCCTGCCGTACGTCGCACTCGGTTTCATCTTCTGGAACTTCATCTCGAGCTCGATCCTCGAGGGTGCGGAAGTCTTCTCGAAGAACGAGGGCCTGATCAAGCAGCTCCCGGCCCCGGTGAGCGTGCACGTCTACCGGGTCGTGTGGCGAGCGCTGATCATCTTCGCCCACAACGTCGTCATCATCGTCATCCTGTTCCTGATCTTTCCGCCGCCGCTCAATTGGACGGTGACGCTGATCGTCCCCGCGCTGGTGCTCTACGTGCTGAACTCGATCTGGGTGACCATCGTCTTCGGTATCTTGTCGACGCGGTTCCGCGACATCGGCCAACTCCTGACCACCGTGGTGCAGCTGGTGTTCTTCATGACGCCGATCATCTGGACCACCCAGAGCCTGGGCAATTCGACGGGCGAGACGTCGTCGCGGCTGAAGCTCGTCGAGCTGAACCCGATGTTCCATTACCTGGAGATCGCACGTGGGCCGCTGCTGGGTGAGCCGGTGGAGTTCTATCACTGGGCCGTCGTCCTGGGCTGCACCGCCGTCGGCTGGGTGCTGGCGATGATGGTGATGCGCAACTACCGGGCCCGCGTGGCGTACTGGGTGTAGGGACGGAATCGAGATGGCCAAGAACATCAACCCCGTCGACGATCGGGTCCGGGTCGACACGTGGGATGCGTGCGTCGACTTCCCCATCTTCGACGCCAAGACGCGCTCGCTGAAAAAGTCGGTCATCGGCGCCGCCGGCGGCGTGATCGGTTCCACCGAGTCGAACGTGGTGGTCGTCGAGGCGCTCAAGGACATCAACCTGCATCTGAAGCACGGCGACCGGGTCGGCCTGGTCGGACACAACGGCGCAGGCAAGTCGACGCTGCTGCGCCTGCTCTCCGGCATCTACGAACCCACCCGCGGCGCGTGCCGGGTGCACGGCCGCGTCGCACCCGTCTTCGACCTCGGCGTCGGCATGGACCCGGAGATCTCCGGCTACGAGAACATCATCATCCGCGGCATGTTCCTGGGCATGACCCGCAAGGAGATGCTGAAGAAGATCGACGACATCGCGGAGTTCACCGAGCTCGGTGACTACCTGCAGATGCCGTTGCGCACCTACTCCACCGGTATGCGCGTGCGTATCGCGCTCGGCGTCGTGACCTCCATCGATCCCGAGATCCTCATCCTCGACGAGGGCATCGGTGCGGTCGACGCCGACTTCATGCGCAAGGCACGCGGTCGGCTCCAGGCGCTCGTCGAACGGTCGGGAATCCTGGTGTTCGCCAGCCATTCCAACGAGTTCCTGGCCCAGCTCTGCGACCGCGCCCTGTGGATCGACCACGGTCAGGTCAGGATGGAAGGCGGCATCGAAGAGGTCGTCGGCGCGTATGAGGGACCCGACGCCGCGGCGCATGTCCGGAAAGTGATCGCCGACCTCGAGAAGTCCGACGCGCAGGGGAAGCCGGAGTGACCGACGCCGGTGCCGGCCAGAAGGTGATCGCCGTGGTGGTCACCCACCGTCGCGTCGAGTTGCTGGCGGAGTCACTTGCCGTGGTGTCCGGACAGGATCGGCCCGTCGACCACTTGATCGTCGTCGACAACGCCGACGAACCCGAGGTGGCCGCACTGGTTGCCGCACAGCGGGTTCCGACGACGTACCTCGGTTCGCAGCGCAACCTCGGCGGCGCCGGCGGCTTCGCCCTCGGCATGCTGCACGCGCTCGCCCTCGGCGCCGACTGGGTCTGGTGCGCCGACGACGACGGGCGCCCCGACGGACCGACCGTGCTCTCGACGCTCCTGGACTGCGCCGAGCGGCATCAGCTCGACGAGGTGTCGCCCGTCGTCGCCAACCTCGACGACCCCGACACCCTCGCCTTCCCGCTGCGTCGTGGACTCGTCTGGCGGCGGAAGCGATCGGAGCTCTTTGCCGACAATGAGGCGCAGTCCGATGACCTGCTGCCCGGTATCGCGTCCCTGTTCAACGGTGCACTGTTCTCCGCGTACTGCCTTGAGCAAGTGGGTGTTCCGGACCTACGACTGTTCTTCCGCGGCGACGAGGTCGAGGTGCACCGTCGTCTGGTGCGATCCGGTGTGCGGTTCGGGACATGCCTGCGCGCGGGCTACCTGCACCCGGACGGGTCGGCAGAGTTCCGCCCGATTCTCGGCGGTCGCATGCACACCCAGTACCCGGACAACGAGACCAAGCGGTTCTTCACGTACCGCAACCGCGGTTATCTGATGAGCCAGCCCGGACTCCGGAAGCTGCTGCCCCAGGAGTACGCCCGATTCGGATGGTTCTTCCTTGTGCAGCAACGCGATCCGAAGGGGTTCGCCGAGTGGGTACGCCTCCGCGGCCTCGGACGCCGGGAACGGTTCACGCGGCCCTGAGGGCTTGATCCTTCACCGCTCCCTGAGGTGAGACGAGCCCGCCCACGCTCCCTGAGGTGCGAGCGAAGCGAGCCTCGAAGGGCCTCGCGAGGCACGTGACCGAGCCCTTCGAGGCTCGTCGCTTGCGCTCCTCGCACCTCAGGGAGCAATGGGTCCGGCCACCTCAGGAAGCAGTGGGTGCCGCTTCCTCAGCACGACGACGCGGGGTCATCCCCAACGCTGAAACAGCCCCCAGCGCAGAGATTCCCGCGAGAACCCACCACGCGGTCACGAACGACTGGTGCACGTCTGTGTACACGACCGACGTACCGATGATCGCGACCAGCAGGCTGACGCCGAGGGACATGCCGATCTGGCGACTCATGTTTACCACCGCGCTCCCCGTCGCCGCCTGATCAGCGGGTAGGTCGGCGGTCGCCGACGACAGGATCGACGGCAACGCGAATCCCACTCCCACGCCACCGATCAACCACCCCGGCAGGATCTCCGATGCGAAATCGGATGTGGCGTCGACCGACAGGGCGACGAGCACGATGCCGAGCCCGAACAATGCGCACCCGATTGCGACGAGCACACCGACCGGCACGCGTGCGCTGAGACGATGGGAGACGGCCGCGAAGATCGGGACCATCAGCGGTCCGGTCGACACCGCGAGCCCCGTCGCGATCGGCGAGAAGCCCCAGACCTGCTGCAGCCACAGAATATTCGCGAGCAGTGCGCCGGCAAACGGGATCGAGAACAGGAGCATCGTCACGTTGGCGACGGAGAACGCCCGGACCCGGAGCAGAGCCGGCGCGATGACCGGTTCGTCGTGGTGCATCGAACTGACGATGAACCCCACCAGAGCCACCACGGCGATCACCCATGCCCCGGTGATCCGGAAGTCCGACCAGCCCCACTCACTTCCCTGGACCAGGCCGAGCGTGAGCGCACCGACCGACACGACGAGCAGCGTCGCACCCAGTGCATCCGGAAAGCCGCTGACCGAGTCGTTCCGGGGACGGGCCAGCACAACAGCCCCGGCGACGAGGGCTGCCACACCCACCGGGATGTTCACCAGGAAGACCCAGCGCCACGACGCCTCGACGAGCAACCCGCCGACAGCCGGTCCGAACGCAGCGGCGAGTGCCCCGGTGGCGGCCCAGATGCGGACCGACCGGGCGCGGCGCTCTGGCGGGATCGTCGAGACCACCAACCCCAGACTCGCCGGGGTCAGGATCGCCGCGCCGAGCGCCTGCAGCGCCCGGAATGCCACCAGCCACCACACCCCCTGCGCTGCAGCACATGCGGCACTCGCGACGGTGAAGATCGCCAGACCGAGTAGGAATCCACCCTTGCGACCGTACCGGTCGACGATCCGCCCGGCCGGAACCAGCAGTGCGGCATACAGAATCGCATAGGCGTTGAGGATCCACGACATCTGCGACAGCGTCGCGTCGGCGAAGTCGGCACCGATGTCGTCGAAGGCCACGTTGACGATGAACACATCGAGGCTGGCCATGAACGCGGCCCCGGACAGGATGAGCAGGACGATGCCCGGACGCGCGTGAAGTGTGGCCGGGGTGGATGTTCCGACACGCGTGGCGGTCATCGGGTCGGCCATCCGAGAACGCGACGACTCTGGCGTGCGGAGGCCAGGAGTCGGCCGTTGCGGTCGCGCAGCGAGGTGTCGTCCACCGACCACCCGCCGGACGTCGACGTGTTACGAGTGTGGACGAGAACCGGCGCGGGGGTCGGATCGTCCGACGGGGCGGTCACGTGCATGGAGAAGGCGACCGTCGGAAGCGCCAGGGGCGCAGTCAGAGTCGGGAACACCGCGGGCGGCAGACAGTCTGCGAGCAGAGCTAGGTAGGCGGCATCGACGGCCATCGGGGTGCGAGTGGTGATCCAGGCGCGCATCCACGACTCGCTCGCGCCGGTGAGCGGCAGCGGACCGTCGACCGGCCGCAGGTCCAAATGCGCACCCATGGGCACGATGTCGGCTGGAATCATGAACGCGGCCAGTCCTTCCGGACCAGGCACGCCCGAGATCCGATCGACGACATCCGTGATCTCCGCATCGCCGACGCGTCCCGCGGTGACCGACGCCGTCGCGACCTCGACACCGGCCTGCGTGACCGTGACATCGACGATCCGGGTGTACCGACCGACCTCCCGAACCGACGGCGTCAGGAGCAACTCCCCGCCGTCCGGCTTGCCGACAAACCGCAGATCGAGAGCGCGCACCGATACGTCGGGCGCCGCATCGGCACCGACCCGGACGGCCAACGCCGCGATCGCACCGCCGTGCGGACCCGACCACCCCCACCAGGAGGGGTCGATGGTCGCCGACCAACGGCCATCGCCGGTCGGGGTCGCTCCGAAACTGTCCGACAATCCGTCGTCGACAGGGCTGTGCCTGCTGAGTTGCTTCACGCAACTCATGCAAGCAGGTTGAGTTGCGTCACGCAACCCACTAGTCTGGATTTCATGCGCCGCGCCTCGTTCGCCGAGATGAACTGCTCGATCGCCCAGACATTGGAGGTCGTCGGTGAATGGTGGACGCTGCTCATCGTTCGGGACGCGATGTTCGGCGTGACGCGCTTCGACGAGTTCTCGTCTCGCCTCGGCATCGCCCGGAACGTCCTGACACAGCGACTGGACACCCTCGTGGAGCACGGCGTCCTGACCAAGGAGCCGTATCAAGACAACCCGGTGCGCTACGACTACCGCCTCACCGAGAAGGGGCGCGACCTCTGGACCGTCCTGGCCGCGCTGCGTCAGTGGGGCGACAAGTGGACCGCGGAAGACGGTGCGCCGGTGGTGTCCACCCATTCGTGCGGGCAGACCATGACCGTGGAACCGACGTGCTCGGCGTGCGGCGAGCACATCGCCGTCGGCGACCTTCGCGTGCACGCCGGCCCCGGCGCGACGGCAGCCAATCCGCTGAAGGCTCTGCGCTAGAGCAAAGCTTCCACCACCCGGGCCGCGGCCAGCGGCCCGTCCTCGGAGGACAGCTTGGCCGAGAGCTCGGTCGCAGCGTGGCGGTATCGGCCATCGTCGACCGCCTCGGTGATCGCTTCGCTGAGCCGCCCGGCGATCAGTGTGCTGCGCGGAACCGAGCGGGGGGAACACCCCAGTTGCTGCAGACGGTGAGCCCAGAACGGCTGATCCATGATGCCGGGCAAGGCGATAGAGGGGGTTGCCGATCGCAATGTCGAGGCAGTGGTCCCCGCTCCACAGTGGTGTACCACCCCGGCAGTCCGCGGAAAGAGCCACGCATGGGACACATCATCGATGGTGTGCAGTGTTGTGGTGTCGTTGCCACCATCCAGTCGAGCCCACCCGCGCTGTACGACACCTCTTCGACCGGTGTGGCGCAGCGCGTCCGCGATGATCGTACTGATTTCTTCGCCGTTGCTGATGGCTGTACTGCCGAGGCCGACGAATACCGGTGGAGGACCGTCGTCGAGGAAGTCGAGTAGCTCGGCGGAAGGCTTCGCGACGGAACTGTCCACAGGCCACCAGTATCCGGTCGTGTGCACATGAGCCGGCCAATCACGCGGAGTCGGCACAACGTGACTGCTGAACCCACACAGCTGGGTCCAGCGTCGTTGCAGGCGCCGACGAGCGCCGACTGACTGAGCGGGCAGACCCAGGGTCCGACGGAGGTCATCGATCAGGGGCGCGAAGAACTTCTCACCGGCGGCGGCCAGATTCCACGCCGCACGGTTTCCCCAGCGACCGTATGAACGTGTGCCGAGTGGCGGTGGCGCAAAGTTCCCGGTGGGATACGACGGTTGTAGGACCACCGCGGCACTCGGCCGCCCGCTTGCCTCGGCAACGTGCCAACCGAGCATCGTGCCGACCGGACCGCCGCAGAGAATCAGGTCGGCGTCCTCAGCGGCAACGGCCATCGCCTCGCCGACGCCGCGGAGATCCTCGCGCATACCCTCGAGCGCCTCCTTGGAGGGTTTGAGTCGGCGCCCGTCGACCATGGCCTGTCCGTACGTCGACGCACGAGTATCGGCCTCGGTGTCCCGCGGGAGATGTCGGTACTCGAACCCGGACCCGGTGATCATCGATTCGTAGGGACGCTGCGCGGCGATCGCCACTGTCGCGCCCAGGTGGTCCGCGAGTCCCGCCGCCAGACCGGTCATGGGCCCGACGTCCCCCCGCGTGCCGAAAGCCAGGATGGTGATTCGTGTGCTCATGGTCATCTTCCGATCGCCGAGATGATGATCGAGGCCAGTGCCGACGTGTGACCGAGGACGTCGTAGTCACTGTCACGCGCCAGTTCGCGGACCACGCCGTCAAGAGAAGAGCGGACGATGCTCTTCACCACCGCCGGTGCTGCGGTGGCATCGAATTCGCCGTCTCGGATTCCGTCGCCGAGGATGGACAACGGATCGAGCAGCGCGAGCTCCGGAGGGACGCCGGCATCGTCAACGGATGCTTGCACGGCCTGATCGAACCGGAGACCCCGTTTGTCCCGGTAGCTCACCGAGATCTCGTACAGCGCGACGGCCTCTTGCCGGTGGACATCCAGGAACTCGCCGTTCGACTCGATGTAGGCGCGCAAACGGTCGGTCGCGCTCGTCTGCGCGACGATACGGGGAATCATTGTCGTGGCCGACGCCTCGAAGACTGTTTCGACGATCGCCGAAACCAGTTCGTCCTTGTCACGAAAGTGATACAGGACAGCACTTTTCGCAATTCCGGCGCGTTCTGCGATCTTTGCCAGCGACGCCGTCGGATACCCCACCTCGGCGATCAACTCGATGGCACACGCCACGATCTGACGTCGCCTTGCCTCGTCGGCAAACGTCCGACCCGTAGCTGATCCTGACCGCATGGACGAATATTAGACCGATCGGTCAGTTGGAGCAAGAGTGCCGTCCGGGCGGCGCCCACCTGCCATAATGACGAACTTCATGCCACGTAACTAGAACGTGTTCTACTGTGAGGGCAGTTCCACTTGCCGTCCCGAGGAGCATGATGCGGTTCACCTTCGCCGAGGCCATGACCGATCCGTCGTATTACGCGCCGCTCGCGCAGGCCGCGGAGTCGGCCGGGTACGCCGGTTTCACCATTCCCGACTCACTCGCCTATCCCGAGGAGTCGGACGCGAAGTATCCGTACACCCCCGACGGCAACCGCGAGTTCCTCGACGGCAAGGCGTTCATCGAGACGTTCATCCAGGCCGCTGCTCTCGGTGCGGTCACCTCGACCATCCGTTTCACGCCCTTCGTGGTGAAACTGCCGGTCCGGCCGCCGGCGCTCGTCGCCAAGCAGGCGAGCTCGGTGGCCTATCTGACGAACAACCGGTTCGCGATGGGTGTGGGCACCAGCCCGTGGCCCGAGGACTACGACTTCATGGGCGTGGACTTCAAGCGTCGCGGTAAACGGATGGACGAGTGCATGGACATCATCCGCGGTCTCACCACCGGCGAGTACTTCGAGTTCCACGGCGAGTTCTACGACATCCCGAAGATCAAGATGACCCCCGCGCCCACCGAGCCCATCCCGCTGCTCGTCGGCGGACATGCCGACGCCGCACTGCGTCGTGCGGTCATCCGAGGCGACGGCTGGATGCACGGTGGCGGGCCGCCCGAGGAACTCGACACGCTCCTCGACCGGATCGCCGAGATCCGCAAGGCCGAGGGCAAGACCAACGACCCGTTCGAGATCCACGTCATCTCGATGGACGCCTATACGGTCGATGGTTGTAAGCGACTGGAAGACAAGGGGATCACCGACGTGATCGTCGGCTTCCGGCTCCCCTACGTCATGGGCGAGGACACCGAGCCGCTGCAGACCAAGATCGATCACCTGAACTGGTACGCCGACAACGTGATCGCCAAGGTCAACGGCTGAAATTGGAGCCCGCCCACCGGACTCGACGCACCGCATGAACCCGACGCGCCACCGCCACCGTTGTTGCACCACCCCCGACCCTGGGGCAGACTGCACGAACGGACAAGTGCGCACACCCCGGTGAGTGAACACCTCGGGCGGGAGGACAGCGATGACCGATTCGGCCGCGGGGTCGATGCCGTCGTCGCTGAGCAGGCGCGGATTCTTCCGGGTCGCCGGTGTCGCGGGCACGACGATCCTCGGCGCGTCACTCCTGGCCGCATGCGGTGGTGGATCATCGGACACCGCCAACACGATCAAGGCAGCCATCGCGGGTGAGCCCGATCAGCTCGATCCGCAGAAATCGAGTTCCTACTTCACGTTCGAAGTTCTCGAGAACGTCTTCGACACCCTCGTCGAGCCCGACGAGAAGCTGCAGATGCGGCCTGCCCTGGCCGAGAGCTGGGTGGTCGACGCCGACGGGTTGAACTGGGACTTCACCCTGCGCGACGGGGTCACGTTCCACAACGGCGACCCACTCACCGCGGCCGACGTCGAATACTCCTTCCGTCGGATCATCGACGAAGAGCTCTCCAACGCATACAAACTCGATGCCATCGCCTCGATCACCGCGCTCGACGAACGCCGGGTCAGGTTCACCGTCACCGCTCCCACGCCCAATCTCCTCACCAGCATCGGCGGGTTCAAGGGCCTGGCCATCGTGAACCGCCGCAACGTCGAATCCGGCGAGATCGCCACCACACCCGTGGGAACAGGCCCGTTCCGCTTCGTCTCCCGCTCCCCCGGCGCCTCGATCGTCCTCGCGGCCAACCCCGACTACTGGGGTGGCGCACCCGCCGTCGACGGCGTCCACTTCAGCTTCATCTCGCAGGGCACCACCGCGGTATCGGCACTGCGGTCCGGTGAGATCGACTGGACCGACGCCATTCCCGCTCAGCAGCTGAGCATCCTGCGCCGCGACGACACACTCGACGTGGGCACCGTGGTCGCCAACGACTACTGGTACGTCACGATGAACTTCGACGCCGAACCGTTCGGGGACACCCGGGTCCGGCAAGCCGTGGCCTACGCGCTCGATCGCGAGTCCATCGCTCAGGTCGTGGGATACGGGACCGCGACACCGAATCAGCTCGCCATCCCGTCGACCAGTCCCTGGTTCGCCCCATATGACCGCTACACCGCGGGCCTCGATCGCGACGCCGCAGTGGCGAAATCGAAAGAACTGTTGCGCCAGGCCGGTATCCGCGGCCTCGACATGCGGCTCATGGTCACCACCGAGTATCCCGAGACGGTGACCGCGGCACAGGTGATCGCCTCGAACCTGGAGGACGTGGGCATCACGGTCAAGATCGAACAGCTCGACTTCGGGGCGTGGCTCGACCGTCAGGCGGCAGGCGACTTCGACGCTCTGCTACTCGGTTGGCTGGGCAACATCGACCCGGACGATTTCTACTACGCCCAACACCATTCCGAGGGCACCTCGAACTCACAGAAGTACTCGAACCCCGAGGTCGACGCGCTGTTGGACCGTGGCCGCACCGAACTCGACGTCGCGACGCGCAAACAGACATATGCCGACGCCGCGAGCATCATCGCCGACGACGTCAGCTATCTCTACCTCTACAACCCGTCGTCGACACAGGCCTTCGTGACACAGCTGCAGGGATACGTCGTCCGCCCCGACAAGGCCATCCGGTTCCGCGATGCCCGGTTGGAGAGGAGCTGAGTGACAGCACTGCATTCACCGCTGCTGCGTTTCATCCTCGTGCGGCTTCTCTACACGGTCGCAGTGCTTCTCGGCGTGATCGTCGCGGTCTTCTTCCTGATGCAGATCGTCCCGGGCGATCCGGTGCGCATCGCCCTGGGCACCCGCTACACGCCGGAATCGTATGAGGCGCTGCGCAGCGCGTCGGGTCTCGACCAGCCACTGGCCACGCAGCTGGTCAACTACGTCGGAAACGCCTTCACCGGCGATCTCGGAGTCAGCTTCCGCAACAGCGAACCGGTGACGACGATGCTGTTCGAAAGGCTCCCCGCCACCATCACACTGGCGACCGCGGCGATCGTCGTCGCGCTGCTCATCGCCGTCCCGCTGGGATTCTGGGCCGCACTGCGCGAAGGGCGTATGGCCGACAACGTCATTCGCGTCGTGAGTCAGTTCGGGATCTCCGTGCCCGACTTCTGGATGGGCATCCTGCTGATCGGGCTGTTCTCCACCGCGCTCGGTTGGCTGCCCTCCGCCGGGTATCAACCCT
Organism: Gordonia sp. ABKF26; assembly: GCF_041103195.1. Lineage (NCBI taxonomy): Bacteria > Bacillati > Actinomycetota > Actinomycetes > Mycobacteriales > Gordoniaceae > Gordonia > Gordonia sp. ABKF26. The sequence goes on from NZ_JBGCVZ010000003.1 coordinate 39,834, forward strand.
TCGCCGACGACCCGCTCGGATGGCTCGAACACCTTGTGCTCCCGGCGATCACGGTCGGGGTGGTCACGGGGGCGATCATGACCCGGTACGTCCGTTCGTCCGTGCTCGACGTGGTCAACGCGCAGTTCGTCACCACCGCGGAGTCCAAGGGTCTGAGCACCAGAAAGGTCATGCTCGACCACGTCGGCCGCAACGCGCTCGTACCCGTCCTGACGATCTCCGGTATCCAATTCGCCGGCCTCTTGGGCGGTGTCATCGTCGTCGAGGTCGTGTTCGCCTGGCCCGGGCTGGGCCTGCTGGTCTACGACTCCGTCGCCGCCCGTGACTACCCGGTCCTGCAGGGCGCGATCCTGCTCATCGCGGTGATCTTCCTGGTCGTCAACCTCGTCGTCGACATCCTCTACGCCGTCATCGATCCCAGGATCCGACTGTCATGACCCTCACCTCACCCGATCCTCCCGAGCCGGGCACCGCCGACGAGTCGGCCACCAGGGCATCGGGCTCCGGCGCGCCGACCGACTCGGCCTGGCGCCTGCTGTTGCGCAATCGCACATCGGTGATCGGGCTCGTCATCATCGCGGTCGTGCTGGTCTGTGCAGTATTCGGTCCACTCATCGCTCCTTACGGCGCCAACGAGATCGACGTCCCGAACGCGCTGCAGGCGCCGAGCTGGTCGCACCTGTTCGGCACCGACGACCTGGGTCGCGACGTCTTCTCGCGGGTCGTGCTCGCCGCGTCGGTGAGCATGCGGGTGGCGGTCATCGCGGTGGCCATCTCCCTCACCGTCGGCGTGATCCTCGGCATGGTCGCGGGTTTCGCGGGTGGTGTCCTCGACACGGCGCTCATGCGCATCGTCGACGTCGTGTTCTCGTTCCCGGTCCTGCTGCTGGCGCTGGCCATCGTCGCCGTCCTGGGGCCAGGCGTCACCTCGGCGATGATCGCGATCGGCGTCGTGTACATACCGATCTTCGCCCGCGTCGCCCGGGCGGACACGTTGCGGGTGAGGCAGACCCAGTACGTCCAGGCGGCACGCACGATGGGTGTGCGAACGCCGGCGATCCTGGCACGCCATGTGCTGCCGAACATCTCCGGACCGGTCATCGTCCAGACCTCGATCTCGCTGGCGTTCGCGATCCTGTCGGAGGCGGCACTGTCGTTCCTCGGCCTCGGTGTTCAACCGCCCGACCCGTCGTGGGGCCGGATGCTCTTCGACGCACAGGGATTCATCACCACCGCGTGGTGGATGGGCGTCTTTCCCGGTCTGGCCATCCTGGTGACGGTCTTCGCGTTCAACCTCGTGGGCGATGGGGTCCGCGACGTACTCGACCCGCGTCAGCGCACGCTGTTGCGCAACCGGGGGCACGAGCGCAGGTCGCCGACGGTGACAAGACCCACGACCGGGAAGCGCCGCGAACCCGACGGTTCGGTGCTGCGCGTCGAGGATCTCGTCGTCGGTGTCGGCCCGCGCGAGATCGTGCACGGCATCAGCTTCTCCGTCGCGCCGGGTGAGACGCTCGGCATCGTCGGGGAGAGCGGATCGGGCAAGTCGCTGAGCGTCCTGTCGGCGACCGGACTGTTCGACGCGCCGAGCGCCTATGTCCACGGCTCGGCGGTTCTCGGTGACACCGAGATCGTCGGCGCCACACCGTCGAAACTTCGAGCACTGCACGGTTCGCGCGTCGGATTCGTCTTCCAGGACCCGTCGTCGAGTCTCAATCCCCTGCTCACCGTCGAGCAGCAGCTCACCGAGGGCCCGCGCCGCCATCTCGGCCTCACGCGTGCCGAGGCGCGGGAGCGCGCGCTGAAGCTGCTGCGCGACGTGAACCTCCCCGATCCCGAGAACCGCCTGCGTTCCTATCCCCACCAGTTGTCCGGCGGCCAGCGGCAGCGCGTGATGATCGCCATCGCGCTCGCCTGTGACCCCGAGCTGCTCATGGCCGACGAGGCCACCACCGCACTCGACGTCACCACGCAGGCGCAGATCGTCGACCTCGTCGCCGAACTCCAGCGCGAACGCGGAATGGCGGTCCTGTGGATCAGCCACGACCTCGGCGTCATCGGTCGGATCGCCGACCGCGTGATGGTCATGCGCGAGGGGCGGATCGTCGAGAGCAGCGACGTCGCAACGCTGTTCGACGATCCGCAGGACGATTACACTCGCACGCTGCTCGATTCGCGTCCGCTGCTGAGCAAGGTCGTGGAGCGCGGCGACGCCCCGGCCCTCGAGAAGCGGATCGATGCCGACCCCCTGTTACGTGTCACGGGGCTGGGCGTCGACTACGTGGTCCGCGGTCCGTCGGGACGGCAGGTGGTGCACGCCGTCGACGGTGTCGATCTCGACGTCGCCCGCGGTCGCACCCTGGGCATCGTCGGTGAGTCGGGTTCGGGCAAATCGACCATCGCGGGTGTCATCACCGGACTCATCACCTCCGGTCAGGGGACGACGGTCCGGGGCAGCGTCGCGGTCACCGTCGACGGCCGACAGGTGGAGGCCGTCGGAGTCGGTGGCTCCGACGAGGCCCTGCTCCGGCGTCGGGTCGCGATGGTCTTCCAAGACCCGGCTGCATCACTCGACCCCCGCATGACCGTGGCCGCGTCGATCGCCGAACCGTTGCGGACGCACGGCCTGGCCGACAGCCGCAACGGGATGCGGCAACGCGCCGAGCAGCTGCTCGCCGACGTCAGCCTGGACGCGTCGTTCCTCGACCGCTATCCGCACGAGATGTCCGGCGGACAGCGGCAGCGGGTGAGCATCGCGCGTGCGCTGGCCTCGGACCCCGAGATCCTGATCCTCGACGAGTCGACCGCGTCGCTCGATGTCTCCGTGCAGGCCAGCGTGCTGGACCTGCTCGCCGAGCTGCAGCGCGAGAAGAACCTCACCTACCTGTTCATCGCGCACGACCTGGCCGTCGTCGAGCAGATCAGCGACACCGTCGCGGTGATGCAGGAGGGGAAGGTCGTCGAGAGCGGACCGGCGTCGGAGATCCTGCACGACCCGGCGACCGACTACACCCGCAAGCTGCTCGCGGCGATCCCGCCCGAAGTGCCGCAGCGGGCGTGACGACCCCGTCGACCAGAACCCGACCTGCGGTGCGTCAGCGAGCAGCCAGCGCCGCCTCGGCCGCACGGAATCCGCACATGCCGTGCACGCCGCCGCCGGGTGGGGTCGAGGCCGAGCACAGGTACACGCCCTCGACTCCCGTGGCGTAGGGATTCGGCGTCAGGCGCGGACGGGCGATGAGGTGCCACAGGTCGTTTCGGCCGCCGCCGATGTCCCCCGAGACGTAGTTGGCGTTCTCGGCCTGCAGATCGGCTGGGCCTGCGCTCCGCGTGGCCCGGATCCGCGATCGGAACCCCGGGGCGAAGCGTTCGATCTGGGCCGTCACCGCCTCCGTCGCGTCGCCGCTGAATCCCTGCGGCACATGCGCATACGCCCACAAGGGCTTGAGGTCACCCTTTGCCCGGCCCGGGTCGGCCAACCACTGCTGCCCGATGAGGACGAAGGGATCGTCGGGCATCCGACCGCCGAGCACAGCGTTCTCCGACCTCACGACCTGGTCCATCGTGCCGCCGAGATGCACGACGCCCGCCCGGTCACAACCGGGTGCGGTCCAGCCGACCTCGCCGTCGATCACATAGTCGACCTTGAACGCTGCCGGTCCGGCCTGATGATGCCGGTACCCCCGCGCAACGCGCTCGGGCTGTTGGGTCCCGAGAATGCGCTGCGCGGCAGTGGGATCGACATCCAAGAGGACGATGTCGGCGTCGAGTTGCGCACGTGAGTGCACGGGGTTGCCGGTGACGATCTTGCCCCCGAGATCTTCCAGGAGGGCCGCGAGCGCACGGGAGATCGCCGCCGAACCGCCCTCGGCGACCGGCCAGCCCGCGACATGTCCGGCGGCGGTGAGCATGACTCCGCCCGCGGCCGTGCCGATGTGGTTCAGGCGGACGAACGGATGTGCCGCGATACCGATGAACAGGGCCCGCGCCTGGGGCGTCGAGAAGGCTCTCGCCAGCGTGGTCGCGGGCAGTGCCGACCGGGCCGCGAAGCCGGCGAAGCGCAACGGATGCCGCGGCACCCTGAGCATCGGGCCGAGCGCATCGTCGGCGATGGTGCCGAAATGCTCGCCGAGCGAGCCGAACATCGCCCGCCACCGACGACCGTCGGGACCCAGCCCCGCTGCGGTCTTCTCGACGGATCGATAGAACAGGCCGGCGGTGCCGTCGTCGAGCGGGTGCGCGGCGTCGATCTCGGGATTGAGAAACCGTAGCCCGTACCGCTCGAGTCAGAGGGTCTGAAGGTAGGGCGAGGCAGCGCCGAGCGGATGGAAGGCCGAGCAGACGTCGTGCACGATGCCGGGTTCGAGGAACTCTGCGCTCCGCGTCCCGCCGCCGATCTCGTCGGCAGCCTCGAAGACCGTGACGTCGAGACCTGCCTGCGCGAGGCGCACCGCGCCTGCGAGTCCGTTGGGTCCGCTGCCGACGACGACCGCTGTTCTCATCCGGACACCGTAACCGGCAGACGCGGCGCGGGACCCTGCATGCCGAACCCGGTCGGTCAGCGGATCTTGAAGATGACCATCCGCTGGACGACGAAGTTGATCACGGTCGCGGTGCCCTGGGCGATGACGAAGGCGATCGCGGAGTAGAGGGCCGTCTCCTCCCACAGGTGCGACAACCAGCCGTACAACCCGACGTTCACCACGAAGGTCACGAGGTAGAGGCACACAACGGCGATGAACCGCGCGGTGCTCGGCTCGGCACGGAAGGTCCAGCGACGGTTGATGAGATACGCCGTGGTGGTGCCGAGGATGAACCCGCCCGCCTTCGCCACACCCCCCGGCACTCCGACGACGTACTGCAGGAACATGGTGAGGGCGTAGTCGAGGACGGCTGAGCCCGCGCCCGTGATGACGAACCGGATGAGCTGGGTTTTCAGGTCGACGTCGGTCGATGCCTCTTCGTCGTCGAGCGGCAACTCCATCGGCATCGGCGCATGCCGGGTGGCGAAGTCCTCGTGACGCGGGTGATCGGCGTCGTGGAGATGGTGGTCAGCGCCGACGGCGTTCTCGTCGTGGTCACCGGGATCGGGTCGAGACACGCTGACACCCTAGCCGAGGCGGGTCAGAACTCCTCGTCGACGTCGGAGTCGCGGGCGGCACGTTCGCCGCGGTCGAGGGTGGCGAGTTCGGCGAGATCCGCGTCGTCGAGAGCAAAATCGAAGAGGTCGGCGTTCTCGAGCTGTCGCCCGGTGTGCGACGACTTCGGAACCACGCTGATGCCGTTCTGCACCGACCACCGCAACGCGATCTGGGTCGGCGACTTGCCGTACTTGCGCGCGATGCGGAGGATGACCGGATCGGCGAGCAGCCCCTCCTTGCGGCCCGTCGGATGCCATGCCTGTGCGTGAATGCCTTTCTCGGCCATGAACTCTCGCAGTTCGGTGCGCGGCAGGACCGGCGAGCACTGGATCTGGTTGAGCACCGGCCACCGCCCAGTCTCGTCGAACAGCATCTGGAGGTGATGCTGCTTGAAGTTCGACACGCCCGGCGTGCGGACATATCCCTCGTCGGCCAGCGTCAGCAAGGCCTTCCACGAGTCGACGGTGCGGCCGAGGCTCGGGCACGGCCAGTGGATGAGGTAGACGTCGATGTGGGCGACGCCCAGCCGCCGGGCGCTCTCTTTGGCGGCGTTGATCGCCTCGTCGAAACCCTGGTCGCCGCCACCCAACTTGGTCTGCACCACGATGTCCTCGCGGGGGACACCGGTGCCGTGCAGGCCCATTCCGACGCTCAGCTCGTTGCTGTACCGCGGCGCGGTGTCGAGGAGGCGGTAGCCGGATTTGATGGCCGACCCAACGGCGCTCACACACGGCCGGCCGAGCATGTTGTAGGTGCCGAGCCCCACCAGGGGGATCGAGTTTCCGTTGCTGAGCTCGACCGAGGGGATGTCCACCGCATCAGGATATGTCGACAACCGCATCCTGCGTCGTGTGTCGATCTGGAACGCTGGACCGATGGGCATCGCAGACGACTCGTCGTATGACGACATCGTGATCGGCGCGGGCCACAACGGCCTGACCGCCGCCGCGTACCTCGCCCGCGCCGGACGCCGCGTGCTGGTCCTGGAGAAAGCGGACCACGTCGGCGGCGCCACCGTGTCCGCGACACCGTTCGCCGGTCTGTCCGCGCGGTTGTCGCGGTACTCCTACCTGGTCTCGCTGATGCCGCGCGCGGTCATCGCCGACCTCGACCTCGACATCTCGCTCGTCCGCCGACGCTATTCGTCGTACACACCGGTGCCCTCGGACCCGGCGCGCGGAATCCTGGTCGACACCCTCGACGACGACGCGACGGCCGCGACGTTCCGGGAGGTGACCGGGTCCGACGTCGGCTTCACCGCATGGCGGTCGTTCTACCGTCGGCTCGGCGTGGTCGCCGACCGCGTGTTCCCGACCATGACCCAACCCCTACGCACCGCGGCCGAGATGCACGACCTCGTCGTCGGCCGAGACGGGCTCACCACCGACACCTCGACCGCCGAACTGTGGGAAGCGCTCACGACGCTGCCGCTGGGCACGCTCCTGCGCCAGTACTTCGACGACGATCTCGTCCGCGGCATCGCAGCGACCGACGGACTCATCGGCACCTTCGCCGACCTCGACGATCCGTCCCTGCGCCAGAACATCTGCTTCCTCTACCACGTCATCGGCGGCGGAACCGGGGACTGGGATGTGCCGGTCGGCGGCATGGGCGCGGTGTCGGGAGCGCTGTATCAGGCGGCGAACTCGGCGGGCGCCGACTTCGTGACGGGAGTCGAGATCACCGGTGTCGATCCCGACGACGGCACCGTCGAGACGACGAACGGGACCTTTCGCGGGTCGATGCTCTATGCGGCGTGCGCGCCGCAGGTCTTCAACACGTTTCTCGACGGGGTGCCGATCCCCTGCGAGCCCGACGTTCGGGGTGCACAGCTCAAGATCAATCTGCTGCTCGACCGGTTGCCGCGACTCCGCGACGGGTCGGTCTCGCCGGCGGCGGCCTTCGCCGGAACGTTCCACATCAACCAGACCGCAACCCAACTAGGCGATGCGTGGCGGCAGGCGAATCGTGGTGAGGTGCCGGATCTCCCACCCTGCGAGATCTACTGCCACACCCTCAGCGATCCGTCGATCCTGGGACCGGAGCTGGCCGGCAAGCACACGCTGACCCTCTTCGGTCTGCACATGCCGCCCGAGGTGTTCGACGAACCCGGTGCCGTCGAACACGCCGTCGGTGCAACCTTCGCGTCGTTGAACTCCGTACTCGGAGAACCCGTTCAGTCGGTCATCGCGCATGACCTGAACGGTCGTCCGTGCATCGAGGTGAAGACGCCGCAAGACCTCGAAGACACCATCGGACTCCCCGGCGGGCACATCTTCCACCGGCCGTTGCAGTGGCCATGGGCCGAGACCGCCGCCGAAGTCGGCCAGTGGGGCGTCGAGACCCCGCATCCGCGAGTGTTGTTGTGCGGGGCGGGTGCTCGACGCGGCGGCGGGGTCAGCGGCATCCCGGGCCGCAACGCCGCTGCCGCGGTACTGGGAGTGGACGCGTTGGGCTGACCGGCTCACCGATCCGACCCGGGCCGCTCAGGTGAAGGTCAGTGCCGACACGAGTGCCGACACGAGCCTCGGTATCGCAGTTCGATCCGCCGCGGCGTGCGCGGGGTCCAGCTGCCCGATCGACATCCCCCGACACTCAGGGTCTCGCAGCAGCGTGACCAGGGCCTGTTCGAGGATCGCGATGGTCGGGCCACTGTTGCGTCCGTTCACGTTCTCGGCGATCGGCGCGTCCAGGAAGTCGAGCACGTCGACGTCGAGGTGCACCACGAACGGACCGGGGGCGAGAGTGCTGCGGGCGGTGCGGGCCGCATCTCCGGGGTCGTCGCAGAGCGTTCGCTGATCGACGATCGGGAGTCCCAGCTCGGCAACCTGATCGCGTTCCCACCGAGTGGTCTCCCGAGTCACATCCACTCCGAGGTAGACCAGGTCCGACGGGTGCAGCCGTGCAGCTGCCGCCGAGCACGAGCAGACGCTGCCCGGCTGCGAGCAAGCCGGCAGCAGCTGCGGAGAGTTCCTCGAGTGCATCTGTCTCGTCACCCAGGTTCTGCGCGAACGGGCTCTCCCGGTCGGGAAACCACAACCGGGTCGTGAGATCTCCCGCGTCGACGACCTCCGCGCCGGTGGCAGCCAGCTGCTCGATGAGGCCGGCATCCCGCAATGCGGTGGGCGCACGTTCGACGCCCACGCAGTAGGCACCGGCACTACTCGGCGCCCCCAACACCGTGATCTTCACCGAGTCCTCCTGGCGGCCTGGGTCACTCCCCCTCGATCTTCTGCGAGTTCGCCCATCGGCGTCCGGGGTCGCCACCCCATGCATCCCAGGCCACACGTCCGGCCGAGGGAAAACCGTCCTCGCCGTTGCTGAACCCGGTGGCGTCCTTGTCCACCTCGTGGCGGGAGAAGTAGTTGCGCATCTTGCGGATCTGCTCGTCGTCGACGTCCTTGCCCTCGGCCAACTGGTGGGCCCGATGGCGGCCGGTGTCGGTGAATCCCTTGCCCGCCTTGCCGTCGTCGATCCATCGAACCGCGCGCTGGGCTGCTTCCTGGACGTCCTTGGGAGGCTTGTGACTCATGTGCCGGGCTCCTGTCGTCGGGTTGTGTCCACCGCGTGCCCCTCGACGACGGCCGTGAAACCCGCGGCCTGTCGCCACCGGGGTCAGCTGTGGACCGGCCACGCGATCTCGGTTGTCCCGCTCTGGCCCGGGATGCCGTCGACATACGTCTCCCTGACCGGCCCGGGCGCACCGATCCCGTGCTCGCTGACGTAGGCCCCGAGGTCGGCGTAGACATCACCGATGGTCGCGTCGTCGCCGTGGTGAGTGGCGACAGCCATGTGAACCGGCGGCAGGACCTCCCGTCGCACGCGTCCGCCGCCCGTTGCGGCGGCTGTCGGTGACACCGGCCAGAAGACGGCGCAGTCGCCGCGCTCGTCGAGGAACAGCTCCGTCGACCACAGGCCACCCCGAGGTCCCTGAGCGGAGAGCGCCGAACGCTCGAGCTCGTCGTCCAGGTCCTCGTTGGCCTGGGTGAACCATCCGCCGAGATCTACCAGGTCGATCGTGTCGCGAATGACGAGGACCGATACTGCCGGGACCACACGGCGCTCGATCGGCGCCGACGTGGGCGCCGAGTCCGTCAACAGTCGGCGCAGCGATTCCACCGCGGACTGCGTCTCCGCGAGACGTTGCTCCATCCGACGCAGATGATCGGCGATGATCTCGTTCTTGGCAGCTGCGGAGGGCGCTGTCAGCGCACAGCGCACCTCCTCGACCGGCATGTCGAGTGACCGGAGGTGGTGGATCACACGTGCGTCGTCGATCTGCTCGGGTGTGTAGTAGCGATACTGAGTGGCGGCATCGATGCGAGCCGGCTCGAGCAGACCGACGCGGTGGTAGAACCGCAACGCTTTCGCGCTGAGACGGGTGGCTCGGCTGAAGTCACCGATGGTCATCATGCTGGGCACCTCGCCATCCTCCCCCTTCCCCCAGGGGGAAGCTCAACTCGTCGGTGACTTCATGGACCGCGCTTGACCTTCCCCTTGGGGGAACGGCCAGTGTGTGGGTTCGGAAGAAGAACACGAGACGCGAGCTACCGAACGAAAGGCATCATCACGATGGTTTCCATCCCCTCGCTCCCGCCGGCCGTCGAGACATACCTCGACGCGACACCGAGCACAGATCCGACCCAGATCTCCGCGCTGTTCGCCGAGTTCGCCACCGTCGTCGACGACGGACACACTTACGACGGGCGTGCCGCGATCGCCTCGTGGCGCGCGGCTGTCGCCGACGCGTTCACGTACACGGCCACACTGATGCGTATCGAGCGCGACGGCGACGCCGTCATCGCCATCCAGCGCATCGAAGGCGACTTCCCCGGCGGCAGAGTGGATCTGGCCAACCGGTTCACGGTCGACGCCGGCGGCCACATCAGCTCGCTACGCATCGAACCGGTGCAGTAGCGGGTCGGGATCCGAACGACCGTCAGAGCCGTTGCGCGACGGTCGGACTCATCTGCTCGTCGAGTTCGGGTTCCAGGCGGGTCCGTCGCGCAGGTAGCGACACGAACGGCGTCGGCCACCAGAACCACCGGCCGGAGAGACGTGCGATCGCCGGCATGACCAGGGTCCGCACGATGAGAGTGTCGATCAGGAGTCCGATGGCGACGGTCGTGCCGATCTGCGCGACATTGTGGGCGTAGCTGGCGAGCATGGCCAGCATCGTGATCCCGAACGTCAGACCTGCCTGCGTGACAACACTTCCCGTGCCGACCATGGCGCGAATCAGTCCGGTGCCGCCGCCGGCCCCGTACTCCTCCCGAAAGCGGCTGACCAGCAGCATGTTGTAGTCGGCGCCGACGGCCACCAGGAAGGTGAACGCGATCGGCGCGACCGACCAGTGCAGTGGATTGCCGATGATGCCCTGCCACAGGAACACCGACACCCCCATTGCCGACAGGTACGACAGGCCGACGGTCCCGATCACGGCGAGCGCCGCCACCAGACTGCGCAGCAGGAACAGGACGACGCAGAACACGAAGGCGAAGGCGGCGACGACGATGGCGATGAAGTCCTCGTGCGCGAACGACTCGATGTTCAGCAGGGTCCCGCCGGGGCCGCCGATGCTGACGGTGGATCCGGCCAGGGACGTGTCCTTGATCGCGCCCAGGGCAGTCGGGATGACGTGCGCGCTCACGTCCATCGCGTCACGGCTGAATCCCTCACGCTGCGGGGTGACGATCATCCGCGTCGCCTTGCCGTCGTCGGAGAAGTAGTACGGGATTCCGCTCTGGAAGAGCGGGCTCTCCAACGCCTGGCTCGGAAGGAAGAATCCGCCGGCAGCGGGACTGCCCGCCGAGTACGCGCCACTGACCTCGTCGAGAAAGTCGGTGATCTCACCCACCTGCGGGAGGAGAGCCCCCAGGGTCGTGCGCAACGGCCCGATCAGGTCGCGGATCTGTGTGACCGTGGCGCGCAGCGTCGGGATCTGCTCGGCGGCGGTGGGCAAGGCGCCACTCAGGGACCGCGTGCCGTCGGCTAGATCCCGGACCGATTCGCGGAGGGCGGGAACGTCGTCGAGAACGGACAGCCCGGTCAGGGCGGTGCGGCACGCGGCGACATCCCCACACTGCGGGATCGACCGGACCAGCCCGCGCATCGGTGCGATCCCCGCCGAGAGTTCGTCGACCTTGGCCAGCGTCGAGTCGCTGGTCTGCTGCAGTTGCGTGGTGGCGTCGGACAGCGACCCCGCGCCGGCCGCCCCTTGCCGCAGCGCGGCGTCGACGCCGTCGATGGCGGTGTCCAGGCGGTCGACCGTTGCGCCGATCGCGTCGAGATCGGTGATCCGATCGCGCAGAAGCGATGTCATCTGCCCGAAGCGGTTCCCGATGTACCCGGCCTGCGAGGTGAGGGTGCCCTGATCGAGGGTCTGCCCGAGGGGGCGGGTGATGCCCTGGACCGCGTTCACACCGTCGATCGAGGCGACCGCGTCGGTCATCTGCGCGAGTGCGATCAGATCCGCCGAGTTGCGCATGTCGTGGTCGGATTCGACGATGAGTACGCTCGGAGCCATGATGTTGGGCGGTAGATGTCTGTCTGCCGCAGCGAATCCCACGTTCGCGGGCGAGTCCGCCGGTTGCGCGCGGCGTTCGTTGTAGCTCGGCGCGTACATGGCGAGCGGAAGGATCATGACCGCGAGAACGGTGAGCGCCGCCGCGAGTACCGGACCCGGCCAGCGTGCGACGGTGGTGCCGATGCGGCGCCAGCGTCGCGGTGAGGCCGACTCCCGGGGTTCCACGAAACCCAGTCGGGTCGCGACCGCGAGGACCGCCGGCCCGAGGGTGAGTGCAGCGGCGAGGGTGATGAGAATTGCTATGGTGCAGGGCAATCCCGACGTGCTGAACATGGCGAGTCGGGTTGCCGCCAGGCAGGCCATCGCACCCGCGACGGTCAGCGCCGATGCGACGACGATGTGCTGCACACCGGCCAGCGCGTCGTAATAGGCGTCCTCCCGGTCGCGCCCCTTACGTCGGGCCTCTTGATAGCGGCCCACCAGGAAGATCCCGTAGTTGGTGCCTGCGCCCAGGACGATCACCGCCGACAGCGCCGCGGCGAAGATCGACACCTTGATGACCTCGTTCTCGGCCAGGAAGGAGATGGTCGCGCGGGCCACCGCCAGGGCCAGTCCCACGCCCAACAGGGGGACCATCGCGGTGACCACAGATCGGTAGACGAGCAGCAGCACGGCGCCGACCAGCAACGCGCACACCGACACCAGCAGGATGATGGAGTCGTTGATGGCCACCATCTCGTCGTTGACGACGGCCGACGGTCCGGTGACGTGAACGTCGATGCCGGGTGGCGGCGTCGACGCGGCGATCGTGTCGCGCGCGGACTGGGTCGACTCCATGGCCAGCGCCGTGCCCATGTTGCCGGCGAGGTTGACCAGCACATAGGCGACATGACCGTCGGAACTCTGCGCCGCCGGGGCGAGATCGGGATTCGACCACAGGTCCATCGCGGAGTTCACGTGTTCGGTGTCCGCGGTCAGCTCGGCCAGGAGTTCGTTGTAGTAGGTGCGGGCTTCCGGTCCCAGCGGTTCGTCACCCTCCATCAGGACGTAGACGAAGTTGTTGCTGCCCCCGCCGCCGAAGTACTCGCCCATCTTGACCAGCGCCTGCACCGACGACGCCTCGTCGGGCAGGAAGGACTGGGCGTGTTCGGTGACCGTCGATTCCAGCTGCGGTACAACGATGTTGAGACCACCGGCGATGAGCAGCCAGATGGCGATGACCGGGATCGAACAGGCGTACAGGAAGCGCGCGAACCGGGGACGCGACGATGCCCCGTCACGGAGCACCTCGTGGTGCACGGGTCGCCGGACCTCCTCGAAGAGCCCGTGCCGAAGGCGCGCGAGCCGACCGCGTGTGGTGGCCATCTGCCGTTCCCCGTCGTCGGTGCTCATCTACGCCACCGGAACCAGACAGTTGGCGACCGTGCTGCCGTCGGCGCCCGACCCGGCTTGCCGCGCGCGCTCGAATCCGTTGACCCGCACCGCACATGACACCGTTCCGCGGCCCGATGACTGGGTCAGGACCCCGACGGATGTCGTCAGTTCCCGCGTTCGGAGCACCACCCGCCACGGAACGGACACCTTGTCGTCGACGACCCGCCCACTGGGCTCGATGTAGGACACCCGCGCGGATGATCCCGCCGGGCCGGTCACCACGTACTCGATCGACTTGTCGCGCACGACGCCCGCCTGCGGCGCCGGGGGTGAGTGCCCGATCGCCCGGTCCGGGATCTCACTCAAACGCAGTTTGCCCACATAGAACGCCGACACCGCCATCACGGCAATGACCACCAGAACGATCCACAGCGAGCCGCCACGTGCACCGGATTTCTTCATCGGACCCCCATCGACATCAGCCCTCGTGCGGTTCGACCTGGACTTTCCCTGGTCTGACCACACTCAGACTGCCAGTGGCAGGGACTCTATATGTGACATCGATCGTTGGCAAGGTTTCGCCCCTCCTTCCGGGGGTGGTGAGTCACGTCACCAGGCGCGAGCATTGGCTTGTCGCGCAGCGAACAGAGTCTGCCCCTGTGACGGAAGGCGTTGCCCATGAGTACGAGTCGGTTTCCCCTGACCGAGCTTGCCGACCTGCCACCTGACCTTCGTGAACGGATCGAACCCATCGTGTCGAAGTCGGGTTTCGTCCCCAACATCTTCCGCGCACTGGGGCACCGACCAAACGAGTTGCGAGCCTTCTTGGACTACCACGACGTCCTGATGGACCAACCCGGGCCACTGTCGAAAGCCGAGCGCGAACTGGTCGTGGTCGCCTCGTCCGGAGCGAACCGGTGCATCTACTGCGTCGTCGCCCACGGCGCCATTCTGCGTGTGCGGTCCAAGGACTCACACCTGTCCGATCACGTCGCAACCAACCCGGCGGGCGCGAACCTGGATGGTCGCCAGCGCGCGATCGTCGATCTCAGTCTCGCCCTCACCAGGACACCAGAATTGTTCGCGGACAGTGACATGGCCCGGGCTCGGTCAGCGGGGCTCACCGACGACGAGATCTGGGACATCGGTGCGATCACGGCGTTCTTCGCCGCATCCAACCGTCTCGCACACCTGACGGCGGTCGCACCCAACGACGAGTTCTACTCCATGGGGCGGTGACTCGGAGGGTCGGCGAGGCGATCTGGTTCTCGACCCCGCCCCTCATCCGACCAGCGGCCCACCGAGTTTCCAGTATCCGAGGAACGCGACGTGGTTCTTGTCCATGCCGAGTTCGTGTGTGAGGTACCGACGAATCCGGGTCGTCGTGGTCGATTCACCGGCGATCCAGGCATAGGCGGCCGGGAGCGTGTCCCGGAAGTCGCCGGCATGCCGAGCACCCCAGTCCCGCACCGCTTCTTCGAGCCGTCGGCCCGTGTCGGGCCCGCGGGTGACGTGCTGTATCCGAGCGTGCGGATGACCCGCGCCGACGATGTCGTCGAGTGGGTCGGCGAGTTCGAGCAACACATCCGTGCGGGTGGTGGGCGGCGTGGCGGCAATGATGTTGCCGATCGCCGGCATCGCGGATTCATCACCGATCAGGAGCAACCGATCAGGTGCGTGAGGTGGCTGGTAGTGAATTCCATAACCGGTGCGCCCGACTCGGACGTCCGGCCCGGTGATCACGAGACGGTCGCCGGCCGAACAGGTCAGAGCCCACCGAGAAGCCGGCCCGGCCGGCTCGTGGACGAACACGTCGACATCGATCTCACCCTGGTCGGGACGGATCGCCGACGGGGTGTAAGTCCGCAGCTCGTTCCTGCGGTCCGCCGGGAGCTCCTTCCAACGGGTGTACCACTGCTTCGGGTGCGGGGTCGGGTCCTCGAGGAGTCCGAAGTCGGGTTCGGTGCCGTCGACCATGGGCAGGACGAGCTTGATGCGTTGGTCGAGGCCCCAGGGAGCGAAATTCCCCAGCGACGGGTCGAGCAGGGTGACGCGGATGAAGTTCGGCGAGATCCGTTGTATGCCCGCGACTGTCACCGGGAACGCGCTGTACTCCCACGGTCGGGTCGATTCGATCGACTGCGTCATTGTGCTGCCTCCTCGTGCGGGATGGATCCGACGGGCGTCGGACGGGGTACGACGAGGGGCCCGCCGGTGATGGGGTCGGCGATGACGACATTGGGCAGGTCATAGATTTCTTCGACCCGTTGGCTGGTGACCACCTCCGCGGGTGGGCCTGCCGCGAGGATCTCACCCTCCCGCATGGCGATGATGTGATCGGCGTACCGGGCTGCGTGATTGAGGTCGTGCAGGACCGCGATGACGGTACGTCCCCGGCGGTTGAGATGCGCGAACAACTCCATGAGCTCCACCTGGTGAGCGATGTCGAGAAATGTTGTCGGCTCATCCAGGAGGAGAAGATCGGTCTCCTGCGCCAACACCATGGCCACCCAGATGCGTTGGCGTTGCCCGCCGGAGAGCTCGTCGACGCGTCGCGGGGCGAGATCGACAGTCCCCGTGGCCTCGAGCGCGTGGAGGACCGCCTGCTCATCGGCACTGCTCCATTGCCGCAGCAGACCCTGGTGCGGATATCGCCCCCGCGCAACGAGATCGGCGACGGTGATCCCGTCCGGCGCGATCGCGGACTGTGGGAGCAGACCGAGGCGCCGCGCCACGTCTTTCGCCGGCCGGCTCGAGATCGCCTTGCCGTCGAGAATCACCTGCCCGGACGTGGGCGCGAGAAGTCGTGACAGGCCACGGAGAAGTGTTGATTTGCCACACGCGTTCGGGCCGATGATCACGGTGAACGACCGGTCCGGGATCGACGCACTCAGCCCGGCGATGATGGTCTTGCCGTCGTAGCCGAGGGTCACGTCGTCGGCGCGCAACCGCACGGAGCCCTCCGTCGAAGTGCGGGGCCGGTTGCCGGATGTGGGTGAGTGTTTGTCAGGCACGACGACGGATCTCCTGGATGATCATGGCGACGAGGTAGATGCCTCCCACCGAGACGGTGCCCACCCCGACGGGCAGCGTCACGGGCAGAACGTGCTGGGCGATCACATCGGACGCCAACAGCAACAGCGCCCCCACGAGCGCCGATATCGTCAGCGACAGATACGGAGTCGCGGACAGTCGTCGTGCGATCTGCGGGGCCGCGAGGGCGATGAAGGCGACCGGCCCGATGACCGCGGTCGCCGCGGACACGAGTGTGACGGCGCTGAGCAGTACCACTGTGCGAACGAGGGCGGGGCGGGCCCCGGTGGCCGCGGCCACGTCGTCACCGAGGTCGAGCTGCCGCAGCCGCGGCGTCAGGACCGCCAGCACCATCACCGGGACGATCGCCACGCCTACGGCGCCGATCAAAGGCGTTGCGGTGACACCGTTCAGGCTCCCCGCGCCCCAGGCGGAGGCGAACATCGCGGTGTCCAGCTCGACCTCGAGGAGCATCCACGTGTTGAGCGACGCCAGCATCGCCGCCACCCCGATGCCGGTGACGATGAGGCGGAAACCCTGCAATCCGCCCTTGTAGGCGAGCATCCAGATGACTGCGGCGGTCACCACACCACCGACGACCGCTCCGGCTGTGATCTGCGACCAGCTCGCCGAGAACACCACAACGGTGACGAGCATGCCGGTGAACGCCCCGTTGGACAGGCCCAGGATGTCCGGACTGGCCAACGGGTTCCGGGTCACCGTCTGGAAGATCGCACCGGCCACCGCCAGTAGTGCGCCGAGAATGATCGCGGCAAGGGTGCGTGCCAGTCGCCATTCGAAGACCACGGTGCGATCGAGCGCGTCGCCCCCGCCCAGCAGGGTCTCGACGACGGCAAGTGGCGACAACGGATAGGTTCCCAGCCCGAGTGCGACGACACCGAGGACGACGACGGCGAGACCGAGGCCGACACCCACGGCCACGCTGCGCGCCCGCACCGGCACCGCGTACGGACCGACGCCGATCACCCGCCGTCGGTAACCGACGTCGATCAACCCGGTGCCGGTCATGACAGCGTGCTCGCTTTCTGCCGCCGAACCAACAGGATCAGTACCGGCGCCCCGACGAACGCCGTGACGATGCCGACCGGAATCTCCGCCGGCGAGATGAGGATTCGCCCCAGCACGTCGGAGAGGAGGACGAGCACCGGCGCCAGGACCACCGACGCCGCCAGGATCCTGCGCTGGTCCACCCCGAACAACCACCGCGCCACATGCGGAACCATCAGTCCCACAAAGGCGATCGGCCCGGCGAGCGCGGTAGCGGTGCCTGCCAGAACCGTCACCGACGCGATGACGCCGATGCGGAGGGCGCGCACGTTCGCCCCCTGCGCCCGCGCGACATCCTCGCCCAGCGCGAGCGCATTCAACCCGGCGGCCAGCACGAACGCCGCGAGCAAGGCGACCGCGACGAGCGGCACGGTCGGGGCCAGCACATCCAGCCCGCGACCGACCAGCGAGCCCGCATTCCACGAACGCATGTGCTCGAAGGCTTCCGGATTGCTCAGCGTCATACCCGTGGTCATGCCGGAGAACACCGCGCCCAGCGCCACGCCGGCCAGGGTGAGGCGCACCGGGTCGGCCGAACCGCGGCCCGACGAACCGATGACATACACCCCGAGCGTGACCACCAGTGCCCCCAGAAGCGCCAGCCAGACCGAGGTGAGAATGCTCTGCAACCCGAAGAACGCCACTCCGACCGCAACCGCGAACGCAGCGCCCGCGTTGACTCCCAGGATGCCCGGGTCGGCGAGCGGATTACGGGTGAACGCCTGGATCAACGCGCCGGCGGCGCCGAGTGCCGCCCCCACCACCAGGCCGACGGCCGTACGCGGGATCCGCAGCTCCATGACCACGTACCGCGCCTCGGGCGAACCGCCACCCCGGAGAACCTCGAGCACCGCTGCCGGTGTGATCGAGTTCGACCCGATCATCAGCGACATCGCCACCGCGACAATGAGAAGAAGCGCCACACCCATCAGGCCGATCGGCGTCGGCAAGGCCCGCAGCATCCGTTCGGACGCCGCGTTCTCGCTGCCGGTGCCGGCGGGTGCGTCGATCAACGACGACATCAGGGTTTCTGGAGGAACCGCTCGATGTCGTCGAGAACAAGTGCGCCGCCCTTGAGCCCGACTCCCGAGATCCAATAGCTGGTGTCCACCAATGTCACCGACGGAAACGCAGCCCGGTTCTGGGTGATGGCAGCAGGGATCGTCGACGGGTCGTCGACATCACTCGTCGTGATGAACACGTCGTCGGCCACCGCCTGCCGGATGTTCTCCGGCGAGATGTCGGCCTGCAAACCGTCTTCCCATTCGCGGTCGGGGATCGTGTACCCCACACACTGCAGGGTCCCGCCGGCGAAGCTGGTCGGTCCGTACAGGCTCAGTGTCGTCTCGTCGCGCGGCCGGATCAGATTAGCTGTCTCGCCCTCGACGTCATAGGTGTCCTTGATCTGGGCGCACCGCTCGTTGAAGCCGTTCAGCATTTCTTGCGCTTTGTCCTTGCGGCCCAACGCCTGCCCGACCAGGAGGACGTTCTCCTGCCAGGGGTCCGCCTGCGACGCCATGAAGACCGTCGGCGCGATCGACTCGAGCTGGTCGTACAACTTGGAATGACGAGACTCGGTACCCAGGATCAGGTCCGGCTTCAAGGCGGCGATCGATTCCAGATCGGGTTCCGGCACCGTTCCGACCGGCTCCACCCAATCGACGCCCAGATACTTCGGAATCCCCGCCACGTTGCTGGCCACCGCGGCACCCACCGGCGTCACCCCGAGCGCGACCGCGGTATCCAGTTCCACCGGCTCGAGCACGACGACCCGCTGCGGATTCGTCGGAACGTCTGCCGTGCCGCGGGCATGCTCCACACTCTGTGTTCCGCCACCGGCAGCCGAGTCGTCCTCGCCGTCCGACTGAGACGAGCACCCCGCCAATCCCACGACGATCGCCGCCGCCAGCACCACTCCACGTCGAACCACGGACGCACGCATGCAACAAGCCCTTTCCCGAATCGGCGCTGCCGAGAGCGGCACCGGTCAACCCCGACCCTGCCAGTTAGCGCATCCTAACCTAACGGATCGTGGCGGCAGTGAGGGGTCCGAGACGTGCCTCGAGCACGTGCCCCGGCGACCTCGAGTCCGCCAACTCACCCGCATGGGTGGGACATAATCGCGGACATGCAGAAGCCGGCTTGCCCGATCCGACGCCGGACCACACCCGAGGTCCGGGAGGCGCTGCTCGTCGCGGCCGTCGCCGAGCTCGACGAGGCCGGTCCGGAGAAGGCGAGCCTGCGCGCCATCGCTCGCCGCGTGGGAATCACCCATCAGTCGGTGGCCCACCACTTCGCCGATCGCCGTGCGCTGTTCACGGCGGTGGCCGTGCAGGGGTTCGACACCCTGCACGCCGAGCACACCCGTGCGCTCGAACAGCTGCCCGGCAATGCGCCGCTCGGAGAGGCGGTGGCCACTCTGGGCCAGGTCTACGTCCGGTTCGCGCGCGACCACCGCGCCGCGGTCGGCCTGATGATGGGTTCACGCCTGGTCGACAACAAGGCCCCGGAGCTGGTCGCGGCCCGGGCACGGGCGTGGGAACTCCACATGCGCACGGTCTCCGACGCCGCGGATGACGGCTGGGGCGGCGGAGTGCCCGGCAATCTTATCGCGATCGCGACCTTCGCGATGGCGCACGGGCTGGCCTCGCTGGAGACCGACTTCGCCACCGAGCTGCCCGACGGCATCAGGGTCGAGGACCTGCTGTCGTTGGTCAACGCCGCGATCATCACTCCCCCGCGTCACGATTCCTGAACCGCGGCCCGTCGACCCTGGTCCGTCAGAACGGGTGGGCCCTGCGACCCGCCGTGGCGCGGGCAGGGTGCGCAGGCCGATCGACCTGGCCGCTCGGGCAGGTGATCAACCTGGCCAACTCGGTTGCAACGTTGCGCGACTTAGTGTCGGGCGTCACATTTTCTTGGACCAGTGTTGCCCGGAGCACCGAGTGGCTGGCCCCTGAGTAAAGGGAGGCCATCATGGCCATCGACGATTCGGCGAGTGCGCACCACGCCGGGGGTGCGGACAGCCATTCGGAGTCTCCGGACTATCTGGCAAGACGCCAGCTCAAGGGCGGGACCGCGGGGTGGTTGTTGCTCGCCGGCCTGGGCGTGAGTTACGTGGTCTCCGGCGACTACTCGGGGTGGAATTTCGGACTGGCACAGGGCGGTTTCGGCGGGCTCGCGATCGCCGCGGTGGTGATCGCGGCCATGTACCTGTGCCTCGTGCTGGGAATGGCAGAACTGTCCTCGGCCCTCCCCGCGGCCGGTGGCGGTTACACGTTCGCGCGCCGCGCCCTCGGTCCATGGGGCGGCTTCGCCACGGGCACAGCGATTTTGATCGAGTACTCGATCGCACCGGCCGCGATTGCCACATTCATCGGCGCCTACGTCGAATCGTTGAACCTGTTCGGGATCACCGACGGTTGGTGGGTCTACCTGGCCGTCTATGCGATCTTCATCGGGATTCACCTGTCGGGCGCCGGTGAGGCATTGAAGGTGATGTTCGCGATCACCGCGATTGCGCTGATCGGCCTGGTGATCTTCGCGATCACCGCGATCGGGCACTTCGAGGTCGGCAATCTCACCGACATCGCACCGACCGACGCAGCCGGGGCGTCATCGTTCCTGCCGTTCGGTTACCTCGGCATCTGGGCGGCGATTCCGTTCGCGATCTGGTTCTTCCTGGCCATCGAGGGCGTGCCGCTCGCAGCCGAGGAGGCCGCCGATCCCGAACGCAACGTGCCGCGGGGCATCATCGCCGCGATCAGCGTTCTGCTCGTCACCTGCGTGACCGTGCTGTTCCTCACCACCGGCGCGGGTGGCGCAGGGCCGATGTCGGAGTCCGGCAATCCGCTCGTCGAGGCACTCGGGGATTCGTCGATGGCCAAGGTGGTCAACTACATCGGACTGGCCGGGCTGATCGCGAGCTTCTTCTCGATCATCTACGCATACTCGCGACAGTTGTTCGCGCTCTCGCGCGCGGGTTATCTGCCGCCCGTGTTGTCGGTGACCAACAAGCGCAAGGCGCCGACCCTGGCGCTGATCGTGCCCGGCATCATCGGTTTCCTGTTGTCGCTGACCGGGAAAGGTGACCTGCTGCTGAACATGGCCGTTTTCGGCGCGGCGTCGAGCTACGTGCTGATGATGGTCAGTCACATCATCCTGCGGCGGCGGGAACCCGACATGAATCGCCCCTACCGCACCCCCGGTGGCGTCGTCACCACCGGCTTCGCCCTCGTCGTCGCACTGATCGCCGTCATCGCGACGTTCCTGGTCGATGTGGTGGCAGCATTGTGCTGCCTCGGTGTGTTCGCCTTGTTCATGCTGTACTTCGCGCTGTACAGCCGCCATCACCTGGTGGCCAACTCTCCTGATGAGGAGTTCGCCGCCCTCGCCGAAGCCGAGGAGGATCTCCGATGAGCTACACCCAGACCATCTCGGGCACGACATACACATTCGACGGGCTGGTCGACCTGATGGCCAAGGCCACCCCCCGTCGCTCCGGCGACGAACTCGCCGGGTGCGCCGCCGAGTCCGATGCCGAACGTGCAGCTGCGGCTTGGCAACTCGCCGACCTCCCGCTGACGACCTTCCTCGAAAATCCCGTCGTTCCCTACGAGACAGACGAAGTCACCAGACTGATCATCGACACCCACGACCGCCTCGCGTTCCAGGCGGTCGCACACCTCACCGTCGGCGGCCTTCGAGACTGGTTCCTGGAAACCGCGGTCCGGAAGGACAGCGCCGCCCGAATCGCCGCGGTCGCACCGGGACTGACACCAGAGATGGTTGCCGCGGTGTCGAAGATCATGCGCAACCAGGACTTGATCCTGGCCGCGTCGGCAGCAACGGTCTCCGCAGCATTCCGCACGACCGTCGGACTGCCCGGACGCATCTCCACCCGCCTACAGCCCAACCACCCCACCGACGATCCCCGCGGCATCGCCGCAGCAACCCTGGACGGACTGCTGATGGGGTGCGGGGACGCGGTCATCGGGATCAACCCGGCAACCGACTCACCTCACGCCACCTCCGACCTGCTGCACCTGCTCGACGACATACGGCAACGCTTCGGAATTCCGATGCAGTCCTGCGTCCTGTCCCACGTCACCACCACGATCGAGATGATCGACCAAGGCGTGCCGGTCGACCTCGTGTTCCAGTCCATCGCCGGAACCGAGAAGGCCAACAGCAGCTTCGGGATCGACATCTCGATCCTGCGCGAAGCCAACGAGGCCGCACGGTCGCTGCATCGCGGCACGGTCGGCGACAACCTCATGTATCTCGAAACCGGGCAGGGGTCGGCGCTCTCCGCGAACGCTCACCTGGGGACCGGCGGCAAACCCGTCGATCAGCAGACCCTGGAGGCGCGCGCCTACGCAGTGGCCCGCATCCTCGAACCCCTGCTCGTCAACACGGTCGTCGGATTCATCGGGCCCGAATACCTCTACGACGGAAAGCAGATCATCCGGGCCGGCCTCGAGGACCACTTCTGCGGCAAGATCCTCGGCCTCCCCATGGGCGTGGACGTCTGCTACACCAATCACGCCGAAGCAGACCAGGACGACATGGACACTCTGCTGACCCTGCTCGGCGTTGCCGGGGCGGCCTTCGTCATCGCGGTCCCGGGCGCCGACGATGTCATGCTCGGCTACCAGAGCCTGTCGTTCCACGACGCGCTGTATGTTCGCCGCGCACTGGGCCTTCGCCCTGCCCCGGAGTTCGAGACCTGGCTCGCCGGGCTCGGCATGGTCGACCCCGACGGACGCATCCTGCCCGTCGATCTGGACACCTCACCCCTGCGATCACTGACCGTGGCCCGATGAACGCCTCCTCCCGGCCGGCGCAGGACCCCTGGGCCGAGTTGCGACAGACCACACAGGCGCGCATCGGACTGGGCCGGGCGGGGAACTCGCTCCCGTCGCGGCGGGTGCTCGAGTTCAAGGCCGCCCACTCCGCCGCCCGCGATGCCGTTCACGAACCACTCGACGTCGCCGCCCTCACCGAGCAGATCAGCGACGTCGACATCGAGCCGGCGTTGCACGTCTCCAGCAGAGCCGGGTCCCGCGGTGAGTATCTACGACGACCCGACCTCGGACGGCAGCCCGACGACCTCTCACATCTGCCCGAGACCGGCTCGGACGTCGGGATCGTGCTCGCCGACGGTCTGTCGCCGCGCGCGCTCGTCGACCACGGACGCGGACTGCTCGCGGCGCTCATCGACGAGTTGGGCTCGCGGTTCTCGATCGCGCCCCCGGTGATCGCCACCCAGGCCCGGGTCGCCCTGGGTGATCACATCGGCGAAGCCCTCGGCGCGCAGACGATCATCGTGATCATCGGCGAACGTCCCGGTCTGTCGGTCGCGGACAGTCTGGGGATCTACCTCACCCACCTCCCCCGACCGGGGCGCAGCGATGCCGACCGGAACTGCATCTCCAACATCCACCCGCCCGACGGGCTCGACTACACGACCGCGGCCGCCATCACCGCATCCCTCGTCGACGGCGCCCGCAAACTCGGACGATCGGGAGTCGCACTGAAGGACACCTCACGCGCCCAACTCGCCGAAGGCGGTGCGGGCGTTCTCGAGCACGCCGATGAGACCGTGGACAACGTCGAGTAGACGGTCTCGTCGCGCCGTCAGAGCATGTGCACCTTGCGGTAGATGCGCGCCGCGGGCCGGGTGAGCAGGCCGACGTCGTCGAGAAAACCCATCAGGTGCGCGCAGCCCGAGCGGACCATCGATTGGAAGTGGTGGTTGCGGCGCATCTCCCCCACGGCGCGACGGTGGTCCAAACCGGCGTCGGCGTAGGCCTTGGGACGGACGAGACTGACCAGGATGTACGACACCGCCATCGCGGTGATCACCGAACTGAACTGTCGTCGAAGCCAATTGGCGTCCTGCATCGACTGGCGGACCTCTTCGCGAGCAAATCGCATGTGCCGGGATTCTTCCAGGACGTGGATCTCGTTGACGGTCCGCACGAGCGGCAGCACCCGGTCGTCGCGCATGCACCCGCGCTGCAGCACGTCCAGGACCTCCTCCGCGGCAAGGATTCCGGCGTAGGCGACTTCGCTGCCGGCAACCCGCATGAACAGCTTGCCGAAGCGACCCAGGCGCGGGTGCGGCGTATAGCTGGTCCCGGTCAGCTTGTACGACGTCTTGGCGAACATCAGCGAGTGCCGGCACTCGTCGGCGACCTCGGTCAGCGCGAACTGGAACTCCGGCCGGTGGTAGTCCCCGAGGTACTGGTCGCGGATCACCATCTCCTGCAGCATCATCTCGAACCAGATGCCGATGCTCATGATCGAGGCTGTCTCGTGCCGCGTGAGGGCGATCCGCTGCTGCTCGGTCATCTCGTCCCAGTACGCGGTGCCGTACAGCGTCGACCATTCCGGGCTGCAGCCGTACTTGCCCGGGTCGAGCGGCGCCTCCCAGTCGATCTCCGTCAGCGCATTGCGCGACAACCGCGCGGCCGACACCAGCAGTCGCTGCGACACCTCGTCGATCCCGTCGTCGGAACGGGTCACATCACTGAGCGCTTCCATGCCGGACTCCTCGTCGTACGCGGGACTGCGTCTGTGATGCATGCCACCACGGATCGTGCCATCAGTCAATGGTTCGTTTCCTGATGGCACCGACGGGCCTCGTGTCCACCGGTGCGCCTCCCGGACCCGGCCCCGGCATGACGGTCGGTGAGCACCTCGCCCAGGTACCCTCTCTAGCGATGTCTACTGAAGAGTTGCTGCCGATCACGACCCGCAAGCTCGTGGGCTGGTCTCGCACCACCCCGATCGAGGGTCATGTCCTGTCCACGCCGTACCCCGAGGTCATCGCCGAGGCCGTGGCCCGCGTGGCCGACGGCAACGCGGACAAGCCGGATTACCTCAAGCGCGGCGTCATCGCCCGCGGACTCGGTCGCTCCTACAACGAGTCGGGCCAGAACAGCGGCGGCCTCACGATCGACATGACGCCACTGACCAGGATCTATGCCATCGACGACGAATCGGCCACCGTCGATGTCGATGCCGGCGTCTCCCTGGACGCGCTCATGCAGGCAGCGCTCCCGCACGGCCTGTGGGTGCCGGTTCTTCCGGGCACCCGCCAGGTGACGGTGGGCGGCGCGATCGCGCACGACATCCACGGCAAGAACCACCACAGCCAGGGCAGCTTCGGCAATCATGTCGTCGAGATGCAACTCCTCGTCGCCGACGGACGGGTCCTGACCCTGACCCCGGGCGGCTCGGCCGACGATCCCACCGGCGAACTCTTCTGGGCGACCATCGGCGGCATCGGACTGACCGGGATCGTGTTGCGCGCGACGATCCAGATGAAGCGCACCGAGAGCGCGTACTTCATCGCCGATACCGCTCGTACCGGCTCGCTGCAGGAAACCATCGACCTGCACCTCGAGGACGGCTTCGAGAACGGGTACGAGTACGCCTCGGGCTGGTTCGACACCATCAGCGCACCGCCCAAGCTGGGCCGCGGCACCTTCTCGCGGGGCAACCTCGCCCGCGTCGACGAACTGCCGGAGAAGTACCGGGACAACCCGCTGTCGTTCAACAACAAGCCGCTGGTCCGGTTCCCCGACATCTTCCCGCGCGGGCTCGCCAACAAGCTCAGCTTCTCCGCGGTCGGCGAGGCCTACTACCGGATCGGACCGCCGAGCGAGGGCAAGGTCAAAAATCTCGCGCAGTTCTATCACATGCTCGACGTGTTCGGTGACTGGAACAACGCGTACGGACGCGGTGGCGGCTTCTGCCAGTACCAGTTCATCGTCCCGACCGGCAACGAGGGCGAGTTCACCGCACTCATCGAGGACATCCAGGCGTCGGGCCACGTCAGCTTCCTCAACGTCATCAAGCTCTTCGGCGAGGGCAACCGGGCGCCCCTGAGCTTCCCGTTCAAGGGCTGGAACGTCTGCCTCGACTTCCCCGTCAAGGCCGGTCTCGCCAAGTTCCTCAACGAGCTCGACCGCCGCGTCATGTCGATGGGCGGCCGCCTCTACACCGCCAAGGACTCGCGCACCTCGGCGGAGAACTTCCACGCCATGTACCCGGAGATCGACGGGTGGATCGCCACGCGTCGTCGGATCGACCCCAACCGGGTGTTCATGTCGGACATGGGCCGGCGACTCGAACTCGCCTGACTCCCAGCCTTTCCGACGCACCCCACCGACCTGCACGTCATCGAAAGCGAGTACACATGTTGAACGCCGTGGGCGCCCCGCAGTCCATCCTGGTCCTGGGCGGCAGCTCCGAGATCGGGCTCGCCATCACCGCCGAGTACCTGACCAAGGGCCCGGCGCGGGTCATCCTCGCCACCCTGCCGGGTGATCCCACCGCCGCCGCGGCCGTGGCGAAGGCCAAGAACGCCGGCGCCACCGAGGTCACCCAGATCGACTTCGACGCCCGCGCCACCGACACCCACCGGGCCGTCATCGACAAGGCATTCGCCGACGGCGACGTCGACGTCGCGATCGTCGCCTTCGGCATCCAGGGCGACGACGAACAGGCCTGGCAGGATCACGGCCTCGCCGTCGCCGAAGCCGAGATCAATTACACCGCAGCGGTGTCCGTCGGCGTGCTGCTCGGTGAGAAGTTCAAGGCCCAGGGACACGGCCAGATCATCGCCATGAGTTCGGTCGCCGGCGAGCGCGTCCGTCGCAGCAACTTCGTCTACGGGTCCACCAAGGCCGGCCTCGACGGGTTCTACCTCGGACTCGGAGAGGCGCTGCGCCCCTTCGGTGCTCGCGTCCTCGTCATCCGTCCCGGCCAGGTGCGCACCCGGTTGTCGGCGCATGTCAAGGAAGCGCCGCTCACGGTCGACAAGGAAGATGTGGGGCGCCTGGCCGTGGCCGCGGCCACCAAGGGCAAGGAGATCGTCTGGGTGCCGGGACCGTTCCGCTACATCATGATGGTGCTGCGCCACATCCCGCGGCCGATCTTCCGCAAGCTGCCGATCTGATCGCTGAATCGCCGAGTCTGAGTGGACGTGATGAACCGACCTGACCCTTCGAGACGTCCCTCCGCAAGCTCCGGGACTCCTCAGGGAGCGGGTGGAGACTCGCCGCCCGCACCACAGGGAGCGGGGCAAACCTCGCCGGCCGACCGTCGAAGTTCAACGGGCTACGGGCGGACGGCACTGTCACTGCTGATCGCCGTGGTGGTCGGCGGGGTGGTGTCGATGGCGGGACTGACGGCCATCGGAACCGTCGACTGGCCGGCGTTCAACTCCTCCAACGTGACCCGGTCGCTGACGACCGCCGGGCAGGTGCTCGCCATCGCCATCCTGGTGGTGGCCGCACTGCTCTACCGGTACGGCAAGGGACGCCTGCTGGTGCCGGCGCTGTCCGCGGCCGCGATGTCGGGGTTCGTCACCGTCACCATCGGAATGCCGCTGGGCGCAACACGTCTCTACCTGTTCGGATTGTCGGTCGACCAGGAGTTCCGCACCGAGTACCTCACCCGGATGACGTCGAGCCCGCACCTCGCGGACATGACCTACACCGACCTGGCGCCCTATTACCCGGCCGGCTGGTTCTGGTGGGGCGGCCGCTTCGCCAACCTGCTCGGCCAGCCCGGCTGGGAGGCCTACAAGACGTGGGCGATCGTGTCGATGTCGGTCGCGGCAGCCGTGGGCGTCATCCTGTTCATCCGCATGTTCGGCGCGGATCGCGGTGTCGCGCTCGGTCTCGCGGTCACGACCGTCACTCTCCTGTATGCCTCGCCGGAACCGTACGCCGCAATTCTGGTGCTGATCGGCGTGCCGATGCTGATCACCCTGACCTACGCGCTGCGCGGGCGAACGCGAGCCGCCGACGGACCGGTGGGCCCGCTGTTCGGCGCGACGAGCTGGCCTGCCGTGGCGGCGTCCGGTGTGTTCCTGGGTATCTCGGCCGCGACCTACACGCTCTACACCGGGTTGTTCGCCCTCACCGCCGTCCTCTTGGCCGGCTACTTCGCTGTGCAGGGATGGCTGGGCGCGTCGAACAAGGCCACTCCATCGGCGACCGTCACGAGCCGACGACGCGGCGTGGTGCTCGCGGTGGTCGGTCGGCTGGTCGCCGTCGGGGTCATCTCCGGACTGATCGCACTGCTGGTCTGGGCGCCCTACCTCTGGGCGCGCCTGACCAATACCCCCGCCAGCGGGGGGACCGCCGAACACTATCTGCCCGAGCGTGGTTCGGTGTTGCCGCTCCCGATGTTCGGCCTGGATCTCGTCGGCGCCATCACGATGATCGGCCTCCTGTGGATCCTGTTGCGCTTCCGCACACGCACCGTCGCCCTGGCGATGGGCGTCACGGTCGTCACGGTCTACCTCTTCTGTCTGCTGTCGATGCTGATGACCGCACTGGGCACCACCCTGCTCTCGTTCCGCCTCGAGCCCATCCTGGTCGCCACCCTGAGCGCGGCCGGGGTCTTCGGCGTCGTCGATCTCACGCACTGGGCAGTGCGCCGGTTCGGTGACGTGCGCGTCGTCGTGGGGGCACTCGCCGTTCTCTCGGCCATCGCGATGGCACAGAGCATCCCGGGCCATCTGGGGACCGAGATCACCACCGCCTACACCGACACCGACGGCTACGGCGAACGCGCCGATGCCCGCCCGGCCGGCGCCGAATCGTATTTCGCGGAGCTGGACACACTGATCCGTGAGCAGACCGGCAAGCCGCGCACCGACAACGTCGTTCTCACCGCCGATTTCGGGTTCCTGTCGATCTACCCCTACTGGGGTTTCCAGGGACTCACCTCCCACTACGCGAATCCGCTCGCCGAATTCGACAAGCGCGCAGCGGCGATCGCGCGATGGGCGGAGAGCGAGAACGCCGACCAGCTCGTCGACGCCCTCGACCGCTCGCCGTGGACTCCGCCGAATGTCTTCCTGTTCCGGTACAGCGCAGACGGTTACACGCTCCGTCTCGCCGAAGACGTCTATCCCAACGACCCGAACGTGAAGCGCTACACGGTCACCTTCGACCCCACGGTCTTCGACGACCCGCGCTTCGAGGTCACCGAGCGCGGCCCGTTCGTCCTCGTCGTCCGGAAGTGATCACGATGCGGCTCCCGTTCGGCACCTCGCGTCCGATGACGATCACCCGGGTCGACGGCGATTCCTCGACGACGCACTTCGTCTCCACCGACGTCGTGAACTGGATCCTCCTGGAGGAGGACGGTGAACTGACGCTGATCGACGGCGGTTACCCGGGGCAGGCCGGTCAGGTCGTCGAATCCATCGAGCGGATCGGCCGCACGCCCGAGGATGTGCACGGCGCACTGCTCACCCACGCCCACGTGGATCACCTCGGCGGCCTCGTGAAGCTGCAGGCGCAGTACGGGTTCGACGTCTACATGGACGCGGTCGAGGTGGATCACGCGCTGCGCCACCACCTTCAGCAGGCCAATGCACTCGACCTCGCCCCGCAGGTCGCGAATCCGCGACTATGGGCATGGCTCGCCAAGACCACTCCGCTCGGTGTCCTCAGCCGCGCGGGCCTGGCACGGGCGTCGGGTTTCCCCGTCGACGCCGCCGTCGACGAGCGGCAACCGCTCGATCTCCCCGGTGCGCCCGTCCCCGTCGCGAGTCCCGGCCACACCGACGGCCACAGCGCCTACCTCGTCGCCGACGGCCGCGCCCTGGTATCCGGCGACGCGCTCGTGAGCGGACACGAGATCTCGACGATCACCGGCCCACAGTGCATCCCGTCGCTCTTCCAGCACGACGAACCCACGGCTCGACGCAGCGTCGAACGATTCACCGAGCTCGAGGCCGACATACTGCTTCCCGGCCACGGACCGATCCATCGCGGCGGAGTCGCCACGGCCGCACGTGAGGCGCTGTCGCGCTGACGCGGCCGGCCCCGAGCTCCGCCCGATCTGAGGTTCCCTGGTAAGGATCTCTGCGCCGCCGACGTTGGAGATGCGCATGAACGTTCCCCGAGATGCCCTCGACCCTGAACTGCTGAAGATCGTCGCCGATCACCAGCAGTCGATCCTCATCACGCTCCGGCGTGACGGACGACCACAATCGTCCAACGTTGTTCATGTCTGGGAGCCGGAGACCGAGTCTGCGCTGATCTCGGTCACGGCGCCGCGCGCGAAGTCGCGCAACGTCGAGCGTGATCCCCGGGTCAGTCTCCATGTCCTCGGCGACGGATTCTTCTCGGGTTACGCCGTGGTCGAGGGCACGGGCACGTTGAGTCCGGTGGCGGCGGCTCCGGACGACGCGACCGTCGACCACCTGGTCGCCTGGTATCGGGCGTTTCGCGGTGAGGATCATCCGGATTGGGACGAGTATCGGGCCGCGATGGTGCGCGAACAGCGGCGACTGCTGCGCGTGCGGCCCGAGCGACTCTACGGAATGACCCGCCTACCGCGCTGACCGCCGCCACCGGACCAGGGTGCGACGCCGCTACTGCTCGAAGCCCACGAAGGTGGTGGCCTCCTCGACCGATTTGCGTTCGGAGATCACCGAGTTGGCCGGGAACGTGTCATCGGGCCAGCCCAGCGCGATGCTCTTCATGATCACCTGGTCGTCCGGAATCCCGGCGTGTTCTCTGACCACGGGTGACTGCATGATGCCTTGACTGTTGATCACCGCGCCCAGACCGCGGGACCAGGCGGCGTTGACCAGTGCGGTCGAGACCGCCCCGCAGTCGAATGGCGTGTCGTCGCTGCCGTCCAGGATGCGGTCGTAGGTCACGATCACGCACACCGGGGCATCGAACTGGCGGAAACCCCGGAGCACCCAGTCCAGCCGCATCTCCGTGTCCTCGCGCGCGATGCCCATCGCACCGAACAGCTGCTTGGCGACCTGGACCTGACGGTCGCGGTGCGGGCCGGTGAACTTCTCCGCACCGGTCCGGAACTCTCGTGAATGGGGCACTCCGGCGAGATTGCGCTCGGTGTTCCCGGCACGGATGCGATCCAGCGGCTCACCGGTGATCACATGGAAGTTCCACGGCTGTGTGTTCATCGACGACGGTGCCCGCATCGCGAGAGCGAGGATCTCCTCGATCAGTTCCCGGGGGACCGGGTCCGGCGTGAACCCGCGAATGCTGCGACGCCCCAGAACCACTTCGTCGTACTGCATCGTCGATCTCTCCTCGCACAAGTCGAACGACCCGATCATCGTCGACGGACGGCGCTGAACACAGTGTCCGGCGACCAGGACCAGGTTACATTCGGCGATCTCGGGCGTACGGACGACGCTGTACGCAGGCTCCCGGTCGTGCTGCATCGCGCAACTAAAGGTAGGTTTACCTAGCAAGCTGGCGGGGCCGGAGGAGGGGCCGAGTCCCGCACGGCGTGGCACCGTTGCCCGGGCTCGAGTTCCCGTGGCCCGTCCATGACCGTCGACGTTCCCGCCTCCGCGGAAGTTTGAGGACATGACCAGCCAGAAACCTCTCGAGACACGTCCGACTCACCCCGACGGTGCGGTCGTCACCGACCTCACGGGCACCGGCACCGCGCACACAGCTGCCGCCCGCTGGCGAGCGGTGGCCGCGGCCCGTGGCGACGCGATCGCGATCCGGACGCCCGAGCAGTCCATCACCTTCGCGGATGCCGCCAGGCGAGTCGACGACCTCACGCGCACGATCACCGCGACGACCGACTCGGGCCGACCCGTCGCAGTGGAGATCGAATCCGACATCGACTCGGTCATCGCGATGCTCTCCGTGCTGTGCTCCGGGCGGCCCCTCGTCCTCATCGACCCGTTCCTGCCACCGGACCGACGCGACGTCGTGCTGGAACGCTCCGGTGCGCAACTGCTGGACACCGACGCCGAGGCCGGGCCCTCGCGAACTGACGTCGTCGAGCCAGGACCGAGCGATCCGGCGGTCCTGCTGTTCACCTCGGGATCGACCGGAACCCCCAAAGGCGTTGTGCTGTCGCAGAAGATGCCGGTCAACCATGCCCGGGACGGCCGCCGTTTCCTCGGCATGCGGCCGACGGATCGTGCCGTGGTCCTGCTGCCGCTCAGTTTCGGCGGCGGCCTGGACGCGCTCGCGATGAGCCTGCTCAACGGGTCGACCATGCTGTTGTGGGACGTCCGCCGCCGCACCACCACCGGGTTGCGGGACTGGCTGGTCGCGCAGGAGGCGACGACCGCACACTGCACCCCGTCGCTGCTGCGGTCGTGGCTGGGTGAACTGTCGGCCGACGACGCCGTCGACTCGCTACGCCTGCTGTCCACGTGTGGCGAACCGACGCATCGTGCCGATGTGCAGCTGGCCCGCGACACGATCCTCGCCGGCGGGGTCTTCTGTTGCTGGGCAGGCGCATCGGAGGTCGGCAACCTGGCCTTCAATCTGTTCCCACCCGACCGGGACATCGAACCGGGCGCCATTCCGGTGGGTGTACCGGCATCGGACAAGTCCGTCCGCATCGTCGACGCCGACGGCAACGACCTGCCCGTCGGCGCCACCGGTGAGGTACTTGTCGAGTCCGCTCACATCGCGTCCGGTTACCACCGGAATCCGGAGCTGACCGCCGAGCGTTTCATCCAGCTGCCCGACGGCCGAGCCCGCTATCGCACCGGGGATCTGGGACGACTCGACGAGTCCGGCGAACTCGCGCTCCTCGGACGCAGCGACGACGCGATCAAGATCCGCGGCTACCTCGTCGAACCACTGGAGGTGGAAGCCGCGCTCCGCGCCCTGGCCTGGACCACCGACGCGGTCGTCACCGCCGACCGCGACGAAGCCCGGCTCACCGCCCATGTCGCCGTGGATCCGGAGAAGTGGTCGCCCTCGCCGGCCGAGATCCGGCAGGAGCTCGGGAAGACGTTGACACCGTGGATGATCCCGCGTGACATCGTCGTCCTCGCCGAACTCCCCCGCAACGAGCGCGGCAAGGTGGACCGGGCAGCACTGCCACCGCCGCCCGCCCGACCCGATCACGAGCCGCCCCGCGGGATGACCGAGATGGCGCTGCACCGATTCTGGTGCCAGATCCTCGGTCTCGAATCCATCGGCCGCAACGAGGATTTCGTCGAGCTCGGAGGCGACTCGCTGGCAGCGGCGAAGATGCTGGCCGAGGTTCAGCATCACCTCCAACTCGACGTGAACACCGCGATGCTCGCCGAGGCGCCGACCATCGCGCTGTTCGCGCAGCGCATCGAGTCCGCCGCCAGGGAACGTTCGGCGAATGCCTCGGGTGCCACCCTCATCCCGCTGCGAAAGGGTACCGGCCGACCGATCTTCCTGGTCGCCGGCGCCGGCAGCCTCGCAACGAGTCTGACCCCGGTCGTCCGCGCACTACAGACCGACCGGCCGGTCTACGCGATCCAGTCGCGGGGCGTCGAAAAGCGCGGTCGCGCCGATCATTCCGTTCGCGCCGCGGCACGACGGGCGATCGACGACATCCGGTCGGTTCAACCCCACGGGCCGTATCAGGTCGGCGGTTATTCGCTCGGCGGTTTCGTCGCGATGGAAGTCGCTGCGCGGTTGACCGACGCGGGCGAGACGTGCGATCCGGTCGTCGTCCTCGACTCGCTGTTCGACCCGGCACTGGCTCGCCGGGTCCGCGGCGAGAAGGGAGGAGTCCTCGACCGGTTGCGTGCCCGACGCGGCGACACCCAGGACACCGCTCTCCCCGACCGCACCGGGGACGATCCCACCCCGGCGAAAGAACCTCTTCCCCAACGGGTGGTGAAGGAGATCGTGCTCGCGGTCCTCGTGCCCACCGCCGGCATGGTGCAGCTCCCGACCCCCGTGCAGTGGGTCGTGTTCTTCCGCTTGGGCACGAGGATGATCCGCCGCTACCGGCCGCGCGACCACGCCGGCCCCGTAGGCGTCATCCGGGCGCGCACCAATCCCGATGACCCGGACCTGTGGCGGCGGATGTCGTCGGGCGAGGTGACCTTTTTCGACGTCTCCGGCGATCACATCTCGATGATTCGCGCACCCCACGCCGCCGACACCGCCCGGGCGATCGACGAGGTGCTGAAAGTCCGCAACCCTTGAGGAGCCTCCGCTCCCCGAGTGGCGAGGAGCGTAATCGGCGCCCCCGTTCCCTGAGGAGCGGCCGGAGCTTGCGGAGGCTGCGTCACGAAGGGTCTCGCGAGTCGTCTCGCCAGACCCTTCGAGGCTCGTCGCTAACGCTCCTCGCACCTCAGGGAGCATTGAGGTGCGGCTCAACCCCGCTCGGCACGGAGTTTGATGTCGGCGAGACGGCGATCCCAGCCTCGTCCGATGGCGTCGAGGCGGTGCGCGACCCGGGAGAGCTGCGTCCCCACGGCTTCGTAGCGGATCTCGCGGCCGACCCGTGACGAGGTCACCAACCCCGCCTCGGTGAGCACGCGAAGGTGTTTCGCGATCGCTTGCCTACTGATCGGGAGCTCGTCCGCGAGACGTGACGCGGACGCGGGTTCCGAACCCAGGCGCGTGAGGATCTGCCATCGGCTCTCATCGGACAGCGCGGCAAAGACCTCGACCGATGCGACGTCAGGCATGCACGCCGCCGAGATGTGTTCGCGCCAATTCGAGTTCGATGGTCCACCCCTCGTTGTTGCCGTCGAACCGCGCGCGCCGCTCGGCATCCGTTCCGGGGAGGGACGCGAAGCCGGACTCCACGACCTTGAGGACAACGCCGGATTCCGATGGCGTGATCCAGAACTCGACGAGCGTCGAATCCGACTGCGGATCAGCGGAGTCGGCGAGCCACCGAAACGCGGCGTATCTCGGTTCGTCGAGTGCGATGGTGCGGAACGTGAAGGCGCCGTGAGCCGGGTCGTGGATGGTCGACAGGTCTCCGTCGCGTTCGATCCGGTGCTCGGTGATCGCCTTGTCGTTGATGAACCACCCCGGCTCGCTGACCAGAGACCAGACCCTCTCGGCGGATGCGTCGATCGAGATCTCGCGCTCGATCCGGTCGAATTCGACTGCCGCCGAACCGGTCACGTCATATGTATCTGTGTCGTCGCTCATCGGTGCTCCCCGTCGCCGGTTATTGATGCAACCCCAGGGTTGCACTAATGCCTCCGCGGCGCAAGGGTTCGGAGCGAACGGATCAACCTTTTCGCAGATTCCGCAGACGCAGCCCGAGCCTCAGCTCCCGGCCGGAGCGTGCTGTGCAGGCTCGGCCGGCAGGTGCCGAACCGGGCAGCCACCCGCGAACGTGCCCAGTTTCTCGATGTCGAAACCGTTCGGGTAGCTGCGAATTCGCTGCATCTCGGATACGTACTGTGGTGATCGACGGGCCGGCAGGGCGGCCACGACCCGGGCGCGCGCCTTGAGTCCTCCGATCGACAGCAACCGCGCGACACGTCCAGGTCGCCGGTAGCCGAACGACTCGAGCAACGCGTCATCCATCAACGATCGGCTGAAGACGTCGATCGCCGGCGCGAGCGGCTTGGGATAGAACGACGCGAGCAGACCCTTGGTGGCATCAGCGACGCGGCGACCACCCTCGTCGAACGCGAAATGCTCGCGTTCGTAGGCGTCCATCAGGGTCTCGAAAGCGCCGTAGGTCTCGGGGATCTCCTTGATCCCCATGTGGCGCCCGAGCGTCCGGTAGTAGTTCACCGACGCGGTCACCTCGTCGTCGGTCAGCTTCCGCCAGCCGTAATCGTCGATCCACCGCTTCGGGACGACCACGAATGTCGACAGGACGTAACGCATGTCGTCGTTGCTGATGTCGTACATGCGGTGCATCTGGTTGATGCGCCGAATGGCGGACTTGCCCCGTCTGCTGTCGAATCCGTCCAGGAGCGGCACCTCCAGCAGGAGCGAGGTGTCGTCGTAGCGCTTCTGGGTCTCAGCCGTGAACGCACGCGTCTCGTCGAGCAACCGGCCGATGCTCGGTACCGCGTACGTGCGGAACAGCGCGAAGCTCAGCGCTTGGTTGATGTCCCACGGAAAGTCGAAGGTCGACAGGTTTCGGTAGATCTCGTGGAACTGCGTCTGCGGATCGAGTCCCTGATTGCGGGTCGCCTTGCCCATCGGATGTCCTCCTCGGTGAGTGCCACGTCACTGTAAGTCGACTTATAGAAATGTGCAAGGGGTCACATTCGATGTGTTCGCGGTGCTGCGGGAGCGCGGACCCCGGGCGCCGACCTCGCCAATCGTGCAGCACACTGGGGTGATGGCCACCGGCAAGAAAGCGAAGCCGTCGGAGTACACGCAACGGCGTTACCTCGACGCCGGCCTGGCCATCCTCACGGAGCACGGCCATGCCGGGTTGAAGCTGGCAGCGATCTGCGAGGCGACCGGCACGACCACCGGGAGCTTCTACCACGCGTTCGGGAACTGGGCCGAGTACCGATCCGCCCTCATCCGTCACTGGCGCGACGAACAGAGCCAGCGACTGATCGCCGGTGCTCGCGACATCGCCGATCCACGGGAGCGTCTCGACGCCCTCACGGACATCGGCCTACGGCTGCCACACGCGACCGAGGCCGCGATCCGCGTGTGGGCCGCACACGATCCCGAGGTGCTCGCCATTCAGCACACCGTGGACCGGGAGCGCCGCGACATCATCGCGGCCACCTACGAGGAGGTGCTCCACGATCGCGAGGAGGCCGAGGAATTCGCCACCGCGGCAATGTATCTGCTGATCGGCTTCGAGAGCGGCACGCTGCATTCCCGCCAGGCACTGGTCAAGGGCTTCCGCACCATCCTCGACCGCGCTCTCGAATCCTCTGTCGAGCCACCGTGACTCGACGCGCTCAGGCCACCCGCCGCGATCACACCGCGCACAGTCGACGGGGCGCGGGGTCAGTCGACGAGTTCGGCGAGCCTGCGGATCGCGAACTCGTAGCCGCGGATGCCGTAACCGGCGATCACCCCGGCCGCGATCGGGGACACATAGGAGTGATGACGAAACGCCTCTCGCCGATACACATTGCTGATGTGCACCTCGAGCACGGGGACGTCGGGGACGACGAGCGCGTCGGCGAGAGCGACCGACGTGTGTGTCCATCCGCCGGGGTTGATGACGATGCCGCTGATCTCGCCGACGGACTCGTGAATCCAGTCGAGCATCTGTCCCTCGTGATTGGTCTGCGCGGCGCGCACCCCGAAGCCGAGCTCGGCAGCGGTGCGCTCGGCGAGGTCGACCACGTCGGCGAGGGTGTCCGAGCCGTAGACGGCGGGCTCCCGGGTGCCGAGCGTGTTCAGGTTGGGACCGTTGAGCAGCAGGATCGGCAGACGGTCGGTCACCTCGGCGTCGGACATGGCGTTCACCTTACTGGCCCTGACCTGCCGGTCGGCGAGTCTCCGACGCCGGCACCGCCGCCGACCGGGACGAGACGTCCCTAGGGCTACCATCTCTCTTTGTGCCATCGCAGACCGTTCGACGAGCGAGGATCGTCGCCATCGTCACCGGACTGCTCGGGTTCCTCCTCGCACTCGCGACACCACTCATGCCGGTGTCGCAGCGAACCGCCGAGATCGACTGGCCCCAGAACGGACAGATCGGTTCGGTGTCGTCGCCGCTGATCGGTTACACACCCGTCGACCTCGACGTCACGATCCCCTGTACCGCCGTCGACGACCTGCCGCCCGGCGGATCGGTGCTGCTCTCGACGACTCCGAAGCAAGCGCCGAAGTCGGGTGAGCGCGGCCTGTTCATCCGCAAAACCGGCGCTGCCTATGCGCCCCTGGACCGGCAGGGCGTCGAGGTCGTGATCCGCAACGTCTCGCTGGTCTCGGCCACGCTGCAGGACATGCGCGACCAGGGCTGCCGCGAGATCGTCGTGCACGCCGACTCCGACGCGGTGACCGCCGAGTTCGTCGGCATGACGAGCGGCACCCAGAACGAGGACGGCGAGGACGAACCGCTCGCAGGAACGACGGAGGACAAAGAAGCCTTCAAGTACTGGCCCGATCAACGCCCCCAGGTCACCGGCCTCTTCACCGACCTGTCCGGCCCCGCCGCCGACATCGCGGGCCTCGACGCCCACGTCACGATCGATTCGCGCTACAACACCGCGCCCACCATCTCGAAGTGGCTGGTCGTCATCGTCGGCGTGGCGTCGACGCTGTTGTCGCTGGCCGCACTCGCCGCGCTCGACTCGACCGACGGTCGCCGCCATCGACGGATCTTCCCGGCCCGATGGTGGCGTCTCAACGCCCGCGATTACGTGGTCATCGGGGCGCTGATCCTCTGGCACATGATCGGGCCCAACACCTCCGACGACGGTTACCTCCTGACCATGTCGAGAGTCGCCCAGGACAGCGACTACACCGCGAACTACTTCCGGTGGTACGGCGCGCCCGAGGCACCCTTCGGCTGGTACTACCAGGTGTTCGGTCTGCTCAGCCACGTCTCGGTGGCCAGCCCGTGGATGCGACTGCCGGCACTCCTGTGCGGAATCCTGGTGTGGCTCATCGTTAGTCACGAGGTTCTCCCCCGTCTGGGCCGGGCCGCCCTGACCCGACCGATGGTCGCCTGGACCGCCGCATTCGCGTTCCTCGCGTGCTGGTTCCCCTTCAACAACGGCCTGCGGCCCGAGCCGATCATCTGCCTGGGTGCGCTGCTGACGTGGTGTTCGGTCGAACGCGCCATCGCCACCGGCCGAATGCTGCCCGCCGCGGTCGCTTGCCTGATCGGTGCCTTCAGCATCGCCGCCGGGCCGACGGGCCTCCTTGCCGTCGCCGCACTGATCGCAGGCGCGCGACCGATGATCATGGCGCTCATCAAGCGGGCCCGCGTCGTCGCCGAGTTGTCCGGTTCCACCTCGTCCACTGGTTCGTCACCGAAGGATTCAGAAGCCGCCGACCGTGACCGCCGCACATCACTGCGCTGGTCGTTCGTCGCGCTGATCGCGCCGATCCTGGCTGCCGGCACCTTCGTCGTCTTCGTCGTGTTCTCGAACCTGACCCTGCGGTCGTTCGCCGAGGCGTCGAGCATGAAGTCGGCGCTCGGCCCGTCGATGAGTTGGTACAACGAGATCGGCCGTTACTCGGCGCTCTTCGCCTTCTCTGCCGACGGTTCCATCGCCCGACGTTTCGCCGTGCTCGCCATGATCCTGGGACTGGTCGTCTCGGCGGCCGTGCTGGTTCGCAAGAACCGCATCCCGGGCACCGCCATCGGCCCCACGCGTCGCATCGTCGCTATCACCTTCGCGTCGCTGGTCTTCCTCATGTTCACGCCCACCAAGTGGACCCACCACTTCGGTGTCTTCGCGGGCATCGCCGCCGCCCTTGCCGCGATCGCCGCGATCGCCGCCAGCCAGCAGTCGATGCACTCCCGGCGCAACCGCACCCTGTTCTGCGCGCTCGTCCTGTTCATCGGCGGTCTCGCCTTCACCGCGCCGAACTCGTACTACTACTACTCCGCCTGGGGCATGCCGTGGGGAGTGGAGCAGGTCAAGATCGGCGGCATCATGCTCGGCAGCGTGCTGCTTTACGCCGCGCTCGCCCTGCTGCTCCTCGCGCTCTGGTTCCATTTCCGCGAGCCGTTCACCGGGACCGATCCGCACGTCGAGGAGTCGACCGCCGGCGACGCCGCTCATCAGCGCTGGTACAGGCGGCTGATCGCCTCGATGGCCGCCGCGCCGCTCGCCTACCTCGCGATGGCGGTCGTCGTCTTCCAGATCGTCACCGCGATCTTCGCCGGCATCCACCAGAGCTCGTCGTACTCGGTCCCGCGGTCCAACTTCGCCGCGGTCGCCGGTAACCCGTGCGGCATGGCCGACAAGGTCTGGGTGGAATCCGATCCCAACCGCGACATGCTCCGTCCGGTCGATCCCACCCTGTCCAACCCGCTCGGCGGACCGCCAGCGGCACCCGGCACCTCCCCGACCACCTCGGGGTTCTTCCCGAACGGCGTGCCGACGGCACTGGAATCAACGGCCAGCGAGGGATCGCTCGGCGTGCTGTCGGGCGACGTCTGGCAGTCCCCCGACATCGTCAACTCCAACCCCGGCGGCACCGGCGGCGGCGAGATCTCCGAGCCCGGGATCAACGGCAGCACCGCGGCCCTCCCGTTCTTCCTCGACCCCGCGTCGACCCCGGTCATGGGCAGCTACTCGAAGCTCGACCAGGTGCCGGCCCGCCTCACCTCCGGGTGGTACGCACTGCCGGAGGACTGGCGGGACCGCCCGCTGCTGACGATGGCGGTGGCCGGCGAGTACGACAACCCGAACGTCATGCTCGAGTACACCGCCGACCCGATCGGCCCGGGCACCCGCGACGCCGATCTCGAGGCCGCGGGCGACACCGAACTCATCGACCCCGGCCCGCGCCCGTCGTGGCGAAACCTGCGATACAACACCGACGAGCTCCCCTCGGACACCACCGCGGTGCGGATCGTCGCCACCGACGACAACCTCGCCGAGGACCGGTTCATCGTGCTGACCCCGCCGCGGATCCCGCAGATGGACACCCTGCAGGACGTCGTCGGCGACACCGACCCGGTCCACATCGACTGGACATCGGGGCTGGCCTTCCCGTGCCAGCGTCCGTTCACCCACGACGTCGGGGTCGCGGAGATCCCGAAGTGGCGCATCAAGCCCGGGTCCGACCTGGCGGCTGCGGTGTCGGCGTGGCAGAACAGCTTCGGCGGCGGCCCGCTCGGGTGGATCGAGGTCTCCCAGCAGGCGACGGCGCTGCCGACCTATCTGATGGCCGACATCGGACGCGACTGGGGCGCCCTCGAACGCTACGAGCCATACGGTGACGTCGACACGCTCGCCGAGATCGAGACCGGCACGGCCACCCGCAGCGGATTGTGGAGTCCCGCGCCGCTGCGGCACTGACAGTCAGGCGGCATGCTAGCGATTCGGCGGCGCTGACGGCCCGGTCGCCGTGGTGGCAGTCAGCCCGGCGAGCTGCTCCGCAGTCACGGATGGTCGGCGAGGATGCGTGCGAGGGCTGCTTCGACCGGGGTCAGTGGTCGAGTGGTGGGATGCTCCGGCAGTGTTCGCGGCTGGACGAGTTCGCGGTAGGCGAGTTCGAGACGCCGACCGCTGTCGCCATGACCGACGGCGTCGGGGCGCGACAGGCCTGAGCGCGACCCGACGCCGGGCCGGGTGGTCGGTCCGTGGATCTCGTTGCGCACTGTGTTCAGGTGTGTGGTGAACCGCCGGGGTATGTCGGGCCGGCGATTGAGGCGTTCGGGGTTGGGTGGCGCGCCGGGTTCGGCGTTCAACCGCCAGAGGCAGCGGCCTTCGTCGGGTCCGGACCGTTCGATGCGGGTGGTGTACTGGCCGGGCTGGTCGCCGACCATGCGGTTGTGGCGGGGGCAGGCCGGGGCGAGGTCGTCGATGTCGGTGGAACCACCTTTGGCCCAGTCTTTCTGGGCGTGGTGGAGTTCGACGTGGGTGGCGGGCTGGTCGCATCCGGGTGCCGAGCACACTTCACCGTCGGGGCGGGCGAAGGAGACGAGGCGTTGTTCGCGGGTGGCCAGACGCTTGCCCCTACCGAAATGCAGCGGCACCGCGGTGGCGTCTTTGAAGATCGCCAACCACGGCTGCACGTCGCCGGCCATCGCGATCAGGTCGGGGATGGGCAGCAGGGTGCCGGTGGCGGTGGTGGCGAGCCCGGCTTCGCGGATCAGGTCGTTCAGGTCGGCTTTGATGATCAGTTGCACGGGCAGGCCGCGGTGCGACGTGCCGAGTGTGCCGTCGGCGAAACCGGCGGCCAGTGCGGCGTCGAGGGCGTCGTGATTGGTCTGGGCGGGGGTGCGTTGGTCGCGGTCGGCGGCGAGGGCCAGGGCGTCGGGGTCCGCGGTGCCGGCCGGTCCGGACGGTGAGTTCGGGTCGTCGGGGTTGTTGAGTCCGGGTTTGCCCCAGACGGCGAACATCATCGTGAGCCGGGCGGCGAGTGCGGGAGTGAGGGTGCCGGAGATCTTCGCGGTGCCGTCGGCTCGTTGGCGTCCGATCCACAGGTTGCGGCGCCGTTTCTGGTCGGTGTCGTCGGACAGGGTGCCGTCGGGGTCGAGGTGAGCGAGGAGCCGCGCGCCGAGTTGGGTGATGTCGGCAGGGGTGTGGTCGGCGGCGATCTCGGCCATCTGCCGCTCGGCAGCGACTTTCACATCATGCTCGACGGCGTGGGGGATCTGGTCGAGGACATCGAGGGCGGCCTGCACGTGTGCAGAGCCAACCGCTCCCGCAGCGAACGCCTCAGCGAGGCAGGGGTGTTCGGGCGGTAGGACCTCGCCGCCGAGGCTGGTGCGGGTGGCGGTGGCGTCCATCTGCTTACGACGCCGCACAGGGTTGGAGACCCGCAGCCGGTGGGTCATGAACTGCATGAGCGTGCGGCAGCCGGTCTTGCGGGGGAGGTCGCGAGCCTCGGCCTGATCGATCTGCCGGTCACCGGCGACGGTCAGTCGTGCGATGGCGCGTTCGGTCTCGGCTGCCACGTCGGCCAACTCAGTATCGGTGCACGGTGACAGGTCCACGGTCTGCAGTTCGTCGAGGATCGCATGCAACTCGGCCACCAGCTCGACGGCACGCGGTTGCGGCGCCGCCGAATCGTCGTCGACGTGTGTCGTGTCGGCCATGACGGTCACCTCCCCCGGGAGCCGTTGCTGCGAATGTACGTTCGACTGTACACGAAAGGCGGGCAGTCGGCAGAGCGAAATATGTTGTCCGACAAACTTTTCCCTCTACCTAGTCACCACTGAAGATTGTCGGTGGTTGCTGGTACGCTCCGCCCCGCGGGCAAGATCTGAGCTGTCGCGCGGGCGGGACCCTTCGTGACGCGCCCTCCGCAAGCTCCGGACGCTCCTCAGGGAGCGGGGGTGACGCGCCCTCCGCAAGCTCCGGACGCTCCTCAGGGAGCGGGGGTGACGCGCCCTACGGCAAGCTCCGGACGCTCCTCAGGAAGCAGTGGTACCGACGTTCACGCACCTCGTCGATCAGGCTGCGGGGTGGGCCCTAGGTGGCCTGAGGCACGTCGCTTACGATGAGGCACCGTGCCTGTGACAGCCCCGACCTCGCCAGAGGATTCCGCAGAACCGTCGTCGCCGGGGCCGGCAACATCGGGGCCGGGGACCAGGATCTCCGCAGGCACCGCCCGGTGGGTGGCGATCGTGGCCGGGATCGCAGGCATCGTGCTGTGCGCCCTCACCCCACTGCTGCCCGTCAAGGCCGTCGACGCCGGTTTCGACTGGCCCGCCGGACAGGACCTGAGCGCCGACACCTCATCGGTCATGGCCCCGCTCATCGCGCAGACCCCGCAGACCCTCGACGCCCGCATCCCATGCGCGACGCTGGCATCGGCCGAGGACGGGGTGGTCCTGGCGACCATGCCGACCAACGCGCCGAAGTCGAAGTCGTCGTCGTTGTGGGTCACCGCCACCGACGCCGCGATCACCGTGACCTTCCGGAACAGCCTCGCCGCCACCGCCGCGCGTGCCGACCTGGACCGATGCCGGGAACTGCGCATCTTCTCCGGACCCACCGGCCCCGGCGCGGAGTTCGTCGGACTCGGCCAGTCGACGACGCTGCCGCCGGACCGCCGCCCCCAGGTCGACGGCATCTTCAGCAACCTGAGCCCGGAGCAGGCACGCGCCGCCGCCGCCGACGGCCTCCGCGTGCAGGTGACCATCGACAACCGCTACGAATCGTCGCCGTCGGTCCTCAAGATCGTGGTGATGGCGCTCGCCGCCCTGTCCGTTCTCGTCGCCGTCGTCGCGCTGGGGCTGCTCGATCGCATCGGCGGATACCACCGGCGGATCGGCGCGCGAACCCGCTCCTGGTGGCATTCGCTGAAACCCCGGGCCACCGACCTGATCGTCACCGCGATCCTGCTGGTCTGGAGCGTCCTCGGGGCCGGTTCACCCGACGACGGCTACATCCTCAACATGGGCCGGACCGCGGACGGCTTCGGCTACCTCGCCAACTACTACCGCTTCTACGGCATCCCCGAGGCTCCGTTCGACTGGTACTACAGCTTCCTCGCCGCGTGGTCATCGGTCTCGCCGTCGGTGCTGTGGATGCACATCCCGCAACT
This sequence comes from Gordonia sp. ABKF26, assembly GCF_041103195.1. Taxonomy (NCBI): domain Bacteria; kingdom Bacillati; phylum Actinomycetota; class Actinomycetes; order Mycobacteriales; family Gordoniaceae; genus Gordonia; species Gordonia sp. ABKF26. The sequence goes on from NZ_JBGCVZ010000003.1 coordinate 83,879, forward strand.
CATCGCCGGGCTCGTGTCGTGGTTCGTCCTCAGCCGGGTGCTCCTACCCCGCCTCGGTCCGGCAGTACGACGGAGTTCCTGGGCGATCTGGGCCGCCGCCCTCACGTTCACCGCGTTCTGGCTGCCGTTCTGCAGCGGGCTGCGCAGCGAGGGGATCATCGTCCTCGGTTCGCTGCTCACCTGGTGGGCCGCCGAACACGCGATCGCGACACGACGACTCCTGCCGGCGGCCCTCGCCGCGCTGGTCGCGGGGTTCACTCTCGCGCTCGCCCCGCACGGCCTCGTCGGCGTGGCCATCCTGCTGGTGGCGGCCCGCTCGCTGCTGCACATCCTCATCGATCGGCGTAGACGACTCGACGGCTCCGTCTGGACGTCGACGCTGACCCTCCTCGCGCCGATCGCCGCGGCCGGAATGCTCGTCCTCATCGTGGTGTTCCGCGATCAGACCCTGGCGACCGTCCTCGAGGCGATCAAGCTGCGTTACACGGTCGGACCGGTCATCTCCTGGCACCAGGAGTTCCTGAGGTACTACTTCATCTCGGTCGTGACCGACGACGGCGCTCTCACCCGTCGGGTGCCGTTGCTGCTCCTGCTCGCCGGCCTGTTCGTGACGGTCGCGGTCATGCTGCGCCGCACGAGGATTCGCGGCGTCGACCCGCGGCCGGCATGGCGCCTGATCGGCGCCGTGGGTGTCACCCTGCTGCTGTTCGCGTTCACGCCCACCAAATGGACCATCCAGTTCGGCGTGCTCGCCGGGCTGGCGTCGGCGATCGCGGCGGTGGCCACCGTGGCCGTGGCCCAGTCGGCGGCCCGGTCGGCCCGAAACCTGACCGTGTTCGTCTCGGGGCTGCTGTTCGCGATGGCGGCGGCGATGGCGGGATACAACTCGTGGCCGTTCCTCTACGAATACGGCATCTCCTGGTTCGACCGGGCGCCGGTCATCGCCGGTTACCAGGCGTCGACCCTGTTCCTGATCCTCGCCGTGATCGCCGCCGCGGTCGCGGTGTGGCAGCACCTGCGCCTGGACTACGTCACCAATCGCGGTCTCGCCCACGCCGACACCGGGCCCGGCGAGACACGGGCCGATCGTCGACGACTCTTTCTCGCCTCCTCTCCGCTGGCGGTGATCGCCGGGCTCCTCGTGATCGTCGAGTTGCTGTTGTTCGCCAAGGCCGCGGTGACCCGATACCCGGCGTCGACGGCCCTGGCCGAGAATCTGGACACCCTGCGCGGCAACAGCTGTGGCCTCGCGGACGATGTTCTCGTCGAACTCGATCCCAACGCCGGCATGCTGACCCCGGCGGGCGGCGCGACCACGACCCAGGCGCTGCGCGGCGAGAACCCGGTGGGATTCTCCCCCAACGGGATTCCCGACGACCTCCAGCCCGAGCCGGGGAGCCAGCGGCCCGGACAGATGAACGTGTCGGCGAGTATGGCCCGCCCGTTCGCCATCACCGGGGGGCTGGGTGCCGGGACCACCGGCGGGCGCGGACCGGAGACCGTGAACGGTTCCACCGCCAAACTGCCCTACGGACTCGACCCCGCCACCACGCCGGTCCTGGGCAGCTACGGATATCCGGGCGAGGCGCGGCTCACGACCGGCTGGTACGACCTGCCCGCCGACCGCTCCGCGTCGCCGCTGCTGGTGTTCAGCACCGCGGGCGCCGTCTCGACCATCGACACCTTCGGCGTACGGAACTTCGGACAGAAGATGGTGGTGCAGTTCGGGCGTCCGGGCGTCGACGGGACCTTCGAGCAGGTCGGCCCCGACATCTTGCCGATCGACCCCGGGCCCGTGATCCTCAACATGCCGTGGCGCAACATGCGGGTGCCGATGTCGGCGGCCCCGCCGCGCGCGACCGTGATGCGATTGTCCCTGCAGGACAACAATCTCGGCGAGAAGCAGTTCATCGGGATCACACCGCCGCGCGCCCCGCGATTGCAGACGCTGCAGGAGGTCGTCGGATCGGCGGCGCCCACGCTCATCGACTTCGGGGTGGCCTCGCACTTCCCGTGCCAGCGGCCGATGGGCGTCTCCCACGGCGTCGCCCAGGTGCCGCAGTGGCGCATCCTCGGCGACTACCCGCTGACCAACTCCCAGTCCAAGACCTGGCAGGCCGGCGTGGACGGCGGGCTGCTGGGCATCTCCGAGGCCACCACCTCGGCGTCGGCGGTCTCGACGTACCTGCAGGACGACTGGGTGCGCGACTGGGGCGCACTGGAGAAGCTGACACCGCTCGTGTCCGACGCGCCCGACGCGCGGATCGACACGGCATCGACGACGCAATGGGGCTGGTCGCGCACCGGCTCGATCAGGGTGGAGCCCCAATCCGATGAGTGAGTCCCGCACTTCCCGCCTGGCGGCGGGCAACCCGACGATCAGGGTCAACGCGAAGATCGTCGCGACCGTCACCGGCCTGCTCGGGTTCCTGCTGGCCGTCCTCACCCCGCTGCTCCCGGTGAATCAGTCGACCGCGGAACTGAAATGGCCGCAGGGTGGTGGCGTCTCGGATGTCGCCGCGCCGCTGGTGTCCTTCGTCCCGATCGACATGGACATGTCGGTGCCGTGTTCGCTGGCCACCCGGTTGCCCGCGCAGGGCGGGGTGCTGCTGTCGACAATCCCCGAGGGCGGCCAGGACGCCGGCGCCCGCGGATTGTTCGTCCGGGCGACGGCCGACGCGCTGACCCTCACCGACCGCAACGTCGCGCTGCTGAACACCGATCGCACCGCCGCACAGACGAACCCGAACTGCCGCATCGTCTTCCAGGCCGACGGCGAAGGGGTGAGCGGGCGATTCGTGGGTCTCCCCGAACCGGCCGCGGACTCGGGTGCCTCGCATGCTTTCGCCCTGCCCGACCACGAGATGCGTCCCCAGATCGTCGGCATCTACAGCGATCTGCCCGCCGACGCGCCGCGCGACGGGTTGGCGCTGCGCGCCACCATCGACACCCGCTACGTCAGCACCCCCACCCCGCTGAAGCTCACCGCGATCGTGCTCGGCATCCTCCTGACGATCGTCTCGCTGATCGCACTCGGGATTCTGGATCGACGAGATGGCCGCAGCCACAAGCGCTTCCTCCCGTCCGGATGGTTCACCATCCGGCCACCCGACGTCGCGGTGTTCGCGATCCTCGCCTTCTGGTGGTTCGCGGGCGCCAACACCTCCGACGACGGTTACAACTTCATCGTCGGCCGGATCACCGGCGACGCCGGATACGCCGACAACTACTTCCGCTACTTCGGTGTGCCGCAGGATCCGTTCGGCTGGCACTTCCAGGTGATCTCGGCCATGACGGACGTGAGCGTCGCGGCGCCGTTCATGCGCCTGCCCGCGTTCCTTCTCGGCCTGCTGGGCTGGTGGCTGATCAGCCGAGAGGTGATCCCGCGTCTGGGCCGTGCGGTCCGGCACAGCACGCCCGCCGTGTGGTCGGCTGCCTTCGTCTTCCTCGCGATCTGGTTGCCGTTCAACAACGGTCTGCGTCCGGAACCGGCCGAGGCCGTGGGCGCACTGCTGACCTGGTGCTGTGTGGAGCGCGCGATCGCGACCCGCCGACTGCTCCCCTATGCCATCGCGGTGGTCACCGCCGCCTTCACGCTCGCCCTCGCTCCCGGCGGACTGATGGCGGTCGCCGCACTGCTCGCCGGAATCCGGCCGATCGTGAAAACGCTGGTGTCGCGCCGTTCCCGCGACGGCCTGCTGCCGATGCTCGCCCCCATCCTGGCCGCCGGCACCGCCGTGCTGTTCCAGATCTTCGCCGATCAGCCGCTCGCGCCGTTGATCGCGGGCAACAAGGTCGCCTCCGACGTCGGTCCGACGCTCGAGTGGTGGCAGGAGCCGATCCGCTACTACTACCTGATCCTTCCGACAGCCGACGGCACGCTCGCACGACGCTTCGGCGTGCTGGCGATGATCCTGTGCCTCTTCGTCGTACTGCTCCGCCTGCTCCGTCGGGAACACCCGAACGGCGTTGCGCGCGCTCCGATCTGGCGCCTGGTCGCGGTGACCCTCGGCACCATGTTCTTCATCGCCTTCACACCGACCAAGTGGACCCACCACTTCGGTGTGTACGCGGGTATCGCCGCAGGCCTCGCCGCCGCGGCGGGCGCCATGATGGCGCCGGCGGTGTTGCGATCGCGCCGCAACCGCAGCTTCTTCGCGGCCGCGGTGCTGGCGATCACCGGGATCTCCTTCGCCGGCACCAACGGCTGGTGGTTCGTGGGCAGTTACGGCGTCCCGTGGTGGGATCGCCCACCCACGGTGGGCGGCATCAACATCGCCTGGTTCATCCTCGTCGCCGCGGTCGCCACCGCACTGGCGGGTCTGTGGTTCCACTTCCGCGACGACTTCGTCGACGAGACGACCCGAACCCGGGGCGGCGACAAGTGGTATTCGAAGCTGAAGTTCTCCCCGCTGCCGGTCATCGCCGGGATGATGGTGCTGTTCATGGTCGCCTCGTTCGCGAAAGGCGCCTACGAGCAGCGTGATTCGTGGTCGTGGATGAAGTCCAACGCACGCGCCCTCACCGGCAACTCGTGCGGGCTGGCCAACGACGTCCTCGTGGAGGCCGATCCCACCGCCGGTCTGCTGCGGCCCGCGGCCGTCGACGGACGGCCGGCGCCGAGTGTCGCCGCCGCGCTGGCCGGCCCGGACGCCATCGGATTCACCCCCAACGGCGTACCCGGGCGGCTCTCGGTCGACGCGACCGAGAGCACCGAGTCGTCGACCACCTCGGGTGCGCAGAACAGCGCCCAGACCGGTGCGGGTTCCGACGAATCCGCCGACAGCTCATCCGCTCAGGGCGGCACCGAGGGCGGCCAGGGCGCCCGCGGCGTCAACGGATCGACGGTGCGTCTGCCGTTCGGACTCGACCCCGCCGTGACGCCCGTGCTGGGCAGCTACGGCTCGCCGTCGGGCACCGGGTCGCTGACCTCGGACTGGTACCAGCTGCCCGAACGCTCCGAGGACGCCCCGCTGCTGACGATGGCGGTCGCCGGCTCGGTGGAGGCGGTCGACGGCATCGGGGTGGTCCACGCCGGCCAGAAGGTCACTATGCAGTTCGGCCGGGTCGAGACCGACGGTCGGGTGACTGCTCTGGGCCGGATGTTCCCGATCGACATCGGCGAGACCCCGACCTGGCGCAACCTGCGGTTCCCGCTCGCCGATGCGCCGCAGCGGGCGACCGTCGTGCGGGTCGAGGTCGCCGACACCGCGGCCGCACCGTCGGAGTGGGTGGCGGTCACGCCGCCGCGGGTCAGCACCCTGGCCACGCTCAACGACGTGGTCGGTCAGACCGACCCGGTCTTCATCGACTGGCTGCCCGGCATGGTCTTCCCGTGCCAGCAGCCGATGAAGGTGCGCAACGGCGTCCTCGAGGTGCCGCAGTGGCGGATCATGCCCGACGCCGAGGCCACCCGGAAGAACAGCCAGACCTGGATGTCGGGAACCGCGGGCGGCCCGCTCGGCATCACCGAGGCGATGCTGCGTCCGACCCTCCTGCCCACCTACCTCCGTAACAACTGGGGACGCGACTGGGGCGGACTGCAACAGTTCACCGAGATCATCCCGGCACCGGCCGCGGAACTCGACCTCGGTACCGCTCGACGCTCCGGGCTGTACGACCCCGCCCCGATGCGCTCGAGCGGTTACTGAGTAACGAACCGGCGCACACGGACACACCGGCGCCGACCTGCGGTTACGCTTCCCGCGGGTCGGTGCCGCAAACACCCGCACAGGCGTTCGTTACCGCACTGTGACCTGCCGTCTCGGTTCCGTCACTCATGCCCCGTCACGCTCGTCACCCCGGAGCGGCGGGCCTAGCGTCGAAGTATGCCGAAATTCACCGCACCAGGACTCAGCAATGAAGCCGCCGACGAGGTCGCCGGCATCCTGCAGGAGCGCCTCAGCGCGCTGAACGACCTGCACCTCACCCTCAAGCACATCCACTGGAACGTCGTCGGCGCCAACTTCATCGGCGTCCACGAGATGATCGACCCTCAGGTCGAGCTCGTCCGCGGATATGCCGACACCATCGCCGAGCGCATCGCCACCCTCGGCGCATCGCCGAAGGGCACCGCCAAGGCCATCGAGCAGGATCGCTCGTGGAGTGACTACTCCATCGGACGCGACACCGCGCAGGCCCACCTGGGCGCTCTCGACCTGGTGTACGACGGTTTCATCACCTCGCATCGCGACGGGATCTCGAAGATCGGTGACATCGATCCGATCACCGAGGACATCCTCATCGGCCAGACCGCCGAGCTCGAGAAGTTCCAGTGGTTCGTGCGAGCTCACCTCGAGAGCTACACCGGCGAGCTCACCCACGCTGGCGCAAGCGGCGAGAAGGAAGCGGCCGACGCAGCCCGCTGACCTCGCCGTATGAAGACCGAGTAGCGGGTCACCACACCCCCGGACCCGCCCCGGAGCCGCGGTCGCGACCTTCTGCCCCGTTGGTCACGACCGCGGCACACCTTCTGTCAACCTCTACTCCGAACAGGTACTGATACACGAACAGGACTCACAGTCGAATACGTTGCGGCGCTTGGGACTTCCACATCCAAGGGCTTCTTCATCGTGTCCGGAGAACGCGGTTTGTTACGCTGGCCACAGGCTTTTGCCGCGAACAGGATGTGTAGCAAACCGCGTCCACCAGATCGATCGGGGCGCTTCTCGCTCTGACGGGGAGGCACGTGTGTCCGAAACGCGATCATTCACCCTGTTCGATGATCTGGAGCTCCACATGCAGTTCGCGCCGGTCTGCCGGCTGTCCGACGGCGCTCTGGCCGCCGTCGAACTGCAGCTCCGAGGTCCGGCCGGGACCCGCCTGGCCACTGCCGCCGCTCTCAAGCGCGCCGCCCGCCTCGTCGAAGAGCATCCCGTCCTCGATGAACGCAAGCGCAAGATGGCCGCGTCCCAGCGTGCCCAGTCGCTCGCCAAGATCCTGCCGCTGCTGGTCACGCTCGATCTCGATCTCATCGACAACCTCGACGACGACACCGCGCGCAGCCTGGAACGCCACGTCATGGTCATCCTGCCCGATGCCGTCGAGCGCAGCCCGCAGCGAACGCTCGCCCGGGTCGCCCGCGCCCGCGCGGCCGGCAAGATCATCTGCGTCGACGGCCTGGTCCGCAGCGAGCACGCGGCCACCCTGCTCTCCCTCGTCGAGCCCGACATCATCGTCACCGGCGCCGAGCTGCTCACATCGCGGACCAGTTCCGACGCCGCCCACCTCGCCCACGCGCTGGCCGCGCACACCGAGCGCAGTCACGCCGTCGTCATCGCCGAGGGCGTCGACGACGAGGACAGCCGCATCACCGCGCAGACCATGGGTGCCGCCTTCGGTATCGGTGATCTCTACCCCGCCGTGACCGACCCGTCCGTTCTCGCCAATCGCACCGTCGTGCCGCTGCCCGAGATGCCGGTCTGGACGACGCCCGGCCCGGACAAGTCGACGCCCTACCGCATCGCGTCGACCTCGATCTCCCCGCGTATGGGCAACAAGCGCCTGCTCATCGAGATGAGCAAGGCGCTAGAGGAGCAGGCGGCCATCGGCGGCGCCGCAATCGTCCTGGGCACCTTCCAGTTCGCCGAGCACTTCACCTCGCGGACCGCGAAGCGGTGGCGAGAGATGTCGGAGAAAACCGGCCTGGCCGGGGTCTACGGCGTCGGTCTCCCCGACATCCGCGACGGGAACGTGCACCGCGCCCCCCTCGACGCCGATGACGACCTCATCAACGAGTGGAATGTCGCGGTCCTCGGACCGCACTTCGCGGCCCTGCTCTCGGCGCGCGACCAGCACGATGCCGGGCCCGATCTCGAGCGCACCTTCGAATTCGTGCAGACCTACGACCGCATGACCGTCACCCAGGCGGTGCACTCGATCCTCATGCGGTTCTCCTGATCGCAGCAGCTGTCGCGACGAGTGACCTCGACGGACGCGGCGGCCTCGCTGCGCTCGGACGACGCTGCTCGGCCAGCAGGAGGGAACCCGGCGGCCTCGCTGCGCTCGGACGACGCTGCTCGGCCAGCAGGAGAGAACCCGGCAGCCTCGCTGCGCTCGGACGACGCTGCTCGGCCAGCGGGGACTCGGCCAACAGAGGATTTGGGTTTGTCACAGCATGGCTGACTACGATGCGCCTGTGCCGAAGTCGCCTGAAGTGTCCGCTGGCAACGCCGACACCACCGCCGAATCCGCTGCGCAGCGCGCGTCCGGCGGACCCGGATCCCGCACCGTCGCCCTCGTCGCCGCGATCGCCGGACTCGTCGCCGTCATCGCCGGGGTCCTGACACCCTTCCTTCCGGTCAGCACGTCCACGGCGTCGATCACGTGGCCGCAGCAGACGGGCGCATCGGCGTCCGTCACGGCCCCGTTGGTCGCGCAGACCGCTCGCGACGTGTCGATCACGATCCCGTGCCGCGTACTGGCGACGACCCCCGGCGATGCGTCCACCGTCGTGTTGTCGACGATGCCCGCGGCCGCGTCCAAGGCCCGCGACAACGGATTGTTCGTCGTGGCCGACGCCGCCGGGGTCACGGTCTCCAACCGCAACAAGACCCTGGCGTCGGCGCCGCGCGAAGCCCTCGCCGGCTGCGCCGAACTCCGCATCTTCTCCGATGCCACGACGACCGGCGCGCAATTCGTCGGCCTGCCCCCGGGTCCGGCCACAGCGGGCGGCGGCGACGTCGGCCTCGCCGAGCCGTCGGCGAACCCCCAGATCGCCGGTGTCTTCACCGACCTCACGCCCGAGCAGGTCCGGTCGGCACCGGGCTTCGCCGTCCGCCTCGACATCGACGACCGCTTCGATTCCGCACCGTCGATCCTCAAATGGGTGGTGATGGTCATCGGCGTCGGGGCCGCGGTCGTCGCCCTCGTCGCCGTCGGACGTCTCGACCGCATCCACGGCTACCACCGCCGCGTCGGGCGTCGCCTGCGATTGCGCACGGTCCTGAGGCCCGGCCCCACCGACATCGGCGTCACGCTGACGCTCGTGCTCTGGCACTTCCTCGGCGCCGGATCGCCCGACGACGGTTACATCCTCAACATGGGGCGCAACGCCGCCGACGCCGGATACCTGGCGAACTACTACCGCTTCTACGGCATCCCCGAAGCCCCGTTCGACTGGTACTACAACTTCCTGGCCTACTGGTCGACCATCTCGACGACCGGCCTGTGGATGCGGCTCCCGTCGCTGTTCGCGGGTCTGGCCGCCTGGTTCATCCTCAGCCGAGTCCTGCTCCCCCGCCTGGGCGGTGCGGTGCGGCGTTCGCAGTGGGCGATGCTCACCGGCGCGGCGGTGTTCCTCGCGTTCTGGCTGCCGATGTGTTCGGGACTGCGCAGCGAGGGCATCATCGTCCTCGGCACCCTGGCGACCTGGTGGGCGGTCGAGGTCACGGTCTCGACGCGGCGGATGCTGCCGGCCGTCGTCGCCGCGTTCACCGCCGCGCTGACGCTCGCCCTGGCCCCGCATGGTCTCGTCGCGCTGGCCCTGCTCATCGCGAGCGCCCGGCCCATGCTCCGCATCCTCGTCCGACGCCGTGCCGAGGACGGACTCCTGCCGCTGCTCGCCCCGCTGCTCGCCGGGGTGGCACTGGTCGTCATCATCGTCTTCCGGGATCAGACGCTCGCGACCGTCTTCGAGGCCCTGCGCATCCGATACTCGGTCGGTCCGACACTGGCCTGGTACCAGGAACTGCTCCGCTACTACTTCCTCGCGGTGAACACCACCGACGGCGCCCTGGCCCGGCGAATCCCCGTCCTGCTGTTCGCGGTGTCCATGTTCGTCGTGCTGGCGATCATGTTGCGGCGCAAGCGCATCGACGGGATCGATCCGGGTGCGGTGTGGCGCGCGCTGGGCGCCTCCCTGCTCACCGTCCTGTTCCTGTCGTTCACCCCGACCAAGTGGACCATCCAGTTCGGCATCTTCGCGGGCCTCGGTGCGGCGTTGGCCGCCGTCGCCTGCGTGGCGATCGGGCAGGCAGCGCGTCGCACGCTGCGCAACCTGTCGATCCTGGTCGCCGGACTCCTGGTGGCCTGCGCGGCCGCCTCGGCGGGCAAGAACGCGTGGCCGTGGCCGGCCAACTTCGGAATCGCCTGGTTCGACAAGGCACCGGTCGTCGCCGGCATCCAGGTGTCGACCGTGCTGCTCGCCTTGGCGGTGGTGGCGCTGCTGTTCGCGATCTGGCAGCACCTCCGGATGGACTTCGTCGACGAGACCGGCCTCGCCCACGATCGCGGCGCGGCGCCGTCCGGCTGGCGCATCGGTATCGCCTCCGCCCCCATCGCGGTGATCGCCGTCCTCATCGTCGTGAGCGAACTCGCGGTGTTCGCCAAAGCCGCGGCCGGTCGCACGGACACCTTCACGATGCTGTCGGCCAACCTCGACTCCGCGCGCGGAAACACCTGCGCGATGGCCGATTCCGTGCTCGTCGAACCTGATCCGAACCGGGGCATGCTGACTCCGGCGGAGGGTGGCACGGCGTCGTCGACCCTGCAGGGCCGATCCGAGGGTTTCCGTCCCGACGGCGTGAAACCGGATTTGACGCCCCAAGCCGGCGCCCAGAAGCCCGGCGCGATGAACACCTCGGCGGACCTGTCGAAGACGTTCATCGTCTACGGCAGCAATCCGGGCACGACCGGCGGAGTGGGCCCCCGTGGCGTCAACGGCAGTACCGCCGCACTCCCATTCGGCCTCGACCCGGCGACCACCCCGGTCCTGGGGAGTCACGAGACCACCAGTGGCCAGGCCACTCTCACCACGGGTTGGTACCGCCTGCCCGCGCGCGACTCCTCGCCGCTCATCGTCATCACCGCTGCCGGCGCCGTCTTCACGCTGGACCGGGACGGTGTCCCGAACTTCGGGCAGGCGTTGGAGGTGCAGTTCGGCACCGAAGCCGGCGCCGGGAGCGAAGCGAGCGGGCCGAATGTTGCTGCCAACGGACAGTTCGAGGAGGTCGGCGCGCCCGCGATCCCGATCGATCCCGAACGAACCAACCGGCCGTGGCGGAACCTGCGCGTCCCGATGGACCGCGTACCCGCCGACGCGACCGTGATGCGGATCGTCGCCCGGGACAACAACCTCGACCCGGACCAGTGGCTGGCCGTCACACCACCGCGTGCGCCGGTCCTGCAGACCCTGCAGGACGTCGTGGGCTCCACCGACCCCGTGCTCATCGACTTCGCCGCCGGCGCGGTGTTCCCGTGCCAGCGACCGATGACCGCGCACCACGGCGTCTTCGACATCCCGGGGTGGCGCATCCTGCCCGAATCGTGGATCGCCAACTCGCAGTCGAAGACCTGGATGGCCGCCGAGGACGGCGGACTGCTGGCGCCGGTCGAGGCGCTCACACGACCGTCGACGCTGGCCACCTACCTCGACAACGACTGGTATCGCGAGTGGGGCAACCTTCAGCGTCTGACACCGCTGGCCCCGCAGGCACGTCCCGCGGAGGTGCAGACCGGGACGTCGACCACGTGGGGATGGTCCCGCCCGGGTCCGATCAGGGTGGTGCCCGAAGATGACTGACCGCAACAACCCGCACGCCGACCCGGCGAACCCTCACCCCGGAGAGAACCAGGCAGACGTGGCAAGCACCGACACTTCCCCCGGCGCGAGTCCGTCCGCGACCGCGCAACTCGAGGAGCCCCGTCCCACCGGTTTCGCGGAACGCCACGCCGGCACCGCACGCATCGTCGCGATGGCCGCGGGTGTCGTCGGAATCCTGCTCGCGCTGCTCAGCCCGTTCCTGCCGGTCGACTACACGAAGGCCGAACTGACCTGGCCGCAGCAGGGTTCGGTGGCCAACGTCGCGGCCCCGAACGTGTCGTTCGTCCCGGTCTCCATGGATGTCACCGTGCCTTGTGCGCTCGGCGCGTCGTTGCCTGCGTCCGGCGGAGTCCTGTTGTCGACGGTGCCCGAGGGCGGCGCCGAGGCAGGCAAGGTCGGGCTCTTCGTCCGGGCCACCGCCGACTCGATCCAGGTGGTGCAGCGAAACGTCGTGCTGCTCAACACTCCTCGGACGGCAGCACAGAACGCACCGGACTGCCGCATCGTCGTCGAGGCAGACACCGAGGGGACCCGTGGCTCGATCCAGGGACTGCCGGACGGCACCGGCGCTGGGGGCGAGGGGAGTGGGGCGAACCCGACCGATCAGACCGGTGCGGTGCGGTCCTTCGACCTGCGAGATCCCAACGCGCGCCCGCAGATCATCGGCGTGTACTCGAGCCTGCCGGCAGATGTCGGCACCGAGGGCCTGTCGTTCCGGTCCACCATCGACACCCGATTCGTCTCCACGCCCACGACCCTCAAGTTCTGGCTGCTGGTTCTCGGCATCGCGTCGACGATCCTGTCGCTCGCCGCTCTGGCCGTCCTCGACGCCCGGGATGCGCGTGGCCATCACAAGATCTTCCCGGCGGGCTGGTGGCGGGTGCGCCCGGTCGACGGTGTCGTCGCCCTCGTGCTGCTGATCTGGCTGTTCGTCGGCGGCAACACGGCCGACGACGGCTATCAGGTCACCGTCGGTCGGATCGCGAGCGAGGCCGGCTATCTCGACAACTACTACCGCTACTTCGGTGTTCCGCAGGATCCGTTCGGCTGGCACTACCACTATCTGTCCGCGTGGATGGAGGTCAGCACCGCGACGCCGTGGCTGCGTCTGCTCCCGTTCCTGTTCGCCATGGCCTCGTGGTGGCTCATCAGCCGTGCCGCGATCCCCCGTCTCGGCCGTGCGGTCCGGGAGTCGACTCCGGCCATCTGGGCTGCGGCACTTGTCTTCCTCGCCGTGTGGATGCCGTACAACAACGGCCTGCGCGTGGAACCGCTCATCGCGCTGGGCACCCTCTTCACGTGGGTGTGCGTCGAGCGTGCCATCGCCACGGGTCGCTTCTTCCCGCTGACGATCGGCATCATCGCGGCCGCGTTCACCCTGACCATCCACCCCACGGGTGTGATCGCCGCGATCGCTCTCATCGCCGGTATCCGACCGCTCATCAAGCGTTTCGCGATGCGCCGCAAGCGCGATGGGCTGTGGCCGCTGCTGTTGCCGATCCTGGCCGCCGGACTGGCGGTGATGTTCGAGATCTTCGCCGACCAGCCGCTGGCACCCATCTTGGAGGCGGTCTCGGTCAACGGCCAGGTCGGTCCCACCAACAAGTGGTGGGAAGAACCGATGCGCTACTACATGCTGATGAATCCGACCGCCGACGGCGGCATCGCCCGTCGCTTCGGCATTCTCATCGTGTTCACCTGCTTCATCCTGGTCGTGGTGATGCTGCTCAACCGGCGACGCCTGCCCGGCATCGCGACCGCTCCCACGTGGCGCCTGGTCGCGATGGTCGCCGGGTCGGCCGTGCTGATGGCGTTCCTGCCAACCAAGTGGACCCACCAGCTCGGGGTGTACGCCGCGATCGGCGGCGCGCTCGCCGCGGTGGCGACCGCCTGCGCTGATCGCACCATCATGCGGCGCCGGCGCAACCGGACGCTGTTCGCCGCCGCCTGCGCATATGTCCTCGCGCTCGCGTTCTCCGGACGCAACCAGTGGTGGTACGTCGGCAGTTACGGAATCCCGTGGCGCGACGCGGTTCCCGACGTGCGCGGCATCCCGCTGTGGACGGGCATCCTGGCCGTCGCCGTCGCGCTCACCGCGCTCGGCCTGTGGCAACACTTCCGCGACGACTATGTCGACGACGGCGTCCGCGCCGGGCAGCCGCGCTCGGTGTTCACCCGACTGCGGAGCCCGTCGATCATCGTCGTGTCGACGATCATGCTGCTGTTCACGCTGGTGTCGTTCGCGAAAGCGGACTGGACGCAACGCAACTCGTGGTCGTGGCTGAGTTCCAACGTGAATGCCCTCCAGGGTCAGCCCTGCGCACTGGCCGATGCCGTACTGGTGGAGGACGATCCGAACGCCGGTCTGCTGGCGCCCGCGCGAGTGGCCGGACAGCGCGATCCCTCACCGGGCGCGGCCCTCGCCGGCACCGGGATGGAGGGTTTCGATCCCAACGGGGTGGCCTCGGACCTGTCCGAGCAGACCGACGAGGAAGGCGGGGAATCCTCATCGGGCACCTCGACCGCCGAGGTCGACCGGACCCAGACCGATCCGACCGACGACAGCAGCGGCTCGGACACCGAGACCGCCGCCGGGTCGAGCGACACCAGCGGCGGACAGACGTCGCAGGCCGGCGTCAACGGCTCGACGGTGAAGCTGCCGTTCGGGCTGTCGCCGAGCGAGACCCCGGTGCTCGGAACGTACAACTCGCCCACCGGTACCGGACGTCTCACGTCCGACTGGTACCAGCTGCCGCAGAACAGATCGGGCGAGCAGCCACTCGTCACGATCTCGGTGGCGGGACAGGTCGAGTACGTCGACGACCTCGCCGTCACCCGGCCCGGACAGCGCGTACGACTGCAGTTCGGCCGCGTCGCACCGGACGGCACGGTGGCACCGGCCGGACAGATGGTCCCGCTCGACATCGGCGGCGCACCCGAATGGCGCAACCTGCGCTTCCCGATGGATCAGGCGCCCCCGGGAGCGACGGTGGTGCGCATCCTCGCCGAGGACACCTCGACGCTGCGCGATCAGTGGCTGGCCGTGACCCCGCCGCGCATGTCGACGATGGTGACGCTCAATTCGCTCGTGGGCAGCGAGGATCCGGTGCTCATCGACTGGGAGGCCGGGCTCGCGTTCCCGTGCCAGCGTCCCGCTCAGGTGAAGTACGGGGTGCTGGAGACGCCGGAGTGGCGGATCTCGCCGGACCGCGAGGGCGAACGCGTCAACTCGCAGCGGTGGATGGCCGGCGACTCCGGCGGTCCGCTGGGCATCATCGAGAACGAGTTGCGCCCACGCGTCTACCCGTCGTATCTGCGCAACGACTGGGCCAAGGACTGGGGCATGCTCCAGAGCCTGACCCCGATCCTCCCGCAGACCGACGCGGAACTGACCATCACCACCGACACCCACAACGGTCTCTGGACACCCGGACCCATGCGGGCGGTGAAGAACTAGTCGCTGTGCGTCCCACTCCCTGAGGGGCGAGCTTCACTCTCTGCTCCCTGAGGTGCGAGCGAAGCGAGCCTCGAAGGGCCAGGTGAGATGCTCGTCCGCCCTTCGAGGCTCGTCGCTATCGCTCCTCGCACCTCAGGGAGCAGTGCACTCCTCGCTCCTCGCACCTCAGGGAGCAGTGCACTCCTCGCTCCTCGCACCTCAGGGAGCAGTGCACTCCTCGCTCCTCGCACCTCAGGGAGCAGTGCACTCCTCGCTCCTCGCACCTCAGGGAGCAGTGCACTCCTCGCTCCTCGCACCTCAGGGAGCGATGGGGGGTCTGTCGTTCTCTGAGCTCAGGGAGCAGTGCGCTTCTTCGGATCAGGGAGCGGAAACGAGTTGCCCTCGACCATCCAGGACGACGGTCAGATCGGCATCAGGAAGTGCTTGCGCGGGGTCTTGAGGACCTCCTTGTCGCGCAACTGCGCCAACGCCTTTCGGAGCTGCAGCCGGGTCTCGGCGGGTTCGATGACGGCATCGACGTACCCGCGCTCGGCGGCAAGGTACGGGGTGGCCATCATCGTGTTGTAGAAGTCGATGAACTCGCGACGGATCTTGTCTGCCTCGGCGGCCGAGAGACCTTCGGTCTGACGTCGGGTCAGCACGGCGGCCGCCGATTCGGCGCCCATGACCGCGATCTTGGCGGTGGGCCAGGCGAAGTTGACGTCGGCACCGAGGTGCTTGCTGCCCATCACCGCGTACGCGCCGCCGTAGGCCTTGCGCAGCACGACGGTCACCTTGGGGACGTCGGCCTCGACATAGGCGTAGAGGAAGCGGCCGGAGCGTCGGATGGTGCCCTTCTGCTCCTCCGCGAGACCCGGGAGGATGCCCGGGGTGTCCACCAGGAACACCAGCGGGATGCTGAAGGCGTTGCAGATGCGCACGAAGCGTGTCGCCTTCTCCGACGAATCGGTGTCCAGCACACCCGACATCACGCTCGGCTGATTGGCGACCACACCGACCGAACGGCCGTCCACGCGGGCATACCCGGTGATGATGTTGGGCGCGAACAACTCGCCGACCTCATGGAAAGCGCCGTCGTCGAACAGCTTGATGATGATGTCGTGCATGTCGTACCCGGCATTGTCGTTGTCGGGCATGAAGTCGTTGAGCGACAGGTCCGACTCGGTGATCTCCGGCTCGAGGCCCGGGTTGATCACCGGCGGGCGCTCGTAGGCGCTCGACGGCATGTACTGCAGGTACTCGCGGACCCAGTCGAACGCGGACTTCTCGTCGACGGCGACGTGATGGATGTTGCCCCAACGCGCCTGGTTGTGCGCGCTGCCGAGGTCCTCGGCCGAGATCTCCTCGCCGTTGACCTGTTTCAGCACATCGGGTCCGGTGACGAACATGTACGACTTGTCCTCGACGGCCACCAGGATGTCGGTGTTCGCCGGGGTGTACACCGCGCCGCCGGCACACTTGCCGAGGATCACCGAGATCTGCGGCGCGAGACCGGAGAGCAGGTCGTTGCGACGGCCCATCTCGGCGTACCACGCGAGTGAGGTCACGGCGTCCTGGATCCGCGCTCCGGCCGAGTCGTTGATACCGACCATGGGACAGCCGATCTTGCCTGCCCACTCCATCAGCGAGGCGACCTTGCGGCCGAACATCTCACCGACGGTTCCGCCGAAGACCGACTGGTCGTGCGAGAACGCCGCGACCGGGCGGCCGTGCACCAGACCGTGTCCGGTGACCACACCGTCGCCGTAACCGCTCTCGGCCGCACCCGGCATCTTCGCCAGCGCGCCGATCTCGACGAAGGTGCCGGGATCGAAGAGCATGTTCAGACGCTCACGGGGAGAGCAGATCCCCTTCGCGGCGCGTTTCGCGAGCGCCTTCTCGCCTCCCGGTTCCCGGGCGGCCTCCAGCTTCTGGCGAAGGTCGGCGAGCTTGCCTGCGGTGGTGTCAGTCACGGTGTCTCACTTTCTACGCAACCGCTGTTTCCGATGAGCAACAAGTGACGCTACTTCTCGTCGATCCGCCCGAGACGCGCGGCCAGATCGCTACCGATCCTGCCGATGTACGGCTCGTCGACGATCGACAGGTGGTCGCCGCCGACATGGATGATCTCCAGGTCGTCGACCACCTCGCCCCAGCGACCGTCCTCGTCGATCTCGGCCCATTGCGGCTCGAGTTCGATGGCCCCGGCGTGCATCTTGTCGGCCCGGTAGAGGACGACCTTGCCGTCATAGGGTTCGGGGGCGATGCTGCTCAGCACCCGGTTCTCGATGAACGAGGTCCGCTGGTGCTCGATGATGCCGCCGGGGATCTTGGTGCCCGACATCGACATCATCTCCATGATGATCGCGAACTGCCCCTCGTCGTCGGCCTCGACGAGACGATCCATCGGGATCGGCACATCGGGGTCGAGATCGTAGTTGCGGATCGCGAACTCCTTCCAGCGCTCGAGCCGCGCCCGCTTGCTGTCCGGGGTCTCGGTCATGTCCGCGCGGGGACGCACCACGTCGATCAGACCGACGAAGGCCACCTCTTCGCCGGCTTCGCGCAGGAGCTGCGCGACCCCATAGGCCAGGGCGCCACCGAACGACCAGCCGACCAGCACGTACGGACCATGTGGCTGCAGCTCGCGCAGGCGCGGAAGGTATTCGCGCACACGCTCTTCGATCGTCCCCTCGATCCCACGATCGAACCCGATGACCGGCCGGTCCTCGGGCAGACGCTTGAGGAGCGCCTCGTACGCCGACGTGTTGCCGCCCGCGGGATGGAACAGCAGGATCGGGGTCGGGTCGCCGGCAGACGGGTCGTAGACCTTCTTGCTGTCCGGGACCAGACGCAGGTAGCGCAGGAAACCGTCGGTGGACGCGCCGGCGTCGAGGTGCTCACGAACGTAGTTCGACATCTCCTCGATCGTCTCCGAGTCGAGGATGTCCTCGACGTCGATGTCGCCTCCGGTGCGCTCGTTCAACCGGTCGGTGAGCTGCTGGGCGACGTCCTCGGACAGGACCGGCAGCTTGTTGAAGATGCCACCGGCCGAGGCCTTGGTGACCACCGCATACGTGCCGAAGGTCAAGCGCTCGGCGGCATCTCGCGGCGGCACGTCCGAACCGGCGGCCTCGGCGACGGCCCGCTGCGATGTGATGTCCGTGGTCGCCTGCGGTGCTGCCTGACTCGGCGCTGCCGTCGGGGCCGCCTCGGGCACAGTCGGCGTCTGCGCCGGGGAGTCGGCGACCGCCGCCTCGACGTCGGCCGCGTCCTCGGCGACCTCGAGCTTGCGCTCGGGCGACTCCTCGGCGGGCTCGTCCTTCGCGTTCTGCTCGTCGATGTAGGCGTTGAGGGCAGCGGTGTCGAGTTCGCCGCCGTCGCCCGCCTGCGCCAGGTCGTCGAGCTGATCGCGATGCGTGACCGCGAATTCGACGAACTTCTGCACGTCGGCCAGATTCGCCTGCCGCATCGCCTGCAGCTGGAGCTGCGGGATGTCGAACTCGTACTCGACGCGGTTCTTGATGCGTACCGCCATCAGCGAGTCCAGACCGAGTTCGATGAGCGGGATCTCGCGCGGCAGGTCCTCGGGGTCGTAGCCCATGGACTCACCGACGATGATCGCGAGACGATCACCCACGGGCTCACCGGATTCCGGACTCCACTTGTTGCCGATGTCGTCGATGACCTCGTCTTCGACGACCACCTTGTCGTCGGCGAAGACCGCCGCACCGGCACCGGCCTGCACCGTGTCGGCCGGGGCGCTGTCGGCGGAAGCCTCGGGATCGCCGGTGACGACCGCCTCGAACAACAACCGGAAGTTCTTGTCCGCCTTGGTGGTGTCCGGGCGGACGTGCACGGTGACCGAGCCGCCGCCGGGGTGTGGGCTGAGCGTCGTGGTGACGGTGCCCGTCGTCGGGACCTCGCCATGGGTCACGGCCGCGCCGACGGACGCGTTGGCGAGTACCTGTCCGGCCGCCGCGTGGACGAGCGCGCGCGGGTCGGTGACCGCCGCGGCGTTCACCTCCCAGGCGTGCCGGCCGTCGGGCAACGCCACGTGCGAACCGGGGATCTTGCCGGCCGAGCCGCCCGAGGAGATGGTGGCGGTGAGCCAGAACTCCTTGCGCTCGAAGCGGGTACGCGGGATCGCGGCATGCTCGCCGGTCCCGAACAACGATCCGACGTCGACCGGGTGACCGTGGACGTAGAGCTTCAGCAGCGCGTTGACGAGACCGAAGCTCTCGTCCTCTTTGCGCCGCAGCGTCTCGATGAGCTCGGCATCGTGCAGTCCGGCCGAGAAGGTCACCGCCGCAACGGAGATCAGCACTGCCGGATTCGGCGAGAGCTCCAGGAAGGTGCGGTGTCCGTTCTCCACCGACTTCGCGATCGCCTGGCTGAACCACACGCTGTGGCGCAGCCCCTTGGTGAAGTAGTCGATGGTGTGGACGGGCTCGTGACCCGCACGGTAGAAGACCTCGCGGTCGACCGAACTGTAGAAGCCGGTGGTGGGGCGCAGCGGCTCGATGCCGGTGAGCTCGTAGGCGAGTTCGCCCAGCAGCGGATCCATCTGCGAGGTGTGGCTGGCGCCCTTGGTCGCCAGCTTCCGGCCGAGCTTGCCCTCGCTCTCGGCCCGCTCGACGATGGCGTCGACCTGCGACTCCGGCCCGCCGATGACCGTATGGGTCGGCGCGGCGTAGACGCAGATCTCGAGATCGGGGTAGTCGACGAGGACGCCGTTGATGTCGTCGGCGCTGTACTCGACGAGCGCCATGAGACGGATGTCGTCGCCCTGCAGCATCGACTCGCCCTCACCCATCAGCCGTGATCGCTGGCAGATGACACGCGTCGCATCCTCCAGCGACAGACCGCCGCTGATGTACGCGGCCGAGGCCTCACCCATCGAATGCGGCACGAGCACACCGGGTTCCGCCCCGTGGTGACGCAGGGTGTCGGCGAGGGCGACCTGGATCGTGTAGATGCCGACCTGGCTCTGCTCGATCCCGTAGGTCTGCTCGTCGTCGACGAACATCTCCGCAATCGAGTATCCGAGCTCGTTCTGGACCAGTTCGTCGACGCGGTCGACGTACTTCGCGAAGATCGGGTTCTCGGTGTAGAGCTGCTTGGCCATCTTGCGGTGCTGCGAACCGAAGCCCGACAGCAACCAGACGGCCGACGCCGCATCGGGCGAATCCGACGAGTAGACAATCGGATTGCTCTTCCCGTCGGCGATCGCGCGAACACCGGTGAGCGCGTCGTCGTGGGTGCGGGCCATGACGACCGCGCGCGAGCGCCCGTGGTTGCGGTGGGCCAGTGCGCGTCCGATGTCGGCGAGCGGTGTCGACCGGCCGGCGTCGGACTCGAGCCACTCGAGCAGGTCCGCGGCGGCCTTGCGTCGGCGCGACGGCAGGAATCCCGAGATGACCAGCGGCACAACCGAACCCTCGACCGCGCACGGCGCGAAGCCGGCGGCGGGGTCGGGTGCGGTCTCCTCGACCACCGGATCGATGTTCTTCGCCTGCGCGGCGAGCACGGCGCGCTCGGCCTCGGTCAGGTAGACGTCGTCGTCGTCGAGATCGGGTTCGTCGCCGAGCGACGCCGAGGCGGGCAGCTCGGACGCGCTCGCATCACCGGCCGGTGCAGACGCCGGTTCGAGGTCCTCGGGCCGCACCTCGCGCACGACGACGTGCGCGTTGGTGCCGCCGAAGCCGAACCCGGAGACACCGGCGACGGCGTGGCCGGAGTAGCGCGGCCATTCGGTGTTCTCCGGGATGACCTTCAGGTTGGTCGCGTCGAACTGGATGTACGGGTTGGGCCCGGTGTAGTTGCGCGAGGCCGGGATGACGCCGTGCTGCATCGCCAGGACGACCTTGGCGAGAGCGCCGGCACCGGCGGCCGACTCCATGTGGCCGTAGTTCGTCTTGACCGAGCCCAGCAGCATCGGCTGTTCGGGGGCACGGCCCTTGCCGACGACGCGACCCAGCGCGTCGGCCTCGATGGGGTCACCGAGGATGGTGCCGGTGCCGTGCGCCTCGACGTAGTCCACCGAGCGCGGGTCGATCGCGGCGTCGGTGTACGCACTCCGGAGCACATCGACCTGCGCCTCCGGGTTGGGGGCGGGCAGACCGTTCGAACGGCCGTCGGAGTTGACCGCGGACCCGGCGATGACCGCCAGGACCCGGTCGCCGTCGCGCCGGGCATCGGACATCCGCTTGAGGACGAGGAGACCGCCGCCCTCGGCGCGGATCATCCCGTCGGCGTCGGCCGAGAAGGCCTTGATGTGACCGTCTTTCGCCTGTGCCCCGATGCTGTCGAAGCCGAGGCTGGCGGCCGGGTTGATGATCATGTTGACGCCGCCCGCGAGGGCGACCTCGGATTCGCCGGTGCGCAGGCTGCGGACGGCCTGGTGGACTGCGACCAGGGACGACGAGCACGCGGTGTCCAGCGCGACCGACGGACCGCGGAAGTCGTAGAAGTAGGAGACGCGGTTGGCGACGATCGCGGTCGACGTACCGGTGAGCGCGTACGCCGCAGTGTCCTGGGCGCCCTCGCCCAGGCCGAGGGTCGCCAGCAGCTGATAGTCGTTGGTCGACGTCCCGATGAACACACCGACCGGCGCGCCCTTCAGGTCGCTGGGTGGGATGTGCGCGTGTTCGAGTGCCTCCCAGGTCAGTTCGAGCGCCAGCCGCTGCTGCGGGTCGACCATCTCGGCCTCGCGCGGACTCATCTGGAAGAAGTCGGCGTCGAACGTCCGGACGTCGTCGAGGTAGCCGCCATGGGTGTTGGCGTTCTCGAGCACCTCGGCCAGACGCGGATCGGCCTTGAACTCGGTCCAGCGGTCCTCGGGCAGCTCGGAGATGCCGTCGACACCGCCGAGCAGCGCCTCCCAGGTGGACTCGGGCGTGGTGCCCGACTTCGGGAACCGCGTCGAGAGTCCGACGATCGCGATGTCGTCGTCGACGCTGCGCTCGCGCTGCCAGAAGGTGTCCGCGTCGCCGTCGAGGCCCTCGTCCGGGTCACCCTCGATGATCCGCTGCGCGAGCGTCGCGATCGTGGGGTGGTTGTAGACCACCGTCGCGGTGAGGATGACCCCGGTCTTGTCCTCGACGTCGGCGGCGAGCGCCACCGCATCACGGGACGAGAGACCGAGCTCCTCCATGGGACGGTCGACGGCGATCTGCTCGACGGGGAGCCCGGTGGCCTGCGACACCCACTCGCGCAGCCAGTCACGAAGCTGGTCGACGGTGAGGTCACCGGCGGTCTCACCGTCGGTGCCGGACGCGGCGGAATCGATGGTGCGGGCCTCGTCGGTATTCAGTTCAGACATCGCTTCCAGACTACTGATCTCGGGGCACCTGAACTGGTGCCGGGTGCATTATGAGCCCGCGGGGTGTCCGGGCGCGGCAACTCGACGCACTCACCCCGCCCGGGTCCGCAGAATCGCTACTCGGCGTCCGGGAACGCCGTCTGCTTGTAGCCGCCCCGGAGGCTGCCGTCGATGTAGGCCGCACGCGTCGCGCGACGGGCGATCTTGCCCGACGACGTGCGCGGGATCGAGCCGGCCGGCACCAGGAGGACGTCGCGGACCATCACGCCATGACGCTGGGCGACCGCGGCGCGCACGGTGTCGGCGACCTCCTGCGGGTCGGCCTTACGACCGGGTCCGCGCTCGGCGACGATGACCAGCTGCTCGGACGCGTCGTCGGCGTCGGGCTTCAGGCCGCTGCCGGCGAACTCGAACACCTCACCGGGCAACTGGTTCGCGGGCACCGAGAACGCCGCGACGAAGCCGGGGCGCAGTGCGTCGCTGGCCTCCTGCGCGCTGTACTCGAGGTCCTGCGGGTAGTGGTTGCGGCCGTCGACGATCACCAGGTCCTTGACGCGCCCGGTGATGTAGAGCTCGCCGTCGAGCCAGACGCCGAAGTCGCCGGTCCGCATCCAGATCGCGTCCGCGGGCGCACCCTCGGCGTGGCTGTTCTCGGGGAGCGGGGTGACCAGCTTGTTGTGGAACGTCTCCACCGTCTCGTCCGGCTTGTTCCAGTAGCCGGCGCCGATGTTCAGCCCGTGCAGCCAGATCTCGCCGACGTGGCCGTCGGGTTGTTCGGTCGCGGTCTCGGCGTCGACGATGGTGGCCCACTGGCTCACCGCGACCTGGCCGCAGGACACCTGTGCGACCGCGTTGGGTGCATCGGCGTCGACGAGGGTGAAGCTGCCGGCGTTGAGGTCGTCGCGGTCGACGTAGACGATCTTCGCCTCGTTCTCGCGCTGCGTCGCGGACACGAACAACGTGGCCTCGGCCATGCCGTAACAGGGCTTGATGGCCGTCTTCGGCAGACCGTAGGGCGCGAACGCCTCGTTGAACTTCTTCATCGAACTGACGGTCACCGGCTCGGAGCCGTTGATCAGGCCGATGACGTTCGAGAGATCCAGCTCCTCGCCGTCCTTCGGCAGACCGCGCGCGGCGGCGTGCTCGAAGGCGAAGTTGGGCGCGGCGGCGAAGGTCTCGGCGCCGTCGGCGGCCGCGGCCAGTTCCTTGATCCAGCGACCCGGACGACGCACGAACGCCTGCGGGCTCATGATCGTGATGTACCGACCGCCGAGTGCGGGCAGGATCACGGTCAGCAAGCCCATGTCGTGGAACATGGGCAACCAGGTGACGCCGCGCGCCTTCCGGTCGATGCCGATGGTGTCGGAGATCTGCAGCACGTTGGCGGCGACCGCCTGATAGGTGATCTCCACGCCTGCGGGGACACGCGTCGAACCCGACGTGTACTGCAGGTAGGCCACGGTGTCCTTGTTGTGGTCCTGACCGGCGACCGGTGCCACCCAGCTCGACCCCACCGAATCCGGCACCGCGTCGACGGCGATGACGCGCGGGCGCTCCTTGGCCGGCAGCGGCGCGAAGAAATCGCGGACCGCCTCGGCGGACTTCGTCGAGGTCAGGATCGCGGTCGGCCGGCAGTCGTCGAGGACCGCGTGCAGACGGTCGGTGTGGCCGGGCTCGTCCGGGGAGAACAGCGGTACCGCGACGTTGCTGGCATAGAGCGCCGCGAAGAACCCGATCACGTACTCGAGCGACTGGGGCGCGAGAATCGCCACACGGTCGCCCGGCTTCGTGACCTGCTGCAGACGCGCCGCCACCGCGCGCAGCCGCTTACCGAACTGCGCCCAGGTCAGATCCTGCGGCTCCCCGTCGCGCTCACGGCTGTAGTCGATGAACCGGTAGGCCAGTGTGTCGGCCTGCTCGCGGACGTTCTGCTCGACGTAGTCGACCAGGGTCGCTTCCTCGCTGAAAGAGATGTTCCCGGTCTCATCGAGAAAGTCTTCGAGTTCAGTACTCAGCATTCATTACTCCTGTGCCCCCTCGTGGACTCCCCCACGCGGGCGCAGATCTCCGGCGAGGTCTTGGCGACACCACCACGCAGTCCTGCCGTCCACGTCCTGTGCCGACCGCGGGATACGGTAGCGCACGTCCAGTTACCCAACGAAAAAACTCGCGTTCGTCATGCTCGGTTTCGCATGAGTGCGCGTCGCCCCTCGACGCGCACCCCCGGGTTCACCGACCCGTCACCTCGCTGTTGAGTCGCGAGACCGTCGGCCATCCTACTCCCCCTTCAATTGCGCCAGCACGGGCGCAAAAGCATCCATCTGCGTCGGGAAGACCCCGACGTAGGACATGGTGGTACGGCGACGCACCTCCCGGATCTGGTCGGCGATCTCGTCGAAGCTGCCGATCGCGATGTACGGCGAGGTCAGCACGTCGTCGACGGTGAACTCCGTGTCGTGCGCGATGTTCGGCGGATAGCCCTGTTCGAGGGCCTTCAACGCCATCTCGGCGGTGGCGACCCGGTCGTCGGTGATGACGATGACGGCAATCGTCCAGTTCAGCTCGAGATCGTCGAACCGGTCGCCGGCGGCCTCACGGATGCGGTCGACGCGTTCGGTGGTCTTGGCGATGGTCATGTCGGACAGCTTCATCTTGCCGTCGGTGGTGGTGCCGGGAGCGACGGAGATGATGTCGGCGTGCTTGGCGGCCAGGGCCAGCATCTTGGGTCCACCGCCGCCCACGGCGATCGGCGGACGCGGTCCCTGCCTCGGCCGAGGACTGCCCTCGAGGCCGTTGATCTGGTAGAACTCGCCGTCGAAGTTCACCGTCTCGCCACGCATCAGGCCGTCGAGGACCGTCAGCGCCTCATCGAGGCGACGGATGCGCACACCGGGCGACTCGAACTCGATCCCGGCCTTGTCGAACTCTTCTTTCATCCAGCCGGCGCCGATGCCCAACTCGAGACGTCCCTTGCTCAGGACGTCGATCGTGTTGGCCTCCTTGGCGAGCAGGGCCGGGTGGCGCCAGCCGTTGGCGAGCACCGAGGTGGCCAGGCGGATCGTGCTCGTCGCCTGCGTCAGCGCGCCCAGTGCCGCCAGCGGGCCGACCTGGTTGCCGAGATGGTCGGGCACCGCGAAGGTGTCGTAGCCGTACTCCTCGGCGGTCTGCGCGAGCTTGACGAACTTGCGGGCACCGCCCTCGTCCTTGTTGCCCTCACCACCCGCGCCGAAGCGGAACTTCCGCAAGCCGGAGGAGGCACCACCGGCATCGCTCGGGGGTTGCGTCATCGCTGTCCTCTCGTCGTGATCGCCGGATGGGTGAGGGCGCGTGTACGCCCTCCGGCGTCCGCGGTGTTCCTCGGGCCAGCCCAACACGTTAATGCAGCGTGACGGCACCGCCAAACGAATCGGCCGACGCCGCCAGACGAGGTTACCGGCCGGTTAGTTCGACGACGGGACCGGTGGTGCATCGGTGGTGCCCGGCCGGTGTCGTCCGGCGGGCGAGCCAGGGTCAGTTGTGCTTGGGCGCGGGCGCGTCCTGGATGAGGTCCTTGGACCAGTCGTACATCCACTGGGTCGCGGTCTGGCCG
Organism: Gordonia sp. ABKF26; assembly: GCF_041103195.1. Classification (NCBI taxonomy): domain Bacteria; kingdom Bacillati; phylum Actinomycetota; class Actinomycetes; order Mycobacteriales; family Gordoniaceae; genus Gordonia; species Gordonia sp. ABKF26. The sequence goes on from NZ_JBGCVZ010000003.1 coordinate 109,770, forward strand.
TCGTTCTCCCAGTAGCGCGTCGTCGCATACATCGCGTGGATGGGGTTCGACGCCGCGTTCGCCAGTTTCGACACCGCCGCCAGCGGATTGACGATCGTCGGCGAGTCACAGATGAGATCGCCCGGCGCGCAGATGGATTGGACCCGATCGCGGAGGTCGCCGAATCCGCCGTTGCGCGGGCCGGTCATCGAGATCCCGGGTACGAGATTGCCCATCCCGCCGAGCGCGATCTCCGCGCCGACACCGTTGGGGCTCGGCTCGATGTCGTTCTGTTCACCCGGCTGGCGTCGGCCGTCGGCGATGAGCCCGACACCGAGCACGAGGTCCTGGTCGCTCTCGTCGAGCACGCCGCGGCCGTTGCCGATGTTGCTCGCGAGATCACCGGCGATGACCGCGCCCTGGCTGAAGCCCATGATCACGTAGCCGGTCAACGGGCAGCGTTCGTTGGTGGAGATGATCTTGCCTGCCGCGCGCTTGTAGCCCTGGGTACGCGAGACGTTGTAGTCGGCCTGCCGGTCGGCCAGGTTGGTCGGGTTCCGGAACTCGGCCGTGTAGGGGACGGTGTAGATCTCGGTGCGCGAGGTGTCGAAGTCGTTCGACAGCGCGCGCGAGACGCGCAGCATCAGCGAGTTCGGATTCGCCGACGGCTTGTACGGATCGTCGTCCGCGCTCGACTCCCAGGTGCCGGGGATGACGACCGTCAGGACATCGGGGCAGTCCGCGGGCTGGGCGTCGGGACGTTCGCCGGACGGCGGCGTGCTCGGCGGCCCACCGGGACCGATCGGCGCGGGGCCGGGCGCCAGCCACACCAGGACCAGCACGACGATGAGCACGATCGCGATGGCCGCGAGCGCGAGGAGCAGCAGAGCGAACTTGCCGAGCCGCCGAACCGGACCCTTGCGGGTGCGGCCCGCGGCGTTGCGACGGGCGGCCACGTCAGCAGTAGTGCTGTTCTGCTGCGCGAATGACCTTGTCGGCCTTCACGTTCGCTTCTTCGACATTGTCTGCACCGGGACCGACGGAGGCGGTGACGAAGGCCTTCACCATGCTCGGGTCGGTGCCCTTCTGTTTGGCGCCGCAGACATACTTCGCCATGGTCAGGGCGACCGAGTTGTCGTTGTCCCCCATGAAGGTGACGTCCTGCTGCTTCAGCGCGGCCAGGTAGGCGCGGGCCTTGTCGTCGAGTGGTTGGCCGCTGGGCCCGGGAAAACTGGCCGGGACCTTCGTACTGGGGTTCGGCGCGGTCGCGGGCAGCTCCGACGTGCCGCCGGTCGTGGACGGGGTGGCCTCTGCGGAGGTCGTGCCCGGCGTGCTCGTCGAGGACTCCGCCGCCGAGTAGAGCGAGGTCGTCGTGACCGGGTTGTTGGTGATCGGCGCACTGGCCGTCGAGTCGTCGGCGCAGGCCGACACGGACCCGAGCGCGAGAGCGAGGCCCGTCACGGCCAGCACCAGCCGCACACACTTCGTTGTCATCGCCACTTCCTGCCGAACCTTTCTCCGTCGAGATCGCGCACCACCGGACGATCTGTCCGGCGACACCTCACGCGTCCGGCCTGCGGCCGATCGCGATGCAGGGGCACCCCGCATCGCACACCACGTCAGGCTACCGCCCGCGCGGGGGCATTCCGGCCGCCGCACTCGCGCCACCTGCACAAACAGTCCGATTCCTCAGCGAAGTTTCAGGCCGCACACACGTGCGGTCGAGGTTAGGGGGCACCGACGGGTGCCCCCGTCCTCTTCTGTCGAATCCCGCCTCGCTCACCGGACTCCTCACTTGAGGACTTTGGTGCCGTCCTTCGCGGTCCAGGTGATCCGGCCGTGCTCGAAGTAGTTCACGCGGCCCTTGCCGTCGCGGGTCGGGAGTTCGTCGCTCGTCGGCTTGCCGAGACGACCGGCCGGACCGCCGGCGGCGACGTAGGCGCCACCGATCGCGCCCGTGACGATCTTCGGGCCCTTCGGTCCGGTGAACATGCGTCCGCCGGCGAAGTCCTGGGCCTTGCCGCCCGCCACCGGGTACGACGGGGTGAGGCAACCTCCCAGGTCCGCCTTGTTGGCGTCCCAGACCTTGCGGAAGGCACCGTCGACGCGGCATGCGACCGCATCACGCGACAGTCCGAGCGCGGCCGCGGCCTGCGGCCAGGCCTGCATCATCTCGAACTCCCAGTAGGGCCAGGTGTGCGTACCCGACGGCCGGTAGTTGGCCTGGCCGGGAATCCCCTTGCGATTCAACTGGATCGCGAACTGCTGCGAGGTGACGCGACTCAGCATCTCGAGTCCCACACCGGAGTAGTTGGTCGCGAGCATCGGGATGTCGGACGGTTTGTCGTGGGGCCCGACCATGCCGTTGCCCGACGAGACGTACAGACTCGTGCCCTGCAGCTTGTCGACCAGCAGGTACGGATCGTGTTCCTTCCAGGCCGGGTCCGACGGCGGGCCGAACATCTTCATCGAGTCGTAGCCGCCACCGTCGCGCACCGCGAACTGGATCGCCTGCGGCATACCGAATGAACTCAGCTGCAGGATTCCCGAGAACGACGCCGCGAACTTGTAGAACCCGGGGTTGCGCGCGGCGAGCATCATCGCGGCGGAGCCGCCCATCGACAGCCCCTCGATGCCGCGGACGTCGGTGGACCGCCAATCGTTCTCCAGGATGGGCGGCAGTTCCCGCATGAGGAACGTCTCCCACTTGTAGTTCTTGCCGCGATCGGGTTCCTTCCAGTCGGTGTAGAAACTCGACTCGCCACCGATCGGCAGGATGACGTTGACGTTCTTGTCCTTGTAGAAGTCGACGATCTTGGTGTTGATGATCCAACCGCTCTGATCGTCCTGCGCGCGCAGACCGTCGAGCATCGTCAGCTGCGGGAACTTCTCCTTCGGCTTCGCGTGCCAGTCGCGGGCCAGCAGGATCTGCACCTGGATGTTGGTGTTCATCGCCGGGGAGTAGACCCACAGGGCCACTCGCCGGTCGGTGTACCAGTACGTGTTGGTCACCTTGGCGGGTTGCGCGGCCGGGACCGACGCCGGTGCGACCGGGGCACGCGAGCTCGGCGGTGCGGGTGCCGGCGCGCTGGGTGAGGCCGGCGGCGCGGGCGCCGCGGGCGGTGCCGCGGGGGCGGGCGGGGCCGGCGCGGGTTCGGCCCCGGCGAGCCCGTTACCGATCACGAGTACCGCGACCGTCGCCAGCGCGACCACGGCGGCCTTCACCGGGCGAAGGGTCGCCCGACGACCGGCCGGGCGCGCGCCATCCTGCCCTGCATCGGCCGGTCGCGCGTCGACCTTGCCTGTACCACTGTTTCGCCGCATCACTCTCCAGAACTCCTTCGCCCCTGTACACCGGCGCCAGCACCCGTGACCGATTCCCCGTCAGTCACACATGCCTCATAAGTATCAAACGCCTCAGGAGTTTCTTACACGCCACGGCGCGGCCTGTCCGCACGCCACGCTGTGACACGTGGGATTTGTGTGACAGTTGATATCTCGCCCTGCTCCCTGAGGAGCGAGCTTGCGAGCGTCACGAAGGGTCTCTCACCTCGGGTCGCCGACCCCCTTCGTGACGCGCCCTCCGCAAGCTCCGGACGCTCCTCAGGGAGCGGAGTGATACGACGACGCCCCGCCCGGTGACCCGGGCGGGGCGTCGTGCGGCCGGCGGACCGGCGATGTCAGATCAGCGGAAGAATCCGCGGTTCTTGGCGTTCCAGATCATGTCCTGCCAGTAACCCCAGGCGTGGGTGCCGTTTGCGTAGTAGGTCATCAGCGGCACACCCTGCACGAAGGCCGCAGCCTCGAAGGCCTTGGACTGCGTGAACGCGAGGAGCTCGAGGGTCGAACCCTTGAACAGGTCGTCGAACACATTCGGCAGTGCGTTGTAGCGGCCGAAGAGACCGTTACCGGAACCGACGAAGACCTTCATGCCGCGCATCAGGCCGATGTTCCAGAAGGGATCGTTCTGGAACCAGCGAATGCTCCACGGCGGGCCCCACATGGCGTCGATGTTCCAGGGCTTCGGGTCGACGTCGAGCATCGCCAGACGCAGGGCGGTACGCATACCGGGCGCACTCAGGAAGTTGTAGCCCGAGAGCGAGCCGGCGCGGTCGAAGTGCTGACGGTTCTGGGCGCCGAGGACGAGTGCGGCGTTACCACCCATGGACAGACCCATGATGGCGTAGCGCTTCGACGGTCCGACGCGGAAGCCGCGGGCGTCGAGCGCGCTGATCAGGGTCCGGCTGATGACGCAGTTCCAGCGATACCGGTAGGGCTGCCGGTTGAAGTTGCTGGGTGCATCCCAGTCCGTGTAGAAGCTTGCGGGTCCACCGATGGGCTCGACGACGTTGACGCCGGACTTCACCATCTCCTGGACGTTGGTGTTGATCTCCCAGCCGCTGTAGTCGTACTGGGCGCGCATGCCGTCGAGGAGGATGACGGTCTTGTAGTTGCCGGGCTTCTTCCAGGCGCGGACCTTCACGTTCGGCATCCCGCAGCCGTTGACCCAGAACTCCTGCTTGCCGACCTGCGTTCCGCCGATCCGGGCGTTGGCCTGGCCGGCGACGACACCGGTCAGTCCGACAACTGTCAGGATGGCGACGAAAGCGGCGATCAACCGGTTGCTCATCCGGTTGCGCGCAGGCCTCGGCGCCTCGGTGGCAGCTTCACGCATGTACAGAATCTCCCTCTTCAGCCGATCGGCCGGAACTCGTAGTCCCTAGCGGCCGATCGGTCCTTGTGCGTCACACATTTTTCGTCCCCCGGCTCATTGCGCGGCGCGACGTCGTTCACGAGTCGTTCTCGCATGCGATTCACCGTCGGCGAGCCTATTCGATGCCCCCGGACGTGACAAACCATGTGATCGCGATCACAACCCCCGTCACTTCGGCGTCCCAGCAGTTCAGAACACCTCCGTCACGACCTTTCTATCGGCCGCGCCCACGGGGACGTTACCGATCCGAGATGTTCGACGGCAACTCCACAGGTTCGGCCCCGTGTTTTCTATGCGTTCTCTTGGTGTCGTGTGCTTGGGTTCGACGCCCGGTGGCGTGGCACTAGCGCGGGTGGACCGGCGGCGGCATCTCCAACCCGCAGCGCTGGATCTCGTACTCCGGCTCGCGCTGGATTCGATAGCTGTTGAAGGTGAACGCCTGACGCAGGTTGTGTTTGAAGCGATCGAAGGACCAGGGGGCCTCGAACGAGGCGAACCGGTCCTTGGTCTCCGGGCACTGCAGCGCGACCTGGGCCTGGCGGACCAGATCCTCGTCGAGGTACCCGGGCAGTACCGGACGGCGTGGGTACGCGCCTGCTTCGGCGACGACCCATTCGCTCGGCAGGATCTTGTCGTGCCCGATGCGGCCGTCCTCGAGGCGCTCGGTGTGCGCCGCGAGCGGGTAGGCCAGACCCATCTGATCGATGACGCGCACATCCAGCGGTGCGTTCATGCTCGTCATACCCAGATTCAAGAAGTAGACGGTCACCTGCCGCTCGCCGCCCTTGGGCATCACGGCCGGCAGCTGTGCCACGTACCACTCGTCGTAGTTGAACGACGGCAGGATCACGCCGCCGTCCTCGCGGTACTCGTCGATCTTCTCGACCATCGCGCTCATACGCGGGTAGTCGAGGTAGTCCTCGGCGGTGACCGGGTTCTCGTTGCCCATGTTGGTGACGTAGAACCGACGCTCGTCGACGATGCCGCTGCGGCCGATGTCGATGCCGGCGTTCGGCAGGACGTTGGCATGCGTCACGACCGCCCAGACGACGACGGTGATCCACATGCCGCTCATGGCGATCGCACCGACGAGCTGGGCACGCGCTCGACGGCGATCCGCGGGCTCGGGCGCGGACGGCACGGGATCGGGGTCGGTCGCGGGGTCGGAGATCACCGAGTCGGAGTCCTTCGACGGCCGGCGACGGAACGCCGCGCCGACGTGCGCGGGGATCGTCACCGGCACGACCATCAGCGGCAGCAGGGTGACGAACACCGGCACCAGCAGCACCCGTCCGTGCATGAAGTCGCCGCCCTGGCGCATCCAGTAGACGATCAGGACGATGCCGGCGAGGACCACGACGGTCACCACCGCGGTCGAGGACTGCAGCCGACGCGACCAGCCTGCGAGACGCGACGACCGCGTCGAGGGGGTGGCGTCACCGGTGTCGGCCGGGTCGGTGCCCTGGGCGTCGGCCGCCGTGGCCCGCATCCGGCCGCCGACGATCAGCAGTACGCCCGCGACCGCAGCCAGGACGACCGGCAGCACCAGCACGTAGGGGCCGAACAGATTGGTGAGGTAGGCGAAACCCTGATCCCACTTCGCACCGCTGGCGTCCTTCGCGACGGCGGGATTGGGAACCAGGAGGGCGTAGTAGCCCATGCGGAAGATCTGGTAGCCGACCGGCAGCGCACCCGCGACCACGACGACACCGATCCGCATCTTCCAACCGAGGGGCGCGAAGAAGACCAGCAGCAGCACCAGGCCGCCGAGAATCGCCAGTTCGGGCCGGATCAGCGGGGCGAGACCGGCGGTGAAGGCCAGCGCGAGCGTGGCCGCCGCGCTCCCGCGGCTCGCGTGCACAGCCGCGCTCCCGCGGCTCGCGTGCGGGCCGCGACGTGCCCATGCGACGAGCTGGCACCACAGGACGGCCGCCCAGAAGATGCAGAGGCCGTTCTCCAATCCGCTGGTCGCGAAGTCGCGGGCGGGCGGGATGGCGATGTAGATGACGGCACCGAACGGCAGCAGCAGGGTCCAACCGTCGCCGGTGATCCCGCCGATCCGGGTGCCGAACAGACGCGCGCTGCCGTACATCGCGATCGGGATCGCGGCCACCGAGCAGACCAGCGCCACCCAGAGCGCGACGTATTCGAGCTGACCGTCGGTGATCCACGCCCAGAACCACAACAGGTACGTCCAGGCGGTCGAGGTGTTGGCCTCGACCCGCTCCCCGGCGTTGAAGACCGGACCGTTCCCGGCGAAGAGATTGCGGAGCGTGCGCAGGACGATGAGTCCGTCGTCGGCGATCCACCTGCGCTGCCACGCACCGATCGCGAAGAAGGTGGTGACGACGACGGCGCCGAGGACGAAACTGACGGCCGCAACCTTGTTGCGGCCGGTGTTCAGCGCCCGGAAACCGGTTGGCGACTCATCAATTGACTGCATAGACCGCGACACCCACACACACCAGCCACGCCACGGCGAGCAGCTGCAGGACACGATCGCCGAGCGCGATCTCCTCGGGTTCGCCCGCGGCACCGCCGTCGACGTCGACGGCATAGCGCAGGATCGCCACCGTGAAGGGCACCATCGAGATGGCGTACGCGACGTTGGTGTCGTGGTCGGAGCCCTTGTCGAACGCCCAGAGGCCGTAGAAGATCACGACCGCGGTCGCCGACAGCGTCCAGACGAATCGCAGATAGGTGGTCGTGTAGTACTCGAGGGCCTTGCGGATCTTGGCGCCGGTGCGTTCGGCGAGCTGGAGTTCGGCGTAGCGCTTGCCCGCCGCCATGAACAGCGACCCGAAGGCCATCACGAGCAGGAACCACTGTGACAGCACGATCTCGGCGGCGACGCCACCGGCGATCGCACGCAGCAGGAAGCCCGAGGACACGATGCAGATGTCGATGACGGCCTGGTTCTTCAGGCCGAAGCAGTAGCCGAGCTGGATGACCAGGTAGATGGCGATGACCACGGCCGTCTGCCAGTTCGCAAGGAAGGCGATACCGATCGAGCCGACGAGCAGGACGACGGCGAGAACGTAGGCCAGGGTCACCGGGACGACGCCGGCGGCGATCGGCCGGAACCGCTTGGTCGGGTGATTGCGGTCGGACTCGACGTCCATCGCGTCGTTGACCAGGTAGATGCTCGACGCGGCGAGGCAGAACGCGACGAAGGCGACGCCGGCGGAGGCCAGCACCGAGGCGTCGGTGATGTTGCCCGCGGCGAGCGGAGCGGCGAGCACCAGGACGTTCTTGACCCACTGCCGCGGCCGGACGGCCTTGATCAGCCCGGACGTCAGGTTCTTCGGCGGTCCGAGAACCTTTCCGTGCTCGATCGGCTCCTCGCTCATGCACTCTCCCTGTGTCGTGTCACCCGCGCGATGACGGGGGACGCGGCAAGACGCAGCGGCCCGCCGGGTACTGCGGCCGTGAGACCGAGCCGGGCCAGGACGCGCGCCGCACGGCGGGCACGCCCGGGGTCCGGGTTGTTCCGGGTGGGTTCGAGCAGCACCTTATCGCCCACGACGACCGCCGCTGCGCTCGCGGCACCGATCGCGGCGCCCGCGGTGACATCGCTCGGGTAGTGCACACCCAACACCAGGCGGGACACGAGCATCGGCGGCACGAGGACGGCGGGCAGCACCTTCGGGTCCCAGCCGGCAGCGCGGCCGATGAGGATCGCGGCCGCGGTCGTCGAGGTCGCGTGCGAGGACGGGAAACTCAGTTTGCTCGGCGTCGACACCCCGATCGCGATCTGCGGGTGGGCCGGGCGTGGGCGCCGGACGATGCGCTTGATGATCACGGACGCGGCGTGCGCACCGAAGGCACCCACCCCGGCCTCGAGCCAGAGCTGCTGCGCGCGCACATCGCCGCGGCGGCGGGCCAGCGCCCAGCCGGTACCCGCGATGGCGAGCCAGCCCAGTGCGTGCTCACCCACGTGCGACAGTCCGCGCGCGGCCGGACGGACGCCGGGGCGGCCACCGATCCCGGCCTGGATGGCCACGAGGGCCTTCTCCTCACCGTTCAGGGGACGCGGGATGTCGTCGGCCGGGACCCGGCCCGTCTCCGCACGATCCTCCAGCACCGTGTCGTCCCCACTGCCGATCACCGGACCATCAGATTCCGAAGACACCCGCCCAGCTCTCCTTCGACGTCAGGTCGCGGTGCGCAGACCTGTACTGCTGCTTCATCTCCGGGAACTTGTCCTGCAGTTCCTTCACGAGGGCGAAGTGTTCGCGCGCGAGCTCGATCATCTTCTCGCGGTCGCGCTGCCGATAGACGACGCCGCGGCCGTCGGCGGTGGTGACGGTGACCCCATCGACACGACCGAGCGAGAACCACCGCGCCTCGATGGGCGGGAAGTTGGCCTGCGGGACCTCGTGATGCCGCGGGTCGGCCGGGCGGACGTTGTTCACCACGGCGGCGGTCAGCGCCTTGATCTTGCTGAGCGGGTTCAGCGGTATCGAGGTCCCGAGGCGCGTTGCCTCGCCGGAGGTCCGGGGCAACTCGGTCGCCGACGGCAAGACCACTGCGTCCGGATACTGCTTGCGCATCTGCGCGACCTTCGGCAGCGCGGTCGGCAGCAGGTTGCGGATGTGATCGGGTCCGGCGAGGAAGTCCCGGATCGCCTCGTTCTGGATGGCGACGGTGGAGTATTCGAGGCAGAGAAGGTGTTTGGCGGTCGCCTTGGTCATCGACCGGACGATGCCCTTGATCGGGCCGTCGTGATGGATCGATGCGACGACGAGCCGGTTGCGCAGGTGAAAGTACGCCTGCCAGTCGATGGCGTCGTCCTTGTCGCTCCAGGCCATGTGCCAGATGGCGATTCCCGGCACGGTGGCCGTGGGGTAACCGGCCTTGGCGGCTCGCAGCGCGAACTCCCAGTCGTCCCACTTGATGAACAACGGCATCGGGAGGCCGATCTGCTCCGCGCATTCGCGCGGGATCATGCACATCCACCAGCCGTTGCCCTCGACGTCGATCCGCCGGTGCAGGTTCTTCGAGTTCTCGCGGTCGCGCAGCGGGTACTTCGAGAAGTTGTGGTCGTATTCGACGAACGGCGCCGCCGTCCACATGAAGGTGTCGCGGCGGATCACCTCGCCCATGCAGTGCAGGTGGCTGCGGTCCTGCAGATTGAGCATCTGACCGCCGACGAGCATGGGCGCCTTGGCGAATCGCGACATGGCCAGTGCACGCAGGATCGAGTCGGGCTCGATCGCGATGTCGTCGTCCATGTACAGCACGTAGGGCGAGTCGGTGAGCCGCAGCGCCTCGTACATGATGCGCGCGTATCCGCCCGATCCGCCGAGGTTGCCCTGGTCGAAGATGTGCAGGCGATCGCCGAGAGCCGCGGCGGCCTCGGTGTATCCGGGCTCGTCGACGACCTTCTTGGTGCCCTGGTCGGGCATCATGACCGCATCGATGACCTCGTCGACCAACGGGTCGGAGGTCAACGCGGCCAACGCGTTCACCGCATCGGTCGGGCGGTTGAACGTCGGGATGCCGACCGTGACGCGCTTGGTCTCCTCGTCGGCCGTCGGTGCGTCGATGGGCGCATACCAACCGGCGGAGACGATTTCGGTGTCGGTGTCGGTGGTGACGTCGAACCAGATCCAGCCACCGTCCTCGAACGGACCGAGGTCGAGTTCGAATTCGACGACGCCGCGGCCGGTTTCGTCGGTGTCGACCAGGTCACCGCCGATGCCGATACGCGACCCGTCGATCTTAGAGCGGTACAGGTCGACGCGGCAGGTGCCGATCACCTCGACGCGCAGCACCACCGAGTCGAGGATGCTCCAGCGCCGCCAGTAGGCCGCAGCGAACGCGTTGAAGTAGGTCTCGAAGCTCACCTCGGATTCGGCGCCGAGAAGCACCGAGGTCCGACTCGGGGCATGCGCCCGGCGGTTGTTGCTCTCGGATTCGACGACGTACAGCGACCGCACGTCGAGCGGCTCACCCGCCCGCGGGAAGATCACCCGCTGCAGAAGGGATTTCGCCTTCGACGGCCCGACGCCTGCGTCGGGGATGTCGGATTGGTTCACGGGAGTCACCGTCATCTATTCGGCTCCTGCGGGGTCGGCCACCAGCGGCGCACCATCACGCAGATGCGGTGCCAGGGTGTTGTCGAACATGGTGAGCGCGCTCGCGATCGCCATGTGCATGTCGAGGTACTGATAGGTACCGAGACGACCACCGAACAGCACTCCGGCACTTGCGGTCTCGGTGCGGGCGAGTTCGCGGTAGGCGGTCAGCATCGCCCGGTCCTCCGGGGTGTTGATGGGGTAGTACGGCTCGTCGTCGTTCTCGGCGAACCGGCTGAACTCCCGCATGATGACGGTCTTGTCGTCGGGGTAGGAGTTCCGCTCGGGGTGGAAATGCCGGAACTCGTGGATGCGCGTGAACGGGACGTCGGCGTCGTTGTAGTTCATCACCGGAGTGCCCTGGAAGTCGCCGGTGTCGAGCACCTCGGTCTCGAAATCGAGTGTGCGCCAGCCGAGTCGGCCCGCGGAGTACTCGAAGTACCGGTCCACGGGGCCGGTGTAGACGACGGGGGCGTCGGGGTTGTCGGCGCGCAGCTGCTCGCGCACGTCGAACCAGTCGGTGGACAGCCGCACCTCGATGCGGTCGTCGGCAGCCATGTTCTCCAGCCACGCGGTGTAACCGTCGACCGGCAGACCCTCATGGGTGTCGTTGAAGTACCGGTTGTCGAAGGTGTAGCGCACCGGCAGGCGGGTGATGTTGCCCGCGGGCAACTCCTTGGGGTCGGTCTGCCACTGCTTGGCGGTGTAGTGCTTGATGAACGCCTCGTACAGCGGGCGACCGATCAGGCTGATCGCCTTCTCCTCGAGGTTGCGCGCCTCGGCGGTGTCGATCTCGCTGGCCTGATCGGCGATCAGCTTCCGCGCCTCGTCGGGGCTGAAGTACCTGCCGAAGAACTGGCTGACCAGCCCCAGGCCCATCGGGAACTGGTAGGCCTGGCCGTTGTGCAGCGCGAACACGCGGTGCTGGTAGTTCGTGAAGTCGGTGAACTGGTTGACGTATTCCCACACCCGCTCGTTGGAGGTGTGGAACAGGTGCGCCCCGTACTTGTGGATCTCGATCCCGGTCGTCGGTTCGGGTTCCGAGTACGCATTGCCGCCGAGGTGGTCGCGTCGGTCGAGCACGAGGACCCGTTTGCCCAGCTGCGTCGCGGCCCGTTCGGCGACGGTGAGGCCGAAGAATCCGGAGCCGACGACGATCAGGTCGTAACTGCTACTGGTTGCCACGGGTCCTCAGGGTAACGGACCCTCCCTGAGGAATCTCCGAGCCACGTGGCCTGGCACGGAAGCCGGGTAATGTTTCGATCGTCGGCCTGTAGCCCCCGGGCCCGTGCCTTGTCCGGTGAGTAGTTCGGGGTTTGCGTGACGCCGCTGTTCGTACGACCGCCCGACGACCCCTCCCCGAGTGCCCTTCGTGACGCCCCTCCGCAGGCTCCGGGGCTCCTCAGGGAGCAGACCGGTCCCCCTCCGCAGGCTCCGGGGCTCCTCAGGGAGCAGACCGGGCCACCTCCGCAGGCTCCGGGGCTCCTCAGGGAGCAGACAGGTCCCCCTCTCGGGGACTGGACGAACCCACCTTCACACCCGTCGGTCGAGCGTGTCGTCGTCGTGGTCCCCGTCCACAACGAGGCCGAACATCTCCCGAGATGTCTCGCCGCTCTCGAGGGCGCAGCGACCGCCGTGGCCATTCCGGTGCAGGTGGTCGTGGTGCTCGACGCCTGCGACGACGACTCCGCAACGCTGCTCACGGCGGATGTCTCGACCGTCGTCGTCGACGCGCGATGCGTCGGGGCGGCGCGTCGAGCGGGGTTCGACGCAGCCGCCATCTCGGCCGCGGAGTCGTACACCACGTGGTTCGCGACCACCGACGCCGATTCGACGGTTCCGCGGGACTGGCTCGTCGAACACGTCGCGGCCGCCGATGCCGGCGCGGACGCTTATGTGGGCACTGTCACCCCCGACGGGTTCGACGGGTGGCCGGCGGGGACCGACGAGAGATATCTGCGCGAGTACGACGCGGGTCCCGGGCACGGCCACGTCCACGGCGCGAACCTCGGCATCCGGGCCTCGACGTACGTCGCCGTCGGCGGGTTCGCCGAGCTCGACGTGGACGAAGACGTCGATCTCGTCGATCGCCTGCGCCGCTCGGGTGCAACGGTCGAACGGGGTGCCCGGGTCCCGGTCCGCACATCGACCCGGCGGGAGGGACGGACCCGGCACGGGTTCGCGAGCTACCTGCGAGACCTGGCCGACGACCAGCCCGAGGAGGCAGCCGGGTGACGCCCGCGCGGGCCCGGGCCATCGTCGACGACCCGTCCTTCCCGCTCCCCCGCCCCGGCCGGGGCCACACCCTCGACCGGTTCGCCGCTCTCGTCCGCGCCTGTTCCGACGACATCAGCACGGGCCGTCTCGTCGAGGCGCACGCCGATGCCGACGCCATCCTCGCGGAGATCTCTGGCGGCGGGACCGCCTCGGGCGAGTTCTGGGGCGTGTGGGCCGCCGAGGGGCGCGACACCCGCGTGGAGGCCCGGTCGGTCGCAGGCGGCTGGGAACTGAGCGGCATCAAGGAATGGTGTTCGGGGGCGACGTCGTGCACGCATGCGCTGGTCACCGCGCACACCGACGCCGGCAGCCGACTGTTCGCGGTCGATCTCGGTCGCCCGGGGGTCTCCGCGGACAGCTCGGCCTGGACCAACACGGGTATGCGCGACTCCGACACCGGGACCGTCACCTTCGATGCCGTGCCCGCCGACCCGATCGGCGAACCCGCCGCCTATCTCGACCGGCCGGGCTTCTGGCAGGGCGGGATCGGGGTCGCGGCCTGCTGGTTCGGCGGGGCCCGCAAGGTCGCGGCACCGCTCTACCGCGCGGCCGAGCGCTCCGACGACGCGTTGCTGCGGATGCACGCCGGCGCCGTCGACGCCCACCTCGCCGCCGGATGGGCGCACCTGCAGGCCGCGGCACATGAGATCGACAATGACCCGACCGCGTCGGCGAAACGACTCGCCTTCGCGGTGCGCTGGTCCGTCGAACAGGTCGCCACCGCGGTGATCGATCGGGTCGGGCGTGCATTGGGTCCCGGCCCGCTCGCCGCCGATCCCGACCACGCCCAGGCTGTCGCCGACCTCACCGTCTACATCCGGCAGTCCCACGCCGACCGTGATCTCGCGGTCCTGGGCGGACTGACCGGGGGTCGGATACCCGGCCCGGGATCGGAGACGTCATGACAACCGGCGACATCTCCTCGACGGACCGCTTCGGGACGACCCCGACATCGTCGGGGGGAACCCCGGAGTCGGAGTGGCAGCGGTGGTTCGCCGCGCGGGGGCCGTGGCCCGACTTCGAGCCGGACGTCAGGCGGCTGATCGTCCTCGCCGCCCACCCCGACGACGAGATCCTCGGCGTCGGCGGGGTGATGGCGGCCGCCCACCGACGGGGTGTCGACGTCGTCGCGCTCTGCCTCTCCGACGGCTCGGCGTCGCATCCCGGTTCGCCGACGCTGTCGCCGGCCGAGCTGGCCGTCCGGCGCCACGCCGAAGTCGACACCGCGACGTCGACGCTGGGCATCGGCACCACCCGATGGTGCGGGCTCGGCGACGGCACCCTGTCGGCCCACGACGACGAGATCGAGGCCATCGTCGACGCGACGATCTCCGAGAAACCCGACACCCCGACCGCACTGCTGGCGGTCTGGATGCACGACGGTCATCCCGACCACGAGGCCGTCGGACGGTGTGCACGTCGCGTCGGCGACCGGCGCGGTGTCCCGGTCTGGATGTATCCGATCTGGATGTGGCACTGGGCAACCCCCGACGATCCCGACATCCCCTGGCACAGGCTGCGCACCCTCGTCCTCGACGACGACATCGCCGTGGCCAAACGCGCGGCGACACAGGCCTTCGAGACCCAGATCCGCCCGTTGTCACCGGCACCCGAGGACGCCGCCGTTCTCGGACCGCACATTCTCGACCGGTTGCTCCGCGATCGGGAGTTCGTCTTCGTGTGACCACCGACATCCGGGGCAGGCGCGGAGCAAGGCAGCGCGACCGGTCGAGAACACGACCGGCGAGGACAGGACGGACGAGGCCATGACCGACGACGGCACCACCGGTAGTGATCGAAAATCGCTGCCCGACAGCTACTTTCACGACATGTATCGCCGCAGCGACGACCCGTGGGGTTTCGCGACGCGGTGGTACGAGCAGCGGAAGTACGCTCTGACCCTCGCGGCGCTGAGCTCTCCCCGGTATGGCTCGGTGTTCGAGCCCGGCTGCTCGATCGGCGTGCTGAGCGCCGAGTTGGCCACGCGCGCCGACCATCTGCTGTGTACCGATGTCAGCCCACGTGCGGTGGAACTCGCACGGAGGCGACTCGACGGCCACGACTCGGTCGACGTGCGCGTCGGTGACATCGTCACCGATTGGCCGTCGGGCCGGTTCGACCTGATCGTGCTCAGCGAGGTCCTCTACTACCTCGACGACGCCGATCTCGACGAGGTCATCGCACGGCTTCCGGACTCGTTGTCGCCCACGGGCGAGGTGCTGGCGGTGCATTGGAGATGGCGGGTCGAGGAGTATCCGCGAACCGGCGACCAAGTCCATGACGCGTTGCGCTCGTCAGCGCTGCACCCGTCAGCGTCGTACGCGGACACCGACTTCTGCATCGACGTGATGACTTCGTCACCCCTCGGGTCGGTTGCGCAACGAGAAGGACTCGTCGATGCCGCAGCCGCACACCGTACGGCATAATGATCTTTTCGACAACGGGTGTTCAACAGCCAGCGCTTTGGTGTCGGTCCAGCTGAGGCGCGCGCATGGATGTCTCACGAGGAGGCAGAGGTGACCGAGTTGGCGGACTTCGGAGCTGAGATGGCGCGGATCGCGAACGAGATGCGCAAAGAGAGCGACGACGCCGAGGCAGCGCTCCGTTCGATGACCAAATTCGCGGTCGACGCGGTTCCCGGGGCCGAGTACGCGACCGTGACCATGGTCACGGACGGGGCGATCGAGACACCGGTGATGGTGGGCCACCTCGGCGGCGAGGCGGACCGATTGCAGCGCGAGCTGGGTGAGGGCCCGTGCCTACGCGCGGCCATCGGCGTCCACACCGTCTGCATCGATGACATGACCGTCGAGACCCGATGGCCCGCCTTCGCTGCTGCCGCCGCCGAGTTGGGCATCAGGTCGATGGCATGCTTCTACCTCTACATCGACGGCGACGACTCGGCTGCACTGAATCTCCACAGCACCCGGTCCCACGCGTTCACACCTGACGCACTGCAGGTCGGCGAGCTGTTCGCGGCCCACGCCGCGACGACTTTCGGAGCCGTACAGGAGAAGCAGCAGCTCCGCGCGGCACTCGGCACACGGGACATCATCGGGCAGGCCAAGGGCATGATCATGGAGCGCTACCGGCTCGACGCCGACGAAGCGTTCGCACTGCTCGCCAGGCTGTCGCAGGACACCAACACCAAACTCGTCGACGTCGCCGCCCAGATCGTCGAAGCGGGACCGGAAGGCGACTGAGCGCTCAGCGGAACGCGTCGCGCTTCGGGAAGCCCAGCGCGGGGATGCCGCCGCGGTCCTGGTATCGCTCGAGCCCCTTGCCGACCAGCACCCGCGGGCCCGTGGCCGGGGTGAAGAACATCATCCCCTTCTCGAAGAGCTGCGTGACGCCCGCGGCGTCGGGGGTCAGGGTCGGCACGCCGAGCGCCTGGCCGAGCGGTCCGGTGATCCCACCGAGGTCCGCGAACCGCCCGTTCATCGCCGAGGTCGCCATGTCCAGGAACTTCGACGACCCGGGCAAGATCTGCTCGGCGAGCTGATCGAGGCTGCCGAAGTCGATCCCACCGCCGCCGGGCGACGCCGGACCGGTGGGTGGTTTGACGATGCGGGGCGGTGCGGGCTGGCCCTGCACCGCGAACCACGAGGACTTCAGCTGCAGCTTGGTCCGTGCTTCCTCACCGCTCACCTCCGCGGTGCCACCCGAGCCGACCGCGCGGACCTTGATCGCGCGCCCGTGTTCGGCGCCCAGGCCGTTGGCCTCGATGACCTCGAAGCTCCGTAGGGCACCGACCCCGAAAGCCGATCCGATGCTGCCCGCACTCACGGTGGCCGTCCAGTTGTGGTTCGGCGAGACCGTATCCCCTTCGTCGACCACCGCCGGGAAGCGACCACCTGCGGTGAAACCGCCGGTCGATGCAGAGAACTCGGTGAAGGCCGGCTGTCCGTTCTGCAACAGGATCTGGCCGGCGGTGGCGTCGGCCGCCGCGTTGGTCCGCCGGTCCTCACCGGAGACGCCGCCGTAGACCTGCGAATTCTGGGTGTCGTCGATCTTCTTGCCGCCCGCGATCGCCGCGAGCGCGTAGGTGCGGGCCGCCACCGCCTGCGCCTGCAACGCCGCCGCGCCGCCGGAGTCACCCCAGGCGGGCAGGCTCTCGCGCGGGATGACGCCCTTGACGTAGTCGTCGACGTGGATGCGGTTGACCACGCGCCCACCTTCGAGGCCCATGGCCCCGCGGTAGGCCTTGTTCGAACCGCAGAACTTGAGGAATTCGCCGCCCGGTCGATTGGGCGCCATGCTGAGTGGTTCGACGAACGTGGCGGGTACCGACCGCACCGCCCCACCACCGCATCCGCTGAGGATGGTGGCCGTGCCCCCGGACAGGCTGACCGCCTGCCCGGGAGCCACCGTCTGACCACCGACTCGCATGCCGGCGTCCGCGTGCACATTCACCGAGCCCTGACCCGTGAGGGCCACCAGGATCTCGGGCCTGTCCACCTTCCCCGCGGTGGTGCCACCGTAGTAGTGGCGCAGGATCTGCTGTGCCGTCCAGCCCTTACGGGCGTAGCCGTACGCTCCCCATTGCCCCATTCCGCGGCCGTGGCCATGACCGTGCCCGATCAGCGTCACCGTCGACCCGACCGAGAGCTCGACCTGTTCGGCCGATTCCGATGAACTCGCAACCGCGAGTCCACCGGCCAGCAGTGCGGGCGCCAGCCCGGCCGCGGCCCAGGTCAACGCGCGGTTGCGAGCCCGTCCGGGCCGCGCACCGCTCGCCGTCCATCTCGGCAGACGCCGTGTAGGTCGGGCTTTGGTCACTGCAGAACACATCCTTCGGTCGCGACGACACCAGCCGCGGCTGCCGCGGACTCACGGCCTCCGTAACGCCTGTGACTGATGTGACGATTGGGACTTAAGTGACCCTAGTGAACCAAGGAGCCGATCTCCAACCCGAGGGGATCACAACCGGATCACGAGTTGCCCGGGCTGTCGTGACCTCGCACCGCCCTCGAGGATGAGCTGCCTCTTGATCAACAATCACCACTTGAACCACTCGTGCCTCACAGATAACAAGAACATCACGAGTTACGCGGTTGCGGCGTGTGTCGCCGACGTCCGGGATCGGCGACCGCGACGATGGCCGCCGTACCGAGCACAGTCGACCGCGTTCGAAGCCTCCGGGCTCCGACGCCGTCGGCTGCGTGGATGCCGACGGCTGACCGGACCCGACCACACCCCCACGACCACCCGTGCCGCGGTCCGACCAACCTGCGAGGAGACCTGAGTGCGTTACCCCAGACCGAAACCCTCGATCGCGCTCGCCGCGATCGCCGCTGCGGTCGTCGCGACACCGTTCGTGGTGATCGCGAGCCAGTCCGAGCCACAGCTCGTGGACAACAAGCAGACGGTCTCCGACACCGAGATCGAGCAGGTCCCGCTGCGGGAACTGCCCGCGGCCATCGTCGACGTCGCGTCTTCCGGTCTCGCCGCGGCCGGTGTCGAGCTGCCGCCGATCGATCCGGACGCGTTCCCGCTGCCGGATCTGACGGTTCCGCTGCCGAAGGGACTCGTACCGGGTGCCGGCGGGGCATCGACGAGCACCGGCCCGTCCGGGTCACCGGGTTCGTCGTCACCGGAGTCGACGCCCGGGTCGTCGACGTCGCAATCAGCGTCGGAGACCACAGAATCCGCGACCCCGACGACCGACGCTCCGACGAGCGAGCGTCGCGTTCCGTCGACCACCCGGGAGTCCCCGGATGCGGCGGCGACACCCGCGCCGCGAGGCGATCGGACTCCGGGCACAACCCGGTCGACCCCGAGCAGTACGACGCCCGCGACACCCACGATGCGCGACGGCCGCGAGGTCGGGGCCGCGGTGACGCACATCGTGCGCGAGGCGCCCATCAAGATGGTCGCGTTCACGTGGGACCGTCCCGTCGATGTCGACCTCAAGCTGCGCGCGAAGAACCCCGACGGCAAGTGGGGGCCGTGGACCGTCCTGGAACAGATCTCGCGCGGGCAGGCGCCGAGCGTTAAGAACCCGGTCGGCACCGAGCCGGTCTGGGTGGGCGACGCACGTGAGGTGCAGGTCGCCGCGAGCAAGGACGGACTCGCGATCCCGGCTGCGGAAACACAGGGCGGCGATCTCGCCCAACTGGCCGTCGGCACCGCGAGCACGGTGGTGACGGAGTTGGCCACCGTCGCCCTGAACGCGCTGAAGGCGACGCTCATCAGCCCGGAGAGCCTGCTCGGCCTGGGCTCGTCGTTGCTGTCGCCGCTGACCGGCGGGCCGCAGGTCGTCGCCCGCCAGGCGTGGGGCGCCGATGAGTCCATCCGCTGTTCGCAACCGGTCTACTCCCCGCACATGCGCGGCGCGATCGTGCACCACACAGCCGGCAGCAACGACTACACCCCGCAGCAGTCCGTCGAGATCGTCCGCGGCATCTACGCGTACCACGCGCGCAGCCTGAACTGGTGCGACATCGGTTACAACGTGCTGATCGACAAGTACGGCCAGATCTTCGAGGGCGCGTTCGGCGGACTCGACCGCAATGTCGAGGGCACGCACACGGGCGGGTTCAACAAGGAGACCGTCGGGGTGTCGATGATCGGCAATCTCGACGAGGTCCCGCCGACCGCGGCGATGGTGTCGGCGACCGGCAAGTTCCTGCGCTGGCGCCTCGGCAAGGCCGGACTCAATCCCGCCGGGACCGCGACGTTGACCTCAGAAGGCTTCGCCGGCACCAAGTTCGCCGCGGGCACCCAGTCGAATCTGCCGGTGATCTCCGGGCACCGGGACTACAACAGCACCAGCTGCCCGGGGGTACACGGTTACGCGGCGCTCACCGCGATCCGGGCGCTCGCCGGCGGTGCCCCGCCGGCACCCGAACCGACGCCGCCCGCCGATCCGGCCGCCCCGGCTCCCCCGCCGGCCGATCCCGGTGCCCCCGCGCCGCCGCCGGCCGAGCCCGGAGCACCCGCACCGGTACCGCCTGCGGCCTGATCCGCTGATCCGCGGATCCGCGAGACGATCAGCGCGGGGCGAACCAGCGCTCGAGTACCTTGGCGACGCCGTCGTCGTTGTTGCCGACGGTGACCTCGTCGGCGGCGTCGAGCGCCGCCGGGTGACCGTGGCCCATCGCGACGCCGTGCCCCGCCCAGGTGAGCATCTCGGCGTCGTTGGGCATGTCGCCGAACGCGATCACGGCGTCGGCCGAGAGTCCGGCGAGGTCGGCGAGGCGTGCGAGCCCCGACGCCTTGTGGGTTCCCGGCACCGACAGTTCGATGAGTCCGTTGTCGGTGGAGAAGGTCACCTGGGCGAGGTCGCCGACCACGGGCTGCAGCCGACGGGCCATCTCGTCGGAGGCCATACCCGGTTTGCGGACGAGGAGTTTCACCGCCGGATCACCGAACACCTCGTCGTCGCCGACCTCGACGTGATCGGGGTTGAGCCACGCGTGCTCGTAACCGGCACTCGCCACGAAGGGCGCCGTCGCCGCGTCGTGCGCGGACCGGCCCGCACGTTCGGCCGCGATGCCGCATCCCGGGATCTGTTGGTAGGCAATCTCTCCGAGTTTGACGAGCGCGTCGGGCTCGAGGTTCGCCGACCACAGCACGCGATCGTGCTCGGCGTCGTAGATGATGGCGCCGTTGGCGCACACCGCGTACCGGACGAACGCCTCGGTGCCGGCGAACTGATCGGTGATCTCGGCGATCCATCGCGGGGGCCGGCCGGTGGCCAGCACGAACTCCACTCCGGCGGCGCGGGCGGCGGCCAGCACGGACAACGTGCGCGGGGAGACCCGGTTCTCGTCGTCGATGAGGGTTCCGTCCACATCGCTGGCGATGAGTGTGGGTGGACCGAATGTCATCAGCGTCTGCTTCCTCTCGACCGAGCTCTCTCGGCGGCTCGTCTCGCCCGCGCCTCGGCTTTGCGCAGCGCCTCGTCGGCTTCGATCACGGCGGCCTCCTGGGGTGTCGGTGCCGAGCCGCCGAGTCGTGACGGAACCCAGAACTCACCCGGTGGGTGCGGACCGTAGGAGTCCTGGACCTCGAGGAGCATCGAGTTCATGGTGTCGCGGAGCCTCAGGGTCTCACGCTCCGGGGACTCGTCCGGCCCGGGGGTGAACGGCAGACCGTATCGGACATGGACGGGGAGCCGGCTGCGCCCGATGTCCCGCGCCCCACCTTTCGTCCACTGCCGATGGGCACCCCACACGATCGCCGGGATGATGGGGACGCCGGCTTCGGCTGCCATCCGGGCCGCCCCGCTCTTGAACTCCTTGAGCTCGAAGCTGCGGCTGATCGTCGCTTCCGGGTAGACGGCGACGATGTACCCGTCCCGGAGACGCCCGAGCGCGGCGCGATAGGCCTCCGCGCCGCGCGACCTGTCGACGGGGACCGTTCTGGTGTGGTTGACCAGGAACCGCATGATCCCGATGTCCATGACCTCGGACTTGATGAGGAAGCGGGTTCGGCGGCCGGCGCGCTGGACGCCGAGCGCGAGCGGGAGGAAGTCGACGTAACCGGTGTGGTTGACACACAGGACCGCGCCGCCGGTGTCCGGGACGTTCTCGACACCGGTGAAGTGCAGGTCGAGACCCTGGGCTCGGACGAGTCCGTTGGCGATGAGTTCCAGGGTGCGATACACCGGCTCGCGGTGCCCATGCCTCCCTGCGCTCATGAGTCCAGGTTAACGACGCCGGACGACACCGCGGGACGACGACAACCGACAGGCAACGTAGGGGCCCGAGGTCTGCTCAGACCACGCCGGGATCGTCGTTGCGCGGTTCGCGCTTGGCGGCCCGTTCGGCCTGCTCCCGGGCATCCATCTCGTTGGCTTCCTCGAGCGTCGGCGCGGAACCGCCGAGCCGGGCGGGAACCCAGAACTCGCCCTTCGGGTGCTCGCCGTAGGCCTCCTGGAGTTCGAGGAGTTTCGCACTCATGACCTCGTGCAGCTTCGCCGTGAGGGCGTCGGGGCTGCCCGTGGCATCGAGGGGCTCACAGACACCGATCGAGATCTTGTACCCGGTCCGACCCAGTTGCTTGGGGTGGCCCTTGGTCCAGACTCGTTGCGCGCCCCAGATGACCGTGGGCACGATCGGCGCACCGGACTCGATCGCCATCCGCGCGGCGCCCGACTTGAAGGCCTTCAGCTCGAAGCTCCGGCTGATCGTCGCCTCGGGGTAGACCCCGACGAGTTCGCCGCGCCTGAGATAGTCGACCGCGTTGCGGTAGCTGTCCGCACCCTGGGCGCGGTCGACGGGGATGTGCTTGAGCGAGCGCATGATCGGGCCGGAGATCTTGTTGTCGAAGACCTCTTTCTTCGCCATGAAGCGGACCTTGCGACGCCCCTGCAGGAAAGCCGGGATGCCGGCGTAGGTGAAGTCGAGATAGCCGGTGTGATTGATCGCGACGACGCCGGGGCCGTCGGCCGGTACGTGTTCGACACCCGACACCGTGAACTTCAGACCTTCGGCCAGCCACAGCAGGCGGGCGGCGGTGATCACGGTGTCGTAGACGGGTTCCATGCGAGAGAGCTTAGCCACTCGCCGCCGACCCCTCGCCGTCGTCGGCGGTGGCGAGCCGGGTGACGGCCGACACGAGGTCGACCGCTGCGTCGGCCAGTTGCGCGGGCGTGAGCGAGAGGCGGCCGTCGATGTAGTCGAGGTACAGCGCGACCAGTGCCCCCGCCAGCGCCGACGACACGACGGCGAGTCGCTCGGGTGAGCTCGCGTGCGACCCGGTGGTCATCTCCAGCACCGACGCGACGAAGCCGGGCACCGTTGCCGCCCGTCGTGCGCGCAGGACGTCGTCGGCGAGCGGTTCGCGCAGCAGGATGCGCGCTCGTCCGGGATCGGCCTCGAAGAACTCTCGGCAGACCTCGAGCACAGCCCGCACATTCTCCCGACGGTCGGCGACGCGTGGAAGGGCGGCGATCTCCGTCAGGAGCTGGTCGGTGACCCGGTCGTACACGTCCGTCACCAGGTCCTCGCGCGACGCGAAGCTCTCGTAGAAGTACCGGGGGCTGAGATTCGCCTCGCGGACCACTGCGCGCATCGTCACCGCACTCGCGCCGCCCGAACCGAGCAGCTGCTCGGCGACGGCGAGCATCTGCTCGCGACGGTCGGACGACCGGTCGGCGAGGGTTTGGCCGCGCCACAGTTTCTCCGACGTCACCCGGTCCGCCTGGTCACCAGTTCGCCCCGATCACGTGTTCATCGTCGCATCTCGCGCGATCGCACTGATCGACATCACCCGATTCACCGTGCAGCGGCCCAGACAGACTGCGCCGTGAGCCTGCTCACGCCGCGCACCCGAGGAGGACTCATGGCCCACGCGTCCGTCCGGCACGGCTCGATACCCTGGATGCCTGTAGTGCCCTGCCGCGCAGCCCCGCGCACACCATGAAAGGCCCCTTCGTGCAGATCACCAGCATCGGTCATGCCGGTTTCCACATCCAGACCACCGCCGGATCGATCCTCTGCGACCCCTGGGTCAACCCGACGTACTTCGCCTCCTGGGTGCCCTTCCCGGACAATTCCGAACTCGATTGGAAGACGCTCGGCGACTGCGACTACCTCTACGTCTCGCACCTGCACCGGGACCACTTCGACGAGCGCAACCTGCGCGAGAACGTCAGCAAGGACGCCACGGTCCTGCTGCCCGACTATCCGGTGCCGGACCTGCGCCGCGAACTGGAGAAACTCGGCTTCACCAAATTCGTCGAGACCACCGACTCGGTCAAGACGACGGTCACGAACGACAAGGGTTCGCTCGACGTCATGATCATCGCGCTGCGCGCGCCCGCCGACGGGCCGATCGGCGACAGCGGCCTGATCGTCTCCGACGGCGAGACCGTCTGCTTCAACATGAACGACGCCCGCCCGATCGACCTCGACGTCGTCGACGAGGCGTTCGGACACGTCGACGTCCATCTGCTGCAGTACTCGGGCGCCATCTGGTACCCGATGGTCTACGACATCCCGCGGAAGTCCAAGGCCAACTTCGCCTCTCAGAAGCGGCAACGCGGAATGGACCGGGCGCGTTCGTACATCGAGCAGGTCGGCGCGACCTGGGTGGTCCCGTCGGCCGGCCCGCCGATGTTCCTCGACGAGGATCTGTTCTACCTCAACGACTTCGGGTCCGCGGACACCGCCGACGACACCTCGATCTTCCCCGACCAGGAGACCTTCCTGGAGCAGATGCGCATCCACGGCACCGACGACGGTGAGAAGCACCGCGGCCTGATGATGGTGTCGGGTTCCGTCGCAGAGTTCTCCGGTCCGGTCCTGAACGAGGTCACGCATCCCTACGCACCCGCCGACGTCTTCGGCGAGAACAAGCGCGCGTACCTCGAGCGCATGAAGGAGAAGTTCGCGCCGGTCATCGCCGCGGACAAGGCCACGTGGGCACGGGCCGAGGGCGAGCCGCTGCTGCCGGCGCTGCGGGACCTCTTCGAACCGATCATGCGACAGTCGGACCTCATCTGCGACGGCATCGGCTACCCCGTCGGGCTCGTCATGACGCCGGGCGGGGGCGCGGCCAACGACGCCACCGAGACGGTCGTCCTCGACTTCCCGAACCGCATCGTGCGTGAGCCGAAAGAAGGAGAGGGCAAGTACCGCTACGGATTCCGCATCGCCACCGAGCTGGTGCGGACCGTCCTGCGCGACGACGAGCCCGACTGGGTCAACACCATCTTCCTGTCGACGCGCTTCACCACCTGGCGGATCGGCGGGTACAACGAGTTCCTCTACACCTTCTTCAAATGCCTCACCGACGAGCGGATCGCTTACGCGGACGGGTGGTTCGCCGAGGCGCACGACGACTCGGCGTCGATCACCAAGGACGGCTGGGAGATTCAGCGGCGGTGTCCGCACCTCAAGGCCGACCTCGGCAAGTTCGGGGTCATCGAGGGCGAGAAGCTGACCTGCAATCTGCACGGATGGCAGTGGGACCTGCCCACCGGACGCTGCCTGACGTCGAAGGGACACGACCTCCGCGCGTCCAGACTCGACTCGTAGCCGGATCGCCACCCCGATGACCTCCGAACGCACGTACGGTGGCCGTTCGGTGAGCGACCGCGCCGCCGAACGGCGGCAGCGTTTCCTCGACGCCGCGCTGGTCGAGTTCACCGGCACCGGCTACGCGAAGTCGTCGGTGACGTCGATCTGCCGGGTGGCCGGACTGTCTCGCCGGCAGTTCTACGCGGAGTTCACCGACCGCGAGGAACTGCTGGTCGCGCTGTACGACACCGTGCAGGGCGCCGCTCGCGTCGCCGTGGCAGAAGCATTGGCCGCCAGCCCTTCTCGGGATCTCCGCGACCTGAGCACGGCGGCGATGCGCGCCTACATGGAATCGGTGGGCACCGATCCCCGGCGCGCGGCGGTGTCGTTCGTCCAGATCGTCGGGGTGAGCCCCCGCGTCGAGCAGCACCGCCTCGACGGCCGTGAGGAATGGGTCGAGTTCTTCGTCGACGCCATGTCGGAGTTCGCCGATCGCCCCGCGACGCCGCGGCAGCGCCACCTCGCGATCGCATTCGTCGGGGCACTCACCGGCCTGGTCCATCGCTGGAGCGAATCGCCCGAACCCGGCACACTCGACGACGTCGTCGCGGTACTCGCCGACATCCTGCTCGCCTTCACCACGCTCTGAGACATTCGCCGCCCACCCCGGACGTTGTGTCCTCGGACACACCGGGTGTATGTTCTGCCGAAGTGTGAGACACCTCCGTCTCACTTTTCGGAAGGGTTGCCATGCGGGGATGGAAACGCCACAGCTCACGGATCGTCGTGCGCCTGACTGTCGGGATCGGACTGGTTGCGCTGATCGCCGGCGGACCACTGGGTTCGGCTGCCGCGAATGCAACCCCAGCGTCGGTCCCGGTGGCGCCGGTCCTCCCGTTCCCGGTGCCGCCCGCGATCCCGGAGTTCGACACGGACTTCTATCTGCCGCCGCAGGCGGTGGTCGCGGCCAAGAAGCCCGGTGAGCTCATCGCCGCCCGGCGTGTCCATGTCGCCGCCCTGTCGGTGATCCCGATCAACGTCGACGCCTGGCAGATCTCCTACCGCTCGACCAACACCCGCGGCGAGCCGATCCCGGCCGTGGCGACGCTGCTCAAACCCAAGGGGCCGGCGAAGCCCGGACCGTCGAAGCTGGTGTCGTGGCAGTCCGCGGAGGACTCCACCGCGATGTACTGCGCGCCGTCGTATGCCTTGCAGCAGGCCTCCATCCCGGGGCAGCTGACCGGCTCGGCGGACTCGAGCCTCGAGGTCCTACAGATCACCTCGTTGGTCGGCGCCGGCTGGTCGGTCGTCATCCCCGACCATCAGGGCCCCGAATCCGCCTTCGCAGCCGGGCCTCTCGCGGGACGCATCACCCTCGACGGGATCCGGGGCGCGCGGAACTTCGCACCACTGGGGCTCAGAGACGACGTGCGGGTGG
This sequence comes from Gordonia sp. ABKF26, assembly GCF_041103195.1. Lineage (NCBI taxonomy): Bacteria > Bacillati > Actinomycetota > Actinomycetes > Mycobacteriales > Gordoniaceae > Gordonia > Gordonia sp. ABKF26. The sequence goes on from NZ_JBGCVZ010000003.1 coordinate 136,227, forward strand.
GTCTGATGGGCTACTCCGGCGGCGCGATCGCCACCGGGTGGGCAGCGGAGTTGCACTCACAGTACGCGCCGGAACTCCCGATCGTCGGCGCTGCCGAAGGTGGGGTGCCCGCGAACATCCGAGCGCTGGTCGATCTCGCCGACAAGAACGCGGCGTCGGGTCTGATCATGGCCGGCATCATCGGCGTCAGCCGCGAATACCCGGAACTCGACCGTTTCCTCCAGCGACACATGAACCCGCTCGGCAGAGCCCTGCTGGCGACCAAGAATCCGCTGTGCCTCACCTACCAGGCCGCACTCGCCCCCTTCGTGAACATCAAGGGCCTGGTGAACCTGCCCGGCGATCCACTGGACCACCCGACACCGCGAAAGGTGCTGGGTCAGCTCGAAATGGGTCACACCACGCCCGACTTCCCGATGTTCATCTATCAGTCGAACCCCGACTGGATCGCCCCCGTGGGCCCGGTCAACGAGTTGGTCCGCTCCTACTGCGCCGATGGCGCGAGTGTGCGATACGTGCGCGACCATTTCAGTGAACACATCACCCTTGCTGTCGAGGGGTTCGCGCCGGCCATCGTGTGGATGCGGGATCGCCTGGACGGCAAGCCGGCACAGACCGGTTGCACCACAAGCGATCAGGGATCGATGGCGCTCGACCCGACCACCTGGCGCGCGTTCGTCAACCTCGTGGGCAACAATCTGGCCCTGGTGATCAACCAGCGGTTGGGCAATCCGCCGCGGGTGCCGTGACGCGGTGCCCGGCACATACGGTCGGGTCACCCCGGCGCGCGGAGCGTCAACGACGCCGCACCGAGTTTGAAGATCGGCTGCTTCGACGCCGGATCCCAGTCGGTGATCGTCAGCTCGTTGGCCGCGCGGTGGTGCCCGGCGTCGTCGTCGGCGTCCCAGTATCCGTAGTGGAAGGGCACGAACAGGACACTGCGGCGGATGCCGGCGATCCGCACCGTTGCGGTGATGGCGCCGCGCGGGCTGGCGATCTCGACGAGGTCGCCGTCGTGCACACCGGTGCGCGCGGCATCCACAGCGTTGACCTCCACCCACACCTCGGGTGCCGCGTGCTCGAGTTCGGGCGCTCGTCCGGTCTTGGTGCGGGTGTGGAAGTGGTAGACCGTGCGTCCGGTGATCAAGGCGAACGGGAACTCCGCACCGGGACTCTCCGGAGGAGGCAAGTAGGGGACCGCCTTGATCAGCGCCCGCGAGCCCGGATTGATCGCCCGGTAGTCATCGGCGTCCAGCGGATCACCGGTGACGAGGTCCTTGCCGAACGACTCGCAGTGATCGGCCGCGCTCCAGAACCGCCCATCGGCGTACAGACGCTCGGTTCCGTCGGGAGCGTCTGCGGTGCAGGGCCATTGGACTCCGCCGCGCGTCCGCAACAACTCGTAGGACATCCCGCTGTAATCGCACGGCCGGCCCGCGCTGCAGTCCCGCCAGGCGTCGAACGCCGACTCGGCGTCGGTCCACGGCGGCAACGGATCCCCGTCCCGGTCGCGGAAGTCCATCCGCCGCGCGTAGTCGAGGAAGATGTCGAGGTCGGGCCTGGCCTCACCGGGTGGCTCCACCGCCTTCTCGGACAGGTGCACGGTGCGGTCGGCGTTGGTGAAGGTCCCGGTCTTCTCGCCCCAACCGGCGGCCGGCAGTACGACATCGGCGAGTTCGGTGGTCTCGTTGGGAAACATGTCCTGGGCGACCACGAACAGGTCGTCCCGCCGGAGGATCGCCCGGATCCGCGACAGTTCCGGTAGCGACACAGCAGGATTCGTCGCACTGATCCACAGCATCCGCACCGACCCCGCCTCGGCCAGGCGGAAGATCTCCATGGCATGCGTGGGTGGATTCTCATGCGGGAGATGATCCTTGTCGATGTTCCACAGCTCGGCGAGCTCGGTCACGTGGTCGTCGTTCGCCCAGTTGCGGAATCCGGCGAGGTCGCCGTCCGCGCCGCATTCCCTGGTGTTCTCGGCGGTGGGCTGACCGTTCATCTGCAGCAGACCGCATCCCGGCCGGCCGAGCATGCCGCGCACCAGGTGGATGTTGTTGACCCCGACGGCGGCGGCGGTCGCCTGGTGGGACTGATAGAAGCCCTGCAGCACCGTCGACGTCAACCGCTCGGCGGTCCCGAGCAGTCGTGCCGCATGGCGAAGGTCCTCGACCGGCACACCGCAGTCAGCGGCGACACGGTCGGGTGGGTAGTCGGCCACCACGCGGAGCAGGTCGTCGAAACCGACTGTGTACGAATCGATGTACTCCCGGTCGACCCACTCGTTGGCGATGATCTCGTGCAGCAGCCCGTTCATCAGCGCGACGTTCGTCCCGGGCATCGGCGCGAGATGGACGGTGGCGTGCCGGGCCACCGGCGTGCTCCGCGGATCGACACAGACGATGGCGGGCGGGTTCGGTCCGGCCAGGCGGTCGAGCATGCGCATCCAGGTGACCGTCTGGGTCTCGGCGATGTTGTGACCGAACAGCGCGATGGTGTCGGCATGGTCGATGTCGGTGTAGGTGCCCGGCTGACCGTCGCTCGCGAACGATGCCTTGAGTGCTTCGGCCGCCGTTGCCGTGCACAATCTGGTGTTGCCGTCCACGTGGTCGGTACCGATGGCGCCGTGCGCGATGACCGCCAGTGTGTAGTACTCCTCCAGGAAGAGCTGACCGGATGTGTAGAAGCCGATCGCGGACGGACCCTGTTCCTCGAGCAGCAGCCGGGACCGCTCGACGATCCGGTTCATGGCAGTGTCCCAGTCGACCGCGACGAGGCGGCCGTTCTCCCGTACGAGGGGGCGCGTCAGCCGGTCGGGCGACGAACTGGCCTGCCACCCATAGAGATCCTTCACGTCGACGCGACCGCGGTTGACCCGATCCTTCGCCCGGCCCCGGACCCCGACGATCCGGTCGTCGGTCACCGCGATGTCCAAGGCATCACCGTTCGAATGCAGCACCGATGCGGACCGAACCCACCGCTGTACATCGTCGTCGGTCAACCCGTCGGCGAGGTGCTGGTCGACACGCGTCGGCCACTGTTCCCCGGATGCGTAGGGGGTGCGCCTACCCCACGGATCCACGATCCTGTCGTTCACCGTTCCTCCTGACGACACGACACCGATGTCGTTCCGCGGTGTACCCACCGACACCCGAAGTCACTCGTTCGGCGGCCTCTGACCCCGACGGTCCGTCCTCCGGATTACCTCGCCGCGATTGTGGGTAGACCTCCGGCACGGCAGGAAGGGACCTGCCCGAGTCGATCGTTACCGACCCGTTGCGCGCAGACACGATCCGACGTCGACGCACGCACATCGACCCCACGTCGGCGACCCGATTCATACGATGGCGTCAGGACTTTCGGCCCGACCGGGCCCGGGGACCAGACGTCGCACACATCGACCGTGAGGAGAACATCATGGCCAAGTACCGCGTAGTCGACGCGAACGAGAACGTCGTCGAGGAGAAGGAGTTCGACGACGCCACCGGCGCTTACGACTGGTTCAAGACCGTCGCCGCACCGGACGACAGCCTGGGCACCGTGATGCAGGTCCACGATGACGGCGAGTGGAAGAACTTCGAGGTGTCCGACGGGGGAACCAACGCCAGTCCCTCGGCCGACGCCGACTGAACCCGCGTCCCCTCGGCGGGATCACGTCGGCAGCAGGTCTCGCGCTCCAGGGAGTCCATCCCTGGGGCGCGAGACGCGTTCTACACCCCGAACGCGGCCGGGTAGGCGATGGTCCCGCTCGGCACCGGACGGGCGTCGTCGAGGGGTAGCGCCATCATCGCCTCGTCCGGGACGTCGAACGGAGCACGAATGCCGAAGCGGGACGCAGGGACGAAGCCGAACCTCGGGTAGTACTCGGCGTGACCGAGAACCAGCACCAGGTTCTCGCCGAGTTCTCGCGCCGCGGTGAGACCGGCGACGACGGCCGCCGAGCCGGCCCCGGTCCGTTGATGCGACGGCACCACCGCGCACGGTCCGAGGGTGAGCGCGAGCTCGGCGTCGACCCGGCACCTGGAGTACAGGGCGTACCCGACGATCGAGTCGTCGGCGTCGGTGGCGACGATCGACAACCCGTCGATCCAGGCGTCGCGATCGGCGCGCAGCTCGTCGACGATCCGCGCCTCGTCGGGGGTCGGGAAGGCCGCCGTCACCACCTCGCGGATGGCATCGGCATCTCCGGCGCGCTCGACGCGCGTCGTCCACCTGCTCACGGTTTCCCGCAGGTCGCGGCGACAGAAATGGCGGTCATCGGCCGCACCCGCCGGCGGGTTGCCCGGCGAACCGACGGTCGAGGAATCCGAGCGCGTCGGCGCTCCACGGGATGAACGCCCGGGTGTGATTCGAGCCGCGGTACTCGGTGAACGTGGTCGGTACCCCTCGATTGCAGAACGACCCGGCCAGGCGTGCGACGTCGGCGGTGACCATCACACCGTCGCCGGTGCCGTCGACGTTGCCGACCCCCAGCATCATCGGACTCCGCGGGGTGCCGAGCGTGCCCATCACGTTCTGCGAGATCGCCTGCCGCACGCCGGGGACGTCCAGCAGGCCGCCGACCGTCGGCACGAGGAGCTGGTGATCGGTCAGACCCGGGTACTTGTCGGCGAACGCCTCGATGCACTCCCCCGCCACCCGCCCGAGGACCCGCTTGCCCTTCGGCGAGAGGTACGGCTGCAGGTCGATGTCGTAGGTCTCGCCGTACACCGCCATCAGCGCCGGGATGACGCCGGCCCAGTTCTCGCTGCCGTTGACGTACCCGAGATTGTTGGCCGGATTCACCAGCACGCCGCCCGCGGCCGCACCGACGATGTTCAGCTCCGGTGCATAGCGCGGGGCCAGTTCCGCGCCGAAGCCGGTGGGGATCGACCCCCCCGAGTAGCCGAAGAGGCCGACCGGGGTCCGGGCCGGCGCGCGCAGGTGGGTCAGCGCGGTGCGGACACCGTCGAGTGCGGCGTAGCCCGATTCGCGAGCCATCGTCCACCGCAGTCCGCGACCTTCGTAGTCGGGGGCGGCGACGGTGTACCCGGCGGCGAGGAGACCGGAGATGAGCGTGATGTCGATCGGCGCCTCGGCCGCATTGCCACCGCGCAGCGTGTACGACGGGTCGCACTGCGAGCCCAGCGCGTCGTAGAACGAGTGGTAGGAGACGACGCGCCGCGGGGCCCCGGCGGGCGCACCCGGCGGTGAGATGACCGTGGTGACCGTCGCCGTCGGCCCACCGAACTGGTTCGTCGTCCGATAGAGGATCTGGGTGGCCGAGATCGGGATACTGGTTCCGCGCCAACCCAACTCGACCTGTCGCGTCCTCAGCGCCGCACCCGGCGAACGCGACTCGTACCCCGATGGCGGGTCATAGAACGGATCCTGGGACGGCAACTGCGCCGGCGCCGCCGCGGGTACGGGAACCGGAGCCGCCGACACCGTGGGCGCGAGCACGGACAGGGACGTCGTCAGCCCGAGGATCGCGGTCAGCGTTCCGAGGCTGCGGGAGAGAAGCCGCATGAGTCATGATCATGCCCGATATGCGGCGTCGGCAGCAGGTTTCGTTCCGACTCGGCACGACGCCGCGTACCGCTGTTCACCCGGAAGTGGCGTCCGGCACCGGATTCTCGCCGGCCCGCTCGACCGCCTCGACCACCGGCGACATCGCGACCACCACCGCACCGGCCACGGCGGCGACGAACGCGATCACCGCGACGGCCCCCCAACCGGCCCGTGTGGTGTCGCCGAGCACCAGGATTCCGATGGCTCCTGGGACGACCGTCTCACCGACGACCAGGGCGGCCGATGCGGCGCTCACCGACCCCTTCTGCAGTGCGACGGTGAACATGTAGAAACCGCCCGGGCCGCACAAGATGATCGCGTACAGCGCCGGGTCGGTGAGCAGTTCGCCGAGATCGAAGGGGTCAAGGCCGTCGAGGATGCGCACCGCGACCGCGAGGACGCCGAACAGCACGCCCCCCGACAGCCCGGCGAGAACCGAGACCCGACTCTGCATCCGCGGCAGGACCACGAGGCCGACACCGAGAATCGCCACCCCGGCCGCGAGAACCGCCCAGTGCAACCACCATTCGTGTTCGTGTCCCTCGTCCCCGGCCGCGAACCCCAACAGGACCAGCGACACCACCACGACCGCGATCGCCGTCCAGTCGCGGGCCGACAGTCTCGCGTGCAGGAAGATCGTGGCGAGCACGACGGTCACCACCAGATTCGCGCTGACGATCGGTTGTGCCAGGAACAGCGGGATCATGCGGGCGGCGACCATGTTGCCCAGGAACCCGATCCCGTCGAGCGCGATCCCGGCCAGGAACGACACGGTCAGCATCGCGGTGATCGTCGACCGGAGCGACGGTGCCGCACCTGGACCACCCGTGTCCTCGACACTCTGCGCACCGCGCGCCTGCAACACCGACGCGGTGCCGTACGCCAGCGCCGCGAACACCGCCGCGAGGATCCCGATCAGCATGGTCGAACAGTAGCCACCGACGCGCTCCTCGTGCGGGACGATCGCCACTGTTGCCGACCGCGCGTCGACGGAAACCGGTCGGGCCGATCGGGATCACGACGATCCGGATCAGGACGATCGGGATCAGACGGTCGACGATCCGGGGGCGTACGCGTCCACGAACTCGCCGACCGCCGCGATCGGCTGAATGCAGTCGAGGAGCACCCCGTCGGGACCCTCGACGATGAAGTGCCGCTGACCGAAGTCCTCGTCGCGCAACTCGAGGATCGGACGCAACCCGTGGTCGTCAGTCAGGCGTCGGTGCAGACCGTCGACATCGTCGACCTCGATGTTGACCAACAGTCCGGCGGCGGGTCGGCGATAGCCCTCGGGGATCGTCGGATGTGTCGCGTCCACGAGGGCCAACTCGAACACTCCGGTGCGGAGGCTGACGTACCAGTCTGCGGCGAAAGTGACCTCGAAGCCGAGAACGCGCTGGTAGAAGGACGACGCCGAGGAGACGTCCGTCGACATGAGGACTGGATACACGCTCGTGATGGTCATGGCCGAACCCCTTTACGTACGATGAGTATGTATAGCCGACTATACATACGCTACGTACGTAAAGGAACCTCTGTGCCGAGAGCCTCTGCCGCAGCCGCCGCCGAAACGGCCCGCGCCGTACTCGCCGCCGCCACCCGCCAGTTCGCCGAGCGGGGGTTCGCCGATGTGTCCCTCGACGACGTCGCCGAGGCGGCGGGCGTCACCCGCGGCGCGGTCTACCACCACTTCCGCAACAAGGCGGCGTTGTTCACGGCCGTGGCCGCGGCGTGCCACGACCGGGTCGCCGACGCGGTGGTCGCGGCCGCCGAGTCCGCGGGCACCGACCCGGCGCGCCAATTGAGCGCCGGCTCGCACGCCTTCGTCGATGCGATCACCAGCGGGCCCGCCGTACGGATACTGCTGATCGACGGCCCGGCCGTCGTCGGCTGGGATGAGTGGCGTCGACTCGACGAGGCCGGCTCGGCCGCCCATCTGCGCGAAGCCCTCGAGGCGGTCGGGGTCGACGGCGAGTTGGTCGACGTCCTCACGATGCTCCTGTCGGGGGCGATGAACGAGGCCGCACTCTGGCTGGCCCGGCACCCCGACGACGACACCGCCCGCGAACGCACACACCGAGCACTCGACCGATTGCTCGGCGCGATCATGTGAGGGGACCGACGCCCCTACGACCGCTTCAGCGGCGATCGGCCTCGCGGGGCGGATGCCCGTATCCGCGAGGCGCGTTCGTCGCGTCGGCGGTCTCGACCGCGGTGACCGCGCCCGACGACGCCAGGACCACCCCACCCAGAACGGCGGCGGCGAAGGCCACGATCGCGACGGGGCCCCACCCGGCTCGGGTGACGTCGCCGAGGAACGCGATCCCCACCGCGCCGGGCAAGACCGTCTGACCGACGACCAGTGCAGCCGCCGCCGCGTTGACCGAGCCGGTCTGCAGCGCAACGGTGAACAGGTAGAAACCGCCGATCCCGCTGAGCAGCAACGCATACAGCGCCGGATCGGTGAAGAGCACCGACAGGTCGAGGGGGTCGAGTCCGTCCAGGATGCGCGACGCGACCGCCATGACGCCGAAGACGGCCCCGGCGATGAGACCGGTGACCGCCGCGATGTGCGTGCGCAGCCGGCGCATCATGATCACGCCCAGTGCGATCAGTGCCGGCCCGGCGACGAGCACCGCCCAGTGCATCCATGAGGTGTGCTCCACGCCTTCGCGACCGGCGGAGACCGCGAGCAACACCAGCGACAGCACGATCACCCCGCCGGAGATCCAATCCCGCAGTGTGAGTCCAACTTTCAGGATCACCATCGCGAGCAGCGCGGTTGCCACCAGCCGGGCGGAGATGATCGTCTGCGACAGGAAGAGCGGGATCATCCGCGCGGAGGCGATAGTCGCGACGAATCCGATGATGTCGAAGACGAATCCGACGAGGAACGGCAGTGTGAGCATCGTCGCCGCGGTCGACCGCAGCGACGGGTGCGCGGCAGCGGATCGTCGGCGCTCTTCCCGGATCGCCGCTCGCTGCGCGACCTGCTCGGCGCCCAGCGCCTGCAGAACGGCCGCGGCGGCGAACGCCAGCGAACCGATCACCGCGATGACGATGCCGGCGGTCACGACACGAGCTCAGCTCAGCGCGGGGTGAGCACGTCGGTGCCGACGAACTTCGCGAGCTCGGCGGGCAACCGGACGGAGCCGTCGGGCTGCTGATGGTTTTCGAGGATCGCGACCAGCCAGCGCGTCGTCGCCAGGGTGCCGTTGAGGGTCGCGGCGGTCTGCGGTCTGCCGTTCTCGTCGCGGTACCGGATCGAGAGGCGACGCGCCTGGAACGTCGTGCAGTTCGACGTCGAGGTCAGCTCGCGGTAGGTGCCCTGCGTCGGAACCCAGGCCTCGCAGTCGTACTTGCGCGAGGCCGACGAGCCGAGGTCGCCCCCGGCGACGTCGATCACGCGGTAAGGCACGTCGATGGCGGCGAGCATGTCCTTCTCCCAGCCCAGCAGACGCTGGTGCTCGGCTTCCGCGTCCTCGGGACGGCAGTAGACGAAGCCCTCGACCTTGTCGAACTGATGGACGCGGATGATGCCGCGGGTGTCCTTGCCGTAGCTGCCGGCCTCGCGACGGAAACAGGTCGACCATCCGGCGTAACGCTTGGGACCGTCGGACAGGTCGAGGATCTCGTCCATGTGGTACCCCGCGAGCGGCACCTCCGACGTGCCGACCAGGTACAGGTCGTCGTCCTTGTCCAGGTGGTAGACCTCGTCGGCGTGGGCACCGAGAAACCCGGTGCCCTCCATGACCTCCGGACGCACGAGCACCGGCGGGATCATCAGGGTGAACCCATTCGCCGTCGCCTTCTGCGCGGCCATGTTCAGCAGTGCGAGCTGCAACTGAGCACCCTGACCGGTGAGGAAGTAGAACCTCGACCCCGACACCTTGGCGCCGCGCTCCATGTCGAGCAGTCCGAGTGACTCACCGAGTTCGAGGTGATCCTTCGGATTCTCGATGTCGCGTGGCTCGCCGACGTGCTCGAGGACCACGTAGTCGTCCTCACCACCGGCCGGTGCTCCGTCGGCCACGATGTTGGAGATCGCCCGGTGAGCCTTCGCGGCTGCCGCGTCGGCCTCGGACTGACGCGCCACCGCCGCCTTCACCTGCTCGGCGAGTTCCTTGCCCTTCGCCAGGAGCGCCTGCTTCTCCTCGCCCTGAGCCTTGCCGACCTGCTTGCCGAGCGTCTTCTGCTCGGACCGCAACGCGTCCGCTTCGACGATCGCGGCGCGACGCTCGGCGTCGGCGGCGAGCAGTGCGTCCACCAGGCCCGGGTCCTCACCGCGGGTGCGCTGTGAGGTGCGGACGAGGTCGGGGTTGTCGCGAACAGTCTTCAGGTCGATCACGACTTCAAACCCTACTTGAGAGCGTGATGCGAACCCGATCACGCCGCGTCGGCCCGCGCCGACAGGTCAGGTCCACAGTCGACGCAGGTCGTCACGACCGAACATGGACGCGGCGGCGTCGGCGTCCGGGGTTCCGCCGTAGGGATCGGCCCCGGCGTCGACCAGCACGCGCACGACGTCGTCGAAGCCTTTGAAGACTGCACCTGCCAGCGGCGTCTGACCCTTGTCGTTGGCGAGGTCGGCGTCGGCACCGCGGGCGAGAAGGGTCGACACCGTCGACGCGTGCCCGTGATAGGCCGCGAGCATGAGCAACGAGTCACCGGACTGGTTGCGCAGATCGGCCGGGACGCCGGCATCGAGGTAACTGCCCAGCGTCTCGGCGTCGCCGGATCGTGCCATGTCGAACAGCCGGGTGGCCAGTTCGACGACGTCGGGACCGGGGGCACCGGAAGCCGGTCGATCATCGGGGTGGGCTGCCACTCCCGCGAGTGTAGGCGCGCCGCCCGGCATCTCCGCCAGGATGGAACCGGTGGCACCCCGCCGTGTGCGAGACTGACCGCAGTGTCTCCTCCTCCCGAAGCGCAGCACGAATCCGGCGGCCCCAGCGAGAGTTTCCTGACGGTCGTCATCGCCTTCGTGTCGAACCTGCTGATCGCGGTCGCCAAGACGGGTGCGGCGATGATCACCGGGTCCGCATCGCTCGTCGCCGAAGCCGCGCACTCGTGGGCCGATACCGGGAACGAGATCCTGTTGCTGGTCGCGGAACGTCGTGCGCATCGCCCGCGGGACTCCACCCATCCGCAGGGCTATGGGCGCGAAGCGTACATCTGGTCGATGTTCGCCGCGTTCGGACTGTTCGCGGTCGGCGCGGCGGTGTCGGTGCAGCACGGGATCTCCGAACTCCTGTCGCCCGAACCGGCCACGGATTACGGCATCGCCTACGCGGTCCTGGCGGTCGCCGCGGTGCTCGAGGGAATCTCGTTCGTGCGGTCGTACCAGCAGGCCAAGCGCGGCGCCGTCAAGCGCCGGATCGGCCTGCTCCGGCAGGTGTTCCGCACCTCGGACCCGACGCTGCGTGCGGTCTTCGCCGAGGACGCGGCCGCACTCATCGGTCTGGCGATCGCCTTCGTCGGCGTACTCCTACACCAGGTCACCGGGTCGTCCACCTACGACGCGATCGGTTCCATCCTGGTCGGTGTGCTGCTCGGGATCGTCGCGATCGTCCTGATCAACCAGAACCGCCGGTTCCTGCTCGGACAGGCAGTGGACGACGCCGTTCAGCGCCGAGTCCTCCGAGACCTGCTGGCGCACAGCAACATCGATCGGGTGACCTACCTACACGTCGAGTACACCGGACCCGTTCAGCTGTTCCTGGTCGCCGCAGTCGATTTCGCGGGCGACGACGCAGAATCCTCGGTGGCGGTCGCCCTGCGCGAACTGGAGAACGAGCTGGAGCGCGACCCACGGATCACCGAAGCGGTGCTGACCCTGTCCGCGCCCGGGGATGTCGACCTCGTGCCCGACGCCCCCTGATCCCACCGGGCGCGGGCGGGCCCTTTTCCACTGTGGAGTTGTCAAAGGTCGTGTGGCGTCAGGGTCGACGCCGGAGGGTCTGGTGCGCGGGACGGTTACACGAGTGCGTCGTCGAGTCGCATGGTGCGCCGGTTGTAGGCGGGGCGGGGTGAGCGTCGGGGGTCGATGTCGGCCGGTGGGATCAACCACGGGTGCCGGTCGGGTCCCATCACCACCTGCCAACTGTGGTGATGGACCTGGGTATGACAGCGTTGGCAGAGCAGGCATCCGTTGTCGAGATCGGTGGGACCGCCGTCAGCCCAGTGCACGATGTGATGCACCTGCGTATGTGCAGCGGGGGCACCACATTTCACACAGCCCACGTCGCGGACGATGATCGCCTGGCGCAGATGGTGCGGGAACAGTCGTTTGGTGGTTCCCATTCGTAACGGGACGCCCTCGGCGTCGAGGACGATCTCGGCCACCGCGCCGTCACACGACAACCGCCTGGCCGTCGATGCCGTGACCGCACCCACCCACGGCAGGCGTGCCGGATCGAGACCATCGGCGGGAATGGTGACCAGCACCTGCGTACGCGGGGCTCCCGCGGCGGTCATCGCCGCGCCTATCGCCGCCTGATCCAGCAGCAACTCCAGCCCGTCGGCGCGACGTTCCCCGACACTGCGTCGATCCTCGGCGCCGTCGGGTTCGGGTCGCGGACCGGATCGTTCGTCGATCATCGACAGGAACTTCTCCCCGATCACCGCCGTCACATCGCCGGTGATGGCGACTCGGCCCTCCTCGGTCACCCGAGTGTGCACGGTGTTCAGTGATGCGTCATCGGCGGCCGGAACCGCGTCCGGGTTCTCCTCGGCGACACGCATGGCGATCGAGCGGGCGTGGGTGTCGATCTCGGCGGGTGTGGCACCGGAGAACGCCTGGGTGAGCAACTCGGTCTCGAACAGCTGCCGGTCGTCGTCGGAAAGCCGAGCGGCTGAACGTTTGTCGATGGAGGCGAGACCGCGGACAACCGCATCGACACACTCGACGGACAGATATCCCTCGGCGGCCCAGTCAGCGACCTTCGGCAACGACGCCAGCCCCGCGGCGATCCGCATACCACGGTAGGCGACCGCCGGCGGCATCCCCATGTCGATCAACGAGTTACGCGTGGTGGTGCCGGCACGCGCCGCCCAGCCAGAAGCGTCCAAAAGGGCTACGTGTACAGCGATCTGGTGATCGAGAACGTTGCGCAATACCCGTAGTTCGTCGAGTCGGTCGAGCACCGCGCGACCGGTCCCGTCGTCGGGCGGTGGAGTCAGACCGATGAGGGTGTCGCGGAGCTCGGTGATCGAGGGCATGACACCAAGGTACTCGCCAAAACGTTCGACGACGAGATTTATCCACAACCGTCTTGTTCTCGATTTCGACTGCGCCACAATCGATGTCACTCACGCCCCAGCGGTGAACCGTGGTGAACTGTGGTGAACAGAAACCCCATCAGTCACACGGGGGAATGGTGATCGGGTGTCGTCCACCAAGTGTGGCTCTACTTCTCCCTGTCACCCCTGCGGGGTTGGTGTTGCCTCATCGTGCCGGCAACTGGTGTGCCGGACCGGCCGGCGTGACTTGATAGGAGCGTGGCAGCGCCCCTCCACCACCGACCGGCCCGACTGTCCGCCCACCCTGTGACAGGAAGGCAAGATCCATGATCGTCATCGGTGCTGATGTTCACAAGCGCACCCACACCTTTGTCGCCGTCGATGACGTCGGCCGCGAACTCGAATCCATGGCCCTACCTACAACGACCGCCGGTCCCAGACCCTTCGAGGCTCGTCGCTATCGCTCCTCGCACCTCAGGGAGCAGAGGGGGGTCGCTGCTTTCGGATCAGGAAGAGCAGAGAGAGTCGCTGCTTTCGGATCAGGAAGAGCAGAGAGAGTCGCTGCTTTCGGATCAGGAAGAGCAGAGAGGGTCGCTGCTCTCGGATAGGGAGCAGATGGGGGCGCTGCACTCGGGTCAGGGACCAGCGAATCACTCAGACGGCGAACGGAATTGGGCCCGCTTCCAGTCCCCGTTGACCTCGTCGCGCTCGCGGACCGCCTCCCGGAAACCCGCGGTCGCGGCACGTTGCTGGAAGGCGTATCCCTCGCGGGTGTGGCGGGAGATCCCGTCAAAGACCGTGCTGATCATTCCCGAATTGGCGACCCCTTGGGCGAGGAGCGCGCTGTTGAGTGCCAGCTTGGCCATCACGAGCTGATTGACCGGCATCCGCGCGATCCGCTCGAGGAGATCCTCGGTGCGGGCGTCGAGGTCCTCGGCCGGCGGGGCCTCGACGGCCAGTCCCCACTCGTGCGCCTGCCGGCCCGACAGGCAGTCACCGGTGAACAGCAGCCGTTTGGCGCGCTGATCGCCGAGACGGTGTGCCCACATACCGGCCGCGGGAATTCCCCACACCCGGGTGGGCGGATAGCCGATCTTGGTGTCGTCGGCGCAGATGATCTGGTCGGCGTAGAGCGCGATGTCCGTGCCGCCGGCGACCGCGAATCCGTGCAACTTCGCGACCGTCGGCTTGTTCGCGTGGAGCAGGCTGGCGAAACCGCGGTTGAATCTGCTCATCATCGCGTAGTCGATCATGGGGTCCCAGGTCCGGCCCGGGTCGTGATTGCGCGCCTGCACAACGGGATCGAGGACGGTGCCCGACCGGGGATCGACAGCCTGCGACGGGTCGCCACCGTTCTCCGCGAAGATCGACAGGTCGTATCCGCCGCAGAAACCCTTGCCCCGCCCGGATACGACGATCACGTGGACACCGGGGTCGAGGTCGGCGCGTTCCACCGCATGCGACAGTTCGACCGGGGTGTCGACGGTGATCGCGTTGCCCTGCTCGGGCCGATCGAACGTGATGCGGGCGATCCGGCCGGTGACTTCGTAGGTGAGCGTGCGGTAGTCGATGTCCGGCTCGCGTTCCGCGCGTCCGGCGAACAACGAGTCCTCACCGTGGCGCAGATCGTCGCGCCACGCGGCCGGGCGCGAGCCGCTCGACTCAACCATGTGTGTTCTCCTGCACCGTCTTCGGGATCACGCGTTCGATGATGGACGCCGTGTCGACCCCCGTCGGCAACGTGCCGAACACATCACCCCGGTCGTTGCCGAGGCGGCTCACGACGAACGCATCGGCGACGGCCGGGTGCCCGTTGCGCACCAACAGGGAGGCCTGCAGGAGCTGGGCCATGCGGCCGACCACCCGGCGGGCTCGGTACTGCATCGCATCGAGGTCATCGAACTCGCTCCGCAGGTCGGCCCCAGCGGCGTCGAGGCGGCGGTCGGCCCCTGCCGCGCTGTCGATCTCGTCGAGAAACGCGGTCACCGTGTCCGGTTGTTTGACCATCGCCCGCAGCACGTCCAGGGCGGCGACGTTGCCCGACCCCTCCCAGATCGACATGAGCGGGGCCTCCCGGTAGAGCCTAGGCATCCGAGACTCCTCCACATATCCGTTGCCGCCCAGGCACTCCAGCGACTCCGCGGCATGGATCGGCGCCCGCTTGCACACGTGGTACTTGCTGACCGCGAGCGAGATCCGTCGTAGGGCGTCGGCCCGTTGGTCGCCCGCGACGGCCCGGTCGGTCAGCTCCGCGAGCCACAGCGCCACCATCGTCGCGCCTTCCGACTCGATCGCCAGATCGGCGAGGACGTTGCGCATCAACGGCTGATCGACGAGCGCGGCACCGAAGGCCCGACGGTGGGTGGCGTGGTGGGCGGCCTGGGCGACGCCGACCCGCATGCCGGTCGCCGACCCGAGGGTGCAGTCCAGGCGGGTCATGTTGACCATCTCGATGATCGTCGCCACGCCGCGGCCCTCATCACCGACGAGCCATCCGACGGTGTCGTCGTACTCCACTTCACTGCTCGCGTTGGAGTGGTTGCCCAACTTGGCTTTCAGCCGCTGCAGCTGGAAGGTGTTGCGCGTCCCGTCGGGAAGCACCCGCGGGACGAAGAAGCACGACAGACCTCCCGGCGCTTGTGCCAGCACCAAGAACACATCGCACATCGGCGCGGAGGTGAACCACTTGTGCCCGGTGATGCGATACGAGCCATCCGACTGCGCGACTGCGGTCGTCGTGTTCGCGCGGACATCGGACCCGCCCTGCTTCTCCGTCATCGACATCCCGGCCGTCAGTCCCGCCTTCGACAGCGGGCTCCGGAGCCCGGGCTCATACGTCGTCGAGACCAGAAGCGGTTCATAGAGTTCAGCGAGCTCGGCGTTGGCGCGCAGGGCAGGCACCACCCCGTAGGTCATCGACATCGGACATCCGTGTCCGGCGTCAACCTGTCCCCACACGCTCGACTTCACGGCTCGCTCGAAATGCGCTGTCGGGCTCGGGTTCGACCACGCGGTTCCGGCGAGGCCGAGGCCGATGCCCGTCCGCATGAGGTGGTGGTAGGCGGGGTCGTACACGACCTCGTCCACCCGGTTGCCGTACCGGTCGTGGGTCCGCAGCTCCGGGGGGTGGGACTCGGCGAGATCGCCCCAACCGAGCGCCTCGGCGCCCCCGGCCAGCCGGCCGATCCGGTGCAACTCCTCGAGCATGTGGTCGGCGCCCGCGCGGTGGACCGCCTCGGCGATGGCCGGGGTGTCAGCGGCGTCGAAGTCGACGAGTTCGGGGACCTGATTGGTGACGACATGGGTGGTCATGGCCTGACCCACCTTCCTGATCGGGGTCGCCATCCACCGTATTACACTTCTTACGCGCTCGCTATAGTTCAGTAATATCCGCGTGTGGCGACGTGCGACGAGTCGGCCGATAGCATCGACCGCGTGCCCGGACGCGTGGAGATTCCCAAGCTCACGGCGCGTTCGGTCATTCTCAGTGCGCTGCTCGGACTCGATTCGCCCGATGCGTCGATCGCCGGGATCCTGGCGATGGCCACCGACCTCGGTCTGCGCGAATCGACCGTCCGCGTGGCCCTCACGCGACTGGTCGCCGCGGGAGATCTGGAACGCACGAACGGTCGCTGCCGGCTCTCGCCGCGGCTCCTCGAACGACAGCAACGACAGGACCACGCACTGCATCCGGCGCGGCGCGACTGGGACGGGATGTGGGATCTCGCCGTCGTGACCGTCGGTTCCGAGAGTTCGACCGAACGTGCGCTCCTGCGCGACACACTGCAGAAAGCACGACTCGGCGAGATCCGGGAGGGCGTGTGGGCGCGTCCGGCCAATCTCGACCTCGAGTTCTCCCCGGACCTGCGCCGACGCCTGAACCTCTTCCGTGCAGCTCCCGAGGAGGCGTCGACGGACCTGGCTTCCCGCCTTTTCACACCGTCGGCCTGGGCATCGTCGGCCGATGAGTTGCTCGACGCGCTCGCGGCGGCGCCCGGCATCGCAAACCGCTTCGAGATCGCCGCAGCCATCGTGCGCCACATCCTGCGCGACCCGCTCCTGCCCGGCGAACTACTACCGGAGCCGTGGCCGAGCGATCGTCTCCGCGACGCGTACGAGGAGTTCCGCAACGAACTCACCGGACTCGCCGCACGACACCTGGCGCCCGACCGCGGGTGACCGAACAGGCACCAGACCGCGCGCCGGCGTCCATCCTGGGCGTGGCTGCGTCGGAGCATCCGAGCACGAGGGTGTGCCCGGTCGGGTCCGTTAGGCATGATGGATCCCGATGAACGCCCCCGACCCCGACCGCAGCCGCCCCGCCGATGCCGACGCGCCCACCGCGCCCGCATCCGGCCGACCGGCCGGTGGAGCCCGCCGACCAGGCAACTTCGCCCGCAATCCGGTCTTCGTGATCCTCGGCGCGATCGTCGTCGGCGCGATCGTGGCGGGCGGGATCGCCTTCGCGACGGGGGTCTTCGACGACAGCGGCAGCGTCGGCGGCAGCAACATCGGCGAAGGCGAACGGCTCATCGAGAACGCCTTCACCAAGTCGGTGGCGGGCGACTGCCTCGATTGGCCGGCCGGGAACCCCGGGCAGCCGGTCGACGTACCGTGCGAGCAGAAGCACCGCTTCGAGGTCGCGGGCGCCATCGACACCGCCTTGATCCCCGGCGCCGAGTTCGGCGAGGACGCTCTCTGGCCGGGTGCCGAGCGGTTCGCCGCGATCCGCGACGAGCAGTGCCCGGTGATGGTGGACCAGTATCTCGACGGGCGCCTCGACCCGCAGGGCCGCTTCGCGGTCGGCATGATGTACCCCTCACAGGCGCAGTGGGACAAGGGCGCGCGTCAGTTGCGCTGCGGGGTCCAGGAGAACGGCGCCGACGGTGCGCCGGTCCAGTTCTCCGGCCGGGTGGCCGATCAGAACCAGTCCTACGTCTGGCCCGAGGGAACGTGCGTCGGTATCGACACCGAGACCCGCGCCCCGACCGGCTTCGCGGTGAACTGCGCTGAGCCCCACGCCTTCCAGACGACCGGGATCGTCGATCTGTCGGTCCGTTTCGGTGACCGGATGTCGAACAAGCCGTGGCCGCCGACCGGTGCACAGAACGGTTACCTCGGGTCGATCTGTCCGGTCCAGGCCGAACGGTTCGCCGGCGGGCGCAAGCCGCTCGACGCGACCACGCTCAATGTCCAGTGGTCGGTACTCAGCGAGCCGAGCTGGCTCGCCGGCAGCCGCAAGGTGGTGTGCTACCTGGGCCTCCCCGACAAGCGCGGCGGGTTCGCGACCCTCGTCGGCGACGCCAAGGGCGGCGCCCTGCTGATCAACGGGCGGGCACCGGTCGCGCCTCCGGAGGCTCCTCCGGGGCGTGCTCTACCCACCCCGGTGCCGCTTCCACCGGGGATCGCGCCCAACCCCGACGAAGCCCCGGCCCCGGCGGGCTGAGCCGATGCCCGTTCCGATGTCCGACGACGAGTTCGACGGGCTGGTCTCCGATGCCCTGGACACCATCCCGACCGATCTGACCGACGCGATGAACAACGTGGTCATCCTCGTCGAGCCGTCCAACCCCGAGGAGCCGGGCATCCTCGGTCTGTATCACGGTGTGGCACTGACGATGCGGACCAGCGACTACGGCGGTTTTCTGCCGGACACCATCACCATCTACCGCGATCCCATCCTCGCGATGTGTCACTCGCGGGAGGAGGTCGTGCACGAGGTCGCGGTCACCGTCGTCCACGAGATCGCGCACCACTTCGGCATCGACGACGACTGGCTGCACGCCAACGGCTGGGGGTAGTGGCGCCGCGTCCACCGGGTTCGATGTTTGACCTGCGACGGAACGAGGTACGAGGGGTAGCAGATCGAGCAGCCCTCTATCTCAGGAGTACGTCCATGTCCTCAGACGCCATCGTCATCCTCCGGGATGAGCACAAAGAGATCCGCAAACTGTTCCGCGACTTCAAGTCGCAGGGCGACAACGCCGTCAAGACCAAGGGCAAGATCGTCGACAAGATCATCGAGGCCCTCACCGTGCACACGTACATCGAGAACGAGGTGATGTACCCGGAGATCCGCAAGCGCGTGCCCGACCTCGAGGACGACATCCTCGAGTCCTACGAGGAGCACCACGTCGCCGACGTCCTCGTCGTCGAGCTGGCCGCCCTCTCGCCGGACGCCGAGCGGTTCGACGCCAAGACCACCGTCCTCATCGAGAACGTCGAGCACCACATCGAGGAGGAAGAGGACGAATGGTTCCCGAAGGTCCGAGACGCATTGAGCCGCAAGGAACTGCGCGAGATCGGTGAGGAGATGCTGCGCCGCCGGGAGAAGGCTCCGCGCCGGCCCTCGCAACCCTCGGCCCTGAAGAAGACGGTCGACGCCATCATCAAGTAGCCCTTCGAGACGCTCGCAAGCTCGCTCCTCAGGGAACAGGGTGACGCTCGCAAGCTCGCTCCTCAGGGAACGGAGTGACGCTCGCAAGCTCGCTCCTCAGGGAGCGGGGAGACGCTCGCAAGCTCGCTCCTCAGGGAACGGGGTGACGCCCTCAGCCCATCGGTTCGTCGACGAGCGGCTCGTCGACCACCTCGAACGGGGCCGTCGCGGCACCCCATCGCCGGCACACCCACAGCCCGTCGGAGTACTCCAGTTCGATGGAACCGGTGTTGCCCAGGTGGGTTGCCGCGGCGAACCGGGAGTCGATCCCGGCCAGCCGTGCGGCGACCAGGCGAATGGCCGCACCGTGACTCACCAGGAACACATCGCGCTGGTCCGGTCCGGTGAGGTACATGTCGGCCAGGTCCTCGACCGTCGGCAGGTACCGGTCGTAGACCATCGCCAGGGATTCGCCGCCCGGGATGCGTGCGTCGAGATCGCCGTCGTGCCAGCGGTGCATGATGTCCTGGAAGACCTCATAGGACTCGCGGTCGGTGCGATCCTCCAGATCGCCGGCCTGCACCTCGTGCACACCGTCGATCGGCGCGGTCTCCACGTCCCACACCGAGCCGATGAGTTCGGCGGTCTGGCGTGCGCGGAGTGCACGCGAACTGAGCAACACCGCGTGGTGTTCCGGAGCGTTCTCCAGGCCGAACCGAACTCCCTGCCGCGCACCGAAATCGGTGAGTGCGGCACCGGGCAGGGCGGTGTCGAGGCGCCGCATGACGTTCGAGGTGGTCTCGCCGTGGCGGACCAGGTGCAGGCGCGCCATCAGTTGCCTCCTCGGCGCATCGAGTCGACCCAGGCGAGCGACTCGGTGTGATCGGGCGGCGTGGCGCCGGTGGTGCGCACCGCGGGCCACGCCCCGAGGAACACCACGCGCTCACACCGGCGATGCAGGGCGGCAAGCGCTTCGGCGACGGCGGCGTCGTCGATGTGGCCGACGGCGTCGAGGAAGAACCGGTACCGTCCGGCGATGCTGCGCCCCTGTGCCTCGTCGCGCTGTGGGCGCGATTCGATACGGGTGAGGTCGATTCCGCGCGAGGCGAATTCGTTCATCGCCGCCATCAGGCTGCCCGGCTCGTTCGACAGGTCGAGGATGACCGACGTCCGGTCGGCGCCGGTGCGGGGCAACGGGACCCCGGGCCGACCGAGCAGAAGGAACCGCGTGGTCGCGTCCCGCGCGTCGGCGACACCGTCGGCGAGCACCACCAGCCCGGACAGGCTCGCCGCGAGTCCGGTCGTGACCGCGGCATCCGCCCTGCCCGCCGCGACGTCCTGCGCGGCAGCGGCATTGGAGCTCGAGATCACGAACTGGGCATTCGGGAAAAGCTCACCCACCCGACGACGCACCTGCGCGGACGCAACGGGATAGGCGGCGATGGTGCGGACCTCGTCCGGGGGCAGCGGCGTGACCGCGGCGATCGCAAACGAGATGTCCAGCACGGTCTCGGCGAAAGCCTGCACGCGCCCGATGGCGGCGTCGCTCGTAGACGGCACCAGCGCGTCCATCGTCGCGGGCACCGAACCCTCGAGCGAGCTCTCGATCGGCACGCAGCCGTACTCGGCATCACCGCTGCGGACCATGGCGATGGTCGCGGCGGGACTCGACGCGGCGACACGCTCGATCTCGCCGGACAGGCCGAGGCCGGCGGTGTCGTCGTGATGTGCGGCGAGGACCGCGTCGAGTGCCATTTCGGTGAAGGTTCCGGGCGGGCCGAAGTAGGCGATCACAGGCACCACACGAGACTAGTGGAAGCCGGCCGGTGGGACCGTTCGCCGGCATGTGTCTCGACATCGACGCATCAGTGCCGAAACCATTGACGCATGCGGTCCGGGAATTTAGGTTAGGGTTACCTTTCAACGACCCCGTCACGCGACGCCGACCGGAGAGACTGTCATGACGAGAACGACGACCGACCGCCCGACGGATGCCGAGATGATCCAAACGGCCTGTCGTCGGGTCGGTTCCGCCATCCTGGCCGTCGAGGGTGCCGACGCCACCCCGATCGACGTCGTCCACCTCTTCGAGTCCCAGGCGTTCGTCCTCGTCCCGTCCGCCGGCGACGCCATGCAGGCGGTCGACGAGGCCGAGGGCGTGCCCGCCATGCTCGAAGTGACCGACTGGGCACCCATCGACCTGCGCGAACGGGTGCGTTCGGTGATCTGGCTGAACGGCACCCTGCACGAGGTCCCCCGGGATCTGGAGCGCGACCTGGCCATCGAGATCGCGACCGAACACCCCGACGACGGACTGCTCGACATCGGACACGGCGCATCGATGCTGCGACTGCAGATCGACACCGCGGTGATCGCCTCGTCGGCCGGTGCGGCCTCGGTGTCGGCCGGCGAACTCGCCGACGCCGACCCCGACCCGTTCTGGGAGCACGAGGGCAGCTGGCTCGAACACCTCGACACCGACCACGCCGACATCGTCGGACAACTGGTCCGAAAGCTACCCGCCGATCTCCGCACCGGGCGCGTGCGGCCACTCGGCCTCGACCGCTTCGGCATCCGCTTCCGGATCGAGGGACTCGAGGGCGACTCCGACGTCCGACTCCCCTTCGCCCGTCCCGTCTCCGACGTGTTCGAGCTGTCCCGCGCACTGCGCAACCTCGCGGGCTGTCCGTTCCTGAACTCGATTCCCGACTGACCCGCGTCTCGCGAACCACCGCGCTGTTCCACATCATCGCCACCGGTCGCGGGGCCCTAGGCTGACCCGCATGGCCTTGCGCGAGTACCTGAAGCCGTCCCCGCACGGCATCCCGGTCGTCACCGACCGCATCGAGCGACGCGGCATCATCGTCGAGCTGGTCATCGTCGGGACCCTGACGTTCGCATTCTCGGCCCTGTCGGCCGCCCTCGCTCTGCTCGAGGCGCAACTCGCCGGCGGCATCGGCGAGACGACCGTCGCACTCAATCCCAGCCGGTCCGACCTCGGCGTCATCGACGCCGTCCGGCAGATCATGAGCGGGCTCCGCCTGTTCGCCATCGCGACCCTGGGCGTATACCTGTTGTGGCGCAGCGGAATCGGGCTCTCACGCGTCGGCCTGGGGCGGTGGGCGCCACGCCGCGACGTCCCCGCCGGACTCGTCCTCGCCGCCGTGATCGGTCTGCCCGGGCTGGCGCTGGTCGCCGTGGCGCGCGCCCTCGGTCTGAACGCGAGTCTCGTACCCAGTCAGGCCGACACCTGGTGGGAGTGGCCGGTTCTCGTGCTGATCGCGATCGGCAATGCCGCCGCCGAGGAGATCGTCGTGGTCGCGTACTTCATCACCCGGCTGCGTCAGCTCGGGGCGTCCGACGGCGCGTCGCTCGCCGCCAGCGCGATCCTCCGCGGCGGTTATCACCTGTACCAGGGCTTCGGTGCCGGCGTCGGCAACCTGGTCATGGGCCTCGTCTACGGCCGCTTCTATCAAGTCAGCGGTCGCGTGTGGCCTCTCGTCATCGCCCATGCGGTCATCGACGTGGTCGCCTTCGTCGGATACGGGCTGCTCCGGGACCACCTGTCCTGGGTCGGGTGAGCGGCCCCAGACACCCGTCGACTGTGCCCCCGTTTTCGTCGACCGTGCGTCCATCGCCGTTGACTGTGCGTCCGTTTTCGTCGACCGTGCGTCCGTTTCCGTCGACTGTGCGCCCTACCCCAGCACCGTTGAACACGGTGAGATGATTCGCTAAATTCGTCTCATGACTGTCGATGTGCCGCCCGGCCCGGCCACCGAGCCGGCGAGCCTCCCCTTCCCGCGACGGCATCGGGCCGCCGAGTCCCGCGGCCGACGCATCGGCAAACTCCTGAAGGTCTACAACCACCTTCGCGAACCCGATGACGACGAGCTCGCGCAGCTCGGACGCCGGTTGCGCACACGGGACGAACCCGCCGCGACGCTGGTCCGGGCCATGCGCCTGCCCCGAGGTGTGGACGGCCGGGTGACGATGCGCCAGTTCGAGCAGGCGCTCGCCGGCGACATGCCGTCCGACGCCCCGGTCGCGCTTCGTGACTTCTTCGCGCTGGTCGAGAACACGCCCGACTGGGTCGATCCCGACCTCTGCGACCGCGGCGCCGCTGTCTACCGGCGCTTCGGCCAGAACGCGAACGATGTCCTGCTGCAGCTCTCCCTGATCGGCGGCTACCGCTTCGGCGGGCCCGCCGACCTGCTGGTCGCGACGGGCGGACTCACCGGGAACACCGTCATCCGACGCCTCGGTGAGACACAGACCTGGGCCATCGCGGTCGGCGAGCCGGGTGGCATGGCACGCGACGGCGAGGGCTGGCGGCTCACCGTCCACGTGCGCCTGATGCATGCCCTGGTCAACGAGAGGTACGAACACAACGGTCGCTGGGACATCGACCAGTGGGGTCTGCCGATCAACCAGTCCGATCTCGCCGCCACCCTCAACCTCTTCAGCGGCGCCTTGATGATGGGCGTCCGTGCGCTCGGGGTCCCCGTGAGCCGCGACGACTCCCGCGCCCTCATGCATCTGTGGAAGTACGTCGGGTGGCTGATCGGCGTCGACGACGACTGGCTCTTCGACTCCGAACGCGACCAGCATCAGCTGAGTTACGCGGTCCTGCTGACGCAACACGACGTGACCGACGCCGGTGCGGCCCTCACCACCGCGATCGTCGACGCCCAGAACCGCCTGCACTACCGACGCTTCCCCCGCGTGGCCGCGCGCTACACCCGAGCGCGCCTGGTCAGCATGCTGCAGGGCTTCCTGGGGGTACGCGGTATGCGCGACCTCGGCCTGCGTCCCGCCCTGCCCTGGGCCTTCGGTCTCGCCTGGGTGCGCAACACGCTCACCTACCAGGTCATCGCGCGGACGCCGGTCGGCCCGCGCTATCTGGAATGGACCGGCGCTCGCGCACGGCGTCGTGCCCTCTTCCGCCACTTCGGCCCCGACGCACCGGAGATCGGGTCACTCGCGGAGCGCTGATCGCCGCATCAGGGTTGTCGCTGCGCCGTCGTGACGCGGTCCGGGACCCGGGAGCCGATGGCACCGGATCCGGATGATGTTGTGCCCGGATTCCGGGCTCGAGATCATACTGATTCCCCGGTCAAGACGGCTACGACTACCGCGCGAGCAACATCCGCGTCAGGTGAGGCGCTCGGCGTCATCGCGACCATCCTCGGCGACCGGCCGTCCACCCGACCCGGTGACCCGCGCGAGCAGATAGAGCACGAGTCCGACGACGATCAGGATGCCTGCGCGCAGCCATGTCGACGCGCTCTGCTGTGTCATCAGCACGATGCAGGAGACCACCGCGAGTATCGGAACGATCGTCGGGGTCCGAAAGTGGTCGGTGTCCGTGCGATCGCGGCGCAGCACGAGCACGGCGACGTTGGTGCTGACGAAGACGAACAGCAGCAGGAGCACCACCGTCTCGGCGAGCGCCGCGACCGTGCCCGTCGCCGAGAGGATCATTGCGACCGCGGTCGTGGCCACGATCGCCGTCCACGGCGTGCGACGACCGGGCAGCACCTTTGCCAGTGCACCCGGGAGCAGCCCGTCCCGTGCCATGCCGAAGGTCAGGCGCGACGCCATGATCATCGTGAGCAGCGCGCCGTTCGCGACGGCGATCAGCGCGATCAGGGAGAACAGCTGGTCGGGTATCCCGACGTCGGCGATCGAGACGACCTCCAGCAGCGGCCCCGACGACTCCACCAGCCGCTCGGGTGGTGCGACCACCGACACCGCGAGGCCGACGAGCACGTACACGACGCCGGCCGTGAGCAGTGCACCGAACAGCGCCTTCGGATACACCCGCCGCACGTCACGGACCTCTTCGGCCATGTTGGCCGAGGTCTCGAAGCCGACGAACGAGTAGTAGGCGAGCAATGCCGCACCGAGAACGGCCAGCGCCGGTGTGGTCTCGTCGGTGAACTCCAGCACCCGCTGCGGCTCTCCGTCACCACGACCGAGGACGATGCCGGCCAGCACGACGACGAGGACGAGCCCGGAGACCTCCACGACGGTCATCACCACGTTCGCGCTCAGGGACTCTCTGATCCCGCGGGCGTTGAGCGCCGCGACCGCGAGCAGGAACACCAGAGCCGCCACGGTGGTCGGAACGTCGAGGAAGACCTGCAAGTAGTCGCCCGCGAAGGCGAGCGCGAGTCCGGCGGCGCTCGTCACCCCGGCGGCCAGCATGCAGAACCCGACCAGGAACGAGACGAGCGGATGGCGGTACGCATGCCGCGCGAACACCGCGGCGCCGCCGGCCCGCGGGTACTTGGTGACGAGTTCGGCATACGACGCCGCGGTCAGCATCGCCAGCGCCAGGGCCAGCGCCAGCGGGACCCAGATCGCGCCGCCGACCTCACCGGCGACCTCGCCCACGAGCGCGTAGATACCCGCGCCGAGGACATCGCCCAGGATGAACAGGAACAGCAACTTGCCGGTGATGGCCCGCCGCAGCGGGGTGTGCCCACCGTCGGCCCCGGCGCCGGTCCCGGTCTCCTCGGAGTCGCCCGCTTCGGCGACATGTTTGTCGGTCATGGCGAGTCCTGTACCCCGTTCGGGCCGGATCGAGACCTCGGTGACGAATCACTCCCCGGAGGCGTCGACGCCACCTCACACACCAACCGACCGACATCCCTCACGGCCGCCCATGCGTACATTTGATGGGATGAACGAGCAGGACCCGCCGATCCTCCGGCGAGGTCGCCCCGGGCCACCGATGCCGCCCGGGCGGCCAGCGGGCCCGCCGCTGCGCCCGGGACCACCGCCCGGCCAGGGCCATCGCCCACCTCCCGGCGCCGTCGGCCCGTCCGCTCATCCGCAGGCCATGCCGCGGATCCCCGCACGCGGACCCGATCCGCGCCGCGCCCCGGCGCCCGGTGCCGGCGGCCGTCCGCCGCATCCCGCCCCGGCCGACCGGCCCTCCCCGTCGGGGCAACCGTGCCCGGGCGGGTATGCCCCCACCCAGAAACCCGAGCCGATCCCGGACGATCGCTCCCGCGGCCGTCGGCCGTCACCCGCGGACCGTCGGAGCCGTGACCGATCCGCCGGTCCCCCACCCGCGCCCCCGCGCCCGACCACGTCGCCCCGTCCCCGACGCGGCGGCCGCCGCGCGGTCCGCATCGGCAAGGTCCTGCTGATCCTGCTGCTCGTCGTCGTCCTCGGGTCCGTCGGACTGCTGTTCTACTACGACTCCAGACTCGACCGCATCGACGCGCTACGGGCCTATGCCGGACGCCCGTCGGACACCCCCGGCACCAACTGGCTCATCGTCGGCACCGACTCGCGCTCCGATCTCACCGAGGAACAACGCCGGGCACTCGCGACCGGTGACGCCGACGGATCCCGCACCGACACGATCATGCTCGTCCACAACCCACCCGGCGGCGGCAAGGCGATCGTGGTGAGCATCCCGCGCGACCTGTACGTGGAGGTCCCGGGCCAGGGCAGTCTGAAGATCAACGCCTCGTTCAGCATCGGCGGTCCGGCGCTGCTCGTGCAGACCGTGGAGAACCTCACCGGAATCCACATCGACCACTACGCCGAGATCGGCTTCGGCGGGTTCGACACCCTGGTCGACGCGGTCGGCGGCGTCGACATGTGTATCGACCAGCCTCTCAACGACCCGAAAGCCGGACTGCGGCTTGCGAAGGGCTGCCACCGCCTCGACGGCCGCCAGGCGCTGGGTCTGGTGCGCACCCGCGCATTCCCCCGCGCCGACCTCGAGCGAGTCGTCAATCAGCGGAAGTTCCTCGCGGCACTGGTCTCTCGCGCAACAAGTCCGACGGTGCTGCTGAATCCGTTCCGGCTCTTCGGCTTCATCGGCGGCGCCATCGATGCGCTCACAGTCGATGAGCGAGATCACATCTGGAACCTCGCGTCGCTCATGTTCGCTCTTCGGGACCCCATCACCACGACCACACCCGCCGGCGAGAGCACCTTCACCGATGAGGGACTCGCACTACCGGTCAACGAACAGACCGAGGAGTTCTTCGCACTCCTCCGTGCAGGTCAACCCATCCCCGACGACCTTCTCGTCGACGCCGGCGGGCCGTCGTAGAAGGGTTCCCAAACGCAGGCGAGACTTGCCTTAGTTAGCCTGAACTTGCTGGTGAGAGCCATTTTTCGGCCCTACGATGGGCCACATGACCGAACACACGAAATTCCACCAACTGCTGCACGACCAGATCAGCAACGAGTTCTACGCTTCTCAGCAGTACATCGCGGTCGCCACCTACTTCGACAACCACGACATGCCGCAGCTCGCGAAGCTCTTCTACCGCCAGGCAGTCGAGGAGCGCAATCACGCGATGATGATCGTGCAGTACTTCCTCGACCGGGACATGGAGGTCGAGATCCCCGGCATCCCGGCGCCCAACAACCGCTTCGAGGACTACCGCGCGCCCATCGATCTCGCTCTCGCACAGGAGAAGACGGTCACCCAGCAGGTCGTCGACCTCGCCAAGTCGGCCCGCGACACCGGCGACTACCTGGGTGAGCAGTTCGTGCAGTGGTTCCTCAAGGAGCAGGTCGAAGAGGTCGCGACCATGACGACCCTGCAGACCATCGCCGAGCGCTGCAACGGCAATCTCTTCGACCTCGAGAACTTCGTCGAACGAGAGTTCAACGGCGACAAGACTTCCGACGCCACCGCACCCCCCGCGGCCGGCGGGAACATCTGACGCCGAAGCGTTCTGGCTCCCTGAGATGCGAGCGAAGCGAGCCACGAGGGTATGGTGGCTGCCTCGCCATGCCCTTCGTGGCTCGTCGCTATCGCTCCTCGCACCTCAGGGAGCAGGGGGTGGCCGGCCGCTTGCTCTCCTCGCACCTCAGGGAGCAGGGGGTGGCCGGCCGCTTGCTCTCCTCGCACCTCAGGGAGCAGGAGTGGCCGACGCTTGCTCTCCCCGCACCTCAGGGAGCAGGAGTGGCCGACGCTTACTCTCCCCGCACCTCAGGGACCGGAGCTTGTGTGGTTCTCTCGGATCAGCTAGCAGGGGGCGCGGCGATCAGCGCAGGGTCACCTGTCGACCGCGGATGCCGTCCCGCGAGCTGCGCTGTTCGATCGTGAGCGGCGACGTGTCGGCGAGCGCCTCGCCGAGCCACTGGTCGAACTGATTCAGACCGGCGTACCACTCCTCGTGGTGCATCTCGTTGTCGAGGTCGAAGACCGGGACGAGCAGCCCATGGGTGCGGAACGACCCGGCGAAGCGCGACCCCTCGCCGATCGTCAGCCGTCCGGCGGCGTGGAGCCGCGCCATCGCCGACATCAGATCATCTTCCGGCTCGGGCCGAATCCAGCGCAGGTGGGCACGCTCTCCGGCGTCGACCCACCAGGGCGCACTCGCGCCGCTGTCGACCACCAGTCGCGCCGTCGGCAGCACGGAGTCGTTGGCGCGCTCGAACATCGCCGTGATCTCGGCGGGGACGTCGGTGCCCTCCACGAACCACCAGGCGAAGTCCTGGTGGACCGTGATGTCCAGGACGGCGTCGGTGTTCACGACCTCGTCGAGCGTCGGGGCCTCGTCGGCGGCGTCGAGGTCGAATTCACTGCCGGCCTCGGCATGCGCGGACCATGCGATGGCCGCAGCCAGTTCGACGGCCAGCGCCGTCCGGTCCGGGTCGGTCTGCAGACCCACGAATCCCTCTGTGGCACCGTCGACCTCGCGCGCGAGAGCGGGCACGGCACCGGGCAGGATCGTCACGATGGAGACGTCGTTGCGCGATCCGGCCGGTTCGTTGAGTTCCAGTCGCGCGGTCGCCGAGGCGACGAAGGTCCGCAGCGCGACGAAGTCGCACTCGGACGCGAACCCGGCAAACGGCCGGGGCGGCGGCGCCAGAGCTGCCGCCTGCCGTGCCTTCCGTGCCGCCACGCGCTCGGCTCGATTGCTTCCCGGACGTGGTCCACTGCCCCGTTTGCTCTTCTTGCCCATCGGTCCACTCTCTCACGCCCCCACCGCGACGCCCGACAGCCTCGTACGCGCAGCGGTCAGTCGACGGTGACCAGCCAGTCGCGGACCTTCGCCGGATGGTTGGTGGCCAGCCACCGCACACCGAGGTCGGCGCAGAGCTGGACGTCGACCTGCTCGTCGACGGTCCAGCAATAGGTGACCCGACCGGCTGCCGCGGCGCGGTCGACGATCTCGGGATATTGCCGCAAGGTCATCACCGACGGCCCGATGCCGGTCGCTCCCACCGCTGTGGCGGCACCGCCGCCGAGAACCCGAGCGGTGTCGCCGAGCAGGATCGTCGGCAGCATGGGTGCGTGGCGTCGTATCCGCCAGACCCCCGCCGAGGAGAACGAGATGACCACGGCGCGGCTGTGATCGGCCGACGGCGGAGTCGCCACCCCGAACTCGTGCAGCATCTCGAGGAGTTTCTGCTCGACGAGACTGCCGAAACGAACCGGGTGCTTGGTCTCGATGAACAACCGGACGGGACGACGCCAGTCCAGGGTGAGCGTCAGCAGCTCCCGCAGTGTCAGGATCGATGCCGGCCCACCCGACGCGTGCCAGCTGCCGAAGTCGAGTTCGCGCAGTTCGGCGAGGGTCATCTCGCTGACGATGCCCGAGCCGTCGGACGTGCGGTCGACGGTTCGGTCGTGCACGCAGACGAGTTCGTGGTCGGCGGTCAGCCGGACGTCGCATTCGAGTCCGTCCGCGCCCTGTGCGAGGGCGAGTTCGTAGGCGGCGAGGGTGTGCTCCGGGCAGTCACCCGACGCCCCGCGGTGCGCCACCACCGCCGGCTTTCCCGAACGCGAGACCTTCTCGGCCGCGCCCACGTTCACCCCTGAGTTCATCCGACCGCCACCCACCGTCTCGTCGGGACCGGGGCCGCCGCGGCGGCTCCGAACAGTGTCCGCACCCGGCGCGCCATCCAGAAGGCGAACGCTGCAGAGATCGCCGTGCTGACGATGACCATCGCCAGCGCGTTCGCCCCGGTCTGCAGCGAGTCCGAGCGCCAGGCGATGAGCCGGGCGACGATCGCCGCCCCGGCCGCCACGTTGACCAGAATCCAGGCGACCCACAACTTGCGGAGTCGGCGGCCCACGAGGTCGGCGTCGAGTGACGGGTCCTGGCCGACACGGTGCGCGGCGACCTCCTGCAGCACGAGCGGGGCGCCGATCAGGTTGACCAGTGGCAGCCCGGACAATGCCGCGACCCAACCGGGCCGGCGCGGGTCGAGCAGGCCCGCCGACGCATAGGTGTCGGCGCGCAGCTCCAGCACCCACCGCATGAAAGCGAGTGTCGCCAACACGAATCCGAGGAAGGCGACGACCCCGACGAAGACGGTGAGCCAGTTCGAGGCGATGATGAGGAACTCGGGCAGCGGACGGTCGCGGTTGACGACCAGCAGGATGTAGCGGACGAGATGGACGAGCGCGGACGCGGTCAGCGCAGAACCCGCGAGCAGCAGCGCGAGCCCCAGTCGGGAGCGGGAATCGTCGAGCTTCTGGTGCGCGGCGTCGGCCGGCGTCGGTTCGTCGTGCAGACCCCACGTGGGTACGTAGACGTAGCGAGGGATGAGTCGCGGACCACGCCGGCCTACGGGGCCGCGGCGGGCCGGTACGGCCTCGGGTGGGCGGCGGGCCACCCATCGCACGTTGCGACTGCGGTACAGACGCCCGGCGGGCGCCGAAGTCGGGCCCGGATGCCGGGGGCCCGGGTGTCCGGGGCCCGAGGGACGCACCGAGGACTCTCGTCGCGCCGCCAGGGCACGCGCGGCGTCGTCGACGACGCTCAGCGGACCGCCACACCGGGGACAGTGTTCGCGTCCGGGACGATGCGGCGCCTGGATTCGGCACCGCGGGCAGAGGTCGATCATCGGCCGGCGTCGCCCTCGGGTCGCGGGTCGCCGATCTCCACGGGCTTGCCGTGTTCTTGCCAGGCGAGCATGCCGCCGCGGACGCAGATTCCGTCGTAGCCGACCTGGGCGAGATACTGCAGGACACGCATGGACCGGCCGCTGGAATGGCAGACCACGTACAGATCGTGATCGGGGTCGAGTTCGTCGAGTCGGCCCGGGACCTCGGCCAGCGGGATGTGCACCGCTCCCCGGATGTGGCCGGAGGCCCATTCGTCGTCCTCACGGACATCGAGCATGACCGCGTCGGCCCGCCCGGTGAAGTCGTCCGGAAGTTCGGTCACCGGCACCTGAGTGATGTCGCCCATGGTCACGTTTTCCATGGTGGCACAGAGACGGCCGGGCGCGACGTCACCTGTCCACGACGAGGCCTGCGCGGCGCCTCCGTCAGCCTCCGGCAAGCGTCGAACTGCCGTTATGACGACCTGCATAATTTTATCCACATGCATGTTCTGGACGTTTGTCCCCCCGCTCACAGACTGACCGTCTAGTTGGGGATGAGACTGTGGAATTGTGGAAAAACGCAGGCCACAGCCGATCTACTTGTGACAGCGGTCACTTGATTGATCGAATGTGCGCGTAGGAAATTCACGTCAGTGAATGGGCCGGGGCGACCTGAAATTCCACTTCAGTGAACAACACCTGTGGATAACTTGGGGACAATGCACAAGAAGAACAGTGCGATGGCCCCCGCCGACGGTTTTCAGTCCCGGTGCATGAGCGACGTCCGCAACGACGGAGCACGGTCGAATGCCGCCAGAACTCCGGTCGTCACACTCTCCGCAAACCCGGCGACCGAGGTCTGACTCCCGACCAGTCGCATCAACAGCGGCTTCGGTGTCTCGACGACGGTGATCTCGGCATCCGGATATCGCTCGGCCACAACCGACCGCATCACGCCGATACCGTCCACGACACCGAGCTCCGCGGCCCGGCTCCCGATCCAGACGTCACCGTTGAACAGTTCGTCGTCGGACGCCGTCAGCTTCTTGCCGCGCCGCTGACGGACCCACGCGATGAACGCCTCGTGCAACTGCCCCTGCAGACCCTTGAGCCATTCGACGTCCTCGGCCTGCTCGGGAGAGAACGTGTCGAGCCGCGCCTTGTTCTCACCCGTCGTGTACAGCCGGCGTTGGACACCGAACCGGTCGAGCAGGGCCGAGAAACCGAACCCCGACGACACGACGCCGATCGAGCCCACGATGGAGGTGTGGGCGGCGAAGATCTCGTCGGCCGCGCACGCGATCCAGTAGCCGCCGGAGGCCGCGACGTCCTCACAGAACGCGAGGACCGGCACCCCCTTCTCCGCGGAGAGCTGGCGGATGCGTTCGGCGATGTACTCCGACTGTGCCGGCGAACCGCCGGGCGAATTGACGACCACCACGACGGCCCGCAGACGCTCCGTGGCGAAGGCCTTCTTGAGGACCGGTTCGACGGACTCGGTGTTGACGCCGTGCTTGCCCATCCCGGTGATGCCGATCGGGCCGTCGAGACGAACCACGGCGACCTGCTCGGTCCGCGCCTTCGAGAACTTCTTCCCCACCGCCCCCAGCGGTCCGACAGTCATCTGCCCGAGTGTAACGACGTGTACGGACAGCGTCCGTCTCCCGTTCGCATGCGCCGGGGCACCCGGCGCCGGCGGACGCACCGTAGAATCTGCCGGGTGCAGGTGCGGTGGCTCAGCGCATTCCTCGATTTCCCCGCCGACGTGTTCGGCAGCGAGGTGACCTTCTGGCGCGCGATCTCGGGCAGTACTGTCTCCCCGCCACGGGGCGAGCATCGTGAGTTCGCGTCGCTGGAACCGTTCTACGGCGACCCGCACCTACGGGTCCAGCGCATCGATGACGGTCCGGGCGGAGTCCACCTCGACATCCACACCGACGACCCGCACACCGCCACCGCGGAGGCACTCGCGCTCGGGGCCATCCTCGTCCACGACGCCGGCACCCACCTCACGCTCCGATCGCCGGCCGGGTTCGTGTTCTGCCTCGTGCCCTGGGAGGGCGAGTCGAAACGATCGCGCCCCATTCGATGGCCCGGTGACGCGATCAGCATCATCGACCAGCTGTGCATCGACATCCCCGCCGACGCCTTCGACGCCGAGGTCGGGTTCTGGACACGGCTCACCGGCTGGGCCACCACACCGCGGAGCCGGCCCGAGCTGATCGCGCTGCATCGCGACCCGGCGGTGACCCTCGGAATCCTGTTGCAACGCAAGCAAGAAGGGTCGTCGGACAGCGGACCGGCGACCGCCCATCTCGACATCGCCACCAACTCGGTCGCCGACGAGGTGGCTCGGCACGAGGACTGGGGCGCCCGCGCGATCGAGAAGTATCCGCAGTGGACGACGATGGCGGATCCGGTCGGCCGCACCTACTGCATCACCTCGCGGAACCCCCGCACCGGAGATTGAGTCGCGAACCGGAACTGCCGGCGCGCACCGCCTCACCCTCAGGTGCCGGTCGTGAACTCGCGGAGCCGGTCGACCTCGGCGTCGACGTCGTGTCGTTCGGCGGCGGACACCGGGCGCAGGAAGTCCACCACCGGGAGCTCGTCGGCGTCGAGAGACCATGTGCCGGCCAAAAATCCGTCGATGAGCACGAATCCGGGCGACCGGCCGTTGGCGGTCACCGTGCGGCGGAACATCTCCGGCTCGGCGATCCGGATCCGGTCGGCCTGCGCGCCGATCACATGATCGAACGGGGCGATCAGCCGGACCGGTGCCGGCGCATCCGCGTCGGCGAGCGCGAGGCCGTCGAGGTCGTAGAGCACCTCGCCGTTCGGCCCGGCGAGTCGGACGAGCTCCCAATCGGCTTCGAGCTTCTCGATGATGGGCCGCAACCTGGTGAGCCCGGACCAGGTCTGGATGGCCTTGACGGTCGCCGGACCGAACCCGCGTAGATACAGCCTGATCAGGTCGGCGCGGGCGTCGTCGTCCACGACGGCCGGTTCGCCGGGACCCACCCACTCGTCGAACAGGCGGTAGGTGGGCCCGCCCCGGCCCCGCCACAGGCCGCGCGGCGGAACCTGGACCAGCGGCAGACCGCACCGGGCGATCGTGGTGAGTGTCGACGGGTTCTCGGCGGGGTGGCGGGCGGCCAGTTCTCTCCCGAGTTCGGCGCCGGCGAGTTCGCGGCCCGCGAGGATCTCCGCGGCCGACGCCAGAACCTGCGCCGGATCGGCCCCGGCCAGTTTCCGCGCGTGGATGTCGGTCAGCTCGCGGCGCAGCGTCGGATCGGCGAGCGGACGAATCCAGCGTGCGTCCTCGGCGTCGATCAGGAAGATCGTCGACCGCAGCAACGCCATCCGCACGACCTCGCGGTCGGTGAGCAGATCTTCCAGCTCGAGCGGGTCGAAATCCTCGATGCGCGACCACAGTCCGAAGAAAGCGGCACGCGGGTCCTGGGACTGCAGCCCGACGCAGCGGTCGAGTACCTCGATCGCATCCTCGGCCACACGAGTGAGCAGGTGCTGGCGCTGCAAGAGGGTGCGGTTCCATTGCCGCAGCGAGATCCGTTCGGTCACCGCAGGTCTCGTCGAGATGAAGGGCGGTCGTCTCGGCCCGGCACCGCGGCGTCAGCCCGGGTAGACGACGCCGGTCGCGGCGTGGCAGCGATACCCGTGCGGATTCTTCGCGAGGTACTGCTGGTGGTGATCCTCGGCGTAGTAGAACCGTCCGTCGCCCGCTTCGGCGAGCGGCTTGATCTCGGTGGCGATCGCACCCTCACCGGCGGCGTCGAGCGCGGTCTGGAAGGTCGCGGCGGTGGCCTGGACGGTGGCCAGATCCGCATCGGTCAGGGCGTACACCGCAGACCGGTACTGGGTTCCGATGTCGTTGCCCTGGCGCATCTCCTGGGTCGGGTCGTGCGACTCCCAGAAGATCTTCAGCAGGCCCTCGAGATCGATCACGGCCGGATCGAAGACCACCAGCGTCGCCTCGGTGTGCCCGGTGCGCGCGGTGCACGTCTCCTCATAGGTCGGGTTCGGCGTGTACCCGCCCGCATAACCGACGGCCGTGGTGTACACGCCGGGAACCTGCCAGAAGATCTCCTCGATTCCCCAGAAACAGCCACCGGCCAGCACGATCGAGGCGAGACCGTCGTCGAACCCGCCGATCCCGTGCTCGTATGTCCCGTCCGATTCGGGCCGGCCGCGCATCGGCGTTCCGAGGATCAGGTGGTCGCCCGGGACCGTGATCTCGGACGTGCGGCCGGGCAGGGCGGCGTCGGCGGCGACGAGGTCCTGCTTGCGTGATCCGGCGGCGAAGAGCTGGTCGAGCCAAGACATGGAGCAAGTCTACGCGCGGCAGACGCCGGACCCCGGAGACGACGAGTTGAGGTCATCGCTCGAGTCTGTTTATGATGGCGGTCACATCCACCGCAGTGTGATACCGATCACTTCGATGTCATCTCGGTCTGTTCGACGAGGGGATGTGCAGCCGGTCCACCGACGAAGGGCGACGATGGCGACGCACGCGAGCGGAGATCTCCGACGCGCCCCCGGGGTCGGCCGAACCGCCCCGCGGGCCACCTACGACGTGGCGAGGAGTTGCCGCACAAGCGCCCTCACCATCCTCGCTCTCGTCATCGTGTTCGTTCTGCTCATCGTGATCTGAGCACCACACACTCGACGCAGCGCTGACGCCGCTGTTCCCACCGCCCGACGCAGAGGTCCGGCGTCGTTGAAAGCTCAACCGCGCTTGATGTTTCTTGCCCGGGATTGTTGCAATCACTAGTGCACTGGGGAAGGCTGGAAGCGTTCGTGTGGCTCCCGACCGAGTGGTCGGCGCCACGCGTGGACAGGGAAAACGAGTAGCACCTCAGAGAGGAACATCGTGGCTGAATACACCTTGCCGGATCTCGATTACGACTACGCGGCACTGGAACCGCACATCTCCGGCAGGATCATGGAGCTCCATCACAGCAAGCACCACGCCACCTACGTCAAGGGCGCCAACGACACCCTGGAGAAGCTGGCCGCGGCCCGCGACGACGACAGCATCGCCGGCAAGGTCTACGGACTCTCCGCCACGTTGTCGTTCCACCTGGGCGGTCACACCAACCACTCCATCTTCTGGAAGAACCTGTCGCCCAACGGCGGTGGCGAGCCCGACGGCGACCTCGCGGCCGCCCTCACCGAGCAGTTCGGTGGCTTCGACAAGTTCAAGGCCCACTTCACCGCCGCAGCCACCACCCTTCAGGGGTCGGGCTGGGCGATCCTGGGTTACGACACCATCGGCGGCAAGCTCGTCATCCTGCAGCTGACCGACCAGAGCGGCAACATCCCCGCCGCCATCATCCCGGTCGTCATGCTGGACATGTGGGAGCACGCCTTCTACCTGGACTACCAGAACGTCAAGCCGGACTACGTCAAGGCGTGGTGGAACGTCGTGAACTGGGCCGACGCCAACGAGCGTCTCGCCCGCGCGAAGAGCCAGGGCAGCGGACTGGTCGTCCCGGCCTGACCCCGGTTCGCCGAAACATCAATGGCGCCGGTCACCTTCGGGTGGCCGGCGCCGTGTGTGTCCCCGCCCTCACAGTACGAGCGTGACCGTGATGGCGACCGCGCAGGCCAAGCCGATGACGATGAGCGCCACCACATCTGCGCGACCCGGGCCGGCCTGATGGGCGGTGAGGCGGCCGGTACCGCCGCGGGCGGTGATCGCCTCGGACATCTCGGCGCTGCGTCGGAGCGCCGACGACATCGCCGCGGTGATCAGATCCATGATCCCCATCTCCGCCGACGGGTGGTCGCTACGCCCCTTGGCCGTCGGACGCAGTCGATGTGCCGCCCGCAGCATGCGCAACTCTTCGATCAGCAGCGGAAGACCCTGAGGCACAACGCGATCGCGACCGCCCACTCGTCGACGGGCAGCCGGAACCACCGCAGTGGGCGCATCAGCCGCGCCAGCGCGGGCGCCACATCCGCCATGGGCGTGGTCCAGATGACGAGGATCGAACTCGCGACGAGGACGAGTGCGAGAGTGATCGCGCGCAGGAACACCAGGGCGCCGGGAATGCCGGCGAACGACACGTTGAACGCGACACCGATGCCGATCAGTCCCCAGAACCACCACGGCGGACGAGGTATGGCGCCCAACGGGATTCCCGCGACGAGCGCGGTGATCACGACCACCGCGGCGACCATCCCGAGCGCAGGCCACGACGGCAGCACCCAGGTCATGAT
Source organism: Gordonia sp. ABKF26 (assembly GCF_041103195.1). Lineage (NCBI taxonomy): Bacteria > Bacillati > Actinomycetota > Actinomycetes > Mycobacteriales > Gordoniaceae > Gordonia > Gordonia sp. ABKF26. The sequence continues at coordinate 173,458 of NZ_JBGCVZ010000003.1, forward strand.
CCCGAGGATGAGGACGATCACGAGCTTGGTACCCGCCCACAGGCGGTGCACGAACGAGTCGCCCGGCACCTGCCGCAGCGGGACGGTACGCATCGTCATCGGGTTTCTCCATCCCAGCCGGGAGCCTGGTCGATCATCAGGTGCGAATCGGGCAGCAGACGGCCGTCCACCAGTCGGACCCGGCGCGTACAGACCGAGTCGAGCGATTCGAAGTCGTGGGAGATGATCACGATGGTCATCCCGTCGGCGCGCAGTCGAGCCAGAAGCGCGACGATCTCCTCGCGAGCGGGTGGATCGAGACCGGCCAGCGGTTCGTCGAGGACGAGCAGGTCGGGGCGGCGCGCGATGAGACCGGCCAGCACGACGCGGCGCATCTGCCCACCCGACAGCGCATCGACCTTGGTCGCCGCCATCTGGCGGGGCAGCCCCACGAGTTCGAGGACGCGCGCGACCTCCGCGGTGCCCACCTTTTCGCCACCCGCGGCCATGATCTCGTCGGCGACGGTGACCTTCTGCAATTGCAAGCGCGCATGCTGGAATCCCAGCCCCACCGCACCGACACGGTCGGTCATCGGTGTGCCGGCGTCGAAACCGGCTCCGGGGTTGATCTTCTCGTGGATCTCCAGCAGACGGCACGTTCCGGTCCCGGGCGTGAGCAACCCCGCCATGATCCACGCGAGAGTGGTCTTGCCCGATCCGTTGCCGCCGACGATGAGGAGCCCCTCGCCGCGGTAGACCGTCAGCGAGATGTCATGCAGCGCGACGACCTCCCACGGAGACCCGGGGAGGTGGGCGTAGCCCACCTGGTCGAGAACGAGAAGCGGCCCGCCGATCCGCGAGGTCGGCGCCGAAGGCGTCGAGGGACGTGTCTGCGCCGGCGCCGCCAGGTCGGCGTCGGGACTCGGCATCCAGTCCGGCGCGTGCGGCACCAGTCGACCCGCGGCCAGGTGGATCACCCGATCGGCCGCGGCCGCCTCACTGCCGCGGTGGGTGACCAGCACGACGGCGATTCCCCGGCGCGCCGGTAGAGCCGCGAGCAGGGCCAGCAGTTGTCCCCGACCCTCCGGGTCGACCATCGAGGTCACCTCGTCGGCGATCAGGAGTTGCGGGTCACGGGCGAGCGCCCCGGCGATCGCCAGCCGTTGCTGCTGACCGCCCGACAGGTCCGTGGTCTCCCGGTCGCCGAGGCCGTCGAGTCCGACCTCGGCGAGCAGCGCCTCGACGTCCACGTCGACACCGGGCGGCAGACCCCACACGACGTCGTCGGCGACACGCGAGCCCAACATCTGGATCTCCGGCCGCTGCAGGACGAGAGCGGTCCCCCCGCGCGCGCCCAGCCCCGGCAGACCCGGCCGACGGACCGTGCCCGTCGACGGGTGGCGACCGGCCAGGATCTTCGCCAGCGTCGACTTCCCCGAGCCGTTGGCGCCGACGACCGCGACGAATTCACCCGGGTCGATCCGCAGGTCGATCTCGTGGAGCACCGGGCGGGCCTCGGGCGCATAAGCGAATCCGACACGTTCGAAGACCACGGGAAGTGGCGCGATGCCCGCATCACGGGGTGCGCCGGCAGCAGTGGCCGGCGCGAATCCCGACGTGGCGCCGTCGAGCGTGTCCTCGCTCGGCACATCACGCAACCGGCTGATGACGGAACCGAGAATCCACCACGCGACGAGAAGCGAGATCGCGGTGCCGACGGTCCCGGACACCCAGACCCACACCCACCAGTGGTCGGCGATGCTCCGGCTCATGGCATCGAGCCCGTCGGCGACGCCCCCGGTCGGGCCCCATCCGTGCAACCATTTCGCGACACCGTGGATGGAGTTGGTCATCGCCTCGATCGTCAGTTCACGAAGGGGCACCAGCACGAGCAGGATCAGCACGGAGATCCCGCCCAGCAGCGGCGACGCGACCAGGGTGGCCACCCCGAGCACGCCGATCCCCCGGCCACGACGCTTGATGTCACCGACGAGCCCACCGACCAGCGCGGAACCCAGGACGGTTGCCATCGCGCCGGTCCCCGCCATCGCGAACGCCACGGCGGTGGTGGCCACCGTGGCGGTGAGCAGGGCCCGCGGCCTGGTGCGCGCCGCGATGAGGGCGAGCGGCACCGGGGCGAGCAGTCCGGCCGCCTGGGCCAGCGGGATGACCGACGCGATGACCACCGCCGCGACGGTCAGTCCGCCGAAGATCGCGACGGACGCGAACTCCATGGGTCGCAGCGGGGGCGAGTTCTTCACCGGTCCAGTGTGCCTGGTGTCGCGCTCCCCACCGGCGGGCGCAGCGTCCCCGGACCGCGGCTGTCGGTCGTTCGCATGTTAAAGATCCATCACAACACGGTGATTCGAGTTGTCGACGTCGCGCGGCGGGTGGATGGTCTTTCTCACCCGGGTCGGCTGTCGGTCCCCAGTCCGTGGATCATCCCGACGTCGCGCCCGGGTCGGAGGAGGACATGATGCAGTCGATTCCGATCGGGCTCACCCCGTTCCAGCACGAGGGCACGTTGAACGGGATACTCATCTCGGGCCGCTGGCCGGAGTCGACGCTGGAGTGGACCCAGACCCTCGTCGCATCGGTCCGGATCGCCTGCCGGCCCGGCTTCCTGCCCACGACGACGATCTTCGGCGTCGTCGAGCAGCGTCCCGAACAGGGTGAGGCGGACACCGTCGGCATGATGGTCGCAATCGGGAACGTCGTCGACGACAGCTTCGTCGAAGCGGGACGGTTTCTGAACAACCCGCCGGCGCTGGTCATGCTGCACCCGCCCTCGCAGACGCGCCCGTCGCTGCCCGAATGCTCGCAGGTCGCCTCCGGGTGCGTACTGCTGCCCGGTCTCCCCGAACTCGGACTCGAGCATCGGGCGGGTTGGGCCGAGGCGGAGGCCGACGGAACGGTGGTCAATCTCCGCAACCAGGTGGGTATCGACCCCAACGCCGACCCCGACACCGCGGTGCTCGCGATGCTTCTCGCAGCGTAGGGCGGGGCGGCTCCCCGAAGCCGTTCCGACGGGCTCCCGGGGCACCGGATTACGGCCACCCGAACATCTGTTTTTGATGGCCCTACCTGCGAAAATACGGCCATTCGACGAGTTGCGCCCGCGAGTTAGCCCTGACTAACCTGGCGTCCGTGATTGCCGCCCTGCTCCTGAGCTTCGGCGTGATCTTCGTTGCCGAGCTCGGTGACAAGTCACAGCTGATGGCGATGACCTATGCCCTGCGCTACCGCTGGTGGGTCATCCTCCTCGCGATCACCGTGGCCACCACCGCTGTCCACGCCGTCTCCGTCTTCTTCGGCCACTTCCTCGGGCTGTCCATACCCACCGCGCTCCTGACCATCCTCGCCGGACTGGCCATGCTGGTCTTCGGTCTGTGGACCCTCCGCGGCGACCGACTCGACGACGAGGAGTCCAGCCGGGCGACCCGCGTGGGCGCCTCGGTGTTCTTCGCGGTCATGTCGGCGTTCTTCCTCGCCGAACTCGGCGACAAGACCATGCTCGCGACCATCACCCTCGCCACCGACAACGACTGGCTCGGGGTCTGGATCGGGTCCACGCTCGGCATGGTCGCCGCCGACGCGCTCGCCATCGGCGTGGGCGTCCTGCTGGGCCGTCACCTCCCCGAGCGGGTCATCGCCATCGGGGCGGCCGTCCTGTTCTTCGCCTTCGCGGCCTGGCTCATCACCGACGGTCTGATCGGTGCATCGGTACCCGTGATCGCCGGCACCCTCAGCGCGGTCGTGGTCATCACCGGCGTCGGCGTCGTGTTGATCCGGCGCGAGACCCGACTCCGCACTCAGGACAGCGCCCGAGCGCTCGTTCGGTAAAACAGAGGGCGGATCGGAGACCGTTCCCGGCACCTGACTATCGTGAAACTGCTGCACGAGCCGGAGCGGCGTCGCCGACGACGGCGGCGCGGCCGGCAGGAGAACGGGTCGGGAACCGCGAAAGGATCACTTCACACATGGACGTTTCAGGCGCTTCCGTACTGGTCACCGGCGGGGCTTCGGGCCTCGGCGCAGCCACCACACGGCGTTTCGCCGCAGCCGGCGCCCAGGTCTTCGGTCTCGACCTGCAGGCCTCGATCGACAAGGCCGCGCCCACCGACGGAGTCACGCTGGTCGCCGCCGATGTCACCGACGAGACCCAGGTCCAGGCCGCCATCGACACCATCGCCGAATCCGGTGCGCCGCTGCGCGTCGCGGTCAACTGCGCGGGCGTCGGCTGGGCTGCGCGAATCCTCGGCAAGAACGGCCCGCACGAACTCGACCTCTTCCGCAAGGTCATCGACATCAACCTGGTCGGCACCTTCAACGTCATGCGACTGGCCGCCAACCGTATGCAGGAGGAATCCACGATCGACGGCGACGGCCAGCGCGGCGTCATCATCAACACCGCGTCGGTGGCTGCCTTCGAAGGCCAGATCGGGCAGATCGCGTACGCGGCGTCGAAGGGCGGCGTGCACGCGATGACCATCTCCGCAGCGCGCGACCTCGCGCGGGTCGGCGTGCGCGTGTGCACCATCGCTCCCGGAACCATCAGCACCCCGATGCTGGCGGGCGTCACCCCCGAGTTCCAGAAGACCCTCGCCGAGGGCATCCCGTTCCCACAGCGTCTCGGCGAACCCGACGAGTACGCACAGCTCGCCGAGTTCATCGTCGCGCACAACTATCTCAACGGTGAGACCATCCGCATGGACGGTGCGATCCGCATGGCGCCGCGCTGACCTGAGCGACTCCGTCGCGGCTGATCCATGCGACTCCGTCGCGGCTGACCTGAGCGACTCCGTCGCGGCTGACCTGAGCGACTCCGTCGCGTGAGAGCCGGCCGGCCGATCATCGACCGGCCGGCTCCTCGACGGCCTGTGGCGTCGCCAGCGCACGGGCCAGCCGGATCAGCGGTGCGGCGTCGGCCTCCAGTCCGTCCCCCTCGGCCGGGGCCAGATCCCGGACGGTGCCGCCCGTTCCGTCACGCGGATCGTGCTCGGCGACGGCGGCCCGCAGCAACCTCGCCTGCACCGCGGGTTCGGCATAACCGAACACCGCGGGAATCCGAGGACTCAACTGGGTCAGCGCGTCTCGGGTCTCGACGACGCGCCGATGCAGACGTGTGGTCGGCGCCAGACGCCCGGCGTCGGGCAGGACCACCTCCGGCACGGCGTCGGTCACCAGCCGCCACAGGGGTAGGAGTTCGGTGTCGAGGCGTCGGCGACGCCGGTTCGCGGCGACCGTCTGAATCCGCGCGTAGATCATCGGATAACTGATCCCCATCAGGAATGCGACGGCACCGACGACGGCGACGACCCGGTTCGTCGTCAGAAGCCACGGTGACCGAACGACATTCGTCGCGGAGACGACCACGAAGACGATCTGACAGACGGCGCCGATCGCCAAGCACGTCAGGCCGGTCATCAGAAGACCAAGGGACACACGGAGATAGCCGTCCGCAGTGGCATAAAACTTGCGGACACTGTTGACGCATGCGATGAAGCCGTACGTCAGGTACCCGCTCGCGATCAGCATGAAGAGTGCGAAACCCCAGTTCTGGACGGTCCATTCGTCGATGGTCGCGGTGCGGATCTCGACCGGGATGACCAGCATGGTCACCTGCAGCCCGACGAGTGCCATCACCAGTGGCAGCGCCTCCCAGCCGGCCCGGCGTTCACGCGTGACCTGCCCGGGGAAGAAGAACACCACCACGAGCGCCGCCACCCCGATGGCCAGGAGGGCGTAGAACGCCATCCGGGACAGACCGGCAAAGCCCACTTCGTTCAACACGTCGGCGACCGACTCGTCGACGACGACGAACGCAAGGGTCAGCGCCGCGACGGCAACCATCATCGCGAGCGGTTGCAGCCCCCACCCGCCGCGCCGGATCTGATCGAGGCGCCAGCAGAAGGCGAAGGCGAAGACGACGGCGGCGACCGCGTTGACCGCGCCGATGCCGACGTCGACCCCGGACGACAGGTTGACCGTCGGGCCCCCGCCCGCGACAGTGATCACGCCCAACAGGGACTCACATTCTCAGCGCGGTCGCAACCGGCGGGCACGTCACAACCACCCACGATGCCCACCGAGGAGCCGTTGCAACCCGCGCAGTTCGTCGTGCGACGCGGTGCTCCCGACGCCGGTACTGGCGTCCTCGGCCCAACCGAGGATCAGCGAGGCCAGCATCTCGGCTTCCCACTCGGCGTCGTCGGAATAGCACGTGCGCCGGAGCGCGGCCGTGGACTCGTCCTGCGTGAGGGCGGCGATGCCCTGTGCCGAGGCCTCACCCAGAACCTGGTGGCCGGCGATCAGATGGCCGAACTCGTGGATGACGATCTGATCGCGGTGCAGCCGTGACGTCTCGGCCTGGTGGAAGAAGTAATCCGCATCGGTGGCGGCCAACCAGATGCCGTTGGGGACACCCGCGGGCAGCGGATGCGCGATCAGCCGGATGGGCCGACCGCGGCGATCGCCGTACCGTTCGCACAGCTGAGTGACGTCGAGGGGCAGATCGAGATCGAGCCCCTTCAACGTGGTCCGGCACAACGTACGCAATGCGCGCTCTGATCGACGCATGGCCTCATCGAATCATGAGCACTCACGACGCCGCGATCCACCCGCAGCGATCGACGTCACTGGCCTGTCCGGGCCGACACCCCTCGGTCCGGACGATCAGGCTCTGCGAACGCCCCGGCTACGGTCAGTCGTCGCTGTTGTCCCCGACGACCCGCAGACGTGAATCGGCCGACGGCTTGCTGTCACCGAGTCCGGCCGCGATGACGTCCGGCGGATCCTTGGGCAGACCCTGCTGCTCCCGGAGCACCTTGATCAACTCGTTGACCACCGTGACGGAATCGCTCGAGAGTCCGGCCAGCCGAAATGCCGCCAGTTGAACGTTCGTGTCGGCCTGCAACCGCATCAGATCGATCTCGTCGCGAGTGCGCTGCGCCGCCCGGTCCTCGAGGAAATAATGCACATCGACCCCAAAAGCGGCCGCGATGCCCTCCACCGTGCGGAACGACGGGGACTTGGCCTTCCCCGATCGCAGCTGGCTCAGATACGACTCGCCGAGCCGGAACCCCCGCTCGGTCGATCGAGCCGCGATCGCTTTCGCGCTGTACGCCCTACCGTTCGGACCAGGAACAGTCCGGAACAGTTCCTCGAGCCGCCGGGCGAACAGCCCGGGGTCGAGAGCATCCGTGTCCGTCGTCCTCGAACGATCGGAGTCGGTGCGTCCGGTGTCGCCCATAGGCTTCTCCGCCCCTCCTGAAGTCATGACAATCTTCTCCGAAACGCAAAATTTGAATTTGCAAGCATTAAAGCCCGCTGCACACGGCCGTCGCAACGATCGGTACGCTCAGAAAGTACCGGACTGCCGCGCTCGGCGCGTATCACCTGTGAAGATGGTGTAACGATCGTTAGTGTGGCGTTCTTCACATTCTTGGGGGTTATCGGTTGCCGACACGGATCCGGCAGGTGAACATTCGGCTCCGGCGCGGGGCGTGTGGCGGTGTGCTGCGCGGGTTCAGCGGCGTTGTCTCTCCCCACCGACTGTACGCCTGACGAAGAATGACCCACCGTCTCCCGTCTGACCCCGGCGCCCGATCCAGGCCGCGCGGACTCGCCGTCCTCGTCGTCGTGATCGCCGCGATCGCGTTCATCGTCCTGGCGCCCGGGGTCGCGTCGCCCGCACCGTCGGACCCCGGCTCGGCGGGGTCCGACTCGGCGGATTCGACGGGCACGGATTCGGACTCGGTCCTCGACGCCACCGACGACGATGACGCCACCGGCACCGGCACCGACACCGACACCGGCACCGACTCCGACGAATCCGGGGCCTCGGCGACCGATGAGTCCGAGACCTCCGACTCGGACTCGACCGACGGCGGCACCACCGATCCCGAGACCACCGATCCGGAAACCACCGATCCGGAAACCACCGATCCGGAAACCACGGACGGGCCCTCGTCGCCGTTCCATCCCTGTGGATGCGGACCGTCGACCCCCACGACCGAGACATCGGACCCGACCACCACCGAGACCACGGACACCACCGACACGACGACAACGACGACAACGACGTCCGATGATCCGGACCCGACGACCACCGAACCCCAGACGTCATCCGCAGGCGACGGCGAGGACGGCGTCATCATCCGCGGCCGCCGCATGCCGGAGGCCGCCACGTCGACGCCGGACGGCGGTGCGGGCGGGTCTGATCCTGCAGGTGTTCCGTCCGGCACCGGGCCGGCGATCGGCGACGTACCGTCGGTCGCCCCGCCGAGCGGCGGCGGTTCGGCAGGGACGTCCGGATCGACCCCGTCCGCCGGTTCGGCGGGCGAGTCGGGTGCCGGCCGACCGGAAGCCGAGGCCGACCCCGACGACTCATCCGACGACACCGAGTCGCAAACGGTCGCAGGTGCCCCGCTGCCACCGGCGGGCCCGCCTCAGGCGTCGTCGGGGGCGCCCGACGACTCGACACTGACGTCGATGCGGAGATTCGTGCTCGGGGTGGCGCCCGGTGCGCTACTCCTGCTGGGCGCCGTCGCCCTGTTCGGCAGCGGGTCGTTCCTCGACTCGTTGCGGTCCATGCGCCCCTGAGTTGTTCCCGTCCGGGAACCGCTCGAGCAGCTCGCGCTCATGCGGTACCTGCGTGGCCGCGCCGTCGGACATCCACTCGCGCAAGACCTTTGTGGCCCGGACGTCGTCCTCGTTGTACTCGAGGAGGCGCCGGCGCTGACCGGCGTCGGGGCGCCCGCCGCCGAGCGCCACGGCCGCCCGATACCACTCCATCGACGCCTCGCCGCTCGCATCCTCATCGCGCCACGAGAAACCCGCGACCGGCGCCACCCGTTTCAGTCCCTTGCCACGGGGGCAGATGAAGTTCTCGCCCACGGCCTCGTAGATGTCCACCCACTCCGACGACCCGATGAAGGCCTGGACCTCGGCACGGGTCGGCATGCCCGGTTCGTCCGGAAAGCGGTCCGCGGAACCCAGAAGCCACCGATTCTCCGCCTGCTGCGAGTAGCAGTAGGCCGCGAAAGTCTTTCCGGCGTCCCGCGCCGCAGCCCGTTCGGCCATCAGCCATCCCCAGAACTCGGCGAAGGACCGCGCCTCGTCGCGGGTGGGCAGCGGATCCCAGGTGACGAACGGGCGGTACTCCACGGGTACCGACGGATCGGTGGTGTCGGTGCGGAGCGTTCCCCACAGATACGCCCCGTGCTCGCCGTAGCTCTCCATGTCGACGTCGATCTCGATGTCGGCGCGGTGGACCCGGGGCGAGTCGACACGGCGTACGAGTTCGGTGCCGGTCAGCCACGCGATCGCGTTGACGACCGCGTCGCCGAACCGCACGCCCCCCGGCCACCCCTCCGGGGGTGACCCGCGCTGGGCGGCGAGCTGATCGATCGTCGTGATCCCGGCGTCGATCAGCACCGTTCCCTGATTGCCGGACGCCACCAGACTGACGTCGCGCTTCTCCTCCAGCTCGGGTCCGCAGCGCACCCACCACGGACAGGATCGGCATTCGCTGATCCGCCGGGGCTCGGTCGGGATCGTGCCCGCAGCGACCGCCAGTCGGCGCTCGAGGACGGCGGAATAGTCGTCGAGCATCGCACCGGTGTCCAGGACGACGATGCAGTCGGCGTCCACCCCGATGATCCCGCCGCGGAGATCCGCGGTGTCGGTCGACGACGCCCGGCCGATCTCGACGAGCATGGCGGTGAGTTGGGCCAGGCGGAGGTTGTCCCGGCGGTTGGGCCGGCCGGTCCGGTAGGGATCGGGGCTCGGCGCCCACGTCCAGAACGGACTCGTCACCAGGCCGGTCGGGCGTCCGTCCGGGTCGGGCGCCGACTTCGCGGGTTGGCTGACCCGGTGGTTCACGACGATGACCGGGATGTATCCGTCACCCACCCGGACCAGCAACTCCGAGTGGCCGCGCCGCCCGTGCGCCTCGTCGATGGGCAGCGTCGCGTTCCAGATCCATCCGGCGCCGTCATCGCAGGCTTGCAGCGTTGCCGCGACGCGGTCCGATGCGCTCGCGTCGGGGTCGACGACCACGAAGACCCCGGGTTGATCGCTGTGCACGCCTCGGAGCAGTTCGCGGATCGCAGCGCGATGATCGGCGGCAGCCTCCTTCCGGCGCTGCACACCGGGCGGGTCGGGCTCGTCGGCGGGACGCCGGGCGTGGGCGAAGTCGAGTGCCACGCGGTGCTCGCAACCGGCGAGGTCGCGCGGCGACAACACGACAGGGGCCACGCCATCCCTTCCTGGCTCGGGCAGAGGAGACACGTGGTCGGATACAACCACATGTCATGCTTGTACTTGTTATCACGCGCACCTGACGCCGGGAGCGATGCGAGCGGGGCCACGGAAGTGCGGCGCCGGACGCGGGCAGCGAGCCGGTCGACCGGCGCCGGGAGCGGAACGAGAGCGGGCCGGGGGTCGACTGCGGTCTTCTCGCCACCAGCGAAAGGGCATTCGATGGGATTGTTCTCGTCCGACGGTACGACTCGAGCGCAGCGCAAGGCAGAGGCCAAGGCTCTCAAGGCCAAAGCCAAGCTGGAGGCGAAGTTCGACGCCAAGTCGCGGCGCAAGGAACAGAAGGCTCGACGCAAGAACGAGCACAAGTACTTCCAGAAGGAGATGAAGGCCGAGCGCAAGACCGCCAAGCAGCTCGCCAAGTCCCAGACGAAGGTGAGCAAGGCCGAGGCGAAGAAGTTCGCCGTCGAGGCACAGGCGGCTGCCGACGCGAAGGCGCTCAGCCCGGCCAGTGTGAAGCGCTACCTCACCGTCGCGCGACTCGTGGCTCCGATCGCCGTACCCGTCGTCTACCGGGCCGCGGTCGCCGGTCGCGAGCAGCTCTCGACGCTACAGGCGAATCGTGCCGGGGTCTCGCCGGAAGTGTTGCGCCAGTTCAGCGGTCACGGCGCCGCCCTGTCCGCGCGCATCGCCACCACCCGCACGGCCCTGGAGAAGGTCGTGGCCCAGGACACCAGTGCCGATGCCAAGGACTTCGTCGCCGCGATGACCAAGCGCCTCGACAACCTCGACATCGCGGTACAGACCGCCGAGACGATGTCGGCCGGTCAGCGTCGCACCGCCCACAAGGCCATCGCCGACGAGCTCGAGGCCGTCGACGCCGACATCCTGGCCCGGCTCGGCGTCCGTTCCTGACACGAATCCCAGGGAACACAACGACTAAGATGGCCCCAAACGGGTCGCGCCGCGGAGTGGTTTCCGAGCGCGTGCCGGACACTTGCGAGGGAGCGCCGAATGACCGAGCCGGATCCGAACGTCACACCGTCCGACGGTGACCCGAACCGCGACGAGCAGGCACTGTTCCCGATCGCCACACCGGGCGATCCCGGGTCCAGCAGCTCACCCGACGCTCCGGCGCCCGCACCCGAGCAGCCGGTAGCGAAGAAGCCGGCCAAGAAGGCGCCCGCGAAGAAGACCACACCGGAGACGGCGGCCGCGGAGTCCGGCGGCGACCAGCTCCCGCCGAAGAAGGCCGCCAAGAAGACACCTCCGGCCAAGGCGCCGGCCAAGAAGAGTCCGGCGAAGAAGGCAGCGGGCGTCGCACCGGCGAAGAAGTCGGCCGCCAAGAAGGCGCCACCGAAGAAGGCACCGGCCAAGTCGGCGCCGCCCGTGCCGGAATCGCAGGCTGCGGCACCCGAACCCGAAGCGCCCCAGGTGCCTGCCCCGACCCCGGCGTCTCCTCCCGCCCCGCCGGTGACCCGTTCCCCGGAGCCGGCGTCCACCCCCCGCCCCGCCACCCCGCCCACACCCTCGGCTCCGCCGGCACATCCGCCGGTCGATGTGGTCGCCGAATCAGACGCTGCCCGAGCGACTTTCGCACAGTTGCGCTCGGGCTCCCCGACCGAGGCCCCGACCACCAACCTGACGCCCGCATTCGCCGGGCTGGCGGCCGCGGTCGCGCTGATCGTCTTCGTCGTGTTACGCCGTATCCTGCGCTGACGTCTCGTCCGCCGAGGCCGCACCCGGTCCGTGTGACCGCACCGAACCCGCTGCGCCGGAACCGGTGTACGGGCGGCCGACTCGGGCGAGGATCGCGGCCGCGACCTCGTCGGGGTGCGCCTCCGGCAGCCAGTGATCCGCGCCCGGAAGAGCGATGAACTCGTAGTTCGCCTCCACCCAGCCCGAACACAACCGGGCCGCGGCCCCGCTTATCGCGACATCGGCGTCACCCCACACGAAAGTGGTCGGGACACGGACCGGTCGTGGCGCGGACCGCTGGTCCGGCAGGAACATCGCGCGATACCACCCCAGCGCGCCGGGCAATGCACCGTGGTCGCCGATCTCGGTTGCCACCCGCGATGCGAACGGCTGCGGGAGTCCCATCCGCTCCCCGAAATCCGGTTGTGTCCGCATCGCCCAGCCGAGGAGCTTGTCCGGCAGCACCGGAATCTGGAAGGCGGCCATGTACCAGGACCGGAGAATCTGGCCCCGGGGCATGGCACGCATGAACGCCCCGGCGTGCGGGACGGACAGGGCGGTGAGCGTCTCGACCCGGTCGGGATGATGCGCCGCCGCCGTCCACCCGACGATCGCACCCCAGTCGTGGCCGACGAGGTGCGCTCGCTCGATGTCGGCAGAGTCGAGCAGGGCGAGCACATCGGACACCAGCTCCCCCTGTGAGTAATCCCGTCGCCGCGTGGGCCGCGCGCCGGGCGAATAGCCGCGCTGGTCCGGCGCGAGTGTCCGAAATCCTTTGTCGTGCAATATCGGTGCGACGAGCTCCCAGCACGAGGCCCGCTGGGGGAAACCGTGCAGCAGCACGATCGGTTCTCCGTCTGCCGGTCCGTCGTCGATGACATCGAAGGTGTACGGTCCGCGACCGAATCGGGTGAGGCGTGTGGTCATCGATGACCTTCCTGTCGGTTCACACCAGCGCGAGTACCCGCGCCGGACCACCGGTGCCGCCGGCGAACCTCGGCGCGCCGACGACCACCGTCGAACCCTGCGCCGGAACGGCTTCCAGGTTCGCCATCGCCTCGACGGCGTACCTCCCGCTGCCGAGGATCGCCGTGTGGGCACCGGTGGCGCCGCGGACGTCGACGCTGAGCGTGTCGGTCCCGATGGCCACGACTCCCCGCTCGGTCACGAGCATGCCGACCGCGGCGGATGAGTAACCGGCGGCGTCCGCGCCACCGGTTCGCGGCTGCCACCCGGTGCGCAGCGCGACCAGCGCGCCGCGGGGAATCCGCCCATGTCTCGATTCCCATTCCGCGACATCACGTTCGGTCAACTCGGCCCGCCGGTCACGACGTGCCCTCGTCTCGATGCTGATCACCACCAGAGGTGCCACGAGGTCGGCCGGGTCGATGCGGTCGACGGTGATCCCGCGCCCGATCTTGTGGGCAGGGGCGTCGACGTGGGTACCGGTGTGCTCGGCGAACGAGACCCAGTTGGTCGAGAAGCCCGAATCTAGGCCCCGCACAAGGGATGTCGGGACCGAGACCATGGGCGGATTACCCGGCCACACCGGGAACGACGGCGACAGCGTGTGGGTGAGGTCGACGACCCGGCCGGCTGCCGCGCCGCCCGGCGCGCCTCGAGAGGGGGCAGCCAGGCCGGTTCCGGCCGCCATCGACGCCGAGATCCCGGTCGCCACACCGGCAGCAACCCTCAGCGCGGTTCGACGAGACATCCGACGGGCTTCGTCGTGGGCATGTCCGACGATCGCGTCGTCGCACACGGCTCAGCCGTTCCAGCGCACGCGCAGGATGCGGTCCGACCCCTCACCGTCGCTGGTCGTCAGGACCAGAGAGCCGTCGGGGGCGACGGCCACCCCGCGCAGACGGCCGTGCGCGTCCTTCAAGGCCTCGGTCTCCGACACCACGCGTCGCCCGTCATCGGAGAGATTCAGGAACACCAGTCGTTTGCCCTTGAGCGCCGTGAGCACGAGACCGCCGCTGTACTCGCCCCACCCGGTGTCGGGCAGGAAGGCGATACCCGGGAGGGCGATCGTCTGGTCGCCCGAACTCCACACCGGACCGATCGCACCCGGGACACGGACGGGATCGGTCATCGGCACCGACTCGTCGTAGATCACCGGCAGGCGGTCGGGCTTGTATCCGTAGTTGCCGCCGGCGACGATCCGGTTGAGTTCGTCGTCGCGGGTCGTGCCCTGCTCGATGGCGTACACGCGACCCGTACCGGGTTGGACCGCCACACCCTGCACGTTGCGATGCCCGAGACTGTGGATCGGACTGCGGGGGTTCGGATTTCCCGTAGCGGGCGTCCCGTCGAGCTTGATGTGCAACACCTTGCCGCCCAGCGAGGTCCGGGACTGCGGAATCCACGGGGTGGCATTGTCGCCGGTTCCGACCCAGAGGCTGTCCCCGGTGGCCGCGAGACCACAACCGCCGTGCCGCCCCGACGAGTTGACCGGGATCCCGCTCAGCACAGTGCGTTCACGGGCCATCTGGGTCCAGTCGGCGCCGACCCGCCAGGACACGACCTGGATGGTCTGACCGGTCTGCGGGAACTCGATCGGGATGTTCGACAGCGAACCGGGCGCCCCCGGCGCACCCGGCACGGTTGCCTCCGCCTGGCACGAGTACACGCGGCGGGTCTGTTCGAATCGCGGATCGATCGCGAGGCCCATCAGCCCGGACTCGCCCTGCGCGAAGATGCGCGACAGGTCGGCGCGGACGTTCACCCGCTGCCCGCCCGGGCGGACTGCGACGAACCGTCCCGACCGCTCTCCGGTCAGCACCGTTCCGTCCGGGGCCACCACGACGCCCCACGGGATGCTCAGTCCGTCGGCGACGGTGGTCACCCGCAGTGCGGGTGCCGCGTCGGCGGCGGGCGCGGACACCAGGGCGCCGACGAGGGCAGCCGAGACGGCCGCGGTCAGCACCCCCAGACGCGTCCGGCGGGATCGGGTTACGGGGTCTCTGCGCATGCGGGGGCTCCGGGTCACAGGGCTACCGTAACCACGCTCACACCGATCGGGCAGGACATCCGGCGTCTCGCCGGGCCCGTACGTGCCGGAGGAGCGAGCTTGCGGGCGTCCCTCTGCTCCTAGCGGCCGGGCAGGTACTTGAGCGCGCGGACCGCGGTCGGGGTGATGGCGCGGTAGATGCTCGTCGGGACCACCGGCATGCGGTCGATGCCGATGAAGCGCTGCTCGGCGATGGTCTGGGGCTCGGTGTACTTCAGCAGACCCTCGTCGCCGTGGCGGCGTCCCACTCCGGAGATGCCCATGCCGCCCATCGGAGCCGCCGTCGACGCCCACGCCGCCGCGTAACCCTCGTTGATGTTGACCGTCCCGGCCCGGAGCTGCTCGGCGACCTGCTGCGCCTCGGCACTGCTCCCGGCGAAGACACTGGCGTTCAGACCGTAGTCGGTGTCGTTGGCGAGCTTGATCGCCTCGTCGGTGGAGTCCACCGGGTAGATCGAGACGACGGGTCCGAAGGTCTCGTTCGCGAAGCACACCATGTCGTCGGTGACGTCGGTGAGGACCGTCGGCTCGAAGAAGAACGGCCCCAGATCGGCGCGTCGCTTGCCGCCGGCCAGTACCTTGGCACCCTTGGCGACCGCATCCTCCACGTGCGCCTCGGCGGTGTCGATCTGGGCGGCCGAGGCCAGGGACCCCATGTCGGCGGTGAAATCGTAGGAGGCCGACAGCTTCATCGTCGAGACGTACGCGGCGAACCGCTCGGCGAAGTCGTCGGCGATCTTCTTGTCGACGTAGATCCGTTCGATCGAGATGCACAGCTGCCCGGAGTTGGAGTACGCCGCCCGCGCCGCGCCCCGGACGGCGTTGGCGATGTCGGCGCTCGCGGTGACCACCATCGGGTTCTTGCCGCCGAGCTCTGCCGAGAATCCGATGAGCCTGCGCCCGGCCTGCTCGGCGAGGGTGGCCCCGGTTTCCGAGGAACCGGTGAACATCACGTAGTCGGTGGAGGCCATGATGGCCTGTCCGACAACGCCTCCCGGCCCGGGCACCACGGCGTAGAGCTCGCGCGGGAGACCTGCCTCGTAGAGCAACTCGGCCAGGGCCAGTGCGCAGTACGGAGTCTGGCTGTCGGGCTTGATGACCACGGCGTTGCCGGCGATCAGCGCCGCCACCGCGTCGGACACCGCCAGCGTGAGCGGGTAGTTCCACGGGCTGATGACGCCCACCACGCCCTTGGGCAGATACCGCACGCGTACGCTCGTCGCGCCCGGCAGCATGCCCTTGACCTTGCGGTCGGCCAACAGCTTGGGTCCGTTGGTCGCGTAGTGCCGCGCGGTGATCGAGACGTCGATGACCTCTTCTTGCGCGTAGATGCGCGCCTTGCCGGTCTCGGCCTGGGCGATGTCCATCAGCGATGCCGCGTTGCGGTGGACCAGCTCGGAGAATCGGTCGATGATCGCGGCGCGGTCGGCCGGTGTGCGAGCCGCCCACCCCTGCTGCGCCTGGCGGGCACGGGCGACCGCCACCTCGAGATCGTCTGCGGTGGCGACCGGGATGGTGGCCATCTCGGTCCCGCTGAACGCCTCCAGAACGGGGCGCGTCGGACGACTCGCGGCGTCGTCGATGGCGACGAGCGCACCCAGGCGAGCGAAGTGGTCGGGAGTGGGCTTCGGCATGGCGGTGCTCCTCAGCGCTGTCGGATGTCCGGTGTTCTGTTCGATGACGATCGTCGGGCTCGGCGACCGGGGGCTTGCTGGGGTCGACCTCTACCGTGGCTCCGCCGCGACGAGCACGATGCCGTCGTCGTCGGAGTAGACGACGTCGCCGGGGGTGAACGTCTCGCCGCCGATGGTCAGCGGGACGTCGCGCTCACCGGCGCCGGTCTTGGTCGACTTGCGCGGGTTGGTGCCCAGGGCCTTGACCCCGATCTCCATCCCACCGATGGTCTTGGCGTCGCGGATGGCGCCGTTGACGATGATCCCGACCCAGCCTTTGGACCGGCCGAGTTCGGCGATCAGGTCTCCCACCAGCGCGGTGTGGACAGACGCGTCGCCGTCGACGACGAGCACCCCGCCGGGGTTGGACTCACCGAGGACCGACTTCAGCAGGGCGTTGTCCTGGAAGCATCGGACCGTCGACACCCGTCCGACGAACTCCCGGTTGCCGCCGAACTGGGTGAACTGGGTGTCACAGCTGCGGACATCGGCACCGATCTCGTCGACGAGATCGGCCGTCGGGGTGAAGGTGAGCTCGCTCATGCCGAACAGTTTAGGTGTAACCGCAAGTAGCTGGTTACTCGCGGGTAGGGAGCGATCGGACGCCATCGATGATCTCGGCGACGTCGTCGGGCCGTTCGGAGACGAGGAAGTGTCTCGCCCGCGGCAGAACGGCGATCTCACCGGCGTCGAGCACCTCGGCGTATCGCCGCTGCTTCCACTCCCAGAAGTGACGCCATCCGGGCAGCCTCGACGACGCCACGACGACGATCGTGGGGACACCGGGCATCGGCGCGGACCGGCGCAGACTGCGCAACGTCTGGTTCATCGACCCGAACGCGGCGTTCTCGACGAGCAGGGCGAGCAGATAGGGCGGCTGCCCGAAGACGTGGGTGCTCCACCGCTGCTGCTGCTCTCCGCAACCCTCGGGGGGAGCCGGCACCACACGGCTCCACACCTGAAAACTCGGCCAGCGGCGAATGCCGACGCGACTGGTCACCGCGCGCGCCGCGCCGACCAGCCGATGCGCGTTGCCGACACGGAACGACAGCGGGACGATCCGCCACGGCAACAACACGAACGACCCGTCGAGCACGACCACACCCGCGGTCCGCTCCGGATACCGCCGAGCGAACGCCTCCACGTACAACGACGCCAGCGAATGACCCACGACGACAACCGGTTCGTCGACGCCACGCGCGTCGAGCACGGCGGCCATCCGCTCCACCTCGCCGAGCAGCGACGGATGGTGGCCCCGGCCGATGGGATCGGACAATCCGTAGCCCGGACGGTCGTACCGCAGGACCCGCCACGAGGAGGAGAGTCGCGCGACCAGCGGATCGAGATCGAACCAGTTGCTCCCGAGCGCCGCCATGAGCAGCAGCGGCGGACCCGAACCCTCGTCGAGCACATGGAGACGATGCTCCCCGACCGTCACGAACTCACCGGGTGACCTCAAACCGTCGTCGCGTGTCGTCTCGTGCACGCGTTCAGTGTGCCCGGGTGAGCCGGACGGCGTCATCGGACGACGCGACCGGGCTCAGTGCGGTGAGTGATCAGCCGTCCTCATGAGAGTCCAGGCAGGTGCGCAGCTTTCGCAGGCCGTCCCTGATCCGAGACTTCGTGGTGGGCAGGGGCGTGTCCATGCGTGCGGCCACCTCCGGGTACGAGAGTCCCCCGAAGTACGACATCTCGAGGCTTCCGCGCTGCAGATCGGTGAGGTGTCCGAGGCAGGTGCGCACCGCGTTCACCTCCGCCGTGCGGACCACGGCCTCCAACGGAAGATTTTGCGTCGCTTCGGGTTCCACGCTCCTGACCCCGTACTCCGACATTCTCTCGGTCTGCATGTTCTCGGTGCGGACCCGGTCGACGGCGCGACGGTGCGCGATGGTCATCATCCAGGTGATCACCGACCCACGTGCGGGTTCGTAGTCGACGGCCTGTTGCCAGTACTGCAGGTAGGCCTCCTGGACCACCTCTTCGGCGTAGTGCCGGTCACGGACCACCCGGACGGCCAGGCCGTAGATCCGGGAACTGGTCAGATCGTAGAAGCGTGTGAACGCCGCGCGATCCCCGTCGGCCACCAGAGCCAGCAGGTCGCTGAGCACCTGCGATTCGCCCCCGCCCCCATGATCCGCATCCGCGGTCGCGTCGCTCTCCCTCGGCGCCACGGGTTCAGCTGCTGCCGGCTCGAGGTCGAGGCACGTGCCGACTCAGAGGCTCCGCGAGAACCGTCGCCGTGAACGGAATTTGACCCGGGTGCATGTCAACGACGGCCCGCCCGAGGGTCCTGCTGTACGGGCTCTTGGAGGATCATCCGGGGCACCTCTCGTCAGACGGCGGGGGTCGTGAAGTAGGTCGTTCGACCCTAGCCCGTCGTTACACATTGTGATCTGTTGTAGCCCGTTGAGACGACAGCAGCCCTTCGGAGAGCCAGGACCATTCAACGACGGCGGAGTGCTACCCAAAACCTCCCCCCGGTGAACTACATGTGACAACCACATGCCCGGAATCGGCGCGCGCACCTGGCCGTCGGGGTAGTACTACGCGGTGGCCACCTTTCGCCAACCGGGTCCGACACCGACCGAGATGCTCCGCACGAGCGCGCTCGCCGTACGTGGCGCCATCCGGCCACGATCACCCGACCAGCGGCTCATCAGCGCGATCGTGGACGCCGGACTTCCCGAGGCGATGACCACGGTGCGCGTGCGCGCTCTGCCTCAGGTCGCGCGTCGGGTGCCGGCCGCCGGACTCGTCGAGGGAGCCCTGACCTTCCGTCGCCTGCCCTCCGCGATGACGACCTTCGTGGTCGAACACCCCGAGGCGACGTTTCTGGTCGATCCGGGCTTCTGCCGGGACGCTCATCTCCGGGTGCTACCCGAGCTCCCCACGGTCCTGCGTCCGTTGATCACCCCGCCTCGCTCGACGATCAGCACGGCCGGGGGTCTCGAGCTGCGGCCGTTGCGCCGGACCCCCGACTTCGCCCTGCCGACACACGCCCACTGGGATCACGTGTGCGGGCTGCACGACCTGACCGACCTGCCGGTGCGGCTGCACCGGGTGGAACGCGAGTGGGTGCTGACCGGCACCGATCCACCGGTCGGCGGTGTCCGAGGGGCGCTCTCCACCTGGCCCGTCACGCGCTGCGGGTGATCCCGACGCACGACCACGACGCCGTCGACGGCCTCTGCGGTTGACGCGGTCGAATCAGGCGTCCTGCGGCTTCGCGAGCGGGAACGCGAGCGACTCGCGAATGGACTGCCCGGTGATGAGCATGACCACCCGGTCGACGCCGACGCCGAGCCCACCCGTGGGCGGCATCGCGTACTCGAGCGCCTGCAGGAAGTCCTCGTCGAGTTCCATCGCCTCGGGATCGCCGTCAGCGGCCAGGATCGACTGCTCGGTGAGACGTTTGCGCTGTTCCACCGGGTCGGTGAGTTCGGTGTAGGCCGTACCGAGTTCGACGCCCCAGGCGACGAGGTCCCACCGCTCGGCGACGCCCGGCTTGCTCCGGTGCGCGCGGGTGAGCGGCGACGTCGACGTCGGGAAGTCGGTGTAGAACGTCGGGAACGTGGTCCGGTCCTCGCCGAGATGCTCGTAGAGTTCCAGCACGATCTGCCCGGCATCCCAGTCCGGCCGGTGGTTGATCTCCAGACGGTCGCACACCGCCCGCAACTCCTCGACGGAGGTCTCCGGGGTGATCTCCTGCTCGGCACCTTCCGAGACCACCTGGTGAACGGTCTTGACCGGCCACTCCCCCGAGATGTCCACGCGCTCTTCGTTTCCGTCCGCGTCGGTGCGCACGATCACCGGTTCCCCGTAGGCCGCCGTCGCCGCGTGCTGGATCATCTCGCGGGTGAGGTCGAGCATCTTGAGGTAATCACTGTGCGCCTCATACGCTTCCAGGCTCGTGAACTCCGGGTTGTGACTGAAGTCCACGCCCTCGTTACGGAAGTTGCGGCCGATCTCGAAGACCTTCTCGACGCCACCGACGCAGAGTCTCTTGAGGTAGAGCTCCGGAGCGATGCGCAGATACAGGTCGAGGTTGTAGGCGTTGATGTGCGTCTGGAACGGGGTCGCGTTGGCGCCGCCGTGGATCTGTTGCAGGATCGGCGTCTCCACCTCCAGGTAGCCACGCGCGGAGAGGAAGTCGCGCAACGACTTCACGACGAGGCTGCGGGTGGCGAGCGATGCTCGCGTCTGCTCGTTGATCGCCAGGTCGACATAGCGCTGGCGGACACGCGCTTCCGGATCGGTGAGGCCGGCCCATTTGTCGGGTAGCGGACGCAGGCACTTGCCGTTGATCCGCCAGGCGTCGATCAGGATCGACAGTTCACCCTTGCGGCTGGTGCCCACGACGCCACGCGCCTGGATGAGGTCGCCGAGGTCGACGTCTGTGCCGAAATCGGGGGTTCCCGGGATCACCCGAGAGTCCTCGACCAGCACCTGGACCTCGCCGGACCAGTCGTGGACGTCGGCGAACACGACCTTGCCGAAGTCGCGGAGCCGCGTCACGCGGCCGGCGACGGTGACGACCGTTCCTTCGGGCTCGGCCTTGGCCTGCGCGATCGTGTGGGTGGGCTGATCTGCCGGCGGGTACGGATCGAAACCCCGCTCGACGAGCCGGTCCATCTTCTCGAGCCGGACACGTACCTGTTCCGGTCGATGGACGACCGCACCCTCGGGGGTGGCCGTCTCGGCTTCGAGTTCGGCGATGAGGGCGGGGGCGTCGACACCGGGCGGGATCGACGGCGGCCCCTGCGTGTAGTGCTTGGCCCGGCCGAACCGGGGCAACGTGATGAAACCCTCGGTCACGATGGCGGCCAGGCCCACCCGGGGCAGAATCCGACTGTCCTCGAAGCACAGGTAGCGCGACTGCCAGTCCGGCAGGTATTTCGCGTTCGACTTGTACAGCGACTCCATCTGGAAGAACCGCGAGCCGAACATCAGCACCGAATAGCCCATCCGCATCACCGGTCCGGCACCGATCTGGGGTCCCTGTTCAAAGAACGCGCGGAACGCGGCGAAGTTGAGCGACACCTCGGTGATGCCCAACTGCTCTGAGTTACGGCACAATTCGGCGACCATCGTCTCCACGACACCATTCGGTCCGTGCCGGTCACGACGCATCAGGTCGAGTGAGACGCCACGACGCCCCCACGGGACGAACGACAGCATGCCGACGACCCGTTCGCCGGGTTCGCCTTCGTCCAGCACGGCCTCGACCAGCAGGCAGTCGCCGTCCGCGGGGTCACCGATGCGCGAGAGCGCCATCGCGAAGCCGCGTTCCTCGTCGGTGTCGCGCCAGTCGTCGGCGCGCGCGACGATCTGCGCCATCTCGGTGTCGCCGATCTCGTTGTGCCGTCGGATGCGGACGCCGACCCCGGCACGGCGGGTGCGGGTCACGGCCTGGCGCACCGCCTTCATCGCCGACCCGCTGAGGCTGAACTCGCGCGTGTGCAGGATGGCCTCGTCGCCGATGTTGAGCGAGACGAAGCCGGCGGCGTCGAAGGCGGCCGCCCCGCGCGGGCTCGACCCCATCGACGCCGGATGCCACCCGTACTTCTCGCAGAGCGTGAGGAATTCGGCGATGGCGTCGGGCCACGACTCCGGGTCGCCGATCGGGTCACCGCCGGCGAGTCCGACGCCGACCTCGACGCGGTAGGTGATGGCCGCGCGGCCGTCGGGTGAGAACACCACGGCCTTGTCGCGCCGGGTCGAGAAGTACGCCAGCGAGTCGTCGTCGTTGAACCGCGCGATCAGTGCGCGGATGAGTGCTTCGTCCTCGGCGGTGATGAGCCAGCGCAGCCGCTGCGACCGGAACAGCACGATCGCCGCCGCGATCAGCGCCAGCGCACCGAACAACCCGAGCAACCCGTTGACGAAGAGGTGCGTGTGCCGGCCGTCGAACGACGCGTCCTGGTCGATGGCACCGAAGGCGACAACCCGGTTGAACGCGTAGGGCAACCGGTCGCCCCGGGTCAGCGTGTGCGGGAACGCCCATACCAGCGCCCAGCCCAGCAGCGTCGCGATGACCAGTCCGGCGATGAGGGTGCCGAACGCCGCGGGGATCGCCCCCTTGCGGACCCGCGTATAGAACTGGCGATAGGTGGAGAGCAGGAACATCAACGCGAGGGCGTCGATGAACAGGCCGAGGTAGATGTTGGTGCGGTCCCATGCCGTGACTCCGAGGTCGTCCTCGAGCGCCGGTATCAGATACAGGACGTTGGCCGTCATGAACAGCACGAGATAGACGACGCTGATCCACCAGGCGATCCGCTTGCGCGCCGACAGGGCGACCGCGAGGAGCGCGAGGACGAACGCCCAGGCGAAACTGGTGTCGGGCAGGGTGATGATGTAGTCGTCGACGTAGCGTCGCGGGTCGTGGATCAGATGCCGGATCGCGGGAAAGAGACTGGACAGCAACGCGATAGCGGCGAGGACACCGACGACGGTGCCCGCGACGTGCGGTGCGCGGGTCCCGAACCCCGTGGGGCGCCTGATCTTGTCGAGGAGCGCCAGGGAACGACGATCGGCCGCGGTGGGTGCGCGCGAGGTACCGATGTGGCGCTCGTCGGGGTTCTCGGGGTCGACCGGCGCGAGGGGGGTGTCGGTGGCCATGCGTAAACGGTAGTCGGGAACGGGGATCTGTCCCGGCACTCCACGCGGATCGGTCATGTCCGGCTCAGATCGTCTCGCCTCGGCGCATGTCGTCGCAGCTCCGACCGGGGTGGCCGCGCACGCCCGGTACCGGCATGATCGAAGCCGTGTACGACGTGACGATCCGCGACGAGTCCATCCGCCTCGGCCAGTTCCTCAAGCTCGCGAACCTGATCGAGTCCGGGGCCGAGGCCAAGGAGGTGATCGCCGACGGCCTGGTCACCGTCAACGACGAGGTGGAGACCCGGCGGGGCCGGCAGCTGGCGATCGGCGACGTGGTGTCCGTCGGCGGGATGAGCGTACGAGTCGCCTCGGAGAGCGACGAGCAGCCCGCCCCCTGACTAGGTCCGAACGCCGAACCGTCTGAGTTCGGCGGGGGTGATGAGGCGTTCCGCTTCGGCGGGGAACACCGGCGTGGAGGGGCGGCCCCCGAGTCGCCCACCGGTGAGCGAGTTCAGCAGGGAGCCCCGGCGGGGTGCATGAAAGGTGTCAGCCAACTTCATGACCAATCACTTCCTGATACTTCACATTCGTTACAACGGACTCAAACTTTGTTCTACTGTAGCGGCTGATCCGGATCATGTCGCCGGACTTTCGCGTGGCTTTCGCCACGTCCCCCCGACCACCGACACGTGTGGATCTCGCTCGTCCGGGTCTCGGAGTGGCGAGTGCCGCACACGACGGCTAGATCGATCGTCGCACGCGAAGCGTTACCACGCGGGGAGCGACGCGCCCCTCACCTGCATGAATGACCCAGGCGTCGTCCGTGGCCTCATCGGGGCCGGCACCGGGAGGCGTTCCCGACGCCCTTCTCATCCCGCGGAGCTCACGCGTCGGCGGCGGATCCGCTTCACGACGAACCAGGCGATCATGAGGACCAGAACGACGATCACGATGTTCGACAGCACGCCGCTCCAGCGTTCCAGCGCCGGAGCGATGGCCGGGCCGAACCCGAAACCGATCCCGATCCACAGCGCGTTCCACACCCCCGAACCCAGCGTCGTATAGGCGGTGAAGCGCCAGAACGGCATCTTCTCGATGCCGGCGGGTATCGAGACGAACGATCGCACGAGCGGCACGCACCGCCCGAGCAGAACCGCCAGCCCGCCCCAGCGGACGAAGTACTCCTCCGCCTTGTCGAAGTCGTCGTAGTCCAACAGCGGGAGCCGTCCGACGAGACGTCGGGTGCGATCGCGCCCCAGAGCGGCACCGATCCAGTACCAGAGCCAGGCGCCGACGAGCGAACCGACGGTCGCGGCCGCCCAGGCGAGCCAGACGTTCATGCGGCCCTCGTAGGCGAGGAACCCGGCGCCGGGAAGGACCGCTTCGGACGGGATGGGCGGCAGGAAGGTCTCGAGCAGGATCGCCACCCCGACGCCCAGCTCCCCGAGCGTGTCCATCAGGTCGAGGATCCAGCCGATGAAACCGCTGTGACCCTGGGACGGGTCGGTCTGGGCGAGTACGGCGGCGAGCTGCGTTGACAAGGATTGAGTCCGTCTGTCCGAGGGCGGGCGGGTGGCTGGTCTCCGGCATCGGTGACCGCCTCGGCCGCCACTCTAGTCGGACGTCCGATTCATCCGGTTTCGGCACAGGTCAGCCGACCGGCATCCCTCACGCGAGACCGGCGAGGAAGCGATTGGCCCACTGCACCGCCGTCACCCCGGGACGGACCTCGAAGTCGCGATAGGTGCCGTGGGATCCGGACTGCAGGAAGCGGTTGAACGACCTGATCTGTTCGCGGGCCCGCTCGTCGCCGAGTTCCTGCACGATCTCCCCGGGACCACCGAGGGTGAGCAGTTCGGCGAGGATCGCCCCCGCCTCCGCCTGGTACTGGCCGATCTGGCTCGGCGTCGGGTCACTGGTCTCCGCGAGGTAGCCGACGATCCGAGTCACGTAGTAGTCGCGGGGCACGTTGCAGTAGACGTCGGTGGGTTCGCAGATCGTGAACGCCCTCGGCAGTACCCAACCCATGCTGTCGAGGCGCGGTCCGCCGCTGCCTTCGCCGCGTAGCGGCGGGCCGACCAGGTTGTCGCGCTTGGACCGGCGCGGGTCGGCGATCAGCACGACGCCGGCCACCTGACCCGGCTTGATGGCGGCGCGTCCGGTGCCGATCTCGGAGGCGAGGTCGCCGGCGGCGTCGGCGCCCTGGCTGTAACCCACCAACGCGATCCGGGTGCCGGGGCATCGGCGCAGCATCTGCAGGGCCAGTCCGGTGGTGTTCGCCACGGCCTGTGCCTTCGACTTCCCGTAGATCGCCTTCTCCCAGGGGAACGCCGTGGCGTCGTATCCGACGTACTGCACACGGGTCTCCGGTCCGAGCCCCGCGGTGACCTCGGCGAGAAGGCCCGGATTGGCACCGTTGGACCAGGTGCCGGGCACGGCGAGCACATAGATCTCCGGGCACCCGCGCGGCGCGGCGTCGGCTTTCGGAAGGGCGAGGCCACCTCCGGCCAAGACGGCGCACAGCAGCGCGCACACGGTCGCGACGATCCGACGCATGGTCCGTTCCCTTCGTACTGGCCGGTGAGGGCCGGCCGACAGCGATGAGGCGAGTGTAGGACCGGCGACCCGCCGATGCGTTGCGGCCCGCGGAACACCCGAGGAACGCTGACCCCGCCCCGGTCGCAGGGCCGGGAGACACCTACCCGACACGCCTGTCCCCTACACGCAGAACTCCCGCCCACCCTCAGCGGGTGAGCGGGAGTTCGGTGGGGTTCTGTGCGACCGCGCGATCAGCGCTGCGCGACCTGCGTGGGCACGATCGGTGCCGGCAGGTCCGATGCCCCGGTGAGGAACTTGTCGGCGGCCGCGGCGGCCGACCGGCCCTCGGCGATTGCCCACACGATGAGCGACTGCCCGCGGCCGGCGTCGCCGGCAACGAAGACACCCGGCTGCCCGACAGCAGCGAAGCTGTTGTCGCGCTTCACGTTTCCGCGGGGATCGTATTCGACGCCCATCTTGTCGAGGAGATCCTCGCGCTCGGGACCGACGAAGCCCATGGCGAGCAGCACCAGATCGGCCTCGAGTTCGAAGTCCGAACCCTCGACCTTCTCGAAGCGACCGTCGCGCATCTGTACCTCGTGCGCCTTGAGCCCGGTGACCTTGCCGTCCTCGCCGGTGAACTGCTCGGTGTTGACCGAGAAGACGCGCTCGCCGCCCTCTTCGTGAGCCGACGACACGCGGTACATCAGCGGGTAGGTCGGCCACGGGGTCGACTCGGCACGCTCGATCGGCGGCTTCGGCATGATCTCGAACTGGTGGACGATCTCGGCGCCCTGGCGCAGCGAGGTGCCGAGGCAGTCGGCACCGGTGTCGCCACCACCGATGATGATGACCTTCTTGCCCTTCGCCGAGATCTGGCCCTCGACGTCGTCGCCGAGCTGCACCCGGTTGGCCTGCGGCAGGAACTCCATCGCCTGATGGATGCCGTCGAGCTCACGCCCGGGGATCGGCAGGTCACGGCCGATGGTCGAACCGTTGGCGAGGATCACCGCGTCGAAGTCGGCGCGGAGCTGCTCGACCGTGACGTCGACACCCACGTTGACGCCGGTGCGGAAGACGGTGCCCTCGGCCTCCATCTGCGCCAGACGGCGGTCGATGTGGCGCTTCTCCATCTTGAACTCGGGGATGCCGTAGCGGAGCAGACCACCGATGCGATCAGCCCGCTCGAACAGGGTCACGTCGTGCCCGGCACGCGTGAGCTGCTGCGCCGCAGCCAGTCCCGCGGGACCGGAGCCCACGACGGCGACCGACTTGCCGGTCTTCTCCGACGGCAGGACCGGGGTGACCCAGCCGTTGTCGAAGGCGTTGTCGATGATCTCGACCTCGACCTGCTTGATGGTGACCGGCGGCTGGTTGATCCCCAACACGCACGACGCCTCGCACGGAGCCGGGCACAGACGGCCGGTGAACTCCGGGAAGTTGTTCGTCGCGTGCAGACGCTCGATACCGTCGCGCCACTGGTCCTTGTAGACCAGGTCGTTCCACTCGGGGATCAGGTTCCCCAGCGGGCAGCCGTTGTGGCAGAACGGGATACCGCAGTCCATGCAGCGGCTCGCCTGCGTCTTCAGGTGGCCCTTGTCGAAGTCGGTGTAGACCTCTTTCCAGTCCAGCAGACGCAGTTCCACCGGACGGCGGTCGGGCAGCTCCCGCTCGGGGTGCTTGAGGAATCCTCTGGGGTCAGCCACGTGCGGCCTCCATGATCGCTTCGTTCACGTCTCGCCCGGACTTCTCCGCGTCGGAGATGGCCAGCAACACACGCTTGAAATCGCGCGGCATGACCTTGGCGAACTTGGTCTGGGCGGTGTCCCAGTCGCCGAGAAGTGCGGCGGCAACCGGGGAATCGGTCTCGGCACGGTGTTCGTCGATGATCGCGGCGAGGAACTCGATGTCCTCGTCGACGAGCGGCTCGAGGTCGACGAGCTCGGTGTTGAGGTTGTCGGCCAGCTTGCCCTCGGGGTCGTAGACGAAGGCCATACCGCCGGACATGCCCGCCGCGAAGTTGCGGCCGGTCTCACCGAGGACGACGACGCGCCCGCCGGTCATGTACTCGCAACCGTGGTCGCCCACGCCCTCGACGACCGCCGTGACACCCGAGTTGCGGACGCAGAAGCGTTCGCCCACGATGCCGCGCAGGAAGATCTTGCCCGCGGTGGCACCGAACCCGATCACGTTGCCGGCGATGATGTTGTGCTCGGCGACGAAGTCGGCCGGCGCATTGCGTGCCGGACGGACCACCAGACGACCGCCCGACAATCCCTTGCCGACGAAGTCGTTGGCGTCACCCTCGAGGCGCAGCGTGACACCCTTCGGCACGAAGGCGCCGAAGCTGTTGCCCGCCGAACCGGTGAAGTCGACGATGATCGTCCCGTCGGGGAGACCCTGTGCGCCATAGGCCTTGGTGACCTCGTGGCCCAGCATCGTGCCGACGGTGCGGTTCACGTTGGTGATCTTCGAGGTGAAGGACACCCGGGTCCCGTGGTCGATCGCCTCACGACTCTGTGCGATCAGCTGCTGATCGAGCGCCTTGTCCAGTGCATGGTCCTGCACGCCCGAGCAGTACAGATCCTGGTTCATGAAGGGCGATTCCGGCATCGTCAGGATCGACGACAGGTCTAGCTTGCCGGCCTTCTCGGACTTCCAGTGCGCCAGCGCCTTGGTGGTGTCCAGGGCCTCGACGTGTCCGACGGCTTCCTGCAGGGTGCGGAAGCCGAGGCGCGCCAAGAGTTCCCGGACCTCTTCGGCGATGAACAGGAAGAAGTTCTCGACGAACTCCGGCTTGCCCGCGAAACGCTCACGCAGGAGCGGGTTCTGGGTCGCCACGCCCACGGGGCAGGTGTCCAGGTGGCAGACGCGCATCATGATGCAGCCGGAGACCACCAGCGGTGCGGTCGCGAAGCCGAACTCCTCGCCACCGAGCAGGGCGGCGACGACGACGTCCCGGCCGGTCTTGAGCTGGCCGTCGACCTGCACCACGATGCGGTCGCGCAATCCGTTGAGCAGCAGGGTCTGCTGGGTCTCGGCGAGGCCGATCTCCCAGGGCGCCCCGGCGTGCTTCATCGAGGTCAGCGGGGTGGCACCGGTGCCACCGTCGTGACCGGAGATGAGGACCACGTCCGCGTGTGCCTTCGACACGCCCGCCGCGACGGTGCCCACGCCGACCTCGCTGACGAGCTTCACGTGGATGCGCGCCTTGGGGTTGGCGTTCTTCAGGTCGTGGATCAGCTGAGCGAGATCCTCGATCGAGTAGATGTCGTGGTGCGGCGGCGGCGAGATCAGCCCGACGCCGGGCGTCGAACCGCGGACCTCGGCGACCCACGGGTACACCTTGTGCGGCGGGAGCTGGCCGCCCTCACCGGGCTTGGCGCCCTGCGCCATCTTGATCTGGATGTCGGTGCAGTTCGACAGATAGTGCGAGGTGACGCCGAAGCGTCCCGACGCGACCTGCTTGATCGCGCTGCGCCGCCAGTCGCCGTTCTCGTCGTGGTGGAAGCGACGCGGATCCTCGCCGCCCTCACCCGAATTGGACCGGCCGCCGAGACGGTTCATGGCGATGGCCAGGGTCTCGTGGGCCTCGGCGGAGATCGAGCCGAAGCTCATCGCGCCGGTCGAGAAGCGCTTGACGATCTCGCTCGCCGGCTCGACCTTCTCGATCGGGATCGGGTCGCGATCACCGAAGTTGAAGTCGAACAGGCCACGCAGCGAGGCCATCTGGCGGGACTGGTCGTCGACCAGCTTGGTGTACTCCTTGAACACCTTGTACTGGCCGGTGCGCGTGGAGTGCTGGAGCTTGAACACCGTGTCCGGGTTGAACAGGTGGTATTCGCCCTCACGACGCCACTGGTACTCGCCGCCAACCTCGAGCTCGCGGTGCGCCCGCTCGGAGGGACGGTCGGAGAACGCCAGCGCGTGCCGCACCGCGACGTCGGCGGCGATCTCGTCGAGGCCGATGCCGTCGAGCTGGCTGTTGAGGCCGGTGAAGAACTCGTCGACCGTCTCCTGCGACAGGCCGATCACCTGGAAGAGCTGCGCGCCGGTGTAGGAGGCGAGGGTCGAGATGCCCATCTTGCTCATCACCTTGAGCACACCCTTGCCGGCGGCCTTGATGTAGTTCTTCTGCGCCGTGGCCAGGTCGAGGTTGCCGAGCACACCGCGCTCGATCATGTCCTCGATCGACTCGAAGGCCATGTACGGGTTCACCGCTGCGGCACCGAAGCCGACGAGCGCGGCGACATGGTGGACCTCGCGGCAGTCGCCGGACTCGACGATCAGGCCGGCCTGGGTCCGCTTGCGCTCGCGCACGAGATGGTGGTGCACCGCGGCGGTGAGGAGCAGCGACGGGATCGGTGCGTAGGTCTCGTCGGACTCGCGGTCGGACAGGATCACCAGGTTCGCGCCGTCGTCGATCGCGGCACTGACCTTGGCACGCACCTCGTCGAGCGCCGTGCGCAGTCCGGCACCGCCCTCGGCCACCGGGTAGAGGCCGTGGATGTGGACGCTGCGGAAACCGGGCAGCGCGTCGTTGGTGTTGATCTCCACCAGCTTGGCGAGAGTGTCGTTGTCGAGAACCGGCGACGTCAGCTCGATCTGCCGGCACGACTCGGGGCCGGGATTCAGCAGGTCGGCCTCGGTGCCGATGGTGCCGCCGACGCTGGTGACGATCTCCTCGCGGATCGCGTCGAGCGGCGGGTTGGTCACCTGGGCGAACAGCTGCTGGAAGTAGTCGAACAGCATGCGCGGGCGCTTGGAGAGCACCGCGATCGGGGTGTCGGTGCCCATCGAGCCGAGTGCCTCGGCACCGGTCTTGGCCATCGGCGCGACCAGGAGGTCGAGTTCTTCACGGGTGTAACCGAAGACCTGCTGCCGCAGCGCGACTCGGTCATGCGGCATGTGCTGGTGCGGCGGTGCCTCGATGTCGTCGACCGGGACCAGTCCCTGCTCGAGCCACTCCCCGTAAGGATGCTCGGCGGCGAGCTCGTCCTTGATCTCCTCGTCGTCGACGATCCGGCCGGCCGCGGTGTCCACGAGGAACATGCGGCCCGGCTGCAGACGCATCTTCTGCACGACGTCGGAGTGGTCGATGTCGAGCACGCCGACCTCGGAGGCCATCACCACGAGGCCGTCCTTGGTGACCCAGATACGGCTGGGGCGCAGACCGTTTCGGTCGAGCACGGCGCCCACGACGGTGCCGTCGGTGAAGCAGACCGACGCCGGTCCGTCCCAGGGCTCCATCAGCGCGGAGTGGTAGCGGTAGAAGTCCCGGTGCTCGGGCTTCATCGACTCGTGCCGCTCCCACGCCTCCGGGATCATCATGAGCACGGCGTGCGGGAGGGTCCGTCCACCGAGGTGGAGCAGCTCGAGCACCTCGTCGAACCGGGCGGTGTCCGACGCACCGGGGGTGCAGATCGGGAAGATCTTCGACGCCGCGTCGGCCCCGAAGGCCTCGGTGTCGATGAGCGCCTCGCGGGCCCGCATCCAGTTCTCGTTGCCGGTGACGGTGTTGATCTCGCCGTTGTGGGCGACGCGGCGGAACGGATGCGCCAGCGGCCACGACGGGAAGGTGTTGGTGGAGAAGCGCGAATGCACCAGACCGAGCGAGCTCTCGACGCGCGAGTCCTGCAGGTCGACGTAGAACTCCCGCAGCTGCGGGGTCGTCAGCATGCCCTTGTAGACGAAGGTGCGTCCGGACAGGCTGGGGAAGTACACGGTCTCGCGGCCCGGGCCGTCGGCGCCTGCACCCTTGTTGCCGAGTTCGTACTGCACGCGCTTGCGCACGACGTAGGCGCGACGCTCGAGCTCCATGCCCTCTGCGCCGCCGACGAACACCTGGCGGAAGGTCGGCATGGCATCGCGGGCGAGCGCTCCGAGCGAGCTCTCGTTGGTGGGCACCTCGCGCCATCCGAGAAGGGTCAGGCCCTCGGCCTCGATGACCTTCTCCACGCCCTCACAGGCGAGGCGCGCGTCCTCCGAGCCCTGGGGCAGGAAGGCGATACCGGTCGCGTAGCTGCCCTCGGCGGGCAGCTCGAAGTCCACGGTCTCCCGCAGGAAGCGGTCCGGGACCTGGATCATGATCCCGGCACCGTCACCGGTGTTCGGCTCGGCGCCCGCGGCGCCGCGGTGCTCGAGATTCACCAGCGCCATGATCGCCTTGTCGACGATGTTGCGACTGCGCCGCCCATGCATGTCCACGACGAACGCCACGCCGCACGAGTCGTGCTCGTTGCGTGGGTCGTAGAGACCCACCGGTCCCGGAGCCTGCTTCATAGTTCGCCTCACTTTGCGCACGAGGGGTGCACGCACTACCCGTCGTCAATGTCTGGGGCCACACCCGGCCGTGTCGGACCGCGGACCACAATGTCCCCGGCGTCGTCGTCATCCACCCGCATCGGGGCTGACCTGGGCAGAGCCGACGATCACAGCGGCGGTGAGTCCCGGTCAGCGCCGTTGCTGACGGTCCCTTCGGGCCGCATCGTCGGGGCCCGAACCACCCTGCTCATCGCAGCTACCGCGCGCAGCACGCCAGAGCGCCCCCGGGCAGCCGTATGAGCATTGTGAGCCATTTTTCCACGCGAAGGGCCGAGTCAAGAAATCCGGCTACCACAATGGCACCGCAGGTGCACGTCAGACGGGAATCGGGCGTTTCGAGGACTCCTCCGCATGACTCTCCGCGAAGCCGTCGATGTCGGTTGCGACGCCGTCGTCGGTCGCGGTCGGATTGCGGCCCGATCTCACCCTGGACGATCACCCACCCGGATGGCGTCGGGCATCTACCGTCAGGTGATGAGTGTCACTGTGCCCGCGGGCGAACCCGTCGCAGACCCGGTCCTCGTCGAGCATCCGTTCGGCCGCCTCGGCGTCGATCCACATGGTTCGCGGCGCTCCCGCGCGGTCAACGCCTACCTGGCCCGCGTCACCTGGCCGATGATGGCGGCGGCCGGGGTCAGTCATCCACGGGTGACGGCGCAGATGATCCAGCGGACCCGCCCGGCCCTCAATCGGACGATCGAGCGCCTCAACCCGCCTCCGGCCAACACCCGGGTGGAGATCGTGCGCGAGAGCTTCCGCGGCGGCCAGGTCCGCGGCGAATGGGTGACCGGCCGGCACGCGAGCGCCCCGTCTCCCGGCTCTCGGATCATCTACTACCTGCACGGAAGCGGGTATGTCGTGTGTTCGCCGCGGACGCACCGGGGCCTCGTCGGACGGCTCGGCAACCGGACCGGCCTGCCGGCGTTCAGCCTGAACTACCGACTCGCCCCGGAACACGCCTGGCCGTGTGCGGGCAACGACACCATCCGCGGCTATCGCTGGCTGCTGTCTCAGGGGTATCGCGCCGAGGACATCGTGATCGCGGGCGACTCCGCCGGTGGCCACCTCGCGCTCGACCTGCTCGCCGTCAACCACGCGACGGGCACCCCGCAGCCGGGTTCGATGGTGCTGTTCTCACCGCTCTACGACCCCACTTTCGAACTGGCCGTGCGCAATCAACGGACCGGAGTCCGCGATCCGATCATCGACGCGGTGCCCGCCCGGAAGATCCTGCGGCTCTACACCCGGACCGCGGCGCCCGATCATCCCCGGATGCGGGTTCGGCTCACCCCGGACATGGCCCTGCCCAACACGCTCATCCAGTACGGCGCACGCGAGGTGATGGGCGCCGACGCCCGCGCCACGCACGACGAGATCACCGGCGCCGGCGGGGTTTCGGTGATCCAGGCATGGCCGGATCAGGGCCACGTCTTCCAACTGATCCCCCGCTTGTCGGCCGAAGCGCGTTCGGCCATCGACATCGCGGCCCGGTTCATCGACGTGACGGCCCCGGACCGTCAGTAGCCCCGCACCCGCACACCCACCCCTTTTCCGCAAACCCACCACGCGCGGCGGACGGGGTGAGTTCACGGAAACAGGGTGGGTTTGTCGTCAGGCCGGGTCCGCGAGCCAGGCTCCATGGAGTCCGGCCGGGACGCGGATCGGGAGTTCGACGGTGGCGACCGGCCCGGCCGTCGGCTCGTCGGCGGCGAGAAGGTAGAAATACGAACGCATGTCGCCGGGATCGGTGCCGATCGCGCCCCAGTGGTCGCCGTCGGCGCCCGGGATGTAGATCGGCTCGCCGATGGCGGTCCCGGGACTCCAGTAGGTCTCGGTTCCGGCGGCGAGGTCGTGGAACCAGAGGCTGTCGGTGGCGCCACTGTCCCTCGGCCCCTTGGCCACCGTCGCGACACGATGGTGATCCCGGGTGAGCAGTCGGTCGTCGACCCGCGGGAACTCCATGTTGAAGGCGTTGTCGCTGATCGTGTTCCGCGTGATCGAGCCGTCCGGGCGGATGACCGCCCGGGTGAGTGCCGACGTCGCCGGCCGCGGTTCGTCGGCGAACCCTCCCGGGTAGCTCCATTCGACGTAGTCGACGATGACGCCGTCGTCCGGTCCCGGGCCGTCGAAGGCGTTGGCGAAGTGCCACACCCAGAACGGGTCGGTGTGCACCCAGCGCACCGGACCGCCGTCGCGCGGGATGAGCGCGATGCGCGTGCCGTCGTCGGGTTGCCAGGACAGCAGCGACCCGCCGGTCATCACGCCTTCGAGGTCGAATATCAACGGGCACACGAAGAGAACGAGGTATCGGGACGTCAAGGCCATGTCGTGGATCATCACCGGCTTGTCGAGTCCGTCGACCGGCGTGGGCCCGGTGGTCGTCGTCCCGTCCGCGGACACCACCGACCACGTCAGGTATGGCGCCTCGAGGCCGTAGTTGAACAGGACCATCTCTCCGGTCGACGGGTCGATCTTCGGGTGGGCGGTACTACCCACCCGCATCGCCCCGGAGCAGTCTGTCTTGGCCAGGGTGGCCAGCGACGACGGCTCGAGCAGGTAGGGCTGGTCGGATTCGGCCATCGCCATCAGTCGTCCGCCGTGCCGGACGATGTTGATGTCGGGCAGTTCGCGGTATGTGCCGGCCAGTTCGTCACCCACCACGCTTGCCGGCGGCGTGTATCCGTCGGTGAGTCCCGACCAGAGAGCATGTCCGGCAGCCTCTTCCGCGATCACCATCGGGGTCCGGACGAACCGGTTGGTGTACCCGACGCGACCGTCGGAGATGCTGATCCGATGCACCATGCCGTCGCCGTCGAGGGGATAGACGAACGAGCCGATCGGATCGAAGCGAGGGTTGGGCCCGTTGCGTAGGTAGCTGCCGTGTAGGCCCGCCGGGATCTCGCCGGAGACGGGCAGATCGGCGACATCGACCTCGTCGCGCTGCGGCGCGAAGACACCGGTGAGGTGGGCGTGGTGGGCCATGTCGACGGGAGCGGGGGTGGGGGGCGTTGCGATGGTCATCGGGATTCCTCTGGGCTGGTCGAAAAGCGTTGCGTCGCGGCGGTTCAGCCGGCGGCCGGTGCGGTGGAGTCGGCGGGCGCGCTGGGCGCGGCGTCGGCGATGGCCCGGGTCCGCTTGACCGCGAACACGATCAGCGCGATCGGGACGACCCAGTTGAGCAGGATGTTGCCGGGGTGGCTGCCCGATACCGACGCCGACGACGCCAGGAACCCGGCGACGATGTGCGAGCAACCCATGAGTGCGATCGCACCGGCCCACAGGAGGCTGATCTGGCGGTTCTTGGCACGGAACACGGGCGAGTGCCACAGCGCGGGGTCAACGGACTCCCGGGCATATTGCTCGGTGAACGGGACCGTGAACGCCGACACCGCCATGACCGCGGCAAGGACGAACGCCGAACCACCGCGTCCGAAGAACACGAGCGCCTCGTCGACCCCGTGGTCGCCGAAGACGCCGATGAGCGCGATGACACCGAACAGGACGACCCCGGCGACGTCGATGATCTTCCATCCGCCGCCGGTGCGGACCGCCTCGTAGATGGTGACGGCCAGGGCCAGTACGCACGCGGCGAGCGCGGCGAGCGTGACGTGGTCGGCGCCCAGGCGTTCGGCCGACCAGGCGAATACGAACCACGGGGCGAGTCCCAGGATCATCGACTTGGCGTTCACGGTGTGTTCTCCTTCGGTACGGCCGAGGTGGGTCCTCGTTGGGGTACACCTACTGTCCGCCGCGCCGATGACGCGTACATCTGCGTCATGACGGAGAAATCGCCGCCAACTGTGCGGAGTTCGATCAGTTCTGCTGCCGACCCACGACGAACGCGGCGAGTTCGACGCGGGTGCGCAGGCCGAGCTTGGCCAGGGCGTGCGAGACGTGGGTCTGCACCGTGCGGGTCGAGATGAACAGACGGTCGGCAATCTCGCCTCCGCTCATACCGGTCGCGACCAGCTCGGCGACGGTCGTCTCGGTCTTGGTGAGACTCTCCCAGCCGTGCGTCGGCCGATCCCGCGCGGCGGGGTCGAGCCGAATCCCCAACGGCCGCAACCGGGATGCCACGCGCGTCGAGCTGGTGGCGGCGCCCATCGCGCGCGTCAGGCGCATCGCACGTCGGGCGAGGTCGCGGCCGCGGTCCCGATCTCCCGCCATCGCCGCCGCACAGGCGGCCTCCTCCCACACGCACGCTTCGGACTGCCGGTCTCCGACGGTCTGCAGGATGTCGGCATGCTCGTCGGCGGCGGCCACGATCGTCAGCGGGTTCTCGTCGTGGAGCGCCACGGCGCACATCGCGCGGGCCACCGCGACGGGGCCGGACATCGGCCACGCGGGTGGGATCGGGATGTCGTCGAGACCGTCGAGAACACTGCCGAGCAGCGCGGTGTCGCCGGCGCGGACGCCGATCCGCGCGGTTCCCAGCGCGACGGTGGGCAGCCAGGAACAGAGGTTCAAGCGGCGGCCGTCATCCCAGGCGGCACCGGCCGTCGTCGCGGCCGCGCGCAGCTTCCGGTTCGCCTCGTGCAGCAGGGCCCGGGCGTGGGCGGGCACCGGGAATCCGAACTGATTGGGCAGGCCCGTCCCGTCCCACGCGTCGAGCCGGGTCGACGCGGTCGCGAGGTCGCCACGGAGCACATCGACCATGGCCCGCCCGCCGACCGCCATCGACTTCCAGCCCATGTCCGCGGAGTCCGCGCGGTCCAGGCCGGCGTCGAAGGACGCGGCCGAGTCGTCGAGGTCGCCGAGCCCCAGCGCGATCCCACCGCGGGTGAACTCGTGATAGGCGGTCATCCAGTCGGTTCCCCGGCTCGAACGCAACCGGGCGGCGCCCGCGAGCAGGTCCGCCGCGGCGGCCGGGCCGTGCGCGTACTGCTCGATCAGTGAGGGCCAGATGTCGGCGGACGACGTGGACAACGTGCCGGCGGCGGATTCCTCGGCGTCGCGTCGCGAGGCGAGCAACGCCGTGCGCAGCGCGTCGTCCACCTCGCCACGCAGGAACAGCCGGAGCGCCTCGGCGATCAGGCCGGACACCGAGCGGGTCGACGCATCCAGGTCGACGTCGAAGAACGGGGTGTCCGGGGCGGGGGCACGCCCGTCGAGAAGGCCGACGTAGTGCCGCAGATCGGTGAGCGTGCCGACGACATCGTCACCCACGGGGAGCTTCAGGGTCTCATCGATCAGACTCCGGACCCGGTCGGTCTCGCCCTGGGCTATCAACGCGAACAACAGGATTCGGTGGAGGTCGGCGATCTCGGTGATCTCGGTCGCCGACGCCATGCCATCCTCGGCGACCCGAGACGCGCGGTCCAGCTGACCGGTGCGGGCGAGGGCGAGGGCGAGTGCGGTGTTGACCCCGGCCGGCGGGCGCACGGTACGCGTGGCCAGGGTCTCCAGGAGCTCGGCCGCGACGGCCGGTGTGCTGGCGAGTTCGCTCTCCGCCCGGCGCACCGCGGCGAACATCGCGGATTCGTCACTCCCCGAGGCGATCCGGTGATGTGCCACGGACTGCGGGTTGTGCCGGGTGCTGGGATGACTGGCGATCGCATCGTGCAGCACCGAGCGCAACATCGGATCGAGGTGCCCGTAGGTGACGTCGGCATACAGGTCGTGGGTGAACCGCAAGGCTCCCGCATCGTCGACGGCGATGATCCCCGCGTCGATCGCCGACTGCGCCGCCCCGACGAGCGAGGCGGGCGGAACGGCGTCGACCGCGGCCAGTTGGGCGAGTGTCGCCGGGCCACCCCACACCGCCAGTTTCTGGGTCAGTTCGCGCGCGCGGCCGTCGAGCAGTGCGACATGCTCGGCGATCGCGTCCTCGAGCCCGCTCGGCATACCAGCCCGGGTGCGGGCATCGACCGACGCACGGCCGGCGGCGATCCGCAGGCCACCCGACTGCTGGAGGGCGCGCAGAACCGAGATCACGTGCATCGGATTGCCTCCCGATGCGTCGAGGAGTTCGAGCAGTTCGTCATCCGGCGCGGCACCGACGATCTCGGCCGAGATCCGGCGGACCTCGTCGACGCCCAGCGGTGGCAACGACCATTCGCCGACCTCCGCGCGTGCCACGAGCCGGTTCAGCAGGTCCCGTTCCGGGAGCGGCCGGCGACCGACGAGAAGGACCAGCGGAAGGACCCGGGTGGCGGTCACGAGACGAGACAACAGTTCCAGGGTCGCGGCGTCGGCATGGTGCGCGTCGTCGACGACGAGCACCAGCGGATCCCCGGCGCACAGCGCGTCCACGCGCGCATACAGGTCGTCCTCGAAGCCGTCGGGCACCGGGTTCGGCAGATCGACGTCGAGCAACTGCCCCGCGAGCCCGAACGGCTGGCGCCACGACAGTTCGTCCGCCCGAACCGTCCGGACGGATCCGTCGGCGGCCGACGCCAATTCCCGCAAGGTGTGGGTCTTGCCGGCCCCCGGTCCGGCGGTGATCACGCAGACTCCGCGACGGGCTGTTCCCGGTTCCCGCTGGGCGGTCGCGACGACGTCGCGCATCTCGTCGACCACCTCGCGACGGTCAGCGGAATGAGACGCGAGCACGGACCCAGGGTATCGGCTGTGTCCGATTCGCGTGATCTATCGGCTCACCGTCACCGCCCGAATTCGGAACCGTAGCCCTGGCGGTCCGCGGCTGCGGCCAGTCGCCGATCGAGGTCGTCGGACCAGTCGCGCGCGACCTGCGCGTCGAGCACGGCCAGTCGCTCCGACACCGGAGCGCGCTGCGCCGGCCCGCAATCGCCGAGGAGGGATTCGAACAGCGCACGGAGGCGACGTTGCACCTGCACCTGCCCGGTGCTGTGCCGGCGGATCTCGTCTGTCCCGATCGCGACATAGTCCGCCCAGCTGCGGCGGATACCGCGGACGGAGGTGTCCGGCGCCGTCCGGTCGCCGCACAGCCGAGGTGCCAGCAGCAGCAGAAGATCCTCGGTGTGATCGAGCGCCTGCACCACGACGCTCGGATCGTTGCTTCCCGCCGACATCGCCTTGAGTGCGATGTCCGAGATCGCCTGCAGCGCCGCAGCGGGACTCACCGATGGTTGGTGGGTGTCGCCGAACAGCAGGCAGGCGAGCACCCGCCGCTTCTCCACCCGAGCCGGGTCGCCGATGACCTCGACCACCGGGAGATCGTGCGGCACATGGTCGCCGACGGCGATCAGCAGGTTGATCCGTACGTCCCACGACGCCGCGTGCCGTCGAAGTCGATCGCCGTTGACGGCCAGCAACACCCGCCCTCGCGCGCTCACCTCCCCCAGCCTGATCTGCGTGTGCACCGCCTCCGCCGCGGCACCGGGATCGGGGCTGCCATCCCCCGGGACGGCGGCGGTCCCGGCGACGACCTGTTCGTCGAATCCGGTTGCCGCCGTGAGCTCGTGGTGGGCCGCCGGCGGCGGTAGCTGCCGGACGATCGCCGACCGGCCGTCGTCGGCGATCCACTGCAGCAGTCGGGCGGTGTTCAGGATGGTCCCGACCTTCCCGACCAGCGCGATGAAGAGATAGGCGCTGACCGTGGTGAGCATGAACGCGATCGCCGTCGACAGACCGGGAGTCGGCTCGTCCGGGCCGCCCACCGACAGGTCGATCGCGATGATCACG
This sequence comes from Gordonia sp. ABKF26, assembly GCF_041103195.1. Taxonomy (NCBI): domain Bacteria; kingdom Bacillati; phylum Actinomycetota; class Actinomycetes; order Mycobacteriales; family Gordoniaceae; genus Gordonia; species Gordonia sp. ABKF26. The sequence continues at coordinate 213,154 of NZ_JBGCVZ010000003.1, forward strand.
CTGTAGACGAAGGTCGCGAGGAAGAAGCCCGTGGACCACCGCATGACGGGTTCCTGCTGCAGCATGGGGATCACCCGCACCGAGATCGACGACGCCCCGAACTGCATCGCGAGGGTGACGGCGGTGAACACGAGACCGGTCAGTGTCGCCATCGAACCGGCGATCACGCTCAGCAGCGTCGCCAGCGTGCCCGGGTCCACTTCCAGTTCAAGGAGCTCGTCGAATCCGACGGTGGTCCACGCGGCGACGATCGCGAGGGTCACCAGCACGACCGGCAATCGCCAGATCGGGACCGTGCGCAGCGCCCGGCGCGTGCGCCGCCACCGGATCGCGGTCGCCAGCGCACTCGGAACTCTTTCGGTCACCACACCGACCGCCGTCGGTGCCGGTGTCGTGGCTGGAATCGGCGCGGGGTTCTCGGGCACCCCGAATCGACCTGCCACCGCTTCCTGCACGACGATCTTCCACCGCATCAGCGGTTCTCGGTAGCGTTGCTCCCGCCCGATCGCGCGGGCCAGTTTGCGGGGACGGTTCTTATACCGCCACCGGGCCCACGGCGATCGCGGCCGAGCCAGTCGGGCTGCCCCGAACCACAGCAGGACCGGGACGAACATGCCGACCAGCCCGGTCCACACCTTGCCCTTGATCAGCGTGACGATCGCCAGGAGCACGTTCAGCACGACGACACCCGCAGCGATCAGACGTGCCACGAGCCCGTTCTCGTTTCGGATGTCCCCGACGACCTCGAACGCCCCGAACGGCTGCAACCCCAGCAGGAAGAGCAGACCGATCGCGATCGCGACGAACACCGCGTCGATCGACGTTCGGCCCTCTTCCGCCCAATAGACGTCGCGGAGGTGGAGGATGAGCGCGAACTCGTCGAGGACGAGCGCCGAGCCGATCCCGAACAGGGCCGCCAGCACACAGTCGATCACCGGTGTCCGCAGTGGATCGACCGCGACGAAACCGAAGCCCGCCACCAACATCGCCATCATCCCGAAGAAGGCGTGGTGGACATGGACCCCGCCCGGCGTCACGTTCCCGGGCCACCAACTGACCTCCGCGCGGATCATCCGCACGCTGAACCGGATGAACAGGAAAGTCAGGACGAAGGCGAGGAGCAGGAAGAACAGCGGCAGACGACCGGTCTCGACGATCCGCTCATCGAACCACCCGGTCATCCCCCGACCCTAGCGGGAGCGCCGGCCGTTCTCGCGGGCAATCGCCACTCCGGTGATCACACCGGGTGACGTCATTGCGGGTCCGGCTGATCCGACCGTCGGGTCCTGTCGCGTCGGACCGACGCCAGCCGGGATGCCGCCTGCGCATGCAGGGCGGTGATGTCCGCGGCCGGCGCGGGTGCGGTGGCGGCAGCCAGCGAGGCATCGGGAAGCTCTCTTCGCAGCTCGTCGATCAACGTCGCAGCCTGCCCGGGCGGGCCGTCGTCGTCGTGCACCACGCAGATCGCGAACTCGGAATCGCCCAGACGGGCCATCGCGGTCTCGGCGGGCAGCAGACCGACGCAGGTCCGGGCGTTCTGCACCAGCTGCCGGCCCGCCGCCTCACCATCGCCGATGCCGGCGGCCGGCGCAGGAGCATCGATGTCCAGTGAGATCACCGTGACCGCCGCGGCCGACCGCCGCCCGGCGAAGAGCCCGGCGGTGGCGAGTTCCCAACCCGCGCGGTTGAAGACGCCGGTCAGCGGGTCCGTGCAGACCGCGGTGAGCAGTGTCCGCGTCAGCAACCCGAACGACTCGGCCGCCGCGGGGATCGCCACCGCGACGACGATGTAGGTGCTGAGGTATTTGGGCGCGGGCGCCACCGCGAGCGCGACGACACACCCGACGGTCAGCAGACCGACGAGCACCCACGCCTGGCGACGCGGAAAGGTGGCGCGCAGGTACATCGCCAGGAACATCGCCGCGACCATGCAGAGGAACTCGGCAGCGATCAGCTCGTGGAACGCCATCACTGTCGGGGTGGCCGCACACGCCGCGATCACGGCCGGAAGCGGACGCTGGGGCCGCACCGACAGCCACCCCAGCGCCGCGATTCCCAGCGCGACGGCGATCAGTCCCCCGGTCGGGTCGGACAGTGTCGCCGAGTCGTCGACCGGGAACAGCGTGAGGGCCACGCCCATCGCGTACAACAGCGTCGTCGCGGCCAGGTAGGTCCGCAGCACGTGCAGCGGCGATCGCGGGAGCGGGCCGCCCAGCGCTCCCAGGTGTAGGTCCGGTCGATTCATCCCCCACTCCGATCCTCGATCTCGGTTCCCCGAATCGAGGTTGCCAAATGACGCTGTCTCGCGCGACCGGCCGTGGTATCCGGAGTGGCGTCGGAGCGTTGTTCCGGCTCAGAACAGCCAGGGCACCTCGTCGTGACCGAAGTCGCGGAAGTCGCCGAACCGGCCGGAGTAGAACACCAGGCCGGTGCCGTCGCGCCACCGCAGCTCGGACACGTCGCCGTAGAAGACGCGGTGGTCGCCGATGTTGTGCGCGCTGTGCACCGTGCATTCCAGGTGCGCGAGTGCATCGGCGACCACCGGCAGTCCGCACGCGGTGCGGTCATACGGCAGTCCCTCGAAGCGGGCGCCGCCACGGGTCGCGAAGCGCCGGGCGACCGCCTCCTGCCGGGACGACAGGATCGACACTGCGAACCGCCTGCCGGCCTCCACCGCGTCCGTGGTCCGGGATCCGTGGGTCAGTGACACCAGGATGATCGCGGGGTCGAGACTGATCGACGTCAGCGAGCTGATGGTCATGCCGCACGGTTCGCCGTCGGAGTCCTCGGCGCTGACGACCGCGACACCGGTGGTGAACCTCCCCATGCTGCGTCGCATGTCGGAGGGAGTGGGACGAGAGAAGGCCGGCAGGGTCATGATCGTCTCCTATGCGCTGCGGTAGCGGACCTCGAAGGTGAGCACACCCTCGTCGGTACGCCACGGGCCGTGCGGCATTCCCGGTGGGCGGCAGGCGTACTCACCGGCCGAGAACGTCTGGTCCAGGGTCAGGTCGACGAACGAACCCTCGAGGATGTAGACCTCCTCCCAGAAGTCGTGCTTTTGCACGCCCATCGGGCTGGAGTCGGCGCCCGCCTCGTAGCGGAGGATGCGGGTGGCGACGTTGCCGTCCGGGTCGCGCGACAGGATGCGTTCGGTGATCTTGGGATCGCCGCCGGGACACACGGTGTATTCCACATCGGTGACCGGGAAGAACTCGTATTCGGGTTTGGCCATGATGGCTCCTCTCAGGCGTTTTCGAGCTTGTAGGACTGCAGGAAGCCTGCAACGTCCTCGAGCGCGTCGTCGTAGGCGTAGTTGCGGTAGGTGTAGGCACCTTTCACGACGAAAGGCGCTCCGGCGTAGAACATCTCGTACTGCTGGTGTCGGCCGGCGAACTCGGAACCGACGATGTCCCAGGCCAGCTTGAACAGCTTTATCCGCTCTTCGGACGGCACTCCCGGCGACTGCACATACTGCTGGATGTCTTTGGCGGTCAGCGAGCTCGTGAGGTCGTGCACGCTCGAGGGCAGCTGCAGCACCCCACCGCCGACCAGGTCGCGAAGGATGGCGAGCACGCGCGGATAGGTCTCCGACTGCAGACCCATCGACCCGTAGAGTGCCTGCCGACCCGGCAGCCACTGCCCGGAGGCGTCCGGTTCCGCCGTGTATTCCGCCGCCAGCACCGCGGATTCGACGCCGGACACGACGGCGGCGAGTTCGCCGAGCTTCTCCTGGACGCTGGGGATCTTGTCCACGCCGTTCACCTGGGTCACCCGGCGCGCCACGCCGGCGATGAACTTCAGCTTGGTGGCGAAGCGGATCTGCGCCTGCCAGTTGCCGAGAACGTGTGCTCCGGTCTCGAAGAACTGGCGGCGCACGCCGACGATGTCGCGGTCGACGAACACCCGATCCCAGGGCACCAGCACGTCGTCGAACACCACCAGGGCGTCGGGCTCGTCGTACCGTGAGGTCAGCGGGTAGTCGAAGCTGCTGGTCGCGGCGGGCGCATAGGGACGGCGGCAGTACAGCTTCAGTCCCTCGGTCGCCACCGGGACCACGAACGAGACGGCGAAGTCACTGTCGTCCGGGCCGAGCGGTTTGATGCACGAGACGAACACCTCGTCGGCGATCGCGGCGCCGGTGGCGAGCATCTGCGACCCGCGCACGATGATCCCATCGTCGGTCTCGCGCACGACACCGGCCTGGAGGAACTCGCCCTCCCAGCCCGACGCCGTGGTCGCCCGCGAGACCTGCGGCGGAATGATCGCATAGGAGACATACAGATTCTCCTCCAGCAACCGACGATGGAATGCCGTCACGTTCACCGCCAGGTCGCGGCCCTCGCCGGTGAACACCTCGGGATGGGCGGCGAAGGATGCGAGGAAGGTTCCGACGTGGTCGGGGCTACGTCCGACCCACCCATGGGTGTGCCGGGCCCACGTCTGGATGGCTTCGCGACGGAGTCTGAGTTCCTCACGACTGCGGGGGATCCCGAAGGTGCGGTTGGCAGGGGCACCGGTCTCCGGCGCGGTGTACTGCATCCCGCGCTCGGGGTCGGCGGCCAGATCGAACATCTCGGCGATGGTCGCCGCGACCGGCGCGAACGCCGGGTGGGTGGTGACGTCGTCGACCTTCTGCCCGTCGACGAGCACCACGCGTCCATCGTTCAGGGAGGCCAGGTAGTCGGTTCCGGTACGCATCATCATCGTCCTTCCGGATCTGAGGTGTAGGAGTGGGTGAGGACGGTCCCGTCCGGCAGGGTGAGTTCGAGATCCCAGCGGGTGCCGTAGACGAAGGTGCCGTCGAGGAGGGGCAGCGTGCCCGCGAAGCAGAGCAGGTCCGCGCCGTCGTCACCCTCGCGGTCGGCGAGGATGCCGAGCAGGTTCTCCGGCGTCCGCAATCCCGACAACGCGCCGTCTTGATAAAGGCGGCCATCGACCCAACTCCGGGCACGGCATGCGTCCCAGTCGAAGTCGGCCCATGACTCGATCTCGACGACCTGCGGACCGACCGGCTTCGGGCAGGCACGCTTCGAGTCACCGATGTCCACGGTCTCGAGCTGGCGGTCGGTGTGGTCGGAGCCGACACCGAGGTACCAGCGTCCTTCCCTGCGCAGCAGTACCGGCTCCACCTCACCGGAGGTCTCGCTGCCGCTCACCTCGGTGACCGGATCGGTGGTGACGCTGCCCGGTTCGACGGGATACAACATGGGGACCTCGGGCGGCGGGGCCACCCCGATCGCCGCGAGCTCGTCGATGTGGTGTCGCACTGCGGCCTCGTCGCGCCCGGTGTACCCGGCGACGAGTGTGCGGAGGGTGTCGAACTCGACCTGCTCGGCGGTGCCGGCGATCGTGAAGCTGAGCACCCGGGTGTCGGTACCGGTCATGAGTGGACCTTTCTACGGGACAGGACGGAATAGTCGGGGAGGCGGTCGCCGAGTACCGGGAACTCGGACCGCACGGTGGAGACCAGGGTGGGGTCGATCTCGGCGAGGGTGACACCTTCGGCCGAACCGGCCTCGGCGACAATCGATCCCCACGGGTCGACGATGCGGCTGTGACCCGCCAGTTCGACCCCCGCGTGGGTACCGGCGGCGTTGCACGCGATGACGAACACCTGGTTGTCGACGGCGCGTGCGGAGGTCAGCAACCGCCAGTGCTCCCGACGCGCCATCGGCCAGGCTGCCGGTACGATCACCAATTGCGCTCCGGCGAGGCCGATCTCGGACCAGAGCCCGGGAAATCGGAGGTCGTAACAGGTGGTCGCGGCGACCGGGCCGAAGGCTGTGTCCACGGCGTGGACCTGCTCGCCCGGTTCCAGCAGCCGAGCCTCCTGCGACTGATATCCGAACACGTGCACCTTGCTGTAGTGGTGCACGACGGTACCGTCCGGCCCGAGCAGTACGGCGGTGTTGCGCAGGCGGTTCGAACCACGATCCTCGACGATGCTGCCCGCGTGGACGAGACAGCTCCGTCGACGCGCGATGGCAGCCATGGTCGACACCGTGGGCCCGTACAGGTCCTCGGCCGAGGCCGGATAGTCGTCGAAGTGGTTGTAACCGACCCGCCACAGCTCCGGCAGGACGATGAGGTCGATGTCGTCGGGCAGGCCGTCGACGAGCGTGCGCACGCGGTCGAGACGATGTGCGGCGGTCTCGTCGTCGGGACTGGCCACCTGGACCAGTGCGATCTTCATGAAGGTCTCCTCGGTACAGATCTAGAGATGGGAGTGGCGCAGGGAGTCGTGCGTGGTCCGAAGGTGCTCGCGCACACTGCGAACCGCCGCGTCGACGTCTCCTGCCCGGATTGCGTCCGCGATCGCCCGGTGCTCGACCAGCACCTGCTTCTTGCGGTGCTCGTCGTTCATGACGATGCGGACACCCATGCGCATCTGGCGATCGCGCAGTGAGTTGTAGAAGTCACCCATGAGGCTGTTGCCGGCCGCTCGGATGATCGTCGTGTGGAATTCGAGGTCGTGCGCGATGAAGTCGACGGGGTCCTGGTCGTCTTCCTGCTGTTGCAAGAGGAGCGCCAGTTTGTCCGGGACGAGTCCCGGCCGCGGTGCCACCTCGTGCACCGACCACTCCTCGACGACACGTCGCGCCTGCATGACCTCGTCGACATCGCGATCCGACAGCGCCGGGATGTAGGCCCCCTTGTGTGGAACGCGGCGGATGAAACCCTCCGCCTCGAGCCGCATCAGGGCCTCGCGGACCGGGGTGCGCGAGATTCCCGACGACGCCGCGACCTGAGCCTCGGACAGAAACATCTCCTCGTCGCGCGGGAGCGTGATGATGGTCTGCTTCAGCCATTCGTAGGCGAGTTCGGGCGCGGTTGTCGTGCCGGAGCGCGATGTCGACATGATGTGGTCTCCTCTCAGAGCGTCACCGAGCAACGGCGGTGGACGGCTGCTGCTTTGTGCCGGTCGTGGTCGTTTCGCCTGCGGCGGTGCGATCTTCGTCGGGTTCGTGATCGAGCCCCGCGTCGTCCCTCGTGGTGCCGACCGTCGCCAGGTCGACCGACTGTGTCTCGCGGGCGATGATGGCGGCGATCAGTGAGATGACGCCCATGACTGCGAGGTACGCGCCGATGGCGTAACCGGTGTCGAACCAGTTGTAGAGCGCGATCGCGATGATCGGGGCCAGCGAACCGGCGAGCACCGAGGCCAGGTTGTAGGCCAGGGAGACACCCGAATAGCGGACCTCGGTCGGGAACAGCTCGGAGAAGAACGCCCCGATCACCGCACTGTAGGCCGCGAAGATCAGCAGACCGACGGAGACGGCGACGATGATCGCCACGGTGTTCTTGGTGTCGAGCAGCCCGAAGAAGACGAAGGCCCACACAATCGTCGCCAGGGAGGCCGAGATGTAGATGGGGCGCCTGCCGATCCGGTCGGCCAGGATGGCGAACAACGGAATCGTCACCAGGGCCACCACCATTCCGATCATCACGGCGTTGAGCCCGGTCGATCGGTCGAGGTCGAGGATCTGGGTCAGATAGGTGATGACGAACAGCGAGAAGATGTAGAAGCCGGCGTTCTCACCGAAACGGGTGAACGCTGCCAGCAGGATCTGACGCCAGTACCCACGCACCGCGGCCCCCAGGGGCATCCGGCGGGTCTCCGACTTCGCCTTCTGCTGTGACTTCTCGAAGAGCGGGGTCTCGGCGACGTAGAGGCGCAGCACGAGCCCGACGATCACCATCACGGCCGAGAGCGCGAAGGCGATCCGCCAGCCCCAGGACAGGAACGCTTCCTCCGACATCACCCCGGACAGGATCGCGAGCGCACCGGCGGCCATGAGATTTCCCAGTGGCGGACCGAGATTGGGCCAGGACGACCAGAACGCCCGGCGTGTCGAGTCACCGTGCTCGCTGACCAGGAGCACTGCACCACCCCATTCTCCGCCGAGCGCGAACCCTTGGACCAGGCGCAGGAAGACCAGCAGCAGCGGCGCGCCGACACCGATGGCGGCGTAGGACGGCAGGAACGCGATCAGGAAGGTCGAGACACCCATGAGCATGAGGCTCGCGATGAGGGTGGCGCGCCGGCCTTTGACGTCGCCATAGTGGCCGAGCACCGCCGCGCCCAGCGGTCGGGCGATGAAGCCCACAGCGTAGGTGGCGAAGGCCAGCATGGTGCCGACGAGCGGGTCGTCGGCGGGGAAGAAGACCTCGTTGAACACCAGCGCGGCGGCGGTGCCGTAGAGGAAGAAGTCGTACCACTCCACGGCGGTTCCGGCGAGGCTGGAACCGGCGATCACCGGAAGGCTGGTGTGGGATCTACGACTGCTAGATTTCGTGGTGGCAGTTGCCATATGTCGACTCCTCAGTCGAATCGTCGTTGCGTGACGACTGCGCGACCGGCGCCTACCTGCCAGTAGGCGAACGTCCGGACGTGCAGGTGGAGCTGTCCGGCTCGGTGGTTGTTGCTGCAACCACCGAGCCACCCCGAGACCATTGATCACCGTGTGAAGCGGACCACATCAAGGCCGTACACCAGTTGTATACGACCCGTACACGATCGGGCAAGGGGCGTAAACGAATTGTCACGGAAGGCAACCTGGCGGTAACGCGGCCGCGGCGAATGTCCAGGCCGCGCGTCGTTTCGGGGGCGTATGCGGGCCGATACGGTCGGTTCGAGACGCACCGGGACATATCCTGATCCGATGAACAGCCTCGTCACCGTGGTCGTCGTCGACGACCACCCGTTCTTCCGCGACGGTGTGTCCCGGGGCCTGACGGCCAGTGGCCGGGTGCGGGTCGTCGGCGAGGCGGGCGATGGCGCCGCGGGTCTCGAGCTGATCCGACGCGAGAACCCCGATGTCGCGGTCGTCGACCATCAGATGCCGCTCATGACCGGCGTCGAGGTCGCGCATGCGGTGTCGCGGGACGGGCTGGCGACGAGGGTGTTGCTGCTGTCGGCGGTCACCGACGGCCCGATCGTCTTCCGGGCGCTGCAGGAGGGTGCGGCCGGTTATCTGTCCAAGGATGCCGATCGCGACGACATCGTCGGCGCGGTGACTCGGGTGGCACGAGGCGAGACCGTGGTGCCACCCGAGCTCGCGGCCGGACTGGCCGGCGAGATCCGGGCGCAGACCCAGCGTGATGCGCCGGCGCTGAGCGAGCGGGAACGACAGGTGCTCACGGGTTTCGCTCGTGGACAATCGATCCCGCAGGTAGCCGCCGAGCTCTACATCGGTGCGTCGACGGTCAAGACCCACACCCAGCGTCTGTACGAGAAGCTGGGCGTGTCCGACCGCGCGGCCGCGGTCGCCGAAGCGATGCGCCGTGGCCTCCTCGAGTAGCGCGGACCCCGCGAGTCGGGGGTCCGACGCGGGCGACAGCGACAGGATCGCCGGGGCCACACGCTATCTGGGTCTCGACGAATTCGCCGACGAGCCGCGGATCCACAACATCCTGATCGATCACGCGATCCGCGGGATCCGCATTCAGGTGGTCCTGCGGTTGTTCCTGTCGTTGTTCGTGTTGCTGACCGTCAGTCTCGATCCACCCGCGCACGCCGAGACGTTCAGCGTCGTGACCGCACTCCTGTACGCGGCCTGGTGCATCGGTGGGGCGATCGTCGTCGTCCGACACGAGTCGGCGATGATCCGCTACTCGTGGATCGCGTTGCCCATCGACCTCCTGCTGCTCACGGCGCTCGCCGTGGCGGCGAGCCGGTCCAACGAATTGAGTTGGACCACCGACGTTCTCCTCAGCGGTTTCGTCCTCGTGCCGATGATCGCGGCGATCGCACTGCAACCCAGGACATGCGCCGTGGTCGTGATCGTCACGACCGCGGTGTACGCGGTCTCGTCCGCGTTGGCTCGCACCTCGAATGGCGAACCGTGGTCGGTGATCGTGCTGCGCGTCCTCGTCGTCGCGGCGCTCGCCGTGGGCGCGATCCTGCTGTCCCGGTTGCAGCGATCGCGGGTGACGACGATCGGGGCGCTCGCCGCCGAACGCGCACGATTGCTCGATGCGACGATGGAGATCGAGGAGCGCGAACGGCGGGCCCTCGCCGACAACCTGCACGACGGCGCCCTGCAGTACGTGCTCGCGTCGCGCCAGGAACTCGCCACGTTGCGCGATTCCGCCGACCCCGTGACCCTCGACCGCGTCGACGGTGCGCTTCGCGACGCGGCCCAGCTCCTGCGTTCGACGCTGAGCGAGTTGCACCCGGCGGTGCTCGAACAAGCCGGGTTGTCGGTGGCCCTGACCGACCTCGCCTCGTCGTTCGGCAGCCGCGCCGGCGCACCCGCGGTCGCCGTCGACACCGCAGGCTGGCCGCCGGAACTGCGGACCTCTGCCGATTCGCTGCTGTTCGCCACCGCCCGCGAATTGCTGACGAACGTGATCAAGCACGCGTCCGCCACAACGGTCGACGTCACCGCGGAATTCGACGAGGGACGAGCCCGCCTGGTGGTCGTGGACGACGGCACCGGCCTACCGGCCGACATCGACGTCGACGAGTTGATGCGCCGACGACAAGCCAAGGGCCACATCGGCCTTGCCTCGCGGCGCGTGCGCGTCGAGGGGGCCGGCGGGACGCTGACGCTGACGAATCATCCGGGCGGCGGAACCGTCGCGGTCGTCGAGGTACCGGCCCGCGGAGTGTGACGCGCGGAGCGCCCATCCCGATTCGGTGTCCCCCGATCGGTGGATGCAGCGTTCACCCCCACCATCACCCGGTCAGCGGAAACCACCACACCCACATCCCGAGGAAAGTCAGTGGTGTCACCAACACAACCCCCACACCACACCGGGAGCACACCATGAAGACCACCACCCGCATCACCACCGCCACCCTCGGACTCGCCGCCGCAACCGGCATCGCCCTCGCCGCCGCCGGAACCGCCCACGCCGGCACCCTCCCCATCACCCGACCCGGCGAACCCAGCGTCGCCATGACCATCACCAACCACACCGACAAGCCCGAATACCTCCAAGGCGCCAACGCCGACGGCGGCCAATGGGTCAACGCACCCCAACACATCCTCTACCCCGGCGCCACCGAAACCATCACCGCCACCGCACCCTTCACCAACCACCTCGACGTCAACGCCATCTACCGCATCGGCGCCTTCGGCCCCACCGCCAACTACCAACTCACCAACCACCCCCACAACGTCAACACCGCCATGAGCACCATCTGGGGACCCCACGCCCAGAACCACTGGATGAACAACCACATCGACACCGGATACCCCCAGGTCAACGTCGGCTTCGACCAGTGGTGAGAATTCCGAGAGGAGGATGAGGGGATCGGTTCGGGGGTGGTGCTCCCGCCCCCGAACCCCGCCCCTTTCACCATAAGTCAGGGACCGGGGCTTGCGGCAAGACCCCGGTGGCCGGGCACAATCGCTCGACGACCGACGACTGGGAGGGCAATCGATGCCAGACATGGCGGACACACCGGAACGTTTCCGGGTGCACGAGTCCGGGGACTATTTCCACGGCACCAAGGCCGATCTCCGCGTCGGCGACTTCCTGAGACCCGGTCACCGGTCGAACTACCGTCCCGAGCACATCTCGAACTTCGTCTACATGACCAAGGTGCTCGACGGCGCCGTGCTCGCGGCCGAGATGGCCGTGGGTGACGGTCCACCCCGGGTCTACGTCGTGGAACCGCAGGACGACGTGCACGACGACCCGAACGTCACCGACAAGAAGTTCCCCGGCAACCCGACCCACTCCTATCGGAGCGCCCGGCCGGTCCGGGTCGTCGGCGAGATGACCGATTGGGAGGGTCATTCACCGGAGTACCTCGAGCGGTTCCGCGCGGGGCTCGAGGAACTCAAGAAGCGTGGCGACGCGGTGCTCTACGACTGAAGCGCCTCACCCGATCCACCGATCCCGTCCGCAGGACGCGAGAGTGTCGCCAGTCGACGTCGGCTCCGACCAGTGGTGAGGTCGGAGTCCCTCGGGTGAGCGGATGACACCCGCTCACCTCCGGTGGGAAGAAACGGGCCCGCGACCGATCGCCGGTCGCGGGCCCGCCTGCTGCAGTGTCGAACTCACGGATCAGGGAAAAATGTTCTCCAGCGATCCGAATGCTCCGCCGGCACCTGATGCGGCGAAGTTGGTGGTGCAGCCGTTGAACGAGACGTTGTCGACGTTGACCTTGCCGGTCTTCTCGTTGGGCTGGCTCGAGATCCCGTAGTGGTCCACCACCGTGGTGTGACCCTCGGTGTTGGCCGCCTTCACCAGATCGTCCAACGTGGCGTTGGTGCCCTGCTCGATGTCACCGAGGTCGCGCGTGGCCCACCACTGATCGGAGCCGGCGGCGTCCTGCTTCCCCGCGCCCGCCGGAGCGGTCCAGACGAGCGTGGCAAATCCGTTGCCCTGTCCGGTGTTCGCCCCGGTCACGCGGATCTGCCAGTTCGCCTGACCGTCGGACTTCTCGAAACTGAGCGGTTTGGTCGCGGCGTCGGCCAACTCGAGCTGTCCGGCACTGTGGTACGAGGCCTGGCGCGGTGTCTGCTCGGAGGTCACGAACTCGAGCGACCCGTCCTGGTCGACGACGGTGGTGGCGGTCACCTTGCCCGCCTGGCCCTGCTCGTCGCCGAAGGTGTTGCCCCACCCCGCTGGGTTCGCGGGTGTCGAGGTCCTGGCGCAGTTCGCCTCGGATACCGGGGCTGCGGTGGCCACCGCGGGAGCGATCAGAGCCGCGACCCCGAGGGCCGCGCCAGCTGTGGTCACACGGATGAGATTTTTTCGCACTGGTTCTTTCCTCCTTTGTCATTCGGTCCATCGATCTCCCGCAAGCTAACAAAGAGATTTATCGGATACCAGCGCGATTGACGGGAATTGAATGAGGAACACCTTTACACAGCGAACCTGACCAGCACGCACATCGCACAGTGAACTATGCCGTATGTGCTTTTCTTGATCCGGAACTCCCGACCATCTGCCTATTCCGCACTGCCCTCTGACCGTGCTTCGGATCCCGTTGACTGTGCACCGTATTTCGTTGACCGTGCGCCCAATCCCGTTGACTGTGCAGCGGATTTCGTTGACCGTGCGTCGGAATCCCGTCGACTGGACTCAGGGGTCAGAGCGTTGTCGCGATCCCGCCGTCGACCGGGATCACGGTGCCGGTGAGATAACAACCGGCACGGCTGGCGAGGAACACCACCGTCCCGATCATGTCGTCGGCTCGACCGATACGCCCCAGCGGCGAAGCCGCGGCGACCTCGTCCCCCAGCTCGGCCAGGATCGGCGCCATCATCTTGGACTCGAACGGCCCTGGCGCAATGGCATTCACGGTGACGTGGCGCGGGCCGAGGTCCCGTGCGAGATGCCGCGTCAGCTGGTGGACGGCCGCCTTGCTCGACGAGTAGGAGTACGACGCGGTGCGCGGCACCCGGATCCCGTCGACGCTCCCGATCATGATGACCCGCGACGGGTTGTCAGCCGTTGCGGTACCGGTCAGCAACGGCAGCAGCGTCTGCGTGAGCACGAACGGCGTCTGCACGTTGAGCTTCAGCACCCGGTCCCAGGCCGAGTCCGGGAACTCCTCGAGCGGCGCGCCCCAGGTCGCACCGGCGTTGTTCACCAGGACGTCGAGGGTGTCGGTCTCCGACGCCACCTGCTCCGCGAGCGCGCGCGCACCCTCGGCGGTCGACAGATTCGCTTGCAGCGCAGTGAGTCCCGCAGCGCGCGCGTCGGCGAGCGCGTCATCGTTGCGGCCCGTGATCAGCACCCGGGCCCCACGGTCGTGCAGGCCGTGAGCGATCATCGCCCCGATACCCGACGTGCCACCGGTGACCAGCACCGTCTTGCCACTCACATCGAACAGGTCAGAAGTCATCGTCGTCGGTACCTCGGTGCTCGTTTCTCCAGGAAGGCGGCGGTCGCCTCGCCCCGATCTTCGGTCATCGCCGTGATCATCTGCTGCCGGTTCTCGAATTCCACGGTGGCACTGAAGGAATCGGACTCCACCGCGGCCCACATCCCGACCTTGGTGAGCTCCACCGACAGCGGCGGATTGGCCAGGATCGCTTGGGCCGTCGAGTGTGCCCGATCAAGCAATTCCCCGGGCTCGGCCAGATCGACCAGCAATCCGTACCGCTCCGCCTCGACGGCCGTGAACTTGCGTCCCGTCAGCATCAGTTCGTGCGCCCGGCCCGTCCCCACGAGGCGCGGGAGCAACCAGGACACGCCGATGTCGCAGGCGGAGAACCCGGCCCGGATGAACCCGACCGCGTACACGCTCGTCGTGGACCCGATGCGGATGTCGCTCGCGCACACCAGGGCCAGACCACCGCCGGCGGCGGGCCCGTTGACCGCGGCGATCACCGGCTGGCGCAGCCCGTGCAACCGGCGTGCGAGACCGGCGATGTCCTGCTGGCGCTCGAACATCGGGATCACCCCACCGCGGGCGGTGACGGAATCGTCGTCGCCGTAGCCGTTCAGGTCGAGGCCGGCGCAGAACGCGCGGCCCGCCCCGGTCAGGATCACGACCCGGCACCCGGGATCCTCGTCGACGGCATCGAGGGCACCGGTCAGTTCCCGAACCAGGTCGACGTTCAAGGTGTTCAGCGCGTCCGGGCGGTTGAGGGTGAGCGTCGTGATCTCACCGTCGCGCTCGATGAGGACCGCCGGCATCAGAGCGGCTCTCGATCACCGGGGCACAGCATGTGTTCCATGACCTGTTGGTACCACCGCCGGGTTCCGATCCGTGGCATCTCCGCGCGGGCCGTCGTCGAAACGACCCGGAAGCCACCCCAGGGAAGTCGACCGACGACCTATCGTCCCCGGCGGCCTCTCCTGGGGCGGTTCTCAGCGCGAGGGCAGAGTCGTCACCGATACCCGGCCGCACGCAGTGCAGCCATCAGCTCCGAGCGGGATCCGGCGTCGAGCCGACGTCGGATCCGGGCGACGTGATGCTCGACGGTCTTCGCCGAGATGTACAGCCGCTCACCGATCTCCCGGTAGGTGAAGCCCTGGAGCAGTTCGTGTGCGACCTCGGCCTCGCGCTCGGTGAGCGGCCCACCGACCGGCGGGGTTCGATGCCGGTCCTCACCGGCGGAGCGCGCGGTGTCGAGGAGCCCGGCCGCGGTCGACGGGTCGTCGGTTCGCTGCGCGGCCATACCTGCGAGCCGGGCTGCCTCCCAGTGCAATCCGACACTCCGCAACGCGTCGACCGCCGCCGTGACCTCAACCGCGGTGGCGGCGACAGCCTCGGAGTCATCGGGTGTCAGCGACACCCAGACGCGGGCGGCGACGGCGAGCGAGCGGGCCGTCCGGTTCTCCGCCGCTGCGAGGTCGAGACGAGCCAACCGGTGCGCCATGGCGGTGTCGTCATGCGCGGTGGCCGCTGCCTGCACGCCGGCGAAGTCCCAGAACTGTGTCCATGCCGGGGGATCCTCCAGACGGGCGAGCAACCGGTCGGCGGTGTCCACGTGTCGATCGACCGCCGACAACCGGCCCACACTCGCTGCGGCGATCCAGAACTCGCCGAACGCCCGCAGCAGAAAGAGGTCCACCTCGGTGCCGGCGAGCAGCGACAACCCGTGCTGCCACGCCGCGGCCAGTGCAGCAGCGTCGCCTCGGCGTCGTGCGAGTCCGAGTCGAATCGCCTGCCATCGAAGACGTTCGGGCACAGGAACCGGATCATCCGACGGGATCAGGCGCGCCGTCATCTCGAGATCGCCGACGGCCAAGGCGATCTCGGCGTCGATCAGAGCGCGCCCGGACTCGGGGGCCACCGACCTGATCGTCTGTGCCCCGACGATGTCACCGTGATTCAGCGCCACCGCGGTGGCCGCCTGCAGAATCCGGCCCGCATACGGACCCCGGGACCCCGCACCCCCGGCCGAGAGCCCCCGGATCACGGCGTCGACCGCGTCGTCGCCGGTGGGCGCGTCGCCCGCATCGCCGAGGGTGGCCAGCAGCCCACGGGTCACCAGCGACCGTGCGGCCCTGCTTGCGACCGGCGCGCGGCCTCGATCCGCCGCGGCGATGGCGGTGACCGCCGCGCGATCACCGACGGCGAGCAGGGCCACCGCGGCCGGGAGCGATTGCACCCCGGACGAACTCGAGCCGACCCACCGGTGGAGGTCGGCGGCATGCGAGGCCAGTCCGCGATGCGCGGCGACGGTGGCGGCGAGCTCCACCCACTCCGCGACCCCGGGGTCGGCCGGACCGGCCGTCTCCAACCGCTGATCGGCCGCGTCGCCCGCGCCATCGAGGTCACCGGACGCCAGTGCTCGTTGCGCCATCAGCAACCGGACGTCATCGCGTCCCGGCGCCACCCGGTCGGCGGCCCGGAGGAGGACCGCCGCCCGCGCCCCGGTGGCGTCGGTGGCGCCGGCCAGCAACGCGTCGACGATGCGTGGGTCGTCGACACCGGCCTCGGCGGCCAGCAGCGCGGTGTCCGGGGTGAGTTCGGCCGCGCGCAGTGCGGCGACGACGGATCTGTGGCGAAGCTCGCCGATCCGTCGGTCCCCCAGCACATCTCGCAACGGTCCGGCGGCGGCCGACACGAAGACGTCCGAGCCGCGCAACAGGCCGCAGCCCCGTGCCCGGTCGAGAGCCCCGGCCGCGGCAGCCCGGTCCACTCCGGCCGCGTCGGCCAGGCTGTCGGGGTCGAGGGGCGCCCGGACCGAGGCGAGGGCGAGCACGGCGAGCGTCAGCGGATCGAGCCCGCGCAACAATCGGTGGTGCCAGTCGCGGGCCACCCGTTCGACGATCGCGATCACGTCGGCGGACGGTTCGTCGGCGGTGTTCCCGACGCCGAGTCCGGCATTCCGGATCGCCTCGAGTGCGCTGTCGACGAGTACTGGGGCACCACCACAGCGTCGGCGGATCTGCGATGCCGTGGTCGGGTCGAGCGTCAGACCCGTGCGCGTCGCGCGGGTCAGGACGTCGGCGGTGCCCAGAGCCTCGAGTTCGAGGACGGCACCGTATGGCCGGGAGCGGTCCCGGAGCAGGCGGACGCTCGGGTCCAGTTCCCTCGGTTCGGTCGTGGCGATCAACCCGATCGTCCCGGCGTCGAGCATCCCCAGGGCGGTCTCGATCATGGGCCCGGGCCACAAGTGCATGTCGTCGGCGAGGACGAACACCGGGCCGGTCTCGCTGCCCGTGGGCAGCCCGACACTCACCGGGACACCCCGCTGTCGCAGTTGTTCCCGGACGCCGCCCAGCAGCGTCGACCGTCCGCTTCCCGGGGTTCCGACGACCACGGCGCACAGCGGATGGCCGCCCTGCGCGCGGTCGATGACGCCCGAGATCCACGACGAGATACGCGACGCAGCGGGTGACAGGTCGCCGATCATCGAGACCGGTGTCGTCGGCGTCATCGCACAGACCAGGGGTGGCCGGGAGTCACCGGGCTCAGCAGTCGACGCCGATGACGCCGGTGACGCCGCAGACGATCTGGCCGGTGCCGTCGAGGACCCGACCGGGAGCTTCCAGGACCCCGCCCGGGGTGACTCCGCCACCGCCGGAGCCGCCACCGGTGCCCGGATCGGGGACTTCCGGTTCTGGCTGGCTGGGCACCGACGGGGTGCCGGGTGCCGACGGGACCGACGGCGCCGCCGGAGCCGGTCCCGGCGCGGGTGCGGGTGCCGTCCGGCCAGGGGTGGTTCCGGGGGCGGGCGCTCCACCCGTCGGTGTGTTGGTCGCGGCGCGTCCGGGTGTGCCGGTTCCGGCGCCGGGAGCCCGGGTGCCCGCACCGGTCACCGGCGCGGCCGAGGTTCCCGGACGCGCACCCGCCACCGTGGTACCCGGACCGCCCCCGGGATTCTGGGACGAGGTCGCCGTCGTCGTCGCTGCTCCAGCGGGTGGGGGCGTGGACTCCCCGACCGAGCCGACGAGTCCGGTGCCGACGGAGAGTCCGGTTGCCGTCACGAGCGCCAGGGCGGCGGCGCCGAGCGTGATCAGCGTGCCGCGCTTGCGTCGCGACAAGCGCGGGGCGGGTTCGGTCACCGGAGTGCTCGGCGCCGGGACGATCTCGCGGAGCGGGCGCTCGTCGGGCGAGGCCGAGACGACGGCAGTGGTGGAGGCGGCGGGCGCGATCGCCGACCGGTGGGCAGCGAGGGCGGCGCCGGCCATCAGTGCGCCACCGGCCGCCGAGGCGGACGCCGGGTCCGGGTCGCCGACGACCGGCAGGCGCAGGGTCGAGGACAGCATCTCGGTGACGAGCGGGATCGCGGCACCGCCACCACCGAGGAGCACCGCGGTCGCACCGGCCGGATTCAACCCTGTCGCGGCCGCCTCGGAGGAGTCGAGGCCGACCGCCGAGGCCGTGAGCGCTTCACGAACCAGCGCAACCGATTCCAGAATCGGGGCGCGGAGCAGATCCTCGATGTCGTCCCGGACCAGCCGCGCCTCGGTGCGGACGTCTCCGACCCGCACGTCGACGACGGTGTCGGTGTCGGCCGACAGCGACTCCTTGGCCCGTCGACAGTCGCCGCGCAGCCGGTTCACGTCGTCGAGGATCGCGCCGCTGCGCTGCGGGTCGGCAAGGCCCGAGTCGACCTCGGCGTCGGCACCGGTGACCCGGAGCGTGTGCGCCAGCACCAGGCGGTCGAACTCGTTGCCGCTCACCGTCTCCAGCCGCACCGGGCGGCCCACCGGAGCCGCGTCGGAGCCGGTGGTCAGGACGGAGACGGTGACGCCGGTCGCGCCGAGATCACAGACGACGACGGTGCCGTCGCCGAAGGCGCCCTCGGCATGCTCGGCTGCGGCCAGGGTGGCGCGCGATTCGGGAACCCAGGTCGTCGACTCCGCCGGCACCGCGTCGGGGTGGGCCGCGAGCGCTGTCCTGGCCTCGTCGACGGCCTGATCGGTCCAGTTGTCGGGAAACACGACACTCAGGTGCGCGTCGTCGAACCGTGACGAGTCCGTCCCGAGGTCGAGCCGGGCGAGCAGCGCTGTGACCGCGTCCGCGTAGATCTCGGCGGCCGCGATCGTGTGCCCGTGGTCGTCGAGCATCGGTACCGGGTCGCCGACCCGGGCGACGAAGTCGTCGGCATCCACCAGAGCGGAGGTCTCGACCGAGACCGCACCCTCCCAGGAATGTTCCGAGGCAGCTACCGCGACGCTGTTCGCGGTCCCGATCTTCACACCGATCCCGATGGCCATGACGGTCACTCCTGTTCGCACCTGCAGACGGTGGTCGGTGACGGTCCCTCATCTCGAGCACACCGTCGATGTCACGTGCCCCGGCCCCGGCGGTGCACGTCACCCAGTGTGTCGCGCACTGATGCCCAGGTGTTAGCCCTTCGGCGGAGATTAGGGGGAAAGTCCCGACACCCCTATACGTGGGATGCGACGAGCCCGGCCCCAGCCGAATCCCCGGGGGCGCCGGCCCACCCCCCTCCTCGACAGGACTGGGGATTTACCCCGATGTCGTCCGGCGCCGGAGTCCATACGGTCGAACTCGACACGGGATCGAACTCCGATCTCCCCGACGCAAGGAACGACGCCATGCCGAGCAACGCGGTACTCGACTTCATCCTCGGTCTGCTTCGCGACGAGGAATCCTTCAACGCCTACTGCGGCAACCCCCAGGCCGCGATCGACCGCGCCGGTCTCACCGGCGTCACCCCGGCCGATGTCTCCGCGGCAGCACCGCTGGTGGCGGATGCCGGCCTGGCCGCCGGGGCCGGCGGCGGACTCGGCGCGATCATCGGCGCCGGCGGTGGCGCCGTCGGTGGGGCCGTGGGCGGCGCAGTCGGCGGGGGTGTGGTCGGCGGCGGTGGCGTCGGCCTGGGCGGTCTGAACCTCGGCGACATCAACCTCGGCGGCGGGAACGTCGCCCTGGGCGACGTGAACTTCGGCGGAATCGGTGGAATCGATCTGGGCGGCTTCGGCGTGGGCGGACTCGACCTCGGTGGAATCGATCTGGGTGGAATCGATCTGGGCGACATCGACTTCGGTGGTCTCCTCGGCGGCATCGGGCTGGGTGACATCGACCTCTCCGGTCTGTCGCTGGCCGATCTCGATCTCGGCGGCGTCGCCTTCGGTGACCTCGACCTGGCCGGACAGCTGGCCGTTGCACTCGGCGCGGCGCTGTCCGCCGGTGTGGGTGCCGGCGGCGCGGTCGCAGCGCAGTTCGGTGCGGCACTGGGTGCAGCGCTCGACACCGTCGTCGACGGTGGGATCGAGATCGCCGCAGGCATCGGGCCGGTCATCGCCGGGTCGCTGGCCGGCGCGATCGGTGCCGAAGGCGCGCTGGTCGCTCAACTCGGGGCTTCGCTCGATGCACTCCTCGCCGCCGGCGCCGACCTCGGACTCGGCCTCGGTGGCGGTCTCGCCGCGCAGCTGTCCGCCGCACTCGGTGCGGGCGGCGCGCTCGCCGGTTCCTTCGGTGCGACCCTGGGCGGTCTGCTCGGTGCGACGATCGGTGCGGGCGGCGCGCTCGGCGCCGACCTCGCGGCCGCACTCGGCGCCGGTCTCGGTGCGGGCGGTGCCATCTCGGCGGTCCTCACCGGTGCCCTCGGCCTGGGCGCCGAACTGTCCGGCGATCTGACCGCCGCACTCACCTCCACTCTCGACGTCGCCGGCGACCTCTCCGCGACGCTGTCGGGTCTGCTCGACGCGCAGGCCATCGCCGATCTGTCCGGCGAACTGGGCGCCACCCTCAGCGGCGCCCTCAGCTCCACCCTGGCCGCGGGCGGTACGGCCGCCGCGTCGCTCGGCACCGCACTGGGCGTGGCCCTGACCTCGACGGCAGCCGCGACCGGTGGCCTGGTCCTGACCGGCGCAGCCGGTGCGAACGCCGTCCTCGGCGGCGCCCTGACCGCCGCACTCGGTGTCGGCGGCGGCGCTCAGGCCGGACTCGCCGCGGCACTCGAATCCGTCCTCGAAGCCGGCGGGATCGTCGACGTCGAGGCACTGCTCGAGGCAGGTGGCGATCTCGGTACCACTCTGGCCGGAGCCCTGTCCGCCGGCCTCGAGGTCGGCGGTGAGGCCGCAGCCGGTCTCGGCGCGGCCCTGGGCGGCACGCTCGCCGCGGCACTCGAAGGTGGTCTCGCAGCCGACCTCACCGCCGGACTCGGTGGCGCCATCGACGCCGGACTCGGTCTCGGTGGCGCACTCGAAGCCGGGGTCGGCGGGGCACTCGACGCGGGTCTGGGCCTCGGTGCCGGACTTGGCGCCGGTCTCGGTGGCGCCGTCGAAGGCGCCCTCGGCGGCGGGCTCGGGGTCGTGGGCGGGCTCGGCACCGAACTCGGCGCCGCGCTCAACGGACTGCTGTCGGCCGGCGCCGGCCTCGACACCGCGCTGAGCACCGTGCTCACCGGCGTCCTGGGTGCCGCCGCGGGCGCCGATCTGGGAGCCGCGCTGGGTGGCGCACTCGAACTGGGCGGCGTCCTCGGTGCCGACCTCACGGGTCTGCTCGAGGGCGGCCTGGCCACCGATCTCGCCGCGCAACTGGGTGCGATCGTCGGCGGCGGCGGTGACCTCGCAGCCGGACTCGGCGCCACCCTGGGCGGCGTGCTGGGCGCGACCACCGGCATCGAGGGCATCCTCGACGCCGCGGCCGGTGCCGGACTGAACCTCGGCGAACTGCTCGCTGCGGACCTCGGCGGCGCACTCGGCGTCGACGGCGCACTGATCGCCCAGCTCGGCGGCGCGCTGGACGCCGCACTCGACGCCGGCGCAGGACTCGGCCTGGTGACCGAGACCGCGGCCGACCTCGGCGGAACCCTCGAGACCGTGCTGGCTGCCGGCGGCGATGTCGGCGCCGACCTGGGCGCATCCCTCGGCGCCGTCCTCGGGACCGCGCTGAGTGGAGAGCTCGGCGGTTCGCTGGCCGGCCAGCTGGCAGGCGGAGCCGAACTCCCCGCGGCCCTCAGCACCGTACTCAGCACCGCGCTCGACGTGGACCTGTCGGCCACCGACGGCCTCGTCGCCACCCTCGACTCCACCCTGGAGGCGACAGGTGGTCTCGGCGGGGCGCTGACCGGCGAACTCGAGGCGATCATCAACCCGAGCCTCATCCTCTCCCCCGAGGGCACCATCACCGTCGGCGGACCGATCCTGGTCACCGAGGGGCTCGGCGGCACGGTCGTCGACGGCCTCACCGGCAACCTGGGCGCCGGCACACTGGCCGGCCTGGGCACCGTGGCCGAGACCGGCACGGACCTGGTGGCCGGAGTGGACAGCACCCTGCAGGGCGGCCTCGGCGGCACCCTGGAGACCGGACTCGCCGGGCTGGGCGCCGGGAGCGGAGCGAGCGGGCTCGATTCAATCGGCGACGCCGCACTGGGGGCCACCGCCGGTCCGGTGCTCGACGGCGCGCTGGGTCTCGACACCGGCACCGGCCTCGGCGGCGGCCTGGGCGGGGACCTGGGTCTGGGCGGGGACCTGGGCCTGGGTGGCGCACTCGACACCGAGCTGCCCGCGGATGTCACTGCCGACCTGACCACCGCGATCTCCGGCGCCGCCGGCGGTGCGGCAGACGTGGCCGGCGCGACCGCGGGCTCGCTCGAAACCGGGATCGGCGGCACCCTCGACACGACTGTCGGCGGAACCCTCGACACGACGACGGACGTCGTCGGTGGCGTGACCGGCGGACTGACCGGTGGCACGGTCGCCGGTGGCGGCGTCGGAGCAGGGGGCGAGGCCGACAGCGGTCTGGACCTGGGTGGCGCGGCCGACACCGGAGCCGGACTCGGCGGCGCACTCGACACGACCGTCGGCGGCGTGGCCGACACGACCGCCGGCCTCACCGGCGGATTGACCGGGGGCCTCACCGGCGGCCTGACCGGTGGCCTCGGTGGCGACACAGACACCGGGATCGGCGTCGACACCCCGGACGCCGGACCCGAGGCCGACTGACCCATCCAGGTCGGCAACCCGCCCCGGGACCGCTCACCGATCCAGCAACCCTGGACGTGGGCAGGTCCCGGGGCGGTCCTCGTCCGATGCCGACCGGACACGCCGACTCACCGCTACCGTGAGGACACCATGACCACTCCACCCGCCGAACCACCTCGGGTCGGCCGGCACGCCGCCGACCGGGACGCACCCGAACCCGACCCGGTCCCGGCACCGCCGACCCCGACACCACCGACCCCGACACCACCGGCCGCGGTCACGCCGGCGCGATCAGCCCCCACCGCAACGCCCCAGTCGCCCAGCACCATCGGCGAATTGCTGTCGACGATGTCGGACGTGGCCCGGGAGGCCGGTCGCAACGATCTCGTCAGCCGACTCGACGGCGCACGCACCCGGATCACCGACCCCCGGCTGCGGATCGTCGTGGTGGGTCAGCTGAAGCAGGGCAAGAGCTCTTTCGTCAACGCGCTGCTCAACCTCGACGTGTGCTCGGTCGGCGACGACGAGACGACCGCGGTGCCGACCGTCATCTCGCACGCCGCGCAACCGTCGGCCCATCTGATCGTCGACGGCCCGGCCACCGACAGCCGCATCCCGGTGCCGATCGAGGCGATCGCCGGCATCACCCCCGATTCCCCGCTCGCCGGTGGCCGCGAAGTTCTGCGTCTCGAGATCGAGGCACCCGGCCCGTTGCTCGCCGACGGCCTCGTCCTGGTCGACACCCCCGGCGTCGGCGGTCACGGACATCCCTATGCCGCAGCGACATTGGGTATGGTCGCAGCGGCCGACGCAGTGCTCGTCATATCCGATGCCAGCCAGGAGTTCACCGCACCGGAGATGGCGTTCCTCCAACAGGTGGCCGGTCTGTGCCCGACGCTGGCGTGCCTGGTCACGAAGACCGACCTGTATCCGCACTGGCGGGCCATCGTCGACGCCGACCGGTCGCATCTGCAGACCGCGGGCCTCGACGTCCCGCTGCTGCCGGTGTCGTCGGTACTCCGTTCCCACGCACTGCGTCTCGGTGACGAGAAACTGAACGCGGAGGCCGGGTTCCTGGATCTGTACCGCTATCTGCGCGAGCGCGTGGTGGCCACCGCGCGACAGGCGACGCGAGCCACCGTCGCCACCGATCTACGAGTCGTCAGTGAGCATCTCGCGCTCACCCTGGGCAGCGAACTCGCCGCCCTGCGTGACCCCGAGACCGCCGGCCGCGCCGTCGGGGCACTCCGGGAAGCCAAGTCCGACGCCGAGGCCATGCGCCGACAGTCCGCGCAATGGCAGCAGACGCTGGCCGATGGGATCGCCGATCTCGCCGCCGACATCGACCACGACCTGCGGGACCGTCTGCGTGCGGTGACCCGGGAGGCCGAGCGGGCGATCGACGAGGGCGACCCGGGGGTCGACTGGGAGCAGTTGAGCGAGTGGTTGGCCGACCAGACCGCGGCGGTGATCGGCGACAACTTCGTCTGGGCGCACGAGCGTTCGGTGTGGCTCGCCGAACGGGTCGCCGACCACTTCGCGGCCGCCGGCCAGAACTCGCTCCCCGACATCGACGTCGCGGATCTCACCGGCGTTCTCGACTCGGTTGCCGAACTCGCCGAACTCGACAGCGGCCGAGTCGGTGTCGCCCAGAAACTGCTGATCGGGATGCGCGGCTCCTACGGCGGCGTGCTGATGTTCGGCCTCATCTCGACGATGGTCGGCATGGCTCTCATCAACCCGGTGTCCGTCGGCGCCGGACTGTTGCTGGGTACCAAGGCCTATCGGGATGACAAGGAGGCCAAGGTCCTCGAGCGTCGCGCGAAGGCGAAGGTCGCCGTACGCGCCTTCACCGACGACGTCAGCTTCCAGGTCGGCAAGGAGTCCCGCGACCGGCTACGGGTGATCCAGCGAGTCCTCCGTGACCATTTCACCTCGGTCGCCGAACAGACCGCGCGCTCGATCTCGGAATCCCTCAGTGCTGCACAGTCCGCCGCGACCCTCGCGGACTCGGAACGATCCGGACGGGTTGCCGAACTCGAATCGCGGCTCCATGCGGTCGCCGCCCTGCGCAGAGCGGCCGACCATCTCGATCCCGACGACACCGCCGCGGAGCTTCCTCACCGATGACCGACATCGCCCGTGTCCGAGGGCTTCTCGAGGCCACCCGCGCCGCGCTCGCCGACGACCCGCATGCACAGGCCGAGCTCGACGTGTGCGCCCACCGGTTGTATCAGCCGGTGCGGATCGCGCTGGCCGGTTCGCTCAAGGCAGGCAAGTCGACGCTGCTCAATGCCCTAGTCGGACAGGACATCGCCCCCACCGACGCCACCGAGTGCACACGTGTGGTCACCTGGTACCGCAACGGACGGTCCCCGTCGGTCACCGCGCACGTCGACGACGGCCGCGCGGTCGGCATCCCGGTCACCCGCATCGACGGCCGGTTGGGCTTCGACTTCGGGCGCCTGACCGCCGACCGCGTCGACCGCCTGGACGTCGAATGGCCTGCGCGGGCGCTGCAGTCGACGACCATCGTCGACACCCCGGGCACGGCCTCGCTCTCGACGGAGCTGTCCGCGTCCACACTCGCGCTCCTCACCCCCGACGACGGCCTGTCCGGCGTCGACGCCGTCGTCTACCTGCTGCGTTCCCTGACCGCCACCGACACGACGATGCTGCGCCGCATCGGTTCGGCCATCGGCGGATCGTCGGGTCCCCTGGGCGTGATCGGTGTGGTCTCCCGCGCCGACGAGCTCGGCGCCGGCCGGATGGACGCGATGATCTCGGCACATCAGATCGCCGGGCGGTTCGCCGGCGAACTCGAACGCACCGGGCTCTGTCAGGCGGTCGTGCCGGTCGCGGGACTCCTGGCGCTCGCCGCCCGGACGATGCGGGAGGTCGAGTTCCGCGCGCTGGCAGAGCTGGCCGCGACCCCGGGTCCCGATCTCGAGGCGGCACTGCTCACCATGGACCGGTTCTCGCGCCCTGACATCCTGCCTGCCATCCCGGCCGATCTGCGCCGTTCGCTGGCCGAACGCTTCGGCGCCTTCGGCATCCGCATGGCGGTCACGCTCATCCGGTTCGGCGCCACCTCGTCGTCGGCGCTGGCCGCCGAACTCGTCGAGCGCAGCGGGCTCTCGGAATTGAGTGCCATCATCGACACCCAGTTCGGCCAGCGCGCCGACCAGCTCAAATCCCATTCCGCACTGGTGACGATGGATCACCTTCTCGCCGCCTCACCGTCGGCGGGAGCGCGCGACGTCCGGGCCTCGGTCCGTCGGGAGCTCGCGGACGTGCACGGCTTCCGTGAACTGCGTCTGCTCGGCACCATCCGGGCCGGCGGCGTCGATCTTCCCCCGGATCAGGCGGCCGAGATCACCCGACTCATCGGCGGATCGGGCATCGATCCCGCGGTCCGCCTCGGGCTGCCACCGACCGCGGACCTGTATGCGTTGCGCGACGCGGCCATCGAGGCCGCGCGTGTCTGGCGGGCGCGTGCCGGCCATCCGCTCCTCGGTCCGGCGTCGGCGTCGGCATGTCAGGTCGCGGTTCGCAGCGCCGAGGGCATCGTCGCGCAACTCGACGCGGTGGTCCGGACCGGCGGCGTCGAGGGCTTCAGCGCAGGGAGGCCGTGACCGACCGAGTGTAGGCGATCCCGGTGGCGATGACCGCGACGAGGGCGGCAGCCGCCGGAAGCCACTGTGCGACAACCGGCATACCGATATCGGCCAGGGCGGTCGCGGACGGACTGACGGTGAGATGGAACGCCACGGCGCCGGCAACAGCCGCCGCGGCACCGATCGTCAGGATGGTGCGACCGGACCGTCGGCTGTCCCAGAGTCGGGCTGATCCCCACAGACCCAGGACCACCACGACCACGGCGATGACCGCACCGACCATCAGTGAGATGTCCACGGCATGTGCGGCGTCGGTTCCGCTCTCCGGGTGGGCCCGCACGAGATCGGCGGCCAGGGTGGACCGAATGTCGTTGAGGGACAGGAGTGTCAGTCCCGCGGTCAGCACGACGAGGGCGACCGACGCCAGCCAGCCGAGGATCACGTACCGGACGGCCGCGGCACGTCCGGTCGGCCGTTGCGGGCGCATCGGCGTGACGGCGACGCGCGGGCGGGGCGGTGGGGAGCCGTCGGCGTTCGACATCCCTCGATGGTAGTTGCCCGCCGACTCCCCCACCGCTGGTTGAACCGGCACCGAGCGAAGCCGCCGGGCCGAGCAAGCGACGAAGGAGCGCGTCGAGGTCGAGGAGCCGAGTCGAAGCCACCCGGCGACCACCCCCATGTCCCCCGATCGGTGGATGCAGCGTTCACCCCCACCATCACCCGGTCAGCGGAAACCACCGACGCCCCGTCCCTAGCAGAGTCAGTGGTGTCACCACAACAACCCCCACACCACCGGGAGCACACCATGAAGACCACCACCCGCATCGCCACCGCCACCCTCGGACTCGCCGCCGCAACAGGCATCGCCCTCGGCGCCGCCGGAGCAGCCCACGCCGGCACCCTCCCCATCACCCGCCCCGGCGAACCCACCGTCGCCATGACCATCACCAACCACACCGACAAGCCCGAATACCTCCAAGGCGCCAACGCCGACGGCGGCCAATGGGTCAACGCACCCCAACACATCCTCTACCCCGGCGCCACCGAAACCATCACCGCCACCGCACCCTTCACCAACCACCTCGACGTCAACGCCATCTACCGCATCGGCGCCTTCGGCCCCACCGCCAACTACCAACTCACCAACCACCCCCACAACGTCAACACCGCCATGAGCACCATCTGGGGACCCCACGCCCAGAACTACTGGATGAACAACCACATCGACACCGGATACCCCCAGGTCAACGTCGGCTTCGACCAGTGGTGAACCAGCCCGGACAGACACAGAATGCGTCGTCCGTATCGGATTTCGATACGGACGACGCATTCTGTGTGGGGTCGAGCTCAGGGGCCGGCGGTGGCCCCCGTCAGCGGCGGCGACGCCTCCAGGATCTCGTTCTCCTCATCGGTGAAAGTTCGTGCACGCGAGAGGAACCGGACGCCTTCCGGCGCCTCGAGACTGAATCCGGCGCCACGACCCTTCACGACGTCGAGGATCAGCTGGGTGTGCTTCCACAGCTCGAACTGGTCACCGTTGATCCAGACCCGTACAGCCGGAATGGGTTCGGGGAGTTCGATCTCGCCGACCAGCACATCCCGCTGGCCCACTCGATACTCCCCTACCGGGTAACACATCGGGGCCGAGCCGTCACAGCACCCACCGGACTGGTGGATCATGAGGCCGCCGTGCAGCTCCGACAACTTGGTCAGGAGCTGCACGGCGGAGTCTGTGGCGACCACGCGATCAGGAACACTCTGCTCGGCGGTCATCGTCAATCACCTTCTCTTCGCTGGTACTTGCACCGCTATCGCGTGGAGAGGGCCCCGCTGCTCACCGCTCACGCGAGGAGCGCGGCCCCCTGCTCCCTGAGGTGCGAGGAGCGCTAGCGACGAGCCTCGAAGGGTCAGAAGAAACCCTTGGCGCTCTGAGCGTAACCGACCAGGAGGTTCTTGGTCTGCTGGTAGTGCTCGAGCATCATGAGGTGGTTCTCGCGACCGATACCGGACTGCTTGTACCCGCCGAAGGCGGCGTGCGCCGGGTAGTCGTGGTAGGTGTTCGTCCACACCCGGCCAGCCTGGATCTCGCGGCCCGCCCGGTAGGCGGTCGCACCGTCACGGCTCCACACACCGGCGCCGAGCCCGTATAGCGTGTCGTTGGCGATGTGCATGGCGTCGGCGAAGTCCTTGAAGGTGGTGACCGCGAGGACCGGGCCGAAGATCTCTTCCTGGAAGATGCGCATCTTGTTGTTGCCCTGGAAGACAGTCGGTTTGATGTAGAAGCCGCCGGCCAGATCGCCGTCGAGTTCGGCTGCCTCGCCGCCGATCAGCACCTCGGCGCCCTCGTCCTTGCCGATGGCGAGGTAGGAGGAGATCTTCTCGAACTGATCGTTGGAGGCCTGCGCGCCCATCATCGTGTCGGTGTCGAGGGGGTTGCCCTGCTTGATCTTTCCGACGCGGTCGACGGCCTTGGCGATGAACTCGTCGTAGATGTCCTGCTGGATGAGCGCGCGGCTGGGGCAGGTGCACACCTCGCCCTGGTTGAGCGCGAACATCGAGAAGCCTTCCAGCGCACGGTCGAGGAACCCGTCGTCGGCGGACATCACGTCGTTGAAGAAGATGTTCGGGCTCTTGCCGCCCAGCTCGAGGGTGACCGGGATCAGATTCTCCGAGGCGTACTGCATGATGAGCCGGCCGGTGGTGGTCTCACCGGTGAACGCGATCTTGCGGATACGGTTGCTCGACGCGAGCGGCTTGCCCGCCTCGACGCCGAACCCGTTGACCACGTTGAGGACTCCGGCGGGAAGCAGGTCGCTGATGAGGCTGACCAGGTACAGGATCGACGCGGGTGTCTGCTCGGCGGGCTTGAGCACGACCGCGTTGCCGGCGGCGAGCGCGGGCGCCAGCTTCCACACCGCCATCAGGATCGGGAAGTTCCAGGGGATGATCTGGCCGACGACGCCGAGCGGCTCGTGGAAGTGGTAGGCGACGGTGTCCTCGTCGACCTCGGAGATCGAGCCCTCCTGGGCGCGGAGGGCGCCGGCGAAGTAGCGGAAGTGGTCGATGGCCAGCGGGATGTCGGCGGCCATGGTCTCGCGGACGGCCTTGCCGTTGTCCCAGGTCTCGGCGACGGCCAGCTTCTCGAGGTTCTCCTCCATGCGATCGGCGATGCGCAGCAGGGCCAGCGAGCGCTCGGCGACGGGGGTCTTGCCCCATCCGGGTGCGGCCTTGTGGGCGGCGTCGAGCGCGAGGTCGATGTCCTCGGCGGTCGAGCGTGCGACCTCGCAGAAGATCTTGCCGTCGACGGGCGA
Source organism: Gordonia sp. ABKF26 (assembly GCF_041103195.1). Lineage (NCBI taxonomy): Bacteria > Bacillati > Actinomycetota > Actinomycetes > Mycobacteriales > Gordoniaceae > Gordonia > Gordonia sp. ABKF26. The sequence continues at coordinate 242,855 of NZ_JBGCVZ010000003.1, forward strand.
CGGGTTCTCGAAGTACTGACCCTTCACCGGCGGGGTCCACTGTCCGCCGATCCAGTTGTCGTAGCGCGACTCGTAGCTCATCACCGAGCCATCGGCACCCGGCTTTGCGAAGACGGTCATGGTTGCTCCTTGCGTGTGGGCCTCAAGCTGAGGACGCTCTGCGGATGTCACACGGGACACCGGAGGCGTCCGTTGTGATCTGCTCCACACTCTAGGAGCGGGGTGGTTGCACAAGCGTTGCAACGTTGGCCACCAGCTGTTCACGCAGCTCAGCCGGTTACGCCCCGTACCGCTTGTCCAGGAGTCGGATGCGTCCGCCGACGACGGCCCGGTCGGGGTCGCCGACCGGCAGACGGTGTTCGAGGCGGCGCCAGGCGGCGAGGTCGTCGCGTCCGTGGGTCGACGACGTCCACCGGCGGAGGGCCGCGACGTCGCCGGACGCGAAGAGACGTGACCGCAGATCTTCCCGGAGTTCCTCGAAGATGTCGACGATGCCCGGCGCGCTCGACTCGGCGAGCAGTCCGCCGCGACCGAGGTCGTCGACCACCGACGCGAGATCCGTACCCGACGCGATGCGCGACCGGAGGGCGTCGACGTCGGAGGTGATGTCGAGAGTGAGGCGGTAGGGCCTGCTTGCCACGACGTCGGCACCGAGGTCGCGGCGGAGCCGGGAGATCTCGGCTCGCACCGTGACCGGGTCGAGCCCGTCCTCGGCCAGCTTGAGCGCGAGCTGCTCGGTGTTCAGTCCTTCCGGAAATGCTTGTAGCAGAACGAGTATCTCCGCATGTCGACGGGACAGCGCGCGGGCGCCCGGCCCGTCGGCGACTCGGTGCCAGCGTCCCGAACCGTCTCCGAGGACGGTGAGATGCGCCGCGCCCTGTGGTCTGGGCGCCGGATCGAAGGTGGACGGGTCGCCGAGGTCGACAGCACCCGCCCGCAGTTCACGCTCGACGGCCGCGACCACCGAGCGGACGGCCGCCAGCGCGAACGGTGCCGCGACCTCACGTCCACCGGTCACGTCGATGACACCGATCACGTGCCCGGTCAGCGGGTCGTGCACGGGCGCCGCGGCACAGCTCCACTCCTGCACGGGGCCGGCGAAGTGTTCGGGTCCGACGACCTGTACGCCTCGGTCGACGGCCAGCGCGAGTCCCGGGGCATTGGTGCCGACGACCTCTTCGCTCCACACCGTGCCCTCGACGAAGTTGATGTGACCGGCCCGATCGCGAGCGGCCGTGTCGCCCTCGATCCACAGCAGGCGCCCGGCCTGATCCGTCAGCGCGACGACGACGCCGGTGTCGGCGATGGCATCGACCATCAGCGACTGCACCAATGGCCGGACGGCGGTGATGGGATGTGCGGCTCGGTAGGCGGCGAACTCCGCGGGTGACATCACGGACGCACGGGCGCCGTCCGCGGCGGCCTCACTCGGGTCGACGCCCCTGGTCAGCGACCTCGCCCACGAGTCGCGGACGATCGATCGGACCGCATCCGCGGGTGGATTCCCGCCGGAGAGGAAGTCCTCGTACGCCCGGCGGATGCGCGTGGCCACCAACGCCGCGTCAGTCATGCACCCTCCGTTGATTGCCCGATATGTCGACGATTCTGCCTGCACCGATGTGATCTCGGCAACATTCGACCGGCCCCGCCGTCGCGTGCCGGTCCGCGATCCCGCGCCCGGTCCACGATCCCGGCCTAGCCGAACCGCGCCGAGAACGTCCGCGGGGTCATGCCGGTGACGGTCTTGAAGTCACGCACGAAGTGCGCCTCGTCGGCGTAGGCCAGCTCCGCCGCGAGCGAGGCGAGCGTTCCCGACCGGTCGCGCAGACGCTCGGCCGCCTCGTGCAACCGTCGACGCTGGATCAGCCACTTCGGGGTCAGGCCGAGGCGACGCCGGGTCAGCCGCTGCAGGCTGCGTTCGGTGAGATGGAACCGTTCGCAGATCTGCGCGACCGCCACGACGGTCGAATCGGTCTCGACGTACTCCACGATCGCGTTGATCAGCCTGCCGTCGTCGTCGAGCGGGAGATACGAGCGCAGCCAGTCCTCGACCCGATCGGTCGCGACACGCTGGGTCTCCTCGATCCCGGGGTCCACGGCCATCGCCGAGCGCACCGACCGCTCGAGATCGCTGCCCTTCTCGCCGAAGACCTCGGCGAGTTCGGCATGTCGATCGGTCCACGCCCCGACATCGCCGGTCAGCAACCCCCCGGCCCCCGGCGTCAGCATCACCCCGACCGCCCAGCCGTCGCCCGTCAGAACCGTCTCCGACAGTCCGGTCACCACGCCGTAGAAACGCGCATAGGTGTTGCTGATGACGATGAGGCAGACCGGGTACTGCAGAACGCGCTGCGGCGCCTCGGCGCCGGGTGGCACCCACCAGACCGGAACCCAGAAGCGGCGCACCAGCTCGTCGAGATCGGGGCTCGGCGCCCACCGCCCGATGCGATAGCTCGCGTCCGACGGGTCGACGAGGTGTGCGCGCTCGACGTCGTCGAGCCGCGCGCGCCCCTCATTGTCGGGTTTCATCAATCACCGTCCCGTACTCGTGCGGTTGACTTTCATCATGACCGCAATCAACGACACCTCACCATTGCTCGACCACTACGCCCTCCTCGCCGACGGTTTCGCCGCCATCCTCGACGACGCTCCCGCGGACACCTGGACCGCATCCTCCCCGTGCGAGGGCTGGACCGGACGCGACGTCGTCGGTCACGTCATCGACACGCAGCGCGAGTTCTTCGCACGCCACGACGTCGATCTCGGACCCACGCCCTCCCTCGACGATCCGGCCGCCGCCTGGCACACCCACCGCGACACCGTCGCCGGCCTGCTCGCCGACCCGAGCGTCGGCGAGCGCGCCTTCGACGGCCACTTCGGACCGACCACCATCGGCGAGACCCTCATCCGGTTCTACGGATTCGACATGATCGCCCACCGGTGGGACATCGCCCGGGCCGCCGGGGCAGAGCATCGGTTCACCGACGACGAACTGTCCGAGATGGAAACGGCGGTCGACGGTTTCGGTGACGCGCTCTACTCCGAGGGCGTGTGCCGCAAGGTCGAGATCCCCGCCGGCGCCGACCGTCAGACGACGCTTCTCGCGAAGTTGGGTCGCGTCGCGTCCTGACCCCCTCTGCCTCTGAGGCGCGAGCCCCCATGCTCCCTGAGGTGCGAGCCTCCACATGCTCCCTGAGGTGCGAGCGAAGCGAGCCACGAAGGGAGCACAAGATTCGCAACTCAGCGAGCCGGGGCGGGACTCCGCGCGCAGCTCAGGGAGCAAGGGGGTCAGCACCACTCACGGGATCCACCCGTTGTGCCGCGGATAGCGCGCGCGGAGTTGACCGTAGACATAGGTGCTGACCAGGAGTGCGACGCCGGCACCGATCGACGGCCACAGGAACACGTTCTCGAGTGAATCGCGGATCGCCGCGACCGCCCATCCGATCACGAACAGCACGAGCGCGATGGTCGCCAGGATGCGGATGACGAGCACCACGGTGGCGAGCACCGCCCACAACGCCTCCCGCGCACGCCCCGGCCGTCCACCCACGACGTCATCGTAGTGTCGTGCCGGCCCGCGGGCGCTCTCCTGCGTCTCGCATTTGTGCCCACCGGCCGGCACCACATGGACAATGGAGGAATGAAGACCATCCTCAACGTCATCTGGCTCGTCCTGTGCGGACTGTGGATGGCGATCGGTTACGTCGTCGCGGGCATCATCTGCTGCATCCTCATCATCACCATCCCCTTCGGCATCGCGTCGTTCCGGATGGCGAGCTACGCGCTCTGGCCCTTCGGACGAACCGTGATCCGCAAGCCGACCGCGGGTGTGGCATCGACGATCGGCAACGTCATCTGGATCATCGTGGCCGGCCTCTGGCTCGCGATCGGTCACATCACGACCGGCCTGGCGATGTGCCTGACGATCATCGGCATCCCCCTCGGCATCGCGAGTTTCAAGATGGTTCCGGTGTCGCTGCTCCCGCTGGGTGCCGAGATCGTCCCGACCGATCAGCAGATGCCCGGCGGTACGCCGGCGCGGATGTGACCCACCGAACGTCGCGCTGACCTCCCCCGACCCATCCGCCTCGCCGGTGGATCCGAACAGGTGGCATGACACACGGGTCCCAGACTGACGTCGCGAGCGCCAGGCCCGGTACGGACGCGGCGCTGCCGCCGGTGGCGATGACCCATTTCTCGCTGCACGCCACCGGCGCCCGACTCCACCAGGAGTCGTTCAGCCGACGGCCCGGATACCCCGATCACCCGCAGCGCACGTCATACTTCTTGCCGCAGCCCCGTTGCCTCCGGGCCCACGCGGAAACGTGACACCCGCCCGCCGGAAGCGGCGTTCGGGGGGACAACGACACATCGTTCGACGACGGCAGGAGGCACGCGATGTCTGAGCATCTCGATCCCGACGCTGCCGAACTGCTGGAGATGGCACCGCTCGTCGCCCTCGACGCACTCTCCGATGACGAACTACGCGACGTCCAGGCGCGCGTCGCAGGGGCGCCGCACGATGTACGCGCCCTGTTCGACAAGCAGGTCCGCGCGACCCGCGAGGCACTGGCCGCGATGAGCAAGACGACCGCCACGCCACCTCCGCCGACGCTCCGCGACCGCATCCTGTCCGCCGCGCGTGCCGACGCGGGTCTCGACGCACCGGACGTCGCCGAACCGGCCGGCGCGTCCGCGTCCGGGCCGGTCGTGTCCGGCGCGTCGGATCATCCGATGCCCCAGCAAGACCCCGCATCAGCCGGCACCGACGTCGGGCAACCGGAATCCGCCGCCGGCACCCCGGCGACCGGGGCCGATGACCGACGCAGGCCTCGCCGTTGGACATATCTCGCCGCCGCGGCGGTCCTCGCCGTCGCCATCGGCGCCGCCGGGTGGGTCATCGGACAGTCGAGCTCCCCGGAACCGGAGGTGCGCCCGCTCGCTTCACCGGCCGAGCAGGTCTTCTCCGCGGAGGACCTGCGATCGACCGGCGGTCCGGTCGCGACCGGGAACGTCACCGTCTACCTCGCGAAGTCTGCGGACACCGGCGTACTGGTCATGGATTCGGTCCCGCCGCCTCAACCGGGGACGGTGTATCAGATGTGGCTCATCGGGCCGGACGGTGCCCGCTCGGCCGGCACGATGACCGACAAGGACGTCGAACCGGTCACCACCGCCGTCTTGTCCGGGATCAACTCCGCCTCGACGCTGGCGTTCACCGTCGAACCACCCGGCGGTTCGGACCGGCCCACCACCACCCCGGTGGCGCAGTTGTCACTGACCTGACCGGGCCGTTTCCTGGAAACCACCCCGTGGAGCCGGGCCGGCGGCATATGGGCGGCTGTCCGGTTTACACGGGTGGTTTCCAGAGCTCACTTCAACAACGCGCGGATCGCCTCGATGCTGTCGGCCTGGGCCGCGGTCTTGTCCGGCCGATACCGGACCACGCGCGCGAAGCGCAGCGCGACACCACCCGGATAGCGCGAACTCCGTTGCGCACCATCGAGTTCGATTTCGACGACGATCTCGGGGCGCAGGTGGATCGTGTACGAGTCCCGGTGCGTCTCGTGTTTCGGGAACTCCTCGGTTTGCCAGCGCAGCAGTTCGTCAGTCAGGCCCTTGAACGTCTTGCCGACCATCACGAGTTCCCCCGTCTCCGGATCGCGGGCGCCGAGATGCAGGTTCGACAGCCAGCCCGAGCGACGCCCCGACCCCCACTCGGCACCCAGCACCACGAGGTCGAAGGTGTGCGTCGGTTTGACCTTCTGCCATGCCTTTCCACGACGACCGGCCACGTACAGGCCGTCGAGCGACTTCACCATCACACCCTCGTGACCGTCGGCCATCGCGGCGTCGAAGTGGTTGCGCGCCTCCTCGACACTCGGCCGCGTCACGGCCGGGATACGCAGCTGCGGGGCGATCGAGTCGATGGCGGCGAGCCGCTCGGACAGCGGGCGGTCGATCAGGTCGGTGCCGTCGAGATGCAGGCAGTCGAAGAAGAACGGCTTGAGCAGGCGTTCGGGTTCACCCGCCGCCGTGGGCCCGGAACCAAAACGGCTCATGGTGTCCTGGAACGACCGCGGTCGGCCGTCGTCGGACAGCATCAACGTCTCCCCGTCGAGGATGACCGAGTCGCACGGTAGCGCGGCGATCACCGAGACGAGGTCGGGCACGTTGGCCGTCACGTTCCGCAATGTGCGGGTGAACACCGAGACCTCGGTCCCCTTGCGGTGAACCTGGATCCGCGCTCCGTCGAGTTTGTAGTCGACGATGAGGTCGGGCCCGAGGAGCGCGAGAGCGGAATCGAGATCGTCGGCGGGGGTCGCGAGCATGGGTTCGACGGCACGACCGACCTCGAGGCCCACCGCGGCCAACGCTTCGGCCCCGAACCGGGCCAGCGCCGCGGCCTCCGGCAGCGAACCGGTCAGCATGTTCGCCCGACGCACCAGCACCAGATCCTGGCCGGTGACCTTGGCGATGGCGTCGGTCATGACGCCGGCGAGTGCTCCCTGCCGCAGTTCGCCGGTGAGCAGTGCCACGAGGAACTTCTGCTCGGCCTCGGTCGACGCCGCGAACAGGGACGCGATGATGTCGCCGCGGCGCTTCGTCGAACCGGGGCCCGACGCCGACGCGAGCTCACCAAGGGCGGCATCGACAGCCGCGACCTCCAGAGTCGGCGACTCCGCGTGTGCCGCAATCAGTTTCGACAACGACCGCCATCCGACGCCGAGACGCCCTTGGGGGATCTCGCCGGAAAGCCATGCGACGACGATCGGCAGTTCCGCGTCCGTCGTCGCCGAGAGCGCCTCCGCGAGCACCGCCGTCTTGCGGGTTCGCGACCGGTCGCGCGCGACATCCGCGGAGGTCTCGACGACGTCGGCCAGCTTCATGTCGCCTCACCTGCAACCGGACGGGCATTCACCCGTTCGACGGTACGCCGTGCCGCCGACAATCCCGGTCGGCAGCGCGCCCGTGACTCAGACCTCGGTGAGGTCGACGGTCTTGGTCTCCTTGACGCTGAGCAGGGCGATCATGGTGGCGCAGGCGGCGACCGCGAGGTACACGCCCACCCAGCCGACGCCGTAGTCCGCGACGATCCACGTCGCGATGAACGGGGCCACGGCCGCGCCGAGGATCGACGCCACGTTGTAGGCGATCCCCGAACCCGTGTAGCGCACGTTGGTCGGGAACAGCTCGGGCAGGATCGCGCTCATCGGCCCGAAGGTGAGCCCCATCAACGTCATCCCGAGGATCAGGAAGAACAGCATCATTCCGTCGGTCATCGATGACGGATCGAGCAGCCACTGGAAGCACAGGCCGAACACGATGATCGCAGCGGTGATGATGATGAGGAACGCACGGCGCCCGTACCGATCGGCCAGGCGTCCCGAGATCGGCACGCATGCGGCGAAGAAGAGGACCGCGACAAGCTGCAGCTGCAGGAAGTCGACGTAGCTGATGGAGAGCTTGACACCCGATTCGTCGGTCACCTTGCCGGTGCCGTAGGAGATCACCCAGGTGGTCACGATGTAGAACAGCGTGTACGTCGCGACCATGATGAACGTGCCCGCGATGAGCGGACGCCAACTGGTCTTGACGACCTCGGCGAGCGGCGCCTTGACCTTCTTGCCGTCGGCGACGGCCTTCGCGAACACCGGTGTCTCGGTGAGCTTCAGCCGGACATACAGCCCCACGGCCACCATGATGGCGCTGGCCAGGAACGGGATTCGCCAGCCCCAGGTCATGAAGGCATGGTCGGGGTCGGCGGACGCGGCGTCGAAGTCGAGGGCGAGCATCAGCAGCAGGAAGGTGCCGTTGGCGAAGAAGAAGCCGACCGGTGCGCCGAGTTGCGGCCACATCGCCGCCCACGCGCGCTTGCCCTTCTCGGCCGTCTCGGTCGCGAGAAGCGCTGCGCCCGACCACTCTCCGCCCAGTCCGAGGCCCTGGCAGAAGCGCATGAGCGCGAGCAGCGCCGGTGCGAGGTAGCCGACGGAGTCGTACGTGGGCAGCAGACCGATCACGAAGGTGGCTATACCCATGGTGAGGAGCGACCCCACCAGTGTCGCCTTCCGGCCGACGCGATCCCCGAAGTGGCCGAACAGGATCGAGCCGATGGGTCGCGCCACGAAGGCGAGACCGAAGGTCGCGAACGACGACAGCAGCGCCGCGGTGTCGTCCCCCTTGGGGAAGAACAGGACCGGGAACACGAGGACCGCGGCCGTCGCATAGATGTAGAAGTCGAAGAACTCGATGCTCGTCCCGATCATCGACGCGATCACGATGCGGCTACGGGGTACCGGCGCCTGGTCGGGATGGTCGATGTTGCGGACCGCGGAATCGCTCATCCGCGCGACGTTACGCCTGCGGCTCGAGCCGCCGATTCCGACCCCTGAGAAAAAGCTGAGCGGACGGCGACACCCGGCGGGTGCGGCTCATCGCAGTCCCACCGCGACTCCTCACTTGTCCCGGTGTGGACCCGACAGTTGGACGAGGACGTCGACTGCCGTTGCCAGATCGGCATCCTCGATGTGCGAGAGCATCGTCTGGATGACCCCTCGAACGATGTCGGGTCGCGGCTGATACCGGATGTCGATTGCGGTGGCGATGTTCCACGTGAGCAAGAAGGCATCGCGGACCGCGCGCTCGTAGAGTGCACCCGCGGTTGTGTGGGTGCCGTCTAGGTCGACGACCCGGTGCGTGTCGAGGACTCCGGCGAAGGCGGCGACCATCAGGCCGGCACTTCGACGGTATCGGTGATCGAAACCGCCTCCGTACTGGTCCGCCACCAACGGGAACGATGCCCTGTCGATCGGTGCAGCTCGCGGAGAAGTCAGCTCATCGCCGGTGAGGAGCGCGGTGAGACGCGCGTTTCGATCGACGGCCGCCACGAACAGATCGCCGAGGTCACCGTTCGTGGCGGCGGCCGGAATGCTCATGTCGCCGACGGTCATCTCGGAGAGATGTGCGCCGACATCGTCGGTCGTCGCCCGAAGTGCCGCTGTGTCCATCCGACGCCCCTTCTCGAAGACAGTGCCCATCCGAACTGTCGATCCGTCCCGTCGGCCCGCGATGATGAGAGGACGCTTCCGCATCGAGCGGGAGTGACCGGCCGCAACGATCGTCTACCACGGTAGACGATCTGAGAGGGGATGTCGATGGCGGACGACGACCGGGTTTCGAGTGCGGAGCCCGATCTCGGCGCACTTCTCGGGCGACTGATCCCGCACCTGATCAGCCTCGAGGAGCCGATCCTCCGGGCCGCCGGCCTGTCGATGTGGGAGTACGCCATCGTGGGCGAGGTCGCCGCGACGCCGGCTGTGTCGCAGCGTGCGTTGTCCGAACGCACCGGGCGAGATCCGACGCGACTCGGCAAACATCTGGACGAACTCCAGCGGCGGGGCATCGTGTCCAGGGAGAGGTCGGGCAGTCATCGCCAGTGGACCGTTTCGATCACCTCGGAGGGGCATGCACTGCACGAGCGCGTCCAGGCCGAGATACGGGCCGTGGAGGACGAGCTACTCCACGGCGCCATGTCCGACAGTCAGGCAACGACCTTTCGACGACTGCTGCGAGTCCTCGTCGCGTCCGTCTCCTGACGCATCCTCCGCGGCCGTCACCCGCCCGCGCCGACTACCGAGAACGGCCGGTAGTCGGCCGAGCGGATGCCGCGTTCGGCCTGTCAGCTACCGCGTTTGATCCATTCTTCGAGGTGGGGTGCCTCGGCGCCGACGGTGGTGCCGTCGCCGTGGCCGGTGTAGACCTTCGTCTCCGGGTCGAGGGTGAAGATCTTCTCGGTGATCGAGGCGATGATCGTGGGGAAACTCGAATACGAACGCCCGGTCGCGCCCGGACCGCCCTGGAACAGGGTGTCACCGGAGAACAGGACCTTCGCCTCGGGCAGATGGATCACCGACGACCCCGGCGAGTGGCCGGGGGTGTTGATGATCGTCAACTCGGTCCCACCGACGCTGATCCGCTGGCCGTCCTCCAGATCCTGATGCGCGACACCGGGATGGGTGTCGTTCCACAACATGTCATCGCCGGGGTGCAGCAGGATCGGCGCGCCGGTCGCCTCCGACAGCTCCGGGGCCACGGTGACGTGATCGTTGTGCCCGTGGGTCAGCACGATCGCGGTCACCGTCCGGTTGCCGACGCCGTCGAGGATCGGCTTCGCCGAGTGCGCGGCGTCGATGATGATCACCTCGTCGTCATCACCGACGAGCCACACGTTGTTGTCGACGTCCCAGGTGCCGCCGTCGAGACTGAACGTGCCCGAGGTGACGACGTTGTCGATCCGCAACTCGCCGCTCACAACTCCACCACCGATCGCAGCACCTTGCCGGCCTCCATCGCCGAGAACGCGGCCTCGACATCGTCGATACCGATGCGTTCGGTGACGAACTTGTCCAACGGCAGACGCCCCTGCTCGTACAGGTCGATCAGCATCGGGAAATCACGCTCGGGCAGGCAGTCGCCATACCAGGACGACTTGAGTGCGCCACCGCGGGAGAAGAAATCGACCAGCGGCATCTCCAGGGTCATCTCCGGGGTCGGCACACCGACCAGCACCACGACCCCGGCCAGGTCGCGGGCGTAGAACGCCTGCTTGTAGGTTTCCGGGCGGCCGACCGCATCGATCACGACATCGGCGCCGTTGCCGTCGGTCAGTTCCTGCACCGCGGCGATCACGTCGTCGACCTTCGACCCGTCGATCGTGTGCGTCGCACCGAGGTCGGTGGCCCATTCCAGCTTCGACGCATCACGGTCGATCGCGATGATCGTCGTCGCACCGGCCAACCGAGCCCCGGCGATCGCCGCATCACCCACACCACCGCAGCCGATCACCGCAACCGAGTCGCCACGACCCACGTTGCCGGTGTTCATCGCCGCACCGATCCCGGCCATCACACCGCAACCGAGCAGCCCCGCCACCGCCGGGTCGGTGTCCGGATTGACCTTGGTGCACTGCAATTCGTGGATCAACGTCTTCTCCGCGAACGCACCGATCCCCAACGCCGGGGTCAACTCGGTGCCATCGGTCAACGTCATCGGCACACTGGCGTTGAACGTGTCGAAGCAATACCACGGACGACCCCGCTTACACGCCCGACACTGCCCACACACCGCCCGCCAGTTCAGGACGACGAAGTCGCCGACCTCGACATGGGTGACATCGGAACCGACCGACTCGACCACACCCGCGGCCTCGTGCCCGAGCAGGAACGGGTACTCGTCGTTGATCCCACCCTCGCGGTAGGCCAGGTCGGTGTGGCAGACACCGCACGCCTTGATCGCCACCACCACATCGCGCGCGCCCGGGTCCGGGATCACCACGTCCACGACCTCGGTCGGCGCCTTCTTGCTGCGCGAGATGACTCCCTTGACTGTCTGCGACATGCGTTCTTCCTTCCGCAACTGCGTTGTTCGGGGTACGTGTGCAACGTGTGTTCGCAAGGACGGCGACGCGTCGTGGCATCGCCGGAACACATCGCCACAACCTTATCGGTAGGGCGGACACCGATCTATTGTGAGTAGCCGTCGTCCACTGCTGGTAGCCAAACCCAGTGGTGGTCCGCCGCCGTGGCCCGCTCGGACATCACCCTAGGCTCGCGATCGGCCGATTCGACTCCGTTTCGGCCATTGCGAACACCGAGCCCGCGGCGTCCATGCCGACGCAGGTTGTTTCACGACGGCCACGTCGGGGCAACCCAGCGACGTACTCAGCATCTCGACCACGAGGACGTACACCATGGCAGAGAACAAGAAGGACCCTGGACCTTCGGTCAAGGACGACGAGCTCTACGAGAAGCTGCGCGACGAGGGCAACTCGAAGGAAAAATCCGCTCGGATCGCCAACGCCGCGGCCAACAGCTCGCGGTCGGACGTCGGCAAGAGCGGGGGCAAGTCCGGTTCCTACGAGGACTGGACGGTCGACGAACTCAAGAAGCGCGCGAAGGAACTGGACCTCTCCGGTTATTCGGACCTGAAGAAGGACGAGCTGATCGAGAAGCTCCGCGATCACTGAAACCCGATCCGCCGGGCCCGACACCACCGAAGCCGCCGACCCCTCAGGGTTCGGCGGCTTCGGTGTGAAAAGGGACGGTGCCGGCCAGTGCGCCTCTCGGCAAACAGGCCGCTCGAAGCGGCAAAAGGGTGGGACCCGGGGCAATGGATCCGTCACCGTCGAGGGCTACAACCGCGTCCCTCGGCGAGTTATTCCACCTGGCTCGTCCGCACGCGGCCCAAGCGTTCCGGGCAGTGGTCAGCGAACCAGACCGACACGCTGGAATGCCGTGAGCGCGGTCTCCCCGGTGTTCCAGAGCGCGTTGACGTCGGCGCGCGCGCCGGGCGCCGCACGGACGTCTTGGAGCGCGAGGCCGTTGCGGAACGTCAGTACGTTGTAGCCCACATCGACGGCGCGCAGCATCGGCCCGGTCGCGCGCCCGGCACCGACCACCCGGTCGAGTCCCTCACCGACGACGTAGAAGCGGAAGATCGGGCCCAGGTCGACGCCGTACTCCCGCAGTGTTTCCGTGATGATCGAGTTCCCATGCGCAGCAATGGCGTCGACGATGAAGAAGAAGTCGCGCGCGTTCGATGGTGTGGCCCGGGCGTCGGCGGTCGCGTATGCGAGGTCGACGGTGATGTGCGAGTTGTAGCCGGCCATGGCCACCCGCTGGCCGGGGACCGCGCAATCGTCGGCCATGTCGAAGTAGTGCCGCCACTGGGGCGCCACGGGTCCGCCGCCGAACTCGCCTCGGACGGCGTCGAGGAACCGGTTGAGGAGTTCGAGACTGATCACCGGGGCCCACCGCGGCGTCTGGAACACGCGCGGATTGTTCTGCAGCGGCATCACCGCGTCGCGTTCCACTGCGGCCAGTCCGAGGGCGAACAACCCGCGACGGTCGCGGCGGTCGGTGAGGATGTCGACGATCCCGTACAGCTTCGCGACGTTGCGTCGTAGCTGCACGAGCGGGAGGTCCCGCGAATCCTGATCGTAGGTACTGAGTTCGACGATCCGCTCGCGGTCGGCCGGGCGGAGCTCGGTGCCACACGTCTCGGCGGGTGCCGCCGTCGACGTTGCCGGCGCGGCGACGAGAAGTGTTCCGAGCAGAGCTGCGGTCAGCAGTGTCGCCGAGAGTGTTCGCATGGAACCCGGTGTTACCCCTCCGCGCGCGGATCAACCCTCCGACCGGGGTCGCGAGACCCTTCGTGACGCGCCCTCCGCAAGCTCCGGGCGCTCCTCAGGGAGCAGGGTGACGCGCCCTCCGCAAGCTCCGGGCGCTCCTCACTCAGTGGAGTCCGTCAGGGCAGGAGGCCGGCGCTGCGGGCGGTCACCACGGCTTCCAGTCGCGACGACGCCCCGAGCTTGCGCATCGCATCCTTCATGTAGCCCTTCACCGTGTACACGGTGACGCCGAGGGTCTCGGCGATCCGGGCGTTCGAGTAACCCAGTGCGGCAAGGGAGATCACGTCCTGCTCCCGACCGGTCAGGTCCACCTGTGTCTGCGCCACCGGGTTCGCGGCAACCAGGACCTCGGTGATCGCGGCGAGTTCATCGGCGAGCCGGGCGTCGTCGACGGTGTCGGCCAGCGATCGGAGTCGGGCGTAGGCCGCCGTCATCCGGTCGCGCATCTCGGCCTCGTCCTGAGCGGCGTGCTCCAGACGTGCGCGGGATGCGACGATCTCGTGTTCGACGGTGCGCGCCTCCATGGCGAGGACGTCGAGCATCCGTCCGCCGATCGGGTCCGGCGTGTGCAACGCGCCGTAGAGCACCGCGACGGGCGAGCGGTCGACGATCACCGGCGCGGCCATCATCGCGCGCAGTCCCTCCCGCTCGATGATCGTGTTGTAGCGATGGGTGATGCGTGGGGTGCGGAGGTAGTCGTCGACGACCATCGGGCGGTTCAGCGAGACGACCTTGCCGCCCAGACCGTGGCCGACGTCGACCGACACGCCGTTCAACGCTCCCACCGTCGATCCGGCGAAATGCTGCAGGCGCAGGTTCGACGGACCGCTGAGGACGCCCGCGAAGGCCAGCGGCACCCCGCTGGACCTGCGCACACGACGCAACGCCTCGGTGACGATCCCGCTCAGCGGCTCGGGCATCTCACCTCACTTCTCCCCCTCTTCAGGGGGTGTTCCGGGGGCATGTCGCGGAGGACACTGTGACTCAGCTTACTCAGTACGGAGCGAGGTTCACGATGACACAGGCCACCACGAAGCCCGTCGACATGGTCGACCGCTGGTTGGGAATCTACGGGGCGCCCGACGCCGACGCCGCGTCGCTGCTCGTCGACGGTCACGATCCCGACGCGATCGCCTTCACCGTGATCGAGGTCGAGCAGACCGGCGATCAGCAGTCCGGCGGTGTTCGCCCGGTCACCACCGACATCACATATGGCGAGCTCGCCGAGCGGTCCAAGCGACTCGCCGCGGCTCTCGCGGAGATGGGCGTCGGTCGCGGCGACACGGTGGGCGTCCTCATGGGCAAACGCGAGGAACTCGTCGTGTCGCTCCTCGCGATCGCCCGACTCGGCGCGATCTACATCCCGCTGTTCACCGCGTTCGCCACACCCGCGATCGAGATGCGCCTGGCGGCCGGCGACGCGAAGGTCGTCATCACCGAGCCGAGTCAGGCGGACAAACTCGCCGGCATCGACGGGATCACCACGGTGATCGCCGGCGAGCAGTTCGAGGAACTCATCTCCTCGCATGAACCGGTCACCGAGTCGGTGGCGGTCGGGGGCGACGGCACCCTGATCCTGCTCTTCACCAGCGGCACCACCGGGGCGCCGAAGGGTGTTCCGGTCCCGGTCAAGGCGCTCGCCTCGTTCGTCGCCTACATGCACTTCGGCCTCGATGTCCGCGCCGACGACGTGTTCTGGAACGCCGCCGACCCCGGCTGGGCCTATGGCCTCTACTACGGCGTGCTCGGTCCGCTGGCCGCCGGCAGGCGCAACCTCCTGCTGCACGCCGGCTTCACCCCCGAGCTGACCGCGAAGATCCTCGGCGACCTCGGTGTCACCAATTTCGCGGCCGCGCCGACCGTGTACCGCGCACTCAGCAAGGACTCGCGCATCTCCGGGTTCTCGCTGCGCCGGGCGTCCTCGGCCGGCGAGCCCCTGACCCCCGACGTCATCGACTGGGCGCTCCGCGCCATCGGCACCGAGGTCCGCGACCACTACGGCCAGACCGAACACGGCATGTTCATCAACAACCACTGGCACGAGTCGGTGCACGAGACCCTCGTGCCCGGTTCGATGGGTCAGCCGATGCCCGGCTTCGCCGCAGGCATCGTCGACGGCCAGATCGCCATCGATGTCCCGGCCAGCCCGCTGATGTGGTTCGAGGGCTACTTGGACGCACCGGAGAAGACCAAGCAGCGGTTCTCGCCGGACGGGCGGTGGTACCTGACCGGCGACACCGGCCGGGTCGACGACGAGGGTCGCTACTTCTTCACGGCACGCGACGACGACGTGATCATCATGGCCGGATACCGGATCGGCCCGTTCGACGTCGAGAGCGTCCTGATCACCCACCCGTCGGTCGTCGACGTCGCCGTCGTGGGTCGCCCGGACGAACTCCGCGGTGAGGTCCTCGAGGCCTTCGTCGTCACCGCCGACGGGGTCGAGGGCTCCGACGCTCTCGAGGCCGAGCTCCAGCAGTTGGTCAAGACGCAGTTCGCGGCGCACGCCTACCCGCGCACCGTGCACTTCGTCGACGCCCTGCCCAAGACACCCAGCGGCAAGATCCAGCGGTTCCTGCTCCGCCAGAGATGAGTCGCTCGGGCGCGTAACGGCGCCACCGCGCGGGAGCGATGAACCGGTTGCGCGGCCCACCGAGCCCGGCCGCGCCCAGACCGACCCCGTCGGCCGGGCTTCGACGACCTCGCCCGGCCCGCCGCGGTCACCGGACGCGCAACCAGCGGATCACACCCCTATCCGCTGGTTGCGCTTCTCCGTCACTCGCCCGCTTCGGTCGACGGCGACGGGCCCACCAGCGCCCGTACCGAATCGGGCGGCACCTCTCCGCTGTGGGTGAGCGGGGCGTCGTACACCGTTCGTACCGGGACCACCCCGGTCCAGTCCGTCGACTCCCCGCCCGGCCCACCGGTCCGTGCCTTGGCGATCCACTGACCGTCGGCGATCGGCAACCGGAGGGCGACGGTCGCCGCCAGCTCCTTGCGGGTCGTCGGCCGAACCTCGGCCACACGTCCGGGAATCAGCTTGTCCGACAGCACTTCCAGGTCCGTCTGAGCATCAGCTGACACTTCGAGTACGCCCCGGATCACCGCCGAACGGTAATTCGCCGAGTGGTCGAAGAGGGTGTCGGCGACGACGAGGCCGTCCAGGACGAACACCGTGAAGGTCACCGGCGCACCGGCGGCCACGTGCCGTAGTGCGCCCGCCCCGGTGGAACCGTGCAGCAGGATCGAATCGCCGTCCCGGGCGAAGAGCATCGGCACCGACCACGGCAGTCCGTCGACGACGGTACCGAGGGTCCCGACCTTCGCCTCGTCGAGCAGCGCGTCGAGCAACGCACGGTCGGCGGCCCGTTCGGGTTTGCGCGTCAGGGACGCGAGCGGCGAAGTCGCGTCGGTCGGGGTGCCGCCGTTCGAGGTCATGCGGACATGGTCGCCCGTGCCGGCCCCCGGTTCAACAGATTTGCTGACTCAGACCAGGACTCTGCCACCCGGCTGAAAACCACTCAGCAGACCCAATCGGGCGACATATCGTCGCCGGCGTCGCGCTGCTGGGCGCATTCCAGTCGGTTTCTACGACTGATGGAAGAACTCGGCTGAACGAGGACCGAACCTGTCCTCTATGGCTCATAACGTGGTCCTCACACCAACCGAGAGGACACATCATGGGCACCTACACCCCCGCGGAAGTCAGCGTCGACGTCACCGGCGAGAAGAAGGAGCTGCTCACCGTCTTGCAGGACCAGCGCAACATGCTCAAGATCACCGCGCGTGGCCTCTCCGACGCCGACGCGCGCAAGCAGACGACGGTCAGCACCCTCACCATCGGCGCCCTGATCAAGCACCTCGCGCACGGCGAGGAGAACGCTGCCCGCATCATCACCGAGCGGGACGAGAACGCCGAGTTCGACATGAGTCAGGCCATGACCGAGTACGTGATGAGCGACGACGAGACCATCGCCGGGTGGCTGGCCGAGTACGACCGTGCGGCGCTCGAGCTCGATCGCGTGATCGCCGACGCCGAGAACCTCGACGAGCTGATTCCCCAGCCCACCGCGCCGTGGGCGCCCGAGCGCGAGTGGTCGTCGATCCGGACGATGATCATCCATCTCATCCGGGAAACCGCGCACCACTGCGGCCACGCGGACATCATCCGCGAGGCGCTGGACGGCCAGACCACCATGGGCGCGGTCTCCGAAGGCCAGGACTGGGCCGAGGGCTGGGCCGACCAGGATTGGGCCCAGTGACGCCCTCGACGGCCTGACCGACAAGGCGCCCTTCACGATCAGTCTCGTCGTTGACCAATCCGCGGATCGCCCGGCACCGAAGACGTTGTGAGGCTGCCGGCACGGCGCAGTCGACACCCCAACACAGATTGGATCGACGATGATCAAGCGAGTTCCCCGCGTAGCAGGAGCGTTGACCGGACTGGTCCTCGCCGTCGGCGTGATGGCCGGCTGTTCCAGCGACGACTCTGACACCTCGAGCGAGACCACCGGCGCGGCAACCGAATCCAGCGCCATGATGAGCGAGAGCGCGATGGCCGATCCCGCCGCCAATCTCGTCGGACCCGGTTGCGCCGCATACGCCGAGGCCAACCCCTCGGGCCCGGCATCGGTCAACGGCATGTCCAGCGTGCCGGTCGCCACCGCGGCTGCCACCAACCCCGAGCTCACCACGCTGACACAAGCACTTTCGGGCCAGCTGAATCCCGAGGTGAACCTCGTGAAGACGCTGAACGAGGGCGAGTTCACCGTGTTCGCGCCGACCGATGACGCGTTCGCGAAGCTGCCCCCGGAGACCGTCGAGCAGCTCAAGACCGATGCCCCCCTGCTGAACAAGATCCTGACCTACCACGTGGTCGAGGGCCAGGCAGCTCCGGACAAGATCGTCGGTGAGCACACCACTCTCGAAGGTCAGCAGGTGACCGTGACCGGTTCGGGCGACAACCTGAAGGTCAACGAGTCGGGCGTCGTCTGCGGCGGCGTCACCACGTCGAACGCTCAGGTCTACCTGATCGACACGGTGCTGATGCCCCCGGCCGGCGAGTGATCTCACCGTAGCCGCTGTGTGACAGCACTTTCCACGATTCTCACCGACGAGACCCGTCGGTGAGAATCGTGCTGTGCGCGGTCAGTGCCGGGCCGGCTCCACCGTGTCGGCCGACTGAAGGCGACTCTCGGACATCGCCGACACCTGGATCGGCACCCCGGTCATGTTGGCCATCCCCGCGAGTCGCTCGAGATCGGCCGGATCGGAGGAGATGAGCGCGTTGACGTTCACTCCGCCGGCACCCAGATCATTCTCCGCCGCCGTATTCGCCTGCGTCCATCCGCCGGAGCCGTTGTGGCCCCAGCCATGCGGAATCGCGACGACACCGGGCTTGATGTCCTCGGTGATGGTGACCGGCAACGAGATCCGTCCGTGTCGGGACGCGACCGTCGCCAGGTCGCCCTCGGCCAGGCCGCGTGCCGTGGCATCGTCCGGATGTATCCGGGCCGCGTGAGACCGTCCGCCGCGCAGCAGCATCGGCGCGTTGTGCTGCCAGCTGTTCTCCGAACGTATCTCGCGCATTCCGATGAGCCACAACGGATAACCCGTGTCGGCGTCGACGCCCAGTTGACCGATCTCGGACATCAGTTCCGGCGCAGCCAACCGGATTCGACCGTCGAGGTATGTGACATTCTTGCTCAGCTGCCCGGGTGCGAGGTTGTCGGCGACCACGACCCCATGCGGGTGATCCTCGACCAGGCGGCGGTAGGTCAAGCCGCCTCGACGCAGACCGAATCGGTCCCCGCCCAACCCCATTCGGATCACCAGGTCGGAGATCCCGCGCGGGGTGACCGGACGACCGATGCGTCGCGCCAACCGATTGCCGACATGTAGCGAACGGATCAGCACATTCTCCGGAGCGAGGAAGCCGATGAGCTCGTTGATCACCGTCCACTCCTCCCGTGCTTCACCCTGCGGGGGGATCACCGCCTCGGTCGCCTGCTTGAACGGGGTGGTGAACAGCGCCTGGAACGGGAGCAGGAAATCCTCGCGCTCGTACATCGTGGTTGCCGGCAAGATGTAGTCGGCCCGCGCGTTCGTCTCGTTGCGGTAGATGTCCAGCGACACCATGAGATCGAGTTCGTCCAACGCCGAACGTAGTTCGTCGCCGTTGGGTACCGACAGCACCGGATTGCCCGCGCTGACGAACAGGGCGCGCAGCTGGCCGCGGCCGGGCGTGGTGATCTCCTTGGCCATCAGCGACGCCGGCGCCGTCCCGAGGACCTGTGGCAGATCGCCGACCCGGCTCCGACGTCCGGCCCACCGGAAGCTCGACACCCGTTGCAGCGCGCTCACTCCCAGCCGCTGCCCGGGGATTCCCAGATCGCCGAACATGGACCCGCCCGGCACGTCCAGGTTCCCGGCGACGAGGTTGACCATGTCCAGGAGCGCGGTCGTCAGTGTCCCGGTGCGCCCCAACGACGTCCCGACCCGGCCGTACACGGCCGCCCGCTCCGTCCGGGCGAGCGAGCGGGCGACCTCACGGACGCGCTCCGGGTCGATGTCGGTGCGATCCGCGGTCGTCTCCGGTGCATAGGCCGCGACGAGCGTCTCGAGCTCCCCCACTCCCCGCGCCTGCCGTCGAAGCCGGTCGCGGTCGGCGAGGTCCTCGTCGAACAGCACATGCAGCACGGACAGCAGGAACAGTGCGTCGGTGTCGGGTGTGATCGGCAGCCAGTCGAACTCGCGGGCGGTCTCGGTGTGGCGGGGATCGACGACGACGACGGACCCGCCGCGTGCGGTGATGGCGTTCAGACCCTCGCGGATCCGCGGGGAGCTCATCACACTGCCGTGCGACACGACCGGGTTCGCACCGATGATCACCAGGTAGTCGACGCGATTGATGTCGGGGATCGGTGCGGTCAGCGGGTTCCCGTACAGGAAGTGACTGGCGACGAACCGGTTGTTCACGTCCTGCGATCCGGCCGAATACACGTGCGGTGTGCCGAGCAGGTTCATGAAGATCGCGGTCCACAGCACGTGCCCGGTGGAGAACGTCGCCGGGTTTCCGAAGTACCAACCGATCGAGTCGCTGCCGGAGGTCTGGTGGACCTCGACGAGCCTGCGGCCGATCTCATCGAGCGCGGTCTCCCATGAGACCTGTTCGAACTCGCCGTCCGGGCGTCGCCGGAGCGGGTGCCGGAGACGGTCCGGGTCGTTGACGATCTCGGTGAACGCGATCCCCTTCGGGCATGCGAAACCCCTCGACAGCGGATGCTCCTTGTCGGGCCGCAGCGAGATCAGCCGGTCGTCCTCGACGGTGGCGATCATGCCGCACAGCGGCTCGCAGATCCGGCAATAGGTGTGCTTCTCCATCGGCATCTGTGCGTCCCCTCGACCTCGCTCGATGACGACCGCAGACGGGCTGGCCTGCGGTTCGGTGTGATTCCGTTCACATCTGAGGACAAGTGTTGCATGATGACAGCACGCCAGGCAGCCCCACCGAGGAGGTCCCCGTGACCGACAGCGACACCGACGCCACACAGCCATCCGTGCGCGACATGATCATCATCGGCGCCGGCCTGTCCGGCATCGACTGCGCTTACCGGTTCACAGAGCAGAATCCCGGCGCCGACTATCTGATCCTGGAACGCCGCGAACGCATGGGCGGCACCTGGGACCTCTTCCGGTATCCCGGCGTGCGGTCGGACAGCGACATCTATTCGCTGAGCTACCCGTTCGAGCCGTGGCGCAAGCCGCGCGCGTTGGCCCACGGTAACGACATCCGGGAGTACATCGAGGACACCGCCGCCAAGTACTCGATCACCGACCAGATCAGGTTCGGTCAGCATGTCCTGACCGCCGACTGGGATTCGACGACCGACACCTGGACGCTCGGGGTCGAGGTCGGCGAGGACCGGCGCCGCGAGACCTACCGCGCCAGGTTCGTCATCTTCGCGACCGGCTACTACGACTACGACAACCCGTACACGCCGAGGTTCGCCGGTGCCGACGACTTCACCGGTCAGATCGTGCACCCGCAGCACTGGCCGGAGGACCTCGACTGCCGAGGCAAGAAGATCGTGGTGATCGGCAGCGGCGCGACGGCGGTGAGCCTCATCCCGAGCCTCGCCGAGCAGGCCGAGCACGTCACCATGCTCCAACGCTCACCGTCGTACATCTTCTCGTCCAAGCAGAAGCAATACCTCGCGCCACTCGTGCAGAAGCTGCTGCCGCCCCACGCCGCGCACAAGGTCATCCGCACCCGATATGCGGCGCAGACCGCGGCGATCGTGCACCTCACCCACCGGTTCCCGAAGCTCGGGCGCAAGATGATCCGGAGCAACGTCGTGGCGAACCTGCCCGAGGACTATCCGGTCGACCTCCACTTCAATCCCACCTACAACCCGTGGGATCAGCGCATGTGCATGGTCCCCGACGCCGATCTGTTCGCCGACATCGCCGAGGGCACCGTCGAGATGGTCACCGACCACATCGACCGGTTCGACGCCTCCGGCGTCACCCTCACCTCGGGTCGCCACCTCGACGCCGACATCATCGTCACCGCGACCGGGCTCCAACTCCTCGGCTTCGGCGGCACCCGGCTCCGCGTCGACGGCGCCGAGGTGAAACCCCACGACCGATTCGTCTTCAAGAGCTACCTCATCGAGGACGTGCCGAACCTCGCCTGGTCGGTCGGCTACACGAACGCGTCGTGGACCCTGCGCGCGGACATGACCGCTCGCGCCGTCGCCGACCTGGTCAAGTACATGCGGACCAACGGCTACACCCATGCCTATCCCCATCTCGGTTCGGAGGTCATGGGGTTCGCGGCCGCTGTGGGACCTCAAGGCGGGTTACGTCGAACGGTCCCCGGAGGCGCTGCCGAAGTCGGGCACGCGGGGTCACTGGCAGGTGCGGCACAACTACTACCGCGATGCCATCGACCACCGGATCAACAAGGTCGAGGACTCCATGGTGTTCGGCCGGGTCTGACTCAGCTCACGCAGACCGGGGTGGTGTCGGCCGACCCGCGCGAGGCGTTACGCCGGTGTGGTCCAAACGGTCGAGATTTCGCCTCAGCACCGTAAATATGCTGGTCAAGCCTTGCTCCTCGCGAGACGCCGCGCCGATACTGGGCTCGGCGAGCGAGCCGTCTCGCTGAATCCGCCCCGCCGCCGCGGAGCGCCACTCCACGGCATGCGTCCCGGCAGGAGTGGACCAGTAGGAGCTCCGAGATGACCTATCCGCCCGGTCCCCCGTCCCACCCGTCGAACCCGTACGGCCCGGTGCCGCCGCAGTCCGACAGCCGGCGCGCCCTCACTCTCGTGCTCGGCGCGATCGTCGTCGTCCTGGCGCTGATCCTCGCCGCGGGCATCGTCTTCGTCGTCAAGGCGCGCGATGGGGACATCTTCGTACCCGGCCTCACCCTCACCGCGGCCAACGATCCGGGGATCGACCCGTTCACCGATCCGGTCCTCGTAGCCGGGGCGGGCGACCTGCCGGCGAATGTCGCCCTCACCGGCACGGCGGGGGCCGCCGACCTCGGCGGCCGCGCGGTGAACGGTACCGACGCCGGGCTGTACGGCTCCGGCGACGCCGCAGCCTGCGACACCGCCGCGCTCAGCAACCGGCTGCTCGCCGATCCGCCGGCGGCGCGCGCGTGGGCCGGGGTCTACGGCATCGATACCGCCGACATCCCGCACTACCTGAACACGCTGACCCCGGTGGTTCTGACGACCGACACCTGGGTCACCAATCACTCGTACACCTCCGGCCGGGCGGTCCCGTTCCAGTCGGTCCTGGAACGCGGCACCGCGGTCTACGTCGATTCCGCCGGCGTGCCGCGCGCGATGTGTTCCTGCGGGAATCCGCTCGCCCCGCCGGCCGCCGCCCCGCTCGGTGGGTATCGACTCGACGGACAGCCGTGGGAGGGCTACAAGAGCCGGTCGGTCGCCCGGATCGCGTACAACAACCAGCACGTCACCGCGGTCGGCAAGTCGACGACGATCGTCCCCGCGCCGCCGGTCCCGGACCCCAGGGCGCCCGCCGGCGACGTTCTCCAGCTCTTGAATTTCCTCACCGGACAGATCTTTTCGCAACCGGCGGGCGGGTTGCTCGACCTGAGCGGATTCCCGCCACCGTCCGGTCCGCTGCCCACCCCGGCCGCGTTGAACACCCCGTTCGAGGCGGCCACCGACGAAGACGCCGAGCACAACGGCCTCCTCGCAGCGGGCAATCCCGCGGCCGCGCCCGCACTGGAGAAGCGTGCCGAGGAGCACGACGGCCTGCCGGAAGGCGCGCCGTCGACGGACTCCTCGGCCCCCGACTCATCGGGACCGGACTCGGCTGCCCCCGACACCCCCGGTCCCGGCCCGGATTCCCCGGCCCCGGACGCCCCGGTGCCGGCTTCCGACGTACCCGTCCCGGAGGAGCCCGGCTACGAGGCCCCGGGCTCCGAGCTCCCCGGACCTGCGACGGAACCCGGCGCACCCGGCGCGCCCGGGCCCGACCAACCGGCCGAAACGCCGACGACGCCGACCTCGTTCAGTGGATCGGGGGAGGTCGTCGGCAGTTTCAGCTTCGTCGACGCCGGGCTGTCGGTGGGCTGTACGGTTCCCGGCGGTCCCGCACTCGGTACCGTCACGCTCTCGTGCACCGACGGCGTGACCCGGTCGGTCGCCGGTTCCGCGCTGCACCGCCCTGCGGTGTCGGGCTCCACCACCGGCACCGGGGTGTGGACCCTGACGCTGACGGCGGTCGGCGCGTCGCGATCGGTGACCGTCCGATCGGCGAACTGGATCGCCGCGCCGCCGGCGGCCCCGGCTTCCGAACCACCGGCATCCGAGCCACCGGCATCCGACGGCTCCGCGGATCCCGCAACCCCTGCCGAGGAGCTCCCCGACGACACGACCACGACGACGACCACGGAGAGCCCGCCTCCGGCCGACGCCCCCGCCGACCCGGAAGCACCTGCGGGGACTCCGTGACCGCACCACGGGTGTGAGCTGTCCAACAGCAGGCACCCTGGGACGTCCGTACCATCGCGCGCATGTCTGCTCTGACGACGTCGACCCGACGCCCCTCTCGTGACCTCCGCCCGGAATCCGCCCGTAGGCGAGTGCGGGTACGTCTGGCGAGCGTCGCGATCGTGGCGGCGATGGCGTCGCTGGTGATGTTCGCGCCGAGCGCGCATGCGGACCGCGTCATCAACGGGCACCTGGTGGGCGGGAAGATCGAGCAGGCGTACGCCTCGACGGGCGGGTTCTTCAAGTGGGGCGTCCCGACCGGTCCCGAACGCGCGGCCGCCAAGCGCGGCCGTTTCCAGACGTTCTCGCGCGACACGTCGTTCTACTGGCACCCGGCAGCCGACGGCGGCACCGCGCATCAGGTCGGCGGCGCGATCCGGAGTCGATGGCAGCAGGCCGGCGCGGAGCGCGGCGCGCTGGGCTACCCCGTGAGCAACGAGTACCGGTCGGGCAGCGGGCGGAGCAACGACTTCCAGGGCGGCGTCGTCACGTGGTCCAAGACCGGTGGCGCACAGATCGTGTGGGGCCAGATCCGGCAGAAGTGGGAGAACACCGGCGGTGCGGGCGGGTACTTCGGGGTTCCGCTCGGCGGGGAGTACCGGACCGGCGGCCGGTTCGCGCAGGACTTCCTGAACGGCACCATCTTCTGGCCCTGATGGGCGGAACCCACCTCACGCAATCGGTGGTGTGTCACTAGGACGTCCAAGTATCGTCGTCGGTATGGCTCCGCGACTCTCCTCCACGAACAGCATCGACGGGATTCTCCGCAGGTCCGCCGCGCGGCATCCCGACCGCACCGCGCTGGTCTTCGACGACCGCGACTACACCTATCGTCAGCTCGACGACGCTGTGTCCGCTGCCGCCGCCGGCCTGCTCGCCCGCGGCCTGGAGCAGGGGGACCGGGTCGCGGCCTATGGCACGAACTCGGATGCCTACGTCATCGGCTTCCTGGCATGCTGTCGCGCCGGACTCGTCCACGTGCCGATCAACTACGCGCTCCGGGGTGACGAGCTCCGCTACCTCGTGGTGCAGTCGGGCGCACGCGCCGTCCTCGTCGACCCCGCGCTGTCCGAGCGGGTCGAGGAGATCCGCGGCGATCTCGCCGACGTCGAGGCAGTCGTCCCGTTGCGTGACGCCGACGACTCGCTGCTCGCGTCGGCCGCATCCGAACCGCCCGCCGCATTCGACTCCCGGGCCTCGGGTGACGACCTCGCGCAGCTGTTGTACACCTCGGGGACCACGTCGAAGCCCAAGGGCGCCATGATGTCCCACGCCGCACTGATCAGCGAGTACGTCTCGTCGGTCATCGCGCTGGACTTCACGGCCGAGGACAATCCGCTGATCGCCATGCCGCTCTACCACTCGGCGGGCATGCACGTCTTCATGCTGCCGTACCTCTCCGTGGGCGCGACCGTCCGACTCATGGCCACGCCGGACATCCCGGAGATCCTGCGGCGCGTCGAGGCCGACCGCATCGGTTCGCTGTTCCTCGCTCCGACCGTGTGGGTTCCGCTGGCCAATCATCCCGACCTCGCCACCAGCGATCTGTCCTCCTTGCGCAAGGCGCAGTACGGCGCGTCGATCATGCCGGTGACCGTGCTGAACCGGCTCCGCGACCAGTTCCCCGGCATGCAGTTCTACAACTGCTTCGGGCAATCCGAGATCGGCCCGCTCGCAACGGTTCTGCGCCCGGAGGAACACGACGACCGGC
The DNA here is from genome assembly GCF_041103195.1 of Gordonia sp. ABKF26. NCBI lineage: Bacteria > Bacillati > Actinomycetota > Actinomycetes > Mycobacteriales > Gordoniaceae > Gordonia > Gordonia sp. ABKF26. The sequence goes on from NZ_JBGCVZ010000003.1 coordinate 268,794, forward strand.
CGTCGTCGTGCGGTCGCCCGGTGTTCTTCGTCGAGACGCGCGTCGTCGACACCGACGGGAACGACGTCGAGCCCGGGGTCCCCGGCGAGATCCTCTATCGTTCGCCGCAACTCTGCCGCGGATACTGGGACAACCCCGCGGCCACCGAGGAGGCGTTCCGAGACGGCTGGTTCCACTCCGGCGACCTCGTCACCCGCGATGCCGAGGGCTTCATCACCGTGGTCGACCGCATCAAGGACGTGATCAACACCGGCGGCATCCTGGTCGCCTCACGTGAGGTCGAGGACACCGTCTACACCCATGAGGCGGTGTCGGAGGTGGCCGTCATCGGCGAGCCGGACGAGAAGTGGATCGAGGCCATCACCGCAGTCGTCGTGGTGCGGGACGGCCGGTCGGTGACCGAGGAGGAACTGATCGAGCACGTCCGGTCCCGGATCGCGCCGTTCAAGGTCCCGAAGAAGGTGCGGTTCGTCGACGAGCTCCCCCGCAATCAGAGCGGCAAACTGCTCAAGCGGGAGCTGCGCTCGCAGTGACGGACGTGCGGCGCGTCGGACCTGACATCGTCAGAACCGTTGCGCCGCAGCCACTGCCCCGGGGATGTCGGCGTGTGCGCCCGCCGGCCCGAGTATCCGTTGCAGACCCGCCGCGGTCACCTCGGCCCCGGGCTCGATGATCTCCCGCACACGGGCACGGATGTCGGCCGGGAGCGCCAGTCGCAATTCGACGAACCAGTTCGCCAGCAGATCGTCGAGCGCATCGACGGTCTTCTGGTCATCGGTGAACGGCAGCCCGACACTGGTGAAACCGTCGGCGAGGTCGTAACCGGATCGGGTCCATCGGCCGTCGAAACCGTAGACGAATCCGATCCACATGCCGTCGGTGCGCTGCCTCTCGAGGTGAGACGCGATGGCCGGTTCCCACCACGGCGGCGCGCCGCCGAGCAGGTCGGTCTCCGACTCGCCGAAATATGTGGCGCCCTCGCGGAAGTACGTCTCGGAGTACTCGTGATCGTGGCCGACGAGCACCGCCCGGTCGGCACCGACCAGCACCACGTCGACCCAGTTGCCGCCACCGTCGTCGTAGTGCCACCCGTCCGGCGTCGCATGCGCACCCTGCGCCCAGCGTTCTCCTCGTACCGCCAGGAGAGCTGCGTAGGCAGCCCACCTGGATCGCATCTCCGCCGGAGTCGGCAGGTCGACCGCCTGCAACGCCATGTCGTGGCACCTGTCTGTCGGGATTGTCCGACCCAGCGTATTGCCGCGGCCACCGGCCCCGCTCACCGAATCCGGTACCGCTCACCGAAATGGCTGCGCAGCAACGGGATAGGTGAGCGAATCGACGACCGGGACTCGTCCGCAGTACGGTGAGGACCGTGACTCGATGGCATCGCAAAGTTCTGGCATTCGCCGCGTGTGCGGCCGTCGTGATCGGGAGTTCCGGCGCGGCCGGGACCCTCGCCACCGGTCCGGCCATCGCCTCACCGTCGACTCTCGGCGACACCGGCTCGGTCGTCTCGTCGCGCCCGCTGGCGCCGCAGTTCTGGGTGCCCGGGTCCGCCGACGCCACCGTCCTGACCTACGTCACCACCGACACGTTCGGGAACAAGGCGCTGAGCACCGGGACCGTCTTCATCCCCGAGGGCACCGCCCCGCCCGGCGGCTGGCCGGTGATCTCTTGGGCCCACGGGACATCCGGGATCGGCGACGACTGCGCGCCGTCGGTCCGGGGACCAGGCCTCCCGGAGCGCGACCTGCCGTACCTGGCCAAGTGGATGCAGCAGGGATACGCCATCGTCGCCAGCGATTACGCCGGCCTGGGCACCCCCGGCCTGCATGCCTACCTCGACGGCCGGACCACGGCCCACAATGTCGTCGACATGGTGCGGGCGGGTCGCGAGTTCTCCGCGAGTCTGCCTGCCGCACAGCGGTTGTCACGATCCTGGGCGGCGGTCGGGCAGTCGCAGGGCGGCGGCGCGGCGATCTACACCGCGCGCTACGCCACGCAATTCGGCGGTCCCGCACTCGACTACCGCGGCGCCGTGGGCACCGGTACGCCGGCCTACATCGAACGCCTCGTCCAGATCGCCGGCCCGGGCGTACCGCCGGTGGCGATCACACCCGCGCTGACCGCCTACCTCAGCTACATCACGGCCGGCCTCCGATACGCACACCCCGAACTCGGCATCGATCGCATTCTCACGCCGACCGGCCGGAAGTATGTGGCGCTCGCCGAGACACAGTGTGTCGGCGAGTTCGAGGAGCAGCTCCGGGGAGTCTCCGTCGGCGACTACTTCTCCGCTCCGCTGACCAGCCTGCCGAACTTCTCGGCGACCCTCGCCGACTACCTCGGCATGCCCGAAAAGGGTTTCGACAAGCCGTTTTTCATGGGCCATGGCCTGCTGGACACCGACGTGCCGTATCCCACCACCGCGGCGTACGCCGCGACGCTGGCGGCCAACGGCCAACCCGTGACCTTCCGGACCTATCCGAGTGACCACAGCGGAACACTGGTTCGGTCGCAAGCCGACACGATCCCGTTCCTCGACCGGCTCTTCGGCAAATAGTCACTCATCGCGCGGTAGATCTCTCGCTCACCCCGGTACCGGCGCGACGGCGTCCCATGGCACGATGGACGGCACCGGTTGAGCAACTGCCGTCATACGTTTCGCCGGGACGGGGCCGCACGCCGGCCTGCTGTAGTCCCCCGTAGAGAGGGCCACCACCGATGCAGGCAGAACATCCTGACGCTGTGATCGTCGACGACAACGGCCTGAGTGCCGGACGCGCCCTGATGACGGTGGTGTCCGCGGCACACGAGCAGCTGGTGATCCTGACCGTGGAGGGCAGCATCGACGTGCTCACCGCTCCGCAGTTGTCCGAGGCGGTCTGCCAGGCGCTGAGCGGGCAACCGGACGGTCTGATCATCGACCTGACCACCACCGAATTCCTGGCCTCGGCGGGCATGGCAGCGCTCGTCGCCGCCCATGAGGCCATCGCGCCGAGAGGCATGTTCGGGGTCGTGGCCGCCGGACCGGCGACCACACGGCCCCTCACCGTGATGGGACTCGACCAGACGATGGTGCTCTACCCGACACTGAACGACGCGGTCACGGCCATGACCACCACAGAGGGGCTGGCCGACCGTCCGGCTGGTTAGACGCCGATGGTCCGGATTTCATCGGCCCACCCGCGCCCCGAGGACTCGGACGGCGGCCTGACGCTGTCGGTGACAGCCACGCCCGAGTCCGCCCACCTCTTTCGGCAGCACTTCACACGGTGGCTGGACGCGACGCTCGACGTGGACGCCGAACGTCGCAGCGACATCGTCCTCGCGGTCTACGAGGCCGTGGCCAACGCGGCCGAGCACGCGTACGCCGCTGACGCGCCCTCGCCCGCCGCCCAGTCCCCCGCCGCCCAGTCCTCGGCCACACGGTCCCGTGCCATCGGGGTTCGCGCCCACGTGACGCGCGACGAATCGCTGGAGGTCACGGTCACCGACTCGGGGCGCTGGAAATCCGATGCCTCGTCGTCGCCCTATCGCGGGCGCGGCCTCGCATTGATCTCGGCGCTCAGCGACGCATCCGACGTGACCAGCGGGCCCGACGGGACCTCGGTGACGTTGCGCTGGCATCAGCGGCTCAGCGTCTGAGCGGTGGCCCGAGTGCGTGTCCCCAAGGCTGGGGACACAACTCCTCGTTGTCGGTTGACAACCTGTGCCTGACTCAGCCGGGTCACCGACCTTGGAGTACGGTTCGGGCAACGAGTTCATCGCGGGGTCTGTTCAACCGACCAAGTCTGTCGGCCAGGTCACCTAACCTGAACTCCGAGGCGGGTTCGGGGCCGGCCGTCGAACAGCTCGGTGGAGCGTGCTCCCGATCCCGACATCGCTGCACAATGCGCATGCTCGTCAGCGCACGAGGAAGGGAGTCGACATGACCGACTTCACCGTGGACTCGAACATCGACGACGCCTGGCGCACGTTCGCCTTGCACGTCGGCGATCGCCTGTCGCATCTCGAGCCGGGCGAGACCCTCACGATCCAGCAGGACCCGATGATCCCGGAGGGACCCCACGGGACGCTGCGGTTCACGATCACCGGTTCACGTCGGCTGCGCTGCACGATCGACGACACCGACCTGCATCCCACCCCGGAGTACTTCGCCGAGCACGTGACCATGCTCGCCTCTCTCGGCTGGCGGCGCCTGCGCAACGGCACCCACATCTTCGAGGTCGGCCGACGCCGCGTGGATCAGCTCGCGCACGTGACGGTGCTGACGCTGCGTCAGGTCTGGGAGGTCGTGCACCCCGCGTTCCTCGACCATTCCCCCGCCGCTCGCCCCGAACCCCGCATCGAGGTCGCGGTCCAGCCCTTCGACGCCGACCATCTGCGCGCGTTGCTCGTCGGCTCGCTCGAAGACCTCACCGGTTGCCGCATCCAGACCGACGCCGACGGTGACATCGCCCTGCCCACCAAGCCGGTCTCGTCGTGGCTGAGTCCGCGCAGTGACGCCCCGCGGCTCGAGTTCTTCGCTCGCCTGGCCGGCGACATCACCGACCGCCGGCGCGCCGCCGACATCGTCGCCGCCCAGCCGACCATGGGTTCGGCGGTGCGCGTGCACCTGCTCGAGAACGAGGTCTTCGCGACGCTGACCGTCGAGTGCGCGGTCTTCCACCCGCACAACCTCAGTTCGGCCCTGGCCGAGTGGTTCTCGTTCCTCGCCGACTGCGCACCGTCCGTCATCGCCAAGGTCGGCGAGGACACACCCCTGACCGCGCGGAACGACGGCCGGCTCCCCGACGCCCTGCAGACCCTGCTCGAGCTCGACCCGGACGGCCGGTCGTTGAGCGCCCGCGAGGTCGCCAAGATCTGCCGCTACAACCAGGCCGACATCCTCTCCTACATCCACACCAGCGAAGAACAGCACCTCACGTGGCGGCGCTCGGCGGTCGACGCGGCCGCCGCGTCGGACTCGGTGGAGGCCGATGCCTGTCGTCACGAGGCCGACACCTGGAAGGCGACCACGCACAACCTGCGGGCCGCTCTCCGCGTCGTCGTGCTGTCCGACGACGACACCGCGGACAGCAGCTCATCAGCCAAGTGATCCCGGCAAATCGGGATCCGAATCATCGGCGCACGTAGTCTGCGCGGACGATTTTCGACGCCGCCCATCGCGCCGGCGGCCGGCGAGGCGTTCAATTCTTTAGGCCACCCTCAGCGGTTCGCGTCACCGATCGGAGCCCTCGCATGGCCATCACCACTGATCGCGGCGCGCTCACGTTCACCTTTCCCGAACTCGGTCGCGACGCGCGCTTGCACGTCACGTTCCAGCGAACGCTGCGGACCCCCGACCCGGTCGGAGGATGCGGCTCGGCCGGCGGCGACGGTGCCCTGCGCCTCGCCCAGGGCTCTCCCGACGGGGACGCACACGCGACGATCCCGATGTGGCAGTCCGAGGCCACCTGGCTGGATTTCTCCTCGCCGCACCTGCATCCGTTCCTGGTGATGGTCGGCGTCGACGGTGTCAACGCGATCAGCGGTGAGGTGTTCACCGGGGTGCCGGACTTCGACGCCGGCGACTATCTCGAGGTCCCCACGCAACCGTCGCTCGCCTCGCACCGGGGGCCGGCCGGCGGTGGATTCGACGATCAGCAGTTCCTCGCCCCCTCGACGCACACCGTCGGGGACGGCGGCCGACTCGGGACGCTCGTGCAGCTGGCCGTCATCCCGATGCGCGCCGACGCGTGGGCCCGGCGACGACGCCATCGTCCGTCGGCGCCCGGCACCTGCGTGCTCTGCGACATCTCTCGAGCCGAACGAGAACGAGCGCATCCCCGCCTCGCCGCGCCGCTCGTGACGGGTCCGCTCGAGTCCGTCGACACCTGGCACCCGACGATCTCCGACGCCGCCACGGTCCGCATCGTCAACTCGATCGCATGGAGGTCGATGACCGGTGAACCGGTGCCGCGGGCCGCGCCGACGAGCGCCGACTACGCCGCGCACAGCCTTCCCTGGCACCCCGTCTTCGACGAGACGGTCGAGCACTCGGCACCCCGCTAGTTCTGTCACGGGTGTCGCCCCGGGTGTCTGCTCCGCGTCGTACTATTCGGATCCGGTCCGCGTACGTCCCGCCCAGGAGGAACCCGCATGTCCCCCGACTTCGACGCCGTCCTCGAGGCGGCCTGGCGGGACTTCGCCGACACTCTCGCGGTCCGGGTGCCACGCCTCCTGCCGGGTCAGAGTCTCGCCATCGTCGAGGCGGCCGCCGGGGGATGGCGTCGACGGATGACCTTTGCGGTGACCGGAACCCTCGGGTCGACCGAACGCCTCCGCTGCACCATCTCCGCGGGTGACCTCACCTGGACCGACAAGGACCGGTGGATGCGACAGGCCACCTACATCGTCGACCGCGGCTGGTGTCGGCTCGAAGGTCGGAGCGCCTTCTGTTTCGAGGTCGACCCCCTCCGGTTCGCCGACCTCGCCGACGCCGCCGTGCGGGCCCTGCGCGAGGTGTGGGGTGTCATCCATCCGTCATTCGTCAGCATCGGCGACCCGTCCTTCGCCCGCCACCACTCACCTCTGCCCGCAGACGATCTCGACGCCGAGCGGGACCAGGCCCGGTCATCGGAGTCGAGCCGCGTGGTCGGCGAGGATCCCGACGACACCGTACGCATCACCGACGCCGACACACTCCGCTTCACCGCGCCGCCCCGATTCGTCGACGCCCCCGCGGAGGGCGGGGTGATCCCGCAGTCGAAAGACCATCTCGTCGAACTGGTCCGCGCCGCGATGACCGCGGCGGGCCGTCCCGCCGTGGTCAGTCCGCGCAAGGCCATCTTCCTGCGGTCGACGGGCACCTCGCTGCTACGACCGACCCGAGATGCCCGCTCGCTGGAGATCGTGACCATCCTCAGCTCGTCGGTGCCCGCACCCTCGCTGCTCGGGATGGTGGTCGCGGAGTTCTCCCCGCGATGGCCCGAAGTCGCGGTGGTCGTGCGCAACGGACTCGTGTACGCGCAGCGCCGGATCGACGTCGCGGTGTTCAGTCCCGCGAACCTCGATGCCGCCCTCCGGCGCTGGGACGACTTCGCCAGGTCGGCCCGCGGCGACATGATCAGGCGGCTCGGCAGCCAGCCGAAACTGGATCATCGCGGCCGCGGCGATCGGTTGCCCGGCGCCCTGCTCAGTCTCCTGCGGGTCAACCAGAAGCTCGACAACAAGCTGTCCCCGACGACGGTTCTCGCGGCGTGCCACCGGGATCGGGAGCGTGTGCACGAGTTCTTCGACATCTGTGCCGCCGAGATGCGCGAGTGGATGGACAATCTGACGACAGCCCGCAATGCCGAGCTCGGCGACGAGGAGATCGCACTGTGCGAGGCCGAGCACCAGGCCTACGCCCGCGTCGCCCGCCTGCTCCTCAGCGCCATGGACCTCGCCGACGGGGCATCGGGGCCGTCGCAACGCCCCCCTGCTCCCTAGTCCGAAAGGAGCGACCCCCTCTGCTCCCTGAGGTGCGAGGAGCGCAAGCGACGAGCCACGAAGGGCCGCTGCGCCTTCGACGAACTCCGGCGCCATCTCCGCCGAGGATCGCGACCGCTCAGTCGGTGGAGCTGTACGAGAGGTGTACGACGCCGTTGTCGAAGACGTCTGTGCCGACGAGCGTGAGAGGCAGATCGGCCAGACCGTCGAAGAGGCGGGCACCGCTCCCCAGGACCACGGGGTACACCAGCAGGTGCAGCTCGTCGATGAGCTCGTCGCGCAGCAACGCCCGCACGAGGGTGCCGCTGCCGCTGATGTAGAGGTCGCGATCCTTCTTGAGTTCGCGAATCCGGTCGGCGTCGTAGGCGCCGATGATCTCCGAGTTCTGCCAGGCAGCCGCGTCGTCGAGGGTCGAGGACACCACGTACTTGGTGGTGTCGTTGAAGAACGGCGCACCGGGATCGTCCTCGACCGTCCGGTGCGCCCAGGCCGGGGCAAACATCTCGAAGGTGTTGCGTCCGAGCAGGATTCCGGTGCAGTCGGACATGAAGGAGCCGAGCAGCTCGCCCATCCCGTCGGCGAATCCATACGGCATCGTGAAGCTCGGGTCCTCGTAGCTGCCGTCGAGGGTGATGAATTCGTGGACGTGGATCTTTCCCATGGTGTGGCCTCTCGTCTCTTCGCGGTGAACGTCACGATGTCAGACCGTGGGGCGGCGGAAAAGTCATCGGCTTCGAGTCTCGTGACTGCTGTCGGGACCCTTCGAGGCTCGTCGCTTGCGCTCCTCGCACCTCAGGGAGCGGGATTTCGCCCTCGCGTCTGGTAACTCTGGACCCCACACATCGGCGATCGAAGGAGATCCATGGACGTCGCAGGCAAGGTGGCCATCGTCACGGGTGGCGGTGCGGGTATCGGCGCGGCGATCGCGCATGCGCTGGTCGATGCGGGCGCGAAGGTCGTCGTCACCGATCTCGACGAGTCCGGCGCCCTGGCCGTCGCCGACTCACTGGGGGATTCGACGACCGCGATCGGCGGCGACGCCTCATCCGACGAGCACATCGACGCCGCGGTTCGGCTGGCGGAGAACACGTTCGGCCCGGTCGATCTCTACTTCGCCAATGCCGGCGTGGGTGTGGGTGGCGGTGTCGACACCGCCGAGGCGGTGTGGGATCTCACGCTGGACGTCAATCTCCGCGCCCACATCCGAGCAGCTCGGCGCCTCGTCCCGGACTGGGTGGAACGAGGGACCGGCTACTTCGTCAGCACGGCGTCGGCCGCGGGTCTGCTCACGCAGATCGGCAATGCCCCGTACTCGGTCACCAAGCATGCGGCGGTCGGCTTCGCGGAGTGGCTCAACATCACCCACGGCGACGACGGCATCCGGGTGAGCTGCCTCTGCCCGATGGGCGTCGACACCAAACTGCTGCGGCCGGACGGTGATTCCGCCACCGAGGAGCAACGACTGATGCAGCGCGCCGTGGAGACCGCGGGCACGGTGCTCACGCCCGGGGCGGTGGCCGCGATCGTGCTCGACGCCGTCGCCGACGAACGCTTCCTCATCCTCCCCCACCCCGAGGTCCTCGAGATGTACCGCCAGAAGGGCGCCGACTACGACCGGTGGCTGCGCGGGATGCGCCGGTACCAGACCAGCCTGCGCTGACCCCGAGCCGGTATCGCGGCGCTACTCGAAGTAGCGTCGCGGCACGTCGACGAGCATCGTCGTGATGTCGGCCTCGCTCACCCCGCGTTCCCGTAGCGCCGGCAACACCTCTTCACTGATGTGCCGATAGTTCCACTTCGGGAGTGCCTGCTTCTTGGCCTCGTGGTCGAACCAGTCGATGAAGCAGGCGGCGTCGTGCGCGAGGGCCATGCGGTCGGCATAGCCGCGCTTGCACAGTTCGGCGACCGTGTTCACGCGCTCGTCGAACGGCAGGAGGAGGTCGAGCCCGAAACGATCCATGCCGAGAACGGAACCGGCGTCGGCGAGTTTCATCAGGTAGTCGAGGTCGACGCTGTCTCCGGAGTGGCCGATGACGACCTTCGTCAGGTCGGCCCCTTCCTCGGCCAGGACCTTCTGGGCGACCAGTCCCGACTGACTGTGCGGATCGGTGTGCACGGTGATGGGCGCGCCGGTCTGGGCGCTGGTCTGTCCCACCGCGCGCATCACGCGCTCGACACCCGGTGTCAGTCCCTGGGATTCGATGGCGCACTTGAGGAAAGCCGCCCGCACACCGGTGTCCGCGATGCCCTCGGTGAGATCCTTCGTGAACAGGGTGACCAGCGGCTCCGGGACGTCGAACAGCAGCCCGGGTCCCGCATAGTGGAATTGGAACGGGATGTCGTTGTAGGTGTACAGGCCGGTCGCGACGACGATGTTGAGGTCGACCTGTTCGGCGATCCGCTGGATCCGCGGGATGTAGCGGCCGAGACCGAGAACCGTCGGGTCCAGGATCGTGTCGATCCCGAGTTCCTTCAGTTCCGCCAGATCGCGCACCGCTTCGGCGACCTTCTCGTCCTCGTCCCAGTCGTCCTGGTAGTTCTGCCGGAATTCCTCGTTGACGATGAAGACGTGCTCATGCACCAACACGTTCCCGAGGTCGGCGGAATCGATCGAGCCGGTTGCGGTCTGGACGGTGGCCATGAAACCTCCTCATCAGGAGGCCGCGTTACCTCCCGCTGGGCCGAACCCTAGTGGACGCCCCGACCCGATAGGCGGCTTTCGCCCGTCGTCGCCGCCGACAGCCTCGGCTCTGGCGGGACGGGCTTCAGGCAGCGCGTGGGGCGGTGAGCTTCTCCATGGTCCAGTAGGAGGTACCGGCGACCACGGCCCCGGCCAGCCAGGACAGGTCGATCCCGCCGAGGGCGACGGCGACGGGGCCCTGCAGTGCCGGCAGCATCCCGTACATGAACATCCAGGTCGCGGTGACACCGAGAGCGAGTGCGACGAGGGCGGTCGGCCGGACCATCGGCAGGACGCTGTCCGCCGGTGTGGCGAACAGGCTCTCGGCGTCGATCTGTTGCCGAGCGATCAGGAACCAGTGCACGAGAACAACGCTGCCCCAAGGGCTCAACCAGCCGACGATCGACACCAGCCAGAAGTCGATGGTGGTAGCGAAGTCGCTGTTGAGCACGAAGTAGACGACGACCGCCATCGCCACGACGCCGATGATCAGGTTCAGCACGCGCCGGTCGACGCGGATGTCGAGCGCCTGCGTCGACACCGTGCACGTGTAGATGTTGAGGATGTTGGTCGCGAGCGGTCCGTGGATCACCAGCAACAGAACCGGCAGTGCGAGAACGCCGTAGGCGTCGACGATGATCTCACCCGGGTCGGCGGAGTCGCTCAATGTCGCCAGGGACGCACCCAGCACTCCGAGCCAGACGACCGGGATGAACTGCCCGAGTGCACTGGCGAGAAACAGCCTGCGCGACGGGACTTCCCGGGACACGAAGCGCGAGTAGTCGCCGGCGTAACCGATCCACGTCAGACCCCAGCCGATGCCGATCGCGGTCATCACCGCCGTGATCGCGCCGATGTGGGCCGATCCCGTGAGCTCCGGAGCGGTCGTCTGTCCCCAGTCGACGTCGAGGCCGACCCACGCGACGACGGTCATGACGAGCAGGATCGCGACCGTCGGAGGCACCGTCCATCGTTCGAACGCGGAGATCACCCGGTACCCGAACCACGCGATCGTCACCTGCATCCCCATGATGACCGCGGCCACGACGATCCGTGCGGCGTTGTTGTCGAGGTCCGGGTCGACGAGTCCCATCTCGCCGAGCAGCGCCATCACCAGGTCGAGAACGATCCAGGTGTTGACCGCGCACCAGCCCATGCAGACCAGGGCCTGGACGGCGGCGGGAACGTAGGCGCCGCGGCGTCCGAAGACGGCTCGCGACAGCACCATTCCGGTGACCCCGGTGCGCTGACCGATGACGACGAAGACGCCGAAGATGGTCATGCCGATGGCATTGCCGACGACGAGGACCGCCACTGTCTCCCACAGCCCGAGGCCCATCGTGACGCCGAGTGCACCCAGCACCCAGTTGATCGGCGCGATGTTCGCACCGGCCCAGATCCAGAACTGTCCGCGCACGTCATGGGTCTTCGCGGATTCGGGGATCAGTTCGAGTTCGGCCTCGGCCTGCGGGCCCGAATGGCCCGGTCCGGGTGCCGACGGGGTCGCGGCGTCGAGTGCGGTCATTGAGTCCGTCCAGGAGGTGTCGGCCCCCGATCGGGCGGGGTGCGTTCGGGCATGGCGCGCGACGATGCGCAGTGCATCCATGGTGGTCGCACCGCCCGTCGCGCGATACCTACAGAACGTTCGCACTCCTCGGGTACGGAACGGACAGAATGTCACACCTTCGGCGTTCCTCGCACAGCCAGCTGGACTGTCCGGGCTTCTCCTGCATACCGGCCTGGGGGATGCGTTGTTCGGCGGCGTCGGCGATGCGTAGCTGTTCTTAAGCCCGGTAAGCCAGGGCGACGTCGTGGTCGCGGCCGGTTTGGGCGTCGGCGGCCGCCGGGGTTGTGGCGCACGAGGGTTCCGAGGTCACGGCGGCATTGTCTGCAGGGGTGGCCCTGGGTGTCGGTGGGGATCGCGCAGCCGGGCAGGGCGCAGCGGGGGAAAAGTTCGGCGGTGATGGTCACGATGGTCCCTCGAGGTGGCGGGTGTGAGCGGGGCCGGGGCGATGGGCCACGACCGTGAGCGGTCGCGGCCTACCGCTGGACGGGGTCTAGTCGGGTGGCACGTCGACGGCATCGGTGTCCCCGGCGATGACCTTCTCGACGTCGGAGAGGGTGTACTCGTTCCGCAGGATCAGCTTGGAGAACGCCTCGACGGCCGAACGGTTCGTGATTGCTCCACAGTTTCGTCATTGATGACGAAATGACCTGACTTTCTCCAAGATTCGCCGATAACCTACGTTATGACATAATTCCCGCTAGTGTTCTGAGTCATTAATTCGTGTGCAGTAGTGGGCGATGGAGTCGAGGATCTGGTCAGCGGTCTTGACCCACACGTAGGGGCGGGGGTTGTCGTTCCAGGTCTCGATCCATGCTCTGATGTCGGCGTTGAGCGCTCTCACGGTGCGGTGGGTGGAGCGTTGGAGCTTCTTGGTGGTCAGTTCGGCGAACCAGCGTTCGACGAGGTTCATCCAGGATGAGCTCGTCGGGGTGAAGTGGACAACGAATCGTGGGTGCGAGGTCAGCCATCGTTTGACCGCGGGCGTCTTGTGGGTAGAGGCGTTGTCCATGACCAGGTGGACGTCGAGCTCGTCGGGCACCTCGGCGTCGATCTTGCGGAGAAACCCGATGAATTCTGTTGCCCGATGCCGTGAGTGAAGCGAACCGATCACTTTTCCCGACGCGATGTCCAACGCCGCGTACAGACTGGAGGTGCCGTTGCGCACATAGTCGTGGCTGGCCCGTTGCGGGGTGCCCGGGAGCATGGGAAAGATCGGCTGGGTGAATCACCCTAGGGTTTTGTGCCGCCTCCAGTGTGGGCTGGTCCTCGGGGCCGAGGCCAGCGTAGTGGAGCGTTTCGAACTCGGTCGGGGGAATCTGGCCGATACTCGAGTGCAGCCTGCTGTTGTTGTACCAGTCGACCCAACCAGCGGTCGCGAACTCGACGTCGGAGATCGTCCGGTACGGGCCGGAGTGGAAGATCGTGGTCCGGATGCACTCGGTCTTGTACAGCCCGTTCACCGACTCGGCCAGAGCGTTGTCGTAGGCGTCTCCGACCGACCCGATCGACGCGGCGATGTCTTCGAGCCGCAGCCGCTCAGTCAGTGTAACCGATGTGTACTGGGCGCGTTCAATCGGTCGATGCAACACTGGGTTGTTGTAGCGAGTGTAGTTGTTCGCCAAAGACTTCGGCGGGAGTTTTCCATCCAAGGACTTTTCTAGGACGGTTGTTGAGGGTGTAGGCGATGGCCTCGAGGTCCTCAGCTGACCACCGCGACAGATCAGTTCCCTTAGGAAAATATTGGCGCAGAACACCATTGGTGTTCTCGTTGGATGGTCGCTGCCACGGTGAGTGCGGATCGGCGAAGAACACCTGCGTTCCGGTGTCCATCGCGAACTGGGCGTGAGCGGACAGTTCCTTGCCGCGATCCCACGTCAACGTTTTGCGCAACTGCTGCGGCAGCGCGGCGATCGACGCTGTCAGTCCTGCATTCATCGCGATGGCACCGTAGCCACCGAGTGCGGGCCCGTTCTTCACAGGCGGCTGCTCACCCCAGCCCTGCTGGCGTGGCAGATGCACCAGAAGTGTTGCACGACTACGACGTTCAACGATCGTGCCGATCGCCGATCTCCCAGTTCCGATAATCAGATCACCCTCCCAGTGCCCGGGGACGGCACGGTCCTCGGCCTCGGCAGGGCGCTGACTGAACACGACATCGGAGGTGACGTGACCCTGCGGCTTGTTGCGCGAGCGGGCCCGCGGCTCCCTCAGTGCACGTCCGGTGCGCAGGCACGCGACCAGCTCACGTTTGAGCGCGCCGCGGCCCTCGATGAACAGGGACTGGTAGATCGCCTCGTGACTGATACGCATGGATTCATCATCGGGGAAGTCGACCTTCAAACGCTGGGAGATCTGCTCTGGACTCCACGCCAGCGACCACCGCCGGTTGGCCCGGTGCGGTTTGTTAAGCCCCTTCCATGGCGGTGGCGTGGGGCCCGCAGCGATCGTGCCATCGGGACGGCGGACAACGCCGGCCAGGCGGTCCTGTACGTACTCCCGCAACTCGACGTGGGCCACGAGCTTCGCTGTTTTCGGGCGCTTGGCGGCCTGCTGGGCTTTCCACTGCGCCACCAACGCCCGATACTCGAGCTTCCCGCTCCTGGTTGCGGCGTTGCGCCGTAGCTCACGCGAGATCGTGGCCGGACTCCGCCCGATCCACCGTGCGATCTCACGCACCCCACGATCCTGGGCGCGTAGCAGCGCGATCTCTTCCCGTTCGGCGAAGGATAGATAGCGGCCCGAAGGCTCATCCAGACTCAGCGGCCTCATGCCGCCAGCGTGGCGGAACCAGCGTGTACCCACCGGCACCGACACACCGACAGCGATCGATGCCTGTGCCGTGCTCACCCCCGTCGCGACCACCCGCCAAAACTCACGTTGCACCTGCCGCGACGGCTCCGGCCGCCCCGGCGATCGCATCGCCGGCCGAAGTGCACGATCAGCACGCCACTGCCGACGAACACCTACCGCCACATCGCTGGTCCTCCGACTCCAGTCCGCCGTAGCCACCGCAAACACCTCCATGATCATGGTGTTGCGACGACCAGTTGAATCCGCCCTGACTTCCAGCATCCGAATGATGAATCAGCTCAGCAGCTTTCACCGGATGACCCTCTCGTTTCCGCTGCCACAGCGCCATCCGAAGCGGGACCGTCACCAGCTCCACCGTCTTCGACGTCGAGGCGTGCCACGCCACGATCCGACGTGAGAACACGTCGATGATGAACACCACGTACACCCACCCCGCCCACGTCCGGCAGTAGGTGAAATCGGTCACCCACACCCGGTTCGGCTCGACGGCACTGAACTGTCGATTCACCAGATCCTCCGCACGTACACCATCAGCGGACCGCACGGTCGTACGGACTCCCTTGGACCTTCGAATCCCGTTGTGGCCTAGCACTTTCATCGCTCGATCAACGGCGCCATAGGACACCCCGGGCAGTGTTGTCCGATGCAGATGGGCGCGCATCTTCACCCGCCCGTAGAGGCCCTCCGGAGTCATCTTCCGCCGGCCGTCGTCACCGGTCCGCCAGACCACGGTGCGCACCGCATCGACGACGTGAGCATCGGAGACGGTCCGAGCGGCAGGCGTGCGTGTTCGCCACGCCCGATAGGTTCGTGCGGCAATCATGCAGCCCTGCTCACGCAAGACCCGACAGATCGACTCGACCGCAAAACCGTTGGCGCGCATCTGATCTATGAACGCCACAATCATCGATTGCGGCGGTCGAGTTCCCCCGCGAAGAAAGTCGTCGCCGCTTTCAAAATGGCAACGTCCTCTCGCAACTGCTTGTTCTCCGCCTTGAGTCGCTTGATCTCAGCGGACTCCTTCGACGTGGTCCCCGACCGGGCGCCGGCATCGACCTGGGCCTGCACGGCCCACCGACGTACCGTCTCCCCACCGACACCGACCTGCTTGGCGATCGCCTCTGCCGCGGCAGTCAACGACGTGTACTCGCCGCCGTGCGCCTCCAGCAAACGCAAGGCCCTCGAACGGACCTCCGGATCGATCTTCTTAGGCATGTGCTCATCCTTCCTGACTCAGAAGGAAGCGGCATCAAACCAGGGGTGATTCACGGACCTTCTCGGTGAACAAGGGATCTCTCGACAGCTTCCACGAATCCTGTTTGTGCGGAGCCAATCCGAACGCCCGCCACACACGCGACACGGTTGACTGTGACATGTCGAGATGCTCGGCCATCGCCCGCGTCGACCAGTGTGTCGCATTCTTCGGAGTGGTCTCGAGAGTCGCGGTGATCAAGTTTTTGATCTGCTCGTCGTCGACGGTGCGAGGTCGCCCAGGCCGGGGTTCGTCGAGCAACCCCTCGCAGCGGTGCTCGACGAACCGGCCTCGCCAGCGCCGCACGGTACTGCGATTGAGGCCGAGTCGTTGTGCCACTTCAGTATTCGAACCGCCATCAGCGGCGGCGAGAACGATTCGTGAGCGCATCGCCAAACCCGAGGCCGTCGTTCGCCGACGCGCCCACCCTTCGAGCTCACGGCGCTCGTCATCAGTCAGAACAATATCCACTGCTCGCGGACCCCGGGTTGCCATTCCCTAGCCTAACAACCGAACGGAAATTAATGACTCAGGACACTAGATCCGCAGCAACTAACGATTTTCTTTCCGGTGCATACTATAAGAAGATCGCTCAGACCCTTGAACGCGGAAAGTTTGATCTTCTTTTCCTTCCGGATGCTCTCGCAGTCGAGGACAGCTACGGCCATGATCTGCAAACAGGCGTCGGACTGGGCGGCCAGGGCGCGATCGCACTCGAGCCCGCCACGGTGGTGGCGACGATGGCCGCCGTGACCGACCGGTTGGGACTTGGAGCCACCATCTCCACCACGTATTACCCGCCGTTTCACGTCGCCCGTATCCTGGCAACGCTGGATAACCTGTCCGACGGGCGGGTGTCGTGGAACATCGTGACATCGCTGAACGATTCAGAGGCAAAGAACTTCGGAATCGATGCTCATCTTGAACACGACACCCGTTACGACCGCGCGGACGAGTTCGTCGAGGTCGTACGTAAGCTGTGGAACTCGTGGGACGATGATGCGCTGCTGTTGGACAAGATCTGCGGCCGGTTCGCTGATCCTAAGAAAGTTCATTACGTCGATCACCGTGGTGACTGGTTCGACGTGCGCGGCCCCCTGCAAATCCCCCCTTCAAGTCAGCGCGAGCCAGTACTCCTCCAGGCCGGATTGTCGCCTCGCGGTAGACGTTTCGCGGGCCAGTGGGCCGACGCCGTGTTCAGCATCTCGCCGACGCTGGAGATGATGCAGCGCACGTACCAGGACATCAAGGGGCAAGTGAGTGCCGCGGGTCGCAACCCCGACGCCACGAAGGTTTTCACAGCTGTCATGCCCATACTTGGGGAGACCGAGGCGATCGCACGCGATCGCCTCGAATACATCAACGGTCTCGTCCACCCCGAGGTCGGTCTGTCGACGTTGTCGAGTCATAGTGGAATCGACTTGTCCGCCTTCCCCCTAGACGCGAAGTACTCCGACATCGTCGCGAGCTTGGGGGACGCGCACATCCCCACCATGCTCCACATGTTCTCCACGGTTGCGAGCGACGGCGAGGATCTGACACTGGCCGACCTTGGAAAGCGTTATGGCACGAACGTGGGTTTTGTCCCGCAGTGGGGAGGAACGCCCACCCAGATCGCCGACAGACTGGTCGAGTACTTCGATGCGAGAGCGGCTGATGGGTTCATCATCTCCGCCGCCTATCTGCCCGGCGTTTACGAGGACTTTGTCGACCAGGTGGTGCCGCTGTTGCAAGAACGTGGGGTATTCCGCGACGAGTATGAGGGATCAACGCTGCGCGACCACCTCGGCCTGGAACTGCCAAGCGGGGCGGCGGCGCTGTGACCGACACCAGCTCAGCGGTCCACACCCTCGCGTACAGCAACTGCCCTGTTCCCAACGCCCTGCTGGTTGGCCGCGAGTCGCAGTTGCTCGCCGAGGCTGGCATCAATCTGGACGTGCTGGGAGGGCCGCTGGGCTCCTTGCACTTCACCTACGATCATCCCGCTTACACCCGATTCGGCGGAGAGATCCCGCCGTTGGTGAGTGAGGGCCTGCGTGCACCGGGTCGCACACGCCTCCTGGGCGTCACCCTGTTCGAGGGAAAGCTGGGCTTTTACGCGGCCGACCCCACCCTGACCGCACCGGAGCAACTGGCGGGGCATCGTGTCGGCGTATCCGCATCGGCAATCCGGATCCTGCGCGGCGACCTTGGTGACTACCGACAGCTCGACCCGTGGCGCCAGACTCTCGTCGCACTGGGCACTTGGGAGGCGCGAGCCCTGCAGCACACCCTTCGTCACTCCGGCGTAACAGTAAACGATATCGAGCTCGTACCCATTGAGACGGCGGGAGTCGACTTACCGCAGGACCGACTCAGCGCATCGGCATCAGTGAACGGTTCGGACCTCTTTCCCGCCGTCGGGGCCCATCAGGCACAAGTCTTTGCCGGGGGGACGGTCGATGCGCTATTCAGCTGGCTTCCGTGGTCCGCGGAGTTCGAAGACCTCACCGGTGTTAGACCGCTGCGTGACCTGAGCTTGGACAGGACAAGCCACTACGCCAGCGTTTGGACAATCAGCGCGCAACTCGTCGATAAGAACCCGTCACTCGTGCAGCATCTGGTGGATACGGTGGTCCGGGCAGGCTCCTGGGCGCGCGATCATCTGACCGAGACAGTCGCGATTCATGCCCGCAACCTCGGTGTTAGCGAGACTGCGGTGACACGCGGTTTCGGCGAGCACTTCACCGACAACTTAGTACCCACCCTCGACCACGATGCGCTCACTGTCCTTGCTGCGACACAGCGGTACCTGGTCGACCACGATCTGGTGGATAAGGCGATCGACCTGACTGATTGGTCGGCCCCGGAATTTCTGCAGACGAGCCTGCGTACATGCGCGGCCG
Organism: Gordonia sp. ABKF26; assembly: GCF_041103195.1. Lineage (NCBI taxonomy): Bacteria > Bacillati > Actinomycetota > Actinomycetes > Mycobacteriales > Gordoniaceae > Gordonia > Gordonia sp. ABKF26. The sequence continues at coordinate 287,465 of NZ_JBGCVZ010000003.1, forward strand.
GCACATCAGCGATTGGAGAATACGAATGACAGTCACCGACGACACGGCGGCGGCCACCGATCGGCGGGCGGGCGATCCTCTCGCGGTGGCTCGAGACCTTGCTGCAAGCTGGCGGGAGGGAATCGTCGAACGGGATCGCGATGGGGGGCCAGCCACCCGTGAGAAAGAGGACTTACGCCTAAGTGGTCTGCTGGCGCTCGCGGTACCCGAGGAGCACGGTGGTTGGGGCGCAGATTGGCCGACGGTCTGAACCGCCCCGGGTCTGTCGGAGGCTCTCGAACCTGTGAAGGATGGAGAGCATGGCAGCACCACGCAAGTACAGTGAGGAACTCAAGGACCGGGCCACCCGGATGGCATGTGAAGCGCGACGAGATCCCGATTCGTCGAGAGGTGCGATCAAGCGGATCGCCGATCAGCTCGGAGTCCATCCCGAGGCGTTGCGCAATTGGGTTCGTCAGGCCGAGATCGACGGCGGGGTCCGCCCGGGCACCACGAGTGAGGACGCTGACCGCATCGCGGCGTTGGAGCGGGAGAACCGTGAACTGCGGCGAGCGAACACGATCTTGAAGCAGGCTTCGGCTTTCTTTGCGGCGGAGATCGACCGCCCACAGCGCTGATCGTGGAGTTCGTCGCGGCTCACCGCGATGAACACGGAGTCGATCCGATCTGTGCGGCATTGCGCGATACGTCCGCCCAGATCGCTCCGTCCACGGTACGAGCCCACCTGAGCCCCCAGAAGACCGAGGCGCCTCGTGTGGTGCGTGACCGGGAGCTCCTTACCCAGGTCCGCGCGGTGCATGCCGACAACCTCGGCGTCTACGGTGCCCGCAAGGTGCATGCCCAATTGCGCAGACAGGGCCATAGTGCTGCCCGCTGCACCGTCGAGCGATTGATGAAAGCCGATGGGCTGCAAGGGATAGCGAGACTCAAGACACGCAAGACCACGCGCAGCGAGGGAGCTGAAACACCCCGGCCGGCTGACCGGGTCAACCGTCAGTTCACCGCGGCGGCACCGAACGCGTTGTGGGTGGCGGACCTGACCTACATCCGCACCCACTCGGGCTGGGTGTACGCGGCGTTCGTCCTGGACGTGTTCTCGCGGATGGTCGTCGGCTGGCAGGTCTCGACCACCATGCACACCGACCTCGCCCTCGACGCCCTGAACATGGGATTGTGGGCACGGTCGCGTGCCGGCCACGACGTGGCCGGGCTGATCCACCACTCCGACCGCGGAGTGCAAGGCGGATTCAACTGGTCGTCGCAACACCATGATCATGGAGGTGTTTGCGGTGGCTACGGCGGACTGGAGTCGGAGGACCAGCGATGTGGCGGTAGGTGTTCGTCGGCAGTGGCGTGCTGATCGTGCACTTCGGCCGGCGATGCGATCGCCGGGGCGGCCGGAGCCGTCGCGGCAGGTGCAACGTGAGTTTTGGCGGGTGGTCGCGACGGGGGTGAGCACGGCACAGGCATCGATCGCTGTCGGTGTGTCGGTGCCGGTGGGTACACGCTGGTTCCGCCACGCTGGCGGCATGAGGCCGCTGAGTCTGGATGAGCCTTCGGGCCGCTATCTATCCTTCGCCGAACGGGAAGAGATCGCGCTGCTACGCGCCCAGGATCGTGGGGTGCGTGAGATCGCACGGTGGATCGGGCGGAGTCCGGCCACGATCTCGCGTGAGCTACGGCGCAACGCCGCAACCAGGAGCGGGAAGCTCGAGTATCGGGCGTTGGTGGCGCAGTGGAAAGCCCAGCAGGCCGCCAAGCGCCCGAAAACAGCGAAGCTCGTGGCCCACGTCGAGTTGCGGGAGTACGTACAGGACCGCCTGGCCGGCGTTGTCCGCCGTCCCGATGGCACGATCGCTGCGGGCCCCACGCCACCGCCATGGAAGGGGCTTAACAAACCGCACCGGGCCAACCGGCGGTGGTCGCTGGCGTGGAGTCCAGAGCAGATCTCCCAGCGTTTGAAGGTCGACTTCCCCGATGATGAATCCATGCGTATCAGTCACGAGGCGATCTACCAGTCCCTGTTCATCGAGGGCCGCGGCGCGCTCAAACGTGAGCTGGTCGCGTGCCTGCGCACCGGACGTGCACTGAGGGAGCCGCGGGCCCGCTCGCGCAACAAGCCGCAGGGTCACGTCACCTCCGATGTCGTGTTCAGTCAGCGCCCTGCCGAGGCCGAGGACCGTGCCGTCCCCGGGCACTGGGAGGGTGATCTGATTATCGGAACTGGGAGATCGGCGATCGGCACGATCGTTGAACGTCGTAGTCGTGCAACACTTCTGGTGCATCTGCCACGCCAGCAGGGCTGGGGTGAGCAGCCGCCTGTGAAGAACGGGCCCGCACTCGGTGGCTACGGTGCCATCGCGATGAATGCAGGACTGACAGCGTCGATCGCCGCGCTGCCGCAGCAGTTGCGCAAAACGTTGACGTGGGATCGCGGCAAGGAACTGTCCGCTCACGCCCAGTTCGCGATGGACACCGGAACGCAGGTGTTCTTCGCCGATCCGCACTCACCGTGGCAGCGACCATCCAACGAGAACACCAATGGTGTTCTGCGCCAATATTTTCCTAAGGGAACTGATCTGTCGCGGTGGTCAGCTGAGGACCTCGAGGCCATCGCCTACACCCTCAACAACCGTCCTAGAAAAGTCCTTGGATGGAAAACTCCCGCCGAAGTCTTTGGCGAACAACTACACTCGCTACAACAACCCAGTGTTGCATCGACCGATTGAACGCGCCCAATACCGAGCCATCCGCTACACCGAACGACTGGCCGAAGCCGAAGCGGTGACATCTGTTGGCTCCAAAGGGGATTCATACGACAACGCGATGGCTGAGGCGTTCAACTCGCTGTTCAAAGCCGAATGCATCCGTAACCCCGTGATGCGCCCGCGAGGCGGCTGGGCAGGTGTGGGCGAGGTCGAGATCGCCGTCGCTGAGTACGTCGAATGGTTCAACCACCGCCGCCTGCACGGCGAGATCGGACACGTCCCACCCGTCGAGTACGAGAGCGCCTACTGGTCGACCCACACCGTCACCAGCTACCGTGAGAACCCGGTCCCCGCAAACGCTGGAACCAACTAACCGAGCCTCCAGCAAACCCGGGGCGATTCAGTCTTCGCAGTAATCCGCGAGATTGCCAAGGTCGACGGCTCGCTTGGCCACCTCTACGGATACCACCTCGTGTGTGCAGCCTTCATCGAACTCCTCGGCTCGCCGGAGCAGCGCGACGCCACTTACCGCCGCGTGGCGCAGGGTTCCTGGACGGGGAACGCGTTGAGCGAGAACAACAGTCACATTCTCGACTGGAAGGTGCGTGCAACCCCACGCGACGACGGTGGTTACGTGCTGAACGGGACCAAGCATTTCTGTAGCGGGGCGCTCGGATCCGATCTGCTTCTGGTGTTTGGCGTGGCGCAGGATGATGACTCACCCGAGCGGTCGGGAATTATCACAGCGGTCATACCCACCGACCGAGGGGGAGTGCGTCCCAACAATGACTGGAAAGCCCTGGGGATGCGGCGGACCGACAGCGGTACAACGGACTTCAAAGATGTTCAAGTGCTTCCGCACGAGGTGTTGGGGGCTCCGAACAGCGTGATCACCGACTTTTTCGGCTATAGGCGCGCCAGCCTATTCGGCCCGTTGGTGCAACTGATCTTCTCGCACGTCTACATAGGAATTGCCGCCGAAGCGCTGGACTCCGCTCGCGAATACACGCTGGAGCACGCACGGCCATGGACCCCTGCGGGGGTTTCTGAGGCCACGCAGGATCCATACGTAGTTCGGACCTTTGGAGAGCTTGCGATTAAACTACAAGGCGCTGACGCGGCGGCCCGCGATGCGTCGCACGCGGTGCAGCGGATCTGGGAGAAGGGTGATGCTTTGGCACCCGCCGATCGGGCCTCGCTGATGGTTCAGGTGTCGGGGGTGAAGGTCTTGGCCACCGAGGCGGGTCTGTCTATAGGCAGCCGGATCTTCGAGGTCATCGGGGCGCGTGGGACACACCCGCGTTTGGGGCTGGACCGGTTCTGGCGCAACATCCGGACGCACAGCCTGCATGACCCGGTGGCCTACAAGATTGCCGACGTCGGCCAGTACTTCTAGAACGACCGTGATCCCGTCCCAGGCTTTACATCCTGACAAGTTCGACAACACACATCGGCGATCCCCCCACCAGGTCGCGGGCGGAAGCGACATCGGCGGTGGTGCCACGAAGTTCCTGGACAAGCTCGTCGTAGCGTGCACGCACCGTCGGGGTGAGGCCGCCACGGTTCTCCATGGCGATAAACGCCGTTGTCTTGGCGCCTTTCTCCCCGAACGCCGTGCCCATCCGGTCGAATGACTGAAACGACGGCACTCCCGCAGGGATCGGGTCGACCGACTGCTGCCGCACGACTGTCTCCAGCTGCGGGAACGCTCGTGACCGCCTCGACGGTGACAGCCTCCACTCCCCCGCTGCGCAGCAACACCGCCGTGGCGTCGAGCAGACGGTTCCGGGAACGAACCCGCCGCGGATCGACGTCGTCGAGGCCATTGATGCTCACCGCCACCAGGTCTCCTCACGCTGTTGGTCCAGCGTGGATGTGGCATTCTACCAACGATACCGTTGGTAGTGGTCTGCTACCGGCACGAGCATCGATTCGAGGACTGTGATGTCAGCACCCACCAAACTGCCCGCACACTCCCCATCGTGCATGGGCTGCGGGCCGGAGAATGCCAGCGGCCTGCAGCTCGAGGTGTACCGCGACGGCGACCGCGTTTTTGCCGATCACTCTTTCACCACCAAGCATTCCGGTGGACCAGGTTTGGCGCACGGAGGCGCTATCTCGGCCGCGTGCGACGACATCATGGGATTCACGCTGTGGATCGCCGGCACCCCGGCCGTCACGCGCACGTTGACCGTCAAGTACCGCCGACCGGTACCCCTCCACGTACCAGTACGTCTTACGGCGTGCATCGACGAGGACGCCGATCACATCCTGCACATCGGGGCGAGCGGGACTGTGGACGGCGAGACCTACTTTTCCGCCACCGGCGAGTTCGTGAAAGTCGATCTCATGCACTTCGCGCGCTACGCCGACACCTCCACGGTAGACAGCTTTTTCGTCAATCTTCTTCGCGCGGACTGACCTGCTCAGATGCCCGGCGCTGCCTGCCGATTCGCCGGTGCGCGGCGAAACCGCGTCGGGGAGCATCCGACCCACCGTGTGAACGCATGAGAGAAGCTGGCGGCGTCGGAGTACCCCAGTTCTGCGGCTATCTCGCCGACACCGATGCCCGGATCCAGCAGTCGCGCGGTGGCCCGTTCTTGGACGAACTGCTGCCGCAGGCGACGCAGGGTGGTGCCCTCGGCGTTCAGGCGTCGCTTGAGTGTGCTCACCGATATCGACAGCTCCGCCGCGATACGAGCACCGTCAGCGCGGGCAGGGTCGGCATCGAACTGTGCGCGGACCAGCTGCGTGTAGGAACTGGGCCTACGCTGTTCGTAGACGCGTCGAAGCTCGGCAATACCGATCCGGTAGGCCACGGGGTCGGAGAAACGGCACACGTCGTAGAGCACGGCAGCCGGTATGTGCACGAACGCCGCGGGCGCGTTGAAAACGATCCGATGGCCGATCTCACCCACGGCGATCAGGTCTGCCGGCGCCTGGCATGTCAGATGAAGCTCCACGGAGGGGACGGCACCGGCGAGCATGTCCACCAACCGCAGGACAGCCAGACCACCGTAGGTGACGGCGAAACAATCGGTGCCGGCGCTGTCGGTGCGCCCGGCCAGAGCGATCGTCAGTCCAGAATCTCCGTGCTGGAACTCGGTGCTCAGCGCGGTCGATATCAGGGGCAAGAACTGAAGCAGTTGAACAACTTCGACGACGGAACCCGCACTGACCAGCGGCAAACTGATGGGGCCGAACGAGGTGAGCTGAGCGTGCTCGGCGAACGCTACGCCCAACCGGAATCCCTGCTGGGAATCCATCGCCGGATACACCTCGTGAAACCACCGGACAGGCACTTGGCCCTGTCGCGCAATGACGACCGCGAGATCGACGCCCTCGCGGGCCATGATGCGTTCGAACGCTCGGGTCTCCGCCGCGCCCAAGGCGCCGCTGTCGAGGAGCTGGGCGAACGCCAGCGGCGGCATCCCCGACTCGACAAGGCTCATATGAGCCAAGTTAACAAGACATCGCGACGTCCGAACCTGGATCGACCACATTCGCCGCGCGCACACTCATCTCTACGACCCAGGAACAAGGAGGTGGCCATGGCCACGATCACCTACGTGACCCACGACGGCGAGGACTACCCCGCGCCGGTGATGCCCGGCAGGTCACTGATGCAGACCGCGGTCGACCAGGCGATACCGGGCATTGATGGCGACTGTGGCGGTGAGGCGGCATGCGGAACCTGCCACGTCGTCGTCGACAGCGCGTGGATCGACACCGTCGGCCACAGCACAGACGTCGAAGAAGGCATGTTGAGCATGCACCCCGAGCGTGAGGCCAACTCGCGGCTGTCGTGTCAGATGACCGCGCGCGAAGAGTGGGACGGGTTGACCGTTCACCTCCCCGAGTTCCAGTTGTGAAGTGAGAGAATGAGAGCGACTTTCAGATGAGCATTACCACCGCGATCGCCGAGAAGGCGCAGTCCATGATCCCGATCGATCTGCAGATCCGTGGCGCTCACGTCTATGACAAGACCCGCCGGATCGTCACCCGAACCGACGGCAAGAAAATCTTCACCGAGACCCCCATCCCGCCGGTCGAGGACGTCGAACTCACTGACATCGATCTGAGCAACCCATTTCTCTACCGACAGGGCATGTGGCGGTCCTACTTCGAGCGTGTGCGCAATGAGGCGCCCGTTCACTTCCAGCCCCGCAGTCCCTTCGGGCCGTTCTGGTCGGTCACTCGACATGCCGACATCATCGCTGTCGACAAAAACCATGAAGCGTTCTCCGCCGAACCGTTCATCATCATCGGTCGGCCCCCGCGTTTCATGGATATCGCGATGTTCATCGCCATGGACCCGCCGCGGCACGACAAGCAGCGCGCCGCCGTCCAGGGAGTCGTCGCACCGAAGAACCTGCGCGAGATGGAGGGCCTCATCCGGTCTCGCGTCCGGGAAGTCGTCGAGGAGCTACCGCTCGACGAACCGTTCGACTGGGTCCAGACCGTGTCGGTCGAACTGACCGCGCGGATGCTCGCGACATTGCTCGACTACCCCTACGAGCAGCGCCACAAACTCGTCCAGTGGTCGGATTTGGCCACGTCGATGGAGCAGGCCAACGGCGGACCATCGGACAACGACAAAGTTTTCCGCGAGATGGTCGCGATGGCACAGGGCTTGAGTGCGCTGTGGCGAGACAAGGCCGCGCGGACCGCGGCAGGCGAGGAGACCGGATTCGACCTCATCACCATGCTGCAGAGCAACGAGGACACCAAGAACCTTCTCGACAATAGCCCGATGGAGTTCCTCGGGAACCTCGTGCTGCTGATCGTCGGCGGCAACGACACCACCCGCAACTCGATGAGCGGCGGAGTGCTGGCTCTCAACGAGTTTCCCGAGCAGTTCGAGAAACTCAAAGCCAATCCGGATCTGATTCCCAATGCGGTGTCGGAGATTATCCGGTGGCAAACCCCGCTGGCATACATGCGTCGGGTCGCCAAGAAGGACGTGATGCTCAACGGTCAGTTCATCCGCGCAGGTGACAAAGTCGTCATGTGGTATGCCTCCGGCAACCGCGACGAGCGAGTGTTCGACCGCCCGGACGAGCTCATCATCGATCGGTCCAACGCTCGCAACCACATCGCGTTCGGTTTCGGTGTGCACCGTTGCATGGGAAACCGTTTGGCCGAATTGCAGTTGCGCATTCTCTGGGAAGAACTTCTCGAGCGCTTCGACGACATCGAGGTGGTCGGTGATCCGGAGTACGTGCAGTCCAACTTCGTTCGTGGGATCAGCAAGATGATGGTCCGTCTGACTCCCAAGCCGGAGACGTGAGTACTGATCGGGTCGTGATCGTCGGCGCAAGCCACGCGGGCGCACAGCTGGCGGCCAATTTGCGCAAGGAGAAGTGGGCTGGGGCCATCCTGCTGATCGGCGACGAGGGCCGCCTGCCGTATCAGCGGCCGCCGCTGTCCAAGGCATACCTGGCTGGCGATTGCCATCTCGACGATGTCGCGATTCGGAGCCGCCAGTTCTACGACAAGCAACGGATCGAGCTCGTCGACGGGACCGTGACCTCGATCGACCGTGCCGAACGAACCGTCACTCTTGGCAACAACGACGCGGTGTCCTACTCGAAGTTGGCCCTGTGCACCGGCGCTCGAGCTCGCGCACTGCCGGTCCCCGGCGCCGACCTGCCGGGCGTGCACTATCTGCGCACCGCCACCGATGTCGAGGCCATCCGCGCCGCCGCGGTCCCGGGTTCGCGGGTCGTCATTGTCGGCGGCGGGTACATCGGCCTGGAGACAGCGGCCTCGCTTCGAACCCTGGGTGTCGAGGTCACCGTCCTGGAGGCGGCAGGACGCGTACTCGAACGTGTCACGGCGCCCGTCGTGTCGGAATTCTTCGATCGAATTCACCGCGAGAAGGGTGTCGAGGTACGGACCGACGCAATGGTCGAAGGGTTCCGCGGCGACGAACGAGTCGACGGCGTTGTCCTGTCCGGGGGGGAGACGCTGGCCGCTGACCTGGTCATCGTCGGCGTCGGCGTCATTCCGAACACGGAGCTCGCAGCAGCTGCGGGCATCGACGTCGAAAACGGCATCCTCGTCGACGACCGCGCTCGTACCAGCGATCCTGACATCGTCGCAGCCGGCGACTGCGCCAACCACCGAATCGAGCGGTACGGGCGACGTGTTCGTCTCGAGTGCGTGTCCGCAACAACCGAGCACGCCAAGATCGCGGCGGCCACAATCTGCGACAACACAACCGGTCGCGCCGCACTGCCATGGTTCTGGTCCGACCAATACGACCTCAAACTCCAGATCGCCGGGCTCAACACCGGATACGACGAGGTGCTGGTCAGCGGCAACCCCGCCCATGGCCGCGACTTCACCTGCTACTACTTAACCGCCGGAGAACTGATTGCAGCTGACTGCGTCAACAGACCCGCTGACTTCGTGACCGCCAAGCGCGCCATTGCACAACGAGCGCCGATCGTCAGGTCCGAATTGATCGGAGCGGCCCCATGACCACATCACCGACAAATGCGGTCAGCCCGGCGGCGCTGACGGGTTCACGCTTCCTCGACATCGAGCACGCCACCGTCGCAACCTTCACACGCGAAGCCGTCGGCAACGCGACCACCGACAAAGACAAAGCCGGCCGCCTGTTCACCGCGGTGCGCGACGCCATCCGCTACGACCCGTACACCGTCTCCAACGACCCAGAGCACTACCGGGCCAGCCATGTAATCGAATCCGGGCGTGGATACTGCGTCCCCAAGGCCGTCGTGCTTACCGCCGCATTCCGCGCCGCCGGGATCCCAGCGCGGCTAGGCTTCGCCGACGTCCGTAATCACCTCCAAACGGGCGCCCTACGTGAGCTGATGGGAACCGACGTCTTCGTCTATCACGGGTACAGCCACGTCTACATAGACGGACGGTGGCTCAAGGCGACACCCGCGTTCAACTCGGAACTGTGCGCGCGGTTCGGAGTCGCCCCGATCGACTTCACCGGCGACAGCGACGCGTTGCTCCACGCTCACTCCGCGGACGGCTCAACACACATGGAGTACGTCCGCGAAAGAGGTGTGTACAACGACCTGCCTCTCGACAACATCCTGGTGGCTCTAAAAGAGGCCTATGGCCCTCTTATACTCACGCAGCGTGCGACGTCACTAGATGCATTCCACGCCTAACCCGGTCTGCCTCAGTCGTCGGCCCGGCAATCGACAATTTTCGTACCGCCTCAACACAGGAGGATCGTGTCAGTGTCCGGCCCCTCGATGATCGACCCCTACCCGCACCGAATGGGTGGCCACTGTGGGTCCGGTGCGATGCGAGACCTCATGGAGTGGACCGGGCTCGGTTACGACGGCCCACCCGACGAGGGCCTCGTCTTTGCCCTCGGCGGAGCCCTCTCCCTCACCTACATTCGATCAAAAGCGCTGATGCCACCCGTGTACTTAGTCGGACGAGGACCTGATTTTGAGATCGACCTCCCCCGCCGTCTGGGCGGCACCGTCGAGGTGCTTGCCACAGACGACCCGGCCGAGGGTTGGGAGAACCTTCGTGGCGAGATCGATCAGGGACGCCCTGCACTGGTCTGGGCGGAGATCGCAGAACTCCCCTACCTGCGGGTCCAGTTGCGCATGAGCCGCCACGACATCGTTGTAGTCGGCTACGACGAGACGCAAGGCGTCGCGTACATCGCCGACAACGATCGCGAAGACCTTCAACGCGTCCCACTGGACGCACTCGCACGCGCGCGCCGCTCGACCTCCTTCCCGGAGCCAACCCGACACACGCTGTTTCGTATCAATTGGCCACAGACGCCACCTTCGATTCTCGAGGTGGCCGCACAGGCATTCGCACAATCCGCAGCGAGCCTGAGCACCCCAGGCGCATCGACGATCGCCGGGCCCGCAGAACACGGGTCACACGGCCTCGACGCTGCCAGCGCGCTCGCATCCGACGTCTGCAGCTGGGGAGCCCTGTCGACCGACGACCTCGAGATGCATTTATTCAGCCTCGGCGCCTTCATCGAGAAAGCGGGGACCGGCGGCGGCCTGTTCCGCCGACTGCTGGCACAGGGCTGCGACGAAATCGCGCGCCTCACCGGCGATCACGCCACCGCCATCCTTGCAGCCAACGCCCACCATGCGGCGACATCCTGGACTGCAGTCGCACGCGCAGCAGTACAGAAGGATCACGCCTCATCCGAGCGGCTCCGATCCGTCACAACCCTCGCGGCGGCTCTACCCGAGGCGGAAACGACCCTGGAGGCGTCACTACGAAAGGCCGCAGCATCCTTGTCAGGCTAACCGGCCTGTCGCGGCAAGTCCGCGAGGAGGACGCTAAGCAGGGCCGCCGCGTTCACACAAACGCACGCAGGAGCATTACCATCAGCAGGACGCCGGTTCCCGCTGACCCGGGTCCTGTGACATCGACAGGAGGCAACCGGGAAGCCTGCAGTTCTTCTCGCAGCGTCACGTATCCTGGCCTTCGACCACGCCACCGTGCAGGCGTCCACCCGTGATGCTACCGGCGACGCGGACAACGATCGAGACATGGCGCGGAGCCACTTTGCCGCGGTGCGAAACCAGATCCGCTACGACCCCTACACAGCAGCCCGCATCCTCCTCGAAGTCGGCGACGGTTCAGCATTCGCCACCGCAGGCCACCTGGCCGCCTACGCCGGCATCGCACCAGTCACCCACCGATCCGGCACCTCCATCCGTGGCGAGCACCCCGCCCGATTCGGAAACCGCAAACTCAAACGAGCCTTCTTCCTCTCCGCGTTCGCCGCACTGCACGACCCCACCAGCCGCGCCTACTACGACCGCAAACGCGCCGAAGGAAAGAAACACAACGCCGCCCTCATCTGCCTGGCACGCCGACGATGCGACGTCCTCTACGCGATGCTCAAGCACAGCGAGCCCTACCGAACCCCAATCGCTTCAGCTGCTTGACAAACCCATAGGGACACCCCCCGTTCTGGACGACCCCCACCCAGCGTCTCACGCACGCTCACCACGAGCTCGGCGGGAATCGGGCCCCGACGGGTCTGTCCGATATTCGGTGTAAGCGGCGGTTTTCCGATTGCTCGGCGGGTCAGCGTTCTTCGGCTGCGGGCATACGATCGGCGAACGTGATGGCCGGGGCGTTGAGCGCTGGCTTCCAGCGTACGGCCCACTTCGTCTGACCGGTACCCTTCGGGTCCAGCGACCGGGTGACCAGGTAGAGCGTTTTGAGTGCGGACTGCTCGTTCGGGAAGTGTCCTCGAGCGCGCACCGCACGCCGGTAGCGGGCGTTGAGACTTTCGATCGCGTTGGTGGAGCACAACACTCGCCGTATCTCGACGTCGTAGTCAAGGAACGGGATGAACTCCTCCCACGCGCTCTCCCACAGGGTCACGATCGCCGGGTACGGCGTGCCCCATTTCTCGGCGAATTCCTCCCACCGCGCCCGGGCGTCAGCGGCGGTCGGCGCGGTGTAGATCGGTTTGAGATCGGCGCTGATCGTGTCCCAATACTTGCGGGAGGCGTACTTGAAGGTGTTGCGGATCAGATGGATGATGCACGTCTGTACCGTGGCCAACGGGAACGCGGCAGATACACTGTCGGGCAACCCTTTCAATCCGTCACACACAACGAAGAAGATGTCGCGGACACCCCTGTTCTTGAGGTCGGTGAGCACCGCCAGCCAGAACCTGGCCGACTCGCCGTCGCCGTCGCCGGCCCACATGCCGAGGATGTCTTTGTGCCCGTCGAGATCCACCCCGATCGCGGCGTAGATGGGCCGGTTACGCACCTGCCCATCCCGGATCTTGACCATGATCGCGTCGATGAACACCGCCGCGTACACTTTCTCCAGCGGGCGTGCCCACCACGACACCATCTCTTCGATGACCCGATCCGTGATTCGGGAGACGGTGTGAATCGCCCCGGGTTTGCTGGAGGCTCGGTTAGTTGGTTCCAGCGTTTGCGGGGACCGGGTTCTCACGGTAGCTGGTGACGGTTTGGGTCGACCAGTAGGCGCTCTCGTACTCGACGGGTGGGACGTGTCCGATCTCGCCGTGCAGGCGGCGGTGGTTGAACCATTCGACGTACTCAGCGACGGCGATCTCGACCTCGCCCACACCTGCCCAGCCGCCTCGCGGGCGCATCACGGGGTTACGGATGCATTCGGCTTTGAACAGCGAGTTGAACGCCTCAGCCATCGCGTTGTCGTATGAATCCCCTTTGGAGCCAACAGATGTCACCGCTTCGGCTTCGGCCAGTCGTTCGGTGTAGCGGATGGCTCGGTATTGCACTCCGCGGTCGGAGTGGTGGATCAGCCCGGCCACGTCGTGGCCGGCACGCGACCGTGCCCACAATCCCATGTTCAGGGCGTCGAGGGCGAGGTCGGTGTGCATGGTGGTCGAGACCTGCCAGCCGACGACCATCCGCGAGAACACGTCCAGGACGAACGCCGCGTACACCCAGCCCGAGTGGGTGCGGATGTAGGTCAGGTCCGCCACCCACAACGCGTTCGGTGCCGCCGCGGTGAACTGACGGTTGACCCGGTCAGCCGGCCGGGGTGTTTCAGCTCCCTCGCTGCGCGTGGTCTTGCGTGTCTTGAGTCTCGCTATCCCTTGCAGCCCATCGGCTTTCATCAATCGCTCGACGGTGCAGCGGGCAGCACTATGGCCCTGTCTGCGCAATTGGGCATGCACCTTGCGGGCACCGTAGACGCCGAGGTTGTCGGCATGCACCGCGCGGACCTGGGTAAGGAGCTCCCGGTCACGCACCACACGAGGCGCCTCGGTCTTCTGGGGGCTCAGGTGGGCTCGTACCGTGGACGGAGCGATCTGGGCGGACGTATCGCGCAATGCCGCACAGATCGGATCGACTCCGTGTTCATCGCGGTGAGCCGCGACGAACTCCACGATCAGCGCTGTGGGCGGTCGATCTCCGCCGCAAAGAAAGCCGAAGCCTGCTTCAAGATCGTGTTCGCTCGCCGCAGTTCACGGTTCTCCCGCTCCAACGCCGCGATGCGGTCAGCGTCCTCACTCGTGGTGCCCGGGCGGACCCCGCCGTCGATCTCGGCCTGACGAACCCAATTGCGCAACGCCTCGGGATGGACTCCGAGCTGATCGGCGATCCGCTTGATCGCACCTCTCGACGAATCGGGATCTCGTCGCGCTTCACATGCCATCCGGGTGGCCCGGTCCTTGAGTTCCTCACTGTACTTGCGTGGTGCTGCCATGCTTGTCATTTGCCACGGCTATGGGACCGCCGTGTTGCCATGAGGATGGGACCACCGTGGCGCGTTATTGAGGATGCTCGTCGTGGTGTCGGCCGTCAAGACGAGTGCGGTCGCGTTGCCGGTAGGACGGGCCTTCGATGACGAGGGTGTGGGCGCGCGAGGTGAGGCGGTCGATGGCCGATTGGGTGAGCAGAGCGTCGGCGGTCATGGTGAGCCATTCGGCGGGCTCTCGGTTGGAGGTGATGATGGTGGTCTTGGTTTGGCGTTCGACGACGAGTTCGTAGAAATCGTTGGTTTCGGTGGCGTCGAGCGCGCGGAGTGCGAAGTCGTCGATGATCAGGATGTCGACGGCAGTCAGGCGGCGGAGTTCGGCGTCGACGCTGTTGTCGAGGCGGGCGGCTTTGAGGCGGTGGAACAGTTTGTCCGCACGTCCGAAAACGACCGAGCGCCGGCGTCCGATGGCCATGTGGCCCAGTGCATTTGCTAGATGTGTTTTGCCGACTCCGACGGGGCCGAGGAGGATGACGGAGTGCCCGGCGTCGAGGAAGCGGAGTGCGGTCAGGTCCTCGAGGAGGGTGCGGTCATAGCGGAGGTCGTCGGTGGCTTCCCAGCCCTCGATGCGCATGGCCGGGTCGAGACCGGCTTTGGCTGATCGTCGTGCTGCTGAGCTGGATTCGCGTCGGGAAACTTCATCGGCGAGTAGCTGTTCGAGGAACCCGAGGTGGGAGGTTTTGTGCTGTCGGGCCAGGGCGGCGCGGGCGGGCAGCGTGTCGGCGAGCGCACCGAGCTTGAGCGTTTTGAGCATGCCGATCATGTCGGCGCCGAGCGGTTCGGGAGTCGTCGGTCGGGTCGTCATCAGTTGTCCTCACTGTCGGCATCGGTGATGATGAGGGTGAGTTGCGTTGGGGTGGTCGCGTATTCGGCTGGGTCGCGGGAGAATCGGGTCGGTGACTGGCCGGCAGCGGCGGGCAGGGCCGGAGTGGACTTCTCGGTGGCGCGGGCGAGCATGGAGCCGATCTTGGGCACCGAGATCACGTCGAGGGCCAACGCGGTGGCGCATGCGGTATCGACCGGACCGGGCCCGTAGCGGCTGACCAGCCCGATCAGCGCGTAGACCGACCGCATCCGTGACCACGGCTGCGGGTCGTCGACCAGGCGGGCGGCGTAGATTCCGATATTCGGGCCATGACGGTCACAACTGTCGAGTTGGGCGGTGATGTTGCGCATCGCGTACGCACTCTTGTCCGCAGGGTAGTCGTTGGCATCGGTGCTGCGCCCGCCCGGCGCCTGGCGAGGGTGCTGTTTGACCAACTGCCCGCGGTGATAGAACTTCACGCTCTGGCTGTCGGCGCGCACGTCGAGGACGGTGCCGATCCACGTTTCGGGCAGCGAGTACAACGCCTTGCCGACTGAGGCGTGAAAGTCTCTGTGTACCTTCACCTGTTTGAAGATCGGCACATCATAGGCGGCCGGTACCGGTAACAGCAGGGCAGCTTCGTCGGCGGCGAACACGAGCGCCGGCGCCATCGCGGTGGTGCCGTGCACCCGCAGGCCGGCCCGATCGGCACACCACACCTGGGCCGCGTCTTGCGCCTCGGACAGGCTGGTGAAGTTCTCGCCGGCCCAGAAGTTGTTCTGCACGAAATGGATCGTGCGTTCCACCCGTGGTTTATCGGTCGGGGTGCGTACCCGGGCGGTGTCGGTGACGAATCCGGCATGCTGGGCATAGTCGAGCCATCCGCGACCGAGTTGAGGTTCCAGCTTATGCGCCTGAGTGACAATCGCTTTCATGTTATCCGGGATCAGGACCGCGAACACGCCGCCGAAGAACTCCCACGCCGCCTCGCAGCCGGCGATCACCGCGGCTAGCGTCTGCGAATACGTCAGCCACACGAATGTGTGCCGCGAATACACCGCCGTGAGCACCAGCGCGTGCACCTTGCGGCGCCGGCCCGTCTGCGGGTCAGTGAGCATCCCCAGATAGCCGAAGTCGAGTTGGCACTCCACCCCCGGCTCACCATCGGCGACCCGTACCGTCGTCGCCGTGCGCCGGTACCCGCACTCCTCGGTAGCGAACCGCACCAACGTCCGGTAGGGCACCACACAGCCTCGACGGCCCAACAATTCGTGAATCTTGGTCACCGTCAACGGTTTCGCGTCGTCCGACCCGGCCACCCAGGCCTTGATCTGCGTGGTGAACGGCACCAACAGCTCCCAGGACTGCCCATGCCCGTTCGGGCGGGCCGGACGGACCGCAGCGACGATCTGACCGATCACCTCATCGGTGAGCCCCGCCGCCCCTGACTCGCGCGTCACACCAGCTGCCTGCGCGGCCACGACGTAGCGACGCACCGTTTTGCGGTCCACCCCCGCATGCGCGGCGATCGTGCGTAGACCCGGCGACGGTAACCCCACCGCCAGACCCAGCCACAACCGCAGGACTTCTCTGATCTCTTCCACAGCAACCTCCCGATAGCCCATGCCGCCGCCCCTTCCATGACTGCTCGTCACGGCCGAGTCAACTGACAAAACAAGAGACCACCAGCGCAACGCGCCGGTGGTCCCATAACTGGCAATCCAGGTGGTCCCATCCACATGGCAAAAATCAGCTCACAGCGGTCCCTTCACCGTGGCAAATGACACATGCTCTCCATCCTTCACAGGTTCGAGAGCCTCCGACAGACCCGGGGCGGTTCAGTGTCTTTCGATACCGACGCACCGTATGTTGACGACGCCTGAAAACTGACCCCCTGACGACGGGTGAATTTTGACCCCCCCCGTCTTGTTAGGAGGGTGATTTCAGTGGAGCAATGGGCAGAGATCCGCCGTTTGCATCGCAGTGAGGGTGTGCCGATCAGGGAGATCGCGCGCCGGTTGGGGGTGGCCCGCAACACCGTTCGTGCGGCGTTGGCTTCGGATACCGCGCCGAAGTACTCGCGGCCGGCGACGGGCTCGGCGGTCGACGCGTTCGAACCGCAGATCCGGGCGTTGCTGCGGGAGTATCCGACGATGCCGGCGACGGTGATCGCCGAGCGGGTTGGGTGGACGAGGTCGTTGACGGTCCTCAAAGACCGGGTCCGGGCTATTCGTCCAGAGTTTCGTGGGGTAGATCCAGCCGATCGGGTGATCTATCAGCCCGGCGGCTGTTCACAGTGGGATTTGTGGTTTCCGGACTACCGAATCCCTCTGAGCCACAATCAGTTCGCCATGCTACCGGTGTTGGTGATGACGTTGGCGTTCTCCCGGTACCGGTCGGCGGTGATGATCCCGTCTCGCCAGGGCGGAGACATCCTGACGGGAATGTGGCTGCTGCTGTCGCAACTGGGCGGGGTGACCCGCAAACTGGTGTGGGACCGCGAAGCCGCGATCGGCCCCAAGGGCACACCCACCGCGTTGGCGGCCGGCTTCGTGGGCACGTTGGGTACGCGGCTGGAGCTGGCGCCACCGCGAGACCCCGAGTACAAGGGCATGGTCGAACGCAACAACCGGTTCTTCGAGAGCTCGTTCCTGCCGGGCCGCCAGTTCAGCTCACCGGCCGATTTCACCGCCCAGTTCGATCGGTGGCTGGCCGATCATGCCAACACCCGAGTGGTGCGCGCGATCGGTGATCGACGCCCGTGTGACGTGTTCGCCGAGGACCTCGAGCAGATGACCGGCCTACCTCCGACCGCACCGCATATCGGCTTGAGTAGCCGGGTGCGACTCGGTCGCGACTACTACGTACGTGTAGCCGGCAATGACTATTCGGTGCACCCGTCGGTGATCGGTCGGTTCGTCGACATCACTGCCGACCTGCAGCAGGTGCGCATCCTCTGCGGCGAGGTCACCGTCGCCGACCACGCGCGCAGCTGGGCCAACCACGTCACCATCGCCGACCCTCAGCACGTGCGAGCAGCCAAAGAACTGCGCCGCGATTACCGCCGCCAAGACCTCGCCAACCGGGCCCGAAACGCCGCCCGCATCCGCGCCCACCCTGATGGCCACGAGGTGCCGATCCGGGCGTTACCGGACTACGACGAGCTGTTCGGGGTGAACTTTGCCACCCCGCCCCAAGCTCACCCGCCCACCACATCCACCAGCATTGAAAGGTGAAAGACTGTGTCCGACAATCAAACAGGTAAACAGATCGAGTTCGCGGCGCGGGCGTTGAAGATGCCAGCGATCCGCCGATGCTGGGCGGAATTGGCCGAGCGGGCCCGCACCGACAACTGGACCCACGAGCAGTACCTCGCAGCGATTCTTGACCGCCAGGTCAGCGAACGCGAAGCCAACGGCACCATGCTGCGGATCAGCGGCGCGCGCTTCCCTGCGGTCAAAACACTCGAGGACTTCAACTTCGACCACCTTCCAGGACTGCGTCGTGATGTGATCGCCCACCTGGCCACCAGCACCTGGATCGCCAAGAGCGACAACGTGATCCTTCTCGGACCACCCGGGGTGGGAAAAACCCACCTCGCGATCGCGCTCGGGATCAAAGCCGCACACAACGCCTACCCCGTGCTCTTCGACACCGCCACCGGATGGGCCACCCGCCTGACCGAGGCACACACCACCGGCCGCCTGGCCGCCGAACTCAAACGGCTCCGCCGCTACCGACTGATCATCATCGACGAGATCGGCTACCTCCCATTCGACTCCGACACCGCCAACCTGTTCTTCCAACTCATTGCCAGTCGCTACGAACAAGGCTCGATTCTGATCACCTCGAACATGCCATTCGGCCGTTGGGGCGAAGTCTTCGCCGACGACGTCGTCGCCGCCGCACTCATCGACCGCCTCGTCCATCACGCCGAGGTCATCGCTATCGACGGCGACTCCTACCGCACCAAAGCCCGACGAGAACTCGTCAACACCGACCAGTAACCACACCAAAGGGGGTCAAAATTCAACCGTCGATAAGGGGTCAGTTTTCAGCCGCCGTTGACACCGTAGACATCGGCGAAATGCGCTGAGATCTCGCCGGTTGTGAGGCCTTTGGCATACAGCGACAGCACTACCCGATCCACATCGGTGACGCGACGTTTGCTCTTACCGACAATTACCGGGTCGAAGGTGGCGTTGCGGTCGCGGGGCACCTCGATGGGCACCTGCCCGCACGCGTCGGTCAGGACCCGTTTCGTGCGCGTGCCGTTGCGTGAATTGCCGGTGTTGCGGCCGGCCACGTCATGTTTGTCATAGCCAAGATGTTCGGTCATCTCTTCATCGAGCGCGGCTTCGAGCACGCTCTTGGTCAGCGCTTTGAGCAGCCCGTCAGGACCGGTCAGAGCCACTCCCTGAGCGCGTGAGCTACGTACCAGATCGCTCACCAAAGCCTGCTCGGCCTTCGAGAGCTCACGCACCGCATCCGCGGTGGTGACATCGTGTTCCTGACCGGTCTGAACCGGCCCTGCCACCGGGGCATCCACGCCCCCGATTGTGTCGGTCATCGTCGTGATTCCTCCTGCCCCACGCCGGGGGCGATCAAAACCACTTACACCGAATCAGCGACAGTCCCCAACGCCGCGACGGGCCCTCCTGCGAGTTCTACCAGCGTCAACGACGCGAGGGGCGCTCGCACGTGGGTCGGGTGTGGTGCCGCGGCCGACCGTCGAGCGGGTGTCAGTCGATGAGGTGGGCGCGATGGCTGGATGACTGGCGGGGCCGGTCAGATCTCGGCACGTGCGTGCGTACTAGCGGGACGCTGGATGCGTGTCGGTTCGGGTACTCGGCCACCAGCTTGCTCTGCCGACAAGTGTGGCGATGGTCGGCACGACGATGGTGCGGACGATGAAGGTGTCGAGCAGCAGGCCGATGCCGATGATGAGTCCGACCTGGGTCATGATCGAGATGGATCCGGCCATGAGTCCGAACATGCTGGCAGCGAAGATGAGGCCGGCCGAGGTGATGACTGATCCGGTGTTGGTGACGGTTCTCAGGACGCCGATGCGGATGTTGTTTTGGGATTCTTCGCGTAGGCGAGAGATGAGAAGCATGTTGTAGTCGGCGCCGACCGCGACGAGGACTATGAAGGCCAGTAGTGGTACGGGCCAGGCGATGTCGGTTTTGAGGATGTGTTGAAAGATCAGGACGCCGATACCCAGTGCCGCGGTGTAGTTGAGTATGACGGTGCCCAGAAGGTATAGCGGCGCGATGAGTGCTCGGAGTAGGAGTATCAGGATCAGGCCGACGATGGTGAGGGTGGCCAACGCTAGGAGTCGGAAGTCTTCGGTGAGTAGACGTTGCAGATCGGCGTTGATGGCGGGGAACCCGGCTGTCGCGATGTTGGAGTCCTGCAGGGTTGTGTTCGGTCTGGCGGCGAGTGCGACATCGGTGATTGTGTCGGCCAGTTGCATGGCCTCGGTGCTGTAGGGGTCGAAGCTGGTTTGTATTGCGTAGCGCACGGTATGGCCGTCGGGCGAGACGAACTGGCGAGCGACGTCGACGAAACGGCGGTCTGCGTTGGCCTGAGGTGGGAGGTAGAAGCCGGTTGCTGAGTTTGTTCCGGCGGTCTCGCGGGCGGAGGTTTGTAGTTGTGTGGCTAGCGCGGCCATCCCGGCGAGTTGTTGAAGGTTGCTGTCGATCAGCGCGGATACACCGGCGGCGAGTTGGCGTGATCCCGCCGCGAGTTGACTGATACCTGTTTGCAGTTGGGTGAGCTTGCCGGGAAGGTCTTGGCTGCTGATGCTTCCCAGCGTGGAGCCCAGTGAGTTGACGGTGGAAGTGAGTTGGTCGGTGACTGTTGAGATCGGTGTATCCAGCTGCGCGAGTTGTGTTGACAGCGTGGCGATCTGGTCGAGGGTCCCGTTGCTCAGTAGGGCGTCGAGATTGCGGGTCTGCGCGCGCAGAGCTGCGCACTGCGGGACTTGGGTGCACCAGGGCGCATTATCGAGGATGGGCAGGATCGAGGTCACTGTTGCCAGGGCTGCAGATGTTTGGCGGGTGAGCGCGGCCAGCTGTGGGGCATTCTGAGAAGCGCGATCGAGCGCTGGTGCAGATGCGGCGAGTTGGCGTAGTAGTGGCTGGTACTGCTGAATTTGCTGCCCGGCTGTGCTTGCCTGATCGAGGATGCCGGCCAGGGGGGCCAAGTTGGTGCGTACCTGGGTGTCGAGCTGAGTAAGCCCGTCGGCGAGTTGGAATGCGCCTGTACGGAGCTGTTCGAGGTCACCGCGGCGGTTCTGGCCATCGTCGACCGCACCCGCCAGCCGGTTCCCGATCTGGCCGTTCTGCCAGGACAGCTCGGCTTGCTCGAGCTTGTCCCCGGTGGGACGGGTAACGCCGATGACTCGAGTCACTCCGGGGATCTGGGATACACGTGAGGCCATTTGCTCAAGATCGGCCAGCCCGCTGGCAGTACGGAGATCGATCGGTGCATCTACGACGAGGAACTCGGTGATAGTGACGTCTTGAGGGAAATGACGGTCGAGCAACGCGTAGCCTTCGTTGCTGTCGGTTGTCGCGGGTTGCCCCTCACGATCGTCGAAGGTGATCTGGATGCCCGTCGCGAAGACGCTAAGCACGATTAGCCCGACCAGGGTTAGTGCCAGCAGCGGCACAGGACGCCGCACGACGAGCACGGCGACGCGATTCCAGTACTTTCGGGTCAGATCTCGCCTGGGTGCGCCCCAGCCGAATCGTGCCGCCCACAGCAACACCGGTGGTAGCAGGGTGACCGTGGCGAGGAATCCGATGAGGATGGCGATCGCGCATGCCGGACCCAAGGTGGAGAACACGCTCAGCTGACCAAAGACCATCGCCAAAAAGGCCAGCGCCACCGTGGCAGCTGAAGCCAGGATGACCCGTCCGATAGTTGCTGTCGCGTCCACGAGCGCAACCTCGGTGGTGGCGTCCTGGCGTAGCCGTTCGTGATAGCGACTGATGAAGAAGACTGAGTAGTCGACCCCGGCTCCGAGCAGGATGACGGTCATGAACGCGACGGTGAACTGCGATACCGGCATACCGAGTTCGCCGAGTGCGGACAAGATGCCACGGCCCACGCCGAGGCTGACACCGATCACCAACAACGGCACCAGCGCGGTGAACAGCGATCGGTAAACGATCAACAGAATGATCGCGATAAGCGCCACCGTCGCCAGAGTGATCACGACTAAATCGCTTTCAGCACTGACGATCTGGTCACTGAAAGTGGCTGTCGGCCCGGTGACATGGACAGTGGTGCCCGTACCGTCAAACACGCGCTGCGCGGTTTGGCGCACGGTCTCCACAGCATGCGTGGCCGTTGGCCCTCCCAATGTTCCGGTGACCCCGACAGGCAGGTACCAGGCTTGCCCGTCCTCACTCAAGGCTTGGCCGGCCGTCGTCGGATCGGAAAGCAAATCCCGCACTGACTGCACATCGTCGAAATTTTCGCGCAGCTGCAGAACGAGCATGTCGTAGCGTTCCCGCGCCACGTCGGTGAACCCGTTCGGGTTCTCCATGGTCACGAAAACAGTGGTCTTGGCGCCCTTCTCACCGAACGCACCACCCATCTGATCGAGTGCTTGAAACGATGGAACCCCAGCAGGGATCGGATCAACAGACTGCTGCCGCACCACCGTCTCCAGCTGGGGAAACAGAATCGCCAAGACGATACCCACAGCCACCCACGCCCCGATGACGAGGAATCTGTGCGCCAAGGTGAACCGTGCCAACCGCCCCAATGTCGTGCTGTACTCGCTGCGTTCCGCCAACCGGCGCGCCGCCAAGCGCCCACCACTTGGACGTTGGACCACCATATGCAGCACCTCACCCTCGACCCAGCCCGTCTACGAAACCGACGGTATCGTTACGGTACTAGCAGTACCGTAGATGGGGAAGGAGGTCAGGAGGTTTGGTGTCGCCGGTGGGCCATGAGGAAATCGTCGACAAGCTGTTCGAGATCGCCAACGGTCATCGACCGAATGCCCGTGAGCTTGGCAAAGATCAGCGGGCCCGCGAGCTGGGTGACAGCCATGGTCAAATCGAAGTTGTCGAGCTCAGCCGTGGCCACGTCACTCGTCAAAACTCGATCGAATGGTTCTCGATACTGCTCGACGACTCGACGACGCAGTGGCGCGAGCGCGTTCTGATCCCCGTCGGATTGCCCGGATTGCCGGGGCTGCTCGGGAAGCATTGCCAACCATGCCAGCGTCGTCAACTGCAGCGGTGCATGCTCAATAAGCTCAGCCTGCCGCTGCATCAGCTTCAGCAGGTCATCACGGATCGACGTCGTCGTCTCGGGGGTCTCGGCCTGAGGCAACAATCGCTCGAAGGCAGCCGCCACCAGATCTGTGGAGCTCTCGAAGTGACGATACAAGGTGGTGCGAGCAACACGAGACAGTCGAGTGACCGCCTCCACGGTAACGGCTTCGACCCCGCCACTGTTCAGCAAGGTCACCGCAGCATCCAACAAACGCTGACGCGACCGAACCCGCCTCGGGTCAACATCGTCGAAATCGATGGTTTCCACCCTGGCCACTCCCTACGAAACCAAATCAAGAACCTCTGACTGCACACCAATACCGTCGGTAACAGAACGAAACTGCCAGTGGCGGTACCGATGGAAGGCTCGAGGGGGGCCTTATGAGTGCCGCCACGACTGTGGCACTGTCGTCAACAGTACCGTCTGTAGCGCTCCGCTACTAAGATGAGCGGCGACCAAGGATGATCCCCCATGACAGCCAGCAGTCAGGATTGTGAAATGCGCTCCGTTTGTGTGAGCAGTTCTGCCGCGTGCGTGACACAGGGCGGACCACCCGTACGAAGGGGATCAGACGGCGTCGAGGCGAGTGGCGAATCCAGGGTCGCCTAAGGGCCTGTCCCTATGGAATCGAACGCCTACTGTGGCTGCAGCGCCGTCTATGATCCCCCACGAGGTCTGGCACAGGTGCGCGGCAAACATGTCCCTGCTCATTCCATTCTGCCGACCGTGATCGATCCACCACTGGGTCGCTGATAGGCCAGCCCCCAGAATGGAGGCTACTGCTACGGCGACGGGGGACTCCTCGGCATCGACCTCTCGGAGGCCACGAGCGAACTCGTCGGAAATAATCTCCATTGCCGATCTCAGCTGATCTGCGGCCCCACCCTCGCCGGACTCAGAGTACTGGAACATGTGGTTCGTCATGAGGAAACGGACGACCGCTGGATGTTCATCAACCAAGGATACGTATGCGGACACCGCTGAACGGAAAAGTTCGTCGACGGTGCTGTCTGCCTGTCCGGAGAGCAGAGTTGACTGCGCTGACTCCCACATCATAGAACCCAGACGGGCTGCCACGGCGGAGTAGAGCCCAGCCCTGTCACCGAAATGGCGGTAGAGCTTAGGCTTCGACGCACCAGCCTCTTC
Source organism: Gordonia sp. ABKF26 (assembly GCF_041103195.1). Lineage (NCBI taxonomy): Bacteria > Bacillati > Actinomycetota > Actinomycetes > Mycobacteriales > Gordoniaceae > Gordonia > Gordonia sp. ABKF26. The sequence goes on from NZ_JBGCVZ010000003.1 coordinate 311,681, forward strand.
CGCAAAATCGTCCATGCTCACGGCATCGCCGAACTTTTCGATCGCGCGTATCGCTGCATCGACGAGTTCAGCTTTGACGACGGCGCGGTGGTCGTCCCAGCGCGTGCTTCGAGCGTCGCGCACACGTCGCTGCACTTTCACCGGGGCCGCGGAGATGCGACGGACTACAGACATGACCTCCTACGTTATCAGGATGGCTGACTTGTCGCGCCAGTGACGCACTAGCCAGTGAACATGGGTTGGGTCGACGAGACCCGCGTCAGGCGGATTTGTCTAATCTGGCCACGGCTGAATTGAAGTCTTCGACGGCCTCTAGGTTGGACATGTGACCGACTTTGTCAAGAAGAGTGAATTCAAATAGAACGCCCTTCCGACCCAGGCGCGCTGCGAGATCCACTGAATGGGTCGCTGGGGTCAGTCTGTCGGCATCACCTACGATGACCGTCGCCGGCACCTCCAGCGAGTCAACCCCCTTACTGACGTCGATTGTCGCCAACACTGAACCCCACATCCCGCGCACCTGTGGTGGGCATCGCAACACGATGTCGGCGCACTCGTCGACTACCTCGGCAGTCGCGCCCGGGCCCAGGGTTCCGTAACGAATCAGGCGGCGAGACAAACGCGTCCCCTGCATCTCGGGTCCGGCGACTGCAAGACTGGCCGCGAAGGCCCGCTCAAGTCTCGGTCGTAGCTGTCGGGGAACCTTGAGCAATGTAGACCGATCCACCAACTGTGATGGCCCGGTGCTTGCCAGTACTACTCCGCGGGCCAGCTCCGAAACCGAGGCGGGGTACTCAGCCGCCCAACTCATGATGGACATGCCTCCCATGCTGTGTCCGACCACGACAGCCTTGTCGGCGGGAGTCGCCACTGCCCGGACTACGGCCTCCATATCATCGGCCAAGAGCTTCGCCGAGAACGGTACCCGGCCCCGGTCGCTCAACCCGTGTCCGCGTTGGTCGTAGACCACCACCCGATGCGTCGCCGCGAACTGCTCGACCTGCGGACGCCAGAAACGTCCCTGACAAGCCCAGCCGTGACTAAAGACTAGGAGCGGAGCATCCCGGCCCGGACCGAATTCCTGAGCGAACAACTTGGTCCCGTCGGAGGAAAGGACCTCGAGGTCACGCGATCCTCGCGACGCACTCGCAAACTCAGAGGTCATCGAAGCTCACCGTGACAGCATCCGTCAGCGGAAGTGCCTGGCATGCGAGCCGTTCACCGTCGGCAACATCATCCTCAACGAGGATGTGGTTTTGCGCCATTTCTACATCACCCTCGACCAGCTTGCATACACACGCGCTGCAGGCTCCTTCTCGGCAGGAGTACGGGGCATTGTGGCCTTGGGCCAGTAGCACGTCGAGCAACGGCGTGTTGCGCGGCCACTCAGTCGTGATGGACTGCCCATTCAGATAGACCGTAGCGGTCGCCACACCGTCGTCGTCACCAAGCTGACGCATCGTGGCTGTATCGAACGGATCCCCGGTCAGTGACTGGAAGACTTCTCGATGTACCGAGGAGTGCTCGACACCGCAGGCCTCCGCCGACTTCTGCACCAGATCCATGAACGGCGCCGGACCGCAGGTGAAAATCTGTGCACCGCGGTGCTCACGTATGGCGGACTCGACATTCTGAGGCGTCGGAATACCCATAGCCGACTCCAACCAATGGAAGACGGTGAAACGCTCAGGAAACTCGGAGACGATCTGCGTCAGTTGCCCCCCGTACATGATCGACTCGGCATCGCGGTTCGCGTAGAATAGTGTGACTTCGCCCCCGCCGCACACAAGTGCCGACTTAATCAGCGACAAGACCGGAGTGATCCCACTTCCTCCTGCGAAGAATAGAAAATCGACGTCGAGATTCTTCGCCGTGAAATGCCCTGACGGCGGGAGGACGGTCAATTCCATTCCCGTGATCGCGTTATCGCACAGCCAGTTCGATGCGTAACCGTTCTCGGTCCGCTTGATGCCGATCTCGAGACGGAAGTCGTCGACGTGAGGCGAGCTGCTCAATGAGTAGCACCGTGCGACATGACCGGTCCGATCAGATGGGATCTTGACGGTGATGAATTGCCCTGGGGTATGCTTGAACTCCTCGACCATGGCGTCGGGGATTTCGAACGAAATGGTAACGGAGTCTTTCGTTTCCTGGATCACTTCCGAGACGGTTAAGGTGCGTGAGCGGGCCGCCGCGGCAGCCGGACGTGAATCGGGTTCGACGGTCACTTGAGGATCCCCTGTCTACGTGCGACCGCGTAACCCGCTCGTGTCAGTGGAGCCGCGATGTCCTGGTAGCGGGGACCGATCACCCGTGCCACGAAGTCGAAACCGCGGGCGTCCGCACCGATCAGCACTCGCGCTCTCTTCTTGTCCATACCTTTCAGGATTGTCGCCGCTGCTTTCTCTGGGGTGCTTCGTGCGATCTTGTCGAACAGCGAGGCGACAGTCGCGGTGTCTGCCCCCATGGCGGAGACGCCTCTGGCATTGTTGACGATATTGGTTTTTACCCCCCCCGGGTGCACACAGGTCACTGTGACCGGGTAACGACTGATCTTCATCTCCTGTCGGAGCGCCTCGGTAAAGCCTCTGACGCCGAATTTCGCGGCATTATAGGCGCTTTGGCTGGGGATTCCGACCAAGCCGAACACGCTCGATGTGTTGATGAGATGTCCGTCCCCGGACGCGATCAGGTGAGGCAGAAACGCCTTTGACCCGTTCACGACTCCGCCAAAGTTGATGCCCATGAGCCAGTCGAAGTCTTCCCAGGCCATGTCGACTACGTCGACGCCCAAAGCCACGCCGGCGTTGTTGAACACCATGTCTACGTGGCCGGACTCTGACCGCACTGCGTCGGCATAGTCCTGAAAAGCAGCACGGTCCGCAACGTCTAACACGGCGGCGGTTACCGTTGCCCCATGCGTGGTGCGGCAAAGTTCTGCAGTCTCCTTCAAGTGCATCTCATCAACGTCGGACAGTGCCAATGCCGCACCTCGCTTCGCCAACTGGAGTGCCAGAGATCGCCCGATCCCTGACGCAGCACCGGTGACCACTGCCACCTTGCCGGTATAGTCATGCCGATTAGAACTGCTCACCGTCGTCCCACCATCTCTTCGAATCGTGTCTCCGTGCGTTCGGGCATCAGGCGATGTCGTACTCGGCGGGCTCGAAATCTTTCGTGGCGCGCCAGTACTGCCAGGTGAAGCCCGGCCACACGGTGCGGTTGACGCCCTTCGAATCGAGATACCAACTCGTGCAGCCGCCGTTGGTCCACACTCCCTTGGCCAGCTTCCGCTGGATGTCGGTGTTGAAACGTTCCTGCACGGACGGGCGTACGTCGACCTTCTCAGCGCCTCGGCGTTCTACTGCGTCGATTGCCTTCATGATGTACTTGATCTGCTGCTCAATCATGAACACCACGGAGTTGTGGCCGAGGCCCGTGTTGGGTCCGAGGAGGAAAAACAGGTTGGGAAAACCCTCGGTCGTGATGCCCAGGTGCGTATTAATGCCAGTCTGATGCCAATGGGACGGGAGATCCTCGCCACTGGCGCCCTTGAGGGCGAGCTGATCGAAACCGTCAGTCACGTGAAAACCGGTCGCATAAATTATAACGTCCACGAGATGCTCGACACCGTCTGAAGTAATGATGGAATCAGCGGTCACCTTCTCAATCCGGTCGCTGATGACAGTGGTGTTAGGTGCCGCAAGCGCCGGGTAATAGTCGTTTGACCCCAGAATCCGCTTACAGCCGATACGATACGACGGGGTCAGTTTCTTGCGCAATGCCGGATCAGTGATGGAGCGTTCGATGTTCCATTGAGCGACCTTTTCAATTGGCCGCATGAGGTTAGAGTGACCGTTGAGGCCGAAGGCCAGGCTCTCCGCACCCCAGTACACCGACCACCTGGCGATACGACGTGCAATCGGGAGTTTACTCAGAAGAGTCCGCAGGGCCGGCGGAACGGAGAAATTCTTGCGGGGTAGGACCCAGGCGGGGGTTCGCTGGAATACCTTGAGGGACATGGCCTCCTTCTGCACGAAAGGTACAAACTGGATAGCGCTGGCGCCAGTGCCGATCACGGCGACACGCTTGCCCTCTAGATCCACCGAATGATCCCACTGTGCGGAGTGAAACGCGTCGCCTTTAAAGTCCGCAATACCCGAAATTTCGGGGAAATTGGGGATATGCAGCGCGCCGACTCCTGACACCACGAACTGAGCAATGTACTCACGTCCGGACTCAGTGCGCAGGTGCCACCGCGACTCCGACTCGCTCCAGTATCCAGAAACCAATTTCTGGCCGAAATGAATCTTTTGTGTCACGCCACGCTTATCCGCGACATCCTGTAGATACCGCTCAATTTCTGGCTGTGATGACCACACCTTCGACCAGCTACCTCGACTCTCGAATGAGTACGAGTACATCAGCGACGGAACGTCACATGCACAGCCTGGATAGGTGTTGTCGCGCCAGGTCCCGCCGACGGAGCTGGCCTTTTCCAGAATCAGAAAATCGCTATACCCGCGACGTCTAAGCTGCGCGGCCATCCCGAGACCAGAGAACCCGCTTCCAATAATCAGAATCTTGGTGGAAATCGGGTCGTTGGTTGAATCCGTCTTGGCGGTTGCGCGCGTGGCGCGCCGGGTAGTCGATGATGCCATGGTTATGCTTTCTCCCTCGTAGGTTGGATCGCACAACACATCACCTGCGCACAGTGGCGGCAGGTGATCTGTTGAGGCGGAAGTGATCGCGAAGCGATCGAGCATGCTTCGCGCGGGTCTATAGTGTCGATCACGACGTCACGGTCGCGTGAACGGAGATCAGCGAAGATCGTCGGGAAGGCTGCGCGTCGCACGCCACATGGCCATTGTGAATTTGCCTTCCAACATTCCCGCCTCATGGAAGAACCGAATCATGGGCTCAGACATAAATTGCAGGTTGGTTCGGTAGTTTGGGCTGGTCTGCTGCGCCCACACGCCACGCCAGCGACTAATTCCCACTGCGGGGTACACTTTCGGATTGATGAGCAGCGGGTACGCCAGGTTCGCGATGACGGCGAGCACGCCTCGGTGCCAGGCGCGCGTTGCCTTACGACGACGCTGCATGCCTTCGATCATCTCCAGTCGCGCAAAGGTAATGTGGCGGGCTTCCTCAAGGACGTGGATCTTCATGAGCTGGCGAAGCTGCGGCTGCATGTTGGGGTCGTTCATCGCCTCGCGTTGGGCGCGGTCCAGGATTTCCTCGATCAACAGCGTAGCTCCAGACACCGACGGCCCGAGAGGGACGAAATGCAGGATCTTCGCGAAGCTTAAGAAGCCCTTAGGAAGCTTGTAGGGGGGCACGCCCGTCTTGTTGATGAGGCGCGCGAACATAGTGGAGTGGCGGGACTCATCGCCGATCTCTGTCAACGCGTATAGAGACTTCTGATCGGTTAAAGCCCCCTTCGCCGACATGCGCAGAAGCGCTGAACTCAACAGATTCTCTGCGTAGATGCCGAAACTGAGGATGCTTACGATCTCATGGCGCCCCAACTCGCGGCGCTGCTCCTCAGTCATCTTGTCCCACAGCCTGGTGCCGTATAGCGACACTCGATGCTCTGGCAGAAAGCACTTGCCGTCCTCCCAGGGCGACTCCCAGTCGATGTCGATCTCCGCGTCGTAGAACTTCTCTGCGGAAGACCGCAGCAATCGACCCGCAGATCGTTCCATGTCGACGGGCTTACGCCCGTTCACCCGAGCCATGCCCTCCTTCGAAAAGTCGGGGTTCATCTGGACATCCTGCACGGTCATGTCGTCTCCTCGGTCGTTCAAGGCTGGGAGTTGGGTCTGGCGCCCAGTACCCATTACTCGTAGTATCTGGTACTGCTAGTATCCACGAACTGCGATATTTGTCAACGCTCAGTGCGAAGAAGGTAGGACTGTATGTCTGACGACCATGACCTCGACTACTCCGGCGAAGGGACCCTGGTGTGCCGCGGGGCGGAGATCCATGTCGAAGCGAAGATCAAAGGCTATTTCCAGCCGCTGAACGGCCTGTACACCTGGTATGGCCGTATTCAGAAGAATGAAGAGCTCGACGGTCTCCTGAAAGGCGCTCGCGCGATCGCTGTGTTTACGACCCCCGAGGGCCGAGCGGAGTGTGTCGTCGGGGATCCCGACTTCTGGGGCCGATACCGCATCTCAGGCAAGAGCACTCCCCCATACCACCTGCCCACCACTCTCGAGGAAGTCGAGAACATGGTCGAGCATCACCACAAGTGACAATCATCCACCGCATGGACGTTCGCGAAACGGGTCCGCACGATTGGGTCGCCCACTGTAGGTCGAGAGGATATTGCACATGGTGAGTTCGTCTCCCATTCGAACCCGCCCGTCGAGAGGGGGCGAGAGACTCGGCGAGTACAGTCCGACCCTTGAGCGGGTTGCATGGTTTACCCTCCGGCGCAAAGGAATTGTGACGCTGGTCTGGCTCGGCGCTGCTATCGGCTTAGGCCTTGTCTTTCCTCAACTGGAGTCGGTGGTCAGGGAACAATCTGTGGATCCAATCCCGGCCGGAGTCCCGTCTTTTCAGACCTTGGACCGTATGGGTGCCTCGTTCGACGAGCGCGGCGCCAAGACCACTGTATTCGTTGTGATGGAGAGCAGTGCAGGCCTGTCCGACAACACCCGCGATCGATATCACGTGCTTGTCGACACCCTGCGGGCGGACGACAGGCACGTCATCGCTGTCCGGGACCTGCTGAGCGATCCCCTCACCGCAAGTCAGGCTCTCAGCAAAGACAAGCAAGCCTGGTATCTGCCCGTGGGAGTGGCCGGCACACTCGGGGGACCCGATACCGCGGAGGCGGTCGCAGCGGTGCGTGAGATCGCTGAGAGTATCTTTCGTGACAGTGGGACGACAGTCCGTGTGACAGGCCCGCCCGCGACCTTTAGCGACCAACTCGCCGTGGGCGAGTCGGATCTGGTCCTGATCACTGTTGCCACCGTGCTGCTGATCGCCGTGATCCTCCTGATCGTCTATCGTTCGGTCTTCACCGCGCTGATGCCGCTGCTTGTCGTGGGCATGAGCTTGGCTGTGGGTCGCGGAGTTCTATCTGGACTGGGCGAGCTGGGCATGCCGGTATCCCAGTTCACATCAATGTTCATGACCGTCATCATCTTCGGTGCCGGAGTTGACTATTCGGTGTTCCTCATCAGCCGCTATCATGAAGGTATTCGAGCGGGTTACTCTCCTGATGTCGCTATCGCCCACGCGAATGCAACTATCGGCCGCGTGGTTCTAGCGTCGGCGGGCACTGTGGCCCTAGCGTTCCTGGCTATGGCCTTCGCCAAGCTCAGTGTGTTTAACACTTTGGGTCCGGCCTGCGCAATCGCCATAGCGTTCGCATTCTTGGCGACGGTGACATTGCTGCCCCTCGTACTCTCTTTCGCTGCCAAGAAAGGTGCCGGCCTTCCCCGCCGTGACCTGACGCGGGATTACTGGAGAAGAGTCGGAGTCATGGTTATCCGGCGGCCGGTCCCTCTGCTCGCGATCAGTGTGGTCGTGTTGATCGGCCTCGCCATGGTCGCCGCAACAATTCAGATCACCTACGACGATCGCGAGGGGCAGCCAACTGACACAGGGAGCAACGAAGGATACGCGCTTCTCAACCGCCACTTCCCGAAAGACATCATCATCTCAGAATTCTTGGTGGTGGAGTCCGAGAACGACATGCGCACGGCTCAGGGCCTTGCCGACCTCGACCAGCTAGCCTCCCGCGTCGCGCAGATTCCCGGCGTGACCAGGGTCATTGGCGTGACGCGGCCGACCGGTGAGAAGCTAGAGCAGGCGCAATTATCTTGGCAGAATGATCAGATCGGTACCAAGATCACCGAGGAGACCGGTGATGGACAGGCCCGCAAGGGTGATCTGGCCGTCCTGAAGACGGGGTCAGAGCAGCTCGCCGGAGGCCTGGCACTGTTAGAAGACCAGATATCCTCCAACCTCGCTCCGCTGTCGGGGTTGCTCGACGAGGTGTCGTCATTTGGCCCGCAGCTCGACGAGTATCGGCCGCTTGTGAACCAACTGGCGAACGCTGCCCCAAGGCTTAGACAGTTTTCCAAGCAAGCGCCTGAGCTGTCTCAACTCGCACGTCGGGCCCAGTCTGCGGCAGATGCGGTCGCGCCGGCGTTGTCCGCGTTAGACAATCCGTGGTGCCAGCAGATCGCGCAGTGCTCGGCACTGCGCGCGCAAACGGCCGACATCCGGGCACTCGCGGATGATCAGTCGCTTGGGAGGGTGGCTGACTTTGCCGCGCAGCTCGGCCGCGTGAGTGCGCCAGGCTCGACCAACATTGCACAGCTGCAGCGTTCTCTTCAAACGCTGGATTCTGCACTACAAGCCATCGGCGGACAGGACCTGGGGAACAGGCTCTCGCAACTCGAATCCGGCGTCGGCGCACTTGCCGACGGCGCGCGTCAGTTGTCGAACGGAGTCGGTGCTCTGGTGGACAGCAACCTTCAGCTACTCAGTGGACTGGCACAGGTCGCCGCACAGCTTCGGGCTCCCGCACGGGAGGTCGGCGATTCTGACTCGGCAACCGGCTTCTATCTCCCCGCGGATGCGTTCAAGGACCAGCAGTTCAGTCAGGTCGCTCGACAGTTCATCTCGTCCGACGGGAAAACCGTGCGCTATGCGGTACAGACCGCCTACGACCCATACTCTGCCGATGCAATGACGCTGGCGAACGAGCTGTCCAGCGTCGCCGAGAACGCGATGCCGAACACCACTCTGGAGGGCGGACGTGCTTCTGTTGCGGGCTTTCCTGCGATCAATTCCGACGTCCAGCGGCTGTTGTCGTACGATTTCAAACTGCTCGGCATAGCCACCCTTCTCATCGTGGGTCTGATCCTGATGCTGCTGTTGCGGGCCGTCGTTGCACCTGTCTATCTCCTTGCAACCGTCGTCTTGAACTACATGGCGGCTCTCGGTATTGGTGTGCTCGTACTTCAACACATCCTCGGTGCCGGGATCGCCTGGCCCGTGCCACTGGTGTCGTTCATTGTCTTGGTGGCGGTGGGCGCCGACTACAACATGCTGCTGGTGTCACGGCTGAGAGAGGAAACGAGGTGGAGCGTGCGGGTCGGCGTAATGCGTACCGTCGCTTACACCGGGTCGGTCATCACCTCGGCTGGGTTGATATTCGCGGCCAGCATGTTTGGGCTGATGGTCGGGTCCATCGATGTGATGGTGCAAATCGGGTTCATCATCGGTGTCGGTTTGCTGCTCGACACGTTCCTGGTGCGGACCTTAGTAGTCCCGGCGCTAGCGGTGCTGCTGGGCACTGCGAGCTGGTGGCCGGGTGACATCGACCGTTTCCGGCTCGCCCCTTGACCATCGCAAAAGTCACGCGGACGGACAAACTCACGCGGACGGACCCATGGGGATCTGACAAGCGTCGGTCGCTGAATATCCCGACCATTCCGTCAACAGGTAGGAGGGGCATAAGCATGACGCAGCACCGTCGGCCGTGATAGATGAGTTGCGTCCTAATTCAAACGCTAGCTGCACTGACCTTGGTACGCGGCTGGCTGGTGGTTGCCTTCCGAGTGCGGTTGACCGCGGTGATGATTGTAGTTGTGTAGCCGTACCGGAAACTGTGCACAGGGTTCGGCGTCCCCTGGTGTACAGGCGGCCATTGGCCCGGTCATCGGCTAGGGTTCGGTGAAGCCGCTTAGCCTTGCCATTAATTGTGACGATACGGTCGGGTGCGCCGGTGGATGATCGACGGCCCCCGGGGTATGGGTGAAGACATGGGAGCGGTGGCACGAGCCGTTGTCTCAATACTATCCGTACCTCGGTGCCACTGACGGCGCTCATCGAAATTCCCCAGTGATGCTCATCTGAATTCCCCACCCGTGTGGCTCCGCCAGAGTAGGCGGGCCTCCCGTGATGCTGATGGTCTCTGACCACTCACCAGCAACCTCGGGAGGCCCGCTTTCATGTTGACACGGGAGAACGATGTGGAAGTACATGCACTGCACAACCGGGGGTGGACGATCTCGGCGATCGCCCGCCACACCGGCCACGATAGAAAGACGATCCGGGCCTACCTCAACGGTGAGCGCACCCCGGGCCAGCGCAAGAGGCCGGCGGTTGATCCGTTCGACCCCTACCTCGACTATGTCCGGGCCCGACTCGACGAGGACCCGCATCTGTGGTCACGCACGTTGTGCGATGAACTCGAGGACCTCGGCTACACCCAGTCGTATCAGACCCTGACCCGCCAGATCCGGACTCGCGGTCTGCGACCGAAGTGTGCGGACTGCGCGCAGGTCACCGAACGGGCGAATGCGATCATCGAACACCCGCCGGGTGAAGAGACACAATGGGATTGGGTGGAGTTGCCGAATCCTCCAGCGCAGTGGGGTTGGGGTTCGACCGCATTCCTGCTGGTCGGGTCACTGTCGCATTCGGGGCGGTGGCGTGGCTATCTGGCACCGGATATGACCCGCCCGCAGGTGATCGCCGGTATCGACCGCATCACCCGCCGCTTGGGTGGGGTCACCAAGTCGTGGCGGTTCGACCGGATGGCCACGGTGTGTCACCCGGCAACCGGCGCGTTGACCGCCGAGTTCGCCGGCGTCGCCAAGCATTACGGCGTCTCGGTGGCCGTGTGCCCACCCCGGCGCGGGAACCGCAAGGGTGTGGTGGAGAAGTCCAATCACATTGCCGCGCAACGCTGGTGGCGCACACTTCCTGACGAGCTGACCGTCGAGCAAGCCCAGACCAGTTGCGACACGTTCTGCCGGACCCGCTCGGATGTTCGGGTGCGCCGAACCAAAGATGGGCGCTCGAACGTGGCCACCATCGCCAAACGCGAACCCCTGAGCGCCCCGCCAGCAGCTCCGTACCCGACGACGGTCACCGAGGTGCGGAAAGTGTCTCGCCAGGCGCTGGCGGCATGGAAGGGCAACCAGTACTCGGTGCCCCCGGAGTTGGCGATGAGCGACGTGCACGTCAGTGAGCGTCTCGGTGACGGGCATATCGACATCGCCACCGACTCGGGCATCGTGATCGCCCGCCACCGCCTGGCCACTGCCGGCTCGGGAGCCCAAGTGCGTGACCACGGCCATGTCGTCGCCTTGGACACCCTGGCCCAGGCCGGCGCCTCATCGAGTCGCCGACCGCATCGCCGCAAGGAACGCATCCCACCCGGCCAGACCGCCCGACAAGCTGCAGAAGCGCTGCGCCGCGCAACCGCCCACCCCGCCACACCGACCGAGGCGTCGGTGATCGATCTGAGCGTGTACGAACGCGCCGCACAGAACAGGACCCAACTCCCATGACCAACAAGACCGACGAAACCACCACCACCTCCAATCCGAACAGTGATGCACCGCAGTCACAATCGGCGGTCTCGGTGTATCAGCAGCTACGTGGGCATCTCGCCGCACTCAAACTCGACTCCGCCGCGCAAGCCCTACCGCAGGTGCTGCAGACCGCCGCCGAGCAGGAGTGGACGATGACCTACACCCTCGAGCACCTCCTCGGCATCGAGGTCGATGCCACCGAGGCCCGCCGCCTGGCCGGGCGGCTGCGGTTCGCCTGCCTGCCCACCCCCGCCACCCTGGACGGGTTTGACTACGACGCCGCCCCCGGAGTCGACCGAGCATTGATCCGCGAACTGGGCACTTGCGCCTACCTCGAATCGGCCACCAACGTGCTGCTCATCGGACCGCCCGGCACCGGCAAAACCCACCTCGCCGTCGGGCTGGCGCATGCCGCGGTGCACGCCGGCTACCGCACGTATGTGACCACCGCCGCGGATCTGGCCGCCCGCTGCCACAAAGCCGCCATCGAGGGCCGCTGGGCCACCTGCATGCGATTCTTCGCCGGTCCCACCCTGCTGGTGATCGACGAACTCGGATACCTGCCGCTACCGGCCGAAGCCGCGTCAGCGCTGTTTCAAGTTGTGGCACAACGATATTTGAAGACAAGCATCGTGATCACCACCAACCGGTCAGTCGCCGAATGGGGTGAAGTCCTCGGCGACACCACCGTCGCCGCCGCCATGCTCGACCGACTGCTACACCGCTCCGTCGTGCTCAAACTCGACGGCGATTCCTACCGGCTACGCGACCACCACGCCCGCACCCAAAACCAGCGCACCGCCACCGCACCAACCCGACGGACGCTACAGTAGGAGCCGCCCACGGGTGGGGAATTTCAGTGAGCACACCTGGGGAAGTTTCTTGAGCCCCGTCACCACTGTCCGCGAACCATTCCTGGGCCTCGAGCCCGTAATTCGGTGGCGGTGTGCTGACCTTCGTCGGCCAGGACGATCTCGGAGTAGGTCAGATGTGTTGGGCATTGATCGCGGTGGGCAGCAAATGAGAGCGGCGCACCGACTGGTCGTACTTGTTCGCTTGGCCGCTGCTTCTGTCGGTGTGAGGATGGTGGTTGCCGACGGTGCAACCGAGTTTGCGCCAACCACCGTCCGGCGAGGATCTTGCCCAGCTTCTCCACGTCGACTGCACCAGATCACCCGGGTGGTCGGCCCTAATGCGTCGGACTACCCGCGCGGCGAGTCGGTCTGCCAGCACAGCTGGGCCAGCACAGCCGGGCCAGCCCTAGCGGGCGAGAACCCGGTACACGGTCGATACGTTCAGGCCGACGAGGTCGGCGATGCGGGCCGGGTCCCAGTGGCGCAACACTCGGGCTTTGATGAAGCGGCGTTCGGTGCGATTGGGGCTGTTAGTGCGGACGACAGTTGCGATGGACCAGCCCGGCCGGGCCGTGTTCGCGGTAGCGGGTGGGCCACCGCTGGGCGGTAGTCGGTTCGACTTGAAAGCGTGCAGCGGCAGGGCGAATCGACCAGCCTTCGTCGACGACAGATTGGGCAAGTCGTAGGCGACCGAGTGCGGTCAAAGGGGCGTTACGGTGAGACACCCAGATCTTTTGAGTTGAGCGGTGCTGACCTATGCAGTTCGCACTTCACTCGGAGGTCTTCGTCATGTCACCCCGCCACTCCGTACCAAAGTCCGCCGCCGGACAGCTCGCTCTGTTGCGCCTCCCTGAGTTAAACGGCCCTGCGGGCAACGCCGTGCAAATGGGGTGGAACAAACGCGAAGACCAGCCCAGCTTGTCGTCGGTGGCTCGTAGTCTCGAGTGACGGTGCTGTGCTGTCTGTCCCACCCGGGGGTGTCCATCGGCAAATGCATTGCTTCTATAGAAGTGTGCCCACCGAACGCTGACGACGTTCGGTGGGCACACTTGCGGCCTATAGCGGCGCTAATTCGATACAACCGGCAGCTCGCCCTGCTCATGCTTCGCGCGTAACACCTTCTTGTCGAACTTGCCCACGCTCGTACGCGGTACCTGCTCCATGAACGTCCAGTTCTTCGGGATCCACCAGTGTGGGATCTCCTCCGGGCAATTTCTTAGGCACCACTCGTGAAGCGTGTCAGCCGACACCTCTCGACCCGGTACCGGAACCACCACAGCGAGAGCTGTTTCCTGCCAGCGGGGGTCGGGCATCGCGACAACCGCGGCCTCGGCGACATCCGGGTGCGACATGATCCAGTTCTCGAGCTCCACTGACGAGATCCATTCGCCCCCTGACTTGATGACGTCCTTGGACCTGTCGGTCAGCGTCAGGTACCCGTCCGGGCTGATGTGTCCCACGTCGCCCGTCCGCAACCAGCCACCCCGAAACCTCTCGGCGTCCTCGAGCCGGTAGTAGCTGCCTGTAACCCACGGACCCCGCACTTCGAGTTCGCCGACGGACTTGTCGTCACGGGGAACCGGCAGGCCGCCCTCGTCAATGAGGCGCATCTCCACCCCGCAAATTGCCCGTCCCTGCCGCTTGCGGTACGACATTTCCTTTGTGGGGCTGATCCCGGCGGGAGGCCGACTTACCGCCGCAAGCGGGGACGTCTCAGTCATGCCCCAAGCCTGAATAATCTGAACGCCGAAGCGGTCCGCAAACCCCTCGATCAACGACTGCGGGACAGGCGCTCCACCACAGGCGACAAGGTCGATCGATGACAAGTCGACACCCGGATGCGCGGTACCGTACTGGAGAAGATCGTTCCAGATTGTCGGTACTGCTCCTGCCTTCGTGGGGCGATGTTGTTGGATCATGTCAGCGAGTGGCGCTGCTTGAAGGTATCGATCAGGCATCAGCAAGTCCGCACCCGCCATCAGCGACGCGTAGGGCAGACCCCAGGCGCTAGCATGAAACATCGGCACGACGGGAAGTACACGATCGGCTTCTGCGATCGCCAGAGCGTTACCGGTACAAGCTGCCATGGAGTGCACAAACACTGAGCGATGACTGTAGACGACCCCCTTGGGATCGCCTGTGGTGCCGCTCGTGTAACACATACCCGCAGCTGACCGCTCGTCGGGATCAGTCCAAGAGAACATTGGTGATTCTGCTGCGAGCGCGTCGTGGTATCGCATCACGGTCACGCCGTGGCCGTCGAGCGGGGAGGTGTCACCGTCGCCGGTAACCAACACAACCCGAACCGTCGCCAAGCCCGGTAGGACCGCCGCCAACAATGGCACCAGCGACCCATCCACGATGATGACTTTATCTTCGGCGTGGTTGGCGATGAACTGCAGTTGAGCCGGTGATAACCGGATGTTCAACGTATGCAGCACCGCGCCCATCGCGGGTACCGCAGCGTACGCCTCGAGGTGTTCCTGGTTGTTCCACAGCATCGTTGCCACGCGGTCGTCGCCGACCACGCCAACCCCACGCAGAGCGTTCGCCAGACGTGCGCATCGCTCTTCAAGATCGCCGTAGGTCGCATACCGGGCAGAACCGTTCGCGGAATAGGTAATCACCTGTCTGACAGTATGATTGGTTGCGACGTGGCGCAGTATCGATGACACTGTCATCGGCACCTCCTGCATGGTGCTTTTCATTAAACTCTCCTTTCGCGGCGGACGCTGGACTATTCAGCTGGTCCGTAATCCTGGATCTGCCAGCCGTTGTCGGTCTTCAGTACGACTACTTTCAACAGTGTTGGGAGTTCGCTCGGCTGGGGGTTCTGAACATTCTGGGTCTTCTGGGTGGCGAAGACGAGCACCGTGTATTCCCCCCGGTTTTCGCTGGGGTTGCCGGTGACACTGGTCGCCAGTACGCGGCCCGACGCTTGGACCTTGGCCTGTTCCATGATTTGGGTCAAGGTGGGTTTGACATCGTCGTATCGCTTGACTAAGGCATCGCTGGCGTTCTTTTTGACTTCGGTAAAGAATGCGCCGGTGTTTTGGTAGCTGTAGGTGAGCGACTTTGTGGTGTATTCCGATGCTGCCTGCGCTGCTTGCGCTCGTTGTGTGGCAGCGTTCTCCGC
Source organism: Gordonia sp. ABKF26 (assembly GCF_041103195.1). Classification (NCBI taxonomy): domain Bacteria; kingdom Bacillati; phylum Actinomycetota; class Actinomycetes; order Mycobacteriales; family Gordoniaceae; genus Gordonia; species Gordonia sp. ABKF26. Next base: position 327,022 of record NZ_JBGCVZ010000003.1, read on the forward strand.
GGACGTCTTTGCTTCCCGCATGTCGATGTAGAGGTAAGCAAAGAGGCCGGCCAGCACCGCGAGTGCCACCACGAAAGCGCCGGCGGCCACCGCCTGGAGGCGTGCTGATCTCCATCGGTGCCTGGCCTCGGACGTCGGGGGGCTTGCCTCGTCCGGGGCGGGACCGTCTTGGGACGTCGCAGATTCTGTAGCACCAGTGGCGTCGCTGCGATCTGCTTTGTCGGAAGCCGCAGTCAGCTTATCCTCAGCGCTGCTGTCCTTGGATTCTGGTCCGTTGTCTTGTGCCGTCATTTGCTGCCTTCTGTGAATGCTGGTGTAGGAGGTATCCATCGGGCGTCAGCGAGGTGATGGCGTGACGGCGATCGGAATCTGCGCCTGCCCCCGATGTGACGCTGGGAATGTTCGAGCCAGAAGATCACCGATCGATCCGAAGTCGATGTATGTGTCTGCGACTTTCGCCGTCGCCGGCTTCACCGCGCGGGTAATGGCGACAATATCGGGCTGGAGTATCTGGATGTAGCCGCTGAGCTTCTCCACTAGCTTCAGGATCGGTGGCCATTTGTCGTAGGACGTAGAAGTGAAAACGATGAACGCACGTTGGATCCTCGCCAAACCGTCGACGGCATCCGGGGTCCGGACCGACGCGGTGCTGAGCACACCGCCCACGTTCGACATAAGGCCCAGGAGGAACTCGGCATTGTCCGCAGTGGTACGGACGGCACCGTCGTCACCGACGAAGTCCACGAGGCGGTGCATCATGTCTCCGATCGTGTCGAGGTCCTTTTGCCGGCCGTCGACTGCCGCCGAGATCGTTTCGTTGATGGACTGAATCGATGCTGGATCGAGCGCGTCCGCCACTGCCGACATTTTCGGGAGTACCTGGGGAACGGATTGGGACACGTGGATGGCGCCGGCGGGCACTAGGTCCCCACTACGCAAGTACTCACTGGTGGTTGTGCCCGGTGGGATGAAATTGATGTATTGTTCTCCCGCGACCGAGAGGTTCTGAATCGTCATGATACTATCGCGAGGAATCTTATAATCGGAGTCGATGGACATGTCGACGGCGAGCTGATTACCTGTGACGCGAATTGATGTCACCTTTCCCACCGGCACCCCCTCTAGCATTACCGGTGATGTGTCTAGAAGGCCGCCCGAGCTCTCGAGTATGGCCGAGATCGCGTAGTCGGTGCGGAACGGGTTTACCCGTGCCACGTCGATGATCAAGTATGTCGCTCCGACGAGGAGAACGAGGACAAGGGCAACCAGCGATACGAGGGTGCTGCGGATCATGGCATCATTCCGATCGCTCGCAATACGGTTATGAACGACTCGGCATCACGCCGCGCCAGTTCTCGGCCATCGATAGACACATCGGAGACGTTGATATCTGGGGAGCTTACGAATGGGATGAGCTTTTCGCGTATTACACGAGCCGCCTTGTCGGAGACATCTTTGGAGTAGATGTCTGAGTGCGCGATGGACGCGACCACTGGCGCGATCGCGCCCACCGTTTCCTTGATGCGGGAATACTCAGGATCGACGATACGGCCTGCGGATACCGCGAAGTCGCGCAGATTAGCGATGAGTAGCGCTACGTCAATTAGCGAGTAGCCCAGACCATAAAAGTTCACTCCCCCCTTGGTCAACATTCGGTCTGTACCTGACGGGTCGGCCAGGATCACTTTGAGTGTGCGATCGGCCGACTGCAGGATTACGTCGAGTTTGTCGGTGTTGGCAGACACCTCAGACACGGTGCGCAAGGTCGTGCGGTAGAGCGCATCGAACTCGGCGGGGTCACTCGGAAAAGTCGAGTTCAGCGTCGATATCGCGGTATGGATTTTATCGAGTTCACCCCCGCCCAATACGTTAGCCATACCCCGCATCACGTCCTCGACGTTGGCAGCCGGTGCGGTGCGTGAGAGAGGTATTACCGATCCCGCGCGCAGCAAGCCTTGGGTGGACTGCTGTGCAGGGGGAAGGATGGCCACGTAAATCTCGCCCAGGAGAGTGTCTTGGCGGAGTTCTGCGCGCGAATCTTCAGGCAGTTGAGCGTCTCCGTTGATTCGGGCGGCAACCAGCGCGTGGCCTCCGTCGTAAGCGACGCTGGTGACGGTACCGACGTCAATCCCTCGAGAGAGGACTTTGGCACGGGCAGGCAAGTTCAGAGCACTCGTGAACTCGATCTCGATGTCGTAGCCGTCTCGGGCGTGTGATCCACCGATGGTCGGCGGGTTGTCAGCACTGATGCTGCAGGCGGCGAGGGCGATAGTCGCTACGAACAGCGTCACGATCGCGGCCGTGACGCGGCGGAGGTAGCCGTAGATCATCATCGAGATTGCCCTCCGATCAAGTTGGCGATCGTCGCCGCTTCGTTACCCGTCGCGCAAACGTCCTTGACGGAAGGAGGAGCGCACGCGTTCTTGAGGGCCTGCAGTGGTACAGATATTGCGAATGCCCGCAGGATCGACTTCGCATCTGGATGCTCAACGATGAGGTCAGCTGTTCGAGCGGCGACGGACGCAAGTATGTTTTCTTGCTTGCCCGCTTGCGAGAGGAGAGGAACCGCAGCATCTCCAAGTGAGAAAATAGGTGGCCCGAAGTCAGACGATAGGCGCGACAGGATAGGGACGAAGGTGCCTGCGTACTCTGTTGCGGCGCCGAATGTTTGACCGAAAGCAACAATCACCTCAATTGCGCCTACGAAGTTGTCGAATAGCTGGGTCACCTCAGTACTGTTTTCGGTGGCAACACCGGTTAAGGTGGCGAGATTGGCGACAATCCTGCGTATCTGGCTATCACGCCGGGTCGGATCGTTGATTAGCGTGGCCGAGTCCTGGAGAATGCCGGATATATCACCCTGGGTCCCTTCCATGTTTTTCGAGACGAGTGTAAGTGCCTGAAGAATCGCATCCGTGTTACGTCCGTCGTCCTTGACGAGTTCGTCTGAAAGAGTGCTTATCGCGTCGAGTGTTTGACTAATCCCCAGTGGGGTCTTGGTCTTTTCCAGTGGGATACACTCAGCCGACTTGTAATATTCTCCGCCACGATAGGGCTGGGTGAACTCGATTTGTCGTTCGGTGACAATCGAGGTGGACACCAGGGTCGCACCCACATCTGCGGGAAGTGGCACGGTCTTGTCGATCCGCATATCGACACGCACACCTTTCTGTCCCTCCTCGTGGATGCTTACGACGCTGCCCACCTTCTTGCCGAGCATCGCGACGGAATTGCCTTCGTACAGACCTGATGCGTCAGAAAACTCCGCACATAGTGATCGCGTGTCGTCGTCGGGTGTCGCATAGTCGATTCCGACGCCCCCGATCACTACTGCCAGTGTGACAATGGTGGCGATCGGGATCAGATGCCGACGCATCCGCTCCGTCAACATTTGTTATCACCAATCGGGATACAGACGCGGACGGTCGGTTCATGACTCGCAGGTCCGACCTGCGGAGCATTGAGGAGAATGCTCAGTCTTCTGGTGATCTGATCGACCTGGGCCAGCGCGTCTTGGTAGGCGGGCATCTGGGCTGACACCTTGTTTAGAAGGATCTTAAACTGCTGTACCGATGGTTCTATACCGTCGCGGTACGCGACAAGCGGCCGGGTCAGCAACTTAAAAAGACGACGTAGATAATCGAACCCGCTCTGGACGTTGGCGATGTCTGGTCCAAGGGTGCGGGCAAGGAAGCTGAGCTGGCGGAGGAAGTCCACGAGTACCTGCTTGCGGTTGGCGAGGGCGGCGACATACTCGTCGGACAAAGCCACCGTCTTGTCGAGTTGTGCGTACTGACGCTCCAGCAAGTCCATCAGGCTGCTCGCGTTTTGAAGGGCGTTTGGGATGTTGGTGTTTCCGTCGGAAAAGGCATCCTGTAGCAACGCCGCCGTGCGCCGTAGATCAACACCACGCACGTCACGGAAGACCGGTGTAGATGTCTCCAGGGTGCTGGAAATATCATAGGTGCTGCCTGTCTGCACCAGTGGGATCGCGCCGTCAATGGCCGATGGGCCTGAGCCTGGGTCGAGGTCCAATACGCGTCCACCGATAGGGGTGATGAGACGGACGTTCGCCGTCGCGTCCGACCGAACGGCAATCGAGTCGTCCAGCCGGAACCGCACGGTGATGAACGTTCCGGTCAGGTCGACCGACGCTACCTTGCCTTTCCTGATCCCGGCGATACGTACCTGGTCGCCAGCTTCCAATCCGCCGGTGTTGACTAACTCAGCGCTGTAGATAGTTTGTCCGGGCGGCGAGATATACACAGCTCCGGCGGCGACGAGACCGGCCACCGTGACCATAGTTACGACCCCCGCCAGGATGAGGTCCCGCCGACGCTGCGGGCGGTGATGCGGACGCTTGCCGAAGAAACGGGTCATTGGCACACCACCAGTCGTTGACCCATCAGGGCGATCTGCACTGTTCTCGGTAGGTCGAGCACCCCTCGGGTACACCCTGCCGCCGAGGGCGGGGGAGTCGCGTTGGATGTTGCGGCCAGGGCGTCCAGGAGCGGCTTCAGGAGAACGGCACCATTCAGTAGGCCTTCTGTATCCCCTGGCTCCCGCACTAATCTCTGAAAGATAGCCGCGAAGCTGGTGTCGTAGGTCGACTCGATCTGCTCACCGGCGAGTACAGTCTTTGCCATCGAACGGTTGACCTCTCGCAGCGAGGCCCGCAGTCGATCGCTCACGCGGCTGAACGCATCGACGATTGACCCCAATTTGTCTATCAACTCAACCAGTTCAGCGGAGCGCCCCATCAACTGGTCGGACACCTGCCCCAGGCTCGTCACAATATTGGTGATGATCTCTGAACGCTGGTTCCCGTAATCAGTGATGTTCGCGACTTGCTTCATGACTGGTGCGATACCTCGACCGTCTCCCTGGGCAACCCGTAGAAGGTTCGACTGAAGCTCGTTGATTTCCGCAGTATTCAATGTATCGAATACTGGTTTGAAACTGTTGAATAGTGTCGATACGTCGAAGGACGGGACGGTCTTCTCGAGTGCCACCTGTGTGATCGAGTCCTGGTCGGCGCCTTGTCCGGCATTGATAAGTTCCACATACCGCTGCCCCAGCAGATTTTGGTAACGCACAGCGGCAGTCGTCGCGGGGGTAATCGCGACACCGTCATCCAGTTGGAAACGGACGATCGCTGTTGAGCCCTCGAGATCGACAGCCGTTACATATCCCACTTTCACTCCAGCGAGTCGTACCCCGTCGCGGGGCTTGAGTCCGGAAGCGTCGGCAAACACCGCGGAACGCTGCGAACTGGGTGATCCTTCGTTGGTCGGCTGCAGAATCGCGATGATGACATATGAAAGGACTCCGATGAGAGCGATGAACGCGACGATTTTAATGATTGTGGGTGTTAGCGACCTCAGAGTCATCGAGTGGCACCCCCCATTCTCAATGCGCCTTGTAGGGCAGGCGACGTCTGGACCACCAGCGCTAGCTGGAGCTGGACCCGTTCGTTGAATTTCGGCAAGGCTTTGTCGATGCCATCGAGGATCTGCGGGATCGTGTACACCGTGCGAACTAGCCCCGAGGCGGATCTGGCGACGGGCCGCGCTAGGTCAAGGCCGACGTCTAACAGCGAACTCAGGGCTGGGTAATTCTTATCGAGCAGGCCGCCGAGCCCACCGAACAGAACCTTTCCCGTGTCGCCGAGATTACTCTTCGTGCGGTCGATGTTTTGTTGGGTGGCGAAAAAGTCAGCGATATCGACGTTCTTCAAGACGCCAGGGACAAACGGCGTCATGAAGTCGGCGACTCCGGTGGACAGGTTAGCCGCAATTTCTAGGTCCTCCCCGACCGGCCGTTTCTGGACATCCCGCGTGAGTTGCGCAATCTGGAAAACGAGTCTTCCGCTATCAGCCATTGCCTGCGAGTCCTCAACGATGAACCTCACTACCGCTTCAAATGAGGGCTGGTCCAGTGCCTCGACCAGCGTGGAGATCTTGCGAACAAGCGTTGACACCGAGGTCTGTTCAGATTGCAACCTGCTCACGTAGACACTCCCGCCGGAACCGATGGGTGGTCCTTGTCCAGGATCTACGATCTCCAGTGCAGTTGGTCCCAATGCGTTTGACGAGGTGTAGTTCACCGTCATGCCCTGCCGGAGAACTAGGTCGTTACCGGAACCGGTGAGGTTGATTTTGACCGCCGCGCCACGGTCTCGAACCGCGATGCTCGAGACCTCCCCCACGGTGAACCCAAGGTACTTCACCTCCGATCCCCCCTTCAACCCGTCGCCTATCGCGTCGGTGTTGATGGTCAACGACGTGTGATCGCTGAAGTCGCCGTTAGCGTCACTTATCAGTAAGTAGGCAGCTATCGCGCCGAGGATCAATAGGGCGACCCCCCGAAGGGCCAGGTTCCCGTGCGACGGCTCGCGTCCGGACGGATCATGAAAGACAGCCACTGAACCCCCTACCCTGAAATCCGTACGCCGGAATCGAATCCCCACATCAGAAGGGTCAAGATCATGTCCTCCACGACGATGACTATGAGGCTCGTGCGGATCGCTCGACCGGACGCTCGACCCACCCCCTCAGCTCCGCCCGTGGCGAAGTAGCCCTGATAGCTATGGATAATCACTACAGAAATGACAAATACAAGAACTTTGATAAGCGAGAAGGCAAGATCCTGAGGTTTGAGGAACTGGTCGAAATAGAAATCGTAAGTGCCGCCGGATTGGCCGTGAACTTGTGTGACGACGAGTTTGGCGGCCCCGAATCCGAGAATGAGCGCGACGATGTACAAAGGAATCACGGTCGTGATCGACGCAACTACGCGAGTGCTGACGACGAATGGAATAGGACGTACCGCCATAGCCTCGAGAGCGTCGATCTCCTCGGAAATGCGCATGGAGCCGATCTCAGCTGTCAACCGGCAGCCGGCTTGTGCTGCGAACCCGATCGCCGCGATCATTGGCGCAAGCTCTCGGGTGTTGGCATAGGAAGAGATGAACCCCGTCAGTGAACCCATCCCTACGAGGTCCAGCGAGGCGTAACCCTGGATACCGATTGAGGCGCCGACGGCGATGCCGAGGATGGCGAGGACGATGGCCGTTCCACCACCGACCAAGACTGCACCTCTGCCCCAGGCGAATTCTTGTATGTAGAGCAGGGTTTGGCGTCGGTAGGTGGTGATCACATGGCGGATGCCGAGGACCGCGGCGATCACAAAGGTCGCGACGTGCCCCAAGCGTTCAGGTACGTGTACAACTGGCGCGATCACGGCTTCGACAGGGCGGGTGGCGGCGGAGAACCTCCGGGAGGGAACGGTGGTCACGAGGCGTTTCTCATCCAATAGTTTGGGGGACGAACATGGTTGTTAATTGCGTGATAAAGACATTGATCACGAAGCATGCGACGACGCCCAGTACTACGGTGGCATTTACTGAGGTTGCGACGCCTTTAGGGCCGCCTTTCGTCGACAGGCCGCGGTGACAAGCAATCGTCACCACTACAAGTCCGAACACCAGCGATTTGCATAGAGCGACAACGATGTCTGTTATCGATGCGAACGAAGCGAACGAGGCGACGTAGCTGCCTGGTGTGATGCCTTGGACGTCGACGCTGATGGCGTAGCCCGCCAGCAGCCCGGTGAAGACGATTAGCATGCAGAGCAGCGGCGCGGTGATCAACACAGATACGAACCGGGGCGCTACGACTCGCCTGATCGGATTGAGTCCGAGTGTCTCCATGGCAGCAATTTCTTCGCGAATCGTTCGAGCACCCAAATCAGAGGCAATCGCTGATCCGGCCGCGCCCCCGAGTAGGAGGGCGGTAACGATGGGCGCTCCCTGTTGAATGATCCCGAGGCCGCCAGCGGCGCCAGCTATTGACGTGGCCCCAACTTGCTGAGTGAGGCTACCCACCTGTACTGACACGATGACACCGAATGGCACAGCTACCAGAATCGCCGGCAGAGTTGTCACGACGATGACGAACCAGGTCTGCGATACGGCTTCGCGAAACGGAAATCGTCCTGTAGCAATGTCTACTGCTACCCACCGCAGGGCCTGACCAGCCAAGCCGACGGTGTTACCAAAAGTGGCAGCGCCGTCTAGCAGACGGTTGACGCCGGTGCCGGTGGTGATGGCCATCTCCCCCCCCTAGTGCGTGTGGTGTGCGCCACTCCATTCGCGTGTGCGTAATGGACAGTATCAGGTACTCGCAGTATTACCTATAGTGGTGAGCACAGACCGTGTTCGGGACCGGTTCCCCACACCTCATCGATCCCCCCGCACCCTGTTGCGTAGGTGGCGGGCTGAGTTAAGGACAACGATCAGAGATGACCCCCGAAGCAAGACTGCCGGCACACTCGTCCCAATGCATGGGCTGCGGAAGCAGCAACCCCCACGGACTTCAACTTGAGGTCTACCGGAGCGGCGAGCGGGTGTACGCCGATCACACCTTCGACGAGAAACACCTCGGCGCGCCCGGGTTGGCGCACGGTGGCGCGATCTCGGCCGCCTGCGACGACATCATGGGTTTCACCCTGTGGATCGCGCGGACCCCCGCGGTGACCCGCACCCTGACCGTCGAATACCGCCGGCCGGTCCCGCTGCACACTCCCATACGTCTCACTGCCTGGATTGACCACGAGTCGGATCGCCTACTGCACATCGCGGCCGCCGGATCGTTCGATGAGCAAACGTACTTCACCTCTAGCGGTGTTTTCGTCAAGGTCGACGTTGCTCACTTTCGACGTTATGCCGACGTATCAACAATCGATGACTTCTTCGCCAACTTCACGCGGTCAGACTGACGCCGCACGCGTCTCCGTTCTGCGCGCCGCCAACTCTGCGAGGTACGCGACCACGTTCGGCGATCCACCGCCAGCGGTCAGGCTGCGACGGTCAACAGGGCTGGAACTGCAAACGCTCGGCCTTCCACTGCCGGTTCAGTAGCGACAGGAAAACAACACCGCAAGGACCGGCTTGACCGCGAGGGTCAGGCCGAGCGGAATGCCCGCCCACCAGTCGCGGCGCTGCAGCATCAGGCTCGTACACAGCGGCTGAACCATAACGGTCACCGGCAGCACTGTTCTCACAGGATTGGAGGGGAGGGCGGCGAGCTCCCTCGAATGTGCAGCTCTCTTCCTTCCGTCCTGGCTACAGTTGAACCGCCCCGGGTCTGTCGGAGGCTCTCGAACCTGTGAAGGATGGAGAGCATGGCAGCACCACGCAAGTACAGTGAGGAACTCAAGGACCGGGCCACCCGGATGGCATGTGAAGCGCGACGAGATCCCGATTCGTCGAGAGGTGCGATCAAGCGGATCGCCGATCAGCTCGGAGTCCATCCCGAGGCGTTGCGCAATTGGGTTCGTCAGGCCGAGATCGACGGCGGGGTCCGCCCGGGCACCACGAGTGAGGACGCTGACCGCATCGCGGCGTTGGAGCGGGAGAACCGTGAACTGCGGCGAGCGAACACGATCTTGAAGCAGGCTTCGGCTTTCTTTGCGGCGGAGATCGACCGCCCACAGCGCTGATCGTGGAGTTCGTCGCGGCTCACCGCGATGAACACGGAGTCGATCCGATCTGTGCGGCATTGCGCGATACGTCCGCCCAGATCGCTCCGTCCACGGTACGAGCCCACCTGAGCCCCCAGAAGACCGAGGCGCCTCGTGTGGTGCGTGACCGGGAGCTCCTTACCCAGGTCCGCGCGGTGCATGCCGACAACCTCGGCGTCTACGGTGCCCGCAAGGTGCATGCCCAATTGCGCAGACAGGGCCATAGTGCTGCCCGCTGCACCGTCGAGCGATTGATGAAAGCCGATGGGCTGCAAGGGATAGCGAGACTCAAGACACGCAAGACCACGCGCAGCGAGGGAGCTGAAACACCCCGGCCGGCTGACCGGGTCAACCGTCAGTTCACCGCGGCGGCACCGAACGCGTTGTGGGTGGCGGACCTGACCTACATCCGCACCCACTCGGGCTGGGTGTACGCGGCGTTCGTCCTGGACGTGTTCTCGCGGATGGTCGTCGGCTGGCAGGTCTCGACCACCATGCACACCGACCTCGCCCTCGACGCCCTGAACATGGGATTGTGGGCACGGTCGCGTGCCGGCCACGACGTGGCCGGGCTGATCCACCACTCCGACCGCGGAGTGCAATACCGAGCCATCCGCTACACCGAACGACTGGCCGAAGCCGAAGCGGTGACATCTGTTGGCTCCAAAGGGGATTCATACGACAACGCGATGGCTGAGGCGTTCAACTCGCTGTTCAAAGCCGAATGCATCCGTAACCCCGTGATGCGCCCGCGAGGCGGCTGGGCAGGTGTGGGCGAGGTCGAGATCGCCGTCGCTGAGTACGTCGAATGGTTCAACCACCGCCGCCTGCACGGCGAGATCGGACACGTCCCACCCGTCGAGTACGAGAGCGCCTACTGGTCGACCCAAACCGTCACCAGCTACCGTGAGAACCCGGTCCCCGCAAACGCTGGAACCAACTAACCGAGCCTCCAGCAAACCCGGGGCGATTCAAGTCGCTACGACTCGCGGTAGTACTAGGTTGGCCGACTGTTTAGGCCAGTGCGAGGAACAGTTTCTCAAGCTCCGCTTCCGTGAGCGGTGGCTGCTCGCCATCTTACGGTCGCGATGCATTGACGCATCCCTGATTAGTCCGGATGGTCCACCGCCAGTCCGGGAACTCGGTCTCGAGCCGTTCGATCCGCTCGGCCGACAACCGGCCCTTGCGGTAGTCAGCGCTGCGGCTCTGCACCCAGGTGCCGATCGCGAATCCGTCAATGACATCGCGCCGGCGGGCGTTGCTGGTGCCGTACACCGCGACGTAGCGGTGCAGGTGCTCGAGCCCGGCCTCGAACCGCCCATCGCCAATAGATTCAGCCACGACAGCTCACGAGTGTGTTCGACGTTGCCGTAACGGGAAGACCGCGCTCAAGTGCGGTCATCACTGGAATGTAGCGCGGCGAACCCCACCTAGTGTCCTGAGTCATTAATTTCCGTTCGGTTGTTAGGCTAGGGAATGGCAACCCGGGGTCCGCGAGCAGTGGATATTGTTCTGACTGATGACGAGCGCCGTGAGCTCGAAGGGTGGGCGCGTCGGCGAACGACGGCCTCGGGTTTGGCGATGCGCTCACGAATCGTTCTCGCCGCCGCTGATGGCGGTTCGAATACTGAAGTGGCACAACGACTCGGCCTCAATCGCAGTACCGTGCGGCGCTGGCGAGGCCGGTTCGTCGAGCACCGCTGCGAGGGGTTGCTCGACGAACCCCGGCCTGGGCGACCTCGCACCGTCGACGACGAGCAGATCAAAAACTTGATCACCGCGACTCTCGAGACCACTCCGAAGAATGCGACACACTGGTCGACGCGGGCGATGGCCGAGCATCTCGACATGTCACAGTCAACCGTGTCGCGTGTGTGGCGGGCGTTCGGATTGGCTCCGCACAAACAGGATTCGTGGAAGCTGTCGAGAGATCCCTTGTTCACCGAGAAGGTCCGCGATGTCGTCGGGCTCTATATGAACCCACCCGAACGTGCCCTGGTGCTTTGCGTTGACGAGAAGACCCAGATCCAAGCTCTCGATCGCACCCAGCCGATCTTTCCCATGCTCCCGGGCACCCCGCAACGGGCCAGCCACGACTATGTGCGCAACGGCACCTCCAGTCTGTACGCGGCGTTGGACATCGCGTCGGGAAAAGTGATCGGTTCGCTTCACTCACGGCATCGGGCAACAGAATTCATCGGGTTTCTCCGCAAGATCGACGCCGAGGTGCCCGACGAGCTCGACGTCCACCTGGTCATGGACAACGCCTCTACCCACAAGACGCCCGCGGTCAAACGATGGCTGACCTCGCACCCACGATTCGTTGTCCACTTCACCCCGACGAGCTCATCCTGGATGAACCTCGTCGAACGCTGGTTCGCCGAACTGACCACCAAGAAGCTCCAACGCTCCCCCCACCGCACCGTGAGAGCGCTCAACGCCGACATCAGAGCATGGATCGAGACCTGGAACGACAACCCCCGCCCCTACGTGTGGGTCAAGACCGCTGACCAGATCCTCGACTCCATCGCCCACTACTGCACACGAATTAATGACTCAGAACACTAGCTGCCTACGCCGAGGCGGCTCGTATGTCGCAGCCCGAACTGGTGGCTGCGTTGCGAGATCTGCTCGGCGCGCGGCTGGTCGCCTACCTGGGTCGGGTGAGCGAGACCCGGGCGGTGCGGCAATGGGCTGACGGCACCCGCACCATCGCCAACCCCGAGGACGTCGAACGGCTCCGGATCGCCTACCGCGCCGCCCGCCTGATCACCGAACGCGACACCCCCGCCGTCGCACAAGCCTGGTTCCAGGGCCTCAACCCGGTCCTCGACGACCGGGCGCCGGCATTGCTGTTGCGCGACGGCGAGCTCGCCGACGTCGGACCGCAAGTACTCGCCGCCGCCCGCCAATTCGCCGCGGTGGGATGAACCAACCACAGCCTTCGACGATCAGCACCCCGCACGGCCCGATCACCACCAGCATCCGGACTGCCACGCCCATATATCGAGTCGGATACGCGCCCAGCCCGTGGGAGTGGACACCATGGGAGTACGCCACCGACGACCGCTTCGCCGGCCGCTGGGACGACCCCGACGGGGGTGTGGCGCACCTTGTACTGCGCCGACACTCCCCTGGCCTGCTACCTCGAAGTCCTCGCCTTCGCCCGACCCAGCCCACAACTGATCGCCGAGCTCGACGACATCGTCGTCGACGAGGAAGACGAGCAGGACTACCCCGCGCTGCCGCCCGGCCACGTTCCGCGATCGTGGTGCGATCTACGGATGATCGGTCACGGCACCCTGACCGGACGGTTCGCGGTGCCCGCCGACCCGGACAGCCTCGCCACCCTCCGGACGGTGTTTCGGCCGCTCGCGATCCGCTACGGGCTCGATGACCTCGACACCGCCGCGTTGCGGGACGGCCGGCCCCGCGGGCTCACCCAGGCCATCTCCCGCTGGATTTACGCCCTCACCGACCACGGCCATGCAGCGGTCGACGGGATCGAGTTCGACTCCCGACACGGCGACCAGCTGCGCATGTGGGCGCTCTATGAACGCGCCGCCGACCCCGACATCAGCCCCCACATCGACGTTGTCGATCACTGCCCCATCGACGCCGCGGATCCACAATTGGCCCGCGCCCTGACGCTCCTCGGACTCGAGTGGACCCCCGCGTAGACCGGACTGAAAAGGCCGTGCCGCAATGTCGAACGAGTATGAGTCTGGCTCGACCAGCCGTGGTGACTACGATCGTCTCTTCGAGACCGGGATAGCGAACCTGCACCGCTACGCCGCCCACACCGGTGGACGCCGATTCCCGGCCTCGTCTCAGCCGTGGTGCCCGCCCGGCAGTTGCGCCAGTTCACGATCGTCGGCTCCCTGGTCGACCAACCTCTTCCGGGTCCGCTCCAGCCACGTACGGGCCCACCCCGGGTCGGCCGCGGTCAGCATCCGATACTGCTCCGCCCAGATCCGGCGCAGATAGTCGGGCGCGCCGGGCGAGTGCAGCCGATACGACGCCGCTTCGGCGATCGCCACCGCAACCCAGCTCAGGAACTCCTCTGGATCGCTGGACTGCCGGTCGAACATCACCGTGCCGCGTTCGCGAATGATCAAGTGCCACACACCGTCCGAGTCGCGCACGCACGAGGGCGTCGCGTCGTCGAGGATGTGACCCAGGCGAGGCACATCGGACGGCTCCGCCGACATCGTCGCCGCGAGATCGGCTATCCGGCTGCGCATCTCGGGGTCGAGCTGGTCGTCGGCGCCCGACGTCATCCGGGGAAGACGCTCTCGAGCACACCCGAACACAGCAACCACTGGGTGTTGACGAAACCGCCTGTCTCGTTGAAACATCCGCGATGGTCCTCGATCAACCCGGGATCGAGGAGCTGCTGGTCGATCTGATATTGAATGCCGCCGCCCGGCTGACCGAAGCCCTTGGCGATACGTCCGGTCCACACCTTCACCGAGCGCATGACCACGTACACGTGGTAGTTGCAGAACTGAGGGTTGTCTTTGTCGACGAGGTTCTCCGGCGGAAGCGCCCGCCTCTTGTAGTGCGTGCCCGCGGGGGCCAGGAAGCGACCATTGGCGGGACCATAGCGATCTATCCGCTTGTTCGGGTTGAGGGTGGTCAGCGACTTCTTGGCGGACCCGTCGGGGTTCAGCGTGTATCCGTCGTGGTCCGGATAGTCCCACTTGTCCCCTTTCCGATACGTCTGCAGGAACTCGCTCGGACTCAGACCCGCGAGCCGGTCGTAACCCCTCAACTGCGGACCCACCGGGGCATCGGTCGCCAGAATCTTCGGACCGAACAGTTCGTCGTTGTACAACAGCTGTGCGGAACATCCACCCGCCTCCGGCCCGCCCAGCGATCCGAAATCCAATGCGCCCAAAGGGTTCGGCGCGGCGGCCGCCACCCCTCCCCCGGAGAGTGCCAGCGTGACACTGATGAGGGTGGCAAGCAGAGCATGGCGACGTTTCATGGCCGCGCCTTTCGATGGGTCCGTCGGAATCACGCAGTGCGGAAACTAACCGATCGGCGTCGCCGCGTGGTCTGAACTGCGAAGTTCCGGCACAGATTCGAGCGGTACCCCCGGAATGCCTACCGCCGACGGTGTTCCGACGGCGGGATGCCGTAGCGCTTCTTGTACGCGGCCGCCAGCCGACTGGGGCTCGAAAAGCCCCATCGCGCAGCAACTTCGGCCACCGTGTCGGTGTTGTCCGCTTCGGTGAGGTCGTGGTGAGCCCGGTCGAGTCGGATGTCCCGTAGCGTCTGGGTCGGACTCGCACCGACGTGTTCGGCGAAGCCCTCCTGCAGCCGCCGGAGGCTCGAGCCGCCCAGTTCGGCCATGTCCGCCAGACGCCAGTCGCGTCCCGGATCGTCATGCAATGCGTCGAGCACACGCTTGACCATCCGCGGGCGCAGACCGGTCCCCGCCTCTTCCGGAGAGACAGCGAGGAGGAACGCGCTGCTGATCGCGCTCGCCAGCTGCGGTCCGACCAGTGGGTTCGACAGGAGGTCGGCGGGTTCGCGCACCTGGGCCGACAACGCGCGCACGAGCCCGAACCACGCCTGCTGGTCGGGTCCGGCGAGATCCAGCTGATCGGGCAGCCGCAACTGTGAACGCAGCGCCGACGCCCGGACCCGGTCGGCCTCGCATTCGAGGTAGTCGGCGTCGAACTTCACCCCGACCACGACACAGTCCGCGGACCACCGGGTGATCGTCGACGGGCGATCCGCGGTGAAGACCGTGGCCTTGCCTTCCTCCGACGTCGTCTCCACCGACCCGGCGCGCGAGTCCAGGACACCGCGGATCGGGATGTTGATCTCGTAGGCACCCGGGTAGTCGCAGGAGATGGAGACGTCGGTTCCCCAGTTGAGCTTGCCGATCGTGACCGGTCCCAGCTCGACGGTCTGCAGGTTCAGATTCAGCTGATCCGGCGACGACAGCGCGGTCAGCTCATGCGGGAAGTACACCTCTTCGACGGCACGATGCGCCGTCTCCCAGTCGCTGGTCGATGTCGTGCTCCGCATGGACTTCTTCCTCGTACTCCGGTCGCGCAGGGTCGTGCATCTCGATTCAACCCGGTGACACACGACACTCGCCACCCGGTTCGGAGACTGCGATCACATTGCCGCGCGATCGGTGCCGCCGACGCGCGAAGCGTATCGACCGCCCGGTCGGCGGTCCCTAATGTCACCTCGCACCGGGTCGCCGACAACCTGCCGGCCGCCGCCCCCGGCTCTCGAGACGAACACAGCGGAGGAACCCATGACCAGCACCATGTCGTGGATCGACGACATCACGATGACCGAACTCGAACGCAACCCCTACCCCGTCTACGAACGGCTTCGCGCCGAGGCGCCGCTCGCCTATGTCCCGGTTCTCGGGTCGTACGTCGCGACGACCGCGGACATCTGCCGGTCGATCGCCACCAGCCCCGACTTCGAGGCGGTGATCACCAAGGCCGGCGGCCGTACCTTCGGACACCCGGCAGTGATCGGGGTGAACGGTGCGATCCACGACGACCTACGGTCGATGGTCGATCCAGCCCTGCAACCCCAGGAGGTCGACCGGTGGATCGACGACCTCGTCCGGCCGATCGCCCGCCGGTACCTGAGCGACTTCGAGGACGTGGGGCGCGCCGAACTCGTCGGCCAGTACTGCGAACCCGTCAGCGTGCGCGCGCTCGGCGACCTTCTCGGCCTTCAGTCGGTGAGTTCGGACAAGTTGCGCGAATGGTTCCACAAACTGTCGGCGTCGTTCACCAACGCGGGAGTCGACGAGAACGGCGAGTTCACCAACCCGGACGGCTTCGCCGAGGCCGACGCCGCGAAGCTGGAGATCCAGTCGATCGTCAATCCGCTGATCGACAACTGGATCGAGAATCCCGACGACAGCGCGATCTCCCACTGGTTGCACGACGGTATGCCCGAGGGACAGACGCGCGACCGCGACTACATCTACCCGACGCTGTACGTGTACCTCCTCGGAGCGATGCAGGAGCCTGGCCACGCCATGGCCTCCACACTGGTCGGCCTCTTCAGCCGGCCGGACCAATTCGAGCAGGTCGTCGACGAGCCGAACCTGATCCCGCGCGCGATCTCGGAGGGCATGCGGTGGACGTCACCGATCTGGTCGGCCACGGCCCGGATCAGTACGAAGGACGTCGAGGTCGCGGGCGTCGACCTACCGGAGGGCTCAGTGGTCCTGATGTCGTACGGTTCGGCCAATCATGACCACTCCGTCTACGAGGCACCGTCGGACTACGACATCACCCGACCGCCGTTGCCGCATCTCGCATTCGGTGCCGGCAACCACGCCTGCGCAGGAATCTACTTCGCCAATCACGTGTGCCGGATCGGACTCGAAGAGCTGTTCGAGTCCATCCCGAACCTCGAGCGCGACAACAGCAGCGACGTCGAGTTCTGGGGTTGGGGTTTCCGCGGGCCGACGTCACTGCACACGGTGTGGGAGGTGTGACGTGTCCGACCCGACGACCCGGCCCGGCCCGACGGCCTTCCGAATCGACGCCGGCAACACCTCGGTGACCTGCGGTGACCGACAGCGAGTTCTCGATGCCCTGTTGCGCCAGGGGGTGTGGATTCCCAACTCCTGCAACCAGGGCACCTGCGGCACCTGCAAGGTCCGGGTGATCGACGGCATGGTGACCGCCCCGCCTGCCCCCGACAGTGTCCTGTCCGACGCCGAGCAGCAGCAGGGATACGTGCTGTCGTGTCAGTCGACACCCATCACCGACATCGCCGTCGAACCGCCCGCCGCCGAGTGCGGCGAGCGCCATCACCTGTTGCGCGATGTCGCCGGAACGGTCGGTTCGATCACCGCGGTGGCCGATGACACCGTGTCCATCACGGTGTCACTCGACGAACCGTTCGAGTTCACGGCCGGCCAATACGTCGAGTTGTCGATCCCGGGCACCGGCCAGACCCGGCCGTACTCGATGGCCAACCCGCCCAGCGAATCCGACACTCTCGAGTTCCACGTCCGAAGGCAGCCAGACGGTCTCGCCACCGACCGGTGGATCTTCGATTCCCTGACGGTCGGGGCGGCGGTGTCCATGACGGGACCGTGGGGCGACTTCTGCCATCAGCCGGGCGAACCCGACGTCGGGCTCATCCTGCTCGCCGGGGGAACCGGTCTCGCGCCGCTGAAGTCGATCGCGAGAGCAGCACTCGACGCCGACCCCGATCGTGAGATCCACGTCTACCACGGCGTCCGCACCGAGGCCGAGCTGTACGACGTCGACTTCTGGCGCGCACTCGAGACCGAGCACCCGAATGTCCGGTACACGCCCTGCCTCAGCCGCGAAGAGTGGAGCGGCCGTACCGGTTACGTCGGTGACGCGATGATGGCCGACTTCGACTCCTGCCGCAACCACTCGGCATACCTCTGCGGCCCGCCCGCGATGGTCGAGGCGGGGGTCCGGGCCCTCAAGCGACGACGCATGCCGCCCCGGCGGATCAAGCGGGAGAAGTACACGCCCGCAGCGAGTCTCGTGACCCTCTGAGTCGACCCGGAGGCACGTCGGTCCCGGTGCCGACGACCAGCTCAGGCCACGTCCTGCACATCCGCCGCCGACGCTCCGGAGATGATGTCGAGGACCCGCGGGTACTCGGGCGCAGTCGAGGTGACCACCGACCCGTGGTTGCCGCCACGGATGAGAACGGCCTCGGCGTCTCCGCCGTCACGCACGACGGCGGCGACGTAGCGTTGCGAATTGGCCGGCGCGACCATCCGATCGGCGGTTCCGTGAACGGCGACCACGGGGGTGTCGGGATCGATGTTCTGGATGGGATCGACCATCGTGTACCGCTGCGGGACCTGCGCCGGGGTGCCGCCGAGGGCGGTCACGATCCGGTCGTCGCCATGCGTGGCCGCATAGGTCATGTCGAGTGGACCGGCGAGCGAGACGACCCGCGTCGGGCGAAACAGCGGCCGCGCACCGACCTCGTCGTCGTCCAGTTTGTGCCGGGTGCCGCCCCAGACCGCGAGTTGCGCTCCGGCACTGTGCCCGACAACCAGCTCGTCGTCGGTGTCGATCTGCGGGAACTGCCGGTCCACCACGACGACGTGGTCCAGGGCGCTCGCGACGTCCCGGAACGTCGTCGGCCAACCACCGCCCGATCCGACGCGGCGGTATTCGATGTTGTACACGGCCATGCCCCGATCGGCCAGGTCTCGTGCCAGCGGCTCGAAGACGTCGGCCCCGAGGGCGCTCTGCCAGGCACCGCCGTGGATGAGGACCACCAGCGGGATCGTGTCGACCCGTTGCTCACCCGCGGGCAGGTACAGCTCGGCCCAATTCTGTTCGGAGTCACCATCGTCCGGCGTCGGGTAGTCGAACCGGTGGACGGTCACCTCGTCGAGGTACTCGACCGGGGCGGCTGTGGCACTGCTGCTGGGGGTCGGGGTCGGCGTGGTTCCCGTGGAGCACGCGGACAGTCCCAACACGCCGGCGACGACGACCCCCAGTGCGATGCGGACGCGACGCGACGTGGCCGTCACCGCACGCTCAGCGGTACAGGCGTGATCGACGCGCCGCTACGCAGGGTCGCCGGCAGCGGTCCGAACCCGGGCCACAGATTCACCGGCACCGTGACCGTCGCGCCCGCGGGCAGCGAGATCGACGTCGGGCTGACCGCGACGCGATCGGTGAAGGTGTCGCTGCGTTCGACCTCCAGTCGGAGCCGCTGTGCCCGTCCTTCGGATCGAACGGTCACTCCCGACGGAGAGGTGGCCCCCACCGAGACCGCCGAGCCCGGGCCGATCGCCAACTGCGTGGTCTCGGTCGACAGTGATCGCAGCGAATTCTCGGTCGCGACTTCGAACTCCGCGGTCGACGGTGCCGACGAGGTCACCCGCATCCCGTGCCGGGCCGGATCGGCGTCGATGACCGCGACCGCACCCGCGGGCACCTCGAGATCACCCATCGCGACCACGCCGCCCGCGCTGAGCACTGTGGCGTCGATGTCCGCGGTCCGACCCGCTTCCACCCCGTCCACGACGATCCGGAACTTCCGGTTCGCGGGCACCGTGAACGTGACGGAGTTGTCGTTGTTGAACAAGATCTTCTTGTCGACACCCGGGATCGCACGACCGGCGGGATCGGTGACCCGCACGTCCCAGTCGACGTCGCCGACACCGCGTGCACCGCCGTTGTTGTCCGACACCATCACGACCGTCTCGTCGTTACGCAGCTCCGGATCCTGATGACGTGCCAGGATCGGTGCCAGCGGAACAAGCATCATCTTGTTGGCCGGCGACCCCTGGAACAACAGTGTCGGCTCGGACGGGTTGGTGGCCGTCGAGTAGTACCAGCTGTTGGCAGCCGGGTCGACGACGATCATCTTCTCCACGCCGGGGAAGTTGTTGTCGTAGACGACGATGCCGCGCTTGCCCTGCCCGAGGTCGCGGATGGCGATCGGGTTGATGGCGTGCCCGGCGCTCTGCTCCTCATCGGTGTAGATCGCCAGGACGTAGTTGTCGTTGCGCGCCCACGCCGAGCGCAGTCGGGACAGCGCCTCTGTGACGGTGACCTCTGACTCGAGGAGGTCGGTGGGCGGGAAGCCCTGGGTGATGAACATCCGCGCGATGAGTTCGTCGAGCGGCGCCGACGGGCCGATGCTGTAGACGGACTGCCACGGCATCGCCAGCGGGAACGGGTTCAACCGCTTGGTGGCATACAGTCCGGCCAGGGCGGCCATCCCGAAGCAGTGCCCGCCCGCCATCGACTCGTTGAATTCCTGCTGGACGAGCTCGGCAACCGTCGTCGGCGAACAGACTCCGAACACGATTCGGGCGCAGACCTCGTCACCGAAGACCGCCCGCATGCCCTCGATGCTCAAACCACGAGTGTGCAGAGCGTCGTTCGGCCCCCAGTTCTCGAACGAGAAACCGTCTCGTTTGACCTGGAAGTCGGCCTGCGCGACGAGCTTTCCGGCCTTGGGGTTCACCACGGGCGCCGCCTGCGACGGACCGGGGGCGACGATCGCCAAACCTGCGGCCACCGCCAGCACAAGTGCCGTCACCGAGAGACGCACCAGCCATCGATTACCGCGCGTGCCTGTGAGCATCGCTAAACACTAGCGGACAATTCAGACACCGCCCGAGTAGCCGGTGAATTCACCGGATCGATTTCTGAAATACGTCCCAAAATGTTTGTTGCGGCAGTTCGGCCCGCAATTCGGACCGAGCTGCCGCAACGTGATTGCGGTTGTTTCGGGATTCCCCTACTTGACGCCCGAGAACACGTACTGCAGTACGGCCAGTGCCAGTTCGTTGTCCTGGATCGCCTGCCACAGGATGTTGTCCACCATGTTCGTCTCCGTTTCGATGTTCGCGTGAGGGGTCGGGTCCGGCACCGAGCAGGAAACCGTGGGTCGCCCCGCCCCGGCGCTGTCGATCCTACGTCGACTGCCGGGCGAGAGTTCGCCGGGCGATCCGCGCGACCGCCTCGTCGATCAGACGGCCCGCACTGTCCGTGGCCGCGGCGCCTCCCGCGGCGTCGAAGGCGGTCAGGACGTCGCGGGCGGAAGCGACCTCGGCGTCGGTCGGCGCCATCCCTGCTCGGGCAGGGGCGATCTGTCGCGGGTGGATGCAGGCGCGCCCGAGGAACCCGAGGGCGGTCAGCCGTCGGGTCTCGTCGGCGAAGCCGTCCGGGTCGTCTATGACCGGCGACGCCGCGCCGAGCGGTGGACCGATCCGCGCCGCCGCCGACGCGGCGACCACCTGCGAGCGTGCCCACAGCAGTTCGTTGCCGACCACCGAGGTGACCCCGAGGTCGGCGGCGAGATCGACTTCGCCGATCTGGACGAACTCGACCCGCGGTCCGGCCGCGATCGACGCCGCGTTGCAGAGTCCGGCCCCGGTCTCGATCAGCGGCGACACCGGTGTGCGGGGTCGTCCCCACTCGGCCTCGAGCTCGGCCAGCATGGTGTCCACCCGCTCGAGCGTCGCCGCGTCGTCGACCTTGGGCAGCCAGACGCCGTCGGCGCCGGCCCGCACCGCCATGGTGAGGTCGTCGCGGAGTTCGGCTCCGGGGTTGACCCGCACCCAGACGGGGACGCCGTCCCGGTCGCGGTTCTCCAGCCACGCGCCGACGGCGATGCGTGCGGTGTCCTTGCCCGACAACGGCACCGCGTCCTCCAGGTCGAGGACCACGGCATCGGTCCCCGACCCGACCGCCTTGTCGAAGCGCTCGGGCCGGTCGCCCGGGACGTACAGGAAGACCAGCGTCTGCGTCATCCGACCGTGACGGTGCCGTTGACGAGCGCCTTGGCGATGACCGTCCGCATGATGTCGTTGGTGCCCTCACCGATCGACATCAGCGGCGCGTCCCGGTAGTAGCGCTCGACGTTGAACTCGGTCGAGTAGCCGTATCCGCCGTGGATGCGCATCGCCTCGAGGCTCGCGGTGATCGCGGTCTCCGACGCGAAGTACTTCGCCATGCCGGCCTCGCCGTCGACCCGGGCACCCGAATCCGCCTTGGCCGCTGCCCAGTACGTCATCAGACGCGCCGCCTGCAGCTGGGTGGCGATGTCGGCGAGCTTGAGCTGGATGGCCTGGAAGTCCGAGATCGGCTTGCCGAATGCCGTCCGCTCACGTGAGTAGTTGAGCGCGGCGTCGTACGACGCCTGCGCGATGCCGACGCTACGGCCGGCGATGTTCAACCGACCGATCTCGAGGCCCGACAGCGCCTGCTGCATGCCCCGGCCCTCGACGCCGCCGAGCAGCGTCGACTGCGGGACGCGCACCTCGTCGAGGAAGATCTCGCACGACTCCGTGCCCTTGTAGCCGAGCTTGCCCATGTCCCGCTGGACCTCGAAGCCGGGCGTGGTGGTGTCCACCAGCAGGATGCTCATGCCCTTGTGCGCCGGAGTGGCCGACGGGTCGGTCTTCACCAGTACCGGAATCACATTCGCGTGACGCGCGTTGGTGATCCACGTCTTGGTGCCACGGATGACGTAGTCGTCACCGTCCTTGGTGGCGGTTGTCTTGATGCCCTGTAGATCGGTTCCGGCCCCGGGTTCGGTGAGGCCGATTCCGGTGCGGCACTCACCACTTGCCAGGCGCGGGAGCCACTGTGCCTTCTGTTCGTCGGTGCCGTGGCGCGCGATCATCCAGCAGGACAGGTTGTGGCTGCCGAGGATTCCGGCGATGCCCATCCAACCGCGTGCGAGCTCCTCGTAGACGAGGGTGAAGGACACCATGTCGAGTTCGAGTCCGCCGAATTCCTCCGGCGTGGTGATCCCGAACAGACCCATCTCCCGCAACCGGTCGACGATCTCGGTGGGATACCGGCCGGTGCGCTCCCACTCGTTGGCGACCGGGATGATCTCCTTGTCGACGAGCTGACGCAGGGCGGCGCGGAAGTCGCGCTGTTCGGAATTGAAACTGAAATCCATTGTGATCCTTGCTCTCAGGCGTGACCGGACGGGTTCGCGGCGGCAAACCCACGGCGAGATGGGCGTGGTGTGTGTCAGCCGGCGGCGACGATGGTCGTCGCGAGGGTGGTGATCGGTACGACCGACGACGCGTTCGGGAGACCGAACACCGCGTCGACGAGGTCATCGGAGGCATCTCCGCCACCGCTGTTCCCACGGAACTTCGCGGCCACGGCGGCGTCGTCCATCGGCCGGCCCGAAGTGCCACGGCTGCAGGGCACCTCGCCGACGACCCGGGAGCCGTCGGCGAAGGTGATGACCGCCCGGCCGGCGGCGTCGGCGGCCGGGCGGTCATCGGGCACGGTGGTGACCTCGACGAGTCCCGCGGTGGTCGCGACCTCGGGGCGCCCGATCGAGTCCACAGCGTAGGTGCCCACGGTGACGGCACCGTCGTGCACGAGGGCGGCGACGCTCCACGGCAAGTCGAACTTGGCGTCGTAGACGCTGCGCGGGCTGCGCGTACCGGTGCCAGGGCCGCAGACGATCTCGACGCTGTCCGGGTGGACGTCGACGGCGATGCTCGCGATCTCCCCCGGCACGATCTCGCGACCCTGCTCGCCGGCCGTGACCAGTGCGGCGCCGACCGCGTCGAGCGCGGCATGCATCAGCTGGCAGCTCGGATACGGCTTGATGCCGATACTGGCACTCTCCCAGCGGGTTCCGAGGTCGGCCACGATGATGTCGGGATCGATGTCACGATCGGCGAGCGCACGGTACAGACCGCGGCGGCCTTCGAGCACCGACTCGGGTCCGCTCGCCCCGGCCACCGCGAGCCGCGCGGCCAGGACACCGCTGAAGCCGGCGTTCCCGGGGTGCAGGGTCTTGGTGTTCGCGCCGGTGTCGAGGAACTCGAGGAGCCCACCCGACGACGACGCGGCGATGCCGATCGCGTTGGTGAGCACATCGGTCCCGGCGCCGTACAGCAATCCGGCGGCGACGGCACCGGCGAGCGGACCGACGACGGCGGTGGCGTGCAGTCCGCGCGCATGGAACCCGTGGGGCGCGGCCGCGCCGAGACGGCACGCGACCTCGAGCCCGGCCACCAGCGCGACGACGGTGTCGGCGCCGGTCGCGTCGACCTCCTCGGCGACCGCCAGCACCGCCGGGGCCACGACCGTCGTCGGGTGCACCAGCGCGCCGGCGTGCGTGTCGTCGAAGTCGAGCGCATGCATCAGCACGCCGTTGGCGAACGCCGCCGCGGGGGACGAGATCGCCTCGGCATCTCCGAGCGGGTGGGCCTGGGCGGGACCGCCGAGCGCGCGAGCCACCGTCAACCCCGGTCCGCCCTGGTCGAGGCGCCGGGCCCCGATCCCGTTGCCGATGCCGTCGAGCAGGTGTCGGAGTGCGGCGCGGCGGGTGGTCTCGGGGATCGCGTCGATACTCAGGCCGGCGGCCCAGCTCGCGAGTCGGCGGGCGGTCACGACGGGGCCTGACCGGAGGGAGTCTGGGCGACCGCGCCGAAGGCGCCGCCGTCGACGAGACCACGGACGTCGTCCGCGCTGTAGCCCAGCAGACCCATCACCTCGTCGAAGTTCTCGTTGCGATGCGGTGCCCGACGATACTCCGTCTTGTCCGTGCCGAAACGCACCGGCGAGGTCACCTGCCGGACCTCACCCCACACCTCGTGTTCGGTGGTGGCGATGAGACCGCGTGCGAGCGTGTGCTCCTCGGTGAGCGCCTGCTCGACGTCGTTGATCGGCCCGGTGGGAACCCCCGCGTCGGTAAGCAGCGACACCCAGTGGTCGACGGTCGACTCGGCGAATCGCTTCTCCAGGATCGGCAGCAGTTCGTCCTTGTGCTGTCCGCGGGCGGCGAAGTCGGTGAACCGCGGGTCGTCGAGCAGCTCGGCCAGACCGATGGCCTCGGCGAGGCGCACCCAGAACTTCTCCTTGGCGCAGCCGACGACGAACCAACCGTCGGAGGCCTCGAAGGCCTGGAACGGCACCAGCGACGGATGCGCCGAGTTCTTGGTGCGACCCGGACGGTAACCGGCATTGAGATGCCATGCGGCCGGGTAGGTGAGCATGGAGACCGCGGTGTCGTACAGCGAGACGTCGCAGTCGCCGCCGACACCGTCGCGGCGCGCGGCGTGCAGACCGGCCATCAAGCTCAGGGCCGCGACGAATCCGCCGGAGAAATCCACCAGGGACAGACCGGATTTCGTGGGTGGTCCGTCCGGGTCGCCGGTGAGGTCCATCCAGCCGGCCAGGCCCTGCAGGATGTAGTCGTAACCGGGCTGTTTGGCGCGCGGACCGGTCATGCCGAAGCCGGTGAGGCTGCAGCAGACGATCGCCGGGTTGAGGTGTTTGAGGTCGTCGTAGGTGATCTTGATCTTCGCCGGGACGTCGCCGCGCAGGTTGGAGTAGACCGCGTCGCTGGTCCGCACGAGGTCCTCGAACACCTTGCGACCGCCGGGGGTCGCGAGATCCAGTGAGAGACTGCGCTTGTTGCGATTGAAGGCCTCGAAGAACAGGGAATCCTCGCCCGAGTTGTACGGGGGGACATACCTTCCGACGTCGCCGCCGGACTGCGGCTCCTCGATCTTCAGCACGTCCGCGCCGAGGTCGGCGAGGTGGACGCTGCCGAACGGGCCGGCGCCGTACTGCTCGATGGCGATGATGCGGACGTCCTCGAGCGGCTTCATCCGACGCTCCCCTCGGTGGTTCCGGTCAGCTCGGTCAGGGACGGGGCCTTGACCTCGGGGAAGTAGTTCTGTCCGATGCCGCTCTCGCGGGTCGCGACCATCACCGAACGCTTCCAGGAGATGACGACCTCGCCGTCCTGGTTGATCCCGCGGGTCACCATCGACACGATCCCCGCGTAGGGACGGGACTGGGACAGGCGCAGGTCGGTGCAGATGCTCTCGGCGTAGATGGTGTCGCCGACGTAGACCGGGTGGGCCAGTTTGACGTCGGTGAACTGCAGGTTCGCGACCGCGTTCTGGCTCATGTCGATGACCGAGAGTCCGAGGACCAGGGCGATGGTCAGACCCGAGTTCACGATGACCTTGCCGTCGGTGATGGGATTCGTCGCGGCGAGGTGGGAGTTGAAGTGGTTCTGGTTGGTGTTCATCGACAGGCATGTGATCCACGCGTTGTCGGTGTCGGTGATGGTGCGGCCCATCGGGTGTTGGTAGACGTCGCCCACGACGTAGTCCTCGAAGAAGCGTCCGAGAGTGGCGGGATGGGTGGTCAATGGTCCTCCTCAGGGTGCGGCGTCGTGGAGTGCACACAACGAGCCGTGACGCGGACCACCATAAACATCTGATCTTTAGAACGTCAAGGATCTCCTCATCCTGGCAATACCCTGAGTTTTGCCGCAGGTGTTGCCGAAACCCTCCGAGGTATTGCATGATGCTCCGGAGCGCAGCTATGGCTCAGATCACTCCCGTCATCGGGGACACAGCTGAAGACGTCGGGGTGACGGCATGTACAGAGGAAGCGAGTTTCGATGAAGCGAATCGGCGTGGATGTGGGCGGCACGTTCACCGACCTGGTCCTGTGGGACGACGACGGGACGGTCACGGTGCACAAGACGCCGTCGACCAACCACGATCCCTCGATCGGCACGATGGACGGGATCGGGGTGCTCGCCGAACGTGCGGGCATCGACGTCGCGGACATCGAGATGTTCTTCCACGGCACGACCGTGGCCACCAACATCGTGCTGGAGCACAACGGCAGCGACGTCGGCATGATCACCACCGACGGCTTCCGGGACATCCTGCACATCGCGCGCAAGAAGCGCCCCCTGAACTACTCCAACTACCAGGATCTGCCGTGGCAGAAGTGGCAGCTGGTGCCCCGTCGCAACCGGCGCACCGTCGCCGAGCGGATGGATGCGGCCGGAAACGTGCTCACCCCGCTCGACGAAGATGCCGTTCGCCGCGAGGTGGGCCTGCTCCGCGAGCGCGGTGTCGAGGCCATCGCGGTGGCCTTCCTGCACGCCTACCGCAATCCGGCCCACGAGCACCGCGTCCGGGACATCATCGCCGAGGAGTACCCCGGCGTGTTCGTCTCGCTGTCCAGCGACGTCGCCTCGCAGTACCGCGAGTACGAGCGTTTCTCCACCACCGCGCTCAACGCGTTCGTCGGCCCCAAGACCTCCCGCTACATCGAGAACCTGGCCGGCAAGGCCAAGGCCGAACAGGTCGGCGAGGACGTCCACCTGATGACCTCCGCCGGCGGTCTCGTCACGTCGCGCAGCGCCAGCGAGGTTCCGGTCTCGCTCCTGACCAGCGGTGTCGTCGCCGGACTCCTCGGCGGCTGCTTCATCGGCAAGGCGTCGGGCTACCCGAGCGTCATCACCCTCGACGTGGGCGGCACCTCCGCCGACATCGGCGTCGCCCCCGACGGCAAGCTCCGCATGAAGCACCTGCTCGACACCCGCATCGGCGACTACCACGCGATGGTGCCGATGGCCGAGGTCGACACCATCGGTGCCGGCGGCGGATCCATCGCCAGCATCGACGAGGGCGGCATGTTCCGCGTCGGACCGCGCAGCGCCGGTGCCATGCCCGGCCCGGCCTGCTACAACCGCGGCGGCACCGAACCCACCTCCACCGACGCGATGGTCGTCATGGGCTGGCTCCGCGAGGACAGCTTCCTGTCGGGAACCATGGAGGTCAAGACCGAACTCGCCACCGAGGCGGTCCAGACCCACATCGCCGACAAGCTCGGTGCCGACATCGAGCATGCCGCGATGGGCATCTTCCAGATCCTCGCGCACTCGATGACCGAGGCCATCTCGCTGCACTCGGTGCGCAAAGGCTATGACCCGCGCGAGTTCTCGTTGGTCGCCGAGGGTGGCGCCGGACCCCTGTACGCCTGGCAGATCGCCGAACACCTCGGCATTCCGCGTGTCATCGTGCCCGGTCATCCCGGGATCACCTCTGCGGTCGGCCTGCTGACCACCGATGTTCGCTACGAGGTGCCGACCACCGTGTGGACCTCGTCGGCCGAACCCGATCTGGAGCTGCTGCGTCGCGAGATGGACCGGTTGTCCGAGCAGGCCGTCGCCCAGCTTCGCGCCGACGGTATCGCCGAGGACGCGATCACTCTCGAGCGCAGCGTCGACTGTCGTTATGTCGGACAGGGTTACGAGCTCCGGGTGCCCGCACCTGCCGGCGACATCACCGACGAGTGGGTCGAGCAGACCGCGGCCACCTTCCACGAGGTCCACGGTCGTACGTACTCGCAGCGCTTCGACGACAAGCCGGTCCAGCTGGTCAACATCCGCGTGACCGGGGTGGGCGCGGTCGAGCACATCCGCATCGCCGAGATCGAGAAGGGCGACGCGGACGCGTCGTCGGCGATCAAGGCCACCACCCGCGCGCTGTTCTGGAAGAACGACTCGGCCGATCCGGAATGGGTCGACACCCCCATCTACGACCGCGCACTCTTCAAGGCGGGCAACACCTTCGACGGTCCCGCGATCGTCCAGCAGTTCGACTCGACGACCATCGTCGGCATCGGACAGAAGGCCACGGTCGACGCCGTGGGCCACATCATCATCGAGAGGAGCGCCTGACATGGCGAAAGCTCTGATGCCCACGGACGGCGTTTCGCTCGCCGCCGAGGCCAACCGGACCTGGAACACCGTCGAGGTCGACCCGATCACCCTGCGCGTCATCGGCGGTGCGCTGAACTCGATGGCCAAGGAGATGGCCCAGGTCCTCTACCGGATGGCCTACTCGAGCCTCATCCGTGAGTCCGAGGACCTCGGCGCCGGCATCTTCGACGTCAACGGCCGCGAACTGTGCGAGTCGGATTCGACTCCGATGCACTGTGGTTCGATCCCCGCGTACATCCGTGGCGTGAACCGCAAGCTCGCCGGCACGTACAAGCCCGGTGACGTGATCCTGCACAACCACCCGTATCACGGTGCGGCGCACTCCCCCGACTACGGCGTGATCATCCCCATCTTCTGGGAGGGCGAGCACATCGGGTTCGCCGGCTGCACCGGTCACGTCTCCGACATCGGCGGCAACTTCCCCGGCCTGTGCATGGACGTCGTCGACGTCTGGGCCGAGGGCAAGCTGATGGACTCGATGAAGATCTACGACGGCGGCGTCCGCAACGACATGCTGATCCAGCACATCCTGGACAACGTGCGCACCCCGGAACAGAACCGCGGTGACCTGGAGGCTCTCATCGCCTGCTCGCGCATCGGTGAGAAGCGGTTCGTCGAACTGCTCGAGAAGCACGGGCTCGACACCGTCATGAGTGCCGCCGACCGGTGGATGGACTACTCGGAAGAGATGCTGCGCAGTCGGATCCGCCAGATCCCCAACGGCAGCTACGAGGCACCGATCGGCTACCTCGACGACGACGGCAAGAACCGCGGTGTGCCGCTGAAGGTCGCGGTGCGCGTGCAGGTCGAGGACGAGGACGTCCTCATCGATCTCACCGGCTCCAACGACCAGGTGCCGACGGCGTTCAACGTGCCGTTCGAGGGTTCGGTGCTGCCGGTGGCGGTGAGCGCGATCCGCACCATCCTGCTCGACGAGTACCTCACCGAGGAGTTCGTCCCGCAGAACGACGGGTGTTTCCGTCCGGTGCGCGCCTACGCGCCGGAGGGCACGATCTTCAACCCGGACTTCCCGGCATCGTGTTTCGCACGCTTCTCGCAGGTCAACCGCATCTTCGACTCGATCAACCTGGCGCTGGCGCCGGTGCTGCCCGAGCGGGCGATCGCCGGTTCGTCGGCGGCGCTGTGCGCCATCGCGTACTCGGGTCTGGCCGAGGACGGTGAGTCGTACTGGGTCTACATCGAGATCAACGAGGGTTCCTACGGCGCCCGTAACGGCAAGGACGGCATGGACGCCGTCGACGCCCTGATGGCCAACACCCGTAACAACCCGATCGAGGAACTCGAGCTGAACCACGCGATGCGTGCCGAGCGCTACGAGCTCCGCGACGAGTCACCGGCACCCGGCCAGTGGCGCGGCGGCATCGGCAGCGTGCGGACCTGGTACATGCAGACCGACACGTTCCTCGGTTCCGAGGCCGACAACCGCACCGACCCGCCCGCGGGCGCCCTCGGCGGCGGCGACGGCGCGTCGGGTTCGTTCGTCCGCAACCCCGGCACGCCCGAGGAGGAGGTGCTGTTCTCGAAGGTGACCCAGGAGGTCATCCGCGAGGGCGAGCGTCTCGAGATCCGGATGCCGTCGGGCGGTGGCTTCGGCGATCCGTTCCTGCGCGATCCGTTCGCGGTGCTCTCCGACGTGTGGGACGAGTACCTGTCCGCGGACGAGGCGCGTCAGGACTACGGTGTCGTCGTGAACACCGACGACTGGACCGTCGACGCAGCGGCCACCGAGCAGCTCCGCGCGTCGCGGGTGGCGTCCTGACCAGTGACATCGGAGGGGCCGGCGATTCTGTCGCCGGCCCCTCCGGCCATTCCCCGGAAAGCACCGCGGCGCAATCTGTGAGAGACGTTGCCGCGCGGCTCAACACGGTCATCTCGTGGGTGCCCGAGCAGTTCGGTGTCGACCCCGATGTCGCATCCGGTCCGCTGTCCGGCCTGCGGATCGGGGTGAAGGACAACATCGAGGTCGGCGGCGTGCGCTCCACCTGTGGGTCCGAGTACTTCGCGGACCGGGTGGCATCTGCCGACGCGGCGTGCGTGACCGCCTTGAAAAAGGCCGGTGCCGTCATCACCTCGACGCTGAATCTCGCCGAGTTCGCCGTCGGTGTGACGAGTCAGAACTCGGCATCGGGTGGGTCGGTGAACCCGTGGGCCGCCGATCGCGTACCCGGTGGATCGAGCGGTGGGTCGGGCGTCGCGGTGGCGGCGGGGATAGTCGACGTGTCCCTCGGCACGGACACCGGCGGATCCATCCGGCTGCCTGCCGCGTGCTGCGGTGTGACGGGTCTGCGGCCATCTGTCGGAGTGCTCGACATGACCGGGATCTTCCCGGTGAGTGCCGATTTCGACACCGTCGGCCCGCTGGCACGATCGGCGGCACTGGTTCGGGAGACGTTCGCGGTGCTCGCGGGCGCCGACTCGGCACCGTTGCGGAGCGGGTCGTTGCGGATCGCTCTGCCCTGGCCGTTCGTCACCGAGGACGTGGATCCGGCAGTGCGCGACGCGGTGGTCGGTGCCGCGGACCTGCTTCGCGACCTGGGCCACAGTGTCGTCGACGTGCCGGTTCCGCACAGCGCATCGGCGCAGGACGTCGTGTACACCCTCATCTACTCGGACTTGGCGAAGACCCATGCCGAACGACTGCGGGACGAGCCGAGCCGATTCCAGTCGGCGACGCGCGAGCGGATCCTGCTCGGACTCAGCATCTCCGACGGTCAGGTGACCACGGCGCGGCGACAACGTGATCTGTTCCGCGCTGCCACGGCCGAGCTCTTCGAGGACGTGGACGTGGTCCTCACCCCGGCGATGCCGGCGGACGTCCCCCTGCTCGGTGGTGGCGATGCCGTTGTTGCACAGGCACGTCGGATGGGGCAGCTGACCTACCCGTGGTCGTTACACGACGGCCCGACGCTCGCGCTGCCGGTGGGAGTCCACCCGTCCGGGATGCCGATCGGGGCACAGATGACCGCGACGAGAGGTGGCGAGGGAACCCTGTTCGCTCTCGCCGAGCAGTTCCAGGCGCACACCGACTGGCATCGACTGCTTCCGCCGGTGCGGGTGAGAGCGTGATGAGTCTGCTCAGCCCTGGCGTCTGAGTAGGTCCATCTGCTTGTAGACGTCGCCGAGGTGGTCGAGGTGGCGGCGCATGAGCGTCATCGCGGTCATCGAGTCCCGCGCCTCGACCGCTTCGAGGATGGCCCGGTGGTCTTCGTCGACGCACTTCCAGAAGTCCTCGGGTGCGGTGTCCCGGCTGAACCGGCTACCGATCACCCGGAAGACCGGCACGGTGATGAGGTCGAGGAGTGGGTTGTCGGCGGCGCGGAGCAGCACGCGATGGAATTCCTGGTTGTTCGCGTACACCTCGGGACCGATCTCACCCAGAGGATCGAAGATGGTGGCGCGCAACTCTTCCAGATGCACGTCGGTGTGGCGGTACGCGGCCACGCCCGCCGCGGGGACCTCGGTGAGCTGCCTGACCTCCATGAGCTGATCGACGGTCACACCCTCGGCCGCCGCCAGCAGGGTGACCCCGGCTTCGAGGTGGGCGCTGAGCTGGCTGATGTCGGGGGTCGCAACAAACGTCCCACCCGTCACGCCACGCGTGGTGTGCACCAGGTTCTCGCTGGCGAGCGACCGGATGGCCTCACGTACGGTGCTCTGCCCCACGCCGAACTCGGCGCGCAACTCGGTGTCGGGTGGCAGTCTGGTGCCCGGGGTCAGCTCGCCGGCCAGGATGCGAACCCGAAGCGCGTCGGCCACGACCTGGTACGCCGGGCGCCGGCCGGACTTATTCGCTTCCGTCACAACATCTTCCGATCGTGGAGGGGTGTGACTCAACTTACCACATCGACGACCCGGACACGACACTGCGGCAACGGTTTTGGGATACGTCCGACAAGTGGCCGGTCGACGCCCCACACGAACCTCCAGACATGTGCGCGCACGGGGTGTCACGCGGTTCGTCGGCGCCCGGCTCGCCGATTCGACGCCTCGACCTCCGCGATCGCGACGCGGAGCATCTCCGCGAAGCGGCTCCAGTACGCGGCCTCGGAGTCGTAGAGCCGGATGGTCCGCGGATCGGCGCCCGCCAGTCGAGCAGTGTTGACCATGCTCTGCCAGTGCTCCCACTGGTCGTCACACACCTCGAGATAGCCGGTGAGTGTGCCGGCGTCGTGGTTTCCCAGTGCGGCGATCCTGCTCGGCATCGAAGTCCCCTCGTCCGGTGTCAGTCGTGCACACGCTATGCCGTGGGTACGACAATCCTGCGGTTCGAGCGACGCCAGCCACTTCCCGCTCCCTGATCCGAAAGAACCGCGACACCGCCGCGCCTGAGCCCGAGAGACCTGCTGACCCACTGCTCCCTGCGTAGCGCCCGGAGCTTGCGGAGGGCGCGGCGAGCCGACCCACCCGATCCGCCGGACGGGTGGCCAAACGCGCTGCTATAAAACATAATTCGCTGCGAAACCCGGCGGGCGGGGTCGGCCTCACACTGTGGAGTTGTCAAAGGTCGTGTGGCATCCTTGTCGACGCCGGAGGGTCTAGTTGGAGGCGGATCCTGGTTAGACGAGAACGTCGTCGAGTCGCATGGTGCGCCGGTTGTAAGCGGGCAGGGGTAGACGCCGCGGGTCGACGTCGACCGGTGGAATCAGCCAGGGATGCCGGTCCGGGCCCATCACCACCTGCCAGCCATGGTGATGAACCTGGGTATGGCACCTCTGGCAGAGTAGGCATCCATTGTCCAGGTCCGTGGGGCCACCGTCAGCCCAGTGGACCAGGTGGTGAACTTGGCTATGTGCCGCTGGCGCAACGCATTTCACACAACACATATCGCGGACGATGATCGCTTGGCGCAGGTGATGCGGGAACAGACGTTTGGTGGTGCCCATCCGTAACGGCACCCCTTCGCTGTCGAGGACGATCTCGGCGACTCCGCCGTCACACGACAACCGGCGTGCTGTCGATGCCGTGACTGCCCCGACCCACGGCAATCGTGCCGGATCTGCGTCGTCAGCGGGGATGGTGACCAACACTTGGGTGCGGGGTGCTCCGGCGGTGGTCACCGCGGCACCGATCGCCGCCTGATCCAGAAGGAGTTCCAGGCCGTCGGCGCGGCGTTCTCCGAGACTGCGACGATCCTCGGCGCCGTCGGGTTCGGGGCGCGGGCAGGATCGTTCGTCGATCATCGACAGGAACTTCTCCCCGATCACTGCCGTCACATCCCCGGTGATGGCGACTCTGCCTTCGTCGGTCACCCGCGTGTGCACAGTGTTCAGCGACGCATCATCAGCGGCGGCGACCGCGTTCGGATCAGAGTCGGCGACCCGGAGGGCGATACCGCGGGCGTGGGTGCCGATCTCGGCGGGCGTGGCACCGGAGAACGCCTGCGCGAGCAGATCGCTCTCGAACGCCGATCGGTCGTCGTCGGACAACCCTGCCGCAGTGCGTTTGTCGATGTACGCGATGCCGCGGACCACCGCGTCGACACACTCCGCCGACAGATAGCCTTCGGCGGCACAGTCAGCGACCTTCGGCAACGAAGACAGGCCGCCGGCGATTCGCACGCCACGGTGCGCGGCCGTCGGCGCCATGCCCATCTCGATCAGCCACGACCGTGTTGTCGAACCGGCACGCGTCGCCGCGCCCGACTCGTCGAGAAGCGCGATATGCACGGCGATCTGATGATCCAGCACGTTGCGCATCATCCGCAGCTCGTCGAGACGCTCGACCAGAGCGCGACCACTCCCGTCGTCGGGTGGTGACGGCGAGGCAATGAGGGTGTCACGAAGCTCGGTGATCGAGGTCATGACACCAAGGTACTCGCCAAAGTGTTCGACGACGAGATTTCTCCACAACCCCGCTCGCGAGCGAATCTAGTTGCCCCACACTCTCTGCCACTTACGCAACATCGGTGAACCGCAGTGAACCGTGGCGAACAGAAACCCCACCAGTCACAGAGACCGGCCAGTACAAGGACCTGCCGATCAACCAGCACGCGGCCACCGATCAGGTCGCGCCGATCAGCACCGCAGCGCCGAGCCAGACGAGTGCGACGACCTTGACCAGCTCGAATCCGACGTATACGAAGTGGGCGTGACTGCGGGGTCCCTCATGCCCGGCGAGCACCGCGTCGGACCGCTTGGTCAGTGCGGGCCGCACCGCCACCAGCTGAACGATGAGGGCGGCAATTGCCACGCCGGCCGCGATCGGTTCCGCGAGACCACCCCACTCACCGAGGACCAGGGCCACGAGAATGCCCACTGCCCAAGCGATCTCGGCGGTATTGAGCGCGCGGAACACCAACCGACCGATGCCGAGCCCGATGGGCAGGGTCACCCCGGGTGCGCGGAACTTGAGCGGCGCCTCGATGAACGAGATGGCGAACACCATGCCGAGCCACAGGAACGTGAGCGCGGTGACGACCGCGCCGGCAGCGCTCATCGCGCGCCGGTCCGCAACAGCTCCGGTCCGAACGTCTCGTAGTGGATCCGGCTCTCGTCGACCTCGCGACCGATGAATGCCTCGCGCATCGACGAGAGAAATCCGGTGGGCCCGCACAGCATGACGTGCGAGTCCCGATCGACGTCGACGTCGTCGAGTGTCATCTGCCCGACCCGGATCGCGTCCGAGACCACG
Source organism: Gordonia sp. ABKF26 (assembly GCF_041103195.1). Classification (NCBI taxonomy): domain Bacteria; kingdom Bacillati; phylum Actinomycetota; class Actinomycetes; order Mycobacteriales; family Gordoniaceae; genus Gordonia; species Gordonia sp. ABKF26. Next base: position 362,239 of record NZ_JBGCVZ010000003.1, read on the forward strand.
TGGGGTGACGTGCTCTCATACCACTGGATCAATCGGCCAGACGGCAGTGAATCGACAAGGGCGGCCAGCATTCCGCGGTGCGGTTGCCGGTCTCGCGAACGGTCGGCATGGAGCACGGTCACCGGCCGGGTGTCGCGCTGCTCCGACAATGCGGTGAGCAAGCCGATGACGGGTGTGCAGCCGATACCCGCCGAGGCGAGCAGAAGCGGCGCCTCGTCGTCGGGCAGGACCAGGTCACCGAAGGGCGTGCTGACGTCGAGGAGATCCCCCTCGAAGACCTGCTCGTGCAGGTGCGCCGACACCTCGCCGGCGAGTTTGACGCTGAACCGCCACCGCGACTCGGCGGGAGAACCGGTGAGACTGTACTGACGGATCTGTCGAGCACCGTCGAGAAGCGGTACCTGCACCGAGATGTACTGTCCGGGACGGAATCCGGGCAGCCGTCCGTCGACCGCTGCCACCGTCAGCGCGATCGTGTCGGGCGAGACCTGCACGCGCTCGGTGACCCGGACTTCGCGCCAGACGTGCCCGGGATCGACGGCTGCGTCGGCATAGAGGTGCGCCTCGGAAGCGATGAGCAGGTCTGCCATGTCCCAGTAGAGCTGGTCCCAGGCGTCGGCTACCTCGGGCGTGACCGCGTCACCGAGCACTTCGACGATCGCCGCGAAAAGATGCTCGTGCACAACGACATACTGCTCAGCGGTGACACCGAGAGATGCGTGTTTGTGAGCGATGCGGTCCAAAATGAAACGCTGGCGCCGAACGTCGGGTTCGAGCTGAAGCCGCGCGAACGCGGCGATCGACCCGGCGAGCGCCTGCGGTTGCTCACCCGACTTCTGGTGCGTGCGGTTGAAGAGGTTGTCGAGCAGGTCCGGGTGCGCGGCGAAGAGTCCGCGGTAGAAGAGCGGGGTGATCTCCGCGAGCGACCCCTCGACAGCGGGAAGCGTGGCGGCGATCGTCGCGCGCTGGGTGTCAGACAGCATGAGAACTCCTTTGTTCATCTGCTCATCGGTTGGTGTGCAGTAAATCTGGGGTTTTCGGCGTACCGGCCGACCCGGAGCGCTCTAGGAGCCCGGGCGTCGAACTGTCATTGCGGACGATTCATGGCCGGCCGGACGCGGCGTCAGCGACAACAACACCGCGCTCGTCGGCTCGCGGGCGAGGTCGGCGACCGTCTCGGTGTCCAGGCTTTCGTAGAAGGCCGTCACCGCGCGGGCCAGCGAGCCCCGGAGCCGACACGCATTCCGCAGCGGACAGGGTTGTGCGCCCTCGCATTCCACGACCTCACCATCGCCTTCGAGCGAACGTGCGAGCCACCCGACGCGGGCATCGCGGCCGAGTTCGGTGATCGTCAGCCCACCTGTTCGACCGCGTCGAGCATGGACGACGCCCATCTCCGACAGCCTGCCGACGACCTTGGCGACATGCGTGTACGGGACCGCGAGTTCCCGGGCGAGGTCCTTGGTGGTGAGAGCTGTTGCAACCGAGCCGCCTTGATCTGCGACCGCCAACCGCATCACGACTCGGAGGCCGATGTCGGTGAAGCGGGTCAATTGCATAGTGTCAGTAGATCATAAATTGGTACTCAGAATACCAATTAAGACCGGTGATGCCGGTCACCCGACGCGTGCGGGCTGCCTATCCGCCGTCGGCGATGCGGGGCCGGGTGTGAGTGGTCCAGGTCTGACCGTCGTGGTACCGATCCGCGACCGGGTCCTGCGGGTCCGGGTACCAGCCGGCCACGACATTCTGTGAGCCGTCCACAACCGAACCCGCCGACCTCCGGGACACCAGGACGACGATGCCTGCGATCCCGGCACCGAGGACGGCCAGCAGCGCGAGCAGGACGACGAGCATCAGCAGGATCGACATGCTCGCACCGTACCGAGCGCCGGGCGGGCTGCCACGTCGTCGGCGGCAACTGTGCTCCGATTACGTCGAACGATGGACCCGCCCGTGCCGCACAACCGACCGGCCCGATTCTCACCGGATCAACGCTCGACGGTCTTGACGGCGAGCCCCAGCCGCTGCGCACGGCGAATCATGGTGAACGCGTTGTCGATTGCGGCACAACCCGGGTCATTGTTGAAGTAGATGTACACATCGCACGAGTCGTCGTAGAACTCCGAGAGGCGGCGCAGCCAGCCGTCGATCGCACGGGTCCCGTAGCTCATCGGTCGTCGCGACGTGCCGTCGTGAAGTCGCAGGTATCCGAAATCGACTGTGCGCCAGGGTGGATTGAGGATGCGGTTCTTCCGGTCGGCCCAGCACAACGCCGCGTTGTGCCGTTCGAGGACCGACCGGGTCTCGTCGGTCCACCACGAGTCGTGCCGGGGCTCGACCGCGACCTGAATCGTCTTCGGGAACAGCGCGAGCGTCTCGTCGAGGGCGTCGCGCGCGGCGCGGAGGTTGGGAGGCAACTGGAGGAGCACCGGGCCCCAGCCGACCGTCGAGTCCCGCCGACCGCTCGAGGAAGCGCTGGACCGGTTCGGTCGGCTCCTGGAGGCGCTTGATGTGGGTCAGGTAGCGACTCATCTTCGCCGCCATCCGGAAGTCGGCGGGAACGGTCTCGGCCCAGTTCTCGAACGCCTTCCTCTCCGGCAGCCGATAGAAGGTGTTGTTGACCTCTGCGGTCGGAAACCGCTGGGCGTAGTAGTCCAACCACAGACGCTGCGGGAGCTTCTGGGGGTAGAACGCACCCCGCCAGTCGCGGTACTGCCACCCGGAGGTGCCGATGAACAGCACCGTCGTGCCTATCCGTTGGGGACGGGGCTACGAATCCCGTCCACGACGAGTAGTCGGCATGCGCGTGGGTGTCGATTCACGTGCTCCGGGTACCCGTCGGCGGCATATGCCAATCACCGAGACGGGAGCGACACATTGACCAAGCTGGCGATCATCTATTACTCGGCCACCGGGCACGGCACCGCGATGGCGCAGACGTTGTCAGACGCCGGCGAGTCCGCCGGAGCCGAGGTTCGTGTCCGACACATCGCCGAGACGCGGGATCCGGAGACGTTCGCCGAGAATCCGGCGTGGTCGGCCAACTACGAGGCCACCAAGGACCTGCCCGCGGCAAGCGGTGACGACATCGTCTGGGCCGACGGGGTGATCTTCGGCAGCCCGACGCGGTTCGGTAGCACGGCCTCGCCGTTCCAGTCGTTCATCGACTCGCTCGGCGGACTCTGGGCCGAGGGCAAGTTGGCCGACAAGGCCTACGCCGCCTTCACCTCGAGCCAGACCGCGCACGGCGGCCAGGAGACCACGCTCACCGGGCTCTACACGTCGCTGATGCATTTCGGCGGCATCCTCGTCCCGCCCGGTTACACCGACGGGCTGAAGTTCGCCGACGGCAACCCTTACGGCGTCTCCCACGTCACGGGTCCGGAGAACAAGAACGACCTCGACGACGCGACGAAGGCGGCCCTCGCACACATGGCACAACGCGTGGTGCGCATCGCGAAACTCCTCGCCGGCTGAGTCACCGCGAAACGGGTTGACAGCGATCACCAGGAGGTCCACCATCGGTCCTCGTGTCTGTCAGAGTGTCGCCCTTCGGGCGTGAGGAGGTCGTCGGCGTCGTGCGCGCCGACGGTTGAGCACCCCGCCCCGACCGGCGCGCGTCCCCTGTTGTGGACCGCGCCGGTCGAATCGTGCTCTCCTCCATCCTCCGACACCTGAGGTGTACACAACCATGCATTCCTTGACCGAAGCCCAGATTCGCTCGTCGTTCGTCAACGCCTCGTTGCGCGAACGCAAGAGCATGACCCTCCCACCCGACTTCGACGAGTTCTACTGGGAGAAGCTGGATTTCGCCGGTTGGCGGGATCCGAAGCTCCCGATGGTCGGATACGTGGTCATCCCGACCGACGACGACGTCGTCGGGATCATGCTGCGACTCGGCGGCCGCCAGCCGCGCAACCGTCCGCTGTGCTCGTTCTGCGAAGATGTCCAGCTGCCCAACGAGGTCGCCTTCTTCAGCGCGAAGTTCGCCGGCGCCGCGGGGCGCAAAGGCAACACCGTCGGCACGCTGATCTGCTCGAATTTCGAATGTTCGACGAACGTCCGCGCCAAGCCGTCGGCCATCTTCGCCACCGACGACCCCGAAACCGTGCGGCAGCAACGCATTGCCGCGCTGCGCACCCACCTCGCGGGATTCGCACAGCGCGTGGCGAGCGGGGACAGCTGAGCGGAGCGTCGATCGGCGAACCGGTGTTTCAGCCGGTTCGCCGATCGCGGTTCGGCGATAGTGGACCAATGACCTCGCTGTTCATCCGAGCACTTCAGACCCACCAGTGGCTGTACGAGCATTCGGGCGGTCTCGTCGGCCACCGCCTGCTCATGGGCAATCCCACGCTGCTGCTGCGGACGATCGGGCGCCGCACGGGTGAGGCGAGGTGCAACGCACTGACCTATGCCCGCGACGGCGAGGCCTACCTGGTGGTCGCGTCGAACGGCGGGTCGCCGCGACCGCCGGGGTGGCTCGCCAACCTCAGGGCCCATCCGAATGTCGAGGTCCAGGTGGGTCGGCGCCGGATCCAGGTCACCGCGCGGGCGACCTACCCCGACGACCCGGACTACGCCAGGCGCTTCGTCCTCGTCGACGAGGTGAACCGCGGTCGCTACGCGGGCTACCAGAAGAAGACGACGCGTCCGCTGGCCATCGTCGAGCTGACACCGCGGTAAGGGGTCCCGCCCTTTCGATGATTCACGCAGCGCCGGGCCGCCCTTCGCCGCTGGTCCACCGCCGCGCGTACTCGTCGATGTAGTTCTGTCCGGACCGCTCGCAGATCGTCGCCATCAGTTCGTCTGTGAGGACGCGGATTCGGCCCTCGGCGACGTCTCCGCATCCGAGGTCGATCGGCGGGAGGATGTCGATCGTGACCCTGCGTCTGCCTGGCAACCGGCCATCCGCTCGCCCGGTCCCGGAGATCGCAACGGGTACGAGCGGCGCACCCGTGATCAGCGCCACCCGCACGGCCCCGGTCCGTCCGCGATACATCCGCCCGTCCGGGGATCGAGTGCCCTCGGGGTGGATTCCCCAGGCTCCCCCGTCATCCAGGATCTCCACCGCTCGTCGGAGCGCCGACGACGCTTCCGTGCCGCCACGACGATCGACCGGGATCTGCCCCAGGGTGAGAAAGAACCAGCGTTGCAGGCGACCGACGGGACCGGGCCGCTCGAAGTACTCGCGCTTGGCGAGGAACGTCACCGGTCGACGCGCGGCCAGAGCCAGGTAGAAGGAATCGAGCACGGACAGATGATTCGCAGCCACGATGACCGGCCCGGTGGTGGGCAGATGCTCGCGGCCCGCTATCCGGGGTCTCCCCCACAGGACGAGTGCCGGACCGATGAGAACGTACCGACACAGGGCGTACGACAGCCTGGTTCTCGCGCGCATAGACAGTGTCTACCCGAGCATGGGTGACACTGTCTACGTGGAGTCAGCGAAGACCAGGATCGCGTTGGTTCGTGCCGGCGTCGAATTGCTGGAGGAGACCGGTTCACCAGATGTGGGATTGCGCGAGATCGCACGCCGCGCGGGCGTCTCCCACGGCGCTCCCCGCAGATGGTTCCCGACGCACCGCGCGCTTCTGGCGGCCATCGCCCGCGAAGGCCTGGAGGACCTGTCGTCGGAACTGATGCGTGCGGCGGGCGAGGTTCCCCAGAACATCCGGCACGTCGCATTCGCGTACGTCGCGTTTGCCCGTCGTCGACCTGCGATGTTCGCCCTGATCTTTCGGCACGACCTGCTCGAGGGCGGAGGGGCCGACCTCCGCACCACCTCACGGCCACTGTTCGCCTGGCTGGTCTCGCTGATCGAGCACAGCGGCACCGTCGACGCTCCCGAGCTGCGCGCAGCCGAGCTGTGGGTCGGCGTACACGGGATCGCGATGCTGTCCTCGACGGGATCGTTGGGACTGGCCGCGCCCGGGATCGACTACGACGAACTCGTCGACCGGATCGTCGAGAACTGTCTGCGGCCGTCGCGCTGATCCCCGATGACTATCGCCCGCCCCGCCGGTCGATATCTGGGAGAACATTGCGACTAATCAGAGGAGAAGCATGCGAACGCTGGCGATCACCCAGAACATGACGCTCGACGGCTCGATCGAGATGGTGACCGACTGGTTCGACCCGACTGTCGAGGCGCCGGACCTCATGGCCGAGTCGCACCGGCAGGACGCCGAGGCCGACGGTCTGCTGGTCGGAAGGCAGACCTTCGAAGACTTCCGCAGCTTCTGGCCGCACCAGACCGAGGACGCCACCGGGATCACCGACTACCTGAACACCGTCGACAAATACGTGGTGTCGAGCACGATGACCGACCCGGACTGGCAGAACTCGACGGTGCTGTCCGGCGATGTCGTGGATGAGGTCACCGCGCTGAAGAACGCCGACGGCAAGGACATCGTCGTGACCGGCAGCATCAGCTTGTGCCACACCCTGATCGGCGCCGGTCTCGTCGACGAGTACCGGCTGTTCGTCTACCCGACCGTCCAGGGATCGGGGCGGCGGCTGTTCCCCGACGGTCTGGAGATCCCGACCCTGCGGCTCGTCGACACCAAGGCCTTCGAGCTGGGCGTCTCGCTGCTGCGCTATCGGACGGTGTGACGCGGTTCAGGTGGGATCGGAGTCGATCTCCTCGAGAGCACGGGCGCGGATCGCGGCGAGGTCCATCCCGTACGTCGGTCCGTGCGACTGCTCGTACTCCGTCAATCGCGCAGCCGCGCGGTCGTAGAGGCGTCGCGCGCCGACGGCGTTGCCACGACGATGGTGAGTCAGTCCGACGCAGAGCTGGGCCAGTCCCTGCCACAGCGGACGCTCCGCCGGCGGACACGACTTCCAGCGGGTCTCGAACACCTCGTGCGCGGAGAACGGACGACCGTCCTCGAGCAATCGCCATGCCAGCGCAATCGTCTCGTCGGGCGGCAACGGCTCCTCGGACACGGGCTCGACGCCGCGCTCGCCATAGGGCAGCGGCCGTCCCAGCTCGTCACGTGGCCGGGCCTGACGCGCGCGACCGTCGGGGTCGCGATCGCGGTCGTCGGACACAGCGCACCTCCTGATCGAACGGTCGCGAACCGTATTGTGGTTCGGCGTCCCTGCCTGCGACCGGGGAGCGGTACGAGCGGCAGCAGGACGGTACCCGTCCATCGGGTCCGGAAACGAGAAAGGTCAGGTTGCCCTGTGCAACCTGACCTTGTCTTCGCTCGTGGTGGGCGAAGGGGGACTTGAACCCCCACGTCCCGAAGGACACTGGCACCTGAAGCCAGCGCGTCTGCCATTCCGCCACTCGCCCGTGGCCACCGAAAATCCGGTGGGCATGTCGTCGAACTGGGTGTGTCCGGCGACTGGACGACGATAGCAGCACGCCGCCGCCGAAACAAAACTCGATCTCCGACGTTGCATTTGTGCAGTACGTCGGGTTACGTCAGATGCCGAATACACACCAATGGGACGGGAGTTGCACACGGTGCGCCAGTTGCCTTGGTGGCACAGTTGGCCGTTGATGTCGCTATCATCAAACAAGGCCAGATGCACGGCGACACGCTCTATTGCCGCGAAAGGAGGTCTCGGTGGGGATCCTGCAACGACTGGAACGCAAGCTCGAAGGTGCAGTTGACGACGGTTTTGCCCGTGTCTTCGGTGGTCAGGTGGCCCCGCAGGAGATCGAGAACGGGCTTCAGCGAGAAGCCGAGGAGTCGCTCGAGAACCTCGGTGACGGTACGGTCCTTGCGGCCAACAGCTACACCTTGCTGTTCAGTCCCACCGATCATCAGCACATCGCTGCGGAATACGAGCTGAACCGCAAGACTTTCTCGAAGCATTTGGAAAACTTCATCAAGGACAACGGATGGCAGACCTACGGCAAGGTCGTCGTAGAGTTCGAGCAATCGCCGTCCTTGCACACGGGGATCTTCCGCGCACGCGGCACGGTCAACCCGGACGCGCGGCCCCGCCCGGCGGGAGCGCGTTCGGAGCATCCGCACGCTGCGCCGGTCCCCGGCCCGCCGGCCGGACGCCCGGCCCCTGTTCCCCCACTTACCAACGCCCCCGACCAAGGAGCCCCCAAGATGACTCAGAATCCCGGATACGACCAGCGCAGGGGCGCCGATCCCGCCTACGACCAGTACGGCCAGGGATCGGGACAGCCGGGAGACCAGGGCTACGGCCAGCAGGGGTACGACCAGTACGGTCAGCAGCCCGGCTATGACCAGGGGTACGACCAGCAGGGCTACAGCCAGCAGGGCTACGAACAACAGGGGTATGACCAGCAGGGCTACGACCAGCAGGGCTACGGCCAACAGCCCGGCTACGGACAGCAGGGCTACAGCCAGCAGCCCGGCTTCGAGCAGCAGGGCTACAGCCAGCAGCCCGGCTACGGCCAACAGGGATACGACCAGCAGGGCTACGGCCAACAGCCCGGCTTCGAGCAGCAGGGCTACAGCCAGCAGCCCGGCTACGGCCAACAGGGATACGACCAGCAGGGCTATGGCCAGCAACCCGGCTACGACCAGGGTTACGGTCAGCAGGGCTACGAGCAGCAGGGCTACGGCCAGCAGGCGTACGCCCAGCAGCCCGCGGGATACGACTACCAGGGTGGCTACGACCAGGGATACGGCGCGGGCCGCCCGGCCGCAGGCTACGCCCCGTCGTCGATCACGCTCCTCCTCGAGGACGGCAGCAACCGCACCTTCCAGCTGCACGAGGGATCGAACGTGATCGGCCGCGGACAGGACGCGCAGTTCCGTCTGCCCGACACCGGCGTCTCGCGCCGCCACGTGGAGATCCGCTGGGACGGCGCCACCGCCATGCTCACCGATCTCAACTCGACCAACGGCACCACCGTCAACGATCTCCAGGTGAACACCTGGGAACTCGCCGACGGCGACCGCATCCGCGTCGGACACTCCGACATCACCGTCCGGTTCCAGTAGACCCACAAACGCCGAGCGCACGCCCACCTGTCGTGGGCGGCGGTCGAGACTGGCCCGAGACCGCTCCGGCCGGTTGATACTGAACTGTCATATCCGAATGACCGGGTTCGGCGAATCTGCCCATAAGATGCAGTCGGGTCCGCTCGTTTCGCTCGGCGGTCCCATGATCGCTGCCGTGGGTACGACCCGACCGAGACGGAACGCGCTGGAGGTGAACACGACATGCAGGGCTTGGTGCTGCAACTGACCCGCATCGGTTTTCTGTTGTTGCTCTGGTTGTTCGTCTTCGCCGTGATCCGCACGCTGCGCGCCGACATCGCGTCGGCCGGCGGACTCCGCATCCCCCGGTACTCCGGCGGCTCGGAGAAGCGTCGTCGCAGCGGCGGCGTCCGCGGCGCGGCCCGCTATCTCGTCGTCACCCACGGCGCGCTGGCGAACACCCGGATCAGCCTCGGTCAGCAGCCGGTCCTGCTCGGACGCGCCGACGACTCGACCCTGGTGCTGACCGACGACTACGCCTCCGAGCGACATGCGCGGCTCTCCAGGCGCGGCGACGACTGGTATGTCGAAGACCTCGGCTCCACCAACGGCACCTACCTCGATCGTTCCAAGGTGACGACCGCGGTCAAGGTCCCGCTGAACACGCCGATCCGCATCGGCAAGACCGTGATCGAGTTGCGCCCGTGACACTTGTGTTGCGCTACATCGCGCGCAGCGACCGTGGTCTCGTGCGGTCCAACAACGAGGACTCGTTCTACGCGGGTCCTCGCCTGCTGGCCCTCGCCGACGGAATGGGCGGCCACGCGGCCGGCGAAGTCGCCAGCCAGCTGGTGATCCGCGCACTCAGCACCCTCGACGACGACGAGCCCGGCGGCGACCTCCTCACCCAGCTCGACGGCGCCACCCGTGCCGGCAACGAGGCGATCGCGGCACAGGTGCACGAATCACCCGAACTCGACGGCATGGGCACCACGCTCACCGCGATCCTCTTCGCCGGCAGCCGAATCGGCCTGTGTCACATCGGCGACTCGCGCGGATACATGTTCCGCGACGGGGCGCTGACCCAGATCACCCGCGACGACACCTTCGTCCAGACCCTCGTCGACGAAGGTCGCATCACCGCCGAACAGGCACACACCCATCCGCAACGCTCGCTGATCATGCGCGCGCTCACCGGCACCGAGGTCGAGCCGACCCTGACGATGCGCGAGGCCCGCGCCGGCGATCGGTACATGCTGTGCAGCGACGGCCTGTCCGACGTCGTGACCGAGGAGACCCTCGCCGAGACCCTGGGGTCCATCACCGACCCCAAGGAGTGCGCCGACCGTCTCATCGAACTCGCGCTGCGCGGCGGCGGCCCGGACAACGTCACCGTCGTCCTCGCCGACGTCGTCGACACCGAGTACGGCGACTCGCGCCCGATCGTCGGTGGCGCTGCCGGCGGCAACGAGGAGATCTACACGCCCGACCCGGCGACCGCCGCGGGACGGGCGGCAGCACTTCGCCCGCCCCCCGCCGAACCGCAGCGCCCGACGGTGCTGACCGAGGACGAGCCCGCCGCCAAACACAAGAGCAAGTACCGACGCTGGATCGTCGCCGGTGTCGTGCTGACCGTGGTGGCGGCGCTGGTCGTCGGCGTCTTCGTCGTCCGTTCCGTCGTACGCAGCAACTACTACGTGGCCGCCGACGACAGCGGCGACGTGCTCGTCTACCAGGGATCACCGGAAAAGGTGTTCTTCCTCTCGATGAGCAACCCGGTGCAGCGCGTCTGCGTCGAGGACCTCGATCAGACCGAACCGACGTACACGTTCATCTCCTACGACGACGGCACCTGCGAGTTCCCCCTCAACGTCGACGACCTGGTGTCGGGGCCGGCGCAGTCGGTCAAGAACGTGATGATCCGGAACAAGAGCGAGCAGCAGATCCAGGGCGTCGTCACCGACGAGCTGACCTTCCGCTGCGACAACGCGCCCTCGTCGGCAACGCCCGCACCGACTCCCCCGCCACCGGCACCGTCGGAGTCCACACCGAGCACCGACCCGTCCGCGCCCGCACCACGCGCCACCGCGGCGCCCGCACCGGGAATCCCGCAGCAGGGTGCGACCGAGTCGGTGGCTCCGCCCACCGGCAACGCCGGGCCTTCCGCCACGCCCGCACCTGATCAGGACGCCGGCACGAGTTGCCGGCAGCAGGTGAGATGACTCAAGCCGCGCCCGCACCGCACGCCCCGCCACGCCAACCCGCCACGAGCACCGGTCGCAACGCCGAACTGCTGCTCCTGGTGTTCGCCATCGGTCTGGTGACGGTGGCGTTGCTCATCGTCCAGGCCGCCCAGGGTCAGAACCTCACCTGGGACATCCTCAAGTACGTGGCCGCCTACACCGGGCTGTTCGGTGTCGCCCACCTCGTGGTCCGACGCTATGCACCCCACGCCGATCCGATCATGCTGCCCGTCGTCGCCGTCCTGAACGGCCTGGGGCTGGTGCTGATCCACCGGCTCGACCTCGGTACGGGCAACACCGGGGAGTCGGTGAACGCCACCGAGGCGACCCGCAACGCCGACCAGCAGTTGCTGTGGGCGGTGCTCGGCATCGTGGCGTTCTCCGCGGTCCTCATCCTGATCCGCGATCACCGCACGCTGTCGCGCTATGCCTACACGCTCGGCCTCGGCGGACTGGTCTTCCTGATCATCCCGGCGATCCTGCCCAGTGCGTTCTCGGAGATCAACGGTTCGAAGAACTGGATCATCACACCGTTCTTCTCGATCCAGCCCAGCGAGTTCTCCAAGATCCTGATCATCATCTTCGCCGCGGCGGTGCTGGTGTCGAAGCGCGACCTGTTCATCACGGCCGGTCCGCACGTGCTCGGCGTCGACCTGCCGCGCGCCCGCGACCTGGGTCCGCTCCTGGCCGCCTGGGCGATCGCCATCGCCGTGATGGTGGTCCAGAAAGACCTGGGTACGTCGCTGCTGATCTTCGCGACGATCCTGACGATGCTCTACGTGGCCACCTCACGTGTCGAATGGCTGGTGCTGGGCATCGGGTTGTTCGCCATCGGCGCGGTGTTCGCGTGGTCGATCTTCTCGCACCTGCAGACACGTGTCTCGGTGTGGCTGGATCCCTTCGCGGACTTCGACGGCTCGGGTTACCAGATCGGGCAGAGCCTGTTCGGCCTGGCCACGGGCGGACTGTTCGGCACCGGCCTCGGTTCGGGCCGGCCCAACATCGTGCCGTTCGCCAACACCGACTTCATCATCTCGACCATCGGTGAGGAGCTCGGCCTGGCCGGCCTCACCGCAATCCTCCTGCTGTACATGATCTTCATCCACCGCGGACTACGGACCGGCATCGCCGTACGCGACAGCTTCGGCAAACTCCTGGCGACCGGACTCGCGTTCACCATCGCGATGCAGATCTTCGTCGTCGTCGGCGGCGTCACCAAGCTGATCCCGCTGACCGGTCTCACGACCCCCTTCCTGTCCTACGGCGGATCGTCGCTGCTGGCCAACTACATCCTGGTCGCGCTGCTCATCCGGATCTCGAACGCCGCGCGCGAACCCGATCCCGGCAAGAAGCGGCCCGCGGCCAAGCCCGTCGAGGCACTGCCCACGCAGGTGGTGAAGCGCCGGTGAACAAGCCGATCCGCAATGTGTCGATGGCGGTGATCGTGATGATCATCGCGCTCCTCGCGAACGCCACCTATGTGCAGGTCTTCAAGGCCGACGCGCTGAAGACCGACACCCGCAACAACCGCGTGCTGCTCGACGAGTACTCCCGCCAGCGCGGTCTGATCACCACCGCCGACGGCACGGTCATCGCGCTGTCGGTGCCGATCGACAGCCGCCTGAAGTTCCTCCGTCAGTACCCGCGGGAGGGCGCCGAGGCCTTCGCCCCGGTCACCGGCTACTACTCGTTCCAGTACCTCGCCAGTCAGATCGAGCACTACGAGAACAGCATCCTGAACGGATCCGACGACCGGTTGTTCGGCCAGCGGTTCATGGACATGTTCTCCGGCCGCGACCCACGCGGCGGCAACGTCGTCACGACAATCAACCCGAAGGTCCAGCAGGCCGCCTACCAGGCGATGCTCAACGGCCCGTGCGACGGACCGTGCCGGGGCGCCGTCGTGGCCCTGCAGCCGAACACCGGGAAGATCCTCGCGATGGTCTCGACCCCGAGCTACGACCCCAACAAGCTCGCCAGCCACGACCAGGAGGTCCGCGAGGGCAGCTGGGAGGCGTGGAACCGCCCCGGTGACACCGCGCAGCCGATGCTGAACCGCGCGATCAGCCAGCTGTACCCACCGGGATCGACCTTCAAGGTCGTGACGTCGGCCGCCGCCCTGCGCGACAACATCACTCCCGGCATCCGTCTCACCGCCGCGCCGACCTTCCCGCTGCCCGGCACCGATGTCTCGCTGCCGAACTACGGCGGCGAGACCTGCCCCGGGTCGTCGGGCGGAACCGTGTCACTGGAGACGGCGTTCAAGTACTCGTGCAACACCGCCTTCGCCGAACTGGTGACCGAGAAGATGTCCGACGCGATCCCGAAGTTCACCGAGACCGCGAGCCTCTTCGGCCTCGATCAGCCGGGCCCCGACATCCCGATGCCCGTCGCCGACTCGACTGTCGGACAGATCCCGTCCCTCGACGTCCTCGCGCAGGCCTCGATCGGGCAGCGTGACGTCCGGCTCACCCCGCTCCAGAACGCGATGATCGCCGCGACCGTGGCGAACGGAGGTGTGCGCATGCAGCCGTACCTGGTGGACAAGTTGCAGGCCGCGGATCTGCGGACGCTGCAGACCACCCCGCCGACCACGGCCAACAAGCCGATCACGCCCGAGCAGGCCGCCGAGCTGACGTCGATGATGATCGAGTCGGAACGGTCGACGGCCGGCGCGGGCGGTCCGGTGTCGATCGCGTCGAAGACCGGAACGGCGGAAAGCGGGTCGAGTACGGACACCCCGTTCTCCTGGTACATCGCCTTCGGGCCGTCGTCGAACGCGCAGATCGCGGTCGCCGTCGTGGTGGAGAATGGACAATTCGGTGCGGACTCGGTCGGCGGAACCGTCGCGGCGCCGATCGGACGAGAAGTGATCAACTCACTGGTGGGAGGTGGCAGTCGATGACCCTGCAGAACGGCACCACCATCGGCGATCGGTATCGGCTCATCCGCCTGATCGCCACAGGCGGTATGGGACAGGTGTGGGAGGCGCTCGACACGCGTCTCAATCGACGTGTCGCGGTGAAAGTCCTCAAGGCCGAGTACACCAGCGACCCGGAGTTCATCGCCCGGTTCCGCGCGGAGGCACAGACCACCGCCAAGCTGAACAACCCGGGGATCGCGAACGTCTTCGACTACGGCGAGACCCCGGACTACAACGGCGGCGATCCGCTGGCGTATCTGGTGATGGAACTCGTCGACGGCGAACCGCTGAACTCGGTGATCTCCCGGCTGGGCCGGCTGTCGCTGACCAACACGCTCGACATGCTCGAACAGACCGGTCGCGCCCTGCAGGCCGCGCACAACCAGGGTCTCGTGCACCGCGACGTCAAACCCGGCAACATCCTGATCACGCCGGTCGGCCAGGTGAAGATCACCGACTTCGGTATCGCCAAGGCCGTCGACTCCGCCCCGGTCACCAAGACCGGGATGGTCATGGGGACGGCGCAGTACATCTCCCCGGAGCAGGCGACCGGTGACGAGGCGACCGCGGCGTCGGATGTCTACTCGCTCGGAGTCGTCGGTTACGAGGCGCTCACCGGTCGGCGGCCGTTCCTCGGCGACGGCGCGATCACCGTCGCGATGAAACACATCCGGGAGTCGCCGCCCCCACTGCCGTCGAACCTGCCGTCGGGTGTCCGCGAACTCATCGAGATCACGATGGCCAAGGATCCGCGGCAGCGTTACGCCAACGGCGGCGAGTTCGCCGACGCGGTGGCCGCCGTACGCGCCGGGCGCCGTCCGCCTCGTCCGGGGGCGATCGCCGGTGCCGCTGCGGGAGCAGCGGGTGCCGCAGCGCTCGGTGCCGCGGTCGCACGTGGCGCCACGCCACCGACCGGAGCCGCGTCGCGACCGATGACACCCCGGCCGACGTCCCGCACCGCGGTCGCGCCACCACCGCCGGACAACAGCTGGACGACCGGGCAGAAGGTCCTCGCCGGCATCGCGGCCGCCCTGCTGGTCGGCGCCATCGGACTCATCGGGTTCTATCTGGTGAACAGTGGAAACGGTGGGGCGGCGACGCCACCCCCGTCGTCGTCGCCGACGGTCACCGAGACCACGACCACCGATGCACCGACCGAAGAGACCGACGAGCCGACCACCACCCGGCGCACGACTCGCACGACGACGAGCGAAGAGACCACGACCACCAGCGAGACGAGCGAGGAGACGACCACACTCGCGCCGTCGGGACCCCCCGACTCGCCGCCGGATCCCGGTGCCGCCACCGGAACCCCGTGCTTCCCCGGCGTGCCGTTCTCACCGTTGTGCTGATGGACAGCTGTACTGGAGACAACCGTGCCGAGGCACCCGCAGTGCCCGTGTTCCGAATGTCTCCGACCGAGAAGTTTCCGACCGATATGTTCTGATCTGAGATCCTGAGGGGCGAACCACCGAGGCCGATGTCGACACCACACCACCTCTCCGACCGCTACGAACTCGGCGAAACGCTGGGTTTCGGTGGCATGTCCGAGGTGCACTACGCGCGCGACCTGTTGCTGCATCGCGACGTCGCGGTCAAGGTGCTGCGTGCCGACCTCGCCCGTGATCCGTCGTTCTATCTCCGCTTCCGTCGCGAGGCGCAGAACGCGGCGAAGCTGAACCACCCCACGATCGTGCAGGTCTTCGACACAGGCGAGGCCGAGACCGACGACGGTCCGCTGCCGTTCATCGTGATGGAGTACGTCGACGGCGACACCCTGCGAGATGTGTTGCGCGCCAACGGTCCGATCTCTCCGCGACAGGCGATGACCTGGATGGCCGACGTCGCGGCCGCCATGGACTTCTCGCACCGGAACGGCATCGTCCACCGCGACATGAAGCCGGCGAACGTGATGATCGACAAGTCCGGAGCCGTGAAGGTCATGGACTTCGGCATCGCTCGGGCGATGAGCGACGCGACGTCGACGATGACCCAGACGTCTGCGGTGATGGGAACAGCGCAGTACCTGTCTCCGGAGCAGGCCCGCGGCATCAAGGTCGACCCGCGCAGCGACATCTACTCGATGGGGTGCGTGCTCTTCGAGCTCCTCACCGGTGAGCCGCCGTTCACGGGTGATTCGCCGGTGGCCGTCGCACACCAGCACGTGCACGAGGATCCGCCGTGGCCGTCGCACGTCCGCCCCGAGATCCCGCGCGAACTCGACTCCGTCGTCCTCAAGGCGATGAGCAAGAACAAGGACAACCGCTATCAGTCGGCCGCCGACCTGCGCGCCGACCTGATCCGGGTTCTCGCCGGCGGTAAGCCATCGGCGCCGATGCTGCTGTCGGACGAGGAGCGCACCGAGTTCATCGACACCGGGCCGCGGCGCCCGACCCGCGCGGAGACGACGGGTCCGCGCCGCGCGATCCCCGCCCGCACCGCGAACGGCAACGGCGGTACTCACCGCCGCGACGACGAGGACGAGGACGGGAAGACACCTCGACGCCGGTCTCGGCTGCTCATGGCCGGCGCCCTGGCCGTCGTGGCCCTGCTCGTCGGCACCCTGTTCCTGTGGTCGCCGTGGAGTTCGGGGTCGGCACCGCAGGAATCGGTCCCGGCGGTCTCGGGCCTCAGTTCCGACGACGCGCAGGCCTCGCTCGAACGAGCCGGCTTCGAGGTCCGCGTTCTCGAAGAACCCAGCCTCGACGTCGGCGCGGGTCTCGCCACCCGGACAACTCCGGGCGAGGGCGTGATGACGGCCGAGGGCTCCGAGATCGCGCTCTACATCTCGACGGGTCCCCAGCGCGTGCGGTTGCCGTCGGATCTGGTCGGTAAGACACCCACGGAGGCCCTGGACTCGCTCAAGGTCCTGGGGTTCACCAATGTGCGCACCGACCGGGTGGACTCGTCGGCCGAGATGAAGGACAAGGTCGTCTCGACCGCCCCGGCAGTCGGCACCGAGGTGCCGGTCAACGGCGCGGTCGTCGTCAACGTGGGCAACGGGCCGCGCGAGGTCACCGTTCGCGACGTGGTCGGAATGTCCGAGGATCGGGCACGGTCGGTGCTGGAAGAGCTCGGCATGATGGTCGTGGTCGTAGCCGCCGACTCCGACCGTCCGGCCGGAGAGGTCATCTCCACGTCACCGGGTCCGGGCTCGACCGCCGAACAGGGCAGCACCGTGCAGATCAGCGTGTCGCGCGGGAATCTCTTCACCGTCCCGAACCTGCGTGGCAAGACGCCCGCCGAGGCACAGACCGAGCTCGAGCGGGCCGGGTGGGAGCGGTCCACCCTGACGCGCCAGACCCGCAACGTCCCGCTCGGCAGTCCCGACGACGGTCGCGTCGTCGGACAGGAACCCAATCCCGGGTCGCAGACCCGCAAGAGCGGTTCGATCACGATCATCGTCGGCCAGGCGAGTCTGCTCCCCAACTGAGGAGCCGCATTCTCTGCTGGTTGAGCCGGCACCGAGCGCAGCCGCCGGGCCGAGCTAGCGACGAAGGAGCGCGTCGAGGTCGAGGAGCCGCATTCTCTGCTGGTTGAGCCGGCACCGAGCGCAGCCGCCGGGCCGAGCTAGCGACGAAGGAGCGCGTCGAGGTCGAGGAGCCGAGTCGAAACCACCTCGTCGACCCCACTGCCCGGGTCAGCCGATCGCGGTCGCCATCTCCGCTTCGAGGGCGGACACCCGGGTCTCGTCGATCTCGATCCCACACGTCTTGAGCCAGTTGGCGAGCATCCGGTGACCGCCCTGGGTCAGGACGCTCTCCGGGTGGAACTGGACGCCGTGGATGGGCAGTTCGCGGTGTGCCATCGCCATCACGATGCCCGACTCGGTGCGGCCGGTGACGACGAGTTCGTCGGGGATCGTCTCGGGCAGCACCGTCAGCGAGTGGTAGCGGGTGGCGGTGAACGGATCCGGAAGCCCTTCGAGAACGCCTGCGTCGTCGTGGAAGACGAGTGAGGTCTTGCCGTGCAGGAGTTCGGGTGCGCGGTCGACGGTGCCGCCGAACGCCGCCCCGATCGCCTGGTGGCCCAGGCACACTCCCAGCAGCGGCAATTCTTCCTCGGCGGCGACGCGGACCATCGGCATCGTCGCGCCGGCGCGCTGCGGGGTACCGGGGCCGGGGCTCAGGAGCACGCCGTCGAATCCGGCGACCGCCTCGCGCAGACGGTCGGGGTCGGCCGGGGAGAGTTGCGGGTCGTCATTGCGCCACACGACGGCCTCGACGCCGAGCTGGCCGAGGTACTGGACCAGGTTGTAGACGAAGCTGTCGTAGTTGTCGACCACCAGAATGCGACTCACGCGAGAAGGCTACCGCTGAAGCGGGTGCTCGGCGTCGGCGACCTGGTGAGATACCGTAGATCTCGAGTGTTTGCCAATGGCGGGGACGTGTGTTGTCGCCCCGCTCGCGTACGACCGCTCCGGCGGTGCCGCACAACAGAGGAAGTCATGCCGAAGTCAAAAGTCCGGAAGAAGACCGATTACACGATCAACCCGGCCAGCCGGACGCCGGTCAAGGTCAAGGCCGGCCCTTCGAGCACCATCTACGTAAGCCTCATGCTCGGCCTGATGGTGCTGGGTCTCGCCTGGCTCGTCGTCTACTACCTGGCCGCAACCCCCACCGCGTACGGCGGCGAGGGCCAGGTCCTGCACTGGATGGCCGAGCTCAACTCGTGGAACTTCCTGATCGGCTTCTCGCTGATGGTGGCGGGCCTGTTGATGACGATGCGTTGGCGGTAGGCGTCGTCGATCATTCGCGTGTCGAAGCCGCTGAGCTGCTGAAACACATGCGTGTAAGTTATCCACACTGTGGAAATCACATGTGTGTAAGTCATCCCCACTGTGAGTAACTCCTGTGGATAACTCTGACGACTCCTACACACATGCCTGGGCGACCCCCGTCGGTGCCGGCCTCGCCGGGTGCCTCGGCGGTGTCGTGCTGGTCGGGGCGGCCGTGGTCGTCGCCGGGGATCCCGCCGGGTCGGTCCTGATGGGCGTCGCCGGGATCCTTCTTCTCGCACTCGGTGCCTACACGCTGCTGGTGCGTCCCCGGCTGGCCGTCTCGTCCGGCCCGTCGCCCGTCCTGATCATCCGAACGCTGCGCGGGCCGCGGGCGTATCCCCGCGAACGCATCGAGCGCATTCGCGTGCTGTCCATCCGCCGGGTCGGACGCCGCGTCGGACAACTCGAGATCGACGTGCTCGACGACGAGGCAGCCGCGTCGCCGTCGCACCGTGACGGCATGGGTCCGCGCGACGACACCCGCCTGGTCGTGCTCAGCCGCTGGGACCTCGGCACCGACCTGCCGACCGTGGTCGACGCGCTGCGCGAGTCGGGATTCGTCGTCGACGAGGGGTAGAGGTCCCAGGACCCAGGGTCGGGTCACCGTGTGGGCAGACGCGCTGAAACCCACCCTCGGGAAGGCGGCTGCAAGCAATGCGCCAGCGAAGGGCCGGTGAGGGGCGGTTTTCAGGCCGGCTCAGCGGATGTAGATCAGCCCGTCGTAGGCGACACCTGCGCCGATGCCGAGGCCGAGAGCGAGCACGAACAGGGCGGCGAGCGCGATCCAGCCCACCCGGCTCGCGGTCTGCGGATCTCGACGACCCGCGGGGAGCACCGCGTCGGGTAGATAGACGATGGCCGCGGTGGCGGCCGCGCCGAAGACGAGACCGCCGAGATGCCCCAGAACCGAGATCCCGGGGAGCGAGAACGACAGCACGACGTTGAACCCGATGATGAGCAGCACCGGGACCGGGGACACACGGGCTTTGAGGATGATCACGAGCATCGCGCCCATGAGGCCGTAGATGGCCCCGGACGCACCGGCGGTCAGGGCGCGGTCGTTCTCGAAGAGCATGACCGCGGCGCTGCCGCCGAGCAGGGCGATCACGTACACGGCCAGGTAGCGGCCGATCCCGAGCGCGAGTTCGAGGTCGCGGCCCAGGATGTAGAGCGAGAGCATGTTGACGGCCACGTGCATGACGCTGAAGTGCAGAAAGCCCGCGGTCAGCAGACGCCAGTACTCACCGGCCGCAACGTCGCTCTTGAGGAGGTCGCCGGCACTGAAGATCGACGCACCGCCCGGGTCACCGACCCCGGCCTGGAGAACGCACAGCGCGAAGATCAGCAGGTTCACCGCGATGAGCGCATAGGTCGCGTAGGGCTGCGTGGGCGCGGTGCGCGTCGGCGCCATCCTGCGGACGCCACCCCTGTGGCCGCCGAGTGACGGCGACCGCTGCACTCCGTCGTTGCGGAGACAGTCCAGACAGTGCTGGCCGACCGCAGCCGGGCGCAGACACTCGGGACATGCCGGACGCCCGCACCGGCTGCATGACAAGCCGGTGGGACGATCGGGATGCCGGTAGCACACCGCCCGCTGCGGGGCGGCGTGCTCCGGAGAGGTCAGTTGACCTCGATCTTCTCGATGACGACCTCGTCGAGCGGCCGGTCGCTGCGGTCGGTCGAGGTGGTGGCGATCGCGTCGACGACCTGCTGCGACGCCGGATCGGTGATCTCACCGAAGATGGTGTGGCGACGGTTGAGGTGCGGGGTCGGGCCGACGGTGATGAAGAACTGCGAACCGTTGGTGCCCGGCCCGGCGTTGGCCATCGCGAGCAGGTACGGACGGTCGAACTGCAGTTCCGGGTGGAACTCGTCACCGAACTGGTAGCCGGGGCCACCCATGCCGGTTCCGGTCGGGTCGCCGCCCTGGATCATGAACCCGGAGATGACGCGGTGGAACACAGAGCCGTCGAAGAACGGGCCGGAGTTGCCGCCGGACGCGTTGGGCTTGCTGTATTCCTTGCTGCCGTCGGCCAGGCCGACGAAGTTCTCGACGGTCTTCGGCGCGTGGTTCGGGAACAGGTCGACCTTGATGTCGCCGCGATTGGTGTGGATGACTGCGGAGGTTTTCTGTGTAGTCACACCTCCATCCAACCACTTACACCCGGTCCGATGGTCGGGAGACGGCCGCGAGGTGCGCAAATGCGCCGGGCCGGGGTGGCAGCTGTGGGCACCGGCTGGCAGTCTTGAGCCCATGTCCAAGAACTACCTCTTCGCCGCGCTGGGTGTGGTCGTCGCATCCGTCACCGCCGTCGTCGCCGTCGGCTCGCTGCGTCGCGCACGACGCGTGGTGGCCCCGGTGTCCCCGACCGTCCCGCGGATCGAGGAGGTGCGCGAGGCGCTCGCCGAGAGCACCGAGACGCAGGCGTCGTGACCCGCCGCGGCCGCCTCGGCACCGGCCGCATGTCCTGCACGGGTAGTTTGGACTCGTGACCTCAGACGACGAGCGCTCCCCGAACCCGCCGCCGGGGTCCGGCGGCGCTGACGACCGGACCCGCGAGTCGTGGTCGACGCCCGAGAGCTCCGCGCCGACGAGCAATCCCGCGCCGTGGGAACGGGCTCCGGCACGGCCCGTCAGCGCGCCCCCGCACGGGACGGACACTCCCGGCGCCGGCCGTCCGGCGCCGGGCGGCGGATTCACCCCGCCTCCGGGCGGTCGCCCGCAAACCCGCCCCGGCCCACCTCCGGGCCAACGACCGGCACCGCAGCGCGCCGACACCCCGGGGCCGACGGCAGGTCCCGCCGGACCGCGCCCACCCGCGCCGGGACCGGGGCCGACCGGGGCCGGGCCGACACCCAACGCGCCCGGTGCGGGAGCCAACCCCGCGGGACCGAGGCCGGGTGGCAGCCCCGTCGGTCCGGGCCAACGCCCGCCGATGCCGGCCGGGCCACCCGGGCATCGACCCCCGCCCGGCCGGCGCCCGACTCCCGGAGCACCACCACTCGCCAAAGGTGTTCCGCCACAGGGCAATCGACCCCTCGACGGATCACGTCCGCCGTTTGCCGGCACCCGTCCAGGTGCTGCGCCCGGCGAGCGCCCGGGCTCCCCCGGCCCGGATGCCACCCGGGACAACCGCACCACGCAGGTGGTGGGAGCAGCTGGCGGATTCGTCGATCAGTCCGAGGATCCGGCGTCGGACACCCGCGTCGTCGACAGTCCCGGCGCGGTGAGCACGCCTCCGGTCGCCGACCGCCAGGAAACCCAGGCCTATTCAGCAGCAGCAGCACATCCCACTAGTAGTTCGGAGGACAGCGTGGCTCCCCAGTCCGGTGCCGGTCCGCGTGTCAATCGGATGGCGTTGTGGGCCTTGGCATTGTCGATCCTCGGGATCACCTTCATCGTGGGACTCGTCCTGGGCTACCGGTCGCGCACGCAGATCCGGCAGCGTCGCGAGATCGGTCTGCCCTTCGCCACCGCCGCGATCTGGGTCGGCTGGGCCTACCTGGGGGTCTTCGTGTTCGGGCTGATCGTCTACGGCTGGATCCTGTTCGTCGCCTGACGCCGACCGACGAGCAGGGAATCAACCCTCCGCCCCGGAAGTGCGAGCTCCGGGCGCCCTCGGTGAGCTGCCGGCGGGTCTCGCGATCAGAAGTACCCGTTGCCCGGCAACGGGGTGGCGTTCACGCGGAGATCACCGATGGCGACGGCCTTGTACGACGTCGGGTTGTGCAGGGTGATGGTCCGGATGTTGCGCCAGTGCCGGTCGAGGTTGCGGCTACGGCTCGCCGACGAGGCACCACCCACGTCGAAGACGGCCGCCGCCGCCGGTAGGGCGATGCGATCGACGTGCACCTTGACGCGCGCGGCGGCGAGGGACGCCTGCGCGAACTGCTCGACGTCGATGACGCCGCGTCGCGCCAATGCGTTCGCGGTCTCGACCTGCCGCGCCGCACTCAGGACCGCGTCCCGTGCCACATGTGCGGCGGCGTCGATCTCACCGATCCGCTCCAGCAGGATCGGATCCTGCCGTGGCTCGGGCGACGGCGCGTGCTCGAAGGTCCGTGCGCGTGAGTTCAGCAGTGCGACCGCATCATCCGAGGCGGCCAGGAGGATGCCGGCGATAAGTGCCTGTAGGAACAGCTGCAGGAACGGGCCGTCGTTGGCGGCGGGCGGAGTGGAATCATCGAGTTCGACGAACTCCAGGACGTCGTCCGAGGTGACGCGGACATCGTCGAACAACGTCGAACCGGTGCCCGTCCGATGCTGCCCGATCCCGTCCCAGTCGTCGATGACGCTCACCCCGTCGCGGTCGACCGGGACGACCACTTTCACCAGCCGCGCGCGCAGGGCGTCCGGGACGATGGCGAGGACCGTGACGTAGTCCGCGAAAGCCGTTCCGGTGCTGTAGAACTTCTCGCCACGCAACCGCCAGCCGTCACCGTCGGAGACGAGTTGAGTCGCGTACTGGCGCGACCCGGCGGCGACACCGCGTTCACTGGACGCGTTGCCGACGATGGCGCCCGCGGCGATCCGCTCGCTCCACCGACTCCGCACCGGTCCGACGGGGAGGCGTTCGATCTGCTCGACGAACCAGTAGTGGGCGCGCAGGATGTGCGCGGCGATCGGGTCGGCGCGGGCGAGGTCGATGATGAACTCGAAGAGTTCGACACTTCCGGCCCCGGCACCTCCGGACTGTGTGTCGAGCGACAGCGCGGTCAACCTCGACCGTCGGAGGAGCGCCACGGCTTCGCGGGGGTCCCGGCCCTGGCGCTCGCGCTCGGCCGACCCGGCCGCGATCTCGGCGAGGATCTCGTTCCGGTCGGTCACGACCCGCGCGGGTGCGGTCATGCCGGCACCTTCGCGAACGCGCCGCGATGGCGTGCGGCGGGGTGCGACTCCGGAAGCCGGTCGTGGCCGCTGAGTTTGGCACGTGAGGTTCCCTCGGCATACTCCCGCTTCGCCAGACCGCGCTCGCGGAGAACGGGCAGCACGTGGTCGGCGAAGTCGACGTAGCTGCCGGGGATGGTCGCGTTGATGACGTTGATGCCACCCACCCCGGCGTCACGCCACTGCTCGAGACGGTCGGCGATCTGGTCCGGTGTCCCGACGACCCGGCCTGTCCGGCTGCGCAACTGGGCGAGATCGCGCACGGTCGGTTCGCGGTCGGGCACGGCCTCGCGAAGCCACAGCAGGAAGCTCTGGGAACCCTCGGTGTGGATCTGCCCGATCGGGGTGTCGAGGTCGTAGTGCCCGAGATCCACGCCGATGCCGCCCGCCGAGTGGGCGATGATCGTGCTCGGGTCGATGAGCTCGTCGAGTTCGCGGGACTTGCGCGCCGCTTCCTCCTCGGTACTCCCGATCACGAATGAGAGTCCCTGGAAGAACTGGAGATCCGTCGGTTGCCGGCCGGCCTCGGCCGCGAGGCGACGGGTGTCGGCGATCAGCGTGCGCGCGGCGTCGGGAGACGGCGAGAGGATGAACTGCGCCTCGGCGTTGCGGGCCGCGAAACGTCGTCCGGCCGGCGAGGAACCGGCCTGGAACAGCACCGGGGTCCGCTGCGGGGACGGCGACACGAGATGAGGTCCCTCGACCCGGTAGTGCTCGCCGACATGGTTGATCTTGTGGACGCGGTCATAGTCTCCGTGGAGACCGCCCGTCTTGTCCTGGATCAGCGCGCCCTCGTCCCAGGAACCCTCCCACAACTTGTACGCGACGTCGACGTACTCGTCGGCCCATGCGTAGCGGTCGTCGTGTTTGGTGATCCCGTCGTATCCGAAGTTGCGCCAGGCGTTGTCGGACAGACTCGTGACGATGTTCCACGCGATCCGGCCCTTGCTCAGGTGATCGAGGGTGGAGATCTTACGAGCGAAGTCGAACGGGTGCTCCTGCAGGATCGAACTCGTGATCGCGATGCCGAGATGCTCTGTGTGCGAGGCGATCGCGGAGGCCAGCACGAGCGGGTCGTTGCTCGGGATCTGCAGGCCGGAGTCGACGAACTTCTTCCAGTCCCCCTGATAGTCGTCGTACAGTCCGACCACGTCGGCGAAGAAGATGAAGTCGAACCGGGCCTTCTCCAACAGTTTTGCGAGGCCGATCCAGTGGTCGAGATCGTTGAAGTGGTGTTGCTGCGCCTCCGGCGCCCGCCACGCTCCGTGCAGGATGTGCGATGTCGTGTTCATGACGAAGGCGGCGAAGTTCAAGGGGGGCGCGGACATGGCTGCTCCTGATCACGAGGCGTCGGACTCAGCGCGACGTTACGGACGGCGCCGCGCGTCCGGCGACTTCGGATCAGGGTGGCCCCAAGGGGTGCCCGACACCGTCCGGAGCCCCTAGGTTGTGGTGATTCCCGCCCCGACGCCGGGCTCCCGCTCTCGTGTCCCACGACCTCGAGCCGCGTCCGCCGCCATCTGTGCTGCCCGAGGAGAAGTTCTGTGCTGCGACGAAGTCCTGTGCCGCGACGATCGCGGCGATCCCGCCTGCTGCCCGCGGCCGGGGTCGCCCTGACCTGCGTGGCGTTGCTGGCGGGATGTGCCCAGCCGCGCACCGGTGACGGCGAGTCGACGGGGGTCCCCGCCGCGCCGGGCCAGTACGTCTCGGGCGGGACCATCTCCTACGGCCACGAGCAGGAACCACCCTGCGTGCACGGTGGGTGGGTTCAAAACGCCTATCTGGCACGGCAATACCTCGACAACCTGGTGTCGCTGGACGACTCGGGACGAGTGGTGCCGTGGCTGGCCACCCGCTGGGACATCTCCGCCGACGGGCGCTCGTACACCTTCCATCTGAAACCCGGTGTCGAATTCAGCGACGGCACACCGCTCGACGCCGAGGCCGTCCGTGCCACCTTCGCGTCGTATCTGAACCCGGACAAGCCCAACGGCACGGTGGTGTCCTACATCGGCAAGTACTTCGAGTCCGACGAGGTCGTCGGGCCGCTGACCTACCGGATGAACCTCAGGTCGCCGTACACCCCGCTCCTCACCGTGCTGACGCAGGGCTACTTCGGAATCCAGTCGCCGACCGCGCTGGCGCGTGGTCCGAAGGCGAACTGCACCAGCCCGGTCGGGTCCGGCCCGTTCATCATCGAACGCTGGGACCGCAATCGCAGCATCACCTTCGTGCGCAACCCGAAGTACAACTCTCCCCCGGCGAACGCGGAGAACCAGGGTCCGGCGTACGTGGACAAGCTGATCTGGAAGTTCCTCAAGGACCCGGTCCTCCGCTACGGATCGCTGCGCAGCGACTCCTCCGATGTCATCTACAACGTGCCGGCCATCAACTGGGCGGACGCGACCAGCCGGTATCAGGTGAGCCGCTATGTGACGCCGGGGCGCCCGAATGCCATCACCCTCAACGTCGACCACGCGCCGTTCGACGACGTCCGGGTACGGCAGGCGTTCGCCTACTCGGCCGACCGTCGCAAAGCCGTCGAGACGGCGTTTCTCGGCGTGGTCCCCTACAACGCCAACGGCGCGCTCAGTCAGAGCACCCCGGACTACGACCCGGAGGCCGGGAACTACCCGCACGACCCGGAGGCGGCCGCTGCCCTGTTGGACGACGCGGGTTGGACCGGTCGCGACGACGACGGCATCCGCACGAAGGACGGACGACGCCTGACCGCGCGCGTCGTGTACGCCGCCGACGCGATCGTCGGACCCGAGGGTGCCGCGATCCTGCAGGCGGTGGCTCGACAGGCGTGTGACGTGGGCTTCGACATCCAGCTCGTCCCCGCCACCCAGAGCGCGTATTTCGGCGGGCAGTACGCCAAGGCACCGACCTACGACGCCTACGTCGGCTACTGGACGAGCCCGACCCCGGGCCTGCTGTACATCAACTGGCGTCAGCGCCTCCCGGACAGTCCGAACCCGCACAACACCGCGTACTACAACGACCCGCGTCTGCAGGCCCTCATCGAGCAGGGCAACGCCTCTCCGGATCCGGAACAGGCCCGGGGGTTCTACCGCGACGCCCAGCGCCTCATCGGTGACAACGCGCTGTCGATCGGGTTGTACACGCAGACAACGTCGTTGGCGGTGTCACCACGCCTCCACGGGGTGTGGGTCGAGAAATCCCAAGGCGAACCGGTGTTCGCGGATGCGAGGTTCGTGCGATGACCCTGGTCGACGACCCGGCCGTGACCGCGGCCCGACGCCAGGTGGTCCCCCCGCGGGGCCTGACCCGGTGGGCGGGCAAGATCGGTTCGGCCGTCTTCGTGCTGTGGGCCGCGGCCTCCATCACCTTCCTGCTCCAGGTGCTCGCTCCCGGCGACCGCGCGACGCTGCTCCTCAACCTCTCGTCCGGCGAGAGCCGGGAACGCACACCGGACGAACTCGCTCCGGTCAACGCCGAGTATGGCTTCGATGATTCGGTGTGGTCGCAGTATCTGGACTATCTCGGCGGTCTGCTGCGCGGCGATCTCGGCGTCTCGTTCCAGCTGCAGCAGCCGGTGACCGAGATCATCGCCGACCAGATCGGACCCACACTCGTCCTCACCCTCACCGCCCTGGTCGTCGCGTGGCTCTTCGTCCTCGTCCTCACCACGCTCACGGCAGGCCACCGTGGACCCTGGGGCGCGGCCGGGTCCCTGATCGAGACCGTGAGCGCCGGGCTGCCGCAGTACTGGGTGGGATCGATCCTCCTGGTGGTGTTCGCGATCAACCTCGGTTGGTTTCCCGTCGAGAGCGGAACCGGCCTGTGGGGACTCGTCCTGCCCGTGCTCACCCTGGCGATCCCGCTGTCGGGCTTCCTCGGCCAGATCGCCCGGGACGAGTTCGCCCGCGCACTGGACCAGCCCTTCGTGCTCACCGCCCGCAGTCGCGGACTCGGCGATCTGTCGGTCCGGTATCGACATGTGTTGCGACACTCCGTTCTTCCCGCGGTGACGGTCTCGGGCTGGGCCATGGGCGCGCTGCTGTCCGGTGCGGTCATCGCCGAAACCGTGTTCGCGCGAGCGGGTATCGGTCAGACGCTGGTCGCGGCGGCCAGTTCGCGTGACGTCCCGCTGGTCAGTGGCATCGTTCTGTTCGTCGCCCTCGTCTACACGATCGCCAACCTCGTCGTGGACTTCCTCTACACCGTCATCGACCCCAGGATCGAGGTCCCATGACCCTCACCAATCCGGTCCGCCCCGCACTGACGAACGCGCTCTCCGCGGTTCGTAGGTCCACCACCGGCACGCCTCGCGGTCAGGACGACCAGCCACGTCGCTCGTGGCCACCAGCGGCGGTGATCGCCGCACTCGTGGTGCTGGCTCTGTTGCTCGTGGCCGCGGTGGCGCCCAACCTGCTCGCTCCCTACGACCCGCTCGCCGTCGACCTGGACGCCACCCTGCAACCGCCCAGCTGGGCACACCCGTTCGGCACCGATCTGTCGGGACGAGACCTGCTGAGTCGCGTCATCGCCGGCACCCGGCAATCGCTGATCATCGGGCTCGGCGCGGTCGCACTCGCGTCGGTCCTGGCGGTGTTGCTCGGCATCGCCGCGGGGCTGTCAGGGCGCGTAGCCCAGGCGCTGGCCAATCGCTGGATCGAGGTGATGTTCGCCTTCCCCATCGTGCTTCTCGGTCTCCTCCTGACCTCGGTCTTCGGGCCCGGACAGGTGACCCTCATCCTGGCGATCGGTATCGGCATCGCCCCGGGGTATGCCCGCATCGTGCGCGGTCAGGTGCTCGCCGTCCGGACTGCGCCCTACATCGAGGCGGCGACCGCCCTGGGGCACCCTCGCCGTCGAATCCTGCTGCAGCACATCGCGCCCAACGCGCTCCGCCCGATGATCGTGACCGTGACGCTGGGAGTGGGACAGGCCATCATCTGGGCGTCGGGACTGGCCTATCTCGGACTCGGCGTACCACCACCCGCACCTGAGTGGGGCGCACTGCTCGACGCCGGACGCACCTACATCACCGTGGCCTGGTGGCTGGAGATCTTCCCCGGTCTCGTCATCGTCGCGGTGGCACTGGCATTCACGACCGTGGGCCGTCACCTCGGCGCACGCCTGGAAGGAGACCGCCGATGACCGTCGTCACCCGAGAGGCGATGGCCTCCGTCCGCGTCGACCGCACCGACGCACCGCTGGCCGAGGTGCGCGACCTCCGCGTCTCGTTCGCCGGCCGCCAGGTCGTCAAGGGCGTGTCGTTCTCGGTTTCTGCCGGCCAGTGCCTGGCGATCGTCGGCGAATCCGGTTCCGGCAAGTCCGTCACCGCGCGCACCCTCATCGGACTCACCGGTTCGGGCGCCGAGATCGACGCCACCGCCCTCGCGTTCGGCGGGCGTGATCTGCGCGGCCTGGTCGACCGCGAGTGGCGCGCCATCCGAGGCCGCGAGATCGGATTCGTCCTCCAGGACGCCCTGGTGTCCCTGGATCAACTGCGCACGGTGGGCAGCGAGATCGCCGAGTCGCTGACCGCGCACGGCAGCATCGGTCGTCGGACCCCGGCACGGCTCGGTCGTGCGCTCCGCGAGGAACGCGTCGTCGAGCTGCTCGACCTCGTGGGCGTTCCCGAACCGCGGGTACGAGCGCGTCAGCGTCCGCACGAGCTCTCCGGCGGACTCCGCCAGCGTGCTCTCATCGCATCGGCGATCGCCCAGGACCCGAAACTCCTCATCGCCGACGAGCCGACGACGGCACTCGACGCCACGGTCCAGGCCCAGATCCTCGACGTGCTGGCCGAGGCCAAGTCGCGTGGCAACGGCATCATCCTCATCTCGCATGATCTGGCCGTCGTGTCACGCCTGGCCGACCGGGTGGCCGTGATGCGCGACGGCGAGATCGTCGAGTACGGCAACGCACGGGAGGTGCTGACCGCCCCGCAGCACGCGTACACCCGAGGTCTCATCGACGCGATCCCCTCCCGCGCGTCCAAGGGCACGTCGCTCGTCAGCGGTGAGCAGATCTCCACTCCGCCGACGCCGACGCCCGACCAGCCACTCGCACTCCGTGTTCGCGACCTGCACAAGTCGTTCGGCAATCCGGCGATCAGGGGCACGGCGATCACTGCCCGCCCCGCCGTGGCCGGGGTGAGCTTCGACCTCGCGCCCGGTCGTACCCTCGGCATCGTCGGCGAGTCGGGTTCGGGCAAGACCACCACCGCACGGATCATCCTCGGGCTCACCGAACCCGATTCCGGCACGGTCGAATTGAACGGCGCGGCGTGGTCCGGACTCTCCGAGGCCCGGCGCCGCGCGTCGCGCCACCTGATCTCGGTGATCTACCAGGACCCGCTCAGTTCGTTCGACCCGCGATGGACCGTCGACCGCATCCTGGCCGACGCCCTGCGGGTGACCGGCGTGCGCAGCGCAGATCTCGACCACCGGATCACCGAACTCCTCGACCAGGTCGGGCTGCCCACGGAGTACCGGCACCGGCACCCCTCACGACTGTCGGGCGGACAGCGCCAGCGCGTCGCGATCGCCCGTGCGCTCGCACCGCGTCCCGCCGTCATCGTGTGCGACGAGCCGGTGTCGGCCCTCGACGTGTCCATCCAGGCACGGATCCTCGATCTCCTGGCTCGTCTGCAGGCGGAAACCGGTGTCGCGCTGGTGTTCATCTCGCACGACCTGGGCGTCATCCACCACGTGAGCGACGACATCGCGGTGATGCGTGCCGGTGAGGTCGTCGAGTACGGTTCGGCGGACGCGGTTTTCGACGATCCGCAGCATCCCTACACCCGCGAACTCCTCGCCGCGGTCCCGCGGATCGCCCCCGCTCCCTGATCCAAAAGGGCCGCAGATACCTAGAAGCGAGCCGGCGCCCACCTAACACGCCCCCTAATCCGAAAGAACGACACAACCACTGCTCCCTGAGCTGAGGTGCGAGGAGCGTTAGCGACGAGCCACGAAGGGTTCGGTGACGCATCTCACCAGGACCCTTCGTGACGGCCTCCGCAAGCTCCGGCCTCCTCAGGGAGCAGTAATTGGGCCCGCTCCGGTCACAACGAGTGCTTTCGCAGTCCACGACGGCCGCAGTTACTGAGGAGCGAGCGTCTCACCCCGCCCCCTGAGGAGCGAGCTTGCGAGCGTCTCACCCCGCCCCCTGAGGAGCGAGCCTTGCGAGCGTCTCGAAGGGCTCGCCGCGCCGGCATCACGAACACGGCCGCGAGGAGGGCACACACGAGCAGACCGGCCGTGAGGAGGTACGTGTCGGCGATCGCCGAGGCCAACTCGGGCGCGGCGTCGATGCGTTCGGTGGGACTCAACGTCATCGCCCCCGCCACTCCTCGACCGTCGACCGCCCCGCTGCGCGAGTTCATCAGCGCCGCAATGGTGGCGGTGATCGCGGCGGATGCCATCGCGACGGCGAACTGGTTCGAGGTCGTGAGGATGGTCGTGCCACCCGGGGTGTCGGCGCCTTCGAGATCGCGGGTGGCGGCGGTCATGGTGGGCAACATCGTCGCTCCGACACCGATTCCCATGAGAGCGAGGATCGCGACGATGACCGGGTAGGAAGTGGACTCGTCGAGCAGCGTCGCCATCAGGATCATCGCCGTCGTCGACAGCACGATCCCGCAGATCGCGACCCGCCGTGGGTCCACGGAATCGGCCACGCGGGTGGCGATCTGGAGAGTGATGCCGCTCAGGAGCGCGGGGAGGACGAACAGCATGCCTGCGGTCGTGGCCGAATCGGACCGGACCGATTGGACATAGATCGGCAGAATGGTCATCGAGCCGAAGTACGCCCCGGCGAAGAAGATCATCACCACGACGCCACCACGCAGGCGAGCTTGTGCCAGGAGTCGGAGATCCAGGACGGGGGCGCGGCTGCGCAGCGACCGGCGCACGAAATACGCCAACAGGATCACGCCGATACCGACCGGCACCAGGATCGACGCCGCGAGGAGCGAACCGGTGTCGCCGGCGCGAGACAGGCCGAGAACCAGGAACGCACCACCCGGGGACAGAGCGGCAACCGCACGCAGGTCGATCCGCGGCATCCGGCGAGAGCCGGTCCGGGGGAAGAATCGCCAGGCCAACGCCACCGCGATCAGTCCGAGGGGAACGTTGACCGCGAAGACGACGCGCCAGCTGCCATGGTCCACGAGAACGCCGCCCAGCACCGGACCGAGCACGGGACCGACGAGGGTGGGCAGTCCCAAGATGGCCATCATCCGACCGCGTAGTCTCTCGGGCACCGCCTGCAGCGCGATGGCCATGCCCACGGGTTGGAGCATTCCGCCGCCGAGTCCCTGTAAGGCGCGAAAGACGATGAGACTGACGATGTTCCAGGACAGGGCGGTGAGCAGGGAGCCGAGGACGAAGACCAACAGCGCCGCGCAGTACACGCGCCGACCGCCGAACCGATTGCCGGCGTACGCGGATAGCGGCATCACCGCCACAAGGGCCAGCGCGTAGGCGGTGGTCACCCACTGCACGCTGGACAGCGGGGCGTCGAATTCGGTGGTGAGTTGTGGGAGCGCGACGGTCACCACCGTCACGTCGAGCATCACCATGAGGGTCGGGACGACGAGGATGAGGCCGATGCGCCGGCTGGCCGGGTCGAGTGTGGTCACGACGACGAGCAGACAACCTCAAGTGAACTTGAAGTCAATACCGGTGTGAATTCGCGCGTCTTCGGGCAAGGTGGAGAGATGCCGGACAACGAGAAGCCCACCTGGACGACGAACGAAGACGAACTGAGAACCGACCCCGATCTGCGGGACGATCCGGACGAGGAGCACGGTCCCGAGTCCGTTCTGCCGGCCGCCGGTGACACCGCGATCGGGCAGACGAAGCGGACCGAGGAGGAGAAGGCCGCCTACGAGGCCGCTCCCCACACCGGTCACTCCGATCAGGGCCACGCTCTGGGCGGTTCCGAGGGCACGGCGGAGGGACAGTGATGGCCGAACCGACCCGCACCATCGTTCTCACCGGCGCCAGCGACGGTATCGGCGCGATCGCCGCCCGGTCCCTGGCCGGGCCCGATACCAATCTCGTCCTCGTCGGACGCTCACCGAAGAAGCTCGCGCCGATCGCGGCGGAGACCGGCGCGACCCAGTTCACCGCGGATTTCTCGGATCTGGCGCAGGTGCGGGACCTCGCTGCCGAGATCAACGGCGCCGTGGGGACGATCGACGTCCTGATGAACAACGCGGGCGGGACGTTCGACTCGTCCCAACGCACCGCCGACGGGCACGAGTTCAACTTCCAGATCAACCATCTCGCGCCGTTCCTGTTGACTCACCTGCTGCGAGACCGACTGGCCGCGGCACCGCAGTCCCTGGTCCTGAACACCTCCAGCGTGGGCAATCTCTTCGGGCAGGTCGACCTCGATGATCTCGACTTCGAGAAACGCCGGACACTCGCGATGCGCCCGTACGGCACCGCCAAGCTGATGAACATCCTGTTCACGCGCGGGATCGCCCAGCGCTGGACTGCCGACAAGATCTATTCCGCCGCAGTGCATCCCGGACCCGCGGCAACGAGCTTCGGCCGCGACTCGCGATTCGTCGGGCTCGCCTATCGGTCCCCGATCACACGCCTGGTGACCATCACCCCCGAGCAGGGTGCCGCCCCGCTGATCGCCCTGGCCGAGCGCGGCGCCGACCCGAGCGTCAACGGGGTGTACTTCAACCGCCACAAGCCCAACGGCCGGGAGAATCGCCAGGCCCACGACCAGACACTGATCGACGGTCTGTGGCAGCGCTCCGCCGAGCTCACCGGTCTCACCTGACCTGACCTGCACCGTGGCCGAGATCGCGGTTGTTCTCTACGTTGGCGGACGATGTCCACATCGTCTACCTGGACACAGGAGGTTCAGATGACACGCAACATTCTCTTCATCATGACCGGCGCCGGAAGCTGGACGCTGAACGACGGCTCGGCTCACAAGACCGGGTTCTGGGCCGAAGAGGCCGTCGCCCCACTGGAGGTCTTCCGCGCGGCCGGATACAAGGTCACGGTGGCCACCCCGAACGGCGTACAGCCACCGGTCGACGAGACCAGTCTGGCGGTCGAGAGCATCGGCACGCCCGAGCGCGCGGCCGAGATCCGCCACGTGGTCGAGACCGCACCCGAACTGAAGAAGCCGATCGCGCTCACCGACGTTCGCATCGCCGACTACGACGCCGTGTTCGTTCCCGGCGGACACGGCCCGATGGAGGATCTGGCGGTCGACGCGGACGCAGGTGGCCTCCTGATCGCAGCCGACGAGGCGCAACTACCGGTCGGGATCGTCTGTCACGGGCCGGCGGTCCTGCTCGCCGCGAACACCCCCGACGGGGTCAACGCGTTCGCCGGTCGCACGGTGACCGGCTTCAGCAACGCCGAGGAGGAGCAGGCCGGGCTCGCCGACAAGGCTCCCTGGCTCCTGCAGGACCGGCTCACCCAGGCGGGATTCAAGGTCACCCTCGCCGAACCGTGGACGGTCCACATCGAGACCGACGGCAACCTGTTGACCGGCCAGAACCCCGCATCGTCGGAATCGCTGGCCCGCACCCTGCTCGATCGACTCGAGAACGTCCCGCAGGGCTCGAAGTAGGACTTTTGCTCGCCGAGGTGCGAGGAGCGTTAGCGACGCCCCCTCCCGCTCCCTAATCCGAAAGAAGCGCCCCCCCTCTGCTCCCTGAGGTGCGAGGAGCGTTGGCGACGAGCCACGAAAGGGCCTGGTGAGATACCTCGCCAGCCCCTTCGTGGCTCGCTTCGCTCGCACCTCGGGGAGCAGAGATCGGGACGCTCACGAGTGTTCTTTTGTTGTTCCACGACGGCCGCCAGGCCGCAGATACCGAGGCGCGCGTCAGTGCCGAGAGTCGTACGGCAGCAACGCCATCTCGCGTGCGTTGCGGATCGCCGTGGCGACCTGGCGCTGCT
The DNA here is from genome assembly GCF_041103195.1 of Gordonia sp. ABKF26. Classification (NCBI taxonomy): domain Bacteria; kingdom Bacillati; phylum Actinomycetota; class Actinomycetes; order Mycobacteriales; family Gordoniaceae; genus Gordonia; species Gordonia sp. ABKF26. The sequence continues at coordinate 396,907 of NZ_JBGCVZ010000003.1, forward strand.
CCTGTGGACTCAATCCGGTGAGCCGTCGGCTCCGGATACGTCCTTTGTCGGACAAGAACTGCCGCAGCAGCGCGACGTCTTTGTAGTCGACGGGATTACGCCCGTCGACGCGTACACCCTGCGCTGCGAGCAGGTTCTTCTTGCGTTTGGCCGGCACGTCGTCGCGCTGGCGGATTCTCTTGTTGGCCATCACCGTTCCTGGTTCTCGTAGGGCCGTCTCACCAGCTGGACTTCTGGATCCCGGGTAGTTCGCCGCGATGCGCGAGCTCTCGGAACCGGACGCGGGACAGACCCGCTTTCCCGATGTACCCGCGCGGACGGCCGTCGACCGCATCCCTGTTCCGCAGCCGCGTCGGACTTGCATTGCGCGGCAGCCGTTGGAGACGTCGCATCGCTTCCATCCGCTCGTCGGGCGTCGAATCTGCCGCCACGCTCGCGCGTTTCAGTTCGGCGCGGAGGTCGGCATACCGCGCGACGACGTCCTTACGCTGGTCGTTGCGGACGATCTTGGACTTCTTGGCCATCAGCGGTCCTCCTTGAAGTCGACGTGGGCCCGGGCGATCGGGTCATATTTGCGGAGGACCATCCGGTCGGGATCATTGCGGCGGTTCTTCCGGGTCACGTACGTGTACCCGGTCCCGGCGGTGGAGCGCAGTTTGACGATCGGGCGGATCTCGTTGCGCGCCATCAGACTTTCTCTCCACGCGCGCGGATCTTGCGCAGCACCGACTCGATGCCGTGTTTGTCGATGGTCGAGATCCCCTTGGCGCTCACGCGCAGCATCACATACCGCCCTTCACTGGGCACGTAGTAGCGGCGTCGTTGGATGTTCGGGTCCCACCGGCGCGACGTCCGCTTGTGCGAATGCGACACCTGCTTGCCGAATCCCGGCACCCGACCGGTGACCTGGCACCTCTTGGACATGCTGCCTCCTGTTCTTATCGACAATGATTGGCATTAACTGTTCGGCCACGGTACCGTCGGCGGGGCACAAATGGAAATCATTCTCAATAGATCGGAGTGGAGTCGTGTTCGACGATGGACTCGCGAACCGCCCGGAGGTCGCCGGACCGACCGACCATCGAACCTCGGTCGTCCTGGTCACCGGGCTCGACGCACCGTCGATCCATCGGGTGGGCGATGCGTTGGAGTGCGGCGGTGTCGGCAGCGTGCAGGTACACCACGACCTGACCCAGGTGGAGGATGGGCGCGTCGTCCGGACCCTCAGTTGGCGGGGACCCGACGGGCGTAGCCGACATGACGTCTGCATCGTCGAGTTGGCCCATGGATGCATCTCGTGCACGCTGCGCGAGGACCTGCTCCCCATGCTCCGGCGCCTTCATCGTCGACCGTCGGTGAACCGGATCGTCCTCACGCTCGACCCCGTCCTGGAACCCGAGCAGGTCGCCTGGTCGATCGAGAACGTCATCGTCGCGGACATGCCCGGGTTCGACGACGCCCCGGCGGCCGCCGACGTCCGCGTCGACCTCACCATTGCGTGTGTCGCCGAGGAAGATTGGCTGACGTCGGCGACGGGCGACCTCTCCCTGGCAGAAGGCGGGCACGTCGCGCTCGACGACGACCGCACGCTCGCTCAGGTCGCGGTCGGACAGGTCGCCTTCGCCGATGCGCTCGTGGTCGCGGCGTGCGACCCGACCTTCCGCGACGCGTGGACGTCGGCCCGGCTCGTCGCCGTCCTCAAGCGGCTCGCACCGCATGTCCCGATGATGTTCGAGCTGCCCCAGCGTCCGATCACACCGCTTCTCGCCGAGCAGTTGCTCGCCGCGGTGCCCCCACGTTCACGGCGGGGTCGCATCGACGGTCCGCACGATCCCCTGCTCGCAGGCGAGCCCCCGTTGGAGTCCGACTGCGGGGTCACCTGGGTCGAGTTCCACAGCGACCGACCTCTGCACCCGGGCCGTTTCCACGACGCGATCGACGCGCTGCTCGACGGGGTCGTCTGTGCGCGCGGGAGGCTCTGGATGGCGACACAGCCCGACGAGGCGCTGTGGCTCGAGTCGGCCGGTGGCGGGCTGCGCGTCGCCCACGGAGGCCCCTGGCTGGCCTCCATGTCCGATGACGAGCTCGCCGAGGTGTCCGCCGAACGTCGCGCCCTCGGTGCCCTGCGCTGGGACGAGACGTTCGGCGACCGCCACACGTCACTCGTCGTGCTCGTTCACTCGGGCGAACCCGCCGACATCGAGGAGGCACTGCGGACCGCGTGCCTCAACGAGGTCGAATTCGCTGCGGGACAGCAATTCTGGTCGACCTTCGACGATCCCTTCGGTCAGTTCCACGCCGACCCGTGCGACGACCTCGACGTCGCCGAGTCGACCGTGGACGCGATCCCGGGGCTCGACGCCTCGGACCCGCGGGACAACTGACGCTCATCCATCTCTCGAAAGGCACCCAGCATGAAGAAGGGCATCCACCCCGACTACCACCCCGTGGTCATCCGCGACGGTTCAACGGGCAAGGAGTTCCTCACCCGCTCGACCGCGACGTCGTCGGCGACCGTCACGTGGTCCGACGGCAACGAGTACCCGCTCATCACCGTCGATGTCACCAGCGATTCGCACCCGTTCTACACCGGCGTCAACACGATCCCCGACGTCGCCGGCCGGGTCGAGAAGTTCCGCCGTCGGTACGCGCACCTGGAGAAGAAGAACGACTGAGGGTCGGGGCCTCGACCCTGAGACCGCTGGGTCCGAAGTCTTCTGCGGAGTCCGACACCGCGGACCTGTCAGTTCTTGTCGTCCTTCGGTTTCCCGTTCCCCTTGTTCTCGCTGTTGCCACCACCACTGTTGCCACCACCGTTGTTCCCCCGCCCGTTTCCACCGCTTTCGGCCGGACCCTGCTCGGTCGGTGGCGCGTCGGTCTCCGTCGCGTCGGTCGGTACAGGGATCGGCGTGGACGCGTCGACTGTGCTCGGCGAAGTCGGACGGGATTCAGTGGCCGAGGACTCGGCGGCCGGCAGGGAGGTCGGGGTCGCCGGGACCGGTGTGTCGTCGTCGGATCCGCCGGCGATGACGACGACGGCTACGAGTAGGGCGACCAGCAGGGCGGCAGCGCCACCCAGAACCGCGATCGACGTTCGACGTCGGGACCGGTTCGGCCCACCCGGAAGCGGAGCCGTTCCCGACGGGATCCCAGGGGGCGGCATCAGCGGCGGCAGCGGCGCCGTGAGCCGGTTCGTCCCCGCGTCGCGGCCCGGGTGGTCGCCTCCCGCCAACGCCGCGCTCATCGCCGCGGCACTCGGAAACGGCACGGTGTCGCCCGGACGCATCGCCCGGTCGATCGTCTCGCGCAGTGTCGGCGCGACATCCGGACGGATGTCGGCCAGCGGTGGCGGTGGCGCGTGCAGGATGGCGTGCGCCACGGCGGCAGGGTTGTCGTGGTCGTACGCTCGGCGACCGGTCAACGCCTCGTACGCCACGACCGCAGCCGCGTAGAGATCGTCGGCCGGAGTCGCCGCCCGGCCCAACACGCGACCGGGACTGAGATAGCAGATGGTGCCGACCACTTCTCCCGTCGCCGTGTGCGCCATCCCGGCGGTCTTGGCGATGCCGAGATCGGCCACCTTCACCCGGTCGCCGGACATCAGCAGATTCGCGGGTTTGATGTCGCGGTGCAGCACGCCGGCGGAATGGGCGGCCTGCAGGGCGGCCAGGACGTCGTCGAGCATCGCCGCGACGCGGTGGGGTGGCAACGGCCCGCCGACCATGAGGTCGCCGACCGTTGTGCCACTCAGCCGTTCCATCACGATGTACGGCGTGCCGTCGTGCTCGCCGAAATCATGGACGGCGACGATGTTCGCGTGGTTGAGTGCGGCAGCCGCCCGCGCCTCCGCCGCGAATCGGTCCCGTGCGACCGTCCCGGTCTCCGGCTCTGAGCGCAGCAGTTTGATGGCGACCGATCGGTGGAGTCGCCGGTCCCACCCGTCGTAAACCACTGCCATGCCGCCGCGTCCGAGAACTCCCCGGATCTCGTAGCGTCCGTCGAGCAGGTCTCGGTCCACCTGTTCACGGTAGCGGGTTCGATGTCCAGCCATCGTCGACCCGAAGTCGGACCCGGGCGGCGCGATCTCAGCCGGGCAGCAACCCGTCGACCAGAGCATCGACGATGTCGTCGACCGGTACGTCCGGGAGCAGGGGGCCGGTCAACTGGTCGAGGAGGAGTCCGTCGACCGCGTAGTGGAACAGGGCGATCTCCCGCGCGGTTCCCGGCAGGCCCGCCTGCTCGTTGAAGGCCACGTCCCCGGCGAATCCGGTGCGGCGCCATTCGACGATGATCTCTGCGACCTCGGGGCGCCGAATACCTTCCAGCCGGAGTTCGATCAGTGCAATGGTGACGGTCCGGTTCGCCATCAGACGTTCGACGATGTTGCGGAGGTACTCGGCAAACAGCTCCCGCGTCGGTGTGCGTCCGGCCCGTTCGGCGATGAAGTCGTCACTCGGCGCCAGCCGCTCGTAGATGCGCTCCACCAGACCGGTCAGAAGTGCTGAGCGAGAACGGAAGTAGTTCGTCGTCGTACCGACAGGCACGCCGGCGGCACGATCGACGGCGCGGTGGGTGAGCCCGCGGGCGCCGGTGTCGGCGAGTACTTCGAGGCCCGCATCGGCCAGCGCGCGTCGGCGGTCGTCGTTTCGGGCCATGGGAAAACGATAGCGCAACCACTACATGTGCTGTAGTTTCTCAACCACTACATCTGAAGTGATTGGGGACAACATGCGTGAACTCGTGTACTACGTGGCCGTCAGTCTCGACGGGTACATCGCCGGACCGGACGGGCAGTTCGACGCCTTTCTCATCGAAGGCGATCACATGGACGGGATCAACGACAGATTCGCCGACACGATCCCGACCGACTACGCCGCCGCACTCGGGATCGACCAGAGCGCAGGCATCTTCGACACCGTGCTCATGGGAGCCGGCACCTACGCTGCGGGGCTGCCCGAGGTCACGAGCCCGTACCGCCACCTCGACCAGTACGTCTTCACCCATCGACGACGCGACCCCGTGGACGGTGTGACGTTCACCGACCGCGACCCGCTCGACGTCGTGCGCGATCTCAAACAGGTTGAGGGAAAGGATATCTGGCTCTGCGGGGGTGGCGATCTGGCGACCCAGCTGGCCGACGAGATCGACCGGTTCGTCCTGAAACGTCAGCCGGTGCTCTTCGGCAGCGGGATCCCGCTGATGGCTCCGGGTCGGTACGCGCCCAGGAGGTTTCGCCGCGTCAGTGGTCAGGACTTCGAGACCGGGGTCTCGATCGTCGAATACGCCGCGACGTAGGAGCGGACCTACGTCATCACCGCGAGCGCGTCGTCGAGCGAGACGAGGTCGGCCATCGTCACCGCAGTCCGCGACGAATCGCGCAGCTCTGTCGCAGCGCGGATGGCGGCCAGCGCCGTCAACCGACCTGTCGCCTCGGACTGTCCTGTACCGCAGGCGTGTCGACGTTCACCGGACCGCCGGTTCTCGGCGATGACGTGCCAGGCGTCCGACCCGAGGGGAGGCGCCCACGTCAAGGTGCTCCGCAACACCGGCACCCGACCGATCAGACCCAGCGCCGCGGTCATCGGTGCCGAGCTGAGGGTGAGATACGAGCGGATCGCGCCGGGCTTGTCGTCGAGCAGGACGTGGTCGGGGAAGTCGGCGCGCAGATAGCGCCTGCTGCGTCCGTCCGGTCCGGTGGCGCGGCGGGTCTCGCCGAGGTTGCGCACCGGCCGGCCTTCCGGCGGGTGGTGGACGTCGGTGCCGACCAGACCGACCGTCCAGGCGACTGCCGCCGGGCCATGCTTCTCGCCGGCTCCGAGCATCACGAGTACATCGAGGTCGTCGTCCGGGCGCGAGTCGAGGGAGGCGGCCAGGATCGTGCTCAGGCCCGGTGCAAGCCCCGCTCCCAGGAGGACGGGCCCCACGGCGGCGTCCCGCAGCGCGTCGAGGTAGGCCCCCGACGCCGAGATGTCGACCAGTGGCGTCGGTCCGGTCGCGGTGCCGAGCTCCGGGCGCTCGATCCCCGAGGCATTGACGACGACGTCGTGTCGCGCAACGAGACCACGCAACTCAGAGAGGTTGCCCAGTAGATCGACCCGAGCGTCACCGGTTGCCGTGCGGCTCGTCGCGGTCACGACATGGCCGGCGGCCGCCAACTCGCGGGCGACAAAGGTGCCCACCGCACCGCGCCCACCGAGGAGCAGGATTCTTAGATGCTCGTTCGATTCGTCCACCTCAACGCCACTTGCGTCGTTCCCGATGCTCATGGAGTCCATCGTCTGCGACGGCAGTCGCGACCGGCGAGAGCTTTTGCGGAATCTGCAAAGATGACGCCATGACCGCGGACCTGAACGATCTGATCAGCGCGATCGGTCCGCGGCTTCGCACGCTCCGCCTCGCGCGGGCGCTCACGCTGACCGCTGTGGCCGAGGAGTCGGGACTGTCCATCAGCACACTCTCCCGGGTGGAGACCGGGAAGCGGCAGCCGACGCTCGACGTCCTGCTCCCCCTCGCGAAGGTGTATCGGGTCTCGCTCGATCAACTCGTCGACGCACCGCCCACGGCTGATCCTCGTGTGCATCTCGAACCGAGGTCGGTGTCGTCCGGGGGTGTCATCGTTCCACTCACCGGCTACCCGGGGCGGGTACGGGCGTTCAAGCACATCCTCGGCCCACGCGAGCCGCACCTCGTCACCCATGAGGGGCACGCCTGGCTCTATGTGCTCGCCGGGCGACTGCGCCTACTTCTCGCCGACGACGAGCACCTCCTGGAACCCGGCGAGACGGCCCAGTTCGATCCGACGACACCACACTGGTTCGGACCGGCCGGCGACAGCCCCGTCGAGATCCTGCATCTCTTCGGTCCACATGGTGACCGGCCGGTTGTGCGGCTGGGGTGACAGCCGCGGATCGTGGAAACGCCGAAGGCGACGAGGGCTCATCGAGCCGCATCGTCGCCTTCGGTGAAAGTGGTGGAGCCTAGGAGATTCGAACTCCTGACATCTGCCTTGCAAAGGCAGCGCTCTACCAACTGAGCTAAGGCCCCGTACCGACCCGGATGGGTTCGGCGGGATGCGAATTCCGATGTTCGAAAACATCTGTCGCAGTGGGCCTAGGAGGACTTGAACCTCCGACCTCTTCGTTATCAGCGAAGCGCTCTAACCGCCTGAGCTATAGGCCCTTGAACCGAGGAGTGAGATTACCCGACCGATGCCCCAACAAACAAAACGGCTGGTCAGGAGCTCGCTCAGTCGAGGTCGGCGAGAGTCACCTCGGCGCCGCCGACGAGGTCGGCACAGATGTTGTAGATGTAGCTGCCGATCGTCGCGAGCGCCGTCAGCAGGATGGCGTTGATGGCCCCCAGGAGGGCCGCACCGCCGAAGACGGTGCCGGCCCCGATGACGTCACCACTCGTGCTCGATTCCTCGGCCATGAGTGTTCCGAAGCTGTTGTTCACCTGATCCCACACGCCCATGCCGTCGAGGATCAGATACAGCACCGCCACGGAGATCATCCAGATGAAGAAGCCGACCACCGACAGGACCGCCGCGACCTTGAACGTCGCCCACGGGTCGATCCGACGCACCTGCACCGACGCGCGCAGCGCGGTCCCCGCAGCGAGCACCTGGCGTGGTGCCGACCGCGGAGCCGACTTGCCTCCCGGCGGCGTCTGCGGTGCCTCGGGTCGTTTCAGGTCGGCCGTGTGGTGGATCTGATCCAGATCGGGCAGGTCGTTCTCCGGCAGGTGCCCTCGGTCGATCGTGCTGGTCGGTGACTCGACGAAGCCGGGTTCCTCGGTGGCCGTCGCCGCACCCGGTCGGCGCGGACTCTCGAGCTTGGTCACCGGCGCCTGCTGGCCGCTCATGCTGGCGGCGGCGGTGCCGCTGTTGGTGACGACGCCGCGCGGCGGCGGGCCGCCCGGGTTGTTCTGCGGCGGGCCGCCCGGGTTGTTCTGCGGCGGGCCGCCCGGGTTGTTCTGCGGCGGGCCGCCCGGGTTGCTCGGCGGCGGGCCGCCCGGGTTGCTCGGCGGCGGGCCGCCCGGGTTCCCGTCGGCGCCGGGGCGTGACGCGCCCTCACGAGTGAACGTCTCGGTCGGTGCGGCGGCCGAATCCTCGGCGGGTCCGCGCTGCCAGGGCGGCACCAGTCCCCCGGTCGGGGTACCGGTCCCGGGGCCCCCAGGCCCCCCGGCGGGGCGCCCGTTCTGGTCCTGATGCGGCTCGTTCGGTGTGCTCACAGACATTCCCTCACTCAGGCGTTCTGACGTTGCTCGCTCGGCGCCGGGTCCGAACCCACTGTTCCCCGGCCCGCCGACTGCCGGCGGGCCGCGAAACAGTGGTCTTCACCCTAACGCCTAGGAGGAGACCTCAGTCTCGTCCGGCTCGTCGGCGTTGCGGGCGATGGCGATGACCGTCGTTCCCTCGTCGATGTTCATCAGGCGCACACCCTTGGTCTGGCGACCGGCCTTGCGCACCGACTTCGCCGTGGTGCGGATGACACCACCGCCCGAGGTGATGGCGTAGAGCTCCGAGTCGTCGTCGACGATGAGGGCGCCGATCAGTTCCCCGCGACGGCGATCGTGGGCGATGGTCAGCACACCCTTGCCGCCTCGGCCCTGCACCGGGTAGTCGTCCATGCCGGTTCGTTTGGCGTATCCACCGGACGTCGCGACCAGGAGGTAGGTGCCGTCGCGGACGACGTTGAGCGACAGGAGGGTGTCGTCGGTGTTGAACCGCATGCCCTGGACACCGGAGGTCTGTCGGCCCATCGGCCGCAGGGCCTCGTCGTCGGCGTGGAAGCGGATCGACTGGCCCTTCTGTGAGACCAGGAGCAGATCGTCGTCGGCACTGCACAGCTGGGCACCGACCAGTTCGTCCTCGCCGCGCAGGTTGATCGCCGCGATGCCGCCGGAACGGTTGGAGTCGAAGTCGACGAGTCGCGACTTCTTCACCAGACCGTTGCGGGTGGCCAGCACGAGGTAGGGCGCGTCTTCGTAGGTCTTGAGCTGAATGACCTGGGCGATACGCTCTTCCGGCTGGAAAGCCAGGAGGTTGGCGACGTGCTGGCCCCGCGCGGTGCGGTTCGCCTCGGGCAGCTCGTAGGCCTTGGCGCGGTAGACCCGACCCCGGGTGGTGAAGAACAGAATCCAGTCGTGGGTCGAGCACACGAAGAAGTGCTTGACGATGTCGTCCTGCTTGAGCCCGGCTCCCTGCACACCCTTGCCGCCGCGACGCTGGCTGCGGTAGAGGTCGGTTTTGGTGCGCTTGGCGTACCCGGTCTCGGTGATGGTGACGACGACGTCTTCACGCGCGATCAGGTCCTCGTCGCTGACATCGCCGTCGGCCGCGATGATCTTGGTCCGACGCTCGTCGCCGTACTTCTCGACGACCTCCTTGAGCTCGTCGCGCACGATCGCGCGCTGACGCTCCGGCTTGTCGAGAATGTCCTTGTAGTCGGCGATCTCGAGTTCGATCTCGGCGAGCTCGTCGACGATCTTCTGACGCTCGAGGGCAGACAGGCGACGCAGCTGCATCGCGAGGATCGCATCGGCCTGGATCTCGTCGATGTCGAGGAGATCGATCAGGCCGGTCCGCGCGGTCTCGGTGTTCGCCGAGCGGCGGATGAGCGCGATCACTTCGTCAAGGGCGTCAAGGGCTTTCACCAGGCCGCGCAGGATGTGGGCGCGTTCCTCGGCCTTGCGCAACCGGTACCGGGTACGACGCACGATGACATCGATCTGGTGCGCCACGTAGTAGCGGATCATCTGATCCAGACGCAGGGTGCGCGGCACGCCGTCGACGATGGACAGCATGTTGGCGCCGAAGCTGGTCTGGAGCTGGCTGTGCTTGTACAGGTTGTTCAGCACGACCTTGGCGACGGCGTCGCGGCGCAGTGTCACCACGATGCGCATGCCGACGCGGTCCGAGGACTGGTCCTCGATCCGGCTGATGCCCTTCAGTTTTCCTTCGTTGACCTGCTCGGCGATCGACTGGATGAGGTTGTCCGGGTTGACCTGGTACGGCAACTCGGTGACCACCAGCGTGGTGGTCCCCTTGTTCTCTTCGATGTCGACGACGCTGCGCATGCGGATGCTGCCGCGCCCGGTCATGTAGGCGTCCTTGATGCCCTGGCTGCCGACGATCAGTCCGGCGGTGGGGAAATCGGGACCCTTGATGCACTCCATGCACGCCGCGAGAGTGGTCTCGTCGTCGGCGTCGTGGTTCTCCAGTGCCCAGAACACCGCGTCGGCAACCTCATTGAGGTTGTGCGGCGGCATGTTCGTCGCCATACCGACCGCGATGCCGCCGGATCCGTTGATCAGGAGGTTCGGGATACGGGCCGGCAGAACCGTCGGCTCGTTCGTCTTGCCGTCGTAGTTCGGGACGAAATCGACTGTCTCCTCGCCGATGTCGCGCAACATCTCCATCGCGAGCGGGGTGAGGCGAGCCTCGGTGTACCGCATGGCGGCCGCACCGTCGTTGCCGCGTGAGCCGAAGTTGCCCTGGCCGTCGATGAGCGGGTACCGCATCGACCACGGCTGGGCGAGACGCACCAGGGCGTCGTAGATCGCGGTGTCGCCGTGCGGATGGTAGTTACCCATCGTCTCCGCAACGGGTTTCGCCGACTTCACGTAGCTGCGATCCGGCCGGAACCCGGCGTCGAAGGATGCATAGAGGAGCCGGCGGTGCACCGGCTTCAGGCCGTCGCGGACCTCGGGAAGAGCGCGGCCCACGATGACGCTCATCGCGTAATCGATGTAGCTCTTCTGCATCTCCTGCCCGAGATCGACGGGCTCGATGCGATCGCCTTCACCGCCGGCGGGCGGCAGGGTGGTGTCAGTCATTTGAATTCTTTCTGCCAGTGGTTTCGAGGCTCGTCGCTAGCGCTCCTCGCACCTCAACCAGCGGGGTGCGGATCAGCGGCTCGGAGCCAACCGTTTGGCGATCAGACATCGAGGAAGCGAACGTCTTTCGCGTTGCGGGCGATGAAGCTGCGGCGAGCGGCGACGTCCTCACCCATGAGGATGGAGAACAGTTCGTCGGCGGCCGCGGCATCGTCGAGGGTCACCTGGCGCAGGACGCGCACCGCCGGGTCCATCGTGGTCTCCCACAGTTCCTTGGCGTTCATCTCGCCGAGACCCTTGTAGCGCTGGATGCCGTCGTCGGTGTTGATCTTCTTGCCCGCCGCGCGGCCGGCCTCGAGCAGTCCGTCCCGCTCGCGGTCGGAGTACGCGAACTCGGGCGCCGACTTCTGCCACTTGAGCTTGTACAGCGGCGGCATGGCCAGGAACACGTGACCGTGCTCGATGAGCGGCCGCATGAAACGGAACAGCAGGGTCAGCAGCAGCGTCGAGATGTGCTGGCCGTCCACGTCGGCATCGGCCATCAGCACGATCTTGTGATAGCGGAGCTTGGAGATGTCGAACTCGTCGTGGATGCCGGTGCCGAACGCGGTGATGATCGACTGCACCTCGGCGTTCTTCAGCACGCGGTCGATGCGCGCCTTCTCGACGTTGATGATCTTGCCGCGCAGCGGGAGGATCGCCTGGTACATCGAGTCGCGGCCCGACTTGGCGCTGCCGCCGGCCGAGTCGCCCTCCACGATGTAGACCTCGCACTTGGTCGGGTCGTTGCTGCGGCAGTCGGCGAGCTTGCCGGGGAGACCGCCGATGTCGGTGGCGGTCTTCCGACGCACCATCTCGCGCGCGCGGCGTGCGGCCATGCGCGCCTGCGACGAGTCGACGGCCTTCTTCACGATGATCTTGGCCTCGGCCGGATTCGCCTCGAACCAGTGACCCAGGTGCTCGTTGCAGGTCCGCTGGACGAAGCCCTTGACCTCGGTGTTGCCCAGCTTGGTCTTGGTCTGGCCCTCGAACTGCGGGTCCGAGACCTTCACCGAGATGACCGCCGCGAGACCCTCGCGGATGTCATCACCGGTGAGCTTGCCGTCTTTCTCCTTGAGCAGCTTCTTGTCCAGCGCGTACTTGTTGACCGTGCTGGTCAGCGCCGCGCGGAACCCCTCTTCGTGGGTGCCGCCCTCGTGGGTGTTGATGGTGTTGGCGAAGGTGTGGACCGACTCGGAGTAGCCGGCGTTCCACTGCATCGCGATCTCGACCTCGTGGCCGTCACCCTTGGCGTTGAATCCGATCACCGTGTTGTGGATCGACTGCTTGGTGCGGTTGAGATGTTTGATGTAGTCGACGAGTCCGTCGGGGTAGTGGTACGTGCGGGTCTTCGGCTTGGCCGCCGCGGCAGCCTTCTCCTCCTCGGACTTCACCACCTCGGCGGCCTCGGTGCTGCCGCCGTCCTCGTCGCCGTCGGCATCACCCGGCGGCTCGACGGCCTGCGGGCGCTGATCGGTCAGCGTGATGGTGAGGCCCTTGTTCAGGAACGCCATCTCCTGCAGTCGACGCGCGACCGTCTCGGCGTTGAATCGCGTGGTCTCGGTGAAGATCTCGGGGTCCGGCCAGAACCGGACGGTGGTGCCGGTCTTGCGCGTCGCGCTCCCCTGCTCCAGGGCGCCGGGCTTGGCGTAGCTGTAGGTCTGCTCCCAGTTGTAGCCGTCGTTCTGGATCTCCAGCTCGACCTTGGTGGACAACGCGTTGACCACCGAGATGCCGACACCGTGCAGACCACCGGACACCGCATAGGCGTCGGAGTCGAATTTGCCGCCGGCGTGCAGCTGGGTCATGACGACCTCGACGGTCGGCACGCCGGTCCGGTGCATGCCGGTCGGGATGCCACGACCGTCGTCGACGACCTGCACACCGCCGTCGGCGAGGAGCGTCACGTCGACCCGAGAGGCGAAACCGGCCATCGCCTCGTCGACGGAGTTGTCGACGACCTCCCAGATCAGGTGGTGAAGGCCTCGTTCACCGGTGGATCCGATGTACATGCCGGGCCGTTTGCGGACGGCTTCCAGACCTTCGAGGATGTTGATCGAATCGGCGCCATACTCTGACGGCTTCTTCTTGTTCTTCTTCGGTCCGGTGTCGCTGGTGTCGGCCACGAGGTGCGTCCGCTCCTGTTCTGCTCATCGACGGATCAGGGGGTCTCCGGATCCGTCGTCGATCCTTCTCGACGGGGCACACGGCGGCTACGCACACAGGGATACCCGGTGTGTGGATCCGGGTAGCCTGAAGGCGCTGTCTGTCTGTTGTTGTGCACCCCTGTCGGGACAACTCCCCACAGTGTACTGCCTGACTCGCCCTGGAACGCGCATCCGGGGCCGCTAACAGGCCCTCAGATCGATTTTCTTGGCTTCATCCCGGGTCGATCGTGGCTTGGGGATGTAAAACGGCCCACGAGGCTCAGCAACTAGTAAAGTGCCGGCGACTCTGCTAGCGACGCATCAGCCGTAGGTGTCGCGCGGGCCCCGGCCTCGCACATGCCGCTCGCCCTTGCGCCACGACGGCCCCTTCGGGCCACTGATCCGCAACGAGGTGACCTGACCGTTGCCGATGGCGGCCGCGATCTTGGCGAGGATCTGCGACTGGACGTAACGGAGTTGGGTCGCCCATGCCGTCGACTCGGCCTGGACGTGGAGTACGTTGTCGCGCAGAGCAACCGGCTTCGAGTGTGCAGCGATGTCGGAACCCACGATCTGCTCCCACATGCCGAACAGGGTGCCTTCGCCGATCTTCTCCTGCCAGCCGCGTTCCTTCGCCAGACCTCCGACGAGCCTGCCGAACGGCTGCGGATCCCGCGCATCGGGTCCGGAGCCGGACCAGCGTCGGCGACCCTGGGATCCCCGCGGTACCCGACGCACCGGCGACGCCCGACCCCGACCGACGGACTTCCCCGCGGCGCGGGCCTGCGCACGGGCCTCTTCGAGTGCCTTGCGGGCGCGTTCGTATCCGCCCAGCTCACCCGGCGGCGTCGGGCGCGGCGCCGGCTCGATGGGATCATCCGGAGAAGCGGATGGGTGGTCCTCACTCATGGGTTCCCTCCCCCGCGGCCACCTCGTCGTCACCCTCGCGGTCATCGTCATCATCCTCGGGAGCCCCGGCGCCGTTGACGTCGACGATGTGCGAACGCCGTCCCTCGTCGTCGTCGACGACGTCGACACCGATTCGCCGTCCGCCGATCCGCTCGGGGATGTCCTCCGCCACGGCAGCGGTGATCAGCAGCTGTTCGGCACCGGCGGTGAACTCGACGAGTTGGGCACGCCGCTTGGCGTCGAGTTCGGCGAACACGTCGTCGAGCATGATCACCGGCTCGACACCCTCCGCACGGGTCAGCTCGACGGATCCCAGGCGCAAAGCCAGGGCCAACGACCAGGATTCCCCATGGGAGGCAAAACCTTTCGCGATATCGCTGCCGAGGACGATGTCGATGTCGTCGCGATGCGGGCCGACGAGACACAGGCCGCGCTCGATCTCCTTGTCGCGCAACTCGGTCAGGCGTAGCGCCAGCACGTCGGCGATCGCCTCGGGCGTGCGTTCGTCGATCTCCGCACCCCCCGCGGGCCGGTATCGGAGCACGGCCGGTCGGGAATGCGGCGCGATCGATGCGTACGAACCGGTGAAATGGGGTTCGAGCTCCGCGAGTACCGACAACCGCGCCGACACCACCTGACCACCGAGATCCGCGAGCTGACCGTCCCAGACATCGAGCGTGCTGATCACCGAATCTGCCTGGTCCCCACCACGTCTCAGCGCTGCGGCGGCGGTCTTGAGCAAGGCAGACCGCTGGCGGAGGACCCGGTCGTAATCGGCGCGGGCTGCGGCCAGACGTGGACCCCGCTGAGCGACGAGCTCGTCGACGAAGCGCCGCCGGTCGCTCGGATCCCCCCGCACCAGGGACAGATCCTCCGGCGCGAACAGCACCGTGCGGAGGATCCCGAGCAGATCACGGGGTCGGCGTGCCGGACTCTGGTTGATCGCGGCCTTGTTGGCGCCCTCGGCGTTGATCCGTAGATCCGCGGTCAGTTCGCGGCCGTCGTTCTCGACGGTCGCGATCACCGAGGCCGACGCGGATCCCGCGTGTACCAGCGGCGCGTCGGAACTCACACGATGCGACCGGAGGGTGGAGAGATAGAAGAGCGCCTCGAGCAGGTTGGTCTTGCCGAAGCCGTTGCGGCCGGTGAAGACGGTCGGACCGGGGGCCAGATCGAGATCGACGGCCCGCCACGATCGGAAATCCCTCAGATGCAGCTCACGGACGAACACGAGTCGGCGTCGATCCTGGTGACGCGAGGCCGGCGGCGGCCGTCAGCCCGGAAGGCGGACGGGCATCAACAGGTAGCTGAATGCGCTCTCCGGGGCGACGAAGGCGCCGGACTCGTCCGCGACCGGATCCTCGCCGCCGGCCGGACGGAGAACGGCGGGCCGGCTGGGCGTGGTGAACCCGAAGTCCACCGCGTCGGCGTTGATCGCCGACAGTCCGTCCTGCAGGTAGCCGGGGTTGAACGCGATCGTGAGGGGTTCGCCCTGGAACGACACCGGTAGCTCTTCTTCGGCCTTGCCTGCCTCGTCGCCACCTGCGGTGAGCAGCACGGATCCCTCGGAGAACTCCATCCGGACCTGCGCACCGCGCTCGGCGACCAGGGCCACACGTCGAATCGCCTCGATCAGCGGGCCGCTGTCGATGGTGGCGACGGCGGTGTGGCTGGCCGGCAGCAGCTGACGGAACTTCGGGAACTCCGCGTCGAGCAGGCGGGTGGTGGTCTTCTTGGTCTCGCCGAGGATGCCGAGGATGCCGTCGGATCCGATGGCCGCGCCCCCGCCGAAGGCCAGGGAGACGACGCCGGTGCCCTCGGCACCTGCGGTCTTGGCGCTCTCCGACAGCGTCTTGGCCGGGACCAGAACGGCACCCTTCGTGTCGGGATCAGAAGGCTCCCACTGCAATTCGCGCACCGCGAGACGGAATCGGTCGGTCGCGGCGAGAACGACGGAATTGCCCTCGATCTCGACGCGCACGCCGGTCAGCATCGGCAGCGTGTCGTCCTTGCCGGCTGCCACGGCCACCTGGGAGATGGCCTCGGCGAACAGCTGCGACGGGATCGTGCCGGTGATGGACGGGACGTCGGGCAACTGCGGGTAGTCCTCGACCGGCATCGTCGGAAGGGAGAACTTCGCGCTGCCACAGGTGATCGCGACGCGCGAGCCGTCGAGGGTCACGTCGACCGGCTTGTTCGGCAGGGCCTTGGTGATGTCGGCGAGAAGCCGGCCGGAGACCAGCACCTGCCCGGGCTCGGCGACCTCCGCGCCGAGGTTCTCCTGCGCCGAGACCTCGTAGTCGAAGCCCGAGACGGTCAGGCCCGTCTCACCGACGTTGAGCACGACACAACCGAGAACCGGGACGGGCGGACGAGACGGGAGACTGCGAGCGACCCAGGCGACGGAATCAGCGAACTCGTCACGCGCGACACGAAACTTCATGCTGGGAGGTTGCCCTTCTCTCGTTCTCGTTCCCGCCTGGATCGCCGGGTCGGCGCCACAGTGGGTCGGCCGGCCTGGAGTGGGATCCCGCATCCGGGAATCCCACTGTAGAACGCCACTGCCCGAGCCGGAGTGGTTGGGGGCAAGTCCGGCCCTCGTACCGGCGGCGTCCGAGCGCGCCGATCGGCAACGGTCTGTGCACAGACCTTCTTACAAAAGATTCTCTTTCTAGAGGGATCCATCTCAGTAATAGGAGCTGTGCAATCTGTGGACAACCATGCCATCGGGCCAGTCCGGATGGGTGTGAGCGTGTGCATGACCGGTGGAGCAACGTCGAGCGGATCCGGGCACCGGTGTGGAGTTTTCATGTTGTTCGCGCGGCGTCCACCGTCGGTGCACATGCCGACCGGGGTTATCCCAAGGATCATCCACAACTGGTGATCAATCGCGACCAGGGCCGTTCGTTGCCGGATCCGAAGACGACAAGTCGTCGGACGGCGTCCGCGACCCTCGACCCGAGGAACAGAGTTGGCCTTCGGGCCCGCTGAATCCGGTCGCCGGCGTCGGACCGTGAGACGACCGCACCCCCGGGCCGATGCGGCCTCGGGGGTGCGAGAGAGCTACAGATACGGGAGAGGGCGTCTCAGCCGACGGCACGCTGTTTGATGCGTGCGGTGAGCTCCTGGACGTGGTCGTAGACCCGACGTCGCTCCGCCATCTCCTTGCGGATCTTGCGTTCGGCGTACATCACGGTGGTGTGGTCGCGGTCGAAGGTCTCCCCGATCTTCGGCAACGAGAGGTCCGTGAGTTCCCGACACAGGTACATGGAGATCTGACGTGCCTGGGCGATCGATCGTGTCTTACCGGGACCGCGCAGTTCCTCGACGGAGATGTCGAAGTATTCGGCGGTGATCGCGAGAATGCTCGCCGCACTGACCTCGAGGGTCCCCGAATTGGGCAGCAGCGCCTGCAGGACGACGTCGGCGAGGGACTTGTCGAGTGCGGCGTCGTTGAGCGAGGCGAACGCGGTGACGCGGATCAGCGCCCCCTCGAGTTCGCGGATGTTGCGTTCGATCTTCGACGCGATGAGTTCGAGGACGTCGTCGGGCACCGCGATGTTGTCCATCTGCGCCTTCTTGCGCAGGATCGCGATCCGCGTCTCCAGATCGGGCGGCTGGACATCGGTGATCAGTCCCCACTCGAACCGCGTCCTGAGCCGATCTTCCAGTGTCGCAAGCTGTTTCGGCGGTCGATCGGAGGAGATGACGATCTGCTTGCTCGCGTTGTGCAGGGTGTTGAAGGTATGGAAGAACTCTTCCTGGATACCTTCTTTGCCCACCAGGAACTGGATGTCGTCGACGAGCAGGACATCGACGTCGCGGTACCGGCGCTTGAACGCCACCCGTCGGTCGTCGCGCAGCGAGTTGATGAAGTCGTTGGTGAACTCCTCGGTGGACACGTACTTCACCCGCATGCCCGGGAAGAGGCGCTGTGCGTAGTGTCCCGCGGCGTGCAGCAGGTGCGTCTTGCCCAGACCGGACTCGCCCCAGATGAACAACGGGTTGTAGGCCCGTGCCGGGGCTTCCGACACCGCCACCGCCGAGGCGTGCGCGAAACGATTCGACGCACCGATGACGAATGTGTCAAAGGTGTACTTGGGGTTGAGGTTTGCCCCGGTTGCCGGCGGCGTGGACGTGGGTCGCTCGGCGAAGTACGACGCCCAGTCGCCGGACGGCCGCGGGGACTCCGACACGGGGGCCGAGCCCAGACCGGCATTGACCGGGGCAGCAGCGTAGTCGGCGGCCGCGGCGCGTCCACCGATCGGACGAGCGTCGGGTACCGGCGCCTCGGGCACCGGCTCGTCGTTGCGCGGGGTCGCGATACGTACCCCGAGGTCGACGGGCTCCTCGAGGTGACGGCTCAGGACCGAGCGGATGGTCTCGCGGAGATTTCGTTCGATCTGTTCCTGGACCAATGCCGTCGGCACGGTCAGCAGGGCGAAACCCTCGGTGAGTGTGAGGGGTCGAACCAGCGACAGCCACGCCTTCTGCTGGCGTGTCAGTGGTTCGTGGTCGCGTGCGGCTTCGTCGTCGTTGAGTTCGGCGACGACCTGCTGCCACACCTCGCCGAAAGTGTCTCGGTCTGAAGTCACGGGGCTGGCCTCCTGGTCCGGAAAACTACCAGCGTTGACGAGACTGGTGACATCGGCGCCGGAGACCGCATCTTTCCACAGGGTTATCCACACCTGTGTACAAAGGTGACGACGAGCTGGGGACTTCGGTCTGAGCCAGGCCCCCGAGGGTGTTCCTCGGCAGGCGGGTGGCCGACGCTGTGAAGGAACGTAACAGAGGTGACCGGGGGCCACAAAGCGATCGGGACGTTTGACTCGAATCTGCTGAGAATCTTGCTTTCGTGGTTCAGAACACACTGGTCGGGGGGCGGTACCCCCGAGGCGATCCCGTCGTTTGATTTGAACGCTCGGTGTCAGTAGTCTCGACTGGTCATCCAGGTTGCGGATTTGCGCGGCGATCGTTCGTGTTCGCCGAGTCATCACCGACACCAGTTCGGCACCGTCCTGGATCAACAGACCAACCACAACATGTGGGTCATGCCCGGGTAACCGGCGTGCCCACAGGGAGCACAAGGAGTCACCGTGGCCAAGGGCAAGCGTACTTTCCAGCCGAACAACCGTCGTCGCGCACGCGTGCACGGTTTCCGTCTGCGCATGCGGACCCGCGCCGGGCGTGCCATCGTCAGCGGCCGCCGTTCCAAGGGCCGCGCGAAGCTCACCGCCTGATCGTCGGCTCTCACCGGATCCGTCCGCGGATCCGGTCAGCTGTTCGATGACTGCGCCCCTTCATCGGATCTCACGGGGATCCGACTTCTCTCGCACCCTGAAGTCCGGTGCGCGGGTGAACAGTCGTGACTTCGTCGTGCATCTCGCGATGGTCGGTCGGAACTGGCCGGACCCGCGAGGTCTGCGTCGGGATGTCGCGATGGTCGGCGGCCCCTGGCTCGGGCTTGTCGTCAGCAAGTCCGTCGGCAACGCGGTGACCCGCCATCTCGTGGCACGACGTCTGCGTGCCGCGTTCACGGATGCATCACATCTCCTTCCCCCGGAGACCTACGTGGTCATCCGGGCTCGCCGCAGTGCCGCAGACCGATCCAGCGATGATCTCGCCGACCAGCTCCGTGACGCGTTCGCGAGCAAGCGGGTCGCAGGCCTGTCCGCTGCGGCTGCGGTCCCGGCCGAGAGGGTGGGGTCGTAGCCATGAGCGGAACCCCCGACGCCACGTCGTCTGAACACCACGCCGAGACGCCGCCGGGTTCCGAGTCCTCGGCCGCGGCCGGCGCGCGCCTCATGCGGGGGGTGCGTCTCCTCCCCCGCCGCACCGTCATCTTCCTCATCGAGCTGTATCGCACCTGGGTGTCCCCGATGCGCCTACCGTCGTGCCGGTTCGAGCCCACCTGCTCGGGCTACGCGGTCGAAGCGCTCGACCGACACGGCTTTCTGTACGGCTCGGTGTTGTCGATCGTCCGACTCGCCAAGTGCGGGCCGTGGCACAGACCCGGTTACGACCCGGTCCCCGAACGCGGCTTCGGCGAACTGTGCCGCGGCCTGTGGGGCGGGATGACCGGAGCGCACCGACCTCGAAACCATCAGCAGGCGTCCGGCGAGACGCATGCTCTGTGAGTACAACAAGTGAGGGGTAACTGACCCGTGCTCGACTTCATCTATTACCCGGTCTCCGGGATCATGTGGGTCTGGCATTGGCTCTTCAGCCATGTCACGCCCGACACCCCGGGTGGCAACGGTATCGCGTGGGCTCTGTCGGTGGTGTTCCTCGTGTTCACCCTGCGCGCGATTCTCTACAAGCCCTTCGTGAAGCAGATCCGCACCACGAAGAAGATGCAGGAGATCAATCCGCAGCTCCAGGCGATTCGTAAGAAGTACGCCAAGGATCGGGTCAAGATGACCGAGGAGATGCAGAAGCTGCAGAAGGAGCACGGGTTCAACCCGATGCTCGGGTGCCTGCCGATGCTGCTGCAGATCCCGGTGTTCATCGGTCTGTTCCACGTGCTGCGTTCGTTCAACCGCATGGGTACCGGCATGGGCCAGCTCGGCATGAGTGCCGCCGAGACCCGTTCGCAGGGCAACTACGTCTTCAGCGCCGATCAGGTGCAGAACTTCCTCGACGCCCGCCTCTTCGGGGTTCCGCTGTCGTCCTATCTGGTCGAGCCGGCCACCGAGTTCCAGGCGTTCGTCGAGCCGGGCTCCCCCATCGACTTCACCCGGCCGCAGATCGCGTACGTCGTCGTGCCGATGATGATCATCGCGTCGATCGCCACGCACATGAACTCCCGAGCTTCGGTTGCCCGTCAGCCCGAGGCGGCGCTGGAGAACCCGCAGACGCGGATGATGAACAACCTCGCTCTGTACATCTTCCCGATCGGCATCCTCATCACCGGTCCGTTCTTCCCGGTCGCCATCCTCCTCTACTGGATGAGCAACAACATCTGGACCTACGGCCAGCAGCACATCGTCTTCGGCAACATCGCCAAGGAAGAGGAAGAGGCCAAGCTCCTCAAGCAGGAGAAGCTGAAGGCGAACGCCCCGAAGCCGGGTGTGCGGCCCGACCGGAAGAAGCGCAACGCTGCCACGAACAGCAATGGCACGGATTCGACCGGTGTCTCGCTGTCCAAGGACGGGTCCACGGACGAGCCCGACGCCGACGCGGTGGAGACCGACGCCACTCCGGCCGGCGAGTCCACGCCCGCCGCACCGGACACCGCGGCCGGCGCCAAACCCAAGCCCGGCCAGAAACCCACGCGTCCCGGAGCAGGCGCCGCACCGGGCAAGAAACAGAACCACAACCGCGGAAGCCGGTCGACGGCCAAACGCGGCAACAAACGCGGTGGCAAACGGTGACCGCCCCAGACTTGTTCGATGAAGCACAGAAGTTAGGTGAATGAGATGACAGCAGAGACTGCAACTCAAGCCGGTACAGACGCCGAGGCAACGGCCGGGACCCAGCCCGAGGATCAGGCCGACGATACCGCGCAGAAAGCTGCGGACACCGAGGCCGCGGTGGTGAGTGAAGCCGCCGACGCGGACGACACCGGCGATGACGCGTCTGACGAGACCGATGACGTCGACGACGACGACGACTCCGATGACGAGGACGACGAAGACCGTCTCGTCGAAGAAGGCGAGATCGCCGGCGACTATCTCGAGCAGTTGCTCGATGTTCTCGACTTCGACGGCGACATCGATCTCGATGTCGATGGCGACCGGGCGGTCGTCAGCATCGACGGTGGCGACGACCTGACAAAGCTCGTGGGTCGTAAGGGTGAGGTGCTCGACGCACTCCAGGAACTGACCCGCCTTGCGGTCCAGCAGGCGACGGGTGAGCGAAGCCGTCTGATGCTCGACATCGCGCGCTGGCGTTCGGATCGCCGTGATCGTCTGGCGCGTCTGGGTCGCGAAGTTGCGGAGCGGGTGCTGTCGTCGGGCGAGCGTGAGGCTCTCGATCCGATGACACCGTTCGAGCGGAAGATCGTGCACGACGCAGTGGCAGTGGTCGACGGCGTCGTGAGCGAGAGCGAGGGCGCGGAGCCCAAGCGCCGCGTGGTTGTCCTCCCCTCGTAGTAGAACTCCCCTCCCCCACGGAGGAGATCAGGCCCCGACCGACGGTCGGGGCCTGATCTGTTTCTGGGTGCTGTCTCGGTTGCCGGCGTGAGTCCACCAGCCGTAGGAAGCGGGCGGTGCGTTACTTACACACGTGTTGTTTCACGTGAAACAGGATCGGTCGGGCCAACCGTGCACAGCAACCCGGTCGCCGTGATCATGCCCGACGGCCTTGCCACAGGGGTAGCGGGTCACCCCCTCGTCTCATGGCGGCTGGCCGGTACGGCGGCGTGAGGGACCGGTGTGGCAGATCGGTCCGAGAGCACGATCCGGTCATGGTGAGGTGTGGGGCAATGGAGAGATCGATGGTGCCGAAACGTTGGGTGCCACGGAGCCGCCGGGTGCCGGAGTAGTTCGACCGCGGCGTCGTCGCAGTAGCTGGGATTGTCAGACTCTCGTCGTGGAACACTCTCGTTGTGGAACCCTCCGGTCGTGCAACCGACGGTTCGTGGGTGTGGACAGTCGGGCCCCTCACGCTCCGTCGCCTACTCCGTTCGTTGCCAGGCCCCGTGGGCGGACTGGGCAGGGCGTCCTGGTCCGTCACGTGACAATTCGATCTCGGACACCTGACAGGCTGCTTTTCGCTGAATCACATCGATGTTGTTTCACGTGAAACGACGTGCGGCGGCGCGATATGCACCGACGGGACCGCGCCGAGGTTTCACGTGAAACACTGGGTGCGAAGGACCATCTGAAACGGAGGCGAAGTGCCGTCTGACGCACTACCCGAGCACGATCAAGATCTCGATGCGTTGGCGGTTCCGCCGGCCGCTGCCGTAGACGTCTTCGGCGATCGGCTGAACCTGGCCGCCGATTACTGGCGAATCCTTGCGACCGACGGAATCGATCACGGCTTGATGGGTCCGCGTGAGATCCCTCGGTTGTGGGATCGCCACATTCTCAATTGTGGAGTACTCGGCGAACTGATCTCGGAGCGTGCGAGCGTCATCGACATCGGGAGCGGTGCCGGGCTCCCTGGAGTGCCGCTGGCGATCGCGCGTCCCGACCTGTCGATCACGTTGATCGAACCCCTACTCCGACGCAGCACCTTCTTGGAGCGGACGACCGAGGCGCTCTCGCTCGACAACGTGACCGTCGTTCGCGGACGAGCCGAGGAGAAGTCTGTTCGCGGAACGGTCGGTCTCGCGGATGTGGTGACGTCGAGGGCGGTCGCTCCCTTGGAACGACTGTCGAAGTGGTCCGCTCCCCTGGTCCGTCCGGGCGGCCGGATGATCGCGATCAAGGGGTCGTCAGCGGCCGAGGAGATCGAGCGCGATCGCTCGGTTGTCGGGCGCTCTGGAATCACCGACCTGTCGGTTCGCACATGCGGTGAGCGGTTCCTCGACACACCGACGACGGTGATCACGGGAACGAAGAGTGAGCGGTCGCGAAGCGGCCGCGCCGGACGGCGTTGAGGAGGCGATCGAATTGGTGTGGAGTCCGCGGAGGGCGCAGAATAGGAAGCGTTCTGCCGGCACCCCCGAAGGTGCCGCTATCGACGCTTCCGCGGTAGTCGGATCGACGGCCCCTGCCGTCGACGGTACTGACGCGAGTCCTTACGAGGTCGGTCAAAGGAGTCCACGCGTGGTCGATCAAGACCCGAATGTTTCACGTGAAACCCCGGTCGGGGCACGCCCTGGAGTGGATGGTCAGCCATTCGCCGACACCCCCATCGCGATGGCCGCCGAACGTGCGAGCCAAGTCCTGACTCCGGGGGGAGCCGGCCAGCTGCCGAGACCTCCGCACACGCGGATCATGACGGTTGCCAACCAGAAGGGCGGCGTCGGAAAAACCACCACGACGGTGAACCTGGCGGCGGGTCTCGCGCTGCGGGGTCTTCGGGTTCTGGTGGTCGACCTCGACCCGCAGGGCAATGCCAGCACGGCGCTGGGTATCGATCATCGGGCGCAGGACATCGCCTCGGTGTACGAACTGTTGCTCGGCGAGGTGACGCTGAGAGAAGCGATTCAGGAGTCGCCGAGTCAGCAAGGTCTGTTCTGCGTCCCGGCCACCCTGGATCTGGCCGGCGCCGAGATCGAACTCGTTTCGCTCGTTGCGCGGGAGAACCGGCTCCGCAACGCGCTGTCCGACGATGTTCTCGCGGAGTACCAGATCGATTACGTCTTCATCGACTGTCCCCCATCGCTGGGCCTGCTGACCGTGAACGCGATGGTGGCGGCTCGTGAGGTTCTCATCCCGATCCAGTGCGAGTACTACGCACTCGAAGGCGTGGGACAGCTGCTGCGCAATATCGAACTCGTGCAAGCACACCTGAACCGCGACCTCCACGTCTCCACGATCGTGCTGACGATGTACGACGGCCGGACCAAGCTGGCGGACCAGGTCGCGGAGGAAGTACGTCGACACTTCGGCGACAAGGTGCTGAGTACGATCATCCCCCGCAGCGTCAAGGTGT
This sequence comes from Gordonia sp. ABKF26, assembly GCF_041103195.1. NCBI lineage: Bacteria > Bacillati > Actinomycetota > Actinomycetes > Mycobacteriales > Gordoniaceae > Gordonia > Gordonia sp. ABKF26. Next base: position 421,389 of record NZ_JBGCVZ010000003.1, read on the forward strand.
CGGAGGCGCCCGGATATGGGATGACGATCATCGAATACGACCCGGGCTCCCGAGGGGCGATGAGCTATCTGGACGCCGCGCGCGAGTTGGCACTACGTGCGTCCGAGGGGGCGCCGGCGTGATGTGTATCCACGATTCACGTGAAGCGCTGATCTGGCACCAGGACCGCGAAGGGAACCACCAATGAGTCAACGGGATACCGCTCAGCGCCGGGGCGGACTCGGTCGTGGGCTGGCCGCACTGATTCCGACCGGACCGGCCGACGATCAGTCGGGCGCGCCCCGTCTCGGTAACGCCGCGGCCGACGTCGTGATCGGTAAGGGCCCGACGACTGCCGGTCGTGATACCACCACCGGTGGCAATGACAAGGACTCGGCAACCGCCACGTCGACGGGTGCGGGAACGCAACCCCTCAGTCCAGAAGAGGCGGGCGCGGTGTATCGCGAACTGCCTCCGAAAGAAATCCAGCCGAATCCCAATCAGCCGCGTACCGTCTTCGACGACGAGGCGATGGCCGAACTGGTGCACTCGATTCGCGAGTTCGGCCTCATGCAACCCATCGTGGTGAGGCGCCTCAAGGAGCCCACTGCGGACGGGATCGCGTACCAGATCGTCATGGGTGAGCGTCGCTGGCGAGCCAGCCAGGAGGCGGGACTCGACGCAATCCCCGCGATTGTCCGGGAGACACCCGACGGCGACATGCTGCGGGACGCATTGCTCGAGAACATCCATCGCGCGCAACTCAACCCCCTCGAAGAAGCCGCGGCCTACCAACAGCTTCTCGAGGAGTTCGGGGTCACGCACGAGGAACTCGCCTCCCGCCTCGGCCGCTCTCGCCCGCTGATCAGCAACATGATCCGGCTACTCAAATTGCCGATCCCCGTCCAACGCCGCGTGGCGGCCGGGGTGCTGTCGGCCGGCCATGCTCGCGCTCTCCTCTCCCTCGAGACCGGAAGCGACGCGCAGGAGGCGCTTGCTGCGCGGATCGTTGCCGAAGGTCTGTCGGTGAGGGCGACGGAGGAGGCGGTCACACTCGCCAATCGAGGAGACGGGCCGGACGCGAAATCTCCCACCGCACCGAAGCGCCGACCGATGCAGATGCCGGGCCTGCAGGATCTCGCGGAGAGGCTGTCCGACAGCCTGGACACCAGGGTTACAGTCAGTCTAGGGAAAAGAAAAGGCAAGATCGTGGTGGAGTTCGGCTCGGTCGACGACCTGGAACGCATCGTTCAGTTCATCGATCCGAAGAAGTGAATTCTGGCGCGGGATTTCCGGTACCACCTAGACGCGGAAGTAATGTCACAGTGACGATAGAGGAAGCCGACGGGCGCATTCATCGCGAAAGGGCTTGTTGCTCAGTAATTTTCGTTCAATCGAGCGCTGTGACGCGGAGTGCGCTGACATGAGTGTGTCTGTCAGTCGATTGGATCTCGGATTTTTCGGATCGCTCCCCCAGCACACGCGCAAATGCGTCTTCTGGGAGGTCGAGCCGGCGACCGAGACAACCGGCCTCCCTGACTTCGAGCCCTACGAGAGCGAGTTCGACAAGGAGGCGTGGATCTCGGGTCTGCTCCTCGAGTGGGGTGCGTGCGGTCAGGTCGCGATCGAGTCCGGAACGAACAGTGTTGTCGGTACGGCGTTCTATGCGCCGCCCAATCGTGTTCCTCGGTCGCAGCACTTCCCCACTTCGCCGGTCAGTCACGACGCGGTGCTGCTCACGAGTATCCGTACCGAACCCGGTTATGACGAGGTGGCGACGATCCTTCTGGACGCAGTGCTGGGTGATCTCATCCGTCGCGGTGTCCGAGCGGTCGAGTCATTCGGTCTGGTGCGGAACGGGATCGGCGTGGATCCGTTCGAGTCGGTCGGCAGTGCAGGCGGACTGGCCGACGAGCTCGAGCTGTGGTCGGATGAGGCCATTGTCGAAGTCGCGCGGGAGATCCTCGACGATCCGCAAACGGATCTCTGCACTTCCTGCATGAACGACGCGTCGTTCCTGAAGGACTCCGGATTCGACGTGGTGTCGTCGCATCAGCGTTTCCCACGGTTCCGACTCGAACTCGACGAGGGCCTCGGCTGGAAGTTCGAAGTCGAGAGCGCGCTGCAGAAGCTGGTGGTGATGGCGCAGATCGATCTGGCCGGACGGCAGCAGACGGCGGTCCCGGTGGGAGCCGGGCCGCATCGGTTCAGCGGGAGCTGTTCTCCGCGGCCAGCAGATCCTCGAATGTGTAGGTTCCGGTAGGGCGATCGTCCCGGTCGAGCAGGTACAACCGTTTCACGGCCACCACGATGGCATCGGCGATCACGTTCCGCCAGTCTGAATCCGCAAGCACTGCAGCGTCATCGGGGTTCGTGATGTATCCGACGTCGATGAGGGCCACCGGCATCTTCGTGAGCCGGAGGAGATCCCAGGTGCGCTCGTGGGTTCGGCAGTCCGACAACGGGGTCCGCGCTGCGATCTCACGCTGGATGAAGCCGGCGAGGTTGCGACCGATCGTCGAGTACGAGTTGCTGTTGCCGAAGTAGAACGACGCGACGCCGTTCGCGCGCGTATTCCGGTAGTGACCGCATCGCAGCGAGATCATCAGATCGGCGTCCATCAGATTGGCGACCCGGGCGCGCTCGTCGTCGCCGGGGCGTCCACGCCCGTCGTGCGACAGGAAAGTCTGCATGCCCGCGGCCGCCATCCGGCCCTCGAGGCGGGCACTCAGGTCCCACAGCAGTTCGGACTCGCGGTGGGCGACATCACCCGTCGACAGTGCGTGAAGTCCGCCTGTTCCGGGATCGATGAGGATTCGCTTGCCGGACAGCTGCGGTCCCGATCGTCGGACGTGCTCTTCTTCACGGATCGCATACGGAGACCCGCCGGTCACCCGTGTACCGAGGCGCTCGAGCGACCGCAGCGTGGCCGGGCCGCAGATCCCGTCGGAGGCGAGGCCGTACTCGCTCTGATAGAGGCACACGGCGTTGTGCGTCGTCAGGCCGAACACGCCGTCGACGAGGGAGGTGAAATAGCCGAGATTCTGCAGCCGACTCTGCAGCGTGGCGACGTCGTCGCCGACCATGGGAGCCGACAGCTGGTACGACAGCACCCGGGCTCCGAGACGGTAGGACGCTTCGCGCAGGACTCGATAGGTGGCCGGACCGACGATGCCGTCGACGATCAGACCCCGCTCCTGCTGGAACGCCCGGACAGCCCGGTCGCAGGCTTCATCGAAGACGGCCTCAGGAGGATTCCAGCCGTTCGTCGTACCACCGTGGGCGGTGTTCGTGGACCCGTCGTCGGGCAACAGACCGCGTCCGACCAAGATGGCGCGGATCTCGGCCACCGCCGAGCCGTGATCACCAAGTCGGAACAATGGCATGTCGTCACCCCTCGTACGAATCGCGGCAGGTGCGGCTCTGCGCGATGTGCGATGTACGCCAAGCGGTACATCGGTCAAACGTCAGCCTGCATTCTCGCAGGTGGACTTCACTACACCAAACTGTCCATGGTCGAAGCATTCCGACTCCGGGCACAGGGGTCTCCGGTCGAGACCACGGCCGACACTACCAACGCAAACAGTCCGCGGGTGGAACGGCAGCGTCGTTCACCCGTCGGACTGTCGCGACGATATGAGGAAAACAGCAGGTGGTCAGGCCGACTGGCCGACGACCGAGTCCAGCTCGCGCAGCAGCGCGGCCTTGCCCTTGGCGCCGACGATCGTCTTCACCGGCTGACCCTTGTCGAACAGGATCATGGTCGGGATCGACATGATCTGGAAATCACGCGCGGTGGCCGGGCTCTCGTCGACGTCGAGCTTGGCGACGGTCAGCTTGTCGCCATGGTCGCGTGCGATCTCCTCGAGGACCGGGGCGACCATGCGGCAGGGACCGCACCAGGTGGCCCAGAAGTCCACCAGGACCGGCTTGTCGGCGCCCAGAACGGCGTCCTTGAACGTGGTGTCGGTGACGGCGACGGTGTGTGCACCCATGATGTGACCTCCTTGGTCGGACCGGGCCGCGATGGCCCGGGTGAATGTGGTTGACGGCTCAGGCAGGTGCCTGAACAGCGTCGATCTCGGAAACGGTGGCAGCTTCGGCGTCATCGACAGTGAGGTCGGCGGCTTCGCCCTGCTCGGCCAGCCAGCGCTCGGCGTCGATGGCGGCCGAACAGCCGCTACCGGCGGCGGTGATGGCCTGACGGTACGTGTGGTCGACGAGGTCACCCGCGGCGAACACACCGGGCACCGAGGTGAGTGTCGTGCGTCCCTGGACCAGGACGTAGCCCTCGGGATCGAGGTCGACCTGCCCGCGGACGAGTTCGCTGCGCGGGTCGTGGCCGATCGCGACGAACATGCCGGTCACGTCGAGAGTGCTGACCTCGCCGGTCCGGGTGTCCTCGACCTTCAGGCCCGACACCGACCCGTCGCCGACGACGGAGTGCACGGCGGCGTTCGTGACGAATCGGATCTTGTCGTTGGCGCGGGCGCGCTCGAGCATGATCTTCGACGCCCGGAACTCGTCGCGGCGGTGGACCAGCGTGACGCTGCGTGCGAACTTGGTGAGGAAGGTGGCCTCTTCCATCGCGGAGTCGCCACCGCCGATGACGGCGATGTCCTGGTCCTTGAAGAAGAATCCGTCACAGGTCGCACAGGCCGACACTCCGCGCCCGAGGAGCTGCTGCTCGCCCTCGACGCCGAGGTAGCGTGCCGCGGCACCCATGGCGAGGATGATCGCGCGGGCCCGGTAGACCTCGCCGCCGACCTCGACCTCCTTGACGCGGCCGGACAGCCGGACCGTGTCCACGTCCTCCATGCGCAGGTCAGCGCCGAAACGGATCGCCTGCTCACGCATCTCGTCCATCAACGCGGGACCCTGGATACCGGTCTGGAAACCGGGGAAGTTCTCGACCTCGGTGGTCGTCATCAGAGCGCCGCCGAACTGGGTGCCCTCGAAGACGATGGGTGATAGCTCGGCGCGCGCGGCGTAGATCGCTGCGGTGTACCCGGCAGGACCAGATCCGATGATGATCAACTCGTGGATCTGCTGGGTCTCTGGCTGGCTCACTTGTCCTCCGTGCTGTGGGTTTAGCGAGACCCGCCCATCCCGGCGGGTCACGGCTGCTTCAACACCAGGGTATGCGGAGATGTTCCCTCGGATGTGCCGCGCGTCCGGCCCGTCGGCCGCCGGCGGGCTGGGGACGCCTCGGTCACCCGCCGACGATGCCCCGCGAGATCAGCGACGGGTTCCCCAGGTCGCAGTCGAGGCCGACGATCAGTGCGTCGAAACGTCCCGCCACCCCGGTGGAGAGAAGGATCGCCGCCGCGCCGGAGCCGTCGACGACGATGCGGCCGGAGCCGACGATCACGACGGTCGCCGGCACGAGGTGGGCGGCGGTGCAGCGACGGAGTGCCTCGACGGAGCCGAATGGTGCTCCGTCGGTCCGGCCGAGAACGGTGAGTGCGACCGCGGCATCGGTGGGCCCGGTCGGGGCGGGGGCCGACGACTGGGCTCGAGGTGCCGGCCCGGGAGACGAGTCGGACGCGGAGATCAGTCGCGACACCCCGATCGACCCGGCCGCCACGACGACGACCGCGGCTGCGGCCAGCAGGAGTCGGGTGGCCGTGCGGCGCCCTCGGCGTGCGGTGGTGATGTCGACGGGCGCAGATGCCACGGGCGGAGACCCGGTACGGAATCCCCCGGGCTGTCGGATCGAGGGCTCGGGATTCGCTCCCAGCGCGGTGAGAGTGGCGGCAACGTCGTCGCGCACACGGGCGGGTACGGGTTCCCGCGCCGCTTCCGCGGAGCGCAGATCGCCGACGGTACGATCCAGCGCGTCCAGAATCGACTGCGCTGCAGGATCTTCCGCAAGATGAGCACGGATGTGGGCAGCCACCGGGTCGGGCAGCGCACCTGCGTGGAAGTCGGCGAGAAGATCTGCCGAGTACGGCGGATCGGGTAGATCACTCGTCTCGTGGTCATCTGGTCCCCGAGGGGTCATGGTGTCAGTCTTCCATTTCCGGGGTCGCGGGCGTTCGTGGAGTTCGCGTCGGGTCGGCGTCGGATACTTGGACGCGCCCCGCTGCGATTCGGTTCCCGGTGATCGCGATCGGCCGGGAACGGGTCGGCGCCACCCCGCGGGCTCCGTTCACCCGTCACGCAGATGGCCGAGCACCTGCGCGAGCTTGAGGCGCCCGCGGGCGCATCTGCTCTTGATCGTGCCCTCGGCGACGCCGAGGATCGTCGCCGCCTCCGCGACCGTGTATCCCTCGATGTCGACCGCGACGATGGCCGCTCGCTGTCCGTCGGTGAGGACGTCGAGGGCGCGCCCGATCGAGACCGACAGGTCGACGGCGGCGAGCTCGTCGGCGGTGTCGGCGATCGCCGTGACATCCCACTCCGGCAGGGGCACCGTCCTGCGAACCTTGTTGCGCCGGATGCGATCCAGACCGGCGTTCACGACGATCCGATGCAGCCAGCTGGTGACCTTGGCGTCGGACCGGAAGTCCTGCGCGGTCCGGTGAGCGGCGAACAGGGCATCTTGCAGGGCGTCGGCGGCGTCCTCCGGATTCTGGCTGGCCCGCAACGCCACCGACCACAGGTACTCGAGGTGGCGGTTGATCAGGTCGGTGAACGCGTGTGGATCACCGGCGAGGTGGGCGTGCAGGAGTTGCTCGTCGGTACGCGTGTCGATCGCGTCGTTCCCCCCGGGCATGGGCTGAGAGTAATGGAGCCCGGACCGGGTCATCCGATGAAGCGACGTCTGTGCACAGCTGCCGGAGCGAAGTGGATTACTCCTCAGGCGGGACGGGTCAGGACTGCAGGCGTGCGCGCACCGCGTCCATCTGGGTCCGCAACTCCCCCTCGTCGATGACACCGCGGTCCAGCAGGGTGTGCGCCAGCGCCACGAGCTGGTTCTCGGGGTACGGCAGCTCGGCGTAGATCGTCGACGACAACCGGTCCTCCTCGTCCCGTCGTTCGACGACGCCGGGAGTATCCGCGCGGACGGACGAGGAGTCGGCGACCCGATCGAGGGCGTCGCAGAGCCCGTCGAGGCTGGTCTTCCACGGTGGAACCGGGTTCTCGACACCGTATTTCGCCGCCATCCGGTGCCACACCTGGTTGCGCTCGACGATCTCGTCGAGCGGCCGGTGGGACCCGGAGTTCCCCTCGTCGATCATCGGCCTACTCCCCCGCCGGGTGGACGGCCGGCCGGATGGTGGAGACGGCATTGGTGGTGACACCCGGCTTGGGCAGCGCGACGCCGATGAGGCAGTCGCGGGTGATGATCTCCGACAACTGCTGCTCGGTCCACCCGTCGGTACCCTCGGGGCGTTGCGGCATCACCATGAACCGATGCTTCTGATTGGAGTCCTGCACGCGTACCGAGACGCCGTCGGGGAGCTGAAGGCCGAACTCGGACAGGACTTGTCGGGGCCACCGCACCATGCGACGACGGTAATTCGGGGTGCGGTACCACTCGGGGGAGTTCCCCAGGATGGGACGTGGGTAACACGAGCACAGCGCGCACACGATCACATGGTGCACCGTGGGTGTGTCGGCGAGGATCTCGAAAGCCGTGAAGTCGCTGGGGGTTCCGAACCCGGTCGGCTCCAGCCAATCGACGCCGACCTCCTTACTGGCCGCCACGGGATCGTCGAGCGCCAGCTTCGCGAAATCCCGGTCGAGCCAGGCTCGCGCGACCAGTGTGGCGGCGGGGGTCGGCCCGATCTGCTCCGCGAACTCGGTGAAGCGGCGGTGTTCCTCGGCGGTGAAAAGACCCTTCTCGATGCACAGTTCGCGCAGTGCGATCTCGAGCACCTCGAAGTCGGTGATCTCGTCGACCATCGGTTTGACCGTGCGGTCGTGGTCGTGGTCGTGCGTGCCGTGGCCGTCGCTCATCGGCGTTCGTCCTCTCCCCCGGCCGAGGCGAGCCAGCGCTCGGGGATCTCGGTCTGCAGGGTGTCGTCTGCGGGTCCGGTGTAGCCGTGCCAGAGGTCGCCCATGGTGAACCGGACCACGTAGAACCATTCCGGCTGGGCATCGGACAGACCCCAGGTCTCGTCCTCGGGCGCCGGGCTCTCGTATGCGACGGCGGCGATCTCGCCGACTGCTCCTCGAACGTATTCCGGTGTCCGCGTGTATAACAGGACGGGGAGTTCGCGCACTCGGACGCGGTTGCCGATCCGGAATGCGGCGTCGCCGGCCCGGCCGGCGTAGATCTGCGGGTCGCCGACCCCGACCGCGTGACGATGATGGGTGTTCCGCGGAACGTCGGATCCGTCTCCGACGCCGCGGGGTCGGGCCTCGAGGCGCCGACCGTCCAGTCCCCCGGCGTATCGTTGCCGGACGTCGAGCATGCGCTCGCTGAGCTCACCGAGTGCGATGTGGTGCTTCTCGACGAGAATCCTGGCGACGGCGAGCAACCAGCGCCCGTAGTACGGAATACCGAGGTAGATCGCACGCCCCACATCGACGTTGCCGATCCGACGACGCTCCTCGGACAGCCAGATCCCGCGCCAGGCGAGGACTTCGCACATGACGTACGTCATGTGCTCCCACTCCTCGTACGCCTTGCCCTCGTAGGTGATCGGAGCGTCGGGTTCGCCGCCGACGTCGTGCACCGGCTTCATGTAGGCGACGAACCGGCTGTGATCGAGGAGATCGGGTGTCGGCGCGTCCGGCAGCTCGGGATACGAGGAGTGAAGTCGCGCAACAAGGTCGAGCTGTCTCGCACGTTCTTCGGCAGTGCTCACCGGACACCTCCCGGACCCACGTCCGACGGTTGTAGCGCAGTTGCACGAGAATCTACTCCCCGGCAACCGGTTCTCGGAGCGTTTTCGCCAACGGCTCGCTGACCCTCCTCAGCTCAGGAGTACTGGGCGAAGCGAGCCGCGAAGGGTCAGGTCAGGAGTCGGCCGTAGGCGGCGACGAAGAGCTCGACGCACACGTCGAGGATCTCGTCGAGCGCGTACCGCTCCGCGTCGGCGTCCTCCGCGCCGGCGACGTACCAGTCGACGAGCAGCTGGGTGACCGCTCCGACGAGGCCCACCGACGCCAGGCGCTCGCGGTCCGTCGGCGGTCGCGCGCCGCGGGCCAGCGCCAGGATGAGTGCCGCCCAGTCGTGGATCGCGCGCATCCGGACCCGCTCGATCTCCGGGGACACACCGACCACTTCGACGAGCATCACCCGTGCGCGTCGGGGATCGTCGGCGAGGCAGGACATGAAGGCGCCCAGGGCGGCACGAGTGACGTCCGGAACACGATCGGCGGCAACACCTTCGGCGGCCTCCAACCGTTCGGGGTCGGCCTCGGCGATGTCGGCGGCAGCCTGCACGGTCGCCGCACGGACGAAGGCCACACAGTCGTCGTACACGGCGACGAGCAGTGCGGCGCGGTCGGCGAACGACTCGTAGAAGTAACGCTGCGTCAGGCCGGCCTGGTCGCAGATGCTCTTGACCGAGACCTTCGCGTATCCGTCGGTGCCGAACACGTCGAGTCCGGCCGTGATGAGTGCGGCCCGGCGTCGTTCCCTTCGCTGCGCCGGGTCGACACCGCCATAGCGGCGTCCGGGCGGATTCTCCGATGTCGATGGGGTCGGCTTCGGCACGGACGCCACGCGATCTCCCTCCCGGGTCTTTACAGCCCTGCTTCTGACACGATACCTTGTCAGAACCAACTGACACGTCTTCGTGTCAGATGATGTCGTGAGGGGTACACCGTGTTGGAGTTCTTGCCGGAGCCGATGCGCGAGCCGACCGTGCTCGCGATCCCGTTCTTCGTCACCCTGCTCGCCATCGAATGGTTCGCCGCGGCCAAACTGGAGCACGACGAACACGCGCTGACCGCGGATGGAGCGGCCGACTCGGACCCCGCCGGGCGTCCCGCGCAAGCACCGCCGGGCGCCTACGACGCCCGGGACGCACGCTCCAGCGTGTCGATGGGTCTGGTGTCGATCGCGACCAGCACCTTCTGGAAGTTCCTGGGACTACTCCTGTACAGCGCGCTGTTCGCCTACGTCGCGCCGTGGCAACTCCCCGCCGACGAGTGGTACACGTGGGTGATCGCGTTCGTCGGTGTCGACTTCCTCTTCTACTGGAGCCATCGCGTCTCGCATCGGGTCCGCCTGGTGTGGGCGACCCACCAGGCCCACCACTCCAGCGAGGTCTTCAATTTCGCCACGGCACTCCGGCAGAAATGGAACATCAGTGCCGCGGTGGTGATGTGGATACCACTCCCCCTGCTCGGCGTCCCGCCCGCGCTGGTGTTCGCCGCCTACTCGCTGAACCTGATCTACCAGTTCTGGATTCACACCGAGCGGATCGGAAGACTCTGGGCACCGTTCGAAATCGTATTCAACACACCGTCGCATCATCGCGTGCACCATGGATGCGACCCCGAATACCTCGACCGCAACTACGGTGGCGTCTTCATCGTGTGGGACCGGATGTTCGGCACATTCGCACCGGAGGTCCGACGCCCCCGCTACGGACTGACCAAGCCGGTGGACACCTACAACATCGTGCGTCTGCAGACGCACGAGTACGCGGCGATCGCGCGTGACGTCCGCGCGGCGTCATCGTGGCGCGCCCGCCTCGGCTACGTCTTCGGACCTCCGGGATGGACGCCGCGCGACCTCACCCGACCTGGCACACCGGCCACGGCGACCGAAACCAGCTCGACCACGGCCGAGACCGCGGGCTGACTTCGGCTGCGGGGCGCGAGGACCGGCGTGTCAGCCGGTCATCGTGACGCGCGAGATCTCCGCCTGGTAGCCGCTTCCGGAACTCGGCAGGCTCGTGAGCCAGACCATCACATAACGGGTGGTCGGCGGCTGCGCGATCGGGATCGTGGTCGACGCCTGGTCCACCTGCCCCGAGGCCACCGTCGTGGTCCTGGCGAAGGCCGGGCGCGCCGACGGCGCGGTACGGATCTCGACGCCGATACCGGGCGTCGGGCTCTCGATGGTGACCGACCGGACCGCGCGCTCCGCGCCGAGGTCGAACATGAGTCCCAATCCCGGCTTGAGTCCGCCGAAATCCGGCCGGCCGCGGTAATTGTCCGTCTGCCACGGCGGTGCGGCACCGGTGATCACGTTGCGGACATTCGCCGAGTTGTCCGGCGTCTGCGCGGAGAAATCGACCACCGAGACCGATTGCAGCGCGATCGGTGTCGGAGCAGCCGGCGCCGCCGGGGTCGGCGGCGGGTTGGCGCCGGGCGAGGGTGCAGGCTCGGTGGTGGTGAGGATGGAGTCGATGTCGCTCGATCCGTTGCTGCCACCGAAGACGTTGGTGGCGCCCACGATCAGCGCTATGACGATGAACAGGGCCAGCAGTCCGGCGCCGATGAGCAACGCCAGGTTGCGCCGCGGCGGCTTCTCGCCGCCGCTGCCGCCCAGACGCGGTGTCACCGTCACCGGCGGTGGAGCGTCTGCATCGGTGATGGCCGGCAGCATGTCGGTGTTGAGGTCGACGACGGTGGCCTGGTCGAGCACATGCTGGACGGTGGCGGCGGTTCGGATACCCCGGGTCCCGTCGAGAGCGCGCGCGGCGACAGCCGAGATCTCGAACGGGGTGTCGGGCTTGATCACTCGCGGCTCGACCGGTCGGCCGTCGTCACCGGGAGCGGCGACCGGGATCCCGCCCACGGGTTCGGCGGCGTCGGCGGTGGTGATCAGCCGGGACCCGTCGGCGGGGTCGAGCGCCCAGCGGTTGAGCAGCAGCGCGTACAGCACCGCCCCGAGTCCGCGGACGTCGGACGCCTTGTCGTCGCCGGCAAGGGTCCCCGGGAACGCCAGCACGGCATTGCCGTCGTGGCTGATCCGGATGCGGTCGGGATGATCGATCGACAACGCACCACCGGAGCGGTGGGCGATCTCGGCGGCCGCGGCGAGCGAACGCACCGCGCGGGCGGCGCCGATCGGTGACGGTTCCGATCGCGCCACATCGGCCAGCGATGATCCGGGCACCCACTCGGCGACGACGATGCCGCCGGAGGACCCGCGGACGACGTCGAGGACGCGTGCCACGCCGTCGGAGTTGATCTGGCCGAGACGCAGGGTGCGCGACAGCACTGCCTGCGGTCCCTGGTCGGACATCTTCGCGGCCTGGCCGCGTTCGGGGGGCGGCGCCAACTGCTCGGCGTCGACGAAGGTCAAAGCGACCTCGCGGTCGAGGTTGATGTCCTGGGCTCGCCAGAACTGGAGTCCGCGGGTGCCGCCGTGCTGCTCGAGCAGTCGGTACCGACCACCGGCGACCGCCGCGCCGGGGATGAGGCGCGGTCCGCGGCGGCGGGGGCTCGCTGCGGTGTCGGCGGTGCCGGCCGTACCGGCATCGGCGGGAGTCGGAGTCGGTGGAGTGGGTGTGTCGCCGGCTCCGGGCTCGGTGGGCGGCCCGGTGGCAGCGGTGGTGTCGACCTCACTGTCACTCACGCGACGGACTCCTCTCCTGCGGTATCTGATGTCGCGCGGCACCGGCGCGCGTTCCGGGATGGGGCGCACGTCCCGGGTCGCGCCGATCGCGCCACCGGAATGCACGGAGTACGACTGCCACGTCGCGGTACCTCTGTCGAAGCGGCGCAGCACCTGTACCTGACCAGAGTACGGGAGCGATTCGTCGCCGGTGACCCGCGGAAACTGAACTGTGATCGCCGGTGACTGTTCACGTTCGGGCTGTGCCGGCGGGGCGAGCGAGGGGATGAACCGGCCGAGGAGGCGTCGAACCGCCAGCCCGATCGCGACCACGTCGGGCACGCGGGCCGCGGCCAGTCCGGCGTAGGTCACCGCGAGCACCACCGCGGCGGTGAGGCCGAGGTAGAGCACGGAACCGACCTTGCCCAGCCAGCCGATCATGTGGTCGAGACCGCTCAGCTTCGCCACGGCCCAGACGGTCCCGGAGACCCCGATCGAGACGGCGAAGGTCACGACGGACGTGCGTGCCACATCGGAGAGCCGGGCCCCGCGCAGCCGGCTGCGGAGCAGGAAGTGTCCGACGACGGCACCGACGAGATAACCCAGTCCGTTCGACAGCGCGAGCCAGCGCACGATGAGTTCGGGATCGTCGAAGAGCACCGGCCCGAGATACGACGACGCGACCTTGACCACGGTGATGCCCAGCGCGATGAACGTCGGGGTCCACGCGTCCTCGCGCGCATAGAACACGCGGAGCTGGACGAGGGTCATCGAATAGGGGATGAGCGTGAACGCACCCCAGGACAGCACCGAACCCAGTTGCGACGCGGACGCGGCGTCGAACTTGCCGAAGTTGAACACGGCGATGGCGATGGCCGGTCCGAAGAACGTCATGAACGACACGACCGGGACGAGGGCGACCATCGTGAGCCTGGTCGCCAGCGAGAGATCGTCGACGACGGCCTTGGTGTCGTCCGCGGTGGCGTTGCGGGACAGTCGCGGCATGATCGCGGTCAGGATGGTCACGCCCAACACGCCGTACGGGAGCTGCAGCAACTGCCAGTGGGTGAAGTAGATGCTCACGCCCGAGGCGTCGGCCGACGACGCGATCCGGTACGTGACGATCAAGCCCACCTGGAGCAGCGCGACATAGGCGACGATGGCGACCGCCATGTTCCCGAACTGGCGTAACCGGTCATCGATGCCCCACTGCAGGCGGAGGCGCACGCCCGACTTCCGCAGGAACGGCACCAGGATGAGGGCCTGCAGGACGACACCGGTCGTGCAACCGATACCCAGCACCAGCAGTTGCGGGTCGGACATCCGGACGGGGTTGAGGGTGATCTCGCCGGGCACCACCGCATAGAGCACGAGCGTGGTGATCTGCACGACGTTGTTCAGGACGGGCGCCCAGGCTCCCGGTTTGAAGTGTCCGCGGAGATTGAGGATCGCGATGAACAGCGCGGACAGTCCGTAGAACAGGATCTCCGGGAGCAGCAGGTAGGCGAGCGCGGTGGCGAGCTCGCGATCGACCTGGCCGTCGCCCAGATTGAGATAGGTCAGCAGCGGTGCCGCGATCACCGCCACCACCGTCGCCGACCCGAGGACGACGACGGTGATGGTGAAGATCCGGTTGATGAACCCCTCTCCGCCGTCCTTGTCCTCGGCTTCGGCCCGGGCCAGCAGCGGGATCACGATCGCGGTGAGGACGGCACCGAGCACCACCTCGGCGATCATGTTCGGCAGCACATCGGCCGCCTGGAATGCCGACGCGATGGCGGGTCCGAGCATCGCCAGGATCAGCACGGTGCGCAGGAAGCCCGTGATGCGGCTGAACAGTGTCGCGATCGCGATGGATCCGCTGGTGCGCAGGATGCTCGAGTCGGAGTCGCGCGCCAGCCCGGTCGACGACGCCTCCTGTCCCGGCGCCTTCTGCTCCGACGCCGCGGAGGTGGTCGCCGGACCGCCCGACGGACGATCGGGGGCGGGCGCGGTCATGATCCGCGTGTTGCCCTCAGCGGGTGACGCGTCGGGTCGGGCCGACGGGGCCACCGGGGGTGCGGGCGGGCGGGGCGTCGGCGGACGACCGGCCGAGGGAGTGGGCCGGCCGGGTCGGGGATTCGACGACCGCGGGTCGGCAGACCGCGGAGTCGTCGACCTCGGGTCCGGGGACCCTGGCGGAATCCGCGTGGGCGGGACTCGGCCACCGGCGACCCGGTTCGGCGGGATCCGTTGGGGTGCGGCGCGCTCGGGACGCTGGGGCGGCACCGGGCCGGGTTTCCCCGACCGCGGTGCACGCGGCTCATCGTTCCAGGTCACGTCGCTTCTGCCGCCGTCCTCGGGTCGTCTGATGTCGGTCATGAGGGGTCATCGTCCGGTTCCTCGCCGTGCATCCGACCCTCGCTCTGCAGGGTACGGCGTCGCTCCTGATACCCGCTTCCGGCGAGCATCCGCTCGAGTTCGTCGGGTTCGGGCCGGTCGGCGTCGGCGGGATCGGGCTGGCCGCGGAAACGATGCCACAGGCGCCGGGCGGTGAGCAGGACGAGTGCTGCCGCGGCGATGATCGTGATGTAGAAGAGCGGTTTGCCGTAGGCGTTGGTGTGGACGGACAGACTGATCGGCTCGCCGAGCGGCACGCCGGTGACCGTCGACAAGCGGATCTCGACACTGATCGCCTCGGACGCCTCGCCCTGCGTGGGCAGCTGGATCTGCCGGGTGCCGCGGGCGGGGATCTCGATGACGCCGAGGTCGCCGATCTCGATGCCGGCCGGTTCGGACGTGGTGATCCGGGCGCGTACCGGCAGCGCGAGGTCGTTCTTCACGACCAGCAGCAGCGGACTGCGCTCGGAGGCCAGCGTGTAGCGACCGCCGGGATCGAGGATCGTGACCGACCGGGACATCCCGTGCAGGGTCGACGACACCGCGTCGATGCGCTCGGCCTGCGCCCGGCGCAGATGGGTGTAGACGGCCGAACCCCAGGCATCCGGCGAGCGGATGGCCCGCAACTGGTCCTCGCGCAGCGGGGACATGTAGCGCTCGGGGGTCGCGGCGACATCTGCCGAGCGCACCAGGGCGCCCTCGAACTGCCAGCTGTCCTCGACATTGCGCCGTATCGACGCGGTGGCGTCGGTTGTCAGCACCGAACCGATGCGGCCGACGGGCCCGACCCCGGGCGGGTCGATCAGTCGTGCCTGCTCGGGAGCGGACCCGAGTTCGGCGACCAGCGTCGGCAGGGGTGTCGGCGTCGCGGCACCGGACTCGAGCAGCAGGCGCGCGGTGGCGAACAGGGCCTCGGCGTCGGTGGTCGTCGGAGACCAGTACGTCGGTGGCAGCAGGAATGCCGATCTCCCGACGACCGGGTCGCGAGGCGACGGCCGGGAATCGGACCCGGTCGGTGCGGCCTCCGGGGCGGCGATCGCCGGGTACGCCAGCGCGCCGATCGCACTCTGCCTGCGACTTCCCTCGGACTCGTCGGACAGGTCGACGCGTTGATCGGGTGGCGTCAGCGCGGGGGTGGACGGCGCGGTACCGATGGCGGCGAACGACGCCGTGACCGGCGCATCGTAGGTCTGCGCCGCGAGGTCGCCGATCCGGTAGCGCCCGGCGTCGTCACGACGGCCCGTCGGTGCGACGGAATTCGACGCCACCGCGGTCGCGGCGAGCCCGGCCCCGGTGAGCGTCGCCGCACCGTCGGAGTCGATGGCGCCCAGGGCCGGTATCGACAGACCACGCACGCTCCGCACACCCAGGACGGTGTCGACGATGTCGGCGGGCGACCGCAGCGCGGCTTCGGTGAGTCCGGCGTTGCCGATCCGGGAGAGCGAGGTCAGGTCCGCCTGCGCGTACGGCAGCGCCACGACGCACATCCGCTGCGCGGTCCAGCGCAGGGTGTCGAGCCAGCGCCCGGCGGCCTCGACTCCGCTGCCCGGGCGGGTCGACGACCTGGGATCGGCGGGATTGTCGGACACCTCGTATCCCAGTGACATCGCGCGCACCGTGACGATGAGGTCGGGATCCACGGCGAGGCACATGCTGTCGGCGAGTTTCTCCGACCCCGGCAGTGCGGCGGGTTCAGGGCTCTCCGACGTCTCCGGCGGAGCTGAGCCAGACGCGGTCGAATCCGACTGCGCGGGTGGGGGTTCGCCGACGACCTTCTGCAGTGCCGTCAGCAGTTCGTCGAGACGACCACCGTCGGCGAGGGAACGGGCCATGTTCTCGTTGATCAGCCGGACCGGTTCGGTGTTGCCCCCGAGCACGCCGGGGGCGAGCTGGGGCGGTGCGGCCAGCGGCCACAGCATGGTCATGCGCGCCGGGCTGGACAGGTTCGCCGAGATCGACCCGTCCGGTCCCAGCCCGGCGACCGGGTCGGTGTCGGAGTACTCGGTGGACGGGTCGACGTACCCTTCCGCGCGGGTCTCGTCGGGCGGGAGGGACAACACCGGCAAGAGCATGCGTGATCCCGCGACCTGCGCGGTGTTGCCGTACTCGGGCGTGCCGTTGACGTTCACCTGCATCGGGTAGACACCGGTCCGGGAGATGGCCAGGCCCTGACCGTCGGGGCCGTTGTTGGCCGACAGGGCCATCGACATGCGGAACCCGACGCTCTCGCCGGGGGCGAGCGAGTCGGACAGCGCCTCGAACGGACCGGCCACCGCGACCGCGGGATCCTCGTCGGCGAGATCGGTCTGCAGGCCGGCGGCCGACGTGACCGGATCCCCGCGCTCGAGCCGGATGGTGAGGTCGGTGATGGACCGGTCGCCGACGTTGTCGACGCGGCCGCTGACGGTGACCACCGGTCGGCTGGTCGTGGTCACGATGTTCGGCGTCATCGAATCGATGACGATGCGGGCGAACCTGCTCGGGGATTGCTGGTCCGAGGTGCCGGTTCCGGTGTCGGATCCGCTGGTGCTCGTCTCGGGTGCCGCCGAGGCCGGTCCCGATCCCACCGCGCCGGACAGGAGCGTCAGACCGAGGACGGCCAGGACCACGGCCGCGGCCAGGGCTGTGCGCGCACGGGACCGCGTCGCGCGCGACAGCGCCGATGAACGAGACGAACGAGGTGCGGCGGCGGACGGACGCGGCTCAGCCATCGCCGGCCGCGGGCCGTCGTGGACGGCGCCGGCGCCGACGAGGACGAGCCGGGGGCGGCGGCTCGTTGCGGCGCTGGTTGCGCGCGGCGGCGGCTTTCTCATAGGCGTTGGGTTCGGTGCGAATGCTGTCGGCCTCGGACTGGGCCAGCCGGGTCGGGTCGGCGGCGAGCTCGGCGATCACGCCGCGGGCCATCCGGGCGAGTCGTCGCTCGTCAGAGTACGTGAGCCGGCGCGGGAGCTCGTGCAACGGCACCCAGGCCACCTCGGACACCTCGTAGTCGGCGTCGGAGAGTTCGCCACCGGTGCACCGCAGGAGATAGTGGTGCACCGTCTTGTGGATTCGACGCCCCTCGCTGACGAACCAGTAGTCGATCTTGCCGAGCGGGGCGACCACGGTGCCCTGGATGCCGGTCTCCTCCTCGACCTCACGGATCGCGGTCTGTTCGGCGGTCTCGCCGGTCTCGATGTGGCCCTTGGGCAACGACCACATCGTGCGTCCCCGCCGGTCGACCCGGCCGATGAGCGCCGCCGACAACTGATCGACGGGGAGGTCGAGGTCGGAGATGACGAGGCCACCCGCCGAGGTCTCGCGCACGGTCCGGAGCTTCTCGGTGCCGGCGCGGTCGGAGTGGGTGCGTTCGGTGGCCGGACGCTCGGATCCGCGGTCGGGTCGTGATGAGCGTCGTCGGCCCTTCGCCGCCTTGCCTCCGGATGGCGCCGATCCCGTCTGGGCCAGACCGGTCTTGGTCAGCTTGGCGCTGACGGAGACCATGTCCGACGGCTTCGGCGGGGTGACCCGCGGCCGTGCGCGGTCGGGATCGACAGGGAGTTTGTCGACCGGTTCGGCCTCGACGGGGTCCGGGCACGCCGGATCCGACGCCCGGGCGCGCGCGAGGTCGTTCGGCGTCGGGTGGTGTGTGGACGGTGCCGGTTCGGACGCCGGGTTGGGTGAACCCGGCTTGTGGCCCGGTCGGGAACCCGCCTGGCCGGAACCCGGCTGCTTGTTCTTGGGCTGGCTGTTCGAGGACTGCGGGTGGCCGCTCTGCTTGTGCGATGCCGACGTGTGGGCGGCCGTGGCACCGCGGGCCTCGGACTTGCGACGGCCCCGGCGTCGGCGGCCGCGACGGGAACGACGGCCCTGGCCGGCGGGGTTCTGCTCGCCCTGTCCGCCGCCCTCGCCATGTGCACCCGACGAGACGCCGCTGACGTCTGAAGGGTTGGTCGAGGAATCGGTGGACACTCCACGATGCTAGCGGCTGGTCACCTGCAGTTTGTCTGGACGCCTCCCCGGGCGCGTAGGTTGTGGATTCGGGGTGTCGAGAGTGCGCGGGAAGTGTAGGAGTGGTCGGCGTCGAACTGCGCGGCGTCATCGGCGCGGGTCACGACGGTAGGGTGACAAGCCGTGAACGACACATCCTCGTCCGGGACGACGGCCTCTTCGGACCAGGTGAGCTCGGACGGGCGATCGAGCGCGACGGACCCGGAACGGCGTACCCGTCTGCTCGCCGCCGCGGCGATCGCGCTCCGCGAACTCGACGACGTCCTGGTGCCGCTGGGGACACTCTTCGAGAACGCCGGTCACGAGTTGTACCTGGTGGGCGGCTCGGTGCGCGACGCGATCCTCGGCCGGCTGGGCAACGACCTCGATTTCACGACCGACGCGCGCCCGGAGGCGGTCTCGCAGCTGCTCCGCGGCTGGGCCGACGCGTTCTGGGACGTCGGCATCGAGTTCGGCACGGTCGGGGTCCGAAAGGGTGACCACCTGATCGAGATCACGACGTTCCGCGCGGACGCGTATGACCAGGTCAGCCGCAATCCGGATGTCACCTTCGGGGAGTCGCTCGAGGACGATCTGATCCGGCGCGACTTCACGGTGAACGCGATGGCCGTGCAGGTCGGTTCCTCCGGCGCCCAGGATTTCCGCGATCCACTCGACGGTCTGACCGCACTCCTGGCGGGGGTCATCGACACCCCGGCGACCCCGGAGCAGTCGTTCGGCGACGACCCGCTCCGGATGCTGCGCGCGGTCCGGTTCGTCTCCCAGCTGGGGTTCCGGCTCGCGCCGCGGGTGTGGCAGGCCGTCACCGAGATGAACGGCGAGATCGAACGCATCACCGTCGAACGCGTTCGCACCGAGCTGGACAAGCTGATCTGCGGGGAGTTCCCGATCGAGGCCCTCGACGCCATGGTCGAGACCGGCCTGGCCGAGCGGGTGCTGCCCGAGGTGCCGGGGATGAAGCTCACCATCGACGAACACCATCAGCACAAGGACGTCTACCAGCACTCGTTGACCGTGCTCCGCCAGGCCATCGACCTCGAGGACGGCGATCCGGACCTGGTGTTGCGCTGGGCGGCCCTGCTGCACGACATCGGCAAGCCCGCGACGCGCCGCCACGAGCCGGGAGGCGGCGTCAGCTTCCACCATCACGAGGTGGTCGGCGCGAAGATGGTGCGCAAACGGATGCGGGCCCTGAAGTACCCCAAAACGGTGGTGTCCGATGTCGCGCAGCTGGTCTTCCTGCATCTGAGGTTCCATGGATACGGTGACGGCGCGTGGACCGATTCGGCCGTCCGCCGGTACGTCACCGACGCGGGTCCCCTGCTCGACCGGCTGAACAAACTGGTGCGCGCCGACTGCACCACGCGCAACAAACGGCGCGCGCGGCGTCTGCAACAGAACTACGACGACCTCGAGCAGCGGATCGCCGCCCTGCAGGCGGCCGAGAACCTGGAGAAGGTCCGTCCCGACCTCGACGGCAACGCCATCATGGAGCTCCTCGGTGTGCCGCCCGGTCCGATCGTCGGTCAGGCATGGCGTCACCTTAAAGAACTGCGACTCGACCGCGGACCACTGAGCCGCGATGAGGCGGAGGACGCGTTGCGGGAATGGTGGGCGGCCCGCGGCGGGAAGTGACGCCGCCCGCGGCTTCCCCCCGGCCGGCTCAGCTCGCGGGTGCGAAGACCTCGATCGCGTGGGGCACCGCTTCGAAGACCGCCGGGAGTTGTCCGACGAGGTCGCCGTCGACCGACACCAGCGCCGGCGGATCGCAGTAGAGCTCGACTTCCTCGCCGCGCATGGTCCGCACATTGGGACTGTCGATGTGCTTGCCCGAGAACACCTTCGGGAACACGCGGGCAATCGTCCAGCGGGCCAGCCGCGGCGGGGTGAGCGCAAGCGTCACGTCGAGCTGCCCATCGGTGATCGAGGCCGCAGGAGTGATCTTCATACCGCCGCCGTACGACGTGGTGTTGCCGATCGCGGCGAAGACGAGGTCGGATTCGACGGCCTGGTCGTCGACTCGGACCTGGTAGTGGCGCGAGCGCAGCGCGAGCAGCTCGAGCAGCGCCGCGATCGTGTACCGCGACTGTCCGCGCGGGCGGCGCATGTCGATCGCCCGGGCGGTGACGGCTGCGTCGAACCCGGTGGCGGCGACCGTGCTGAACAACGCGGTCTGACCGTCCGGGAAGCTGACGCGGCCGAGGTCGATGGGCCGGCGGTGACCGGCGAGGACGACCTCGACGGCATCGGCGGGCTCGAGCGGGATGCCGAGGTTGCGCGCGAAGTCGTTTCCGCTGCCGGCCGGGATGACGGCCAGTGGCTTGCCGGATCCGATGATGGCCTCGACCGCCAGACGCACCGTGCCGTCGCCCCCCACGACGACGATGACGTCGGTGTCTCCCCGTGCTGCCTTGCCCGCGAGATCGGCGGCGTCGGCGATGTCCTCGCCGACGATGACCTCCACCTCCACGTCCCGGGCGCGCAGGAGTTCCGCAGCGTCGTGCGCCACACGGAGTCCCGTTCCGTGACGCGCGTACGGACTGGCCACAACTGTGGCGTGTTCGATAGTCATATGAGTCGGCCCCCCGCCGTTCAAGTGATCCGTTACAGTGTTACACATCATGGCAATCCGTAACGAGGAGATCGGGGATCTCGTTCTGGATGCAGCGCGGAGCTGCCTGCTGCGTAGCGGCGGACGCAAGGTGACTGTCTCCGAAGTGGCCCGACAAGCAGGCGTCAGTCGACCGACGGTGTACCGCCGCTGGCCCGACATCACCGAGATCATCCGCGGTCTGTTGACCCGGGAGGTCCTCGGGGTGGTCGAAGATGCCATCGGCGGAACCGGTGAGCCCGCCGATCTCGACGCGCTCGTCGGGCAGGTGGTGGCGGTGGTCGGCGCGCTCCGGGACGACGAACTGATCGCCTCGCTGTGGCGTGAGCAGCGAGAGTTCATGTCGCCGTACGTCTTCGAGCGTCTGGGTACGAGCCAGCAGGGAATCCTCGCCATTCTCGCCGACATGCTGTCGCAGGGGCAGGAACGGCGACAGGTGCGTGCGGGTGACACCAAGCGGATGGCCGCGATGGTGCTGCTGATCGCGCAGTCGTTCCTGCAGTCGGGGGCGCTGGTGTCCGACATCCTCGCCGACGGCTGGAGCGTCGAACTGCACGAGATGTTGGCCGGTTACCTGCGTCCGGTCGGACCGGGCGGCGACGGGTGACGACGTGAGCACCGATCCCGCGGCGGGACGGCACTGATGGCCACGCTGTCCGCCGAGACCCGCCGCCGTGCGCTGGACCGGTTGGCATCCGATGAACCTCTCGACCTGTTGGTGATCGGAGGCGGTGTCACCGGCGCCGGCGTGGCGCTCGACGCCGCGACCCGTGGCCTGCGCGTTGCGCTCGTGGAGAAGGACGACCTGGCGGCCGGGACCTCCCGCTGGAGCAGCAAGCTCGTGCACGGCGGCCTGCGCTACCTGGCGAAGGGTGAGATCCGGATCGCGCGGGAGAGCGCGGTCGAGCGTCATCACCTCATGACCGCCATCGCCCCACATCTGATCGCCCCCCTCCGGCAGATCATCCCCGATCGCGGCGGCCGGCAGAGCTCTGTCATCCGTGTGGGTCTCCGGGCGGGAGACGTGCTCCGACGCAACGCCGGCACCTCCGATTCGTTGTTGCCCCCACCCTCACGGCTGTCGGCGCTGGAGACCCTCGGCCGTTGTCCGGCGGTGTCCCCCGATGGTCTGCGCGGCGGGATCTCCGCCGCTGACGGCCAGCTTATCGACGATGCCCGACTGGTCATCGCACTTGCGCGGACGGCCGCGGGTTACGGCGCATCGATCTGCACCAGGGTCCGGGCCGAACGCGTGGACGGCCGCGGGGCCACCCTCACCGACCGGCAGACCGGCGAGAGGTTCGACGTCGGTGCCCGGATGGTCGTCAACGCGACCGGGGTCTGGTCCGGCGGCATCGACGACGGCATCGCCGTCTATCCCAGTCGCGGAACGCATCTCGTCGTCGACGCGGCCAGGCTCGGCCATCCCGACGCCGCGCTGATGAGCCCGCTGGGCGGCTCGGTGTCGCGGTTCGTCTTCGCGATACCCGCCCAGTTGGGTCGCGTCTACGTCGGCCTCACCGATGTCGCCGCGCCGGGACCGATCCCGGATGTCCCGACGCCGGACGAGTCGGAGATCGACTTCCTGCTCGACGCGATCAACCCCGCGCTCGCGCGGCCACTCGACCGCTCGGACATCGTCGGCACGTTCGCGGGTCTGCGACCCCTGGTCGACACCCGCGGCGGCACCGCCGGCCGCGACGCCGATGCCCTGGCCGACGTCTCGCGGCAGCACCACGTCGGTGTCCGCGGCGACGGTCTCGTGAGCGTCCTCGGCGGCAAGCTCACCACCTACCGGCGCATGGCGCAGGACGCCGTCGACGCCGCGCTGGCGACCACCGATCTGGCGGCCGGAGACTGTGTCACGACCACGACGCCGCTGGTGGGGGCGGTGCGGACTCCGCGGGAGCAGGGCCTGCCGCCTTCGCTGGTGCAGCGTTTCGGTGGGGAGGCGCCGGCCGTCGTGGACGCCGCGACGATCGACCGTCCGCTGGATCCGATCGTCCCCGGGATCGACGTCACCCGCGCCGAGATCGAGTTCGCGATGACTCATGAGGGAGCCCTCGACGCCGACGACATCCTGCACCGGCGCACCCGGATCGGACTCGTCCGGCGCGACGCCGACGCGGCCCGCCCGGAGATCGAGCGGATCGTCGGCGAGGTCCTCGGGTGAGGAGTCCGGTGTCGAGGCGTTCCCGGGTGTGTCAGTAACCCATCGTGCGCAAGGCGTCGGCTACGCGGTCGAGGTCGGCTCTGCGCACGTCGAGATGCGGGCTGATCCGGAGGACCGGGTGCTCGGTCGCGAGCGGCGCGCGCCAGGTGTCGGCGGCGGTGACCAGGACGCCGAGTGAGAGCAACTTGTCGCGGGCGGCGGCGATGTCGTCGAATTGCCACCCGGGCGGCGGCGCGAGGGTGACGATCGCGGACGGCTCGTCGAGTGGTTCGAGCACCTCCCAGCTCGCGATGCCGTGGAGCCGTTCCCGGGTGGCCTGACCGATCTTCGCGAGTTCGCGGAAGACGCGCTGCTGACCGATCTCGAGCAGCTCGCGCACGGCGACACCGAGTCCGAGGCGTCCGGCGATGAATGCCTCCGAGCCGTCGATCCGGACCGGCCGCAACGAGTCCCGGCGCACCGCGACGAACCCGACGCCGCGCGGGCCGGTGAGCCATTTGCGGCTGGTGCCGTAGACCACGTCGGCGCCGGTGACGGTG
Organism: Gordonia sp. ABKF26; assembly: GCF_041103195.1. NCBI lineage: Bacteria > Bacillati > Actinomycetota > Actinomycetes > Mycobacteriales > Gordoniaceae > Gordonia > Gordonia sp. ABKF26. Next base: position 445,472 of record NZ_JBGCVZ010000003.1, read on the forward strand.
GGGACGTGACCCACCGACTGCGCCATGTCCACCACCACGGGCACACCGGCCCGGTGCGCGAGTTCGACGATCCGCGTGACCGGCTGCACCACACCGGACATCGAGCCGATGTGACAGACGTGGATGAAGTCGGGCTGCTCGAACTGCAGCATGTTCTCGAGTGCGTCGGTGTCGACATGACCGTAGACGTCGCCGTCGGGCATCGTCCGCACCGCGTAGCCGCGGCGCTCGAACTCCTCGAGGTTGGGCCCGAATTCGTTCTTGGCCACCCACACCGTCGAGGTGACGGGCAGGCTCCAGTTGGTGAGAAGGGCACGCAGTGCGGCGCGGGCGCTCTCACGGAAGACGACCTCGTCGCCGGTGTGTCCGATGAGCGCGGCGAGATTCCTTGTGTCCCGCGCGATCTCATCGGCGCGGTCGTCAGCGGCGACGTAGGAACCGCGTTCGGTCTCCCGCCACAGATGTGCCGTCATCGCGCCGATCAGTGCGTAGGAGGAGCGACCCGCCGACGCAGAGTCGAGATGTGCCAGGGCTGGTTCGAGCCGGGCCGCGTGCCACTGCTCGCCGAGATCGCTGACATACATGGGCCACAACCTACCGGGTGGTCGGGTGCGGGGTCACCCGGCGGGTGCGTCGGTGAAACCCGGCCCGGCGATGTGTCCACTCCAGGGAACCGGACGACGCCCCGCTGCGTCCAAGACCTCATGGACCCGGCGATCGAGTACTTCTTCGGGACCGGCGACGGTCGGACGACGCGCTGGTCCGGCACCGCCGATATCGCGCTCGGGACCCCGCGGTCCGAAGCCCTGGATGCCATCCGGCTCGACTTCGACGGCGACGGACACCGCGATGACGCTATGTGGGACACGGACGCGGACGGTGTCGCTGACGTGGCCGCTCTCGACACCGACGACGACGGAGTGCCCGATGCGTTCTACCGCGACTCCGGGGCGGGACTCTGGGACCGGCCCGTCGCGCGAGCCGACCTTGCCGGCGACCAGCTGCCGCGGCGCGACGTCCCCGACGAGAATTCGCGACCCCCGGCGGCGCTCGTCACCCAAATCGACCTCGACGATGACGGTGACCCCGACGCCGAGATCGTCGGAGCCGACCGGGGCGGCCGGATCGTCGGCGAACGTCTGTACGTGGATTCCGATGCCGATGGCAGACACGATGTGGTCCTGGTCGATACGAACGGTGACGGGATCGCCGACGCGACCTACGACAAGCGGGATCCGCGGTTCACGCGGCGGGGTCGGTGACGGTGGGCCGCACGGTCGTGGGCTGGGTGGACCCGTGCCCGCGCGGATGAAGGAGGCGCACCACGAGCATCCCGAGGAGGTACAGCACCACCCCGAGCACGACGAGCCCGGTCGCCCGCCCGTTGTCGGGGATCGCGAGGGCCGCGACCGTCACCGCACCGACATAGGCGATGTTGAACACGGCGTCCTGAACCGAGAACACCTGACCGCGTACCGCGTCGTCGACGTCGACCTGCATCGCCACGTCTCCACACAGCTTCGTGATCTGGCCGATGAGCCCCAGCACGAATGCCGAACCGCATATCACCGCGAACTCGAAACTCAGCACGGAGAGTTCCGCGACCGCCCCGACGCCCAGCGCCACGAGCAGGGTCGCGTACCGGCCCGCGCGTGCCACCGCGATCGGCGTCACGACCGCGGCAAGAAGCGCACCGGCGCCGGTGAAGCCGATCACGACGCTGACGCGGTCGAGGCCGTCGCCGGGACCCATCTGGCGCGTCAGCACCAGGATCATCAGCGTGTTCATCCCGAACACGAGCCGATGCGCGCCGATCGCCGAGAGCGCGGCGGCCACGGTCTTGTGGTGCGCGACGGCACGCGCGCCGTGCCACAGCCCGACGGACACCGCGTGCACCGCCGAACGACCCGGATCGTCGGGCTCGTCGGGACCGAGCTGCAGTGGGCGGAACCCGTGTGCCAGCCCGCCGGAGACGACGGCGAGCACGATCCCGGAGAGCATCGTGAGGGCGCTACCGACGTTGTCGTCCCCGAAGATCGCACGCAGACCCAGCGTGACGCCGAGCCCTACGGTGAGCATCGCGCCACCGAGTGTCGTGAACAGTGCGTTGGTGGCGACGAGCACTTCTCGCCGGGCGACGTGGGGCAGTCCGGCGGACAGCCCGGCGGCGACGAACCGGCTCGCGCCCGTCGCGGCGAGCGCGGAGATCAGCACCACGACGTCGGGCGCGCCGGAGGCGACCGAGAGTGCGACGAGTCCGATGATCAGTCCGCGCAGGAGGTTCGCGTACAGCAACACGTTGCGTCGATCCCAGTGGTCGAGCAACGCCCCCGCGAACGGGCCGATGAGCGAATACGGCAGTAGCAGCACTGCCAGGCCACCGGCCACCGCGAGCGGGTCGGCGTGACGCTCCGGGTTGAAGAGGATGCTGCCGACCAGCGCGGCCTGGAAGATGCCGTCGGTGATCTGACTCGACAGTCGCACCGACAGCAGGCGGCCGAGTCCAGGCGAGGAACGGAGGGAGTGGACGAACACCGACCACCCGCGTCGGTCACGGGTCACCTGGGTGCTGCTCACTGATCCAGGGTACCGAGCTGACGATGGACCCCGTCGGCCACGGACGTGCGATGATGGTCGGGTGGCCGGAGGTGACGACGCAGACGATCCCACACCGGAATCCCGCCCCGGAGAGCACTCGGCGGGTGCCGGTGGTGGTGCACGTATGCCCGGCGTTCCGTGGGACGCCGACCCGACGCCGAGGGTGCGGGCGGGCACCGCGCTGATCGCGTCGACCGACCTCGTCGAACCCACCTTCGCGCGCACCGTCATCTACGTGATCGAGCACAACGAGTCGGGCAGCCTCGGTGTCATCCTCAACCGGATGAGCCAGACCGCCGTCCACAATCTCCTGCCCCAGTGGACCGACATCGCGGCCTCGCCGCGCGCCCTCTATGTGGGCGGGCCGGTGAACCAGGAAGCCGCGCTGTGCCTGGGGGTGGTGAAACCGGGCGTCGACGTCGACGACGTACCCGCCCTGCGTCCGGTGGACGGCCGGGTCGTCCTCGTCGACCTCGACGCCGACCCCGAACCTCTTGCCGACGTCCTCGAGGGCGTCCGGATCTTCGCGGGCTACAGCGGCTGGGGGGTCGGGCAGCTCGACGACGAGCTCGACCAGTTCAGCTGGATGACCGCGTCGGCACTCCCCCGCGATCTGCTCGCACCGCCGGCGTCCGATGTGTGGTTCGACGTCCTGCGCAGGCAGGCTTGGCCCAAGCCACTCCTCGCGACGCACCCGATCGATCTCAGTCTGAACTGAGTCGTCCCGGCACCCGTCGGTGATGCTGAGCATTCCCTGAGACACCCGGTGATCCACGTCACCCCCGAGGTGTTAGGTTGTGGACGCTTGATCACAAGCTCGCTGGATCAACCGTGGGTTCTCCAGCGCATGACATGCGGGGGTGTGCATGAGTGGGTCGAAGAGTGCTCGGGTCCTGATCGCGGTGGTCCTGGCGGTGGTCGCGCTGGTCGCGCCGATCGCCGTGGCGGGCGCCGCACCGGTCGGACCGACAGGCGGAGCCGATGCGGCACGGTGGGCGGCGAGCCATGACGGCCCGCAGCCGTACGCCGGCGTCAACGTCACCTGGGATGTCCCGATCCGGATGAGCGACGGCACGGTGCTCCGGGCCAACGTGTACCGCCCGGCCGACGTCCGCGAGCGACCGACGGCGACCAAGACGCCCGTCATCGTCAACATGACGCCGTACACCAAGCTCATCACCACCGTCGGATCCGCGGTGATGCAGAACCCGGTCCTCGAGCCCTATCTGCTGCAGATCGCGCGGTCGATCAACCTGTCCGGGACGCCGATCGACGGCATCAACGACATCGCGCACACGATTCGCGACGGCGGTGCGAAGACCTTCCTCGTCGACTTCGACCTCGTCCGCAGCGGCTACACGCAGGTGGTCGTGGACGTCCGGGGCACCGGTTTCTCCCAGGGCGTCTGGGACGTCTTCCAGTCGCGGGAACAGCGCGACACCATCGAGGTGATCGACTGGGCGTCGAAGCAGCGGTGGTCCAACGGCAAGGTCGGCATGTCGGGTGTGTCCTACTCGGCGATCAACCAGATCCAGGCCGCCAACAAGAACCCGAAGGCACTCAAGGCGATCTTCCCGGTCGAGCCCGGCGGCGACCTCATCCGCGACATCGTCGCCCCGGGCGGCGCTCTGGGTGTCGGATTCCTCCCGCTGTGGCTGACACTGGTCAACACCACCAAGATGATCCCGAACGTCGCGTCGATGCTGAACGGCACGTTCGACTGGAAGTGGTTGGCGGACCGGATCTCCGACCCGTTCACGTTCTACCCGCAATTGTTCGCCGCGTTGCTGACCCCCGACATCCCGTCGGTGCCGCCGAACCTGAAGGCATTGCTGGACAACGACTCCGAGCCACGGTCGTCCTGGCTCGACCACGCCGATCGCATCACCACCCCGACGCTCATCTACGGCGGCTGGTTCGACCTCTTCACCAACAGTGAAGTCCGGATGTACAACAAGATCCCGCTGCCGCCGGGCCAGAAGCAACTGATCATGGGCGACGGGTATCACCTCACGATCGGCGGCGGCCAGGAGGGCCGGCGGAACACCCCGCCACGGTTGGACGTCTTACAGAAGGCGTGGTTCGACAAGTGGCTCAAGGGAATCGACAACGGTGTCGACTCCTATGGGCCGGTCAACCTCAAGCAGGTCGGCGACTCGTGGATCACCGCGCAGCAGTTTCCGCGGGCCGGGATGGAACGTCAGCGGCTCTATCTCGGCGACCGGCGCAGCGGCACCGCGGCGCACGCGGTCCGCGACGGCAGCCTGACCCCCACCCCACCCGCCTCGCGTGCCCGGATGACCATCGCGCCCGGTCTGGCACCGATGTGTTCGCGCGACGCCGCGCAACAGCTGGCCGGCGCCCTCGCGATCTTCCCCTTCTGCGCCGACGACGCCCGCATCTCCGAGCGCGCGGCGTTGTCGTTCACCACTCCCCCGCTGACCACGACGCGCAGCGTGTCCGGGTATTCGAACGTGCGATTGAACACCGTGCTTGACGCCACCGACGGTTACTGGACGGCGACGCTGAACGACGTTGCCCCCGACGGGACGTCGAAGGTGCTGACCTCGGGTCAGGCGATGGCGTCGCTGCGCGGGTACGACAAGGCGGCCTCGCAGTTCGCGCCCAACGGTGACGTGATCGATCCGTTCTACGAGCTGACCCTGGCGTCGCGGCAGCCGGTCGTGCCGGGCCGTCCGGTCAGCGTCGACATCGGTCTGTTGCCGACCGAGGCGCTGATCAAGCCGGGGCACCGGCTGCGGGTCGACGTGTTCGCGATGAACTTCCCACGCGGTCTTCCGTTGCGGCCGTTGCTGAACGAGTCCGGTCTGCGGCCGCAGCACATCCAGCTCGACCCGAACCGGCCGAGCTTCGTGAACCTGCCGCTGTCGACGCCGGTGGGTCGGCCGGTCGGCTGATCAGACCGGCGCGCCGGCCACTTCGGCCTCGTCGGCCTCGCGCCCGTACCGGGTGGCCAGCCACGAGCAGATCATGAGCTGGATCTGGTGGAAGATCATCAGCGGCAGCACGATGAGGCCGACGGTGGTCCCGGCGAAGAGGACGGTCGCCATCGGCAGGCCGGTGGCCAGGCTCTTCTTGGTGCCGCAGAACTGGATGGCGATCGTGTCGGCGCGATCGAAGCCGAGCCGCTTCGGCAGCCAGCCGGTGATCGCGAGCATCACCAGGACGAGCAGCAGCGAGATGACGGTCACTGCGATGACCTGGCCGACGCCCACGGTCGACCAGATGCCCTGGACGACCCCCTCGCTGAACGCCACATAGACGACGAGCACGATGGCGCCACGGTCGGCCAGCTTGGTGATCTTCGCGTGCCGGGTGAAGAACGGGCCGACCCATTTGCGGGCGAGCTGCCCGATCAGGAACGGCACCAGGATCTGCGCGACGATCTTGAGGACCGACGTCGCGTCGATGCTGATGTCGCCTGCGTTCTGCATCAGCGCGACGACGAGCAGCGGGGTCAGGAAGACGCCGAGGATGTTCGACGTGGACGCGCTGACGATGGCACCGGCGATGTTGCCCCGGGCCATCGAGGTGAAGGCGATCGAGGACTGGACAGTCGACGGCACCAGACACAGGAACAGCAGGCCGGCGTAGAGATCCTCGCCGATCAGCGGCTCGACGACCGGTTTGAGCGCGAGCCCGACGATCGGGAACACGATGAACGTGAACGCCAGGATCGTGACGTGCAGTCGCCAGTGCCGGAGGCCTTCGAGTGCCTCGCGCGGATGCAATCGCGTGCCGTAGAGGAAGAACAGCGCGGCGATCGCGACGATCACCACCCAGTCGAGTGCCTCTGCTGCCGCACCGCGAACCGTCAGGAAGGCGGCGACGACGACGGCGATGATGATGGCCAGGATGAAGCCGTCGATCGGTGAGCGATCGAGAAGATTCTTGAGAGTACGCATGGATGTGCCCCGAGATCAGTGGTGTGAGACGACGCGGGCCGACTCAGGCCTGGGCCGAGTCGCTCGCGCAGACGCCGCGCAACGAGCAGGCACCGCAGCTGCTGGTGCCGCAATCGGCCGCCGGGCCGGAGGTGTCCTCGTCGGCGGCATGACCGTGGGCGTCGCCGCCCGAACAGCAGGAACAGCCGTCGTCGTCGACGGGTACGGCTGCCGCGGCACGTACGCCGATGCCGCTGACCAGCCCGATCACCACGAGCGCGACGACCAGCGAGACCAGGCCTAAGGCAACGGCCCACCCGCTCGGGACCGCGAGGGTCGCGATGCCGCCCAGCGCGAGGATCAGACCGGCTCCCAGGGTGCCGGGCCCGGCGATGCGGTTGGCGACGGTGAACGCCTCGTCGGATCGCATGGTCTCCGCGGAGCGGACGCCGATCCACCGATTGCGCGGGAGGGTGCCGCGGAGTCCACGGATTCCTACCACCGCCCAGAGTCCGGCCAGCACGAAGAGCAGTACGGCAACGGCGACGGACACGGCATTCACGACCCACAGCATACGACCGTGCGTCGTACGGCGGAGAATCGGTATCGGACGCGCCGGCGCCGGCCACCGCGGAAGCGACCGGATTGGGGGGCTGCGACCGACAGGATTTACCCTGGTCGCGTGACTTCAGCCGAGAAGACGAGCGGCGACACCGCCGGCACGACCGCACACCGCTACACGGCGTCGGTCGCCGGGGAGATCGAGCAGCGCTGGCAGCAGACCTGGTCCGACGAGCACGCCTACGAGGCGCCGAATCCCGTCGGGCCGCTCGCCGGTGACCTGTCCGCCTTCGGCGGCGGCTCTGCCGACGCGGCCGACAAGCTCTTCGTGCAGGACATGTTCCCCTACCCGTCCGGTGCGGGCCTGCACGTCGGCCACCCACTCGGCTTCATCGCGAGCGACGTCTTCGCCCGCTACCAGCGGATGACCGGCAAGAACGTGCTGCACACGATGGGCTTCGATTCCTTCGGCCTGCCGGCCGAGCAGTACGCCGTGCAGACCGGTACCCACCCGCGGACCACGACCGAGCAGAACATCGAGCGCTACCTGGGCCAGATCCGCCGGCTCGGGCTGGGCCACGACGAGCGTCGTCGGGTGGCCACCACCGACGTCGACTTCTACCGCTGGACCCAGTGGATCTTCCTGCAGATCTACAACGCCTGGTACGACGCCGACCAGGGCAAGGCCCGGCGCATCTCCGAACTGGTCGACGAATTCGTCTCGGGTGCACGAGCATTGAGCGGAAATCACGAGGGGCGCAACTGGGCCGACCTCTCCCCCGCCGAGCGCACCGAGATCCTCGACGACCATCGCCTGGTGTACCTGAGCGATTCGCTGGTCAACTGGTGCCCGGGGCTGGGCACCGTGCTGGCCAACGAGGAGGTCACCGCCGACGGTCGCAGTGACCGCGGCAACTTCCCGGTCTTCCGGAAGCACCTGCGGCAGTGGATGATGCGGATCACCGCCTACTCCGACCGCCTGCTCGACGATCTGGATCTGCTGGACTGGCCGGACAAGGTCAAGACCATGCAGCGCAACTGGATCGGACGCTCGCGCGGCGCGCAGGTTCGCTTCGACGTGCCCGGTGTCGGCGGTATCGAGGTGTTTACGACCCGTCCCGACACGCTCTTCGGTGCCACCTACATGGTCCTCGCGCCCGAACATCCGCTCGTCGACGAGCTGACCGGAGGCGAATGGCCTGCCGGCACCGATGACCGATGGACCCGCGGTGCAACGGACTCCGCGACCGCGGTCGCGGAGTACCGCGCGTCGATCGCCGCGAAGTCCGACCTCGAGCGGCAGGAGAACAAGGAGAAGACAGGCGTCTTCACCGGCAGCTTCGCCGTCAATCCCGTGAACGGCGAGCGGGTTCCGGTCTTCGTCGCCGACTACGTGCTGATGGGATATGGCACCGGTGCGATCATGGCGGTTCCGGCCCACGACGCCCGGGACCACGAGTTCGCGACGGTCTTCGGACTGCCGATCCGCGAGGTGATCGGCTCCGACACCGACATCGCGACCGAGGCCTACGTGGGCGATGGTCCCCTGGTGAACTCCGGGTTCCTGGACGGTCGCAACGTCGAGGACGCGAAGGCGGCCATCGTCGAACGTCTGGAGGCCGACGGTGTTGGCTCCGGACGAATCCAGTACAAGTTGCGCGACTGGCTGTTCGCGCGGCAGCGGTACTGGGGCGAGCCGTTCCCGATCGTGTACGACGCCGCCGGTCAGCCGCACGCGCTGCCGGAATCACTGCTGCCCGTTGAACTCCCGGAGGTCGACGACTACGCGCCGGTGTCCTTCGATCCGGACGACGCCGACAGTGAGCCCTCTCCCCCGCTGGCGAAGGCCACCGACTGGATGACCGTCGAATTGGACCTCGGCGACGGCGTCCAGACCTACACGCGTGACGCCAACGTCATGCCCCAGTGGGCGGGCAGTTCGTGGTACCAGCTGCGCTACATCGACCCGACCAACTCGGAGACCTTGTGTGCCAAGGAGAACGAGGCGTACTGGATGGGTCCGCGCCCGGCACTGCACGGTGCGAACGATCCGGGCGGTCTCGACCTGTACATCGGTGGTGTCGAGCACGCCGTGCTGCATCTGCTGTACTCGCGGTTCTGGCACAAGGTCCTGTTCGATCTCGGTTACGTCACCAGTCGCGAGCCGTACCGGAAGCTGTTCAACCAGGGCATGATCCAGGCCTACGCCTACACCGACTCGCGCGGGGTCTACGTGCCTGCCGAGGAGGTCACCGAGGAGAACGGCGAGTTCTTCTACAACGGTGCGAAGGTCCGCCAGGAGTACGGCAAGATGGGCAAGTCGCTGAAGAACTCGGTGGCCCCCGATGACATCTGCCGTGACTACGGTGCCGACACCCTGCGCGTCTACGAGATGTTCATGGGTCCGCTGGACCAGTCGCGCCCGTGGGCGACCAAGGACGTCGTCGGCTCCCAGCGCTTCTTGCAGCGCATCTGGCGGCTCGTCGTCGACGAGGAGTCCGGTTCGCTGCGCGTCGCCGACACCGAACTCGACGACGAGACGAAGCGACTGCTGCACAAGACGATCGCCGGCGTTCGCGAGGACTACGACGCGCTGCGCAACAACACCGCGGTCGCCAAGCTGACAGTCCTGACCAACCACCTCACCAAGAACTTCGAGAAGTCGGGTGCGCCGCGGGATGCCGTCGAGCCGCTCGTGACCATGCTCGCTCCTCTGGCCCCGCACATCGCCGAGGAGCTGTGGCACCGGTTGGGTCACGACACGCTCGTGGTGCGGGCGTCGTTCCCGGTGGCCGACGAGGCGTGGCTGGTCGAGGACACCGTCGAGATCCCGGTCCAGGTCAAGGGCAAGGTCCGCAGCCGGATCACCGTCCCCGCCGACGCCGACGAGGACACGGTGCGCGCCACCGCCCTCGCCGACGAGAAGATCGTCGCGATCCTCGACGGCGCCGAGCCCCGCAAGGTCATCGTGGTGCCCGGCCGGATGGTGAACATCGTCCCCTGACCTCTGCTCCCTGAGGTGCGAGGAGCGATGGCGACGCCCCTTTGCCCCCTGAGGTGCGAGGAGCGTAAGCGACGCCCCTTTGCCCCCTGAGGTGCGAGGAGCGTAAGCGACGAGCCTCGAAGGGCGACGCTATCTACTTCGGCGGCAGCTTCCGCGCGAAGTCGGAACCGATTGCGATCCAGCGGGAGAGCTGTCGGTCGGTCGCGATGCCCGCGTCGTCGACGCGTAGCCACCCGCGGGTCTCACGGCCGGACATCACCATCGGCCGGGTGTGCGGGTACTCGAGGAGGCTCTCGGTCTCCTCGGGTGCGACGCGGACCATGATCCCGCCCTTGCCGCTGGCAGCGACGGCCATGTTGCCGTTGATCAGGAACGCCAGACCGCCGAACATGGTCTTCTCGTCGAGGCCGCACTCGGTCGCCAGCAGAGCGCGGATGCGGTAGGCCAGTTCCTCGTCGTACGCCACCGGTCCAGGCTATTCGGCTTCGGTCACGGACCGGGACTTGGCAAGGAACTTACTGCGCAGTAAGGTGCTGACATGGCGATCAACCTGGAGCTCCCGAAGAAGTTCGATTCGACGGTCGAGCGCACCCACATGGCTGCCGAGCACCTCTTCCGGCCGATCTCGCGGAAGTACGACCAGGCCGAGCACGAGTATCCGGTCGAACTCGACGAACTGGCGAAGCTCGCCAAGCAGGGCCGATCCTCGGAGAAGTCGGACGACGCCGAGAAGCCGGCTTCCGACGCGCCGTCGGTGAACGGCGCCAACATGCGCGGTCTGCTCTCCGCTCTCGAGATGAGCTGGGGCGACGTCGGCCTGCTGCTCTCGATCCCGGGCCAGGGCCTCGGCAACGCGGCGATCGCGGCGGTGGCCAACCCCGAGCAGCTCGAGCGTTTCGGCGATGTGTGGGCGGCGATGGCCATCACCGAGCCGAGCTTCGGCTCGGACTCGGCGGCGGTGTCGACGACCGCGACGCTCGACGGCGACGAGTACATCCTGAACGGCGAGAAGATTTTCGTGACCGCGGGCTCGCGCGCCGACCACGTCGTCGTGTGGGCGACCATCGACAAGAGCGTCGGACGCGCGGCCATCAAGAGTTTTGTCGTCCCGATGACCACCGACGGTGTCACCGTCGCCCGTCTCGAGCACAAGCTGGGCATCAAGGCCTCCGACACGGCGGTCATCCGCTTCGAGAATGCGCGGGTGCCTGCCGAGAACCTCCTGGGTTCGCCGGAGATCGACACCAAGAAGGCCTTCGGCGGGGTCATGCAGACCTTCGACAACACCCGCCCGGTCGTCGCGGCGATGGCCATCGGGCTCGGCCGCGCGTCCCTCGAGGAGTTGCGGCGGATGTTGGAGGAGGCCGGTCACCAGATCGACTACGACCGTCCCGCGACGTCGCAGCACGCCACCGTCGCCGAGTTCATCCGACTCGAATCCGATTGGGAGGCATCGTGGTTGCACACGGTGCGGGCCGCGTGGATGGCCGACAACAAGCAGCCGAACTCGACCGAGGCCTCGATGTCGAAGGCGAAGGCCGGCCGTACTGTCACCGACATCACCAACAAGACCGTCGAAATCGGCGCCACCGCAGGCTATTCCGAGACCTCGCTGGTGGAGAAGTGGGCGCGTGACTCGAAGATCCTGGACATCTTCGAGGGCACACAGCAGATTCAGCAGTTGATCATCGCCCGACGCGTGTTGGGGAAGACCTCAACCGATTTGAAGTAGTAGGCCGCAGTCGCACAGAGCAAAGCGACAAACACGGCATATCCCGGTTGCCCAGATGTGACGATGGGGGAGAAGAGGGCCGAGACCGCCGCCCTGACCGAGAATCCCGTCCATCGGAGGTGGTGTGGGATGACCGCACCCGAGAACATCACGATCGACCCGTCGCTGATCGACCTGTACAAGGACCTGCACCGGAATCCGGAGTTGGGTTTCCGGGAGGGGCGGACCTCGTCGATCGTGGTGGATCGTCTCCGGTCCTCGGGCTTCGACGTCCTCACCGAGGTGGGGAAGACCGGCGCCGTCGGGGTGCTGCGCAACGGCGACGGTCCGATCGTCGCGACGCGGGCGGACATGGATGCTCTCCCCGTGCGGGAGGACACCGGTCTCGACTACGCCAGCACCGCCACCGCGACCGATGAAGACGGTAAGACCGTTCCGGTCGCCCACGCGTGCGGACACGATCTCCACACCACCTGCCTGCTGGGTGCGGCAGCGATTCTGGCCGATGAGGTCGCGACGTGGTCGGGCACCCTCATCGTCGTGTTCCAGCCCGCGGAGGAGCTGGGGGCCGGCGCTCAGGCGATGGTCGACGACGGCCTGTGGGACCGCGTCCCGGTTCCGGAAGTCGTTCTCGGGCAACATGTGTCACCGATTCCGGCGGGGAAGATCGCCGGTCACGCGGGTGCATCGTACGCCGGGTCGGACTCGTTGCGGATACGACTGGTGGGTCGGGGCGCGCATGGTTCGATGCCGGAAGCGTCCGTCGACCCGATCGTGCTGGCGGCCTCGACGGTGCTGCGATTGCAGACGGTGATCTCGCGTGAGATCCCGAGCACCGCCACCGCGGTCCTGACCGTGGGATCCATCCACGCCGGCGATGCCGCGAATGTCATTCCGGGCGAGGCGGAGCTACAGCTCAACATCCGCAGCTACGACGAGACCGTGCGGCGTCGAATCCTGGACAGTGTGGAGCGCATCGTGCGCGGGGAGGCTGCCGCATCGGGCGCGCCGGGAGAGCCGACCATCACCGAGATCGAACGTTTTCCGGTGGTGACGAACGACTCCACCGCGCTGTCCACCACGCTCGACGCGTTCGCGGAATGGTTGGGCTCGGACAACATCCTCGACCCGGGTGCGGGGGCGGGGAGCGAGGACGTGGGCATCCTCGCGACGAGCTGTGGTGCGCCGCTCTCGTACTGGCTGCTCGGTGGCGCGGATCCGGCCCTGTTCACGACCGGCGACATGACGGATCCCGCGCTGCTGCAGGTGCCGTCGAATCACTCCCCACACTATGCGCCGGTCATCGACCCCACGCTCTCGATCGGGGTGCGAGCGCAGGTCGTCGCTGCGCGGACCTGGTTGGGACCGGCCGCCTGACCGGATCGCGGTGCTCGGCGCCTCAGACCTGGCCGACAAGCCAGCGGGCGATGACGGCCGCGTTGTCGCGGTCGGTCGCCACTCCCGGGTGTCCGGTGAAGTGGTCGGAGTAAGTCACCGACACCCCTGCCCGTCGGTAGGTGTCGACCAGACCGGACACCAGGGGTTGCGGGGACACGGTGTCCACGGTTCCCGAGTCGATGCGCACCGGGAGTCCTGGTGGAAACCGCAGACGGGCAACGTCGTTCGCCCTGAGCACCTCGAGCAGTTCCCGCTTCATCTCGTCGCCCCGGGGGCCGAGGAGTTGCGTCGGAGCGAGACCCCCGAAGGAGTCCGGCGCGGTCAGGTCGGCGTAGCACCGGGTCTCCACCTGTGGACGTAGCGCACGCGCTCGGGCACTGAGCCCCCCGTTCTCCATCAACGCATCGAAGCCGGGATCTGCTGCGGCCGCGCCACTTCCGATCAGCGCGGCCAACCCCATGAGTTCATCGATCGCCGGCCCGGCCACCGGGATGTTCGACGCCCCGTCGAGCAGGTCGGCCACCCGTGTCGGCGGTGCGAGCGCCGACACACCGCGCAGCCGCAGATGTCCCCATTCCGAGGAGTGACGGCCGGCGGCCGACAAGGCGGCGACGGCGCCCTCCGAGTGGCCCGCGACGACGACGTCACGACCGATGCGTGCGTCGTGATCGGCCGCGGCGAGCGCCATGTCGATCGTCGACCGCGCCAGCGAACGCCCGATGAGGTAGGGGTGCGGACCGGGCGAACCGATTCCCTCGAAGTCCGGCCGGGCCACGACGAGTCCGGCGTCGAGCAGGCGCGAGACGATGGCGTCGCCGGAGACCATCCGAGGCAGTTCGGGGTGCCCGGCGTGCGCCGCGGACGGCGCACAGACGTCGGCGGCGCCCACCGTCATGTGGTTCCAGACGGCAAGAGGCCAGCCGCCGGGCGGGGGAGGGGTCGACGGCGTGAGGAGGGTACCGGACATCACCGTGGGCACTCCTCGCACGGAAGTCGAGGTGTATCGCACGCGAGGCGTCGAATCAGCCTGGGGGAGGGCTATGGTCCGGTCGGTCACGCTCTCGATATCGATGATGCGGGGGATCACTTGCTGGACCGCCGGTGCCCCCTCGGCCGGCGCCGCCCATGACGGTCCGCCGCCCGCGAGGACCGCGGCACAGGCCATTCCGGCGGCGAGGAAGACGGAGACCGGGCGCCGCCCGCCGGCTCGTCTCGTGTCCCTCGCGGAGGGGGCCGGCACCGTCACCCCAGCAGCGTAACCGCCACGGTCACCGCGCGTGGCGAGCCGAGCGGCCCGAGGCACGGATCATCGCAACAGACGCGCGCGCAGTTCCGCCTCGCGCGCCAGGCGTTCGGTGTCGCGGCGCCGGCGCTCGGCCATGATCGCCGACAACACGTCCTCGAACGGGGCCCCGGGTGGGGGAGCCGGGGCGACGAACGGTGCGACGTCGAACACGATCCGTCGCGCGGCGTGGGCCCGCGGTTCGGGTTTCATGCCGTGCCGGCCGTTGAGGAACTGGCGGATGATCACGGCGAGCCGATCGGGAAGTGCGGCCATGTCGGCCGAGACGGCCCACGACGTCAGGCCCGGCGGCATGTCGATGGGTGCCTGTTCGACCAGTCGATGACGGTCGCGGATCACGTAGGTCCCGGCGAGCAGATCACCCAGACGCTTGTTCCTGCGGGAGATGGCCGCCGAGATCAGGGCGGGGAGCCCGAGGCAGGCGTAGAGCTCGACGAAACCGATCAGGGCGCGGGTCAGCGAGTGCCGGAAGCCCGTCGGTCCGGCATCGTCCCGGACCGTCCGGAGACCGAGGACGAGGTGGCCCACGGACTTTCCCGGGGTCAGTGTCTCCAGCAGTGTCGGGAGCGCGACGACGGCGACGATCGGGATCAGCGTGTTGATGGTTCCCCGCCACGCCTCGCTCGCCTCGCCGGCGACCTTGAACGACAACCACCACAAGAACAGCCACAGCCCGAACCCCAGCAGGACGTCGATGATGCCGGAGAGAATCCGATAGCCGAGGTTCGCGGGCGGCAGTGCGAGCGCGACCGCTTCGCCGGAGACGAGGTCGTCGCGCCCGACTCCGACCGTCGCCGTGGCGCCGGATCCCCAGGCGGGGGGTCGCGGCGGCACGGGATGAGTCATCACGCCTCACCCTACGACGCGGTCCCGGGAGGCGGCATCGGGAACACACAGCGCGGACGTCCGCTGAATGACACGCGTCGCCGGCGCGAGAATGCCGGATACGCTGGCCGCGTGGACCTCGACGCCTATGTCTCCGCGCATCGCGCGACGTGGGAGCGGCTCGACGCGCTCTCGCGGCACCGCCGACTCACCGGTGCCGAGGCCGACGAGATGATCGACACCTACCAGCGGGTGGCCACCCATCTGTCGGTCATCCGCTCGACCGCCCCCGATGCGTCGCTCGTCGCGTACCTGTCGGCTCTGCTGGCACGCGCTCGCGGTCGTGCGACCGGTACCCGGGTCAGCACGCCGGCGACGGTGATCGAGTTCTTCACGAGGTCGTTCCCCGCCGCCCTGTACCGGATGCGCTGGTGGTGGCTCTCGGTGATGGGCGGGTCGCTCGGTGCAGCCGTGATCATGACGTGGTGGGTCCTCGAGCACCCGCGGATCGAGAGCTCGTTCGCGTCACCGGGCGAGATCGAGCGCCTCGTGACCAACGACTTCGAGAACTACTACAGCGAATACGAGGCGACGTCGTTCGCCGCGCGCGTGTGGACCAACAACTTCTGGCTCGCCGCATTGTGTATCGCGTTGGGCGTCTTCGGCTTTCCGGTGATCTGGATGCTCCACACGAATGTCCTGAACCTGGTCGTCGTGGCGTCGATCATGATCCGCCACGGCCGTGGCGACCTGTTCTTCGGACTGATCCTGCCGCACGGGATGCTCGAGCTGACCTGCCTGTTCGTCGCCGCGGGGGTGGGACTGCGAATCTTCTGGGCGTGGGTGTCGCCGGGAAATCGGACGCGCGCAGCGGCTCTCGGCGAGGAGGGCCGGGCGGCGGTCGGCGTGGCACTGGGCCTGGTCGTCGTGTTGTTGCTGTGCGGGGTCATCGAGGCGTTCGTCACGCCGTCCCCGCTCCCGACCTGGGCGCGCATCGGGATCGGCGTGACGGCCTGGTCGCTGTTCATGGCATACGTCTTCGTCGCCGGCCGCCGAGCGTACGAGTACGGCGACACCGGTGATCTGGACGAGGCCGACCGCGGACTCACCGCACCGACGGTGCGGTGACCCGGGACATGTTCCGTCGCAGCACGACCGCCGCGCTCGACGATCTCCGGGACCGGCTGCTCCGCTTCCGGTCGATCCCGCGCGCCGACGTCGCCGGGACCGGTGGATTCGATCCGGAGTTGCTCGATGACCTCGTCGATCACTGGACGACCGGGTTCGACTGGCGGATCCACGAGGATCGGATAGCGGAGCTCGGCTGGGTGGAGACAGAGCGGGCCGAGGTGCCCGTGCGGGCTGTGATGTCCGAGGCCGACGGCGGGCGTGCCCCGGTGGTGCTGCTGCTCCACGGTTGGCCCGACTCGGTGTTGCGGTTCGAGCGGCTCTTTCCCCTCCTGGGGGATGTGTCCTACGTGGCGCCCGCGCTCCCCGGGTTCCCGTTCTCCGCGCCCGTGGAGCGTGGCTTGTCCTCGGTTCAGATGGCCGATGCCGTCGCTGCCGCGATGACGGAGTTCGGTGTGGACCGGTTCACCGTCTCGGCCGGCGATGTCGGGTGTGATGTGGCGGAAGCCCTGGCCGCCCGCCACCCGGAGCGCGTGGCATCACTGCACTTCACTGATGTATCCCAGTATCAGTCGACGAGGCCGGACACCCTGGCGGTCGGACTCGGCGACTCTCCGGTCGGACTGGCGGCGTGGATCGTCGAGAAGCTTCTGCGCTGGACCGACTGCGACGGTGACATCACCCGCGTGTTCTCCTACGACGAAGCTCTCACCTGGGTGACCGCGTATTGGCTGACCGGCACGATCGCGACATCGTTCGGCCCCTACGCGACCAGGGCTGCCAAAGACTGGCCGCGGGTCGAGACGCCGACGGTGTTCACGCTGTTCGCCCACGATCTGGTCAACGCCCCGAGGCAGTTCGCGAACCGTCACTTCGCTGTCGCCGACTGGCGCGAGTTCGATCGCGGTGGACATTTCGCCGCGTGGGAGCGGCCGGACGACTACATCTGGGGTCTGCGCCGCGCACTCGAGGCCGGCGGTCACTGACGGCCGAGGAGTGGGTCGCCGCAACCGGACCCACCTGAGTGCATACGATCACCGGAAAGACTCGACGACGGAGGGAACACTCTGATGGCCGCAGGCAAGCAATCGCTGGACAAGGTCTCGTTGGTGGGCGGGGGACTCGCGGCCATGGGGCTCGCGCATTTCGTCGCCCCGCAAGCGTTCGCGCCGATCACCGCGCCGGTGTTCCCCGACGACACCACCACGTGGACCTACCGCAACGGCGCCTGCGAGACCGCAATCGGTGCGGCGCTGGTGTCGAAGCGCACCCGACGCCTGGGCCTGGTCGGGCTGGCTGGTTACGTGGGCTTCCTCGGCTACCGGGCGGCGCTTGCGAAGAAGTGACGACGGCGCCCTTCGTGGCTCGTCGACCTCGACACGCTCCTTCGTCGCTTGCTCGGACCGGCGGCTTGCGCTCCTCGCACCTCAGGGGGCGAACTGCGGGAACCGCTGCGCGAGCCAGCCGCCGATCTCGGCGGCGGCCAGGCTTGCGCCGCTCGGAGCATCTCGGCGGATCGGACCGCCGAAATGGGTTCCCTCGACGCGGACGTGCGTGACATCGCCCGCGCCGAGGGCGTTCACCATCGCCACCGCATCCTCGGGGAAGCACGCCTGGTCGCCGGTGAGCTCGACGAACAGCGTGGGCACCCGGACACCGGGGGCGCAGCGGAGGAATCCGGCGTTGCTCGACAGACCCGACCACGTGGACAGCCACGCATCCGGGGTCGCCAGCCGACCGAACCCGACCAGGCCGTAATCCGTGAGATCGGGACGCCGGCCGAACAGTGACCCGTACGGCCGGTCGTTGGGACTCAGTGTCAGATCGAGGAATCGCAGGTCGGCGTCGGTGCGGTAGACCGTCATGACGCGCGGTGCGAGTGCGGCCCGGCGGTCGACGGGATCCGCGCTGTCGGCAAAACGGCCACGGGCGCGGCCGGTCTCGGCGACGAGTTCGCGTGCGACAGCGTCGAGACGTTCGACGCGAGCGCGTTGCGCAGCCCGGTACCTCTCGACGAAATCAGCTGTATAAGAAGAGCTCTCCGGCGGTTCGGCGTATCCGTTGGCCGCATCGAACGGATTGAGCGCCGGGTCGACGGCGAGCGGATCGTCCTCGTCGGTCACCGACGGGTCGATGAGGCGCAGCAGCAGTTCGCCCTGACCGGGGTGCGGGGCCAGGAAGATCGCGCCGTCGGGCAACGGCATGTCGGCGCCGGCCAGGTCCACCGGCCGCCCGGCGGGAGTCGTGGTCAGTCGGTCACCGGGCGCCAGTCCGGCCTGCTGGTGATAGAAGGCGAACAACGCGCCGCCACCCGAATGACCCAGTGTGAGCACAGATCCGAAGTCGCGTTCGCGGAGAAAGGCCTGTCCCGCCGCGGCGTCGAGGATGGCCTGTTCGTGGATCAATGTGAGGTCGTTGTTGACCGAACGCGTGCCCTGCGTCCACACCGCGAACCCTCGGGCGAGCAGTTCGGGGACGAGCACATGATGCGTGAGGTCCTGACGCGGGTGCATGAGTGCGACCACCACGGTCGCGCCGGGGACGGTGCGCAGGACCCCGGTGACCTTGGCGCCGTCGGCGGTGGTCAGCTCGTGGACGGAGGTCGTGGTGTCCGCCGGTGATTCGGCGGCGTCGATGTATCGACCGGCGCCGAGCCGGTCTGCGCCCGCGGCGGTGTGGGCGGTCATCGCGGCTCGACCTTCAGTGCGTCTTTGTCCCACTGGCTGATTCGAGACTCGAGCAGACCCGCGACGCTGCTGTACCAGACGGCATGCCGACACCCGGTTGCACGCCGGTCGACGACGATGGCGTCGTCGGAGGAGATGCGAAAGTAGGGGCCGATGTGATCCACGGTGACACCCGGTGCCTCGCCGGCGACCGCGGCGACCGCCTTGTTCTCGGGGACGTCGAGCACGAAGAACGTCGTCATCGCGACGATACCTCCCCACCGGCGAGGACGCTGCCGGTCGTCTGTTGGTCCTGCCAGTCTGATGCACGCTCGAGGATCCGTTCCGCCTTGCGTACGAGCAGGGCATCCATGCTCGGATTCGGTTGCGACACCACGTCGATGAGGGCCTCGATGGTGAGGTTGGCGTCGAGGTCCTCCTGCGGCGTCACCGGTCGCATGGCGCGGGTGATCTCGATCATGTAACCGTTCGGGTCGTGGGTGTAGATGGACTCGATGGTCTCGTGCTGGATCTGCATCTCGACCGGCCACTCACTGGCGTCGAGGCGTCGTCGGTATTCCAACAGGTCGCTCTCGTCGTCGACGTGAATGGCGAGATGGCGCGAGCGGATGAACCAGATCGGCACGTCCTCGGCGAATCGTGAATACGAATCACCCTGTGGGCCACCGTCGAACGGCTCCAGACCGAAGTAGTAGAAGAACGCCAGCCGGTCGTCGTTGCCGATGTCGAAGAAGAAGTGGATGAAGTCGGGATGCTTGTCGGGTCCCCAGCCGGCCGCGCAGATCGAGTGCACGACCGGGAAACCGAGGACGTCGCGGTAGAAGCGGACCGTCGCGGCCGGATCGAAGGTGGGATAGGCGACGTGGTCGACGCCACGAACCTTGTGGGGGAGTGAATTCATGAGAGCTCCAGAAGAATCGGGATGAGTGATCAGGCCGGGACGGTGGCGATGTCGGCGCGCAGCAGGCTCCCCGCGCCCTCGATGGACGCCGGCAGGCCGAGTCCGCGCAGGATGCTGTAGGCGCCCGCCGTCGCGGCCGACAGAACGGGCAGGCCGAACTCTCGTTCGGCGTCGTCGATCAGATCCAGCGACGGCATCTGGACGCAACAAGACAGCACCAGCGCATCGACGCCGTCCAGTTCGAGGGACCGGGCGGCGGTCATGACGCGGTCACCGGGGATGCATCCGACCTCCGCATTGTCCGCGACTTCGAGGGCCCGCCAATCCATCACCTCGAAGCCCTCGGCGTCCAGATACTCGACGACCTTCTCGGCGAGTGGCCGGAGGTACGGGGTCACGAGGGCGATGCGCCGGGCATCCAGCGCACGGAGCGCTTCGACCAGAGCGCCCGCGCTCGACCGGATGATCGCGTCGGAGCCGCCGGTGGCCAGCTGTTCCGCGACGGCACCCTCGACGCGCTGGTGCTCGCCCGGTCCACCGACCATCAGCGCAACCAGGCAGGCGTAGAGGATCACCTCCGGCGAGGCATCGGCGATCTCCATAACGCACCGCTCGCGTTGGGCGTTCATCGCGGCGAGCTGTTCCGGGGACACCGTGTGCATCCTCATCCGGGTCGAATGGAACGAGAACTGCGAGATCGGGTGCCGGTTCAGGAGGGCCGGCATCTCGGTCTCGACCGTGACGTTCGAACTCGGCACGACGAGGCCGATGCGGTGGACACCCATGGGTCCGGTCCTTTCGATCGCGACCCGTGCAGCGGGTCGATCGCGCCAAGTTGACGCTGATGATGATTATTCGACGCTAGTGATGATTCGTCAAGGTGCTGGTCTCGATCGTGTTGACCTGCAGCGATGGGCGAGTAGGGGACAATCAGGGGTGATCCAACTCATATCAAATGCTTGACACATGGTCGATCACGTCGAATACTCAACGCCAACGTAAACGGACCTGAAGGGCCTCGAAGCCCGGACAACGAAGGAGTACCTGGCCATGGCATACGTGATCGGTGTGGACGTCGGCGGGACGTTCACCGACGCCGTCCTCGACGACGGCAACGGCTTGGTCGTCGCCGGGAAGGCGCCATCGACTCCGCCGGACTACTCGGCCGGCGTGATCGACGTCCTGACCGTTCTGGCCGAGCAGCTGGGCCGTCCACTCGACGACATGCTCGCCGACACCCACCACATCGCGCACGGCACCACATCGTCGCTGAACGCGCTCGTCATGGGCCGGGTGCCGGACGTCGGATTCATCACCACCAAGGGGCACCGCGACTCGATCTTCATCATGAACGTCGAGGGCCGCTACCTCGGACGGTCACCCGAACAGCTGCAAAATGTGCTCGCGCAGAACAAATCCCACGGTCTGATCCACAAGCGTCACGCGCTCGAGGTCACCGAGCGCATGGACCGTGACGGTCGTGTCGTGGTGACGCTGGACGAGGACGAGGTGCGCGCCGCAGTCCGTGAGCTGCTCGACGACGGGATCTCCGCCATCGCCGTGTCGCTGCTGTGGTCGTTCCGTAACCCGGCCCACGAGCAGCGGATTCGCGAGATCGTCGCCGAGGTCGACCCCACCGTGTTCGTCTCGCTGTCGAGTGAGGTGAGTCCACGGATCCGTGAGTTCGCGCGCAACGCGACCACGGTGATGAGCACCCAGATCGGCCCCGGCCTCCGGGACTACCTCGGCGAACTCGAGGGCAGGTTGCGCGACCATCAGCTCGCCGGTCCCCTCCTCGTCATGCAGAGCAACGGCGGCGCGGTCGCCGCGTCCGAAGCGCCGGGCAACGCCATCTCGACCGTCGGTTCGGTGCTGACCGGCGGGGTGGTCGGGTCGGTGTCCCTCGGTCGGCAGCTGGGCCACGACAACATCATCGCCACCGACGCGGGCGGCACGACCTTCCTCGTGGGGCTCGTCGTCGACGGCGAGCCGGTCCGGTCGTCGACGACGATCATCAACCATCACCCGATCAACGTCCCCACGCTCGAGGTCCATGCGATCGGCGCCGGCGGCGGCGCGATCGCCTGGATCGATGCCGGCGGCAACCTCCAGATCGGACCCCACAGCGCTCAAGCCGTGCCGGGTCCGGCCTGCTACGGGCAGGGCGGGACCGAACCGACCAACACCGACGCCAATCTCGTCCTCGGCATCCTGCCCGAGCGCGGCCTGCTGGGTGGTCGCAAGGCGCTCGATCTGCAGCTCGCCCGCGAGGCGATCCGTACCCGCATCGCCGAACCCCTCGGCCTGTCGGTGGAAGAGGCCGCCGCGGCCATCTACGCGGTGCAGAACGCCCAGACCGGAGACCTGTTGCGCAAGACGGTCGTCGAAGCCGGTCACGACCCCCGCAACTTCATCGTCTACGCGTTCGGCGGTTCGGGCCCGGCGCACTGCGGCCTGTACGCGCAGGAGATCGGGGTGTCCCGGGTCGTCGTCCCGCTCGGCCAGGTGGCGTCCGCCTTCTCCGCCTACGGCCTGGCATCGTCGAACATCGTTCTCGCCAAGGAACTCTCGGACCCGGCAGCGATGCCGGTCGACCCTGCCCGGGTGGAGGAGAACTTCAAGGTCCTCGAGGAACAGGTACGCGGTCAGCTCGACCGTCAGGGCCTGCAGTTCGCCGCGGTCGAGATAGAGCGCGAGATCGACATGCGATACAGCATGCAGCTGGCCGAGGTCGCGACCCCGCTACCGGACGGTTCGCTGACATCCGCCGAGATCGTCGACGCAGCAGAGGCATTCGAGAAGAAGTACGCGGATCTCTACGGAAAGGACAGCGGATTCCGCGAGGCGGGCATCCAAGCCATCACCTACCGCGTGCGCGGCACGGGGATCCTGCCGTTCTCGCCGGAGCTGCCCGAACTGGCAACCGCCGACACCACCGACCCGTCGTCGGCGCACGTGGGTGTGCGAAAGGTCTGCCTCGACGGCCGGCGCGGCTTCGTCGACACCGACATCTACGACTACGCCGGACTACGAGCCGGCCACATCATCCGCGGTCCCGCCGTCATCGAGGTGCCCACCACGACGGTGGTGGTCCCGCACGACACCACCGGTGAGATCGACCGCCTCGGCAACCTGAACATCACCGTCGATCCCGCATGACCGACCACACGCAGCAATCACAGGAGTCGCTCTCATGACCGCACCCATTCCCGGCTCGGAGGTCTTCTCGAGCCGACCCACCGATCTCGACGCGCTGGCCCGATCCCTGCCGCCGTCGTTGCCGGTGCACACCGTCTCGCAGGAACAGATCGATGCACTCGACCCGCTCACGTACGAGGTGATCCGGCACCGGTTGTGGTCGGTCACCGACGAGATGGGTGAAGCCCTCAAACGGATGTCGGGATCGCCGATCGTGACCGATGCCAACGACTTCGACTTCGCGGTCAGCGACGAACTGGGCCAAGAGGTCCAGGTCGGGCTGTACAACACGATGCTCGTCGGCGCGGTGGACCTCGCCATCTACTGGACGCTGCAGCACCGTTCGCTCAATCCTGGGATTGCCGAGGGCGACATGTTCCTCTGCAATGACCCGTGGGTCGGCGGCGGACTCCATCAGAGCGACGTGATCGTCTACCAGCCCGTCTTCCACGACGGCAAGCTCTTCGCCTGGACGAGTGCGATCTGCCACGAGCCCGACCTCGGCGGATCCGGGCTGGGCTCCTTCGACCCGGCCGCCAAAGACGTGTTCTCCGAGTCGCTTCCGACGCCGCCGATCAAGGTGGTCCGCGATTACGAGCTGCAGCGCGACGTCGCCGACGTCTGGGTCCGGCGAAGTCGGGTCCCGATGCTCGTCGGGCTCGACCTGCGCGCCAAGATCGGTGCGAACAGCGTCGGACGTGACCGGTTGCTCGCCGTCATCGAGCAGTACGGCGCCGACACGGTCAAGGCCGTCATGAAGCGGATGATGTCCGACGCCGAGGGGCGGCTGCGAACGAAGCTGTCCGACCTGCCGGACGGCACCTGGCATGCCACCGGGTACCAGGACCAGTCCCAGACCGGCGACCGCGGTGTCCACAAGATCACCGTCGCCATGACAAAGACATTCGACCACCTCGAGTTCGACTTCACCGGTACCGACCCGCAGACGGGCGTCATCAACTGCACGTACGCGGGCATGCGCGGCGGGGTGATGCTGGCGCTGCTCCCGATCCTCGCCGGTGACATCCCCTGGTCGGCAGGCGGTCTGATGCGATGCTTCGATCTGGTGGCCGAGGAGGGGACGATCAACAACGCGACCTTCCCGGCCGCGGTGAGCCGCGGACCGATCGGCCCGGCCTGGCTCACCGGCAACCTGATCGCGGAGTGTCTGGCCCAGATGTTGGACCGCCACCTCGAGTTCGGCAAGAACGTGCAGGCGTCGTGTTGCGGTACGTGGGACACCGCGGTGGTGGCCGGCCTCGACGAGCGCGGTGAGCAACCAGTGCCGTTCCTCAACATCATGATGGAGCCGATGGCCGGCGGGTACGGCGCGCGGCCAGTCGCCGACGGTATGGATACCGGTGGCCTGTTCTGCATCCCGATGGGGCGCATCCCCGACACCGAGATGACGGAGTTCCTCTACCCGCTGCTCACCCTGTGGCGCCGGGAGGAGCCCGACTCCGGCGGTCCGGGGCGGCATCGCGGCGGGGTATCGGCGTCGCTGGCGGTCACTCCGTACGGCACCAGTCTGCCGATGGGGCTCGTGTTCGCCTCGGCGGGCAAGGCGGTGGCCCAGAACTCCGGATTGGCGGGGGGTCTGCCCGGCAACACCGGCCTGGAGATACTCGTTCGTGATTCCGGCGTGCAGGACTTGTTGGCACAGGGGCGAATTCCCGGATCGATGGATGAACTGACCGGGAACAAGGAGATCGGCGCGTGCTACGACGAGAGCTACCTCGCCCCTGGTGAGGTGCTGTACATGCACTGGCAGGGCGGGGGCGGTTATGGCGACCCGCTGCACCGCGAGCCGGAAGCCGTGGCGACAGACGTACGCAACGGCAAGGTGACCCTCGCCGGTGCCGAGGAGACCTACGGCGTCGTTCTCGCCGACGGTCGGGTCGACGACTCGCGGACCGAGGCGAAGCGGGCACAGTTGCGCGAGATTCGACGGAACCGTTCGGAGCTTCCCTCCGGCCAAGAGGCGACCCTGGACCTGGATCGCGCCCGTCGACTGGACGACAACCTGGTCGAGGCCACGATCGGCGATGCCCGCGTCGTGGGCTGCGCACACTGCGGAAGGCTGTTGGGCGACAGCAAGTCCGGCCGGCTCGACCTGGCACGCTACGACGGCCCGTCGAGCGACGCCGGTCCGCAGGTCACCTCCGATCCCCGCGAATACGTCGACACCGACGTGGTGTTCCGGCAGCAATGCTGCCCGGGGTGCTTCACGGCCGTCTACTCGGGCATCGTGCCGGTCGACCATCCCGACCACGTCGCCGAACTCGCGCAACTGCTCCCAGCGGTGGCGGGTCGATGACGGTGACCTCCACCCCCGAGCGATCGTCGGCCCGGACTCCGGGACCTGGTCGGTCACGCTGGGCCGACCGACTGGTCGGGTACCCGGCGGACCGCGCTGCGGTCTATCGGAAGGCGGGGGAGTGGACCGACCGTCCGCTGGTTCATCGCCTGCAGGACACCGTCGACCGCTTTCCCGATCGTCCGGCCGTGGTGACCGACGTGGCCTCGATGACGTACGCCGAGTTGGGACTTCGCACCGATCGGATCGCGGCGGGACTGCTCGATCTCGGCCTGGTGCCCGGCGACCCGGTGCTGTTCCAGGCAGGAAATCGGATGGAGACCGTCCTCGCCTGGTACGCCTGTCTCAAAGCGGGGCTGGTGCCGGTGGCGACGCTGGCGGCGCACCGCGCGCACGAGATCGGTCACATCTCCCGTGCGGTCGGCGCCGTCGGACACATCGTCGAGGCGGGGCTCGGTTTCGACCTCGTCGAGTTCGCGCGGGAGCAGGCCCAGGGCCACCCGACGCTGCGGACGATCTTCACCATCGGGGCGCTCGACGACGTCGGCGACGACGTGCACCCCGTGGAGGCGCTCGGCACCGCAACCGCACCCGCGGAGGCCCGAGCGCGGGTGACCTCGATCCAGGCCGGCATCCACCCGCTCGACGTCTGCGTCTTCCAGTTGTCGGGCGGCACCACCGGTGTGCCGAAGGTGATTCCGCGGCTGCACGTCGAGTACTGGGACAACGCCCTGCTGTACGCACGGCGCCTGGGGTGGACCGAGGAGACGCGCGTCGCGCACCTGATCCCGATCATCCACAACGCGGGCATCAGCTGTGGACTCCATGCCGCGCATTCGGTGGGAGCTTGTCTCGTCCTCGCGACCGCGGACGTGTCGAAGGCGTTCCCGCTCATGGCACGGGAACAGGCCACGGACGTCCTGATCGGACACGGGCACTATCAGGCCGTCGCCGATCCTCAGTTCGACGAGCCGAGTGCGTTCCTGCGCAATGTGATCCTGTCCGGCGCCAAGCCGAGTCGCGAGCTCTTCGACCGGGCCGTTGGCCGAACACGCTGGGTCGGTCAGCTTTTCGGGATGTCCGAAGGCCTGGTCACGGTCTCTCCGCGGAATGCTTTGGAGGAGTCGCGGCTGGCCACCGTCGGCACCCCGATCGCGACGCGGGACGAGATCCGCATCCTCGACCCCGGCACCGAGATCGAGGTGCCCGACGGCGAGGTCGGTGAGCTGTCCTGCCGAGGCCCGTACACGATCCCCGGTTACTTCGACGCCGCCGACCACAATCGGAACGCGTTCACATCCGACGGTTTCTACCGGACCGGGGATCTCGCGAAGATCGTGCTGGTCGACGGCGAACGTCATCTCTCCATCGAGGGGCGAATCAAGGACCTCATCAACCGCGGTGGCGAGAAGATCAACGCCGAAGAAGTCGAACAGCTGCTCGTCACGCATCCGCGAGTGCGCAACGCGGCGGTCGTCGCGATGCCGGATCCGCGGCTGGGTGAGCGGACCTGCGCATACCTGGTCACCGCGGACGGCGAGCCGGTGTCGATGGCGAGTGTTCGCGCACACCTCGAAGAGCTGGGCGTGGCCAAGTTCAAGTGGCCCGAGCGACTCGAGCACGTGTCGGAACTGCCCCAGACGAACGTCGGGAAGATCGACAAGAAGAGACTCCGCGCCGACGTCGTGGCCAAGCTCGAGCGAACTGATCAGTGAGGAAGAAACGATGAAACTCAGTCGAATCGCCGTGCTCGGTGGCGGTCCGGGTGGGCTGTACGCAGCGCGCCTGCTCAAGCGCAGTCACCCCGATGCCGAGGTGACCGTGTACGAACAGGGTTCGCCCGACACCACTTTCGGATTCGGCGTCGGACTCGCATCCCGAACCCAGCGGAATCTGCGCGAGGCGGACCCCGCGTCCCTCGACGCCATCGTCGCGGTGTCGCATCCACACGAGATGTCGATGCGGGTCGGTGACGACGTCGCGCGCCTGTCCCACGGGGAGTTGCTCGCGATCGCGCGGACGACGCTGCTGGAGGTCTTGCAGGACCATGCCACGGCCGCGGGTGTGCGGTTGGAGTTCGGCGCGCGCAGGTCGGTTGCCGACGTCGACGCGGACCTCATCGTCGCCGCCGACGGCGTCAACAGCGCCACCCGCACCGATCTCGCCGACGACCTCGGTCCGGCCATCAGCACCGGCGAAGGCCTGTACCTCTGGTGCGGGACGGATTTCGCGCTGCCGAGTGCCATCTTCACGCCGGTGACCACCGAACACGGCACCTTCGTCGCGCACGCCTACCCCTATGCCTCGGATCGCAGCACGTTCCTGATCGAGACCGACGAGACCACCTGGCGTCGTGCGGGTTTCGATCTCTCGACCGAGGCCACCCCGATGACCGACAGCGACGAGGCCGCGCTGGCGTACCTTCAGGGAGCCTTCGCCGACACGCTCGGCGGTCACCGTCTGATCGGAAACCGCACCCGGTGGCTGCGCTTTCGCACCGTGACGTGCAACCGGTGGCACACCGGAAACGTCGTGCTGCTCGGGGATGCGGCGCACACCGCGCACTACTCGATCGGGTCGGGAACCAAACTCGCGATGGAGGACGCGATCGAACTCGACCGCGCGGTGCGGGATGCGACGACGCTCGACGAGGCGCTCTCGGCGTACGAGTCGGCGCGTCGGCCGAACGTCGAATACCTGCAGTCGATTGCCATCCGGAGCGAGCAGTGGTGGGAATCGTTCCCGCGTCGTGCGGACATGCCGGTGGACCAGTTGATGATCGCGTACATGACCCGCGCCGGGAAGGTCGGGCTCGACCGTTTCGCGTCCGCGGCGCCCGCGGTGGCCCGGCGCGGACTCACCGCGTATGCCGGCGTCGACGTCGGGCCGGTCCCCGCCGGCGGATTGTCGACATGGGTTGTCGAGCAGCCCTTGTCACACGGGTCGTGGTCGTTTCCGACCCGGTTGGCCCCCGCCGAACTGTTGGCCGAACCGGGAGCCACCCGGCTCGAGGTCGACATCGACTCCGCGTGGGGAGAGGCGGCGGGACCTCTTCTCGCCGGGGCCGCGGGCTCGTCCGCGGTCTGGCTGACCGGTCGCGGCGACCGGGACGCGGTGCTGACGCGACTGGATCTCGGCGAGCGTCTGCGACAGGAGACGGACGCGCTGATCGTCGTGGAGGCGCCCACCAGCTCTTACGACGACCTCGTCGCCGGGCTGGTGAGCCTGCGCACCGATCTCGTGTCCGTGAGCGACGGCGCGGTCCCGGACGGGGTCCCGGAGGTCGGACGCGGCGCAGGGGCCGGACGCACTATTCTTCGCCTATGACCAGCTCGACGCCCCAGGAGTCGCCGACCGCCGGGCGCACCGGCCGCAGCAATTCGCGGCGTGAACTGGTCGAACGCGAGATCATGGAGCAGGCCACCAGGTTGTTCGCCGAGCGTGGGCTGGCGAGCACCACCCTGCAGGACATCGCCGACGCCACCGGCCTGACACGTCCGGCGCTGTACCACTACGTGGCCAACAAGGACGAGCTGTTCGCCCGGCTGGTCAGCGAGATCGCCGAGGAGCCGGCGATCCTGCTGCATGAGATCAATCAGCGAACCGACCTCGATCCCGTCGGGAAAATCCACGAGATGGCGATGTCCATCGCACTCCACCAGACCCAGACCCTCGATCGGTTCCGGTTGCTGATCCGCTCGGAGGCGGAGCTGCCGCCCGCACTCGCCGAGACCTACCGGCAGAGCCGTCGGCGAGTGCTGAAAGAGCTGGTCGCGGTCATGGAGGAAGGCATCGCCGGGGGCCGGTTCCGTGCCGCTGATCCACGGATCTCCGCGCTCGGCATCGTCGGCATGTTGAACTGGCTGGCCTGGTGGCATCACCCGGGTGACAGCGAGAATGACCGGAAGGTCGCGCGCCAGCTGGCCGACATGGCGGTCAGCTCGGTCGTCGACCCCGATGCGGACGACACCGTGTCGGGCGCGGAACGACTCATCGCGCAGATGCGGCAGAACCTCGACTACCTGGAGCGGGAGGTCCGGGAGCGCACGTCACCCCCGGCTCCCTGATCCGAAAGGGCCGCCTGACTCCTGGTCCCTGATCCGAAACGGCCGCATGACTTCTGCTCCCTGAGGTGCGAGGAGCGATAGCGACGAGCCACGAAGGGTTGGCGACGCATCTCGCCACGACCCTTCGAGACGGCCTCCGCAGGCTCCGGCCTCCTCAGGGAGCGGGAATGACGCTCGCAAGCTCGCTCCGCAGGGGGCGGGAGTTCAGATGCGGCCGAACTGCGTCATCGCATCGGCGAGGGTCATACCGTTGCGGATCGCCGCACGGACGTCGATTTCCTTGTCCGTCATGGTTTCGGCGGCCTCGAGCACGACGTCGACGATCGCGGCGGGGATGACGATGACGCCGTCGTCGTCGCCGAGGATGAAGTCCCCGGGTTCGATGACGATCGGTTGCCCGGACGCGCCCGGCAGGGTGACGGGCTGCTGCCACGCGCTGACGCGCCAGCGGCCGCTGGTCTGGACCGACGTCGGGTAGCGCGAGAATGTCGTGAAGCCGATCTCGTGCAGCCACTTCCGGTCGCGAACACCGCCGTCGAGCACTGCGCCGGGAGAACCCCGCTGCATCATCCCGATCGCGACGAGTTCACCGAAGTAGCAGACACCACGTCCGTTCCCCTCCCACACCGAGACCTCGTCCGGGCCGATCTCGTTGCACGCCTGCGCTTTCAGCGGGTCCCGACCCGGCTCGTCGCTCATCGCACCCGAGATGGTGAACGCCCACCCGGCCAGACGTTCGCGCCCGGCCACGCAGGCGAGGTCGGTCCCGAGCGCCTGATCACGGTGGCCGAGGTCGTCGAGGACATCGGCGACATTGGCGACGTCGACGGCGAGGAACCGGGAACGGATGAGTGCGCGGTCGGTGGTTGTGCGCATCACGTGTCCTGACGTGTCCGCATGCGCAGGCGGCGGAACGCGGTGAACAGGACGACAACAGCGAGGACGCCGTAGAGGACCCAGGTGATCGCGCTGCCCACCAACACGCTCGGATCCCCGCCGCTCGACATCATCGCGTTGCGCAGGCTGGTCTCGGCGAGGGGGCCGAGCACGACGCCGATCATGACCGGCGCGAGCGGGAAACCGTAACGGCGCAGCAGATATCCGACGAACGCGATTGCGATCACAAGGATGAGGTCGGTGATCGCGGCCGAGGTCGCGTAGACGCCCAGGACGCAGAACACCGCGATGCCCGCGTAGAGGTAGTGCCTGGGGATCAGCAGCAGCTTCGCCCAGATGGCGGCGAACGGCATGTTGAGGATCAGCAGCATGACCAGGCCGATGAACAGGCTGGCGATGAGGGTCCACACGAGGTCCGCGTTGCGTTCGAAGAGCAGTGGTCCGGGCTGCAGGCCGTACTGCTGGAACGCAGCCAGCATGATGGCCGCGGTGGCGGACGTGGGCAGGCCCATGGCGAGCAGGGCTCCCATCGCGGTGCCCGACGTCGCGTTGCCCGCCGCCTCCGGTCCGGCGACGCCGCGGATGGCGCCCTGTCCGAACTGGGGGTCGGGTCGCTTGCGGTCCAGGCGCCGCTCGGTTCCGTAGGCGAGGAACGTGGGAACCTCCGCGCCACCGACCGGGATGACGCCGAACGGAACACCGAAACCGGTGCCGCGCAGCCACGCCGGGAGCGCCTCACGGAACTCGGCGCGCTTGAGGAAGGGCCGGCCGATGACGGCGTCCGCGTCCGGGGCACGAGTGCGGTGGATGCGCGAGGCGACATAGATGACCTCGCCCAGCGCCAGGGTGCCGACGGTGATCACGATGATGCTGATGCCGTCGAACAACTCGGGAGCGCCCATGGTGAAGCGCTGGGTGCCCGAGATCCCGTCGATCCCGATGACCGCGAGGATCAGACCGATGAGCAACCCGGTCAGGCCCTTGATCACGGAGTCGGAGACCACCGAGGCGATCGCGATGAACGCGAAGACGGCCAGTGCGAAATACTCTGCGGGACCGAACTGGATGGCGAGGTCGGCCAGCTTGGGAGCGAAGAACACGACGATCGTCGTCGCGATCATCCCGCCGATGAAGGCGCCGATGGCGGCGGTGGCGAGCGCCTGTGCGGCCCTCCCGCGCTTGGCCATCCGGTGACCTTCGAACGAAGTCGCGATGGCGGTGGATCCGCCGGGCGTGTTCATCAGGATGCCCATGGTCGAGTCACCGAACAGACCGCCGAAGTACACACCGGCGAACATGATGAACGCGGCGGTGGGGTCGAGGGTGAAGGTCACCGGGAGCAGCAGCGCGACGGCCATCGCCGAACCGAGACCCGGGAGCACCCCCACCGCGGTACCGAGCAGCGCGCCGATGAAGACCCAGAGCAGGTTCATCGGCGTGAGCGCCTGGGAGAAGCCCTCCAGCAGAAGCGAGACGTTGTCCATCAGAACAGCCCTCCCAGGATGCCGGCGGGCAGATTCAGACCGAGGCCCGCCGAGAAGAACGCCTGCACGGCACAGGAGACGACGAGGGACACCCCGGTGTCGAGAATCGGGCGGGTGGAACCCATGGCGTGGGCGACCATCCAGAACAGCAGTGCGGCGGACAGGATCCAACCCAGCGGGATCAGCAGCACGGTGAAGGCGATGAGCCCGGCCAGGACGAGACCCATTGCACGCCAATCGCTCTGCGTGCGCCACTGTCCGGTTGCGGGTGGGACGATGTCGGGATCGGGCTCGTCGGGGTGACGGAGCGTCTGCACGGTCAGGAGACCGGCGATGAGGTAGGCGCAGATCGTCAGGATGATCGGGAAGAACGCCGGCCCAGGAGTGGCCGCGCTTCCCGGGATCTCCATGCCGATGATGCCGGCGGTCAGGTAGACGGCGAGCGCGAGCATCAAGCCCGCGACGACCAGACCGCTCCGTCCGGTGAGGGGGCGGCGGGCGCGCACCGGTCCGTCGTCGATCGATGTGCCCGCGGGCTGGGCCGCCGCATTCTCAGTCGTCATGATGGGCTGCCTTCACCGCGAGGACCGGGACCTCGGCGTCGATGAGGATGCGCTGCGCGTTGGAGCCGAGCAGGAGCTTCCCGACCCGCGACCGTCGGCGCAGGCCGACGACGATGAGATCGGCGGACAATTCTTCCGAGACGTCGATGAGTTCGGCGGCCGGATCGGAGTCCTCCCGGCGATGGCCAACCCAGCGGATCGCGATGTCGTCGATCGGGTTTCCGGCACGGGCGAAGTCCGGCTCGGGGATGCCGCCGTCGTCGTCGACAGCGGGGGTGTCCATGTCGAAGATGATCAGTTGCGAGTTCTCGCTGCGCGCGACGCGCCGGCCGTGATCGAGCGCCGCGCGGCCTTCGGGGGTGTGGGCGAAGGCGACAAGGATGGTCATGGTGTCTCCGTGATGTCGTGTGAGGCAGGGGTTGTGCGGTGGAGGCCCGGGGTCATCGGTCAGTACCCGAGATCGGCCCAGATGCCGCGGACGAACTCCGACTGCTGGTCGATGACCTCGGTGAATCCGTTCCCCGGGGTGAACGTGTCGGACCAGTTGTTGCGCTGCAACGCATCTCGCCACTCGGGTGACTCGACGACCTCGGTGACGATCGCCTCGAGTTCGGTGCGCTGGTCATCGGTGATGCCCGGCGGCGCAACCACTCCGCGCCAGTTGGTGAGGGCGACGTCGTAGCCCAGTTCGGACAGGGTCGGCAGGTCGATGGCCGGGACCGGGGCGGGAGCCGAGATCGCCAGCGCGCGGAGGTTTCCGGCGGTGATCTGGTCGACGAAGTCCTCGTAACCGCTGACCGAGGCCTTGATCGTCCCGGACATGAGCGACGTCGCCAGCTCGCCGCCACCGGAGTACGCGATGTAATTGACCGCAGCGGGGTCCATGCCGTTCTCGCGGGCCATCTGGCTGATGATCATCTGATCGACGCTGCCCAGCGATCCGCCGCCGAACGTGAAACCCTTCGGGTCCTTCTTCCACGCGGCCATCAGCTCGTCGACGCTGGTGATCGGCGAATCCGCAGGTACGACGACCACGTCGTAGTCATCGGCGAGGCGCGCGATCGGGGTGACGTCGCCGAGATCCACATCGGACCCGTTGATGTTGATCGCGCCCAGCATCGTGATGCCCATGACCATGATCGT
The DNA here is from genome assembly GCF_041103195.1 of Gordonia sp. ABKF26. Classification (NCBI taxonomy): domain Bacteria; kingdom Bacillati; phylum Actinomycetota; class Actinomycetes; order Mycobacteriales; family Gordoniaceae; genus Gordonia; species Gordonia sp. ABKF26. Next base: position 479,183 of record NZ_JBGCVZ010000003.1, read on the forward strand.
GGTGGCGTCCCCGGTCATTCCGGCGAACTGACTGAGCCCGATGGTGCCGCCGGCGCCGGGGATGTTGACGACCTGCGAGTTGTTGACGATGTTCTGGGCTCGCATCGCCTGCTGCATCTCGCGCGCCGCGCCGTCCCACCCTCCGCCGGCGGCGGCGGGAGCGATCAGGGTCAGCTGAGAACGTGCGTCGGCCCCACCCTCACTCCCGGCCGCGTCGATGACTCCGACGGCGACGATCGCAACGGCAACCAGGGCGCCGAGCGCCTTGATGAGGGTGGGTAGACGCCTCGGAGTGGGCGGCGCCGACGGTGTCTCGGCCGGTGCGTCGGCACCGGGAGGTGGTGAGGTCATGCGTTGCTCGTTTCCATTCGGGGTCGGTCGCCGAGGCCGAGTAGTGCCAACATCGCCTTCTCGATTCTGGGTCGGATGTGAGGCAACCACGTCGGTGGTCACATCAGGAGTGTTGGTGTAACCGGCATCACGGTCACGCTTAGGCGCATAAGTATCGTTTTGCGCTTTTCGCGCGCTTTACCTTGGGTGCTGGTTATAAATTATAACCTATGACCGTGCGCGGGCCACATCGCACAAAGTGCAGATGTGGGCTGTCAGCCGGTTGCGGAATCCTCGGCGAGCGCATCGATCGCGCGACGCCCCAGGCTGTTGCCGATGTGCTCGCGCATGACCGCGTTCGCTCGGTCGGCGTCGCCGTCGGCGACGGCCTCCATGATCGCCCGGTGCTCGGCGGTGACCCGCGACCGGTCTTCGGGGGAGTCGCCGCGGTGGGAGAGGCCGATGACCCGGTAGCGGTCTGCTTTGTCCCAGAGTCGTTCGAGGATGCCGATCAGGACGGGATTGCCCGATGCGCGGTACACCGTGCGGTGGAATTCCCGGTGTCGGACAAGGGCATCGAGATCGGATGCGCTGGCGATGGGCGACAGGCGATCGAAGGCCGCGCTGATGGCCGCGATGTCGGACGCTGTCCGCGTCTGCGCGGCGAGCGCCGCCGCGAGTGGATCGAGATTCTCGCGCACCTGGTAGAGGTGACGTGCCTCGTCGGCCGACACGGGGGTCACCCGAGCATCCCGGTGGGCCTCGAGTTCGACCATGCCCTCGGCGGACAGGCGACGGATCGCCTCACGGAGGGGCGTGGTGCTGACGCCGATCTCGGCCGCGAGTTTTGCCTGGGGGATCACCGCGCCGGCCGGGAGGACGCCGGTGAGAATGCGTCTTTGGAGTTCGGCGTATGCGTAGTCGTTTTTGGTGAACATCCCGCCGGGTGTCGTCATGGCGGGCCTCCGGGTGGTGGTCGTGGGCGTCGGGGTCCGGCGCTCCCGGACGCGGAGATACTAGCACCGGTGGTGCAAGTTATAGGTTATAACCTATGATGAGCGAATGAGCAGACCAGAACAGTGCGGGTCCGAGCTGCCGGTGGTCGACGTCGAGCAGCGAGTCGGCGTCGATGTGTACCGGCAATGGCCCACGGTGATCCGTCTGCTCGCCGAGAACGTGACCCGCCGAGCCGACCCCGGCACGCGCGATCGAGCCCTGCGAGACATGGCGCGGTGGCTCGAGACCGGCAGCAGCGACGCCGAGATCCCGTATGCACCGGGTCGGTTGCTGATGCACGACACCACCAGCACGCCCGCCCTCGTCGACATCGCCGCGATGCGGGACGCGGTCGCCGCCCGCGGTGGGGATCCGACGGCGTTGAGCCCGCGCCTGCCGGTGGAGGTCTCGGTGGACCATTCGCTTGCGGTCGAGTCCTTCGGGCGCCGCGATGCCGCCGTCGTCAACCTGGCCCACGACATGCGCCGCAACTCGGAACGGTATCGCTTTCTGTCCTGGGCGTCGAAGACCATGGACACCGTGCACATCAACCCGCCGGGTACCGGGATCATGCACACGATCAATCTCGAACAGCTCGCCACCGTGGTGACGGTGGAGACGGTCGACGGCGTCGATCACGCGGTCCCCGACATGATGCTCGGCACCGACAGTCATACGCCCATGATCAACGGTCTGGGTGTACTGGGCTGGGGCATAGGCGGATTGGAAGCCGAGACGGTCATGTTCGGCATGCCGACCACCCTGCGGATCCCCGAGGTGGTCGGTGTGCGCCTCACTGGTGCGTTGTCCGCGGGCGTGCTCGCCACGGATCTCGCGCTGGTGGTCACCCACCGTCTGCGCGACATCGGGGTCACGGGTGAATTCGTCGAGTTCTTCGGGCCGGGCGTATCGGCGCTGACGGTGGGCGAGCGGGCGGTGATCGCCAACATGGCACCGGAATACGGTGCCACCACCGGGTTCTTCCCCGTCGACGCACGGACCCTCGACTATCTGGCCGACACCGGGCGTTCGGTAGAGCACTGCGACCTCGTCGAGTCGGTCACACGACGTCTCGGACTCTGGTTCGACCCCGACGCCGTGCCGCGTTTCACCCGCACGATCGACATCGACCTGAGCGCCGTGGTCCCCTCGGTGGCCGGCCCGCGCCGTCCGCAGGATCTCGTACCGCTCACCGATCTGCCGGCGACCTTCCGCGCCGAGGCGCCTTCTGCATGCGACGACGACATCGACATGCCCGCCTTCCCCATCGCCATCGCGTCGATCACGAGCTGTACCAACACCTCCGACCCGCGCCTCCTCATCGCCGCGGGCCTGGTCGCCCGCCGTGCACGGGAGCGAGGGATGCGGGTGCCGCCGTATGTGAAGACCTCCCTCGCGCCGGGTTCGCCCTCCGCTGCCGGCGTGCTCGAGCGAACCGGGCTCGTCGACGACCTGTCCGCCGTCGGATTCGACATCGTCGGATTCGGTTGTGCGACATGTATCGGCAATTCGGGTGGACTACCTCGTGAGATCGCCGGGGTGGCCGCTGACGGAACACGCAAACCGGTTGCCGCACTCAGCGGCAACCGCAACTTCCCCGGCCGCGTCCACCCGGACCTCGAACTGGGACTGCTGATGTCACCGCCGATGGTGATCGTCTTCGCGCTCGCCGGTGATGCGGCCATCGACCCCACCGCCGAACCGATCGGGGTCGACGCCGACGGACGGGCCGTGATGCTCGCCGATCTGTGGCCCAGCCCTCAAGAGATCGACGCCCTCACGGATTCGTCGCGGCGGCCGCGCGATGTCGTCGGCGACTTCGTCTCGGCGTCGCGCAATCCCGCGTGGGACGCACTCGATGCACCGGATGAACCGCTCTTTCCCTGGGACCCGTCGTCGACGGCGCTGCGGCGTCCCCCGTTCGCCGATGACGATTTCGCGCGCAGCATGCTCGGTGACTACGCCGCCCACCCGCTGCTCGTCCTCGCCGACGACATCACCACCGACCACATCTCGCCGGCGGGGGCGATCCACGTCGAGAGTCCGACCGGGCGATACCTCGTGGAGCGGGGTGCGGCCCCGGGCGATCTCAACGTCTACGCGTCCCGACGCGGCAACTGGGAAGCCATGTTGCGGGGCGGTTTTCAGAACAAGAATGTCCGCAACGCGCTCGTCCCGGATGCGGGTCCCGCGCACACCGTGCACGCACCCACCAGCGAGGTCATGACCCTTCCGCAGGCCGCCGACCGGTACGCGCAGGACGGCGACGCGGTGGTGATCGTGGCCGGGGAACGGTACGGCATGGGCAGCTCGCGCGACTGGGCGGCGAAGCTCGTGCGTCTACTCGGAGTGCGGGCCGTGCTCGCGCGCAGTTTCGAACGCATCCACCGGTCCAATCTGATCGGCGTCGGCGTCCTGCCGTTGCTCATCCCCGCTGACGTCGACGGCGGCCTGCAGGACCTGCGGCCGGGAGACCGGTTGCACATCGTCGGCACCGCCGATGCCGTCGACCGCGGGACGGTGCCGGTCGAGGTTCGGCGGGTGGACGGGACCGCCGTCCGCTTCGACGCGCAGGTCGCCGCGGAGACCGACCTGGACCGCCGCCTGCTCCGACGCGGCGGGGTCATCCCCAGCATTCTGGACGAGCAACTCGGCAGGTGACCTCGTCGGCCGGGGCGGCGCCGGGACGCAGCTGCCAGCGAACTCACAGTGATCCGTCAACCGCCTCATAACCTGCGGGTTCACTCTCGGATCATGAGAAAGAACAAGCACGTCACCTCAGTCCCACTGGTCGTCCTCGAGAACCCCGCTGCGATCGACCACGCCTACGACCTGTTCCGTCGCGACATCCCGTTGGCCGTCGTCAGCAGTCAGTACTCCGCGGTCCTTCCGTTCATGCTCGGCAACAACGGTCACACCGCGGCCCTCGTCGCCGACGTCGACGACCCGAACCAGCTCGCCGAGGCGATCGTGATCATCGAACGCCGTTTCGGCCGGGTTGATTCGGTCATCCGCTACGCAGCGGACATCCCTGCGGTGGCGGTCTAGGTCCGGTCGTCTTCGGCGGAATCGAAGGCCGCCCGGGCACGTTCGATGTCGGGCATGTGTGCCGTCGCCCATTCGAGGATCGCATCGATCGGCGGACGCAGTGTCTTGCCCAGCGGGGTGATCCGGTACTCGACCGCGACCGGGCGCGAGCTCAGCAGTACCCGTTCGACGATGCCGTTCCGCTCGAGCTTCCGCAGGGTCGCGGTCAGCGATTTCTGCGTGACCGTCGGTATTGCGCGCCGTAAACCGTTGAAGCGGCTCGGTTGTTCACAGAGCTCGTTCAACACCGCCAACGACCACTTGTCGAGCACCTGATCCAGCAGCTCGCGATGCGGTGCGCTGATCGCGAGTTCGGCGGCCCGCCCACCGGTATCGGTCATGAAACCAAGTCTCCTTGAAGTGTCCTTCGACAACCAGGTATCAACGATATACCTGATCGGATTCACTCGAAGGAGAACACGATGGCAGTTGCATACTCGACCCCGAAGGGCATGACACAACCGACGCCTTACCACCACGTGGCCGTGGGCACGGGGACGCGTCACGTGCACGTCAGTGGCCAGATCGCCCGCACTGCCGACGGAACGCCCGTGGCACCGGGTGACCTGGCGGGCCAGGTCGCTCAGGCGTTGCGGAACACCGCGACCGGACTGGCCGGGGCGGGAGCGTCTTTCGACGATGTTCTCCGGCTGACGTTCTACGTGACCGACTGGGCTCCCGAGAAGATCGCCGACTTCATGGCCGGTGTCGAGCGCGTCGCGACGGACATCGGGTTGCCGTCTCCGATGCCGCCCGCTTCGTTGATCGGCGTCGACTACCTCTTCGAACCAGACGTGCTCGTCGAAGTCGAGGCCACCGCGATCCTCGACTGATGGCGGCGCGGAAGCGCGATGTCAGAACGGTGGTGGGTTGTCCCGGAAGTCCTGACGGTCGGCGGCTTCTTCGGCTTCGCGCTGCTTCTTGTTGCGGGCACGTTCGGCCCGCCGACGGGCCAGTTTCGCCTCCAGTCGGGTGGTGGTGCGCCGCGGGTTGTCCTCGGGCACGATCGTGTGGGGTGAGGGCGGTGCCTGTGCGGCCTGTTCGAACCGGATGCGGCGCAGGTTCACCGAACAGGTCTTCGAGGGTTTCGGCGTCGCCGTCGATCGTGACGCCTTCAGGTGTGGTGTATGCGGTGTGCAGGCGTCCGTCGGCGTCGCGGTACTGCTCGTCGACCCAGTCGCCGTGAGTTTTGAGGAGATGGCTCGGGCGGCATTTCGCGTTGAGGTTGTCACTCGCGGTCGGACCGCCATACGCGGGATGGGTGTGGTCGTATTCGGTGACGTGGTCGAGGTCGCAGTCGAAAGCCGAACGTTCACAGCCGGGTTCGGTGCAGTAACCGTCGCGCACGCGAACGAAGTCGGCACACGCCGTCGTGGGCCGGTAGGGGTCGGCCGGCTGTGAACCCGGGTAGATCACCGCGACTTCGGGATCTGACGACACGGCCGGTGCGTTGCGGTGCGCGGTGCGCCGTTCGCCGGTGTGGTCGGGGTCGTCGGTGCTGGGTCCGGAAACCGATTCGGCCGCTGCGGGTATCGGCCGTGTCCGGGATGGTGTGACGGGTGTGAGGGTGGCGTCTGCACGGGCGGCGAGGTCGCGGACATGCTCGTCGGAGATGACGCCGTATCCGTCGAGGAATCCGGGTCCGGTGGCGCCGGCGAGGGTGGCGGCGTCGGTGACGACATGGATGACGACCTCGGTGCGCAGAGCGGCGACGAGAGCGTCGGGGTCGGGGATGGTGGCGGTGCAGTCGTCGCGGTCGCACTGGCACTCGAAGTCTGTTCGGGTGAGGAGGGCGAACATGGCGTCGGAGGTTCGGACACCCAGGAGGCGGCCGTCGTGCTCGCACACCGAATCGGCCAGTATCCGTACCGCTTTGGCGGCGATGCGGATGTTCTCGGCGGACATGACGGCGGTGATCTCCCCGACGCCGTCGTGGAAGTTGTCGGTCCACACGCCGCGGGAGTCGAGGGCGTCGCGGCGTCGTTCGCGGACGAGGTCGGGGTCGTGGCGGAAGACGAGTCGGTCGACCATGTCCCGCAGCCGTGCACGATCCCACGAGCCTCGCCGGTTGCGGATGGTCTTGGCGATCTCGGCGTCGATGGTCAGGATGATCGGGTCGTCCGTGGGGATGAGTTCGGTGCGGGAGATGACCAGGCGGATCTGATCCTCGCTGAGGATCCCGTCGCGCAGGGTGGTGGCCACCTCGGGGAGGCGATCTCGCAGGGCGAGGGCTTCGTCGATCAGTATCTCGGCGCGGCGCCGCGAGATGGTGGACTGGCGGGCGATACGGGCGGCGCAGTCGGCGTAGCCGTCCATCACGAACGCATCGGTGTGCTCGCGCGCGGCGACGAGCCGGTCGTAGAGGACCGCGACCGTCTGGTAGCGACTCCAGGCGAGATAGGACTGGCCCCGGTGGGTGGCGGACAGCCCGTTCGTGAGGGTGACCATGTCGTCTTCGTCGACGTAGGCAGGCTCGATCCCGGCGAGGAACTCGCTCGGTAGATCGGTCCACACCCGCACGATGACCCCGGACTCTCGCGGACCGGTCCCCATCCCGGCCCTCTGCCCACCAAGGTAAACCACCCCACCGACAAACGCGGTCGATGCCGGGAGTGGTTGAGAGAAGGGTGGTTTGGTTGCGAGGTGGTTTCGACTCGGCGCCTCGACCTCGACGCGCTCCTTCGTCGCTTGCTCGGCCCGGCGGCTTCGCTCGGTGCCGGGTCCATCCCGGGGGTGGCTCAGAGCAACCCGCGCGACTTGAGCAACAGATAGTGGTCGGCGAGCTTCGCCGGGAGCTTGTCGGGCGCCGCGTCCACCACGTCGACGCCGAGCCGGCTCACCGCGGTGGCGGTGCGGTCCCGCAGGGTGAGCGTGCGGGCTGCGGCCGCGGCGTCGTAGATCTGCGTGGCGTCGGCACGCTCGATCAGCATGGCGTCCAGCGCGGGGTCGGCGACGGAGCCGATGACGACCTTGTACCGCTGCGCCAGTACCGCCAGCGGGGGCAGTAGCGACTCCTCGACGGCTGCGGGTTCGAGCGGCGTCAGCAGGACAAGTAGTGCGCGCTGCCGCCCGATCTTGGCGACCTCGGCTCCGAGCAGCGGCCAATCGGCCTCCAACAGAGCAGGTTCGAGATCCGCCATCGCGGTGACGAGACTGTTGAGCAACATGGTGCGGCCGACGCCGACCACCCGTCGATGGACCCGGCGGTCACCGGCGATGAGGTCGACTCGGTCACCGGCGTGCGACGCGAGCGCGGCGAGGAGCAATGCGGCGTCCATCGCGGCGTCGAGTCGAGGGGTGTCGCCCACGCGCCCGGCCGACGTCCGGGAGGTGTCCAGCACGATGACGATGTGCCGGTCCTTCTCCGGTTGCCACGTGCGGACCACCGTCGATCGACGCCGGGCGGTCGCGCGCCAGTCGATGCTGCGGACGTCGTCACCCTCGACATAGTCGCGCAGGGAATCGAATTCGGTGCCCTGACCGCGCACACGCACCGCTGACCTGCCGTCGAGCTGACGGAGATGTGCCAGCCGCGACGGCAGCAACCGCCGGGAGTCGAACGGCGGGAGTGCGCGGACGCGACCGGGCAGGGGCACGGACCGCTGCCGACCGCCGAGGCCGAGCGGACCGACGCGACGAACGGCAACCCGGACCGCCAGCCGATCACCGCGCCGGGTGGGGGCCAGAGTCGTTGTCACCGAGCGGGTCTCCGATCGTGGAACGGTCACGCGGTGCGTGTTTCCCGACGCGCCGGCCGAGGGCTGCCAGCTGTCGCGCAGGACGCCACGGAACGTGTTCGAGCCGTGGTTGGTGACCGCGATCGAACACGTCGTGCTCTGCCCGAGTCGGAGAGGACCGGGCGCCGACCTCGACATGGTGATCGACTTCGTGGATCCCGCCAACGCGATGTCGAGGCAGACGAGCAGGATGCAGAACAGCGCCCACAGCACGGGGACCGCGTAATTCGGCCAGATCAGGATGGGCACCGCGCCGAGCAGCACCAGGATCAGAAAGCGGCCCGTGAGGAACATCAGCGGGGTACGGGCACCGAGTTGATCGCCGCGTCGAGCACCGAACCCACCGACACGCCTTCGAGTTCGGCCGCCGGGCGCAACGACAACCGGTGCGCCAGCGTCGATTGGGCGAGCGCCTGCACGTCGTCGGGGGTCACGAAGTCGCGACCGTTCAGCCACGCCCATGCGCGGCTCGTGCCCAGCAGGGCGGTGGCGCCTCGCGGGCTGACGCCGAGTGCCAGCGACGGGGAGAACCGGGTGGCCCGGGCGATGTCGACGATGTAGGCAGTGACCTGCGGAGCGACCGTCACCCGGCGGACCTGTTCGGCGCCGGCCTCCACGTCGGCGGCCGAGGCGACCGGTCGGAGTCCCGCGGCGGCCAGGTTCCGCGGATCGAACCCGGATGCGTGTCGAGTGAGCACGGTGATCTCGTCGTCGCGCGGGGGCAGTGGAAGCGTGACCTTCAGCAGAAATCGGTCGAGCTGGGCTTCGGGCAGCGGGTAGGTGCCCTCGTACTCCACCGGGTTCTGTGTCGCCGCGACGAGAAACGGACTCGGTAGCGGGCGTGGGTCGCCGTCGACGGTCACCTGCCGTTCCTCCATCGCCTCCAGCAGGGATGCCTGCGTCTTCGGCGGGGTGCGGTTGATCTCGTCGGCGAGCAGGAGATTGGTGAACACGGGCCCCTCGCGGAACGTGAACTCCGAGCTGGCGGAATCGAATACGAGCGATCCGGTGACATCACCGGGCATCAGGTCCGGCGTGAACTGCACACGTTTGGTCTCGACGTCGAGCGCGGCGGCCACCGACCGGACGAGCAGGGTCTTGGCGACGCCGGGCACACCCTCGAGGAGGATGTGCCCGCGGCACAGCAGCGCGATCAAGATGCCTGCCACTGCCGGGTCCTGCCCGACAACGGCTTTCGCGACCTCGCCGCGCACTGCGCCGAGCGCGTCGCGGGCGCGGTTCGGCGGTCCGCCCGGCCGGTGGTGCGCGTTCTCCGGCGGCGGCCCGGCGGACGTTTTCGCAAAGGGGTCCGACGATGGGGGTCCGGCCGGGGCGTACGGACCGGGGCCGGGGTTGCGGGATGGGTCGACGGTCATGGTGTGTGTCGGACTTCCTTCTCGAGGACGGTCAGTTCGGCGGTGAAGTGGACGAGCTGGGCGTCGGTGGTGGGGAGCGGACCGGCGAGCAGCGCACGGACCTCGGCGAGGTCGCGGTGTGTCGCCCCGGCCACGGCGATGACGATCGCCGACACCGACGGATCCGCGGTCTCGGTCGGCGCGATGACGGTCTCCCAGTCGGGTCGTGAGAGTGCGTCGGTGGCCTTCGCCGCGTCGAACGGCAGACCGAGATACGACGCCAGCGAACCGAGGGTGTGGATGCGCAGCGCACCCGCGGCCCGCGCGTCGGCACCGGCGCGGTGATACATCCGGCCCCGCGCACGGGTGGTCTCGACAGCCCTGACAACCGCGGGGAGAGGCTCGGCGACCAGCGACCCGAAACGCCGACCACGCCAGAGCATCAGGGCCAGAACGCCGAACACGCCCAGCACGATCAGCGGTCCGACCGCGGCCGGGATGTCGGACTCGTCGTCGTCGGATGCCACCTGGTCGGTGAAAAACGGCACATACCAGAGAATCTCGTCGGAGCTCGCGAAGACCCGGATCGCAACGCCCGCGTTGTCCTGTTGTGCGAGTCGCTCGTTGGTGAGCATCTCGCCGCTGAGGACGATGAATTCGGGGCGCCCCGCCGTCCGCGGCACGATCACGAGATTCGACGCCCCACCGGAGGTGAAGCAGGCGGTGGCCGACGTCGACGTCGGTGAGTAACCGAAGGGGGTGAAGTCGACGATGTCGGTCTCGTCGATGTCGGATGTGCGGCACCCGGCGGCGACCGCGGCCGGGCCGGCACCGTAACCGGAGGTGACGGGCAGATCCAGCGCGGTCAGGAGAGTGTTGTCCGGCGCGATCAGGATCACGCGGTCGGCGTCTCGCACGCGCTCGCGGAACTGCTGAGTGGTACCGGGATTCAGCGACGACGTCGAGCTCACCACGACCGTTGTTCCCCGGCCGGGACGAGGAGCGTCGGTGAACTCGTCGAGTCCGCGCATCTGCCGGAGGTCGGCCCCGCGGTCGTCGAGGATCTGCGCGAGCGCGCGTGACCCGGTGGGACGGGCGTTGTCGGGGTCGTTGTTGACCCCGGGCCCGGGGGTACCCCCGACACCGGTGAGCGCGGTGATCCCGAGTAGACCGACACCGGCGACCACGACGATGATCACCAGGACGATGACCACCCAGACCCACGGCGGGGTCCGGTTCTTGACCGGCCCGGGTGCCGGCGTCGCCTGCACGGTGCCGGTCAACGGGGCACCGCCAGGCGGTGCGGACGTGAGGCGTCGGCCTCGACCGGCCGGGTGGACGAGACTGCCTGCTCGAGTTCCAGTACCTCGCGGGCCGATTCGGCGGATGCATGCCGGTCGCCGTAGGCGATGGCGTCGAACAGGTCTGTCGCCCTTCGTAACCGGTCGTCCTGTGCGGGGAATCGAGGACCGAGGTCGACAGCCACCTCGTGAGCGGTGAGTGAGGGCTCGTCGGCCAGCAACTCGCGCTCGATGCCGCGGCGCGCGACGGCACGTACGGCGGCGATGACACACGCGTCGTACCGGCCTGCGGCGAAGGCGGACTCGGCGTCGGACCTGAAGTCGGCCGCCGACCGGGCGGGCCCGATCAGCACCGTCTCGGAGGACGCCGAGCCGGTGGTCCGGGGGAGCCGCGGGTTGCGGCGGAGGTGACGGACGACCGCGACGACGAGACCGAGCACGAGTGCGATCGCGAGCACGATGACGATCGCGCGAAGGGTGTCGGAGCCGCCGAACCAGCCGAAGACGTTGTCGGCGATCCACTCCCAGAGACGTTCACCGAAGCGGTCGAGCCAGGACGGCTCGGGCGGTTGGTAGTCGGACTCGGAGAGTTCCTGCTCGGCCCACCGGCGTGCTTGCTCGTTGTCGGGATCCAACGGCGCCGCGAGGATTTCGATCACCGGTCGACCCGTCCCGGGGGAAACGCTGTCGGTACCGACGCGGCATCGTCGTAGAGGACTGCCGGCACGACCGTCAGCGCCGGTTGCACGACCATCGATGCGACCACGGTGCCGATCACCGAGAGAACGGTCGCCGCGATGCCGGAGTCCGAGGTGCCGAACCACGTGTCGGCGATCGATCCCAGCAGATCGAACGGGTACATCATCGTCGTCATCGCGACCCACGCCAGCACGAGCATGACCGCCAGGATGCCGAAGGTCCGCCAGAACCGGTCCGCCGTCAGCGAACCCGATCGGGCGATCGCGTCTCTGACGGCGAGCCCGTCGATCACGATCGCCGGTGCGGTGAAGGCCGTGCGAACCAGCAGCCACGACACCGGGATGAGCGCGACGACGGTGAGGAGGAGGCTCCCGGCGAGCAGGACGAACCCGCCGGAGCCGACGCCCAGACCGAACAGCGCGAGGCCCGGTGCGAAGGCCGCCGCGATGGCGAGCCCCAGGAGCGCGGTCCACACCAGCAGCCGGGGCAGCGACCCCCGTGCATGGCGCAGCGTGTCGGCCAGGGTCGGACGCGACCCGCCGCGACGTCGGGTGACGGAGTGGGCGGCAACGCCGCTGACCATGCCCGCCACCACGACCCACTGGGCGAAGATGACACCGACGAACGCGGCGATCGGTGCGACGGTCGAGGCCCATTCGCTCGGATCGTCGAAGGTGGCCTCGGCGTTCACCAGCCAGAACGTGGCGAGCGCGAGAGGGGCGGCCGCGACGATCCAGGTCAGGCCGACGAGGCCGAGGTACACACGAGGTGCCGCGACTGCCGTCGAGAAGATCCGCTGCAGCAGGACGCCGGCCGATGCCGACGGTGGCGGCCCCCATCCCGCCCACGGGGCGGTCGGTGTGAAACCTCCGTAACCCCAATGTGTGGAACCCAACTGTGTGGAACCCCTCTGGGCTGACCCCCACGCGGGCTGCGGTCCGGGCTCGGTCGACGGCTGCTGCGGCGGTGCCGGCGGACGGGCCCGCGGACGGTCCGACGCCTCGGCAGATGGGACCGGGCTCCACTCGTCGGAGACATCGGGTGGCTGCCATGGGGGTTCGCCGGACGGCGGGTGCGGGACGCGCGGCGGCTCGGTCATCGAGAAGTGCACCGGCCTTTCCGCGCTGGAGAACTGTGCGGCGAACGTATCAAACAACTGCGACGGCGCACCGGAATCATCCACCGGTTGACGGACGCCGTGCTACCGTGCCGAACTAGAACACGTTCTACTTTTCTGGAGGATTCATGACCGTGGAACAAGCCGGGCTCGCCGAGAAGATCGACGCTGCCGTCGATGCCTACATCGAGCTGCTCAACTCGGGTACCGCCGAACAGATCGCCGACCTGTACGCGGCCGACGCGACCGTCGAGGACCCCATCGGCGCGGACATCCGCGACACCCGGGAGCAGCTTGTCGAGTTCTACTCGGTGATCACCGGGATGGACGAGCGCACCGCGACGCTCAAGTGGAAGAAGATCGCCGGCGACACCGCCGTCTTCGAGTTCACCCTGGTCACCAAGACCGCCGGACTCGCCTTCGAGATCACCCCCGTCGACATCATGGTCTTCGACGCCGAGGGCAAGGTGTCGACGATGCGCGCGGTCTGGCAGCAGTCGGACCTCAAGCAGCTCTGAGGGTCACCCCCGCCCGGTCGGCCTCAGGATGATCTCTTCCGGGTGGGCGTCGGCCGGGGTGGAGACGGCCTGCACGACGGCGCGGGCGACGGTCGCGGGACGCAGGAACCGCGACCCGTCGTAGTCGTCCCCTTCGATGGCGACGATGTCACGCTGCATGTCGGTGTCGATGCGCCCGGGGAAGACAGACGTCACGCGAAGAGTCGGTTCCTCGGCCCGCAATCCGTCGGCCAGCGCACGCACCCCGAACTTGCTCGCGGCGTAGGGGGTCCAGCCGGGGTTCACCCGGCGTCCCGCGCCCGAGTTGATGAACACGACGTGGCCGCCGGCCGCTCGCAACGCGGGCAGGAGCAGCCGCGTCAGTTCGGCGACCGCAACGAGGTTCACCTCGAGGACGTGCTGCCATTCCTCGACGGGGGTCTCCGCGACCGGCTCGAGGCTGCTGGCCACTCCGGCGTTGTGGACGAGTACGTCGAGTTCGTTGATCGCCTCCACGGCGGCCTCGACCTCGTCGTAGTCGGTGAGGTCGACGGCGAAGGTGCTCGCCCCGTCGAGTTCGGTGGCCAGTCGGTCGAGTTCGGGAGAGGGTCGTCCGCCCAGGAGGAGGTCGTGGGTGGGCGCGAGCTGGCGGGCGATCTCGGCTCCGAGGCCACGGCTCGCCCCGGTGATCAACGCGGTGGGCACGCCTCGACCCTACTGGGAATCGGCGACCGGGAGCCGCGTCGGGCTCGATGAGCACACGCCGACGTCGCGGGGCACAATCGTCGACGTGGCCAGGTACGGATTCACCCCAACGCAGCTCTCGGCACGTGCCGCGTACCTGCTCCGAGGCAATGACCTGGGCACGATGACAAGCGCTGCGCCCAAGTTGTATCCGCACATGTGGAGCTGGGACGCGGCATTCGTCACGGTCGGTCTGGCGCCGTTGTCGGTGGAACGAGCCGTCATCGAGATGGACACCCTGCTGTCGGCGCAGTGGCGCAACGGCATGATCCCGCACATCGTGTTCGCCAACGGCCGCGACGGATACTTCCCCGGGCCGGCCCGATGGGAGTGCGCCCGACTGGCCGAGTGCGCGCCCGATTTCCCCGACACCTCCGGCATCACCCAGCCGCCGGTACACGCGATCGCGGTGCAGCGGATCCTCGATCACTCCCGACGCCATGGACGCACCACCCGCGCCGTGGCCAACGAGTTCATCGACCGGCGCTGGAGCTCGCTCGTCCGCTGGCATCGCTGGCTGGCGCACGCTCGGGATCCCAACGGGCGCGGTCGGATCACGATCTTCCACGGGTGGGAGTCGGGGATGGACAATTCGCCCCGTTGGGATTCGGCGTACGCCAATGTCGTTCCCGGCCCCGACCTTCCGCCGTATCGACGGGCCGACCTCGACCACGTCGACGATTCGTCGATGCGCCCCACCGACCTCGAATACGACCGGTACATCTGGCTCGTCGAACAGATGAAGCGCGCCGGATACGACGACGAGCTGCTTCCCAAGGTGATGGACTTCGCGGTCGAGGACGTCTTCGTCAGCGCCATCTTCGCCGTCGCCTGCGACGTGCTGGCCACCATCGGGGAGGACTACTCCAAACCGCGGTCGGATGTGCGCGACCTCCGCGCGTGGGCCGACCGTTTCCGGGCCGGGGTCGTCTCCGCCGCCAACGACCGCAACGGGGCCGCACGGGATTTCGACCTGCGCGCCAACTCGTGGATCAACACCGAGACGATCGCGGTGTTCGCGCCGCTGCTGTGCGGTGGCCTCTCCCGGGACCGCGAACGCGCCCTGCTCCGACTCTTCGACGGCCCGCGGTACTGCGGTCACCCGGACCTGCGCTACGCGGTCCCGCCGTCGACGTCGCCGATCTCGGCGGACTTCCGTCCCCGCGAGTACTGGCGTGGCCCGGTCTGGCCGGTGATGACCTGGCTCTTCAGTTGGGCATTCGCCCGCCGCGGTTGGACCGAACGGTCGGCACGCCTGCGTGAGGAGGGGCTCCGGCAAGCGACCGACGGCACGTTCGCCGAGTACTACGAACCGTTCACCGGTGAGCCGCTCGGCAGCATGCAGCAGAGCTGGACCGCGGCGTCCGTGCTGGATTGGCTGGACTGACAGACCAACTCGGTCATGCGGATACCGGTTTCGCCGCACCGTGCACATCGATCCGCTCGACCGGTGGTGGGGTCCATTCCTCCCGAAGTGCCGAGAGCGCGGGCTGGTAGATCCTCAGCACGAGGAAGAAGGGTCTCGCCGGGCACGGTAACCATTCCTCATCGGGGGTCGTCGGCGGAGCGGTGGAGATGACGATGTCGGGGAACGTGTCCTGGTCGTGATCGCGGTTGACCGCGGTGCCGATGCTGTGACGTGCGTCGGGCGCGTCGTGTAGCAGGCCGGTGTCGGCGTCGTAGAGGGTGACGCTCCAGAAGGCATGCGCGGGTGGTGGTGTCGGCAGACAGATCCGATAGGCGGCCGCAGCCCCATCGAGGGTGTCCCCGTCGGAGTCGACGTAGGTGTTGTACGAGCAGTTCTCCTCGACGACGTTCGCGCCGAGGCCGACCAGATTCATCACGGCCCGGGCGACGAAGTTGGTGCCGTGGGCGCCCTTGTCGAGCACCCTGGTCCATCCGCTGGCGATCCTGCGTCCCAACAGCGGTCTGGACTCGCGCAGCAACCGCATCGCCTCATCGAAACCGTCCTGGATTCCCTGCGCGACATCCGGATCGGGCTCCGGCCGGCCGTCGGTCGGCGAGTCACCCACGCCGAGAATGCGGAACTGGTCGACGTGGGCGGCATCGGCGTGCGGCACACCATTGATCCGCAACGACGCGTCCAGAGCGGTCAGGAACTCTCCCGGCGAGGTCTCGACAGCACCCTGGTCGACAACCGGCCAGGACCGTGAGCCGGCGGCGGGTGAGCTGAGGTGCACGCCATCCTGAAGCCGGTGGACCGCGCGTAGGTCGTCGTCGACGTCGAAGTACTGAATCCGCAAGAGCAGCCACAACACCGGTGTGGCCACGCGTAGCAGGGTGGTACCCGGTGGGACGTCTCCGGTCCACGCAGAGGTGACCACAATGAGTCGGCGGGGTTGCACCGGATGTGTTCGCGCGCTCACGTTGCTGGCGTTGCTGTAGGCGTCCAGGAAGTTCAGTGTGTAGTAGCGATCCCCGAAGTCGGGAAGATCGATGAGGACGGGCCCGGCGGTGAGGTCCAGCCATCCGTTGGAGTACAGGGTGTCGACGTTGGGAACCCGAAACGGCTGGTAACGGGCATCCGCGGGACGACGAGCGTGGTCCAGTTCGTCGAGACGCCACGGTTCTCCTTCGCCGTCCGGCGCGCATTGCGCGCACATCGCGGCGTATTGGTACACCGACGGCAGGCCATAGATGACCGCCTGTTGAGAGGCCGCACGCGCCAGCGAGCGTCGCGCCCAGGACGACATCGGACGGATGTCGGGCGCGGACGAGCTGGTCAGTTGATCTGCGGCCGCCGGATCGTAGGTGGTGTATCTCCGGTCGTCGTCGACGCGCATCTCGGCTCCATTCTCTTAAAAATCAGGCTGATCACAACTATTGCCACAGCGTGATTGACATCACTCAGCCTAGCTGGTGAACTGATGTCAGTTCAACACAAGGAGGAGAACGTGCGGGTCAGAAGGCTGGTCAAACACGTCGCTTGCGCCACCGTTGCCGCCGCCGTCGCAATGACGACGGCCGCGTGCGGTGGCAGTTCGGGCGCTACGTCTGCCGTCGAGGGCAACTGGGACGAGGTGGTCGCTGCCGCGGAACAGGAAGGCTCGGTGCTGCTGTACTCGAGTCAGAACTCGGTGATCCTCGAGAACGTCAAGAAGGCCTGGAACAAGAAGTATCCCGGCATCACGATGGAGTTCGTCCGAGGCACCGACGCGGATCTGAATCCGCGGATCGAGACCGAGAACCGAACCGGTCGGGGAGCGGCCGACGTCCACGTGGTGACCGACACCTCGTGGATCACTTCCGCGGGCGAATCCGGTGACTTCTCCCAGGCGGTGCGCGGGCCGGCCTTCGACAATCCCGACTACGCGCGTGAGACGAGTGTCCGCGCCGGTGACTTCTTTCTCACCGTGGCCGCGACCTTCGGCATGGGATGGAACACGAACGCGGTTCCCGCCGGTCTGACGACGCCGCAGGATGTACTGAAACCCGAGTACCGGGGCCGGATCGGGATCGTGAACCCGAACGGGATCGCTTCCTTCGTCGACCTGTATGACTTCTATGGTGAGCACTTCGGCGCTGATTTCGAGGAGAAGCTGGCAGGTCTCGAGCCGCGCATCTTCCCCAGTGCGATCGGTGTCGCCCAGGCGCTGACGTCCGGCGAGGTCGTCGTGTCGCCGATGGTCCAACCGCTCGTGCAGGAGGCGGCCACCGGTGCGCCGGTCGACTGGGCGCTGCCCGATCCGTCTTGGGGCACACCGTTCTTCGGGCACATCACGGCAGTCGCGCCGCATCCGAACGCGGCTCAGCTGCTCGCTGACTTCCTGGTCAGTCCGGAAGGGCAAGCGGCGCAGGCGATCGGCGTGGCCACCGCGCTACCGGGAATTCCCGGGTCGACCGCCGATGCGAAGGACATCCGGTCCCCTGACCCCGGACAGTTGACTCCGGACTACGTCAAGCAGCGCTCGCAGGCTTGGCAGCAGATGTTCACCGGGTAGTACGGCGTGGAGGCCTCGGAGCCGGCGAGGCCTCCACTCGGGGTGCGGTCATCGACCGGTTGACGCCACTGTGAGCACACCGAGGAGTGCGATGGCACCCATCGCGGACACAGCGGCGCTCATGAGCAGGCCGCGGTTCGCAGCGGTGGCCTGTAGGTACACGAGCCCCGAATCGTCGTCGAGGGCGAGGTCCCGCCGGTCCGGCATGGTCTGGCGAATGGCGGCGAGGACGGCGAGCGCGGCGCCGACGCCCACAACCGATGCGGCCACCGTGATCCACACGGAATCGAGATGTGCGGCGAGACGGATCCCGACGGCGGCGAGGATGACGATCGAACACGCTGTGCGCTGCCACGCCAGACTCGTGCGTTCGAGTTGCAGCCCACCGTCGGCGATTCGGTTCGGGGGCACGGCCGCCGCGGTCAATCCAGAACCGCCCAGAGTACGAGGCAACCGGTGACGGCGAGGAGTACCGAGAGCGGCACGGCCACGTGCGGTGCCGGAAGTGGGTTGTCGCGCCGCAGCTGACGCTCGGTGCGTGCCCAGCTCCACCACGCCTGGAGTGGCAACCAGATGGATGTGCCGACGAGAAGCAAGGATGCCACGATGCCCGCGACGGACCCGCCACCGATGTCGAAGGCCTGCAACGCCACGCCGGATGCCATGAGCGCCAGTGACGTTCGAATCCAGGCCAGGTACGTCCGCTCGTTCGCCAGGCTGAATCGAGCATCCGGTTCCCCGCCCGCGGCATAGACCCACCGAGGTCGGCGGGGTGCTGATCGGTTCTGCGGCAACGTCGCTCCCTCGTCAAACCCTCGTCGTTCATCAACTCGACCGAATTGAACTTACTTCAAGAACCCGGACAGGAGTCAACTCATGACCTCCAGCCAATCCGCTGCCGTGATGGACGCGGCACGCGATCTACAGATCTGGGGCTACCCCTTGATCTTTGCGCAGCGACTGCGTCTCCGATTCACCTGTCCGCTCGACCCGCGCACCCCGCGCCCGCCGACCTCGGCAGGAGCGCCGCTCAACGAACTCGGGCATCAACGACGCCTGTCCGACCACACCTTGACGGCCGGCGTGGCGCCCAACGTCGACACCCTCTATTCGCTGGCATTTCTCGACCTCGACTCCGGGGATTTCGAGCTGCGGATGCCGGACTTCGGCAGTCGTTACTACAGCGTGCAGATCGGGGAGGCGGACTCGTCGACGGCCGCCGTCGTGGGGTGTCGGACGCATGGAGCGACGTTGCCGCCACTCCTACTGACCCGAGGGGCCGGACGTTCCGAGGTCGACGACCGTGTGGAGTGCCGGTCGCGGTATCTCATGGTGGCGATCCGCATCCTCGTCGAACCCGGTGTGTCCGGGGACCTGCTTGCGGCGCAACGGCTTCAGGACCTGATCGAACTGACCGGGCCGCCGTCGCCCGCGACTCCGTCCGCCCCGGGGACCGTTGCCCTCGTCAACCGGGGTCGCGATGACGAAGTCCGCACTCCAGAAGGGTTTCTCGAATCGCTCGACACTGCGATGGCCGGCCTGTCGACGGCGGACATACCTTCCTGGGTCGTCGAGGCACGACTCCGACTGCGTAAGTGGTTGGCCGACGACGAATCGGGCGGTGGGAGCAACATGGTCGCGCAGGGCCTGGCCACAGGACTGGACCGGATCGCGCAGCACGTCTCGGTGCTCGGCCGCACCGTGAACGGCTGGGCGATCAACGACGGAGGGACCGACTTCGGCGACGACCACCTTCTCCGAGCGGCAGTGGCGTACTCGCAGATCTACATCAACCCGGCCGCCGAGGCGGTGTACCCGGTATGCGAGACGGACCACCTCGGGCGTTCCCTGACCGGTGCGCACAGCTACTCGATCACGTTCGCGTCGGACGATCTCCCTCCTGCGGACCACTTCTGGTCGCTCACGATGTATCACCGGCGAGGGTTGCTGTGCGAGAACGTCATCGGACGCCATGCGATCACCGATCGGACGCCCGGTCTCGAGGTGAACGACGACGGGGCGCTCGCTCTCCTCCTCCAGCATGCGAGACCGTCGTCCGGGGCGAACTGGCTTCCGTGTCCGCCCGACGAGTTCCGGGTGATGCTTCGGCTGTACGGGCCGCGGGACCCGTCCTGGTCGCCGCCTGCGATCGTGCGCGTCGGGTAGTCCTCGACGCAGCGTCGCTGCGCATCGGTATCCGGTCCCGGCCAGGGTGATCGCCCGTGATCCAGGTGCGGGAGTCGTTTCCGCCTACAGCTCCCGCATCCGACGGCACACGTCGTCATAGACGTCCACCAGCGCGCGGGCCGTCCCCGCTGCGCCTGCGCCCTCGTTGATCTCGACCCATTCCTCGAACGCGCATTGGACCTCGAGATTGGCGATCTCCAGGATCATCCGGATCTGGCCCCGGGTGCGCGCCGAACTCCGGTCGCCGAGAGCCTCCGGACGGCGGCGCGACTTGTCGGCATAGCGTCCGAGTGCGGCTCTACTCAGCGTGGGGGTTGCGAGCACGAGCTTCTGCACGCGCATGAAGTGGGCGGACACGTCGTCGCTGCGATCGCCGAAGCCGTCCAGCAGCGCCCGGTAGACACGCTCGATGTCGGCGAGCGCCAGGGTGTCGGGGTCGATGTCCGCCAGATGGTCGTCGAGCGCCTGATCGAAACCGAAGCGGTCGAACAGCACGCACTCTTCTTTGGTCGGGAAGTAGCGGAAGAAGGTCCGTGGGGACACCCCGGCCGCCGCGGCGATCTCGTCGACGGTCGTCTCGTCGAATCCGTTGCGCTCGAACAGATCCACCGCGGCCTCGTGGATCTCCATGCGCGTCGCATCCCGCCGGCGGGCCCGAAGGCCACCGGT
The DNA here is from genome assembly GCF_041103195.1 of Gordonia sp. ABKF26. Lineage (NCBI taxonomy): Bacteria > Bacillati > Actinomycetota > Actinomycetes > Mycobacteriales > Gordoniaceae > Gordonia > Gordonia sp. ABKF26. The sequence goes on from NZ_JBGCVZ010000003.1 coordinate 499,864, forward strand.
CTCGGAGGAATCTGGCATGCGTCGAGACTAGCGCGGCGATCTGCGTCAGTGGCATCTACTGCCACTGTGGCAGTCTCTGCCATAATCCGGTAGCTTCGTTCTGTGATCGACCGGATGACCGACGCGATGGAAGAACGCCTGTGACCGAGAACGCCGCCCTGCAGGGCACCGACAACCGCTCCGCCACCGGCACGGATCGCAGCCCCGTGCTGCTGATCGGCGTGCTGCTCGTCGCGGCCTTCGTGGTGATTCTCAACGAGACGATTCTCAGCGTCGCGTTGCCCACGCTGATGACCGATCTCGACATCACCGCCGCCACCGCGCAGTGGCTCACAAGTGGGTTCCTTCTCACGATGGCGATCGTCATCCCGATCACCGGGTACTTGATGCAGCGGTTCACCCTCCGTTCCATCTACATCGCGGCGATGAGCCTGTTCACCATCGGTACCCTCGTCGCCGCGCTGGCGCCGGGCTTCGAACTGCTGATCATCGCGCGCGTGGTGCAGGCATCCGGTACCGCGCTGATGGTTCCGCTGCTCATGACGACGATCCTCAACGTCGTACCGGAGCAGAACCGCGGCCGGACAATGGGACTGGTCTCCATCGTCATCGCCGTGGCGCCGGCCGTCGGGCCCACGGTGTCCGGTCTGATCCTGCAGTCCCTCAGCTGGCGAGCCATGTTCTGGATCGTGCTGCCCATCGCGATCGGCGCGCTGATCCTCGGCGGGGTGTTCGTCCGCAATGTCACCGAGCGGCGCCCCGCGCAGCTCGACATCATCTCGGTCCCGCTGTCGGCGTTGGGCTTCGGTGGAATCGTGTACGGGTTGAGCAGCATCGGGGAATCGGCGGGTGGACACGCGCCGATCCCGCCCTGGGTCCCGCTGGTCGTCGGCGCCGTCGCGCTGGCGCTGTTCGTCGTGCGACAGCTCAAACTCGCCGACCGCGGCCTGGCGCTGCTCGATCTGCGGACCTTCGCGATCGCACCGTTCCGGCTGGCCGTGGTGCTGATGGCGGGCTTCATGCTGACGCTCTTCGGCGCCCTCATCCTGCTGCCGCTCTATCTGCAGAACGTGATGGGCAAGGATGTCCTGACCACCGGCCTCGTGCTGTTGCCCGGCGGTCTCGTGATGGGTCTGCTGGCGCCGTTCGTGGGAGCACTGTTCGACAAGGTCGGCGCACGACCGCTGGTTCTTCCCGGCACGGTCGCCGTCAGCGCGGGTACGTGGTTGCTCACCACGCTCGACGCCGGGTCGTCGTTGGGCATGGTGATCGCGGCCCACGTGATCCTCAGCGCCGGAATCGCTTTCGGGTTGACCCCGCTGATGACCTCGGCCCTGGGCTCGCTGAGCCCCGAACTGTACTCACACGGGAGCGCGACGGTCAGCACGATCCAGCAGGTCGCCGGAGCGGCGGGTACCGCGTTGTTCATCACGCTGATGTCCCGGGGTACGCAGTCGGCCATCGACGACGGGGTGAATCCGCTACAGGCGGGGGCCGACGGCATCCACCTCGCGTTCGTCGTCGCGGCCTGCCTGTCGCTCGTGCTCATCGCGGCGGCCGCGCTCGTCCGTGGCCGGACCGGAGCGCCGAAGGTCGGCGCAACCGATCCCGCCTAGCGACGGGCTCCCGACGCCCGATCGGTTGGCGTCCGGCCGGTTCGGATGCGGTACTCCAGGAGGCCGGACCAGAATTCGTCGGGTATCTCCTCACCGGCGCGCAGCACCTGGGCGAGACCGGCGGCCATGAACACGCCGAGCAGCCCGAGCCACAGCCCGGACACCGAGATCGTGACCCAGGCGATCACGACGGCGACGGGCCATGGGTCGAGCATCAACAGGATCGGCGCGAAGAAGAAACCCGCCCCGATGAACCAGGACGACAGGGCCCGGTCGCAGCGCATCACCGCCGTCAACCAGCGTGGACTCGACGTCGTGGGCGCGACATGTGCAGGGGGCCGCGTGCTCGCGATGGTCGGGTGGGTGGTCATCGGACACCTCCTCCGGAATCGTCGTGATTCCAGAGTCGGCGTCCGACGTCGTGGACGCCACTACCTCCCGGGTAGTGGCCGGGACTCACACCGCGGTAAGGGCGTCCGCGGAATCCTCCCGTGTGGCGGCAAACCCGATTGACCGCAGCCGGTTCAGCGCATGGGTACGGGCCGTGTGCTGGTGGCCCGGCGGCGGCACGTAGACGCCCGCCCAGATGCCGGTGAGGTGTGTGGGGTCGTCGAGGGCGAGACGGGCACAACTGGAACGGATGGGGCAGCGGACGCATCCGTCGAGCGCGTGACGGTTCGCTTGGCTACGGGGTCCGGCGTTCTGTTCCGGAAACCACGCGTCCGGGTTCGAGGAACAGGTGGGCTGCGGGTCGCGCACGCCGGCGAGACCGTCCTCTCGCCGGACCTGCCGTCCGTCTGCGGCCGCCATCACGGCCACCGTCGCCCTCTGACGCCGCTGGTTCACCGAACACCTCCGATCAAACTGAGAACGAATGTTGTCAGACTTCGAGGCGGGGCGCAACGTACGGCGGGGCCTGGACGTCGTCTGCCCCGGTTGTCGCGTCCGCCCCATCTCAGGGAGTCAGTCGGCTAATCGTTCAGACAGGCGTTGAAACATAGGTGTCGCATGCAGGTCCGAGAGCTCCAGGCTCTGCATCAGGTGCAGCTCGAGAACCTCTGGTCGGGCCATATGATTAGCCAGACGAAAATACTTCGCGAAGACGGGCGCAATGTCGTGGCCGTGAGCGAAAGATAGACCCCGCCCATCCGCGAAGTCCGCGAGAAGAGCGGAGGTCTCGTGCGCAGCACGAGCGAGGTCGTCCCTCGTCAAGGATGGCGTACACCTTTTCAAGAGATCCTCGTGATTTAGATACACCCTGTCGGGGAGGATCTGCATGTCCTCGGCAACCTTCTTCGGGATTTTCGCGGTGAACCCCATTCGGTGGATGACGAAGCGAACCGCAAATAGGATCTGCAGTACAGGAACGATGTCGTCGTAGATCGTCTCAACGCTCTCGTCAGTATCGATGACGGTAGTTAGGAACTTTGAGAGTGGACGCGCGTCCATCGCGTATACTTCGATCGAAGGGTAGTCAGTGCGAAGTAGAGGCGAGGGGTTAGGTACGTCCTCGCCTCTCATTCTATCGATGACATCAAAATCACTATCGATAATCGCCGATGCGCATAAGGAAATGTCTCCATTCTTTGCGAGCAGTTCGGCGAATGCAATTACGCGACCGCGCGCATTATTCTCTCTGTGGAACGACAACGTCGTTGCGCGGTCGATATGGATCCGGTCGTCTACTGCATAGACCTTTGCGTCGATCCCGAGTTGATTGACGAACCAGCGAATCCACCGTGCATCAGTGCGTCCTTCTACAATTACGTCTCTGAATTGCGGGTTCAACTTGTAAAGCGTAAATATTTCTTCGGTCGTTCTACGTAAGGCCCCGCGGGAATCGGTCACCCCTTGTTCCTATCCTTAAGCTGTACCAATGCGTCGACATGACTGCTGATAATCTCGATTGAATGAGTAGCAATAAGGAACTGAACTGGACTGTCGTGAGTTAACGTTATTAGCGCGTCGATCAGACGCCGTTGCCAGGGGACTCCCATGCTGAGTTCGGGCTCGTCGATAATAAACAGCCGCGTGTCAAATCTGGCGAGTAGTGTCGTGAAGAGAACCATCAATAGTTGGCGTTCTCCTGACGACAGGTCCTCGGGCTCAAGCGCGTTGTCGTCGTGCGTCGCATGGATGCCAAGCCCGGACTGCGGGGCGAAACTCAATGTCTTGTTCTGCAAGAAGTCGTTGATTGTGGGGATAAGCGACTCAAGTAACTGCTGGGATTGCCGCAGAGCATGTTGCTGGGCTCGGATGCTGGATAGGAAGGGTTCGACAATCGATCGCGCAGTGTCCCCTATACCCGCTGCGTCGGCGTCTTGAAGTAGGCTGCGAAAGACCGGAACGTCAAGCCTGGGTGACAGTCCGTATCGCTCAAAGGACGGAGCCGCATCGGCAATTTCGTCTAGCTGCGCGTATACAGATATCGATGCCGATTCGATAAGAGGTGTCGCACCCGCTCGGGTCAACGGAGATTGAACTAGTTGGCGAAGAACATCGGCGTAAATCGTGTTTCTGTTGGCGGAACCGTCTGTCTGCCCACCTATGGTTAAACTCCGCAGAACATCGTTCACCCTGCGCATTGTGATACGAAGTTCCAGGGATACTTGGTGGGAAGTAGGCAGGTGACTATCAAGTCGGTCGGAACGATCGCTACGGCGCGAGAGCATTTCTCGAGTCCTATTGTGGAGAGGATCATCCGAGTAGAGGATTCGATCGTCCGCCAAGAATAGCGGTGTTTCTACATAATTCTCAAGGAACTGATAATAGCGATTTTCATTCTTAATATTTGTCGCATCGCTCCACTTGATGATCTTAGTATTGACATCATCACCGAGATCCATCTCGAGCTGTGGGGAGTGCGGGTAGACATGGCGATACTTAATACCATTGTCTTGCTGAGATATTCTCTCTGACCAGAGAGCCCGCGAGCGACGACTAACCCTCATGTCCTCGTCGACCGAGTAATAAACAGCCCATTCTTGCTTCGACTTGCTATTCAGGCTCACTGTAAAGTCACCCGTCAGGCCTGATACCTTGTCGAAAAGTAGTGTACGACCGTCGGTGAAGTCGATGGAGAGTGTCGAGAAAGGGGTTCGTGCGAGGTGCGTACGATGACCGCGGTTGTCTGCGCTACTCAGAGCATGCCAGACGAGGCGTAGCAAGGTCGTCTTGCCTGAACCATTCTCCCCATGGAGCAGTATCAACCTGGACGTATCGGCGCCGTCGGACGCTAGAGGAGCCTCGACGTCGTAGGTTCTGTGTCCATGCAAGTCCTGTACGTGCATAGCCGCTATCAGGGGCCTTTGGTCGTTTGCCACCGGAGCATCGTCTCACGACAACGCATCCCGCCCGCAGGTATCACATCTGTGCGAAGCGTCCGCGCGGTGCAAGCCGAACGTTCAGCGGACGATACCACCGATCGAAGGAGCGAGGGGCTGCAAGACGCAGGGAAGGTCTGAATACCATCCCCTTACTAACTCAGCTCAGTGATAGTTACACTGACAGTCCTGGCGTCGACCCTCCAACGACGACCTGGTTCGCGGATCACGCATGTCGAGCTAATGCCGGTGTACTTGAGCCGAGAGCTCAATGGTCTGGAGCCGGCCCACTGTGCGAGACGATAAGGGTTGGCGACTGCCCGCTGAGCGCGTAGCACTCCATTACAGAGCCGTCACACTTCCGAAACACGACGCTTGTTTCATAACAGGGGACAAAGTCCACTGAGGGGAGTCGCCGCACGCGGCCGACGTAGATCCGCACCGCGGACGATCCGAAGGACATCGTCGACGTACCGCCGCCCGCGAGTACGCATCGGAAAACTGTGAAGGAGCATCGTGACCATCGAGAGTGCCAAGGCGTTGGAGTTCCGCGTGACCAGCGGCGGACACGAAGACCTGCCGAAGATGCCGGAAGCCGAGTACCCCGGAACCGAGGGCTTCATCGGCGACGTCTACGAGAATCCGGACGGAAGTCCCATGTGCAGCGGCTATTTCGAGCTGCGCCACACCGACGAGCCGCTGTACTACGAATACGAGTACGACGAGATGAAGGTCGTTCTCGAAGGTGAGTTCCTCCTCGAGAACAAGGAGACCGGCCAGAAGACGGTCGCCAAGGCCAAGGACGCGATCTTCTTCCCGAAGGGTTCGAAGATCTACTTCAGCACCCCCGACTATGCGCTCGCCTTCTACACCGGGCTGCGCGACGCCACCCTCCTCTGAGCCGCGGCCGTGTCGCAGATCGCCTTCTCCAGCGTGCCGACGTGGGCACGCCCCGGTGGTCCGATCGAGGCGACGTCGCCGGTGCCGACCGGCAGTTCCTACGTGCTGGTCGGTGTCGGGGACGTCGCCGAGACCCTTGCGCGTTGGGAGTCCGCACTGCCACCGCAAGTCACGACCCGGATCCAAGGTGACACCGACACCGCCGCCGCCCAACTGGGCAGTGCGCTGACCGAAGCCGTTGTCGGCGTCCGGGTCTGGATCGCAGCCGATGCGGGATCGGCGTTGACCCTGCGCGCGGTGGCGCTCGGTGCCGGCCTCGAGGACGACGAGATCACCGTCGTTCCCGCGGCGTCCGCAGCGGAGGTCACCGTCGAGGTCTTCTGTGCGCACTGCCGCTCGGTCACGCGTACGGCGGCGGCGATCGACGATGTCGTCGCCTGCGCCGGATGTCGTCGCGATCTCCTCGTGTACCACCACGTCTCGCGCCGGACCGGTCACTACCTGGGATTCATGATCGACGCGGAGACCGCCCAATCGCCCTGTCCAGCAAACGAACCACACGAGGAACCCGTCTCATGATCAGCGGAGTGGCCGAGATGAGCCCGTCCGAGCCCGTCCTGCGTCGTGCATCTGCCGCGACGACGCTGGAACTCGTCGTGACCGCTGTCGACGCGCCCTCTCGGGACATCCGGACGATCACCCTCGCCGACCCGAGCGGACGCGCCCTGCCCGCCTACGTACCCGGCAGCCACCTGGTCGTGCACGCGGGCGCTTCCACCAACGCCTACAGCCTCACCGGTGATGGCGCGCACCCGTCGCAGTACTCGATCTCGGTTCTGCGGCTCCCCGGGGGCAAGGGCGGATCACGGTGGCTCCACGACGAACTCGAGGTCGGCGCAACGGTGACGGTGGGACTGCCGCGCAGCGCGTTCGCGCCGATCGCCCGGGCGCGCAAGCACCTGTTGATAGCCGGTGGGATCGGCATCACCCCGATGGTGTCGCACCTTCGGGCGGCGGTCAGGTGGCGTCGCGATGTGCAGCTGCTCTACGTCTTTCGCGACTCGTCGGCCGCGCATCTCGACGACGTCACCCGTCTGGCCGGTCGTCGCGCCGAATTGTTCACCGACCGTGCGTCGTTCACTGATCGTCTCGGGCAGGCACTGCGAGCCCAACCCGTCGGGACCCACCTGTACGTGTGCGGACCGTCGTCGATGATCGACGTGGTCGTCGGTGCCGCCGTCGACGCGGGCTGGCCGGAATCGCGCGTCCACTTCGAGCGGTTCGGTGTCGACGCCCTCGATCCCGGCGACCCGTTCCGCGTGGAGCTGACCGCTTCGGGACGCACGGTCGACGTGCCGGCGGGGACCAGCATGTTGGAGGCACTCGAGGACGAGGGCATCGCAGTGCCGAATCTCTGCCGGCAGGGGGTGTGCGGAGAATGCCGCATCCCGCTCGCCGGCGGTACCCCGGTCCATCGCGACCTGTATCTCAGCACCGAGGAGAAAGACGCGGGGGACGCCATCATGCCGTGCGTCTCGCGTGCCACTGCCGCAAGCACTTTGGAGGTTCCACTGTGACGACCACATTCGAACCGGCGGCCGGAACAGGTGTGCCGTCCGCGGATGATCTCCTCGCGGGCTTTCCGTTCCCGTTCCCCGAAGACCGTTACCGATACAGCACGAACGTCGAGCCGGCACGGACGACGGTGACCACCGCGGCCGGCCGGTGGGGCGCAGCGGTGGTCGACATCGACTCGGAGTACCGCGCCGAACTCGACCGGCGCGCGATGATCCTGGCCGCCGATCCCACGCGCCACGCGGTGCTGCCGCACATGGTGCCGGCCGCCTGGGACGCGATGTTGACGCTGATGCGGGAACTCGACGTCACCCACCCCGATCAGATGCAGCTCCGGACAACAGGAACCGACACCTGGTTGTGGCGGAACGAGATCCTGGGCATCGAGCAGCACTTCCGCTACGGCGATCCCGCGTCTCTGCCCGAGGAACCATTGCGGTACATCACCTCTCAGGTGCAGGAGGACATCGCGCTCCTCGATCAGCGCAACGACCAGCTGTATGTCGACGCCGGGGTGGTGACCTTCGCCGCCGACTGGAGCTTCGGGTTCGACGTCGGGATGAGCTTCCTCGAGATCCACGGACCGGTGCCACGCATCCGGAAGGAAGGCGTGATCACCCGCGCGCACGAGTTCCTCAAGCGCTTGCAACCCCATCAGCCGTACCGGCGGACCAACTGGACCCTGACCATCGACCGCCGCCTCGACGTCTCGACCGAGATCTACCACGAGTGGGGACCCGACCGGGAGGCCATTCAGCGGGTGCCCGACGACGAGTTCGGCAGGCGGGTGCATCTGCGCGTGGAGGTGCAACACCTCATCCGCCTGTCGGACTCGGGTGCGGTGATGTTCCTGATCCGGACCTACATGCTGCCGCTCGACCAACTCGCGACGGTCGAACCCTGGCGGCGCCGCGCCGCCGACGTCCTGTCCGAGCTGCCTGCCGACATGGCCGACTACAAAGGCATCATCAAGTTCCGGGATCGAGCGGCGCAGTGGTTGCGGGCGGCCGCACCCGTGCCGGCCGCGACGCCTGGACCGGGGATGCCGGTCTGGCCCACGAGGCCGCCGGCCGTCGACACCACCGGATCAGCGTTTCTCGTCGTGGCGATCGGAGACGACGCCGACGTCGCGCACGTGTCCCGGGGCTGGGTGGGTGAGGCCGAGGCGATCGGCGCGACGCGTCTGCTGGTCCTGGACCCACTCGTCGACGCAGCGGACCGGTCGGCGCTGCGGTCGGCTCTCGACGAGTGCCGCACCGGCACCCGCATCCTGGTGACCGGGGGACAGTACGACGTGATGACCGCACTCGCGATGGCCCGGGCCGCCGGCGCGGTGGCGGCCGAACTGTCGTCGTATGTCACGCACACGCGCGATCTGCCACTGTACTGTGCACACTGCCGCGACACCTTTCGGGTCGTCGCCGCTGCCGGCGGTACCGTCGGGTGCCCCGGTTGCGCACGGGATCTCGAAGTGCACGAGCATCATTCGCCGGTATTGGGTAGCTTTCTGGGCTCCGCGTCGGGCGGCGAGGCATGACCGCGGCCACTGTCGGGGTGGCGTATCCGGCTCACCTCCACCCCGCATACGTCACCGGTCCGAGACCGATGCGCGTCCTCTCGGTGCGACGACTCACCGATGAGGTGACCCACTTCCGGTTCGGGCCCCTCGATGCCGATGCGCCGGCTCTGACCGCGTATCAGCCGGGCAGCCATCTGATCATCTCCGCGGGTGGACAACGTAACGCCTACTCGCTCGTCGACGACGGGATGTACCCGACCAGCTACGGCATCTCGGTGCTGCGGCGAGGCGCGGGCGGTGGCTCGGACTGGTTGCACGACAACCTCGTCGAGGATTCCGTCGTCGAGATCGAGGGTCCGCGTTCGATGTTCGCGCCGGTGCTCGATCAGCGCGGCGCCCTGCTGGTGGCCGGTGGCATCGGCGTGACGCCGGTGCTGTCCCATGCCCGAGCTCTGGCCCGGGACGGGCGTCGCGCCGACATCGTCTACTCGTATCGCCCGGGGTGCGATGCGCATGCCGACGACCTGCGCGCGCTCGCGGAGCAACCCACCGTGACGCTGCACGAGGTGTCCGGTGCCGCCGCGACCGCCGCGCTGCTCGCCGAGCGGCTTCGTGCCCAGCCGCTCGGCACACATGCCTACGCCTGCGGCCCGGCGTCGATGCTGACGGCGTATACGGAACTCGCCGAGGCGGCCGGCTGGCCGAGCGCACGTGTTCATCTCGAGCGCTTCAGTGCGCCCGAGCAGGATCCCGGTGACCCGTTCACCGTCACCCTGGCGTCCACCGGGGTCCGGATCGACGTACCGCCCGGGGTGTCGCTGCTGCAGCGGCTTCTCGACCACGGTGTGCCGGTGTCCAACCTGTGCCGTCAGGGGGTGTGCGGCGAATGCCGGATCCCGGTGCGACGCGGGCGTATCGAGCACCGTGACTTCGTATTGACCGACGACGAAAAGGCCACCGGCGACGCAATGCTGTGCTGCGTGTCGCGTGGCGAGGAGATCGAGGTGGACCTGTGAGCATCGATTCGTTCTCGACCCGGCGCCGGGAGCGAAGCGAGCGGGCCGAATGTGACCGGCGGGTCGACCATCTGGCGAACCTGCCCTGGCCGTTCCCGGACGAACTGGAGGAGTTCTCCTACAGCGTCAACGTGGAGCCGGCACGCATCCCGCGCCCCACCCGCGCCGGGGAATGGGGGCGGCACCTCGTCGACCTCGGCGGTGTCGAGTACCCGGCGATCATGGCCGAGCGACGCCGAATCCTCGACGCCGATCCGACGCGTGTCCGGGTGCGTCCGGGCATGGAACTCGCGTGCTGGGACCTTCTCCTGTACTACCTTCGGGATCTCGGCCACGCCTATCCCGCGGACATGCGGCTCACCGAGTACGGTGACGGCCGATTCCGTTGGCGCAACGACCTTCTCGGGACAGACCAGGGATTCGTCCTCGGCGACCCGGCCACCCTGCCGTGGGGCCCGATGGAGTTCCTCGCCCGCGAGGTCCCCGACGACCTGCTGCTCGTCACCGAGCGCGACGGACACCTGTACTTCGACGCCGGCGTCGTCACCTTCGCCGCGGCGTGGTCGGTCTCGTTCGACGTCGGCATGGACATGTACGAGATCCACGTACCCGTTCCCCGGATGCTCCGCGAAGGCATCGTCGCCCGCGCCGAGCAGTTCCTGCGCAGGCTACCCGCCGATCAGGTGTACCGCCGGGTGAACTGGACGCTGTCGGCGTCGGATTCCCACAAGCTCGACGTCAGCCTCGAGGAACTCCCGGAGTGGGCGACCGACGTCCCGGGCATGGTCGCCGACGGCGATTTCGGCCGCGCACGTCTGCGAATCGAGTTGGAACACTTCGTCCGGTTGCCGATGTCGGGTGCGGTGACGTTCAATATTCGGACATTCATGGCCTCGCTCGAGGACGTGAAGCGCATTCCCGAGTGGGCCGGTCAACTGGCGACCGTTATCGAGACGCTCGGCGAGGACATCGCCGCCTACAAGGGATTTCTCGACTACCGCGACAGCGTCGTCGCATATCTGCGCGGTCAATGACGCCCGTGAGCTCAGGTCCCGAACACCCGACTTCTCGTAGAGTCCCTGAACCGAAAGATCGCTCATGGAACCCATACTCGCCGCCAATGCCGACCTGGCATGGATGCTGGCGGCCTTCGTCTTCGTCCTGCTGATGTTCCCCGGCCTGGCCTTCTTCTACGGCGGCATGGTCGGATCGAAGAACGTCCTCAACATCATGACGATGGTCATGTCAACCCTGGCGATCACGGCGGTCCTCTACGTCGTGATCGGGCACGGACTGGTGTCCGGCCCGTCGGTGGGCGGGTGGGGATTCATCGGCAATCCGACCGACTACATAGGCCTGACCAACTGGCTCACCGACGACGCCTCCGGCGCCACCCAGAACCTGTACTTCGCCGCGTGGTTCATCCTGTTCGCCGCGATCACCATTGCCATCGTGGCAAGTGGTGCGGCCGGACGGATGAAGTTCTCGGCGTGGCTCGTCTTCGCGCCGATCTGGCTGCTGGTGGTGTACTTCCCGGTGGCGCACTGGGTCTTCGCGGCCGACGTCGACGACAACCACAGCGGCGGCTTCCTGCTCAACGACCTCGAGATCGTCGACTACGCAGGCGGAACCGCGGTCCACATGAACGCCGGTGTCGCGGCACTCGCGCTGGCAGTCGTGCTGGGCGCGCGCAAGCGCCGGATGGAACGTCCGCACAACGTGCCGATGACCATCATGGGCGGCGGCATCCTGTTCTTCGGGTGGTTCGGTTTCAACGGTAGTTGCGCGCTCGGTGCCAATTTCCTCGCGCAGGCCGTCATCCTGAACACGCTGCTGGCCGGTTCGGCGGGAATGATCGGCTTCGCGATCATCGAGAGGTGGCGCGAGGGACACGTCACCTCCCTCGGGATGATCACCGGTACCGTCGCCGGCCTCGTCGGCATCACCCCGGCGGCCAGCAGCATGGCCCCGCTCGGTGCCCTGCTCGTCGGCGTCTTCGCCGCTGCGGTCGTGGCGTTCCTGCTCAGCTTCAAGAGCAAGATCAAGATCGACGAGACGCTCGACGCTTTCGCCGTGCACGGCATCGGCGGCATCGTCGGAACCATCTGCATCGTGCTCTTCGCCACCGAGGCGGCACCGGCCGGTGTCCAGGGCATCCTGTTCGGCGGACCCGTCGACATCGTCTGGCGTGAACTCGCCGGAATCGTCATCACGTGTTCCTACTCGTTCGGAATGACCTGGCTTATCGCCAAGGGACTCGACAAGCTGATCGGGATGCGCGTCGACGAGGAGACCGAGATGGTCGGCCTCGACACCGCGTTGCACGCCGAGACCGCCTACGAGATCCCCAGCGCCTCAGTCGGACACGCAGGTGGGCTCGCGACCATGTCGCCCGCTCGCGCTGCGGAGAAGGTGGAGGAGGCCATGCCCACGAGCGCTCCGACATCGGCGCCGCCGGCCGGGGTCTGATCGACGCCGGTCGTCGTTCTCGACCCGACCACTCGGGGGCTCACCGTTCGACGGTGGGCCCCCGAGGCGTCTGCGTTGTGCGACGCCGAAATCGTGCGGGCAAACCGACACCCACCGCTCACTGAGTCGAAACAGGGCCGAAACATCCAACAGGTCTACTACTAGTAGACAAAGGTTCACGTGAGTGGACAGACGCAACCGAAGCCCCTAGAGTCGACCCCCGGAGCACATGATGACAACCACCGAGACGACGACCGGCGACCTCGCCGATCTCTGCGCCACGCACGGCACGAAGTTCATCCTCGCGATGTTCGTCGACCTCCGCGGCAAACCCTGCGCCAAACTGGTGCCGGTGGAGGCGGTCGACGAACTGGCCTCCGACGGTGTGGGTTTCGCCGGTTACGCCGTCGGCGCGATCGGGCAGGAACCGAAGGACCCCGATCTCATCGCGATCCCGGACGTCCGCTCGTTCCTCCCCATCCCGTTCATCAAAGAGGGGCTCGCGGTCGTCCAGTGCGATCCGCATGTCGAGGGCAAGCCGTGGCCCTTCGCGCCGAGAAACATCCTCAAGGCGCTCATCGCGCAGACCGCGGACGCCGGCTTCGAACCGTGGGTCGGGGCGGAGGTCGAGTACTTCCTGCTCAAGCGGGCCGCGGATGGTTCGTTGGTGACCGCCGACGCCGCCGACGACTCCGATCAGCCGTGTTACGACGTGCGCGGCCTCACCCGGATGTACGACCATCTCACGACTGTCTCCACCGCGATGAACCAGCTCGGCTGGAGCAACTACGCCAACGATCACGAGGACGGCAACGGCCAGTTCGAGCAGAACTTCGCCTACTCCGATGCGTTGACGACCGCCGATCGTGTCGTCACCCTCCGCTACCTGCTCTCCGCCCTGGCCGCCGAGAAGGGCATGATCGCCACGTTCATGCCGAAACCGTTCGCCGAGCGCACCGGATCGGGATTGCACTTCCACCTGTCCCTGACGCAGGCGGGTGACGCGGTATTCCCCCAGGTCACCGACGACGAGCGCGGCCTCGGATTGTCGGAGACCGCCTACGGGTTCATCGGCGGAATCCTGGAGCACGCACCCGCACTCCAGGCCGTCATCGCGCCGACGGTCAACTCCTACAAGCGCACCGGTGCGACAGCGACCCGCTCCGGTGCGTCCTGGGCTCCCCGGCGGGCCACCTACGGTGGCAACGATCGCACCCATTACATCCGAGTGCCCGACGACCAGCGGGTCGAGCTCCGGGGAGGCGACGGATCGGCGAATCCCTATCTGGCCGCCGCCGCGCTGCTGGGGGCCGGACTCGACGGCATCAAGCGGAGTCTGGACCCCGGTGCGGTCGGGAACTGTCCCGGTCACATCGCCGAACTCCCGCTCACCCTCCTGCACGCCGTGGAGGCGCTGGAGGCCGACGCAGTGGTCACCGGAACGCTCGACGCCGCACTGCCAGAGGACTGGCCGGCCGATCAGCAGCGGGTCTCGGCGTACTTCGCCGGGTTGAAGCGCGACGAGTTCTTCGACTGGCACGCGGCGGTCACGCCGTGGGAGGTCGACAAGTACCTGACGGCGTTCTGACCGTCCACCTCGACCGATTCATCTCTCAGACAGCATCATCCACCCCTCGACGTAAAGGATCTGACCATGTGCGGAATCGTCGGGCTGCATCTGCGCAACCCGGACCTCCACCCCCGGCTCGGCGAGATGCTCGCCGAGATGCTCGGCGAGATGCAGGACCGCGGTGCGGATTCGGCAGGAATCGCCGTCTACGGCAACCCCGCGTGGGCGCCGCCGGGTCACGGCTGCATCTCCCTGCTCGAACTGGACGCGGTGCCCGACGAGGTGTCCGCGATCTTGAGCGCGGCCCTCGGCGTGCCCGTCGCGGCACAGTCGATCGACGTCACTCTCGTGGCCTCCGCCCCGGTGACGTCCGACGAACTGCTGGCCGCCGCCCGAGCGGCCTACCCGCACGCTCTCGTCGCGGGCTTCGGCGCCGACCTCACCGTGCTCAAAGGTGTCGGAGCTCCCCGAGACCTCACCGAATCCTGGGGTCTGTCAGCGGCTTCGGGATGGCAGGGGGTCGGTCACACCCGGATGGCGACCGAGTCGGCCGTCACCTCCTCGGGGGCGCATCCGTTCGCGGTCGGTCCGGAGCAATGCCTGGTCCACAACGGCTCGTTCGCCAACCACGCCACCATCCGACGGGAACTGCGCGCCGCGGGAGTCGAATTCGACAGTGAGAACGACACCGAGGTGGGTGCTCGCTTCGTCGCCCACCAGCTGGCGGCGGGCAAAGATGTGGAAACCGCGCTGAAGGAGGTGTGCGCGAACTTCGACGGCTTCTACACCCTCCTCGTGTCCAACCGGGATTCGTTCGCCGTGGTCCGTGACGCGATCGCGTGCAAACCGGCCGTCATCGCCGAGACCGACGATTGGGTGGCGATGGCAAGTGAGTACCGAGCGCTGGCCAAGCTGCCCGGCGTGGAGAACGCCCGCATCTGGGAGCCCGAGCCGGAGGTCGTCTACGCATGGACACGATGACCGCCGACATGGCCTCGACAACCTCCGTACCCGCCTCCACCGGCACGGCGAAAGCTGAGACGATGAGTCCCAACCACACCTTCGACCTCGCGAGCACCGCACTGCGCGAGATCAACTCGACGCTCCACGGTGACATCTCGGGTGAGATCGTCATCGACAATCCGGCCGGCGCACACAGCGTCGCCGCCGGGGTCAACCTCCCCCTGAAGATCACGATCAACGGCCACGTCGGCTATTACGCGGCCGGCATGAACCAGCAGGCCGAGGTCACGATCAACGGCAACGCCGGTACCGGTGTCGCCGAGAACATGATGAGCGGCAGCGTCATCGTGAAGGGCAACGCCTCGCAGTCGGCCGGTGCCACCGCGCACGGCGGGCTTCTCGTCGTCGAGGGCGACGCCGCCGCCCGCTGCGGGATCTCGATGAAGGGCGTCGACATCGTCGTCGGCGGAAACGTCGGGCACAACAGCGCTTTCATGGCCCAGGCCGGCCGCCTGGTCGTCCGCGGAGACGCGGGCGACGGACTCGGTGACTCCATCTACGAGACCCGAATCTACGTACGCGGCGAGGTCGCATCCCTCGGCGCCGACTGCATCGCCAAGCCGATGCGCGCCGAACACCTCGAGGAACTGGCCGGACTCCTGAAGGCCGCCGGGTTCGGCGACGACGATCCCCGCGACTACACCCGCTACGGATCGGCCCGCGAGCTCTACCACTTCAAGGTCGACAACACCGCCGCGTACTGAGCGCCTTCTGCTCCCTGAGGTGCGAGGAGCGTCAGCGGCCCCGACCTTCTGCTCCCTGAGGTGCGAGGAGCGCCAGCGGCCCCGACCTTCTGCTCCCTGAGGTGCGAGGAGCGCCAGCGGCCCGACCTTCTGCTCCCTGAGGTGCGAGGAGCGCCAGCGACGAGCCACGAAGGGCCGCGACGTCGCACGACCACACGACGAAAGAGAACCACCATGACGAACAACCTGAGCACCGAACAGCGCGGCCTGCGCGAGTCGGCCACGTTCGATCGCACCACCATCGCCGCGATCCAGCGCGCCGCCGAGACCGGCATCTACGACATCCGCGGCTGGGGCGCCAAGCGCAAGCTGCCACACTTCGACGACCTGCTGTTCCTCGGCGCGTCGATGTCCCGGTATCCGCTCGAGGGTTACCGCGAACGCTGTGACACCGACGTCGTCCTCGGCAGCCGAAATGCCAAGTACCCGTTGCATCTCTCCACCCCGGTGACGATCGCCGGGATGAGCTTCGGTGCGCTGTCGGCCGGGGCGAAAGAAGCTCTCGGACGCGGCGCGTCAGAGGTCGGTACGTCGACCACCACCGGTGACGGCGGGATGACGCCGGAGGAGCGTGGGCAGTCCAAGAACCTGGTCTACCAATACCTTCCGTCGCGGTACGGGATGAACCCCGACGACCTGCGCAAAGCCGATGCGATCGAGATCGTGCTCGGCCAGGGCGCAAAGCCCGGTGGCGGTGGAATGCTGCTGGGACAGAAGATCTCCGAGCGCGTCGCCGGGATGCGTACGCTGCCGCAGGGTATCGACCAGCGCAGCGCCTGCCGCCACCCCGACTGGACCGGTCCGGACGACCTCGCGATCAAGATCAACGAACTGCGGGAGATCACCGACTGGGAGAAGCCGATCTATGTGAAGGTCGGTGCCACCCGCACCTATTACGACGTGAAGCTCGCCGTGCACTCCGGTGCCGATGTCGTCGTGGTCGACGGCATGCAGGGCGGAACGGCGGCGACCCAGGACGTCTTCATCGAACATGTCGGCATCCCGACGCTCGCCGCCATCCCGCAGGCGGTGCAGGCTTTGCAGGAGTTGGGTGTTCATCGCGAGGTCCAACTCGTCGTGTCGGGCGGAATCCGCAACGGCGCCGACGTCGCCAAGGCGATGGCGCTCGGCGCGGATGCCGTCGCCATCGGTACCGCAGCGCTGATCGCGCTGGGCGACAACGATCCTCGATACTCCGAGGAGTACGAGGCGCTGGGTTCGGCCGCCGGTTTCTATGACGACTTCCAAGACGGGCGCGACCCCGCGGGCATCAGCACGCAGGATCCCGAACTGTCGGCGCGCTTCGATCCCGTGCTCGGCGGAAAGCGTCTCGCGAACTTCCTTCGTGTGATGACGATGGAGGCCCAGACGATCGCCCGTGCGTGCGGCAAGGCGCATCTGCAGCATCTGGAGCCCGAAGACCTCGTCGCCATCTCGATCGAGGCGTCGGCAATGGCCCGGGTGCCGCTCGCCGGAACGAACTGGATTCCGGGGGCCGGCTTCTGACGTCGTGCGAATGACACTGTGCGCGGCGTGAGAACCCGGCGGTGATCGCCGTCGTAGGCCACATCGGCACTCCAGGATTCCCACTCCTGCCGGCACGAGGCCGACCACGGTGTCGCTGCAATCGACCACTTCGGAATGGATCATCGACATGACGCTGGACCGCGCATCGAATGCGCACGGCACGAATACAACCATCGACTCCACTGTTGCGGAGGTCATCCCGCTGTCGTCGCTCGACGTGACCTCGTGGCGCAATGGTGGCGGGACGACCCGTCGCATCGCCGCCGGGTGCGGCGGGCACGAGCCTGACTGGGCCCTCAGCCTGGCCGACATCGAGAAGCGATCCGCTTTCTCGACGTTTGCCGGCGTCGACCGCGCCGCTGTGGTCGTCGGTGATGACCCGGTGGACATGACGATCAACGGGACCTCGCGCACCCTCGGGCTGCTGGACCGTGTCTCGTTCGCCGGCGAGGACGACGTCGAAGCCGGGCCTGTGCGTGGCGCGACCTATCTGCTCAACTTGATGACCCGTCGAGGCGTTGTCGTCGGCGCACTGAACCTGCGACACATCCGTGGGCGGGTCGCGGTCGGTCCGGGTAACGGTCGTGCGTGGGTGGTCCTCACCGGGGCGCTTCGGGTCAACGGTGCGGAACTATGCCGTTGGGACACCGTGCTCTTGGGAAGGCAGAGAAACGAGATCTCCGGCGCCGCGACCGTCGCGGTCGTGCACATCAGTTCATCGGCCGACGTTGTTCGGCGGTCGCCAATCAACGATGAGGAGTCACCCGCGTGACCGAATCCAGCGCACACCCTCCATCGGTGAGCGGACTGCTCGCCGAGATCGCCGACATCGGCGTCGACAACGCACGCGGCGGATACAGCCGACCGGTGTACTCATCGGCTGAACTGGAGCTGCGCGAGTGGTTCATCGCTGCGGCCGCGCAACGGTCCCTTGATGTCGAGACCGACCGCAATGGCATCACCTGGGCTTGGTGGAACCCGGGCCGGCTGGCCTTGTCCGACGCCGTTGTTACCGGCAGTCATCTGGATTCGGTGCCCGGCGGTGGTGCCTTCGACGGCCCGCTCGGCGTCGCCTCCGCTCTGGCCGCCGTTGATGTCCTACAAGACCGCGGGATCGCGCCGGCACGCCCGCTGGCGCTGGCCGTGTTTCCCGAGGAGGAGGGCTCGAGGTACGGATTGGCCTGTCTCGGCTCGCAACTGATGACCGGAGCGGTGACCCCGGAACGTGCTGCGGCCCTCGTCGATTCGGATGGCACGTCCTTCGCCGACCTCGCCACGCGCAACGGCCTCGACATCCGTGGCATCGGCCGCGACGACGAACGCCTCGCCCAGATCGGTTGCTTCGTCGAACTCCACGTCGAACAGGGTCGAGGCCTTGTCGATCAGGATCGTGCCATCGCGATCGGATCCTCGATCCTCGGGCACGGCCGCTGGCGATTGTCGTTCGGCGGCCAGGGGAATCACGCGGGCACCACCCTGATGACAGACCGTCGAGATCCGATGGTGGCCGCGGCTGCCACCGTGCTCGACGTGCGCAGCCTCGCCCGATCCGTCGACGGTGCGCGCGCCACCGTCGGCAAACTCGATCCGGTGCCGGGCGGTTCCAATGTGATCGCCTCGCGTGTCGACGTGTGGCTCGACGTCCGCCACTCCGACGATGTCGTCGTCGCCGCGCTGGTCGCCGAAATCGCAAATGCTGCAGGGGGACACGCGCGAGCCGAAGGTTGCACCGTGACGCTGGCCGAAGCGTCGATGAGCCCGCGGGTCGACTTCCATCCCGGGTTGCGGGGGCGCCTGGCCGGCTTGCTGCCCGACGCTCCGATCCTGCCCACCGGAGCCGGGCACGACGCCGGGGTTCTCAAGGACGAGCTTCCCACCGCCATGCTGTTCGTCCGGAACCCGACCGGCGTCTCGCATTCGCCCGACGAGTTTGTCGAGGACCCCGATGCCGACGCCGGTGGGCATGCGCTCGCCACCGTCCTCGAAGACCTGCTCACCTCTCCCGCCAACGCCTGAGCATTCCACCCCGACCGACCCTCCACCCGGCCCCCCGACCCCGAAAGCGTGACCCACATGACCATCACCACAACAAGATTCCTCATCGTCGGCGGAGGACTTGAGGGCCTGGCCATCGCCTGGTCGCTGGCCGACCAGGGCGTGAGCGACGTCCTCGTCGTCGAACGCGACACCCTCTGTTCCGGGATGACCGGAAAGTCGAGCGGCGTCGTGCGCTGCCACTACGGGACCCCATCGCTGGCGGCGATGTCGTGGTACGGGATCGACATCTTCACGCGCGCCACCGAGATATTCGGCGACGACATGTCCTTCCAGCAATGCGGGTACGTCGTGGGTGTCGGCGAGAACAATGTCGCCCCGCTGGAGGCGAATGTCGCGATGATGCAAGGACTGGGCATCGACGTCTCGCTCATCGCCCACGACAAGATGGCCGAGCTCTGGCCGGGACTGCACCTAGACGATTTCGCGGCCTTCGCCTACGAGCCACTTGGTGGACGCGGTGAGGCCTACATGGCAGGAATGGCGTTCGGTGCGTCCGCCCGCCAACTGGGTGTCAAGATCAGGCAGTCCTCGCCGGTGGCCCGGCTGCTGACCGGCGCCGGCGGTCGTGTCATCGGGGCCGAGATGGCCGACGGCGAGCTCATTTACGCCGACTCCGTCATTGTGGCAGCGGGACCATGGACACCCGCGCTGACCGAACCCGTCGGAGTGCCCGTCGACGTCCTGGCCCAGCGCGCCCAGCTGGTTCTCGTCGATCAGGGGGAACCGACCCCGGTCGTGCCGGTCCTGTCTGATCTCGCAGGACTGTCGTATGTGTGCCGGGAACCGAACGGTGAACTCTTGGTGGGAAACTCGGATCATGCCGCGCCGCAATACATCGATCCCGACAACTACGCGAATCGTGCGGATTCGAGCACGATCGACAAGATCGTGATGAAAATGGGCCACCGACTCCCCGACATGCCCGACCCACGAATCACCAGCAGCTACGTCGGTGCATACGACGTCACGCCGGATTACAACCCCGTCATCGGTCCCGCACCGGTCGACGGCCTGTTCCTTGCCACCGGATTCTCCGGCCATGGCTACAAGATCTCGCCGGCCGTCGGCAAGCTCGTCGCCGATCTGCTCCTCACCGGTTCGACCACCCTGAAGAACGTCGACCCGCGGGACTTCCGCTACTCGCGCTTCGCCGAGAACGACCTGCTGGTGAGTCTGCATCCGTATGAGGGAGCCGGCGAGATGCGCTGATCTCCCCGCCCACAGGGTGTCATCGTGTGTCAACTGTCAGGAAACGATGTTTCTCTCTATGCTGTCAGCGTGACGGACGACCCTCTGATCCGGAATCAATCCGGCACCGCGCGGGAGCGGCCCGTCGACCAGTCGGTCGAGGAGCTGGAGCTCGAGACCGCGATCGCGCACAACGTGCGGCGCCTGCGACGCCAGCAGGGGCTGTCGGTGGGGGACATGGCCACTCGCGTCGGCATCTCCAAGGCGATGCTGTCGAAGATCGAGAACGCCCAGACCTCCTGCAGTCTGAGCACCCTCGCCCGCCTGGCGAACGGCTTCGACGTGTCGGTCACCTCGCTGTTCCGCGGCGCCGAGATGGAGCGGTCGGCGGTGTTCGTCAAAGCCGGTGAGGGTTCGGAGATCATTCGTGAGGGCTCCCGGGAGGGGCATGAGTACGAGCTGCTGGGTTCGTTACGTGGCGAGCACAAGCGCCTCGAGTGCCTGCTCGTCACCCTGACCGAGAAGTCGGTCACCCAGCCGCTGTTCCAGCACGCCGGAACCGAGTTCCTGCACGTCCTCGAGGGCGTCATGGACTACGCGCACAGTCGGTCGGTGTATCGGATGCAACCGGGCGACTCGCTACAGCTCGACGGTGAAGGGGCGCACGGGCCCGTCGAACTCGTCGAACTGCCGGTGCGCTTCCTGTCGGTGATCGCGTTCCCGGACTCGGCTGTGTGACAGCCTGATTCAGGTCCGCGACCGGCTGAGGTCGAAGTCATGACGCGACGTCGGCACCACGTCGAGGTGGCGGTCCGCGCCGAACCGCGACACACTCTCCAGCATCGAGGTCATCCGGCGCTCGAGTTCCCGCTGGTCCCCGTCGCTTCCGTAGAACGCGTGGATGTCGTTGACCGCCGCCATCGGGAACAGTTCTTCGACGATGGCCGCGACCGGCGGGGCGTTCTCGGTCAGCGGTCGATCCACGATGTTCTGGACATATCCGAACGTGGCCTGGGTGTCGATGGCGACCTGGGTGTGATCGTCCAACCACCGACGGAGCCACTCGTCGCGGTCGAGGTCGTCAGGGCGGCGCAGGAACGCGATGTTGGACAGCGCGTCGATGCGCGACCCGTCGGCGGGAAGGTCCGGATTCAGCGGTGTCCGCGCGGTGACCTCCCACGCGGCTATCGGACCGTCGACTGCCTCATCGATGGCGTCGAGCACCGTCGCCGCTTCGAGCGCCCAGAACGACACCACCGCGCCGATCGGCGGGTCGAGCTCGTCGATGCGCATGGCGCCCGACACCAGGTCGTCGCAGATGTTGACCTGGACGCGCGTGGCGCCCGCTGTCGCGCAGCGCTCGACCAGGGCGTTGACGTTGGCGCGTGCGGGTCCACCGCCCCGGATGGCGACGATCACCTTGGAATCCGTCATCCCGCGCACGGTACCGGGCGACTGACGTACGTGGACGGGATTCGGGCGCGCCGGGGTTGATGACGCGGTCTGCTCACATGGCGCGGGCCTCGGCGAGACGCGTCTGCGCGATCCGATCGGCGGCACGGCCGGGGGCGATGGATTCCGCGGCTGCGCGTTCGAAGATCCCGGTCACCGTTCCGTAGATGGTCGCCACGCGGCTGCGCACGGCGTCGGGCTCGACTCCCTCTCGTTCACCCGCGACCTGGATCAACCCGCCGGCGTTCGCGACATAATCGGGCACCCAGGTGATCCCGCGATCATGCAACAGTTCGTCGACGCCTGGCTCGAGGAGTTGGTTGTTCGCGGCCCCGCACACCACCGACGCGGTCATGCGTTCCAGCGACAGCGGATGCAGGGTTCCGCCGAGGGCACACGGCGCATAGACGTCCAGCGCCTCGCCCAACAGGTCACCTGATGTCGCGACCCCCGAGAACCGGTTCGCGACCGCGGCCAACGCCTCGTGGTTCACATCGGTGGCCACGACGCGTGCCCCGTCGGCCAGCAACAACGAGATGAGTTCGGCGCCCACCTTTCCGACGCCTTCGACGCCGACAACACGGTCGCCCAGATCCGGCGACCCCCAGGCTGCCGCGGCCGCGGCCCGCATGCCCTGGTACACACCGAAAGCGGTCATGGGCCCGCTGTTCCCGGAGCCGCCCGCCGACGCGGATCGTCCGACGACATGGTCGGTGAATTCACCGATGATGTCGAGGTCCTCGGTGCCGGTGCCGACGTCACCCGCGGAGATGTACCGACCACCGAGGGTGTCGATGAAGCGGCCGTAGACCCGCAGCAGCTCGGGTGTCTTGTCCCGCGCCGGATCACCGATGATCACGGCCTTCCCGCCGCCGAGATCGACCCCCGCGACCGCCGCCTTGTAGGTCATTCCGCGGGAGAGTCGGAGTACGTCGGTGAGCGCTGCGCCCTGATCAGGGTACGGGTGGAATCGGGTCCCACCGAGCGCGGGACCGAGTGCGGTGGAGTGGATACCGATGATCGCTCGGAGGCCGGTGGCCGCGTCCTCGCAGAAGACCACCTGTTCATGGGGGAGCCCGGGGATGGCGTCGGTGCGGCCGAACACGGCGGCGTCGGGGGCATCGTGGCGGGTGTCGACGGTGACGGACAAGGTGGTTCCTTCTTCGATGGGGTGGCAGATCGTGTCAGCCATGGGCGTGGAGCGGCTGGCCGGCGAGTGCGAGATGCGCTTCGCCGAGAGCCTCGGACTGGGTCGGGTGGGCGTGGATGAGCGCGGCCACATCCTCCGGGTGGGCATTCCAGTTGACGATCAACTGGGCCTGACCCACCAGTTCACTGATACGGTCCCCGACCATGTGGATGCCGACGACCGGGCCGTCTTGGTCGTTGTTGCCAGCGCGGATCAGCTTGATTCCTCCTGCGGTGCCCAGGATCTGGCTCTTGCCGTTGCCCGCGAGGTCGTACTCGGCGGTGGTGACGTCGCCGTACTTCTCTCGGGCCTGCGCCTCGGTGAGCCCGACGGACGCGATCTCGGGACTCGTGTAGGTGACACGCGGGATTCCGGTCTCGTCGAGCGGGGGCGGATTGTGACCGGCGATCTGCTCGGCGACGTACAGACCTTGTTGGAAACCGCGATGCGCGAGTTGCAGTCCAGCGACGACGTCTCCGACTGCCCACACCCCGTCGTGGTTCGTTCGCAGCTGATCGTCCACGACGATGTGGCCTCGATCGAGAGCGACGCCCGCCTGGGCGACACCGCTGTCGACTGTGCGGGGTTCGCGACCCACTGCGACGAGAAGGAGGTCGGTGTCGATCTTCTCCCCGGCATCCGTGCTGATGGTGACGGTGGCTCCGGTCTGGTGCGCGTCGAGGACCTTCGTCGACGTTCTGACGTCGATCCCGCGCTTGCGGAAAGCCCGAGCCAGTCTCTTCGACGACCACTCGTCCTCCGACGCGACGAGTCGCGGGAGCGCTTCGACCACGGTGACCTCGGTCCCGAGTGCATCGAGGAGACCGGCGAACTCGACCCCGATCACACCGCCGCCGAGAATGACTGCTCGCGAGGGGATCTGCGACAGCTCGAGGGCGTCGTCGCTGGTTATGATCCGGTCGCCGATCGGGAGGCCGGGAATGGTCCGAGGTTGCGAACCGGTCGCCAGGACCACAGCGCGTCGCGCTTCGATCGGCTCGCCGTCGACGTCGACGGTCTTGTTGCCGACGTACCGGCCATGGCCGGAGACCACCTCGATGCCGTGGTGCCGGATCAGGCCCTGGAGCCCTTGGAACAGTTTGCCGACGACTCCGTTCTTGTACGAGTGGACCCGTTCCATGTCGATGCCGTCTAGTGATCCCAGCACGCCGAATCGCGAACTGTCCCGAATGGTCTCGACGACCTCGCCCGCGTGGACGAGCGCCTTGGTCGGAATGCAACCCCGGTGCAGGCACGTGCCGCCGAGCTTGGCGGACTCGACCAGCGTCACGGCGAGCCCGAGTTGTGCGGCACGGATCGCACAGGCATAACCGCCTGAACCACCGCCGAGGACGACGACATCAGGGGTGCGGGTCATGAGGGTTCTCCTGTCTTCGGTCTGCGCCCGGTCATCCGAGCGCGATCAGTTCGAACGGGTCCGACAGGATGCGTCCGATGTCGGCGAGGAAACGTGAACCCTGTTCGCCGTCGACGAGCCGGTGGTCGAAGGACAGACTCAGGGTCGTGACCGAGCGAAGGGCGATCTCGCCCTGGTGTTCCCATGGCTGACGACGAATCGCGCCGACACAGAGGATGGCCGCCTCACCGGGATTGAGGATCGGCGTACCGGAATCGACGCCGAACACTCCGACGTTGGTGATCGTGATGGTCCCGCCCGCCAGGTCGGCCGGAGGGGTCTTGCCCGACTTCGCCGTGGTGGTCAGTTCGACCAGCGCCCCCGCGAGTTCGTGGAGCGACATGCGTTCTGCGCCCTTGATGTTGGGCACCATCAGTCCGCGCGGCGTGGCGGCCGCGATGCCGAGATTGACGTAGTGCTTCGTGACGATCTCCTGTGCGTCCTCGTCCCAGTACGAGTTGAGGCTCGGGTTCGACCGCAAGGCGATGAGCAACGCCTTGGAGATCAGTGCGAGGGGAGTCAGTCGGGTCTCGGCGAACCGGCGGTGGGCGCGAAGACGATCGAGTAGTTCGAGGGTCTCGGTGATGTCGATCGTCACGAACTCGGTGACGTGCGGCGCGGTGAACGCGGAGGAGACCATCGCTGCCGCGGTGTGTTTGCGTACGCCCTTGATCGGCGTGCGGGTTTCCTCGAGATGCGGTGTGGCCGGGGGTGAATCTGCGACGACGTCGGCAGCGACGTGGGAGTCGTCTGCGGACGGCGCCGTCCGGTCGGACAGGTACCCGGCCACGTCGGCACGGGTCACCTCTCCGTGCCGGCCGGTCGGCGTGACCGCGGCCAGGTCGACCCCGTTCTGCTTGGCCAGGAACCGGACCGGCGGTTTCGCGAGCGGACGTCGGCGACCTTCGGTGGTCACCGGCGTGATGTCCCGGGTGGCGGTGTCGGGGGACGGTGCGTCGTCGACCAGCGGGGTGGTCCCGGTTCGACGCCGGCGGCTCGTGCCCTCGCCGGCGACCCCGTAACCGACCAGGACGGGGACACGTTCCGTTTCCCCTTCGGAGGCAGCGGCCGCGGACTCGGCCTCGACGTCAGATCGATCGACGGGTTCCCCGGCGGTATCGATCTCGATGATGGGCCGGCCGACGTCGATGGTGTCGCCTTCGGCGGCGTGCAGTGCGACGACGGTCCCGGCGTACGGGGACGGCAGTTCCACCGAGGCCTTGGCTGTCTCGACCTCGGCGATCACCTGATTGAGTTCGACGGTGTCGCCGACCCCGACCGTCCAGGTGACGAGGTCGGCCTCGGTGAGTCCTTCACCGAGGTCCGGCAGATGAAAGGTGTTGATGGTGCTCATCGTCAGGTCCTCTGCCGTCACGCGGCCGTAGATTTGTCGACCGCATCGAGCATGCGGTCGACATCGGGGAGAAAGTGTTCCTCGAGCTTGGCTGGCGGGTACGGGATGGCGAAGCCGCCGACACGCAGAACGGGGGCTTCGAGGTGGTAGAAGCATCGCTCGGTGACGCGGGCGGCGATCTCCGCGCCGATACCCAGGAAGACCGGCGCCTCGTGCGCCACGACCAGTCGCCCCGTCTTGCGCACGGAGTTCTCGATGGTGTCCATGTCGAGCGGTGACAGTGACCGCAGATCGATCACCTCCACCGAAGTGCCCTCTTCGGCAGCGACTTTCGCGGCCTGACGGGCTGTGGTGACGAGAGGTCCATAGGTCAGCAACGTGATGTCGTCGCCCTCGACGACGGTCCGCGCACGGTGCAGTGGGTAGGAGTCGGCGGGGGCCTGCAGATCGACCTCACCCTTCTCCCAATAGCGCCGCTTCGGCTCGAAGAACAGGACCGGATCGTCGGATGCGATCGCCTGCCGGATCATCAGATGCGCATCCGCGGCGGTGCTGCACGTGACCACGCGCAGACCCGCGGTCTGGGCGAAGTAGCCCTCGGGGGATTCGGAGTGGTGCTCGATGGCGCCGATGCCGCCCCCGTAGGGGACGCGGATCGTGAGCGGCATCTTCACGTTACCGCTCGTCCGGTAGTGCAGCTTCGCGACCTGGGACACGATCTGGTCGAAGGCCGGGTAGATGAACCCGTCGAACTGGATCTCGATGACCGGCCGGTAGCCGCGCATGGCCAGCCCGACCGCCGTTCCGAGGATGCCGGACTCGGCGAGCGGCGTGTCGACCACACGATGCGGTCCGAAGTCCTTCTGCAGTCCGTCGGTGATGCGGAAGACCCCGCCGAGCGCCCCGATGTCCTCACCCATCAACAGGACTCGTGGGTCGTCCTCGAGCGCGCGCCGCAGACCGGCGTTGAGTGCCTTGCCCAGGGGGAGCGTGGTGGTGTTGCTCATCGTGTCGATCCTTCGAATCCGGCGAGATAGCTCGCGTACTGTGCGCGTTCGTCGTCGATCAGCGGATGCGGGTCGGCATAGACGTGATCGAACAGGGACATGGGTTCGGGTTCGACGGTTTCCAGGCAGCCCTTGCGCAATGCGGCGGCGGTGGTGTCCGCCCGCTTCTGGATGCGGGAGAGGAACGCGTCGTCGACGAGCCCTTCGCGCTCCAGCAGAGCGCGCACCCGATCGAGGGGATCCTTCTGCTTCCATTCGTCGTCGAGGGCGGCGTCCCGGTAGCGGGTGGGGTCGTCGGACGTCGTGTGCGGGCCCATCCGGTAGGTGACCGCCTCGATCAGGCTGGGCCCGTTGTCTTCTCGCGCGTTGGCGAGCGCCAGTCGTGTGGCCGCCAGCACGGCGAGCACGTCGTTGCCGTCGACGCGAATCGACGGGATGCCGAACCCGCGGCCGCGTTCGGCGATCGACACGGTCGTCTGCAGCGACACCGGCTCGGAGATGGCCCACTGGTTGTTCTGGCAGAAGAACACCACCGGGGCCCGGTAGCTGGCCGCGAACAGGAAGGCTTCGGAGATGTCGCCCTGGCTGGTGGCGCCGTCGCCGAAGTAGGTGATCGTCGCGGCGGTGTCTCCGTCGAGTGCCGAACCCATGGCGTAACCCGTCGCGTGCAGGGCCTGGCATCCGACGATGATTGCCGGAGTGGTCATCCGGTACTCGAGCGGATTCCATCCCGAGTGGGTCGAACCGCGCCAGAACCGCAGCATATGCGTGGGATCGACGCCGCGACAGTAGGCGACGCCATGTTCGCGGTAGCTGGCGAAGACGAAGTCGGACGTGTCGAGTGCCCGTGCGGATCCCACCTGTGCGGCTTCCTGGCCGAGCAGCGGAGCCCACAGTCCGAGCTCGCCCTGGCGTTGCAGAGCCGTTGCCTCGGAGTCGATCCGGCGAACCACGACGAGATCCTCGTAGAGATCACGGAGGGCCTCGCCGTCGATGTCGACGATCGCGGGCGACAGGTCGTCGTCCTCGACGCGAGTCCCGTCCGCGGTGATGAGCTGGGCGGGGGTGGCATGGAGTTCGAACGCCATGGTTCCTCCTGAGAACGGTTGGTGCCATTGGGCAGTCTGTTCGTTCGAGACAAACATCGACGCACTGAATGCGCAACCGCTCTATTTCTGATTGCGCATCATGCTCAGGCGGAATGGGTATGTGGTGTGGCACACTGAGCGGTATGCCTGATCTCGATCGCACCGACGCGCGCCTACTCCTCGCCCTGTGCGATACCCCTCGAGCCACCGGCGTGGATCTCGCGGCCCGGCTGAAGGTATCGCGAAACACCGTGCAGTCCAGGCTCGATCGGTGGGATCGGGACGATGTGCTCGGGGGTTACGACCGGCGGGTCTCACCGCGCAGCCTCGGTCTGCCATTGCTCGCCTTCGTGATCACCACGGTCGATCAGCGCCGACTCGCGGAGGTCACCGAGAGCCTCGCGGGCATCCCGGAGATCGTCGAGGTGATCGGATTATCCGGCCCCTCAGACCTTCTCATCCGAATCGTCGCCGCAGACACCGACGACCTGTACCGCGTCGCGGGACTCATCCTCGACGTCGACGGGGTGGAGCGGACCAACGTGAGCCTCGCCATGCAGGAACTCGTCCCCTATCGCACGCATCAGTTGCTGAGACGGGCCGCGACAGGCGAGTCGCCGGCCACAGGTGCCCCGTGAAGCCACTACGCGCGGTTCACCGCATCACCGGCCGGCGGCATATCCGAGACCCCCGCGGGGATTGGCGGCTCCGCTGAGCATGCCGCTCAACGGATCTCGTCCAACCATGGACAGGCGGCCGAGCGACCATCCGGATGACACGGCGACGTCATGTCCCCGTTCGCGTAGACCGTCTAGCACTCCGGGATCCACGCGGTCCTCGATCACCAGACCGCGCTCCGACCTCACCCGAGGCCAGAAAGAACTGGTGATCGCCGTGGTGTGGAACATGGGCGCGTCGATCGCCTCCTGGGGCGTGTAGCCGCCGACAACGGTGCGCAGGAGATAGAGCAACTGCCATTGGTCTTGTTGATCTCCCCCCGGCGTACCCAGCGCGGCGACGGGCGTTCCGGCACTCGACAGCATCGTGGGGCTGAGCGTGGTCCGCGGGCGGCGGCCGGGCGTCAACGCCGACGGCGAGGTCGGATCCAGCCACGTCATCTGCAGCCGCGTCCCGAGGCAGAAACCGAGGCCGGGAATCGCCGGCGAGGATTGCAGCCACCCGCCGGACGGAGTCGCGGAGACGAAGTTCCCCCAGCGGTCGACGATATCGACATGGCATGTGTCGCCCCGTGTTTCGCCATCTCGCGAGACGGTGGGCTCACCGGTCCCGATTGTCGGGACATCGTCGGGTTCGGACACGGGAGGGATGAAGGGCCGACATCCGGGAACCGGGCCCGGACGGAAGTCGCCGCTGGCCTCGTCGGAGATCAGGCCCGCACGTCGAGCGCAGTATTCGGGGGAGAGAAGGTACTCGGCGACGATGTCCGGCAGGGCGCGGGCGTCGCCGTAGTAGGCGTCGCGATCGGCCATCGCCAGCTTCATCGCCTCGGTGATGGTGTGGATGCCCTCGACGGTCGACGGATCGATGCTCCTGGTCTGGCCGGCCGATTCCAGGATGCCCAACGCCTGGAGCAACACCGGTCCCGAGGACCAGAACCCCGCCTTGACCACCTCGACCCCGTGGAAGTTCCGGACGAGCGGTTCTTCGCGCGGGACGTTGAGTTCGGCGAAATCGTGTGCCGTGATCACCCCGGCGTGATCCCGCCCGTCGGAGTGTCGATGAGGCCGCGATGCGAACGACACGATCGACCGCGCGATCGGCCCGCGCCAGAGTTCTCGGGCGCGTCGAATGCCTTCGGTTCGAGACGTCGCGGACGAGGCAGCCGCCAGTTCGTCGAGGACTGAAGCGTACGCGGGGTTCCGGATGAGGTCCCCCTCGCCCGGTATGCCGTCGGTCAGCCATACCTCGGCCGAGGTCGGCCAGTGCTCGCGGAAGTGTGGGGCCATCGTCTCGATGACTCCGGCCAGCTTGGGGCTGCACGGGATTCCGTTGCGGGCATAGTCGATCGCGTAGGCGAGTACATCGGCCAGGTGCCATGTGCCGTGTTCTTCGAGGATCGACAGCCACGATTCGACGGCCGCGGGTACCGCTGCGGCGAGGGCGCCCGCCGCGGGGACCTCGGAGATCCCCATGGCGGTGAACGCCTCGATGGAGGCGCCCCGGGGTGCGGGCCCCTGTCCCACAACGACTTCGGCCTGGCCTCGATTGGCGGGTGCGATGAGAGCCACCAGGTCGCCTCCCGGGCCGTTGAGGTGGGGTTCGACCACGTGGAGCACGAAACCCGCGGCCACAGCCGCATCGAATGCGTTGCCGCCGCGCTCCAGCACGGACTGAGCCGCGCCGGTGGCCATCCAGTGGGTCGACGCGGCCATGCCGAACCACCCGCGCAGGGTAGGCCTGCTGACGTCAGGAGACGGAGTACGGAAGCGAGTGGTCGAGGAGGCCAGGGTCATGCAAGCAGTATGCACACCGGAGCCAATTGGATGCAATCACTGCTCGGGCCGGTGTGGCCTGGAGAGACCGGTCAGGCCCGGTCCTGGTCCTCGACCCATCGGGCGAGATGTTCGGCCGTCGATCGGATGTGCCACGACATGGCTTCGCGCGCCTTACGGGCATCGTGCGCCTCGATCGCGCGGGCGATGTCGTGGTGCTGCTCGAGGTTGTCCCGGAGCAGCCTCGAACTCCTGGCGTAGATCGCGAACGACGAGTTGGTCGGCAGTCGACGACTGACCTCTCTGATCGTGATGCCCAGCTGACGGTTGCCGCATCCGTTCAGGATGGCGGAATGGAAGCGCCGGTTGGCTTCTCGCCACGTTCCCTCGAGGGCTGTGCGATCGGTGTCGCCGGCGTCCAGTGCGGACTCGAAGGCGTCCCACGCCGTGTTGACGACGATGAGCAGGTCGTCGGACATGTTCTCCGCGGCGAGCGCGGCCGCCAAACCCTCCAATTCCGCACGCACCTCGCCGAGTTCGCGGATGTCGCGTCCGGAGAGCCCCTCGACGAGCGCGCCGCGATTCTTGACGATCGTGACGATCCCCTGTGCCTGGAGCACCCGGAGAGCCTCGCGGACAGGGGTTCTGCTAACACCGAACTCCTCGGCGAGTGCTTCGTGCCGGAGCCACGAGCCCACGGCGATCTGACCGTCGAGGATTCGGCGCTGGAGTTCGGCGACCAACGAGTCGCTCATCGACAGCGGCTCGTCAGCGGTAGGTTCCACCAGCACCTGCTCGTCCTCCACCCAGGCTCGTCGGGACGAGCGCCAATCTTACGGCAGCGTCGGCGCCGGGCGGGACATGCGGCGATCAGACCTTCAGCGCGTATCGGCGATTGCGGAGGGTGATGTCCTCATCCGTCGTCGGGAACAGGATGTCGGCACCCTCGCCGGCCAACGCATGCGCGGCGTCGACCACGGGACGCATCGTCGAGCAGTAGGCGTGCAGCGCCTTCGGCACCGTGGCCTCCTCGGCGAGGGCCCGCGCCAATGCGGCTGCGCCGGTCATGGCGAGGGTGGTGCCCATACCCGAGAAGAACGATGCGCAGTACCCGGCATCGCCGATGAGTGCGACGCGTCCGGTCGTCCACGAGTCCATGACGGTCTGGCTGACGGCGTCGAAGTAGAGGTCCGGGGTGGACGCGATCTCGTTGCGGATCTCACCGAACCTCCAGCCCGTGTCGCCGGTGAAAGCGTTCAAGAGCATTCTTCGGTGCGCGTCGACGTCGCGGTAGTCGTAGTCGATCAGTGGGGATCGGTATCCGAGGATGACGGACTGTTCCCGACCGTCGCCGCGGACCATCACCATCCTCCCCGGCTCGTTGTAGACCGTCGTGTCCCGAACGCCCAGATCTGTCGAGCAGCTCCGGATCACGCCGACATACAGACCGAGGTGACGTACGAAGCGGTGCTCGGGCCCGAAGGCCAGTCGTCGAACCCCGGAGTGCAGACCGTCGGCCCCGATCACCAGATCGAACTCCTCAGGCCGGGTCTCGGCACCCCGGATCCCGACGGTGACATGAGAGTCCTCGTCCTCGAGTTCATCGATCCAGGACCCGTACAACGTGGTGACCGCTCGGGGGACGGCATCGGACAGGATGTCCACGAGCCGGTCGCGCGAGATCTCGATGTCGTCGGGGCTGTCGTAGACATCGGTGTTGGGCGTCACGAGGGCCTGGGGCACCCCCGCGCTGTCCACGAACGAGAAGCGGTCCTCGTAGTCGACGCGATGGTCGAGCAACAGTTCGTGAAGGCCCAGCCTCCGAGCAACATCGAGCGCCGGTCCGCGAACGTCGACGGCGACCCCGCCCTGCCGCGGTCCGGAAGCACGTTCCAACAAGGTGACCTCGTGACCGTCACGGCTCAACAGAGCCGCCGCGGTCAGGCCGGCCACCGAGCCGCCAGAAATCAGAACTCGCATCGTGTGGGTCTCCTCCGAGTGCGGAACCACCAGCTCGCTCCGTGCGGTGGCGTGTTTCCGATGTGTTACGAATCACTTTCGCCATTGACGGTGATTCGAATTGGATGCAATAGTTCTAACACGAATTCGGATTCGCGTATACCGCTGCAGTCCGTTCGACGGCCCGGCTCGCAGACTCGAGCGACCGGCCCCAACCCACAGGAATCGAAGGCACCATGTCCTCACAGACCAGCCGGCCACCAGTCCCGCATACCGAACATCTCAAGCGCAACACGATCGGCGCATTCGGCTTGACGTTCATGGTGGTGGCCGTCGCCGCGCCCCTCACCGCGATGGCGTCGAATCTCTCCCTGAGCCTCGGGTTCGGTGTCGGCGCCGGAACCGTGGGACTTCTGGTGGTGGTCGCACTCGCGTTGACCGTGTTCGCCTCGGCGTTCGTGACCCTAGCTCGGTACGTCACGAATGCCGGTGCGTACTACGCCTTCATCGGATTCGGGCTCGGACGTCTCGTCGGCTCCGGTGCGGCGTTCGTCGCCACCACCGCCTACAACATGGCGGCGGCCGGAATGGCCGCGGCGACAGGGTACTTCCTCGGCCTGACGATCGAATCGATGTTCGGCTTCGATGCGCCCTGGTACCTCTACGCAGCCGTCGTGCTCGTCCTGACCGCATGGTTCGGCCGGCGCGGCGTCGAGGTCGCCAAACACCTCATCACCGTCGTGTCGATCCTGCAGTTCGTGATGCTGCTCGTCCTCGCGGTCGCGGTCGCCGTCCAGCGTCCGGAGGGTTGGTCGTTCGACGTCTTCTCACCCGGTGCGATGTTGGACGGAAACGTGGCGCTGACGCTGGCGTTCTGTGTCCTGTCGTTCGTCGGATTCGAAGCGACCGCGATCTACGGCGAAGAGGCCAGGGCGGCGCGTAAGAGCATCAAGATCGCGACGTACGCCTCTATCGCACTGCTCGTGGGCGTCTTCGTCGTCGCCACCTGGTCGCTGGTCGCGGCGTTCGACGACGTCAAGGCGGTCGCCGCCGAGGACCCGGGCGCGCTGGTCTTCGCGACCGCCGACATCTATCTCGGCTCGTGGTCGGGGAATCTGTTGTCCGTCCTGGTCACCATCAGCTTCTTCGCCGCCAGCGTCGCGTTCCACAACATGGCGGCCCGGTATCACTTCGCCCTCGGCCGCGCGGACCTGCTGCCATCGGTGTTGGCGTCGGTGCATCCGCGATGGGGAACGCCATCCGTGGCCGGAGCGGTGCAGACGGGAATCTCGGTGGTGGTTCTCGCACCCTTCGTCGTCGCAGGTGCCGATCCCATCGTCAACCTTTTTCCGATGGTGTCGGGTGTCACCAGCATCTCGTTGACCGCCCTCATGCTCGGATGCTGCGTGAGCATCCTCGTGGCGGCCCGGTTGGGGAAGCTCCCCCGGGCGAATGTCTGGGCGGTCCTCGTCGCGCCCATCGTGTCGGGCCTGTGCCTCCTGGTGGTCCTCGGTGTCATCATCGCCAACTACTCCGATGTCACAGGTAGTACGAAGCTGATCGTCCTGCTCATGCCACTTCTCCCCATCGCCGCGGCGGTCTACGGCGCAGCGCGGCAGAAGCACATCGGCAATCGCAACGAGTTGTCCGTCCTCGACTAGGAGTCACGACCATGCCCCGGACCATCGCCGACGTCGCACCCTCGATCGACTACGAGTCGGTGACTCCTCCCGAACTGTTGTCACCGCCTCCGGTGGGTGTACTGCCTGCGACGGCGAGTCACCGCGGCCTGATCTTCGCGGCGATACCCGGTTGGCGACCCCTGCGGCTCGATCTCCATCTTCCGACCACCGGCGGTCCGTGGCCGGTGGTGGTCTACATCCACGGCGGCAGCTTCGTCGGCGGAGTGCGCGAGATGGGACCGTGGAACTCCCTGCCCCGCAGCGGGATCGCGGTCGCATCCGCGTCGTACCGACTGGCGGGCGAAGTCGGCTTCCCCGAACCGGTCGAAGACGTGCGGGCCGCCGTGCGCTGGCTACGCCGGCACGCCCACGAGTGGAATCTCGACCCCCAGCGGGTGTCGCTGTGGGGAAGCTCCGCGGGCGCGCTGCTCGCCGGCATCGCCGCTGTGACCGGGGACAGGCTGGTGGGGCGTGGCGTCGACGAGGGCCGCGAGTCGGCGGTCGTTCGTTCAGTCATCGCGCATTACGGTGTGGCCGATGCGCGATCTCTGCGAGCCGACGCCTCACCGACGGGAGCACGGGCGGCTGCTGACCTGTCCGACATCGTCGACCTGTTCGCCGCTAGCAGCGCCGTCGTGCCCGCCGTCGCGGCGCACTTCACGGCGGGCGTTCGGCCCGATTACCTCCTGGGCCACGGAGACGCGGACACGCGCGTCGGACACGCGCAGTCGATCAACCTGCATACTGCACTCCAGGAGGCCGGCTTCCGCAGCACGCTCCGTATCGTCGAGGGCGCAGATCACGGAGCGGCCGAGTTCTCCGACGACACACGGACCGAGGACGCGGTGTCGTTCTTGCGACAGTCCTGGAAGGAGTAGGCGATTCGATGACCGTTCGCCCCGCGCTGGAGCCACAACAGAGCCGTAGTCGGCAATCGGCGGCACGAATCCTGCAGGCCGCCATCGAGGTGATCACCGACGTCGGAATCCAGGACTTCACGATGGCGGCGGTGGCCTCCCGTGCGGCGGTGTCCGTCGGGGGAGTGTATGGCCGGTACCCGGACAAGGACTCGTTGTTGTACGCGGTCAAGGACCAGGCGCTCTCCGACCTCGCCGACGAGATCGAGCGACGTCTCGCGGAGACGCGGCCGACGCCGGAGGCGATTCTGCGTGCCTACATCGGCACGTTGAGCCGCACCCTGTTCGGCGCGGAACGCCTGTACGCGTTCATCTTCGTCCACTCCGCCCACGATGAGCGGCTGCGGAGTCGGGGTTTCGCCTTCCACGAGCAGATTCGATCGGTTCTCGTCGACAGCCTGAGAGCTCAAGGCGTCCATGACGAGCGGGCTGTCGCGACGGCCTATGAAGTCATCGTGCAGAGTCTGCTCATGCGGGTCATCTCGTTAGGTCATCTGGCCCCCGGAACCGTTCCCTACGACGGCTTTCCGAGCCCGGACGAGTACGCTGACTCGTTGATCGACGTCACCACCCGCCTGTTGGACGACGTCAGGTCGTGAGGCCGAACGGCGAGACCGCCGGGTGGTGAACGAGCGAATGCTCTTCGAGTTCGGGACCGAATCCGCGGGTCGGTTGTCGTACCACGTGTGTCTCGATGACGCCGGCCCGTTGCCAATATCGTTTGCGGATGGCGACATTCGCGCCTGGTTGGGTCTCGAAGTGGATTCGCGACGCCACCGTTCCGATCATCGCGGATGCCTCTTCGTAACGGCCGTCGAGCGCCCGCCTCATCGCCTCGACGACCTCCCGCGTCGGGGTGGATCCTATTGCGACCGATGATGCACCCGCGATCACGTCGTCGACGAGGCCGAGGCCGCCGAACCCACTGATGAGGGCAGTGGAGGTGTGCTCCGACAAAAACCGGATCCGTTCGTACGTCGGTGGCGCCTCACACTTCACGGCCATGCAGCACGAGCTCGCCGACACCGCCGCGGCGAGGTCGGAGGTGTCGATGTGGACACCGGAGAACCGGGGCAGGTCCTGGAGTATGACCGGGAGTCCAGAGGCGAGGCCGGCGTGTTCGATCGCCGCCTCGAGAAGGTCCGGATCGGGGCTGTTCACCGGGATCATGATCGCGGAGAGAACGTCTCGGGTCTGTGTGCTCAGAGCGTTCAGGTCGGCGTCGAACCGCTCGGGCTCGAGTGCGAGAACCGCACCGGCGACCGGTGCGCTACCCGCCGCCACGGCGATGGTCCGCACGATATCGACTTTCTCACTTCGGCTGAGGGTGCCCGGCTCGGCGATGGCACCCAGCGCGATGAAACCGTCGCAGCCACAACTGCGCAGGTGTGTCACGACGCGGTGCAGGGAGGCGTGGTCGACATCGCCGGTCCGGGTGAAGGGAGTCGGCACCATGCCCCAGGCTGTGATGTTTCTCGGGTCGCCGGCGCCCTGCTGACGTTTCATCGGAGTTGGGGAGCCTTCCAGTAAGAAGATGCTATTCTCCAAAAATAGCATCCAATACAGGAGGTCCCATGTCCACCGCAGATCGCGACATCCCGCCGACGCCCGGCGACACACTTCTCTTCGAGAACGACCGCGTGCGCGTCTGGTCCATGACGCTCGAGCCGCACGGGATGTTCGACTTCCACCAGCATCACCATGACCACGTCGTCGTGTGGCCCGAACCCGGTACCGCGCAGGGCCAGGACCTGGGTGACGACGAGTGGGGGATCAGCCAGGTCGCCCAGGCGGGATTTGTCCTCTACAAGACGGTGGGGCGCGAACTGCCTCTGAAACCACATCGCATCCGAAATCTGGAGGACCGCAGCGTCACCCATTTCATCGTCGAACTGCTCGACGAATCGCCGAGCGAGCACGAACTCCCATGGGAGCACAACGACCGCGGTTCCTTCACCAGATGACCGCGGGCGCAACCCTGTCGAGATCTGCCCAGGCAAGCAGGCGGGGACCCGTCCACGCGGTGTCTCTCATGGTCGTTCTGACCTTCGTCACCGGACTGGTCGATGCGGTGGGCTACCTCGGTCTCGACCGCGTCTTCGTCGGCAACATGACCGGCAACGTCGTGATCCTCGGCATGGGCGCGGCCGGCGCGGATGATCTGCCGGTGGCCGGGCCGCTGGCGGCACTGGCGACGTTCACGTTGGCAGCAGCCGTCGCCGGGTTCCTGCTCCGGCGTCAGGACACGTCGTGGACGTCGCTCACCACCGGGTTACTGGGGATGGGTAGCGCGGTTCTGGTGACTCTCACCGCGCTGTTCGCGGTTCCCCGGGTCGCGGACTCGGCGCACTTCGAGATCGTGGCGGCGTGTGCCACCGCCGGGGTCATGGGTGTGCAGGCGTGTGTGGCGCGCAAGCTCGCGATCAAGGACATGACCACCGTCGTCGTGACGTCGACGCTCACCCAACTGTCCGCGGACCTCTTCACCGGAGGGTGGCGCGGCTGGTGGAACAGGCGGTCGGCGGCCATTCTCGCCCTGTTCGCCGGCGCGGTCGTCGGTGCTGTGCTGCTGCGCTACGCGCACATGTCCTGGGCGATGGGGCTGGCCGCCGTGCTCACCGCGGTGGTGTGCATCCAGGGGCATCGGAACGTCAGGCCGATCCCCGCCCCCTGAGCCTCAGAACTCCTCGGCCCCGATGAGGGCGGCGTCGTCGGCGACCTTGCGGTCGTGGGCGACCTTCGCCAGCGACACCGCGCCGAGGGCGACGACGCAGTACCCGGTGGCGAACCACCACGGAGTCGCCTCCGAGCCGGTCCACTTCGCGAGGTACGCAACGAGGACCGCTGCGATGGCGGCGCCCATCCAGCGCAGGAAGCTGAATCCGGCACTGGAGACCGAACGCGGGGTGTCGCCGCCGACCGCCGACATCGCGACGTCGGTGAAGAGGGTGTTGAGCACGCCGGACGGGAAGCCGGAGAGGATGACGGCCAGCCCGATCAGCCAGACCTGTCCGGTGGCCGTGCCGACCCCGGCGAGCACCATGACCAGCCCGTACGTCGAGATGGCCACCATGACCCCGGCCTTCTCGCCGACGAGCCGCGCCAGGAGCGGTGCCACGAAGACGCCTGCGACCGCGGTGAGCAGACCCCAGCCGAAGAAGACCAGTCCCGCATAGATGGGCCGGAGTCCCATCGCGATGGGTGCCCAGGCGATCACGGTGAACAGTGCGCCCGTGTAGAACGCGGACCCGACGGAGGTGACGAACAGGGTGCGGTTGCGCAGGACCTTGATCGGGTCGACGATCCGCACCCGGACGCGCTCGGATCGCGGGCCGTCGGCGGGGAGCATGACCGCACAGAGAACAGCGCCGGCCAGCATCAGTAGTGCGGTCCCGGCAAACGGTGCGCGCCAGGTCCATTCACCGAGTGTGGCGCCCAGGAGCGGTCCGACCGCGAGGCCGATGCCCAGCGCGGCCTCGTACATCATGATGGCGCTGTTCCGGTTCCCGACCGCCGACTGGACGATGAAAGCCAGTGCGGTGGCGAGGAACAGCGCGTTGCCGAGACCCCAGATCACGCGGTAGGCGATGAGCTGGTCGATGTTGTCGGCGAAGGCCGAGACGCCGGCAGCGACGACGATGAGTCCCAACCCGACGGTGAGCGTGCGCCTCGGCCCGAAACGGTATGCGGCCCAACCGGTCAGCAGCATCGCGACGCACTGGACGCCGACATACACGCCGAACAGGAGCGTGAGCTTCTCCGGCGGGGCGTTCAGCGCCTCGGCGATGCTGTGCAGGATCGGGTCGACGAGGCCGATGCCCATGAAGGCGATGACGGCGGCGAATGCGGTGATCCACACGGCACGCGGTTGCGCTCGTAAGGACGCGAGCATCGACGGCTCGGTCTGAGCCGTGCTCGCGAGGGTGTCGCTCGGGGTGTGTTCGGTGACGGTCATGGGGTCCTTTGCCAGATCAGGCGGAATGGTTGTCGAGTCGGTCGCGCAGCGCCTGCAGGGCGGGACCCGCGGCGGCGATGGCGTCGCGCTGCTCATCGGTGAGCTCGGCGAGCGCACCCGTGAGGATGACGTCCCGCTCCTTGCGGATCTGCTTCACCAAGGCGTGTCCGTGATCGGTGAGGCCGACGAGGACGGCGCGACGGTCGGTCGGATCGGGGCTGCGGTCGACCAGCTCGTGTTTCGTGAGTCCGTCGATCACCGACGTCGCTGTCGGCATGCGGATGGATTCGCGGTCGGCGAATTCACCCATGCGCATCGACCCGTGGTCGGCGAGAACACTCAGGGCTGAGGTCTGCGCGGCGGTCAGCTCGACCGACGGTGCGCGTCGGCGAAGTGCCAGGTACAGCCTGGTGATCGTCGGCCGCAGGGTCTGGGCGAGCTGCGCGGGTTCGGAAGCGGACACGTTTAGAGAGTCTAATACTTAGGACTTCGAAGTATTAGGGCAGGGGGTTGTGATGCTGCGCACGAACGCGCGAACGGAGTGGTCAGACGGTCAGAGGTGCCCCACGACGTCGAAGAAGGCGATGAGGTCGAGTCGGGCGTTTGCAACGCCCTCCGGCCTGCCGTCGATCTCGCTGAGCAGACCGCGCTGGAAGATGCCGTCGAGTGCGATGTACGCGACTGCGGGTGTCACCACGGGTGTTGTTCCCGACAACTCGCAGTACCGCTCGACCACGCGCCAGATCATCTCTTCGCGCCGGCTCTCGATCTCGATGACGTCGGAGCGGAACGAGTCGTCGAACATGCTCTGGTTGCGCAGGTCGTACCAGAGTCGGTGGATGGAGGCCTCGGAGTGCATGCCGGCGAAGAACGTGTCGGCGAACTCGTCGCGCAGGTGCGCGGCATCGGTGGCGTTGGCGACGGCCTCGTCGTAGCGGGTCACGCAGACGGCTTCGTACTGCCGGACCGCGTGGGCGATGAGGTCGAGTTTGTCGGTGAAGTAGTAGTGCAGCACCCCGTGCGAGTACTCGGAGTTCTGGGCGA
Organism: Gordonia sp. ABKF26; assembly: GCF_041103195.1. Classification (NCBI taxonomy): domain Bacteria; kingdom Bacillati; phylum Actinomycetota; class Actinomycetes; order Mycobacteriales; family Gordoniaceae; genus Gordonia; species Gordonia sp. ABKF26. Next base: position 539,908 of record NZ_JBGCVZ010000003.1, read on the forward strand.
TCTCCCGCAGGCTCGTGCGTGCGTAACCCAGTTCGGCAAGCGTCGTCAGAGTTGCCATGGCGAGCTCGTCACGCTTCGCCTGGAACTTGTCGCGCGAGCGGGCCTCGATACGGGCCTGCCGGTCGACGACCTGCGTCATCTCGCCGTCCTTGCTGGAGAAATCGTTGGAGTTACGAGGCCTCAGTGTACCCACCCCGCCGGACTTGACACTCGTCCAGTCCGGCGGGCTGAGCGTCACCGGCCGAACGCGCCGCGAACCTCCGTCTTCAGGATCTTGCCGACTTTCGACCGCGGCAGCTCGGTCCAGATCTCGATCTCCTTCGGGGCCTTGACGCTGCCGATCCGTTCCTTCACGAACACGATCAGGTCAGCGGCGTCGACCTGCTGCCCGGCGCGCAATTCGACGGCGGCCGTCACCCGTTCGCCCCACTTGGGATCGGGTAGACCGATCACCGCCGAGTCTTTGACCGCCGGGTGCGCGAGGAGCGCCTGCTCGACCTCGGCCGAGTAGACGTTGAAGCCGCCCGTGATGATCATGTCCTTGGCGCGGTCGACGACGAAGAGGTAGCCGGAGTCGTCGAGGTAGCCGATGTCTCCGGTGTGATGCCAGCCGTGTGCACTGACCTCGGCGGTGGCCGCGGGGTTCTGGTGGTAACCGTCCATGACCAGCGGACCGCGGACGACGATCTCGCCTCGTTCCCCGCGACCCAGCAGCGTTCCGTCGTCGCTCATGATCGCCACCGTGGTCAGCGGTGTCGGCCGGCCGGCCGAGCTGAACCGCTCGGTCGCCATCGAGCCGTCGTCGTGGAAGTGCTCCGCCGGCGCCAGGGTCGCGATCATGTTGGGTGCCTCGGTCTGTCCGAACAGCTGGCCCAGAACCGGACCGATCCGCGTCAGCGCCTCCTCGAGGCGGGTCGGCGACATCGGGGCTGCGCCGTACCAGAGACATCGCAGCGAGGTCAGGTCCCGACTGTCGAGATCAGGATGGTCGAGCACCCCGTAGATCACTGTCGGCGGCAGGAACGCGTGGGTGATGCGGTGCTGCTCGATCAGCGCCAGGAACTCGCCGATGTCGGGTGCCGGCATGATCACGACCTCGCCGCCGAGGCTGAGGATGGGAAACGTCAGCACCCCCGCCGAGTGGGTCAGTGGGGCCAGCGCGAGGTAGCGCGGCCGGTCGCCGAAGGGGTAGCTCATCAGCGCCAGCGCGGTCGAGGTCATCATGTTGTCCTCGGTCAGTCGCACCCCCTTCGGACGCCCGGTCGTTCCGCCGGTACCGGCCAGCATGCACAGGCCGCCGTCGGGTCGTCGGCTCTCGTCCGGCTCCGCGCGGTGCGCGTCGAGCCAGGAGTCGAAGGAGGTCGCCCACGCGACGTCGCCGTCCAGGCACACGAGCCGATCCAATTGAGGTAGCTGATCTTTGATCTTCTCGACCAACCCGGCGAACTTCGCCTGGAAGAACAGCAGCCGACACCCGAAGAGGTCGAACAGCTGCCGGTTCTCGTCGGCCTCGTTTCGGGGATTGACCGGGCACCACACCGCGCCGGCGCGCGAGATACCGAAGACGCACGTCAATGCCAGCGGGTCGTTCGACGACAGGACGGCGACCCGATCGCCCGCCTCGATCCCGTTGTGTTGCAACGCTCCCGCGATCGCGGACGAACGGTCCTGAACCTCGCCGTAGGTCGCGGTGACGCCGCCGGTGGTGAGGCAGGGCGCATCGCGTCCCATCGAGGCGCCCTTGTCGAGGTACTCCGAGAGTCGCACGCCGACCTCAGCGGTGAACGGAGACGATCGGGTCCAGCACCAGACCGAAAGCCCGCAGTGTACCGAGCAATTCGCGGTGCCCGAAGGCCTGGCAGCTGGACACGAAGCCGACGCGGCGGGGACGTGCCTGCAGCAGTTCGTTGGCGGCATGCGCGTTGAGGAGCGCAGTCTGCTTGTAGTTGGAGTTGCCGTGGATCACACAGTGCGCCCGACCCAGAGGTCCCGACGCGTACACCGAGTCGAGCGAGGTGTTCAGGCGCGGATTCTCCCGCGGCGGCATCTCGCTGCGGATGGCGGCCGACTGCTCGTCGATGATGCGATACTTCTCCTCCTCGGACTTGCCCTCCATCTGTTCGAGCGCAGCCGCAACGAGGACCGGAACGCCCTGCATCAGCGGACGATTGAACACGCCACCGAGCGCCTTGGCGGTGGCCACGCGCGGATCGTTCTTGAACCACACCGGGTGTGACGTTCCGCCCCAGGGCAGCGCGAGCCCGAGATCGTGCTGGCCGGGCACGCTCACGGTGTACAGACCTTCGTCCGCGGGCCACTCGACGTACTCGTTCTCCTCGAGGTAGTACGCCTTCGCGAACGCGGCATTCGTGAGGATCGTGTTGGTCGACGCGACCGTCGGGTGGCCCTTCCAGAACACCTGGATGTCGAGGGTGTCCAGTCCCGGGTTCTCCAGACAGATGTTCGCCGCGATCTCGCCGATCGAGTACATCTGAGCCAGCCCAGGGGTCAACACCAGTTCGCGCGAGGCGAATTCGGCACCGTACCGGGCCTCGGCGTCGATCATCCAGTTCTGCTCACCGTTGGTGTCGGTGTAATGGGCCCCGATCTCCAGGCAGGCCTGGACGACCTCGTGACCGTAGCGGGCGAACGGTCCGACCGTGTTCAGTACGACGTCGGCGCCGCGGAACGCCTCGGTGAGTGCCTCGACCGTGTGCTCGACCTCGACGATGTCGTAGGCGACGGTGTCGATGCCGGGCACCGCCTCGACCGCGCTCTTCAGCCGGGCATGGTCGCGACCCGCCGCCAGGAACGGGATGTTGTACTCGCGCAGATATTCGCAGATCAGCCGACCGGTGTAACCGGACGCTCCGTAGACGACGACGCGCTTGTCAGTGGGCATGGTGGGACTCCTCGTGTCTGGAAACGGTTTTGGTTCGGATGTTCGTGGAAAGCGTTGTGACGTGCGGGGTTCGATGAGCTTGCTACATCCCCATCCCGCCGTCGACCGGCAGGCCGGCGCCGGTGATGAACTTCGCGGCGTCGGAGACGAGGAAGACCACGGCGTCGGCCATGTCGTCGACCTGGCCGAGCCGGCCCAGGGGAGTCAGCTCCGCGACGGCCTGTGCAGCCGCCTCCGGCGACTCGAACAGACCCAGCGCGGCGGTCTCGACGGCGAGCTTGTTGCCCATCGCGGTCGGGGTGAGCGCGGGATAGATCGAGTTGACGCGGACGCCGTACCCCAGCTTGCCCGACTCCGCGGCCGCGACGCGGGTGAGGCGATCGATCCCCGATTTCGTCGCGGAGTAGACGCTGATCCCCGGGAAAGCGATTGTCGCAGCGACGGATGCGATGTTCACGACTGCGCCGCCCTTGCCCGCGAGACCGCCGGGACGCATGGCGCGGAACGCGTGCTTGATGCCGAGGGCCGTACCCAAGACGTTGACGTCCAGCATCTTCGACGCCTCTCCGGCATCGAGGTCGACCAGGAGGTTCGTCACCTCGATGCCGGCGTTGTTCACGACGATGTCGAGACCTCCCAGGGCCTCGACGGTCGACGCCACCGCCGCCTCCCAGGCCGAGTCGTCGGTGACGTCGAGAGCGACAAATTCGGCTTTCGCGCCTTGCGCGCGTAGGGATTCGACGGTCTGCCGACCGCCGTCGGCGTTCACGTCGCCGATCGCGACGGAGGCACCCGCAGCGGCAAGAGCCTCGGCCATTCCGGCCCCGAGACCCTGCGCGCCGCCGGTGACCAGCGCGGTTCGTCCGGTCAGGTCATAACTCGTCATCGTTGACACCTCCAGTAGGAACCGCCGCGAGCCGTCAGCGCCGGCGGAGAGCGAAACACAGTCGATGCGATCTGTGTCGCACGCCACACTAAGTCGAAAGCTTGACAGTCGTCAAGAAAAAACTTGACGACTGTCACGAACCCCCGGCGCGTCGGGTCGGGTCGTGCCGATGAAGGTGAGCAGTCGAGCGATCCCGGCAGACGACGGCGCCCCCGAACTCACCCGGATGGAGAGTTCAGGGGCGCCGCGATCGGGAAGCCGTGATCAGACGCCGATCTCGGCGCCACCGTCCCGCCACACGGCGACGACGGCGGGTCGCGGCTGGGAGTCACCGCCATCGGGCCAGTGCGACGCCGGGTTGTCGGCGGAGTGGTCGTCGAGCTCGCCCGGGTGCTGGACGGCGATGAGGACGCGATCGGTGTCGATGATCGGGCCGCAGGTCTCACCGCCCTTGGGCACGGTGAGGAACTGCTTGGTCTCGCCGCGCCGCTCGCCGTCGAGCGCAACCGCGAACAGGCCGTCGTTGCTGTCGAGCGCGTTGCCGTCGGTCGAGATCCACAGGTTTCCGTGCGGATCGAAGGCGACGTTGTCGGGGCAGGAGATGGCGCTGACCTTGGTCTTGTCGAAGCCGCCGTAGTACGTGTCGGCGGCGCCGGGATCACCGCACACCAGCAGGAGTTCCCAGGTGAACTCGGTACCGGTGTGGTCGTCGGTCATCTCCAGAACCTGGCCGTTCTTGTTCTCGTTGCGGGGATTCACGGCGTCGGCGGCGGCCTTCCCGTCGGTGCCTCGGTCGTCGTTGTTCGTCAGTGCGCAGTACACCTTGCCGGTCTTCGGGTTCGGCTCGATGTCCTCGGGCCGGTCCATCTTGGTCGCGCCGACGGTGTCGGCGGCCTGACGGGTGAAGACCGCCACCTCAGCGGGTGACATCCCCGAGACGTAGGAGCGTGCCGAACCGTCGGCGTTGACCGTCAACAGCGGTTTCCACGATCCCTTGCCCGCGAATTTCCCTGAGGCGGGCGGAGTGCCGGAGCCGTCGACCGGATCGGGGGAGTCGCCGGTGAAGGTGGCGACGTAGAGCGTGCCCTCGTCGAGGATGCCCATGTTGTGCTCACGCGCGGTCTTCGACAGTCCGGACTTCATCTTCCGGCTCGACACGAACTTGTAGATGTACTCGAAACGCTCGTCGTCGCCGCTGTACGCGACGACGGTGCCCTTGTCCGGGCCGCTGCCGACCACGTAGATGTTCGCCGACTCGTGCTTGAACCGGCCCATCGAACTGTGCTTGACCGGAACGGCATTCGGATCATGCGGGTCGACCTCGACGATGTAGCCGAAGCGATTGCCCTCGTTCGGCTCGACAGCCAGGTCGAAGCGCTTGTCGAACCGTCCCCAGTGGTGCTCGTCCCCGTCGTCCTCGAAGGAGTAGCGTTCGAGTCGCTCCGCCGCCTTGGGTTCGGTGATCGTGCTCGGGTTGGCGAAGTAGTTGTTGAAGTTCTCCTCGCCGGAGAGCATGGTGCCCCACGGGGTCAGTCCGCCGGAGCAGTTCGCGAAGGTCCCCAGGACGGTCGTCCCGGCCGGGTCGGCTGCGGTCTTGACGAACTCGCTGCCCGCGGCAGGACCCGTCAGGCGGAACGGGCTGGACGCGGTGAGCCGCCGGTTACGCGGACCCACAACGGGTTTGAGTGCACCACTCCCGGATTGCGAGGTGACCTCGACGATCGCGATGCCGACCGACGCCATCGCGATCCTGGCCTGCTGCTCGGTGGGTTCGCCGTCGATGTACCCGGTGAACATGAACGGTTCGGTCGGATACTCGAGGTTGGCGACCAGGTAGTGATGGTCGGCGACCCCGTCGACCGGGATGAGCCCGGCGAAGTCGTTGTTGAACCCGAACTGCCCGGCCTGCGCCTCCGGGGTCTGGTTGGCGAAGTCGAACTCGGGTGCGCCGGGCAGAATCGGGTCGCCCCACCTGATCACGACCTCCTGGCGATATCCGTCCGGGATCACCACGGCGTCCTCGGTGTTCGGCGCCACGGCATCGAACTTCATGCCGGGCAGTGCATCTCCGGACGGGGTGCCGCTCGACGACGCCGGGTCGGACGAACCGGAATCCCCGCACGCCGCGAGGAGGGATGTTGCGCCGACGGCCACGGCGGCGCCGGCCGAGGTCTTCAGGACGCTGCGACGCGACACCGCTGTCCGGACGACGTCCCGGAAGTAGGTGTTGTCGCTCGAGTTGCCCGGATCGTGCCGGCAGGCGTCGCCGCACTTGTAGCGGCAGGTCACGTAGGCGCGAGACGAGCGCCCGGCATCCTCACCGGTGGACATGAACAGCTGCAACGGAATACGCACACGGGCTCCTCTGAAAGCATGGTCGCGCCACGGGGCCGGCGCACGACGAGGAGCACGTTAGGAGGGCGAAGCGAACCGATGGCTACCCGATTGTGAACGGCAACCCAACACCCCTGTTGGTTCCACGTGGAACATCGCGGCTTTTGATTCGGCCCGCTCGCTGCGCTCCCGGCGCCGGTGTTCTGATTCGGCCCGCTCGCTTCGCTCCCGGCGCCGGCGATTCAGAAGCGACCGCCGGTGCCGATCCGGCCCGAGGACCCGGAGCCGCCGAACGATCCCGGACTGCGGCCACCGCTGCCGAAGCCGCCTCCCCCGAAGCCGCCGCCGAAGCCGCCGCCGAATCCCCCTCCGCGACCGCCGATCGTGCCGCGCAGGAAACTGTCGACGAGGATGCCGCCGAGGACCGCGCCGGCGGTGGACGCGCCGGTCGGGTGCCGCTGCTGCGACTGTTGCCAGCTGACCACGTCACCCTGGGCGGCCATCAAGGACTGATCGGCGAGCGAACCGGCACGACGCGCCGTCTCCGTCGCCGCGGGTGGATCGGTGGCAGCAAGGTCCGTGGCGGACTGGAGGAGGCGTTGCGCTTCGGCGAGCCGGGTGCGAGCGGTGGACTGGATGGCACCGCGGCGGGTGCCGATGAAATCCGCGGCCGCGGTCACCTTCGCGCCGGCCGACTCGAGTGCGGCCGTGAGGACCTGCGCGCGGCGGATGCGTTCGGCAGCGGCATCGCGAGCGGCCGCGAGCGCGTCGTCGAGGTCGGCGTCGGCGTCGACCAGCGCGGTGAAGGTGCCCAGGGGGTCGGCGTCGAAGTTGCCGCGCGCGCCGGCAACCGCCGTGCGCGCGGTCTTGATCGCGCTCACCAGTGACGGTCCACCGGCCTCCGCCAGGGCGTCCGCCTCGGCGAGCTCCTCCTCGACCTCGGCGATGAGCGCAGGCATCCGGGAGCGGGCGGCGGCGATGTTTGCATCCGCGTGGTCGATGGCGTCGAGGAGCACGGTCGCCTGCTCGATCGAACCCTCCGCCGATCGGATCGCGGCAACCGCCGGGCCCTGCTGACCCACCGGCGCGGCGATCGCGGCGCGGCCCTGGTCCGCGGTGGCCTCGGCGAAGTCGATCTGGGACCGGGCGAGATCGACATTGTCGAGAACGGAGGTCAGGGTGGCTTCGCCGTGCTTGCCGATGAGGTCGGTGAGCTGCTGGGACGCCGATTCCAGCCGGGCGCGGAGGCCGATCAACTGCTGGGTGATCGAATCGAACCTCGAGTCCGCGTTGATGAGCAGATTGCGCATCGCGTCGAAGTTCTCGACCTGATCGTCGAGCACGCCGTCGATCTCGGTGCTCGTGGTGATGATCTGCACCAGGATCGAGCGGCGCTCGTCGTCGGTCTCGGGGACGTTGTCGTCGAGCCGTTGCCGCAATGCGAACGCCCGTGCCAGAGCCTCCTCGGCCCGTCGTACGGTGTCCGTGAACGGCGCGGTCTCGACCTCCCCGAACTCGCCCACCGCAAGCTGTAGCTCTTCCTTGCTGGTCCGGATCGCGTTGTCCAGGTCGGTGAGCACTTCGCGTGACCACGGGTCGAGCACCTCGACGGGCTGGGCGGCCAACTGGTCCACGGTCAGTTCCTGCTCACGCAGGGTCTCGACGCTTTCGGAGATCCGACGTTGCCTCCGTCGTCGTGAGTAGAGGTAGGCGCCGCCGCCGCCGAGCACGATCACCCCGCCGACGACCCCGGCCGCGATCACGCCGGTGTGGCTCGGCTCGAGCGCTCCGGACAGCCCGTTGACCGCCGCGAGCCCGGCACCCGCCCAGTTGCCGTCGCGCAGCTGCGGGACGACGTCGTCGTTGGCCACCTCTTCGAGCGTGGACTGATCCAGGCCGCCGACGCTGTCGGGGGCGAACAACCGGTACGCCCGGTCCTCGGTCGCGACGGCGAGCAGGGCGTCGTGATCACCCAACTCACTGGCGACGGCGGTCTGATCGGCCCACTGTTCGCTGGTGAGGCCGTCGAAGTCGCGGACATACACGATCCACATCTGGACCGCGTGGTCGTTGTAGAGCGCGTCGATCGCCGCCTCGAGCTCGGTGCGCTGTTCCGGTGTGATCGCGTCGGCGGAGTCGACGACGTAGGTGGGCAGCCGGGTCGGCGGTTCGGCCGACGCCGCGCCGGGTGATGCCAGGGCCACGATCAAGCCCAGCAATCCCACCAGCGCGGCCGCCGAGGCCACGCGTGTCAGCAGTTCCCGAAGTGCCGGCACTCGATGCATGATCACAAACCTAGCCGTGCGGACGTGCGGTGTCGTCGACGCCGCACGCTACGCGGGTCAGTTCCGCGAGTCGCGCCAGCGGCAGAGCGCCTCGAGTGCGGTGAGGTCGTAGTCGGGGCCGGTGACGCCGACGGTCAGCAAGGTGACGCCCTCGTCGGCGAGCGCGTCCGCGTCGCGCAGGAGGGCGTCGGTGTCCCCGTCGAACTGGACACCCGAGGACCGTTCGATGGTCTCGGGGTCGCGCCCCACGGCGGCGCAGTGGTCGGCCAGCACCTTGGCCTTGTGCCGGTACTGCTCGACGTCGTTGAAACCGTGCCAGACGTCGCCGTGCTCGGCGATGTAGCGCAGGGTCTTCTTCTCGCCGCTGCCGCCGATCAGGATCGGGATGTCGCGGGTGGGAGCCGGATTGAGCTTGGCCAGACGCGATTTGATCCTCGGCAGCGCCGCGCCGAAATCGTTCAGACGGGACCCGACGGTGCCGAAGTCGTATCCGTACTCGTCGTAGTCCTTCTCGAACCAGCCGGCTCCGACGCCCAGGATCAGGCGGCCGCCACTGATGTGGTCGACCGTGCGGGCCATGTCGGCGAGCAATTCCGGATTGCGGTAGGAGTTGCAGGTCACGAGCGCGCCGATCTCCACGCGGGAGGTCTGCTCGGCCCACGCGCCGAGCATCGTCCAACACTCGAAGTGTTCGCCCTCCGGGGCGCCGTACAGCGGATAGAAGTGATCCCAGTTGAACGCGACGTCGACACCCGTGTCCTCGGCGCGGCGGACCGCGTCACGGATCAGCGAGTACTCGGGTGCGTGCTGGGGCTGGAGTTGGACACCGATGCGAATGGGGAAGGCCATGTCGACCAGTCTGCCCGCTGTCGGCAGGTTCGTCGACGGACGTGACGGGAGACCCGGGTCGACCCGGACCCCGGGTCGATTCTTGCCGCATCGGCAACCGTTCTGGCGACCCGCGATCTCGCATGCCACAGTCGAGGGCATGGCCACCGACGACAGCAGCCCCGACACCATGACCCAGCCCGCGAAGCCCCACGATCCGGGATCTGCCGAGGGTTGGGATGCGCGCTACCGCGGCGCGGATCGGCTCTGGACGTCCGACGTCAACCCCGCACTCGTCGCCGAGGTGTCCGACCTCGACCCGAGCACCGCACTCGACGTCGGGTCGGGCGAGGGCGCCGACGCCCGGTGGCTGGCCGACCGTGGATGGCAGGTCACGGCCCTCGACATCTCACAGGTCGCGGTCGACCGGGCCCGCGAGATCGACCCGCGACCGTCGATCACCTGGCTGCGTGCCGATGTGATCGCCGATGACGTGCCCGCCGCCGACGTCGGTCTCGTGACGGCGCACTACTTCCCGATCCCGAAGGAGAACATCGACGCCGCACGCCGAATGGTCGAGGCCGTCGGACCCGGCGGGTCCCTACTGGTGGTCGCGCACGCCCCCGAGGGCGTTCGGGCGCACGGCTTCGACCCCGACGCCTACGTGCAGCCCGGCGACTTCGCGGATCTGCTCGGAGAGGACTGGGAGATCGTGACCGATGAGACGCGGGAGCGTGGGCGGGCGGCAGGAGGCGGTCACCACACGCACGACGTGGTGTTCCGGGCCCGACGCCGTCCAGCCTGAGATCGGAGTTGCGGTGTGGTCCGAGAGCCGGGCGAGCCGCAACTTGATCGGGCAGCGTCGGCTGAAGGGGTGCGCTGCGATCGCACCGCGAATTCAGTGCACACCTGTACACTCGGGGCATGACCGCCACGACCACGCGTGAGGCCGAGCTGCGGGCGCTCACCGACCTCGGGCTCTACGAAGCCGGCGCTGCGGCGCGCGGAGTCGGATCCATGCACCGTGTCATCGCCGGTGGTGTCTTCCGGATGCTCCGGCCGGTGTTGGGAAGCTCGGTCGACTCGGCGCGCATGGTGCACGACGCCATCAGTGAGGGCGCCTACACCTCGATTGCCGCGGCGCTCGACGCCGGTCGGTCGGCGGCCGAATACGCGCCGTGGTCTGAGGGTCGCGCACCGTCGCAGACCCACCGCGGTGCAGTGCTGCTCGGCATCCTCAACGGACTCATCGGCGACGAGCTGGAGACCGCGGGCTCACCTCTGACCACCGACATGTCGATCCGCGTCGACGGCCGGCCGGTGGCACTCGACGCAGAGTCGCTCCGCGACGGTTTCCCCGATGCGGGTGGGCACGTCGTCGTATTCCTGCACGGACTGATGGAATCCGAGTTCGCATGGGCGCTCGGCGACCAACCGACGTACGGTGAGCGACTGACCGGCGACCTCGGCGCCACCGAGGTCCAGGTCCGCTACAACACCGGGCGTCATATCAGCGAGAACGGTCGTGCCCTCGCGGACCTGCTCGACGCCCTCGTGCTGCTCTGGCCGACCCCGGTGACGCGGTTGACCCTCATCGGCCACTCGATGGGTGGGCTCGTCATCCGAAGTGCCTGTCACACAGCCGATCAGCGCGGCGACTACTGGACGGGCCTGGTGTCGGAAACGGTGTGCCTGGGCACGCCGCATCTCGGCGCACCCCTGGCCCGCGGCGTCCATCTGGCCACCAACGCCCTGCGGCGGACGCCGGTCACGCGTCCCATCGGGTCACTGCTGCGACGGCGCAGCGCGGGCGTGCGAGACCTGTTCCACGGCAGCCTGACCGACGACGACTGGATCGGTCACGACCCGGACGCGTGGTCGCAACCGCCGGGGGCCGACGTCCCGCTGCTCGACGGCGCTCGGCATCTCTTCGTCACCGCGACGATCACCCGCGACCCCGACAATCCGCTGGGTCGCCTGCTCGGTGACGGCCTGGTGCTCGCACCGAGTGGGCGCGGGCAGCACACACGCCGGCGTCGTGGTCTGAAGTTCCAGGAGGGTTTCCATATCGGTGGCGCGCACCACTTCACCCTGCTGAACAGCGACGCAATCTACGCCTGGCTGCTGGGTCACCTCACTCCACGAAGGGCGCTGCCCGCCGGCCGGTCGTCGTAGAACCAGATCGGGTTCCGTCAACAGCCCGGAAACTCAGTGCGGCCGGCGCTGACGGTAGCGGCCGCGTGCGGCAAGCACACCCACGACCCAGCCGACGACGAAGACGACGGCCAGGATGAACCACAACGGCGACTCGACGCTCACCCAGAACAGCTCGATACGCACGGTGGTCCGATTCTGGACGATGAAGACCACCGCCAGAATCGTCAGCCCGAGCGCAATCCATTGCGGCAGTGACACTCTCGAGAACATGGAGGGTCTGCCGGATGCCGGCGTCGGGGCGCCGCGGTCTTTCGCCATGTCTGGGACTCTAGGTGCTTCCAGCGGCGGCCGTCTGCAATCCGGTTGTGTTTTGTCCCGGAAACCGGGACAAAACACAACCCGATGTCGGACCCTCACGCCGGCGGGCGGCACCGGAGGCCGTGCGCCGCCCGCCGGGTGTGGCTACTTCTTGCCGGGGTCGTCGGCGGCCGCGATCTCGACCTCGGCGGTCGCTTGGATCAGCGCCAGAAGATCCTTGTCCAGTCCGGGCGCGAACTCTTCGCGTCGTTCGGGGGCGATGGTCATGGGGAATCCCTCGGGCATGATCTCGGTGCTCAGCTCGGTCCCGTCACCGCTGGGGGACGCACCGCGGTACAGCTTCGCCGCGTCGCTCTGGTTGTCGGCGCTGAAAGTGAACTGCACGCTCTGCAATCCCTGGTCGACCAGTTTTTTGACCTCCGGGTACCGCTCGGCATTGGTCTTCGGGATCGGCAGGATCGATCCCCAGTTGACCCCGAGGCTCTCCAGGGCCTTCGCGAAGGCGTTCTCGTGCGCCTGATCACGGACGATCAGGTAGGCGATCGTGGAACGGGCCGTCTTGTTGTCGGTCATCTCGTAGATTCGACATTTCTGCAGTCGCCCAGTGGATTCGAGCATGAGGTTGTAGAGCAGATCGAGAACGAGGTTCCCGCTGTTGTACACGTAGGACCCCGACCAGGGATTGCCGGCGGCGTCGACTGGCAGAGCACCCTGTGCACCGACGAGGTAGTGATGGATGTTGCTGGTGTCCAGCGCGATCTTGAGGGGTGTGGACCCCTTCTCACCCGGCTTGTCGACCGGATCGGTCTTCTTGCCCTTGTACTCCGGCGAACCGTCGAGCAAGCGCGAGATGGTGGTGCCGATGAGTTCGACGTGGCTGATCTCTTCGGTCCCGACTCCCTGCAGCAGATCCCGGTACGGCTTCGACGCCGGATCACCGCGGAAGTTCATGGACTGGAACAGGTACTGCATCATCGTGCGCATCTCGCCGAACTGCCCGCCCAGCCCCTCCTGTAGGGCGTTCGCGGCGGCCGGATCGGGCTCGTCGACGGCGATCTCGTTGATCAATTGCTGAGTGTGTAGGTACACAGGCTCTCCTCGAACTCGTTGGGAGGCGGACCGGCGGTGCCGGAGTTCGCAGATGGAGTGATCGGTGGGCCCCGGACCGGTTGCGGCAGATGATGAGCAATCCGACTCGCAGACACCCATGCCTTGCCGACGCCGGTCGAGGGGGCCACATCATCAACAGAGGCCACGTTTCTGGAGCAACTGGTACGCCGAGCAATACCCACGCCGCGATCACACAAACACTTCGGCCGGCCCCAGCCTCGCCCGTGGAAGGGAAAATCTCAGACTTCACGGCTCCGTCCGCGCCGCCCTTTGCGCGAGGAAGGGCCGGCTCGATGTCGACGACGCCATCGGTGCCACGGAGCCGGTCGTCACCCGGATTCGGTGGCGAGGACTTCTGCGGCGTCGGAGTGCCGGGATGGGAGAGGCGTCGCGGGCGACGCGATGATCACAGCTGACCATCCTGGCCGTCACCGGTCTGATTTCGCGCGGCCAGCAGCATGTCGCGTGTGTCGGTGAGCTTGACACGGGGCCGGTTCTGCGTGTGGCCCGCCGACGTTTCGTGGTCGTCGATGCGTTGCCATTGCAAGCGATCGACGTTCTGGGGTCGGCGCGCCCGGATGAGGTCGACGAGATCTGAGTCGGTGGTCGCCGGCGCCACCAGAAGACCTCGGCGGTAGTCGTCGAGGAGAGCGTCGACTGTGTCCAAGGCGTCGGCACGATTGGTGCCGATGACTCCGGAGGGCCCGCGTTTGATCCAACCGGCTGCGTAGGTGCCCTTGACCCATGTGCCGGTGGTCGGGTCGATCACCCGCCCTTCCTCGTTGGGTAGCGTCCCCGAGCGGTCGTCGAAAGGCAGATCGGCGACCGCGCGACCGCGGTAGCCGATGGATCGCAAGACCAGGCCCGTTTCGATGGTCTCGACCTCCGCGGTCTGTTCGGCGATCATGCTGCCGTGGTCGTCGGCGATCATGCGATTGCGGGCCACGGTCACCGACTCGACTCGCTCGGTTCCCACGATCGCCACCGGGGACGCCAAGAATCGCAAGACGATGCGTTTGCCCGACGAGCGGGACCGACCTGCCTGTGCGAGCACCGCGTCGGTGAGTGCCTGCGCCTTCGCGCGCCCCGTGGAATCCGTGGCCTGCAATGCGCTCTGCAGATCGGGGTCATCGAGCACGATGTCGATGTCCTCGAGCGCAGCGAGGCCCAATAGCTCGGGCGTGGTGAACGCGGCATGGGTGTGGTCGCGCCGTCCGAGCAGGACCACCTCGCGGATGTTGCTCATCTCCAACGATCGGAGCGCGTGGTCGGCGATGTCGGTTCTGGCCAGTGTTTCTCGGTCCATCAGCAGAATCCGGGCCACGTCCAGTGCGACGTTGCCGTTGCCCACGATGACGGCCCGATGGCCGGAGAGGTCGAAAGCGGTGTCGGCGTAGTCGGGGTGCCCGTTGTACCAAGCGACGAAGTCCGTCGCCGAACTGCTCCCTGGCAGCTCTTCACCAGGAATCCCGAGTCGGCGAGAGTGCGCGGCTCCGTTGGTGTACACGACGGCGTGGTGGTGGGTGCTGAGTTCAGCGTGGGTCACCTGTGTGCCGATCTCCACGTTGTAGAAAGTGGCGAAGTCGCGGTGCGCCGCCACTCGTCGAAACAACTGTGAGATCTCTTTGGTGTGTTGATGATCGGGAGCCACACCGTGCCGGACCAGCCCGAAGGGCACCGGCAGGCGTTCGAACATGGAGACCTTGACGCGGCCCGCGCCGTGGTCGAGCAATTCGGCCGCGGCATAGAAGCCACTCGGTCCAGCTCCGACAATGGCCACGCGTAGCGGCTCCTCCGACTCCGGCAAGGACTTGAGGTCCGGTATCGGCTCGGGTCGATGGTCGACCGCTTCTGACTGGTAATACTCGGCATTGATGGCGGCGTAGTCGCGAAGATCAACGGGCAGTTCGTCTTCGGCGTAGACAGCGTTCACCGGGCAGGCATCGACGCACGCTGCGCAGTCGATGCATGCGCCGGGATCGATGTACAGCATCTCGGAAGTGAGATAGCCCGGTTCCGATGGTGTGGGATGGATGCACCCGACCGGGCACGCCTGCACACAGCTGGCGTCGTTGCAGCAGCTCTGGGTGATCACATACGTCATCGGACGCTCGCATTCTCGACACGGACGGGAATCCCGTTGAGGAACGCATTCCCCGATGGCTGATCGATGTACCGCGGATCGTCGGGAGTCAGCACGTTGTAGTTCGCGCCGCCGGCAGCCACCGCTCGTCGCCATCCGCCGGCGTGGCCGAATCCGTGGGTGAGGCCGACTGTCCCGTCCATGACCTCATTGCTGACGACCACCGGTACCGTGATCTCACCCCACTGTGAGGTGATGGTCAGCGAGTCGCGGTCGTACACCCCCGCCGCCGCCGCATCGGAGCGAGACATGATCGCGTGGCATTCACGCTCACCGCCCGTCATCAGCCTGGGCACGTTGTGCAACCAGGTGTTGTGGGACCGCAGCGTGCGAACGCTGAACAATCGCATCGGGTACAGCGCATCATCAGTCGAAGCCACCAGCCTCTCGGTCTCCGTCTTCATGTCGGGCTGATCCAGGTGCACTCGGTGATCGGGGTGGAATATCTTCTTGTCGAGCACGCCCACGGCGCAGTCGTCAGCCAGCTTCACCGCGCCCTGAATGGCCATCAGCTTCTTGCGGCTCAGGCCCTTCGGGCGAAGTCCGAACCAGTCGCCGTACTTTCCGATTCGCATCGTGAGATCGATGACGGTGTGTGGCTGAATGCGGAGGCCGAGCTTGGCCAGTAGCTGACCGCCGGGCACTGCCAACGGCAGGATGCCGAGACGGCGAGCAATCTGGTCGACGATCCACGCATCGCTGCGAGCCTCTCCGCGCGGTGCGACGACTGGCCCGACCCACTGCGCATTCGGTATCAGCGACTGGCCCTGGGTGAAGATGGGCATTCCCTCGCGTTCCAGCCAGAGCGCCGGCGGCAGGATCCAGTGTGCATGGCGGCTGGTCTCGGTGACGTACGGGTCCAACCACACCATCAAGTCCAGCTGATCCAACGCGGCAGCGGTACGGGCAGAGCCCGGGGAACTCGTCACGATGTTGCTCGACAACCCGATCAGAGCGCGCAGCCTCCCCTCGCCCGGCGTGGTGATCTCTTCTGCCAGACATGCCAGTGGCGCAGTGCCGTTGACCTCGCCGATGCCGTGCACGCGGGTGTGCCACCGATTGCGTCCGAAGGCACCGCTTTTGGCGCCGATGCCGTCGAGGTCGACCATCGGATCGCCGAACACCATCCCGCCGCGCCGGTCGAGATTGCCGGTGACGATCGCGAGCGCGTCGAGCAGGAACTTGGTCAGCGTCGAGAACTGCCCCAGCGACGCGCCGCACCGACCGTGCACGCTGGCGCGTCGGGCGGCGGCCAGGTCTCGTGCGAGCGACTCGATAGTCGCAACCGGCACACCGGATTCACGCGCGGCCCGATCCACGTCGAAGGACTGGGCCAGGGTGCGCAACCCGTCGATGCCGACGGTCTGTCGAGCTATCGCCGCCTCATCGACGAGATCTTCGTCGAAGAGCACCCGTAGCATCGCGCCGAGCAGCCAGGGATCAGCATTCGGCCGGATGGGTACGTGCTCGAACAATCGGGCGGTTTCGGTGCGGCGCGGGTCCAGAACGATGACGCGTCCACCCCGGCGAGGGATGTCGACCAGAGTGTCTCGGATGCGTCCGGTGGTGACCAGGCTGCCCTTCGACACGACTGGATTGGTGCCGACCAGTAACGCGAAGTCGGTGTGGGCGTAGTCGGGTAGCGGGTTGACCATCGTGCTGCCATAGAGCATGTCGGCTGCGGCGAAGTAGTTGTTGACGTCGACCGAGGCCGACGAGAATCGATGTTTGGTGCCGAGCACTTCGGCGAGACCGGCAATGGCCGTGCTGCCGTTGAAGTTCCATGCCACCGGGTTGCCATAGGAGACGCCGATCGACTGTGCCCCGTGGCGGTCACGAATCGCGCGCAATCGAGCTCCGATGTCGTCGAGCGCCTGGTCCCACGTCCGCGGGACGAACGATCCGTCCGGCATGCGCTGCATCGGATGCACGACGCGGTCGGGGTCGGCGAGGACCTCGTGAAACTGCACGCCCTTCGAACAGGCGAAGCCTCGTGAGGACGGATGGTCCGGGTCGGGAGCCAATGAGATGACCCGGTCGTCGCGAACTGTTGCGGTCAACCCGCAGGACGCTTCACAGATGCAGCAGAAGGTCTTCTTCTGTGTTGTGTCGGAACGCTCGGATGCCGGGGCCTTGTCGGCGGGCAGGTGGCGCGAATCAATCATGACAACGATCCTCGATCCAGTTGAGACATGGATACTGTTCGCCCCGAGGGTGACCTGACTCCCGAGCCCAGCACGGCGAGTGCCGGCAACCTCACGCTTGCCACGGCAGTGTCCGATGTTTCCGGAACCGTGTTGCACATCACCGCACCCCTGACACGAAGTGGACCTTGACGATGTCGGTGCTGCCCTGTCTCAGGGCGGTGAAAGTGGCAGCCGCTTCCTCGAGCGGGACAGACGTCACCCAACTCCAGTTCCAATCTGCGGAAAGTTCTACAGCAGTGGCGAATTCGTCGTCATCGTAGGCAAACGAACCGATCACGTCTCGTTCGCCCACAACGACGCTGTAGGAACCAAAAGGGAGCACGACGTCGTCGCCATGAATTCCCACCCAGACCGCCCGGCCACCGGGGCGCAACGCGGTGATCGACATGGCCTGCGTGGCCTGCTCTCCGGCCGCGTCGACGCACACATCGACACTGTTGGGCTCGAGTGCGCCGACCACCGAGGCGATTCCCAGTGATTCGAGCACCGTTCGTCGACTGGCCGAGACCTCGGAGATCGCGACGCTGCCTGCGCCGGCGCGCTGAGCGCACAGGGCTGCGGTGATGCCGATCGGGCCGCCCCCGATGATGCCCACCGTCCGGCCCGCCACGTCGCCGGCGCGGTTGATGGCGTGCAGTGCAGTCGCTGTCACCTCCGACATGGCGGCCGCCTTCCACGATGCATGGTCGGGCAGAACGACCAGCCGTCCCTCCGGCACAGCGACTCTCTCGGCGATGCCTCCCGCGCGAGAAATTCCGATGATGGTGTTGTGCCCGCACAGGTGTGGTCGTCCGGCTGAGCAGGATTCACAATCGCCGCAGGGTAATTGGGGGTTCACCGCTACGCGTCTTCCGTCCTCGGTCACGCCTGCGAACTCATGGCCGATGATGAGCGGGGACGGGTACAGTTGGTCCCCCACACCGTGCAGATCGGACCCACAGACGCCGGCAGCGCGGACGCTGACCACCACCTCTCCGGGAGCGAGAGCGGGTTCTTCGGCATCCACGATCGCCACTCGACCCGAACCGACGTTCTGTAGGGCTTTCACGCGCTCACGCTCCTCTTCTCGTCGAACCGTCCTGGGCGCTGATCGTTGTCGATCGGTGCTGGATTATGCTGTGGCACTTGACTATGTGGGCTTGATCGGCCGTTCCGGTGCGGCGTCTGCCGTCTCTGTGTCCGACCCACGGACTGCTCAGGGTGCGACTCTCGGCAGAATCGGAACCCGCCGCCTCACAATCTCCTCGACAACCCGTCCGGGCGTGTGCTCCGGTATCCAGTGCGATATCCCCGGCAACTCGACGAGGCGGTAGTCGTCTGCGACGAACTCTGCCGACCGCTCCACACCCGCCCGCGCGACCGCCTGGTCGGCGTCGCCCCACAGCAGTGTCGTCGGTACCGCGATCGACCCGGTCAGCGGATTCTCGGTGGCGGCCCGGTACCAGTTGATGGCGGCGTCGAGAGCGCCTGGCTGCAGGAGCACCTGCAGATGGCGTTGCACCGTGGGCTCATCGATGACCTCGCCGTAGCCGGCGCGAAGTCCGGCTCCGTCGTCACCAGCCAGGGCTGGCACTGCAGAGGGGTCGTTCTTCAAGAAGTCCACGTACCACGACAGCTCGATCTGTTCGCGGTCGTGGGCGGTCGCCCACGCAAATGCGGCCGGGTGTGGCACCGACAGTGCGATCAACGACTCCACGAGCTCGGGATGCCGTGCGACGACTTCCCATGCGACCGTTGCACCCCAGTCGTGGCCGACGAGTTGCACGCGGTCATACCCGGACCGCCGGCACACATCGACGACGTCGGAGACAAGGTGGTCGATGCGGTAAGCGTCGACACCCGGGGGGCGCGCTCCGGGTGAGTAGCCGCGTTGGTCGAACGACAGCGCAGGGATGCCGACCTCGTCGAGTTCGCGCATGACGCGATCCCACGAAGCCTGCGACTGGGGAAACCCATGCAGCAACACCACGGGGGTCTGCTCTGATCCCCGCTGCGCCGTCGAGTTGCGAGTCGCGCGGAACAGCAGAGTGCCGACACGAATCTCGTGAGAGAAAGGCTCGTGATCGTCGGACATGATGCTCCTCCAGACCCGCTGAGTGTGACCTACGTCAAACTAGACAACTGTCCAGACAAATGTCAAGGACCTCCAGCTGTGTTGGGTCGACGTATTCGTTGGGGTGTCTCTCCCAAGAAGACGTGGCCGCGACCAAGGCAGTGTTGATCGATGTCAACCACTGCTTATCGGCATCCGCGCAGTCAACTGATCCGGGGCGACGGTCGGGGCGGTAGGCCTGGTCAGCGACGGTGCGTCAATCGGTGCGGGCGCGAACCCGCGGCTCTGGGCGTCAGTTCGGCCTCGTAACCACGCTGTTCCGGACGTGAACCGGCGGCTGATCCGAGCTCGTCGAGTGTCGACCCGGATCGAACTGTTGTCGCTGCGACGTGTGCGGATATCTCAGTGAGGGTCGATGTGAACGACACGGGCGTCGTCGGCGGCCGGGTCAGGACCTTGAACGGTGATGTGGGTGCGGTGATCGGTGTCTCAATGCGCTACATCCGGCGACAGGTTTTCAGCCCAGTCTGGGAGGCGCGGCACGACCGTCCGCTACTCGGGCACCCGATCAGGAGTTGACAGCCAATGGAATTCGGAGCATTTCTCGCACCCTGGCACAAGATTGAAACAGACGCGAACACGGCGATCCACCAAGATCTTCAACTCGTGGAGCACATGGACCGGCTCGGATTTGCTGAGTTCTGGATAGGGGAGCACCACTCTGGTGGCGTCGAGATCGTTGCCTCTCCTGAGATGTTCCTGGCGGCAGCTGCTCAACGGACAGCGCGCATCAAACTGGGCCTCGGTGTGGTGTCGCTGCCGTACCACAACCCCTTCATGGTCGCCGACAGGCTTGTGCTGCTGGACCATCTGAGTCGCGGGCGCGCGATCTTTGGAGCTGGCCCCGGGCAGCTCGCTGATGACGCACATATGATCGGTATCGATCCCGTGGAGAACCGGCGAAAAATGGAGGAAGC
The DNA here is from genome assembly GCF_041103195.1 of Gordonia sp. ABKF26. NCBI lineage: Bacteria > Bacillati > Actinomycetota > Actinomycetes > Mycobacteriales > Gordoniaceae > Gordonia > Gordonia sp. ABKF26. The sequence continues at coordinate 560,108 of NZ_JBGCVZ010000003.1, forward strand.
CTTTGATGTCATCCATCGGCTCCTGGCCGGAGAGACTGTCACCGAGGAAACTGACTGGTACACGCTCAAGAACGCGTACCTCCACGTAGCCCCGTACTCCGACATTCAGAAGGCGGTCACCGCCACCGTGTCTCCAACCGGGCCGAAGTTGGCCGGTAAGTACGGCGCGGGAATTCTCTCGCTGGCTGCCACCAATCCAGTTGGTGTCGAACTGCTTGCCAGGCATTGGGACCTCGCCGAACAGCTCGCTCGGGAGAACGGACAGAATGTGTCGCGCGATCAGTGGCGTTTGACCGGATTGATGCACGTGGCCGAGACAGAGCAACAGGCTCGCGACGACTGTCGGCACGGACTGCTTGATCTGATGAACTACTTGTCGCACGTGACTCCCGGTTTCGAGCCTGCCCCAGACGTCGACACACTCATAGACGCCGTCAACGAGAGTGGACTCGCCGTCATCGGCACCCCGGACATGGCGATCGCGCAGGTCGAGCGTCTGCAAGAGAAGTCCGGAGGTTTCGGGAAGTTCCTGGTTCTCCACGGAGAATGGGCTCCTAAGCCAGCAGCACTGAGAAGTTTCGAACTCATTGCGGAGCGAGTCGCCCCGGCTTTCAACGGATCACGTGGCCCACGTCAGCGGGGCTTCGACCAGGTCGTCAACAGCAACCGAGCGGGCGCGGTGGCCACGGCAGCGGGTCAGGAAGAAGCGCGCAGACGGTTCGAGTCCGAGCGTAGCGCCACGGTATAGAGATGTGCGGGTTTGCGACGACGTGCGGATGCGGGAGCCGAGATAACCGCGGCTCCCGCGCCGTTCGTCACCGAGTCCACGGTGATAGCCGCCCGCCAAGCGGTGTGTGTAGCAAACTCAGACATGCTGTGACCCGCCAAATTCCTACTTTCAGAAGTGCGAGATTCAACAGCATGAGAGGAAGTGGAAGATGGGATTGCTGGACGGCAAAGTTGCACTTGTGACCGGTGGAGCGCGCGGTCAGGGTTTGGCCCACGCGCACGCGTTGGCCAAGGAGGGAGCGGACGTTGCGCTTCTGGACATCTGTGATCAGATCGCCTCGGTTCAATACGGCTTGGCCACCGATGAAGACCTGACGCTGGCGGCCAAATCGGTAGGCGCACTTAATGTAAATGTCGAATATCACAAGGCCGACACCAGATCGTCAGAATCGCTGGACGCTGCGATCAGCCGAATCGTCGAGACCCTCGGCCGCATCGATATCGTCGTCATCAACCATGGCATCTGGACTCGAGGTGCTTTGTGGGATCTCACTGAAGACGAATGGCTCGACACCGTCGACGTCAACCTCAACGGTGTGTGGAGAACGCTCAAAGCGGTTGCGCCTCAACTGATCAAGCAGCGATCTGGTTCGGTCATCATCACGTCATCGGTGAATGGTGTCGAGGCTCAAGCCGGCGCGGCTCATTACACCGCGGCCAAGCATGGCGCCCTGGGGCTCATGAAGTCGGCCGCCTTGGAGTTCGCACAGTACGGCATTCGAGTCAATGCGATCCTGCCGGGCTTCGTCGATACGGCGATGACGAACTGGCAGGGTTGCTATGACATGACGGGAGGGAAGCCGGGTTCGACGCGCGCTGACCATGAGGCCGCGGCACGGCACTGGCATGCTTTCGGTGGATTGATCGACCCCGACGAGATCAGTGGGGCGGTGGTATTCCTCGCATCGGACGCGGCGCGGCGTATCACGGGGGTCGAGTTGCCAGTTGACAGTGGCCACCTTGTTCTCTCGACGTTTAATCCGAATCCGCCAATCTGATCCGCCTGATCTGCGCGGGGCGTGTGCTCGTGGAGCGTCGCCAAAGGGTGACGCCGCGGTGGCTGAGCGACGATGATGACTTCGACCCTGACAGCGCTCCAGCTCCCCGCCTGCCCAACTGGCAGGCGGGGAGCAGTCGTTGTCTACTTGATCAGGCAGCCCGCATCAACGGGGAGTGTTGCCCCAGTGATGTACCGAGCCTCGTCGGAGACCAAGAACAGCAACGCGTTGCTCACGTCCTCGGGGTCGACCCACGGCACTGGCAACGCATTGGTCGAGGCAGATGCCGGCTCGAAGTCGGCGCGCGTGGGATGATTCAGATCCGGACGGAAGATCCGGTAGGTGCCCTCATTCTGAATCATCGGCGTATCAACCTGGGTCGGATGAATCGAGTTGACTCTGATTCCATGCGGCGCTAGCTCGTTGGCCAGGCTTCGCATCAAACCAACGACGCCATGCTTGGCTGCGACGTAGTGCGCGATGTGGGCGTAGCCTTTCAAGCCGGCGGCCGAGCTGGTGAGGACGATCGCACCGCCACGGCCTCCCTCAAGGAGATGGGGAACGCCTGCCTTGACCGTGTGCCATACGCCAGTCAGGTTGATGTCCAACATCTGTTGCCAGGTTGTCTCCGGAATCTCGTGTGCGAGATGCGGATTGCTCGCAATTCCAGCGTTGGCCGAGATGATGTCGAGCCTGCCGAGCTCGGCGACGGCGTTGTCGACGCCGCTCCGCAGCGCGTCAGCATTTCGCACGTCGACCGGCACGGTGATGATTCTCCGGTCGAGAGCCTCAACGGCACGGCACGTTTCCTGCAGTTCCTCAGCTGTGCCTGACGGATAGCTGACATCGATGATCTCGTCCGGGACATCAACTGCAACAATGTCGGCACCTTCCTTCGCCAAACGGACCGCGTGTGCGCGGCCTTGACCGCGCGCGGCGCCGGTGATCAAGGCAACTTTGCCGGCAACTCGACTCATTTATCCACTCCTCGCTCGATGTCCAAAACGTGTGTCTTGCACCACAGTGTGACGATTCTGGCGGGAGGAGAGATGTCGCGAAGTGCGACACCGGACGGACTATGTACGCGCTTGACTGAACTGGCCGGAGCGCACAGCGCAGAGTCAGAAATTCATCGACTCGATATCTATACCGAGTGCTCGAACCTTGCGGTAGAGGGTAGACCGCGCGATGCCCAGGTGATCAGCGGCCAGACGTTTGTTCCCGCCGGCGTCGCGGAGAGCGTTCAGAATGGCTTTCGCCTCGATCTGCTCGAGACCGTGCAGTTGGCGACGCGCGGCCTGCACTCGATAGGCGATTGGCAGGTCATGCGCGTTTATGTAGCGGCGATTGCCCTGTGCCACCAATTCTTCGACAAGGACCTTCAATTCGCTGATGTTGCGCTCCCAGCGCACTCGGCTCAGGGCTTGGACGGCGTCCGGCATCCAATGCACTCGTGTGCCTGGAGCGGTGCACGCGTCGGTCGCGGCCTCCAGGAGCAAGGGGATGTCACCAGTGCGCTCGGCCAGCGAGGGCACCTCGACTATACGGTCGAACCACTCGACGACCGGCGTCAACTGGGTCGGCGTCGCATTCGTGGTTGCCACGACACGAACTCCGACCGATCGAGCCGCTGCCACCGCGGTGGCGGTGTCCCGTAGGCCGTCAACGTCCAGTTCGTGAATGTGTCGAATGATGAGCAACTTGGGCTCGCGGGCGATTGCTTCGCTGATCAACCCCGTCCATTCCGCTTTGCGAGTTCGTTGGAGCAACGCGTCTACGACCTCGGTGTCCGAGTCATCAGCGAGGGCCCGAGCGATTGCGAACTTTCCGACACCCGGGTCTCCGGTCAGAAGGAGAGCGCGGCTTGCGGTGTCGGTCACGGCTTGACAGGTCGCTCGCCAGGCCGGTGATGTTCCAACCAGGTCGGTGATCAGGTTGACGAATCCCGACGACTGCTCGGTTCGGGATGGGTGAGTGGCCACCTTGAGGCGCATCAGCGCGCCGACAGTGGAGGACCCGTCCGTGACGGGGTGAACATCGACGTCGATAGTCGCCCCGTCGGCCAACGAGATTGTGCTATCGACCGTCTCGCGGCGTTCAATGTCAAGCGACTTCGCGGCTAGCTCCCAGAGAGTTGACTGGTCCGATGGGCCGATGAGCCGGGCAGCAGCGGCGTTGCTGATGATGGTTCGCTCATCGAGGCAGATCACTGCATGTCGACTATCGCGGTTGTCTGCCAGAAACGCTTCGAACAACAACTGCTCGTGTCGGTTCGCCACGGTGGCCAAAGCCTGCTCGATCTGAGCGGCAACTTCAGAGACCCACGACAGCATGATCGGGCTGGTATCGCTGTAACGGCACGTGAGATTGAGAGTTCCGACCAGGCGTTTGGTGTTCGGGTGGTAAATCGGTGCGCCTGCACAGGTGAGTTCCAGTGATTCAGCGAAGAAGTGCTCAGGCCCGGCGACAAGAGCTGCGCGGCCCGTCTCCAACACCATCCCGCCGCTATTGGTTCCGACGGTTGTTTCGGCGAAGGAGAAGCCGGGTAGCACATCGTGCTGGTCCAGACGTCGGGAGAAGCCGCGGTCTTCCACCCACCGCGCGACCACATAACCGCTCGAATCCGTCAAGGCCAGACTGCTCGACGAGTCGATCAGGGCACCACGCTTCGACTCCACGACTGGGATACCCACCGTCAGTAACTGCTCGGACGATCGAGTATCAGATCGGAAGGTCGGGCGGCTACGGTCCGGTTCGAGCCCGTACAGCCGGGAACGTTTCCATGAATGCGCGATGGCGGGACGAACGATCCCCCGAGCGGCAGGATCGGCGCCCTCAAGAAAGAGTTCTCGTTCGCGGAGCAGGGCCCGAGTACGTTCATCAATCGCCACGATGAGTTCTCCCCACGTCATACGCCAGCGTCGTCGCCGGTGTCACAGCGTCGCCACATCCCGACGGATGTGAGGTGCGACACGGCCATGATGCCAACGTACTGACATCACGTCAACAGTGATGCCGCACGTCAACAGAGGTACGCACCCGACAGAGTCGCCTACTCTCGAGCGCTCGTTCGGTTACCTGGCTGAACGGCCGGCGCGTCGTACCAGTCGACGTGCACGTCCACCATCCCAGTGTCCGGTCGATACCAGCCCTTGCCTGCTGCGTACGAGAGCATTGCATCGAATTCCCGATACCAGTCGCGTGAATGCCCGTCGCCGAGCGCGCGGCTCGTTATGTCGCGCAGGCGTCTTGAGTCGAGACGCAGGTGGTCTTGCGTGGACAGCTCAGGGTCGAGTCCGATGCTTCGCAGACTCTCCACCACGTCAGGGACTTGAAGGCGCGAGCTGGCGGCGATCGAGAGGTGTTTGAGGTCGTCGGCCTCACGGACCGTGGGCTTCTCGGACGGCTCGACAACAATGTACACAGGGACTCCTTTGGTCGATTGCTGTTCGTACGAGCCTTACTGCTTGGGCATGTCGGTGGTCGTCGCATTTCGCAACGAGCGATGGCGGCAGCAGTGTAGTGATCTGGGACATCCACTGTGATCCAGGCGGCATAGCGTGGCTACGGCTTGCAGGTCTGAACAACGAGGAGAATCCGCGGTGACACATTCGATTGAGCGCCCCCGGTGGGCCGACCCGACTTCGGCGACAACGACACGCGCCGACGGACGTGACGAAGAGTTGGTTCTCGAATTCATGGGTGCGCTGAGCACCAACGATGCGGATCGTCTGATCACGTACTTTGCCGACGATACGATGTATCAGAACATGCCACTTCCGCCGGCATACGGACTTGATCAGGTGCATGCCACGTTGACAGGACTATTTCAGGTCCTGCGGATCGAGAAGATCGACACGTTCCACATAGCGTCGCGAGACGGCGTCGTGTTCACCGAGCGCGTCGACCTCCTGACCGCGATTCCTACCGGTAAGTCATTCGAGCTACCGGCGCTTGGCGTCGTGCATCTGAACAACGGAAAGATCAGCGGGTGGCGCGACTATTTCGACCTCCGCAGCTTCGAAGAAGCCGTCGACGTTCAGCTGCGGGGCTAGGTGTAACTCTTGGGGAGGTTGTGAACGGCGTGGTTCCGGTCAACAGGTGAGGGCCTCCGGTATCGATGTGGTTACCACACACACGCCGATCACCAAGAGGCCCTCATGACCCACCGTAATGCTTTTCTCACCGAACGTGGCCGTCTGGCCCTGGCTCAGTGCGTCGTCGACCAGGGTTGGCCTCTGCGACGAGCCGCGGAACGATTCAACTGCTCCACCGCGACCGCCAAGAAGTGGGCTGACCGCTACCGGCAGACCGGTGAGGCCGGCATGGCAGATCACTTCAGCCGGCCCCGCCGCTCACCCACCCGACTTGCGGTGCGCCGTGAACGTCGAATCATCAAGCTGCGGTTTGTCCGTCGCTGGGGCGCTGCACGTATCGCCGCGCACCTGCGGCTGGCGAGATCGACCGTTGAGGCGGTGTTGCGCCGGTATCGGATGCCGCTGTTGCGTCACTTGGATCAGGCCACCGGTCTTCCGGTACGCCGGACCCCGCCACGCCGCTACGAACACGACGCTCCCGGCGACCTGATCCACGTCGACATCAAGAAGCTCGGCCGCATCCCTGAAGGCGGTGGGCACCGCAAACTCGGGCGTACGATCGGCAACCGGCACAACAAGAAACACCGCCCGGGGTACGCGTACTTGCACCACGCCGTCGATGACCATTCCCGGCTGGCGTACTCGGAGATCCTCACCGACGAACGCAAAGAGACCGCCGCGCAGTTCTGGGACCGGGCGATGGCCTTCTTCCAAGGGCACGGCATCACCGTGCGGCGAGTGATGACCGACAACGGATCGTGTTACCGATCGAAGGTTTTCGGGGAATCTCTCGGCGTCGAGATCAAGCACAAGAAGACCCGTCCCTACCGTCCGCAAACCAACGGCAAGGTCGAGCGCTTCAATCGCACCCTGGCCTCGGAATGGGCCTACGCCGAGTTCTACAGCTCAGAGACCGCCCGCACAGCCACCTACGACGACTGGCTGCACCACTACAATCACCACCGAGCCCACAGCGGTATCGGCGGACTCACCCCGATCGAACGCCTACACGTTCACAACCTGCCCGGGTCTTACAGCTAGGCCGCTCCATCGCCTGCCGGGGCCGGGCCCAGTGGCCGTCCCCGCAGGTGGTGGACCCGCCGAAGCTGTTGCAGTTACGGTATCTCCCATGGTGATGAGCAGTCCGAATGCCCGGCGTGTTCGGTTGGAGGCCGACGACCGCCGAGAGCAGATGATCGCGGTTGCGCAGTCCATCTTTGCCGCCAGATCCTACGATGCGGTTTCGACCGAAGACTTGGCGCGAGCAGCGGGTACCACGCGCACGAACCTCAATTATCACTTCGGCAACAAGCGTGAGCTGTATGTGGAGGTCTTGCGACGCTTCGCCGAGATGCCGGCACAGCTGCCGTGCGCGGTGGAGCAGACGGACGTGCCGGTCTCTACCGCTGCCCGGGACCTGCTTTCACGATGGCTGAATCTCGTGGAAGCCAACGCGGCAGCCTTTGCTGCCTTGATGCGGGCCCAGCAATCTGCTGATGAGGAGATCGCTGCGATACTGCGGGGAAGTCTGGTGTCATGGGAGGATCGCCTACTCTCCGTCACCCGGATGGAACCATCGCGCGTCTCCCGAGCCCGTGTCCGCGCGTTCCAGGGAATGATCAGCGCCGCGACATCGGAATGGCTTGAGCACCAAACGATGTCGAAAGAAGAGGTGCTCGATCTGTTGGTCCGAGGTGTCGTGGCGCTCGCTGAGTGAGATTGGTGTCACGACCCGCACGGTGGCTTGAGCTTCGGTCTCCGGCGGGGCCAGCAGGTCGACTCCCTCTCCTGGCGCCACCTCCGCGGCGCGCAGTGTGGAGCGCCCCCAATGCAGGCACGCGCCTACGGCCAGGGCACGACACCTCGCCTCATGGTTTAGCCGCCCTTCCGCGTTGCCGGCAATCGCCGGGGCCCGTCGCCCAGCGGATCAGTTGTCCACGAACAGTTCTCAGTGCAGGTGCGGACAGATTGCGCGAGTAGTCAAGCCGTGACCCGTGCCACAGGCGTGTTGCGCATTGCGACACCTGACGGCCCGCCGCCGTTCCTAACGTAGTTCGCATGGTGAGGCACAAGCCTCGATCCGCGATTGTGAACGGAGATGTGACCACATGGGGTCAGCAGTGATCGTCGATATTGTGAGAACAGGATCGGGTAAGGGAAAGCCAGGCGGCGCGTTGTCGGGAATTCACCCGGTCAACCTGTTGGCCCAGACCTTGAGTGCGCTCCTCGAACGCAATGACATCGACCCCGCGACCATCGATGATGTCATCGCCGGTTGCGTGTCCCAGGCGGGGGAGCAGACTCTCAATATCGCACGCAACGCCGGCCTGGTCGCGGGGCTCCCGGAGTCCGTGCCGGGCACCACGGTGGACCGTCAGTGCGGTTCGAGCCAGCAGGCCGTCCATTTCGCCGCGCAGGGTGTGCTCGCCGGTGCTTATGACATCGCGATCGCGTGCGGAGTGGAATCGATGAGCCGTGTCCCCATGGGCTACAGCTCAGTCGACCAGGATCCCAACCGCGGCCCGCTGTCGGCCCGCTACCCGGACGGACTGATCGGACAGGGAGTGTCGGCCGAACTGATCGCCGCGCGCTGGAACCTTGACCGCGACGCGCTCGACGAGTACTCCGCGCGCTCACATCAGCGCGCCGCGCAGGTGACCGAGGCCGGGGGTTTCAAGCGCGAGATCGTACCGATCACCGTCGACGGGCAGGTGCACGACACCGATCAAACGCTACGTGCCTCGACGACCGCGGAGGGCCTCGGCGGGCTGAAGCCGTCGTTTGTCGATGATCAGTTGCATCAGCGTTTTCCAGAGATCAACTGGAGCATCACGCCCGGCAACTCCTCACCGCTGACCGATGCCGCGTCGGCGGTCCTGATCATGAGCGAAAAGAAGGCAGGCGAACTCGGACTCACCCCGCGCGCACGGTTCACTGACTTCGCCGTCACCGGCAGCGATCCGCTGCTGATGCTCACCGGTGTCATTCCGGCCACCCAGAAGGTCCTGGCGCGCTCGGGCCTGAGCATCGACGACATCGACGCCTACGAGGTCAACGAGGCCTTTGCCCCGGTGCCGCTGGCGTGGCAGCACGACCTCAAGGCCGATCCGGAGAAGCTCAACCCGCGCGGCGGAGCCATCGCGCTGGGGCATGCGCTGGGCGCGTCGGGAGTTCGACTGCTCGCAACCCTGGTGAACCACCTCGAGGACACCGGCGGTCGGTACGGCCTGCAGACGATGTGTGAGGGCGGCGGAATGGCCAACGCGACGATCATCGAGAGGATCTGATGAGCATCGGACAAATCACCCCGGACTTCACAGGATCGACCGTCCTGGTCACCGGTGGAGCTCAGGGCATCGGTTACGAGATCGCCCACTACTTCCGTGCCGCAGGTGCGCGTATCGCGGTGCTGGACTACGACAAGAACCTGCTCGACCGGGCGTGGGGCGGCACCGAGGGTGTCCACCTCGCGGCTGTCGACGTCAGCGACGCCGATGCGGTGCGTTCAGCGATCGACGATGTGGCCAGCTGGTCCGGCGGCATCGACGTCGCGGTGAACAACGCCGGGATCGCTCGGGACGCGGTGGTCTGGAAACTCACCGACGCGCAGTGGAATTCAGTGCTTGCCGTCCACGTCACGGGCACGTTCAACGTGACCCGCGCGGTCGTCCCGCACATGCGTACTGCAGGCGCCGGCCGCATCGTCAACGTCACCTCCTACACCGGTATGCACGGCAACGTGGGACAAGCGAACTATGCCGCCGCCAAGGGCGGCATCATCGCCTTCACCAAATCGGTGGCCAAAGAAGTCGCGCGATTCGGCATCACCTGTAACGCCATCTCGCCCAACGCCTCAACGGCGATGGTCGCGGCGGTGCCCCCGGAGAAACTGGCGGAGATGACAGCTTCCGTGCCCGCCGGTCGATTCGCTGACGCCGCGGAAATGGCGCCGGCGGTGGGCTTCCTGGCTTCCGAGCAGGCCTCATACGTGACCGGGATCGTCCTGCCTGTAGATGGCGGGGTGTCGATGTGACCAGATTGAACCCATCGGCCGCGGCCGCCGACCCCGTGCCGGTACTCGGCATCGCCTCGACACCTCTGATACCCGAGTCTGATGCTGTTCTCGACGAGCTCGTCTTCGAAGCCGTGTCGAAAGCACTGCGCGAGGCGGGTATTCGCAAGCAAGAGGTCGACCTGTCGATCACCGCATCCCTCGACATCTACGACGGCCGCAGTATCTCCAGCGGCCTGACCAACGCCGCCTCGGGCGGCTACCTCGGCCAGTCCTACCGACTCGAAGGCGATGCAGGACAGGCAATCGTCGCCGCGGCACAGACCATCGCCGCCAACGATGCCGATGTCGTGGTCGCCGTCGGCGTCTACAACCCGGAGGTATCCGCTCCGGACCGGCGGGCGTTCATCCAGCAGATCTCGAACTACGGCTTCGAGCCTCATTTCGACCGGCCGGTCGCCCTGTCGGCGGAGACCGTGTGGGGCCTGCACGCCGGACACGCCGTGCAGGCGGGGCTAATCGACCCCGATCGCCTCGCGGCATTGGCCGCAGACGAGATCTCCCGAGGTGCAACCTCACCGAGGACGACCCGAGCACATCCTGTCTCGGCGGCCGACGTCGCGTCGTCGGACCTGGTGAACGGGCCGCTGACCGAACTGATGCTGCCCGCCGACTCGACGGGAGCTATCGCGATGGTGCTCGGGTCTCTGCCCCGTGCGCGCCGGGCACGTACCGCCCGCGCAATCCTCACCGGATGGGGACAGGGCAGTGCTGACACCACCCCGGCGGGAACCTGGCTCACCGACCCGGCAGCACCGACCCGTCGGGCTGCGGCCGAGGCTTACACCCGCGCCGGGGTGACGTGGCCGACCGACCAGATCGAGGTCGTCGAACTGACCGCACCGACCCCCGCCTTGCATGAACCGATCCTCGGCGCGCTGGGTCTGTCCGGGTCTGGCGTCTCGGTGAATCCGTCGGGCGGCGTGCGTAGTTCGTACCCCGGCGTGGCCAACGGCGCGCTGCGGCTCCTCGAGGTCGTGCACGCCCTCGACGAGGGTACGGCAGCCCATGGCGTCGCCCAGTCGAGTGATCCGCTGACCGGAACGATCGCCGACACCGCCACGGTGTTGGTCGTGGAAGGGATCTGATGTCCACGCGAGCATTCATCGGCGGGGTCGGCATCACCGAGGCAACCTCTCCGCGTAAACAGACCTCGTCAGCGATCGAGCTGATCCAGCAGGCGGTGTGGGCGGCCATCGACCACGCCGGCATCAGTCCAGCCGCGCTGGACTCGATCGTGATCGGCGACATCGACGGTTTCGAGGGAACGGTGCTGGGCGCCAAGCACATTGCCCGTCAGCTGGGTCTCGGCACCGACATTCCGGTCTCGGTCGTCAACACCGGCGGCACCACCGGGGGCAACCTGATGCAGGTCGCCGCCCGTCAGGTACGGTCCGGCGACCGGCATCGGGTGCTATGCATCGGTGGCCCCACCTTCTACGGTGCGGTCGACCTGCAGTCGGCGATCAACACCAACTCGCCGATGATCGTCGAACAGCCACTCGGTATGGGCGCCTACCACATGGGAGCTTTCTACCCCAGCGCCTACCAGCGCCGTTTCGGCGCGACGGTCGAGGACTTCGCCGCCAGCGCAGTGCAGGATCACGAGCACGCGTCACGCAATCCCTATGCGCACCTGCGCAACACGTTGACCGTCGAGGATGTGGTCACCTCGCGCCCGCTGTCGTCGCCGATGACCATGGCGATGGTGTGCCCGGTGTCGACGTCGGCGAACGCGTTGCTGATCTGTTCGGAGGAGGCCGTTGCCGAGGTGCGGCCGACTCCGGTGTTAATCGGTGCGATGGCCACCAGCAGCGATCCCTATCTGGGTGGCGGCAAGAGTGACTTCGCCGCGATGGAGAATCTCGCCATCTTGGCGCGAAAGGTCTATCGGCTGGCCGACATCTATGACCCGGTGACCGAGTTCGACGTGGTGGAGGTGTTCTCCCCCTATGCGCCGATGCAACCGATGCAACTGGAGGCGCTGGGTTTCGCGCCTCCCGGCGGCGGCATCGATCTGATCCGTTCCGGGGCTACCCGTATCGACGGGACGATCCCCGTCAACCTCTCGGGTGGGCCGCTGTGCACCAATGCCGGCGTCGCCGGCGAACTGGCTCCCTACGTCTACGTCGCCCTGCAGTTGATGGGCGATGCCCCGGAGGCGATGCAGGTGTCCGGGGCCCGCCGCGGCCTGGCGCACGGTACAGGTGGCACCTTCTTCCAATTCGAAAACCTTGCAGTCCTCGAAAGGCACGAGCGCTCATGAGCCCCACCACCGAGACCACGACCACCGACATCACGACGCAGCGGGTCCACTGGGACCTCGACTACGACGTGCATCTGGGCCAGACCTGGGGTCGTTTCATGCAGGGCCTGGCCGAGAAGAAGATCCTCGCCAACGGCTGCCCGGAGTGCGATCGAGTCTTCGTGCCGCCGCAGGCGTACTGCGAGGCGTGCTTCGTGGCCACCGACCGGTGGCAGGAGTTGTCGCCGGAAGGCGAGGTTGAGGTGTTCACCGTGGCCTGGCAGAGCTTCCGCGGGGGACCCAAGCCGCCGTACGCGATCGCCGGTATCCGCCTCGACGGCGCCAGTACCTTGCTGATGCACTACGTGAGCGGTCTCGATCTCTCCGACCCGGCGACCGTCACCGATCAGCTCAAGCCGGGTGCGCGGGTTCGGGCGGTCTGGGCGGACGAACGCACCGGACAGATCCTGGACATCGCCCACTTCGAGCAGATCTGATGAGCGGGAACGTCCAGGTCACCGACCTCGTCGCCCGGTTCCTCGAGACCCACGATCCGTCGAGCACGGACAGGCTCGAGTTCCTGCGTGCCCAGTTCGACGCGGGACTGGCCTGGGTGCACTACCCAGAAGGCCTGGGAGGGCTGGGGCTGGACCGGTCCCTGCAGGTCACTGTCGATCGGTTGCTGGCGCAGGCGGGTGCCCCCACCAATGAGCCCCACCGCAACATCATCGGCCTCGGTATGGCCGCTCCCACGATCGTCCGCTTCGGTTCCGACAAGCAGAAGAACCGCTGGTTGCGTCCCCTGTGGACCGGCGAGGAGATCTGGTGCCAGCTGTTCTCCGAACCCGGCGCGGGCTCGGACCTGGCCAACGTCGCCACCAGCGCCGTGTTGAAGGATGACCGGTGGATCGTCAACGGGCAGAAGGTGTGGACATCGCTGGCGCATGAGGCGAGCTGGGCCATCCTCGTCACCCGGACCGACACCTCGGTACCCAAGCACAAGGGGCTCACGTTCTTCGTGTGCGACATGGGCGCGAGCGGTGTCGATGTGCGTCCGCTGCGTCAGATCACCGGCGAGAGCGAGTTCAACGAGGTCTTTCTCGACGGGGTGGAGATCCCGGATTCCCAGCGGCTCGGTGATGTCGGGCAGGGTTGGGCGGTCACGCAGAACACCCTGATGAACGAGCGCGTCGCCATCGCCGCAGGAACCGTGCCGCGTGAGAGCGGCGCGATCGGCGAGCTCGTCCGCGTATGGCGCGACCGGCCCGAACTACGTACTTCGGCGCTGCACGACGAGGTTCTTCGGTTCTGGGTCGAGGCGGAGGTCGCCCGTCTGACGGCCGAGCGGCTCGGCCAGCAGCAGGCGGCCGGGCAGCCGGGACCCGAGGGTTCGGGTTCCAAGCTCACCTACGCGCGGCTCAACCAGCAGATCGCCTCACTCGAACTCGACCTTCTGGGGGACGAGGCGCTGCGCTTCGGCGACTACTCGGCCCGGCGCCCGGTCATCGTGGAGCACTCCGAGAGCCCCGCGGGCTGGCGCTACCTCCGTGCCAAGGGCAACTCGATCGAGGGCGGCACGTCGGAGATCATGCGCAACATCATCTCCGAGCGCGTCCTGAGGCTCCCGCCGGAGGCACGTGCCGACAAGGACACCCCGTGGAAGGACCTACCCCGATGACGGTCACAACACCCGAGACCGGCAACCTCCTCTACACCGACATCGAGGACGACCTGCGCCAGAGCGTGCGGTCGCTGCTCGACAAGCGGTGCCAGTGGGGTGACGTGCTCGCCCGCACCGAGAGCGCCGAGCTCATCGACACCCGGTTGTGGGGCACGCTGGCCGGCGAACTGGGATGCGCGGCGATGCCGGTGCCCGAGGACCTCGGCGGCGCCGGGGGCAGCTGGCGCGAGGCCGCGGTCGTGGCCGAGGAGCTGGGCCGGGCCGTGGCGCCCGTCCCGTTCCTGGGTTCGGCCGGGATCGCCACCGCCCTGCTGCTCGAACTGCGCGTCACCGAGCTGCTCGCCCAGATCGCGTCGGGCGAGGCGACAGCGGTGGTGACCATTCCGTTCGCGACAGCCCCGTCCGGAGCGGTCGAGACATCGGTCGAGGTGTCCGGTGATCGATTGCGCGGCAAGGTGTCCGGCGTCGTCGACGCCGGCTCGGCCGGCATCCTGCTCGTCCCGACCGCCGCCGGCCTCTTCCAGGTGACGGTCGATGACGCGACGGTGACCGAGTCGGTCTCGTTGGACATGACCCGTCCGATCTCGGACATCACCTTCGACGACGCACCGGCGCGCAAGATCGCCGACGCGGGTTCCGAACTGGACCAGGCTGTTGTCAAGGCCTTGCACATCGGTGCGGTGCTGCTGGCTTCCGAGCAACTCGGACTCGCCGAGCGGTGCCTCGACCTCACCGTCGAATACCTCGCGACCCGCCGCCAGTTCGCCCGGTTACTCGGGTCCTACCAGGCACTCAAGCACCGGCTCGCCGATGTGTGGGTGCTCATCACCCAGGCCCGGGCCGTCGCCCGCTACGCCGCGGAATGTGCGGCCACGGGCTCGCCGGACCTGCCGGTCGCGGTGGCGCTCGCGCAGGCGACGTGCTCGGAGGTCGCCCAACAGGCGGCCGAGGAATGCATCCAGCTCCACGGCGGTATCGGCTTCACCTGGGAGCATCCCGCGCACCTCTATCTCAAGCGTGCCAAGGCCGACGCCATCGGCCTCGGTACCGCCGCCGCGCACCGTACCGCCCTCGCCGATCTGATCGACGTCCCGGCTCCCGAGGTGCGGACATGACCGATCTGACCGGACTCACTGCGGTCGTCACCGGCGGTAACAACGGGATCGGACGCGCCCTCGCCGTCGGTCTGGCGAAAGCCGGTGCGAACGTGGCGATCTGGGCACGCAACGCCGAACGCAACGCCCAGACGGTGGCCGAGCTCGAAGCCCTCGGCACGAAGGCCCTCGCGGTGAGTTGCGATGTCACCGACGAAGACGCGGTCGTCGCTGCGATGGACGAGACCGTGGGCCGGCTCGGACCCCTGGGCTGCTTCGTCGCGAACTCCGGGATCTCGGTGGAGACCCCCATCGTCGACATGTCGTTCAACACCTGGCGACACGTGCTCTCCACCAACCTCGACGGGTCCTTCCTGTGCACCCGCGAAGCCGCCCGCCGTTTCGTCGACCAGGGCACGGGTGGCTCGATGATCGTCGTCTCCTCGACCATCAGCCGCTACGGCGGCACCGGAATGGCCGCCTACGGGGCGAGCAAGACCGGCGTACTCGGCCTCGGACGGACGCTAGCAGTGGAACTCGCCCGGCACCGGGTGCGGTGCAACATCCTCATCCCGGGATGGACGAAGACCTCGATGAACGAACACCTGCAGGCAGACGAACGATTCGTCCGCGCTACGAGTGGACGCACCCCCGTGCGTCGGTGGGCCGAGCCGGAGGAGTTCCACGACGTCGCAGCTTTTCTCGCCGACCCGTCCCTGACCTTCCACACCGGAAACGAGGTGATCGTCGATGGCGCCTACACCATCTACTGACCAGACAGTGACTGCCGCTCAGTCCGATTCGTCTCCCGCGGGCCTGATCGACATCACTACGCTCAAGGACTCGCTCGACGGCCGCCGGCTTCCCGGCGCGACACTCACGATCGAACCGTTCCAGAGCGTGCTGGCCGACTACGCACTGCTCGCCGACGGCGACGACACCGGCGATGCCCACCCGCTGTGGGGACTCGTGCTGGCGCTGCGGGGGATGGGCATCAGCGTAGACGAACTGTGCACCCTCGCCGGCCAGCGCCCGCAGGACGTGTTGCTGTTCGGCAACTGTGAAATCATCGCGCACCGACCGCTGCGAGTCGGGGCCACGATCGACGTCACCGCGATGATCGAACCGGTCAGTCGCAAGGAGACCAGACACGGCGGCTTCCTCGACTTCGTGACCGTTCGAACAGCGTTCATCGACCGAGCAGACTCGTCCGGTGACCCGGTCGGCGAAGTCGTCAACGGTTTCATCTTCAAGCGAGGTGCGCAATGACAGCTCCGGCGATGCCGAGTGTCGGCGACGCGCTCCCCGTGTTCCGTGTCGACTCGATCGAGGCGGACAAGATCCGCATCATGGCCCTGATATTCCAGGACCCCAACCCTATTCACTTCGACCTCGACGCCGTCCGCGACGCCGGTCTGGGCGAGCGGTTCGTCAACCAGGGCGGCGTGACGATGGCGTACATCATCAACATGCTGACCAACTGGACCGGGTCCCGCGCCGCCATCCGCAACCTCACCTCGCGCTTCACCGCCAATGTCTTCGCCGGTGACCGCGTCGAGGCCGGCGGCACCGTGACCGCCATCCGGAAGGTCGACGACCAGACCCTCGTCGACTGCGACGTCTGGGTGCGTCCGGTCACCGACGGCAACGACATCAAGCCGGTGGTCGCCGGCACCGCGACGGTCGCGCTATGACCCCGCGCCTCACCAAGGAGAAATACCAGTGAACATCACGGGCACGTCGGCCATCGTCACCGGCGGCGCATCCGGACTCGGACTCGCCACCGCCGAAAAGCTCAGCGCCGCAGGCGCGGCGGTCGTCATCCTCGACCTACCCGGGTCGCCGGGAGCCGAGGCGGCCAAGCGTTCCGGCGGGGGCATCACCTTCGCCCCGGCCGATGTGCGCGACAGCGAGCAGGTCGCCGCCGCCGTCGAGACGGCCGCCTCACTCGCCCCCCTCCGCATCGCGGTCAACTGTGCCGGCATCGGTGATCCGGCGCGCACACTCGGACGTCGCGGGCCCCTCGACCTCGATCGGTTCGAACGGGTCATCTCGATCAACCTGGTCGGCACCTTCAACGTGATCCGGCTGGCAGCCGAGGCCATCGCCGCGACTGAACCGGTCGCCGGCGAACGCGGAGTCATCGTCACCACCGCGTCGGTCGCCGCCTTCGACGGCCAAGTCGGGCAGGCGTCGTATTCGGCGTCGAAGGCCGCCATCGCCGGGATGACGCTCCCGATCGCGCGGGATCTGTCGGACTCGCTGATCCGGGTCGTGTCCATCGCCCCCGGAATGTTCGCGACCCCCATTCTGCAAGGGCTGACCGATCAGGCCCGCCGCTCCCTCGAAGAGCAGATCCCGCACCCGTCGCGCCTGGGGTATCCCGCCGAGTACGCCGAACTGGTCGCGCACATCGTCAACAATCCCATGCTCAACGGCGAGACGATCCGCCTCGACGGTGCCCTCCGGATGGCGCCGCGATGAGCAGCGCCGCCCTGGTGACGGGAGCGTCGCGCGGTATCGGGCTCGAGATCGCTCGCAAACTGGCCGAGCAGGGGTGGAATCTCACCATCAGCGCGCGGTCAGTGGACACCCTCGCCGAGGCGGCCGAGACGCTGCGCGCCGCCCACGACATCGAGGTCGAAGCAGTACCCGCCGACATGGCTGCCGAGGACGACGTCCTCGCTCTCGCCGCAGCGCACGAAAAACGCTACGGACGCCTCGATGCACTGATGCTCAATGCGGGTATGGGCTCCATCGGGCCGTTCGCCGAGTTCCCGCTTCGCCGAGTCGACAAGCTCTTCGATGTCAACGTGCGGTCGGCCTATCTGCTGATTCAGCAGTTGCTACCCACCCTGCGAACCACCGCCGGAGAGACGGGATCGAGCCGCATCATCGCGATCTCGTCACTGACGGGCATCGCGGCCGAGCCGCTGAACTCGGCGTACGGGGCGAGCAAAGCCGCCCTCACGTCGTTGTGCGAGACGCTCAGCATCGAGGAGTCGTCTGGTGGCGTCAGCGCCACCGCGCTGTGTCCGGGCTATGTGGCCACCGACATGACCGCGCCGCTGACTGGAGAAGTCCCCGCGGACACAATGATCGACCCGGTCGAGGTCGCCGAGCTCGCGGTCGCCGTGACACGCCTCGGTCGCAGTGCGGTCGTTCCCGTCATCCCCATCTCGCGAGCCGGCCACCTGGTGTGGCGGGTCTGAACCCATCCCCTCTGATCTCCCGGAAGTGTCCTGTACGGCTACAACTACGGGAAGCCCGACAAACCTAAGGTCAACCCATGCTGCTGGATTTGGACGATGCCCGCCGTGACTTCCGCGACTACGTACGGGGTTGGGTGGACAAGAACTTTCCGCCGGAACGCGCTCTCGAGCTCGAGAAGAAGGAGTATCAGTACCCGTTCGAGCTGTGGGATGCGATGGCGGAGGCGGGGTTCCATGCCCTCGGTATCGACGAGGCGTACGGAGGCCAGGGTGGTGACGCCGTGGACACCGCCGTCCTCGCGCGTGAGCTCGCCCGCAGCCTGGGTGGATTGTCCTGGGTCTGGGGTATTCCCTCGTTCGCCGGCGCGAAGGCGCTCAGTCACGGTGGCACCGAGGAACAGAAGAAGGAATTGTTGCCGGCCCTCGCGTCGGGAAAGATCCGCTTCTCCATCGCGGTCACCGAACCCGGCGGGGGAACCGACCTGCTCGGTGCCATGCGTACCCGGGCGACGAAGGTTCCGGGCGGATGGAAGGTCTCGGGCCAGAAGATGTGGTCAACCGGCGCGAAGCAGGCGACCTACCTGCTGCTGCTCGCGCGCAGCGGAGATCCGGATGCGCCCGGCAAGCGGCCGCCGACCACTCTTCTGCTGGTGCCGACGGATTCGCCTGGAATCGAGATGCGCTACATCCCCAAGATGGGCATGCGCGCCATGGGCTCGTGCGAGGTGTTCCTCGACGACGTGTTCGTCCCCGACTCGCAGCTGCTCGGCGTCGAGAACGAGGGATTCAAAGTTCTTGTCGCGTCGTTGAACAACGAACGGGTGATGAGTGGCGCACTGGCGCTGGGCATGCTCGACGGCATCCTCGAGGAGTCGGTCTCCTACGCGTCAACGCGTACCGCCTTCGGCAAGGTCATCGGCGGGCACCAGATCATCCAGCACTACATCGCCGACACCGCACTCGCCCAGAAGCAGTGCGAACTCTTGACATTCGATGCCGCGTGGCGTGAGGCATCCGGGGTGAACTGCCACAAGGAAGCCAACATCGTCAAGGTCGTGACCTCCGAACTCGCGGTCGCATCCGCTGACCGTGGCATCCAGGTCCTCGGCGGAATGGGCATCTCGTCAGAAACGCACGCGCAACGATTCTGGCGGGATCTGCGCCAGTTCCGCATCGCGCCGATCAGCAACGAGATGGTCCGCAACAATCTCGCCGAGACCTACGGTCTGCCGCGCTCGTACTGATCGATGGCCGATATCCCAGGAGGACAACGCAAGTGAACATCGTGAATGTCATCCGGCGATCCGCGCGTCGGGACCCCGACAAGGTGGCGATTCACCACGGCGACACCGCATTGACATACCGGCAGCTGGTGGACAGATCGTCCCGCTTCACCGCCTACCTCCTCGAGCAGGGGGTCCGCCCGGGCGACCGGGTGGGTGTGCTGATGCACAACCAGCCCGAATGGATCATCGCAATGATCGGCATCTGGCAAGCCGGCGCGACCCTCGTCCCCTACAACTACCTCTTCCATCCCTCTGCCCTGCGGCACGCGACCGAAGACGCAGACGTGCGACTGGTGGTGACCCCCGCAGACGACGTCGACCGGCTGGTGCAGGCGTTGGACGGTCTGGACGTCGCCGGACGCATCATCTCCGTGGGCGAGCATGAGAAGGCGTTCGCCACGTGGGACACCGCGCTGGAGTCGCACGCGAGGGAAACTGTCGTGCCCCGCTTCGATTCCGATGATGCCGTCTTGATGTACACGAGCGGGTCGACCGGACGACCCAAGGGCGTGCGGCAACCGCACCGAGCCATCGCTGCGGTGTGCGAGGCGGAGTGCGACGTCTGGTCGATCGACGAGAACGATCATGCGCTGGTGTGCACCCCCCTGTTCCACGTGGGCGGACTACAACTGATCACCCTCCCGCTGCTCTTCGCGGGAGGGACAGTGACGCTACGGCGATGGAAAGTCCGCGAATGGCTCACCGACGCCGCGAACCGTCAGCCGACGATCGTCGCGCTCGTGCCGGCCATGATGATCGATATCATCAACGAGCTGCGCGACGAGAAGCATCCTCTGCCCTCGATCCGAGTGTGCGCGATCGGCGGCTCCGCGCTCCCGCTGAGCCGCCTGCGACAGCTCACCGACGCCACCGGGATCGTGCCGGCGAATATCTACGGGCAGACCGAGCAGATGGGGCTGTCGATCACCGAACCTCTGGACGAGGACCGTCGCGAGGGCAGCCTCGGCAAACCGCTGGCGCAGATCGTCGAGGTCCGTGTCGTGTCCACCGACCCGCAGGACCAGGGCCGAAACGTCGAGGTCGGCGAGACGGGTGAGCTGTGGGTCCGCGGTGACGCAGTGACCCCGGGTTACTGGCGTCTGAATGAGGTCAATGCGACGAAGTTCGTCGACGGCTGGTTTCGCACAAGCGATTTGGTGCGAGCCGATTCCGACGGGTACCTCTACTACGTCGACCGCGCCGACGACATGATCATCAGCGGCGGCGAGAACGTGTACCCGCAGATGGTCGAGGGACATCTGGCCGCGTGCCCACTCGTCGCTGAGGTGGCGGTCATCGGGACGCCACATGAGCGCCTGTCCCAGCAGGTGACGGCCATTGTGGTGCCCACCGAGCCCGACGTCACCGCCGCGGACATTGCGGCCTACTGCGAGACCGACCCCAATCTGCGGGGCCTGCAACGTCCTCGACGGATCGAGATCGTCGACGCCATTCCCCGCACGGCAACCAACAAAATCGACCGGCCGCACCTCAAGCAATCGTTCCGCTGAATCGACCTGCGGCGCGCCATTGCGCGCCGCAGGGTCGGTCCGGTCACTCGTGCGGCACGATAACTGCGCATGCCAGCACTTCTCCACGAGCAAGGCGGTCATGTGCCGCCGCAGCCCCGTCGAGCGTGTGCGTCTCGACCGTGACGTGTAGATGACCCGTGCGAGCGAGATCGACGACCTCGTACAGGTCAGAACGGCTACAGCGTGGGCCCCGGCGCCCAGACGCGGCACCGCCCGGTTGATCGCGTGGTAGGAGATGAGCCCCGCGTCAGTGAGAGCCACCGCCTGCGCCGGACCGAGGTCGCCGAGCGGCACGAGATGCCGTGCCTTCGGCGAAGTACGTTGCTCCCGGGCCATTTTCGACCACAACACCGGCGGCCTCGTGACCCAGGCCAGGGGTAGCGCACCGTAGCGGTAGTCCTCGGCCGATGCCGACATCATGTGTAGGTCGGAATGGCACACCGGACAACCACAACCTCTCGAAAAGGACAGACAGTGGGCGATAGAAATGCTCCCGAGAAGCGGTCGACCACAGAACAAGCGGGACCACAGCCAGGCGTGCAGGAATGGATTTGGGAGCCAGTCGAGGACGAAGCCATTGTCGATCTCTCGGCACGCCTCGAACGGAGTCGCCCCGCAGTTCTGTCGAGTGCCGACGGGTGGAGCCGTGGAGTGCCCGCGGACTTTCTGCGGACGCTGGTGCGGCACTGGTCGACGACGTTCGACTGGCGCGCTCCGGAGGAACGCATCCGGTCCTATCCCTGGGTGCGGGCCAACGTCGACGACGTGCCCGTCACAGCTATTCATCAACGCTCGGACGATCCGGACGCGCCGGTGGTCGTGCTGTTGCATGGTTGGCCGGACTCGTTCCTGCGATTCGAACGCGCCCTTCCGCTGCTCGACGACGTCCACGTCGTCGTTCCTTGCCTGATGGGTTTTCCGGGCGCGACCGGTGTATCCGATCGGGTGGCGACTCCGGAGCTCATGGCCGGCCAGGTTGCCGGGTTGATGAAAGCACTCGGATACACCCGGTATGTCGTGTCGGGCGGCGATGTGGGCAGTGTTGTCGCCACTCACCTTGCGATGAGCCCCGCCCCGGTCGCAGCGCTACACCTGACCGACCTGCCGGCCATCCGTGTGACTAACGCGGTGCGCGCGACCCTGACCGACAGCGAGCAGAACTACTATCGGGATGCGAGACGATGGCGCGCGGTCGAGGCCGGGTACCTGGTGGAGCAGGCCACCAAACCCCACACCCTGGCACATTCGCTCGCCGACTCGCCTGCCGGACTGGCGTCATGGATCGTCGAAAAGCTGCACGGCTGGTCCGATCACGAGGGCGACGTCGAATCCGCCTTCGCCCTCGACGATCTCCTGACTTGGGTGAGCCTGTACTGGTACACCGGGGCGATCGGTACCTCCTTCGACCCCTATTCGGCTCCACCGCTCGATGTTCGGTACATCACGACTCCCACAACGGTGAGCATGTTCAGCCACGGTCTGCTGCCGCCGGAGCGATCACTGTTCGCCAGGTTCTACGATGTGCGGTCCTGGTCCCTTCACGACTCCGGAGGTCATTTCGCCGCGTGGGAGAGCCCAGCGAACTTCGTGGACGGCGTGCGCGAGGCTCTCACCCACGCCTATCCACTCGATCGGTGAATCGAAGCCTGCCGCTCGTCAACCGGTGTGCAGAGCCTCTACTCGAAAATCGAGATGAGTGCCGGCGCGACATCACGGTAGGTGTCCGCGGTGCGGCACCGTCCGCGGCCGGCGAGCGCCAGGTCCGTGGCGAGATCGAGGTCGAACTCGGCCGACTTGTCGAGCAGGACATCGAGTCGCGGCAGTCGGGCCGCCGAGCGAGATGAGCTGATCAACGACGACATCTGGACGTGTGGCCTGCCCCATCGGCACGAGAAGCGCGGCGCCGAACCAGAACGCCACAACAGCGATGTCGGTCGACCCACCGTGGGCGTGGCCGACATGGTGTCAGTGGTCATAACAGTCCTCTCGGGTGGCGTGATGCGGGACGACTCAGGAGTTTCTCACTGTGAAACCGACCTTCGGCGTGACCTGGTAATGGGCGACCTTGCCCTCACTGATGTGGCCCCGGGTCTCGGTGACCTCGAACCAGTCGAGGTCGTCCAGAGTGGTTGCAGCTCGGGCAATTGCGCCGCTGATCGCATCCTCGATTCCGACGGTGGAAGAACCGACTACCTCGACGACGCGATAGATGTTGTCGCTCATGTGGTGTGTACCGTTCTTGCGATCTGGTGGCTCGATCGGACATTCCAAGCGCTCGGACGTGTACGGGTCTTCGAAGACCAAAGAGACGCGGCTCAGTGCTGGTGACCCAAATTGGGACAGTTGCGGGCATTTCTGACGCGATTCGCGATCGCGAAGAAGGGGTCCTGTCGCATCCAGAGGAACACCGCCCGGTTCAACGTGGGTGTTCCAGATTGGCACACCGATACATGATTCCCGGCACATAGGTTGACACCCATCCCTATCGAAGATGCGCGCGTTCGAACGTCGGCCGCGCTATACAAGGAGTTTCATTGACAGGCAACGACACTGGCCAACAGACGACGTCTCCGCCGCGCAATTTGCGGACGGTCATCGTCGCCGCGCTGGGCGCCAGCACACTGGAGTGGTACGACTTCTACATCTACGGGACCGCGGCGGCACTGGTCTTCAACAAGGTGTTCTTCCCGTCGGTCAACCCTGCGCTCGGTACGCTCGCGGCCTTCGCTACGTTCGGTGTCGGATTCTTGTTCCGGCCACTGGGCGGCATCATTTTTGGTCACTTCGGCGACACCATCGGACGTAAGAAGCTGCTCGTCATCGCCATGATGATCATGGGTATCGCGACGTTCCTGATCGGACTTCTGCCGACCTATGCGACGGTCGGCGTTCTCGCGCCGATTCTGTTGGTGATCCTCCGAGCCGCTCAGGGCCTGGCTGTTGGCGGGCAGTACGGCGGCGCGATGCTACTGGTGACCGAGAACGCCCCGCCGCACCGGCGAGGCTTCTACGGCAGCTTCTCTCATATCGGTCCGTCGCTCGCGGTGATCCTGTCCAACGTGGTGTTTCTGGTCGTCGTGGCTGCGGTGAGTCAGGAGGCCCTGGTCAGTTGGGCCTGGCGCATCCCGTTCCTGCTGTCGGCGGTTGTCGTCGCCGCCGGGATTTACATGCAGCTCAAGATCGAGGACACCGCGGAATTCCGTGAGCTGCAACAGCGACGGGCCGCTGAGGCGGGCACCGCGGCCGAACCCAGGCGCTCGCCGATCATCGAGGCGGTGCGTACCCACCCCAAGCAGATCCTGCAGGCCGGCGGGATGATTCTGATCATCCAGGTCTACTACTACGTGCTCATCGTGTTCACGATCTCCTACGCGACCTCCCACGACATCGACCGCACGACGGCACTCATCTCCGTGTTGGTGTCCAGTGTTGCGACCGTAGTGACCATTCCGGTGGTGGCGGCGCTGTCCGATCGACACGACCGCCGGATCGTCCTGCTGTGGGCTGCGGTGGCAACAACCGCGACTGCGATCCCGTACGTTCTTCTGCTCGAGACCGGAAGCGTGATCTTGCTGTTCCTCGCGGTGATCGTTCCCGGTTTCACGCTGGGTGCTCTCTACGGGCCGATGGCGGCCTTCTACTACGAGATGTTCTCCGCCGAGGTGCGGTACTCGGGTGCGTCGATCGGATATCAGCTCGGCGCTGTGATCGGAGGAGGATTCTCCCCACTGATTGCGACCAGTCTGCTCGAAGCCACCGGTTCACTCCTGCCGGTCGGTGTCTTCATCTCGATTGCCGGTCTGTTGAGTATCTGGGCCATCGCGTCGACCGCGGGTCGCAAAGCGCCGGCCCCGGTATCCAGCTGACCAGGTTTGTGGTCTGGGCGGCCTGTAACGGGCGCAGCCCACGGAAATGGAATCGCCGCCCATCTCGGAGATTGCTCGAGATGGGCGGCGAGGTTCTTGGCTGTTTCAGCCTCCGCGGGCTGGCTATGTCATAGCGTAGGTACCTTCAGCGGCGTAACGGTGTGTCATTTCAGGACGCCGCGCGAGTTGGCGCACATTGCAACATCACAGTGCGTTCGGCGTGGCCCTACCATCAGACGCGGCCGACAGCCGCCGCCGTGAGGCGTCCCTCTGGCCCAGGAGTTTATTGTGGTCTCGTCTGAAAACGTTATTGTCGTAGCACGATTCGTGCCCCGCCCAGGACAGTCTGAGCACGTCGAGGCGGCCGTGCTTCGAGCCGTCGCCGCCACGCACGCACAAGACGCGGGATGTGAGTTGTACGCGGCGCACCAGACAGTGCGGGGCAAGGAAGGAATCGTCATCATCGAGAAGTGGTCCAGTGGCGAGAAACTGCAGGAGCACGGTGCCGGTGAAGCGTTCGCCGCGCTCAACGGAGAAGTGGCCGACCTGCTGGCAGAGCCGCTTGACGTGACGGTCCTTAAGCCACTCCCGGCGGGGGACCAGACGCTGGGTGCTCTGTAGCGGTTTGTGGGACTGGATCGATCGGCTCCTCGAGGTGCAGACAGTTCAGATCGATCCCGGTTGTTCGCCCCGGATGCTCTGCCATGACGACAGGGCACCCGGGGCAGTGCGCAATTCAGCTCGCGTGTAGTGCGCGCACGCTTTCCCAGGTCGCCGGTGTTGCGCGAAGTACGTTTCGCACGGCGATGTCGCGCAGCTGCAGTACCGTTCGTAGCTCGGTGTCCCCGTTGATGAGGCATACCGCCCGGATTCCTACATCGTGCAGGATGTCGGCGACGGCAAATGGCACAGGGGAGAACTCTGGTGACTCCGGCCGGGTCAACGGTCGAGCCGATTGGACGTGCACGACGATCCCCCGTCCGGCAGTCACCATCGATCGTTCGACGACGTCGACATCGGACGCGCTGTCGGTGTTCCGAGAGTCCTGCGAGGATGAGTGCAAGTACAGCGGTACCTCATCGCACTGGTCCGGTGTCCCGGTGATCAGTACCTGAAAACGAGCTGATGGCATCGTCCCGACATAGGTGACCACTTCCTGACCCAGCACTCGGGTGGAGAGCTCGCGTGTGACAACCGGGTCGGTGGAAAGCATGTGGAGATGAACATCGCTGATAGACACTAGGCTGAGCCGGCGCGCAGTCGCGAATGCCATGAGTTCGGCGGGGCCGGGTAGACCGGTCTCGATGGTCCCGCCGACCGCTGCAGCGAACGATGCGGCCGGGCCGTGTCCCGCTTTCTCCGTGAGAAACGATGCCGCTTCGGCGATCCCACGGCAGGCGCTCAGTCCCGCGGCTGCGGTACGTACCGGCACCACATGTCCTGGGCGCGTGAAATCGTCACGGGCGGCGTGGGGGTCAGCGAGCAGAGCCGCGGTACGCGCGCGGTCGTGCGCAGAGATTCCGGTCGATGTCCCGTGGATGGCATCCACGGTGACGCAAGCCCGCATATCGGAATCGGTGTCCGGCGTCACGCCCTCCATCGCCGGCAGATCGAGCCGGTCACAGGTGTCACCGGGTAGGGCGACGCACACAAAGCCCGAGGAGTAGCGCACCATGGCCGCCATGAGCGGACTGGTCGTCTGCGCAGCGGCAGCTACGAAAAACCCTTGAGCCTCTGCATGATTCACATCATCGACAACGATGATCTGTTCGCCACGAGCGAGCGCGGCGATCGCCTTCTCTGCCCGTGATCGCCGTAGAGCGAACTCGGCCAGTTCTGGCTTCCTGGTCATGACTCGACCACCAGATCGACCTCGTGCAGCCGTCGGAAGCGGCTGGCATGAAAGACCAGCGGAGCCAGCTCGGGCTGGGTCTCGAGGCTGCAGATCTCGAGGAGGACGACGGTATGATCGCCGGCCGGGACCTCAGCGTAGATCGTGCAATCGAACCAGGCTGCGGCCCCAAGTACGAATAGAGCACCGTCTTCGTTTGTCCGCCAAGCAGTCTCGGCGAACCGATCACCGGTCTTCTTCGACAGTCGCTGACCCGCGGAGATCTGGGTCTCGGCCAGCACGCTGAGACCCAGCCGCGGTTGCTGCCGGAGTACCGGCCAGGTCGTCGAACTGTTCTGCATACACACCGACAGCAGCGGTGGCTCGAGTGATACGGAGGTGAATGAACTCACCGCCATTCCGACCGGCCCGTCGGCCGATTCCGCGCAGACGGCGGCCACGCCGGTGGGGAAGCAGCCGAACGCTTTCCTGAGCACGGGTGCCGGCTCGTCGAGTGTCTTGACAGTGATCACGTCATTCTCCAGGCTGTCAGCTGCGAGGGAGTCCGAGAACTCGCTCGCTGATGTAGTTGAGGATCGATTCGTTGTTCAGCGGGGCGATTTGGAGTATTCGCACCATGGGCCAGATGGTCACGACGTCGGTCTCGTAGACGAACGCTGAACCACCGTGCGTCTGGATGGCGCTGTCCACGGCGGACAGTGCCGCACGACTACCCAGCAGTTTTGCCATGTTCGCCTGGTCGCCTGCGTCGATTCCGTTGTCGTACGTGGCGGCGGCCGAGTACATGACCTGTCGGGCGGCTTCCATCTCAGCCTTCGCCAGCGCGAGCGGGTGCTGCACAGCCTGATGGGCGCCAATCGGTGTTCCGAAGGGTGCACGAATCTTCGCGTAGTCGACCGCCTTGTTGAGCGCGTAGTCGCCGAGCCCGAGGGCCCAGGCGGCGACCGTGACGCGCTCCTGATTGAGGCAGGACAAGATGTGGTCGAAGCCCAGTCCCTCGGTGCCGATGAGCGCTTCGGCGGGCACCTCGACGTCGTCGAAGAAGACCTCGAACTGGCTCTCGGGCGCGTACCACTCGATGTCGAGCTTGCGCAGTTCGATGCCGGGTAGGCCCATGTCCACGATGAACAGGCCGAAACCATTGCGACGACTCAACTTCTCACCAGGCGGCGCCGTACGGGCGAGCAACAGGATGTGGTCGGCCTCATCGGCGCCGGAAATGAATACCTTCTGTCCCGAGATCCGGTAGGTTCCATCCGCTGTCTTGCGCGCGCTGGTTCGAGCGGCGAAGGAATTGGTGCCGGCTTCAGGTTCTGTGACACCCAAGCAGATCTTGCGCTTACCGGTGATCGTGGCGACCACGTGATCCTCGATCTGCTGACTCGTCCCATGGCGAAGGATGGCTTCGCGTGAGAAGGTCGTCAGGCTGTACTGCAACGGCGGAATTCCCGCTCTGGCAAGCGCTTCCATTACCGCTGTTGTGCCGGTGAGTCCGCCGCCGGCCCCACCCAGGGACTCGGGTACGCCGATGGCGAGGAGGTCGGCGACGACGAGCGCGTCCCAGAGTTCGCGAGCATGACCGCCTTCCCTGGCGCGCTGGAGGAACAGCGACCGGGGGAAGCTCGCCGAGATTCCCTTGACCGCCTCAAAAACCGACGCCACCAGGTCCTGGCTGTCGGGGTGAACGGTGGGCATGTCCGCTTGCATCGGTGGTGGTCTCCTTGAGTGTCAGGATCGGGAGTAGCGGGGCGTCCGCTTCTCGGTGAATGCACGAGGACCTTCGACGGCGTCGTCGGACCGCAACACGCGTTCGTTGAGTGCGAGTTCGAGCGCGAACTTCGGTTCATTGCCCAGAGCGCGCACGGCGATCTCCTTCGCTGTGCGCACCGCCAGCGGCGCGTTGCGCCCGATCATCTCCGCGAATTCCATTGCCCGCGTCTGCACCTGATCTCGAGGAACGACCTCGGTGATCAAGCCGATCCGGCGCGCTTCATGCGCGTCGATGTGCTCGCCGGTCAGAAGTAGCTTCATAGCCGCAGCCCACGGCACCTGCTGAGGGAGCCGGACGTGTGTTCCGCCTCCGGGGACCAGACCCCAGCGAACCTCCGGCACACCGAAGATGGACTCATCGGAGGCGACGCGGAGATCGGTACCGAGAAGGATCTCGAGTCCGCCGGCCAGGCAGATGCCGTTTACCGCCGCGATCACGGGGGTGAAGACATCTGAGAAGAACCGTTTGGATGGGTCGGGCACAAGGATGTCGAGCTCGCCGGCGGTCAGTCTCGGTATGAGTTGAGCCAGATCGCCACCAGCGCTGAAGGCGCGATCGCCGGCCCCGCTGAGGACAATGGCGCGGACGTCATCATCGCTGTTTGCCGCGTCGAAGGCCTCGACGAGTTCGCGGATCATCCGGACGCTCAGCGCGTTGTGGGCAGCTGGCCGGTCGAGAGTGATTGTCGCCGTGGCACCAATGACCGCATATCTTACGGTTCCGTCATCGCCCGTCGATTCCTGCGATGCGCCGGTGGATGCGTTCGCGTTCTGTGACACCGGATCACCTCCTCGTTGCGTCGAACTTAGCTGCGCAGAGGCGGTATCGAATGTCCCATCGTGGCACAGCGACGTGCGCTGCCGACGTCCACCGTTCGACAGGCCTGTCCAACCGCGGGTGGTCTGGCCCTGAAATCTAGAATGCAGACGTCGACAAGTCGATGCCCAGGGAACGGATCTTTCGGTACAGGGTCGACCGGGCGATGCCGAGATTGTCGGCAGCACGATTCTTGTTGCCACCCGCAGCGCGAAGTGCTTCGATGATTGCGCTCGCCTCGACCTGCTCGAGGCCGACGAGCTTGCGACGCGAGGCGTTCGCGACGACGTCGGTCGGCAGGTCGCCGGCATTGATGTATCCGTTGTGGTTGTGCTGCAGCACCCGTAGCACCACGGTCTCGAGCGACGAGACATTACCGCGCCATTCGAGCCTGGACAGTGCCTGAACGGCGTCAGCCATCCACCTCACCTGGGAGTGATCCCGTCCGAGTCGTCGAGCGCAGCGAGCCGTGAGTGTGTCCAGTAGTGCGGGAAGGTCTTCAAGACGATCTCGAAGGGCGGGAACTGTCAGTACGGTGGCGAACTCGGACCCGAGCAGTGCGGACTGAACGTCGTCTGATCGTCGTGCGGTGGCAAAGATCCGGACTGTGTTGTCGCGATGGCCACGGATGAGCTTCGCCACGGCAAGGGCGGTCGATTCGGGTAGCTCGTCGCAGCCACGCAGAATCACTGTCCGTCCGGTCGGAGAGTTCAGCGCGAGGCGCAACTGGCGGAGCCAGGCCTGCTCTCCCTCGAGCGCGGTGCTTGCGGCTTCGAGAACCGTCACCTCCGTGGAGGGTTCAGCCATGGCGGTCGCAACGGCGACCTTGCCGGTTCCTCGTTCGCCGACGATGAGGATCGGTCCAGTGCCGGCAACGGCCGCTTGTCGGCACAGCTCGCGCCACCGGGGTCCCTCGCCGACGAGTCCCGGCAGCCCCCGGGCGGGCGCAGCGCCGGGGTTACTGCGCGACTTGCGATCAAGGACCGGACGGATCATCAGGACGGCGCCGGCGGATTCGGATGCATTCGTGACCTCGCGGCACTGGATGGAGACGACCGTTCCATCGGTCAGGACCAACGACCTTGGAGCCGAGACCTGATCGCGGATGGCGCGGGAGGCGTGTTCCCACAGCAGCGCCTGGTCGACCGAGGTGAGCAGGCGAGCCGCCGTCGCGTTGGTGATGATCGTCTGATCGTTCAGGGCGACAACCGGATGCCGAGCATCGCGATTTTCGTGCAGGTAGGCGTCGAGGAGAACTCGTTCACGACGCGACGCCGACTCCTGAAACGTGTGCTGGATGTCCTGCACGATCTCCATCACCCACGAGAGCAGGACGGGACTTGTGTCCTCGAAACGACTGGTCAGGTTCAGGGACCCGACAACTCGGCGCGTGACCGGATGAATCACCGGGGCGCCGACGGAAGTGACCGATGCGTAATCCTCTGCGAAGTGCTCGAGACCTCGAATCACGGCCGGCCGTGCGTCTAGGAGACAAATCCCGCTGCTGGTGCCGATCGACGTCTCGTCGACCTGGACGGCGGGCACGATGCTGCGCTTTTCTAGCCACGCCGAGAGCTGCGGGTCACGCACCCACTGTCGCAGGATCATGCCGTCGGCATCAGTAAGGGAGAGCCCACACATCGATTGTTCCAACACGGACTCGCGCTTGCTCAACACCGTGTCGACGGTGTCGATGAACGAGGTGTTCAGGTCCCGGGCGCCGACGGACAGAGGGGGCCTGGGCGAGGTCGCGTCGAGGCCGTACCGCAGCGAGCGCCGCCACGAGTCGAGCACGCGGGGGGCGATCCCGGCTGCCTCGACATCCCTTGCGTCCGCAGAGCCGCGCGAGAGAACGGTCTCCCGAACGCGCTTGAAGACCGCGGAGTCCGGGCTGGCGGGGCGCGACATTCGTGGATATTCGGTCTTTGTCCAGACCGCGTCGTCGTTGTGGGTGTCTCTCGCGGCAGTCCTCACGACCCAGCCCTCCGCATCGTCGGCGTCGATACATGCGCAAGTGATGGCGGTCACCTGCCGGACCCAGAGTGGCCCACTACTGACCCCAGTGTCAAGAAGGGTTGGTTCAAGGAGCGCTGGCCCAGCTCAGGGTGCGATCGCGATACATGCGCGATCTCTCGATCCGGGCGAAAACCGTCGCACGTTGCTACAACCTCTGCCTGCCTCAGCGATTTACCGTGTCCGCGGACCAGTGCGCCGCGCGCCCCGCGACGCGCTTCGATCGACGACTAGGAGCAGCATGAATCTCGACCTTGCCGGAAAGGTAGCCCTGGTGACCGGTGGTGGTTCGGGTATTGGCGCTGCCAGCGCACGGCACCTGGCCGCACTAGGAGCTGACGTCGTGCTAGCCGACCTCCGGCCGAGGCCGGCCGACGCCGACGATCTCGACGAGGCCATGTCCATCACCGTCGACGTCACCGATCCTGACCAGGTCACCAGGATGGTCGAGAAAGTATCCGCGCGCTTCGGGTCGCTCGACATCGCGGTGAACAGCGCCGGTGTAGGTATGCCGGTCAAGGCGCCGGTGGCGGGAACAGATGTGGAGGAGTGGCGCCGGCTATTGTCGGTCAATCTCGACGGGGCTTTTCTCTGTATGCGTGCGGAGCTCGGGGTCATGTCGGCCGGCGCCTGCGTCGTCAACATTGCATCGGTCACCGGCCTGATCGGCATCGCCGGCGCAAGTCCGTATGTTTCGTCCAAACACGGTCTGATCGGGCTCACCAAAACGGCTGCCCTCGACTATGCAAGCCAGGGAATCCGGGTGAACGTCGTCGCGCCGGGCTTCGTGGACACTCCGCTGCTCCGGAATCCCAAAGACGACGTGCGGAAGAACTTGGAAGCGTTGCATCCCATGGGCCGCCTTGGAACTCCTGATGAGGTCGCGGCGGCAGTCGCTTTCCTTGCCTCGCCGGCCGCGTCGTTCATCACCGGAGCAGTCGTGCCGGTCGACGGCGGTTATACCGCCCGTTGAGATCTGATTGACCCGTTTCGAGAAAGGATCAGCATTCGATGACAACGGTGATCGATTCGCCCGACGGTCTTGTGGCCCTTGTGGGTTCGTCGTTGGGTGCCACGCCGTGGCAGACCATCAGTCAGGAGGACGTCAACACCTTCGGTGCGGTGACCGGCGACGAGCAGTGGATTCACGTCGACTCCGAGCGAGCCCAGGCGGGTCCGTTCGGCGGCACGATCGCGCACGGCTACCTCACGCTGTCGTTGGTGGGGCCGTTATTCGCTGAGCTGCTCCGGGTACGCGAGGTGTCGATGGTCGTGAACTACGGGCTAGAGAAGGTGCGGTTCCCGGCCCCGGTCCCGGTCGGCAAGCAGGTCCGGCTCACCGCTTCGGTCGCCGAGGTCACCGAGATCAAGGGTGCCATTCAGCTCGTCGCCGACGCGATCATCGAGGTCGAAGGTTCCACGAAACCCGGTTGCGTAGCGCGCGCGGTGTACCGGTTCTTTCCGTGACCTGACCATTGTCAGTCCATCGGAGGAACGGGGGAGCGGCTCTGACCCGCTCCGGACGCAGATCGGCCCCGAACCCGCGGGTCCGGGGCCGATCTGGGCGTTAGACCTTCGCGGTGGACGAGCTGAGGTGCTTCTGTAGGAACTGCCCGAACTTGGCGGTGGATTCCTGCGCCTGCGGCAGGAAGCCGAAGAGCGGCCAGATGTGCACCATCTCCTCACCGATCTCGAATTCCACGTCGACCCCCGCCGACCGAGCGTTCTCCACGAGTCGGATCGAATCATCGTGAAGTCCCTCGTCGGTGCCGACAAGCACGCGCAGCGGGGGCAGGTCGCGCAGATCGGCATAGAGGGGCGACGCCAACGGTGTGGCCTTCGGGTCCTTGCCGGCCAGATATGCGCCTCCCATCGCCTCGACGAGGGTTGCCGCCGGAAGCGGGTCGAGATGAGCGCGCTCGGTCAGCGACGCGCCCTCGCCTGCCAGATCGACGAGGGGGGAGCAGGTTACCGCCGCGCTGGGAAGAACGTCACCATCCTCGCGCAGTTTGACCAGAGCGCCAACGACGAGATTACCGCCGGCGGAATCGCCGACGAGTGCGACGCCGGCGATGCCCGGTTGCTGACGTACCCACCGGTACGCGGTGACGACGTCATCAAGGGGTGCGGGGAACGGATGCTCCGGCGCCAGTCGGTAATCGACGACCAGGACGCGCGCTCCGGAGGCCTGGGAGATGCGGTATCCGAACTCCCGGTAGCCGGATGCACTGCCCATGCAGAAGCCGCCGCCGTGGATGAGGAGCACCGCTTGATCCGGCGCCGCCCCAGGGGCACTCACCCAGTACGAGGGAACACCGTCGGCGTCGACCGCCTCGACCTCGCCGTCGGCAGGAACCTTGAAGTTGGCCAGCACTTCCTCGTAGAGCCGACGGAAGTCGTCCATCGTCGCTTCGGGTTCGGAAACCAAGTGCGAGAGTAGGTCTCGTGCGCGAGTCAGTTCAGGACTAGGCATTGTATTCCTCCTCGAATTGATGGTCAGAGCTTCTCAAGCTTCGGCTTGACCTCGCGTGTGAACAGGTCGTAGCTGTCGGCTGCGGTCTTGCCGTGGATACCGCCGTACTGGAACACCGAGATGATCTCGTAGTCGCCGACGATGG
The DNA here is from genome assembly GCF_041103195.1 of Gordonia sp. ABKF26. Lineage (NCBI taxonomy): Bacteria > Bacillati > Actinomycetota > Actinomycetes > Mycobacteriales > Gordoniaceae > Gordonia > Gordonia sp. ABKF26. The sequence goes on from NZ_JBGCVZ010000003.1 coordinate 594,050, forward strand.
CCTTGCGCTCTTCGTGCTTGACGATCTGCTCTTCCGGTGTGCCCCAGATCTGTCCGTTGGCGTAGACGTCGGCGACGCCCTCGATACCCATCGCGTCGATGGCCTCTTTGGCCGCGGCGTAGGAGGCGTAACCCTTGGTGTTCTCGAAGTGGCGTCCACCGAACTCGTAATGCTCGACGCAGGTGATGTAATAGTTCACGCAGGCCTCGTACGCGACGCGGCGGGCTTCCTCGGAATCATTGTGGCAGTAGGTGAGATCGATCATCATCGGCGGCGGAGCCTCACCACCGTGGGTGTCCTTGAACGCCTTGCGGTAGTCCTCGATCATCGGCATGTGCATGGTCTCCATCGGCCCCTGGATGAACGCCAGCATCGGAACTCCGAGCCTGCCGGCGGCGACCGCCGAATCGGGACTCATGGCAACCATGGTGGTTCGACCCTTGAAGGTGCCCAACGGCTTCGGGTGGACAGCCACCTTCTTCTGCTTGTAGAACTTCCCGTCGTTCTCTACGAACCCTTCTTCCAGACCACGCATGATCAACTCGGCCGCTTCGTCGAATCGTTCCCGGGACTCGTTCATGTCCAGGCCGAATCCCTCGTACTCGCGGCGTGCCAGCCCGCGTCCCATACCGAACATCGCACGGCCGTCTGAGAGGTTGTCGAGCAGGGCGATCTTCTCGACCACACGCATCGGGTCGTTCCACGGCAGAATCACCGCGGTCGTATGCATTTTCGCGTTCTTCGTGACTGCGGCGAGGTAGGAGAGGAATTGGGTGTTGTCCGGGCACATCGAGTATCCGGGGTCGAAATGATGCTCGACACAGCCAATGCTCTCGTAGCCGTCCTGGTCGGCACGGATGGACAGCTCGAGCTGATCTTTGAACACGTCGTAGTCCGGACGTGCCATGTTGTAGTTCTGGATCAGGTTGGTCATGTGGATCTTCACATGCACTCCTTGTCGAAAAGCGGCGCGTGCGCCGGGTTGTGTTGTATCGAATCGCGCGATCTCAGGGGTGACCGCGGCGAGTGAGTGCTCACATCTACGGAGGATGTGATGCCTGTCACCGAATGGCGAGATCAGAATTGCAGCCGGACTCGATGGCAAGTTGTCCCATCCCGCTACAGTCCGCCGCTGTGTTTATGTGCCTTCGAAGGGCAGCAGTCTGTCCCAGAATGGGACATTGTTGGTGATGAGCATCACGTTATCGTCGCGTCGTGTCGTGCGCCGCAGGCGCATTCGCTCTCAATCCTCGAAGGGACCCACGATGGGACGACTGACGAACAAAGTGGCACTGGTGACCGGCGCCGCCCGCGGCCAGGGCCGCGCGCATGCGATCCGACTGGCGCAAGAAGGTGCGGACATCATCGCCGCCGACATCTGCGCACCGGTGACTTCCGCCCCGTACGCGACCGGCGAGCTAAGCGATCTCGAAGAGACCGCGAAGCTGGTCGAGCAACACGATCGTCGAATCCTCCATCGCCAGGCCGATATCCGCGATCTCGACGGCTTGCAGAGTCTCGTCGCCAACGCCGGAATCGCCAGCTACGGCCCGGCGTGGGAGCTGACCGAGGACCAGTGGCAGGAGATGCTCGACATCAACCTGACCGGAACATGGAAGACCACCAAGGCCGCGATCCCGTCGATGATCGAACGGGGGCAGGGCGGTTCAATCATCCTCACAAGCTCGGTTGCCGGCCTGATCGCCTATGCGAACCTCGCGCACTACACCGCCGCCAAGCACGGGGTGACGGGATTGATGCGAGTCCTGTCGGTCGAGTTGGCGCCGCACAACATCCGGGTCAACTCAGTCCATCCCACCACGGTCAACACGCCGATGATCAACAACGAGGCGATCTACAACCTCTTCTTCCCAGGGGTGGAAGACATGGACAAGGACAAGGCCGCCGAAGGCTTCATCCACATGAACGGCCTCCGAGTGCCATGGGTGGAGCCCGAAGACATCAGCAACGCAGTACTGTTCCTCGCATCCGATGAGGCTCGCTACGTGACAGGTACCACTCAGGTGGTCGACGCTGGCGGCACCGCGCCCTATCGAATCCCGCACACGGCCTGAGTCTGTGCTCCGCGTAGGCCGGCCGGTGGCCACACGCAGACGAGCACGATTGCCGGCTGACGGGAGACCAAAGGGTCCCGCCCGCCGGCTCCACCGTCTCAGCGGCAGACGGCCCCCTGCGACGCGGAGGTGACGAGCTTGGAGTACTTGGCCAGCACCCCGCGGGTGTAGCGCGGCGGCAGGGGAGTGAATTCCTGTGCACGTGACGCGAGTTCGTCGTCGTCGACCAGGAGGTCGAGGAGTCCGCGGCCGACGTCGAGTCGGATGCGGTCGCCGTCGCGGACCAGCGCGATCGGTCCACCGTCGACCGCTTCCGGTGCGACGTGACCCACGCACAGGCCGGTGGTGCCGCCCGAGAACCGTCCGTCGGTCATCAGCAGCACGTCCTTGCCGAGGCCCGCGCCCTTGATGGCACCGGTGATCGCGAGCATCTCCCGCATCCCCGGTCCGCCCTTGGGCCCTTCGTACCGGATGACCACGACGTCCCCGGCGGTGATCGTGCCATCTTCCAACGCGTCCATCGCGGCGCGTTCCCGATCGAACACCCGTGCCGTTCCCTCGAAGACATCGGAGTCGAAGCCTGCGGACTTCACCACGGCGCCTTCGGGAGCCAGCGAACCCTTGAGGATCGTGATGCCGCCGGTGGGATGGATGGGCGACTTCGTGGCGCGCAGGACCTGACCGTCCGGATCCGGCGGCGCGATGTGCGCCAGGTTCTCGGCCACCGTCGATCCGGTCACCGTCAGGCAGTCGCCGTGCAGGAGCCCCGCGTCGAGGAGCGCCTTCATCACCACCGGCACACCGCCGATGCGATCGACGTCGGTCATCACGTGTCGGCCGAAGGGTTTGACGTCGGCGAGGTGCGGTACGCGGCTGCCCACGCGGATGAAGTCGTCGAGAGACAGTTCGACCTCGGCCTCGTTGGCGATGGCGAGAAGGTGAAGCACCGCGTTGGTCGAGCCGCCGAACGCCATCACCACCGCGATCGCGTTCTCGAAGGCCTCGCGAGTCATGATGTCGCGCGCGGTGATCCCGCGGCGCAGCATCTCGACCACGGCGATCCCGCTCTTCCGTGCGAACTGGTCGCGGCGCTTGTCGGGGGCCGGGGGAGCGGCGCTGCCCGGCAGGGACATCCCGAGTGCCTCGGCGGCGCTGGCCATCGTGTTGGCGGTGTACATGCCGCCGCATGCACCCTCACCGGGACAGATGGCGCGTTCGATGGTGTCCACGTCCTCGCGGCTCATCAGTCCGCGCGAGCACGCACCCACGGCCTCGAACGCGTCGATGATCGTGACCTGACGCTCTTTGCCGTCCGACAACGTCGCGTAACCGGGCAGGGTCGACCCGGCATAGAGGAACACCGACGCGAGATCGAGGCGGGCCGCGGCCATGAGCATGCCCGGCAGGGACTTGTCGCATCCGGCCAGCAGGACCGAGCCGTCGAGTCGTTCGGCACTCATCACGGTTTCCACGCTGTCGGCGATCACCTCGCGGGAGACCAGCGAGAAATGCATGCCCTCATGGCCCATCGAGATGCCGTCGGAGACCGAGATGGTGCCGAACTCGAGCGGATATCCGCCACCTTCGTGCACACCCTCCTTCACGGCCTTGGCCAGCCGGTCGAGCGACAGATTGCACGGCGTGATCTCGTTCCACGACGAACCGACACCGATCTGCGGTTTCACCCAGTCGTCGTCGCCCATCCCCACCGCGCGGAGCATGCCGCGGGCAGCGGTCTTCTCCAAGCCGTCCGTGACGTCGCGACTACGGGGCTTGATGTCGATCTCGGCGTCCGGTTCGGTTCGCTTGGTCATGAGGGCAAGAGTAGTGGTGATCGTTCGAACGCGGTCGGAGTCCGCACCGGAACGGACGGATGGTTGCGGAGTCTTTTGCTCCGTTCCGATACTCACTGAGATGGTCACGGCAGGTGCGAGAATCAACTGCGCGGCCGATGGCGGCATCGGCAGCAACGGGCGCACGCGGCAGTCGGGCGTGCACATCGAATTGGCGGCCGGCTCTCGAACCGGGCTTAGCTCACGTATCGATAAGTGAATGTGCATGTCTTGCAACCATTTCCTTCATGCAGGCGAGCGTCGGTGCACGCATGTAGCGTGGTGTCCGGTAACCACGTGCGCTGCACATCGGATAGCGAGGACTCCACATGGCCCTTCATGCATTGCTCGCCAAGGCCGGCGCGACGGTCGCGACGGGATTCGTCGGCGCCGTTGCCTACGACGCCGTCCGCAGCGTCGCCCGGCGCGCTCCGCTGCGTGAAGGCGCGGTCGTCGCCACCACGTGGGGTATCCGCGGAACCCGTAAGGCCGAAGAGGTCGCCGAGTCGATGCGGCTCAACACCGCCGACATCGTCGCCGAGGCGAAGGAACGCCTGGGCGAGGAGTCGACCCCGCCGGGAACGGCGGTCGCGCACGACCACGATCACGATCACTGAGTCGTGAGCACGTCTGCGCCGACGTACTCGCCGGAGTTGCCACCGATCGACATCGTCGTCCGGTCGTCGGCGGCGGGACGGGTCCGCATGACGGTCCCGTGGCTGCGGATTCCCGATCGGGCCGCTGCTGACCGTCGTGCCGTGGCCGTCGAGGAGAGTGTCGCCCGGGTGACGGGCGTACGGGCCGTGCACGCCTATCCGCGGACGGCCTCGGTCGTCGTGTGGTTCCGAGCCGACACCGACCCGGAAGCCATCGATCACGCGATCGCGGCGGCCACGCACGCAGACTTCGCCAATGTGCCCGATCGCGCGCCGCATTCGGCTGACGTCACCAACGCCGACCTGTTGCGGATGGGCATCGGCGCCGGGGCACTGGTCCTGCTCGGTTTTCGTCGCTACGGTTTCCGGCGTCCGCCGCTGCTCGGTCCGGCATCCCGCACCGTCGCCACCGGTGTCACGATCTTCTCTGGTTACCCGTTCCTCCGGGGTGCGCTTCGATCCCTGCGCGGGGGCCGGGCCGGTACCGATGCGCTGGTCTCGGCGGCGACCATCGCGAGCCTGCTGCTTCGTGAGAACGTGGTCGCGCTCACCGTGCTGTGGCTGCTCAACATCGGCGAGTTTCTCCAGGACCTCACCTTGCGCCGCACGCGTCGCGCCATCACCGACCTGCTTCGCGGCACCCAGGACACCGCGTGGGTGCGCCTCGCCGACGGCACCGAGGTGCAGGTGGCGATCGACGCCCTTCACGTCGGTGATGCGGTGATCGTGCACGAGCAGGTCGCCGTCGCGGTCGATGGCGTGGTCGTCGACGGCGAGGCGGTGGTCGATCAGTCCGCGCTCACCGGCGAGAACCTTCCGGTGACCAAGCACGTCGGTGATCGCGTACAGGCGGGCTCGGTGGTGCTCACCGGCCGCGTCGTGATCGAGGCCGACGCCGTCGGGGACGACACGTCGATCGGTCGCATCATCAGCCGGGTCGAGGAAGCACAGCGCGACCGCGCTCCCATCCAGACGGTCGGGGAGAACTTCTCCCGACGCTTCGTACCCGCGTCGTTCGCGTTGTCGGCGCTGACCCTGCTGGCGACGCGCGATCTCCGTCGAGCGATGACGATGCTGCTCATCGCGTGCCCGTGTGCCGTGGGACTGTCCACCCCGACCGCCATCAGCGGGGCCATCGGGAACGGTGCCCGCCGCGGCATCCTGATCAAGGGCGGATCGCACCTGGAGATCTCGGGGCGGATCTCGGCGGTCGTCTTCGACAAGACGGGCACGCTGACCGTCGGCCGTCCGGTCGTGACGAACGTGGTGTCCTTCTCCGACGCCTGGCAGCCCGAACAGATCCTCGCGTATGCCGCCAGCTCCGAGATCCATTCGCGTCATCCGCTCGCCGAAGCGGTCATCCGCTCCACGGAGGAGCGTCGGATCGAGATCCCGACGCACGCCGAGTGCGAGGTCATCGTCGGACTCGGCATGCGCACCCGCGCTGACGACGGGCGCGTGCTCCTGCTCGGCAACCCGTCGCTTCTCGACCGGCACGGCGTCGCCATCTCCGATGCCGCCATCGACTGGGTGGATCGACTGCGACATGCGAGCGAGACCCCGCTCCTGCTCGCCGTCGACGGCACCCTGGTCGGGTTGGTGAGCCTGTCCGACGAGCTGCGTCCCGAGGCGCGCGAGGTCCTCGACGCGCTGCGCGCCGATGGAGTCACCGAGATCGCCATGCTCACCGGCGATCACCCGGTCACCGCCGCGACCATCGCGGCAGAGCTCGGCATCGAGCGGTGGGCCGCCGAGGTCACGCCCGACGACAAACTCGCGGTCGTGCGTGAACTGCAGGCGCTCGGTCACGTGGTCGCCGTGGTGGGGGACGGCGTCAACGACGCCCCCGCACTGGCCGCTGCGGACATCGGCATCGCCATGGGCCTGGCGGGTACGGACGTCGCGGTCGAGACCGCGGATGTCGCACTGGCCGGTGACGATCTGCGCAAGTTGCTCGACATCCGCGACCTGGGCACGCACACGGTCGAGGTGATCCGCCAGAACTACGGGATGTCGATCGCCGTCAACGCGCTGGGGCTGGTGATCGGTGCCGGCGGCGCACTGTCCCCGGTACTGGCCGCAGTGTTGCACAACGCGTCGTCGGTTGTGGTGGTGCTCAACAGTTCTCGACTCATCCGCTACCAGGTCGAGGCGACCCCACGCCGCACCGAGGAGTCCCACCGTGCCTGACCTACCGCTGACCAGCCCGACCGTCGAGTGTCCCGCGGGGACGATCATCGCTCGTGTGGACGGAGACGTCCTGCGCGCCACCGGTATCCGCTACGCGCACGCGGCGCGCTTCGAAGCGCCGTCGGCGCAGCCGCCCGCTGACGAGCCGATCGACGCGACGTCGTGGTCGCCGGCCTGTCCCCAGCGCGACGGTGAGGGAATCGTCCACAGCACCTTCGGCGACGCCGCACTCGGCGAGATGGTCGGCGACGAGCATGCGCAATATGTCTCGGTCACCGTGCCGGCCGATCGTCGCCCCGACGAGGTGCTTCCGGTCATGGTCTGGATTCACGGTGGGTCGTACATCATCGGCGCCGCCGATGCGCCGTGCCACGATCCGGCGGCGCTGGTGGCCGAGCAGCGGGTCATCGTCGTATCGGTGACCTACCGCCTGGGGTTGTTCGGATTCCTCGGGGACGGTGTCAGTCGCCCGGCGAATCTCGGCCTGCTCGACATGATCGAGGCCCTGCGCTGGGTTCAGCGCAACATCGCATCGTTCGGCGGCGATCCCGACACCGTCACCGTCTTCGGCGAGTCGGCGGGCGGAGACGCGATCGCACAGCTGATGGCGGCCGACGGCGTGTCGGGTCTGTTCCACCGCGCCATCGTGCAGAGTGCGCCACTCGGCATCACCCGCCGGCGCGAGCGGCTGCATGCGGACATGTTCGCCGCGTCGCACCAGGTGTCGGAGTCGGCGACCGTCGACGAGGTCCTGGCCGTCCAGGAATCGATGATGGGCCTCAAAGCGGTGCTGCAGCACGGCCTTCCCGCGTTCATGTCCTTCGGTCCGCAGTACGGCCACCATCCCTTGCCGCCCGAGGGCGAGGTGGACGCGGTGTGGGAGCAGCGCGCCCGCGACGTCGAGCTCCTGATCGGGTGGAACAGCCGCGAGGCCGCGTTCTTCACCGCCGCGATCGGTGGGGTGTCGTCGCTGCCTGCGATACCCGTGGTCGGCACCCGGCTGTACGAGTGCCTCGTCCAGCAACTCACCCGTGCCATCTACACGTCGGCCGCCGATCGCTTCGCGCGGCGTCACCGACGGGCCGGCGGAAAGGCCGCCCAGTACGTCATCGACTGGGGCGCAGCCGATCACCCACTGCGCTCAGGGCACACGGTGGACATCCCGCTGCTGTTCGGGACCCCGGAGATCTGGACCGGCGCCCCGATCCTGGCCGGCCACGACGCCGAACGGGCCGCGGCGGACGGCAGCCGGCTGCGTCGGATCTGGGCCGACTTCGCCCGCGACGGGTGGACCGCACCGTCGGATGTCCCCGGCCTCATCCGCTTTCCCTGACCCGCGCGGTTCACAGCGCCGACGCGCACCGTTCCCGCAAGCGCCGAGCGCCGTCCCCGCGGCCTCGCTACGAGTTCGTGGATTCGAGGTCTTGCGTCGCCGACCCGTGCCCCCTATTGTGAACGGCGTTCACTAATAAGTATGGCAACCCTAACTTCGGCGGACGCGGCCACGCCGCGGAGCTGCGTCGGGTTGCCGCGTCGACGGGACCGCCATGACGACCACCGCGTTCTCCGAAGCCATGACTTCGGACGATCCGCCCCGCGAGCCACCGACAGCAGCAGCACAGAAAGACCAGCTCAAGGCCGGGTCCCGTGCGCTGAAAGACCTGCTGCGGCCGGTGGCGGGGTACCTGACCATGGGCCGTGTACTGGCCGCGATGTCCGGCATCCTCGCCGTGGTTCCCTACATCGCGCTCGTGCACATCGGTGACGTCCTTCTGGACGCGTACAACTCGGGTGTCGCGGTGGACGGCGACGAGGTCGCCAGGTGGGTACGCATCCTCGTCGTCACCTTCGCACTGCGACTGTTCGTGTACTTCGTCGCGCTTCTCGTCACCCACGTCGCGGACATCAAGTTGGGCCACCGGGTTCAACGCCGGTTGATCCAACGGTTCGCCCGAGTGCCGTTGGCATGGTTCACATCCACGAACTCCGGCCGCGTACGCAAAGCGGTTCAGGACGACATCGGCACCATTCATCACCTGATCGCCCACCAGCCGGTCGACGGGACCAACGCCGTGGTGATGCCTGCTGCACTCATGGTGTACGCCTTCGTGATCGACTGGCGACTCGGTCTGCTCGCCATCGCGACGCTGCCGCTGTACGCCGCATCGATGATGCTGTCGATGCGCGGCATGGGGGAGAAGACGGTCGAGATGGACGAACGGTTGTCCTCGGTGTCGGCGCGGATGGTCGAGTTCGTGACCGGCATCGCCGTGGTGAAGGCCTTCGGTCGTGTGGGACGTGCGCATCGCAGCTACCAGGAGTCGGCGGATGAGTTCTACGACTTCTACGTCGACTGGGTCCGCCCGCTCATTCGCGTGGCCGCACTGGGCACCTCGTTCCTGGCGGTGCCGCTCGTGTTACTGGTCAACCTCGGTGTCGGGGCCGTGCTCGTCCATCACGATGTCGTCACCACCGCCGACGTCCTCGCCACCGCTCTCATCGCCTTGCTGATCCCGTACGCACTCGAGACGATCATGCACTCGACGTGGTCGCAGCAGATCGCGGGTGCGTCCGCGCTCCGCCTCGTCGAACTGCTGGACACCCCGACACTGCCGTCGGCCTCTGACGAGGAGGGTCGCCAACCGGCCTCGCACGAAGTGGTTTTCGATCGCGTCAGCTACGCGTACGATTCCGCCCCGGATGCGGCGCTCGCCGTCGACGACGTCAGTTTCACGCTTCGGCAGGGCTCGGTCACTGCCCTCATCGGACCATCCGGCTCCGGCAAGTCGACCCTGGCGACGTTGCTCGCGCGATTCGACGACCCTCGATCGGGCAGCATCACGCTCGGCGGTATCCCGATCCGGGAGGTCACGGACCTGTACGCGCATGTGGGTTTCGTGCTCCAGGATCCGCAGCTGATGAGTATCAGCATTCGGGACAACATCGCGCTCGGGCGTCCGGGTGCTTCCGAAGCCGAGATTCGAGAGGCCGCGGCGGCGGCTCGGATTCTCGACGACATCGATTCACTGCCACACGGTTTCGACACCGTCTACGGTGCCGGTTCCGGGTTGTCCGGAGGTCAGGCGCAACGTGTGGCGATCGCGCGGGCACTGCTCGTCGACGCGCCGGTTCTGATTCTCGACGAGGCGACAGCTCTCACCGATCCCGAGTCCGAACATCAGATCCAGCAGGCGCTTTCATCGCTTGCGCGCGGCCGCACCGTCCTGGTCATCGCGCACCGACCGGAGGTCATCAAGGGCGTCGACCAGATCGTGGTGGTCGATGGCGGCCGAGTGGTTGCCACCGGCACGCACGAGGAGCTGCTCGACGACCCGGCGTACGCGCACCTCTGGCGAGCCACCGGTGCGCAGGCCCGACTCGACGACACGCACACCACCGACGCCGACACCATCGAAGGAGCCCGGTCATGAGTCTGCCTCTGCTCGACATAGTCCCGCGTATGCAGCGGATGGTCTCTCGCCCCGAGAACATGCGCCCGGCGATCGCGGCGAGCGTCATGGTCGGCGCGGTCGAAGGTCTCGCGCTGGCATCGTTGCTGCCGACGGTCAGTGCACTCGCCCAGGGGACAGCGGTGTGGGGACTCGGCTTGGCGGGCTGGCTATGGGTCCTCGGTGTCCTCTCGGTGGCCAGTTTCGGTCTCAACTACTTCGCCGAGAAGGCGAATTACGCGGTGGCACTGGACTTCCTGAGAAGCCTGCACCGGCTCGTCGGCGACCAGGTCGCAAAGCAACCACTCGGCTGGTTCGCGCGTCCGCTGGCCGGGGCGCTCTCCCGGATGGTGTCCACCGAGCTGATGTCGGCCGGCGAGATCTTCGCGCACATGTTCGGTCCGTTGGTGTCTCGCAGTACGTCCGCCGCGGTGATCATCGTCGCGGCGTGGCTGTGGAGTCCGGCGTTGGGAGCGATCCTCACCGTCGCCGTGCCTGTCTTCGCCGCGATCACCCTTGCCTCGACCGCGTTCATGCGGCGGGGACGTTCGATGCACGAGTCTCGCGAGGTGTTCCTCGCGAACCAGGTGGTGGAATACGCGCAGTGCCAAGGGTCCATCCGATCGTGCGGACGCAGCGACGACCACGCGCCGCTGCAGAATGCCCTGGGCCAGGCGTATTCGGCAAAGATGCGGGGGTTGTGGCTCGAGACCATCGGGATGTTGCTCAGCGGGGTCGTGACGCAAGGTGTGATCGTCCTTCTCATCACCGTCACGGGGTCGCTCGCGGTCGACGGTGATCTGGAACCGATCCCGGCGCTGGCCTTCATGGGACTCGCTCTGCGCTTCACCTCGACCTTGCAGGCGATCACCACCAGTGCCATGGCCCTGGAATCGCGACGACCGATGCTCGACGGTCTCGACGAAGTCCTCACCGCCGTGGCGTTGCCCGAACCCCGCACGGCCCCTGTTCTTTCCGCGCCGGCGACGGTGGAGCTCGACGACGTCACCTTCTCCTACGGCCCGAATGCCGAGCCCGCCCTGCGAAACGTGTCCATGACGGTTTCGGCGGGTTCGATGGTCGCATTGGTCGGACCTTCGGGCAGTGGGAAGTCCTCGATCGCGCGGGTCATCTGCCGCTTCTACGATGTGGACAGCGGGCGTGTGCTCGTGGGTGGCGTGCCCGTCACCGGGCAGAAGACCGAGCAACTCATGGGTCAGCTCTCGATGGTGTTCCAGGATGTCTATCTGTTCGACGACACTCTTGAGGCCAACGTCGGCGTCGGTCGCGCCGATGCCACGACGTCGGAGATCCGGGCCGCCGCCGATCTCGCCGGCGTCACCGAGATCGCCGACCGTCTGCCCGACGGCTGGTCCAGCCGGGTGGGTGAGGGCGGCCGCGCACTGTCGGGTGGCGAGCGCCAGCGCGTTGCGATCGCCCGGGCGCTGCTCAAGAAGGCCCCGATCGTCGTATTCGACGAGGCGACGTCGGCGCTCGACGTCGAGAACGAGGCGAACATCGTGGCGGCGGTCGAGAAGCTTCGGGAGACGGCGACGGTCGTCGTGATCGCTCATCGGCTCTCGACGATCGCGCGGGCCGATCGGATCGTCGCGCTCGGAGCCGACGGCCGTGTCGAGGCGCAGGGCACGCACGAGGAGTTGCTCGCCGGGGGCGGCACCTACGCGAAGTTCTGGCAGCGGTTGGAGCGGGCGCAGGGTTGGCAGCTGACCAATCAGTGACAGCTGACCGATTAGTGTTGGAGCATGGATCGACAGGCCCGAACGACCACCACCGGCGTCAAGACCGCCGGCAAGAAGGTCGGCCGGAAGCCGGCTTTCACCGAACAAGACGTGATAGCCGCGGTGCTCGAGGAGGGCATCGACCGCTTCACCCTCGCCGGCGTCGCCAAGCGCCTGGGCGTCGTGACCGCCGCGATCTACCGGCTCTACGGTTCGCGTGAGGACATCGTCGTCGCCACCCTGGATCACATCGCCGCGACCTTCCGTGTTCCCGATGCCGACGCCGACTGGCAGGCGGTTTTGCGGCTGTGGGCCGACGAGTGTTGGCGGCTCTGTGATGATTTCCCGGGCCTCAGTCGCGTCGTGTACAGCTATGCGCCCGCGTTCACCCGCATCGAACACGTCATCGCGGAGTACGCGCGGTGTCTCGCACGGAGTGGAAAATCACCGAAACAGGCCATGTTCGCGCTCGACTTCGTCGGCGACACGGTCTTCGCCTGCTACCTGGGCGTCGAATCCTGGCGGAACCGTGACGACGGCGGCGTCTCGGGTTTCGACCAGGTGAAGGAGGTCGTGGAGCCCGGTTCGATCATCGAACCCCGCGAGGCCTGGCTGGAACGCGGTGCGGTGGACGTGAAGGTCGACTTCATCCTGGTGGGCCTGGAGCACTCCTGGCCCGAGATCTGATCGCGGCACCGCCGCTCACGGTGAACCCGGCGTCGATGACCCCGCCGATGAGTTTTCGACGCTGCACCTGTCTACCGTTCTGACCGTCCCACCTCGGGGCGCCGCCCCAACGAAACGGAGATCCGATGTCCCGCATGCTGTTCGTCAACACCACCGCCACCGACATCCCGGCCACGCGGGAGTTCTGGGCCGGCCTCGGGTTCGCGTTCAACGACGACTTCTGTGACGACACCACGCTGTGCCTGGTCGTCAACGAATCGTCATTCATGATGATCATGACCCCGGACAAGTTCCAGGGCTTCATCACCGGTGGGATCAGCGACACCGCAACCGAACGCGAAGTCCTGATGGCGATCTCGGCTGAGTCGCGGGACGCCGTCGACACTCTGGTGGACAAGGCGCTGGCGACCGGTGGCAGTCCGTGGCAGGAGACGCAGGACCACGGGTGGATGTACGGGCGGAGCTTCCGCGACCTCGACGGTCACGCATGGGAGGTCTCCTACATGGACCTCGCGGCCATGACGGAGTGACACGATCTGCGGTTGAGCCGGCCCTACCCCCACTGGTTGCGCCGAGTCGCTCTCTGCTGGTTGAGCCGGCTCCGACGTTGCTCGGCCGGCGGGGGGGCGGCAGGAACGGTGCGCGTCGAGATCAGTTCTCGGGGCGCCGGCCGACTCCGATCAGCGTGTCGCAGTCGACTTCGGTGATGCCCTCGTCGACCAGACGCTGCAGGAAGCCGGCCCGGACGTCGGCGATGGCGTCGGCGTCCATACCTGTCAGCGCACCCCTCAACCCGCTGCCCAGGACCATCGACCACGAGAACTCGTCGGTGCGCGGAATGCGCAACTCCAGAACGGATGCTGAAGCCTCCACGGCACCAATGGATTCCAACCACGCTGTGATCTTCTCCTCGGTGTCGATGCGCGTGATCGGGTGCGGCGGACCATCCGACGGTGCGCGCGGCCCGGGCGGCGGAGGCGTCTTGGTCACCCGCGCAACCTCGTCGAAGTAGGCCCCGGTGAAGTCATAGAGGGCATCGTCGTGCCAGACCGCGACCGCGATCCGCCCACCCGGGCGCAGGAGCGTCAGGAGATCGCGCACGGCCGCGTCCATGTCCGGGAGGAAGAAGACCCCGAAACCGCAGGTGAGAACGTCGTACCCACCGGTGTCGTCACCTCGACCGGCGAGGGTCGTCACATCCTCGACCCGGAAATCGATGTTGCGCAGTCCCGCCGCAAAGGCGCTGATCCGCCCGCGGTCGACCAGGTCCGCGGCGAAATCGACTGCTGTGACGTGTCCGTCGGGGCCGACCACGCGCGCCGCGGCCAGTGCGCTCGCTCCGGTGCCGGAACAGACGTCGAGTACCCGGTCGCCCAGGGCGGTCCGCCCCCGCGCGACCAACGTCTCGCCGGCCGGGCCCCAGACAAGTGGCGTCACCAGATCGAAGTCGGAACTGGCCGAGTTGAAGGTCTCGGCGATGCTGGGTCGGGCCATGATGTCAGCGTAGCCGTGTTGAGAACGATTCCCGATAAAGTGGTCGACGTCATATGCCGCATGTCGTGTCAGTGCGCGGGCCGGACCGCCGTCACCGGAACCAGCAGTCGTGATGGCGTATCGCCACCCCAATGGACCGTGGTCCGTCCGCGCGATCCGCGTTCGTACGCTGCGGGTGCGTTCCCGGTCAGCGGATTTCGCGGCCACAACCACCGTCCCGCGACAACGAGTCGCAGTTGCTCGCCTCGGCGGAACAGGGTGGCGGACGGGCCGAGCGGGATGTCGACCGGCACGACCTCACCGGCGGCGAGTGGGCGCCTCTGCTCGTACCCGGCGACAGGCGCGGTGGGTGTCGACAGCTCGGGGTCGAGGTCCCGCATGGAGGCTCGCATCCAGCCGGTGGTCACTCGGTCGCGGCCGAACCCGTACGAACCCTCGAACGGGACATACTCTGCGCCGCGCCACTTCTCGATGCCGACGTACAGGTCGACATCGTCCGCGTCGTCGACGGAGACGAACAGGCGTAGAGTTGCCGATCCGCAGATCTCGGTGTCGGCATCGAACGTGATTCCGAATCGCACTCCGGTCTTCGCCGGATCGAAGAAGATCGAACCGGCCTCGGGCGCATCGGGTGTGAGTCCGGAGTGGCCGAGGTGCAGCGATGTCCACTGCGTCGAGGCCGGTGGCCACTGGGACTCGTCGCGGACCTCGACCACCGAGTCCCGGCTGTCACGGACCTCGAGCCGGACGGTCGGCAACGCAGGCGCCGTGTCATCTGCGCGTAGATGTCGTGCCAGGAAGTCGATCTGAGATCGCTGCGCCTCGTCGGAGTAGAAAGTGGCCCATTTGCCGCTGCGGTGGGTGTACAGGTGTCGTTCGGTGGAGCTGATGTTCTCGAAGGCGCGCATCGATCCGGGGCTGTGGAGATTGTTGTCGGAGAAGCTTCCGCAGATCAGTGCCGGTACCTCGATGGCGGCCAGGTCGGGTACGAGAGAACGCCAGTAATCGTCGCGGGTGGGATGTTCGGCGGACTCGGCGCCGATGTCGTAGGCCAGGCGGTTGCTCTTCACGCCCCGGCTCCACATCTTGACGAAGCCCGTC
This sequence comes from Gordonia sp. ABKF26, assembly GCF_041103195.1. Classification (NCBI taxonomy): domain Bacteria; kingdom Bacillati; phylum Actinomycetota; class Actinomycetes; order Mycobacteriales; family Gordoniaceae; genus Gordonia; species Gordonia sp. ABKF26. Next base: position 609,273 of record NZ_JBGCVZ010000003.1, read on the forward strand.
TCACGAATTCCGCCGGGACGCAACAGATCCCGGTACGCATCGGAGAAGCCCTCCCAGGGGACGATGGCGACCAGATGAGGGGGCCGGGTCGCCGCCGCCTTCCACTGGGTGATCGCGAGATACGAGACCCCCATCATCGCCACCCGGCCGGTGCTCCACGGCTGGATGCCGGCCCATTCGATGAGGTCGTGGACGTCCTCGCCCTCCTGGTCGGCGAAGGGGCGGCCGACGCCGTCGGAATGACCGCAGCCACGCAGGTCCGCGTTCACCACCGCATATCCCTGCGCGGTCCAGAACGCGGGATCCGGTGACTCCCAACTGGTCAGCGCAGAGAAGCGCACCGGCGCGGTCTGCCGGAGGGCGCGGTACTGGAACGGCAACGTGTAACCCCTGACGAACCGCTTCCTCGTCGGGAGATTGTCCTTGCCGTACGGGTGCGCGCAGAGGACGACCGGAAACGGCCCATCGCCGACGGGGCGGTGGACGTTGGCCCGCAGCACTGTTCCGTCTCGTGTGCCGACCTCGACATCCCGCTCGACCACCAGGGACTGTGCATCGGGCTCGACGACCTCGACCGGCGGCCAGGCGATTCCACGCAGCCGCGTGAGTGCGTAGCGCCCGGCGCCCGGGCGGCGCCACGGTCTGTCGGGTGCCGCGGCGTCGGCCGGCTGCGGGGCTGCCCCGGCGAACGGTGTACCGGCGCTGTCCCGCGCTGTCTCTGCCATGGGATACCTCGGAGGTGGTCGTTGCGGAAGATTGTCTCACCATACGGTGAAACTCTGACGAGGGGCAAGAGAAATTTCACGCTATGGTGAGACTCATGGCTAAGGCGGAGTCGAGAAGCCGGGCGACACCCGGGCCGCGGGACGAGCGCGGGGTGCTCTCGGGCCGGATCCTGGCGGCGGCCCGCAACGCGTTCGCGACGACCGGTTGGTCTGGGACGACGATCCGTGGAGTCGCGCGGGACGCGGACGTCGATCACGCGCTGGTGTACCACTACTTCGGGTCCAAGGAGGGCCTGCTCGACGCGTGTACCAACCCGCCCGCGGTGTGGCTGGAGGGGGTCGCCCGGACCTGGGAGGCGCCGCGCGACGAACTCGGGGCGACGCTGCTGCGCTACATGATGGACAGCTGGGCCGACGAGGAGATCGGACCGATCCTTCGGGCGGTGCTGCAGACGGCCGCGCACGAAGAGTCCACCCGGGCCAAACTCCGGATGATCGTCGAACGAAGCCTGATGGGTGTGTCGGGTCTGGGCGCCGACGACGAGGAGCTCCGCCTCCGCAGTGGCATGATCGCCACGCAGATCACGGGTTTCGCGATGATGCGGTACATCTGGGCCGTCGAACCGATGGCGTCGATGACCCCTGATGAGGCGGTCGCGGCAATCGCGCCGAATCTCCAGCGCTACATCGAGGGGGACCTGACCGGATGAGGGTCGTTCCCTGCCGGGTGTGAGCCGGCAGGGATTCCCGGTTCCTCCGTGGGTGCGCTACTCGACCAGTTTGCCGACGGTGGACACCTCGCCGATCAGGTCGGCGATCTCTGGGGGAACCGGTGCGATGGCTTCGCGCACGATCCCATTGGGCGACCAGACCAGGTTCATCTGGAGGCTCGGATCGAGGTCCGGGTAGTCGCTGCGGTTGTGACACCCGCGCGTTTCACGGCGTTCGATCGCGCTCTCCATCGTGGCGCGCGCGGCGAGTGCCGCGGACTTCAGGTCGAAGGCGTGGGCGAGGTCTGCGAAGCCCGCGATGTCGGGATGCACACCGACGTCGCTCATCCGGGTCTCGATCTCGTCCAGTTCGGTCAGTCCCTTTCGCAGCCCCGTCTCGTCTCGTACGACGCCGGCGTGGTCTGTCATGGTCGTGCGGATCGCCCGCTGCAGTGCCCGCACGTTCTCGTGCCCGTCGGCGGCGAGTAGCGCGTCGATCTCGGACCGGGCTTCGGCAACCGCTTCCGGCGAGCGCCGCTGCGCGTCGAGCCCGGCCGAGTACGCGGCTGCCGCACGACCGACGAGGTGCCCGTAGACCAGGAGTTCGATGAGCGAGTTGCCGCCGAGCCGATTGGCTCCGTGCAGACCACTGGCGGCCTCGCCGAGGGCGTAGAGACCGTCCACCCCGGTACCGTGGTCCTGCGGACGTACCCACACCCCGCCCATCGAGTAGTGGGCGGTCGGCGCTATCTCGATCGGCGATTCGGTGATGTCGAGCATCTGTAGTTCCAGCAGCGCCTGATAGACGCGGGGCAGGCGGGTCATGATCGTCTCCCGGGGCAGGTGTGAGACATCCAGCCACACACCACCGTTCGGTGTCCCTCGGCCCTCACGGATCTCGGTGTAGGCAGCCAACGCGACCCGATCTCGGGTGGAGAGCTCCATTCGTTCCGGGTCATACCGCGCCATGAACCGCTCGCCCACAGCGTTGGTCAGGATGCCGCCCTCGCCGCGAGCTGCTTCGGAAACCAGTGTGCCCGCGGCATTCTCCGGTTCGAGGAGACCCGACGGATGGAACTGCACCAGTTCCGCATCACGGATCCGCGCGCCTGCGTCCACCGCGAGCCGGAAGGCGTCGCCGGTGTTCTCGTCGCGCCGCGACGAGGTCCGCCGCCAGATCCTGGTGTGCCCACCGGCTGCGAGGATCACGGCGTCGGCGTGGATCAGGTACCGGGTCCCGTCCTCGAGGTCGAAGCCGTAGGCGCCGAACACGACATTGTCGCGGACCAGGATTCGGGTGATGTAGACCGTGTCCAGGATATGCAGGTCGAGTTGCCGTGCGCGGCGGACGAGCGCTCGCTGGATCTCCAGACCGGTGTAGTCGCCGGCGAACGCGGTCCGGCGGTATGTGTGTGCGCCGAAGAACCGTTGCGAGAGCCGGCCGTCGTCCTCGCGGGCGAACCCCATCCCGTAGCGCTCGAGGTCCCGGATGCCGCGCTCGGCGCCACGCGTGACGATCTCCACCGTCTGCGGGTCGGCCAGGTAGTAGCTCTCCTTGATGGTGTCGGCCGCGTGTTGCTGCCAGGTGTCGGCCGAGTCCATCGTTGCCAGTGCAGCATTGATACCGCCCGCCGCCAGGGACGTGTGCGCGTCCATCCGCGGTCGCTTGCCGACGGCGATCACATCGACGCCGTTCTCCGCGAGTTCGATGGCCGCCCGCAGACCCGAACCCCCGGTACCGATGACGAGCACCGACGTCGACAACTGATGTTCCCTGGTCTTCATTGTGACCCTCCTCGAATCGTTCTCAACACTTCTGACGACGTGGGGCATGTGGATGTGAGGCCTCGCGGTTGTGAGTAGCCCCACCTCACCGGCCTGGCCGGCGCGTCGTGGCAGAGGCAGCCGGCCGCCGAGGTGGCATGATCCGGTCATGAGCGACGGGATCGACGCGGTACCGGCACATCTGGGCGATGTGCAGGACGAACGTCGACGGTTGCAGGCGATGGCGTATCGGATGACGGGCACGCTCGCCGACGCCGAGGACGTGGTGCAGGAGACGTACCTGCGGTGGTATCGGATGTCCGAGGACGAGCGGGCCCAGATCGAGAATCCGGCGGCCTGGTTGACCCGAGTCGGCAGCCGGGTCGCCCTCGACCTGCTCGGCTCCGCGCGAGTCCGGCGTGAACGCTACGTCGGAGAGTGGCTGCCGGAACCCGTCCCGGCAGACCTCTTCGCCGGGACCGCCCCACTGACGGACCCCGCCGAGAGGGTCACCCTCGACGAATCGGTGAGCACGGCCCTGCTCGTGGTGCTCGAGGCGATGACACCCGCGGAGCGCGTGGCCTTCGTGCTGCACGACGTCTTCGCGATGCCTTTCGACGAGGTCGCTGCCATTGTGGGGCGGTCGTCCGCCGCGACCCGTCAGTTGGCATCGACCGCGCGACGGCACGTTCGCGCCCAGCGGTCGGTGGCCGTGCCGAGGTCCGCCCACGACGCGGCTGTGCAGAAGTTCCTGGCGGCCAGCCGCGGCGGAAACCTCATCGAACTGCTGGAGGTGCTCGCACCCGACGTCGAGTTGCGGACCGATGGTGGTGGTGTCGTCAACGCCGCGCGTCGTCCCGTGCTCGGGCCACAGAACGTCGCGCGCTTCATCCTCGGGGTCCTCGTCAAACAACCGGACCTGCGGTTCGATCCGGTGGCGACCCCCGACGGTCTCGCATACCGATTGTTCTCCGAGGACATGCTGTATGGAGTGGTGAACTTCCGTGTCGTCGCCGACCGGATCGCCGACGTCTGGTTCGTCGTCAACCCGGACAAACTCACCAGTTGGATGCACGAAGCCGTGTGAGCGGCCCACCCACCGGTTGCGCGGACCGTTCGCCGAGCCCGTCGTGGACTGTCCGCGACGGGCTCGGGAACGTCATTCGCGGTCAGTCGACCGTCGGGATGCCCGGGACGGGGTAGCGAACGGTCCCCGTGCGATGCGGACCGCGCGGGACCAGAGCATCGGGTGCGCCGTCGTCGTCCGCGGTGATGACCTCGCGTGGGTCACCGTTCGCCGCGAGCGTGGCGCGCAGCAGGTCGTCGAGGTGGAAGCGGTCCGGTCCCGCGATCTCGACGACGTCGTCGACTTCCGGACTCGTCGCGACCTCGGCGAGGAGTGCCACCACCTCGGAGAGCTCCACCGGTTGTATGAGCGACGGCGACCCCACGACCTTGCCGTCGTGGACGAACTGCTCGGCGAGAACCGGGATGTAACCGTGGAACTGCGTCGCCCGAACGATCGTCGAGCGGATGGGTCCCTCCCGCAGGGCTCGTTCTTGCGCGACCTTGCCCGCGTAGTAGCCGTTCGCCGAAGCGTCCCCCGCACCGACACCGACGATCGACAACACGACGTGGCGTCCGACTCCCGCGCTCTCGCCCGCCGCGGTCAGGTTGTGTGTCGTCGTCTCGAAGAAGTCGATGGCCGCCTCGGCGTCGAACTGGTTCGTGTTGAGCACGTTGACGATCGTGTCGACCCCGACGAGCGCTTCGGCCAGTCCGTGACCGGTGACGGCATCGACCCCGTCGTTGCGGCCACCGAGGACGACGTCGACGCCCCTCTGCTGCAGCACCTCTGCCAACGGTCCGCCCACGCGGCCACGGCCTCCGGCGATGAAGATCCTCACGTCTCACTACTCCTCTCACGGCATCGTCCGATGCTCTGCGTCTCTGACGACGCAGCCCGCTCGGGTGTGAGCCCCAGGTGGCGGGTCTGTGAGTCACCACGCTGGTGCGTGTCCGACGGCCATGCGAACATGTGTTCTATGCACATCGAGCGGCGGGAGCGGCGTGACGCGTCGATCCTGCACGCCGATCTCGACTCCTTCTATGCGTCAGTCGAGCAGCGGGACGACCCTTCGCTCCGTGGTCGGCCCGTTCTCGTCGGCGGCGGTGTGGTCCTCGCCGCGAGCTATGAGGCCAAGGCCCGGGGTGTGCGGTCGCCGATGCCCGGCCACGAGGCGCGTGCGCTCTGCCCCGATGCGGTCGTGGTCGCCCCACGATTCGAGGCCTACATGGAGGCCAGCCGTGAGGTCTTCGACATCTTCCACGACACGACACCGGTGGTGGAGGGGATCTCGGTCGACGAGGCGTTCCTCGACGTCGGCGGGCTGGGTCGCATCAGCGGTACGCCACGCGACGTTGCGACGACGATCCGAAGCCGCGTCCGGGACGAGGCCGGACTGCCCATCACGGTCGGCGGCGCACGCAGCAAGTTCCTCGCCAAGGTCGCCAGTGCGGTGGGCAAACCCGACGGCCTGTTGATCGTCGAACCGGGAACCGAGCTCGACTTCCTCCATCCGCTTCCGGTCCGCAGGCTCTGGGGAGTCGGTCCGGTGACCGAGGCCAAGCTGCACGACGCCGGAGTCGAGACGGTGGGTCAGCTGGCCGAGCTGGGGGAGCGGTCGTTGCGCGGCATCGTCGGTTCAGGGGCCGGACGGCATCTCTTCGCCCTGTCGCTCGCCCAGGACCCGCGCCGGGTGGAAACCGGCAAGCGTCGCAGCTCGATCGGGTCGCAACGTGCGCTCGGCCGGCGCCCGAAATCCGAGGCCGACCTCGAGGCGACGGTCACCGCGATCGTCGAGCGTCTGGGCAAACGCCTCCGATCGGCCGAACGGGTCTGTCGGACAGTCATTCTGCGATTGCGCTTCGACGATTTCACCCGTGCCACCCGATCCCGGACGCTGCTGGAGCCGACCGACCGCACCGACATCGTCATGGCCTCGGCGCGCGGACTCCTCGCCGACGCCATGCCGATCATCCGCGAGCGCGGCTGCACCCTGGTCGGGCTGTCGCTGACCAACCTCGACGACCACGACAACATCCAGCTGGCCCTGCCCTTCGACACCGATCATGCCGAGGAACTCGACGCGACGATGGATCTCCTGCGCGACCGGTTCGGGCGCGATTCGGTCACCCGCGCGGTCCTGATCGGTCGCAACCACGGTGACGACGCGCCGATGCTGCCCGACTGAGGATTTCGTGGCAACAGAGCGCGCCATGTCCGCATGGTGACCACGCATCGCAGTCACGGATCGGGGGCGCGCGAAAAGCGCACAACGATTCTTATGCGCTCAAGCGTGACTGTGATGGCCGCTACGCCAACACTTCTGTTGTGACCACCGATGTGGTCGTCCTCACATCCGCTTCAGAAACGAGCAAGACAATGTTGGTAGCACTCGGCCTCGGGATGGTCGCCACCTTCATGGTGCTGATCATCACCAAGCGGGCGACGCCCGTCGTGGCGCTGATCCTCGTCCCCGTCGCATTCGGCCTGTTCGCCGGTGCCGGTCTCGACATCAGCGACATGATCACCGACGGCATCAAGGACCTCGCCCCGACGGCGGCGATGCTGTTCTTCGCGATCATCTTCTTCGGCATCATGATCGACGTCGGGCTCTTCGACCCGGTGGTTCGGGCGGTCGTCCGCGCGGTGCACGACGACCCGGCACGTCTGGTGGTCGGCACCGCGGTGCTCGCCGGCGTCGTATCCCTCGACGGTGACGGTTCGACGACCTTCATCATCACGACGGCCGCACTGCTGCCGCTCTATCTGAAGCTCGGTGTCAGCCCCGTCGTCCTCACCGTCGTCGCCGGACTCACCAACGGCACGATGAACATCCTGCCGTGGGGCGGTCCCACCGCCCGCGCCGCGAGCGCGCTGAACATCGACACCAACGATGTGTTCGTCCCGATGATCCCTGCGCTGGCGGCTGCCCTCGTCGTCGTGCTGCTCTTCGCGTACCACCTCGGTGTCCTCGAACGTCGCCGCATCGGCAAGCTGGAGATCAGGGACTCGCTGCTCGCCCCGAAGGAAGAGGCGCTGGTCGCCGCCGGTGGCGGAACCGGGTTGCCGCCCAGAGGTCGTCGGGCACGCGGTTCGGGTTCGGCGGGCACCGGCTCGGCCGGTCACGACGACGCCCCCACCGGTGACCACGACCTCCGCCGCCCCGTCGCGAACCCGGATGACGACGACCGCGACGCATCCTTCTCGGGCGTCCTCGACCCCAACCGGGAAACCCTGCGTCCCAAGCTCTTCTGGGTGAACGCCGGCCTCACCGTCGCCCTGCTGGCCATCCTCGGCGCCGACATCGTGGCCATCCCCGTACTGTTCATGGTCTTCGCCGGCATCGCCCTGGCCATCAACTTCCCGCACATCAAGCAGCAGCAGGAGGCCATCACCCGGCACAGCTCGAGCATCGTGTCGGTCGTCGCCATGGTCCTCGCCGCCGCCGTGCTCACCGGCGTCTTCAACGGCACCGGAATGGTCAATGCCATCGCACACTGGCTCGCCGACGGCATTCCCGACTGGATGGGCCCCCACATGGCCATCGTGATCGGCGTGCTGTCGATCCCGCTCACCTTCCTGATGAGCAACGACGCCTTCTACTACGGAGTGCTGCCCGTGCTGTCCGAGACCGCGACCCGCTACGGCATCGACCCCACGGAGATGGCCCGCGCGTCGATCACCGGTCAGACCGTGCACATGCAGAGCCCCCTCGTCCCGGCGATCCTGTTGCTGGTCGCGCTGGCCGGGGTCACCCTCGCCGACCATCACAAGAAGGTCTTGTGGCGGGCCACGGTCGTCTCCCTCGTGATGCTGGCCGTCGGAGTCCTGGTCGGGGCCGTCCCGTTCTGACCCGGCATCCGGTGACGAGGGTCCACCTCCACCCGCACACGGCGATCCGTCCCCGACGGGTCGCCGTGTCGGCGCGCCCGCCATGCCCGACGACACAGCACTAGGCTGACGTCATGCGTTTGCGGACGCAGGTGCTGCTCCTGCAGCTGGCGGTGATAGCGGTCAGCCTCGTGGTCGGGTTCGGTCTGCTCATCGCCGGAGCCGACGACCGGGTGCGCGACGAGTATGCCCAGCGCGCGCTGGCGATCGCCCAGTCGGTCGCCGCCGACGCCGAGGTCCGCAGCGAGGTGGCCGCCCATCCCGGCACCCAGGTGGATGCGGCCGACCTGCTCGACGGACCCCTCCAGCGGCAGGCCGCGGCGGTGCGGGCCCGAACCGGGGCCCTGTTCGTCGTCATCGGCAACGATCGCGGCATTCGTCTCGCTCATCCGGAGGCGTCGGAGCTGGCCAAGACGGTCTCCACCGACCCGTCGAAGGTGCTGTCCGGATCGGACGAGGTCAACACCGACCGGGGCACCCTCGGTGAGTCGGTCCGCGCGAAGGTCCCGGTGCTGAGTGCAGACGGCACCGTCGTCGGGTTCATCAGCGTCGGGGTCTCCACCGAACGGCTCGGCTCCGAGACCCGGAGCGACATCATCGCGACCTCGCTCCTCGCACTCACGGCACTCGGCATCGGCGCAGTGGGTTCGGCACTGCTGGCCCGGCGCTGGCGTCGGCTCACCCTTGGATTGGAGTCTGACGAACTGGCCGAACTCGTCCGGGAGCAGGGTGCGGTGCTCCATTCGATGGCCGACGGCGTGCTCGCCGTCGATGCGGACGGCATCGTCCGGGTCGTCAACGACAGAGCACGCGGACTGCTCGACATCGATGCGCCTGTCGGCACCCCGGCCGCCGAACTCGGCCTCACTCCGCGGGTGGCCGCAGTCCTCGCCACACCGACCGACGAGCCACTCGCCGCGAGTGTCGGCGAGCGGGTCGTCCTGGTGAGCTCACATCGCGTGCGCGCCGACGGACGCGACCTCGGCATGGTGCTGTCGGTGATCGACCGCACCGACGTCGAGGCGCTCAGCCGCGAGGTGGACTCGATCCGATCGATGAGCACCGCCCTGCGTGCGCAGCGCCACGAGACGGCCAACCGGATGCACGTACTCGCGGGCCTCCTCCGGCACGGGCACGCCGACGAGGCGCTCGCCTACCTGGACGAGGTCACCGGGACCGGGCCGGGAGGGCCCTTGCTCGCCGGGCTCGACAACGTGCGCGAACCACATCTGCACGCCTTCCTCGACGCCAAGGCGGCCCAGGCACGCGAACGCCGGGTCACCCTGCGGTTGGGTGACCAGACCTGGCTGCAGGGTTTCCTCACCGAGCCCGTCGTCGTCACCACCGTGCTCGGCAACCTCGTCGACAACGCCATCGAGGCTGCAGGTTCGGTCGATGCAGTCGGGCCCGGCCCCGCTACGGGCGAGGTCGAGGTCGAGGTGATCGCCGACGGCGACACCATCCTGGTCACCGTCGGGGACTCCGGGCCGGGCATCTCCTTCGACGAGCCGGACGACGTCTTCGCCGAGGGCGCCACGACCAAGTCGGGCGCGCTCGTCCCCGGCGGCCGCGGGATGGGCCTCGCCCTGGCCCGCCAGATCGCGCGTCGGATCGGTGGTGACGTGTGGGTCGCCGATGCGGGCGGGGCGGCTCACGACGGTGACGCGGGACCGCGCGGGGCCGTGTTCGTCGCTCGACTGCCGGGCGTCCTCGCGCCGACGGACGGTTCCGAGGCATTCGAAGGCCTCGACGAGTTCGGCGCCACCGCTGGATCGAACGACACCGACAAGCCGGGAGGCCTCTCATGACCGATGACCTCGGCGTCCTGATCGTCGACGACGACTTCCGGGTCGCCGCACTGCATTCGATGATCGTCGACGCGGTGCGGGGGTTCACCGTCCGGGCGCGTGCGGGGAGCATCGGTGCCGCCCGGCAGGCGGTGGCCGAGCACCCCGACATCGATCTCGCGCTCCTCGATGTCTATCTGCCCGACGGTTCGGGCATCGACCTGGTCGCCGAGCTCGACTGCGACTGCTTCATCGTCGGCGCCGAGACCGACGCGTCAGCGGTGCGCACCGCGATGCGTGCCGGTGCGCTCGCCTACTTGATCAAACCCTTCGACGACGCCGACCTCGCGCGCCGCCTCGCCGGTTACGCCCAGTACCGGCGGGTGCTGGCGGGGGCGAACGTCGACCAGCACGCCGTCGACTCCGCGCTGTCGGCACTGCGCTTCGGCACCCGCGCCGCGGACCGTGCGGAGAGTGGCTCGTCGACCGAACAGCGCATCCTGGCGTTGTTCGACGCCGGTACGTCGTTGTTCGCCGACGACGTGTCCCGCGAGATCGGCATCGCGGCACCGACCGCGCGCCGGCACCTGGCGAACCTCGTCGCCGCCGGGCGCCTGACGATGTCGCTGCAGTACGGCACCACGGGCAGGCCGCGGCAGGAGTATCGGCTTCCCGGGGCGTGAGGCGCGGGGATCGTTCGGCACCGGTCACCGGCGTGGGCGCGAGGATTAGAGTGGTGACCCATGACAACGCATGTTCGAACCGGTGCCGAGAATCCGGATCTGATCACGGTGGGCGTCCCTACGCATTGGTACAACCTCGCGGCGGAGCTCGACACCCCGATCCCACCGCACCTGCATCCGGGCACCAAGGAGCCGGTCGGTCCCGACGATCTCGCCGCGCTGTTCCCGAGCGGACTCATCGCGCAGGAGGTCTCCACCGAGGCCTACATCGAGATCCCCGAGCCGGTGCGCGAGATCTACCGCATGTGGCGGCCGTCGCCGTTGATCCGCGCGCGCCGTTTCGAAGAGGCGCTGAACACCAAGGCGCGGATCTACGTGAAGTACGAGGGCGTGAGCCCGGTCGGCAGCCACAAAACCAATTCGGCTGTCGCACAGGCGTATTACAACAGCCTCGACGGCGTGACCAAACTGACCACGGAAACCGGGGCCGGTCAGTGGGGCAGCGCGCTGGCGTTCGCGGGCGCGCAGTTCGGCATCGATGTCGAGGTGTGGCAGGTCCGCGCCTCCTACAGCTCGAAGCCCTACCGGGGGTTCCTGATCCGCACCTACGGTGGCACCATCCACCCGAGTCCCTCGGAGCTGACCGAGTCGGGGCGTGCGATGCTCGCCAAGGATCCGAACACGACCGGGAGCCTCGGCATGGCCGTCAGTGAGGCCGTCGAGGTCGCCGCCGCGAATCCCGACACCCGGTACGCGCTGGGCAGCGTGCTCAACCATGTGGTGCTGCACCAGAGTGTGATCGGGCAGGAAGCCGTCGACCAGCTGAACTCTGTGGAGCCCGACGGCGCCGACGTCGTGTTCGGTTGCGCCGGGGGCGGTTCGAACCTCGCCGGGCTGTCGTTCCCGTTCCTGCGGGAGAAGCTGCACGGGCGCTCGAATCCGCGGGTCGTCGCCGCCGAGCCCGCCGCATGTCCGTCGATCACGCAGGGGGAGTACCGCTACGATCACGGCGATGTGGCCGGGTTGACACCCTTGCTCAAGATGCACACGCTCGGAATGGATTTCGTGCCCGATCCGATCCATGCCGGTGGTCTCCGCTACCACGGCATGGCCCCGGCTCTGAGTCACACGGTGGAGCTCGGACTGGTGCAGGGCGTCGCCATCTCCCAGCACGACGCGTTCACCGCGGGTGTGCAGTTCGCAAGGACCCAGGGCATCGTCCCGGCCCCGGAGTCGACGCACGCGATCGCGGCCTGCGCCGCGCACGTTGCCGACAGCGACAAGGAAGAGGTCGTCGTGATCGGGTTGTCGGGTCATGGACAGCTGGATCTGCCCGCCTACGCCGAGTTCCTCGAGGGCAACTTCTGAGTCGACCCGGCGCAGTGATCCCGGTGATGCGGACGGTCGGCGTCGACCTGTCCGCGTCACCGGCGAAAACTGCTGTCGCATGCGTGGATTGGTCTTCTGGCCGGGCGGTGCTGACCGAGCTCGTCGTGGGCGCGGACGACGCCGCGATCCGGCGCCGCACGGACGGGGCGACCCGGATCGGGATCGACTCGCCCTTCGGCTGGCCCGATGAGTTCGTCGACTTCGTCGTCGCGCATCACGGTAACCGGTTGTCGCCGGGGAGGGGGCTCGACGACATCGCTCGTCGTCGTCCACTTGCTTTGCGTCGCACCGATCTTCGGATCATCGACGACGGCGCGGGTCGCCCGCTCAGTGTGTCGGCCGACCAGATCGCGCATGTCGCGTTCCGATGCGCCGGCCTGCTCGCGGACCTGGGTGTCGACAACCGCGTCGACGGGTGGGCGGTCGAGGCGTATCCCGCCGGGGCACTCAAGCGTTGGGGACTGACCTCACGGGGATACAAACGCGCCGCCAACGCACCGGTTCTCGCCGACCTGGTGCTCGCCCTGCAGGCGGCGGCACCGTGGCTCGAACTCGGCGATCACGCCGAGCGGATGGCCCGCGACGACGACGCGTTCGACGCCGTGATCACCGCGCTGATCGCGCGCGCCGCAGAGCTCGGCCGGACCACGCGACCCGCCGCCGCCGACCGGCCGGTCGCCGCGCGGGAGGGTTGGATCCACGTTCCCACCGCCGAACTGGCAGACCTGATCTGAGTGGTGGCCTCGATCAGGCCAGCGACAACCGCATGAGCACGCGCGGGAACCCGGCGAGGACCGACGAGGTGTCGGCGGCCCGCACGAAGCCGGCCTTCTCGAACAGGCCGCGGGTCCCGACGTACGCCATCGTCAGATCGACTTTGGCGCCCTTGTTGTCGACGGGGTATCCCTCGATCGCCGGCGCACCGTTCGACCGCGCGTAGTCGACGGCCCCGGCGAGCAGCGCGTGCGAGATTCCCTGTTTGCGATGGCCGGGGCGGACGCGGATGCACCAGACCGACCACACCGGGAGGTCGTCCACGTGTGGGATCTTCCGGTTCCGTGCGAAGGTCGTGTCCGCGCGCGGCGATACGGCCGCCCAACCGACGACCTCGCCCGCGTCGTCGTAGGCGAGCACACCCAGCGGAACCCCGGTGTCGCACAACTCTTTGACGAACTCGCCGCGCTGCTCGCGGACCAGCTGCTGATTCTGGGCGCTGGGAATGCGGTAGCTCAGGCACCAGCAGACGTTCGACGTCGGCTTCTTCGGACCGACCATCGTGGCGATGTCGTCGAAGTTCTCCGCGGGACGGACCTCGATGGGCATGCGTTCCAGCATCGTCGGCTCGGTCCGGGACGGCAAGCGGGGCCCACTCCCTGCTCCCTGAGGTGCGAGCGAAGCGAGCCTCGAAGGGCCTCGCAAGGCCTGGCGGGTTCTAGCGATCCCCGCAACACCCTGGCTTTTCAGGGAGTTGCGGGGATCGTGGTTTCTGCAGAGTTGAAGGATCGGTTCTTCGAGGCGCTGGATCGCGAAGGCGGGAGTGTCACGGTTGCCGCTCGTTGTGTGGGTGTCAATCGCAGTACTGCGTCTGGCTGGGTCCGTCGAGCCGGGTTACGCGGGCGTGGCAAGCCGGGGACCTCTGGGCATCCCGGGCGCGCTCGCTATGACGAGTTGCGGGCGACTGGTGTTCGTCGTCGCGACGCCGCCCAGCAGGTGGGCGTCAATATCCGGACTGCGCAGGATTGGGATCAAGGGATACGCAAACGTGCTCACGCGCGCCTTCATCCCGATGGTCGCCGCATCGACTACAAGACCGGTATGACGACGTACGACTCAGCGGGGCAACGGCCGTCGGTGGCCAAGATCGACGCCCAGCTGCATCCTCGGTTCCTGAGCTTGTCTGAGCGTGAACAGATCGCTGATATGCACCGTGGCGGCGACTCGTTGCGCGAGATCGGACGCCGGTTGGGGCGGGCGGCGTCGACGATCAAACGCGAGATCGATGCGTACTCGGTGTCAGGGGTATACCGTCCCTGTCGGGCTCAAACGGCTTGGGCGAGTACATGTTTACGGCCGAAGGAGTCCAAACTCGTCACCGTTGGGCCGCTTCGGGATTACGTCCGTGACAAACTTGCCCAGCAGTGGTCTCCCGAACAGATCTGTCACGCTTTGATCGTCGAGTTCCCCGATGACAAGGCAATGCGAGTGAGTACCGAGACGATCTACCAGGCGATCTACGTTCAGGCCCGCGGCGGGTTGCGCCGTGAAGTCGCCGACGCGTTGCGCACCAGACGCACACGTCGTAAGCCTCGCCGGTCTCCAGAGCGCCGCGCAGCCCGGTTTGTCGACGAGATGGTGATGATCTCCGATCGGCCGGCTGAGGTCGAGGACCGGGCGGTACCGGGCCACTGGGAGGGTGACCTGATTGTCGGTACCCGTTCGGAATCGGCCATCGTGACGCTGGTCGAACGCACGACTCGCTACGTCCTGCTCGGGCATCTGCCTGGCGGGCATACAGCCGAGGAGGTTCGCGACGTGCTGATCCCGCTGATCGGTTCTCTACCCGAGCATCTGCGGGGGTCGTTGACCTGGGATCAGGGCTGTGAAATGGCGGCGCACAAGCAGTTCAGCGTCACCACCGGTGTGTCGGTCTACTTCTGCGACCCGCATTCACCATGGCAGCGCGGCTCTAACGAGAACACCAATGGTTTACTGCGCCAATACTTCCCGAAAGGAACCGACTTGTCGGTACACAGCGCCGAGGACCTCGAACTCGTCGCCCACAGACTCAACGGCCGACCACGCAAAACGCTCGACTGGAGAACCCCAGCCGAGCGTCTGCGTGATTTACTTGTGCCAGTCTAACCAACCGGTGTTGCGAGGACCCCTAGAATCCGCCGCCTCACCAGGCCCTTCGTGGCAGTGAGAATGGGTGTGGTGGTCGTCATGGGTTGAGGCCTGACCTGCTTCGTGGCTGACGGTGCTGTCATGGACGAGATCTGTCGGCCTCACTGCGCTGGCGATCACCGCAACACAACGACCTTGGGAGACCGGGGCGGGTGTGACCTAATAAGGGCCGTGTTCGGGCTTGAGCCCGTGACTCCTCACTGTCGTGTCCACCCGCCCCGGCGAGGTCATCCATCACCGCAGTGAAGGAGACACCGCCAGAATGACCGAGACAGCAACGGCTACGCAAGTGGTCGTACTCGGGGTTGATACCCATCAGCAAACCCACCACGCAGCGATCATCGACACCCTCGGCCTGCCGTTGGCCGATCTCGAATTCCCCGCCTCGGCTGCCGGCTACCAGCAGCTGCTGGACTGGGCCCGCACCCACGGTCGCCTCGAACAAGCCGGGGTCGAATCCAGCGCCTCATACGGCGCGGGACTCACCCGCGAGTTGACCGCCGCCGGTATCGAGGTGATCGAGGTCAACGCCCCGGACGTGCGGGCCCGCCGAGCCCAGGGCAAGTCCGACCAGCTCGATGCTTACGCCGCGGCGATGGCTGTGCTGACCGGGCGGGCCACTGGCCACGCCAAAGACACCACAGGCGTTGTCGAGTCGATCCGAATGCTGTACGTGGCAAGGAGAATGGCGGTCGATCACCGCACCGAACTCGGTGACCAACTCCGTGACCTGTGCACCACGGCACCCGATGAGTTCGCTGATCAACTCAAAACCCGCACCACCACGCCTCAACGACTCGCACTGGTCGAATCATTCACGGCCCCGGCGTCGTTGACCGATCCGCGCGCGGCGTTTGTGTTCGCGGCGAAGTCCATCGCCGGGCGGTACCGGCAGACCCACCGCGAGGTCACCACGTTGACCCGCGAACTCAACAAGCTGTTGAAACCATTGGTGCCTACCGTGCTGGGCCTGCCTCAGGTCGGCCCGATCACCAGCGCACGGCTATTGATCACGATCGGGCACAATGCCGAACGCATGCGCACCGAAGCCACCTTCGCCAAACTCGTCGGTGTCGCGCCGTTACCGGCATCGTCGGGCAAGACCGTGCGTCACCGCCTCAACCGTGGCGGTGACCGGGCGGCTAACAGCGCGTTGCACATGATCGTCGTCGGACGGATGAAATCCCACGACCCCACCCGCGCCTACCTCGCCCGACGCGGCAACGAGAAAACGAAGAAGGAAATCATCCGATGCCTCAAACGCTACGTCGCCCGCGAACTCTACAAAGCCTTCACCACCGACCTCGGAGCGCTTGACAATCTATAGGACCATCTCGTCGACCTCGACGCGCTCCTTCGTCGCTTGCTCGGCCCGGCGGCTATCGCTCCTCGCACCTCGGGGAGCAGTGGGTGTGGTTCTCTCGGATGGGGGACCAGCGGTTTTGTGCTCCTTCGGATCAGGGAGCAGGGCGGGCCAGTGGAGCAGAGGTTGCGGGGCCGGCCCCGAACACGGTCCGGTACCAGATGGCTGTGAGGATGTCGATGGCGGTGTCGTCGTCGGGGACGGGTCCGGCCTCGTCCCCGCGGACCGCGAGCCAGGTCCAGCAGGTGGATTCGAGGGTCGCGACGAGGGCGGACGCGAGCGGCTCGAGCGGGAGACCGACCGCGTAGCCCGCGCGTTCGGCGCCGCGCAGTCCGGACAGCACCTGTTTGACGCCGGACACCCGGTTGGCGTGCCATCGGGCGCGGAAGTCGTCGTCGAGCATCGACATCTGGAACAGCCCGATGATCTCGGGCAGGTACTTCTTGTAGGTCGTCCAGTACGCGGTCACGGCCGCGCGGACGCTCGCCTCCGGGTCGGTGTGTCTGGTCGCGAGCGATTGCTCGACCACTTCCTCGGAGAACTGGTCGAGGAGGGCTTCGAGCAACCGATCTTTGCTGTCGTAATAGTTGTAGAACGAACCCGTCGAACGTCCCGCGGCCGCGGAGATGTCGGCGATCTTGGTGTTCAGGTAGCCCTTTTCGGCGAACGTCCGACGCGCCGCGTCGAGAAACGCGGCCTCGGTCTGGCGTCCCTTGTTGGTCGGCGGCACCGTGAGCTCCTTCCACGCACCGGTTCCTCATCGAACCACGTGGTCCGACGGTCGCGGCACGTGGATCTCGAACGAGTGTGACCCTTGTCATCCCCTGAAACTGAATCTAGCATCAGAAAATCGCAGAGACAGGAGTTCGGCATGGAATCGTTCATCCAGCACCGCAAGGGGCGCACGCCTCGGCAGGTGCACCGAGATGTCGACGACCTGAAAGACGATGAGCTCGGTAGGTATGGATTCACCGGCCGCACGGCGCACCTGTACCGCCGCAACGACCCGACGCAGTTCCGCGCGGTGGGCACCCACACCGGCGTCGACCGGATCGTCACCGACCTCACACCCACCGATCAGTCCGACCCCGCCGGCGAACCGCTCCTGATGTTCCACAACGAGGACTGCCGAATCTCGGTGAGTCGTCGAAACGAAGCCGCTCCATTCTGGTTTCGGACCGTCGACGGCGACGAACTCGTCTTCGTCCACGAGGGCGCCGGTTACTTCGAGACCGAGTTCGGCCGACTGCCCTACCGCCCCGGTGATTACGTGTACATCCCGAAGGGATGCACCTACCGCCAGATACCCGATGGCCCGTCGCTGCTCCTCGTCATCGAGGCGGTCGACGAGTTCCGGGTCCCCGAGCCCGGCGTCCTCGGCAGGTTCTTTCCCTTTGATTCGTCGCTCGTCGTCGTTCCCGAAGCCGAGGCTTTCGACGGTGACGGTCGAGACGAGTACGAGGTGCGCTTCCGCCAGCGTGAGGGGCAGACCTCGCTGTTCTACCCCTTCCATCCGCTCGACGTAGAGGGTTGGCGCGGAGACAATTTCCCGTTTGCCTTCAACATCGAGGACTACGACGTCATCACCTCCGAGACCGTGCACCTACCGCCGACGGTCCATCTGTTCATGCAGGCGACCGGGGTGTACGTGATGAACTTCCTGCCGCGCCCGGCCGAGGCGCGCAAGGGCGCCGAACGACTGCCCTGGTACCACCGCAACACCGACTTCGACGAGATCGCATTCTTCCACGGCGGCAGCATGTTCGGCGTCGGCATGCCGCCGGGGCTGATCTCCCACGCACCCCAGGGCATGCACCACGGCATCCCCGAGCGGGCGCGGGAACGGTCCCGTCGCAAGTTCGACGAGTTCGATCGGGTGGAATGGCAGGTGATCTCGATCGACACGCGTCGTCGACTCATCGCCGCACCGGCAATGCTCGCCTCCGCCCTGCCTGACGCCGCTCAGTCCGGCGAGGGGTCGCGAGTATGAGCACCGCTACCGACCCGACCCGGCATGAATACGACCGCATCCCCTATCTGGTTGTCTTCGACGACCTCTCGGCATACCAGGACACCTATGGCGGGGTCACCGAGAGCGTGGTTCTCGAGAGCTACCTGCTCCGGCCCAAGGGTGTGCCGTCGAAGAACGTCATCGTCTTCATGCATCCGATCGGGGGCGGGGCCTACCTGCCGATGACCAATGCGCTCGCCCGCGCCGGCCATCACGTCATCTACTGCAACAGCCGGTATCGCGGCGTCGACAGTGCGTTGATCATGGAGAAGGTCGTACAGGACCTCGGTGCCTGTGTACGGGATGCGCGCGAACGGCTGGGCTACGAGAAGGTGATCCTCGCCGGTTGGAGCGGTGGTGGGGCGCTGTCGCTCTACTACCAGCAGCAGGCCCAGCACGCGACGGTGACCGAGACGCCTGCCGGTGAACCGCCCGACCTGACCGCCCTCGACCTGCCCGCCGCGGACGGCATGATGTTGCTCGCCGCGCACGTGTCGCGACACGGAACCCTGACCGAGTGGATGGATCCGTCGATTCTCGACGAGTCGGATCCGCACCACCGCGACCCGGAGCTGGATCTGTACGATCCGTCGAATCCGAATCAACCGCCGTATTCGGCGGAGTTCCTCGACCGGTACCGCGCTGCGCAGATCGCGCGCAACCGCCGGATCACCGCCTGGGTCAAGGAACAACTCGCCGACCTCCGCGATCACGGCGAACCGCTGATGGAGCGCGGGTTCATCGTCCACGGAACGATGGCCGATCCGCGGTGGCTGGATCTCACCGTCGACCCCAACGACCGCGAGCTCGGTTGCTACCTGGGCGATCCGCGGATCGTGAACATGGGTCCCGTCGGCCTCGCCCGGTTCACCACCCTGCGAAGCTGGTTGTCGCAGTGGAGTTTCGATGACGCCTACGGCGACGGCCCGCGCTGCGCGGCCGACCTCGCGATCCCGACACTCGTCATCGGCAACTCCGCCGACAATGCGTGCACGTCCAGTCACACCCGCCGCCTGTTCGACGCGGTCGGTCATCCCGACAAGACGCTGCACACCATAGTCGGTGCGACGCACTACTACTCGGGGCGCGAACAGATCCCGCACCTGAAGGAGGCGGTCGCGATCATCACGGAGTGGCTGGCAGAACGGTCGTGGGCTCAGTGACGTCGGGGCCTCTGAAAACCGCCCGGCGGGAGGCTCTCGGCGACACATCGCAGACTGTCCGTTTCTGACGGGCGGAGTTCAGTGGGGCGTCCGCCAGGCCGGTGATCGGCTGCGGTGATAACCGCCCGCGATGATCTGCGCGATGTCGGCGTAGGTGGTGGCCCAGTCCCTGAACACCTGCGCGTAGGTGAGTCGCAACGGAAAGTAACCGTGCGCGATCAACTTGCGATCTCGGGCACGATCCTCTTCGTACTTCTCGACACCGGTGTGGTGTTCGACGCTGTCCAACTCGAGCGCGAGGCGCTGTCCGACCACCAGGTCGACCCAACCGACCCCGGGTACCCGATGCTGGACAGCGACCCGCAGTCCGGCACTCTCGAGCCGTAGTCGGGCCGCGGTCTCGGTTCCCGACGCCGCGAGGCGATTGGTCTTGCCGATCGCGCGCCGGATGAACATCGGCGCGTCGTCGAATTCGGCACGGAGGCGTTCGGGTGTGATCTTGCCGCTGTTGAGCGCGGAGTCGCAGAGAATGACGAAACCCTCGACGTCGAAACACCGGGCGGCGTACTGCAGTGCTGTCGCCACATCGTCGACGGCGCCGCGGGCGGGGGTGGGCCGGCCGTATCGGCGGCATCGGTCGTGGGACCGTCGACGCTGATGGCGTGTCACACGAGAGTGGAGCGCTATGGGATGTTCGGGTATCCAGAGGCCATGGCGCCGCAGCGCACTCGCACAGGACACGACGCCGTCATCCGCGACGGCGCCGACCACTTCCGGATCGGCGGCGGGAGTGCGGTACCACCCATGCCGGATGGACGTGAGCGTGCCGGAACGGTGGGCATCTCGGATCGACGCGGTGGTCTCACCTGCGGCGAGGAGCTGGTGGGTGGCGACCACGCCGCCGAACCGCTCGATGAGCTCGTCGAAGTCCATGCGAGACAGTGTCGATCATGTCGCCGGTCAGCGATCGGGGCCGGCGGCGCCTGTGGACAACTGCATCGCGATCTGAAAACCACCCCTGGAAAACGGACACCCCGCAGCGCGTTGCCGGGTCGGGCCCACCGGGCGGTTTTCAGAGACGAGTGGCTCAGTCCAGCAGCTTTTTCTGCACCTTGCCCATCGCATTGCGCGGAAGGGACTCGACGAACCGGATCTCGCGCGGCCGTTTGTGATTCGACAACTCGCCGGCGACGAACTCGATGAGTTCGGTGTCGGCGACCTCGTCGCCGACGACATAGGCGACGATGCGCTGTCCCAGGTAGTCGTCGGGTACGCCGATCACGGCCACCTCGCGGACCGCCGGGTGGGCGAGCAGCACGGTCTCGATCTCACCGGCTCCGATGCGGAACCCGCCGGACTTGATGAGGTCGGTCGCACGTCGGCCGACGATCCGGTGCATCCCGTCCGCGCCGATGACGGCGACGTCCCCGGTCGCGAAAAACCCGTCGGGAAGCCACGATTCGGCGGTGGCATCCAGGCGATTGAGATACCCCGACGCCAACATCGGCCCACGGACGTGGAGATCGCCGACGCTCTCGCCGTCGTGCGGTAGTGGCTCGCCGTTGTCCAGGAGTCGGGTTTCCACATGGGCGAGAGGCACTCCCACCCACCCGGGGCGTCGTTCCCCGTCGACGCGGGTACTGACGGTGATCAGCGTCTCGGTCATGCCGTAGCGCTCGACGATCTGGTGCCCGGTGAGTTCGCGTATGCGGTCGAAGACCGGAACGGGTAGCGGGGCGCTTCCCGACACGAGCACCCGTGCCGACGAGAGCAACTGCGCGGCAGCAGGTTCGGCGGCGACGCGGTTCCAGACCGTCGGCACCCCGAAGAACATGCTCGCGCCTGCACCGGCAGCGGCGGCGTATGCGTCGGCCGTCGGCGCGACGGTGTGGATCAGTCGCCCACCGCGCCGCAGCGGGCCGAGGACCCCCAGGATCAGTCCGTGGACGTGGAACAGCGGAAGGCCATGCGCCAGAGTGTCATCGGCTGTCCACAGCCAGGCGTCGGCGAGTGCATCGAGCCCCTCGGCGATGTTCTGGCGGGTGATCGGCACGCCCTTGGGGAGGCCGGTCGTTCCGGACGTGTAGAGGATCAGCGCCGTTGAGTCGGCGTGCGGTTCGGGGTGTCGGTGCCACGATTTCGCGTACCGCCGGACCGGGATGACCGGCAGGGTCGGCTCGGCCGGGGCCTGCCCGAGCCAGGCCTGGGCGCCGGAATCGGCGAGGATGTGCTCGAACTCGCGCGGACCCGAGTCGGGCGGAACGGGGACGACCGGGACTCCGGCGATCAGGGCGCCGACCACCGCGAGCACGGTTTCCACGGTCGGCGTGGCCAGGACTGCGACGGTGCGCGCGCCGGCGATCCGTTCGGCCACCGCGGTCGCCGCCCCGACCAGGTCTTCGCGCGACAGCTTGTCGTCGCCGACGCGGATCACGGCAGGGTCGTCCGGCGCGGTGGGGGTCAGGGTGGGCAGCAGCACGTCTTCACTGTGCCACGGCGGGGCGATTCTCCCCGTCACCTGCACTGATCGTCGAGGTCACGCGGCGTGCGCCGACGGCCGAGCCGTCGCCCCACGGCGCCGCACCCGCGTCCGCTGAGGCTCCGGTGGCATGATCTCGTCCACACGCAGTGACCGATCGGGGGTTGGCAACGATGTCCACGCGATTTCACCTGAGCACCATGCGCCCGCGGGACCCGGCCGAACCGGGTCGGGCCGCGAGCACGCTCGAGCTGTTCTTCGATCTGGTCTTCGTGGTGGCGGTGAGTATCGCGGCGGTCCAGCTGCATCACGCACTGACCGAGGACCACATCGTCGACGGTGTGGTGTCGTACGCCTTCGTGTTCTTCGCCATCTGGTGGGCGTGGATGAACTTCACCTGGTTCGCGACGTCGTTCGGCACCGACGACTGGCTCTATCGGGTCCTGACCTTCGTGCAGATGGCCGGCGTGCTGGTGTTGGCCGCGGGGATCGAGCCCGCCTTCGTCGACCACGAGTTCGGGTTGGTGGTCGTCGGTTACGTGATCATGCGCGTCGCGATGGTCGCCCAGTGGCTGCGCGCTTCCGGCTCGGCCGGTGACCGTCGCCGGACGACCCAGATCTACGCTGCCGGGATCGCGCTCGTCCAGGTTCTCTGGCTGCTCTGGCTGCTCGTCCCGTCGGGTGCCGCGGCGACGGTCGGGTTCGTGGTGCTCGTCGGTGCCGAACTCGCGGTGCCCGCGATCGCCGAACGGCAGGGGAACACACCGTGGCACCCGCACCACATCACCGAGAGGTACGGCCTGTTCACACTCATCCTGCTCGGCGAGAGTCTGCTGGCCTCGTCGAACGCGATCATCGAGGCGCTGCACAGCGAGCAGGAACTCGCGCCACTCATCTCGATAGCGATCCTCACGTTCATCGCGACCGCCGCGCTGTGGTGGATCTACTTCTGGCCCC
Source organism: Gordonia sp. ABKF26 (assembly GCF_041103195.1). Taxonomy (NCBI): domain Bacteria; kingdom Bacillati; phylum Actinomycetota; class Actinomycetes; order Mycobacteriales; family Gordoniaceae; genus Gordonia; species Gordonia sp. ABKF26. The sequence continues at coordinate 632,165 of NZ_JBGCVZ010000003.1, forward strand.
CGCATCACCGGGCCATCGGCGGGTTGCTCGCCGATTCACTCCGATACGGATACGTGCACTACTTCGTCTTCGCCGCGGCGGGTGCGTTCTCGGCCGGGATCGAAGTCGAGATCGACGTCTTGACGCACCACAGTGAGCTCACCGAGACCCAGGCGTCGTTCACCGTGACGATCCCGATCGCGGTCTTCATCATCGGGATCTGGTGGATCGCGCTGCGTGCCAATGCTGATCGACTGGTGAACACCGTGGTCCCGGTGGGTGCGCTGCTCGTACTGCTGGATCCCGTGATCCCGGTTCCGTTCGCACTGACCGCGGTCTTCCTCATCGGGATCGTGACCGTCCTGGTCCTGCGGCCCCCACTGAGCGTCGACGACGGCGTACACGGGTGATTCTGGTCGATCCCATGACCAGCCGGCGACGTCGCGGGGACCCCGACGAGTGAGTTTCCGCCGATCCGGGTACACCGGCCTCATGGCAGACAACGACCCCGCTCGGAAACCGTTCAATCCGCAGAACCCCGACCCGGCGAGTACACCGGGCCTCGAGCCCGGAGGCGGTGTCGCGCCCGGTGACACCCCGCCCGCCGAATCCGCCGTCGGCGGCGAGGAGCACGAGCCGCCTCAGCGCAGGCGGGCCGGTGGTGTGATCGTCATCGCCATCGCCGCGGTCATCTTCCTGCTGGTCGCGCTCGGCCTGATCGGGCGTGCGGTCGGACTGTTCTAGGCGCGAACCCCGCGTCCCTCACCGCGCCGCGGAGGTCTCGACGCCGCGGCGCCACCACAAGGCCAGCCCCACCTCGACCATTCCGACCACGAACATCACCGGCTGTAGGAAGAAGAACACCTGGAGCAGCGCGAGCTGGAGGACGATCCACGCGATCAGCGATCCGCCGGCGAGCAGGCCGCCGAGGATGCCCAGACGAGCGGGTGCGGAGGGCACGGCGATCGCCGTCACTGCGACGAGGTGCGGGATCGCGATCACGGCGATCAGCGCGATCCCGGGACCGGTCCACGTGGTGAACGGCGTGTTGTGCAGCCACTCCCGCGACATCGCCCACTGGTCGCCGATGAGAGCCAGCCCGCCGGCGACGGCCGCGAATGCGACAACGGCCTCGACGACCGCGAGCGCCCAGGCGGCAACCGTCCGTCGGTTGGCGAGCCGGTGATTGCCGTCGCCGGAGATGTCAGAGGTCGTGGTCACGCTCCACAGTCTCTCGCAGATGGGGCGTCGTGTCGTGAGGCGAAAGACATCATGGATTCATCTCCGGTCGTGGAGAGCTCAGGGTCGCACCCACCCGTCGTTCATCAATTCGACGAGGAGTTGGGCCTTGTTCCCGATCGGCCGCCCGGCTTCCTCGTAACGTCGCGCAACTCGCCGATAGTGTTCGCGCACGGTGCTTTCCGCGATCTCGTGGACGCGCGACGTCTGACGCAGCGTGGCCCCGAGCGTATAGGTCTGCAGGATCTCCAGCTCTCGGTCGGTGAGTCGTACCCGGTTCGCGAGCTCGGGCGGGGACTGCGGCGCCGGCGGGCCCGCGACCGTTGCCAACGCCCGCTGGAGCGCCTCCTCGGCGCTCGCGGCGCGGGGGGAGATCCGGATGTGCTCGAACCCCGCGACCCCGCTGCCGACGAAGATGACCCGGATCGAACGCAACGCCGGCACGCGGCGGACGAACCCGAGCATCGCGGCGGACCGGACCAGGATCGCTGCCGGGGTCCGCAGCGCGGCGAGCTGAGCGGGTTCGACGACGGTCGCCTCGTATCCGGCACTCTCGACGAGCGCGACCAGGGCGGCGTCGAAGATGTCGCCCTCGGCGACGACGGCCGTGACGCGCGCTGCGGGGCCCGAGGTCACGGCGAGTTCGGGGCGAGGCGTCTGCGACCCCCGCCCGATGGGCATTCTGTCGGTTGACGGGGCCGATCGGCGGACGTCGTTCAGGGGTACGGACACAGGCCGGCTCTCCTCGTCGACTTCGTTTCGAACCGCGCGAGTCCGATGTGGACCTCGGCGGGGTTCCTTCGGGTGATCGACCTGGCTCGCGATCGGACGCCGAGAATGTGCATTTCCCGAACGTCGACTTCTCCAGCCTACGAAGTTGAGACGATTTGTCACCGGTATCTCGGACCGGATGTGGGCTCATCCGGGTAAATACGTACGCACTCGGTGAAAAACATGCGTAATCGCGCACACCACCAGTGGTTCGAGCATGATCATGCTGTGCCGAACCATTTGCGGGTACTGATCGCTTCGCCGCTGGGGCACGTGATCGCCGTGCCGCTGGCCAAGTCGCTCGATCAGGCCACGGTCACCGTTGCCGCGGGTCGGGACGAGTTCGTCCACTGCGTCGCCGGCAACGTGCGATTCGATGTCGTGGTCGCGGATCTGGTCTGGAATCGGCCCGATGTGGAGTGGACCTTCGACGGGCTCGACGTCATCGACGTCCTCGACGAGCACGATCGGCACGCCCCGGTCGTCCTGGTGACCCAGGGCCTCGGCATGGAACAGGATCATCTCGACGAGGCCCGACTGCGGGACGAGGTGGTGGGCATCATCGCCAGGTCCGACGGATTCGCCACGCTGGTCGGCGTCGTGCGATCGGTGGCTCACGGTCAGGGGTTGCCGGACAAGACGCCCGACGGGCCACGCCCACCGCTCTACGAGCTGTTCACCGGGCGGCGCGGCCACACCGCAGGTCGACTCGCCGGGGCGATCGCCTCGGGCAGCGCGTCGGACAACTCGTCACTCGCCCGGGTGGCGACCGTGTCGCCGAACACCGCCAACAAGGTGACGAGTCACTACCTCGGACCGATCATCGTCGAGCGCGGTGAGCACGAGGCATCGTTGCCGATGACACAGGCCGCCGTCTACCGGTGGTGTGGCCTGCACGCCCGGTACCTGGTCAGCTGGTGCCGACGCCACGGGCATTCCGATGTCCTCGGGCCCACGCCCGCGTGATCAGCGTGCGTGGACTCGGGCGTCCCGGCTCTCGTCCAGGCCGCTCCGCTCGCCGAACCACCGCAGGATCTCGACACCGGCGAGGGCCCCGGTCTCGGCCGTGATCGTGAGCCCCGGCGCCGACCACCCGAGCGACTCCAGTTCGCCGTGCCGGGGGCGGATGGCGTGATCGGCGGCGAGCAGCAGATCGGTGTCGAGCCAGCCGTCGCCGGCCGCGCAGAGGGTCGCCGAGTCGTCGAGCGTCCCGTCTTCGATGAGCCTGCGCCGGACCTCGGCGATGGCCGCCGACTTGGTCACCGGCTGCGGGGTCGAATAGATTTTCCGGCCCTGCTGGGATGCTGTCCAGCCCCGCGCGTCACACCACGCCTGCCATCGCTCGAGGAACTCCGGTGGCTGGGCAGACGGGTCGACGACGAGGTAGCAGAAGAGATCGTCGGCCGTACGCAACGCCGTGACCCAGGAGTCGTCGATGCGTGTGCGGAGCTCGTCCCGGACCTGCTCGAGGGTGGCGCCCGCACGGGTCACCTCTCGGTCGATGTGCGCACGCCACCGGGGATCGTCGTCGCCGTCGACGAGGATCCGACCACCGTTGCTGACCACGGCGTGGCGGAACGGTCTGCCCGGCAGGGCGATTCGCGCGTACTGCGCCGGGGTGCGGGTGGTCGTCGGTACGACGACGGCCTCGTGCGCCAGCCGGGTCATCAGCTCGACGGCGGTTTGGGTCATGTACGACAGCGGCGCATCACGGTAGATCTCGACGCACACCGTCTCCAGGGTCGCGAACTGCTCCTCGCCCATCGCAGCGCGGGAGTAGATCATGGTCCGGTCGAGATCCGTGGCGACCAGGGCGTTCACGAGTCCTCCTTGATGAGCCCGACACACGAGTACGCGAGAACCGGCGAGACTTCCACGGGCACACCCCGTTCGGCGGCGAGGAGCCGGATGTGACGGTGCTCGGGCAGGTCGTCGGCGCGTACCAGGATCCGCCATGGCACGCGGCGCAACAGGACTCGCGTCGTCTCGCCGACACCGGGCTTGACCAGGTTGATCGACGACAAACCGTACTCGGCCTGGATTCGCTCGCCGGACCGCCAGCCGGACCAGTCGGGCCGGCGCGACCCGGGCGTCATCGATGCGATCGTCGCCTGCACCCGGTCGGCCACCGCGTCGAACTCCGCACTGACGGTGTCGAGGAACACTCCCGAGACATCGAAGTCGGTGAGATGACGATAGAACTTGGCGCCGTGGAACTCGCCGGGACCGATGTGGTCGGCATTCAGGACGGTGCGCGAGACCAGGCCGGACACAGTGGAATTCAGGCAGGCGGACGCGATGAGGAAGTCGTCTCTGGTCCCGTACAGGGTCGTGCAGGAACCGGGATCGGCCAGGACCGCGAGTTCGTCGTGCAATCGCGGCCGGCCGGACCGCGCGTACTGGTCGACGGCGGCGGTGAGTTCGCGCTGGATGGCGCCCTTGCCGGTCCAGCCGTCGACGAAGACGACCGACTCGGCCGGGTGACGTGCCACGATGTGATCGAGTGCCACGGTGTCGATCCCGCGGCCGCGGACGATCGAGATCGTGTAGTGCCGGGGTTCGACGCCGTGGACGGCGAGCATCCATCGTCGGATCAGGATGCCGATCGGGGTCCCCGCTCGGGCGAGCGATACCAGCGTCGGAGCGGAGTGACGCTCGGCCAGGATGAGTTCGGCCACGACGCCGACCGCCTCGGCGAGGCGCTGAGCCGAGGATCGCAGGGTCGCGTGGAACAACTCCTGGTACTCGTGCCCCGGCTGATACTCGATCGGCAGGGATTCGGCGTAATGCGCCTGCCCGGATTGGATACGGCGTTCCCGTTCGCGCAGTTCACCTTCCAGCGCCACATCGGACAAGTCCTTCAGCAGCCAGGTGACCTCGTCGGCCCCGTACGAACCGAACTCCGGTCCGCACAGTGGCGGCGTGGCGGCGGCGATGTCCATCAGCGCACCGCCTCCCGCGCTTGGGTCAGCGAACGCTGGGGGGTCTCGGGCAGAACGGCCAGGACGACCGGATGTCCGGCGGCGGTGAGCACGTCCACGAGTCCGCCGGGTGCACGCAACTCGTCGGTGTCGGCCGGTGTGTCGATCACGAGTACGACCTGGGGGTCTGGGTGTTCGACGGAGGACACGTTGTAGACGAACCGAGGGGTGGCCGGGTCGGATTCTGGTGCGATGAACCGGAATCCGCGGCGGAGCGGGTACCCCGGGACGTCGTGCACGTGGGCCGGTGATCTCGTCGTGGTCTGATACGCGGTGGCGAAACCGCGACGCTCCAGCGCCTCGGCGATGCACAGCGGCGCGTACATGAGCTCCTCGTGCCCGATCACGACGACCGGACGCCGCGGATCGAGGTGTGCCGCCACGGTGTCCGCGGAATCGGCCGCGGCTCGGTGGAAGTGCGTCGAGTCGGCGCGGAGGATTCCGTGCCGGCCTCCGTCGGGAACCGTCCGGGGCCAGTCGAGTGAGACCGCGACCTGGTCGCCGCGGCGGGGTGCCACCGGATTGAGATCGTCGGACTCGAGCTTCCACACGTCCTCGAGGAGGGTCGGCGGAAGCGAGACAGATCCGTGGGCGAGTGACACATAGGCGATCTCGGCACCCGATTCCGCTGCAAAGGACTCGCATTCGGACTTCTGGGCTGCGGTTCGCATGTCCACCAGGGACGCCACGACGAATCGTGTGCGGGGCCGGTCGGCGACGATGGCCTCGATGGCGCCGAGTGCGGTCTTTCCGGTCGAGACCTCGTCGTCGACCAGGATCAGCACCTCCTGCGGCGTCGTCGCGTCGAGGAACGTGGGATCGCTGGGCTGCAGCAGGTGCGTCGTCGCATGCGAGTGCCCTTCCTCGAAGGTGCCCGACACCGTCACGCCGCGTCGTCGGCGCCGCGTCGAATGCAGATAGCGTGACGCGGAGATTCGCTCGGCCACACAGTGTCCGAGACCCGTCGCGGTCTCGGCGAAACCGAAGACGACCGCATCGCGCGCCGCATCCGCCCCGATCTCGGCGATGATCGCCGCGCCGAGGTCATCGGCGGCGCGGCGGACGATCGCCGGCGATGTCGGGATGTGTTTGCCCAGGACGGTCGAGACCAGCAGATGCGCACGGCGTCGATTGTGGCGCAACCCGAGTGAGACGAGATCGTGCACGGTGTGTACGCGGGGAGTGTCGTCGGCGGCGACGATCTCGACACCGAAACGCGCGGTCACCCAGTCGACACCGACGGCGCCGGGGTCGCTCATGAAGCCGCCGATCCGGGCGAGGCGAGCGCGGTGAGCAGGTCGACGAAGGAGACTCCCTGCCGGGTCACCCCGAAAGCGGCGGCGCGGTCGACGATACGCAGCGCCCAGTTGCGGTGCGGCTTCAGCTCGTTCATCTTGTTGCGGTACGACGAGGCCCGTACCCCGCCGGTCTCCCCGGCCAGGATGTCGAGTGCATCGTGATACTCCTCATGGGTCACCGCCGACAGTGCGTGCACCGCCGCGACGTGCGCCGGATGGATGACCGTCTTGCCGTGCAGCCCGTTGGCGCGGTCCAGGGTGATCTCGCGCAGGAGGCCGTCCATGTCGCGGCTGACCAGTTGCTGCCGGAAGTAGACGGCGTCGTTCTCGCGAAAGGGCGTGTGCCGCAACAGAGGCTGGAACATGCGTTCGTGATCCGCGAAGTACTCCCAGACCGGGCCGGTCACGACGAAGCCGCTCTCGTCGCTGCGGCCGAGATGATTGACGATGCCGGCGATCACGTCGGCGGCCACCCGGACGTCGTAGATGGTCAGGTCCCGATCCCGGCGGATGCCGAAGTGGCCACAGATGTCGGTGGCCCCGATGCGAACCGCCAGCACGTGGTCCCGGTGTTCGCCGAGCAGCGACGCCAGGGCGGTCAGTTCGTCGTCGCGGGTCTCGCGGTGCACGACCGACGCCGACTCGAGGACCGGCATCACCCAGAGGTGCCTGCCGAGGATCTCGCTCGCCCGGGTCACCGCATCGAGGGCCGCGGCCGCGGTGTCCGAGGCGAACTTCGGGATGACGAACCCGGTGAGCACCGACGGGGTGCTCAGGGCCTCGGCGATGGGCACGATCCGATCGGCCGAACGCGGCCGGACGAACAGCAGCATCGGCCGGCCCGGGTTCTCGGCGATGCTGCGCAATGCGGCCACGGCATGGTCGATCGCCTCGGCCTCCTCGTCGTCGGCGACCGCGTCCTCGAGGTCGATGACCATCGAGATGACCCCCTCGGCGCGTCGTCGGCGGATGACGTCGGCGAGATCGGGGCGGGTCGCCGGGACATACAGGGTGGCACCGAGGGCGACCGCGAGACGCTGGGCGGGCCAGGTCGGCTCGATTGGCTCGGGCTGCCGGTAGAACAGGTGCTCGGCGACCGACGGCTCCAGGTGGTCGAAGTGCCGGATCGTCCCGGGCTCGAGACCGGTGGCGTCGTGTCGTGCAGTGGTGGTCATCCTGCGGCCACCTGTCCTCTCATCCGCGAAACGATCTCGGTGATCCGGTCGTCCACCGCACGCAGCTGGGTCAGATAGCTCCAGTAGTCGGGGTGGATGCGGTCGAGCTCCCCCTCGGCGCGCTCGATCCGGTCGGCCTGAGCATCGAGGACCGAACCCCATTCGTCAACCAGAGTGTGGTTCACGGCGAAGAGCTGGGCGTCACGCAGACGGAAGCGCACCCGCTGCTCGGCGCCCTTGGGGTCGGCCCGGACCTCCCGCAGCAGGCGCAGCCGGTCGAGCACCGCGTCGACGGCCTTCTCGGCCACCGCCAGGTCGTCGCGGGCCGCATCGGCGCGATCGATGGCCTGGTCGGGGGCGTCGGCGACCATCGAGCGTGCGGCCGCCAGCTCGGCGTCGGCATGCACGAGTCGCTCGTCGACGACCGTGCCGTTGCGCTGGAGATCGAGCGAACAGTCGGCACTGAACTCCCGACGCAGGGCCGACAGCGTGTCGGGGACCTGCGCGCTACGGGTCGACACCGCGCTGCGGCGGGTTTCCACCGAACGGATGACCTGCTGTGCCCGCTCGGCGAACGCGGGCGCTTCGGCCAGCAGTTGTTCGAGGCGCCGCGCCGCGCCGAGTACGGCCGCCGCGGCGGACTGCCGTTCGCGCAGGCCCGTGCCCTGGTCGGAACCCGCGAGCGCCCGCGCGAGTTCATCGGTGGCTTCCGACACCGACTGCAGCCGCGCCACCGCCGGGGTCGCGCCCTCCAGGGCGGTCATCGCCCGGTTGGCCGCCACCCGGGCTTCGTGGTCCTGGACGTCGGCGGCGCGCATCGTGGCCCGCGCCCGTTCGAGGGTGCCGGCGTTGGTCTGGGCGAAGTCGCGCATCGACGCGGTGATCGCCCGCAACGCCTGCGTCGAGCGCTCGAGATCCTGCGGGTCGACACGTGTGCCGGTGGGCGGCGACACCAGGCTGAGATAGTCCGACGTCGCCTGGGCGTGCTGCTCACGGAGTTCCGACCACACAGTGCGAAGCCGCGATCGCGGGTCCAGGGTGGCGGTCACACCGACGGCCGGATCGATCTCGGCCAGGACGGATTCGGACTCCAGGAACGCCGCTGTCATTTGTTCCGATGATGCAGGTGGTGCGGAATTCGTGCGTGAATCGTTCCCGAACCATCGACGTACGAAGTTTCCGGGCACCACACGATGCTATCGGCTATTTTCATCTCCGTATGAGGCCGGATTCCCCGGCGCACGGCGGGCTGGGATGCCGGTCGCCTGCGGGTGCCGTGGTGCGGGGATGGCGTCGGGAGACGAACGAGGGACGGTCGATCGGCGACCTCCCCGCGGCGCGAGAGAGGCACGTCGAATGCAGTTGGTACAACGGTCCAAACGCGTGGTGGAAGCCAGGCTGAACAATTCTGCGGTGCGCGCGATCAGCGGGTCGATGGTCGCCTACGAGGGACAGGTCACCTTCAAATCGGCGGGCTTCGGCGGCGGTGACGGTGTGCTCGCGGGCCTCAAGCAGCGTGCCACCGGGGAGGCATTGTCGCTCATGGAGGCGTCGGGCAACGGCATCGTCTACTTCGCGCACAACGCTGCGGAGACGACGGTCATCGAGCTGAACAACGAGACGCTGCAGGTGGAGTCCGAGCAGCTGATGGTGCTCAACGGCAACCTGCAGACCAACGTCACGTTCGCCGGTCTGCGCGGCGCGTCGTCGGGTCAGGGCCTGTTCACCACGACGGTGAGTGGCCACGGACAGATCGCGCTGCTGTCCAACGGCGGCCCGCTCATCCATCTCGAGGTGTCACCGCAGTATCCCCTCGTGGTCGATCCGGACGCGTTCGTCTGCGCCCGTGGGCAGCTGAGTCAGTCCTTCGTCACCGACGTGTCCTGGCGGTCGGCGCTGGGACAGGGTGGCGGGGAAGCGTTCTCGCTGCGCTGGGATGGCAGCGGCGTCGTGTCGATCCAGCCGGCCGAGCGGTGAGGGTGAGGTAGCGAGAATGTTCACCAAGGTCAACAGCAAGGTCGTCTCCGTCGACATCGGTCGGACCGGTCCGGTCATCGCTCGACGTGGGGCGATGCTCTTCTACAAGGGCGATGTGCACTTCCAGCCCCACCAGATCGCGGGTGCCGGCGGCATGGGCGGTGGGATGCCGGGACTGGGCGGGATGGGCGGCATGGCCGGTCGGATGCTCGCCGGCGAGCACGAGTCCACGATGATCGCCCAGGGGCACGGTGAGGTGCACTACGGCTTCCTCGGGATCGAGGTCCACGTCGTGGATCTCGGCGCAGTCGGCGGGATGATGCGCGTCGAAGCATCACGCCTGCTCGCCTACGGGGCCAACCTGCAGGCGTCGGTCGTCTCGGTCGCGTCACAGGGCGGCGGCGGCGGTGGCGGTGGCGGCGGGCTGTTCGGGGCGCTGCGGAACGCGGCGGCCGGCGCAGTGACCGGCCAGGGCATGTTCACGACGCAGCTGTCGGGTCCCGGCTCGGCGGTCCTCCTCGGGCACGGCGGGGTCTTCGAGCTCGAGGTGTCGCCGCAGAAGCCGCCGGTGAGCGTCGATCCTCAGGCCTTCGTCGGATCGGCGGGGCAGGTCAACACCACGCTGCGATCGTCGATGAGCTGGCGGAATGTCGGCCGAACCGGCGGTGAGGCAATGCAATTGGAGTGCTCCGGACAGGGCATCGTGTACGTGCAGGCATCAGAGGAGAAGCTGTGAGTCAACTCAACACCGTGTGGAGTCCGATGAATCTGCCATCGGACGACAACGTTCCGGACAACAACTACTCGTTCTGCATCGATCTCAACCAGCCCTGGTTCATGTCCAAGGGCGCGATGATCGCCTACTACGGTCAGATGCAGTTCACCGCGCTCACGCAGGGGCTGCAGGGCAACATGCTGCAGATGGTGGCCCAGCAGTTCTCCGCCCCGCTGTACCTCGGTGACTATGTCGTCGCCGAGGGCCACGGCAAGCTGATCATCGGTGACCGCGGTTACGACATCAACGCCTACGACCTCGAAGACGGCAACCTCACCATCCGAGCAGCCAATCTGCTTGCGTTCCAGCCGAACCTGTCGCTGAACCAGTCCATCGTGCCGGGTTTTCTGACGCTCATCGGCACCGGCAAGTTCCTCGCGTCGTCGAACGGTCCGGTCATGTTCGTCGAACCGCCCGTGCGCGTCGACCCGGAAGCCCTTGTCGGGTGGTCGGATTGCCCGTCACCGAGTCACCACTACGACGAGGCGTGGGTCAACGGGTTCATCGCCGCCGCGGGCCGGCGGATGGGGTTGAACTCAGGCGAGGAGCGTCAGTTCGATTTCACCGGCGCCGGAACCGTTCTGGTCCAGTCCAGCGAGAAGGTGCGCGACGACTCGTCCATCGTGCGTACCATCCAGGGCCACCTACCCGGAATGTCGGTCCCTGGTCTGCAGCAGATCAACCAGCAGATCAGCCAGCAACTCGGTCAGCAACAGGGCTGAGTCCGGTCCGTCGAAAAAGACTGCGCCGCAGGTCCGTCGAGGACCTGCGGCGCAGTTGTCTCACGCGTTCCCGCCCTCCGCTCCCTGAGGAGCGCCTGGGGCGTGCGGAGGGCGCTCACCGCTCCTTGAGGAGCGAGCTTGCGAGCGTCACGAAAGGTCAGACCTCGACCTTCTCCACTTCGCCCCTCGCCGCGAGGCGGTTGCGGCGGATGATGCTGGAGATCAACGCGGCGATGATCAGCGCGACGCCGATCAGGCCGGTGATGATCTCCGGCACGTGTGTCCCGATCGAGTACAGCAGGATGAACGCCAGCGCACCGATCGCCCAGTGCGCACCGTGCTCGAGGTACACGTACTCCGACAGCGTGCCCTTGCGCACCAGGTAGACGGTGAGCGAACGGACGAACATCGCACCGATGAGGCCGAGGCCGAGGGCGATGATGATCGGGTCCGCGGTGATGGCGAACGCGCCGATGACGCCGTCGAAGGAGAACGACGCGTCGAGCACCTCGAGGTAGAGGAACAGGAAGAATCCCGCCTTACCGGTCGCCTTGGCCAGATCCGACGGGCCGGACTTGCCGTTGGACTTCTCGACCGCCGACTTCTCGGCCGCATCGGTTCCCGGCTCGGCCGCCTCGTCGTCCTCTTCGGTCTCGACGTTGAAGTACTCGCCGAGGCCGTTGACCAGGATGTAGGTGATCATGCCGAGCGAGCCGGCGATCATGACCGTCGACTGCTCGTCCGGCGCGGCGATGTAGCTCGCGGTGAGAACGAGCAGGGTGATCGCGATGACGACCTCGAGCATCTCCAGCTTGCCGATCTTCTCGAGCGGACGCTCGATCCAGGTCAGCCAGGTCAGTTCCTTCTGCTCGAAGACGAAGCCCAGGAACAGCATCAGCAGGAACATGCCGCCGAACGCCGCGATCTGCGGGTGGGCGTCGGTGATGATCGTCTCGTAGCTGGGATCGCCGTTGGCGAAGTACGCCGCGTCGTTGGGCGGCGGGTTCAGTGCGAGGTCGAGTGCATCGACGGGATTGAGGCCCGAGGCGAGCCACACGATGACCAGCGGGAACACCAGGCGCATGCCGAAGACGGCGATCAGGATGCCGATGGTGAGGAAGATCTTCTGCCAGAACTCGCTCATCCGACGGAGGATCGTGGCGTTGATGACCGCGTTGTCGAAGGAGAGCGAGATCTCGAAGACGCCGAGGATGGCGGTCAGGATCAGCGCTTCGACACCGCCATAGAGGAACGCGATGATCAGCGACACGATCGTCACGACGACCGAGAGGCCGAAAATTCTTACTACCACCGGATTGTGGCCTTTCTAGGGTGCGTGTGGTCCAGCCGACCGCATCGTCGGAGAGGAGTGTGACATGCGGATGCCGCACCCGCCAGTAGGGCGAGTGCGGCATCCACGGGCATGTCAGGCGGACAGCCGGAGTCCGAGAGGACTCAGACGTTCACACCGAAATCGCGGGCGATGCCTGCGAGACCCGAGGCGTAGCCCTGGCCGACCGCGCGGAACTTCCACTCCGACCCATGACGGTACAGCTCACCGAAGACCATCGCGGTCTCGGTGGAGGCGTCCTCGCTGAGGTCGTAGCGGGCGATCTCGGCACCGCCGGCCTGGTTCACGACGCGGATGAACGCGTTGCGCACCTGACCGAAGGACTGCGAGCGTGCGTCGGCGTCGTAGATCGAGACGGGGAAGACGATGGAGTCGATGTTCGGCGGCACGCCGGCGAGGTCGACCTTGATGACCTCGTCGTCGCCTTCGCCCTCACCGGTCAGGTTGTCGCCGGTGTGCTCGATCGAGCCGTCGGGCGAACGCAGGTTGTTGAAGAAGACGAAGTGCTGATCGGAGACGACCTTCTTGTCGGTACCGAGCGCGATGGCGCTGGCGTCCAGGTCGAAGTCGGTTCCGGTGGTGGTCCGGATGTCCCAGCCGAGGCCGACGGAGACCGCAGTCAGGCCCGGAGCCTCCTTGCTGAGGGAAACGTTGCCGCCCTTGCTCAGGCTCACGCCCATGGTTTGCGCCTTTCTGTTGGTACGGGGTCTCGTGATGTCCGATGTGCCCGATACCGGGCCACTCGGAGCAATCGACAACACTCTATGTGAAGGGTTTGACGCGGTCACTGATTTGGTTGGATGACCTGCGGTTTCCGTCGAGTGGGGTGGCGGGACGGCGACAACAGAAGCGGCGCTCCCTGATCAGATCAGGAAGCGCCGCCGGGTTGCGTTCTACGAGGCTCAGGCCTCGATGATGAACTCCTCGAGCTGGGCGCGCGCGACGTCGTCGGCGAGCTGCTTCGGCGGGGACTTCATCAGGTAGGCCGAGGCCGGGATGACCGGTCCGCCGATGCCGCGATCCTTGGCGATCTTGGCGGCGCGCACGGCGTCGATGATGATGCCGGCCGAGTTGGGGGAGTCCCAGACCTCGAGCTTGTACTCGAGGTTCAGCGGCACGTCGCCGAAGGCGCGGCCTTCGAGGCGGACGTAGGCCCACTTGCGGTCGTCGAGCCACGCGACGTGGTCCGACGGGCCGATGTGGACGTTCTTGTCCTCGACCTTGCCGGCGAGCGAGCCGGTCAGGTTGGAGGTGACGGCCTGGGTCTTCGAGACCTTCTTGGACTCCAGACGCTCACGCTCGAGCATGTTCTTGAAGTCCATGTTGCCGCCGACGTTGAGCTGGTAGGTGCGGTCGAGGGTGACGCCGCGATCCTCGAACAGCTTCGCCATCACGCGGTGGGTGATGGTGGCACCGACCTGGCTCTTGATGTCGTCGCCGACGATCGGGACACCGGCGTCGGCGAACTTCTGGGCCCACTCGGGGTCCGAGGCGATGAACACGGGGAGTGCGTTGACGAAGGCGACGCCGGCGTCGATGCAGCACTGGGCGTAGAACTTGTCGGCCTGCTCCGAGCCGACCGGGAGGTAGCTGACGAGGACGTCGACCTCGTTGTCCTTCAGGGCCTGGACGATGTCGACACCCGAACCGTCGGCCTCGGTGATGGTCTCGAGGTAGTACTTGCCGAGACCGTCGAGGGTGTGTCCGCGCTGGACGGTGACACCGGTCGGCGGGACGTCGGCGATCTTGATGGTGTTGTTCTCGCTCGCGAAGATCGCGTCGGACAGGTCGAAGCCGACCTTCTTGGCGTCCACGTCGAACGCGGCGACGAACTCGACGTCGCGGACGTGGTACGGGCCGAACTTCACGTGCATCAGGCCGGGAACGCTGGAGTTCTCGTCGGCGTCCTTGTAGTACTGCACGCCCTGCACCAGGGATGAAGCGCAGTTTCCTACGCCCACAATGGCAACGCGCACCTTATTGGGCTCACCCATGGTCGGGTTCTCCTTCTTCTCGCGGCATCGCAGTCGTTCGCTGCGCAACCGGTGTTTTCCGTTGCTCGGGTTCGTCGAGCTGTGCGTCCCGGCTCTGCATCGAGTCCGGGTCTTGATATTCGTCATCGGCTCGTCCGGTGGAGGCCGTGGGCTTCCCCGAATCGAACTGTGACCGTTCGCTGTCGGCGAGGTCGTCGTCGAACTGTGTGTCGAACGGGTCGGGCGCCCCGTCCTGCTGGGAGCTCTCGGCCGCGATCAGCTCGTTGAGCCAGCGGACTTCGCGTTCGCTGGACTCGAGGCTGAGCTGATGCAGCTGACGGGTGTACCGGTCGACGGTCCGGTTGGACCGTCCGACGATCTCCCGCAACCCCTCCCGACGCTCCTCCACCTGCCGGCGGCGGCCCTCGAGGATGCGCATACGCGCAACCGCGGGGGTGCGGCTGAAGAACGCCAGGTGCACACCGAAACCGTCGTCGGTGTAGTTCTGGGGTCCGGTGTCGGCGACCAGCTCGGCAAACCGTTCCCGGCCTGCGTCGGTGAGCTGGTAGACACGCCGGCCACGCCGCACCTTGACGCCCAGGGGCGTCTCGGGTTCATCGATGAGGCCGTCGGCCTGCATGCGACGCAGCGTCGGGTAGAGCGATCCATACGAGAACGCACGGAAGGCGCCGAGCAGGCCGGTGAGTCGCTTGCGCAACTCGTAGCCGTGCATGGGGGATTCGAGAAGCAATCCGAGAATGGCCAGCTCGAGCACTTCGCCACCCCCTTCACGTCCTGCCGATGATCTGTCACTTCTTCCTCGGACTTGATGTACCGACGCGCTCTGACGCGCCGACACCTCATTCCGATGTATTTGCCAATGTATCGCACCGATATAACTGGTGTCCACGAGCGGTCGGTCAGGAGAAGGACAGATGGCCGGAGGGCATCCGGCGGTGGCGTGACGGACATCTCGGGACGCGCACGGGCCGGTTTCCGGGGCCTCCTCGCCGGACCCGTCGCGCCGACGCCCCGGCAGAGACCACGTACCCTGAAAACCGTGCAACGCCAGATCGTCGACTACGCCCTGCAGCGGCGCGCTCGGCTGTCCTCGGTCCATGCGGGCCGGACCGCCGTTGCCGAGGTCTGCGACGCGAGTCCGTACCTCCTGCGCGCGGCGAAGTTCCATGGTCGGCCCAGCACCACGATGTGCCCGATCTGCCGAAAAGAGCAGGTCACCCTGGTGTCATGGGTGTTCGGCGAACGTCTGGGCCAGGTCAGCGGCTCGGCACGGAGCAACGAGGAGATCGCGCGACTCGCGACGACCGCCGAGGAGTTCTCGGTACATGTCGTCGAGGTGTGCCGGACCTGTAGTTGGAACCATCTGGTGCAGTCATACGTTGCCGGGCTGCCGCCCCAGTCCACGCGTCGCTCCCGACGCGTCGCCAAGTAGGGCGCCGGCCTGCGGTTTTTTTGCCCGGGCCGTTGCCTGCTGTCACAGTGGAGCGGCACGAGGCCAGAGAAGGTAACCGAGATCCACGGACGATGACGTCCGCCCGATCCGGTAGGAAGGTGGACGATGAGCGAGGCACGCGGGTCTTCGCCCACGCCCCGGCGCACCGGCATCCGACCCGGTCCGGGCGGTGGCGGTCAGAACAGAAGTGAGACGGCGACCAGACATCGGCGGTTCGCATGGGCGCTGGGGATCGTGGGCGCGATCGTCCCGGCGATCGTGCTGGTGCTCATCGTCGCGTTCGCGTTCACCTACTTCACCGCCGAGATCCCGGAACCCGAGGTGAGCCAGAAGGCCACCATCGTCGACACCTCCGGACGCACGCTGGCCGATGTCACCTCGCCGGACGGCAACCGCACGGTCGTCCCCTTCGACGAGATCCCCGAGACGATGAAACAGGCCATCGTCGCCGCCGAGGACCGCGAATTCTGGACCAACAACGGATTCTCGCCGCGCGGTCTGTCCCGTGCGGCGATCGGGCAGATCACCGGCAACCAGACCGCCGGCGGTGGCTCGACCATCACGCAGCAGTACGTCAAGAACGCGATCGTCGGTGACGAGCGCAGTTTCGACCGCAAGTTCAAAGAACTCGCCATCGCGGCGAAGATGAACGACCGGCACGGCTGGTCCAAGGAGAAGGTCCTCGAGGCCTATCTCAACACGATCTACTTCGGCCGGGGTGCCTACGGCGTCGCGGTCGCCGCGCAGAAGTTCTTCAACAAGTCCATCACCGACAAGCGTCGCGCCGAGCGCAATCCGTTGACCTTCGAGGAGGCCGCGCTGCTGTCGGCCGTCATCCGCGCGCCGTCGTACTACGATCCCGACACCAACCGCGAGGTCACCGAGGCGCGCTGGCGTTACGTGCTCGACGGCATGGTCGCCACCGGTGCCATCACCCGTGCGCAGGCCGACAACGCCGTCTTCCCCAAGACGGTCAAGGCCCGCGTCAGCGATTCCGACGAGACCCCCGGCCCGAACGGGCTCATCAAGCGGCAGGTGCTCGCCGAGCTCAACCGCATCGGCATCACCGACAAGCAGCTGCGCACCGGTGGCCTGAAGATCAGCACCACGATCGATCCGCAGGTTCAGAACGGTGTCGTGCAGGCAGCCTGTCGCAAGAACCGGATCTACAAGTGCCCGAACGGTGAACTGAACGGCGAGCCCGACGATCTGCTCGCATCGGCGGTGTCCATCGATCCACAGACCGGTGGTGTGCGCGGTTATTACGGCGGCGACAACCCGGGCGGTTGGGACCTCGCCCAGGCCGGTCTCCAGACCGGTTCGTCGTTCAAGGTGTTCGCACTCGTCGCGGCGCTCGAACAGGACATCCCGCTGTCGAAGACCTACAGCTCGGCGCCGTTCGAGGCCAGTGGTGGTCTGACGGTCGAGAACTCCGACGGTGAGAGCTGCGGCACCTGCAACCTCGCCACGGCGATGAAAATGTCGCTCAACACCGTGTACTACCGCCTGATGATGGATCTCGACGGTGGTGCCCGGGCGGTTGCCGACGCCGCGCACAAGGCCGGTGTCGCGGAGTCGTTCGGCAACATCGAGAAGACGCTGCAGGAGGCGAACGGTCAGCCCGAGGGCGGCGTGGTGCTCGGTCAGTACCAGTCGCGGGTGATCGACATGGCCTCGGCGTACGCCACCCTCGCGGCGTCGGGCGTCTATCACGAGCCGTACTTCGTCCAGAAGGTCGTCGACTCGGAGGGGCAGGTCCTCTACGAGCGCAAGACCGAGGGCAAGCGCGTCTTCCCCGCGAAGGTCGCCGACAACGTGAGCGCCGCCCTGCAGCCGATCGCGGCCTACTCCAACGGGAACTCGCTGTACGACTCGTCACTCGGCTCGCGTCCCTCGGCCGCCAAGACCGGCACCGTCCAGCTCGGCGACACCGGGCAGAACAAGGACGCGTGGATGGTCGGTTACACACCGCAGTTGTCGACCGCGGTGTGGGTCGGTACCAATGACGGCACGGCCCTGACCAACTACAACGGTGCCTCGATCTACGGCAGCGGGCTGCCGTCGTCGATCTGGAAGTCGGCGATGGACGCCGCCCTCGAGGGCAAGGAGATCAAGCAGTTCCCCGAGCCGGAATCGGTCGGCGGTGTGGCCGGCGTGCCCTATGAGGCCCCTGTCACCACCGAGGCGCCCACGCGGACCCGCGGACCCTCCGTGCCGACCTTCGACATCCCCGACCAGGGCGGGGACGGCAACCTCACCCTCGCTCCGGGCGTGACGATCCCCATCCCGGGCGCCCCGCGGAACGGCGGCGGTGGCGGCGGTGGCAACAGCCCGGGCGGCGGCGGATTGGCCCCCGGCGACGGCGGTGACGGCGGCGGCGACTCCGGCGACGGTGTACCCGGCGGCGGTGACGGAGGCGGAGGAGTCCCTGAACCGCCCATCGGCTGACCCGGATTCGGCGGCCGACTCCGCGGCGAGCGGCCCCGACCCCGTCTGGGACAGCCCTGCACCCCTTGCGAGTGATCAGCGTGTCGACGACGCGCGGATCCTGCCGACACGCACGGACGGCATGGTGCGCGAGGCGAGTTCGCTCGTCGGTGGACCGGTGGGAGCACACGCTGTCATCGGCCGGAGCCGGCATCTGACACCCCTGCGGGTGCTCTTCGTCCTGGCGCTGTGCGGACTCGCACTCGGATGGTTCGGCAAAGCCGCGTGCCTGCAACAGGCACCGGTTGACGGCGGCACCACCGCGGGCGCGGAGATGCGGCTCGACTGGGACGATCAGCGCCAGTTCACCAACCTCTGCTACTCCGACGTCATCAGCCTGTTCGGCGCCGAGCGGCTCAACCAGGGCGCGCTGCCCTACCGGGACTTCTGGTTCCAGGAGGACTCCGCGGGACAGACCATCAAGCGGTACATGGAGTACCCGGTCCTCACCGGGATGTTCATGTACGGCGCGGCGCAGCTGACCCAGGGGTGGCTCTGGGCCGAGACCCACTGGGGCGTGCCCGGGGCGCTCGACGTCGTGCTGTTCTTCACGATCGTCGCGTTGGGACTGGCGGCATTCTGGTTGGTGACCATCTGGGCAACCGCGCTCACCGCGCGAACCCGCATGTGGTCGGTGTGGCTGGCCGCGTTGTCCCCGCTCGTCTTCGTGCATGCGTTCACCAACTTCGACGCCATCGCCACCGCGGCGGTGGCGGTCGCACTGCTGGCCTGGTCGCGGGAGCGCTTCTGGCTGGCGGGTGTCTTCATCGGACTCGGCGCCGCGGCCAAGCTGTATCCGGCGCTGCTGCTGGTGGTGCTGGGCGCGCTGTGCCTGCGAACCGGGAAGGTCCGCGAGTTCGGCGTCGTGGCCGCGACAGCGATCGCCGCCTGGCTCGCGGTGAATCTGCCGATCCTGATCCCGTACCCGTCGGGGTGGTGGGAGTTCTTCCGGTTCAACGGCGACCGGTCCGCGGACCCCGACACGATCTACCGGGTCGTCGCCGACGCCGCCGGTTTCACATGGAACACCGGCTATCTGAATGCGCTGTCGGTGGGGTTGACCGTGGTCGTGATCGCCGCGGTGGCCGCGATCGGTGTCCTGGCGCCGTACCGGCCTCGTGTGGCGCAGTTGGCGTTCCTCGCCGTGGCCGGCTTCCTGCTGGTGAACAAGGTGTGGAGTCCGCAGTATTCGTTGTGGCTGGTTCCACTTGCGGTACTTGCCATTCCACACGCTCGCCTGCTGCTGGCCTGGATGGCGGTCGACGCGCTCATCTGGGTGCCGCGGATGAGTCTGTTCCTCGATGCCGAGCGTCGTTGGCTCCCGGACCAGTGGTTCACCGCCGCCGTGGTGCTCCGCGGACTGATGGTGCTCGCACTCTGCGCCGTCGTCCTGTGGCAGATCTGGCACCCACGTGACGATCTGGTCCGTCGCGGGAACGGCGGAAAGTGGTACGACGATCCGGCGGGTGGCGTCCTCGACGGCGCGCCGGACCGGATCGGTCGACGGTCGCCGACGACCAGGGCGGCAGACACAGCGCGAGAACCGGAGCCGGTGCTCGGTCAGCGGTCACGCACGTTCGAGGTCTCCTGACGATTGGGTGACCGCGTCCCTGGGTAATGACCGGTCATGTCGGATACCGCACCACACATCTCGGACGACACCGCGGAGGCGGTCGGCAAGGTGGGGGAGGCGCTGGAGTACATCGAGCGCGCCCGCGGCCACCTCTACTCCTTCCATCAGCTCATCGGGCGTGGCGATCTGCTGCTGGGGGAGGCCGTCGACGAACTGCGCGAGGCGGGCCATG
Source organism: Gordonia sp. ABKF26 (assembly GCF_041103195.1). Lineage (NCBI taxonomy): Bacteria > Bacillati > Actinomycetota > Actinomycetes > Mycobacteriales > Gordoniaceae > Gordonia > Gordonia sp. ABKF26. The sequence continues at coordinate 652,172 of NZ_JBGCVZ010000003.1, forward strand.
CCGAGTTCGCCGATGAGCTGTCCACCGAGCTGGTGGGTCGCAATGTGCTGGAGGGTCGCTGGACGTTCCAGGTCGTCGAGGAATTCGACGACACCTACTGGGGCCCGTTGCGCGAGTACGTCGACCGGGTGCGAGCCGATCTGACCGACGGCGAGCGGCACGTGCACGAGGCGCGGATGAAAGAAGATCGGCGCACCCGGGGACATTCAGAACACACCAAGAACCCGTAGGTCTCGCTCAGACGGTGATCCGCTGCAGCAGGCGATCTCTGGCCGCGGGCCAATCGTCATCGGTCATGGCGTACAGGGCGGTCGTGCGCCAGCCGTCACCGAATCGGCGGTGCTTGCGCAGCAGACCCTCGAAGCTCGCACCCAGCTTCGAGATCGCGGCGCGCGATCGCGCGTTGCTCTCGTGCGTGTGCCACGTCAGGCGGACGGTGCCACACTCCTCGAATGCGTGGCGCATCAACAGGTATTTGGCGGTGGGATTCACCGCGGTCCCCTGGACGCGTTCGCTGTAGAACGTGTAACCGATGCACGCGGACCGATTGGTCTCGTCGATCTCGTAGTAACTCGTCGACCCGACCACGCTGCCGTCGGCGTTGTCGACGACGGTGAAGGCGACGCGTGAGTCGAGAGCCGACCGGACGTACCGGCGCGCACTGTCCTCGTCGGTCGGCACGCCCGGAACCCACCGGAAGAGGGTGGGGTCGTCGACGACGCGCGCCAACGGTCCGATGTCCTCGATGCCGATCGGCCGCAGGGTGACCCGATCGTGCACCAGTGGGCCGGTCGCCAACCATGTACTCATGCCGAACCTCTCGTGATCGTGTCGCGCGGTGAACGGAACCGCTCCCCGTCGGAGGACGGGTCGACGGCACCGGGAACCCGTGCGGCCATTCGGACAGCCAACGGCTCACGGAGCGGGGTGCCCACGAAGGTCACGATCAGGTAGGCGAGCAGAACCGCGTGCACCCACACCGAACCGGCGACGCCGGTGACGATCCACCATGGCAGCGGATCGCCGGCATCCCGGATCGGGAACAGGCGGAAGATCGTCAGGTCGAGGGCGAGGTCGGCGAGGAGATAGGTCAGGATCACCGGCCAGCGCACCTTCATGAGAACGAAGAACGGCAGAATCCAGAGAGTGTACTGCGGCGAGTGCACCTTGTGGAACAGCATGAAACCCGCCAGCATCGCGCCGCTCACGCCGATCCACGGGAAGATGCCGACGCGCTCGAACCGGCGCCACCCGAGGTACATCGCCACCGCGAACGAGGCAAGGATCAGCAGCGGGGACAGCACGCTGACCACGGAGTTGTAAGTGTCTCCGGTCCCGGTGAGGTACCGCAGCCCCCAGTACCAGATGGAATTGGTGTCGACGTCGGCTCGGCGGCGGCCCTGGAAGGATAGTGCCGCCTTCCATCCGTCGAATCCGAGGACCATGAACGGCAACTGGATCGCGGCCACCGTCACGACGGCGGCGCCGCCAACCCAACCGGCGCCCGTCCAGTCCAGGCCGCTTCCACCGCGCCGTCGTTGCCCGCCTGTGCGTGCACCACCGGCGCCGCGGGTGAGAACGTATGCGGCGAGCGGCAATACGAGGATGCCGGGGTAGAGCTTGAGGCAGAAGCCGACCGCGAGCAGGACTGCCGCGATGACCGCGGACGTGCGAAGCGGCAGCCGTCGTCGATCTGTACCGGGTTGGACGGACGCGCCCCAGGCCATCACGGCGATCGCCCCGACGGCCGTCGCGACAACCGGCAGTTCCCAGTTGTGGAAGGAGTACAGCACCAGCGGGGGTGTCGCGGCCCAGAGCAACGCCCACCATCGGACCATCAGCGCGAGCATCACCGTGATCGCGAAACCGAACGGCGCCAACAGGAGTGCGGACTGGATGAAGAAGTCGGTGTCGGTGTCGGCCCCGCTCGCGCCCAAGAACATGAGCACGCCGGAGAGCACCGGGTACTCGACGACGCCGCCGAACAGGGTGCCGTCGGAGGCGATCCCGCCGTGGATGTAGGGGAAGACGTGGGTGTTGATGTCGCGGCCGAGCCACAGGTAGATCAGGTCCGAGTAGCAGGGGATCACCGCGTCGGGATCACCCGTCGGCCAGTTGTCGCTGCGCCCGTACTCGTCGAAGGGGGCGCCGCCGCACCGGAGCTTGGCCTGGAAGCTCCAGAACATCGTGGCCGCGGTCGCCAGCACCGAGACCAGAACGATGACGGCCGTCTCGCCACGGCCGGACAACCGTGCGGACCACCTTCCCGGGGTTGTCCGCCGCTCCGACATGGGCAACAGCGTAGGTGGTCCGGCAGTAGGTCGCCGCAGCGACCCGTGACCACGGATTTCACTGCGAACGGGCAGGTCATGTATCTTGGACCGGTTGCCGACGCAGGCGACCCTCCTGCCACGGACAGTCCGTGGCCGACCTAGCCCATAGGAGGTGATGTGGTCTTATGCGTCACTACGAATTGATGGTCATCCTCGATCCGAATCTGGACGAGCGCACCGTCGCACCCTCACTCGATACTTTCCTCAATGTTGTCCGCAAGGATGGCGGTTCGGTGGACGGCGTCGACATCTGGGGCAAGCGCCGTCTTGCCTACGAGATCCTCAAGCACAACGAGGGCATCTACGCCGTCATCGATCTCAACGCCGAGCCCGCCACGGTCACCGAGCTCGATCGTCAGCTGAAGCTGAACGAGTCGGTTCTGCGCACCAAGGTCCTGCGGAAGTAATCCACAGGCTTTCTTGATCGTCTGAACACGTCGGTACCGGGTTCTAGGGTTGGACCCGACAGTTCAACACAACCCGGTGCATGTCGATCAGCGAGTGCCCACCACACGACCCAAGGGGAAACACATGGCAGGCGACACGGTCATCACCGTCATCGGCAACCTCACCGCCGACCCGGAACTGCGGTTCACGCCGTCGGGCGCAGCGGTTGCCAACTTCACGGTGGCTTCCACTCCGCGCACCTTCGACCGCCAGACCAATGAGTGGAAGGACGGCGAAGCGCTGTTCCTCCGCTGCAACATCTGGCGCGACGCCGCGGAGAACGTGACCGAGAGCCTGACCAAGGGATCCCGGGTGATCGTGCAGGGACGGCTCAAGCAGCGGTCCTACGAAACCAAAGAGGGCGAACGACGCACGGTCGTGGAACTCGAGGTCGACGAGATCGGCCCCTCCCTGCGGTATGCCACCGCCAAGGTCAACCGCGCCTCGCGCGGTGGCGGTGGTGGCGGCGGATTCGGGTCCGGTGGCGGCGGCGGTAGCCGCGGCGGCGGGAACTCGAACCAGCAGGTTGCCGAAGATCCCTGGGGCAGCGCGCCTGCCAGCAACAGCGGGGGATCTTTCGGCGGCGGGGACGACGAACCACCTTTCTGATAGCGCTCGGGGCACGATCACCCGCCCCGAACACCCGGGAACGGCAGCGACCGTCCCCGAAGCATTGACTGGAGCAACACACACATGGCAAAGGCAAAGCCGAGCCGGAAGCCTCGCGTCGAGAAGGTCACCAAGACCAAGGCGTGCAGCTTCTGCAAGGACAAGAAGGCCGTCATCGACTACAAGGACACCGCGCTTCTGCGTCGTTTCCTGTCCGACCGTGGCAAGATCCGGTCGCGTCGCGTGACCGGTAACTGCGTGCAGCATCAGCGCGACGTCGCTGTGGCAGTGAAGAACTCGCGTGAGGTGGCCCTGCTGCCCTTCACCTCGACCAGCCGATAAGCGGAAAGGATCAGTTGACATGAAGCTCATCCTCACCGCCGCCGTGGAGAACCTCGGCGAAGCCGGCGACATCGTCGTGGTCAAGGACGGCTACGGCCGCAACTACCTGCTGCCTCGCGGCCTGGCCATCAAGGCCACCCGCGGAGCCGAGAAGCAGGTCGAGGGCATCCGCCGTTCGCAGGAAGCCCGCGAGGTCCGCGGTCTCGAGCACGCCAACGAGCTGAAGCAGGCCCTCGAGGGCCTCGCCGATGTCTCGCTGGACGTCAAGACCCACGACTCGGGCAAGCTCTTCGGTTCGGTCACCGCGGCAGATGTCGCCGGTGCCATCAAGACCGCAGGCGGCCCGACCGTCGACAAGCGCAGCGTCGAGCTGCCCAAGGGGCACATCAAGGCCACCGGCAGCTACCCGGTCGTCGTCAACCTGCACCCGCAGGTCTCGGCGACCGTCCAGCTCGCCGTCGTCGCCGCGAGCTGACCTCCAGCATTCACGCACGAAGGCCGGGTGGAGATCTCCACCCGGCCTTCGTCGTCTGTCCCTACTTCGGTGCCGGCGGATTGGCAGGCAGCTGGTTCCAGTACTGCAATCGGGGCGGGAGGTACCGCGGCGCCGGGTTGGCGCTGTGGTCGACCGCGTTGTTGCCGGGACCGAGGGTGTCCCACGACGGGAAGAAGAACTTGTGCCAGGCCGGCGTGAAGATCAGCGCGCGCTCGCCGGTCCGGCAGGCCACGGTGTCGCGGCGGGGGGCGGTGCACGTGACGCCCTCGATGGTCACCCGCTTGCCGACGCCGAGGAGCGGCGGCCGGAAGCCGCTCTTCGGACCGAAGCGATAGGTCTGGTCCGTGCGCGCCCACCAGGGTCCCTGCTGGTCGTCGGAGATGACCGCACCGATGGCATTCGGCGGGGCGGTCGCCGGACGGCCCGCACAACCCACGTAGCGGTAGCCGGGGCCGACCTGGCACACCCATCGGCCGGTCGTGAAGAAGGAGCGCCCGTTGTCGACGTAGGCCACAGACCGGAACGTCGTCGGGTCGACCGGTTGATACCGCGACAGATCGAATTCGACGGGCATCGAGGGACCCGGTGCGGCGACGGCCGACGGGGCCGTCGCGAGCCCGGCGGCAGCACTCAGGGCGGCCAGCACGGTGACCACGCGACGGACGACGACCGACTTGGACCCCAACCTCGACACGATCGACATTGCATCACACCCGACAGGCGTGTCGTCGGCGTTCACCGGTAAGTCGCACGACTGAAGATGCTCGGGACCTCGTCTGGCCAGGTGTAACGCGGACCACACCGGATGTTCACCCGAATATTCGCCACGGGTGGTTGAACGGGCACCCGCAACACGCCCGCAAGGCGACGCGCCGAGGAAGTCCAAAGGATTTCCAATTCCTTGATTGTGGAAATTAGTCAGCCCTCTGAGCTGCGGAAACAGCGTTGTTCACACCCGAATTCCTCAGGTTGTCCACAAAGGGTGCACAACGCGTCCCCTGGCCACTCACACACGCTCCACAAGTGATCCCCAGATTCGTCAACAGGTCGGTTTGAGTCGGGGTCGCAGACGTCCTAGTGTCACGCCTCAGCGTCTCCGTCCGTCTCGGCGCACACGACAGTCGATGTCGGTGCCACCCGATAGGAAGAGACTGACCGAAACACGACGTCGACACCGGGGACTCGCGACGTGGCCTACCGGGGCCGACACCAGACTCAAGGTCGTACTCATTCGATGTCGGGTGGGATCGAGCGTTGCGAGAGGTTTGACACGCGTGGCTGTTGTGGATGACCGCGGGCGCGGCCCCGCCGCCGGAGGCCGAGCACGGGGAGAAGAAGAGATCCCCGCGGAGGACTTCGGCCGGCAGCCCCCGCAGGATCTGGCCGCCGAGCAGTCGGTGCTCGGCGGCATGCTGCTGTCCAAGGATGCGGTCGCCGACGTCGTCGAGAAGATCCGTACCAACGACTTCTACCGTCCCGCTCACCAGGCGGTGTTCGAAGCGGTCCTCACGCTGTACTCGAAGGGTGAGCCCGCCGACGCCGTCACGGTCGCCGCGGAACTCGAGCGCGCGGGCGAACTCAAACGGATCGGTGGTGCGCCCTATCTGCACACGCTGATCTCGACGGTGCCCACTGCCGCCAATGCCGGTTACTACGCGGAGATCGTCGCGGAGAAGGCGTTGCTGCGGCGACTCGTGGAGGCCGGCACACGCATCGTCCAGTACGGCTACGCCGGTGCCGACGGCCAGGACGTCGCCGAGGTGGTCGACCGGGCCCAGGCCGAGGTGTACGAGGTCACCGAGAAGCGCACCGCGGAGGACTACGTCCCCCTCGAGGATCTGCTGCAGCCGACGATGGACGAGATCGACTCCATCGCATCGCGGGGCGGCATCTCGCTGGGCGTCCCGACGGGGTTCGCCGACTTCGACAAGCTCACCAACGGCCTGCACCCCGGCCAGATGATCATCGTCGCGGCCCGTCCGGGTGTCGGAAAGGCACTCGCGCTCGACACCCCGCTGCCGACGCCCACCGGGTGGACAACGATGGGCAAGGTGGGGGTCGGCGATCATCTCCTCGATGCACACGGCCGACCCACCCGGGTTGTCGCCGCCACCGAGGTGATGACCGAACGCCCCTGTTACGAAATCGAATTCAGCGACGGCGCGATGATCGTCGCGGACGAGCAGCACCAGTGGGCGGCCGAGATCGACGGCAAACGCCGCGTTGTCACCACAGCCGGTCTGCGGGCACACGTCGGCTGCGCTGTCGTGCGCAACACCGCGCCGCTCGAGTTGCCGCGCAAGCGTTTCGCCTACGGCCCCTACACGGTGGCGGCGCTGGCCGGGATGGCCTTCGACGATCCCGAGATCAGCATGCGGATCGACGCCGAGGGCCCGGTCGACGTCATGACGCTGATGGCCGACCTCGGTGGGCGCATCCCGTACGAGTACCTGCGCGGTTCGATCGCGCAGCGCCGGGCACTGCTCGCAGGACTGCTCGACGCCCGTGCCTCGGTCGACGACGACGGCTGGATCACCGTCCCGGCCGCCACCCGGCATATGACGGCCGTCGTCGCCGATCTCGTGGCCGGACTCGGATTCAACTACAAGCGGTCGGCCACCGGTTGGTTGCGCGTCGACGCCGACGATGACGTGTTCACCGTGCACCACAAGGCGATTCGGCACAAAGAGCTGCGCAGGCGGGCCGGTGTCCGGCGCGTCGTCGCCGTCCGCCCCGTCGACCCGGTTCCCGTGCGCTGCGTCCAGGTCGACAACGCCGAACACCTGTACCTCGCGGGCGAGGCGATGGTCCCGACCCACAATTCGACGCTCGCGATGGACTTCCTGCGCTCCGCGGCGATCGGCCACGGCCTGACCGCCGCCATGTTCTCGCTGGAGATGAGCAAGACCGAGATCGTCATGCGTCTGTTGTCGGCGGAAGCGAAGATCAAGCTCGCCGACATGCGCGCCGGCACGATGAGCGACGACGACTGGACCCGCCTCGCCCGCCGGATGGGCGAGATCTCGGAGGCGCCGTTCTTCATCGATGACTCGCCCAACCTCACGATGATGGAGATCCGCGCCAAGGCGCGGCGTCTCAAACAGCGCCACGACCTGAAAGTCGTTGCGGTGGACTACATGCAGCTGATGACCTCGGGTAAGAAGGTCGAGTCCCGCCAGCAGGAGGTGTCGGAGTTCTCCCGTCAGCTGAAGCTGCTGGCCAAGGAACTCGAGGTCCCGGTGATCGCGATCAGTCAGCTGAACCGTGGTCCGGAGCAACGTACCGACAAGAAACCCCAGGTGTCGGACCTCCGAGAGTCAGGCTCGCTGGAGCAGGACGCCGACATGGTCATCCTGCTGCACCGTCCCGATTCCATCGAGCGCGACGACCCGCGCGCCGGCGAGGCCGACATCATCGTCGGCAAGCACCGTAACGGCCCGACCGCCACGATCACCGTCGCACACCAGCTGCACCTGAGCCGGTTCGTGGACATGGCGCGGGGGTAGTTCGCCGCTTCCCCTGAGTGTGGGGTGAGAACTCGCTGATAATCGCGCCGCCCGGTGCTTCTCGATGAGGGATGCCGGCGGCCGGCCGGGTACCGTGCGTCCGGGACGTGTCCACGAGAGTCGTGGTGGAGTTCGGATCGGTCGGCGTTGTGAGTGTGAAAACTGTTGTGAGCAAGCGTGTCCCGGCGACGATGATGCCGGTGGGTGCGCTTGCGGTGTTGCTGACGGCGCTGCTGGTCGGCGGGGTGGTCTACCTGGCGCTGCCCACGGACACGACAGACGCCCAGGACACGAGACCGCCCGCCGAGCAGATCGATGCGGCCGGTGACTCCGTGTCGTCGGCCAAGATGATGTTCCAACTGATGTCCGCGGGTCTGAACAGCGCGACCGGCGGCATCGCGACGGCGACCGGGAGTGCGCGCGACATCTTCGACGCCGTCGACACCGCCGCCTCCGCCTCGGACCAGCTGGTGCGAGGTCTGGGCAATGCTCCGGATGTGTCGTCGGCGACCCGCCAGGTCAACGACGGTGCGTTGGCGGTGTCAGCGGTCCTCGGGCAGGTGTCCTCGCTGTCGAACTCCGTCACCGAGCTCGATTCACTGGTGACACCGCTCATCGGTTACCTCGAGAACTCCCGGACCCCCGGGTCGGCGGACGCCCTCGAACGGCTCCGAGCGCTTCAGGGTTCGAGTCGGGAGATCAGTGAGCAGCTCGGCTCCCTCGATTCGCTGCAAGGGGAGTTGGCGACGATGCGGAAGTCGCTCGAGTCCTCGGCCGCCGGCATCGACTCCGCGATCACGCAAGCACAGACGGCCGCCGGCCAGTTGTCCACCGGACTCAACCGCCTCGCATCGGCGCGGGAAGACACCCTGAGTGCCACCGACAAGGTGAACGCCGGGGTCAAGCAACTCCAGGGCGTGCTCAACTCGATCAACGAGGACCTCGACAACGCGTCGACCAATCTGATCCCGGCCACCCCCGGCGACACCGCGCCTCCCGCGTCGAACCAGTCCGCCGGCAGTGTCGCCGAACGTGTGAGCTGGGCGGTCGTCGCGGGTTCGGGGGTGGGCGCAATCCTGTTGGCGCTGCTCCTGATTCGAATGGCCCGGACGCGACGCGAGGGACCGAGCGATGGTGCACTCGGCAACGAAGCCGATGACGCCGAACTGGTCGGGGCGTCGGCGGGCGCGGACCGCTGACAAGGCACTGCAGAGTGCGGGATCTGTCGCGGAATCCGGCATCGAGGCCGCACTCTGCGGGGCGCTCGCAACGAAAGCGCAGCGTGTCGGACAATAGTTAGGTGATCGAAAGAGTTCCTGAGGTCCGGCCCGTCGGTGAGACGCTGAGATGACCTCGTCATCCAGTTCGCGGCAGGCGATGATCATCTGGATCGTCGGCGTCACGGTCTACTTCGTCGCCGTGCTGCAGCGATCATCGTTGGCCGTTGCCGGTCTGCTGGCGGCTGAGCGTTTCGAGATCAGCGCCTCCCAGCTGTCGACTTTCGTCGTGCTGCAGCTGCTGGTGTACGCGTTGATGCAGGTACCGGTCGGCCTCCTCGTCGACAGGTTCGGTCCGCGACGGGTTCTTCTCGCCGGTACGTTGATCCTCTCGCTGGCCCAGCTCAGCTTCGCCTTTGCGGACAGCTACACCTGGGCCCTCTCGTCTCGGTTCTTCGTCGGGGTCGGCGATGCCATGACCTTCGTGTGTGTTCTGCGGCTGGTCTCGAGTTGGTTCCCGGCGCGACGTGTTCCGTTGTTGACCCAGCTCACCGGGGTGCTCGGCCAGCTCGGCGCGGTCGCGGCCGCCATACCGATGACCTGGGCGCTGTCCTCGTGGGGATGGAGTCGCGCATACATGGCAACCGCCGGACTCGGGGTCGTCCTGCTCGTGGCGTCCGCGCTCGTCGTGCGGGATTCTGCGGCAACCCGATCGGTGTCGGGACCCATGCTCGGGTTGGCCGGAATCCGGCGCAGTCTCAGCGAATCGTGGGAGCACCCGGGGACCCGGCTGGGTTTCTGGATGCACTTCTCGACGCATTTCAGCGCCACTGTGCTGGGTTTGCTGTGGGGGTACCCGTTCTTCGTGGAGGGCCAGGGGGTGAGTTCCGCTGCGGCGGGTTCGCTCCTGACGATCATGGTCTTCGCCATCATGGCTTTCGGGCCGATCTTCGCGTGGCTCATCACCCGGTGGCCCTGGCATCGATCGACGGTGGTGTTGGCGGTGCTCGCCGGCATCGCGGCCACCTGGACGGTGGTACTGGCGTGGCCCGGGGGTGCGCCGTTCTGGCTTCTCGTGCTCCTCGTGGTGGTCTGTGGGATGGGCGGCCCCGCGTCGATGATCGGTTTCGATGTCGGCCGCACGTCCAATCCGGCGTCGCGGGCGGGCACGGCGACCGGGATCATCAATCAGGCGGGTTTCATCGCGAGTCTGATCCTCGCGGGGCTCATCGGTGTGATTCTCGACTGGCGAACCCCCGACGGTGTCCAGGGGTATCCGCCCGAGGCGTTCACCTGGGCGATGTCGGCGCAGTTCGTGCTCTGGGGACTCGGGGCCGTTCAGATCTATCGCTATCGACGCAAAGGGCGCGCACGCCTGTTGCGTGAGGAACCGGACCCAGGGCTGCGTTAGTCCTCGACGCCCCAGCGGATCACCAGCTCGTCCAACCACCCGGGGACCGCGTCGGCCTCCGCAGGCGGTGACTCCACGAGCACGAGTTCGTCGACGCCGAGAGCAGCGAGTCGGTCGCGATCCGCGGGATGGGGATCACGAAGGGCGACCGCGACATCGAGCTCGGTGCGGTCACGACCCTTCTCGGAACACAGCCGCTCGATCGTGTTGAACCGATCGGCCACCGCGTCGACGTCGTCGAGGTTGAACCCGTACCAGCCATCACCCCAGCCGACGACACGGCGCAGAGCGCGATCGCTGTTGCCGCCCACGACGAACGGAATGTGGCCGGCCGCCGGTCTCGGATTCACCCGGATGTTCTCGAAGGCGACGAATTCCGAGCGGTAGGAGGCGACCTCGTCGCGCCAGAGCACACGCATCGCGTCCGCGTAGGAGTCGGCCCGGGCTCCGCGCTGCTCGAATGGGACTCCCAACGCGTCGAATTCTTCACGGGACCAACCGACTCCGACACCGAGGGTCAGTCGTCCGCCGCTCAGACGGTCGAGTGAGGCGGCCTGTTTGGCCACGATGACGGGGTTGTGTTCGGGAAGGAGCAGCACCCCGGTGGCGAGGCGGATCGTGTCGGTGACCGCGGCGGCGAACGAGAGCGCGATCGTCGGGTCGAGCCAGTCGGCCTCGGCGGGGACCGCGATTCTCTTGTCCGGGGTGTACGGGTACGGCGAGGCCGGGTCATCGACCATCACCACGTGCTCCCCGCACCACAATGTGCGGAAGCCGCGCGCCTCGGCATGGTTGGCAACGGCGTCGATGATGTCGCGGCGCGCTCCGGTGCCGATGCCCAGAGCGTGGAGTCCGAGTCGCATGCTGCTCCGAATCTGTGGGGTGGAACGGTGATATGCCTGGTCGGCATCGTATGGCACCACGGTGCGGCGCATCCGCACTTCAGATCCGTCGCACGCTGAGCCGCGCGCAGAGGGGGACTCGTCGCGCACGATGGCACCGAAACCCTACGTCATTGCGCAGACGATTGCTGACGGCGGGAGCAGCATGCGCTCGAACTACGTCTGCACCACGGCCGCGCCGACCGCCCTGCTGTGCGACGGGATCATGGTCGGAGTCCGGGTGCTGCCCCCGCTCGACATCGGACCCCGCTTCCCGCACAACATCATTCGCTGACACGTGAGACGACGGAGCACACCATGCGACACTCCGGCGACAGCATCACCGCAAAGGAGCCACCTGTATGACCGACGCCGAGGGCTTCGCGACCTACCTGGACGACATCGTGCACCGGCTCCGCCGCGACTCGGACGATGTGGTCCTGGTCGACGACCGCAGGCGCTTCACCGGGCGCGAGCTCCTCGAGCTCATTCAGGGTCTCGTGGGTGCTCTGTGCACTCACGGTGTCCGACAGGGACATCGCGTCGCACTCGTCGCGCCGGTGACCGGTGAGGCGATCGCGGCTCGGTACGCCGCGTCGGTTCTCGGCGCGGCCACCGTGTACTGCCCCGATGCGGGGTCACCCGCGAGATTGAGGGTGTTCCTGTCGCGCATCGGCGCGGACGCGGTGATCGTCTTCCCGGACACCGCACCATCGATCGCGGGTGCCGCGGATCTGAATGTGCTTGCGGTCGGGGGAGTTCCCGGACTGCAGAATCTGCTGACAGCCGAGGCGGCCGAGCCGGGAGTCGTGACCATCTCGTCCGACGACGAATGCGTTCTGGTCGCCACCGGAGGCACCACCGGAGTCTCCAAGGCCAGTGTCCGGACACAGGGAGAGTACCGTCGGCTGGTCGACCTCGGCCCGACGCCGGGCAGGCGCCAACTGGTCTGCACTCCGTTGGCCTACATCGCCCAGACACTGGTCGACACAGTTCTTCTCGGCGGGGGACATGTGTATCTGCAGAACGAGTTCACACCGATGTCGGTCCTGCAGACGATCGCCGACGCGCGGATCACCCACCTCGCGCTGGTCGAACCGCTCCTCGTCGAACTCCTGGATAGTGTCGACCTCGCCGAAGCAGACCTGTCCTCCGTCGTCGGAATCAGTCACGTCGGTGCGGACGCGGCACCGTCGCTACGGCGTCGGCTACTACGGCTGGCTGGCCGACCGATACTCGTCAATCCCTATGGAGCAAGCGAATTCGGCGTGATCAGCATGCTCTCCGGCCCGGACTACGTCGTCGACTCGCCCCGTCTCGGTACCTCGGGACGGCCGCTGCCGTCGACAGAACTGCAGATCAGGGCGAGCGATGGGCGGCTCTGCCAGCCGCTGGAAGAGGGCGCCATCCATGTCCGGACACCGGCACAGGCCCACGGATACAGCGTTGCGCCACCGCACTCCGGGTTCACCGACGACGGGTGGTTCGCCACCGGCGACGTCGGGATGGTCGACGACGAGGGTTATCTGCTCGTGCGGGGTCGCGCTGACGACCGTCGTGACACGGCCGTGGGCTCCGTCTTTCCGGTCGACATCCAAGAGGCGCTGTGTGACCTCCCGCAGGTTCGCTACGCGGTGGCGGTGCCGGCGCCTGACGGTGCCGATGCGGTGTTCGGGGCGGTCGTCGTGCTGGATTCCGCAGCCTCGCTGAACGTCGAGGAGATCTCCGTGCAGCTGCGTGCGTCGATCCCAGACCCCGTCGACGTGCTACTCGAGATTGTCGACACCCTCCCGGTCACCGAGCAGGGTAAGCCGAGTCGGGACGAGGTGGTGGCGGCGACGACCGCGACAGCAATGAGCAACGCGCAGGTGACGACGAATCCGATCGTGGTCCCGGGGCGACCCGGGTAGGCCGCGAGAAGGGCCGCGAACACTGCGACCCCGAGGATGGCGCCCATCTGTCTGCCGGTGGTGATGACTCCCGATGCCTGACCGCGTTGACCGGCCGGGACGGAGGCGACGGTTGCGGTGGTCAGCGGACTGAGCAGCGCACCGATCCCGACACCGACGGGAGCGAGTCCGATGGCTGTGACCACCACCGACGACACCGCGAAACCGGTTGCCACGATCAGCATTCCGGCTGCCAGGCACAGGCTCCCGGCCACGACGACGCGTTTCAGTCCGTAGCGCTGGTATCGCCCTCCGACCAGGCGGGTGGCAGCCAGGAGCGGGACCACCAGCGGCAGGAGAGCGAGGCCGGACTCGACGGGTTGTAGGTGCATGGCCTCCTGCAGCATCACCGCGCCGTAGACCGTCGCGGCGGTCATGGCGAAACCGATCGCGGCGAGAGCGGCTGTGTGGACCGCGAAGTCGCGATCACGGAGCAGACCGATGTCGAGAACGGGAACGGCTGCGCGTCGTGTTGCGATCGGGAACGCAGCCAATGCGCCGACCCCCACCACGAGCAGGACGAGGACCGGCGGCGATCGCCACCCCCAGGCGGGTCCCTGCAGCAGTGCGGCGACGACCGCGCCGAGTCCGGTCACCAGCAACGCCATCCCGGGCAGATCCCACGGTTGTGTCGTGTGCGTGTGAGGTGTCGGGCGGGCGAGATGGCTGAGGACCACGGCGGCGATCCCGACCGGAACGTTGACGAGAAAACCCACCTGCCAGGTGAGGATCTGGGCACAGACTCCTCCGATGACGGGACCGACGAGGGCGAAACCCTGGCCGACTCCCGTGTAGACCGCCATCGCGCTCGCCCGTCGCGCTTCGTCGACGGTCTGGATGAGCAGAGCGAGGGTTGCCGGCATGAGCATCGCACCGGCGATGCCGGCCAGTGCTCGACCGGCCACGACCGCTTCGAAGGTCGGCACCGCCGCGATCATCGTCGACGCGGCGACGAAGCCGACCATCCCGATTCGGAACATCCTCGCCGCACCGTGCGCATCGGCGAGGCGGCCGCCCACCGGGGCGAACACCGCGAGCATCAGCAGATAGACCGATACCAGCCACGACGACTGGCCCACGCTGAGATCCAGATCCCGCATCATGGTGGGCAGCATGACGCCGAGGATGCTGGAATCGAGAACGAGCAGGACCATCGTCGAGGTGGCCGCGATCAGCAGGAGTGCCTCCCGGCGACGGGCAGTTCGCTCTGCCCCGGCAGGAGTCGACGGAACTCCTGGTTCAGTCATCGCCTAGGCCTGACCGCAAACGGTTTCCACCACGACTCCGGGGGCGGCTTCGTAGTCCGGCACCAGTTGGGCCCGGTGGTGGGCTCTGCGACGATACTTGCCGAACGCCGCTGTGGCGCAGCGATCGTCACCGGCTCACCGTGGGTCGACGTACAGCTGGGACGTGATCGTCGTCGGACGGCTGATCGTCTGTGCCACGGGTGATCCCGCGATCGCTCGGTTCCACAGCTCGGTCAGCGTCGACGCGTCCGCATCGCCGGAGATGCGTCCGGACACCTGGAGTGCACCGAAGCCCGGGTTGCCTGTGCTCGCCAGGCCCGCCCAGCGCAGGATGTTCTCGAATGTCCCCGTCACCCGCACCTCGAGATCGTCGATGCGGATCCCCTGCGTCGTCGCGTGCAGCACGACGCCGTCGGTGATGCAGGCGGCGACCGCCGACAACACGTACTCGTGCGGCGTCGGCGCCGAGTCCTTCGCGGTGAGATCGGCGGGTTCGTCGAACTCGATCGTGTGACCGCGCGCCTGTGCATCGACTCGGAAGCCGCCGCGCCAGACCGTTTCGACCTCCCAGGGACCGCTGAACGTCGACACCCGCTCGCGGTCCCCGAGCCGAGCGGAGAGTTCACGACGATGCGCCGCGCTGATACCGTTCAGCGAATCGTCGTCTGAGTCCTGTGCTCCGGTCACCGGACCAGCGTAATGGTCGACGGTGCTGCGGCCCATCGTCGCTCGGAGACATCTCCGGCGATCGCGGGCGTGTGTCGGCGTCGATCCGGATCTCGGGGGAAGTGGCGGACTGGATGGAATTGGGGTCGGGCCCCGCACGGTCGGAGCGCGTCGGCTGCGGAATCGCCGAACTGGATGACCTCCTCGGGCCGCTCGTGCCGGGGGAGAACGTGGTCTGGGGCGTCGCCCACGGATGCCGGGAGGATCTCATCGGCCGGGTGGCGTCAGGTGCCGGGATGCCGGTGCGGTCCGGGAGTCTCGACGATCTGCCCGTGACCCCGTCGGCCGACGCCACGACCGTATGGGTGGTGGATCTCACGCAGGCCGGGCCGTCTGATCTCGTCCGGTCGTCCGCCCGGATCGGGGAGGCGGTCCGGGCTGTCTTCGGTTCGGCGGCGATCTGCCACTGGCTGCTCGACCGTGAGCAACTCGACAACGCCGAGTGGCTCTGGTCGGTCCAGTGCGTGCTGTCGGCGGACGCCGGTGAGGTGATCGTCCATCGGGCCGACGGACGCCGGGCGGCGGACTCGGTGATCCAGACCGGACACGGCGAGAGCAACGGTGCGAGCCGGCGAGCCTCGATCAGAGCCGGTCACCTGGGCCGCGGAATCCGCGCCGCTCGTGTCGAACTCGGATGGAGCCAAGCAGAATTGGGCCGACGAGTCGGAGTGAGCGCAAGCGCGATCTCGCAGATGGAGCGGGGGCGGCTCGGGTTGTCGCTGGAGACCGCGATCGAGGTCGCCGACCGGTTGGGAGTCGACTTCGACGAGTTGCTCCGCGGGCCCGGCACGGAGCACATCGTCGTCGAGGAACGTCCGGGCATCGCGGGTGACAGATCCCCGGTGCGGAGGGAATCGTCAGGTGACGCGGTGCCCCGTCCCCCATTGCGGAGCACCCTCGTCGCCCCGGGTGGCACGCTCATCCCGCCGGTGTCGGCATCGGGGCGGTTGACGCTTCTGGTGGGTGGCGGGCTCCTGCGTGTCGAGCGGGCGCCGCAGCGGACGCTGGTCCGTGCCGGCGACATCGTGGGGATCGACCGGGCGATCGGCTGCGCGGTGACGAACCTGGGCACCGTACCCGCCGTCGTCTTCACCGCGTGGTGAGCAGGATCGTTAGCACCTAAAACGGGTTCGGTTCGACTTACAAGAAGTGATGATTAATAGTCACGGAGAATGGGCGTCCAGCTTGTAAGTATCGCCTGAACGCTCCGATACTGGCCGCAGCGATGTGTGAGTGCCGCCGTGCGTGCACCGCCGCGTCGAGCTTCGACCATGTTCGTGAGAGAAGGTTCCTCCGTGTCCAGACCGCCCATCTACAACGCGTTCCTGCATCTGACCCCGAATCACCACAGTCACGGGTTCTGGCGCACCCCCGAGGGTCGCGTGCAATACGGGTACAAGGATCTCGATCCCTACATCGATGTGGTCCGCACCCTGGAGCGCGGTCGCATCGACACACTGTTCATCGCGGACGTCGTCGGCGTGTACGACCTGGACTTCGGCGACGGCGCGACGACGATCCGGGCCGGCTCCCAGTTTCCCGAGAACGACCCGATCACCATCGTCTCCGCACTGGGCCATGTCACCACCGATCTCGGAATTGCGGTGACCAGCAACATCATCCAAGACCACCCATTCTCGTTCGCACGTCGGTTGTCCTCGCTGGACCACTTCACGCACGGCCGGGTGGCGTGGAACATCGTGACCTCGTATCTGAGCAACGGCTTCCGCAACTACGGGTACGACACGATCGTCGGCCACGACGAGCGGTACGCCTGGGCACAGGAGTACGTGGACGTCACCTACAAGCTGTGGGAACACTCCTGGGAGGACGGTGCGGTTCTCCACGACGCCGAGACCGGTCGGTTCTTCGACCCCGATCGCATCCACACCATCGACCACGAGGGTCGCTGGTACAAAGTGCAGGGACCCCACCTCGTCGAACCCTCGCCGCAGCGGACCCCGGTGCTGTTCCAGGCCGGGAACTCCCCTGCGGGAAGGGACTTCGCGGCACGCAATGCCGAGGTGACGTTCTTGCCGTCGATGAGCCCGGCCACCGCGAGCGCCGACATCGCCACCCTCGACGACCACCTCCGCTCGGTGGGACGGACGCCCGACGCGCTGAAGAAGATCGTCGCGCTGTCGACCGTCATCGGCTCGACCGAGGAGGAGGCGCGCCGCAAGCAGGAGTACTTCCGCGAGAACATCGACTTCGAGGCGCTGCAGGCGTTCTGGAGCGGTGGCAGCGGCATCGACCTCTCTGCCGTCGATCCCGACACCCCCCTCGCCGAACTGGCCCGACGGGTCCAGCTCGGCGATCACGTGCAGTCCATCTTCCGTGCGGCCGCCGACTCGACCGCCGACGCGTCCACCGTCTCGTGGCGCGACTACCTGCTGACCAACGGCCTCCTGCCCGGCAAGTTCGCCGGCACGCCGGAGCAGATCGCCGATCACGTCGCGGAGTGGGTCGCCGCCGGCGCCGACGGCTTCAACGTCGTGCCGATCACCACCCTGGGCTGGTGGGACGAGTGGGTCGACCACGTCGTCCCGGTTCTGCAGGAACGCGGGTTGGCGCAGCGCGACTACGCACCGGGAACGCTGCGCGACAAGATCTTCGGCAACGGAGACCGCATCGACTCCGGGCATCGTGTGCACCAGGTCGGCCTCGCACCGGCGGGGGTGTGAGCGGTGACCATCACCGAGAACACCGCCGCCACGCGCGCGCCGCTGGCCGGGCGCTTCGACCCGATCCTGGCACGGGTGGCGGCCGGAGCGGCCGAGCGTGACGCGGAACGCCGAGTCCCGCACGATCTCGTTCGCGAACTGGCCCATGCCGGTTTCGGCGCGCTGCGCGTACCCCGTGAGTTCGGCGGCGACGAGATCGGGGTCGGTGAACTCGCCGAACTCGTCGTCGACCTGGCGAGCGCGGATCCGAACTTCGTCCAGCTTCTTCGCGCGCACTTCCTCTACACCGAGTCGCTCATCCATGCGCCGGCGTCGCGGTCGAGGTCGGAGTGGTTGCGTCGCATCGGAAACGGTGAACTGTTCGGCGGCGCGTACACCGAGCGAACGGCGGCGAACCAGACCCACTTCTCGACCAGCATCGAGGTCGACGATCGCGGGCGTCGTCTGGTCAACGGCGAGAAGTACTACAGCACCGGCTCGCTGTACGCCGACTGGATCATCACCACGGGTGAGGGCCCGGCGGGCATCGAGACGGTCGTGCTCCCGGCTGCGGCCGACGGTCTCGACCTCGTCGACGACTGGGACGGGTTCGGTCAGCGACTGACCGCCAGCGGCACCACCCGATTCCGAGATGTCGACATCACCGACTCCCCATCGCTGCCTGCCGAGGTCGTGCCGGGCAGCTACGGCACGTCGCTCGCACAGTTCTGGCACATCGCCGCACTGACCGGTATCGCTCGCGCCCTGCATCGCGACGTCGTCGACTACGTGCGCGGCCGCAAGCGATACTTCAGTCAGGGCAGCGGGGCGCTGCCTCGCGAGGACGCCGTCGTCCAGTCCGTGGTCGGTGAGATCAGTTCGGCCCGCTACGTTGCCGATACCATTGCCCGCCAGATCGCCGGTGTCCTGGCCGATCTCGATGCGGCGATCGTCGCCGGTACCGTCACCGACGAACAATACGACGCGGTGGAGATCGAGGTCTACCGTGCGCAGGTCAGTGTCGTCGACACGGTGCTGACCGCCGCGACCCGGGTCTTCGACGTCGGCGGGGCATCGGCGCTCGGCCGGACCCACGGGTGGGATCGCCACTGGCGCAACGCCCGGACGCTGGCGAGTCACAACCCCACGCCGAACCGCCTCGTGAGCATCGGGGACCATGACCTGAACGGCACCTCGCCCTATCGGACATGGCTCAGCGGCATCGATCTACGAGGCCGAGGATGAACCTGTTGACCTACGCCTCGCTCGGGCTCTCCACGGGTGGCGCGTACGCTCTGGTGGCCCTCGGGCTGGTTGCCGCCTACCGCGGAACCGGGGTCATCAACTTCGCCCAGGGTGCGCTCGGCATGTTCGGCGCTTACATATTCTGGAAGTCCTACCAGGACGCCGGGATTCCGCTTGGCGTGGCCATCGTGCTCGGTTTGGCGGTGAGCGCGGCCATCGCGATCGCCTTCTTCGCCCTGATCGGCCGGCGTCTGGCACACGCACCGGCCATCACGAAGATTCTCATCACCATCGGGTTGATGCTCGTCCTGGAGGCGATCGTCCGGATCATCTGGACCAACCACCAGGAAACCGTCGAGCCGTTCCTCGTCGGCGGCGGATTCGAGGTCGCCGGCGTCCGGGTCCAGTCGATCAGTCTCCTGTTGGCGGCGGTGGCGGTGCTGGCGACGATCGGCCTGCACCTGCTGTTCACGCGAACAGCGTTCGGGCACATCACCACTGCGCTACGCGACACCGACCTCGGTGCCCAGTCGATCGGTCTCAACCCCCGCTTGTGGGGATCGGTGGCGTGGGGTTTGGCCGGCGTCCTCGCCGCGACCAGTGCCATTCTGGTGCTGCCGATCACCCAGCTCTCCCCGACATCACTGACGACGCTTCTGGTGCCGGCTCTCGGGGCTGCACTCGCCGCACGCTTCACGAGCTTCCCGATCGCCCTGGCGGTCGGGGTCGGCGCCGGAATCCTGGAAGGTCTGGTGACCGGCCTCGTCAATGCGCAGGTCGCGCGGGCGATTCCGTTCGTCGTCACCCTGATCGTGCTGCTGCTGATCGCCAGGACAGACATGGCGCGGGGGACCCGTGAGGTCAAGGCGGTGTTCCATGTCGGCAGCGGCCGCATCCGCTGGCCGTGGGTGGTAGTCGGTGCGGCGGTCGTCCTGGTGACGATCTTCAGCGCCGCCGGAACCGTGGTCGACGCCCTCAGTCTCACCGCCATCTTCGGTCTCGTCGCGCTCGGGATCGTCGTCTCCACCGGGTACACCGGGCAGGTCAACGCCTTGCCGCTCGGCGTCGCGGGTGTGACGATGATCGTCTTCGGCGCCGTCAGCCATTCCGGAGCGTCGCTGTATCTCTCGGCTCTCGCCGCACTCGCGA
The DNA here is from genome assembly GCF_041103195.1 of Gordonia sp. ABKF26. Classification (NCBI taxonomy): domain Bacteria; kingdom Bacillati; phylum Actinomycetota; class Actinomycetes; order Mycobacteriales; family Gordoniaceae; genus Gordonia; species Gordonia sp. ABKF26. The sequence continues at coordinate 672,393 of NZ_JBGCVZ010000003.1, forward strand.
CGGCTGTCGTCGTCGCCCTCGCACTGAGCGTCCTGTTCGTCAATGCCAAGGTCTATGAGGTCACGATCGGTTCGCTGGCCGTCGCGTCGATCCTGCAGACCGTCGTCTTCTCCGTCGACTGGTTCTTCAACGGTCGAACAGGGTGGACGATCGGCGACACGACGCTGTTCGGTATCGAGATCAGCAACATCACCGACCCGCACGCCTTCGCAGTCGTCGCCTGGATCGTGTTGCTGGTGGCGCTCGTTCTCGTCGCCAATCTGCGATCGTCGGCCACCGGCCGCTACGTGCTGTCGGTGCGGCAGGACGAGCGACTCCCGGCCGCGCTGGGCATCGTCTCGGCCCGGTCCAAGCTGATCGGTCTTGTCGTCTCCTCCACGCTGTGGGGACTTGCCGGGGTGCTGTTCGCCATCCAGCGCGGCTTCATCTCGAAGGGTGACGTCCGGCTGGAAGGTTTCGGCTACTCGGAATCGCTGGCGCTCATCGCCTTCGTCATCCTCGCCGGGGCAGGTCATCTGACCGGCGCGGTACTGGCGGGCGCCTTCGCTCCCGGCGGGTTGCTCTCGAATTTGCTGTCGTTCACCCCGGACATCAACGACTGGCTGTCACTGTTCTTCGCGGCCAACATGATCTGGATACTCACCACCGAGCCGGACGGAGTGGTCGGACAGTATCTCCGTATCCGGGACCGACTGCGGCGTAAACGTGTTCGGTCCGACGGGCCCGATCCGACCGTCACCGGCGGCGAGCCGGGCCGAGAGAACAGGAAAGTCGATGCCACAGCTTGAAGTCCGGGACCTGTCGGTCGAGATCGGCGGGCACCGCATCCTCTCGGACGTCTCGCTGACCGTCCCACCGCGAACGGTGGTCGGAATTCTCGGCGCGAACGGGGCGGGCAAGAGCACCACGATCGACGCCATCACCGGGTACCAGAAGACGGTCGGCGGCACCATCTCGGTGGACGGTCGTACCGTAGACCGCTTCGGTGCGGCTCGCCGGGCACGGGCGGGGATCACGCGAACCTTTCAGGACTACCTCCTGTTCGAGGACCTGACCGTCGAAGAGAACCTGTTGTGCGCGGCGGAGATCGGTGTACGCAAGATCCTCGCGCGCGACCTGTTCCGATTCGGCCGCCCCTCGGCCGCCGCGCTCGCGACGGTCGAACGCGTCATCGAGACACACGGATTGGCAAGGTACCGGACGAGTCGCGTCGAGCAGTTGTCCCTCGGCTGGCATGCCCGCGTCAATCTGGCCCGCGCTGCGGCCCAGGGCCCGCAGGTACTGCTGCTCGACGAGCCGGCGGCGGCGCTCAGCCTCGATGCGCGGCACGCCGTGGTCGACACGATCACGACGCTCCGCGATCACGACGGGCTCGCGATTCTCCTCGTCGAACACAACCTGGACGTGATCGGTGCCGTCTGCGACCTCGTCTACATCCTCGAGGACGGCAGAGTGGTCGCGTCCGGTCCGACAACCGAGGTACTCGACAGCGATGAGGTCCGCGCCATCTACTTCGGCGAGCAACCGGATGACGTCGAACTCGAGACCGTGGGGGTCCCGGCATGACCGCCGCAGCGGTCGGTGCGTCGACATCGGTCCGAGCCGAGGGGCTGAGCGTGTCGGGGCTGACCGTGGACTACGGGAACGGCGCGGGACTCTGGGACTTCGATCTGCGTGTGCAGCCCGGTGAGGTCACCTGCGTGATCGGCCGCAACGGAGCGGGGAAGTCGAGTGCGCTGCTGGGTATCTCCGGGTTCGTGACGCCCGACCGGGGCATCGTCGAGGTCGACGGCGCGCAGCTCTCGGGTGCGCCGTACCGGCGCTGTCGTGAGCACGTGTCGCTGGTGGTGAAGGGCCGATCGCTGTTCGGGAGTCTGACACTCGCCGAAAATCTGGCGCTCGCCAGGATCGACGCCGATGAGTTCTTCGGCCTCTTCCCCCAGCTGGGGTCACGCCGGGACGTCGTGGCGGGCAGCCTCAGTGGCGGCCAACAGCAACTGGCGGCCGTCGGCCGCGCCCTGCTGCGCGACGTCCGGGTGGTTCTCCTCGACGAACTGACCTTCGGTCTGAGCCCTGCGGTTCGCGCACTGATAGCCCGGGTCGTCCGCGCGGAGGCAACCCGTCGGCAGCTCGCAGTCGTGGTTGTCGAACAACACGTAGAGACTGCGCTGGCCATCGCCGACCGCACGCTCGTGCTGTCCGAGGGCCGGACCGTGCTCGACCTGAGCACCGACGAACTGGCCGCACAGACCAGCGACGTCGAGAACACCTATCTCCATCCCTGAACGCACTCTCCGGTGCGTCCCGTTTCGAGAAAGTAGCAGTGGCACAAACATGTTCAGAATCAAACTGCCTGTCGCCGCAGTGGCGTCCCTGGCCGTCACCGCGGGCCTGCTGACCGCGTGCTCATCGGAGGACACCTCCGACACGATCAATGTCGGCTTCGTCGCGCCGCTGTCGTCCTCGCCATCGGCGTTCCAGGATCCGGCGCTGGCCGCGAAGGTCGCCGAGAAGGCCGTCAACGATCAGGGCGGCATCAACGGCAAGAAGCTCAACGTCATCGTCTACGACACCAAGGGCCAACCGGCCAATGTCGTCGCCGGCGCGCGCAAGCTGGTGAACGAGGACAACGTCGTCGCGTTCATCGGTGGGAACAGCAATGACGGACTTGCCGAGATCGGCAAGCGGGCCGGCGTGGTGAACTGGTTCCCGATGGGTTGCGCCGCAGCCGATGTCGCCAACGAGCTGTCCATGATCGCCGCGCTCAACTGCGCGGGCGCGGGCCAGGGTACCTACCTCGGCGGTACCCGATTCAAGCCACGTAAGGCCGTCTACGTCGCCTTCGCCGGTAACACCCCGTACATCGAGAACGCGAAACTTGGTTACCGCAACGCCGGTGTGGACGACGTCGCCGTTGTGGAGGTACCCCCGGAGACAACGGATTTCGCGCCGATCATCGCGCAGGTCAAGGCGCAGAACCCCGACGTCTGGGGTGGCATGATCTACACGCCGGAGAAGCTGACCTCGCTCATCCGGGCCGCGATCGACCAGAACCTTCGTATCCCGTTGGTACTCAGCAACAATGTGATGGAAGACGCGACGATCGAGCTGGTCTCGCAATCGGGAATCCCGAACTCCGTGGCGTTGGAGAAGGGGGAGGACGCCGAACAGTTCCCCACCTGGAAGCAGTACGAGGAGCAGCTCGCCAAGTACGACCCGGAGGGGGAGATCAAGACCCCGCACGACGGCAGCGTGACCACCGACTGGCTCGCCGTCTGGACCTTCGCCCAGGAGGCGCGCAAGCTCGACGTCGTCAACGCCGACACGTTCCGCGAGCACACCACCGGGTTGACCGACTTCCAGACCGATGTCCTGCATCCCATCGACTTCACCATCACCGACGGACCGGTGCTGACCGCGCCGCGCCAGGCCAATCTGTGGGCGTTCCCAGGCCACATCGCCGGCGGGAAAATCGTGGTCGACAGCAAGGAGCCCTACAGTGCGTTCTTGAAGACGCCAGTGAGCTGAGGGGCGCGCAGCGTCGATGCCGAGTGCGGGATTCGTATCGGAGAACGATACGGATCCCGCATTCTGGCTGGGGGCTCATGTCTGTACTCAGCGCAGCAGCAGCCACCCGAACCGCAGGCAGAGCGCGGTGACACCCAGGACGGCGGTCGCGACCAACCAGCGCCGGCCGAGGTGTTCGGCGCGTACGTGATCGTCACCGGGCCGCAGGTAGACGTAGGCCGCCGTCATCGCGCATCCGGCGGCCGCGGCCCCGACGACGAGTACCAGTGTCAACATCACCACCCCACCCATCATGCCGATCACCCCGGGTATGGGGGTCGACCGCCGGCGGGCAGCGGCGGAGGATCAGTCGACGTCCTCGCCCACCCACTTCGCGAGCAGATGGTGCATGTGGCGGATCTTGAGTTCCTGGTAACCGGCAAGCGGCAGGTACTTCTGCGTCGTCGTCTTCAGTCCGCGGTGCACCTTGGGCATGTTGTAGGCGTCCTGGTCGAAGACGCGGGCCGAGCTGCCCAGCACGGTCGCGTCGATCCAGGTCTGCTCCGGGGTCAGCCATTGGACCTTGGCCGCGGGCGGCCGCTCACCGGTGAACGGCGCGAGGAGGTAGACGTCCATGATGGAGGTGTCGTGGTCGTCGCCGTTGGGGCGGAACCGGTAGACGATCCGCTGGTAGGCGCCCCACGGGTGGAAGTTCGGGAACACCGTGTAGTAGATGCTGTCGAGTGACTCGGCGTCGGACATGTTGTCCGCCTTGACATCGCCGATGGTGTCACGCAGGCCCTCGCGGGCGAGCAGGCCGGACATCTCGCGGGCGGTGACGCCGTCGGGCAGCGTCACCATGGGGTCCTCGTCGATGCGGGCATCGACCATCGAGTCGAACATCTCCTGCTCGGTCGGGACGAATTTGATGTGTGGGCTCGGGACGCCGTTGGCGGTGATACCGCGGTTGAAGTTGCCCCAGGCGTCGTACTGGCTGTTCGAATCACCGGTTCCCACAACGCGTTGCGGGTGGGTGGTCACGACGTGGAACGCCTCGGAGAATGCCTCCTGGGCGATCTTCCAGTTCGCGTCGATCACCTTCGCCACATGCGCCTGGATGTAGCGGTCCTCCAGGGGCCAGGCCTCGAAGTGCTTGCCCAGGTCGCCGAGGAAGCTGGCGAGGGACTCCGATGCCGGGTCCATGTTGATGAAGACGAAACCGCCCCACGTGTCGACCTTGACCTGGGGGAGGTTCATGGTGCTCTTGTCGACGTGCGGGAAATCCCACTCGCACGTCATGGATTTCAGCGATCCGTCGAGATTCCAGCAGAAGCCGTGGAACGGGCACCGGAGGTCGTGTCCGGCGGGGCCGCTCTCCTCGCGGAGCGTGCGCCCACGATGCAGGCACGAGTTGTAGAAGGCACGGATCGACATGTCCTGTCCGCGCACGACCAGGATCGACTTCTCACAGATCTCGTAGACATGCGTGTCGCCGGGCTCGGGGATCTCCTCCTCGCGACAGGCCATCTGCCAGACCTTGTACCACATACGATCTCGTTCGAGTTCGTGGTACTTCCGGCTGATGTAGCGGGAGACCGGGACGAAGTTCTGATCCTCGTAGAGGTCGTGGGTCTCCTCGCGCAGCACCTGGGGAACCGGGTGCGTGTCGGTGTCCAGCAACCGCTGGTAACTCTCGGCATAGTCGGACTGTTCATCCGTCGAAGCCGTCTGGTCGGCGGTACGAGTGTCGATCTCGGTCACAGTTTGCCTCCTTCGGCCAGGCGCGTGGCACGGGCTTCTTCGGCGAGTTTGTCCGCCTGCATCTTCTCGAGCAGCTTTGCAGCGCCCATGAATCGGCGGTTCTGGGTGATGGGCACGGGTTCACGCGGCCCGAGGCCGACCCACCGGGCCATCTCCGGATCGACGGACTTCACCTCACCGTGCAGATAGCGGCCCTCCGGGTCGAAGGTGCCGGTCTTCCCGTCCTTGGTGGTGACGAGCACGTTGTAGTCCTCGTCGAATTCGTAGATGGCTCGACTCATCGGATGCCGGATCTGACGCATCGGGATCTCCTCGGTGGACTGGACTGCCGCCTCTTACTTGGCAACGTATGCACTTACTGTAGCACCGGGAGTGAGCAGCGACACATCGAACTGTATCGACTGTCAAAAAAGGTCAGCGTCGACGCGCGACCCACGTCAGCGCATTCGCGACGAGCGTGCGGTAATGCGGGTCGCCGAGAGTCGCGGCGGTGTCGCCGGGCTGAAGGTAGACCAGTCGCGATCGTCCATTGGTGCGAGACCATCCGACCAGCGACGACCCGGGCTCGTGGTGCCATCCCGCCCTTTCGTCACGCCGACCGGACATGGCGAGTGCGGTGGAGAAGTGCACGTCCTCGGTCATCGGCGCATCCGTCCGCAGCAGCGGGGTCACCGAATCCTCGAACACCTCGCACAAGTACGTCTCGTCGACGAGATCGAGCTGGGTGGGCAGGCCGGCGACGACCGGGTGTTCGCCGTCGACGACGGAGATGCGCTGTGCCACAGCGTGCCGATATCCGGAATCGGGGCGTTCTGCACCGCGGACGGTCCCGGGCCGGTAGAGGTAGCGTCCGCCGACGAATTCCGCCCACTCGTCCCAGGTCGCCCAACTGGCGATGGCGTGGTGCAAGACCACATAACCGTGGCCCGTCCGGGGTGCGTCTCGAAGGCACGCGCGTAATGCATCCGGCGGTTCATACGGCTCGGGCAGGGTCCCGGGCATGTCGTAGTGCAGAGATGCGTCGAAGTCCGCGAGTTGATCCGGGCCGATCTCGGCATCGGGGTGTTCGAGCCAGGTGACCTCACCCGGCAGGGACTCGGCGAAGTCGGCGAAGGCCGTCCGATCGAAGGAATGGCCGCCGGTGATCGCGAGGATGCGCATGAAGGACTCCAACCAGCATCGAAGTAACTGTGTCTTCGATCAAGTTACTGTAGTCCGGCGACCGGGGTGGTCAGCGTCCTTCGATCATCTTGGTGCAGACGTCGGTGGTCGCGGTGCGCAAGCTGGTGACGGGTATGTCCGACAACGGGCCGCCCTCGATGCGCAGCGGCTGGATCGCGATGGTCATCGCGATCATGGTCCGGACCCGCAGCGTGCGGGCGGCATGTTGAGCGGTCGCGGCCCGCCGGCTCGGGGGATCCTCGCCGGCGGGGAAATAGTCGAACGCGCGCCGGATGTGGCGTTCTTCGTACTCTTTGGCCAGCAGTCGGGTGCCGGGTGTCGCGCCGCCGGCCATCTGCAGGAACAGCATGCGGGCCGAGTTGGGATGCTCGGCGGTCCAGTCCCACACCGCCGAGACGACATCTTTGAACGTGTCCGGGCCCGCCGACACGTCATCGGGACGCGCGGACTGCGCGGCGGCCGAACTCGCGTCCATGGCGTAACCCAACGCGCTCTCGAACAGTTCTTCTTTGCTCGCGAAGTGGTAGTAGACCGCGGTCGGCACCATTCCCGCCTCCGTGGCGATCTCCTGGATCGAGGCTTCGGCGAAGCCCTTCCGAGAGAAGACCCGTACGGCGGCCTTGACGATCAGATGCCGTCGTGACGGGCGATGCGCAGTCGAGCCGTTACCGGTGCCGGCGGGTGAGGGTTCGGGTTCGGGTGAGTCTTCGGGCGGTGATGCCGGCGACTCGTCGTCCGGCACCTCCCGGGCGGCGACGGCGTCGACGCCATCGTCGAAGGCCGTATCGTCGGCGGCCGGCGAGGAGTCCCAACCGAGCCAGTCCGCGTCCGGCCCGGTTGCGTCGGAATCCGGTGCCCCGGGGTCCGCCGTGTGGTCCGTCGTACGATCGGTTCGTCTCGATCTCGCCACGCGTCCTCCTCACCGATTCCCGGTCGTCGTCTGCCCGCGGTACGACCTCTGCCGTCGACAACGGGGTGCCAACAGGATGGCACAGCGGGTTACAAGGTCCCGATGCTGTCATGATCTATCGCATGGCGGGCAAGAATTCTTCAGGCCGGGCCCCTTCTGGGCGGACTCCCTCTGGTCGCCGCGGCGCCGCACGGACTGCGGCCGCGAGCGGGACGGGGACCGGCGCCAAGCGGGCCGCTCACCGTCCCTCCCGGCGCGACGTCGTGGTGGAGGCGGCGATGCATCTCTACTCCATGCGTTCGATCGAGGACGTGACCGTCGCCGACATCGCGGCCGAGGCGCAGATGACCTCGGCGGCCGTCTATTACCACTACCCGTCCAAGGAAGAAGTGCTGCTCGGGGGTCTGCGCCTGTTCGCCGAGCAGATGCTGGCGCAGCTCAGAACGGTGATCGACGAGGACCCGGACGCCACCCTCGGCGACGTCATCGTGTCCGTGCTCGAGTGGACCGACGCGCACCGCGCCGCCTCGCTGGTCTACTTCGTGCGATCACCCGGATGGAGCCTGTCGATCGAGGCGCTCCGTCGGGAGGTCCGGCTGGAGATGCTGGCGATCTTCTCCGCCGAACTGCGGGTGCGCGACCGGATCACGTCGAAGGCCAAGCAGGCCGCCGCGGCGACGGCCCTGTCGAGTCTTCTCGAGGTGTCCGCGTCCTCCTGGCTCACCGAGGACGTCGTGCTGGCGAACCTGGGCCGACGCCGCTTCTCCGACGAGGTGCGCGAACTGGCCACCGACATCGCCAGTGTGTGACCTCGCGGGTCGCCGCCTATAGCCTCGCGGTCCTTGTGATGCGATGAACTGGGACATCGGCGGAGTATCTTTATAGCGGCCTCAGTTTATGGTTCACTGGGGGCGTGCCCAATCAGACCCGTGCGCGCTCGATCGACCTCGACAACCCGTTCGCCCCGCTGGACGGCTTGTGCGAGCTCGTGCTCATCCGGCACGGCGAGCAGGCCCTCAGCAAGGAACTGAGCGCGGCGCAGACCGTGGACCCCCCGCTCTCCGAGCTCGGGCAACGTCAGGTCCGGGCGGTCGCCCAGCGTCTGTCCACCCATGCCGTCGACGCCGTCTACAGCTCTCCACTGCGCCGGGCCCTCGACACCGGCCGTGCGATCGCCGAGCATCACGGCCTCGAGCCGGTCGTCCGCGAGGGGCTCACCGAATACGAGCCGTGGCAGAGCTTTCCGGCAGATCAATCGCCTTTCGAGACGCTGCCCCACGAGGAGATCTCGCGAATCTTCCGCGACCACATCCGAACTCGCAAATATGAGGCGTTCCCCTACGCCGAGGATCCGGTGGCCTTCCGCGAGCGGGTACTCGGTGAGGTCGGGCTCATCGTCGACGCCCATCTCGGCCAGCGGGTGGTCATCACCTGCCACAGCGGCGTCATCAACGCGGTACTCGCGGACGCGCTCGCGAGCGGTTTCGACATGCCCGTCCGCGTCCACCACACCTCGGTCAGCGTGCTCCGCGGCGCCGACACCCGACGTGCCGTCCAGTCGATCAACGACTTCGGCCACGTCCTCGACTTCCAGACCTCCGTCGGGGCGATGAATCTCTAACCCCTCGACAATCCTCCACCGACCTGATCACCGACACGACACGAAGGACCCGACATGGATCTCGACCTCAACGGAAAGCGCGCCCTCATCAGCGGTGCGAGCAAGGGCATCGGCCTGGCCATCGCCAGGAGTCTTCTCGCCGAAGGTGCCTCGGTGGGCATCTGCGCCCGGGGCGAAGACCAGCTCAAGACCGTCGCCGACGAGCTGTCGGAAGCCGGCACGGTGTTCTGGAAGGCCGTCGATGTCGGTGAGTCCGAAGCAGTGAGTTCCTTCGTCGCCGACGCGGCCGACGCGCTCGGCGGCGTCGACATCGTCATCGTCAACGCGTCTGCGATGACCGGCAAGGGGCGCCAGGCCTGGGAGAACAGCTTCAACGTCGACCTCATGAGCCTCGTGAACTTCATCGAGGCCGCGACGCCGCATCTGGAGCAGAGCTCTGCCGCGTCCGTCGTGACCATCAGCACGACCTCGGCCATCGAGGCCGGCCCGATCACCACCGCCAACAGCTACGGGGCGCTGAAAGCCGCCGTGCTGCAACACTCGTCGGCGCAGGCTCGCGCCCTGGGGCCGAAAGGTATTCGGGTCAACGCGGTCTCGCCCGGCCCGGTGTACTTCGAGGGTGGCCCCTGGGACACCATCAAGGAGCAGCGACCGCAGCTGTACGACGCGGCGATGTCGGCGGCGGCTCTCGGCAAGTTCGCCTCGGCCGAGGACATCGCGAACGCCGTGACCTTCCTCGCGTCGCCGGCCGCCGGACACATCACGGGTACCAATGTCGTGATCGACGGCGGCTTCACCAACCGATTCGACTTCTGACATGAGCACGGACCCGGAGAAGACCGGCACGACCGAGACTGTGGACGTCGTCGTCCTGGGAGGCGGGTCGGGTGGTTACTCGTGTGCTCTGCGCGCAGCGCAGCTCGGCATGTCGGTCGTCCTCGTGGAGTCCGACAAGCTCGGCGGCACATGTCTACACAACGGGTGCATCCCGACCAAGGCGTTGCTCCATGCCGCCGGTATCGCCGAATCCGTGCGTCACGCAGCAGATTTCGGGATCAAGGCGTCTCTCGACGGCATCGACATCACCGCAGTCCACGCGTACAAGCAGAAGGTCGTCGACGGCTTGTACCGAGGGCTCGAGGGTCTCATCTCGTCGCGTCGGATCCGGGTGGTCCGCGGGCTCGGACGGGTATCGGGTGAGCGGACCGTCGACGTCGAGCTCACCGACGGCGGGACGACCCGCGTCCGCGGTGAGGCGCTGGTCATCGCGACCGGTTCCCAGTCGCGGACCCTGCCGGGCGTGGAGATCGGCGGCCCGATCATGACGAGCGACCGTGCGCTGGAGCTCGATTCGATCCCCACGACCGCGATCGTCCTCGGCGGGGGTGTCATCGGTTGCGAGTTCGCCAGTCTGTGGGCATCGCTCGGCGTGGAGGTCACGGTCGTGGAGGCCGCACCCCGGTTGTTGCCGACCGAGGACGAGTGGTCGTCGAAGCAACTGACCAGGGCGTTCCGCAAGCGCGGCATCACCATTCGTACCGGGGCGATGGTGTCGTCCGCCGGCACCGCCGAGTCCGGAGTGGTCGTCGAGCTCGACGGCGAGTCAGCGTCACTGCATGCGGACGTTCTGCTGGTGGCCGTGGGTCGGGGACCGCGGACTGCCGGATTGGGTCTCGAAGAGGCCGGTGTGGGACTCGATCGTGGCTTCGTCGTGGTCGACGAGTGGTTGCAGACCGCAGTGCCGGGCGTCTACGCGATCGGCGACATCGTGCCGGGACCTCAACTCGCCCATCGCGGTTTCGGCAACGGCATCTTCGTCGCCGAACAGCTGGCCGGCCTCGACTGCGCGCCCGTGGCGGACACCGGAATCCCGCGGGTGACCTATTCGCATCCGGAGGTGGCCTCCGTCGGCCTGACCGAAGCGGAGGCGGCGGAACGGTGCGGTGAGATCACCACCGCCGTCTACGATCTCGGCGGCAACGGGAAGAGTCGCATATTGCAGACCGCGGGTGGCGTCAAGCTGATCCGGGCGGGCGCCGACGGTCCGGTGGTGGGCATCCACCTCGTCGGGGACCGTGTGGGTGAACTGATCGGCGAGGCGCAGCTCATCTACAACTGGGAAGCGAACGCGAACGACGTCGCGAACCTGGTGCACGCGCACCCGACCCAGGCCGAGGCGCTCGGCGAAGCCCATCTGGCCCTGGCCGGCAAGCCGCTGCACGCGCACGCCTGAGGACGGAGGAGCCCACGATGGCCGGACCGGCCGGCCGCCTCGATGCGGTCGTCATCTGCGGCGGGCAGTGGCACGACTTCGATCACGCCCGGTTGCAGATCCTCGGACTGCTCGGCGAGCACGAGACGGTGCGCACCCGGGTGTTCGAGGACTACGGATGTGTATCCGCCCTCGACGCCGCGGACCTGCTGATCACCTACACCTGCAACCGGATTCCCGATGACGCCGCTCAGGATGCGTTGACGCGCTTCCTGGCGCGGGGTGGCCGCTGGCTGGCCCTGCACGCGACCAACTCGGCCATCGAACCCACCCCGCCGGGGTCGGCAAGCCGTTATGTGACCCCGCGATCCATGGGCGTGCTGCCCGCGCTGGTCGGCAGTCAGTTCCTCGGCCATCCGCCGATCGCGCCCTATCGTGTCGAGATCGCCGACCCGGAACACCCGTTGGTGGCGGGCGTCGACGACTTCGACGCGGTCGACGAGCTGTACGTGAGCGAGCTGTTCGAACCGATCGAGGTGCTGGCCCACACCCGCTTTGTCGGTGAGTCAACCGGATTCGACGAGGGACACACCTCGACCGACGAACCCCGCCCGGTGCTCTACCTCAAGCACCACGACCCCGGGACCGTCTGCTACTTCACCCTCGGGCACTGTCGGGGCAGGTTCGATGTGCAGGATCTCGGTATCGACGACCTCGGCCGAGTCGACCGCGGCAGCTGGGACATCCCGCAGTTCCGCACGATCCTGGAGCGCTGCGTGGCCTGGGCGGTACGCGGGACGTTCTGAGGTCGCCCCCGGAGTCTGTTCCCCTGCTCCCTGAGGTGTGCGGAGCGCAAGCTCGCTTCGCTCGCACCTCAGGGAGCAGTGGTGCTCAGTAGGAAGCGGTACCGCCATCGACGCTGAGGATGGCACCGGTGATACCGGCGCCGGCGTCCGACGCGAGAAGCATCGCCATGGCGGACACTTCCTCGACGGTGTTGGGCCGCTTGATGGCGGACTCCTGGGCGAAGAGGTCCACCATCTCCTCGAAGCTCATGCCCATCGCCGCCGCGGTCTGCGGGCCGTTGTTCTTGATGATGTCGGTGATGACGAGCCCCGGGCAGATCGCATTGACCGTGATGCCCTGCGTACCCACCTCGCGCGCAATCGATTTGGTCATGCCGTTGATCGCGTGCTTCGCGGCGACGTAGGCGGTGAACACCGGCTTGCCCTGCTTGCCCTCGACCGAGGAGATGTTGATGATGCGGCCGTAGGACTGGGGGATCATGTGTTGGAGCGCGCGGCGGGTGGCCCAGAAATTGGAGTTCAGGTTCCAGTTCAGTACGAGGTTCCACTCCTCGTCGGAGAGTTGCGCCGTGGGCTGCAGGTCGTTTGCGCCACCGGCGTTGTTCACCAGAACGTCGATGCGTCCGAAGGTGCTCACGGTCTGCTCGATGAAGTCCTCGACATCGGCCTGCAGGGTGACGTCGCCGGCGAAGAACGCGGCACGATCGCCTGCACCGAGATCGGCCAGAGCTTTATCCCCCTTCTCCTTCGACCGGCCGTTCAGGGCGACCTTCGCGCCCTCCGCGAGTGCTGCCTCGGCGATCCCACGGCCGATTCCCTGGGTTCCGCCGGTGACGGCAACAACTTTGTCCTGCAACTTCATCGAACGTCTCCTTGCTTCCTGTACGAGAGACCGAGACGACTTACTTGCCAACGCCTACAGTCTTGCAGGTAGAGTGTCACACATCACAGCCCACGTGTATACCCTGTCAAGAAACTATGGCCGCTCATCCCATGCGGTCCCAGCAGAGACGAGAACGACATGTCCGAACAGCGCTGGTTGGTCGACACCGAACCGAGTGCCCGTCTACCCATCTACACGCGGCTCAATGCCAGCGATGTGCTGTCCGATCCCATCACGCCGCTGGGCGCCGACCTCGGGTGGATTCAGAACATTCTGCCCGGATGGAACGCCGGTTACGCCTTCCACGGGAGCTACTCGCTCGTGGAGAAGCCGGATGTGGCCGCCTCGTCGGGGATCTTCTACGGGCATCTGTACATCAACCTGTCGATGTCGCGGCTCGTGGGAATCCGCGGCGGCCTGTCGGTCGAGCTCGTGGATCAGCTGTTCTACGGTGGCGATCCGGACATCCCCGCGTACGTCGGGCACCCCGATGACGAAAACGCCGACGCCAGTGCGCGCCTGGCCGCGCGCAACGCCTGGATTCTGTCCACCGAGACCTTCCCGGAACTCGACGAGGACCGCGTGCTCGCCGATCGGCTGCGCACCGAGCGCCCCGACCTGTCGAGCCTGACCCCGGTCGCGCTCGTCGCCCGCGCGCGGTCGGTCATGCCCCTCGAGCGGGCCGCATGGCGGGGTGAGGTGGCCGCGACGAACGGGGCGGCGGTCGGCCCGTCGGTGCTCGGCCAGCTTCTCGGAGCCGACAACCAGGACCTCATCGTCACGCTGGTGGGCTCGGCGGGCGACGTCGACTCGGCGCTGCCGTCGTTCGCGCTCTGGGAGTTGGGCCGGATGGTGCGCGCCGACGAGCGCCTGACCGAGGCATTCGACCAGGGAATCGACGGCGTCGCGGCGCGGGTGCGCGGGCTCGATCCCAAGTTCGACGCCTCCTTCGCCGACTTCATCGCCGAGTTCGGCTACCGGGGCCCCAACGAATGGGACCTCGGTTCGACATCGTGGGAGACGAAACCCGAACTGGTGCTCGGACTCATCGACCGCCTGCGCTTGCAGGAGGATTCGGCGTCACCCACCGCGCGTCTCGCCGAGCACGCGGGGGACACCGACTCGGCCCTGGAACGGGCGCGTGCGATCGTCGGCGACGACGCGGAGGGGCAGGCGACCCTCGACGCAGCGCTCGCCTCGGCACGACGCTTCGCGGCCTGGCGCGAACGTGCGAAGACGAACTGCATCAAGGTGTTGCACGAGGCGCGTGTGCCGCTGGCCGAGCTCGGGAGACGGCTGCACGAGCAGGGTCATCTCGCCGCTGCCGATCACGTCTTCATGGCCGTCGACGACGAGCTGGACCTCCTGGCCAGCGAACCGGCCGCACTGACCGAGACCCTTGCCGAACGGCATCGGGCGTGGAAGGGCCTGTTCGGTCTGGACCTGCCGACCTTCCTCGACACCCGTGAGCCGCTTCCCCCGCTCTCGAGTCTGCGCCGCAAGGACCAGGTCGAGGTGGATGAGGTGACCGAGGGTGAGGTCCTGCACGGGTCCGGGGCATCCCCGGGCGTGGTCCGCGGACGCACCCGGACCATCACATCGATGGACCACCTCGACAGCTTCGAGGTGGACGAGGTCCTGGTGGCGCCGCAGACCGATCCGTCCTGGACGCCGTTGTTCATGGTGTCCTCGGCCGCCATCACCGACGTCGGAGCGATGGGTTCGCACGCGATGATCGTCAGCCGCGAGCTCGGGATACCCTGTGCTGCCGGTGTTCCCGCTGCCACCCGGAGAATCCCCGACGGCACGCTGGTCGAGGTCGACGGCTCCAAGGGCACGGTCACCATCCTGGAGCTGTCATGACGAGCGGGGTCGAGACGACCACACGTGCGGTGTTCCTGAAGCAGCGACCCGCCGACGGGGTTCCGCGCACGGAGAACTTCGAGGTCCGGGAGGCCGAGCTGGGGCCCGTCCGCGACGACCAGATCGTCGTGGAGAACCGCTACATGAGCGTCGACCCCTCGATGCGCGGGCGCCTGGGCACCTCGGAGATGCACTACACCACGAGCTTTCAGGAGGATGCGCCGCTCGACGGCTCGGCGATCGGCATCGTCGTCCGCGGCAACTCACGCATCCCCGACGGTGCGTGTGTGCGGCACCGGCTCGGCTGGCGCGAACTGGCCGTCGTCGATGCCGACGCGGCCACTGTCATCGATCCGCGCGGCGTCGATCTGCACCACTGGCTCGGCGTGCTCGGACAGCCCGGGTTCACGGCCTACTGCGGACTGCGGCGTGCCGGTGGTCTGCGTCCGGGGGACGACGTGTTCGTCTCGGCCGCTGCGGGCGCGGTCGGAAGTGCGGCCGGACAGTTCGCGAAACTTCTCGGCGCCGGGCGCGTCATCGGTAGCGCGGGTGGACCGGCGAAGGTGGCGCTGCTGACCGAGCGTCTGGGCTTCGACTCGGCGATCGATTACCGCGCCGAATCGGTGGCCGACGGGTTGCGCCGGGTGTCCGACGGGATCGACCTCTACTTCGACAATGTCGGCGGGGAGCACCTCGTCGCCGCGCTGCACGATCTACGCCTCAACGGACGTGTCGCGATGTGCGGGATGATCTCCGCCGGCGGTGGGAACGGACCGTCGGTGGACCACCTCATGCAGGCCATCCTGAAGCGGATCACATTGACCGGCTTCATCGTTCGTGATCACGAGGACCTACGTCCCGAGTTCGAGGAACGTGTGCTCGGGTGGCTGTCCGCCGGTGAGATCGTCGCCGAGTCCACCATCCACACCGGCATCGACCACGCGGTAGAGGCGTTCCTGTCGATGCTCGAGGGTGGCAACGTCGGGAAGATGCTGGTCGCACTGAACTGACCTCGATCATCAGCAGAGCCCGGAGCGCTTGTCGCGTTCCGGTCTCTGCTGTCGATCGCGGGTGGCGCGGCCGAACGCTCAGACGATGTCCATCGTGTCGAGAACTGTTGCCGCATAGGCCTCGTCGCCGTGGATCGACACGTGTTGCCGCCACGGTGACCGGGTCGTGCCCCACAGGACGAAATCGGCTGCCGAGGAATCGATCACGGTGTCGCTCCGGTCGAGTCCGGTCTCCACGGTCAGCAGTCGTTCACCCGGCCGAAGGGTCCACTCGCCGCCACCCGGGCCGGTCAGCCGCACCCCGAGTGCGCGACCACCCAGTGCTGCGTTGACGTCGGGACACATCTGCGGCAACCCGGCGAGCATCCATCCGATCGCCGCACCCAGGACCGCGTCGTCCGGGTCGCCGACCGGGCGCGACACCGGACCGCCGGGTGCGAGCAGGTCGACGTACATGTGACACCACATGTCGAAGGCGAAGGCATCCGAGAGTTGGTGACTGTCATAGGTTCCGAGGTCGGTGAGGGTCATCGGGGCGGAACCGATCTCCGGCGCCTGCATCGCCGAGAGCACCTCCATGGCCGGTCCGACCGTGCTGAGGAACTCGTCGGCGACCCGGGTGGGGGCCCAGTCGCGGCGCTCGTCGACGAGACGCTCCTGCAGTTCCTCGGCGGTCGTCGGAGCCGGGACGTCAGGGTCGGGTTCGGGCGGGTTCACGATGGCTGCGAAGTTCGAGCCGGTGTGTGCCACAAGGTCTTTGACGGACCATCCGGCGCACCGGCTCGGGGCCGACCACTCGGGACCGGAGAGGCTGCGGACGATGGTCGAGTATTCATCGGCGAGTGTACGACTCGCCACGACGCCGGAATGGCTCATGGGATCTCCTCGAAACGAGCGAGTGCGTGTGTCACACATCACTGTTGAGAAGAACCCTAACAGGTATCGAAGTAAAGAAAGCAGTTTCAGCCGAGGTGTGCTGTCTCGTTCACCGACTGGATGACCATGCGGCCCGAACCGAGGACCGCGACCCGGCTCACCGATGTGTAGGCGGGATTGAAGAAGAACGGCGACGGTGCCTGCAGGATGTCGGTGAGGAGTGTGTTGATCGCCCCACCGTGGGAGACCAGCACCGACAGCTCGCCGGGAGCCGAGCGCGCCGCGTCGAGGACCGCATCCCGCATCCGGGCCGCGGTGGCGTTCCGGTCGTAGTCGGGGATGAAGTCGTCGTAGCGGCCCTCGGCGAAGGCCCGCCCCCGGTCGGTGGCGGCGATGGCCTCCGGAGTGGCGTAGACCGCGCGGTCGCTCTCCCACTCGCGGAGGCGTTCGTCGACCGTGACCTCGAGACCGAGCGGCTGGGCCGCGTGACGTGCCGTCTCATAGGCGCGCGTGTACGAGCTCGCCACCACCTGCACGACCGGGAGGCCTCGCAGCCAGGTGCCGAGTCGGCGGGCCTGGCCGACGCCTTCGTCGCCGAGGCCGGGGTCCGGCCCGGCCGGCCCGCCGGGGAGACCATGCCGGACGAGGATGATCTTGCTCGCGGCGGCAATGGTGTCTGGGGCGATCGTGTCTGGGACGTCCGTGCGAGGGGCGTTCGTGCGAAGGGCATCCGGGGCAGGAGCGGCATCGACGGGGGTCGGGGGAACGGATGTCGACGTCGTGGTCATCGCGCGGGCTCGGCGTCGAAGGCGGCATCGGTGTGGTGGTCCGGCTCGGCCGCGAACGGCACGCCGCGCAGGTGAGCCGTGTCGTTGACGGAATCGACCACGACGACCCCGGAGTCGAGACGTCGCACGCGGGCGACGCTTGTGTAGGCCGGGTTGTGCCAGAACGTCTTCGGCATCTCGAGGACGTCGGCGAGGGCCGCGTTGATGATCCCGCCGTGTGCGACGGCGACGATCCGTCCGCTGGGCCGGAGAGCGAACAGTTGCTCGAGCGCCGACCGTGCTCGCCGGCGGAATCCGCCGAGGTCGAGGGAAGGGACGTACTCCTCGTACCGCCCGGAGCTGACGGCGAGCAGCCGCGGATCGTCGGCCGCCATGTCCTCGATCGCGGTGTAATCCTCCGCGGTGATGTCGTCGTCCCATTCGCGGAGGTCGTCGAGCACGAGGTCCACGTCGCTGGACAGCTCGGCGGCGACGACCTGCGCGGTCTGCAATGCGCGGGCGTACGGGCTCGCGACGACGAGGTCGATCTGTTCGCCGCGCAGCCAGGTGGCCAACCGCCGGGCGTCGTCGATACCCGCAGGCGCGAGATCGGGATTGCGTATGCCGGAGACCGGTTGTCCGTGCCGGACGAACAGGATCTCGATCATGGGTGTGCCTTTCGGTGGATGGTCAACCGGCGATGGTGCGCTCGGAGTCCCAATACGGTCGGCGCAGGGCCTTCTTGTCGAGCTTGCCCATCGCGTTGCGGGTCAATTCCGCCACGACGACATAGTGTTTCGGGCACTTGTAGGACGCCATGGACCCTCTGGCGAAGGCGCGCAACGACTCGGTGTCGACGCTCGCGCCGGTCTCGGGGACGACCAGGGCCAGCAGTGCCTCGCCGAGGTCGGTGTCGGGTACGCCGATGACCGCGACCTCGGCGACGTCGGGATGCCTGCGCAGCACTTGCTCGCTCTCGGCCGGGTAGAGGTTCACTCCGCCGGAGACCACCATGTCGGCCACCCGGTCGGTGATGAACACGAACCCGTCTTCGTCGACATGCCCCACGTCGCCGAGGGTGGCGACGCCGGGAAGGATGTAGGCCTTGGCGGTCTTCTCCGGATCGCCGTGATAGACCACCTCGCGACCCGGGGGAGTGCGGAATCCCAGGATGCCGGTGTCGCCGGGACCGAGAACGTCTCCGTCCGATCCGACCACCACCACCTCGAACGGCTCGACGACGCGGCCGACGGAACTCGGGTGGGCGAGCCATTCGTTCGAGTCGATCTTGCACACGGTGCCGATCTCGCTCCCGCCGTAGGACTCGATCAGAACCGGTCCGAACCAGTCGATCATCGCCCGCTTCACATCCGCCGGGCAGGCGGATCCCGTGTGGGCGACGTAGCGCAGGCCGGAGACGTCGTAGCGGTCTCGGGTCTGCGGCGGCAGCGCGAGCAGTCGCTGAAAGTGGGTCGGCACCATCAGCGTCGACGTGACCGAGTGGGCGTCGATGAGGTGGAGGACCCGCTCGGCGTCGAAGCGGCCGAGGATGACGACGGGCTCACCGGAGAGGAGGTGCCGTATGGAGGTGAGGGGGCCGTTGTGCTGCAACGGCCCGACGACCAGGTGAGCACCGGTCGGGTAGCCGGACCGTGCCGCCACGGCCGCCTGGAATCCGGCGGCGTCCTTTGCGTGGCCGGGGAGCCAGCGAACCTCGGTGCCCCGGGCGCGCCCGGTGGTGCCGGAGGTATAGACGAGCGGCGGTCGCGCCGGCCGGTCGGCGAGGTCGTTCGGCGGGCTCGGCTCACCCATGAGCAGGCCGTCCCACGTCAGATGCTCCACTCGGCCGTCGAGCCAGGGTGTTCCTACGTGATTGTGGGTGATGACCGTCCGCAACGACGCCGTACCGGCCGCCTCACCTGCGGCGGCCAGGCCCGCCGGGCCTGTCACGACCGCGACGCATCCCGCGTCGACGAACTGGTCGGCCATCTCACCCGCGGTCAACTGGCGGGACACGGCCACGGTCCCGATCCCCGCTCCGATCGCCGCAACATGGGCGAGCAGCGTCTCCGCCCTGTTCTCACCGATCACGGCCACTCGATCGTCGGGACCCGGCGCGAGACGGCGCAGCGCAGACGCAAGGGTCGCGAGGGTCTCGGCGACGTGATGCCAAGTGAGGGAGACGGAATCGTCGACGAGCGCGAGGCTCTGGGGATCGGCCTTCGCTCGATCGCGAATCCGGTCGAGCATCGGTCACCACTCCTTCGCACGGGTTGTCTGCGCACCCATCGTCGGGTTAACTGGAGAGCAAGTCAAGTAACAGTCCGAACTGATCGACTTTCGTCGACTAACTTGATAGTGATTCTACTAACAATCGTCTACAGTGGTGACACATACTGCAGAAGCGATCAACAAACTCTGCGGTTTCGGCGGGGTTCACATCGCCGCCACCTGCACAGTCATCCCAGAGAGGTGTCATGGTGACCACCACAGAGACCGGCGCCGAGCCGGTTGCTCCTGCCGGACAGGCGACCAAGACCGCGGAGCCGTTGCCGAACCGTGAGGTCGTGCTCGACCTGCACCGCCGGATGGTGCGCATCCGCCAGTTCGAGACCGAGGCGGGCCGATTGATGGAGGGCGGCCGGCTTCCCGGTTTCCTGCACCTCTACGTCGGACAGGAAGCGGTCGCGGCCGGCGCGATGAGCAACCTGCGCGACGACGACCAGATCTCCTCGACACACCGCGGCCACGGCCACGCCGTCGCGAAGGGTGCCCAGTTCCGGCAGATGTTCGCCGAGCTGTTCGGCCGCGTCGACGGTTACTGCAAGGGACGCGGCGGTTCGATGCACATCAACGACCTGTCGATCGGCATGCTCGGCGCCAACGGGATCGTCGGCGGTGGCATCCCGATCGCCGTGGGTGCGGCCTTCGCGGCGAAGTACCGCGGCGAGGACTCGGTGGCCATCCCGTTCTTCGGTGACGGTGCGAGCAACATCGGCGCCTTCCACGAGGCGGCCAACATGGCCGGCATCCTCGAACTCCCCGTCGTGTTCGTGTGCGAGAACAACGGTTACGCCGAGTTCACTGCCCTGCGCGATCACATGAAGCTCGAGAACGTCGCCGATCGCGCCGTCGCCTACGGGATGCCCAGTGAGATCTGCGACGGTATGGACGCGATCGAGGTGCGCGCCGCGGTCGGGCGGGCCGTCGAACGCGCCCGCGCCGGCGGGGGACCCTCCCTGGTCGAGGCGAAGACCTACCGCTACTACGACCACCAGGGCGTCAAGGGCCTCCGCAAGACCTACCGGACCCAGGAAGAGGTCGAAGCCTGGAAGGAGCGCGACGCGATCAAGCTGCTCGAGGCCCGGGCCGTCGCCGAAGGTGTGGTGACCGAGGCCGAGTTCGCCCAGATCTGGGCCGAGGTCGACGCCGACATCGCCGAATCCGTCGCCTTCGCCGAGAACAGCCCGTACCCCGACACCGCCGACATCGCGCTCAACGTCTACAGCGTCTGACCCGGAGAAGCCGAGAACATGTCCACTGCAACAGAAACCATCGCAACAGAATCCGGCGCAGACAACGCGGCTCCGGCAGCGCGGTCGACCACCTACGTGAAGGCCTTCAACGAGGGTGTCGCGCAGGTGATGCGCGAAGACGAGAACGTCTTCGTGATCGGCGAGGACGTGGCCGCATACGGCGGCGTCTTCCACATGTACGACGGTCTGCTCGCCGAGTTCGGCAAGCGCCGCATGGTCGACACACCCATCGCCGAGATGGGTCTGATCGGTCTCGGTGTCGGTGCGGCGGCTCGTGGCCTGCGCCCGATCGTCGACATCATGTTCATGGACTTCCTCGCCGTCGCCCTCGACCAGGTCGTGAACCAGGCCGCGAAGATGAAGTTCATGTACGGCGGCGAGGTCAAGGTGCCCATGGTCATCGCCGTCGCCTACGGCGCCGGGGTGAGCGCGGGGGCGCAGCACTCGCAGAGCCTGGAGTCCTGGTTGGCCCACACGCCGGGACTCAAGGTCGTCATGCCGTCGAATGCACGGGATGCCAAGGGCCTCATCGTCTCCGCGGTGCGCGACGACAACCCCGTCGTCTTCATGCTGAACAAGGTGCTGCTCGGCTCGCGCGGGGAGGTCCCCGAGGAGGTCTACGAGATCCCGATCGGGGAGGCGGCTGTCGCCCGCACCGGTGACGACGTGACGATCGTCGCGTTCGGCCGGATGGTCGCCGAGGCGCTCAAGGCGGCCGACGCGTTGGCCGAGAAGGGGATCACCGCCGAAGTCATCGACCCGCGATCGGTGCAGCCGCTCGACACCGCGACGATCGTCGAATCGGCGCGTAAGACCAACCGCATCCTCGTGGTCCACGAGGCGGTCACGTTCGGCGGCATCGGCGCCGAGGTCGCGGCGCAGATCCAGGAGGAGGCGTTCGATCACCTGGACGCGCCCGTGCTGCGGATCGGTGCTCCGTTCACGCCCGTCCCGTTCAGCACGCCGCTCGAGAAGGCCTACGTGCCGGACGCGGACCGCATCGTCGCCGGTGCCCGGCGACTCCTGGAAAGGAACTGATCGTGGCCTTCCAGATCGTGCTGCCCAAACTGGGGCTCACCATGCAGGAAGGTGTCATCGGGGAGTGGGTCGCCCAACCCGGACAGCGGGTCGCGTTGGGCGACACCCTGTTCCGGGTCGAGACCGACAAGGTCGACGTCGACGTCGAGGCAGAGGCCGAAGGTGTGCTGGCCACGAATGCGGACAACGGTGCGGTGTTGCCGGTCGGGTCCGTGGTCGGTTGGCTCCTCGCCGACGGTGAATCTGCGCCCGACGGTGGATCGACCCCCACCGCACCCGATTCCGAGTCGACGGCCGCAGCCGAGGGCACACCGGAGGCGACACCTGCCGGCACCCCCTCGGAGGCGACCGCGACCGACGGCGCCCGGCTCAAGGCATCCCCGAACGCTCGCCGCGTCGCATCCGAGGCCGGCGTCGACCTGCGCCGTCTCACCGGGACAGGGCCCGGTGGTCGGATCGTGTCCGAGGATGTCGAGGACTTCCTCGCGCGCCCGCAGGCAGAACAGTCCGGTCCGGAGGCTTCCGCGCCCGCGACATCGGCGAACGGGACATCGGACGGCGTGACGTCGGCGGGCGGGGCACCGGGGAGTGCCGCGACATTCGTGGGTCCGGTCGTCCGCAAACTCGCCGCCGAACTCGGGGTGGACCTCGCGACCGTGAGTGGCAGCGGGATCGGTGGCCGGGTCACCCGCGCCGACGTGGAACGCGCCGCCACAGGTCGATCCCGTTCCGCCGCAGACACCTCTGCTGCCGCGCCGGCTTCGGCGTCGGTCGGTCCGCAACCCGGTGATGTGATCCCGCTGCGTGGTATGCGCGGTGCGATCGCCCGGAACATGATGGACAGCCTGCACTCCATGGCGCAGCTCACCCATGGGTACGAAGTCGACGTCACCGACCTCGTCGCGGTGCGCGCCGCGCTCAAGGGGGAGTCGGCCGCCGCCAGTCGTCGAGCGCCGAGTCTCAACGACTTCATCATCAGGGCCGCGGCACTTGCGCTTCGCGAGCACCCGTTGCTCAACGCCGGGATCGTCGACGACCAGATCGTGGTGGCCGAGCGTGTCGACATCGGCGTCGCCGTCGCTGTCGACGGAGGTCTCGTGGTGCCGGTCGTCCGCGACGCCGATCAGCTGTCGGTCGGCGAGATCGCGGGCAACACCGCCGAACTGGCCGCTGCTGCACGCAACGGAAAGCTCGGGCTCGCCGACCTCGAGGGTGCCACCTTCTCGGTCAGCACCCTCGGTGCCTACGGAGTGGACTTCTTCACCCCGGTCATCAACCCGGGCAACGTGGCGATACTGGGCGTGGGCCGGGTGAAGGACGGATTCCGTTGGGACGGAGACACACCGGTGCGCACGCAGGTGCTCACGCTGAGTCTCACCTTCGATCACCGCGCGGTCGACGGTGCTCCCGCGGCGGAGTACCTGCGCACGGTCGGTGAGATCCTCGGCCGTCCACTCACCCTGCTCTCGGGGGCGTGACGGAGGTGTCAGCGGTTGTCGACGACACACTGTTCGCGCAGCTCGATCCGCCGGTACTCGCCGGATCGGACTGCGCGGAGTGTGCGGTTGTCGCGTTCCCGGCTGTGACGCGTTGTCCCGGCTGTGCCGGCACATCGGTGTCGCGGGTCGCGCTACCGCAGCGCGGAACGGTGTGGACATGGACGGAGCAGGCCTTCGCGCCGAAACCCCCGTTCCGCGTTCCCGACTCGGGCTTCCAGCCCTTCGTCGTGGCCTACGTCGATCTGGGCGTCGTCCTGGTGGAGTCGCGCGTGACGTCACCGGTCCGGATCGGCGACGAGGTCGAACTGCGACTGCTCGATCTCGGCGACTGCACCACTTTCGCGTTCGAGAAGGTCGCCGGATGAGCGCCGGTAGAAGGGCTGCAGGCGTCCACATCGTCGGGGTCGGAATGCATGCCTTCGGCCGGCACGGCGACGTCAGCGGCATGGACATGGGCGAGAGCGCGCTGCGTGCGGCCCTCGCCGACGCCGGCCTCGACTGGTCCTCGATCGACGCGGCCGTCGGCGGTAGCAATGTGTCGGGCAAGCCGGACTCGCTGGTCTCGCGACTCGGCCTCACGGGCATTCCCTTCGTCACCGTCAAGAACGGTTGCGCCACGGGCGGTGTCGCGCTGGCGACCGCAGCCGACATGATCACGTCCGGACGCGCAGACGTCGTGGCCGTCGTCGGATTCGACAAGCACGAACGCGGGGCCTTCGGTTCCGACCCGGCCGCGTACGGTCTCGGACCCTGGTATGCCCGGTCTGGGATGATGGTCACCACCCAGTACTTCGCGATGAAGACGCGCAGGTATTTCCACGTCCATGGGCTCGACGAGTCGTTGCTCGGAGCGGCCGCCGAGCGCGCATTCGCCAATGGCGCCGCGCACCCGATGGCGTGGCGTCGTAAACCCCTGACCGAGGCCGAGATCCTGGCGGCGGCGCCGGTGAACAGCCCGCTGACCCAGTACATGTTCTGCTCGCCCGGGGAGGGCGGTGTCGCCCTGATCCTCGCGTCCGGCGACCGCGCCGCGGACATGTGCGACAAGCCCGTCCGGCTCGCGGCCGCGGAGGTGCGGACACGACGCTTCGGTTCATTCGAGGTGTTCTCGCCGTGGCTGACCACCGACCCGGTGCACAGCCCCAGCACCGACGCCGCGGCAGCTGCTTTCGCGACGGCGGGGGTCGGCCCGTCCGACGTCGACGTCGCACAGGTGCAGGACACCGACAGCGGTTCGGAGATCATCCACCTCGCCGAGACCGGGTTGTGTGGGCACGGCGAACAGGCTCAGCTGATCCGCTCTGGCGCAACCGCTGTCGACGGGGCCACACCGATCAACACCGACGGCGGTTGTCTCGCCAACGGCGAGCCGATCGGTGCGTCCGGGCTACGCCAGGTGCACGAGGTGGTCCGCCAGCTGCAGGGTCGTGCCGAGGGCGAACAGGTGCCGGGCGCACCGAAGGTCGGTTTCACACATGTCTATGGCGCGCCGGGACTGTCGGCGTGCACGGTTCTGACTGTCTGAGGAGGTTGCCGATGTCGGCACCCGCACTGTCGACCACGGACCCGGGTGGGTCGGACCTCGCGGTGTTCCGCACGGAGGTTCGCGAATGGCTCTCCGGGATCGCGGCACCCAAGTCGGCAACCCCGTCGGGGCCCGCCGATCTCGCGGTCTTCCGCAACCTGTCCGACGACGAGGAACGTCGGCTGCTCGACGCGGCGAGAGAGTACCGGCGCAAGCGCTACGACGCCGGATACGGCGCGCTGACGCTCGCCGCCGAGCACGGTGGGCGGGGCCTGCCCGCGTCGTATGCGTCGGAGGTGGCCCGCGCCGAACTCGAGTTCGACGTGCCCCCGTCGACCGAACTGATCAGTGTCACCACCGGACTGGTCGGTCCCGCGGTCGCGATGTTCGGCACCGACGAACAGCGCGAGGCGTACGCGCGACCTCTGCTGCGGACCGACCTCCTGGCCTGTCAGCTGTTCAGTGAACCGGGCGCCGGTTCCGACCTGGCCTCCCTGTCCTGCCGGGCCGTGCGCGACGGCGACGGCTGGCGCATCGACGGTCAGAAGGTCTGGTCCTCGGGCGCACGCTTCGCGGATCTCGGCATGTTGCTCGCCCGGACCGACCCCGATCTGCCGAAACACAAGGGCATCACCGCGTTCCTGATCCCGCTGGACGCGCCCGGTGTCGAGATCCGGCCGATTCGACAGATGAGCGGCGGGGCGTCGTTCAACGAGGTCTTCCTGAACGACGTCCGTATCCCGGACTCCGCGCGTCTCGGTGACATCGGCCAGGGGTGGAAGATCGCCGGTGCGACACTGTCTTTCGAGCGGACCGCGTCCGGATCGGTCACCCGCAAGAAGGGCGGCTCGGTCGACGAACTGGTCGGACTGGCGCAACAGGTCGGGGCGGCCGGGGATCCGGTCGTCCGCCAGCAGCTCGCCGACGTCTACATCCGGGCGGAACTGCGTAAGGCCACTGCGGATCGGGTGGCGCGGGCCGCCGCCGCCGGCCGGTCACCCGGTCCCGCTGCTTCCGTCGGCAAGTTGATGGCGTCCGATGTTCTCGTGAAGATCGGTGAGATCGCCGCGGATCTGCTGGGCAACGACATCGCGGTGGCGACCGACCCGAGTCGGTTCGCGTGGACCGAACACCTGCTCGGCAGCCCCGGGTACCGACTCGCGGGTGGTACCGACCAGATCCAGCGCAACATCATCGGTGAACGGGTGCTCGGCCTGCCGCCGGAACCCCGTGCGGACAAGGACCGTCCGTTCTCGGCCCGCGACCGGCGCTGAGGTGGGCGCTGCTCGAAGAGCAACCCCCGCTCCCTGATCCGAAAGAACCACACACCCTCTGCTCCCTGATCCGAAAGAAGCGACCCCCCCTCTGCTCCCTGATCCGAAAGAAGTGACCCCCCTCTGCTCTCTGATCCGAAAGAAGCGACCCCCCTCTGCTCCCTGATCCGAAAGAAGTGACCCCCCTCTGCTCCCTGATCCGAAAGAAGTGACCCCCCTCTGCTCCCTGAGGTGCGAGGAGCGATAGCGACGAGCCTCGAAGGGCCTGGTGAGATACCTCGCGAGCCCTTCGAGGCTCGCTTCGCTCGCACCTCAGGGAGCATTGGGGTTTGTCGCTCGCACCTCAGGGAGAAGTGGGGCTTCGCTCGCACCTCCAGGGGGCATCACCAACCCAACGTCAGGGCGATCCGCTCCCGGTGAAAAGTACTGGTACCGAACAGCTGTGCGTCGGCACGAGCCCGGCGGAAGTACAGATGTGAGTCGTGTTCCCAGGTGAAGCCGATGCCGCCGTGCAGCTGGAGGGCCTCGGCGGTGACCGTGCGGTAGCTGTCGGCACACCAGGCGCGGGCCAGGGAGGCCGCCTCGGCGAGGTCGGCGGAGTCGAGGGCGCGCGTGACAGCCGACCGGGACGACTCGACCAGCACCAGCAGGTCTGCGAGCGTGTGCTTCACGGCCTGGAAACTGCCGATCGCGCGGTCGAACTGCCTGCGCTCCTTGACGTAGTCGACCGTCCGGTCGAGGCTGCGCTGCGCCCCGCCGAGTTGCTCGGCTGCCAGGACCAGGCACGTGACGTCGAGCGCCGCCACGATCGCCGACTCCGGCGAGCCCGCCACCGGGAGTCGACGCGCAGGCACCCCGGACAGCGTCACCGCGGCGTGTGCCCGGGACAGGTCGAGGGTGGGCAGCGGGGTGAGCGACACTCCGGGAACCGTTGCGTCGCAGAGAAACAGTGCGACACCGGTGTCGGTTCGTGCCGCCACGACCAGCCAAGCCGCACCCGCAGCACCCAGCACCGAGGTCGCGACACCACTGATCGTCTGCTCCCCGGAGCCGGCATCGACGGCGAATGCGATGTCGTCGGCATCGAACCAGCCGTGCCGGTCGAGGCCGACGAAGGCTGCCGGTGCACCTTCGGCGATCCGCGCCAGCGCGTCGTCGGCGCCACCGGACCGGATGAGCACCTGCGAAGCCAGCACCGTCGACAGGAAGGGGACGGGCATCACGCCGGCGCCCAGTTCCTCGGCCACGACGAGGAGCTCGGGCAGACCACCGAGTCCACCGCACTCCTCGGGCAGTCCGAGGGCGGCGACACCGATCTGCTCGGCGAGCAGCGACCACGAGCGTCCATCCCAGCCCGGGCCGTCCGGCGCCAGGTCACGACACACCGACGGTCCGCCCAGGGAATCGACGGCGTCGCGGACCGCCGATCTCAGGTCGTCGAGTTCGGTTGTCATGGTGAACCTCTCAGTCAGCGGTCAGCACCGCACGGGCGGCGGCCAGACGGGCCACCGGGACCCGTCGAGGTGAGCACGACACATAGTGCAGGCCGACCGAGTTCAGGAAGTCGATCGACGACGGGTCACCGCCGTGCTCACCGCACACCCCGAGTTTGATGTCGGGTTTGGTACTGCGGGCGAGCAACACCGCCCGGGACACGAGGGCGCCGACCCCGTCGGGGTCGAGGACCGCGAACGGACTGTCGGAGAGCAGGCCGTGCTCGAGATAGTGCGTCAGCATGGACTTCTCGACGTCGTCGCGCGAGAAGCCGTAGGTGAGCTGGGTGAGGTCGTTGGTGCCGAAGGACAGGAAGTCGGCGTCCTCGGCGAGTGACCCGGCGAGGAGCGCCGCGCGTGGCGTCTCGACCATGCTGCCCACCTTGTAGGGCACCATCACCCCGGTGTCGGCGGTCACCGCGGCCGCCGCCTCGTGCACCTGCGCGATCGCGCGCAAGAGCTCGCCCGGCAGCGACACCAGTGGGATCATGACCTCCAACTGCGGGGTCAATCCGTCGGCGTGCACGCTGACCCAGGCGCGGAACAGCGCCTCTGCCTGAGCGGGATACAGATGCTTCTGAACCATCGCGAACCGCACGCCGCGGAGACCGAGCATCGGATTGGACTCGTGAGCGTCGGCGGCACGTCGCGCCTGCGCCTCGTCGCGGTAGTCGCCGTCGGCGGGAAGGAACTCGTGGAGTGGCGCGTCGAGCAGCCGGACGGTGATGGGCCGGTCCCCGACGACGCGCAGCAGCTCGGTGAAGTCGGCCTGCTGCGCGGCGGTCAGGGCCGCGATGGCGTCGAGTTCCTCGGCGTCGGATTCCGCGAGCACGAGTCGCTGGACGAGCGGTAGCTGGTCGCCCAGGAACTGATGCTCGGTGCGGCACAGGCCGATTCCCTCGGCGCCCAGGCGGAACGCGGTCGCTGCGTCCTCGGCGTTGTCGGCATTGGCGCGCACTCCGAGACGGCGGATGTCGTCGGCCCAGCCGAGCAACCGGTCGAGCTCGGCCGAGGGTTCGGCGGGGCGGATGGTGACCGCGCCGCGGTAGACGTGACCGGTGCGTCCGTTGAGGGACACCACCTCACCCTCGGTGAGTGTCAGGTCACCGTTCGTCACCGTCCCGGCCGCACGATCGATGCGCAGGTCGGTGGCGCCGCAGACCGCCGGACGCCCGGCGCCTCGCGCGACGACGGCCGCATGCGACGCCAGTCCGCCGTTCGAGGTCAGGACCGCGGTGGCCGCGAGAAGTGCGGGGACGTCGGCCGGGCTGGTCTCGGAAGCCACCAGGATCACGTTGCGGCCCTGCGCAGCCCACTGCAGCGCGGTGTCGGCGCCGAGTGCGATCTCGCCGGTCGCCGCGCCCGGCGACGCGGGCAGGCCACGCGCGACGAGCTGTTCGCCACCGGTCAGCTTGATCTGCGGATGGAGGAGGTCCTGCATCAGGTCCGGGTCGAGCATCGCGACGGCCTCGCGACGGCCGATGGCATGGTCGTTGACGAGATCGACGGCGAGAGTGGTGATCGCCCGGGGTCCGGGGTGTTCGACAGCACCAGCACTGAGCAGTGCCAGCTGGCGGTCGCGAACCTCGAACTCGACCTGCGCGACGCCGCGCAGATGAGGTTCGAGTGTGGCGAAGATCTGGTCGAGGATGGCCGTGCCACCGGGCATCGCGCCCAGCGGCTCACCGGGGCCGGGCTCGGGATCGGTGCGGCGGACGCCGAGGTGGAACACCCCACTCGGGGAGTACTTGCCGGTCTCGAGGTCACGGCTGACCGCCGATCCATAGCCCGACTCGTTCCATGAACCCAGACGAAGGGCGCGGAGGTGAAGCGCGATGCCGAGATCGTCGGGAAGCGACAACGCCTTGCGCGCCCGTTGCCCGCGCGGTGACGCCCACCGGGTCAGCATCGCCTTGGCGGCGAGCCCGAGCTGTTCGGCCGGGTCGGCCGGGAAGGCGACCCCCGTCGCGTCCACGATGAGATCGAGCAGAGCCGGAACGCGTGCGCGGCTGTCGGAATGATCGTCGACCACGTCGTCGAGGTCGTCGGCGTCGACGCCGAGTGCGTTCTCCGCGATGAACCGGAGCGTCTCGGCCCACGAGTCGTAGATGTCGCGATCACGGCCGATCACGTCGACGAGGGCGTCGACGTTGCGCGGGGACAATCCGATCACCGAGATGGCCGGCGGGAGAGCCGACACCGGCACCGCCGCACTGCATCTCAGGTGCATCAGCATGGGGCGCCGCTCGGTGCGGACGGCGGGCCAGATGCCGCGAACGGCGAGCTTCTCCAACAGGTCGATGGCGACCCCGGCGGTCTCGCGGTTGGCGAGCTCTTCGCCCGCCCCGACCGGGATCGTCAGGCCGGGCACGACCGGGAGGCCGAGACCGACGAGGTTGTCCATCTCGACCCCGTGGACGCCGAGTTCCGCCGCGCCGAGACCACGTGCCCGTCCCTGACCGTGGGGTACCGCGATCCGGGTGAGGGTGTGCACCGCGCTGTCGGAGAGGGTCATCCGGCCGCGCCCGCGACGAGCTCCTCTTCGAGGGCCTCGTCCTGTGCGCGGGTGAGGCCGAGCAGCATGAGCACGTGCTGATGCAGCCACATCCACACGGTGTGATAGCCGTCGGTGAGCGGAGAGGTGAGGGACGCGGTGTCCCCGTCGTCGAAGCGTTCGAGCGCGACGCGGAGACGGTCGCGGTGGTCGAGCAGCTCGGGGGCGGCCTTGCCCGAGCGACGCAGGAGCTTGGACACCTCGGTGTGGATGTCGTCGAGCTGGTCTCGGATCCGGGCGTCGTACTGCGCGTCGGAGTGGTCGTTCGCGGACCCGTCGGGCCGGCACTGCCACGCGGTGCACAGCTCGCGGAGCCTGCGGTTGACCGGGAGGAACGCGCGCAAGAAGTCCATCATCGCCTGCTCCTGATCGCCACCCTCGGGGAGTCGGACAAGCCGACCGGCCTCGGCGATGCCGGCGGGAGTCGGCATCACCATGGGCCCCTTCGCGACGGCATGACCCGCGTCGATGACCTCCTGCATCACAGGATTCACCGGACCCCGGTACATGCCCTTGATCACGAGCCCCACCAGCTCGTCCGTTGCGGTCGTCGGTGCCGAGAGGTTGATCGCCAGGTCGTTCATGATGCTCCTGCAGACGAAGATCGGGTCCCGGGCCGGGACGGGGCTGATACCGGTGCGTTGTGACAGGACGGCGCGACCGCCGGTGTTGTGACGCTGCTCATAAGTTACCCAAATAGTAGTTCATGTCAAGAAAGTTGGCCAAACTGTGAACAGAGTTAGGGTGGAGGTTACTTACTTGACACCGCATACGCTTAGGGCGCTACTGTCGTCGATGTGATCGCCACCACTGTCGAGAGTACGGGTGGCAGGAAGGGGTCCGGCGGGATGACCAGCACGAACGAGGCCACGACGGTCGAGGACCGGGACGAGCTGTACATCGGCGGCAAGTGGGTGCCGTCGGTCTCGGAGGCGCGGATCGAGGTGCGCGAGGCCGCGACCGGCGCGACGCTGGCGCATGTGCCCGACGGCGACACCGCCGACTGTGACGACGCGGTGGAGGCGGCGGCCGTCGCGTTCGATTCGTGGTCGACGGTTCCGGTCCCCGAACGAGCCGCGATCCTCCGCACGTTCGCCGACGAGCTCGCGGCACGCGAAGACCAGCTCGCGACGATGATGACGCGGGAGGTGGGCACACCCATCGGTCGCTCGCGGAGCGTGCAGGTGGGCCTCGGGGTCACTGTCTTCCGGACCATGGCCGACGCCCTCGAGGCGCTGCCCCTCGAAGAGCGCCGGGGCAACTCCCGGATTCTCCGCGTGCCGGCCGGGGTCGTCGGTGCGATCACCCCGTGGAACTATCCGCTCTATCAACTCGCGGCCAAGGTCGCGCCTGCGCTCGCGGCCGGTTGCACGGCGGTCGTCAAACCGAGCAGCGTGGCGCCGCTCGCGGCCTTCGTCGTCGCCGACATCGCCGACGCCATCGGTCTGCCGGCCGGTGTGCTGAACGTGGTGTCCGGTCCGGGGCGGACGGTGGGGCAGCGGCTGGCCACCAATCCGGGAGTTGACCTCGTGAGCCTGACCGGATCGACGGGCGCGGGCGCGAAGGTTGCCGAGCTGGCTGCAACCGGAATCAAGAAAGTCACCCTCGAGTTGGGCGGCAAGTCGGCGTTCATCGTGGCGCCGGGCGCCGATCTCGACACGGCTTTGGCGGCCGCGGTCCGCGGCTGCTTCGTCAACAACGGGCAGACATGTGCCGCCACGACCCGGCTGATCGTCGCCCGCGACGACATCGCCGCGGTCGAGGAGCGCCTGGCCGAGCTCGTCGGCGCGATGACCGTCGGCGACCCCCTCGACCCCTCGAACGACGTCGGCCCGATGGCGTCGGCGGCCCAGCAACGGGTCGTCCTCGGATTCCTCGACTCGCTGCCGAACGGCGCGCGGGTTCTGGTCGGCGGACCGGGCGAGGTCCCGGGTCTCGACGACAGCCTGTCCGGCGGCTACTTCGTGCGGCCGACCGTGGTGAGCGGCGTCGACAATTCCGCGGACATCGCCCGCGAGGAGGTCTTCGGCCCGGTGTTGACCGTGCTCGAGTACTCGGGCGTGAACGAGGCGGTGGCGATCGCGAACGACTCCGACTACGGGCTGTCGGGTGCGGTGTTCGCGGCCGACGACGACGCGGCCGTGTCGATCGCGCGCCGGCTGCGGACCGGGCAGGTGGCGATCAACGGAGGTCGATTCAACCCGATGGCTCCGTTCGGGGGCATGAAGAAGTCGGGCATCGGCCGTGAGCTCGGGCCCGACGGCCTCGAAGAGTACTTCGAGAAGATCTCGCTGCAGATGCCCGCCTAGTGCGCACACCACAGGAAAAGGACTCACCCATGACCTCTGATCACGAGGCGCTGACGTCTCTGCTGGCGCGTTTCGCGCGGGGCATCGACCTGCGCGACTGGGCGCTGTACCGCTCGGTGTTCACCGACGAGATCGACATCGACTATTCCAGTTACCGCGCGGGCAACGCCGGCCGCTTCCGTGCCGACGACTGGGTCCAGCGTGGTCGCATGCTGTTCCCCGGGCTGGCCGCATCCCAGCACTTCCTGTCCAACTTCGACATAGACGTGGACTCGAATTCCGGCACGGGCCGGGTGGTGACCTACGTGCGGGCCGAACACGTGCTGCCGAACACCGCGGGCGACGCCGTGTTCACGATCGGCGGCTACTACACCGACGATGTGGTTCGCGTGAATGGTGAGTGGCGGATCTGTACCAAACGCCTCACCGTCCTGTGGAATTCGGGTAACCCACAGGTGCTGACCATGGCCCGTGAACGCGCGGCCGAACTGCTCGAGGTCGAGGCTGCGGCTGTCTAGAGCGCGGTCTCTCAGAAGTCCCGCACGGCTCGACGCCCGTCCCACCCGTTCGCGGCCGCGGCGACCTTCGCGTACAGCGCGACGATCGACGCCGCCGGCTCGTAGATCTCCACGAGATGGCCGAACTCGGCGCGAGTGTCGTGGAATGCGAACGAGTTTCCGCTGGGCGTCGTCGCGGTCAGCAGTGCGGGGTGCCCGAGTTCGGTGAGCCGCGCCTGCTCATCGTCGAATGAGGGCACCAGTGTTGCCACGTGATGGACCCGCCCTCGTCCGGAGGTGGTTGCCGCGAACTCTGCCGGTGCCGCCGAGTGGACTTCGACGAGCTCGACCTGAACGGCGCCCCACTGGCCGTAGGCCGACGAATGATCGAACTCGCCTCCCTCGCCTGCGGGCCCGTGGGCGACCTCGATGATGTTGCGACGCAGGAAGAACGGGCCGGCGCCGGTCCGTGCCGAGAAGCGCTGTGCAGCGGTGGCGACATCGTCGACCACGTAGGCGATCTGTGCGATCGCGCCGAGGGTGGGGGACATGAGGACTCCTCGTCGAGGTGGACAGCAGAACGGCGAACGCTAGTATGATCCATGTAACACTAGTCAAAATAAAGTAACTAGGAGGTGCCGCGATGAGCGTGAACCCGGTCGTCTCGCTCGCGTCGTTGTCGGCGCTCGCGGTCCCGCCGCCGAGGTTCGTCGAGTACGCCGCGGCCGGCGGATTCGACGCGGTCGGTGTGCGGGTGTCCGACCGGTCGGGCGGACGCGGACACCAGCTCGCCGAGGGGTCGCGCCTCCTCGCCGACACTCTGCTCGCACTCGACGATCACGGTCTCGAGGTGCTCGATGTCGAGGTGGTCAAACTGCATCCGGGATCGTCCCGAAGTGACTGGGGGTCGGTCTTGTTCGCGGGCGCGGCCCTGGGAGCGCGCTTCGTGATCGCCACCGTGCTCGACGACGATCGCAACCGGGCCGCGGACAATCTCGCCGCGCTGTCCGATGCGGCTGCCGATCACGGTCTGCGTTGTTGTCTCGAACCCATGGTCTTCACCGCGGTACGCGACCTCCGTACCGGCCGGACGATGATCGAGCAGGCCTCGGCGAGGTCGTCGTCGGCCGGGCTCCTCCTCGATGCGCTGCACTGGTCGCGTGCGGGTGGCGATGTGACCGAACTCGAGGCCGGCGTCCGCAACGAGCGGATTCCCTACTGGCAGTTGTGCGATGCCCGCGTCACCGGGCCGGCGCGTAGCGACAACGCCGCCATCGCCGAAGCGCGTGGGAATCGACTGGCGCCTGGTGCGGGCGCGTTGCCGCTGCTGCGACTCGCAAGCATCCTCGGACCCGACATGCCGGTCAGCGTGGAGGTCCCGTCCGCACGCGGCGACGCGGATCCCCGCCGATGGGCGATGGAGCTCGGTTCGGCGACGCGTCGGCTGCTCTCCAGAGTGCCGGCGGGCACACCTCTGACGACAACAGCACCAGCCGCAGTCGCCGACCCCGACGATACGAAAGTCCCCTCATGACAACGCATGTGAAGAAACCCTTCCGCTTCGCCGCGCAGGTGTACCGATCGGGCACCGGTGCCCAATGGCGTGAGACCGCCAAGAAGGCCGAGGCGCTGGGGTACTCGGCCCTCCACGTCTCGGACCACTACATCGGTCCGGGTCCCGCGCTCGATCCCACTGCGCATCGTCCGGTCACCCTCGCTCCGATCGCGAGCATGGCCATCGCGGCGGAGGTGACCGACGACCTGGTGGTCGGGTGTCGGATGTTCTGCACCAGCTACCACGAACCGGTGGTTCTCGCGAAAGAGGCTGCGACCCTGGCGATGTTCGCGCCGGGGCGGATCGAGGTGGGTCTCGGTGCGGGATGGCTGGGCGCCGAGTACGAGGCGATGGGTGTGCCGTTCCCGTCTGCCGGTGAGCGGATCGACCGGCTCGCCGCGACCGTCGAACTGTGTCGGCAGCAGTTCGCCGGCGAGACCATCGACGTCGACCGGGGCGGTGTGCGGGCCACCGGCTTCGAGCCGCTGCCGGTGCCGGAGACGGTGCCGCCCATCATGATCGGTGGTGGTGCTCGGCGGGTCCTGACCCTGGCAGGGGCGACCGCCGACATCGTCAGCATCAACTTCAACAACCGTTCCGGAAAGCTCGGTTCGGACAGTGTGGCGACGTCCACGGTCGACGAGACCCACAAGAAGCTCGAATGGGTCCGGGCCGGGGCGGGCGACCGGATGCCACAGATCGAGCTGGAGACCGGCGCCTACTTCGTGGCCATCGAGGGCGCCACGGACGTCACCGAGGAATCGTTGCTCGAGCGCACCGGCTTCACCTCCACCGAACTGCGGTCGTTCCCGCACGCCCTCGTCGGATCGGTCGAGGACATCTGCCAGCAGTTGGAACAACGCCGGGAGGAATTCGGTTTCTCCTATTTCACGATCGGTGATCGCGCGTTCGAGGAGTTCGCCCCGGTCGTCGAACGCATGACAGGAAAGTGAGACAACGAATGACGGCCACGGCAGGGTCTGCCCGCTACGTCCACGTGCCCGAGCCGGGAGTGCTCGAGACGACCCCGGAGACCGATGCGGAGCCCGGCGCAGGCGAGGTCATCGTCGACATCGGATTCTGCGGTATCTGCGCCACCGACACCCACGGCTACCAGTCGGCGGGCCTGCCGCCTGCGGTGTTCGGACACGAGTGGATGGGCACGGTGGCGGCGGTGGGTTCCGGTGTCACGCACCTGCGGCCCGGGCAACGGGTGATCGCCGGGGTCGGCCCCGCATGCGGCATCTGTGCCCAGTGCCGTGCCGGGCACGCCGACAACTGCGATCTCGCGTTCGCAGAGGCCAACGGCATCTCGCCGGGCGCGGCGGCACACGGCGGGTTCGCGGATCGCCTGCGGGTCTCGGCGCGACGTGCGATCCCGGTACCCGAGGCCCTGTCGGATGTCGAGGCCGCTCTGATGGAGCCGGCCACGGTCACCTATCACGCAGTGCGGAGGGCGCGGGTGCCGCTGGGTGCGACCGTGGTGATCCAGGGCGCGGGACCCATCGGTCTGCTCACCGCCCAGCACGCACGAGCGGCCGGCGCGGGCCGGATCCTCGTGTCCGAACCGTCTCCCGCACGACGAGAGGCCGCGACCGCGCTCGGGTTCACCGACGTCCTGGCCCCGGAGAGCCTCGGCGACCGACTGACCGAGCTGACCGACAGTCTCGGAGCCGATATCGTCTTCGAATGCTCGGGCGTGGCGTCGCTGCTGCAGCCGAGTGCGGAACTCGTCCGACGCGGCGGGACGCTGGCGTTGCTCGGCTATCCGGGGACCGACTCCTCGGTGAGTTACGGGGATTGGCAGAGCCGCGAACTCACCGTGATCGGATCGCTCGCCTACACGCACTCGGACTTCATCGGTGCCATGACCCTGGTGGCGGAGGGGCGGATCGATCTGGCGTCGCTGCACACCGGCACCATCGGCCTCGGCGACCTCGAATCGATGTTCGCCGAACTCGATTCGGGCCGCAGCTCGCACACGAAGGTACTCGTCGATCCACGTCGTTGAGTCGGAGCGGTCAGACGGGCACGTCCACGCGGGGCGGGACCGTCTGACCGCTTCCGCAGGTGGCCCCGCCGTCCACCGGGATCGTCGTACCGGTGACGAACGAGGCCAGTGGAGAGGCGAGGAAGGCGATGACCTCGGCGACCTCATCGGCGGTTCCCCATCGTTGCAGCGGCACCATGCGTCGTAGTGACTCATAGCGCTCGGGGGTGTTCACCGCGATCCGCCGCGTCATGCCGGTCTCGATGGGGCCGGGGCACACGGTGTTGACGCGGATGCGGTCGCCGGCGAGGTCGATGGCCAGGGACCTCGCGAGGTTCACCACGCCGGCCTTGGCCGCCGCATAGGGCCACCGGTTCGGTTCACCGCCGAGGGCTGTCGCCGACGCCGTCACCACGACCGAACCTCCCCCGCTCCGACGAAAGGCCGGAATCGACTCGCGCACACCGAGAACCACCGACCGCAGGTTCACGTCGAGGGATCGGTCGAAGACGTCGAGGTCGAGGGTTTCGATCGACCCGGAGGCCGGCACCCCGGCGTTGAGGATGAGCGCGTCGAGACGGCCGAACCTCTGCTCGGCGGTCTCGACGGCATGCCGGTTGTCGTCGGCAGACGTGACGTCCCCGACGACAGGGACGATCTGCGGATGGTCGTCGAACCGGGCGAGGGCCTCCGCGGAGGTGTCCACCGCCACGACGGAACCGCCGCGTTCGACGAGCAGTTCGGTCACGGCCCGTCCGATACCCGACCCGGCGCCGGTGACGACCGCGACGGAGTCGCTCACGCGGAGCCCATCTCGATGATCGCGCGGCCGACGATCTCGCCGCGGGCCAGCGCCTGGTAGGCCTCGTCCACCTGGTCGAGGCGGTAACGACGGGTGATCACCCGCTCGGGTTCGACGATCCCGCCGGCCACCATGCGCAGCAGGGCGGGCATGTCCCGGCGAGCCTTGGCGCCGTACGAACCGCGGATCTGCAGGCTGCGCCGGACGAGCCGGGCCAGGTCGATCTCGCCCGGCGAACCGGCGGGTGCGATGCCGACGACGACGGCGCGACCGCCGTCGTCGAGGATGTCGAGTGCGGTCGCGAACGTGCTCGGGTGTCCCAGTGCCTCGAACGCGACGTCGACACCGTGGCCGTCGGTCAGCGCGCGGACCTCCTCGACGACGTCGGTGTCGCGCGAGTTGACCGTGTGGGTGGCACCGAGCGCCGCCACGGCCTTCAGCTTGTCGTCGTTGACGTCGATCGCGATGATCTGCGCGACGCCCGCGGCGGCGGCGAACTGCACGATCGAGGAACCCACACCGCCGGCCGCCACGACGGCGATCCGGTCGGCCAGGTGTAGTTCGGCGTTGTTGACCGCGCCGAGTGCGGTGAACGAACTGCACCCGAGGATCGACACCTCACCGAGTCCGACGCCGTCGGGGACGACGAAGGCGTCCGAGGCGGGGACCACGCAGTATTCG
The DNA here is from genome assembly GCF_041103195.1 of Gordonia sp. ABKF26. NCBI lineage: Bacteria > Bacillati > Actinomycetota > Actinomycetes > Mycobacteriales > Gordoniaceae > Gordonia > Gordonia sp. ABKF26. The sequence goes on from NZ_JBGCVZ010000003.1 coordinate 710,544, forward strand.
GCCAGTCCGCCCATCGAGTACATGGCCAGCGGGCTGCCGTCGTCGCGCTGGAGGCGGGTCTCGCCGTCGTAGAGCGTCCCGTTGAGACGGTTGTGCGCGAAGAACTTCTCGCAGAGATCGTCCATTCCACGCGCACAGTGCCGACACTCGCCGCACGGCATGATGAAGCTGCAGACGACGCGATCGCCGACGGCCAGCGTGTCGACGCCGTCGCCGAGCGCTTCGACCACACCGGACACCTCGTGCCCGAGGACCGCCGGGGCCGGGAATCGCACCTCGGACTTCAGCACGTGCAGGTCGGTGTGGCAGACCCCGCATGCGGTGACCTTGAGCAGGATCTCACCGCGGCGCGGCGTCGGACGCGGGATCTCCTCGACGGTCAGTGTCGGCGAATCGCCCTCGAAGACGGCGGCTTTCATGATGCGTTCTCCTTCTGCTCCCCGGCGGCCGGGCCGGTCGCGTCGTTTGCGAGCCGGATCAGCGGCGCGAGTCGTTCGGGCATCGCGGCCCAGTCGTCCGACGACCGGATGTCGTCGGAGAAATTGCATTCGATGATGAAGTGGTCGGCACCCACAGCGAGCGCGGTCTCGATGTCGGCGGCGACGCCGTCAAGTCCCTGCCCTCCCGAACCCACCGGGTCGGTGGGGCGCTGGAGGTAGGAACGCAGGTACAACCGCACCGGCGCCCGGTCGGCCGGACGCTGTGCGGCCATGGCGTCGAGCTGTTGGCGCAGTGCGTCGACCGTTCCGCTGCTGGGGTTCCAGATGTCGAAAAGTGCTGCCGTGCGGGCGAGACCACGTTCCGAGCGTAACCCGGACAGCAGCGGCGGGTGGGGAGTCTGGACCGGTTTCGGGCGCACCGTCGACCGTGGGATCTCGAAGAAGTCGCCGGAGAACTCCACGGGGTCGGGACCCCAGCACGCCTGGACGGCGCGTACCAACTCGTCCATCCGACGCCCGCGGGTACGGGGGTCGACGTCCATCAGACGATGCTCCTCGTCGGACCAGCCGACGCCGAGCCCGGCGACGAGGCGTCCGCCGGAGAGCACATCGAGGGTGGCCAACCGCTGGGCGAGCTCGACGGGCCGGTGATACCCGGCGACCAGGATGCTGCTGCCGATCAGGGCTCGCTCCGTGCAGGCGGCGACGAAGGCCATCAATTCGGTGGCCCCGAGCACCGACCGGTAGGCCGGGTGCACCGAGGTGGTGTGGCGGCCGCCGTAGACGGAGCTGTTCTGCTCGGAGTAGAAGAGGTGTTCCTGCGCCCACAGACCGGTGAAGCCGAGTTCCTCGGCGGCCACCGAGAAGTCGCGCACCGCCGCGACATCGACGTGTTCACCGAGCTGGGGGAGTGCGAGGCCGACGGTGGGCATCAGAGGATCGTGACCTGGCCGGTGGTGCCGTCGACCTCGATCATCGCGCCGTCCGGGATGCGGGCGGTGGCGTCCTGCACCGATACGGCACAGGGGATTCCGAGTTCGCGGCACACGATGGAAGAGTGCGTGATGGTGGCGCCGACGTTGACGACGACCCCGCCCGCGAACACGAAAAGCGGTGTCCACGCCGGGTCCGTCTGCGGCGCGACCAGGATGTCACCCTCCTCCAGCTGTTCGGCCTCATAGGGGTCGTGCAGGATGCGGGCGCGTCCACGCGCCACCCCGGGAGCGCCGCCGACGCCGGTGAGGACGTCGCCGGGAACCGCAGGCTCCACCCGCTGCCCGGTGCGGCGGGGCCACTGCGACAGCGGAAGCGGTTCGAAGAGGAAGAACGGGGGTTGCAGATCGAACAGCGCGAGATACTGGTCCCGACGCTCTGTGATGGTGGCGGAGAAGGACTCCGGGTCGGCGACGAACTGCTCGAGTTCGTCGTCGACGATCATCGTGATGTCGTGGTGGTCGTCCATCACGCCGCGCTCGACCATCCGCGAACCGAGTTCGTAGAGCGCGCCGCGCATCTCGCCCATGATCTTGACGCAGGCGGTCTTGGTCCGCTCGCGCCAGGGCATGAACTTGGTGATCGACTTCGCCGCGTTCAGGAACGCCGTCTTCGTCTCCGCGTCGGGCATCTTCTCGGCGAGCTCGGCGGTGAGTGCGACGCGCTTCTCCTGATTGCGGCGGAGGATGAGTTCGGGATCGGCCTCGGCCGGGCTGTTGCGCATTCCATTGATCGCCATCAGGGCGAGAACGGGTTTCGTCTCCCAGCTGTCGGAACGGATGTCCCATTCGTTGGGTGCGCGGGACCCGTACCGGTGGAGGAAGTCGTCGAACTGGTCCCGGAACTCCTTGGCGTCGGCGGACTCGCTGGACGCGATGGTCTCGAGCACCGACGACAGCCCGGCGTCGAAGATCTCGGTCAGTTCGGCCGAGCCCGCAACGAGGCGTCCGAGCTTCCACATCGCGTACGACGGTGCGGCCGAGTCGACACCGCCCAGCCCGCTGAGCAGGTCACCCAGCTTGTCGGCCTCGCCGATGCTCGCGAGCAGTTCGCCGGCGACGGCCGGGCCCATCGTCGACAGCGTCGTGGTGACGGGGTGGTAGGCGTAGCAGTAGATGAGGTCGGGCAGCAGCGACCTCGCGTGCTCGACGAGTTCGGCGTCGGACAGGGAAGCGAAGTCGGGGCGCTGCTCACGTGCGGCGTCGGCGCGGCGCTTGGCCTCCTCCGCCTCCGGGAAGGTGTCGGTGGTGAGCGCCCAGGCGGTCTTCTCGGCGAGGCCCGCGGTCAGTTCGGCGTTCTCGTCGCCGGGCTTGGGCTGGTACTCGGGGATGTCGGGGTGATCGCCGACCCACAGGCTGTTCCACACGGGCACAGTCAGCCCCGGGAGGCGGGCGCCGTTCAGTTCGGTCATCGAGAAGTTCGTGTAGTGATAGCCGCCGAAGTTGCCGATGATCTCCGGCATGACCTCGTCGATCTCCTCCGGCAGGTGCGTGCCGAGGTGCTTGGTGTAACCCTCGCGCCACCCGATGTTGAGGCCCTTGTTCCAGACCATCGTGACGTTCAGGGGACTCGACGGGTCCGGAAGGACCTCGCCCGCATTGGCCCGGGTGTAGACGGGGTAGCGGCTGCTGAACTCCCAGTCGGTGATCCAGCGGTCGATGTCGACCGGTCCCGCAGGCTGATCACTCATGGTTCCTCCTCGATCGAGGTGACGAGATGTGTATGTCAAGTCACACTATAGAAAGCTGACGCTGATGGAAACATGTACACAGATATTTCGCAGCTGTTTGGACGCATGAGTCGCGCGTACACGCTCGATCAGTAACTTGACGGTGTATCTAGTATGGTGCGTGCAGACCCCGGAGATCTGGGTCACAGACTTCCCGGCGCCGCCCGTCCTTCCACGTGGTTCTCCCCGGCGCATCCGGTGACAGAAAGGAAAACCCATGTTCGAGAAGGTGCTGGTGGCGAATCGGGGCGAGATCGCGGTGCGGGCGTTCCGCGCGGCGGTCGAACTCGGTGCGACGACCGTCGCTGTCTACCCCCACGAGGATCGCAACTCGGTGCACCGGGCGAAGGCGTTCGAATCCTACGAGATCGGTGAGCGCGGACATCCCGTACGCGCCTACCTCTCGGTCGACGAGGTGGTCCGCACCGCGGTCGCAGCCGGCGCCGACGCCGTCTACCCGGGGTACGGCTTCATGTCCGAGAATCCCGCTCTGGCGCGCGCGTGTGCGGCTCAGGGGATCACGTTCGTCGGGCCGTCCGCCGACGTACTGGAGCTGGCGGGCGACAAGTCGCGGGCCGTGGCCGCCGCCGCGGAGGCGGGCCTGCCGGTGCTGGCCTCCTCGGCGCCGTCGAGTGATGTGGACCAGTTGATGGGCGCGGGCGAGGAGATCGGGTTCCCCCTGTTCGTCAAGGCGGTGGCCGGCGGGGGTGGTCGGGGCATGCGCCGGGTCGACCGGCCCGAGGGGCTCCGCGCGGCGATCGAGGCCGCATCGCGGGAGGCGACAACGGCCTTCGGCGACGGAACGGTGTTCCTGGAGCGCGCGGTGGTCGACGCCCGGCACATCGAGGTGCAGATCCTGGCCGACGCCGCGGGCGAGGTCATCCACCTGTACGAGCGGGACTGCTCGCTGCAACGGCGCCATCAGAAGGTCGTCGAGGTGGCGCCGGCGCCCCGGCTCGACCCCGAAGTCCGGGACCGGATCTGCTCCGACGCGGTCGCTTTCGCCCGTCACATCGGCTACACCTGCGCCGGCACGGTGGAATTCCTGCTCGGTGCCGACGGCCGCCACGTCTTCATCGAGATGAACCCGCGAATCCAGGTGGAGCACACGATCACCGAGGAGATCACCGACGTCGACCTCGTTGCGGCCCAGATGCAGATCGCATCGGGCGCGACTCTCGCGGACCTCGGGCTCGCCCAGGAGTCGATCGAGATCCGCGGAGCCGCCGTGCAGTGCCGGATCACCACCGAGGATGTCACCGACGGATTCCGGCCCGACACCGGCCGGATCACCGCCTACCGCACCCCGGGCGGCTCGGGGGTGCGACTCGACGGCAGCGTCGGACTCGGCTCCGAGATCGGTTCACACTTCGACTCGATGCTGGTGAAACTGACCTGCCGCGGGCGGGATCTCGCCACCGCCAGGGCGCGCGCCCAACGGGCGATCGCCGAGTTCCGGGTGCGCGGAGTCGCCACCAACATCCCGTTCCTGCAGGCGGTCCTGGCCGACGAGGACTTCGGCGAATGGCGGGTGACCACGTCGTTCATCGAGTCCCGGCCGGACCTCCTCGACCAGCATGCGTCGGCCGACCGCGGCACCCGAATCCTCCGCTACCTCGCCGACATCACGGTGAACCGGCCCAACGGCGAGCGTCCCTCGACGGTGTATCCCTCCGACAAGCTGCCGGTCGTCGACCTGTCGGTCACCCCGCCGGAAGGATCCCGCGACCGCCTGCGCCGACTGGGGCCCGAGGCCTTCGCCGCGGAACTGCGCGCGTCGAACGCTCTGGCTTTGACCGACACCACCTTTCGGGACGCCCACCAGTCGCTGCTGGCCACCCGTGTCCGCACCCGGGACCTGCTGACGGTCGCTCCGTACGTCGCGCGGATGACCCCGCAGCTGTGGTCGGTCGAGGCGTGGGGCGGCGCCACCTTCGACGTCGCACTGCGGTTCCTGAAGGAGGACCCCTGGGAGCGTCTGGCCGCCCTCCGGGAAGAGATGCCCAACATCTGTCTGCAGATGCTGCTGCGCGGCAAGAACACGGTGGGCTACACGCCCTATCCCCAGCAGGTCAGCGATGCGTTCGTCCGAGAGGCGGCAGTCACCGGCGTCGACGTCTTCCGGATCTTCGACGCCCTGAACAACGTCGACGCGATGCGCCCGGCGATCGACGCGGTGCGCGAGACGGGGACCGGCGTCGCGGAGGTCGCGATGTCCTACACGGGCGATCTCGGTGATCCGGGCGAGACCCTGTACACGCTGGACTACTACCTCGCCCTGGCCGAGCGGATCGTCGAGGCGGGTGCCCATGTGCTGGCCGTCAAGGACATGGCCGGCCTGCTACGCCCCGCCGCCGCAGCAACGTTGGTGCGCGCGTTGCGGTCTCGATTCGACCTACCGGTACATCTGCACACGCACGACACCGCAGGCGGCCAGCTCGCGACGTACCTCGCGGCGTGGGAGGCCGGCGTCGACGCCGTGGACGGGGCCAGCGCCCCTCTCGCCGGGACGACCAGTCAACCTCCGCTGTCGGCGATCGTCGCCGCGACCCGGCACACCGACCGCGACACGGGGATCGACCTCGGTGCGACGTGCGCGCTGGAACCGTACTGGGCCGCGGTCCGGGCCGCGTACGCGCCGTTCGACACCGGCCTGCCTGCGCCGACGGGTCGGGTCTATGCACACGAGATCCCCGGCGGCCAGCTCTCCAACCTACGGCAACAGGCACTGGCCCTGGGGCTGGCGGACAGGTTCGAGGACGTCGAGGCCGCCTATGCCGGTGCCGACGCCGCCCTGGGCCGGCTCATCAAGGTGACGCCCTCGTCGAAGGTCGTGGGCGACCTGGCGCTCGCGCTCGTCGGGGCCGGTGCGAGCGCCGCGGAGTTCGCCGCCGACCCCACGGCCTACGACATCCCGGACTCGGTCCTCGAGTTCCTGCGCGGAGACCTGGGCGAACCGGCGGGCGGTTGGCCGGAGCCGCTGCGCACGCGCGCGTTGGAGGGCCGCGCACAGCCGCGTCCGGCGCAGGAACTCACCGACGACGACCTCGGGGCTCTCGCCGGGACGTCGGCGCAACGCCGCGGCGCCCTGAACCGGTTGCTCTTCCCGGCGCCGGATCGCGAATACCTCGAGCATCGGCGGACTTTCGGTGACACCTCGCGCCTGTCGACGAACCAGTTCTTCTACGGACTCCGCCAGGACGAGGAGCACCGCGTCGAACTGGAGAAGGGCGTCGAGCTGCTCATCGGGCTCGAGGCGATCTCCGATGCGGACGAGTCGGGGATGCGCAACGTGCTGTGCATCCTCAACGGACAGCTTCGGCCGGTGCGGGTTCGGGATCGGTCCGTGGAGTCGACGACACGGGCGGCGGAGAAGGCCGACCGCAGCGATCCGGGACACCTCGCCGCGCCCTTCGCGGGCGTGGTGACGCTCGCCGTGAAGGAAGGCGACGAGCTACGACGCGGCGAGCCGGTCGGGACCATCGAGGCCATGAAGATGGAGGCGACGATCACCGCACCGTGTTCCGGTGTGGTGCAACGGGTCACGGTGTCGGGCTCGGCCGAGGTCGAGGGTGGTGACCTGCTCCTGACGCTGGCCGCCTCCTGATACCCGCCCGCGCTGCCCCGTGGTCAGAGGCCGAGGTCGGACAAGCTCGGGTGATCGGCGGGGCGCGGTGCATTGCGGTCCCAGAAGAACTTTCGCTCACCGGCGTCGATGCGCACGTCATTGATGCTCGCGTGCCGGTGGGTCATCAGGCCATGTTCGTTGTACAGCCAGTTCTCGTTGCCGTAGGCGCGAAACCACTGGCCCGAATCGTCGTGGTACTCGTAGGCGAAGCGGACGGCGATGCGCTCGTCGCTGTGCGCCCACAGCTCTTTGATGAGTCGGTACTCGTGCTCGCGGTCCCACTTGTCGCTCAGGAACTCGATGATCTGATCCCGGCCGGTCACGAAGACCGAGCGATTTCGCCAGACGCTGTCGACGGAGTATCCCTGCGCCACGATCTGTGGATCCCGGCTGTTCCAGGCGTCCTCGGCGAGCCGGGCCTTCGTGGCGGCCGACTCGTCGGTGAACGGTGGGACCGGCGGCTTCGTGGTGGTTGTCGTGGAGGTCGAGACGGATGAGCTCATGGTCGTTTCCTGTCGAAGTCCGTGTGGGGGGTGTCCTGCTCCTGTAGACGAACCTGTCTACAGGACAAGACCGTAGGCCATGTAGACAGACTTGTCCACCCGGGCGCTGGAGACTGTGGACAGATCTGTCTACGATGGTGGCGTGAGTATCGCCGAGACACTGGATCCGGACATCGATGTGCCGACCCTCCCGGCTCGGGAACGGATACTGGCCACCGCGTACCGGCTGTTCTATCGCGACGGCATCCGGGCGACCGGCATCGACAAGGTGATCGCCGAGGCGGGGGTCACCAAGGTGACCTTCTATCGACACTTTCCGAGTAAGGACGCACTGATCCTGGCTTTTCTGGATCTGCGACATCGGCGCTGGATGGAGTGGTTCGTCGGCGCGCTCGACCGTCATGCTGCCGGCAATCGTCGCCGCCCCGCGGTGGTGTCGGCGATCGAGGAGTGGCTCACCGCGGACTCTTTCCGCGGTTGCGCTTTCATCAACAGCGTCAACGAGATCGGGGCCGATCTACCCGAGGTGTATGCCGTCACCGCTCGCCACAAGGCAGATATGGTCGCGGCCATCAAAGCGACTCTTCCGCCAGGTGCGAACCGCAACCGGACAGCACAAGCCCTCGGAGTGGCGGTCGACGGCGCAGTCGTGCAAGCGCAGTGGCACCGCGACGCCACCGCCGCGGTGAAAGGCCTGGCGACGATCGCCTCGACGCTGCTGCAGCCGGCGTGATCGGCTGAGGGGCGCGATGCGCCTCAGGATCTCGAGGTAGGGCTGACGGTCCGCACCGGTGGCCCGGTCACCGCACCAGGTTGTCCGCCGCCCAGTTCATGTGATCGGCAACCGTCTGTCGGGCCGCCACCGTGTCTCCGCTGTCGATCGCGTCGACCACCGCCATGTGGCGATCGGTGTCCATGTTGCCGAGCGCTCGATCAGTCCCGGCGTACATGATCGACATCCGGATCGAACCCTCGAGCGAGGTCCACGAGTGCACGAGCGTCTCGTTGCCGGTGAGGCGGCACATCGTGCGGTGGAAGTCGAGGTCGGCCTCGATTCGCTCGTCGAGATTGTCGGCTCCCGCACTGGCCATGCGCGACAGGGTTTCTCGCAGTTCTTCTGCGACGAGACCCCGATCGGACCGGGCGGCGAGCTGGACGGCTGCGAGTTCCTCGAGCGCGGCGCGGACCGCGAAGATGTCGCGGATCTCTTTCTGATCGAGGCTGCGCACGGAGAGCCGGCCGCGCGGGCCCGACACCACCAGGCCCTCCTGTTGTAGCTGACGCATCGCCTCGCGCAGCGTCCCGCGACTGATACCCAGGCGCTCGGACAACTCGGTCTCGACGAGGGAGCTGCGGGGCCGGAGCTCCCCCCTGGTGATGGCGGTACGCAGAGCTGCGACGGCCTGCTCCCGCAGATTGGTCCGCTGCAGACCCAGCAGGGCGCCCTTCTGGTCTGCCATCACCGTCCTCCTGTCGACAACAAGGGTGTTGACTGCTGTTTGTTGACATGAGTGTACGTGCATGGCGTGCCCAGAAGGGCGATGGCGGTCGTCGGTCAGAGTTCGGCGAGAACGCGTGCCTCGATGCTGGCGGTGGACAGGCCGTACCGGTGGTGCAGGGTCGGCAGCGCGCCGGCGTCGAGGAACTCGTCGGGCAACGCGATGGCCCCGACCTGGACGCCCAGTCCGCGCTCGACGATCGCCGAGGCGACGGTCTCGAACAACCCACCCACGCGCGTGTGGTTCTCCAGCGTGTAGGCGCGGCGACCCTTCGCCAGTTCCCCGAGCACGGTCTCGGAGTCGAACGGTTTGATGGTCGGCGTGTGGACGACGCTCACGTCCACGTTGTGCCGTTCGAGCTGTTCGGCGGCTTGCAATGCACGCATGGTCATCAACCCCGAGGAGATGAACACGACGTCGTTGCCGGGACGAAGCACCTTGGCCTTGCCGAGTTCGAAGGTGTAATCGTACTCGTCGAGAACGGTGGCCACCTTGCCGCGCAGCAGGCGGAGATACGACGGCCCGGGCGCCGCCGCCAGTTGCGGGACGGCCTGTTCCAGGTCGACCGAGTCACACGGGTCGACGATCGTCAGGTTCGGCATGCCGCGAAAGATCGCCATGTCCTCGGTGGCCTGATGACTCGGACCGTAACCCGTTGTGAGGCCGGGTAATCCGCCGACGATGTTGACGTTCAGGTTCGGCTCGGCGATGTCCAAGCACAGGAAGTCGTAGGCGCGGCGTGCGGCGAAGACCGAGTAGGTCGACGCGAACGGGATGAGTCCTGTCTCGGCCATACCGGCCGCGGCGCCGAACAGGAGTTGCTCGGCCATGCCCATCTGGAAGAAGCGGTCCGGCATCGCCTGGGCGAGGATGTGCATGTCGGTGTACTTGGCGAGGTCGGCACTGAGGCCGACGATCCGCGGGTCGGCCTCCGCGGCGCGGACGAGCGCATGGCCGAACGGCGCCGTGACGGTGCGCTGGCCGGGGTCGACGAACGAGGCGATCATCGCCGAGGTCTTGAGTTTCGGTGCGGTGGTGGTCATGTCAGGCCTTCGTGATGTTCGATGAGAAGCGTTCGGTCAGTTGGTCTCGGCAGATCTGCCACTCGTGCTCCTCGATCCGCATGAAGTGCGCCTTCTCGCGATCCTCGAGGATTGTCGCGCCATAACCGACCTTGGTGTCGCAGATGACGATCGACGGTGTCCCGCGCGGGGTGGCCCGGGATGCCACGTCGTCGAACGCGTCGAGGAGTGCGACCGGATCGTTGCCGTTGACCCGGCGTACGTACCAGCCGGCAGCTTCCCATTTCTGTTCGACCGGTTCGATGTTCAGAATCCCGGCCGTCGGGCCGTCGGCCTGCAGCGCGTTCATGTCGACCATCGCGATGAGGTTGCCCAGCTGATGGTGATGGGCGCCCATCGCGGCCTCCCACGTCGACCCTTCGTCGAGTTCGCCGTCGGACAGGAAGTTGAAGATGCGGGATTCCGAGTTCTGGTGGCGCAAGCCGAGGGCCATGCCGACCGCCACGGTCAATCCGTGGCCCAGCGAGCCCCCGGAGATCTCCATTCCCGGTGTGTACGAGGCCATCCCGGACATGGGAAGACGGGAGTCGTCGGCGGCGTAGGTGAGGAGTTCGTCGGTCTCGATGATCCCCGCCGCGGCGAGTGCGGCATAGAGGCCGATGGCGTAATGCCCGGTGGACAGCAAGAAGCGGTCGCGTTCGGCCCAGTGGGGGTCGGTCGGGCGGTGTCGGAGCTGGCTCGCATAGACGGTCGCGAGGATGTCGGCGGCGCCGAGCGCCTGGCCGACATATCCCTGCCCCTGGACCTCACCCATGTCGATGACATGGTGGCGCATCCGGTAGGCGAAGTCGGTGACCTCGGCGAGGCGGTCGGTGGGGTCGATCTCGATGTCGACGGCGGTGTGGGAGGTGACAGTCACAGCAGTTCCTTGGTGGGATGGGAGACAGAAGGGCGTTCGTCGACATGGTCGTGTTCAGCTGCATTGCGGTGCGCGTCGGCGACCAGGCGGCGCTGTTCGGGGCCCCACGTCTCGCGGGTCATCAGCGCGGCGACGAGCCCGATCGCAGCGTAGGAGGCGAACAACAGGGCGGGTCCGACCCACCCGAGCCAGATGAAGAGCAGGGTCGTGATGAAGGGCGTGAAGCCGGAGACCATGGCCGAGATCTGGTAGGCGAGGGAGGCTCCCGAGGCGCGGCGCGCGGCGTCGAACAGTTCGGGGAACCACGCGCCCTGCGCACCGGCAAGAGCGTTCTGGCAGACCGCATAGGACAGGACGATCGTCGCCGCGATGAACAAGATCAAGCCTGTGTTGACCAGCAGGAACATCGGGATCGCGAAGAGTACGGCGAACGCGCAGACGCCGATGTAGACGGGACGCCGACCGACCTTGTCGGTCAGTGTCGCCCACCCGACGGTGGCCCCCACACCGATCGCAGAGGCGATACACAGAGACGTCAGGGTCTCGCTCTTGGTGGCGAGTTCCTCGCTGTGCAGGTACGAGATCATGTAGGTGATCGACACCGCGTAACCGGCGGTTTCGGCGACGCGAAGTCCGATGCCGCGCAGGATGTCTCGCCAATCGCGCTTGATGGACTCGATGACCGGGGACTTCTCGACCCGGCCGGAGTCCTTGACCTCCTCGAACACCGGGGATTCGGGGACCTTGGCCCGGATGATCAGCCCGACCGCGACCAGCACGATGCTGGCCAGGAACGGCACCCGCCAGGCCCAGTCGCCACCGAGGTGGACGCTGCCGAGGAACACCAGATTGGCCAGCAGCAATCCGACGGGGAAGCCGGCCTGCACGATGCCGGTGTACTTGCCCTTCGAGCGCCATGGCGCGTGTTCGTAACTCATCAGAATCGCGCCACCCCATTCGGCGCCGAAGGCGAGGCCCTGCACGATCCGCACGATGACCAGGAGGATCGGGGCGATCACGCCGACCTGGGCGTAGGTCGGGAGCAGGCCGATCACGAAGGTCGCCAGGCCCATCACGATCAGCGAGGCGACGAGGACGGGTTTACGCCCGACGCGGTCACCGAGGTGCCCGCCGATGATGCCGCCGATGGGGCGGGCGGCGAACCCGACGCCGAGCGTGGCAAATGCCGCGAGCGTGCCGGCCACCGAACTCTGTCCGGGGAAGAACGCAGTGCCGAAGTACAGCGCTGCAGCCGTACCGAAGCCGATGAAGTCGTAGGTCTCGATCACGGCGCCGACCGAGGAGCCGACGGCGACGCGTTTTGCGTCCGGCGTGCCCTCGATCGGGCCGCGCATCTGGAGTGCCGCTGTCGTCATCGCGCACCCCTCCTTCGAGTAGATGGGTCAAGTTTCTCAGTGAGCGTTGGGCCGCAACAACCACGAGTGTGACCCGACACACTTTCATTGTCAACAGTCAACGGTTGGCGGTTGACTGTTTGCAGGTTGACGCTTAGTGTGGTCCGCATCACGATCAAGGAGGCAGGAAATGCGCCACCCACGACTTGGTTGTTCGACGATCACGTTTCGTCGACAAGAGCTGAGCCGAGCCCTCGGCACCATCGCCGAACTGGGGTTTCGTGAAGTCGATCTCGGTTCTCTACCGACGGTGTGCGAGCACGTCCCGCTCGCGCTCGATGAGCAGGTGCGATCTCGAGTCGCCCGGACAGTTCGGGACAGCGGACTCGGCGTGCGCTCGATCAACGCCGACATCGGCGACCTGAATCGCCCGGCTTCGACGAGCGAACTGGACGCCTCCCGCGCACATCTCCATGAACTGTTGACGCTCGCCGCCGCGGTGGGAGCGACTGCCCTGGTCCTGCCGAACGGAGCGTTGTCGCAAGAACCGGTCGAGACGCTCACCGCCGATCTCGACCGGGTGGCCGGCCGGCTCGCCGAGGCCGCCGAGACCGCCGAGGACTACGGGGTCGAGTTGTGGACCGAGTCCCTGCACATACATCGGTTGTGCTGCACGGCCGAACGCGCGCTGGCCCTTGCGGCCCGGCTGGACGGGAGCCGGGTCCGTCACGTCGTGGACTTCAGCCACGTCGTCGCCTCCGGAGCGGGGCTGACCGAGACGATCGACGCGTACGGTGACCGCACCGCCCACGTCCATCTCCGCGACGCGACCCGAGGACTCGTCTCCGATCTGCCCGACCCCTTGATGCCAGGCAACATCAATCTCAGCATCGGGCGGGGCGAGGTCGACTTCGCGCAGGGCTTGCTCGCGTTGCAACGCAATGCCTTCGACGGTCACTTCACCCTCGAACTGGAGACGCACGACGTGCCCGAGGGCGCGCGCGCATCGGCAGCCGCCGCGGCGGCCGACACCATCGAATCGCTTCTGAACCTGCACCCCGCCGGCACCTGAACATCGCTACAGCAAGGAGATTCACCATGACCATCAAGCGCACCGCCGTCATCACCGGCGCCGCATCCGAATCCGGACTGGGTCGCGCGACTGCCGCGCGCTATGCCGAGGAAGGCTGGGCCATCGTCGTTCTCGATCTCGACGGCGAGAGCTCGGCCAAGGTCGCCGCCGAGATCGGCAACGCCTACGACGTTCCCGCGTTCGGCACCGCCATCGACGTCGCCGACGAGTCCTCGGTCGGACGAGCCCATGAGGCCATCGCGGCCGAGGTCGCTTCGGGAGCGCTGCCCCCGATCGGCGCGCTCGCCAACATCGCGGGCATCACCTCACCCGTCCCGTTCCTCGAGACCACGGTCGACCTGTGGAACAAGGTGATGGCCGTCAACGCCACCGGCACCTACCTCGTCACGAAGGCATTCCTGCCGGACATGATCGAGAACGGATGGGGGCGGATCGTCAACATGTCGTCGGTGTCGGCCGAGCGTGGCGGCGGCGTCTTCGGCAAGGTTCCCTACTCGTCGGCCAAGGCCGCGGTCCTCGGCTTCACCAAGAGCCTCGCGCGCGAGCTCGGCGACTGCGGAGTGACCGTCAACGCGGTCGCGCCGGGCGCAGCAGACACCGCGATCCGGGTCGGCAGCACCTCCGAGCAGGAGGCGGCGATCGCCGCGAGCATTCCGCTGGGCCGCGTTGCCACCACTCGCGAGGTCGCCTCGGTCATCACCTTCCTCAGCTCCGAGGACGCTGCTTACCTCACCGGCACCACGATCGACATCAACGGCGGAAGCCACATGCACTGACGCTCGGTAGCACAGGTCGTCGTGATCAGCCCTTGGCCAGGCCGGCGACCTGTGCTTCGACGGCCGCCTTGGAATCCGGATGTTCGGAGAGCCGGACGGTGAACGACTGTTCGAGCTCGTAGCCGCGCCGGATGTCGAGGTCCTCACATCCGTTCAGCGACTGCTTGGCCAGCACGATGGCGTGCCGGCTCTTCGCCGCGATCGAACGGGCGCGCGCGGTGGCGATCTCCATCAGTTCCTCGTGCGCGACGACCTCGATCGGGGCACCCCACCGTGCCAGCGTCGTCGCATCGGCGGGCTCGGCCGTGAGGAACATCCGGCGCATCGCCTGCTGGGGCAGCATCCGTGCGGTGAAGCGACCACCGCCGAGGACGCCGACATTCATCTCGGGAAGTCCGAACGTGGCCCGCTCGGAGGCGACGACGAGATCCGACAGGGCGACAAAGCCGAAACCGCTTCCCAGGGCGGGGCCGTTGACCGCCGCGACGACGGGCAGATGGCAGTCGCGGATGCTGAACAGCGCGCGCCGGGCACGTCGCATGGCGATGTCACCGCTGATCGTGGACATCGTGCGGAACTCGTTGATGTCGTTGCCCGCGCAGAAGATCCGGCCGCGCCCGGTCAGGACGATCGCGCGGACCTCCTGATCGTCGGACAGGGCGTCGAAGGTGGCGGCGATGTCGTCGTACATCTGGCCGTCCACGGCGTTCACCTTGCCGCGGGCCAGCTCGACACACGCGACGCCGGGCTCGCGCATCGTGACCGAGAGATGCTCTGATGCAGTGGTTGTCGCCATCTCGTGTGCCTACCTCTCCTGAGCCGCGCCGATTGATCGCTCGCTCGCGGCGGCGGTGCGCACGGGCGGCGGGCGCGAACAGATCGTGATCGGCTCCACGGTATCGAAGCTCCTTAAATATGTACAGAGTTTATGACGAAGGAGTCACGGAGTTCGGGCAACCGGCTTGTTCGCGAACCGCCGGACGCCGAGGTCGGTAAGGTATCGACACCGACCGACCTGCGCACCCACGGGAGACCCATGACCGTCGCCGACGAGCCCGACACCCGTCAGCCTCGTGGACAGAAGATGTCCGCGAAGGTGGCCAACATGGTGGCCGACGAGATTCTCGGTGGCGGCATCGTCGAGGGCCAACGGCTGCCCACCGAGAAGGAGATGGTCACCGAGTACGGGGTGGCCCGGACGACGGTGCGCGAGGCGTTGCGGCTGCTCGAGAGTCGCGACCTGGTGACGATCAAGGCCGGGATCGGTGGTGGCCCCATCGCCAAGCGGCCCGAACTCGATTCCCTCGGCAACATCATGAAGCTCTTCCTGCAGATCAACGGCGCGAACATCAGCGATGTCATCGACGTACGGCTGATGCTCGAACCGATGGTCGCGCGCGCGGCGGCCGAGAATGTCACCGACGATCAACTCGATGCGATGCAGGCCGCGCTGGACCGGATGCGCGAGCACCCCGAGGACCACGACAACTTCCAGGAGAACAACGCGGCCTTCCAGCGCGGTGTCTACGAGGCTGCGGGCAATCCCGCCCTGCGGGTCGTGATGGAGACACTGTGGCTGCTCGTCCGCGACGCCGAACCCGTCGAACACCCCATCGCGACCCGGCTCGCGGCCTTCGAACTCCAGCAGGACATCCTCGACGCCATGCGCGCTCGCGACGTCGAGGCGACGGCGGCCGCCATGGATGTGTTCAACCAGGAGTCCGCGCGGTACTACCGCCGCCGGCTCCGCGACATCATCTCCCGCCCGGTTCGGTGGCAGATCTGAGTTTCGGTCACACCACCCGCCGGAGGGTCCCCGGCACCACCTCGTCGTCGGCGGCCAGCGCGAGCACCTCGCCGAATCCGGCGACGAGGCAGTCCGCGAACAACTCGAGGTCGGTGACCGCGGCCCCGTCGGAATTGATTCCGAGACAAGCCGTCCCGTTGTGGGTGATCATCGTCGCCATCATCGCGCAGCCGGGGAGCGGGCCGAAGGGGAACATCCGCTCCACCTTGGCGCCGGCCACGTAGGTGTCCCATGGGATACCCGGTACGTTGCTGGCCTGTAGGTCGTTCTGGCTGGTCGTGCCGCTGAACTGCATGAGAACCGAACCGGGGAGCCACGCCATGACCGACCCGAGGGTGTTGAAGATGTCGACTGCCGGTTCGTGCCGGGCGACGCGTACCTGTTCACGGATGGTGAGCACTCGCTCGAACGGGTCGGCGATCCCCACCGGCCCGGCGAGTCGTCCCACCGCGATGCGGTTTCCGCCCGCCGGGTCCTCCGGACGACGCACCGAGATCGGGATGGCCACCGGCATCGTCTCGATCGGGGTGCCCATCTTCTCGTGATACAGGCGGAAGCCACCGACGAGCCCGGCCAGATACACGTCGTTGATCGACGCGCGGGTCGCCGTGGCGGCCGCCTTGAGGTCGGTGAACGGGACCTCGAATGCGCTGAAACGCCACGACAGACTCCGGTGTGCGAGGAGCGGTGAACCCGGGGGGCTGACCAGACCGGCCACGCGGGGGACCGAACGCCCATATCGCAGCACAGAACTCAATGCCTGCCGGGGATGCTGCAGGGCGCGGACTCCGCGGAAGGTCGTGTCCAGGCGATGGGGGATCCGACGGATCTCCTCGCCCAGCTGCCGTCGGAGCAGGTCGACGGGGGTGATGTTCACCGGGTCGGGACTCGGCGGCTGGGGTTTGCCCGGATTGTGTTCGCGGGTGGGTGAATGCAGCTGTGCGAGTCCGATGATGGCCCCCATGCCGTCGGTGAGTGCATGGTGGGCTTTGAGGAAATACGCGGCCCTGCCGTCGGGAAGCCCTTCGATCAGCGTGCCCTCCCACGGCGGGCGTGCCGCGTCCAGTGCGGTCATCGCGAGCTGTTCACAGGTGACAAGCAGCTCGCGCATGCTTCCGTTGCCGCCCAATCGGATTCGGCGCAGATGGTAATGCAGGTCGAAATCCGGGTCGACGGCCCAGCTGGGCGTGCCGGTACCGAACGGCGAGTCGACGACGCGCTGCCGGAATCGTGGCGCCATCCGGCTTCCCCATTCGTGCGCGGCCACGAGCCGGTCCCAGTCGGGCGCGCAGTCGTACACCTCGAGCATGCAGATGGTCCCGCGCATGCGCCGGTCGGTGTCGCCGCGCCACATGATGGTGTCCACCGAGCTCATGTGTGGCTCGTTCGCCCAGTCCAGCGGGCGGTCGACGCCGTCGGTCAGGTCGGTCTCGTCGCTCACATCTGCCTCTCCTCGGGGACCTCGGTCGGTGGCCGGGCGTCGTCGTCGGCGAAGAAATCCAGGGGCCAATCCGCCAGGGCGCTGACATACATCTGCCGCACCTCTTCGGCGCGGTCGCCGATCTCGGCAGGCGACCAGTCGCTGGTGTGCACCGGCGGCAGAACCATCACCTCGACGGTGCCCGGCCGGATGAGTTGCGCACCGCGCCACATCAACTCACCGGTGTTGCGGAGGACCACCGGGACGATCGGCACACCCGCCTGCATGGCGATGTGGAAGGGACCCTTCTTGAACCGGCCCACGCGGGGAGTGGGGGACCGGGTGCCCTCGGGTGCCACCACCAGGGACATCCCCTCGTCTCGCAGCGCTCTCACCGCCGGTGCCAGTTGTTCGATCGCGCGGCCGGGGTCGGCGCGATCGATGAACACCAGCCCGGCCTGCTGCAGGATCGGCCCGACGACCGGCACCCGTTGCACTTCCTTCTTGGCCACGCCGGTCGCCTCGGACCGGACCAGGTTGATCATCACCGGCAGGTCGAGTTTCGACTGGTGGTTGAAGAGGAACACACAGGGACGCGCCGACGTGAGGTACTCACCCCCTTCGAGGACCTGTACGTGGATCCCGGCCAGGGACAGTCCGACGTCGGTGCCGGTCGGCAGCGCCTCGACCAGGGCGGAGGGGTCGCGCCGGACGAGCCCGGTCGTGACGCCCACCGCGGCGGATGCGAGGAACGAGCTGTAGAAGGCACCGGTCCTGGCCAGCATCCCGAGCCGGTTGTACGTGGGGTTCTTCAGGTCGATGATCGGCCACCCGCGGGTCTCGGCCTCCGCCCGCAGGATTCGACGTGGTGAGACGGCCGCCGGGTTGCCCACCGATTCGAGGTAGGGGATGTCCTCGTTGCCGTCGCTGTATGCGAACGAGGCGCTGAGGTCGATGCCGTGCTCGCGAGCGAGAGCCCGCACCGCGGCGGCCTTTCCGGGTCCCCAGAGCGGGCGTCCCCGGATGTTGCCGGTGACCACCCCGTCGACGACCTCGACGTCGGTGGCCAGCGCGAAGTCGGCCTCGATCTCCCGTGCGATGGGCTCGATCTGGAATCGGGTGGCCGAGGATGCGATGACGATCGTGTGGCCCATCTCCCGGTGTGCGCGCAGGATCTGCCACATCTGCGGCCGCAACTTGGCCGCCGTCTCGTACTTGAAGAGGTGTTCGCCGAACTCGATCATCTCGGCATACGTCTTGCCGGCGAAGGTGGGCCGCGTGGCATCGAGCACCTCCGCGTAGTCCTGCTCGGACACGACGCCGCGCAGACCGATGACGAGGAAGTCGGCGAGCTCGCCGAGCCCGAATTCCATGCTCCGCAACCGTGCCCGCATGATGGCGGCCGCGGAGAATCCCTCGATCAAGGTGCCGTCGTAGTCGAAGAGGGCGGCGACCTTCTTGCCGGTGGGCGCGGACCGGATGGCCCGCATGCGGTCGGTGAAGGCACTCACGGCGTGGCCTCCGCCCACACAGCGGGTTGGATGTCCTCGATCGAGGCGATCCGGGCCAGTCGCTCGCGCATCGCCTCGACCTCGTCGAGCCAGTCGTGCCGGGCGGCCGCGAGATCGGTGATGTTCTCGCCGTGGATCAGATTCCGGTTGTCGGCGAGCTGGTAGCACCCGTCGTAGATGTCCTTGGAGACCGAATCCTTGCTGCGTACAACGCCTTGCAGCGACAGTTGACGGCCCAGGCCCAGGCAGTCGGTGATCAGCTCGTCCTTGTCGCGCGACGCCGTGCCGAGCTCCACGAGCTTGGTTGCGAACACCAGTTGGGCGTCGAAGAACGGCTGCAGTGTGCGTCGGGCCAGCAGGCCGCCGGTATGCCCGTGCAAGACCTCATAGGTCCACTCCTGGGTCGGGGTGACGGCACGCCAACCCGGGGCGAGCAGGTCCAGTTCGAGGCCGAGGCGGTGCAGGAACTCGACTTTCGGCGGAAAGAAGAACTCGAACTTGAGCAGGTCCCGAATCCGCAGGGCCTCGCGTTGCGACGCGGCGAGCAGGCCCTCGTCGGCGACCGGACCGTCGGCCGCCTCGTCGTACCCGATCGGGGCCTCGCCGGGCGGGACATCATCGGCCCGGACCTCCCCGTCGGCCACGGCGAGCATGGCGACCTCGACGATCGCCCGGTCGACGAAATGGTGCAGAGCACCGTTGCGGTAGTAGGCGGCGACCGCATGGTTGTCAGGCACGATGGACCACACCGGCTCGGACCCGCCCTCGTAACAACTCACGACGCCGTTCCCGGCGAGGACCCGAAGCGTCTGGGTCAGCCCGACCCCGCGACACAGTGCCGGATCCGGCCCGGGCAACTCGCGCCGGCGGATGTAGTCGAGCAGAGGCGCCAGGATGTTCTCGATCTCCGCGAGGGTGTAGGCCCGGTCCTGGGCGCCGAGGAGCGCGAAGCCGGCCAGCGAGGTGGCCGAGATCGGGGTGGCCGAGTTGATCTCGTCCATCACCCGGAACGCGACCTTCTCCAGTCGGGAGCGCCCTTCGCCGGCGTCGTCGAGAGCGGTCCGCAGCGAGATGGGCGTGCCGAATCGGACCCGCGCCTCGCCCAGATAGGCGCGCTGCGCCTTCGCGTAGCGCAGCAGCCACCCCACTCCCTCGGGTTTCTTTGTGCCACCGGCATCCTCGGCCGCCATCGCACCGATCTCCTGGAGCTGGTCGTACACGATCGACGTCGGCACGATCGTCACGTCGGCCTCGTCGAGTTGGCCCACGGCATCGACGACATAGGTGAGCAGGCCGAGTTTCGGCTTCCGCAGCTTGCCGGTCCGGCTGCGGCCTCCTTCGATGTACCACTCCAGATTGAAGCGCTTCTCGACGATGTAGGCGAGGTAGGAGCGCATGGCGAACTTGTAGACCGGGTCCGCGCCGAACTTCCGACGGATGAAGATCATGCCGGCGCGGCGCGCGACCGGCCCCACCGGCCAGAACGACAGATTGTTTCCACCCAGGACGAGATTCGGTGGGAAATCGTTGGTGCGCAACACCTTGGCGAGGACGAGCGGATCGACGTAGGACCGGTGCGACGGCAGGAAGATCAGGCCGGTCGACTTGTTGAGGGTGCGCAGGGTGTTGAGGTTCTCCACGTCGACGGTGACGTTCCAGGCCCGCTCGTGCAACCGGTTGAAGGTCGCCGAGAACACGTCGTCCATGAGGCGGCTCTGCGTGGCGACGAAGGTGGAGAGTTTGTCGGTGGCCTCGGCGACCACCGCGTCGGTGGGCCGGCCCAGTTCGGCGGCGAGTTTCGCCGCGGACGTCTGGAATCGCGACGAGCTGCTGATCTGCTCGGCGACGAGCCGGGGGACCTTGTAGCGGTCACCGACGATCTGACGTTCGGCCCGCTCGGCCGAGACCGACGCCTGGAACAGGACGAACTGGGCGAACGGTTCACCCTGAGCCTGATGATGGGCGTATCGGGTACGGAGTTCCTCGATCGTCGCGGGCGCGCCGGCGACGACGCGGAGACTGTCCGGCCGTCTCCTGCGGATGAGTGGTTGAACCGCGCCGAGCGGGCGTCGAGGATTCGACAGCACCAGCACGTCGCCGAGCGTGACCCGCCGCTCGCCCTGCCGGACCGCGGGCAGCCAGACCGCTCGGACCGGTACGAGCAGGGTCTCCGGCGCCATCGTGTCGAAATCGATGTCCGCCGACCGGGAGATCGTCGCATCCGGGTAGTTCGCCGCGGTCCACTCGCGCACCGCCCGAATCTCGCTTGATGTTCGGGCCTTGGTCAGCACCACCACGGGATCGGTCACCTGCATCACCCTCACGTCTCCTCGGGCCGTACCACGCCTCATTGTGACGTGGACGACATCGGGGAGGGCGGGTTTTCGTCAGGACGGTCGACGTGCCGCGAGGACTTTGGCGCGCACCTCGCCCGGCCAGATGTTGTGTGCCGGGGCGACCCTGTCTGCGGTCCTCAGCATCGACGCGGTGGTCGCGAGAACGCGCCGGTCGGACCGCGACGGCGTCAGTCCCAGGTGCCCGGCGGCCACGGGATGCTGGATGGCGCGCACAGCGGGCGTCGGAAGTGCGCGGAAATACCAATAGTCGGGCCGAAGCAGCTGCTCCCGGTACCACCTCAGACCCGGGTCGGGATCGAGTTCGGTGGCCAGCGCCTCATCGACGTATGTCGCGTGCTCGAAGAGGAAGACCTCCGGATTGAGTGCGTGGTAACGCCGGCCGTCGGGGCGTCGACCGTGAAAGTGGTCGTGGCTGTACCGGATTCGTCGCACGGCGTCGAAGTCGTCTTCGTATGCCGACCGGATGATGCAGGGAGTCGTTCGCCGTTTGTGGACGTACACCCGATTCTGGACCATCGAGAATTCGTGGGTGGCGGCGGCTGTCGACGGGTGCAACATCTGCAGGGACACGGCCCGGCAGATCGCCATGACGAACCGGCGGTCGCCCACGTAGCGCCAGAGCAATGAGTTCTCGTCGAGCGACACGCTCGTCTCCCGTCCGTACCAGACCGACATCTGAATACGAACGTTATCAGATTGCGTCTACACCCCGGAGACGACGAAACGCCCCGTCCGACCTGATGGCCGAGTGGGGCGTTTCGCGAAAGTCAGGAGCTCAGAGCGCGCTGACGTTGGTAGCCTGGGGGCCCTTGGCACCCTGCTCCACGTCGAATTCGACACGCTGGTTCTCCTCGAGGTTGCGGAAGCCGCTACCGGTGATCGAGGAGTAGTGGACGAAGACGTCTGCGCCCTGGTCGTCGGGAGCGATGAAGCCGAAGCCCTTTTCGCCGTTGAACCACTTGACGGTTCCCTGTGCCATACTGCTGTACTTCTTTCTTCAGTGAGCAACCACCAAGACCGATGGCTGCGCGTCAACTCTGTCACAGATGTCGACGGTTGGGAAACGCAGGGGCCGAATTGGTGTGGCCGCTCGGTCCGGGGGGCACTCCGCTCTGGTGACGAAAGCCCCGCTCCCGACGCATGCCTGAGTAGGCTGGACAGGGCAGCAGCCGATCGACACGCGATCG
The DNA here is from genome assembly GCF_041103195.1 of Gordonia sp. ABKF26. Classification (NCBI taxonomy): domain Bacteria; kingdom Bacillati; phylum Actinomycetota; class Actinomycetes; order Mycobacteriales; family Gordoniaceae; genus Gordonia; species Gordonia sp. ABKF26. The sequence goes on from NZ_JBGCVZ010000003.1 coordinate 732,783, forward strand.
AGGCAGATCATGGTCGAGAACGATCCGTTGACCACACAGCGCGATGCCGTTCGCGACGTCGCAGGTGAATTGGTGGGTGCGGGTTTCGCCGACCCGGTCGAGATCGGGCGTGGCGGTTACGGAGCGGTGTACCGCTGTCGGCAACCGGCTCTCGACCGCGACGTCGCGGTGAAGGTGCTGACGGATCACCTCGACAAGGAGAACCTCGAGCGATTCGTTCGCGAGCAGCGCGCCATGGGCCGTCTCTCCGGTCACCCGAACATCGTCAACATCCTCGAGGTGGGTTCGACGCCCGAGGGCTTTCCGTTCATCGTGATGCAATATCACCCCAACGCGTCGCTCGACGTGCGCATTCGCAAGGACGGCCCTCTCGGGTGGCGCGAGATCCTGCGCCTGGGGGTCAAGGTGGCCGGCGCCCTCGAGACCGCGCACCGTGCGGGCACACTGCATCGCGACATCAAACCGGGGAACATCCTCATCACCGAGTACGGCGAACCCCAGCTGACAGACTTCGGGATCGCACGCATCAGCGGGGGCTTCGAGACCGATGCCGACCTGGTCACCGGGTCGCCGGCCTTCACCGCACCCGAGCTACTCGCGGGCGCCGCTCCCTCGGTGACCTCTGACGTCTACGGGCTCGGCGCGACCCTGTTCTGCGCACTGACCGGGCATGCCGCCTTCGAGCGACGCAGCGGAGAGCAGGTCGTCGCGCACTTCCTCCGAGTGGCGAGCGAGGGGGTCCCGGACCTCGCGGCCGCCGGGTTCCCCGCAGAGGTGTCCGGTTGTATCGAACACGCGATGGCGCGCGAACCCGAAGACCGCCCCGACTCCGCACTGGCGCTCGGTGAGGAACTGCGGAACGCGCAGGGACTGCTCGGGGTCCCGCTCGACGAGATGGCGCTGCCCGCCGGGGCCATGGGGCCCGCGACGCCGACCACTCCGCAGCGGCGACGCACGACGATGAATCTGCCCATGCCGTCGACGAAGTTCCGGGCGCCCGTTCGGCCGCGGGCACAGGTCGCCAGGTCTCGGCTGCTGGAAACCCTGCGAGACGGCAAGTTGCGACGACTCACGCTCATCCACGCACCCACCGGCTACGGGAAGACCACGGTCGCTGCGCAGTGGGCCGAGAAGCTCGCGGAGGACGGCGTCCCGGTGGCTTGGCTGACGGTCGACGACAGCGACGACGGCCTGGCGAGGTTCCTCGCCGACCTCATCGAGGCGCTCGGCCGGGCGGACCCGGACACGGTCGGGGATCTCGCGGCGGTGGTCGAAGAACACGGCGACCGCGCCGACGAGTACGTGCTGACGTCTCTGATCAACGATGTCCACGCGCGAGGACGGCGGATCGCACTGGTCATCGACGACTGGCATCGGGTCACGGACGCGGCGGTCATCGGAGCAATGGACTATCTGCTCGAGCACGGATGTCACCACCTGCAGGTGATCGTGACCAGCCGGACCCGGGCCGGCCTTCCGGTGAGTCGCCTGCAAGTGCACGACGAGATCATCGAGATCGACATGTCAGCACTGTGTTTCGATGCCGACGAGGCCGAGCGATTCCTTCGTGACGTCGCCGGGCTGGACCTTCGCGCCGATCAGGTCGCCGAACTGTGGTCGTCCACCGACGGATGGGTGGCCGCACTCCAGCTGGCGTGTGTCTCCCTGCGCAGATCCGGCGAGCCGTCCGAGCTGATCGGTGACATCTCCGGACGGCATCATGCGATCGGTGACTTCCTGGCCGAGAACGTTCTCGGGGTCCTGGAACCGGAGATTCTGCAATTCCTCCTGAAAGTGTCGTTGCCGGAACGGATCTGCGCCGACCTCGCGACGACCCTGAGTGGCGAGCCCCGGGGGCAGGCCGTGCTCGAGGAGGTGGAGGTCCGAGACCTCTTCCTCACCCGGGTGGACCAAGCCGGTGAGTGGTTCCGGTTCCACTCGCTCTTCGTCGAATTCCTCCGTCGGAGGCTCGAACGCGATGAGCCGCAACTGATCACACCGCTTCATCGCAAGGCCTCGGAGTGGTTCGCCCGGCACGGCATGCTCACCGAGGCCGTTGACCACGCGCTCGCCGCCGGTGATGCCGATCGCGCCGTCGAACTGGTCGAGACCGACGGCCGGTCGCTCATCGAGCATTCACGGATGACCACCCTGCTCACACTGATCGAGAAGCTGCCGCCGGTGACGGTCGCGGCCAATCCGATCCTGCAACTGCAGCTCGCCTGGGCGAACCTCCTCCTGCACCGGGCCGCGCTGGCGGAGTCGTCTCTCGAACGGGTCCGGATAGCCCTCGAACGATTGCCGCGATCGGACGCGGCCGCGGGGATTCGCCGCGAAGCGGATATCGCCGACGCGTGCGTACGCGCCATCTCCGACCGTCTGGACGGGCTCGACGAACTCGTGGCGAGCCTCGCCGAGGACCTGGAGGGATTGTCCCCGTTCCTCGTGTCGGCCATCCACAATGTCGGAACCCTCGGCGCCACCATGCGATTCGACTTCGACGAAGCCCATCGCTGGCAACAACGCGCGATCCCGGCGCATCAACGCAACACCGGTCCGTACGCGGTGATGTACGGCTACGGGCTCGACGGGCTCGCCTTCTTCGAGCAGCTCGACCTCGACCGCGCCGAAGCGTGTTTTCGTACCGGACTCCGGCTGTCACGCGAACGCGGTTCTCCGACACAGTCGCAGGGCGCCCGGCTCGCCTGCGCTCTGCTCGCCGAGATCCTCTACGAACGCGGCCAACTGGAGGAAACCGAGCGTCTGCTGGACGAGAGCTTTCTGATCGGGGCGGCCGAGGGGGTCGTCGACATGATCGAGGCGCGCCACCTCGTCGGAGCGCGAGTGGCATTGTGCCGCGGCGATCAGGACACCGCGGCGCGGTATCTGGATGAAGTCGTGCACGTGGCCCAGCGTCTGGGCACCCCACGACTCCGTGCCCTCGCCGAGAACGAGCAGGTGACGCGGCGCCTCCCGACCCGGTTGCCCATCGTGCCCCGCGTCGATCCCGGCGCGGATGTGCCGCGTCAGGGCATCGCCGCGATCGTCGCGCAACTCGACGCCGAGACCGCGATCCGATTGTCGCTGGACTCCGACGACGACCCGGGCGCGGCGGACGCCGCGTGCGGGCGGGCGCAACGGTGGGTGGACGCTCTGACCGGGACCGGACGGCGGCGAGCTCTGCTGCGTGCGCAACGACTACTCGCCGTGTGTCTCGGGGCTGCGGGACGGTTCGACGAGGCGTATGACCTCACCGTGACGGTGCTGGAGCAGTGCGCCGCGGCCGGGCTGGTGCGATATCCGTTGGACGGCGGTGACGAGTTCCGGCGGCTCGTCGAACACGTCGCCTCCGGTGTCCGCGCAGGTGAGCGTGCGGAGGCGGGGTCGTTGTCCCCTGACTTCCTCGACCGCGTGATCGGCGACGAGACGTAGGGCCGACGACCCATGGGGAATACCGGGACCGCCGGATCGACTTGAACCTGAACGTGGCCGCGGCCGGGCGCCCCGATGTCGGGCGTCCCGAACAGGTCGTAGCGGAGACCTGCGCGACCGACGTCTCCAGACCCCTACGAGAGGACAAGTGCTCATGACAGTCCCCACCATCACCCTCAACAACGGAGTCACCATCCCGCAGTTGGGTTTCGGAGTCTTTCAGATTCCGCCGGAGGACACGCGCGAGGCAACTCTGACGGCGTTCGAGGTCGGTTACCGGCACATCGACACCGCCGAGATGTACGGGAACGAGAAGGGCGTCGGTGAGGCGGTCCGCGATTCCGGCATTCCTCGCGACGACATCTTCATCACCAGCAAACTGAACAACGGCTTCCACGATCACGACGCCGCGCTGAAGGCGCTGGACGGCACGTTGGCCGACCTCGGCGTCGAACAGATCGACCTGTTCCTGATCCACTGGCCGCTGCCCGAGGTGGGCGACTACGTCCAGACCTGGAAGGCCCTCGAGAAGGCCTATGCCGACGGCAAAGCGCGCGCAATCGGCGTGTCGAACTTCCAGCAGGCTCATCTGCAGCGTCTCTTCGACGAGGCCGACATCGTGCCCGCGGTGAACCAGATCGAGGTGCATCCGTACCTCTCGCAGAACCCGTTGCGTGCGTTCAACTCCGAGCACAAGATCGCCACCGAGGCGTGGTCGCCGATCGCGCAGGGCAAGGTGACCGACGACGCGGTCATCACCGAGATCGCCAAGACCAAGGGCCGGTCGCCGGCGCAGGTCACCCTGCGGTGGCACATCCAGCGCGGTGACATCGTCTTCCCGAAGTCGGTCACCCGCAAGCGCGTCGAGGAGAACTTCGCCCTGTTCGACTTCGAACTCTCCGACGCCGAGGTCGCCCAGATCGACCGCCTGAACAACGACGAACGCATCGGCCCCGACCCCGACACGTTCAACTACGTTCCGGAGTGACCTGACGCTCCGTCGACCGTGCACCGTTTTTCGTCGGGTGGCATGTCCTGCTCCCTGAGGAGGCTCCCTGAGGAGCGAGCTTGCGAGCGTCACGAAGGGTCCGTCGGCTCGGTCACCGGACCCTTCGTGACGCGCCCTCCGCAAGCTCCGGGCGCTCCTCAGGGAGCAGAGCGGGGCGGGTGGGGGCGTTGCTTTCGCGCTACGGCCTGGTCAGCGAGGCGCGTAACTGGCTGAAGCGGAACAGTGCGGGTTCACCGACGACGTCGGTGTAGCGATCGACGACGGCATCGACGAAGTCATCGACCGCGCCGTCCGGCAACCGGCTCGTCCAGTCCGACGCCCCGACCGCGAACCAGGCGCGGAAGTCGTCGACCGAGTCGAACTGCCAGTTCAGGTCTTTCACCGTCAGGTCGTCGACGATGAAGCCGGCGTCGGTGGCCAGTTCCCCGAACCGAGGTGGCTCCACATGGACGTACGGCGCGTCGAAGCCGTCGAAGTGGCGCTGCCACTCCGGTTGCGCCGCGACTTGCATGGCGACGTCCTCGATGCTGGGTCGGTCGGTTGCGCACACCATCTGCAGCACCGCCCGGCCCCCGTCGACGAGGCTTCGGGCGATTCCGCGCAGGGCGGCGCCCTGGTCGTGGACCCAGTGAAGGGCGTTGAACGACACCGCGATGTCGAAGTCGTCGTCGAACGGCAGGGCGAGGACGTCGTCGACGTGGAACTGGACTCGCAGCAGATCTGCTGGGACCCGGAGCAGAGCGCGTTCGATCATCCGCCGTGACGCGTCGACGCCGACGACCGAGCCCGACGGAAGCCGATCGGCCAGCAGCATCGTGATGAAGCCGTCGCCGCATCCGACATCCAGGAGTCGCTCGGTGCCGGCGAGTTCCAGATCCCCGATCGAGTCCTCGGCGACCATGCGCTGCAACGCGCTCACGTCCGCGTAACGCTCGCCGTCCCAATCGACCATCGCGCACTCCTCGGTTGTCCGACCTGCGGGTCATTGTCCCCGGTGCGATCGCTCGGCGCGCGACTTCGGCGTATCAGCCGGACGACCCCTGCGCGTGCGCGACCATCCGCGCGGCCTCGAGGTACCGGGCGTACACCTCGGGAGTGGGTGGTCCGGTGAGCGTGTGGGTCGGAGACTCCCACACGGGGAGTTCGCCGGTCAGCGCCCAGGTTGCTTGACGCGCCGCACCGAGCGCCACGTGTTCGCCGTCGGCGGGTACGACGACCTCGCCGCCGAACAAGCCCGGCGCGATCTCGCGGACCGCTGCCGATTTCGCGCCACCCCCGGTGAGCAACACCCGATCGACCCCGACGCCCTGCCCCTCGATCTGCTCGCGGCAGAAGACCAGCGACGAGACGAGACCTTCGACGGCGGCTCGCGCGATCGAGGCCGGCGTGAAATTGGCGGAGGTCAGGCCCGCCAGTGTTCCGGTCGCCTGGGGAAGGTTCGGCGACCGTTCGCCGGCGAGGTACGGCACCATCGTGACGCCACCCGCGCCCGGCTCGGCCGACATCGCCAACCGCGCGAACTCGGCCAGGTCCACGCCGAGCATCGTCGCGGTCGCCGACAGCACCGGGGCGCCGTTGAGCGTGCAGACCAGCGGCAGGTGACGCCCCGTCGCGTCGGCGAACCCGGCCACCAGACCTGACGGGTCATCCGGCGCCACGTCGCCGACCGCACTGACCACGCCCGACGTCCCGAGGGACACGACCGCATCTCCGGGCCCGGCATGCAATCCCAGTGCGGCCGAGGCATTGTCACCGGCCCCCGCGCCCACGACGGTCCCCGACGGGGTGGTCCCGGCTCGCTCTGCGGGGCCGAGTACGCGGGGGAGCAGTGGCCGTCGACCTCGAAACGCCCTCTCCAGCAGATCGACTCGGTACTCATCGCGCGCCGCGCTGAAGTAACCCGTTCCCGAGGCGTCGCTTCGGTCGGTGGTCAGTTGACCGATGTCGGTGCTCCCGCGCAGGCGCCAGGTGAGCCAGTCATGGGGTAGGCAGACCGCCGCGGTGGCGTCGGCGTGCTCGGGCTCGTGGTCTGCCAGCCAGCGGAGCTTGGTCGCGGTGATCGATGCCACCGGTACCACACCGACCGAGCGTGCCCAGGATTGCGGGCCGCCCAGTTCGGCGACGAGGGCGGTCGCGCTCGGTGCGGAGCGGGTGTCGTTCCACAGCAACGCGTCTCGGACGACGCGCCCCGCCTCGTCCAGGCACACCATGCCGTGCTGCTGGCCCGCGACCGAGACCGCCGCGACGTCCTCGAGCCCGCCGGCCTCGCTCGCCGCCGAACACAGTGCGTCCCACCAGTGATCCGGGTGCACCTCGGTCCCGGGAGGATGTGGTGCCTGCCCGGCGCGCACCACCCGTCCGGTGACGGCATCGCACACGACGACCTTGCACGACTGCGTCGACGAATCGATCCCGGCGACCAGCGTCGTCATGCGAGCAGACCGACGAGCGTGGCACGAGCGCCCCTGCTGCGCAACGACTCCAGCGCGGACAGGTACGGCTCCGTGAACAACGGTTTCTCCGCGAGAGTGCCGAACAGTTCGGGATCGGCGACGAAAGCGAGGGGATCGGTCCGTGAGCGCTGCGCTCGCGGAACGAGATCGGCCGCAAGAGGATCGACGACGTCGATCGGGTCGCCTGCCTCGTCGACGCCCTCGGCGTACCGGGTCCAGCTCGCCACGACCGCGGCGGCCAGGTCGCTTCGCTGATCCTGCTCGAGGCGCTCGCGGATGACCGGCACCAGCCACTTCGGGATGCGGTCGGACGAGTCCTGGCAGAGGCGGGCGATGGTGTCGGCAATCGCGGGGTTGGCGAATCGTTCGAGCAGGGTGTCGATGTAGGTGTCGACGTCCACGCCGGGGAGGGGGCGGAGCGTGGTCGCTCCCTCTTCGGTCATGTAGCGACGCAGCAGAGTACGGATGTCGGGGTCGGATGCGGCGTCGTGGACGTAGCGGTACCCGAGCAGATAACCGAAGTAGCACAGCGCCTGGTGGCCGGCGTTGAGCAGTCGCAGTTTCATCAGCTCGTAGGGGGTCACGTCGTCGACGACCTGGACCCCCACCTTCTCCAGCGCCGGACGTCCCATCGCGAAGTCGTCCTCGAGGACCCATTGGGTGAACGGTTCGGCGACGACCGGCCAGTTGTCGACGATGCCGGTGCGATCCTCGACCTCGTCGGCCAGGTCGGGCGGCGTCGCCGGGGTGATCCGATCGACCATCGAGTTCGGGAAGCGCGTGTTGTCCTCGATCCACCCCGCGAGTTCCGGGTCGCGCAACCGGGCGTAGGCGAGAAAGGTCGAACGGGCCATGTGGCCGTTGCCCTCGATGTTGTCGCAGGACATCACCGTGAACGACGGTGTCCCGCGTTCGCGGCGTCGAGCCAGCGCTTCGGTCACCAGTCCGAACACGGTGCGTGGCGGCGCACTCGCCTCGAGGTCGGCGACGATGTCCGGGTTCGTGGCGTCGAACTCGCCGGTCGACGGTGAGAAGTTGTAACCGCCCTCGGTGACGGTCAATGACACGATCCGCGTCGCCGGGTCACTCAACCGGTCGATCACCTTCTCGGGATCGTCCGGTGCGTACAGATAGTCGACGATCGAGCCGACGACCGAGGTCTCCACGGCGCCGTCGGGATGCTTGAGGGTGAGGGTGAACAGTCCGTCCTGTGGGACGAGGGCGTCCCGCATGGCGGCGTCGGCGGTGCGGACACCGACCCCGCAGATGCCCCAGTCGTTCGCCGACGGGTCGGCGGCGAGAAGGCGGTCGAGGTACATCGCCTGGTGCGCGCGATGAAAGGCGCCGACACCGAAGTGGACGATCCCCGGGGTCACAGCCGCGCGATCGAACGCGGGCGTGTCGACGCCATCGAGCCGCGGCAACGTCTCGTCGGTCAGCGATGTGCTCATCGGCGGGTTCCCTCCGGCCGGGTCGTGACGGTCTCGGCATCGTCGTCCGAGTTCGGTTCGTAGCGCGAGATGGCCGGGTAGACCACCGCTTTGATGTTCCCGGGAACGCGATCGGCGTTGAGCGCGTCCGTCAGTTCGTCGAGGCCGAACCGCGCGGTCACCATGGCATCGAGATCCACTGCTCCCGTCCGGGCCAGGGCCAGTGCGGTCGGCCACGTGTTGGCGTAGCGGAACACCCCGGTCACGACCAATTCGCGATTCTGGATGAGCGAGATCGGGAGTTCCATGGTGTCGGCGCCCATGCCGACCAGGATCACACGTCCGCCGGGACGAACCCGCGACAGGCCTTCCCGGACCGCGCCGGCGACTCCGCTCGCGTCGACGAACGCATCCACCCGGTCGATCTCCGTGCCGGGTGTGATCACCGTCGTCGCGCCGAAATCCCGTGCGCGCAGACGGCGTTGCTCGTCCGGCTCGCTCACGACGATGCGCGCGAGACCGGACGCCCGCGCGACCTGGGCGACCATCAGGCCGATCGGTCCGGCGCCGGCGATCAGCACGGAGCCGCCGGCTGCGACCTCGGCCTTGCGCATGGCGGCGATGCCCACCGAGAGGGGCTCGAAGAGGGCGGCCGCCTCGTCCGAGACCTCAGGAGGTACCGGATGAGCGAAATCGGCTCCGATGGTGACGAATTCGGCGAAAGCGCCGTCGACCGGGGGTGTCGCGTAGAACCGCATCCGCGGGCACAGGTGATAGTCACCGCGTTTGCTCTCCGGCGTGGTCGGGTCGGGACGTTGCGGCTCGATCGAGACCCGCTCGCCGATCCGACCCGCGTTGACGCCGTTCCCGACGGCGACGATCACTCCGGCGGCTTCGTGGCCGAGAACGAGCGGATCGCGGACCACGTACTCACCGATCCGTCCGTGGCGGAGGTAGTGGGTGTCCGAGCCGCATACGCCCACTGCGCGAACGGCCACCGTGACGTCGCCGGCTCCGGGTTCGGGTGACCGGCGACGTTCGGTGGTCACCGTCAGGTCGGGATGCAGTACGCCGGCGCGCATGTCGTCCGGTATGCGCGATAAGCGGCAATCGACTGTTGCGTGGGTCACACCCAGATGCTAGCTTATTGAGCACATTGACCGCCAGTGAGCAGATGCTCATCACCACGGCTCGGTGACGACGGCAAATGGACGTGAAGGGGCACCCTCGGATGGCACCTCGAAAGTCGGCGATCGGCGCGGAGGGGGAGACCCATGCCGTGCCGCGTGTGGCCACGCCGCGCGGCGGTGGCGACTCCGGCCAGGATCTGCGACTCCTTGTCCGCGCCGCGACCATGTACCACCTCGAGGGACTCACCCAGGCCGAGATCGCGGGCCGACTCGGGGTGTCGCGCCCGACGGCCGGCCGGCTCGTCGCGCGAGCCAGGGCACAGGGTCTCGTGCAGGTGTCGGTATCGGCCCCGGCGCACCTGTCGGCATCCATCCACACCGATCTGGAACGCGCGGTCGAGGAGACCCTGGGGCTCGACGAGGTCCTCGTCATCGACGAGGTCGCCGACGGCACCACCACCGGCAACGCCGCCCTCGGTCGAGCGGGGGCGTCGGTGCTGACCCGACGGATTCAGCCGACGGACACCTTCGGATTCACCTGGGGGCCCGAACAAGTGGCCGTCGCCGACGCCATGGCTGCGTCCGCCTCGTGTCAGCGGGTCGTGCAGATGGACGGCTCGATGACCTCCGTCGAATACCACACCGGCGTCGACCACGCGCTCTCGCGATTCTCCGAACGGCTCCATGCCCGACCGCTGCGGCTGGTCGCACCGCTCTACGTCGACCCGGAGACGGTCACCGCCGTGAACCGTGATTCGATCCTCTCGCAGGCACTCTCGGCGGCGCGCGGTGCGCAGGTGATGTTGTTCGGTGTCGGCTCGGTGTCGACCTCGACAACTCTGTTCGAGGGCTCGTTCATCGACGCGGTCGTCCTCGACGAACTGCTCGACCTCGGCGCGGTCGGGGAGATCGGCGGACGCTTCTACGACGCGAACGGCGGCGCCGTCCCCTCCAGCCTCGTCGACCGGACCGTCTCGGTGTCACTCGACGCGGTCCGTGCCTGCCCGACCTCGATCCTCGTGTCCGGTGGGACACACCGTCGCGAATCCATCCTCGGCGCGCTGCGTGGTGGTTACGCCACCATTCTCGTCACCGATGTGGAGACCGCCGAATGGCTTGTGATGCAAGAGAAAGGCGAACAATGACGTTCTCCCGACACCGAGTGCGATGGGCGCTGGGTGCGATGATCGCGACCGTGGCTCTGGTGCTCACCGGCTGCTCCGGCGCGGGTTCACTCACCGGCGGCGGAGGTCGCGAGATCACCGTCGCGATGGTCTCCAACTCGCAGATGCAGGACGCGGTGAAGCTGTCCACACAGTTCGAGGAGCAGAATCCCGGCGTCTCGGTGCGGTTCGTGACCCTCTCCGAGAACGAGGCGCGCGCCAAGATCACCGCATCGGTGGCCACCGGCGGCGGTGAATTCGACGTCGTGATGATCAGCAACTACGAGACCCCGATGTGGGGCGAGTACGGCTGGCTCGTGAACCTGACCCCGTACATGGACGCCGATCCCGACTACGACGCCGACGACTTCATCCCGACGCTGAAGACGGCTCTGTCCCACGACGGTTCGATGTACTCGGCGCCGTTCTACGGCGAGTCGTCATTCCTGATGTACAACAAGAAGCTGTTCGCCGAGGCCGGGGTGTCATTGCCGCCTCAGCCGACGTGGCCCCAGGTCGCCGAAGCGGCGGCGAAACTCGACAACGAGCGCACGGCGGGGATCTGCCTGCGCGGCAAGCCCGGCTGGGGCGAGGTGCTCGCCCCGCTGAACACCGTGATCAACGCGTTCGGCGGACGCTGGTACGACGAGGACTGGAATGCGCAGCTGGACAGTCCCGAGGTGGCCGCAGCGGTGAAGTTCTACGTCGACACGGTCCGGAACCACGGTGAGGCCGGCGCGGCATCGTCCGGGTTCCAGGAATGTGGAAACCTGTTGTCGCAGGGCCAGGTTGCGATGTGGTACGACGCGACGTCCGCGGTGTCGGTGCTGGAGAGCCCGGACACCTCGTCGATCGCGGGTGACGTCGGCTACCTGCCCGCCCCGAGCATGGCCAAAGGCGACAACGGCTGGCTCTACACCTGGTCACTGGGCATCCCCACCAGCAGCAAGCACCAGGACGAGGCGTGGAAGTTCATCCGGTGGATGACCAGCAAGAGCTACATCGAGTACGTCTCGGAGACCCTGGGGCCCAGTCACGTACCGCCGGGCAGCCGCCTGTCCACGTACGAGCTGCCTGCCTACAAGGAACTCGCCGCCCCGTTCGCCGAGCAGACGCTGAGCGCGATGCGTGCGGCGAACCAGCTGAAGCCGACCCTGGAGCCGGTGCCCTACACCGGAGTCCAGTTCCTCGCCATCCCCGAGTTCCAGGATCTCGGAACCCGGGTGAGCCAGCAGATCTCGGCAGCGATCGCCGGCCAGATCAGCGTCGACGACGCGCTCGCGCAGGCGCAGGAGTACGCCCAGGTCGTCGGCAAGTCCTACCAGAGGGAGCAGTGATCATGGCCACCGCAGTCTCCACTCCGCCACCCGACACCGCGCCGAAGGCGCCGCTGAAGTCCTCGCGCGATCACGTCACGCGTGCCGAGGGATGGCGCCGACGTGGTCCGCTTCTCCCCGCCCTGATCTTCCTGATCGTGGTCACCCAGATCCCCTTCGTGTTCACGCTGTACTACTCCACGCAGTCGTGGAACCTGGTGCGCCCGGACTCGCGAGCATTCGTCGGCCTCGACAACTACGTCGCGGTCTTCGGCGACAGCCAGTTCTGGCGGGTGACCGTGAACACGATCCTGTTGATCGTCGGCACCGTACTGATCTCGGTGCTCCTGGGCCTGCTCTTCGCGCTGCTGCTCGACCGGAAGTTCCTCGGCCGCGGGGTGGTCCGCACTTTGCTGATCACGCCGTTCCTCGTCACCCCGGTGGCGGCCGCGCTGCTGTGGAAGACCAGCCTGCTGTCGCCGACCAACGGTCTCGTCAACTGGGCGCTGAGTCCGTTCGGCATCGAGACCGACTGGCTGTCGGAGTTCCCGCTGATGAGCGTGATGGCCGAACTGGTCTGGCAGTGGACGCCTTTCATGATGCTGCTGATCCTCGCGGGTCTGCAGTCGATGCCCCGTGACATCCAAGAGGCGGCACGCGTCGACGGCGCCACCAGCTTCCGGCTCTTCCGCGAACTGACGCTGCCGCATCTGCGTCGCTTCATCGAACTCGGTGCGGTGCTCGGTGCGATCTACCTGGTGAACACGTTCGACGCGGTGTACATGATGACCTCCGGCGGCCCGGGAGTGTCCAGTTCGAATCTGTCGTACTACATCTACCAGCGCGCGTTCCTCGGCTTCGACATTGGCCAGGCCGCGGCGATGGGCGTGGTCACCGTGATCGGCACGATCGTCGTCGCCACGCTCGCTCTACGCCTGATCTTCAAATCATTCACCGGGACAGAGGAGCCGGCCTGATGACCACCGACATCCGCTCCGACCGTACGTCGGCCGGGAAGCCAGACGGGAAGCCCGGCACCGAGATCCGTCGTCGGCGCCGGCCACGTCAAGCGGCGCTGACCGCGGTGACCTGGATCCTCGCGATCGGCTTCTTCTTCCCGGTGCTGTGGATGGTGCTGACCGCGTTCAAGCAGGAGAGCGACGCGGCGACGAACCCGCCGACCTTCTTCTTCGAGCCGACACTGCAGCAGTTCCGGGACGTCTTCGACGCGGGAATCGGTACACCGCTGTTGAACTCGGTGTTCGCGACCATCGTCTCGACGATCCTGGTGCTGTTGCTCGGCGTACCCGCGGCGTTCGCACTGTCACTCCGGCCGGTACGCAAGACCAAGGACGCGCTGTTCTTCTTCATCAGCACCAAGATGCTGCCGATCGTCGCCGCGATCATCCCCCTCTACGTGATCGTCGGCGAGATCGGGATGCTCGACAACATCTGGACCCTCATCATCCTGTACACGGCCATGAACCTCCCGATCGCCGTGTGGATGATGCGCTCGTTCTTCCTCGAGGTGCCCGGGGAACTGCTCGAGGCCGCCAGCATCGACGGCGCGAGCCTGTGGACCTCGGTACGCGAGGTGATCCTGCCGCTGATCTCGCCGGGAATCGCAGCGACAGCACTGATCTGCGTGATCTTCTCCTGGAACGAGTTCTTCTTCGCCGTCAACATGACCGCGGTCAACGCGCAGACGATGCCGGTGTTCCTGACCGGCTTCATGTCCGGTCAGGGCCTGTACTGGGCGCAGCTGTCCGCGGCTTCCGTGCTCGCCGCGCTCCCGGTCGTCATCTGCGGCTGGATCGCCCAGAACAAGCTCGTCCGCGGCCTCTCGTTTGGCGCAATCAAGTGACAGCTCAGTTCGGTATCGCGCCATCGGTCCCAGCGCGGCGCAATCAAGTGACCCGTCCCCTCTGACACGCACTCGCACAACACCTTTGTAGAAACCGGAGAACATCATGGCTTCCATCACCTACGACAAGGCCTGCTGCGTCTACCCCGGCGCGGACAAGCTCGCCGTCGACTCGCTGGACCTGGACATCGCCGACGGTGAGTTCGTGGTCCTCGTCGGGCCATCCGGGTCCGGAAAGTCGACGGCGCTGCGGATGCTCGCCGGTCTCGAGGAGATCGATTCCGGCCAGATCCGGATCGGCGGGGACAACATGGTCGGCGTCGCCCCGAAGGACCGGGACATCGCGATGGTCTTCCAGAACTACGCGCTGTACCCGAACAAGACCGTCGGCGAGAACATGGGCTTCGCGCTCAAGATGCGCGGTGTGCCGGCCGAGGAGCGCAAACAGAAGGTCGCCGAGGCGGCCCGATTGCTCGACCTGACCGACTTCCTGGATCGCAAGCCCGCCAAACTCTCTGGCGGACAACGGCAGCGCGTCGCCATGGGCCGCGCCATCGTTCGCGAACCCCAGGTCTTCTGCATGGACGAGCCGCTGTCGAACCTCGACGCCAAACTCCGTGTCCAGACCCGCACCCAGATCGCAGCCCTGCAGCGGCGCCTGGGCACCACGACGGTTTATGTCACACACGACCAGGTCGAGGCGATGACGATGGGCGACCGCGTTGCGGTGCTCAAGAACGGTGTCCTGCAGCAGTTCTCCACGCCGACGGAACTCTATGACCGACCGGTGAACTCGTTCGTGGCGGGGTTCATCGGATCTCCGGGCATGAACCTCTTCGTCGCACCGGTCGTCGACGGCGTGATCACCGTGTCGGGTGCTGCCGTGGACATCGACGCCGAAGCGCAGGCGGCCCTGCGTCGTTCCGGGCTCGACTCGGTCGTCGTGGGCATCCGTCCGGAGCACCTCACGCTGTCGGACAACGGCACCGGCCTCAACGCCGACGTCGCTCTCCTCGAGGAGCTCGGCAGCGAGAGCTACATCTACGCCAACCTCGCCGACGACTCGGTGCGCAACCTCGACGGCGACCCGATGGTGATGGTCGCGCGGTCGGCCGAGCGGGCACCCGCCAAGCGGGGCGAGGGCATCCGCCTGCGCCAGTCCGACAGCGCGGTGCACCTGTTCGACCCGTCCAGTGGGGACCGCCTCAACTGACAGAAGGCTCGAAACCACCCCGGTGAACCCGCCGAATCTCCCGGAGGGCACTCTCGGAGACTGTGTCCATCTGGGAACTGGCCGCCGTGCTCATCGCCGGCGTCGGGGCGGGAGCCATCAACGCCCTCGTCGGAAGCGGGACGCTCATCACGTTTCCGACGCTGGTCGCTTTCGGGGTCCCGCCGGTGACCGCGACCATGTCCAATGCGATCGGACTGGTGGCCGGCGGGGTGTCGGGTACGTGGGGTTATCGGCGCGAACTCGAGGGGCAGTGGACGCGTCTCCGCTGGCAGATGCCGGCGTCGTTCACCGGCGCGATCATCGGCTGCTGGCTCCTGCTCCACCTGCCCGAGACGGTGTTCGAGACGGTCGTCCCGGTCCTGCTCGTCGCCGCGCTGATTCTCGTCGTCGCGCAGCCCTACATCCAGAAATGGGTGGGTGGTCGCTCCACTCACGGCGGTGATCTCACACCCCCGCATCTCGGTCCCGTGCGGATCGCCGCGATGACCGTCGGGACATTCGCCGTCGGCGTCTACGGCGGGTACTTCACCGCTGCGCAGGGCATCCTCCTGATGGGCGTCCTCGGGGTGATCGTCCCCGATCACCTCCAACGGATGAACGCCGCGAAGAACCTGCTGAGCCTGGTCGTCAACGTTGTCGCCGCCGTCACGTACACGCTTGTGGCGTTCGACCGGATCGACTGGTGGGCGGCAGCGGCCATCGCGATCGGCTCGTTGGCCGGTGGCTTCCTGGGCGCCAGATACGGACGTCGGCTCTCACCCCGCGCGCTTCGCGGGGTGATCGTCGTCGTCGGACTGATAGGCCTCTGGCGCCTGCTCGCGTGATCAGGCGCCCAGTCAACGGAAACCGACGCCCAGTCGACGGACAACGACGCACGGTCGACGGGTGCGGGGTCAGTGCGCGGGGGCGGCGTTTTTCTTTCGACGCGGGATGACGTGCAGGATCGCCACGATCACCGCACCGACGACGAGGCCGACGACGGCGGACAACACGGTGCCCGCCGTCCACGAGAGGACGGAGCCGAACCCGCCGTGGACAAGTTCGCCGAACCAGTGCTCGACGTCGTGGAGGCGGTCCGCCGGCCAGTGGAAACCGGCTTCGCCGACGTTGACGATCAGGATGTGACCGCCCACCCAGAGCATCGCCGCGATGCCGACGACCGTCAGCGTCGACATGATCGTGGGCATGGCGCGGACGAGACCCCGACCGGTCTTCTGGAGCAGGGGTGACTCGCGCTGTGCCAGTGCCAGACCGACGTCGTCCATCTTCACGATGATCGCCACGACGCCGTAGACGAGCGCCGTGATCAGGACGGCGACGACCACGAGGACGGCCAGGCGTGTCCAGAAGGGTTCGGACTCGACCGACGACAGCGAGATGACCATGATCTCCGCGGACAGGATCAGATCGGTGCGGATCGCGCCGCTGACCATCGTCTTCTCGAACTCGGGCCCGGCTTCACCGGCGGTCTGTTCCTCGGCGTGGTGGCCGCCGCCGATGGCCTCCCATACCTTCTCGGCGCCCTCGAAGCACAGGAAGAGGCCGCCGGCGATCAGCAGGTAGGGAAGGGCGCCGGGGAGGAACTGACTCAGGATCATCGCGACCGGCAGGATGATGAGCAGCTTGTTGCGGATCGATCCGATGGCGATCTTCCGCACGATCGGAAGCTCCCGGTCGGGGGTGAAACCGTGGACGTAACGGGGCGTGACGGCGGTGTCGTCGACCACCACGCCCGCCGCCTTGACGCTGGCCTTGCCGGCCGCCGCACCGATGTCGTCCAGGGACGCCGCGGCGGCCCGGGTGAGGGTCACGATGTCGTCGAGCAAGGCGACGAGACCACTGGCCACGGGGACCTCCGGGGTTCGAGGGGATCGAGTTCTCGAACAGTATGCCCACACGGACGCGGACCACACGCTTGGTGGCGGCCCGCGTCCGTTTCGTCGGATTCGACCCTCGGGTACCGGATGGCGCCGTTCGGGTCAGGAACGGGCGGGGGCAGCCACTGCGTCGTCGGTGGCGTCGGTGGCGTCCCCGAGGGCCCGTGCCTTCCGCCGGATCGTCATCAGTGTCAGCAGTCCGATCGCGCTGGCGCCGATGAGGAAGTAGGCGGGCGCGAGTGAGTTGCCCGTGCGGTCGATCAGCCACGTGGCGATGTACGCGGCGGTGCCGCCGGCCAGGACCGTCGAGAGGTTGAAGCCGAGCGCCACGCCGGTCAGACGGACCTTCGTGTCGAACAACGACGGGAACAACGGTGCGGTGGCGACCTGGATCAGCGGGGTGCACAGCGCGAACACCGCGAAGGCGAGGGCCGCGACCGCGAGGCCGTGTCCGGTCATCAGGGCCATTGCGGGGTAGGCGAGAGTGGCCGCGGTAAGCAGGCCGGCGATGAGGACGGGTCGACTTCCGAAGCGGTCCACCAGGAGTCCCGCGATCGGCATGCATGCGGCGACGAACACGATGACACCGGCCGCGGTCCAGGTGACTGCCGTCTGGCTGTAACCGCCCTCACGGACGAGATGGATGCCGATGTAGGTGAGCACCATGTACCCGGTCGCGTTCTGCGCGATACCGAGACCGAGGACCTGCAGGACCTGGATCGGCTGGCTGCGCAACAGTTCTCGCAGCGGTGCCTTCGGGAGTTCGCGACGCTCGGCGGTCTTGGTGAACTCCGGCGAGTCCTCGATGCGGGTCCGCAACCAGAGGCAGAGCAGCAACAGCGGGAGTCCGGCGACGAACGGGACTCGCCAGCCCCAGCTGTCCATCTGTGCGTCGGAGGTCAGTGCCGAGGTCGTCGCCACGACGATCGCGGCGAGCGCGAAGCCGCTGTTCGATCCCAGCGCGACGATCGACCCGCCCAGGCCGCGGCGCTTCGGTCCGACGACCTCGTAGACATAGGTGAGCGCACCACCGAGCTCGCCGCCCGCGGAGAAGCCCTGCAGCAGCCGGGCGACGACCAGCAGGATCGGCGCGAGGACCCCGACCGCGGCGTACGTCGGCAGCAGGGCCATCAGCGTGGTGCCCACCCCCATCAGGATGACCGACACCAGCAGCGCGCGTTTGCGGCCGAAGCGGTCGCCGAGGCGGCCGAAGAAGATGCCGCCGATCGGCCGCATGAGGTACGCCGACGCGAACACCGCGAGGCTCGACAGCAGGGACGCGGTCGGGTCGTCGCTCGGGAAGAACAGCGGGCTGACCACCACCGCGAGGTATGCGTACACCGTCAGGTCGTAGTACTCGACCACCGTTCCGACGCCGGCGGCGATCACCGCACGCCGGCTCCGTTGATCCTGGGTTGCCATGGGGTCTCTTTCTGAGGGAAGGGCGCTGGGAGCACTAATATGTACATATTTAGTGAGACGTGGGTTACTGTAGAACGCGACACGAGCAATCGGCAAGAGTTCCCAGAGGAAACACCATGCGTCCCACGCACTCTCCACATCCCGACCTCGCCGAGCAGTTCCGGGCGGCGGGCCACTGGCGGGACAAGACCGTCGACCACTTCGTCGAGCGCGCCGCCGCGCTGTATCCGGACGTCGTCGCGATCATCGACGGTGACCGGCGACTGACATTTGCCGACGTCGAGCGCGAGTCCCTGCGCCTCGCCGCCGCGCTGTACGACCGCGGCGTCCGACCGGGGGACGTGGTGTCCTTCCAGCTCCCGAACTCCGCCGACGCGGTCGTCGTCTTCCATGCGATCCACCGGGTTCGCGGTGTCGCGAACCCGATCGTGCCGATCTATCGCGAGCGTGAAGTCGGT
Organism: Gordonia sp. ABKF26; assembly: GCF_041103195.1. NCBI lineage: Bacteria > Bacillati > Actinomycetota > Actinomycetes > Mycobacteriales > Gordoniaceae > Gordonia > Gordonia sp. ABKF26. Next base: position 751,571 of record NZ_JBGCVZ010000003.1, read on the forward strand.
TTCATTCTGGGCCAGGCACGAACCAAGGCCGCCTTCGTTCCCGGAACGCACCGGGGCTTCGATCACGAGGCCATGTATGCCTCTCTGCGGCAGCAACTTCCGGAACTCGAGCTGGTGGTGACGACCGGACGCGCGACCTCGGACGCCGGGGCTGTCGACCTCATGTCGCTGATCGATTCCGCGACGCCGGAGATGATCGAGACCGTGCGCGCGCTGCCCCGCGCCGATCCCGACGACGTCTGCCTGCTGCTGTACACGTCGGGAACGACCGCGGACCCGAAGGGGGCGTTGCACAGTCACAACACGCTGGTCTTCGAGAACAGCTCGATGATCGAGACGTTCGGGCTCAACGAGCGCGACGTCGTGTTCAACCCGTCACCGGTGACGCACGTGACCGGGGTGAACTGTGCCCTGACCCTGCCGTTCCTGCTCGGTGCGCCGGTGGTGCTGCAGGACGTGTGGGACCCCGAAGTCGCGTTGACCAGGGTGCTCGAGAACAACGCGAGTTTCATGATCTTCGCGACGCCGTTCCTGCGGGGCCTGCTCGAGGCCGCCACCGTGCGGGGCGTCCGGACCCCGTCGGTGCGGTACATCATCTGCGGGGGCGCCGACATCCCGGACTCGCTGGTGACCCGGGCGACCGAGGTGCTCGGCACCGTCACGCGGATGTACGGGGCCACGGAGGGACCCTCGGTGACGTCGGCGAACAGATCGGATGATCCGTACCTGCGGACCGGCACGGATGGACGCGTGCTGGCCCCGACCGAGGTCATCGTGTCCGACGGAGCCGGGGGCAGCGCTGCGACCGGCGTCGTCGGGGAGGTGTTCTGGCGCGGACCCGACACCTGTCTCGGATACCTCGACGCCTCGCTGAACGAGGAGGCCTTCACCGCCGACGGATTCTTCCGCAGCGGGGATCTCGCCTACTTCGACGCCCAGGGCGGCATCCACATCGCCGGCCGGATCAAGGACATCATCAACCGGTCCGGCGAGAAGATCAGCACGCATGATGTCGAGAACGAATTGAGCGAACACCCCGCCGTCACCGAGATCGCGGTCGTCGCCGGGCCGGATGCCCGGACCGGAGAGCGTGGGTGCGCCTTCGTCGTCACCCGGGACGCCGTCGATCTCACGCTCGAGGAGGTACGGGAGTTCCTCTCCGCGAGAGGAATCGCGATGCAGAAGGTCCCGGAGAGCATCTTCGTCGTCGATTCCCTGCCGAAGACGGCGAGCGGGAAGATCCAGAAATTCGCCCTCCGCGACTGGACGCGCGACCGCGCGATCACACCGCCACAGATGCAGGCTGTGACCATCTCCGCTGCACACGAGAGATGAGAAGCGCTGCGTCAGAGCAACTCCGAGTACGACCGCCAGATCGAGCAGGACAGGGACAACGAGAATGACGACCACGATGCCGGGCGCGATCACGCTCGACGACTACGAAGCCCAGGCACGGGCCTGGCTCGACGCGGAACTCCCGGCGCGGGCTGCACAGGAGCACGAACCGAACTACGCCATCTTCCACAACCGGACCCACGACGAGGAACGCGCGCTGATCGACGCGGCTCGGGCCTGGCAGGCACGACGCGTGGACGCGGGCTTCGGCGCGATCACCTGGGGTCCGGACTGGGGCGGCCCGGGCCTGACAGCGGGTCATGAACGCGTCTATGTGAATCTCGAACGCGGGTACCAGACGCCCGAACGCCATGAGAATGTCTTGGTGACAGTGGAATTGGTCGCGCCGACCCTGCACGCGCTGGGCACCGAGGAGCAGCGGCAACGGTTCGTCCGCCCGTTCCTGCGCGCGGACGAGCTGTGCTGCCAGCTGTTCTCCGAACCCGGAGCGGGTTCGGACCTCGCCGGGTTGTCGACGAAAGCGGTGCGTACCGGGGACACCTGGCGGATCGACGGCCAGAAGGTGTGGAGCTCCGGCGCGCAATTCTCGGAGTGGGGTCTGCTCATCGCCCGGTCCGACCGGTCGGTGCCGAAACACAAGGGCATGACCGCATTCATGGTGCCGATGGACACGCCCGGCGTCGAGATCCGGCCGATCCGGCAGATGTCCGGCGGATCGACGTTCAACGAGGTCTTCCTGTCCGATGTCGAGCTGCCGGATTCCCTGCGGGTCGGTGCCGAGGGCGACGGATGGAAGGTCGCGCTCACCACGCTCGGTTTCGAACGGAACTCCAGCGCCGGAATCGTCAGTGCCGGTGGCAACAGCGTCGATCTCGCTCGTCTCGTCGACCGTCTCGGGCTGTCCGACGACCCGCTTGTCCGGCAGCGCCTCGGGGACGCCGCGATCTACGAACGGGCAGCGGCACTGATGGTGGCGCGCTACGCCGAACGTGAGCGCGCCGGTGCCGTCCCGGGAGTCGAGGGTTCCATCGGGAAACTCGTGTGGACGCAGAACCTGAAGCGCGTCGGCGACGCGGCAGCATCGTTTCTCGGCGACCGGATCATCGCCGACACCGGTGAGTCCGACACCTTCGCATGGTCGGAGCATCTCCTCGGCGCACCCGGTTACCGCATCGCGGGCGGCTCGGACGAGATCCAACGGAACATCATCGGCGAACGCGGCCTCGGACTGCCGCGCGAACCCCGCTAGGAGTACACATGCCCATCGAACTCACCGTGGAGCAGCGCGATCTACAGGCTGCCCTCACCGATGCGTGGTCGGATCACGCTCCCGCACAGGATCTCTGGTCGTCGATTCGGGAGCTCGGCCTGACCGAGATCCCGTTCCCCGAGGACCTGGGCGGGGCTGGATACGGGTTGAAGGACGCGTCGGTCGTGATGACCGCCCACGGTCGCCGTCTCGGTTCCTCGCCCTATCTCTCGTCGGTGATCATGGCCGGCCTCACCCTGCTCCACGCCGCCGACGACGAGGGCCGGCGAGCACACCTGCCGGCCATCGTGACCGGTGAGCGTCGTGCGGCGCTCGTCTGCGGTTCCGCGGTCGTGTCCTCGTCGATCGACGCCGAACTCTCCGAGCGGGGCACGCTCCTCCTGAACGGTCGTCAGGACGTCGTCCTCGACGCCGCGTCGGCCGACGTGCTGGTGGTCGTGGCGCACAGCGCATCGGGGGTGGAGCTGGGTGTCGTGGAGGGCGGCGCTGCCGGAGTCCGCCGCGATGTGCGCGAAAGCCTGGATCTGACACGGGAGTTCGCCTGCGTCGAGTTCGCGGGCGCGGAAGCGGCCCGGGTGTCGGGTCCGCAGCTCGCGAAACGCCTGGGCCGGGCGCGCTCGCTGATGATGATCGCGCTGGCCGCCGAGCAGGTGGGGATCGCCCGCCAGTGCCTCGAGATGACGGTCGACTACGCGAAGACGCGGCAACAGTTCGGCCGGACCATCGGGTCGTTCCAGGCGCTCAAGCATCGCCTCGTCGACATGCTGGTGGCCACCGAGTTGGCCGAGGCGGCGATGCTCGACGTCGCGGACGCCGACCGTTTCGACGATGCCGATCTGGCCGAGCGGGCCGCGTCGGCGCGGGTGCTCGCCGGGCGCGCCGCGATGTTCGCCGCCGAGGAGGCCATCCAGATCCACGGCGGCATCGGGTTCACGTGGGAGCACCCGCTGCATCATCACTTCCGGCGGGCCAAGACCGATCAGTTGCTGTTCCAGGACCACGCAGTGCACGTCGACACCGTCGCGCACGCGATGCTCGGACGGGCTCGCGCGACGTCGGTGTGATGGTCGGCGGAGCGCGGCCACCGATGCGGGGCGTTGGATAGAGTACGGCCAGTGCGCCGGCTCGGGTGCTGCGCGTCGTGTGGGGAGGTTTGCACAATGAGATCGGTTCGTCGGTGCCCGCTGAACTCCGGTCCCGCGCGCGGGACCGGTTACGAGAGCGCGTCATTCTGAGATGACGCTGCGTGTTGCGCTCGCAGACGACGACGTGCTGCTGAGGGAGGGTGTGGCGAGTCTGCTGACGACCGCGGGGATGGAGGTCGTCGGGCAGGCCGGCGACGCCGACGAACTCCTGGCGGTCGTCACCGATCGCCGGCCCGACCTCGCGGTGGTCGACATCCGGATGCCCCCAGGGCACACCGCCGAGGGGCTCGACGCCGCTTTGCGGATACGTCGTGAGTATCCCGAGATCGGCATCCTGTTGCTGTCCGCCCATGTCGATGTCGAGCACGCTCTGGAACTCCTGGAGGGCGGCAGGGGAATCGGCTACCTGTTGAAGAGCCGCGTCACCGATGTCAACGATTTCGTCGACACCGTGCAGCGGATCGCCAACGGGGCGTCGGTGATGGATCCGGCACTGGTTCACGAGCTCGTCGCGGCGCGGCGCCGGGACGACCCGCTCGAGGTGCTGAGTGCGCGCGAGCGCGAGGTGCTGACGCTGATGGCCGAGGGTCTGTCGAACGCGGGGATCGGGCGCCGGTTGTGGATCACCGAGGGCACCGTGGAGAAGCATGTCCGCAGCATCCTGACCAAGCTGGACCTGTCGGAGACGCCGGACGATCATCGCCGGGTGCGAGCCGTCATCGTGTTCCTCGACGCCACCACCTGACGGGGCTGCGTCCGCCTGGATCAGCTCGTCTCGGCGAGTGCGGCGCGGACGCGATCCGCGGAGAGCGCGAACTTCGGCACGAAGCCGACGGCCGAGCTGGCGTCGATCATGTCGGCGAACTCGTCTTCGTCATGGGTGGAGACGAGCACCACCGCGGGCGGTGACCCGCTCATCGCGGCGTGCAGTGCCTCGGCCACGTCGAAGCCGCTCTCGCCGCCGAGATCGATGTCGACGAGCGCGACGTCGGGATGGGCCGATGCGGTCTCGTGCAGTGCCTCGGCGAGGGTCGAGGCGGTTCCGACCACCGTGATCCCGCCGGCTTCGAGCATCCCGCGGGCTGAGGTGCGGAAGGCGGCGCTGTCATCGACGATGAGGCAGCGCAAGCGTGGGGGTTCCATACTGTCGAGCGTGTCAGACATCGATGGGCGGGTCATTCCCGCTAGCCGGAACATCGAGCGCGCCCCGCTGTGGGAGCGCATCGCCGCGGTCGTGCTCCGTCCCACGTCGCCGCCGTTGAAGTGGGGTGTGATCACGGCCGCGGTGTTGATCGCGGGCGAGGCGCTGGTGGTGCACTGGCTCAAGCAGTTCTCCCCGGAGAACGCATTCGGCGCAGTCTTCTTGTTCGGCGTCCTGGTCGTCTCGGCCGGCTGGGGCTTCTGGCTGGCGCTGGCGACATCGGTGGCCAGTGCTGCCGCCTACGTGTGGTTCCACGCGCTCGAGGGCAGCGGCAGTGTCGCTCCCGCGGTCGCGGTGTTCTCCGTCCTCGCGCTGCTCACCAATCTGCTGGTGGGCCAGTCGCGGCTCCGGGCGTTGGAGTCCGACCAACGTCGCCGGGAAGCCGACCTCTCGGCCTCGCTCGCCCGCACGGTACTGCGTGCGGCGGACCCGTCGGAGGCGCTGACCGCAGCGAGCGCGCGCCTGTCCGAGGTGCTCGAGTTGCCGACGCCAGGAGCGATACTCGGCGAGCCCGACGTCGAGTGCGGAGAACACCTGGAGTGCATCGTGCTGCTCGATGACGAACGACCGGTCGGCTCGCTGCTCGTCTCCGCAGAGGTCAGCGATGCCGATCGACGCCGCATCCGTCGGATGGTGCCCAACCTCGAATCACTGCTCGCCGCTGCCCGTGACCGCGAGGTCCTGTACAACCAGACCATCTCGATGGCCCGCAGGCAGGCGGCGTTGCGCCGCGTGGCCACCTTGGTGGCCCGACGTGCCGAACCGAGCGAGGTGTTCCACGCCGTCACCGACGAGTTGGCCGACGAACTGGGCGTCGAACACGTCACCCTGGTGCACTTCACCGGCGAGGACGAGTGCGAGGTCCTGGCCGCGCGCGATGACGAGACTGCGGCAGGGCCCGACGGACTCGTTGTGGGCGAACGCATCCCGCTCGGTGGTAGGAACATCTCGACCATGGTCTTCGAGACCGGCGAGGTGGCGGCACTGGACTATTCGCGGGCGACCGGACCCATCGGGGACCGCCTCAGACGTCGGGGTATCAGCTCGGGGATCGGGGTGCCGATCACCGTCGACGACAAGCCCTGGGGTGCGGTCATCGTCGGTGTGACCCACCGGTCGGCTCCGCCGGATCTGCGTCTGCGACTGTCCGATTTCGCCGATCTGGTGGCCAGAGCGGTCTACAACAGCGAATCGCGCGCCGCGCTGAACCGTTCGCGCGCACGTGTCATCGCCGCGGCCGACCAGGCGCGCCGCGCCATCGAGCGAGATCTGCACGACGGAGCCCAGCAGCGCATCGTGTCCCTCGGCATGGACCTGCGAGCGGTGCAGGCCACCATCCCGAACGAGCAGTCGGATCTCCGGGACAAGCTCGACACGGCGGTGGACTCGCTGTCGCAGATCCACACCGATCTGCAGGAACTGTCCCGCGGTATCCACCCGGCGATCCTGTCTCGCGGCGGTCTCGCGCCGGCTCTGAAAACGCTGGCCCGCCGGTCACCGGTACCGGTGTCGCTACAGATCTCGGTGAGCGGGCGATTGTCCGAACCGGTCGAGGTCACGGCCTATTACGTGGTGGCCGAATCGTTGACGAACACCGCCAAGTACGCCCAGGCGTCCGGCGTGAACATCGCCGCACGCGTCGACGACGACGTGCTGGTTCTGTCGGTCGCCGACGACGGGGTCGGAGGGGCGTTGCCGGACAGGGGTTCTGGACTCATCGGACTCCGTGACCGGGTCGAGGCGGTCGAGGGCGCCTTCAGCGTCGACAGCCCGGCCGGCGTCGGCACCACCGTGCGTGCGGAGATACCGCTGACCGGAGCGGCGACCGCGTCCACTACCGGCTAGCCGGTAGTGGACCCACCGGTCAGCGTCCAGGTGAAATGGTGGTCAGCATCGACGACAACGTCGCCGGTACGGACGAGTCTTGTGGTCAGACAACAGTCACCGACCAGGAGGACACCATGCCGTACATCACCACCACCGATGGCACCGAGATCTACTACACCGAGCAGGGCACGGGCCGGCCCGTGCTCCTCAGCCACGGCTGGCCGCTGTCCTCGGATGCCTGGCAGGTCGAGCTGAAGCTGCTCGCCGATGCCGGCTACCGGGCGATCGCGCACGACCGCCGGGGGCACGGCCGTTCGTCGAAGACCGGCTCCGGCAACGACATGGACACCTACGCCAAGGACCTCGCCGAACTCGTCGAAGCCCTCGACCTGCACGACCTGGTCCTGATCGGCCACTCGACAGGCGGCGGGGAGGTCGTCCGGTACGCGGCGAAGTACGGCAAGGGCCGCGTGGCCAAGATCATCACCGCCGGAGCGGTTCCGCCGCTGATGGTGCAGACCCCCGACAACCCGGAGGGCACGCCGATCGAGGTCTTCGACGGCATCCGCAAGGGCGTGCTCACCGACCGGTCGCAGTTCTACCAGGATCTCGCCGAGACCTTCTACGGGGCGAACCGTGACGGCGCGCAGGTGTCTCAGGGTGCGAAAGACGACTTCTGGCGCCAGGGCATGCTCGTCAACCTCTCCGCGGCCTATGACTGCGTCAAGGCCTTCTCGGAAACGGATCAGACCGAGGACCTCAAGGCCCTCGACGTCCCGATCCTGATCGCTCAGGGTGACGACGATCAGATCGTGCCGATCGTGGCTGCCGCGGACAAGGCGATCAAGCTGGTGAGCAACGGCACGCTCAAGGTGTACGCCGGTGCCCCGCACGGCATCTACGGCGACTACCAGCAGGCTCTCGACGCCGACATCCTCGCGTTCATCGCTGAGTGACCCACGCTCCGGACCGGCGGGGTCCCCCTCACCCCGCCGGTCCGGTTTCCGCGCAACCCAGCCGACCGCGGTGCCTACGAACGGACTCTCCCGATGACGATCGACAAATCCATCAACACGTCCATGCCGCCGAGCGGCCCCGGATGCGCCGACTGCGAAGCCTCGGGATCGTGGTGGTTTCACCTACGACGCTGTGCCGAGTGCGGTCACGTCGGCTGCTGCGACGAATCGCTGAACCGCCACGCCAGCGGTCACGCCGCACACACCGGGCACGCGATCATCCAGAGCTACGAACCCGGCGAGGACTGGTTCTACGACTTCGCCACCGAGGAGATGTTCACCGGTCCGACACTGGCCGCGCCGACCGCACACCCCCGCGACCAAACCGTGCCCGGCCCACGCGCACGGGTTCCCGGCGACTGGATCGCTCAGCTCAATCAGGCCAACTCCGGTTGAGTTCTCGACCGCAGCATATCCGGCAACCACCTCGGCACACTTCGGCCACGAACAACGGGAGCACACCATGGACACGCCAGAGACCGCCATCGGCCACGAAACCCCCACCGTGGGCAACCCCGATCTGCCGCCGGAAGGCAGGATCAACACCGTCGGACATCCGCGCAGCGTGGAGATGCGGGGGCCTCGCAACCCGGCGATCGACAGTCAGTTCCCCAACCAGATCGATCCGCCCGCAACCGATGTCAGCACGCAACCGTTCTTCTGGTCGTCGTTTAACATCTCCTCGCGCCGCATCCAGGCCGGCGGTTGGGCGCGCGAGCTGACCAAGCAGGACTTCGCGATCTCCGACGAGATCGCAGGGGTCAACATGTACCTCGAGCCCGGCGGCATCCGTGAGCTGCACTGGCATCAGACCGCGGAGTGGGCGGTGATGACGCGTGGCAGGTGCCGGGTGACCACCATCAGTCGGTCCGGCCGGCCCAGCGTCGAAGACGTCGAAGAAGGCGATCTCTGGTTCTTCCCGGCCGGCACCCCGCACTCCCTGCAGGGGCTGGGTCCCGACGGCGCCCGAGTTCGTGCTGGCCTTCGACGACGGTGACCAGTCCGAGAGCAACACGTTGCTGCTGACCGAATGGTTCGCCCACACCCCACCCGAGGTGCTGGCCAAGAACTTCGGTGTGGCACAAGAGGTTTTCGCCGACATCCCGCTGCACAACCTGTGGATCTTCCCGGGTGAGGAACCCGGTGAGCTGGCCGCCGACCAAGACGCGGCCGGCGTCGAGTGGGGTGCCGACGAGCCGGTGATCTTCCGGTTGTCGCGCTCCAAGCCGCTGATCGAGAACAGCGGCGGCAGCATCCAGATCGCCGACAGCACCAACTTCCCGCTGTCGAGTACCGTCGCGGCCGCACTGGTCACCGTCGAACCGGGTTCGATGCGGGAGCTGCATTGGCATCCCAACGCCGACGAATGGCAGTACTACCTTCGCGGCTCGGCACGAATGACGGTGTTCAACAATGGCCCCCACGCCAACACCACGGATTTCCGGCCCGGCGACGTCGGCGTCGTCCGCCGGAATTACGGCCACTACGTCGAGAACACCGGCGACGACGTGCTGCAGTTCCTCGAGGTGTTCCGGGCCGACAAGTACGAGGAAGTCTCCCTCGCCCAGTGGCTCAGCCATGTTCCGCCCAAGCTGCTCTCCCAGCACCTCAACATCGACGAAGCCGCCCTGGCCACCTTCCCCCAAGGCACACAGGGCATCACACCGTTGCGGTAGGTCCACGCACTCGACGGCGGGCGTCACCTGGCGGTCTGCTGCAGCAGCGTGCTCATGGCCTCGCCAGACAATACGATCGTCGACGTCGCACTTCCGTCGATAACCGGTGACCCCAGCGCCTCGTTGTCCATGCTGAATGGACTGTGGGCGCCGACCTCTTGGTGCCGCCCTGCCCGCCCGGCTGCCGGTTGACCCGGCCCCACTCCGTTGCTTGAGCCGGCACCGAGCGAAGCGAGGCGCCGAGTCGAAACCACCTGGCGACCAGAACATTCCGGAGCAACCACGGCACCGTCGAGCGCGGGGTTTCGCCGGAAGACGTCAGCCCAGTCCGGCGCCGTCAGCGAATCCATGTGCACCGCATCTCGTCTGCGACGGACTGATGTTGCTGTGGACAACCATCCGAAATTGTCGGTGGCCGGGTTTAGATTGGTGGGTATCAGATCACTCTGCTCGGGGCGGGTGACGAAACAGGCGTCGGGGGGCGTTGTGAGGGTGTGGACCGATCTGCCGGGCGAGTATCTTGCCGGGGTCGATCCTGCCCGCGCCGGTGAGACCGACATGGTCGTGCTGATGGGCGGCCTCGACGCCACCCGGCGAGGCGAGTCCTATCTCGCCTGGCATCGATATCAGACGATCGCAGTGATGGCCGACCGTCTGGTCACCACCAGCGCATCGGGGTTTGTGATGGACGGCCACGCCGACTGCGCGGCCCGTATCACCCGCCAGGCCGGGGTGTCGCGGCGGCAAGCCGAGATCTTGATCGATGAGGCGATTGCGTTGCGGGACCGGCTGCCCGGGGTCGCTGAGACGTTGCGGGACGGGACTCTGGCGCAGTGGCAGATCCGGTTGATCATCTCCCGCACCGAGTTGATCCCGGCCGACGACCCGATCACCCCCGCCCTGGATGCCGAGATCGCCGCCACGCTGCGTCGTCGCACCGGTGTGTGGGATCGGGCCCGCCTACGCGACATGGTCGACCGCCTCGTCTTCCGCCACGACCCCGATGCGGTACGCCAACGCCGCAAAGACGCGATGGACCAACGTGGCGTGTGGACCCACGAACTACCCGACGGCACCGCCGAACTCACCGCGGTGATGTCGGCGGAGAATGTGCGGATCTCCGCGAAAGCCGTTGGCATTCTCGCTGATGCGGTGTGCAAAGCGGATCGCCGCAAGCGCGGGCATCGCCGGTCTGATGCGGTGTTCGCGCTGTTGACCCGGACCAGCTTCGAGTGTCAGTGCGACAGCCCAGAGGAATGCAGCGCACAGATACCCGACCTGCAAGATGTGCTCGACGCGGTCCGCGCTGAAGTGGTGATTCATGTGGTGACCGATGCCGCGACCCTGGCCGGGGCGCCGGGGGTGGGATTCCTCGACGAGCACGGCATCATCTCCGATGAGCATGTCCGCGACCTCGCCGCCCGCTCTGATGCCACTCTCGCCCCGGTCACGCCTGCCCGGACCCAACCCACCTATGTCGCCGAATCCGTCGGCGACGACGCTGAGCGGCAGACCGCGCAGCGCCCGGCGCCGGCTCAGCAGACTCGCGCAGATGGCGACGAACATTCCACCGCGACGAAGCCTGACAGCGCGACCGATGCCGCCACCGCAAGCGTGGCAGTGGTATATCCGGCGACCCATCCCGGTAACGGGTATCGGCCCACCACCGCGTGTGCCGATTTCGTGCGGGTTCGGGATGGGTATTGCACCGAACCCGGTTGTACCCGTTCGGCATTCGCGTGTGATCTGGACCATGTTGCCGAGTACGACCACACCCACCCTGACCGGGGTGGGTCGACGTCGAGTGAGAATCTCAACGCGAAATGCCGCGCTTGGCACCTGCTGAAAACCCACCGTGACTGGGTCGATGAGCAGTACCGCGACCGCGAGGGTCGCCTGATCACCGAGTACACCACCCCGGAAGGGGTGACCTTGTACGGAGATGCCGAAACCCTCGAGGACAGCTTCCCGAACCTGCGGCGTATCCGGTTCGAGCAAGCTGCTCAGGCACCACCCACACCCCGTGTGATCGCCCCGGCCGACAACCCGGAACGCACCCACAGCCGACTCGACGCCAAACTGGCCCGCCGGCGACACGAACGCGCCCGCAACAAACAAGCCCGCGAAGAACTCGACCGGTTGGACCCACCTCCCTACTGACCCGAGACGGTGCGGTGCTCCAATCTGATGACGCGGGTTGTCAGACTTGGTAGCCTGACGCCACGAGTTCGCCGCTCGGCCGACCCCGCATCGGGGCGGCGAACGGCGGCCTGAGTACGTGATGTTGCGAACGGTGCAGTGCCCGAATTGATTCGGGTGAAACGGACATCGGCCAGCCGGGCCGGCAATATCCTGCATCTGTATTGCGACCGGTGGCGAAGAAGGCGACAACGCGGCCCAGCCGCGAAAGGTGGGGTGGACATGGTCTCGGTGACCGGTGCAGTCGGCACGGTGGTCGAATCGGCGCAGGACGCGTTCGGCGCGTTCAAGGTCCTCAGGCGGGCGGGTCTGGTGGATCCGACGCGACCCAAGGAACTGTTGACGACGGTCAAGCGTGCCAAGATCATCGGCCCGTGCGCGGCAGCAGTGGCGCACGGGGCCGACGAGTATCCCGAGGCCGGAGCGGTCGCCGACGAACACGGCCAGCTCACCTTCGGTGAACTGAACGCACACGCCAACGCGCTCGCGAACCACCTGCTGTCGTCGGGGATCAAGCCCGGAGCGGTCATCGGTGTCATCGCGCGTGACCATCGCGGACTGCTGACCACCATGAGCGCCGCGGGCAAGGCCGGGTTCCGCCTCGCCATGATGAACACCGGCTTCGGCAAGACCCAGTTCGCCGAGGTCGCCGAACGCGAGAAGATCGTCGCGATGCTCTACGACGAGGAGTTCACCGACCTCGCCGACTCCCTGCCCGCCGACACCCTGCGCATCGCCACCTGGATCGACGGCAACCGCCCGATCGGCGACGGCGTCCGGACCCTCGACGACATCGTCGACAGCGGGGACTCCTCCACCCCGCCCGAGCCTGCCGAGTGGGGCGGTCTCGTCATCCTCACCAGCGGTACCACCGGCCTGCCCAAGGGTGCCCAGCGGTCGAAGATGTCGCCATTCGCCAGTGCCCTGCTCCTGGACCGCATTCCGATTCCGCAACGCAGCGCCATGGTGATCGTCTCGCCGATCTTCCACTCGACCGGTTTCGCGCTGTGGGGCGTCGGGACCGCATTGGGCAACAAGACCGTGGTGATGCGCCGGTTCGACGCGGAGAAGACCCTCGCCGCGATCGCCGAGCACAAGGCCGAGGTGCTGGTCGCGGTCCCGACCATGCTGCACCGCATGGTCGCACTCGGACCCGACGTCATCGGCAAGTACGACGTGTCGTCGCTGAAGATCATCGTGCTCGCGGGTTCCGCACTGTCGCCGACACTTTCGGAAGCAGTGCAGGACACCTTCGGCGACGTGCTCTACAACCTGTACGGCTCGACCGAGGTGGCGATCGCGACGGTCGCGCAACCGAAGGAGCTCCGCCTGGCGCCGGGCACGGTGGGTCGCGCGCCGGTCACCAGCCGGTTGGCGCTCTTCGACGACGACGGCAAGCGGATCTCCGGAACCAACGTGCGCGGAAGGTTGTTCGTGCGCAACGGTGCCCCGTTCGAGGGGTACACCGACGGACGCAACAAGGAGATCATCGACGGTTACATGTCCACCGGCGACATGGCCCGGTTCGACGAGCACGGACTCCTCCACATCGACGGCCGCGACGATGACATGATCGTGTCCGGCGGCGAGAACGTCTACCCGCTCGAGGTCGAGAACCTCCTCGGCCGCCATCCCGACATCGACGATGTCGCGGTCATCGGTGTCGACGACGACGAGTACGGAAAACGCCTGCGCGCCTTTATCGTCGTCGCCGAACACGCCAACCCGACGCCCGAGGACATCAAGGCCCACGTCAAGGGTCACCTGGCCCGGTACAAGGTGCCGCGCGACATCGTCTTCACCGACGAGCTGCCGCGCAACCCCACCGGCAAGCTGGTCCGCCGTCACCTACCCACCGGGCCGCTCTGACCCTTCGTGACGCTCGCAAGCTCGCTCCTCAGGGAGCGGAGGGGCGAGCACGGGGTCAGAGCCGCGGGTCGACGGCCTCCGACTCCATTGCGAGGACGCCGAACACGCACTGGTGGACGCGCCACACGGGCTCTCCGGCCGCTGCTCGGCGGAGTGCTTCGAGCCCCAGCGCGTACTCGCGCAGCGCCATCGACCGTTTCAGGCGGAGGTTGCGGTTCTTGAGACGGGACAGTGTCGACGGATCGGTGTAGTCGGGACCGTAGATGATCCGCAGGTACTCGCGCCCGCGGACCTTCAGCCCCGGCTGTACGAGGCCCTTGGGTCCGCGCACGAGATTGCCGAGCGGCTTGACGACCATGCCCTCGCCGCCGCTCTCGGTGAGGTCCTCCCACCAGGTCACGCCGGCCGCGCGAGACGACTCCGCAGTGGTCTCCACGACGAGGCGACGGGTGGTCCGGAAGAGTTCCGGGTCCGCCGCGATCAGGCGGTCGGCGATGCCGAGGTGCCACTGGTGGTCTCGGGTCTCATACGTCGCGGCATCCCCGGCGAGGACCTGGAAGGGCGCCACCTGCACACCCAACGGTGAGGCGATCGGTTGAACGTGGTGGCGATAGGAGTCGACGAAGAGGCCGGCGTTCACGGCGCGCATCCGGGTCCTCGCGAGTAGATCGCCGACGTCCGCGCCTCGCGCCTCCGCAGCCGTCAGTACGTCGATCGTGGCCGGCAACGCGGACGTCGCCGCGGCGCCGACCCTGGCGTACTGACCACGAATCATCGCCTCGGCCTTCGCAGTCCACGGCAGTACCTCGGCGTCGACGAGGAGGTGGGCGGTGTCGAGCTCCGCCCACAAACCGGCGGCGGCGACGGCCTCGGCGATCCGCGACAGCACTGCCGTCTGCCGTTGATCGGCGAAGAAGGCGCGTCCGGTTCGCGAATGAACGGAGCCGGACCCATCGCGCGCCACCCGGATGACAGCGCGGGACCCCATGTGCTTCTCCTCGCAGATGACCCGAGCGACCGAGTGCTTTGCGTAGTGGTCGAACGCCTGATCCGGGTGCTCCAGGAATCCGTCGCGCGACGAACTGTCCACCGGCGACATCGTCGGCGGCAGGTACAGCAGCTCCGCCGGTGGGATCGCGAACCTGCTCATCACTTCCAGTGCGCCCGCGGCGGTCTCGTCGCGCACGGAGACGCGGCCCAGGTGGTGGGTGTCTATGACGCGATGCCCGAGGACGTCGCTCAGTGCCAGCACCTCCGGGCGGCGCGACGGCGGGGCCAGGGGGCGAACGGGCTGGTAGTACGTCGACCGTGCGGGTACCGACACGACCTCTCGCTCGGGGTATCGCAGGGCCGTGAGCTTTCCCCCGAAAACGCACCCCGTGTCCAAGCACATCGTGTTGTTGATCCACTGGGTATCCGGCACCGGCGTGTGCCCGTACAAGACCGTTGCCGCACCGCGATATTCGTCGGCCCACGGGTAACGGATGGACAGGCCGAACTCGTCGGTCTCGCCGCTGGTGTCGCCGTACAAGGCGAACGCCCGCACCCGGCCGGACGCCCGGCCGTGGTACTTCTCCGCGAGTCCTGCATGTGCGACGACGAGTCTGCCGTCGTCGAGCACGTAATGGGCGACGAGGCCGTCGCAGAACCGGCGCACCTCGGCGACGAATGCATCGTCCTCGCCCGCGAGCTGGTCCAAGGTCTCCTGGAGGCCGTGGGTGGCCTTGACGTTCCCACGACCCAGTGCTCGAACGAGTTTCGCCTCATGGTTTCCCGACACGCACAGGGCGTTTCCGCCGGCGACCATACCCATCACCAGTCGAAGAGTGCCCACCGAGTCCGGGCCGCGATCGACCAGATCGCCGACGAACACTGCTCGGCGGCCATCCGGATGCACGGCGTCCACTGCGCGTCCGTCGTCGCGACGGATCGCGTATCCCAGTCGTTCGAGCAGGACTTCCAGCTCGTCGCGACACCCGTGCACGTCGCCGATCACGTCGAATGGACCGTGTTCGTGCCGCCGGTCGTTGAACAGACGCGTCCGTACGATCGACGCCGACGCGACGGCCTCTGGGGAGTCCAGGACGTGGATCGTGCGGAAACCCTCACGCTTCAGATTGCGCAGCGACCGCCGTAGCTGGTCGTGCTGACGCTTGACGACGTGGGCGCCGAAGTCCCGATCCGGTCGAGAAGCGTTGCGCTCCAGCGTGAGCGCGACAGGAAGGTCGAGGACGATCGCCACCGGGAGCACATCGTGATCCTTGGCCAATGCCAGCAGCGACCGGCGTGCCGATGCCTGCACGTTGGTGGCGTCGACGACGGTCAGCCGGCCGCGATCGAGGCGCTTGCCCGCGATGTACTCGAGCAAGCCGAACGCATCTGGCGTCGCTGCCTGATCATTCGGGTCATCCGAGATCATCGCCCGGCACTCGTCACTCGACACGACTTCGGTCGGACGGAAGTGGGTGGCCGCGAAGACGGACTTGCCGGAACCACTCGTTCCGACCAGGACGACCAGGGACAGTTCCGGAATGCTCAGTTCGGCCATGCTGTTCCCCCCGTCGTCGTCAGTTCGGTGAACACGGCCATCTGCGTCGGCGACCCGAGCTCCTCATCGCACTCGCCGACGGACCGGAGATCGACGGCGTACCCGTAGGATTCACCCACCGAGCGGGCCCAGGTCCCGAACTCTTCTCGGGTCCACTCGAAACGGTGGTCGGGGTGTCGGAAGCCGCCGGCGACCAGCGCCGGATACCGCACGTTGTACTCGCTGTTGGGTGTCGTGACGACCACCCGACGAGATCGCATGGTCCCGAAGACGTTGTCGACGACCGCCGGGAGCCGGGGCGGGTCGATGTGTTCGATGACCTCCATGAGAATCGCCAGATCAAGACCTGCGAGTCGGTCGTCCTCATACTGCAGCGACGACAGCAGCAAGGTGAGGCGCTCGGACTGACGCTCGGTCATCCGGTCGACATGCAGGCGCCTAGCCGCCTTCGACAGGGACGAGTCGGACACGTCTGTGCCGATCACCTTTGTCACGCCGCGCAACTCGAGCAACGCACCGAGCAGTGCTCCCGGACCACACCCGAGGTCGACGATCGTCGTCGGCCGGAACTCTCGCACGACGTCGAGGACCGCATCGTGGCGCAACCGCACCAACGGGCGCGAGACGTCGGGTTCGGCGTCCTCCGCAGCTTCCTCGACCGGCCGGTCGTCCAACTCGACGAGCCGTTGCGTGGCAGCATCTTTCAGCCCTCGCTGGTGGACCAGGTAGCGATGGGTGATCAATTCGCGCTCCGGGTGGCCGGCAAGCCATCCCGCTCCGGCGCGGACGAGTTTGTCCACCTCGTCGTCGCCGACCCAGTAGTGTTTGGCGTCGTCGAGCACCGGCAGCAAGACGTAGAGGTGATTCAGTGCGTCGGCCAGGCGAAGGGAACCGACGAGGGTCAGCGACACGAGCGGTGCATCACCCCAGTCGGGCCTGGTGGAGTCCAACTCGATGGCCTCGGCCGTGACGCTCCACCCCATGGGTTCGAACAGCCGGCACAACAGGTCGGGATCGCCCGGGACCACCGGAAGGGCAATCGTCAGATCCAGCGCCGCGCCCGCGAGCTCGTCCCGGTTCGCGCAGCGCCCGTACAGCGCCGACCGGAAGACCTTTCCCAGCGCCACGGCAAGCAACGACGATGCGACATACGGCCGGTCGTTGACGTACTGGCCCAACGCGAATCCGTCACGCGCGCCGGACCGTCCCCGCACCAGCGCGACCGGATCGACCTCGATGACCATCGCGGCCGTGCACCGATCGGCGTCGACCTCGGGGTAGAAGACGTGAGCTGTGCCCCCGTACACCTCGAACGGCTGCACCTTCGCCGGATGCTTGTGCAGCAGAAAGCCCAGATCGCTCGGTGTGTCGAGGGTCGACGAACGTTCGGCGGAGATGGTCAACAGCATCAGGACAGTGTGACCGACCGCCGTTCGCCGGGAAACAGGTTTCTCGCCTCGGAACCCTTCGAGGCTCGTCGCTATCGCTCCTCGCACCTCAGGGAGCGGAGGGTGTCGTCGCTATCGCTCCTCGCACCTCAGGGAGCGGAGGGTGTCGTCGCTATCGCTCCTCGCACCTCAGGGAGCGGAGGGGTGTCGTCGCTATCGCTCCTCTAAAGCAGTGGGGGTGGCGGCGAGTGAACGCACTACGAGATGCAGTGCGGCGGTGGTGGTCAGGGACCGGACACGCTCACGGTCGCCGGGAAACCTGCGGGTGACGGTGACCGTGGGCCTGTCGCGGAGGGCCACGCCGAAGCACACGGTCCCGACCGGCTTCGTCTCGGTCCCCCCGCCGGGACCGGCCACGCCGGTGGTCGACACCGCGACGTCGGTGCCGAACCGGGTGAGCGCGCCCTCGGCCATCGCGGCGGCGACCTCGACGCTGACGGCTCCGTGCGTGGCGATGAGCTCGGCCGGGACATCGAGCAGATCCGACTTGGCGTCGTTGGAGTACGAGACGACACCGCCCATCACGTAGGCCGACGAGCCGGGCCGGTCGGTCAACCGGGCCGCGACGAGTCCGCCGGTGCACGACTCGGCGGTCGAGATCAACCTTCCGCCCAGCGCGGTGACCAACTGATCGTCGATCGTGGAACCGTCGGTCGAGAAGATCTGTCGCCCATGATGTTCGACGAGGAGTTCGAGTAGGGCGTCATAGACCGGCGCGTCCGCGGCGGCGAACCGGGTGACCATGTCGAGCTCGCCGCGCCGCAGGCAAGTGGTGATCTCGAGTCGATCGAAGTCGGGGACAGCGGTCTCGGCAGACCGGAGCGTCTCGGCGAGTTCGGCTTCGAGGAGGCCGTAGGCGCGGATGGTGGCCTGCCGGAGGTCGTCGGCCCGGGACAGGACGTCGGCCACGGCTGCGGTGGAGATCGCGGTCGGCCACATCGCCTGGAGTTCGCCGGGTGGGCCGGGCAGGACGACGATCGTCGGCACACCGGCGGCAGCGGGGATCACGACACCCGGCGCGGTGCCGGTCGGTGGCACCGGGGCCGCACCGACCGGCACGAGCGCCTGCTTGCGGATCCCTGTCCGCGTCGGGCCGGAGTCGACATCGAACCCGACCCCACGCCAGCGCTGGATGATCGCGGCGATGTGCTCCTCGAGTGCGGGATCGAGGAGCAACTCGCGGCCGCAGAACTCCGCGACGGTTGCGACCGTCAGGTCGTCGGCGGTGGGACCGAGCCCGCCGCTGGTGACGATGAGATCCACCTGCTGCTCGGCGAGGAAGCGAAGCTGGGCGGTGAGGTCGCCGGGTCGGTCGCCGCAGATCGTGATGTGGGCGACGTCCACCCCGAGTTCGAGGAGTTCCTCGGACAGCCAGGGACCGTTCTGGTCGGTGATCCGACCGGTCAGGACCTCGGTTCCGGTGACCACGATGCCTGCGCGCACACTCACGGCATCGAGCCTAGTGGTGTGTCCGCCACCGACGCAGAACGCGCCCTCGGGGAGAGGACGCGTTCCACGGTGTCGGCTGACGTGAGGATCAGGCCTTCTCGGCCTTGGCCTTCTCCTGCATGGACGAGCGGGCGGGGTTGGCCTGATCGTCCTTCTTGGGGTCGGACTCGTCCTGCTTCTCGGTCACCCCGGACTTGATCCGCGCGCCGATGTCGGGGTCGACGCGGTGCCAGTACTCGAATGCCCGCTGGAGGATCGGTTCGGAGACGCCGTTCAGGAGGTGGCCGACGACGTTGTCCACGAAGCGTTCACGCTGCTCGTCGTCGAAGACCTCGCGAACCAGGGTGCCTGCCTGACCCCAGTCGTCGTCCTCGGGATGGTCGACGTAGGCGCTGCGCAGGATCTCCCCGTTCGCGGCCCATTGCGGCTCACCCTGTCCGGGATAGAGCGCGGACGGCCCGCCCTTCGAATTCGGGGCGTAGACCGGGTCCGGGACGTTGTGGATCCGCATGGCGCCGTCCTTGGAGTACGAGTGCACCTCGTTGGTCGGCGCGTTCACCGGGATCTGCTTGTAGTTGCCGCCGATCCGGTGGCGGTGGGCGTCGGCATACGAGAACACGCGCGCGAGCAGCATCCGGTCGGGGCTGAAACCGATACCGGGCACGACGTTGTTGGGCTCGAATGCCGCCTGTTCGATCTGCGTGTGGTGGTCCACCGGATTGGTGTGCAGGGTCATCTTGCCGACCTCGATGAGCGGGTAGTCGCCGTGCGGCCACACCTTGGTCAGGTCGAACGGGTTGAACCGGTAGCTCACCGCGTCGTCGAACGGCATGAGCTGCACCTTGAGTGTCCAGCTCGGATGATTGCCCGCGGCGATGTTCTCGAACAGGTCCCGGGTGTGGAAATCCGTGTCGGCGGCGGCCATCTGGTCGGCCTCGTGCTGGGTGAGGTGCTCGACGCCCTGATCGGACTTGAAATGGTACTTCACCCAGTGCTTCACGCCTTCGGCGTTGACCCACAGATAGGTGTGGGAGGTGTAGCCGTTCATGTGGCGCCAGGTCTTGGGAATGCCCCGGTCGCCCATCAGCCAGGTGACCTGATGCGCGGACTCCGGCGAGAGCGTCCAGAAGTCCCACTGCATGTCATGGTCGCGAAGGTTGTTGTCCTGGCGACGTTTCTGCGAGCGGATGAAGTGCTGGAACTTCATCGGATCCTTGACGAAGAAGACCGGCGTGTTGTTGCCGACCATGTCGTAGATGCCTTCGGAGGTATAGAACTTCAGCGCGAAACCGCGCGGGTCACGCCAGGTGTCCGGGCTGCCGCGCTCGCCCGCGACCGTCGAGAATCGAGCCACCATCTCGGTTTTCACGCCTGGCTGGAACAGGGCCGCACATGTGTACGCCGAAATGTCTTGCGTGGTCTCGAATGTGCCGAACGCGCCGCTGCCCTTGGCATGTGGCTGACGCTCGGGAATCCGCTCGCGATTGAACTGCGCCATCTGCTCGATCAGATAGTGATCGTGCAGGACGATGGGGCCGCCGGCGCCGACAGTCAGGGAGTGCTCGTCACTTCCCGCCGGTGCTCCCGAATCCCGGGTGGTGAACAGAGAATCGTCGGACATATCGCCTCCGAGAGGTCGTCGTATCCGTGCATGAACAACGGGACCCGAGGGCTGCAGGTCCGTTCCGCCGATCCTACGCCGACGGGGTCGGTGGCACGTCGATGCCGAATTCCCGCAGCACCGACTCGGTGTGCTGGCCGAGTGCCGGGACGGGACCCATCGCCAGTTCCACGTCGTCGAAGGTCAGGGGCGGCAGGAGCGCGCGGACCGGGCCGACCTCGGTGTCCACCTCGCGCCAGCGGTCGCGCTCGCCGAGCTGGGGATGGTCGACGACACCTGCGAGGTCGCGGATCTCGGCGGCGGGTATGCCCGCGTCGGCGAGACGCCGGTCGAGTTCGTCGGTGGTGAAGCGTTTGGTCTCCGCGCTGATCACGGCGTCGACCTCGGCTCGGCGCGAGACGCGATCGATGTTGGTGCGGTAGCGGGCGTCGTCGGCGAGATCCGGGCGGTCGAGTGCGACGCGGGTCAGGGCGTCCCACCCGCGGTCGTTCTGGACGCCGATGAGGATGTCGCCGTCCTGGGTCGGGTACTTGTCGTAGGGCACGATCGCCGCGTGCCCGAGCCCGGCACGGGCGATCTGCCGCTCGCCGTAGAGCCGCATGTACATCGGATGGCCCATCCATTCGACCGTCGCGTCGAACATCGCCACCGAGACCCGTGCGCCGACTCCGGTGGTGGCGCGTCGTAGCAGCGCCGACAACACGGAGGTGAGTGCGTACATGCCGGCCGCGATGTCCGAGGAGGGGATGCCGGTCTTGGACATCTCCTCGGGTGTCCCGGTCACCGAGATGAGGCCGGCCTCGGCCTGGACCAGCATGTCGTAGGCCTTGCGGTCGCGATAGGGTCCGGCGTCGCCGTACCCGGACATGTCGACGACGACGAGTCCGGGATGGTCCGCGCGTAGCGCGTCGGCGCCGAGACCGAGCCGGGCGGCCGCGCCCGGCGCGAGATTCTGGACGAAGACGTCCGCGCCGCCGATGAGCGTGCGGATCGCGTCGCGCCCGGACTCGGTCTTGAGGTCGAGGGTGACCGATTCCTTGCCGCGGTTGAGCCACACGAAGTGGGAGGCGACCGCGCCGCGCACCGCCGCGTCGTACTTTCTCGCGAAGTCTCCGTCGCCGACCCGTTCCACCTTGATGACCCGGGCGCCCAGGTCGGCGAGATGTCGAGTTGCCAGCGGTGCGGCGACAGCCTGCTCGAGCGCCACCACGGTGATGCCCGCGAGGGGCAGCAGTCCTTCGTCCGGAGTCACCGGCCAAGGATCGCCGACGGTGCGACGCCCGTCAACGAGGACCCTCGCGGGCCTCGGGATCGTTGGTGGCCTCGGTGAGACGGTGCAGCAGGTGGGTCAGCGACCGGATGTCGTCGGGATCCCACTGTGCCAGCCGTGCACGCCATTCGGTGATCGCCGAGGCGAGTACCGCGTCGACGCGTTCGCGACCGTGCTGGGTGAGGGTGACTACGCGGGCGCGGGCGTCGCGCGGGTCCGGATGCCGCTCGGCGAGCCCGAGCCGGACGATCGCGTCGATCTGACGCGTCACCGTCGACTTCTCCATGCCGACGGCGGTGACCAGGTCCGACATCGGCATGGAGTTGTGCTTGGCGAGCACGGTGATGAGCGGGTAGCACGACGGGTCGAGACGTGGGTCGATGGCGCGGGCGCGCAGACGCGTGCGGACCCGGCCCCGCCGCCAGAAGTCGGTGAGTTCGGCTTCGAGCCCGCTGATCGGATCGGTGCTGATGGGATCGGTGCCGACGGGATCCGGCCCGGGGGAGTCGTCGGCCGACGCGGTCATCTCCGAACCCATGCGGGTCAGATTACCCAGCCGATGTGGGGGAGGCGACGTCGGACGACCACCCGACGTGGTGCACGATCGAGAGGTGGCCACCTCACAGCGCACCAAGCCGAATCCCTGGGAGTACGTGAAGTACGCCTACTGGGCGCGTCTGCCGAAGTCGATGCTCGACTGGGTGGCCGACGATCTGGCGGGCCCCGGAGCGTCCGTCCGGATGGTGGTCCGCTGGGCGGTGCCCTGCATCATCGTGCTGATCCCGATGCTCTTCGTCCCCGCCGACTGGGGTGTCCGGGTCACGATGACCATGCCGATCCTGCTGGCCTACCTGTTCTTCTCGATCGCGCTGAACCGGGTGTACCGGCGCCACCGCCTGGTCCAGCACGGCCTCGATCCCGAGCTGGTCAACAAGCTCGAGCGGGAGAAGAACTCCGACCTCTACGACGAGTACCACCGCAAGTACCGGGGCGAGCGCCGCCGCCCCGGCGCGGGACGTTAGTCGGGCCGCCGGGGCGCATGGCTCAGTACAGGTAGTCCTCGCCGCTGGCCCGCACCGTCACATCGGACAGGCTGATCCCCCACGGCTGGTCGATGACGTGGACCACCGCCCGGGCGAGGTCCTCCGGGGTGATGAGCCAGTACTTCACCGAGTCGACATCGGTGAGTTCGGCGGGCAGGGTGCCCTGCACCAACTCGGTGACGTGCTCGCGATACGACGCGGCGCGCTGTCCGACGATCCCGCGGATCGCGCGGTCGTTGACGATCCAGCTCGCCAGGTTGGTGCCCGCGACACCGGTGGGTTTGACCGTCGTGACCTTGATCTTGCCCTTGGCCTCGATGCGCAACGAGTCCGACAGCATCGTCACCGCAGCCTTGGTGGCGCTGTAGACACCCGAGCCCTCGAATCCGCCGTTGCCGTAGATCGACGCGATGTTCACCACCTGACCCCGGCCCTGCGCGATCATCTGGTCGTAGACCGCGGAGATGCCGTTCACGACACCCTTGATGTTGATGTCGATGGCCTTGTGCCATTTCTCCCAGGCACGTTCGTGGTCGGCGAAGAACGCCAGCGGCATGACCCCGGCATTGTTCACGATCACGTCGATCGCACCGAAGCGTTCCACCGCCGACGCCGCGGCGCTCCTCATCTGGTCCATGTCGGTGACATCGGCGACGTGTGCGACGGCCGACCCGCCTGCGTCGGCGATGCCCTCGACGACCCCGGCGAGTCCGTCGGCGTCGATGTCGACACCGACGACATGGGCGCCCTGCGCCGCACACATCTGCGCGATGACCTTGCCGAAACCTCCTCCGGCACCGGTGATGATGATGGTCTTGCCCTGCAGATGATCAGACATTGAGCTCCCCGGCCGCGACGAAATGGTCGCGTCATCGTAGCAACGCGCCGCTGCATCGCCGTCCGGTGAACTCCGCCCCTCTTTCTCGCCGGTGGCGCGATGTCGCACCACCGCAATGATCCCAGTCCACGTGAGAACGGCTCCGCCGCAACCACGCCCGCGCACCGGCCATCGACCGGCTGCGGCTCCATTCCACGCCCGCCGACGATTCAGTCACATGACTGAGCGGGTTGTCAAGGGTTACGCCGGCCATGGTGCCGATCACTCCTGGTTGTCGGAGTGGTGCTTGACACGCGGCCGGTCCATGGCAAATCCTGTGTGCCGACGGCCACGCCCGGCACGTCCCCCCGCGGTGTCTGCGACCGCGACCGGTTCCTCCCCGTCTCTCGAGATCACCGAATTACGAAGCGTCGAGCGTCTTCTCGCGCACTGATGACAGGAGAACGATGACCGGGGCACTTCCGACGAGACGGACTTTTCTTCGTGCCGCAGCGGTGACCGCCGCGGGAACGGCGGCCGCGGTGGCCAACGGTGGCGGCCGGGCGTCGGCCGACCCGTCGCGACGAATCAGGCGGACGCGCGAAGAGCATCGCGTGGTGATCGTCGGCTCGGGATTCGGCGGCGGCGTCGCGGCGCTCCGCCTCGCCCAGGCGGGAGTGCCGGTCCTGTTGCTCGAGCGAGGCCGGCGATGGGCGACGGGACCGAACTCGGAGACCTTTCCGCGTGCGTCGAGTCCGGACAAGCGAATGCTGTGGCATGAGTCGACCCCGAACCTCTTCGGCAAGCCGCTGAGCGTCGAACCCTATGTGGGACTGTTCGAATCGGTTGCCGGTGCCAACATGACCGCACTGTGTCCGGCCGGCCTCGGCGGTGGTTCCCTCGTCTACCAGGGCATGACATTGCAACCGAGCGAGGCGGTGTTCAACGAGCATTTCCCCGACGCGCTCGACTGGCAACTGATGAACCGGGTGCACTATCCGAGGGTCGCGCGGATGCTGAAGGTCGCGGTCGCCCCCGATTCGGTGGTGCGGTCCCCGCAGTACCTGGCGCCGCGACAATTCGCGAAACGGGTCCGGGCCGAAGGGCTACCGCTGGAGAAGATCCCGATGCCGATCGACTGGGGTTACGCCGCAGCCGAATTGCGCGGCGAGATGAAACCCGCTTACACCAACGGCGACGGCGCCATCGGTGTGAACAACGGCGGCAAGCACAGCGTCGACGTCACCTACATCCGTGAGGCCGAGGCAACCGGGCGCGTTCAGGTCCGCACCCTGCACACGGTGCGCCAGGTCGAACGCCGCCCCGACGGCCGGTGGTCCCTCGACGTCGAACGCACCGACGAGTCCGGAAAAGTGTTGGAGCACAAGGAGCTGATCGCGCGCACTCTCATCCTGTCGGCGGGCAGCGTGAACACCACCAAGTTGCTCGTCAAGGCGCGTGCGACGGGTACTGTGCCCGACCTGCCGGACGGTCTGGGGCACGGATGGGGCACCAACGCCGACCGGATCTACACCTGGACCAGTCCGAGCATCGACTTCGGGAAGGTGCAGGGCGGCCCGGTCGTCTTCGGCAGTCCCAACTGGAGTGACCCGAAAAGTGCGTTCACCATCATCCAGGCGTCCCTCCCGCCGCTGCCGGTGTACGCCGGCACCACGATGATGGTCGGCTTCGGCGTGAGCTCGGGCCGTGGTGTCATCGCCTACGACTCGGCGATCGGGGACGCGCTCATCCGATGGCCGCACGAGGGCGATTCGGAGATCCAGACCAAGCACATCGATCGGACGGTTCGGCGGATCGCCGGGCCCGACGCGATCCTCACCGACACCAACGCGGTGTTCCCGTCGACCTGGCATGCCCTCGGTGGGGCCAACATGGGCACGGTCTGCGACCTCGAGGGGCGGGTCGAGGGCCAGCGCGGACTCTACGTGATCGACGGCGCGCTCATGCCGGGCAACACCGCGGCATGCAATCCGTCGATGACCATCGCCGCGGTGGCCGAGCGGGCACTGGACCGGATCGTCGCCGAGGACGTCGGCGCGGTGATCTGACCGTCACGGGGTGACCGGGGCGAGCCACATCCCGGTCAGAGCGTCGACGACGAGATCGCGCTGGTGCTGCCAGGTCCGAGATGCAGCGCCCGCCTCGGCCTCGCCCGTGCGCTCGATGTCGGCCAGCGCGTTGACGATCATGTGGCGCGTCAGGTTGTTACGCACCTCGAGCACGTCGTCGGAGAGGGTCGGCAAGGTGGCGTAGAACCGGTCGAGGATCGTCATGAGGACTTCCGATCGTGCGGTCTCCTCATAGAGCAGGACGGTCGCGGACGGGTCACTGGACACCTGGGCGAAGAACCGGGCGAAGTAGCTGGGCGGGCCGAGTTCCGCCAGATACTCGACCTCCGGCCCGACGAGACAGCGGAGCCAGTCGCGAACCCCCGGTTCGGGTCCGACCTCGGCCAGGCATCTGCGACGCAACCGTTCGATAGGGATGTTGTGCGAGGTCAATGTCGCGCGAAGCAGATCGTCCTTGGAACCGAAGTGATGTCCGACGGCGTAGTTGTTGCCTTGACCCGCCGCCTTGCTGATCTGGCGGCTGGAGACGGCGGCCACGCCGTTGAGGGCGATCAGCTTCTCGGCAGCGCCGATCAGGAGCGCGCGAGTGCGGGCAGACTGCTCCGACTTCCCTTCGCTCATGACCTAGATGATGCCCTACGCGAGCCGTCTGAAACGGCGCGATACCGGCCGTCTCTACGACGATGAGAAACGGGCATAGCGGACGCACCCGTACAGCGGCGGCTCGGCCCGACGCGCGAACCGACCTCCGCCTACTCGGGAAGTCCCTGCGCGAGTGGACACCCCGACCTAAGGTGAATCGACGAAGGCCCGGATGATCCGCCGTCCGAACGACCATCGGTCGCAGGACCCGACTGTTGGGAGGACACGATGGCGACTGCGCCTCCGGCCACCGCGAACCTACGTGAGCTGACTTTCCGAGGCGCGGTCCTCGGCGGGATCATCACGCTGGTCTTCACCGCCGCCAACGTCTACCTCGGGCTCAAGGTGGGTCTCACCTTCGCCACCGCGATCCCGGCGGCCGTCATCTCGATGAGCATCCTGCGGTACTTCGCGAACCACTCGGTGGTGGAGAACAACATCGTCCAGACCATCGCGTCCGCGGCCGGGACGCTGTCGGCGATCATCTTCGTCATCCCCGGTCTGGTGATCATCGGGTGGTGGACCGGATTCCCCTACTGGATCACGGTGGCGGTCTGCGCGATCGGCGGCATCCTCGGCGTCATGTACTCCATTCCGCTGCGCCGCGCGCTGGTAACCGGATCCGATCTGCCCTACCCCGAAGGTGTTGCGGCGGCCGAGGTCCTGAAGGTCGGCGATTCCGCCGGCGGCGCCACCGAGAACAAGGCGGGCCTGCGCACGATCATCTTGGGCTCGGTCGCGTCCGCCGGATTCGCGTTGCTCACCAAACTGAAGGTGCTCAGCGACTCGATCTCGGCGACGATCAAGATCGGCACGGGCGGAACGCTCTTCAGTGCCGGACTGTCGATGTCGCTGATCGGCATCGGCCATCTCGTCGGGGTGACCGTCGGTGTCGCCATGCTCGTCGGGGTGGTGATCTCCTACGTCGTCCTGCTGCCCATCGAGACCCAGGGGCAGACGGCGGGGGAGGATCTCGGCGACGCCGTCAGCGCGATCTTCGCCAATGACGTGCGGCTCATCGGCGCCGGTGCGATAGCCATCGCGGCCATCTGGACCCTGATCAAGGTCATCGGGCCGATCGTGCGCGGAATCCGGGCGGCCATGGTCTCGTCGCGGTCACGCCGTGAGGGGGTGACCGTCGACATCACCGAGCGGGACATGCCGATCAACATCGTCGGCGGCAGCATCCTCGTGCTGCTCATCCCGATCGGGGTGCTGCTGTGGGACTTCGTCCACGACACGGTGCTGGAGGGCAGCGCCACCGGGATCATCGCGGTCAGCATCGTCTTCGTCTTCGTCATCGGACTGGCCGTCGCCTCGGTGTGTGGTTACATGGCGGGCCTCATCGGGTCGTCGAACAGTCCGATCTCCGGTGTCGGCATCCTGGTGGTACTGATCGCTGCACTGCTCGTCAAGCTGACCTTCGGGCCGGCGGACGCGTCGCAGACCGACGCGCTCATCGCCTACACGCTGTTCACCGCCGCGGTGGTCTTCGGCGTCGCGACGATCTCCAACGACAACCTGCAGGACCTGAAGACCGGTCAGCTGGTCGGGGCGACACCGTGGAAACAGCAGGTGGCCCTGATCATCGGCGTGCTGTTCGGCTCCGCCGTGATCCCGCCGATCCTGCAGCTGATGTACGACGCCTTCGGTTTCGTCGGAGCGCCGGGAGCGACGGAGGATGCCCTCGCGGCACCGCAGGCCGGCCTGTTGACGACTCTTGCGCAGGGCGTGTTGGGGGCGGACCTGAACTGGGGGCTCATCGGTATCGGGGCGCTGATCGGCGCGGCGGTGATCGTGATCGACGAACTCCTCGGTCGCGCAGGGCGATTCCGGTTGCCGCCGCTGGCCGTCGGCATGGGCATGTACCTGCCGATGTCAGTCGTCCTGGTGATCCCGATCGGTGCCTTCATCGGTCACTACTACAACCGGTGGGCCGAACGCAGCGGCGGCGCAGTCGAACACAAGAAACGGATGGGTGTTCTGCTGGCCACCGGTCTGATCGTCGGCGAGGCGCTCTTCGGTGTGGTCTTCGCCGGGATCGTCGCGGCCACCGGCGACGACTCGGCTCTGGCGATCGTCGGTGACGGGTTCGAGCGGTGGGCCCAGATCCTCGGCGTCATCGTCTTCGCCGCGACCATCGCACTCCTCTACGACCGTGTCCGCAAGATCGCCACCGCGAGCGGGACCGCGTCGTCGACCACCGCCGGGACACCGAAGGACTGACGGAGATGAGCGAGGGGGCACTGTCGCGCGCGGTCGACGACTTCACGGCCGGCGCCCGGCATCTGACGGAATTGGTTGCCCTGATCGATGACGACCGATGGGACGGTCCGGGGCTGGGGGAGTGGTCGCTGAGATCGCTCGTCGGACACGCGAGTCGGTCGCTGACCACCGTGGTCAGCTATCTGGCCGAGCCGGGCTCGGACATCGAGTTGGATTCGACAGCAGCGTATTTCGCGTCCATCCAGGGATACGGCGACCCCGCCTCGGTCCGGCAGCGCGGAGTCGACGCCGGCCTGGCACTGGGGGACGATCCACGGGCGGGGGTGCTCGAGCGCCGCGACCAGGCCATCAGAGCACTTGCGGGAGAACGTGACCGGCCGCTGACCACACCGTTCGGCGGCATCATGCTGTCCGATTATCTGCCGACCCGGACCTTCGAACTCGCGGTGCATGGCCTCGACATCTCCCGCGCGATCGACGCCGACCTACCGCTCCCGGCGCCGGTGCTCGCGTCAGCACTGTCCACCACGACGGCGATGGCAACACGGATCGGCCAGGGTGAGCGAGTGCTGCTCACCCTGACCGGTCGCGAATCCGAGCCGCCGACCCTCGTCTGAGGGCTGTACGCGCGAGGGTCAGGTCGCGGCGTTGCTGTGGGCGAATTCGGCCACGATCGCGGCGTTGAACGCTGCCAGGTCGTCGGGCTTGCGACTGGTGATCAGCACGTTGTCCCCGTCCCGGCACGTGACGACCTCTTCGTCGACCCAGGTGCCGCCGGCATTGATCACATCGGTCCGCACGCTCGGGAAGGACGTGAGTGTCCGCCCACGGACCACATCGGCCTCGATCAGCGTCCACGGCGCATGGCAGATGGCTGCCACCGGTTTACCTGCCTCGAAGAAGCTGCGCACGAACCGCACGGCGGGTTCCGAGGCACGGAGGAAGTCGGGGTTGGCGACACCACCGGGCAGGACGAGCGCGTCGAAGTCCATCACGCGCGCGTCTTCGAGAGTGAGGTCGACCGGAAAGGTGTCGGCCTTGTCGAGGTGGTCGAACGCCTGGACGGTCCCGGAGTCGGTGGACACCAGGACGGGCTTTCCGCCGCACGCCTCGACCGACTTCCATGGTTCGGTGAGTTCGACCTGCTCGGCGCCCTCCTGGGCGACCAGGAATGCGATGGTGGTGCCGTTGAGTTCTTCGGCCATGGCGTGTACCTCCTCTGTGCACCGCATACGGCAGCGGTGCCTCGTCAGGTCCGATACCCGTCGGTGTGGTGCACCAAACGGTCGGACCCGCCCGGACCCGGCCCGACCGGGGTGTGTTGAATGTCCCCGGGCAACGACTGGGAGGTAGTGGTGGGAGGCTTCGACGGCGTCGCGACGCTGGTTCATCTGGCGCGCGGCGGGGAGATCGGTGAGTGGCACGAGACCCCGCACTCGGTGATCGCCGAGGGGCCGCATCGCACGCTGCGGCGGTACGGCGCCGATGACGAGGTGGTCGCTGCCGCCGGAACCGGACGGCGACCGGTGCTGCTGATCCCACCGCTCGCGGTGTCGACCGCGTGTTACGACCTCGCCGAGGGGCTGTCCGTCGTGCAGTTCCTGCTGGCGGCCGGCCGGGTTCCGTACGTGCTCGACTTCGGCGACATGACCCGCGCCGACCGCCACCTGGGGTTCGCCGACTTCTTCGACGACATCGTCCCCGAGGCCGTCGCGGCGACCGTCGCGGACTTCTACGGCACAGCGGACCGCCGCGAGTCCGGGGTGACGCCGGGGCCCGGGCGGGTCGACGTTCTGGCCTGGAGTATCGGCGGGACCATCAGCCTGCTGACCGCCGCGGCCAACCCGCACCTCCCCCTGGCCTCGGTGACGGCGGTCGGCACCCCGCTCGACTACGCCAAGGTGCCACCGTATCCGCTGGTGAAGACCCTGATGCGACCAGTCGGCACCACGCCGGTGAAGCTGGCGCTGCGCGCACTCGGCGGGATTCCCGCGCCGCTCGTCCGCCTGGCCTACCGGGGCACCGCGTGGCAGCGCGAACTGAAGAAGCCCGGTTACATCCTGCGCAACGCCGACGACACCGACGCCCTCGTGAGGATGAAGGCCATCGACCGGTTCCAGGAGACGATGCCCGGTTACCCGGGCAAGGTGTCCGAACAGATGTGGGAGAACTTCATCATGCGCGGCGAACTCGCTGGCGGCGTGCTCGACTTCGACGGTCGCGTCGTCGATCTCGCCGACGTCGCGGTACCGGTCGCGCTGTTCGGCAGTCACCGGGACGCGATCGTCAGCTGGGCGGCTGCTCATCACGGGGTGGAACTCCTGGCCGGGGCGCCGCGCGTGGACTTCACCACCGTGGAGACCAGCCATCTGGGGCTGATCGCCGGGTCCGCGGCGGTCGAACAGACGTGGCCCCGGATCGAGGAGTTCCTGAGCGACCTGGACCCCCGCGACTCGTAGATGAAAAAACCTTCATCTTCGACTCATGGTCGGCTCACCGGAGTCCGACAGAGTCGTCGACATGAAGATCTCACGAGTACTCGCCACCCTCGCCCTCGGTGCGCTCGCGGTCGCCGTCGTGACCGCCAGCTTCTTCCTCATCCGTTCGCCCGAGCCCGACCTGGCCGCCGACTCGGTGTCGGTCGATGTCGCGTCGCAGACGCCTCAGGGCCCGACGCCACCGACCCAGACCCCGCCGGCCCCGGCGCCGGTTCCGCAGATCCCCGCCGGAGCACCGGTGCAGCGGGCCGTCCCGCCGAACCTGAACTCCGACGACGACGACTGGTGTGACCCCCGATCGGCTCAGCGCGACGACGACTGCGACGACGACTGGGACGATCACAACGACGACTGGGATGACCAGGACGACGATCAGGGCGACGACTGGGACGATGACATCGATGACGACCAGGACGACTGACGCCGAGACACCGAAGTCAGCCGGCGCCGGGAGCGGAGCGAGCGGGCCGAATCCAGCCGGCGCCGGGAGCGGAGCGAGCGGGCCGAATCCAGCCGAGAGTGCGGGTGTGCGGCAGCGCCCCGCGCTCTCGGCGCGTTGGCGTATCACGGCCTGGATCATGCTCACGACGTTCTTGCTGCTGGTGGTGGTGTTCGTGGTGACGCGCAATCTGTTGCTCCGCGACGTCGACAGCCGGGCGAACCACGACGTCGCACAGGAGGCCAGCGAGTTCCGGACGTTCGCGGCCGAGGGGGTCGACCCGACGACCACCGAACCCTTCACCTCGGTGTCGCGGCTGTTGGAGGTGTTTCTCTCTCGGCAGTCGGCCGGGCAGGGCGAGGTGATGGCCGGCGTCGTCGGGGACACCGAGATCCTGGAACTCCCCGGTAACGCCTGGCCGGCCGCGGGTGAGGGCCGCCGGGTGCTCGACGAGCTGCGGGCCCAGACCGGTCCGGCCGGCGTGTTGATGACCGATCACGGCGAGATCCGCTGGGGGAAGGTCGATCTGGAGCCCGTCGGCTCCGGGACAGCGGATCCGGGCGCGGAGTCGGCGCAACCGGGGACGTTCATCGTCGGCATCTACACCGACCCCGGTCGGGAACTGGTGGACCGTACGATGCGGGTCCTCGCGATCGTGGGCCTCGCCGGCATGATCGTCACCACCGGGGTGGCGTACCTGGTGGCCGGCCGGATTCTGGCGCCGGTGCGGAGTGTGCGGATGGTCGCCGCGGAGATCGGCGAGAACGACCTCACCGCGCGCGTGCCGGTCATCGGGCGTGACGACGTGGCCGCGCTGGCGCAGACCTTCAATGCGATGCTCGACCGGATCGAGGACGCCTATACGACGCAGCGTCAGTTCGTCGACGATGCCGGCCACGAGCTGCGGACTCCCATCACGGTCGTGCGTGGTCATCTCGAACTCCTGCCCGACGATCCTGAGGAACGCCGGAAGACGCTCGACCTCGTCGACAGCGAGCTGGGGCGGATGGGGCGCATCGTCGGGGATCTGCTCATGCTGGCGAAGTCCGAGCAACCCGACTTCGTGGTGGTCAGGCCGACCGACGCGGCGCAGCTGATGCTCGACATCGAGTCCAAGGTGCAACCGCTCGGTGATCGGCAATGGTTGCTCATGGAGGTCGCCGAGGGCCCGTGCACCGTCGATCACGAGCGGATCACCCAGGCGATGCTGCAGTACGCCTCGAATGCGGTCCGGCATACGCGCGAGGGCTCCGTCATCCAGTTGGGTTCACGCTTCGCCGGCATCGGAGCGCAGCGCCATCTGTCCATCTGGATCACCGACGACGGCCCGGGTGTCGAGCAGGAGGACGCTGCGCGGATTTTCGAGCGCTTCCAGCGCGGACGGTCGGGGTCGGCACCCCAGCACTCGTCCGGTGCCGGACTGGGACTCGCGATCGTGCGGGCCATTGCCGACGCACACCACGGAATCGCCTGGGTACGTAGTGTTCCCGGGCACGGTGCGACGTTCGGCATCGATGTCCCCGTCCCCGACATGACCACCTACGTCGACACAGCGTCGTCGGCACCAGGAGAAGGAGAACGGCGATGAGCCGTGTCTTGATCGCGGAGGACGACGCGCGGATCGCGTCGTTCATCGGCAACGGCCTGCGTGCGGCGGGTTACAGCACCGAGCATGTGTCCGACGGACTGTCCGCGCTCGAGGCAGTGCGCAGCGGCGCTTTCGACATGGTCGTCCTCGACATCGGACTCCCGGCGATGGACGGCTTCGACGTGTTGTATTCCATGCGCGGCGAGGGGATCTCGACACCGGTCGTCGTCCTCACGGCCCGGGACAGCGTGAGCGACACGGTGAACGGGCTCGAGGGTGGGGCCAACGACTACATGACCAAACCCTTTCAGTTCGCCGAGTTGCTCGCCCGCATCCGGTTACGGCTCGTCGACGATTCGGCGGTCGCGTCGGAGAACCTGCTGTCCGCCGGGGACCTGCGTCTGGACCTGAAGTCGCGACGAGCGCGCGTGGGCACCGAGACCTTCGACCTCACCGCGCGTGAGTTCGCCCTGCTGGAAGTGTTTCTGCGACACCCGGATCAGGTGCTGTCACGCGAGCAGATCCTCGGTCACGTGTGGGGCTACGACTTCGATCCCGCGTCGAACGTGGTCGACGTCTACGTACGGGCGCTCCGCAACAAGATCGGTTCGCATCGGCTGGAGACCGTGCGCGGCATGGGTTATCGGCTTCGCGTCGTCGACTAGCGCGGCACTCACTCCGGTGCGACGCTGAGCCAGTCGGCGAATCCCGACGGATCGTGCCGGCCCAGGGCCCCGTGCTCGAAGAGTCCCCAGCCGGTGCGGGTGGTGCCGTCGGCCTCACGGCATTCGGCGCGTCCGACGTGATCGATGACCCCGAAGGGCATGCGTCCCATGATGTCGGTGCTGGTCATGTCGTAGGTGAGACGTTCGGTGAAGTCCGCTCCGCGCCAGACGCCGTGGGTCCAGTCGGGGTCGCCGCCGTAGCCTCCGCCCACGTGGATGGGTACGGGGAGCAGCGATTCCACCTCCAGCGTCACGGGCGAGCCGCCTGACCCGGTCGTGGAGATGGTTGCGCCGGTCGGAATCCGGGTGCCCGGCGCGTAGTGGACGGTGACGTTCGGCCAACCCAGCTGCTCGACGCGGCCGTCCTTCCAGACGCGCGAACAGTCGTTGAGGCTTCGATAACCGTCGGGATCCTCCTGGATGATGAAGACGAGCTGAAAGTCGTCGAACGCCATCGGGATGTAGAGCCACCACATGCCCTCGAACGGCGGGTCCGACGGTCGGCCGGCCGGTTCGGGCTCGCCGACCGGCCGGATTCCCCACGAGCGATCGCGGGTGCCGACCCAGGTCGCCGGGTCCACGACGATCTGTTCGCCGTCGACGGTGATCGACCCGCGCCAGGTACCGACCTGTGCGAATCGTTGCGCGTCGAGGGTGACCTTCGCGCCCTGTCGCATCACGTGGGGTTGCTCGAGAAGGGCGTCGAACAGGCCCTCCCAGTGCAGGTCCAGGGCGATGCCCTCGGTCTCGGCGAGGGTCAGGTGCAACGTGCGCAGCGGATCGTCGACGGACAATCGGTAGTCGCCGACGCGCTGCTCGAGCCGGTTGTCGTCGATCGCGTCACCGAGGTGGACCGCGGTCTGGGTGTCGGTTCCGTCGGCCCGGCGTCGTCGGATGAGGACGAACGCGTCCTTCACGCCGAGGTTGGGGTAGTACCCGATGCCGGTGATGAGGAAGATGGTGCCGCTGCGGTCGTGGGCGTTGAGGTAGGCGCGATCGTAGAAGTTGCGGTCGCTGTTACCCGGCCATGCGATCGGTTGCGGCAGTTGGTGAATGGGATACTCGTCCATCGGTCCCAGGCCGGTTCGGCTCATGTGGTCAGTTCTCCTCGAGAAGTCGTTCGAGCAGTGGTCGGTGGTAGAACAGGGTGCCGTCGACGTCGTCGGGGCGTTCGAGTTCGCCGAAGTGCACGCGCCGCGCACCGGTGCGCATGAAGACGCAACACCACTGCACGGCGGCGTGGACGTAGAACCAGCGCAGGTCGCCGAGTTCGACGCCGGTCCGTTGCCGGTAGGTGTCGCGGACGTCGCTCTCGCGCAGTAGGTCCGGCAGGCCCGGCAGGCCCGCCATCGTCGCCAGCTCGTGAAAGACACGGTGTGCGAACACCACCCATGCGACGTCGAGTTCGCGCGGGCCGATACGTGCCATCTCCCAGTCGAGGACCGCCGTGGCCGTGAAGTCGGCGAACATCATGTTGCCGATGCGCGAATCACCCCAGGACAGGACGGGTTCGGTGTGCGCGACGTCGTCGGGGAAGTTGTCGGCGAGCCAGGCGAGCGCGCGTTCGACCAGGGGCGAACGGCCGATCCCCTCCACCGAGAAGTCGTACCAGTCCTGCAGCCAGGCGAGCAGACGAGCAAGGGGGGTGTCACCCGCGGGGAGGTCGTCGGCGAGGAAGCCGAACTGCTGCGCCGCGTCGGGGATGGAGTGGAGGTCGGCGATCACGCCGACCGCAGAGTCCTGGGCCCGACGACGATCGGCCTCGGAGGCGTCCCCGAACCAGTTGTCGCCGAACGTGTACGGCATCACGTCGGGCGGGACCTCGCCCTCGCACCGGTCCATCAGGAAGAACGGCGCACCCAGGAGGGCGCCACTCGGTTCGAGGTGGTGTACCGCGGGGACCGGGACGTCGCTGAGCCGGGCGATCAGCCGCATCGTCGCGTACTGATGGTCCATCCGGTAGGAGCGGAACACGGGAACGTCGGCGCTCGACGGCGCCATCCGCATCACCCAGTGCCGGGTGGGTTCGCCGGGCCAGGACACCGACACCGGGATCGTCTCCGACGACATGCCGTTGCTGTCCCCACTCGCGGTGACCGTGACCTCGGGCAGGGCGTCGGGGGTGTCGCTCTGCCCGGCCAGCCAGCGCGCGAGTGTGTCCGGGACCGAGGCGTTGTCCCGGCTGGAACGCTGCAGATGGTCGACCTGCTCGACGGCGGGTTCGGTGGCCATGGGCACCCCCTGTGGTCGTTACCGGCACATTCGCTACGGTGAGTAGCGTTATGACAGCAGAACGGTCGCGCGGTTCGCAGCGACTTCGGCAAATCCCCGACTACACGGGGGCCGACGGAGAGCGGGTGGGCCGATGAGCACCGGGACGGGAGAAGCGGTCCCGGGGCGTCCCCGCGACGTCCGGATCGATTCGGCGGTGCTCGACGCCGCTGCGGAACTGGTCGTCGACGTCGGCTATCGGAAACTGACGATGGCTGCGATCGCCGATCGCGCGGGGACGACGAAGACCGCGCTCTACCGCCGCTGGTCGGGCAAAGCCGAGCTGATCCACGATCTCGCGTTCTCCCGGATGGTGCGGCTCCCTCCGTCCAGCGGTGAGGTCGAGGCCGACCTCCGCATCATGGTCGCGGCGGCTCGCGACCTCTTCGCCAGCCCGGTGACCCGTGCCGCGCTGCCCGGCCTGATCTCGGACATGGCTGCCGAACCCGAACTGTCGGCGCGTGTGCACGCAGGGTTCGCGGAGGTGTTCGGTGCATTGCGTGACCGGTTGGTGACCGCCGTCGACCGCGGCGAGGTGCATCCCGACGTGAATCCGGATCGGCTCATCGAGGTCGTCGGTGGAGCGGCGATGTTGCACGCACTGCTGCTCGACGACCGTGAGTTCGACACCGCGTGGGCCGATCAACTCAGCGCGCTGGTCGTGCACGGAGTTCTGCGATGAGATCGGCCCACCCACCTACACTCGTGGGATGACCGCACCGAGCAACACCGACGACGTCGTCGAACAGATCCTGTCCACCTACGACGCGATCACCGTGGTCGGTGCCAGCGCCAATCCGTCGAAGGCCGCCAACGAGGTCCCGGCGTACATGAAGAACCGCGGTTGGCGGATCATCCCGGTGAACCCCACCGCCGACGAGATCGTCGGCGAGAAGGTGTATCGGACCCTCGCCGATGTCCCCGAACAGGTCGGCCTCGTCGACGTCTTCCGCCCCGGGCCCGAATGTGCCGACGTCGCCCGGGCTGCCGTCGCGGCCGGTGCGACCGCACTGTGGCTGCAGCTCGGAATCCGATCGGCGGAGGCGCGGGCGATCGCCGAGGACGCCGGCCTGCTGTATGTCGAGGATCGCTGCCTGATCATCGAGCAGCGCCGCACCGGCATCGTTCCCGGCTGACGGCAGGGCGGCCCCGGTGAACTTCCTGGACGAGCTCACGCACCAACGACTTCCGCTGTTCCTGCTGTTCGCGTCGTTCGTCGTCACGTTCATCGTCACCCGGGTGATCACCCGACTCATCCGGGCCGGTAAGGGCCCCTTCCGTAACAACGTGTCGGACGGCGTGCACGTGCACCACATGGTGCCGGGTCTGATCCTGACGATCGTCGGCGCCTTCCTCTCGGTGGGTGTCAACGGGGCGTCGCCCGGTGCGGAGATCAGTGCGGTGCTGATCGGCGTCGGCGCCTCACTGGTGCTCGACGAGTTCGCGCTGATCCTCCGCCTGCAGGATGTGTATTGGTCACCGGAAGGCCAACTCTCGGTTCAGGTGGTCGCCCTGACGGTTGCCGCCCTGGGGATGGCGGTGCTGGGTTTCAACCCCCTCGACGACGCGAACGTGGAGATCGGCCCCGTCGCTCTGGTGGCCACTGTTCCGATCAACGTCGCCTGCGCGATCCTGTGCGTGCTCAAAGGCAAGTTCTCGACGGCCATCGTCGGCGTCTTCATCCCGGTGTTCGCCTGGTCGGGTGCGATCCGGCTGGCCCGACCGCACTCGGCCTGGGCCCGCCGTCGATACACCCCGACCAAGACCGAGAGGGCGCGGGCCCGGGCGAAGAGTTTCGACGACCGCTGGGGGCGTTGGGGTCTGAGCATCGGCGACCTCATCGCGGGCAAGCCCACCGACCCCGCGAGCGTGGTGGTCAAGGCGCCGGACGCGACGGCCGCCGACGCGCGGCCGACGCCCCCGGCTTCCTGACCCGGGTGCCCGATTGATGACCTACGAATACTCCTGCGAGTTATTGATGTTCGTGGTCTCGCCTGACCACGCCTACTTCGGTCGGCCCAAGGACGGCCCGGCCGACGAGGTGGAGACCCGCACACCGGAGTCGGTGGACATAATCGCCGACAAGGGAATTCGTGGGGATCGATTCTTCGGCGTCCGCGCCCACACCGAGGCGGCGGTGACGTTTCTCGCGCTCGAGGCATGGATGGCCGCGGCCGGTGACGCCGATCCAGTCCTCGCCCGGCGCAACATCGTGGTGCGCGGCGTGGAACTGGATCCTCTGCGGGGCCGAGAGTTCGAGCTGGACTCAGGGGCGGGGCCGATCCGGTTCCGCGGCGGGCGCCCTGCCCACCCGTGTTCGTGGATGGACACCGTCGCCGGTGACGGCGTGCGCAAGGCTCTGATAGGCCGAGGTGGCCTGCGGGCGCAGCCGCTGACGTCGGGGACCCTCAGTCTCGGTCGTGCGGTCTTGATCAGCGATGTCGAACTCGACGCCACCCACGCCGCAGACCAGGTCCGTCGGGCCCAGCCGTTGTAGCGGGGCAGTGGAGACGGAGGCTTGGGCCTTCACTCTGGAATTGTCAAGAGACGGACGCGGTCCCGGGCTGGCTCGGGTGCGGAAGGTGCTACGCGAATGTGTGGGCGAGCCGAGTGTGGCTGGGCGGAATCTGGGTCAGGCGGCGTCGTCGAGTCGCATGGTCCGTCGGTTGTAGGCGGGTAGTGGTCGGCGTTGTGGGTCGATGGTGGCGGGTGGGACGAGCCAGGGGTGTCGGTCGAAGCCCATCACGACGTCCCAGCCGTGATGGTGGACTTGGGTGTGACAGCGCTGGCACAGCAGGCAACCATTGTCGAGATCGGTGGGACCGCCGTCGGCCCAATGGCGCACATGGTGCACTTGCGTATGCGACGGTGGTGCACCGCATTTGATGCAGCATTGGTCGCGCACGATGACCGCCTTGCGCAGATGTGCCGAAAACAGGCGGTGGGTGTGGCCCATCTGTAGCGGTACACCTTCGCCGTCGAGGATGATCTCGGTCAGCGACCCGTCGCAGGACACCTGTTTCGCGACGGCCTGACTGACCGACCCGGTCCACGGCAGGGTGGCGGGATCGGCGCCGGTGGCGGGGATGGTCACCATGAGTTGCGTACGGGGAGAGCCGACGCTGTCGATGCTCGCGCCGAGTGCGGCTTGGTCGAGGATCAGCTCGAGTGCGTCGGCGCGGCGCTGCTCGGCGGCGCGCCGATCCTCGGAGCCGTCGGGTTCGGGTCTCGGGCAGGATCGTTCGTCGATCATCGAGAGGAACTTCTCGCCGACCACTTGGGTGAGGTCGGCGCGGATGTCGACGCGTCCTTCGTCGGTGGTGTGGGCATTGACCGTGTTCAGCGATGGATCGTCGGCGGCCGGGATGCCGGTGTCGGTGGCGTCCGCGATGGTGTTGCCGATGGCGCGGGCGTACTTCTCTACTTCTGCCGGGGTTGCTCCCGACAGTGCCTGGCCGATCAAAGCTGTCTCATGGGTGGCGCGCTCCTCGTCGGAAAGTGCTGTTGGCGAACGCTTGTCGATCTGGATCAGGCCGCGGACGATGGCGTCGGTGACTTCGCTCGACAGGCGTCCGTCGGCGGCGTGACGGGCGAGGGTGGGCAGCGTCGGGAGAGCGTCGACGCTTCGCATGGCGCGTAGTGCCGCGGCGGGTGCGTAGCCCATCTCGATCAACACCTTCTTGGTGGTCCCACCAGCCTTCTGTGCGACTCCGAGTTCGTCGAGTTGCGCTGCATGCGTGACGATCTGGTGGTCAACGATGTTACGAATCAGCCGGAGAGTGTCGAGCGCGTCGAATGTCGCTCTGCCCGTGGGGTCGTCGGTGGGCGTGGTGGTCTCGATGAGCTGGTCGAGAAGGGTGGTGAGCTCTGGCATGACTCCACTGTACGGGAACATATGTGTTCGGTTACGAGGTTTCTCCACAACCTGTCCTTGCGGAAACCGGTGCTGTGTGGCCGATTTCGGCGACGGTACGTTTCTCGGCAACAGCAGTGAACTGCAGTCACACCTGTAGCAGATCCGGCACGGGCGCACCCCCCGATGGCGGTGGACACCGCACACTCGACGCACGATCCACAACAGGCGCAGCACGAGCAATGTCCGGGATATGCCAACCATTCGCTCTGGCGTCGACGGCCACGCCCCTCTGGCGCAGAGACTCTCGGTACCGCGACTGGTCGCACGAAGACCCGCCCGCGCCGGCCACAAGCGAGCGGCAAGGTCAAACGGTGAGCCGCGGCCACACATCAGATGGGCCGGCGCTGAGTCCTACTCTTCCGAACCGCCCGAGCGGCCACCTACGACGACTGGCTGCACCACCAACAATTACCACCGTCCCCACACCGGGATCGGCGGACTCGTCCCGATCGATCGCCTGCGCGTCCACAAGCTCACCGGGTACTACACCTGGCGTTTCTCCAGGGGCTCTCGTCGGCAGAACGAGTGCGGGTCCGGTAGCGGGCTCCCGGGCCACCCGCCCGAGCTCAGGGGTGCAAGGTTCCGCCCCATCCTCAGTCGGCTCCTCCGAACGCATCCGTGGCCACCTCGACGAAACGCGCGGCAGCAGCGGACGGTTTCGAACCCCACAGCAAGCCGAGATGCGCGGTGCCGTCGACGTCGCGGATCGGCACCCCGACCACGCGGTCGTCGGCCGCTGCGATCGACTCGCTCAGGATGCCGACTCCCAGTCCACTGCACACCAATTCGATGATCGCCTCCGGAGAGGACGCCTCGATCGCGGGCCGGATAGGGCTACCCTCCGACGCTGCCGCGTCGAACACGCTGCGGATTCCCGCGCCGCTCGGGAGACAGATGAGCGACCGTTCGCGGAGCAGGGCGAGGTCGACCGATCGGCCGGGGGCACGATCGTTCGCGGGCACCGCGGCGACGACGCGTTCGGCGATGATCGTCATGGACTCGACCCCCGGCGGCAGGCTACCGCCGTACCCGGCCAGGGCGACGTCGAGGCGTCCGTCCTCCACCGACGCGATCAGTTCGGTCGACGGAGACTCGCGCAGGCTCAGTTCGATCTGCGGGTGCGTCGACCGGAAGGTGCCGAGCGCTGCGAACAGGGGCGCGATGGTGCACCCTTCGACCATCCCGACCGAGAGGCTGCCACGAACGAGTCCGGAGACCTCGGCGACGGTACGGGCGACGTCGTCGGCAGCGGCAAGGGCACGGCGGGCCGCGGGGAGCGCTTCCCGGCCGGCGTCGGTCAGGCGCACAGCGCGGCCGGAGCGATCGAAGAGGGCCGCACCGAGTTCCCGTTCCAGGGTGCGGATCTGCGCGCTGATGTTCGGCTGCGTCGTATGGACGCGCGCTGCGGCCGCGGTGAAGCTGCCTTCCGCGGCGATGGCTGCGAAGTATTCGAGCTGGCGAAGGTCCATAAGTGAAAATGATATCGACCATACAAACCATCACTTGGACTTATCGGGCGGCTGGGTCGACTCTGGACTCCGAACACATCGAGAGGAGTCGTCATGACCACACACGAAACCGCACGCACGCCCGAGGACCTGACTCGACTGTTCGTCGAGTTCTCCAACGCCGGGGATGCCGACGCCGTCGCCTCGCTCTACGACGAGGACGCAGTGATGGCCTTCCCGCCCGGCGAGGTCACCCGCGGCCGGACCGCGATCCGCGACCTGTGGGCATCGGTTCTCGCGCACCGGCCGACCTTCGTGCCGGAGCCGCCGTTGCCGACATTGATGTTCGGGAACGATCTCGCACTCACATCGACACCGCCCCGCGACGGTGCGGGTGCCCGCGCTCAGGTGGTCGCGCGACGATCCGATGGATCGTGGGTACGCATCATCGACCAGCCGGAGTTCCAGACGCCGAACCACTGAGTGGCCGCGACGCCAGATTTCTGAGTCCGGATTCAGCTCCCGTGCTAGCTTCGCTGTGGTGGCGGTTACCGCCGCCCAGGGCGACGGCGCGAAGGGACGGATCGGCGTGGGAGTACCGGAAGCGGACGATGTCGCCGCGACGATCGCGTCCCGACTCGCCGACCGACGCGGTACCTCACTCTCGGTCGAATCCGCACGACTGCTGCCGGCGGGTGCGAGCCGGGCGACCTACGCCGCCGGCCTCGTCGAGGGTTCCGGGCAGATGGAGCCGATCATCATCCGCGCGGTTCCCGCCGCCGCCGACGACGGCGGGTTGCGAGCCGAGGCGCAGGTCCTGCGAGCAGCTGCCGACGCCGGGGTGCCGGTGCCGGAGATCCTCGACGCGGGCTTCGACGAAGACGGCAATGTCCTGGGGTTCCCTTATCTGGCAATGACGTTCATCGATGGTGAGTCCATCCCACGCCGAATACTGCGCAACGACTCCCATGCCGGCGCGCGTGCCCGGTTCGTCGCTCAATGCGGTGAGATCCTCGCGCGCATCCATCGGATCGACGTGCGGCAGACGCCCGGTCTCAGCGAACTCGGCGATCCCATCGCCGGGCTCCGAGAGCTGTTCCCACGCGAGTTCGACGCCATGCCGGCCGGACTGGTACTGGCGACCCAGTGGCTCGCCGACAACCCTCCCGAACCCTCACCGCGGCAGTGCCTCGTACACGGTGACTTCCGGTTGGGCAACCTTCTGGTCGAAC
Source organism: Gordonia sp. ABKF26 (assembly GCF_041103195.1). NCBI lineage: Bacteria > Bacillati > Actinomycetota > Actinomycetes > Mycobacteriales > Gordoniaceae > Gordonia > Gordonia sp. ABKF26. The sequence goes on from NZ_JBGCVZ010000003.1 coordinate 794,401, forward strand.
CCAAAGGTATTGCGGCGGTGCTCGATTGGGAGCTGGTCCACCTCGGCGATCCCGTCGAGGACCTCGGTTGGCTGTGCGCGAAGGCGTGGCGGTTCGGAGGGTCGACACCGGTGGCCGGGATGGGCAGCCGAGACGAGCTGCTCGACGCGTACGCCCGGGAGGCGGGTTGGCGTCCCACGGACCGGGCGCTGCGCTGGTGGGAGCTCTACGCCACCGTGAAGTGGGGACTGATCTGTGCGGTCCAGGCCGCCCGCCACCTCGACGGGGTCGAACGGTCGGTGGAACTGGCCGCCATCGGACGCCGAAGTGCCGAGCAGGAATTCGACGCCCTGCTCGACCTCGGGCTCGTGGCACCGGAGGCGGTGCCCGATCCGCTGACAGAGGCGACGGGTGCACGCGCGAGCGAGGATCTCTACGGATCGCCGAGCTCCGTCGAACTACTCGAAGCGCTCGCCGAGTTCCTTCGATCCGACTCGGTACAGGCCGATCTGTCACCACAGGTGCGTTTTCACACGAGGGTGGCCGGCAATGTCGTCGACGTCGTCCGTCGGCAGGTCCTGCTGGGTGCCGCAGATGCAGCCGCGAGTGCGCAACGCCTGAGTGCTCTCGGCGTCGCCGATCAACAGGCGCTCTGTGCAGCACTTCGTTCCGGAGAGCTCGACGGGACCGACGAGAAGGTCCGAGACGCCGTCGTCGCCGACGTGCGTGCGCGGCTCCTCGTGGCGAACCCCAAGTACTTCGCGGTCCCTCATCCGTGACCGCAGGACATCCGATCCCAACCGAGAGGGGTTCATCGTGGACTTCGCCCTGCCCGAGTCGCTGAGCGACTACCTTGCCGAACTCGACGCCTTCATCGAGGCCGAGATCGTCCCCCTCGAGCAGACCGACGACAACATCCGATTCTTCGACCACCGGCGTGAGGACTCCCGAACCGACTGGGAGCGAGGCGGCCTGCCGAACAGGGAGTGGGAAGCGCTCCTCGGTGAGGCGCGGCGTCGCGCGGATGCGGCAGGCCATTTCCGCTACCCGTTCCCGTCCGAATTCGGTGGCCGGGACGGATCGAACCTGGCGATGGCGATCATCCGCGAGCACCTGGCGTCGAAAGGGCTGGGCCTGCATTGCGATCTGCAGAACGAGCACGCCATCGTCGGCAACAACATCGGTCTGCTCCTCATGCTCGAGTACGGCACCCCGGAGCAGCAGGCGGAATGGGTCGAGGGACTGGCCGCGGGCACGAAGTTCTTCGCCTTCGGCATCACCGAACCCGACCACGGGTCCGATGCCACCTACATGGAGACGACCGCCGTTCGCGACGGCGATGACTGGATCATCAACGGCGAGAAGACGTGGAACACCGGCATCCATGCCGCACACCGCGACATCGTGTTCGCCCGCACCAGCGGTCAACCGGGAGACGCTCGCGGGATCACCGCCTTCCTCGTCGACCCGCAGGACCCCGGGTTCGCCGTCGAGGAGTACCTGTGGACGTTCAACATGCCGACCGACCATGCACACATCTCGCTGGGCGACGTCCGAGTGCCGAATTCCGCGGTGTTCGGGGCGGAGGGAGCCGGTCTGCAGGTCGTGCAGCACTTCTTCAACGAGAACCGCATCCGTCAGGCGGCGTCGAGTCTCGGGGCGGCCCAATACTGCGTCGATCGCGCCGTGGCGTACGCCAACGAACGCGCGCCCTTCGGCAAGAAACTGTCGATGAATCAGGCGATCCAGTTCCCGCTCGTCGACCTGCACACCCGGTGCGCGATGATCCGGGCCCTGATCCGCGAAACCGCCTGGAAGATGGACACCTACGGACCGTTCGCCGCGTCTGCGGAGGTCTCGATGTGCAACTACCAGGCGAACCGGCTGTGCTGCGATGCCGCCGATCAGGCGATGCAGGTGTTCGGCGGACGCGGCTACTCGCGGCACGAGCCGTTCGAGCACATCTACCGGCATCATCGTCGCTACCGGATCACCGAGGGCGCCGATGAGATCCAGATGCGACGCGTCGCCGGATACCTGTTCGGTTTCATGTCGGGAAAGGCACCCAAGGGAGTGCAGTCGTCCTGAGTAGGCTGACCACATGATCGCGGTCATCATCATCGTGGCCACCGTGGTGGTCGCACTGTTCATCCTCGGCGGCGCCGCCTGGTTCGCCTACGACTCGGACAAACGCGTACGCACCTTCGCGCGGTCCACCGACCTGATTCCCGGCCGACCGGGACGGGCACCCGAGAGCTGGGCCACCGACAACACGCGAGAAGCGCTGTTGCACCGTCGAATTCGATACGCCATCGCCGACGTCCATGCGAACCCGGCGATCCCGCACGACGACGAACTCGTCGCGGCACGCAATCGCCTCGACGACGCGGTCTTCGAACTCGACGATCGGCTGATCGCGTCGGCGGACCTCGGCGAAGACGAATCGACCGAGGCGCTCGATCACGCCGAGTCGGCCATCAAGGACCTCGAGAAGCTACCCAAGAAACTGTGGGAGGCGCCTCGCGAGGAACAACTCGCCGACATCGACCGTGTCGCGCGCGTGTTGGCGCGGGGCTGACCGCTCGGAGCAGTTCAGATCACCGTCGGGCGGGGCGGTGGGTCCGGCTGCGGTGGTGCGGGCTGTGGGTCGGGAGCCGGCGGCGGGGTCGGCACGGGGATCGGCGGTTCCGGCGGCGGCTCGGGGATGGGCTCGGGTGCGGGAACGGGCTCCGGCGGTGGCGGGGGCGGCGGGACCGGTTGACTCATGTCCGGACTCCTCTCGACGCGAACGTCTGGTTCGTCGGCTTTGTCTCGTGATGCCCCCACCGACGCTACGCCCGTGGCGAGACACCGGCCACCGAGCCGCGCTCAGGAGTCGGCCAATTCCAGCAGCTTCCGGACGGTCCGCAGATTGCGTCCCGTGCCCTGCACACCCAGACCGCGCGCGATCACCGGTGCGGTCAGCGTCGAACGCCCCGCCCCGTCGGCATAGCGGATGTGCAGATCGGATCCGATGACCCGGACGACGTCCTGGCCGAAGTCCTTGCGCTCGAACGCGGCCACCTTGTCGGGCGCCGGTCGGCCGGTCAGGAAGTAGACATAGGAGTACTTGTCGTCGGCGATCTCGAACGGATGCGCGTCGAGCGCGGCGCGGACCTGCCCGGGCGTGCGGCTGATGACCTCTCGGAACCATCCGTAGCGATCCTGCATCGCGGTTTCGAGAGCGCGGTCGAACTGCTCTGGTGCGGCCGGTGGTGTGCAGAGCAGGTTGCCCGACGCGATGTAGGTCGAGACGTCTTCGGCACCGAGGTCGGTTGCGATCTGGCGCAATTCGGCCATCGGGAGTTTCGCCCCGCCGACATTGACCGCGCGGATCAACACGATGCGGCGGCTCACAGACGGACCTTCGACAGGTCGGTCCGAACCAGCATCACGTTGTAGTCGTCCCACCGCGAGACGACGAAATACAGGTTCTTGCCCGATGATCGAGGGTGGATGTAGGGGGTGTACAGACCGCTGGATTGCTTGGGGGTGATGAGCACTCGCTCTCCGCTCCACGGGCCCACCGGCGACGGCGACGTGCGCAGCATGATCGTCCCTGCACGCTCGGTCAGCATCACGAACCGGCCGAGGAAGGCGTTGTAGGCCACGGAGATCTCGCTGACCGGGCCGGCGACGACCGGCGCGGCGTCGGCCGGATTCGGCGACCACGCGGTGCCACCGCGGAAGTACTGGTATCGGCTGAGGTTCAGTATGTCGGCCGGACGGAAGCGGGCCACATGGGCTGAACCGGAACGTCCGTTGGGCGTTCCGTATTGGTAGATGTACTCCCCGCTCCGCAGGAAGGCGCCCATCTGGAACCGATCATGGCCCCTCGTCACCTGGGGAACGCCCGGGATCGTCAGGTCGGTGTTCCAACGCAGCGTGTTGTTGTCGACCGTCCAGGTCTGACCGTTGTTGTGCGACACAGCGATTCCCGAGTAGTTCGTGCTCCACCGGCCGGGCCCCAGCCACCGGTGGATCGACATGAAACCGACGAACTGCGTGCCGTTGATCGAGATACCGCCGGTGGGGATCCGACCGACTTCGATGTTGCGCACCCCGACGGCGTTGAACATGGGTTGCGCCCACGTCGGATGCGCCGGCGTCACCGGCGCGCCCGAACGGACCGACCCGGGCACGGCGTTCGGGAATCGGATGCCCTTGGCCAGGTCGGAGTTCGCGTCACTGCGCAGCATCGTGTTGTGTTTCCAGGCCATCTGTCCCGCGCACCTGCCCCACGTGTCACCGAAGGCCATCAGGATCTGACCGGATCCGTTGTCCCACGGCACACCGACGTCGGTGGCGGTGATGCCGAAACGGGTGTCGGTGCGTGCGGGACTTCGCGGGCCGGTCACCCAGGAGACGGCCTTGGTGGCGCCGGTCAATGTCGGGAGCGGACCCTGAGGCTTCTTTCCGTCCGCCCGGTAGCTGCCGAAGTCGAGACTGCCCCACCCGAGCTCACTGGACCCGGAACTGCCGGTGCTGCCGACATCGCCCCCGGTGATGCCGGTGGCGTTGCAGACCGCGGCTCTCGCCGGAACAGACACGGTGGTCAACAGGCCGCCCGCGAGGGCGACAGCGGCAACGGTCGCGATGATGCGGCGGGCCGGACGCATGGACGTACCCCCAGAAGAAACGACAAGTGGTGTCAGTGTTGCAGAAGTGTCAGCTCGGAGCGGCGTCGATGCCGAACCGACGCCGGTGCGTGACCCGGGAGGAGCAAGCCTGCGAGCCCTCCTTCTGCTCCCTGAGGAGCGAGCTTGCGAGCGTCACGAAGGGTCTCGCAACCTCTGTCGCCGGACCCTTCGTGACGCACCCTCCGCAAGCTCCGGGCGCTCCTCAGGGAGCAGTGGGGAGTGCTTGTCCCGGATCGGGTCGACGGGGGCGGATCAGCGGCGAGTGGCCACGGCGAACGTTCGGCGGAACGGCAGGACCGTGCCCCACTCGCGGCGCGGGTAGGCCTCGGCGAAACGTTTCTTGAGGTCGGTGACGAACTGCTTCCGGAGGTCGCCGGTCAGTGCCTGGAGGTACGGACGCGCACCGGTTCCCGACATCCAGTCGAACACCGGGTCCTGGCCGTCGAGCACGTGAAAGTAGGTCGTCTCCCACGCGTTGACGTGGTAACCGCGCTCGGCGAAGAAGTCGAGATACATCTCGGCGTCGAGCCGGGGGAGCGCCCGGAGGTCGCCGAAGGCCCCGACGTACGGCTCGGTCGAGGCGAGCTCGGCGAGCGCCGCGTGGGTCGGCGAGTCGGTGTTGTTCGGCACCTGCAGGGCGAAGGCGCCGCCATCGGTCAGGTGACCGAGCAGACCGTCGATGACGTCGAGGTGGTCGGGCACCCACTGGAACATCGCGTTGGAGAGCATCAGGTCGACCGGCCGGTGGGGCGTCCACTGCGAGACGTCGACGGCGTCGTAGTTGGCGTGCGGGTCGGTGTTGTCCCGGATGGCCCGGTCGACCATCTCCGCCGAGTCGTCGATGCCCAGGATCTCGGCCGCGGGCCAGAGCGCACGCAGGTGCTTGGTCAGGTGGCCCGGTCCGCACCCCAGGTCGACCACCGACAGCGGGTTGGTCGGGATCTGCGCGATGAGGTCGAGAAACGGCCGCGCGCGATCGTCGGCGAATTGTAGATAGCGTGTCGGGTCCCACACAGCCATGAGTCCACCCTAGCGGTGAGTCTGCTGCCGGGCATCGCAGCTGCCGTAGGCTTCCGTGCGTGACAGCTTCCGCGAACCCGACAACCGACGACTCCTCCGCAGACCCGGAATCGGGCTCGGCCGTCGTCGAGATCTCGACCGACGGTGCCTGCCTGGGGAACCCGGGCCCGGGCGGATGGGGCGCGGTGCTCCGATACAAGGGCACCGAGAGGCGGATCTCCGGGTCGGAACCCGACACGACGAACAACAAGATGGAACTCACCGCCGCCATCGAGGGTCTCGCGGCGCTGACCAGGCCGTCGACCGTCATCATCTACACCGACTCGACCTACGTCCGCAACGGGATCATGAAGTGGGTCAACGGCTGGCAGGCCAACGGATGGAAGACGAAGGATCGCAAGCCGGTCAAGAACGCGGATCTGTGGCGTCGTCTGGTCGAGGAGGAGAAACGGCATCAGGTGGAGTGGCGCTGGGTGAAGGGGCACGCCGGCGACCACTTCAACGAGATCGCCGACGAACTGGCGACCACCGCGGCCCGATCGGTCTCCCGATGACCCCGGTGGCCGTCGCCCTCGAACCCGTCCGCGACGAGCACCTGGTCGCGGCGATCGAGGGCGCGGGCGGACAGATCGTCGGCCTCGACGACGCCCGGGTGCTGGTGTGGATCGGGCCGCCCGCGGACTTCCCGCAACTGCCCGACACCGTCGAATGGGTGGCCCTCAAGACCGCGGGCATCGAGGATTTCGTGGCCGCCGACATCCTCGACGACCGCCGGCTCTGGACCAACGCGTCGGGCTTCTATGCCGAGAACGTCGCCGAGCACGCGCTGGCGCTGCTCCTCGCAGGACTCCGGCAGATCAACACCGCCGTCCTCCGGCACTGGGACAAGGAACGGATCGACACCGCGGTCCGGTCGCTGCACGGCGCCACCGTCGCCATCGTCGGTGCCGGCGGGATCGGTGCCTCCCTCGCCCCACGTCTCCGGGCGTGCGGTGCCCGCGTCGTCGCGGTGAACCGATCGGGCCGCGACGTGCCCGGTGCGCACGAGATCCGACGGTCCGACGAGTTGGACGAGCTGTGGGGAACCATCGACCACGTGGTGCTGGCGGCGCCGGCGACGCCCGAGACCCGGCACATGATCAACGCCGAGAGCCTCGCGGCGCTGCCCGACCATGCGTGGGTGGTCAACATCGCGCGCGGCCCGCTCGTCGACGAGGAAGCTCTGTACCGGGCGCTGGCCGACGGCCAGATCGCGGGCGCGGCCCTCGACGTGACCGATCCGGAACCGCCCGCCGACGACCATCCGCTCTGGTCCCTGCCGAACGTGATCATCACCCCGCATGTCGCCAACCCGGCGTCGGGATTGACGCGCGAGCTCGCACCGTGGGTCGCCGAGAACCTCCGCAGGTTCGCCGCGGGCGAGGAACTGCTCTCCGTGGTGTCCGCCGGCCGCGACTACTGAGACCACGACCTGCTGTTTCCGGCCGATTTCTAGAACACGTTCTCGTTTTTGGTCCCGGCGTGGCATGGTCGACGGGTGATTCTCGACAGATTCCGGATAGACGACCAGGTGGCCATCGTGACCGGCGCGAGCAGGGGCCTCGGGGCGGCGATCGCGCTCGCCTTCGCCGAGGCCGGCGGCGACGTGGTGATCGCGGCCCGCAGTGAATCCGACCTCGAGCAGGTCGCCGAACGGGTCCGCGCGGCGGGCCGACGCGCGCGCACCGTCTCCGTGGACCTCGGCGACCCCGATGCGGCGGCGGCGCTCGCGCAGACCGCGGTCGACGAGTTCGGGCGGCTCGACACCGTGGTGAACAACGTCGGCGGGGCGATGCCCCGGCCTCTGTTCGACACCAGCCCCAAGCACCTGCGAGATGCCTTCGACTTCAATGTCGGTAACGCGCACGCATTGGTCGTCGCCGGCTCCAAGCAGATCCTCGCGACCAGCGGCCGGGGTTCGATCATCAACATCACGTCGGCGGTGGGCCGCCTGCCCGGACGTGCCTACGCCGCCTACGGCACCGCGAAAGCTGCTCTCGCGCATTACACGCGCATCGCGGCGATGGATCTGAATCCGAAGATCCGGGTCAACGGCATCGCACCGGGCGCCATCCTGACATCGGCGCTGGAGATCGTCGCGGGCGACGACGGAATGCGTACCGCAGTCGAGACATCGACTCCGCTGCACCGACTCGGCGACCCGGAGGACATCGCCGCGGCCGCCCTCTACCTGGCGTCCCCGGCCGGCGCGTACGTCACCGGCAAGATCCTCGAGGTCGACGGCGGGATCATCTCGCCGAACCTGGACCTGCCGATCCCGGACCTCTGATCACTCCGAGCCGCGCTCGAGAGCGCCGGCGATCTGCCGTTCGAGCTGCGCCGCGGCCACCTGCGGAACGTCGATGATGCCCTCGAGTTCGGCCCGGGCCTTCTTGTAGGCCGCCTGCCGCTCTGCGAGTGTGGCCGCGGAGTCGGCGGCCACGCCGATCAGCTTGCGCGCCCGGTCCAGGGCTTCGCGTTCGACGGGTGAGAAGTCGGTTTGCCTGCGCCGCCGGGACTCTCGTTCGGCTGCGTCGAATGCCGCGGCGTATTCGCCCACGGCGTCGCGGTACTCGGCGAAGTCTGCCGGGGACATCGAATCGGGCAGCGGCGCCTTGGCGCCCGGCTCGGGTCGCAGATCGTCGGCGCGGACCCGGGCGCGGTGGAACGCGAGGGTCAGCGGTTCTCGCATGTCGGTCATCATCGGGTACTCGATGAGCGTCGCGAGATCGAGCTCGTAACCGAACCACTTCTCGTTCAGCGAGTCGTGCTGGCGGAGGGTCCGGCGCACCTGGTCGGCCGACGTCGTCGTGAGTTTGAGCTGCTCGGTCTGCGCGTTCGCCTTGATCCGGGCGAGCTCGATCTTGTCCTTGCGCCGCTTCTCGTTGTACTTCCCGATCGACCCCGCCCACCCGCCGACGACAGCGCCGATGGGGAAGATCAGCCACCAGTTGTCCGTCGCGAAGCTGACGATCTCGTTCACGGCTCAACTGTACCGAGACGAGGCCCGGCTGATTAGGGTGAACGCATGGCCGACCCCGATGCGCCGAAGCTCGCCGTGGACACGATCGAGGCATGGCGAGAGTGGTTGCGGGACAACCACGACTCATCCGGCGGCGTGTGGCTGGTGTTCTGGCGCAAGGGATCGGGCCGGGAACCGATCGACTACGACGAGTGCGTTCGCGAGGCGCTGTGCTGGGGCTGGATCGACGGCCACACCCGCGTCATCGACGACCGCCGCCGCGGCATGTGGTTCACCCGGCGCGGACGCAACAGCGGATGGTCGGCGTCGAACAAGGCGCGTGTCGCCGACCTCGCGGCCGCCGGTCGGATTCAGCCCGCGGGGCAAGCCGTGATCGACGACGCCCAGGCCCGCGGTCTCTGGACGATGTTCGACGACGCCGAGGCGCTGATCGAGTCCCCCGAACTCGCCGCCGCGCTCGACGCCGACCCCGTCGCGCGGGCCAACTGGGATGCGTTTCCGCCGAGTGCGCGCAAGTTCGGACTGTCGCAGATCGCCCTGGCGAAACGACCGGAGACCAAGACCAAGCGCGTCGCCGCCCTCGTCGAGCGGGCGGGGCGCAACGAGCGACCCTGACGCCCGTGTCGTCGGGGCGCGGTGTCGGAGACTGTCGGGTATGTCGTAGTCTCGTCGCATCGAGATCCCTGGGAAGCCGGTTCGACTCCGGCGCGGTCCCGCCACTGTGAACTCGGCGCGTCGATGACCTCGACGCACTGACTCAGCCAGATACCAGCCTCGATGCTGCTTGTCACGCCACGAGGATGGACCGACGACACATGTTGATCGATGGTGCCCGCAGGGCGCCGGTACTGCCGCGCACGCACAGACGCACGAGACGACGCCGTCCCGTGGTCGTCGTTGTCGTCGTGCTCGGGTTGGGTCTGGCCGCTGCGTTTCTCGCCCTGTGCTCGGGCGCTGAAGTGCTGCCCGTGTCCACGGTCGTCGACGTGATCGCCTCACGGTTCGGTGGGCCTGCCGTCACGCGTACCCAGCTTGCGATCGTCTGGGACATCCGGATGCCGCGAATCCTGCTCGGGCTGGTGGTCGGCGCGGGTCTTGCCGTTGCGGGGGTGCTGGTCCAGACCCTGGTCCGCAATGCGCTGGCCGACCCGCACCTTCTCGGCGTCTCGTCTGGTGCGGCAGTCGGGGCGACATCGGTGATCACCACCGGGTTCCTTGCCGGCTTCGGGTTGTGGTCGCTGAGCCTCGGAGCAATGGCAGGCGCACTGGGAGCCGCGCTGCTCGTCTTCGCGATCACCATGAGCCAGGGTGGTATCACTCCGCTCCGGCTGGTGCTCACCGGAACCGTTGCCGCATCGGCGCTGTCCGCCATCGCCAGCTTCCTCGTGCTGCGCACCAACGATTCGCAGGCCGCTCAATCGGTCCTGTTCTGGCTGCTCGGCAGTCTTGCCGGCGCATCGTGGGGCAAGCTGCTGCTGCCGGTCTCGGTCGTCGTGACCTGCACCGCGATCGCTTTCGCACTCCATGGGTGGCTCGACGCCCTCTCGGCCGGACCCGATGTCGCCGCCGCGGTGGGCGTTCGCGTCCCGTTGCTACGAAACCTGTTGTTCGCGCTCCTCGCGGTGATGGTCGGCACGATGGTCGCGGTGTCGGGGGCCATCGCGTTCGTGGGATTGGTGATCCCCCACATCGCACGCATTCTCGTCGGCTCCCGGCACCGTTGGGTCCTGCCCACCTCAGCCCTGATCGGCGCGGTCTTCCTGGTTCTCGTCGACGTCGTCGCCCGGATTGCGTTGCGGCCGGTCGAGATCCCGCTCAGCGTGGTCACCGGAGTCATCGGTGCGCCGCTGTTCTTGTTCATCCTCGGCCGGCGCCGCTACCAGTTCGGTGCCGCCGCATGAGTCGCACACCGGTCGGGATCGCAGCGTCCGGGGTCGAGGTGTGGATCGACGATCACCCGGTGTTGCAGGACATTTCACTCGACGTGCGGGCAGGTGACATCGTCGGCCTCGTCGGTCCCAACGGGTCCGGCAAGTCGACTTTGCTGAGGTCGGTCGTCGGGTTGCTCGGACCGCGGCGTGGCACGGTCACCGTCGACGGCCGGGCAACCGAATCGATGAGCGTCCGGGACCGGGCCAAGCAGATCGCCTTCGTGCCGCAGGAAGTGGACCTACCCGCCGACATGCTGGTGCACGAGTACGTCTCGTTGGGGCGGCTTCCTTACGCACCGCCGTGGAGTATGGGTCGCACCGATGACCGCGCCGCGGTGGAAGCAGCTCTGCGATCGGTCGGGATGATCGAGCACCGGGACGCCGCCGTCGACCACCTCTCCGGTGGTGAACGACGCCGCGTCGCCCTGGCCAGAGGACTCGCCCAGGATTGTGGCGTACTCGTTCTCGACGAACCGACCAATCACCTCGACATCCGGCACCAGCTGGACCTGCTGGGGCTCGTGCGAACGTTGGGAACCACGGTCCTCGTGTCGCTTCACGACCTCGATCTGGCTGCTCGCCACTGCGATTCGGTGTACGTGCTGAACGACGGCAGAATCCGCGCGCACGGCGACGCCGCCACCGCGCTCGATCCCGCAGTCGTCGCCGAGGTCTTCGGGGTCTCCGCCCACCGCGTTCTCAACAGCGACACAGGCCGAACGCATCTCGTATTCGAGTCGACCCCGGGCGCGTCGCTGGATACGCCGCTGCCGCTGCGCGATCCCGGTCACGACCACCTGCCCGCCAACTGATTCGACACCGACAATGGAGACACGATGACGAGAACCACCACAAGGCACTTCCGAACGCCCCTCGCGACGGCAGCGTTGGCTGCGGCCCTTGTGCTGGCCGGTTGCAGTGCCACTCCGCCCACCGACGACGCGGCAGAACGAGAGTCGGCGACGCTGACCAACTGCGGCGCCGAAGTGGCCTACGAGGTGCCGGTCGAGCGCGTGGTCGCAACGAGCAACGGGGCCAACGTCGGAACGATCCTCAAGGTCGGGGGACTCGACAAGCTTGCCGCAGTGTCGCTGAACAAGAACAATGATCCGGTGATGGAGTCGATGTTCGGCCCTGGGATCGCCGACGTCCCCCACCTCGAGGGCAGCACCATCACCATGGAGACGGCACTCGGCGCGGACGCCGATCTGGTGGTTGGTTCCTACAGCGGACTGTTCAAGGGCGCATCGGGTGTGACGCCCGAGTCGTTGCAGGCCAACGGCATTGCGTCGTACATCATCTCCGACAGTTGCCGCCAGGGCGGTGACGCCCCGGACAAGCTCGGCACCATGGATCCCTGGGATGCGTTGCGAGCCGACGTGAAGAACTACGGAATCCTCTTCGGGACCGAGGAGGCCGCCGCCGCTGCCGGGACCGAACTCGACGATCGACTGCGCCGGCTGCAGGGCGCGCCGCGTCCGGCAGTGGCGCCGCGTGTCCTGATCTATGACAGCGGTGAGGAGGACCTGTACACCAGCGGTGGCAACGGAGCGCCGAACGGGATCATCGATGTCGCGGGCGGGGCGAACGTCTTCGCCGACGTCGACAACACCTGGTTCCGGGCGAGTTGGGAAACCGTTGCCTCGGCAGACCCGGATGTCATCGTGATCATGGACTACAAGAAGAGTCCGGACGAAGTCCAGGGCAAGATCGACGCCATCAAGGCCCGGGCAGGACTCCGTGACACCGCGGCTGTCCGGGACAACAGGTTCGTGGTCCTGCCGCTGGCGATGTTCACCTCCGGCTACCCGAACATCTATGGCGCCGAAGAGCTGCGGAAGTCCCTCGAGGAGTACGGATTGGTCCCCGGCAGCGGGATCGACTTCGCGGAGACGCTCGGCGGATGACCACCTCGAAAGACTGCCGGATCGTCGTCGTGCTCCGCCCGACGGTGAGCGGACTGGACGAGGCGTCGGCGGTGGCGATGGTCGACCGACTGCGGGCGCGCAGTGCCCGTGATGTCGGGCTCGCCTACCTGGACATCTCGACACCCACCGTCCATGACGAGCTCGACCGCGCGGCCGGTGACGGGCTGTCGGCCGTCAACCTCGTCCCGGTGGCGATCCCGCGCGACAAGTACCTGGTGACCTGGACCAAGCGGGCGGTGGCGAACTGGCGGGAGAGTCGGTCCGGTGTCGGTCTCGACATCTCGATCATCGAACCGGACATCGCCGGAGCGGTGGTCGCCGACCTCGCCGACGCCATCGAGCGGGTTCCTGCCGAGGACATCCGAGTATCACCGGCGTCCTATCGCAGTCCGGCCTGGTCGGTGATCGAGGATCACGACCGACACGTGCTCGTCTGTAAAGGCCCGCGCTGCATGGCCTATGGTGCCGGACCACTTCACCGCCAACTCACCGCGACCTCCAAGGGGACCCCGACCAAGGTCACCGGCACAGGCTGCCTGAGTCCCTGCAACCTGGGCCCGCTCGCGATCGTCAACCCGGCCGGGGAGTGGTACGGCCGTCTCGAACCTGCCCACGCCGTGGACCTGGTCGCCGGTGCCGGGCCGAATGCGAACCGACTGCCACGCTGAGTGGGTCGCCAGACCCTTCGTGACGCGCCCTCCGCAAGCTCCGGGCGCTCCTCAGGGAGCGGGGGTGGGCCGCCTTTACTGCTCCCTGAGGTGCGAGCTTGCGAGCGCGTCATCCTGCTCCCTGAGGAGCGAGCTTGCGAGCGTCACGAAGGGTCAGCTCGCCTCGATGGCCCCGGTGAACTGGCTCTCGTAGAGCCGGCAGTACGCGCCGCGGGCGGCGAGCAGTTCGTCGTGGCTGCCCTGCTCGACGATGTGCCCGTCCTCCATGACGACGATGACGTCGGCGTCGCGCACCGTCGACAACCGGTGGGCGATGACGAAACTCGTGCGGTCCGACCGCAGGTTCGCCATCGCCTTCTGGATGAGCAGCTCGGTGCGGGTGTCCACCGAGCTCGTCGCCTCGTCGAGGATCAGGATCGTGGGGCGGGCGAGGAAGGCCCGCGCGATCGTGATGAGCTGCCGCTCACCGGCGCTCACCCCGCCGCCCTCGTCGTCGAGAACCGTGTCGTAACCATCGGGGAGGGTCCGCACGAAGTGGTGCACGTGACTCATCCGGGCCGCGTCCATCACTTCGTCGCGAGAGGCGGTGGGGTCGCCGTAGGCGATGTTGTCGTAGATCGTGCCGCCGAAGAGCCATGAGTCCTGCAACACCATGCCGGTGCGTTCGCGCAGGTCGTCCCGTGTCATCTCGGTCGAGTCGACACCATCGACCCGGATGACCCCGGAGTCGACGTCGTAGAACCGCATGATCAGGTTGACCAGGGTGGTCTTGCCCGCACCGGTCGGACCGACGATCGCGACCATGTGGCCCGGCCGGGCCACCAGGCTGAGGTTCTCGATGAGTGGCTTGTCCTCGACGTACCGGAAGGAGACGTCGTCGAACTCGATGAGCCCCTTGTCGTCGGCGGGCGTCTTCGGCTTCGCGGCGTCGGGCGATTGCTCGTCGGCATCGAGGATGTCGAAGATCCGCTCGGCAGAGGCGACACCGCTCTGCATGAGGTTGATCATCGAACCGATCTGCGTCAGCGGTTGGGTGAACTGGCGTGAGTACTGGATGAACGCCTGCACCTCACCGAGGCTCAGCGATCCCGACGCCACGCGCAGTCCGCCGACGACCGCGACCGCGACGTAGTTCAGGTTTCCCAGGAACATGATCGTCGGCATGATGACGCCGGAGATGAACTGCGCACGCCAACTCGACTCGTACAGCTTCTGGTTGCGTTCGTCGAAGGTCGCCTCGATCTCGCGCTGCCGGCCGAAGGCGGTGACCAGCTCGTGACCGGTGAAGGCCTCCTCGACCTGAGCGTTGAGAGCACCGGTCGAGGACCACTGCGCCGAGAAATGCGGTTTCGACCGTTTGGCGATGATCCCGGTCGCGATGATCGCCAACGGCACCGTGGCCACCGCGATGAGCGCCAGCAGCGGCGAGATCCAGATCATCATGACCAGCAGCGCGATCACCGTCAGGACCGAGTTCGCGAACTGGGAGATGGTCTGCTGCATGCTCTGCGACAGGTTGTCGAGATCGTTGGTGACCCGGCTCAACAGCTCGCCGCGCGGCATCGTGTCGTAATAGCGCAGCGGTAGGCGATGCACCTTGGCCTCGACGTCGTCGCGGAGTCGGCGGATGGTGCCGACGACGACGATGTTCAGCAGGTAGGCGGCCAGCCACGCGAGCAGTGACGAGACGACGTAGAGCGCCAGGGTGACGAGCAGCACGCGCCCGACAGCGCCGAAATCCACTCCGACGCCGGGTGTCACGTTCATGGACGACACCATGTCGGCGAAGGTGTCGTCGCCGCTCTCCCGGAGACCGGCGACGGCTTGTTCCTTGGTGAGACCGTCGGGCAGGGTGCGGCCGATGACGCCGTCGAAGACGAGGTCGGTGGCATACCCCAGCACGCGGGGCGCGATCGCGATGAGCACGACCGAACCCACCAGCGACACGAGCGTGATCGTCATCAACAGGCGATAGGAGGCCAGTTGTGCGACAACGCGTTTGATCGAGGGCCAGAACGACCGGGGTTTGGATTCGGGTCCGGCCGCCATCGGCGGACCACCGGGCCGGGTCATGCGCGCTCCTCCATCGCCATCTGCGATTCGACGATCTCGGCATAGGTCGGGCACGACTGACGCAGTTCGTCGTGTGTGCCGAGACCGACGATCCGGCCGCGGTCGAGGACGACGATCTGTTCGGCGTCGACGATGGTCGAGATGCGTTGGGCCACCACGATCACCGCCGCGTCGCGGGTGGCGGGACGCAAGGCGGCGCGCAGGCGCGCATCCGTGGTGAGGTCGAGGGCGGAGAACGAGTCGTCGAAGAGATAGATGGCCGGCCGCCGGATGAGGGCCCGCGCGATGGCCAGGCGCTGGCGCTGCCCGCCGGAGACGGTCGTGCCGCCCTGGGACACCTTGGTGTCGAGACCGTCGGGCATCGCCGACACGAAATCCTCGGCCTGCGCGATGCGCAGCGCCTCCCAGATCTCGTCGTCGGTGGCGTCGGCCTTGCCGTGCAGCAGGTTCGAGCGGACGGTTCCGGAGAACAGGTACGGCCGCTGGGGGACCAGCCCGACGACCGATCGCAGTTCGTCGGGGTCGAGCCGCTTCACGTCGGTGCCGCCGACCCGGACCGCGCCGGCCGTGGTGTCGATGAGTCGCGGGACCAGCCCGATGAGCGTCGTCTTGCCCGAGCCGGTCGACCCGACGATCGCGGTCGTCGTGCCCGGTTCGACGCGAAAATCGATGTCGCTCAACACCGGGTCGTCGGCGCCCGGGTACCGGAACTCGGCGGCGTCGAACTCCACGGTGCCGGGATGGGTGGCGAAGCCGATCGGCTCACTCGGCGGGTGGACCGAGGTGTCGGTGGCCAGGACCTCGGAGATGCGCTCGGCGCAGACCGCGGCGCGCGGCGCCATCATCGCCAGGAACGACGCCATCATCACCGACATCAGGATCTGCATGACGTAGCTCATCACCGCGGTGAGCGCGCCGATCTCGAGCGAGCCGTCGGAGACCGCGTGACCGCCGAACCAGATGACGGCGACGATGGTGACGTTGGTGATCACCATGACAACCGGGAACATCAGGGCCATCAGCCGGCCGACGTGCAGGGTCGCATCGGCGAGATCGTCGTTGGCAACCGCGAACCGCTTGCGTTCGTAGTCCTCACGCACGAACGCCCGCACGACCCGGATGCCGGTGATCTGCTCGCGCAGAACGCGGTTGACGTTGTCGATGCGTTCCTGCATGGCCCGGAAACCGGGGATCATCTTCGCGATGATGGCCCCCATCGAGACTCCGAGGACAGGCACCGCGATGGCGATGACCCACGACAGCGCGGGTGCCTCGCGGACACCCATGATGATGCCGCCGATGCACATGATCGGGGCCATCACCAGGATGGCGCTGCTCATGACGATGAGCATCTGCACCTGCTGGACATCGTTGGTGGTGCGGGTGATCAGCGACGGCGCACCGAAGGTGCCGACCTCGCGCGCGGAGAAGGAGTTCACCCGGTGCAGCAGATCGCCGCGGATGTCACGTCCGACCCCCAGCGCGGCGCGGGAGCCGAAGAACTGGGCGGTGACCGTGACGATGATCTGCGCGACGCTCACCAGCAGCATCCATCCGCCGATCCGCAGGATGTAGCCGGTGTCCCCGCGGGTGACGCCGTTGTCGATGATGTCGGCGTTCAGGCTCGGCAGGTACAGCATCGCGGTGGTGGCGAGCAGCTGCAGCACGATGACGAGCACGACGTTGACGCGGTACCGCACGAGGTACGTGCGGATGAGCCGGGTCAGCATCTGACCGCCGGGAGCGCAGGCGGGCCGGGTTTCTTCGCGATCACCTGCGCCAGACTAGTTGCCGCTCGCAACGGACGCCGCAGTGTGTCGGCCAGGCAGGACCCGGGGCCGGTGGGGACGGCGGACCGCCGCTCAGACGGTCGGCGGTTCGGTGAGTGCGACAGCCGCCTCCGCGGTGTGGGTGAGGAAGGTGAACGACTCCTGGAAGTACAGATTCACCACGTCGGCGTCGTGCGAGTCGTATCCGATCGACACGTCCTGGCCGATGGTCAGCTCGAAGTCGCCGCCGCGGGTGCTCATGACGAACGCGCCGCTGATCGCCGGCGCCCACACGATGTCGCCGGTGAACAGGCGCTGGATGTGCTCGAGGATCGGGTAGCCGTGATTCGACGTCTCGTTGACCTGGGTGTAGACCTCCGCCGACAGGGCCACCGCGTACGGGCCGTCGACGGACGCCAACCGAAGCGTGCTCAACGCCTGGCTGACCGCCTCCGGGTAGTCGCGGACGTCGGCGGGCAGCGGGATGGGGGTGGCGGCGGCCTCGGCACGGATACCACTGATCGACGCCGCGGCGTATCCCTCGAAGATGGCCCGGTCCTCGGCGAGTGCCAGTTCGCGTGCGGCCTCCACGACCGGGTCCCAGTCGGAGTCCTTGGCGCCGCGGTCGACGTCGTCGATGGCCTCCCGGGACACCGTGAACGGGACCTTGAGTTCGACCAGGGACTGGGTGCGGCGCTGGAAGGCGGTGATGCCCTGGGCGGGTGAGTCGATCTTGGTGCGATGTCCCAGGGTCACCGACGCGGTGTCGGAACCGAGCGGCCCGGTCACGTCGACGAGGCGCCTACCGGCGACGTTGCGTTTGAACGAGCGGGTCGCCTCCTCCTCGATCTCCGCCCACGCCGCGTCGGAGATCGGCGCGAGTTCGCGATGCAGGTTGTTCATGGTGTCCTCCTGGTGCGGTGGTCGGAAGGTGACGTCAGTGCAGTGACCCGATGCCCAGCGAGCCGTCGGAACGGGTCGTCGGTGCCGGGGGTGTGGCGGGTGCCGCGTCGGGTGCGGGCGGCAGGTCTTCGAGGAAGTCGAGTGTCGGGGTGAAGAACTGTGCTCCGGTGACCGCCGTGGTGAAGTCGAGGAGGCGGTCGTAGGTGCCGGGCGGGTCGCCGATGAACATCTTGCGCAGCATCTCCTCGGTGACATCCGGGGCCGCCGAGTAGGCGATGTAGAAGGTGCCGTTGACGCCTTTGCCGTTCACCGTGCTGCCGGAGACGTCGCCGTACGGCATGTTGTCACGGACCACGTCGATCTCCTCCCCGTTCTCGTCCTCGACGACGTTCAGGGCGATGTGCGAGTTCGGGGGCTTCACCTCGTCGGACATCTCGACGTTGTCGAGCTTGGTGCGTCCGATCGCGGCTTCCTGATCCTCGGTGCTCAGGTCGTTCCACGACGACAGGTCGTGGACGTAGCGCTGGATGGCGACGTAGCTGCCGCCCTCGAAGTCGGGGTCCTCGTCGCCGACCGTGATCGCGTCGATCGCGGCCTGCCCGGTCGGGTTCTCGGTGCCGTCGACGAACCCGATGAGGTCGCGGAGGTCGAAGTAGCGGAACCCGTGCACCTCGTCGACCACGGTGACCGCGTCTCCGAGTGCCTCGGTGATCTTGGCGCCGAGTTCGTAGCACAGGCCCATGTCGTCGGACTTGATGTGCACGAGGAGGTCGGCGGGCGTCGCCGGGGCGGTGTGGACCTCGCCCTCGTACGGGACGAACGGCCGCAACGAGCGTGGCCGCGGGCCGTCGAACAGGCGGTCCCACGCTGCGGACCCGATCGACACGATGCCGGCCAGCGCCGCCTCGGGCGCTCGCGAGGACACCGCGTTGTTCAGTCCGGGGATCTCTTCCAGCGCATCGCGAACCGCGTCCTCACCGCCGTCGTCGATGGTGAAGACGAGGAAGATCGCCGATTTCGTCTTCCGGGTCAGGATCGTCTGGGGGACCGGCACGCTGAACACCCTAGCCGATCGCGTACCGGCATGGGGCAGCAGATCGTGCCGCGAATGTATAGGGCAGGCAACCCTTTTCGCCGACGACGTGCGGTCGTACCGTGGATCAGCCGCGCGGTGTGGCCCGGGCCACTGCCCGACCGGCGGCGCGGCCGGAGAAGATGCATCCGCCGAGGAACGTCCCCTCCAGGGCGTTGTACCCGTGTACGCCCCCACCGCCGAAGCCCGCGACCTCACCGGCGGCGAACAGACCGTCGAACGCGCTGCCGTCGGGTCGCAGCACCTGGGAGTCGAGGTTGGTCTCGAGCCCGCCCAGGGTCTTGCGGGTGAGGACGTTGAGCCGGACGGCGATCAGCGGGCCGTGCTCCGGATCGAGCAGCCGGTGCGGTTTGGCGACGCGAACGATCTTGTCGCCGAGGAATTGTCGCGCGTTGGTGATCGCCATCAGCTGCGCGTCCTTGGAGAACTTGTTGCCGATCTCCGCGTCACGCGCGGAGATGATGCGTTCGATGTGTGCGAGATCGAGCTCGGGGCCGCGGGCGATCTTGTTCATCCCGGCCACCAGCTCGGGCAGGTTGTCGGCGACCACGAAGTCGACGCCGTTGCGCACGAAGGCGTCCACCGGACCCGATGCGCCCTTCGCCAGCCGACTCTTCGCGGTGAGTGTGAGATCCTTCTCGGTGATGTCGGGATTCTGCTCCGACCCCGACAGCATGAACTCCTTCTCCACGATCGTCTGCGTGAGGATGAACCACGAGTAGTCGTGGCCGGCCGACAGGATCGCCTTCATCGTCGAATTGGTGTCGAAGCCCGGGAAGTTCGGTGGGGCCAGGCGATTGCCGTTGGCGTCGAGCCAGAGTGAGGACGGCCCGGGGATGATCCGGATCGCGTGATCGGGCCAGATCGGATCCCAGTTGTGGATGCCCTCGGTGTAGTGCCACATCCGGTCTCGGTTGACGATGTTGGCGCCGGCGGTCTCGGTGATCTCCAGCATGCGGCCGTCGACATGAGCCGGGACGCCGGAGATCATCGTCTCCGGAGCGGGGCCGAGGCGCTCGACCGGCCAGTTCTTACGGATCAGATCGTGATTGTGTCCGATGCCGCCCGACGTGACGATGACCGCTCTGGCGCGGATCTCGAAGTCGCCCACGACATCCCGGTTGGAGGCCTGACCGCGATCGGCGTCGGTGGGAGCGAGGGTGGCGCCTCGGATGCCCACCGCCGTGCCGTCCTCGACGATCAGCTCGTCGACGCGATGCCGGAATCGGAACTCGACCAGGCCGCGCCTCTCCGCCTCCAGGACCGGCTCGGCGAAGACCCGGACCACCTCCGGTCCGGTGCCCCACGTGAGGTGGAACCGGGGCACGGAGTTGCCGTGGCCGTCGGCGAACCCGCCGCCGCGTTCGGCCCACCCGACGATCGGGGTGATACGCAGGCCGAGGTCATGCAGGTATTGCCGCTTCTCGGTGGCGGCGAAGTCCACGTAGGCGCGGGCCCACTGGCGTGGCCAGTAGTCCTCGTCGTCACGATCGAATCCCGCCGACCCCATCCAGTCCTGGAGAGCGAGGTCGGCAGAGTCGCGGATGCCCAGCCGGCGCTGCTCGGGGGTGTCCACCATGAACAACCCGCCCAGGGACCAGAACGCCTGGGCGCCAAGGTTGTTGCGATTCTCCTGATCGACCACCACGACGCGGCGCCCGGCCTTGGTGAGCTCGTATGTCGCGACGAGCCCCGCCAGTCCCGCGCCGACGACCACCGCGTCGGCCCCGTGCTCCGCCACCGCAACTCCTCACGCCCGCCGCCATCCCCGGGCTGCTCCGGGCATGTGCACTCGCAGACGAGGTTAGCCCGGTACTACAGCGAGATGTCGGCGTACCGGTGGAACCACGGCGCGGCCGCCTCGAGTCCGGCCGCGAGTGCGAGGAGATCACCGTCGGCACCGAGCCGGCCGACGAACTGCACGCCGAGCGGGAGACCCGCGTCGGTCCAGTGCAGCGGCACGCTCATGGCCGGGCGGCCGGTGAGGTTCGCGAGCTGCGTGTACGGCACCCAGCCGAGGCTCTCGTAGATCAGCTTGTCGATGATCCCCAGGCGCGCGATGGCCCGGCCGGACCGTGCTCTCGAGGCGAGTCGCGCCGCCCGCTGCAGGACCGGCGGCGTGGTCATCGAACCGACCCGGGGCGGCGGCACTGCGAGCGTGGGCGTCAGCAGCAGGTCGTGGGTCTGATGAAAGCGGTCGAGGGCCAGGACGTGGTCGTTGATCCGGTCGAGTGCGGTGAACAGGGGAACGACGCCGGCCGCCCGGCCCAGCTCCGCGAGGGTCAGGGTGTCGGCCTCGAAGTGGGAGTCGGGAGCACCGGTGAGGCGTCGGACCTCGTCGACCTGCGCGGCGCATTTCGCGAACCAGATGTCGAGGAAATCGCGCGCGAGTGCGGCGTCGTCGTGCGGTGGGGCGACCTCCTCGACCTGGTGGCCGAGATCGGTCAGCACCGACGCGGCGTGTTCGACCGCGGCGACCGCCTCCGGGTGCGGATTCGCGTTGATCGCCGACGTCGTGGTGTAGCCGATCCGCAGCAACCGCGGTGGGGTCGCGATCC
The DNA here is from genome assembly GCF_041103195.1 of Gordonia sp. ABKF26. Classification (NCBI taxonomy): domain Bacteria; kingdom Bacillati; phylum Actinomycetota; class Actinomycetes; order Mycobacteriales; family Gordoniaceae; genus Gordonia; species Gordonia sp. ABKF26. Next base: position 816,024 of record NZ_JBGCVZ010000003.1, read on the forward strand.
GGGCGGTGTAACTCTCGGTGTGCAGCGGCGTCGGGTACGTCGACGACGGCGTCGGCCCGATGAGTGCGTCGTAGAGTGCCGCGGCGTCGCGGACGGTTCGGGTCACCACGCCTTCGACGCCCATCCCGAAGAGCGGTTCGCCGGTCTGCGGACCGAACGGCATCAGGCCACGCGAACTCTTGAGTCCGAACAGCCCGGTGCACGCGGCGGGGATGCGGATGGAACCGCCGCCGTCGCTGGCCCCGGCCGCCGGGACGATTCCGGCGGCCACCGCCGCGGCGCTGCCACCCGACGACCCGCCCGGGGTCACCGCGAGGTCCCAGGGATTACGCGTCGGCCCCCAGAACGTGGGTTCGGTGATGCCCTTCGCGCCGAACTCCGGGGTGTTCGTCTTACCGAAGATCACCAGGCCGGCGTCGAGAAACCGCTGCACGCCGACGGAGTGTTCGCGGGCGATGTGTGTCGCCAGCGCGCGGGAGCCACGGGTCGTCGGGTAGCCGCGGTAGTCCTGTGCGAGATCCTTGATGAGGAACGGGACACCGGCGAACGGCCCGGTGAGATCGCCCCGGACGCGGGCATCGGCGTCGGCGTCCATCCGGATCACGATCGCGTTGAGCGACGTATTCACCGCGTCCGCGCGGGCTCGCGCGAGGTCGAGGAGTTCGGCGGCCGTCACCTCGCCGGAGGCGACGAGACCTGCCAGGGTGGTCGCGTCGGCGGACAGATACTCACCCATGTGCACGTCCTGACCCTAGTGGTTCCGGGAGCCGGTCGAGCGGACTTGTCGGTGATCCGCCGGCGGGCCGGGCGGGCCTCTCGGCGACCCGGGACCCACGGTCACCGTTGCCCACGCAAACCGGTAACGGCCGGATCGCGAGACCGTGAACGAAAAGCGGCAGCACGTGGCGGCGGCGTCGCCTATGTCCCGAATGAGCTGTTCAGCGTAGAGAGGTGTGACGTGTACCACTCCGTAATGGGGTCACGGGACCCGCTCTCGCCTTTGCCGTGGCGTTATCGTGCCGTTACACTTCACCAGGACGGGTACCGCTGCCCGGGGGGACCAATACAATCCCTCCTCGTACGTCTTCGTACACAAGCCCGCAGCAGTACCCGGTAGGCAAGACCCGCAAGCGGCCGGCTCCGGCCGTGGTGATCCAAAGGAAAACTGACGAATGCTGACACGCGCCCGTAAGCGCCTCGTCGCCGGACTCGTGGCTCTCGTGGCCGTGTCGGGTGCGACGCTGGTCGCAGCTCCGCCGGAGGCCTCTGCGGCCAACGGTTGCAATGTCGAGTACGTCCGCTCGAACGCCATGAACCGGACCGTGCCCGTGTGCATCGTCTCGGCCGGCGGTGGCGGACCCAAGCCGACGCTGTACCTGCTCGACGGACTCCGCGCCCCCGCCAACAACAGCGGCTGGCTGATCAACACCGATGTCGCCCGCTACATGGCAGGCAAGGGCACCAACGTCGCCATCCCGTTCGGCGGCGCAGGCAGCTTCTACACCGACTGGCAGACCGCCGATCCCCGGCTGGGTGTCAACAAGTGGGAGACCTTCCTGACCCGCGAGTTGCCGGGCTACATGAAGGCGCGTCACAACAGTGACAACCGCCGCAACGGCATCGCCGGACTCTCGATGTCGGGCACCTCGGCGCTGAACCTCGCGTCGCGTCACCCCAACTTCTACAAGGCGGTCGCCTCCTACAGCGGCTACCCGACGGTCACCCTGCCGGGCTTCACCCAGGGCATCATGGCCTCGGTCGCGGAGGTCGGCGGCAACCCGTTCAACATGTGGGGCTTCTACCCTGCGGGCACCTGGTTCCAGAACGATCCGTTCCTGAGCGCGGGCAACCTGGCGGGCAAGAACGTCTACGTCTCGTCCGGTAGCGGTGTCGGCAGCAAGTACGATTCCTCGGTCAACCCGGCCAGCGCCAACTTCGACCCGGTCAAGTTCGCGCAGATGATCCCGCTCGAGGTCGCCGCGTCGACCAGCAGCCAGATCTACATCGGCCGCCTCGCGCTCGTCCCGGGCGTCAAGCTCACCACCCGGATCACCCCGGACGGTGCGCACTGGTGGGACTACTGGCAGAGCACCTTCAAGGAGTCGTGGGCCAAGACCTTCCGCCCCGCCTTCTTCTGAGTCAGACCCTCTGACAAGGGCCGGTGACCTTCGGGTCACCGGCCCTTGTTGTATCTGCTGAGCAGCTCGTGCACGCTGCTGGCCGAGCAGCTCGTGCACGCGTAGCGTGCCCGCGCGCGCCCCCTGCTGGCCGAGCAGCTCGTGCGCGCGTAGCGTGCCCGCGCGTCTGTCGAGGTCACCTTGGTGGGTTCGGTTGCGGAGGGGCTTCGACTCGGCGCCTCGCTTCGCTCGGGGCCGGCTCAACCCGCAGGGGGTGTGGCGCAACCCCTGCTGGCCGAGCAGCTCGTGCACGCGTAGCGTGCCCGCGCGTCTGTCGAGGTCACTTCGGTGAGGGCTGGTTGTGGAGGGGGCTTCGACTCGGCGCCTCGCTTCGCTCGGGGCCGGCTCAACCCGCAGGGGGTGTGGCGCAACCACTGCTGGTCGGGCAGCTCGTGCGCGCGTAGCGTGCCCGCGCGTCTGTCGAGGTCACCTTGGTGGGTTCGGTTGCGGAGGGGCTTCGACTCGGCGCCTCGCTTCGCTCGGGGCCGGCTCAACCCGCAGGGGGTGTGGCGCAACCCCTGCTGGCCGAGCAGCTCGTGCACGCGTAGCGTGCCCGCGCGTCTGTCGAGGTCACTTTGGTGGGTTCGGTTGCAAAGGGCTTCGACTCGGCGCCTCGCTTCGCTCGGGGCCGGCTCAACCCGCAGGGGTGCGGAGGGGGCTTCGACTCGGCGCCTCGACCTCGACGCGCTCCTTCGTCGCTTGCTCGGCCCGGCGGCTCCGCTCGGGTCCGGCTCAATTCGCGGGGGGTGTGGCCCGGCTCGGCCTGGCGGCTTCGCTCGGGGCCGGCACAACCCGCAGGGGATCCAGACACAACACCGCGGGCGCACCCGGTGGATACCCGATGCGCCCGCGGTGGTCGCTCTTGCCTCTGCCTACTCGGGTGGCGGCTGCTTGCGGAAGGTGCGCGTGGCCGAGTCGTCGGCCGGTGGCGTGTCGCCGACCTTGGGGATCTGCTCGGTCGGCCGTTCCCACGGGTTGGCGCCCGCGGGTGCTGCTCCGGCCGGCGGTGCGTCGCGCTTGATCAGCGTGGTGTCGCGCTCGTCGGCGGGTGGGGTCGTCGGCGGCGGGGTGTCGTCCACCCGGGTGTCGTCACGGCGTCCACGGAAGAACAGCAGCGCGGCGGCGATCAGCAGGATGACGCCGACGATGCCCAGGATGATCGGGACCCACACCCCGCCCACCTTCAGCTGGTCGACGTAGCCGCTGGCCTTCTTCGTCTGATTGGAGACGGTCTCGTCGGTCCACTTGAAGGTGCCCTTCAAGGCGTCCATACGGAACTCGCGCACCGCTTCCGGGGTGGCGTCGCTCTGATCGGGGGACTTGAAGTACTGGTGCTGGTCCTCGCGACCGTCGACGATGGTTCCGGTCTCCGGCTCCACCCACACATGGCGGGTCGCGGCGGCGTACCGGTGCATCGTGATCGGGTCGTTCGCCCGCACGCCGCGTCCGGTGATGCCCCACCAGCGGGCGGGCATCGTCAGCATCGTGCCCAGTGCCGCCTCGCCCTGCGCGTTCGGGAGGTTGGAGAGGTCGGTCTCCGGGACGTCGCACACGAAGTGGTAGGTGTTCACCCCGTCGATGGTCTCTTCGCCCTCGAACTTCGCCGCGCAGTCCTGGCGGGTGTTGAGGTCGTAGTAGGGGTAGTCACGCTGCTGCACGTCGAAGCCGAACTTGTACTGGTAGCCGGTGCGGTTGTCGATGGCGACCGACACGTCGTTGACGTTGCCGCCCTCGGGAACCGCCTCGAGCTGCAGCGAGCTGACGGCGCCGTTGGGTGCCGAGGTCTTGCGATTCACCGACACGCGGTCGATGGTCGCGGTCAGCAGGCCGTCCTCGCACGTGCGCGTTTCACCCGCGGCGGCGACCGTCGGTTCGGTCTCGGTTCCCTCGGCGTCACGCAGACGTTCGATGAGGACGGTCTGCGCCGACTGCAGGCTCGCCTGGCGGCTGTCCGACGGCTCGGTGATGATCGAGCGTCGCTGCTGGGTGAGCGATGCATCGAGTGTGCGGGCCCGGGGCTCGGACACCGAACAGCGATCGAAGATCACCGCTGGGAAGCGCTCCCCGGTCGAACCGTCCGCGGCAACCGTGGTGGCGTCGGAAGTGATGTCCAGATCGAGCGGAACCACCTTCAACTGCGGCACGAGATAAAGCGGTATGGCGATGGCCGCCGCGATGCACGCAGCGCCGAAGAAGGCCAGCACTGCCGGCACAAAACGTCTCATGTGTGACTCCTGGAATCAGCTGATCGCTCCCACCCTAACTGTCGCGTTTGCCACAGATGGGCACAGTGGGTCCGACATGCCGGAATGTGCAGCGTGCGGTCAGCCCCGGTCGGCTCGCCGATCGCGCTCGGCCTCCTTCAGGATGCCGGCCATGTAGCCGTAGATCTCCTTGTCGGACATCGCCTTCCACCGGGGGGCCAGCAGCTTCGTGTACTTCTCCACGTACAGCAGCTGCTTTCCGACGAGGACGAGCTCGCGGGGTAGGCGGGCGTCATGGGCCTTGGCGACGGCGGCGAGTTGCCGTCCGAGGTCGGTGTAGGACATCGAACCGAGCTCGGCGGTCGACAACGGCGTCGTCACCTTCTTGATGTCCTCGGCGCCCTGGGACGTCGAGCCCGGTTTGTGCACGGCGCCGAGGAGGAAGATGGCCCGGCCCGCGGACTCGTGGTCGCCGCGCACCACGAGGTCGACGACGAGCTGGCGGAGGATGCGTCGAGTGCGGGGAGTGAACCGCCCGACGATGCCGAAGTCGAGAAGGACCAGCTTGCCGGCATCGTCGACGAGGACGTTTCCGGCGTGTAGGTCGCCGTGGAACAGGCCGCCGTGGAACGCCGAGTCCAGCAGGGACAGAAGGAGATTGCGGCACAGCGCGACACCGTCGTGCCCGGCGGCGCGCACTGCCGCGGCGTCGTCGATGCGGGTCGCGTGGATTCGTTCCATGGTCAGCACGCGCTGTGTCGTGAAGTCGTCGTAGACGCGGGGGACGCGCACACGGTCGCCGTACGGTCCCGGCTGGAGGCAGGCGAACCACTCGCGCATGGTGTCGGCCTCGATACGGAAGTCCAGCTCGGCGTCGAGCCCGGCCGCGAAGTCCTCGACCACGTGCCGCGCGCTGAGCATGCGTCCGTACTCGGAGATCTCGGCGAGGCCGGCCAGGCGCTCGAGGATCGCGACGTCCGGGGCCAGGCGGTCGGCGATGCCCGGGCGCTGGATCTTGACCACCACCTCCTCGCCGCCGGGCAGGGTCGCGGTGTGCACCTGGGCGATCGACGCGGAGGCGATCGGCACCGGGTCGAACGAGGCGAAGACCTCTTCGGGGCCGCGGCCGAGTTCGGCGATGAACTGTTCGCGCATGAGTGCCGGGTCGGCCGGCTTCACCCGGTCCAGCAGCGATTCGAACTCGGCGGACAGGGACTCGGAGAACACACCGGGACTCGAGGCGATGAGCTGCCCGAGCTTCACATACGTCGGCCCGAGGTGTTCGAAGGTGGTCCGGATCTCGTGTGCGACGCGGGCGGCGCCGGGTGCGCGACCGCGCACGGCGTCGCCTGCGGTGTGGAGGACGAGGCGTCCGACGCCCGCGGCCGCGTGAGCGGTGGTCGTCCCGAATCGCGTGAGCTCGGCGATGGGGGACACCGGGTGCAACTGCGTGCGCTGACCGTCGTCGACTGAGCTGTTGATCGTCACCGTCGGTCATTGTAACGATCATCGCCGACGGATCCAGTGGCCTCGCGCCCCGATGGACAGCACCCGCGACGCCGCGACGTGCCGTTATGGCAAGGAGAACGCGCGGGGGGCAGACTGGCGGGCGTCGGACACATGCATCAGCCCGCATCTGTTCGTGTGTCGTCGGTGCGTTGCGCATCGCCCATCTGCCACCCATCGAATGTGTACCGAGGAGTCCGCATGCCCACCACGGTCAACGCCTACATCGCCCCGGCCGCCGATCGTCCGCTCGAACCCACCACCATCGAACGACGCGACCTGGGCCCGCACGACGTGTCGATCGACATCGCGTTCGCCGGGATCTGTCATTCCGACATCCACACCGCCCGCGACGAGTGGGGCGGGACGAAGTTCCCGGTGGTGCCCGGCCACGAGATCGCCGGGACGGTCGCGGCTGTCGGCGACGACGTCACCCGGTACGCGGTCGGTGATCGGGTCGGCGTGGGCTGTTTCGTCGACTCGTGCCGCGAGTGCGAACCGTGCCGGCTCGGCGAGGAGCAGTACTGCGAGCGGGGCAACGTGGGCACCTACAACGCTGTCGGCCGCGATGGGACACCCACGCACGGCGGATACAGCACGTCGATCGTCGTCGACGAGAACTACGTCCTCCGGATTCCCGACGGCATCGCACTCGACGAGGCAGCCCCGCTGCTGTGTGCCGGGATCACGCTCTACTCACCGCTGCGGCACTGGGGTGCCGGCCCGGGGAAGAAGGTGGCGATCGTCGGCCTGGGCGGGCTCGGTCACGTCGGGGTGAAGATCGCCCACGCGCTCGGCGCCGAGGTGACGGTGCTGTCGCAGTCGTTGAAGAAGATGGAGGACGGTCTGCGCCTCGGAGCCGACCACTACCACGCGACGGGCGATCCGCAGACCTTCCGTGAACTGCGCAGTTCGTTCGACCTCATCTTGAACACCGTGTCGGCCAACCTGCCGATCGGAAAATACCTCGGCATGCTCGCTCTCGACGGCACGCTGGTGGAACTCGGGCTGCCCGAACATCCGATCGACGTGCCCGCGGGTGCGCTGATCGGGAAGCGGCGCAGCTTCGCCGGCTCGATGATCGGCGGCATCGCGCAGACCCAGGAGATGCTCGACTTCTGCGCCGAACACGGCATCGGTGCCGAGATCGAGGTGATCTCCGCGGACCGGATCAACGAGGCCTACGACCGCGTCGTGGCCTCGGATGTGCGCTACCGCTTCGTGATCGACACCTCGACGCTCTAGTACGGCTCGGTGACGGTCGGCCGTCTCCGCGCTCGGTCGGTGTCCCGCCGGGTTTGCCCGCTGTGACGAACGGGAACCCGTCCCTCTGACAGAGGCACCACCGAGCGACACCAACCGGAGGGTCGACGCACACGATGACCGAAGAACTACCCATGGAGCCGGCCGAGACCGGTACGCCGGTCGCGACGCCCGACGACGCTCGACGCAAGGTCGACGAACTCGAGGAGCGGGCTGTCGACGAACCCGGTACGGACGAGCAGGTGGACCCCTCCGCCGCCACCGCACGCGATGACGAGGACGACCCGAACTCGCCGGCGGCGGGGGAGTCCGAACCGCCGGACTGAGAGCACCACTTCGATCATGACGGCAGGGCATATGACCAGCCAGAAGCGTGACCACGGGCGGGCCGGTGCGCTGCGCATCGTCGCCGAACACGGGCTGCCCGCCACCCTGATCGAGCGCGGCGAGGATCGGTTCGAGCAGATCGCCGACGAACTGTCGCTGGAGTACCGGGGCCACACGGTCACGAAGGACACCACGCTGCAGATGACGCCGCGTGGTGATCTGGAGACGGTCTGGGGCACGGAGGACACGGCCGACGAGGTGATCGTGTTCGTCACCGAGATGCCGCGGCTCTACCGGCCGCGGGACGGCGACGACGACCGGACTCCCCGCAATCTCGTGGTGCTGGCCGAACTGGACCGCGAGCGCAACGCCGCCGTCGTCTCGCTCCCCGCGCTCGGCCCCGCACCGCGGCGAGCGCTGCGGAGCGTGATCGCGACCATCGCCGGGGCGATGACCGGTGATGACTCGGTGCCCGGGTTCGAGCGGCAGCGCGGCATCGTCGTCGTCCGTGAGGACAACACCGAATACGTCTGCGCCCAGGGTTATTCGCGCCGACTCAAGCTGATGGCCGGAATGGTCCGGGGAAACCGGCCGTGGCGGCTGATCCCGACTCTCACGGGCATGACGGCGGCGGCCGCGGCCGCGGCGTCGTTCGGCATCTTCTTCTCGACCATCTGGTCGATGGCCAATGCGTTGAGCGCGTGGCGTCTGGCCGCGATCACCCTGCTGTCGTTGGTGCTCGCCTCGGTCTGGCTCATCGTCAACAACCGGTTGTGGGAACGCGCGGCGGTCACCGCCAAGCCGCGCGCCCGTCTCTACAACATGGCCACGGCGTGCACCGTCGTGTTCAGTACGGTGGTGCTCTACGCCGGACTGTTCGTCGCGACTCTTGCCGCGGCGCTCATCGTCATCGAGGAGAACTTCCTCGCCGCACAGCTGGGTTATCCGGTGGGCCTACGGAATTACGTGTACCTGGCGTGGCTGGCGACGTCGATGGGGATCTTTGCCGGCGCCCTGGGTTCGAGTGCCGACAGCTACGACGATGTCCTGCGTGCCACCTACGGCTATCGAGAGCGGTTGCGACGCCAGGCATCCGAGGCCGCGGGTCATCGAACCGACACCGAGATGCGCTGACCGACAGCGGGTTCGATGACCAGCGGATTGCGTCAGTTACCTCTCCGACGCGGAGGACCTCATGGCCGAGGCGACCGGTGCCGGGATGGCGTTCTGCGAACTGCGGCAGCTCCCGTCGGTGAAGGCGGCGATGATGGCCGTCGCGGGTGGCGGAAACGGCGAGTTGCTCATGCACGCGGACGACGAGCAATTCCGAAAAGAACGCGGGCATGAATCTGCCCGACGCCGCCGACGGCGAGTTGGAGACGATCAGAGTCGTCCGGTGGTCACTCGTACGCCGGAAAAGCGTTCTGTGACAGCAGCTGCGCGAGGTGTACCGCGTTACGGGCGGCGGCATGGGTCGCCGAGTCGACCGGATCCGGGACCGCGTCGAGGTCCTTGTAGCCGCGGCCGCCCATCGCCTCGTCGTTCCAGCTTTGAGATGTGCAGGTGATCGCGAGTGCAGTGGTCATGCCGGCGAATACCGAACCGACGTGGACACAACCCTCGTCAGCTCGCGTGGTTCTCCGCGAGCATCGCCAAGCGTTGCAGGCACTCGTTCAGACGCGGGGACATGACGGTCTCCTGGATCGTCGGCGGAATCCACCTGAGCGGCACGGTCTCCACGAACTCCTCCATGCCGATCAGGGAACCGTTTCCGTCCTTCTCCACGGTCATGCGAATGCGTGCCCGTCCGAAAGGCCAGCCCGCCGCCGACAATTCGAGGAGCCCGGCCTTCGACTCGACGGATGTCGTCTCGTCGTTCAGCAGAGCCGGCCACACCCCCACCGAGTGGTGGATCTTCGACCCCGCCTGCGGCCATGACTGATCTACATCGCGGATCCGGGAGGCACCCACCACCCACGATGCATAGAGCCAACCGTTGGAGAGCACCGACCAGACCTGCGCCGGTGTTGCGCTCGTGTGGCGTTCGACTCGGTTCATGCTCCGGTCTCCGTTCAGTGGTTGTTGTCGGTCTTCGTCAGGCGACGGATGACGTTGCGGTCGAACACTCGTCGCGGCAATCCGCGGAGACCGTCCGAGCCGAGGGCGGCGCGTGCGGCGTTGTTGCCGCAAGCACCATGCACTCCACCGCCCGGATGGGCCCCCGAGCCGGCCAGGTAGAGCCGGTCCACTGGTGTCGATGCACCGCCGAGGTTCGGTGTCGGACGAAAGATCAACTGCTGGAACAGTTGTGCCGTACCACCGTTGACCGTCCCGTGGACGAGACTGGCGTCGGCGGCCTGCAGGTCGTGCGGGGTCTGGACATGCCGTCCCACGATGAGGTCGGAGACACCGGGCGCGTGCGCCTCGAGCACCGCGTCCATGCGTCGGGCCAGCAGTTGCGCCGCTTCGTCGTTGGTCACCCCGCGGGGCAGATGGCTGTACGACCATGCGCTTTCCGTGCCGGCGGGGGACCGACCCGGGTCGGCGGTGGTCATCTGTCCGAAGAGCAGGAACGGATGTTCCGGGACGCGACCGGTTTCGATGTCGGCGGTCCCGTAGGCGATGTTGCGCGCGTCGGCGCCGAGGTGGATCGTGCCGGCTCCGCTGAGATTAGTACTGCGCCACGGAATCTTCTCACTCAGCGCATAGTTCACCTTGACCACCGGGGTGTCCCAGGTGAAGGTCCGCAGGTCGTCGAGAACGCGCGCGGGCACGTCGTCGGCCGAGAGCAACTCGGTGTAGAGCGTGGGCGCTGCCACGTCGGCGAGAACGGCGCGCTTCGCCGGCCATCGGCGGCCGGTGCTGTCCACGACCCCGGTGGCCCGCCCGCCCTGGACGTCGATGTGTGTGACGCGCGTGCCGCAGACGACGGTCACCCCGGCGCTCTCGGCGCGGCGTCGAAGGGCCGCGGGCAGCGCGCTCGCCCCGCCCACGGGTACGGGATATCCGGTGTCCTGGCCGAGCATGGTCAGCAGATACCCCATCATTCCGCTGCCGGGTGCGTGGAGCGGGATGTCGGCGTGCAGGGAGTTACCGATGATGAGCAGACCGGATTTCTCGCTGTGGAAGAGTTCCCGCACCATCTGATCGGCCGGCAGGATGAGGAACCGGGCCAGGCGCAGGGCGTCGGCCGTGCCGAGCGAGCGTAGGAGCGACAACAACGCGCGGACCGGGGGGAACGGACCGAACAGGATGTCGAGGATCGCCGGCCGGAGTTGTTCCCACTGCTCGACCAGGTCGAGCCAGGCGCGCCGGTCACGCTCGTCGAAGGTGGCCAGGTGCGCTGCGGTGTCCGCGGCGTCGGGGAAGACGACCGGCGCGTCGACGTCGTCGGGCCCGGCGGGGTGACCGAAGGCGAGCGGGGCGCGGCTCCACTCCAGTCCGTGATCGGCGAGGTCGAGGTCCGCGAAGACCGGGGACGCGACCGCGAGTGGGTAGAAGGCGCTGAACAGATCCGTCACGTAACCGGGGGTGAGTTCCGCACTGCGAATCGCGCCGCCGACTTCGGGCTGTGCTTCGAGGAGCGTCACATCCCAGCCGGCATCGGCGAGGCGGATCGCGGCGACGAGGCCGTTGTGACCGGCTCCGATGACAACTGCGTCCGACACGCTCACCGGTCGGCTCCTCTCGTCGGTGTCACCCTGGTCCGGGCCCGTTCCCCGTGCTCTTCCGTCCGGTGCGCGGGATACCCGCCGCCCCAGAGGGTAAACGCGAACGGCACGCGAGGATGGTGAACCCGCGCGGCCCGACGGCGCCTCGCGTGGTGGCCGGTGGTGATGTGTAGTGCCCCGGCACGGGGGTAGTCCGCCGGGGTGACGAACTCGTCTGACCTCCGGTCGCGACTCCCGGACCTGCCGTTCCCGCCCGAACAACTGTGGCATCCGCAGGTCTCCGACCATCGGCTGCGCCGACGATGCGCCGGCCGGCCGGTGGTCGTCACCGGCGCCGGGGCGGGCATGGGCCGGGCGCTGGCGCGACGCCTGGCCCGCGCGGGCGTCGAGCTGTACCTGGTCGACGTCGACGTACCCGCTGCGCTGGAGACGGCGGGTCTGTGCGACTCCGGTGTCCGGGTGCACGTCGACGAGGTCGATATCTCCGACGCCGACGCGGTGGCCGCACATGCCGACGCCGTCGTCGGCAGGTCCGGGGCACCGGCGATGGTGTTCAACAACGCCGGGATCACGATGGTGGCCGGGGTTCTCGAGGAGGATGACGACTACGCGCGGCGAATCATGTCCGTCAACCTGGGCGGTGTCGTGAACGGCACGGTGGCCTTCCTCCCGCACCTCGAGGCGGCCGGCAGCGGCTCCATCGTGAACACCTCGAGTGCGTTCGGGCTCCTCGGCTCGCCTGCGCAATCGGCGTACTCGGCGTCGAAGTTCGCCGCTCGCGGGTACTCCGAAACCGTTCAGCAGCAGCTGCGGGCCGACGGCTCCGGGGTTCGGCTGCATGTGGTGCACCCCGGTGCCGTCCACACCGAGATCGCCACCCGCGCACGCTATGTGACGCCCGGGGTGCGGGACTTCGTCACGCGCGGATTCAACCACCGACTGCCCGGGACCAGGCCGGAGGCGGCGGCCGCGGCGATCCTGCACGGCGTACTGGCGGGTCGCGACCGTATCCCCGTCGGATTCGACGCGCGCGCAATCGATCTGGGAGTGCGCCTGCTGGCCGGCGCGGTACAGCGGCCGGTGGCGACGCTCACCCGGCCGGTGTTCCGGCGGATTCTGGGGGACGCTGCTCTCCGAGAGACCCGGCCCGGCGCCGTCGACGGGGCGTCGCGTTCGCGATGAACTCGGGCGCGGCGACGTCAGTCGTTGTGCGAAGCCAGGTTTCGCGTCGCCGGACCTTCGAGGACCTCGCCGGTGTGACTGAACCGCGAACCATGCAGCGGGCAGTCCCAGGATTGTTCCGCGTCGTTCCACCGCAGCACCCCGTACAGATGCGTGCACAGCGGCGCCACCGACCGCGTCTGACCCTCCACCGTGCACCGGCCCTCGGGTGTGATGCCGGAGCGTCCGACGGTCCCGTCACCTTCCTTCGGCGCCGCGCCGGTCGGCTTCAGCAGCGAGAGATAGCCGCCTGCCAGATAGCCCGCAACCTGTGCGTTCGCCGACGCCGCCGAGATCAATGATCCCGGCCGGCTGATCTCGGTCGTCCGCCACGGACGCAGTGTCGCCGACCACGGGGGCTCGGTTCCGAGGATCCGTCCGGTCATGGCGAGTGCCGCGGCGACCCCGTTGGTGAGACCCCACTTGGCGAAACCGGTCGCCACCTGCACCGAGTCGACGCCCGGGAGAATCGGTCCGACATAGGGCATCTCGTCGATGGTCGTGTAGTCCTGGGCCGACCACCGCGCGACCATCTGGGCGCTGGGGAAATGCTTCTGGGTCCAGCTCAACATGTCCAGGACGTGCTGTCGTTCGGACTTCGTCCGGCCCACCTCGTGCCCGAACCCGCCGACCATCAGCAGCTCCCCGTCGTGACCGGGTCGCCGGACCGTCCGCAGGGAGACCGACGGGTTGTCCGAGCCCAGGTACATCTCGCGGGGGATCTCCCCGTCGACGGTGAACGCGGCGGCGTAGGAGCGTTGCGGGTGGACCCGCGCGAAGAAGCCGCCGCGGTCGAGGAAGGGTTGCCCGGTCGCGATGATCACCGAGTGGGCACGCACGTCACCTGCGTCGGTCGTCAGCACGTTCGGTGAGCCGTGGCGGAGTCCTTGCGCGCGAACGCCCTCGTAGAAGTGGCCGCCGTGCGCGCGGAGGTCGTCGGCGAGGGCGCGCAGGACGACCATCGGGTCGATCTGCGCCTGGCCGTCGAGGCGGATCGCGCTCCGAACGTCGAAGGGCAGCTCGGGGCAGTCCACATGCTCGACCGGCAGATCGTGGGCGCGGCACGCCTCGTACTCCTTCTCGACCGACTTCGCGCCGGACGCGGTGGCCGCGAACGTCAGCGCCGCCCGCTCGTCGACGGGTAGCCCGCGGTGCTCCAGGTAGTGCCGCAACCACGCCTGGGCTTCGCGATTGGCCTCGACGTAGTCCTGAACGGCCGCATGACCGTGGCGGCTCGCGATCGACGACAACCGGGTGCCCTGCAGCAGGGACAGTTTGCCGGTGGTGTGGCCGGTCGCCGCGGCACCCATATGCCGTGCCTCGAGGACCGCGACCGACTGACCGGCGCGGGCCAGGAGGAGACCGGTGGTCAGGCCCGTGATCCCGCCGCCGACGACGATCTGGTCGAAGGTGTCGACGACGTCGATCGGCATCGTCTCCGGACGGACATCGGGCAGGTGGTCGGGGGCTGCCTCGCCGGCGGGGTCGAACCAGAGGGTTTTCATGGTGTCCGGGTTTGCCTCGAGAGGAGGTGATGAAACATCGCGGCCGGGGTAAGGTTTTCGACTGGGAATCGAAAACGTCTGCGCGGTGTTGCCCGGAGACGCGCGGTGTCGGACGCCGCGGCGAGAGGCGGTTGACATGAGCGGGTTCACACGGGAGCCGGTCGGGACCGAACAGACGGTCCACGCCGACCTGGTGGTGGTGGGTGCCGGTATCGCAGGTCTCACCGCCGCTCTGTGGGCTGCGCAGGACGGCCTGCGGGTCGTCGTGCTCAACAAGGGGCCGCGATGGGACGCCGCGAGCCGGGAGCAGCCGACCTCCACGTTCTACGCCCAGGGCGGTGTCGCAGTGGTGATCCCCGGGGCGGCGGGCCCGGAGGCCGCCGACTCGGTGGACCGCCATCTCGCCGACACGGTCGCCGCCGGCGGCGGACTCACCGACCCGACGGCGTCGGGACTCATCCTCGCCGACGGGTGGGAGTCGGTGTCGGCGCTGATCGGCTGGGGTGCCGAATTCGACCGGGACGTCGACGGTTCACTGCTGCGGACCCGCGAAGGCGGTCACACCCGACGGCGCATCATCCACGCCGGGGGCGATGCAACCGGTGCCGCGATCCAGCGGGCCCTGCACGAGGCCGTCCGGCACTCCGGCCGCATCGGCGGGGGCGTCCCGCCGATCCGCTTCCTCGACGACACGATCGCCACCGCGGTCCACATCGACGACGGGCGTGCCGTCGGCGTCGCGTGCCTGCGGTCGGGGCGTGCCGCGTCCGTGCTGGCCCCGACCGTGTTGCTCGCGACCGGGGGAACCGGGCACCTCTACGCCGCCACCACCAATCCGGCAGGTTCGACGGGTGACGGCGTCGCCCTGGCGTTGCGCGCCGGGGCAGAGGTGGCCGACCTCGAGTTCATCCAGTTCCACCCGACGATGCTCTACACCGACGGCGCGCGGGGTCGCCGGACGCTCATCAGCGAGGCAGTGCGCGGAGAGGGCGGCCGACTCGTCGACGTCAAGGGCCGGTCGGTCACCGAGGGTATCCACCCGATGGGCGATCTCGCGCCCCGCGACGTGGTGGCCGACGCCGTGCAGACCGCGATCGAACTCACCGGGCACCCGTGCGTCTATCTCGACACGAGCGGCGTCGTCGACTTCGAGGACCGCTTCCCGACGGTGACCGCCGGAGTGCGTGCGGCCGGGCTGGATCCCGCGTCCGGCCGTATCCCGGTCGTGCCGGGAGCCCACTATCTGTGCGGGGGCGTCGTCACCGACGAGTCGGCCCGCACCGCGGTGGACGGACTGCTCGCGGCCGGCGAGGTCGCGCGCACCGGGTTGCACGGCGCCAACCGCCTGGCGTCGAACAGCCTCCTCGAGGGCCTGGTGATGGGCCGACGCGCAGCCGCGGTGGCGGTCACCCGGCGTGGGCTCCCGCTTCCGCAGGCCGGTCGCCGGCGGGCCGAGCAGCCTGTCCCCATCCTGGATCGGGACGTGCTGCAGGACGTGATGACGCGGGAGGTGGCACTGCGACGGTCCGCCTCGGGGCTCGACGCGGCCGCCGACGCGGTCGCCGCCGCGCCCCGTCGGCCGGCGCAGTCGGTACGCGATGTCGAGGACGCGGCGCTCACGCTCACCGCGGCGGCAGTCGTCGCCGCGGCGGCCGCGCGCACCGAGTCGCGAGGCGCGCACGTCCGCACGGATCACCCGCTGACCGCCGACGTGGCGGAGTCGCGTGCGTTCCGCGTCGTCGACGGCGAACTGCGCGAGGCTCGCCCCGCGGTTGCGACCGGTTGACGCGACCGGTGAAGTCGATGCGGGCGGGGTGCCGCCGGCGTTAGATTGGCGACGATGACCCAGATCTCAGCAGACGGTTCGGGGTGCGATGGCAGCCCCGATCACGACGACCCGGCCATCGCGACGCCCGAACGGATCACCCTGGACCTCGGACACGTCACGCTGCATGCGCTGGCCTGGGGTCCCGTGGCCGGGCCGGTCGTCGTCTGTCTGCACGGGTTCCCCGACTCGGCATGGACGTGGCGGCATCTCGGTCCCGAACTCGCCGCCGCCGGACATCGGGTGATCGCTCCCTTCACCCGTGGCTACGCTCCGTCGGAAATACCGTCGGACAACGACTTTCACGTCGCCGCGCTCGCCTACGACGCGGTCGCGGTTCATCGCGCCACGGGTGCGGGTGCCGACGCGGTGTTGATCGGGCACGACTGGGGCGCGATGACGGCGAACGCCGTGGCACATCGCGCCGACAATCCGTTCGCGGCGGTGGTCTCGATGTCGGTGCCGCCGGTCCCGGCGGTACGACGCTCGCTCGCCGGAGGGATCGACGGAGCCAAGACCCTCGCCCGTCAGGCGTTGATGAGCTGGTACATCGCCTTCAACCAGGTGCCGTGGTTACCCGAACGGGTGCTCCACCGGCTGATCCCGCTGCTGTGGCGCCGCTGGCGACTGAACTCGGGCGCCGGCGCGCGGCCCGACCACCGACTCGACGTCGACCTCGCTCTGGCGGCGCTGCCCACTCGTGCTCACCGGACGGCGGCGCTCGGGTACTACCGCGCGCTCCGCAGGCCGCGGACCCATCCTCGCTACGCTGCGATGCGGGACGACTGGCTGGGCGAACCGCGTTGTCCCACGCTGTATCTGCACGGAGCCGACGACGGTTGTATGCAGTCGCGCCTCACCGACCACGTCCGAGAGGTGCTGCCGCCCGGCAGCGCGGCCGCGGTAGTCGCCGGAGCGGGCCATTTTCTGCACCTCGACCGGCCGGATGAGGTGCACGGGAGGATCCTGGCGTTCGTCAGTTCAGACGCGCGGGGCCAAGAGGGTGGCACCGGACCGGCCCGCTTCGTAGACTGATCCGCGGGATCTTCACCACAGAGTGGCCACGGGGGGCCGGCCACCGCGGAAATGCATGCCGGGGGGCTTGCTACCGGGCGGCACGAAGCCGACGGGCACGAGAAGACGACCGTGCGCGCCACAGTGGTGTGGTCGTGCGAAGATCTCGCGGCGATGCAAGGCATGAAGGGGAGTCCGTATGAACGGCGAGGGCTGTTGGTCGACGGTGGTGTGCCGGCCGGCCGAACGCGCGGCGCTGGGACTGTCGGGTGACTCCGATTGGTTGCTGCAGTGCAGGCTGGCGATCGGTCACCGAGGTAATCACGCCACCGATGCGAGCACGCATCCGCGGCATGACCGGCGGCTGTGGCTCGAATGGAACGACTTCGACGACCGCGCGCAGTCCCTCATCGAACGCAACCCCTGCCCGGTGCCGTCCCCGGAGGGCGCGGGCTGCGTGTTCTTCGCCGGGCACGGCGGCCCGCACTTCTATGCGCGCAGCAACGGGCACGCTCCGTCGGTGATGAGCGGCGCGGGCGCACCCGATCCCCGGACCGTTGCGCCTGATCGCGGCGTCGACCAGCTGCGTCAGTCCCCGCCGCAAGCGGGTTCGTCACGGATGGGGTCGCACCGCCTGCCCGACTCGCACCCGGCCGCGTCGCTCGCCGCGCAGCCCTCGGCGTCCGACGACCCGGAACCGAACATGTCGTATCGCGGTGGACGGCGCTCGACCAACGTCGAGCCGCAGGTCGTCGACGACTATCAGGGTCGACGTCACCGGGCCGACGGGTATGACGTCGCCTACTCACCGGACCCGGTGGACCCTGTCGACGGACACGACCGCGGCGGCCCGGTTGTCGGCGGTCCGGGATCCCGGCCGGCCGCCGTCACACCGGGGAACCTCCCGGCCGTATCCGGGCCCGACCACGGTGCACCGGGTTTCGACGCCGCACGAGTGGCGGCCATCGGAGCCGCACTCGACGAGGTGGCCGGCGCGCTGGCCAAGTTGGCTGCCGCGCTGCGGTCGTAGGTTGCTCCCTCCGGTTCGCTGAGCCCTTCGTGGCTCGCTGCGCTCGCACCTCAGGGAGCACGAGGCTCGCTGCGCTCGCACCTCAGGGAGCACAAGGCTCGCACCTCAGGGAGCACAAGGCTCTGCGCTCGCCGATACGGTAGGGGGGTACCGTTATCGACGCCACGGTGGTATACCTGGTCGAGCATACCCTTGAGGGGTATCCGGACGGGAGAATCATGGACGAGCACCAGCACGGTTACATCGGCCGGAAGGACGACTACCTCCGCCGACTCAAGCGCATCGAAGGTCAGGCACGCGGACTGCAGCGCATGGTCGAGGAAGACACCTACTGCATCGACATCCTCACGCAGGTGTCGGCGATGACCAAGGCGCTGCAGGCGGTGAGCCTCGGTCTGCTGGAGGAGCACATGGCCCACTGCGTGGTGCATGCCGCGCAGGAGAGCGACGAGGCCGGCAAGGCCAAGGTCGACGAGGCCATGGCCGCGATCACGCGCCTGGTCAAGTCCTGACCCACCACTCACATACTTCGACGATCCGAGGAGCACGCGCATGAGCACCACCAGCACTTACACCGTCACCGGCATGACCTGCGGCCACTGCGCAGCGTCGGTCCGTGAGGAGATCGAGGCCCTGCCCGGCGTGACGAGCGTCGAGGTGACCGTCGACGACGGCTCGGTGCGCGTGTCGGCCGATCGTGAACTCGGCCGAGACGAGGTCGCGACGGCCGTCACCGAAGCCGGCTACGTGCTGGTCTGACCATGAGATCCGCCGCCACCGGACCCCTGGCCTACGTCGTCGCGCTGATCGCGGTCTTCGCTCTCGCGTTCGGCGTCGGCCGCGCATGGGGTCCCGACGTCGAGCCGGTGACGCACGATGCCCCCTCGCATGGCGTCGTGGTCACCGACGAACCGTCATCGAACCCGCACGGAGGTGATCACCCATGACCGCGAGTACCGGGCAACCGGTCGACCTGGACATCTCCGGAATGACGTGCGCATCTTGCGCCAACCGCATCGAGCGCAAGCTCAACAAGCTCGACGGTGTGACCGCGTCGGTGAACTACGCGACCGAACGCGCCCACGTCGAGGTGCCTGCGGGTCTGGCGGCAGGCGACCTGGTCGAGGTGGTCCGCGCCGCCGGTTACGACGCGTCGCCGATCGTGGCGGACGCGCCTGCGTCCACCGCCGACACGGACACGGCGGACGCCGACTCCCGCGACCCCGAACTAGACGCCTTGCGCCGGCGGTTGATCGTGTCCGCGATCCTCTCGGTGCCGGTGATCGCTCTCGCGATGGTCCCGGCACTCCAGTTCACCTACTGGCAGTGGCTGTCCCTGACGCTCGCCGCTCCGGTCGTCGTGTGGGGTGCATACCCGTTCCACCGGGCGGCCTGGATCAACCTGCGTCACGGTGCGACGACGATGGACACCCTGGTCTCCGTCGGGACCCTGGCGGCGTTCGGATGGTCGCTCTACGCGCTGTTCCTCGGGACTGCGGGCACTCCCGGCCTCACCCACGGCTTCGACCTGCTGCCGCAGCGGACCGACGGCTCATCGCACATCTACCTCGAGGCCGCGGCCGGCGTCACGACCTTCTTGCTCGCGGGCCGCTACTTCGAGAAGCGCGCCAAGCGCCGTGCGGGGGACGCGCTCGCCGCCCTGATGGATCTCGGTGCCAAGGACGTCGTGGTTCGACGCCCCGATGGTGCCGAGTCCCGGATACCCATCGGACAGTTGACGGTCGGGGACGAGTTCGTCGTCCGGCCCGGCGAGAAGATCGCCACCGACGGCGTGGTCGTCGAGGGCGCGTCGGCGGTCGACGCGTCGATGGTGTCGGGCGAGTCGGTGCCCGTCGAGGTCACCACCGGCGACGCGGTGGTCGGCGCGACGGTCAACACGAGCGGACTCCTCGTCGTCCGGGCGACCGCCGTCGGTTCCGACACTGCGCTCGCCCAGATGGCGCGCATGGTCACCGCGGCGCAGGAGGGCAAGGCCGACGTCCAGCGACTGGCCGACCGGATCTCGTCGGTGTTCGTACCGATCGTGATCGCGATATCGCTTGCCACCCTCGGCTTCTGGCTCGGCGTGGCGTCGACGACCGACTTCGCCGGTGGCGATGTGACCTTCGCGTTCACCGCCGCCGTTGCCGTCCTCATCATCGCGTGCCCGTGTGCGCTGGGGCTCGCCACACCGACTGCTCTGATGGTCGGCACCGGGCGCGGTGCGCAACTCGGGATTCTGCTGAAGGGACCCGAAGTGCTGGAGTCGACGCGACGTGTCGACACCATCGTGCTGGACAAGACGGGCACCGTCACCACCGGCGAGATGACGTTCGCCGCAATCACCGTCGTCGACGGTTACGAGACCGAGCAGGTCCTGGGCTGGGCGGCATCGGTGGAGTCGGGATCGGAACACCCGATCGCGGCGGCCATCGTCGATGCCGGGCGTGACCACATCGACTCGCGGGTCCGCGATTTCGTCTCCACGCAGGGCGCGGGCGTCGCCGGGATCGTCGGTGACCGACTGGTGACCGTCGTGTCGCCGAGCAAGGTGGGCGTGGCGTTGCCAACTGCACTCGACGACGCGGTCGCAGCCGCCGAATCCGACGGCGCAACCGCGGTCGTCGTGCTGGTCGCCGAGTCCGACGCCGAAGATGCTGCCGGACAACCGGTTCCCGTGGGGGTTCTCGTGGTGGCCGATCGGGTCAAACCGTCGTCGGCCGCGGCGATCGCCGAGTTCCGGCGGCTGGGGCTGACGCCGAAGCTGCTCACCGGCGACAACGAGGGCGCCGCCCGCGCCGTGGCGTCGAGCGTCGGGATCGACGACGTCACCGCCGGCGTCAGCCCGCGCCGCAAGCTTGAGGTGATCGCCGAACTGCAGGAGCAGGGGCACGTGGTGGCGATGGTCGGCGACGGGATCAACGACGCCGCGGCACTCGCGCAGGCCGATCTGGGCCTCGCGATGGGCACCGGCACCGATGTCGCGATGGCCGCCAGTGACCTGACGGTCGTGAGCGGCGACCTGCGCGCGGTGGCCGACGCCATCGCCCTGGCGCGTCGAACCCTTGGCACCATCAAGGGAAACCTGTTCTGGGCGTTCGGGTACAACGTCGCGGCCATCCCGCTGGCCGCCGCCGGCATGCTGAACCCGATGATCGCCGGCGCGGCGATGGCGCTCTCGTCGGTCTTCGTCGTCGGCAACAGCCTGCGTCTGCGCGGGTTCACACCGAAACGCTGAGCGGAATCCGCCCTCCTCGGCGCCACCGACGACTCCCTCCGTCGTCCGTGGGTTGCCGGAGGGCGGTTGTCAGCCCGTTACGTCACGCGCTCGTGGTCACCCGTGCCGCGGCATGGCGCCCGGCGCGTCGGCCGAAATACGACCCCTCGCCCAATTGCGTTCCACTGCAATAGCCCTTGCAGTCCTGGGCGATGTTGGTCGCACTCGCACCGGCCGCGTAGAGGCCGGTGATGACGGTGCCCGATTCGTCGAGTACCTCGCCGTCCAACGACGTCGCCATACCGCCCATGGTGAAGCCGGCGTACATCGCCTTGCCGAGGGACAGATCGTAGGCGGCCCACGGCCCGGTGTCCTGGGGCTCGAGGAATTCGGCGGCCTTGTGGAAGTCGGGGTCTTCCTTCTTTGCGGCATTTTCGTTGTAGCGGGCCATGGTGGCCTGCAGCTTGCCCTCCGGGATGCCGAGGTCTCGCTCCATCTCCTCGATGGTCTCCCAGCCGTCGATGAGCGGTACGAGATAGTTCTGCTTCTCGTTCATGTGCGACTCGTTCACGATGAGGTAGGCGACCGAATCCGGCTGCTCGAGAACGAATCCCGAAGTCCGCGCGTGGTAGGAGTCCTCGGTCACGAACCGCTCGCCGTACTTGTTGACGATGACGCCCATGACCATGCTCGCGGGTGGGTAGATGGGCGCGGTGATGAACGCCTTGTCCATGTACTTCAGTGCGGCGCCCACGGATCTGCCCATGCGCAGGCCGAGGCCGTCGTCGTAGGTGTTGCCGAGCACGAACGGCTTCTCGGCGAGATGAGGGGTGTGTTCGGCCACCATGTCGGGATTCATCACGAAGCCGCCGGCGGCGATGATCACCGAGTCCGCGCGGATGACACCTTCGGCGTCGGGCGTCTTCCACGTCACGCCGACGACCGCACCCTGCTCGTCGACGACCAGCTGGCGGGCACCGGTCTCATACCGGACCTCGGCACCCAACTCGTCGAGGCGGGTGACGAGCAGATCGATGACCAGCTTCGCGCCTCCGGTCTCCCCGGGTACCGGTACCTTGTGCCCGCGCGGTGCCGGAACGGCCTGGTCCTTGAACGGCCAGACCTTCTCGTTGCCGGTGAACATCAGTCCCTCGGTGCCCGGCTGGATCACGGCCTTCTCCGGATAGAAGCTGCGCTCGAAGGTGAAGCCCAGGCCCTCGAGCCAGTTGAAGTGGTCGACGCTGTCGGTGCAGTAGGCGTGGATCTTGTCGGCTTCGGGATCGATCGACACGGCGGTGAGGTACTTCTCCATCTCTTCGACGGAGTCCTCTTGGCCGGTGGCCTTCTGTACTGCGGTGCCGCCGCCGAGGTAGAAGAACCCGCCGGACAGCGATGTGGTGCCGCCCGGAGCCGCGGCGCGCTCGAGCAGGAGCACCCGCGCCCCGTTCGCGGCGGCCTCCGCCGCGGCGCATCCGCCGGCGATGCCGAACCCGATCACGACGACGTCGACCTCGTCGGAGAACTCGCTCACCGAATCGAGTGCGACGGTCTCCGGGATCTCGGTGCTGGTAGCCATGCCGCTCAGATTAGCCGACAAACTAGAACCTGTTCTAGTCTTGGTAACGATTGATGATGCGGACAGATCGCCGGGTCACCGGCGGGTCTCGGAACGGGTGGCCCACGGCGTTTTCACAGGTTCCTCCGCTATCAAGAAATATGACCTCCACCACCGTGCGCCGTAGCCCGTTGCGCCGCGCCTCCTCACCGGCTCCCGCGCTGGCGGGTGTGGTCGCGGTAGGGGCGGCGCTGGCTGCGGGCGAGCTGGCCGCGGTTCCGGTCTCGCCGGACGCGTCGCCGTATTTCGCCGTGGGCTCGTCGGTCGTCGACCATTCACCCGAGGCGGTCCGCAAGTGGGCCATCGAGACGTTCGGTGTCGCCGACAAGCTCGCCCTGTTCATCGGCATGGGCATCCTCATCGCGGTACTCGCCGCAGCGTGCGGATACCTCGAACGACGACGACCCCCGCTCGGCTCGGTGATCATCGGAGCCTTCGGGTTGGTCGGCGTGCTGGCGGCGTTGAACCGCCCGGATGCCGGCTGGACGAACGCGCTGCCGTCGATCGTCGCGGGGGTCGTCGGCGTCGTCGTGCTCCGCGTGCTGATCACCCAGTTGGGTCCCGCGTCGGTCGATACCGATGAGGTGGACGGACACTCGGCCGACGACGAGCCGAAAGCGGCTGCGCGGTCCGACTTCACGCGCCGCTTCGTGCTCACCGCCGGCGGCATCGCGGCTGCCGCGGTCGTTGTCGGGGTCGTGGCCCGGCGGGTGCTCGCCGACACCGCGGGCGTCGTCGCCGACCGCGCCCGGGTGCTGCTGCCGCGTGCCGCAAGCCAGGCGCCGCCGATCCCGGCCGGTGCCGAGCTCGAGGTCTCGGGCGCAACACCTTTCATGACCAGCAACGCCGACTTCTATCGAATCGACACGGCGCTGCAGGTCCCGACCCTCACCACCGGTGAATGGCGACTGCGGATCCACGGCGACGTGGATCGCGAGGTGACGCTGTCCTGGGACGACCTGCTCGCCATGCCGATGACCGAACGGATCGTGACGCTCGCGTGCGTGTCGAACGAGGTCGGTGGCGACCTCGTCGGCAATGCGACATGGCTGGGGGTGCCGATGCGAGAGGTCCTCGACCTCGCCGGCGTCCGGCCGGGCTCGGACATGCTGCTGTCCACCAGCGTCGACGGATGGACCTGTGGCACTCCGATCTCGGCGCTCACCGACGGGCGCGACGCGCTCCTCGCCGTCGGGATGAACGGTTCGCCGCTTCCCCTCGAACACGGCTACCCGGTCCGCCAGGTGGTGCCGGGGCTGTACGGGTACGTCTCGGCGACGAAATGGGTTGTCGACTGGGAGATCACGCGCTTCTCGGAGGCCAAGGCGTACTGGACGACGCGCGGATGGTCGGCCCTCGGCCCGATCAAGATGGCGTCGCGGTTCGACCGTCCGGCCGACGGCACCGAGCATCCGGCCGGCGAGGTCGTGGTCGCCGGCACCGCATGGGCCCAGCACACGGGCATCGAACGCGTGGAGGTCCGTGTCGATCAGGGGCCGTGGCAACCCGCCGAGCTGACCACGGAGTACAGCATCGACACCTGGCGACAGTGGAAGTTCGTCTGGCAGGCGACGAAGGGCAATCACACCCTCGAATGCCGGGCGATCGATCAGAAGGGGATGCCCCAGATCGAGCGCTATCAGGCGCCGGCACCGGATGGTGCGAGCGGATTGGACGACCGCACCTACACCATCGTCTGAGGCAACGCGCCGAGGTCGCGCGACCGCGTCACACGGGCGGTGCGAAGAACTCGAGCGCGATGTTGTCGGGGTCGCGGAACGACAACCCGGAACCGTAGTGCGCGTGCCGGATTCCGCTGTGCGGGATACCTGCGGCGTCGAGCCGATCCTGCCAGGTCCGGAGTTCGTCCTGGGTGCAGGCGAACCCCACGTGATCGAGTCCGACGGCCCGCTCGTCGAACCGCTGATCGGCGGCGTTTCCGGTGTGGGCGTGAAGACCGAACAACATCCCGCCGGCGAGTTCGAAGACGGTGTGATGGAAGGTGCCGCCCTCCTCGTCTTCATCCAGGACGGGTGCGCTTCCGAACAGGGTCTGATACCACGCAGAACTGTTCTCGAGGTCGCTGACGGTGATCGCGACGTGGGCGATGGCAGGAAATGTGGCCATGATCGGTTCTCCTACGAAGTCTCGGCTCTGTAAGTCATGATGCGCCGTGAGCGGATAGAAGACTGCCGAACTCCGAGGTTGACGAACGCGCTTCTCGCCGGAACGGGCGACAGTGTCTGGTGACGCCCCGAGACAGTGTTCGTGCCGCACCCCGTGAGGACGACACCTGTACAGACAGATGTCCAGAAACGACCAAAAGCGCAGCGTCAAGGGTTGAGTGAGGTATCCGACTCACCTGAGCTGCCGCTGAGAACGCATGTTATGTTCAACGCACCTTTATGTGAGCCGGGAGACAGTCATCCCTTGTCGAACCCGTGCACCTCGTGACCTGCGTCAGGTCGTCCGTTCCGCCGACACACATGGCGGAGCTGCACGATCTGGGGGCGGGTCACCTCGTTGACAAGACGCGCCGAGCACAGGCGCCAACCAACGGCGCTGCGACGAGCGGCGCCGACCAGACAGGGTGAGATAGATGACAGTGGGTGTCGTGCGCGAGACGGCCGAGGGGGAGCGCCGGGTGGCGCTGGTCCCGAAGGTCGTCGCCGCGCTGGTGGGCAAGGGTGTGCCCGTCGTGGTGGAGTCGGGGGCCGGTCTCGGCGCCCTGATCCCCGACGAGGCGTACACCGAAGCCGGTGCGACGATCGGCGATCCGTACGGATCGGATGTGGTTCTGCGGGTGTCGCCGCCGTCGGATTCGGAGATCGGCAAGCTGCGGAGCGGACAGAAGCTGATCGGCTTCCTCGCGCCGCGCAATGCCGACAATCAGATCGGCACCCTGCGCGATGCCGGTGTGGAGGCTTACGCGGTGGAGGCCATCCCGCGTATCTCCCGCGCCCAGGTGATGGATGCGTTGAGCTCGCAGGCCAACGTCGCGGGCTACAAGTCGGTCGTGGTGGCGGCGGATGTCTCGACGCGCTTCTTCCCGATGCTGACGACCGCCGCCGGAACGGTGAAGCCGGCCACGGTGCTGGTCCTGGGTGTGGGTGTCGCGGGACTGCAGGCGTTGGCCACGGCCAAGCGGCTCGGTGCGCGGACCACCGGCTACGACGTGCGTCCCGAGGTCGCCGAGCAGGTCCGATCGGTCGGCGCCCAATGGCTCGACCTGGGTATCGACGCGGCCGGTGAGGGCGGGTACGCCCGTGAGCTGACCGAGTCCGAGCGCGCGCAGCAGCAACAGGCGCTCGAAGACGCGATCAAGGGTTTCGACGTGGTGATCACCACCGCGCTCGTGCCGGGGCGTCCGGCGCCGCGACTCGTGACCGCCGCTGCGGTCGAGGGCATGAAGCCGGGCAGCGTGGTCATCGACCTCGCCGGGGAGACCGGCGGCAACTGCGAGTTGACCGAGCCGGGTCAGACCGTCGTCAAGCACGACGTGACGATCGCCGCCCCGCTGAATCTGCCGGCGACGATGCCCGAGCACGCCAGCGAGCTGTACTCGAAGAACCTGCTGGCGCTCATCGAGCTGATGCTCGACGACAACGGTTCCATCACACCGGATTTCGACGACGAGGTCATTGCGGCCGCGTGCGTCACCCGTGACAAGCCCGGCGCCGGGAACGAAGTGAGCGGGCCGAAAGACGGCCAGCAGGAGGTGAAGGCCTGATGTATGCCGGACTTCTCGCGAACCTCGCGATCCTGGTGCTCGCCGGGTTCGTCGGCTTCGCCGTCATCTCCAAGGTCCCCAACACCCTGCACACCCCGTTGATGTCGGGCACCAACGCCATTCACGGCATCGTCGTGCTCGGCGCGCTGGTGGTCCTGGGCAAGTTGCCCGCCGACGCCGGGTGGGGTGTGCGCATCATCGCCTTCGTCGCGCTGGTGTTCGGCACGCTCAACGTGATCGGTGGCTTCGCGGTCACCGACCGCATGCTGGGCATGTTCAAGGGTAAGAAGGAGGCGGCCAAATGAACGGCTCCCCAGAAACATCTATGTCACAGCTGGTACTCGCGGCGGGTGCGCACACCCCGAGCGAGGGCGTCGCCTACCTGGTGACCGCGCTCTACATCGTCTCGTTCTCCCTGTTCATCTACGGCCTGATGGGTCTGACCGGACCCAAGACCGCGGTGCGCGGCAACTGGATCGCCGCGGTGGGTATGGGTCTGGCCGTCGCCGCGACGCTGCTCTACGTCTGGAACGAAGGGGCTGTCGGTTCCGATGGGCACTCGACCGAGGGCGTGCCCACGATCAACTGGGTGCTCATCGTCGTCGGTCTGGTTCTCGGTGTGGCTCTGGGTATCCCGCCTGCCCTGAAGACCAAGATGACGGCCATGCCGCAGCTGGTCGCGCTGTTCAACGGCGTCGGTGGTGGCACCGTGGCGCTCATCGCCTGGGCCGAGTTCATCGAGACCTCCGGGTTCTCGACCTTCCACAACGTCGAACCGGCCTCGCCGCTGGTGATCGGCTCGCTGATCGCCGCGATCATCGGTTCGGTCTCGTTCTGGGGATCGCTGGTGGCGTTCGCGAAGCTGCAGGAGATCATGCCGAAGGGGTTGGAGAAGACCTTCGTCTCCAATGCCAAGCTGTTCCAGGCCGCCAACATCGTGTTGCTCATCGTCGCACTGGGATTGGCGATCTACCTCGGCATCGATGCTTCCAACGGCGGCGGCGCGAGTGTCTGGTGGATGGTCGCCGTGCTGGTGGCCGCCGGTGTGATGGGTCTGTTCGTGGTGTTCCCCATCGGTGGCGCGGACATGCCGGTGGTCATCTCGCTGCTCAACGCGATGACGGGTCTGTCGGCTGCCGCCGCGGGTATCGCGCTGGACAACACCGCGCTGATCGTCGCCGGCATGATCGTCGGCGCCTCGGGTTCGATCCTGACCAACCTGATGGCCAAGGCCATGAACCGGTCGATCCCGGCCATCGTGTTCGGCTCGTTCGGCGGCGGCGATGCCGCTGCCGTGGGCGGCCCCGGTGCCGAAGGCGGCACGGTCAAGGCGACCTCGGCCGCCGACGCCGCGATCCAGATGGCGTATGCCAACCAGGTCATCGTCGTCCCCGGGTACGGTCTGGCCGTGGCGCAGGCCCAGCATGCGGTCAAGGAGATGGCAAAGCTGCTGGAGGCCAAGGGCGTCGAGGTCAAGTACGCCATCCACCCGGTCGCCGGTCGCATGCCCGGTCACATGAACGTGCTGCTCGCGGAGGCCGACGTCGAATACGACTCGATGAAGGAGATGGACGACATCAACGGCGAATTCAGCCGGACCGACGTCGCCATCGTCATCGGGGCCAACGACGTCACCAACCCCGCGGCCCGCAATGATCCGAGCTCGCCGATCCACGGCATGCCGATCCTCAACGTCGACGAGGCGCGATCGACCATCGTGCTCAAGCGGTCGATGAGTTCGGGTTACGCCGGCATCGAGAACCCGCTGTTCTTCGCCGACGGCACCAGCATGCTCTTCGGCGACGCCAAGAAGAGCGTCGACAGCGTGATCGAGGAACTCAAGGCCCTCTAGCGTCTTCGCGTCCTCCCGAGGCCCCGGCAACCGTCCTGGTTGCCGGGGCCTCGTCGCTTGCGCTCCTCGCGCCTCGGGGGACCAGTGGTCGCGGTGTCCGGTCGTGATCGAGCAGGAATCGAGAAGCCGTGGGGCCGGCCGGCGCCGTACTGTCGGCGCATCACCTGATCTCATCGGAGGAAGTCATGTCCTTGTCCCTGCGGTCACTCTCGCTCTGGTACCAGCGAAAGACCAACGAGCGCACCGTCGCCCGCATCCGGAAGAAGTCCGGATCGATGTGGGGGATGGAGATGCTCATCCTGCGCACGACCGGCAGGCGCTCTGGTCTCGTGCGTGAGACACCCCTGAGCTGGTTCGCCGACGGTGACGGCTGGCTGGTCGTCGCATCGGGTGGTGGCGCCCGGAACCCGGACTGGTTCGCCAACCTGACGGCCCGTCCCGATGGCGTGTCGGTCGAGCGCCACGGGGAGGAGCCGGTGGCCGTGCGGCCGGTCGTACTCGACGCCGCCGAGCGCGCAGCAGCGTGGGATCGGGTGGTCGAGGCGCAGCCGCGATACGCCAAGTATCAGAAGAAGGCGACGCGCGAGTATCCGCTCGTGCGGCTCGTCGCCGATCGGTAGCGCCTCCGGACCACCTCCGGCGATGAATTCTGGCGAGCAGGCGTGTCTATCCCTGCACAACACACTCGCCCGAGCCGCCAGGAGAACATCATGAGTCGCAACAGCATCACCGAGGACACCGCCGCCCCGACCACGATCCCCGCGTCCGACGAGGCGCCGCCGGCCCGCCGGAACCGGCGCCGCACAACGGGAATCGTGATCAGCGTTCTGGTCGGCGCATTCCTCGCGTTCGACGTCGCAGGCAAGCTGGCCCGTCCGCAGGCGGTGATCGACGGAACGCGGGAGCTCGGCTTTCCCGCCGACCAGGCCATCGTGATGGGGGTCGTGTTGCTCGTGTGCCTGGTCGTCTACGCGATCCCGCGCACCGCCGTGCTCGGCGCGGTGGGGATCACGGCCTACCTCGGTGGCGCGGTCACGGCGAACATGCGGATCGAGGCACCGCTGTTCGACACGATCCTGTTCGCGGTCTACCTCGGCGTATTCATGTGGATCGGGTTGGTCCTGCGACGCCCGGAGCTGCTCAAGGTGGCCGGCCTGAAGCGCTGAGCTACGCCCGGCCGCAAGAGACTCCGCACCCGTTACCGATCTGGGATCGGACGGGTGCGGGGTCGTTGTGCATCTCTCGTACTGTTACGCGAGTGACTGGTGTGACCAGAGTGAAGCGCAGGAAGCTGGCGGCTGCTGCGACGATCGCGGTCGCCGCGCTCGGTGGCGTGGCGGTCGGGACGTTGCCGGCGCAGGATGCGTCGGTGGTGACGACCGCGTCCGCGATCGACCCGGCCGGCCTGTACAACGACGCGCAGTCGAAGTTCGCCGGAGGTGACGTCACCGGCGGCCTGGAGCTCCTCCAGCAGGTACTGGCGGTGGCGCCGGCCGACTCCGATGCGCTGGCACTGCAAGCGATCTGGTCGGATCAGGTCGAGGATGTCGTGGCCGGCCGCTCGGCGCCGGGAGCGCAGCGAGCGGGCCAGGTCCAGTCGGCACTCAACCGACTGTCGATGATGAATCCGGCACTGGCGACGACAGCACGCAACATCATCTCCGGTGTCGCGACCGCGGCGCAGATCGTGCCGAGTACCACGCCCCGACCGGTGTCCGGCCGCGTGGCCATCGTCGTCCTCGGGTACGGGTTGAATGCGAACGGGAAGATGGCGCCGGAGCTCGTGAACCGGGTGTCGGCGGCCAAGGCGCAATCGGAGCTGACGACCGGTGCTCCGGTCGTGGTGACCGGCGGGGTGCCGAAGAAGGGTGTCACCGAAGCGGCCGCGATGCGAACGTGGCTCGTGGACAACGGTGTCAGCGCGAGCCGCATCCTCACCGAGGACAAGTCGGGGTCGACCGTGGCCAATGCACAGAACACCGCCGAGATCCTGCGGGCGCAGGGCATCCGCGACATCGTGCTGATCACGTCGCCCAACCACATCCGGCGCGGGGCGGCGGACTTCGGGGCCATGGGGCTGCGTGTCGTCGGGTCGCTCACCACCGCAACGGAACTCGAGAAGTACCAGACCCCGCTGGCAAAGGCGCAGCAGACCGGCATCAGGCTGGAGGCGACCCGGACCGCCCGTATCCCGGCCACCCACGAGCCGGGGCTGCTGCCGCAGAACCTCCCGGAGACCGGCCCCGGCCTCATCCCGGAGATCGGCGGCAAGATCCTCCAGGAGCTCCTGAAGGCCGGTTCGTCGGCCTGACGCCTGATCGCGCCGGGTGTCACCCTTAACGGACCGCGGCGTGAACGGCGGCCTGCACGCCGTGCCCGGCGCTCGTGATCGGTTCGACCGACCGCAGCGTGCGGCACAGTACGAAGGCGCCTTCGAGGGCGGTGAGAGTGATCAGCGCCAGCCGACGAGCCTCCGACCCCGTGATGTCGAGCTGACCGAACCAGGCGGCGAGACCGGCCAGCCAGCTCTCGAAGACGTCGGCGGCCTCGAGGCGGAGGCGCTCGTTGGTGCTCGCGACTTCCAGCGCGATGGTCTCGATGGAACACGCCTCGCCGTAATCCTGGGCTTCGAGCAACTTTCCCGCGTTCTCGAACAGTGACGGGATACCGGAGAGAGGGTCGGTGGCGGCCAGTTGCT
Source organism: Gordonia sp. ABKF26 (assembly GCF_041103195.1). Lineage (NCBI taxonomy): Bacteria > Bacillati > Actinomycetota > Actinomycetes > Mycobacteriales > Gordoniaceae > Gordonia > Gordonia sp. ABKF26. The sequence goes on from NZ_JBGCVZ010000003.1 coordinate 846,879, forward strand.
CGCCGACGAACCCGCCGTACCGGAGGCCCTCGCGCCGGATGACCTCGACGCTGATCGCCTCTTTGCCGCCGGGGAAGTGGTGGTAGATCGATCCGAAAGGCGCCTGCGCCGCCGCCGAGATCTGTTTGAGTCCGGTGGCCGGCATTCCCTGACGGCGATACAACTCCGCGGTGGCCTCCAGGATCCGGTCGCGAGTCGTGGGGTCTGCTGCCATGGCGTCTCCTCCTTGCGCATCGTGCCGTGACAGCTTATCTTCCTTCTAAGTAGAACGATCTATCTAGGAGGTGGAACGTGCCGATCGTCGACGTTCCATCCGGGCCCATCGCCTACGAGGACACCGGGGGTGACGGACCGGTCGTGGTGTTCGGCCATGGTCTGCTGATGGACGGCAGGCAGTGGCGCAAGGTGATTCCGCTCCTGGCCGGCTTCCGGTGCATCACTCCGACGCTTCCGATGGGTGCGCACACGCAGCCGATGAACGATGACGCCGACCTCACCGAGACGGGAATGGCGGGCATCCTCGCCGACTTCCTCGACGCGCTCGGCCTCGACGACGTGACGCTCGTGCTGAACGATTGGGGCGGCGGACAGTTCGCGATCGCCCAAGGTCGGGACAAGCGCATCGGCAAACTGATGCTGGTCTCGTGCACCGCCTTCGACAACTATCCGCCTGCGCCCGCGCGTCCGGCGGCGCTGTTGTGCCGGGTGCCGGGCGGCGGATGGATTCTCACCAGGATGCTGGGCACGCGGTTCTTCCGGCACAGCACGCGCGCATACGGGGCTCTGACGAAGTCGGGCATACCGGATTCGCTCTTCGACGAGTGGTTCCGGCCGGCCGTGGAGAACGCGGCGATCCGGCGCGATCTGGTGAAATTCGCGGTCGGCGCGCCCTCTCGCCGCCGCCTGCTCGAATTGTCGGACACGCTCGCACGATTCGACCGGCCGGTACTCGTGGTCTGGGCCAGGGAAGACCGGATGATGCCGCTGGAGCATGCCGATCGGCTCGTCGACCTGTTTCCCGATGCGTCGAAGGTCGTCGTCGACGACTCGTGGACGCTGATCCCCGAGGATCAGCCGGAGACGATGGCCGATCTGGTGCGCGGGTTCGCGGGGTGATGACGCGCCGGCACGTCGCGGCCGCCGGGGGTCAGAACATCACCGACCGGAAGTGGGTGACGAACCGCTCCTCGTCATAGAGGTGGAACGCGATACCCGGCGGCTGACCGCGATTCACCACTTCGCGTCCTTCGAACGGGAGGTTCAGTGTCGACGACACGCCCGGTGCGACGCAGAGCGGACGGTCGGCGAATGTGGTCACCGCCGGGGTGTGCGCGTGTCCGCACAGGAACGCGACGATGTTCGGGTGTTCTCCGACCAGGTCGGCGAGGCGGCCCTCGTCACGCTGCCGGATGGAGTCCATGAAGGGCATGAGCAGGTCGACCGGCGGATGGTGAAAAGCGATGAACACCGGGGTGTCCGCGGTCGTGGCGTCGAGTCGCTCCGACAGCCAGGCGATCGTCGCGTCGTCGAGACGGCCGTCGTTGCGTCCCGGTATCGAACTGTCGCACATCAGGAAGAGCACGTCGGAGCCGTCGCGTCCGCGCACCGTCCGCGCGTGATTGATCGGGCCGGAGGTCTCGGTGCCGATGAGAGCCGCGCTGAACGGCTCGCGGACGTCGTGGTTGCCGGCGGTGATGAGCATCGGCAGCGGACTCTCGAGTACCCCGTGGGCCTCGCGGTACTCGCTGGCCGCACCCTCGTCGGCGATGTCACCGGTGACCAGCAGGACGTCGATGCCGGCGGCACGAGCATTGATGTAGCCCAGTGCCGCCTGGATGCGGGCCCGATTGAACCGCGTCCCGTTGAAATGCAGGTCGCTGATGTGGGCGACAACGAACACGAAGAGCTCCTGTCACGGTTCTGGCTCCCACGAGGCTAACCGCACGCACAGTCCGACGACGCATCGCCTCGGGGCCGGGAGGCGCAACGCACTTCCGTGCCGTCGCTGTGGTTCAGCCCGCTCCCACTCGTCGACGCGGGTAACGTACGGCGATCCGGGAACGACATCGAAAGTGAGTCGCCGACCTGCCAACCCCCGACCCGGCAGGTCGGCGATTCACTCTCTCCGGCAGGTGACGAAGTCCGGTGCGGTGGGCGCCGCGTCCGTTGATCCCCGCGCCTCTACCAGGTGGTATCCCGAGCTGGTTGCATTCTTCCTTCGTCGCGCGCACACTTGCGCACGACAACTAGTTGCACAGCGCAACTAATTGCAAAGGGAAAGTAAAGAGGGAATCCGGAGGTGGCGACGATGCCGGTTCTCGATCAGCAGGCGATCGACGACCTGTTCGAGACCTTGCTGCGGTTCGTACGCATCCGTGAACGGGCGGTCCACACCACCTTCCGAACACGAGACGGCGAGTTCGAGGCGGCGGCGTTCAAGGCGCTGTTCCCTCTGGCCCGACGGTCGATGCGATCCCGCGAACTCGCCGAGGCGATGAACGCCGATCCGTCGACGGTGAGTCGCCATGTGGCTCTACTGGTGGACCACGAACTGATCCGTCGAGAGGCGGACCCCGACGACGGACGTGCCACCCTCCTTGTCATCACCGATGCGGGCCGGGACCGCGTCCTGGCGATGCGCGAGATGCGGCGATCCGCGATGGCCGGCGTCATGGCGGACTGGACCGACGATGAACTCCACACCCTGGTAGGGCTTCTCGGTCGGTTTGTCGACGCTGCCGACTCGGCCCTCAACCCGGCGTGCTCAGCCCGCAAGCCGGACGCGGACGCGTGAAACCCGTGAAAGGACGACAATGACAGACTCCTCGGCGACCCCCGAAACGGTCGTCCCCGAAACGGTGGCCCACGAAGAGGTCGCCGGGGCCGGACTGACCCATCGCCAGATCCTGACCATCCTGGCCGGACTCATGATGGGCATGTTCCTGGCTGCTCTCGACCAGACCATCGTGTCGACCGCGATCCGGACCATCGCCGACGACCTGCAGGGTTACGACATGCAGGCGTGGGTGACCACGGCCTACCTCGTCACCGCGACGATCGTGACGCCCCTGTACGGCAAGCTGTCCGACCTCTACGGTCGCAAACCGTTCTTCCTGCTGGCGATCTCGATCTTCATCGTCGGTTCGTTGCTGTGCACGATCGCCACGTCGATGTACGAGCTGGCCGCGTTCCGCGCATTCCAGGGACTCGGTGCGGGCGGTCTGATGACCCTCGCGCTGACCACGATCGGCGACATCGTGCCGCCCCGCGAACGCGCCAAGTACCAGGGTTACTTCCTTGCCGTGTTCGGCACCTCGAGTGTCCTCGGCCCGGTCCTCGGCGGTCTGTTCGCCGGTCAGGAGACCATCCTCTGGGTGTCGGGCTGGCGCTGGGTGTTCCTCGTGAACGTGCCGATCGGGCTCGTCGCACTGTTCGTCGTCTACAAGGTGCTCAACTACGACCAGCAGAAGGGCGTCGGTGGGCGCACCGACTACTGGGGCGCGACAGCGCTGGCCGTCGCGGTGGCGCCGCTGCTCATCGTCGCCGAACAGGGCCGCGAGTGGGGCTGGAGCTCCGGGCTGGCGATTCTGTGCTACGGCATCGGCGTCGTCGGTATCGCGGCGTTCATCTGGATCGAGCACACGATGGGCGACGACGCGCTGATCCCGTTGCGGGTGTTCAAGAACGTGGTCTTCAGTCAGGGCATCGTCGTCTCGGTCATCATCGGTGCCGTCATGTTCGGCGGAATCTCCATGCTGCCGCAGTACTTCCAGGTCCTCCGCGGATCGAGCCCGATGATCGCCGGTCTCCAGATGCTGCCCATGGTGCTCGGACTCATGACCGGTTCGATCCTGTCGGGCCAGCTGATCTCCCGCACCGGTCGGTACAAGATCTTCACGATCATCGGCGCGGTGCTGATCACCACCGGCACCTTCCTGCTACACCTGGTCGGTACCGAGACCCCGGTCTATCTCGTCATGCTGATGGCGGCGTTGCTCGGCTTCGGCCTCGGCAATCTGATGCAGCCGATCACTCTTGCGATGCAGAACATCCTGCCGCCCAAGGACATGGGGCTCTCGACCGGCACCGCCACCTTCTTCCGCCAGATCGGCGGAACGCTCGGTGTCGCGGTCTTCTTCTCACTGCTGTTCTCGTTCATGGGGCCGAACATCAAGGACGAGATGGTGTCGGCGGCCGCGCAGCCCGAGTACCGGGCGGCGGTCGTGGAGGCCGCGCAGAGTTCCGACCCGCAGGTCAGCGCATTCGGACAGTCGCTCATCGCGGCCGCTCAGAACCCCGGCGCCGCAACGGGATCGTCGGACAGCGTCATGAGCGACACCTCGATCATCGAGAAGCTGCCGACCGAGCTCGCCCAGCCCATCAAGGAGGGCTTCGCCGATTCCATGGACCGGGTGTTCCTGGCGGTGTCGATCATCTCGTTGCTGGCAATCATCGGCACGGTCACCTGGAAGGAGCTCCCGCTGCGCCAGGGAAGGCCGATCGGTGCACCGGAGTCGACGCCTGCCTCGTGAGGAGATCGGTCGCCGGCATCCTGATCGCCGTTGCGGGCCTCTGCTATTCGTCGTGGGTGATGGAGTTCGCGTGGGCGGATTCGCTGGACCCGATGCGCAGCTTCCTCAGCGAGCTCGACGCCGCGAATCGTCCCCACCGGGACATCTACGTGGTCGGGGACGTCACCACCGGGATCTGCGCATTGGTCGCGGCACTGCTGTTGCTCGTCCCGCACCGGACCTTCCGCGGTCGGACGGCGACCACCGCCGTTCTCGCCCTGGCGGTTTTCGGCGCGGCGACCATCGCCGACGCCCTGCTCCCGATCGAGTGCATTCCGGGAGTCGACGCCGGGTGCCCGCGCGAGCCGAGCGGGCTGCTCCCGCAACTGCACCACATCCATGCGCTGACCAGTACGGTCGCGGTGTTCGCCATCTTCACGGTGATGGTCGCCGCCGGCGTCTCGGCGCTGCGCAGCACCTCCTCCGGGGGCACCGTCTGGCCGGTCCTCCGGCGGATCGGGAACACGGTGTTCGTCGTCGTCGCGCTCGCCACGGTGTGGATGCTGGTCGCCGACAACCTGTCCGGCGACTTCCGGCTCGGACTCGCCCAGCGCATCCAGGTCGGCGGTATGAGCGTGTGGTTGATGCTCTGGGGGTGGGCGGTGCTCAGCTCGCGCGACGGGGGACGATCGACGGATCGCCACACGCCGATTGCCCACCGAGCCGTCCCAGCGGATGGAAGTGGCGGCCGGTGAGCGACACGCGATATCGGTCGCGGCGATAGTCTGTCGTCGACGGCGAGAGAATCGGGTGGTGTATGGCGGTTCGGGACGGGCATCCGGCCGGTGATGCCGCTTCGGCGCTGCGCATCTCGGTGCTGGGCCCCATCTCCTGCGAACTCGATTCCGAAGTGGTCGATCTCGGCCCGCGTCGACAACGTGCCGTCTTGGCCCGGCTCGTGGCCGGTCGCGGACGGGTGGTGTCCACGGATCGGTTGATCGACGACCTCTGGAACGGCGAACCACCGCCCAAGGCCCTGGCGGGCCTCCAGGTGCAGGTGTCCAACCTGCGACGCGTCATCGAACCGTCCCGCCCACCCCGCGCTCCGGCCACCGTGCTGGTCAGCGAACAGCCGGGATACGCACTACGGCTCCCACGATCGGGTGTCGACGTCTGGGAGTTCGAGGCCCTCGTCACCGTCGGCGACGCCGAGGATCCCGCGTCGAGACTCGACGAACTGGACGGCGCGTTGCGGATGTGGCGCGGAGATCCCTATGGCGCATGTTCGGCCGAGAGTTGGGCACAGCCCGAAGTCGCCCGCCTGCAGGACGTGCGCCGGTCGGCGGTCGAGCAATGGGCATCACTGGCGGTCGACCACGGACGTGCGGCGGAGGTCGCGCAGGTGCTGGCAGCGGAGTGCGACGACCAACCGGCCCGCGAAGAGTACTTCCGACTGCTCTCGCTGGCTCAGTACCGACTGGGACGGCAGGCGGACGCCCTGGCGACGCTGCGTCGGCTGCGGTCATATCTCGCCGACGAACTCGGAGTGGATCCCGGACCGCCGATCCAGCAACTCGAACGCGACATCCTCCAGCAGGCGCCCACTCTGACGGCACCGGTGGCGCCGGCCGTGCCGGAACCGCCGAAACCGCCGAGCGTGCTGCCCGTCTCCGCGGCGGTGGGTCGTCGCGAACCCGCCGGACGGGAGCACGAACTCGCGACCCTCGTCGGTCATGCCGAGAAGGCGGCGAGCGCATCCGGTCTGCGAGTGGTGTGGCTCTGCGCGGAGGCCGGCGGCGGCAAGAGCACGTGTGCGGACTCTCTCGTCACCCGTCTCGGCGCCACCGGGTGGGGCGGGGCGATCGGACACTGCCCCGAGGTCGACGGTGCTCCGACAGCCTGGGCATGGCGAGAAATTCTGCAACAGGTCGGAACTCGCGGGGAACCGACATCGGTCGAGATGCTGGACAGTTCGTTCGACATCGCCCGGCGGGTGATGGAAGCCTGCGGTGCACAAGCCGGGGCGCGAGGCATCGTCCTGGTCCTCGACGACGCACACCGCGCCGACGGCGCCACGCTCCAGGTACTTCGACAACTGGTGACCTGGATGGCCCGGTCCCCGGTACTCGTGCTGGTCACGTACCGGGCGTCGGAAGCAGGTGTCGACCTGCTGGCGACCACGGCATCCCTCGCCGCGGTGACTGCCGACCACATCGAGTTGAAGGGTCTGTCGGACAACGGTATCCGCGAGCTCGCGGCGTCGGTGGGACTGGAATCCGTGGACACCCCACTGCTCGAGCTGTTGCGCACGAGGACCGACGGCAACCCGCTGTTCGTGCGCGAACTCGCCAAGCTGGTCGCATCTCGCGGGTTCTCGGCTGCTGCCGCCGCGATCCCCCGTGGCGTCACCAGCGTGCTGATGCAGCGGATCGAACGGCTTCCCGCCGAGGTGGCGACCGTCTTGCGTCTCGCCGCGCTCTTCGGACGCAGCGCACCCATCGACGGCGTACTCACGTTGTGGAACAGGAACACCGACGAAACCGCCGAGGAACTCGTCCTCGACGCGATCGACACGGCCGTCGCCGCCGGACTGTTGACCGCTGACGTCGACACGGTCCACTTCAACCACGTTCTCGTGCGAGACGCCGTGTACGACAGCATCCCCACGCTGCGAAAGCGGCGATCGCACTGGCAGATCGTGGTGTATCTCGAACAGACCCGGGGCGTCGACCCGGACGAGCTGGCGCACCACGCGGCGCTCGGCGCCGTCCCGGACACGATCGAGCGCGCGCTCGAGTTGGTGACCGTCGCGGCCTCGGCGAGGTTCGCCACCGAGTTCACGGCGGACTCGGCAGACCTGTGGCGCTCCGCAGTACGTCTGCACGAGATGGCCGGACACGCCGCGTCGGCCGCCGACGAGGCCGGGCGCTCTGCGTTCGTCCTCGCGTTGACGCACCTGGTGACGGCACTGGCGTTCCGCGGCGACGACACCGCTGAGGCCCGTGCACGCCGCGGTCAGGCCCTCGCGGTCGCGCGAGAGCTGGATGACGACGACCTGGTGATGTCCGCGCTCACGTGCTGGCGGGCGCCGGTCATCTGGACGACGCGCCGCCAACGGATCGCCGACACGGACTTGATCGCGGCGATGACGGACGCGCTGGGTCGCGCCACGGGTGCGGACCGCGTGTACCTGTTGGTGTCACTGGTCTTCGAAATCGAAGGCATCGATGACCGTCGCGCCATCGAACTCGCCGCGCAGGCCGTGGCAGCCGCAGCCGACCACGAGGACCCCGAGGTCCGTTGCGCGGCCTGGAATGCGCGTGTGTACACCGCGCTGGGTCCTGACCTCAGCGCGCAGCTCCCGGAATTCGCCGACGAGTTCGACCGTGTGGCAGGTGAATCCGGAGTGCTCGCCTATCAGGCTGCCGCGCACTTCTTCTCGTTTCTCGCGCGTGCGGCGCGGGTGGATCTCCCCGGCGCCGTCGCGCAGGTACAACAGGGCCTGCGGTCGGCCTCGAGTGGGCGTGCCGGTGAACTCGTCGTCGTGTTGTCGGCCTTCTCGGCGGTACTGGAGGTGCTGGGTGGCGACATCGACCAGGCCGAGCGTGAGTACCGCGACCTCACCGCCCGGCTGCAGGCCGCCGGCGCGGTGAACTCGGCGGAGATCGGTCTGGTCGGCGAGATGGTGATCGGCTGGTTCCGCGGCTCGCTCGCTCATCTCGTCGGACCTCTCGCCGCGATCGACGAGGTGGCTCCGAAGATGATCTCCTGGGTGTACGTCGTCGCACTGCTGGACGCCGGTCAGCCCGATCAGGCGCGTCGCGTCGCTCGCGCCGCGCCGCCGATCAGCCGCGATTTCTACTGGACCGCGATGTCGGTCTTCCACGCTCGCGCCCTCGTCCGGCTCGAGATGACCGAGGCCGCTCGCGTGTTGTACACCGAACTGCGGCCGTGGTCGGGGACCGTTGCCGGCCTGAACTCGGGATCGGTCGCATTCGGCCCCATGGACGTGGTGCTCGCCGAACTCGCCGATCTCCTCGGCGACACGGACGCGGCGGCTGCCCACCGTCGTACGGCCGAGGAGGTGCAGGCCACCGTACGAGCCGGCCTCATCGAGCTGGGCCGGCGATGAGGGCCTCCCGCTTGTCGAAGCTGCGAACGAGCAGGGCGAGCATGGCCCGGATGACCGGACCCGCCTCGCTCTTCATCTTCGCCAGCTCCCGCTCATCTGCGTGCCGCATCATCCTCGGGGCCTCGAATCTCATGCTCGCGCCGGCCCGGGCCGCTTTCTCCACCCGATCCCAATCGGCCACGCTCACATAGCGATCGACAATCGGGAACACGACTCGCTCCTCGTCGGCGATGTGCTCGCCGAGCAGCTGGTGAACGTCGTCGAGTGTCGCCGCCAGGTCGGTCGCCGCCACGCCGAGGCGGTCGGGTTTCGCGGCTGAGAACGCGGCGATGCGCGCCTGCAGTGTCGCGAGCAACGCCTCGAGTTGGGTGTGATCGTCTTCCAGGTCATGGACGTCGACGGCGGCACCGGCGGATGCGGTGAGGATGGGCCACACCACCTCGTCCTCGATGGTGTGGTGATGATGGATGGACGCGCACAGCTGATCGAGATAGCCCGCGATGGCGTCGCGACGACGACCATCACACGGCTCACCACCGCCGATCCGGCCGAGGATCTCGGCGAAGCGGCGTGTGTCGTGGAGCATGCCCCGGTGGGCGATCTTCATGCCGGTGAGATCGGGTGTGCTGGACGCGGTGGTGTCGGTGCGGGAGGTGGGGCGGCTGGTCATGGGTGGCTCCTGAAGGCTCGCGGTGGCTGACTACGGCCACTGTGCGCCGCCCGACTTACACCCGACTTGTAGTCGCCTTGCGGGCATCGCGACGATCCCCACGAGGACACGGTCGGACCGCCACCACCCGGAGCGGGACCGACTCACCCCTAGAGCGTCCGCCGGAAGAGCGCTTCCAGCTCGGCGAAGTGATGTTCGGCGGCCTCGTGGTGGTAGGCCGCCAGGTCGGACATCGTATAACCGTGTGGTGCACCGGGGTAGACGGTTGCCGAGTGGGCAATACCCCCGGCGGTCAGCGCGTGCTCGAACTGGGCCACCGCCGTGGCGGGTAGCGATCGGTCCTTGTCGGCGTGGATCGCGAGGACGAAGGCATCGATGCCGAGGAGATGCAGATGCGGGCTGTCGTGGTCGTCGGTGACGAGCCCGCCGGTGTGGAACATGCCGACCGCGGCCACGTCGTCGGGCCGGGCGGCGGCGATGGTGAGCGCGAACCGACCGCCCATGCAGTACCCGGTGACACCCACCGGGCCGGGCGCGACACCCGGTAGGGCCTGTAGCGCATCGAGATAGGCGACGAGATCGGGGCGTACCGCGTCAGGCGTGAGTGTCCGTGCCCGCGGCATCGCAGATCGAAAGAACGCGGCCCGCGCTTCGGGCAGCAGGAGATCCTCGGTCGGTGCCCATTCCGTGGCGGAACCGTACCGATGGAACAGGTGCGGAACCAGGACGACGTATCCCCACGACGCGATGCGGTCGGCCATGGCCTCGATCCGTGGCCGCAGCCCGATCATGTCGGTGAAGAACAGGACACCCGGCAGCGGAGAATCGGATGGCGGCGAATCCGGCCGTGTCACATAGGCTTCGGTGTCGCCCTCGGCGGCGGCGATGGTGATCGTCTCACCGGTCATGGGTGTCGCTCCTGTTCTCGATTCGGTTGCGGCCGCTCGTCGGCGCTCAGAGATCGCCGGGCAACTTGTCCCGCCGGATCCCCCGCCAGCTGGGATGCCGCAGATGCCCGGCCGTCGTCCAGTCCATGAACCGGACCTCGCCGACGATCTTGGGCAGCACCCATACCGCGCTCGATTCGACGGGCCGGTCGAGTTTGTCGAGGAACGGCGACCGCGAGATCTCCAGCGGGCCGAGTTCCTCGGCGAGCGAACGCAGCTGCGCGTCGGTGAAACCGGTGCCGACGCGGCCGACGTAGCGTAATCCGGTCTCCTCGGGCAGACCGATCAGCAACGAGCCGATGGTGTGGGAGCGGTTGCCGCGCCCCGGTCGGTACCCGCCGACGACGACCTCGATGTCGCTCCAGTTCTTGTGTTTCAGCCACGTCGTCGACCGTCGCCCCTGCTGGTACACGGAGTTGCGACGTTTGGCGACAACCCCTTCCAGATTGTGTTCGCGGCTGTACTCGACGGCGGCCGAACCCGGACCGGGAAGCAGCGGCGGAACCTCGACGAAGGCTGAGTTGCGGAACGCGGGTGCCAGTTCCTCGAGCAGTTCACGTCGGACCGACCACGGTTTGCGCAGTAACGACGAGCCGTTGAGGAACAGGATGTCGAACAGATGCAACCGGAGCGAGTACGGCTCGTCGGTGTGCCGGCGCGAGGTCAGCAAGGTGAAGTTGGTGCGCCCGGAGGAGTCGATGGCGACGACCTCCCCGTCGAGCACGACGTCCATGAGGCCGAGATCGTCGGCGAGGCCCGCGAGTTCGGGAAAGTCGGCGGTCATGTCGATACCCGATCGCGAGGTGAGCCGGAACTCGCCGCCGACGGAACGGATGAGGAGGCGGTACCCGTCCCACTTGCCCTCGAAGGCCCAGTCGCGGCCGTTGAGCCCGTCGATGGACTCGTCGGTCGCCAGCATCGGGCGGGGATCGGTGAGGCTGTCGGGGACGATCGGCCGGGGCTCGTCGCTCATGAGATGGGCGAGCCAGTTCTTCTCGCCGGTCCGGATCAGGGCGTAGCGACCCTGGACGCGCTCGCCATGGAGGCGGACGATGACCTCTTTGTCGCGCCACTTCTCGAGCTCGAATATGCCCTTGTCCCAGATCGATACGTGACCACCGCCGTACTCGCCCGCCGGGATGTCGCCTTCGAAGTCGGCGTAGTCCATCGGGTGGTCCTCGGTCTGCACCGCGAGCCGGTTCTGGTCGGGGTCGGTGGGCAGGTTCTTGGGCACGGCCCACGACACCAGGACCCCGTCGTGTTCGAGCCGGAAGTCGTAGTGCAACCGCCGGGCATGGTGTTCCTGGATCACGAAGATTGGTGCCCGGTCCGTTGCGGTGCCGGCGGATTCCGGCTCCTCCGATGCATTCTCGGATTCGATGCGCTGCCGGTGCACGTCGTCCCCGAAGGGCTCGGGCGTCTTCGACTGGTCGCGCTTGCGCCGGTACTCCTTCAGGTTGATGACCTGACCCGCTGCCGGCTCGACGGCGGATTCCGGCTCATCCCCGTCGGTGTCACCGTAGGGGTCGTCGAGTCCCTCCAGGAGATCGCCGAACTCCTCCACGCGCTCCAGCACCTCGGAGTAGAGCAGTTGGGAGAGCCCGGGATCCTCCATCTCCTCCCAGGTGCGCGGCGCGGCCACCCAGGGCTGCTCGCGTCCGCGCATCGAGTACGGAGCGAGAGTGGTCTTGGCGGCGGTGTTCTGGCTCCAATCGATGAAGACCTTGTCGTCGCGCAGCGATTTCGACATCTTGGCGGTGATGAAATCACTGTGCTGACGCGCGAACTCGTTGGCAACCTCCTGTGCCACCTTGCGCGCCGCGTCCGACGTCACGGGTTTCGGGAGCCGCGCATAGAGGTGGATACCCTTGCCGCCGCTGGTCACCGGGTACGTCGTCGCCCCGCCGAGCCAGTTGCGGATCTCGCACGCCACCTCCGCGGTCCGGTGCAGCGGCACCCGCGGGCCGGGGTCGAGGTCGAAGACGATGCGGTTCGCCATGGGAGCGCCGTCGGGTCCCATCGGAAGCCGCCACTGCGGAGTGTGGATCTCCAGCACCGCCATCTGAGCGAGCCAGACGAGTGTGGCGCGATCGTCGGCCATCGCGTAGGAGATGACCCGCTCGCTGTGCTGGATGCCGTGGCGCCGTATCCAGTCCGGTGCGCTGTCGGGCACGTTCTTCTCGAAGAACGGGGTCGACTCGACGCCGTTGGGCCACCGTTTGCGGGTGATGAGGCGGCCTCGCACGTGGGGGAGGAGGACGTCGGCGATGCGCGAGTAGTAGTCGATGACCTCGAACTTTCGGGTCCCCGCCGCCGGATAGAGCACCTTCGAGAGATTGGTGATCGAGATCCGTCGGCCATCGACCTCCAGGGTCTCGCCGCCTGCCATGCCGTCCATTGTCCACAAGGTCGGCCGGATGGTTCGCCGACGGCCGAAATCAGCCTTCTCGACGAAGGTGGGTGTCGAGTAGGGAGGTGGCATACACGGCTGCCTGTGCACGACGCTGCATGCCGAGCGTCTGCAGCAGTCGTGAGACATAGTTCTTCACCGTCTTCTCGGCGAGATGCATGCGAAGTGCGATCTGGCGGTTCGTCAGGCCTTCGCCGAGTAGCAGCAGCAGAGTGCGGTTCTGCTCGGTGAGGTCGTCGAATGGGCCGCGGGGTTGTCGGGACAGGACACGGATATGCCCTATCAGTGCCTCGACGGCCCGCTCGTCCAGCACGAACCGGCCTGCTCCGACATCCGCGATCGCGGCGGCCAGATCGACGCCGGTGATGTCTTTGCCCACGTATCCGCTAGCACCCGCGAGCACCGAATCCACCACTGTCGGAGCATCGGTAGCTGATGTCAGCATGAAGCACTTCACGCCCACGGCCGAGCCCACGAGCATCCTGCACAGATCGATGCCACTGCCGTCGGGCAACTCGGTTTCGAGAACCACGATGTCCGGACTCACGGCGGGAATCCGGGCTACCGCCTGTCGGAACGTCGCGGCCTCCCCGGCAACGAGGAGGTCCGAGTCCGATCCCAGCGAGCTGATCACTCCGAGGCGGGAGATCTCGTGGTCATCGACCAGAAAGACCGAGACCATCAATCGACCCTTCGTTGGTGGTGGCGCTCGGGTGGCTCTTCCACCTATGCCTGCGGGCCGAGGAGCGCCGAGGCGCTCCGGGTGCTGTGTCTGTGGGTGGCTCGCGTCATGATCTCGCGGGCGGTCCTCGGATCGGTGTCGGGCGGGATCACGGCCAGCGTCAGCGTGCTCGACGCACCGGTGAATCTGACGGTTGCCGGAGTCCAGACCGTGAAGCCTTCCAGACTGATCCGCTGTCCGTCGATCGCGATCCTGGTGGTGTCGGACGTGTCCCAATCGCGCAATGCGTAGCCGACGCGCTCGAGACGTTGCAGGTGTTCGCCGACATCCCGAGCGATTGCGCGTGTCTCGCCCGCGAGGTCTCGGGTGTGGGGCCACCATGCCCCGTCGACGGACCCGCGGTCCGATCCGGCGGGTTTGAACTGGATTCGTGATGAGTGGAACGTGTTTGCTGTCATGAAAGTGCTTCCCTGGGAATGAGGCCGCTCCGCTCATGCACCGGGAAGTCCGAGGCGGGGGTGGTCGCAGAGGCATCGGCGAGGCCGATCAGCCGGAGGTGGAGCGTCCGTGTGGTGGGTGGAATCGTTGGTGCCGTCATCGGCGTGCCGAGTCGGCTTCCATCAGTACGTCCGAGAGAGTCCCGCCGCGTTCTGCCGCCAGGATCACCCGCTGCCAGACCTGTTCGGCGTAGGACTTGGGGACGTCGGTCGCCAGCAGGATGACCGGGTGGGAGTCGTCATCGACGGTGGTCGTCCGTGAGTGGCGAGCGCGCCTCACGGCGCGCCGTGCGAGCACGTCACCGACGGGGCGTCCCGGGGTCGGAGCGGTGGCCCGGGCGAACCAGACATCCCATTCGGCCAGCGTGTCGCCGGCCACCTGACGAGAATCTTCCTCCTGGATCCCGGCCACGACCAGGTCTGGCTGACGAGAATGGCCCGGGCGCGCCCGGTGATAGTCGCGGGTGTGTCCGTACAGACGGCTGCGTGGGGCAGTACCGAGAATTCGAGAGTTGTTCATCATCGGGCAACCGCCCTGTCTGGCCGCCGGCTTCGGGCGCCCATTTGGCACCGGGGCGCTGACAGAAGTCCGCCAGATATGAGGTCCAGTGCACTATCACCTTACACCCTGCGCACGGCCCATTTGGCATCTCAGTCGCCGATCACGGTTCGCTACAGCCATTCGACCCGAATCCCTGGCAGAATGGCCCCCATGCGCTCGATCTGGAAGGGCGACCTCAGCTTTGGCCTGGTCAACGTGCCGGTCAAGGTCTATTCCGCGACCGAGAGTCACGACCGCAAGTCCTACCAGGTCGATTCGTCGGACGGCACCCGCATCCGGTACCGCCGTGTGCGCGAGGGCACCGACACCGAGGTCGACTACGGCGACATCGCCAACGCCTACGAATCCGAATCCGGCGAGACGGTGATTTTGACCAAGGACGACCTCGCCACGCTGCCGGTGCAGAAGAGCCCGGAGATCTCGATCCTGGAGTTCGTACCCGCCGAGCAGGTCGACCCGATCTACTTCGACAAGCCCTACTACCTCGAGCCGTCGTCGAAGTCGCCGAAGGCGTACGTCCTCCTGGCCAAGGCGCTGGAGGAGACGGATCGGCTCGCGATCGCCTCGTTCACCCTGCGCAACCGGACACGCGTGGCCGCGCTGCGGGTGGTCGACGGCGTGATGACGTTGCAGACGCTGCTGTGGCCCGACGAGGTCCGCAAACCCGACTTCGGGTTTCTGGACGACGACACCGAGATCCGCGACCAGGAACTGCAGATGGCAGCGTCTCTGATCGAGTCGATGGCCTCGGACTACGACCCGTCGGAATTCGAGGACACCTATCAGAACGAGCTGACCAAGCTCATCGAGGCGAAGTCCGAGGGCGGCGAGGCGTTCCCCGAGACCGACGACGAAGACAACGACACCGAGGACTCCGACGTCGCCGATCTCCTCGCCGCGCTGCGGGCGTCGGTGAAGGACCGCGGGGACTCGGACTCCGAGGACAAGCCGGCCGAGAAGACAACGGCGAAGAAGGCCCCGGCCAAGAAGGCCGCTGCCAAGAAGGCGCCGGCGAAGAAGGCGGCGGCCAAGAAAACGGCAACCAAGTCGACTGCCAAGAAGGCGCCCGCCAAGAAGTCGTCGCGCAAGGCGAGCTGACCTCCGGCGCCGGAGAAATCGGTGGCGTCTCGACGCCGGGTTCGGGCAAGCTCGAAGGGTGAAATCCGCCGCTGACTCCCGTCTGCCCCGCGCGCTGCTGCCGTTCGCGCGCCGGCAGTATCGGTTGCTCGCGTCCGGACTGATCCTCGCCATGTTCGCCGACGGTGTGTGGACGATCGCGGTGATCTGGCAGGTCATCGCGCTCGGCGGCGGGCCGGGGCAGGTCTCGCTCGCCACCGGCGTGGCCGCGGTGGGAATGCTGTTCTCCACACTGGCCGGTGGGGTGCTCGCCGATCGGATCTCGCAGCGCCACATCATGATCGGACTCGAGGTCGCGAAGATGGTCGCGTTCGGCGCGATCGGGCTGGCGTCGATTGCGGGCGTGCTGCAGCTCTGGCACGTGGTGCTGGCCTCGCTGCTGGGCGGCATCACCACCGGGATGTATTACCCCGCCTATTCGGCGCTGCTCCCTGGGATCGTGGCGCCGGCGGAGCTGCAGGCCGCCAACGGGATCGAGGGCTTCTTCCGCCCGGTCGTCTTCCAGGCGGTCGGTCCCATGGTCGCCGGCGCGGTCATCGGCGCGTGGGCGCCGGGACCCGCGGTGCTGATGGCGGCGGTCGCCGCGATCCTGTCGAGTGTCTGCTATCTGGCGATGGCTCCGGTCACCGCGCGCCGCTTCGGCGAGACGGCCGAGGACGAACCGGAGGTGATCGAAGGTGCGGGTGCCCGACGGATCGTCGGCGATCTGGCCGAGGGGTTCGTCTACATGGCCCGGACACCGTGGCTGTGGGGCACGCTGCTCTTCGCATGTGTTCTGGTGCTGGCGACGCTCGGTCCGATCGAGGTGCTCGTCCCGTTCGCCTTGCGTGAGCGCGTCGACGGCGGCGCCACCCAGCACGCCTGGGTACTCGCCGGATTCGGGCTCGGCGCGGCCGCGGCGTCACTCGTCTTCGCCTCGATCCCGATGCCGCGGCGGTACCTGACCGTCATGTTCTCGCTCTGGGCGTTCTCCAGCCTCCCGCTCGTTCTGATGGGTCTCGCCGATTCGACGTGGATGTTCATCGCCGCCGGTGTGACCATGGGCATCCTGTTCGACGGACCGATGGTGTTGTGGGGGACGCTGTTACAGCGTCGGGTGCCGCCGGCACTGCTGGGTCGCATCGCCAGTCTCGACTTCTTCGTATCGGTCGCGCTGATGCCGGTGTCGATGGCGATCGCCGCGCCGGTGTCGTCGGCGATCGGCCTGACCGCGACATTCGTGCTGGCCGGGTTGCTCCCGGTCCCGATCGCGTGGGCGTTCTACGTTGCGGCCCGCATGTGGCGCGACGAGATCGAGAACCCGCTCGTCGACGATGCGCATCCGAAGCTGGTCACACCGGCACACTCGTAGTGGAGTGTGCCGGTGTGACCGATAGGTCTCTGACTACGCCTGCGCCGTGTCGCCCGCTGCCTGCGTCGCCGCGCGCCTGCGCCCGAGAACGACGACGGCGGTCACCAGCGCCGCAGCGAGTGCCGCGACACCGTATCGCTCGTGGTCGTAGCGGTGGCCGATCGCTTCGTCGATCGAATAGCGGCCGGGGCCGGTCAGCGTCAGCGCGGCCGATGCGACTCCGAGCACCGCGGGGAGTTCGAGTCCGCCGTTCTGCGCGAAAAAGCCATTGGGACGGTGGACGTCGGACGCGGCCAGCATGGCCGCCGCACCGGCGGCCGACGCGACGCGCGTGCCGGCGCCGACGGCGATCAGCCCACCGGCAGCCTCACTGACGCCGGCGGTGACCGCGGACAGCTTCGCGGGCGTGAAGCCCATCTGCTGCATCCCGGCTGCGGTCTGCTCGAGGCCCGGTCCGCCGAACCATCCCGTCAGTTTCTGGGCGCCATGGGCGAACAGCGTGGCACCGACCGCCACGCGTAGGGTCAGCAACCCGGCATCGAGCGCCTTGCCGGAAGTCCGTCGTCGTGTCATCGGGGGGGTCCTCTCGTCGTCGGATGCGGCGAAATCGTACCGCGGTCCGTTTACAGTCAAGGGTCAGACGGCCGAGGTGTCAAACGAGCATCGGCACCGGACCGACCTAGAGGACGCGCGCCGCGCCCTCGACGACACTCGCCGTCAGTGCTTGCAGCAGCGGGGAGCTCAGCTTCCAGTACTGCCAGTACAGCGGGACGTCGATGTGGTGGTCGGCGATGAGGCGGACACGGCCGCTGTCGAGGGCGTCGGCGATCTGGACGACCGGGACCGCGCCCCATCCGATCCCGAGGGTGACGGCCCGGTGGTACTCGGTCGACGCCGGGATGTAGACCGCGGGCGGGTCGACGGGCCGGCCGGCGAGGGCCGCCGAGATGTTCCGCTGGATGTGGTCATTGCGGTCGAACTGGACCATCGGGGCGCGGGCCAGCGCGTCGGCGTCGGGTCCGTCGGGCAGCCAGAGGTCGATGAACTCCGGAGTGGCCACCGGCAGGTAGCGCATCGTGCCGAGAGACTGCAGTGCGCACCCACGGATCGCAAGGGGTTCCGAGGTCACGGCAGCGAGTACATCGCCGGTGCGGAGCAGGGTGCTGCTGCGGGTCTCGTCGTCGCGGAAGACCTCGACCGCCACCGCGTGCTCGCGGTGGAAGTGCGCCAGGACCGGCAGCAGCCAGGTGGCGAGCGAGTCGGCGTTGGTGGCGATGGGCAGGTGGATGCGTGGGCGGTCGACCAGCGGCAGGTCGTCGTCAGGGGCGCCGACGAACTCGGCCCGCGTCTCGGCGAGCAGCAGTTCCCACTGCTTGGCGAGTCGGACCAGGACCTCGCCGTCCGGTGTGGCCGTTGCCGGCTTGGTCCGCCGGAGCAGGACCCGGCCGACGGCGGACTCGAGCGCCTTGATCCGCTGGCTCACCGCCGACGGGGTGATGTGCAGCGCGGTGGCGGCCGCGTCGAACGTGCCCTCGCGGAGCACCTCGGCCAGCGTGCGCAGGCCCTCCTGGCTGATGTCCACGAGCCGAGGGTAGTGGTGTGTCTCGCCGAACAGGCGAGACACACCACCGGCCACCGGATCAGGCGGCTACCGCGCCACCCGGGGCGTCGGCGCGCCGGGCCCGAACCGTACCGAGTGCGAGCAGTCCGGCGCCGACGGCAACCCACCCGGCGAGGACGGCGACCGTCCCGGCGATGCCGGCCGCCGGGAAGTACGCGACCGAACGGAGCAGCGTGCCACCGGCGCCGGGCGGCAACCACTGGCCGATCGTCCCCCATGGGGCGGGCAGCAGGTACGGAGACGACGCCAGCCCGGACAACGGGTTCGAGATCAGCACCATCACCAGCGCGGACACCCCGACCCCCGCGGTGCCGAGCAGACTCCCCGCGCCGACGGTGAACCACGTGATCGCCCCGATCATCAGGGCCGCGGCGAGACCGACGGTACTGATTCCGCCGTCGATGACACCCAGCCACGACCACGTCGCCGCGAAACCGAACCCGGCCACGAGCGGGCCCAGGACGGCCAACGTCACCTGCATCGCGACCCGTCCCCGCAACCCGACCGCAGCCGCTCCGCCGAGCGCCATGCCGGCGATCAGCAATGGCAGCAGGCCGGCGGCGAAACCCGTTCCGCGCGCGTCGGTCTCGGGAGTGGGGACCACCGAATCGACGGTGACCGGCAGGCCCTGGGCGGTGGCGATGCCGTTCCCGACCCCGGCGACGACCTGGGCAAGCACGGGCGACCCCGCCTCGGCGGTGAGGACCGTGACCCCGTCGGGTCCCACCGCGATCGCGCCCACGAGGTCGCGTCGTTCGATCGCCGCTCGGGCGTCGTCGGCGTCGGTGAACCGTTCGACGACGAAGGCGTCGGCGCCGGCCCGTTCGGCGAGTGCCGACTCGATCGCCGTCGCGGCGGGCGGTGGTGCGACGAGACCCAGCGGAGCCTGGTGCGGTTCGGGATCGACGGCCAGCGACACGAACATCGCGGCGATCGCGACCACGAGGGTCGGGATTCCGACGATCATCGCGGCCACGAGCCGCCACCCCGGTGCGTGGCCGGCACCGGACGGCCCGGCGGGCTTCGCGGCGGGTCGTGTGTCTGTCGTGGTGAGATCGGTACTCATCGGTCCTCCCAAAAAGAACGAGCCTTCGTTTTCAGAAAGTATGCGCCGCGGGGACCGCAGAATCAAGAACGAGTATTCGTTTTAGACTGTTCGCATGCCGAAGATCAGCGACGACCGCAAGCTCGAACGAAGTCGGCAGATTCTCGACGCCGCGCGCCGCTGCTTCGCGGAGAAGGGGTTCCATCGCGCGTCGATGTCCGATGTCATCCGGGAGTCCGGGCTCAGCGCGGGGGCCGTGTACTCGTACTACTCGTCGAAAGAAGAACTGATCGCCGCAGTGGCGCGGTCGATGTTCGTGGCCTACGAGGCGGGGATCAGCAGCTTCGACGAACCGGGGGTCCATCCCGCGTCGCCCGAGGCGGCGGTCCGGACGCTGGCCGAACGCATCCTGCTCGAGATCGCCCCGCTGACCGACGGTTTCCGGATGGTCCTCACGGTCTGGGGCGAGGCGGCGAACAATCCGCCCCTGCGCGAGACGGTGGGCGACATCGTCCGTGGTCTGCGCGGGGTCTTCGAACGTGTCCTGACCGAGTGGCAGCGCGCGGGGCACGAACTCCCCGCCGAACCGGGGGTGCTCGCGCAGGTCATGGTCTCGGTCATGCAGGGGGTGGTCGTGCAGCAGGGTCTTGTCGGTGACCTCGACGTCGAGGACTACATCGAGGCGTTCTGTTCGGTGCTCCGTGGCCTCGGACTGGGCGACTCGGATGATAATCTGAAGTTCGATTGATGATTCGTCAAATTCTTTCGTTGGACTGATTCCCGAGTCGCTCTTAACGTCGTCCCGGTGACCGCCTATCTCGTCCCCGCACTGGCCGGATTGCTCACCGGCGCCGGCCTGATCATCGCCATCGGACCTCAGAACGTCTTCGTGCTCCGCCAGGGCGTCGCGCGCCGGCACACCGCGCCGATCGTGGCGGTCTGCGCCGTCTCCGACATCGTCCTCATCGTCGCGGGCGTCGCCGGGCTCGGCGCGGTGGTCGCCTCGCATCCGGACGTGGTCACGTTCGCGAAGGTCGCCGGCGGACTCTATGTGGGGGCGCTGGGTGTGCTGGCCGCCAGGCGCTGTCTGCGCAGCAACGAGGTCATCGCGGCGGACGGCACCCGGGCCGACGACGGGAGTGGCGAATCCACCGGGCGCTGGGTCGCGGTGGGCACGGCCCTGGCCCTGACCTGGCTGAATCCGCACGTCTACCTCGACACCGTCATCACCATGGGCGCCATCGCCAACGGACACGGAAACGGCAAGTGGGCGTTCGCTTTCGGAGCGTGCATCGCGAGCGTCCTGTGGTTCACCGCGCTCGGCGGCGGGGCGCGTAGGCTGTCGGGCTTCTTCGCAAGCCCGCGGGCGTGGAAGGTGCTCGACGCGGTCGTCGCGGTCATCATGCTGGGGATGGCGGCTGCCCTTTTCGCGTCGATCTGAGGCGGATCGGGGTCGTCCGGACCCGTCCCGAGGACCCCGACGGCACCCCGCTGCAGCGCACGCGGGGTGTTTTCGGGTATCCCGGAAGGGTGACAGCGCGCCGATGGGCCCCGACTGTGACTCGTGAGACCACGCTCCGCGAGCCCACGACGACGTTCGACGTGCGTGCATTGCTGTCGGATGTGCGGCAGACGCTGGGTCGCGGGGATCTCGCCGCGGCCGCCGCGACGCTGACCTACTTCGCCGCGATCGCGGTCGTCCCCTGGGCGCTGCTCGGGATCTGGTCGACGACCTGGCTGGGCAGCCCCACCGCCGAGTCGCTGTCGGAGCTGCGCGTGCTCATCCCGCCGGCGATGGGCGGGCGCGGTGTCTTCGACGAAGCCGTCGTGATCGGCTCCGGGCTGTCGCTGATGAGCGCCGTCGTCCTCTTGTTCCCGGCGTCGTTCTACGGCGAGGGTCTCCGTCGCGCGTGCATGATGCTGTATCCGCGCGATGACCGGTTCACGGGATGGCGCTCGCGGATCTGGGTGCTGGGACTCGTGGTCGTCGTGCCGCCGCTGACCTACATCGTCATCGGTGTCGCGGGCATGCTCACCACGCTGGCGCCCGACGGTGGCGGAACGGGCGGCTTCGGCGATCTGGTGGTCCGGATCGTGGTGGAGTTCATCGTCGTGTGGCTGACGGTCACGGTCGCACTGACCTGGGTGTACTGGCGGGTGACGCCTGGTGAGCCGACGTTGGGGGTCGCGGCGGCGACCGCGCTCGGGACCGCGTCGTTCATCGCCGGCTTCTTCCAGGGCTTTCTGTTGTTCCTGTCGCTGCCGATCGATGTCGGGATCCCGTACGGGGGGCTCCGCGTGATCGGCGGGGTGGTGGCGGTCGGGCTGTGGCTCTACGTCGCGCATGTCATCGTCATCGTCGGATGGGCGGTCGGACAGGCGATCTCGAAGCAGAGGAGGGACCGTGTCCGCGGAGCCTGAGCACCTCGCGTCGTCGTCGTCGGCGCGGGCAGCGGAGCAAACGGACCGGGCGAGTGCCCGGGACGAGGCGCTCGACTCCTGGTCGAGACTCCACGGCGGTATGGATCCGCGTCAGATCCCGTGGGTGCGCGGCTGGGTGCTGATCAGTCACGGGTGCGCACGGCCGCTCGTGCGCCTCGGCGTCACCGCCAACACGGTCACTGTTCTCGGCGTGGTCGCCACCGCGGTCGCACTGTGCGTGACGATGCTCGGCGGATGGTGGCCCGCCGTTGCCGCGCTGGTCATTCTCGTCGCCGCCCTGCTCGACGGGATCGACGGCGCGATCGCGGCGCAGACCCGCACCGCGTCGAGGTGGGGCCGGATCAACGACGCCGTCGCCGACCGATGCTCCGACGTCATGCTGATCGGCATCCTCGTCGTGGTGGGAGCGCCGTCGTGGCTCGGCATCTCGATCGTCGTGCTGACCCTCATCCTCGAGACGACACGTGCCACGGCACAGGCGGTCGGGATGACCGGGCCGGGTGCCGTCACCGTGTGGGAGCGGCCGTCCCGGGTGATACTGGCGGTCATCGCCGCGCTGTGTTCGACCTGGTGGTGGGCGGCCGCTCTGGCATCCGACACCACGGCGACGCTGGCCGCCGTCATCGCCGCCGTCGGCGCAGTGCTGGCGGTGGTGGGGACGATCCAATTGGGAATCGCGGTCCGGAGGCAGACCCGACGTCTCGGGTGAGTCGCCGGTGACGCGCGGCTCCCCATCCGGATCGGGCCACGGTGACGAACAATGGGACGAGTAACTCCCCCCGCCCGATCTCGATGCGATGAGGAAATCTTCGATGACCAACGACTCGGTGGTTCTCGCCGACGCCGACGGCCGCCCGTGCGGCACCGCCGACCGCGAGGGGGTGCACGGGTTCGACACCCCGCTGCACTTCGCCTTCTCCTGCCACCTGGTCGTCGACGGCCGGATCCTCATGACGCGGCGGGCGCTGTCCAAGCGCAGCTGGCCCGGGGTCTGGACCAACTCGTTCTGCGGTCATCCACGTCCCGATGAGGACGTCGTCGACGCGGTGCATCGCTACGCCCGGCGCGAACTCGGTACCGACGTCGCCGATGTCCGTTGCATCCTGCCCGACTTCCGGTACCGGGCGGTCGACGCGAGCGGCATCGTCGAGAACGAGATCTGCCCGGTGTTCGTCGCGCGACCGCTGGGGGAGTTGCGACCGGAGCCGGACGAGGTCGCCGAACACGTCTGGGCCGAGATCGCCGATGTGTGGGCGCTCGTCGAGCGCACGCCGTGGGCGGTCAGCCCGTGGTTCGTCGAACAGGTGCGACAGTTGCCGGCGCGCGACCACGGTTCGGTCTACGAGACCCATCCGGTGATGTCCCGGGCGTCGAATTCATGACGTCAGGCAAACCAGTCCAGTCACCAGGTCGAGGAGCGGTCGGATGATGCACCTTCCCGGTCACACGCAGGTGGTCCCACCACACCGGCGATACGACGAGGTCGCGGAGGCCTGCGCGGCGATGGTGATCAGGTCGTACTCCAGTTCGTTCGGTCTGGCGTCGCGATTGCTCCCGCCGCGGATACGCCGTGACATCCAGAACATCTACGCGCTGGTCCGCGTCGCCGACGAGATCGTGGACGCCCCGCGCCCCGAGCAGGGTCTCGTCGACCGCAGCAACGAGCTCGACCAGCTCGAGGAGCAGACCAGCGTCGCGCTGGTCACCGGGTCGAGCAGCAATCTCGTCGTGCACGCCTTCGCCCAGACGGCCCGCCGCGTCGGCATCGACCTCGACCTGGTGGGCCCGTTCTTCGATTCGATGCGCAGCGACCTGACCCAGGTCCAGCACGACTTCGACTCACTGGCCACCTACATCTACGGCTCCGCCGAGGTGGTCGGTCTGATGTGCCTGCGGGCGTTCCTCGCCGACGAGCCCAAGTCCGCTGCGCAGTACGACCATCTGGCACCCGGCGCCCAGCGACTGGGTGCGGCCTTCCAGAAGATCAACTTCCTGCGCGACTTCGGCGAGGACAGCGACGGACTGGGCCGGCGCTATCTGGTGGGCCTCGATCCCGACGATCCGGCGGACGCCGCCTGGGCGCTCTGGCTGGACGACATCGACCTCGACCTCACCGCCGCCGCGGCCGCCATTCCACACCTGCCCGCGGGTAGCCGCGTCGCGGTGTGTACCGCGCACGACCTGTTCGCCGAACTGACCGCTCGTCTTCGCGAGTCGTCGGCCACCGAGGCCCGCCGCACCCGCGTCCGGGTCCCGAACGCGGGCAAGGCGAAGATCGCGGCGGCCGCCGTCGCCCGACGCGGCATGCCGCGAACCCCACATGCCGACGCCGTCGGCCTGTACAGAAGAAAGACCAACGTATGAGCGAGTCCCGACGCGTCGTCGTCATCGGTGGCGGAGTCGCCGGATTGGCCACCGCCGCCCTTCTCGCCCATGACGGGCACGACGTCGAACTCGTCGAGAAGAACGACGAACTCGGTGGTCGCGCGGGCTCCTGGGATCGCGACGGGTTCCGCTTCGACACCGGGCCGTCGTGGTGGTTGATGCCCGAGGTCTTCGATCACTTCTTCGAGATGCTCGGGACGTCGACGGCCGAGCAACTCGATCTCGTCCGCCTCGACCCCGGATACCGGGTGTTCTTCGGGGACAGTGCGGATTCCGACGAGAAGCCGATCGACGTCTTCGGCGACCGCGAACGCAACCGCGCACTGTTCGAGGAGATCGAACCGGGTGCGGGAGCTGCGCTCGACGAGTACCTGCAGACCGGCAGGCAGGCGTATGACCTTGCGGTGGAACGTTTTCTGTACACCAGCTTCGATTCCCCCCGCGCCTTCCTCGGCCTGCCGGTGTTGCGACACGCGAAGACCCTCGTCACCTTGCTGACGACGTCGTTGCAGTCCTACATCGCCGCACGGTTCACCGATCGCAGATTGCGCCAGGTTCTCGGCTACCCGGCGGTGTTCCTCGGCTCTTCGCCCGAGCGCACCCCCGCGATGTACCACCTGATGAGCTGGCTCGATCTGGCCGACGGCGTGCGATACCCCAACGGCGGTTTCACCACCCTGGTCGACGCGCTGGAGCGAGTCGCCCGTGAACGCGGCGTTCGGATCTCGACGGGAACGGCTGCGACTGCTGTCCTGACGCGTCAGCGCCAGGGAACGCGATTGGCCCGATGGCGCCGTCGCGCCGAGGTGGCCGCGGTTCACGTCGAGGACGCTGCCGGTGCTTCGCGAGATCTGGTCGCTGACATCGTGATCGGTGCCACCGATCTCCATCACCTCGAGACGCGGCTGCTGCCTCGCGAGTTGCAGACCTTCCCCGAACGCTACTGGGATCGAGCCACTTCCGGTCCGGGAGCGGTGCTCGCACTGCTCGGCGTCCGCGGTGAGGTGCCCGAGTTGGCGCATCATTCGCTGTTCTTCACCGATGACTGGAAGACCAACTTCGACGCCATCTTCGAGAGCCCCACGCGCGTCCCGGATCCGGCATCGCTGTACGTGTGCAAGCCGTCGGCCACCGATTCCTCGGTCGCGCCGTCGGATTCGGAGAATCTCTTCATCCTGGTGCCGGTCCCGCCCGATCCGGGACTCGGTCACGGCGGTGTGGACGGCGGCGGCGACCCCGACATCGAGAAGGTGACCGACCGCGCCATCGCGATGATCGGACAGTGGGCGGGCGTCCCCGACCTCGCCGAGCGTATCGTCGTCCGACGCACCATCGGCCCCGCCGACTTCGTGGATTCGGTCAACTCGTGGTGCGGCGGCGCTCTCGGTCCGGCACACACGCTGCGCCAGAGCGCGTTCCTGCGTTCGACGAACCGGTCACGCAAGGTCGACGGGCTTTTCTACGCGGGGTCGAGCACGCGTCCCGGCATCGGTCTGCCGATGTGTCTGATCAGCGCCGAACTCATCCGCAAGAAGCTCCGCGGCGACCGGTCGGTCGGGCCGATGCCGGTCGTGAAGCGCTGACCTGCGAGAACGGGTAACGTTTCTGGGGTTTGATATCCCGGTCACCCGGGTACTGGCGCGTGACAGTGCTCACAGCGCGAGAGGTTCGGGTGACATGGAGAAGACACGTACGGGTTCCTGGTGGCGCGCCCCGCGGTGGACGTGGTCGCGCCGGGACCTCACCCCTGAAGAACGACGAAATCTGCAGGCCTGTCGTGTGCCGGTGGCTGTTGTGACCGCCTCCCTGGGCGGACATGCGTACACCTATCGCGATAGGTGACCTGAGCAGACGTCCGGATCGCGGTGACGACGCTCGCCACATCGCCGTACAGTGTACGAAGTAGACTGCTGTGCACGATGTGACCGCCGAAGCGAGCTGACGATGCCGAACCCCCACCACACCCCCGCGCCACGGTGGCTCAAGCCGATGAACAAGATCTTCTTGCTGCTGCAAAGATTCGGCGGGATGAAGGAGTTGCCGGTCCTCGTCGTCGCCGGACGACGCACCGGCAAGCCGAGACGGACACCGTTGACCGTGATCGACCTGAATGGCGAGCGCTACCTGCTCGAAGGGTTTCCCGGTGCGGACTGGGCAAGCAATGTTCGCGCGGCCGACGGGGTCGCGCAGCTGTCCGACGGGGACGAGCTGCGCGATGTCCGCCTTGTCGAACTCTCCGCCGAGCAGGCCGTTCCGGTGCTTCGCGCCTGGCCGGAGCTGGCGGGTACCGACGGACCGAAGATGATGAAGAACGCGGGAGTGGTCGACGACGTGACCCCGGATGCCTTTGCCGCCGTGGCGGGACGATGCGCCGTGTTTCGCATCGATCCGCGCTGACGGCTCCGACGACAAGGAGCCCTCGGTCAGCGACGCTCCGACGCCGGCCCGATCAACTCCGCGACGATCTTCGCCGACATGACGACGAGGGGGAGGCCGCCGCCGGGATGTGATGATCCGCCGACGAGGTAGAGGCCCGGTACCGGTGAGGTGTTCGACGGCCGGAGGAACGCCGAGCGGGGTCCGTTCGACGACGAACCGTAGATCGAGCCGCCGGGTGTCTTGGTCCGGCGCTCCAGGTCGGCGGGCGTGACGATGAGGCGGTGACGCACATGGCCGGTCAGGTCCAGACCGCGATCGGCCATCACCTCGAGGATCTGATCGGCGTAGGAATCGGCCAAACCCTCTGCGTCCCAGTCGACGCCGTGCTCGGGGTCGTGGCGCGGTGCGTTCACCAGCACGAACCATGCACCCGTTCCCGGGCCGGGGGAGATCTCGGGATCGGCTGGGGCCGAGATGTACTCGGTCGGTCGCGCGACGGGACGAGGAGGCCCGCGGAACCCGAAGACCGCGTCGAACTCCTCGTCGTAGTCCTCGGCGAAGAGAACCTGGTGATGCGGCTGGGTGGGTGGGTCGTCGACGGCGAGGAGGAGTACGAACCCGGACAGTGACGGCGTGGTCCGTCGCAGGAGCGCCGCGGGCCTGCGGGCGGCGCGACGCGGCACGAGGCGGTCGTAGACCTGCCGGGCGTCGGCATTCGCGACGACCAGATCGGCCTGGCGTCGGCTGCCGTCGGTCAGCACCACGCCGTCGGCTCGGCCGTTGTGGTCCACCGAGACCCGGTCGACCTCGACGCCGAGTTCGACCCGTCCGCCGAGTTCGGTGAGACGGTCGCGCATCGCGCCCGCGATGCGGCCCAATCCTCCTCGCACGTACCATGATCCGAACGCCTGCTCGGACCACGGCACGGAGGCGAGCGCGGCCGGTGCGCGACGCGGGTCGGACCCGGTGTAGGTGGCGTAGCGGTCCAGCAGCATCCGTAGGCGCGGGTCGTCGAGGTAGCGCTCCCCGATACCGCGCAACGTCTTCCACGGTGCGACCGTGCGCACGTCCGACGGGGTGGCGATCCCACCGATCATCGTGCGAATGCTCATCGGTGATTCCAGGAAGGGTTCGTGAGTGACGTCCCAGACACGTTGCGCCCGTTGGAGAAACGACGACCACTGGTCGCCTCGACCGGGTCCGAGTGCAGCGTCGAGGGCGGCTGGGATGTCGTCGAGGGTTCCCGGCATGTCCAGGACGGTGCCGTCGGGGAACCGGTATCGAGCGGCAACCGGGAGTCGTTCGAGGGTCAGGGAGTCGTGAATCGACGATCCCGTCGCCGCGAAGAGTTCGTCGAACACGTGCGGCATGGTGACGAGCGAAGGGCCGGTGTCGAACACGAAACCGTCGTGTTCGATGACCCCGAGCTTGCCGCCCACGTCGTCGAACTGTTCGAGGACGGTGACGTCGTGACCGGTGGCGGCCAGACGCATGGCGACGGCCAGACCGCCGACGCCCGCGCCGATCACGATCACCCGGGTCATCGGCGGACCTCGATGGGTCGACCCTTCCACTCCAGCTCTCCGCGGTGCCGGGCCAGCGTCGAATCGACTGCGAGGCCGGTGAACACGAGGACCGACAGCGGGTGGCCGAACGCATCGGGCCACACGCGGCCGTCGGTGGTACGGGCCGCGACCGCCCGTGAGGCCACCCCGGCCAGATATCCGACGAACCCCACCCGCGAGCCGAACAGCGCTGCGGCCGCGGGGAGTACATACATCAGGCAGAGCAGCCCGGTGACGCCCAACGTGCCGCCCGGCGACCCGAAGGCGGACCACAGCGACTTGCGATAGCCCGCCCGGACCTCTCGCCAGCCGTGGTACATCCGGCAGGTGGCGACCGCGCTTCCCTCGGCCACCACGCCGCGACCACCGGCCGCCTTGATCGCGCGCAACAGCGCGATGTCCTCGAGCACGACGTCGCGCACCGCCGTGTGACCACCGGCGCGGCGATAGGCCGCGGCGTCGACGACCAGGAACTGACCGTTTGCGGCCGTGAGGGATTCGCGTGGCGACCGCTCGGCCAGGCCGAGTGGCAAGGTGCTCAGCCATGACCACTGCAGGAGCGGTTGGACAAGTCGCTCGCCGGCGCCGACCGCGACCTGCCGTGGGTAGGGGCTCACCAGGTCGAGTCCGGTGTTGCGGAGGAGGGCAAACGACGAGGTGAACGCATGTGGCTCGACCACCACGTCGGCGTCGAGGAAGATCTGGACCCCGTCGGGGAACGCCTTGTCCGCGAGTTGGGCGCAGGCCCAGTTCTTTCCGAGCCAGCCGCGCGGTGGTGCCGTGCCGCGATGAACATTCAACCGGTCGTCCAGCGAAGCGAGCCGGGCCAGCACGGCGTCCGTCCCGTCCACCGAGCCGTCGTCGAGCACGAGAATCCGGATCGGTCCGGGCCAGCGGTCGGCCGCCTCGAGGACCGCGCGCAGGCAGCGTTCGGCGGTCTCGGCCTCGTTTCGCATCGGGATGAGCACCGACAGCGGTTCCGGCGCAGGGATGTCTGCCAGCTCGGGTCGACGAACGCGGCGCGCGTTGTCGAGTGTCAGGCCCAGCGACGCGAGTGACAGCGCGGTCCCCGCGGCGACCAACGGACGCAGCAGGTCAGGAACCCGCACGGCGACTCCGGATCTCGACGACCAGAAGCGGGATCGCAATGACACCCATCAGGAGTCCGCCGGTGAGAGCGACCGACGGGCGCCCGAAGAAGACAGCGTGAGCCATCACCGAGGAGAAGTACGTCCACAGGTACGCCGTCACGGGCACGGCGTCCATTCCGGCGCGATCGGTGTCGGGGTTCTCGTCACGGCGGATCAGCAGATCCAGCGTCGCGACGATGAGGAACGAGACCAGCAGCCACCCGGCGAAATTGGTCAGCGGGATGTCGGCGACCCCGGGCAGGGCCGGTGTCGGGTACCGCCACGCCCAGTTGCCCTGATCGACCATCTGCGGGTCGAGGAACACGTCCCACGCCGTGAGGGCGTACGCTCCCACCACGGCGGTCGCGGGCCGCACCCAGCGCCCGGCCACGCCCGCCGCCCGGATCAGGCGTCGGGTCACGACCAGCGCGGGCCAGGACATCATGATCCAGGCCAGCGGGACGAGCACCGGGACGCCGAGGACCTTGAGTCCCAGACCATCGGTGTACTCGTAGGTGCCGAAGGGGAATCCGGTACTCACGCCGACGGATTCGGCGATGAGGCCGCCACCGCCGGCCACGACTGCGAGGGCGAGCGCGGCTGCGACGCCGCGGGTCGCGGCGACGTGGACGAGTGATGCCGAGGCCAGCAGGAGCACACTCGCGAGGGTCAGCGGCAGGTTGCCGCCACCGGTCAGCGGGAACGCGATCTGGACACCGATCGTGGCGGCGAGCAACATCCACGCCAGGGTCACCAGCCCTCGGTTCCAGGACACGGTGCCTGCGCCTCGCGCCGGGCGCGACGACGGTTCGGAATGGTGAGAAGCGGTGCCGTCGAGGAGACTCACGCCGACCTCCCCTCGTACGTGCCGACGACATCGGTGACGGCGAGCCGGGCGAACAACTCTTCGGCGTACCAGCGTGACGGTGCGGTGCGCCGGACCGCCGACAGGTGTGCGGGGGAGCGGTAGGCGAAGTCGGTCAGATGCTGTGCCGAGTCCCAGATCGAGAACGTGCCCTGGACCCCGATCGGGAGTTCGCCGACGCCGAGCGCCAGCCGGTTTCCCTGTGCCCCGGCGAGTTCGGTCGCCACCGGCGGAACGGCACGCCAGAACGACGCCATGGTCGTGGGCCGGAGTCGAGCTCGGGTCAGCGCCGCGACCGGTCCAGCCCATGCGGTGTCGGAGCCGCGCTGCTCGGCCGGCTTCACTGTCCCGAACGGGTCGACGCGCGACCATCGCCCCTTGGATCGGATCGGTCGCATCGTGACTCGCAACTCCTCGGTGCTCGAGTCCTGCCAGCGTCGAAAGACCACCGAATCCCGTGCTGCCGACGCCGACTCGTCGTCGTGCCACACCGTGAGGGCGGCCCAGTGCTTCAGGTCGGCGCTCTCCATCGTGAACGTGCGCGCAGTGCCGGTCCCGAGGAGTTTGGCGAACCGCAGGCCGGGCGTACGACGAAGGGTCCGACGGCCGGACGACATCCGTCCGAGCGCGGGCAGGACCCGATCGACACCCCAGACGCGGAGTTCGACCGTCGGTCCGGCAGGTGCTGTCATGCGCGCCGCCACACGCAGCGCTCGATCAGCGACGTCAGCGCACTCCGGCTCGGTGGATCCATCGGGGCATCGGCGACGATGCCGAGGGCCTCCTCGGCCAGGTCGACGATGCGCTGCTCGACGCGCTCGACGGCGCCGGTGGAGGTCAGGACGTCGCGCATCCGCGCTGCGCCCTCCGCGTCGAGATCCGGGTTGCCGAGACAATCGGCCATCACACGGCGCTCCATCCGCCCCGCCGACTCCTCGGCCACCGCGATGAGCATCGTGCGCTTGCCCTCCCGCAGGTCGTCGATGGCGGGCTTGCCGGTGACCTTCTCGTCGCCGAAGACGCCCAGGATGTCATCGCGGAGTTGAAAGGCCTCGCCGGCGGTGAGGCCGATTCGATCGTAGGCCTCGAGGAGCACCGGCGAGGCGCCGGCGAGCGTGCCGCCGAGTCGTAACGGCTGACCGATCGTGTACCGCGCGCTCTTGTAGCGCAGGATGCGCGCCGTGCGGTCGGCGTCGGTGGTGTCCTCGGTCTGACTCAGCATGTCCAGGAACTGACCCGCATACGCCTCGTCGCGCATCTGCGACCAGGTGTCCCGTACGGCTCGTCGAATGTCGGCGGCCGCGTCGTCGGCGGCCGCGGCGGCGAGGTCGTCGGACCAGGACAGGCACATGTCACCGACGAGGATCGCAACGGCGGTGCCGTGGCGCTCGGCGTCCCCACGTCGCTGCGCGCGCACATGGTCATCGGCGAAGTGGCGGTGCACCGTGGGGAGGCCGCGACGGACATCGCTGTCGTCCATCACGTCGTCGTGCACCAGCGCGGCGAGATGGAACAGCTCGATCGCCGCCGCCATCTCGACGATGCCGGGAACGGTCCGGCCGTCGGCTGCGCCACGTGCCCCCCACAGGCAGAACGACGCACGCAGTCGCTTGCCGCCGCCGATCCTCGCCGACACGACGTCGATGGCGGGCGTCAGTTCCGCACCCACCTCCTGCAGTGTCGAGGCGTGACGACGGAAGTGAGCGGCCAGCACTTCTTCGACGAGTTCGAGATCGGTCGTCGAGGAGTCGATGGAGTGCAGGTCGCAGGCCGGGGAGATCGACTGTGCAGGCGGCGCCGACGAGTCGGTCATCTCGGCGGTCGGTGTCATGACGGGGCCCTTCGAGAGTCCGGGGGTGAGGCTCGGTTACCCCGTCTTCGGAGCGGCAACAGTGGATGGATGGGTGACGGCGACGTGGGGGCGTCGGCCGCGACGCGGGTCCGCGCGGTGGGTTCGCCGCACGGGAAAGGCTCGGGCCACCCTCGATCGGTCGATCATGGGTCCTGCCCGCCCCGATGCGCCGGAACGGGCAGGACTGTGTCGAGACGTCAGGAGAGCTGGTAGACCGCCGTCCCTCCGATGGTCGTGGCCGTGTAGTTGGCGGCGACCCATTCGGAGATCTCCGAGTTGCCGCCCGGACCACCGCCGCTGTCACCGAGGTAGTAGGCGATCTCGCCGTCCTCGACGTAGGCGATGAACTGCTCGAGCGTGGGGGCCGGATCCCCGCTCCATCCACCGATCGCCATGACCGAGGTGCCAGTGGCGATCTCGATTCCGGCGGCGGATTGCGACCCGTTGGTCGCGGCCGCCCATGTTGTGGTGGTTGCTTTCAGCGCGGCAACGAGTTCGGCGTTCGACGCGGTGTCGCCACCCGGGCCGCCTGTCATCCCGCCGCCGCCTTGCGTGGCGGTGGGCGGGTTTCCCTGCTGGTCCGGACGGGCGCCGGCCTGCTGGGCGCCAGGCTGTCCGCCGTCTGCGCGACCCCTGGGGGCACTGCCCATGCCACCGCCGGGGCCACCCATGCCGCCGCCGTCCATCGAGGTCGACACCGCGGTCGGGATCGAGCCGCTGTGAGGGGTCGCCGCGGTTGCGATCGAGAACGCTGCCGTTCCGCCGAATCCGGCGAGCGAACCCGCGATGAGTGCCACGGCGACCGCACGTCGCCAACCGCGTGCTGCACCGATGAGGAGGGCCAGCACCGAGATCGAGGCGACCACGCCGATCAGCCATCGACACCAGGTCGGGCCGAAGTCGTTGCGGTTCAACAGCACGATCGACCACGCCGCCGCCCCACCGACCATCGCCGCCAGGGCGATCCTGGCCGACCAGCGAGTGCGTCGACGCCACGCGAGCACGCCGCCGAGTCCGATGACCGCGCCGATTGCCGGCGCCAGTGCCACCGTGTAGTAGGGGTGGATCGTCCCGCTCATGAAGGAGAAGATCATCCCGGTGACCAGCAGCCAGCCGCCCCACGAGAGCACGGCCGCGGATTCGGTGCGTGTCACGGGCTGGTCGACGCGGAAGACCGGGAAGCTGCACACCACCAGGTAGCCGGCGAAGAACAGCGCGACGAGTGCGGTCGGAAGCAACCAGGAGATCTCGTTGCCCATCTCGGAACCGAAGAGTCGGTCCAGCCCGGTGGACCCACCGAAGGACCCGCCGGCTTGACCGCCGCCGCCTCCGCCGCCCCCGGAGTCACCGCTGATGCGGCCCACGCCGTTGTAGCCGAAGACGAGGTCCATGAACGTGTTGTCCGTCGAACCACCGATGTAGGGCCGTGCCGATTCGGGCACGATCATGGTGACCACCGGGAACCACAACGCAGAGACGATCAATGCGGCGGTCGCACCGACGAGGTGCGCGATCCGCTTGAGCCATCCGGTCTTCGCGAACAGCAGGTAGGCGAGCCCGAAGAACGGCAGGATCAGCAGGCCCTGCAGCATTTTGGTGAGGAAGGCGAATCCCAGGGCGATCCCGACCACGGCGAGCCACCGACCCGAGTTGGCGGCGACAGCCCGGGTCAACGCATAGGCCGCGGCGACCATCAGCAACACCAGCAATGCGTCCGGGTTGTTGAAACGGAACATCAGCGCGGCCGCGGGGGTGAACGCCAGCACGGCGCCGGCGATCAGGCCGGCCGCGGTACCCGATCGCGGGTCGCGGATCGTCCGACGCATCGTCGCGTACAGGAGCCCGACCGCGGCCACGCCCA
The DNA here is from genome assembly GCF_041103195.1 of Gordonia sp. ABKF26. Classification (NCBI taxonomy): domain Bacteria; kingdom Bacillati; phylum Actinomycetota; class Actinomycetes; order Mycobacteriales; family Gordoniaceae; genus Gordonia; species Gordonia sp. ABKF26. The sequence continues at coordinate 880,923 of NZ_JBGCVZ010000003.1, forward strand.
TCAGCGCCTGGGGCGCGAGAACGGCCCATGAGTTCATCCCGAAGATGCGGACGCTGAGTCCGGTCACCCACAGTGAGGCCGGCGGCTTGTCGACGGTGATGAAGTTCGATGCGTCGAGTGCACCGAAGAACCACGCCGTCCAACTCTGTGATCCGGCCTGCGCCGCAGCGGCGTAGAAGGTGTTGGCGTACCCGCTCGCAGACAGGTTCCACAGGTAAAGCACGGCGGTGGCGGCCAGGAGTCCGACGAGGCCGAGCCGTCCCCACCGTGGCCGAGCGACGACGCGTCGTCGGTGCGCCGGGGCGGCGCGATCGGACGGCGATGGCGCCGACGGTGTGTCCAGTACTGCGGTCATGGATCCTCCTCAGATCGTTCCTGTCCCAGAGTCGACGCCTCTGCCACCGTCAGCCTGGAAACCGGCTGGCAAGTTGATGTGAGCGACGGTGATCCCCGAGGGGGTAGCTAGTCACGACGGAAAGCGGCGACTGCCGATCTCTCGTTCAGCCGACCATGACGCGTAATGCGATGCGGCAGAGATGATCCAGTGGGGCTGGCGCCGCTCGCCGCGGTAGCCTGAGACGCATGGCTGTGGATGCAACGGTGCCCGTGGTGGCGATCGGTCTTGTCGGTGGTTTCGCGGTCGCGCGGTACAGCGGCCGGCGCGAACTCGGCGGCGTGGTTCTCGGCGCGGCCGGTGCCTGGTGCACCCGCCGGTGGGCGCTGAACAAGGGGCCCGCGGTCGCGGGCGGCCTGCTGGCCGGTTACCTGGCAGCGTTCGGCGGATCGCACCCCTTGGCGAAGAAGATCGGCGCGTGGCCGTCGGTGGCGGCCGTGACGGTTGCCGCGGCAGGGGTCACCGCCGCCGCCACCCGCTGAGTGGCGCGCCCCGGCAATACCGGCCGGACGCGCATCGTCGGCACTACCATCACCACCCATGACCGCGGGATATGGGCGTGCACGGCAGAACGAGATCTACACGGCCGGTGTGCATCGGCGAAAGCCGCGCATACCAACGGATTTCGCCGAACTGGAGCGTCGAGCCAAGCGCGCGATGTCGGCGCGTGCCCGGGCCTACATCGCCGGTGGCGCCGGCGAGGGTCGCACCATGGCGGCCAACCGCGCCGCGCTGGACCGATGGGCGATCGTGCCGCGCATCCTGCGGGACGTCTCGCAGCGGAATCTGAGCATCGACCTGTTCGGGCGGCGGCTACCGGCGCCCGTGCTGTTCGCGCCGGTCGGGGCGGGTTCGCTCGCCGCGCCCGCGGCCGACGCCCTCATCGGTCGTGCCGCGGCGGAACTCGGTGTTCCGTATATCTTTTCGAATCAGGCGAGCGTCTCGATGGAGGACGTCGCCGCGGCGATGGACGAGGTGAGCAGCGGCGCGCCACGCTGGTTCCAGCTGTACTGGTCCACCGACGACGATCTCGTCGACAGTCTGCTGGACCGTGCCGCGGCGATCCGCGCCGAGGCAGTCGTCGTCACCCTGGACACGACGATGCTGGGATGGCGGCCGCAGGACCTGAACCTGGGCTCGCTTCCCTTCGCGCGTGGCGAGGGGATCGCCCAGTACACCGCCGACCGCAGGTTCGTCGACATCGTCGCCGACCGGTTACGCGCCGCGACCGACGAACGTCCGGAGATCTCCCTCGGCGCGATCGCGACCCTCGTCTCGATCACCCGCAACGCACCGGGCCGGTTCCTGCAGAACCTGCGCTCGCCGCAGCCGCGGGCCGCGGTGCAGACGTTCCTCGACATCTACTCGCGACCGTCGCTGAACTGGGACGACCTCGCCGGCCTACGCGACCGCACCGCGCTGCCGATCGTGCTGAAAGGTGTGCTGCATCCCGACGACGCGCGCCGCGCGGTCGACGCCGGGGTGGACGGCATCATCGTCTCGAACCACGGCGGCCGGCAGGTCGACGGCGCGATCAGCACGATCGACGCCCTCGACACCATCGCGCCGGTGGTCGACGGCCGGATCAAGGTCCTCATCGACTCCGGGATCTACACCGGTTCCGATGTGTTCAAGGCGCTCGCCCTCGGCGCCGACGCCGCCTGCATCGGCCGACCGCACATGTACGGACTCGCGCTCGCCGGCGCCGACGGTGCCCGGGACGCGGTCGCCGACATCATCGCCGAACTGGACCTCACCCTCGGGTTGTCCGGCCACACCGACGTCGCCGACCTCGACCGCGAGGCGCTACGACGGCTGCCTTCTTGACGCTCCCTGAGGTGCGAGCGAAGCGAGCCACGGAGGGTCTCGTGAGGTACCTCACCAGGCCCTTCGTGGCTCGTCGCTTGCGCTCCTCACACCTCAGGGGGCAGTAAGAGGTCCACCTCAGGGAGCAGGATGCGCTCAGACCAGCGGGCGGCCGGTGCGCATGCGCCACCGGACGTCGGCGAGCAGCACGTTGAACGGGAACGCACGGACCCACTTCGGGGCCCGCGTGATGATGGCGCGCAGGACCGCGTTGTGCTTGTCGAAGTACAGCTCCTGCCACGGCGAGAGCTGCACGCGCATCTTGCGGCGGAAGTTCTCCGGCAGGAAGCCGATGGCCATGATCTCGAGGTGCCAGCCGAGCAACCGGGAGACGACCGGGCCGAGGAATTCTCCGCGGGCGATCGACATCAGGTACTCGCGGATGGTGTCGTCGATCTCGAGGGTCTCGACCGTGTCGTTCCAGTAGGTCTCGAAGTCCGCGCGCGTGGCGGGCCACATCTCGCGGGGGACCTGGAGGGTCGTGCCGAGAACCGCGCCGGCCTGGTATCGCTCGTCGGTCACCTCGGTGACCCCGCCGAAGATCCGGTGGACGTCCTCGGTGCCGCGGTAGAGACAGGCGGCGACCCAGAGCTGCAGCTTCGGATCGAAGGCGTTGTACTTCACCGGGCTGTCGGGGGTCGAACGAACCTGCGCATGGGCCTTACCGATGGCCTTGCGGTAGGCCTTTCGGTCCTTGGCACTACCGAGTCCGGCGACGGCGAGGTAGCTCAGCGTCGTGCGACCGCGCTTCATCGGATGCTTGAACAGGTTGCCCGAGTCGACGCGGCTCTCGTACACGCCATAACCGACCGCGGGGAGGCTGAGCTGCATGATCACGTTCGCCGCGCCCGCGATCACGCCGATGCCGAGCGGATCGAGGTCGCTGGTGGGCAGGGCGTCGAGCTCGGCCCGGCTCATCCGGGCGGTGGAGGGGAGGAACTCGGTGTCCGGCCGCTCGGCGGTGAGGAACTCCTGCACCTCGGCCGTCACGTCCGTCGACGCCTGTGGTGACAGGGCCGAACTTCCACTGGTGATAGGCTCCGTTGCCATCGAACACCCCTCCTGCTCGAAATCTGGAAACGACTGTTTCCCGTTTTATGACACACCTAACTTACCGGGGTGTCAAGATAGGAACCATGGGACGAGCACCATCGACTCCGGACGGCCGATCCGCCGCGGCGTCGGACTCGGCCGGCACGCTGCGGGCCTACGGCGGCGAGGGTGGTGACACCCGCGTCGCGCGTCGCCGCACAGCGCTGATCGATGCCGGTCTGGACCTGCTCGGCGCCGGTGACGTGGGCGCGGTGACGGTACGCGGGGTGTGTCGGCGCGCCGGGCTCACCGCCCGGTATTTCTACGAGAGCTTCGAATCGGTCGATCAGCTCGTCGGGGTCATGTACGACGAGGTAATCGAGGAGATCGCGCAGGCCAGCCTCGCCGCGTTCTCCGAGGGCTCGAGCATGCGTGCGAAGGTCGCCGGAGCGGTGGCGGCGATCGTCGATGTCATCGACGCGGACCGTCGGAAGGGTCGGCTGCTGTTCTCGCAGGCGCTGCTGAGTCCGGTCATCGCGGCCAAGCGGATGGAGTCGACCACGCTTTTCGCGGGCCTCACCCTGCAGAGCACGTCGGCGATCCTCGACGTGCACGTCGGCCCGTCCGCTGCCGTCGGTGTCGCGCACTATCAGGTCGGTGGCCTCAGTCGACTGCTGGCCGCCTGGCTCGAGGGCGACGTCGAACTGAGCAAGGCCGACGTGGTCGATCTGAGCATCGCGTTGCTGGTCTCGCCCGCCGAGATGCTGGAGAAGAGTTTGTCGCGCCGCACCGGCGATGCGGAGTAGTTCTGCGGGTGGGGATATGTTTGATGCCATGAGTGGCGGAACCGGCGAAGCAGACCTCCGTCCGGCAACGCAACCACTGGGCGGCTGGCGCGACTACGGTGAGCCCGAACTCCCGGTCCCGTTGGCGGCAGCGCTGTCCGCTTTCGCCGAGCAGGGTTACCACGGCACCTCGGTCCGGGAGATCGCGGCGCGCGCCAACCTGTCGGTGCCGGGTCTCTATCACCACTACCCGTCGAAGCAGTCGCTGCTGCAGGGGCTGCTCGAACGGACCATGACCGACCTGCTCGCGCGGTCGGAGGCGGCGATCCTCGAGGCCGGTCCCGAGCCGATCCGGCAGTTCGACGCCGTCGTCGAGTCGCTGCTGCGATTCCACATGTACCGCCGGGAACAGGCTTTCGTCGGTTCCACCGAGATCCGCAGTCTCGACGACACCTACCGGCCGACCTACATCGGACACCGGGACCGGCAACAGCGGATGGTCGACGAGATCGTCTTCGCGGGCGTCGAGGCGGGCGAATTCACCACCGAGTACCCGAAAGACGCGGCGCGTGCCGTGGCCACCATGTGCGTCGGGGTGTCCACCTGGTTCAAGCTCGACGGCCTGTTGGGTCCGGACGAACTGATCGCGCGCAATCTCCAGTTGGCCCGGGCGCTGGTCGGCTACCGACCGGACTGAGGGCGCTGGGCCGACACCGTCGTCGATCGAGCTTGACCCGGCGCGTATGGCCTGGCAAGGTATGGGACGCCGAGCGAGCGATCGGTCGGCGTTCGGGGAGCCCCACCTGCCCACGCGTTAAGGAGTCACCATGCCCATAGACCTGCGTCACGACGATGACGTGCTCGATGTGGTCGCGAAAACCGAGACCTTCGTCCGCGACTACGTCCTGCCCATCGAGGACGAGGCGGCCGGTGACATCACGGCGGCCGGTGGAGACGACATCCGTCGCGAGATGAACGCGAAGGCCAAAGACGCCGGGATCTTCGGGCCGCATGCGCCGGTCGAGTTCGGCGGCCTGGGTCTGAACATGTGCGACCGCGCCCCGGTGTTCGAGGCGGCAGGGTACTCGACCTTCGGTCCGATCGCCCTGCACATCGGAGCGCCGGACGAAGGCAATGTGCACATGCTCGCGCACATCGCGAGCGAGGAGCAGCGGCAGAAGTACCTCGCGCCGCTCGCCGCGGGCGATGTGCGTTCGGCCTTCGCGATGACCGAACCCGCACCCGGTGCCGGCTCTGATCCGAATGCCCTCCGCACCGAGGCCGTGCGGGTGGACGGTGGCTGGAAGATCAACGGCGAGAAGCACTTCATCACCGGCGCCGAAGGCGCGGGCTTCTTCATCATCATGGCGCGGACCTCGGGTGCGCCCGGCGACCGCGGCGGGGCGACGATGTTCCTCGCGCCCGCCGACACTCCCGGACTGGCCGTCGGCCGGCACATCAACACCATCGACAAGGCGATGATCGGCGGTCACTGTGAGGTGAGCTTCACCGACGTCTTCGTGCCCGACGAGGACATCCTCGGCGAGGTGAACGAGGGTTACCGGTACGCGCAGGTCCGGCTCGGGCCTGCCCGCATGACCCACGTGATGCGGTGGCTCGGTTCGGCAAAGCGCTGCCAGGACGTCGCCGTCGATTATGTGGCGCGCCGTGAGGGATTCGGCGGGCGTCTGGGAGACCTGGGCATGATCCAGCAGCTGGTCGCCGACAACGAGATCGACCTGGCCGCGACCCGTGCGCTGCTGCTCAAGGCATGTCACGAGCTCGATCTGGGCAACCACGCCTCCGACGAGACGTCCATCGCCAAGACTTTTGCCGCCGAGGCATATTCGCGAGTCGCCGATCGCAGCATCCAGATGTGCGGCGGACTCGGTGTCTCTGCCGACCTGCCCCTGGCGCGTCTGTCGCTGGAGCTCCGGCCGTTCCGCATCTACGACGGCCCGTCCGAGGTCCACCGGTGGGCGATCGCCCGTCGCGCCGTCGGGCGCGCGAAGAAGGCCCAGCAGGCGCTGGAGGCCAAGGCATCGGCGGATGCCCGATGACCGCCGTGGACGCTGCGCTGGACCGGGACCGACTGCGCCGGTTGCTGATCGACAACGGGGTCGAACCGGCGGGTGAACTCTCGATCGACCTCATCAGCGGCGGCAAGTCCAATCTCACGTATACGGTCACCGACGGTGTGACCACCTGGGTGGCTCGCCGTCCACCGACCGGTGGACTCACGCCGTCTGCGCACGACATGGGGCGCGAGTGGGCGGTCACCAGCGCGCTGCAGTCGACGTCGGTGCCGGTTGCACGCACGGTGGCGTTCGATGCCGACGGTTCGACGATCGGCGCGCCGTGCACCGTCGTTGAATTCGTCGACGGCCGTGTCGTCCGGACCGCTGACGATCTGGATGCGTACTCCGACGACGAGGTCGCCCGCAATCTCGATGCACTCGTGCAGACCCTCGCCGACCTGCACGCCGTGGACTACCGCGAGGTCGGTCTCGGAGAGTTCGGGCGCCCGGCCGGTTTCGCCGCGCGTCAGGTGAAATTGTGGGCCCGCCAGTGGGGACACGTGAAGACACGTGAGCTCCCCGATGTCGAGCGACTCGTTGATGCGCTCACCGACCGCGTACCGGAACAGGCACGAGAGTCCGTGGTGCACGGCGACTTCCGGATCGACAACACGATCGTGGACGCCGACGACCCGTCCCGCATCGCGGCGGTCGTCGACTGGGAGATGTCGACCCTCGGCGACCCGCTGACCGACGTCGCGCTGATGTGCGCGTACCGAATCGGCGCCTTCGACCAGGTCCTCGGGTTCTCCGCGGCCTGGACCAGCGACCGGTACGCATCGGTGGATGAGATCGCTCAGAAATACTCCACGGCAACCGGTTCTGATCTCGGTGACTGGGATTTCTACCTCGGTTTGGCCAATCTGAAGCTCGGCGTGATCGCCGAGGGCATCACCTACCGCGCGCTCTCGGGTGCATCGTCGGGGGACGGCGCCGAGAAGGCGGGCGAGTCCACGGCGACGTTCATCGCCGAAGGATTGCGCCACATCGGCTGATCGAGCCATGACGTCGTCAGAACACATCGCGCGGGTCCGCGCAGTCGAGGGGGTAACCGCATGAGCGAGTCGAGCACGAACCGGTCCGCGCTGGTGACCGGGGCGTCGAGGGGGATCGGTGCGGCCATCGCCGACCGGTTCGCCGCCGACGGCTGGGACCTCACCATCAGTGCCCGTGGCCGAGAGGCGTTGGAGAAGAAGGCTGCCGAGCTTCTCGAGCGCGGCGCCGGGCGGGTCGAGGTCGTGCCCGCGGACATGACCGACGCGGAGTCGATCAGCGCACTGGGTGCAGCCCACGCGACGGCGTTCGGGCGGTTCGACGCGTTGATCATCAATGCCGGCATGGGGTCGAAGGGCATGATCGCGGACCTCCCGGTCAAGCGGTTCGACCGCCTCTACGAGGTCAACGTCCGCGCGCCCTACGTGCTGCTGCAGTCGGCGCTGCCTGCGCTGCGTGCGACCGCACAGGCTCATGGGAGTGCGAAAGTCATTGCCGTGGCGTCGATCACGGGCGTCTATCCGGAGCCGGAACTGTCCGCCTACGGCGCGACCAAGGCGGCGCTCATCTCGTTGTGCGAGACGTTCAACCTGGAAGAGTCGCGCGGAGGTGTCAGCGCCACGACGATCGCACCGGGTTACGTCAACACCGACATGACCGACTGGCTCAAGGATCGCATTCCCGCCGAGGAGATGATCACGGCCGGTGACATCGCGGTGATCGCCCACTCGATCACGCAACTGTCGCGGTTCGCGGTGCTCCCGAATGTCGTCATCACCCGCCCCGGAGAGAACCTGCACCGGGCGTAGGTTTCACCGACTCGAGGGTCTAGCCCTGCGTTACCGGGCCCTTCGAGGCTCGTCGCTATCGCTCCTCGTACCTCAGGGAGCAGAGGGGGCGCTTCGCTCGCACCTCAGGGATCAGTGGCTCTGTCACTCACTTGGTTTGGGGAGCATTGGGTCAGCGGAACGTCGCGATCCCGCCGTCGCGGTCCGACAGGTGACCGTGCTCGTTGAACGACACCACCGAGACGCCGCTGCGGCCGACGATCAGTTTGCTGATCGAGGCGTTGACCATCGTGCGGGCCATCGCCGGCCAGGTGTCGTCGGGGATACCCCATAGTTGGGCGATCCACTGCGTGATGGTGCCTGCCGAGGACACCACGAGCACCGTCTGACCCGATCCGGCGAGTTCGGTGGCACGCGCGGCGGCATCGGAGACCCGGGCCTTGAACTGGGGGTAGCTCTCGGCGGGACCGCCGTCGAGAGCGGGCGCTGCGTCATGCTCGCCGGCCGCGATCCACGCCGCGAGCCCCTTGTCGAGCTGTTCCTGGTAGCTGCGGCCGTCGCGGTACATCTCCGGCGTGGCCTCACCGACCAGCGCGGGCAGCGAATATTCGTTCCAGCCGGGGTCGACATGTGGCTGGGGTCGGTCGGTGTCGAACGCTCCGAGCACGCCGCTCAGCGTCTGTTGCTGTCTCGGGAGGTCGCCGCTGGCGGCTGCGGTGAAGGCGTCGATCTGTCCGGCGAGGAATCCACCGGACAGGGCGGCCTGCGTCGCCCCTGTCGTGGTGAGACCACCGGGTCCGTTGCTGAGGTCGTCGGTGGCGTCGGCGATGCCGTAGGCCAATGCGTTCGCCTGACCATGACGAACCAGATAGATCACACCCATTCCTGCACCCTATGTCGGCTTCGATGAGTTCGAGGCGCCGGGCCGGTCAGTATCCCTGACCCCCCGACATGTCTGGAGTGCGCCTGTGACGCCGATGCTGTTCGTCAACCTGCCCGTCGTGGACGTTGCGCGGTCGCGCCGGTTCTTCGGCACGCTCGGGTTTCACTTCGACGAGATCTTCTGCGACGCGGGGAGTGCCTGCATGATGATCAACGACTCGGCGATGGTCGTGCTCATGCAGCGACGACGATTCGCGGGGTACGCGGCGGGGACCGTCGCCGATCCGGCGGCCGGTCGCGAGTCGTTGTTGGCGATCTCCGCGGACAGTCGAGCACACGCAGACCGGCTCGCCGATGCGGCGCTCGGGTGCGGCGGCAGTGCACTCCGAGCGGCGGAAGATCTGGGCTTCATGTACTGCCGTAGCTTCTGTGACCCGGATGGTCATGCCTGGGAGGTCGTGTGGATGGACCCGTCGCAGATCCCGCAGACCGTAGTCGACTGACCGCACGACCCTCGGGCCGAGGTCAGTGCCAGGGGCTCGCCGTGGAACGTGCCGGTGCGTCGTACGGAGTCGCCGGGAGCCCGAAGCGCGCGAAGTCGGCTTCCATGTCGGCACTGAAGAAGGCGACGACATGGCTGACCTTCTGCGTGGCGGCGTCGACCTCGAGCACCTGGAGCTGGAACGGACGGTGGACGCCGTCGGGTTCGCGCATGTACAACCCGTACGCGGGCTGTCCGTTGGCGGTGGTGGGCAACAGGATCTGATCGCCGGCCTTCTCGGCCGGGCAATTGCGGCGGATGAGGGTTCCGATGTTCTCCGCGCCCTGGTACCAGCCGGTGAAGGGCGGCATCTCCCAGATCGCTTTGTCGGTGAACAGTTCGACCATGGCGTCGACGTCGTAGCGCTCGAAGGCCGACACATAGCGTGCCAGGAGTTCGCGCTTCGCATCGTCGTCGAGTGTCGCCGCGGCGCCGTCTCCGGCCGAATCCTGTTGCGGCCGTGCGGTCTTGACCTGCTCACGAGCCCGCTGCAGCAGGCTGTTCACGGTGGCGGTCGTGACACCGATGGTGTCGGCGACCTCGGCGGCGCGCCACTGCAGCACGTCGCGCAGGATGAGGACTGCCCGTTGCCGCTCGGGCAGATGCTGCAGTGCGGCGATGAACGCGAGTCGGACCGATTCGCGGGCGCCGACCACGTATGCGGGGTCCGCGTCGTCGCCGGGCGCGATCTCGTCGGTGGTGCCGGCGTACGGCTCGAGCCAGGGCACCTCGTGGTTCTGCAACAGGTCGTCCGTGGGGTCGAAGGCGTCGCCGCCGAGGCCGGAGGGAAGTGGCCGCCGCTGCGAACTCTGTAGAGCCGTCAAGCACGTGTTGGTCGCGATCTTGTGCAGCCAGGTGCGCACGGATGCCCGATGGTCGAACTTCGCGTAGCCGCGCCATGCTCGGAGGAAGGTCTCCTGGGCGAGGTCCTCGGCGTCGTGATGGGAGCCGGTCATCCGGTAGCAGTGCGCAATGATCTCGCGCCGGAACGGCTCGCTGACCTCGAGGAACTCGGCGTCGGTCACGGCGCCGGACTCAGCCGCGGGAGTGGTTGTGGTCATGCTCACAATCTACCGGGGTGCACCGACAGGCTCGACCCGAGTGGCCAAGCCGACCACGGTCCGCTTCTCCTCGGTCCGCAGGTCGGACCACCGGACGCCGAACGGGTTCGAATCAGGGTGAGTGCAACCCCTGTCCGTGCCGCGCCACGGGCCTATTCTCGCCGGTGGACGCGTGTGCGACCGGTCGTCGACGCCCATGAGCGAGGGCCGGACGGGCTTGCCGGTGCGGGGTCGCGTTGCTAGCTTGATCCGCATGACAAGTGCCGACCACAGCCTCACGGAGGTCACCTATGTGACCACCGCGCTGGGTTGTCGTCTGCCGCTTGCACGCGTTCTCTGTTGTTGCCGTCGAATGCGCTGACCGACCCCCGCCGAGTCAATCTCCTCCCCGGGGCGTCGTTTCTCGAGTCTCTTCTCAGAGCACCAGCTTCCGGCTTCCGCCCCGCGACCCGCGGGGTCTTTCGACGAGGACGATCATGACCGCCACACTGCCCGAACTCTCCACCCGCACCCTGCGCACCGCCCCCGCCTCTCCTGTCCGGCGTCAGCCGGTCACCCGCGCGGTGCGTCGCGCTCCTCTGGGCACCCGCCAGCCCGTACCGTTGACTTCCGTACCGCCGACTCGGACCCCGGGTCCGGTCGCCGACCGACGCGGACCAGTGAAGGGGGACCAGCGGGTGCACGTCGCAACGCCGCGCCTGGAGTTGTCGACCAAACCCGCGGCACTCGTCCTCCGGGCCGCCCGACTGTCCAGCCCGCTGTTCCGCGACGACGCGGCCGAGCGCACCGGGCTCAGCATCTCCACGGTCAATCGTCAGGTGAGCGCGCTGCTGAAGGCGGGCCTGATCCGTGAACGGGCCGACCTCGCGCCGTCGGGCGCCATCGGACGGCCGCGGTTGCCCTTCGAGGTCAACATCTCCGAGTTCCTCACGCTGGGCATCCACATCGGCTACAAGGTCACCGCGATCACGACCCACGACCTGCTGCACCGCGTCGTCGGTGCCATCCAGATCCCGACCCCGCACGCCGACTCGCCGGAAGAAGCGCTCACCGCCATCGGCGTCAGCGCCCGGCGTTTCGCCGAGCGCTGGACGGGCCGGCGGGTGCTGTGGGTGGGCGTCGCGCTCGGTGGACGCGTGGCCGACGGCGGTGTCGTCGACCACCCCCGGCTCGGCTGGGAGGGTGCCCAGGTCGGCCGGACAATCGCCGAGGCCGTCGGACTGCCCGTGTCGGTGGCGTCCCACGTGGAGGCGATGGCCGCCGCCGAACTCGTACTCAATCCCGACGATCAGCAGTCGAGCTTCCTCTACTTCTACGCGCGCGAGATGCTCGGCATCGCCTTCAGCGTCGGCGGGACCGTGCACACCCCGACCGCCGGTCCGCCGGTGATCGGGCACTTCCCGACAGGCTCGACAACTCTGCTCGATCCGAATCGGACCGGTCGTCTGGAACCCGCGGTCAGCGACACCGGTGTCGTGGAAGCAGCTCGGGCGCTTGGTCTCTCGGTGGTCGACGTCGAGGACGTGCATGCTCTGGCGCGCAACGGTGACGTGACGGCGCGTCGTCTGCTCGAAGAGCGCGCGGAGGTGCTCGGACGGACAGTCGGGCTCATCGCCGACATCTTCAACCCGGACCACATCATCCTGGGCGGTCAGGCCTTCACCGACTACGCGGCCGGACTGCCCACGGTGGCTCGTGCCGTGCGGGAGACCTCGATAGTGTCCAAACGCGATGTGCGCGTCTCCCATTCGGGGGCGACCGTGCAGCAGCAGGCCGCCGGCGCGGTATCGCTCGACGCGATATACAGCGACCCGCTGCAGGCAATCACGTTGACTGCCTGAGCGGGTCGCGTCGACGAACCCCGGTCGGGTGGTGGGTCAGTCCGAGGTTCGTTTGTTGTAGGCGCGCAGCGCGAACGGACCGAAGATCAGCGTCAGCGCAACCGTCCAGATCAGGGTGGCCACAACCGGATACTGCATGGGGAGCGCCGCGTCCGAACCGAAGGCCGGGCCGTTGCCCCACAGCACACGCAACGACTGGACCAGTGACGACATCGGATTCCATTCGGCGATCGTCCGCAGCCAGGTGGGCATCGGTTCGGTCGGGACGAACGCGTTCGACAGGAACGTGATCGGGAACAGGACCGAGAACATGAAGCCGTTGACGGCCTCGACGGTCCGCAGCCACGATCCGATGAGGATGCCGAACCAGATCATCGCGAAGCCGAACAGCAGGAGCAGCGCGAACGCGAGGACCGCCTCACCGAACGAGCCGCGGATCCGCCAGCCGATGGCCAAGCCGGTCACAGCCATGACGACGATGCCGATCGAGCTGTGCAGCAGGCTCGCGATACTGCGTCCGATCAGCACCGACGACCGTTGGATGGGCAGCGATCGGAACCGGTCGATGATGCCCTTCTCCAGGTCGGCGGTGATACCGGTGGACACGATGAACGCGGTGAACACGATCGTCTGGCCCATGATGCCCGGGAGCAGGAACTCTTTGTACGACGCCGAGTCGGTCTGGATCGACGCGCCGAACACGTAGGCGAACAGCAGCACGAACATGATCGGCTGGATGGTGACATCGGAGAGCATCTCCGGCATCCGCTTGGTGTGGATCATGTTGCGCTTGACCATGATCCAGGCCTGTTGCCAGATCGTGGTCGGGTGGATCCGCGGCTTGTCCGCGACCACCGCGTGGGTGTGTGCCGTGGTCGTCATCAGGAACGCTCCTCGTCGGTGGTGTTGTCGGTGTCCTCGGCGTTGCTGGACTCCTCCGCACGGTGGCCGGTGAGCGAGAGGAAGACGTCGTCGAGGCTCGGACGGGAGAGCCCGAAGTCGTCGACGGCGATGCCGCTCTCGTCGAACCAGGCCGCAACACGCGGCAGGTCGCCCAGGCCGGCGGCGGCGGTCGTGAGCCGGCGGGCCGCCACGTCGACGAACACCTCCGCACCGTTCTTGCGCAGCAGGGCCTCCGCGGCGGGTAGATCGTCGGCGTGCGAAACGGTCAGCACCAGGCTGGCCGAGCCCGCCTGCTCCTTGAGTTGCAGTGACGTGCCGTGCGCGATGATCGTGCCCTTGTCGATGACGACGATGTCGTCGGCGAGCTGATCTGCTTCCTCGAGATACTGCGTCGTGAGCAGCAACGTGGTGCCGTCGGCGACGAGTTCGCGCAGGACCTCCCAGAGTTCGGAGCGGCTGCGCGGGTCGAGGCCGGTTGTCGGCTCGTCGAGGAAGAGCACCGGCGGCGTGGCCAGCAGACTGACCGCGAGGTCGAGCCGACGACGCATGCCGCCGGAGTACGACTTGACCTGTTTGTCACCGGCGTCGGCGAGCGAGAACTGCTCGAGGAGCTCGTCGGATCGTCGCGCGAGGGTCTTGCGTCCGATGCCGTAGAGCCCGCCGATCATGCGCAGGTTCTCGCGACCCGTCAGGATCTCGTCGACCGTGGCGGCCTGTCCGGTCAGGCCCATGTTCTGCCGGACCATCCCGGGTTGCTCGCGGACGTCGTAGCCGGCGATGCGCGCCGTGCCGCTCGTGGGTGGTGAGAGGGTGGTCATCATGCGGACGGTGGTGGTCTTGCCCGCGCCATTGGGGCCGAGCAGGCCGAGCACGGAGCCTCGCGGCACGGTGAAACTCACGCCGTCGACCGCCGTGAAATCGCCGAAGCGTTTCACCAGGTCGATGGCTTCGATGGCGACGTCGGACGTCGCGACTTCTCCCGGCGCGGTGGCGGGAACTGTGACTGAGCTCATGATTCTCCACGGTATCTATGGGGTGTGACAGCCGCGACCGAATTTCGTGGCGTCCGGGTGACGTCGGGGAACAATTCAGGGCACCTTCGGGGTGTGGTGGTCATCGTCGAGAGGTCAGACCGTCCTCCCGCACCGAACTCATCGGTATCGGCACCAGGAATCCGACGGCCGGATCGAATTCGAGCGTAGAACCTCAAGCTCGGTTGAGGTCAAGGTCGTCGGTTTGCTCGTACGCGGAGATACAGCGCGTCTATTGCCGCTGATGCGGGTACGGTGTCGCAGTGACCGCAATTCGAATCAGGGACGCCGCCGCGCTGCTGGGCGTCAGTGACGACACCGTCCGGCGCTGGGTCGCGACCGGCGTCCTGGAGGCCTCCGACGACGGACCCGTCGCCACCGTCGACGGGGCGCGGCTCGCCGCCCTCGCCCGCGAGCGCGCGGTGGCACCGGACGACGGGGCATCGGTCGGACGCTCGGCTCGCAATCGGTTCACCGGGCTCGTCACCGACGTCCGCACGGATGTGGTGATGGCCCAGGTGACCCTGCAGTGCGGACCGTTCGAAGTGACGTCGCTGATGAGTGCGGACGCCGTTCGCGAACTCGATCTGCGGCCCGGCGTCGTGGCCACGGCCGTCGTCAAGGCGACGACCGTGATCGTCGAGACCAACCGGGAGAACAGATGAGAAGGCTTGCCGTCGCGGTCGCGACGACCGGACTGCTGCTCGTGGCGGGGTGCTCGTCGTCCGGCGGAACGGACACCGACTCCACCGAATCCACCGCCACGACGACCCTCGACGTGTCGGCGGCGGCCTCGCTGAAGAAGACGTTCACCGCGATCGCCGACGAGTTCGAGCAACAGCACGACGGGGTCACGGTGCGCATCTCGTTCGACGGTTCGTCCACGCTGGCCAACCAGATCGAGCAGGGCGCGCCGGCCGACGTGTTCGCGAGTGCCGACGAGAAGAACATGGACAAACTCGGCGATCTCGCCGTCGGCCCGGCGGTCTTCGCCACGAACACACTCGTGATCGTCACGGCGCCGGGCAATCCCGGTGGCATCGCGTCGTTCGCCGACCTGAACAAGCCCGACGTGACGGCGGTCATCTGCCAGTCGGCTCAGCCGTGCGGTGCCGCGACCGAGACCGTCGAGCGCAACACCGGTGTCACCGTCGACGCCGCCTCCGAGGAACAGTCGGTGAGCGCGGTGTTGACCAAGGTGACGACCGGCCAGGCGGACGCGGGTGTGGTCTATGTGACCGACGCCCGAGGGGTCGGTGACAAGGTGGCCACCGTGACCGACCCGGCCTTCGCGGCCGTCGTGAACTCCTATCCGATCGCGACCCTCACCGGGGCCCGGAATGCCGACCTCGCCAACCAATTCGTCGACCTCGTCCGCGGCGCGGATGGTCAACGCATCCTGCGCGAGGCCGGCTTCGGAGCGCCTTGACCATCAGTTCGTTCATCCGCTCACGACGCGACCCCGCGGGGTTGCCCGGGTGGACGTACGGCCTGGCACTGATCGGTGTCGGACTGATCGTCCTCCCTCCGCTGGCGCTCCTACTCCGTTCGCCGTGGGCCACCTTCGTCGAGCAGATCTCGTCACCCTCGTCGCTCGACGCACTGCGATTGTCGCTGATCACCGCCGGTGCCAGCACCGTCATCTGCCTGATCGTCGGGGTGCCGATGGCGCTGATCTTCGCGCGACACGACGGTCCGGTCATTCGAGTGCTCCGCGCACTGGTGTTGCTGCCCTTGGTGTTACCGCCCGTGGTCGGCGGTCTCGCATTGCTGTACACCTTCGGCCGGCTCGGGATCGTCGGCGAGCGCCTGCACGCGGCCGGCCTCGACATCGCGTTCACGACAGCGGCTGTCGTGCTCGCACAGACCTTCGTGGCGCTGCCGTTCCTCGTGATCAGCGTCGAGGGCGCGGTGCGCGTCGTCGGGACGCGATACGAGGAGGTCGCCGCGACCCTGGGTGCCGGTCCGACCCGGACCCTGTGGCGGGTCACCCTCCCGTTGGTCCTGCCGTCTCTCGTCGCGGGCCTGGTACTCGCTTTCGCGCGGGCGCTGGGGGAGTTCGGTGCGACCATCACGTTCGCCGGAAATGCGCCCGGGGTGACCCAGACCGCGCCGCTGGCCATCTATGTGTCGGCCATCGACGACCCACAGGCCGCGATCCCGTTGTCGCTCATCCTCGTCGCCGTGTCGTTGGTCGTCGTCGTGGGAGTGCACAGCCGCCGGTCGCGTCTTGGGGGTGGCTTGTGACCGGAGTGGATCTGGAGGTGTCCATCGACCTCACGGTGCCCGCGTTGCGCGTCGAGCACCGTTTCGCCGCCGGCACGACCACCGCGGTCGTCGGGCCCAACGGGGCGGGCAAATCGACGATGTTGCGCGTTGTCGCCGGCCTGTTGCGTCGAGATGACCGGTGCCGGATAGCTCTTGGCGACAGGGTGTTCAGCGACACCACGACGTTCGTGCCGCCGAGCCGGCGTGGAATCGCACTGCTGTCGCAGGATGCTCGCCTTTTCCCGCATCTGACGGTCGCCGACAACGTGGGGTTCGCGCCTGCGGCGCAGCGTCTGGCGAGGTCGGAGATCCGGGAACGAGTGGAACGCTGGCTGTCGGCAACCGAGGTCGCCGACCTCGCCGACCGCAAGCCGCACCAGCTCTCCGGTGGGCAGGCACAACGCGTCGCGATCGCTCGGGCCCTCGCCGCGCAACCGCGAATACTGCTGTTGGACGAGCCTTTCCGTGCACTCGACGTCGACGTCGCGAGCCGGTTGCGAGCACTGCTGCGTACTCTTCTCGCCGACCGGGACCGCACGACGATCATGGTCACCCACGACCCGGTGGACGCTCTCGGGCTGTGCGACGACATCATGGTCCTGGAGGGCGGCCGCGTCGTCGAATCCGGCTCCGCGCGCGATGTTCTGACACGTCCCACAAGTCGTTTCGCGGCGTCGTTGTCCGGGCTCAACCTGTTCGTGGGCATCCTGGACGAGGACGACGCCGTCGTCGACCCGTCAGGCAATCGGGTCGTCGGCAGCGCCGGTGACGACGGGCCACAACCGGGTGCGGGCGCCGCTGCCACGTTCTCGCCACGGGCCGTCGCCGTCTACCTCGAAGCACCCCACGGTAGTCCGCGTACCACGCTGGCCGCCGGCGTCCGTGACATCGCGCCCCGGGGTGACCACGCCGTGGTGACCGCCGAGGTGGGGAAGCAACTCGTCGCGGCCGAGGTCACCTGGGCGGCGGTCGCCGACCTCGGGCTCGTCACCGGACTCGCGGTCTACCTGGTGGTCAAGGCGAGTGAAGTGCGGATCAGCGCCGTGGGCCCGGGCTCGCTCTGACCTTGTGTTCACAGCGAAGAGTGGGTCAGCTCGTGGCCGACGGCCATCGAGCGGCCAGTGTCTCGCATATGGTGCGCTGTTCGTCCTCGTCCTGCCCGTGCGTCAACAGTCCCTCGACGGTGAACACGGCAATCGTCACCTCGGCGTCGACGGTCTCCGGAGGGACGCCCAGTGTCTCCAGTTCGGCACGGAACAAAGTCGCCGTGAGGAGGTGAAAGTTGTTGTGCCACTCCGCCACTACTGGTGAATGCGGCACGCGAGCGTGCACCGTGGTCACCAGGCCGCTCATCTCGGTCAACCGCCGCACGATCCACAGCACCCGAGCGGCGATCGGCTGGTCGGCAATCGCTTGATACTGGGGCCAGGCATCGGCCATGACGGCGGATACGACGGCAACGAGCACGTCGTCTTTGTCGGCGAAGTACCAGTAGATCGTGTTGGGTGCGACCCCGGCTTCCTTGGCCAGTCTGCTCATCGAGGTCGCCTCGTAACCGCTGTCGATGAACAGTCGCCGGGCGGCCGCGACGATCTCCTGGCGCTTCTCGTCGGCGGCTTGCGGCCTCTTGTTCCGCGCCACTGAAACATCACCTCCACACCAATGCGGTCTTGAACGCCATTCAAGAAGCTGTTAGCTTGTTGAACACCATTCAAGATACCTGGTGGAGGCCCATCCATGACGCGTCAGTTCACCTACGTCCGATCCGATGTCACGTTCACGTCCGGCGAAGTCCGGTGCGCAGCCTGGCTCTACCGGCCGGAGGGTGTCGTGAACCCGCCCATCGTCGTCCTCGCTCACGGGTTCGCCGCATTTCGTGAACTGAGGCTCGACGCCTACGCCGCGCGATTTGCCCAGGCGGGGTACGCCGCCCTTGTCTTCGACTACCGCCATTGGGGTGCGAGCGAGGGCTCACCTCGTCGCATTCTCGACATCAGAAAACAGCACGCTGACTGGGATGCCGCACTCGCCTACGTCCGAGGTCTGGAGGGTATCGATACGCGTCGCGTGGTGGCCTGGGGGTCGTCGTTCGGCGGCGGCCACGTTCTGAGACTGGCCGCTCGCGACCACCATGTGGCCGCCGCGATCGTCCAGGTTCCGCATGTGAGCGGCCCCGCATCCGCGTTCTCCCGGTCTCCGGCTCTGGTGGCACGCCTGATCGCTGGCGGAGTGCGTGATCAGTTCCGAGCATGGACAGGACGGGCGCCCTACCGGATGGCCGCGATCGGGCGACCCGGGGAGATCGCGATGATGACCTCGCCCGGTGCTTACGAGCAAGTCGAACGGATGGGGGACATGCGTGAGGAACTGCTCGCCGAGAACGACGTCGCCGCGCGTATCGCGTTGCGTGTGCCGTTCTACTCTCCCGGACGGCACGCATCGGCCATCGAGGCTCCGGTGCTGGTGCAACTCGCGGCGAAGGACGACGTCACGCCGATCGGCAAGGCCCAGGCGGTTGCACGCCGCATACCGAACGGGGAGGTGCACACCTACGATTGTGGTCATTTCGAGCCCTATCTCGACCCGTATTTCGAGTCCATCGTCAGCCGCCAGATCGACTTCCTCGACGGCCATGTCGGTGACCCGCGATGACCCCGAACACTGTCCGTCGAACAGCTCTCGTCACGGGGGCCTCCGCCGGGATCGGATCCGCGTTCGCTCGACATCTCGCCGCCGAGGGCCACGACCTGATCCTGGTGGCGCGACGCGCTGAACGGCTCGACAAGCTCGCGAGCGAACTACGTCAGCAACACGGGGTTCTCGCGGAGGTCATTGCGGCCGACCTGAGTGACCCGAAATCACCCGCCGCGGCGATCGTCGATCGCGCGGACGACATGGGGATGCCGATCGACGTGCTGGTCAACAACGCAGGCATGTCCTCGAGTACCAAGTTCTCCGAGACGCCGTGGGAATCGGTCGCCGCCGAACTCCAGCTCATGGTCACTGCGGTGACCGAGCTGACCCATCGCGTGCTACCGGATATGAAGGCACGGCGCTGGGGACGGATCGTGAACCTGTCGTCTCTCGCCGCGGTATCGCCTCCAGGGGAGGGCTTGCTCTACACCGGAATCAAAAGCTATGTGCTGAACATGTCTCAATCGCTGGATATGGAACTCAGACCGCACGGCATTCATGTGACAGCACTGTGCCCGGGCTTCACGCACAGCGAATTCCATGACGTCATGGGCACGCGCGACGCCGCGGATCGGTTGCCGGGGTTCATGTGGCAGGAACCCGAAGACGTTGTCCGCGAGGGCTGGGCCGCTGTCAACGCAGGAAAACCCGTCTGCATCCCCGGCCTTGTCAACAAGGTGTCAGCGGCAGCGATGCGCCCTATTCCCGGACGTGTCGGCTACTACCTCGGTCGTACACTCAACCCGTTCAAGTAGCAGCAAACGAAGTCACATGAACCCTCGGCAGGCGGCCAGTTCGCGGGGAAAAGACTGCGTCGTGCTGCCTGGCCCGCGCACGCGCATTGTGTCAGGCGGCATCCGGGCGCGGGTTCCAATGACTGATCAGCCACCGCCACCTGCTCAGTCGCCACACCGCGGCGCCGACGATCGGAACGATCCACACGACCCCGATCCATGCCAGGCTGCGCAGAAAGCCGAGGCGGTTACTGATGACGTCGACCGTCGCAAACCCCGACAGCGTGACCCACACCGAGAAAAGCACCAACGCCGCGAAAGCGATGTAGAACGGTCGGTTGAAATCCGCGCTGCACGCAGCATCTCTGGCGCATTCCGATAACCCAGCCTCTGCGAGCAGCACATACACAATCTACTCGTCGTCGACTGCCGCACGGCCACCGTCGAGGGCAATGTTCAGCCGCTCGGGGTAACCCAGGGTTCGCAGCTTGTAGCCACCCCTCGTCGAGTTCACTGACAATCCCGCACAGCCGATGTTGCGTATTGCAGTTGCGTCGTACCGCGAAGCGTTAAGAGTCTCGTCGTGTGAAAGCCGTTGCGTCGACGGAGAAGAACCGGCCGGCGCCGCCGCACGTGGTCTTCGATGACCTCGTCCGCCCTGACCGGCAGCCGTCACGTCCCTGGCTTCACCTGCTCGACGACGAGATGGCGCCCACCGTCCTCGAGTCCGATCGACCCACGCGTGTGGTCTGGTCATCGTTGTGGACCAAACGACCGGACGCTCAGGTCGTCTTCGACCTGAGCGGCGGCCGCAGTGGTACAAATCTGCGGTGGACATTGCTCACCGGACAGCCCGCACCGGATGATCGACAACTGCGTCATCTGTGCCAACGCATCGGCATCCTGATCAACGCCAACCTGCGATACACCTACGGGCAGTAGCCCTGGCGGCCGGTCTAGCGGTTCACGGTGAGGTACTCGGTTGCGTCCGAGCACACCGCGGTAGTGTCCGCCGAACATCCGTCCAAGTGTCTAAGGTCGGTGAGTGGGAACGAGTAGACGGCGTTGCATGCGGCCGTGGTGATGACCAGAAGTCTCTGGTGAGCGGTGGTCCAGGGGCGGTCGGGCTACGCGCGTGATGGAGCCGCCACCTGGACTTGGCGGTCCCGGCTACGGGTTATAGGGCCCGCCCGGGCAACGCGGGCAACATCTGCAGAACCTGGATTCCCAAGTCAGGGCGTCCCATACGGGGGCCGGCACCCTATCCAGGAATCGTGTACCCACTGCATCCCGGTGGCCGACCGCGGCGCCTCACTCCCCGAGCGGCCCGTCGCGGTGGGCTTCGAGCACGCGGGCCTTGAGATGTTTGTAGCCCCGGACGCGCAGTGTCGGTATCGATTTGAGGTAGAAGCGGTCGTCACCACCGAGCTGGTCGGCGATCGCGTCGTCGATGAGTGTGGTTCCGGGACGGGCCGACCCGGCGAGACGCGAGGCGATGTTCACCGGCTCGCCGAAGACGTCTCCGAGTCGGGCGAGGACGGAACCGCGCGCCATGCCGACCCGCAACGGGGGAAGACTGTCGTCCGTGGACAGCTGATGGATCTCCAGTGCTGCACTCGCCGCGGCGGGGGCGTCGTCGAAGGTGAACATGACCGCGTCGCCGAGGGTCTTGATGACGCGCCCACCATGATCCACGACCACGTCGAAGGTGTCGTCCTCGAACGAGCCGAGCAGGGACTCCAGGTCATTCAGATCGATGCGCCGGGAAAGACTTGTATAACCGACGATGTCGGCGAAGCCGACGATCAGGTCGATCTCCTCGTCGTCGGAGTGATCGGTGTGACGCTCGATCGCCTGCGCCATGTGCCGACGCCAGATGAGTTGCTGGATCTGGCCGAGCGCGAGACTCATCTGGTCGAAGTCCCACGGCACCGCGGGGTCGTCGACGATGTCACGCAGCAGGTCGGCTTCCCACTCTGCCAGCCGGGACATCGTCTGTCCGATGGCTCGGGCCATCGCGATCTGGCTGGTCTCCGGCATCGCCGACGAGGAGGACGCGAACATGCGCAGGGCGGCGAGGTCGCGATCGGAGAAGACCTTGTCCGAGGAAGGCTGACGCACGAAACCGAATGCATTCCAAGCCTTCTCGGCGAAATCGGCGGACAGCCCGAGTTCGGCGACCAGTTCGTCGCGAGTGTAGCGGGGGCGGTCCCGCGCTTCCGAGGCGTCGTTCATCCGATCCGAGTCCCATCTCCGGCGTCGGCTCAGCATAGCGGCAGACGGGGGCGCCCGACCCCTCGTCACGCAGAAGGTGCAGCCGCCGCAGCCGCCGCGGACAGGGCGACGGCAACACCGATCATGACGAACCCGAGCGTGTATCCGACGTCCGACGGTGCGTCGGGGGCGTCGCCACCGACGGTGACCAGGCTGGCCATGAGTGCGGCACCCACCGCGCCGCCGACTGTTCGGATGTTGACATTCATCCCACTGACGGCGCCCGTCTGGTCCGGCGGGACGGCGGCGATCACCAAGTTGGAGACCGCGGAGAACGCCAGTCCCAGTCCGACACCGACGATTGTGCACCAGACGTAGATCAGGCCGGCAGCGGTGTGCGCGGCCGCGAGGGCCAGGTAGCCGACAGATGCGACGAGGGAGCCGCTGATCAGCAGGAGTCGGGCGCCGAATCGTCGGGTCAGGCGACCGGCGAACAGTCCCAGCACGAACATCCCGGCCGAGATGGGCATGATCATCAGTCCAGCGAGGGTGCTCGACGCACTGAACCCGAACCCGTCCGTCTGGGAAGCCTGGAGGAACTGCGGCAACGCCGTGAACGCGGCGAACATCCCGACCCCGAGCAGGAAGGACGACAGGTTGCCCGCCCACACGGTCGGCTCCCGCATGATCCGGACATCGATGAGGGGTACCGCACTTCGGAGTTCGACGGCGAGCCACAGTCCGAAGAGCAGAATCGCCATGGCGATGAGCCCGGCGAACTGCCACGCCACCCACCCGATCGTGGGCGCCCGGCTGATGGCGACCAGCAGCGTGAGGAGCCAACCCGCGAGAACGACTGCGGCGGGCCAGTTCACCCGCGCGTCCGACGAGCGTGTGCTGTCCGGTGCGACCACGATTGCCGCGCAGACCGCCGCCAGCGCGATCACCACACACGGCAGGCCGAACAGCCACCTGACGCCGAACGTCGACTCAATTGGTCCCGCGATGACGATCCCCATCCCGAAACCGACCGCGATCAGTGCGGCGATGGACCCGATTGCACCTGCCACACGCGCCGGAGGGAAGACGTCGCGCACGATGCCGAACGCGGCGGGCAACAGACCGCCGGCGACTCCCTGCAGCACGCGCGAGACGATCATGACCGCCAGAGTGGTGGCGAATGCTGCCATCACAGTGCTGATCGCGAGGACCACGAGGCACCAGACGAACACTCTCTTGCGGCCGAACAGGTCCCCGCACCGTCCGATGATCGGGGTGCACACCGATGCCGACAGCAGGAACGACGTGAGGACCCACGTGATGCCGACCGAGTCGGTGCCCAACTCCCGCTGGAGTGCCGGTAGCACCGGGATCACCACCGACTGCAGCATCGCCATCGACGAAACAGCCACCGCGAGAACGAGGAATGTCGGACGGTGAGAGTGATGAACCCCGTCGAGGGGGAAGTCCGGCGCGACCTTGCCATCGGACACGATCCACCCCTTTCCGGGACATAGTGAAGTGAACTCAGTTAAGGTGTGAGGTACGCGCCGAGTCAAGGGGCGGACATGGGCAGAAGCCGCGAACGGTTTCCGAGCGAGGAGAAGACATGAGAGACAACGGCGTCGACCTTCTCGTGATCGGCGCGGGTATGGCCGGTTGCACCGCGGCGGCCAGGGCTGCGACCCAGGGCCTGTCTGTGTGTCTGGTCGACGTCGCCGACGATGTGGGCGGGTCCGCCCGGTACGCGGGTTACGCGTGGACGATGCCCGACCACGAGGTGATGGCCGAGCAGAACCCGGATGGCGACCCGGTGTTGCGTCGGCGATTGGTCGACGGCTTCGGTCCCGCCGTCCACTGGCTGCGCGAGTTCGGCGCCGATGTCGGTCCCGCGCAGCGGATCCTGAGTTACGGCCGCGGTCATCGGTTCGACACCAACCACTACGTCGACCTGTGTCGGAGGACCGTGACGGACCACGGTGGCGAGATACTACTGGGCACGGACACCGAAGAGCTGTTGATGTCGGCGGGCGCGGTCGTCGGTGCCGTCGTCCGGCGCCCCGGGGAGTCGACCCGCGAGATCGAGGCGAGGCACACGCTCGTCGCCACCGGCGGGTTCCAGGCCGACCCGGATCTGCGTGCGCGTCACCTACATCCATCGGCGCGAAACACCGCACTTCGATCGAATCCGAACAGCCGCGGCGGCGGGCTGCGTCTCGCGGCCGCGGCCGGGGCGGCTTTCGGCACCGCCGGCGCGGGCTTCTACGGCCATCTCATCCCCAGCGAGATCACGTTCACCGACGCGGATTACGTCGAACTGGCGTTGTACTACAGCGAGCACGCGCTGCTGTTCAACCTCGACAACAAGCGGTTCACCGACGAGTCGCTCGCCGACCACCTGACGACGATGGAGTTGCTCGCGCAACCGGAGGCGCGCGGCCTGCTGATCGGCGACGCGCGAGTCCATCGCGACTGGATGACGACGGCGTACGTCGAAGGTGCGATCGCGCCGGACAAGTTCGCGCTGGCGAGCAAGCGAGGCGGCCGCGTCGGGGTCGCGGAATCCCTCGACGAACTGCAGTATCTCCCGGAGGAATGGGGTTATGACGGCGCGGTCATCGCCGCCGAGATCGAGTCGTACAACACGGCTGTGCGCGACGGCACGCTATCGGTCCCGCGTGCGCTGGACCCGATGCCGCTGGACGAGCCGCCGTACTACGTCATCGAGACCGTCCCGGCGGTCACCTTCCCGTTCGTCGGCATCCGGATCGACGAGAACGCCCGCGTGACCGATGGGTCCGGTGATCCGATCCCCGGATTGCTCGCCGCCGGGTCGGACACCGGCGGTCTGTGGTACCGCGCCTATGGCGGCGGGTTGGCGACAGCCCTGGTCTTTGGTCTCGCCGCGGCCGACACCGCTGCTTCGGCCTAGCGGTCGCGGGCGGGGAGTCGCGGGCCGCAGGCGCCCCGAGAGGGTCATCCGTTCGGACGCACCACGGCCCGCCCGGCGACCTCCCCACGCCGAAGCAGCTCGTAAGCCCTCGGCGCATCCTCGAGCGTGAATTCCACCGTCTCCGCGGACAAACGGCCGGCAGCGGCGAGCTCGACCACCGCCGACAGGTCCGATCGCGTGCCCCAGAACGGTGCACCCACCTGCCATCCCTGGGCGAGTCCGAGATCTTTGCCCACGAGTACGCGTCCGCCTGCCGTGCCGACCACCACGAGCCGCCCACCGGGTCCGAGGAGCTCCAGGGAAGTCTCCACCGTCGATGGTGCGCCGGCGAAGTCGAGAACGAGGTCGGCGCCGCCGAGACCGCGCACAGCCGGACGAGCCTCGTCGAC
This sequence comes from Gordonia sp. ABKF26, assembly GCF_041103195.1. Taxonomy (NCBI): domain Bacteria; kingdom Bacillati; phylum Actinomycetota; class Actinomycetes; order Mycobacteriales; family Gordoniaceae; genus Gordonia; species Gordonia sp. ABKF26. The sequence goes on from NZ_JBGCVZ010000003.1 coordinate 906,370, forward strand.
CGAGGCGTGGGCGGAGATACACCCCAGCGTCGACGCGAGGGCCTGCGCGTCCGGACGCTGATCGACGGCGATCACCGCGGAGACGCCCAATGCCGAGAGGATCTGCACGGCCATGTGGCCGAGCCCGCCGACGCCGATCACGACCGCGACGGTCGACTCGTCCACGACGTCCAGGTTCATCCGAATGGCGTGGAAGGCCGTCAATCCGGCGTCGGCGAGGGGAGCGGCGAGCCCCGGGTCGAGGTCGCCGGTCGGGACGAGCACCTCATCCGACGGCACGAGCAGCTTCTCGGCGAGTCCACCATGGTGGCCCAGGCCATTCCCGATACGCGGTAGGGGCTCGCCCGGGACCCGCGCCAGGTGCAGACAGTAGTTCTCCCGTCCGCGACGGCAATTGCGGCATCGCCGGCAGGCCCAGATGCCGTGCACCACCACGCGCCTGCCGAGCCAGGACGAGTCCGCGGACGGCCCAGCCCCGACGACCGTGCCGGCGGTCTCGTGGCCGAGGGTGAGTGGGAGCGGATAGTCGAAAATGCCCGCGCCGGAGTCCATCACGTGAATGTCCGACAGGCACAGCCCCGCCGCGTCGACGCGCAGGACCAATTCGGCGCCGATGGGTTCGGGGTCGTCGATCTCCCGGACCTCTGGTGGGTCTCCCCATTCGACGAGCTGAACGGCGCGCATGATCAGTTCCTCTCGTCGAGCGTCACGAGCGTCTTGCCGAGGTGATCGCCGTGCAGCATCGCGATCATGGCTGCCGGTGCGGACTCCAGGCCGTCGAAGACCTTCTCGTCGAACCGTATCCGTCCGGCGGACAGATGATCGCCGAGTTCCTCCTGCATCGCCGGGGTGAGGTGATTGAACGAGCCGGCCCGGTAGCCCTCCATGCGGATGCTCTTGGCCACCAACTGGAACAGGTTGTGGGGGCCGGGAACCGGGTCCCCGGCGTCGTAACCGGAGATGGCGCCGCACACGGCGATCCTGCCGCCGGCCCGCATCGCGTCGAGCGCGGCGGTCAGATGGGCGCCGCCGACGCTGTCGAAGTACGCGGTGATGCCCGCGGGAGCAGCCTCGGCGAGTGACTCGGCGAGAGGCCGCGCGCGATGGTCGAACGCCGCGTCGAGGCCGAGCTGGGAGAGCAGATGATCCACCTTCGGCGGGCTGCCCGCCGATCCGATGACGGTGGCACCGCGCTGCCGTGCCAGCTGCGCGACCAGACTGCCGACCGCCCCCGCGGCCGCGGACACCCAGACCGTGTCGTCGGCCTCCACGTCGAGGATCACGGTCACGCCGACGTAGGCGGTGAGGCCGGAACTACCGAGGGGACCGAGGAACCAGTGGTCGGGGAAGCCGCTCGGCTCGATCCGGGTGGGGGCGCCGTACCCACCGAGGGTGCCGGCGTCGCCACCGAGGATCGCGAGGTCGCGGTACCCCTGCGTGTGCGAGACCAGATCGCCCACCGTGAAATCGGGGGACCGGGACTCGACGACCTCGCCGAGGGCGAGACCCGCCAGCGGCTCACCGATGGCCAACGGCGGGAGATATCCGTCCGGCGTCTGGGCTTCCAGCCGGATGCGTAGCGACGGGTCGATCGACAGCCAGGTGTTGCGGACCATGACCTCGCCGTCGGCGAGCGTGCGCACCGGTGTCTCGACGATGTCGAAGTCGTCGGCGCGCAGCGCGCCCTCCGGCCGGCGTGCCAGACACAGCTGTCGGTTGGCCATGATCTCCTGCGTTCTCCTACGGTGAGCTGCGGCGGCCGGACGTGAGTCCGGTCAGAGCGGGGTCGGGGTTTCGCTGCGGTGGGAGCCGCGGACGCCGAAGTGCTCCACTCCGTCGCGAGCATCGACGCGTACCACCTCGCGGTCCACCAGTACATCGAGGTGCGCCATCGTCTCGCATACGGCGATCAGTTGATTGAACGTGTCCAGTGCGCCGAAGGGGCGATTGTGTCGAGTCCACGGCAGACGCTGTGCCACCGCATGTCCCGGTAGTGGTCGTCCGTGACCCGCGAGCAGATCGACGATCTGGGTGAACCGGTGCTCATGGTGTGCGAGGAGAACCTCTGCGCGAGCGCGGATCTGGCCACCCACGGCGCCATGCGCGGGCGCGATGGTGTGATCGCGATCGTCGACGAGCAGTTCGAGAGACCGGAGGAACTTCGCGAGTGGCATCTCCCAGTCGCCGAGCTCGAAACCGATCGAGGGCGTGATGGTCGGCAGGATGTGATCGCCGGTGAACGACAGCCGGTGATCGTGATCGTGGAAGACGATGTGTCCCTTGGTATGGCCGGGCGTGTGAACCGCTTCGACACGTCGGCCGGGAAGAGGGAGGAGCCCTGGCTCGAGCCAACTGTCGGGCTGCTCCCAGTCCGCGATGGAGAACGGTTCGTCAATCGTCATCGCGTGGACGGTGTCGGCAAGCTCGAGAGCACCGGCCCGCCGGACCTCACGCAGGGACGACGTCGGGACGTTGCTGTCGACGCGGGCGATCTCGGCCAGGCCCGGGGCCTCGGCCGCCCCGAGGTGGACACGACATCCGTGTCGTCGACGTAGCTCCACCGCGAAGGTGTAGTGGTCGCGATGGATGTGGGTCACGAAGACGTCGTGGATCTCGTCGGGTGTACGCCCGATGACGGACAGTGCTTCGGTGAGTTCGCGGTGGGTGTCCGGCCGGTGCCAGCCGCCGTCGATGAGCGCGATACCCGAATCTGTCTCGAGCACATAGATGTTGACCGCTCGCAGGCCGTCCTGCGGTAGAGCCAGCGGGATCCGGTGAACGCCATCGACAACGGGGTGGCATCCCGCCTCGAGCCACGTCGTCGAGGAACTCCCGACGGTCACGACGTCGGTTCGGTCAGCGGCACCATGGTCATCTCGTCGCCGTACCAGATCATCCGACGCCCGCGCATGCTGCCGACGTGGGCGACGGCCGCCTTCCACTCAGGGCTCGCGAGTGCGGCGTCGAGTGCTTCTCGCGACTCGAAGCTCAGCACCGACAATCCGTCCCATCCCGACGACTTCTCGTCGATACCCTCCACGATCTCCGTGAGCTGCCATCGGAGCAGACCCGGCAACGGGTAGGTGACGTCGGCGTGCTCGCCGCGCCACCACTCGATGAACTGGTCGTGGGTCCAGTCGCTGGGGCGCGATGCCAGCACCATGAGGTTGAACATTGTTGCTCCTCTTGAAGATTTTCACACGGCCTGGCCGGCGAGCCGGGTGGCAAGCGCGATGGCGTCGGGCCGCGAGAGTTTGCCGACTCGATTCTGGGGAAGGTCCTCGACGGCGAACACGTACTCGGGCCATTTGAACTTGGGGAAACCGGATCGGTCGAGCTCGTCGGTGACCGCCGCCAGGGTCATCTCGGCTCCGCCTGCCACGACGAGGGCCGCGGCGCGTTCACCGAGCATGTCATCGGGTACGGGTACGACGCAGACCTGTACGACACCCGGGATCCCGGCGATGGCGCTCTCGACCTCGTTGATGTCGATGTTGCGCCCACCGCGGATGATGATCTGCTTCTGGCGTCCCATGACCTGGATGAAACCGTCGTCGGAGACCTCCACGAGGTCGCCCGTCGGCAGGAATCCGTCCGCGGTCAGCTCCGGCGGGTGCGGCTTCCCGTCCCGGGCGTAGCCGACGAACAACGACGGTCCGCGAACCTGTGCATCGCCGATCTCCCCGGCGGGCAGGGTGGCGCCGGATGCGTCGACGGCGCGGACCACGGTACCGGGAAATGGCTTGCCGTCCTTGCCGAGCCGGCGTTCGCGAGGGTCGGAGGGGAGTGGTGTGGTGTGCCCGAGGCACTCCGACATCCCGAACACGCGGAGGAACGTCGTGCCCAGTGTCTCCTCGGCCTCGGACAGTGCGCGGACGTTCATGGGTCCGCCCCCGACGGTCATGGCCCGCAGCGCCGTGAGGGGAGTGTCGGAACCATCGGCGATGGACAACTGGAGTGCCATCGTGGGAACGAGCATGGTCCAGGCGACCTCGTGGTCGCGCATGGCGGTCAGCGCACCCGCCGGTGTCCACCGATCGATACAGACCATCGTGCCGCCCAGGAACGCGGGAAGGTACATACCGAAGCAGAAGGCCGCGACCGAGGAGAGCGGCACGAAGGCACCGATCGCGTCGCCGGCACGGAGACCGACTGCGTCGATGGTGCTCTGGGCCGCGTACCGAATCGCCTCCTCGGACTGCACTACGCATTTCGGCCGTCCGGTGGAACCGGAAGTCATCGCGATGGCGGTGCCGCCCGACCAGCGAGCGATGGGACCGAAGTCCGGTCGAGCCAGTACCGTGCGATGCGACCCAGCGGCGAGTCGGGAACCGAAACGTCCGTCGTCGGCACCCCAGTGCGCCAGCACATCGTCGTCGGCGATGACGACGTCGGGGGCGATGTCCTCCACCGCGAGGTCGAACTCCGACGCCGTGGCATGTGGACTGAACACGGCGACGAGACCGCCACGAAGACCGACGCCGACCGCGCAGGCCAGCGTGTGCCAGGTGTTGTCGGCCTGGACGATCACGGTGGGTGCGGCCGCGTCGTGCGTGGCGAGCGCATCGGCGATCGCCCGGGCGGTGTCGACCACGTCGCCGAGCCGGTGCTCCCCGAACCGGTCGATGACCGCGACCTGGTCCGGCGCCGTGGCGGCACGATCGATCAGTTCTGTTGCCAGTGTCCTCATCTCACCTCACCTCCGAACATCTCCAACGTAACTCTTCGACCTCTCGGGCCCGAGCCGATCCGGGTTGCCGTCATCGGGCCGTCCAGCCGCCGTCGACCACGAGGGTCTGGCCGGTGACATACGAGGCGGCGTCGGACGCCAAGAACAGGACCGCCCCGTCGACCTCACCGTCGCGACCACCGCGTCCCAACATCGTGTTGCGCCGGACCCACCCGGCCGACTTGTCGTTGGTGAACAATCCGTCGGTCATCTCGGTGTCGAACCAGCCGGGCACGACGGAGTTGACACGGATGCCGCGCCGGCCCCACTGCCCCGCCAGCTCGCGTGTCATGCCCAGGGTCCCGGCCTTCGACGCGGCATAGGAGGCGCCACCGATCGGGGCCGTCGAGACCAGGCCGATGACCGACGCGATGTTGATGATCGACGTCGTGGCGTCCTCGTCGAGCCGGCCGACGAGATACGTCGAGAGGTGGAAACCGGCCAGCAGATTCAGATCGAGAATCGCCGAGAACCCCTCCGGCGTCTCCTGTTCGGCGTCGGGCGGACCGGCCATCCCGGCATTGTTCACCAGCACGTCGGCCCGCCCGGTGGCGAGGAAGGCCTCGTCGACTAGCTTGCGGCGACTCGCATCGTCGGTGACGTCACACCGGACAGGGACGATCGCCGGGTACTTCTCTGCGAGTTGTTCGAGCCGATCGAGGCGACGCGCGGCCGCGAAAACTGTTGCGCCGGCGGACGCCAGCGTCGTGGCGAAGCCCAGGCCCAGTCCGGAGGACGCGCCGGTGACGATCGCGGTGCGCCCGGCGAGTCCGAACAGGTCCGACAGAGCGTGTTCAGTGGTGGTCGTGGTGGTCACTGTGGCCTCCTCAGTAGACCGCGGTGCGGCCGCCGTCGACCGGGATGAGTGCGCCGGTGGTGTAACCGGCGTCGTCGCTCGCGAGGTGCGTGACGAGTCCCGCGATCTCCTCCGGCCGTCCCAGCCGGCCGGCAGGCAGACGGTCGGTGACGAGCCCGATGAACTCGTCATCCCAGTTCTCGGCCATGTCCGTCGCGAAACTGCCCGGCATGACACAGTTCACGCGGACGGTCGGCGCGTACTCCTGGGCGAAGGCCTGGGTCAGGGCGTTCAGTCCGTTCTTCGCCGCGGCGTACATCGCCTCCGCGGGACTGGGCCGGACGGCACCGATACTCGAGATGTTGATGATCGAACCGCCTCCCGCGGCGCGCATCCGATCGCCCGCGACGGCCATCAGTCGGAACGGCCCCTTCACGTTCACCTCGATGGTCTTGTCCCACAGCGATTCCGAAACCGACACCAGGTTGTCGGCGAGCGGGGCGATCCCGGCGTTGTTGACGAGGATGTCCAGGCTGCCGTGACGTTCGATGATGCCGTCGACGGCGGGCTCGAGCTCGTCCCAACGACCGACGTGCAAGGCGAGGGAGTGGGCCTGTCCGGGGACGTCCTCGAGAGCGTCGACGGCGTCGGCGCAGGCGTCGGGCTTGCGGCTGGACACGATCACGGTCGCGCCGGCCTCTTTGAGGCCGCGGGCGATCGCGAGCCCGAGTCCGCGACTCGCGCCGGTGACGAGGGCGACCTTCCCGGTGAGATCGGTACTCATGAGTGCTTCTTGACCTCCAGTCGGGCGATGGTGCGGAGATGGACCTCGTTGGGGCCGTCGGCGATCTGCAGGGCACGCGTGATCGCGTGGAGACGGGCGAGGACGGTGTCGTTGCTGACCCCGGCGGCGCCGAAGGTCTGCACGGCGCGGTCGACGACGCGGTGCGCGACCTCCATGGCGGAGACCTTGATCGCGGCGACCTCGGACCTTGCGGCGGCGTTGCCCTGGGTGTCCATCAGCCACGACGAGTACAGGACCTGCAGCCGGATCTGATCGATCTCGATCCTGCTGCGCGCGATCCACTCCCGGACGACCCCGCGGTGGGCGAGCGGTCCTCCGAACGCGTGCCGCTCCAGCGAACGCTTGCACATCATGTCGAGCGCCCGCTCAGCCATGCCGACCGCTCGCATCGCATAATGCATGCGGCCCGGGCCGAGACGCCCCTGGGCGATGGCGAACCCGTCGCCCTCCGCGCCGAGCATGTTCTCGGCCGGCACGCGCACGTCGGTGAATTGCACCTCGCCGTGACCGAGGCGGTCGGTGAAACCGAACATCGGCAGATCGCGGAGCACCTCGATACCCGGGGTGTCGAACGGCACCAGGATCATGCTCTGCTGACGGTAAGTGGGACCCGTGGGATCGGACTTGCCCATGAAGATGATGAGCTTGCAGTCGGGGTCGAGAACGCCTGAGGTGTACCACTTCCGGCCGTTGAGGACGTAGTCGTCACCGTCGCGCGCGATCGTGGACGTGATGTTCGTTGCGTCCGACGATGCGACGGCCGGTTCGGTCATCGCGAAGGCAGACCGGATCTCGCAGTCCAGCAACGGCTTCAACCACTGCTGCTTCTGCGCCTCGGTGCCGTACATGGCGAGGATCTCCATGTTGCCGGTGTCGGGCGCGGAGCAGTTGATCGCCTCGTTGCCGATGATGGACCGGCCGACGATCTCGGCGAGCGGTGCGTACTCGAGGTTCGTCAGCCCGGCGCCCAGTCCGTCGTGGGTCATGAAGAGGTTCCACAGGCCGCGATCGCGGGCGAGCTTCTGCAGGTCGCGCATGATCTGTGGCTGTTCGTGCGGGTTGTAGTTCTCGGCGATCTGCTCGTCGTACACCCGCTCGGCGGGATAGACGTGGTCGGTCATGAACTCCTCGAGCTGTGCGGCGAGCTCGCGGGTCCGTTCGGAGTAGGAGAAGTCCACGGTGAAGCCTCCAGGCTGGGTGGTCGGTGATGCCGGACGAATCCGGTCAGGAGATCGGTGTCATCGGCTGGGGATCAACGCTGTCGGGGGATCAGTTCGGTGCCGGTCTCGATGAGACGGGAAATGGTGTCCGGCAGCTTCTCCTGATCTGGATCGTGATGGCGCCCCTCCCGATGTCGACGGAGGTTGTGGCCCATGATCGCCGCCATCTTGAGACGGCCCAGGGCGTCGAACCAGGTCAGATCGGGCAGCTCGACTCCGGCGTCCCGTGTGTAGGCGGCCACGAGGTCGCCGGCGGAGGGGAGGCCGGCGACCTCGCGTCCCACACCCGGGAAGTTGGCCCCGTCGGCGAAGACGAGGAACCATCCGAGTTCGACGCGGGGGTCTCCGATGCTCCAGATCTCCCAGTCGATGAGGGCGACCGGTTCGGGGCCGGCCGAGATGATGTTGCCCAGGCGGTAGTCGCCGTGGACCAGAACCGGATCGATCGCCTTCGGGATGCACCGGGTCAGCAGTGCGAGCAGTTCCTCGCCGCCGTCGACCAGTTCGGCCGGCACCGCGCGCAGCGTGCGAGCCCAGCGCTCGAGTTCGTCTGCGGGAGAGAGGACATCACCGGTGTCGGGGATGCGTCGGTAATCCACGGCGTGCAGTCGGGGCAGGATCTCCGCAGCCCGCAACATCCGGGCGGCAGCGAGATCGGGGAGCACCGGCGGGTCGTCGAGAACCGGTTCCAATGACTCGCCGGCCACGAGTTCCATGGCGAACCAGGCCGGCTCGTCGCGGTCGATCTGCAGGACCTTCGGCACCGGTACGTCGGTGTCGGCGAGCGCGGCCAGGATGGCGGCCTGCCGCATCATGTCGTGGCGGCCCACCGACCGCTGTCCCTCGGGTACCGCCTTGACGACGAAGTTGCCGCCGTCGGTCTCCACCCGGTAGGTGAGGCCGGAGTGACCGCCGGGCAGGGTGGCGAACGACGTCACGGCCAGTCCGTGTGCCGTCCGCAGTCGGGTCGAGACGCGCTGTTCCAGAGAGGGAGTCGTGTAGAGGGTCACAGTCGCGGTTCCTTCGGGAGTCCGAGCACGCGCTCGGCGATGATGTTGTGCTGGATCTCGTCGGTACCGCCGGCGATGCGATAACCGGGCGCGCCGAGTACGTGCTCGGTCCATGCATATCGACCCCATCCGCCGTGATCGGCGACCAGTTCGGGTCCGAGTAGTAACCGGACCACCTCAGAGGTACGTGCCATGGTGTCGGTGGCGAGGAGCTTGCCCATCGACGCCTCGGGACCCGGTTCGGCCCCACTCACCATTGTCTGCGCGACGCGCATCCCCGCGATGCGCTGGACGAATCCCCGGGTGACGAGGTCGGCGACCCGGTCTGCTTCGAAGTCGGTCAGAGGCCGGCCGAGCTGCCGGGCCAGTTCGACGGCCCGATCGGCGTTGGCGAGACCGAGACCGGCACCGTCGAGTCGCTCGGCGGCCAGGACGGTCAGGGCAACCGGCCAACCCGAACCGATCGGCCCCAGTCGGTGCTCGTCGGTGAGTCGCACGTCCTCCAGGTAGACCTCGTTGAACGACGTACCGCCGGTCATCTGCCTGATGGGCCGGACGGTGACCCCGGGTGCGTCCATCGGAACGAGAAAGACGGTCAGTCCCTTGTGCTTGGGGGCGGCCGGATCGGTGCGGCAGACGGCCACCCCGTAATCGGCGACGCGTGCTCCGGAGGTCCAGACCTTGTGTCCGTTCAGAACCCAGGTGCCGTCGCGTGCGACCGCCCGGGTGCGGACCGCCGCCAGGTCCGAACCGGCCTCGGTCTCGGAGAAGAGCTGGCACGCTATCAGATCCGTGCGGAGCATCGCCCGGACGAAACGGTCCTGCTGGTCGGTGGTTCCCCACTGCGCGATCGTGGGGGCGACGAGTTGTTGGGTGACCGAGAACATCTCGGTCCGACGCGGGACATCGAACTCCTCCTCGACGGCGCGGAAGGCGAGCTCGTGGGCGACCGGCAGGTTCTGGCCGCCGAATGTCTCGGGCCAGGTCAGCGCGCCCCATCCGGCGTCGAACTTCGCCTTCTCGTAGGCCGCGACCGCGTCGGTGTGCGCTCGTTCCTCCGCTGTGGTCCAGTTCTCGAAGACCGCGACGGAGTCGCTGCCCTCGCCCCACCCGGTGTCGGTGGTCGGCGAGGCGACGGTGCGCAGCCACGTCCGGGCCTCGGCGGTGAAGGTGGCCAGGTCGGGGAGGGTGGTGGTCATCTCGATCCGATCGCGAGTGCTGTGGTTCAGACGGTGAGCACAGTGCAGGCACTGATGCCCGGTGCCCCGTAGACGTGGGTGAAACCCACCTTCGGCGCTCCGGGTACCTGACGGTCGCCGCCGTCGCCGCGGAGCTGAGTGACGATCTCGTGGATCTGACGCAATCCCGACGCGCCGATCGGTTCACCGTTGGCGATACAACCGCCATCGGTGTTCACCGGGAAGGCACCCCCGATCTCGGTGCGCCCCTCGGTGATCCACTGCTCCTGCGCACCATGTTCACAAAAGCCGCACTCGGCCATGTGCATGATCTCGGCACCGCTCTCGGTGTCCTGGAGTTGCGCGACATCGACGTCGCCGGGAGCGATGCCGGCCTGTTCGAAGGCGGCGGTCGCGGCATCGGCGGTGACGCTGACCGGTTCACCGGTGCCCTGCACGGCCGGGCTGAAGACCTCGAACGATCCGAAGCGTCGTGTCCGATGGCTGATCGCGCGGACCTGCACGCCACGGGCGCCCAGGCGGCGGGTGGCCTCGGCGCTCGCGACGACGACCGCCGCGCCACCCTCACCCGGGGAGCAGAACATGTATCGCGTGAGTGGATCGTTGACCATCGCGGCACCGGCGATCTCGTCGGCGGTCATCGGCTCCCGCCGCCACGCGTTGGGGTTGAGTGCGCCGTTGCGGTAGGCCTTTTCGGCGACCTTCGCCAGCGTGGGCGGGGTGATGCCGTATATGCCCATGTAGCGTGCGATCTTCGAGCCGAAGAACTGCGTGGTGACCATCAGGCCCGCGTCGCCGTAACCGTCGTCGAGGCCCCATTCCGCGGGCATCGGATCGAACGCGCCGCGTGGGTGTTTGTCGAAACCGACCGCCAGTGCGATGTCGGCCGCGCCGGACCGGATCGCGTTCACGGCAGACACCAAGGCGCTCCCGCCGGTGGCGCAACCGTTCTTGACGTTCGTGAACGGAATTCCCGTGAAACCGAGTTCGGCGACGAGGGTGTCGGCCAAACCGGCTCCGTCGCTGCCGCCGAAGGCGACCTGGACGTCGGGCCAGGAGATCCCGGCGTCGTCGAGGGCGGTTCCGATGGCGGTGACGGCCATCTGCCGGCCACTCGTCCCGGGCTGGCGTCCGAACTTCGACAGCCCGGCGCCGATGATGTTCACGTCGCTCATCGGGTCTCCCCTTCCTGGATCGTCGCGTCAGCCGATTCGTCCGGGTGAACGGCGAAACGGGGTACGGGTTCGGTGGCGATGAGAACGGCAGGGGCACCCATGAGTCCGTCGAAGGTCTCACAGTCGAGGATGCCCGCGACGCGAATGCCCTCGGGCAGTTCGACATAACCCATCGCGAAGGGCGAGAAGCCCTCGGGTGGGGGGACATACGGAGGCGACTTCGGTGCGAACCGCTGGACCGTGTAGGTCCACACCGTGCCCTGGGTACTCAGTGCCCGGGGCGCCGCCGTCGCGGTCGCGCACCGCGCGCAGTGCGCGGTGGCTGGGAAACCGACTGTGCCGCAGGTACTGCACTCGGAACCCATGAGTACGCGATCGTTCTCCGTCATGTCCCTCCCATCCGTTCCGTCTCGAGAAATCAGTCGGCCGAACCGGTCAGCGACCGACCCACTTCGGCTCACGCTTGTTCAGGAACGCGTTGACGCCTTCCTTGGCGTCCTCGGACTGCAGCGCGTTGCCGACCGCGAGGTGCTCCATGACCATGAGCGACTGGATGTCGGCGTCGAGACCACGGTCGATGGTCATCTTGGTGAGCTTCATCGCGAACGGGCTCTTGTCGATGAGTGGCGCGATGAAGTCGGCCTCGAGCTGGTCGAGCTCGGCAGCCGGCGCCGAGGCGTTGATCAGGTTCCAGTCGGTCGCCTCTTTGCCCGACAGCAGCTTGCCGGTGAGCATGAGCTCCTTGGTCTTACGGATGCCGATCATGCGGGGGAGGCGGTAGATCGGGCCTGCGCCGCCGAACAGCGCACGGCGGATGTGGAAGTCGCCGATCCGGGCGTCGTCGGCGGCGATGGCGAAGTCGCACGAGATCATCAGCTCGAAACCGCCGGCGGTGACGTAGTCCTCGAGGACCGCGACCGACGGGGTGTTCATCGAGTACAGGCGGTCGCACACCTTGGCCGAGAGCACGGCGACGTCCATGGCGTTGGTGGTGCCGACGAAGTCGCTGAGCAGGATGTCCAGGTCGAATCCGGAGCAGAACTGGTTTCCCTTGCCGCGCAGGACGAGTACGAGCAGATCAGGGTCGTTGTCGACCTCGACGATGATCTCGTCGAGACGGTGCAGCAGCTCCGGGGTTACGGCGTTCTTCTTGTGCGGGCGGTTCAGCCACACGCGGGCGACAGGACCGTCCTTCTCGAGGATGATGTGGTCGGTGTCGATCATTGAGTTTCTCCTTGACGGACGAGCAAGTTGAACTGGATTCACTTCAGTTGTATCGGCCGAGCAGGGTGGAAGTCAACACTCGACACCGGAAAGCCTACTGAACTAAGTTCACTTTATGACTGTGATCGAAAAGTACTACGCCACGGTCGACAGCGGGCGGCTGGAGGATGCGATGGCCATGCTCGCCGCCGACGTCGAGTTCACGATGGTCCTGCCCGGTGGCGAGAACCGCGGCCGTGGCCGCGACCGCATGCTCGAGTATCTGCGCAATCGGCCACCGGTCAACCGCAAGCACGTCGTGCAGCGGACCGCGGGTGACCGCGATCTCGAGTTCGCCCAGGGCAAGGTGACCGAGAACGGCAGCCTCACAACGGGTTTCTTCGTGGGTGTCATGCATCTGGACGGCGACGGACTCGTCGCCCGCTATCAGGTGACCTTCAGTCCGGACTTTGCCCTGATTCCCGATGAGCAGGAGGAACGATGACCACCGCCCCGACCCCGACTCTCGCCCGCTGGTTCGAGTACATGGATTCTGATGACCCGGACCGCGTGCTCGGCATGATCGCCGACGACTTCGTGATGTCCGTGCAGTTCTCCAAGGGGGGCGGGGAGTCCGCCGAATTCGTCGGGGACCGGGCCGGCCTCGTCGGCTACCTCGCACAGCGGGAGAAGAGCACGCTGGTCCACCACATCGATGTCGGCGTGACCGAGGCCGGTCACGAGATGGTGCTCGGCCGCACGACGAGGAATGGCGCCTTCGAGGCATCGTTCTCCGCCATCGCACAGGTCGACGCCGCCGGCTCGGTGCGTCGGTTGCTCATCGCGCGTACTCCCGAGGTCTCGTTCGGCTGAGTTGTCCGTCGAAGTGCCCCGTGTCCGCCGTCGTGTGGGCGCGGGGCACCTCGCGTTCTCGGCGGGTGTCCTGGTCACAGACTCGAACACGTTAGTGATTGACATCACTTGCATATCTCACTAAATTGCAGAACTGAGATCAGTTCAGTTCGGTCCGGAGGGGTTCACATGAGTGTCGTCCTGGTTCATGGAGCGGGGATGGGGAGTTCGTGCTGGGACCGCCTCGTCCCGTTACTCGACGGACCGGCGGTTGCCGTCGATCTCCCCGGCCGCGGCCGGCGAGCTGACATCGACCTGCGCGGGGTGACCCTCGGCGACTGCGCCCAGGCCATCCTGGACGACGTCGACACCGCCGGGCTCGACGACGAGATCGTCCTCGTCGCGCATTCGTTCGCCGGTGTGTCGGTGCCCAGGGTCATGCCGGTCCTCGCGCCACGGCTGCGAGCGGTCGTCTTCCTCTCGGCCGTCGTTCCGCCGGATGGCACCCGCGTTCTCGATCAGATCGATCCGGGCGTCCGAGAAGCGGTTCGGGCATCCATCGGTGACGGCATCTATCACCAGGACCGGGCCGCGGTAGAGGCGATGCTCTGCAACGACATGGATGCGTCCCAGACGGCGTGGACCGCCGAGCAGGTCGTCGACGACTCGGCGGCGCTGCTCGAGGAGCCCGTCGACCTCGGTGGCCTGACCGCGCCGGTCGCCCGCACCTACATCCGCCTGACCGACGACCACTGCTACACACCTGATCTCCAAGAACGGTCGGCCGCCCTTGTCGGCGGCGACGTCGCGCACCTCGACTCCGGGCACATGCCGATGGTGTCGATCCCCGAACAGCTCGCCGATCTGCTGAACCAGATCGCCGGTCGGCGAGCCACCACCGATTCCACGGCCGACGGCCGCACGAAAGGTATGTGAGAGATGAAGAGCCTGAAGAGAATGACGGCGGTGGCCATCGCCGCGGCGGCGGCCACCGTGCTCGCGGCCTGTGGTGGGGGTGGCTCCGGCTCGAGTGGACCCGTCGACGGAACCTGGGAGGACGTCGTCGCGGCGGCCAAGGAAGAGGGCAGCGTCATGCTGTACTCGAGCCAGAAGCCGGCGAACCTCGAAGCGCTCAAGACCGCCTTCACGCAGAAGTACCCCGAGATCACCCTCGAGTTCGTCCGCGGTACCGACCCGGACATCAACCCGAAGGTCGAGACGGAGAACAAGACCGGTAAGGGCATCGCCGACGTTCACATGCTCACCGACGCGGCGTGGATCGACACCGCCGCCGAATCGGGTACCTACTCCACCGATCTCGTGGGTCCGGCCCTCGACGCGCCCGACTACGACCGCGACAAGAGCGTGATCGCCGACAAGTTCGCACTCACCAGCGCCGCCGTGTTCGGCCTGGGGTGGAACACGAATGCCGTCCCCGGTGGTCTGAAGTCACCGCAGGACATCATCGATCCCGCGTACCGGGGCAAGATCGGCGTCGTCAACCCGACCGGAATCGCGTCGTATGTCGACATGTACCGCTACTATGCGAGGACCTACGGCGAGGACTACTGGCAGCAGATCGCCGAACTCCAGCCGCGGGTGTACCCGAGCGCGCTGGGCGTGGCGCAGGCACTCACCTCGGGTGAGATCTCGGTGACACCGTCCGTGCAACCCCTCGTCACCGAGGTCGAGGCCGGGGCCCCCGTCAACTGGAGTCTCCCGGAAACGCCCTGGGGCACACCGTGGTACACCCAGGCGCTGTCGGTCGCACCGCACCCCAACGCGGCGCAGGTGCTCGTCGACTTCATGATCAGTCGAGAGGGACAGGTGGCGCTCAACTCCGGGTACGCCGCCGTGCTCCCCGACATCCCCGGCGCCGTCGCCCGCGCCCAGGACATCGCGCTGCCCCAGACGGCCGACCTCACTCCGGACAAGGTCCGTGAGTACTCACAGGACTGGGCCAAGGAGTTCCAGCCGTGACCTCGGCCGACGACTTCCACGGCGCGGGTGTCCTCGTCACCGGTGCCGCGAAGGGTATCGGCGCGGCGACGGCGGCGCTGCTCGCCCAGCACGGGGCCCGCGTCTACCCGACGGACGTCGACTCGGTGACCGGGGTCGCATCGGCCGCGGAGTACGGTGCCGCCGAACGCTTCCGGGTGCTCGACGTCCGCGACGAGGACGCCTGGGAAGCCGTCGTGGCCGATATGGCGGCCGACGGGGCGCCGTTGCAGATCCTCGTCAACTCGGCGGGCGCAGCCATCAAGGCGCCGCTCGCCGAGACCACACTCGACGGCTTCCGGCACATGCTCGAACTCAATCTGGTCGGGACGTTCCTCGGCGTGCGCGCCGCGGCCCGACACATGCGGCCCGGCGGCGCGGTGGTGAACATCTCCTCGCTGCGCGGCGTGCTCGCCACCGCGGAACTCGGCGCCTATGGAGCGTCGAAGTTCGGTGTGCGGGCGCTGACCCGGGTCGCGGCGATCGAACTCGCCGACAAAGGAATCCGCGTGAACGACGTGTGCCCCGGCAGCATCGAGACCGAGATCACCGCGGTGCCGGACTTCGCGTCCGACGACGTGGACAGCTACGTGCGCAGCATCCCGATGCAACGACGCGGATCGCCCACCGAGGTCGCCGAGGTGATCCGGTTCCTGGCTGATCCGCGCAGCAGCTACATCACCGGCGTGGACCTGCTCGTGGACGGCGGCACCGGGGCCGGCGTCCGCACCCCGAAGAAGAATGCGGAGAGTCTGACGTGACATCACATTTCGCGGTATCCGGACTGGTCAAGAAATACGGTGACAACACCGTCGTGGACGATCTGGATCTGCCCATCGAGGACGGCGAGTTCCTGGTCCTGCTCGGACCGAGCGGGTGCGGCAAGACCACGACGCTGCGTTGTCTGGCCGGCCTGGAGACGCCGCAGGGCGGTACCATCAGCTTCAAGGACCAGGTGGTCTTCGATGCCGAGCGCAAACTGAATGTTCCTGCGCACAAGCGCAACATCGGGATGGTCTTCCAGTCGTACGCCCTCTGGCCGCACATGACCGTACGCAAGAACATCGGCTACCCGCTGAAGGTCCGCAAGATGCGTGACGCGTTGCGGGACGGCTCGGTCGACGAGGCGGCTCGCATGGTCGACTGTGAGGGTCTCCTCGATCGCTACCCGTCGCAGCTCTCCGGCGGACAGCAGCAACGAGTCGCCGTCGCCCGCGGTCTGGTCTCTCGGCCCGACCTGGTGCTGTTCGACGAGCCGCTGTCCAATCTCGATGCGCGGCTTCGTGATCAAGTGCGCTCGCAGATCCATCAACTGCACCGGCAACTGGGCTTCACGGCGGTCTTCGTCACCCACGATCAGTCCGAGGCGTTCGCCCTCGGTGACCGGATCGCGATCATGAAGGCGGGCAAGATCGAACAGTACGACGAACCCGACCAGGTCTTCGAGTTCCCGGTGTCGGAGTACGTGGCGGCGTTCATCGGCATGTCGAACCGCATCGAACTGCGTCGTGGGCAGCGTGGCTGGGAGACGACGAAGGGCGACGCCGTCGATCTGTCGCGCGCCGTCGTCCGGGGCGTACCCGACCGCGGGACCGAAGCGGTGGCCCGTCTGCGGCCTGACGATCTGCTGCTGCATGTCGGCGAGAACGAGGTCCCCTCCGGAAACGTGGTGTTGCACACCGAACTCGTCGACCACGAATACGGCGGTCGCTACTACGACGTGACCGTTCGCAGCGGTGAGGACACGCTCATGTTGCGCACACCGGCCGGTGAACACGGCAGCACCCTGAAGAAGAGCCGACCGGGTGAGAAGATGATCGTGAGTTTCGCGCCGTCGGCGCTGCGGGTGTTCGCCGACGAGGCCGGCGCGACCGTCGACCGGGTGTCGAACTCGGCCAAGACGAGTGCCACCGGGCGGAACGACGCGCCGGTGATCGAGGCAGAACGCGCGGGGTCGCCATCATGACCGCGACCGTCCCGGCCGGGCCGATGGCGCCGGAGTCGATGCGTTCGTTCACGATTCCCGCCCACTGGCGTGCGCGGATCGGCTACTTGGCGCTCCTCGCGCTGCTCGCCTACCTCGTCGTGCTGCCGATGATCAGGCTGCAGGCACTCGCCTTCGAGAACGGTGCACAGGGGTATCAGAGCCAATACGGGCGATTCGACATCGGTGAGACGATCCGGACCACGATCGCGCTGGCGATCGGTTCGCTCGTGATCGCCATGGTGCTCGGGACCCTGCTGGCCTTCGCGGCCAGCCGGTTGCCGGCCCGGATGGGGTTCCTGAAGATCGTGCCCATCCTGCCGATCGTCATGCCCGCGGTGGCCAACATCGTCGGCTGGGCGTTCCTGCTGTCACCGGGCCCCGGGTATCTCAACGTCCTGTTGCGCAAGCTGCCATGGTGGAGTGGGAGCGACAGCGGTCCGATCGACGTCTACACCGTGCCGTGGATCATCATCCTCACCGGCTTCGGCTTGACCTCCTTCGTCTACCTCTTCGTCAGCGCGGGGATGCAGAACATCAGTTCCGAGCACCTCGAGGCGGCGCAGGTCAGCGGATCGTCGACGATCGGTGTCTTCTTCCGGGTCGTGTTGCCGCTGCTCCGCCCGTCCCTCATCTACGGCGGCGGGATCGCTCTGCTGCTCGGGCTGGGCCAGTTCACCGGCCCGCTGTTGCTCGGCCAGAACACCGGCGTCAACGTCCTGACGACCGACATGTACCGGCGTGTGTCGGAATCCCCATCGGACTTCGCTGCCGCCGCCGCGGCCGGCTCTCCGCTGGTGATCCTCGGGATCGCGGTCGTCCTCATCCAGAAGCTGTTGCTGGGCAACCAGAACCGATTCGTGACCCACGGGGGCAAGGCCTTCGCGCCGAGTGGCGGCCGTGCGCGCTGGGCGACGGCGACACTGGTGATCTACGCCCTGGTCGCCCTGGTGATCCCGCTGGTCGGACTCATCATCGTGTCGCTGACCCCCTACTGGTCGGGCGCGTTGTCATGGAGTCTGTTCACACTGGACAATTTCCGCGAGCTCTTCGCCACCACGGCGGTGATCGAATCCGTGGTGACCAGCGTGGTGACCTCGTTCGGCGCGGTGCTGATCTGTGTGCCGATCGGTTACATCATGGCCAATCTCCTGGTGCGGGGCAGGCGCTTCCGGGTCCTGTCCCTGACCGGTGACCTGATCACCGCGCTGCCGTTGGGTATCCCCGCCGTCATCTTCGGCGTCGGATTCCTGTTGACCTACACCGAACCGCCGCTGATCCTGTACGGCACCCGTACCGTGATCGTCCTGGTCTATGTGGTGCTCATGTTGCCGTTCGCCACCCGCATGCAGATGACCGCGATGCTCTCACTGGGCAATGCCTACACCGAAGCATCGGCCACGAGCGGTGCGTCACCGATGGTGACGAACCTCCGGATCATGTTGCCGCTCATGCGCCCTGCGATCCTCTCGGCGGTCGCGCTGATGTTCATTCTGTTGACCCACGAGTTCGCCGCCTCCTTGCTGGTCCGGGCGTCGACGACGCAGGTGATGGGCACGCTGCTCTACGACATGTGGCAGAACGGCTCGTACCCGCAGGTCGCCGCGATGGCTCTGCTGATGACCGCGGTGACCACGGTCGGGGTTGGTGCCGCGATGGTCGTCGGTGGCCGCAACGTCCTGAGCAATCTCTAGGAACGGAGACACATCCAGATGAGCGTGGGCACGTCACGCCTGGCGGGCAAGGTGGCGCTGGTGACCGGCGCCTCGGGCGGGATCGGCGTCGAGATCGTCCGCCGACTCGCCGACGAGGGGGCCGCGGTGATGATCACCGACGTTCCCGGTACACCCGGGGACGAACTGAGGGACGGCCTCGGCGACCCGGACCGGCACGCGATCGCCGACCTGGACATCGCCGACGAATCCGGTTGGGAGAGAGTGGTGGCCGAGGCGGGTGAACGCTTCGGCACCCTCGACATCCTCGTGAACAACGGGGCCATCGGCAGTCTCGGTAGCGTCGTCGACGAGACACTCGACAACTACCGGCGGGTTGTCGACATCAGTCAGACCGGCACATGGCTCGGTATGAAGCACGCTGGTGCACTGATCGAGAGTTCCGGCGGTGGGTCGATCGTCAACCTCTGCTCCATCCTCGGAAGCGTTGGCGGACTGGGAAACAGCGTGGCCTATGCGGCCGCAAAGGGTGCGGTGGCGACCATGACGAAGAACGCCGCGCTCCACTGGGCGAAGCGGGGCGTTCGCGTCAACTCCGTGCACCCGGGGTTCATCGGCACCGAGCAGCTCCGGCAAAGGTACGAGGGCACGGAGAGGTACGCGGCGATGGTGGCGAACACTCCGATGGGGCGACTGGGTGAGGCTGCGGATGTCGCTGCCGCAGTGGCATTCCTCGCCGGGGACGATGCCCGCTACGTGACCGGGACCGAATTGTTCGTGGACGGTGGTTGGACATGCGCGTGAAGACACTGGTCGGAACGACGATGGCGGCCGTCGTATCGATGGCGATCGCCGCGTGTGGCTCGTCGTCGGCCCCCACCGGCCCGGTCGAGGGTGACTGGTCCGAGGTGGTTGCGGCCGCCGAGGACGAGGGCAGCGTCTTCCTCTACTCGACGCAACACCCCGACAACCTTGCGAAACTGAAGACCGCCTTCGAGGCCGAATACCCGGGCATCACGCTGGATTTCGTCCGAGGGACCGACGTCGAGATCAATCCTCGCGTGGAGACCGAGAACCGGACGGGCAAGGGCACGGCGGACGTGCACATGACGTCCGATCCGGCCTGGATCACCACCGCCGCCGAATCGGGCACGTACTCGATGCCGGTCGTGGGCCCCGCCTTCGATGCTCCTGCCTACGAACGCGATCGCAGTGTCCTCGACGATCGGTTCTTCCTGGTGAGCGCTGCTGTCTTCGCCCTCGGGTGGAACACCACCGCACTGCCGGGAGGTCTGCGGACACCGGACGACCTGCTGACGGAGTCGCTGCGCGGGAAGATCGGGGTCGTCAACCCGGCTGGATTCGCGGCCGTGGTCGACGAGTACCGGTTCTTCGACGAGAACTGGTCTCCCGACTTCAACAGCCGCCTCGCGGCGCTGCAGCCGCGCGTCTATCCGAGTGCGCTCGGTGTCGCGCAGGCGCTGAACTCCGGCGAGATCGCGGCGACACCGATGGTGCAGCCACTGGTCCGGGAGCAGGCGGCCGGCGCTCCGGTGGGTTGGGTTCTGCCGCAACCGGCTTGGGGGACCCCGTGGTACAGCCACGTGCTCACGTCGGCGCCGCATCCGAACGCCGCCCAGGTTCTCGCCGACTTTCTGGTGACCGAGAAGGGGCAGACGGCGCTGTCCACGGGATATGGATCAGCTCTGCCGAACATCCCCGGGGCGGTCGCGCGGGCGCAGGACATACCGCTGCCCGACACCAACACCCTGACGGCGGACTCGGTCTCGCGATTCCAGCAGGACTGGCGCGAGCAGTTCATGCCGTGACGTCGCAGACCACCCCGTTCCCGGAACTGTTCAGTCCGCTCGCACTGGGGGGCACCACACTCAAGAACCGCCTGGTGGCGCTGCCCGCCGGCACCAGCCTGGTGCAGGAGGGGATTCCCGGCCACGGTGACGTCGAGCATTTCGAGCGGCTTGCCGCGGGCGGCGTCGGGATGATCGTCGGCGGGGCGACCGTCGTCCATCCGACCACGACGCTTCGCTCGCGAAAGCTGGTGGAGGCCTACCAGGAGGCCGTCATCCCCGCGACCGCAGAGAAGGTCAAGGCGGTACACCGTCACGGCTCTCGGCTGGTCACCCAGCTGGTCCACCTCGGGCGGGAGTTCATCGGTGGTGAGTCCGACTCACCCCCGGTAGCGCCGTCGCCCGTCAAGACGGTCCGCGACGCCTACCCACCGCATGAGCTCACCATCGGCGAGATCGAGGACATCGTCGAGGGCTGGCGGGTGTCCACGGAGAACCTGATCGCCGCGGGGGTGGACGGCCTCGAGGTCCACGCCGCGCACGGATACCTGGTCGCACAGTTCATGTCTCCGCTGACGAACCGTCGGAGCGACTGCTTCGGTGGATCATTCGACAACCGCATGCGCTTCGGACGGATGATAGTGGAGGCGATGCGCTCGGCCATGCCTGCGGGCAAGATCCTCGGCGTCCGGCTCAGCGGGGAAGAAGAGATCCCCGGCGGTATGACGATCGAGGACTGCCTGCCCATCGCCGAGTTCTACGCCGGGCTGGGCATCGACTACCTGAGCATCACCCACGGCACGCGAGGTGCGTATGTGAAGGACTCCACCCAGCCCGATGCCGTGGCGGTTCCCTCCGCCTCCCGTGTGCGTGCGGTGACGGGGCTGACGACACTGGTGGGACAGCGGATTCGCGATGCGGCCACTGCCGAGCACATCGTCAAGCACGGCCATGCCGACCTGGTCGGCATGGCTCGCGCGCTGATCGCCGACCCGGAACTGCCGAACAAGTCGGCCGAGAACCGACTGCTCGAGATCCGCGGGTGCCTCGGAGTCAACCAGGACTGCCGGGCGTTCGATCCACACCTGCACTGTGCGGTGAACGCGGAGGTCGGCCGTGGCCGGCATCGGCAGGCGGGGGTCAGGGCGCCGGTGACCAAGGACGTCTACGTCATCGGCGGTGGCCCGGCTGGACTGGAGGCGGCGCGCGTCGCTGCAGAACGGGGGCACCGCGTTTCTGTCTTCGACAAGGACACCGCACTGGGCGGATCGGTGCGCGTCGCGGCAGCCGCGCCGCACCGCAGCACATTGATCGATGTCATCGACTACCTGGGCAACGAGATGCGCCGACTCAAGGTCGAGGTGAACCTCGCCGCCGGTATCGACGCCGACGACTTCGCCGAGATCCGTTCCATCGCAGACCATGTCGTGGTGGCGACCGGTTCTCGGACGGCGCCCGCACCGGAATGGCTGGACGGACACCCGACCGCGACCGTCGACGAGGTCATCATCGGCGATCCGGCGGGGATCTCGGCGGGCGAGGCGGTCGTCGTCGACGACGGCGACGGCTTCTGGCCGGCGTACAACGCCGCCGAGGCACTGGCTTTGCGCGGATGGCAGGTCACACTCGCCACTCCGCTCACCGCGCTGTGTTCCCGGGTGCCCGCCGAGAGCGTCGGTCCCCTGCTCAGCAGGCTCGGTGACGCCGGAGTTCGGCTGCGGGTGGCGCACGCCGTCGTAGCCGGATCAGATGGGAGATCGCCACTGCTGCAACCGGTCTTCGGCGGCGAGGCCACGGCTCTCGACGAGTCCCTGATCGTCTGGCACGGGCCGCGGCAACCGGTACTCGACCTGGGGGTCCACGCCGCCGACGAGACGATCGACCTCATCGGCGACTGCGTGACCCCTCGCCGTATCGGGCATGCCATCGCCGAGGGCTATCGCGCCGGTTGTGAGATCTGATTCCCCGAATTCAGGAGAGATGCTGGTGGACGGTCAGTTTCAGGGTGCCATCGCGGTCGTGACGGGCGCCGGGTCGGGGATCGGCGCGGCAACGGCCCACGCGCTGGGCCGGCGGGGCGCGAGTCGGGTATACGTCCTCGATCTCGACGAGACCGGCGCGCGGACAATTGCCGAATCCGTCACCGGTGCGGTCCCGGTGGCCGTCGACGTCGCCGATCCGGTACAGGTGGCCGATGTGTTCGACACCGTGATCGCCGACACCGGGCGGGTCGACGTCGTGGTGCATGCCGCCGGCGTCGACGATCCGGTGAGCAAGGCGTGGATACAGGAGGCCGCCGAATCGGGGGATCCCGTCGACGTTCTCTCGCGACTGTCGGACGAGGCGTGGCGGAGGGTGATGGCGGTGAACCTCGACGGCACGTTTCACGTTCTGCGCGAGTCGGTCCGGAGTATGCGGGGCCGGGGCGGCGGATCCGTCGTCACCGTCGGTTCGTCGTCGGCATTCGACACATTGATCGGCTACCCGCACTACTCGGCGTCGAAGGCAGCCGTGCATGCACTGACCCAGTCGGTCGCCAAAGAGGTCCTGCCCTTCGGGATTCGGGTCAACACGGTGGCGCCGGGTCCGGTCGACACGGGGATGGCCGCGCGCACCCCGGCCCACCTGCGAGCCGCGATGGCGTCGGGACCTGCTCGGGGATACGCGACCGCGGCGGAACTCGCCGACTCGATCCTTTACCTCGCGTCCCCGGGCGCGGCGAACGTCGTGGGGGCCGTGCTGCTGAGCAACGGTGGTCGGTTCACGGTCTGAGAAGCCGCTAGGGCGCGGTCACCATCCGGATCGCCGAGTCGGAGACCGTGCGGATGAGGTCGTCGAGCGACAGCGGACCGCCGGGGCGATACCAGCGCCACACACTCACCAGGGCACCGAGGACGAGACGGGAATAGACCACCGGGTCGCCCTGGACGAAGCTGCCCTCGTCCATCCCGCGTTTGATCAGGTCGGCCCAGTTCTTCTCGATCTCGGCGACGAGTTCCCGCGACCGGAGACGTTCAGCCTCTTCCTTGTCCGATTGACGCGGGGTGCTCAGGATGTCCATGTGATTCTGCAGGATTCGACGCTGCAGGGCGTCGATCGGCTCGCCGCGCAGCGAGGCGTCGATGGCCGATCGGAGAGCTTGTGCGGGGTCGGGGATTCCGGCGGTGCCCACGCGGAATCGCTCGACCGAGTCGGTGAGTTCGAGCCGCATGATGGTCAGCAGGCAGTGCGCCTTCGACTCGAAGTAGTGATACAGCGCCGTCTGGCCGATGCCGACCTCGCCGGCGACCGAGGCCCACTTCGTGTGCTCGTAACCGACTCTGCCGAACTGCTCGATCGCGACGGTGAGTATTCGCGCGCGTTTGGAACGGGGACCGTCCTCGCGCACCTCCGTAGCCACTGGCATGGTGACCCCCTTCTGTTCGTTGCCGAAGTATACGTCGAATGAGCTGAACTCGGGTCAAGCTGCGGACGGGAGCAGTGCGAGGATCTGCGCGATCCGCCGTCGGTGAGCAGCGGTGTCGCCGAACAATGTCTCGTTGGTGAGCGCACGCCGATAGTGGTTGTGCGCGGCGTGCTCCCACGTGAATCCGATGCCGCCGTGCAACTGGATCGCCTCCGTGGACGCGCGGACGACGACGTCTCCGCAGACCGCCCCGGCAACCGCCGCGGCGAGTCCGGCCCGGGCCGGATCGATGTCGTGGAGGGCGGCGGCGTATCGGGCGGCCGACCGTGCCCGTTCGAGGTCGACGTACATGTCCGCGAGTCGGTGCTTGATCGCCTGAAAGGACGCGATCTGCCGCCCGAACTGCCTGCGGGTCTTGGTGTGGTCGAGCGTCATGTCCACCAGTGCGCCGGCGATCCCGACGTTCTCGGCCGCCAGGGCGATGACGGCGCGGTCGCGCAGGGTCGCCACGGCTCGGGGGGTCTCGTCGGGATCGGTGAGCGCGATCGCCGATGCGTCGTCGAAGCGCAGAGCGGTGATCGGTCGGGTCGGGTCGAGGGAATCCAGCGACGTCCGCTCGACGTGGTCGTCGGTGGGGACCGCGAAGAGCATTCGGCCGGCGCCGGTTTCGGCCGTCACGAGAACGATGTCGGCGGCGGCCCCGGAGGCGACGGCCGGTGCACGCCCGGTGACGAGCCACCGCTCACCGTTGGATGCGGCGGTCAGGTCGTCGGACTCCGGCGTGAGCGAGGTCGTCGTCACGATCCGGCTGCCGTCGAGAGCGCCGGTGAGGAATTCGCCTGATTGCTCACCGGATCCGAGGAGTAGCGCGTGGACACCGATCGCGGCCGACAAGACCACCGGCTCGGGCCGCAGCGCCCGGCCGCACTCCTCGATCACCGTGCACAGTTCGGCGAGTCCGTATCCGAGACCGACCGGTTCCGGTACCGCCATGGTTGTCACCGACATCGACCCGGTCAGAGCGGACCACATCTCCGGTGAGTATCCGAGCGCGGTGGCGGCAACCCGTCGCACCTCGTCGATGTCGCCCGTTCCGAGGAGATCGCGCATGGCCGCACGCAGATCCTCCTCTTCCTCGGAGGGCAGCACCGGGACCGAGCTGTCGACGAGCCACGGCTTCGTCGACAGGTCGTCTGTGTGGCTCATCAGGGCTCCATCGCATCGGTCAACAAACTGATATCAGTTCAGTACACCAGGCGTCTGTCGCCGGGTCAACGCCCGACGGCGGAGTGGACCGCAAAACTAAAGTGAAGTAAGTTCAGTTCGTGGGAAAGGAACCGGCGCATACCCGTCGGCGCGGATCAGAGCGCGAGCACGCCCTTCATGAGGTAGGCCATCCGCGCGGCGAACTGCGGACTCTCCGAGCCGCGTCGCATGCGCACGGCGTCGTTGACGATCGAGAGTGCCGCGTGCACGGCGACCGCACCCTGATCGCGCTTGATCTCCGGGTCGACCTGCATGAGCAGATCCACCCAGCGCGCCACATAGCGGCGCTGGACATCGACGAGGTCGGTGGCGCTGGCCTGGCCGGCGAGCGCGGGGGAGTTGTTGAAGCTCACCGACAGATCCGGGGTGCTCGTGATGGTCTCGACGTAGGAATCGACCAGACCGGCAAGGAGTTTCGCAGGATCGGACGTCGCCCCGTACACGGCCATCACCCCGGCCTCCAGGCGGGCGCCGCTGCGCTGGCCGATCGCGACGAGGATGGCGAGCTTCGACGGGAAGTGCTTGTAGACACTGGGACCCGCGATACCGACGGCTCCACCGATCTCGTCGACGCCGACGTCGGTGTACCCGCGGTCGGCGAACAGTTCGGCTGCCGCGTCGAGGATCTCGTCGCGACGCGAACCCGGCACGGAGCTGACCGTCGGCGAGGTCGCGAAGGGCGGTGCCGCAGCGGGGCTCAGGGCGAGAATCCGTCGGATGAGCTTCTCGATCTCGTCGCGGGCACGCGCGCCGGACATGCGGGTGTGATGCACGGTGAGGCTACCGCTCACGCTCAACACGGCCCATGCCAACTGCACGGCCTCGCGCTCGGAGAGATCCGTCCGACGGGCCGCGAGCGCCGACGCCCAGTGGCCGATCACCTCGCGAGTACGAACCGCGACCAGTTTGTTCTGCTCGGTGGTGAGGTAGTTGCTGGTCCATCGCCACAACGACGCCGCCTGGGGTCGCTGCACGGCCAGGTCGCAGACCGTCGAGATCAGCGAGTTCGCGTCGATGCCGTCGGCGAGCGCCCGATCGGTGCAGGACTCGAGGTCGTCGACACCGGCCAGGACCGCGGCCGCCAGCAGGGACTGCTTGTCGTCGAAGTGCCGGTACACCGACGGCGCGGTGACGCCGGCCGAGCGCGCGATGTCGGCAAGCGAGACCTGCGCATACCCACGCTGCAGGAAGAGCGCGGCCGCGGAGTCGACAAGCTGTCGTTTGCGGTCGGCGCCCCGGGTGCGAGAGGTGGGTTTCCGGTCAGGCATGGTGAACAGACCATAGCGCACATTCGACAGAACGCCAGACCTCTTGACCACCGGGTATAGCCAAATAAGTTATTCCGCGTTAGCCTCGGTGGGTAACCAACCAGTGGTTCGTGTGAAAGGAACACTTTCGTGCCTGATCAAGCATTCATCTACGAGGCGATCCGTACGCCTCGTGGCAAGCAGCGCGGCGGTTCGCTGCACAGCGTGAAGCCGGTCGACCTGGTCTCCGGTCTCATCAACGAGGTCCTGTCGCGTCACGGCGGCCTCGATCCGGCCGACGTCAACGACGTCATCCTCGGTGTCGTCTCCCCGGTCGGCGAGCAGGGCGCGGTCATCTCGCGCACCGCCGCCCTCAACAGCGGTCTCCCCGAGACCGTCCCCGGCACCCAGATCAACCGCTTCTGCGCCTCGGGCCTGGAAGCCACCAACCTCGCCGCGGCCAAGGTCGCCTCGGGCTTCGACGACCTGGTTCTCGCCGGTGGCGTCGAGTCGATGTCGCGCGTCCCCATGGGCAGCGACGGTGGCGCACTCTTCACCGATCCGGCCACCGCATACGACCACTACATCGTCCCGCAGGGCATCGG
Organism: Gordonia sp. ABKF26; assembly: GCF_041103195.1. Lineage (NCBI taxonomy): Bacteria > Bacillati > Actinomycetota > Actinomycetes > Mycobacteriales > Gordoniaceae > Gordonia > Gordonia sp. ABKF26. The sequence continues at coordinate 933,346 of NZ_JBGCVZ010000003.1, forward strand.
CGCCGACCTGATCGCCACCATCGAGGGCTTCTCGCGCGAGGACGTCGACGCCTACGCCGCCGAGTCGCAGGCTCGCGCTGAAAAGGCCTGGAACAGCGGCTACTTCACCAAGTCCGTGGTGCCCGTCAAGGACATCAACGGCGTCACGATCCTCGATCACGACGAGCACCGTCGCCCGGGCTCGACCGTCGAGAGCCTCGGCAAGCTGAAGGCCGCCTTCGCCGCCCTCGCCGACATGGCCGGCTTCGACGACGTCGCGCTGCAGAAGTACCCGAGCGTCGAGAAGATCAACCACGTCCACACCGGTGGTAACAGCTCCGGCATCGTCGACGGATCGGGCCTCGTGCTCATCGGCAGCGAAGAGGCAGGCAAGCGCAACGGCCTCACCCCGCGTGCCCGCGTCGTCTCCTTCGCCGAGATCGGCTCCGAGCCCACCATCATGCTCACCGGCCCCACCCCGGCCACCGAGCTGGCGCTGAAGAAGGCCGGCCTGACCGTCGACGACATCGACGTGTTCGAGCTGAACGAGGCCTTCGCCTCCGTCGTCATGAAGTGGATGAAGGACCTGAAGATCCCGCACGAGAAGGTCAACGTGAACGGTGGCGCGATCGCCATGGGTCACCCGCTCGGTGCAACCGGCGCGATGATCTACGGCACCTGCCTCGACGAGCTCGAGCGCACCGGCGGCCGCTACGGCCTGATCACCCTCTGCATCGGTGGCGGCATGGGCGTCGCGACCATCATCGAGCGTCTCTGACCCTTCGAGGCTCGCTTCGCTCGCTCCTCAGGGGGCAGTGAACGGCTCGCTTCGCTCGCTCCTCAGGGGGGCAGCGACCACCACTTCACGAGAAAGAACTCTGCGAATCACCATGAGTGACAACATGATCAATTGGGAGAAGGACGCCGACGGCGTCGTCATCCTGACCATGGACGACCCCAACCAGGGCGCCAACACGATGAACGCGCTCTACCAGGAGTCGATGGCCGCGACCGTCGACCGCCTGGAGGCCGAGAAGGACGACATCACCGGTGTCGTGCTCACCTCTGCGAAGAAGACCTTCTTCGCCGGTGGCGATCTGAAGGACATGACCAGCGATCGCACGGGTGTCTCCAAGGAGGAGATCGCCACGCAGATCACCGAGACGACCAACGGCATGAAGAAGGTGCTGCGTCGGCTCGAGACCCTGGGCAAGCCGGTCGTCGCCGCGATCAACGGCGCCGCACTCGGTGGCGGCCTGGAGATCGCGCTGCACACCCACTACCGCATCGCCGCGGATGTCAAGGGTGTTCAGATCGGTCTGCCCGAGGCCACCCTCGGCCTGCTGCCCGGCGGCGGTGGCGTCGTGCGTACCGTCCGTCTGCTCGGTATCCAGAACGCCCTCATGGGTGTTCTGCTCCAGGGTCAGCGCTTCAACCCGACCAAGGCCAAGGAGACCGGCCTGGTCAACGAGGTCGTCGGCTCGATCGAGGAACTGATCCCCGCCGCCAAGGCCTGGATCAAGGAGAACCCCGAGGCCCAGCAGCCGTTCGACGTCAAGGGTTACAAGATCCCGGGCGGTGCTCCCACCAACCCGGCGTTCGCGGCCAACCTCCCGGCGCTGCCGGCCCTGCTGCGCAAGCAGATCAAGGGCGCCAACATGCCTGCGCCGCGTGCCATCCTGGCCGCCGCGGTCGAGGGTGCCTACGTCGACGTCGACACCGCGGACATCATCGAGACCCGCTACTTCGTCTCGCTGGTCACCGGTCAGGTCGCGCAGAACATGATCAAGGCGTTCTTCTTCGACCTGCAGCACATCAACGGCGGCGGCTCGCGCCCCGAGGGTTACGACAAGTTCACCGCCAAGAAGGTCGGCGTCATCGGCGCCGGAATGATGGGCGCGGCAATCGCTTACGTGTCGGCGAAGGCCGGCATCGAGGTCGTCCTCAAGGACATCGACCTCGACGCTGCCAAGCGCGGCAAGGGGTACTCGGAGAAGCTCGAGGAGAAGGCTCTCGCCAAGGGCAAGACCACCCAGGAGAAGAGCGACGCACTCCTCGCCCGCATCCACCCGACCGTCGACGCCGCCGACTTCAAGGGTGTCGACCTCGTCATCGAGGCCGCCTTCGAGTCGGTCGAGGTCAAGCACAAGGTGTTCCAGGAGATCGAGGACATCGTCGAGCCCGATGCCGTCCTGGGTTCCAACACCTCGACCCTGCCGATCACCATCCTCGCCGAGGGTGTGAAGCGGTCCGAGGACTTCATCGGAATCCACTTCTTCTCGCCGGTCGACAAGATGCCGCTGGTCGAGATCATCAAGGGTGAGAAGACCTCGGATGCCGTGCTGGCCAAGGTCATCGACTACACGCTGGCGATCCGCAAGACCCCGATCGTCGTCAACGACAGCCGTGGCTTCTTCACCAGCCGCGTCATCGGCACCTTCGTCAACGAGGCCATCGCGGCCGTCGGCGAGGGCGTCGAGCCGGCGTTCATCGAGCACGCGGGCACCCAGGCCGGCTACCCGGCCGCGCCGCTGCAGCTCATGGACGAGCTGACCCTGACCCTGCCGCAGAAGATCCGCAAGGAGACCGAGGCAGCGGCCAAGGCCGAGGGCAAGGACTTCCCGCAGCACGGCTCGAACGCCGTCGTCGACTGGATGGTCGACAACGGTCGCACTGCCAAGAAGGACGGCAAGGGCTTCTACGACTACGACGAGAACGGCAAGCGCACCCAGCTCTGGCCGGGCCTGCGTGAGCACTTCAAGTCGGGCACCACGGAGATCCCGCTCGAGGACATGAAGGAGCGCATGCTCTTCGCCGAGTCGCTCGAGACCGTCAAGTGCTTCGACGAAGGTGTGCTCACCTCGGTCGAGGACGCCAACATCGGTTCGATCTTCGGCATCGGGTTCCCCGCGTGGACCGGTGGTGTCATCCAGTACATCAACGGTTACGAGGGTGGCGTGCCCGGCTTCGTCGCGCGTGCCAAGGACCTTGCCGGCAAGTACGGCAAGCACTTCGAGCCGCCGGCCTCGCTGGTCGAGAAGGCCGAGCAGGGTGTCACCAAGCTGACCAACGAGAACCTCGCTGCGAAGTAGGGCTTTCGCTGGGTGACCAGCAGACAACAAGGGCCCCGGCCGGATTCGTTCCGGCCGGGGCCCTTGTGTTCTCCGGACCACCAATGTCGCTCCCGCGTCGCCGTTTCCGTCCCGCTGATTGGATCGGATAAGCGGGACGGAAACGAGGCCGCGGGAGCTCAGTCGTCCGGCGGCGCCTCGGCGCCCCCGACGCTGAGCACGACGCGGGCGCCGTATGGCACCGACTCGACGAGGCGCAGCTGCGCCAGTGCCGGGTGGGCGTCGAGCAACCGGCCCGCGTTGGTCAGCGCACGCAGCGCGGCGGTCTCGGCGCGAGCCGCCTCGAGCTTGGCCAGACCGCGTGTCTTGGCGGTGATGACCTCGAGTGCGGCACTGCGGACCTCGGCCGGGACGATGACGTCGCGGACGACCGCTTCGAGAACGTCCATGCCCACGGTGCCCGCGGCCCGGGCCGCTGCGACGCGGATCGGCTCGACGTCGACGGAGTCGCCGCGACGCACGAGGTCGTCCGACTCGACGCCGGCGCAGACCTCACGCAGCGCGATCTGGGCGGCCAGGTAGACCGCGCCGATCGGATCGGAGGCTCGTTCGACGAAGGCGACTGCGTCGATCACGCGGGCGCGCAACGTCATCGAGATACGGACGGCCATCGAGTCGGCGGTGAGGATCTCCTGCGGCGAGACCTGGATCAGGCGCTCTCGCAGGTCGACGCTGAGCGTGGCGTCCGGCTTCCGCACGCGGTGGCGACCGGTGGGGAGCGTCTGGACCTCGCTACCCCGGTAGGCCAGCACGGTGTGGCCCGGTGGGACGGTGATTCGATTGTGGAACAGCATGGCGATCCTCCTTTCCGTTGCGTCGCAATGCTTGTCGGGTGTGGGGATTCGGATGGCGACACCGCTCGCGGGCGGGCCGGCCGATGGGGTGCGACGCGGGGTCGCGCACGACCCGGACGACGACCGCAGAACCGACCGGGCCCGTGCTCCCGGGAGCGGTGCCGTGTCAGGACTCGAACCTGCTCGGGAGGTATCCCTTGCCATCTGAAGGCGGACGAGGATTCCGACGCGCAGAAACACTTCGCGGTATCCCGCTCCGGTCTGCTGGTCCTCGTGCCGAACGGGAACTATGCCAGCGTCGTGCTGTGGGGCGCAACGGATTATCGAGCATCGCCTCGCTCCCTGAGGAGCGAGCTTGCGAGCGTCACGAAGGGTCCTGGTGAGATGCGTGGGAGACCCTTCGTGACGCGCCCTCCGCAAGCTCCGGGCGCTCCTCAGGGAGCGGAGGGGCGGCGCACGCACCGGTCGCGGGCCCGAGCACTTACTCGGCGCGCATCCTCGGCGTCGGCACCTGGGTGGGGCGTCGTGCGCTGGGGTGCAACGGATCATCGGCCGCCACGAGTCCGATGGAACCGATGGGCGCCGCGACACGTCCAAGTGTTCGTGATCCCGATACCCACTGATCGTTCCGGTCTGATCCTGCGTGAGAACGCGGTGAGTGCCGGACTCTCCGATGCCGACCTCGACGAGGCGGTGACCCGCGATCACCTGGTGTGTCTCGGTCCCGGCGTGTTCGCGCTCGCGGTCGGCTATCTGCTGTGGTCGCGCGCGTGCTGATCGCGTTCGGCGACCGGTCCGTCACGACGTGGGTGGGACGACGAGCGGTGCACCGAGGTGATACCCGGTGCACCGCTCGTCGAATGGGTTCGACGCGTCAGGCCTGCCCGCCGATCGCGTGGCCGTTCATCGTCTGGCTGGTCATCGCCGGTCCGCCGACCGTCGTGCGGTCCCCGGCTTCCGGGCCGTCGAGCCGTCCCGTCGCGGCGGCATCTTCGGGCACCTTTGATTCCGTGCGGCGGAGCAGCAGGACGAGTGCCAGCGCCACCGCGACCGGGGCGCACGCGATCAGCACGATGGCGCTCGTCGACAGACCGAGTCCGATCAGGGCGCCGCCGACGATCGGGCCGACCACCGAGCCGAGGCGACCCATCGAGGAGGCCCAACCGACTCCCGTCGCGGCGGTGGCCTGCGGGTAGATCGACACCGCCACGGCGGCCTGCCCGATCATGCCGGCCTGCAGTCCGAGCCCGACGCCGCCGAACACCAGCAGCAGCAACGCCTTGTCGGCGCCGAGGAACGCGGACAGGATCAGGAACACGATGGCCGCCACCGTGGTGCCGGCGAGGATCGAGCTCATCCGGTACCGGGTCGCGCCGAGGATCAGCACACCCGCACCGACGATGCTGCCGACGCCCAGTGCCGCCGACCCGAGTGGTGCCAGACCCGTGCTGAAGCCGTAACTCGTCAGGAGGGTGGGCAGCCAGGACGAGAAGATGTAGAAGACCGAGAACACCATGAAGGCGAAGCCCCAGAGCAGCAGGGTCCGACCGCGCACCTCGGGGTCGAACAACCGGGCCACGGCCGCGTGGTGGCGGGCCTCCGAGCCCGGGGTCACACCGGTCAGCGTGCGCTCGTCGGGCAGCCACATCCAGAGGAAGGGGAACAGGGCCGCAGAGGCGATGGCGCCCGCGACGAACACCGACGGCCAGCCGTATGCCGACACCAGCCGAGTACCCAGCAGTCCGGCGATGAGCGCACCCATCGAGATGCCCATCGTGACGAACACCGCGATCGACTGCCGGTGCCGGGCGGGGTTGAGGGCAGTTGCCTGCGCCACGGCCGCCGGCATGACCGCGCCGAGACCGAAGCCGGTGATCAGGCGCAGCGCGCTCAGCTCGACGATGTTGCCGGCCCATGCCGTCAGCAGACTGCCGATCGTGAACACGACGACCGCGGCGAGGATGACCTTGCGGCAGCCGAACCGTGCGGTGAGTCGGCCGACCGCGATGTAACCCAGGGCGACACCGAGGCTGGTCAGCGACAGGGCGGGGGTGAAGTGGGAGGCGGGGACACCCCAGTCCTCCTTGAGCGCCGGCACGGAGAGGCCGAGGGCGATGGTGTCGTAGCCGTCGAGCACGACGGCGATGAAGGCGAGGATCAGGACCGGCCAGTTGGGTCTGTCGACGGCCGGTGCTGAGTTGTTCGGGCTGGAGTTGAGAGTTGGTCCGCTCACGATGGCGTCCTCGGGGTGTAGTCGGCGTGGCTGACGCCGGTTCGAGTGATTCTAGTCGGCCGCGGGCGCGGCCTTCGGGAGAAATCCCTGTGCCTCGACCTCGACGCTGAGGCCAGGCTCGACCAGTGCCGACACCTCGACGAGGGTCGAACACGGGAAGTCTCCGGAGAAAACCGCGCTCCGGGCGCGTCCGACAGCTGCCTTGTCGGCGATGTCGGTGACGTAGATGCGCAACACGACGATGTCGTCGACGGAAGCGCCGCACGCCTCCGTCAGTGCGCGCACGCGGCGGAAGGTCTCGACCGCCTGCGCGTGGGTGTCGTCGCCACCCACCGGACCGTCCGGCCCGCCGGCGTGCATCCCCGAGAGGAAGAACTGGTCGCCGACGACGCGGGCGTTGCTGAACATGTCCCGACGGGGCGGCTCCGCGACGTCGGGGTGTCCGACCCGGGTCATGAGGTCACCGCCGAACGTCGCGCATCGGACTCACGCGTCAGTCGTTCGCGGACCGGCAGGAAGTCGTACGTCGGGTAGAAGTCGGTGGCGAAGGTGCCCCACGCCCGGCGTTCCAGTTCGACGTTCACCGCGGGCAGCCGGTCCGCCGGTAGGCGGAGGGTGACGATCTGACCGATACCCATGGCCACGACCCAGGAGACGACCTCGCATCCCTCGGGCGGAAAGCCGTGCCACCAGTCGTTCTCGTCGAGCCGACCCTGCAACTGGTCGAGGTTCTGGCTCTGATCGTGGCGCAGCACCACGGTGAGCAGCATCGACCCGTCGGTGCTCATGCGTTCGCTGCGAGGAGTTGCTCGGCCTGGGCGACGGCGTCGGCGCGATAGATCCGTCGAATCCGGGAGACCCCGAGATCGTGCTGGTACAGGTGCTCCTCACGGTCGGCGTCACCGGCGAGCGCCTCCAAGACGAGCCGGTCCTGTTCGAGGACCTCCCAGTGCTTGGCCTCCAGCGTCGTGCGGTAGAGGAACCGCCAGGTCTCACGTTCCCATCCGCTCACCCGCCGGGTGCGCCAATGGAAGATGGCCGACGTCGACCGGTCGATGGGCGTGCTCATCCCGACGATCCCGAACACACCGCCGGGGCCGGCGCCGGGGCCGTACGGGATCTCGAGGTCGACGTAGTCCATCGATCCGCGGACGAACTCCACCCAGTCGAAGTTCACGCCGCGCTGGTCGGTCTTCTCGAAGAAGAAGCCGCGGTCGGTCTCCCGGATGCGGAACCGAGCCGAGGTGTCGCCACCGAACATCGAATGGGAGTTGCGGTGCAGAAACGCGCCGTGCATGGGATCGAGGACGTTGTCCATGTAGAACCGCCACGGGCCCGCCCACTCGGCGAAGTTGCCGAACCAGGACACCTCGGGATCGGACAGCCGGTCGGGCAACACGAACGGGGTCGGCACCGAGTCCGCGGTCAGCGGCAGGAAGGCGAAGATCGTGTCGGCCGCCTCGACCACCTCGAGCGACACCGTCGCCCGACGGCCCTCCAGGGCACATCCCGGCATGCCCGGCACCGACACCACCGTGCCCTCGCCGTCGACCTGGACACCGTGGTACGCGCAGGCGATGCGGTCGCCGAGGTGTTGGCCGACCGACAACGGAGCGCTGCGGTGCGGGCACCGGTCCTCCAGCATGCGGACCCGACCCTGGGCGTCGCGGAACAGCACCCAGTCCACCTCGAGTCGGCGGACCGGGACCATCGCGCCGGGCTCGAGCATGCGCGACGGGAGGATCGGGTACCAGCGGTCCCGGAGGCCCGTCGCCGCGATCTCGTCGGCGTCGAGGTGACGACGGGTACCTACTGCGTAGGTCGGTGTGCGTCGCGCGGGACGTTCGCGGGTTGCGGACCGGGTGCCGGGGGTGGGCTGTGTGGTGGTCATGTCATTTCCCCAATCTGCGCATCTCGGCGCGGAAGGTCTCGGCGGTCCACGGACCACCGTCGGGTCCGTGGAGGCCGAGGGCGTTCAGGCCGTCGGTGACCTCATCGAGAGTCGTTGCCCCGGCGGTGAAGATCTCGGTGACGGACCCGGCGAGCTTGAGCTCATACGGTGTCAGCGGCTCCGGATGGGTCTGGTGTGTCTCGAGGTAGGGCTCGCGGGCTGGGCGAGTCATCATCGGAGTACTCCTTCGTCGATGAGTGGTGTGGGCTGGGCGAGGAGGCGGCCGTCACGGGCGGCGAGGCCCTCGGCGATCGCGACGAACGAGACGGTCCACTCCTCGAAGGACTCCCGGCATTCGGTGTGCGCGGGGACGGGCGCGCCGTCGAGGACGACGAAGACGCCGTTGTCGATGTCGCCGGCGAGCGTCTGCGCCGCATCGAGATCGGTGTCGGCGTCCGGCGCCGACGCGAGAACCAGGGTCGGAACCCGAACGGACGGGAGCAGATTCGTTGTCTCTGCGGTGAGCGGCGCGGGCTCGGCCAGGATCAGGCTCAGCACGAGGTCGGGGTTCTCGACGGCCAGGGCGATCGCGTCGGCGACGTCGGTGCCGGAGGCGAAGACGTGGGCCTGGTCACCCGAGCGCACCCGCGTCGCGATGTCGTGGTCCCACCAGAGGGCCGGGGCGGTCATCAGTGGGCCCCAGAGGAATCGAGCCCAGAGGAATCGAGCCCAGAGGAATCGAGCCCAGAGGAATCGAGCCCAGAGGAATCGAGCCCAGAGGAATCGAGCCCAGAGGAATCGAGTTCAGACGGGACGTGCACCGGCGGGACGAACGGCCCGGGGGCGGGGTCGACGGCCTCGACATCCACCTCGATGAACGACGGGCCGCCGCGGTCGACCGCGGCCTCGAGGGCGTCGGCGATGACGCCCGGGCCGCGCACGAGTCGGTAGGGGATGTCCATCGCTGCCGCGAGCAGATCGAAGCGCGGCGTGTGCAGGTCGACGCCGGAGCGCCGGAAACCGTTCTTCTGCTGCATGTTCCGCAGCACCCCGTACCCGCCGTCGTTGAACACCAGCACGATGACGTGCGCACCCGAGCCGGCCAGGGGGGCGAGCTCGCCGAGGTGCACCGACAATCCACCGTCGCCGGCGACGACGAGGGTCGGGGCGTCGGGCCGGGCGTGCGCCGCACCGATCCCCATCGCGAGTCCCTGTCCGATCCCGCCGCCGAGGGGAAAGATGTTGGTGCCGCGCTCGTAGATCGGCAGCAGGCGGTTGCCCCACTGGCTCGACGGGATCGTCACGTCGCGGGCGATCACCGAGCGACGCGGTAGCGCATCGCGGATCGCCGTGCAGACCTCGGCATAGCCACCGATGTAGGTCGTGAGATCGTCGCGGACCTCCTCGCGCACGGCGGTCACGCGGCGCGGCCACTCGTCGGCGGTCGCGACCGCGTCCAGCTCGGCCAGCAGCGCAGTGATCGTCGGTGCGGCGTCTCCGACGAGCCCGACCGCGGCCGGGTAGACGCGCCCGATCGTCGTGGGTTCGACGTCGATCTGGATGATGTTCTCCGGCAGCGAGAGAGAGTAGGACGCGGTCTCGTTCGATCGGAAGTGGGTACCGACGGCGAGGAGCACGTCGGCGTCGTCGAGCAGTGCCCGCACCGCGGGGGTGGTCGCGAAGTTGCCGATGACGAGGGGGACGTCCTCGGCGACGATTCCGCGCCCGGAGTTGCTGGTGACGATGCCCGCGCCGAGGAATCGAGCGAACTCGGCGATCTGCTCACCGGCGCCGGCCGCACCGCCGCCCAGCCACAACAGGGGCCGCTCGGCGGTGCGGAGCAGATCGGCGGCGCGGGCGACGGACTCCGCGTCGGCGACGGGCGTCGTCACCGTGACCGACGGCGCCGGTCGCTGGGCGTCCGGGGAGGCGAGATACTGGAGGTCCGTGGGCCATTCGACGCTGGCCGGTCCCGTGGGTGCGGCGAGGACATGCGCGATCGCCGACTCGAGTTCGGCCTCGACGTCCTTGGCCTCGGTGATCGTCGTGGAGTACGCCGAGATCGCGTCGAGCATCTGCGGCTGACCCGGGAACTCATGGATGACACCGCGACTCGCGGCCGGACGCCCGGGGGCGAGGAACTCGCTCTCGATCTGGCCGGTGATGTGCAGGACGCGACTGCCCGCGGTCAGGGCCTCCACCATCGAACCGGCAGCGTTACCTGCTCCGGTACCGGTACTGGTCAGCGCAACGCCGAGACCGCCGGACGCGCGGGCGAATCCGTCGGCGGCGTTGACCGCGGCCGCCTCGTGCCGCATCTCCACGAACGTCAGGTCGCGGTCGACGGCCTCGACGAGCGGAAGGTTGTGGATACTGATCACCCCGAAGACGGTGGTGACGCCGTGCCGGCGGAGCACATCGACGAGGACGTCACCGCCGGTCGGTCGGCGGCGGCTTCCGGTGTGTTCGGTCATCGGCTGGTTCTCCTGTTGCTGGGCTGGGTTGGTCGGGCTCTGCCGGGGTCAGACATAGCGGTGCACCCCGCCGCCGACCTCGAGCGTGGCGCCGGTCGTGTAGCTGTTCCGCGGCGAGAGAAGGGTGGTGATGGGAAATGCGAGTTCGTCGGCGGAACCGAAGCGGCCCAGTGCGATTCCCCGATCGTCGGCGATCTCGGCACTCCAGGCCGCGAAGTCGTCGGCGCCGCTCTCGGCGAACCGGCGTTGCCACTGTCCGGTGTCGATGAGGCCGAGCAACACCGAGTTGACCCGCGTCCCGTCGGTCGCGAGCTCGTCGGCGAGCGAGCTCGACAGGTTCAACAGGCCCGCCCGGGCCGCCGATGTGACGGCCAGGCGGGTTTCGGGCTGTCGGGACAGGATGGCGTTGACGATCACCACGGCACCGCGGTCCGACGCCGCGAGCGCGGCGCGGGTGGCGCGGATGACGTGCAGCGCACCGAAGATCTTCAGGTCGAACTCGTCGCGGATCTCCTCGTCGGTGGTCTCGTCGAGGGTGCGCATGAGCGACCGCCCGGCGTTGCAGACCACGCCGTCGAGACCACCGAGCCGGTCGACGGCGGTGGCGACGAAGGCATCGACGGACGCGCGGCTGGTGACATCGCATGACGCGGTGACCACGTCGGTGACCGCGGCAAGATCGGCTGTCGCGGAACGAAGACGGTCCTCGTCACGGGCACAGAGCGCCAGGCGGGCGCCTTCCTCGGCGAGCAACCGGGCGGTGGCGAGGCCGATCCCGGAGCTCGCGCCGGTGATCAACACTCGGCGACCGGCGAGCTGCAGGTCCATGGGTACTCCTCGGGGCTGGTATGCGGTGGGGCTGGGGGCTGCGGACTGGGGGCTGGGGGCTGGAGTCGAAGTGGATACGTCGCTCAGCGGAAGATGAATCCGCCGTCGACGACGATGGTCTGACCGGTGACGAAGGCGGCGTCCTCGGACAGTAGGAAGCGGACCACTCCGGCGACGTCCTGCGGGGTCTGTTCGCGGTCGAGTGCGCGCCCCGCGGCGTAGGTGCGGTACCGGTCTTCGGGAACGCCCTCGGTGGCCTCGACCCGGATCAGGCCCGGCGCAACGGCATTCACGCGAACTCCGTGCGGCCCGGCATCGCGGGCCATCGAGCGCGTCATCCCGATGACCGCCGCCTTGGACGACACGTAGTGCACGAGTCGCGGCGACCCGTACATCGCGACATCGGAGGCGATGTTGACCACGGCGCCCCGCGAGCGGGACAGCGACGGCCACAGGTACTTCGTGACCGACCAGGTGCCGCGGACGTTGACATCGGTCAGCCGCCCGAACTCGTCGTCGGCGAGCTCGAAGAACGTCGCGCCGCCCACGCCGTCGGCGATCGCCGCGTTGTTGACGAGGCCGATCACGTGATCGCCGTCGGCGTCGAGACGGTCGGCGAGTGCGCGGACGGCGTCGACGTCGGCGATGTCGGTGACGATCGCGCGGGCGTCGTGACCGGCGTCGCGCAAGGCGGCCTCGGCCGCGAACGCGGTCTCCGGATCCCGTTCGGCGATCACCAGTCGGTGCCCGTCGGCGCCGAGACGTTCGGCGATGGCACGGCCCAGTCCGCGGCCGCCGCCGGTCACCACCATCGTCCCGGCGCTCATGACAGCATCCCGACGAAGTCCAGGACGTGGTCGGCGACGACGTCGGGTTGTTCCTGGATCGCGGCGTGGCCGGCATCGGGGACGATCCGCAGCTGAGCGCCGGGGATCTGGTCGGCGAGGAGTCGTGATTCGTCGACGCCGGTGATGGTGTCGCGCTCACCGACGAGAACGAGGGCCGGGCGGGCGAGTCGGGCGAGGTCGGGTCCGAGATCGGTCGTGGCCATGTATCGGGCCGCGGCGGCGAAGCCGGGCTCGCGGACCTCCGCCATGGTGGCGCGGACCTCGGCGGTGACGGCCGGGTCGCAGTCGGGTGCCGTGAGCGCGTCGGCGCGGTCGGCAGCGACTGCGGCGGCACCCCGGTCGACGAGGTCGGGGATGCGGGCGAGCATGCCGGCGGCCCGCTCGGCGGTGACCCCGGAACCGCGGGTGCTGTCGGCGATGACGAGCGCGGCGACGAGATCGGGCCGGTGCAGCGCCAGATCCATGGCGATTACACCGCCCCAGGACGTGCCGAGGAGAACAACGGGCTGTCCGGGGGCGAGCGCTTCGATCAGTTCGGCCATCTCCTCGACGGGGCCGATACCCGGCCGGGGACCGGCCGAACGCCCGTAACCGGGGGCGTCGGGGCACCAGCAGTCGAGTCCGGCGGCGGCCAGCCGTGCGGCCAGTGGGCCACACGACGTGGCGCCGCCGCCGATCCCGTGGAGCAGCACCACGCTGTGCCGGCTCCGGATCTCGCGGCTCGACGGGTGCGCGACGACGTGCACGCGGTCGAGCACGGTGACGGTGGTGGTCATGCCACGCCCACCGTCTGGGGCAGATGGATGAAGTAGTCCGGGTCGCGCGGGGTCACCAGGGAGCTCGCGCCGTGGTCGGGGATGCCGGCCATGGCCGAGCGGACGGTGGTCGTCGGCGGGCCCGCGGTACCCCACTGATCGGACAGTTCGGGTGTGCGGCGCCAGGTCCGGCACAGCCAGGCGTCTTCGTCGATCTGGGCGACCTCGGAGGTGTACTCGCAGACCAGACCCGCCGGATCGGTGAAGTAGGAGAAGGTGTTGTCGCCGGGGCCGTGGCGGCCCGGTCCCCACTGCGGGCTGATCCCGTGGGAGCGCAGGTTGCCGATGCCGCGCATGAAGTGGTCGATGGAGGTCATCTCGTAGGCGACGTGGTTCAGGGCCGGCCAGGGCGCCTGGTTCAGCGCGATGACGTGATGTTCGGAGTTGCAGCGCAGGAACGACATCTGGCGCTCGGACCAGTCCGACACCCGCATCCCGAGGACCTGGGTGTAGAACGCCGTGATCCGCTCGATGTCGGTGGTGTTCAGGACGACGTGCGCGATCTTGCGCGGGATGGCACGACGACCCGCGGGTTCCTGCGACGACACCGCGTGCACGTCCGCCGACAATTCGACGGTGCGCCCCTCCGGGTCGACGAGGGCCAGGCCGTATCCGCCCCCGGCGTCGTCGAGCGGTCCGGGTTCACGGAGCAGCGGCACGCCGATCCGCTCGAGTGCCCGGGCGGCATCGTCGACCTCCCGCGGCGTCCCCAGTGCGAAGCTGAAGCCGCCCAGGGCATTCGCGTCACCGGGGCGGAGATCGAGGACATGGTGTTCGGTGCCGGTGGCGCGCAGCCAGAACCGGTCACCGTCCTCCTCGACGGTGGTCAGTCCCCACACCTCGTGATAGAAGTCCCGGGAGGCCAGGGGATCGGGCACGCTCAGCGTGACCGAGCGCAGGCTGCGCAGACGGCACACCGGTTGCTCGGTGAGTACGGGAAGCTGGGAGTAGAGCACGGGGTTCCCCTAGAGGTCGAGTACGAGTTCGGCTGAGCGGCAACGCGAGACGCAGGGAAGCATCGTCTGACCGCTCGCGTGTTCGGTGTCGGTGAGGACGAAGTCGCGGTGGTCGAGATCGCCCTTGACGACCCCGATCTCGCAGGTGCCGCAGATGCCCTCCGTGCAGGAGCTGGGCACGTCGACGCCGGCGTCGGCCAGGGCGTCGAGCACGGACATGTCGGCCGGTACCGGGATCCGCTGTCCGGTCCGGTCGAGGACGACGTCGAATGCGGTGTCCCCGCCTGGGTCCACCCCCACGACGGGTGCGGCGAAACGTTCGCTGCGCAGCGGGATCTCCGGCGGGACGACGCCGGCGACGGCGTCGAGGAGGGCGGCCGGGCCGCAGCAGTACGCCACCGACCCGGATGGCGCTCCCGCGAACAGCGCCGACAGATCGGGCAACCCGCCTCGCTCGTCGTCGGCGTGGATGACGGACGTCGAGTGCGCGGACACCTCGTCGACGAAGGCCATCGACCGTCGGGACCGGCCCGCGTAGAGCATCTGCCACGATCGGCCCTCGGACTCCAGCCGACGCATCATCGCGACGATGGGGGTGATACCGACGCCGCCGGCGATCAGGATGTGGTGCGCGGCGTCGGGGTCGATCGAGAAGGCATTGCGCGGGCCGTCGACCTCGATCTCGGCGCCGATGGACAGCCGATCGTGCACGTAGCTGCTACCGCCGCGCGACTTCTCGGCCCGGAGGACCGCCACAGACCACCGTGACGGATCCTCCGGCGCCGAGCACAGCGAGTACTCCCGAACGAGTCCGTCCGGCAGACGAAGCGCGACATGCGATCCCGGTTCCCAGCGCGGGAGTTCGGCGCCGGACGGGTCCACGAGGGTGATGCTCGTGACGCCGTCGGCCTCCCAGGTCTTCTGGTGCACGCGAAGGACTCTCGTCGTGTCTGCGGACATGGTGGACACCTCTCGGGTTCGGTTCGGGTGGAGCGAGGTTCAGCGGGTGACGCCGAACATCTCCGAGCTCGGCGGGTAGGTGGGCAGCTGCGGCTTCTCGGCGCCGATGATCACGCAGAACAGCGCGTCGGTGTCGCCGACGTTGGCGAGGCTGCGGGGGACGCCTGCGGGCACCCGGATCAGGTCGCGGTAGCCGAGGCGACGAACGGCCTTCTTGGTGCCGTCCTCCACGTCGTGGACGGCGACCTCGAGCTCGCCCTCGAGGACGAAGAACACCTCTTCGACGTCGTGGTGGGTGTGCTCGGGACCGACGGCACCGGCGGGCAGGCGCATGTTGGAGAACGTGAAGTGATCCGACGGAAGAGTCCGGCTGTCATTCTCGTGGTTGCCGGTGGCGCCCGAGCCGATGTAGCGGATCTGGGCACGCTTGAAGCGATCGCCGCCGGCGGCGGCCTGGAAACCCAGTGTGTCCCAGTCCTCGTGCCGGGTCTCGCGGCTGGCGATGCAGGAGTCGATCTGCTGCTCGAGATCGGCGATGGTCTTCTCTGGTGCGGTCATGATGGCGGGTCCTCTCGGTGTTCTGGTGGATTCGGTCGGTGCCGGACGCTCGGTCAGGACGAGTGGGCGATGGCTTCGATCTCGACGGTCGCGCCGTAGGGCAGCGCGGCGACCTCGACGAACGAGCGGGCCGGACGAGGCGTGGCGAAGACGCTCTCGTAGTGCCGGTTCGCGGCGTCGCGCAGCGAGACGTCGGTGACGAAGTAGGTGGTCTTGACGACATCGGCGAGCCTCATGTCGATCGTGGCCAGGCGCTCGCCGAGCCGGGCCATCGCCGCGTCGAGGGCGGCGTCGACACCCGGTACGGCCACCCCGTTCTCATCCACCGACAGTGCGCCGGAGACGAAGCCGAAACCGGCGACGGCGAATGCGGGACTGTACGGGTGCGCGGTGCTCTGGTCTTCTGCGGCGAAGTCGGTTGCGGCAGTTGCGGTCATGGATGTGGTTCCTTTCGTCGAAGTGGGCGCGTGCACGGTCCGGCCGGTCACGGATGGCGACCCCACGCGATCGGCTCGTCGCTGCGGTCGAGGTAGATGCTCTTCTGGTCGGAGTACTGGCGGATCGCCTCACGGCCCTTCTCGGTGCCCAGCCCGCTGTCGCGTAGCCCGGTGAACGGGGTCGAGATGGAGAACTGCTTGTAGGTGTTGACCCAGACGGTTCCGGCGTCCACGGCGTCACCGATCCGCAGCGCACGCCGGTAGTCCTCGGTCCACACGCCGCAGGCCAGGCCGTAGACGGTGTCGTTGGCCTGCGCGATGACGTCGGCCTCGTCGTCGAACGGGATGACCACCGCGACCGGCCCGAAGATCTCCTCCTGGCTGATCCGGTCGGTGTTGGCGACGCCGGTCAGTACGGTCGGCGGGTAGTACCAGCCGTCGGCCAGCGCACCGTCGACGGGAACCGCGCCACCGCACCGCACTCGGGCACCGTCGGCCACCGCTCGGGCTACCGTGTCGGCCACCGAGTCGCGGTGCGCGGCCGAGATCATCGGGGCGACGTCGGTGTCCGGGTTGGTGCCGGGACCCATCCGCAACCGGCCGGCGCGTGCCACCAGATCGTCCGTGAAAGCATCGAACACGCTGCGCTGCACGAACACTCGTGATCCGGCGATGCAGCTCTGGCCGCTGGAGGAGAAGATCCCGTACAGCACGCCCTGTACGGCGCGTTCGAGGTCGGCGTCGGCGAAGACGATGGTCGGTGACTTGCCGCCCAGCTCCAGGGTGATCGGCATGAGCTTGTCGGCGGCGATCCGGCCGAGGTGACGCCCGGTGCTCGTCCCGCCGGTGAAGGTCACCTTCGCGACGTCGGGGTGGCGGACCAGGGCCTCGCCGACGGTCCGGCCCGGGCCCGGGAGGACGGACAGGACACCGCGGGGCAGGCCGGCCTCTTCGCAGATGCGGGCCAGGAGCAAGGTCACCCAGGGCGCCCACACCGGCGGCTTGCTGACCACCGCGTTGCCCGCGGCCAGCGCGGGGGCCAACTTCTGCGCGTCGGAGGCGATCGGCGAGTTCCACGGGGTGATGGCACCGACGACACCCATCGGGCGGTGCGTGGACATCGTGAGCCACGGGCCGCGCGGGGTCGTGAGCGTGCCGTCGGAGGTCTCCGCCGCCGCCGCCATGTACCGGAAGGTGTTCGCCGCACTCGCCGCCAAAGCCGATGTCTCGCCGAGGGTCTTGCCGGTGTCGAGGGTCTGCAGCCGCGCGATGCGATCTCGCGCAGCGTCGATACCGTCGCCGATCCGGTGCAGGACTGCCGCGCGCTCGTGGGGAAGCGCACTCGCCCAGCCGCTCTCGTGGGCGGCGCGGAGCCCGGTGCGGACCGCGGTGTCGACGTCGGCGGGAGTGGCCCCGTGCAGGGTCGCGAAGACCCGACCCGTCGCCGGGTTCACGGACTCGATCAGATCTCCGGCGCCGACCTCCCAGTGACCGCCGACGAAGATGCGGTCGTCGAGGTCACGGGCGTCGATCCCGGGATGGGTGGAGGTGCTCGTCACGAGGGTCATGTGAATCCGTTCGGAGGTGATGGCCGAAGGCCGAACCAAATATCTTTGCGCTAAGACAGTTGTAAAGCCTTAGCGCTAAGAGGTCAACCTCGAAGAACCCCACTACAGGACCTCGTTACGTGGGATTTACGCGTCCGAAATGGAAGAGATGCAGGTCACACACGGTGTGTCGGCCATCACGAACGCCGCGGAAAAAGTTTCGATCGCAGCGTCAGACCGCGGCGATGGGGTCCGCTTCGCCGGGATCGAGGCCATCGCCGAGCACCGCGAAACGAGCGGAGTGCTCGAGCGCGCCCAGGAGCCGGGCGAGGTCGGCTGCCTCGTCCTCGGAGAGTTCGGCGAGCATCACGCGGAGCTTCGCGAAGTGCTCGTCGGCGATGCGGTCGACGAGTGCCGCGCCCTCGGGGGTCAGCTCGACGTAGACCACTCGTGCGTCGGCCCGATCTCGGGTGCGCGTGACGAACCCGGCGTCCTCGAGGCGTTTGACGCGCAGGGACAGACCGCCGGTGGTGACAAGTGTCTGCTCGGCGAGTTCGCCTGCCGTCAGGCGATGGTCGGGGACGGCTCGGCGCAGACACGCGAGGACGTCGAAGCCGGAGTCGGTGATGTTGTGCTCGTCGAAGGTCGAGGCGATACGCGCCTTGTAGACGAGGAAGCTGCGGTGGAGCCGGCCGAACACCTTGAGCGCCGAGACGTCGAGCTCGGGCCGGGCGACGGCCCAGTGGGACACGATGACGTCGACACCATCCATGGTGGCGAGGTTAGTGGATCATCGCGCGAGGAAGGCCCCCACCGTCGCCTCGAAGGCGGCCTTGGCCTCGATCATCACCCAGTGCCCGCACTTCGGGAAGATGTGGAGCTCCGCGTCGGGGATGAGGCGCATCGGGACCATCGCCATGTCGGGTGGGCTGACTCGATCGTCGCGGCCCCAGGTCAGCAGCGTCGGGCAGGCGACCTTGTGCATCGACGCCCAGTACGGCGGGTTGTCCGACGCGGCCATGAATTGCTGCTGCATCTCGAAAGCCGCTGAGCCGTACATCATCTGCGCCGTCTTCTGCGCGTCTGGGTTGATGGCGGCCTGCCACCGTTCCTCGATGAGTTCCTCGGTCACCAGCGAGCGGTCGAAGACCATCGACGTGAGCCAGCGGACCAGCTTGTCCTTGTCCGGGGCGTCGGTGAACTCCTGGAGGAGGCGCAGGCCCTCACTGGGGCTGGGGCTGAACACATTCGGGCCGATACCGCCGATGGTGACGAGCTTCTCGACGCGCTCGGGCTTCTTGATCGCCAGGTTGACGCCGACGACCCCACCCATCGAATTGCCGATCATCGCGGCCTTGTCGATGCCGAGTGCATCCATGAACCGGAGCACCGAGCCGCCGGCCGTGAGAACCGGGTGGCCCTCGACGGCGTCGCTCACCCCGAAGCCGGGGAATTCGATGACGAAGCAGTGGTGTGTCTGCGCGAAGCGCCCGAGGTTCCCGCGGTAGTTGCGCCAGCCGGTCACGCCGGGCCCGGATCCGTGCAAGAGGATCAGCGGCGGTGCGTCGGCGTCGCCGGCCTCGTGATAGCGCAGTGTGCCCTGATCGGTCGTCAGTTCCCGTTTGGTCGCATCGAAGGTGACATCCACGTCGACCAGACTAGAACGTGTTCTAATCCGTTGTCACCGGGTGGGCGTGATCCGACCGATCTGCGGAGGTGAGGTGCCCGACCCCGATGATGTCGTGCAGGATGCGATGCACTATCGCGTCGCCGACGACCTCGTAGTGGACCATCCGGCCGACCTTCTCCGAACGGACCCACCCCTGGTCGCGCAGCTTGCGGATCGACTGGGAGGCGGCGTTCTCGGTGATGCCGATACGGGTGGCCAGTTCGGCGACCGTGGAACCCGGCCGCGCATGCATCTCCGCGACGAGTCGGAGGCGGTTGGGGTCGCTCAGGAGCATGAAACGTGCGGCCCAGGAGTCCGCGTCGAACGAGTCCGCGTGAAATGAGTGTGGGTCGAAGTCGGTCACCGGCCCCTCCTCGTCACTTCGTCGATGGACACCAGCTCATCGTTCCTCACGGCCCCGGTGGCGGCAAATGTGTGTCTGGGAGAACATATGTCTGTGCACACACGTGTTGAGGGAGCGTCGTCGACTGTTCGCGGAGTCGCCACGGTCGGAGCCGCCGTTCTTCTCGCGATGGTCGCCCTCGCGGGTTGCTCGGTGTCGGATCAGGCAACGGCGACCGACCAGATCGTCCTCGGCGAGGGGCAGGACCTCGATGACTTCAACCCGATGCTCGGTTATGCACAGCTCGGCGTCTCGCCCATTTACGACGGCCTCCTCATCCCGTCCGCCGACGGCGACGACCGCGTTCCGGACCTCGTCCCGGCGCTCGCCGCGTCCCGCCCCGAGCGTGTCGCGCCGCGCACGTGGCGGGTGCCGCTCAAGAGTGGCGTCACGTTCTCCGACGGCACCGCCTTCGACGCCGCCGACGTCGTCGCGACCTACCGGGCCGTCGTCGATCCACGGGTCGCGTCGCAGATCTCGATCGACTTCG
Source organism: Gordonia sp. ABKF26 (assembly GCF_041103195.1). Classification (NCBI taxonomy): domain Bacteria; kingdom Bacillati; phylum Actinomycetota; class Actinomycetes; order Mycobacteriales; family Gordoniaceae; genus Gordonia; species Gordonia sp. ABKF26. Next base: position 953,359 of record NZ_JBGCVZ010000003.1, read on the forward strand.
AGCCGATCGTCTCGGTCGAGGCCGACGGGCCCGGGGCGGTGACCGTTCGGATGAACACCGACGCGGACCCGTCGCCGTACCTGCTCGTGGGTGTCGTGCCCGCCGAGCGGGTGGAGGATGCGCCGGCGGCGGAGTGGGCCCTGAACACCGAGCCCGTGGGCACCGGGGCGTACCGGCTCGATTCGCTCGAGCCGGACCAGGCCGTTCTCGTTGCGCGCGAGAACTATTGGGGAAACCAGCCGGCGGTACAACGCATCGTCTACACCCACGTTCCCGACGACAACACCCGCGCGCAACGGATCGCGGCCGGTGAGATCGACGGCGCGAACCTGCCACCGAGGCTCGCCGAGAGCCTGGACGGGCGTGACGGCATCGACGTGGTGTCGGTGAAATCCGCTGACTGGCGCGGCATCTCACTGCCGAGCACGAACCCGTTCACCGCCGACCCGGCCGCTCGCCTCGCGATGAACCTCGGCATCGACCGGCAGGCCGTCGTCGACGACGTGCTGACCGGCGACGGTGAACCCGCCAGCACGCCGATCGCCTCGGTATACGGGGCTGACGTCTACGACGAGCAGACGCAGTTCGGCTTCGACGCCGATCGTGCACGGGCGACACTCGACGCCGCCGGGTGGCGGACGGCTCCCGACGGTATCCGGGCCCGCGGGGCCGACCGGGCGTCGTTCGCCCTCCTCTACAACGCCGAGGACACTCTTCGCCGTGATCTGGCGGTGGCGTTCGCGGCGTCGATGAAACGGATCGGTGTGGAGGTCCTCACCCGCGGCACCAGCTGGGACGAGATCGATTCCGAATTGACCTCGGCAGCGGTGCTTCTGGGTGGCGGCGCGACGCCGTACAGCATCGACTCGCAGGTCTACGACACCCTGCACACGCGCGTCGCGAACTCGTCGCCGTACTCCAACCCGGGCGACCTCACCGCCCCCGGGCTCGACGCCCTTCTCGACGAGGCACGTGCGAGCGCGCCCGGGCCGGCGAATGACCAGCGGTATCAGCGCATCCAGCAGATCTACGCGGCTGCGCCGTCGTACGTCTTCCTGGCGTTCCTGCACCACACCTACGCCTCTCGGGGCGAGGGTTGGCGGCACGACGACCCGATCCTCGAACCGCATTCGCACGGCGTCACCTGGGGCCCGTGGTGGAACGTGCCGTCGTGGCAACCGATCTCATGACCTCCCTCGCCTCGTCGGTGCGGTCGATCCGGCCGGCCGGCACCGACGCCGACGATCGGACCGACAGGCGGCACCCGCGGCGCCGGCGCACGAGGCGGCCGGACTCGCGCACGCGGCGAGCCGGACGACTCCTGCTCCGGCGCGTCCTCCTGATGATCCCGACGACGATCCTGGTGTCGCTCGGGATCTTCGCCGTCGCCGCCGCGTCGCCGTTCGAACCGCTCACCGCTCATCTCGGTGACAACTACCAGTCGGCCACCCCCGCCCAGCGGGCGGCGACCGCGGCCGCCTATGACGTGGACCAGTACTGGCTGAGCGCCTGGTGGAACTGGTGGGGTGCGCTGCTCCACGGTGATCTGGGTTGGTCCTCGACCCAGGGCCGCGCGGTCGACGAAGTGATCTCGCAACGTCTTCCGTTCACCCTCGGCATGTCGACGGCTGCATTGATCTCCGCTGCGTTGCTCGCCGTCGTCGGAGGGGCCGTCATCGGTATGCGGCGGGGCGGGCTGGTCGACCGGGCGTGTACGGCGTTGGCGGCCATGCTGGCCGCGACCCCGCCCTTCGTGGTGTCACTGGTGCTGGTCAGCATCTTCGCGGTGACGCTGGGGTGGTTTCCGACCTCCGGTGCTCGACGCCCCGGCGACGACTACTCCCTCGACGGTCTGCTCACCCACGCCGTGTTGCCGTACCTGGCCCTGACCGTGTCGATGATCCCGTGGTTGCTGCTGACCATGCGCGCGGCCGTCGTCGACGCCACCGCCTCCGATGCGGTCCGGGCCGCCCGGACCCGCGGTGTCGACGGGTGGGCGCTCGTGCGCGGGCACGTGGTGCCGGTGTCGGTACTGCCCACCCTCGCGCTCCTCGGCACCCGCCTGCCCGAGATCATCGCCGGCGCCGCCATCGTCGAGACCGTCTTCGGCTGGCCCGGCCTCGCCGCAGCGCTCGTGGATTCGGCCGTGGCACTGGACTTCTCGTTGCTGGCCGCGCTCGCGGTCGGATCGGCCGTACTCGTGCTGCTCGGGTCGGCCCTGTCCGATGCGGCGGCCGTGTGGATCGATCCGCGGATCGGACTGACCGCATGACGACCATCGGTGACACGACGGGCGTCGGGGTCGTGAGCCGTCGGGCCGCGATCGGTCACCGCGCCGCCCTCGTCACACCGTGGGTCGTGCTGACGGTCATGGTCGTCATGGCGGTCGGGTGGCCCGTTCTCGCAGGCGAACAGACCGCCGACTTCGCGCGTTCACTGCTGCCTCCGGGTTCCGGGGCGGCACTCGGGACCGACCACTCGGGGTACGACCTCGGTGTCAGAACTGCTGCCGGACTGCGGATCTCGCTGCTGATCGCCGCGGCGTGCGCGGTCCTGGCGACGGCCCTCGGCGTCCTCGTCGGAATCGGTGCGGTGACGATGGGCGGGTGGTTCGACGCGGTGGTGATGCGCGTCGTCGACGGGGTCAACGCCTTGCCGCACCTCGTCGTCGGAGTGGTCATCGCCGCGATGTGGCGCGGTGAGCCGGTCGCGATCATCGCGTCGATCGCGCTGACCCACTGGCCGTCCGTCGCGCGGGTGGTGCGCGCCGAACTACTCGAGGCGACGTCGTCGGGGTGGGTCGAATCCGCCCGCTTGGCCGGTGCGTCCCGCACCTTCGTCGCCGTCCGCCATCTGCTGCCCGCAGTGAGCGGGCAGGTGCTGGTGGCGATGACCGTGTTGCTGCCGCACGCGGTCTGGCACGAGACGACGCTGTCGTTCCTGGGTGTCGGGCTCTCCCCGGACGCCGCGAGTCTCGGCACGCTGCTCGGGCAGGCGCGCGGTGACATCCTCACCGGCGCGTGGTGGACGCTGGTCGTGCCCGGTGTCGCCCTGATGGTCACCGCGCTCGCGTGTGCGGCCGCGGCGTCGTCGCTGCGTCGTGCCACGTCGCCGCCCGCCGGTGAGGTGTGGCGATGAACGCCGGGCTCGACGGGGTGACAGTGGAGATCGTGGCCCGGAATCGGTGGAACCGGGCAGCAGTCCGAGTGCTCGACGATGTGACGCTGCCCTTGCCGGCCGGGTCGATGACCGCACTGGTGGGTGAGTCCGGCTGCGGTAAGTCGATGGTCGCGTCGGTCCTGTCCGGTCTGCTCCCGCCGGGGTCCGTGCCGACGGGTCGACTGCGGATCGGCGGCGAGGTGTTCACCGATCGTGAACTCGCCGGCGCGGACCGCCGGTGGCGAGGACTCCGCGGGCGCCGCATCGGCTCCGTTCCCCAGTCGGCGTCGACCTCGTTCACGCCTGTGCGCAGTGTCGGCGCGCAGCTGGACGAGGTGATCGGCATTGTCGGCGGGTCACACGATGCCGTCGAGCTGTGCCGACGCGTGCACCTCGACCCCGCCGCACTCCGGTTGTATCCGCACGAGCTGTCCGGCGGGATGGCGCAGCGCGCCGCGATCGCCGCAGCCCTGGCCGGTGATCCGGACACGATCGTCGCCGACGAGCCGACCTCGGCGCTCGACGCCGAACTCGCAGCCGACATCTGGGAGCTCCTCGTCGAAGCCGCGAGTGCCGGCGCGGCGGTGCTCGTGATCACCCACGACGTCGAGACGATGCGGCGCGGGTGCGATTCGGTGGCGGTCATGCGCGCGGGACGGATCGTCGATCATCGTCGGCTCGATGAGATCGTTGCCTCCGACGACGCCTATGTCGCCGGGTTCTTCGAAAGAGTGCCGTGACCACGGGGGACCTTCTCGTCGGCACGGGCCTGTCGGCCCGCTTCGGCGACACCCTCGTGTTCGAGGGCCTCGACGTCGGTGTCGGCGCCGGAACGGTCACCGGAGTGGTCGGGCGGTCGGGGAGCGGCAAGACGACGCTGCTGCGCGTCCTCGCGGGGTTCGCCGCGCCGGCTGCCGGAAGAGTCGCGTGGCCGGGCGGGCGTCGCCCCGGCGACATCGCCCTCCTCGCCCAGCATCCGCGCCTCGTCGCCAACCCACGGTGGACGCTGCGCCGGATCGTCGCCGAACCCGCGGCGATCGCGAGACGAGACTGTGACGTCGAACGAGCCGCGGATCGCGTCGGCCTCGATCCGGCCTTGCTGGATCGCTATCCGTCACAGGTGAGCGACGGTCAACTCCAGCGCGCGTGCCTCGGCAGGCTCGTGGTGCAGCAGCCGCGGGTCGTGCTGTGCGACGAACCGACCGCGATGCTGGATCCGGTCGCGTCTCGGGCCGTGACGTCGCTGCTCGACGACCTCGTCGCCGATGGGGCGGGCCTGCTGCTGGTGAGCCACGACCGACGGCTGGTGGAATCGCGCAGCCGGGACGTCATCGACCTCGACCGGCGCTGACGGTTGCGGCCGCTGTTCGGGTCGCCGAGTGGCTTCGACTCGGCGCCTCGACCTCGACGCGCTCCTTCGTCGCTTGCTCGGCCCGGCGGCTGCGCTCGGTGCCGGCTCAACCAGCGGAGGGGCGTCGCTTCGCTCGGTGCCGGCTCAACCAGCAGAGGAGCGTCGCTTCGCTCGGTGGACGGGGATTCTGCTGGTCGAGCAGCGTCGACCGAGCGTAGCGAGGACGCCGCGTTCGTCGAGACCACTCGGTGAGGTGGTGTCAACCAGCGGAGGAGTGATGCCCCGTCACATCTGCAGGCGGACGGCGTCGTCCTCGCCGAACTGGTCTTCCAGCACCTCGGGGGAGTAGTCGAGGTCGATCTCGGCGACCGGGCGTCCTCGGGCGGACTCGATGGCCGAGAGCCGACGCTGGGCGCGGTCGGCCGCATAGGCGAGGAACTCGTCGTTGTCGAGGCCGAAGGGTTGGACCTCGAACTGCTGGTTGACCCACTCGATCATGCCCAGCGCGAGCGGCAACAGTTCGTTCATGCGTTCGCCGACGGCGTCCCACAGCGAGTCGTCGGCCGCGACGTGCCGGCGACACGTGAAGGTTCCCCACGCCATGTGCCGCCGCTCGTCGTCGCCGATGAACCGGATCAGCTTCTGCATCCCCGGGAAGATCCCGTGCCTGGTGCACACCTTCTGCCACGCGTGGTAGCCGGTCAGCGCCAGGCTGCCCTCGATCACGTGGTTGTAGGTGACGCTGGCGCGGATCTGGTTCCGGGGCGACGGGTCGTGGTCGAGGACGTGCAGGGACGCGGGCAGCTCTTCGTAGAACAACTGGCGATAGTAGGGATTCGCGCTGACGAAGCTCTGGAGGTCGCCGGTGAGGCCGACCGCGTCCATCCACCGCCGGAACACCTGGGTGTGCTTGGCCTCTTCGAAACAGAACTGCGACAGGTACATCTCGTCGCCGAACCGGCCCTCGGTCGCCATCGCCTTCATGAACGGCTGGATGTCCTGGGTGACCGCCTCCTCGCCGGCGATGAACTGACTCACCAGGTAGGTGGCGCTCCGGCGCTGCTCGTCGGTGAGCTCGGCCCAGTCCTGTGCGTCCTGCGAGAAGTCGATGGCGATCGGATCCCAGAACCGAGCATTGCCTTTCACGAAGAGCCGCAACGGAAACGAGTCCCAGTTGAGACCGCCCTGTCGCAATGACGAGAAGTCGGCCCGGCCCTCCGCTTTGTGTTCGATGAGAGTCATGAGATCACCAGCCAGACACTTCGGAAGTGGAGTACCCCGACGCTAACCCCTTCCTCGATCCGGAGATATGAGATCGACCAACTCTGTTGTCGCGGACTGGGTTCCGGCCTGACGCCGATCGGTGGGCGATGTCGTCATCGTCGAACCCGGTGGCGTCGGCCGGGCGGCCGACGCCGTCGACCGTGCGGCCTGGCTCGTCGGGTGTGCGGTCGTAATCGAGACTGTCCGGAGCCCGGGTCGACGGCCGCCCGAACCCGGCCTGGAACGTCACCGCAATCCTGTGCCATGGATCGCGTGAAACGCCTGCGAGAGTGTCGGCGGTGGACCACCATGTGACCTACGTCGCATAAGCAGACGGCGATATCTGACGCCCCGGTGCCGGGGCAGCACGAGCGAGGAGCACGAATGAAGACCAAAGGTGCAGTTCTGCGCAATCCGGGCGAAGAGTGGAAGATCGAGGAGTTCGAGCTCGGCGATCCGGTGGCGGGCGAAGTCCAGGTCAAACTCGTCAGCTCGGGTTTGTGCCACTCGGATCACCACCTGCGGACCGGCGACAGCCCGGCGCCGATGCCGGTACTCGGCGGTCACGAGGGCGCCGGAGTCGTGACCAAGGTGGGTCCCGGTGTCACCCGCCTCAAGGAGGGCGACCACGTCGTCACCGCGTTCATCCCGGCCTGCGGAACATGCGAGCCGTGCTCGCGCGGTCAGCAGAACATCTGCGACGAGGGTGCTCGCCTGCTGACCGGTCTGTCCATCGCCGACGACACCAACCGCGCGTACACGCACGACGGGGTACCCCTCGTGCAGATGTGCATGCTCGGGACATTCGCGCCCTACATCACCGTCAATCAGGCGTCGCTGGTCAAGATCGAAGACGACATCCCGCTGCAGGCGGCCGCGCTGCTCGGTTGCGGTGTCGCGACCGGTTGGGGTTCGGCCGTCGAGATCGGTGGCACCCACGCCGGTGACACCGTGGTGGTCGTCGGCATCGGTGGTGTCGGCATCAACTCGATCCAGGGTGCGGCCGCCGCCGGCGCACGCAACGTCATCGCCGTCGATCCGGTGCCGTTCAAGTTGCAGATGGCCGAAAAGCTGGGTGCGACACACACGTTCCCGTCGATGGAGGCTGCGCTCGAGGCGATCGGCGACATCACGTGGGGCAAGATGGCCAACACCACGATCCTCACCGTGGGCGAGATCGACGGTTCGATGATCGCTCCCGCCCTCGCCCTCACAGGTAAGGCCGGGCAGGTCGTCGTGGTCGGTATGGGCAACTTCCAGTCGATGGACGCCCAGATGAACCTCTTCGACCTCACCCTCATGCAGAAGCGCGTGCAGGGTGCGATCTTCGGTGGAGCGAGCCCCCGCACCCAGGTTCCGGCGCTGCTCAACGAATACCGCGCCGGCAAGCTCAATCTCGACGATCTGGTGACCAAGACCTACCGTCTCGATCAGATCAACGAGGCATACGACGACATGCTGGCGGGCAACAACATCCGCGGCATGATCGTCTACGGCGACGACGACTACTGAGCCGACCGGCCAGGGTTCACGACATCGCCACGGCGAGCAAGCGACGCCAGATCACCGCACGGTGGTCTGGCGTCGCTCGTTGATCAGCAGGTTGAGGAATCGCAGTCCCAGTCCGAGTAGCACCAGCGTGCTGGCCATCTGGATCGACACCGCGACCCGGGCGCCCTGCGAGTCCGGTGCGATGTCGCCGAACCCCGTCGTGGTGAAGACCGTCAGACAGAAGTACAGCGCATCGACGCGTGTCAGGGACTCGTTGAAACTCCCGGTGTCGTACTCGGAGAACAGGAAATAGGTCGTCGCGAACGCGACGATGTAGAAGCTCGCCAGTGCCACGAGCATCTCCATCGCGGTCGCGACCGGCCGGTCCGAGTGGCTGAACCGGCGGACCTCCCAGACGCAGAACCAGATCAACGCCACGGCACCGATGATCAGACCCAGGTAGTTGACGTCACTGGCCTTGTTGATGGGCAGCAGGAAATAACCCGTCAGCAGGAGGACCGCCGCGCCGATCGGCCGCAGCAGCGCGATCGTGAGATCGCGCCCCCGCACCAGACCCAGTGATGCGGCCGTGCCCGGCGCAGGCGTGTCTCGCGGACCCGTGCCGCCGGGAACGTCGTTCACCAGATCCGCACGCGCTCGGCCGGGTCGAGATACAGCGCGTCCCCCGGCTCGACGTCGAAGGCGTCGTAGAACGCATCCATGTTGCGGACGACGCCGTTGCAGCGGAACTCCGGCGGTGAGTGCGGGTCGATCGAGAGGCGCCGGATGGCTTCGGCATCACGGGTCTTGGTCCGCCAGATCTGCGCCCAGCTGTAGAACACGCGCTGCGTCCCGGTCAGGCCGTCGATGACCGGTGGCTCGGAGCCGGCGCCGGAGCCATCGGGCCCGCTCGCTTCGCTCCCGGCGCCCTCGGTCGCGATCTGGTACGCGACGAGAGCGATCGACAACCCGCCGAGGTCGCCGATGTTCTCGCCAATGGTGAAGTCGCCGTTGACCTTGTGCTCGGGATCGAGCCCGGTCGGCGTGAACTCCCCGTACTGGTCGATGAGTTTGCGTGTCCGCGAGGAGAACTCGGTGCGGTCGGTGTCGGTCCACCAGTCGACGAGGTTGCCGTCGCCGTCGTACTTGGCGCCCTGGTCGTCGAAGCCGTGCCCGATCTCGTGACCGATGACCGCACCGATGCCCCCGTAGTTGACCGCGTCGTCGGCGTCGGGGTCGAAGAAGGGCGGCTGGAGGATCGCGGCGGGGAACACGATCTCGTTCATGCCGGGGTTGTAGTACGCGTTGACCGTCTGCGGCGTCATGAACCATTCGTCGCGGTCGACCGGCGAACCGATCTTGGCGAACTCGCGATCCTGCTCGAACGACGAGGCGCGCGCCACGTTCCCGATGAGGTCACCACGGTCCACGCTGAGCGAGCTGTAGTCCCGCCACTTGGCCGGGTAGCCGATCTTCGGGTTGAACTTGCCGAGTTTGACAAGGGCCTTCTCCCGGGTCTCCGGGGTCATCCACGGCAGGTCGGAGATGTTGCGGCGGTAGGCCTCCACCAGGTTGGCGATCAGTTCGTCCATCCGAGCCTTGGCCTCGGGCGGGAAGTGCTTGGCCACATAGAGTTTGCCGACCGCAAAGCCCATCGCGCCTTCGACGAAGCCGACACCGCGCTTCCACCGGTCCCGGTTCGTCTCCGCACCGGTGAGGGTGCGGCCGTAGAAGTCGAAGTTCTCGTCGACGAACGGCGACGACAGGTACGGCGCCGCCGAGCGCAGCAGGCGCCACGTCAGCCAGGTCTTCCACTCGTCCAGCGGGCGGCTGGTGACGAGCTCGCCGACGCCCGACACGAAGGACGGCTGCGCGACGACGACCTCGGCAAAGGTGGCATCGCCGCTGGTGCCCAGCCCGCCGAACCACTCGGAGAAGGGGAATCCATCTGCGGTGGACGCCAATTCGTTCAGCGACATGAGGTTGTAGGTCAGCTCGGCATCGCGGCGTCGAACCACATCCCAGTGCCGGCCGGCGATGGCTGTCTCGAGGTCGAGGATCACTGCTGCCCGAGCGGCCGCGTCGTCGAACCCGGCCAGCGCGAACATGCGCTCGACGTGCGCGACATACGCCGTCCTGGTCTCGGCGTGCTTGTCCTCCCGGTAATAGGACTCGTCGGGAAGTCCGAGGCCGGACTGTGTCAGGTGCACGAGGTAACGGTCGGACTGCTTCGCGTCGGTGTCCACGTAGTAGCCGAACAGACCACCCGTGCCGTGCCGCTGGAGCCGGCCGATCCGCCGGGCGAGTGCCTCGATGGAGTCGATGGCGGCGATCTTCTCGAGTTCGCCGGTGATCGGGCCGATCCCGAGGGCCTCGATGTGGTCGGTGTCCATGAACGAGGCGTACAGATCGCCGATCTTCTGCGCGTCGGAGCCGCTCTCCGGGCTCGAGGCGGCGCACTCGGTGATGATGTCGCGCACGTGCTCTTCGGAGTTGTCGCGGAGGACGTGGAAGGCGCCGTCGACCGAACGGTCCTCGGGGATGACATGCGACTCGAGCCACTTACCGTTCACATGGGCGAACAGATCGTCCTGGATGCGGACGGAATCGTCGACCCACTCGAGGTCGAGTCCGGAGTTGAGGTCAGTATTCGATGCAGTCACGCGCTCCATCCTGTCACCGGATCGGCGATTCGTCAGCCGCCTCCGCCGTAGGCGAAACCCGCCGGCGTCGTCTCCGCAGACTCGGCGATCGCGGGTACGAATCCGCCTACGCTGAACCCATGGAGTCAACCTTCGACGTCGTCGTGATCGGTGGCGGTCCGGTGGGCGAGAACGTCGCCGACTACGCGATCCGGGGCAGTGATCGAACCGCTGCCGTCATCGAGCACGAACTCATGGGCGGTGAGTGCTCGTACTGGGCGTGTATGCCGAGCAAGGCGCTGCTGGGTCCGGGGTCGGCGCTCGAGGAGGCTCGTGCCCTGGCGGGCGCGCGTGAACGTGTGAGCGGGGAACTGCCCGACGCCGCCGGCGTTCTCGGGTGGCGCGACACCGTGACCGGGCGCCGCGAGGGACCCGGTGCCACGCACGACGACGCCGGTCAGGTGCGGTGGGCAGAAGGTGCGGGGATCGACGTGATCCGCGGACACGGGCGGATCACGGGGGAGCGCCAGGTGACCGTCGGTGACACGGTGTTGACGGCGCGCGAGGCAGTGGTCGTCGCAACCGGCAGCACGGCGTCGATCCCGCCGACGCCGGGTCTGGCGGACGCGCTCCCCTGGACGTCCCGCGACGCGACGAATCTCGTCGACGTACCGGATCGCGTCCTGGTCCTCGGCGGCGGCGTGGTGGCCTGCGAGGCGGTGACATGGTTGCTCGATCTCGGGGTGCGTGAGGTCGTGATGGCCATCCGGGGCGACCGGCTACTGCCCAAGATGGAGTCGTTCGTCCCGCAGCTGATCGCGGAGTCGTTCACCCGTCGCGGCGTCGACATCCGGTTCGGCACGACGATCGAGTCCGTCGATCGGCCCGACGTCGCCGACACGGGCTACGGACGCATCCACGGCGGGCCCGCGACCGTCGACCTGGCCGGGGACGGGGCCGGCAGGATCGTCGTCGACGAGATCCTGGTGGCCGCGGGACGCTCGCCCGCGACGCGGGATCTGGGTCTCGAGTCGGTGGGTCTCGAGGCGGGCGGCCCGCTCCGCGTCGACGACCATCTGACGGTGGCGGACCATCCGTGGCTCTACGCGGTGGGAGATGTGAACGGCCGTAATGCGTTGACGCACATGGGCAAGTACCAGGCGCGGGTGGCCGGCGACGTGATCGCCGCGCGCGCGGAGGGCCGCGGCCTCGACGGCCCACGGTTCGCCGCGGCCTCGGACCATGGCGCGGTTCCGCAGGTGGTGTTCACCCGGCCGGAGATCGCAGCGGTCGGCCTGACCGAGAGACAGGCGAAGGACGCCGGGGTCGACGTGCGGATCGCCGACGGGGACATCTCGGTCGCGGGGTCGTATCTGACCGATCCGGAGTACTCGGGCCACGCCTGTCTCGTCGTCGACGCGAGCCGCGACGTCCTCGTGGGGGCGACGTTCGTGGGGCCGCAGACAGCGGAACTCGTGCATTCGGCGACCGTGGCGATCGTCGGTGAGGTCCCGCTGTCGCGACTGTGGCACGCGGTCCCGTCGTATCCGACGATCAGTGAGGTGTGGCTGCGGCTGCTCGATCAGCTGCGATGAACCGCGGCCCGGTGGGCTGAGGCCGGGGCCCGATCCGCGGGTCAGAAGCTCAGTCGCCGGATCTTGTCCGGCCGGATGACGATCCGCACCCAGTCATCGGCGAGGATCTCGGCGAGATCCTGGGCGCGGGTGGGGTCGTCGAGGTCCCAGTAGCGGTCGGCGAGTCGGGTCGCGAGGTCGCGTGCGGCGTCGCCGTCGGTCTCGACCCGCGCCGGACCGGCTATGGCGATCCAGCGTTCGCGCTCGTCGGCCGGTGTGGCGACCACGATCGAGGCGCGCGGGTCGGAGGCGAGTCGGCGGACCTTGAGCGAATCGGGGCCGGTGAAGAGCTGGACCTCGCCCTCTGATGTCGCCTCGAACCAGACGGGCCGGGGCTGCGGGGGCGTCGGACCGGTGGCCGTCGAGAAGAAGCCGAGGAGGGGGCGGGCCAGGAACTCGAGGTCGTCGGTGCCGAGGGTGTCCGAGGAGATCGCAGTGGTGTCGCTCATGGTCGGTACAACCCGCGCGGCGGCCGATCATTCCATGACCGCCAGGGCATTGGTCTGACCACTTGACCACCAGGCCTGCGGCGGTTTACGGTCGGCGCATGCCGTTCGAGCCCGTGTCCCAGCAGAGCGCCCCCGAGATCGTCTTCGACCAGATCGTCGAAGGTGTCCTGTCCGGTGATCTGCCGGCGGGTGAGGCTCTGCCCAGCGAACGCGAGTTGGCGCGCATCCTCGGTGTGTCGCGGCCCACCGTGCGGGAAGCGTTGAAGCGGGTGGCAGCCGCAGGCCTGGTCTCCATCCGCCAGGGCGATGGCGCACGGGTCCAGGACATCGCACGCACGGGCGGTCTCGATCTGTTGCCGCGCTTGCTCATCCGGGGCGGTGCGCTTGTGCCGAGCGTTGCGCGCTCGATCGTCGAGGCGCGCGCGGCGGTGGGGCCGGACGTCGCGGGTCTCGCCGCGAAGCGGGCGACAAGCGACCACATCGAGAGGCTGTCGTCGGTGCTCGCCGACCTCGCCGTCGAACCGGACCCGGTCGCCCAACAGGTCGTCGCACTCGAATTCTGGAGCACGGTCGTCGACGCGGCCGACTCCATCGCCTTCCGTCTCATGTACAACTCGCTCCGCGCCGCGTACGAGCCTGCGGTTCCCGCGCTCGCATCGATGCTGGAGCCGGAGGTGGGGAACATCGAGGGCTATCGAGCGGTCGTCGATGCGGTCGGTACACACGATCCCGAACGCGCGGCGACCGCCGCTCGTGAACTGCTCGCTCCCGCGACGGCGTCCCTACTCGACCTCTGCCGGGCGCTCGAAGACACCGAATCCGTTCCCGGAGAGGAGAGCTGATGTCTGCCGACGACATCGACGCCACCGCCCGCAGGCAGGTCGCCGCAGACGAACGACGCATGCGGTCGCGCAAATCGACGACCCTGCGCGGCGCATTCGCCGAGTTCCTGCGACACCCATCGCCCTGGATGATCGCCGCATTCTTCCTGACCTCGCTCGCGGCGCGGTTGTGGTTGAGCGGCTGGGGTATTGCCGACCTACTGGTCCCCGTCGTGATGATCGCGACCTTCCCGCTGGCGGAATGGCTGATCCACGTCTTCGTGTTGCACTGGCGGCCGAAGCGGTGGGGTCCCATCACCATCGATCCCCTGGTTGCGCGGAAGCATCGGGAACATCACGCGAACCCTCGGAACATCCCGCTGGTGTTCATTCCGTGGCAGGTGCTGGTCACGGTCGTCCTCGCGGCCGTCGCGGTGGGGCTCGTCGTATTCGCCAGTGCAGAACGGGGTCTCACGTTCATGGTGACGCTCGCGGCGATCGGACTGGTCTATGAATGGACGCACTATCTGATCCACTCCGACTACCGGCCGCGCCACGCCTACTATCGCCGGCTGTGGCGGAATCATCGCTTCCACCACTACCGCAACGAACACTACTGGTTCGCGGTCACCACGGCAGGCACCGCGGACCGGTTGTTGCACACCTATCCCGACCCCGAGACGGTCGAGAAGTCCCCCACCGCAAAAGATCTACATGCGCTGACGCAGTCGGGGGACTGACCGGGGAACTCCGTCAGGTTGCGTTTTGTCCCGGTAACCGGGACAAAGCGCAACCTGATCCGGGAGACTTTCGCGCATGCGGGTATTCGTGACCGGCGGTACGGGGGCCATCGGGGGATACGCGGTGCCCGCGATGATCGCCGCCGGATACGACGTGCGCGCCCTCGCGCGAACAGATGCCGCCGCGTCCGCATTGCGTGCTCACGGCGCCACCCCGGTTCGGGTGTCGTTGTTCGATCGTGATGGCCTCGCCGAGAGCTTCGACCACTGCGCCGCGGTGGTCAATCTCGCTTCGGCGCTCCCGGGTACGGCGTCGTTCGTCCGACTGTCGGCCTGGACGGACTGCCACCGCATCCGACGGGAGGGCTCGGCAGCGGTGGTCGATGCGGCCATCGCCGCCGGTGTGCCGCGAGTGCTGCAGGAGTCGGTTGTCATGGTGTACACCGGTTCCGGGGACCGTTGGATCGACGAGGAATCGCCCGTCGATCACTATCCGATCGCGACCGGCAATCATGCCGCCGAGGCGTCGGCCCATCGCTTCACCGATTCCGGTGGCGCCGGCGTCGTGCTCCGGTTCGGACTGTTCTACGGTGCCGGCGCCGCTCACAGCGAACAACTGATGTCGCTCGCGCGGCGTCGGGTCGGCTTCCGGGCGGGCCGTCCCGATGCCTACGTCTCCTCGATCCATCTCGCCGATGCCGCCGCAGCCGTGGTGTCTGCGCTCCACGTCGATTCCGGCACCTACAACATCGTCGACGATCTACCGGTCACCAAGCGGAACCACACGGCTGCCCTGGCCGGCGCGGTCGGCAGGCATCCCGTGGTGACCGGACCCGGTCGTGCTGCACTGCTGCTCGGCGAGCGCACCACGTCGCTGACCCGATCGCTCCGGGTGTCCAACAAGCGGTTTCGGTCAGCCGGTGGATGGCAGCCGCACTATTACTCGGTGTGGGAGGGGTACGCGCAGATGGCGCGCCGGCTCGGCGTCGGGTCGAGCTGATCAGCCGGCGCTAGCCACCGCCCAACCCGGCAGCCATCGACCACACCAGCACCTCGGCGTCGGTGTCGGCGGTGATCGAGAACGGCTCCGCGTCGGCGCCCCGCACGGCGTCACCCGGACCGAGTACACCGATCTCGTCGATGCCGACCTGTCCGTCCACGACGAACAGATGGGTGAACCGGCAACCGGGCACCTCGACGGTCTCGCCCGACCGGAGTCGTGCCGCGTACAGGGTGGCGCCCGAGTTGGCGACGGAGATCGCCGGGTTGCGGCCCGGGTCGCCGGACGCGATCGGTACGAGACCACCGGCGGCGAGACGCTCGCGGACGTCGGCCTGCTCATACGAGGGAGCGAGGCCGTGGCGGTCGGGCATCAACCACATCTGGACGTACCGGACGGGCTCGCTGCCGGAACCGGCGAGATCGGGCCAGGCGTCGTTGCGCTCGGAGTGCTCCACCCCGGTACCCGCGCTCATCCGTTGGACCAGGCCGGGGTAGAGGACCCCGGAGTGCCCCGCCGAGTCGCGGTGGACCAGCGTCCCCGAGACCACCCAGGTCACGATCTCGCTCTCCTGATGGGAGTGCAGGTCGAAGCCCGCGCCCGGCGCGACGACCTCGTCGTTGACCGCCAGCAATGCGCCGAAGTGGGTGTTCGACGGGTCGTAGTTGTCGCCGAACGAGAAGCAGTGCCGCGAGGTCAGCCAGTCGGTGGCGGTGACGGCACGATCGTCACTGCGGAACACGGTGAAAACCATGTATTCATTGTCCCAGTCCGGCAAGCTGAGGACGGTCGGGGACGACCGGGTCCGGCGGTGTCGATGCCGAAGCCGGACGACGATCTCGCACGTTCGCGAAGTGTCAAAGGTCCCGGCGACGAGATGAGTTTGTGACCGGCTTGATCCCCGAATGGAAGCTCGCGGCGTCGATTTCGAGTGTTACACGAGTGAAAATTGGTGTCATGAAGATCTGGGTCAAGCGCGCGACGTCAGCCGCTTGCGCCGCGGTCACGTGCGCGGTCATGGTGAGTTCCTGTGGATTCGCCGGTTCGTCGGACACGGGTGCCGCTGCCGCCATCGATGCATTCGCCGCCGCACTGAGCCGTCAGGACGCCGGCGGGGCCGCGACGTTCACCACCGCGCCGGGACAGGCCGGTGACAGTCTCACCACCACTTTGAAACAGATGTCCGCGCAGCGGGTCGACGTCGACGTCGAGAACCCCGTCGAATACAGCGACGGGACGGCCACGTTCTCGGTCACCACCACCTGGAACTGGGACAAGGGCCGCGAGTACGAGTCGACCAGCGGCGGCACCGCGCGCAAACTCTCATCGGGCTGGAAGGTCACCTGGGACCCCGCGATCCTGCATGCCGGTCTCACCGCCGGTGGCACCCTCCGCGAGATCCGCACCGATGCGAAGCCGGCGCCGACCGTGCGCAGCCGTTCCGGCAAGGTCTTCATGTACGCCCAGCCGGTCAACGAGATCGTCCTCGACCCCACCCGCACCGCCGATCTGAACGCCTCGGTGCGGGCGCTGGCCGGGGTGATCGCACCCATCGCCCCGATGATCACCGGGCAGGTGATCCGCGAGAAGCTCGACGCGACCCCCGGCAAGGCGATCACCGCGGTCGGACTGCGTGACTCCGACATGGAGGTCCTCGCGGGTGACCCGCGGCGCGTACCCGGCGTCACGGTCAATCGGTCCGACCAGCTCGTGATGGCCGACCGGCGGCTCTCCTCGCCCCTCGAGGACGGACTGACCAACTACTGGCAGGCCATCCGCGATGCCACCGCCGGGTGGCAGGTCGAGATGCTGGGTCCGGGGGCGGCACCCCGCAAACTGGCGGGCGAGCAGGGGCCGCCCGGGCCGGACGTGCCGACGACCGTCGATCAGGGCATCCAGCTGACCCTGGGCGATGCGGCCGTCGAGGTGGGCCAGCCGGCGACCATCCTGACCCTCGACGCGCAGACCGGCGCGATCCTCGGGATGGCGCAGAACTCGTACGCGATCGACAGCGGTGTCGACATCGACCGCCCGTATCCGGTCGGTACGACGCTCAACCCGGTCTTCGACGCGATCGGGCGAGCCGCGGGGCCGCAGCACGAGCGCGGCGACGAACTCCTCGATCGGCTCGGACTCGGCGTCCAGTTCACGGTGCCGGGCGCAAGCGTTCCCACCCCGGATCGTCCCGGTATCGCGACCATCGACTTCCGGCCCGGTCAGAGCATGATGTCGATGACGAACATGGCCGCCTTCGGTGTCGCCATGGCGCGCAGCGCCGCCGGCCAGACGTCCTCGGTACCGCCGTTCGTACTGAAGAACGTGCCCACGAAGGTCTCCGGAGGCGACCTCGGCGGCCTCGACCCGGCCGTCGTCCGGCCGGTTCTCCAGGCGATGACCTCGACGGCCGCCACCGGTGATGCCAGTGACCTGACCCGGGCCCCGGGACTGCGCGCCCTGGTGGGCACCAACGGTCCGGAGGGGCCGGGATGGTTCGTGGGTCTGCAGGGCGGCCAGGTCGTCGTGATCTACACCGAGGGACCGAAGTCGGGGACCGCCGCGCTCCAGGTCGCGCAGAAGTACTTCACGATCAAGTAGCTCCCCGCCAGGTCAGGGGTCGGTCAGGCGGCGGCGCGCCGACCCAGCACGGCGAAGACGGCTCGCCAGCCGAGCAGGAAGGCGGCGAGCACCACGGCCGCGACGATCACGAAACTGACCGCCACCCCCTGGCTGAGGATGAACCGCAGGATCATCGCGACGGTCACCGTGCAGAACCAGACGACGAGGCCGACCGGGACGACCCGGTCCGGACGGTAGTCGTGCCCGAAGAAATCGCTCGACCGCACGTGCGCATAGACGTAGGTGATCGACCAACCGGCCGCGCAGCCGGCCAGGAACGGCCACAGCGTGTGGAGCACCGAGGTCAGCACATACCCCTCTTCGTGGCTGGCCCGGCCGATCAGGACGAAGACCGCGATCGCCACGGCGTCGAACAGGGCTGCGACGGGAGCCGTCGCCGTTCCGCGCGCAGGCGAGGTCCCCGTCTCCGCCGTGTCGGAGCCCCGATCCGTCTTCGAGCTCAGCATGGTGGACTACCGTACCGGGTCCGACGGCGGATCGGTGTCGGACGTTCGGCCGGAGTCCCCGGGAAACCGGCCGTCGGACTCGTCGGCGGGCGACCTGCCCGAGGTGTCGGGGCCGATGCCGTCGGGAGGCGGGGGGTCGGGCCGGGTGGGGCCGTCGGGCATCGTCGGCGACGGCTCGTCGGCCGCGCGTTCGAGAACCTCGGCGTCGCGCTCCACCTCGTCGATGAACGTGTCGTCGCGCTTGATGCGGTTGCGGAACATCAGGCCGATGACCACCCAGCCGATCGCCGAGACGATGACGTAGCTGATCAGACGGTAGATGAGGACCGCGGTGATCGCGTCGGCCGCGGGCATCCCGGCGCTGGTGAGTGCGGGCACCAGCACCGCGTCGACGACACCGATACCGCCCGGCAGCAGGGGGATCGCCGAACCGACGGCCTTGCCCGCCGCGTAGGCGACCATCAGGCCCGAGATGCTCGGGTGCGCGTCGACCGCCCAGCAGGCGAACATCAGGCAGGCCACATCGGCGACCCAGTTGAACAGGCTCCAGCCGAAGGCCACCGAGGTGTCGCGCTTGGTGAGTTGCACCGCCCGGAGCTGTTCGAGGGTCTCGAAGAGGCGCTCGGTCCCGTGGTCCTCCGGCTTGTTGCGGAGCTGATTCACCCAGCCGAGGACACGAATCCCGGTGCTCTTCAACGACTCCGGGTGGCTGGCCAGATACTGCAGCACCACCGCGACCGCGAGGAACCCGGCGACGGAGAAGACGACCGAGAACGGGCTGGTCTTCGCGCCGGCCAGCAGGGCGCCGCCGAATCCGAGGACGGCGAGACCGATACCGGCGAGCAGGCCCGACATCACGACCTGCCACGACGCGATGACCGGCGTCGCACCCCACTTGCGGGTCTCGCGGTAGGTGAACGCCGGGGCGAGCACCTGGCCGCCCGGCATCGTCTGGCTCAGCGAGTTGGCCGCCAGGATGACCGACAGTGACTTCCACTGCGTGACGCGCAGGCCCGCGGACCGCAAGAGGGCGCGCTGGACCTGCGCGAAGCTGTCCATCGACAGCATCGCGGCGACCAGACAGGCCGCCACCCAGTGCCACTGGATCTCGCCGATGCGGAACCAGGCGCCCTTGAGCTCGGGCCAGATGAGGACGACTTCGACGGCGAGGATGACGAGGACGACGGCGAGCAGGACCCAACGCACCCACCAGAACCGAGGACGGGTGGCCGGGGCTGCCGCGCCCCCCGGCGAGCCAACATCCTCCGACGACATACGTGCCACCCTAGGGTAGGGGGCCCGGTGTCGATGACGACCCCCGTCGGCCACCTGCACTGTCTAGTGTGACTGTCGTGACCGAAGCCGAACGAGCCGAGCGGCCGCGCGATGTCCGCGACCTTGCGTCCATCGACCGGGCCAAGGTGCACCCCCAGGTACGGGCGGCGGCGGAATGGGCGTGGCGGTTGCTGCTCCTGGTTGCGGCGGGATACGTCGCCACCAGGGTGTTCCGGGAGTTCGAAGAGGTCCTCGTCCCGGTCGCCCTCGCCATCCTGATCGCGGCCATGCTGGTCCCCGGAGTCGATGCACTCGACCGGCGTGGGTTGCCGCGGTCGCTTGCGGTGATCGTCAACCTCGTCCTGGCGATCGGGTTGCTCGCGGCGGTCATGACGTTCGTGGTCCGCGAGTTCATCGACGGCGTCCCCGAACTCGCCGAGCAGGTTCGGGTGACCGTCGAGAAGACCAGGGAATGGCTCATCAACGGGCCCCTGGGGCTCGACCGGGACCAGGTGCGCAACTTCGGCACCGACACCCTCGACTTCATCCAGCACAACCAGGACCGTGTCACCAGCGGCGCGCTGGCCACGGCCACCACGGCGAGCGAGATCATCACCGGTGCACTTCTGACGTTGTTCCTGCTGATCTTCTTCCTCTACGGCGGGGGCCAGATCTGGCAGTTCTCCGTCAAGCTGATCCCGCAGGCCAACCGGAATCGGGTGTGGGAGGCGGGTATCGCCGGGTTCGGCACCCTCGTCGGCTATGTCCGGGCGACGGTCGCGGTGGCCTTCGTCGACGCCTGCGGCATCGGCATCGGACTCGCGATCCTGCAAGTACCCCTGGCGCTCCCGTTGGCGTCGCTGGTCTTCCTGGGCGCGTTCATCCCGATCGTCGGCGCCCTGGTCACCGGCACCCTGGCGGTGCTGGTGGCCCTGGTGACCCAGGGCTGGATCGCGGCAGTCGTCGCCCTCGCCATCGTCGTCGGCGTCATGCAACTCGAAAGTCATGTGCTGCAGCCGTTCCTGCTGGGCCGGTCGGTGCGGTTGCACCCGGTCGCGGTGGTGCTCGGCATCGCGGCCGGCCTCGTGTCGGCCGGCATCATCGGTGGCCTGCTCGCCGTGCCCCTGATCGCGTTCTTCAACACCGCGATCCGGCGTCTGAAGGGGAGCGAGGCCGACGGCGCCCACGACGACCGACGCCCGGGGGTCGTCGCCGAGCCGGATCCGCCGGTCTGGGACACCGACGATCCCGACGCCGCGGCCGAGACGCTCGCGCAGGAGGTGTCGAGCACCGACTCGCGCCGGGACGCCGAACCAGGCGACCAGGCGGATTCCGAGCCGGGTCTCACCCGGAGCGAGCAGACCGGGCCGGACCGGGCGGGACCCGACCGCGACGGGGGCGGCGCGACGTGACCCGCCGGCCGCTGCCGGGTGCGGTCACCGAGCGGGACCGGACGCGCGAACCGGCCCGACCGGCGCGGGTCGTCGACCACGATCCGGTCGGCCCACTGTGGCGGGGTGCGCAGATCTTCCGGTTGCTGTCGTACCTGTATGCGCTCGGCTTCCAGATCGCCGTCAACCCCGACCTCGACCGCAGCGGCGTCGCCTGGGTCCTCTTCGGTCTCCTGTCCGCGTGGACGCTGGTCAGCGGCATCGGCTACTTCGTCGGGTTCACGCGCAACCGGGTGTGGGTCGGCGCCGAGGTGGTCGTCGTCTGCGCGCTGATGCTGTCGACGTCGTATGTCGCCGGCGCGGACTGGGCGTGGCACAACCAGACCTGGCCCACCACCCTGTGGGCCACCAACGCCGTCATCTCGGTCGCGATCCTCACCGGCCCGGTCGGCGGGATCGTGGCGGGTCTGATCGTCGGCGGCACCAGTACCTTCGTCAAGGGCGAACTCAACCTCGACTTCGGGCGCAACGCCACGATCATCGTCATCGTCGCGACCGGCATGGCGGTCGGACTCGCGGCCGCGAACGCCCGCCGGGTCCAGGAGCAGCTGTCGCGGGCCGCGCGTATCGCGGCAGCCGCCGAGGAACGCGAGCGGCTCTCGCGCGAGGTTCACGACGGTGTCCTCCAGGTCCTGGCGCTGATCGCTCGACGCGGTCGCGAGATCGGCGGTCCGACAGACGAACTGGCCAGGCTCGCGGCGGAGCAGGAGCGAGCGCTGCGTCGACTGATCTCGGATACCGACGACCCCGTCGCAAGCGACCCCGACGCGCAACGCAGCGTCGATCTGGCCGCCGCCCTCCGCGTCTTCGGCGACGGCCGGGTGTCGGTCAGTGCTCCCGCCGACCCGGTGATGATCCCGGCGCATCGGGGTGCCGAGATCCGTGCGGCGGTCGTCAACGCACTCGACAACGTGGTCAATCACGCCGGTCCCGGTGCGCGTGCGTACATCCTGGTGGAGGATCTGGGATCGGATGTGGTGGTGAGTGTGCGCGACGACGGGATCGGCATCCCGGACGGCAGGCTCGCCGAGGCGGTCGCGCAGGGACGCGTCGGGGTGTCGAAGTCGATCGTCGGGCGGATCGAATCCCTCGGCGGCACAGCGCGACTCGACACCGAAACGGGTGCGGGCACGGAGTGGGAGTTCACGGTCCCGCGGGACGAGAGCGGAAGGTCGAGGGGAGCAACGGGATGAGTGCAGGCCGGAGTGACGGAGAGCAGGCGCCGCTGCGGATCATGGTCGTCGACGACCATCCGATCTGGCGGGAGGCGGTGGCCCGTGATCTCGCCGACGAGGGATTCGACGTCGTCGCCACCGCCGACGGTGTGGGCAGTGCGGGCCGGCGTGCGGCCGCCGTCACGCCCGACGTCGTGCTGATGGACATGCAACTACCCGATGGCACCGGCACCGAGGCGACGGCCGCGGTCCTCGCGGTCTCGCCCCACACGCGCATCCTCGTCTTGTCGGCCTCCGGCGAGCGCGACGACGTGCTCGAAGCCGTGAAGGCCGGGGCCAGTGGCTATCTGGTGAAGTCGTCGTCCCGGGAAGAGTTGGTGGAGGCGGTGCGCGCCACCGCCGACGGCCAGGCGGTCTTCACGCCGGGGCTCGCGGGGCTGGTGCTTGGCGAGTACCGGCGCATGTCGCAGCAGCCCGACGCCGCGCCCGCGGCGCCCGTGCTCACCGAGCGCGAGACCGAGGTGTTGCGTCTGGTCGCAAAAGGATTGAGCGCCAAGCAGATCGCGCGGCGCCTCGACCTCAGTCACCGAACGGTCGAGAACCACGTCCAGGCCACCCTCCGCAAGCTCCAGCTCGGCAACCGGGTGGAACTGACCCGCTACGTCATCGAACACGGCCTCGAGGAGGAGTGAACTCCTCGAGGCCGTGTTCGCTCTGTTCGGTTCCGTACCAACGCTATTCGACCGAACGGTCACTTCTGCGAGCGACTCCGCTTCAACAGTTCCTGGACGCTGATCTGGCCGTCGTCGCCGGTGTCGTCGGACCGGGCGTGCCGGTCCGCGCGCGGGCGACGACGCCGCGTCGACTCGTCCGCCGGGCGATCCTGTTCACCCGAGGCGGGACCGGTGTCGGGTCGCGGGGCGGCCGCCGGGGTGGCGTCGGCGCTGAGGCCGCGCTCCATCGGCGACGGACCGTTGCTGCGACGCCCACGCGACGAGGGGGTCGCGGTCTCCGGACTCACCGACGCCGCGAGCGGGCGGCGGCCGGTCTCGTCGAGGGCCGGTCGGCGGCCGAGGGGCGACCGCTGTCCGGTCGGCTCCGGGTTCGGGCGGACCGGGCCCGGGGGCGGGGTCGGGTTCGGCCGCCCACCGGTCTCCGGCACCCGTGACGGGCCCGACGGGGGAGTGACCGTCGGACGGTCGCCGTTCGTCGACCTGGGTGCGGCGTCACCGAGTCGGATTCCGCCCTCGCCCAAACTCCAGCCGCCGGTGTCGGGACGATCGCTCTTCGACAGCGCGGAGCGGCGATACGGCGTCGCCGGACGGCGTTCGGCCGGTTCGGGACTCGGCGCCGTGGGCGCGGGGGACGGTCCGACACGAGCCGGCGGGGTGCGCGGCGGGGTCGGCCCGGGGTTCGGGCGTCCCGTGGTCGTCGGCGGACCCACCGGGGCGCCCTGGGGGCCCGGTACCGGTCCGGGGCGGGCGGTGCCGAGCGGTCGGTCCGGAGCGGACCGGGCCGGTGCGGCGGACCGACTGGTGCCGGCCGGTGCCCGACCCCGGCCGGGGACGGCGCCCGCCGGGACCGGTTGCCTGCGAGCCGCGGCCATCACCGAGGTCGGGGCCTCGGCCACCACGGTGCCCGCGCTCATCGGACGGGCGCCCGCACCGGCGTCGCGCTGCTCGTCGGGTTCGTCGTCGAGAACGGTCTCGCCGAGACCGATCTTGCGCTGGACCACTCGCATCCATCGCGGTGCCCACCAGCAGTCGTCGCCGAGCAACTTCATCACGGACGGCACGAGCAGCATGCGGATGACCGTGGCGTCGAGGATCAGCGCGGCGATCATGCCGAACGCGATGTACTTCATCATCACGATCTCGGACAGGCTGAACGCGCCGGTGACGACGACGAGGATCGCGGCGGCCGCGGTGATGATGCCGCCGGTGTGCGCGGTGCCGCTGCGGATCGCCTCGGTCGTGCTCGCGCCCTTCTGTCTGGCCTCGACCATTCGGGAGAGCAGGAACACCTCGTAGTCGGTCGAGAGGCCGAACACGATGGCGATGATCAGCACCAGCACGGCGGCGAACAGCGGGCCCGGGGTGAAGTTGGCCAGTTCGGCGCCGTGGCCGTCGACGAAGATCCAGGTGAGGATGCCGAGCGTGGCACCGAGGCCCAGGGCCGTCATGAGTGCCGCCTTGATGGGCAGCACGATCGAGCCGAACTGCAGGAACATCAACAAGCCGGTGATCAGGACGAGCATGACCGCCATCAACGGAAGTCGCTGCATGAGGGCGTCGATCGAGTCCTGCGTGAGTGCCGGGGTGCCCGACACGTACATGGTGAGACCCTCGGTGTCGATCGCGCGCAACTGCTCGATCGCCTGGGCTGCGGTGTTCCGGTCCTGCAGACCCGCAGACACCTGGTACACGCCCACGTTCGGATACCGCTCGGCGTCGAAGGAGCCGAAGTCGGACTTGTCGGCGTCGCTGAACTTGTTGGTGAAGCCGGGGACCTCGTCGGCGCGTTTGGCGATCGCGTCGAGCTTGTTCTGGTCGGCCTGGCTCGACTCGTCGTAGACGATGACGAGCTTGATGGCCTCGGTCCGCTCCTGCGGGAAGTACTCGTCGAACTTCTCCTGCGCGACACGGTTGGGGTTGTCCGGCGGCAGGAACTTCTCGCTGATACCGCCGAACTGGATGCTGCCGAACGGGATGATCAGCGCGAGCAACAGGAGCACGGTCGGGACGGCGGTCCGGACCGGGTGCTTCATCACCCAGGTCGCGAGGCGTCCCCAGAAGCCGTTCTCGACCTCCTGGCTGGTCTTCATGCGGCCGCTGAACCGGCTCTCGATCGCCGCGGCACGTTCGTCGCCGGAGAAGCGGCGGGCCAGCGGCACCGCGGTGTACTTCATGATCGTGCTGATCGACAGCATGTTCACGCGGGGCCCGAGGATGCCCAGGATCGCCGGGAGGACCGTGATCGACAGGATCGCGGCGAGGGACACCGAGGCGATCGCGCCGTAGGCGACGGACTTGAGGAAGCCCTGCGGCATGATCAGCAGACACGCCAGGGCGGCGACGATGATCGTCGCGGAGAAGACCACCGTCTGGCCGGCGGTCATCACGGTTCTTCGGACCGCGGCCTTCGTCGAATACCCCTCACCGAGTTCCTCGCGGAAACGCGACACGATGAACAGGCCGTAGTCGATCGCGATGCCGAGGCCGATCAGCGTGACCACCGACTGCGCGAAGATGTTCAGCTCGGTGGTGAGCGCCAGGATCTTCATGATGCCCAGCGAACCGGCGATCGTCAGACCGCCGATGAGGACGGGGAGGCAGGCGGCGACGACGCCGCCGAACACGAAGAACAGCATGATCGCCACCAGCGGTAGCGCGAGCACCTCGGCCCGATGGATGTCCTTGTCCATGCCCTCGGCCATCGAACCGGCGACCGGTTGCAGGCCGGCGAGCTCGAAGGTCGTACCGGGTAGATCGAAACGTTCGGGAATGTCGTCGAAGAACGGTTCGATGGTCTTGTAGTTGTTCAGGACCGTCGTGTCGTCGTTGCCGGCGACGCCGATGCTGATGAAGGCGTGTCGGCCGTCCTCGGTGAACAGCCGGTCCTGCAGCGTGCTCTGGGCGGGCTGGACGAGGAACGGGTCGTACAGGCCCGGATCGGCGCGACCGACGATGTCGGGATGGGTCGCGATCAGGTCCTCGACGAACGTCTCCACCTTGGTCCCGAAGGCCTTGTCGTCGACGCGGGTGCCCTCGGGCGGCGTGATCATCAGGATGACGTCGGAGGTGTGGTCGCGTCCCAGCGCCTGGTCGGCGTACCGCGCACCGGTGTCGGACTCCGATGTCGGGTCGAACCATCCGCTCTGGCTGAGGTGCTTGCCGAGATCGAGACCGTACAGTCCGAGTCCGGCCATCATCGCGATCATCACCGCGATGACGAGGAAGCGCATTCGATAGACGAATGTGCCGATGAACCGGAACACGCTGATGTCCTTTCGTGTACGACGACGAGTCGGGCACTCTGGTCGCCCGCCGTTGCGGAGCGCCGGTGGCGATTCTGTCAGTTTCTGCGAAAGATCCTGACAGTGTTGCCTGAGTGATCCCTGAGGCGTCGGCCTCGGATCACCCGCGGGCATCCCCACGCCGACGCCCGACCACGGGTCGCCGACAGCCGTCCGGTGACACCCCCGAACGACGACGCCGCAGGTCAGCGCAGCAGCGCGCTGAGCGGACGGAAGGGCGTGAGCCACGCACCCTCGTCGGGCAGGGAGTCCAGGCCGATGCGTGGCAGCGGCTCGCGGAACACACCGGGGATGTCCTCGAGATCGATGAACTCCAGCTCTTCGGTGCTCAGTGCCCAGCTGGCGTGCTCACGGAATCCGATGACGGTGACGGGCACGCCGTCGCCGACCACGTCGAGGAGTGGTTCGCGGAATGCCTGGCCGTCGGCGGACGCCACGATCACGCCGGCTAGTCCCACAGTGTGCCTGCGAAGTTCGATGTGGTCGAGCATGTCGGAGTCGACGTCGCTGTCGTCGGACAGCTTCGGCTTGGCGAAGACGGCGAAACCGACATTTCGGAGCGCGTCGACCCACGGCCGGACAACGTCGGCGCTACCAGGGGCGATGTTGGTGAAGACGGTGGCCTCGGGCTCGACCGCGCCGCCGTCGGTGAGAGCGGACACATCTGCGGTCCGTTGCAGCAACCACCGGCCGAGAGCGTCGAATCGGGGGCGGTGTGCGGCGGTCGGGCGCCCGCCGAGCAGTGCACCGAGACCCATGTCCATGTTGGGCGCGTCCCACACCAACAGCATGCGGCGCGTCCCGGTCTGGCCGGCGATGGTGTCGGCGAAACCGGTCGGGCTGTGGTCACTCATGGCGGGCTCCCGTCGGGGTGTCGCCGGTCGAGCTGACCGGCGGGGTGGGCCGCGTGTACACGAACTCGCTGACGTAGCGGCCGTCGCGCTCGGCGCGTCCCTCGAACTTCGTCGTCGGCCGTTCCAGCAGGATCGGCGACTCGCGGGTCAGCTGGACGACGTGCGGACGATCGGCGTCCTGGGTGGCGAGCGCCTCCGCGATCCACTCGGCGTAACCCGCGTGATCGGTCGCGATGTGGAGCACTCCGCCCGGGATGAGACGGTCGGCGATCAGCTCCAGTGTGCCGGTCTGGACGAAGCGCCGCTTGTGGTGACGCGATTTGGGCCAGGGATCGGGAAAGAACAGCCGGACACCGGTGAGGCTCGACGGCGGGATGAGTTCGGTGAGGACGATGGCGGCGTCGCCGCGGATCAGGCGCACGTTGGTGAGCCCGTTGCGGTCGACGAGGCCGAGCAGCTGCGCGAGGCCCGGCTTGTAGACCTCGACGGCCAGGACGTCGACGTCGGGCTCCGCCTCGGCCATCGCCGCGGTCGAGATGCCGGTCCCGCTGCCGATCTCGAGGACCTTCGGGGCGTCGCGCCCGAACAGGTCGGTCAGGTCGAGTCGCGGCTCGGGGATCCGCTCGGGCCCGATCTCCAGGTCGCGGCCCAGGACCGGCCACAGCGTCTCCCAGTTGCGCTGCTGACCGGTCGTCAACGTGCCGCGGCGGAAGCGGAAGCTCGTCACGCGGGGGTACAACCGGGACCTGTCGGGGCTGTTGTTCACGCGTCCATGGTTGCGCATCGCGCCGTTTCCACGAAGTCGCGGGCGGATTGCGGCTGCGGTCACGGGCATCCGGGCCGGCTCGGGCGTGGGCCGGATCCGCCCCTGACGGGGGTGTGGAGGTGGCTCCGCCGTCGGCGCGGATCCCGATTAGTCTCGGCCCTGCCGCGGTTCACGTGTACTGATGGCCCGGAGGTCGTCGGTGCGCGCGGACGGTGGCGTGACGCGCAGGGGGCCGATGACGAGGAGGCTGCGGTGGGGGCACCGGTGAACCGAGGGTGGCGCGACGTGCGCGGCGGGGACGAATTGTCGCTCGCGGCCGAGCAGGGGCGTCTCACCGACCTCGTCGAGCCGAGCTCGCCGCTGGCACCGATCCTGACCGTCGCGGGCCGACGGTTCCTCCGTCCGCTCCACGTCCGGGTGGTCGGCCGGCCCGGGACCGGGCGCGACACCATGGTGCGTGCGCTTCGAGAACGACTGTCGCTCAGCGTGATCGGGCCCGGCGAGGACGCGCAGGAAGCCGCCGACGCCGATCTGTGGCTCCTGGTCCTGGCCGGGTTGCCCCGGCAGGCCGACCACGAACTGTTCTCCTCACTTCCGTCCGATCGCGTGCTGGTGGTGCTCGGCAAGGCCGACACCCACGGCGACTGGGACTCCGCGGTCGCGGTCGCATCGACGTGCGCCACGTCCCTCGGCACGCCGGTGTACCCCGTCTCGCAGCTGCTGGCCTGCGCCGACCTCGACGACGGTGAGTTCGCAGCGCTGACGACGATGACGGCCGCGGGTGTCGGGATGCCGTCCATGGCGGGCCGGTTCCTGGTCGGGCGCCCGGGCTCGGACGAACGGCTCCTGCGGCAGGGACTGCTGCGCCGGATCGACGCCTACGGCATCGACACCGCGCTCGCCCTCATCCAGTCCGGCGCGCCCGTCGCCGCCACCGCGACCGACCTGAGCCGGGCGTTGCAGAACGCCTCCGGGGTACCCGATCTGGCGGGGCCGATCAGGGAGCGTGTCGCACGCATCCGGCACTGGCGCGAAGTCGAGCTGCGCAACCGACTGGAGGAGGCGGCCGCGTCCGGCTTCGACCGCGCCGGGGCCGAACGACTCCTCGCGGGGGCAGGTGCCGCACCATGACCGACACCGCACTGGATGCCGCACGCGAGCTGACCGGGTTCGACGCCGACCGCGTCGGAACCGGCTCCGGCGTGCTGGTCGTCGGCACCGACGGGGTCGGTGTCCGCACGCTGGTCGAGGCCTGTCGCGCGTTGGCCCCGGATCTCGACATCGTCGCCCGCGCCACCCGGGATGCGGCCCCGGCCGGTGCCGCCCTCGTGGTCGTGGACCCGTCGTCGGCGGTCGGGGACGAGGAGCGACTCCTCGTGGAGAAGGTGCGTGCGCAGGTGGGCACGGTCGCGATCGTGTGCACCAAGATCGACGCGTTCTGGGAGTGGCCGCGGACCGTGCGTGCCCACCGAGCCGCGCTCGACCCGTTCGCGACGCTGCCGCTGTTCGGGGTGTCCGCGGTCGCGGCCCTCGGGGGTGCAGTGGACGAGTCGGGCGTCGAGGCCCTCGTGGAGTGGGTACGCGAGGTGACCCTTGCGCCGGATGCGCTCCGCGGCGAGCGCGCACGCACGGCGGCGGGCTTGGGCGCGGTCGAGCATCTTCTCCGGTCCGGTGGGACCGACGTCGACGACCTGGCGTCCGGGCAGGCCGACGCCGATGGCCTCCTGGCCACCCGCCGGCGGCTGGTCGCCACCCGCGATCGGGGGCGTACGGATCGATTGGCGGCCGTCCGCGCGGGCCTGTCCCGTGTCCGGTCCCAGTCGTCGGCGGAGCTCATGGCCGCGGTGCGGGATCTGTCGGCCACCGCCGCCGACCGAGCTCCGAGCGCCGACATCGAGTACGACACCTGGATCCGCAGCGGGTGGGCAGCCCTTGCCGACCGCATCCGTCAGCGTGCCGACGAGCGCGTCGACGCCGTGCGGGCGACCGCGCTGGTGGGTCTGGACGCCGAGCCGACGCCGGACGAGCCGTGGCCCGCGGTGGACCTCGACACCGGGCGGCCGAGTACCCGGGTGCGACGCGCGGGCGCCGAAGACGCGCTGCTCGTCGTCATCGGCGCGTCGACCGGTCTCGGTGTCGGACGCCTCGTCGTGGCACCGATGGCGTCGGTCCAGACGCTGCAGTGGATCAGCATGCCGCTCGCCCTGCTCCTGGGCGTGGCGGTCGCGGCGTGGGTGATCCGCGTCCGGCGGACCGCGGTGAACCGTTCCGAGCGGGCGGCGCGGGCCACCGAGTTCCTCGCCGAGGCGCGGGCGACGCTCGATCACCAGCTGGCCCTGCGCGTCACCGCGGCCGAGACCCGGATCGCCGGGCAGATCGCCCGAGCCCACGAACGCCGCAGCCGAGAGGTGTCGGCGGAGATCGCGCGGCTCGACGAGGAGATCCGTCGGCTGCGCAGCGGGGTCGAGGTCCGCGCGGCCCGGGTCCGGCGCGAGCGAGCCGAGTCCGTTCGCCGCGACCTCGCGGCGCAGTCGGGACGGCTGTGGGCGTCCCCCGCCCGAGGCGACGATCCGGGACGAGAATCCGATCCGGGACGAGAATCCGAGGACCCCACAACTCCCGAGCGCCCAGAGAACCGACGGCCGGACGACGGACCGGTCACGGCCGCCCGAGCCGGCCACGACGACGGAAAGCAGTGATCCCGATGGACCCGATGTTCCCCGACGACGCCCCGGAACCGGATCGTCCGGACGAGTCGTCCCTGTTCGGTGGGGTGGGGGCCGCCGACGACACCCGATCTGTCGAGTCGGTGGCCGCGCTGCACGAGTCACCCGTGGTCGATGACCTCGACGACCATCTGTGGATGCACGACGACGGCCGGATCTGGGATCTCGGGCCCGCCGAGGTCGACACCGACAATGATGGGATCAACGACTCCCTGACCCGCAACGGTCCCGACGGGTTTACCGTGTACACGGACAGCGATCGGGATGGGCAGGTAGACAAGATCACCGAGATCGGTGCGGACGGCGAGTTCCGTTCCGCGGTGCTCGACCCGGACACCGGCGACTGGATCTCCGGCGGTTCGGGACGGATCGGCTGACCGGTGACTCGCGCCTCGAACCGGTCCGCGTCGCGCCGAGACCGGAGCGCGTGCGATCACCAGGGACTTTGGTCATCTGTTGCCCAAGTGTGGCGTAGACCGCACCTCGCGAACCCCGTGACCTAGCGCCTGTTCGGTGTACGTATCCTGGACGACGAGACGACCTGACAGGTGGCCATTCCAAACGGCCACCACCTCGGAGGAGGCCCCAACGATGACCGCAGCCACCATTCCCGGACTGGACCCGAGTAGCGCTCCGACGAAGCACGCGGGACTGCTGGCCTGGGTGGCCGAGGTCGCCGAGCTGACCCAGCCCGACCGGGTGGTGTGGTCGGACGGCAGCGACGAGGAGTGGGAGCGCCTGACGGCCGACCTCGTGAAGGCCGGCACCCTGGTCAAGCTGAACGAGGAGAAGAAGCCGAACTCGTTCCTCGCCAGCTCCGATCCCGCCGACGTGGCTCGCGTGGAGTCGCGGACCTACATCTGCTCGGAGGCCGAAGAGGACGCCGGCCCCACCAACAACTGGGTCGACCCCGCCGAGATGCGCTCCACGATGACCGAGCTCTACCGCGGCAGCATGCGCGGTCGCACGATGTTCGTCATCCCGTTCTGCATGGGCCCCCTGGACTCCGACGACCCCAAGCTCGGGGTCGAGCTCACCGACTCCGAGTACGTCGTGCTGTCGATGAAGATCATGACCCGCGTCGGACCCCGCGTCCTGGAGATCCTGGGTGAGGACGGCTTCTTCGTGAAGGCGCTGCACTCGGTCGGCGCGCCGCTCGAGCCCGGCCAGGCCGACGTCCCGTGGCCCTGCAACACCGAGAAGTACATCACCCACTTCCCGGAGACCCGCGAGATCTGGTCGTTCGGTTCGGGGTACGGCGGCAACGCACTGCTCGGCAAGAAGTGCTACGCACTGCGCATCGCCTCGGTCATCGCCCGTGACGAGGGCTGGATGGCCGAGCACATGCTGATCCTCAAGCTGACCAGCCCGGCGAACAAGGTCTACTACATCGCCGCGGCGTTCCCGAGCGCCTGCGGCAAGACCAATCTCGCGATGCTGCAGCCGACCATCCCCGGCTGGAAGGCCGAGACCGTCGGCGACGACATCGCCTGGATGCGCTTCGGTGACGACGGCCGCCTCTACGCGATCAACCCGGAGTTCGGTTTCTTCGGCGTCGCCCCCGGCACCAGCTACGACTCCAACCCCAACGCGATGAAGACCATCGAAGCCGGAAACACGTTGTACACCAACGTTGCTCGCACGGACGACGGCGACATCTGGTGGGAGGACATCGACGGTGAGGCGCCGGCGCACCTGACCGACTGGCTCGGCAACGACTGGACCCCGGAGTCCGATCACAAGGCCGCGCATCCCAATTCGCGCTACTGCACCCCGATCTCGCAGTGCCCGTCGCTGGCCGACGAGTGGGATGACCCGAAGGGCGTGCCGATCTCGGCGATCCTGTTCGGTGGCCGTCGCAAGACCACCGTGCCCCTGGTGACCGAGGCCCGCGATTGGCAGACCGGTGTCTTCATGGGCGCCACCGTCGGCTCCGAGCAGACGGCCGCCGCCGAGGGCAAGGTCGGCACGGTGCGCCGCGACCCGATGGCGATGCTGCCGTTCATGGGCTACCACGTCGGCGACTACCTGCAGCACTGGGTGAACATCGGCAAGAACGCCGACGAGTCCAAGCTGCCGAAGGTCTTCTACGTCAACTGGTTCCGCCGCGGCGACGACAAGCGCTTCCTGTGGCCCGGATTCGGCGAGAACAGCCGCGTGCTGAAGTGGATCATCGAGCGCATCGAGGGTGAGGCCGAGGGCATCGAGACCCCCATCGGCATCGTCGCGAAGCCCGAGTCGATCGACGTCAGCGGCCTGGACGTGCCGGCCGAGGACGTCGCCGAGGCGCTCGCCTTCAAGCCCGAGGAGTGGCGCGAGGAGATCCCGTCGATCGAGGAGCTCTTCGACTTCGTCGGCGAGAAGCTGCCGAGTTCACTGCGTGACGAGCTGGACGGCCTGAAGCAGCGTCTGGCCTGACACCCGAACTGCAGCCCGCGGTCCGAGGCCGAATGAACAGATGGGTCAGAAGTGACGGTTGAGGTATCGTGCCCCTCATGAAGTTACGTGTGTGGGGCGCCTCGATCGCCGGTGCCTGCGTGTTGGGTCTGGCCTCCCCGATCGCGGTCCAACCGGCTTCGGCGACACCGCCTTCCGGGGCGGGTGTGTCGGCGTTCTTCACCGATTCGACGACGATCGGCGACGGCCTCCCCACGGTGAACCGGATCTCCGGAATCGACCGGACCGGTAACGGCAGCTACGTGCTGATCGCCGAAGACGTGCTGCCTGCGCGCTTCTTCACCGCCTCGATCGGCTACACATCGGTCAACGCGTCGTTTGTCGGGCAACCGCGGATCAACGGCGGCGGCACCGTCCTCGGCCCGTGGTTCCTCCCGCTGCTGCCCGGCCAGGCCCAGTTCGAGGGCATCCGGCAGTCGGCCGGCGGTTACACCGTGGTCAGCGGCGGCAACAACCAGTTCGTCCGTCAGATCGGCCCCATCGGGCAGGTCATCCGCGACCTCCCCCTCCCGTCGGCATGGCGCCCGTCGCCGAAGTCGGGTCTGGCCGGCCAGCGCGGGCTGACCGGCGCGGCCGTCGGGCCCCAGGGGCAGGTCAGCGTCCTCACGGCCGGCGGACTCCGGCAGGACGCCGCGCGGTCGGCCCGTCTGCTGACCTTCGGCAAGAGCAACCGCGAGTTCGTCTACCGCACCGACGCCAACAAGGTGGCCGCCGATGTGCTCGCCGTCAACTCGACCGATTTCCTCGTGCTCGAACGCGGGCCGGGCAACCTCGCGAACATCTTCTGGACGACGACCCGGGGTGCCACCTCGGTGACGAACAAGAAGAAGCTGAGCGGGCGCGAGAAGGCGATGACCAAGCGTCGGATCTTCTCCACGGTCGCGACCCCGCGTCTGCTCACCGGCAACATGTCCGGTCTGGCCTGGGGCAACTGGCACCCCGACAACCCGTTCGCCAAGACCCGCACCCGCACCCTCCTCGTGGTGTCGGACAATGTCGGATCGCCCAACCGAGTGCACTCCTTCGAGGTCCAGATCCCGAAGTAGTGCCCAAGGTCACTGGCCCTCAGGGTGGGGTCAGGGTGATACCTGATGGCCAACCGGCGCAGGATTTGGCACGGTTGATGGCATGACGACGACTGATGTGGCCGCTCGAGACGACGGTGGCGATGATTCCGGGGCGCCCAAGCACGCGGTGGCTGCCGGAGCCGACAACCTTTCCAAGCGGTACGGCGTCGGCGACACCGCCGTCGAA
Source organism: Gordonia sp. ABKF26 (assembly GCF_041103195.1). NCBI lineage: Bacteria > Bacillati > Actinomycetota > Actinomycetes > Mycobacteriales > Gordoniaceae > Gordonia > Gordonia sp. ABKF26. Next base: position 986,986 of record NZ_JBGCVZ010000003.1, read on the forward strand.
GCCCTGAAGAGTGTCTCGATTTCGTTCCGAGAGGGCGAGTTCACCGCCATCATGGGGCCGTCGGGGTCGGGCAAATCCACCCTGATGCACTGCCTCGCCGGCCTCGACGTCGCGAGCGACGGCAAGGTGTTCATCGGCGACACCGATCTCACCGCGTTGTCGGACAAGGCGATGACGATGCTGCGTCGCGACCGCATCGGCTTCGTCTTCCAGGCGTTCAACCTCGTGCCGACACTGACGGCGAAGGAGAACATCACGCTGCCGGTCGACATCGCCGGCCGGACCGTCGACACCGAATGGTTCGACGCCGTGGTGGCCCGGCTGGGTATCACCGACCGGCTGGGACATCTCCCGAGTGAGTTGTCGGGTGGTCAGCAACAGCGCGTGGCGTGTGCCCGCGCGCTGATCGGCAAGCCGTCGATCATCTTCGGCGACGAGCCGACGGGCAACCTGGACTCCCGGTCCTCCGGCGAAGTGCTGTCGATCCTGCGGGCGGCGACCGACGAGTTCAAGCAGACCGTCGTCATCGTGACCCACGATCCGCGCGCCGCGTCGTATGCCGACCGCGTGGTGTTCCTGGCCGACGGCCAGATCGTGCAGGAGCTCTCGCGGCCCTCCGCCGACGACGTCTTCGAGGTCATGAAGAACCTGGACAACGTGCCTGCGCCCGACACCGCCAGAGCGCACTGAGCCGTGGCCTCCTCCTCGGTGATGCGCAGGGTTTCGCTCCGAAACCTGCGCGCGCACAAGCTCCGACTCTTCCTGACGCTCTTCTCGATCGTCCTCGGCACTTCCTTCGTGGCCGGGTCGATGGTGTTCACCGGGTCCATCTCGAAGGCGTTCAACGACATCTTCGACAGCGCGGCCCAGGGCGTGGCCGTCGAGGTGACCCCCGCCGACCGACAGTCACCGGGAGTGCCGAACTCGATCGTCGATCAACTTCGGGATCAGCGCGCGCAGTTCGGCATCGACAAGCTCGTCGTCAACAACAACGGCCTGATAACGGTCGCCGACTCCGGCGGCAAGGCCATCCAGACCGGTGGCGCCCCGAGCGTCGGCAGCACCTACATCCCGCCCGCGGAGGCCCTCGACCCGGACGAGTCGCGGATCCTGCCGGGCGGGCGCGGCCCCGAGAACGCCGGCGAGATCGTGTTGAACACGTCGGCCGCCGAATCCGCCGGCCTGACGGTGGGGTCGAAGACGAAGGTCGTCGTCGGCCAGGGCGAATCGACACCGCTCGAGGTCACCGTGGTCGGTCTCGTCGACGCGCCCAGCTCGACCGGCGGCTACGTCAACGCGCAGTTCGATGCCGCGACGTCGGCCCGGTTGTTCACCGACGGTCAGCATGTGGGGGTCGTCGACATGTCGGCCGTCGCCGGGGTCACCCCGGAACAGTTGCAGGAACGCATCATCGCCGCGCTCGGCGCCGACGCGGATCTCTACGACGTCCGCACCGGCGATCAGGTCCGTGAAGACCAGAAGGCGCAGGTCAACGAGTTCCTGCAGATCTTCCAATACATCCTGCTGGCGTTCGCCGCGATCGGTCTCGTGGTCGGCACCTTCATCATCTACAACACGTTCTCGATGATCGTCGCGCAGCGGAACCGGGAGTTCGCACTGCTCCGGGCGGTCGGCGCGAGCCAGCGTCAGGTGTCGCGGTCGGTGCTGTTCGAGGCATTCGTGGTCGGCGTGCTCGGCGGCGCGCTCGGCCTCGCCATCGGTATCGCGCTGGCCGCCGGTCTGAAGGCGATCACCAGTGCGACGTCCGGCCTGCCCGACGGTGAGCTGGCCGTCGGTCCGGAAGCGATCCTGGCCGGCATCCTGGTCGGCGTCGTGGTGACGATGGTCAGCGCGTGGGTGCCCGCGGCGAGAGCTGCCCGGGTGCCGCCGGTGGAGGCGATGCGCGCATCGGCCGCCGAGGGGTCGGCCTCGTTGCGCAACCGCACCATCCTCGGGACCGTCATCGGCGTCGCGTCGATCGCCGCGATCGTCATCGGTGCGATGGGCGAAGGAGCGGGTCCCGCGGTCACGGTGGGTGCCGGCGCCGCGGGTGCGGTGCTGTCGGCCGTCCTCATCGGCCCGTCGATCGCCCGCCCGTTCGTCAGCGTGCTCGGCCGCGTCATCGGCGCACCGTTCGGCATGATCGGTCGCCTGGCCCGGACCAACGCCGTCCGTAACCCACGTCGCTCTGCCGCGACGGCGTTCGCGCTCACGCTCGGACTGATGCTGGTCGCGATCATCGGCACCCTCGGACAGTCGTTCAAGGGCACGGTCGACGACGCCGTCGACGCGGGTATCACCGCCGACTACATCGTCGCGGGCACCAACCAGTCGCCGTTGCCGTCGGCGGTGACCGGGGCGATCGACGGTGTGCCGGGTGTCGCCGAGGTGGTGTCGTTCGGCATCGTCCAGGCCAAGGTCGACGACAAGTCGGAGACCGGCTTCTCGGCGCTCGGCGGACCGCTGAACAGCGTGACCGTGATGGACATGCAGGACGGCGCGTCGTCGGATCTGCCCGCCGACGGGATGCTCATCAGCGAGCGGACCGGCAAGTCGAACGGCTGGAAGCGAGGCGACGTGGTCACGTTCACCTCCGCGACGGGCGATCAGGTCCGGGTTCCGATCGCCGGCGTCTACGCCGACAACGAGGCGCTGCAACCGTGGGTGGTGGGTCCCGATGTCTACGAGAAACTGGTCCCGCCCTTCGCGCGGGTCAACGTCACGCTCTTCGTGAACGCTGCCCCGGGCACCGATCTCGACACCCTGCGCAGCAACCTCGAGGAGGCGACGGCCGCATACCTCACGGTCCAGATCCAGGACCGTGACCAGTTCAAGGGTCAGATCTCGTCGCAGATCGACCAGATGCTCGGCACGTTGTACGCGATGCTCGGGTTGGCCCTGCTGATCGCGGTGCTCGGCATCATCAACACGCTCGCGCTGTCGGTGGTCGAACGCAAACGGGAGATCGGGATGTTGCGGGCGATCGGCATGGTCCGGGCCCAGGTCCGGCGGTCGATCTATCTCGAGTCGGTGCTGATCTCGATCTTCGGTGCCGTCCTGGGTGTGCTGCTGGGGACCGTCATCGGCGTCGCGCTGGTACGCACGCTCGCCGAATGGGGGCTGGGCGCACCGGTGATCCCGTGGTCGCTCATCGTGATCACTCTCGTGGCGTCGGCGATCGTCGGCGTGCTGGCCGCCCTGTGGCCGGCCGTTCGTGCCGCGCGCACCGGACCGCTCGAAGCGATCGCCGACATTTGACGCAGGTTCGTGGTGGTCGGGTCGGGACCGATCCGCGGATGACAGAATCGTCCGCATGACCCGACCACCTGAGGGCGATCCCAACGATCCGCGCAACGACCCGCCGGAGACCCGGCAGTTCGACCCGGACTTCGACCCGTCGGCGCCGCCGTCGCAGGCCTACACCGAGCAGCAGCCCGGGCAGCCCTATCCCGGCCCCTATACCGAGCCGCACCAACCGGGTCCGTACACCGAGCCGCACCAGGGCGGGCAGCCGTATCCGGGCCCGTACACCGATCCCCAGTACGCCGATCCCCAGTACGCCGATCCCCAGTACACCGGCGGTGCGCCGTACGCGTCCTCGCCGTACGACGCGCCGGCCGGTGGTGAGCCGCCCCGTGGCTCCGGATCGAAGGGGCGGACGATCGGGCTGGCGCTGGCCGCCCTGATCGCGCTGGTGGTGCTCGGGTTGGTCGTCGTGTTGGTGACCCGCTCGGGCGATGGTGATTCCACCAGCGCGGCATCGTCGTCGATCACCGAGTCGAGCGAACCGGCGACGACCAGCGCGACGACGCCATCGAGCACCACGACCACCGAGGAGACGACGTCGACCACGACGACGACGCAGCGCTCCGGAACCATCACCTACCAGCTGACCGGGAACGGCGACGTCGTCGCGCTCACATTCCGTCGTGGCCCGGGGTCGCCGACCGTGATCCCGGCGACGGGGTCACCCTGGTCGCAGCGGGTGCAACTCGAGGGGACCCGTGCGAGCCTGTCCGCCATCGTGGTTCGCGGCCCGGTGTCGTGCGCCATCCTCGCCGACGGTGAACAGCTCGCCGCCGCCACCAGCCAGGGCGGCACCCTCAACTGCACTGCGGACCTCGCTGCGGAGTAGTCCGGGCACCGGGTGCGGAGGTGGCTTCGACTCGGGTCCTCGACCTCGACGCGCTCCTTCGTCGCTTGCTCGGCCCGGCGGCTCCGCTCGGTCCCGGCTCAACCAGCAGTGGACCGAGCGCAACCGGATCCTCAGCGTCGCCGCAGGACGAGCACCAGATTGGTACCGAGGACGTCGCGGAGCACCGGCACGCGCATGACCCACCACATCCAGCGCGGGATGTAGCGCGGGAACGCCGCGACGAGTTCGGCGCGACCACTGCCGGCTGCCGCACGGGCCCAGCGCAGGCCGTCGGCCGCCGAGACCGCGAACAGCGATGTGCCGTAGAGGTTCTTGGGCGGGCGGCCGTGGCGTCGGGTGTACAGCCGGGCCGCCCGATGGCCGCCGAGATAGTGCGTCAGGCCCATCTCGTGACCGCCGAACGGTCCCCACCACAGCGTGTAGCTGATGATCACGACGCCGCCGGGACGCGTCACCCGCAGCATCTCGTCGGCCATCTGCCACGGGGTCGGCGTGTGTTCGACGACGTTCGACGACAGGCACACGTCGACGCAACCGTCGGCGAAGGGGAGCGCCTGGCCCGATCCGCGGACCGACCCGCGATGCTCGAGCCCGCCGGCGTGCATCTCGGTGGGATCGGGTTCGACGGAGACGTAGTGGGCGCCCCGGGCGCGGAAGGCGTCGGCGAAGTACCCGGGGCCGCCGCCCACATCGAGGACCACCGCCCCGTCGGGAGCGGCGCCGGCGAGATCCGGCACGAACGCCTCGACCATGCTCGCGGTGTCGGCGGCCAGCGCGCCGTAGAACCGCGCGGGATCGGACTGCTCGAAGCGGAAGTCGTTCAGCAGTCCCGCGGCGCGGCGCAGGGTGGCGAGCCGGGCCATCCGCGCACCGGAGAATGGAGTCGTCATCGTCGGGTCACTCTAGTGCGGCGGGTACCGGCGTTCACCCTCCGGTCGGTAGGCTGACCGACAATGCGCGCACCGTCGAACGTCCTGCTCCTGTGCTGGCGGGACACCCGCCACCCCCAGGGCGGCGGCAGTGAGACCTATCTGGAACGCGTGGGCGCCGAACTGGCCCGACGCGGCGCGACCGTCACCTTCCTCACCTCCGCCTACCCCGGGTCCGTCCGCGAGGAGCAGCGGGACGGCATGCGGTTCATCCGTGCCGGCGGACGCATCAGTGTGTATCCGCGCATGCTCGCGACGATCCTCGGCGGTCGGTTCGGTCTGGGACCGCTGGCGGGGTGCCGACCGGACGTCGTCGTCGACACCCAGAACGGTGTGCCGTTCTTCTCGGTGCTGGTGTCGCCGGCGCCGACGGTCGTCCTCGTCCACCACTGTCACCGTGAGCAGTGGCCGGTGGCCGGTCGCCTCCTCGGCCACATCGGGTGGTTTCTCGAGTCGCGGGTGTCGCCCCGGATCCATCGTCGCAATCGGTACGTCACCGTCTCCACGCCGTCGAAGTCCGAGCTCGTCGCACTCGGGGTGGACGCCGAGCGGATCGCGGTCGTGCGCAACGGGATCGATCCGCTGCCCGAGGGCATCGAGGCGCCCGATCGCGCCGGCGACGCCATGTTCGACGACCCGGTTCGGCTCTGCGTGTTGTCGCGGCTGGTTCCGCACAAGCAGGTCGAGGACGCGCTGACCGTGCTCGCACGGTTGCGTCGCGACGGGGTCGACGCCCACCTCGATGTCATCGGCGGCGGTTGGTGGTCGGACGAACTGCACCGTGCCGCAGCCGAACTCGCGGTGACCGGGGCGGTCACGTTCCACGGCCACGTGGACGAACGACGCAAGCACGAACTCCTCGCCCGGGCCCGGGTCCACCTCATGCCGTCGCGCAAGGAGGGATGGGGCCTCGCCGTCGTCGAAGCCGCTCAGCACGGTGTCCCGACGATCGGTTATCGCAGTGCGGTCGGACTCGCCGACTCGATCGACGACGGACACACCGGGCTGCTGGTCGACGGTGTCGACGAACTCGCCAGTGCGACGAGGAAACTCATCGACAACCCGGATGAGTCGGGCCGGCTCGGACGGAACGCGCAAGCCAAGGCGAGTCGCTACTCGTGGTCGGCGACGTGCGACGGATTCATGGCGACGTTCGACGCCGTGTCGTCCGCGCCACGCCGACGCCGGCGCTGATCAGGCCCGCGACGAGCAGCGCGGCCCACGCGAGGTGCGCGCCGGTCGCGATCGCGCGGTCGGCGTCATCGGCGGATCGATCCGCCGGGCCGGTCACCTGATACAACCGCAGCGACGGCCCGTCGAAGACCACGTGCCCCGACGCGGCGAGTTGCGCAGGCGGATCGTCGTTCTCGACCAGCACCCACCCGACGCCGAGCGCGGCGAGCGCGGTCGGTGACCCGCCGGACTCCAGCATCCGCGTCACGGCTGCGGCATGTTCTCCGGCGGGATCGATCACCTCCCCGTCGACCCGGAGCTCACCGGATTCGACGACCGGCGCGCGGAACATCCGAGCGGCGGGATCGAGGGACGGATCGCGTGCGAAGGGATACTCGCGGACCGTGCCGGGCGGCCACAGGGCGACCGAACCGCGTGCCGGCGGGACGATGTCGGCGACCTGCCGCCACTCGTCGGGATAGTCGATCGCGCGCACCGCACCGCCGACTCCCCACGCGAGGTCGGGGAGCGGTGCCACCACGAGCAATGCAACCGCGGCGAACGCGAATCCCGAGGGGACACGCCGCCTCGCCGTCGCCACGGCCGCCGCGACGCAGACCGCGACCGCCGGGACGAGGAGCGCCGAGAACTTCTGCGTGTCGCGGAGGAGGCCACCGCCACCGACGTGTTCGACGACGAACCCCAGTCCGGCCCGGACCGGTCCGAAGGTGCTCAGCAGCAACAGGATCGCGGTGACCGACGCCAGCACGGCGATGGCGCGGACGATCGGATCGAGCTGCCGGCGACGGCGCCACAGGTGGCCGGCGCCGACCGCGACGACGAGGAGCAGGCAGATGGTGGCCACCGCGGCCCATCCGATGGTCCGGCTCGCCGGCACCGCGTCGGCGTTCCAGATCCCGCCCAGTGACCCGACCGTGCCCACGGGCCCGAGCCACGGCTCCGACCGCAGGCCGAACGCCTCGACCCCGGCGGCCGCCGATGTGGTCGGGGCGTCGGTGATCAGGGACGTCAGCAACCAGGGCAGGGCGCTGACGACCCAGAGCGCGACGGCGATGGCGGTGACCCGCAGCCCGATCGGGCGTGCCAGAAGCGCTGTCGCGAAGACGATTCCGGCGAGGACGGAACCGGTGGGCGTCAGCCCGGCGACGGCGAACAGCCCGCCCAGCTGAAGAAGCCGGACGGTGTGTGCTCGGGGGTCCGGTCGCCGGGTGGCTTCGACTCGGCTCCTCGATCTCGATGCGCTCCTTCGTCGCTTACTCGACCCGGCGGCTTCGCTCGGTGCCGGCTCAACCAGCGGATTGTCTCGCCTCGCTGCGCTTGGTGCCGGCTCACCCTGCGGGCGTTCCCGCAGGTCGAGGACCGCGACGAGAATCCACCCCAGTGCCGCAAACCCGGCCAGCAGACTCCAGTGACCCTGCAGGAGCCGTTCGGCGACATAGGGATTCCACACCGCGACGAGCGCGGCGGCCGCGGCACCCGTGCGGCCGGCGTCCGGGACCAGTCGGGCCGCCAGCCGTCCGTAGCCGACACCGGCGAACACCAGGGCCGCGGCGAGAACCGCCAGCACGACGATGCCGCCGTCGACGACGGTGCTCGCCATCGCGAGGAACCAGTCCTGCGGCACGGCGCGTGGCGGTAGGTCGCCGATCCCGAGCGTGGTGTCCGTGACGTGGGTGCGCGGCGTGGACACCGCATCGCGATACAGCAGATACCGGTCGCCGATGCCGATCAGCCCTGGCAGCAGCGGCGCCAGGATCACCGCGGTCGCACCGATACTGGTGCCGTACAGGGCCGGCAGCAGTCGTCGGGGAGTCACCGCGGCGATCCCCTTCAGAAGTGGTGGGTGTCCGACGGCGCGGGAGCGTGCACCGGATCGTCGTCGTAGTCGGATTCGGTGATGCCGTACGACCGGGCCAGGTCCAGGATCTTGGTCGCCCGTGCGATCCGCGGCAGGTCGGAACCGTTGCGGATCTCACCGCCGTCGCGCTCGAACTCGGCGAAGAACTCCCGGGCCCAGGTGATCTCGTCCTGCGAGGGGGACAGGCCCTCGTTGACCTGGGCGCACTGACTCGGGGTGAGGCAGATCTTGCCGGTCATGCCGAACTCGGCGCTCACCGCGGTCGCCTCGCTGAGCTTCAGGGCACTCGAACCGACCGTCGGCCCGTCGATGGCGCTCGGCAGGTGGGCGGCCTTCGCCGCGATGGTGAAACGTGAACGGGCGTACGCGAGGGTCTGCGGGTCGTCGCCGAATCCGGTGTCGCGGCGGAAGTCCCCGATGCCGAACGCGAGACGGAACGTGCCCTTCGTGGCCGCGATCTCACTGATGCGCTCGAGTCCGCGCGCGGTCTCCACGAGCGCCACGATGGGCAGGCCGGGTAGGCGCTTGGCGGTCTCGGTGACATGGTCGACGGACTCGACCATCGCCAGCATCACGCCGCCGACGGCGGTCTGCGACAGGGCGTCGAGGTCGTCGGCCCACCACGGCGTGCCGAACCCGTTGACACGGACCCAGTCTCCGGCGCCGGGGCCGTGCGTGCCGTCCTTCGGCCCGAGCCAGCGGACGACGTTGTCGCGCGCGGCGACCTTGTCCTTGGGGGCCACCGCGTCCTCGATGTCCAACACGACGATGTCGGCACGCGAACGGGACGCCGGCTCGAACTTCGCATAGTGGGAGCCGTTGACCAGCAGCCAGCTCCGCGCCAGCACCGGGTCGATGCGCGAACCGATGTCGGTCGACTCGGCGTCGTAGGTGGGGTTGTCGTCGTACATCAGGGTCTCTCGGTCCGGTGAACACGCGCGATCGGTGGATCCCGCGCTCGGCAACAGCAACCGCCCCATCGTTGCCTATGCACGACTGCACGTGCAAAGCAGATCGCCCGCGTCCCCCGCGCTACCTCGTGCCCGCCCCGTGCGACGCCGCGACGTCGAGGTCGGCACACTTGGTCCATGCAGCAGACGCGCCGGAGAACGGGCACGGTCGGCGCCGTCGGGTCGGTGGCGGTCGGTTCGATGGTGGCCAACGTCTGCATGTACGTGGTGCACCTCACCGCGAGTGCGCACTTCCTCGACGTCAGCGAGTACGGCGAATTCGCGGTCCTGCTGTCGGCGATGCTCGTGCTCGGCGTGCCGGCGATGGCGCTGCAGAACGTGATCGCCCGGGAGGTCGTCCTCGGCGGCGACGAAGGACGGCTCCGCAGGCTGGGCCTGGTGACGACCTTCTGGGTCGTCGTGCTCACCGCCGTCGCCACCCCGCTGGTCGCGCTGTTGTTGCGCACCGATGTCGCGACGACGGCGGCAGCACTCGCCTCGGCGCCGCTGCTCGCGCTCATCGCCGCAGGTCAGGGGATTCTCCAAGGGCGCGGCGAGTTCCAGGTGCTGTCCTGGGTGCTGGCCGCGGTCGGTGTCGCCCGGTCGATGCCGATCATCGGGGCGTTCGCGGCCGGCGCCGGGCCGGCGGGCGGACTCCTGGCCGGGACGCTGGGTGCCGCGGCCTCGGCGGTCGTCGTCTGGCTCGTGGTGTGGTCGGTGGCGACGGTCGGGCGGCCCGCAGGCGCGCCGTCGGGTGCCGCCGGGGTGCTCAGCGTGGTCCGCGCATCGCAGGTCCAGCTGGTGCTCATCGTCGCCTCGTCGATCGACCTGTTGCTCTCACCCCGGGTTCTCGATGCCGAGGCGGTCGGGGTGTACGCACTCGGGGCGATCGCGACCAAGGTGGCCTTCTGGCTCCCGCAGGCCATCGGCGTCGTCTTCTATCCCCGCCTCGCCGATCCCGCGCGTTCGGCGGCCTCGCTGCGACAGGCGGTCGCGGTGGTCGCCGGGATCGGAGTGGTGCTGACCGTGCTGGCCGGTGCGGCCGGTCCGATCGTCCCGTTCGTCTTCGGGGACGGTTACGACGCCCTCGTGTCGATTCTGTGGCTGTTCGCCTACATCGGCGCCGCACTCGCGGTCCTGCAGGTCGTCCTGCTGTCGGCGATCGCGCGGGACCGGACGCGCGTCGCGCTCGGCACCTGGGTGGTGGTCGCCGTCGAGGTGCTGGTCATCGTCACGGTCACGGGCTCGGTGATCGGGGTGGCCGGGACCGCGGCGGTGGCCGTCACGATCGCCGCGCTGGGAACGTGGGCGGTCGCGCGCTGAGTGACGTGTCGATCTCGGACGTTGCCGAGTTCCCGAAGTTTCGGCAGTGTTGTGTGATGAGCGACAACGAGAGCACACAGGTCACTGTCCAACGCATCATCGAGGCGCCCGTCGACGCGGTGTTCGACGTTCTCTCCAATCCCGAACGGCATCAGGCGCTCGACGGTTCGGGGTTCATCCGCGGCGTGGACCACGCCGACCGCATCCAGCAGGTGGGAGACGTGTTCACGATGAACATGGCCGGCGACCACATGGGTGGCGAGTACAAGACCGACAACCACGTCACGGGTTATGCCAAGGACAAGTTGCTGGCGTGGAAGACCGCGCCTGCCGGCACCGAGCCGCCCGGGTGGGAATGGCTGTGGGAGTTGGAGTCCCAGGGTCCCAACGAGACGCTGGTGCGCCACACCTACGACTGGTCGAAGGTCACCGACAAGAACCTGCTCGAGAAGGTGAAGTTCCCGCTCGTCACCGAGGCCCAGCTCGACGACACCCTCGGCAGGCTCGCCGCCGAGTCGGCTTCCTGACGCAGCGCTTCGTCACCCCGGCTGCCCGCCCGCGGCGCCCCTGCGCCGGAACCGGGCGGGTAGCCAGGCCGGGTTGGTGAGCACCAGCCCCGCCACCAACGCCACGATGCCCAGGATGGCGGTGCCGATCGGTACCAGCCTGCCCCAGATCAGGATCGGGGACGCGAGATCGTCGGCGAGGTCCGTCATCCGGGTCTGGGTGTCCTCGTCGTAGGCGAATGTCGCACGCAGGTGCGGCAATTCGAAGTCGGCCGGTACACCCGGCGTGCCGTCGGGAAACCGGTACACCTCGTCGACGGTGATCGTCGCGTCGACGATGGTGCCGGTCCGGGGATCGACGGCGAGGTCCCACGAACTGCGGTGGTGCAGGTTCGCGGTCAGCGGGCGACTCGTGTCGCCGACCCCGAACCACGACGCCGGACGTGTGATCGTGACATTCGTGCCCACCGGCCTGCCCAGCGCCGCGCGGGCGAGATCGGTGTCGGGTACCTCGGCGCGGAACCGGTCGACGTCGCGGCCGTGCACCTCGGTGTCGCCGTCGTAGACCAGCGGCACGGTGGTGCGGGTGACGGCGTCGAAGAACTCCCGATCGGCCGGTTCGGTATCGAACGGGAGGAGATAGGTGACGCCGCGCCGATCCGGGACGAGGACGGCGGCCTGACCGCTGTCGTACTGGATTTCCGACGCCCCGCGCGCGGCGAGCCGGGGCAGCGCGTTCTTCCGGTCGAGCGTCACCCGGTCCTTGATCGCGTTGACCGTCGCGTCGTTGCACGGTTGCGCCGGATCATCTGCCTGAGAACCCCCTGGGTCGACGCCGGGACGCGGATCGCCCGGGTCGACCTCACGGCCGTCGATGCGCAGCGCCTGGGCCTGGATCGACGTCCCGGCCTGCAGGGTCACCCGGTGTTCGTCGGAGGGTTGCACCGCGACGACGCGTTGCTGGCGGACGAGGTCGGCGTCGACGGCGCGCGCCGAGCGGGTCTCGAGCGAACACCGGTCGAAAATCGTCGCGTCATCGGCGGTGGCGACCGTGGTGAAGTCCGTGCTCAGCGGGATGGTGCGGAATCCGCCGACAAGCAACGTCGGCAGGGCGATCGTCACCGCGAGCAAGAACGCGCCGACGAAGATCAGGGTCGGTCCGGCGAGGTCCGCGGCCGACCACCGATGCGGCTGCGGGCGGCTCTCGGAATCCGGCGGCGGCCCGGATGGCGACGGCCCTGATCGCGAGGAGGAGGACGGCGAGGACATGGAGGCGAGGGTACGCAACGCCTCCCGGCTACCCTGTCAGCAGCATGACCAGCACCGACCCCGACCCCATCATCGCCGAGGCCGCCCCCGGCTCCGCCCGGCGGTTCTACCCGCAGCTCGAGGGCATGCGGGCCATCGCCGCGATCGGCGTCCTGGTCACCCACGTGGCCTTCCAGACCCGCGCGGTCGAGATCCCCGTGCTGGGACCGGTCCTCGGTCGCCTCGACCTCGCGGTCGCGCTGTTCTTCGCTCTCTCCGGCTTCCTGCTCTGGCGACCGTGGGTCGACGCCGCGCATCGCGGTGGCGGACATCCGTCGGTGTCGAGGTACTTCCGCCACCGGGTGGTGCGGATCTGGCCGGCCTACGTGGTCGTGGTCGTTCTGGTGATCCTGCTGCTCCCCGAGGCGCAGGGTGCCGACGCCCAGGTCTGGTTGGCGAACCTGACGTTGACCCAGGTCTTCGTGCCACTCACGCTCACCGCGGGTCTGACCCAGATGTGGAGCCTCTCGGTCGAGATCGCGTTCTACGCCCTGCTGCCGCTCATCGGCTTCGCGCTCCTGCGGCTGCGTGGTCGTCGCCTGCGTGCGCGTGTCCCGGCGTTGGTGGTTCTGGGCGCGGTGAGCCTGGGCTGGGCCTGGGTCGGTACCTCGCTGCCGGTGGCCGACGGTGTGGAGACCAAGAACTGGGTGTTCGGTCACCTCCCGTGGTTCGTCGCGGGTCTGATCCTGGCCGAGATCGCCGGGGTCCTCGACTCGGCCTCCGGTGCGTCCGGAACCACCCGTTCGGGACGCTGGATGGCGGGTGTGATCCGCCTCAGCGCCAACCGTCCGCTGATGCTGGGCGTCCTCGTCGTCGCCTACGCACTGGCGTGCACCAGGCTCGCCGGACCGACCGGACTCGGCGACGTCACCGAACTCGAGTTCGCCACCAAGATGGTGCTCGGCGCGCTCTGCGGGTATGCGCTGCTCGCCCCGCTGGTGTGCAATGAGGGGCCGTTCCGCATCCTCACCTCGCGCGTGATGCTGGCGCTCGGGAGATGGTCGTACGGGATCTTCATCTGGCACGTCGCGGTCCTGGCGGTCGTCTTCCCGCTGTTCGGCATCGTGCCGTTCAGCGGTGACACCCTCCTGGTGCTGGTGATCACGCTCGTCCTGTCGATCGGTGTGTCCGCGGCCAGTTACGCCTTCATCGAGGAGCCGACGCGGAACTGGCTGCGCAACCGCGAGAGTCGTCGTCGCAACCGCTCGCGCCACGACGCCGCGGGTTCACCTGTCGGGGACCGACCGTCGATGGCGGACCAGAACACCAGCCACGCGGTCATCGACACCGCCACCAGCGCCGGCAGCTGAACCCACCACTGCGAGCCGTGGTAGCCGCCGGAGGCGTGCCACGGTCCGGCCGCCAGTCCGATCGTCGCCGCCATCATCGCGACGAATGCAGTTGTGACGCCTGACTTCTGCGGTAGCGCGGCGGTGACGGCGCCGACCACGACGGCGGCCGCGAGTCCCCACCAGCCCGACACCAGCCACGCTGCGGCGAGCACCGCTCCGCCGGCGGGGAGTATCGACCCGCGTCCGGCCGGGACCACGATGGGCTCCCCGGGCGGGGCACGGCGTGCCGACGGCCACCAGGCCGCGAGGAGCAACAGCACCATCAGTGCCAGGCCGATCACCAGCGACCAGCGGTACAGCGAATCGAACCGGTACGTCAGGTCGATGGTTCCGGCAGCGCCGGCGGGAACGATCCAGCCCTGTTGCCAGCCGTCGACGACGACCGGCCGCAGCGACACCCCGTCGAGCCGCGCCTGCCATCCGGGGTTGGTGCTCTCGGGCACGACCAGCAGTCGTTGCGGTCCGCTCTCGACGGTCACCGCGCGCCGCACCGCCGACCACTCGCTCACCTCGGGGGACGTCGAGGCCGGTGCCGACACCGGGTCTCCGTTCACCAGCGAGAGGGCGTCGACGGTGAAGGCGTCGCCGGGATTGACCGACACCTCCTGCTGTCCGGCGGGCAGGGCGAGCCGACCGTCGCCGCACGGGCGCCCGATCACCGGTTGCCCGCTACGCAGATCAGATGCGCGGGCGCGCACGGACATCCGCACGATCTGACCCGCAGCGGTCAGCCCGATTCCGTCGTCGCAACCGATGTCGACGATCCGGTCGGCGTCCGTACCGGTAGCCGGCGACAGTGACACGCGGACCTCGGCGATCCCCGGTGGTGCGGGACTGGCGAACCCGAGGCTGTTGACGTCGATGAGGTCCGACTGGGCGCGGATGGTGATCTCGATGCGATCGGTGACCGCGGGATCGAGACGGACGATGCCGATCTCGTCGACCTCGCGGATCTGCTCGCCGGTGCCGAGGTCCACCGCGACCTCGGTGGGTGCGGCGGGATAGCCCCGGGGGGCGACGAGGGTCAGCGCGTCGACCCGTTGCGCCCGGGGGAGATCGAGGACCAGGGTGGGACTGTTCTCGTTCGCCGCCGCGTCCCCGTCGTCCGGGGAATCGGCGGCACCCGCTCGCGACGTCCGCTCATCGGGGATCTCCGGTGCGGTCCACGATGTTCCGGGATCGCCGTCGACGGCGGCCGCGGGCCCGCCGCGGGGATCGGTCACCGGGCGCGGGCCGCGCGCCATGACCCCATCATCATCGGCGAGAAGACGGTCGAGAGCATCGCCGGGTCGGGGTCGCAGGATCGCGGTGGGGGAGACGGTGACATCCGACGGCACCGAGAGTGCGCGCCCGAACACCGCGGTCGTCTCCGGGGACAGGCCGAGTCCCGGTGCGCACCTTGTCATCTGCCGCTCCGGGTCGGAAACGCAGGACGCCCGTCCGGACAACTCCTGGTAGAGCAGCCACTGGGCGACCTCGGTGCCGGCCTCGAGCTCGGGCAGCACCACGCGATGGCGGATTCGCAGAGGCGTCGCCGTCCGCAGATCGGACACCGTGACCTCGCCGAGCGCGAATTGGTTTCCGGCCGAGCCGTCGTCGGTGCGGAGCGCACGGATCTGCACCCAGCGGGTGGCTCCACTGGGTGCGGTCACCGTCATCGGTTCACCCGGTTCGAGCCCCGAGACCACCGTGCTGCCCGCTAAGGTGGTGATCAGTGCGCTGGTGACATCGGGCCCGAGTGCCTTCGCAGTCGTCAGGGTCAGCGCGAGATCGGTTCGCGGCGTTGTGAAACCGATGCGCATCCATCGTCCGACCGCACTCTCCAACCCGCCGCTCACCCAGGCGCTCTGCGGGTTGCCGTCGAAGGCCGCGGCCGCCGAGTTGGCCGGTGAGGTCTGCCCGGGCTGGACCGCGTCGGCCGCCGCTCCCGACGTCGACACCTCGACCTCGCCACTCCGGTTGTCCAGCAACCACTCCCCGTGGACCAGCGGCTGACCGTCGACGGGGTAGTCGGCGACGGCGTTCTGTGTGCGCCGCGGGTCCGACGGGGCCCGGATCGCCGAACTGTGATCGTCGACGCGGCCGAAGTCGGTCTCCCGGTCGCTGGGCGTGTCGGTCACGATCAACGGGCCGTGGGTGATCCCGGCGCGGCGTGCATCGGCATCGAGGACGACCGGCCCGAGCGGCGGTAGCCCCTGACGTGCTCGGACCTCGGCCAGTTCGGCGACGGCCTCGGGGCCACCGGCGACCCGCGGGAGTCCCGCGGTGTCGACCAGTCGGGGGCCGGTGCCGGCGGCCGGCGAGCCGGGAGCGTCGACGGCGAAGATCTGCACCGCGGGCATCGCGGGCCGCAGACCGTTGTCGCGCACCACCCCTCGAACACTCGGCGGCCCGATCTGCGGACCGAACTCGGCCACGCGGCGGAGTCCGGGCGACTCGTCGAGTGCCTGCTGGGCGAGCAGCGGGCGGGCCGACCGTGAGGTCTCGGGATCGAGATCGGCTCGGAGGACGACGAATCCGATGCCCTGCCCGGCGAGGGTGGCGGCCAGGCCCGGCGAGCCGCGGCCCGCGGCGATCTCGCGCTGCACGGAGTCGAGGGCCCGGATCGCGCCGGGCGGGGTGAGCGGGATCGCGTCGCGGACCGCCCACGGGGTGTCGGACAGGGGTTGCAGCGGTTCGTCGCGGGTGAGTCCCCACAGCTGGTCGGCGAACGGCGCCCCGGGGACGACCAGCGTGCGGGCAGGTGGGCCGCCGTCGTCGCGTTCGCTGTGCTCGGCCAGCCAGTCGGCGGTTTGCAGCCAGTGACGCGGAATCGACTCGTACGTGCCGTTCGGTGCGAGCTGGCCGGTCCACATCAGCGACCCGGCACCGATCACCGCGACGAACAGGACGATCGCCGCGGCGACCGGACGCGACCGCTGGGGCTGGGCGAAGGCGGAGAGCGTCTCCCGGCGACCGGCGGTTCCAGGAAGGGGAACCCGCGCCAGCAGGTGCGCGACGCCGAGCGCCAGGGGGATGCGGAGCAGCGGCTCGAATTTGTGGATGTTGCGCAGCGGTGCGCCGGACCCGTCGAGGAAGGCGCGCATCTGCTCGGCGACCGGCGATCCGAGTTCGCCCGCGTAGCCGACGCACATCACGACGAGACCGACGCCCAGGATGGTGACGAGCCGGCCGCGGAACGGCATGTGCCGCATACACAGTCCGGCCAGACCCGCGGCCGCGATCGTCCCCGTCGCCAGGACTGCGGCGGGTTGGGTGACCAGCACCGCCCCGGCGACGCGCTCCGCCGACACGAACGGCGTCCACGAACTCGCCCCACGCAGCACCTCGGTGAGCGACGTCCACTGCGTGGTGACCCGGGACGACTCGATGTAATCCAGGAACGGCGGACTCACCCGCGAGAGGATCAGCAACGGGACCACCCACCACGCGCAGGCCAGGGCCAGCCCGACCGTGGTCCAGGCTCCGAACCGCCGCCATCGACGGTCGCGCGGACTGTGCAGCAGCCACCACAGGACGGCGACCCCGAGGGCCGCCAGCGTCGCGACAGCATTGACCGCACCCATCAGCGCCACCGCGGCCGCCGTACGGGCGGCCTCGCGCCAGAGCGGCGGGGCGTCGTCGTCGGCGCGCGTGTCCAGCGCGCGCACCACCGGCACGAGCACCCACGGGGCGAGCATCATCGGCAAGGTCTCCGACGAGATCGAGCCGAGGGTGGTCAGGACCCGGGGGCTCAGGACGAAGACGACGGCGGCGATGATCCGCGAGGCCGGCGAACCCAGCCGCAGGGTCTCGGCGAGGCGGACGATGCCGACGAAGCCGACGGTCAGCAGCACCGCCCACCAGAGACGCTGGACGATCCACGGCGGGACGGCGAGGAGATCGCCGAGCGCATAGAACGCGCCGTGCGGGAAGAAGTAGCCGTAGGCCTGGTTCTGTACCTGCCCCATCGGCGCGTTCGGCGTCCACAGATGCGCGGCGCGGGCGAGGAAACCGAGCGGGTTCGCGGTGAGGTCGAGTTTGGTGTCCGCCGCGATGCGGCCGGGTGACTGCAGGAGACAGATGAGCAGCGAGATCGCGGCGACGGCGGCGACGCCGCGCCGACCCAGCCCAGACCGGGTCGGGACGGACTGATCCGGTGGCGAAGGCGGGGTACTCAGTTGCTGCTGCTGTCGATCAGGGGACGCCGGGACCGGCGGCGTCGTGGACGGGTCAGTTGGTCTCGCCGGCTCCGCCGCGCGAACCGTAGTCCACCGAGCCCTGGACGAATCCGTTGTTCGGGCTGATGTTGTTCAGGTCGGTGGACGGGCTGTTCTCGGAGGCCAGGAATCCTCCGAGGAACACCGCGCCGAGTCCCACCAGGATGCCGGCGACCCCGGCGACGGCTCCGGCGACAAGGCGGTTGTTGGTCATGGCGATGAAACTACCATCGCCGAAGTCCGATTCCGGGTGACACCCGCTGACACCAGCGGATCGACCCGGCCGCGGTCATCGACGCGACCGCACTTTCGTCAGGGTGCGATCCCACAGCAGGCGCGCACTCGTCTTCAGCAGTTCGGGCTTGTCGACGTCGCGGCTGAGCAGCATCGTCGACGTGGCGATCGTGCTGGCCGACGCCTTGGACCGATGCCCGGAGTCCAGGTGTGGTTGCGGGTCGTATTCGATCATCAGCTGGATGGCCTCGGCGCGTGCGCGCCCGGCGATCTGCTCGGACAGCCACAGCGCGAGATCGATCCCGGCGGACACGCCGGCGGCGGTGACGAGGTCACCGTCGGGCAGCGCACGCACGACGCGTTCGTCCGACACCGGTTTCGCACCGTGCAGGCTCAACCCGGCCATCGACGACCAGTGCGTGGTGGCCGGCTTCCCGTCGAGCAGACCCGCCGCGGCCAGGACGATCGACCCGGTGCACACCGACGTCGTCCACTGCGCGCCCGGCCGGACCGCGCGCAGCCAGTCGAGGACCCTCTCGTCCTGCGACGCGGCCAGGAATCCGGGCCCGCCCGGCACCAGGACGACGTCCGGCGACGGTGTCTCGTCGAACGAATGCGTGGCACCCACCACGAGCACGCCCGAATCGGCGACGACCGGCCCCGGCTCGTGCCAGACGAATCTGACCTCCGCGTCGGGCAGGGCGCGCAGCACCTCGTAGGGACCGATGAAGTCGAGGGCGGTGAACTGCGGGTAGAGGACGATCGCGATCTGGGTCATGAGGGCCTTTCGATTGTCGGGATGTCTCGTTCCGTCTCGTTCAACGGAAGGTGCGGCGGTACGCCTCGGGCGGTACACCGAGGCGGCGGACGAAGGTGCGGCGCATCGTCTCGGCCGATCCGAACCCGCATCGGCCGGCGATCACCGGCATCGTGTCGTCGCTCTGCGTGAGCGCGCGACGGGCGGCGTCGGTCCGGACCCGCTCGACGTAGGTGCCCGGCGCCTCGCCGGTCTCGTCGGTGAAGACGCGAGAGAAGTGGCGTGGACTCATCGACGCCTCACGCGCGAGGTCGTCAATGCGGTGTGTACCGCCCGGTTCGGCCTCGATGCGCTCCTGGATCTCCCGGATCGCCGTGCGCCGAGCCCGCGGCATCCACACCGGCGGGGCGAACTGGCTCTGCCCGCCCGGTCGCCGCATGTAGAGGACGAGCCATCGCGCGACGAGTTGTGCGAGTTCGGTGCCGTGGTCCTCTTCGATCAGAGCCAGCGAGAGGTCGATCCCGGCGGTGACACCCGCGGAACTCCACACGCGATCGCTGCCGCGTATGAACAGGGCTTCGGCGTCCACCTCGATCGAGGGGTAGCGCTCGGCGAGCAGGCCGGTCACTGCCCAATGTGTCGTCGCGCGTTTTCCGTCGAGCAGCCCGGCCTCGGCCGCGAGGAATGCGCCGTTGCACACGCTGACGACCCGTCGTGCGCGGTGCGCCGCCCGCCGGATCCAGTCGATCAGTTCGGGATCGCGCGCGGCGTCGTGGACGCCGGTGCCGCCGGGCAGGATCAGGGTGTCGAGCGGATCGGCCGGATCGGGCAGCGGGTGCGCGACGAACTCCAAGCCGACGCCGGTGCCCACCGACAGGCCCGACTTCGACACCAGGCGGAGGTCGTAGGTCACCTCCGACCCCTGGTCGGCGAGCGCGATCGACGCGGTGGTGAACACGTCGGCCGGACCCGTCACGTCCAGGGCCTGCACCCTGGGAAAGCCAAGGATCACCACCGATCGACTCATGAACACATCGTTTCCGACCCGCTGCGTGGCGTCCAGGCCATGCATCCCACAGATCAGGACATGGCCCCGGCTGATTGAGCCGGCTCCGAGCGCAGCGAGGCGCCGAGTCGAAGCCACTTGGTGACCTCGACGGGCGCGGCGGCCTCGCTGCGCTCGGTCGACGCTGCTCGGCCAGCAGGGGGTGGGCGGCGGCCTCGCTGCGCTCGGTCGACGCTGCTCGGCCAGCAGGGGGTGGGCGGCGGCCTCGCCTGTGGTTGAGCCCCCACCACGGGTTGAGCCGGCTCCGAACGCAGCAGGGGAGGTGACCCTCCGCTGGTTGAGCCGGCTCCGAACGCAGCAGGGGAGGTGACCCTCCGCTGGTTGAGCCGGCTCCGAGCGGAGCAGGGGAGGTGACCGTCCGCTGGTTGAGCCGGCTCCGAGCGAAGCGAGGCGCCGTGTCGAAGCCACCTGGTGACCTCGACAAGCTCGGCCGGCGGGTGGGGGACGCTCGGCCGGCAAAGGGCCCCTACAGCGTGACCTGAGGCTCCTTCTCGCACTTGGCCGGAACGATGAACACCGGACGGTGGCAGTGTTTGAGGACTCGTTCCGCCACGCTGGAGCGCAGCAGCGCCTTGAGTCCCGACGCCCCGCGCGTGCCGGTGACCAGGAGGTCGACGTCGAGCGCCTCGGCCGCGGCGACGAGCGCGCCCCACACCGTCGACTCGACCTCGACGAGCGATCCCCGCGCCGTGAGCCCACACTCGGCCGCGAGGGTCACGCCGCGCTCGTTGATCGCGGCGGCCTCGTCCTCGAGAGCTTGGTCGACGCCGGCGTCGAGCTGGGTGTCGATGAACGGCTGCATCCCGCCGGCAAGGGTGGACATTCGCGCCGGCGTCATGCCACCGGGTTGCCAGGCGGTGACGACCACCGCGGATTGCGCACGGAGAAAGTGTCCGGCGTAACGAATGGCGCGGTCGGCATTCGACGAGCCGTCGTAGGCGATCATCAGAGTTTGCGCGGCACGGGTACCGCCGCTACCGCTCCCGGCGGTGGCGGACCCGGACGAAACGGACCCCACGTCCATTGGCTCAGACTACATGCCAGACTCGGGGAATGGGCCCAACTCGCAGACCCCGATGGAACCGGAAAACGCTGACCGCGGCAACCGTCACGGTTCTGTGCGTCGCGCTCGCGGCCTGCACCGGTTCGACGACGGACTCGCCGCCGCCGACGCCCTCGTACTCGGTGACCGCCGAGTCGCCGCTGTCGTCGGCTCCGGCGCCGACCACCACACCGGTCGCGAATTCCTGCGGCGCAACCGAACTCGCGAAGCTGTCGGTGCGTCAGAAGCTGGCGCAGCTGATCGTCGTCGGTGTAACAGGGGCGTCCGACGCCCAGCAGATCGTCGAGAACGAGGAGATCGGCGGCATCTTCGTCGGGAGCTGGACCGACAAGTCGATCCTGACGAGTGGTGCGGCAGCACGGATTTCGCAGAATTCGTCGATTCCGTTGATGGTCACCGTCGACCACGAGGGCGGCCGGGTGTCGCGACTGTCCGCGCTCGGCATCGACAACGCCTCGCCGCGTGAGCTGGCGCAGACCAAGACGCCCGAGCAGGTGCGCGCGATCGCGGCCGACGTGGGCCGCAAGCTCAAGCGTCTCGGGGTCACCGTCGACTTCGCCCCTGTCGCCGACGTCAGCGACGAATCGGACGACGAGGTGATCGGCGACCGGTCCTTCAGCAACGACCCGGCGGTCGTGACCGAGTATGCGGGCGCGTACGCCGCGGGGTTGTCCGACGCGGGAATCACGCCGGTGTACAAGCATTTTCCGGGGCACGGCCACGGCTCCGGTGACTCGCATCTGGGTGTCGTGACGGTCCCGTCGCTGGCGGAACTCCAGGACAGCGACCTCGTGCCGTTCCGGACCCTGCTGCGCGACCCGGGGACCGCAGGCGCGATGGTCGGGCATCTGATCGTCCCGGGCCTGACGAAGGGGTTGCCCGCCAGCATCAGCCGGCCCGCGATCCAGATGCTGCGCACCGGCGTCGGTTACGACGGGCCGCGGTTCGACGGCGTGATCTACTCCGACGACCTGTCGGGAATGGCGGCGATCAGCGCGCAGTACCCCATCGAGCAGGCGGTCGAGAAGTTCATCCTCGCGGGCGGCGACGTCGCGTTGTGGCTCTCCACCGACCGTGTCGCCTCCGTGCTCGACAACCTCGAGCGCGCGGTCTCGGCCGGTCGCCTCGCGCCCGCCCGCCTGGATGACAAGGTCGTGCGCATCCTGCGGTCCAAGGGTGTGGTGAACTGTTGAACCGCCGAGACCGCTGCGCCCCGTGAATGGGGTTTCACCTTACCGATTGGTAAGTTGTTATATCGTCGGTCGGAGCAGTTGTCGTGAACGGAGGTGGGGTCATGTCGGGCGGAACGAAGCGCCTGCCACGCGCGGTGCGTGAGCAGCAGATGCTCGATGCCGCCGTCAAGGTGTTCTCGGAGAATGGCTTTCGTGAGACCTCGATGGACGCGATTGCCTCCGAGGCGCAGATCTCCAAGCCGATGCTGTACCTGTACTACGGCTCCAAGGACGAACTGTTCAGCGCGTGTATCGCCCGTGAGTCGGGCCTGTTCATCGACGCGATGAGCGTCGGTTTCGATCCCTCACTCTCGCAGCGCGAGCAGGCTGTCACGGTGATCCGCGAGTTCCTCCGCTTCGTCCACGAACACCGGCAGTCCTGGCGGGTGCTGTACCGCGTCGCCATCGGCACGGCCGGTTTCGCCGGCATCGTCTCCGAGAGCCGCCAGCGGGTCACCGAGATGGTCGCCCAGCTGATCAAGGCGGGCACCACGGTCGAAGGTGCCAGCGACATCGACTTCGAACTCACCGCCGTCTCGATCGTCGGTGCCGCCGAGGCCGTCGCCGACCGCATCACCGAAGGTGACGTCGATCTCGAGAAGGCCACCAACCTCCTCGTCGGCATCACCTGGCGCGGCCTGAAGGGTGTCGGTACCGACTCCTGAGCCGGCCCGCCCATAGCTCCTGCGTGGTGGCCACCCTGGCGCTCCCTGTGGTGAGCCGAAAATCAGTGCAACGCAAACGGTCCCGCGGCCCCGCTTCCTATCCGCTGATTGGATCCAATAAGCGGGACGGAAACGAGACCGTGGGAACGAAACGCGAAAGTCCCTCAGCCCTCCCGCGTCGTCGCGGTGAGGTGGGGGAATCCCTTGCGACGGTCGCGGATCGAGATGTCGAAGTTGCCCTTGCCGTCGATCCGGCGGGTGTAGAGGTTCACCTTGGCCGGCAACAGGATCGGCTTGCCGAACCTGACGTCGTAGGTGACCGCGTCGGGCAGCTGAGCCTCGACGTTCGCGACGGCCGCTGCGGCACTCCACATCCCGTGTGCGATCGCCTTGGGGAATCCGAAGGCCTTGGCCGGCAGGTTGCCCATGTGGATCGGGTTGCGGTCACCCGAGGCGGCCGCGTACTCACGGATCCGCTTGAGGTCGACGGCCAGGATGGCGTCCGGCGGTGGCGGGGTCTTCGACTTGGGCTCGGGACCGCGCGGTTCGTCGGACAGGCTGGTGCGCTGCTGCTTGAGGAACGTCGCCGTCTGCGTGGTGACCAGTTCGGACCCGACGCTGATGTCGCTGACGACGTCGATCAGGATGCCCTTGCGATGCTCACGCAGGTTCTCGGCATGCGTCACGATGTCGAGCGGTTCACCGACCTCGATGGGTCGCTTGCGCTCGATCGTATTCGTCATGTGCACCGAACCGACGGCACCGAACGGGAACTCGTCGGACGTCATGAGCTTCATGGTGACCGGGAACTGCAGCACGAACGGGTAGGTCAGCGGCAGGGTGTGGCCGAATCGTTGCCCGGTCGCGTGGCAATACGCCTGCAGTGCAGCCGAGTCCACCCGCACGCCGTCGAGCCGGTAGCGCGTCTCCGGGGCGACGGCGTCGGCGGAGACGCGCGGCGGTTTGCCGATGCCGGGCAGCAATGCGGTGACCGCCTTGCCGTACAGCTCGGCGGTGCCGGGGGCGGCGGGGAGGGTGATCGTCTTCGCCATCAGGCCCCCAGGAATCCCTGGCCGCACACGCGGACCACGTTGCCGGTGATGGCGCTGCTCGCTGGGTTGGCGAAGTAGGCGACGGTCTCGGCTACGTCGACGGTCTCGCCGCCCTGCTGCAGCGAGCTCATCAGGCGGCCGGCCTCGCGGGTCGCGAGCGGGATGGCCGCGGTCATCTTGGTCTCGATGAAGCCGGGTGCCACCGCGTTGATGGTGATGCCCTTCTCGGCCAGGATCGGCGCGTAGGCATCGACGAGGCCGATGACACCGGCCTTCGAGGTGCCGTAGTTGGTCTGGCCGCGGTTGCCCGCGATGCCGGCGATCGACGACACGTCGACGACGGCGCCGCCCTCACGCAGCGCGCCCTTCTCGAGCAGGGTCTCGACGAGGGTCTGCGGAGCGATGAGGTTGACCGCGATGACCGCGTCCCAGCGGGCGTCGTCCATGTTGGCGAGCAGCTTGTCGCGGGTGATGCCGGCGTTGTTGACGATGATGTCGATGCCGCCGTGGCGCTCGAGGGCGTGCTCGGCGAGCTTGGCGCCGGCGTCGGCCGCGGTGACGTCGAGCGGGAACGCCGTGCCGCCGACCTTGTTGGCCGTCTCCGACAGCGCGTCGCCGGCCTGCGGGACATCAGCGGCGATCACGTGCGCGCCGTCGCGGGACAGGACCTCGGCGATCGTCGCGCCGATGCCGCGCGCGGCACCGGTGACGACGGCGACCTTGCCCTCGAGTGGGCGGTCCCAGTTCTTCGGTGCGGTCGCGTCGGCGCCGCCGACCCGGATGACCTGGGCGTCGACGAAGGCGGACTTGGCCGACAGCACGAAGCGCACGGTCGACTCGAGGCCGGTCAGACCGGTCTTGGCGTCGGGGGAGACGTAGACGAGCTGCACGGTGGAACCCTTCAGGAGTTCCTTGCCGAGCGAGCGGGTGAAGCCCTCGAGGGCGCGCTGCGCGACGCGCTCGGACGGATCGGTGACCAGTTCCGGCGTGGTGCCGATGACGAGGAATCGTGCGCAGGCCGCGGTCGATCGCATCGCGGGCTGGAAGAACTCGAAGAGCTGACGCAGCTCACCGGGGGAGGTGATGCCGGTCGCGTCGAACACCAGGCCGCCGAACTTGTCGGCGCTGCGGCCGGTCGTGGCGTTCTGGATGAGGTCGTAGTCCTCGGTCGAGAGCATCTCGCGAAGCGGTTCGACGAGGCGGCCGGACCCGCCGAGCAGCACCGGACCGGGCAGCGGGGGCTCGGAGGCCCTGTAGCGGCGCAGCGGCGGCGGGACGGGCAGGCCGGCCTGTTTGGCGATGAAAGCGCCGGGCGCGGAATGGACGAAGCTCGAGTACAGGCCAGTGTTTCCGTTGGCGGCCACGTTGATCTCCTCTGACTGTCGTTCGACAACGAACTTACTGATGAGTAAGAATACGCTATAGATATCGCACCCGACCCTTGGGAGATCGACGTGGCCGAACAGTCCAACCCCGCAAGTAAGCCGAAGACCCGCAGCGATCGCCCCGTCGCGATCCTCGGCGGCAACCGCATCCCGTTTGCGCGCCAGGACAAGGCGTACGCCAAGGTCAGCAACCAGGAGATGTTCACCGCCGCACTCGACGGTCTCGTGAGCCGCTTCAGCCTGCAGGGCGAGCAGCTCGGCATGGTGGCCGGTGGCGCGGTCCTCAAACACGCGCGTGATTTCAATCTCATCCGGGAGTCGGTGCTCGGTTCGGCCCTGTCGCCGTACACGCCCGCCTTCGACATCCAGCAGGCGTGTGGCACCGGACTCCAGGCCATCACGACGGTCGCCGACGGCATCGCCCGCGGTCGCTACGACGCCGCGATCGGGGGCGGCGTCGACACCACATCGGACGCGCCGATCGCGGTCGGTGAGGGCCTGCGTCGTCAGCTGCTCGAGGTCAACCGGGCCCGCAGCACCAAAGATCAGCTCCTCGGTGCGGCGAAGTTGCTGACCAAGCTCGGTATCGAGATCCCGCGCAACGGTGAGCCCCGCACCGGCATGTCGATGGGCGAGCACGCCGCCGTCACGGCCAAGGAGTTCGGCATCAAGCGCGCCGATCAGGACGAGCTCGCCGCGCGCAGCCACCAGAACATGGCCGCCGCGTACGACTCCGGCTTCTTCGACGACCTGATCACCCCGTTCCTGGGCCTGACCCGCGATCAGAACCTGCGCGGCGACTCCACCGCGGAGAAGCTCGCCAAGCTGAAGCCGGTCTTCGGTGTCTCCCTGGGCGACGCGACGATGACCGCGGGCAACTCGACGCCGCTGACCGACGGCGCGTCGACCGTGCTGCTGGCCAGCGACGAGTGGGCCGCCGATCGCGGACTGCCGGTCCTCGCGTACTTCGTGGACAGCGAGACCGCCGCGGTCGATTACGTCAACGGTCCGGACGGGTTGCTGATGGCCCCGACCTACGCGGTGCCGCGCCTGCTCGCCCGCAACGGGCTCACGCTGCAGGACTTCGATTTCTACGAGATCCACGAGGCCTTCGCGTCGGTGGTCCTCGCCACCCTGCAGGCCTGGGAGTCCGAGGAGTACTGCAAGGAGCGCCTCGGCCTGGACTCCGCGCTGGGGTCGATCGATCGCAGCAAGCTCAACGTCCATGGTTCGTCGCTGGCCGCGGGCCACCCGTTCGCCGCCACCGGCGGCCGGATCGTCGCGCAGGCGGCCAAGCAGATCAAGGAGAACGGCGGCGGTCGTGCGTTGATCTCCATCTGTGCCGCCGGCGGGCAGGGCGTCACCGCGATCATCGAGGGCTGATCGGGACGGGGTCGCATCGAACGCGATGCGCCCGAAATCCCGACAGGTGGGACGAATCGGCGACTGATCGGCCGATCCGTCTCACTTTCGTGGGACGAATGGGGGTACTTCGTCACATATTCGACAGAATCGGCCTTCCGGGGATGCCTGCGGCCGAAAAGTAGCGTAAATATGTCTATAGCTCCGGCTGCGCTGTCAGACCCCCGACCCGACAGCTCGGCCGGAGCGCCTACTTTTCCCGACCGTAGTTCTGCGGCCACCACCTGATCGGCCCAGTCGTCAGTCCGGCCCAGGTGCCAGCCACGATGGATGGAGTTGTGACCCCAGGCTCTCGCCGAGCACGATCCGCGCTACGCGCTGTGCTCGCCGTCGTCGCCGTGATCACCCTCGTCCTCGCCGTCGACCTCGTGGCGACCCACTCCGACTCCGCGCGCAACGCCGTCGTCGGCGGGATCGACGCGGGCGGCCGTGACTCCGCCGAACTGAACCCCGTCCTCGACGAGCTGACGGCCCGTTCACAGCGGCCCGTCGTGCTGCGGACGCCGGAGGGCTCGGCCGAGGTCGCACCCGCCGACCTCGGACTCGCCTTCGACGCCGACGCCACGCGTGCCCGCCTGCTCGAGCAGCCGCGCAACCCGCTCGTGCGTCTTGCTGCGCTGTTCGGCCGTGACGCCGACATCGAACCGGTCGTCACCCTGGATCGAACCGCGATGAACGCCGCGCTCGATGGCCGGCGCACATCTCTCGAGAAGGCCGCCGTCGAAGGCGGCGTGCACTACGACGGCACCGAACCGGTCGGGGATCAACCCGCCGCGGGCGAACGCATCGCCCGGGACGCGGCGGCCGCCACCCTCATCGACCGCTGGCTCGACGGTGCGCCCGTCGACCTGCCGATGGAGCCCTTCTCGCCGACCGTCACCGCCGAGGTCGTCGCCGCTACCGTTGCCGGACCCGC
Organism: Gordonia sp. ABKF26; assembly: GCF_041103195.1. Taxonomy (NCBI): domain Bacteria; kingdom Bacillati; phylum Actinomycetota; class Actinomycetes; order Mycobacteriales; family Gordoniaceae; genus Gordonia; species Gordonia sp. ABKF26. The sequence continues at coordinate 1,014,553 of NZ_JBGCVZ010000003.1, forward strand.
CGAGCGCGTGACGTCGGCTCCCGTGCGGCTGATCGACCGGCGGAAACGGACGGTCGAGATCCCCGCGGGCGACCTGGCGTCGATGCTGACCTTCGGCCCCGATGGGCGAGGCGGGCTCAGTCCCCGTTCCGACGAGAAGGTGGGCCGCGAGATCCTCGCCCCCGACCTCGACGCCTCCCAACGGGCCCCGGTCAATGCGAGGTTCAGCCTCGCGTCCGGCCGTCCGGTGGTGGTGCCCGGGGTCGACGGCGCCTCGATCAACTGGCCGAAGACCCTCGCCGCCGTCGCGACGAGTGCGGCGGCCGACGGTGGCAATCGCACGGTCGAGGTCGTCTACGACGAGGTGGAGCCGAGGCTCACGACCGACGCCGCCCGCAAGCTCGGGGTCACGGAACTGATCAGCGAGTACACCACGGGCGGGTTCTCGAGTGCGTCCGGCGAGAACATCCGGCTCGTCGCCGCGGAGGTCGACGGAGCGCTCGTGCTGCCCGGAAAGGTGTTCTCGCTCAACGGACACACCGGCCCGCGCGGTTCGGAACAGGGCTACGTCGAGTCGACGATCATCGACCACGGACGGGCGTCGAACGCGGTCGGCGGCGGCATCTCCCAGTTCGCGACGACGCTGTACAACGCGGCGTACTTCGCCGGGCTCGAAGATGTCGACCACACCGAGCACGCCTACTACATCTCGCGGTACCCCGAGGCGAGGGAGGCGACGGTCTTCGAGGGCGCCATCGATCTGAAGTTCCGCAACAACACGCGGCACGGTGTCCTCATCGAGACGAGCTGGTCGCCGTCGTCGGTGACCGTGCGGCTGTGGGGCACCAAGGCATTCGAGGTGGAGTCGGTGACCGGCGAACGGTTCGCGACCACCGATCCGCAGCGGGTTCGCGTCCCCCGCGGGGACGACTGCATCCCCAGCAGTGGGAGCAAGGGTTTCACGACGTCGGACACCCGCATCATCAAGGACGCACGGACCGGCCGGGAGATCGACCGATCGACCCGCACCGTCCGCTATGCGCCCGAGCCGATCGTGAAGTGCGTCTGACCCGACGGCGTGATCTCGATGCGGGGTGTTTCGCGGAGGGGCTTTACCGAGCGATAGAACGCTCGATAGGCTCCGGGTCGTGGATATCAATGGAGCTAGTGCAATCGTCACAGGTGGCGCGTCGGGTATCGGCGCAGCTGCGGCTCGCCAGCTGGCGGCCAAGGGTGCGAAGGTCATCGTCGCCGACCTCAACGCGGACAAGGGCGAGGAACTCGCCAAGGAGATCGGCGGGCAGTTCGTCGCCGTCGACGTGACCTCGACCGAACAGATCGAAGCCGCCGTCAACGCGGCCACCGAACTCGGCCCGCTGCGCGCGCTGGTCAACTCGGCCGGCATCGGCTGGGCCCAGCGCACCATCGGCCGCGACGGCGAGTTCGGCTCGGCGCACAACCTGGACGCGTACAAGAAGGTCATCGCGATCAACCTGATCGGCACCTTCGACTGCATCCGTCTCGCCGGCACCGCGATGAGCCGCAACGAGCCGCTCGACGCCCACGGTGAGCGCGGTGCGATCGTCAACATGGCCAGTGTTGCTGCCTTCGACGGCCAGATCGGCCAGGCCTCGTACTCGTCGTCCAAGGGCGGCGTCGTCGGCATGACCCTCCCGGTCGCGCGCGACCTGGCGGCGGTCGGCATCCGCGTCAACACCATCGCCCCCGGTCTGATCGACACCCCGATCTACGGTGAGGGCGAATCGGCCGAGGCGTTCAAGGCCAAGCTCGGCGAGTCGGTCCTGTTCCCGCACCGCCTGGGTGCACCGGACGAGCTCGCCTCGATGGTCGTCGAGCTCGTCACCAACAGCTACATGAACGCCGAGGTCATCCGCGTCGACGGCGGCATCCGGATGCCACCGAAGTAGACCGCGAGATGATCGACGCCCGCCGGAGCGCGGGCGTGGCTCTGATCGGAGCCGTTGCGGCCGTGTCGATCATGTCCGCATGTGCCACCGAGACCTCGGGGACCGCCGTTCCCGAGGTCTCGCCGATCGCGGTCACGACCAGCGAAACCCCGACGACGACTACGACTACGACCACGGGAAGGACGACGGCTCCCTGCACGGCGAGCGCGTCGCCCCGGTCACGGGTCGCGGTTCCGCCGCAGTCGGGCGCAGCAACCGATCCGGACGAGATGACCTGCGGTACTTATCTGTCGCTCACCGATTCCGAGCAGATCGCCACCGTCAACGAGTTCGCGGACCGCCATGGCAAGGAGCTGGTCAAGAGCAATCCCAACAGCTACCTGCTGGTCCGCGCCTTCTGCGTGGGTGACCCCGACACGCTTCTCAAGGACAACCTGCTCTTGCAGGGCAGCTGACCGACATTCGCGAGGACGACCCTCGTCGAGCACACGCACCGTCGATCATCCGGCGGTGCGTTTCTCGTTGTTCGTGACCTGTTCACGTGAAAGAACTTTCATGCGCGTCTCATGGAGGCGTCACACCCACGCTCCATTGTTGTCGCCATGAACGTTCCGCACGCGATCGACCGACACCCGGGACACCCGGGACACCCGGTGACGATGTACGCGACGCGACCGCCTGCGCATCCTGTCGTGTCCCCGCCGCCCCGACGCGGTGTCCGGGGCGTCGTCGGCGGGGTGCTGACGCCCTGGGCGGCAGCAGGTCTCGCCGTGGTGGTGGCCGCCGGCGCGTTCGTCGGCCACGCCGGCTGGTCGAGAGAGCTGTCGTTCGACGCCGTCGTGACGCTGCTCGTCTTCCTGATCGCGGTGTGGGCGTGGATCTTCTCGCCCCTCGATGACACCTACGTCGCCCTGGGCGGTGGCATCGCACTGGTGGTCTTCGGGATCATCGACGCCGACACCTTTGCGAGAACTCTTGGCTCGGGAGTGATCTGGCTTCTGATCGGGGCCTTCGTGATCGCGGCTGCGGTCACGGCGTCGGGACTGTCGGCCCGGGTGTCTGCGCGCGTCGTTCGCCTGGCCCGGACACCACGTCAGCTGGTGCACCTCATCACCGCTGCGCTCCTGCTGACCACCTTCGCAGTCCCGGCGACGTCCGGGCGTGCGGCTCTGGCACTCCCGATCTTCCTCGTTCTGGCCGCGGTCCTGCGTGATCGGCCGCGACTCGTGCTGTGTCTTGCACTGGTCTTCCCGTTCGTCATCCTGTTCTCGGCGGTCGGATCACTCCTGGGTGCCGGCGCGCACCTCATCACTGCTGAGATCGTCTCGGCGGCAACAGGAACCGGCATCGGATTCCTACAGTGGGCGGTACTGGGCGTGCCGCTGGCCGTCGTGTGGTCGCACCTCGCGGCGGAGGCGGCGCTGTGGCTGATGACCGATCACGGCGAGCGGTCCCGTCCGCTGTCCGTGCCGCCGAACGCATTCGAGACGGCCGGGATGGCGACCTCCGGTCCGTTCACGCCCGCGCAACGCCGCGTGTCGGTCATCCTCGGACTCGTGATGGTGCTCTGGTGTTCGGAACCGCTGCACGGCGTCGACCCGGCGATCGTCGCGGTGCTCGGCGCGCTGGCCGCGTCCGCCCCGGCGGTCGGCGCGACTACGCTCGGTGCGGCGCTGAAGACCATTCCGTGGACGCTCCTGCTGTTCATGGCCGCCACGCTCGCCCTCGGGATGGCTCTCAACTCCAGTGGCGCCGCGCAATGGCTGGCGGATCGGGCATTCGGCTCCATCGCCGAGACCGGCCCGGCTGCTGCGATGGTGTTCGTCGTCGTGTCGGCTGTTGTCTCGCTGCTCGCACACCTCGTGATCCAATCCCGTTCTGCCCGTTCCGCGGTGCTGATCCCGATCATCGTGGTGACCGCGCCGGTCGTCGGGGTGGACCCGGTTGCCGCAGCCTTCCTTTCCACCGCGGCCGCCGGATTCTGCATCACCCTCACGAGTTCGGCGAAACCGGTCGCCATGTTCGCCGCTAGCGCCGACGTACCGGGTTATCAACCGCGCCATCTGCTCACGATGTCGGCATTGCTCGCACCGGTGTCGCTGGTGGTGCTCCTCATCTTCGCGTGCTGGGTCTGGCCCTACCTCGGCCTGCCCCTGCTCTCGTCCTGACCGTCGCTCCGCGACAGTCAGGAGCGTGCCTGCGGGCGCGAGTTCCCCTCCCATCATCAGAACCTCGTCCGATCGATCAACAGGAGTGCCGATGTCCGTCCGAGTTCCGCAACGAATCCTGGTCGCCCCGAGTGGTTTCAAGGAGAGCCTCGACGCCGTGTCGGTGGCCGGTGCCATCGCCGCGGGGGTCCGGCGCACGCTCCCCGGGGTGCGGGTCGACATCGCGCCCATTGCTGACGGCGGCGAGGGCACGGCGCGCATCCTGGCCGCCGCGGGCAACGGACGACTCCATGAACTGACCGTCTGCGGCCCCACCGGCGAGCCGGTGCAGTCGCATTGGGCGGAGGTGGGTGTCGGTCGCAACCGGATCGGCGTCGTCGAGATGGCCGCCGCCGCCGGATTGGCGCTCGTTCCGGCGGGTCAGCGGGATCCGGGTGCGACCACCACCTTCGGTGTCGGACAGTTGATCGCCGCCGCGCTCGATGCGGGTGTGTCGGCGATCCTCGTCGGCTGCGGCGATTCGGGCACGTGCGACGGCGGTGCGGGCGCGCTGCAGGCCCTCGGGGCGCGCGTTCTGGATGATGCCGGGCACGAGATCGGCCGCGGTGGTGGTGAACTCGCACGCGCGGCGTCGCTGGACCTGACCGGTCTGCATCCCCGACTCCGTGAGACCGAGATGGTGATCGCGGGCAATCCGCACAACGTCCTCACGGGGCCGAACGGTGTCGCGCGAGTCTTCGGACCGCAGAAGGGGGCGACGCCCGTACAGGTCGACGAGCTGGCGGCTGCGCTCGACGTCTGGGCGGATGTCCTGCAGCGGGACGGGTTGCCCGACATCGACTATCGCCACGGGGCCGGTTCCGGCGCCTCGGGCGGCCTCGGTGCGGGACTCGCCGCGATCGGCGGAATCCTGCGATCACGGTTCGACGCCCTGCTCGATTCCGGCCTGTCGGGTATCGACCTCGATCATCGGATCGGCAAGGCCGACCTCGTGATCACGGCCGAGGGTTCCATCGACTTCCAGACCCCGCACGGCAAGGTGCCCGCCGAGGTGGCCCGCCGCGCGCAGCTTCGAGGCGTGCCGGTGGTCGCGCTGGCCGGGTCTCTCGGTCACGGCGCGCCGTCGGTCCACGATGTCGGGATCGGGGCGATCGCATCGATCATCGCGGTACCCATGCCGCTGTCGGAGGCCGTCGCCAACGGCGAACAACTTCTCGCCGACGCCGCCGAGCGCACGATGCGGATGATCCTCCTCGGCGCCGCGGTCTCGGCCCGCGCAGGACAGCGGAAGCGGGAGAAGGCCGTCTGAGCGGCTTGCATCTGCGGGACCAAATCCCCCGATCGGTCGAATGAGCTCCCGTTTGCTGTCCCTACTTCTCGATTCACCGCACGCCGACAACGGTTTAGCCAATAGGTTTGTCGAGGTAGAGCCTCGAGAGCTGTCCAAGGGTGGAAACGTATCCGTCGACGAGGTGGCCGGCGAGGCCTCACCACGCTTGGTGTTCGTCATCCAGACGGAAACCGCCGCGGGTAGGGAGATCGGACTCGATGCCGGAATCCTCATCCTCGGCGAGGACGGGCGAGTGCGTTCCAACGATGATCTGATCTTCTACAACCAACCCAGCGGAGTGGGCGGTGCCGTGCGATTGGTCTCGGCCGACGCACACGCTGGCTCGGCATGTGGCGCTCCGGCTGAGTGCTCTGACCGGTCAGCGGGTGACCGCGCAGCCGCCGGCAAGCCGGGTGGACACTGTCAGTCGTGCACGGCAATTGGCAGACTCGGGAGAACTTTTCGCGTTGTTGCGCGTGTCTGGAGCAGCTGGTCCGGTGGCAATGCACGCCGATCTCGGCCGTGGGCGTATCGGCTGCTCGTTGAAGACCGCCGCACCGCGGACAGGGCGAACGCAGACCAAGATCAATTGGCTGGTTCGTCAACTTGCCGACGCACCAGACGATCTGCGTATCACCGCCCATCATTCGGGGAGTCGGGTTGAGTCGACTGCCGCGTTGCTGAAGGACATTCGCTCCGACCCCTCCACTGTCATGCCGTCCGACGGTCGCGACATCCGCGAGTTCACAGTGACCATGGAGTCGTCGATGGGCTCGAAGCGCTCCGGAAGCGAGGGCGGATTCGTGACCGCCATGGTCCTTCTGGCCACCACGTTCTATGCGGACGTGGTGGAGCGCGTCCGGTCTGGACGCGACGTCTGAACAGCGGAGCTGATCCACCGGACCCGCAGGACCCGTCGGGCCAGCAAATCCAACAGTGGATGCGGCGGTCCGCGATCGCGAGGTTCGGGATAGTCTTCGCGGCGTGACCAATTCGCCATATCAGTCGGGGGACCCGCGATTCGGACCACAACCCCCGCCAGGGCAGTACCCTCCGCACCCGGGTTTTCAACCGCCGACTCAGCCGTACGGGGCTCCGCCTCCATACGGAGTTCCGATTCCCGGAGGCATGTACCCGCCAGGACCGCCGTTCCCGCCGCCGCGGAAAAAGAAGCGCACAGGGCTATGGCTCCTGCTCGGCGCTGTCGTGGGATTGGTCGTGTTCGCAGTCGGGGGACTCGGCCTCCACCGACTTGGTGACTCCATTCCGCCCAGCACAGTGGTGGTCAGCAGCGATGACGTCTCCGTCGGCGAGTGCGTCCAGGTAGAAGCACGGCAGGCATCGCTTGTCGTCAAACGAGCCTCGTGCTCCGGCTCCGGGTTCCGGTATGTCGTTGCGTCGGTGTCCGTCGGCAAAGATATCTGCGGTCCCGAGTACGCGAAGTTCTGGTTTTCGAGCAAGTACCCGTCTGCCAACGGTGCGCTGTGTCTCGCGGAGGTCTTGCACCCTGGCAGCTGCTACTACATTTCGGCCGCCACCGAAGGTCTCGCCATAGCCGAGACTCGCGAGATCGACTGTGCGAAACCAGTTGTGATACCTGGCGCAACCAATATTCGGGTCAATTCGAAAACGGCGGGCAAACCGACCTGCCCCGAAGGTCAGTCCGAGTACTTCATCCCAAGACCGACCCCCACCGGTTACTGCCTCACCTTCCTCGAGTAACACCTCGCCGACCAAAGAACCTCACTTCGACTACTGGACTTCGATCGAAGTGCATGAGTCGAGTCGAGGTTCGCCGGTGTGCCGGACGTACCGGTGGGGGCCGGTAGTCTTCGCGGCGTGACGAACTCGCCATATCAACCGGGGGACCCGCGATACGGGCCACAACCACAGCCCGGGCACTATCCACCACAGGGCGGGTACCCGCCACCGAATCAGCACTACGGTGCTCCGCCACCGAACCAGGTGCCCTATGGCACGCCGCCGCCCTATCAGGGTGGCCCGATGCCGGGTGGGATGTACCCGCCCGGCCCGCCGTTCCCGCCGCCGCCGAAGAAGAAGCGCACCGGATTGTGGGTCGTGCTGGGCGTCGTGGGCGTACTGCTGCTCATCGTGATCGCCGGCGGCGTGGCGAGGGTGTTGTTGTCCGCGTCGCAGGGTGGTGGGATCTCGGACGTCAGTGACGTCGCGGTCGGCGAGTGCATCGTCGTGACCGCGGAACCGGACACGCTCAAGGCCAAGGAAGTGTCGTGCGGCGACACCGACTTCCACTATGTCGTCGCGGAGAAGTCCATCACGCAGGGACTGTGCGGCGCCAACTACTCGCGCTACTGGGTGGCGGGCCAGGATGGTGCCCTGTGCCTTGCGCCGGTGTACCAGGAGGGGCGTTGCTACTACCTGCCGGCCGCGACCACCGGCACTGCCCTCGCCGAGATCCGTGAGATCGAATGCGGTGCACCGGTTTCCGGCGGAACCAACATCCGCGTCGACACCAAGGCTTCGGGTGAGACCGAGTGCCCCGACGCAGATGGCAGCTATTTCGCGGACAAGCCGCGGCCGGTCGGATATTGCTTCAGCGTCATCGAGTGATCTGCGTTTCGACGCAAAGAAGAACTCCCACCGGCGGATTCGCCGGTGGGAGTTCTTGGTTAAGGCGTCAGCAGCTCAGAAGGCCGCTTCGTCGAGCTCCATGGTGTCCCTCGGCGGGCGGCCTTCCGTCTGACTCTTTTGCCTCAGAAGGCCGCTTCGTCGAGCTCCATGATGTCGTTGTCGATGTTCTCGACGGTGACGCGGACCGCGGTGAGCAGCGGCAGCATGTTCTTCGCGAAGAAGCTCGCCACGGCGACCTTGCCCTCGTAGAAGGACTTGTCGGCGTCGGAGGCCCCGTTGTCGAGGGCCGCGAGAGCCACCTCGGACTGGCGGAGGAGCAGCCAGCCGATGAGCAGGTCGCCGACCGCCATCAGGAAGCGGACCGAACCGAGTCCGACCTTGTACAGCTCGGCCGAGTTCTCCTGTGCCACCATCAGATCGTTGGTCAGCGAGGCGGCCATTGCCTGCACGTCGTCGAGTGCGGTCTTCAGCAGTGCCCGCTCGGTCTTCAGCCGGCCGTTGCCCGCCTCGGAGTCGATGAAGGTCTGGATCTGTCCGGCGACGTGTGCGAGGGCCTGGCCCTTGTCGCGGATGATCTTGCGGAAGAAGAAGTCCTGGGCCTGGATGGCCGTGGTGCCCTCGTAGAGCGAGTCGATCTTCGAGTCACGGATGTACTGCTCGATCGGGTAGTCCTGAAGGAAGCCCGAACCGCCCAGTGTCTGCAGCGACTCGTGACCGAGGGTGCCGTAGGCGCGCTCGGAGCCGACGCCCTTGACGATCGGGAGCAGCAGATCGTTGACGCGGTGGGCCATCTCGGGATCGGCGCCGGAGACGATCTTCGCGGCGGCGGTGTCCTGATGCGACGCGGTGTAGAGGTAGATCGCGCGCAGACCCTCGGCGTAGGCCTTCTGGGTCATCAGCGAACGACGCACGTCGGGATGATGGGTGATCGACACGCGCGGTGCGGCCTTGTCGGTCATCTGCGTCATGTCCGCACCCTGGATACGCTCCTTGGCGTACTCGAGCGCGTTCAGGTAACCGGTCGACAGCGTCGAGATGGCCTTGGTGCCCACCATCATTCGCGCGTGCTCGATGACCTCGAACATCTGCGCGATACCCTTGTGGACGTCGCCGACGAGCCAGCCCTTGGCGGGGGTGCCGTGCTGACCGAAGGTGACCTCACAGGTGGCCGACGCCTTGATGCCCATCTTGTGCTCGACGTTGGTGACGTAGACGCCGTTGCGCTCGCCGAGTTCGCCGGTCTCGAAGTCGAAGTGGAACTTGGGCACGAAGAACAGCGACAGGCCCTTGGTGCCCGGCCCGGCGCCCTCGGGGCGGGCGAGCACGAGGTGGAAGATGTTCTCGGTCATGTCCTGATCGGCCGAGGTGATGAACCGCTTCACGCCGTCGATGTGCCAGGAGCCGTCCTCCTGCTCCACGGCCTTGGTGCGTCCGGCGCCCACGTCGGAGCCGGCGTCGGGCTCGGTCAGCACCATGGTGGCGCCCCAGCCGCGCTCGGAACAGATGGCGGCCCACTTCTTCTGCTCATCGGTGCCGTTGTTGTAGAAGATGTTGGCGAAGCCGGCGCCGGCGGCGTACATGAACACGGGCGGGTTCGCGCCGAGGATCATCTCGCCGATCGCCCAGTACAGCGACCGGGGAGCGGGGAGTCCGCCCAGTTCCTCGGCGATGCCGATCTTGTCCCAGCCGCCTTCGACCAGGGCGTTGTAGGACTTCTTGAAGGACTCGGGGATCGTGACGCTGTGCTCGTCGGGATCGAAGACCGGGGGATTGCGATCGGCGTCGACGAAGGACTCGGCGATCGGACCCTCGGCCAGCGCGCGGACCTCGCGCAGCATGTCGACGGCGGTCTCGCGGTCGAGGTCACCGAAGTCGCCGGACTCCAGTACCTTGTCGAGCTCGAACAGTTCGAAGAGGTTGAACTGCAGGTCGCGCATGTTGCTCTTGTAATGGCCCATGGTGGTTCCTTGTCTGGTGTGGCCGTCTGCGTTGGCATCCTCGACCCGGTCCGATCGCTCACGGATGTGTGCGTACCGGCCGGGTGAGGGGCCTGGTCGGTCCGAGCTATGTTACTCGCCGGTAACCATAGAATAGCCCCATCTTCTCGCCGGATCAATCGGAAGATGTGTGATCTGCGCCCGCGGGTACGACGACGAGAATCGCCCAACGCCGACGCGCCGCCCGGATCTGCGCTGCAATGGGTGAATGCGCAGATCTCCCACCGCCGGACGCCGAAATATGGTGGTCGTTCCGGCGAGCATCGTGACCGTGGTCCTCGCCCTGGCCGCCGGGTTGCTGGTGAGCGTCGCTCCCGCCGACGCGGCGCCCAAGCCGACCTGGGACGGCGTGTACTCGCTCAAGCGGTTCGCGGCTTCCAAGACCGGGACCAGCCTGGCGGCACGCCAACGCGAGCCCGACTTCTCCGACGACTACACCTTCGACACCGATTGTGTGCGCAGCCGATGCGTCGCGACCGTCGTCGGCGGACCCAAGCCGGCCAATCCGACGCTGCCGCAACCACCGCGATACACCTGGCAGAACGGTTCCTGGGTGCATCGCTACAGCTGGCAGTGGGATTGCTGGCAGGGGGTCGGCGTGCCCAAGGTGTGGCGTCCGGCGCGGTCGGTCGCCACCTACAAGCCGCAGAGCGACGGATCCCTGAAAGGCGTGTGGCGGACCACGATCTACGGCGGGCCCTGCCGGGGGACGGTCGTCATGAACGTCGCCGCCTACCCGGTCCGGTGACGTGACGAACTACAGCGACTCGCGCAGATAGGCGAGGTCGTCGGGAATGCCGTCGCCCGGCGTCTCCAGGATGACCGGCGCGCCCGCCGCCTCGGCGACCGCGACGAGGACCTCGGGGTCGATGTGGCCCGACGCGAGGTTGGCGTGCCGGTCGCGGCCGGAGTCGAACTCGTCGCGAGAGTTGTTGAGATGCACCAGATCGATCCGGCCGGTGATCTGGCGGACCCGCTCGACGAGCCCGACGAGGTCTTCGCCGCCCGCCCAGGCGTGGCACGTGTCGAGACAGAAGCCCGCCTGATCGAAGTCGCCGACGGCCTCCCAGAGGCGGTCGATGGACTCCAGCGTGCGCGCCATCGCGTGGTCGCCGCCCGCGGTGTTCTCGATGAGAATCGGGACGCCGAAGCCGCCTTTGTCGACCTGACGGTCGAAGAGCTTGCGCCAGTTGGCGAAACCCTCGGCGCTGTCCTCGCCGTCGCGCAGATGGCCGCCGTGGACGACGAGTCCGAAGGCACCCAGCTCGGCGGCAGCGGCCGCCTGCTGTTCGACGGCCTTGCGCGACGGCATCCGCAACCGGTTGTTCAGGCTCGCGACGTTGATCTGGTAGCTGGAGTGCACGACGACGTCGATGTCGGACTCACGGAACTCCGCCGCCCGAGGGTTGGGCTGCGGCTTCTTCCAGCTCTGAGGGTCTGTGACGAACATCTGGAAGACGTCGATCCCGAGTTCGGCGGCCGTGGCCAGTGGGTCGGCGTCCTCGCGAAGATGTGCTCCGATGCGCATGCGACAACGATAGTTGCCCTCACCGACGTGCCGACGCCCCCGTCGACGCCGATACGCGGACACGCCCGAAGGGGGCGACGTTCGTCCGGCCGCGTCTCGACCCCGGACCCGCGCGTCACTCACCCAGGCACGGCTCGGTCTCGATGGTGATCGGCACCCCGGGGGCGATGAGGAGCCGACAGGGTGCCGCGCTGTCGTGATAGAGGTTCAGCCACTCGTGTCCGCGGGTCCCGTCGGCGTAGACCGCGTCGAGGGTGCGGTTCAGGCGGGCCTCCGCCTCCTTGTTGATGATGTAGCGCTGGTCGCCGTAGCGCAGGTAGCGATTGGGCACCGAGACCTCCTTCAGGGGATCGACGCCTCCAGTGTGATCCACAACACCCCGCCGGGCGAGGCGTCCGAGAAAACCGCCGAAGGCGCGGGTCGGGTGCGTGCCGCCTCGCCGAAAGCGCTCGAATCCGACATGCCTGGCCGTCGGGGTGGCTCGCCAACGGGAGATGGCCATTACACTGACGGCAGGTTAAGTGGGTGGTTGCCCTGCGGGGTGTGACAGGCGGGGTTGTGTCGGGTGAGTGTCGACGAGTCGGTGGGCGTCCCGCAGCCGGGCAGATCTTCCAAGCGCGATGAGCGCGAGAGTGCCGAGACGACCACCGCCACATCGGATTCCTCCGTGGACACCGAACGCGACGACGCCGACGGCGACGACGCCGGCCCGGCGGGAGTGTCCCCGGTCCTCGACGATCTGGCCGCCGCGGCCGAGATGGAGGCCGACCCGGAGAGCCGTCGTGATCTGACGATGGTCCGACGCATCGCGATCGGCGCCTGGATCGTGCTGATGGCGGTGCACGTCGCGCTCTACGGCCTGGCCTTCGACCGCACGCGCCTGATCGTCCTGATGTGCCTGGGACTCGCGGCCGCCTGCATCGGCCGGCGCAAGTTCATCACGATCCTCATCGACTGGGCGCCGTTCGCGCTGATCCTGATCCTCTACGACTGGACGCGCGACGTCGCGCGCATCGTCGACATGCCCACCCACTGGCATCTGGCGATCGATTTCGACGCCTGGCTGACCGGTGGGGTCAATCCCACCGCGTGGCTGCAGGAGCACCTCAAGCAGGCGAGCCCGCCCTGGTGGGAGGTCATCGTCAGCGTCGTCTACATGTCGTACTTCATCATTCCGTACGCCGTCGCGGCGGTGTTGTGGCTGAAGGATCGGGCCGCGTGGCGTCGCTACGCGGCGTGCTTCGTGGCGACGACGTTCCTCGCCCTCGTCGGGTACACGCTCGTCCCGGGCGCTCCGCCGTGGGCCGCCGCGCGTTGCACCGCCGCCGAGGTCCAGGACTTCCCACGCGACCCCATCTGCATGTACTCGCCCGAGGCGAAGGAACCGGGCGGGCTGCTCGGCCCGCTCGAAAACGAGTACCCCGACGCCAATCCGTACGTCGAACGGATCTCCGCGCGCGGTTGGGGCTTCCTCAACATCCACGCGGCGTCAAACCTGGTGGAGGTCGGGCAGGGCAAGTCCAACCTGGTGGCCGCGATCCCGTCGCTGCACGCCGGTCTGACGATGCTCCTCGCGCTCTTCATGTGGCCACGCGTGAAGGCATTGGGCAAAACACTGTTCATGGGCTACGCGCTCGCGATGGCGTTCGCCCTGGTGTACACGGCCGAGCACTACATCTTCGACATCGTGCTCGGATGGGCGCTGGCCGCGGCGGTGGTGGCGACCTATCAGATCATCGACCGCAAGATACTGATCCCACGTCAACGCCGGCGAGCCGCCGAGGAGGCGGCCGAATCGGGGGACGATCCCGTTCCCGATGACGCCAGGGCGTCGACGTCGGCATCGTGACCTCGTAACCTGGCCACCGTGAGTCGCCGCCGAGAAACCGGTCGCGGCGCCGAGGTCCGGCGCCGCGGGTTCATCCTCGCGCTCGCAGTCGCCGTGATGCTGATGCACACGGTGGTGTCGGGCCATCCCGGCGCCGGCGCCGGGAGCGAAGCGAGCGAGCCGGGACGATCTGACCGCGGTATGTCCCACCACGCGGACCATTCGGCGTTCACCTCGTCGTCGACGATGACCGCCGCACCCGAGATGACCGGGACCGACGACTGCGGCGAACACTCCCATGACTGCGTCTTCATCCGCGCCTCGGGTGTCGACCTTCCGGCCGTGGTGCTCGTGTTGCTCGTCTGGTCGCTGGCCGTTCTGCCACGAATCTCCGACACCGCGCGACGACGTACGACGGTCCTGGGCCGACCGCCGCCGTGGGCCGTGTATTCCCATCTGCAACTACAGGTGATTCGCTGCTGAGGTGACCCCCGCGGACCGCTCGGTCCGTCATGCCGTCATCTCTTCTCGCCCTGGCCGGCCGTCGCGCCCGCCGGGTGTTCAACAAGCAGCAAGGAACTCACTCATGCACGCACACAACACCTCTCGACGCCGAATCCGCGCGGCAGCAGCAATCGGCCTGACCGCGGCGGGACTCATCGCGATCGCCGGTTGTTCGCCCGACGAGTCGCCGAGTGGCACTCCGTCCGCGTCCACCTCGGTGTCGGAGTCGGCCACGGCGTCCGCGTCGGCGTCGGCTGCCCACAACGAGGCCGACGTCGAATTCACCTCCACGATGATCGGACATCACCGGCAGGCCGTCGCGATGTCCGAACTCGTCGAGGGCCGTACCGACAATGCGGAGCTGATCGCCCTCGCATCGACGATCGAGAAGGCGCAGGATGCCGAGATCGAGCAGATGGAGGACCGGCTCGAGAGTTGGGGCGTCGGTAAAGACGATCCCGACGACAGCCACGAGAACATGGGGCATGGCGGTCACTCCGCGATGCCCGGCATGCTCAGCCCGGACCAGATGACCGCCCTGCGGGACGCGCGCGGCACGGAGTTCGACCGGTTGTGGCTCGAGGGCATGATCCGACACCACGAGGGCGCCATCGCGATGGCCGATGCGGTACTCGCCGACGGCGTCGACCCGGCGACGAAAGCTCTTGCCCAGGAGGTCAAGAGGACTCAGCAGGCCGAGATCGATCAGATGAAGGGCATGCTCGGCCAGAGCTGATCGTCCCGGGAGACGGCGTCGGGGCGGTCGCATCCGGAAACGGACGTCGGCCGCCCCGACGCGTCGGTGGCAGGGATCGAGCTCAGCCGCGTCGGAGCGGGAGCCGCATCAGATAGACCTGGTACCCGATGGAGATCGAGTAGGTGAAGTAGAGCGTGCTGCCCTTCGACCACGGATGGATGTAGGGCGCGTAACCCGTGTACGGGTCCACCGAGGGTGCGACGATCTCTCCGGAAGTCCATGGGCCCCAGGGGTTATCGGCGGTCCGCAGGGTGACGCCGACGTCCTGGCTGGCCAATGAGATGTACTTGCCGAGGTAGTCGTTCCACTGCACCGACAGTTCACCGGTCGGCGCGCCCATCACCGGGGTGGCGGCATCGGGGTTGCCCGGAACCCACCGGCCGTAGGAGAAGTACTGCCACTTGCCGAGATTCTCGATGTCCTTCTCGTCCACGCGCGCGAGATAGACGCCGCCCCAGCGTCCGTCGGGGGTGCCGTAGTAGTAGACGGTCTTGCCGACCTTGAGGAAGGCGCCCATCTGGAACTTCTTGTTGCCGCCGCCGTTGGGGCGGAAGGCGTTCACCGCTCGCCAGTTCTCGCCGTTGTCCGAGGAGGAGACGAGGCCGGCCCAGTTCGTGGTCCAGATGCCCGGCGAGTCCCAGCGTTTCACCGACATCACGGTCATGTACTGCTTGCCGTTGGCGGCCACGCCGGCGGTCGGGATGATGGTGACCTCGCGCCGGACGTTCGGCTTCAGCAACCGCTTGGCATGTCCGGGGCGGCCCGCGTGTGAGGTGAATGTCATGCCGTCGTTGAGATGCCGGTCGGTGCTCCGGAGCAGGACGTTCGACCGCCAGTAGAAGAGCTCGCCGTACAGCAGGGACCATCCGTTGAACGACTGGGTGTCGCCGAAGGCCGTGAGGATCTCGCCCCGTCCGTTGTCCCACATGACACCGAGATCGGTGCCGACGATGTTGAACCGTCCGATCGTGTCGTTCATGGCGAACGGGCCGGTCAGCCGGTTGACGATGGTCGCCGGGCCGTTGGCGTAGCGGGCGGCGTGAGCGGGTGAGGCGGCCAGGGTGGTCGTCAAGGCAACAGCCAGTACAGAGACGACAAGACCCAGGAAAAGCCGTGAGAGGCGCCGTGTCATGGCCGTGACCTTATCAAGACCTGAGAGAGATGTGTGAGGTGCACTACGGTGCTTTGCACGGCTAAATGTCGTATGGCCTCAGGCTTCCCGATAGCGCTCCGAGCTGTCCACGGTGGTGAAGTCGATCTGCGCCGCGGCGTTGTTCACCGCGGTCACGAGCGCGGTCCCGAACATCCCATGCGCGTCGAAGAGGCCCGCGTTGCTGACCGAGACGCCGTCGTCCTCGATGTGGACGTCGGCCTCGACGCCGACCCGCTCACCCGACGGCAGCCGGCTCAGGGCAACGGTGAGGTCGCAGTTGATGAAGCCGATGCCGGTGGTGCCCCAGTTCGACACGAGGCTCGCGGACTCGGCGCTGATGACCGCACGCTGGAACGGGGTGAGTTTCTCACCCGCCACGATGGGTGCGGCGCGAGACCACATCCGTTTGCGATGGCCGTTCTGGTGATTCGCCATATCCCGCTCCCACTCGCCGACGGTGTCGTCCGCGGCGTCGGAGGCGAACCGGGGCGACAGATCGTCGTCGGAGGCGATCTCCGGTGGATGGAAGGTGACCGCGTCCGCGGGGCGATGCCACCGCCGGCCGGGGGGATTGGTCGAGGTGCGCAGGAACACCGTCGTGGCGCGGGCGACGACCACCTCGTCGGCGTCGTCGGGATGCTGCACCACATCGACGTCGAGGACTCGGATGCGGCCGCCGGATCGGACGACGCGGACTCGCGTCGACGTCACGATGTCCCGCGCGGCCTTGAACAGATCGATCGTGCATCGGGCCGGTACGAACTCGTCGCCGCCCGACTCGTGACGGCCGAACTCGGCCTCGACTGCTCGCGCGGCGAGGCCGCACACCGCGGGGCCGTTCAGGGTCCCGGGTGCCCACAGGCTGGCGGCGAAGGTGGTCGGCCGGTACCGGATTCCCTCGTCGGGCCGGCCGTCTCCGCTGATCGGCTCGAAGAACGCGATGTTGGTCATCGTTACTCTTTACCCCCTGTTCATCCGAGGCCGACGACGACGGTCGGGTTTGTGCCACTCCTGCGCGAATAGCGCGCCGGATCCTCCACTGCCCGATAACCTCCGACCATGACTTTCGCCACGGTCTACACCAAACACTTCCCCGACGAACTGGTCGGTGCCGTGCGCACGGCACTCATCATCACGTCGATCGTCGGCATCGTGATCGGGGTCATCGCGATCCTGTGGCCCGGACCGACCATCGTCGTGCTCGCGATCCTGTTCGCCATCTCGCTGATCATCGCCGGCATCTTCCGCATCTACCAGGCCTTCGCGGCGTCGTTCCTCAGTACCGGGGTCCGGGTGATGCTCGGCGTCGTCGGCGCGATCGTGCTGCTGGCCGGGGTGATCGCACTGTTCAGCCCGGGCGACGCGGTCTGGCTGCTCGCGGTGTTCATCGGCATCGGCTGGATCTTCCAGGGCGTCGCCGACCTGTACGCGGCGATCACCAAGTCCGGTCACGCCCCCATCTGGTTCTCGATCGTCTCGGGCATCATCGCGATCATCGCGGGCATCGTGATGATGGTGCTGCCCGCCTTCTCGCTCGAGGTGCTCGCCTGGGTCGGCGGCATCATGCTCGTCGCACTGTCGATCGCCACACTGCTCACGCTGCCGAAGAAGGTCGAGCAGCCGGTCGCCGGCGAGTCGACGGTCTGAGCCGGAACTACGAAAGAGCCCGGTGCGCCCGGAGTGAGCCCTCTAACTGCTCCCTGAGGAGGCCGGAGCTTGCGGAGGCCGTCACGAAGGGTCTTGGTGAGGTGTGTCGCCAACCCTTCGTGGCTCGTCGCTTTCGCTCCTCGCACCTCAGGGAGCAGGGGCTGTGAACTGCGGTTATGCGGTCCCTTCGGATCAGCGAGGCCAGGGAGCGATGGGGTTTCCCTGCCAGCGGGTGTGAGCCGGGACCACATCTCCGCGCATGACCAGCGACGCCGGCCCCACGGTCGCCGAGTCGCCGAGTCCGGATGCTGGCAGCGCGACGCAGTGCGGGCCGAGGGTCGCCCCGGCCCCGAGCGTGACGCGGTCGATGGCCATCACACGGTCGTGGAACAGATGCGTCTGGACCACGCAGCCGCGTTGCACGGTCGCGCCGTCGCCGAGCGTGACGAGGTCGGCTTCGGGCAGCCAGTAGGTCTCACACCAGACGCCCCGGCCGATCTTCGCGCCGAGCATCCGCAGCCACAGGTTGAGGATCGGAGTGCCGGTCGCGGCGTTGGCGAACCAGGGTGCCGCAACGGTCTCGACGAACGCGTCGGACAGTTCGTTGCGCCAGACGAACGAGCTCCACAGCGGGTGCTCGCTCACCGTGATGCGGCCGACGACCAGCCATTTGGCCGCGGCGGCGGTGATGCAGGCGATCGCGCCGACGACGAGCAGGAGCAGGCCGCTCACCAGGGCCGCGACCCCGTAGTGCACGTGTACCGCGACGTACTGCAGCGCGAGCAGCAGCCCGACGCCCAGCCCGAACGACACCATGACGGGCACCAGGCGCAGCGTCTCGATGAGTGAGCGGGCGATCTTCAGGGTGGCCGGCGGGTCGAAGGTGCGCGAGGTGTCGATCTGGGCCGCGGTCCGGCGCAGGCGCACCGGCGGGCTGCCGAGCCAGCTCGACCCCGATTTCGCCCGATCAGGCGTTGCCGACAACACCGCCACCAGCCCGTTCTTGGGGACCTTGCGGCCGGGCCCGGTCATACCGGAGTTGCCGAGGAAGGACCTCTTGCCGATCTTCGCCTCGTCGATGTGCAGCCAGCCGCCGCCGAGTTCGTACGACGCGACCATCGTGTCGTCGGCGAGGAACGCGCCGTCGCCGATGGTGGTGAACCGGGGGAGCACGAGCGCGGTGGAGATCTCGGTCCCCACACCGACCTTCGCGCCGAGGACACGGAACCAGGTCGGGGTCAGCAGACTCGCGTACAGCGGGAACAGGTACGTGCGCGCGGCGTCGAGGAGGCGCTCGGTGATCCAGACCTGCCAGCCGACACGCGAACGAACCGGGTGGTACCCGGTGTGCAGGCCGATCGAGGCGAGCCGGACCAGGCCCGCGGTGATGGCCGCGAACACGAAGAGGCTCGTGATGGTGGCCGCAGGCAGCAGGATCAGCGCGCGAATCCCGGCGTCGCGCAACCGGTCCGCGGTCAGTGCCCAGGCCCCGATCACCGCCAGGCCAGACGCGAGGGAGATGAGCGGGATCGCGGCCAGCCCCAGCGACGACAGCCCGTAGATCGGTACCCACCAGGTCGCCCGCGGGGGCCGGTGGTCGGGCCACGGATGCTCGGCCTTCCCGATCTTGACCGCGGGGGAACCGGCCCAGTGCTGGCGGGCCTTGACCCGGCCGAACACCGCTGATCCGGGGGCGACGACGGCGTCGCGTCCGACGACCGCGCCCGGGGTGAGCGTCGACCGAGCGCCGATCGACGCGCCGCGTTTGATGGCGATCTCACCGATGTGGACGTCGTCGCCGTCGATCCACCAGCCGGAGATGTCGACCTCGGGTTCGACGGACGCGCCGTCGCCGACCGTGAGCAATCCGGTCACCGGCGGGATGGTGTGCAGGTCGACGCCGCGCCCGATCGTCGCTCCGAGAGCCCGCGCGAGATAGATCATCCACGGTGCCCCGGACAGGTTGGCGGCGCCGCTGGCGTCGAGGAGTCGCTCGGCGACCCACAACCGCACGTGGACGCTGCCGCCGCGCGGGTACACGCCGGGCGAGACGCCGGCGAGGAGCACCCGGGCGCCGAGAGCCGCGATGCACATGCGTCCGGGCGGGGTGATGAAGATCAGGAACGCCGCCAGCAGGACCCACCAGTTGATCTCGACCAGCCACTCGACGGTGCGGTCCATCCGCTCGGCGGCGAGCACCGCGAGGTTGTTGACCACGCCGAGCCAGGTGGCCCACTGCAGTCCGGTGAGCGTCGTCAGCGGGACGGTCAGCGCGAGCTGTGCCAGCCCGGCCGAGCGCGGGGTCGGTGCGATGTGGCGTTCGTCGATGCTCGTCGTCGGGCGGCGGGCGTCGAGCATCTCGGCCATCGACCCCAGGCGTGGATGGTCGTAGAGGTCGGCGACCGAGATGTCGGGGTATCGTTCGCGCACTGCGGTGACGAGCTGCGCCGCGGCCAGCGAGCCGCCGCCCTCGGCGAAGAAGTCGACGTCCGGGCTGGAGACGGTCATCCCGAGGACATCGGTCCACAGTTGCGCCAGCCAGAGCTCGGTCTCGCTCAGTTCAACGTCGTCATCCACTGGTCTGCTGCTGCCCGGCAGGGGCCAGGGCAGCGCATCACGATCAACCTTCCCCGAAGTGCGCGTGGGCAATTCGTCGACAAGGGCAAGGGTGGGCACCATCGCGGCGGGCAGTTGGCGGCGCAACTCGGCGTGCGCGTCGGCGACGTCGAAGCCGGGATCGGCCGACACGAGGTAGCCGACGAGCAGGCTGTTGCCCGCCGCGGACTTGCGAACGGCGGCCGCGGCGCCGCTCACCCCGGGCAGGTTCTGCAGTGCATTGTCGATCTCGCCGAGCTCGATACGCCGGCCGCCGACCTTGACCTGGTCGTCGGCGCGGCCCATGAACAGCAGGCCTGCGGTGTCCAGGCGCACCAGATCGCCACTGCGATAAGCACGTTCCCAGCCGAGGGTCGGCATCGGCGCGTACTTTTCCGCGTCCTTGGCCGGGTCGAGGTAACGGGCCAGACCGACGCCGCCGATCACGAGCTCGCCGACCTCGCCCTCGGCGACCGGTTGTCCCTGGGCGTCGACGACCGCGAGATCCCAACCACGCAAGGGCAATCCGATGCGTACCGGGCCGTCCCCGCCCAGTGGTGCGGCGCAGGCCACGACCGTTGCCTCGGTGGGGCCGTAGGTGTTCCACACCTCGCGGCCCGGGACGGCCAGCCGGTCGGCGAGCTCGGGCGGGCAGGCCTCGCCGCCGAAGATCAACAGCCGCACCGCTTCCAGGGCCTCCGGCGGCCACAGTGAGGCCAGCGTGGGCACCGTCGACACGACGGTGATGTCCCGTGCCACCAGCCACGGTCCGAGGTCCATGCCGCTGCGAACCAGCGAGCGAGGCGCGGGCACCAGGCAGGCGCCGTTGCGCCACGCGAGCCACATCTCCTCACACGACGCGTCGAACGCGACCGACAGCCCGGCCAGGACCCGGTCGTGTGGGCCGATGGGGGCGTCCGGGAGGAACATGGCCGCCTCGGCGTCGACGAAGGCCGCGGCGTTGCGATGGGTGACCGCGACGCCCTTGGGCTTTCCGGTGGACCCGGACGTGAAGATGATCCATGCGTCGTCGTCGGGCGTGGGGCGGGCGGGGGGTTCCGCGGACGTCGACGTCGTTGTGGTCGACCGCGGTCCGTCGGCGTCGACGATGGCGTCGACACCGGCCTCGCCGAAGACGAGTTCGGCGCGTTCGTCCGGGTCGTCGGCGTCGACCGGCACGTACGCGGCGCCCGCGTAGAGGGTCGCCAGGATCGCGACATAGAGGTCTCGCGAGCCCGAGGGCATCCGGATCCCGACCCGGCTGCCCCGCCCGACGCCGACCCCGCCGAGGCGCGTGACGGTACGACGGACCACGGCCAGCAACTGGCCGTAGGTGAGGGTCATCTCACCGTCGTCGATGGCCGCCGCGTCCGGGTGCGCCCGCGCGGTGGCGGTGAGTACATCGCAGAGGGTGCGAGGGGGGTCTGCCTGCGCAGACAACAGGAACTGGGGAGGGATCGGCACCTAAACGGCACCTGCCGGGCACATCCGCGATCTGGTCACGAGTCCGAGAATATAGCCGACCAAGGTGACCGAACGACCTCGACACAGTGAACGGCGACCCCGAC
Source organism: Gordonia sp. ABKF26 (assembly GCF_041103195.1). Lineage (NCBI taxonomy): Bacteria > Bacillati > Actinomycetota > Actinomycetes > Mycobacteriales > Gordoniaceae > Gordonia > Gordonia sp. ABKF26. The sequence continues at coordinate 1,036,145 of NZ_JBGCVZ010000003.1, forward strand.
GAACGTACTGAAACGGACGGCCACGGGGTGTAGCTTCGGGCCAGGAGGATCTGATGCCCATCGTTCACCACCGTCGCCCGAGCCTTCGGTCTTTCCCCATGTGGTTCGGCGCACGAGTGTTCCTGAAGCCGGCGCTGGCGTTGTGGCCGGTCAACACGCCGGGGCTGGCGGGCCTGTTCCTCATCGACCGGATCATGGCGGTCGGACCCAAGCCCCGCGGCGTGGTCCGCGAACAGCTTGTCCTGGCCGGTCGGCCGGCCGAGCTGATCATGCCGGTCGGTCCCTCACGCCGGGACAGCGACACGGCCATGCTCTATCTGCACGGTGGTGCGTTCGTGGTCTGCGGACTCGGTACGCACCGATCGATCGCGGCGCGGATGGCGCGAGCGTGTGAGGTGCCGGTCTTCTCGCTGGAGTACCGCCAACTACCGAAGGCGGGGGTCGGGACCTCCGTCGTCGACGCCGTCGACGCATATGCCGAACTGATCAACGAGCGGGGCTTCCGCCGTGTCATCGTCGCCGGCGACTCGGCCGGGGGGTTCTTGGCGGCGAAGGTCGTCGAGGCGGCCGTCACGCGCGGGTTGCCGACGCCGGCGGCGCTGATCGGGTTCTCGCCGCTGCTCGACATGGATCTCGGCGTTCACCCGGACCGGTCCAGCCGATCCGACGCCTATCTACCCAAGTCCAAGATGGCCCGGCTGGCGCCCCAGTTCGACAAGGGGCCCGTCGAGCTCACCGGGGTCCGGCGCATCGCCGACGCCGACCTCACCTCGTTCCCGCCGACCGTGCTCGTCGCGGCCGAGGGTGAGATGCTCGAGCCCGACGTCATCGACCTCGTCGAGTCACTCGACGAGCTGGGCGTCACCGCGGTGGCGCACACTTACGCATGGCAGGTACACGCCTTTCCGGTGTTGAGCGCCCACCACCCCGAGACCCTGGACGCGGTCGAGGTGACCGCGGCCTTCGCCACCGAAGCGATTCGAGAGGGCAAGAGCACTGACGAACGAACGGGTAAGCGGGCCGGCTGACGGTGTGAGTGCTCCGGCGGCGCCGGGCCCGTCGTACGACGACGACCTGGAGATCAGGCCGCCCGGCGCGGTGGACGCCCGGTTCACCCTCGCTGCCGAACGCACCCTGCTCGCGTGGGTCCGGACCGCCCTCGGCTTCATCGCGGCCGGGATCGCCGTCGTCTACCTGTCGCCCGACGAGGCCACCCCGCTCCTCGACATCGTGCTGGGCGTCCTCATGGTCGCGCTGGGCGCCTCGCTGGCGGTTCTCGGGGCCTGGCGGTGGCGGCGGACGTCGCGGGCCCTGGTCACCGGCGGCGAGATGCCGGGGCCGCAGCAGGTCATGCTCGTGGTCGCTGCGATAGTGGTGGTGGCTGTCCTCGTCGCGGTCGTCATGGTGATCCAGTCCTGACCTGCGCCCACCACGACATCGTTTCCGCCGGGGCGGCCGTGCCAACAGTTGTCCCCGAATGCAGGAGATCATCGTGACCACCGGCCCCGACTTCTCGCGGAGCGCGCAGACGTTCTCGATGACACTGACCATCGTCGGCGCGACGATCCTCATCTTCTGCATCGGCTGGCTGACCGTCGGCTGGTGGCAGGAAGGCCGTTGGTTCTGGGTGGCCGTCGGGATCGCCGTGGTGGTCGTCAACATCGTGCTGATCGCCATGCAGCTCCGGCGCCGCCTCGGTGAGCGGGTCAAGGACACCGACGATCGTCCCCGGCGCCGCGGGCTGATCGACAACTTCGACGACCTCGACGACTGATCTCACCTCTGCCTCCCGAAGAAGCGTGAGGGCGACCACCCCTGCTCCCTGAGGAGCGGCCGGAGCTTGCGGGGTCGGCGACCATCCCTGCTCCCTGAGGAGCGGCCGGAGCTTGCGGAGGCCGCGTCTCGAAGGGTCACGCCGTCAGCGAATCCGAGTCCTCGGGGTCGTCGTCGGCGAACTGGGTGCGGTAGAGCTCGGCGTAGCGCCCGTTGCGGGCGAGGAGCGTCGGGTGATCACCGCGTTCGACGACGCGCCCACCCTCGAGCACGACGATCTCGTCGGCGGCCCGGATCGTCGAGAGCCGGTGGGCGATGACGATCGAGGTCCGTCCCTCGAGGGCCTCGCCGAGCGCCTCCTGAACCGCCGCCTCCGACGTCGAGTCGAGATGTGCGGTCGCCTCGTCCAGGATGACGACCGACGGCCGGGCCAGGAGCAGACGGGCGATCGTCATCCGTTGCCGCTCACCGCCGGACAGGCGATAGCCGCGTTCGCCGACGACCGTGTCGAGCCCCTCGGGCAGCGAGCCGACCAGGTCGTCCAGCCGAGCGCGACGGAGCGCGTCCCAGATCTGGTCGTCGGAGGTGTTCGGCTGCGCGAGAACGAGGTTGGCGCGGATGGTGTCGTGGAAGAGGTGGCCGTCCTGGGTGACGAGGCCGACTGTCCGGTGGACCGACGCGGTCTGCAACTTCCGGATGTCCACCCCGGCCAGCTCGATCGACCCCTCATCGACGTCGTAGAGGCGGGTCGCGAGACTCGCGATCGTCGACTTGCCGGCACCCGAACTGCCCACCAGGGCAACCATGCTGCCGGCCGGGACATCCAGGTCGACGTGGTGCAGCACCGTCGTCCCGGCTCGGTTGTCCAGCTGGGCAACCTCTTCCAGTGAGGCCAGCGACACCTTGTCGGCCGCGGGATAGGCGAACGAGACGTCGTCGAACCGGACGGACACCGGTACGGGCCGCCCACTCTCGGTGCCGGGCACCGCTATCGCGTCCGGGGCGTCGGTGATGAGGGGCCGGAGATCGAGCACCTCGAAGACGCGCTCGAAACTGACCAGCGCACTCATGATCTCGACCCGGGCATTCGCCAGGGCGGTCAGTGGCGCGTACATCCGGGTCAGCAGCAGTGCCAGTGAGACGACCGCGCCCGCGGACAGATGATCCTGCACCGCAAGCCATCCGCCGAGCCCATAGACCAGCGCGAGGGCGAGCGCCGAGACCAGCATCAGGGTCGTCATGAAATACGCCTGCAGCATCGACCGGCGGACGCCGATGTCGCGGACGCGGTCGGCGCGCTCGGCGAACTCGCGCGACTCGAGGTCGGGCCGCCCGAAGAGTTTCACCAGCGTGGCGCCGGGGGCGGAGAACCGCTCGGTCATCTGTGTCGACATCCGGGCGTTGTGCTCGGCGGCCTCGCGGGACAGCGCGGCCATCCGCCGGCCCATCCGCCGCGCCGGTACGACGAAGACCGGCAGCAGGATCAGCGCGAGCAGCGTGATCTGCCAGCTGATCGCGATCATCACGGCGAGGGTCAGGGTGAGCGTGACGATGTTGGAGACGACGCCCGACAGGGTGTCGCTGAATGCGCGCTGAGCGCCGATGACGTCGTTGTTGAGCCTGCTCACCAGGGCTCCGGTGCGGGTGCGGGTGAAGAACGCGACCGGCATCTGTTGCACGTGGTCGAAGACGGCTCGACGCAGGTCCAGGATGAGACCCTCGCCGATGTTCGCCGACAGCCAGCGGACCCCGATCCCCGCGGCGGCCTCGGCGACGGCGATCAGCGCGATGGCGACCGCGAGTCCGACGATCATCGTCTCCGAGCCGCTCTCGGTGATCAGGTTGACGACCCGGCCGGCCAGCAGCGGGGTCACCACCGTCAGCACCGCGGTGAAGATCGACAGCACGAGGAACAGGGCGATACGACGCCGGTGGGGTCGGGCGAATGCGCCGATCCGGCGGAGGGTCGCCCGGCGGTCGCCCCGCAACCGCTTGCTGTTGGGCTGGGTGGCGGACTTGTACATCATGTCCCAGGCCACGGACTGCATGCTCATGCCAACCACGGTAGAACTTCAACCGAGCTTCAAGTCCAGTGTGTTCGCCACCAGAGGAATCGCCCGCCGCGAACACGCCCCTCACCAGGGGTGCAGGTGCTACACGGCGATATCGACGCCCGCTCCCGGGGCGATCACGGCGAGGAGATCCGACGACGCGGCGACGGCGCCGAACACGCCACCCTGCATCGTGACCATGTTCAGGGCGGCCTCGTGATTGGCGGGATCGGTCGCGCCCGTGCAGTCGGAGAGGATGAGGCATTCGTAACCGCGGTCGTTGGCCTCGCGCATCGTGGTGTGAACACAGACATCGGTCGTGATCCCGGTCAGGATGAGGTGCGTGATCCCGGTGGTGCGCAGCACGAGGTCGAGGTCGGTGGCATAGAAGGCGCCTTTACCCGGCTTGTCGATGACGATCTCGCCGTCGCGGGGAGCGACCTCCGGCACGATCTGCCATCCGGGTTCGTCGCGGATCAGGATGCGACCGCAGGGACCGGCGGAGCCGATCTCGGCTCCGATCCGTCCCGACCGCCAGCGTTTGTTGGCCGGGAGATCGGACAGATCGGCACGGTGGCCCTCTCGGGTGTGGATGATCGTGAGGCCGGCGTCGCGCGCCGCGGCCAGGACCCGGGCGGTCGGTCCGAGTGGCGCCCGCGTCAACGACAGGTCGTAGCCCATCGAGTCGACGTACCCGCCCGGGCCGCAGAAGTCGGTCTGCCAGTCGATGCAGAGGAGTGCGGTGGCGGTGGGGTCGAAACCGCCGTCGTAGGGCCAGGCGTACGGCCGTGCGGCGCCGATCGTCGAAAAGCGATGTGATGCAGAGGATGTCATGGATGGTTCCTGCTTCGGTGGGTGGGGGCTGCTGCTCCGTGATCCGAGAGCCACAGGATGCTCCCTGAGGTGCGAGGAGCGTTGGCGACGAGATGCCCTTTCTGCTCCCTGAGGTGTGAGGAGCGTTAGCGACGAGATGCCGTTTCTGCTCCCTGAGGTGTGAGGAGCGTTAGCGACGAGCCTCGAAGGGCCGGCGTCAGACCGTCGCCGATTCGACACCCTCGGTGGCTGCGGGTGCCGTCGCCGCCGGAACGGATGACCGCCGACTCAGGAGCGCGGCAAGGACTCCCGACACGAGGATCCCCACCGCGACGACGCACAGAACGGGGGCGACGTAGTGCGTGACGAGGGCTGCGACCGCGCCGCCGCCCCACGCGACGAACGACGTCGCGCGCCAGGCGACCGGGGAATCGGCCGGTGCGGCCCGCTTCGTCCGTGGGAGCACCTGGTCGACGATGAGGACCGCACCGAGCGGCGGGACGACGACGCCGAGCAGGTTGAGCCAATCCTCGAAGTGCTGCCAGATCCCGGCGACGGCGAGCGCGACACCGACGGCCCCGAGTGCGACGGTCAGGACACGCATCTTGATGCCGGTCAGCTCGCTCCAGCCGACGGCGCCGTTGTAGAGGCAATGCGTGCACACCGATCCGAGGTTGATGAACACGAAGGCGATCGCGATCGGGACCAGCACGCCGCCGTTGTCGATCAGGATGCCGAGGAATCCGCCACCGTTGGCCGCCGGATCGTCGCCGGCGCCCATCGCGACGATGATGCCGCCGATGGTCAGCGCGATCGTGTTGCCGACCGGGAAGGCGCTGAAGGCGGCGAGGAACGCCTGCTTGCCGTTGACCGACCAACGGGTGAAATCGGCTGTCATGGTTCCGGAATCGGCGAACAGGGCGACCACGAGTGTGACCGCGGCACCAAAGGTGAGCGCGGTGGCGCCGGCGCCACCGGCGTACGAGGTGAATTCACCGGCGCCGGGCGCGGACGAGGCGTCGGCGATGGCGAGGACACCGAGGACGAGATAGAGCGGTGCCGCGATGACGCCGATCACGGTCAGCGCCCGGATACCCAGCAGCGTCGCCGCCACGTACCCGACGCCGGCGATCAGCGCGATCACTGTGGCGTTCCACCCCATGCTCGCCTCGAGCGTCGAGCCGGTGAGGCCGGTCTGGAAGGCGAACCAGCCGATCACGACAGTGGTGAGGAAGGCCGCAGGGATGCGATAACCCTTCGCGCCGAACGTCCGGGCCGCCATCAACGCGAAGTTCTCGCCGGTTCGTCCCGCCTGATAGCTGAGCAGGCCGACGTAAGCCATCAGGATCAGGTTGCCGGCCGCAATCGCGGCCATGCCCGGCCAGAAGCCGAGCGAGTAGACGATCATGCCGCCGAAGACCGCGCAGGTGAGGATCATCGGGAACCCGAGCCACACCGATGACACCGCGAAGAGTGACTTGCGCGCCGCCGCCGGGACGGGCCGGTCCTCGTACTCGTCGAAGGTCGCCGCCGCGTCGGGGGCGGTGTTGCCGGGTCCCGTCCCGGCGACGGGTATGTCTGAGGTAGAGCTCATGGGTTCCTCCCGAACCTCGATGCAAGTTCCTATAGGAAACGCTCGAGTCGTCGCGCTCTCGTTGCCGCGTCGTTAACAACCGATTAACCACGACAGGAGGGCATTCGCGGCGAACTCTCGTCACGACGGTGGCCGGCGTCGAGCGCGTAGAACGAGAATCGAGAATTCATATAGGATCTCGCCATGAGTGAGAGCGCCGTGGGCGTCACCCCGGCCCCGGCGGACCGGATTCGCGCCGAGGTGGAGGAGGGCATCCTGTCCGGACGACTCGCGCCCGGTACGCGCATCAACGCCGACGAGCTCGCCCGGGAGTCGGGGGTCAGTCACATCCCGGTGCGCGAGGCCCTCCGTTCCCTGGAAGCCGAGGGGTGGGTCGTCCGTCGTCACAATCGCGGCACCTACGTCCGGGACCGGGATGCCGCCGAACTGTCGGACCTGTTCGAGGCACGGCTCATCGTCGAGCGGAAAGCGGCGTGGCTGGCGGCGCAACGACGCACCGCCGCGCAACTCGACGAGTTGGTGCAGGTCGTCGAACGTCAGGATGCGACGACAGATGACGCGGCGCTGTCCGCGATCAATTGCGACTTCCACGTCGGACTGGCGAGTTGTGCGCACAACCGAGTCCTCGAGTCGATGGTCGCCGACGTGAACAAGCGGGTGCGTTTCTACTATCTGCCGACCGCGGGCCGGCGGCACGACGTGTCGGTGGCCGAGCATCGGGCGATCCTCGACGCCGTGCGCGACCGCGACTCCGAGCGTGCGGCCGACCTGCTGGAGCGGCACATCGCCGACACACGGGCCGGAGCGTCACGGACGTTGACCGTTGGCGAGTCCGGCGAGGCGTCTGCGGCCGGCAGCAGGGCCGGCTGACGGGGCGACAGGCTGGCGACGCCGCTGTCTGCGCACATGCTCTACGTTGGTATGCGAGGTCACAACACGATTCGGCCGACTCCGCAGACCGGCCCGCGCCGGCGGTGAGGCCGGTGGCAGAGGAGCGATGGACATGGCAGAACTCAAGCTCGGTTTCAAGGCATCGGCGGAGCAGTTCGATCCGCGCGAGCTGGTGGAGATCGCGGTCGCGGCCGAAGAGCACGGCATGGATTCGGTTGCGGTGAGCGATCACTTCCAGCCCTGGCGGCACAACGGCGGTCACGCGCCCTTCTCGTTGGCCTGGATGGCGGCGGTCGGTGAGCGCACCAAGCGGGTGCAGATCGGCACCTCGGTGATGACCCCGACCTTCCGCTACAACCCCGCGGTCATCGCGCAGGCCTTCGCCACGATGGGCTGCCTGTACCCCGAACGCATCATGCTCGGCGTCGGAACCGGCGAAGCGCTCAACGAGTACGCGACCGGTTTCCAGGGCGAGTGGCCGGAGTTCAAGGAACGATTCGCACGCCTGCGGGAGTCGATCACGCTCATGCGCGAGCTGTGGACCGGCGAGGAGATCAACTTCGACGGCGAGTACTACCACACGCAGGGCGCGTACATGTATGACATTCCCGAGCAACCGATCCCGGTGTATGTCGCCGCCGGCGGCCCGGTCGTGGCCCGCTATGCCGGTCGCGCCGGTGACGGTTTCATCTGTACCTCGGGCAAGGGTCCTGAGCTCTACACCGAGAAGCTGCTGCCCGCGGTCGCCGAAGGTGCGCAGAAGGCCGAACGCAACGTCGACGACATCGACAAGATGATCGAGATCAAGATCTCCTACGATCCCGATCCCGAACTGGCGCTGGAGAACACCCGGTTCTGGGCCCCGCTGTCGCTGACCCCGGAACAGAAGCACAGCGTCAACAGCTCCACCGAGATGGAGCGCCTGGCCGACGAACTGCCGATCGAGCAGGTCGCCAAGCGGTGGATCGTGTCCTCCGACCCCGACGAGGCCGTCGAGAAGGTCAAGTTCTACACCGACGCCGGGCTCAACCACCTGGTCTTCCACGCCCCCGGACACGACCAGCAGCGGTTCCTCGACAACTTCGAACGCGACCTCGCCCCGCGGTTGCGCAAGCTCGGCTGACGCGGGAGTGGCTTCGACTCGGGGCGTCGCCTCGCCCCGGCCCGGCTCAACCAGCGGTGAGGCTGAGCTTGTCGAAGCTCCTACGAAAAGCTGTGCGCCACAGCGGAGTCGAGCATGTCGAGGACTTGTCGCACCGGTGGTAGGTCGAGTCCGGCCTGGCGCACCCGGACCCGCACCTCGCGCGCGGGCGTGGGATCGAGGATCGGGATCGCCACGACGCCCGGCGGCAGGTCGATCAGGGCCAGTCGGGGGACGACGGTGAGTCCGACCCCGGCCGCGACGAACCGGATCGCGGTCGGGTAGTCCTGTGTCTCCACGCTGAAATCGGGTACGAATCCGACCGACGTGCACGCGTCCAGCAGTGCCTGTCGGCACGGGCCGCGCGCCACGTCGTTGTCGACCCACGGGACCTGGGACAGCTCACGGAGGGTCACCGACTCGAGCGCCGCCCACGGTGAATCCTCCGGTACGACAGCGTGATAGGGGTCGGTGGCCAGTCGGCGATCGTCGAAGCCGCCGACCTCGGCAGAGGGGCGTCGACTGTCCGCCACGTAGATCTCGATGTCGGGTGACGTCGACGAGGGGCCCATCAGTTCGATGAGGCGCAGATCGAGTCGCAGTCCGGGGAATTCGCGGGAGATCGCCGCGACGATGGGCGGGATCCAGGTGGCGCCGGCGGAGGCGAAATAGTTGATCCGCAACTGGCCGAGTCGTCCGTCGCGCAGCTCCGAGATCAGGCCGTCGACGCGGGCGATCTGCTCGAAGACCGTGTCGGACTCGCGCGCCAGGATGGTGCCGGCCTCGGTCGGCACGATGCCACGACCGTCACGCTCCACCAGCGACAGTCCGGTCTCGCGCTGGAGCGTGGCGATGTGCTGACTGACCGCCGACGGTGTGTACCCGAGCGCGGCCGCGGCCCCGCCGATGGACTGCTCGCCGATGACCGAACGCAGGACGCGGAGTCGGTGGATGTCGACCATGCGGCGAGTATAACGCGGTCATTTCAGTGTCACTGAAGTGTTGGATTCAAGTATCCACTTGTCCTGAAGTGCCGGATGGGCGACTCTGGACCGTATGTCCCCGCGCCTGCCGGCATCTGCTGCGTCCGCCTCCGCATCGCTGCCCGCGCTGGCAGCGATCGTCACCGTCGTGTTGTGGGCGTCGGCCTTCGTCGGGATCCGTGCGCTGGGCGACACGTTCTCGCCGGGTGCCATGGCTTTTCTGCGGTTGCTCGCCGCGGTCATCCCGCTGACGGTCCTCATGGCGGTGGTGCGTCTGCGCGCGCGGACAACCGGAACGCCGACACGTCCGCTGTTCCCGCGGGGTCGCGCACTGGGAATGGTCATCGCCTACGGCGTCGCGTGGTTCGCGGGCTACACGATCCTGCTGAACTGGGCCGAGCGTCACCTCGACGCCGGGACCGCGGCGCTGCTGGTGAATCTGGCGCCGATCCTCGTCGCCGTTGCCGCGGGACTGTTTCTGGGAGAGGGATTTCCGCGCCATCTGGTGATCGGCATGACGATCGCCTTCGCCGGCGTGGTGCTGATAGCGCTCGGCGGATCCGCGACCGCGGACGCGCACGCCGACTGGCTGGGCATCGTCCTCGGGGTCGCCGCGGCAGTCCTGTACGCGACCGGCGTGTTGATCCAGAAGTCCGCACTGCGCACCGTCGACGCGCTGACCGCCACCTGGCTGGGTGCGGTCGCGGGTCTCGTGGCGACCGCGCCGTTCGCCCCGGTCGCCGTCGGCGAGTTGGCCGGCGCCGAGCCGGGGGCGATCTGGGCGGTCATCTACCTCGGTGTGGGGCCGACCGCGATCGCCTTCTCCACGTGGGCGTATGCGTTGGCGCGCACCGATGCGAGCGCGATGGCGGCCACGACGCTCGTGGTCCCCGCGATCGTCATCGCCCTGTCGTGGGTGCTGCTCGACGAGTTGCCGACGGGCGTCGGTATCGTCGGTGGACTGCTCTGCCTCGCCGGGGTCGCCATCGCGCGCCGATTGCTGCCGAGGAGGCCGCGCATGGCCCGCCCTGCGCGTAGCCTGGACCCATCGTCGCCGGCGATGGCGCCTCCACACCGACAACGGGGTCCCGGCACGACCGCAACCGAGGGGACACCGTCATGCGCAAGCTCGTCGCCGGTCTCGCGATCGGCGGATCGTTGACCCTGGGCGCGGCGGTTACGCTTCTGACCGTCGACTCGGAATCGCCTGCGGCGCCGCCGAATGTGAGCTGTCCGCCGTTCGCCGGGTCGGGGCCCGTCCCCGGGTGTTCGGTACACGTCGACGGGGCTCGCATCCAGATCGATCTGTACAACAACGCGACGCGCAACCCGGCCGTGGTGTGCACCCTCACGCCGAGCGGTGCGCTGCGGCCCACCGACTCGACGGCGATGGGGCCCGGTTCGCGTGGTTCTCTCGGGGCGACGGTGTTCCCGAACGTGTCGAGAACCTTCGTCGTCGAGTGCCGGGGCGGCGGTTCGGGTACCGACCGCGTGGAGCGTCAGACGACGATCAGCGCGCGGGCCGAGGCGCCGGTGCCCGAGCGGACGACGCCGTCGTTCCGACGACCGTCACCTCCGCCGGCCCCGTCCGCGCCGTCGCAGTCACGGGAGTCCGATCGGCCCGCCGACGACCCGGCACCGCAGACGAGCACCCGAGATGCCGTCCCGGACGAGACCACGACCACGGCGCCGACCGTCACGACGACCACCACGACGGTTCCCGCCTCAGGCTGATTCGCTACGGTTTTCGCATGGATCGTGACCGCATGGTGGATGTCGGAGTCGGGCTCGTCTCCCGATTCGGGGCCAAGACGCTGAGTCTGACGTCGGTGGCACGGCACGCCGGGGTCGCGCGCGCCACCGCCTACCGGATGTTCGGCGGGCGCGAAGCGCTGGTCACGGCGATCGTGGAGCGCGAGGTCTCGCTGCTGCGGGTGAAGCTGGTCGAGTGGTCGGCCAGTGCGCCCGACGCGGCGGGCAAGATCCACGCGCAGGTGGTGAACGTCCTGCCGTACATCCGCAACCACGACGCGCTGCAGTACGTGCTGCGCAAGGAGCCCGAGGAGGTCGTCCGCGCGCTGGTCGCCACCAGCGATCCGGCCGGGCCGACGCTCATCCACCAGATCGTGGCGGAGACCCTTCCCGACCTCGAACCCGAGATCGGGGACCAGTTGTTCCCGAATCCGCGGGGGGCCGCGGAATTCCTCGTGCGGACCATCTACTCCCTCATGCTCATCCCCGACAGCTTCCTGAGCGACGAGCAGATCGCCGAACTGGTCGTCCGGGCGGTCGTCCGAGACGACGCCGGGGGCGCGGCGCCGACCGGCGGTACCGGGCCGGGCACGGCGCGATGAGCGGCGGCGATCCGATGTCCGACGAAACCGCGATCCCCGTCGTCGAGATGCACCGGCCGCGATGGGGAGACCCGGCGCGCACCGCCGAACTGCCCGGTGCGGCGGCTGCTCTCGCCGGCGACCGCCCGGCCGATGCCGGTGTCGACCCGGCGACGATCACGCTCGCCCGACCGGTCGTCGATGCCGCTGTGCGAGATCAGATCTCGGAGATCGTCGGTGCCGACAACGTCTCCGATGCGGATGCCGCCCGGGTTCAGCACACGCGCGGTTACTCCACCCCGGACATCCTGCGGTTGCGTGCGGGCGACGCCGACGACGCACCCGATCTGGTGGTGTACCCGGGCGACCACGACGAGGTGGTCGCGATCCTGCGACTGTGTTCGGAGCGGCGGATCGCGGTGGTGCCGTTCACCGGCGGGACGTCGGTGGTGGGCGGTCTGACGCCGGACCGCGCCGGGGTCGCCGGTGTGATCAGCCTCGACCTGCGACGCCTCGACCGCGTGGTCGAGATCGACGAGATCTCCCGCATGGCGACGCTGGAGGCAGGCCTGCGGGGGCCGGCGGCCGAAGCGCTCCTCCGCGAGAAGGGCTGGACCATCGGACATTTCCCGCAGTCCTACGAGGGCGCGGGGATCGGTGGGTATGCGGCCACCCGGTCGGCCGGTCAGTCGTCGGCGGGCTACGGGCGGTTCGACGAGATGGTTGAAGGGCTGGTGCTGGCCACTCCGCGCGGCACGATCGAACTCGGTACCGCGCCCCGCTCGGCGGCCGGACCCGATCTACGTCAGCTGGTCCTCGGCTCGGAGGGCGTGTTCGGCGTCATCACCAGCGTCCAGCTGCGCATCCGGCCCGTCCCGACGACCCGCGTCTTCGACGCCTGGCGGTTCGCGTCGTTCGCCGACGGCGCCACCGCGCTCCGTCGGCTCGCCCAGGACGGTCCGCTACCCACCGTGCTCCGGCTGTCGGATGAGGTGGAGACGGCGCTGAATCTCGCCGATCCGGCCGGCGCCGGGAGCGAAGCGAGCGGGCCGAATGATTCCGGCGCCGGCGCCGGGAGCGAAGCGAGCGGGCCGAATGATTCCGGCGCCGAGAGCGAAGCGGATGGCGGGTCCGGGTGTCTGGTCGTCGCCGGGTACGAGGGTGCGGCCGACGAGGTGGCGCGGCGGCGGGACGCGGCGTCGGCGGTGCTGACCGATGTCGGGGGCAACGCTCTGGGTGACGGTCCCGGGGAGGCCTGGCGTACAGGCCGTTTCGCGGGGCCGTATCTGCGCGATCCATTGCTCGACGCCGGGGTGCTCGTCGAGACGCTCGAGACCGTCGCCTTCTGGTCGCGGCTGCACGAGGTGCGCGCCGCGGTGACGGCCGCCGTGACGGACTCGCTCACGGCGTCGGGCACGCCACCGCTGGTGATGTGTCACATCAGCCACGTCTACGAGTCGGGGGCGTCGCTGTACTTCACGGTCGTCGCGCCGTTCGGCGAGGACCCGCTGGCGCAATGGGCGGCGGCGAAATCCGCGGCCAATACCGCGATCCGGGCGTCCGGCGCGAGTATCACCCACCATCACGCGGTCGGGCGGGATCACCGGGACGCCTACCATGACGAGATCGGACCGCTGGCCCTCGACGCGTTGCGGGCGGTGAAGGCGTCGCTCGACCCGACCGGGGTGTGCAATCCCGGGATTCTGATCTGACGCTCCATCCGGCGGCCCGGCGCCCGGCGCGACCGCCACTATGCTGGGGCGCATGGCCACGGATGCAGTCCAGACCGCGAACGCCGACGGACCCGCGAGTGCGGAACAGGTCGTCACCGACACCACGACGAGTATCTACATCGCCTCGGCCGAGGGCGAGACCGGCAAGTCCATCGTCGCGCTGGGACTGCTGGCGTTGCTGTCGGCCACCGGCGGACGCGTCGGCGTGTTCCGACCGATCTCGCGGACGGCTACCGATGACCGTGATCCGATCCTCGACCTTCTCCTGGACTACGACTCGGCCGACATCCCGTATGAGGACTGTCTCGGCGTCACCTACGAACAGGTCCACGACGATCCCGAGGGCGCGATCGCGGAAATCGTCGCCCGCTTTCACGCCATCCAGTCCCGGTGCGACCGCGTCGTCATCGTGGGCTCGGACTACACCGACGTCGGAACCCCGTCGGAGCTGAGCTACAACGCCCGGATCGCCGCCAACCTCGCTGCTCCGATGGTGTTGGCGATCAGGGCGATCGACCGGTCGCCGGCAGAACTGCATGGTCTGGCCGAGGGTCTGATCGCCGAGGTGACGGCCGCACATGCGACCCCGATCGCGCTGGTTGCGAACCGGTGCGATCCCGACCGTCTGGACGAGATCCGGGACCAGTTGCGCAGCACCGGTGTTCCCGCACTGTGTCTGCCCGAGGAGCCGGTGCTGTTCGCTCCCACGATGGGCGAGCTGAAAGAAGCGCTCGGCGCGACCATGTACAGCGGCGACGAGGAGTTGCTCGATCGTGAGGCGCTGCGGGTGATGGTCGGGGGCATGACCGTCGAGCACATCCTCGAGCGACTCACCGACGGCACGGTGGTCATCACGCCCGCCGATCGGTCGGATGTCCTTCTCGCCCTGGTGAACGCCAACACCGCACAGGGGTTTCCGCGCCTGGCGGGCATCATCCTCAACGGCGGCCTCAAGCCGCATCCGATGATCGAGGCGCTGGTGAGCGGCTTGAAGCCGACCCTCCCGATCATCAGCTGTCCACAGGGCACCTACGACACCGCGCGCACCGCCGCCCACACGCGCGGCCGGCTCGGGGTGGGCTCGGCGCGCAAGATCGAGGCTGCGCTGTCGCTCATGGAGACCCACGTCGACCCCGAGAAGGTCATGCTCAACCTCAACGTGTCGACGCCGACCGTGGTGACGCCGCAGATGTTCGAGTACCGCCTGATCTCGCGCGCGCGTGCCGACCGGAAGCACATCGTGCTGCCGGAGGGGGATGACGATCGGATCCTGCGCGCGGCCAACCGGCTTGCCCGGCGCGGGGTCGCCGACCTCACCCTGCTCGGTGATCCCGACGCGGTGCGCGAGCGCTCCATCGAACTCGGACTCGACCTGACCGACGTGACGGTCATCGACCCGGCCGAGTCGGAGTACCTCGACGAGTTCGCCCGGATCTACACCGATCTGCGCAAGCACAAGGGCATGGATTTCGAACGGGCGCAGGAGAAGATGCGGGACGTGTCCTACTTCGGCACGATGATGGTGCACACCGGGCGCGCCGACGGGATGGTGTCGGGGGCGTCGCACACCACCGCGCACACCATTCGACCGGCCTTCGAGATCATCAAGACCAAACCCGGGGTGTCCACCGTCTCGAGTGTGTTCTTCATGTGTCTGGCCGACAAGGTCCTCGCGTACGGGGACTGCGCCATCGTCCCCGACCCGTCCGACGAGCAGCTCGCCGACATCGCCATCTCGTCTGCGCAGACCTCGGCGGCCTTCGGTATCGACCCCCGGGTCGCGATGCTGTCCTACTCCACGGGAACGTCCGGATCGGGCGCCGACGTCGAGAAGGTGAAGACCGCAACCGAACTCGTGCGGGAGCGGGAACCCGAGCTGCTGGTCGAGGGGCCGATCCAGTACGACGCCGCGGTGGAACCCTCGGTGGCGAAGACCAAGATGCCCGACTCGCCGGTCGCCGGTCGCGCGACCGTGCTGATCTTCCCCGACCTGAACACCGGCAACAACACGTACAAGGCGGTCCAGCGCAGCGCGGGGGCGATCGCCATCGGACCGGTGCTGCAGGGTCTGAACAAGCCGATCAACGATCTGAGTCGCGGAGCTCTCGTCTCCGACATCGTGAACACCGTGGCGATCACCGCGATCCAAGCCCAGCAGGAGGGTGTGGACCCGATCGCCGAGAACGCCGGCGCCGCCGACGAGGAGGATCGTCGATGAGCGCGGCGTCCGGTGCGGTGCTGGTGTTCAACGCCGGCTCGTCGTCGTTGAAATATCAACTGGTGCAACCGGCTGACGGCACGGTGCTCGCGGAGGGCATCGCGGAGCGGATCGGCGACACCGGCTCGTCGATGACGCATGAACAGAACGGCGAGACGGTCACCGAGACGCTGGAACTCGACGACCATCTCGCCGCGGTCCGGCGTGCGGAGCGGTTCTTCGCCGACAACGGAACCGATCTGGCGGACGCGGGACTGAGCGCGGTCGGGCATCGGGTTGTCCACGGCGGCAGGTCGTTCTACGAGCCGACTGTCGTCACCCCCGAGGTGATCTCGGAGATCGAGCGCATCTCTCCGCTGGCACCGTTGCACAATCCCGCGAATCTGGTCGGAATCCTGGCCGCGCAGGAGTTGCTGCCGGACGTCCCGTCGGTCGCGGTCTTCGACACCGCCTTCTTCCATGGACTCCCGGATGCGTCCGCGACGTACGCGATCGACCGTGCGGTCGCCGACGAGCATGCGATCCGCCGCTACGGGTTTCACGGCACCAGCCATGAGTACGTGTCCGGGCGGGTGGCCGAGTTCCTGGACCGCGACCCGGCGTCGCTGAACCAGATCGTGCTGCATCTCGGCAACGGCGCGTCGGCGTCGGCCATCGCGGGCGGGCAGCCCATCGACACCTCCATGGGTATGACGCCGCTCGAGGGGCTGGTGATGGGAACCCGCAGCGGCGATCTCGATCCCGGGCTCGTGCTGCACCTGAACCGGGTGGCGAACCTGTCCGTCGGCGAGATCGACACGCTGCTCAACAAACGGTCGGGACTTCGAGGCCTGTGCGGGGAGAACGACTTCCGCGCCATCACGGAGCTGATGGATTCCGGCGACGACGCCGCCCGACGCGCCTTCGACGTCTACATCCACCGCCTGCGCCGCTATGTCGGCGCCTACGCCTTCGCCCTCGGCCGCGTCGATGCCATCACCTTCACGGCGGGGGTGGGGGAGAACTCGGCAGTCGTTCGCTCTCGTGCGCTGGCGGGCTTGGAAGGGTTCGGGATCGTCGTCGACGAGGAGCGGAACGCCGTGCGCGGCAGGGCTGCTCGTCGGATCTCGGCGGATGACAGTGCTGTGGAGGTGCTCGTCGTGCCGACAAACGAAGAGCTCGCCATCGCGCGGCAATCGGCGGCGGTGGTTGGGGGGTGATCTCCCCGGGTCGGCATCGTCCGGACCGCATATTCGACTATGGTGGTTTGCATCCCTGCGATTAGGGCCCACTTTATGGGAGCACTGATCGTTGTGGCTTACGTGGGGTGAGCCCTTAAAGGAACCCATATCGCCCGAACTTGATGACCGTATCCTAGCGGCCATCGCTAATGACAATAGATCGTTGGCGGCTACAACTGCGTGCCGACGACGCCGAATGCTGCCCAGTCATAGTACCTAAAGGCCAGAGTCTCGGAATTGCCTTTCAATTGTGGGACCTCGTACTCAGCGAGTATTATATTCACCTCTGCGAGTGTTGCGTTGCGCATCCACTTGACCACCTGCGCAAAAGACTCCCGTGTGGGACTGAAGTCTGCATCACCGACAGGCTCTTGAAGAGCCTTCATCGCCGAATAGAACTGAATACTGAATGCAAAGGCAACGTAATCTCTTACAGGCCACGAGGTCCCAATACAGTATCGAGCTCCTGCGTAGAAGATCGCGGACTGAATGCTGAGATACTCGTCTTGCTGCTTGAAGTTGAGTGCTAGTCCCGACTGGCACGACCCCAGAACCACGAGACTGCTACAAATGTCCAACTCAAGTAGATGCCTGACTGTGACACGCTCCCCGTAGGTTCCAATCGACGAGAAATACGGATCAGGATCTGCGTATGAGTGGCCCGTGAAATGCGTTGCCAAACAGTTCGATAACGAACTAGCTAGGGAATCGAATGTCGCCGAATTGGCCGTGACTCTTATGAAATCGCCGCATATCGAGGCCAGTGCAGTGGGTTCGTGTTGAGACCAGGGAAGCTCGGCGAATCCAGGTACGGAACTGGCCTCCTCAATCGCGATTACAGAAGAGGGTTTAGCCCGGCCAGCGCGGGCCTCAGAGTTCTTGTAGGCAATGTTTCTCGACGGCGAACTGCTAACCCTCCTCTTGCCCTTCGCTACATCATTCCCCAACATCCCTGTCGACCAAACCGGAAACGTTTGATAGAATCCACCGGGCATTACTACGACGTCTGCTCCAGAGACCTCGCAAATCCAATCCCCAACGGGAGCTAATGCGAGCGCTATCTTTTCTGCAGCATTTGCTGCGGCCGTTGATCCTTGGACATTCTGCTCAACCAGCAGCCCAGAGCCCGCAATATTTGAAAACAATGCCGCCAGTTCAGAGCCGCTTAGCGAAGGAAAAGCGCGCCCAAAATAGGACCCATCGCGTAGGCATACCGCGTACGTCCCCATTGGACTGTGCGTGAGATGCACCCACGATAAAGAATCAGCAACACGCATATACGCATCGGGAGCGTCGTTCAGAGTCTTAGAAGATACCAGCCCGCGTGTCGCCTCAAGCAGTTCGAACGAGTCTTTCCACTCTTCGAGCCGCGCCAACTCACAAGCAATGAAGCGAAATTCAAGCGGATTTCTACCCAACAATCTCTCTACGTCGCGAGCAGACCACGTAGCTCGAAGCGTTCGAACACTCTGCCCAGAGCGTTTCAACAAGGCTCTGTATTGGCTGTCGCCGGACGGTGTGAGGCGATCTTGCCAGCTCATACATTTTACAGCCCAGGTGAGATACATCTCCATCTGGTTAGAAGACCACAAGGCGTCCATCGATTCGTACGGAAAACCTACCTTTTGGTGCGCCATCTGCTGGAGGACATATAGCTTGAGGTCCGCCTTAGTTCTTGATGCCGTAGTCGCGTCCAAATATTTTCTTGCCCGCTCAACGCAACCCCAAAACATAGGTATTCTGGCGATAGCATCCTGTACTACGGTCTCCCATTCTGGTACCCATTCGGGAAGTGAGTCCAGACCGAGCGCGACGGAATTTGATACCATCGCGGATACGTATTCCGATTTCGATAGGCCTCTCAGGTCTATGTCCTCGGCTTCAGGGATAGATCTTGTGTAGGCCGACTCGGTCGCCAAGTCAAGTTCGTGCGACAGCCATCTGGTTAGAGCCTCCAGCACGGCGTCGTGGTACAGCGACCGCGGTACCTTCTCTCTATTCTTGACGAATAGTTTGTTCGCCTTGTTGAGTTTGCGAAGGACATTTCGGTAGGCGACCGACTGTTCCGATTTCGGTAAGCGATGTACGAGTTGGGTCTCGATCACTGCCAAGTTCGTAAGACCATAGGCATAGTCGGTTGAGTTACGTGCCCGCATTCTCAGCGCCCGGCGTAGCGTATCAGCCGCAGATTCTTGCTGAGAAAGAGTGGCATTGTTCATTTCCGCGATTGCTAACGCGCCGTTGGTAAGTTGCATCGCCCCGAGGTTTTTCTCACCTCGAGCGAGGAATCTTTCGCCAAGATCGTACATCAACCGAGAGGCCCGAATGCGCGCTTCATCTCTATTTGGGAGAACTACCCAGTTTAACAACATCGCTAGACGTGCTTCACAGTCGTCTTCGTAGCCCAGATTGTTTGCTTTGGAAATCCCAGCCGCGTAACCGTAGAGTTCAGCCGCCTGGATCGCATCCGAGAGTGGGCATTCGCGGCGAGTTAGACGAACCGCTTCGTCATACCTTTCCTTGCCTAGCTCGTGGGCAGTTGCGCCCTCGGCATAGAGTATGTCGCCTGAGATTCGTCCCGTCGCGAAGGCGCTCTCAATCCGCGCGATCAGGTCGGACGTTGCGGTCATGCTCACAGGTTATACATGTCGAGCGAGCTTCAGGTGTAAGAGCACACGTTGGGGTACTCGAGGTCGACACACCCGGCTCTAAACTAGGGCCGACGCCGCGGATGCTCAAGCAGGACGGTTGCGTTCGGTAGCCGGCCGGAAGGAGACCAAGCCGCAGGATAGTCCGATTATCGGCGCCCTACCACACACCACCGACAAGACTCGCTCGGTAGCGAATTGCGAAAACCGTTGCACGACAGTTTGATAGACGCTACACTCGAACATGCATTCGTGA
Organism: Gordonia sp. ABKF26; assembly: GCF_041103195.1. NCBI lineage: Bacteria > Bacillati > Actinomycetota > Actinomycetes > Mycobacteriales > Gordoniaceae > Gordonia > Gordonia sp. ABKF26. The sequence goes on from NZ_JBGCVZ010000003.1 coordinate 1,055,799, forward strand.
AATCGTCTCCGGGGGGTGACCATGCCTGACGACTCCGCTTCGCCGCAACCACGTGTCGTCGAGCTGGTGGCCGACCTGCACGCGATCCTCGACGAACTGCAGACCGTCGACTTGTCTCCGTGCACCGATGCCGAACTCACCGAGGTCGCAGCCGACACCGAACGCGCCATCGCGCGACTGACCTTTGCCGGTGACCGGCAAATCGATCAGGCCGAGGCCCGCGACCTCCCCCGCAAGACGGGCTGCCGCACGCTCATGCAGTTCATGACCCACCGGCTGCGGGTCTCCAACCCGGTGCGGCGTCGTAAGCAGATGGACGCCACCGCCACCCGCACCAGCCTCAGCGGCGAGGTCCTACCGCCCGAACACCCGTGCCTCGCCGAGGCTTTCGCCCAAGGAACGGTCGGCACCGCACACGTACACGCCGCACTCGACGTCCTCGACCGCATCCCAGGCACTATCGACCACGACATCAGAGTCGCCGCCGAGCGGCAGATGGCCGAGATCGCCATCGACCACACACCGGCCGACATCACCCAACTCGGCGCACGCCTAATCGCCCACCTCGATCCGGACGGCACCCTCACGGACGACACCGATCAGCAACGACGACGAGGCCTGTGGATCGGTCGGCAACGCGCCGATGGCACCGCGAAGATCTCGGGCACGCTGACTCCCACACTCGCCGCCCGGTTGACGATGATGTTCGCGGTATGGGGCAAGCCCGGACTCAACAACCCCGACGACCCCGCCTCACCCAGCGGACCCGCCGGCACCGCCGACCCCGACGCCCTCGCGCTCGCAGCCGATCGTGACGGCCGCACCCTCGCCCAGACGAATCACGACGCGCTCGACGCCGCACTCACCGCTGGCTTTTCAGACGGGATTCTCGGAACGTCGCACCGCGGCCTGCCCGCCCATCTGATCATCAAAGCCGATCTGGGCGACCTGATCCGCGAAGCCGGGCTCGCGACCACCGCCACCGGCACCCTGCTGCCCATCCCCGACCTGCTCGCGATGGCCGGCGACGTGCAACCGTGGTTGGCGATCTTCAAAGACGCCACCGCGGTGCCGCTGTACTTCGGTAGGGGCAAGCGTCTGGCCACCCGCGAACAACGCCTCGTTTCCTTCGCCCGCCCCGACGGTGAAGTGTGCTCGGCACCCGGATGCGATCAACCCGCCACCCAGGTCGAACTCCATCACGCCCACAAGGATTGGGCCAAGGGTGGTCTCACCGACATCGACGACCTCGCCCCGGCCTGCCCGCGGCACAACCGGATGGTCGGCGACCAGCCCGGCCAGTACACCACCCACATCGAACGGTCCGGACCCGACGAAGGCCGCTGCGTCTGGCGACTCAACGCCGAACCCGGCGCACCACCCAATCCCGACCGCATCAACCGCCGACCCGACATACCCCGGCGGTTCGCAGAACTTCTACGCGACATACGCGCCGAGATCCACGGACCGACCACCCGGCCCGGCGATCAAGCACGCCCGGAGACGCCACACCGCCAAGACGCACGCCAATCATGGTTGAAAACCAGCCACGTCATCGACGTCCGACCACCACGGCGCGTGCGTCGCCGACGTCCAACGTCGGTCGAGGCGCACCTCGAGGATCTCCTCAGGCAAGAACCGCTCGTGTGCAACGCAACCGGGACGCCTTTCGAAACGCCCTAGAACAACGTGTTCGGTCGGACATAGTTGGCGAGGTCGACCAGCATGAACCGGTGTGCTCGGTTGGTGCGGGTCAGACGGGCCAGCTGACGTAGCGAGCGCTCGGTGCCGGTGCGAATCCCGTACTCGGTGAACGGGAATCCGAGCAACGTGGAGGGTTCCTTGTCCTGTGCGGCATCCTCGGGGTTGTCGTGGATCCAGCCCAGCGCGGTACCCAACACGATCAGCAACATCCGGGCCTTACGTGGTTCGGTATCCGGGATCTGCTCGAGACGTCGGGCCGCCTCGACGATCTGCTCGCGGGTCACCTGCGTGGTGGGCCGGCCGTGGACGAGCGCGATGATCGCCGTCGCGCGTGCGGTGTTGAAGTGGCGACTGGTGGCCGGCACCTCGTCGAGCGGCTGGATGGCGGCGTCGATGTCACCGGCGGCCACCGCGAGCCGGGCCAGTCCGAAGGCGGCGGTCACGATGCTGTGGTCCGTGAGCCACAGGTCGTGATAGTGGTGCTGCGCAACGTCATACAGCTTGGCGATCTTGTCCGCGGACTTCGCGGGCCCCTTCTCGTCGGCCAGCCAGCGGCCGATGAGTTCGGCCGTGCCGGCGACGGCGAGCTTCGGTGCGACCTCGCCGGGCATCGCGCCGAGGACCTCGTCGAAGCGCTCGTAGGCGAGTTCGGGCTCGTCGTTCATCAGCGCGCAGATGCCCATGTACCACTCGACCCGCCACGAATCACCGTGGTGGGCCCGGACTTCCTGCAGAAGGGCGAGCGCGGTGTCGACGTCATCGAGTTGCAGGTGAGCGCGGGCCTCGGCGAGATCGATCTCCCGAGAGGGGTGGGCGTTCTTGACCGGTCGGCCGCCGAAGAGCGACGCGAAACCCTCTGCGCGGGCGGTGTTGATGGAGTCGAGGGTCTGTCGCGGATCCGACAGCGCCGCCGAGGTGAGCAGGCTCGCGGCCGGGTCGAGCGGGTTGACCAGTGGGACGGGCAGCGCGTTGGCGATGTCCACCGGGTCGTAGAACGCCGCCTGATCGGGGTCGAAGAAACCGTCGACGGGCGCGAGCATGAGGTCGGTGCCGAACGTCGAACGTTGCGGGGTGAACACCGTGGACAACGCGGGACGCGGAACGCCGGTGTGCACGGCGACCGTCTCGCGCAACACGTTCAGCACCTGGGTGCTCATCTCCTCCGCGGAGACGAAGCGGTCGGCCGGATCGGGCGCCGTGGCGCGCTGCAAGAGGCGGTAATACGACGGATTGTTGCGGAACAGCGACGTTTTCGACGCGGTGGGCAGGCCGTCGACGTAGCGCCCGTGACGCATCTCCATCGGCACGGTGAGTACCGCGAGGGTACGTCCGATGCTGTAGATGTCGGTCGCGATCTGCGGTCCGGTCTTGACGATCTCCGGCGCCTGGAACCCGGGCGTGCCGTAGAGGTGACCGTAACCGTTGATCGGGGAGACGGCACCGAGATCGATCAGCTTCACCTCGTCACTGCCGACCATGATGTTCTCGGGCTTGACGTCGTTGTAGACCAGGCCGACCGAGTGCAGGTAGCCCACGGCGAGAAGCACTTCCAGGATGTAGGCCAGACCCTGCTCGACCGAGAGCAACGAGTTGTCCGGGTCGCCTGCGGTGATCTGCTTGAGCGTCTGACCGCCGATGTACTCCATCACGATGTAGCCGAAACGGTCATCGTCGTCGACGTGCTCGACGAAGTTGTAGATCTTGACGATCCCGGGATGGTTCACCGAGGCCAGGAACTGCCGCTCGGCGACCGCGACGCGCTGCGCCTCGGAATCCGAGGAGTTCAGCAGGCCTTTGAGGACGACGGGCCGATCGCTCACATTGCGGTCGATGGCCAGGTAGATCCAGCCCAGGCCGCCGTGGGCGATCGCACCGGCGATCTCGTACTGGTCGGCGACCAGCGTGCCGGGAGCGAGACCGGGAACGAACGAATATCGCGCGCCGCAGTTCCCGCAATCACCGGTCGGCGGTCCGGCGCCCTCGCCCTCGACGCGGCCGACCGGTTTGCCGCAGCGCCAGCAGAACCGCTTGTTGTCGGCGATCACCGGGTCGTCGATGACGGCGTCCTCGGGTTCGATGTCGGTGATCTTCGGCATCTCGACCAGGCCGCTGCCGAGCCTGCGTTCGTGCACCGGAGGACGGCGGCGCGGCACGAGTCGCCGGCCGAGCGGACCCGAGTCGGGCTCCGGATGGGGTACGGCCGGACGGGACCGCACGACGCGGTCGGTCCGATCGTCGGGGTCCACCCCGACGGTGAACACCGGTGCGACAGCCTGTGTTCCGACATCGGGGTCGGTGCGCCGACCGGGCCGCGGGTCGGTGGTGTCGTCGGAGCCGGCGGTCAGCGCCGCGAGGTCGGCCTTCTGGGTGCCGACCTCGCCGACCTCGCCGACCTCGTCCTGCCCGATCTCGTCCTCGCCGAGAAGCGCGTCGAGCGAGACGCGCTGGGTGCCGAGGTCCTCGCCCCGATCGTCCTCGCCCCGATCGTCGCCCGCCGGATCGTGGCGGACATCGTCGGTGTCGTGATCGTTGCGCGCTGCGCCGTCCATGGGCATCAGTCCCGGTAGTACGGCTGGGGCGCGCCGTACCCGCTGTCGAGGATGGACAACCACCGGTCGCGGATCTCCTGCCAGCGACCGGTCACGCGGATGCGCTCCAGGACCCCGTTGACGAACCGGATCATGTCGTCCTGGCCCTTCGGGATTCCGACGCCGTAGAACTCCTCCCCGAGGCTGGGGCCGACGACCCGCAACCACGGGTCCTGTGCGGCCAGACCCGCGAGGATGGCGTCGTCGGTGGTCGCCGCGTCGATCTGCCCCTGTTGCATCAGCACCAGGCAGTCGGCCCAGGTCGTCGTGCTGACGATGGTGGCGCGGGGCTGGATGGCCTGGATGCGGCCGATCGAGGTCGTCCCGCGCGCCGCGCAGACACGCTTGTCCGCCAGCTGCGCCGGGCCGGTGACATTCGAATTCCGGAATGACAGAATGCGCTGCGAGGCAACGTAATAGGGAGCCGAGAAGCTGATGTCGCGCAACCGGTCGCACGTGATGCTCATCGTCTTGATCACCACGTCGACCGTCATGTCCCGCAGGGCGTCGATCCGCTGGGCGGAGCTCAGGACCTGGAACTCGACGCGACGGTCGTCGCCGAAGATGGCGCCGGCGATCTCGTGCGCGATGTCGACGTCGAAGCCCTGGATGTCGCCGGTGATCGGGTCGCGGAAGCTGAACAGGTTGGAGCCGATGTCGAGGCCGACGATGAGCCGGCCGCGTTCCAGGATCCCGGCCATCGTCGAGTTCGGCGGCATCTGGCGCGGGAGCGGCATCTGGGCGGGCGGCCGAAGGGTCAGGGTCGCATTGCAGGCCTCGGAACTCGGCAGTGGTTCGACCGGCACGTCGACCTGGACGCCGGGCAGCACCGGTGGTCCGGCGGTGGCGGTGGGCGGGGGCGATTCGGGTGCGGGAAACCGCACGCACCCCGTGGCGACGAGGCCGGTGAGCGCGAGCAGGACCACGAAGGTCAGCAGGCGATGACGTGACGGGGTATGAGGTGCGGGCATGGTCGTCATCGGTACTCCCGGATCCGGGGGATGAGACCGCCCACGATCGCGACACCGGCGAAGACGGTGAGCAGCAGGATGCCGGTGCCGGTGAACCCGAGGACGCGCTGCGCGGTGTTGATGTCGTCGCGGAACGAGTTCCGTGCGGTGGTGATCGCGTCGACCAGCGCGGTGTCGACCGCGGTGTAGGCGCGCGCGGAGCTGTCCGGTCCGTCGCCGACGGTGTGCAGGCGGGCGAGACCGAAGTTCCCGGTCTGGATGTAGCGGCGGACGGCGGCGTCGGTGCGCTTCCACTCCGTCAGCGCCGCGGTCACCGTGTCCAGCTGCTCGGCGGTGACCGCACTGTCGCCGTCCTCGGTTCCGCCGCGCACGTCGTCGACGATGTTGCCGATCTCGCTGGTCGCCGCGGAGAAGCTGCGTTCGAGTCCGCCCTGGTCGCCGCGGCGGATCAGCGACAGCGTCTCCGCCGACCGGGCCTGTTGGGTGAGGATGCGGGCAGCGGTCAGGTCGCGGAGCGGGTCGGCGCCCTCGGTGCGGGCGTCGCTGGTCGCCGCCACCGACATCAGGCCGGAGGCGAGCAGCCACAGCGTCCCGATGCTGAGGGCGAAGATGGCCGCGACGATCCCGAGGTTGAACCGGCGGCGGGTTCGGCGTGCGAGGTAGCGCGAGGTCAGCACCAGCGCGGCGAGCAGGAACAACAGTGGCGCGTACACGGTCCACGGCGGGCGGGTGAGCGTGTGTTGGGGATCGGCGATGGCCATCGAACGCCGCTCGTACAGGCGCTGTGCGGCCGGGAGGATCTCGTCCTGCATCATCGACGACGCCTGGCCGAGGTACGCCGAGCCGACCGGGTTGCCGAGTCGGTTGTTGGTTCGCGCCGTCTCGATGAGACCGCTGTACACCGGGATCGAGGTGGATAGGGTCTCGAGGTCGGCGCTGACTGCCTGCTCCGCCCGGTCCGACGCCATGCCGGAACCGGGTTCGCTGGACGTACCGGTCGCCAGGATCAACGACGACGACGCCGTCGCCAGCGCGTCGGAGTAACGCTGCCGCAACTCGGGCGTCTCGAGACCGCCCGAGATGAACGCGGCGTTCGCGGAGGCGTCGGCGATCGACAGCGAGCTGTAGAGGACCTGTGCGGCCTCGGCGAGCGGTTCGGTCCGATCGATGAGGCGCTGCAGGGTCTGGGTGCGGTCCTCGAGAACCGTCGACGCGTACAGCCCGGTGCTCAGACAGCCGAGCGCCAGGATGCCGCAGATGATGATGAGTTTGCCGGGGGTGGTGACCGCGAAGTGCCGGAGGGTCTGGAAGGGCGACTGGGCGCGTTCCCGGGCCGTGGCGACGAGTTCGCGCCGGTCGGCGAGCACCTGTCGGATCGGGGGTGAGGATTGCGCCGGTCGGATCGTGCGACCGCCACGCGTCAGCGCCGTCCGCACGGAGGACGCGTCGCCGGTCACCTACCTGATCCCTTCTCGAACGCTGGATCGTCTCCGGTGCGGTCGTACGGTCACCGGTTCCCCGTTCCGGATTCGCGTGACCGGGCGATCAACGCCAGGTGTTGTGTCATCTGGGTCATCGTTCACCGGGTCGTGCGTGTTTCACCCTATGCCATCGGGCGGGGTTCCTCCGGGCTCGACCGGCCCCGCGTCGCCGACCTCGACCGTTCGGCTCGCAGTGCGTGCAACCGGGTCGCCTCAGGGTTCGCCACCCGGGATCCGCAAGCGCTGCGCGGACTCCCTGGCAGGTGGCGCGCGTCTCACTTACGGTGGAGGCACCCGGTCGACGCGATCGGGTTGCGAGGAGGCGTGGTGCGCGGCGACGGCGACGGCTGGGTGATCGATCCCGACGGTTCACGATATTGGGGTGTCCACGGCGCGGCAGGTCTGCTGCTGCGGGCGCCGTTGCCGGAGGGATCGACCGGTGTGCTCCTCCAGCATCGCGCCGCCTGGTCGCACCAGGGCGGGACATGGGCGCTGCCCGGCGGCGCGCGCGACTCGCACGAAGGCGCCGTCGACACGGCGATTCGCGAAGCCGAGGAAGAAGCCGGCATCACCGGCGACGATCTGCGCGTCGTCGCGGCCGTCGTCACCCACGAGTCACCCGGCGGATGGACCTACACGACCGTGATCGCCGAGACCGATTCGCCGGTCCGCACGGTCGCCAACTTCGAATCCACCGAGCTGCGGTGGGTCGACGAGAAGCGCGTCGACCAGCTGCCGCTGCACCCGGCGTTCGGGCTCGCCTGGCCCACGCTTCGCGAGCGCATCGCGATGCTCGACCCCCAGAGCTGAGTCCCGCTCCCTACCCGTCAGACCCCGACACGATCGGCGTCCAGCAGACGGTTCGCGCCGGCGATCAGGGCGTGGACGTTCGCCTCGTCGCCGCTCGCACCCTCGCCGGCGGCCCACGCCTGGCGGCCGTCGTTCTCGCACAGCAGGAACGTCGTGACCACGCCGTCGACCACCCGCTGATGCAGGCGGACGATCTGAACCGGGGCGCCGACGTCGTGGAGGATCGAGGTCATCGCGCCGACCGGACCGGCGGCGACCGCGCTGCACGACCTGATGCGGTCGGCGATCGCGAGCGTCGCCCGGCACTCGACCAGGTCGCCCGGACACGACACGACCGACCATGATCCGAGCCGGATCGCGCCGCCGCGGGAGCATTCGTCGGTGAATTCCTGCCAGGTCATCCCGGTCGCCTCCTCGTGCATTCCAGGGGGAAGCGGACGTCCGTACCGCTCGGTGAACAGATCGTCACCGCGGCGGTCGCCGCACTCATGCCACGAACAGGATGGATGGGACAGATGAAGAGGGTGCATCTCATTAACCGATTTCGGTCGAAGAACGGATGACCGACTGGAGAGCGCAACCGACCCGCAGCGGGGGGTCGGTCAGAGTCAGACCCCGCTGCGGCGGGTTACGAGAACGCTCGTGATGCACAACATGATCGGTCCACCATAGACCCGAGGTATCGACCGGGCAAACGTGTTTGCCCGCGGCCGGCGGTGAGCCGCTACAGCATCCCGGCGAGGTCGCGGGCCGCGGCGGCCGGGTCCGCGGCCGCGGTGATCGCTCGGACGACGACGATGCGCTCGGCGCCGAGTGCGGTGACCTCGCCGACGCGGCCGGCGTCGATGCCGCCGATGGCGAACCACGGCTTCGGCGATTGTGGTGTCCCCGACAGCATTTCCGAAGTTGCGGAGACGAGGTCGAGGCCGGCGGCGGCGCGGCCGGGTTTGGTGGGCGTGGTCCAGCACGGGCCGACGCAGAAGTAGTCGACGTCCTCGTCGGCGATCGCGGCGGCAGCTTGCTCGGGGTCGTGGGTCGAGGCGCCGATGATCACCTCCGGGCCCACGATCCGGCGGGCCGCCGACGGCGCGAGGTCGCCCTGTCCCACGTGCAGGACATCGGCGCCGGAGAGCGCCGCGATGTCGGCGCGGTCGTTGACCGCCAGCAATGCGCCGTGCGCATCGGCGACGGCCCGCAACCCGGCGAGGATCTCGAGTTCCTCCCGCGCCTCGAGGGTCCCGAACTCGCGTTCGCCCGGTGAGTTCTTGTCACGGAGCTGCACGATGTCGACGCCGCCCGCTAGCGCGGCATCGACGAAGTCGAGGAGGTCGCCGCGTTCGCGCCGGGCGTCGGTGCACAGGTAGAGGCGGGCCGCGGAGAGCCGACGACGACGGTCCGCCGCGCGGCCGGAGTCCGCGGACGCTGACGTGGTGGGGTTCGGGGTCGTCACGCCGACCAGGCTAACCGGACGCCCGAGGCCCGGGCGTAGGGTGGACCGCACGAACACACGGGAGTCCGGATCGGCCGGGCTGAGAGTGCGGACCCATCCGCTGACCGTCGAACCTGATCCGGGTCATTCCGGCGAAGGAAGGTGATTCCAGCGTGAATTCCCCTCAGCAGAAGCGTGCGCACCGCCCGCTCACGGTCGTGGGCGGCGGCGTCATCGGGTTGACGTGCGCGGTCGCCGCGGCCGACGCCGGGTGGCGGGTTCGCGTACTCGACGCCGGCGCCGAGGAGCGCGCCTCGTGGGTCGCGGGCGGCATGCTCGGTTCGCTCGGCGAGGGAATCCCCGGCGAGGAGGCATCGCTCGCCCTGTCGGTCGAGTCGGTCCGCCGCTGGCCTGCGCTCGTGAAGCGACTCGACGATCCGGCCGTCGTCACCGCCACCGACTCGCTCTTCGTCGCGGCCTCGGCCACCGACCTCGAGTATCTGCGACACCTCGCCGACTTCGTCTGGTCCGGTCAGCCCGGCACCGATGCCGCGCTGCAGCCGGTGACCGGCCGCGACATCCGAACGCTGGAACCGTCACTGAGTTCTCGACTCGTCGGTGGCTACCGCGCGATCGGGGAATGGTCGGTGGACAACCGTCGACTGCTCGAGGCGCTGCGCGCCGCGGCCACCAGTGCCGGCGTGGAACTCGTCTCCGCTCGCCTCGAGTCCCTGTCCGATGTCGACGACCTGGGCCCCGACGCGCAGGTCCTGCTCGCCGCCGGACTCGGCACCGCGGCACTGTGGCCGGACGTCGACCTGCACCCGGCCAAGGGGGAGATCCTGCGGCTTCGTCGCACGCGGTGGTCGGTGCCCCCGCCCGACCACGTCGTCCGGGCTCGCCTGCACGGCCGCGCCGTGTACGTGGTCCCGCGCGAGGACGGGGTCGTCGTCGGGGCGACCCAGTACGAGGCGGAGGGGATGGCCGACCGGACGCCGCAGGCCGGTGGGGTCGCCGACCTGCTGGCCGACGCGATCGAGGTGATGCCCGGGCTGCGGACGTATGAGCTGACCGAAGCGGCGGCCGGTCTGCGGCCGTGCACCGCCGACGGGTTACCGCTCGTCACCCGCGTGGACGCCCGCACGGTCGTGGCGACCGGGCACGGACGCAATGGGATCGTCCTCGCTCCCGGTACCGCGGAGCGGGTCCTGTCGATCCTGGAAGGAGTCGAGGAATGAGTATCACGGTGAACGGCGAGACAGTGGACGTCGAGGCCGACGCCTCGGTGCGCGATGTGGTCGCCGGACTCGGGTTGCCGGATCGCGGGATCGCGGTCGCGGTGGACGGCGCGGTCGTCCCGCGCGGCCGCTGGGACCGGCACACCATGACCGATGGCGCCGTCGTCGAGATCGTCACGGCGGTGCAGGGTGGCTGACCAGTTGACACCCGACCCGTTGCGGATCGGCGGCCGCGAGTTCTCGTCTCGGCTCATCACCGGCACTGGGGGCGCGTCGAATCTCGCGACCCTGGAACGCGCACTCGTCGCATCGGGCACCGAACTCACCACCGTCGCGGTCCGCCGCGTCGACGCCGCCTCGGGCACCGGGGTCTTCGACCTGCTGCGGAGGCTCGACATCGCGGTCCTGCCGAACACGGCGGGGTGCCACACCACCGCCGAGGCGGTGCTGACCGCGCAGTTGGCGCGCGAGGCGTTCGAGACCGACTGGGTCAAGCTCGAGGTGGTCGCCGACGAGCGCACCCTGATGCCCGACGCCATCGAGCTCGTCGACGCGGCGGCCGCCCTGGTCGCGGACGGATTCGTCGTCCTGGCCTACACGAATGACGACCCGGTCCTGGCCGCGCGACTCGCCGATCTCGGCGTGGCCGCGGTGATGCCACTCGGCTCGCCCATCGGGACCGGCCTCGGAATCCTCAACCCGCACAACATCGAGATGATCGTCGACGACTGCCGCACCCGCTTCGACGACCCGCTGCCGGTCATCCTCGACGCCGGCATCGGTACCGCGAGCGACGCGGCCCTGGCGATGGAACTCGGTTGCGACGGAGTACTTCTGGCCACCGCGGTGACCCGCGCGGAGAACCCCGAACAGATGGCGACGGCGATGCGGCATGCGGTGATCGCGGGCCGGCTCGCCGCGCGGGCGGGCCGGATCCCCAAGCGCTTCTGGGCCCACGCGTCCTCGCCCGGCCGGGAGCAGAGCTGACGGTCGCCCGCGACAGGCCGTCCGAATGACGGACCGGGCCGCTCCGGCTTGGACGGCTATGGTCGAGGCGTGTTGCGGGTAGCGAATCTGACGAAGGACTTCGGCGGTCAACGCGCGGTCGACGACCTCACCTTCGAAGTCGGGCCGGGACGGGTGACCGGCTTCCTGGGGCCCAACGGTGCGGGCAAGTCGACCACGATGCGCATGATGCTCGGTCTTGATCGCCCGACCTCGGGTACGGCCACGATCAACGGTCAGCGCTACCGCGACCTCGACCATCCGCTGCGTCAGGTCGGCGCGCTGCTCGACGCCCGGTGGGTGCACCCGAACCGCAGTGCGCGTTCCCATCTGCGATGGCTGGCGGCCAGCAACCAGATCCCGGTCGCCCGGGTGGACGAGGTGCTCGAGACGGTCGGGCTCACGTCGGTGGCCAAGAAACGCGCGGGCGGCTTCTCGCTCGGCATGTCGCAGCGACTCGGTCTGGCGGGTGCCCTCATCGGCGACCCGCACACGCTGTTGTTCGACGAGCCGGTCAACGGCCTCGATCCGGAGGGGATCGTGTGGATCCGCGGTTTCATGCGCAAGCTCGCCGCCGAGGGTCGAACGGTGCTGGTGTCGAGCCACCTGCTCACCGAGATGTCGCTCACCGCAGATCATCTCGTCGTCATCGGGCGGGGGCGGCTGATCGCCGACTGCTCGGTGGGTGAGTTCACCGGACGGGCTCGGCAGTCCGTGCGGGTGCGCGGCCCGCAGCTGGAGCAGTTGCATGCCGCGCTCGCCGCGGCGGGGCTGAACCCCGCACCGGGTGACCCGGATGATCGCGGGCGTCCGGTGATGCGCATACCGGACACCACGACCGATCACGTCGGCGATCTCGCCGCCGCCGCGGGCATCACGTTGCACGAGCTCTCCGCCGAGTCGGCGTCGCTCGAAGAGGTGTTCATGTCGATGACGGCCCACGCTGTCGACTACACCGCCACCGACAACCAGGGGGGAGTGAGCCGGTGATCGCCGCGATCAACGCCGAACGGATCAAGCTCGCCAGCACGCGGTCGCCGTACTGGTGCCTCGGTGTCGTCGTCGTGCTGGGTCTGGGTATTGCGGTGCTGCTCGGTGCCGTCGCCGGAACCTCGTACGGAAGTCCCGGCGAGGCCGACACCCTCACCGGCGACTTCCTGATCGGCGTCGACCAGTTCGGGGTCGCGGTCCTGGCGATCATGGCGATCCTGGGTGTCACCACCGAGTATCGTTTCGGCACCATCCGCCCGACCTTCGCCGCGATTCCGCGCCGCCCACGGATCCTCATCGCGAAGGCGGTCGTGTTCGGCGGACTCTCGTTCGCAGTGGTCGCGATCCTGTGCGTCGTCGCGGTCGTGGTCGCGCAGATGCTGTCCGGTGTCGGGGTCTCACTGACCGGGTCCGAGACCGTCCGACACCTCTGGGGCACGCCGGTTTTCGCGATGCTGTGCGCGCTGATCGGCCTCGCGGTGGGGGCGCTCGTGCGGCATTCGGCGGGCGCGGTGGCGATCATGCTCGTCTGGATGCTGGCCCTCGAGCGCATCGTGTCGGTGCTCCCGCGTGTGGGTGAGCACATCGTGTCGTTCCTGCCGTTCCTCAACGGCTGGAACTTCCTCGCGGGTGGCAGCGACACCTTCCACTGGAACGCCTACGGATCGTTGCTGTACTTCGCGGCGTTCACTCTCGTGCTCCTGGCGGCGGCGGTGACGGTCACGAACGCCCGGGATGCGTAGTTCGCGTACTTCGATCCGCTGATGTCGAATCCGGGATTCGCTGAGTGCTGGCCACTGCATCCGGTTGGACCACATTGGTGCTTCGGCGCGGCCCATTGTAGGCACCGGCAGACTAAAATTCGCGGTTATGTCCACGAATTGGCCGCTTGTCGAGCGCGATCGGGAGTTCCGCACGATCCAGGCGGCACTCAGGGGTGAGACGACCGGTTGTGGCGTGGTCCTGACGGGCGACTCCGGCGTCGGCAAGACCACCCTTGCGCGGCATGTCACCGCCGAGTTGCCCACGGGGGTGCGATGGGTCGCGGGTACCGAGTCCGCGCGGTCGATCCCGCTGGGCGTCTTCGCTCATCTCGTCGGCCCGGCGACGTCGAGCGATCCGGTCACCTACCTTGCGGCAGCGCGTGAATCACTGCTCGCCGACGGCGATGTCGTCATCGGTGTCGACGACGCCCACCTCCTGGACGAACTGTCGGCGACGCTCCTGCATCAACTCGCGATCGACCGTGCGGTGCACATCGTGGCGACCGTGCGCAGCGGCGAGACCGTCCCGGATGCGGTGACCTCGCTGTGGAAGGACAACCATCTCACACGGATCACGTTGTCGCCGTTCACCAAAGAACAGAGTGTCGAGCTCATCGAGTCCGTGCTCGGCGGCCAGCTCGAGGAGCACTCCGCGAATCTCATGTGGGAGGCCTCCGGTGGGAACGCACTGTTCCTCCGGCATCTCGTCGACGGCGCCCGGCAGGCCGACACCCTGCGGCAGGTCAACGGTGTGTGGCAACTCCGCGGGCGTGCCGCCATCACCTCGGAGCTCGCGTCGCTGCTCGAGGGCCGGATCGAGCAACTGGACGGTTCGGTCCTGGGCGCGTTGAAGTATCTGAGCCTGTGCGAGCCGCTCGACATCGACGTCCTCGCCGAACTCGCCGGTGAAGAGGCAGTCGAGGAGGCCGAGATCGCCGGCTTGGTGCGCATCACCCGCGACGGGCGGCGCCTCGATGTCGCGTTCCACCACCCGCTGTTCGGTGAGGTCATCCGGCGCCGGTTGGGTCTGGTCTCGTCGCGACGGCTGCGCGGCCGACTCGTCGAGGCGCTGCGGTCGCGTCCCACGAACACTCCGGCCGAACGCATTCGTCTCGCCGACCTCGCGATCGAGAGCGACGTGGAGATCGATCTGTCGCTGGTGCGGACCGCAGCCCGCGACGCACTGAATCTCGCGCAGACACCACTCGGCGAACGCTTTGCTCGCGCGGCACTCGACGAGGGCGGGGGACTCGAAGAGGCCGAGCTGCTCGCGCGGGCGGTCATGTGGCAGGGACACCCGGATGAGGCGCGGGACATCCTGGCGCGGTTCTCGCCGGATGACCTCGACGAGGGCCGGCTGGTGCTGTGGGGCAACTCGATCATCGGCAACACATTCTGGGCGCTCGGTGACGCCGAGCGGGCCGACGAGATACTGCAGCTGCTGACCGAGCGCGTCACCCACCCCGCACTCACGCCGATCGTCACCGGGATCGCCTCGGCATGCGCTCTTTTCGAGAATCGCATCGACGAGGCGATCTCGTTGTCCGACTCCGTCCTGGCCGAGTCCAAGGTGCTGCCCTGGGCGGTGGAATGGGCGGTGTTCGGCGGCAGCCTCGCCCGCGCGGTGGCCGGCCGGGGAGCGGAGGTCCGGGCGCTGGCCGAGCACTCACGGGAGGTCGAGGTCGATGGGTTGCTGCGGTTCCCCACCGGCTTCGGCGAGACCCTCGCGCTGACCCTCACCGGCCGGCTCGGCGACGCGGACGTCGCGGCGGGACGCTTCGTGTCCGCCGCTCAGACCGCGCAGTACCTGGGCTGGGCGATGTCGGGAATCCTGGTCGCGGCAGTCGAACTCGCGCGCGGATCGTGTGCGTCGGTGACCCGTCGGATGGAGCAGACACTCGCGATTCTCGACAGCGGCCGGTTCTCCGAGTCCTGGAACTTCCCCGCCCACATCTTCCTGGTGCAGGCCCTCAGCGCACTGGGGCAGGCAGACCGTGCCGGCGCCGCGCTGGCCAAGGCGCGGGAGAAGTCCGGCACGCACGTGGCGGTGTTCGGGCCGATGCTCGCCATCGCGGCGGCCTGGCAGGCGGCCGCGGCCGGAACCGTCACGCCCGCCGTCGAACTCGCTCATACCGCGGCGGCGTCCGCGCGCGCCGCGGGTCAGTTCGCGGTGGAGGCCGAGGCATTGCACACCGCGGCACGCTTCGGTGACGGGGGCGTCGCCGATCGGCTCGCCGAACTGGCGGAGCGCGTCGACGGTCCGCTGTCGGACCTGTACGCGCGTCACGCCGCGGCGCTGCGTGACGGCGACGCGGTCGAACTCGATCTGTGTTCGGCGGCGTTCGAGGACGCCGGGGTGTGTCTGTCCGCCGCCGATGCGTCGGCGCAGGCCAGCGTCTTGCACGACGCGGCGGACAAGCGGTCGGCGACCGTGGCGTCGGCCGCGGTGGCGAACCGGCTGGCGTCGGCGTGCGGGGGCCTGCGGACACCCGCGCTGATCTCGGCCGCGCAGCCGTTGCCGCTGACCTCCCGCGAGCGCGAGATCGCCAACCTCGCGGCGGCGGGCCTGTCCAACAAGGACATCGCCGAACGGCTCACCGTGTCGGTCCGCACCGTCGAGGGGCATCTGTTCCGCGCGTACACCAAGCTCGATGTGGGCGACCGCGCCGAACTGGCCGAGCTCCTGCTCAAAGACGCTCGGCCGCAGCCGCGCTGACAACCACCCGTAGGAAACGGACAGTCGACGGCATGTCGACGGTGTCGCCCTGACGGGTTGTTTTCAGGGGGTGCGCCGGCGGCTCAGTCGCCCGGCCGGCGAAGGGCGGTGATCACCTCGTCGTCGTCGACCTGGGCGAAATCCTCGTAGGACAGGCCGACGGCGCGAAACGGTTCCGGCGTCACGAGAACGATCACCTCGTCGACTCCGCGGTCCCGTAGGCGGTGAACCGAATCCGACGGTGCGGTCGGTACGGCCACCACCACGCGGGCGGCCCCGACGGCCCGGACGGAGTCGACCGCCACGGCCATGGTCGATCCGGTGGCGAGTCCGTCGTCGACGAGAACGACTGTCCGGCCGAGGAGTTCGGCTTCCGGGCGGTCGCCGCGATAGCGTCGTTCGCGATCGTGCAGAAGACGGCGTTGCCGGTCGGCGGCCTCCTCGAACTCGGCGCGGGACACCCCGAGGTGACGGGGCATGTCGTCGTTGACCACCAGATGGCGCGCGGTGACCGCGCCCATCGCGAACTCCTCGTGACCCGGCGCCCCGATCTTGCGGACCACCAGGACATCCAGGTCGCAGGCTCCCGCCGTCCCTGCGATCGCGTCGGCCACCTCCCGCGCCACGGGGACCCCACCGCGGGCGAGGCCGAGGACAACGGGTGGCGCGAGGATGTTCGCCACCGTGACGACCCGCGCACCCAGCAGGCGGCCCGCCTCGCGACGGTCGGCGAAGGTGCGCGGGCCCATCGTCCGGCCTCAGACCCGCACTGCGGGACCGACCTTCAGTGCGAAGCTCGGCAGGTCCGCGAGACCGATGGTCGCCTCGTATGTGCGGTCGTAGCCCGTGCTGCTGATGCGCCAACCGTCCGCGGTGCGACGGTAGGTGTCGTCGTAAAACGCGGCGCCGATGAGCATGAACGAGAACTCGGCGACGATGACCCGGTCCTGGAGGTACCAGCGACCGTGTGCGGTGTCGCCGTCGATCTCGATCTCCGGGTGCGCGACACGGTGTTCGGTGATCACCGCGGGCCCGACGTTCGTCTGCATGTACCCGACCAACTCGTCCCGGTCGGAGAATCTCAGTCCCTCACCGTAATTGCCGGTGACGTCGTCGGTGAGGGTCGATGCGAACGTCGTCCAGTCCTTGGTGTCGAGTGACCTCAGATACCGGTATTTGAGGTTCTCGATCGCCCGGAGGTCCTCGAGTCGACCGTCGGTTGCGCTCACTTCGTCCTCGTTCCCGGCAGAATGCCCGCGTCGATGACGGCCTTGACGACCGGCCTGGTCCGCGCCAGCAGATCGTCGGTGCCGGCCCAGATGGACTCTCCCGCAGCATCGGTGGTGGCCTCGATGTCGTCGTAGGTCGCCGCACCGGAGGCGGTGAGTCGGTGCCCGTCGTCGACGCGTTCGGCCAACCCGGCGACGGCGAGACGATCGACGCTGTCCTCCCAGTCCTGCTCGGACCACCCGCGGGTCATCAGCACGATGCGTTTGCCGAGTGTGCGCCGTCGGACGGTGGGGTCGGGCAGCTGTGCCTCGTGGAAGACGGCCGCGTCGAATCCGTTGAGTCCATGGAGCGCGAGGGCGGCGATGTGGTTGTCGCCGCGCCATTCTCGGAGTACCGCGATGGCGTGCCACAGCCGCAGTCGTGCGGTGTCGGGCGTCGGAGCCGTCGACCACGCGGCGGCCAGCGGGCGACCGCCGAGCGGCAGGCCGGCCGCGAGATCGTAATAGGCAGAAGCGAGTTCATCGAGCTCTGCATCGTCGATGGAGTCGCCGAGGATGTCGCGCAGCGAATCGTCGAGCATCTGGTTGCGCCGGTCGTGGACCCGCTCGAGCCCGGCGTCGATGGCGGCCGTCCAACTCTTCGCGATCAGTTCGGGGTTGAAGTTGTAGAAGGCGGAGGCGACGACCGAGGCCGTGCACGGGCCGAACGGCGCACCCCGCGCACCGACGTAGAAGGCGTACGGATCGAGCCCGGTGTCTTCCTGTGCGCCTTTCAGTCCGGGGTTGAAGTAGGCCAGGATATGGAAGGGCTCGAGGGTCTCGTAGGCGAGCCGGGCCGCGGAGCCCGTGCTGGTCGATGTCATCAACCCACCCTCTCCATCTGCGGGGCGGGTGTCAACCATCTGCGGAGCAGGCGCAGCGGTCAGTTACGGCGGGAGTCCCGGCCGCCGTAGACGGAGTCGTCGTCGACCGACCAGAAGCCGGAATCGGGTGACGGGTCGCTCGGGGGCGGGTCGTCGTCCGGCGCGCGGAACCCGTCGGTCAGCGCCGACCCGTCGGTCCCCGCAGGTGTGTCGGCGGACGCCTCGTCGGATTCGGGCTCCTCGCGGCCACGGCGCCAGCCGCCCTTCATCGGCGGCGCCTCGCCAAGGTGGTCCGGGTCGACCGAGCCGTACCACGCGACCAGCACGGCGCCGATGACCGCGCCGACGAAGCCGAGGATCGCCAGCCAGCCGAGTCCGGGTTTGGCCGTGTCCTCGAGGAACACGACCCCCACGAGACTCGGACCGGCCGTCTCGCCGACCACGAGGACAGCGGTCACCCCGTTCACCGCGCCGAGTTGTAGTGCGACCGTCTGGACGTAGAAGCCGACCGCGCCCGCCGCGGCGATGGTCCATGCGGCCGGATCGCTCAGCAGGGCGACGGGGTCGAACGGTTGCACTCCGTCGAGGATGCGGACCGCGATGGCGATGATTCCGAACAGCAGGCCGGCCGACGCCCCGCCGACGATCGCACCGGCCGGGCCGAGGTTGTAGACGCCCACTAGGGCCAGGGCGCACAGGGCGAGGGTCGCGACGAACAGGCCCCAGTGGAATCCGACCTCCTCGCCACCGCCGGTGTGGTGGGACGACGCCACGCCGAGCAGGCAGAGCGACATCACGACCAGCCAGATGGCGACCCATTCGCGGGTGTGCAGCGCGATGTTGAGGATGATCGTGCCGAGCAGTGCGGTGATGACGAGGTTCGCCGACACGATGGTCTGGGAGAGGAACAGGGGCAGGAACCGGGCGGCGAGCGCACCACCGGCGAACCCGAGGACGACCAGCGTCGTGCCGAGGATGAATGCGGGATCGACCAGCGTCGACATGGTCGACGAGAGGGTCGGTGCGCCGTTCTCGTTGGTGATGCCCTCGCCCTCGTCGGCGGCGGCTTCGGCGACGCGGCGCGCACCGAGCGCGCGCAGGACCGTCGACATCCCGTAGGCGACTGCGGCGAGACAGGCGGCGATCACGCCGATGACGAACAGCTGCATGCCTCCTCCAACTCGGCCTGGATGAGCCTCTGGTGAAGCCCGGACCGCCGACCACCCCGACTACGAACTCACGCGATCGGCCGAGGTGACACCGGCTCCGCGCTGGTGCTGGTCGCGATACCGCAGGTGCGACGTGCCGGCCGATCGTGGAGAAACTAACAGCACGAACCGACAGGACGGTATCGAATATTCCCTCGCGCACAGAATTGTGGGCGGGATCCCCTCGACGATCGGCCGCCCGTACGTCGCGCGCCGGCGGCACTAGACTCGCTCGGGTGAACAGCGCCGGAAAAGCCCATGTACTGATCACATTCGGCAGGTCGTTCCTGACCCTGGAACTCGCGCGGCTCATGGCCGCGGCCGGGCACCGTGTCAGCATCGTCGATTCCATCCCGGTCGGGATCGGCCGGTTCTCCAACGCGGTGAGCGACTTTCACCGGGTGCCGCCACCGAAGTTCGAGCCGCTCGCGTACTGCCACGCGCTCGCGCGGATCGTGAGCGAGAACGACGTCGACATGGTGATCCCGGTGCACGAGGAGACCGACATCATCGCGATGCTCGCCGATCTGTTCCCACCCGAATGCCGCCTGTTCCTCTCCGATTTCACCACCGAGAACCGGCTGCACAACAAATACGATTTCCAAGAACTCCTCGTCGAACTGGGCATCCCGACGCGCAAATTCGCGCGGGTCACCGGTCCCGAAGACGTCGGAGCGCTCGACTTCTCCCAGCCGTTCGCGCTCAAGCGCTGTTATTCGCGCGGGTCGCAGAAGGTCCACAAGGTGACCCCCGGCGATCCGCTCACGTGGCTGGAGCACGACGAGCAGAACCCGTGGATCGCGCAGGAGTGGGCGTCGGGGAACAACTACTGCACCTATTCGGTCTGCCACGAGGGCCGCGTCTACGCGCACGCCACCTACCCCGTCGACTACGCCATCGACGGCAGCTCGTGCCTCAACTTCCGATCGGTGGACCATCCGCAGATCGCCGGCTGGGTCCGTGACTTCGTCCGCCGGGTGAACTTCACCGGCCAGATCGGATTCGACTTCATCGAGGACCGGAACGGTTCGGGGGACGCCGCCGATCTGTTCTGCATCGAATGCAACCCGCGCGCGACGAGCGGGATCATGATGTTCACGCCCGAGGACGGAGTCGACCGCGCGTTCCTCGGGACCTGGGACCCCGACGACGGGCCGATCACCCCCGGCTCGGGCGTCGACAAGATGATCGGGCTGGGCATGCTGCTCTACGGGTGGCGCTCCTCGTCGCGCAAGGACCGGACCCTGCGCGACTTCGTCCGTGACTTTCGCGGCGCGTCCGACGTGGTCACGTCTCCCGGCGACCAGAAGCCGGCGTTGATGCTCCCGTTCGCGTATGCCGGAATCCTCCGCAGCTGCCTCAAGTACCGCGTCGGACTCGCCGAGGGTTTCATGCACGACCACGAGTGGGACGGTCTCCGCATCAGCCTGTGACCCGTCCTGGGATTCGACCTCCGGGACGGGTACGACGCGGGCGCCGAGGCGTAGACTCTGCAGTCACCATCACCTGCGTGTTGACCCCATCCGCAGGGTTGTCCGGGGGGACTCGAGCTCGAGGGGAGCTGCTCATGAGCATGTCCAGGATCATGCGTCGTACGTCTGTCGGGGTGGCCGCCGCCGGTGCCGCCTGCGCGATCGGTCTGGCCACCGCGCCGACGGCCTCGGCCGCGCCGGCAGTGCAACCGGTGCAGCCCGTCCAGGCTGTCGGTTCGGTCGCGATCTGCTTCGGCATCCCGATCGGGCCGGTCACCATCAGCGTCTGTCTCTGATCGGACTCACTGAGATCCCATTGCTGTTCGTCCCGGCCTCCGGGACGAACAGCAACGTGATCGCGTGACCGGTTTGTGCCCGGTCCGCTGAGATCCCGGGCCCAATGGTCCTCGCGCACGTACGATTCCCCGATGACGTCGACAACGGCCGTGGTCGAGGCGGGTACGGCCCCGAAGCGGGCGAAAGCGATCCTGGTCGCGCTGATCCTGGTGGCCGGGGTGGCCAACATCAATCTCGCGGTGGCGAATGTCGCGCTGCCCGACATCGGAAAGGCGCTCGACGCGAGTTCGACGCAGCTGAACCTGGTCGCGGTCGGCTACTCGCTCGGCCTCGCGGCGTCGGTGCTCTACTTCGGCGCGCTGGGAGACCGGCACGGCCGCAAGCGAATGCTCGTCATCGGTATGTGCCTGTCGATCCCGGCGTCGCTCGTCGCCGGGTTCGCGCCCAACGTCGAGGTCCTGTTCGGCGCCCGCCTGGTCGGTGGCATCGCGGCGGGCCTGGCCTTCCCGACCACCCTCGCGGTGATCACCGCCCTGTGGTCGGGACCGAAACGCGTCCGCGCGATCGCCGCGTGGTCGGCGTTCGGCGGTGCGATCTCGGCGTTGGGGCCCGTGCTGTCCGGGGCTCTCCTCGAGGTCCTGTCGTGGCACTCGGTGTTCCTCGTGACCCTGCCGCTGGCCGTCGTCGCGCTGCTCGCCGCATGGCGGCTGGTGCCCGCCGACAACGGTGACGAGGCCGCGGTCGTCGACAACCTGGGCGGCGTCGTGTCCATCGTGATGGTGGGGTCGCTCGTGCTCGCGATCAACTTCGCCCCCAACTCCGATCAGCGACTCCAGGTCTACATCCTGGCCGCGATCGCGTTGCTCACCGGCGCGGGCTTCGTCTGGCGGCAGCTGCGGGTGCGGGTTCCGTTGTTCGACCTCCGCATCGCGTCCCGACGGACCTTCTGGGTCGCGGCGGTGGGCGGGCTGATCGTGTTCGGCACGCTCATGGGAGCGATGTTCATCGGGCAGCAGTACATGCAGAACGTGCTCGGATACTCCACCCTCGCGGCCGGCGCCACGATCCTCCCGGCGGCGGCCGCCATGATCGTCGTGGCACCACGGTCGGCAAAGCTGGTGCAGAACATGGGTTCGCGCTTCACCTTGCTGTCGGGCTACGCGTTCATCGTCGTCGGCCTGGTGCTCGCGATGCTCACCTGGGACGAGCACGCCCACTTCTGGCATGTGGGCCTGGTCTACGTCCTCGTCGGGGTGGGCGTCGGTCTCGCCGGCACCCCGGCGTCGCAGTCGCTGACCGGCTCGGTGCCGGTGCAGCGCGCCGGGATGGCGTCGAGCATGTCCGATCTGCAACGCGACCTCGGCGGCGCGATCCTGCAGTCCACCCTCGGCGCGATCCTGACGGCGGGTTACGCAAACCAGTTGCAGCAGAGCATCTCCGATTCACCGCAGGCCGACCAGGTGACCGAACAGACCGAAGCCGCGCTCACGAAGTCGTTCTCGAGTGCCGAGGTCATGGCCGAGCGTTACCCGCAGTATGCCGATCAGATCATCGGTGCGGCCCGCGACGCGTTCGTCCAGGGTGACAAGAACGCCTACGGCGCGGCGGCCGGCATCGTCCTGCTCGGTGCGGCCGTGGTGTTCTTCTTCTACCCCAAACACGAGGCGGAGCGAACGGCTATGGCGGAGTACGCAAAACAGCGCAGCCTCTGAGACCCGGACCTCAACCGGCAGCATCGGCCGGTGGCGAATCGAAAGCCGCCAGCAGCATTCGCGCCGCCATCGCGACGAGCGACGCCCGGTCGGCGTCCCGCGGCCGCTGCAACGCGATGCGCAGGCACAGGCTGGCGGTCGCGCCCATGGTCAGGAACACCAGTTCGTCGATGGCCCGGTCGTCGAGGTCGGGCCGCAGGCGCGACGGCAGAATCCGCGCGAGCGGGAGGAGGGGTCCCTCGACCTCCGCCCAGGCGTCGCCGAAGCCGTGCTCGCCGATCTCGAGTGAGGCACGCAGTACCGGCGCGTGCGACTCGAACGACGACACCAGGGTCTCGACCACCGTGACCATCGCGATGTCCGGTTGCTGGTCCATCGCCCGGCCGATACCGCTCGCGAGGGTCGCGGTGATGTCGTGGACGGCGGCGAGGCGCAGCTCCTCGACGATCGCGTCCATGTCGGCGAAGTAGCGGTACACCGTCCCGATGCTCACGTGCGCGTGGCCGGCGAGTTCGGCGGTCGTCGGCCGGCGGCCGGGGCGACGCTCCAAAAGAGTGAGGGTGGATGTGAGCAGTCGCTGGCGCATCTCCCGGCCGCGTTGCTGTTTCGGCGCACTGCGTCGTTGCAGTGCTGTACTTTTCGAGTTCGTCGACGATGCCATCAAAAGTGAATGGTAAGTGAGGATTGCTCGTGTTCTCATGGATTGATGGAACGGACCGCGCCCGCCGACCTCGTGAACACCGACCTCGCCGTGCAGCGGTTCGGGACGGCCGGCCGTGACTGGCTCGACCAGATGTGGCTCGCGGACCCACTCGCCGACGCCGTGGCCGCCGACCGGCAGCACGGCGGCCCCACGACGACCGTGCTGCGGGCGGCGCTGGAGAGCGGCATCGACTCGGTCGACGACGCCACCGACTCGCTGCGCGCATTGTTCGGGTTCCTCGACGACGAGCCCGATTGGGTCGATCACGACCGGATGAGCCGCGCGGCTGATGCGCTGGTCGTCAACACCGCGCCGCTGGGCATCGTGCTCGGCGCGGCCTCGCTGGTCCGCGGGGCGGGTAACACGATCGCGGGCAAGCCGCTCGCGGTCACCGGACGGTATGTGTCACAGCCGGCGGTGCGCTCGGTCGAGGTCGGTGAATGGCTGGGTCAGGTGCTCACGCCCGGCGGGATGCGTCGTGACGGAGCCGGTTTCGCGTACACGGTACGGGTCCGGATGATCCACGCGCACGTCCGCCACATGCTGCTCACACGCGGGGACTGGGACGAGAAGGCCTGGGGCGTGCCGATCCCGCAGCCGTACATGGCGTTCACGATCGCCGAGTTCGGGCACATCGCGATCGACGCGATGCACAAGCTCGGGGTGCGGTTCACCGACCGCGAACTCGACGACATCTACCACCTGTGGCGATACGTCGGGCACGTCGTCGGCATGAGTCCCGAGCTGAACCCGGTGTGCGAGGCCGACCACGTCCGCATCGAAGACCTCTACCGGTTGACCTCGCCGGGGCCGGGCCCCGATGACCGGGACTTCGTCGTCGCGCTGACCGACGACTACCTGGTACCGGAACTGGCCGCGGTCTTCCCCGGACCGGCGGCGCTCCGACATCGGCTTGCGGCGACGACGATGCACGGCCTGCAGCGGGTCTTCATCGGCGACGCCGACGCGGATGCGCTCCGGATTCCCGACGGCCGGCTCAAGCATGTCCTGAGCCGGGTCGGGCCGGTCCTCGCGGCGGCCGGGTCGGTGCAGCGGGTCGGGGGAGCCCGACGCGCGCGGACTCGGCTCGAGAAAGCCTATCGCGCACGGGACGTCGCGATGGCGCGGATGCGCACGGACTACCGCGTCACCCACGACCTGGTCGACGCCGCGCCCGGACCCCAAAGCGCCGATCAGCCCTCGAAGCGGCTGGCGGCGGTGACGTCCTCGGTCAGGCAGTAGCCGACCGAGACAGGCTGCGCGAACGACCATTTCGTCTCGTCCTCGGTGCAGGTGAGGGAATCCCCGCCCCGGCTGACGGTCTTGGCGAGGATGGTGCTGTCCGCGGGGGAGGCGCTGCACTCGACCTCGCGGTAGTCGGCGAGCTTGCCGCCGTTGACCGGGATCTGGTAGCACGCGTCGACCGCGAAGTTGGGTGTGAGGCAGAGCTTCTGGTCGCCCTCACCGAACGTGAGCGCAGAGGTGTTGGGGGTGCCGCACTCCGCCGAGGTGTTGACCTTGTCGGCGGCGTAGAAGGTCAGCCCCTCGGTTCCTTCGCAGTCGGCCTTCGTCGCCTCGACCTTGCCCTCGCCGGCCTCCGAGCCGATCTGCAGGCACTCGCCCACGTCGATGTCGGAGGCCTCCTCGATCGACTGCGTGCCGACGCTGACACTGCAGGCCGCCAGCGCCGAGAAGCCCACGCAGGCCGCGATCACCGCGGCACGCCGACCCAACTGCCAGAAGGGCCTGGCCACGGGCGGCACGTCGTCGCCGGGTCCGGCAATCCGATCGGCGGAGGCTTGCGAATAGCTGGGGATGCTGCGCGACATCGTCGTTCCTATCGTCTGGAGTGGGCGGATGCCCGGTCTCGGCTGCTCATCGTGGTGATCGGGTGATGGACAACAGGATGTCGCCAGGCGCTTGGTGCGAACTTGGGGTCGACTTGTCCGGTCCTTGAGGGGCGCGTCCAAGTCGGGAGTGGAGGGTGCGTCGGAGTGGTTTCGACAAGCTCAACCAGCTGGGGGCGCTCGACCAGCGGAGGCAGAGAGGAGAGCCGATGTCCGTTCCGTCCGGCGGTGTGGTCCGGGTGGTGCTCCCGCATCAGTTGTTCGAATCACACCTCGACGCGGAGCCCGGCACCCGCTTCGTTCTCGTCGAACACGATCTCATGTTCCGGCAGTACCGGTTCCACGTACAGAAGCTCGTCCTGCACCGGGCGAGTATGCGCAGGTTCGCCGATCGGTTGCGGGACCGGGGCTTCGACGTCGACATCCTGGAGACCGACGCCCAGCAGTCCAGTCACGACAAACTCGTCGCCCACCTGTCGCGTCGGAAGCCGTCGTCCATCCACCTCTATGACGTCGTCGACGACTGGCTGTCCGGGGATCTGCTGGCGGCCTTCGACCATGCCGGGTGCCCGCTCGCGGCCGACGACATCGCCGAGAGCCCGAACTTCCTGACCACCCGTCGCCAGCTCCGGGAGTTCTTCGGCGGCAACCGGCCGCGGATGCAGCAGTTCTACACCTGGCAGCGCCGGCGGCTCGGCATCCTCGTCGACGACGACGGCAAGCCGGAGGGCGGCCGGTGGAGCTACGACTCCGAGAACCGGAAGAAGCTGCCGAAGGGCCACGAGGTTCCGCAACCGACACCGCCTGCGCGACATCCGGAGGTCGACGCCGCGATCGCCTGGGTGTCGGATGCGTTCCCCGACAACCCGGGCGACGCGGACGCCTTCGGGTGGCCGACGGCTCACGACGAGGCGCGGGCGATGCTCGAACAGTTCCTCGCCGACCGGTTCGCGGAGTTCGGTCCGTACGAGGATGCGATCAGCGCCGAGCACCCCTTCGTCTTCCATTCGCTGCTGACGCCCGGCCTCAACATCGGGCTGTTGAGTCCGCGCACGGTGCTGACCAGGGCGCTGGAGGTCGGCGCTCGAAACCGCGTCCCGCTGGCCGGCCTCGAGGGTTTCGTGCGGCAGCTGATCGGCTGGCGGGAGTACATGCGGGCCTCGTATGAGATCCGCGGACGTGGCCTCCGCAGCCGGAACCACCTCGGTCACGATCGCCGGCTGCCGGACGGGTGGTGGACCGCGGAGACCGGCCTCGAACCGGTGGATCTCGTGATCCGGCGGGTCCTCGAACACGGGTATGCCCACCACATCGAGAGATTGATGGTCCTCGGCAATGCGATGTGCCTGCTCCGTATCGACCCCGAGGAGATCTACGAGTGGTTCATGGAGATGTTCGTCGACGCCTACGACTGGGTGATGGTCCCGAACGTGTACGCGATGAGTCAGTTCGCGGCGGGCGAGGCGATCACCACCAAGCCCTACGTCTCGGGTAGCAACTACCTGAAGAAGATGTCGGACATCCCGGCCGGGGACTGGACCGAGGACTGGGACGGGCTCTACTGGACGTTCGTGCGCGACCACCGGGACGTCTTCGAGGCCAACGCGCGCTCCAACTTCCTCGCGCGGGCCTACGATCGGCTGCCGTCGGGCACGAAGGCGGCGCACAGCCGCCGGGCGGGACGATGGCTGGGGTGATCGATCCGGTCGTCAGCGCCCGCCGAGTGACTCGTCGAGCGCCCGCAGCTGTTCCGGGCGCACGTCGCGGAGGACGGCGAGGGTCGCGGTGATCGCGAGGTCGCAGGCCTCGTCGACGCCGGCGCCGTCGACGATGAGCGCGCGGTGCGCGACGTCGAGGCTCATGCCCAGCAGGAGCGAGGCGAGGGTGTCCGCACTGGCGGCGATCCGCGCCCCGCGTTCGGCGTAGTTGTCACGCAGGCGTGCGGCGATCCGGGGTTCGAGCGCGGCATAGAGCCGGCGGTCGCTGCCGCCCTCCCGATGACCGATGAGGACGCGCAGGCCTTCCGGGTGGCGTCGGGCGTAGTCGAACAAGGCGAGCACCGAATGGCGGGCACGGGCCCCGTAGGGCATGTTCTCACTCGCGTCGTACACCTCGAACATGAACGAGGTGAAGGTGTCGAGTTCGCGGGTCATCACGCGATTGACCAGCTCGTCGCGGGAGTCGAAGTGCGCGTACAGGGTCACCCGGGTGGTGCCGCCGCGTTCGGCGATGGCGGTCATCGTGGCGCGTTCGGCACCGACCTCGGCGATGACCGCGCACGCGGCGTCGAGCAATTCGTCGTCGGTGGGCCGGTTGCGTGTGTTGCGTGGGGGTCGTGCGGTGTCGGCATCCGTCCGCACCGGATCGTTCTCGTCTCCGACGGCCACGTCGTCCGGTCCCCGTTCGTCTCGTCCTGCGCCTCTGCTCGTCGTGCGGCCTAGGAGGCGAGATCGTCGACGGTCCGGCCGAAGTAGGCCGCCTCGACCATGTCTCGGCGACTGCGGAGTTCGCCTGCGGGCGCCGAGAGTGCGACACGACCGTGGTGGAGCACGATCGCGGCGTCGGCGATGCCGAGGGCCAGGTCGATGTGCTGCTCGACGAGGACGACCGCCATCTGGTGTTCGTCGGCGATCGACCGCAAGCGGGGCAGCAGGTCCTGGACCGCGACCGGGGACAGACCGAGGCTCAGTTCGTCGATGAGCAGCACTCTCGGATTCGCGAGCAGCGCCTTGGCGAGCGCCAGCATCTGCTGTTCGCCACCGGACAGGTTGCCGCAGCGCCGCCCCCGCATCGTCTTGAGTTTGGGAAAGTACTGGTAGGCGGTGTCGAGGTCGGGTCCGTTGCGACGTCTGGCGAGACGGAGGTTGTCCGACACCGACAGCCGGTGGAACACCCCGCGCGTGTCGGGTACCAGAGTCACCCCGCGACGCGCATTGCGTTCGATCCGGCGGTCGATCGGATCGCCCAGGGCGGTGACCGTGCCCGACATCAGGCCGAGCGCACCGACCGCGGCGAGGAGGCTCGTCGTCTTGCCGGCCCCGTTCGGGCCGAGCAGAGCCAGGATCTCGCCCGGCCGGACGGACGCGCTGAGACCGCGGACGGCAGGGACCCCGCCGTAGCCGACGGTGATCTGGTCGATCTCCAGCACCGGTGCGGCCGGGTCGGGTGTCGTCGATCCCGGCCCGTTCGGCGTGGACGACGACTCGGCGTGCGTGCTCATGGCGTCTCCTTCGGGGCGTGCCCGGTCGGGCCGATGTCTGACGGTCGTTCGGTGTCGATGCCCCCACCGGACGGGCCGGCCGGCGGAACAGGTGGATCGACGACCGCATCCGGGTCCACCTCGGGGCTGCCGAGGTAGGCCGAGATCACCGCGGGATCGTCCTGGATGGCGGCCGGTGGTCCGCTGGCGATGACACGACCGAAGTCGAGCACGTACAGACGGTCGCAGACGTCGAGCACCAGGGACATGTCGTGGTCGATGAGCAGGATGCCGATGCCGGTCGCGGCGATCCGACGGAGTTCGATGCCGAAGTCGCGGCTCTCGTGGGTGTCGAGCCCGGCGGCCGGTTCGTCGAGCAGGACGAGCTGGGTCCCGCCGACCAGCGCGCGGGCCACGCCCACGAGTTTCTGCTGCCCGAGGGTCAGCTCGCCGGGGAGTTGATCGGCGGCATCGGCCAGGCCGACGAGTTCGAGCGCCGAGGAGATGACGTCGGCCGGGGGTCGGGACCCGTTGACGACGTCGGCGAGCATGGCCCGCAGGCCGACGGGTTGTACTGCCACGGCAAGGTTCTGGGCGACGGTCAGATCGGTGAACAGTTCGCCCGCCTGCCATGTCCGGGCCATACCCGCCCGGCGTCGGCGATGCGGGCTCGCCTTGTCGAGTCGCTCCCCGCGCAGTGACACCGTGCCGGTGGCCTTCGTGAACCCGGTGACCGCGTCGACGAACGTGGTCTTGCCTGCGCCGTTGGGGCCGATCAGCCCGACGATCTCGCCTGCTGCGACCGAGATGTCGATGTCGGAATTGGCGCTGACGCCGCCGTACCGGACCGACAGTCCACCGGTCTCGAGAAGTGTCGTCGCCGTGGCCGGCTTGTCGAGTGTCGACTCAGACATGTGCGCCCTCCGGTGCGTTCTGGGCCGCCCCCGGGGCTTCCGGATGGGGCGGCGGTCGGTGGCGGTGTGCGCGTATCCGCTCGCCGAACTCCGACATCGCACCGGCGACGCCGACCGGGTTCAGCACGGCCATCAGCAGCAGGCTGCCGGCCGCGAAGAGCTCGTAGTACTCACCGAGACTGAGGGTTTGGTTGAGGAACACGTAGCCCACGCCCAGCGGTCCGATGATGCCGGCGAGAACCGCGCCGGCGAACGAGGTGATGCCACCGACGTAGGTCATCGCGAGCAGGGTGAGCCCGATCATGACCGTGAACGAGCCAGCCGACAGCTGGCCCCGGCTGTAGCCGATGAGACAGCCACCGATGCCGGCGAGGAACGCCGACAGCGCGAAACCGAGCAGCTTGGTCGCGGCCACGTTGATCCCGACCGACGACGCCGCGCGCTCGTTGGACCGTACGGCCAGGAAGGCACGGCCGGTGGAGCCACCCATGAAGCGCAGCACCACCAGGGTTGCGATCGCGACGACGATGAGGACCATCAGCGAGAACCGGATCGTGACGAGGTTGGTGCCGTCGCGGACACCGAGGTCGATGCCGAAGATCGTCGGGTCCGCGATGAGGTTGCCCTCGAAGGAGGTGATGGCCGGGTTGTTGAAGACGAAGCTCTGGATCGCCAGTGCTGCCGCCAATGTCACGACGGCGAGCTGGGCGCCTCGGATCCGCAGTGCGGGTACGCCCACCAGTACGCCGAGACCGGTCGCGATCAGCGCCGCGAAGATCATGCTGAACGGGAAGGACACATCCCAGTTGGTGGTCAGCTTCGAGAGCGCGAAACCGGCCGCACCGGCAAACGCCATGCTGGCCAGCGAGATCTGGCCGAGATAACCGGTGAGCAGCACCAGGGACAGGGCGATGAGGCTGAGGATCACCGAGGTGACGACGCCGAAACGCCAGCTGCCGGAGGTGACCAGGATGGCCGCGACGACGACGGCGATGCAGACGACCGTCGGGATCACCCGGATGCGTGGGATGCGGACCGCGGGCATCCGCACCTCGCCGAGCGAACCGCGGGAGGGGATACGACCGCCGAGGAGGAAGAGGGCGACGACGACGATGATGAACGGGACGGCGTCGCCGAGGCCGGCCTGCGCCCATTCGGGCCACCAGTCCTTGGTGGTGAGCCAGGTGATCACCGACTGAAAGGCGCCCAGGACGAGGCCTGCGGCGCACGCGATTCCGAAGGAGGTGAGCCGGCCGACGAGCGCGACTGCCAGCGCCGGGATGACGAAGAAGGTGTAGCTGGTCTCGGTGAGTCCGATCGTGTACGACGCGAGCACGACGATGAGTCCGGTGGCCGCTCCCGTCAATGCCCACACGATGCCCGCGAGGCGGTCGGGGGAGTAGCCCGAGAGTCGCGCCGCCAGTTCGTCTTCGGACCCGGCGCGAGTCGCGACGCCCAGGGTGGTGAGGCGGAAGTAGGCCCAGAGGACGAGGGAGATGACGATGGCGACACCGGCCAGGATCAGATCCGAGACGTTCACGACCGCACCGGCGATGTCGATGGTGTTCTCCGGCAGGATCGCCTCCGCGAAGAGGTTCTCGGTCTCGAAACGTAGATGCACCAGGGCCTGGATGAAGAGCATGAGGCCCACGGAGGCGACCACCTGTGCGAGCACCGGAGCCGAGCGTAGCGGCCGGAAGATGAGCACATGCGCGAGCAGCGCCCAGACCACCGCGCTGAGTACACCGAGCACCAGCGCGAGTTCCATTGACGTGGGCTCGGATTCACTGCCGAGTTGCAGGGTGCCGATCGGCAGGACGAGACTGCCGTCGGTGCGTAGCGCCGCGACGAGGTAGACCGAGTACAGGCCGATGGCGCCCTGCGCGAAGTTGATGATGCCGGTGGCGGCATAGATGCCCACGAGGGACGACGCGAGCACCGAGTATATGGCACCGGCGGATAGTCCGAGGAAGACGAACTGGAGGAACTGGCCCATGTGGCGTACTCATTCGTTCGGCGCGGACGGATCTCACGCGCGTGAGGGGTGCGGGATTCGGGGGGTCGAGGCTTCAGGACGGGGGGCAGAGCCGGGTGTGGCGGGGTGGGTGTCCACCCCGCCACGTCACGACCTGTCTCAGTAGGCGCCCGGGATGCGTTGCAGCGCAGCCGGGAGCGGGGTGATGAAACCGCCGGTGGCGGGTTCGGTCTTCTTCTCGGCGACGACGTCGAACAGCAGCATCTCGGTGGTGCAGTTCGGCGTGGTCGGCTTACCGCAGTTGAGCTTCGGGCCGATGAAGGACTGGTAGTCCGTGACTGCCTTCAACGCACCGAGCACGTTGGGTCCGGTGTAGTCGGTCACCTTGGCGTTGTTGAGCGTGATCGCGAAGTCGGCGAGGGTCGCGAACGTGCCGTAGGCGTAGAAGCCCCCGGTGCCGCCCTGCTCGTCGATGAACTTCTGGGCGATCTCGAGGTTCGCCTTGGCCGGCTCCGGTGCGGAGTCGATGGCCGGAGGTTGCCAGATCGGTGAGTACGTCTGTGCGCCAACGGCTTGCGCACCCATGGTGTCGATGAAGTCGGTGCAGGCCGCCATGAACATGGTGCCCTCGTAGTTCACCGAGCGCAACGACTGGGCGAGCTTGGTGCACACGTTGTCGTTCTGGGAGGTCATCAGACCGGCCGCGGCGGGATTGCCCTCGGCCAGGGTGGTGGCCAACGAGGTGAAGTTCGGGCCGGTCGGCGGGTAGTAGACCGACTTGACGTCGATGCCGAGCTGGGCGCCGAGCGGCTTCATCAAGCCGTCGAACACCTGATGTGCTTGTGGGAGGTCGGCATTCGCCAGCGTCAGTGAGTTCTTGTTCGCGGCCTTGAGCTGCTGCATGAAGCCGACGAGGAAGGCGGCGGGTGGCGGACCGAAGTACACGCGGTTCTCCGCCGAGGCGCCGGTGGAGGTGTTGAACGGGATCTGACCGACCAGTGGGATCCCGGCCGAGGTGAGAATGGGTACAGCGGAGGCGGATTCGGCGTTGTACCCGTCGATGGCGGCGACCACGCCTGCCTCGACGAACTGGTTGGCGCACGACACCGTCGATTCCGGTGCGGTCTGGTCGATCCCGCAGTCGACGATCTCGACGGGCCGGCCGCCGATGCCGCCGATCTGGTTGTTGATGTAGTCCAGGGCGGCGTCCTTGCCGGTGGTCACGCCACCCTGGGTGGCGGGTCCCTTGGTGGGGTTGAACAACCCCACCTTGATCGTCTCGCCCGACGCCTTGGTGCCACTGGCATCCGCGGCTGAGCCGTCCGACGATCCGCCGTCGTCGCTGCTGCACGACACGACCGAGAAGATGCACGCCGCGGCGACGGCCACTGCCGCCAACCGTCCGGCTCTCCTGCGTGAATTCGACCAACGCATGTTTCGACTGCCTTTCCCGATGATCTCCGGGCACGACGGAACCGCCCCGGAAAGGGGCATGGCGACATCGCCCCGGCGGGGCTTAGAAGGAATGAGTTCATCGACCCAGCGCTGTATCTGGGTCCGCGATTCCGGCACCGTCCGCGCAGGTCACGGCGGTGAGTCCACGTCGGATGTGATGTGGGCCACTCGAAAAGTAGCCACATCCTTACTTCGGTGTCAAGCTGTTGACGCAAACTGGACACACTCTGGATCAGATGGTGACGACACTGCCCGTCGCGATGAGTTCGCAACGGGCAGTGGGACAAACGATTAGGTTACCGCCGGGTCGGCGGGTCCTGGTGAACGGTCACGCGGCCGTCGGGGCCGACGCTGACGTCGGCGGTGTAAGCCCGCACGAGGTCGAGGCGCTGCCAGGAGGAGCGTCCGGGGCGCTGATCGTCGAGCGGATATCCGGCGGGGGCCGAGGTCTGGGCCAGTACCTGGCGGCGCTGCTCGTCGGTGAGCCGCGGATACGCCGAGGCGATCAGGTCGACGGCTTGCCGCGGCACCGTCATCGGGTGGGTCGACGATGCGACGCGACCGAACCCGTAGGTCATGCGTTGCGCGTAGATCGCCTGGGCTTCGGCGTCGGTGGCATAGGGCGTATCACGCGCGATGCACACCGAGAGGGCTGCGCCGCAACGCCATTCGAGCTCCTTGCGGATCTCGGTGGCGGACGCGGTCAGGAGCCGGCGGAACTCGGCGTCGTTCCAGCGGTCGGCGGCGGCGGCCTGGCCGACCATCGCACCACCGATCACGTCGAGCGGGTAGTGCACACCCAGCACGATGCGGTGGAATCCGCCCTCGGAGGCGCGGGCGAGGAACTGCGGCGCGAGCTCGGGCAGCATCGAGGCGAACAATGTGCCCCGCCAGAAGAAGAGGCTGGTGTGACCGGAGGGGAACGACGGATTGCTGCCCAGCGCGTCGTACTCGCTCGCGCCGGCGCGCATGTACTTGCGGATCCGCTCCGGCGCCACGATGAACGGCCGCTCGTAGCCGAACACGTACTTCTCGACGAGCGTCGCGTTCGCGAGTCCGCCCGCGCGGGCGAGGTAGTCGCTGAACAGAGCTGTGGTCTTTGGTAGCCGGCCGGCGGCGAGGGCGTCGCGGAAGTGGCGTCCGAGGCGGGCGCCGAAGGCGTCGGACATCGTCTGGAGCGGATCGTCGTGGGCATCGGCGAGCGCGCGACGCTGCAGGCCCGGGTTGTCGGCCGCGGACTGGTTGATCGCGACCGCGGTCTCGAGATTGCGGGTCATCACCTCGGGGTGGTCCCGCCGCAACGCGGTGAAGGTCTCGACGGGCTGGAGGTAGACGCCGCCCGGATACGACGAGATGTCCGACGCATACAGCCGCGCGATGTCGGTGACCGGGAACGGCGTCGGCGTCGGTCGGGCGGGCGCGGCCTGGGCCGGCGCCGCGAGCGAGACGGCGGCCGCGAGTGCCGCTGCGGTACCGACCAGAGACGTGGCCAACCGTGACCGGCGGGACCTCCCCCTTGCTGCGGAGCCGAGTCGAAGGCCGGTCGTTCCAGGTCGGGCGGCGCTGTCCGAGATCACGGTCCAGATCCTAGTCGGAATGTTCGCCGGGCGAACGGTCAGACGGGTCCGTCGACCCGACCGGCAACCCCTGCTCGAGCAGGTCGATCGCGCGCAGGGTGGTCTCGAGCTGTGGCACCTCGCGGTTGTCGTCGAGTTCGGTGGCGAGATGAAAGGTCACCCCGGCCACGGCGTCGAGGAAGACCTTCAACCGGAAGTCGTCGGGTGCGACCCCGAGGTAGTCGGCGATCAGCTGCGTCATGTCGGAGATCATCCGTTCGGCCTCGACCTGAAAGGTCTTCTGCAGCAACGGTTCGGTGCGGATGAGCTGCATGCGTAGGGGATTGCCCACCCAGGGGTCGTCGACGGTGAGGCGGTGCAGTTCGGTCATCAGTCGCCGGATGAGGTCGAAGTGGCTGAGCCCGGGCGGCATCGCTTCGACGATCGCGTGCGCCTCGGCGTGCAGATGCTCGTCACCGATGACCACCTGTTCCTTCGACGGGAAATAGCGGAAGAACGTCGTGTGCGACACCCCGGCCGCCTCGGCGATCTGCTCGACGGTCGTCTTCGCATATCCCTGCTCGGCGATCAGCGTGATCGCGGCCTGCCGGATCGCGTTGCGGGTGCGCATTTTGTTCTTCTCGCGCAGGCCGATCCGACGCCCCGGGATCGGTCCCGGGGCGTCGGAGGTGGCGTGCACCGTCAGGCGGTCGCCCATGTGTGCTCACTCTTCATCGAAAGGGTTGTGCAGCTGCTCAGTTCGCGGGGACCGGGGTCTTGGTGTCGTCCGGTTCCTCGAGCCCGCGGTGGCGGACGGCTTCGCCTTCGATGTCGAAGTTGATGACGAAACGGTCGAGCCAGCGCGGCAGTCCCCATGCGCGGTCACCGAGAAGTGCGATGACCGCGGGTACGACCAGCATGCGAATCACGAAGGCGTCGAAGAACACTGCTGCGGCCAAGGCGAAACCCATCATCTTGGCGGTCGTCTCCGGGGAGAGCATGAATGCGGCGAAGACGCTGATCATGATGATCGCCGCCGAGGTCACCACTCGTGCGCCGTGCCGGTAACCGGCCACGATCGCCTCCTTGGCCGACAAGCCGTGCATGAACTCCTCACGCATTCGTGTCACCAGGAACACCTGATAGTCCATCGCGAGCCCGAACACCACACCGATGAGGAAGATCGGCAGGAAGGAGATGATCGGCTGCGTGTGGGTGATCAGTCCCAGCCAGCCCTCCTGGAAGATCGCCACGGTGACGCCGAAGGTCGCCAGGACCGAGAAGACGAATCCGAGGGTGCCGATGAGTGGGACCCAGAGCGACCGGAAGACGCCGATCATGATCAGGAAGGCGAGACCGACGACCACGACCAGGTACGGGATGAGTGCATCGTCGAGCTTCTGGGAGAGATCGGACATGATGGCTGTCTGACCGCCGACATGCAGTTCGGCGCCACGATTCTCGACCGTCGGTGCGAAGGCGCGGATCTGCTCCATCAGGTCGTGTGTGGCGGCTGACGACGGCGCGCTCTCCGGAGTGACCATGATGAGCGCGGTGTCGCCGGCCCGATTGCCCGTCCAGGTGAGCCCCTCGGGGTTGGCGACATCACCCAGTGTCGCGATGTGCCGGACGGTTTCCTCGGCCGCGGCGTTGATCGCGCCGTCCTCGTCGTGCACGACGACGAGCAAGGGGCCGTTGATGCCCTCACCGAACCCTCGGCTCAGCAGTTCCTGCGCGGGCGCCTCGGCTTCGCTGGACAGCGACAGACCGAGCTCCAGCTTGGTGGCCGGGATGGCCGCGCCCGCGAGCGCCAGGAGGCCGATCACGATGAACGGGATGGGCCACTTGACGACAGTGCGCCCGACCTTGACACCCAGGGTGTCGTCCTCGGATTCCACGGCGTGTTTGATCCAGGGGATTCGAGGTAGGAAGGCGAACCGCCCGAACGCACCGAGAATGGCCGGAATGAGGGTGAGAGCAGCCAGAACCGCGATGAACACGGCGACGCCGGCACCCGCGCCCATCTGAGTGATGATCGGGATGCCGATCACCATGAGGGCCACCACCGCGACGATCACGGTCAGGCCGGCGAACACCACCGCCGACCCGGCGGTGCCGACGGCTCGGCCGATGGCATCTGACGGCGCGCCGCCGCGGAGGAGTTCCGCGCGGTACCGCGACACGATGAACAGGGCGTAGTCGATGGAGACGGCGATGCCGAGCATCGTGACGATGGCGGTGGCGGACTCGTTGATCGACAGCGCCTCGGCCGACAGCGTGAGCAGCAGGATGGTGATGCCGACACTGACGATCGCGGTCACGAGAGGTATGAAGGCGGCGATGAGAGCTCCGAATGCCACGATCATCACGACGAAGGCGACGGCGAAACCGAGCAGTTCGGCCGTGCCGCCTGCTTCCATCACCTGCATCAGCGACCCGGTTGCCGCCACCTGCAGGCCGTCGACGGAGAACTCGTCCACGATCGAGACCAGTTCGTCCTTGTTCTCGACGGTGAGATCGAGGATCGGGATGTCCTGACGGACCTGGATGAGGCCGACGCGGCCGTCGTCGCCGACGACCTGTGCAGCCAGTGCTGGATCAGCGGCCGCAACCGTCAGCGGGTTGACGACGGTCTGCGGCTCGATCACGTCGGGGAGTCCGCGGAGGGCCGCGGCGAGTTCGTTCAGCTGCGCGGTGTGGTTCTGCAGCCCGTCCTCGGCGGCGACGAGGATGCTCGTGGACGCCTGTTCCTGCTGGGCCATGACCTGCGGGAAGTACTGCTCGACCTGTTCGGTGGCAATTCCCGAGTCGGTGCCGGGGAGGCTGAAGTCCTGCGCGAACTTGGGCTGGAGTGCGCCGACCAGTCCGGCGACCGCGATGAGCGCGGCCAGCCAGGCTGCGATCACCGACCATTTGTGGCGGAAGCAGAAGCTTCCGAGCTTGAACAGAAACGACGCCATGACGTGGGAACCTTCCGGTCTTCGTGGAACCGGCCCCCGACGGGCGCGGCGAGTGATCAACAAAATGGTAGCCACTCACACTCGGTACTGAGTACCACTTTTATGAAGAGCTCGGTCACACTTTCATGTCGACGTGAGCCAGGTCGCTCACGTCACGCGCACGTCGAAGGGACTCGTCAGCGAGCGTTCGGCGGGGTCTGGTCTCCGCGAGGGTCTGCGCCGGGGCGGTGGCGCGGATCGACCGGGTTGTTCGACGGCTGGCCGGAGTGACGACCTGCGCTGGTCGAGTCGTCCCGTGCGTCGGAATTCCGTCCGTAGGTGTTCGGTCCTTCAGTGTTCCGTCCGTCGGCGTTGCGTCCGTCGGCGTTGCGTCGAACGTCCGGGTCGAGTCGGTCCGCGCGAGCGAACTCGCTCTCGACCTCCTGCCGCGACTCCGCGGCATGCCCCTGGTGGTGGCGCGCCTGCTCTTGGAGGCGCTTGGCTTCGGCTGCTTTCGCATCCGCCTCGGCCTTGGCCTGGCGGGCCCGGGCGTCGGCCTCCTCGGCAACGGCCTCACGATGGCGGACCGACGAGACCTGCTGGGCGGCGTTCTGCCTGATCTCCTCGGCCTGTACCCGGCGACGCGCCTTCTGCTGACGCATCAGCAACAGCACGAGCGCAAGGATGATGATCACGACGACGACGGCGATGATGATCCAGATGGCGGTGTCCACGACTCACTCCTCGATCGGATGATGGTGCGCGTCGGGTACCCCGCGGTGCGGATGCCTAACCCACCTCGGATGGTGCTCCGACCTGCGGGGGAGAGCCCGTCACCGCGGTGCTTCGACGCTCGGCTGTGCGACCCGCCGTTCGGTGGAACCGGTGATGCGGTCATAGCCGCGGTGCCACAACCATTCGAGGGGGCCTCGCTCGAATCGGCTGAGCCAGACGCGGGAGAACAGCATGAGCATCGCGGCGATCGCGAGGT
Source organism: Gordonia sp. ABKF26 (assembly GCF_041103195.1). Classification (NCBI taxonomy): domain Bacteria; kingdom Bacillati; phylum Actinomycetota; class Actinomycetes; order Mycobacteriales; family Gordoniaceae; genus Gordonia; species Gordonia sp. ABKF26. The sequence goes on from NZ_JBGCVZ010000003.1 coordinate 1,093,855, forward strand.
AGAGGGCGACGGTGGCCGGGACCAGCGTCGTGCCGTCGAGGTGCTGCGCGAGGCCCACTCCCCAGCCATAACAGACCGCACCCGCGATCGCGTTCTGGAGAACGTAGCAGGACAACGCCATTCGTCCGACAGGTGTCAACGCCCGGCCGAACCGCCCGGGCGCGTGACCGTCGGCGTAGTGCCCGGCCACCCAGGCGAGCAGCCCCAGTGCGACGACCGGCGCCAGCCCGTACCGTCCGACGACGAGTCCGGCGTCGCCACCGGCAAGCCCGACGGCGAGGTCGAGGGGAAGCGCGACCCCCAGCCCGGCGACCATCAGGCGTCGTAGGAGCCGGGCGCCGTGCGGTTCCAGAACGCCGGCGCGTAGCAGGGCGGCGCCGACGAGGAAGAGGGCGATCGACATCGGCAGGATGAAGACGACCTCGGCGCGGAACATCAGCAGGTTCTCGGCGCGGAATGCGATGAGGTCGACGAAGCTGCCGTTCGCGTAGGGATTCGGGGACAGTTCGGTGCCGGCGCCCGACCCGGCCGGGGCGGCGAGGAGGGCCCACGTCACCAGGCCCAGCAGGGCGACATGTGTCGAGGCCGCGACTGCGATGGCGACATACTGGCGCCGAAGCCGCATCGACAACAGGTAGGCGACGATGAGTCCGGTGACCGCGTATCCCATGAGGACGTCGAACTCGGTGAAGAGGAAGTAGTTGATCACGCCGTCGACGAACAGCAAGGCGGCTCGCCAGTAGTAGCGACCGGGCCAGGGTCGGCCTCGTCGAACGGCCGACCGCTGCTGGATGGCCAGTCCGATTCCGAACATGATCGTCAGCAGGCCCAAGAACTTTCCCTGGGCGAGTTGCTGCAGGAGGTCCTCGACCATCGACCAGGAGCCGGTCGCGTGATTCGCGCCCTGGATGTATCCCACCAACCCCTCTGGGTTGGTGAAGATCCAGATGTTGGTGGCGAGGGTGCCCAGGATCGCGATGCCGCGCAGGACATCGAGTGCCGCGTGTCGGGTCGACATCGTGTCTCCGTTCTTTGTTGACACAACCGTGCTATCAAAACTCGGGTCAACGTAGCACGGGTGTACTACCATGAGTCAATGCCCAAGTTGATCGACCGGGACGGGCGACGTGCCGAGATAGCCGAGGCCCTGTGGCGGATCGTGTTGCGTGACGGCGCGTCCGGAGTGTCGGTCCGCGAGGTGGCGGCCGAGGCGGGGATCTCGGTGGGTTCGCTCCGGCACGTCTTCGCCGACAAAGAGGAGTTGCTCGAGTTCTCGATGCGGCTGATCTACGAGCGCGTCGCCGTTCGACTACGACGCCACGACCGGATCCGCAATCCGCTGCGCTGGGCCGAGGTCGTGTTGTCGGAGGTCCTGCCGCTCGACGACGAGCGGCGCGTCGAGATGCACGTGAACATCGCGATGGTGACCGAGTCGGTGGCCCATCCGGGGCTTGCGGCTGCGGCGCGTGAGGCCCACGGCGGCCTGCGCTCGCTCTGCCGCACGGTGCTGACGGTCCTCGGCGAGCACGAGATGATCAGCGCGGACCTCGATCTCGACTCGCAGGCGATGGCGTTGCACGCTCTCGTCGACGGCCTGGCGATGCACCTGCTCCTCGCCGGCACCGAATCGCCGGACCGGGCTCGACGCGTACTGCGGGACCATCTGGCGGTGTTGCGGGTCGCGAGCTGATCCGAGCCGCGCTCCTCAGTCCGGCACTCGTGCAGGCGGCAGGCGCACGGCAATCTCCTCCGGGGTCAACCCGGCGCCGGTCCTCCGGTCGGCGACACCGCCGGCGATCAGCACCCGGATCGTGAGCGCGGAGCGGCCCGCGGGGCCCGGTGTTCGTGCCTCGTGGTCGACGAGTGCGAGCAGCGGCCAGGCGAAGTCGTCCATGTCGAGGCCGGGAAGCAATCGGAGGCCGTAAGCATCGAGGATGTGTTCGTATACCGGTACCCACCAACGCATTGCGTACTCGTCGTGAGTCGCCTGTGATCGCCGGACGGCGGGGTGTTCGGGCCACACCATCCGGATCATCTCGGCGAGCGCGAACCGTCCGGGGTCGCGTTCGGCCTCGACCTCACCTGCTGCCACCGCGTCGATCAATCGGCCCAGCGGCCCGCCGATCATGGCGGAGGCCCGGGCGACCGCTGCGCGTGCGTGGCTGTCGGCCCTGCCCGGACGTAGCGAGTACGCGATCACGTCGTCGAGCCAGTCCGTGGAAGTCGCCCATCGCCGACGCAGATTGTTCCTGCTGATGTCGAGAACGTCCGGTCCGAAGGTCTCGAGGGGGACCATCCGGCTCAGTAGGGCCGCGTCGCGGTCCAGCCCGTCGCCCCCGCCCAGTGCGTTGCGGAGACCGTTGTAGAGCCGCTTCTCCGCCGCGGCCAGGATGTACTGCGTCACCGGCCCGTTCGGCCCGTTGGGCCCGTCGTCGGCGAGGGTGTGGGTGACGACGCCGCGGAGGTCCGTCAGGACGATGTCACCACGGCATTCGGGGACGCCTGTCGTGCGCCCGGTCACCCACACCTTTTCGGCGCCACCTGTGGAACCCATGCCCTCCGCGGAACCCATGGCACCGAGTCTCGCAACGGTGGTCGGGACCGGAGCGGGCGGGCCGGGTGATTCGCCGGACGGTCAGTTGGCGACGGCCGAGTCGTAGCAGGGCTGTGTTGCGGTACGTATCGTGCTCGCGTCCGCGACTCCCATCCGGTTGCTCCCCGACGCCAAAGCGCGCAGCGTCTCGTCGGTGACCGAGTCCCCGACCTCGTCCAACACGCACGCGGCGATCGCGTCGGCTCCGGACTCGGTCAACGAACTGCTCTGGCCCTGTAGCACTTTCGCCAATCCGGAGCGGATCTCGGCGTCGCTCGGCATCGGTCCGGCAGCTTGCTTCTCTTCGGTTTCGCGCTTGTCGGCCAGCTCGTCGTTGCATGCGCGCGACGCCTCGAACACCACGACATTGTCGGAGACCTCGTCCTGGTCTTCCTGCCCGTCAGCCCACGCCCGGAGCGTCACGTCGTGCGCCGAATCGTAGACACGGTCGAGCATGCAATCAGCCATGAACTCGGCACTGGCCTGATCGGGCTTGCTCTTGCTGTCCAGGTAGACCGAAACCAGACCTTCGCGGACCTCCTCGCGATCGGGTTTGCCGATCTGACCACACCCGGCGAGCGTGAAAGCCGTGAGGGCAGCAATTCCGGACAGGACGAGTCGACGCATCGGTGGTTTCTTCATCGGAGACGGAGAGGAAAGGAGACGGGGCGATGCGACGCTAGCCGCCGGCAGCAGCTCTGGGGAGGGGCGGCGTCCCCTCCCCGCGGATCGACGTGGCCACCCCGAGTCAGCTCACCGGCACCGGTGCCGCGGCGCCGACGAAGGCGATGACATGTAATCCGCCGGGGTTCGTCTGCAGCGGAACCTCTTTCCAGTTGTTCGTCGCCCAGAGATTGCCCGACGGGTCGACGATGACCGCCGTGCTGCGGGTGAGGCCGTCGAAGAAGTAGCCGGTCACGTCCGGCGAGATCGCGTCACCGGTGCGCTTGCCGGGCGGGCAGGTCGAGGCGTCGGCGCCACAGAACTTCGACACGCGCTTGCCGGCGAAGTTGGCCACCCAGACGTTCCCGTCGCCGTCGGTGGTGATGCCCCAGGGGATCGTGATCCCGCCGCCGCGGAGCGGTCCGGCAAGGGTGCGCCCATCGGGTGCGAGGGCCGTGACCGAACCGTAGGACGGCGCCTGGGTGGGGCGGTCCGGGCACGGCAGGGTGATCACGCCCGAATTGGCCACCCACACAGTGCCCCTGGCGTCGGTTGCCAGGCCGAGGGGATTGTCGACCTGTGGGCCGGTGATCGGAGCGCGCAGTGCGCGTCCGTTGCGGTCGAGCACGGCGATCGAGCTGCTCTGCAGACCGCTGACGAACAGGGTGCGACCGTTGTCGACGATGTCGAAGGGCTGCTGGACGCCCGGGTCGATGTTCCGTGCGCGCCGCGGATCTCCGCCGGGGTAGACGGTGAGGGAGTCCGTGGCGCAGTTCGCGGTCCAGATGGACCCGTTGCGGTCGGTGGCCATGCCCTGCGGCCAGCTGATCGCGCCCTCGGTGTAACCGGCCGAGGGCGAGAGCGCCCGGCCGTCGGCGCTGAACTCCGACATCGAATTGTGCGGCGGCTGTCGGTCGGTGGGGCAGCCCGGGGCCGGTGCCGCGAAACCGAAGTTGCTGACCCAGATGTCGCCGTCGTGGTCGCGGGTGATGCCGTAGCCCGCTCCGCTGAGCCCGCCGCCCGTGAGGGGTCGGCCACCGACCAGTGTGCCGTTCGGCGCAAAGCGGAACAGGTATTTGCCGTCGCAGACCGGGGTCCGGGGGTCGGGAGCGAATTGGTAGTTGGCATTCACCCAGACGTCGCCGCCCTCGCCGATCGCGAAGTTGCCGGGGCCCGCGAGGAGTCCGCCGCCGCCGTCGAAGCGGAGGGCGAGGGTCCATGCCGGCGGCGGCAGCGGAAGTCCGCCGGGACGTACCTGATTGCGCAGCGACACCGCGAACAGGCCGGCGGGGTTGATGGAGGGGCTCTTGGCCATGTTGGCCATGGCGTCGAGCAGCGTCGAGGGGCGGCCGTCGAGTGGGGTGGTGGTCGTCGAACGAAGGGCCGCGCATCCGTCGGCGGACGCGGTGCACGCCGACACGGCGTTCGACAGCGATGTGAACGCGGCCATCGTCGACGTCTGCGAGCCGTTGGGTGCGCTCCGCAGAGTGGCGCCGAGCCGGCCGGTGGACGGGTCGGCGAGGTTGGCCGCCATCGACGCCGCGTTGCGCACGCCGGGCGCCGCGCCGCTGACGTCGGTGCTGTTGACGCCGGCGCTGCTGACGAACTGTGCCAGCGCGTAACCCGCTGCGACCGTTGTCGGTTCGTTGATGACGACCCGGGTGGGAACGGTGGGGGACACGGTGGCGAGCGTCGTGAACGCGTCTCTACGACCGGCCGGTGTGGCCGTCAGGTAGAAGGCCTGGCGGGCGTCGGGGTGAGACGTCGGCTCGAGTCGGAAATTGCCCGCGCGGTCCGTGCGTGCGGAGCCCGCCTTTCGTGCGGGAGCCCCGTCGATGCCGGACACCCACGCCTGGACGTCCCATGCACGGGCGGGGCCCGCGGCGCTGACCGACCCGGCGACCGGTGTGGGGGATGGTGCAGCAGAGGCTGTCTGGACTCCTGTGACCGCCGACGATGCGGCCACACAGGCGACGGCCGCCAGTGTTAATCGAACCCATCGGCCCGGGATGCGGTGCTGCACACGAACTCCTAGCGGAAGGTGCGGGCAGGCCGCAAACCGGCGAATCGGACGTAGTGTACCCAGATCTCGCCGGTATCAGGAGTGGTTGTGCAGGGTCGGTCAGCCCTCGGGGTCGGCGTCGGCCTCGTCGCGAGCACGCTGCTTGTCGGCGTGGAGGGACTTGACGCGCCGCTCCTCGCGCCGGACCTCGATCTGGGTGGCGCGTTCGGCGGCCAGCCAATCCGGCATCTCGCTGAGGAGGTCGTCGATCTGGGCCGTCGTGAGGGCCTCGGTGATGCCGCCGCGGACGAGGCCCGAATTGGAGATCCCCAGCCTGGCGGCGACGAGGTTCTTCGGATGGGGTCCGTCGGCACGAAGCGTGCGGAGCCACTCCGGCGGGTCGGCCTGGAGGGCGGCGAGTTCGGCCCGGGTGATCGGGCCCTGCTGGAATTCCGCAGGAGTGGCCGGCAGGTACACGTCCAGTTTCTTGGCGGCGGTGGCCGGCTTCATCGACTGCGAGCTCATTCGTCGAGGGTATCGGGCGGTAGCCTGTGGATGTGACCACACCCGACGTTCACGCTGCCGGCGAGGCCCCCGCGTTCCGGCTGGCGTACGTCCCGGGCGTCACACCGAGCAAATGGGTCGGGATCTGGGCGGAGCGTCGTCCCGATGTGCCGCTGGAACTCGTCGCGCTCGACGTCGCGGACTGCGCGGAGGCGGTCGCGGAGGGGCGTGTGGACATGGCGATCACGCGGTTGCCGGAGGCCCTCCGGTACGGCGATGCACGGCAGCACCACACCATCGAGCTGTACGAGGAGAGCACCGTCGTCGTCGTGCCGAAAGACCATGTCCTGACGGCGGGTGAGGAGATGGCGCTGGCCGATCTCGCCGACGAACAGTTCCTCTGGCCGCTGGACGAGCCGTTGACGGTGCCGGACCGCCCGGGCGCGGCGGTGGAGCACCGGCCCGAGACCGCAGGTGACGCAGTCGAACTCGTCGCAGCCGGCGTCGGTGTGCTGCTCGTACCGCAGTCGCTGGCGCGTCTGCATCACCGCAAGGACCTCGTCTACCGTCCGGTGATCGACGCGCCGACGAGTGCCGTGGGGCTCCTGTGGCCTGCTCCCACAACAGAATCGGCGGACGAGTTCATCGGCATCGTGCGTGGCCGTAAGCCGACGTCCTCGCGCGGACGCACCGGCGAGGCGCCGAAGCGATCGGCCAAGGAGAAAGTGGCGGCGAAGAGGGCGGCACGCGAGGCGGCCGGGAAGGTCCCCGGCAAGAGTGCGCGGCGTGGGTCGGGACGTCCGAAGCGTCGGTGATCTCACGCCGTGACGTGCCCCCTTGGCGAGGGTGCGTCAGGCGCGCCATTCCGCGGTGCGTTCGGGCGATGCCTCGGCGAGAGCCTTGATCGTGTCGTCGACACCGAAGTCCTTGCCGTACACCGGAGTCCCCGGCTGCTGACGCCACGACTCGGCGAGCGGACCGGCATCGACCGGGTCGAACCCGAGTTCGTCGACGACGCGGAACACGATCTCCTTGCCGGCGGGGTCGTCGCCGGCGATCGGCAGCGCGATACGGCCCTCTGTGCCCGCCGGTACGCCCTTGTTCAGCAGGTGCTTCCAGTAGATGCCGTTGAACACCTTGTACACCGGCACGCCGAGCAGTTCCGACACCCAGACGCTCTCGGGTGTGCCGTTCTCGATCGCCGCGATCTTCCCGTCGCGCTGCTGCGGGTAGTAGTTGTTGGTCTCGATGACCGGCGCGTCGGCCTTGCGGGTGTCGAGGATGCCCGGCGCGAGGTCGGGGGTGTTCTTCTGCGGGATGCTGACGATCACCAGGTCGGCGTCCTGCGCGGCGTCGGCCGCCCACACCGCCGTGGCACCGGTCTCGGAGGCCAGCTCGGCCAGCGTCTCCGGGTCGCGCGAGTTCGCCACCCGCACCTCGTGTCCCAGCGATGTCAGACGACGCGTGAGCGTCCCGCCGATGAATCCTGCACCGATGATCCCGATCTTCACAACTGCACCTCAATATTCGACGACGTTGTTGACCATTCGCGCAACGAGGGCTCGTGCCGGGTCATTCCCAGGCGCGGCGAAGGGTGACGATCGCCTCCTCGGTCCCGCCGTGCCTATGCGGTCGCCGACCAGCTGTGCCATGTCAGGGACTCCACGACGATCACCGGTCCCTCGGGCCGTCGTTGTCGATACTGCGGGTACTTCGCGGCCAGCGTGTCGATGCCGTGACTGCCGACGGGTTCACCGGCGTCGACGACGTGTGCCCGGCCGTCGACCCGCACCCACCAGAGTTCATCCCAGTTGTCGGAGTACTGGTCAGCCAAGAGCGACACCGCGGGATTGTTCGCGATGTTGGCGAGACGACGGAGTGCGGTGGTGCGTTTCGGCTTGTGATCCACGCACGTGTAGATGACGTCGTCATCGATTGCGCATACGACGGGGACCAGGTGCGGTGTGTCGGAGGGCGACACCGTGGCGAGCGTGACCGACCGAGCGGCGGCGAAACGTTCGCGAGTCAGGCGCAGGTCCATCTCACGAGGATGACATGCGTTCGGGTGTCGAGCCGGGCTACGGAGACGTCCGGAACGTCGCGGAGAGATGAGGCTCGAGTCACCGATGAGTGTCGATGCCGGTTCGGGTCAACCCCTGTGTCCACGCCCCGATCCGGGGAACCCGACCAGAAAGGGTCAGCAGCATGACTCACGACAGCGTTGCCGTCAGCCTCACGATCTCCGCCACACCCGACGAGGTGTTCGCGACGCTCGCCGACCCGCGCACCCACCAGGCCATCGACGGCACCGGCTGGGTTCGGGACGCAGTCGACACGACACCGCTGCGGGAGGTGGGTCAGCTCTTCCGGATGAACATGTACCACTCGAACCATCCGGACGGTGACTACCTGATGGAGAACCGGGTCGAGGTGATCGAACCGGTGTCGGCGATAGCGTGGCAACCAGGACAGCGCGACGACTCGGGGGAGCTCGAGTTCGGCGGCTGGACCTGGCGGTACGACCTGGCGCCGGTTGGGGAGTCGTGCACCGAGCTCACCTTGACCTACGACTGGTCGGCCGTGCCCACCTACATCCGCGAGTACATCGAGTTCCCGCCGTTCGCCGACGACCATCTGCGTAACTCGTTGAACCACATCGCCGAGCTCGTCGGCTGAGCGGCCCGGCCTCGAGGCGGCCTACATGTGCGCGACGGACAATGGCACGACGATCTCGGTGAGCAGGCTGTCCGGGTCGGCGTCGGGAGTCGGCTGGGTCACGTAAACCTCCCACGCGAACTCGCCAGGCGTGAGGCCCTGTTCGTCTATCCACGAGAAGACCGCCGCATACAACTCGGGCAGCAGGTCGTAGCTGCCCTGGTGTAGATGGCGGGCGATCTGCCCGCCCGGAGTCCGCATCCCGAACACCTGATCTGTGTCGGGGAACGGCGCATCGACGGGGAACGCGGCCCCCATGTCCATGACCATGCCGTCGGGAGTCTCCGACGGCATGGAGAAGGTCAAGCCGTACGCCGGTCCGGCGATCGTGCGCCCCGACTGCTCGATGCTCGACACCAGAAGCGGGAACGCCGAGTCGTAGAAGGCCTCTATCTCGTCCATGGCCACGGTCTTTCGTACCACCGCGAGTTCGACCGGGTCGACGTCGACGATCTCGGGAACGATCTGCATGGACCGAGCCTACTGCCCATTCGCGGCGGCGCGAGCTGACTGGGCGAGACCCGGTGCCCCACTTGGCTAGTGCCCGACGAGCGGGTCAGCCGACGAGGTCCGGATCCGGGTCGCGGTGCGCCGACGCAGCCGACGTGGGTGACAGATCGGCGGTGAGCAGGTCCACGCTCGGGCTGCGCGTGATCACCTTGTGGCCCCACCACAGCGCGAGGAACACGAACAGCGCACCGTAGGCGGTGAGCCACAGTTCGAGATTTCCCGCGGAGCCGTCGCGGATCGCCGGGAGATTCTGGCCGGCGATGACTGCAACGCACATGAGCAACGCGATGATCGGTCCGGCCGGATAGAGCCAGGCCTTGTAGGGGAGTCTGCCGAGGTCCAGACCTTGCGCGTGCCACGCCCGCCGGAACCGATAGTGGGCCCAGGCGATACCCATCCACGTGATGAAACCGGCCACCGACGAGGCGGTGACGAGCCAGACGTAGGCGCGACCGTCGCCCACCCGACTCGCCAGGAAGCAGAGGGCACCGATGGCCGTCGTCGCGGCCACGGCGAGGAGTGGCACACCTGATCGCGTGACCCACGAGAACACACGCGGCGCGTTGCCCTGAACCGACAGGCCGTACAACGCGCGGGTTGCCGCGAACAGGCTCGCATTGCCCGCCGACAGGATCGCGATCAGGATCACGGCGTTCATGATCGATGCCGCCACCGCGATCCCCGCTTCGGAGAACACGAGGGTGAACGGGGCGACCGCGATGTTCTCCTCGGATGCATTCAGCAGATTGGGGTCGGTGTAGGGGATCAGGAACGCGATGATGGTGAGGGTGCCGATGTAGAACAGCAGGATGCGCACGAAAACGGTGCGCACCGCACGCGGAATCGCGGTCTTCGGTTCGACTGCCTCGCCGGCGGCGACCGCGATCATCTCGGTGCCCTGGAATGCGAAGCCGGCGATGAGGAAGACCGACAACATGCCGAGCGGGAAGTCCACGAACGGAGCGTCGTCGATCGTCCAATTGCTGAACCCCGGCGACGGGCGGTCGCCGACGACCCCGAGGATCAGCAGCACGCCGACGATGAGGAAGACGACCACCGCGATGACCTTGATCGCCGCGAACCAGAACTCGGCCTCGCCGAACGCCTTGACCGCGAACAGGTTCAGGGCCAGCAGACCCGCCAGGAACACGATCGACCAGATCCACGACGGCACGTCGGGGGCCCAGTACTTCATGATCAGCCCGGCGGCCACCAACTCGGCGGCCAGGGTGACCGACCAGTTGAGCCAGTAGTTCCACCCGGCGGCGAAACCGAAGGACTTGCTCACGAAGCGTTTGCCGTACTCCTCGAATGGGTTGCTGCACGGGATGTATGCCGACATCTCGCCGAGGCTTTGCATGAGGAAGAAGACCATGCAACCCATCAGCAGATACGCCAGGATGGCGCCACCCGGACCCGCGTCGGAGATGGTGGCGCCCGACGCGACGAACAAGCCGGTGCCGATGGCGCCGCCGAGCGCGAGCATGCTGATGTGGCGACTCTGAAGTCCCTTGCGCAGAGACTCGTCGGGGGTGATCCCCAGAGGACTGGACACCGGCAGAGTCTAACGGCCGGTCGGCCCGTCGGCCGGGCGTTGCGCTGTTGCCTGGGTGCCGGGCCTCAATCGAGACGGGTCAGTTCGGCGACCAGGTCGTGCACCGGGTCGCCGGGACCGATGTCGTAAGTGCACTGGTCGTCCCGCGGGTCCGGGACGAACGCCCAGAACAGTGCGGTTGCCGTCCCGGCCGCCCGCTGACCGGCGACCTTGGTCCGGAAGTCGTCGACGCGGCCGGACCTCGAACCGCACGAACCGGCGAACTGGCCGATCTCGTTCACGGCGAGAGGTTTTCCGACTGCGCGCGCCTGTCGTAGACGTTCGGCCAGCCCGTTCCACTGATCCCCGGGGAGCGCGACGCCGTCCGCGCCGTAGTCGTGGTAGTCCAGGACATCCAGATACGGGGAGCCCGCGACGTACTGATAGTCGGGTCCGGCGGTGCCGCACTGGCCACCGCCGGTGAAGCCGGACCAGATCACCGCCCCGCCGTGCAGCCGGGTGACCATGGCACCTGCACTGCCGAAAAACGACCGCAGCACGCGCGCGGCGTCGACCGGGCACGACCGCTGTTGCCAGGCACACGTCTGATCGCCACAGACGGACGGTTCGGGTTCACCCACCAGCTCCCATCCGGCCAGCGCCGGGCTGGCCTTCCAGCGTCTCACTGCCGTCCGTACCCATTCCTCGAACGTGAGTCCGCCCGCTCCGGCGGCCGTTCGCCAGCCCGATCGGTACCAGTCGCGCTCCTTGAAAACTCCGCTCTCGCAGGCGCCGTCGGCGGCGGCCAGGACCGGTAGGACCATCTGGTCGTGCCGCGCCGCGGCGTCGAAGACGGCGTCCATCGGCCCGAAATCCAACTGCTGGGTGTACTTGTTCACCGCCAGTCGAGCGAACAGATTGAAGCGGGTGAGCGAATGCGGGGGTAGGGCAGCGAAATAGTCGTCGAGATCCACCATCGCTCCGCACCCGGCGTTCACCGACCAATCGGTGGCCAGCTGGTACGCGTCGAATCCGGATGGCCACCACTGGCGTCCGTCGAGGGTCAATCCGGTCGACGTGGCCTTCACCCGGTTGGGTGCCGCCTGTGCGGGCGGAGGCATCATCCAGCTCACGAGCAGGCCGATGCACAGCACCAGAATCGGAATTCTCACCGCGGGCAGATGCATGTGTGCGTCCTGGGATGACGAGGACCGACGATGGCGCCGGCCCGGTTCGTCTGATGATTGCACGCGGCGGCTCGGTTGTGGATCGCGCCCGAGAATGGTGGAGCCGATGACGGGAATCGAACCCGCGTATTCAGCTTGGGAAGCTGATGTTCTGCCATTGAACTACATCGGCGTGCGAGTGCTGGACTCGCGATCGACAGCCTAGCAAACCGGTGGCCGGGACGGTCGTCGGGACGCGCAGATGTCGCGGATCGTCGCGCTGGGCGCTACGAAGTACTACATCTGGCCGGCGATAAGACGGAGTCACCGGACTTGATTCGGTTGCAACACAGCACTACTCACAAACAGGGGTTGCGCGGAGGGCAGCTGAGCAGTAGTCTCGAACGTAGTTTCGAGTAAAGCCATGATGATGGGGGATGAAATCATGGCTTTTACCGAGCCATCTGCACCACAACCACTTCTGCTCGACCAGTACGAGCGCTTGCATGCGCTGCTGGATGAGATCGCCGAGACGTCGTCAACGGACTGCTCGGAGACCGAGCTACTCCAGGTCGCGATCCAGCACGAGCGCGCCGAACGGCGCATGCTGTCGGCGTTCGCCGACCACATCGTCGACATAGACGAGCGGTCGGCGTACCGGAAGATGGGCTGCCAGACCGTCTCCAACTTCCTGTGCCACGCGCTTAACCGGCGCGGCGAGGCGAACCGCCTGATGAACCGCGTCTGGGCACTGGGCAAGTTCCCGGACATGCAGGGGGTCCCGCTCGAACCCCGGTTCCCGGAGACCGCCAAAGGTGTTGCCGAGGGGGAGATCTCGGGACGGCATGTCGACGTCGTCATCGAGGTGATGCGCAAGATCCCCGCCGGTGTCGACACCGCCGACAAGGACGCCGCCGAAGCAACTCTCGCGCACTACGCACGCGAGTACGACCCGTCGTCACTCCGTGATCTCGGCGCCCGCATCTTGGCCCACCTCGACCCCGACGGCACCATCACCGACGATCGCGACCGCGCCCGCAACCGTGGCCTCAAACTCGGGCCGCAAGACGCCCAACTGATGTCTCGGCTGACCGCAACGCTCGACCCCGTGACGCGCGCCATGTTCGACGTCGTCTTGTCGGTGTGGGCCGCTCCCGGGATGAACAACCCCGCCGACCCCGAATCGCCCACGGGGAGCCCCGAAGCCGCGCACCCCGATGCCCTCGCCGCAGCGGCCGAGCGCGACGAACGGTCAGCCGACAAGCGGAACCACGACGCGTTGCGCGCCATGCTGCGCTTTGTGCTCGACGCCGGCGCGCTTGGGGGGTCGCACCACGGGCTGCCGCCACACCTTGTCGTCTCCATCACCGAGTCGGCCCTCCGCGACGCGGCCGGCGATCCGGCACGGACCGCGACGGGGACTCTGCTCCCCATCAAGGACGCCCTCGACCTGGCCGCCGACGCACAGCACCATCTCGCGGTGTTCCGCGACCACACCAGCGAGGTCCTCTACCTCGGACGGGCCAAGCGCTTCGCGTCGCGCGCGCAGCGCATCGCCGCGTTCGCCCGCGACGGCGGTTGCACCTTCCCCGGCTGCGCACGGCCGTCGTTCGACTGCGAAATCCACCACGTGGTCGAGTGGGAAGCCCACCACGGCTCCACCGACCTCGACACCCTCGCCACCGCCTGCGGACCACACAACCGCGCGGTCGGCGTCGGTGTGGACCAGTGGGCCACCACCATCGCCGCCGACGGTGTCGACGCCGGCCGCGCCGTCTGGCACCCGCCCCGCTCGCACCCGTCGTCGACGCCGCGGATCAACCACGCCCACCGCGCCGACGCCGTCCTCGACCGGATGCGCACCGACGCCCGGCAGCGCGGAACCGGGGCATCGGCGAGTGAGGGAACGCCGACCTCGACGGACACCGGCGCAGATCCTCCCTGACCATTCGATAACCTCGACACCGTGCTGCTCTCCGACCGCGACATCCGCGCCGAGATCGCTGACGGGCGCCTCGCCATCGATCCGTTCGATCCCGCCCTCGTCCAGCCCTCCAGCGTCGACGTCCGGCTCGACGGTCTGTTCCGGGTGTTCAACAACACCCGCTACACCCACATCGACCCCGCGCAGCGCCAAGACGAACTCACCTCGCTGGTCGAACCGGCCGACGGCGAGCCCTTTGTGCTGCACCCGGGCGAATTCGTGCTGGGGTCGACCCTCGAGGTGTGCTCACTGCCCGACGACCTCGCCGGCCGGCTGGAAGGCAAGTCGTCGCTCGGCCGGCTCGGCTTGCTCACGCATTCGACGGCGGGCTTCATCGACCCCGGCTTCTCCGGCCACATCACCCTCGAACTCTCCAATGTGGCCAACCTGCCGATCACGCTCTGGCCCGGGATGAAGATCGGCCAGCTCTGCCTCATCCGCCTCAGCAGCCCGGCCGAGGAGCCGTACGGCAGTGCGTCGGTGGGTTCGAAGTACCAGGGGCAACGCGGTCCGACACCGTCGAAGGCATACCTCAACTTCCAGAAGGACGACTAGGGCCGACCGGAAGTTCACCTACCGGATCACCCTCCGCCACGGCGGAGATGGTTACCGGCCGCACCGCGTGGGTAACCGTAGCCTTCATGAAGCTCACGGTGATCGGATGCGGCTACCTCGGTGCCACACACGCGGCCTGCATGGCCGAACTCGGGCACGACGTCGTCGGCATCGACGTCGACGCGCACAAGATCGAGCGTCTCCAGGCCGGCGAGGTCCCGTTCTTCGAACCAGGACTCTCCGACATCCTCCGGCGGAACATCGACGCCGGACGGCTGCGCTTCACCACCGACCATCTCGCCGCCGCCGACCACGCCTCGGTCCACTTTCTCGGGGTGGGTACCCCGCAGGAGCCGCGCGGGCATCGCGCCGACCTGTCGCATGTGTACGCCGCCGTCGACTCACTCGTGCCCACACTGCGCGGCAAGCACCTGATCATCGGGAAGTCCACCGTCCCCGTCGGCACGTGTGCCGAACTGTCGCAGCGTATCTCGGTCTTGACGCACTCTGGTGCCGACATCGAGCTGTCATGGAGTCCGGAATTCCTGCGGGAGGGGTTCGCCGTCGAGGACACCCTCGAACCGGACCGCCTGGTGCTGGGTCTGGGGTCGCTCGACGATCCGTCCTACGACCCCGCCGCCGAATCGTCGGCGGGCGAGGTCATCCGCGAGATCTACCGTGAGATCCTCGAAACCGGCGTTCCGCTCATCGAAACCGATTGGGCCACGGCCGAACTCGTCAAGGTCTCGGCAAACGCGTTCCTCGCCACCAAGATCTCGTTCATCAACGCGATCAGCGAACTGGCCGAGATCGCCGGCGCCGACATCAACACGCTCGCCGACGCCATCGGGTATGACCCCCGTATCGGACGCCGATTCCTCAACGCCGGACTCGGTTTCGGCGGGGGATGCCTGCCCAAGGACATCCGCGCACTGACCGCCCGCGCCGACGACATGGGTGCGCCACGCGCCGTGGGGTTCCTGCGCGAGGTCGACGCCATCAACATGCGTCGCCGGGGCGCGGCCGTCGAACTGGTCTACGAGGCGCTGGGCGGCGAGGTGTTGGGCCGCAACGTCGCCGTCCTCGGTGCCGCGTTCAAACCCGAGAGCGACGACGTCCGGGATTCGCCGGCCCTCGCCGTCGCGAGCAGGCTGGCTCTCGAAGGCGCATCGGTCACCGTCTTCGATCCCAAGGCGATGGACAATTGCCGACGCATGCAGCCGAGTCTCCAGTACGCCGCCACCGCGCGCGACGCATGCGACCGGGCCGACGTCGTCGTCATCGCCACCGAATGGGCGGAGTTCGTCCACATGGCGCCCGAGGAACTCGACGGCGTGGTCCGCGCCAGACGAATCGTCGACGGCCGGCGCTGCCTCGACCCGCAGATGTGGCGCGACGCCGGCTGGGACTACCGCGCGCTGGGCGGTCCGGCACCCACCCGCCCCGCACCGCGAAACAGCCCGTCCGAGCAGGTGAACGGATTCGCGCCGGGGGCCTCGATCCGCTGAGTCGTGCTAGGTTGAGTCTCGCGACTGTCCAGGGGGCACCTTCTCGCCGGTGGGGGCTTGAGGCGAGGTGCACGTGAGGTGCAGGAACTGACCAGATGACCGACACGGTGGCCGACCCGGCCGTGACACCGACGTCTGCCCAGGCAGAGGTCGCGGTCAGCGCTGCCGTCGCCGACTCCGTGCGCGCCCAGCTGGCTGACCGCGGAATCCCCGACACAGCCGAGATCGTGCTGTTCGATCTCGATCCGCGCGCGGGTGTCTCGGTGGGACGCATGGACCCGGCTCGCGGGACCGTCGCCGATTCCTACTCCGATTCCGGTCTCACCCTGGACGCCCTCGATCACGTGATCGCCGAGCACCTCGTCCGCGTCGGGCGCGTGGCCGCGCCGACCTCGCGCGACTGGCACGAGGAGGTACTCGACCTCGTCACGCGCGGTCGCGAACGGCTCCGCGAGTCCGACGGCACGTTCCTGATGGGCCGTGACCACATCAGGCTGTTCCGGATGGCGCGTCGCGACGTCGCCGAAGCCGGCGCCCCACTCACCGCGCGGGCCGAAGAACTCGCCCGCGCGGCCGTGGCGGGCGCGGCTGCCCCCGCAGTCGTCATCACCGGTCGCGTGAGTGCCTGGCCGGGACTGCGGGACGCCGTTGCGCGAGCGGTCCCGGTGCCCGTTGTCGACGCCGAACCCGCGGGGAGCGCGATCCGGCCCGTGGCGACCGGCGGGCACGCAGCCGAACCCGACGAGGTCGCCGGCGACGATGTCCACGTCTGGCCTGCACCGACCATCACGTCGGAGCACGCGGCCGACTCGCATACGCCGAACCCGTCGCCGGACGAAACGGTTCGCCCGGACAAGGGCGACGATCCACCCCACGACCCCCCGATCTTCGAGGCGGTGAAGCGCGCGCCGCCGCCGATGGCCACGGCGTTCGGGGCGCTGGCGACGTATGGTGCAGTCGGACAACCGATTCGCGAGGACCCGCCGAATGGCGGTCCGGCGTACGGCGGGGGCGTGTCACACGACGGGACGGACACCGCGTCGGAATCGTCGTCGGCAACCCGATCGCCCTCGGTGGCTGCGCCTTCCATCGGACGGGATGTCGACACCGTTCCCGCATCGGATTCGCCGCCGGACGACTCGGCGCCGACCGGGCCGCTCCAACTCGTCGACGTTCCCACGACGGGCCCGCAAGCTGTCGGTGCCGGGCGGAGGCGTGGGGACAAGCGTGTGCTCGCGGGGATCGCTCTGCTGTGCGCGGTGGCCGTCGTGGGTGTGGCCACGGCATTGGCGGTCGCACACGATGAGCCGGCCCCGACCGTCGCCGCGCCGCTTCCCCAGCGCACGATCGTGACCCCCGAACCCGAATTCGCCGACCCCGCAATCCTTGCCGAGGCCCGGCAACCCGCGCGTCGGTACACGACGCCTCCGCCGCCCGAGACGACGACGCCCTCCTCAGAGTCGGCGCCCCGACCTCGTCCCCGGTCGCGGACCCCGCGTGCGCCAGGCGGTGTGACGATCCCGATCCCCGGTCTGCCGCCGATCGTCCTGCCCTGACGTCAGCCCGGGTGCGGGGACAACCCGCGCGCCACGAAGGTCAGGACCTTCTCGTAACCCGCCGTCGCGTCGATCTGGGGCGGGTGGGTGCTCGCGAGTTCGAGTCCCACCGCGCCGTGCACGGCCGACCAGGCCAGCATCGCCAGGTCGGCCGGGTCCCCGGCCATGATCACCCCGGCCACCTGGCCGTACCGGATGACATCGACGAGTACGCCGAACGCGTCCAGCGCGACGTCCGGTTCCGGCGCGCACTGTGCGGAGAACATCAACCGGTAGATCACCGGATTGGCGATCGCGAACGCCCGGTAGGAGCGACCGGAGTTGATGAGGCGGGCGACCGGGTCGTCATCGGTCGCTGCGATGGCCCGGCCGAACTCGACGAACCCGTCGGTGACCAGCGCGTCGAGTAGGCCGTCGCGACCGTCGAAGTGGTTGTAGACCCCCATCGGGGCCACCTGTGCCTCGGCCGCGACGGCACGGACCGTCAGCCCGGCCTCGCCGTCCCGCTCGAGGATTGTTCGTCCGGCCCGGAGCAGGGCGGAGCGGACCTCGGCGGCCGAGGTGCGGGTGCGGGGCTTCGCGGGGGACATGTTGACAACCTACTAGGACAGTGTTCTTCTTGAATAGAACAGTGTCCTACAACAATGGAACAATGTTCCAAAGCACTTCGTCCGGCTGTCAGCACGATCGCCCGAGTGGCCCTGATCAGGAGATCCGATGCGAACAGAACGCGCACACATCCGCTGGTGGGCGCTCGGCGCCCTCAGCTTCGCCGAACTACTCGTCATGATCGACAACACGATCGTCAACGTGGCCCTCCCGACGCTCGCTCGCGACCTCGGCGCCGGGATCTCGGGCCTGCAGTGGATCGTCGACGCCTACACCCTCGTCTTCGCAGGTCTGCTGCTGACCGGCGGCTACCTCGGTGACCGGTTCGGGCACCGACGGATGCTTCTCGCCGGCATCGTGGGGTTCATGGGGGTGTCGGTGTCGGCGGCGTCGTCGCAGGACATCGGGCAGCTCATCGCGAGTCGAGCCGGGCTCGGAGTCTTTGCGGCGCTGGTCTTCCCGGCCACGCTCGCGATCATCACCACCATTTTCGTCGACGCGCGGGAACGCGCGATGGCGGTGGGGATCTGGGCGGCCGTGTCCGGGGTGGCGGTGGCCATCGGGCCGGTCCTCGGCGGATGGCTGCTCGAACACTTCTCGTGGACTTCGGTGTTCTGGGTGAACATTCCGTTCGGTGTGCTGGCCCTGGCGCTGATCCTGGCCGTCGTTCCCGGCACCCGTCCGCTGGCGGTGCCACGCTTCGACGCCGTCGGCGTCGTGCTGTCTGTCGCCGGTCTGGGCCTGCTCACCTTCACCCTGATCGAGGCACCGCATGTCGGCTGGGCCGAAGTGCGCACGGTCCTCGGAGTCGTTGTCGCGCTGACGATCCTCGCCGTGTTCGTCACGACGCAGCTCCGGATCGCGCATCCGATCCTCGATGTGCGACTCTTCGCCAACCGGCGTTTCGCGACCGCGGCCGGGATGATCAGCGTGGCGTTCTTCGCGCTGTTCGGCTTCATCTTCCTGATCACCCAGTTCTTCCAGGCGGTGAAGGGTTACGGGCCGCTGGCCGCCGGGATCCGTACGCTGCCGTTCGCGATCGTGATGGCGGCGTTGTCGCCGGTCGCGATGGCGCTGTCGCATCGTTTCGGGCCGAGGGTCGTCTCGGTGATCGGTGCGTTCCTGATGTCGGGTGGATTCGCACTCGTCGAGATCTCCTCGCGCGCTTCCGGTTACTGGGAGCTCATCGTGTGGTCGATGGCACTGATGGCGGCGGGGCTCGCGTTCATCTCCGGTCCGTGCACCCAGCTCATCATGGACGCGCTGCGTCCGGAGCAGGCCGGCGCGGGCAGTGCGGTCAACGACACGACGCGGGAGATCGGCGGAACGCTCGGTGTGGCCGTTCTCGGTTCGATCCTGACGTCGGCCTACGTCGCCGGTGTCGGGGAACGACTGTCGGGTGGCGGCGTGCCGGCCGAAGCGGTCGACGCGGCGAAGCAGTCCGTGATGGCCGGTGTCGAGGTGGCGGACCGCCTGCCGGGCGCGATGGGCGATGCGGTTCAGGTCGCGGTTCAACAGGTCTTCATGGACGGCTTGCACAACGCGGTCTGGGCGGCGGTCGCCATCACCGCGACGGCAGGCATCGCGGCAGCATTCCTGTTGCGCGGCAGTGGGACCGGGTTGCAGGCTGCTGTCGACGAGGTCGGCGACGGGGCCCTTCGTGGCTCGTCGCTAACGCTCCTCGCACCTCAGGGAGCAGAAGGGGGTCACATCCTTGGGATTGATGAGCAGAAGGGCTCAGAGGTCGAGGGTGAGGTTCCCGCCGGGACTGCGTGAGACGCAGGTGAGCATGGTCCCGGCCTCGCGTTCGGGCTCGGTCAGGATGTTGTCGCGGTGGTCGATCTCGCCCGACAGCGTCCTGACCTTGCAGGTGCCGCAGAATCCCTGCTGGCACGAGTACGGAACCGACGGCACCACCCGGCGGATCGCGGCGAGCGCGGATTCGTCTGCGGCGACCGGGATCTGCCGGCCGGTCGAGGCCAGGGTCACGGTGAAGTCGGTCCCGTTCTCCACCGGGGGAGGGCTGAAACGCTCGTAGTGCAACTCGATGTCGGACCGGGCCGCGAGCCGGCGCCTGAGCCCCTCCAGCATCGGAACCGGCCCGCAGCAGTAGACGGCGAGGTCGGCCGGATCGTCCACGGGACCGACGAGTTCGGCCATGCTCGGCAGACCGTGTACGTCATCGGTACGGATCGTGACGCGGTCGCCGAAGGCGGCCACCTCGTCGAGGAACGGGATGGACTCGGCGGTACGGCCGGTGTATATCATCGACCAGTCCAGCCCGAATCGTTCGGCGGTGGCGAGCATCGGCAGGATCGGGGTGATGCCGATTCCCGCCGCGACGAACCGGAGGCGGCGGGCGGACGACCCGTGACCGGGAACGGCGAACGGAAAAGCGTTGCGCGGTCCCTTGATCGAGAACACGTCACCGACCCGCAGCGAGTCGTGGACCTCGACCGAACCGCCACCGCCGTCGGGAATTCGGCGCACCGCGATCCGATAGTGGTTGCGGTCAGCGGTGTCGCCGCACAGGGAGTACTCCCGCATGCGTCCGGAGGGCAGCAGCAGATCGATGTGCGCGCCGGCACGCCATGTCGGCAGCATGCCACCGTCGGCGGCGGCGAGGGTGAGTGCGATGACGTTCTCGTCCCGCGCGACCACCTCGCGGCCGACGATCCGGACCTTGGTGGTCCCGTCGCTCACCGCACCGGGTTGCAACGGTGACAGCGGTCGCCAGACCGGCCACCACGCCCGGGCCACCATCGTCCCGACCGTGAGCAGAGGATCGTGTCGCCACCGGCCGTGCAGGTGCGGCGGGGGCTGGGTCAGCGTCGTCGAATGTGGATGTGCGCGTTGGTTCATGACAGTGCCCCCTCGCCCCCGATCACGCCGCGTTGCGCGCGGCCGGAGAGCTCGCGAGGTAGGCGACGGCCTGCGCGGTGCTGCCGATGTCCTCGGGTCGGAATCCGGGCCGGAAGTAGCTGAAGGTGGCGAACACGATCGTCCGCATCTTCGGCAGCACACCGGCACGTACCCCGCGGTGGTAATGCCACGTCTTCTGGAAGTAGTTGTAGGACAGTGACGTGTCCTGGCTCATGATGAAGCGGTAACCCCGCTGGATGAGGATCAGCAGGATCGGCAGCACCACGAACATGGCACGGCCGCGGCGGAGATACCCGTCGCCGAAGTACGCGGCGACATCGTGCGCCACCGCCCGATGCTCCACCTCTTCGGCCCCGTGCCACATGAACAGGTCGGCCATCGTGGGGTGCGCCCCGAGCCGGGTCCAGGTGTTGTTCAGCGCGAAGTCGCCGAGGATCGCGGTGTAGTGCTCCAGGGCCGCGATGAGCCACAGGCGTTCGACGAGGTGTTTGTCCCGGGCTTCCTGGGTGCCACCCTCCAACGGCCCGAGGACCTTGCGGAAGATCCACTCCATCTGTAACTGATAGGGCCGTGGGTCGATGCCGTGGTGATCGAGGAACTCCCACAGGACATGATCGTGCGCCTCGGCGTGCATCGCCTCCTGACCGATGAACCCTCGCATCCGGGCGGCGAGTTCGTCGTCGGCGACCAGGGGCAGGGCCTCGTTGTAGGTCTGCACGAACCAGCGCTCACCCTCGGGCAGAAGGAGGTTGAGCACGCTGACGAAGTTCGACGCGACCGGGTGACCCGGAATCCAGTGGAGCGGGACGTCGTCCCAGTCGAACGCCACATTGCGGGCGTGCAGCTCGACGGGCCCCGGATCGGCCGATGCATCGTCCCGGTGCGCGGGAGTGTCGATGTGCGTCATATCCGTTCACCCCGCGACTTTCTGGCGGGCCCCGATTCGCGAGAGCCAGGGCGCGAAGCGGTAGATCCGGTATCCCACCTTGGCTTCCACGGTCACGGGCACCACCGCCCGGTTGTGCTCGATGGCCGCGACGATCTCACTTGCGACCCGGTCCGGCGTGAACCCCCGGCGCTGGTAGAACCGGTCGAGCCGATCGCGGCGGGCTTGTTCGGTCTCGGCGTCGAGGCCGGCGATCGGCGTCGAGGAGACGATGTTGGTGTCGACGAGCCCGGGACAGATCGCACTGACGCCGATGCGGTGTTCGGCGAGCTCGGCGCGCAGCGACTCGGAGAACAGCAGCACCCCCGCCTTCGACGCCGAGTACAGACCGAGGCTGCGCGACGGCGTGAACGCCGCGGCCGACGCGATGTTGACGATGTGCCCGCCCACGCCGCGCCCGACCATCTGGCGGCCGAATTCGCGACTGCCGGTGACGACGCCGCGGAGGTTGACGTCCAGCAGCCGGTCCACCTGCTCGTCGGTGGCGGCCAACACCCCACCGGCCAAACCGATTCCCGCATTGTTGACCACGATGTCGGGAACCCCGTGGACATCTCGGATGCGTGCGGCGAAGGTGACGAAATCCGCGGTGTCCGACACGTCGAGGAGGTACGCATGCGCCGCCGACCCCGCGACCTTGCAGGCCCGGGCGGTCTCGTCGGCGGACGCGAGGTCGAGGTCGGCCAGCACGAGTTCGCAACCGCGTTCGGCCAGGGCGAGGGCCGTCTCACGTCCGATACCGCTGCCCGCACCGGTGATCACGACGAGTTTGCCCGCCAGCGGCTTCGGTTCGGTGAACAACCGCGCGCGCTCGATCGCCGGTGCCGGCTCTCCGCTGTTGGTTTGCAGCGCAAGGAAATCCAGGACGAGCCCGGTCAGATAGTCGGGGTGGGTGTACGGCAGCCAATGGCCGGTCGGGGTGTCGCGTCGCCAGAGTTTCGCGGCGTAGGTCGGCGTGTTGTCGTAGATGGCGGGCCGCAGCGCGATGTCGCGTTCGTTGACCACCTGGAGCACCGGCACCGTGGTGGGCCGCGGATCGGGCCGCAGGAGTTTCGCGCGGATGTTCGCGCGGTACAGGGCGAGGCCGGTCACCATGTCGCGACGCAACGAGTCGGCGACGTCGACGTTCTCCGGTGGTGTGCCCTCGACCGCACGCAGGAACTGCTTCCACACCGTCGGGTTGCCCAGTGCGCGCAACAGCACGCCGGGGAGCACCGGGAGCTGGAAGAGCCCGGTGTAGGCCGAGGACATCGACTGCGCGAGAACATTTCGCAGATGACGAGGCGTGGGGCTGGCGACCTGATCGCGCACGAACTGGCCGAGGTGGTCGAGGTTCGGGCCGGAGACCGAGACGAACGAGGCGATGCGGGCGTTCGCTCGCGGGCGACTCACGGCCTCCCATGTCTGCACCGACCCCCAGTCGTGGGCGACGACGTGGACGGCGTCGTCCGGACTCACCGACTCGGCGACCGCGTACAGGTCGTCGGCGAGCTCGTCGAGTCGGTAGGCGGCGACCCGCCGGGGGCGGTCACTCGCGCCGAAGCCGCGGCAGTCATAGGCGACCACGTGATACTTCTCCGCCAGGCGCGGGGCGATGTGGGTCCACAGATGGTGGGTGTCCGGCCAGCCGTGCACCAGCAGCACCGTCGGATTCGACGTATCGCCCAGTTCATAGGTGGCCAGCCGAATCCCGCTGTTGGTGACGGTTCCCCGTCGCCAGTCCGGCTGGTGGTGTACTGCCGTCTCGGACATGTGTGTCACCTCGTTGTGTTGCCGCGCCGATGGAGGTACACGTTACCAACGGTTACACAAATGTCCAGACCCCTGGAAAACAGTGCGGGCCCGGTCCGAAGACCGGGCCCTCACCAGGTGTTATCCGCAGGCGTCTACGAAGTCACTGCCGGTACGACGACAAGAAGTTACCGATACGCTCCACGGCCTCTTTCAGATCGCGCGACCACGGCAGGGTGACGATGCGGAAGTGGTTGTGGTCGTCGAGATTGAATCCGGTGCCCTGCACGACCAGGATCTTCTCCTGCAGCAGCAGGTCCTGGACGAACAGCTCGTCGGTGTGGATCTCGTACACCTCGGGGTCGAGACGGGGGAAGGCGTACAGCGCGCCCTTGGGCTTCACGCAGCTGACCCCGGGGATCTCGTTGAGCTTCTCCCAGGTGACGTTGCGCTGTTCGTACAGCCGGCCGCCGGGGGAGACGAGGGCCTCGATGGATTGGTAGCCGCCCAGCGCCACCTGGATCGCGTGCTGGCCCGGCACATTCGCGCACAGTCGCGTCGACGCCAGGATGCCCATGCCCTCGATGAAGCCGCGGGCGTGATCCTTCGGTCCGGTCATCACGACCCACCCGGCGCGATAACCGCAGACGCGGTAGGCCTTCGACAGGCCGTTGAAGGTGAGGCACAACAGATCCGGCGCCAGCGACGCCACGTTCACGTGCTCGGCCTCGTCGTAGATGATCTTGTCGTAGATCTCGTCGGCGAGGATCAGCAGCGAATGTTGGCGGGCGAGTTCGACGAGTTGCTCGAGGACCTCGCGTGAGTAGACCGCGCCCGTCGGATTGTTGGGGTTGATGATGACGATCGCCTTGGTGCGGTCGGTGATCTTCGCGGCGATGTCGGCGACGTCGGGGTTCCACCCGTTCTCCTCGTCGCAGCGGTAGTGCACGGGCTGCCCGCCGGACAGCGAGGTCATCGCGGTCCACAGCGGGTAGTCGGGCGCCGGGATCAGGACCTCGTCGCCGTCGTTCAACAGCGCCTGCATCGTCATGGTGATGAGCTCGGAGACGCCGTTGCCCAGGATGACGTCGTCGACGTCGAAGTACGGGAAGTCGGGGATGAGCTCGTAGCGGGTCACCACGGCACGCCGCGCGGACAGGACGCCGGCGGACTCGGAGTAGCCCTGCGCGTAGGGGAGCGCGTGGATCATGTCGCGCATGATCACGTCGGGGGCCTCGAAACCGAACAGCGCCGGGTTGCCGATGTTCAGCTTGAGGATTCGGTGGCCCTCCGCCTCGAGGCGCTGCGCGTGCGCGTGGACGGGACCACGGATCTCGTAGCACACGTTCTGCAGCTTGAGCGACTGCTCCAGCGGCTTGAGGTTCTGGTTCAGGTGCGAAACATGGGGCCTACTCACGGGTACATTGTCGCAGCCGATGGCAAATGCGTTTCTGGCGCGTGTCGAAGCGGAGTCACCCCAAACGACAGATGTCGTCTTTCGTGGCGGTGGGCGCCACGAAAGACGACATCTGTCTGCTTTGCTGAGCGATCTACTTGTGGCCGGGCCGCTTCTTGCCGGCCGCGATGCCGAAGCCCTTGGCCTTCGACGCCCCAGTCTCGGCGACAGTGCGAGCCGCGGACGAACCGTTGCTCGACGCCGCAGGCGCCGCCTCTGTGTCGGCGTCGTTCGCGTCGCCCGGGCTCTCGACCTCGGCTGTACCCGCGTCGTCGGCCTCGGCCGCTGGGGCCTCCTCGGCCTGCGGGACCTCGGGTTCCGACGCCGGTTCCGGCTCGGGGGCCACTTCCGGAGCCGGAGTAGCTGCCGGTGCGGCCTTGCTCGCCCCGCCCGGCCGCTTCTTGCCCGCGGCCATGCCGAAGCCCTTGGCCTTGGCCGGCTTCTCCTCGGTCAGCGCGGCGGCCGAGCCACCCTGCGGCGCCTCGGCTGCCGGTGCCTCGGGCGTCTCTGCGGCCGGGGCGTCGGCGGTGTCGGACACCGCCTCCGGCTCCGGCTCCGCTTCGGTCGCCGCGGGTGCAGCCTCGGCAGGTGCCGCGACGGCCGGCTTGGCTGCCGCCTTGCCGATTCCGCCGGGCCGCTTCTTGCCCGCGGACATCCCGAAGCCCTTGGCCTTGCCGGGCTTCTCCTCCGTTGCCGATCCCGCTGCCGCAGAACCCGCGGTGGCCGACTCCGCTGTCGTCGTTCCCGCAGTCGCCGACGATTCCGTGTCGACGGTGGGCGCGGCGTCCGGTGCCGATTCGCTCTCGTCGACCTTGCTCTCGGCGGGGGCGGTCACTCCGGCGTCGGGTGCGGCTGCGTTGGTCGCCTTCTGACCCGGCCGCTTCGCCTTGCCCATGCCGAAGCCCTTCGACGCGGGCTTCTTCTCGGCGGTCTCGGTGGCGGCCTCGGCGACCTCCTCCTTGACCGCGTCCGACGACTCGGTCTCGGCGGGCACCGGTTCGGCGGTCCCCCCGGCGGGCTTGCCTGCCGCACCGGGACGCTTGGCGCCGCCCTTCATGCCGAATCCCTGGGCGGCGGGCTTCTTCTCGGCCGGTGCCTGGGCGGGGGCCTCGGCGGGTGCGGAATCCGTGGCCGGAGCGGCGGCGGATGCCGCGGCACCGGGCTTCTTGCCGCCCTTCATGCCGAATCCCTTGGACGCCGGCTTCTTCTCGGCGGGGGCCGTCTCGGCGGGTGCCTCCGGCGCTGCGGTCTTGGCCGCCGCACCCGGCTTCTTGCCGCCCTTCATGCCCAGGCCGACCTTCGGCTTCGGGGCCGCCTCGGTCGTCGCCGACGCGGATGCTGCCGCCGCGGCGGGGACCTTCTCGGGCTCGGGTTCGGGCTCCGGCTCGGCAGCGCTCGGACGCGGTCCGAGGAACCGGCCGCCGAGCTTCACCTCGGTGGGGCCGCCGCGCTTGACCGAGTCGAGCAGCAGCTGCGCGACGTCGACGACCTCGACCTTGCCCTCGGACTCGGTGCCGCTGGTCCGGGCCGTGACACCGTCCGTGAGCATGACGCGGCAGAACGGGCAGCCGGTCGCGACCTTCTTGACCTGGTCACCGGTCGTGTCGCCGTTTCGATTGGGCCCGCTCGCTGCGCTCCCGGCGCCCAGGGTGTTCAGCGCCTCGTCGACCCGGTCGATGTTGATCCGCTTGCCGATCTGCTCTTCCATCCACATGCGCGCGCCACCGGCACCACAGCACATGGACCGCTCGCCGTGACGCGGCATCTCGGTGAGCGTCGAACCGGCGGCGCCCATGAGTTCACGCGGTGCGTCGTAGACCTTGTTGTGGCGGCCCAGGTAGCACGGGTCGTGGTAGGTGACGTCCTCGCTGATGGGGGCAACCGGGACGAGCCGCTTCTCGCGCACGAGGCGGTTCAGCAGCTGCGTGTGGTGGACGACTTCGTACTTCGCTCCCAGCTGCGGGTACTCGTTGCCCAGTGCGTTGAAGCAGTGTGCACAGGTGACGACGACCTTCTTGCGCTGCTCGGGTGCGGTCGCGAAGACCTCGCCGAGCATCTCGATGTTCTGCTGCGCGAGCATCTGGAAGAGGAACTCGTTGCCGGCGCGTCGTGCCGAGTCACCGGTACAGGTCTCGCCCTCGCCGAGGACCATGAAGTTCACCGCGGCCATGTCGAGGAGCTCGGCGACGGCCTTGGTGGTCTTCTTCGCGCGGTCCTCGTAGGCGCCGGCGCAACCGACCCAGAACAGGTACTCGAAGCCCTCGAACGACTCGACGTCCTTGCCGAAGACCGGGATCTCGATGTCCATCTCGTCGATCCAGGCGGTGCGCGCGGAGGCGTTCTGGCCCCACGGGTTGCCCTTGTTCTCGAGGTTCTTGAACATGCCGGCCAGCTCGGTCGGGAAGTCCGACTCGATGAGGACCTGGTAGCGACGCATGTCGAGGATGTGGTCGACGTGCTCGATGTCGACCGGGCACTGCTCGACGCACGCACCACAGGTGGTGCAGCTCCACAGGGTCTCGGTGTCGATGACGGCGCCGAGGGCCTCGGGATCGAACTCGCCCCCAGAGCCGATGTCACCGACGGCCTCGACGACCTGACCGCCGCCGAGATCGCCCTTCGACTCGCCGACGAGCTTGCGTGCCGCTTCGGCGCGCGCCGCCTCGGGGATCGCGTTGAGCTTGTCCTCGAGTACGTTGCCGTCGGCGTCGACCAGTCCGACCTCGTCACCGCCCATGTCCTTGCGGCCACCGGCGAGCAGGTAGGGCGCCTTGGCGTTGCCGTGATCGCGCAGCGACATGATGAGCAGCTTCGGGCTCAGCGGCTTGCCGGTGTTCCATGCGGGACACTGCGACTGGCAGCGACCGCACTCGGTGCAGGTGGTGAAGTCCAGCCAGCCCTTCCACGAGAAGTCCTCGATCTTGCCGGCGCCGAACGCATCGACATCGGGGTCGGCGGTCTCCATGTCGAGGACCTTGCCCTGGCTCATCATCGGCTTCGCGGCACCGAGGGCGACGCCGCCGTCCTGCTCGCGCTTGAAGTAGATGTTGAAGAAGGCCGAGAAGCGGTGCCAGGCAACGCCCCAGCTGATGTTCATGCCGACCATGGCCAGCCAGACCATGCCGCTCATCAGCTTGATGACGGCGAAGATCGACACCAGGGTCGGCGACGCGGGGAGGATCTTCGCGACCTGCATGGTGAAGAAGTCGGAGTAGGCGTTCGCGTGACCGTAGGTCGCGATCTTCGAGGCCTTCACCAGGATCATGCCCAGGCCCTCGAGGAGCACGACGGCCTCGACGAAGTACGCCGGGGCGAAGCGCGATCCGCCGAATCGGGACAGCCGCTCGGGGACGCGCGGGTGATTGAGCTGACGGATCACGATCAGCACGATGATGCCGACCACGGTCGCGATGCCGAGGAGCTCGTCCCACAGGTGCCAGGCGAACGTGTCACCGAAGACCGGCCAGTGGAACTCGGGGTTGATCGACTGGCCGTAGGCCTCGAACCACAGCAGGAAGCCGCCGAGGAAGCCGACCATCACGAGCCAGTGTGCCCAGCCGACGGTGCGGAACTTCACCATGCGCGTGTGGACGATGAATTCCTTCATCATCGTCAGGAACCGCGGCAGGATGGGCCAGAAGCGGGCGCTGTCCACCTTGTGCCCGAGCTTGATGGTGCGGTAGATCCGCACCACGCCGCCGAGGAACAGGTACCAGCAGAACAGGCTGACCACGGCAGCGGTGGTGCCGAGGGCAATCGTCGTGGCTGTCACGGGCTCGTACCGGCCTTTCGTCTAGGTCGTCCGCCGCCGGGTCGCGGAACGCGAGGCTGGGTACCACGGGGCGGTGTACTACAGGTAACCGTAATTCGTTGCGCCACCGGAGCGCTGCCAAGGCTGGCCTAATTACGCTGGTCTACCTCATGAGTGATGATACTCGCGAGTAACTTACTGTCGAGTCAGGGTGCTCGACGCCACCTCCGGCGACGGGGTGCTCGACGGTGTCACCGCGTGCGGGCGACCTTCTCGAGCTCTTCGAGGGCCGTGTCGAGGTGCGTGAGCAGGCGTTGCAGGCTCGGGAGCTGGGCCCGCGCGCCGATCAGGCCGAAATTGATGTGCTCGGCGGTGCTGGTCACCGTGATGTTGAGGGCCAGGCCCTGCGTCGGGATGGAGACGGGATACACGCCGTCGAGGCGGGCGCCGTTCCAGTAGAGGTGCTTGGACGGCCCGGGCACGTTGCTGATGATGATGTTGAACTGCGGCGGGACGTATTGCACGAAGCCGGGGACGGTGGCGAACGCCAGCGGTGCGAAGTTGGCCGCGCCGAGCGCGAGGGCCTGCAGCGGGCGCAGTCCGCGGACCACCGACTTGCTGTGCCGGGCCGACTCCACGAGCTTGTCCAGGCGACGTTCGGGATCCGGCTCGTCGGTCGCCAGGCTGACCAGTATGGCGGTGACCGCGTTGCCGTCGTCGTCTCCGTCGGTGTGCATCGACACCGGCACCGCGGCTATCAGCGGCGCGTCGGGGAGCGCGTCCTGATCGATGAGGTATGACCGCAGGGCTCCCGAACACATGGCGACGATGACGTCGTTGAGGGTGATGCTGCGGGCGTCGGCCACCGCCCGGAGACGAGTCAGTTCCCACTGCTGCGAGGCGAACCGGCGGGCGCTCCCGATCGCGACGTCGAGGATGGTCCGCGGTGCGCGGCCGAGCGGCGCCACGAATTCGGGATCCCGCACCCCGGAGACCGCGACCTTCGCCGCCGCCGGCCCCATACCCGCGACCTGACCCGCCACATTGGCGAGCCCGGACACCCGGCTGCGCAGACTCGGCGCGGGACGCGGCCGGCGCCGCTCGGCCAGTGCCGGGTCCCAGGGTGCGGTGCCCGACCGGTCGTCGGGATCGGTGGACAGCGTGCGTTCGAGCAGCCGCAGCGCGGAGACGCCGTCGACCAGGGAATGGTGGATCTTGGTGTACAGCGCGACCCGATCGTCGTCGAGTCCTTCGATGACGTGGATCTCCCACATCGGACGGAACCGATCCATCAGGGCCCCGTGGTTGAGGGAGACGTATCGCAGCAGTTCACGAATGCGGCCCGGGCGGGGCAGGACCGCGCGCCGGACGTGATAGTCGAAGTCGATGTCGTCGTCGTAGGACCAGGCAACGTTGCCCAGCAGCGTGACCGGCGAGGCCGGCCGCTTGCGGAAGAGCGGATGGACGTCGGTACACCCGCAGAACGCCTCGATGATCTCCTCGGCGAGCTCACTCGACGACTGGCCCGCACGTGGGACGAACAGCTGGAGTCCCCCGACATGCATGGGTTGCTCGCGCGTCTCCGCCAGCAGGAACATCGACGAGGTGACCGGCATGTACGGCATTCGCACCATCACTTTCACACCGCGGAGTGGTGCGCACAGGCTGAACGCGACCGAGTCCTCCAAGTATCGCGGGGTGACCGCCGGGCCCGGGCTGGAATGGGCATGTTCACCGCCGGGCGCCCTACGTTGTAGGGGTGAGATCAGGTGTTCGTCTGGTGCTGCCCGTACTGCTGGTGTCGATCGAACTCTGGATCACGCTGGCGGCCACCTGGATGTACGTCGCGTCGGTGGGCAGGATCGACGATGCGATGGCCCCCGCGTCCCGGTCGACGCTGCTGGTGCTGGGTTCGCTCGCCTACGACGGGTCGCCCGGTGACTACGTGCGCGGCCGCCTCGACACTGCGCTGGAGCTGTACCGGGCCGGCGGGGTCGATCGGATCATCAACTCGGGCAACGGTTCCGAGGAGGCCGGAAACGAACCGGCGGTGATGCGGCGCTATCTCGAGGAGCGCGGGGTGGCGTCGCGGGTGATCACCGACGACCCGGCCGGTCTCGACACGGCGGCGAGTTGCCGTCGCGCGCGGGAGGTGTTCGGCGTCGACGACGTGGTGATCGTGACCCAGGGCTTCCACCTACGCCGCGCCATCGCGTTGTGTCGAGATCAGGGTGTCGATGCCCGCGGTGTGGCGGCCCGATGTGACTGCCCCGCCTGGACTCTCGTTCGCAATCACGTCCGCGAGACGGTCTTCGCCGGGCCGCGTGCGCTGCTGACCGCGGTGGGTTGACGGGTGTGACGCGGTCGATTGCTCCTCACTTGTGTGACCGATTCAGGGCATTTGTCGCTAAGTAAGTTAGGCTTTCCTCGCTCGGTCGGGGGTTCATGTCCAGAGGGTGTGCGAAGGGGAGTCGGAAGTGCAAACACAACGATGGGTTCGACGTATGGTCGCGACGGGCAGTGCCGCGATCATGGCGGCGGGGCTGCTGGCCGCGTGCGCGGGAAGCGACTCCTCCAGCGACGACGAGGCGCTCGTTCTCTACTCGGGACGTTCGGAAGCCCTGGTCGGGCCGCTCGTCGAACGGATCGATGCGACGATCCCGGTGACCGCCGCATACGACAAGAAGGCCGCCCAGATCCTCGAGGAGGGAGAAGGCACCCCGGCTGACCTCTTCTTCGCCCAGGACGCCGGCGAACTCGGTGCGCTGGCCGAGGCGGGGTTGCTGGAACCGCTTCCGGCCGACATCGCCGAGAGCATTCCCGAGCAGTACCGCTCGGAGACCGGGTCGTGGGTGTCGACGTCGGCTCGTTCACGAGTTCTCATTTACGATCCGCGACAAGTGGATTCCGCAATGCTTCCCGCCGGCATCGATGGACTGCTGGCGCCCGGAATGCGCGGCAAGGTCGGCTACGCGCCGACGAACGCGTCTTTCAAGTCTTTCGTGACCGCGCTCCGACTCACCCGGGGCGACGATGGCGCGCGCGCATGGCTCACCGCATTCCTCGCCAACGACCCAAAGTCGTTCGAGGGCAACGGACCCATCGTGGAGGGCGTGAACACAGGGCAGCTCGCCGCAGGTCTCACGAACCACTATTACTGGGTTCAGGAAGTCCAGGAGAAGGGCATCGAGAATGTTCCGGGACGGTTGCACTTCTTCTCCGACGGTGACCCGGGGGCCCTCGTGAACGTGGGTGCCATCGGTGTCCTGAAGACCGCCGGGAACAAGGAGGAGGCCTTCGAGTTCGTCCGTCAGCTCCTGACCCCGGAGACGCAGACCTACTTCGCCACCGAGGTGGGTGAGTATCCGGTGATCGGCGATGAGCCGCTTCCGGTGGAGGGCCTGCCGACACTGGCGGAACTGACGCCGCCGCAACTAGCACTCGACGAACTCGCCGACGTCGTCG
The DNA here is from genome assembly GCF_041103195.1 of Gordonia sp. ABKF26. Lineage (NCBI taxonomy): Bacteria > Bacillati > Actinomycetota > Actinomycetes > Mycobacteriales > Gordoniaceae > Gordonia > Gordonia sp. ABKF26. The sequence continues at coordinate 1,125,986 of NZ_JBGCVZ010000003.1, forward strand.
GCACCGACGAGTTGTTGAACGAGGTCGGCGCTGTCTGATCTGTTGCACAGCAGCAGTGAGATCCGTCCCGGCCGTAGAATGCGGTCGGGACGAATCGCGTTGGGCGGGGTCAGTATCGGGGTCGCCCTGCTGCTCGTGACCCCGGCGATCTATCTTGTTGTTCGGGTCGCCGGGATCGGGGTCGACCAGGCGACCGCGCTGCTCTTCCGCCCGCGTACCGGTCAATTGCTCTGGCGTACAGTGCAGCTCGCAGTGGTAGTGACCGCCGCGTCGACCTTGATGGGGGTCGTGTTGGCGTGGTGCGTGGTTCGCGGTGTGGCGCGCGGGCGCGCCGTGGTCATCGCGCTGCTTGCCGCCCCGCTGGCGATCCCGTCGTACGTGTCCGGCTTCGTATGGACTCGTCTGTTCCCGGGTTTCGAAGGTCTGTGGGCGGCGGCGCTTGTCCTGACCCTGGTGTGCTATCCGCTTGTCATGCTGCCCACGATCGCCCTGCTCTCCGGCGCCGGGCGGGCAGAGGAAGACGCCGCTCGCACTCTCGGATGCGGCCCCGTCGGGGCGTTTGTACGGGTGACCCTGCCACGTGTCCGTGCCGGTGTCATCGCGGGCGGCCTCCTCGTCGCGCTCTACACGATCAGTGATTTCGGTGGTCCTGCGATCGTTCGGTTCGAACCCTTCACGGTCGGCATCTACAACGCGTACAACGGGACCCTGGACCGGTCGGTCGCCGCGCTGTACGGACTGGTGCTCGCGGTGTTCGCGATGGTCTTGGCCGTCGGTGAGCGCCGAGTACGGCGCAGGGTCGACTCGCGCCCGTCCCCGATGCGGCCCCGGACGGCGGAGAACAGGCCGACGGCCTGGGGCATGATCGTCGCCACCGGCGTGGTGGGAGTCTGCGTTCCGGTCGCCGGGTTGCTGCGAGAGCTCAGCGAATCGCGTCGACTCGGATTCGACGGTGTCGGCGAACTGCTTGCCTGGATCATCCCCTACGCGCGCACCACGACTGTGCTGTCGGTGCAAGCCGCGATCGTCATCGCAGTTCTCGCAATACCGCTGGCGTTCTTCATTTCCCGCCCTCGGAGTCGTACCGGCGACGCCGTCGAGATGGTGTCCTATCTGGGCTACACACTGCCTGGTGTGACGGTCGCGCTGGCGATGGTCTTCGCGGGAACCCGAGCCCTGCCGGAGCTGTATCTCACCGCCACCATGCTCATCGCGACCTACGTGGTGCTGTTCATGCCTGTCTGCCTCGGGCCGGTCCGGTCAAGTGTGGATGCGGTCGCGCCCGCGGTGTCCGAGGTGTCCCGGACACTGGGTGCAGGGCCGCTTGCCACCGCCATACGCGTTCAGCTCCCGTTGGCCACACCCGCTGTGCTGGCTGGCTCGGCGCTGGCATTTCTCTCGGTGGCCAAGGAACTTCCGGCCACATTGATGCTTGCGCCGATCGGAACCCGGACTCTTGCGACGGATATGTGGAGTCTCAACAACGACATGAACTACGGACGCGCGGCCGTGCTCGGCCTGGTGCTCATAGTCGTCTCGTCGATACCGACCGCGGTACTGTCCGCGCTGTTCGGAAGGGCTCGGCAAACATGACGGATGCCATACGCGTGGAGGGTATCTCGGTCGGTTACGGAGACGCGACCGTGCTCGACGGGTTGTCTTTGCATGTCCCTACCGGGTCGATCACCGCGGTGATCGGGCCATCCGGATGCGGGAAGACGACCCTGCTGCGCGCCATCGCCGGGCTCGAACCGATCCGGGCGGGCCGCGTCGAGATCGATGGGGTCGAGGTCGCTTCGTCCGGCCCCGATCGCGAGCGTCATGTGAACGTGCCGCCTGAGCGGCGTCGCTTCGGGCTCGTCCCCCAGGAGGGCGCTCTCTTCGACAACCTGTCCGTGGCGGGCAATGTGGGGTTCGGGCTCGGTCCCTGGTGGCGGCCGACGGCCGGTCGCGCCGAACGGATCGCCGAACTGCTCGAGGCCGTCGGCCTCGGCGAATTCGGCGCACGGCGTCCGGGATCGCTGTCGGGAGGCCAGCGTCAGCGGGTGGCCCTGGCGCGCGCGCTCGCACCCCGCCCGGCGGTGATCGCCCTGGATGAACCGTTTTCGGCACTCGATGCTCAGCTTCGTACCCATCTGCGCGAGCACGTACGCGACACCATGTTGGCCGAGGGCGCGAGCGGACTTCTTGTCACCCACGATCGCGAGGAAGCGATGGCGATGGCCGACCGCATCGTGGTGGTGATGCAGGGGCGAGTGCGTCAGGTCGGGCTCCCCGAGGAGATATACCTGGAGCCTGTCGACAGCGAGGTCGCCAAGATGTTCGGCGCGGTGACCGAGTTGACGGCCTCCGCGGACGGAGAGACCGTGTCGTGCGTGGCCGGACGGTTACGGATTCGTCGACCCGCCCACGGACCAGGGGTGGTGATGTTGCGACCGGAGGACCTCGAGATCGTTACCGGAATCCCCGGCGACGGAAGCGCTGAGGTGGTCTCGGTGCGTCCACGGGGCAGCCACACCGACATCCGGGTATCGGTACCGGCCCACCGAGGAGATCGGCAGACCGAGATGTCCGTGCGCGCAGAACCGGGCTGGGCCGGTTCGCCGGGCTCCGTCATCGACTATCGGCAACGACGACCTGTTCACTTCCACCGTTCCGGGTGAGGTGGTGAATCTGCCGTTCACCACCACTGCAGCGACCGTTGGAGGTCGGCTTCGACGGCGGGGATGAGGCTGCGCACGAAGGTCGCCGAGAGGTGGTGGAAGTCGTGCCACACCAGGATGTTCCCGACCACCGCGGGGCAGTACCGGTCGTCGCACATGGCGTCGGTGTAGTCGAGGAAACTCATGTTGGGGAACTCGCCGGCAAGCGCGGCGGCGGGGTCGGTCGGTGCCATCGCCTGATCGCGCGGGACGCCGCACACCTCGGGTTTGCGGCCGCTCGCGAGACACTCCGGCGGCTTGAGTTGGCCCGTGGCCCAGGGGTTGTCGCGGACCGCGACGACCCGCTGCCCGCGGTCGCGGAACTGGGCGAAGATCTCCTCGTAGTCCTTGGGGACGTAATCGCCGTCGCCCGACTCGACCGGGCGCGTGCTGTTGGTGAACACCACGTCGGGTTTGTCGACGGCCAGCTGCTCCATGACGCGACGCGACCAGTCGTTGCACTGGTAGTACTTCTGGCCGAACCAGGTGAAGACGTGCTCGGTGGTGAGGGCGCAACCGACCTTGAGGTAGGTGGTCACGCGGAAGTGGTGGCGCTTGCCGATGTCGTTGAGCGCGGTGATCCATTGCTCGGCATGCGATCCGCCGACGAGGGCGATGGTCCGGGTGGCGTCGACATCCCCGTAGTACCCGACCTTGATCGACGGGTCCTTCCACCCGCTGATGATCGAGTCGTAGGAGGTGATCGGCCAGTCCATGTCGACGACGTTCGGGCTCGGCTGCGCCGTGACGTTGGGGACGGGCGCGCCGTCGAGGAACGCGCGCGCTCCGGGGTAGAGCCGCGGGTCGAGATTCTGCGTGTCCAGAGTGGCGTTGGCGGCGTCGCGCTGCCAGGTCACCGCCGCGAAACCGGCCGCGACGCTGATGACGACGAGGACCGCGACGAGCGAGCGACGGTAGCCTCTGGTCTTCTCGAACGGCGACCGCGCGACCGGGCCATCGGCTTCGGGCGGTACCGGGGACTTCGTCCGCTTCGGCGATCCCGCACGCAGCGGCGCCTCGACGTACTTCGTCGTCAGCCAGGCCAGCAGGACCGACACGGCCAGGATGGCGGTGCCCTCGAACCACGACACGTCGTCCTGATAGCGCCACGCCAGGTAGAAGATGAGCAGCGGCCAGTGCCACAGGTACAGCGCGTACGCGATCGAGCCCAGCCACACGAGTCGCGGATGCGCGAGGCCGCGGCTGACCCCGGAACGGATCGAGGTCTGGCTCTTCCCCGTCGTCTGATCGATGGGGGCGGTCTGCGACGAGCCGACCCAGATGAGGAGCAGCGTCGCACCGACCGGGACGAGGGCCCAGGCCGCGGGGTACTCCTGGACGCCGGCGATCCACCAGCCGCACGTGATGATGAGGCCGAGGGCGACCACGCCGAGCAGGTCGCGCACCCGTTGCGACAGTGCGATCCGCGGCATCCACACCGCGAGGAGGCCACCCACGAGCGGTTCCCACAGACGGGCGACGGTGTCGTAGTACGTGAACGGCTGGTTGATCCCGTGGCGGTGGTTGGCCCATGCGAACGAACCCAGAGCGACGACGCCGAGCGCGATCCCGACGACCCCGCGGACCACCTTGGGATCGGCGAAGAACGCGGACCGTCGGCCGAGAGCACGCAGCACCGCGCCCAGCGCCAGCGCGCACACGAGGGTGAGGACGAAGAACTGGCCCTGCATCGACATCGACCAGAGATGCTGCATCGGGCTGTTCGCGGAGTCGGCGGCCGCGTAGTCCTGCGACAAGAACGCGAGGTGCCAGTTCTGGTAGTACAGCGCGCTGGCCTGCAGTTCGGCGCCGAGCGGTCCCCAGCGCGTCGTCGGCATGATCAGCGCGATCAGTCCGGCGGTGACCGCGAGCACCAGCAGCAGTGCGGGCAGCAGCCGGCGGAGCAGTCGAGAGAACCGTGGCCACGGATTGATCGCCGCGCCCCAGGAACTCGTCGCGGGCTGCGTCGCGAGGACGTGCTTGAGCAGGGAGGCGACGAAGAAGTAGCCCGACAGGGTGAGAAAGACGTCGACGCCGCCGGACACCCGGCCGAACCAGACGTGGAAGATCGCCACGAGCGCGATCGCGATACCGCGTAGCCCGTCGAGGTCCAGCCGGTACCCGGAGGTGTTGCCGGTCGCGGCATCCTCGTTCGGGGTCGCGACAGGTGTCGCATCGGTCAGGGGCGTACGCACAGAGGGCGATGGTACTTGGCCGCACCTGAGCGCAGCCTGGCACGAGCGGGGTGTCGCCGGACCTCACAGCAGACTCTTCGGTTCGCCGATCCGCTCGGAGTCGGTGCCTGGGTCGGCAGGGCGTCGTACCATCCCCCGCATGCTGCTCTTGTCGATGGGTGTGTCGGTCGATGGCTTCATCTCCGACCGTGACGGGAATTTCGACTGGTCAGTTCCATCCGACGACCTGTTCGCGTTCCACACCGAGCGGGTCGGCGAGCTCGGTGCCTTCGTGTGCGGCCGTCGGCTATACGAGACGATGCTGGTCTGGGAGACGGACCCGCGGATGCGCGAGAACGCGGCGGATGCCGCGTTCGCCGACATCTGGTCGGCGCTGCCCAAGGTGGTCTTCAGCCGCACCCTCACGACGGTCGAGGGCAACGCCCGGCTGGCGCAGGGGTCCCTGGCCGACGAGCTCGCCGCGGTACTGGACTCCACGGACGCCGACGTGGAGATCGGTGGCGCCGACTTGGCATGGCAGGCAATCGAACTCGGCTTCGTCGACGAATTCCGCATCTTCCGGTACCCGGTCATCGTCGGTGGCGGTACACCGCTGCTCCCGCCGGTCACCGACGCTGTCCGACTGGAGCTCGCCGAGACCCGGACCTACGGCGGGCAGGTGATCTACGAGCGCTACCTCCGCGTGCGCGACGACACGTAGGCTCTCCGCTTTCCCGGTACGACGCACGCCATTCGTTCTCGGTGCGTCTAAACCTTCAGCCACAGCACTCGCCCCGGCACCCTGTCGAGCAGCCATTCCACGCCGACAACCAGGGGAGATCCACTCATGACAGCACGACGATCGGTCGCGATCATCGGGGCCGGGCTGGCCGGGACCAGCGCGGCACTCGGATTCGTCGACGCCGGATTCGACGTCACGCTCTACAGCGACCGAGACCGCGAGTCGCTGCGCGACAAGGTGCCGCCGACCGGGGTCGGGGTGCTCTTCGGAAAGCCGCGCGAGTGGGACGCCGAGATCATCGACGACCTGTACGAGGTCGGCAACACGACGGGTATCAGCGCTCGTCTGTACTCGGGCACGGGCGACGAGCGCGCCGCGGTCCTCGAGTTCAATCCGGACTACGGCTACGTCGCACAGGCTGTCGACCTGCGCCTGCGTGCCGACGACCGCCTGGCCCGGTTCCTGGACCGCGGTGGACGATTCGAGGTCGGGCAGATCGGGCTCGACCGCCTCGACGCGATCGCCGCCGACGCCGACATCACCCTCGTCGCGACCGGCAAGGGCGGTTTGTCGACGCTCTTCCCGGTCGACGAATCACGTAGTCACTACCGCGAACCGCAGCGTCGTCTGCTGCAGGTCACCCTGACCGGCGTCGACCACGGCCCCGAGTCCTTCGCCTACCGCAGCAGCGCGGGCGGCGACCACTCGCTGTTCAACCTCGATGCCCAGAACGGAGAGATCTTCGTCGGACCGTTCCTGCACAAAGATGCCGGGCCGACGTGGTCGTTCATCGTCTTCGCCAAGCCCGACGGAGCGTGGGCGGCCCGGCTCGACGACGTCCACGACGCGGTGTCCGCCCGGCAGACGATCTCCGGCATCTTCGCGGAGTACTTCCCGGAGGACGCACCGGTCATCGATCAGCTCGAGGTCATCGAGTCCGATCCGGTGTCGTGGCTCAAGGGCGCGGTCACCCCGACTGTCCGGCAGGCCGTCGCCACCACCGCGGGCGGACACCCGGTGGCGGCCATCGGCGACACCGCGATCGCCGTCGACCCGGTCGCGGGCCAGGGGGCAGCCAACACGCTGTTCCAGGTCGCCGAACTCGTCAAGGCCGCACGGGACCACGAGGGTGAGTTCACCGCCGAGTGGCTGTCGGCGGAGTTCGAGAAGCACTGGGAGCGACGCGGACGGGCCGCGGTCGAGGTCACCCGGCTCTACCTGGGCGACCCCGACTACGCGACCCACCTGGAGTTGTCGTTTCCGGCTGCCGCCGTCAGTCCCGCCATCGCGTCGGCGTTGTTCGGTCTGCTCTCCGAACCGAATCCGCTGCTCGGTCTGCGGACCCGTGACGACGTGGAGGGTTTCATCGCCGCGGTGGCCGGAGAGCCGCACGAGGAGGTCCTCGCCCGCTTCGCGCCGGCCGGACAGTTCAGCAGCGCCACCCCGGCGGCCGTGAACGCCTGACGCCAGCCCTCCGGCGTCGATGTGATACGAACGACATCGTCGTTCGAGTCGACGCCGGAGGGGGCAGATGTGAAGTCGGGGTGGACGTTGGCCGACGCGCCACCGCAGACCGGTCGGGTCGCGGTGGTGACCGGCGCGAATTCGGGGATCGGACGCGAGATCGCGCTCGGGCTGGCGACGCTGGGCGCGTGTGTCGTGCTCGCGTGCCGCAATCCCCAGACCTCGGCGGAGGCCCGCGACGACATCGTGGGCAAGGTCCCCGGGGCAGAGCTGGAGCTCGTCGATCTCGACCTCGCGAGTCTGGATTCCGTCCATGACGCCGCCGCCGAGATCCGGCGGCGTCATCCACGGATCGATCTGCTGGTCAACAACGCCGGGGTCATGCGGGCGCGGCGCGAACTGACGCCCGACGGTTTCGAGATGGACTTCGGCACAAACTATCTCGGTCACTACGCACTCACCGGGCTCCTGGCCGATCGCCTGCTCGCCGCGGACTCGGCACGCGTGGTCACCGTGGGCAGTCATGCCCACCGCGCCGGCGCCATCGACTTCTCCGATCTGCCGATGGACCGGACCTTCAGCAGTGCGGGTGCGTACTCGCGAGCGAAACTCGCCCAGATGCTGTTCGCGATGGAACTCGACCGTCGGATGAGAGATGCCGAGGTGTCGGCGATCTCGCTGGCGGCCCACCCCGGTGGCACCCGGACCGGGGTGATGCGTGAGCAGAGCCGGTTCCTCCAGTGGGCCTACCACGCACCGTCGCTGCGCTGGCTGACCGACCGGTTCATCATGGACCCGCCCGACGGTGCACTGCCCGTCCTTCGTGCGGCCACGGATCCGAAGGCACAGGGCGGCGAATACTACGGTCCCGTCGGCAGTCTCGGGCTCGCCGGTCCGCCCGTACTGGTCGAGCCGTCGGTGAAGGCCAAGGACCGCGACGTCGCCGCACGGCTGTGGCACATCGGTGCCGAACTCACCGGGGTGACCATCGACCTCGGTTGACCCCGCTCCCTGAGGTGCGAGGAGCGCTGGCCGCCGGGCCGAGCAAGCGACGAAGGAGCGCGTCGAGGTCGACGAGCCACGAAGGGTCGCAACATGTTCCGTCAGAGCTTGAACCGACCACCGAATGATCGCAGCGGGAGGTCGGCACTCGTCACGATTCCCGGCGGTGCCGCCACGACGGACCGGATCGAGTTGAGGGCCGGGAGTCCGGTGACGGTCATGCCGATGGACGCGAAGTTCTCCGGGTTGGAGAGGTCGAAACCCTTGCGCGGGAAGATCATGTGCTTGGAGTAGATGTTCGGGTCGCCGGTCACCTGGGTGATGTAGCAGGCCTGGATGTTCCAGGACGGGTCGGTGTGCGGCGTCATCTGCCATTCGAGATGCGATTCGACGCGCGCCACGCCGTCGACCATGCCCTGGTACTTGATGTAACTGCCACCGAGTGAACCCTGCGGCAGCTGATACCAGCCGAGGTCGACGTCCTTGGTGCAGGCGCCCAGTTCGTAGGAGAAGGTCACCTCGTCGAGTTCGAGATCGAAGGCGTCGGCCATCAGGTAGACCGAATCCGCGAACACCGCGGTGTACTTGTACAGCGAATCGGGGATGCTGGGGTCGTCGACGGGCAGGCCGTATCCGACCGCCTTCCAGGTGTCGACGGAATGGTGGCAGGAGACGTCGACGGATTCGATCACCGTGACGTTCTCGATGTCGGCGACGTCGGCGGTGTGCACGATCCCGAGGATCTGTGCCAGGCCGGGATTCATGCCGGTGCCGTAGAAGGTGGCTCCACCGCGCTCGCAGGCCTCGGCGATGACCTCGCTGACCTTGCGCCCGGAATGGTGTGGGTGGTTGGTGTCGCGGTGGAACCCGGTGATCCAGTCCGCGGTGGTGACGACGTCGATCCCGGCCTCGAGAACCTCGACGTAGAGATCCTCGTCGGGAAAGACGCCGTGGAACGTGAGCACATCCGGACGGGCGGCGAGGATCTCCTCGACCGTGCCGGTCGCGGTCACACCGACCGGATCGAGACCGACGATCTCGCCGGCGTCGCGACCGATCTTGTCGGGCGTATAGCAGTGCAGGCCAACCAGTTCGAGATCTGGATGCGACTGGATGCGTCCGATCATCTCGGTGCCGAGATTGCCGGTGGCGACTTGGAAGACCCGGATACGTGGGGAGGCGGTCATGGCGGATCCTTTCGGCGGAAGCGGTTCCGGTCAGGGCTGCGCTGCGGCGCGCAGCGCGTCGAGCTCGGATCGGCGGACGCGGACGAACTCTTCCGAGGAGGGCACCGCGCCGCTCGGTGCGGACGGGTCGGCGGTGTCGGGTCCGCCGTCGGGGTAGAACTGACGCGCCCACTTCCGAAGTGCGGTGAAGCCCTCGAACTCCCTGCGGGACAACGCGGGCGGGTCGGAGTAGCGCTGGTGCGCCCAGATGTCGATGTCGGCGGCGAACTGCTCGATGACGAGGTCGGCCATGACGGTGCCGTAGCGGGTGATCTCGCCGGTCTCCTCGCCCGGTTTGCGGCCGATCCACACGGTGAACCGGACGTCGGAGGTGTGCTCGTCGACCGGGGTGACCGCCGGCATGGTGCGATTGTCGACCATGCCCCAGCTCTTGGTCACCGAACACCCGAGCCCGGCGTTGATGGATTCGACTCCACTGGTGGCGTTCTCGAGTGTCGCGCCGTCCTCGAAGGCGATCGTGAAGTCGACGTGGGACACCGGGCCGCCGAAGTCGTGCCGCGTGAACTCCGGCATGAACGGGGTCTTGTGGACGAACTTGAAGTGGGCGAAGTCGACGCCGTTCTCCATGATGTACTGCGGATGGATCTCGAGTCCCGGCCGGAACAGGGTGGCGGCGGGGACCGGCGGGTAGTAGTCGGCGGCGGTGCGGTCGTCGCCGAAGTCGCCGAAGATGTCGGGTACGTCGAAATGTGGTGGGCGGCCGTCGATGTCGTGCCAGATCCAGACAGCCTCGTTGCGTTCGACGACGGGATAGCTGCGGATGCGGCGTCCCCGGTTGGGGTGTTTCTCGTACGGGATGCACACGTTGCGCCCCTCGCGATTCCACTCCCAGCCGTGGAACGGGCACACCAGGTTCTCGCCGTCGACGTGGCCGCCGTGACCGAGATGGGCGCCGAGGTGTTCGCAATAGGCATCGAAGACGGAGACGGCGCCCGAGCGGGACCGCCAGGCGACCATCTCGCGGCCGAAGTACTTCATCGTGTGGACGGCCCCGACGGCGATCTCCGAGCACCAGGCGACCTGGAACCAGCCGGTGGGTGTCATCGACAGGGGCGTTCTCGCCATGGGGTAACGGTAGGTCCCGCCGACGCAGAATGCAAGAGGGTTCTGTGAAAGTTGTCCCTCCTGGTCAGCTGGCGGTTTCGACCAACTCCGGAGTCGACGACGCCGCATGCATGACCCGGTGGATCTCGGCCGTGAAGTCCTCGGCGGCCTCGATGTTCGACGCGTGCCCGGTGTCGAGGACCACGAGGCGGTCGAGCTGGCCGCGGATCGACAGGGCGTGTGCGATGCGCTGGGTCATCGCATGGGGGAGAAGGAGGTCGTGCCGCCCGCCGATCACCGTCGTCGGCACCGAGATCGCCTCCGCGCCGGTGGGTCCCATCGCCAGTTGAAGGAGGGCCACTGCGGCCTTGGCTCGCGAGCTCGGGGTGCACGAGCGGGTCATCGCGAGGACGAATGCGGCGTGGTCGACGGTCGCGGACCGGCCGTTGAGGACGCGGTGGCGGATCACGCTCCTCGTGAACCGGTCACCGGGGAACGGGATCGGTACAGACAGTGCCATCTGCAGGAGCCACAGCGGCGCCTTGATCGGACCGTTCACGAGCGGCAGTACGCGGCTCTCGGTGGCGATGCCACCCCAGGTGGTGTTGGCGAGGATCATTGCCGCCGCTCGAGCCTCGGCCTGGCCGCGATGTCGGTGCGCCCACGCCTGCAGGGTGATGCCGCCCATGCTGTGGCCGACGAAGACCGCCTTGGAAGTGTCGGGGATCGTCTGGGACACCACGGTGGACAGATCGTCTGCCAGCACGTCGGCGTCGAATTTCCGTTTGCCCCAGGTGCTCTCGCCGTGTCCGCGCTGATCGTAGGCGATCACGTGGTAGCGCTCGGCAAGGGCGTTGACCTGTGGATTCCAGTATTCGACGCAACATGACCAGCCGTGCACGAGGACCAGGACGGGTGCGTCTGCGGGGCCGTGGTGAACCACACGCAGCCGTGCGCCGTCGTCGGTGACCGCCCATGAGGTTCGTTCGGGTTCCCGGCTGTTGAAGAGGGCGTCCACGTACTCACGGTTGCGCAGGCGCCGACGCGCCTCGGCCGGCGAGAAACCGGCCAGGGTGTGTCGGGCCGAACCCAGTACATCGGTGGAAATCATGTCGTCCTCCTCGCCCCCGCTTCGTGACAGGTGTCACAGGAGGCCTTGATGATACAAATCCATGCGATGTGTTCCTAGTGTTTCGGAATCACGGTTTGTGCCATATGTCGGGTTGTGTCGAACCGGCCGAGCGCCGGCTCATCCATCGGTCGTCCGCAGTTCGTCACCATCGGGTGATCGGACGGGTAGCCGAGCGAACGATCGCCAAACATCTCGCCGGTCAGGGCGTCGGTGGAGCGTCGTGGCCGTGAACGGTCCGACTACGATCGGCAGCCATGGTCTCCGGTGACTCCCGCATCCCCGACACACGGTCCGCGGACGCCGGTATCCCCGACAGCGGTACTGCCGGCGTCCCGCGGCGGGCGAACAAGCGCGGCCAGGCGACGCGCGACGCGATGCTCGACGCCGCGCTCGTCTCGCTGGCGACGGGTGACCCCGCGTCGGTGTCGGGCAACCGGATCGCCAAGGACATCGGTGCGACGTGGGGCGCGATCAAGTATCAGTTCGACGACATCGACGGTCTGTGGGCGGCAGTGCTGCATCGGACCGCGGAACATCGCGGCGACCTGCCGGTGAGCGTGAAACCCGAAGCGCCACTGGTGGAACGGGTCGCAGCCATCGTCGACCTCATGTACGACGGGCTGACCGCACCCGAGTCGCGGGCCATCGAGACCCTGCGGGCGGCGCTGCCGCGGGATCCGGACGAGCTGCGTCGCCTGTTCCCCAAGACCGCGGCCGAATTCGCCTCGTGGGGACCGTCCTGGATCGACTCATGCCAGCGCGCGTTCGCCGACCTCGACGTCGATCCGGAGCGTGTGCGCGAGGTGGCGGCGTTCCTCCCGGGGGCCATGCGCGGGCTGGTGTCGGAGAAACAGCTCGGCACCTTTCAGGACCAGCAACTCGCCCGCCGCGGCCTGGCCAGGGCCATCGTCGCGCTTCTCGCGGGCTGAGCGTCGGGGGTCACGGCGGTCGAACCTTCAGTCGCCGTCGGAGCTTCGCTGTGCGTTCAATTCCGCAGGATTGACGAAAGTGCGTGGTGGGTAAGAACAGCGAACCGATCAGCGGTTGACGTCGGACCCCCGGATGCCGAGACCAGGACAGGGCGGTCCACGGACCGCGATGCCCAATGGTGGGTTTCGGTGCGGCACGAAGGAGACGACCGATGGGGTCTCATTGCAAGACGACGCGTGATCACGACGAGATCCGGGAGTGGGTGACCACCCACCAGGGTGTGCCGGCGCGCGTACGCGATATCCGGAGCGTCGGCGGAACGGGACTGCTCCGCATAGACTTCTCCGGCCGGACGGCCGACGAGTGCCTCGAGCACATCAGTTGGGACGAGTGGTTCCGCAACTTCGAGCGCGCCGAACTCGCTCTCGTCTACGAAGCGACGAAGTCCGACGCCGGCCGGACCTTCGCGAAGGTCGTGCCGGCGCCGGACTTCTGAACCGTGTGAGCTTCTCCGTTCAGACGCGCCGGGCCGCGTACCGGGCGCCCTCGAGGGTCATGCCGTTCACCGAGTAGAGCACGTGCAGGGCGTTCGGGCCGCCGACCGGAGAACCGTTGCAGATGGTGTCACCGGGGACGCAGTAGCGAACCGTGCGGCTGCGGTAGGGCGCGGCCACCTTCACCGGGGGAGCGCCGATGTCGTCGATGAAGCGATCCGACGGCGCGCCGTAGAGCACGATCGCGGCGACGTTGCGCGCCATGTTCGCCGGCAGCGGCGGCGGCACGAACCGGTCGTAAGTCGCGTATCGCGCCGGCAGATCCAGTTCGGCCTGGACGGAGTAGGCCGCGACGACGGCGCCCTGGGAGTATCCGCCGAGGATGACCTTGGTGCCCGGGCACTTCGCGGCCAGAGACTTGATGCGGTTCTGGGTGGTGCGGACACCGTCGGCCACGGTCTGGGCGAACTTCAGGCGGTTGTTGAACTGGTCGCTGGCGGGATACGGAACACCGTAGGAGCTGACGGTCTTGTCCGGCAGCTGCGAACGAACGGCCTCGACGAAGGAGAGGCCGGTGAGACCTAGCGGCGGCGCCGTCTCGACGGTGCCGCGCGCGAACACCACCTCGACGTCGGAGCACGATGGCGCGGCCTGGGCGGTCGGTGTGCCGACAGCCACCGCCCCCGTGATCGCAGCGATGACACAGAGGACGGAAACACTCAACCGTTTGATCACCTGGCTCATGGTAGAGATCACGTACGGCTGAGTTAAGGGGCTCATCGTCCCAAAGAACGAGGCAATCCGGGGCCATCCGAGAGGCGCTTCGACACGAACAACTGGGTTGAGCCCGTGCAATATTCTGTACGATCACGAGGTTCGCCGGGCGGCCCCCGGCACATCGAATCGAGGTTGAATGCCTGTGGCAACAGACGTCCATCACAAGATCGCCGAACTGGCGCGGCAGATGCATGCAGTCCCGGAGAGCACCGAGGACTCCACCAGCCAGGTCATGGGCTCCATCACCGCCGGGGCCGTCGAGTATGTCCCCGGCGCCCAGTACGCCGGTGTTCTGCTCGTCGACCAGAAGAAGAATTTCGACACCCTGGCGCCGAGCGATCCCCTGATGATCACGGCTGACCAGATCCAGAAAGAAACCGGCGAGGGTCCGTGCCTGCAGGCCGCGTGGGATCACCACACGGTGCTCGTGAACGACATCCGCACCGACGAGCGGTTTCCGGCGTTTTCCGCACGCGTCATCGACGAGACGCCGTTGCGGTCGAGCCTGTCGTTCAAGTTGTTCACCGACAAGGGCACCATCGGCGCGCTCAACCTGTTCTCCGACGAGACCGACGTGTTCGGCGATGAGTCCCTGGAAGTCGGGCTGCTGTTCGCCACCCATGCCGCGCTGGCCCTGCGGGCGGCTCGCCAGCAGCAACACTTCCAGAGCGCCCTGGCGAGCCGGGACGTCATCGGCCAGGCCAAAGGCATGATCATGTACCGGTTCCGCATTGATGCGGTAGCCGCTTTCGCTCTGCTCCGACGACTGTCCCAGGACACCAACACGCCGCTGGCCAAGGTCGCCGAGCAGCTCATCGAGCGGGAGCTCAGCGAATCCGGCGAGGCGGGAACCGAGTCGATGTCCTGACCCGGCGCACCCACGCCCGCGGTTGGTAGGTTCTCGAGGTGAACCTCGACCAGCTGGGGCCGCGGACCCGCTGTCGTCTGGGCTATGCCGGTTTCGCCGGGATCGTCGTCGTGTACCTGGCCATCATCCAGCTCGGCGGCCTGGCGATCGCGCACTTCGCGGACGAGACCGAACCGGTCACCACGGCCGGTGTCGTGTTCGGCATGATCATCCCGCTCGGCGCGGCGCTGTTGTTCACGATCCTCGTCGTCGTGGCGCTCGGCTGGCAGAAGCCGGTGCTGCGCGATGATCGCCCCGTCCGGCGCTGGGTGTGGATCGTGCCCGCGGTCTTCGTCGTGGCCATCCTGGTCGGGATCGACTACAGCTCGCTGGCCCAGAAAGATCTCCTCTTCATCGTGACCCTGCTCATCGCGACGCAGTTCGTCGGCTGGGGTGAGGAGGCGATGTTCCGCGGTATCGGCGTCACCACGCTGCGCGATCACGGCCTCTCCGAGGGCAAGGTGGCGCTGTGGTCCAGCGTCATCTTCGGTGCCGTCCATCTGTCGAACGCCATCAGCCACGGGGCCACCGCGATCCCGCAGGCGATCGCGGTGAGCCTGGCCGGGTACTTCTTCTATCTGATACGCCGGGTGTCCGGCGGCAACGTCCTCAACTCGGTCATCCACGGACTGTTCGACTTCACGATCATCTCCGGCACGATGATCCTGGTCGACCAGAAGGGCTACGTCGTAGCGTTCGCACCGATCCTGGTCTACGTCGTCCTCGGCATCGGCCTGTTCCTGGCCCGCCACCACATCGAGCCGGCGGAACCGCACCGAGCGCAGCGGGACGCGACCACTGCTGGTTGAGCCGGCACCGAGCGCAGTGGGACGCGGCCACTGCTGGTTGAGCCGGCACCGAGCGCAGCGAGGAGCCGTGTCGAAGCCACTTGGTGACCATGATCGCGGCGACTAGGTTGGCCACATGCGCAGCCGACACGTGAGTGTGGTCATCAACGCCGAACCCGGGAACGTCTACGACTTCGCGGCCGAACCCGACAACCTGCCGCGCTGGGCTGCGGGGCTGGCGAAGTCGGAGGTGGTCCGGCGGGGTGACGAGTTGCTCGTGGAGTCGCCGATGGGCACCGTCACGGTCCGGTTCGTCCCGCGCAACCCGCTGGGTGTCGTCGACCACGAGGTCGTGCTCCCCACCGGTGACACCGTGCTCAATCCACTTCGGGTCCTGCCGCATCCGGACGGCGCCGAGGTGGTCTTCACGATCCGGCAGCTGGCCATGTCCGACGACGAGTTCGACCGCGACACCCAGATGGTGGAAAAGGATCTCGCACAGCTGAAGTCGCTGCTGGAGCCGGGAAGCCGTTGACCCGGACCTTCGCGACGCCGCGCCGATGAGGATCCGCGACGGTGATGGTCGACCTCTGCAGGACTGATGTCGAGACCGAGGAGACCCCATGACGCAGAGCCGACTCTTCTTCGTCCACGGCGCGGGCGGCTACGTCGACGACGGCCCGCTCGCCGAGGCGCTGTCCGCGGCGCTCGGCGCGACCCTGGTCATGCCGATGTTCTCCGACGATGACATGTCGATCGAGGCGTGGGCGCGGCCGGTCCGAGAGCACCTCGCCGGGCTGGGCGCCGACGACCTCGTCGTCGCGCACTCCTTCGGTGCGACAGTGCTGGTGCACGTCCTCGCCGAGGCCGCGGTGCCCGCACCCAGACCTGCTGTGCTGCTGGCGATGCCGAATTGGGGTCCCGACGGATGGGACGTCCCGCAGTACGCGTTCACCGACACAGACGCCGATGCCCCGCTCCCTGAGGGCGTTGCCCTCCACCACTGCGTCGACGATGACGTGGTACCCGTCGAGCATCTGGACCTGAACACGGCGCTCCTGCCGTCGGCGACGGTGCATCGGCACCCGACCGGCGGTCACCAGTTCGACGGACTCGCCGAGCTGATCGCCGCCGATGCCCTCGGTGCGCGCGCACTTGCGCGCGGAAGGTCCGCCCCCGACCCTGGGTAGGACACGACCCGCGGTCCGGAAGGCCCACATGGACGAGAACAGATGACCGACCCCAGCCCGGCCGCTGCCGAGTCCCGTGGGGTGCCGGCCGCGTCACGGGCGGGCCGGTGGCTGATCGTCGCCGCGGTTCTCGGTTCGGGCGTCGCCTTCATCGACGGCACCGTGGTCAACGTCGCGTTACCCGCGATCGCGCGCGACCTCGACACGGGTCTGCGCGGCCAGCAGTGGGTGCTCGACGGGTACCTGCTGACCTTGAGTGCGCTGTTGCTGATCGGTGGCGTCGCCGGCGATCGGTACGGGCGTCGACTGGTGTTCGCCGGTGGTCTGGCGGTGTTCGCGGTGGCGACCGTCGCGTGCGGGCTGGCGCCGACCGTCGAGCTCCTCGTCGCCGCGCGGATCGTGCAGGGGATCGCCGCGGCCGCGGTGGTGCCGGGCAGTCTGGCGCTGATCAACGCCGAGATCCAGCCAGCCGATCGAGGTGCCGCGGTCGGACTGTGGGCCGGCATGTCCGGCGCGACCACCGCGCTCGGACCGTTCCTCGGCGGCTGGCTCGTCGACGCTGCGTCGTGGCGGTGGACGTTCCTGCTGAGCGTTCCGCTCGCGCTGGGCGCGTTGTGGATCGTGATCCGGCACGTGCCCGAATCGCGCGGCACGCCGTCGGGCGCCCGGTTGGATGTGGCGGGTGCGCTGGCGATGACCGTCGGGCTGGCGGGCGTGATCTACGCGCTGATCGAGGGGCCGTCGAACGGGTGGAATGGCGAGACGGTCGCCGCCGGGATCGTCGGTGTCGTGTCGCTCGTGGGTTTCGTGGTGATCGAGTCACGGGTGGCCGCGCCGCTGCTGCCGCTCGGACTGTTCCGCTCCTCGCAGTTCACCGGCGCCAACCTGACGACGCTGCTGGTCTATGCGGCGTTGGGCGGTGCGCTGTTCCTGCTGGCCCTGCAACTACAGCAGAGTCTGGGTTACTCGGCGTTCGAGGCCGGCGCGGCGATGTTCCCGAGCACGTTCATCATGCTGTTCGGGTCGCCGTTGGTCGGCACGCTGGCCCAGCGCACCGGCCCGCGACTGCCGATGACGGTCGGTCCGCTCATCGCGGCCGGCGGGTTCGCGCTGATGTCCCGGGTGGAGCCCGGCTCGGGGTATGTCGACGCCGTACTACCGGGCGTGCTGCTGTTCGGTCTGGGGATGACGGTGACCGTCGCGCCGCTCACCTCGGCCGCGCTCGCCGCCGTCGACGACGCGCTCGCCGGCACGGCGTCGGGCGTGAACAACGCGGTGGCGCGTCTCGCGGGACTGCTCGCGGTGGCGGTGCTGCCGGCCGTGGCCGGGATCGACGCGGGTCCTGGCGATCCTCTCGGCGACGGCTTTCGGGCAGCGATGTACATCTGCGCGGCGTGTTGCGCGGTCGGCGGCATCGTGGCGGCGTGCACGATCCGCTCGAGCACCGAGGTGCACCCGCAGGTACGTGCCGGCGTGGACGCCGCGTGCCAGGACGCGGCGACCCGGGCGGGTTAGGTCCGGCGTTCCCCGGTGCCGGCCGCGATGGCCCAGATCACGAGGAGCGGCTGAAAGAACAGTCGCGTCAGGCGCTTCTGGTCGGTGTCGAGGCCGAAGGCGTCGATGTGCTCGACGTACTGGTTGATGTTGCCGGGGAAGATGGCGACGAAGAATGCCGCGACGATCCACGACACCACCTTGCGGTGTCTGGGCAGCGCGATCAGGGCTGCGCCCAGGGCGATCTCGACGCCGCCCGAGGCCAGCACCACGAAGTCCTTGCTGAACGGCACCCAGTCGGGGACCTGCGCCTGGAACTCCTCACGCTGTGCGGTCAGATGACCCACACCGGCGATCGCCAGGATGGCGCCGAGCGCGATGCGGGCGATGGCCCGGCCCAGCGGCTGGCGAGTGGTCGTGGGGGTCAGGATCGACATGCAGGCTCCTCGGATGGGCGTCGGTTCGGTTCTACCGCACTTCGTGGCGAGCCGGGTTTCGGACGGCCGACGGCGCCGAGTTCGCGTCGGCGTGAGTCTTGGCGTCGATTTCTGGCACAGAAGTACTTACTTGTGATTGAGTGTTGTGACTCCGACCACTTGGCCGGGATTGCTCTTCAGTACGCAGGGGACAGCCATGACACTCGACACCGCACCGTCACACCACTTTTCCGCGTCGTGGGTCGACTCCGTGTCCGGCGCGCTCAAGGGTGCTGCCGGAGTCGTCGTGACCACCGCGGCATTTCTCGTCGCCATCGCGGTCCTGGTGATCGCCCAGGTCGTCGTGGTCGCCACCCGCGCCGCGGCCGATCTCACCTGAGGTTCGCGACCGGTCAGGAATCGAGAAGCCTCCGGGCGGGTCGGCGTCTTAGCGTCGAAGCATGACGAACATCAACGCACTCACACTCGAAGTTCCCGATACTGCAACGGCGCAGACGTTCTACGACAAAGCTTTCGGACTCGGCGACCGGCTGCGCTTCCGCACCGGAGACTCACCGACGTCGGGCTTCCGCGGCTTCGTGGTCTCCCTGGTGGTCGCCGACCCGACGGTCGCCGACTCCTTCCTGCAACCGGCGATCGAGGCCGGCGCCACTGTGCTCAAACCCGCCAAGAAGTCCTTCTGGGGGTACGGCGGCGTGGTTCAGGCGCCCGACGGCACGATCTGGAAGGTCGCCAGTTCCTCGAAGAAGCCGAGCGGCGCACCCGAGCGCAAGGTCGACGATCTGGTCCTGCTGCTCGGCGTCGACGACGTCGCGGCGACGAAGGAGTTCTACGTGAGCCGCGGATTCACCGTGGCGAAGAGCTTCGGCCGGAAGTACGTCGAGTTCGAGAGTGAGCAGAACTCGCTCAAGCTGGCGCTCTACGGGCGGAAGGCCGCGGCCAAGGACGCGGGCGTCCGGCCGGACGGTTCGGGTTCCCATCGGCTGGTGATCGGCGGCGACGCCGGGGAGCTGACCGATCCGGATGGGTTCGAATGGGCCGCTGCAACCCGTTCGCTCCTGGCATAAATCGCTCGGGAACAAGATTCCTGCCACCTGGGTTGAGTCGGTCAGACTTAACTCTGGAGGTTTCATGTCCCAAGCTGATCAGTCCCAGACATATTCACTGCCGGTTCTCTTCGTTCCCGACGTCGTCGTGCTGCCCGGCATGGTCGTG
Source organism: Gordonia sp. ABKF26 (assembly GCF_041103195.1). Classification (NCBI taxonomy): domain Bacteria; kingdom Bacillati; phylum Actinomycetota; class Actinomycetes; order Mycobacteriales; family Gordoniaceae; genus Gordonia; species Gordonia sp. ABKF26. The sequence continues at coordinate 1,145,725 of NZ_JBGCVZ010000003.1, forward strand.
CCCATCCCGCTCGACGATGCCGCGCAGGCCACGGTCGACGCCGCCCGGGCGAGCGAGTCCGGGAAACTGCTGGTCGCGCCGCGTCTGGACGACCGGTATCCCACCTACGGTGTCATCGCGTCGATCGTTCAGGTCGGCCGCATCCCGGGCGGCGGCATCGCAGCCGTCGTCAAGGGTGAGCAGCGCGCGCAGATCGGGACCGGGACACCTGGTCACGGTGCGGCGCTGTGGGTCGAGGTGACCGAGGTCGACGTCGTCGACGTCACCGACGAAGACCGTGAACTCGCCGGCGAGTACAAGAAACTCGTGCTGGCGATGCTGCAGCGCCGTGAGGCGTGGCAGCTCATCGACGCCGTCAACAAGATGTCCGATCCGGCGGATCTCGCCGACACGTCGGGCTACGCGTCGTGGCTGTCCGACGAGCAGAAGCGCGAGTTGCTCGAGACGCCGGTGACCGCGGCGCGGTTGCGCCTGCTCATCGAGTGGACGGGCGACCATCTCGCCGAGTCCGAGGTGACCGAGAAGATCGCCGAGGACGTCCGCGCGGGGATGGACAAGCAGCAGAAGGAATTCCTTCTTCGTCAGCAGCTCGCCGCCATCCGCAAGGAGCTCGGTGAGGACGAGCCCGAGGGCGCCGACGACTACCGCGGCCGCGTCGAGGAAGCCGACCTGCCCGAGAAGGTGCGCGAGGCCGCCCTCCGCGAGGTGGGCAAGCTCGAACGCGCCAGCGACCAGTCGCCGGAGACCGGATGGATCCGCACCTGGCTCGACACCGTCCTCGACCTGCCGTGGAACACTCGCACCGAGGACTCCACGGACGTGAAGGGCGCGCGCGAGATCCTCGACGCCGATCACCACGGCCTCGATGACGTGAAAGACCGCATCGTCGAATACCTGGCGGTGCGGGCCCGTCGCGCCGAACGCGGCCTGCAGGTCGTCGGCGGACGCGGGTCGGGTGCCGTGATGGTGCTCGCCGGTCCTCCGGGTGTCGGCAAGACGTCGCTCGGTGAGAGCGTCGCCCGGGCGCTGGGCCGCAAGTTCGTGCGCGTCGCCCTGGGCGGTGTGCGCGACGAGTCGGAGATCCGTGGTCACCGGCGTACCTACGTCGGCGCGCTGCCGGGCCGGATCGTGCGGGCCATCGGCGAAGCGGGATCGATGAATCCCGTCGTGCTGCTGGACGAGATCGACAAGGTGGGCTCGGACTACCGGGGCGACCCGGCCGCCGCGCTGCTCGAGGTCCTCGACCCCGCGCAGAATCACACCTTCCGCGATCACTACCTCGATCTCGACCTTGACCTGTCGGACGTGCTGTTCCTCGCGACCGCCAACGTCATCGAGAACATCCCGTCGGCCCTGCTCGACCGCATGGAACTGGTCACGCTCGACGGGTACACCGAGGACGACAAGGTCGCCATCGCCCGCGACTACCTGCTGCCCCGGCAGGCCGAGCGCGCGGCGCTGACCCCCGACGAGGTGACCGTCACCGATGCGGCACTACGTGAGATCGCGGCCAACTACACCCGTGAACCCGGTGTGCGACAGTTCGAACGGCTGCTGGCCAAGGCGCTGCGCAAGGCGGCGACCAATCTCGCGGTCGCAGCGGGGGACGGGGGCGAGAGCGAACCCGTCACCATCGACGAGCCCGACCTACGCGACTACCTGGGGCGGCCGAGGTTCACCCCGGAGTCGGCGGAACGGACCGCTGTGCCCGGCGTCGCAACGGGTCTCGCGGTCACGGGAATGGGCGGTGACGTCCTCTTCATCGAGGTCAACGCCACCGAGGGCGAGCCGGGCCTGAAGCTGACCGGCCAGCTCGGCGACGTGATGAAGGAGTCGGCGCAGATCGCACTGTCGTACGTGCGGGCACACGCCGAGCAACTCGGCGTCGACCCGAAGGCGCTCGACAAGACCATCCACGTGCACGTTCCGGCCGGAGCGGTGCCCAAGGACGGTCCGAGTGCCGGCGTCACCATGGTCACCGCGCTGGTCTCGATGGCGACGGGACGTCAGGTGCGCAGCGATGTCGGGATGACCGGCGAGGTCACGCTCAACGGGCGCGTCCTGCCGATCGGTGGGGTCAAGCAGAAACTGCTTGCCGCGCAACGCAACGGGCTGAAGACCATCTTCATCCCGCAGCGCAACGAGCCCGACCTCGACGATGTGCCGGCCGAGGTGCTCGACGCTCTCGACGTGCGGCCGATGACCGACGTCGCCGAGATCGTTGCGCAGGCGCTGGAGCCGGCCGTCGGCGAGCAGGTCAGCGCGGCCTGACGACAGGCATTATCAGTCAACACCCCGGCGGGTGCGTGGACCACCACGTTCCGCCGGGGTGTCGGCCTTGTCAGAACGGTGGCGGGTCGTCGTCCTGGGTTGTCGGTTGATGGTGGGCTGCCTCGGTCCGGGCGCGTCGATTTGCGTCGAGCTGTGTCTTGTTGCGGGCGCGTTCTTCTCGCCGCTTCGCGTGTTTCGCGGCGGTTCGTTCGGTGATCGTGCGTGGTGGTCGGCCGTGGTGGTCGGGCACGATGATGCGCGGTGTCGGTGGTGCTTTCGCTGCTTGCTCGAATCGGATACGACGTAGGTTCGGGAAGAGATCCTCGAGGGTTTCGGCCTCGCCGGGGATCACGAAACCTTCCGGGGTGACGAATTCGGTGACCAGCCGGCCCTCGTCGTCTCGGTACTGCACGTCGGTCCAATCCCCGTGCGTCTTGTGTAGATGACCGGCGCGGCATTTGGCGTTGAGGTTCTCACTCGACGTCGCGCCGCCGCGGGCGGGGCGGGCGTGGTCGTACTCGGCGACGTGGTCGACGTCGGCGGTGAACGCCGAACGCGTGCACCCGGGTTCGGTGCAGTAGCCGTCCCGTACCCGCACGAACTCGGCACACGCACTCGTCGGCCGGTACGGGTCACCGGGCAGGGCGCCCGGGTAGACCACCACGATCTCCGACGACGTCGACGGTGTGACCGGAGTCGGGGGCGTCGACGGTGTGGCCGGAGTCGGGGGTGTCGACGCATCGCCACTGCGGCTGGTGGCGGTGTCCTCGGTACCCTGCGGTGGCGCGGTGATGTTCGCGGTTCGCCCGGTGTCGTCGTCGAATCCACCCTCACCGCTCCCGGCTGGTCCGCCGGCGACGACATGCGACGGTGGTGTCCGCACCGGGGTGACCGGTCTGGTCGTCGCGTCGGGCCGGGCGGCGAGATCGCGCACATGCTCATCGCAGATCACCCCGTGCCCGTCGACCCAACCGGGTCCGGAGCCGCCGGCCAGGGTGGCGGCGTCGGTCACGACATGGATCACGACCTCGGTACCAGCTGTCGCACCGGCGGGGGCGGCAGGATTGAACGGTGGTGCGGTGCAGTCGGAGTGATCGCACGCGCACGCGAACGCCGTTCGGGTGAGCAACGCGTATGTGGCGTCGGACTTTCGTTGCCCGAGGGTGCGCCCATCCCTGTCACAGACCGACGCCGCGAGCGCGCGCACCGACGCCTGGGACGCGCGGATGTTCTCGGCGGCCATCACCGCGGTGATCTCACCGGTCCCGTCGCCGTGGTTCTCGGTCCACACGCCACGGTTGTCCAGCGCCTCGCGGCGCCGTTCGCGGACCGCGTCGGCGTCATGGCCGAAGACCAGACGGTCGATCATGTCGCGCAAACCTGACGTCGACCACGACCCGGCCCGGTTGCGCAGCAGGTCGGCGATGGATTCGTCGAGGACCTCGATGATCCGACGACTGTCAGGGTCGGCGGGGTCGAGCAGGTGGTCATCGGCCACCAGGTGGGTGCGGCCGATGATCTCGCGGATCTGGTGCGGCCCGATGATGCCGTCGCGCAACGTCTCCAACACCCGCGGCAACCGGTCACGCAGACACAGTGCCTCGTCGACCAGCACCCCGGCGCGGTGGCGGGTGATCCCGGCCTCCCGCGAGACCCGGGCGACGATGTCACCGAAACCGTCAGAGATGTAGCTGTTGCCAACCGAATTCAACAACCGGTCGCACAACACCAAGATCGTCTGATAGCGGCACCACGCCAGATACGACTCCCCGGCACGGATCGATCCCAGGCGTTGCATGTGGGTGGCGGTGTCGGCATCGGCCGGGCGGGCAGGATCGACCCCGGCGAGGAACTCGCCCGGCAGATCGGTCCAAACCCCCACAGTGACTCCCCCAAGACGCTGCAACCCGATCGAAACGACCGGCCCAACTGATGAGTCCAAGGTAAACCCGACCACCGACAAGAACCGATCAGGCGCTGCCCTGCAATGCGTCCGCAGAGACCGGGGTGGCCCACGACGGCAGGTCGGCGTATCGGCTCCGGAGCGGCGCCTTGTCGATCTTCATCCCGGCTGTTCGTGGAAGCGGGTCCGCGACGAATTCGACGTACCGGGGGGCCTTGAACCGGGCGAGGCGGGATCGGCAATGTGTGACGACGTCCTGTGCTGATAGCCCTCCGCCGGCGCGGAGCAAGACCGCCGGGGCCTCCCCGAACTGCGCGTCGGCGACGCCGATGACCGCGACCTCGAGGACGCCGTCGAGTTCGAGGATGACGCGTTCGAGTTCGGCCGCATAGATGTTGATACCGCCGGAGATGATCACGTCCTTGATGCGGCCGACGATGCGCAGCAGACCATCCTCGTCTCGTTCGGCGACGTCACCGGTGCGCAGCCAGCCGTCGACGAAGTTGGCGCTCGTCTGCTGCTCGTCACGCCAGTACCCGGCTGCGAGCCCGGGCCCGGAGATCCAGATCTCACCGGCTTCGCCTGCGGCGCACTCATTCCCATCAGCGGTTCGTACTGTGAAGGTGTTGAGGATACCGCCGAGTCCCACGCTGTCGGGGTGATGGATCGCCATCTCGACCGTTGGCACGGTGGCGTTCGATTGAGACTCGGTGAGGCCGTACACCTGGCGGAGTCCGATCCCCTTCGCTGCCCACGCGCGGATCAGTTCGGTGGTGACCGGGTTGCCGCCGGTGAATGCCACGGTCAGCGAGCTCAGATCGGCATCGGTGAACTCCGGGTCCGACGCCATCTGTTCGTAGAAGATGGTGGTGGCGCCCAGGTGGGTGATACCGCTGTCGCGGATGAGCGAGAGGGCCACCTGAGGATTCCAGTCAGGGAGAAAGACGGCGCTGCCACCGAGCACGAGTGGGGCCAGGAATCCGTTGAGCAGGCCGGCGCCGAAGGCCATCGAGCTCACGTTGAGCGACCTGACACGCATGAATCCGGGCTCTTGGAGGCACCACTCGAAGAACGCGTTCGTCAGCGAATCATGGGTGAACACGACACCTTTCGGTGATCCGGTGGAACCGGAGGTGGACAGGATCGCAACCGGGGCGTCGCCGGCGACCGTCAGGTTCTCCCGAGTCACCGGCGTCGACGGTGCGGTGTCGAGGGCCACCGCCTCGAGATCGGTGACCGGAGTCGCGATGTCGCGGTCCGCGACCACCGCATCGACTGCCGGCCGGAAAGCCTCCGCGGCCACGATCAGACTGGGTTCCAGTGCGGCGATGGCCTGGGAGAGTTCGACCGGACCGTTGCGCTCGTTCAGCGGGCACAACACCGCGCGGGTCTTGATGATCCCCACGGCGACCACCGCCCAGTCGGCGGAGGGCCGACCGATGATCGCGACCCGATCCCCGGCCTGAATCCCCTGGGCGGCAAGGGACTCCGCGACTCGCTCGGAGCGATCGTCCAGTTCACGTCTGGTGAGCGCCGACCCGTCGCATTCGATGACCGGAGAGTCGGGTTGCCGGATGACCCAGGCCGACAGGGGGCGCAGGATGTCGTGGTTCATGGTGAGTCCTTCACTTGTGGGGTGTGACGAGGTCGGGTGCTATGTGCAGAGCAAACGCAACATCGGTGCGGTCGTGGTGAAAGCCGGCGTATCTGAGCGCTTCCAGCAGAGGTCGGTGATCGGTCGCGGCGGTGACCTCGATCTGAGCGGGATCGCGGTCGCGTACCAGTGGAGCTGCTGCGCCGATGATGTCGTCGAGCGTGGCGGCGAGAGGTTCGGCACCGGGGCGTACGCCGAGGATCGTCAAACGGGTTGTCTCGGAACCCTGTTCCACAGTGAAGTATCCGGCGGTCGTGCCCGCACCACGTGTGGCCGCATAGACGGCGGGTGCCGGCCCGGTGTCGAAGTGCTGCCACACCGAGTGGGTGTCGCCACCGCCGATCTCAGTGCCGCAGGGGAGCGGGCGGATGCCATCGGCACCGATTGCGGGCGGCGGCCTCAACGGCGAGTGGGGCACCAGCACATCTCTTTGGGCGACAGTCCTCGCGCCGAATCGGGCTGCGGCCCGCAGCGCGGCGGGATGTGACCCGAAGGCGCAGGCGACGATATCGGCGTCGAGTCCCGAAGTGCAGTGGCGACTGTGTCTCAGCGCCTCGAAAGCCGCAGTGATGACGCCGGTGGAACGGAAGTCCGGGTCGACGACGGCGCTCATGACGATCGGACCGCCGGCAGCGGTCGGAGTGAAGGTGAGGACGGCGGCGAGGGCGGCGTGGTCCGTCCGCGGCGCTGTCCACCGGCGCAACCGCGTGCGGACCTCGACGGTGCGGGATGACACCGGGTGTCGTCGTGTCTCGCTGGTGGTCGTGGCAAAGCTCATCTCCGCATCGACGCGGCGCGCACGGTCCAGCAGCTCTCGCGCATCTTCGACCGGAGGGCCGTCACGCCAGTTCAGCTCCACCAGATCGGAGACGTCGGTGTCGGGACAGCCTACGTCGACGGCCATCGGGTGTCCTCGGTGTCGCTGATCAACCGGTCCACTTCACGTCGAAACAGATGGCTCGCAATCTCATTGCGGCCCAGAAGCATGGTCCCGGCATCGAGACTCGAGAGCGCAGCTTGCGAACTGTCCAGGATGGGAAAGTCCTCGTCGTGCAGGATGGACACGAGGAGGCCCCAGTTCTTGTCCCATCGACGCTGCCAGTGTTCGGGTTCGAGCCCGCTGTCCTCGATGCTGGGTGCCAGGATGCGCATCTCCATGATCGAGCGGTTCGGATCCCCGCCGACGGGTCGGAATGTCAACAGCTCGAAGTGGGTGGCGTGCTTGAGCAGCATCGTGTTCGGCGCCAGGAAGCAACTCTCGATGGTGTGCGCTTCCATCGCCGGGCTCCATTCCACCTCGGCGCCGATGAACTGGTCGATGGTCTTGCGTGCGGTCAGGAACCAGAACGACCGTCCGAAGTCCTCGAGGGTGACGGCGTTGGTGTGCAGCATCTTTCCGGCGGTATTGGGATGCGCGTATTTCACGTGATAGTTGTCGAGAAAGCCGTCTTGCATGATCTTCCAATTGACCGGGCGCTCATAGGGATGCGGGTCGACACTGACGAGATCGGCGATTCGGTACTCGGACATCAGTGCATCCATCTCGGGTCCGAGCCAGGCTGCGACGTCGATGTCGCGGTTCGCGTTGTCGACCACCCAGACGAATCCATGCCGCTCTTCGACCGGAAGCTCCACCAAACCCGACTTCGAACGGTCGAACTCGCCGAAGGTGCTGTCCAAGGTGACGGTCCGAAGAGTGCCGTCCGGGCTGTACGACCACCGGTGGTACGGACACGAGAACAGGCGACATGTCCCCGACTTCTCGGTCACCAACTGGGCGCCTCGGTGACGGCAGGCGTTGATGAAGGCCTTCACGCCTCCGTCGCGCTGACGTACCACGACGATCTTGTTGCGCGGCAGATCGATCGAGAGGAAATCGTTGCGGCGTGGAATCTCGGACGAGTGCGCGACGATGAACGGGACCTCGCCGAAGATCCGATCGCGTTCGAGTTCGGCACGCACGGGATCGTGATAATCGATCGCGTCGAAACGCTGGATCTCGGCGACCTGATCGGTTGCTTTTCCATCGAGATGGCCGAGCAGGGCCCGTAGGGCACGAGTTCGCCGGTCCTGGATCGTCTGTAGTTGAGCATCCACGACTGCCACTGCCCACTCCTCTTCTAGGTGATTGCGATGTCGCTCCCGGTGATGGCGCGACGGACGGTTCAAGTTGGCTGTGAGCTGCCTCACTCGTTAAATAAACTAGTGCCGTTAGTATAAATCGTCAAGAGGGTGTCCGCGTACACTCTCGGTGTCGAGGCAAAGGAAGTAGGAGTCCATGGGCCGGAAGCCGATGATCCAGCGCGAGAACGCTGTTCGAGCCGCCCTGGACATCATCGACGCCGATGGGCCCGGGGCGTTGAGTCTGGAGAAGATGGCTGCGAGGTTGGGCGTCCGCTCGCCGTCGCTGTACAACCACTTCAGCGACAAGGCGGAGATCCTGTCAGCTGTCGCTCGCCTCGTCGTGTCGGAGACGCCGCGGCAGCCCGACCCCGATGACGGCGAGGACTGGCAGCAGTGGCTCGTGAGTGCGAGCGTGCTGTTCCGTCAGGCCTTGCTCGCCCATCAGCGGGCGGTGCCGATCGTCGTCGAATACTTCCCCCGGGGGCTCCTGGAACGGCTGTATGCCGAACATTGCCGAATCCTGGGACTGTCTGGCGTGCCGCTCGACTCGCAGATGTTCATCCTGGAATCAGTCCATCGGATGACGATCGGTTCTGCGATGTGTGTCGCCACCGGGCGGCCGGCGATGGCCCCGTTCGAGAACCCGGAGCAGTTCGATCCTGATCTGGCCGGTTCGATGGAGGGTGCCCGCTGGACCGATGAACGTCTGTTCGTCGAGATGGTGACGGTTTTCCTCGCCGGAGTCGCTCGTCGGTTCGCCGACCCCGACGAGGCTTCCGTGGGCTGATGTGGCGCGATCGGGGCTGCGCGGGTCACCGAAGCCCGACGGTGCGAGCGACATTCTCCGACAACAGATACAGCGCATAGGCGAAGTACGCCACGATCGCCGCGGGGAGAACCCACAGGGCGGCCACGGCCGCAATGAGACTCGCCGCCCACTGCCGTCCCCACAGCGGCGCGGCGACGAAGATCATCAGCAGAGCGAACGCGAGCGAGATCGACGGCGACGACGTCGGCCATGACCAAGCGGAGAGCAGTGCCCCGCTCGAACCGACCGCCGTGCCGATGCCGACGACACTCAGCAACAACCACACGACCACAATGAGGCGCCGCCATCCGCCGGCGACCCACCGCGTACGGAGCGCCACCGCCGACCACATGATCCACCGCTTGAGCCACGGAACCCCGGACGTTCGCATCATCTCGCGGAAGAAGCGGTCGGACAGGGTGTCGCTACCGAGCGCGCCGGAATTGGGGGTGCCCGTGATGAGTTTGTCGTGAATCAGGGCCGCCAGGGAATGCAGACCGTAAGGATTCTCGAACCAGCGCAGGAACCGGGGGATCGAGGCGAGGTCGGTCGGGTTGTCCTCGCGGGGGAGGAACGTGCGGGCGGTGTCGACGGCCCTGAGCGCCTCGGCCTTCGTCGTGCCCCGATCGACCAGTTGTCCGACGAGGTACTCCTCGACGGCGGGTTCGTGGTATCGAAAGGCATTGCGCACGACGAACTGCCGTTCATCGATCTGCACGATGTCGACATCACCCTGCCCGGTCGGATCGTCGACGACGAACCCCGACTCGGGAGCCACCCGCCACGGCACCCATCGCGGATCGCTCGGTGTGGCTGCGTTCATCACCACCTCCGCGTCGACGGGATGCATCGACGGTAGCCCCGATGTCCCCCGCCAGGGTGGGGAACGCCGGGCTCACCCGATGGTGCGGTCGAGCAACGCCTCCACCAACTGCTTCCCGGTCTCGATGGGAGCGGTGGAGCGTGCCATCTTCGACCCCGAGAGCGCACCGTCGTAGACCACCTGGATCTGTCGCGCGGTCGTGTCGGGCTCCGGGTCGCCGAGTGTGCCCAGGTTGTCGCCGAGGGTGTCGAGCAGCCACGCACGATGCGCCGTGATGGGAGGCAGATCGGTGTCGGGGAACTCGGTCGCGGCATTGGCGTACTGACAGCCGCGGAAATTGCGAGTCGGGGCCCCGGCGATGGCCAGGTCGAAGAAGGCCAGGATGCGCTCGCGAGGATCGCTCATGGCCTTCGTCGCCTCGAACCACCGGTTTTGATCAGCCTGATCCAAACGTTCCAGATAGGCCACGACCAACCCGTCCTTCGAGCCGTAGGCGTTGTACAAACTCGCCTTGGCCACGCCGGAGGCGCGCAGCAGCAGATCGATGCCGACCGACCGTATGCCCTGTGCGGCAAAGAGTTCGGTCGCGGTGGCGAGCAGTCGGTCGGCCGGGCTGCCGGGCCCGGCAGCAGCGGTCGCGCGGCCGGTGCTCGCCTGTGCGGGGTTGCTCACATCGCCAAGGGTAAACCACGAGAGCCCATAGACAGACCGGTCTGTCTATGCCAGGGTCGGTCCGGTCACCAGCGGGCACACCGACGCAGAAAGGCTCAGCCATGGCGCTCTTCCTCTACGAACTCGAACCTGCCGACAGTGATGCGGGCACAGTCGAGGAACTCATCAAAGGACTCGACGCGCATCTCCGGACCGCCGGCGGCGAACTGATCGAGACGCAGGTGACGGAAGGCGCCGCGAGGTTGTTCGCGATCGCGGAGTTCGAGGGGTGCCGGGCCGTGGGGCTCGACGAGGTCGAGGCCCTCCGGGGGGTCGTCGCTGCCGGTCCGGACGAGGTCCGGCTCGTCGGCGCGGACCTGGACGAGCTGAAGAAGGCGCGCCCGACCGCCGGCTATCTCGTCGAGTGGGACATCCCCGAAGCCATCGACATGGAGACCTACCTGGCCCGCAAGAAGGCGAACTCGCCGAAGTACGCCGACGTCCCCGAGGTCAGCTTCCTGCGGACTTATGTCCGCGAGGACACCGACAAGTGTTTGTGTTTCTACGACGCCCCGGACGAGGCGGCCGTCCGTCACGCTCGCGAGGTCGTCTCGACCCCGGTGGATCGCCTCCACCGTCTGCAGGGCTGACCGGTATGGCGCCGACGTTGACCGATGAGCTCGGCGAGGTCGTCGCGTCCGTGGCCGATCGTGCCCGCGACCTCGACGCCGGCCACACCGACACCCGGGTCGACATCGCCGCGGCCGGTGCGGCCGGCCTCCTGGGCCGGGGCGTGGTCGACGGGTCGCTGGCGTCGATGATCGACGTCCTCGAACGTGTGTCGGCGGTGAGCCTGTCGGCCGGATTCTCGCTGTGGGCTCAGCGGATGGCGATCGAGTACGTCGCCCGATCGCCGGAGCCGTTGCGAGAGAGACACCTCGCGTCACTCCTCAGTGGCGAGCGGATCGGTGTGACGGCCATGGCGGCAGGTCTGAAACAGGTGGCCGGTCTCGGCGAGGTACCCATCACGGGGCGTCGCGGCCGGGCGGGTGTGGTGGCGACGGGGCCCATCCGCTGGGCGTCGAACGTCTACGACGAGTCGCTGATCGTCCTGCCGGTGCGCACCGGCGACACGACCCTCGTCGGTGTCGTCGACGCGGACGCGCCCGGTGTCGAGATCCGTTCCGCGCCGGACCTGATCGGTTTGGGATCCACAGCCTCGACGTCCCTCGAGCTCGTCGACGTGACGATCGCCGCGGAAAGCGTGATCTCCGATGACCTGACCGCGTTCGTCCGGGGGATACGACCGGTCTTCCTGCTGCTGCAGTCCGCATTCTGCAGCGGAGCCATCGGTGCCGCCCTCGACGGTGCCGTCGGGGCGCTGGCCGGGGTCAACGAGGTTTTCCGCGCCGAATTCGACGACCGGACTGCCGAATTCGAGTCGATACGGGCACGTCTTGCGACCTTCGCCGCCGATCCGACGACACCGTCGCCGGCCGATCTGATCCGATTGCGCCTCGACGCCGCCCGTACCGCGGTGGCGGCCTCCCGGCTCGAGGCGACCGTCCGCGGCGGTGCGGGTTATGCGACCGCGAGCGCCACCAACCGGCGGTTCCGGGAGACAGCTTTCATCCCCATCCAATCACCTTCGGAAGGACAACTGCGGTGGGAACTCGCGCAGTTCGAATAGTCGGTGGCCGCAAAGCCTTTCGCGGCACATCTGTGTTGACGGGCATCGACGTCACCGTCGACGACGGGGAGTTCGTGGCCGTCCTCGGCCGCAGCGGCAGCGGAAAGACCACGCTCTTGCGTGTGCTCGCCGGTCTCGAGACCCTCGATGCCGGCAGCCTGGAGTGGCAGGACACCTCGGGCGGCGCGCGACCTCACACGGGGGTCGTCTTCCAGCGAGCGCTGCTGATGCCGTGGCTGACCGTGGCGGAGAACATCCGGTTCGGACGACGATTTGCCGCGCACCGTGCGTCGTTCGAGAACGACTACGCACTCGGTCTGCTGCGCCGCTTCGGGCTCGACGGTCTCGCCGACCGCTATCCCGATCAGCTGTCGGGCGGCCAGGCGCAACGCGTGGCGATCATCCGCGCGGCGGCGATCCGGCCCAGGTTGCTCCTGCTCGACGAACCGTTCAGCGCCCTCGATCCGGCCGTGCGCGGCGAATTGCGCAGCTGGCTGGCCGAATTGGCCGCCGAACTGGGGATCACCGTCGTCCTCGTCACGCACGACGTCGACGAGGCGCTCGAACTCGCCGACCGGATCGTCCTGCTGTCCGAGGCCGGCCGGATCGGTGGGGAATGGCGGCTCGAAGCCGGTCTCGGCCGCGCCGATCCCGACCGGCGCACGGAGATCCTGACGCACTTCGGTCACCAGGTGGGGCAGCAGGTGTGAACGCGCCCATCTCACGCCGACTGCTTTTGGCCGGGGTCGGTGGTCTCACCGTGGCGGGCGGGATCGGCGGCGTCGTCGGTCTGGGCCGGGCCGCCACGGCAGCGCCACCGAGTGCGTCCGATGCGCTGCGGGTCGGCTACCTCCCCATCACAGATGCGGCACCGCTTCTCGTCGCACACGCCGCGGGGCTCTACGACCCGGCGGCGGTGAGTTCGACGAAACCCGTGCTGTTCCGGAGCTGGTCCTCGCTCGCGGAGGCCTTCGTGACGCGCAAGGTCGACGTCGTCCATCTGCTGATGCCGATGGCGGTGGCACTCCGCTACGCGATGAAAAGCCCTGTGCAGGTGTTGGGCTGGAATCACACCAACGGATCGGCGCTGACCGTGGCGCCCGACATCGTCGACCTCGAGCAACTCGCCGGCGCCCAGGTGGCCATCCCGGCGTGGTGGTCGATCCACAACATCATCCTGCAGCGGATGTTGCGGACCCACGGACTGCGGCCGGTCATCCGGACCGGGGCGTCCCGAGGTGACAAGACCGTCGAACTGATCGTGATGAGCCCCTCGGACATGGTGCCGGCGTTGGCGAACGGATCGATCGGCGGCTACGTCGTGGCCGATCCGTTCAACGCGATGGCCCAGGTACGCAAGATCGGCCGTATCCACACCTTTCTCGGCGACGTGTGGCGCCAGCACGCCTGCTGCGCGCTCCTCGTCCACCAGGCGGCCATCGACGAACGCCCCGCGGCGGTCCAATCCCTCGCCGACTCCGTGGTTGCGGCACAGCACCACATCGACCTCGATCGTCCCCGGGCCGCGGCCGAACTCGCCGGTGGGTATCTCCCGCAACCGAAACCGGCCATCGCCAAGGCGCTCACCTACGACCCGGCCGACTTCGCCGTGAGCAATGTCGATTGGCAGCCGCAGCGACTCGGATTCCAACCCTTCCCGTTCGCGAGTTTCACCGAGCGGCTCGTCACCGAGATGGACAACACCCTCGTCGACGGTGATCGGCGCTTCCTCGGGCGCCTGGATCCGGCCACCGTCCACGCCGACCTCGTCGACGACCGATTCATCCGTAGCGCCATCGGAACGCGCGGTGGTGCGGCCGCTCTCGGACTACCCGCCGATCTCACGAGAACCGAACAGGTGATGCCATGACGCTGCTGACCCAGGACGAGACCGCGGCGGCCCCGCGCCGGCGAACCGGCTCCACCGTCGCCCCACCGCTGATCGCGATCGCGGTGCTCGTCGCGATCTGGTGGGTGACGACCACAGTCGTCCCCGCTGCGGACTCCCTCGCCCGCCAGTTCGCCCCGCAACAGGTGTTCCCGGCGATGCTGGAACTCCTCGATCGCGGGGTGTTGCTGCCCGACATCGGACTGAGCCTGTGGCGGTTGTCGATCGGACTGCTGATCGCCGTCGTGCTCGGGTTCCCGCTGGGCCTGCTGATCGGGCTGAGCCTGACCGCGGAGCGCGCCGCGAACCCCATCGTCGCCTTCCTGCGGATGATCTCGCCGCTGTCGTGGGCTCCGGTCGCGGTGATGGTGTTCGGGATCGGAAACGAACCGGTCATCTTCCTGATCGCCATCGCGGCGATCTGGCCGATCGTCATCAACACGGCGGCCGGCGTGAAGTCGATCGACCCCGGTTTCGTCGAGGTCGCGCGATCGTTCCATGCCACCCGAACCGAAGTCCTCACGGCCGTGGTGATCCCGGCGATCCGAGGCAACGTGCAGACCGGCATCCGCGTGGCGCTCGGCATCGCCTGGGTGGTTCTGGTACCCGCCGAGATGCTCGGCGTGCGTTCGGGTCTCGGCTACCAGATCCTCAACGCCCGCGATCAGCTCGCGTACGACCAGGTCGCCGCTCTGATCGTGGTGATCGGCATCCTCGGCTTCGTCCTCGATGCGGGTGCCCGGTTGGTGCTCACCCGACGACGCTGAACCTCTGGGGTTGTCACCGCTGGACGGTCAGGGCATCGGTGTAGAACGCCATCCGTTCACGGAGTGCGTCGGGGTCGATGCCGAACTCCTCGGGTGTGTACCGGTGTCGGCCCTTGCCGTGGCGGGGTTGCGCGGCTTCGTGTTCGGCGAGCAGTGTGGCGACGTCCGGCGGGTCGATCCCGGCCGCGGTGTAGACCCGGCCGACCGTGGTCGCGGGGCTCGCCACCAGGTCCCGGTAGTCGAGGTCCAGGATGGTCGCCGACGCGGCCGCGGGCGAGGACCGGAAGTCGAGTGCACGCCGGAACCACCGTTCGGACTGCTCGACCTGGAATCGTCCGACATCGTGGCCGTCCACCTCGTCGCTGTAGGTCGACCGGTAGGTCGCGAACAGGCTGGCCCCGGATGCCACGGTCTCCACGATGTCGCGGTGCAGGTGGACGATGCAGACACCCGGATACGTCGTGGCGAGGTGAGCGAGTTCGGGAGTGTGCGCGGGCGCCTTGAGCAACCAGCGACGGGCCGACCCGTCGTCGAGGATCTGCAACATCGTTCGATGGGCGTCGTACTCGGCGGCGAAGTCCTGGGTCGCGAGCCACGTGGCGTAACCATCGAGGCGCATCGTCGAGGCGAATCCCCAGTTGCGCATGGTCGTTCCCATGCCGAGGACGCACTCCTCGGGGAGGGTCGGGCCGGAGTCGTGCACCGCCGCCATCGACGGGTTGAGCACGTGCAGGGGATTCGGTTGACGTGCTTGGTCGTCGACGGAACGCTCGAGTTCTTCCGAGGTCATCCGGGCGGCCCGCCAGGGCGCGTACAGCTCCAGCGGACGCGGTGCCCGCAGCCGTGGGTCGCGGGCCAGGAGGCGGAACAGGAACGTCGTCCCGGTGCGCCACCCACCGATGATCACGATCGGTGGGGTGAGGGACCGTTGCGCCACAGCGGGATCGGCCCGCAGCGTCTTGTCGAAGATCGCTCGGGCGCGCAGCTTCCCGACAGCCGCGTCCTGGGCGTGGCGAATCCCGACCGCGTTCAGTCGACCGTCGGCGTCTGCCGACTCGAGATACCGCTCCAGGCCCGGTCGCCACTGAGAGGGATCGCCCAGCCCCTCGATGCCGTGCTCACCCGTAGCTCGTTCGACGAGCCGGTCCGCGATCTCGACGCCGAGCCGGTAACGGTCGGGATCGGCCGCGCGGTCCGCCTCGGCCGCAGCGTAGATGTGCTGTGCTGTCTCGGTGCGCTCCGGCGGCACCCAGCACGTCATCGAGGATCTCGCAGTTCATCGAGCCCGACGACCCGGGCTGAGGGAAGGGCGGGGGTGTCGACGGGCTGCAGAAATCGCATCACGACGATGCCGAATTCCCTTCCCTCCGTGTCGATCCAGTCCGCGGAACCCGGATCCTCGGGGTGTGGATTCTCGGCGGCGACGACGAACCGGTACCGACCGTCGGTGACGGTTGCGGTGCCGCCCGTGTAGGAGACAGGCCGGTAGCGGAAGTCGAGCGAGTTCAGGAATCGACTGTAGGCGAGGATGTTCCAGTATCGGCAGTCGACCACGTCCCCCTCGATCACCAGCGCCTGCCCGGGTTCGAGCTGCCAGCCGCCCCGGAGGTAGTGGATGCCCGGTTCGGTGAACACCGCGCCGCCCGACATCTCCGACCAGTGCCGCATCGTGTTCGGTGGGTTGCGGTCGTCGTTGGTGGCCACCTCGAAGATCGTCGGCAGCATCGACGTCATGGTGCCGAGCGTGCCCAACTGCGTGCAGAACTTCGTCGGGTCGAGCGGTGGCGGGGTCGGTGGATCGGCGAGTGGTTCGATGCTGCATCGTCCCGCCTCGCCGTGGGAGACGTCGTCGTGGAAGAAGCGCACCCAGATCACCGAGGACTTCTCGGGCAGATCCAGATGGTCTGCGCCGCGGTCCATCCCGGCATCACCGCCGACGAGGATCTCGAACGATCCGTCGTCGTCGAAGACGATCGTGTCGCTGTCGATCCGGGCGGTCGACTCCGAACTGATGCCGCCCGAACCGATACCTCCGGTGCGTCGGTAGGCGGTGATCGAAACGTAGACGGCGTCGCCGCGATTCCCGCGGATGCGATATGACCGATCGCTTCGCACGTCGGCGACCCAGTAGCGGAAATCCGGGTTGTCCATCAGGAACTTGTGACGCCACCCGTTGAACGACACCAGTTCGGGCCGTTCTCGGTCGACGTCGAAGCGGGACAACTGATTCGACAATCCGCGGATGAGGGCGCGATAACCATCGGCCTGTTCGAGCGGGCTGAGGCCGGAAGTGTCCGACGCGAGCTTGTCGCCCGCGGTGCGGAGCGCATCGACGAGACCGTTCCACGCCTCGACCTCGGGTCGCGTCGAGTCGCTCACGAGAGCCGGACCCGGTCGTCGTGCTTGTAGTGCGGGCCGATGTCGTCGATGAGCACTCCCGGCTCGGCGGCCACGACCGCGGGGATCGAGTCGAGCACCGCTCGCACGGATGCCGTGGTGATCGGATTCGTGTGGCCCGCACCGACACCGAACTCCATCTGGGTGCGGATCTCGGCCGGCTCGCCGCTCACGACGAGCGTATAGGCGATCGGACTGGTGAACCCGCCGAAGGGGAGATCGTCGCCGCGGTAGACGAGGTCTGCGGCGGCAAGGTACCAGCATTCCTCGTTGGTGAAGAAGTGGTGATCGCCGAGGTATCCGCGATGGGTCAGGTGCAGCGCGGCCGCGGTTCCCTTCGTGATGGTTGTCTTGCCGACCTGGGCGTCGGCGGCGGCGGGAAGACCCCGCAGCGACGTCTCGACGCGGACCTCGGAGCTGTCCGAACCGTAGAGCGCATGTGCGACGTTGCCGGTGAGGTCGCCGTAGTAGAGATCGCCCCCGCGGGCGACCGGTGAATCCGGGCCCAGGGAATCGAGGTCGGCGCCAAAGCCCAGTCCGCCGAGACCGCCCCACATCGAGCCCGCGCTGGTGAAGTCGACCGCCTCCACCGATCGGACGTGGCTGACCGACGACATCGCCGTGGCCATCGTCATCGCCAGCCGTTCGACGATGAACGTGGGATGGACGCCGGTCCCGTGCAGCGTCGAACCGCCCTTCTGGCATGCCTCGAGCAGCTGCTGCGGCGACTTGCGGAACGGGCTCATCCAGTTCGGCATCGACACGTTGTGATAGGCCGCGGTGGCGACCACGTTCTTCCCCGACGCGAGCAGGTCGACGACGTCGTCGTCGAGGCCCTTGAGCACCGCGGCCGGCGCAGGTGTGACCACGACACAGTCGACGTCGAGTGCCTTGATCGCGTCGCGGTCGGTGGTGGCCGGAACCCCGATGGGGTCGATGCGCACCAGCTCGCCGATGTCGCGGCCGTCCTTCTTCGGATCGTGGACGAGTGCGCCCGCGATGTCGAAGGCGGGATCGGCGACGGCGGCGCGGATGATCGCGCCCCCGACCTCACCTGGTCCCCACACGGCGATCCGGAGAGGACGTGCGGGCGAAGCGGCGTCGGGGAGTGGCGGGCGTGGCGTCATCGGCCGTCCTCGTGTCTCGTGGGGCGCCGCCTGACGGCTGCTCCAAGTTGAATCACATGGTTCCTGTTGAAATCTGCCGTGCCGACCCCCGGGTGTCAAGGGTCGAAGCACGTGAGCGAACCCCGCTCAACTTTTTTCGACGATCCGGGAACAATCGGCCGACGAGCCCCGTTACACACTTCGAGAAACCTGAGCGACAGAGACTCAAGTAAGTTTGACTCGAGCCTGATTCTTCAGTAGGACATGAGTCGGACGCACTGAAGTCCGGTCCCGCAGAGTTTCGCCACGACATCCCCGCGGTCGCGAGACCGCGGGACAAGGACTCGGGTGCACACCCACAAACTAGGAGGAAGCCAAACATGTCTCGTGCTGTTGGAATCGACCTCGGTACCACCAACTCGGTGGTCGCCGTGCTCGAAGGCGGCGAGGCCGCCGTCATCGCCAACGCCGAAGGCGCGCGGACCACACCGTCCGTGGTCGCGTTCGCGCGTAACGGCGAGGTGCTGGTCGGTCAGCCCGCGAAGAACCAGGCGGTCACCAACGTCGACCGCACCATCCGCTCCGTCAAGCGCCACATGGGCGAAGGCGACTGGACCGTCGAGATCGACGACAAGAAGTACACCCCGCAGGAGATCAGCGCGCGCACGCTCATGAAGCTCAAGCGCGACGCCGAGTCGTACCTGGGTGAGGACGTGACCGACGCGGTCATCACCGTCCCGGCCTACTTCAACGACGCACAGCGTCAGGCCACCAAGGAAGCCGGTCAGATCGCCGGCCTCAACGTGCTCCGCATCGTCAACGAGCCGACCGCGGCCGCCCTGGCCTACGGCCTCGACAAGGGCGAGAAGGAGCAGACCATCCTGGTCTTCGACCTCGGTGGCGGTACTTTCGACGTCTCGCTGCTCGAGATCGGCGACGGCGTGGTCGAGGTTCGTGCGACCTCCGGTGACAACCACCTCGGTGGTGACGACTGGGATCAGCGCGTCGTCGACTGGCTCGTCGAGAAGTTCAAGAGCACTTCGGGCATCGACCTGACCAAGGACAAGATGGCCCTGCAGCGTCTGCGTGAGGCTGCCGAGAAGGCGAAGATCGAACTCTCGAGCTCGCAGAGCACCTCGATCAACCTGCCCTACATCACCGTCGACGCCGACAAGAACCCGCTGTTCCTCGACGAGCAGCTCTCGCGCAGCGAGTTCCAGAAGATCACCTCTGATCTGCTGGAGCGCACCCGCGCACCGTTCCAGGCCGTCATCAAGGATGCGGGCATCTCCGTCGGCGACATCGACCACGTCGTGCTCGTCGGTGGTTCGACCCGTATGCCGGCCGTCACCGATCTGGTGAAGGAACTGACCGGTGGCCGCGAGCCCAACAAGGGCGTCAACCCGGACGAGGTCGTCGCCGTCGGTGCCGCACTGCAGGCCGGTGTGCTCCGCGGTGAGGTCAAGGACGTGCTGCTGCTCGACGTCACCCCGCTGTCCCTCGGCATCGAGACCAAGGGCGGCGTGATGCACAAGCTGATCGAGCGCAACACCACCATCCCGACCAAGCGGTCGGAGACCTACACGACCGCCGAGGACAACCAGCCGTCGGTGCAGATCCAGGTCTATCAGGGTGAGCGCGAGATCGCGTCGCACAACAAGCTGCTCGGCAGCTTCGAGCTCGGTGGCATCGCCCCCGCGCCGCAGGGTGTCCCGCAGATCGAGGTGACCTTCGACATCGACGCCAACGGCATCGTGCACGTCACCGCCAAGGACAAGGGCACCGGCAAGGAGAACTCGATCCGCATCCAGGACGGTTCCGGCCTGAGCAAGGACGAGATCGACCGCATGATCAAGGACGCGGAAGCTCACGCCGACGAGGACCGCAAGCGCCGCGAGGAGGCCGAGACCCGCAACCAGGCGGAGTCGCTGGTCCACCAGACCGAGAAGTTCCTCAAGGAGAACGAGGACAAGGTCCCGGCGGAGCTGAAGGAGAAGGTCGAAGCGGCCGTCGCCGGAGCGCAGGAAGCGCTCAAGGGCAACGACACCGCAGCGATCAAGTCCGCGATCGAGAAGCTGTCGGAGGAGTCGCAGGCCCTCGGCCAGGCGATCTACGCCAACGCCGCTGCCGAGTCCCCCAACGGTGAGGCCGCCGCGGCCGACAGTGACCCGGACGTCGTCGACGCCGAGGTCGTCGACGACGCGGACTCGAAGGAGAACAAGTGACCGCAGGAGCCCATTCGGCGAATGGGTCCGGCGAGGAGCCGGTGACGGTGACCGACCGTCGTCGCATCGACCCGGAAACGGGTGAGGTGCGCGACGAGCCGGCCGCCGGACCCGGCCCGGCCGACGCCGGACCGGTCGTCGACGAGCAGACCAGTGACGAGCAGCAGGCGGACGGGGCAGCGGGCGAACCGGATGCCCGGGTCGCCGAACTGACCGCCGACCTGCAGCGCGAGCGAGCCCAATTCGCCAACTTCCGGCGGCGTGCCGCCGAGCAGAAGCAGGGTTCGGTCGCCTACGGCAAGCAGATCCTGATCGACAAGCTGCTCCCGATCATCGACGACCTCGACCGTGCCCGCGAGCACGGCGACCTCGACAGCGGTCCGCTGCGCTCGGTCGCCGACAAGCTGACCGGGGTGCTGGCCGCCGAAGGTCTCGTGGCCTTCGGTGCGGCCGGTGACGAGTTCGACCCCGAACTCCACGAAGCCGTGCAGCACGACGGCACCGGGGCGCATCCGGTGATCGGATCGGTGTACCGATGCGGCTACCGCCTGGGCGAGAAGGTGATCCGCACCGCGATGGTGACGGTCACCGATCCTGCCCCTGCGGGCGACGCACCCGGTGCACAATAGAGCGACCGTCGCTCGATCCTGAGTGGGCGAACTCACCACTGATCCCTGAGGTGCGAGGAGCGCAAGCGACGAGCCACGAAGGGCGACGAACCCTTCGTGGCTCGCTTCGCTCGCACCTCAGGAGCAGATGGTCGGCTCGCACCTCGGGGAGCGGGTGTCCCCAACTGAAAAAACCAACCCAGACAACTGAACTCATAGGAGGTGACGTCTGGTGGCACCACAACGTGAGTGGTTAGAACACGACTTCTACAAGGACCTGGGCGTTGCTTCTGACGCTTCGGCTGAAGAGATCAAGAAGGCCTATCGCAAGCTCGCGCGCGAGCTGCACCCGGATGCCAACCCGGGTGACACCGCGGCCGAAGAGCGCTTCAAGCGGGTGTCCGAAGCCCACAGCGTGCTCGGCGACGCCGAGAAGCGCAAGGAATACGACGAGACGCGCGCCATGTTCGCCGGCGGACGATTCCGCGGCGGCGGCAACGGCTTCCCGGGCGGTTTCCCCGGCGGCGGAAACACCTACACCACCGGCGGCGGTAACGACTTCGACCTCGGCGACCTGTTCGGCGGGGCGCAGACCGGTGGCGGCGGAGGCGGTTTCGGCGACATCTTCGACGGACTGTTCAACCGCGGCGGCGGAACGCAACGTACTTCGACGGCGAGCCGCCCGCGTCGCGGCAAGGATCTCGAGACCGAGACGACGCTCTCGTTCTCCGATGCCGCGCTCGGCACGACCGTCCCACTCAGGGTGACCAGCCCGTCGCCCTGCACCACCTGCCACGGTTCGGGCGCCAAGCCCGGCACGAGTCCGCGGGTGTGCGCGAACTGCAACGGCTCCGGATTCGTGAGCCGCAATCAGGGCGCATTCGGTTTCAGTGAGCCGTGCCAGGACTGCCAGGGCACCGGTTCGCGGATCGACGATCCATGCACCGACTGCGACGGGAGCGGGGTGAAGGTCCGCGCGCGCACCATCAACGTGCGGATCCCCGCCGGCGTCGAGGACGGACAACGCATCCGGCTCGCCGGACAGGGCGAGGCCGGCCGGCGTGGCGCCCCATCGGGCGACCTCTACGTCGTCGTGCACGTGACCCCGCACAAGCAGTTCACCCGCAGCGGCAACGACCTTCGGGTGCAACTGCCGGTACGGATCTCCGAACTCGTTCTCGGAGCGACCGTCTCGGTGCCGACCCTGGAGGGATCGGTCGGGGTGAAGATCCCGCCGAACACCACCGACGGACGCACGCTGCGCGTGCGCGGTCGCGGAGTGCCCAAGCGCTCCGGCGGGGCAGGCGATCTGCTCGTCACCGTGAAGGTCGCGGTCCCGAACAAGCTGGACGAGGCCGCGGTCGAGGCGATGCGCGCCTACGACCAGGCCGAGCGGGCGAGTGGTTTCGATCCGCGGGCGGACTGGGGGCGATGAGCGATGGCCGGCCAGAAGAACTTCGACGCCGACGGCGCGACCTTTCTGATCTCGGTGGCCGCCGAACTCGCCGGTATGCACGCGCAGACCCTGCGCACCTATGACCGACTGGGTCTGGTCACCCCCCAGCGGACGAGTGGCGGCGGACGCCGCTACTCGTCCCGCGACGTCGAACTCCTGCGAGAGATCCAGCGTCTCTCGCAGGAGGAAGGCGTCAACCTCGCCGGTATCAAGCGCATCATCGACCTCAGCAATCAGGTCGAGGCGCTCCAGCACCGCGTCCGCGAACTCACCGACGAGGTGCAGGCGTCGCGGGCCCGGCGTGGTGGCGAACTCGTGCCCGTACCGCGCACCAACGCACTCGTCGTGTGGCAGCCGCGGCGCAAGCGCACCACCGACTGACCGCCCACCGGGCCCGGCGTCCTGGTGCCCGGCCGCGGTTTCGGCGCGGGCCCGCAGAGGTGCGTAACGTTGACCGCATGGCTTCTGAACCCGTCACCACCGTCGACGCCGGGCCGCACAAGGTCTCGCGTCGGGTCGTCGTGAACGCCCCGGCCGCCGATGTGTTCGCGCTCGTGTCGAACCCGCACAGGCATCCCGAGCTCGACGGCTCGGGCACGGTGCGCGACACCCCCGTGAGCGGGCCGGAGACGCTGACCCGCGGGGCGCGTTTCAGCGTCGGGATGAAGCAGTACGGCGTGCCGTACAAGATCACCTCCACCGTCACCGACTTCGAACCCGGCCGGGTCGTCGAGTGGCAGCATCCGATGGGTCACCGCTGGCGGTGGGAGCTCGAGTCCACCTCACCGACCACCACCGCCGTGACCGAGACCTTCGACTACTCGACGCTCCGGCTGCCGAAGATCATCGAACTCATGGGCTACGACAAGAAGAACGGCAAGGGGATCGAGAGCACCCTCCGCGCTCTCGCGGGCCGGTTCGCCTGAATCCGGAACCATCCATGGACTCTTCCGCCGGTCCGCCGCCCGGGCCGGATTCCCCGGATGAACCCGTCGTCGTCCTCGGCGTCGTCGCCGCGCCGGGGCAGGCCATCGGTCTCGCGCGCAAGCTCGTCGATGCCGGCCTGGCCGAACACGTCGAGACGACGTTCCCCGGTGCGCGTTGGCAGATCGACCTCGTCGAGGCCGGTCTCGTACAGCCGCCGGCCGGCGACGCCGAAATCGTCGATGCCACCAGAGACCTTCTGCTCGAACGCGAATGGGATCTCGTCGTCTATCTGACCGACCTTCCGCTGCATGTCGGCAAACGCCCGGTCGTGGCGCATGCCAACGCGGTGCACGGCGTCGCGGTCCTCTCGGTGCCGGCGCTCGGCGCCACCGGAGTGCGGCAGCGGGCCCGCGGCATCATCACCGGACTCGTCGGGCAACTCCTCGGTGCCGACGCCGACGATCTCCGCGGTCACCAGAAGTCGCCGGCGCGGTCGGCGTTGCGCCATCGCGTCCGCCAACTCGGGACCGACGTCGACGAGGCGGGCACCGCGTTCACCGCGCGTGTCCTGACCGGTAACCTGCGTCTGCTCACCGGCATGGTGCGCGCCAACCGCCCGTGGCGGCTGGCACTCGGCCTCAGCCGCGCACTCACCGGGGCGATCGCGGCCGGGGTCTTCGCACTGGTGACCGCCGACATCTGGCTGCTCGCAGACACTTTCGGTGGGATTCGGCTCACCGGCGTGGCGCTCGGCTCGATCATCGCGATCACCGCGACCCTGATCATCGGTGCCGACCTCTGGGAACGCGGCGGCTCCCGACAGACGCGAGAACAGGTGGTGCTGTTCAACATCGTCACCACGATCACAGTGGTTCTGGGTGTGGGCGCGTTCTACGCGGCGCTGTTCGTCCTGTCCGCGATCGGCGCGCTCTGCCTGGTGGTGCCGCAGGTCATCGGTGCGACGCTCGACCACCCGGTCGGCTTCACCGACTATCTGGAGGTCGCGTGGCTCACCTGCTCACTCGCGACCGTCGGCGGCGCCCTGGGCGCGGGCCTGGAAACCGACGAGGCGGTCCGCGACGCGGCCTACACCCAGCATCCCGCCGAGCCGATCTGAGCGGTACACCTCGCACAGCCGGGTGCACGGCGTCCGGCCCCCAGCCGCTAGGCTTGCGGGTCAGAACGCCACAGCAGGTCGGCGACGGGAGGTGAACCATGTCCGAGGTACCGGGGAACGGTCCGATGCCGGGGTTCGTGGTCCTGGGCATCTCCGTCGTCGACGATCAGATCAGCTCGGTGGTCCGCGATGCCGACGGGCACATCCTGGCGAGCAACCTGGTCGACCTCCCCGATGCGTCGGCCGCCGGTGCCGAAGCCGCGATCGTCGAACTCGTCGACTCCGTGCCCGTCGAGGTCGACCGGATCGGCATCTCGGCGTCCCGCGCCGACGTTCGCGATCATCTGGCTCGCGTCTTCGCGCCGGGCGCGGGCACCGGGCCGTCTTGGTCGGGCAAGGTCGTCGTCACCGGATACGCCGCCGCTCTCGCCGAGATCGCGTGTACCCACTCGACCCGCGGCGGGGTGGTGGCCGTCGTCGATCTGGATCGCAACGCCGCGCCCGCGGCCGGCACCACCCTCGCCACCGTCGACTCCGCGTCCGGCGCCGTTCTCGGCACCGCAGATTTCACGCCGGGCCAGGTCGCCTCGGTGACCGACCCGGAGGCGGCGTCACAGCTCGCGACGGCGGTCACCAGGCTGCCTCGCGGTCGCGACATCACCTCGGTGATCGTGGTCGGCCCCGGTGCTCAGCTCCCCGGGATCGCGCCGGCGTTCGAGTACGCGTCACAGCGTCCGGTGACGGTGGCGGACAATCCGTCGCTCGCCTCCGCACTCGGCGCCGCCGACGCCGCGGTGATCGCGCCGGCAACCACTGCCGTCGCCGCCCGGACGTCGACCGGTCGCCGATGGTGGTTCGTCGGTGCCGCGATCGGGGCCGCCGTCTTCCTCGGTGCCGTCGGGATCACGCTGATCCTCACCGCCGAGTCGACCATCGCCGAACCGGCCCCCGTCACGGTGACCGAGACCCCCGCGGCGGTCACCTCGACCGAGCAGGCGACGGTCACCGAAACCGAGACCGAGACCAGCGTTCGTACGACGACCGTCACGCGCACCCCCCGCCCCGTCACGCGGACGGAGACGGTCACCGAGTCGGCTCCGGAGACGTACACCGTGACCGAAACCGAGACGGTCACGTCCCCGGCCGCCGGTGAGCCTAGCCTCGAGGTCCCCTGAGCGGTCCTAGAACACGGGGTCGTGCTGGATGCGGCTGGCCCGCACACCGGCGATGATGAGGGTGCGCCGGGTGTTCTCGATCATCTGTGGCGACCCCGCGATCAGCACCTGGTGGTTCTCCCAGTTGCCTGCCCGGACCACCACGTCGGCCAGTGTGCCGATCTCGTGGTCGACGCCGAGTTCGGCGGGCGTGGCCACCGCGTTGATCCACCACGGATCGGTCCGCTCCTGGGACACGGCGGTGACGCGCAGCCACGGATTGGTCGACGCGATGCGTCGCAGCACCGTCAGGTCGTACAGCTCGCCCGGGTGGCGCATCCCGTAGAAGATGTGCGTCTCCGGCGAATCCACGCGCGAGGACATCTCGATCAACAGTGCCCGCAGCGGCGCGAGTCCGGTGCCGCCGGCGACCATCAGGACCTTGCTGTCGCGGTCGACATGCAAGGTGCCGTGGCCCTGGGCCAGCGTCCACACGTCGCCGATGCTGGTCTCGCTCACGATCGCGGTGCTGACCGTTCCCCGGGGCACCGCGCGGACGTGGAACTCCAGCTCTCCCGCCGGGTTGGGCGGGATGGCGGGCGAGAGATTGCGCCACTGCTTCGGCCACTGCGGGGTGTGCACCTCGAGGTATTGGCCCGCGTTGAAGGTCAGCGGCGAATGCGCGAGGAGCCGGACGACCGCCAGGTCGCGGGTGATCCGGTACTTCTCGACGACCTCGGCGGTCCAGCGCGCGGGATGGGTCGCACTCTCGGCCGCGCCGCGCATCACCCCGGTCACCAGCATCATCGCCTGCGAGATGGTCTGCTCGGTCTCGGCGTCCCAGTATCCGGTCATGAGGCTGCCGAACTCGCCCATCAGCGCCGCGTACATCACGTGGTAGTGCTCGGGTTCCACCCCGAACTTGCGATGGTCGCGTCCGAGTTGCGCGAGGAACTCCACGAGTTCGGCATGCCCGGACTCGGCCGGGATCGCTTCGAGGACATGGTCGATGACGCGATGGAAGGCGACCCGCTGGGCGGCCATCGACACACCGAACAGGTCGCGCAGGTCGGGGTCGATCGCGAACATCCGGGTGTAGACGTTGGTGACGAACCGGTCGGGGTGCCGATTGACAGCCGTCCGCAGCTGATGCAGCGCATGGCGCGAATGTGTCGCCATATCGAAAAGATCACACCTCCGTCGCGGCTCGTGTCCCCACCCGGTTCAAGAGACCCACACTAGTCCTTCGACACGGCACAATTCAGGATCCGGCATCCCATGTCGGGCAGTGATGAGGTGTGGCAAGGTACGGGGATGACGTCCCTCGAAGGGGTCCTCACGGGCATCGTTGATGCCCATGTGCAGCACTGGAACCCGCGGCGTACCCCGTGGGCGGCCACGCGGGCGTCGAGGTTGTACGGATTCGTCCCCACCCTGGGCGACCGGGTGTTCCCCCTGGTGGTCTCGCGCGCCGACCGCGAGTACATCCTGACCCCGCGCACCGTCGCCCGGGCCTACGAGCCGCGGCAGTACGCCACCGACGCGGCGCTGGTCCCGACCGTGGTGGGGGTGCCGATCGACACCGTGGTCCACGTCGAGTCGCATTGGCGCCGCGAGGCCGCCGACGCCACCGAACCCCCGGTGGACAGCACCGCGGTGGAGGAGACGCGGTATCTGGAGAGTCTGCCGTTCGGTCAGGCCGGCACGCCGCGTCTCGGCGCCGTCATCTCGCACGGCGATCCGCGCACCCGGACGTTCGCGGACATGCTCGACGAGCAGTTCGCGGCGTCCCCGCGGTTCCGCGGCATCCGCATCGTCGCATCGCGGCATCCCGATCCGCGCGTGCGCGACGGCGGGGACACCGACAACCTACTGTCCTCGACGGCGTTCCTGGAGGGGTTCGCCGAACTCGCGAGCCGCGACCTCGTCTTCGAAGCGTCGGTCTACTCACACCAGCTCTACGACGTCATCCTGCTGGCCCGGGAGTATCCGGACACGACGATCATCCTCGACCACTTCGGCATACCGGCCGGGGTCTTCGGTCCCGTGGGGGTGCGCACCGGTGCGACAGCGGCTGCGCGCGCGGACATCTGGCGGTTGTGGCGGGAGCGGATGACGACGCTGGCGACCTATCGCAACGTGGTGGTCAAGCTGTCCGGCCTGGCGATGCCGATCCTCGGTTACGGTCACGAACGCTGGGGCAACATCGGCGGCCAGGCCACCCTCGCCGAGATGATCGGTCCCTTCGTCGAGCATGTCATCACCCACTTCGGGTCCGACCGCATCATGTTCGGGTCCAACTACCCGATCGATCGGCCCAACGCCGCCGTCGACGTCCTCGTGGGCGCGCTCGTCGATTGCGTCTCCCAGTGGGGCTCGGAGGCCCTGCGAAAAGTTTTCCGCGACACAGCGTTCCGCGTGTATGCCATCGACGGTCCGACGCGCTGAGCGCTCAGCGGGTCCGAGTCCACCACGTCGAGCGCCGCGCCGGCTCCGGTACGGGCACGTCGCGCATGAGCCGGGTCAGGATCTCCACCAGCGCCGTGCACGAGGGGTACCGGTCCTCGGGATTCTTCGCCAGCGCCTTGGCGAAGATCGAGTTCGTCGCCGACGGCAACCAGGGGCGGCGCCGGGTGAGTTTCGGCGGGTCGTCGTTCAGGTGCGCATACGTGATCGCGAAGGCGGTGTTGCGCGGATACGGCGGTGTGCCGGTGATGAGTTCGACGAGGGTGCAGGCGAACGCGTAGAAATCGGTTGCCGGCGTGAGCTTCTGGGCCTGGAGGAGTTCCGGTGAGGCGTAGCCGATCGAACCCTGGACGCGTCCGTTGCGGGCGAGCGGCCGCGTGTCGTCGAGGAATTGGGCGATCCCGAAGTCCGAGAGGTAGGCATCGGGGGGATCGGCACTGCGGGGTGCGCCGTCTCCCGATCGCGGGTCGGGGGTGCGGGAGAGCAGGATGTTGGCGGGCTTGACGTCGCGGTGCAGGATGTCCTGGGCATGCGCGTAGTCGAGCGCCCCGGCGATCTGCGTCGCCACGCGCAGGATGGTGCCCATGTCCGGTTCGTCGCCACGCTCCGGGACGAGTGCGGTCGCGGCGGGTCCGCCGATGTACTGCATGGTCAGCCACATCGACGGCAGGTGTCGTGGGCCGAGCGACCCACGCGGTGAGGCGATCTCGCCGTGCGCGAGCATACGCACGATGTGCGGGTGGTCCAGCAGTGATGCGATCCCGAACTCGCGTTCGAAGCGCTCGCGGACTCGCGCGTGATCGGACGCGTTCGGGTGCAGGACCTTCAGGGCAATCGGCCCATCGCACCGATCCTGCAGATCCCGAACCCGGAACACATCCGCGCTCGCCCCGCCACCGAGGAAGTCGTCGATGGTGAAGCCGGCGACGTTCTCACCAACCTCGAACACCCCTGACAGGGTAGTTGTGCCGATCCTCGTGCGACGGGAAGTCCGGTGTCAGCGAGCCGGTGTCAGCGAGTCGGGGTCAGGCGGAAGATCGGGAATCGGCGACCCTGTGCGGTCTCGGTGTACTTCAGGAACTGCTCGGACGCCTCGATGAACTTCTGCCACGCCGGTTCCCAGTCGTCGCCCTCGACTTCGCTCACCGCGGTGTCGAGGCGCTCGACGCCGTCCTCCGACGGTGCCTCCACAGCGACCGAATCGGGGTGGGCACGGAGATTGTGCACCCAGGCGGGGGCTTTCGGTGAGCCTGCGAAGGACCCGATGATCAGCCAGCTGCCGCCGTCGGGAAGTGCGAAGAGGGGACTGATCCGCGGCTCGGCGGACTTGGCGCCCAGCGTGTGCAGCAGCACGAGATTCTTGCCGAAGCCGGCGGTCTCGACATGTCCGTTGTTGGATCGGAACTCGTTGATGACGGTCGCATTGAAATCGTTCACGACGCTCATTGTCCCGGCAGGGGTCGCGTCCGGCCATGTATCAAACTGAAACCGTGGTCGTCGGCGTGGCGAATACTCTGAACGGATGAGTGCCGACCCGAGTTCGCTGGCCGCTTCCCTCCCCGACGGCATGGTGGTCACCGACGCCGACATCCTCGCCGGCTACCGGCAGGACCGCGCCGCCGACCCGACAGCGGGCACTCCGCTCGCGCTGGTGCGGCCGACGACCACCGACCAGGTGCAGAACACCGTGCGCTGGTGCGCGGCGAACGGCGTCCCGATCATCACGCGGGGCGCCGGTACGAGCCTGTCCGGGGGATCGACGGCGGTGGACGGCGCGATCATGCTCTCCACCGAGAAGATGCGCGACCTCGAGGTCGATCCGGCGACGCGGACCGCCGTCGTGCAGCCCGGCCTGTTCAACGCGGAGGTCAAGGCGGCGGCCTCGGCTCACGGGCTCTGGTATCCGCCGGACCCGTCGTCGTTCGAGATCTGTTCGATCGGCGGGAACGTCGCCACCAACGCCGGCGGACTGTGCTGCGTCAAGTACGGCGTCACCACGGACTACGTCCTGGGTCTGGAGGTGGTGCTCGCCGACGGCCGCGCGGTCCGGGTCGGGGGCAAGCAGCTCAAGGACTCCGCGGGGCTGCCGCTCACCAAATTGTTCGTCGGCAGCGAGGGACTCCTCGGGATCATCACCGAGGTGACGCTACGACTTCTGCCGCCGCAGGGGCCGGCGAGCACCGTTGTCGGAGTCTTCTCCTCGGTGCACGAGGCCAGCCGGGCCGTTCTGGCGGTGACCGCCGAGATCCGGCCGGCGATGCTCGAGTTCATGGATTCGGTGGCCATCAACGCTGTCGAGGACCTGATGCGGATGGGCCTCGACCGGGAGGCCGGTGCGCTCCTCGTCGCCCAGTCCGACGCTCCGGGGGCCGCCGGTGCGGCCGAGGTCGAGTTCATCCAGAAGGCGTTCGAGAGCAACGGGGCGGGGGAGGTCTTCGCGACGGACGACCCCACCGAGGGGGAGGCGTTCACCGCGGCCCGCCGCGCGGCGATCCCGGCCGTGGAGAAGCTGGGATCGTTGTTGCTCGAGGACGTCGGTGTTCCGCTGCCGTCCCTGCCCGAGCTCATCGACGGGGTCGCCGAGATCGCGGCCGGCAATCGGGTCATGATCTCGGTGATCGCCCACGCCGGCGACGGCAACACCCATCCGTTGATCGTCTTCGACCCCGCCGACCCCGACGAGGCGGAACGCGCGCAGGTCGCTTTCGGTCAGATCATGGATCTCGCGATCCGTCTGGGCGGCACCATCACCGGTGAGCACGGGGTGGGACGTCTGAAGAAGGGCTGGCTGCCCGATCAGGTCGGGGCCGACGTCATGGAACTGACGGCACGGATCAAGCGGGCTCTCGACCCCGACGGTCTGCTGAATCCGGGCGTGCTCCTGTAGGCGGTCCGGAGGTCGACCGGCCCGCCACCACGTAGGTGCCGCGCCCTGCGGCCTTGGCGTCGAAGAGCGCCTCGTCGGCGACGTCGAACTCGCCCCTGATGAACGCGTCGGCGTCGTCGGAGGACATGTGGCCGCCGGGGGTGACACCGACGGCGATGCCGAGGCTGATGGAGGCCGTTGCACCGCCGCGAGTCGTGATGCGTTGGGTGCGGATGCGTTCGGCGAGAGCGCGCACCGAGCCCTCGTCCGCGAGTGTCGCGATCGCGAACTCGTCGCCGCCGAGCCGCGCGACGACTGCGTGTTCGGCCTTCGCGCCCTGCAGGATCTCCGCGACCCGCTGCAGGACGTCGTCACCGGTCGCATGCCCGTGCTCGTCGTTGATGCCCTTGAAACGATCGACATCCGCGGCGATCAGCGCGAACGGAACGGCGGGATTGCGGCGGAGCATCGTGGTGGCCGCGTAGATGAAGCCACGACGGTTCAACAGCCCGGTGAGTGAATCGGTGTTGGCCATGATGAGCTGATGTTTCAGCGACCGCTGGGAATCGGATGTGTAACTGCGATGGAGAGCCGTCGTGCCATTGGTCGCGACCAATAGTGCGAGCGAGGTGAACAGCACATTCATGAACGGGGTTCCGTCGGACCAGGAGACAATTCCCAGAGCGCACACGGTGATGCTCGAGTAGATCATGTGCGCGTATGCGACCACACTGCGTACGAAATGGGCGACGTAAGAACCGATCACCGCGAAGATGACAGCGCAGAACTGGGCCAGCACGGTATCGGTGATGGCGACGAGAGCGACGGTCAGGACGGCGTCGGCCCACAGGACGAATGCGGTGTTGAATCCCCGGACCGAGGATTGTTTGGTCCACCAGATCACGCCGAGGTGAACCCGGCTGACGACGAAGGCCATCGGGATGGTCGAGGCGACGACGATCCCGAGCGCGATCGAGCGAGGAACGGAACCCTGCGTGCCGCTCGGTGTGAAGAGTGCAATCGTTCCGAGGACCCCGCACACCGCGACCAGCACGGCGATCGTGAAGCGGACATGCCACTCGCGCATACGCACTTGTTCGAGGACATGATCGGCGTCGTCGTAGAGGTCGCGGTGGCCGGAGGTCTCGTCGGACATCGGCCCGTGGCGAAGCGCCCGGAAACGTGCGGTCGGCCGCGCCTCGTTGCCCTCGCGTTCCAGGTACCCGATGGCGACGCCCTCTTTTCTCGCTCGTGATGCGCGACACGCACCCGCATGCGGCGGCGAAAATCGTCGAACGCACATTACGGAGTTTAGAGGACGATTAAAGATCGTTTCGTCCCGAATTCGGCGATATGACCCGACGGAGCGAAAGATGTAAGAATCGGCAGAATCGCCGTCGATCTGATGCGTGCTGAGACGGTCGTGCCAATCGGGCCCGATCAGCCGCTTCCTGCTGGGGTCCTCCCGTCCCCTCCGCGGGAGGGACCCCAGCAGGTAGTCCGAATGCGATCTGGCCGGTGCGAACCCGGCCTCGCAGAATTCAGCATATGGTCTCGATGGTCAACCTACAATCACATCAATCGGGATAACTGACAGGAGATGGTTGATGAATGGTCCTGGGGACCCCGGACTACGCGATATCGACCTACGGCGGCTACGAATGTTCGTCGTCGTGATGGAGGCACCGAGCCTTCGGGTCGCCGCGGATGACCTGTTCATCAGCCAGCAGGCGCTCTCCTCGGCCATCCGCGAGTTGGAGCGCCACCTCGGTGTCGAGCTCTTCTCGCGGTCACGCCGAAGCCTCACGCCGACCCCCGCGGGCGAAGCGCTCTACCGCGGGGCGGTGCCGTTGCTGGCCGGTGGCGAGCAACTCGCGACCCAGGTACGGCGCGTCGACGCCGGGTCGCCGGCCCCGTTCGTCATCGGCCACGCCCCCGACCTGGCCTCCTCCGAGGTGTTCCGCATCATCGAACCGGTGGTCCTCGCCGATCCGTCGGTGCCGATCACCGTGCGGCCGGTCTTCGCGG
The DNA here is from genome assembly GCF_041103195.1 of Gordonia sp. ABKF26. Taxonomy (NCBI): domain Bacteria; kingdom Bacillati; phylum Actinomycetota; class Actinomycetes; order Mycobacteriales; family Gordoniaceae; genus Gordonia; species Gordonia sp. ABKF26. Next base: position 1,178,654 of record NZ_JBGCVZ010000003.1, read on the forward strand.
AACTCATCCGCGACGAGTTGCTGTCCGGCGCCATCGACATGGCCCTCGGTCGTGGTGTGGCGGCGCCACCGGACATGGCCACGACCATCGCGACACAGCACGAGTTGCGCCTGGCAGTGCGCGCCGACCATCCGCTCGCGGCGCACGACCGGGTGGACATGGCCGACCTCGCCGGCTACGAGATCGTCGTGTGGGGCCCCGAGCACGAGTACGAATACACCGACATCCTGGTCGGCATGTGCCGGCGCGCCGGCTTCGAACCGCGGATCATCCTGTCGACCTTGCTGGGCACGCCCCCGCACACCGCCGTCATCGCGCATCCCGATGCGTGTGCCTTCGTCACCAACGAACCCGGCTGGATCTACGTCAATCGCATCCGGATCGTCGAGTTCACCGACCCGCCGTTCGCGCCTGTCCGCGCCATGTGGTTGCCCAACACGTCCTCGACCCTGCGACGCCAGATCCTCGCCGCTGCCGAGAACTCGCTCTGACGTGATTCGCTGTTCAGTGCCGCTCGAGGATCGCGCGCAGATCGGCGCCGGCCGGGAGTGCGCCGTACTCGAGGCTCCGGTCGGGGCCCAGGCGCGCGGCGATGAACGCATCGGCCACCGCGGTGGGACTGTGTCGGACGAGGAGCGACGCCTGGAGGGCGAGGGCCATCGCCTCGACGGTGGACCGCGCCCGCCGCTGGGCATCGGCGGCGTCGAGCCGGGACAGCTCGCCGAGCCGGTCGCGCAGGTGGTCGAGGTGGGTGTCCAGGGTGCGACTGGTTCCGCGGGCGAGTGAGACCTCGGCGTCGAACGCGGCGATCGACTCGGGTTCGCGGGTCATGGCCCGTAGGACGTCGAGTGCTATGACGTTGCCCGAGCCCTCCCACACCGCCATCACCGGTTGCTCCCGGTAGCGCATGGCGAGCGGGAAGTCCTCGGTGTAGCCGTTTCCGCCCAGGCATTCCAGGGCCTCATAGGCGTGGTGGGGGCCGCGTTTGCAGATCCAGTACTTCGAGACCGCCGTCGCGAGCCGGCGGAAGGCCCGCTCCTGCGGGTCGGCGTCTTCGTCGTGCGCGCGTGCGAGTCGGATGGCGGTGGTGGTCGCGGCTTCGGATTCCAGTGCGAGGTCGGCCAATACGGCGGTCATCGCGGGCTGGTCGGCCAGGGTCGCGCCGAAGGCGCTGCGGTGCCGGGCGTGCCAGACCGCCTCCGCCACGGCCTGACGCATGCCCGCAGCCGAACCGAGAACGCAGTCGAGGCGGGTCTGCGCGACCATCTCGATGATGGTGCGCACGCCGCGGCCGGGTTCACCCACCATGATCGCCACGGTCCCGTCGAGTTCGATCTCACTCGATGCGTTGGACTTGTTGCCCAGCTTGTCCTTCAGCCGCTGGATGCGGAAGACGTTGCGGGTGCCGTCGGGCAGGATGCGCGGGAGCAGGAAACACGAGAGCCCCTCGCCCCCGGCGCCCTGGGCCTGTGCGAGGACGAGGAAGGCATCCGACATCGGGGCCGAGCAGAACCACTTGTGCCCCGTCAGCAGGTACTCCGCGCCCGGGCCGCCGGCGCCGGCGGGAACCGCGACCGTTGTGTTGGCGCGTACGTCGGAGCCGCCCTGCTTCTCGGTCATCGACATCCCGAAGATCGCCGAGTCCTTGCCGGCGGAGAGGTCGGGGGAGTAGTTGCGCGACAGTGCCTTCGGTACCCACTGGGCCGCGACGTCGGGCTGCAGCTCGAGGGACGGGATGACCGCATGCGTCATCGACACCGGGCACGCGTGACCGGGCTCGATCTGGCCGAAGAGCATGAACGCCGCGGCCCGCACGACATGAGAACCGGGCTGCGGGTCCGCCCAGCACCGGGTGTGGGACCCGTGGGCGATCGACGCGGAGATGATGCGGTGATAGGCCGGGTGGTACTCGACCTCGTCGATGCGATTGCCCCATCGGTCGAACGTGCGCAGCGTCGGGATGACGGTATTCGCCAGTTGGGCGTCGTGCTTGAAGGATTCGCTGCCGACGAGGGCGCCGATCTCGCGCAGTTCGGCATCACCCCAGCCCGCGTCGTGGCGGTTGACGGACTCCCGTAGCACCGTGTCGAGTTCGTACTCGTTCACGTCGACCCGCGGCGCCGACTGGTTGAACACCTCGTGGGTGAGATGCGGCTGCGGTCGAACGGAACTCGCGGACTGGGTCATCATGCCTCCTGTGCTGCGGGTGATGGCGTGTCGGTGTCGGTGTTGGTGTCGGTGTCGACCGGGCGGAGCGGACTGTCCAACACCTCGTCGGGGATCTGGAGATTGGTGAAGACGACGGCCACCGCGTCTTCGAGTCGATAGCCGAAATCGGCTCCGGTGGCGGCTTTCTGGACCGCAAGTCCGAAGATCGCCGACCAGAACGCCCGCGCCTCGACGTCGATCCCGGCGCGGAGCTGCCAGCCGGTGCGGACGAGCGTGGAGAGCAACGCTTCTTCACCGCGCTCGTGCAGCACTGTGAGTGTGTCCGTGATGAGTGGCCGCAGATCGGTACGACGCGCTACGAGAAGCATTGCCGTCGCGAAGAGTTCGACGTCCCGCGCGCAGGGTCCGAGGAGTGTGCCGACGAGGGTGTTCGTGTACTCGCGGACGGTCTCGGCACCGGCTGCGGCTTCCTCCGCGCGACGGCCGGCTCGCAGCACGCCGGCGCCGGCGACTTCGACGAACAGCTGCTCCTTGGAGCCGAAGTAGTACGTGACCTGGTTCGGGTAGGCGTCGGCACGTTGACAGATCTGCGCCACGGACGCCGACTCGCCGTTCTCGGCGAACACCTCGGCGGCAGCGCGCAGCAGCGACTTGCGCGTGGTCTTGCCGGCCTCTCTCGTGGCGCGTCCGGTCGTGGGCATGAGAATCCTCGTCGTCAATGTCCTGCGACAGTGTTTGTATGACAAACAATAAAGAGGGACGCGGGTCCGGCAAGGTTCGCCTGCCGGCAGACCCGGCGGCGGGGCCGGACTCAACCGCCGTCGAGTGTGCTGACCTGCACATACGCCGCATCCAGGATGCGGGGGTAGGCGAGCGGAGAGTCCGAGATCGCGCGGTCGGGGAAGTCGAAGATGCTCAGCATGAGCTGCATCGGGTAGTCGATGGACTGCCGGACCTCCTTGACGACGCGTCCGTCCATGCTGAACACGAGACGGTCGGGCCCCCAATCGACGACGTACTCGTGGAGGTCGGCGAGATCGTCGGCCATCTCGAGGACGGAGAAGTCGTCGACGATGCGCGGATCCCGGTGCGGGTGCACGCCGACACCCAGCGTCCAGGGCTCGCCGGGCCCCGGGCCGAAGATCTCCGCGACGCAGATCTCCCCCGACTCCTCCGGTCGCTGCTCCGTTCCGAGGAGCCAGAACGCCACCATCGACGCCGGGTCGCGAATCGCACTCATCGTGACTGCGAAGCGGCCGTGCCGCTGCGCGAACAGGATCTCCGACGGACGGTGGGTGGCCACGGTGAGCCCGTCTCGGTGCGCGTGCTGACCGACCACGCCGCCGACCTCACCGGCGTGGTGTCCGGTCTGCAGGCTCGAGACGCGCATCGTCGACTCCGACGGCCGCCATGCGGGTTGGTCGTCGTCGATGCACAGTCTCGAACGTCCCCCGGACGTGGTCCACCGAGCCGCGGAGTTCGACGGTCTCGTCCAGTGCGGGAGGTAGTCGGCGATCCACGTCCGGCTGTCGAAACGGTCGCCGGTGAAGTCCTCGTGCAGGGTGATCATCTCACCTCTCTTCGATCGGCGGGATCGCTCGAGCATCCGAACGCCTCCGAGGCGTGTCGTTCCATGGCGGTACAGTACATCGACTTTCGGCGTGTTCCGCGTAGTGTGTGCTGGTCGGCAGGCGCGTGAGCAGAGGCGGTATGACATGGAAACAGCAAGTGCGGCAGACACACTCCGCCGGTGGGCGCTCGACGAAGAGTTGAAGTCCCGGGTCATGGCCGATCCCGCGCTCGCCGAGTGTGCGCGACGAGTCGCCGATCGGTACACGGCGGGAGAGGATGTCGAATCCGCGATCCGCGCCGGAGGGCGCGCGGTGGAGCGCGGACATCGGGTGAGCATCGAGTTCACGGGCGAGAGCGTCCGCGACGCCGCCGAGGCCAGTGCGGCCACCGATGTGTTCGTCTCCGTCGCCGATCACATCGGTCGGACCGGGCTGCCGTCGACGGTCTCCGGCGATCTGTCGCACATCGGACTTCTCGTCTCCGAAGATCTGGTGCGGGACAACAGTGCCCGCCTGGCAGAGGCGTGCGCCGCAGTCGATTCCGTGTTCATGATCTCCGCCGAGGGGTCGGACCGGACCGATCGGGTTCTCGACGTCTACGACTGGCTGGCGCACCGCTACGACAACGTGGGCATCACCCTGCAGGCAAGGCTCCATCGCTCGGAGCGGGACGTGGAGAGAGTGCTCGCTGCCGGCGGCCGTATCAGGCTCGTCAAAGGTGCATTCCTGGAGGCCGAATCGGACGCGCTGGCACGGGAGGACCCGGAGCTGCCGAAGCGCTACGAACGACTGGCGCACCGCATCGCCGACGCCGGCGGCTCGCTCACCCTTGCGACGCACGACGAGACGCTGTTGTCGCACGTCCTCGGGGCGGTCGGCGCTGTCGGGTCTGTCGAGGTCGAGATGCTGATGGGTCTGGGTACCGACCTGCTCGACAGGCTGGCGACGGACGGGATCTCCACTCGCGAGTACTGCATCTTCGGGTCGGAATGGTGGTTGTACGTGCTCAATCGCATCGCCGAGGACCCGACGCGGGTCTTCCAGGCGCTCGTCGATCTGGGGCGTGGGCCGATCAGCTCGCCGGCCAGCGCTCCGTGATGAGCTCGACCATCTGATCGACCCATGCGTCGTCGAGCGCGGCGTCGCTGCGGATGAGGATGCGGAAGATCGCGGTGCCCGCGACGACCTCCGCCAGCATGGGCAACCGGTCGTCGTCGCGGCGTTCCTGGCCGAAGCGGGACTCGAAGGCGGTGAGGTCGCCGGCCAGCCGGGCGATCATCTGACTGTGGACGTCGGGTGATGCGACTGTGTCGGCGATCAGGCCGGGGAGGGCCACCCGCACCTCGGGTCGGTTGAACATCGCGCGGACGATCTCGACGAGGGCACGGATGTCCTGCTGCACGTCTCCGGAACCGGTTGGCGGGGCGAGGGTCTCGGCGGACAGCACCGCCTCGTGGACGAGTTCGGCCTTGCCCGACCATCGCCGGTAGATGGCGGCCGTCGTCGTGCCGGCACGGGCCGCGATCGCGGACAGCGACAGGGCGGGGTAACCGGTCTCGAGGATCAGTTCGCGGGTCGCCGCGATGATCGCGGTGTCGATCCGCCCGTCGCGTGGCCGCCCGGGTGCCGACGACGTCGACCTCTTGTTTTCCCTCTGGCCATCTGCTGTCATGAGTTCCATCGTAGTTCCAATACAGTGTGCATCGTATTAGAGGAGTCTTCGTGGAACTGAGTCCGCTCGACGAGTATCCGATCCATCAGACGGCGGCCCCGGTCAGCTGGCCTGCGACGTCGGACCGGAACTTCTACGACCGCTCGTACTTCAACGTGCTCGACCGCGAGGGCCGGTTCATGGCTCTGACCGGCATCGGCTACTACCCCCGGCTCGGGGTGAAGGACGCCTACTTCGTGGTGCGTCGCGGGGACACGCAGACCGCGGTGCACCTGAGCGACGTCATCGACGACGACCGGCTCCACCAGAACGTCAACGGGTACCGTCTCGACGTCGTCGAACCGCTGCAGGAGATGCACCTGACCCTCGCGGAAACCGAGGGTGTCGCCGCCGATCTCACGTGGCGGGGACTGTTCCCGGCGGCACTGGAGAAGCCTCACGACATGCTGACCGAACGTCGGGTCACATTGGAGGCGTGTCGGTTTGCCCAGGTCGGGTCGTGGGAGGGGTGGATCGACATCGACGGTGAGCGCTTGACCGTCGATCACGACAGCAGTGTGGCCAGCCGGGATCGGTCCTGGGGCATCAGGCCGGTGGGCGAAGCCGAACCCGCGGGACGGCCCGACGCCTCCTTCCGCGGGATGTGGTGGCTCTACCTCCCGCTGGCGTTCGACGACTTCCAGTTGTTCCTGATCCTGCAGGAGGACCCGGACGGCCATCGGAGCCTGTACGACTGCACGCGTCGCTGGCGGGACGGCCGTGTGGAGCAGCTCGACGGTGTGCGGGTCACCATCCACTACACGTCCGGCACCAGGATTCCCCACGGCGCTCACGTCGAGTTCCTGAATCGGTCCGGTGACCGGATCGAGCTCGACGTCGAGTCGAAGTTGTTCGCTCCCATCGCCTTCGGGTCCGGATACGGTGGCGACACCTCGTGGGCGCACGGCACCTGGAAGGAGGGTGCGTTCGCCGAACGCGTCACCTTCGACCTGACCGACGACGAGGTCATGGCCCGTGCGCCGTTCAGTCTCATCGACCATGTCGGGTCGGCCGTGTGCACCGAGCCCGACGGCACCGTCCGACGAGGCGCCGGCCTGTTCGAGCACGGCGTGATCGGCCCGCACCACCCGTCGGGTTTCTCCGACTGGACCGACGTGGCGAAGTAGGCGCGCGATGAAGATCATGACGGCGTTGTTCAACCCGACCGATGCGGTCGAACGCGCACAGCTCCTGCAGGAGGCGGGTGCGTCGGGGGTGTTCACCTTCGAGGGGCCGCACGACGTGTTCTCCCCGCTCGTGCTCGCATCGACGGTCACGGGCCTGGACATCATGTCCAATGTCGCGATCGCGTTCCCGCGCAACCCGATCCAACTCGCCCACCAGGCCAACGACCTGCAACTGCTCAGCGAGGGACGATTCATCCTGGGTCTGGGCACTCAGGTCCGCGCTCAGATCGAGAAGCGCTACGGCGTCGAGTTCGACCGTCCGGTCGAGCGGATGAAGGAGATGGTCGGCGCACTGCGCGCGATCTTCGCGACGTGGAACTCCGGCGAGCGCTTGGACTTTCGCGGCGAGTACTACCGGCACACGCTGATGACGCCGACCTTCGTCCCGGGGCCGAACCCGTACGGGCCGCCACCGATCTACCTGGGCGCGTTGGGTCCGCGGCTCACCCGGGCGACCGCCGAGGTCGCCGACGGCCTGCTGGTGATGCCGTTCGGGACCAAACGGTTCCTGCACGAGACGACGCTGCCCGCCGTACGCGACGGTCTCGCGGCGGCCGGCCGGTCCGAGGACGATTTCGAGGTGGTGCCCGAGATCATCGTCTCAGTCGGCTCAGATCTCGACGATGACCACGCCTCGACGCGGATGTTGTTGGCGTTCTACGGTTCCACTCCGGCATACCGGCCGGTGCTGGAAGCGCACGGTTGGGGAGATCTGCAACCGGAGCTCAACACGATGTCCAAGCAGGGCCGGTGGCAGGAGATGGCCGGCCTCATCGACGACGAGATGCTGCACACGATCGCGGCGTGTGGAACGCCCAAGGAGGTCGCTACGCACATCCGCGACCGGGTCGACGGTGTGTCGGACCGGATCTGCCTCTATCAGCCGGGTCCCATCGCCGTGGATGCGCTCGCCGAGATCGTCGACGCGCTCGGCGGCTCCAGATGACGCAGGAGATCGACGTGACGCCGAGCGTCGTCGAGTTCGACGACATCGTCGACGACCGCTACGGGGGCAAGGCGGCCGGGTTGGCGGAACTGCGTCGTCTGGGTCTGCCGGTGCCGACGGGGTTCGTCATCGCCGATGCGTCTGTAGACGGGGCTCTCGACGACGTGACGGCCCGGTTCGGCCACATGGTGGCCGCTTGTACGACTCCGGTCGCCGTCCGGTCCTCGGCCGTGGGGGAGGACGGGGACGACCAGTCCTTCGCCGGTCAGTACGACACGGTGCTGGGCGTCGATTCCGTCGACGCCTTCACCGATGCCGTCCGTCGGTGCGCGGCCTCGGTGCATTCCCGTCGTGCCTCGGCCTACAGCGGAGACGCAGCGCCGACCATGCACGTGGTCGTCCAGCGGATGGTCGACGCACGCGCCGCAGGCGTGGTGTTCACCGCGGACCCGACGTCGGGGCGCCGCGATCTGATGGTCATCGACGCCGTCGCGGGACTGGGGGAGGCACTCGTCGACGGGTCCGCCGCCCCCGACCACCTCGTACTCGATGTCGACGGCAACACGGTGGTGCACGAATCCGTTGCCGCGCCGGTGTTGTCCCCGGATGAGATCGCACAGGTCCGCGCGGGTGCGCTGCGCACCGCGCAGCACTGGGGTCGACCGATGGACCTCGAGTGGGCCATCGACGAAGCCGGCGAACTGTGGTGGTTGCAGGCACGGCCGATCACCACGCTCCCCGGTGACCTCAACGAGATGGACTCGCCGCCGGCCGGTGTCGACCACGTGTACACCCGGTGCAACATCGGCGAGATGATGCCCGGCGCCTTCTGTCCCCTGACCGCGTCGGTCTCCGGCTTCGCGATCGACTATGCGATGCAGATGGTGCAGGTGGTCGCGAGGGCACAGGAGAGGTACGAGAAGCCCTGGCTCCAGGTCGGTTACTTCTACGGGCACATGTTCCTGAACCTGACCGAGGGCACGGCGCTGAGCTCGGGCATCATCGGCAACTCGCTCGAACAGTTCTCCATGTCGATCTGCGGCCGGGTGATCGACGAGCTGACACCGAAACCGGCACAACCTTTACGACGGAAGCTCGGCAACACGATCCGGCTCACGTCACATGCCCTGTCGGTGGGCCCGGCCATCCGGCGACTGCCCGCCGAGATCGCGGCCTTCCCGGTGCCGACGAGCCGCGATCCGCGGGTTGTGCTGCAGCAGTTGGCGACCGGTGTCGAGCAGTACTGCGATGTGACGTTGACCCACGTGCGCTCGTCGTCGCGCGCCGCGGTGGCGGCCAACGTCCTGGAGAGTGTCCTGGTCCGCCAGGCGGTGAAGGACGGACGCACCGAGGAGGACGGCAAGGCGCAGGCCGCGCGGCTCATGGCCGGTGCGTCGGAAGTCGAGAGCGCCATGATGCTCGCGGCACTCGACGCGGTCGTCCACACCATCGCGGCCGACCCCGCGGTTGCCCGGGATTTTCTTGCTGCAGCACCGGATGACGCGGTCATCGACCTGCGGTCGGCCTCCGGCGACGCCGGTCGCGCGTTGCGGCATTTCCTCGAACGGCACGGTCATCGCGGGTACCGCGAACTGTGCATGCGCGACCCGTCCTGGGCCGACGACCCCGGCGGCCTGGGCGCGATGATGCAGGTGATGGTGCGGTCGGCGCTCGACCCCGTCGCTCGAATTCCGGCCCCGGCCGCCGTCGACGAGACGCCGCCGGCCGCGATCCGGCTTCTCGCCCGCCTGGCGCAGGGCGGCGCACGCGGTCGCGAGGAGACGAAGTCTCGGATGGCGCTGATGGCTCATGCGCTCAAGCGCGGTTACCGGCATCTCGGTGAGGTGTTGGCCGAGACCGGACGACTGCCGGACGCCGACCTCGTCTTCTTCTTCGACCGCGCCGAGCTGCAGCGTCTCGTCGACGCCGGCCCTACGGAAGCAACCGGCCTGGTGCAGAGCGCGCGGCAGCGTCGAGAGGCCTTGTCGTTCCAGGACTCTCTCGAGTTCGAGGATGTGTCGGTGGGACGACCGTTCCCGCTCGTCGCCGCCCCGCGACGCGGTGCCACCGACGATCGCATCGTCGGGCGTCCCGCGAGTCGCGGCACCGTCGAAGGTGTGGTGCGCGTGGCGAAGTCGATCGTCGAGGCGCGCGACGTCCAGCGTGGCGAGATCCTGGTCGCGCCCGTCACCGATGTCGGCTGGACCCCGTACTTCACCGTCATCGGTGCCCTGGTCACCGACATCGGCAGCTCGGTCTCCCACGGCGCGGTCGTCGCCCGCGAGTACGGCCTGCCGTGCGTCGTGAACACCCTGGTGGGCACCCGCGTGCTGCGGACCGGCGACCGGGTGCGGGTCGACGGTGACCACGGGATCGTCGAGCGGCTCGGACCGGGCTGAGACCAGTTCACCCGTCGACGACGTCGGCGTAGCGGTCGCGGAGGTCGCGTTTGAGGATCTTGCCGCTGGGGTTCTTGGGCAGTGACTCGGCGGCGATCACGAACTTCGGGATCTTGTACGGAGCGAGTCGATCCCGGCAGTACTGGATGATCTCTGACGATTCGACGGTTCGCCCGGCGGCGGGGATGACGACTGCGGCAACCGCTTCGACCCAATGCGGGTGCGGGACTCCGATGACAGCCGCCTCGTGCACGGCGGGGTGGGAGAACAGCACCTCCTCGACCTCGCGGCTCGACACGTTCTCGCCGCCGGTCTTGATCATGTCCTTCTGCCGATCGACCACCCACAGGTAGCCGTCGTCGTCGAAGTAGCCGAGATCGCCGCTGTGGAACCATCCTCCGCGGAACGACTCGGTGGTCTTCTCGGGCAGGTTGAGGTACCCGACGGTGACCTGCGGACTGCGATGCACGATCTCCCCGACACTGCCGGTCGGCACAACAGCACCGTCGGAATCGACGATCCGCGTCTCGACGTTCAGCGCGGGACGGCCGGCGGAACCCCCGCGCGTGGCCTGGTCGTCGGGCGCCAGGACCGTGGCGAGGGACCCCATCTCGGTCTGGCCGTAGAAGTTTCGCAGCCGGAGGTCGGGCAGGCTGGCGCTCAGCTCGCGCAGGACCTCGACGGGGAGCGCCGACGCCCCGTAGTAGCCCTTCCGCAGCGACGACAGCGCCACCGGGTCGAAGTCGGGGGAGCGCAGCAACGAGATCCACACGGTGGGTGGACAGAAGAGTTTGGTCGCTCGTTCCCGCGCGACCGTCCGCAACAGCGTCGTCGCCTCCGGACGGTCGAGGATGATGCTCGTCGCGCCGAGCATGATGTCGGTGATGAGGAAGTTGTCCAGCTGGGCGCAGTGGTAGAACGGGAGCGAGTGCACCTCGATGTCATCGTCGGTCATGCCGCCCGACACCACACAACTCATGTACTGCCACATCAGCGTTCGGCTCGTGTGCATCGCGCCTTTGGGCCGGGACTCGGTGCCGGAGGTGTACATGATGCGGATGACGTCGTCGTCGGCGATGCGGACGTCGGGTAATGCGCCGGCCGGCTCGCTCAGCCAGTCGTCGATGGACGGCCAGCGGGTGTCGGAACCGGCGGGGCCGAGTGGGATCGACCGGCGCACGGTCACCGGTGCCGCCGATGCGGCGATCGCGGCGTCGGCGGTGGGCACGAGCGAGTCCTCGACGATCAGGCCGGCGGCCTCGCAGTCGTCCAGGATGTACGCGATCTCCGGCGCGGTCAGCATGAAGTTGATCGGAACCGACACCACCCCGATCCGGGCAGCGGCGAAGACGACCACGGGGAACTGCCAGCAGTTGTGCGACAGGATGCCGAGGGTCTGTCCCTGTCGCAGGCCGGCGGCATGCAACGCGGCGGCGACCCGGTCGACGGCGTCGTCGAACTCGCGAAAGGTCAGCCGGGTGTCGCGGTGGATGACGGCCGGCTTGTCAGGCGTTCGGGCCGCCGACCGACGTGGGATGTCACCGAGCGAGTGGGACCGGGCCACGGTCATGAGGCCGGCCATGAGGTCGGTCGGGAGGGGAGAAGTCGTCATGGTCAGGTATCTCTCGATCCGGTGAAATCGTGCGACCCGAGCCGGTGGCAGTGGGCCGATGGGTACTGTTCGTAGCTATGCGCGGTAGTTCTCAGCCGGGCGCCCGACGAAGTCCCGGCGCCGAGTCGGTGGCGCCTCGCGGGGGATGGCAGGACCTGCTGTCGCGTCGACAGATGCTCGGGGTCCTGGCCGTGCTCGAGCAGTGCGAGCACGCGGCCGGCGGCCAGCAGTTCAAAGAAGGCCTGGTCGAGGCCATTTCCACGTACTTCGGGGTTCGTGACGTGACGTTCTTCCACGGCCGGACCTACAGCGAGATCTTCGACGATCCGGCACCGCTGCTGACCGGTGCCGCGGCCCCGCTGCTGCGGGACTACCGCGAACGCTGGCGTGACAAGGACATCTTCGCGCTGCCGCGGGCCCGGCGGGTTCTCACCGCCGAGGGCTTCGCCACTCTCGAGGAGCTGTCCCGCCTGCCGGTTCCGCAGCGCTCGTACGTCGTGGACTATCTGCACCCCAACGACATGGACACCGCCTCGGCCCTTCACCTGCCACTCTCCGACGGCGAGGCTCTCATCGGGATGTTCGACCGCGTCCGCGAGTGGGACGAGTCGGACATGCTCGCGATGCGCATTCTCGCGCGGCAGCTGCGCGCGCGGACCGCGACGGTGTCCGCGGCGCACGAGCCCGTCGATCCATTGGCGGCACTCACGCCGCGACAGCTGGAGGTTGCCGAACTCGTCAGCGACGGGCTGAGCAACGCCGAGATCGCCCAGCGACTGTCGCTGTCGGAACTGTCGGTGAAGAAGTACATGAGCCGCATCTTCGAGGCCGCCGGACTGCGCAACCGGGCCGAACTCGCGACCACCGTGCTGCGTTCTCGGCGACAGGCGCGCTGAGCGGGTCTTCCGGTCACGACGTCGGGGTGTACGCGATCACGGTCAGACCGTTCGGCGAGCGGAGGGGGACCCGGGTCTCATGACCTCCCACCGACCTCTCACCGACATGCCACCCCAGCGAGCGAGCGACCTCGATCGTCGCCGCCAGGTCGGGGGTCCGCGCGAGGAGTGACCACGCCGGCCCGTCCGTCTCGTCGGAGACGCTCAACGCATCCCAGGCCGCCCAGGCGGAACCGTCGGAGAACTTTGGTGATCCCAGGACCGCTTGGACGTCACCGGCGACACCGGCCCACCGGTCGGTCGCGTGCATCACCGTCACCCGCTCGAACAGCGAGCCGAATCCGATGGTCTCCGTAAACTTCTCGTCAGACATTCAGACCACCGCCGCTGTCGTCGTCGACACCGACTGCGCCAGCCGGTGACCGAGCCGATCGCGCTTGGTGGCGAGGTATCCGGCGTTGTCCGCGGTGGCCTCGATCTCGAGTCCGACTGTCTCGACGACCTCGACACCCTCGGAGGCCAACCCGTCGACCTTGGCCGGGTTGTTGGTCAGCAACCGGACGCGTCGGATTCCGAGGTCTGTCAGCACCGCCGCGGCGTCCCGATAGTCGCGTTTGTCGATGGGCTGGCCGAGGCGCAGGTTCGCATCGACGGTGTCGACGCCGTCGAGGTCCTGGAGTCGGTAGGCGGCGATCTTGGCCGCGAGACCGATGCCGCGACCCTCGTGGCCGCCGACGTACACCACGACCCCGGAGCCGGCGACCGCGACGTGCTGGAGTGCGGCTCGTAGCTGGGCGCCGCAGTCGCAGCGCCGCGACCCGAGCGTGTCACCGGTGAGGCATTCGCTGTGGATGCGAACCAGCGGCTCACCCTGCGCGGGATTGCCGAGCACCAGGACGAGATGTTCGGCGCCACCGGAGGATCGGTAGACGGTGGCCTCGAAGACGCCGTGATCGGTCGGCAGGGCGCAGGTCGCACCCCGTTCCACCGACGAGCCCGCCCGGCGATGGGCCACGAGGTCGGCGATGGAGATGACCTCGAGTCCGTGACGCGCGGCGAAGTCGCGGACGTCTGCCCGCCCGAGCATCGCGCGCCGGTCCGGGCTGACGAGTTCACAGATAAGGCCGGCGGGTTCGAGGCCGGCTTCGGTGCACAGGTCGACGGCGGCCTCGGTGTGCCCGCGACGTTCGAGTACCCCACCTTCCCTGGCGCGCAACGGCATCACGTGACCCGGACGCGTGAGGTCTGTCGGGCCGACGTCCGGATCGGCGAGGGTGCGGATCGTCCGTGCCCGATCGGCCGCGCTGATGCCGGTCGTGACACCGACGGCCGCGTCGACGCTCACGGTGAAAGCCGTGCCGAGGGGGTCGGTCGGATCGTCCACCATCGGAGGCAGTTCGAGCTCGGCCAGACGGTCCGCGGTCATCGCCACGCAGAGGAATCCGGAGGCGTGTTCGAGGAAGAAGGCGATGTCGTCGACGTCGGCGAACTGAGCGGGCATCACGAGGTCGGCTTCGTTCTCGCGGTCGGCGTCGTCGACGACGATGACCGGACGGCCGAGGCGGAGCTGATCGACGCACCTCTCGACCGCGGAACGGGCCGTACACATCTGGTCGTCGGGGATCATCGGTGAGCTCGCAATCCGTGGAAGACCGACCGATGAAAGATCAACGGGTCGTTGGTGGTCGGCACTCCCAGTGCGTCGACCCGTCCGACGACGAGATCGTGATCACCGATGGGCCGATGGTCGTCGATGGTGCACTCGATCCACGCGTGCGCACCGGCCAGTCGGGGCGAGCCGTTGGCGGATCGGGTCCAGTCCACGCCGGCGAACTTGTCCGCACCGCTGCGCGCGAATGTACGGGCCAAGAGGTGTTGGTCCTCGGCGAGGACGTTCGCGCAGAAGGCGCCGTTCGACACGACCGAGGGCAGCGTCGTCGAGGTGTTGCCCGCGAAGAAGCCGACGAGCGGTGGCTCCATCGAGATGGACGTGAAGGAGCCGACGGTCATCCCGACGGGTGAGCCGTCCGGCCTGGCCGAGGTGATGACCACGACGCCGGAACCGAAGTGCGCGAGCACCTCCCGGTATCGATCGCGGACCGAGTCCGCGTCGGCGGCGTACACGGACGCCCCGGCGTCGGCGGTATGACTGGGGTTCAATGGATTTCCTTCCGATGCGGCCCCGGCGGGTGCGTCCTGCCGCGCACCCGCCGAGACCTGGAGGATCAGACTCAGACGGCCTTGGTGGCCAACTCGTCGAGGGCGGCCGCATAGATGCCCTCGATGGCCGTGGCGAGTTCGGCTTCCACCTCGGCGGATTCGGCGCCGAACTGCGCGGACCAGCGGACCGAGCAGGCGTCGTCGCCGGCTGCGGTGACCGAGACGGTCGAGCGGTAGTGCTCGAGCGGTAGCGGACCGTCGATGTACTCGTAGGAGTAGGTGCGTGCCTCTTCGTCGAAGGCGACGATGCGTTCGCGCGCCGGTGCTCCGTCGGTGAAGACCACGTGGCGGACATCGCCGTCCATCCGGGATTCGCCGATGGCCGGAATCCAGGCCGAGACACCGCCGGTGTCACCGATCCACGACCACACGTCCGTCGCGGACAACGGGAAGTCCTTGGTCACCTCGATACTCGCCATGTCACACCCGTCCCAGCTCGGCTTCGTACTTCTTGGTCATGTGCTCGACGGCCTTCACGTGCTCGGCCGCCTGCCCTTCGCGGACAGCTTGGGCGCGGGCCGCGGCGTCGATCATCGGTTGCGCCTGGCCCTGGAAATACGGCATGACGTCCTGCGCGAACAGTTCGTAGGAACGACGGGTGGCCTGCGGGTTCGCCCAGTCGTGGCCCTGGATCAGCAGGGTGCCGAAACCGCCGGACTGGTCGATCAGACGCTGCACCTGCGCACGCGCTTCGTCGGCGGTGCCGATGACACCGATGCCGGAGGTGTTGATGAAGTCGATCATCTCGTGCTTGTTGGTCCCGCGGACGTCCATCTGTGGGAAGGCCGCCACGTGCTGCAGGTAGTTGAACCAGTACTCGATGCCGTGCTCGACATCCTTGTAGGCCTGCTCCTTGGTCTCGGCGATGTGGAAGGGGCCGACGAGTCGCCAGGTCGAGCGGTCCACCTCGTCGCTGCGTCCGGCCTGCGCGGCGAACTCTTCGAGCAGGCCCCAATGATGTTGCAGTGCACTGAAACCGTCCGCCGTCAACGTAGCGGCGATCGACAGCAGGCCGATGCCGTACTTGCCGGCGAGGCGCGCGCCGGTGGGCGACGCGATCGCGGCGACCACGACGTCGAACAGCGGATCCGAGTAGGGGGCCATCTGGATCTTCGCGTCGAACAGTTCGTGGGTGCGGGTCTTGGCCGTCACCGTCTCGCCGCGGAGCAGACGCATGATGATGTCGGTGTTCTCCGCGAGCAGTTCCCGGGTGTCGATCTGGGAGAGGCCGAGCATCGCGGCGTCGGTGGGGAGCGATCCCGGGCCGAGGCCGAACAGGGCGCGGCCACGGGTCAGGTGGTCGAGCATGATCATGCGTTCGGCCGCCCACAGCGGGTTGTGGTACGAGACCGAGGTGACGCCCGTGCCGAGTTTGATGCGGCTGGTGCGTTCGCCCGCGGCGGCGATCATGATCTCCGGCGATGCGTAGATCTCGGCGCCCGCGGAGTGGTGCTCGCCGAACCAGGCCTCGTCGTATCCCAATTGCTCGAGGTACTGGACGAATTCGAGATCGCGCTGCAGCAGCAGCGTCGGGTTCTGTCCCGGCTCGTGGATCGGGGCGAGGAACGTGCCGAACTTCAGTCTGGTCATCGGAACTCCTGTGTGACGTGAGAGGTACACATCAGAAGCTATGACTCACAACACAGCGAGATAAGTCCGCAAAAGTAGACAATCCCCCCGCCGGCGTGAGGTCGGCAGGGGGACTGTTCTGGCATGGGTCGCTGAGCGACCGGTTCCGCTGAGGCTCAGTTCTCGAACGTCAATGGGGTGGTGGCGGAGGGGCCCTGACGATAGTGGCTCATCGTCGCGGTCTGCCAGCGTCCGTTGAACTCCGGGATCGGAAGCGGGAACCAGTAACTCGAGTCGAGCCACATCTGTCCGAGAAGCGGGACCGGTTGGCGGGAGATGTCGGTCCACTTACCGGTCGGCGCGTTGTCGAAGGTGCCGACCTGCTTGCCGTCGACGTAGAACTCGACCTGCTTGCCACCGAGCTTCACCGCATAGTCGTGCTGCTTGTCGAGAATGTTCATGGGCAGCAAACGAGCCTGGGGGACAAGGGTTCCCGATTTCTTGACCATCATGAAGAAACCCTTGGGAAAGTCCTGTCCGAGCGCATGGGCGATCGGCGCGGTGAGCGTGCTCGCCTGACCGACCAGCCCGGCGGACCCGTTGTACATGAACCAGGCGATCTCGAGGCCCAGGGGATCGATCGACCGGTTGGAGACGCCCCACCCGGTGGTTCCGTTCCAGGATTTGATCTGCTCGGTGCCGCCCACGCGCATCGTCATCGTCTGACCCGGCTCGAACACCGGCTTCGCGAGGATCTCCGCGTTGTTGTACGGGAACAAGCCCTCGACGGTCGGCGGCACCTTGAAGGTGACCCCGTTCGGTCCGTAGGAGGTCTTGCTGTACCCGACGTTCGTGTTGCACCAGACGGTGGGCGCGGTGGCGAACTTCTCGTCGATCGGCCGGGTCGGCTGTGGGTCTCCCGTGCCGATGTAGCCGGCGAACGCCCGGCCGTTCAGCACGGCGCAATTCGACGTGCCGTCGTCGCGGCGGGGAAGCTGGATGTTCGGGTCGGCCACCGCGGTGCCCACGCCTGTCCATGTCAGCACTGCGGCCACTGCGGCGGCGGCGAACGCTCGGCCTCGGGTCATCTGTTCCTCCTCGTAACGCGGACTGAAACAGATATCTGATACCACACGTAGTCAGAAATGGGCCCGTCTCGGTCGAGCGCCGAAACGCCCAAAGCGGACGGGCGGATCTGGGTGATGGGCTTTTGACCGGCGGTTACCCCCGGGCGAGAAACGATTCGTGACAATCGTCTCAAGGGCACGTGGGTCGGCCGCCGGCCCGGCGTCGCGAGTACGAGAGCCGGGCGGCTCAGTCGGCGGCGGTCGGGTAGGCGTCGAGCATCAGGCCGGCGACCGCGCCGAGGGCTTCGGTCCAGGCGGAGGTCATCTCGTCGGTCCACTCGGCTCCGCCGTGCTCGGCCATCGTCGTGATGAGCACGCCGGCCACCCACTCGTACATCTCGGGTGTCACCCCGAGGTCGTTGTGTCGGCGTCCCAGGGCGCCGAGTGTGCGGCCGAGCCACTCGGCGTCGTCGAGGTGGTCGAGGACGGCGGCGATGGCCTGTTGCAGCATCGCGGCCTGTGGTCGCAGGTCGGCGCCGAACATCGGCCGGACCTCCGGATGTTCATCGAACAGTCGGTCGTAGAAGTCGAGCATCAACTTCTGTTCGTCGTCGATGACCAGGGATAGGCTGTCTTGCAACACTTCTGGGTTCAACATGGTGGGGCTGCACCTCGTCGGGGTCGTACGATGTGGCAATGAAACAATTTGTGTATCTTTGTAACATCTACACCACGTGGGAGCTGCCGGAAGCAGAATGACCGGACTCAGATCTGAAGCTCTCACTTCGCCGTCGCACGTATCGGCGAACCTCATCCACTTCATGCCGGGTGCGCGGACGCACTGGCACCGGCATCCGCTGAGCCAGACGGTCTTCGTCACCGAGGGGATCGGGCTGTGGCAGCGCCGCGGTGGGCCTGTCGAGGTTATCCGACCCGGTGAGCGCGTGCTCTTCGGAGCAGGCGAGGAACACTGGCACGGCGCCGCCCCGGCGCCCCTGATGGTCCACTTTGCCATAAACGAGGCCGACGACCAGACGACGCGGTCGAGTGGCTGCAACCGGTGACCGACGAGCAGTATGGCCAGGC
The DNA here is from genome assembly GCF_041103195.1 of Gordonia sp. ABKF26. NCBI lineage: Bacteria > Bacillati > Actinomycetota > Actinomycetes > Mycobacteriales > Gordoniaceae > Gordonia > Gordonia sp. ABKF26. Next base: position 1,197,087 of record NZ_JBGCVZ010000003.1, read on the forward strand.
ACTCTAGATCTGACTCCGCCCGGGCCGTCCGGGGCAATCCCCGTACCGGGTCGGTGCTGGCGGTTGCTCGCCTCGTCGTGACCGCGCCACTCCGGCCCGAGCAGGCGACCACATCGGAAATCGCAGTCTCGATCGACGCCTCGGATCGAGGCTCGATCGGCTATCTCGCAGGCGTATCGGTGAGTCCAAGGAATCGCTCGGCGTTGCCGCGCTTAATGAGTTCCCGCGAGGCCTCGTCCAGGAAGTCGCTCGTGCGGACGACCTCTCCCACCGGCCGCTCCCCGAGCGGGTAGGGGTAGTCGCTACCCACCATCACCCGGTCCGATCCGACCGTGTCGACGAGCAGGCGCAGCGCGCGGTCGTCGAACACAACGGAGTCCACGTAGAAGCGGCCGAGGTAGTGCGACGGCGGCATCGCGGAGGTGCCGATGAGGTCGTTGCGGCGGTGCCAGGCATTCTCCATTCGGCCGAGCCAGAACGCGAACGATCCCCCGCCGTGGGCGAAGGCGATCTTCAGCCGATCGTCAATACGGTCGAAGACGCCACCCAGGATCAACGCCAGGATCGACAGGTGCGTCTCTGCGGGCATGGCGGTCAGCCACTGCGCCATCCAGCGATTGAGGCGGGGCGACGAGTCCATGTCCCAAGGATGGACGAATACCGGAACGTCCATCGACGCGCAGTGTTGCAAGAACGTCACCACCCCTTCGCTGTCGAGGTCTCGATCGCCGACGTGGTTGCCAATCTCGACTCCACGGTGCCCATTGGCGATGCAACGCTCGACTTCACGGCAAGCAGCGTCAGGGTCTTGTAATGGCACTTGGCAGAACGGAATCAGCCGCTCCGGGGCGGGGGCCACGATGTCAAGCGCGAGATCGTTGAAGACACGTGCGATCCGTTCGGCCTGCGCGCCGGCGCGACCGTAATTGAAGAATGCCGGTGTGGGTGAGACAACCTGGGTCCGGACGCCGTCGGAATCCATGTCCCGCAGTCGGATGCCTGCATCCCAGGCGTCGGACTGAATGCGTCGGAACTCGTTCGAACCCATCATTATCACGGCTTCAGCCTCGGTCTCGATCCGCAGCCACGGCGCATCGCGCCCCGCATCGGCGGTCAGGTCCGGCCAGCCCTTGGGAACATAGTGGGTGTGGACGTCGATGGTGCCGCTCACGTCAGCCCTTCCCGGGATGCAGGGCCCCGCAGTTGTCACAGGTGCGAGCCTGCTCGTCCTCGTAGAACTGAACGAAGACCGGTGGCAGGTCGGCGACGATATTGCGCACCTGCAGCTCGATCTCGTGGATCAAGTGATTGCAGTCGAGGCAGTACCACTGGAACTTCTCCAGGGTGCCCTCACGACGCACGCGTTCGATGACAAGGCCGATCGAGTCGGCGGTCGGGCGTTGCGGTGAATGCGGAATGTTGCCGGGCAGCAGCCAGGTCTCGCCTTCGCGGATATGCACGCGCTCCGGTCCGTCCGCGGTCATGACGTCCACGTAGATACTGCCCTCGAGCTGGTAGAACCACTCCTCGTACGGGTCGAGATGATAGTCGGTGCGCTGATTTGGACCGCCGACCACCTGGACGACGAAGTCGTCGCCCAAGGCCATCGTCTGGTTGTTCACCGGCGGTGCGAGCAGGTGTTTGTTCTCGGCGATCCACTTCTGGAAGTCGATGACGGGCGGGATGGCGTTCATGAGTGATCCTTCAGGTTGAGGGCGGTACGGCGATGAGGGGGCAGGTAGGCGACACCCTGGATCTCGATCAGTAGATGCGGATGCGGAAGTTGGTGTACCGCAACGGTGGTCCGGGTCGGACCGGTTTCGTCGAACACCTCGGCGTACACCTCGTTGTAGCCGCCGAAGTCGTTCATCGACACGAGATAGGAGGTGACCTGCACGAGATCGCTCAGATCCGCACCGACCTCGACGAGGATCGATCGGATGTTGTCGATGACCGCTCGCGTCTGTGCTCGGATGTCAAGATTCGTCGTTCCCATCTCGTCGACCTCGACACCGTCGAACGTATTGTCCGGTCGACGGGAGCTCGTTCCGGAGACATAGACGAAGTCGCCCGCGACCTTCAGATGTGGGAATCGTCCGCGTGGGATCGCGAGTTGCTCGAGGACCCGGGCGGCGGCGTCGTGGCTCATGAGCTGACTTCGGCGGTGACGCTGCCGAGGCCGTCGATGTCGCATCGTGCGGCGCCCGCCGCCAACGGGATTGCCGCGGTGGCGGCGCCGGCGAGCACCACATCGCCCGCGCGCAACGGAATTCGGCGACGGCGACACACGTCGAGAAGTGCGTGGAGAGCGTTGACCGGATCGTCGAGAATCGCGGCGGTGGAACCGTCAACGGACTGCCCGCCCGCCTCGAGTCGCACCGAGAGATCGCCGACGGAACGCATCGACTGCCACGGACCGATCACGAAAGCGGCTGCGGACGTGTTGTCGGCGACCACGTCGGTGTAGGTGAACCGGAAGTCACGGTAGCGGGAGTCGATGATCTCCATCGCCGGAGCGACGGCGTCGACGCAGGTTTCGACGTCGACACCTGGGTCGTCGAGATCGATGTCCTGCATCAGGCGGTACGCGACCTCGGGTTCGATCTTGGGGTGAATGAACCGGCTCAGATCGAATCGACCGCCGTTGTCGACGCGCATAGCGTCGGTGAGCCGGCCGACGATCACGTCGGAAACACCCATCTGAGCCATCTTGGCCTTGCTGGTGAACCCGAGCTTGACGCCCACGAGCGTCTGCCCACGGTCGAGTTGCCGGCCGACCAGCGCTTCCTGGACGCGGTACGCGTCGTCGATGTGGACCTCGACATCGTCTGCGAGACTCGGAGTGTCGAGTACCTGCAGCTGTGCCTCGTCCAATCGCGCGGCAAGGGTGTCTATCTCCTTGCGGGTCAGTGACTTCGCTTCCATTGTTCCTCTTTTCCCGGGAGTTATAGGGCCACGCACACGTTGGTGGGCTCGGTATAGAAGTGCAACGACGACTCGCCGCCCTCCCTGCCGATTCCGGACAACCCGACGCCACCGAATGGAGATCGCAGTTCGCGCGTGAACCAAGTGTTGACCCAGGAGATTCCGACGTTCATCTTCTGTGCGACGCGGTGTCCGCGTCGCAGGTCGTTGGTCCACACCGACGCGGCCAGCCCGTACTGGGTGTCGTTGGCGAGCGCGATCGCCTCCGCTTCCGTGTCGAACGGCACCAATGCGGCGACCGGCCCGAAGATCTCTTCACGCAGAACCGGGTCCTCGTTGGTCAGTCCCGTCCACAGCGTCGGCTCCACCCACGAGCCGGACTCGAAATCCTGACCCAGGTCCGGAATTCCGCCCCCGGTCAAGACTTTGGCGCCCGACTGCTCGGCGAGCTCGAAATAGCGCATTACCTTGTCGCGGTGCCCCTGCGAGATCAGTGGTCCGGTGGTGACGTCGGGATCGGCGGGGTTGCCCAGACGCAGTCGCTCGGCACGCTCGACGAGCCCGACAGCGACGTCGTCGAAGATGGAACGGTGGACGTACACCCTTTCGGTACACAGACACACCTGGCCCGTGTTGGCGAAGACGGACCTGGTGAGTCCGGTGAGTGCTTCGTCGAGGTCGACGTCATCGAACACGATCGCGGCATTCTTCCCCCCGAGCTCGAACGACACCGGACGTACACGGGGCGCAACGGTTTTCATCACATGAGAGCCGGTCGCGGACGAACCGGTGAAGGTGACACCGTCGATTCCCGGATGTGTCGTGAGGTACTCGCCGGCGGAGTTGCCACCGAAGCCGTGCACCACGTTGTACACGCCGGAGGGCAGTCCCACCTCGGCGAGGACCTCCGCGAGCAGAGTGGCAGTCGCGGGCGTCTCCTCGCTTGGCTTGACCACCACGGCATTACCGCACGCGAGTGCGGGCGCCACCTTCCAGGTCAGCAGGAGCAGTGGCAGGTTCCACGGCACGATCACCGCGACCGCGCCGAGCGGTTTGCGGACCGCATAGTTGAGCGCCTGCCGACCGCCGGCAAGGTCGGTCATGAACGACTCCTGGCCGGCGGCGGCAGCGACATCGGCGAACGTCCTGAAGTTGGTCAGCGCTCGAGCCACGTCGAGTTCTCGTGCCTGGGTGATCGGCTTACCGGTGTCGGCCATCTCGGCGGCGACGAACTCCTCGAAGCGCTGCTCGATGCGATCCGCGGCGCGGCGCAACAGCGCGGAGCGTTCGCGCACCGGCGTGTCGGCCCAGCCGTTGTCAAGGGCCCGACGGGCGGCGTTCACGGCGCGATCGACCAGCGCCTGGTCGGCCTCGTGGACCTGGCCGAGCGTCCGTCCGGTCGCAGGATCGACCTGATCGAATCCACGCCGCGGATCGGGATCGACGAAGGCTCCGTCGACGAAGTTGCGGATCCAGCCGTCGGGGGTTGAAGTCATGGATCAATGGTCGGGCCCCCGGCTATACCAAACAAATGCCTATATCGGAGCCGGCCATGTCCATACGGACATAAGGTTCGTCGGCTCGATCCGATCTCGTGCGCTACTTGAGGTCGAGGTGCAATCCCGATAGCTCGGATTCGATCGCCTCGACCTCGTCGAGGAGGTGCGACACGAACAAGTCGGCGCTCTCGCTCAGGGCTGACTCTGCCGAATGAATGAGAGCGATTGCGCGGGGGAGGGTATCGAGCTCCACGGGGAGCATGCGCAGCTCGGGATCGTTCGTTCCGACCAGCACCGGCAGGGGGGCCAGTGAATCGGTGGCGTGCAGAATCGCCCGGATCGTGAGGATTGACGTGCACTCGATGACATTCGTGGGGACCCAAGATCCGGTCTCGCCGAATGACCCACCGAATCGGCTTGCCACCGCGGTCGGAGGCGGCAGCACCCAGGGGAATGACGCCAGAGACTCGGGCTCGAGGCCGTCGCCCGTGAAGGCGGGATGTCCAACCCTTGCCATGATGCGGATGGGCTCGTCGTACAGATGCCGCTGGGTGATGTGGTGGGGGTTCCCGTCAGTCATCCGCCCGATCAGGACGTCGAGCTTGTGGTGCGCCAGCAACTCGAGCAAGGTCTCGTCGGTGCCCTCGACCACCGACACCTTGAGACCAGGGTGCGCGGCCTTCAGCGACACCAGGGTGCGTGGGAGGAGAACATACGACCCGGTCATGTTCGTGCCCACCCGGATCGGTCGCGTTCCGCTCTGTTGGAGGTGATCGATGTTCTCGGCCAGACGTTCCATGCTGGTCAGGATCATCTCGGCGTGTTCAAGCAGCAAGGTGCCATAGGGCGTCGGGGTGACCCCGCGCGTGCTGCGGTCGAACAGCCGCACTCCCAGAATCTCTTCTGCCTCACGTAAACCCCGGGTCACCACAGGCTGGGTCACATACAGATCCGCAGCAGCGCCGACGATTGTTCCATTGTTCGCGATTGCCGTGATCAGTTGTAGATGACGGAGTTTGAAGCCGCCGTCGAGGAGGTGTTTCAGCCGACGTTCCATGGCGAGAGCATAGCCAGAGCCTGGCGTGATAGCCATATGGGCATAGTGCGTGCAAGAAGGGCATTATGTGGATCAGCCCACAAACTGAAGTATCTAGGGCATGCCCGAACTACTCCCGTCCGCCCTCGGTCTGTCAGAGGGGTTGAGAGACAACACGATCAGCGTCGTGGACCTCACCGCCCCCCTGTCGGACCGGACTCCGGTTCTGCCACTTCCCGATGGCATGGAGCCGATTCCGCGATTCTCTCTCGAGGAGCTTGCACGCTATGACGAGAGGGGTGAGACGTCCTACCAGAACGCCATCCACACCGGCGAACACGTGGGGACTCACTTCGACGCTCCGTGTCACTGGGTCACCGGCCGTGATCTCGCCGATGTCTCGCGTGTTCCGGCTTCTCACCTGATCGGTCCTTTCGTCGTCATCGACAAGTCGAAGGAGGTTGTCGACGACCCTGACTTCCTGCTCGGTGTCGATGACGTACTGGATTGGGAACGGAGCTACGGCCCCTTGCCCGAAGGTGGTTGGCTGCTCTACCGAACAGGCTGGGACCGCCGAGCCGCTGACGAAGTGCAATTCATCAACGCTGACGGCGATGGTCCTCACACGCCCGGCATCTCGGTGGAGTGCGCCGAATGGTTGGCGACACAGAGCCCAATCAGGGGCATCGGAGTGGAAACCGTCGGTATCGACGCCGGCCAAGCATACGCCTTCGACCCACCCTTCCCGTGTCACCACCACCTGCTCGGCGCCGGCAAGTACGGCGTCACGCAGCTACGAAATCTCGATTCACTCCCCGCCGCCGGTGGAGTGCTGGTCGTCGCGCCGCTGAAGATCGTCGGCGGGTCAGGTAGCCCCGCCCGAGTGCTGGCGCTCGTGAAAACACCCACCGAGCTCGAAAAGGGAGATTGATCATGTACGTTCGCGAAGCTATCGGTCGAGCGTTGTACGAGCTCGGTGTCCGGGTGGCGTTCGGTGTCGTCGGTAGCGGCAACTTCCACTATACGAACGCACTCGTTGGAGCCGGCGCCCGCTTCGTCGCGGCACGTCATGAGGGCGGCGCAGCGGTCATGGCAGACGCCCACGCCCGGATGAGCGAGCAGGTGACCGTGCTCTCGCTGCATCAAGGGTGCGGCTACACCAACGCGTTGACCGGCATAGTCGAGGCCGCGAAGAGCCAGAGCCCGCTGCTCGTCCTGACCGCCGAAGCCACCGATCCGAAGTCGAACTTCTACATCGACCAGGAATCGATCGCCCGCGGCTGCGGAGCAGTGGCGCTCCGAATCCGATCTGCGGAGACAGCTGTTTCCGATCTGACTCACGCGTACAACGTCTGCGCGATGCAGAAGCGCACGGTGGTGCTCAACATCCCCATCGATGTCCAGGACTGTGTACTGACCGGGTCCGTCTCGGTTCCGCACCCGATCACCAGGATGGCTCCCCGGCCTCAGCGAACCGATGTGGAAGAACTCGCGGTACTGCTCAAGCAGGCACAGAGGCCTGTGTTCGTCGTTGGACGTGGTGCCCGTGGGGGTCCTGCGAAACGCACCCTCATCGAACTCGCAGAACGATGCGGAGCCCTGCTGGCGACATCTGCCGTCGCCCGAGGGATGTTCGAAGGGGAGCCGTGGAGTATCGACGTGGCCGGAGGGTTCTCGACGCCACTTGCCGCTGAGCTCATCACAAACGCCGACCTCATCGTCGGCTGGGGATGCACACTGAACATGTGGACCATGCGGCACGGCCGCTTGATCGGCGACAGCGCGAAGGTTGTCCAGGTCGACATCGACCAGAGCGCCCTCGGGCGGCATCGCCCGGTCGATCTCGGTGTGTGGGCCGGCGTGGCGGAAACCGCCGCCGACGTCTCGGCTCTGCTTGCCGAGGCGCGGGTCGAGAGGACCGGCTACCGGACCAGCGGGACTCTGCGACGAATTCAGACCGAAGGTCGATGGCACCAGGTCCCGTTCGAAGACGAGAGCACAGACGAGCGTATCGATCCCCGGCTGATGAGTGCACAGCTGAATCGAATGCTGCCGCGCTCGCGGGTCCTGTCGGTGGATTCCGGGAACTTCCTCGGCTACCCGAGCATGTTTCTCGACGTACCCGACGAGTACGGATTCTGCTTCACCCAGGCATTTCAATCCGTTGGCCTCGGCCTCGCCACCGCGATCGGCGCCGCGATCGCTCAACCCGACCGTGTTCCGATCGCAGCCTGCGGCGACGGTGGCTTCTTGATGGGTATCAGCGAACTCGAGACGGCAGCCCGACTGAACCTCCCCATGCTCGTCATCGTCTACAACGACGCGCAGTACGGGGCGGAAGCCCACCACTTCGGAGCACACGAAGACCTCGACGCGGTGACCTTCCCAGAGACGGACATCGCTGCCCTCGCTCGTGGCTTCGGCTGTGAGACCGTCACCGTCAGGTGCCTCGACGATCTACTCCCGATCAAGTCCTGGCTCGACCAACCCAATCGCCCGATGGTCCTGGACGCCAAGATCGTCTCGGACGAAGGGGCATGGTGGCTTGTCGAAGCATTCGGTCACTGACTCACAGTCCCAACGAGATCCCGACGCCGGTATCACTGGCCCGCTGATACGCCCTCAATCATGATTCTCGCAATATAGGAAACGGATTCCTGCCATGTCCAATCAATCTGTAGAAAGCCGAACGCGTAAGGCGGCCACCGCGAGCCTGATCGGCAGCGCCCTCGAGTGGTACGACTTCTTTCTGTACGGAACCGCCGCAGCCCTCGTCTTCGGGCCACTCTTCTTCACCGGAGACGATTCCCTCGTTGGAACACTCGCCGCATTCGGAACGTTCGCCATAGGCTTCGTCGCACGGCCCTTCGGTGGAGTCATCTTCGGGCACTTCGGTGACCGCGTCGGACGAAAGTCAATGCTCGTCATCACACTCATGATGATGGGCGTCTGTACTGCGCTCATCGGTCTACTCCCCACACATGCCCAGATCGGCGTCTGGGCGCCGATTCTCCTCGTGATTCTGCGTGTGATTCAGGGAATCGCGGTGGGCGGGGAATGGGGTGGCGCAGTACTCTTGATCAGCGAGAATGCTCCACCGAGCCGGCGCGGATTCTTTTCCGCCTTCAGCCAGGTGGGCGTCACGTTGGGCTTCATCCTGTCGTCGTCAGTGTTTGCCCTGGTCAACCTGCTCCCCGAAGACGAGTTTCTCTCCTGGGGTTGGCGAATACCGTTCCTTCTGGGACTGGTTCTCATGATCGCCGGCCTGGTGATCCGCATGAAGGTCCAGGAAACCCCGGTTTTCGAGGAGCTCCAGGCGGAGGACAACCGGGTTCGCTTCCCCGCACTCGAAGCGATCAAGACGCAGCGGCGATCAATCCTGGTCACCGTAGGCGCGCGCATGGCCGAGAACGGCGGTTCGTACATCTTCGCGGTGTTCTCCCTCGCCTACGGAGTCCACATCGGTGTGGGTAGCGGGGTGATTCTGACCGCGATCATCGTCGCCAACATCCTGGAGACATTCACCATGGTCGGGTTCGCGGCACTGTCTGATCGGATAGGTCGACGCCCGGTTTATCTCATCGGCGCCGTCGGGGTGATCATCTGGGCCGCACCGTTTTTCCTTCTGATCAACACACAGAACACGGCGCTCATCTGGCTCGCGATCATCATCGCCATCAGCATCTGCCACAGTGCGATGATCGGTACTCAGCCGAGCTTCTTCAGCGAACTGTTCACCGGAAAGGTCCGCTACAGCGGATTGTCGATAGGTCATGAAGTCGCCGCGATCTTTGCCGGCGGTGTCGCGCCGCTGATCGCCACAGGCCTGCTTGCCTGGTCCGGGACGTACTGGCCCATCGCGGTGTACCTGGCCCTCTTCGGCGTCCTCAGCACCGTCGCCGTGCTCAAGGCTCCCGAAACCAAGGGCATCGACTCGCTTTCGGGGATGCCGCCTGCTGCTCCGGATTCCCGTTCGCTGGACGAGATCGGCGAGCCGGTATGACCGGGCACAGCGCAATCATCGCCAGCGCAGTCGAGGTGCCGTATACCCGACACCCAGAGGGAGTCGAGACCACAGAGCGTCTGCTGACCAGTGCTGTTCGGCAGGCGGTCGAGAAGGCCGGCCTTGCTCTCGAAGACGTTGATGGGCTCGGGGTATCGAGCTTCACCCTCAAACCCGACCACGCTGTCGACCTGGCCCTTCGCAGCGGCCTGGCTCTCCGCTGGATCATGGAGGACACCAACGGCGGAGCCAGCGGCGTGAACATGCTTCAGCATGCCGTGCGTGCAATCGAGGCCGGAGACGCGGAAACCATTGTCCTGGTTGCCGGCGATCGCATGACCGCGTCGGACTTCAAGTCAGTAGTCGACGAATACAACGCCATCACCCGGGACTATGTCACTCCGTTGGGAATGGGCGGACCGAACGCCATGTTCGCGATGCTCACGCAACGCCACATGCGTCGACATGGCCTCGACGATAAGGCGTACGGAGCGGTGGCTGTTGCCCAGAGACATTGGGCGACAATGAATCCAGGTGCCGTCTACCGGACGCCTATGAGTATGGACGACTATCTCACCTCGCCCGTCATCGCGTCGCCCCTGCGTCGGTTCGACTGTGTTCCGCCGGTCACGGGTGCAGACGCCATCGTGATCACGAGACAGGACCACATGCAGGACGGAAGTCCGGCGGTTCGCGTCAGTGCCATCGGCGGTTCTGTGAACTGGGACGGACATGAAGGCGATGGACTTCGTACCGGCCTGTGCCGAGTCGCCCCAGAACTGTGGAACCGCGCAGGTCTGCGTCCTGCCGATATCGATGTGATCAGCGTCTACGACGACTATCCGGTCATGGTGTTGATCCAGTTGGAGGACATGGGTTTCGTCCCCACCGGGAGTTTGTTCGACATCACCGATCGCCTCCTCCACGATCGATGGCCGGTCAACACCTCGGGCGGTCAACTGTCCGCGGGGCAGGCGGGGTCAGCGGCGGGAATGCATGGGCTCGTCGAAGCCGTCATCCAGTTGCGTGGCGAAGCCGGCGAGCGCCAGGTTCCCGGCGCACGCACCGCCGCCGTCAGCGGTTACGGCATGGTCACCTATCGCTACGGATCCTGCGCGAACCTTGCGATTCTCGAAAGGGTTTGACATGGGCATCACGATGCAGAGCTGCACGAGGTGCGGAAGAGCGTCCTTCCCTCCACGTAGCCTCTGCCCTCATTGCTGCAGTGGCGATTTCGAACCCCTGACTGCCTACCGAGGTGTCATCGAAGAAATCTCTGTTCAGCGCGGCACACCCGCAGTCACCTTCGCGTCGATACGTACCGACCTGGGTCCGACAGTTGTTGCGAAAGTCGTCGGCGAGGGCGGGGTCCCCGGGTCCGAAATCGACTTGGCATCACCAGAAACGCAGACAACCGGCGGGCCGGTCGCGGTGATACCGCAGCCCTCCGCCAAGGAGCAATGAACAAATGCAGAGCACCGTTGACCGCATCGCACCGCTTCGCGGTCTTCCCTTGAAGGATTGCACCATTCCAGCCCTGCTGACACGTCAGGCAGAGCTGTACAGCGACAAGACACTGTTGAAGATGGGGGAATCCGCACTTACCTACGCCGAGGTTCGCGACCTGGCCGCCGCGACTGCAGCGATGTTGCAAGCGAACGGGATAAGTCGCGGGGACAAGGTCGCGACACTGTCGCAGAATCGGCTCGAATTGCTTCAGACCATCCTCGGGTGCGCCTGGATCGGTGCAGTCGCCGTGCCACTGAACGCCGCGTTGCAGGGAACCCAGCTACACCATGCGCTGGAGAACTCGAACTCCCGGATTCTGGTCATCGAGCCAGAACTCCTCAACCTTCTGGAGTCGGTTCCGGTCCCGCCCGATCTCGAGCAGGTCTGGTTGCTGGATTCAGCCGCCACAGCTGTGGCGGGTTACGACGTGCGCACCTTCCCAGAGCTCTCCGGGACCGTCCCGCCCTGCTCGGTGTCGCCGGGTGATACGGCGGCGCTGCTCTACACCTCTGGAACCACGGGCGTGTCAAAAGGTGTGTGCTGCCCCCACGCCCAGTTCTATTGGTGGGGGATCACCGTCTCCGAGCAGCTCTGCATCTCCGATGAGGACACGTTGTTCACGGTTTTGCCGCTGTTCCACACCAATGCCCTCAACGCCTTCTTCCAAACTCTCGTCGCCGGGGCAACGATCGTCGTAGGACGTCGATTCTCCGCGCGGCGGTTCTGGTCGGAGCTGTCCGACTCGGACGCCACGGTCACTTATCTGCTTGGGGCGATGATCAACATTCTCTGGTCCCGCGAGCCTCAGTCGAGGGATCGGGAGCACAACGTGAACCGCGCGCTGTCACCGGCAACTCCGGCGGGTCTGGCCGACCCGTTCTTCGATCGGTTCGGCATCCGACTCGTCGACGGCTTCGGTTCGACAGAGACCAACTCGGTCCTGACCTCCGCGCCGGACATGCCTCGACCCGGCTACATCGGCCAGGTCCAGCCCGACTTCGAAGCGGTCGTGGTGGATGAGCACGACTCTCCAGTACCGGACGGCACACCAGGGGAGCTTCTGCTCCGCCCACGCGTCCCATATGCGTTTGCCACCGGCTACCACGGCATGTCCGACAAGACAACGGAAACATGGCGGAACCTGTGGTTCCACACCGGTGATCGCGTCGTCCGGGAGCCGGACGGCTGGTTCCGGTTCGTCGACCGCATGAAGGACGTGATCCGTCGGCGGGGGGAGAACATCTCGTCCTTCGAAGTCGAGCAGGCAATCGGACTACACCCCGCCGTCGAATCGGTGGCAGCGTATCCGGTGCCATCTGAGATGGCCGAGGACGAGGTCATGGTGTCGGTTGTTCCCAAGGCCGGCGCAATCCTCACCCCTCGCGAGATCGTCGACCACTGCCATGGCCGTCTGGCGAAGTTCGCCGTTCCCCGTTTTGTCGACATCGTCGAGACGCTGCCGACCACCGAGAACGGGAAGATCCGCAAAGTTCTCCTCCGAGAACGCGGAAAGACGGCGACGACGTGGGATCGCGATGCGGAAAGTTGATAAGAACCGGCTGCCGATTCAACCCTCGAGCCGTTGAGCACCCGATGACATGGAAGACGACGTGAGTAAAACTCTGAGAACCTCTGACCCTTCTGTGAGAAGGGCTGCGGAAGCACTACAGTCTGCGGCCGCGCGCCGGTCGCCGTGCCTGCCTGTTCGTGCCCTGATCGGTGTCGACGATCCCGACGTTGCATATGCGGTTCAGCAGCGGGTCGTCGCTGCTCGTGTGGACGCAGGTGCACGCATTGTCGGACGCAAGATCGGCCTCACCGCGCCGGTGGTCCAGAAACAACTCGGTGTGGACCAGCCGGACTTCGGAATTCTCCTCGACGACATGAGTTGTGCGGCGGGTGCCGTCGTGGCGCTGGACTGTCTCCTGCAACCGAAGGTAGAGGCCGAGATCGGATTCGTTCTTGCCGAGGATCTCGCGGAGGGCGACTTGTCCTATGAACAGGTACACGGCGCGGTGGCTTATGCCGTGGCAGCTCTGGAGATCGTGGACAGCCGAATCGCCGGGTGGGACATCACGTTCGCCGACACGGTTGCTGACAACGCATCGAGCGGTCTGTTCGTGTTGGGCGACGAACGACGCACACTCGGCGAGTTCGAGCCGCAGTCAGTGAATATGACGATGTCGGTCGACGGCGATGTCGTCTCGACGGGCACGGGTGCCGACTGTCTCGGGGATCCTCTCAACGCTCTGCGTTGGCTCGCAGTCACCGCTCGAGACTTCGGCCAACCGCTGCAGGCCGGTCAAGTCGTGCTCTCCGGTGCGCTGGGACCGATGGTGCCGGTCGCCGGGCCCTGCCATGTTCGCGCCGACATCAGTGGTCTCGGCTCGGTATCAACCACATTCGTGAAGGAGCTGGTGAGATGAGCACCACGAAAGATGCGACCGTCGCTGTCATCGGCTCGGGCAACATCGGTACCGACCTCATGATCAAAGTCATCAGGCTTTCGGAGAATCTGCAGATGGGAGCGATGGTCGGTATCGATCCTGCATCCGACGGACTCGCTCGCGCACAGCGTCTCGGGGTGCCGACGACGTCCGGAGGAGTGCGCGGACTCATCGATCTGCCGAACTTCTCCGACGTCGACATCGTCTTCGATGCGACGTCCGCCGGAGCCCACCGGCTCAACGCCGAGTTGCTCGCTCCCTTCGGCAAGCGGCTGATCGATCTGACGCCCGCTGCGATCGGTCCGTTCGTCGTTCCGGCGGTCAACCTCGACCAACACCGGCAGTCCGACAACGTGAACATGGTGACATGCGGCGGCCAAGCGACGATCCCGATCGTCGCCGCTGTGTCCGCGATTGCCCCGGTGTCCTACGCCGAAATCGTCGCGTCGATCGCCTCCAAGTCAGCTGGGCCGGGCACCCGCGCGAACATCGACGAGTTCACCGAAACCACGTCGAGCGCAATCGAATCGGTCGGAGGGGCCCGGCGCGGCAAGGCAATCATCGTCCTGAATCCCGCTGATCCACCGTTGATCATGCGAGACACCGTGTTTTGTCTCGCAGAACTCTCGGGCCCCGACCACGAGCGGGCAGTGATCGAGTCGGTGCACGCGATGGTCGACAAGGTGGCTGTCTACGTGCCGGGGTACCGGCTCAAGCAGGACGTGCAGATCACCGAGATCCCGGCCGACCAGCCCGTCCACACTCTGCTGCCTGCCGATGCGCCGCGGCCTACGCACCAGGTCAGCGTGTTCCTCGAAGTCGAGGGAGCCGCACACTACCTACCTGCTTATGCAGGCAATCTCGACATCATGACCTCTGCGGCGGTGCAATTCGCCGAAACCATCGCGGTTGACCTGGCGATGACCGAAGCCAAGGGAACTCTGCGATGACCACACAACTGTTCATTCAGGACGTGACGCTCCGTGACGGCATGCATGCACTGCGGCACCGGATCACACCGGAGAACGTCGGCATCATCGTCGCCGCACTCGATGCCGCCGGGGTCGACGGCATTGAAGTCGCCCATGGCGACGGACTGGCCGGCGGCAGCCTCAACTACGGCCCGGGAAGCAACACCGACTGGGAGTGGCTCGAGGCCGCCGCCGACAACCTCACCCATGCTCGTCTGACGACGCTTCTACTCCCGGGCATCGGCACAATTGACGAACTCCGCCAGGCATACTCCCTAGGCGTCCGGTCAGTACGGGTCGCGACCCACTGCACCGAGGCCGATGTCTCCGCCCAGCACATCTCCACCGCCCGCGAACTCGGCATGGACGTCTCCGGCTTCCTGATGATGAGCCACATGACCGACCCCGGAGAACTCGCGCGCCAGGCCAAACTGATGGAAAGCTATGGAGCACACTGTGTTTACGTCACCGACTCCGGGGGCAAGCTGACCATGGACGGTACCCGCGAGCGTGTCCGCGCCTACCGCGAGACTCTCGACCCAGCCACTGAGATCGGAATCCACGCGCACGAGAATCTCTCGCTGTCGGTGGCCAATTCGGTGATCGCTGTCGAAGCCGGGGCAACCCGGGTCGATGCATCGTTGGCCGGACACGGAGCCGGCGCAGGTAACTGCCCCATCGAACCGTTCATCGCCGTCGCCGACCTGCACGACTGGAAACACAACACCAACCTGTTCGCCCTACAAGACGCCGCAGATGACATCGTGCGCCCACTGCAGGACCGTCCAGTACGAGTCGACCGCGAAACCCTCACCCTGGGTTACGCCGGGGTCTACTCGTCGTTCCTGCGCCACGCCGAAACCGCCTCGGAGCGTTACGGCATCGACGTGCGCACCATCCTGCTCGAAGTGGGACGACGAGGACTGGTCGGTGGTCAAGAAGACCTCATCGTCGACATCGCACTCGACCTGCAGAACCGCGTTGCCGTCGGCAACTGACACCCCGCCCTGTGGCGCCACTGTCCCCCACAGAATCGCTCGAAGGCCGACGGGTCTCGCTAGATCGGGTCGCCGGGAATACGGTGCAGGCTTATCTGGCAGTGGAATACATCATCGGCGCGGTGTAGCGCTCGGGGCCGATGCGATGTATCCGGGGTGTGGCTTCAGTCGAACTCGATCGTGACCGGGCCCTTCGGGGTCGCCTGACAGGTCAGCAGGTATCCGTCGTCGATGTCTTCGGATTCCAGCGCGATCCCGTTGCCGTGGTCGACGTCGCCGGCGGTCAGTCGGGCCACACACGACCCGCAGTCACCTTCCCGGCAGGAATACGGTGCGTCGACGTCGGCGGCGAGCAGTGCGTCGAGCAGCACGGTGTCCGTGCCGCAGCGGACCGTGTGCACGTCGCCGTCGATGTGCACGGTGACGTCGTGGGCGCCACCCTCGTCGTCGTGCGTCGCGAGGGTGAACGGGTCGCCGGTCAGCGACACGTATCTCTCCACGTGGACCGCCTCGTGGTGCAGGCCGCGCCCGCGGAGGGTGTGCTCGACGAGGTCCATGAACGGTGCCGGACCACAGATGAAGGCTTCGCAGTCCTCGGTGCCGGCAACAACGTCGCCGATCGCGGCCGCGGTGGGTAGACCCCGGTCGGCCTCCAACCAGTGATGCACCACCAACCGTCCGGGATGACGCTCGGCCAGCTCGTCGATCGCGTCGGCGAAGATCGTCGACTCCCGGTCGCGGTTGGCGTAGAACAGGGTCACCGTCGTGTCGTGGGATTCGAGGGCCGAACGCAGGATCGACATCACCGGCGTCACGCCGCTGCCGGCCGCGAACAGGTACAGCGGGTGCGCCCAGGAGTGCGGCGTGAAGACCCCCGACGGTGGGATGACGTGCAGGGTCAGGCCTGGTTCGGCGTTGTCGCACAACCAGTTCGATCCGTAGCCGTCTCGGGTTCGCTTGACGGTGATCGCCGGGGCGGCGTCGACCCCGGGAGCGGTCGACAACGAATAGCTGCGCGCGACCGAGCCGGTCCGATCGCTCGGGATGCGCACGGTGATGAACTGCCCGGGTCGGTAGTCGCTGCCCGCGGGGAAGTCCAGCACGATCGTGCGTGCCTCGGACGTCTCGTCGCGGACCGCGGTCACGGTGACGTCGATCCCGAGGGTGCGCTCGACCGGCGAGGCGACGGAGCGGGTCATGCCGTCGTCCTGGAGGTGAGCGGGATGACCCGGTACCAGAGTTCGCCGAGCGCGGTCCCGAGAGCCTCGAGGCGCTCTCGTCGCGGGGTGCTGGCCGGCAGACCGACGTGGATGTAGGCCATCTGCTCGGTGGCGCAGCCCAGGGTCTCGGCGAGCAACTCGGTGTCACAGGCCTCGATGGTCCCGTTGGCGACGAGGCGGTCGAGCCAGCGCTCGGTGCGTCGCACGAAGTCGCCCCGCAGATTGAGCCAGAGCTGCTGGAACCCCCGGTTCTCACTGGCCGCGGCCGCCTCGCGGAGCAGTCGCAGCATGTGGCGACTGCGAGCGTAGGCCTGGAGATACGTGGTGTTGACCTCGATCAGCGACTGCAACTCGCCCTGGGCGCGATCGGGACGCAGTCGTGCATTGGCCAGTTCCAGCAGGGACGGGCGGAGCGCGGCGAGGAAGATGTCGTCGAGGCTGACGAAATGCCGATAGAAGTTGCCCTGCGAGATCTCCGCCCGGTGCGTGATGTCGGAGATCCGGGTGCGGGTGTATCCGTACTCGGTGAAGCACTCCGTCGCCGCCTTGACCAGTTTGTCGCGCGTCTGCTCACCGCGCTTGTTCGCGCGTTTGGCCGGGGCCGCGGTGTGATCGAGAAGGCCGGCTGCCGAGTAAGCAGCGTCGATCCCATCGTGCGCACGGGCGTCCGGTCCGGTGTCGGTGCTCATCAGGCCCCCTGCAGTGTTCGTGCGGTGATCAGCTCGGCCAGTGGGTGTTCGGGTGACAGCACGTCCGGCAGATACGACACCAGCTCGTCGACGTACTCGTCAGCGGAGGTGCCGGCACTGAGAACGTCACCGGCATAGACCTTTCCGGTCGTTCCGTCGACGGTGACCGTCTGCCCGGCGAGGGCGTCGGAGAGTCCGATCCCGCACCCGACCACGCAGGGCACCCCGATCTCGCGGCACACCAGGGCGGCGTGGGACGTCGTACCGCCGACCTCGGTCACGACCGCCACGGAATCGAACATCGCGGGCACGTCGGCCGGCGAGGTCGAGGGCCGGACGAGGACGACGTGCTCGCCGCGTGCCGCTGCGGCGCAGGCATCGTCGGTGTCGGTGTAGACGACGCCGACCGCGGCACCGGGGCCGGCGCTCGTGCCCGTGGCGAGGACGTCGGCCGCGGCGTCTGCCGAGTTGTTCTGCGACAACGACTTCGCCTGTTCGGGACTGATACGCGCGACGGCGTCGTCCCGGCTGATGAGGCCCTCGCGGACCAGGTCGACGGCGATGCGGACCGCAGCACGCGCGGAGCGCTTCCCCGAGCGGCATTGCAGCATGTAGAGCGTGCCGCTCTCCACGGTGAACTCGATGTCGACGAGATCGCGGTGTTCGTTCTCGAGCGTCCGCGCGATCGTGCTGAGCTCGGCGTGCAGGTGTGGCGAGTGAGTGCGGAAGGAGTCGATGGTCTCGGGCGTGCGCTCACCGGAGACGACATCCTCACCCTGCGCCCGGGCGAGCCACTCGCCGAACAGCTCGGGTGCGCCGGTGGCCGGGTCGCGGCTGAACACCACGCCCGTCCCGGACTGATCGTCGCGGTTGCCGAACACCATGGCCTGCACGGTCACCGCGGTGCCGCCGCCCTCGCCCAGACCGTGGTGACGTCGATAGGCTGCGACCCGTTCGTTGCTCCATGAACCGAAGACGGCGCCGATCGCCTCGCGCAACTGGTCGTACGGGTCGGTGGGTGGTGCGGCGGTGGCGTCGCCGAGCACGATGTCGCCGTATCCGGCGCGGAATCGCTCCCAGGTGTCACGGGCCCAGTCGGGGTCGCCGGTCGCCTCGGCCAGCTGTGCGACCAGCTCGCGGGTGAGGCCGAGATTGAGCACGGTGTCCATCATGCCGGGCATGCTCTGGGCAGCGCCCGAGCGCACCGAGACCAGCAGAGGGAACGGGCCGGCGCCGAAGACCTTTCCGGTCTGCTGCTCCAGGACGCGGAGCTGGGCGAGCACCCCCTCCCAGACGCGGGTGGGGAGCTGACCGCCTGCTTCGGTGAACTGGGCGCAGACGGGCGTGGTGAGGGCGAAGGCAGGTGGGACCGGCAATCCCAGCGACCGCATGCGGTTCACGCTGTAGGCCTTGCCGCCGAGCAGCTCTCGATCGGCCGGCGCGGTTCCGTCCAGTGCGAGGACAGCAGGTGTGGTCATGAGTGGTCCTTTCACTCGGCGATGTCGACCCGGCTACGGGGTCGGGACAGGGGAAGGGGGATGGCTGTGGCGCGCAGTGCGGTGAGTCCGCCCTCGACGGGTACGTCGATGCCGTTGACCCAGGCGGCGTCCGGGCCGAGCAAGAAGTCGATCACCGACGCCGACTCGGTCGCCGTGCCGTGGCGGCCGACCATCGACGCCGATCGTGCGATGGCCTCGGCGCCCATCGACTGTTCGAAGTCGGACAGGATCGGGGTCTCGGTGGGGCCCGGGCTGACCGACAGGGCTCGAATTCCCCGGGGCTGCAGCGACGCCGACAGTGCGACGGTCCAGTCGACGACGGCGCGTTTGGAGGCGTCGTAGGCGGCTGGGCCCTCGATCCGCACCTGAGAAATCCAGCTACGCAATTCTTCCCGGTCGCGAACCTCGAGCAGGCCGATGATGTCGTCGTGCGCGACGGTGTTCCGGTTCGCCGCGATCGAGGCGACGTTGACGATGGCGCCGCCGGCCGGCATCCGTTCGAGAGCCCGGAATGTCAGCGCCCGCAATCCGAGTGTGTTGACTGCCAATACGGTCTCGGCCGGTGCGGTGCCGGGGACACCGGCGACGTTGGCCAGCGCGTCGATGGCATCGGGCAGGTCCAGCGCGGCAATTGCCTCCAGGTCGGAGAGGTCGCACAGCAGGGTGTCGGCCCGCTCATCCGGGCAGTCGGCGATGTCGACGGCGATGAGTCGGGTGTCGGGTTCCCGATCGAGAATCCGCCGGACCAGGGCCAGCCCGATCCCCGAGGCGGCGCCGGTGATGACGACAGTGCGTGCGGGGACGGTCATGCCATCACCGCCATGATCTCGGTGAACTCGGTGATTCCCGCACTGCCCAGCTCGCGACCGTGACCGGACTTCTTGACCCCGCCGAAGGGCACGGTCGGTCGTTCGCGGGTACGAACCCCGTTGACCTTGACCTGGCCCACTTCCAGCTGCGTCGCGACCTCGAGCGCGTGATCCCGGTCGGCCGACCACACCTCTGCCGACAGTCCGTACTGGCTGTCGTTCGCCAGCTCGATGGCCTCTGCGACGTCGTGGTAGTACTGCGCCACCAGGACCGGACCGAAGATCTCCTCGCGGACCGCGGCGGCGGTGGGGTCGAGATCGCCGAACACGATCGGAGAGACGAACGAACGGGAGTCGCCGATGTCGAGTTGGCTTCCGGTGCCGGCGATCACCCGGGCGCCGTCCTGACGAGCACGATTGACATGGTCGAGAACTCGTCGGGCGTGCGCAGGGGAGGCGAGCGGGCCGTGAGTGGTCTCCGACGCGGTCGGGTCGCCGAACACGAAGTGCCCGAGTGCGGTGTCGATCAACGTCTCGATGCGGCCGGCGTGTGCGGCGGGCAGCACGAGGCGGCTCGTGGCGTTGCAGGCCTGCCCGGAGTTGACCAACCCGGACGCCAGCACTCGCGGTACCACGGCGTCGAGGTCGGCATCGGGCAGAACCACGGCGGGCGATTTGCCGCCGAGTTCGAGCGTGGTCCGTGCGAGCGACTCCACAGCTGCTGTGGCGACGGCCTTTCCACCGCGTACGCTGCCGGTGAACGACACGTGCGCGATGTCGGGATGCGACGCCAGGGCCTGCCCGGTCACCGGTCCCGTGCCGTTGACGATGGCGAAGGCACCCGCGGGTAGGCCGGCGTCGATGAAGCACCGGCGCACCAGCATCGCGTCGAACGGGGTGGCCTCGGAAGGCTTGAGCACCACGGTGCACCCTGCGGCGAATGCGGCCGCGACCTTGGCGATGATCTGGTGCACGGGCATGTTCCACGGAGTGATGGCCGCGACCACCCCGCCGGCCACCCGGCGCAGGATCGTCCCGTCAGAGGTCTGCTCCCAGGGAAAGCTCTCGGCGGCATCTGCGGTTGCCCGCAGGACCGTTGCCGGCAATGCCTGCTGTGTGACAGTCGAAAGCGTTATGGGCATTCCCATTTCATCGGTCACCATGGCCGGGATCCGATGGCTCGGCCGCTCGATGAGATCCGCGGTCGACCGCAGCACGGCAGCTCGCCGAGACGCGGGTGTCCGCGACCACCCCGGGAGTGCGGCGACCGCGGCGGCAACAGCTTCGTCGACGAGGGCTGCGCCCGCCTCATGGGTCACACCGATCTCGCGGTCGGTGAAAGGATTGACGACCGGGATAGGCGCGCCATCCGGGATCGAGCGACCCTCGATCAGCGCGGCCGGACCGACACCGGCGATCGTCGGGGGGTCGCCGATCGTGCCCATGCTCATCGGGTGGCCTCGATCCGGACCGGGAGCGTCTTGATACCGCGGAAGAAGTTGCTCTGCAATCGATTCGGCGTGTCCAGGACGGTGATGCCCAGTCCCCGCTCGATGATGCGGGAGAAGAACAACCGTGCCTCGAGACGGGCGAGGTTCGAGCCGAGGCAGGCATGCGCGCCCCATCCGAAGCCGACATGCTCGTTGGGGAACCGGTTGCCGATGAACGTCTCCGGGTCGTCGAAGGCGCGTTCGTCGCGGTTGGCCGAGCAGAACCACATCACGACCTTGTCACCTTCGCGGATCGTCCTGCCGTGCATCTCGATGTCGCGGGTGGCGGTGCGGCGCATGGACAGGACAGGCGAGACCCAGCGGACCATCTCTTCGACGACCACCCGGATCTTGGCGGGGTTCGCTCGCATGAAGTCCCACCACTGCGGATTCTCGGCCAGGACGTTGACGCCGCCGGACAGCAGATTGCGTGTCGTCTCGTTCCCGGCGACCATGAGGATCAAGTAGTAGGCGTCGAGGTAGCCGCGGGAGAGGGGTACACCATCGAGCTCGGCCGCGGTCAGCACACTGATCAGGTCGTCGGCGGGGCATTCCCGGCGCAGCTTCTCCAATCCGCGGAAATAGTCGAAGACCTCGTCGCGCGCCTTCACCGCGGTCTCCGGACCCTCTGAGTAGTCGGGGTCCTCACTGGCCATCTGGTTCGTCCACCGCAACAGGTTGGGGCAGTCCTCGAGCGGCGCGCCGAGCAGTCGCCCGATCATCACCAGCGGGAGCTGCGCGGCGACGGAGGCCACGAAGTCGATGTCGCCGGCGCCGGTGTGGGCGTCGAGCAACTCGTCGATGACCGCGGAGATGTCACCTTCGAGCGACTTGAGCTTGACCGGCCGCACGTGTGGCGTGACGATCCCCCGCAATTTGCCGTGCTCGGGCGGATCGACATGGTGAATACTGCGCGCGCCCTCACCCTCCGCGCGGCGACTCGCGATCTGCGTGCCCTGGGTGACGGTGAAGTCCTCGGCGTTGGAGGCGACGGCCTTGACGTCCTCATAGCGGGTGACCGACCAGAATCCACGGCCGTCGGGCTCGGCGTTCCAGTGCAGCGGGTCCTCGGCGCGCAGTCGCGCGAACATGTCATGGTCGACACCGGCCGCGAACGGGCGGAGGTCCATCAGGTCGATGTCGTCAGCGATGGTCATGTCTTCTCCAATGAACTCTCGTTTGCGACTGCATTTTCACTAAACCATAGTCTATGGTGTGTTGTGAACCACAACAGGATAAAAGTCTGAGATTGCCTACCTGCACCAATCGGTGATCACCGCCGGTGAAGGTAATGTGACATCTGATTCGCAAACAGGAGTGATGTGTACCCACCGTCCACCGCGCGTACCCGCCCCGACGCCATCGCCTATGTGATGGCGGGGTCGGGGGAGCGCATCACTTACGCCGAGCTCGATCGTCGATCGAATCGACTGGCCCGATTCTGGCAGTCCCGCGGCGTCGGCCCGGGCGACTCGGTGGTGCTGGTCATGGAGAACAGTCTCGCGTGGCCGGTGGCAGTGGCCGCCGGGATGCGCAGCGGACTGTATGTGACACCCGTGAACTGGCACCTCAAGCCGGCCGAGCTCGCCGCACTCATTCGCGAGGACCGGCCGGCCGCGATCGTCACCAGCGCGGCGCTCGCTGCCCAGGTCGTCGCCGCGGTCGGCGACTCGGTCGACGGCTCGGGACGGGACCAGACCGTGATCGTGTGCGCCGACGGCCCGGCGGACGGGTGTGTCGCCCTGGCCGACGCGCTCGCCGGCCAGTTGTCCGAGCCCCTTGAGCGTGAGCTGCTCGGTGCTCGAGTGCTCTACAGCGGCGGGACGACCGGACGGCCGAAGCGGTTCGCTCAACCGCTGCTCGGCGTGCATCCCGCGGACGCACCGCGCCGGCACTCGGGCCTCGTCGACGAACTCGGGGTCGGAGCCGACTCGGTCCTGCTGTCACCCGCCCCGAACTATCACGCGGCACCGTTCACGTTCCAGCTGATCACGCTGGCGGCCGGCGGCACCGTCGTGTGCATGGAGAAGTTCGACGCCGCGGGGGCGATGCGCGCGATCACCGAATACGGTGTGACGCACTCGCAGTGGGTGCCGACCATGCTGATCCGCCTGTTGAACCTGCCCGACCGGGAGACGATCGCGCTCTCCCCGCGGCATCGGGTGGCGTTCACCTCGGGCGCCCCGTGCCCTCCGCACGTCAAGGAGGCGATCTTCGAGTGGTGGGGCCCGGTCCTGCACGAGTACTACGGAGCATCCGAGGGCTACGGGCACACCTACATCTCGCCGACGGACGCGCGGTCGCATCCGGGGTCGGTGGGTCGACCGCTGGGTACCGCACGGGTGCACATCACCGACTCCGCGGGCGCGGACGTCGATCCCGGCGTCGAGGGCACGGTCTGTTTCGAGGCGGCCGGCGGACCCGACCGGCCGGCCGACGCCGCACGGCCGGTGTTGAAGCAGATGGGCGACATCGGATATCTCGACGACGACGGATTCCTCTACCTCGTCGGCCGTCGAGGTTTCATGATCATCTCCGGCGGGGTCAACATCTATCCCGAGGAGATCGAATCGGCTCTGCTGGCTCACCCGGCGGTCTCCGACGTGGCGGTGGTCGGCGTGCCGGACGCCGAGTTCGGCGAGTCGGTCAAGGCGGTCGTCGAGGTGCGCCCCGGCGCGTCGGTGAGCGAAGACGACCTGATCGCCCATGCGCGCGAACACCTGGCGCACTTCAAGGCGCCCCGGTCGGTCGAGTTCACCACCGACCTACCGCGCCTGCCCACCGGCAAACTCGACAAACGCCGACTGGTCGATCGGTTCGCCACCCCCGGGGCCGATGCCGATCCGCCGAGCGGACCGTCGTCGGCGCAGGAAGACCCGACGATGCCCACAGATCCATCCCAGCAAGGAGAACGAGTATGACGACCGAGACCTCCACCGCCCACTTCGACGTGCTGCATGCCCTCAAGGTGAAGGGGCTCGCAACAGACGACACCCTGACCGCGCTGACCGGCCACGATGCGGACGCCCTGGCCGTGACCATCGAACAGCTGGCGGACGCCGGATTCGTGATGCGCCGCGAGGGCGGCCGGATCTCGGGCACGATGATCACCCCGGCCGGGAAAGCCGAGTACGAGCGACTGTCCTCGGAACTCACGCTGAGTGAGTCAGAACGTGCCGCGGTGGACACGTTCCACGAGCGCTTCGGCCCGATCAACGGGGACTTCAAGAAGGTGTGCGCGTCGTGGCAGATCCGCCCGGACGAGACCCCCAACGATCACGCGGATGCCGACTACGACGCATCCGTCGTCGCCGAACTCGACCGAATCCACCACCGGATCGCGCAGGCGCTCGACGAGGTCGGCGCCGAGCTCCCGCGACTCGGCCGCTACCGGAGTCGGCTCTCGGCGGCCCTGGAGAAGGTGCACGGCGGTGACACCGCCGCATTCGCGCGCCCGATGTACGACAGCTACCACGACATCTGGATGGAACTCCACCAGGATCTGCTGCTGACCTCGGGTCACCAGCGTGGCGCGGGTGACGAGTAGGGACTGACGGGTCACCAGGTGTCTTCGACACGGCTCAACCAGCGGGAATGGTCGCACCCCCCGCTGGTCGAGCAGCGTCGACCGAGCGCAGCGAGGCCGCCGCGCCCGTCGAGGCCACCACCGGAGTCAGCGCAGTTGCGCCAGCCCGAACACGTCGTCCCGTGACATCGCCTGTCGCAGTGCGGTATCGGCGTCCGCCAGGGAGTCGTTGTCCGCGTCGACTCCGCTCAACCCGGACACCGAGACGTACCCGTCCGCGACCGCCGCACTGTCGGTTCCCTCGCGGAACCGGCCGCCGCGCCGCTCGTCGCGATTGATCAGCAGGCCACCCTCGGTACGGGACAACCGCAAGGTGAACATGCTCCGGTTCGCCAGAGGTGTCACCCGGATACCGCGCAGATCGGGGAAGTCGACGTCGGGGACGTTGACGTTCAATGTCATCGGGGTGGTGGGGGAGTCGGACATCCATCCGACGACGCGCTCGGCCACCGCTGCCGCGGTGTCGTAGCGGTGGTCTGGGGCGAACCCGCAGCTGACCGCGATACCGCTGACTCCGGCCACGCGCGCGGCCAGCACTGCGCCCACGGTGCTCGAGAACAGGATCGACCGCCCGGTGTTGTGGCCCTCGTTGATCCCGCTGACGACGAGTTCGGGCGGCGGCCCGAAGGCTCCGGCGCAGAACGCCACCACGGTCAGCGCCGGCGGACAGTCGAGAGCGAAGACCGGGGTGTCGCCGAGGTCGGGGATACGGTGCTCGGTCGTGGTGATCAGCGCACCGTCCTCGATCGTGCCGAGAGAACTCCCGCTCCCGCTCCGCTCGGAGCTCGGCGCGCCGACGACCACGTCGTGGTCGGCGGAGATCAGCGCGGTGGCCACCGCGATCAACCCATCGGCGTCGTAACCGTCGTCGTTGGTGACCAGCACACGCATCCGAACTCTCCTTTCGGCAGCCCGTCCAGTACCGCGCCGCCTGGATGAATAGTGACTCACTCATCACATATCTGTCCAGCCGCACTCGCGTGGCGGAGGTAAAGAGCGTGGACAGAACAGAGATCCTGCGACCCGAGTGGTTGACAACGTGAGTGGGATCACAGAATAATGTGACGCAGCGTTCGCTAACCACCGATGTGTGGTTGCGAGATGCAGAAGCGGGCCGAGGGACTCGGCCGCTCGCTCATGACCAACTGGAAGGACGCCCGGACATGACCGCCTGGCCGATCTCGAACGAGACCTCGAAACTTTTCCCGCTGTACTCTCGCGCCAACGTCGGCGAGATCTTCCCGGACCCGATCACCCCGCTGAACGCCTCCCTCGGGTTCCAGCACACGCTGGAACCCGGATGGCGCGACGCGTTCGTGGCATGCGGCGTATGGGACGACGACCTCTACGACGACGCGGTGGCGTTCAACATCCTCCCGGCGTTCGGCAGCTACCTCTACATCAACATGTCGTTGATGCGGCTGTTCGGCGTGCGGGTGCCCGGCATGAGTGCCGAGGCCGTCGACCTGCAGTACTTCGGGGACATGCCCGGCATCCCGAGTTACGAGAGCGAGAAACGCGACTTCGACGAAAACGCCGAGTACGAGGCGAAAGCCGGTGCCTGGCTCAATGAGCAGGTCCTCGGCGCCACCGACCTCGCCGCCTACGACACCGATCGCGTCGAGGTCGACGAGATCCGTCGCAGTCGGCCTGATCTGACCCAGTTGTCGGACAGTGAGCTCGTCGAGCGGATGAACTCGTTCGAGACCCTGCTCCGCCGGCTCTTCAAACATCACATCGAGGCCAGCCTGAAGTGCGGCGTCGGACTCGGTGCCATCGCGCAGCTCGCCGAGGCGGTCGGCAAACCGGAGCAGGCACTCACCCTGGTGGCCGGGCTGGGCAACGTCGACTCCGCAGGCCCCTCGCTGCGGATGTGGGAATTGAGCCGTCAGGCGCAGCATCCCGATGTCTCAGCGCTGTTCGATGCCGGCACCAAGGGGCTCTACGCCAAGCTCAAGGCCTCGGAGTCGCAGGCGGTCGGCGCGTTCGCCGCGCAGTTGGATGCGTTCCTCGCCGACTGGGACTTCCGTGGACCTGCCGAGTGGGAGATCCGCGCGATCACGTGGGGTGTCGACCCCGACCTCGCCCTGGCGACCATCGAGACGATGCGCGACGTTCCGGATGGGGAAGCGCCGGAGGCCAAGTCGGCGCAGCGAGCCGCCCAGCGCGACGCCGCCGCGGCGGCGATCCGTGAGATGCTCGCCGGCGACGCCGAGACCGCAGGTCAATTCGAGGCGGTGCTCAATGCGTCGGCTCTGTGGATGCGCGGCCGGGAACGCGGCCGCACCACGGCCGCGATGCTGATCCACGAATTGCGCTTGCCCGCACTCGAACTCGGCCGTCGCTTCGCGGACCGGGGTGCGATCGACTCGCCGCGTCAGATCTTCATGCTCTTCGCCGACGAGCTGGCGGGGTTCCTCGACGATCCGGCGTCGTACCGCGACGCTCTCGTCGAACGCGAGAAGGGGTACCTGGACCTGTTCGACCGCACGCCGCCGTTCGTCGTCGACGGCACCCCTGCGCCGATCTCCGAGTGGCCGCTGCGCTCGGAGTCGACCGTCGCCGCCGCATCCGCCGGTGACACCATCACCGGAGTTCCCGCATGCGGCGGTGTCGCACGCGGCCGGGCGCGGGTGCTGACCGAGGCCTCGGACCCGTCGGCACTCGAACCGGGTGACATTCTCATCGCGCCGATCACCGACCCGTCGTGGACGCCGCTGTTCGTCACCGCAGCCGCGGTCGTCGTGGACGTGGGCGCACCCTTCTCGCACGCCGCGATCGTGAGCCGCGAACTCGGCATCCCGTGCGTGGTGTCGGCCACCGAGGCGACTCGACGCATCACCGACGGCGCGACCGTCGAAGTCGACGGGACCGCGGGCACCGTCACCCTCATCTGAAGTCCCATCTCGCTATTCGACTCGGCCGGCCCCGAGAGAGCCAATCCCCTCGGGGCCGGCCGCTCCACCCGTGCGCACCCGAGGAGAGCGATGCACGCCTCTGATATCTGTCCCACCTGGCTCGACACCGTGCTCACCACCACCGGGACGAAGGACGGCACGGTGGCGATCACCGAGTTCGCCACCAGCCCCATCGGAACCGGACAGGTCGCGGACAGCATCCGGACGACCGTGAGCTACTCCGCACCCACGTCAGCCCCGTCGTCGTTCGTCATCAAGGTCACCTCCGACAAGGAACAGAGCCGCGCGGCCGGTCGCAGTGAGCTGAACTACCTGCGCGAGGTGCGGTTCTATCAAGACATCGCACCCAACCTGCAGGTGCGCGTCCCGCGTTGCCATCACGCTGAGATCGACTCCAACAACACTGAATTCGCACTTGTCCTGGAGGACCTGACGCCGGCCCGGCCGGGTAACCAGCTGGCCGGGTGCACTGTCGGCGAGGTGCGACTCGCGGTGGAGCAGGCCGCGGGCATCCACGGGCCCTACTGGGGATCGGCGCAACTCGCCGGTACGCCCTGGCTCGACATCTCCGACACCTACTGGGCCCGCTTCACCGAGATGATGCCCGAATGGTGGGCCGGTTTCGTGGACCGGTACCGAACCCGGTTGTCCGCGGCCGACATCGAACTCGGAACGGCGTTCACCGAGCGCATCGCCGACTACTACACCGCACTGCGTACGATGCCGTTCACCATCCAGCACGGCGACTACCGGCCGGACAACGTCCTCTTCGACGCGGGTGGCGGCGACGTACCCCTCGCCGTTCTCGACTGGCAGACGGTCATCTTCGCGCCCGGGGTCGTCGATGTCGCCTACTTCATCGGCGGAGCGCTGGACCCGGAGACCCGTCGGGCATCCGAAGCCGAGCTCCTCGAGCACTACCACCGAGGGCTCCTCGCGCACGGGGTCACGGATTACTCACTGGCCGAACTGATGCGGGACTACCCGGTCGGCACCTTCCAGAACCTGGTGATCGGTGTCGCCGCCGCGATGCTCGTCGCGCGATCCGAGCGGGGTGACGAGCTGTTCACGGCCATGGTGGCCAACTCGCTGGCGCACGCCCGCGACCACGATGCGCTCGCGCGGATCGCCGCACTGAGCGGGCAAGGGGCAGTTCATGTCTGACACCGCCGTCCGAGAAGGTCGACCGCAGGTCGCCGCGTCCTCGATCGGAACCGACCGACTGGGCTTCTACACGCTCGGCGGGCACGTCGACGACCCCCGAGAGATGTTGGGCGAGCTCGCGCACGCTGAGCGTCTCGGCCTCGGGCAGGCATTCATCTCCGAACGGCTCAACGTCAAAGAGGCGTGTGCCCTGTCCGGGGCGGCCGGAGCCGTCACCGATCGCATCGGGATCACCACCGCGGCAACCAACATCAACACCCGCCACCCGGCGATCACCGCGGCCTTCGCGACCACCATGCATCGCCTCACCCGTGGCCGCTTCACCCTCGGCGTCGGCCGCGGTCTGCGCCCCCAGATCGCTGGGCTCGGACTCGCGCACACGACCACCGCACAACTCGAAGAGTTCGCTCATCTGATGCGCAGACTGTGGCGTGGTGAGACCGTGACCGATTACGACGGGGCGCTCGGCAGGTTCCCGGCGATCAAACTCGACCCCGGTTTCGACGAGGACATCAAGCTGGCCACCACGGCCTTCGGGCCCGAGACCCTCGCCATGGCCGGTCGCGCCTACGACCTCGTCGTGCTGCATACGTTCTTCTCCGACGAGACCACGGCCAGGGTCGTACGCACCGTCAAGGACGCCGCGGCCGCGGCCGGACGCGACCCCGACTCGGTCGAGGTGTGGTCGTGCTATGCCACCGTCACCGACGAGCTCGACGAACAGGTCATCCTGAAGAAGACGGTCGGCCGGATCGCCACCTACCTCCAGGTCTACGGGGATCTTCTGGTGTCGACCAACCGGTGGGATGTAGCCGCGCTGAACAGGTTCCGGGAGTCCGAGGTGGTGCGCGAGCTACCGGGATGGGCCGATGCCGTCGGGGACACCGCCACGTTCGAACGTCTCCGCGACGTGATCCCCGCCGAGTGGCTCGACTGCGCGGCCATGGGGACGCCACGGCATTGCGCAGAGAGAGTGCGGGCGCAGTTCGACCTGGGGGTCGACGGCGTGATCATGCACGGCGCGACACCCACCGAGCTCGACAGCACGGTCTCCGAATTCGTCGCTCTCGGCAGTTGACCGACAGAATCCATCAGAAAGTCATCACATGAGCACTGGCGCAGTACGACTCGTCGAACGCTACGTCTACGAACTGTACAACGACGAGCAGATCGACCTGGTCGACGAGATCTGCGGCGACCCGATGACACGCCACGGGGCGGGCAGTATCCGGTCACTCAGCCGACGCGAGCAACGAGAGCGCATCGTCGCCGACCTCGCCGCGCATCAGCCGAAGTTCACCGTGGTCACACTCGTCGGCGACGAGATGTTCGCGTCCCTCACCTGGAACGCCGAACGTCTCACGACGGGCGAGCGTCTCTGCGGCATCGAGATCTTCAAAGTCCACGACGGTGTCATCACCGATGTGTGGAATCCCGACTACCTCGAAGGATCCTGGTCATGACGCTGACAACGCCGAAGCTCATCGACACCACCGACGACATCACCGCAGCCTGGATGGAGGAAGTCCTCTGCCACGCCGGCCACGACACATCGATCGCGGCGATCACGATCGAGCCGATCGGCGCGGGCAATGTCAGCGACACCGTACGGGTGAGTGTCGCCTATGCCAGGACGTCTCCCGGAGCGCCCGATGCGGTCGTGGTCAAGCTGAAACCCCGTGACCCTGATGTACACGCGCACGGATTGCGCAGTGGTGCATACCATCGCGAGATCGGCGCGTATGTCGACATCTCCGCGCGGAACGCCTGCCGGATCCCCTTGAAGTACTGGGTGGCCGGAGACGAGAGCACGATCAATCTGGTGATGGAGGACCTGAGTACGAGTGCCGTTGCGGGAAACCAGGTTCAGGGCGCGACCGTCGAGGACGCGACAGCGGTGCTGGCCGAACTCGCGAATGTGCACTCGGAGTTCCATCCGATGGACACCGCCACCGCGCCGGCATGGATGATCCGGCTGAGCGACGTCTGCGACTACTGGTCCGACGCGGCCGAACGCGGGGCGGGGCAGGCACTCACCCGGTTCGCCGATGACCTTCCCGACGACCATCTCGAGGCGATCCGTCAGGCGATCGAGCTCGTCCGGGTGTGGCACCTGCTCCCGCAGGAGCACCTCACCTTCACCCATGGTGATCCCCGCGTGGACAACGTGTTGTTCGAGTCGGTCGGAGACGTCCGACGCGCGGTCTTGATCGACTGGCAGGTCACCGGCCTCCGCAATCCCATGTACGACGTCGGGTACTTCATGTCGGGCAGTGTCGACGTCGAGGATCGTCGAGCGCACGAGCGCCGGCTGATCACCCACTACGCGGAGACCTTCGCGCAGAAGTCGACCGGCTACGACGAGGCGACAGCGCTGAGGGACTACCGCGTGCAGCTGCTCAGCGGCCTGTACATCACCCTGGCCGCGATCGACGTGCTCCCCGACAACGAGACGGTCAACACCCTCATCCTCGCGTTGCTGCGGCGGAACTGCGCCGCTGCGGTCGATTGGGACTCGGTGGCACAGGTGCGTGCACTGGCGGCGGAGTCGGCGTAGGCGCGTCGCGCACGGTCGCCGGTTCGTGCGGACCAGCCGCCACCCTCGCTCGGCAATGGGCCATGTGCGGGACCGGCGTCGGCCGTCAGGCCTGTGCGCGATACACATCGACGATGTCATCGGTCGTCGTGAGCCAGGCGTCGGGTTGGGCGGTGAGATATGCGAGCGCCTCATCGAGGTACCGGTGGCGGAACGGTTGGCCGATCACAAACGGATGCAGGGCGATCGGCAGTACCCGGCCACTCGTCGCGGAGTCCGCGCGGAGCTGCTCGTAGCTGTCGATGATCATCTGCAGGAAGTCCGGCCCGGTGAGACCATGACCGAACAACAGTAGGTCGTTGAGTTCGACCGAGGAAGGGACGCTGTACATCTCGGGAACCGTCAACGGGAATGGCTGGTCGTCGTGTGTCCAGTCCAGTACATAGGAGTAATCGAGCTCGGCGAGCAACTCCGGCGTCCGGTGCGTCTCGGTCAGGCCGGGTCCCATCCACCCCCGCGGCGAGCGGCCGGTCGCGGAACGGATGGTGTCGGTGATCTCGGCGAGTGCTCGACGCTCCTCGTCGACGGTGAGGTCGGTGTGGAGTTCAGAGTTGCTGCGTCCGTGTGCAAGCCACGTCCAATCACGTTCTACGCCGGCACGACGATCTGTGGGTGGGCATCCACGACGGAGGAGTTGAGCAGGACACTCGGTCGGACACCGTGCCGGTCGAGACACTCGATGGTGCGCCAGATCCCGACGCGCGGGCCATAATCGCGCCATCCGTGGTTCAGCGGATCCGGGGTCAGTTCGGTGGTACCCGGCCAGATGCTCGTCGACGGGCGGCCGAAGTAGAAGTGTTCGACGTTCAGACCGATGTAGACGGCGACCTTCTTGCCGTCGGGCCAACTGATCGGGTCGCGGTCGACGATGGGGCAGTACTCGTAAGGCGGCGCGGGAGTCGGGTTCGTCATGGCGCCGACCGTAAGACCTGACACGCATGTCAGGGTCAAGCGCGATCCGGCCGACGGTCCCCACCGGAACGGCGGGCCGCGCCTGGCCGGTTGCGTAAAACGGAGCCATGCGGATCGGGGAGCTGTCACGACGAACAGGGGTGAGCGAGCGGTCGCTGCGCTACTACGAGCAGCGTGGTCTGCTGGCTTCCAACCGGTCGGCCGGAGGGCAACGTGAGTACACAGAGGCCGCGGTGGACCGTGTCTTCCACATCCAGGAGCTCTACGCCGCCGGACTCGGCAGCCAGACGATGTCAGCACTGCTGCCGTGCATGCGCGACTCCGACGGTGGTCCTTCCGATACTGCGACGCCCGAGTTGGTCGAACGCCTCGCCGCCGAACGGGCTCGTATCGACGACGCGATACGTGAGCTGCGAAACTCTCGGGCCGTGCTCGACGACGTCATCGACGCCGCTTCTCGGCCCCGACCGTGAACTCGGGTGGCCTCGGCCGCCGACAGGAGTGAGGATGGCGTCATGACTGTGCCGGTGGTTGATCTGTCCACGGCCGACGACGCGCCGGAGGAATTCGCGGTGGCACTGCGCGAGGCTGCGCACACCTCGGGCTTCTTCTATCTGGTCGGGCATGGCGTCGGCGTCGACCGTCAGGCGGAGGTTCTGTCGACGGCGCGTGAGTTCTTCGCTCTGCCCGACGCCGACAAGAACGAGATCAGTCAATTGCAGAGCGCGCAGTTTCGCGGCTATTCACGGCTCGGTGGCGAGCTGACAAACGGGCAGGTCGACTGGCGTGAGCAGATCGATATCGGCCCGGAGCGCGCCGTCATCGATGGAGCGCAGGGGTATTGGCATCTGCAGGGCCCCAATCTGTGGCCCACGTCGATCCCGAGATTCCGGGAGGTCTTCGACGACTGGAGTGCCGCTCTGTCGGCTGTGGGTCTTCGGCTGCTGCGTCACTGGGCGTCGTCGCTGGGGGCCGAACCGACGGTGTTCGACGATGCCTTCGCGCATCTGCCCGCGACCTTGATGAAGGTGGTGCGGTATCCCGGCACCGCGAACAGAAGCCAGGGGGTCGGCGCACACAAGGATTCGGGCGTGTTGACTCTCCTGCTGGTCGAGCCCGACTCGGCGGGCCTCCAGGTGGAGCTGACGCCTGGACAGTGGGTGGACGTGCCGCCGATGGATGGCGCATTCATCGTCAACATCGGGGAGCTGCTGGAGGTCGCCACCGGCGGTTACCTGCGGGCCACCCGGCATCGGGTCCAGGCCCCCGCGCCCGGCACCGATCGCGTGTCCATCCCGTTCTTTCTCAATCCGGCCCTGGACGCGGTGGTTCCGATCATCGACCTGCCGCCCGACCTCGCGCGCCGGTCGCGCGGCGTCGAGACCGATCCCGACAACCCCATCTTCGCCACCTACGGCGAGAACGCCTGGAAGTCGCGTACGCGTGCTCATCCCGACGTCGCGGAACTGCATCACGGCATCCCGGCTCCCCAGCGGGGCTCCTCGTAGGGAGCATGCGAAAACCCGCTCTCCCGGCGTCCGGAACAGGTGCTTCCGGCCACCTTCCGACGCGCCGTACTCGCGCGTAGCGATTTGACTCGTAAGAATCACACCGTCGAACCACCCCGCGCGTCCCGGATCGCCACTGAGCTGGGTCGCCGCGCTGTACCGTACCTGCGGACCTTCAGCCGCACGACGACGACGTGAATGGAGTCGGTGTTGTTTTCTCGTATCGCCATCGTGAACCGAGGTGAAGCCGCGATGCGGCTCATCCACGCCGTTCGGGGCCTGTCGGAGGAGACCCGGCAACCCATCGAGGTCATCGCACTGCACACCGACGTGGATCGAAACGCCACGTTCGTGCGCGAGGCGGACGTCGCCTACGACCTCGGGCCCGCGGCATCGCGTCCCTACCTGAACATGAAGGTGCTCGAGCACGCGCTGCTCGAGACCGGTGCCGACGCGGCGTGGGTCGGCTGGGGCTTCGTGGCCGAGGACCCGCTGTTCGCGGAGCTGTGCGACCGGATCGGCGTCACCTTCGTCGGGCCGTCGGCCGAGGCGATGCGCAAGCTCGGCGACAAGATCGGCGCCAAGCTGATCGCCGAAGAGGTGGGCGTCCCCGTGGCGGCGTGGAGCCGCGGCGGTGTGGACACCCTCGACGAGGCGGTGGCCGCGGCAGCCGAGATCGGCTACCCGTTGATGCTGAAGGCGACCGCGGGCGGTGGCGGCCGCGGCATCCGGAAGGTCACCAGCGACGCCGATCTCCGCGACGCCTACACCCGCACCCGCGAGGAGGCCGAGCGCGCCTTCGGCAGCGGCGTGGTGTTCCTGGAACGTCTCGTGACCGGCGCGCGTCACGTCGAGGTCCAGGTCATCGCCGACGGTCAGGGCACGGCCTGGGCGCTGGGCGTGCGTGACTGCTCGGTCCAGCGCCGCAACCAGAAGATCATCGAAGAATCGGCGTCGCCGGTCCTCCCCGCGGACCGGGTCGCCGAGCTCAAGGCCTCGGCGGAGCGGCTCGCCGTCGCCGTGGGTTACCGGGGCGCGGCCACCGTCGAGTTCCTCTACCACCCGGGCGAGAATCTCCTCGCGTTCCTCGAGGTCAACACCCGTTTGCAGGTGGAGCACCCGATCACCGAGGCGACCACCGGCTTCGACCTGGTGCGCGCGCAGCTGCACGTCGCCTCCGGCGGACGGCTCGAGGGTGCGGCACCGAGCGAGCGCGGACACGCCATCGAAGCCCGCCTCAACGCCGAGGATCCCGACCGCGACTTCGCGCCCGCACCCGGTCGCATCGACCTGCTCGAGCTGCCCGCGGGACCGGGTATCCGCGTCGACACCGGTGTGAGCGAGGGCGACACCATCCCCGCCGACTTCGACTCGATGATCGCCAAGATCATCGCCTACGGCCGCGATCGCGACGAGGCGCTCGGCCGTCTGCGCCGGGCCATCCGCGAGACCCGCGTCATCATCGCCGGCGGCGCGACCAACAAGAGCTTCGTGCTCGAGTTGTTGGATCAGCCGCAGGTGATCGACGGCAGCGCGGACACCGGCTGGATCGACCGCGTGCGCGCCGAGGGCGGCCTCGTCGCCAACCGGCACTCGGCGATCGCTCTCATCGCCGCCGCGATCGACGCCTACGAGGAAGAGGAACTCGTCGAACGGCAGCGCCTGATGTCGACGGCCTCCGGTGGCCGCCCGCAGGTGCAGCACGAGAGCGGGCGCCCGCTCGACCTCAAGCTGCGCGGCGTCGCCTACCGCGTGCGTGTCGCCGCCATCGGTGCTCATCGCTTCCGGGTCGTCATCGAGGCGCCGGGGGAGACCCGCACCGCCGACGTCGACCTGGAGCGTTTCGACGACCACGCCGCGCAGCTCGTGGTGAACCGGGTCCGCTACCGCCTGCTCACCGACACCCATGGACCGATCCACCTCGTCGACGTCGACGGGGTCACCCACCGCGTCAGTCGCGACGAGGGTGGTGTGGTGCGCTCGCCCGCACCCGCGCTCGTCGTCGCCACACCGATCCAGGCCGGCGACGAGGTCGAGGCCGGCGCTCCCATCCTGGTGCTCGAGAGCATGAAGATGGAGACCGTGCTGCGTGCCCCGGTGCGCTCGCGCGTCAAGGAGTGCGCCGTGTCGGTCGGCACGCAGGTCGAGACCGGCGCCACCCTGATGCGGCTGGAGCCGCTGGCCGATGAGGGAGACGAGGTCGAAGAGGAAGTCGGTGCGACCGTCGACCTCGAACTGCCGGAGGAGCCGCAGGTCGACCCGACCGAGCGGACCACCCGTAGCCAGGAGGACCTCCGCAGCCAGCTGCTCGGCTACGACGTGGACCCGAACCACCGGACACGACTGCTCGACGAATACCTGTCCGTCCGCCGTGCCGCCATCGACAGCGGACGTCGACCGCTGGCCGACGAACTCGAACTCGTGACGGTGTTCGCCGACCTCGCCGAGTTGAGCCAGAACCGGCCGTCGAGCCACGAGGTCGGCGTCGAGCACGTACACAGCGCACGGGAGAACTTCCACACCTACCTGCAGAGTCTCGACGTCGAACGCGACGGACTGCCCGCGGCGTTCCACGATCAGCTGGGTCGCGCACTCGGCCACTACGGCGTCACCGAACTCGAGCGCACCCCCGAGCTCGAAGCCGCCGTCTTCCGGATCTTCCTCGCGCTGCAGAACCCGAACGACTCCGCCTCGGTGATCAGCGCGTTGCTGCTCGAATGGCTCGACGAGCCGACCCCGCGAGACGAACTGCGCGAGGCGGTGGGCACCGCCCTCGACCGCCTCGTCGCCGCGACCCAGGTCCGCTTCCCGGCCGTCTCCGACCTCGCGCGCGGCGTCATCTACGCCTGGTACGGACAGCCGCTGCTGCTGCGCGACCGCGCACGCGTGTACAGCAACGTGCGCAAGCAGCTGAAGTATCTCGACGAGAATCCCGACGCCGCCGACCGTACGAGCCGCATCGACGACATGGTGCGCAGCACCGAGCCGCTCGTCCGGCTGCTCGGCCAGCGCATCGAGCGGCACGCCGACAACACGGTCATGCTCGAGGTGCTGACCCGGCGCTACTACGGCAATCGCGGCCTCTCGGACATCCGGATTCGTGAGGCCGGCGGCGCGACCTTCGTGGTCGCCGAGCGCGACGCAGGCAACATCGCCTCGGCCGCAGTCGGTTTCGATGCGCTGCCCGCAGCCATCGGCGGACTCGCCGAGCTCGCTCGCGAGACCGCGGCCGTCGACGCGGACATCTATCTCGCCTGGGAGCAGCAGCCCGACGACTTCGACGTCCTCGCCGGGACGCTGCATGACATCGTCGCCACGAGTTCGCTTCCGCCGCAGGTGCATCGCGTCACCATCACGGTCGCGGGCAGCGCCGACGCCCGGATGCACCACCACGTCACGTTCCGGCCGTCGGCCACCGGTATGGCCGAGGAACGTCTGATCCGGGGCCTGCACCCCTACATCGCACAGCGGATGCAGATGGAGCGTCTGCGCAAGTTCGACCTCACCCGCCTGCCCTCGTCGGACGACGAAGAGGTGTACCTCTTCCGTTGTGTCGCACGGGAGAACCCGTCCGACCGGCGACTCGTCGCCTTCGCCCAGGTGCGTGACCTGACCGCCTTGCGCGAGCAAGACGGCCGATTGCTGACGCTGCCGACCGCCGAAGCCGCGCTCGCGTCGTGCGTCGACTCGATCCGGCGTGCGCAGCGCGGCTCCACCAACCTGTCGAGCGCCAACCGGATCATCATGTACGTGTGGCCGCCGATCGACGTCGACGCCGACATCCTGGATCTGATCGCCGATCACATCAGCGGCACGACGCAGGGCGTCGGACTCGAAGAGGTCCAGCTCATCGCGCGCCGCCGCGACCGCGACACCGGTGAGTTGAGCAAGGTCTCGGTGCATTTCTCGGGCAACCCCACCGGCGGATTCGACGTCCGGGTCGTCGAGCCGAGCGACGAGCCCATCGAGCCGGTCGACGAATACCGGCAGAAGGTGCTGCGCGCGGCGAAGCGCAACACCGTCTACCCGTACGAATTGGCGGCCATCCTGGGCGATTTCACCGAGTACGACCTCGACGCCGAGCAGCGACTGGTGCAGGTCGACCGCCCCAAGGGTCGCAATTCGGCCGCGATCGTCGCCGGTGTGGTCACCACACCCACCGAGAAGTACCCGCGCGGCGTGACCCGTGTGGTCCTGCTCGGCGATCCGACGAAATCGCTGGGCGCGCTTGCGGAACCGGAGTGCAGTCGGCTGGTGGCGGCGCTCGACCTCGCCGAGCAGATGCAGGTCCCGCTCGAGTGGTACGCACTCTCGTCGGGCGCGCGGATCTCCATGGACTCCGGTACGGAGAACATGGACTGGATCGCCCGGGCGCTGAAGCGGATCGTCGAGTTCACGCAGGACGGCGGCGAGATCAACATCGTCGTGGCCGGCATCAACGTGGGCGGGCAGCCGTACTGGAACGCCGAGGCGACGATGCTCATGCACACCAAGGGCATCCTGGTGATGACCCCGGAGTCGGCGATGGTGCTGACCGGCAAGCAGTCGCTGGACTTCTCCGGAGGTGTGTCGGCCGAGGACAACTTCGGCATCGGCGGTTACGACCGCGTCATGGGCCCCAACGGCCAGGCGCAGTACTGGGCGCCGAACCTCGGTGCGGCACGGGACCTCCTGATGGCTCACTACGAGCACACCTACGTGCTGCCGGGCGAGCAGACGCCGCGCCGCGCGATCACGAGCGACCCCGTCGACCGTGACATCTCCGACTACCCGCACGTCCTCGCGGGCAGCGATTTCACCACCGTCGGGCAGATCTTCTCGGCGGCCTCCAACCCGGATCGCAAGAAGCCGTTCGACATCCGCACCGTGATCCGCGCCGTCGCCGACCAGGATCACCCGGTGCTCGAGCGCTGGGCGGGCATGGCCGACGCGGAGACCGCGGTGGTGACTGATCTGCACATCGGCGGAATCCCGGTGTGTCTCTTGGGTATCGAGTCACGGGAGGTGCCGCGCCGCGGTTACACACCGACCGACGGTCCGGACACCTACACCGCCGGCACGCTGTTCCCGCAATCGTCGAAGAAGGCGGCGCGCGCGATCAACGTGGCCAGCGGCAACCGACCACTCGTGGTGCTGGCGAACCTGTCCGGGTTCGACGGATCGCCGGAGTCGCTGCGCAAGCTGCAGCTGGAGTACGGTGCGGAGATCGGCCGTGCCATCGTGAACTTCGAAGGCCCCATCGTGTTCTGCGTGATCTCGCGCTACCACGGCGGCGCGTTCGTGGTGTTCTCGAAGGCCTTGAACCCCAACATGACCGTGCTCGCGATCGACGGTTCGTTCGCCTCCGTGCTGGGTGGTGCGCCGGCGGCCGCGGTCGTCTTCGCCGGCGATGTGGCCAAGCGGGTGAGTGCCGACGCGCGGGTGCGCGAACTCGAGGCCGAGACGGCACAGGCCACCGGTCCGGACCGCTCGCGGCTCAACGCCGAACTGGCCGACCTCCGACAGTCGGTGCGCGCGGAGAAGATCAGTGAGATCGCCGCCGAGTTCGA
The DNA here is from genome assembly GCF_041103195.1 of Gordonia sp. ABKF26. Taxonomy (NCBI): domain Bacteria; kingdom Bacillati; phylum Actinomycetota; class Actinomycetes; order Mycobacteriales; family Gordoniaceae; genus Gordonia; species Gordonia sp. ABKF26. The sequence goes on from NZ_JBGCVZ010000003.1 coordinate 1,236,415, forward strand.
CTCGGTGCACAGCATCCGCCGTGCCGTCGAGGTCGGCTCGGTCGACGCGGTCATCCAGGCCGACGAGCTCCGGCCCCAGATCATCGGCGCGATCGAGAAGTCGCCGGCGTGGGGCAAGCAGGACTCGCGGGTGGCCAGCTCGTAGCGGCCTGCTCCGCGACCTCTGCTCCCTGAGGTGAAGTGAGGTGCCCCTGCTCCCTGAGGTGCGAGCGAAGCGAGCCTCGAAGGGCTTGGTGAGAATAGTCGCCAGGCCCTTCGAGGCTCGTCGCTTTCGCTCCTCGCACCTCAGGGGGCGGCGGAGGCTCGTCGCTTTCGCTCCTCGCACCTCAGGGGGCGGAGGGGCCGCGCTCGGCGATCTCTCTGATGGCGGCGAGGGTGGCCGGGATGCCCGCCAACGCGGCGTCGCGACGCTGTTCGAGTTGATGCGATGCGTCGTCGCCGAAGCGTTCGGCGAACAGGTCGAACCCTGCGGGCTGTACGGCCCAGGACTCGGTGAGCGTCGTCCCGTCGCCGTCGGGCGTGATCGTGTACGACCAGCGCACCGCGTTCTCGTTCACCATCCACGCGAACTCGCGGGGTTCGTCGGCGGCGACGACACGGGAACGGGTCTCCCACACACGTTCGGGGGTTTCGTTGCGGCCATGGAAATACGCACCGACCTCGGGACCGGTCGCCGGTTCCGCCCACCAGCACGCCTTGCAGATCGGGCTCCACTCACCGGTGCGACCGATGTCGGTCACCAGGTCCCACACCTGTTGGGGTGTGGCGTCGATGTGGATGGACTTGGAGTGGGTGAATCGAGCACTGCGGTCGGTGTCACTGATCGTCATGGGTGCCTTCCTGCGGTCGCGTACGGACCATCCTAGGGACGATGCCGCTCGGGAGCGGTGGCCCGATAGCGGGATGGGCTGACTCCGAACGTGCGGCTGAACGCGCGGCTGAAGTGCGACGCATCGCGGAACCCGACCTGTGCGCAGATGTCGGCGACACAGAGATCGGTCTGCGCGAGAAGCGCGCGGGCCCGGTCGAGCCGTCGGGCGTACAGCCAGGCCCGCGGTGTCGTGCCGGTGGTGCTGAACAGCTTGTGGACGTATCGCATCGACATCCCGACCTCGGCGGCCACCAGCGCGATGGTGTGGTCGGGATCGTGCAGGTGATCGGCCATCGCGTTCTGGACCGCGCGGAGGTCGGCGGCATGTATCCGGTCGGTCGCGGTGCGGTGTGAGATCTGCTCGGTCACCGCGCCGGCGACCATGTCCAACACCGCGCTCGCCACCGTGCCGGACGACGACACGGAGATTCCTTGGACCTGGGCCGCGACGTCGACGAGGAAGCTCGACACGAGTCGTCCGATACCGGAATCGACCGCGATGGCCCGGCCCGTCGCGTCGTCGATGACGTCGTACGTCGCCCGCGCAGCCAGTTGTCCACGAGGCGCACGCACAACGATCTGCTCGAATTCGGTGGCGCCGCTGACGACGAAAGGAGCTGTGGCGTCGATGATCCCGAAGGCGCCGTGTTGCAACAGTCCGGTGTGTTCGCCCTGCGAGATCGTGGCGGCGCCCTGGGTGATGAGGCACAGCAGATAGTCGTCGGCCGGATCGGATTCGATCATCGCCGGCGTGCGGACGACGGTGTGCGGATCGGCGCGGACCACGCTCACCGAGAGGCTTCCGACGGGGCGCGCGACGATCTGAGCGGTGAACGGGCGACGGTCCTGGGGCCAGTCGATGTCCATCTCGCAGAAGGTGGCGTCGAGCGCCTCCGCCCACCGGACCCGACCCTCGGCGCTCGCGAGTTCGCGGGTGCTCAGTTCGACGGTTCCCGCTGTGCACGCGGAGTCATCCATCGGTGCATTCGCAGTCATTCTCTCCCCTCACCTCCACCCATAGTGTTCCAGATCACAAGACATTGCCACGGTGGCCGGCGACATGACCGAACGAACCGGCTCCCGACAACCGATATCCGGAACGACAACGGAGAGTCACCATGACCGCAGTCCAGCCCTCGCACGAGGTCACCCCGAAGTTCGTCGAAGAGATCACGATGGCCGAACTCGAGGCCGATCCGTACCCGTTCTACGAGCGGCTGCGGAAGGAGGCGCCGGTGGCGTTCGTGCCCTCCCTCGGGATGTACATCGTCTCGACCCGCGAGCTGTGCATGCAGATCGCGAAGGATTCGGACAACTGGCCTGCGGTGATCTCCCCGGCGGGCGGCCGCACGTTCGGTCACGGGGCGCTGCTCAACACGAACGGTCCCGAGCATCGCGATCTGCGCGACATGGTCGAGCCGCATCTGCAGCCGTCGGCCGTCGACAACTACATCGACGACCTGGTCCGGCCGTACGCCCGCGAACTGCTCGAGCGGATCGAGAACAACGGCTCGGCCGACATCGTCGCCGAGTACTGCGAACCGGTCAGTGTCCGGGCCCTCGGCGATCTGCTCGGCCTGAGCGACGTGAGCACCGACAAGCTGCGGGAGTGGTTCCACAAGCTCAGCGTCTCGTTCACGAATTCCGCGATGACGCCCGACGGCGAGTTCGCCAACCCCGACGGCTTCGTCCCCGGCGACGAGGCGAAGGCCGAGATCATCGCGCACGTCGACCCCAAGATCGACGAGTGGATCGTCAACCCCGACCACAGCGCGATCTCGCATTGGCTGCACGACGGGATGCCCGAGGGGCAGACGCGCAGCCGCGACGTCATCTACCCCAACCTCTACGTGTTCCTGCTCGGCGCGATGCAGGAGCCGGGTCATGCGATGGCCACCACACTGGCCGGCCTGTTCAGCCGGCCGGATCAGCTGGAGCGGGTCGTCGACGACCCGGGCCTCATCCCGCGGGCGGTCGGTGAGGGCATGCGGTGGGTCGCGCCGATCTGGTCGGCGGCCGCGAAGATCGCCACCGACGAGGTCGTGGTCGGCGGCGTGACGATCCCGCAGAATTCCGTGGTGATGCTGTCCTACGGTTCGGCGAATCAGGATGAGAGTGCCTACAACGCCCCGACCGCGTACGACCTCGACCGCGCGGTGATCCCGAACATGACCTTCGGCGGCGGTGTCCACGCCTGCGCCGGAACCTATTTCGCGAACAACGTGGTCCGTATCGCGCTCGAGGAGCTCTTGGAGACGATCCCCAACATCGAGCGCGACACCGACCACGAGGTCGACTTCTGGGGCTGGGGTTTCCGTGGCCCCAAGGAACTCCATGTCAAGTGGGAGGTCTGAGGCGTGAACACCACACATCGGGTTCGTATCCAGGGCTCGGACACGCCGCTCGACGTGGCCGCCGATCAGTCGGTCCTCGATGCGGTGCTGCGCGCCGGGGAGTGGCTGCCGCACTCCTGCACCCAGGGGACCTGCGGTACCTGCAAGCTCCGAGTGCTCGACGGCGAAGTGGCGCACAATGACTCACCCGACTACACGCTGACGCCGGCCGAACGGTGTGCCGGGTTGGCGCTGGGTTGCATGGCCACGCCGTGCTCGGACCTGGTCGTCGAACCGCTGGACGCCGCAGTCGACGACGGAGCGCCCCGACATCCGCTGCGCGACCACGACGGCACCGTCGTCGTCCTGGACGACATCGCCACCGACACGCGCCGGCTCGTCGTCGAACTGGACGAGCCGATGACGTTCAACGCGGGCCAGTATGCGGAGCTGGTGATCCCCGGTACCGGTGTGGGGCGTCAGTACTCGATGGCCAACCCGCCGTCGGAGTCGAAGCTCCTGGAGTTCCACGTCAAGCGCACCGTCGGTGGACGGGCCACGGAGGGTTGGATCTTCGGTTCGCTGACGGTGGGGGAGCGGGTAGAACTCCGCGGACCGCTCGGCCAGTTCCACCTCGTCCGCGAGCAGGCCGAGCCGGCGATCCTCATCGGCGGCGGTACCGGACTCGCCCCCCTGAAGTCCATCGCCCGCCACGTGCTGGACCACGGCCTGGTACCCGAGCTGTACCTGTACCACGGTGGCCGACGACGGGACGACCTCTACGACGTCGAGTTCTTCCGCGAACTCGAGGCCGGGTACGACAACTTCCACTACCGGCCGGTCCTCAGCGAGGAGCAGTGGGACGGCGCCACCGGGATGGTCACCGACGTCGTCGTCGAGGACTTCCGCAGCTGTAAAGGGCTGAGCGCCTATCTCTGTGGCCCGCCGGCCATGATCGAGGCCGGCGTCCGGGCGCTGAAACGTCGCCGGATGGCGCCCCGTCTCATCTTCCGCGAGGAATTCACCGTGGCTGCCCCCGTGGCGACGACCGCGGCGTCGTGACCTCCCGCTCGAATCCGAAAGGCACCTCATGTACCGACTGACCGTGATCTACGGACATCCGCTCGACCCGGCGGCCTTCGACCGGCATTACGAGAACGAGCATGCCGAGCTGGTCCGCCGTATCCCCGGACTGCGGCGGTTCGCCGCGGGCAAGTGCGAGTCCCTCGACGGCACCGAACCCGCCTCGTACTCGGTGGCCGAGCTGTACTTCGACTCGAAAGACGCCCTTGCCCAGGCCCTCGGATCGCCTGAGGGGCAGGCCGCGGCCGGCGATGTCGCCAACTTCGCCACCGGTGGGGCGACCCTGCTGTTCAGCGACGAGTCGATGGTGGGTCCCTGAGGTGGCCGCGCTGCAGACCGTCCAGAAAATCGGCCCGGTCCTGGATCTGTTCACCGTCGAACGTCCCGAGTGGGGTGTGTCGGAGGTCGCCGGCGAACTGGGCGTCCCCCGGTCGAGCGCGCACGCGCTGCTGGCCTCGCTGGTCGACATCGGCCTGCTGCAGTGTCGCGCCCGCGGCCGCTACCGTATCGGCTGGCGCGTCGTCGAACTGAACCAGGCGCTGCAGGGCACGGTCGACGTCAAGTCCTGTGCTGCCCCGATCCTGCAGGCGCTCTCGGAGAAGTTCGGCGAGACAACCCATCTCGCCGTCATGGAACGCTATCGGGTGATCTACGTCGACAAGGTTTTGGGCAACCACGTCATCAACGTGTCCGGCGCCCGGATCGGCGCCCAGCTCGATGCGCATTGCAGCGCGGTCGGCAAAGTGCTCCTCGCGCACTGCGATCCGGCCCAGTTGGCTCGCAACCTGACCGACAAGCAGCTCCGGCGGTACACGTCCTCGACCCTGACCGACCCGGACGAACTGGCCGCGGAACTGAAGGGTGTGCTGCGCCGGGGCTGCGCCTTCGACCTGGCCGAAGCGGTTCCCGACGTGCATTGCGTCGCGGCGCCGATCCGCGACGAGATGGGGGTCGTCGTGGCGGCGATGTCGATCACCGCGCCCGCGACGAGATTCATTCCGGCGCAGCACGAATTCCGGCGTGCGGTGATCGCGGCCGCCGCCGACGCGTCCCGCGCGCTGAACTCCTCGTCCGGCGACGTGTCCACGCCCATCCGTCTGCCCGAGCGCGAGGTCTCCGTCCTGCACGCGGTGGCGGGATGACCCCGCGGTCACCGTTCCTCAGCCCAGAAAGATCATGCCTTCCATGACCGACCATGCCGACCTCGTGCGCGATGCCGCTGATGCGTTGCTCGACGCCTATCGAGACCACGCCCCGATCGAACCCCTGGCCGGGCGGTTCGCGGACCGCCCATTGTCGACCGCCTATGAGATCGCCCTCGCCCAGGTTCAGGACTGGGAGAAGCAGGGTGACGTGGTGAAAGGGCACAAGGTGGGGCTGGCCTCCCGTGCCATCCAACGGCAGATGGGTGTCGACCAGCCGGACTTCGGGCACCTCACGGCGAGCATGTTCCACCTCGAGCACGCCCCGATCCCGGCGGGCACGTTCATCCAACCGCGCATCGAGCCGGAGGTCGCGTTCGTCCTCGCGAGGCCACTACGGGGACCGGGGGTCACGGTCGCCGAGGCGGCCGCGGCCGTCGACTTCGTGCTCCCCGCACTGGAGATCGTGGACTCCCGCATCCGCGACTGGAAGATCGGCATCTTCGACACCATCGCCGACAACGCGTCATCGGGCGGGGTCATCCTGGGCGGGCGGCCGGTGCCGCTCGTCGACGTCGACCTGCGGATGGCCGGCTGCAACCTGCACGTGAACGGCGAACTCGTCCACACCGGCGCCGGTGGCGCGGTGCTCGGATCGCCGATCAACGCCCTGGTCTGGCTGGCCAACACGGTCGGGCCCCTCGGCGTCACGCTCGAACCCGGCCATGTGGTGCTGCCCGGCTCGATGACCGCGGCGGTGCCGGTCGGGCCGGGGGACACCGTGGTCGCCACCATCGCCGGCGTCGGCGGCGTGACCGCGGTGCTGGGTGCGTGAGTGCTCGTGTTCTCGAATCATCAGGAGAAGAAGTGACAGACAACGGAATCGACGACTGGAGTGCGGTTCGCGTGGCCGGCTCGTTGCTCGCCGCGGAGCGCTCGCGGACGGCGCGGACCTCGATCCAGCACGAGTGGCCGGGACTGAGCCTCGACGTCGCCTACGCCGCCCAGGACATCGCGCTCGCCGACCGCCGCTCGCGCGGGGAGACCGTGACCGGGATCAAGCTGGGCCTGACCTCGCGGGCCAAGCAGAAGCAGATGGGCGTCGACGAGCCCTCGGTCGCGTGGCTGACCGATGCCATGGCGTTGCCCGCGGGCTTGCCGGTCCCGCGTGAGCGACTCATCCATCCACGCGCCGAGCCCGAGATCGCCTTCGTGCTCGGGCGTCCCCTCGCCGGTCCCGGTGTCACCGCGGCCACGGCACTCGCCGCGGTCGATCATGCGATGGCCGCGATCGAGATCATCGACAGTCGCTACTCGGGATTCAAGTTCACCCTCGCGGATGCGGTGGCCGACAACAACTCCTCCGGCGTCTACGTGACCGGTCCGGTCATCCGCGATGTCGCGGACGTGGACTTCGGACTCGAGGCGTGCCTGCTCGAGGTCGACGGTGACATCGTCGCCACCGCGACGGGTTCAGCAGTGCTCGGACATCCCGCCGAGGCATTGGCATTCGCGGCCAACACCTTCGGTGCGCGGGGCATCACCCTGGAGGCGGGGTGGGTCGTCCTCACCGGGGGTATGACGGACGCTGTCCCGGTGGAGCCGGGTAGCCGGGTCGCGGCTCACTTCACCACGCTCGGTTCGATCACGGTCGCGGGAGGGTGAGATGCCGTTCATCGACGTGACCATCGCCCAGGGGCGTTCGCCCGACGAGGTGCGCGCACTCATGCGCGAGCTGACGGCGGCCGCCCATCGTGCGATCGGCGCCCCGGTCGCGAACATCCGCGTCTGTGTCCGCGAGGTACCGCCCACGCACTGGTCGGCGGGCGACGTCACCGTCGCCGAGCGTCAGGCGACGATCTCGGAATCGTGAGGTGCGGGAAGTCTTCTCGCGGTCTCTCCGCCGCCTGCCCCGAGGAGAAGCGATTCTCTCTGCTCCCGGATCTGGAAGAAGCGACCTGAAGTGCTTCCTGAGGTGCGAGGAGCGCAAGCGACGGGTGTCTCCCGCTCCCTGAGGGTGCGAGGAGCGAAACCGACGAGCCTCGAAGGGGCTGGCGGGCAAGCTTGGGAAACCCTTCAAGACGCTCGCGAGCTCCCTCCTCAGGGAGCGGTGGGGGGAAACTCGCTCCTCAGCGAGCGGGGTTCTTTTGTATCCACGACGGCCGCCAGGGCGCTACTACTGTCTGCTCCCTGAGGAGCACCCGGAGCTTGCGGAGGGCGCGTCACGAAGGGTCTGCCGAACCCCTCCACCGACTGATGAACCTCACCTGGACCGATGGACTTCGATCGAAGTTCATCGGTCGAGTTCGAGTTCATCGGTCGGAGCCGGATGCGTTGTAGTGACTCTCTGGACTGGCGGGCGAAGTGCCTCCTACCTCCGGTAGTGACTCGTCTCCAAGCAGGCCGATGCACCCGTGTGACTGGTGGGGCTTTTGTCCACCACAGTCCACCACGGTTCACCGCTGGGGCGTGGGTGACATATATTGTAAGGCAGCGTTTTTCGATGATGGTCGGCTGTGGAGAAAGGTCGTCGTCGAACGTAATTGGATCTCCTGACGTAGAAGTGGGCGGATTCCGGGTTCAATCGTGATGCGGAAGTTTCGGACACGCGCCGCCTCGTGTGAGGTTGGCCATCGCGATCAGGGCGTCGGGTGTGTGGAATCCGTACGACCGCTTTGTCAATGACCGGAGGTGGCAGTTCGTTGCCTCGACTCGCGCATTGCTCATTTGACACGCGACCGCGTTGTGGATCTGCACCTCCCGTTTGCGGATGCTCTGCGCAGTGAGTCGAAACTCGGGAATACCGGAGGACTCCGCCTTACGGATCCATCGCCGTAACGGCGCCCAACTTGATCGGTAAGCGCCTGAAAGTATGTGCCGTATCTCTTCTTTCATCTGATAAGCGCGGGCAAGTTGGCTGTTGACGTTACAGACAACAATGGATTGCAGCCGCCGTTGACTGTCGGTGAGGTTGTCGGGATTCTTCAATAACGCCCACCTCAGTCGCCCGCGTTCTACCTTCGATAAGCCAACAACTCGGTTCATCACCCGAGCGCGGCACCTGTCCAACGCCTGATTGACCCACTGCATCACGTGAAATGGGTCCATGCACCAGTAGGCGTGCGGCGCCTGCTCGGCGAGGACTGCGCCGATGTACTCGGCGCCGTCAGCGCTGATGTGGGTGATCCGACGGGCGCGCACATCACCGAGCTCATCGAAGAATCGCTCGATCGTCTCCTTCTTGGCACCCTCACCCGCCCACACCAGTTGACCTGAGTCATGGTTGACCACCACGACCAAATATCGGTGGCCCTTGCGGTAGGAGATTTCGTCGATACCGATGCGTCGCAACCCGTTCAAGCGTTTGGTGAGTCCGACATGGTCGTCGACCACGCGCTCAACGATACGAGACACCGTCCGCCAGGAGACCCGGAGATAAGCACTCACGGCGCTCATCGGCGCGTGCGCGCACATCCACGCGACGGCGTCGTCGAAAGCCCTGGTCATCTTCGCTTTCGGACGCGCCCACGGAACCCATTCGCTACCCACATTGTGGCGCGGGCACTGCACCCGTCTGGCCGGCAACTCGAGAATGCATCGCCAGCCACCCATGTCGAGATGGCGCCACCGTCGCTGCGCCGACGGCTGATCGTAACCAGGGCAGGGTTTCCGACACGACCACGCCCGGAGTATGGCAGTCCGGGTCGCAGCCACTGACCCGGACGCGGTTGCGGCGGGTGATGACGCGTCGTTGAACTCTGTGCACGCCCGGGTGACCGAGGAAGGCAGGGTCGCGATCACCGCAGATGTGACCGCGGTGATCGGCGAGAAATTCTTGTCGATGATCGACGAACGCTCCTGCCCGCGTCCCGAACCCGACGGGGCCGAGGATCGGCGCAGTGTCGGGGAGCGTCGCGCCGATAAGCTGGAGCTACTGCTCGATCAAGCGGCGATCGGTGCGGCGATGACCGCCGCCGGCGCACCCCGCACCCAGGTGTTGGTGACGATCCCCGCTGAAGGCGCTGATCCGGCGCGGTTGCCGTGGGTGGGGGCGGTGACGGAGTCGACAGCCCGGCGACTGTCGTGTGACGGCGGGGTCGCTGAGATCGTCCTCGACGCCGAAGGGGTGCCGTTGCAGATGGGCACCACGAAACGATTGTTCCCACATCATCTGCGGCAAGCCATCATCGTTCGCGACCAGTGCTGTGTGAGATGTGGTGCCCCCGCGGCGCATACCCAAGTCCACCACCTCGTGCACTGGGCCGATGGCGGGCCGACCGATCTGGACAACGGGTGCCTGCTGTGCCAGCGCTGTCATACCCAGGTGCATCACCACGGGTGGCAAGTGGTGATGGGTCCCGACCGGCACCCGTGGTTGACCCCGCCGGTCGACATCGACCCCCGTCGCCTACCCCGACCGGCCTACAACCGGCGCACCATGCGACTTGACGACGCCCTCGTTTAGTCGCCCCCCAAGACAAACCCCAGACCCTCCGGCGCCGACCCGACGCCACTCGACCTTTGACAACTCCACAGTGTGACACGCGCCATGACCACCGGGATCATGTGGCCAAAGACGTTAGATAGCACGAAGATTCGGTCCAGATCTCGGCAGGCGCGGTTGACGGTCCTTCGAGGATCGTCGCTTGCGCTCCTCGCACCTCAGGGTTCAGTGGGTGTGTGGCTTTTTCGGACTGGGGAGCAGGGGCTAGCCACGTGCACCTCGAGGACCAGCAGTTTCGCGGCTCTGTCGGCTCAGGGAGCAGTAGGGTGGGCAGCGCGCATCGAGATCTCCGTTTTCCGAACGTCGCTCGCGGGTATGCCGCCGATGCCCCAGTTCTCCGGCGCCACCTCCACGATTCGGCCGCGGACAGCGGACCGGTCGACCCCGAGGTGTTCGACGACGAGGTCGGTGAAGGCGGCGAGCAACTCCGCACGCTGGTGCGCCGGCCGGCCGGCGAGCACGATCGCGGTGAAATACGGCGCGATCGCGCCGCCGTCGACCATGAGCTGCCCGGCGACGGCGAGGTCGGTCGGGTCGTACTGCACGACGAAGGTGCGTACCCGCTCGATCGGTGAGTCGAGAATGCGGGAGTAGGCCGCACTCGCGGCGGTCAACAGGGCGGCGCGCTGTTCGGTGGAAGCGCTGCCGATGGGGATGTGGAAGTGTGCAACCGGCACGTCGGCTCCGTTCGAAAGTGCCCGCGTCCGTTCCGGACCCGGTTATTGGATACCGTGGCGGGTTCCGCCGTCGGCGTTGAGGACGCTGCCGTGCAGCACGGCGGCCAGGGGCTCGAGCAACATCTCGACGAGCCAGGCGATCTCGTCCAGCGTCGGCAGGCGGCCCAGCGAGGTCTTGGCCGTGTACCTGTCCCAGATCTCCTGCGCCGCAGCACCGGTCTCGCGCGATTCGGTGTCGACGAAGGCGCGGAGCCGAGGGGTGTCGATCGGCCCGGGCGCAATGGTGTGCACGGTGACTCCTCGGGGTCCGTACAACGCACCGATCTGTCGCATCAGATTGAACAGTGCGGCGTTGGCCGTACCCGGGCCCGCGTCGAGGGGGCCCGGCTCGAGTCCGAGTGAACCCGCGATCGCGACGAACCGCGAACCGTCGGCGAGATGGTCGCGGACGGCCCGCAGCAACCGGACCGTGCCGGCCACCTTGATGTTGGCGGCCGTGGCCAGCAACGAGGGTTCGATCGCGTCCGCGGAGCCGCGGACCGGCAGGCCCGCCGCGAACACCGCGAGTCGCACGGTCCCGTCGAGGCGGGCACGGATCGCGTCCATGGACGCGTCCTCGGCGATGTCGGCCACGCACGGAACGATCAATTCGTCTGTCGCGGCCAGCTGTTGGAGTTCCTCGGCGCGACGCCCCACCGCGATGACACGCATCCCTCGCGCCACCAGGCGTCGCGTGAACACGGTTCCCATGGCGCCGGTCGCGCCGACGACCACGCAAGTCTCGGTTGTGGACACGGGTCCTACTTCCGGATCCGGAGCGTCACCGCGCGCGGTTCGGTGAAGAACTCGCGGGAGTACTGGCCACCCTCACGACCCAGGCCGCTGATGCCCTCACCGCCGAAGGGCAGCCGGAGATCGCGTTCGAAGAATGTGTTGATCCAGACCGTGCCGGCCTTCCAGCGTGCCGCCATCCGATGAGCCCGGTCGAGATTCTGCGTGAAGAGGATGCCCGCCAAGCCGTAGGGAGAGTCGTTGGTGACGCGCAGGGCCTCCTCTTCGGTGTCGAAGCCCAGAACCGTCTCGACCGGACCGAAGATCTCCTCACGTGCCGTTCGGGAGTCGTTGGTGAGGCCGGTGATGACGGTCGGTGGATAGTAGAAGCCGCCCGCTCGATCCGGGTCGGTGAGTCGTTCGCCGCCGGTGATGATCTTGCCGCCTTCGTCCTGCGCGAGCTCGACGTAGCCGTGCACCTTGTCGAGGTGCTGCTGCTCGATGAGCGGGCCCATGAACGTCGCCGGGTCCTTGGGATCGCCGACCACGAGTTTCCGAGCTTCCTCGGCGAAGCGATCCACGAACTCCCCCCGGATCGAGTTCTGCACCAGCAGACGCGAACCCGACAGGCAGACCTGTCCGTTGCCGCCGAAGATGGCCCGGAGCGACATGGGTACGGCGACGTCGAGATCGGCGTCGGCGAACACGATGTTGGCTGATTTGCCACCCATCTCGGCCGAGACCGGCGTGTGGTTCGCCGCGGCCGCCTGCAAGATCTTCACACCGGTGGCGCTCGATCCGGTGAAGGTGATGCGGTCGACGCGTGGATCGGAGGTCAGCGGTCCGGCGACGGCCTCACCGCCGAAACCGTGCACGACGTTGAGCACACCGGGCGGCAGGCCCGCCTCGAGTGCGATCTGCGCGAAGCGGTTGGCGGTCAACGGTGTCTGTGGTGCCGGTTTGAGGACCACGGTGTTGCCGAAGGCCAGAGCAGGCGCGATCTTCCATGTCGCCAGCATCAGCGGCGCGTTCCACGGACTGATCGCCGACACGACCCCGGCGGGCGGATAGAGGACGTAGGACAGCAGGTCGCCGTCCGGGTAGGCCTCGTTCGCGGCCATCGAGACGTAGTCGGCGAAGAAGCGCAGATTGTGGGCCACCCGCGGGATCTCGGCGTGCAACGACTGAGTGATCGTCTTGCCGCCGTCACGTGTTTCGAGCTGTGCCAGCTCCTCCCGGTGCTCGTCGACGGCGTCGGCGACCGCATGCAGGATCGCCGCGCGTTCCTTGGGCGACATCTGCGGCCACGGTCCGTCGTCGAAAGCGGTGCGGGCAGAGTCGATCGCGGCGATCCCGTCGTCGGCGGTGCCGCGCGCCACCGTCGCGAGCAACGCGCCGTCGTGCGGGTCGCGCGACTCGAACGTGGCGCCGTCCGAGGCCGTACGCCACTCGTTCCCGATGAGGTGACGCACCTCGGCGGTACCGTTCTGATCGGTGCTGTCCTGATCGGTGACAGACAGAGTCATTTCCTCACACCTCCGCCGCGACGGGCGTCTCGTAGGTGCGGCCCGCGAGTTCCGAGGCCACATCGATGATCATGTCTTCCTGACCGCCGATCACGCCGCGCCGGCCGAGTTCGAGCAGGATCTCCCGGGCCGGGACACCGAACTTCTTCGCGGCGCGTTTGGTGGGGTGGAAGAACGTGGAATACACGCCGGCGTAACCGAGCACGAGCGCGGTCTCGTCGACGATCTGCGGTTCGGTCATCAGCGGTGCCACGACGTTCTCGGCGGTGTCGATGAGCGGAAACAACTCGACGCCGGTGTCCCATCCCGCGCGTTCGAATGCTGCGGCGAGGACTTCGGTCTGGGCGTTGCCGGCGCTCGCGCCGAGACCGCGCAAGGAACCGTCGATGTAGGTGGCTCCGTTCTCGGCGGCGGTGAGCGCGTTGGCGATCCCGACACCGAGGTTGTTGTGTGCGTGGAAGCCGATGTCCGCGGAGATCGCCTCGCGCAGTGCCGCGACCCGCTCGCCGGCCTGCTGCGGGACGAGCGCACCTGCGGAGTCGACGACGTACACGACGTCGGCGCCGTAGGAGTCGAGCTTGGCCGCTTGCTCGGCGAGTGCATCGGGTTCGAGTTTGTGGCTCATCATGAGGAATGTCATGACCTCGAGCCCGTTCTCCTTGGCCCACTCGACGGGTTGCTGTCCGCAGTCCGCCTCGGTGCAGTGGACGGCGACGCGGACGGTCGAGATGCCGGCGTCCACCGCCGCCTGCAGTTCGTTCAGCGTCGCGATGCCCGGTACGTAGAGGGCCGCGATGTCGGCGTTGTCGACCGCGTCGACGGCGGCGCGCACGTACTCGGGGTCGGTGGCCGCGGCGAAGCCGTACTGGACCGACGACGCGCCGAGACCGATGCCGTGTGCCACTTCGATCGTCGGGACGCCGGCCCGGTCGAGGCCGGCCGCGATGGCGGCGACGTCGCGTGTGGTGAACCGGTGCGAGACACTCGACATCCCGTCACGCAGCGTCGTGTCGACGAGGGTGACCGATCGTGGCCCGCGGGCCGGGGACTGGCTGGTCATCGCAGTGCTCCTGTCTGAAGTGTCGCTGTCGCGGCCCTCTCCTGCGCCATCACCTCGGCGACCTGCACGGCGGCCGCGGTGATGATGTCGAGATTGCCTGCGTACGTGGGTAAGAAGTCGCCGGCGCCGACGACCTCGAGCATCACGGTCACGAGATCACCGTCGACGTCGACGAGTTTGAGGGTGTAACCGGGGACGTAGCGTTGGACCTCGGTGACGATGTCGACGACGGCGCGTTCGATGGCCGCGGGATCCGGGTTGCGCACTTTCGCATATACCGTGTCGCGCATGTTCATCGGCGGTTCGGCCGGGTTGATCACCGAGATCGCCTTGGCCCGGTCCGCTCCCGCGACCTGTGCCAGTGCGCGCCCCGTCTTCTCGCTGAATTCACTGAGATTCTGCCGGGTGCCCGGGCCCGCGCTCGCCGACGCGATGGCCGCGACGATCTCACCGTAGGCGGCGTCGGCGGCCTGGTTGATCGCATAGAGGATCGGGATCGTGGCCTGCCCGGCGCAGCTCACCATGTTCACGTTGGGCGCGTTCACGTGTTCGCGGAGGTTGACCGCCGGGACGACGTAGGGGCCGACCGATGCGGGCGTCAGATCGATCGCGGTGATCCCCGCGTCGGCGTAGCGCGGAGCGACCGCGGCGTGCACCTTGGCCGACGTGGCCTCGAAGACGAGATCGGGAGGCGACGACTGCTGCAGCAGCCAGTCCACGCCCTCTGCCGACGCCTCGAGCCCTTCGGCACGCGCTCGTCGCAGACCCTCACTGGCCGAGTCGATTCCGACCATGTAGACCGGGTCGACGTACTCGGACCGCAACAGTTTGTACATCAGGTCGGTCCCGATGTTGCCCGATCCCACAATGGCGGCGGTCAACCGGCTCATCGCATGTCTCCTTAGCTCGTCGCGCACGCTCGGTCTCCGATGCCGGCGGCGTGCTCGACTCCGAACGCTATGGAGCAGGGGCGGTCTGCGGGGCCGGGACCGGGCAGTCCGAATGCGGAGTCAATCGGCAGCGCCGTTGTTCGGATATCCCGAATGCCGGTGACGGCAGTCACATCTCGACGCCATGCTGACGGACATCAGCCAGCAGCCACCGAGATCCGGTGTCGCACGATCCACAGGAGAACCGATGACCGAGAACGCCGCACGCTTCGATGTCGCGCACCTCGCGCGAGCCGAACTGTTGAGCCCCAAGCCGCAGGAAACCCTCGACTTCTTCACCCGATTCCTGGGCATGTACGTGACCCGGAGCGAAGGCCAGTCCGTCTACCTGCGGGCGTACGAGGACCCCTATCCCTGGAGTCTGAAGATCACCGAGTCTCGCGAGCCGGGCATGGGTCATGCCGGTCTGCGGACCAGCTCCCCGGAGGCGCTCGAACGTCGCGCCGCCTCGCTGCAGGGTGCGAACATCGAGACCTCCTGGCACGAGGACGAATTCGGCTACGGAAAGACCCTGGCGTACAAGACCGCGGACGGTCATGACTTCGCACTGGTCTGGGAGGCCGAGAAGTACGTCGCGCCACCGGAACTGCAGAGCAAGATCCTCACCCGGCCGTCGAAGAAGCCGTTGCAGGGCATCCCGGTCAAGCGCATCGACCACCTCAACCTGATGGCCTCCGACGTCACCGCCGTCAAGACCGAGTTCGAACGGCACCTCGGGTTCCACACCACCGAGCGGGTCGTCGACGGGGACGTCGAGATCGGTGCCTGGATGAGCTCGAACATCCTCGGACACGAGGTCGCGTGCATGCGCGACATGACCGGCGGGCGCGGCAAGCTCCATCACGTCGCCTTCTACTACGGCACGGGCCAGCACAACATCGACGCCGTGGAGATGTTCCGCGAGTACGACATCCGGATCGAAGCCGGACCGGACCGGCACGGGATCACCCAGGGGCAGTTCCTGTACGTGTTCGAACCGGGCGGCAATCGCATCGAGCTGTTCGGTGAGTCCGGATACCTGCATCTCGACCCGTCTGCCGAGACGAAGACCTGGCAGATGTCCGACATCGACACCGGCCTGGCCATCGGCGGCGCGAAGCTGCCGTGGGAGACCTATTTCACCTACGGCACGCCCAACCCGCTGCCCCTCGAGGAGCACATCACGGCCTTTGCCGACTTCGGTCCGGGCGCAGGAGCGCCGGAGACCGCGGCCGAACTCGTGCCCGACGAGATCGAGCACTCCCGTGCCGTGGCCGATGCGCCGGTCTGAGCCGGGTCGATCGGTTCGATCAGAACAGGAGACTCCTTGACTGTCATCGACATCACCAGGGTGTCGTCGTCCGACGACATGCCCGACCAGCCGCCGCGGATCGCCGACACCCTGTACCACGACCTCGTGTCGCCCGAGGAGGTGGCCGAGGTCCGGCGCAGGGTCCGGCAGGTCGCGCTTCGCGACGTCGCGCCGGTGGCCGACCGGATCGCGCGGGGCGACGAGCGACTCGACGGCTTCCCACGTGACGTGTTCGATCGGCTGGCCACGGCGGGGATCTACCGCATCCCCTTCGCGGCCGATGTCGGCGGCGACGGACTGGCTCACCCGGCCACCGCGACGGCCACCGCCGTCGAAGAACTGGCGTACTTCTCCAACAGCGTCGCCGCGATCTTCGACGTCCACTGCATCCTCGCGGGCAATGCCGTCAACCAGGGCACGCCGGAGCAGCGCCGCAGGTGGCTGGCCCCGGTCGTCGCCGGCGAGATCGTCGGCTCCTTCGCCACCAGCGAGCCGGCCGCGTCGAGCGATCTCTCACCCGAGGCGGTCCAGACCGTGGCGCACCGCCGCGGCGACGGATGGGTGCTGAACGGGCGCAAGCGGTGGATCACCAATTCCGTCGTCGCCGCGTTCGTCGTGGTCCTCGCTCGCACCGGTGACCGGCTCTCGACGTTCATCGTCCCGACCGACACCCCGGGGGTCCGGGTGGGTACGCCGGATCGCAAGCTCGGGAACAAGGGCCAGATCACCGCCGACGTGCACCTCGACGAGGTGGAGCTGGGGCGTGAGTCCCTGCTCGGGACCGAGGGCGGCGGGCTGAAGGTCGCCCTGCAGACGCTGACCTACGGACGTATCGGGATCGCGGCGGCGGGTGTGGGCATGGCGCAAGCCGCCTTCGACCGCACCGCTGCCCACCTGCGCACCCGGGTGGCCTTCGGCGAACCGCTCGCAGCCCGGCAGCACTGGCAGTTCCTGATGGCCGACCGCGCGACCGAGATCGCGATCTCGCGCGACCTGTACCTCAAGGCGGCGATGCGGCTCGACTCCGGCACGCGGTTCCCCGAACCGGAGGCGGCGATGGCCAAACTGCGCGGTACCGAGGTCGCGGTCCTGATGGCCCGCGACGCGGTCCAGGCGTTCGGCGGGTTCGGGTTCACCCAGGAACTGGGTGACGACGATTCGTCGGGTCCGGTCGAGGCGCTCTACCGGGACAGCAAGATCGGGGAGATCTACGAGGGTGCCAGCGAGGTGCAGCGCTGGGTCCTCGCCCGGCAGATCTTCGGGCGTGACGTCGTGGGCTGATCGGAGTCTGCCAGGCGTGTCCGGGCCGCCGTCCACCTGGTGGGCGGCGGCCCGGTCGCGGGTCGGGACCAAATGCGGGCATCGTGGTGTTGTGCACGGTGACGCCCTCCGAGATGCGCCGTCGATCGACGGAGCGGGGGAGCGTCGGCAGGAGGAAACGTGAGCAACACCTACCGCAAGACCCCCGAGGCGTTGAGCCGCCTCACCGACGTGCAGTACCGCGTCACCCAGCGGGACGGCACCGAGCGGGCCTTCGACAACGAGTACTGGGACAACCACGAACCCGGGATCTATGTCGACGTCGTGTCGGGGCAGCCGCTGTTCTCGTCGACCGACAAGTTCGACAGCGGAACCGGGTGGCCGAGCTTCACCCGGCCCATCGATCCCGACGCCGTCGCGACGAAGGTCGATCGGAGCCTGTTCATGCGGCGCATCGAAGTACGGTCCGCCGGGGCGGACAGCCACCTCGGGCACCTCTTCGACGACGGGCCGCGGGACGCGGGCGGACAGCGGTACTGCATGAACTCGGCATCGCTGCGGTTCATCCCGGTGGCCGAACTCGACGCCGAGGGTTACGGCGAGTACGCCGCCCTGTTCACCGACGACCACACCACCACCGACACCCAGGAGGAGAACGCATGACCACCGACACCGGTCAGATCACCGTCCGCCCCGGCACCGAGACCGCGGTCCTCGCGGGTGGGTGCTTCTGGGGGATGGAGGACCTGATCCGCAAGCAGCCCGGTGTCCTGGACACCCGGGTCGGCTACACCGGCGGACAGAACGACCACGCCACCTACCGCAACCATCCCGGTCACGCGGAGGCGGTGGAGATCGTCTTCGACCCCACGCAGACGACGTACCGCGACATCCTGGCGTTCTTCTTCCAGATCCACGACCCGACGACGCGCGACCGGCAGGGCAACGACGTCGGCACGAGCTACCGTTCGGCAATCTTCCCGGTGACCCCGGAGCAGGAGCAGGTCGCTCGCGACACCATCGCCGACGTCGATGCCTCGGGTCTGTGGCCGGGCAAGGCGGTCACCACGATCGAGCAGTTGGGTCCGTTCTGGCAGGCCGAGCCCGAGCACCAGGACTACCTGCTGAATTTCCCGAACGGCTACACCTGCCACTTCCCGCGACCGGGATGGGTGTTGCCGAAGCGGGATGCGACCTCGACGCGGTGACACCCGAGACCGGCTGAGAGTGCCGGCGCTCGTCGACGGTCGTCCGACAACGACCGTCGACGGGTTCGTCGGCGTATGCTGGGTCGATGTAGCACTCTGCTACACCCACGCGGGAGGTGTGCGATGAGCACCGGTACGGACAAGGTGACCCGGTTGTCTGCTGCACTGGTGACCGATGCCGCGCGGGAGGGCGCGCGCGAGCAGCGATCGGCGCGGCAGCAACTCGAACACTGGGCACGTCTCGGCCGCAGCGTCTCACAGCGCACCACCGCGTCGCGTCGGCGGGTCGAGGCCGCGTTGGCCGGCGACCTACCGGCAGAGGCGTTGACCGCAGAGGAAGCCGTCGTCTACGACGCCGAGATCGACGCGCACCTCGAGGCGCGGCTGGCCACCGACGACCACGTCGTCCGACGCGCCTCGGAGGGGTTCTCCTCGGTCGTCGTCGATGACGCCGGACGGCTCGTCGAACTCCGGCCCGACGGGACGAGCGTCGTCCTCGACCGGTGACACCGAGGCTCGACCTCGTCGTCGGATGCAACGGCGCGGGAAAGTCGACGCTGGTCGAGCATCATCTACAGCCGTTGGTGCGCACACCCTTCGTGAACGCCGACCTGATCGCCCGGCAGCAGTGGCCCGACGCCGCGGAAGCCCACTCCTACGACGCGGCCCGGTTGGCCGCGGCCACCCGCGACCACCTCATCGAGGCCGGTGCCTCGTTCATCGCCGAGACGGTCTTCTCGCATCCGTCGAAACTGGAACTCGTCGACCGTGCGCACACCGCCGGATACCGGGTCGCTCTCCACGTCGTGATGATCCCCGAAGATCTCGCCGTGCATCGGGTGCGGCTACGCGTCGACAGTGGCGGGCATGCGGTCCCGGAGGTCAAGATCCGCGAGCGGTTCCGACGCCTGTGGCCGCTCGTCCGCACGGCGATCCTGCGGAGTGACCAGGCAACCGTGTACGCCAACGAGCGAGCGACCACGCGCATCGTCGCGCGGTACGTCGACGGTATGGTCGCGGGCGTGCCCGACTGGCCCGACTGGACGCCGGGGGCGCTCACGGGTTCGGAGGCACGATGACTTCTCACGATCGAGCGACCCGACTGCTCGTCGTCGGCGCCGTCAACGTCGACCTGGTGGTGGAAGCCGATCGTCTCCCGGGGCCCGGTGAGACGGTCGTCGGCCCGACGGTGACGCGGCACGGCGGCGGCAAGGGCGCGAATGCCGCTGTTGCCGCCGCGCGGGCGGGTGCCGAGGTGCGTTACTGCGGGGCAGTGGGTTCCGACGACACCGGCGCGCAGGCACTCGCCGAGTTGCGGGACTCCGGCGTCGACGTGACCGACGTGGGCGTGCTCGACGGCGTCGCCACCGGAATGGCACTGATCGTCGTCGATCCACAGGGTGAGAATCAGATCGCCGTCGGGGCGGGCGCGAACGCCGCCGTCGACGCCGAGAGGGTCCGTGCCGCGGTGCATCGCGCGGCGAGCTGGGCCGGGTGTGTGCTCGTCAGCACCGAGATCCCGGCCGGCGCCGTGGCCGCGGCGGTGACGACGGCCGCTGCGCGAGGTATCCGATGCGTCGTCAATCCCGCCCCGGTGTTGCCGTCGACGGTCGACCTGATGGCGTCGCGGCCGGTGTTCACGCCCAACGCGTCGGAACTTCGTGACCTGCACCGGCTGATCGCCGACGGTCGGGACGCCCCGGACGTTCCCGCGGCCGAGCGGGCTACGGCGGTGGCGTCGCGGACGGGTGCCCCGGTTCTGGTGACCCTCGGTGCGCAGGGCGTCCTGATCGCCGATCCGGCATCTGAGGTGGTCGTCCTTCCCGCCGGGCACGTCGACCGCGTGGTCGACACCACGGGGGCGGGCGACACCTTCAACGGAGTGTTCGCGGCGACGCTCGCCGGCGGTTCGACGGTCGCCGACGCGGCGAAGCGAGGTGTCGCGGCGGCGTCGTTGTCGGTGGCCGCGGTCGGTGCGCGGACCGGGATGCCGAGCGACGAGGAGATTCGCAGCGCGTTGTGAGCGAACCCGTCGACCGGGCGGTCAGCGCGTGGCGGGTTTCGGTCGCTTCATGAACCGGTGGTGGTCGTCGCTCGGCAGGAAGTAGTCGCCCTGTCCGCCGGCTCGCAGCAGCGGGCGCGCACCGGCCGTGTCGAAGGTCTGGTCCGCGCGCAGCAGGTGGGTGGCGATGTGGATCTTCACGACCTCGCCCAACACCATCCAGCTGTCGACGGGGTCGTCAGCGGCGGTGCGCAACTGGAACGACTGGGTGACCCGGCACTCGAAGGCCACGGGGCTCTCCTCGACGCGTGCCGGCGCGACGAGGTCGGCGGCCAGCGGTGTCAGGCCGGCGACCTCGAACTCGTCCTCGCCGGCGGGCACCGCCGCCGAGGTCGCATTCATCTTCTCGCCGAGGTCGTCGGTGGCGAGGTTCCACACGAACTCGCCGGATTCGATCGCGTTGGCGGCGGTGTCCTTGTAGCCGACGCTGGCGAAACCGACGATCGGCGGCGTGTAGTTGAAGAGGTTGAAGAAGCTGTAGGGAGCGAGATTGCGCACCCCGGTGCCGGACACGGTGGAGATCCAGCCGATGGGTCGCGGCGCGACGATCGCGTTGACGGGATCGTGCGACAGCCGATGGCCGTGCGACGGTTCGTAGGAGTGATAGGTCGTCACCGTCGCAACGGTACGTCAGCGGCCGGACGTGCCGCTGCCTGCGTAAGGTGAGGTGCGACCGACCACCGCGCACTTCGACGATCGGGAAAGCTGTGACTCTCTCCTCTGCCTCTGACCTGCGGACTTTCGCCAATATCCGGGATCTGGGCGGTATGCGGGTCGCCGGCGGCGGCATCACCGCCGCCAATGTGTTGATCCGCAGCGACGCACCGTATCCCGACGACGAGGACCCGGTGGGCATGCCCTGGCCGCCGGCCACCGTCGTCGATCTGCGAGACCCCACGGAGCTGGGCCGGATGGCCGTCACGTGGCCGGCGAACGTGCGGGTCGTGCACCGTCCGGTGTCGTCGGGTGCCCGGGTCGACCGGCTCGCCGACACCGCTCTCGTCGACATCTACACCGCGATGATGCGGACGGGCGGTCACCGGCTGACCGCCGCGCTGAACGAATTCGATCCCAGCGGCGCGACTCTGGTGCACTGCGCGGCCGGCAAGGATCGGACCGGGGTGATCATCGCC
Organism: Gordonia sp. ABKF26; assembly: GCF_041103195.1. NCBI lineage: Bacteria > Bacillati > Actinomycetota > Actinomycetes > Mycobacteriales > Gordoniaceae > Gordonia > Gordonia sp. ABKF26. The sequence continues at coordinate 1,258,286 of NZ_JBGCVZ010000003.1, forward strand.
ATCGCGCTGCTGCTGGCGGGCGTCGACGAGTCGTCGGTCATCGCCGACTACCACCGGACCGAAGATGGCATCGCCGGCGTCTTCGAGCGTCTGCGGTCCCGCAAGCGGATTCCGGCGGGCACCACCCTGGAGGCCCCCATCCTGCGCACCCCGCGCGAGGCCATCGAACTGGTCGTCGGCGACGTGACGGGTGCCCGCGGCGGCACCTGGGGTTGGTTCGAAGAACAGGGCGGCGACGTCGAGCGCTTCCGGCGGTGGGTCGGGAACTTCGTGCGCACCGAGACGGGCGAGGCCGCGCGTGACTGACGACAACGTCTCGGACACGGCGCAGTTCGCGCCGGATGTCGTGGCGGCCGTACTCGCGCACATGAACGACGACCATGCCGAGGACTCGCTGCTCATCTGCCGGGTGCTGGGCGGACGTCCGGATGCGGTCACGGCAACGATGACCGGATTCGACCACGAGGCAGCCACTTTCGACGTCTCCGGCCCCGACGGGACTGTCGGTGTACGGCTCCCGTGGGATCGGCCGGTGCGCGACCGAGCCGACGTTCGCGCCGCGGTCGTCGCGATGTTCCGTGCGGCGCAGGAGAACTTCCCCGCCGCTTCCTGATCCGGAAGAACCGCGAAACACTGTCTCGGAAACGCAAGCGACGAGTGTTACCGCGTGTCCGGAAGCCCGACGACGCCGAGACCGGCGATAGTGGCCGTATGTGGAGGCAACTCGTCGGGTTCGGGCTGTTCGGTGCAGTGATCGCGGCGTTGGGCGCGGCCCTGTCCCTCTCCGATCGCGGCGGCTCGGTCGGTGGTCCCGACATCTGGATGGTGTGGGGCACCGGGGACACGGCGGGTGTCGCGCAAGACCCGACGGACTCGGTGATCGTCGCGGCCGGGGTCGGCGCCGTCACCGGTGCGCTCGTTGCGGGAGTTCTCTGGGCGGTCGGTGTACGTCTGGCGGAGCGCAGCGGCTTGCGGCTCGGCCGGGTGGTGGGCGCCGGGCTGATCGGTGTCGTGGTCGGACTCGCCCCGGCGATCATCCTGCTGGCGAACGCGTTCACCGGCGACACCGGCGCCGGGTACCCCGTCCTGGTGGTCTACGCCGTGAGTGGGGTGCTCGGGTACGTGCTGGTGCTCGTCGGCATCCTCGGTGTGTTGCGACTGTCCGGTGATGCGCACACCCGGGCCACCGTTCGGACGACCGCGATCTCGCTCCCGGTCGGGGCCGTGCTGGCGACTGGCGCCGGCGTCGGGGTGGCCGGTTGGTTCGGGTACACGACCACCTCGCCGACGTGGATCGCCACGATCCTCGTGGTGACGATGGTCCTGGCCGCGACGTTCGCGGTCGCCCGCGCCGTCGCGGTGCGTCGACGGCCCGAGCCGGTCGTGCCCTGAGGCCAGCGCGGAGGCGAACCGATCACGTGCTGCCGCGTGCGATGAGTTCGACCGGTAAGCGCCGGGATTCGACGTCGCGTCCGGTCGCGAGGTCGAGGAGACCGCGCACCGCGGTCTCACCGATCTCCCGTGCCGGGGAACGAATCGTCGTGAGTGGAACCGGCAGCTGGGCGGCCACCGGGATGTCGTTGTAGCCGATCAGGGCGAGGTCGTCGGGGACGCGGAGTCCGAGGTCGCGCGCCACGCCCAGGACCCCCACCGCGATCGTGTCCGACACCGCGAAGATCGCCCGCGGGCGGTCCGGACGATCCAGAAGTGCGCGACCGGCCGCCGTACCGCCGTCGACCTCGAAGTTCGACGCGACGATGCGGTCGTCGGGCAGCGTGATCCCGGCCTTGCGCAACTCCACGCGAAACCCGCTGAGTCGGTCGGTGGCCGTGGTCGCGTGGGCGGGACCGGCGATGGCGGCGAGGTCGGTGTACCCCCGATCCAGGAGATGTCGGGCCGCGATGCGGCCGCCGCGCACGTCGTCACCGCCGACGAAGGGAAGCCCGGCCTCGGCGTGCCGGGTCAGCGCGAGCAACGGAAGGTCGCCGATCCGCAGCGACTCGACGAAATCGCCACCCGGCCGATGGAGCCCGCTCAGCAACAGACCGTCGACCTGCCGCCCGACGAGGAGTTCGATGGCCCGCCGCTGAGCGGCCTCCTCATCAGGCGGGCTCGACAGCAGCACCGAGTAACCGGCCCGGGTGGCGGCCTGCTCGATGCCCTGGTAGGTCGTGGCGACGACGCCGTCGGTGAGTCGCGTCATCACGACACCGATCGTGGTGGTCTTGCGGGTCCGCAGACTGGCCGCCCACACGTTGCGCTGGTAGCCGAGCTGGTCGGCGACCTCCCGGACCCGGAGCGCCGACTCCGACCATCCGTCGGCGGGTTCGGCCTGGCGGAGGACGCGGGACGCGGTGGACACGTGCACGCCGGCACGCTGCGCGATCTCCTTGAGCGTGGGTGCGCGCTGACCACTGATCACGCTGGCTCTCCTCTCGGCCCGGTAGCTCGAGCCCACCCCACACATTGACCGGCGGCGGCCGACCACCTACCTTAGGCGATGCAATCGTTCTTGCAAACGTTCTCATGGAGGTCTCGATGTCCCGCCCCAGCACGTTGCCCCAGCTCTTCGCCCTGGACTCGCTGCTCGACGCGGACGAGATCGCCATCCGCGACGGTGTGCGCGACTTCGCCGCGTCGAAGTTGCGTCCGCACATCGCCGACTGGTTCGAGGAGGCCCGCCTACCTGCCCGCGACATCGCCCGGGAGCTCGGCGGGCTCGGGGCCCTGGGAATGCACCTCGAGGGGTACGGCTGTCCCGGGATGAGTGCGATGTCCTACGGACTGGCCTGCCTCGAGCTCGAGGCCGTCGATTCCGGAATCCGCAGCCTGGTGTCGGTGCAGGGGTCACTCGCGATGTTCTCCATCCATCACTGGGGTTCGGAAGAACAGAAGAACGAATGGCTGCCGCGGATGGCGGCGGGGGAGGCGATCGGCTGCTTCGGCTTGACCGAGCCCGACTTCGGATCCAATCCGTCGGGCATGCGCACCCATGCCAAGCGCGACGGCGACGACTGGGTGCTCAACGGAACGAAGATGTGGATCACCAACGGTTCGATCGCCGATGTCGCAGTGGTGTGGGCGCAGACCGATCTCGCCGACAGTCCGGGCGGTATCCGCGGATTCGTGGTCCCCACCGACACGCCCGGGTTCTCGGCGCCGGAGATCACCAAGAAGATGTCGCTGCGCGCCTCGGTCACCTCGGAGCTCGTGTTCGACGACGTGCGGCTTCCCGCGTCGGCGATGCTGCCGAAGGCAGAGGGTCTGCGGGGACCGCTCACCGCTCTCGGTGAGGCGCGATTCGGCATCATCTTCGGGGCCATGGGCGCGGCTCGCGACTGTCTCGAATCGGCCATCGACTACGCGCAGTCCCGCGAGGTGTTCGACAAGCCGCTCGCCGGTTACCAGATCACCCAGACCAAGATCGCCGACATGGCGCTCGAGGTCGGCAAGGGCCACCTGCTGGCCTACCATCTCGGCCGTCTGAAAGATCGCGGTGAACTCACCCCCGAGCAGGTCAGCACCGGCAAGCTGAACAGCACGCGGGAGGCGATCGCGATCGCCCGCGAATGCCGAACCATCCTGGGGGCGAACGGCATCACCCTCGAGTACCCGGTGATCCGGCACGCCAACAACCTGGAGTCGGTACTCACCTACGAGGGGACCTCCGAGGTCCACCAGCTCACCATCGGTCGCGCGCTGACCGGTGCTTCGGCGTTCCGCTGAGCCACTTGCCGGCGTAGGGTCCGAACGCCTTTCCCGAGCCGACAACAGGCACGTCGCCGTGGGCTACGTTGGGGTGAGTACGCCGAACAATGCGCGTCCGTGGTCGTTGGTGTTCACGTCGGGCGTTGAAAGGGGCTCGATCATGACACATCCGTTCGAGGAGGACGTCCACCGAAGGATCGCCGATCTGGCGCGTGAGCTCCACGGGGACGACTCCGACGAACAGGTCGCCAAGTCGATCGTCGAGAACGCGCTCATCGACATCCCCGGCGTCGGGTACGCCGGCCTCACCGTCACCACCAATCGGAAGTCGATCGAGTCCTTCGGCTCGACCCACGACGTCGCTGACGTGCACGACCGTATCCAGGCGGAACTCGGTGAGGGACCGTGTATCTCGGCGGCGCTTGCCGACCGCGTCGTGCGCGTCGACGACCTCGCGAAGGAAGAACGTTGGCCCGAGTACCGGCAGCGGGCGCTGGCGGAGACCTCGATCCGCTCGGTGCTGTCCTTTCAGCTCTTCGCCGACACGACCACGATCGGGGCGCTGAATCTGTTCGCCGACGTGCCCCGCGCCTTCGACCTCCACGCCGAGGATCTCGGCGCCGTCTTCGCGACCCACGCGGCGCTCGCGTGGAACAAGGTCAGGAAAGACAAGCAGTTCCACAGCGCCCTGGCCAATCGCGACGTCATCGGCCAGGCCAAGGGCATGCTGATGGAGCGGTTCGAGATCGATGCGATCGCCGCGTTCGAGCTGTTGAAGCGGCTGTCACAGGACTCGAACACCAAGCTGGTCGACGTCGCACGCCAGGTCACCACGAAGCGGTGACCTGACGTGCCCTTCGAGGCTCGTCGCTGATATGTAGTGCTGCTCTGTCAAGTCCCATGGCGAAGTTGGCCTCCTTCGGGGGGCTGTAGTGGGGTTTGGCCGCCCGCCGCGGTGTGTGGTGGTCGTTACTCGCGACGGTGTTGTCGGACTGATATACGCGGGTTGGTTACCGCTCAACGGTGTTCGACAGGAGATGAAAACGCTGACCGACGGGTCTATGTAAACGTGCGTACCGTGCACTCAAAAGTGCTGGCGCACATAGCGACGCCGTGGATTCGTTCCCTGTTCACCACAGCGGGAGTCCCGCGACGGGCGGCCAAGATTGTGTGTCAGTGCTGGCTACTCGTCGAGCACCGCCAGCGACCAGCACCAGCCGGCAAGCTCACGAGCGATCGCGGTGTTGGCGACGCAGGGATGTTTGCTGCGGCGGTCGAACTGTTGCCAACGCTTGTGCAACCGACGATTGCCGGCATGGCCACGGGCGCGGGCAGCCGGCGAGGCAGCCTCCCACCGACGGCGCATGGTCTGCCCGGGTGTGGCGTAAGGGCGCCGGTGTTGCCAGGCCGCCTCGACCAGCAACCGACGCACGTGGGCGTTACCGGCCTTGGTGATCGAGCCCTGACTGCGGGTCCCGCCGGTCGAGTACTCCGAGGGCACCAACCCGGCGTAGGAGCCGATCGTGGCGCCACTAAACCTCGACCAGTCGCCGATCTCGACCGCGAGAGCGAACGCGGTCAGCGTCGACACACCCCGCAGACACGACAGACGGGTGACCACCGCCCGCCACGGATCGGTCGACGCGGTCTGTTCGATCAGCTCATCGAGGCGGTCACGGCGTGCGGTCACGCTCAACACCGCGTCCAGGTCGTTGTCGAAGGCGGCCTGCAGCAGCGGCAGCTCGAAACGTTGACGCTGCAGCCACCGCTGATGAACACCGGTCCAGGGTTTGCCGCCGGAGTAGACGATTCCCTGGCGCAGAAGCAGTTTGGACAGTCGATGCCGAGCGCGCATGAGGTCGCTGCGGGCGTCCTCGCGGGCGCGGACCAGATCACGGGCGGCTTCGGCGCCCACCTTAGGCACACTGACCGCTACCACCTCGCCCAGGCGCAGCAACTTCGCCAGATGTGCAGCGTCTCGGGCATCGGTCTTGACGCGGTCCCCGGCTGGTCGTTGCAGTTTTGAGGGAGCGGCAACCACACACTCCATCCCGGCCGCAGTGATCGCCCGAGCCAATCCGAAGCCCGTCGGACCGGCCTCATAGGCCAACCGCACGGGCGGTGCCAAGCCCTGTAGCCAGCTCACGATGGTCGCCGCATCGGGGACCAACGTCTCCCGAATCACCATCCCGGAGTCTTCATCGATGGCATGAGCGACCACCGAGCGTGCGTGAACATCCAATCCGACACTTGTACCCTGAACAATCACCGGAGGCCTCCTGATCTGCAATGTGGTGCTACCGCCGAGTGTGAACTCAGCACCAGCAACCCACGATGTGTTTGCAGCTTGAGGCCTTCGGCCCCAAGGCCCTCATACCGTCTATCGCTCCTCGCACCTCAGGGGGCAGGGGAGGCTCGTCGCCAGCGCTCCTCGCACCTCAGGGAGCAGCGGCCTAGCTGGGGCGGCTTACTCGGCGACGGTGAATTCCATCGTGCTGGGGGCGACCTCGTTCTGAGTCAGGGCGCGTCCGGCTTCCTCGAGTGTCTCGAAAGCCTTGACGTAGGGCGCCATCCCGCAGAGTTCGAGCGGGCGGGTCACACTGCGGCCGCCGACGACCACGACCGGGACGAATCGTCGACCGGCGTCGTCGATGAAGGACCGCAGCAGTACGAGACCCACTGTTCCGAAGAAGTTCAGGCCGGAGAAGTCGAGGACGATGCCGTCGACCGGGCCGCTGATCACCCGATCCAGCGCAGCCGCGAAATCGGCGGCGGAATCGCGATCGACGCTGCCTGAAAAACCTTGTACGCAATACGATTTCGGTGACACGAACTGGTGTGGATGTGTCTTCGGCGCAGGTTCGGTCGCGGGATCGAAGGCCGACCGGAAGGTGGTCGAAGAAGTGAGAGCCATGATGTTCTCGTTTCGGTAAGTGCGCGTCTGGCCCGACCGTCACCTCTGGATCGAAGGCCTTGATACTCCACCGAATGTGGTTGGGAGTAACCCAAGTTCACGATCGTCGAAAAAAGATTGACACGTGATGGTGGGAAGCGAAGAGGCCCTGGGCGCCTGTCGCTTAGAACGCAGCTACTACCTGAACCGCATCCCTTACCCTACGTTGCGCGACCACGGCGTACAAGGTTGTGCCCACTTCGGCAGTTTCTATGCGCCGAGTTCCTGCCACACACCGCTCTGACCAGGCCACACCCGGCATGGCTGGACGCTGTCGTACGACCGTGGTTGGCTGGACTCGGATATGCGTCGAACCCGTGCGCACATCATTCCTGTTCTGGTTGCGGCACGAGGTCTGCGCATCAGTTCTCGTGCTGTCTTCTAAGTCTGGTGGTGAGAATGGCGTCGGGAGACCGGGGCGATCACGACGATTACGGTGACGTCCTCCCCTCACTTCGTGCGATGCACGAGGAGAAGGACGACGATCGTCGTGCTCGACTTCGGGACGAGGTCATCGCGCGGTGCCTGCCCCTGGCGGATCATGTCGCGCGGCGGTTCTCCGAGCGTGGCGAACCCATCGACGATCTGCGTCAGGTGGCGCGGATCGGTCTGATGCATGCTGTCGACCGGTTCGACGTCGAGCGCGGCAACAACTTCCTCGCCTTCGCGGTGCCGACCGTGATGGGCGAGGTCAAGCGCTATTTTCGGGACAGCACCTGGTCCATCCGCGTACCCCGGCGTGCGCAAGAGGCCTCGCTGAACATCGCCAAGGCAAGTGAAGAACTCTTGCAGACCCTCGGTCGGTCGCCACGCCCGAGTGAGATCGCCAAGCATCTGGACCTGCCTGTCGGCGAGGTCATCGAGGGCATGGTCGCCCGGTCGGCGTACACCGCGAGTTCGATCGACGCCGAGGCCGGCTCGAATACCGACGGCTGGACCCTTGCCGACACCCTCGGCGACGAGGACGCACGGTTGGAACTCGTCGAAGAATTCGTGACACTGCAGCCCGCACTCGAGCGGCTCACCGAGCGCGAGCGCACGATTCTCACCCTTCGTTTCTTCAAGTCGATGTCGCAGAGCGAGATCGCACGCGAGGTGGGGATCTCCCAGATGCACGTGTCGCGCCTGCTGACGCGCATTCTCGAGACCTTGCGGTCCGAGGTCGTCGTCGAGGAGGACGAGGCCGAGGGCAACGACACCCCGCAGGCCGACGGAGAGCCCGCCGCAGCCAAGGGCCGCGGCAGGCCCCGCTGAGTCACGGCTTGAGGATCACCTTGACCATGCCGTCGTCCTTCCGCTGGAAGGTCTCATAAGCCTGCGGGGCCTCGTCGAGCGGCAGTTCGTGGGTGGCGAAGGTGTCGACGCCCAGTGGGTCGTCATCGGTGAGCAACGGCATGATGTCGTCGACCCACCGCTTCACATTGGCCTGCCCCATGTGAAGCCGGATCTGCTTGTCGAACATGGTCAGCATGGGAAGCGGGTCGGCCGCGCCGCCGTAGACCCCGGACAGCGAGATCGTTCCGCCGCGCTTGACGATGTCGATCGCGGAGTAGAGCGCACCCAGCCGGTCGGTGCCCACCTCGGACATCGCCTTGCGCGCCACGGCATCCGGCAGCAATCCGACGACGCTCTGCAGCGCTTTGTTGATCGGCGATCCGTGGGCCTCCATGCCGACGGCGTCGATGACGGCGTCGGTACCCAGCCCGCCGGTGAGGTCGCGAATGGCGTCGCCGACATTGTCGACGGCGTCGAAGTTCACGGTCTCGATACCGCGGGCCTCCGCCCGGGCCAGCCGTTCGGGTACCCGGTCGACACCGATGACCCGAGCGCCCTGATGCGCGGCGATCCGGGCGGCCATGTCGCCGATGGGGCCGAGGCCGAGCACGGTGACGGTTCCGCCCTGGGGGATCTCGGCATAGGCCACGGCCTGCCAGGCCGTGGGCAGCACATCCGAGAGATAGACGTAACGGGAATCGGGCTTCTCCAGGGGCACCTTGATGTGGGTGAACTGGGCCTGAGGTACGCGTAGGTACTCGGCCTGCCCCCCGGGGACCGAGCCGTAGAGCTGCGAGTAGCCGAACAGCGCGGCGCCCGTCCCCTGTTCGGTGACGCGCGTCGTCTCACACTGCGTCATGAGCCCGTCGTGGCAGAAAAGGCATGAGCCACACGAGATCTGGAACGGTATGACGACCCGGTCGCCAACGCGGAGGTCGCCGGTCTCACTGCCGACCTCTTCGACGATCCCCATGGGCTCGTGCCCGAGGATGTCGCCGGCCTGCATGAATGGACCGAGGACCTCGTACAGATGCAGATCGGATCCGCAGATGTTGGTCGAGGTGACCTTGATGATGGCGTCGGTGGGCTCGATGATCTTCGGGTCGGGCACGGTGTCGACCGACACGTGTCGTTTGCCCTGCCAGGTCACTGCGCGCATTCTCAGGCCTTTCCCTCGTTGTGTCCCCGGTTGTGTCGATGACCCTCGTCGTGCATTTCTTCCAGGCGGTCGTCCCGCCCTCGCTCTCGTTTTCCCGCGTGTTCCACCGGGAAGTCGTGGAAGCGCTCCTCGTAACGCTCGGCCTCTTCGGCAGTGGTCTCCGGCTGGATCGGGTCCTGATGGGCACGATCACCGTCTCGGGCGGCGCGTCGCCGGAGCAGGACGCGGCTGCCGATCAGCAGGCCGAGCGCCACCAGGCCGACGAGGACGGCGCCCACCGCCAGCCATACGGTCGCGTCGCGGTCGCCCGCGCCGGCGGCGATCGCGAGGCCCGCGAGCACCAGCATGAGTCCGAGGCAGACGAAGCCGAGGAGGCCGATGGCCTTCAGCCCTCGTGACTTTCGTGCCGGACGCCGGGCGATGGCCTCGCGCGAGGCGACCTCTCGGTCGGGTGTCAGATCTGGCATGGTGCACTCCCTGCGCTGTCTGGTTGTGGCTCGGTGGCCGACGTGGCTGGACGACCGGCCTCGGTGCGGACGGTGTACCGCGACGGGGCGACAACGAAACGTCGTGGTGCGAACCGTCCGCCGGAATTGGGACGGAACGAGATGTGAATCTCATGGGGTCCGGTCCTCGAGGAATGCTCTGCTACCGTGTCCACACGTGTTCGGGGGGCACGGTTCAGCGCGGTACATCTTCTCGAGCCGCGGTTTGGAACAGGGAATCACGGGGCACTCATGACCAGACCAGCCGAGATCGGCACCACCAATCAACGGGCGAAGAAGACTCATTTGATGACCGATTCCGACGCGACGTCCCAGCTAGCGATCGACGGCGGCACGCCGACGGTCCTGCGGGTTCCCGCGGCCACCGATCGTCTCGCACTGGTACGCGCCCTCATCGAGACCGCGTTGTACATCGATGACTGGGCACTCGACGACGTCATCGACGCGAAGGTCGCCGTCGACGAGATCTGCTCTCAGATCATCTCTGCGGCGGCGGAGGGGTCGTCGATCGAGCTGACGCTGCACCTGTCGTCACAGGGCGTGGTCGGGGAGATCCGCGGCGAACTCGTCGGGGGTGTGACCCTCAAACAGTCCACGTTCGGGTGGCGAATCGTGCAGACCGTCACCGACACCCACACGATCTCCTACGACGAACCGCTGTCGGACTCGGGATCGCACGGCGTCGTCATCCGGTTCTCGAAGTTCCGTCGCTGACGATCCGCCAGTCGTCCGCGGCGGAATCGTAGGCGCACAGACCGAGGTCGGCGAAGGCGTTCAACCACCCCGCCATCGGCCACGTACCCCAGCGGCCGTGGAAGACCCGGGCGTTGCGGAGAATGTCGTCGAGATGCTCGACGGGGGGATTCGATACCGGGTGGTGTTGGTGATACGCATGGGCTCCACCCACCCAGGCGATGCGAAAACCGTTCTCGCGCGCGCACATCGCGAAGTCGGTGTCCTCACCGCCATATCCTCGGTAGCCCGGGTGGAAGCCGCCGAGCGCGAGCCAGTCGGAGGTTCGCACGGCGAACGACAGCGACCAGAAGAGCATCAGTTCCGACGAGAGTTGCGTCTGTCCGCACGCCGGTGCCGGGCGTGCCGGGTGTGGGTCGGTGAATCGAGGGAGTTCACGAGCCTCGAAGGTCGGCTGATCGGCGGGCAGATAGGTGACCGGGCCGCAGTAGAGGAGCCTGCGGTCCGGCGTCGCCGCGCCGGCCTGCAGGTAGCGTCCGAGCATGTCGGGACCAGGAATGCAGTCGACGTCGAGGAACGCCAGGATCGACGCTCCCGCCGCGATCGCGGCCGCCGCTCCGGCGTTGCGCGCGTCGGCGAGTTGGAGTGTGCCCGGTTCGTCGACATCGACATGGATGACGTGCACCGGATGGCCCTCGACCACCGTGGTGACGTCGGGATCGTCCATCGCCACGATGATGTGGACGTCGGGCCGGCTGGACGAGTGAGCGAAGGCCTCGAGTTGGCGTCGCAGGTGGAGATGTCGCCCCGCCACGATCGTGATCACCGCGACCACCTCGGGGGAGCCTGTCATCGGCTCGCGACCGCTTCGATGGCGCGGGCGGCACGCCCGGCGGCACCCGCGGTGTGCCAGCGCGACCACGCCGGCGACGAGTCCCCGACGGTGTCGAGGATCGATCGCCATCTCTCGGCGTCCGGCCACGTCGACGTGACGAGCGCCAGTTCGGAGCGCGAGAGCGTGTCGCCGGTCGCCCGCTGTTCGGCGAACGGTCGGTCCTCGGGGATCACGACCGCCGGTCGGCCCGCCGCAGCGGCGTCGGCCACGCTGCCCTGACCTGCGCCGATGACGGTCACCCGGGCGCTGCAGAGGAAGGGCCATGGGTCGTCGACCCATGTATCGAATGCCGGTCCGAGTCCGACGACGGTGCGCCCCGGCAGCTCGTCGGCGAGAGTGGTCGCCGGGTGCGGCAGCCCGTGTTCCCCGCCGGCACCGGTGAGGACCAGCACATCCGACGCGAACGTGGGGTGTGAGACGGGAGGTCGGCCGTCGAAGCGGGAGATGCCCCCGGTGAAGACCGTCTTCGACAGATGTTCCCGGAGCCACTCCGGCTGATACAACTCGGCAGGCCAGGGCGCGATGATCGCATCGGCCGCCCGGTAGGCGAGCTGATGCGGCAGGTCGTCCCGGACCCCGGGCTGCGCCGTCACGATCACCGGCACTCCGAGCAGCCGGAGGAACAGGGTGACCTCGACCGAGACGTCGACGACGACGGCAGCCGGTGTGCGCTCGGCGACGAACTCCGCCACCTGCGCCATGCGCGTCCGCAGCCCGGCGTCGTGCCGCGGAGCCCAGTGCAACAGGCCGCTCACGGCGACATCACTCGGCTCCGGGTCGGCGTCGTCGCGGTCGAGGGAGATCACCTCACTGAACGCCGGATCGCACAGCGACGCGCTGGTCAACGCGACGACGTCGGTGCCGATCTGCCCGGCGACTGCGGTGGCGCGGGAACAGTGTCCGCGTCCCTGATGGTGCACGTAGTAACCGATCACGCCGGTACCTGGCGGGTGAGCGAGTCGGTGCCGAGGGTCGAACGTCCGGCGACCAGATCGGCGTAGATGTCGGAGTACCGGCCGATCATCGCGGTGTCGGAGCAGTGTTCCTCCGCGCGACGGCGGACGAGTTGCCGGTCGATGGTGAGCGCTTCCTCCGCGGCGACTGCCAGCGCATCGACATCGCCCGGCGGGACGAGGACACCGGCGTCGGCGCCGACGATCTCCGGGATGCCTCCGCGCGCGAAGCACGCCACCGGGGTGCCGCACGCGAGGGACTCCGCCACCACGAGGCCGTACGGCTCGTCCCACACGGGGCTCACCAGGGTCGCGCCGCAGGAACCCACCAGCCGGGCCAGGTCGTGCTGGTGGAGGTGCCCCTCGTAGTGGACGAGGCGGCCCAGGGAGGGGGCGATCTGTTGCTCGAAATACGTTGCGTCGCTGATGGGTCCGGCCAGTCGGAGCCGTCGTCCGGCGCGCTGCGCGGCCTCGATCGCGAGATGCGCACCCTTCTCCGGGACGAAACGGCCGAACCAGACCAGATCGTCCCCACCGGGACCGGCGGGCCAGCGGTCCAGCTGTACGCCGTTGTGCACCACCGGGATGTCGCCGAGAACATGTGACCAGGACTGCGCCGTGTGCCGGCTGACCGCAACGCACCGCGTATCGGGCGCGAGGGTGAGGGCCGACTCGAGCCACGGCGTCGGCGGGGTGTGCAACGTGGTGACCATCGGGGTCTGCACCGCAGGCCCCATGGCGACCGGGAGGTAGTGCAGGCTGTGATTGTGGATCACGTCGTAGTCGCCGGGGTTGCGCGTGAACGAGAGCATCAGCGACAGATACGAGTGATGATCCTGCAACACTTCGAGCTGGGGCATCGACACATCCGAGCGTGCGGCCGCGGATGGCTCGAACAGCTCGGCGCGCAGGCGATCCGAGTCGACCGGGAGATCGCTGCCGTCACCTGCGAACAGCGTGACCTCGTGTCCGGCGAGCGTCAGGGCGCGGGTGAGATGCCAGACATGGGCCTCGAGTCCGCCGGCGAAGGGCTGGGCGATCGGGTAGCGGCTCGACGCGACGATGGCGATCTTCAGGGGGTCACGCATCCAGAATCCGGGTGTAGAGGGCGGCGTGGTGTTCGGCGAGCGACTGGCGCTGGGCGCGTCGTTCCGGCCACAGTGCTGCCGACGGTCGAGCCGTATAGGCCTGCGCCAGAGCGGCAACCAGCGAGTCCGGATCGAAGTGGTCCGCGGTGAACTCGTAGGACAGGCAGTCCTGCTGCTCGCGATAGAAGCCGCAGCTCGGTGCGATGACGGCGGTACCGAGATCGTGGCAGGCCTCGAGCCAGCCCGAGTGCGTGCCGAACCGGTACGGGAGTACCGATACGGACAGGCTTCGCAGATAGTCCCACAGCTGGTCGTCGGTGAAGTAGTCGTGAACCCGCACGCGCGCGTAGGGATGTCGCGACAGCGCGAGAGCAGTCGTGCCGAAGTCGGGGTTGTACGCGTGGGTCCCCGGGACGAACACCTCGTCGTGCAGGTTGATCTGGACGGTCATGTCCGGGTAATCGGCGGCGGCATCGAGCAGGGTCATGATGACCGGCAACGGATCCATGTTCGCGCGGATGCTCTTGGCGTGGACCCCGACGACGAACTCGTCGGTGTGCGGTTCTCGCGCGCCGAATTTTCCCGGTGGCACGACATGCGGATGGGGGAGAACGGTCGCCTCCCGGTGCCAGCGGCGTGTGATCTCGGCGGCCGCGCCGGGGGTCAGCGTCACCACCTCGTCCGCCGCGGGCACGAGGATGTCCAGTACCTCCTCGTGATGACCCGGCTCGGCGTGATGCGGATTACGCAGATCGTGCAGCGTGTAGACGAGCGGCTTGCCGTGGGTGCGCAGTTCGTCGATGACCGCCGACATCGTCGCCGGCTCGATGGCGTCGAACCCGAAATGGAGGTGGAAGACATCGAACTCGTTGTGATGTCGCGCGATCCAGGCGGGATCGAGCATCAGCGGTGGCCACCACCGACCCGGGACCATTTCGCCGTCGGCCGGCGCCGGGTCGGGCAGGCGCACCACCGACACCGGTCCGGTGTCGAGGTCGCTGGCCGTCCCGTTGAGCGGAGACAGGTGCCGGACGTACACATGCGAGTGCGGCACCGAGGCGACGCGCACGCGTGTGGGGCCGACACTCGCCCGCGGGCGTAGACCCGCCCGTACCGAACGGTCCCGTGTCGTGCTCACCCCCGTGGTGTCGAGGGTTGCTGTTCCGCTGGGCTGCCCACTACTCACTGCCACATCCGTTCACTCGGGTCGCAACGGCTGTGTTCTCAACCGGGCCTGCGCGATCGCGGCTTCGCAAGCCGCCGACGACTGCCGAATTCCGGCAAGTTCTCGTGCGAGCCGAGTTACCCAGAACGGCGTCCGGCGAAACCGTCGACGAGTGCGATGAGCGGTGTGGTGATCAGTGTGAGTTCGAGTGTGGGGTGCCCTGGCCGTCGGTATGGTGCGCATTGAGCAGCAGGTGGTCGAAGGACTGCCGGACCGGGTCCGGCAGCACCACGTATTTGTGGACCCCGGTGACGATCGACCGCGCGAGTTCGTTCACCTTGACGTTCGCCGTCTGCGATCGCCACCGCATGACCTCGAACGCGCGATCGGCGCTGACCCCGTAGACCAGCGAGATCATGCCCTTGGCCTGTTCGATGACGCCCTGGTGCTCGCGGAAACGCGCGACGTGCTCGTCGACGCGGTCCTTGACCGCTCTCTCCTCGATCGCCGTCAGGTCGAGATAGAAGCCCTCGGCGCCGATGACGGCTCCGGCCTCGTCGGTCAGTTGCTGCGAGACGACCGCGACATGACGGACCTCGCCCTGGGTGTCGACGATGCGATGTCGGCTCGAGAACGGAATCCGGCGGTCCAGCATGGTCGCGAGCAACTCTTCGAACGACTGCCGGTCGTCCGGGTGCTTGTGACCGGCGATCAGCTCGGTCGTCGGGGTCACCTCACCGGGCCGGTATCCGTGCATCTCGGCGACCTCGTCAGACCACTCCCACTCCTGGGTGTCGAACAAGAACCGAAAGCTGCCGACGTGACTGATGCGGGACTCGCCGGCGGTGTGATCGTTGGCGTCTCTCACCCTCACCCCTACAAACCACAAATCAACATGGGAGCCAGCGGTCTCGGGCGAAAAATGAGCTTACCTGGCTGTGGTGCCGAGCGGGAATCGGCCTGGTCAGTGTCGTCGATGCCGGACTCGCGGAGATCGTTTCGGCTCCGTGCCGCTCGGGTATCGGCGTCTGCGGGCCGGCGGCGTGCGACGCGGCTCCGACCCGATCACCGAATCCGGTCACGACGAGGAGGACGAGAATGAGCACCGACAACGTGGGTGACAGTGCGACAGCAGCGACCGAGGGCATCAACCCCGATCTGACGTCGACGGCGGGTTTCGAGGACCTCGACGAGGACCGTCTCGGTCGGGATCCGCTCGAGGAGGGCATGGATCCGCCGGAGGACTGGTCGGCCAGCGACCGCACCGGAACGACCGCCCGGGAGCAGCGCGAAGGCGAGTCGCTAGAGGAGAAGCTCGACCAGGAGATTCCCGACGAGAATCCCTGACGCCGCGCGCGATGGGGCCGGCGGCAATGTTTCCGGCTCCGCCCGCTCGGGCATCCGCCGCCCATGAGTGACGAGAATCCCGAGCACGTGGCGAAGACGATCCCGTACCCCGGGGAGACCGACGAGATGGGTGATCGCCCGCGCGACGAGATGCGGGAATACCGCGGACGCGATCTGCTCGCGGGCAAGACCGCCCTCATCACCGGCGGTGACTCGGGGATCGGCCGAGCGGTCGCGGTCGCCTTCGCCAAGGAGGGCGCCGACGTCGCCATCGCCTATCTGGAGGAGGACAACGATGCACGGCACACCGTCGGACTGATCGAAGCGGAGGGGCGGCAGGCTCGCGCCTATCGCGGCGACCTCGCCGACCCGGCGCATTGCACGGACATCGTGAGGCGAACCGTCGATGAACTCGGTGCGTTGGACATCCTGGTCAACAACATCGCCTACCAGGAGATCGTCGACGACTTCCTGGAACTCACGCCGGAGCAGTGGCGCCGCACGTTCGCCGTCAACATCGACAGTTTCTTCCACACCACCCGCGCCGCCGTCCCGCACCTGACCGGCGGCGGCGCCATCATCAACACGTCGTCCATCAACGGACTGCGCGGCAACGACAGTCTCATCGACTACTCGGCGACCAAGGGAGCGGTTCTCGCGCTGACCTATTCGCTCGCACAGTCGTTGATGGAGCGGAAGATCCGCGTGAACTGTGTCGCTCCCGGCCCGGTCTGGACGCCGCTGATCCCGGCCACGATGCCTGCCGACGCGGTCAAGGACTTCGGTACGCAGGCGCCCATGGGGCGCGCCGCCCAGCCCGACGAGATCGCGCCGTCATACGTGTTCTTCGCGGCCGAACAGCTGTCGTCGTACTACACCGGCGAGGTCCTCGCGCCGATCGGCGGCGAGACGCTCCCGGGCTAGGCGCGGGTTCAGGGCACCGGGAGCGGAGCCAGACTGTTGCCACGCGACAACGAACCGCAGTTGCTCTGCGTCGGAGCACCTGCGAACCGCTCCGTCAGGTATTGCAGGGCAAGGGGTTCGAACGGCAGGAACGCCTCCTGATGCGTGAGGCCGTTGATCTGGCGGTATGTGATGTCGACGCCGCGTGAGCAGTACTCGTTCGCCAGGCCGATGACGTCGCCGGTGATCATCAGGGTGTCGCCGATCGCGTTGTAGTGACCCACCGCGAGAAGCATCTTCGTCGACGGGGTGCCCGACCGGCCCATGATGTTGTCGTTGATCGCGCGCACCACCTGCGGCACGTCGAGCAACCCGGTGTAGGGCGGCTTGACCATGTCCGCACTCGTGAGACCCGCGTACTTCGACGCGAACTCCGAGATGCACTCGTCGCTCACGTCCTGGGCGACCTGCTTGCCGCGTGCCGACAGGAAGGTCGAGGTGTCGAGGCGGTAGGTCCGCTGGTAGGCGACCACCAGTGCCGGGATCACGCCCGCCCACTTCGCACTGCCGTTGATGTACGGCAGGTTGTGTGCGAGGTCCACGGGCAGGCCGCCGGCGGCGGCGCCGACGATGTTGAGTTCGGGCGCGTATCGCGGCGCGACCTCGGCGCCGAACTGCGTCGGGATCGACCCGCCGGAATAACCGACCAGGCCGACCGGGGTCGACCGCGGCAGCCGCAGGAACGACTGCGCGGCGCGCACGCCGTCGAGCGCGGCGTACCCCGACTGGCGGCCGATGGTCCACTGCAGCTTCTCGCCCTCGTAGTCGGGCACCACGACGGTGTAGCCGGCCGCGAGATAGCCTGCGATGACGCCTTGTTCGGCGGTCGCGGTGCCGTTGGTGTAGCCACCGCTGAGTGTGTAGGACGGGTCGCACTGCGAACCCAGCGCGTCGTAGGCCATGTGGTACGAGACCAGTCGGGTGGGGCCCGGGGTCAGCGGTCGGAGCACCGTCGCGACCGTCACCACGCTCTCGCCGAACTGGTCGGTGGTGCGATAGAGCACCTGCGAGCCGGTGATCGGTGTGGACAGCGTCGGTGTCCGGAATTGCATGGGGCGGCTGCGGAGCACCGCGCCGGGTGCCACCCCGGCCAACGAGCCGTTGTACGAGTAGAACGGATCGGCCGACGGAAGCGGCGAACCCGGGCCGGGTGCCGCCTGCGCGGGAGGTGCGCTCGCGAGCACTCCGGCGATCACGCCGACGACAAGACCGATGACTCCCACGCGCAGCCAACTCGTGCGCACCCCGAACGACATGGCTCATCTAAACATCGAATGGGCCGGGATGGGAGAGGTCACCCAACAGCGACGTCGTCCACCGCACCGCTCATGTGGTCAGCTTCGCCAGTGCGGGCTCGAGGGCGTCGACCGCCCACGGAACCGAGTACACCGTCGGCGAGCCGAACGCGGAGGCGGTGTCGTTCGTCAGGAAGACCGTCGCGCCTGAGCGGACCGCGGTCAGCGAATCCCATCCCGGGATCGTCCCGAAGACCTCGGGTCCGCCGACCAACGGCCAGAAGATCAGCAGATCGGAGCCGAGCAGATCCACCCGTTCACTCGAGACGACGACACGCTGGCCGTTGTCGGACAGCCCGGTGACCGCGGGGTCCAAGCGCAGGCCGACCTCCGCGAGGAGCTTGGCCGACGGGTCGTTGTCGGAGGTGACGACACCGAACTGCCGCTCCGGGGTCAGCTGGCCGAAGGTCGCTGTCTTGCCCTGTGCTGCAGGGTATTTCTTCTTGACCGCGTCGATCTTCGCCTCGACCTCGGTCTGCGCTTCCGCCGCCTGCTCTTCCTTGTCGAAGATCTTTCCTGCGGTGCTCAACACCTGCTGCCAGGTGTCGTTGACGGTCTCGGTGCTCATCACCGGGATGGTCGGCGCGATCTTGGCGAGGATGTCGTACGCCGCACGATCGGGTAGGTACCCCGCCAGGATCAGGTCCGGATCGAGTTTCGCGATCTCGGCGACGCCCGGCGAGGCGCCGACATCGACCGGGATGACGGTGGACTCGTGCGGTGGGGTCCACGCGAACCGGTTGCCCGGGCCCGAGTATCCGGTGGAGACGAACTCGGCGGTGATGGGGACATCCAGTCTGATGAGCGAATCGGACCAGGCGGTCGCGCCGGTGAGGGTGACCACCCGCTCAGGCGTGCCCTCGACCACCGTCGACCCGTACTGATGGTCGACGGTGGTCGAGCCGGTCGACTCGGTCGAGTTCTTGCCGGAGTTGCCGTCATTCCCGGATGAACATCCCAGGGCGAACACGAGCACGGCGACGAGCAGGAACGGGGCGGCGAGATACCGCTTCGGATGCATGGAGGTTAGGTTAGGGTAACCAATCATTCAGATCAACCGAAGCTGTCCTCCCGGCGGCCGGTGAGGGCTGTCTGTTGCGGGGTCGGTCCGGCCGCCGACCCCGTTGCTTCTACGTTGGACGGATGAGCAGACCGACCAAGATCGCATGGGCGGCCCTCGTGGCCATCGTCGTCGTCCTCGGTGTCGCCGTGCTCATCGACCGCGAACCCGCCCCCGCGCCCGCGGACACGACGGTCGCCGTCGATCGCCTGGTGCGCCCGGACAGCCATCGCCTGACGGCCCCGGCCGACGAGCGCGCGCGATTCGTCGAATTCCTCGACTTCGAATGCGAGGCCTGCGGCGCGGTCTACCCGATCATCGAGGACCTGCGGCGCACGTATGGCGACCGGATCGCCTTCGTGGTCCGCTACTTCCCGATGCCCGGCCACGTCAACGCCGAGCGAGCGGCCCGCGCCGTCGAAGCCGCTGCGGCACAGGGCAGATTCGAGCAGATGTACCAGCGCATGTTCGCCACCCAGGCGCACTGGGGTGAGCAGCGGGTTCCTGCCGACGATGTGTTCCGCGGTTTCGCGATCGACCTCGGACTGGACATGCCCGCGTTCGACGCCGCGTACAACAGTCCGGCCACGCTGGAGCGGATTCGCGCCGACGTCGCGGACGGGCTGGCCCTGGGCGTGCAGGGCACCCCTACGTTCTTTCTCGACGATCAGCGCCTCATGCCGAACACCATCGACGACCTCACCGGTGCGCTGCACCGGGCGGCCACCGCCTGAGGTATCCGGGCGGCGAGACCGGGCGGCTCCTGAACCTAAACATGGGATGTTAGGTTGTTTAGCGTGACCGGCCAGATCATCCCGCCCCGCAGGACCAGCGAGCTCGTCGTGCAACGGATGCAGGAGCTGATCGCCGACGGCACCTGGCCGATCGGCGAGCGGATACCCGCCGAGCCCGAGCTCGTGGCGCAATTCGGGGTGGGACGGAACACGATCCGGGAGGCCGCCCGGGCGCTCGAACACGCCGGCATGCTCGAGCCGCGGCGCGGCGACGGCACCTATGTACGTGGACGGAGTCCGCTCGCCGGAGCGATCGCGCGACGCTCGGCGCCATCTGAGTTACGCGATCTACTGGAAGTGCGCCGTGCGCTCGAGAGCGAGGCGGCGGCCGGTGCGGCCGGTCGTGGGGATGCCCGCGACGTCAAACGCCTACGGACGCTGCTCGCGCGCACCGAGGATGCGCTGACCGACGGCGATCTGGATCGATACACACAGGCCGACATCGCTTTTCACGCCGAACTCGTCCTCGCGTCCCGCAACGTGCTGCTCATCGAGATGTACGACGGGATCGCCGAGGCGATCGCTCGAACCCATCCGTCGGTGCTGCGTCGTCCGTTGGCCGAGCAGTCACACCCGCGTGGCCATCGCGACGTCGTGGATGCGATCGAACGCGGCGACGCCGGCGCGGCGCGCGCGGCGGTGTACGCCTACGTCGACTTCACCGAGGTGCCGGAATGAGCGGGCGGGGTCTGTCCACGCATGAGCGGACCGGAATCGGGGTGATCGTCACCGCGGTCGGGGTGATGCTGGTCGCCGCGAATCTGCGACCGGCCGTCGTGGCCGTCGGGCCACTCATCGGCGTGATCTCCGACGACGCCGGGTTCAGCAGCGCGGTCGCCGGGCTACTCACCGCCCTGCCCGTCCTGTTCTTCGGGATCTCGGCTCCGGTTGCGCCGCGCCTGGCCAACCGCTTCGGCATCGAGCGGGTCATCTTCGGCGCGCTGCTCGTGCTGATCGCCGGAATCCTCGTGCGTCTGATTCCCTCCGCAGCAGCACTCTTCGCCGGCTCGGCCATCATCGGAGCCGCCATCGGTACCTGCAACGTCGTGTTGCCTGCGCTGATCAAACGCGACTTCGCGCACCGCTCCGGGCTCATGACCGGTCTCTACTCGATGACGCTGTCAGGTGGAGCCGCGGTCGCCTCCGGGGTGAGCGTGCCCATCAACGATGCACTGGGCGGAGACTGGCGTCTCGCGCTCGCCACGTGGGGACTCCTCGCGGTGGTGGCCGTCGTCGTCTGGATTCCGCAGCTCCCCTCGGTTCACCGGGTGACCTCTGCCTCGCCGACGACGTCGTTGCTGACGAACCCGATCGCGTGGGCCATCACGGTGTTCATGGGCACGCAATCGTTGATCTTCTACACGTTCGTGGCGTGGCTGCCGCAATACCTCGTCGAGACCGGGATGTCGCCACTGCGGGCGGGTGCGGTTCTGGCGTCGGCGCAGGTGGTCGCGCTGATCATGTCACTGCTCGCGCCGATCGTCGCCGGCCGCTTCGCCGATCAGCGCGTCGTGACCCTGTCGGTGATCACCGTGTGTGCCATCGGTTTCGTGGGTCTGCTGAGCACCGACGTGTGGCCCGGGTTCTGGGCCGCCTGCGTGATGGTCGGGCCCGGCTCGTCGATCAGTCTGGCTCTCCTCTTCATGGTGCTGCGGAGCTCGGGTTCGGAGCAGACGGGGCAGGTGTCCGGGATGGCACAATCCGTCGGCTATCTGGCTGCGGCAGCCGGACCGATCGCCATCGGCGGGATTCACGACGTCACGGGTTCGTGGACGCTTGCGATGGCGGTTCTCGGTCTCGTGCTGGTGCCGCAGGCCGTCTCTGTGCTCGGCGCGGCCAAGAACGCCAAGATGACCGGCTGAGCCGAGCCGGCCCGATGCCGCAGGCGGATCCGCGCAACGCCGGTACCGGTCAGCCCTGACCGCTAATCTGTGGCGCATGCATTGTGTGGTCGTGGGTGGGGGACTCGCCGGTCTGGCGTCGGCGGTGTGGCTCTCGGAGGCTGGTCAGCGTGTCACCCTGCTCGAACGGCGCGGTTCACTCGGCGGCCGCACCATCTCGATGCCCCTGCATGTCGTCGACGATGTCCCCGACAACGGCCAGCATGTGTTCGCCAGCGGATACGAGCACCTCATGCGTTACCTGGACAGCGTGGGCACCCGCCGACACGTGGCGTTCCCGGGGCACATGACGGTGCGCATGCCCGGCGGGGCGACCCGCAGATCCGGATTCGCGGGCGTGTCCGGACTCCGCGCGGCGCTCGGCGACCTGCCCGGCGTGACCGGCCTCGACCGGCTGCGGACCGCTCGGGCACAGATCACTTTGATACGCCAGGCATTTCGGCAACCCGACTGGCTCGACGACATCACCGCCGACGAGTGGTTCCGGCGTATCCGCATGCCGCAGTCCGCGCGGGACGCGCTGTGGGACGGCATCGTCATCGGCCTCACCGGGGACAAGCCGGACATCTCCTCGGCCAAGGTCCCGGCCGATCTGCTGGTGACCGGCGCCCGGCGGGCACGGGAGACGCGCACGCCGATCTCCATCGGGTACCCCACCGTCGATCTCGACACGCTGTTCATCGAGGGCGCCGAGAAGCGTTTCGCCGACGCCGGTGTGGAGGTCCGCCACCGCGCGGTGGTGTCGTCGATCGACGTGACCGACGGGGTCGTGAGCGGTGTGACCCTCGCCGACGGCGAGAAGATCGCCGCCGATGCCGTCATCTGCGCGGTACCGGTGTGGAGTGTGAAGGGGCTCCTCGACCAGGTCCCGGGGCACGATCGCATCTATCGGGCCGTCGAGAACCTGACCCCCGTCCCCATCGTCAGCGTGAACCTGTATCTCGACCGCTCGATCGGGATGACCGACTGGGGCGAGATCCTCTACGGCGGTGAGGGTGTGCTCGAGCAGGTCTGGGACCGTCAGCGCATGCACGGGCGCGAACCGCGCGACAACCACTTCTACTCGACGACGGTCTCCGCGTCCTATGACCTCATCGGCAAGACGAACGCCGAGATCACCGAGATCCAGATGGACATGCTGCGCCGATACTTCCCGCAGGCGGCCGATGCCGAGGTGGTCCACAGCCACGTGGTCCGGATGCCGAAATCGACCTTCGCGCAACGACCCGGAACCGCAGGCATCCGTCCCGACCAGCGCACCGAGGTCGACGGTCTCGCCCTCGCCGGCGACTGGACCCGCACCGACTGGACCACGACGATGGAGGGCGCGTGCCAGAGCGCGGCCCGGGCCGTCGACATCATCCTGGAGCACGCGCAGCGCCGTCGGCAGGGCGCCCGGCAGCCATGACGACGTCCGCATCCGCCTTCCACCTCGGCGGTCCCGAAGTGATGCTCCGCATCGGCGAGGTCTCCGTTTCCGGTGAACGCAGTGAGGCCCACACCGAGGCCGGACCGTGGCTGGCCGACCCTGCAGCGGGGGTGAGCCGTGGGGCTCTGGCCGTGTCGTGCGACGACGTCACCGGATACCTCGTCGCCGCCGGTGGTCCACGGCACCGGTGGCCGGTCTCGCTCGGTATCCGGATGGACTTCCTCGCCGACCCGCCACTGGATGGTTCCTCGCTGCATGTCTCCGGTGAACTCGTGGCGCGAGATGACCGGGGTGCCATGACCACCGGGGCCGTCCTTGATCCGTCGGGCCGGACGATCGCCACGATCATCCAGCGGTCGCACCTCATCGACGCGCCGAGGACTCCCGGCCCGCGGGCGTCAGCGCGGGTCCTCGAGATCCCGGACGAGCCGGTCCGTCAGCAGCTCGGACTCGTCGAGGTCGCGCCGAACGTCCTGAGCATGGCGCCCACGGTCTTGTCGGCCAACGGGATGGGCAGCGCGCACGGCGGAATTCTGGTCTGTGCCTCCGAACTCGCGG
Source organism: Gordonia sp. ABKF26 (assembly GCF_041103195.1). Lineage (NCBI taxonomy): Bacteria > Bacillati > Actinomycetota > Actinomycetes > Mycobacteriales > Gordoniaceae > Gordonia > Gordonia sp. ABKF26. The sequence goes on from NZ_JBGCVZ010000003.1 coordinate 1,282,028, forward strand.
CCGCGTCGTGTGTCCGCGCCGCAGGCGACATGCGGACGACAAGCGTCGACATCACCTACGTCCGCCCGTGCGACGCGGCTGAGACGGCGACGTTCACATCCGAGGTCATGCACCATGGCCGATCGCTGTCGGTGGTGCGCGTGGTGGCGGCAAACCGCGGAGCCAAGCCCGCGGCGATCGCGACGGTCGTGCTCCAGCACATCTGAGCTCTCGCGTGCGGCATACCTGCATGGTTGCGGGGGTTGTCGGTCCCTGGCAGGGTGCAGACATACGGCCGATTCCGGCGCGCGTGAAGATCGTTCGCGCCACCGATGCCGTCACATCGCGATGCGTCGCCGTCCGACGTTCGCGCACAACACAATCACCTTGCCCGCCGCCGAGGCGCACCTGCTCCGAGAGCGGCCTGCCGGATGAGGGAGAGGATCGCAGAGATCGTGACAACTCACACAGCAACCACGATGCCCGACACCGCCGGAACGAGCGCAGCGCCGACCGTCTCGGCGGGCGCTCGGTCGACGAGCGTCGGTGTCGACGTCTACCGCACGCGGCTCGCGCACCACAGCCAGATCGAACCGCGACCGCACAACACGGTGTGGGGGAGCATGGGAAACCCCGGACCGCTGTCCGCCCCTGAGCTCCGCCGATACGCCGATCGCGGATACCACACGGAGACAAACGTTCTCGCCGATGGCGACATCGCGGAGTGTCTCCGTGAGGTGGAAGCGATCACCGAGCGGCTCGGTGACGACGACCGGGTGATCCGCGAGTCGTCCAGCGGGGACGTGCGGTCGCTGTTCGCGGCGCATCAGCTCAGTGACGTCATCGCCGAGATCTGTTCGCGGGAATCGATTGTCGGCGTCGCCCGTCAGATCCTCGACGATGACGTGACGATCCACCAGAGCCGGATCAACCTCAAGCCGGGGTTCGCGGGCGGTCCGTTCTACTGGCATTCGGACTTCGAGACCTGGCACGCCGAGGACGGGATGCCCGCGCCGCGCGCGCTGAGTGTGTCCCTCGCCCTGACACCCAACGTCACGACCAACGGCCCGCTGATGATCATTCCCGGTTCGCACCGGCGGTTCGTCAGCTGTGTGGGCTCGACACCCGGCGACTATCACCGGGAATCGCTGACGTCCTACCGGCCGCCGTTCGGGACGCCGGAGGAGCAGGACGTCGCGAGCCTCGCCGATGAACTCGGTATCGACACGATCACCGGACCGGCCGGGTCTGCGTTGTACTTCGACTCCAACTGCCTGCACGCGTCCGGCGGGAACATCACGCCCTACCCGCGCAGCAACCTGTTCGTCGTCTTCAACGCGAAGTCGAACGCCTTGCAGGAGCCGTACGGCGGGACCGCGCCACGTCCGGATCATCTGGCGCACAGGTGAGCGCGGCTGTGCGCTGACCCGCGAGCGGCGGCCCACCCCCTGCCCCCTGAGGTGCGAGCGAAGGCCCGCCCCCTGCTCCCTGAGGTGCGAGCGAAGGCCCGCCCCCTGCCCCTGAGGTACGAGCGAAGGCCCACCCCTGCTCCCTGAGGTGCGAGCGAAGGCCCCCCTGCTCCTTGAGTGCGAGCGAAGGCCCGCCCCCTGCTCCCTGAGGTGCGAGCGAAGCGAGCCTCGAAGGGTCAGAACCCGGACGACGAGCCGAGGTCGGGAGCCGGTCCGGCGAAGAGATGCTCACCGTCGAACCGGGCGGGCAGGCCGGCCGCGAGGTAGGTGCCGATTCCGGGCTGGTCCAACTCGCCGAAGAGCGGGTTGCGCTCCAGGACACCCGATTCGACGACCTCGTCGAAGGTTCGGTACCGCTCCCAGAGCACGGATGCCGTTGCCAGGCCGGCCTCGACCTCCGCGGTGGTGTGCCGCGCGAACCATGCTGCGAACAACGGGGTGAGAACACCACGGTGGATGTACCGGTCGTCCTCGGTGCTGAAGTCCGCGCCCAGCGCCCGCTCGACGGCCGCGACCGCGTCACCGGTCCCGGTCATCTCGACGAGGGCGCGGAAGTGGCGCGGGGTGAGCGCGACGAGCATGAACCGGCCGCCATCGGCTGCCACGAAATCGGTTCCGTAGGTGCCGTATACATCGTTTCCGGTCGCCGGGCGTGTGCCACCGCCGAGCTGCGGTTCGGTGAGATATCCGAGCGCCCCGGCGATGGCGAGGGCGGTGTCCTCGAGGGGCAGGGTGATCTGTGCCCCGGAACCGGTCTGTTCCCGGCGGCGGACGGCCGCCGTGATCGCCAGCGCGGCATACAGACCGCAGGCGATGTCCCACGCCGGCAGTGCGTGATTGACGACGCCGGCGTAATCGGTGGGACCGGTGATCGCCGGGAATCCCAACGCCGCGTTGACCGTGTAGTCGACGCCCGGGGTGCCGTCGGTGCGGCCGAGCAGTTCCAGCGTGATGACGTCGGACCGCCGTGCGGACAGTGTCTCGTGACTCATCCACGACCGCCCACCCGCGTTGGTGACGAGGATTCCCCCGCCCGGGCCGCTGTCGATGACCAGGTCCTGCACCGACTTCTGGCCACCGGGATCGCGGAAGTCGACGGTGACCGACTTCTTGCCGCGATTCAACCCGGTCCAGTAGATCGAGTGGCCGTCTGCCGTGAGCGGCCATCGGTTGACATCGGCGCCACCGCCGATCGGGTCGACGCGGATGACCTCGGCGCCGAGTTGCGAGAGCGTCAGGCCGCACAGCGGTGATGCGACGAAGCTCGACACCTCCACGACGCGGAGACCCTCGAGCGGACGGGGATTCGAGCTCATGCGACAGACTCCTGGGACGTGGGGGGCGGTGCGGTGAGTGAGGTCAGGCCATCAGGACGCGGAAGCGCCAGTCGAGGACCTCTCGGTCAGCGTCCACGCCGTGTGCGATGACTGTGGAGCGCAGGCGCAGGACACCGCCGCCGGTGGCCAGTGGCGTGGCGTCCTCGACGAGGATCGTCGAACTGAGGGTGTCGCCCTCGTGCACCGGTCCGGTGTGGTCGCACGAGTCCCAGCCGGTGACCGTCACCAGATTCGGCAGCGCCCGGTTCGCTTGCGCGAGAGCCAATCCGATGGTGTGGCCGCCATAGACCAGGCGTCCGCCGGCGGCCGCGCCGGCCACCCGCTCATCGTGGTGGGTGGCCGCGATGTTCAGCGAGAGCCGGGCGAGTTCCGGCGCGCTGGACACCACGTCGGCGCTGGAGGCAAAGGATCGACCTACCAGGTCGGGCGAGAAGTGCTGTCCGCCTGCGGATGCACGGTAGGTCGCCAGGTCCCACTCGGGGAGGGACGCCGACGCGTCCGTTCCCGGTCCGATGGTGCTCAGGTCGTCCGCGTGGACGGTCCGCCCGGGGTCGGGGTCCGAAGACAGCGGCAGCATCGCGCAGCGATAGAAGTCGAGGACGGTGTCGCCCTGCTGGTCGGTCGTGACCATGTGCAGTGCGGCGAGCCCGGTCGGTGCACGGTCGGGCTTGGACTTGTTCTCGCGCAACCCGACCACCTCGGTCACGGTTGCCAGCGTGTCGCCGATCCGGGGGTGGCTCAGGAACCGCAGGCCGCGGTAGAAGAGGTTCGCCTTCACGTGATGGGTGGCCAGGGTGGACTGCCCGATCGCGATGTCGGTGACCAGTCCGGGATGAACGAGCGTGCCACCGTGGATCACCCGATCGGACAGATGCGCGTCGAGTGCGAGGCGTAGACGATCGCCGAGGATCATCTGGTGCGCCGCGGCGAGGCCGTCGGTCACCGTGAGCGACGGGGCGTCGTCGAAGACCTGCCCGTGGAACAGCTCGTCGAAGTAGGGTCCGCCGACGGCGATGGTCTCGCCGCCGGTTCGATCGGGCGGGGTCATTCGGCTGCCTTCGCGAGGACGCGCCGCGCAGACACGGCCAGCGCCTCGTCGAGCATCCGGCCGTCGAGTTCGGCGGCGCCGGCACCTACGGCGGCAGCCTTGTCGAGCGCGTCGAGCACCCGGCGTGCGTCCTCCACGGCGGCGGCGTCCGGGGTGAAGATGTCGATGGCGGACTGCAGCTGAGCCGGGTGGATGACCCAGGTGCCGTCGAAGCCGAGGTCGCGAACCCAGCGCTTGGCGTCGCGGAAGGTGTCGTCGTCGGCGATGGTCAGATGCGGTCCATCGATGACGTCGACGCCGGCTGCCCGGGCGGCGAGCAGCACCGAGTCCTGGACGACGTGCCAGGTCTGCATCGGCAGGCCGGGACTGCGTCCCAGCGACGCGGCGAGATCGGCGTACCCGATGAGGACGGCGTCCAGCCTGGTGGTGGCCGCGCAGATCGCACCGGCGTCACGGATGCCGCGGGGCGATTCGAGCAACGCCTGCAGACGGACCGGGGCTCGGCCGAGCTGTTCGTCGGCGGACCGGAGGTCGGCAGGCGAGTCGGCCTTCGGCAGCACGACCGACGACAGGTTCGGCATCTGTGCACATGCGGCGAGGTCGGCGGCAGCCCAGGGTGTGTCGATCGCGTTGATGCGCAACGAGATCGCGCGGTCGGCACCGAATTCGGCGACGAGGTCGGCGGCCGCCGCACGCGCGGAGTCCTTGTTCTGCGGAGTCACCGCGTCTTCGAGGTCGAGGACCACTTCGTCGGCGATCGAGCCCAGGGCCTTGCGGGCCTTGCGGTCGTCGGAGGCCGGCGCGACCAGGACGGCTCGTCTTCTCTGCACTGCTGCTCCAAAGGTGTGAGGTCAAATGTGCGGCCAAATTCGATGCCGTTCCGGTTCTATCAGACCGACGCGTGCATGGGAAGTGTTGACACCGACCGTGCTGGTGGACAAAATGGCCGTACAAATCTGGTCGTACATCGTAGGGAACCCGTCATGAGCTCGCTGTCCGCCGAAGAGGCATTCCTGGTCGACACCGTGCGGTCGTTCGTCGACCGGGAGGTCAAGCCCTCCGTGCAGGAGGTCGAGCACGCCAACTCCTATCCCGAGAAGTGGATCGAGCAGATGAAGCAGATCGGGATCTACGGACTTGCTATTCCCGAGGAGTTCGGCGGCTCGCCGGTGTCGATGCCGTGCTACGCGCGGGTCACCCAGGAACTCGCGCGCGGATGGATGAGTCTGGCCGGGGCGATGGGCGGGCACACCGTGGTCGCGAAGCTCCTCACGCTGTTCGGCACCGCGGAGCAGCAGCAGCGGTACCTGCCGCGGATGGCGACGGGCGAGATTCGGGCCACGATGGCGCTGACCGAGCCGGGCGGGGGATCGGACCTGCAGGCGATGACGACCGTCGCGAAGGTCGACGGAGACGATCTGGTCATCAGTGGGTCGAAGACCTGGATCAGCAACGCGCGACGCTCCGGGTTGATCGCCTTGATGTGCAAGACCGATCCGGGAGCGCAGCCACGGCACCGGGGCATCTCGATCGTGCTCGTCGAACACGGTCCGGGACTGACCGTCTCACGCGACCTGCCCAAGCTCGGTTACAAGGGCGTCGAGAGCTGCGAGCTGTCTTTCGACGGTTATCGCGCACCGCGGTCGGCGATCCTGGGCGAGGTTCCCGGCAAGGGGTTCGGCCAGATGATGAAGGGTCTGGAGACCGGTCGGATCCAGGTGGCGTGCCGCGCGCTCGGGGTGGCGACCGCAGCGTTGGAGGACTCGCTCGCGTATGCGCAGCAACGGGAGTCGTTCGGGCAGCCCATCTGGAAGCATCAGTCGATCGGCAACTATCTGGCGGACATGGCCACCAAGCTCACCGCGGCGCGTCAGCTGACCTGGCACGCCGCCGAGCAGTACGACAAGGGCGAACGCTGCGACATGGAGGCGGGCATGGCCAAGCTCTACGCCTCGGAGGTGGCCATGGAGATCGCCCTGAACGCCGTGCGCATCCACGGCGGCTACGGCTACTCCACCGAGTTCGATGTGGAGCGGTACTTCCGCGACGCACCGCTGATGATCGTGGGGGAGGGCACCAACGAGATCCAGCGCAACGTGATCGCGGCCCAGCTCGTCTCGCGCGGCGGTATCTGAGGCGACGAGCGTCGACCCGGCCGGAGAGTGGGTTCCATGGACGAGCCAGATCAGTCCGCGCCTGCGTACAAGACGCTGGCCGCCGAGCTGCGCTCACAGATCGTCGCGGGGATATATGCCGGCGGCGTCCGCTTGCCCACCGAATCCGAACTGTCGCAGGAACACGGGCTCAGTCGGCAGACCGTCCGCCGCGCATTCCTGGAGCTGGTGACCGAGGGCTCGGTCTACCGCGTCCCCGGCCGCGGGACCTTCGCGACCGAGAACGCGGGGCAATATCTGCGCCAACTGGGTTCGATCGAAGATCTGATGAACCTGTCCGCGGACACCGAGATGCAGGTCATCGAATCACCCGCGCGCCGAGTCGATCTCGAAGCCGCGGGACGGTTGCGACTGGACACCGACGTGGCGTACCGCATCGTCTTCCAGCGCTTTCACGACGGGGTCCCGTTCGTCGTGACCACCGTGTGGTGGCCGGAGTCGGTCGCGCGCCTGGTGATCGACGCCCCCGAGGTCGAAGCCGGTGCGCGCAGCGAACACACGATGATCGGACTGCTCGAACCCCATCTGGTGCATCCGATCGAGGAGTGCGCGCAGTCGATCACCGCCACCGTCGCCGACGCCGGGACCGCCGCCCGACTCGGATGCCCCGTCGGACACGCGGTGCTGCGCGTCGACCGGTTGTACACCGACTCACGGGGTAGGGCAGTCGAACTCGCGGTCAGTCACTTCTTGCCCGAGCACTACACGTACCGGGTGACTCTGCGCCGCACCACCGATCCGCGGTCGGAGTGAGCCGGCGCCCTCTGGTCGCCGATCCGAAGGGAACGACCCCTCCGCTCCCTGAGGTGCGAGGAGCGTTAGCGACGAGCCACGAAGGGTGCCGCAACGTACGTCACCATGCCCTTCGTGGCTCGCTTCGCTTGCACCTCGGGGAGCGGTTGGTGGCTCGCCGGGACTCAGGTGGCGGTATCCCTGTCAACCCCGAGCCGGAAGGGGCTGCTCCTCGGGCACATTCGACGATCTGCGGTGCGACGGGATGGTGAGTGTGATCGCCATGCCGACGAAGGCGGCGGCCGCGGCGACGAGGAAGCACCAGGTGAACGTCGACTCGTCGGGAACCTCGATGCCGCCCAGCGAGATCGTGGCACTGGCCAGGATCAGCGCCATCACGGCGGAGGCGATGGTGGTGCCCAGCGAACGCATGAGCCCGTTGAGACCCACCGCGGCACCGGCTTCCGTGGCCGGGACCGACCCCATGATCAGGGTCGGCATCGCCGCGTAGCCGACGCCCACTCCGATGGCGCACACGATCGAGGCCAGCATCAACTTCCACGCGGCGTCCATGAGGAAGAACGCGAGCAGGTAGCCGCATCCCAGAATGGCGGCGCCGATGGCGAGCGTGATCTTGGCGCCGATCCGGTTGATGAGGATGCCCGAGACGGGCGCGAAGATCATCATCATCAGTCCGCCGGGCGCCATCCACAGACCTGCGGCCAGCAGCGACTGCCCCAGGCCGTAACCGGTGGCCTCCGGTAGGCGCAGCAGCATCGGCAGCACGATGGACTGGGCCATCATGCCGAATCCGATTGCCGCGGCGGCGATGTTGGTCAGCAGGACGGCGGGCCGTGCGGTGGTGCGCAGGTCGACGAGCGGCTCACGCCGGCGCAGTTCGACGAATCCCCAACCGACCAGGACGACGATCCCGCCGATGCCCAGTCCCAGTGTCGCGCCGGACGTCCAGCCCCAGTCGTTGGCCTTCGACACCGCGATGAGGAAGGCGGACAGGCCCACGGCCAGGCCGATGGCGCCGGGGATGTCGATGCGACCGCCGGCGGCGTCGTTGACGCGCGGGACCAGGATCAGCACCGCCAGCGTGACGAGGACGCCGAGGCCGGCAGCCACATAGAACAGCGCATGCCAGTTCCAGGTCTGCACGATCCACGCCGCCAGCGGCAGGCCGATCGCGCCACCGACACCGAGGGTCGCGCTCATCGCGGCGACGGCCATCGAGGTGATCCGGGGTGGGGTGATCTCGCGGATGAGGCTCATCCCGACGGGGATGAAACCCATGGCCAGGCCCTGCACGCCGCGCCCGATGATCAGCGGGATGAGCGAATCGCCCAGCGCGCAGATCAGCGAACCGAGAGTGAGCAGCACCGCGCTCACCAGCAGGACGCGCTGCTTGCCGAACATGTCGCCGAGGCGTCCGGCGATCGGCATGGCCACGGCGGCGGCGAGCAGGGTCGCGGTGATGATCCAGGAGGCGTTGCCGATCGACGTCCCGAGGAGACGGGGGAGGTCGGGCTGGATCGGGATGATCAGCGTCTGCATCAGCGAGGCGACCAGACCGCCGAAACAGAGCACCACGACGCTGCCGATGGCACCCGCGGGTGCCTTCTCGATGGCGTCCGACGTGTCGTCGGTCAGTTCGGGTGCCGAACCTCGTACTTGGCCCATGGGAGAGACCTCCTTCGAGGTATGCAGCATACATATGTAATGTACACACGCAAATCGGACAGTAGATTGTCCACGTCGAGAGATGGAGGAGAGATGTCGGAGGACCACGCGCCCTGGCAGTCGCCGGTGCATCGTGACCTGGCGCAGGAACTGCTGCGGATGTCACGGCGTCGCAGCCTGGTGCACCCCGGCGTCGGGCTGGAACGCTCGGCTTTCGCGATCCTCTGGGTTCTCTCCGACGGACGGCCGCGCACGTTGCGGGAGCTGACCGCCGACCTCCAACTCGAGCAGTCGACGGTCAACCGCCAGGTCAACGCCGCCATCAAACACGGGTATGTGGAGCGGTTCGAGGTCGAGGATTCGCTGTCGAAGATGATCCGTCCCACCGAATCCGGGCGGGCGGCGTTCCGGCGCGACGGCCTGCTGCGTGCCGAGCGCCTCGAGCAGGTCTTCGCCGACCTGGCCCCCGGCTCCCCGCAGGCGCTGCTCGACGAACTGCGCGCCTTCAACGACGCGTACGAACGGACCCAGCACCGGCACGGCGCAACCGATGAATCCGACACCGGGAAGAGAGGATCGGCGTGACCTCGGCCGGCACATACGTGGTGACCGGTTCGGCGTCGGGGATGGGTGCGTCGGTGGCCGCGGCCCTGCGCGCGGAGGGGCACACCGTGATCGGGGTCGATCAGCGCGACGCCGAGGTCGTCGCCGATCTGTCGACACCCGAGGGTCGACGCGGCGCGGCCGATGAAGTCCTCGCCCGATCCGGCGGGCGGCTCGACGGTGCCGTGCTGGCCGCGGGCATGGGCCCCGCTGCCGGGCGTGAGCGGATGATCGTCGAGGTCAACGTGTTCGGCGTGACCGACCTGCTGACCGCCTGGCGTCCGGCGCTGGCCGCCGCGGGGAACGCGAAAGTGGTTGTGTTCGGCTCCAATTCGACGACGGTGACGCCGCTGGTGCCGACGTCCGCGATACGCCGACTGCTCAACGACGACCCCGAGGGGGCCACCCGGGTGATCCGACGCCGACGGGGCGTCACCGGCCCCGTCGCGTATGCGTCCTCGAAGATCGCGATCACGCAGTGGTGCCGTATCCATGGCACAGCGGCCGAGTGGGCGGGCGCCGGTATCCGCGTCAACGTCATCGCGCCGGGCCCGGTGATGACGCCACTGCTGCAGTCCCAACTCGACAGTCCGCAGGGCGGACACGTGAAGTCGTTCCCGGTGCCGGTGCGCGAGTACGGGACTCCAGGGCAACTCGCGTCCTGGGTCGTACTCATGCTGTCGCCGGCGGCGGATTTCATGGCCGGCGCGGTCGTCACCGTCGACGGCGGCACCGATGCCCTCATGCGCGCACGCGACTGGCCGTCTCGGCTGCCACTGCGGGCGGTGCCACGGTTCCTGTGGACGATGTACCGCGCCCCCAGGAGGGGAATGGTCGCGGAGTACTAGTGGTGGGTCGCGCCTAGAGCCCCGCCCGTTCGAGCGCCTCGTCGAACTCCTCCGAGGCCTGCTTCTCGCTCTTGCCGTCTTCGAGCGCCTGGCGATAGACGGCGAACAGTTCGGCGCCTCGTTGTACATAGGCCTGCGTCCAGCGCTCGGCGTCGACACGCCAGTAGCCGATGACGTCGTAGGACCCGCGGTCCCAGCGAAGACTGCCGCGCAGGTGCTTGCGAATCGCGCGCGACTCCGCTGCCTCGCCGGCGAACCAGCAGTACGCGCCGGAGTCCGGCAGGGTGAGCCCGCAGACCGTGTCGGCAAGCCGGCTCGGCGTACGGGAGTTTCCGCCGACGAGCGTGATCAGCTCGACATCCCGCTCGGGTAGGTAGGACAGTTCGGTCGGCGCGGGCACCTCGACCACGGCGGTCACCCCGTCGGTCGACGGCAGTTCGTCGAGGATGCGTGCCAGAGCGGGGAGCCCGGCAAGATCGGCGGCGAGGATCAGGCGTTCGACGCCGGCGGGTGGCGCGTACCAGCTCCGCGCATGCGTCATCACCACGTCATGCCCCGCCTCGGCGCGTTGCGCCCACAGCGTCGCGGGGCCGGCCGCATGGATGACGAAGTCGACGACCATGGTGCAGGCGGAGTGGTCGACCGACCGGATCGAGTAGTTCCGGCCGTCGGGTGCCGGGTCGATGTCGTAGTAGGCCCACGTGCCGTCGCGACATTCCATATCCGGTGTGACACGCTCGGGGTCGTGTGGGAAGTAGATGCCCACGGCTTCGTCGGCGCCGCCGGGCAAGCCGAGTCCTGGCAGATCGGCCACGTCGAAGACGATACGACGCAGATTGGGCGTCAGGTCGGCGACGTCGGCAACGCGTGCTCTGGAGTAGCCCATGAGGTAACCCTAACCTGACTTGTCTGGACCCGGGTTACTAGGATATGCAACTATCTGAGAAGAACCATCTGCGACGTCTGTCGGTGTGGAGAGGAGTTCGTCCGTGTCGGAACCATCGGTCGTGACGGAGAAGAACGGGTCGGCGCGGTCGCTGGTCCTGAACCGTCCGAAGTCCATCAACGCAATCGATCACGAGATGGTCGGCTCGATGGCCGAACACCTCGCGGCCTGGGCCGACGATGACGCGGTCGAGGCCGTCGTTCTCTCCGGTGCCGGTGAACGGGGGCTCTGCGCCGGTGGCGACATCGTCGCCATCCATCGCGACGCGTCCTCGCTCAGCGGGAATCCCGAGTCGACCGACCGTGATGCCGAGCAGTCGCCGTCGGCGAAGTTCTGGTTCGACGAATACCGGCTGAACGCGCTGATCTCGGGCTACCCCAAGCCGTACGTCGCGATCATGGACGGCATCGTGATGGGCGGCGGTGTCGGAGTCTCCGCGCACGGCGACATCCGTGTCGTCACCGACCGCACGAAGCTCGCGATGCCCGAGGTGGGTATCGGATTCGTTCCCGATGTCGGTGGCACTCATCTTCTTTCGCGCGTTCCGGACGGACTCGGAACCTACGCCGGTCTCACCGCCGGTCACCTGCGCGGCGCCGACGCCATCGCGATGGGGCTGGCCGACCACTTCGTCCCGTCCGAGTCCCTCCCGGCGTTTCTCGCCGCGATCGGCGAGTCGGGTGTCGAGGCGGCGTTGTCCGCCCACGCCGTCGACGCGCCGGCCTCCGAACTCGCCGAGCAGCGTGAGTGGATCGCGGAAGCGTTTGCGGCCGACGATGTCTCGGAGATCATCGAACGCTGCCGCGCGATCGGTACACCTTTCGCCGACAAGACCGCCGACGCCATCGCCGCGAAGAGCCCGACCGCACTGGCCGTCACGCTGCGATCGTTGCGTGAGGCAGCCGGCGACGCGACCCTCGAGGACACCCTCGTCCGTGAATTCCGCGTCTCGGTGCGGTGCCTGCTGCATCCCGACATGGCCGAGGGCATCCGCGCCCAGGTCATCGACAAGGACCGAAATCCGAAGTGGGCGGCATTCTCCGAGGATGCCGTCGACGCCTTCTTCGCGCCGCTTCCCGACGACCTCACGTTCGGCGAACGCTGACCGCGGAACCTTCCGGCACGACGCCGGACCTTCCGGCGTTCGCGATCAACCCGTAGCATCCCGCCCCGTACGACCAGCCCCGTACGATCCCGGGCCGTCACCGACCGAAAGAGGACTCACCATGACCGAACACCAGACCATCGTCGTCGAGACCAGCGGCCGGGTGGGCATCATCACCCTCAACCGCCCGAAGGCGCTGAACGCTCTCAACACCGAGCTGATGAACGAAGTGGTCGGCGCTGTCCGCGAATTCGACGTCGACCAGGGGATCGGCGCGATCGTGATCACCGGTTCGGAGAAGGCGTTCGCCGCGGGCGCCGACATCAAGGAGATGTCGTCGAAGTCGTACGCGGACGTGGTGAACGAGCAGTTCTTCGGCGCCTGGGATGAGCTGTCGCGGGCGCGCACCCCGATCATCGCCGCGGTCACCGGTTACGCACTCGGCGGCGGCTGCGAGCTCGCGATGCTGTGCGACACCATCATCGCCGGCGACAACGCCGTCTTCGGCCAGCCCGAGATCAACCTGGGTGTCATCCCCGGCATCGGCGGCTCGCAGCGTCTCACTCGCGCCGTCGGCAAGGCCAAGGCGATGGACATGGTGCTGACCGGCCGGCAGATGAAGGTCGACGAGGCCGAACGCCTCGGCCTCGTGTCGCGGGTCGTTCCCAAGGAGGACTGCCGCGCCGCCGCCATCGAGGTCGCCGAGGTCATCGCCTCGAAGTCGCTCATCGCGTCCGCGGCCGCCAAGGACGCGGTCAACCGCGCCTTCGAGTCGAGTCTGGTCGAGGGCGTCCGCGCCGAGCGCGCGCTGTTCTACTCGACGTTCGCGACCGACGACCAGACCGAGGGCATGGCCGCCTTCGTCGAGAAGCGGGACCCGAACTTCACCCACCGCTGATCGGTCCCGAAACCCGCCGAAGCACGGTGAGGGCCCGGTCGACGAGCGGGGTCCGGCGCCCGTCCGGGAACGCGACGGCGAGTTCGACCTCGTCGTCGGTGTCGAGCGGCCGGTAGACGACGCCCGGTACGCCGAGCGCCGAGGTGGGTTCGGGGACCAGGGCGACCCCCACCCCGGCGGCGACCAGCGTCACGAGCGTCGACGTCTCCTCGACCTCGTGCCGGATGCGCGGCACGAATCCCGCGCGTCCGGCGGCGGCCGACAGGACGCCGTGCATGATCGACTTCCCGCCGCCCGCGTGGACGATGAAGTCGTCGCCGCCCAGAAGCGCGAGGTCGACGGCCGCATCTGATGCGCCGCGGGCGAGTTGATGGTCGTGGGGCAGAGCCACGATGAGGCGGTCGCTGCGGATCGGCTCGACATGCAGTCCGGTCGTGTCGATCGGCATCCGCAACAACGCGAGGTCGATGTCCCCGGCCGTGAGCGCGGTGATCTGGGCGGGTGCCAGCATCTCGCCGCGAACGCTCACGTCCACATCTGGTAGCTCGTCGCTGAGTGCGCGCACCAGTGCGGGTAGCAGCGAGTAGGTGGCCGAACCCACGCACCCGATCGACAGGGTGCCTGCACGTCCGTCGGCGATCCGCTGCGCCTGCCGCGATGCGGCGTCGACCGAGTCCAGGATTGCGACGGCTCGCTCCAGGTAGTCCGCACCTGCCGGGGTCAGCTCGACGCGCCGCGTCGACCGGACCAGCAGTGCGACGCCGAGCTCGTCCTCGAGTTGACGGATCTGCTGGGACAGCGGTGGCTGGGCCATGTGAAGTCGCCGGGCGGCCCGGCCGAAGTGCAGCTCCTCGGCGACGGCGCGGAAGTACCGCAGGTGTCGCAGCTCCATGCGGCCAGTCTAAGCGTTTGATATCCACTGCGTATCAAAAGCCCTGATACGGATACTTCTCCATATCGGCGGCGGTTCCTACTGTGGTGGCATGGCTACTTCCAGCACGGGCGCGGGTACCGACATCGTCGTCTGTTCTCCGCTGCGTACCCCGGTCGGACGCATGGGTGGCGCACTGTCGACGGTCCCCGTCACCCGCCTGGCCACCGACCTCCTTCGCGAACTCACGGCACGCACCGGGCTGGGAGAGGGCGATGTCGACGACGTGATCCTCGGGCAGGGCTACGCCAACGGGGAGTCGCCTGCGCTCGGCCGGATCGCGGCGCTGGACGCCGGACTCGGTGTCGGAGTGCCGGGGATGCAGATCGACCGTCGGTGTGGTTCCGGTCTGCAGGCGATCCTGACCGGCGCCGCGTCCGTCGCGACCGGTGGTGCCCGCTTGGTCGTGGCCGGTGGTGCCGAGTCGATGTCGACCGTCGAGCATTACGCGCTCGGTCTCCGGTCGGGAATCAGGCAGGGCGGCGTCGAACTCCGCGATCGCCTCGACCGCGGGCGTCTGACCGCGGGCGGCGAGTCGCACCCCGTTCCGGGCGGGATGATCGAGACCGCCGAGAATCTCCGGGCGCGATACGGCATCTCGCGGATCGAGCAGGACGAGTTCGCGGCCCGCTCCCACGAACGTGCGATCGCGGCGCACGACAGCGGCCGCTTCGCCGACGAACTGGTGCCCGTCACCATCCCCGGCCGCCGCGGCCGCCCCGACACCATCGTCGATCGTGACGAGCACCCGCGCGCCGACGCCACCGTCGAATCGCTTTCGGCCCTGCGCCCCGTGCGACTCAAGGTCGACGCTGACTCGACGGTCACGGCCGGAAACGCATCCGGGCAGAACGACGGCGCGGCCATGGCCGTGGTCACCACGCGCGCCGAGGCCGAGCGCCGCGGGCTCGAACCTCTTCTGGCGCTGCGTTCCTGGGCGGTCACCGGCTGCGAGCCCGAGGTCATGGGCATCGGCCCGGTCGGGGCCACCGCCGCCGCCCTCGACCGCGCCGGCCTCACGCTGGACGAGATCGACCTCATCGAACTCAACGAAGCCTTTGCCGCCCAGGTGCTCGCCTGCCTGGCGGAGTGGAAGATCGACCCGACCGACGAACGGCTCAACCCCAACGGGTCCGGTATCTCGCTGGGTCATCCCATCGGAGCCACCGGCGCCCGCATCCTCGCCACGGCGGCGTACGAAGCGCGCCGCCGCGACTGTCGGTACGTCCTGGAGACGATGTGCATCGGCGGCGGACAGGGACTCGCCGCGATCTTCGAGGCGACCCGATGAGCGCGCAGGTCCACGCCGTCGTCACGGGTCGTCCCGACGGGCCGGCCGTCGTCTTGTCCAACTCGCTGGGGTCGACACATCGGATGTGGGACGCCCAGATCGCCGCGCTCGAGGAGCGATTCCGTGTCGTGCGCTACGACACCCGCGGGCACGGAGATTCGCCTGTGCCACCGGGCCCGTACTCGATCGACGAACTGGCCGACGACGTGATCGGGCTTCTCGAGCGCCTCGACATCGAACGCGCGCACCTCGTCGGGCTCTCGCTCGGCGGGATGACCATGATGCGCGTCGCCGCACGGAATCCCGAACGTGTGAACCGGTTGGCCCTGCTGTGCACCGCCGCGTACCTGCCGCCGGCACAGGGCTGGACCGACCGTGCCGCGCTGGTGCGCGCCGACGGCACCTCGGCGGTCGCCGCGGCCGTGGTCCAGCGGTGGTTCACCCCCGGATACCTCGCCGCGAACACCGAAGCGCAACAGGGGTACGAGGCCATGGTCGCCGCCACCCCCACCGAGGGATACGCGGCCTGCTGCGAGGCGATCGCCGCGATGGATCAGCGGGCCGAGCTGTCGTCGATCATCGCGCCCACACTGGCGATCGCCGGCGCCGACGACCCGGCCACCCCACCGGATCTGTTGCGCGACATCGTCGATGCCGTGCCGAACGGCCGTCTGCTGGTGGTCCCGGACTCGGCCCACCTCGCCAACGCCGAACAACCCGGCACCATCACACCCGCACTTCTCGAGCACCTGGAGCAACAATGAGCACTCGCGACAGTGCCGCCACGACGACGGTCGTCGACCGTCCCGGCGGCCCGATCAAACTCGCGGCGTCGGCGGCCGAGGCGGTCGCCGACATCCCCGACGGCGCGAGTATCGCGGTCGGCGGCTTCGGGCTGGCCGGCATCCCAGGATTTCTCATCGACGCACTCCTCGAGCAGGGCGCCGCGAACCTGACCATCGTCTCCAACAACTGCGGAGCCGACGGCGCGGGCCTGGGGCTGCTGCTGGAGGCCCGTCGCATCGACCGGGTGGTCGCGTCCTACATCGGCGAGAACAAGGAATTCGGTCGCCAGTTCCTGTCCGGCGAGGTCACCGTCGAACTCACTCCGCAGGGGACATTGGCTGAACGCATGCGGGCCGGCGGAAGCGGGATCGGGGCGTTCTTCACCCCCACCGGCGTCGGCACGCTCGTCGCCGAGGGCGGGCTGCCCTGGCGCTACCACTCCGACGGCACCATCGCGGAGGCGTCGCCGCCCAAGGAGGTTCGGACCTTCCACGGCCGGGAGATGGTCCTCGAGGAGTCGATCGTCACCGACTACGCACTCATCCGGGCCGCGGCCGCCGACACCGACGGCAATTGCCGGTTCCACGCCGCCGCAAGGAATTTCAACCCGCCGGCGGCGATGGCCGGGCGCGTCACGATCGTCGAGGCGGAGAAGGTGGTCGAGGTCGGCGAACTCGGACCCGACGAGATCCATCTGCCCGGCATCTTCGTGCAGCGGATCGTCGAACTCGCCCCGGAGCAGGTGGCGCGCAAGGGGATCGAGAAGCGCACCGTCCGTGAACGTCCCGCCGCATCCCCATCAGCCTAGGAGTGTCGAGATGACCTGGACCCGTACCGAGATGGCCGCCCGCGCCGCCCGCGAACTCACCCCCGGCGACTACGTCAACCTGGGAATCGGGTTGCCCACGATGATTCCCGACCTCATGCCCGACAACTCGGGTGTTCACCTGCACGCCGAGAACGGCATCCTCGGCGTGGGGCCGTTTCCCTACGATGACGAGGTCGACCCCGACCTCATCAACGCCGGCAAGCAGACCGTGACGGTGCTGCCCGGGGCGTCGTACTTCGATTCGGCCACGAGCTTCGCGATGATCCGCGGTGGCCACGTCGACGTCGCGGTCCTCGGTGGCATGCAGGTCGCGATGAACGGCGACCTGGCCAACTGGATGGTGCCGGGGGCCCTCGTGAAGGGCATCGGTGGCGCCATGGACCTGGTCAACGGCGCAGGCCGGGTCATCGTGGTGATGGACCACGTCTCCAAGAAGGGTGAACCCAAGCTGCTCGAGGGTTGCGCGCTCCCGCTGACGGGCCGCGGTGTGGTGAGTCGCGTGATCACCGACCTCGGTGTGTTCGACATCGCCGGAACAGGTTTCGACGTCGTCGAGTACGCCCCGGGTGTCGACCTGGAAGTCGTTGCGGACAAGACCGGTGCGCCTGTGGTCGACCGGGTGGCGGTGACCGCTCAGCGCTGACACGCGATGTCTCCGCGGATCAGTGTGCACCGCACTGCATCTGATCCGTCGGTCAGCGCGTGTTCGAGAGATTCCGCGAGCAGGACGAGGTCGGCGGGCCGGCCCACCTCAACGGTGCGTGGGGATTTCCCCGGTGCCTCCGGCGGAGCGAGATACATGCCCAGGGCGCCGGCGTGGTCCACTCGCTCACCGGGTCCGACGACGCGCCCGTCCGGAGCTCGTCGGTCGGCCGCGGCCGCGATGACCGACCAGGGATCGGTGGGTCCGTATGGGGCGTCGCTCGACAGGGCGACGGTGACGCCGGCGTCGACGAGAGAGCGGCACCGGTACAGATCGTCGATGTCATCGCCGTCGAGCCGGTCGAGGTAGTCGTCGCCGCGGTCGGAGATGAAACCCGGCTGGGTGACCACGGTGAGGCCTCGTCGCCGTAGTTCGCGGACGGTCTCGGCGGCGATGATCGCGCCGTGTTCGACCCGGTCTTGAGGGTGACCGCCAGTCTCGTCGAGTGCCGCGAGGAACAGGAGCAGGGACTCTCGGCTGACCGAGTGCACGGCGACCCCTCGGTTCCCGAGGTGGACGTCGCGGATGGCGCGGCACAGGGTGGGGAAGTCGGGGAGGGCGGAGTCGGCGAGCACGATCTTGTGGGGTCCGAGGGTCACCGTCGGACGCGGCAGCGGGGTCCCCTGCTCGGCACCGAGGAGATGAAGACGCTGGGGCAGTGCACCTGTGACGTGCTCGTCGATCAGGTGGGCCAGGCTGCCGGGAGCGAGATCCGGCGTCGCGTCGGTGACGCCGGTGACACCGAACCGGGCGAGTTCGGCTCCCACGCCTGCCAGATCGGGCGGGCCCGCGCCGCCGAGTCGCTCGCGCAGCCAGGTGTCGGCGCGCCAGAGGCGCCCGGTCGGTGAACCCGACTCGTCGCGTTCGATGCCGGGGTGGTCTCCGGACGCGAGGTCCACCGCGGCTGCGGCGGCAGAGTTGAGGAACCACACCGCACCGCTCCGATGTTGCACGCGGACGGGCCGCCGGGCGTGCAATCGGTCGAGCGCGGCCAGATCGAGAAGTCCGGCAACGGTTTCGACGTAGCCGACGCCCCGCACCCATCCCTGATTGTCCGATGACGGTGCGGTGGCGAGTGCGGCCGCGAGTTCCTCGGGGTCGGTCACGTGTGGTGGGCCGCACCGGACCGAGTTGCGTGCCGAGGCCAGTGCGTGCAGATGGATGTGGTGGTCGTGGAGGCCGGGGATGAGCGCGCCGCCGCGGCCCTCGATGACCTCGGCGCCGGTCGTCGGCAGGCCCACCCCGATCTCGGAGATCTGTCCGTTCTCCACCGCCACGTCCCGAATGCCCTCGTGGAGTGTCACGTTCGTGATCACGAGCCGACTCACAGCCGGATCCCGAGAGAGTCGAGGACCGCGGACGTGTCGCGTCCGGACCGCGGTGCGTGCCGAGCCGTGGGACGTCGCGTGGGCGGGGCCAGGACCGCGGGACCGGATGCGGTGTCGACAATCCATCGCCCGGCGTCGGAACGGGCCGCCGGTGTGGGTGTCGCGCCGACCGTCGCGGCCACGGTCGCGCGCATCGAGACGTCCCACAGCACACCGCCGTCGGTGGCACTCATGGCGAGAGCCGCGGCGGTGAGTCCGGCCAACGGGTCGGCGATGGCATCCCCGACAAACATCGCCCCGGTGTGGTCGTAGGCGACGAGACCGGCGGACGCGGCGACGTCGTCGCCGAAACCGATTCGCTCCGAACCACGTCCCGCGGCCGTGATCGAGATCCACGTGGCGCCGGCCGACACGAACTCCGCGCTGTCCAGACCGAACCCGCGCAGGGCTCGTGGACGCGACGCCTCGATGACGATGTCGGCAGATGCGACGAGCCGATGCAGAGCGCCGCGTTCGGCCGCCACCGCCGGGTCCAGGACGACGGACTCGTGGCCGCCGTGAAGTAGCCGGTAGAACTCGGCGTTCCCGCTGCGCGCCCCGTCGGGGCGTTGCGGGGTCTCCACCTTCACCACGCGGGCACCCGCCGAACCCAGCAGGTGCGCGCACAACGGGCCGGCCCACAGCGCGCTGAAGTCGACCACCAGCATGTCCGCGACCGAACGCGGGTCGCCCGTCGGCGTCGGGGCACCGCACGCGGCGGCAGTCACCTCGTCGTCGCGGGCCACCGAACCGGCTGCGACGCCGAGCATCGCCGCTCGTTCGTCGAACTCGGCCCGGCTGTGTTCGCCGAGCCAGTCCGCGACCGCCGGCCAGGGATCATTCCCGATGTCGCGTCCCACGACAGCGCCGAGAAGCGCGACATCGTCGGGGCGGGCACAGTTCACCGCGACCCACCCGTCGGTGGCCGGCAGCAGTCGTCCCGTCCCGCCGAGGGTCACCGCACCGCGGCGGTGGAATCCGGTCAGAGCGGCTCGTTCGGACAGCAGGACGGCCCCGTCGACGTCGACCGCGCCGTCGCTGGCCAGCCGGATGTGGTCGGTGAGATCCCGTGCCCGGGCCGCGGCGTCACCCATCGGTATCACGGGCGGGCCGTCGGGGCGGCCGGTCAGGTGGGGAATCCCGCTGTCTGCCCATGCACGCACCGGGTCACGGGGCGCGTCGCTGTGCACGGCCGAAATGCTACCGTCTGCACGGGCACACAGGAGGTCATGGCATGGGCAGTCGCCGTCTCTCGATCGCCGATCTGGCGGGCACACCGGCCATCGGCGGGGGCGAGCTCTTCGGTCACCACGCGGCGCTGACCGACCCGGTTGTCGTGGTCGACCTCGATGCGGACGATCGGTCGGTCACCGACATCGCCGGCGCCGCCGAACGGGCGGCGACCGCCGAGACCATCCTCGTCGGTGTTTCTCGACGGACGCCGGACCCCGCGCTGCGCCCCGTCCTCGCCGCACTTGATGTCACGTACGCGCCCGGGTGCGACGACCGGGCCGTCGTCGCCGTCGACGACGTAGAAGCCGCGATCGGACGGTTCCTGGAATCGGTCGGCCGGACCCCGACCGCGGCTCTGGTGGCGGCACAGGTGCTCCGAGCCGCCGAGCCCCTCGAACCGATCCCGGCCATCGACGTCGAGTCGTTCGCGTACTCGACACTGCAGGCGGGCCCCGAGTTCGGCGCGTGGCTCACCGCGCGGCGCGCCCAGGGACGACCACTTCCGCCGATGACGGTCGACCCCGTCCTGCTCGATCGTGTCGACGACACCCTGTACATCACCCTCAACCGGCCCGAGCGCCGTAACGCCTACGGCACGGCGGTGCGCGACGCACTGGTCGAGTCGTTGCGGGTCGCGGTCGTCGACGGCACGATCCGCCGTGTCGTCCTCGACGGCGCGGGAAGCTCCTTCTGTGCGGGCGGCGATCTCGACGAGTTCGGTCACATGCCCGACGCGACGACGGCACATCTCGTTCGCACGCGGGGCGGGGCCGGACGGTTGATGGCTGCTCTGGCCGATCGCGTCGAGGTCCGGCTGCACGGGCACTGTGTGGGCGCAGGTATCGAGATTCCCGCGTTTGCGCGACGGGTCGTCGCGAGACCGGACACTCGGCTCCGACTGCCGGAGGTGTCCATGGGACTCATCCCCGGTGCCGGTGGCACCGTGAGTGTGCCCCGGCGCATCGGCCGGTGGCGGGCGCTGCATCTCTTCGTCACCGGCGAGACCATCGAGGCCTCTCGAGCGTTGTCGTGGCGCCTTGTCGACGCGATCGAGGACTGAAACCGGGAGTTCACCGGCGCGAGGCCGCCAGCTCGGCGCGGGACTTCACGCCGAGTTTCGCGTAGATCCGGGTCAGGTGGTACTGCACCGTCTTCGGTGAGATGTAGAGCTCGGCCGCCACCTCCCGGTTCGACAGGCCACGCGCGACGAGGGCGGTCACCGCCTCCTCCTGGGGCGTGAGTTCGACGGCACCCGTTGCGGCGGTGTGGTTCTCGCCACGAGACGTCGCGAGACCGCCGGCCTTCAGTTCGCGTTCGCAGCGTTCGACATAGGTGGTGGCGCCCAGCGACAGATACAGATCGCGGGCAGTCCCGATGACGGCGTCCGCGGCGCGGCGCTTGCCGGCGCGTCGCAACGTCTGGCCGTAGGCGAAGTTCACCCGTGCCTGGTCGTAGCGCAGGCCGAGACCGTCGAGGAGTTCGATGCCCTCCTCGAAGGTCCGTCGTGCGCCGTGGATGTCACCGGTCGCGCCCAGGAGGCGACCACGTGCGTACTTCATCCGGGCAGCCGACGATCGGTGTCCCCGCTCGGCGGACCGGGACTCGTAGCGACACAGCAGATCGTCGGCGTCGTCGTGTCGTCCCTCGAGCACCAGTGCGTTGGCGAGGACGTCGACCCACGGCCACAAGCCCGGCTCGGAGAGCGCCGGGACGGACTCGGTCATTGCGACCAGCGGGGTGAGTACTCGTCGGACCTTGCCGTAATCCGCTGCGGCCTCGGCCAGCTGGGCCCGGGCCAGCAGGTCGGGTATCCGCATGATCTCGTAGTCGCCGATGGAGGTGCTGCTCTGTGCCACACTCCGGTGGGCGTCCTCCCAGTCGCCGCGCAGCGAATGGATCTGGCTCGCAGTCCAGTTGAGGAGGGGAGTGGTCAACGCGATGCCACTGCTGCGGGCGAGAGCGCGACCGGCCTCGACGCCACGCAGGGCGCCATCCCAGTCGCCGGTGAGGAACTGGACGCGGGCGAGCCAGGCCAGTGCCCACAGGGTGATCCGGGTGGACCCGCCGAGCTGTGCCATCGACACGGCGGTCTCGAGATCGCTGCGGGCGGCGTCGATCTCGTCGAGACCGAGGCGCAGCCAGCCGCGTCCCATGATCGCGCGCTGCGCCTGCGCGCCGTAGCGGACGCGCTCCGAGACCGTCTCGTACTCGGCACGGGCGGCGTCCGGGTGTCCCGACCACGCCAGTCCGAGCCCGCGGATGACCGCGGCCTCCACGCGTGCGGCGGAACCGGTGTCGGCCATCGCGTTCGCCCGATCCGCCCACTCCACCAGTTCGGCGCCCTGACATCGGACCAGATTGTGCAGGACGTGACGCTGCGCGATCAGGGCGGCGACATCGGGTTCGCGCTCGACGTTGACGATCGCCCACGCACGATCGAGACGCAGCTGCGCCTCCGCCGACCGTCCCCGCAGGATGGCGAGGTACGCCAGGGTCGCGTTGCGCAGGGGTGTCTCGCGCAGGCTCTCCACGGTCGGGACCAGGGCGCCGGCGCCTGTGCAATCTCCCGCGGCGAGTAGCGAATCGACCGCGAGCGTCATCCTGGTGTCGCGCCGCAACGGGTCGGGGGTGAGTCGGCCCGCCTGCCGGTACAGCCCGGCGGCCTCGGCCCACGCGCCGTCGGCGCCGCGGGCCCGTGCGAGAGCGGCGAGGTCGTCGGCGAGGGTGGCGTCGACGGTCGAGGTGGCCGCGACGCGGTGATGGAGTTGCCGGGCGGGGTCGTCGACCGTGTCCGCGGCCCGGCGGTGGGCCTCGCCCACTGCTTTCATGCCGAGGACCTCGAGGACGGCGGCTCGGACCAGCGGGCCGGCCAGGCGCGGTTGCGCCTCTGCGGGTGTCAGCGCTCGGTCGACCGTCACCAGTCCGGTTGCCTGCGCGTCGTCGATGGCGCCGAGCGGGTCCGTGATCCCGGCGAGGGCGATCGCGGTGGCCAGGGGTTCGGCAGGGTCGAGGATGGCGAGCGCCTCGATCAGCGATCGGGCGGGCGTGCCGTTGTCCGGCAATCGGTCTCGGACCGCGACGACGACGTGGGACGGTGCAGGCAGCGCCACGCCGGTGCGGGACCAGGTGAGCGCCGGGACCTCGTCGAGCAGGGCCACGATGTCGCGTGGATTACCGCCGGTGTGCCGGGCCAGTTCCGTCTGCATCGACGGGTGCAGCACGATGCCACGCTGCGCGGCGATGTCCGCCGTGCCCTGTGCGTCCAGGCCGTCGAGCCGCAACTCCTCGAGCGCACTGCCGACGAGCCGGGCGCCCGGACGAGACATGGTGACGATGACCAGGATTCGACGATCCCGGTGCTCACGCGTCAGCGAGACCAGCGTCTGCAGGGACTCCTCGTCGGCGAGGTCGGCATCGTCGATGGCGATGAGTGCGGCCATGTCACTCGTCATCTCGCTCGATGGCTCCGCGGGAGCCGCGACCGCTGCGAGCAGTCCGTCGAGCAGGTCGTCCGGGGACGGGACGGTATCGGTCGCGGGTGTGACGTCGGACCGGTCCTGTACCAGCTGCCGGATGAGCGCGCCGGGCGTGTGCGCTCGCCATGGTGACACCGCGGCCCACAACGTGGGACCGGTTGTCGGAGCGGACAATCGCCGCCGGACCAGGTGCCTCAGCAGTGTCGACTTGCCGATGCCGGGATCTCCCGTGACGGCCAGCACACCTGCCTCCGACACGGCATCGAGCCGCGAGGACAGCAACTCGATCTCGCGGTCGCGGCCGACACACCCGCCGGTGACCATCATCGGTCCATACTAGGGCCTCGCCGGGTGGCTCAACCCTGGTCACCGCCGGCGACAGGGAGCACGGTCCCGGTGATGTAGGACGCCTCGTCCGAGGCGAGGAAACAGAGGGCTGCCGCCTGCTCGTCGAGCGTGCCGTACCGGTGCATCGTCGACGACGAGAGGGTCTGGTCGATGTGCGCCTGGTACCACTGCGATTCGGTGATGCTGCGCGGTTCCGGGGTGCCGCGTGAGATGCGGCGCGGTGGTGCCTCGGTTCCGCCCGGTGCCGTGGCCACAACCCTGATGCCGTGGTCGGCGTACTCGAGCGCCAGCGACGCGGTCAGCGCGTTGACCGCACCCTTGGCCGCGGAGTAAGGAATTCGATGGACTCCCCGGGTGGCGGCGGACGAGACGTTGACGATCACGCCGCGTCCGGATCGCACCATCGACGGCAGCGCCGCGCGGCAGGTGAACAGGGTGGTCATCAGCGACCGGTCGATCTCGGTGCGAATCTGTTCGTCGGTGAACTCGGTGAATGGTTTGAAGTTGATCGCGCCGCCGACGTTGTTGATGAGCACGTCGACCCGGCCGTAGGAGTCGATCGCACGCCGGACGACGGCCTCGGCGCCGGCGAAGGTCTCGAGGTCGGCGACGGCCGACACCGCACCGGGCCCGGTCACGGCGAGTTCGCGGGTCACGTCGTCGACGAGTTCGGAACGGTCGGCCAGCACGAGCTGTCCGCCCTCGGCGCTGATCCGGCGCGCGGTCTGCTCCCCGATACCCTGTGCGGCACCGGTGATCAGCACGACCTTGCCGCTGAACCGCCCCGGGGTGACGAAACGTGGCCGCCGCGAGCCGATCTCGTCGGACATCGCTCGTCGCATGGTCTGCTTGGAGCGGTCGGCATGGGCGACGATCAACGCCCGGGCGGCATCGTGGTCGCCGGAGGTGAACGCGGTCACGATGTCGAGGTGGTCCTGGGCGCACAGTGGGTGACACCATGTCGCGTGCCGCAACACCTCGCTCATCCGGCCTTTCACACCGAGGGCCTTGTAGGCCTCGAGGAGGTGATCGTTGCCGGTGAGCAGGAACAGATAGTCGTGGAACGCGGCGTTGGTCTCCGTGTACTCGGCGGAATCGACGAACCGGTCGCCGTCGACGTAGGGCACCGTGGCGTCGGCGAGCAGGCGGTAACCCGCCAGTTGCTGGGTGGACAACCGGCCGAAAGTCAGCTCCAGTGCGCCCAGTTCGAGAGCGGCCCGCGCCTCGAAGAGCGCGTCGGACTCGGTGATCTCCGGATGCTCCTCACCGATCTGATATCCATGTGAGCCGATGACGGTCGGCGCGGCGGACGCGTCGAGGTCGGGAGTCCCCGTCGGTGTGCGCGTCGGTGCGGGGTGGGTGTGGAGCGCAGTGCTGTCCGATGCGGCGAACATCTCCTGCCCGGCTATCGAACGAGCCGGTGCCCCGGGCTGCGACACCGTGGCGACGGTATCGGCATCGACGTCACCGGCCCGGGCTCCCGACGCGTGGGGCCAGATGAGTTGACCTGCGATTCGCCAGCGGGCGTCCTCGGTCGCGGCGGGGCGGGGACCCGACCATGCGTCGAGGTCCGTGGACGGGAGCGTCTCCTGTCCGGCGATCGCCCGTGCGTCCGGGGCGAACAGGAGGGCGTCGGCGTGCGTCTGCTCGTCGATGGGCTGTGCTCGCGAAGATTTCGGCGTGATGTCGTCGGAAGCCGCGTCGCCGACGCTCGTTGTGCCGGTCGTGCCGCGCGCATCCGGGCCGGCGGGGAGGTCTGTGGTTCCCTGCGCGGCGAGCGCGAACTTCTCGTAGTAGAAGCCGGTCGGCTCGATTCCGGCCTGTGTGACGTGCTGCCGGACCGATTCCACCATCGGTGGAGGACCGCAGAGATAGATCGCCACGTCGCCGTCGTTGAGGTGGCCGGGGCCGATCAGGCTCATCACGTAACCCTTGTTGGGTGCTGAGCTCGCCGGGTCGGAGACGCAGTGATCCCAGGTGAACCCGGGCAGTTTCCCGACGAACCACTCGATCTCGTCGACCGCCACCAGGTCGACATCCGTTGACACGCCGTAGATCAGATGGACCGTGCGATCGCTGTTGTCGGAGTGCAACTTTCGCAGCATCGACAAGATCGGCGCAAGTCCGGTACCCCCGGCCAGCAACAGCACCGGCCGGTCCGCCTCGCGGAGGAAGAAGGAACCGTGCGGACCGGTGAAGGCGATCGGTTCGCCCCGGGCGGCACGGTCGGTGAGATAGCTCGACATGGCCCCACCGGACGTCAGCTTGATCAGGAAGATCAGCCGGTCCTCGTGCGGCCCGTTGGCGAACGAGTACGACCGGGTGACCGGGTTGCCCCGCCCGTCATCGCTGCCGGGGATCTCGATGTTCACGTACTGACCCGGCAAGAACGCCAGTTGTCCGCGATTCTCGATGTGGATACCCAGCCGGACGGTGGATTCCGACAATCGGTCGAGCTCGACGACGGTCCCGGTGAATCTGGCCGCCTGTGTCTTGGCGATGTCCGACGTCGCCGGAATCTGCAGGACCAGATCGGATCTCGGCTTCATGCAACACGGCAGCGCATAGCCCTGTGCCGACTCGTCGTCGCTGAGGGCGTCGTCGATGTACGTGCCGCCGTCGTAATCGCCGGACTCGCAGAACGACTTACACGTGCCGCACGCGCCGTCGCGGCAGTCGAGCGGAATGTTGATGCGCTGACGGTACGACGCGTCGGCGACGGTCTGATCTTCGCGGCACGTGATGAATCGGGTGACCCCGTCCTCGAAGGACAGTGCCACCTGGTGGGTGGTCGCGTCGGTGTCGCCGGTGTCGTTGCGGACACCCGCCTCCGGGGTGACAGTCATGAAAGGGTCCTCGATGAGAGTGAGATGGGTTGAGCGGCCGGGAAACCGTTCAGAAGTGGTACACGTCGACGACGTGATGGATGTAGTCGTTCTTCAGCACGATCGTCTTGCGCCGGATCAGCGGATGCTCGCCGGAGAAGTCGATCGTGTAGAACGAGGTCCCGTAGTACGGGTCGACGGTGTTGTACCGGAAATACATGGTGTGCCAGTTGAATCGGACGTCGACCAGGTCACCGTGCCGGTCGATGACCTCCACGTTGGTGATGTTGTGGCTCGTCCGCGGCTCCGGAAGCGACGTCGCCGACGACCGCTCGGTACGAATGCGGAAGACCCGGTCCTCGAGACCGCCCTTGTTGCCGTAGTAGATGAGCGAGATCTCGCGGTGGGGGTCCTCGGTGAGGCGGTCCCGGTCGTCCCACGCCGGCATCCGGTAGACGACATCGTCGGCGTAACAGTCGAGCCACTTCTCGAACTCGCGGTCGTCGAGGTGACGCGCCTCCCGATAGAGGAACTGTTCGATCATGTTCTGGGTGATGAGTTTCTCGGTCGCGTCGGCGGCGCCTCGGGTGGACGTCGGTGCAGTGGAGTCGGTGTGGACGTTCGTCATGACCTTCCCTTTCAGTGCTCGGTGGCGGACATGCGTTGTTCGGCGGCTGCGGCGGCGCGCATCGTCTCGAGCCAGTAACCGTGCTGGACGGGGTAGAGGCCCTCGTCCTCGTTCTTGACGCCGGCCGAGATCACCCCGGTCATGCCCAACGATTCGGCGACGGGGTCGGGCCCGGTGAGCCAGTGCTCGGCGCCTCGGCTCATGTCGTTCCACGGCGCGGCCTGCGCCCGGAACGTGAGCTGGCACGAGCGGAACTCCTCGAGGTCGTCGGGCGTGGCCATGCCGGAGGCGTTGAAGAAGTCCTCGTACTGACGGATGCGGTGCGCCCGGGCGGAGTCGCTCTCCCCCTTGGGTGCGATGCAGTAGATCGTGACCTCGGTCTTGTCCGGGGCGATCGGGCGGAAGTGGCGGATCTGCGTCGAGAACTGGTCCATCAGATAGACATTCGGGTACAGGCACAGGTTGCGCGAACCCTTCACCATGAACTCGCCCTTGGCGTCGCCGTGGATCTCCTTGAGCTGCTCCAGCGAATCCCACAGCGGGCGGTCCTGGGGATTGGCCGCCCAGGTCCAGAGGCACAGATGGCCGTTGGGGTAGGACCAGTATCCGCCGCCGGACTTCCCCCAGCCGCCGGCGTCGAGCGCCTTGGTGTCGTTCTTCGACTCGCCGGTGCCGCGACGCGACGTGGTGGCCGCGTAGTTCCAGTGGGTGGCGGTGACGTGATAACCGTCGGCGCCGTTCTCCGCCTGTACTTTCCAGTTTCCGTCGAAGGTGTAGGTGGATGCGCCGCGCAGGACCTCGAGCCCGTCGGGGGACTGGTCGACGAGCATGTCGATGACGACGCGCGTGTCGCCGAGATGGTCGTCGAGCGAACTGACGTCGTCGTTCAGGCTGCCGAACAGGAAGCCGCGGTAGCTGTCGAAGCGGGCGACCTCGGTCATGTTGTGCGAACCGTCGACGTCGAAGGTGTCCGGGTAGCCGGCGCCGTCGGGGTCCTTGACTTTGAGCAGCGTTCCGTCGTTGCGGAAGGTCCACCCGTGGAACGGGCAGGTCAGTGTCATGCGGTTGTCGGTCTTGCGTCGGCAGATCATCGCGCCGCGGTGCGCGCACGCGTTGATCAGGCAGTGCAGTTCGCCGCTCTTGTCGCGGGTGATGACCACGGGCTGCCGACCGATGTAGGTGGTGAAGTAGTCACCGGGCTCGGGGACCTGACTCTCGTGCGCGAGGTAGATCCAGTTGCCCTCGAAGATGTGCTTCATCTCCAGCTCGAAGATGTCCTCATCGGTGAAGATCCGCCGGTTGGCGCGGTAGACACCGGCGTCGCGGTCGTCGACGACCGCGTCGCCGAGGACCGAGTTCACGTGGTTCAGATGTTCCGATACTGACGCGGTCATGGTCGTGTACCTCCAGAAGTGGGCTGCTCTCTGCACTGTGGCAGCACGTGGCGGCGATCACACCGGGGTATTTACCAGTCCTGACCCAGTAGTCGATTGATCGATCTGATTCATCAATCGACGCAATTTATGTCTTTGTCATGTATGGATCGACGCTCTACCGTGAGACGTGTCCGCGGTCACAGCCGCGGTGTCGATCGGTACGAGACGAGGCAGGTCATGGAGCTACGGCACTTGCGGTACTTCGCCGCCGTGGCCGACACCTGCCATTTCGGGCAGGCGGCGGAGTCGTTGCACGTGGCGCAACCCGCGCTGTCCTACGCCATTCGCCAGCTCGAGGCCGAGCTCGACGTCACGCTGTTCACGCGGACCACCCGCCAGGTGTCGCTCACCCCGGCCGGGCAATACCTTCGGGTCCAGGCCGAACGAATTCTCGCGGGCGTGGACGAGGCCGTGGACGGCGTGCGTCGGATCGCCGCCGGCCGCAGCGGCGTCGTCCGGGTCGGCATCACCGGCATCGCTGCCTTCTCCCACCTCCCGCGCATCGCTCGGGTGGTCAAACGGGAGTTGCCCGACGTGGACCTCCGCATCCAGTCCGACATGCTCACACCGGGCCAGTGTGACGCCCTGCGTGCCGGTGTCCTCGACCTCGGGGTGCTCCGCCCGCCGGCGATCGGCGAGGACATCGAGACGAGGGTCATCGACGTCGAGCCGATGGTGCTCGCGGTCTCGGTCGATCACCGTCTGGCCGTCGAGCCGGTGGTCTCGGTCGCCGACCTCCGCAACGAACCGTTCGTGCTCTACGACAGCCGGGACTCGGCGGTCAACGATGCCGCGATGCGGACTTGTCGCGCAGCCGGATTCGTCCCGCATCGGGCGCACCAGGCGCCGGGCACCGCGGTGCTGCTGGCCCTCGTCGCCGCGGGGCTGGGGGTCTCCCTGCTCCCGGCTTCGGTGCGTTCGCTCCCGCTCGACGGGCTGGTGGTGCGCGACCTCGCCGACGCCGACACCGTTGAGGTCGCACTCGCCCGGAGATCGGGATCCGGCGACCCGGTCGTCGCGGCGGTCGCCGACGTCATCGCCGCAGCCTTCGCCCCGGATGACGCCATCGACACCGATCCGGCCTTCGTCACCGCAGCCGGCGGCGATCGGGTCGCCGACCATCGTTCCCTGAGTGCCCGGACGGGTGCTCGATCTGGAGAGAAGTCGTGAAAATCACCGCTGTGGAGGCGATCCCGTTCGCCATCCCGTATGTGAAGCCGTTGAGGTTCGCCTCCGGCGAGGTGCACGCCGCCACCCACGTGCTGGTACGGGTGCACACCGACGCAGGCGTGGTCGGCGTCGCCGAGGCGCCGCCCCGTCCGTTCACCTATGGCGAGACCCAGGACGGCATCATCGCCGTGATCGAGGGCATCTTCGCGCCCGCGGTCGTCGGCCTCACCCTGCTGGAACGCGAGGTGGTCGCCGCCCGGATGGCCCGGACGGTCGGCAACCCCGCTGCGAAATCCGCTGTGGACATGGCGGTCTGGGATGCACTTGGCAAGGTTCTCGGGCTTCCGGTGGGTGACATGCTCGGCGGGTACACCGATCGGTTGCGGGTCAGTCACATGCTCGGTTTCGCCGAGCCTGCCGCGATGGTCGCCGAAGCCGAGAAGATGGTGGACGCCTACGGGATCCGCACGTTCAAGGTGAAGGTCGGACGTCATCCCGCCTCCCTCGACACCGCGGTCGTCCGCGCGCTGCGCGAGCGGTTCGGCGGCGACGTCGAACTGTACGTCGACGGCAACCGGGGTTGGACGGCGGCCGAGTCGGCGCGCGCCATGCGGGAGATGGCCGACCTCGATCTGCTGTTCGCCGAAGAGCTGTGCGACGCAGCGGATGTCCTCGGCCGACGCTGGCTCGTCGAACAGCTGGCGGTACCGTTCATCGCCGACGAATCGGTGCCCACGCCGGCCGACGTCACCCGCGAGGTCCTCGGCCGATCGGCGACCGCCATCAGCATCAAGACCGCGCGTTCGGGTTTCACCACCTCGCGGCGTACGCACCATCTCGCGGAGGGTCTCGGCGTCCCGGTCGTCATGGGCAACCAGATCGACGGCCAGATCGGGACCGCCTGCACTCTCGCCTTCGGCAGCGCCTTCGAGCTGACCTCGCGCTACGCGGGTGAGCTGTCGAACTTCCTCGACATGAGCGACGACCTGCTGACCGAGCCGCTGCAGATCCGCGACGGCCACCTGCACCGGTCGACCGCGCCGGGCATCGGCTTCGAGGTCGACCCGGACAAGCTCGAGAAGTACCGCACCGACAACTGAAAGCACGACCCCCACAACACGTCTCGTGGCAGCCCCACGACTCGGAGCAACAAGGAGAAGGACATGACCACCACCGAGCATCCCCAGGAAGTCGCCACCGCCGCCGCGTCCGGCGCCTCCGCGACCGAACGGTTCCATGCGGACAAGTCGCCGTTCGAGGCCGTCAAGGACACCCCGCCCGAGCGTGTGTCGATGTTGATCAACGACGTCCTCGCGGGCGTGCACGAGACCATTCGCAAGCACAAGGTCACCTACGACGAGTACAACGCGCTCAAGGCGTGGCTCATCAACGTCGGCGAGGACGGCGAGTGGCCGCTGTTCCTCGACGTGTGGGTCGAGCACGTCGTCGAAGACGTTGCGACCGAACACCGCCAGGGCAACAAGGGCAGCATCGAGGGCCCGTACTACGTTCCGGACGCTCCGGAGCTCGGCGCCAAGGGCACGGTTCCGATGCGCGACGACGAGCCCGGTGATCCGCTGGTGTGGACCGGTCAGGTTCGCTCCTGTGACGGCTCCGCGCTCGCCGGCGCCACGGTCGAGCTCTGGCATGCCGACGACGACGGCTACTACTCGCAGTTCGCCCCCGGCATCCCGGAGTGGAACCTGCGCGGCACCTTCACCGTCGATGACGACGGCCGGTTCGAGATCACCACCATCCGACCCGCGCCGTACATGATCCCGACCGACGGCTCGTGCGGCAAGATGATCTCGGCTGCCGGCTGGCATCCGTGGCGTCCCGCGCACCTGCACCTCAAGGTGTCGGCGCCCGGCCACGAGCAGCTCACCGCGCAGCTGTACTTCCCGGGCGACCCGCACAACGACGACGACGTCGCGAGCGCGGTCAAGCCCGAGCTGGTGCTGGACCCGAAGGACGACGGCCAGGGCGGCTTCACCATCTCCTACGACTTCGTGCTGGACCCGGCGAAGTAATGCTGTTCCACGTGCGGATGGACGTCGCCATCCCCGACGACCTCGATCCCGAGGTACGTGCGGAAACCGTCGCGCGGGAGAAGGCGTACTCCCAGGATCTACAGCGTGCAGGGAAGTGGCCGCACATCTGGCGGATCGTCGGCGAGTACTCCAACTACTCGATCTTCGACGTCGAGTCGAACGACGAACTGCACACCCTGCTCTCGGGTCTGCCGTTGTTCCCGTACATGCAGATCAAGGTCACCCCGCTGGCAACCCATCCGTCGGACATCAACGGCTGACGGTCCGTTCCCGCTCACCGAATCCGTTCCCGCTCACCGAAAAGGATGAGTGGGAACGGATTGTGTGCGCGAAACCTCAGGGGGCAGAGGCCGCCGATCGCAGCGTGAGGATCGTGATCTCCGGCGGTGTCAGGACGCGGACCGGCGGGCCCCACGCGCCGGCGCCACGGGTGGTGTAGATGACGGTGTCGCCGATCTGGTCGAGCCCGGTGATCGTCGGCTGCTGGGCGCGCACCAGATAGCGGATGGGCCAGAGCTGGCCACCGTGCGTGTGCCCCGACAGCTGCAGGTCGACGCCGAGATCGGAGGCCTCCACCGCCTGCTTGGGCTGGTGGGCGAGAAGGAGGGTGAAGTCGTCGGGGGACGATCCCGCCAGGGCCGCCGGCAGGTCCGGCTCATATGGTTCCGGGGCGGTGGCGTCGTAGATGCCTGCGAGTGTGATGGTCGCGCCGTCGACCTCGATGGGGACCCGCGAGTTGCGCAGCGTGCGCACGCCGAGTTCCTCCCAGACGTCGAGCCACCGGCCGCCGTCGTCGGCGTAGTACTCGTGGTTGCCGCTGACGCCGAACACACCGAGTGGTGCCTGCAGGTCTGCAAGGGGTTCCAGCGTGTCGCGAACGTTCGGGATCGTGCCATCGGTCAGGTCGCCGACGAGGACGACGAGATCGGGCTTCTGCTCGTTGACGTCGTCGACGACGCGCTGGGTGAACGACGCGTCGCGGGCCGGACCGACGTGGAGGTCGGAGATCACCGCGATGCGCGTTCCGTCGAACTGCTGGGGCAGGCTCGCGAATGTGGCGTCGACGTCGACGACCTGGGGGCGAGACGCTTCGTACACGCCGTAGCCGGTGACCCCGAGCGCGATGATCACGACCGCGGCGGTCGCGAACCGGAGCTTGCCGACCCGACGCGCGGCGAGGGCCGGGGTGTCCTGCACGCCGGAACGGCGACGCCGGATCGAGCGGATGACGTGCGCGGCGAACGAGACGAGACCCACCACCGCGAGGCCCAGGAACAGGTAGAAAACGGCGGCGAGCCAGATCAGCCCGATGGTGCCGATCGGTCGCGCCCACGACGGGTCGAGCACGCGTCCGGTGGCGAAGCCGATGAGTGCGAGCGCCCACAGGACGACAAGCGCGACGTCGGCGATGATCGACCAGGGACGTGGCATCGCAGTCGCTCGCACGATGCGCCGGTGCAGCCAGAACGTGATGAGTCCGAAGACGACGGCAGGAAACAACGCCACGGATGGACTCCTGAGGGTGTTGACGACAGGGCGGCGGATGGCCAGCGCCCGGGCATGGGCGGATTGCCCCAATTCTGCCATCGGTGTGCGTTGGTACCCTCGCCGCCATGGCTGAGGTCCTCATCGCCCCGCTCGAACTGGCCGAGATGCTCCTGTCCACTCCACCGGTCCTGTTGGACGTGCGCTGGCAGTTGGGCGACTTCGACGGCCGGGGTGCCTACCGCGAGGGGCACATCCCCGGCGCGGTCTACGTCGACCTCGACTCCGAACTGGCCGCCCCGCCCTCCGGGCCGGTCGGGGGTAGGCACCCGCTGCCTGCCGTTGCCGATCTCCAGGAGGCGGCCCGGCGATGGGGGATCGACGACGGCGTCCCGGTGGTGGTCTACGACGACTCCGGCAATCTTGCCGCCGCCCGGGCCTGGTGGCTGCTGCGCTGGGCGGGAGTCGCCGACGTGCGACTCCTCGACGGTGGTCTCGCGGCGTGGCGCGCCGAAGGTCTGCGGACGACGACGGGAGACGGCGGTCGCCCGCGGGCCGGTCGGGTGACGCTCACCGCCGGACACCTGCCGGTCGCGACCATCGACGATGTGGCGGCCGGACCGGACCACCTGCTCGACGCCCGCGCCGCCGAGCGCTACCGCGGCGACGTCGAACCGGTCGATCCGCGTGCGGGTCACATTCCCGGGGCGATCAACGTCCCGACCGCGGACAACGTCGACACGTCCGGCCGATTTCATCCGGCCGACGAGCTACGGCGGCGGTTCGCGGGTGTCGGCATCGACGCGGAGGCCGGAACCGGGGTGGTGGTGTACTGCGGTTCCGGGATCAACGCGGCGCACCAGATCGCGGCCCTCGCCGTCGCCGGCATCGACGCGTCCTTGTTCCCGGGGTCGTTCTCGCAGTGGTCGTCGGACCCGGAGCGGCCGGTCGCCGAGGGCGACCGGCCCTGAGGACGTTCATCGCAACCGGCTCTGATGGGACGAACCCGGACGTTTTGTCCCAAGGCGGCCCGCCGCGGGCCGGGTAGATGGTGTGATCGGGTGACCGACGATCCCGGGAGTCGCCATGAGTATTGCCCTGACCGAAGACCACGTCGAACTCGCCTCGGTGGTACGCGAATTCGCCGTCGACCGCAAGGTGCGAGCGCAGGCGCGAGATCGTCTCGACGCGTCGGAGGAGGCCAGGCCCACCTTCTGGCAGGAGATCGCCGACCTCGGGTGGTTGGGCCTGCACGTCGCCGAGGAGTACGGCGGGTCCGGCTTCGGTGTGGCCGAGTTGGTCGTGGTGACAGAGGAATTGGGTCGCGCCGTGGCACCCGGGCCGTTCCTGCCCACCGTGCTCGCCTCTGCGATCCTGGCCCGTGCCGACGACGAGGCGCGTGCCCGCTGGTTGCGGTCACTCGTCGACGGCACGATCACCGCGGGTCTCGGACTCGCCCCGGGGCTGACCGAGTCCGACGGCAAGTCGTCCGGTGTCGTCGACGCGGTGCTCGGCGCACCGCTCGCCGACCTTCTGGTGCTGATCACCGATGACGACGTACTGGTGATCGAATCGACGGCGGCCGGTGTCGACGTGGGTGCGCAGGCCGACCTCGATCCGACCCGGCGCTCGGCCAGGGTGTCGTTGACCGATGCCGCCGTCGTCCGTCTGCCGAGACTCGCCGCCACCGCCCTGGCCCTCACGCGGACGCTGGTCGCCGCCGAAGCGGTGGGCGGGGCACGCGATGCACTGGACACCGCGGTCGCCTACGCGAAGGTCCGCGAACAATTCGGTCGGACCATCGGGTCGTTCCAGGCCGTCAAACACCACTGCGCGAACATGCTCGTCGGCGCGGAGGCCGCCACGGCGGTCGTGTGGGATGCCGCGCGGGCAGCCGACGAGGACGCCGACGCCCTCGGACTGGTGGCGGCGTCGGCCGCGGCGCTTGCGTTGCCCACGTACACGCGGAATGCGGAACTGAACATCCAGGTGCACGGCGGCATCGGCTTCACCTGGGAGCACGACGCGCACCTGCACCTGCGTCGGGCCACCGTGCTGCAGGCCTTCTTCGGAGGGCAGCGGCCGGCGCACGATGTGTATGCCTTCTCCGCGGCCGGCATCACCCGTGCCAACAGCCTCGACCTCCCGCCGGAGGCCGAGGAACTGCGGACGCGCGTGCGCGCCGACATCGCCGAGATCGCAGCGGCCGACGAGTCCGAGCAGCGGGAGAAGCTGATCGACACCGGGTACGTGATGCCGCACTGGCCCACGCCGTGGGGACGCGCCGCGGACTCGGTCGAACAACTCGTCATCGACGAAGAGATGGCTGCGGCGGGGGTGAAGCGACCCGACTACAGCATCACCGGGTGGGTCATCCTCACCCTCATCCAACAGGGCACGCAGGACCAGATCGACCGTCTCGTACGGCCGGCGCTGCTCGGTGACGAGGTGTGGTGTCAGTTGTTCTCCGAGCCGGGCGCGGGGTCGGACGCGGCGGCGGTCACCACGAGGGCCACACGCGTCGACGGTGGCTGGCGTATCAATGGCCAGAAGGTGTGGACCAGCGGCGCGCACCTGTGTCGCCGCGGCCTGGCGACGGTCCGGACCGACCCGGAAGCTCCCAAACACAAGGGCATCACCGCGGTGCTGATCGACATGGAGGCGCCCGGGGTCGAGGTGCGGCCGCTGCGTCAGATCACCGGCGGATCGGAGTTCAACGAAGTGTTCTTCACCGACGTCTTCGTCCCCGACGCCGACGTGGTGGGCACCCCGAACGATGGCTGGGCCGTGGCCCGCGCGACCCTCGGCAACGAGCGGGTCAGCATCGGCGGCGGAGCACCGGGCAGCGATGGCGCGGTGCAGCAGATGGTGGCGCTCGTCCAGGGCTACGGGGACCGGGTCGAGGGGGCGGCGACGAAGGTCGGGGAGTTCCTCGCCGTCGAGGATGCGCTGCGACTGCTGAATCTGCGTCGCGCCGCCAGGTCCGTCGTCGGCGCCGCCCCCGGACCCGAGGGCAACGTCACGAAACTGCTTCTCGCCGAACACCTCAGCGATCGTGCCCATCTCGCGGCGGAACTGCTCGGACCCGATGTCGCGTTCTCGGACGGCCCCGGCAAGCTGGCCGGCCTGCTGATACTCGGGGCCCGCGGGATGTCGATCGCCGGAGGGACGTCGGAGATCACCCGCAACCAGATCGCCGAGCGCATCCTCGGGTTGCCGCGCGATCCGCTCATCCGCTGAGACGCCGCGCTGATCCTTGAGGTGCGAGCGACGCTACCCCCGATCCCTGAGGTGCGAACGACGCTACCCCCGATCCCTGAGGCGCGAGCGACGCTACCCCCGATCCCTGAGGCGCGAGCGACGCTACCCCCGATCCGTGAGGTGCGAGCGACGCTACCCCCGATCCCTGAGGTGCGAGCGAAGCGAGCCTCGAAGGGTCACCGTCGCCCGGGCGGGGGATCACCGGCCGGCCGCAGAGCCCACGACGGTACCCAGTGCGTGACCTTCTCCTGCCGGTCCTTCGAGGTGATGGTGTAGGTGACCTTCCCGTACCAGGCGCCCCACTCGTCCCGTCCCCATTCGGTCAGGACTCCGAGGTGAACGGAGCGGATCTGCAGCCCGTCGGGGTGATACTCGCCGTTGAAGTGAGGTGCGTTGGGGTACAGCGCGCCTAGGTCGATGAGCACCGCCTTGTGGCCGACCCGCACGAAGGCGGGCCGGTGTGGTTGGCCGTTGTCCCCGCCAATCCACTTCATGCCCACCCGCACAGTTTCGCACGTGCGTTCGAGCGGTGTCACCTCTGGTTGGTGGTCGATCAACCGGCGGTCGCGCGTTCGCCGACCGTGTGCACGACCACCACCTCTGGGTCCCAGGGCACGAGCTCGTCGACCGTCGTCTGGAGCTCGCCGACCGGCGGTAGGTCTTGCGGAGCGAGCACGCTGACAGTCACCGTGCTGCCGGTCCACGACACCCCGGTGACCTCGGACGTGTCGTTTCCGGTGGATTCCAGCCAGGACTCCGCCGCCGTCGCGATCTGCCGGGACCACAGTGATGAGAGCGAGTTCGCGACCATCGGGACGGTGACGACGACGAGGGCGACGGCCAGTACGGCGTACGCCCGGCGCCGCGGGGGCCTCGGATGGTCCCCGCCGACGAGTTCGGCGGCCTCCCGGCCGTAGCCCGCGATCGTCAGCACGACCAGGCTGGTGATGATCATCGCGACCACGTTCGACGCGAACAGTACGAAGGCGCCCAAGGCGAGCGACGGCGCCCCCGACCCGAGGCAGACCCCGACGACCCCGAGCGGCGGCACCAGGAAGATGGCGATGGCCACACCGGGCAACACGTCGCCGACGTCGCGACGCGTGATGGCGACCGCGCCGGCCATGCCGGTGGCCAGTGCGGCCAGAAGGTCGACGAGCGTCGGTGATGTCCAGCCCAGAACCTGCGAATTTGACAGCACGCTGGTCGGATTGGGCAGCAACTCCGCGAACACGACGCCGAGGATCGTCACCAGGATCACCCCGGCGAGCACGTAACCCAGGCTCGCGAGCACGAGCCGGCCGCGGCCGGTGACGATCCCGAGGCCGACGCCGAGGATCGGAGTCGACAGCGGCGCGACGATCATCGCGCCGATGACCGTTGCCGTGCTGTCGGCGACGACTCCGGACACCGCGATGATCCCGGACAGGGTGAGCATCAGCCAGAAGGCGCTGCGTTTGGCGGTGCGGTCGCCGACGGAGAAGTCGAGACGTTCACCGATCTCGTCGAGTGTGCGTCGCTGTGAATCGGGGATGAGGGAGAGAACCGACCGGCCCCTTCGTCTCGAGGTTCTCCGAAAATACCCCGCCGGTCCGCTGTTCAGCAGGTTTCGGCCGCGCGTGTGACCATGGGGAAACGCCGGGAGAACTCTAGGGGGCGACCATGGATCGATACACCGGATGTCTACTCGCC
Organism: Gordonia sp. ABKF26; assembly: GCF_041103195.1. Classification (NCBI taxonomy): domain Bacteria; kingdom Bacillati; phylum Actinomycetota; class Actinomycetes; order Mycobacteriales; family Gordoniaceae; genus Gordonia; species Gordonia sp. ABKF26. Next base: position 1,320,365 of record NZ_JBGCVZ010000003.1, read on the forward strand.
GGGGCTGCCGGCGACGCCCTCGGCGGAGCGGTCGAGTTCTCGACGCGGGATGCGATTCTCGACGCGTTCGGGCCTACCGGGATCACCTCGTACGCCGAGGCGTACGGCGGTGTCGGCACCGTCACCGACGACACGCAGATGACGCTCTTCACCGCGGAGGGTCTGCTGCGTTCCTGGGCGCGCGACTGTGCGGGAGGAATCTCCTGCTACGCGGCCACGACCGCCCGCGCCTATCTGCGCTGGTTCATCACCCAGGGCGGTCACCCCCGACACGGTGTGCTGGCGACGGCCGAGAGGTCGAGTTGGCTGTCCGGACACCAGGAGTTGCACGACCGTCGCGCACCCGGCACCACCTGTCTGGAAGCGCTCCGGGTGACCACTCGTCCCGGCGCGCCCGCCGACAACGACAGCAAGGGGTGCGGCGGCGTGATGCGCGTTGCGCCCGTGGGATTGTTCGCGGCACGCGCAGAGTGGTCTGCCGCAGGTACTTTCGATCTCGCGGCCACCCTCGCCTCGCTCACGCACGGACATCCCTCCGGGTCGCTCCCCGCCGGAGTCCTCGCGGTCGCGATCCGCGATCTGGTCGGCGGGGCGAGCCTGCCCGACGCGCTGTCGGTCGCGAAAGGGGTTCTCCGGACTCGTGCCGGGCACGGGGAGACCCTGGCGGCGCTCGACGCCGCCGAGGCACTGGCCGGTTCGGGCCTGTCCCACGACGCGGCGATCGCACGCCTCGGCGAAGGCTGGGTCGGAGAGGAAGCACTCGCGATCGCGACCTACTCCGCACTCGTGGCCGATGACCTCGAGGACGCGGTGATCATCGCGGTCAACCACGACGGCGACTCGGACTCCACGGGGGCGATCGCCGGGAACCTGCTGGGGGCCCGCGATGGCGCGGCAGCGATCCCGCCGCGATGGCTGAAGTCCCTCGAACTCCACGACGTCATCGTCGAGATGTCGCACGACCTCTACGACTTCGTGGACTGGGACATCACCGAGACCGATCCACGGGCCGGGTCGGACAGGTGGGTCGAGAAGTACTGGGGACCGCGTCCGGGTACGACCTCGGACCTCCGCCCGGTGGGTTGATCACTCCCGATGATGCGACGGAGGTTTCACACTGTGGAGTTGTCAAAGGTCGTGTGGCGCCGGGTCGACGCCGGAGGGTCTGGTGGGGCGGGTGCGCTCTCAGACGAGTGCGTCTCGAGTCGCATGGTGCGCCGGTTGTAGGCCGGTCGGGGTAGGCGTTGGGGGTCGATGTCGACGGGTGGGATCAGCCAGGGGTGCCGGTCGGGTCCCATCACCACCTGCCAGCCGTGGTGGTGGACCTGGGTGTGACAGCGTTGGCACAGCAGGCACCCGTTGTCGAGATCGGTGGGACCGCCGTCAGCCCAGTGCACGATGTGATGCACCTGCGTATGTGCAGCGGGGGCACCACATTTCACACAACACGCATCCCGGACGATGATCGCCTGGCGCAGATGGTGCGGGAACAGTCGTTTCGTCGTCCCCATCCGCAACGGCACACCCTCGGCGTCGAGGTCGACGAGCCTCGAAGGGTTTCGCGACGCATCTCACCAAGCCCTTCGAGGCTCGCTTCGCTCGCACCTCAGGGAGCAGAAGGGCGCGGCGTTCGCCGACACTGCGCCGGTCCTCGGCGCCGTCGGGTTCGGGTCGCGGACATGAGCGTTCGTCGATCATCGACAGGAACTTGTCTCCGATCACCGCCGTCACATCGCCGGTGATGGCGACTCTGCCCTCGTCGGTCACCCGAGTGTGCAGGGTGTTCAGTGATGCATCATCAGCTGCCGAAACCGTGCCGGGATCGGCCTCGGCGACACGCATGGCGATCGAGCGGGAGTGGGTGTCGATCTCGGCGGGTGTGGCACCGGAGAACGCCTGGGTGAGCAGTTCTGTTTCGAACAGCTGCCGCTCGCCATCGGAAAGCGCTGCCGCAGCAACTCTATTGATGAGAGCGATGCCGCGGACGACCGCGTCGACGCACTCGACGGCGAGATATCCCTCGGCGGCGCAGTCGGCGAGTTTCGGCAACGACGCGAGGCCGCCGGCGATCCGCACACCACGGTGGGCGACCGCCGGTGGCATCCCCATCTCGATCAGCCACGACCGTGTCGTCGATCCCGCACGCGCGGCCGCACCCGAGGCCTCCACAAGAGCTACGTGCACATCGATCTGGTGATCGAGCACGTTTCGCAGCACCCGTAGTTCGTCGAGCCGGTCGAGCACCGCGCGACCGGTCCCGTCGTCGGACGGTGGACTCAGACCGATGAGGGTGTCGCGGAACTCGGTTATCGAGGGCATGACACCAAGGTACTCGCCACAACATTCGACGACGAGATTTCTCCACAACTCAGGAGTCGACGAAAAGTACTGCACTGCAATAGATGTCACTCACGCCCCAGCGGTGAACCGTGGTAAACTGTGGTGAACAGAAACCCCATTGGTCACACGAACTGATGGTTCTTGCCGGCGCCATTCAGTGTGGAAATGGGATGCACTACCCTCGCCCGGCCGACCCGGTCCTGCGGCACTGCACCTTTCACCGATGAACTCGAACTCGACCGATGAACCTCGATCGAAGTCGATCGGTCGAGATGAGGTTCATCACCCGGAAGGTTGCTCGCGCGACCTTTCGTGGCAGTGAGAACGGGTGTAGGACCAGCTCGTCGTCTGCGCTCCTCGCACCTCACGGATCAGTTCTTCTGGTTCTCTCGGACCAGGCAGCAAGGGGATTCGCTCGCATCTCGACGACACTCCGCGCGTGAATCCGACAAATTACGCCTACGTTGGGACACATGACACCCACGCGCATCTCCGGTCCGATCACCTGGCTCGCCGTCGTCCTCGCCGTGGCACAGGTGCTCGCGCCCATCGTCCCGTTCTCCGGTTTCGGCGCCTCGCCCAACGAGTCGACGACCGATCTGCTGATCACCCCGGCCGGTTACACGTTCTCGATCTGGAGCCTCATCTACCTGCTGTCGATCGTGTTCGCCGTCGCCGTGGTGTGGAAGGGGGCCACCGGGACCGGTGACCCGCGGCGGTTGCTCGTCGACCTCGAAGTCGCGTTCGCCGGCGCGGCGGTGTGGATTCTCGTGTCGGCGGCGGAGTGGACATGGGTGACACCGATCGTGCTGACGGTCATGACGGTGGTCCTGCTCGACGCGGCCCGGATCGCCGCGAGGCCGGCCGACGATTCGGCGCCTCGATGGCTCACGGTCCTGACCCGGGTCCTCGTGGGTGTCTACGCGGCGTGGGCGACCGCGGCTGTGTTCCAGAACTGGGCCGCGGCGATCGGCGCCGACCTGGCGGATCCGCAGTCCCTGGGATGGCAGCTGGCCGTCCTGCTCGCGTGCGCCCTGGTCGGGCTGGCGGTCACCGCCGTCGTCGGGTCGGTGCTCGTCGCCTACCCGCTCACGCTGATCTGGGCGCTCGTCGGGATCATCGTGTCCGCGCAGGGTGAGTCGACGGCCGTCGTGGGAGTCGCGGTCGGGACGATCGTCGCGCTGGTCGTCACCACGGCGGCGGTGACGATACTGCGGCGCCGGGCGGGTGCGCCCGCTCCGGCTGCGGCACGATAGGCGAGACCGATACTGCGAGAGGCGGACCATGACCACCACCGTTGTCGCCGGGAACCCCAAGCCCGGTTCGCGCACGCTCGACGCCGCCCGCCGGTTGGCGAGAGCGCTGACCGGAACCGAACCCGACCATGTCGTGGACGTGATCGGACTCGGGCCGGGCCTGCTCGCGTGGGGTGACACCGCGGTCCAGGGTGCGGTCGAGACCGTCGCCTCGTCGGACCTCGTCGTGGTGGCGAGCCCGACCTTCAAGGCGACCTATACCGGCGTCCTCAAACTCTTCCTCGACCAGTTCGCCACCGGCGAGGGCCTGCGCGATGTCACGGCCGTCCCACTGATGCTGGGGGCGGGGCCGGCGCATGCGATGGCACCCGACCTGCTGCTCAAACCGGTCCTGGTCGAACTCGGCGCGGTGTGCCCGGCTCCGGGCCTGTACCTGATGGATTCCACCTACACCACCGATTCCCGGATCGCCGACTACACCGACCGCTGGTCGTCGGCGCTCGTGCGGTCCGGACCGCGGAGCGCAGGCACGGCCGGATGAATCCCGGACTGCGCCGCTGACGCGATCATCCGTTCGGTGAGTTCGGAATCCGCCTGTGCACGTCGGGGGTCGGCCACGTCGCGGTGCCAGACCGACCGACCGCCCACGACGACCTCGCGCAGGTTCCGCAGTCCGCATCCGAGGACATAGGTGGCGATCGGATCCCAGATCGGTCCGAGGTGGGGCGACCGCGGATCGACGACGAGCAGATCCGCGAACTTCCCGACCTCGAGCGAACCGACCCGGTCGGCCACCCCCATCGCCGACGCCGAACCGAGGGTGTGCAACCCGAGCACATCGAGCGGGGTCAGGACAGCGGCGTCGCTGTGCTTGCCGCGTTGCAGGAACAACCCGGTGCGCATGTTCTCGAACGGGTCGGACACGTCCGTGCACGACTGGTCGTCGACGCCCATGCCGACGGTGACCGAATCCCGCAGCAGGCGGGGTACATCGGCGATCCCGGAGCCGAGGCGTCCGTTGGACATCGGTTGCCACACCACCGCCGACCCGGTCTCGCGAACGCGCGTGAACATGTCCTCGGTCGGATGGACGAAATGGCCGAACGCGAAGTCGGGACCCAACACGCCCGCGGCGTCGTACCAGTCGAACTTCGACTGCTGGATCTCGATCTGTTCGGCGGTCTCGACGAAGTGCGCCTGATTGGTGATCCCGTATCGATCCATCAGGGCGCGTTCGCGTTCCGCGGTCGCCTGCGACGACGACCACTGCACCGAGCCGTAGACCGAACCGCCCAGATCGAGCCCGCGGTCGACGGTTGCCAGGTGGGTCATCACCTCGTCGAAACCGGCGAAGGCCGCATCCTCGCCGAGTTGCTCGTCGTCGAGTCGCACGCTGGTGACGAACCGGATTCCGCTGGCCGCCAAGCCGTCCACCTGGGAGGTGACGAATTCCGGTGGGTGCACCCGTGCCGCCTTCAAGACGGATTCCTCGTAGTCGAAGAGGGCCAGGACGCGCGACTGGGTGAAGTTGTACACGGACGTGATGCCGGAGGACAGGTGGTCGAGCCCGCCCGCCAGCGTCATCCAGTACAGGTCCTCCGCCTCGGCCCCGAGCAGCATCGTGCTGTTGAGCGTGACCCATTCGTACAGCGGACTGTTCGGCGCGACACCACGCATTCCGGCGGTGTAGATGTGGCTGTGCGCCGAGACGAAACCGGGTGCGAGGAAGGCGCCGTCGAGATCGTGCCGGGGAAGCGGTGCGTCGGCGGGCGGGGACCCCTCGCCCATCCCGGAGATCCGGCCGTCGTCCCCGATCGACAGCCATCCCCAGAACCACGGCTTCTCGCCGCTGACCGGCAGGATCAGCGCGTTGTGGTAAGTGCCGGTCATCCCGGTAGAACCTCCGATGTCCAATGATCTGCGTTGTGGGTGAACCGTACTCGCTGCGACGGACCGTCCGGGTCGCCCCGCCAGAAGGTGATCTCCCGCAGGTCGACGGCGTACCCGGTCCAGGTCGGCGGTGCGGCGAGTCGTGGGTGGGCGGCGTCGAAGTCGGCCCAGCGGCGCCGCCGCTCGTCGGGTGCCAGTGCGGCGAGGTCGTCGTCGTTCATCCATGCCAGGAGCTGCAGATAGCGAGACCGGCGTGAATATGCCTCGTGCAGTTCGGTATCCGGCGCCCGCCGCACGTCCCCATGCGCGACGACCTGACGGCCCGCGGCCGGCCAGGCGATCGCAACCGACGCTCGGGGGGTCTCCACGAGTTCGGCCACCTTCGCCGACCTGCTGTCGGTGTGGAAATAGACCGCGGTGTCGTCGGTTTCGGTGATCAGGACGTGCCGGACCCGGGGATATCCATCGCGACCGGACGTCGCCAGTGCCATCAGTGGGCGCGGTTGGTCGGCAGGGGGCAGCCAGTCGCGCAACAGCTCCATCGGGTCGATCGTGAGCTGATCGGTGGCCGCACAATCGGTTCCGAAGCCTGCTCCGCTGGTGATCAACGTCCGACCCGGCCCGGGTTGAACGTGGCGATCTCCGGTAGTGCCGCGACCAGGTTTCCGACGCGCTCGTCGAAGAGCGTCGCGCCGATGGATGCGTCGGCGCCGGTGGGATCGCCGATGACGCCCGACTCGGCGAAATCGGTGGACAACCAACCGAATCGAACGGTGCCGGCGAATCCGACGTGCTCGGCGTCGGCAACCGCGTCCGCCACGGCCGCCACGGCCTTGTCCATGTGCACCAGATCCGGCCGCAGGTGGAGCATCATCGAGGTCTCCGCCCACCCGGCATGGATACCCAGGCCGCGTTCGGTGGGACCGGGATGCCCTGGGCCGGAGGAGAAGAACGTCTGCAGATCGAACCGGCGGCGCAGCTCGCGCGCGGCGACCTCGATCAGGGCGGAGTTGCCGCCGTGTGCGTTGAGGAACAGTATCCGTCTCGCCGGGGTCTCGGCGAGCGAGGCGCCGATGTCGACGATCGTCTCGAACAGGGTCGTCGCGCGCAGCCAGATCGTGCCCGGGAGCCGCGAGTGCTCGTCGGACTTGGTGTATCCGAGAGCGGGTAGCAGCCAGACGTCGTGCCCAGCCGCCGCGCCGCGCTCGACGACGGCCTCGGCGACCGACTCGGCGACGATGAGGTCGGTGGCGAGCGGTAGGTGTGGTCCGTGCGGTTCGATTGCGCCCGTGGGCAGTACGAGAATCGAATCTCGGGACAGGGCCGTGCCGATCTGTTCGGTGGTCAGCTCAGCGTAACGTCGATGACCGTTCGGGCTCGCGGCCGTCGTGTCCACCACGTTCACATCCACCTTCCCGGGTTGAGCAACCCCTTCGGATCGGTCTGCTGCGCCAGCGCACGGACGCGCTCGGCGTCGAGATCGACGTACCACTGGTGCGGGGAGTGGACGCCGACCCCGAGTCCTTCGAGTGCGGCGACTCCGTCGATGACCTGCTGCGGGCTGCGATAGACCCCGTTGAGCATCCCGAACATCATCTCGTGACCGACCTCGAGATGAAGCTCGCCGCCCTCGTAGACCTGCTCGACCTCGTCGAGCCGGGTGACGAGCGCATCGCCGCGTACCTCCATGTGGAACCACTTGTCCGGCTGGGACTTCTGCAGCCACCACGTGGGGTGGTTGTAGGACAGGGTCGACAGTTTGACCGTCTCGGCGATCCCTTCTCGGACCGCTTCGACGCGGCCGCCGGCTGCGACGACCAGATCGGTGGTCTCTGCCAGCGCACGGGCGTCGATGATCCCGCGCACGCTGGCGCGCCCGCGGACGAGGGCGGGGTCGTCGGGAAGTGCCGCCGTGATCAGGGGACCGTCGGCCGACAGCAGACGCGGCTTGGGCTCGACCGCCGCCAGCCGGTACGCCGCGTCGAAGGCCTCCGGACCGGAGGCGAAACTCGCATAGACGCACCGCCATTCCTGGAGTGGTTCCACCCGGACGGTGGCGCCGACGATGATGCCGGCAACCCCGTAGGTGTGCACGAAGGGGGTCGCGTCGTCGCCCTCGAGATGCACCACCTCGGCGTCGTCGGTGGCGTGGACGACATCGAGGGCTTCGACGAAACCTTGATGGTTACGTCCGTGCACGATCGTGCCGGTACCGGCCGAACCGCCCGCGAGGAACCCGCCGAGGGTCGACTGGACGGTGGACGGGTACATCCACAGCTGGCGCTCGTGCGCCCAGGCGGTCTGTTCCAGGTTGATCATCCGCGCGCCGGCCTGCGCGGTGACCGAACGCTCTGTGACATCGCGGATCTCGGTCAGCGACGTCATGTCGAGGACGAGTCCGCCGAAGCGGGGGATGACCTGACCGTAATTGCCGGTGCCCTTGCCGCGCGTGGTGATCGGGACCCCGCGGGCGGCCGCGGCACGCACGATCGCGGGCACCGCCTCGGCCGACCGCGGGTAGCACACGAGGTCCGGTTGCCCGAGGTCCTGCGCCGACAGGATCGGGCTCATCCCCGAGCCGTCCCGCCCCGCCCGTTCGAGTGCGCGGGGAAGCGAGCTGATGCCGCGCGGGCCGACAATGGCGAGCAGGTCGTCGGCCAGCGCGTCGACGTCGTCGGGTCCGAAGTCGGGGCGTCCCTCATCGGTGCCGACGGCGACCACCGGTGCGGTCATGACGGGAGGCCCACCGAGGTGTCGATGAACCGGTTGGTCGCGATCGACTCGGGGGTCAGACCGTCGGCGGCGGGGGTGCCCTGTTCGGTGAAGATCGGTCCGGTCACCTCCATCACGCGGGCGACGCGGGCGGTGTCGAAGTTGCCGATCGTCGTGTCGGTGCCGTTGCTCACCAGGTCGAGGTCGGCCATCGTCTGGCGGGCGTAGTCCGCGTTGCGCTGGGAGTACACCCACCCCGTGTCGTACTGCTCGACGGCGTCGAGGATGACCGCGTCCGCCGCCTGCGGCGACGCCAGGTAGTCGACCGACCCGCGCTGCAACACCGGGACGAGCTGCTCGAGGCAGGCGGCGTTCTCCTCCAGTGCGTCCGAGCGAACCGCCACCGACGACTTATAGATCGGATATCCGACCTCGTGGATCAGCTGGTACTTCACCGGCTTCTGCCAGCCCTCGACCTCCTCCTGGTAGACCTGCGGCTCGGAGCTGGCGAATCCCTGCTGGGCCGTCTTGCCGCCGTCGGAGACGAAGTTGGCCGGTGACCCGTCGTAACTGCCGTCGACCTGTCCGGGGGAGAGGACGCCCGACCCCGTCAGGTAGTCCATGTAGGTGGCTCCCTCGAAGTAGAGGACGCGCGCATTCGCCGCCTTGAGGTCGGCGATGCCCTGGGCCTGCGGATATGTGGCGGGGTCCCACATGATCATCTGCGGGCTGATGTCCAGGGGCGCCATGACCGCGGTCGTCGGGTTGTCTTTCGAGTTCTGGATGGCCTGGTCGGTGTCCACGTAACCGAGGAGGATCTCTGGATCGGAGTACATCTGCGAGGTCACCGACTGGAAGCCGATGGCCGGTCCGCCGGAGCGGATCTCGATGTCGACGCCGGTGTACTGGCCGCGGTCGAACAGCGGTCCGACGACGCGCTTGTTGCCGGCATTGATCGTCGGGTCGGGTCCGAGAAGCTGGTAGAGGTGGCCGTGCTCGGCCTCCGGGTTCCAGTCGGTCTGGACCACGATCTTGTCCGGGCAGTTGGCGCTCAGGTCGACCGGGCCGACGGCACCGGTATAGCCCGAGGACTCGGTGGTCTCACCGGAACCACACGCGGCGGTGAAAGCGAGGGCGGCGGCGACGGCCGCGACACCGGTGGTCTTGGACAGGCGACGCCAGATGTGTGTGTTCATGAGATGAGTTCCTTTTCGGGCTGAGAGATTCCGGAAGTTGGTTGGAGTGATCATTGGGTGTCGACGACAGGGGACCCGCCTGCTGGTTGAGCCGGCACCGAGCGCTGGTTGAGCCGGCACCGCCTGCTGGTTGATCCGGCACCGAGCGCTGGTTGAGCCGGCACCGCCTGCTGGTTGAGCCGACACCCCCGCTGGTTGAGCCGGCACCGCCTGCTGGTTGAGCCGGCACCGAGCGAAGCGAGGAGCCGAGTCGAAACCACCCGGCGAGACCAGGTCAGTGCTGATACCAGCGGCCGACGATGCGGTTGCCGAGCCAGCCGAAGAACCAGAAGACGGCCACGCCGAGGAGTGAGGCGAGCACGATCGAGGCGAACAACTCCTCGGCCTGTAGCCGCGACCGGTAGTTGTCGATCAGGATGCCGATCCCGGGATTGCCCTGTTTGAAGAAGAAGTCGCCCACGATCGCGCCGACCACCGACAAGCCCGCCGAGATCCGCAGGCCGGCGAAGATCGCCGGCATCGCGGCAGGGAACTCGAGTTTGCGCAAGATGGTGAGGCGGCTCGGATGATGCAGGGCGAACAGGTCGCGCATCTGCCGATCGACGGACCGAAGGCCGAACAGCGTGTTGGACACGATCGGGAACAGCGAGATCAGCACGCAGACGAAAACGCGGGCGCTGAAACCGAATCCGAACCAGAATCCGACCAGCGGAACGAGTGCGAGGATCGGGACACACTGCAGGACCACCGCATACGGGAACAGGGCGTTCTCCATCAGACGCGACTGCGACATGATCACGGCCCAGGTGATGCCGATGGCGGCGGCGATCACCAGACCCGTCAGTGCGACGGTCGCCGTACGGCTCAACGCTTCCCACATCGCCGGCGCGGCATCGCCGAGCAGGCCGTCGGTGACGACCTGATGCGGAGGTGGCATCAGGAATCGTCGCCCGGGATCGAGGACCGCGTAGCTCACGAGGTACCAGACACCGATGACCAGTGCCAGGACGACGAGCGGTGCGGCGACCCCCACTGCTTTCGAGCGAGATCGTCCGCGTCGGCTCGTGCGCGCCGCCACGGCGAGCTCGGTGGTGGATCCGGGGTCCGGGGTCCCGGCCTTGCCGGGCTTCGGGGTTCGCACGCTCGCGGTGGTGTCGGTGTCGGTCTCGGGGGCGGTCATGAATGTGCCTCTCGGAGTGCGCGGGAGATCCTGCCGGCAATCGCGCCGAACTCCGGCTCGAACCGCAGGTCGGGCGAACGGGGATAGTCGAACGGGACCTCGATCTCGTCGACGATGGTGCCCGGGCGCCCCGACATCACCAGGACGCGGGTGGACAAGAACGCGGCCTCGGCGACCGAGTGCGTGATGAACAGGCCGGCAAAGCGTTTGACGGCGAACAGTTCGGTCAGGTCGGTGCCGAGTCGCTCGCGGGTGAGTTCGTCGAGGGCGGCGAACGGCTCGTCGAAGAGGAACAGGTCGGGGTCGAGGGTCAGTGACCGGGCCAGCGACACCCGCATCCGCATCCCGCCGGACAACATGTGCGGAAGGTGTTTGTCGAAGCCGGTCAGGCCGACTGTCTCGAGCGCGGCGCGAACTCGCTCGCGCCGTTCGGCTTTCGGTGCGCCGTCGAGCTCGCCGAGCAGTGCGACGTTGTCGGCCACCGTCCGCCACGGGAGCAGGGTGGCGTCCTGGAAGACGTAACCGATCCGCTCGGCTCCGCTCTGCAGGTAGCCGTCGGTGATCGTCTCCAATCCCGACGACAAGCGCAGCAGGGTCGACTTGCCGCAGCCGGATGGGCCCACGACGCTGACGAATTCGCCCTCGCGCACGGTGAGGTTCACATCCCGGAGGGCATGGGTGCCGTCCGGATAGGTGAGTTCCACGTGTTCGAAGCCGACGAGCGGGTGACCGAGTGCCGGTCTGGGGGTCGTTGCGGGTGAACTCATCATCTCTCCATACCGACGGGGGACATGCCTGCTGGTGACACTCCTGCTGCAAACGCTCCTGGCGGGGACGGGACCGGGGGCGACGGGACCGGGGGCGACGGAAAGGCCGTCCAGGTGGTGGTCTCGGTGCGCGCGACCGGGATCCCGTTCACGATGACCACCCGGTCGGCCGGGGCGGTCGCGATCACCTCGGTGAGGTCGGTCCCGCGGATCGCGACTAGATCACCACGTGCGCCGACGATCGGCCCGGCCGGCTCGAGTCCGAGCACGGACCGCGCCTCAGAGGTGACCAATTCTGTTGCTGTGTCCGGACTCTGATGGGCGGCGGTGATCAGCAGAGCGGCCGTCTCCAAGGGGTCGGCCCGACCGACGGGGTTGAACGGGTCGCGGATGTTGTCCGCGCCCCCGGCGACGCGGACCCCGTGATCGCGCAGGACATCGATCGGGGTGATTCCCCGGCGCCCCGCCGACGGGCCGTGGCGGCCCTGGAGATACAGGTTCGTCACCGGAAGTGCGACGACCGAGACACGCGCACGCGCGAGTGCCCGTGCGACCCTGTCGAGGTCGTCGGCGGCCAGGGTGTCGAGGCGGCAGCAGTGGCCGGCCGTGCGGATCCGGTCCTCGGGCCAGTCGGCGACCCGGTCGGCGAAGGCCTCGATGGTCAGGTGGTCGCCGTCGAGGAACTCGTCGACATGCAGGTCGGCTCCGATGCCGCGCGCCTCGGCCAGGTCGAGCAGCCTGGTGAGCTCTAGGAGCGGATCGTCGGCGATGTGGGGGGCGCCGCCGACCAGATCGACCCCGGCGTCGAGTGCGGCCTCGATGTGCGCGGTGGGCGTCAGGGGACTCGCGAGCACCGCGATCTGGACGTCCATGAGTCCACGCAGATGGTCGCGGACCTCGATGAGGACACGGACGGCGCGCAGCGGGTCCTCGTGCTGGAGTATGTCGGCGTGCGTGCGCACCGCGGTGATGCCGTTGGCCAGCATGGACGAGGTCGTCCGCAGCGCGCGTGTCCGAAACGACGCCTCGTCGAGGACGATGCTGCCGGCCCGCCACGACGCGATGGCATCCGCGAGATCGCCGCTCGGAGGTGAGAGCTCCGGCCACGACAGGGCCTTGTCCAGGTGGGCGTGAGGCTCGGCCGCGGTCGGCAGCAGGAGGTGGCCGCGGAGGTCGAGCCAACCGGCAGTGCGCGGCGACCCGGGGGAGAACGGCGTGACGGCGCGGACCCGACGTGTGTCGTCGGCGTCGGCCGAGAGTTCGACATCGACCACCGACCCGTCGGGTAGTGACCCGGTGATGCCCGGGACGGGCGCTGTCTGCGGAACCTGCATACGGAACTTCCTCGGAGACTTCGGGATCGACGTGCGACGGTGCACGAGAGGGTTGGTGGTCCCGCTGTGGCTGGGGGTCGGCGGGGGTGGGGCGGTTCGTGATACTTGTTGATCACGTCAACACGACCGAATATAGGAATGCGCTGTTGCCGCGACGTTAACCAGCGCTGCGGGCATGTAACCATCGGTGGCGATTTCTCGCCGGAGGAAGGGGGTGGCCGCATGGCGCTCGACGAGCCGGATCTCGCGCAGGTGTCACTCGGCACCGAAATCCGCCGACGCCGTAAGCAGCACGGCCTCACACTGGCGAATCTGGCTGCACAGGCCGGTATCTCGCACCCGTTCCTGTCCCAGCTCGAGCGCGGTTACGCGCGCCCGAGCATGACGACGCTGGAACGGATCGCCCGAGCCCTGGACACCACGCAGGTGAGTCTCATGCTGGCCGCCGATCCCACGCACGTGGCAGGAGTTCCGCCCGCGGCGCCGATGGGGGCACAACTGGTACGCGCGGGAGAGGGTGCGACCCTCCCGCAGGCCGGGGACAACGCCGGATATGCGCGCCTGCTCGTCCGCGGCGACGCCGTCTTCTTCCCGCAGGAGCAGTTGTTGAACAGAAGGGACCACGGCGAGTACTTCCAGCACGAGCAGGACGAATGGCTGCACGTCGTCGACGGCGAGATCGAGGTGGACCTCGGGGATGACAGTGTTCTCGAATTGCGAAGAGGCGACAGCCTTTACTACGCTGGCGGCATTCCCCACCGATGGCGGCTCATCGGTGCCGTGGCTGCTCGCCTGATCGTTGTCCAGGCGTCGGCGCAGGTGCCCTGACCCGCGGTGGTGGGGCTGGTTCCCGTGGCTGGGAATTCCGGCGGAGATCGAAGTATCGAGGAGATCTCCGATGTCATTGTCAGTGAACGACATTCAGGACACCGTACGTGTTCGCGTGGTGTCTCGGCGCCGGATCGCCCGGCGGGTGGACGAATTCGTCCTCACGCCGTCCGGAGGTGAGGCGCTGCCGCCGTGGACCGCCGGTTCGCACATCGATCTCCACACGCCTGCCGGGCCGGTGAGGCAGTACTCGCTGCTGTCCCCGCCCGATGACACGGACAGGTATCGGATCGCCGTCGAACGCCGGCTCGACAGCCGCGGGGGTTCGGTCTCCGCGCACGACGACGTCGAGGTCGGCGCCGAGGTGACGATCAGTCTGCCGCGCAACCACTTCGCGTTGACGCGCGCACTCGGGTACGTGTTCGTGGCGGGCGGCATCGGCATCACTCCCATCCTCGCCCTCGTCGACGAGGCCCACCGCACGGGCCGGCCCTGGCGGCTCGTGTATGTCGGGCGTACCCGCGCGGACATGGCCTTCGTCGAGGACGTCGAGTCCAGGTACCCCGGGCAGGTGACGGTCCACGAGTCGAGTCGATCGGGTCGCCTGGATGTCGGCGACGTGCTCGCCGGCCTGGCACGCGGTACCGCCGTGTACACATGCGGTCCGCCGTCGATGCTGGATGCGGTTGCGCGCGTGTGTGAACCGCAACCGGCGGTCGATTCGTTCGCGGAGAAGTTCACCGCGACGTCGACGGAGTCCGAGGCCAACGCGGAGTTCGAACTCTCGCTTGCCTTCTCGGGTGTGACGGTGACGGTGCCGGCGGACCGCACGATCCTCGACGTCCTCGACCGACGCGGGGTGGTGGCCCCCTCGTCGTGTCGCGAGGGGGTGTGCGGAACGTGCGAGACCGGGGTTTTCAGCGGCGAGGTGGACCATCGGGACTCGATCCTGTCCCCGGAGGAGAGGTCCGAGAACGAGTCCATGATGATCTGCGTGTCTCGGTGCACGAGTGGTCGATTGGTTCTCGAACTGTGACCACGACCGTGCTCACCGGGGCCGCGGCGGTGCTGCGCGACGCCTCGACGGTCGCGCGGGACCCGGTCGTCGTGGTGGACGGGTGGATCGGCAACGGCGCCGACGGACAGGACGGGGCAGATCAGGTCGTCGACGTCTCGGGGTGCGTGGTCACCCCCGGCCTGGTGAACGCCCACCATCATCTGTTGCAGACCGCGTTCCGATCGCGCCCGGAGAGTCGATCCGTCCCGATGTCGCAGTGGCTCGACTCGATGGCGCAGCGCTATTCGTCGATCGGTGTGGACCCCGAACTCACCGCCGCGGCGGCGTCCGTCGGACTCGCGGAATCGCTGCTGTGCGGTGTGACCACGGTGGCCGACCACCACCTCACCTGGCCACGGGATCAGGACCCGGTCGCACTGGCGGGTGCGACGATCGGTGCCGCCGCACGGGTGGGGGCGCGGCTGGTGTTCGTGCGGGGCACCGCTCGTGACGACCCGGATCTGGCTGCCGCATCGGTCGAGGACATCCATCGGACGTACCTGGATGCGGCTTCGACCGGAACCAGTCCCGACGGAATGCTCCAACTGGCCGTCGGGCCGTCCGGAGTGCACGCCGACGGACCCGAGACCTTCGCGACGCTCGCCGAGGTCGCTTCCCGATTCGGTCTGCGTCGCCGCACGCAGGCCAACGAGCAGATCGATGTGCAGGTCGCCGCGGAACGATACGGGCGACGCCCCCTCGCCCTCCTCGAGGAGTGGGGTTGGCTCGATGACGACGTCACGGTAGCGCACCTGTGCGACATCACCGACGACGAACTGGCTCTTCTCGCTCGGTCGGGAGCCTCGGCGACTCATGCCCCCGGATGCGACGTGCCGATGGGCTGGGGTGTCGCGCGGGTGTCCGCGCTGATGTCGGCGGGCGTGCGGGTGGGGCTGGGCACCAGCGGCGGGGGAAGCAACGACGCCGGGCACCTGCTCGCCGACGCCCGTCTGGCCGTGCAGGTCTCGGGACTGATCGGTGAACCCGTCACCGCACGTGCGGCTCTCGCGATGGCCTCCGAGGGTTCGGCGGCCGGCCTGGGCCGCAGCGAGCTGGGGCACCTGCGGCCCGGCGCCGCAGCCGACCTGTGCGTCTGGGACTGCTCGGACGTCTTCGACGCCGGGGTCCCGGACCCGGTGGACGGACTGCTCTGGGCGGGCCCGGGCCGTCGACCCCGCGACGTCATGGTCGGCGGACGGTGGGTGGTGCGCGACGGCAGGCTCCTCGCCGCGGAATCCCGCACGCTAGCAACCGAACTCGGAGGGCTGCTGACGTAACCCCCCCGCTCCCTGAGGTGCGAGCGACGAGGCTCCTTGCTCCCTGAGGTGCGAGCGAAGCGACCTCCCGCTCCCTGAGGTGCGAGCGACGAGGCTCCTTGCTCCCTGAGGTGCGAGCGACGAGGCTCCTTGCTCCCTGAGGTGCGAGCGAAGCGAGCCTCGAAGGGTCACGCGAGGTGTCTCAACAGGCCCTTCGTGGCAGTGAGAATGGGTGTGGTGGTCGTCATGGGTTGAGGCCTGACCTGCTTCGTGGCTGACGGTGCTGTCATGGACGAGATCTGTCGGCCTCACTGCGCTGGCGATCACCGCAACACAACGACCTTGGGAGACCGGGGCGGGTGTGACCTAATAAGGGCCGTGTTCGGGCTTGAGCCCGTGACTCCTCACTGTCGTGTCCACCCGCCCCGGCGAGGTCATCCATCACCGCAGTGAAGGAGACACCGCCAGAATGACCGAGACAGCAACGGCTACGCAAGTGGTCGTACTCGGGGTTGATACCCATCAGCAAACCCACCACGCAGCGATCATCGACACCCTCGGCCTGCCGTTGGCCGATCTCGAATTCCCCGCCTCGGCTGCCGGCTACCAGCAGCTGCTGGACTGGGCCCGCACCCACGGTCGCCTCGAACAAGCCGGGGTCGAATCCAGCGCCTCATACGGCGCGGGACTCACCCGCGAGTTGACCGCCGCCGGTATCGAGGTGATCGAGGTCAACGCCCCGGACGTGCGGGCCCGCCGAGCCCAGGGCAAGTCCGACCAGCTCGATGCTTACGCCGCGGCGATGGCTGTGCTGACCGGGCGGGCCACTGGCCACGCCAAAGACACCACAGGCGTTGTCGAGTCGATCCGAATGCTGTACGTGGCAAGGAGAATGGCGGTCGATCACCGCACCGAACTCGGTGACCAACTCCGTGACCTGTGCACCACGGCACCCGATGAGTTCGCTGATCAACTCAAAACCCGCACCACCACGCCTCAACGACTCGCACTGGTCGAATCATTCACGGCCCCGGCGTCGTTGACCGATCCGCGCGCGGCGTTTGTGTTCGCGGCGAAGTCCATCGCCGGGCGGTACCGGCAGACCCACCGCGAGGTCACCACGTTGACCCGCGAACTCAACAAGCTGTTGAAACCATTGGTGCCTACCGTGCTGGGCCTGCCTCAGGTCGGCCCGATCACCAGCGCACGGCTATTGATCACGATCGGGCACAATGCCGAACGCATGCGCACCGAAGCCACCTTCGCCAAACTCGTCGGTGTCGCGCCGTTACCGGCATCGTCGGGCAAGACCGTGCGTCACCGCCTCAACCGTGGCGGTGACCGGGCGGCTAACAGCGCGTTGCACATGATCGTCGTCGGACGGATGAAATCCCACGACCCCACCCGCGCCTACCTCGCCCGACGCGGCAACGAGAAAACGAAGAAGGAAATCATCCGATGCCTCAAACGCTACGTCGCCCGCGAACTCTACAAAGCCTTCACCACCGACCTCGGAGCGCTTGACAATCTATAGGACCATCTCGTCGCTTGCGCTCCTCGCACCTCAGGGAGCGGATGGGGGTTGCTTGCGCTCCTCGCACCTCAGGGAGCAGATGGGCCTGTCGCACAAGGGGGTGCCGGGGCGTCCTCGGAGAGCGGCTTGTTCAGCGGCATCAGGTACAGGACGTCGAGGACGACCGGGGTGGTCCCGAGGTTGGTTCCCTCATGGGTGTTCGCCTTGCCCCCGGGCTCCTGGATGATCTCGCCGGTCCGGTAGACGACCGGTTTGCAGTCGGAGCCGGGATGGGTGAGCGTGCCCTGGCGGACCAGGCCGATGAGCGTGCCGTCGTGGTAGTGCCAGCCCGTGGTGCCGCCGGGAGCGATGGTGATCTCGCGGACCTCGACGTGCACGCCGTCGGGCACGAAGGGCAGCAGATCCGCCGGGATGTCCGCCTTGGCCAGGCTGACCGCCGAGATCCCGGACGAGGGCGTGGCATTCGCCGCCGTCGACGACATCGCGAGGGGCGTCAGGAGAGCGGCCGCGGCGGCAAGCGTCGCGACGGCGGTGCGCAGGAGAGGTGTCATCGTCCGACCGTACGTCGACCGGGCGGAGGGGATAACCGATTCGTCCGATTCCGCTGGGGGACAGCTCTGGACGATTGACCCGAACGGTTCTGGGTACAGGTCGATGTGCCTACGATGGCGGAGCCGGGTCGATGACCCGGCCCGAACCCAGGGAGCCGTGGATGTCTCGCTTGTCCCATGTCGCGATCGTCGTCGGCGCTGCCCTCCTCTGCTCGGTGCTCGGCGTGACGGGGCTGCTGGTGCCGTCAGCCGGTACCGCGGCCGCGGACACCCTCGCCGGGGTCCGTTATGCCAAGGCGACCGCGGACGCGCCGTACCGGGAGACCTGGGTGTCGCCGCGGAACCTGGTGGTGTCGGTGTGGTCGCGGTCCATGCAGACCCAGGTCCCGTCGCTGGTGCAGACGCCGGCCAACCGGAACCAGGCCGCACCGGTGATGTACCTGCTCAGCGGATCGACGGGCGGCGAGGACAACGACGACTGGACGCACGCCACCGACGCCAACTCCTTCTACGCCAACAAGAACGTGTGGACCGTGACCCCGATCGGCGGTGCCGCGAGCTACTACGCCGACTGGCGCCGCGTCGATCCGGCCGCGAACTTCCGCTTCGGCGTGAAGTCGTCCCGGCCCCTGCGGTGGGAGACCTTCCTGACCTCGGAATTGCCCGCGGCGTTCGAGAACGCGCACGGGGGACGATCTGGTCCGGGGCGCTCGCGCGGCGTCGCGGGGATCTCGATGGCAGGTACGGCGGTGCTCCGGATCGCCGAGAACCACCCGGGCTTCTACCGGGCGGTGGGCTCCTACTCGGGATGCGCCGACACCGCGTCGCCCACCGGACAGCTGCTCCTGCGCAATGTGGCGTTCGTGCCCGGACTCGCCGACGCCAGCAACATGTACGGGCCGCCCGGCGATCCGCAGTGGGCGGCGCAGGACCCGGTGATCAACGCCTACAAGCTCGCTCGCCGCACCCCCGCCCTATGGATCAGCGCGGCGACCGGCCTGCCCGGCGCGCATGACAACCTGTCCGACCGCCGAGTTGCCGGCAACGTGGGGGAACTCGCCGAGCAGGTCGCCGCCGGCGGTTTCGCGGAGGCGACCGCACGATCGTGCACGGTGACGATGGCGAATCGTCTCGCCGCGCTCCGCATCCCGGCCGTCGTCCGGCTCCCGGCGACCGGTACGCATTCCTGGGGGTACTGGGAGGACCAGATGCATGAGTCCTGGCCGATGTTCGCCCGCGCGCTCGGGGCGTGACGCCGCGGGAGATGCACCGCGGGCGGCGGTCGCCGTCGACCGCCGGACCTCGCGTTTCAGCGTCCGTTCAACTCGGCGGACCTACGGTCGGGACGTGATCTCGGGGCACGGCTCCACCAGACGATGTCCAGGGGGCGATCCGCGATGACCGTCACCCGCCGCGGCCTGTGGCTGTCGCAACTGCTGCATCCCGAGGTCTCGCACGTCGTCGCCTTCGGCCTGACCCTGTCCGGCCCGCTCGATGCCGAACTACTCGACCGCACGGCCCGCGCGGTGCTCGATCACGTCGGCTGGTGCGACGTACGTCTGAGTCCGGACCGTTCGCCGGCCGACGGTCATCCGCATCCCGTGCAACCCGCCGGCTCCGGACTGGACCCGGTGGCGTGCGTGGACCTGTCCGCGTGTGCCGACCCGGCGGCGGAGAGCGAGTCGCGAGCGCAGCGTGTCCTCGATGATCCCGCGGGCGCCGACCTCGGACTCCCGCTGTTCCGCAGTGAACTGCACGTTCTCGCTCCCGACCTCCACCGGTGGATCGTGCGTGTTCATCACGTGCTCACCGACGGCGCCGGCGCCTTGCGGGTGATGGCGCACATCGCCGCCGTCTACGCGGGTGCCGCGCGGCCGGATGAAATGCCCCTCGCCGACGACCTCGAACTCGAGGCCGAAGAGGAGAGGTATCGCGACTCGCGACGCCGAGGAGTCGACGAGGAACACTGGGCGCGACGACTCGACGCCCTCGAACCCTCTCGGCTCGCCGGTACCGTCCCGCGCCTCACGTCGTCGATCGTGCGCGTCACCCACACCCTGACCGGTCCGCGCACCGCGTCATCGGCGGAGTTCGTCACCGGGTTCGCCGGTCTGTGCGCCCGGCTCCTCGACACCCCGGACGTGGGTCTGAGTCTTCCGGTGGCGGCACGTACCTCGGCGGCGCGTCTACGGGCGGTGCAACCCGTCTCGAACGTCGTGCCGTTGCGCCTCGCCGGAATCGGCGACCGGGGCGCAGGTCAGGCCCTCGCCGACGTGTCGTCGGCCCTGGTCGACGCGCTGCGCCATCAGCGTTTTCATCGTGAGGACATGCTGCGGAACCGGAAGGAGCTCAACGACTTCGGCGCGGTGGTCAACCTGTTGCCGGGTTTCGATCCGCCCGCCGTCGACGGTCTGCACTGGGGACTGGAGGTGATGCGGACCGGTCCGATCTCCGACGTCGCGGTGACCCTGCACCCCGCGGACCAGGACGGGCGTCAGGCGGTGACCTGGGAAGCCCCGGCTGCCGTTTTCGACAGCGACGCGCTGGCCACCCTCGCCCGACGCTTCGACCGACATCTCACCGCCACCCTCCTCGAACTGGACGGCGGCCCGACGATTCCCGACGACTCGGTGTTCGTCGACGGCGAATGGGAGCGGTTCCGGTGCGTGAGCGGGCCGCCGACGCCGCCCTTCACGCCGACCGTGAGCCACCTCGAGAACCACTGGACGTCGGACCCCGAGGCCATCGCGATCATCGACGGAGAGGTCTCGGTGTCCCGGCGCGAGTTCGCCCGCCGGGTGGATCGCGGGACCCGGTTGCTCGTGGAGGCCGGGGTCGGTGCGGGCGACCGGGTGGCGGTGTCCATCGAGAGGTCGGCGGCCTCCGTCGTCGCGTTCTGGTCGGTGCTGTGTGCGGGCGGCGTATGGGTGCCGATCGGCGACCCGTTCGCACCGGAGGCGCGAACGCGTGATCTGCTCGATCGCTCGGGCGCCAAGGTCGGGTTGTGCGTGCCGGGCGCCCCACGCCCGGGCTCGATCCGGTGGCTGGATCTCGAGCACAGCGACCCCGATTCCCCGGAGGCCGACCGGAGGCCGGGACTGGACTGCGGGCCCGACGACGCGGCCTACCTGTTGTTCACATCGGGGTCGACGGGAACCCCCAAAGGCGTGGTCATGACCCACCGCGGCCTGCCCGCCCTGATCGCGGAGATCCGACAGACGTATGCGCTCACGTCCGGGTCACGCATCCTGCACGCCTCGTCCCCGACCTTCGACACCGGGATCGTCGAGATGCTGTGCGGGGTCGTCTGTGGGGCGACCGTCGTCGTCGCGCCGAACTCGACTCCCGGCGGGGACGGTCTCGCACACCTGATCCGACGCCATCGCGTCACCCATCTCATCGTCACTCCGTCGGTCCTCGACACCCTGCCCGTGGATCTCGCCGACGACCTGGTGCAGGTGATCATCGGCGGCGAACCGCCCTCGCCGCGGTTGGTCGACCGGTGGTCAGGGCGCGTCCGACTACGAAACGCATACGGACCCACCGAGTCTCGATGTAGCATCAACATCTCCGCGCCGCTGTCTCCGGGCGGGGCGATCACGGTGGGCCCGCCGATGGTCGGGGTCGGCGAGGCGGTCCTGGATCGCCTGGGGCGGCCACAGCCTCCTGGTGCGCTCGGCACCCTGCACTGTGTGGGTCCGCAACTGGCCGACGGCTACCTCGACGACCCGGCGTCGACGGTCGAGGTCTTCGCGAAGAGCGTGTTCTCCGACGATGAGATCATGTACCGGACCGGGGACCTTGCCCAGTGGACCGAGTCCGGTGAAGTCCGTGTGCTCGGACGGCGCGACAGCCAGGTGACCCTGCGAGGATTGCGCATCGAACTCGCCGAGATCGATGCCGCGCTGGGGCGATGCACCGGTGTGCGCAGTTCCGCGACGATCCTGCGTGAGTTGCCGTCGGGCCGTACCGCGCTGGTGTCGTTCGTCGTGCCGCAGGACACCGGAACGGACGTCGACGCACCCGGGCTGCGTCGCGCGGTCGCCGGTGTGCTGCCGTCGTACATGGTCCCGGCGCTCGTCGTCGGCATCGACGCGCTGCCCCGTACCGGCAACAACAAGCTCGACGTCGGAAAGCTGGCGGACCACCCGATCCCCGGTCGTCGGTCGGCGCGTAAACCCATCGGCTCGCACGAGACCCTCCTGGTGCGGGTCGTGGGTGAGGCGCTGGGCACCGACGCGGTGGACCTGTTCGCCGGCTTCCTCGAGCAGGGCGGTGACTCCCTGGCGGTCATGCGGGTCGTCGGATCGCTCACGGCGGCGGGGCATTCCGAGATCGGGCCCGACGACATACTCACCGCCCCCGACCTGGAGACACTGGCCGGGCGGATGGTCGCGCCGGTGTACTCGGACATCGCCTCGCCGCGGGAGGCCGGGTCCGACGACGACCGGCCGCTCACGTCCGCGGAACGGACGGTCGAACGCGCGCCGGGGCACCCGCACGGGCAGCTCGTCCGCGTCGCATGGGTTCCCCCTGAAACCGGGCGACCCACCTCGGCCGAACTGCGGGAACTGCTCCGCGCGTTGGCCGTTCGGCACCCTGCCCTGCGGTCGATCTACCCCGACACCCCCGCCGGGCCGGTCCAGCGGGCGCTGGCGGGGGGCGCCGGCACCGCGATCGATGCCGCCGTGCAGGTGGTTTCGGAGTCGAATCCGAACCCGACACGCGAGCGGCTGAGTGCACTGGCCGAGCAGATGTCGGCGACGCTCGACGTCCGGGTGGCTCCGCCGTTCTGCGTCCGCATCCTGTCGGACGCCGACGGCGATGTGGAGGCCGCGGTCGCGGTGTTCCATCACATCGCGGTCGACGGTCAGTCGCTCGGAACACTGGCTCGGGAGGCGGACCTGATCGCTCGCGGGGCCGATGTCCCGGCCGTGCACTCCATCTCGCCGCGCGCACCCCGCGCCGACCGCGGAGTCGACGGCGCGTCGTGGCAGAAGTTGCTCGGCCTGCCGCCCGAGCAATCGTTCACGCTGGACGGGGTGAACCCGGTCTCGCGCACACGGTCAGCGGCGATCCGCCGTCGAGCCCTCGTCGACGCCGATGTCCACACACGATTCCACACCGACGCGTCCGAGCGGGGCATGACGTCGTTCGAGGCGTTCGGTCGATCGGTGTCCGAGGCGTTGGCGAGGCTGACCGGACAAGATCGGGTGATGGCGGCCACCGCGGCGTCGACGCGGCCGGCGGGCTTCGAGGACACCGTGGGGGACTTCGTGATCTCCGCGATGACGCCGCTGGACGCCCGAGAGGATGCGCGCGACTCGGTGGAGCGGACCCGTCGGTGCATCGGCGCGGCGACGGGGCCGATGGAAGACGTGCTGGACGCACTGGGACGCCCGGTCGTCGACGGTCGCCTCTTCCCGGTTCCGGTTCTCCTGGGCTGGGTCCCGACGATCACCCGGCCGAGCGCGGGTGGTCATCTGTACGTGTTCCCACCGCGGATCACGCGATGGATGCTGCAGATCGAGGGCTCGCCGACCGCGCAGGGGGAGCTGCAGGTCCTGGTGACCGGTGCGGCCTCCGCCCTCGCGGAATCCCGGGTCGAGCAGGTCCTCGCCGAGGTCGTCGCGTGCGTGCGCCGGGCGTGACACCCGCGGTGCCCGACCGCCGACGGCGATTCCGGGCGGCCAGCGTTCGCATGCGACTGACGGTCGTCGGCGCGGCGATGCTGTTCACCGCACTGCTGATCGCCGGCGCGATCGTGCTGTTCGTCCTGTACCACTCGTTGAACACCGCCGCCGACGGCGCGACCGCCGCACGCAGCGGAGAGATCGTCGACGCGATGTCGCGGTCGGGCGTCGCCGGACTCGATCCGTCGCTGCTGGAACGGACGGAGGCCGTCGACATCGTCCAGATCGTCGGTCGCAACGGCGACGTGCTGGCCGCCACGCCCGGTGTCGAGCAGGACCGGGCGCTCGTCCCGCCCGCGGGCCGGGCCGGTGTGAGCCACGTGATCGACGCCGCATTCTCCGGGAGCGACACCGAGTATCGCGCGACCGTTCAGGGTGCCGAGGTGTCCGGTGACCTCGTCACGGTGGTGGTCGGAGCCGGGGAGGGCAGCATCCACGCCACCGTGTGGACGGTGTTCGCCGTGCTGTGCGTGGTGTTCCCGATCATTCTCGCGGCGGCCGTCATCGCGACCGATCAGCTGCTACGGCGAGCGCTGCGTCCGGTCGAGTCCATCCGCGCCGAAGTCGCCGACATCTCCCGTGCGGGCGTCGCCCGTCGGGTGCCCGTCCCCGACACCGGAGATGAGATCGCGACCCTCGCCGAGACGATGAACGAGATGCTGGACCGGCTCGCATTCGCTCGTGACCAGCAGCTCCGTTTCGTCGGTGATTCGTCGCACGAGTTGCGGAGCCCGCTCGTCACCATCATCGGACTGCTCGAGCTGGCCGACCGGACCGGCGAGCCCATCGACGACGATTCGGTGTCGACGCTTCTGCTCCCCGAGGCATACCGCCTTCGAGACCTGATCGACGACCTGCTGCTGCTCGCGCGCGCCGATGAGTACGGGCTGCGCCCCGAGTTCGAGGACGTGGATCTCGACGACATCGTCAACGACGAGGTGACCCGGCTCGACCTGACGACCGAACTCGACGTCGACGCCACGGTTCTCCCGGTGCGGGTGACCGGCGACCGGCGACAACTCGCGCGAGCGTTGCGGAATCTCGGCGACAACGCGACCCGGCACGCCCACGGCGCGGTCAGTGTCACGATGGCGGTCGGACCGGAGCGGGTGGCGGTGACCGTCGCCGACGACGGTGTCGGCGTTCCTGACGAGGACCGGGATCGGATCTTCGACCGGTTCGTCCGCCTGGACACAGCTCGTGAACGCGGCGGCGGGACGGGTCTCGGCCTGTCGATAGTGGCCGAGATCGTGCACGCGCACGGCGGGACGGTCGCGGTCGCCGACACCGGGGCCGACGGGTTCGCCATCGAGCTGTCGCTACCGCGCACGACACCTCACGACAGCGGGCCCCCGCCGTCACCGGCGAGGAGATAGCCTGCGCCCCGGACGGTTTCGATGGTTCGACAACCGAACGGGGTGTCGATGCGCCGGCGCAGATAGCCGACGTACACCTCGACGATGTTGTCGTCGCCCCGGTAGTGCGCGTCCCATACCGATTGCAGGATCTCGGTCTTGCTGACGACTGTTCCCTTGTGCCGCATCAGGAACTCGAGCACGGCGAACTCACGGGCGGTGAGGCGGATCGGGGTGTCGCCGCGCCGGACCTCCCGCGTTGCGGGGTCGAGGGTGAGCGAACCGGCACGGAGCACGGCGGGACGCTCGGGCGCACCGCGTCTCACCAGCGCCCGGAGGCGGGCCGACAGCACGACGAACGAGAACGGTTTGACGAGATAGTCGTCGGCACCGAGGTCGAAGGCGTCCGCCTCGTCGTATTCGCCGTCCTTCGCGGTGAGCATCAGGACCGGCGTCCACACGGCGCGCCTGCGGAGCTCGCGGACGACCTCGTACCCGTTGAGGCGCGGCATCATGATGTCGCTGACGATCACGTCGTAGGTCCGAGTGCAGGCGCACTCGACGCCGTCGACCCCGTTGTCGGCCGTGTCGACCGTCCAGCCCTCGGCCGCCAGGGTGCGGCGGAGGGTCTCGGCGGCCCGCGGGTCGTCCTCGATCACCAGCACGCGCATGCGTCCCAGTATCACCGGCTGGGGTCGCAGCCCGCGGACCCGTCGACCCCGCGCGTCTCATGTCCAGACGGCGCGTGCCCCGCTCTCGCCGATGCGGTACACCATGATCACCGACACCACGGCCACGACGACGAGCAGCGCGCCGAGAGCGATGGCGACGGGTCGGCTCGTCGGGATCGTCGTTCTGGACACCCTCGTGCGGACGGCGGTGAGTAACCGGTCGTCGTGCACAGCCCACCACAGCACGGTCAGGGCGAAGAGAGGTCCGACCCAGTAGATCAGCTGGTCACCGAGGCCTGCATGACGTTCGACCGCCGCACTCGCGGGCACCTGTTCCTCCAGCGATTCGCCCGCGGAGGTGGTCAGCGGGACCGCGATGAGGGTGCCCAGCGCGACCAGCGGGGTGAGGATGCCGAGCCGACGACGCGCGGCCGGCCACACCACACCTGCGATCGCCATCAGCGCGGTCAGGGGAACGAGGACCACGACCAGGTGCACGAGGAGTGGGTGAAGGGGGAGCCCGTTGATGGTGTCCACACCGTGAACCTAGCTCGGCCGAGTTGAAGGGCTGCTGAATGCGGAACACCCCGCGGGCAACGGGCCCGCGGGGTGTTCTGTGTCGTGACGGCCGTGGCTGATCAGGCCAGATCGAACCGATCGTTGTTCGATACCTTCACCCACGCCTTGACGAAGTCGTTCACGAATCGCTCCGCCGAGTCGTCCTGGGCGTAGACCTCCGACAGGGCACGCAACTGAGAGTGCGAACCGAAGACGAGGTCGGAAGCCGTTGCCGTCCACTTCTTCTCACCGGTGGCCCGATCGGTTCCCTCGTAGACGTTCTCGTCGGAGCCGCTCTTCCACTCCGTGTTCATGTCGACGATGTTCCGGAAGAAGTCCGTCGTCAGGACTCCGGGGCGGTCGGTGAACACGCCGTGCTTGCTGCCACCGTGATTGACGTCGAGCACGCGCAGACCGCCGACGAGCGCGGTCAGCTCGGGCGCGGTCAGATCGAGCATGTACGCGCGATCGAGGAGCAGCGACTCCAGCGGTGTCTTCTCGCCGCCCTTGCTGTAGTTGCGGAACCCGTCCGCGCGTGGCTCGAGAACCTCGAACGAGTCGACGTCGGTGCTCTCCTGCGACGCGTCGGTGCGACCCGGGGTGAAGGGCACCGTGACCGGGAATCCGGCCGCCTCCGCGGCCTTCTCGACCGCGGCCGCGCCGCCGAGGATGATGATGTCGGCGAGCGACACCTTCTTGCCGCCCGACGCCGAGTCGTTGAAGTCCTTCTGGACCTGCTCGAGGACCGGCAGCACCTTGGCCAGTTCGCCGGGCTCGTTGATCTCCCAGTTCTTCTGCGGTTCCAGGCGGATGCGTGCGCCGTTGGCGCCACCGCGCTTGTCGGTGCTGCGGAAGCTGGCAGCCGATGCCCACGCGGTCTTCACCAGCTGCGTCGGCGAGAGGGCGTCGAGCAGAGTGCTCTTGAGCGAGGCGATGTCGGCGTCGTCGATCAGTTCGTGATCGACGGCGGGCACCGGGTCCTGCCAGATCTGCGGCTCGGGAACCCACGGACCGAGGTAGCGGCTGACCGGTCCCATGTCGCGGTGGAGCAGCTTGTACCAGGCCTTCGCGAAGGCCTCGGCGAGCTCCTCGGGATGGTCGAGCCAGCGGCGGGTGATGTCGGCGTAGATCGGCGACTCACGCAGTGCCACGTCGGTGACCAGCATCGTCGGGGCGCGCCCGGGTCCGCCGAACGGATCGGGGATGGTTCCTGCTCCCGCACCGTCTTTCGCCACGTACTGCCAGGCGCCGGCGGGGCTCTTGGTCAGCTCCCACTCGTAGCCGTAGAGGTTCTGGAGAAAGCCGTTGCCCCACTGGGTGGGGGTGGAGGTCCAGACGACCTCGAGGCCACTGGTGACGGTGTCCTCGGCCTTCCCCTTGCCGTAACCCGACTTCCAGCCCAGTCCCTGCTGCTCGATGGGTGCGCCTTCGGGCTCGGGTCCGATGAGGTCGGCGTTGCCGGCTCCGTGGGTCTTGCCGAAGCTGTGACCGCCGATGATGAGGGCGGCGGTCTCCTCGTCGTTCATCGCCATGCGACTGAACGTCTCGCGGATGTCCTCGGCTGCGGCGATCGGGTCCGGCTTGCCCTCGGGGCCCTCGGGATTGACGTAGATGAGACCCATCGTGGTGGCGCCGAGCGGCTTCGCGAGCTCCCGCTCACCCGAGTACCGCTTGTCGGTACCGAGCCAGGCATCCTCCGGTCCCCAGAAGACCTCCTCGGGCTCCCAGATGTCCTCGCGGCCGAAACCGAATCCAAAGGTCTTGAAGCCCATGGATTCCAGCGCCACGTTGCCGGCGAAGACGAGGAGGTCGGCCCACGAGAGCTTGGTGCCGTACTTCTGCTTGATGGGCCACAGCAGGCGGCGTGCCTTGTCGAGGTTCGCGTTGTCCGGCCAGCTGTTCAACGGGGCGAAGCGTTGCGCACCCTGGCCACCGCCACCGCGGCCGTCGAAGATGCGGTAGGTGCCGGCGGCGTGCCAGCTCATGCGGATGAACAGGCCGCCGTAGTGGCCGTAATCGGCGGGCCACCAGTCCTGCGAGGTGGTCATGAGCGAGACGAGATCGGCCTTGAGGGCCTCGACATCGAGCTTCGCGAACTCCGCCGAGTAGTCGAAATCCTCACCGAGCGGGTTGGAGAGCGAGGAGTGTGCGTGCAGGATCGAGAGGTCGATCTGCTCGGGCCACCAGTCCTTGTTGGTCAGCGGCGCATGAGCTTTCGGCTCGGGCGACGAGATGACCGGGTTCTCGCTCTCGCTGTTGCTACGGGTCTGCTCGTCGGAATTGGGCGGGCGGCTGTCGGAGGTCACGACATTCCTTTCGAGGGGGAACTGCTGATGGGCTGAATGATCACAGGGTGCGATCAGGTCGGGGCCGTGCTGACGCACTCGGGGCAGAGTCCCCAGAAGATGACCTCGGCCTCGTCGAGCGCGAAACCGTGGTCCTCGGATGGGGTCAGGCATGGGGCTTCCCCGACTGCGCAATCCACGTCGGCGATCGCGCCACAGGCGCGGCAGACGACGTGATGGTGATTGTCTCCGGTACGAAACTCATAGCGCGACACCGAACCCGACGGTTGGATTCGGCGGATGAGACCGCGCTCGGTCAGGGCGTGCAGCACATCGTAGACGGCCTGACGTGAGACCTTGGGGAGGGTTTCGCGCACCGCGTGGTAGATCGTGTCCGTGTCGGCGTGTGGGTGATCGTCGACGGCGTGCATCACCGTCACCCGCGGCTGGGTGACACGAAGATCTGCGGCCCGGAGTTGCTGGGCATAGTCCGATGTCGATGCCACGTGACCCACCATAGGGGCGTCGTCGCGACCGCGCACGGTTTTTCTGGATCTGATCCAAATTCCTTTCCGGTCCGCACACGACGACGGCCGCCATCAGATGGATGGCGGCCGTCGGGTCGGTGCGGAGCGATCAGCTGTCGATGCCGACCAGGTCCTTCGCGAGTTCGGCGAATCGGATCTCGATCGCCGAGACCACGCGTTGGCGGTTCTTGTGTGCTTCCTCGTAGGCGAGGGTGACCCGCAGGTCGGCCGGCTTGGTCAGTTCCTTGACCGCGGCGACCGCGTCGGTGACGTTGAGGTCGACGTATCCCTCGATCGGGAGGTCCTCGGCCTCAACGGTTCCGGTGATCTCGCGCAGTTGGTGGAGCGCGTCGGCGGCACCGTCGGCGCCATTGTCGCGGGCGCTGTCCTCGACGGCTTCGAGGGCCGCGTCGCGTCCCGCCGCGACCGTCTTGGAGACGGCTGCGCCGGCGTTGCTCACGGCGTCGGTCGCCCGCGCCGCGGTCTCCGATGCGTCGTCGACGGCGCGCCCGAATCGGCTGCGGATCGAGTCCACCGGGTCGGGCAGCTGGCGGGCGAATTCGGCGGTCCGGTCGATCGCCCACGATGCGCCGAGTGCGGGAGCGGTGAGAGCGCGTGCGGCGAGGCCGCTGGCCCACTGCGAGGGCCCGCGACGCAGGGCAGCCGGGCCACCCAGCGCCTCCTCGGCGAGCACGGTGGTGAGCCAGTGGACAGTGGCGGTGTGCGCGTCGATGAGCTGATCGGCCAGCGCGACGAGTGCCTGGTCCTCCTGGCCGGTGGCCAATGCCTTCAGGTAGGTGGCGCGTGCGACGAGTCGTTGTTCGAGCGCGAGGTCGTCGAGCAGGGCCTCGTCCAGCGGTTGGGCCTGCTCGGCCAGGGTCTTGGCGACGGCTCCGAAGCGGCCGAGGACCGGTCGGACCACATCGACGAGGCCGCCGCGGTCGCGCAGCGCGTTCTCGATGGTCAGGGCACGCTCGCGTGCGTTCTCGGCATTCTGTGCGAGTTCCTTGCGGATGGCGTCGGTGCGTGCCTGGGCCTGCCGGGTCTCGGCGATCTGGATCTCGGTGTGGGTCAGCGCGAGGATCGCGCGAAGTTGCTGGTGAACGGTGGTGGTGGAAACGGTCATCGGTTCTTGCTCCCCTCTGGTGCGGGTCGGGATGGGCTACAACCCGAGTGTTGCCACGACGAGGGCAGATGTAACACCTCGGCGGGAATCGGCCCTGGTCGAGTCGGCAAAGAGCAAGTGTCACAACGTTTCCGAACGTATGTGAAGCGTGTCACAGTTGCGCCCGACCGGGCGGTCCATGTCCGATTGCCGAGCTTTGCTCGGTACCGGGGCGGATACCGACCGAACGGCACCCCGACGTCGAGGTTTGGGCTCGCCCGCGGCCCGGGTACCTCGGCGCGATGAACCCGGATCGGAGTCGCAGGATGGACCCCCATCCGGGTGCGCAGCTCACCGTTGCGCAGATCGCCGACCATCTCCGAACGCCGATCGTCGGCGGACCCGACGTCGGTTCGATCATCGTCCGCGACATCGACGACGATTCCCGGACGATCCGTCCCGGGGACGCCTACCTGGCGATACCCGGCAGCCGCTGGCACGGACTCGACTTCGAGCGAGAGGTGGCCGCCGCCGGTGCCGTGCTGGTGATCAGCGACCGGCCGGCGTTTCGGCTGCCCTCACTTCTCGTCGATGAACCGCGTCGCGTGATGGGGCCGCTGAGCTCCTGGTTCCACGGCGAGCCGTCGCGAGACCTGCGGGTCTTCGGTGTCACGGGAACGAACGGGAAGACCAGCACCACTCACTTCGTCGACGCCGCGCTGGCTGCGGGGGGTGAGGCCGCCGGACTCATCTCCGGCGCGCGCATCCGAGGACCCGGATGCGACGTCGTCCCGCTGCGCACGACGCCGGAGGCGCCGCTGCTGCAACGGACACTGGCGATGTTCCGGCGCCACGGCGTCACCTGCTGCGCCATGGAGGTCTCGTCTCACGCAATCGACCAGGGGCGGGTCGACGGCACGGTGTTCCGGGTGATGGCGTTCACCAATCTGTCCGATGATCATCTGGATTATCACGACTCGATGGAGAACTATTTCGCGACCAAGGCCGCGATATTCACCGCCGAACGGACGCAGATCGCCGTGATCGACATCGACGACGCCTGGGGCGCGCGACTGGCCACGGGCACCACGACGGAGACCTGGACGTGCTCGACCTCCCGCCCGGATGCCGATGTCGTCGCCACCGAGATCCGGACCGGCCGGCTCGGGACCGAGTTCACCGTCCACACGCCGCACGGGCGGGCCCGGATGGGCCTGCAGGTGCTGGGTCCGCACCAGGTCGGCAACGCCCTGCTCGCGCTCACCGCCGCGGTGGCCGACGGCGTCGACCTCGCTGCCGCGGCCGAGGGGATCTCGGCGGTGACCGGCATCTCGGGCCGCTGCGAACCCGTGCACGCGGGGCAGCCCTACCGGGCGATCGTGGACTACATGCACAACACCGCTGGTCAGCATGCGCTGTTCCCGTATCTGCGGTCGCTGACCGAGGGCGGGCGACTGATCGTGGTCGTCGGCGCGACCGGCGGGCGTGACCCGGGCAAGCGAGAACCCCTGGGCGAGGTCGCGGCACAGTACGCCGACGTGGTGATCGTGACCGATGAGAGCCCGGAAGACGAGGACCCGAATGCCATCCGGGCCCGGGTGCTCCGGGGTGCACGCCGCGCGGCGTCGGCGCTCGTCATCGAGGAACCCGACCGGCAGGCCGCCTTCGCGATCGCCACGACCATGGCCGGTGACGACGATGTCGTCGTGGTCACCGGCCGGGGTAGTGACACCTTCCGGCGGTACGGACCGGCGACGACGTTCTTCGACGATCACACCGAGCTGCGGCGCGCGATCCTCGAGACGTCGTAGCGGGCGGCGCGGCCGACGTCAGTTCTTCCCGGACAGCACGGCTTCGCGCGCCGCGGCAGCGGCGGCGAGTTCACGTTGATACAGGATCCCGTAGGTGAAGCCGTTCTCTCCCTTGCGGACTCCGGCGCCCGCGCCGAGTTCACGGAGCGCGCGGGCGGCCACCGCGGAATCCTGGTGTTCGCCCAGGACGGTCTGAATCCTCTTGTATCGCTTGGCCTGCGACCGACCCATCGACTTGTCGACGACCGGCGCGGCCAGCTCACCCGCGTACCGGGCCCGTTTCGCCGCCTTGCGTGCCCGGTGGAGGTCCTCCTCGTTCCCGGTCTCCAGCGCGTGCGCAAGACGCTTGTCCGCCTTGCGCGCCGCGCGAGTGGCGATCTGACGTACCTGCTTCGTCGAGATCTGGTCGTCGGCGAGCGGGACCGACTCGTTCCAGGTCCCGAGGGTCGACAACAGTCCGCGGTACCGGTCCGACCGCATCTCGTCGGTGACGGTCTGCCGGTGATGGTGCTGCTGCGCGGAGAGCTCCTCCTCGATCCGTGCCGCGACCGGCCCGAGCACCAACTCGTCAGGGAGATCGGCGACCGCCGAGGCGAATCGCGCGCGCAAGACCTCACGGTCGCGCACCTCGCCGAGCACACCCGCGAACCACTGGAGTTCGGTGTCGAGGTCCGACAGACCGTCCGGCACGAAGAGGGGAGCGGCAGTCCGCAGCGTGCTGCGCAGCCGCCGGATGGCCACACGGACGCCGTGCACCGGGTTCGCGCCGCGTCGGAGGGCGACGTCACCGGCGAAGATCGTCGCAATCTGTTCCCGGACGTAGTCGAGAACCGCGCCCGCGGCGGGCGACGCAGGGGCAGCGGGGCGCGGGACCTCGTGGCCGATCGCGCGCTCGAAGGTCGACGATGCCGACGCGGGTCGCGCGCCGGCCCCGGCCATCCGCTTGCGCACACTCTTCGGGATCGCGTTCGACTCCGCTTGCACCCCGACCTCGCGCCACGACGTCGCGGTGGCCACCGGGCCGGTGACCGTGGCCGAGACGGTGTCGTCGACGACGTCGTAGGCGTGTTCCCCCGTCGCGTCGAGATGCCGGTGGCGGGTCCGGTGCGTGTGCACGATCGCCGCCACGCGTAACGGTTTGCCGCCGCTCAGACCCCACAGGGCATCGGCGATCGCCGACGGCACGGCTGTGGAGGGCGCGTCGACCCGCTCCGTGATGATCTCGCCGGGGGACGGTGTCGTGACCCGCCACCCCGATTCCCGGCCCTCCTCGTCCCCGCCGTCGAGGAAGACGACGGAAGTACCGTGCGCGAGCAGGTCCCGGTCCTCGGTGTCGTAGTAGGTGTCGCTGAAATCGGTTGACGAGACCTCGACGTCGCCGGAGCTGCCGAGGTCGGGGATCGCGCTGTCCAGGCCGAAGTCCCAGCTGTTCGGGCGCATGGTGTCGGTGGGCACTTATAGCTCCTCACTCTCGCTCGTGTCGTCGACACAGGGTGACCGAACCGGACATTCGGTAAACGTGCGGAGAGCAGGCGATCGTCTATGTGCGGTGGTAGACACCTTCCGGGGAGCGCATGACCTGCCCGTGGCGCATCAGCCGTTCGAGATGGAGTTCGGCGGTTCGCTTCTCCACCGCGTCGACGAAGGGCAGCCGGACATGCGGCCGGTAGACGAGTCGCTCCACGATGATCTCGTCGACGGTGCGCGGGTGGCGTAGCAACTCCAGCAGCCGGTCCTCGCGTCGACGGATGACGCCCTCATAGTCCGCGAGCCGCGCGCGGAAGTCGTCGGCGCCGGTGACGACACCCTTCTGATGGAAGGTCCCGTACCAACGGGCGTCGATGTCCCGGACCCGCGCGATCGACGCCAGGAAGTCGTCGACGCTGCTCCCCAGGTCGCCGTACATCGGGCCGAACGAGGTGAGGTCGATGTCGGCGAGATAGAGGAAGCCGGTGGGCTCGACGAGTACGCCGGAATGCCCCGCGGTGTGGCCGGGCAGGTGTACGACCGTTGCCGTGACGCCGCCCAGGTCGAAGACGTGCCCATCGTCGACTCCGGCGGCGTCGGGAAAGCCGGGCGTCAGGTCGAAGGTGTCACCGATCTGGGCGTCGACACCAGCTCGCTGCTCGTCGGTCAGACCGTAGTTGTCGAGGAGGACCTGCAGGGAGCGCACGCCGTCGACGTCGGCGTGATGGGCGAAGATGTCCGCGGCGAAGTACCGGAGACCGGCGATGTGGTCCTCGTGCGCATGGCTGATCATCACCGCCTCGGGTTGCACGGGATCGTGGTCGACCTCGAGCGAGGGATCGATCACGAGAGTGCCGGCGGAGCCGCGGACCACGACGGAGTTGCCGTAGGGGAACGCGCCGCCGTGCGACGACGCGAGCACGGTCACCTCGTCGTAGCGGTTCTCGATGAAACTCGGTGCGACGGTCACTGCGTCTGCGTACCCCGGGCGGGTGAACGCTGTCAATGGTGGGTCTCGTCGGTGGAATCATCCGGCGAACCGGTCGCCGCGCGCAGCCACAGTGGGACTATCAGCCACGCGAGGGAGAACACGACAAGCGTGACGACCCCGGCGATCGCCGACGGGACCGGGCCGGCGGTCGCACCGAAGACGACCGTGACCGCGCCGGACAGCGCCAGTCCCAACAGGGTGAGTCCGGCGAACGAGAGATAGTGCGCGTAGGTGACGATCAGCGCGAGCTGATGCTGCCGGAACAGCGCGCGGTGCAGGGCCACCGGTGCGGCGAGCAGGATGGCCGCACCGACCGCGCACGACACGGTGATCAGGTAGATCACGCGGAGTGTGCCGCCGAGTTCCTCGAACCCGTCGTGGAACGGCAGGGTGAGCAGGAACCCGGTCAGGATCTGCACTCCCGTCTGCACGACGCGGAGCTCCTGGAGGAGCGAATTCCAGTTGCGGTCCAGCCGTTGCGTTTCGGTCTCGTCGCGTTGGGCGCGATTCCACTCGGCGTCGCCTGCGCCGGAGCGGGTGCGGTCGGTGTCCGACGGGCTGGTCACCTGCTCATCGTCGCGCCGCCGGGTCTCGTCGAGCCGTGCCGTGGGGTCTCGAAGCGGTCACCATGGTGCCCTTCCACGGAGCTGAGGTGGACGACTTCTTCGCTGCCTCGCCGAACGGTCGCTTGGGCGCCACCGGCGAACTGCCGGGAACCCGATGCGGCCTGGCGCGTGCCGCGTGATCGGAGGACCATCGGACCATGGCCACGTCGATGGATGAACTCACGATGTCCCGACTCGGTTCGCTGCGCTGGGCCGACATGCGCAGGCGGGTGCGCGCGTTGGTCGACGGGCAGGTCGTCGTCGATTCGACGTCGGCCATCCAGGTGTGGGAGCCCTACCGGGTGCTCGGATGCTATGCGGTACCGATTGCCGATGTCGTTGCGCCGCTCGGCGATCCGCAGGTGGTCGACGCCGTCGCCGAGCATGCGCCGATCCTGACGCCCGACGACCCGTTCGCGATCCACACGACACCCGGTACGGTCTACGACCTGCACGCCGACGGACGAACGCTGCGCGGCGCCGGGTTCCGCCCGCGGGATCCGGACCTCGCCGGCCACGTTCTCCTGGACTGGTCGGCGTTCGACGAATGGCGCGAAGAGGACCAGACGGCGATCGGTCACCCGCACGATCCGTTCCAGCGCATCGACTGCCTTGCCACCAGCAGACACGTGGTGGTGACGGTGGGTGACACGGTCCTGGCGGAGAGCCGCCGCCCGACCCTGTTGCTCGAAACCCATCTGCCGCCGCGCCACTACCTTCCGCGCGAGGACGTCCGGGTGGACCTTCTCGTGCCGTCGGACACCGTGACGGTGTGCGCGTACAAGGGCCAGGCGACCTACTGGTCGGCGGTCGTCGGCGACCATGTGGTGCCCGACGTCGCGTGGACGTACACCGACCCGCTGACCGATGCCGAGCCCGTGCGCGACCTCATCTGCTTCTACGACGAACGGGTCTCGCTCGCCGTCAGCGCAGCGAGTACCGGATCGGAAGGTGTTTGAGTCCTCCCACGAAGACGGTCGCGGCGAGTTCGGGTGTTCCGGCGAGTTCGATGGAATCGAGCCTCGGGATCAATTCGGCGAAGAAGCTTCTCATCTCCATCCGCGCCAGCGCGGCGCCGAGGCAGAAATGGACGCCGTAGCCGAACGACAGGTGCTTGTTGGGGAAGCGGCCGACGTCGAAGGTGTGCGGGTCGTCGAAGACCTCCTCGTCCCGGTTGCCCGAAGTGTAAGCGAGATAGACGGATTCACCCTTCGAGATCGGTACGCCGCGGACCGAGGTGTCCGCGGCGGCGGTGCGCATGAACTCCTTGACCGGCGTGGTCCACCGGATCATCTCCTCGACCGCGGTGCCGATGAGCTCGGGTTCGCGGCGGAGACGGTCGAGCTCGGCGGGGTTCTCGATCAGCGCGCGCAGACCGCCGGAGATGGCGTCCTTGGTGGTGTCGTGGCCCGCACTCGCCACGATCACGTAGTACGACGCGGTGTCGACGTCGGACAGGGGTTCCCCGTCGATGAGGCCGTTGGCGATGGCCGAGGCCAGGTCCTCGGTGGGGTGAGCGCGTCGGGACGCGGTCAGCTCGTTGAAGTAGGCGAAGAAGTCCAGAAGCGTCGCCATCCGCTCCTCGAGTGTTGCCCCTCGCCGGTATTCGACGTCGTCCGCGCCGAACAGTTCCTGCGTGAGCTGATGCATTCGGGGGAAGTCCGCTTCGGGCAGGCCCAGCAGCGAGAGGATCACATACAGCGGGAAGCCGACCGCGACCTCCTCGACGAAGTCGCATTCCGGTCCGATGTCGCGCATCCGGTCGACGTAGCGCTTGGCGAGCTCGTCGACGCGGGTCTGCAGGTCGCGCAAGGCCTTCGGCCGGAACCAATCGGCGCCGATCGCGCGGACCTTGCGGTGGTGCGGATCGTCCATGTGGATCAGGGTGCGCAGGCCCGCACCGGATTCCAGCTGCGCCCGTGCGACATCGTCGGCGGCGGCGGTGGTCAGCACGGGACGCGGTTCACTCAGCCACAGGGTGTTGTCGCGCTCGATGTCCATGATGTCGGCGTGCTTGGTGATGGCGAAGAACGGTCGGTAGGGGCCGTGGTCGACGCGCGGTACCGGATTGTGTGCCCGCAGATATGCCATCGCCGCGTACAGGCGCGGCTCGTCGGTGTAGGCCTTGGCGTCGGCGAAGATGGTGGCGGCGTCGTCTGCCGTGCTCGTGCTCACGTCGCTTGTCGTCAACGGGTGCGTCCTTCGGTCGAGGGTGATTCTGGATCCGAGTGTCCGATATCGGGGTGTTCCAGTTGGCGGAATCGCGAACTCGCCCGCAACGAGGGTCGCTCAGCAGGCTTTGTAGGACGGTTCCACGCCCTCAACCGCGGTCGGGTAAGCGACGACCTTCTCGAGCTCAAACGGGCCGCTGACCTGTATAAAGCTAGACGTCTGGAACGCACGGGGTTGAGCGACCTTTACGCAGTCGACGATTACGTTGCTGACGACTGTTCCCTTTGAAGTTCGTACGAAGGCCGTGACGACGACGTTGCTCGGAACGCCGCCTTCCAACGAAATCCGGCCCGTGACAC
Source organism: Gordonia sp. ABKF26 (assembly GCF_041103195.1). Lineage (NCBI taxonomy): Bacteria > Bacillati > Actinomycetota > Actinomycetes > Mycobacteriales > Gordoniaceae > Gordonia > Gordonia sp. ABKF26. Next base: position 1,357,865 of record NZ_JBGCVZ010000003.1, read on the forward strand.
CGGGCCCGTACGTGGAGGACTGATCGGCGATTGCGGGCCCGTTGACGGTGACTTCCGGAGGACCAACGGAACCCCACTCGTGCCAGGTTCCCAATGTCACAATTTCGACGGACTTCACCATCGAGTTTTCAGGTGCAGGAACGCTGATACCGTAATCGCCCCCTGGCGGCAGCTGATAAATCGTATTGATGATTGCGCCGGGGAGCCCACCCTGACCAATCGTGGCGATTACCTCACCGGATTCACCGAGAAGGGTCGCTTCGAACGGGCTTCGGATCAGTCCGAGATCTTGGTTCGGATTCCGAAGACGCACCGAGACTTCGGTGCCAATCTGCGTGAATCCGGCGACCTCGACGTTCTGTCCGGTCTGACTCCCCCCGGCGGGTGGTGGTTCCGCTGAGCCGGCGGGTGCATCGGCTCCACTCTTGACGGGCGTGGAAGCTTCCAGCGTTGACGGGCTGCCGCCCTCGCCGTGCGTCACGCTCAATCCAACAACTAGTGAAATAGCGACAACAACGACAACCACTCCACCCAGTACCCATTGGCCGGATCTCGGACGGCGGCTGGGTGCGTCTTCAGTGGGGGCTCGGCGAGCAGGATCGTGAGGCAATGGGTCCTGTCGCCCGCTGGTTGCTTCCCCCGACAGCACTGTCACCGGTGCCCGCCCGCCAGCGGCTGCGGAATGCTCACCTCCGGTCAGAGTCTGCCGCGCGGCATCGGCCAGTTCTCCAGCCGAGGCATATCGCAATTCGGGGGCCTTTGACATTCCGCGGGAGACTACGTCGTTGATCGATGCAGGCAATGACGGCTGACGTTCCGTCGGCTTCGGTGGGGATTGGTGCAAGTGAGCGGCAATAAGTTGCTCCATGCTGTTGCCGGAGAATGGCGCAGCGCCGGTCAGCAATTCGTACAGAACGCAAGTTAAGGAATATACGTCGGACCTGTGGTCTGAGTTTCCTCCGAAACGCTCGGGTGCCATGTATGCGAAAGTTCCGACAGCCAGGCCGGTGCGAGTCAAGCCTGTCTTGTCGACAGCGCGGGCGATGCCGAAGTCGATCAGGTACACGAAGTCGCGTTGACCTATGAGTATGTTCTCGGGCTTAACATCCCGGTGCTCCAGTCCGACTGAATGCGCGGCGTCGAGGGCAGCGGCCACTTGGTCGATGATGCCGAGTGCCCGTTCCGGACTCATGGGGCCTTGGGACTCGAGCATGGAACGTGCGTCGACGCCGTCGATGAGTCGCATATCGAGGAAAAGGCGGCCCTCGATCTCGCCGAATCCATGAATCGGAACGATGTGCGGTTCGCGAAGTCCGGCTACCAAGTCTGCCTCACGCTGAAACCGAGTCCGAAACTCGTCATTGTCAGCGAACTCCGAGGGCAGGACTTTCAGCGCAACCTCGCGATTGGTCTGGGTGTCAAAGGCTCGAAAGACCTGTCCCATTCCGCCTTGGCCGATCTTGGAAACTATTCGGTAGCGGCCAAACACGCCATCTTCAAGCGCCACGGTGGTGCCTCGGGTTCGTCATGCGCGAATCCTAGTAGAGGTCGTCATAGCGGGTTCCGTGACCCTGGGAACGCAACTGTCAGCGTCGCGGGGCGCCTAACGGGCGAGCCGGACCTTGAGGCGGGTCCATCGAGGGGGACCGGACCTGAAGTCGGCTGCAAATTGGGGCGGCCGTGCGCGTCGGCTGTCCGCTTGTTTCACGTGCGACTAAAAGACGACAGCCGAGCACGTCAGAGTTCAGCACGGGGTGCGAGGATGTCGGCCCATCCGGGAGGGGCCAGGCGACGAATGGCCGCCATGAGCACCGCGACCGAATCCGGCGAGGACGCGAATCCGACTTCCCGATGCGACGGCGCCACGACGGCTGACTCCGCGAGCGACTATCTGCCGATCGCCGACCACGGCGTGATCGGTGACCTGCGGACGGCGGCCGTCGTGGGGGTGGATGGGCGGATCGACTGGTTCTGCTGTCCGCGATTCGACTCGCCGAGCGTCTTCGGCTCGTTGCTCGACGCCGGACGAGGCGGCGCCTGGACGGTGGAACCGGTGGACGGCGACGTCACCACGCGCCAGTTCTATCTGCCCGACTCCAACGTGCTCGTCACCCGCTACCTGAGCGAGGACGGCGTCGCCGAGGTGCAGGACCTGATGCCGATCGCGAGACCACACGACCCCGACCACCGGACGCGGATCATCCGTCGGATCTCCTGTGTCCGGGGTTCCGTCCGATTTCGCGTGACGATCGCACCGCGATTCGACTACGGCCGTGAGGCACACAAGCTGGTCGTCGAGGACGGGCGTCGGGTTCGCTTCGAGACCGACGGCTTGGTGCTGCATCTCGTATCGACGGTCGATGTCGACACGATGGACGACCGGGATGCGCAGGCCGATTTCACCGTCGAAACCGGCGAGTGCGTCACGTTCGTCCTCGCGCCCGACCCCGTCGACGACGAGCTTCTCGACCACGACAGTTCGCCCGCCGTCGTCGCCGCGACGGTCGCCTTCTGGCAGGACTGGGTGTCGAGGTCGTCGTACACCGGCCGGTGGCGGGAGATGGTGCATCGGTCGGCGCTCACACTCAAACTGCTGACGCACGAACCGTCCGGGGCAGTGGTGTCGGCGGTGACCGCCGCGCTTCCCGAGGAGATCGGTGGCGAACGGAACTGGGACTACCGCTACGTGTGGATCCGCGATGCGGCGTTCACGCTGTATGCCTTGCTCCGGTTGGGGTTCACCGACGAAGCCGGCGCGTTCATGGACTGGCTGACCTGCCGGTTCGACGACGGTGCCGACGAGTCGGGAGATCTGGGGCCGCTGCGATTGATGTACACCCTTGACGGGGATCCACCACCGAAGGAGACCGAACTCGACCACTGGGAGGGCTACCGGCAAACCTCCCCGGTGTTGATCGGAAACGCCGCCGCCGACCAACTCCAGCTCGACATCTACGGCGAGCTCATCGACTCGGTGTACCTCTACAACAAATACGGACCGGGGATCTCGTACGGGGCCTGGACCCATCTGTGCACGGTGGCCGGGTGGCTCGTCGACAACTGGGATCGTCCGGACCAGAGCATCTGGGAGGTGCGCAGCAAGCCGCAGGACTACGTCTACTCGCGCGTGATGTCGTGGGTGGCCCTCGAGCGGATGATCCGGATGAGCCGGCAGCGCGGACTACCCGGCGACATCGCCGGCTGGATGAAGGCGCGCGACGACATCTTCGTGCAGATCATGGAGCGCGGCTGGAACGACGAGGTGGGGGCGTTCGTCCAGACCCTCGATTCCGACCGTCTGGATGCGGCGCTGCTGCTGATCCCCGCCGTGAAGTTGCTGTCACCCACCGACGAGCGCTTCGTCCGCACCCTCGAGCGGATCGAGGAAGAGCTCGTGAGCGACTCCCTGGTGTTCCGGTACGACACCGACGGCGGACACGACGGCCTCGACGGAGCCGAGGGGACGTTCTCGCTCTGCTCGTTCTGGTACGTCGAAGCGCTCACCCGGACCGGCCGGCTCGGCGACGCCCGGCTGGCGTTGGAGAAGATGTTCACCCACGCCAATCACCTGGGTCTCTACGCCGAGCAGGTCGGTCTCACCGGCGAACAACTCGGGAACATGCCGCAGGCGTTCACCCACCTCGCCCTCATCAGCGCGGCCATCAATCTCGATCGGCGCCTCGGCGAATAGAGCCGGCGCGCCTCAGATCCAGCCGGACCCGCCGCACAGGTCGTCGGCGGCCGCGGGGCCGGTCGATCCGGCCGCATACGGTTGCGGAGCAGGCGGATTGTCCAGCACCGGCGCGGCCACCTCCCACACGTGGGCGAGGCCGTCGGGCCGGGTGAACAGCGATCGGTCACCGCGCAGCACGTCGACGATGAGTCGTGCGTACGGCGACAGGCCGTCGGCCACCTCGTCGAGTTGTTCGGTCATGTGCGCGACGGACAGGTCGGTGCCCGACCCCGGTTCCTTGACCGTGACGGCCAGATCGATGGCACCGTCACCGGCCAGGTCGAAGGTCAGCACGGTGCCGTCCTCCGGGGTATCGGTCAGCGGACCGTCAGTGGGGGCGCGGAACACGAGGCTGAGTCGTTGCGAGCTGTGGTCGAGCATCTTGCCGGTCCGGAGCAGGAACGGGACGCCGTGCCAGCGGTCGGTGTCGACCCAGAGGCGGACTGCCGCATACGTCTCGGTGGTGGAATCGTCCGGAATCCCCTTGGTGTCGCGATACCCCTCGTACTGGCCGTAGACGACTTCGGCGGGGTCGAGCGGACGGAAGGCCGCGATGACCGACTCCCGCGCGTCGAGCAGGTCGTCGGCGCCGAGCGACGCCGGAGGTTCCATGGCGACCTCGGCCGCCACCTGGAACAGGTGCGTGACGATCATGTCCAGGAAGGCCCCGGTGGCGTCATAGAACGCGGCGCGGTCGGCGATATCGAGGGTCTCCGGGACGTCGATCTGGACCTCGGCCACGTGCTCGCGGTTCCACACCCCGGCGAACAGTCCGTTGGCGAATCGCAGGACGTGCAGGTTCTGGGTGCTCTCCTTCCCGAGGAAGTGGTCGATCCGATAGATCTGCTTTTCGTCGAGGGATTCGTGCACCGCTTCGTCGAGTGCCCGGAATCCGTCGGGAGACGTCCCGAACGGCTTCTCGTAGACGACCCGCGAACCCTTCGCGAGACCATGCGCGGCAATGGCTTTCGTGTAGTCGACGAAAGTGGTCGGCGGGAGGGCGAGGTAGTGGACCAGCTGAGCGGTGTCCCCGACGGCGTTGCGGGCGGCGTCGATCACCTCCAGCAGACGGCCGGGGTCGTCCGCGGTGAACCCGCCGCCGGCGAACCGGATGGTCTCGGCGAACGATGTCCACTCGTCCGACGAGCCCGACCCGTCCGCACCGAACTCCTTGATCGCATCCTTGACGTGCTGTCGGAACTCGTCGTCGGTGCGGTCGCCCCGCCCGTTGCCGATGAGCTGCCATCCGCGGGGGAGCAGATCGCGGCGGTGGAGTTCGTACAGCGACGGCAGGACCATCCGCTTCGCGAGGTCGCCGGTCGACCCGAAGAGTACGAAGATCACTGCTGAGTCCGCGTCAGAATCGGACGGTGTCGCGTTCTCCGGTGCGGAGCTGTCTGCGGTCATGCATCAATAGTGCCCATCGACGCTGCCGGAGGTCGGATACGCGCGGAGAGCGGACCTGCTCGCTGACGCGGAAGGAGTGATGCAGATCACACCACCAGTTAACATGAGCGGAATGGACTCAACTCTGTTGGCGTTGTAGACCGCGTATGGCTCATACTTGAGCCTGTTGGACTAAAGAGAAAGGTGTACGCGAGTGGACAGCTTCACCCCCACCACCAAGACGCAGCAAGCATTGAGTTCTGCTGTGCAGGCGGCGGCCAGTGCTGGAAACCCCGACGTGCGACCGGCCCACATCCTCGTGGCACTGCTCGATCAGTCCGACGGCATCGCGTCGCCACTGCTGAAGGCAGTGGGCGTGGACCCGTCGAGCGTTCGTGCGCAGGCCCAGGCATTGGTCGATCGCATGCCGACGGTGTCCGGCGCCAGCTCGACGCCTCAACTATCCCGCGAATCGATCGCGGCCATCACCGCAGCCCAGCAGCTGGCCGGTGAACTCGACGACGAGTACGTCTCGACCGAGCACGTCGTCGTCGGTCTGGCGACCGGTGACTCCGATGTCGCCAAATTGCTGCACAACCTCGGTGCGACTCCGCAGGCTCTGCGCGAGGCATTCGTCGCCGTGCGCGGCAGTGCGCGGGTCACCTCCGAGGATCCCGAATCGACCTACCAGGCTCTCGAAAAGTACTCGACCGATCTGACCGCGGCCGCCCGCGAGGGCAAGCTCGACCCGGTCATCGGCCGCGACACCGAGATCCGGCGCGTCGTACAGGTGCTCAGCCGACGGACCAAGAACAACCCGGTCCTCATCGGTGAGCCCGGTGTCGGCAAGACCGCCATCGTCGAAGGCCTCGCCCAGCGCATCGTCGCCGGCGACGTGCCGGAGTCGTTGCGCAACAAGACCGTCATCTCCCTCGACATGGGATCGATGGTCGCCGGCGCGAAGTACCGAGGCGAGTTCGAGGAGCGCCTGAAGGCCGTGCTCGACGAGATCAAGGGGTCGGCCGGACAGGTCATCACCTTCATCGACGAGCTGCACACGATCGTGGGTGCCGGTGCGACAGGCGATTCCGCGATGGACGCCGGCAACATGATCAAGCCGATGCTCGCCCGTGGTGAGCTGCGGCTGGTCGGTGCCACGACCCTTGAGGAGTACCGCAAGTACATCGAGAAGGACGCCGCACTCGAGCGTCGCTTCCAGCAGGTGTATGTCGGTGAGCCGTCGGTCGAAGATGCCATCGGCATCCTCCGCGGCCTCAAGGACCGGTACGAGGTGCACCACGGTGTGCGCATCACCGACTCCGCACTGGTCGCTGCCGCAACGCTGTCCGACCGGTACATCACCTCGCGCTTCCTACCCGACAAGGCCATCGACCTCGTCGACGAGGCCGCGTCGCGGTTGCGGATGGAGATCGACTCGCGCCCCGTCGAGATCGACGAGGTCGAGCGGATCGTCCGCCGTCTCGAGGTCGAAGAGGTCGCCTTGGAGAAGGAAACCGACGCGGCGTCGAAGGAGCGGCTCGAGAAGCTGCGCGCCGAGCTGGCCGACCAGAAGGAGAAGCTCAACGAGCTCTCCGCCCGGTGGCAGTCGGAGAAGACCGCCATCGACGCGGTCCGCGACCTCAAGGAGGAGCTGGAACGGCTTCGCGGCGAGGCGGATCGGGCCGAGCGCGACGGTGACCTCGGACGGGCTGCCGAGCTGCGGTACGGCACGATCCCCGGACTGGAGAAGGAACTCGAGGCCGCGATCGAGAAGACCGGCACCGATCCGTCGCAGGACGTGATGTTGCAGGAGGAGGTCGGACCCGACGATGTGGCCCAGGTCGTGTCGGCGTGGACCGGAATCCCGGCCGGACGCATGCTCGAGGGCGAGACCGCCAAGCTGCTGCGCATGGAAGAGGAACTGGGGCACCGGGTCATCGGCCAGAAGGACGCGGTGCAGGCGGTGTCCGACGCGGTGCGTCGTGCCCGCGCAGGCGTCGCCGACCCGAACCGGCCGCTCGGTTCCTTCATGTTCCTCGGCCCCACCGGTGTCGGCAAGACCGAGCTCGCCAAGGCGCTCGCCGAGTTCCTGTTCGACGACGAGCGGGCGATGGTTCGGATCGACATGAGCGAGTACGGCGAGAAGCACAGCGTCGCACGGCTCGTCGGTGCCCCGCCCGGTTACGTCGGGTACGAGGCCGGCGGGCAGCTGACCGAGGCGGTGCGGCGTCGTCCGTACACGGTGGTCCTGTTCGACGAGATCGAGAAGGCGCACCCGGACGTCTTCGACGTACTGCTGCAGGTGCTGGACGAAGGCCGACTGACCGACGGCCAGGGCCGGACGGTGGACTTCCGCAACACCATCCTGATCCTCACCTCGAACCTCGGTGCGGGTGGCGACAAGGACCAGGTGATGATGGCGGTGCGGTCGGCGTTCAAGCCGGAGTTCATCAACCGTCTCGACGATGTGGTGATCTTCGATGCCCTGAGCCCGGAGGAACTGGTGTCGATCGTCGACATCCAGCTCGGCCAGCTCAAGAAGCGCCTCGCGCAGCGTCGCCTCGACCTCGAGGTGTCGCTCAAGGCCAAGGAATGGCTGGGCGCACGTGGATTCGACCCGCTGTACGGTGCGCGCCCGCTGCGCCGGTTGGTGCAGCAGGCCATCGGTGACCAGCTCGCCAAGCAACTGCTCGCCGGAGACATTCGCGACGGTGACGTGGTGCCGGTCAACGTCAGTGCCGACGGAGAGTCGTTGGTACTCGGCTGATCTCAGCTCGTCACAGTTCATCGCGAGACAGAGTCCATCGCAAGACAGGGGACCCATCCTTCGGGATGGGTCCCTTTGTCGTTGTGCATGGTTCAAAGGGTGGCGAGTAGCTCCATGAGGTGTGCTTCGACGAGGGAAGGTCGGGGTGGGGGTGGTCCGGGTCGGGGTGGTCGGACGTCGATGACGTGGCTGATTGTCAGCCATGATTGGCGTGCTTGATCGTCGGGCCGGGTTGGTGGTCCGTGGATCTCGGTGCGCACGGTGTTCAGATGTTCTGAGAACCGCCGGGGTATGTCGGGTCGGCGGTTGATGCGTTCGTTGGGTGGTGCTCCGGGTTCGGCATTGAGTTGCCAGACGCAGCGGCCTTCGTCGGGGCCGGACCGGACGATCCGGGTGGTGTATTGCCCGGGTTGGTCGCCGACCATCCGATTGTGGCGGGGGCAGGCCGGGGCGAGGTCGTCGATGTCGGTGAGACCGCCCTTGGCCCAATCCTTGTGGGCGTGATGGAGTTCGACGTGGGTGGCGGGCTGATCGCAACCGGGCGCCGAGCACACTTCCCCGTCGGGGCGGGCGAAGGAGACGAGGCGTTGTTCGCGGGTGGCCAGACGTCTGCCTCTACCGAAGTACAAGGGCACGGCGGTGTGATCTTTGAAGATCGCCAGCCACGGCTGAACCTCGCCGGCCATCGCGATCAGGTCAGCGATGGGCAGCAGGGTTCCGGTGGCGGTGGTGGCGAGTCCGGCTTCGCGGATCAGGTCACTGAGGTCGGCTTTGATGATCAGATGGGCGGGCAGGCCGCGGTGCGATGTTCCGAGAATCCCGTCGGCGAAGCCGGCGGTGAGTGCGGCGTCGAGCGCATCGTGATTCGTCTGGGCGAGGGTGCGGCCGTCACGATCGGCTGCGAGCGCGAGGGCGTCGGGGTCGGCGGTGCCGGCGGGTCCGCTGGGTGAGTTGGGGTCGTCGGGGTTGTTGAGTCCGGGTTTGCCCCAGACGGCGAACATCATCGTAAGCCGGGCAACTAGTTCGGGGGTCAGGGTGCCGGAGATCTTCGCGGTGCCATCGGCGCGTTGGCGGCCGATCCACAGGTTGCGGCGCCGTTTCTGGTCGGTGTCGTCGGACAGGGTGCCGTCCGGGTCGAGATGAGCAAGCAACCGCGCACCGAGCTGGGTGATGTCGGCCGGTGTGTGATCGGCAGCGATCTCGGCCATCTGCCGTTCGGCAGCGACTTTCACGTCGTGTTCGACGGCGTGGGGGATCTGGTCGAGGACGTCGAGGGCGGCCTGGACGTGCGCGCTGCCGACAGACCCTGCGGCGAATGCTTCGGCCAGGGTGGGGTGTTCGGGTGGTAGGACCTCGCCACCCAGGCTGGTGCGGGTGGCGGTGGCGTCCATCTGCTTACGGCGGCGCACAGGGTTGGATACCCGCAGCCGGTGGGTCATGAACTGCATGAGCGTGCGGCAGCCCGTCTTGCGGGGAAGGTCGCGGGCCTCGGCCTGATCGATCTGCCGGTCACCGGCCACGGTCAGTCGCGCGATGGCGCGTTCGGTGTCGGCTGCGACCTCGGTGAGTTCGGCATCGGTACACGGAGACAGGTCCACGGTCTGCAGTTCGTCGAGGATCGCATGCAGGTCGGCCACCAACTCGACCGCACGAGGGGTCGGCGCGTCGGTGCCGTCGTGCCGTTGGGTATCTGTCATGACGGCCACCCCCCCCGGCGAGAGCCGTTGCTGCGAATGTACGTTCGAGTGTACACGAACGGGAACGCATGGCAAGACCAAAAATACTGTTGTGCAACCGTATTCGACGGCAATAGATTGTCGGGGCCATGTGATAAGGGCGGTTATCCGCCACCGCCTAGGCGAAGATCGCCTGGAGTGCGGGCACCACGTCGTGGTGGTCCCGGATCGGCCGGCACCGGCCCCGGCCGATGAGCGCCAAGTCCTTCCCGAGTTCGGCGTCGTGCTCCCCCGAGATGTCGAGCAGCACGTCGAGACGGGGGAGTCGGCCGGCCACGTCCCGGGGGTCGGGTCCCGCGTTGTGGACGCAGTCGCTCAACAGGATCACGCGAGCGTCTGCGCGAGGTGCGCCGGCCAGCTGTTCGAGGGCGGTCTGCAGCGGGAAGGCCACGTTGGTCAGGCCCTGTGCGGGCAGTGCGAGGAGTTCGTCGACGAGTTGTTCGGTGGTGACCGGTCGGCCGAGAGGGACGATGAGCGCGGCGTCGGACCAGAAGGCGATAACGGCGAGGTCGTCGCGACCGAGTTCACCGGCGAGTGCGCCGGCTGTCGCGGCCGCGGTGCGGACCTGCTCGCCGCGGGCGGAGCCGGACACGTCGACCGCCAGCACGATGGAGCGTCGGCGCCGGACGCGCTCGCGCACGCGGATGTCGTCGTCCTCGGGAATCGGGTTGCCGATGAGTGCCTCGAGGGTCGCGTCGAGATCGAGCTCATCGGAGCCACCCCGCCAACGCTGGGTCGTGAGTACACCGTTGGCGCTGCGGCGTGCGTTCCGTGTCTCCACGGGACGTGCGAGTCGGAGTCGTCTGGCGAGTCCGATCGCCCGCTCTCGCGCGACCGGGTCGGTCTGTGCCGCAGGGGAATCGTCGTCACGGGTACCTGCGTCATCGGTGACCGCGACGACCGCACCCGAGGTCCCGCGGGGCACGTCCCGGGCACGTCCACGTCGACCGATCGGGACGACGGCGCCGCCGCGGCCCGCGGGCTCGAACAGCATCGGGCTTTCCGACAGCTGTTTGGGTCTGCGCCGCAGTGGCTTCCGTCGACGGGGTTGAGTGCTGACCGAATCGCGCCGGAGCGGTGAATCGGCGTCGACCGCTCTTCAACCCGGGTCGGCCGCCGCCGGCGCCAGTAGGAAGTGGTTCTGCCAGATCTCGCCGAGCACCTGTTCGGCGGTGGTGAACGCGACGTCGTCGAGATGGATCCGCCCGGACAGGGCAACCTGCATGGCGTCGAGGAAGGTGGCGGTGTACGCCGACGGCAGGTCGCGTGGCGGTTCGACCGCGTCGTCGACCGGGACGGTTGTGCCGCGCATCTCGCACAGCTGGTGCGCGAGGAGTGCGGTGTCGATCGCTCCGCGTACGCTGCTGCCCTGACGGACGGCGTCGTGTCGACGGGTGTCGCGGGTGACGGCGACGGCATCCGCGACCACTCTCGCCGACGACAATTCTGTCCTGCGCGAAACGATCTCGCGCTCCGCCGCGTCGTCCTGATAGTCGACGACCAGCCGGCACATGCGATCGTAGACCGAGGTCGACAGGCGCGTGGTGCCGACATTGTCGAAGGGATTCATCGACGCCACGATGCGAAAACTTGGCTGGGCGGCGATGGTGCCGACGCGCGGGACGGTGATGGTCCGCTCGGCCATCGCGGTGAGCAGAGTGTCGATGGTGTCCTCCGGCGCGCGGTTGAACTCCTCGACATAGAGGAACCCGCCGGCGCGCATGGCCTCGATGAGCGGGCCGTCGACGAAGTTGTCGGGGGAGTAGTCCTCGCGCAAGACCCGCGCCGGGTTGTGGTGCCCCACCAGGCGTCCGGGAGTCAGGTCGGCATTGCCCTCCACCAGGACGAGTGGGATGCCCCAGTCGGCGGTGATCGAGCGCAGTAGCGTGCTCTTGGATGTGCCCGGTGGGCCTTCCAGGATCAGGTCCCGGCCTGCGGCCACCGCGGCCAGGACGAGGTCGAGTTCGCGATCGCGGCCGACGACCTCGGCGGCGATCCGTGCCCGGATCGCCGCGAGGCCATGCGTCTCCATCGGCCGAAGTGAGGTCACCTGACCGGTTCCTGGTTGACCCCGGTGAGGAGAAGGTGACCGGCATCCACCGGGATGGTCACGCCCGTGACAGAAGCTGCCAGGTCCGAGTTCAGGTACAGGGCGGTGTTCGCGATCACCTCGGGTGGCATGAACGAGTGCCCCTTGAGTGCGTGGAAGTGATATCCGCCCTCGATCAGGTCGTCGGGGGTGCCGCCCTCGTGGCCGGCGAACATGTCCCACGCGCCCTGCTGATCGGTCATCGGAGTACGGATCGCGCCCGGATTGATGGAGTTGCAGCGAATTCCGTGCGGCGCGAGCTCCAGCGCTATGTTCTTCATCAGCCCGATCACGCCATGTTTCGTGGCCACGTAGTGCGCGTAGTTCATGCCGGGTTCGAGTCCGTTCACCGACGAAGTGATGACGATCGATCCGCTCTGTCGCTCGATCATGTGCGGTGCAACGGCTTTGGCGGACTTCCACACCCCGGTGAGGTTGACATCCATCATGTCCGACCACATCTGTTCGGACATCTCCCAGAACGGGGCGCGGGTCCAGATGCCGGCGTTGGCGATCAGGACATCGATCTTGCCGAACTCGGTGATCCCCGCGGCCACCGCGTCGTCGAGTTGCGTCTGATCGCGGACGTCGGCGTCGAAGGTCAGAGCCCGCCGGTCGAGCGCTTCGACCTGGCGCACGGTTTCGGTCATGTCATCGGCTGTGGCCAGCGGATATTCGACGGAGTCGAGCTGCCGGGTGATGTCGAGCAGGATGACGTCCGCGCCCTCGCGGGCGGAGGTGAGCGCGTGCGCGCGACCCTGGCCACGGGCTCCGCCGGTGATCAGTACGGTCTTGCCGTCGAGAAGTCCCATGTCGATGCCCCCTCTACAGTCGTCCGCCGGCGTCGACGACGTGGGTGGTCCCGGTGACATAGCGACCGTCGTCGGAGACGAGGTAGAGGACCGCGTTCGAGATGTCGACCGGTTCAACCATCGACACCGGCAGCCTGTTCAATTCTCGGGCGGCTTCCTCGAAATCGGCTCGGGTGGGTTGCTCGATGTCGGGACGGAAGAGTTTGTAGGTGGCGTCGTTGAGGATCATCTCGGTCGCCACCGTGGTCGGGTGCACCGTGTTTACGCGAATACTCTGCGGCGCCAACTCTTTCGCGAGGACCTGCATCATGCCGATCAGTCCTGCCTTGGCCGCGGAGTAGTGCGCGATGTTCTCGTTGGCCCACATCGCGGCGAGTGAACTGGTCAGGACGATCGAGCCGCCGCGCCCACCGGCGACGATGTGTGGTGCCGCCGCGCGAACGGTCTTCCACACTCCGGTCAGGTTGATGTCGATCATGGTCTGCCACATGGTCTCGTCCATCTCGAGAGTGGGCGCCATGGTGCTGATACCGGCGTTGGCGAGGACGATGTCGATGCGGCCGAGCTGTGCCACCCCGTCGTCGGCGGCCTGCTTCAGCGCGGACAGGTCACGCACGTCGGCCTCGGTGGCGATGATCCGGCGGTCGAGTGCCTCCACCTCGCGCACGGTCTCCTCGAGGTCCCCCGGGCGGGCGGTGTCGTAGGGGACGGTCTCGACCTGCTGGGAGACATCGACCGCGATGATGTCCGCGCCCTCCTGGGCCAGGCGTATCGCGTGACTGCGTCCCTGACCGCGTGCGGCTCCGGTGATGAAGGCGACCTTGCCCTCGAGTTTGCCCATGGTGATCCCTTCGACACGACGTGCGACGAGTGATGCACGTCTCACCGGTGACGATATGTCACAGCGTGCCATAACGGTGCCGAAACCGACTTTTCCGGTGTCAGGCGTCCGCGGCAGGCGGGGGTGACACGATGGCGGGCATGGAAACCGCACGGTCTGAGGAGGTGCGCGTCGACCGGGGCGGCCGTCCCGCCACGACCAGCGCGCATGAGCTCGCCGCACGAGCACAGGAATTGTTCCTCGAGCGCGGCTTCGAGAAGACGAGTGTGGGCGACATCGCCGATGCGGCGGGAGTCAGCCGCCGGACCTTCTTTCGCTACTTTCCGACGAAGGCCGACGTGGTGTGGGTCGAGTCGGCGGCCGAACTCGATCACTTCCGCCGGCTCGTCGCAGCGGCGTCCACCGACACGCCACCCCACCTGACGGTGACCGAAGCGTTCATCACGGCGATCGATCACGGACGAGCCGAAGAGCGGTGGGCGCGTCATCGGGCGCAACTCATTCTCACCGTGCCCGCAGTGCAGGCGCAGGCGAATGTCGTCTATCGGCAGTGGCGGACGGTCATCGCCGACCACGTCCGGACGCGTGCCGCCGGTCGTGGCGACGACGCGTACCCGACCGCGGTGGCGTACGCGGTCATCGCCGGATCATCTGCTGCACACGAGATGTGGCTCCGACGAGACGATCTCGAGCTCGGGCACTGTCTTCGGCGCATGTTCGACTCCATGGTGCCGGGGCCGCCGTCCGACAGCTGACTCGGACGAGTCCGTCGAGCCGCCTCGCGTCGAGTTCACCGCACGACCTCGCGGTGCCCGGCGTCGATGCGGCGGGTCCACCTGCGGGAGTCGAGATACTCGAGCAGCGGGATCACCACGCGCCGAGTGGTTCCCAGCGCCTGACGGGCGGCACTGGTGGTGAACGGTTGATCGAGCGAGGCGAGGATGCGCATCGCCATGGCTGGGGCGGCCGGCAACAGCACGACCCCGTCGCGTAACCGGAGCACTCGTCCCGTGTGCTCGGCTGCGGCCAGTTCCCTGGCGCCCAGTCCGAGTGTGCTGAGGTCGTCGGCCTCGGGAGCACGAAACGGTTGGTCGGTGAGACGTCGCTCCAAGGCGCGGACCGCGTCCTCGGCGTCGCCGAGGGAGGGGATGTGGCCGGGCACCGACAGATGGCCATCGGAAGACGCGAGACCCGCCTCGGCGACGACGGCGTCCAGCAACGCCGAGTCCGGCAGACCCAACAGTGCGGGCGCTCCCGCCGCGGACATGCCCGCGGACAACGGGTCCCGCTCGTGCAGCTCGAGAACGGAGGTGTGTAGTCGTCCGGCCCAGGCCGCGAGTGACTCCTCGGCAACCCACCATCCGTCGATCACGCGGACGGACCGGGGTGCGGAGTCCGCGTCGCCGACGAGACCGAGTCGCGCGAGATCGGCGACGCGCACCGCGCCCCGTCGCATGACCTCCTCGGCAGCTCCCGCGCCGTCGGTCGTGGCCGCCAGGATTGCCGCTCGACGTGCGGCGTCACCCCGGCGAGTCAGTGGCGGCGGATCGGGGTGCAGGACGACGCCGCCGCCGACGATCCGCTGCCCGGGATCACGCAGTACCACCCGGTCTCCGTTCGACAGCGGGAGAGCGTGGGCGAGCGTGAGTCGGCCATGATCGGGGTCGAGCGGTCGCACGCGCACCGGTACCGCGGCCGTGCCGATGTGGGCGATCAGGTGCTCGGGGGCCTCGTCGAACGGCGTGCCGCTCGCGCGTCGTAGGTCGATGAGGGCGGACGCGTGCCAGGCGCCCGGAGTCACGAGCGCGTCACCGCGCGCGACGTCGTCGACACCCGCACCGCGGAGGTTGACCGCGACCCGGCTGACCGGACCGGCGGTCGCGAGAGTCGTGCCCTCGCTCTGCAATCCGCGAACATCGACCCGGCGGCCGCCGTGGGGAGTATGTAGTTCCAGGGTGTCGCCGACCGAGATCGTTCCCGACGCCAAGGTGCCCGTGACGACCGTACCGGCCCCGGTGCGGGTGAACACCCGGTCGACCCAGAACCGCACACGACCGGAGGACGGTGGCGAAGGTGACTGCGCGAGAACATCATCGAGGGTCGTGCGCAACTCGTCGATGCCGGAGTGGTCGATTGCGGACACCACCACCGCGGGGACATGGGCAAGACCGGTGTCGCCCAGCCGGCGTCGCGCTTCGTCGATCACCTCGCGGATGCGATCGGCCGATGCCCGGTCGGCGCGGGTGACGACCAGCAGTCCGGATTCGATGCCGAGTGCGGTGACGGCGTCGCGGTGGTCGTCGGACTGGGCACGCCACCCCTCGTCGGCGGCCACGACGAACAGGACGACCGGCGCAGGTCCCAGGCCGGCCAACATGTTCGGGATGAACCGCTCGTGACCGGGGACGTCGACGAAAGCCACATCGGCACCGGAAGGCAGTGTCGTCCAGGCGAAGCCGAGGTCGATGGTCAGGCCGCGGCGTCGTTCCTCCTCCCACCGGTCCGGTTCGATGCCGGTCAGAGCCCGCACCAGTGTGGACTTGCCATGGTCCACGTGTCCGGCGGTGGCGACCACGTATTTCATGAGCAGTACTTCATGCGCTGAACTTCATGATTCGGGGATCACAGTTCGTCCAGGGCCTGCACGATCGCGGCGAGGAGTCGCGGGTCGTCGGCCTCGGGGACGCACCGCACGTCGACGAGACATGCGTCGTCGTGGACGCGGGGCAGCACGGCGGGATCGCCGAGGCGGAGGCGTTCGGCCGCGGCGACCGGGAGTCGCACTGCCCACCCTGGTAGCGGCACACCGGGTGCGCCACCGCCACCTACCCGCCCGTCGTGTGCGACGACCGGGAAACCGAGTGCAGTAGCCAGGGATTCAGTGCGTACACGAAGGTTCTCGGAGTCGGCATG
Source organism: Gordonia sp. ABKF26 (assembly GCF_041103195.1). Taxonomy (NCBI): domain Bacteria; kingdom Bacillati; phylum Actinomycetota; class Actinomycetes; order Mycobacteriales; family Gordoniaceae; genus Gordonia; species Gordonia sp. ABKF26. Next base: position 1,374,142 of record NZ_JBGCVZ010000003.1, read on the forward strand.
GAGGTACTCCCAGACCGGCGGCCGCGGCCCGCCGACGGTGGCCTCCATGGCGGCGAGTGCGAGCTTGTCCGCGCGAACCGCCCGCGCCAGAGGGTGTTTCGCCAACCGTTGCACGAGAGTTGGATCACCGAGGAGGAGTCCGGCCTGCGGACCGCCCAGGAGCTTGTCGCCGCTCGCGATCACCAGATCGGCACCGGATTCCAGTGTCGTCGTCGCGTCCGGCTCGTCGGGCAGCAGCGGGTCTGGTCGCAGGAGGCCGCTGCCGATGTCGGCGACGACGGGCACGTCGTGCGCCCGGCCGAGGTCGCGCAGCTCCGCCAGCGAGGTGTCGCTGGTGAAGCCCTCCACGCGGAAATTGCTGGGGTGGACCTTGAGGATGGCACCGACGTCGTCCGAGGCGAGGGCGTCGGCGTAATCGCGTGCATGGGTCCGGTTGGTCGTACCGACCTCGTGCAGCCGTGCGCCGGTCGACGCGATCAGCTCGGTGAGCCGGAAGCCGGCACCGATCTCGATCATCTCGCCACGGCTGATCACCACCGCCCGGCCGGCGGCCAGCGCGGTCGTCGCGAGCACCAGCGCAGCGGCACCGTTGTTGACCATCAACGCATCTCCGGCGGCGGGACACGCGCGCACGAGCGCCGCGCGGGTGGCCGCCCCGCGCTTCGACCGCGTCCCGGTCCGAAGATCGAGTTCCACATCCACATAGCCCGATGCTGCGACCACTGCTTCGAGCGCGGTGGGGGAGAGTGGCGCCCGACCCAGATTGGTGTGCACGACGACGCCGGTGGCGTTCAGCACCGGGCTTGCCGAGGACGCGCGGTGACCGGAGAGTGCGTCGACGACCGCCTGCTCGACCTCGTCGGGCGGCAGTTCACCGCGCCGCGCGGCGTCCTGGGCGGCACGGATGGTGTCGCGAACCGTCCCGTCGCCCAGCCGCTTTCGCGCGTCGATCGCGGCGGGCAGCGACAGCAGGGCATCGGTGCGAGGAATGCGGCGACGCGGGTCGGTGACGGGGGGCTTCGACACGGCTCCTCGCTTCGCTCGTCACCGGCTCAGCCGGCGGTGGGTGGCTCTCGCCCTGCTTGTCACCGGCTCAGCCGGCGGTGGGTGGCTCTCGCCCTGCTTGTCACCGGCTCAGCCGGCGGTGGGTGGCGGAGGCGGACGGGAATCGAACCCGCCAGACCGAGATACTCGACCTCACCGGTTTTGAAGACCGGGGAGCCCACCAGGACCCATACGCCTCCCTGCGCCGTCCAACGTATCCGACGGCGAGAACCGTCAGTCCTGCTGGTGCGGCCAGTTCCCCTGGGTGATCAGCTCCTCGAAGTGGCGGATCAGCTTCGGATTGAGATCATCCTCGACCGCTCGTCGAAAATCGCCGTCCCACTTCGCAAACCAGTCCTCGTCCCGCTTCATCAGGAAGATGGGCCAGCCGTGGGTGATGTCGAGTTCGTCGCCATACAGGTCGGTGGAACCGTCCTCCCGCATGTACCAGTAGTCGTGACCCGACTCCCAGAACGCCTGTAACTCGTCCGCGGTGACGAAGTACTCGCCGTCTGCCTGCCTCATGTGCCCGATGGTAGCGATCCGCGGTCGGGGACACGTCTGATTGCGTGAGGGCTACCCTCGGCACGGTGACTGTGCGTGATGATGCTCCCGTCCGACTCACCGGCTACGCCCACGGTGGCGGGTGCGCGTGCAAGATCCCGCCGGGCGAGCTCGAGCAGGCGGTCGCCGGGCTGACCGGCCAGGTCGGCGACGACATCATCGTCGGGCTCGACGCCGGGGACGACGCCGCGGCCGTGCGCGTCCGTGACGACCTCGCGGTGCTCTCGACCGCTGACTTCTTCACGCCCGTCGTCGACGATCCCTACGACTGGGGCCGCATCGCCGCCGCGAACGCGCTGTCCGACATCTACGCGATGGGCGGTACCCCCGTCGTCGCGATCAACCTGGTCGGCTGGCCGCGAGGTGTCCTGCCGATGGAGTTGATGACCGAGGTGCTGCGCGGGGGTCTCGACGTCGGGGCGTCGGCGGGCTGCCCGGTCATCGGCGGGCACACCATCGACGACCCGGAACCCAAGTACGGCATGGCGGTGACGGGTGTCGCCCACCCCGACCGGTTGCTGCGCAACGACGCCGCCGAGGCGGGCCTGCCGATCACCCTCACGAAACCGATCGGGGTCGGGTTGCTGAACAACCGGCACAAGCAGACCGGCGAGGTGTTCGACGAGGCGATCGCCCTGATGACGACGCTCAATCGCGACGCTTCGACGGCCGCGGTCGCAGCCGGTGCCCGCGCGGCGACCGACGTCACCGGATTCGGCCTGCTCGGTCACCTGCACAAGTTGTGCCGAGCCTCCGGCGTCGGCGCGGTGCTCGACCGCAGCGCGGTACCCGCGGTGGGCGGCGCGGCCGAGGCCCTGCGCGACGGGTTCGTGTCCGGCGGAACCCGCCGCAACCTCGACTGGGTGCGGCCGCACCTGACCCTCGGTGCCGGGATCACCGACGACGCCCTGCTGTTCCTGGCCGACGCCCAGACATCGGGCGGGCTCCTCGTGGTCGGTGAGGTGCCGGGCTATCCGGTGATCGGAGAGACGGTGGCCGGCTCCGGGATCACGGTGTGCTGACGCTCCTGGCACTCACGGAGCAGAAGCGCTACCCACACTCAGGGCGCGGGCGGTCCGGTGGTGATCGAGTCGTCGGTGATTCCGGCGGCGCGACGGGCCGCGAGGCGCCGTTTTTGCGGTTCGATGGTGTAGCGCGGGTTCTTCGCGGATTCGATCCCGGCATCGAAGACGCCGAAACGTGTGCACGCCGATGCGGCGAGCAACGCCAGTCCCGACGCGACGGCCAGCGGCCGGGACCGGCTGCTGAGGAGGGCGCCGACGCCGCCGACCACGGCCAGCCGCTCACTCCACCGCAGCAGCTTTCCGGCGGTGCCGTCGTGCATCGGTTCGGTCGTCACCGGGTCCATCCGGCGTTCCATGAGTCGCATCGCGGTGAGGTCGCCGATCACGCCGATGGCGGCCAGGGTGCGCGCCGGGGCCGCCTGGCGCGTGGGCGTGGTGACCAGTGCCAGCGCGCTCGACGCCAGGCTCGCCGAACTGACGAACACGAACGGCAGGTCGCGGTGCATGGCGTTCCAGGTCGGCACGGCGGTGTCGGAGAGCAGCACCGCGGTGTAGACCGCGAGCGGCGGTCCCGCGAGACCCGCCGCCAGTCCGGCGGGGGCCTCGACGGCGCGAAGCACCGGACGTAGCGGCCCCAACGGGAGACGTGCCCCGGTCATCCGGTCGATCTCGCCGACCGCGGCCACGCCGAGCGCACCGCTGAACGCCGACAGGATCCACGAGCCGACGCTCATCGGCGAGGTCACCTTGAACGTCCGCAGCATGTTGTAAAAACGGTCGGGGCGGCCGAGATCGGCGACGAGTGCGATCGCGCCCAGACCCACCGCGCCCAGTCCGCCGAGACGGGCGTTGCGGCGCAACACATCGCGTCCCGTGAGCTGTGCGCCGGCGGCGAGCACACCGGAGCCGCCTGCGACACCGCCCAGGAACAGGTAGGCGGCGACCTTCTCGTCCCAGGGCGGCGGTTTGACCACCGGATGGCCGTAGTACGAGGTGAATTCGGCGTCGGGCACCATCGACATCTCACGGTTGCCGTCGCCCTGCCCGAAGTTCTTGCGTGGCTTGCGTTGACCGCCACGACCGAACCCCCGCCCGCGCCGCCGGGGCGGCTCCGGCGGGCGGAACGAATCGAACTCCGACGAGGTCATCGGCCACCGCGCAGGAACGAGAGTGCAGCTGCGGCGAGCATCCCGGCCGCGGCGATGCCGGCGCGTTTGTACATGGCCGGCAGGTCGGCGGTGCACACCCGCGGGTCTGGCGGCAGCCCGTAGACCTCCGGTTCGTCGAGCAGCAAGAACACCGAACCCGTGCCTCCCACACCGTCATTCGGGTTGGCACCGTACAGCCGCGCCTCGGTCATGCCCTGATCGTGCAGCGCCCGCACCCGGGCGTGGGCGTCGTCGACGAGGTCGTCGTGGTCGCCGTACTTGATCGACGTGGTCGGGCAGGTCTTGGCACACGCGGGCGTCTCGTCGTCGACCAGACGGTCGTAACAGAGCGTGCACTTCTGTGCGACACCGCGTTTGGGCACCTCGGGCTGTTCACCCTTGCGCTCGCCGGAACGCGTCGTCGGCGCCGCGGTGCCGTCGGCGCGACGTTCGACGACGCCGAACGGACACCCCGCGACGCACGTCCCGCAGCCGTTGCAGACGTCGTCCTGGATCACCACGGTGCCGAACTCGGTGCGGAACAGCGCGCCGGTCGGGCAGACGTCGAGGCACCCCGCATGGGTGCAGTGCTTGCACACATCCGACGACATCAGCCAGCGGAACTCGGGGGTGTCCGGGAGGGTGGTACCGACCGGTTGATCGGCACCACCGGACCCCTCGGGTTCGGGCATGGCGGGCATCCCGAGACCGACCAGCATGCGGCCGGATTCGCGGGCCTCGGCGATGCGGTCGGAGTTCTGTTCGATGAAGGCGACGTGCCGCCAGGTGCTCGCACCGAGTGCGACGGTGTTGTCGTACGACATCCCGGTCAGCGCCAGGTCGCCGTCGCGCGGGTTGGAGTTCCATTCCTTGCAGGCCACCTCGCAGGCCTTGCAGCCGATGCAGATCGACGTGTCGGTGAAGAACCCTTTTCGTGATTCGTGCGTGGCCCAGTGCGCGTCGACACTGGGGTCGGAGGGTCCGGACAGCTGCCCCATCTACTCGTCCACCTTCCCGGTGATGTGCTGATTGTCTGTCTCGACCGTGACCCCGGCTCGCTCCTGGTAGGCGCGCACCAGGTCGAGCAGTGCCCGACCCTGCGGCCGGCGGCCGGCGACGACGTCGCACGAACCGACCTTGGATTCCTGGATCTGGACGTTCGGATCCAGTGTGACCCCGATGAGGTCGTTCGCGGCGTCACCGCTGACCACCGCGTCGGAACCGACGCCCCAGTGGTAGGGAAGACCGATCTGATGTACCTGCCGGCCGTTGATCGTCAGCGGCATCATGCGGTCGGTCACCAGCACGCGTGCCTCGATCGCGCCGCGCGGCGAGACGATCGTGGCCCAGCCCTCGTTGGTCAGGCCGCGCTCGGCGGCCAGCTCGGACGAGATCTCGCAGAACATCTCCGGCTGCAGCTCCGAGAGGTATGGCGACCACCGGCTCATGCCGCCGGCGGTGTGATGCTCGGTGAGGCGGTACGTGGTGAACACGAACGGATACACCTCGGAGCCCGGGGCATCGCCGCTCGGCGCGTCGAGGTTGTCCACGCGGGGGAACAGGACCCGCGCGGGCGACTGCTGTTGCGGATACAGCGTATTGACCACGGGCGATTCCTGCGGCTCGTAGTGCGTCGGGAGCGGGCCGTCGACCAATCCGCGCGGGGCGTAGAGCCAGCCCTTGCCGTCGGCCTGCATGACGAACGGATCGTCGCCGCACAGGGCTTCGACGCCGCCGACCGAGGGGTCGGGTCGCGCGTCGGGTGCGAGGTCGACGGGGAAGTCGGGTACGTCGGGACCGACCCATCGACCCGCGTCGGCGTCCCATTCCATATACCGCTTGCGCTCGCTCCACGGCCGGCCGTCGGGGTCGGCAGATGCGCGGTTGTAGAGGATTCGACGATCCGCAGGCCACACCCAGCCCCACTCGTGTTGGGTGACACCGCCACCGCCCTGCGGGACCCGGCGGGCGGCGGAGTTCGACGGCCCGTCGGTGTCGGAGCCCGGGTACACGCCGGTGTAGATCCAGCAGCCGCCGGCGGTCGAGCCGTCGCGTCGCATCTGGGTGTAGGACGTGAGGTTCTTGCCTGCGTCGGGGCCGGTCACGTGGTAGCCGTTGATCTCCGACAGCACCGCTTCGGGATCGGGGTTGCCGTGCTGGTCGAGGGGATAGTCCCAGGTGATGTCCAGCAGCGGACGGTCGCGATCGTCGGTCGACCCGGCGAGACGTTCGCGGATGCGCCGTCCGAGCTCGTAGAAGAAGTCCATCTCGCTCTGGCACTGGCCCGGTGGCTCGACGGCCTGGTGACGCCACTGGACCATGCGCTGGGTCTGGGTGAACGAGCCGGCCTTCTCGACGTGTGTGGCCGCGGGCAGAAAGAACACCTCGGTGGCGATGTCTTCGGTGCGTAGCTCGCCGGACTCGATCTCCGGTCCGTCCTTCCACCAGGTGGCCGTCTCGATCATGTTGAGATCGCGGACGACGAGCCACTTGAGGTGCGACATCGCCATCCGCGCCTGGCGGCCGTTGGCCGAACCCACTGCGGGGTTCTGACCGAGGACGAAGTAGCCGTCGACCTTGTCGGCGAGCATGTCGACGGTCGTCTGGAAGGTGCCCGCCGGGCCGGTGAGCCGCGGCAGATGGTCGTAACACCAGTCGTTCTCGGCGGTCGCGGCGTCGCCGAACCACGCCTTGAGGAGACTCACGGTGTAGTCCTCGGCGTTGGCCCAGAAACCCTTCTCGGCCTTCGAGGTGATGGCGTCGATGTACTCGTCGAAGCTGTCGTGCTTGCCTGCCGAGGGCATCGGTAGATAACCGGGCAACAGGTTGAACAGGGTGGGGATGTCCGTGGAACCCTGGATGCTCGCGTGGCCGCGGAGCGCCATGATCCCGCCGCCCGGGCGACCGATGTTGCCGAGCAGGAGCTGCAGAACCGATGCGGCACGGATGAACTGGGCACCGAAGGTGTGCTGGGTCCATCCGGTCGCATACCCGAAGCAGGTGGTGCGCTCGCGTCCGGAGTTGTCGGTGACGGCCCGGGCGAGATAGTCGAAGTCGCGTACCGAGATCCCGCACATGTCGCGCACCATCTCGGGGGTGTAGCGCGAATAGTGGCGCTTGACGATCTGGAACACGCTGCGCGGATGTTCGAGCGAGTCGTCGCGCACCGTCGCACCGTGCTCGAGCGGCGGCCCGCCGGATCCGTGTTCGTGGCCGACGGCGCGGTCCTTGACGGGAGGTCCGTCGTCGGGGTGTCCGGGCGACTCGACCTTGCCGTCCTCGCCGCCGCCACTGTCGTCGGACTGGGCGGCCGGTTCCTCGTATGCCCAACTGGAGGCGTCGTATTCGCCGGTCTCGGCGTCGAACCCGGAGAAGAGGCCGTCGAGGTCCTCGGTGTCGCGGAAGTCCTCCGAGACCAGGGTCGCCGCATTGGTGTAGGCGACGACGTACTCGCGGAAGTACTTCTCGTGCGTGATGGCGTAGTTGATCAGCGCGCCGAGCAGGACGACGTCAGAACCGGCCCGGATCGAGATGTGCTTGTCCGCCACCGCGGAGGTGCGGGTGAAGCGCGGGTCGACATGGATGACCCTCGCGCCCTTGGCTTTCGCCTCCGACACCCACTGGAAACCCACCGGGTGCGCCTCGGCCATGTTGCCGCCCATGAGGACGATGCAATCGGCGTTGGCCATGTCCTGCAGTGATTGCGTCGCGCCGCCGCGTCCGAACGAGGCCCCCAGACCGGGGACCGTGGCGGAGTGTCATATACGTGCCTGGTTCTCGATCTGGATCGCACCCGCGGCGGTGAACAGCTTCTTGATCAGGTAGTTCTCTTCGTTGTCGAGGGTGGCGCCACCGAGCGAGGCGATACCCATCGTGCGCCGGAGCAACCGGCCCTCGTCGTCGTGGTCCTGCCATCCGCGGCGCCTGGCCTCGAGGAAGCGGTCGGCGATCATGTCGATCGCGGCGTCGCGGTCGAGGTCTTGCCACTCCGTCGCATACGGGGCGCGATAGCGGATCGCGGTCTGCCGCATCGGGTTGTTGACCAGCTGCTCGCTCGACGCCCCCTTGGGACAGAGGCGGCCGCGCGAGATCGGTGAGTCGGGATCGCCCTCGATCTGGACGACCTTCTCGTCCTTCACGTACACCTTCTGTCCGCAACCGACCGCGCAGAACGGGCACACACTCTGGACCACGCGGTCCGCGGTGGCGGTGCGCGGTTCGATGCCGCGTGTCTTCGCCGACGTGACCGCCGGCCCGCGTCCGAAGACGTCGCCCGACCGCAGCTGGCGGAACACCGGCCATTCGAGGGGGCTGAAGGCTGGCACGCGTTCGAGTCTAGACCTCTTCGCTCACTGCGCCAGGGCGACGCCGATGTCGCGAGCGGTCGACCGGCCCAGGTCGACGAGGAACGGGATGCGTTCGGGACTCATGAGGTCGGTTGCCCCACGGATGCCCAATGCGAAGCGCACCTCCTGGTCGTCGGAAGCCGGGAAGATCGGGAGCCCGATGGTGCGGTGGCCCGGGCTCAGCTCCTCGTCGTTGAAGCCATAACCCCGCTCGCGGGTGAGGGCCAGTTCTTTCGCGAGCTCGTCGGCGTTTCGGACGGCACGGTCGGTGCCGTCTCCGTAAGGGAGGCGTTCGAGCTCGTCCTGACCGACATTCGAGAAGGCGAGCAGCGCCTTGCCGAGTGCGGAGGCGTGCAGCGGGAGCAGGACGCCCTGGAGGGCATGCCCCTCCGCTTCGCGCCAGCGGCTGGTACCCAGCAGCACCACCTCGTTGCCGTATCGCATCGCGACCGAGGCTGATGCGCCGGTGGTGGCCGCGAGCCGTTCCAGGTGCGGTTCGGTGAGGTAGATCCGGTGCTGGCGGTAGGCGATCTGGCCGTACTGCGCCAACGCGCCGCCGAGGCGGTATCTGCTGCCCTCCGCGGTCTTCTCGAGAAACCCGGCGTCGACCAACGCGGTCAGCAGCCGGTGCGTCGTGCTGAGGGCGAGGCCCTGTGCGCGTGCCACATCCGTGACGCCGAGCTCGTCCCCGCCGCGAAAACAGCCGAGAACGGCGAGCGCCCTCGACACGGTCTGCACACCAGAACCCGCCATCGCCTCCGTGCCTCCCGATTAGAAATCGGCCTGATTCAGTGCCTGGCCACTTTCCACTATTCGGAAGATACTCCTCGCGGAGTGAGCCGTCGAGATCAGGATCAGCGCGGTTCGAGCTCGGCAGTTCAGCAATCAGGGCAATCGCGAGATCGACGAGGAGACGTGTGACCGACGAGAGTGGAGCGGGCTGGTTGCGACGGCTCTGGCAGTGGGTCCGCCCGTACCGCGGGCGGGTGTCGGTGGCGCTCGTGCTCGCAGTGGTGGGGCAGGGATTGCTGGCGCTGGTGCCGCTGGTCCAACAGATCATCGTCGACGACGTCCTGCTCGACCCGACGCAGTCCCTTGCGTTCTGGATCGCGATCCTGTGTTCCATCGGCGTGCTGAGCTTCGTCTCCCACGCGCTGCGCCGCTACATCGGCAGCCGGTGCGCCGTCGACGTGCAGCACGATCTGCGGGTTGCGGTCCACCGTCACCTGCACGCGCTCGATGCGCGACGCCGCGCGGAACTCGCTGCGGGCGACGTCATCTCGCGGGGCACGTCGGATCTCAACCTGATCCAGATGTTCCTCTCGCAGGTGCCGCTGTTCGTCGCCAACCTGACGTTGCTCGCGGTCGGGCTGATCGTGATGTTCACGCTGTCCCCGCCGCTGTTCGTGGTCGTGGCGACCAGCGTCCCGGTCCTGTTCTGGGTCACCCGCCGGCTCCGCCGCGAACTGTATCCCGCGTCGTTCGGCGACCAGGTGTTGCTGGGCCAGGTGGCCGCGGCGGTCGACGAGGAGATCGCCGGGGTCGAACTGATCCGGGCGTTCGGTCAGGAGTCGACGCGGATGGATCGGTTCCGCGCCCGCGCGACCCGCCTGTTCTCCTCGCGGCTGCGCAGTGCGCGGATCTCGGCGCGCTGGAGCGCGGCGATGGTCGCGATCCCCGTCTTCACCCAGCTCGGCGTCCTGGTGGTCGGCGGTTGGCTGGCCATGAACGAGCACGTCTCGGTGGGTGTCTTCCTCGCATTCGCCTCGTACGTACTGCAATTCGCGCCTCCGGCGCGGCTGCTCGCGGCGATGGTGACGACGATGCAGCTGGCTCGGTCGGGGGCGCGCCGGGTGTTCGCGCTGTTGGACACCGTGCCGGCCGTGGACCCCACCGGTCCGGATCTCCCGTCGCCGGGCGGGACGATCGAGGTGACCGATGTCGACCTGGCGCTCGGCGGCCACCCCGTCCTGCGTGGTGTGACCACCTCGATCGCCCCGGGCAGCCGGGTCGCGATCATCGGTCCGGCCGGCGCGGGCAAGACGACCTTCGGCGCACTCATCGCCCGCCAGTTCGATCCCGATCGGGGAACGGTGCGGATCGGCGGCACCGACCTGCGCGCCGTGTCGCCACGGTCGGTGCGGTCGGCGGTGATGATGGTGTTCGACGAGAGCCTGCTGTTCTCCGGCACCCTCCGCGACAACATCGCGATGGGGTCCCCGGCCGACGACGCGGGAATCGCCGCTGCTGCCCGCGCCGCCGCGGCCGATGAGTTCATCGAGCGGCTGCCCGCGGGTTACGACACCGTGGTCGGACCGGGCGGGATCTCGTTGTCGGGCGGTCAACGCCAGAGGATTGCGCTCGCCCGCGCCTTCTTCGCCGACCCGGCGGTCCTGATCCTCGACGACACGACGTCGGCGCTCGACCCGACGACCGAGCGGACGGTGTTGGCGGGCCTGGAAGGGCTGATGGTCGGCCGGACCACGATCCTGATCGCGCGCCGGCCGGCGACGACCGAACTCGCCGACCAGGTCATCGTCCTCGAGGCAGGTCGCATCACGCACGACGGTCCGCCGTCGGAGGTGCTCGCCGACCCGCGCGTCGCGGAGCTCCTGGCCGGCGGCGCGGTCCGGGGCGCGACCAGGCCTCACGAAGGACAGGCGATCCCGAGTGCGGAGAGCTGGCCGGAAGTCGACGAGGCCGGTGCCGACCCGGTGGTCCGGGCCCGGTTGGGTCTCGACGCCGACGAGAGCGGCAAGCAGGTCCAGCAGGTGGACTCGCACCTGCGCGAGGCGCTCCTGGCGCTCCCGCCGTTGACCGAGGAGCCCGCACCCGGCGACGACCGTCCGCCGCCGACGTCGGCGCGCACCAGGGTCTTCGGTCTGACCGGTTCCCTGCGGCCGTTCTGGTGGGCCGTCGCGCTGTGCGTCCTCCTGGTCATCGTCGACGCGGCGACGACGCTGGCCGTCCCCGCCCTCTTCCGCCACGCCATCGACAAGGGTGTCTCGGTGGACGCGACGACCGTGTTCTGGGTGACCAGCGCGATCGTCCTGATGATCGCGCTGGTGTCCTGGCTGAACTCGTGGGTGCTGGCGCTGCGGGCGGCGCGGGTCTTCGAGCGGGTGCTCTTCGCGCTGCGGCTCCGGCTGTTCGGGCACCTGCAGCTATTGCGCATCGACTATTTCGACGGGCGGCAGTCGGGCCGCATCGTCACCCGGCTCACCAGCGATGTGGACGCGGTCGGGCAGCTGATGACGCAGGGCATGGTCAACGCGATCGTCAACGTGTGCACGTGTGCCGGCATCCTGGCGGTGCTGGCCCTGCTCGACATCCGGCTTGCGGCCGCGATGCTCGTCACCATCCCGTTGCTCGCGGTGGGGTCGTGGGTCTTCGTCCGAGGCTCGAATCGGGCCTACCTGCAGGCACGTTCACGCATCGCGACCGTCACCGCGCTGCTCTCCGAACACCTCGGGCGGGTGCGGGTCACCCAGGCGCACAACGCCGAGGAGTGGGCGACGGGGGCCTTCGACGGGCACTCGCGACGTTACCGCGACGCGCGCCGCCGTTCGATGCTCTACATCTCGGTGTTCTTCCCCTTCCTGAACCTGCTCGCGGTGGTGGCCAAGGCGCTCATCCTGATCGTCGGCGCGCATCTCATGGACGCGGGCACGCTCACCACCGGTGTGCTGGTCGCCGCGCTCCTCTACGTCGATCTGTTCTTCACCCCGCTCCAACAGTTGTCGATCGTGCTCGACCTCTGGATTCAGGCTCGGGTCGGCACCCAGCGGATGCGCGGCTTCCTCGACACCCCTGTCGACACATCCGCCGACGCGGACGTGCGGCCGGAGGCGACCGGAACAGCCGGACCAAGCGGCGCGGCAGTCGAATTCGACGGGGTGGTGTTCGGTTACTCGTCGACGACGCGGACGCGGGGTCGTCCTGCGCTCGACGGGCTGGACCTGGCCATCCCCGACGGCGAGACCGCGGCCGTGGTCGGCACGACCGGCGCGGGCAAGAGCACCGTGATGAAGCTGCTGTTGCGGTTCTACTCGCCCGACCGCGGCGTCGTCCGAGTCGGCGGCGTCGACCTGCGTGATCCCCGCTCACCGCGCACCCGGCCGGGAATCGCCTATGTGCCCCAGGATCCCTACCTCTTCGCCGGGACGGTCGCGTCCAACATCGCGTTCGGGCGTCCCGACGCCGGGCAGGCGGAGATCGAGCGCGCGGCGAGGTCGGTCGGCGCGCACGAGAGCATCGCGGCCCTTCCGCTCGGCTACCAGACGCCGGTCGGGCCGGGCCGGGCCACACTGTCTGCGGGACAGCAGCAACTGATCTGTCTCGCGCGCGCCGAACTCGTCGAGCCGGACCTGCTGATCCTCGACGAGGCGACCTCCGACATCGATCCGGGTACCGAAGCCCAGGTGCTCGCCGCGCTGCAAGCCGTCGCGCGCAGCCGCACAACGGTTCTGGTGGCGCACCGACTCACCACCGCCGCGTGGGCGGACCGGGTCGTCGTGATGCGCGACGGCCGGGCCGTCCAGGTCGGGCGCCATGCCGATCTGGTGTCGAGGCCGGGTCCGTACCGCGATCTGTGGGAGAGCTACGCGCCGGCTGACCCAGCCTTCGGCGAAGTTGTCAAGCTTTCCAACTGATGGAAACGCAGAGGTGTGCGCGGCGTCCCCGTCCACATAACGTCTGCGGTAGCCCAGTCCTCGTGTTCGCCTGAACACGGTCTCCACCTGTCGAACAGGAGCCCTTCATGCCCGGAACCCCACGATTTCGCCTTGCCGCCGCCGCGGTCGCAGCGGCAGCGTTGTTCACCGTCGCCACCGGGTGTGCGTCGGGCGACTCGGACGGCGACGCCGCCGGCGGTGGCGACCAGTACGTGCTCAAGGTGACCGATCCGGGCAACGCCGGGCCACTGGCCGTCGGCAAACGTGACGGGACCTTCGACGAGGCGCTGGCCCCGCTCGGAGCCAAGATCGAATGGGTCAATTCGACACCGGGCTTCTCGTCCAACCTCAAGCTGTTCAACACCGGCCAGCTCGACGTGTCCGGCGGTGCCTACAGCCCGGTCGTCGGCGCCCTGTCGAAGAACGTCGGCGTCAAGATCATCGCGGTGGCCGACCCGGCCGGCAAGGACCAGAACGGCATCCTCGTCACCAAGGACTCCGGGGTCACCGATGTCGCCGGCCTCGTCGGCAAGCGGATCGCGGTCAACCCGGCGGGCAAGGGTGAGTACATCACGCTGAAGGCGTTGCAGCAGGCGGGTATTCCGTTCGACAAGGTCGAGCGGGTGCCCCTGCAGCAGGCCGAGGCAGGGTCGGCGTTCTCCACCGGTCAGGTCGACGCGTGGGCGTCCTTCAACCAGCCCTACCAGGAGGCGAAGGCCGCCGGCGGGGTCGAGATCGCCACCGAGGAGAGCATCGGTTCGGTCGACAACACCATCGTCGCCTTCCGGACCGAGGTGCTCGAAGAGCGGCCAGACGTCGCCGACGTGTACCTGAAGACGTTGCAGCAGTTGACCGATCAGCAGCGGGAGAATCCCGACGACTACGAGAACGTCTTCGAGAAGGCGGGTCCTCGGGCGCTCAGCGGAGACCGGCTCACCCGCGCCCTCGCCCTCGGCGCCGACGCGTCGACCCCGCGTTACCCCACGGCGGAAGACGGTGAGGACCTCGAATCGGTGTCGGCACTGTTCGTCGAAGCCGGCGTGATCCAGAAGCCGGTCACCGCCGAGGACATCTTCTTCGATCTGCCCGCACAGTTGCAGAAGTACGAGAGCGGACAGAAGTGACCTCGGCAACGGTCGCGAAGTCCACCGCGGGAGACGCTGCATCGCAGCGGGTGTCACGGATAGGTCTGGAGACCCCCCGGACTCGGAAGCAACGCAGCCGGCCCGTCTGGCTCTCGCTGCCGCTGCGGTTCCTGGTGCCCGGGGTCATCGTGGCCGTCTGGTGGATCGGCACCGCCACCGGCACGATCTCACCGTCGGTGCTGGCCTCACCCGGGGCGGTGTTCGACGCGTTCGTCGAGCTCTACCGCACCGGTCAGCTCGTCGACTTCGCGCTGGCGTCGCTGGAGCGCGCTGCGCTCGGTGTCGGTCTGGGCGTCGGCGTCGGGTTGATCCTCGGGGTGCTCGCCGGCCTGTACACCCTCGGTGAGGAACTCATCGACTCGACGATGCAGATCAACCGGGCCATCCCGTTCCTCGCGCTGGTACCCCTGTTCATCGCCTGGTTCGGCATCGACAACACCTTCAAGGTGCTGCTGATCGCCATCGCCACGGTGTCGCCGATGTACGCCTACAGCTACCTCGGGGTCCGCAACGTCGACCGCAAGATGATCGAGGCGGCACAGGGTTTCGGGCTCACCGGGGGCCGTCTGATCCTCGGCGTGATCATCCCGGCGGCGCTGCCGGGAATCCTGATGGCACTCCGGATCTGCCTGTCGATCTCGATCACCGGACTCATCGCCGCCGAGCAGGTCGGCACCCGAGAGGGCATCGGTTATCTGGTGAGTCTGGCGCAGGAGTACAACCGCACCGACTACATGATCCTGTGCGTGGTGCTGTACGCCATCCTCGGCCTGATCTTCGACCTGATCGTCCGCATCCTCGAGAAGTACTCGATGCCGTGGCGGGCGGGGGTGACCGTCCGATGAGCCCGGAGGCTCCGCTGCCCCCACTCCTCGAACGGCAGCCGACGCAGGTCACCGCGCGCGAACGTCGTGCGGGCCAACCGGTTGCGGTCTCGCTGACCGGAGTGACCAAGACCTTCGGACCGAAGACCGTGCTGCACTCGGTCGACCTGACCATCAGGCGCGGCGAGTTCGTGGTGCTGCTCGGTCCATCGGGAACCGGGAAGACGACGCTGCTGCGGTTGCTGACCGGCCTCGAAGAGCCCGACTCCGGCGAGATCCTCGTCCCCGCAGCACGCACGACGGTCTACCAGGAGCCGAGGCTGGTGCCCTCGAAGCGGGCGCTGGCCAACGTGACCATCGGTCAGCGTGGTGGCAAGAGCACCAAGGACCGCGGTCGGGCCGCGCTGGCGGAGGTCAACCTCGCGGACAAGGCCGACGCCTGGCCGGCGACTCTGTCCGGCGGTGAGGCGCAGCGTGTCGCGCTGGCCCGGGCTCTCGTCCGCGAACCGGAACTGCTGCTGCTCGACGAACCGTTCGCGGCACTCGACGCCCTCACCCGGCTCCAGATGCAGGACCTGGTCGGCGACCTGGTGGCCCGACACCAGCCCGCGGTGCTTCTCGTGACCCACGATGTCGACGAGGCGGTCCGGCTGGCCGACCGCGTGATCATCCTGTCGCACGGCACCTTCGGCGTCGACGAGGACATCGACCTGCCCCGCCCACGTGACCGCTCCGACCCCGAATCGCTCCGCTACCGCGCCGAGTTCCTCCGCGAACTCGGCGTCGGCCGCATACATCCCGACACCGAGAGTTGAGGAACATCATGACCATCGACAGCGTGACTCCCATCGACACCGCGACCACCCAGGCGGGCTCTACCGATGCCGACACCGTCTGGTACACCCGGTGCCCGGTCCCCACCGCCAGTGGTCTGGCCAACAGCCTGGGTTGGCTCGGCGAGCCGGCATCGGCTGCGGGCCTGCGATTCTCGATCCTCCAGGACGCGGGCGCCGAACTCGCGCCCCGCCACTTCGATCATCAGCTGTCGGGCCTGATCCGCGAAGGCGGCAACGTGCCGGCGATCGTCGCCCGCGCCTCGGGTTCGCCGACACGTCTGATCGGACTGACCTGGATCGACGAGTCGCAGTCGATTCTGGTGGGACCCGACTCCGACATCGACGATGCCGCCGGGCTCCGCGGTAGACGAGTCGGTGTTCCCGCGTGGGCGGTCGACCAGGCACGCAGCTTTCCGCGCGCGATGTCGTTGCACGGCTTCGCCTCCGCGCTGGCACTCGCCGGACTCTCGTTCGGCGACGTGATCGTCGTCGAGACGGCCGGCAACTGGGAACCACGCGTACGCACCGAGGAAGCGGCTCGGTTGCGATCGGTGCCGTCCGGTTTCCCGGAACTGCTCAACGGTGACGTCGACGCCATCTACGTGAAGGGTGCCCGGGCCGCTGAGGCCGCCGCCGAGCACGGTCTGCGGGTCCTCGTCGACCTCGATTCGACCGAGTCGAGGCGGTCGCGGGTCAACAACGGTACGCCGCGGCCGATCACCGTCCACGAGTCGCTGCTGCAGGATCATCCCGAGGTCGTCGTCGGTTTCCTCGCCGCCAGCCTCCGTGCGGCCGACTGGGCGGCCGGAAACCTCGGAACGGTCCGTGAAGTGCTTGCGCAGGAGACGTTCTCGGGGCCAGAAGGCGTCGCGGCGGCGTATGGCGACGGCTTCCACACCTCGTTACACCCATCGCTCTCCGAGGAGCGGCTGGATCTGCTGGGAGTCCAGAAGCGCTTCCTCTACACCTATGGTTTCCTGCCCGCCGACTTCGACATCGAGAGCTGGGTCGACTTCGAGCCGCTGCGGCGTGCGCGCGCCGAGATCGGTGGGGCCACACCCATCTCAGAGCTCTCCGGAGAAGCGTGATGGTCGCGTTCGAATGGGAGGTGCCGACTCGCGGCGACAGCAGGCACGTCGGCTCCGTCGGGAGGCACCGCGGTGGCTGGGCGCCCACGCCCGGATCCGCGGTGGCCACCGACCTGCGAACGGGTGGCCGGTGGGATCCGTTCGATCCGACCGAGCAGGTGATCACCGCGATCGACACCGCAGGCTACGACTCGGTGATCGCCCCGTACGACCCCGCCGGAGAGGAATCGTGGATCCTGGCGGGTATCGCGTTGCGACGCACGCGACATGCGCGCGTCGCCGTCGAGTTCCATCCCGGTTTCGGGACACCCGTCTACGCGGCGAAGGTGTCGGCGACCCTGCAGCGTAACTCCGACGACCGGCTTCAGTGGCAGGTGCGCGTGGTGACCGGCGCCGCGGACAACCGGGCTCGCGGAGATCGACTGACGGAAGCCGCGCGCTACCGCCGGGCGGACGAATTCCTGACCGTGGCGAAAGGGGTGTGGGACGGGGCCGGAGCCCGCCAGGGTGGTTTCGACGGTGGCGAGTTCAACCACGCGGGCGAGTTCTACGAGGTCATCGACGGCGGGCTCGACCGGTCGGTGCACGGCCATCGATTCCCGACCGTCCGCCTGACCGGGGAGAGCGACGACGCGCTCGCGCTGTCGGCCAGGCACGGCGACATCCATCTGTTCGAGTTGTCCTCGACCGGCGCGGCACCCGCGATCGGACCGCTCTCCGAACGGGCGGCCGCACTCGGACGGACCGTCGAGGCGGGCCTCTACCTACCGGTGATCGCACGCGCGACGAAAGACGAGGCGGTGCAACGCCTGCGCCGTCAATGGCGTGACGCCTACGGCGCGGACGCCGACATCCGCGCGGAGGATCTCTGGGTCGACGACCTCACGTTCGCCGGATTCGATCGGATCGGCCACCGGCACCCGATCGGTCTGGTCGGCTCGTACGACGATGTCGCGCAACGGATCGTCGGACTGTCCGAGCAGGGTTTCCAGCGTTTCGTCCTGTCCGGCATACCGAACATCGAGGAACTCAATCGCAACACCGAGCACCTCCTCTTCCGGGCGGACGAACGAAACCGCGTCTTGTCCTGACCGTTCCCTGACCGACCCGTTTCCCATCGACGAGCGGAGACCCATGACCATCGACTTCTACTGGCGGATAGGCATGGGTGGCGACCATGCCACCCTGCGCACGCCGCGCCGGCTCAACCGGGGCGACTGGCGCGGCGTCCAGCCGGGCAACCTGACGCCGGCGATCCGTGCGGGAGAACGTGACTCGTACAGCTACATCGACCACATGGCGGCCGTGGCCAAGGCCTCGGAAAGCGCCGGCTTCGTCGGCGGGTTGCTCCCGTCGTTCCCCGGGACCGACGATCCGTGGGCGGCTGCTGCGGCGCTGGCCCGAGAGACCAGCACATACCGGTTCATGGTCGCGTTCCAGCCGGGGTTCCTGCATCCGCTGCAGGCCGCCCGGATGTCGGCCAGCCTGCAGCGCGCGACCGGAGGACGCCTCGTCTACAACATCATCAGCGGGGGCGGCGGCCCGGCGCAGCTGTGGTGGGGTGACAAGGTCGCCCACGACGACCGCTATCGCCGGACCAGCGAGTTCCTCGACGTCCTCAAGGGCGTATGGGGGAGTGAGCCGTTCGACTACGACGGCGACTTCTTCTCCACCGAGGGTGCGGTGCTGCCACCACAACTCGCCGAGACACCGTTTCCGGAGATCTACTTCTCCGGGTCGTCCGGCGCCGCGGTCAACGCCGCGGGCAGCCACGCCGATTACTACCTGTCCTGGCTCGAACCCTTCGCGGATCTGCGTGCCAAGTTCGACGGGGTGCGCGAGCACGCGGCGCGGCTGGGACGGCGTCCGCGGTTCGCCGTCCGCATCGACGTGCTCGCCCGGCACACCGCCGAGGCGGCGTGGGCGGAGATCGCCGAGGGCTGGCAGCACGTCGACCGCGCGGCGGCGAACCGCCAGGCGCAGGGCGACTCCGTCGGCGCGGGCCGGATCAAGGGCTGGGTGCCCGAGAACATCACCCACTATTCCGATCTCGAGGTCCAGCCCAACGTGTGGTGCGGATTCAGCCTGATGCGCGGCGGCCCGGCGTTCGGGTTGGTCGGCAGCTATGAGCAGGTCGCCGAGCGGCTCGACGAGCTGATCGATCTCGGTGTCGACGCCTTCATCCTGGCGGGCAACCCCCATCTCGAGGAGGCCTATCGCGTGGGCGAGGAGGTCCTCCCGCTCCTGGGACGATCGCGGCTCGGCCGCGCCGAGAACACCGCCGGTTCCGCCCTGGGCGTGGCCTGAGCAGCAGCGCTTTCTCTAACACACGCCATCGCCGAAGACAGACAACCCATGTGACGCAAGGAGAGACATGACCACCGTAGAAACCGGCCTCGACCGCGAGGTCGCCGAATTCGTCGCCGAGGCGACCGAGCACGCACAGAAGGCGTTCGACGTCTTCCGGACCACCGGGACGGTGTCGGCGAACGGCACCGCCAACTTCGTCGAACGCGTACCCGGCCGTGAGATCGCCGTCGCACTGAACGACCCGGGTCCCTGGGCCGACGACCTGACCGTGCACCCCGTGGTCGCGACCTTCGACGGGGAGATCCTGTCCGGTTCGGGCGCAGCGGGTTTCGTGACATCGTACGCGCCGGTGTTCCGGGCCCACGAGGACATCACGACCGTCGTGCACATCCACACGCCCTGGCTGGGTGCCTGGGCGCAGACCCACCGGACCCTCCCGATCCGGTACGCGGCCTCCCAGCGGTTGACGCTGTCCCGGGAGATCAAGCCGCATATCAACCGCCACCAGCCGGCGTCGGAGTTCATCCTCGAGCGTCTCCACGAGGATCCGCACCTCGCCGCGATCTTCGAGGCCAATGGCGGGTCCAACGTGATCGGCCGTCGGGGACTGCTCGACACCGCGAAGTTCATCGTCCTGCTGGAGGAGGGCGCCCAGTTCCAGGCGATCGCCGAAGGACTCGGCGGGTCGGCGGAGTTCCACCCCACCAACCTCGAGGTCCAGTGGAAGCGCAGCGGTCTGCTGTCCGAGGCACGCGAGCGCGGCCTCATCCCCGAACTCTGAACCGCCCCCGAACCACCTGACACCACTGAGGAGAGACAATGACCGTTCGAGTCGGCTATTTCCCGCACAACAATTCCCTGTTCGTGCTCCGCCACCGGGGCATCCTGGAGCAGCGCATCGACGTCGAGTGGGTCGATCTGCGCAGCCTGCCTGCCACATCGGAGCCGGACCCGACCACCGGCTTGCCCACGCTGCACTCGGATTGGCTGTTCACCGAGGGCGGATACGACTTCATCGGCACGGGCTTCACGCCGCCGATCACCGGTCTGGCGCAGGAGCGCGACCTGGTCTACGTCGGGGTGTCCGGACCGCGCACCGAGAACGGGCGTCTCGTCGTGAAGGCCGACTCGGACATCGACTCGGTGACCGCACTGAAGGGCAAGCGGGTGGGCATCGCCCACGGTTCGTGGCAGACGACACTGCTGCTGTTCGCGCTCGACTCGGTCGGATTGACCTGGCGCGACATCATTCCCGTCAACACCTCGGTCACCGATGGCGCCGACCTGTTCCGCAAGGGCACGATCGACGCCTGGGTCGGCGCCTACCCCGGCCTGGCCGCCGTCGAACGTGATCTCGAACTCCGGACTCTGATCGACACCGAAGGCCTGTTCAGTCACCCGTCGCTGTGGTTCACCCGACGCGACTTCGCCGAACAGCATCCCGCGGAACTGGCCGCCATCGTCGACGCGCTCCGTGAGTCGGATCAGTGGATCGTCGATCATCCCCGAGAGGCGGCCGAGTACTTCGTGCAGGACGTCGTCGATCGGGGTGGCCACGCGAGTCTCGACGCCTGGGAAGCCGCCATCCGCAACCGGCCGTTCGGAATCGGGCCCGTCACGGAGGACTTCCTCGACGAGCAGCAGCGTGCCGCCGACCTCCTCCACGCGAACGGTCTGCTCCCGCGGGCCGTCCGGGTGCGCGAGGCTGTTCTCCCCTCGGCCGAGGCTGTCGTCACCGCGTCGTGACGGGCGTCAGTGCTGCGCGGCCGTGACATCCGTGCCGCGCGGCACGAGCACGAAGACGGCCGCGGCGACGGCGACGAGCGTGAGCCCGCCGATCAGGCTCGTCTCCTGCATGGCGTCGGTGAACGCTGTCGCCGCCCGCTCCGCGAGGCCCGGCGCACCGGCCGCCTCGGCGAGACCCATCGCGGCGCCGAGGGATTCGGCGGCCGCATCGGTCACCTCATCCGGTACACCGGGGATCGGTTCGGCGGTCAGTGTGGACCGGTACAGGATCGACGCGACGCTGCCCAGGATGGCGACGCCGAGCACGTTGCCGAGGTCGTACGCGGTCTCCTCCAGAGCAGCGGCGTTGCCCGCCTTGGCATCCGGGGTCCCGGCCATGATCATCGCCGACGCGATCGCCAGCGAGCCGATGCCGAAGCCGACGAGGACCTGGGCGACGGCGACCGTGCCGTAACCGAGTCCGTCGGAACCGAGCGACATCAGGGCCATGCCGACACCGGCGATGCCGATGCCGCCGGCCACGACGGCACGCGCGCCGATCAGGCGGGACAGCGGGGCGGCGATCATCGAGGACACGATCGCCGCTCCCGCCACCGGCAGCAACCGGATCCCGGCCGCGATCGGGGAGTGGCCCTCGACCAGCTGGAGCCATTGCGCCAGCAGCAGCAGTGCCGCCGCCAGTCCGAACATCGACCCGAGCGCGGCCAGGACACCGGCGCTGAAGGGCCGGCTGCGGAAGAGGGAGACGTCGAGGAGCGGTTCGGTGCGACGCAGGCATCGCCGCACGAACAGGGTCAGGACGAGAATCGCGCCGAGCAGGGCCAACCAGGCCGCCGGTGCGAGGAGGCTCTCCTCCTTGGCGAACCGCTTGATCGCCCAGACGAGCGCCACCATGCCGACGATCGACATCAATGCGCCGACAGCATCCCACCGGCCCGGCTGCGGATGCCTCGACTCCGGCAGGATCAGCAGGGCGGCAACGATGGCGACGGCCATCAGTGGAACGTTGATCAGGAACGCGGCACGCCACGAGAAGTACTCCAGCAGAACGCCGCCGACGATCGGGCCGATGGCCGCACCCAGACCCGACACCGCGGCCCACAGCCCGAGTGCGGTGGCTCGTTCGGCGGGGTCGGTGAAGATGCTGCGCAGCAGCGACAGTGTGGTCGGCATGATCATCGCGCCGCCGACACCCAACAGCACCCGCACCGCGATCACCGCTCCGGGTGAATCGGCCAGGAGCACGAGTGCCGAGGCGCCGCCGAACACCGCGAAGCCCGTGACCAGCATCCGCTTCCGGCCCCACCGATCGGCAAGCGAGCTCATCGAGAGCAGCAGGCCGGCCAGGACGAGCGAGTAGGCGTCGATGATCCACAACTGCTGATCGGCGGTCGGGCGGAGGTCGGCGGCCAGATCGGGCAGCGCGACGTTGAGGATCGTCAGATCGACGGTGATGACCAGCAGGCTGGCCGACAGCACCGCGGCCGACGCCCACCGGCGCCGGTAGGACAGGTCTTGTCCGGCGCCGGGCATGCCGGGTGACGAGGTGGTCTTCGATGAATGCTGCGTCATCGTCGGCTCCGGTTCTGATCGGTGGTCGAGGGGGTGGAGGGCAGCGCGGTGAGAGCGGTCAGGGTGGCCGTCAGGTCGTCGAGTGACAGCGGTGACCCGTAGAGGAGTGCGTGCATCGCCACCCCGTCGGTGTACGCGGCGATGGCGCGGGCGGCAGTCCGCCCGACATGGGGTATCAGCATCTCGACCAGTCCGTCGGTCCACCGAATCGCGAGCGGACGGAGCGAGGGGTCGATCACCGCGGCCGACACGAGTGCGAGGTCGGCCCGGATCAGACGCTCGTCGGACAGGTACTCGTGGAGCGCTTCGGCGAAGACCGCGGCCGACGGGCCGTGTTCGCCGAGTGTCTCCGCGACGTCGGCCAGGCCCGAGTCGATGTCGTCGGCCAGATGGACGAGCGCAGCCTCGCGCAGATCGTCGAGCGTGGCGAAGTACTGCGTCGTCGAACCGAGTGGTACACCTGCGCGTTTGGCGACGAGTCGGTGGGTGAGGCCGTCGGAACCGACTTCGGTGATCAGGGTGGCGGCGGCCTCGACGATGATGCGACGACGTTCTTCGGGGTTCCGGCGGCGGCGAGCCGGGGCCTGGGTCATGACGGTCTTCTCATGACGGTCCGGTCCTCTCGACGTTGACGTTGGTGTACGTATGTACATGTACAAACGTACACTACCGCTTCGGCGGTTTCCGGACCGAGTGCTGGCATCATGCGACCATGGCGGTGCGCAGGATGGATGCGGTCGAGTTGCCACGGGCGGCACTCGACAATTTCCTCTCGTCGGCAGCCTTCGCCGAGATGCTCGACCCCGGCGATGAACGGACAGCATCTCGGAGCGCTGCGGCGCGGCGCGCCGAGGTCGCCGATGTCATACGCGCCGTCGACCGATTCGCCGGCCGGCGGTTCGTCGACCGGGAGCGTGCCGGCGAAGTCGTCTTCGGCGGGGTCACCGGGGGCGGGCTGGGTGTCCGGCCGTCGGTTGTCGACGAGGTGCTCGCCCTGTTGCGACCGGTCGCGGTCCCGCCACCCGGCCCGCCGAAACCGGTTCCGTACGAGGCGCAGTCCGCGCTCGGCGTCTATGTGTACGCGCTCGTCGATCCGCGGGACTCGTCCTTGTTCCACGTCGGTGCGGGTCGTGGTGACCGTGTGCATCGCCATTCGGCCGCCGCACTGGCGGGCGTCGTGCCGGACCCTGCCGACATCGTGGGTGACGACGATCCGGTGGCGATCGCGGATGCGATCGAAGAACGCATCCGCGACATCGATGCCGACGGGTTCGGCGTCGAGCACTGGATTCTGCACTACGACATCGGCACTGCGGATTCTGCTGAGCTGCATGCGAGCTCGCTGCGACGCTCGGGACTCGACGTCGTCGCCCTCGCCGGGTCGGGCTCGTCGGAAGCGCCGGACGCGCAGGGGCCGTGGCGAATCGAAGAACTCGTCTTGAGATATGCGGCGCCGGTGTCGCCGCCGCTACCGGATCCGTGCGTCCTGGTGAAGGTCGACGCGGCGGCCCGGGGCGACGCCACCGCCGACGTCATCTACGAACTCTCTCGCAGCGCCTGGCGCGCGGGACCGCACCGGACCGTTCCGGACCTGCCCGTGTTGGTCTTCGCCGACGACCTCGTCCGTGCGGTCCATCGCGTCGACTACTGGGAGTCCTATCGCGACGCCGAGGGCAACCTCGACCCGAAGCGGTGGGTGTACACCGGGAAACCCGACCCCGACCTCGAGGCGCGATACGTGGGGACCAGCCTGCGCGAGGTCCGGCGGGAGCGCGGCGGAAAGTGGAACCCCTCCGGATGGCACCCGTACGGTCACGTGTCCTGAGACCGGCGGCCGGGCGTTGGAACGAATCCTGCTGTTGTCGCCAATGACGCGACGTGCGCCCTGGTAGAACTCGCGGCATCGTCCATCGAGGAGAAAGTCCGCTCATGTCATCGGATCGAGACGGGTCGCCTGACCACCGCACGGCCCTGATCACCGGCGCTTCCGCCGGCATCGGCAAGACGTTCGCAGACCATCTCGCAGGACAGGGATACGACCTCATCCTGGTCGCCCGCCGAGCCGAGCGGCTCGATGAACTGTCCGCGCGACTGCGGCGAGAACACGGTGTCCGATGCGAGAACTTCGTCGGCGACCTGTCCGATCCCGCGATGCCCGCCGCGATCATCGAACACGCCGACGAGCTGGGGTCGGGGATCGACGTGCTGATCAACAACGCCGGGATGTCGTTGAGCACGAAGTTCGGCGAGACACGGTGGGAGGAGGTGGGAGGTCAGCTCCAATTGATGCTGACCTCGCTGACCGAGCTGACCCATCGAGTGCTCCCGGGGATGAAGGAGCGCGGGTGGGGGCGGATCGTCAACCTGTCATCCATCACGGCGCTGCTGCCACCGCCGGAGGGCCTGCTCTACAACGCCATCAAGTCGTATGTGCTCACGATGTCGCAGTCGCTGGACATGGAGCTGAAGCCGCACGGCATCCACGTGACGGCGCTGTGTCCCGGATTCACCCGGAGCGAGTTCCACGACGCGATGGGCGCTGAGACCCGCAAGACCGCCGATCGACTGCCGGGTGTGCTGTGGCAGGAGCCCGAAGACGTCGTGCGCGAGGGATGGAACGCGGTGATGAAGGGCGACGCGGTGTGCGTCACCGGCACGGTGAACAAACTGGTGACGGCGGCTGTGCGGCCGCTCCCGCCGGGTGTCCAGTACTTTCTCGGCCGGACGCTCAACCCGTTCAAGTAGGAACGTCCAGGCTCACTTGTGGGTGCGCCGGCTTCCGCCGTGCCAGTCCTCCTCGACGCCCGTCTCGTCATCGGATACGCCGAAGGCCCGCAGTTGCGGCTTCTCCCGCAGGCTGCGCTTGAGTTCGGCGAAGCCCGGGAAGCTCGCCAGCCCGATCACGTGGTCCCACAACGTGATCGCCTCGTCGTCGCCGGGTAGCCGGCTGATCACGGGCCCGAAGAACGCCACGCCTTCGGGCGGTTGGAAGTGGATGATCGGCGTACCCACGTCGCGGCCGGTCAATGTCAGGGCCTCGTCGGTCTCCGCCTGGATCTCGGCGTCGAAGGCGGTGTCGTCGAGGGCATCCAGGTGATGTGCGGGCAACCCGAGTTCGTCCAGGACGGGTCCGAGGAAGTCCGCGGTACCGCGGAAGTCGGTGGCGCCGGCGGTGTAAGGACCGGTGTGCGCGTCGAAGATTCGGGTACCGAGCGCCTCATAGAGCGGGCCGATGGCGGTTCGTCCGTGGTCGCGGCGGATGCTCGCCGCGGCTCGCAGCAGCCGTAACCCGGCCGTGTGGCCGGCCTCGTACTCCGGCGGGAACTGCGCGTCGTAATCGACGTGCGCGTTCAGCAGGCGCAGCGAGATGAAACGCCAGTCGACCGTGTAATCGCGCTGGGACTGCACCTTTCGCACCCATGTGCTCGTCATCCAGGCGAACGGGCAGACGGGGTCGAAGTAGAAACTCACGTCGGCGTCGGTCATGTCCCGACACTACGTGTATCCCTCATGGCGAGGGGCGCCGTAGTCGGCGCCCCTCGCCATGAGGCCGGGCGATCAGCGCTGCGCGCTCGCGAGTGCGTCGTTGAACGTCGAGCTCGGACGCATGACGGCGGCGGTCTTGTCCCAGTCTGGGTAGTAGTAGCCGCCGATGTCGACCTGCTCACCCTGCACTGCGTTGAGCTCGTCGACGATCTTGCCCTCGTTGGCGGCGAGGGTCTCGGCCAGCGAGGCGAAGTGCTTCGCGAGATCCTCGTCCTCGGTCTGCGCGGCGAGTTCTTGCGCCCAGTAGAGCGCGAGGTAGAACTGGCTGCCGCGGTTGTCGAGCTCGCCGGTCTTGCGCGACGGACCCTTGTCGTTCTCGAGCAGCTTGCCGGTGGCGGTGTCGAGGGCCTTGGCCAGGATGACGGCGCGCTTGTCGTCGAACTTCTTGCCCACGTCCTCCAGGCTCACCGCGAGCGCGAGGAACTCACCGAGCGAATCCCACCGGAGGTGGTTCTCCTCGATGAGCTGCTTGACGTGCTTGGGGGCCGAGCCGCCCGCGCCGGTCTCGTAGAGGCCGCCGCCGGCCATGAGCGGGACGATGGACAGCATCTTGGCGCTGGTGCCGAGTTCCAGGATCGGGAACAGGTCGGTGAGGTAGTCGCGCAGGATGTTGCCCGTGGCCGAGATGGTGTCCAGGCCGCGGACGACGCGCTCGAGGGTGTACCGCATCGCGCGCACCTGCGACATGATCTGGATGTCGAGGCCCTCGGTGTCGTGATCGGGCAGGTACTTGTGGACTTTCTTGATCAGCTCGTTCTCGTGCGGGCGGTACGGGTCCAGCCAGAACAGCACCGGCATCCCGGAATCGCGGCAGCGGTTGACGGCCAGCTTGACCCAGTCCTGGATCGGGGCGTCCTTGACGATGCACAGACGCCAGATGTCGCCCTCTTCGACGGTCTGGGTCAGCAGGACCTCGCCGGTCTCGAGGTCGGTGATGTTGGCGGTGCCGCCCGCGGGGACCTCGAAGGTCTTGTCGTGCGAGCCGTACTCCTCGGCCTTCTGCGCCATCAGGCCGACGTTGGGGACGGTGCCCATCGTGGTGGGATCGAACTGCCCGTTGGTCTTACAGAAGTTGATCATCTCCTGGTAGATGCGGGAGAAGGTCGACTCCGGGTTGACGGCCTTGGTGTCCTTGAGGCGGCCGTCGGCGCCGTACATCTTGCCGCCGGCGCGGATCATGGCCGGCATCGAGGCGTCGACGATGACGTCGCTGGGGGAATGGAAGTTGGTGATGCCGCGGGCCGAGTCGACCATCGCCAGCTCGGGACGATGCTCGTGGCACTTGTGCAGGTCGTCGATGATCTCCTCGCGCTGCGCGCTGGGGAGGGACTCGATCTTGCTGTAGAGATCCGACAGGCCGTTGTTGACGTTGACGCCGAGCTCGTCGAAGAGTTCGCCGTGCTTCTCGAACGCGTCCTTGTAGAAGACCTTGACGGCGTGACCGAAGACGATCGGGTGGCTGACGCGCATCATCGTCGCCTTGACGTGCAGCGAGAACATCACGCCGGTCTTGTAGGCGTCCTCGATCTGCTCCTCGTAGAACTCGATGAGGGCCTTCTTGCTCATGAACATGCTGTCGATGACGTCACCGTCGGTCAGCGACACCTCGGGCTTGAGGACGAGGGTCTCGCCGGAATCGGTGAGGAGCTCCATCTTGACCTTGCGGTCGCCGGAGACGGTCATCGACTTCTCGCCGTGGTAGAAATCGCCTTCGCGCATGTGGGCGACGTGGGTACGCGACGCCATCGACCACTCGCCCATGCTGTGCGGGTGCTTCTTCGCGTACTCCTTGACCGCCTTCGGCGCGCGGCGATCTGAGTTGCCTTCGCGCAGAACGGGGTTGACGGCGCTGCCCAGGCACTTGGTGTAGCGGTCGCGGATGGCGCGCTCGTCGTCGGTCTTGGGGTTGCCCGGGAAGTCGGGGAGGTCGTAGCCCTTGTCCTGGAGTTCCTTGATGGCGGCGAGGAGCTGGGGGACAGATGCGCTGATGTTGGGGAGCTTGATGATGTTGGTGTCGGAAGCCTGGGTGAGCTTGCCGAGCTCACCGAGATTGTCGGTGACCTTCTGGTCGTCGGGCAGGAGGTCGGAGAACTCGGCGAGGATACGAGCCGCGACCGAGATGTCACTCGTCTCGACGGCGATCCCGGCCGCGCCGGCGAACGTGCGCACCACCGGCAGAAACGCGTGAGTGGCGAGCATGGGTGCCTCGTCGGTCAGCGTATAGATGATGGTCGGCTGTTCGGCACTCATGCGATGTGTTCTCGATTCTGTCTTGGTTGACGCTTCAGTGTGCGGCCTTGTGGGTCCGGCTTTACCGATATCACGACGGGGATGTACCCGTGCGACATCCACCCATGATTTTGCCTGTCCACCGCGAACGGCGGGAGACGTGGTGGGTGGAATCGGACAGAACTCGAGGTGGTAACGGCTGTGACCTGGCCTGCGTCTCAAAATTTGTGTGGTCGAGGACACAGCGGGACCCCATGGGTCACGACATGACTCGACCCCACTCGGGTGGCGGGAGATCGCCGTCGAGCGGGGTCTGTGGAAACGGGCGGGGGTGGGGGCGGGCCGGTGTCAGGCGGCGCGGCCGGGCACGGTCTGCCGCAGTCGGATCAGGCCGTCGCGGATGCGCGACTTGACGGTCGGCAGGGCCACCTCGAGATGTTCGGCGACCTCGCGGTAGGTGAGCCCGTGGAAGTAGGCGAGTTCGATGGCCTGTCGCTGCAGCGGTGTGAGGGTCTCCAGGCCGGTGTGGATGAGACGGGCGATCTCGCGTCGCTCCACCGACTCGCTGACCTCGTCGACCTCCCGGCCGGTGTCGGCGATGCCATAGGCGACGGTGCGCCGGGTCGCGGCGGATTCCGAGCGGACACGGTCGACGGCTCGGCGGTGCGCGAGCGTCAGTATCCAGGAGAGCGCCGAACCGGATGCCGGGTCGTAGGCATCGGCGTTGCGCCACACCGCGAGGAAGGTCTCCTGCGTCGCCTCTTCGCTGTAGCCCGGGTCGCGGAGCACGCGCAGTGTCATGCCGTACACCCGATCGCAGGTCGCGTCGTAGAACTGGGCGAAGGCGTCCATGTCGCCGGTGGCCACCCGGGCGAGGAGGGCGCTCAGATCGGTGTCTTTCATCACGAAGCTCCTTGCCGAAGGTGGATTGTGGCGATCGCGGGTCCGGTCGGCGGTGAGTCCGGGGTGCCCTGCGATGCGATGTGTCCAACGCTAGGCGGGTGGCGCCGTGGAGTGATCATCGCGAGACACAACGGGATGGTTTCGCAATACTTGGTAACGGTGCGATAACGACGATGCGTGGGGCCGCATGGCGGCGATGAGCAGGGCTGTCGGTCTCGCGGAGTAGCCTCCTCGCGACGAGAGGGGCATGCCTTGCCTGACGACACCATAACGATTGCCGACGGTCGGGCGCGCTGCCTGTGGGCGGCGCGGGAGCCGGAGACCACCTACCACGACACCGAATGGGGATTTCCGATCGCCGGCGATACGGCGCTGTTCGAGCGCGTCTGCCTCGAGGGTTTCCAGTCGGGGCTGAGCTGGCGGACCATCCTGACGAAGCGCGAGAACTTCCGGGCGGCGTTCGCGGGATTCGACATCGAGCAGGTGGCCCGATTCGCCGACGCCGACGTCACCCGGCTGCTCGCCGACGCCGGCATCATCCGGCACCGCGGCAAGATCGAGGCGTCGATCAACAACGCGCGCCGGGCGATCGAGCTCATCGACGAGCACGGGTCGCTCGAGTCCTACTTCTGGGGATACGCCCCTGCCGGGGAGCATGAACCCGGCTCGATGACGACCTCGCCCGAGTCGGTGGCGCTGTCGAAGGACCTGAAGAAGCGCGGCTGGCGGTTCGTCGGTCCGACGACGATGTTCGCCCTCATGCAGGCGACCGGCATGGTCAACGACCACGCCTACGACTGCGTGATCCGGGCGGACGTGGACGCGGCGCTTCGGGCCGCCTATCCCCAGCGATTGTAGACAATCTGACAATATGCCATCATCCCTGCATGACCGCCCAGATCGGCATCGGGATGGTGTGCCCGTTCGACATGGCTCTCGATCGTGAGCTGTGGCGCTGGATGCCGGACTCGGTGTCCCTGTACTTCACCCGCACCGGGTTCATCGACGCACCCGTCGACGTCGAACTGTGTCGCGACCTGAACAATCACGCCGAGATCGCCGCCGCGGTGCGAGCCGTGTCGTCCGTCGGACCCCGTTCCTTCGGCTACGCCTGCGCGTCGGGCAGCTTCGTCTACGGGATGGCGGGCGCGCTCGAGATCTCGAACTGCATGGTCGCAGCCGGTGCCGACCGGGCGGTGACGACATCCGAGGCCCTGATCCGCGCCCTCGACGCGCTGGACATCGGCACGCTCTCGGTCGCGACCCCGTACACCGCGGCGCTCACCGGGCTGCTGTGCGACTTCCTCGCCGAATCCGGCCGGGGCGTCGTCGCGCAGGCGGGACTCGGTCGTGACCACGAGATCTGGACGATCCCGTACCCCGTGACCGCAGACCTCATCCGGGCCGCAGACCACCCCGACGCAGACGCGATCTTCGTGTCCTGCACCAACCTCTGGACCTACGACATCCTCGCCGGCCTCGAAGCCGAGCTCGGCAAACCGGTCCTGTCGGCGAATCAGGTCACCGCCTGGGCGACACTCTGCGACGCCGGGGTGCTCGGTGACAGCGCCGGGTTCGCGGGCGCGTCGAGCGGCCACTCGCAGGCGCTGTTTGCCCGTAGCATGGCCGCATGACCTCGAGCGCGGCGGCTTTCGGCGAAGCAGGCACGGCCAAGTACGTGAGCCTGACGACCTATCGCAAGGACGGCACCGCGGTGACCTCACCGCTGTGGGCGGCGCTCGACGGCGACCGTCTCGTCATGTGGACCGTCGCTGACTCATGGAAGGTCAAGCGCCTGCGGCGCGACCCCCGCGTCGTCGTACAGGCCTGTGATGTTCGGGGCCACAAGACCTTCGGCGAACCCGTCAGCGGTACCGCCGAGGTGCTCGACGAGGCCGGCAGCGACAGCGTGAAGCGCGCTATCGCCCGCAAGTACGGACTGCTCGGCAAGATCACCATCCTCGGCAGCAAGATCCGCCGCGGCAAGCACGGCAGCGTGGGGATCGTCATCACACCCGCGGCATAGGCTCCCCGACCGGGCGGACCGAGCGAGACGTCAACGCGGCGTCAATAACGGTGCGGTCCGCGTATGGAACGCGTTAAGGACTCTCCCGCAGCCGGCCGGGTTGCGTGATCCTTCGATGTGGCCACCGAACGGTGGGTGTCGATGTGATCGGAGAGTGACTGCGTGGCGGACCTCGTGTACCTGCTGCCGGCCGTCGTGGGGTTCGCCCTGTGTGTGCTGGCCGTACGGGCCCTCGACGTCAGGACCAAGTCGTGACCGCCGACGGGGTGACAAACGTCGTGCTGCTGGCCCTGGCTGCCGTGACGGTGCTGTTCCTGTTGGTCGCGCTCGTGTTCCCGGAGAGGTTCTGACCGCGTGAACACAACTGTTGCGGGACTGCTCCAGGTCGCCGCTCTCGTCACCATCCTCGCCGTCGCCTACGTCCCACTCGGTGACCACATGGCCCGGGTGTACACCGGCGACAAGGACCTGCGCGTCGAGCGCGTCCTCTACCGGATGGCGCGGGTGGACCCGCGTCGTCAGCAGACCTGGGTGGGTTATGCGCTTGCGGTGCTGGCCTTCTCGTTGATCTCGTTCCTCGTCGTCTACCTCCTGCAGCGTCTCCAGGGTGTCCTGCCCTGGTCCGACGGCAAGCCGGGTGTGTCGCCGTCGATGGCGTTCAACACCGCGATCTCTTTTGTCAGCAACACCAACTGGCAGTCGTTCTCGCCCGAGGTGGTGATGAGCAACCTGACGCAGATGGTCGGGTTCGCCGTCCAGAACTTCGTCTCCGCAGCGGTGGGCATGGCGGTCGCGATGGCGGTCATCCGCGGCATCGTGAGTCGTCGTGGGACCGGCGAGATCGGGAACTTCTGGGTGGACCTGGTGCGTGGATCGATCCGAATCCTGCTGCCGCTCAGCCTGGTCCTCGCGACCCTGCTGATCACGCAGGGCCTGGTCCAGTCCTGGCACACCGGGTTCGGGTGGACCACCCTCGACGGTGCCGATGCGCGCAGCATGCTCGGTCCGTTCGCCTCGCAGGAGGCCATCAAGGAACTCGGCACCAATGGGGGCGGGACGCTGTCGGCGAACTCGGCACACCCGTTCTCGAACCCCACGCCGCTGTCGAACCTGCTGGAGATCACCGCACTCCTGCTGATCCCGGTCTGCCTGACGCGCACCTACGGGACCCTGGTCCGCGACCGGCGGCAGGGTCTGACACTGCTGGCCGTGATGGCCGCCATCTGGTCGCTGATGCTCACCCTCGTGTGGGTCTTCGAGAGCCGCACCGCCGGAAGCGCTTCCGCGGCCGCCGGGGCGATGCTGGAGGGCAAGGAGGTCCGGTTCGGGATCCCCGGATCAGCCCTGTTCGCGGTCTCGACCACCGGCACGTCGACCGGCGCGGTGAACTCCGCGCACGACAGTTTCTCGGCGGTCGGCGGCGGCGCCGTCCTGTGGAACATGCTCCTCGGCGAGGTCGCACCCGGCGGCGTCGGGTCGGGTCTGTACGGCATCCTCGTCATGGCGATGATCACCGTGTTCATCGGGGGGCTGCTCGTCGGACGCTCACCGACCTTCCTCGGCAAACGCATCGGACAGCACGAGATCACCATGGCGGCACTGTATGTGCTGGTGATGCCTGCCCTCGTGCTGACCGGCACCGGGATCTCGATGATCCTGGGATCGACGACCGAGGCGCAGGGCAACAGCGGGGACCCGGGGAGTCCGGGCTCGATCCACGGCTTCAGCGAAGTCCTGTATGCCTACGCCTCGGCGGCCAACAACAACGGCAGCGCCTTCGGTGGCCTCACGGCGACCGGTGACTGGTTCCAGGGTTCGCTCGGCATGGCCATGCTGCTCGGCCGGTTCCTGCCGATCGTGGTGGTGCTCGCGCTGGCCGGACTTCTCGCCCGGCAGATCCCGCGCGGCGGCGGCACCGCTGCACCTGCCGTCGCACCCGTCGCCGTCGCGGTGAACCGCGCGAGCGGATCGTCGACCGCGGTGGTGCCCGGGCCGACCGAGATCGCTCCGGATGTCGGTGCGTCGGAGGCGCGCTCGACCCTGCCCACCTCCGGTCTCCTGTTCGGATTCCTACTGGCCGCGACCATCGTGCTCGTCGCCGGACTCACCTTCTTCCCGGCCATGGCGCTGGGACCGATCGCCGAGGCACTCCTGTGACCACACAATTCGTCCCCACCGACGAACCCGCGACGCCGGGCGCCGCGAAGTCCGATGAACCGGCATCGCCACTGATGTCGCGCGGCGCCTTCGACATCCGCTCGCTGGTGACGTCGATGCCACTCGCGCTACGGAAGCTCGCCCCGCGGGCCCAGGCCCGGAACCCGGTGATGTTCGTCGTGTTCCTCGGAGCCGTCGTCACCACCGTGCTCGCGGCGCTGCATCCGTCCTGGTTCAGCTGGACCGTCGCCGCCTGGCTGTGGTTCACCGTTCTGTTCGCCAACCTCGCCGAGGCCGTCGCCGAGGGGCGTGGTCGCGCGCAGGCCGACAGCCTTCGAAAGGTCAAGCGCGACACGGTCGCCCGCAGACTGATCGACGGCGATGACGTTGCCGGGGTCGGGGCGACCGAGGAGATCTCCGGCAGCGACCTGCGGGTCGGCGACCTCGTCCTGGTCGAGGCGGGCGAGGTCATCGCCGGCGACGGCGACGTCGTCGACGGGATCGCCACCGTGGACGAGTCGGCGATCACCGGTGAGTCCGCGCCGGTCGTCCGTGAATCCGGTGGCGACCGGTCGGCGGTCACCGGTGGAACCGTGGTGCTCTCCGACCGCATCGTCGTCCGGATCACCACGGCACCCGGGGAGACCTTCGTCGACCGGATGATCGCCCTCGTCGAGGGTGCCGCCCGCAAGAAGACCCCCAACGAGATCGCGCTCGACATCCTGCTGACCAGCCTGACGGTGATCTTCCTGCTCGCGGTGGTCGCGGTCGCGCCGATGCAGGAGTACGCCGGGCAATCGCCCGATCCGGTGAAGCTGATCGCGCTACTGGTCTGCCTCATCCCGACCACCATCGGCGCCCTGCTCAGTTCGATCGGGATCGCGGGCATGGATCGGCTGGTTCAGCGCAATGTCCTGGCCATGTCGGGACGCGCGGTCGAGGCGGCCGGTGACATCGACACGCTGCTGATGGACAAGACCGGGACGATCACCTACGGCAACCGCCGCGCCACCGACCTGAACCCGGCACCGGGAGTGTCCGTCGACGAACTGGCGCGTGTCGCCTGTCGGTGCAGCCTCGCCGACGACACACCCGAGGGGCGCAGCATCGTCGAACTCTGCCGGTCCGCGTACGGCGTCACGACGGACGGCGGGGCCGACACGACCATCCCGTTCACCGCGCAGACGCGGATGAGCGGCGTGGATTCCGACGACGGCGGTGCACTCGTCGAGTACCGCAAGGGCGCCGCCGATGCGGTCGCCCGATGGGTCGCCGCCGGCGAGGGCACCGTCGACGACACCGTCGCCGCCGATGTGGAGCGGGTCTCGTCGGCGGGCGGTACACCGCTCGTGGTCGGGGTTCGCACCCACGGGCAACCGGCCCGGGTCATGGGTGTGATCGCGTTGTCCGACGTGGTGAAACCGGGCATGACGGCACGGTTCGCGCAGCTGCGCGCGATGGGCATCCGCACCGTGATGGTGACCGGCGACAATCCGCTCACCGCCCGGGCGATCGCGACCGAGGCAGGCGTCGACGACTTCGTCGCCGAGGCCACCCCCGAACAGAAACTCGACCTCATCCGCGCCGAGCAGGCCGCCGGACGCCTGGTCGCGATGACCGGTGACGGCACCAACGACGCACCCGCGCTGGCACAGGCCGACGTCGGGCTGGCGATGAACACCGGGACGTCGGCGGCGAAGGAAGCCGGCAACATGGTGGACCTCGACTCCGACCCGACCAAACTCATCGAGGTGGTCGGTATCGGCAAGCAGTTGCTGATCACCCGGGGTGCGCTGACGACGTTCTCGCTCGCCAACGACCTCGCCAAGTACTTCGCGATCCTGCCCGCCATGTTCACCGCCGTCTATCCGCAGCTCGACGCCCTCAACATCATGGGTCTCCACTCGGCGCAGTCGGCGATCGTGTCCGCGGTGATCTTCAACGCGTTGATCATCGTGGCACTCATCCCGCTGTCGTTGCGCGGCGTGCGCTACCGGCCGGACACGGCGTCGAAGTTGTTGGGCCGCAATCTAGCTGTATACGGGGTCGGTGGGGTCGTCACGCCGTTCGTCGGCATCTGGCTGATCGACCTCGTCGTCCGTCTGCTTCCGGGAATGGGATGACGTCATGAACACTGTCTGGTCCGGCTTCGTCCGGCAATGTGTCGCCGCCGCGGGAATGATCCTGGGTCTCACGCTGATCCTCGGCCTCGCCTATCCGGCTGCGGTGTGGGCGATCTCGCGGGTGAACACCGCAGGCGCGGAGGGGTCGCAGGTCTCCGACGCCGCGCGCTGCCCCGTCGGATCCACGCTGATCGGTCTCGATCCGCAGGTCGAACCGGGTGCGCCCGACCCGTACCTGCACGCCCGGGTCCTGGGGGCTGCCGGCGAGCCGATGGCGACCGGCGATCCGTCGGCGTCGGCGGCGACCAACCAGGGACCCAACAGCGAGGTCCTGCTGACCAACGTCGCCGCGCGACGTGCGCTGATCGCCGAACGGGAGGGGGTCGCACCGGCACAGGTCCCGGCCGACGCGGTGACCGGATCGGGCTCGGGACTCGATCCGCACATCAGTCCCGAATACGCCGGTCTGCAGGTCGCAAGGCTGGCCCGCGAGAACCGTCGCACGTCCGCGGAGATCGAGGCAGTCATCGACGAGCACACCGAGGGCCGACAGTTCGGATTCCTCGGGCAACCACGCGTGAACGTCCTCGAGGTGAACCTCGCGCTGGGTCATGCGCCGCCCGGCTGTCGCGCCCCGTGACCGACGTTAGACTCGGCCGATGACCTCACCGGCCGGACTCTCCGAGGGGCGGGGGACACTGCGGGTGTTCCTCGGCTGTGCACCCGGTGTCGGGAAGACCTACGAGATGCTCGCCCAGGCCCGAACCCTCGTCGACGAGGGGACGGATGTCGTGATCGGCATCGTCGAAACCCACGGCCGGGTGGCCACTGCCGCGCTTGCCGAGGGACTGGAGACCGTTCCGCGCATCAGCCGGTCGTACCGCGGGACGCCGCTGGAGGAGATGGATCTCGACGCGGTGCTGGGTCGCCGACCGCAGGTGGCACTCGTCGACGAGCTCGCGCACACGAATGTCCCCGGATCTCGAAATCGCAAGCGGTGGGCGGACATCGAGGAGTTGCTCGGTGCCGGCATCGATGTGTACTCGACGATCAACATCCAGCACCTGGCGAGCCTGAACGATGTCGTCGCCCAGATCACCGGAGTGGTGCAACGGGAGACCGTGCCCGACGACATCGTGCGCGGTGCCGACGAGATCGAACTCGTCGACATCGATCCGCAGGCGTTGCGGCAGCGCCTGTCCGCGGGCAAGGTCTACCCGGGCGGACGTGTCGAGGGTGCCCTGGCCAACTACTTCCGGCAGGGCAATCTCACCGCGCTCCGCGAACTCGCGCTGCTGTGGCTGGCCGACCAGGTCGACGACAAGCTCGCGGATTACCGTGCGGCACATTCGATCACCGAGACGTGGGAAGCGCGCGAGCGGGTCGTCGTAGCCGTCACCGGCGGCGCCGAGTCGCCGACGCTGCTCCGGCGGGCGAGTCGGATCGCATCGCGTTCGAGCGCGGAACTGCTGGCCGTCCACGTGGTCCGGGGCGACGGGCTGACCGGTGCGGGGATCGACCTCGCCGCGCTCAAGGAGCTCGCCGCGGGATTCGGGGCACGGATCCACACCGTCGTCGGCGACGACATCCCGAGCACGCTGCTGGAGTTCGCCCGCGGGGTCAACGCCACCCAGCTCGTTCTCGGGACGTCGCGGCGACCGAGGTGGCAGCGGATCTTCGACGAGGGTGTCGGGGCCGCCGTGGTCAGCGAGAGCGGCCGCATCGATGTGCACATGGTGACCCATGACGAGACGACACGACGGTCCCGGCTCGACATCCGGGACACCCGCTTTCACCGGCCGTTGAGTTGGGTGTTCGCGGTCGTGGTCCCGGTCGGTCTCACCGGGCTGCTGCAGGCACTCGATCCGTGGTTGGGCTTCGCCAGCCAGTCGGCGCTGTACTTCGTTGCGGTGCTCGCGGTGTCGATGCTCGGCGGCATCCTGCCGGCTGCTCTGTCGGCAGTGATCTCGGGGTTGCTGCTGAACTTCTTCTTCACCGACCCGCGATTCACGTTCACGATCAGCCAGCCCGACAATCTGATCACCATCCTGGTCATGCTGATGATCGCGATCGCGGTTGCCGCGCTGGTGGATTCGGCAACCGTCCGGCGCGCGCAGGCGCAGGACGCCGCGCGCGAGGCCGAGTTGCTGGCGCTGTTCTCCAGCGTCGTGCTCGGCGGTGCCGACGTGCCGGTCCTGCTGGAACGATTCCGCGAGACCTACGACCAGTCGGCGGTGGCGGTCGTGCGGCGGACCTCACGCTCGACTCGCACGGTCGAGGCCGCGGTGGGCTCCTCGCCACCGGCGACACCCGAGGACGCCGATACGGTGTGCGTCGTGCCCGGCGAGACGTTCGAACTGCTCCTGCGTGGACCGAAACTCGGTGCGCGGGACCGCCGTGTACTCGCGGCGGTGGCCGGGCAGGCCGCGGGCGCGGTGCAGCGTCACGCCCTGGAAGCCGAGGCGGCGACGGCCGAGGCGCTCGCGCGCACCGACGAGTTGCGCCGAGCCCTGCTCTCGGCGGTCAGCCATGACCTCCGGACACCACTGGCCGCGGCGAAGGCCGCGGTGTCGAGCCTGCGCAGCGACGACGTCACCTTCAGCGCCGAGGACACCGCAGAACTGCTGGCGACCGTCGACGAGTCGGTCGACCACCTCACCTCGCTGGTGGGGAACCTGTTGGATTCCTCCCGGCTCGCCGCGGGCGCGGTCCGGCCGCACCGGCAGCGGACCTTCCTCCCCGAGGTCGTGCATCGCGCCGCCGCGGCGGTGGCCCGACTCGATCCGGAGCCCGCCCTGTCCTTCGACCTCGGGCACGCCTGGGCCTACACGGATCCC
Source organism: Gordonia sp. ABKF26 (assembly GCF_041103195.1). Lineage (NCBI taxonomy): Bacteria > Bacillati > Actinomycetota > Actinomycetes > Mycobacteriales > Gordoniaceae > Gordonia > Gordonia sp. ABKF26. Next base: position 1,412,284 of record NZ_JBGCVZ010000003.1, read on the forward strand.
GGATTGCTCGAACGTGCGCTGGCGAACCTCATCGACAACGCGCGGCGCCACGCCGGCGGCCATGTGGAGGTCACCGCCGGGTTGACCGCGGCCGACCCGCCCCGATGTGTGATCCGCATCGTGGACCACGGGCCGGGTCTCCCGGTCGAGGACCGCGACCGGGTCTTCGCGGCCTTCCATCAGGGAGGTGACACCAGCGGCGCGTCGTCGGGGGTGGGTCTGGGGTTGTCGGTGGCACGGGGATTCGTCACCGCGATCGGGGGAGTGCTCGGCATCGAGGACACGCCGGGTGGCGGTGCCACGATGGTCGTCGACCTGCCCGCGACCGATGACGACGCTCCCGTGGTGACGGGAGGGCCGGTCGGATGAGTCCGGAGAAATCGACGACCGACAAGACGAGGGTCCTGGTCGTCGACGACGAGCCGCAGTTGTTGCGGGCCTTGCGGATCAACCTCAACGCGCGCGGCTTCGCGGTGACGACCGCGGCCACCGGTGCCGCCGCGCTGACGGCGGCGGCGCGGGAGGACCCGCACGTGGTGGTGCTCGATCTGGGCCTGCCCGACATCGACGGCCTGACGGTCCTCGAGGGGTTGCGCGGATGGACGACCGTTCCCGTCATCGTCCTGTCGGCGCGGACCGACGCCGCCGACAAGGTCGTCGCCCTGGACTCGGGGGCCGATGACTACGTGACCAAACCGTTTGGCATGGAGGAGTTCCTGGCCCGGTTGCGGGCCGCACTGCGGCGTGGCTCCGCGTCGAACGCGACGTCGGAGTCCCCGGTGGTGGACGCGGGCGCGTTCGTCGTCGACCTCGCCGCGAAACAGGTGACTCGCGGGGGAGTTCCGGTCCATCTCACGCCGACCGAGTGGGGCATCCTGGAACTGCTGGTACGTCACGAGGGAAAGCTGGTGTCGCAGAGCGACATCCTGACCTCGGTCTGGGGTCCGGGATATCTCGGGCAGAGCAACTATCTGCGCGTCTACCTGGCGAGCCTGCGGCGCAAACTCGAAGAGGATCCAGCACATCCCCGCCACCTCCTCACCGAGGCCGGGATGGGCTACCGGTTCGTCCGGTCGGGGCCGGGATGATCGCCGCCTCCGACATCCCGGCCGGATTGTCGGATCAGGCCGAGTTGGGGCCGCTCTGGACGGACTGGCTGCGACGCCTCCCGGTCACGATCTCGGGACTCCTCGACGAGTGGGCCCTGCGCCGCGACGGCGACGAGTTGTGGCACGGGTTCGAATCGCTCGTGGTCCCGGTGTTCGATCGCGAGGGTGCGCCGGCTGTCCTGAAGGTGGCGTTCGACGGAGACGACGAGGGCGCGCACGAGGCTCTGGGACTGCACCATTGGCACGGTCGTGGGGCGGTGCGAATGCTGCGCGCCGATCCCCGTCGCCGCGCGATCCTCCTCGAACGACTCACCCGACGCGACCTGACGACCGTCGACGACGACGAGGCCTGTCTGGTGGTCGCCGGTCTCTACGGCCGGTTGCACATCCCGGCGCCGGGCCGGCTCACGCCACTCACCGCGCATCTGGAGCGGTGGCTGGACGACCTGGCCGGCATCCCGCGCGACGCGCCGGTGCCGAGACGCTTTGTCGAGCAAGCGCTCTCCCTCGGCCGGGACTTCCTCGCCGACGCCGCCACCGTGGGCGTCATCGTGCACGGCGACCTCCACCACGAGAACGTCCTCGCCGATGCCGACGGCCGCTGGGTCGCCATCGATCCCAGCCCGATGTCGGGTGATGCACACTACGAACTCGCCCCAATGCTGTGGAACCGTCTGGACACGCGCGCTTCCGACGTGCGATACGACATCCGCCGGCGCTTCTCCACGATCACCGACGCAGCGAACCTCGATCCGGATCGTGCGCGCGACTGGGTCATCGTGCGGATGATCCTCAACGCGCACTGGGCGATCGAGGATGCCGAACGTGCGTCGCGCGCACTGCGCCCGACCGACCGTGAGTGGATCACGACGTGCATCACGGTCGCGAAGGCAGTGATCGACTGACCGTGCGTCCGATCCTGTTGACTGGGTGTCGTGTTTCGTCGACTGTGCGTCAGTTCTCGTCGACCGTGCGTCCGATTGTGTCGACTATGCGTCGGATCCCGTTGACTGTGCATTGTTGCGGCCTCCGGTTTCTTCGACAGTTCGCCTCCTGTGGGGTTGAACCGGCGCCCCTTCCGCTGGTTGAGCCCCCAACCCGCTGGTTGAGCCGGCCCCGAGCGGAGCGAGGCGCCGTGTCGAAACCACCTGGTGACCCGAGGAACTCAGCCACCCGCGAACCCGGCCAGAACCATACTGCAACTCGCAGAGTTCATTTCGTCGACGACGATCTCACCTGCGGTGGAGACTCTTTCGAAATTGTCGGTGGTCGGGTTTACATTGGTTGGTAACAAGTCACCCAGCTGGGCGGGTGACGAAACAGGCGTCGGGGGGCGTTGTGAGGGTGTGGACCGATCTGCCGGGCGAGTTCGTCGCCGGGGTCGATCCTGCCCACGCCGCCGAGACCGACATGGTCATGTTGATCGCCGGCCTCGACGCCACCCGACGCGGAGAGTCCTATCTCGCCTGGCATCGATATCAGACGATCGCGGCGATGACCGACCGCCTGGTCACCACCAGCGCGTCGGGATTCGTGATGGACGGCCACGCCGACTGCGCCGCCCGGATCGCCCGCCAAGCCGCGGTGTCACGACGGCAGGCCGAAATCTTGATCGACGACGCTATCGCGCTACGAGACCGGCTCCCCGAGGTCGCGGACACCCTGCGTGACGGGATCCTGTCGCAGTGGCAGATCCGGCTGATCCTCTCCCGCACCGAGCTGATCCCCGCCGACGACCCGATCACCCCCGGCCTGGATGCCGAGATCGCCGCGACGATTCGCCGGCGCTCGGGCGTGTGGGACCGGGCGCGGCTACGGGACATGGTCGACCGACTGGTCTTCCGGCACGACCCCGATGCGGTACGCCAACGCCGCAAAGACGCGATGGACCAACGTGGGGTGTGGACCCACGAACTGCCCGACGGCACCGCCGAACTCACCGCGGTGATGTCGGCGGAGAACGTGCGGATCTCGGCCAAAGCCGTCGCCATCCTCGCTGACTCCGTCTGTAAGCGAGACGGTCGCAAGCGCGGGCACCGCCAGTCGGATGCGATGTTCGCGCTGCTGACCCGCACGGCATTCGAGTGCCAGTGCGACGATGAACAGCCGTGTACCGCCGACATCCCGGACCCGCAGAGCGTCCTCGACGCGGTGCGCGCCGAGGTCGTGATTCATGTGGTGACCGATGCCGCGACCCTGGCTGGTGCGCCGGGGGTGGGGTTCCTCGACGAGCACGGCATAGTCTCCGATGAGCATGTGCGTGACCTCGCGGCCCGCCCGGACGCCACGCTGTCCCCGGTCACCCCGGCCCGCACCCAACCGACCTATGTGGCCCGCAGCAGCGACGATGCACAGCGGCGGACCGCCGGGCGCCCGGCACCAGACGTGACACCGCAGTCCGACAGCGAGAACTATCGCACCGCAGTGCAATTCGACGGATCGACCGATGCCGCCACCGCAGCGGTCGCAGTGGTGTATCCGGCGACCCATCCCGGCAACGGGTACCGGCCGACCACGTCGTGTGCCGACTTCGTGCGGGTGCGGGACGGGTATTGCACCGAACCCGGCTGCACCCGTTCAGCGTTCGCCTGCGATCTCGACCACGTCTCCGAATACGACCACACCGACCCTGCCCGGGGTGGGGCGACGTCGAGTGAGAACCTCAACGCCAAGTGCCGCCCCGGGCATCTCTTCAAGACCTATGGGGAGTGGGTGGATGTGCAGTACCGCGACGAAGACGGACGCCTGGTCACCGAATACGAGACCCCCGAAGGGGTCACCCTGCCCGGGGATGCCGAAACCTTGGAAGACACCTTCCCGAACCTGCGGCGTATCCGGTTCGAACAAGCCGCCCAAGCCCCACCCACCCCGCGGGTGATCACCTCCGACGACAACCCGGAGCGCCCCCATAGCCGACTGGACGCCAAACTGGCCCGCCGGCGACACGAACGCGCCCGCAACAAACGAGCCCGCGAAGAACTCGACCGCATCGACCCGCCGCCGTTCTGACGAGACCGGTGGGTGGTTTCGACACGGCTTAGTCAGCAGGCGGAGAGGTGAACAGGCTCCCGAGGCCGGGCACCTCGACCGAGAGACCGGCAAGCCGGAGCCCCTCCCACGCGGTGACCTGGTTGGCCGTGAGCACGGGTTTGCCGACGTAGGCCTCGAGGTCGGTGATCCACATCGCGGTGTGTAATGCGGTGTCGGGAACCACGATCGCCTGTGCCGAATCGCAGTCGGCAGCCGCGAGCATCTCGAACAACCCGTCACCGTCGAACGTGCCTGCCTCGGTGGCGGTCCCGATGTCGTTGGCGCGGAGGGCCACGACCTCGACACCGGCGTCGGCGAGGAACCCGATGAACCGGGCGGCCAGCGGCTCCGGGTAGGTCGCGGCGATCGCGACCCGCGACAGGCCGAGATGCCTGCACGCCCCGGCGAACGCCAGCGATGTCGACGAGGCCGGACGGCCCGCCCGGTCGGCGACGTCGGCGGCCTGGCGTCGGGCGCCGTCGAAGCCGTAGACGAAACTGCCGGAGGTGCACGCCCACATGACCGCCGACGGATGGTGGTCCAGCGCTCGCCGAACGCCGTCGGCGAGGCGGCCCCGTTCGCCGACCGCCGCCATGGCCTCGACGGTGTGATCGTCGGAGTCCACCTCGGTGATGAGGACCGGCAATCGGACCCCGAGGGAGGGTGCCGCGGCACCGATGGCCGCCTCGATGAGTTCGTAGTCGTCCTCGGCGGCGTGGCCGGGATACAGCATGGCGACGGCAGTTGTCACGCCCACACCTCCAAGGTAGATTGTCAACAATCTACCAACTCTCCGAGGGGGCGCATGTCGGACGCCACGCGGTGGCTCAGCGCCACGGAACTGGCCGAGGCCTACCGTACCGGTGCGCTCACACCGGAGACGGTGGCGACGGAGCTGCTCGACGCCATCGAGGACGTCGATCCGCCGATCAACGCGTTCTGCCTGGTCGACCGGGACCGGACGATGGCTGCGGCCGTGGAATCCACGGCGAGATTCGCGGCCGGGACGCCCATCGGTCCACTCGACGGAGTGCCAGTCTCGATCAAGGACCTCCTCCTCACCGCCGGATGGCCGACACTGCGCGGTTCGCTGATGATCGAACCCGATCAGATGGTGTGGGACACCGACGCGCCTGCCGTTGCCCGTCTGCGTGAGGCCGGCGCGGTGTTACTCGGCAAGGTCACCACGCCGGAGTTCGGCTGGAAGGGCGTGACCGACAGTCCGCGGACCGGTGTCACCCGCAACCCGTGGGATACGACGCGGACATCGGGCGGGTCGAGCGGGGGCAGTGCCGCGGCCCTCGCCGCCGGTCTGGGGCCGCTGTCGGTCGGCACCGACGGTGGCGGTTCCATCCGTATACCGGCCGCCTACTGCGGCGTCGTCGGGTTCAAACCCACGATGGGACGGGTGCCGATGTATCCGCCGAGTCCGTTCGCGCCGGTGGCACACGTCGGCCCGATGACACGGACCGTGTCGGATTGTGCTGCGCTGCTGGATGTTTTGAGCGGATTCGACGCGCGCGACTGGTCCGCCCTGCCCCCGTCGTCGACGAGTATGGCCACGGCGGTCCACGAGGTTCGCGACCTCGCGGATCTCCGTGTCGGGTACAGCGCCGATCTCGGATTCGGCTCGAATGACCCAGGTGTCCAGGCGAATACCGATCGGGTCGCATCAGTCCTCGAGCAGCTCGGGGCGACGGTGGAGAAGGTCGATCTGGGCTGGGATGACCCCGCCTGGGCCTATCACGTCATCTGGTTCGCCGGTGCCGGCGTCGTCGTGCGGGGGCTCGGCCCGCATGCCGCCGAGCGGGTGGACCCGCTGCTGATCGAAGCGCTCGAGCGCCACCGCGACCTCAGCGCGGCCGATGTCGTCGGTGCCACCGCCCTGCGGATGGAGATGGGCACCCAGATGAGCCTTCTCCACCAGGAATTCGACGTCCTGCTGACCCCGTCGATGCCGACCGTCGCATTCGGGGCCGGTCGCACGGTTCCCGACGGGTCGGCATCTCCCGACTGGACCTCGTGGAGCCCCTACACCTACCCGTTCAATCTCACCGGCCAACCGGCGATCTCCGTGCCGAGCGGATTCGCCGATGGTCTGCCGACCGGGGCGCAGTTCGTCGGCGCACGCCATCATGACGCAACCGTTCTGCGCGTCGCGGCGGCGTACGAGGCGGCCGCCGGCTTCACCATGTTGGGGGATCGGCCGTGACGGAGGAACAGCGGACGGGTGCACGGTCCCGAGATGACCGATTCATCACCGTGACACTGGAGAAGCGAGGCGTGCGCGCGGTGGCGCGGATGCTGGATGCCGAGGCGCCGCGCACCGCCGCCGCGGTCTGGGACGCACTGCCGCTGGGAGGGCAGGTTTTTCACGGCAAGTTCGCGCGCAACGAGATCTACACGCTGCTGCCGGCCTTCGCTCCGGCGGAACCGGGGATGGAGAACACCACCATCACCCCGATCCCGGGTGATCTGTGCTATTTCACTTTCGACGGGGTGCTCGAGAACCCGGCCTACGGCTACGACAGCGGATCGGCCCCCGCCGAGCATCGGCTGCTCATCGACCTCGCGGTGTTCTACGGCCGCAACAATCTGCTGGTCAACGGCGATGTGGGCTGGGTCCCGGGCAATGTGTTCGCGACCATCGTCGAGGGTCTCGACGAGTTCGCAGCTGCCTGCAACGACGTCTGGATGGGCGGCGCGCGCGGGGAAACACTGACTTATGCGCGCCATTCACGGTAAGAAAGAGGGGATGACGGTGACGATGAAGGTGGGGGCCGAGACTCCGGGTCCGGAGGATCCGGGGGTTGATCGGACCGTCGTTCACCAGCCAAAACAGAGCAAATCGCCACGTCGCCGGGTGTTGTCGCCGCTGGTTCAGGAATCGACACCGGCGATCATCGCGCGTAAGTTGCACGATGCGATCGCAAACGGGGACTTCGCACCCGGCTCGCAACTGACGGAGTCGGGGCTGGCGGCCGACCTGGGCGTCAGTCGTGGTCCCCTCCGCGAGGCCATGCAGCGTCTCACCGCCGAGGGGTTGCTGGTCAGCCACCGCAACCGCGGGCTGTTCGTGGTGTCGATGGAGGACGACGACATCCGGGACATGTACGTAGCGCGGACCGCCGTGGAACGTGCTGCCGCGCAGCAGGTGATCGCGCATCGCGAGCAGGAGGCGGTGCAGGCGCTGGGTGAGGCCGTCGACGCGATGCGTGACCACATCGGCGAGCCCAACGGCGCCGGGATGGCGGAGGCGGACATGGCTTTCCATCAGACCCTGGTGGAATACGCCGGAAGTCAGAGGCTTTCGCGCCTGCACGAGACGATTCTCGTGGAGACGCGAATGTGCCTGCGAGCCATGCGGGGAACGTATTCCTCGGGAAAGGATCGGATCGACGAACACCAGGCGTTGGTGGACGCCATCGCCGCGGGAGATGCCGCGGCGGCGGATGCTCTGATGATCGAGCACATGGCCGACGGGTTGCGTCGCCTGATCGGTGACGGCGAGGACGCCGCAAACCTTCAGGTGGCCAGGGGCTGATCGCCCGCGGCCGGAGAGCACACAGTCGAGAACGTCGCTGAGTGCATCTCGTGGGTCCACCGAGCGCTGCACGACGAGCTCGACCCTCAGCGGCCCCACGAATCAGGAAGCGCAGATGAGCGACACGACGACAGCAGACACCTACGAGCAGCTCGCACCGGACCCGAACTCTCCCGAGGGCAAGAAACTCCTCCGAAAGGCCATCGGCGCCTCGGCGATCGGCAACGCCACCGAGTGGTACGACTACGGCGTCTACGCCGCGGCCTCGGTCTATCTGACCCAGGCATTCTTCCCGGGCGATTTCGGAACCGTCGGCACCATGCTCGGTTTCGCGATCTCCTTCGTGCTGAGGCCCCTGGGCGGCATGGTCTGGGGACCCATCGGCGATCGTATCGGCCGCAAATCCGTTCTCGCGATGACCATCCTGCTCATCTCCGGCGCGACCGCGCTGATCGGTCTGCTGCCCACACACGCGTCCATCGGCTTCTGGGCGCCGGTCCTGCTGATCCTGCTCAGGGTGATCCAGGGCTTCTCCACCGGCGGTGAATACGGCGGTGCCGCAACGTTCATGGCCGAGTACGCGCCCGACAACAAACGCGGCAAGTACGGATCGTTCCTCGAATTCGGAACGCTGGCCGGCTTCTGCGGCGGCACACTGTTCGTCCTGCTGTTGCAGCTGGCGCTGACCGACAGCCAGATGGACCAGTGGGGCTGGCGTATCCCGTTCCTGCTCGCTCTCCCGATGGGCCTGATCGGTCTCTACCTGCGGTCGCAGATGGAAGACACCCCCGTGTTCCAGGAACTGGAGCAGGACAACGAGATCAAGGGGTCGGCCTGGACCCGGTTCAAGGACCTGCTGGTCAACTACCGGCGTCCGATCATCACGATGTTCGGTCTGGTGATCGCGCTGAACGTCGCCAACTACACCTTGCTGGCCTACCAGCCGACCTATCTGCAGAACACGATCGATCTGTCCGAGACCTCCGCCAGCGTCGTCAACCTCATCGGTCAGCTGGTCATGATGTTGCTGATCCCGTTCTTCGGATGGTGGTCGGATTCGACGGGCCGCAAACCGATGTGGTGGGGTTCGCTGATCGGCCTGTTCGTCCTCGCCTTGCCGCTCTATTGGCTGATGGGGCAGGGGTTCGCCTGGGCGATCGTGGCATTCGTCATCCTGGGCGTGCTCTACATACCGCAGCTCGCGACCATCTCGGCGACATTCCCGGCGATGTTCCCGACGCAGGTCCGGTACGCCGGTTTCGCGATCTCCTACAACGTCGCGACCGCCGCCTTCGGCGGCACAGCCCCGCTGGTCAACGATGCCGTCGTCGAGAGCACCGACTGGAACCTGTTCCCGGCGGTCTACATGATGGGCGCGTGTGCCATCGGCATGGTCGCCCTGTGCTTCCTCAAGGAGACCGCGGGTGCCTCGCTCCGCGGTACCGAGATACCGAGTCTCGAGAACGATTTCACGTCCTTGCAGAAGCAGAAAGCGAACTAGGGGCCGAGCAGCCGCATCGCGGCGAGGGCGTACGCTCTCGCCGCGGTGACCAGATCGGCGATGGCCACCGACTCGTCGGGCTGATGGGCGTCGGTGTTGATGTTGCCCGGACCGAGGACGATCGACGGGACGCCGAGGTCGCGGCTGACGAACCCGCCGTCACAGGCGGCGGTCCAGCCGCCGACCGACGTGTCGGCACCGGCATCGATGACCGCGCCGACGGCCGTGGTGACGAGCGGATGTGCGGCGTCGGTGGCGAAACCGGGCATCTCCATGGTCACCCGGACGTCTACGGTGATGCCGTCGGTGTCTATCCCCTTCTCGCGGATCGTGGTTCGGAGCATCTCGGCGATCCGATGCGGGTCCTCGTCGGGCATCAGTCGCCGGTCGATGCCCAGCGAACAACCTGGTGCGACCACCGAGATGCCCTGTCCGCCCGTGATGGTCCCGACATTCCAGGTTCCGTGACCGAGGAGGTCGTCGGCGATCTGAGCTAATCGCTCGCCGTCGGCACGGATGATCTCGACGATGGCGGCCGCGGCGTCGATGGCACTCCGCCCGTCCGCGGGGCGTCCCGAGTGCGCGGCGCGTCCGGTGACCTCGATCTCGATGTACGACGCGCCGCGGCAGCCGCGGACGACCTGCAGATCGGTGGGTTCGGCGACCACGCAACCGAGGAACTCGTGGTCGGCGGGACGGCCGACGAGATCTCGCACCCCGATTCCGTGTTCCTCCTCGTCGACTGTGCACACGAGGCGGACCGGCCCGGAGAGTTCGACACCGACCTCGGCGGCCCGGGACACGGCGCTCATCGCGGCGACGACGGCGGCGAGCCCGCCCTTCATGTCGGTGGCACCGCGCCCGTAGATGCGGCCGTCGCGGATGCGGACCGTATACGGGTCGGCCGACCAGTTGGGGCCGGCAGGAACGACATCCGAGTGTCCGAGGAACATCAGGCCCGGCGATGTCCCGGCACGGACGGTGGCGACGAGATTCGGTCTGCCGGGTGCCACCTCGTGCGTCGACACATCGAAACCGAGTTCGCGGCAAGCGTTCTGGAGCACGGCGACAGCGGCCGACTCGGTGCCGCCCGGGTTCTCGCTCGGCGCCTCGACCAGCGCCGAGGTGAGCGAGGTGATCGCAGCCTCGTCGATGAAACCGAGTACTGCGGACTCGGCTGCGGTCAGGTCCTGTTCACCACTCACCCGGCCATCTTCTCAAGACTGGCCGTGAGACGTCGAACACCCTCGTCGATTCGCTCGGGCGTGCTCGACGCGAAACACAGACGCATCGAATTGCGGAAGCGGCCGCCCGGTGACAGCGCGGGTCCGGGGATGAACGCGACCCCGTCGGCGAGGGCGACCTCGAAGAGTTCCCGCGTGTCGATCTCGGCGAACTCGTCGCGCAGCGTGACCCACAGGAAGAAGCCGCCCTCGGGATTCGTGGTCACCACCCGATCGCCCAGATGACGCCCGATGGCGTCGAGCATGGCGTTCTTGCGCTCCCGGTACAGCACCCGGATCCCGGCGAGGTGGTCCTCGAGACCGCCGCGTGCGATGTACTCCGCGACGATGTGCTGGTTGGGCACGTTGGTGCAGGTGTCCATCGCCTGCTTGCCGTTGATGAGCAGTTGACGCAGTGACGGATCGGCGTCGACCCAGCCGACCCGCCAGCCCGGGGCGAGGATCTTGGAGAAGGTGCGCACCGAGAAGATCAGCGGATCACCGGGACTCAGGGTCTGGAAGGTCGGGATGTCGGTGCCGGCGAACCGCAGCAACCCGTACGGGTCGTCGTCGATGATCACCGACCCCCAGGTGTGCGCCAGCCGCAGCAGCTCGCGGCGTCGGTCCTCGGACATGGTGACGCCGGACGGATTCTGGAACGTCGGGATGGTGTAGATCGCCTTGGGCGTCTGACGGGTACGAGCAACCAGCGCCTCCAACTGATCGACCTGCATGCCGTCGTCGTCGACGGGCACCTCGAGCAGTTGCGCGCCATACGACAGCGCGGTGGCGCTGCCGTTGGTGTACGTCGGGGACTCGACGACGACCAGGTCGCCGGGGTCGACGAACAGCTTGCAGGCGAGGTCGAGTCCTTGCATCCCCCCGGTGGTGATGACCAGCCGGTCCAGGGACGACGGATCGGGAGTCGTGGCCAGATAGTCGACGAGGAGCTGCAGCAGTCGGGGCTCGCCCTCCGTCGCCCCGTAGGTGAACGACGTGTTGTCCAGGATCTCCCCGGCGATCTGCCGGAACTCGTCGGCCGGCACGGCCTCGTCCGCCGGCGAACCCATCGCGAAACGCACGATGTCGTGGGACTGCGCGGCCAGCAGCGAGGTCGACGAGTCGATCATCGAACCGACGAGGTCCTTGGCGCGGCCCGCCAGCGGCAGTGTCGGTGCCGAATGCCGGTTCTGGTAGGCGGTTTCGGTTGTGGTCATCTCGTCACCTCGTCTCTCTGTGGCTACTTCTGGATCAGTTCGCGGGGGAAGTCGGTGAAGGTCTCCACACCGGTCGGGCTGACCCGGACCGACTCGGACAGTTCGAAACCGTAGTTGTCCATCCACATTCCGCAGACGATGTGGAAGGTCATGTTGGTCTCGAGCACCGACTCGTCCTCGCTGCGGATGCTGATGGTGCGCTCACCCCAGTCGGGCGGATAGCCGATCCCGATCGAATAACCCAGACGTGAGGGTTTCTCGAGGCCGTACTTCGCGAGCGTCCAGTTCCACGTGGAGGCGAGTTCGCGGGTGGCCACGCCCGGTTTGATGGCCTCCAGCACGTTGTTCAACCCCTCGGCGGTTGCTTTGGCGACGTAGTCGAGGTCCTTGCTCGGGGTGCCCAGCGATACCGTGCGGGCGAGCGGACAGTGGTATCGGCTGTGCGCACCGGTCAATTCGATGACCACCGCCTCGTCTTCGGCGAAAGTTCCCTGATGCCAGGTGAGGTGGGGGGTGTCGGCCGCCGCGCCGGTGGGCATCATCGGGACGATCGCCGGGTAGTCGCCGCCGTACTCCGGGGTCCCGGTGATCTGCGCCTGCGAGATGGCCGCCGCCGCATCGCATTGCCGGACACCGATGTCGATGGTGTCGATGGCGGCGCGCATCGCCTTCGAGCAGACCATGCCCGCCTGGCGCATGAGCTGCACCTCGGCTTCGGACTTGACCGATCGTACCCAGTTGACGAGTTCGAAGTTGTCGACGAGCTTCCACTCCGGGATCGCGTTGAAGAGCGCGCGGTAGGCCTTGGGGGAGAAGAAGTGCGAGTCCATCTCCAGGCCCACCGACCCGGTGTTGGACGCCGGGGCGATGAGGTGACGCTGACGCAACGACCAGGCGACCCAGTCGAACGGGTGCAGGTGCGGCCGGTGGACGTAGCTCTCCGGATAGCCGACGATCTGGTCGGCGGACAACCACGTCGTGCGGTGTGCGCCATGCGCATCCATCTCGCGGGCGTAGAAGACCATCTCGCCGTCGATCGGCACGAACAGCATCTGCGGGGTGTAGAACGACCAGGCGTTGTACCCGATCAGATAGAAGATGTTGGCCGGATCGGTGACGATGATCGCCGACAGACCCTGTCGGTCCATGAGCTCACGGACTCGGGTCAGGCGCTGTTCGTACTCGCTGTCGGTGAAGAGCTGAGCCCCCAGGTACATGGTCTTCGCGCTCCTGTCTGAACGGGACTGGTTCCGGGAAGTGTTGTCAGCGACGGGGAATCGGCGTGGCCGTGTATTTCACGTCGAGGAACTCCTCGATGCCCACGCGTCCGCCTTCGCGGCCGAGTCCGGACTCCTTGACACCCCCGAACGGGGCTGCCGGATTGGACACGGCGCCGGTGTTGACCCCGACCATACCGGTTTCCAGCGCAGCCGACAGTCTGGCGCAGCGGTCGACGTCCTGGCTGAACAGATAACCGACCAGCCCCCATGGGGTGTCGTTGGCCAGCGCGAGGACCTCGTCGTCGGCCGCGGGATCGCCCGGGTCGTCGGCGTCGCCGAACGGGATGATCGCGGCGACGGGTCCGAAGATCTCGGTGCGCGTGAGATCCGCGTCGAGCCCGACATCCGTCAGGACGGTCGGCGGATAGAAGAAGCCCGGGCCGGCCGGGTTCTCGCCCCCGCAGACGACCGAGGCGCCCTTCGCCACGGCGTCGGACACCAGTGCCGAGACCTTCTCGACGGCTCTCGATTCGACGAGAGGCCCGACCTGGACGCCCTCGGCCGCACCATCACCCACCCGCAGCGCGGACATCTTCGCGGCGAAGGCATCGGTGAACTCGTCGATCACGCTGCGGTGCACGAAGACCCGATTGGCGGCCGTGCACGCCTGGCCGATGTTGCGCATCTTGGCGAACATGAGTCCGTCGACGGCTCGGGAGATGTCCGCGTCGGCGCACACGATGAACGGCGCGTTGCCGCCCAGTTCCATCGACGTTCGCATGACCGTCCCCGCAGCCTGGCGCAGGAGGAGTTTCCCCACCTCGGTCGACCCGGTGAAGCTGATCTTGCGGGCGAGTCCGCTCTCCATCCACTCGGTGACGACGGTCGACGGGTCGCTGGTGGTGACGACGTTCAGCACCCCCGACGGCAGACCCGCCTCGACGAGGATGTCGGCCAGCAACAGCGTGGTGAGTGGGGTCAACTCGGCCGGTTTGAGAACCATGGTGCAGCCGGCCGCGACCGCAGGCCCTATCTTGCGGGTTCCCATGGCCAGCGGGAAGTTCCACGGCGTGATGAGGATGCACGGCCCCACCGGCTGCCTGGTCACCACGATCCGGTGCGATCCGTCGCCGGTGGTGGTGGAGTCGCCGCCGATGCGGACCGCCTCCTCGGCGAACCAGCGGAAGAACTCGGCGCCGTAGGCGACCTCGCCCTTGGCCTCGGCGAGGGGTTTTCCCATCTCGGCGGTCATCACCGCGGCGATCTCGTCCACCCGCGCCATGATCAACTGATGTGCGCGGTAGAGGATCTCGCTGCGGTGGCGGGGCGAGGTCGCGGCCCAGTCGGCCTGATGTGCCGCCGCGGTCTCGAGTGCGCGCCGGGCGTCGGTGGCGTCGGCGTCGGCCACTCGGGCGAGTACGTCGCCGGTGGCCGGGTTGACCACGTCGAATCGCTGACCCGAGGCGGCCGGGGTCCATGTTCCGTCGATGAAGAGATCGGTGCTGACGCGCGACACGACATCGGGTGCGGAGTGGGGGGTTGCGGTCACTGAGGCGGTCACGGTCGTACTCCTCGGAGGTCGGTGGTTGTGTCGGGTGCTGAGGTGAGCAGTTCGGCGAGATGGACTCCGCGGACACGGCCGGGGGCGAGGCCGTCGTCCACGGTCGCGAGGTGTTCGACGGCCATCGCGCAGCTGAAACCGTCGGTGATCACCGGCCGGTCGGGTGCTTTCCGCAGGGCCGGAGCCAGACTGTTCTCGGCGACGGCCATGCTGACCTCGTAGTGCCCTCTCTCGAAGCCGAAGTTGCCGGCGACACCGCAGCATCCGTCTGCGGTGTGCACGGTTATTCCGAGCGCCTCGAGAGCGGCGACGCCCACCCGGGCGCCGAACACCGAGTACTCGTGGCAGTGGGTCTGCACCGTCACCTCATCGGGTAGGGGCGGTGGTCGCCACCCCGCGTCGAGCAGTGCGGGAAGGTGGGCGGCGAAACTCCGGACGCGTGCGGCGACGCGACGTGCGGCCTCGGTCGGGACGAGTTCGGGCAGATCCTTCGCCAGGGCCGCGGCGCAACTGGGTTCGACCACCACGATCGGCCGGTCCGTCCCGTCGTCGAGATCGGCGACGGTGCGACGCAGCACCTTTCGGGCCCGATCCAGCTGTCCCGTCGAGATCCATGTGAGACCGCAACAGTTGTCGGCCGTACAGCCGACGGGATCCGACGCACGGTCGACGGGGTGGGCGGCTCGGAGGATCTCGGCCACGGCGGTGGCCACGTGCGGCCGGAAGGCGCGGGTGAAGGAGTCGACGAACAACACGACCGTGGAACTCGCGTCGACCGGGGAGAGCGCCCCGAGGTGGGTGCGCCGCGCCCGTCGGGTGGCGAACGCGGGCATCGTGCGCCGGGGGTCGAGTCCGCCTGCGCGCGCGGCGAGACCGCTGAGCCGGGATCGCAGTGCGCGGTTGAGGACCGGTGCCGTGAGCCCGGCCGCCGACAACCACGCGGGCATCCAGCCGAGGGAGTAGTGCGACAGCGGCCGGAGCCGGCGCCGATAGTGGTGATGGAGGAACTCGGACTTGTAGGTGGCCATGTCGACGCCGGTCGGGCAGTCGGTGGAACAGGCCTTGCAGGACAGGCACAGGTCCAGGGCCTCGGCGACATCGGTCGACCGCCAGCCCTCGTCGACGCTCGGCGCGGTGCGGACCATGTCCTGCAACACGCGCGCCCGGCCGCGGGTCGAGTCCTTCTCGTCGCGAGTGGCCTTGTAGCTCGGGCACATCACCCCGCCGGAATCCGCACGGCACCTCCCCACGCCGATGCATCCCTGTACGGCGTGCACGAACGGGTCGAGCAGGGGGAGTTCGGGTCCGAGATCGAAAGCCGTGGGCCAGCTCCGGCGCGGCACCTCGGCGAGAGCGAGGTCGGTGGTGATCGGGGGCGGGTCGACGATGCTGCCCGGGTTGAGAATTCCGTGCGGGTCCCAGATCGCCTTGAACCGGGCGAAGGCCGACATCATCGCCGGGGTGTACATGACGGGCAGCAGCGCCGATCGGGCCCGCCCGTCACCGTGCTCGCCGGACAGCGAACCGCCGTGGCGCACCACGAGTTCGGCGGCTTCGGCGCAGAAGCGTGCCATCACCGCACGACCCTCGGGGGAGCGCAGGTCGAATGTGATCCGCACGTGCATGCAACCGGCGCCGAAGTGCCCGTACATGACGCCGGTGAGGCCGTGCCGGTCGAGCAGTTCGGCGAAGTCGTCGAGGTAGTCTGCGAGTCGTTCGGGTGCGACGGCGGCGTCCTCCCAGCCCGGCCAGGATTCGTAACCGTCGCCGATGCTCTCGTCATCGGGATCGGCGAGGCGCGACGACAGCCCCGCGCCGTCCTCGCGAACCCGCCAGAGTGCCTTGCGGCGGGCCGGGTCGTCGACAACCGTTGCGTCGATCATCCGACCCTGCGCGCGCAGGTGATCCAGAAGGCGTTTGGCGGTCGCGGGCACGTCGGCCTCCGACTGCACGGTGGCACTGTGGTCGTCGAGATCGATGAAGAGCCATGCGGATCCGTCGGGCAGACCGGCGACAGACTCGCGGCCACGTCGCGCCGCCATCGTCGCGACGATCTTACGGTCGATGCCCTCGATGGCCGACGGCGCGAACGGGAGGATCGCCGGGACATCTCGGGCGGCGTCGGCGGGGGAGCGGTAGCCCACGCACAGCAGGAGTTGCGAGGTCGGGACCGGCACGAGCGTCACGGTCGCCGACACGACGATCGCGCAGGTTCCCTCGCTGCCGACGAGGGTGCGCGCCACGTCGAACCCGTTCTCCGGCAGCAGCTTCGCGAGATGATAACCGGAGACCTGTCGCGGAATGGTCTCGAGCTGGGTGCGCAGGATCGCCAGGTTCGCGGCGGTCAGGTCACGCAGCGACCCGGTGATCTCGGCCGCTCGCGCCCCCGCCGCGGCGTCGGCGGGATCGGTGGCCCGCAGGCCGTCGCGGGTTGCGGTGAGCAGCAACCCCTCTGCTGTGACGAGATGGAGTTCGACGATGTGATCGCTGGTGCGGCCGTGTCGGACCGAGTGATTGCCGCAGGCGTCGTTGCCGATCGCGCCGCCCAGCGTCGCGCGCGACGCCGACGACGGGTCCGGCGCGAACGTGAGCGTACCGCCGGTGGCGGCTCGTGCCTCGGCGGCGAGGGTGGTCAGGACGATTCCCGCGCCGGCGACCGCGGTCGCGGAGTCGGCGTCGACCGACAGGACCCGGTCGAGATGCCGGGACAGGTCGATCACGACTCCGGGTCCGATCGCGTTGCCGCCCATCGAGGTCCCGCCGCCGCGGGGGACCACCGGGATCCGGCGGTCATGACACCATTCGACCACCGTCGCGACCTCTGTGGCGGTGCGGGGGAAGGTGACGGCGAGCGGTGGGACCCGGTAATTGGACGCGTCGTAGGAGTATTCGGCGAGGCGACGCGTCGAGGAGTCCGCGTCGACACCGAGTTCGGCGAGTTCGGCTGCGATGTCCACCCGTGGCATGTGTGACCGAGCTGTCGGTCTAACCGAGTGCCGCGGCGAGGGCGGCACCGAAACGGGCCACACCGAGGTCGATCTCCTCGGCGGTGACCACGAGGGCGGGAATGAGTCGCACGACGTTGGCCGCCGGACCGCACGTGAGCGAGAGCAGCCCCTGGGCGGTGGTGGCCTGCTGCACGGCGAGCGCGGCCGCCGCGTCGGGCGCGGTGTTCCCGGTGGCGTCGGTGGCGATGAACTCGATGCCGGCCATCAGTCCCAGGCCGCGGACGTCCCCGACGCCGGGGAAGGTGGCGCACACCTGCCGCAGGCCGGCGAGTAGCTGTTCACCGCGCATGCGGGCGTTCTCGACGAGGCCCTCGGACTCGATCACGTCGAGCGTGGCGATCGCGGCGGCCGCCGCCACGGCGTTGCCCCCGTACGTACCGCCCTGCGAGCCGGGCCAGGCCTTGCTCATCAACTCCGTCGGTGCCGCGATCGCCGAGATCGGGAATCCCGATGCCAGGCCCTTGGCGGTGATCAGGATGTCGGGTGTCAGGCCCGCCGCGTGCTGGTGACCCCAGAACTTGCCGGTGCGGCCGAATCCCGCCTGCACCTCGTCGAGGACGAGGAGGATGCCATGGCGGTCGGCGCGCTCCCGCAGACCCTGGAGGAAGCGCGGCGGGGTGGGCAGGTATCCACCGTCGCCGAGAACCGGTTCGATGAGGAAGGCGGCCGTGTCATTGGGTGCGACCCGCGACTGCAGCAGATAGTCGAGCTCGCGCAGCGCGAAATCGACGGCGGTGTCGGTGTCCCAGCCGTAGCGGTAGGCGTACGGGAACGGCGCCATGTGCACGCCGCTCATCAGCGGGGAGAAGCCTGCGGAGAAACGCGTCCCGGCGGTCGTCAGGCTGGCCGCCGCGACGGTACGGCCGTGGAAACCACCCTGGAACACGATGATGTTGGGTTTCGCGGTGGCCATCCGCGCCAGGCGGACGGCGGCTTCGACGGCCTCGGAACCGGAGTTCGCATAGAAGACCGAGTCGAGTCCGGCGGGCAGTACCGACCCGAGGCGCGCGGTGAGCTCGAGGAGCGGGGTGTGCATCACGGTGGTGTACTGCGCGTGGATGACCTTGGCGCACTGTGCCTGCGCGGCCGCGACGACGTGCGGGTGGCAGTGTCCGGTGCTGGTCACACCGATACCGGTGGTGAAGTCGAGATAGTCGCGACCGTCGGTGCCCCTTATCCACGAGCCAGCCGCGGTGTCGACGACCACGGGGGTCGCCTGCTTCAGCGCCGGGCTCAGCGACGCGGTCTGGCCGGAGCGGATCGGGGAGTCAACACTGGCGGTCATGGGTACACGGTGACGCTCGATCGTACGATTGTCAACAATTGGACATCAGTGCTGGTCATCAAGTGTGTCGAGGGCGGCGCTGAGGTCATGTAGCGCGTGCAGGGCCTGTTCCCACCGCGCGGGGTCGAGGACGGTCGCCAAGCGATCGGCCGCCTCGCGGTGCCCGGGGTTGATCGCCCGCACGGCGGCGAGTCCCGCTGCCGTGGGCGCGACGAGCTTGGCCCGGCGGTGGGCCGGATTGTCCCGGTATTCGGCCAGTCCGTCGGCGACGAGGAGGTCGGCGGTGCGCTGGACGCTCTGCCGCGTGATCCCCATCGCCCGTGCGATGCCCGCGACCGGTAGCGGCTCGTCGAGGACCGCGCCGAGCACCTGCCATCGCGTGGCGGTCAGCTCGGCGGGGGCGGCGAGGCGCTCGGCGAGGGCGAGGAACTGGCCGTTGAGGCGAAACGCGGTCAGTGCCGAGGCCGACAGCAGGTCCTGATGGTCTCTCACTGCTCGCCGGCCAGGGCGTAGAAGCCGCTGGGGTCCTGATGGCCGTAGAGCTGATACCAGGCGTCGAGAACCGGCGGTGTGTAGAGACCGAGCAGCGCGAAGACCTCGCGGGCGAAGTCGACGGGCGCTATCGCCGCGGCGGTGATCACCCCGCGATCGGTGACGGCGGGAGCGTCGACGTAGTGTGCGGCGCCCGCATATCCCGTGGGTGTGAGCTGCTCGGGCGCATTGCTGGTGTGGCGGCGGTCGTCGAGCAATCCGGCGCGCGCGAGTCCCAGTGTCGCGCCGCAGATCCCGGCGACCGGTGTCCCGGCGTCCGCCCACCGCCGGGCGGCGTCGACGAAGGCGTCGTTGGACTCCCAGAGCTGGGCGCCGGGCAGCAGCAGCATCGCGCTGTCCTCGGGTCCGATGGCGTCGAGTGTGGTGTCGGGCACCATCGTGACCCCGCCGATCGTGCGGATCGGCTCGGCGGACGCGCCGACGGTCACGATCCGGAACGATCCGGGTTCGGCCTGGTAGTCGGGGTTGTTGATGCCCGCAGCGACATAGCCGAACTCCCAGTCCGCGAGCGTCGGATACAGGGCGAGATGGACGGTTCTCATGATGCCTCCTCGTGAACGATAATGACAGCATCCTGTCATATATGACAGGATGCTGTCAATCGTCCGAGGTGTGCGTCAGTTGCGCAGGCGCTGCCCGCGCGAGGGTCGGCCGACGAGGGCAGGGGCCGTCTCCCGGATGACCATCAGGCAGCAGAGGCTGATCGCCATCAGGACCGCCGCATAGATCCCGACGGGAATCACGCTGCCGGTGGCACTGACGATCCGGTTCGCGATCATCGGGGCCAGCCCGCCGCCCAGCACCGCGCCGACCTGGAAGCCGATCCCGATGCCGCTGTAGCGCTGCGTGATCGGGAACAGCTCCGCGAAGGTCGTGAGCATCGGACCGTAGACGAAGCCGGTCAGGGCGAAGCCGATCGAGATGACCGTGATGCAGGCGGTCAGCGACCCGGATGCGGTGACCCAGAACAGGATCGGCGCGAACAGCAGTGAGGTGATCATGCCGAATCCGATCACCGTCTTGCGGCCCAGCCGGTCGGACAGGTAACTGCCGAGCACGACGGTCGCGGCATGACAGGCGAGCGCCAGCGTGCTGCCGAGGACCACCGGCGACCGCTCGAAGCCGCGTCCCGGATCGGTCTCGGTCAGGAAGGAGAGCATGAACGTGAACAACAGGAAGGCGTAACAGTTCTGCCCGACGTTGATCCCGGCGGCCAGGGCGACACGACGCCAGTTCTGCCGGAGCACGGCGAAGGCAGGCGGTGAGCTCTCCTCGGCCTGCTTGGACGCGACGAAGTCCGGTGTCTCGCTCACCCTCGATCGCGTCCACACCCCGATCGCCAGCACGACTCCGCCGATGAGGAAGGGGATGCGCCAGCCCCAGGCCAGGACCTGCTCCATCGGCATCAGCAGCACGAGTGCGAACGACAGGTTGGCCAGGATGCCGCCGACCGGCGAGCCCAGGGTGACGAAGCAGCCGTACAGGCCACGCCGGTGCGCCGGCGCGTGTTCGGCGGCGAGCAGGGCGGCGCCGCCGATCTCACCGCCTCGCGAGATGCCGTGCACCATGCGGAGGAAGACCAGGATGATCGGTGCCACGATCCCGATGGCCTGGTAGTCGGGGAGGATGCCCATCGCCAGCGTCGACCCGCCCATGAGCAGGAAGGCTGCGGTCAGCGCCTTGCGTCGGCCGAATTTGTCCCCGAAGTGTCCGAAGATCAGGGCGCCGATCGGCGCCATCACGAAACCGACCGCGAAGGTCGCGAATCCGAGGAAGGTGCCGAACCAGGGATCGTCGACGTTGAAGAAGATCTTGTTGAAGACCAGCGCCGTCGCGGTGCCGTAGATCGCGAAGTCGTAGAACTCCATGATCGTGCCGACGCCGGATGCGACGGCGACGCGGGTGGTCCGTTCCCGCCGGGGCTGCTCGGTGCTCGGTGCCGTCGGGTCGGGCGGTGCAGAATTGTCGAGAGTTACCACGGATCACTCCTCATCGGTGGGCGAACGGACCGTCGAGGCCGGCGTTCGTTGGCTGTACTCGTGGATGGATCGATTGTGTCGAACCCGCGCGACGCGGGGAATCGGGAAAAGCTCTACAACGCCGAGCTATTGGACGCGTTCGAGCGCGTTTCACCGCGCCACCGGGTCCGGCCCGGTGGCGGGGTGCGGGGATCGCCCGAGACGTCAGTCGGCCGTGCTGAACTCCTCATGGCGGGCGAGGCGTCCGACCGCGTCGAGGACACGGGCGAAATCGGCGATGCGCTGTGCCCGATAGTCGTCGACGGTCGACGGGTCGAACTCGTAAAAGCCTGCGCCGTCCGAGATCCCGCGGCGCCCGGACGTCATGTTCGTCTCGACCAGAGGCGCGGGTGCGAACCTCTCGCCGAGTTCGCGGCTCAGGTAGTTCGACGCGTGGAAGAGCGTGTCGCAGCCGCCCCAGTCGATGAACTCGAGCAGGCCGAGAACCGCGAAGCGCGAACCGAATCCGATGCGGACCGCGGTGTCGATGTCCTCGGCGCTGGCCACGCCCTCGGCCACCATGCGTGCGGCCTCGTTCATCACCAGCGCCTGGAGCCGGGGCACGATGTATCCGGGCGACGGCGCGCACACCACGGGCACCTTGCCGACCGCGAGCAGCAGCTCGCGGGTGGCGTCGACGGCCCCGGGACCCGTCGCCGTGCCGGGCGCCACCTCGACGAGCGGCATGAGATCGGCCGGATTCAGCCAGTGCGCGTTCAGGAAACGCGCCGGCGCCGACAATGCGCCGGCGAGTTCGTCGACGAGGAAGCTCGACGTGGTCGACGCGATGGGGACGGTGTCGCCGACCATCGCCTCGATCCACGCGAGCGCATCGCGTTTGATCCCGGCGACCTCCGGCACGGCTTCGAAGACGAGATCCGCCGCGGCCATCGGGGTGAGGGCGTCGACCTCGCCGACGACCGTCACCAGCGCGGCGACATCCTCGAGGTCCTCGACCGCGAGCAGGCCGAGCGTGACCTTGTGCGCCAGTGCCTGTCGGATCGACGCACGGACTCCCTCGAGGTAGGCCGCGGCGTCGGCGCCGCGGTCACGGAGGTCGACGACCGACACCGCGACGGTCCCGAAGGCCAGTGCCGCGGCGATGCCCTGGCCCATCCGGCCGGCGCCGACCACGGCGACGTGACGGCCCGTCACCGCGCCGGTCCGTCGTGGAGCAGTGCCCGCATGCCGGACGGGTCGAGTTCGGCCAACCCCAGGCTCTCCAGGGTCCGCCCGCCGGTCGCGGCGGGACGGCCGGTGACCGCGCCGGCCAGGGCGAGCAGACCGTCGGCCACCGGAGACGGCACCGACGCCCACCGCGCCACGGAACTCAGCAGCGCCAGCCCGATCTCGACGTCCTCGACCATGTAGCGGTGGGTGTGCAGGTCGATGTTCTCGCGCCAGTCGCCGCTGTCGGTGAGCTTCTCGTGGGCGGCGTTGCCGTACATCCACTCGTCGCCGTCGGCGGTGTAGTGGTCGGCGAGCGGGAAATGCGGTGCGGCATAGCCGAGCGCCTCGCGGACCGCGATGCGCTCGGCATCGAGCGCCGAGGTGACCCGCCGGATGGAGTCCTGGGTGCCCTCGTTGTGGATGTCCCACGACGGGAAGTGTTCCAGCGGACCGGCATTCATCAGGATGAGCGGCGGGTGGATGATCGGTCCGGCGTTCATCAGCGCGCCGCTGAGGGCGTCCTCGACGCGCTCGACGGCGGGGTAGACCTCGCCGAGGACCGCCAGCGCCCGGTCGGTGTGCCGCGCCGGGAAGACGCCGGTGGGCAGACGCGTGGCGTATCCGCTGACCACGACGCGGGTGTCGCCGTGCTTGCGTGCGAGGTAGGGCAGGGTCCCGGTTTCGGCGAACGCGACGTCGGCGGGGTTGCCCGCGGCGCGTACCGCCTGCGCGAAGACGATGGATCCGAAGCTGCCCGGCGGCAGATAGACGACCTGACCGTCGCGCAGATGCGGGGCGAGTTGCCGGGCGAGCGACTCGTGGGCGAACGCGGGAACCGGCGCGACGATGACCTCGGCGGTGGACACCGCCTCGGCGAGGTCGGTGACGATCGAGATGCCCCTGCCGTCACCGTTGTCGACGGTGATCTGCCTGCTGCCGCGATGGTCGTCGAGGTCGAGGGTTCCGCGCTCGACCAGCGACGAGAACGCCGCGCCGTCCCGCCGCCACCAGGTGACATGGTGGTCCTTCTCGCTGAGCTCGGCCGCGGCCGCATAAGAGCCGTGACCTCCGCCGATGATGCAGACCTTCACGAATCGTCCTCCTCGATCTCGGGCCGCCCGTGCGGCCACTGGGGTGTTGGGAGGAAACGTAGGAGCGCTGCCGCGGACTGTCCCGGCGTCTGCCGAAGACGAAAAAAGTTCACCTCGTGATGCAGGATTGTTGCGTGCCGGACGACCTCGATTATCAGATCGTTCACGCCCTGCAGGTCGCGCCGAGGGCGCCGTGGGGCGTCGTCGGCGACGTCGTGGGCGTGAGCGCGGCGACCGCGGCCCGCCGCTGGGAGCGGCTCGTCGACAGCGGTCTCGCCTGGATCGTCACCTATCCCGGGGCCGCGTACCTGAACACCCGCTGCAGCGCGTTCGTCGAGGTCCAGGCGTCGTCGCGGCGGGAGGCGCTCGTCGAGCGACTCGCGGGGGACCGACACGTGGCCACGATCCAGCGCACCGCAGGCGACGGCGACCTGCTGCTGACCGTGATGGTGCCCGACCTCGGCTTCCTCGGCGACTGGGTACAGCGCCTCGCCGAGACCGAGGGCGTCGCCCGGACCCGGACGAGGCTGGTGATGCGGGTCTTCGGCGAGAGCGAACGCTGGCGGGTGCACACGCTGTCCGACGCGGACGAATCGGTGCTCGTCGAGCACCGTCCCGAGCACCGCCCGCTGGCGCACGAACCCGACGAGATGGATCTGCGGCTCATCGCCGCACTGGCCGAGGACGGCCGACGCTCGGCGGTCGATCTGGCGGCCGCGAGCGGCCTGAGCGCACCGACCGTCCGACGCCGACTGACCGCACTCGTCGCCGAACGCGTCCTGTCGATCAGATGCGAGGTGGCCCATGTCATCAGCGGATGGCCCGTCACGGCGAACGTGTGGGCACGCGCGTCGTCGAGGTCGATCTCGGCGCTCGTCGACGCGCTCGACGAACTGCCCCAGGTGCGTGTCTGCTGCGAGGTCACGGGCACCGCGAACATCCTGATGGGCGTCTGGTTGCACACCGTCGGCGAACTGTCCGAGTTCGAGCAGCAGCTCGAGAGCCGGGTGCCGGGGCTCGTCGTCGCCGACCGTTCGGTCACCCTGGAGACCCCGAAGCGGCTGGGAACACTGCTGGACCGGTCGGGCTGCCGCACGGGCTCGGTTCCGGTGGTGCTGTGAGATGACCACGTCGACCTCGCTGCGCTTCGCCCTGTTGATCACCGCGGCCTGTGGCTTCCTCGACAGCTACACGTACCTGTCCCGGGGCGGGGTGTTCGCCAATGCCCAGACCGGAAACGTCATCCTCCTCGCGCTGAATCTGTCGGAGCGGCAATGGCATCAGGCGTCCGGTCATCTGTGGCCGATCCTCGCCTTTCTCGTCGGCGTCGTGCTCGCGGTGCACGTGAAGGCCGGCCGGCTCGACCGCCTGCTCGTCTATCCGATCCGGGTGACGATGGCGCTGCAGGTGGCGATCCTCGTGGTGATCGGCTTCGTCCCCACCTCGGTGCCGCATTCGTTCGTCACCATCCCCATCTCGTTCATCACGGCGATGCAGATCGAGTTGTTCCGCAACATCGGCGATCTCAACTACATCGCGGTGGCCACGACCGGGAATCTCATGCGGCTCGTGGAGGCCGGCTACGGGGTGACCGTCGACCGGTCGCCGGATGCGCGCAAGGCCCTCGCGGTCTACGGCCGCCTGGTGGGGGCGTTCGCGGGTGGCGCACTCGTCGGGGCGGTCTGCACCCAACTGTTGGGCGGTCGCGCCGCCTGGGTGCCCGCCGGTTTCCTCGCGGTGACGCTGCTGCTCTTCGTGATCGACGAACACACCGACCCGTCACCTACGGTGGGGTCATGACCCCGCATGCGCCCGTGGTTGCCCTGTTGATCTCCCCCGATGCCCCTCCGCCGGGGAACCTCGCCGAGATCGAGGAGCTCGCGACGGTACGGCTCTGCACGGCTGACGATCTGGGCTCCGCCCTGCCGGGTGCGGACGTCTTCGTGTTGTGGGACTTCTTCTCCCGCGGGCTCGCCGACCACTGGGGCGAGGCGACGGCATCGTTGCGCTGGGTGCACGTGTGTGCGGCCGGCGTCGACTCATTGCTCTTCGACGAGTTGCGGGCCTCGGACGTCGTGGTGACCAACGCGCACGGCGTCTTCGACCGGCCGATCGCGGAATTCGTCCTCGCCGCTGTCCTCGCGCGGCACAAGGGTATACACGAGTCGATGGCGTTGCAGCGCGACCATGAATGGCGGCACCGCGAGACCGTGGCGACCCACCGCACCTCCGCGCTCGTGATCGGCACCGGCGGGATCGGCCGCGCGACCGCGAAACTGCTACGCGCCGTGGGTGTACGGGTGACCGGGGCAGGCCGGACCGAACGCGCGTCGGACCCGGACTTCGGACACGTCGTCGCCACCGACGACCTCGCCGCGCACGTGGGCGACTTCGACACGGTCGTCGCGATCGCGCCGCTGACCGATCAGACCTCCGGAATGATCGACGAGACCGTGCTGGCGGCGATGAAGCCCGGCGCACACCTGGTCAACGTCGGACGCGGCGAGCTCGTCGACGAGCCGGCCCTGGTGCGGTCGCTCCGATCGGGACACCTGGGCGCGGCCACGCTCGACGTCTTCGCCACCGAGCCGCTGCCCGCCGACAGTGAACTGTGGGACCTGCCCGGGGTCGCGATCTCGGCACACATGAGCGGGGACGCCGTCGGGTGGCGCGATGCGCTGGCCGAGCAGGTCCTCGACAACCTCCGGCGCTACGTCGCCGCGGGCACCGAGGAGCCGGCCGACGTGCTGGTCAACGTCGTCGACAAGGAACGCGGGTACATCCGGGTAGGCGGATGACCTCACCGCGGGCCCGCCGATAGTAGGCTGTAGCGCGATGACCACCGTCTATTTCCTGATCGCCGCCGTGGCCCTACTGGGTGCGGGTGTCCTGTTGTGGCTCGACCGCCAGCGGTCGAGCGATGCGCGGCACCAGCGTGCGGTCTGGGGCGATGAACACGAGTTCAAGTTCCGTGAGTCGGATACCAAGCTGCGCAAGGTGTTTCGGCGCGCAACCATGAACGTGGGCGACCACATCCCGGTCCAGGACGTCGCATACGGACACTACGCCGGGGTGGAGGCCGTGGTCTTCGACCTCGCCGAGACCGCGACCGTGATCGCCGTCCGACGCTCTTCGCCGTCGCATGTCGTCGTCGACCTCCGGCACGAGGACGTCCTCGCCCCCGCCGAGGAGGACGTGGAATTGCTGGGTGCGATGGGCCCGCGTGTCATGTTCTCCAACAATCTCGACGTCGCCCGTCGGGTCTGCGACCGCCGGATGGTCGCGCTCGCCAACAAGGCGCCCGCGTTCGTCGAGGTCCTCTGGAACGAGGGCAACTGGGCGCTGGGCTCGATGCCGGTGACGAACGACCCGGCCAAGCTGAACACGGGTCTGGAGGTCGTTCGCCGATTCGCCGACCTGCTGCGAGTGCTGCCGCCGGTCCGGGAACCCGAGGACTCGCCCGATCCGCGCGACCCGCACGGACCCACGCGGGCCGAACTCGCCGACGAGAAGACCGAATCGTTGCGGGACAAGCGCAGGCGGCAGGCCCAGGGCGAGTCGCGGGCCGGCGGCTCCACGGCCGGCGCGTCGCAGCCGGCGGAGTCCGACAATCCGGCACCGACGCGCACACCCCCGTCACCGACCACCGGTGGCCGCCGGATGTCGCCGATGCCCGTCCGCGGGTCCGGCGCGACTTCCGACGAGGCACCTCGCCGGGACACGGGCGAGCGGCCCAACCGGCACCGCAACTGATCGCGCCCAGCACGCCACGCACCGGAGATCGTCGATCCCGGCACGTTCGACCGAGAGGGAAGTCGCATGTCCTCGTCCGCCCCGGTTCCCGCCGAGACCCCGCGGGTCGACCCGGCCGCGAAGGCACGGCTCGCCGAGCTCGTCCGTGAGCTCGCCGTCGTCCACGGCAAGGTGACGCTGTCGTCGGGTAAAGAGGCCGACTACTACGTCGACCTGCGCCGGGCGACGCTGCACCACGAGGCCTCGCGACTGATCGGCACGCTGATGCGGGAGCTGACCGCGGACTGGGAGTACGCCGCGGTCGGTGGCCTGACCCTCGGCGCGGATCCCGTGGCGACGTCGATCATGCACGCGGACGGCCGGTCGGTCGACGCGTTCGTCGTCCGCAAGGCAGCCAAGGCGCACGGCATGCAACGTCAGATCGAGGGGCCCGACATCGGCGGCCGCGACGTGCTCGTCGTCGAGGACACCAGCACGACCGGGGCCTCCCCGTCCACGGCTGTCGAAGCCGTCCGCGGTATCGGTGGCAACGTCGTCGGGGTGGCCACCGTCGTCGACCGCGCGACCGGCGCGGACGCGGTCATCACGGCCCTCGGCGTGCCGTACCGCTCCCTCCTCGACCTCGGCGATCTCGGGCTTGCCTGACGAGTCGGCCGGTCACGGCGGAGACGACGCCGCGGGACCCACCGAGTGGCAGACCGGGCCGGCCGTCGGGGTCGGGCCCTGGACCGTCGAGCATCCGGGCGAGCCCGTGCCCGAAGATCCGCGCCTCGACGCCGAGCTCCTCGCCCACGGGGACACCCGCAACGTCGTCGACGCGTATCGGTACTGGTCGCGAGAGGCGATCGTCGCCGACATCGACGCCCGGCGGCATCCATTCCACGTCGCCATCGAGAACTTCGCGCACGACGCCAACATCGGCACCGTGGTGCGCACCGCCAATGCCTTCGCGGTGGCCGCCGTCCACATCGTCGGACGGCGCCGCTGGAATCGCCGCGGAGCGATGGTGACCGACCGATACCAGCACCTGATGCACCACGAGACGGTGTCCGACCTGATCGCCTGGGCTCGGGACGCGCGACTCACCGTGGTGGCGGTGGACAACACGCCCGGTGCGCGGCCCCTCGAGACGGCGGATCTACCGCGCGACTGCGTGCTGCTGTTCGGTCAGGAGGGCCCGGGGGTCAGCGACGACGCGCAGCGCGAGGCCGATCTCACGGTGTCCATCGCCCAGTTCGGCTCGACGCGCAGCATCAACGCGGGCGTCGCCGCCGGAATCGCCATGCACGCGTGGGTCCGGCAGCACGCCGACCTCGACGCCGCGTGGTGACGGGCGGCTCAGAATCCTGCGGTGGGGTTGATCTCGGACCTCGGCAGCGCCGACGTGGGGACATTCCACTTGTCGAACAACCGCTGGTACTCGCCGCGGGCGATGAGGGTGTTGACCGCTTGACTGATCGCCCGGGCGACCGGGGAGTTCTTGGCCGTCACGAATCCGACGACGGTGGTGGAGTATTCGCCGAGGAACGTCGTCCCGGGCACCTTGTCGACGAGGTACCGCAGCGACAGGGTGGGGCCGAAGTAGGCGTCGACCTTGTTGTTCTGCAGGCTGAGAATGATCGCGCCCTGGTCGTCGAGGTACTGAACCGAGTAGGCGGGCTTGCCGTGTGTCGTGCACTCCTGCACGCCCTTCTCCAGGATCTGTTGGAAGGTGGTGCCGGATCCGGTCACGATCTTCTTGCCGCACAGGTCTTCCAGCGTCGTGACGGAGGTCAGACCGGACCCGGACGAGCCGACGAAGGCCTGTCCGTCATTGAGGTATGTGGCGAAGTCGACCACCTCGAGCCGAGACCTCGTCACACCGAAGTTGCCCTGCCCCACCTGATATCGGCCGTTCTGCACGCCGGGGATGATGGTCGAGAAGGTGCCGACCTCCTCGTTCCACGTCACGCCGAGGGCTTTGGCGACCGCGTTGCGCAGGTCGACGTCGAGGCCAACCGGGTTGCCCTCCGGGACCTCGCCCGCGTGCGGGAGGTTGTTGACCCCGGGCGCGCGGGTGAGGCCGAGGGTGAGCTCGCTGGTCCCCGGCGGCAGGAGGGCCTGCGCGGCGGGATCGACCGCCACCGACGACACCACGTCCTGGGTGGGGATCGCATAGCTCTCGCCGGCCGGGTCGGTCGAGCCACCGCATGCGCCGATCATCAGCGTCGCGGCTGCGATCAGAGGTAGGGCGAGCAGAGCGCGGCTGCGCATGGGTTCTCCTTGGCGTCGTCAGTGGTGTGGGAAGGTCAGCGCACGGCCGCGAGGAATTCGCGGGTGCGGGGGTGCTCGGCGGCGGCGAAAATGCGCTCGGGCGAACCGGTCTCGACGATCAGGCCGTCGTCCATGAAGATCACGGTGTCGGCGACATCGCGGGCGAAACCGATCTCGTGGGTGACGACGACAAGGGTCATTCCGGATTCGGCGAGGTCGCGGATGACGGCGAGGACCTCGCCCACCAGCTCGGGGTCGAGCGCGGAGGTCGGCTCGTCGAACAGGACGACGTCGGGTTGCATGGCGAGGGTGCGAGCGATGGCCACCCGCTGTTGCTGACCGCCGGACAGGTGCGACGGGTACGACTTCTCACGTCCCGCGAGGCCCACCCGGGCGAGCAACGCCCGCCCCCGCTCGTCCGCCTCGTCCGGTGAGGTGCCGGCCGCGAGCTGACCCTCGGTGCGGTTCTCCAGGACGGTGAAGTGCGGGAACAGGTTGAACTGCTGGAAGACCATGCCGATCCGGCGGCGTTGTCGAGCGACCTCACGGGGAGGCAGTTCGCGCAATACCGTCTCGCCGTTGCGTCGGCGCGTTTCGCGGTAACCGATGACGTCGCCGTGCACCCGCACATGACCGCGGTCGGGGCGCTCCAGATGGTTGACACACCGCAGCAGAGTGGACTTTCCGGACCCCGACGGTCCGAGCACGATGGCCACCTCCCCGGTGGCGACATCGAGGTCGATGCCGCGCAGAACCTCCCGGCCGCCGAAGGACTTCTCGAGGCCGCGGATCTCCACGGCGCTCATCGCGGCGTCCCGGGCAGACGCGGGCGCAGACGCGCGGCGTCGCGGAGGATGTCGGCGAACGGACGTGCGTCGCGTCGGCCTCGGGCGAAACGCCGCTCCACGAAGTACTGACCGATCGCCAGCAGCGAGGTGATCACGATGTACCAGATGGTGGCCACCAGCAGCAGCGGCATCACCTTGAAGTTCTGGTTGTAGACCAGCTGCACCGAATACAGCAGATCGGTCACGGCGATCA
This sequence comes from Gordonia sp. ABKF26, assembly GCF_041103195.1. Lineage (NCBI taxonomy): Bacteria > Bacillati > Actinomycetota > Actinomycetes > Mycobacteriales > Gordoniaceae > Gordonia > Gordonia sp. ABKF26. Next base: position 1,442,860 of record NZ_JBGCVZ010000003.1, read on the forward strand.
CGCTGACCAGCGACGTCGACTTCAGCAAACCGATGAGCAGGTTGCCGGAGGCGGGGACGATCGCGGGCATCGCCTGGGGGAGGACGATGCGCCGGAAGATCCGGCTGGGAGCGAGCCCCAGCGAGCGGGCGGCCTCGGTCTGTCCGTCGTCGACCGAGACGAGTCCGCCGCGCACGATCTCGGCCGCGAACGCTGCCACGTCGATGGTCAGCGCGATGAAGGCTGCTGTCAGCGGACCGATGAGGTGAGTGGTGTCCACCGAGGTGAACTCGGGCCCGAACGGAATGCCCAGCGACAGGCGTGGATAGAGCGAAGCGAGCTGAAACCAGACCAGCAGCAGCACCAGTGGCGGCACCGACCGCACGATCCACACGAATCCGAACGAGATCGACTGGAGCAGCGGGCCGCCCCACAAGCGCATCGCCGCCAGTCCGATGCCGAGCACGAATCCGGCGGCGAACGTCACCGCGGTGAGCCACAGTGTGAGCCACAAGCCGCGCAGCACCGACTCCTGGGTGAAGTACTGCGCCACCGTGGGCCACTCGAAGCGCTCGTTGGTCACCAGTGTGTTGACGAACATCGCGCCCAGGACTACGGCCACCGTCGCTTCGACCCACCGCCCAGGGCGGCGACGGCCCACCAGACGCATCTGTGACGGGGCGGCGTCGAGCACGGGACCCGTCGCCGTGACGGTCGGAGTTGCCATGATCGGCGACGCTAAGCGCGCAGGCGCCCCGGCGGAAGGTTAAGAATCGAGCTGACGGGATGACTCGGCGCGCCGGCCGAGGGGCCGATCAGTTCTCGGCGGTCTGATTCTTCGCATCGTCGGACGCGGGCAGCGGAGCTTCTTCGACGACCTTCTTGCGCGAGCGCAGGATGCGCTTGCCGATCTCGGTGATGATCGGCAGAACCGAGATGAAGACGATGAACAGGAAGATGTAGTCGATGTTGTCGCGGATGAACTCGATCTGCCCCAGGAAGTATCCGAGCAGCGTGACACCCGCGCCCCAGGCGATCGCGCCGATGATGTTGTACGTGAGGAAGATCGGGTACCGCATCTTCGCGGCACCGGCGACCAGTGGCGCGTAGGTCCGCACGATGGGGACGAAGCGCGCGAGGATGATGGTCACCGGGCCGTGCTTCTCGAAGAACTCGTGCGCTTCCTCGATGTAGACCTGCTTCAAGATCTTCGCGTCCGGCCGGAACAGCGAATACCCCGCCTTCTTGCCGATCCAGTAGCCGACCTGGTCGCCGAGGAACGCCGCGATGGGGATCAGCACGAGGAGCACCCAGAGCGGTGCGAACGGTTCGATCTCCGCGGACTTCGCCGCCACGATGAGACCCGCGGTGAAGAGCAGCGAGTCGCCGGGGAGCAGCGGGAACAGCAGACCCGACTCGATGAACACGACCAGCAGGAGACCGGCCAGCATCCATGTGCCGAACGAGTTGAGCAGGTTCACCGGATCCAGGAATCCCGGCAGGAGCGCCAGGTTGGTGGTCGTGGTGGCAAGAGCGGAGTCGATCACGGGGACCCAGAGTACCTGCGGGTGCGTCGAGGACAGAATCTCACGGCTCCGCCATCGTCGTTTTCCAGCAGGTCCGGGCACGAATGGTGCCCGCGCCGGGCGATGTGGCACCTGCCATACTGGGGGGAGTCCGGCCGCGGGAAGTCCGGCTGCTCGCCACCGAAGCACCACTCGAGGCGAGAGAACCCGAACACCAGAGCACATCAACACCCTGGAGGATTCGTCGATGCCCATTGCAACCCCGGAGCAGTACGCCGAGATGTTCGACAAGGCGAAGAAGGGCGGTTACGCATTCCCCGCGATCAACTGCACCTCGTCGTCGACGATCAACGCCGCGATCAAGGGTTTCGCCGACGCAGGCAGTGACGGGATCATCCAGTTCTCGACCGGTGGCGCCGAGTTCGGGTCCGGCCAGGGTGTCAAGGACATGGTGACCGGCGCGGTCGCACTTGCCGAGTTCGCGCACGTCGTCGCGGCCAAGTACGACGTCCTCATCGGTCTGCACACCGACCACTGCCCCAAGGACAAGCTCGACACCTACGTCCGGCCGCTGCTGCAGATCTCGCAGGAGCGCGTCGACGCCGGCCGCAATCCGCTCTTCCAGTCGCACATGTGGGACGGCAGCGCCGTGCCGCTCGACGAGAACCTGGAGATCGCCAAGGAACTGCTGGCCAAGGCCGGTGCCGCCAACATCATCCTCGAGATCGAGATCGGCGTGGTCGGTGGCGAAGAGGACGGCGTCGAGAACGAGATCAACGACAAGCTGTTCACCACCCCCGAGGACTTCGAGAAGACCATCGAGGCGCTCGGTGCCAGCGACAGCGGCAACCGTTACCTGCTGGCCGCGACCTTCGGCAACGTGCACGGCGTCTACAAGCCGGGCAACGTCAAGCTGCGTCCCGATGTGCTCAACACCGGCCAGGAAGTGGCGACCAAGAAGCTGGGTCTGGCCGAGGGCGCCAAGCCGTTCGACTTCGTCTTCCATGGCGGTTCGGGCTCGCTGAAGAGCGAGATCGACGAGGCGCTGAGCTACGGCGTCATCAAGATGAACGTCGACACCGACACGCAGTACGCCTACACCCGCCCGGTCGCCGGCCACATGTTCGGCAACTACGACGGTGTGCTGAAGGTCGACGGCGACGTCGGCAACAAGAAGGTCTACGACCCGCGCAGCTGGTCGAAGAAGGCCGAGAGCAACATGAGCGAGCGCGTTGTCGAGGCGTGCAACGACCTCAAGTCCAACGGCAAGTCCCTGACCGCCTGACCGAGGTGATCAACCGCTGCCCGCACTCCGACGAGGGGTGCGGGCAGTGTTGTCCGTGCACTCAGGTGAGGGCGAGACCCACGACGACCGCGGCGGCGAGCGCGATCATGACCAGCGCCGCGATCACGACGGCCGGGTCGACGCGTGACCGGGTCCGTTGCGGTGGACCGACCTCGTAGGGACGGATCCGACTGGTGCGGACCCGGTTGTCCGGCCCGGGAGTCCGGCTGGGCGCCGTGCCCGCGGCCGACGCCGGTCGGGCCGGCGGCGTGAAGTATCCAGGTGCAGAACGGTCACCCGGGCCGGCCGGCGGCGGGCCGTACCGGTGTCCGTTCGTCACGTGGGGTTGCACACCTTCCAGTCGTCGCCGTCGCGCTGCAGGTTGAGGGTGACGGTCTCGGGCTGGTCGGGTGTGTTGGTGTGCACGGCGACGACCTCGACGACGGCCTGATTGCCGCCCTCGACGACCCGGACCGCGTTGATCGCCTGCGTCTGTACAAGCTCGTTGCGGGCGCGCTGCGCCTCGTAGGTCCGCTCGTACGCGGCATCGTCGAAGTCGCTGTAGAACGCGTTGAGCTCACCGCAGGTGACCGACCGCAGGGTCGAGAGGTCGCCCTCGTACAGCGCGGTCGTGTAGTCCATCGCGACGGTCGCGGCCTCGTCGGCCGGTGCTGGGCCGCGCAGGCTGTTGTAGGCGAAGATGCCGCCGACGACGGCCACGATCACCACCACGATCGCCGCCGCCGCGATCAGCAGGCCCTTGCCGCGCTTCTTCTTCTGCGACGCGGGGCCGCTTCCCGGGATGACCTGGGGTTCGCGGTCGGTCGTCGTCCACCCCGCGGTCGAGGCGGGAACGGCCGGCTCGGGGGTGGTCCGGACCTCGTCATCTGCCGTGGCGGGCTCGTCTCGGGCGGACGCGGCGGCCGCCGCAGGCGCAGCCGCGGGGATGACGGTCGTGGCGGCGTCCGGTTCGTCGGCCTTGCCGGCTTCGTCGGCCTTGTCGTCGGCTTCGGCGTCGTCTGCAGCGTCGGCCGTGTCGGTCTCGGGTGTGCCGGTGGTCCCGCCGGCGGGCACGACGATCGCCTCGGTGGGGGACTCTGCCTCTGCCTCGTCCGTCGCCGTCTCGTCTGTCGCCGTCTCGTCCGTCGCCGCCGCGTCTTCGGTCGGCTCGGTCTCGGTCGGCACCGCCTGCTCGTCCTCGATCGGCTCGGTCTCGATCGCCCCGGTTTCGGCGTCTGACTCGGCGGCCGGGACCTCGATTGCCTCGGTGGCGTCCCCGGCCTCGTCTGTCGCGGACTCGTCTATGGTCGACTCCGCGTCTGCAACGTCGTCGTCGGTCTCGGTCGTGCCGGCCGCCACGGCAGCCGCGCCGGCCGCTACGACACCCGCGCTGACCGCGGTACCCGTCGACGGGTCGGTGTCGTCCTCGGGGACCACCGGCTCAGCCGCCGCGTCGGTGTCGGAGTCCGCCTCGTCGTCCGACTCCGACTCCGGTTCCTCGGTCGATTCCGCTGCGGAGGACTCGGACTCGGACTCGGACGGCTCTGCCTCGGCGGCCTCGTCTGTCGGACCCTCCGCGTCGGTCTCGGATTCGGGCGAGGCTGCCTCGGGCTCCGGGGCCGTCGGGTCGATGTCGTCGAGGTCTTCGAGCCCCTCGGCGTCGGGGAGGTCCGACCGTCGGATGACCGTGGTCTTCGAATCGCTGGGCCCGAGGCGCTTCGGGGCGGCGGCGTCCTCGCTCGTGGCGTCGTCGGTCGCCGTCTCCTCGGTCGAGGCGGACTCGGATTCGTCGCTCAGCGGGTCGATGTCGTCGAGATCCTCGAGATCCTCGGCAGACGGGAGGCTGTCGCGATTGATCACCTGGGTGGCGCCGTCGATCCCGCGTCCACCCTTCGGCTTCGGTGCCGGGGACTTCTTCGCGGCGCCGGCCGCAGTGGACGCGTCTGTCGTGGACTCCGCTGCGGTCGCCTCGGTCCCGGTGGCCGTGTCCTCGGTGGCCTTGCCCTCGGCGGTCTCGTTCTGGGTGGAATCGTCCACAGCTGGCTCGCGGCCCTCTCTGCTGGTGCTGGGTGGCGTGGCGTCGGTGCCGGTCGGAACAGTATCGGGGGTCGGTCGGGCACCCGCCAGGCGAGCACGACGATCCTCCCGGACCTGTTTCAGGGTCGACAGAGCCCTGGTGACAGCAGCTCTCGGCCTCTCAGATCGCGCCATCGACTGATTCACCCCGCATTCCGCCATTGCACGACTTCGGTCCGGCCGCCCGACGACACCGGATCAGCGGGAGGGCAGCAGGACCGATTGCGCCATTCACCCTAGCGAATGGCCCGACAATCCAGCACTAGGGCGTTTGATCGAACGAAGGGTCCCCGGCGACACGATGCTTGAATAGAGGGCATGACGTCTTTCGGAGATCTTCTCGGCCCACAACCGGTTCTGCTCACCGGGGACGACGACGCCGAATCGGACCTGCTCAACGGCGCCGCCGCGGCGGAGGTCGCGGCCGCGCACCCGACCGCGTCGATCGCCTGGGCGTATCTGGCCGAGGCGGCTCTCGAGTCGTCGAAGGGCGCCGCGGCCGGCGGCGACATCGACACGCCCGCGGTGATCGCGGCCTATGCCTACGCGCGGACCGGTTATCACCGCGGCCTCGATCAGCTGCGCCGCCACGGCTGGAAGGGTTTCGGCCCGGTGCCGTGGAGTCATGAACCGAACCGCGGCTTCCTGCGGTGTGTCGGGGCGCTGGCCCGGGCCGCCGAACTGGTCGGCGAGGAGGACGAGCACCTGCGTTGCCTCGACCTGCTCAACGACAGCGATCCACGCGCGGCCGCCGAACTCGGCCTTGTGTGACGACACCGAGACGACCGGTCATCCCGGGATGACGTCCGCCTGATGGGATCGAGCTCCGCGAACCCGTCGTACCCGCGCCGGGTGTTCAACGCGATGCCCGCGCCGCTGAAGAATCGGCTGCGCAGGCTGCGTGTCTCGCTCGTCCCCATCGTGCAGTGCGCGCTCGCGGCGGGCGTCTCCTGGTGGATCGCGGTGGAAATCTTCATCCATCCCGACCCGTTCTTCGCCCCGATCGCCGCGGTGATCTCGCTCGGCCTCTCGCTGGGGCAGCGGTGGCGGCGCGCAGCCGAACTCGTCGGCGGCGTCGCGATCGGGATCCTCGTCGGCGACCTCTTCATCAGCCTGGTCGGTGAGGGGGCGTGGCAGATCATGATCGTCGTCGCCCTGGCGATGACGGTGGCGGTCTTCCTCGACGACGGTCCGCTCGTCCCCATGCAGGCGGCCTCGTCGGCCGCGCTGGTCGCGACGCTTCTCCCGCCCGGCGGGGTGGCGGGTTTCCATCGCGCGCTCGACGCGCTGATCGGTGGGCTGGTCGGCATCCTCGTGGGGGCGCTGCTGCCGGTGAACCCGGCGAGCCGGGCGCGCCGGGACGCGGCCGGGGTCCTCGCCACGGTTCGCGACGCCGCCCGCCAGCTGGCCACCGGACTCCGCGAGCGCGACGAGGAACTCATCGCGGCCGCACTCGAAGCCGGCCGCGGGACGCAGGCGGAGATCAACAAGATGCGGTCGGACATGACGGGCGGACGCGAGGTCACCCGGATCTCACCGCTCTACTGGGGTTCGCGGATGCGGTTGGACCGGATCTCGGCCACCGCCGACCCGATCGACAACGCCGTGCGCAATTTCCGGATCATCGCGCGGCGTTCGCTCGGCATGACCCAGCGGGGGGTGCCGGTGCTCCCCGAATTGATCGAGATCATCGACGATCTCGCCGGCGCCTTCGAGGTGCTGCGCGCGATGATGATGGCCGACCCCGGCGAGGAACCCGATCAGGCCGATGCGGCCAGGGTGATCCGCAGCATCGTGCGCAAGGCCCGGATCGACCTGGTCACCAACAGCGAGTTGTCGGAGGCTGCGCTGCTCGCGGAGATCCGCTCGCTGCTCGTCGACCTGCTGATGACGGCGGGTCTGCGAAGGTCCTCGGCGCTGGCGACCCTGCGGAGCTGACCGGCCTGTTGCCACATATGCGAAGTTCTGCATATATTGACCGGCATCATGGGGCATTCACATTCGCACTCGCACGCTCCCGCGGGCGGTGGGCAGCGGCGGCTCTGGCCGATGGTGCTGGCGGTCGGACTGATCGGCAGCTACTTCGTCGTCGAACTCGTCACCGGCATTCTGGTGAACTCGCTCGCGCTGATCGCCGACGCGGGACACATGCTGACCGACGTCGTCGCGCTCGTCATGGGGCTGATCGCGCTGTTGCTCGGCCGGCACGGGCGGATCACCGACACCCGTAGTTTCGGCTGGCACCGCGCCGAGGTGTTCACCGCGGTCGCCAATGCCGTGCTGTTGATGGGCGTCGCCGCGTTCGTGCTCTACGAAGCGGTGGAACGCATCGGCAGCGATCCGCAGGTCCCGGGACTCACGCTGATCGTCGTGGCCCTGATCGGTCTGCTGGTGAATCTCGGGGTCATGTTGCTGTTGCGCGCGGACGCCAAGGAGTCGATCGCGGTACGCGGCGCCTACCTCGAAGTCCTGGCCGACGCCGTCGGCAGCGTCGGTGTCCTGGTGGCCGGCATCGTCGCGATGACGACCGGATGGGGTTACGCCGACATCGTCGTCGCGGTGCTGATCGCGCTGTGGGTGGTCCCGCGCGCGGTGCGACTCGCGCTCGATGCGCTTCGCATCCTCAACCAGCAGGCGCCGGCCCACGTCGACGTCGAGGCGTTGCGGGCCGACCTGGCCGACATCCCCGTGGTCGACGACGTGCACGATCTCCATGTCTGGACGCTCACGACGGGGATGGACGTGGCCACCGTCCATCTCGGCAGCAGTCGCCCCAACGGTGAGGTGCTGCCCGCCGCGCAGGCCGTCCTGGCCCGGCACGGACTCGAGCACGCGACGGTGCAGATCGATCCCGACGACCACCAGCGACGATGTCGGGACGAGATGACCTGGTGACCGTGCGTCACTGCGTCGTGAATGTCGGTTATGCCTTACATTGCGGCGCATGGAACGACGCGACTTCCTCGCAGTTCTCGCCGCGGGGACCGTGGGGGCACTGACCTCCGGCTCGCTCACGGGCTGCGCGACGCCGGTCCCGGCGGCCGAGATCGAACCGGTCGAGGAGATCTCACCGGCGGCCGGCCAGGTCAGCACGGCACGAGCCCCGTCGTCGGTGCTGCTGCCACCTGCGGTCGGGTCTCGACGTCCGCTGCCCGCGGGGGCGATCACCGCGCTACCGGGACCCGGTCGGCATCTGGCGCTCACCGTCGACGACGGTGCGAGCTCGGAGGTGATCGGCGCCTATGTGAAGTTCGCGCAGGACACCGGCGCCCGATTCACCTTCTTCGTGACCGGCTCGTTCGACGGCTGGACCGACCACCGGGCCGACCTGCGACCTCTCGTCGAGTCCGGTCAGATCCAACTGGGCAATCACACGTGGAGTCATCCCGCGCTCACCGAGATGTCGTCGCGGGGAGTGGCCGACGAGCTCGGTCGGACGAAGCGTTTCCTGCGCAAGCAGTTCGGCGTCGACGGGACTCCTTTCTATCGACCGCCGTTCGGGTATCACAACCCCACCGTCGACGCGGTGGCCGCCGACCTCGGCTACACGGTGCCGACCCTCTGGTACGGCTCGCTGTCGGACTCCGGCCTGATCACCGAGAAGTATCTGATCCGCTGCGCGCGCAAGTACTTCCGCCCGCAGAGCATCGTCATCGGTCACGCCAATCACGATCCGGTGACCAAGGTGTACCCCGAACTCGTCGAGATCATCCGGAATCGCCGGCTGCGCATGGTGACTCTGGACGACTTCTTCGTCGCGGCCCGATGACTGCTCGGCCGCGCATTCTCCTGCCCTGACCGGCGACGGTTGCACACGGCCGCAACTTTTCGCTCACCCTGATTCGTAGTCGCCGGATCGGGACGTCGCGTCGTTACCGTGTGTCGGTCATGGCTACCACCACACTCACAGCACCTGCCCCGGCCGGCGAGACCGAAGCCGAGCGGCGCAAGCGGCTCCGGACCGTCGTCGCGGCGAGTCTTCTCGGCACGACCGTCGAGTGGTACGACTTCTTCCTCTATGCGACCGCGGCCAGCCTGGTGTTCAACCAGCTCTTCTTCCCCGACCAGAGTTCGTTCGTCGGAACCCTGCTGTCCTTCGCGACCTTCGCGGTGGGCTTCGTGGTGCGCCCGATCGGCGGAATCGTGTTCGGGCACATCGGCGATCGCATCGGCCGCAAGCGCACGCTCGCGATCACGATGGTGATGATGGGCGTCGCGACCGCGCTCATGGGTGTACTCCCGACCGCGGCGTCGGTCGGGGTGCTCGCCCCGATCCTGTTGCTGCTCTTGCGCATCGTTCAGGGGTTCGCGCTGGGCGGGGAGTGGGCGGGCGCCGTCCTGCTGTCGGTCGAGCACAGCCCCGACGGCAAACGCGGTCTGTTCGGGAGCATCCCGCAAATCGGCCTGGCACTCGGACTCGCCTTGGGCACAGGTGTGTTCGCCCTGCTGCAGGTGGCGCTCGACGATCAGGCCTTCCTGACCTACGGCTGGCGTATCGCGTTCCTGGTGAGCATCGTGCTGGTGGTCATCGGGTTCGTCGTACGCCTCAAGGTCGACGAGACGCCGGCCTTCGCCGAGGTCGCCGAACTCGCGAAGAAGTCCACGGCACCGCTGCGCGACGTCGTGGTCCCGCCGAACACGCGCAACACCGTCCTCGGCCTCCTCGCCCGGTGGGGTGAGGGATCGGCCTTCAACACCTGGGGCGTCTTCGCGATCGCCTACGCGACCACCGAACTCGACATGGAAAAGGTCCCGGTCCTGGTGGCCGTGACGATCGCATCGCTGGTCATGGCGGCTCTGTTGCCGTTCTCCGGACTGCTCACCGACCGCTACGGCGCCAAGACGATCTATCTGGTCGGGATCACCGCCTACGGCGTCGCGGTCTACCCGGTGTTCGTGCTGTTCGGGACGTCGAATCTGCTGTGGTTCACCGTCGGGCTGGTGATCGTCTTCGGCGTGATCCATGCACTGTTCTACGGCGCGCAGGGCACATTGTTCGCGAGTCTGTACCCGACCCCGGTGCGCTACACCGGTCTGTCGGTCGTCTACCAGTTCTCCGGGATCTACGCATCGGGTCTGACGCCGCTCATCCTCACCGCGCTGATCGGCGCGGCGAGTGGGTCGCCGTGGCTCGCAGCCGGATACCTGGTGCTCACCGCGATCATCAGCGTCGTGGCGACCGCCCTCATCCGACGCGACGACCTCCACCTCACGACGGGGCCGGAGGCGCTGCCCGTCAGGGACGTACGAGCAGCAGATCGGTGACGTGTCGGTAGAACGTCGACCGCTTCAGGACGCGTGGGTTCACCACCCCTTCGCGTTCGACGACGACGTTGGTGCCCCCGGTCTGGCAGGCCCGTCCGGCGAACCACTTGCCCGGCAACAACATCCGCTCCACCTGTGCGCGCAGCCCGGGCGCGGTGAGGGTCGGCTCGATGAGCACGGAACGCACCTCGCCGTCGAACAGGCGCTCGTTGTCGACGTAGGTCTCGCCGTGCAGCTTCGCGCCCTCGGCACCCAGGTGGCGGGCGCTGCCGACCACGACCGTCGCGGCGTCGTCGCGGATGAGCGGTACCGCGACCGCGGTGCCGTGCTCGGCCAGGTCGCGTGCCGCCGGCCCGTGCGGCAACCCGTAGCGGCGCGTCGCCGGGGTGGCCTCGGCGGAGACGTACGCGACCTCGACGTCGAGTCGTTCGGTGACCATCAGTGCGGCGAGCACCTGGGACAGGAAGATGTCGTTCTCGTGGGCCACGGTGGGCGCGAACCGCTCGGCGACGCGCGGCTCGACGACGAGGCGGGAGACGTCGGGATCGGCCAGGGCATCGGCGACCGCGGCGCGGACGGCCTTCTTGTCGTCGGCGCGGCTGGTCTGGGTCAGAAGGGCAAACGGCACGCGGATAGCGTATCGAGCGCGCCGACCCAGTAGTGTTGGTCAGGTTTGGTCCCAAGCGCGCCACACAAAGGAGTACCGGACATGGCCGCGATCGTGCTTATCGGAGCCCAGTGGGGTGACGAGGGCAAAGGCAAAGCGACCGACCTCCTCGGAGGCCGGATCAACTGGGTTGTCCGCTATCAGGGCGGCAACAACGCCGGGCACACCGTCGTACTCCCCAACGGGGAAACCTTCGCGCTGCACCTCATCCCGTCCGGCATCCTGACGCCCGGTGTGCAGAACGTGATCGGCAACGGCGTCGTCGTCGACCCCGGCGTGCTGCTCACCGAACTCGGTGGCCTCGAGGACCGCGACGTCGACACCTCCGGCCTCCTGATCTCCGCCGACGCGCACCTGCTCATGCCGTACCACGTCGCGATCGACAAGGTCACCGAGCGGTTCCTGGGCAACAAGAAGATCGGGACCACCGGTCGCGGCATCGGCCCTTGCTACCAGGACAAGATCGCCCGCGTCGGTGTGCGCGTCGCCGACGTCCTCGACGAGAAGATCCTCACCCAGAAGGTCGAGGCCGCGCTCGAGCTGAAGAACCAGATCCTGGTCAAGATCTACAACCGCAAGGCTCTCGACCCGGCGCAGGTCGTCGACGAGGTCCTCGGGCAGGCCGAGGGTTTCAAGCACCGCATCTCCGACACCCGCCTGCTGCTGAACCAGGCCCTGGAGAACGGCGAGACGGTGCTGCTGGAGGGTTCGCAGGGCACCCTGCTCGACGTCGACCACGGCACCTATCCGTATGTGACGTCGTCGAACCCGACGGCCGGCGGTGCCGCGGTGGGCGCCGGAATCGGTCCCAACAAGATCACCACCGTCCTCGGCATCCTGAAGGCCTACACCACGCGCGTGGGATCGGGACCGTTCCCCACCGAGCTCTTCGACGAGTGGGGCGCGTACCTGGCCAAGACCGGCGGCGAGGTGGGCGTGACCACCGGACGTGCCCGCCGCTGCGGCTGGTTCGACGCCGTGATCGCCCGTTACGCGACCCGCGTCAACGGCATCACCGACTACTTCCTCACCAAGCTCGACGTCCTCTCCAGCCTCGACACCGTGCCGATCTGTGTGGCCTACGAAGTCGACGGCGAACGTGTCGAGGAGATGCCGATGACGCAGACCGGCTTCCACCACGCGAAGCCGATCTACGAGGAGATGCCCGGCTGGTGGGAGGACATCTCCCAGTGCAAGACCTTCGAGGAGCTGCCCCAGAACGCGCAGAACTACATCCTGCGGCTCGAAGAGCTCTCGGGTGCGCACATCTCGTGCGTGGGCGTCGGTCCGGGCCGGGATCAGACGATCGTGCGGCGCGAGATCGTCTGACCCTTCGAGACGCTTCGCTCCTCAGGGGGCAGGGTGGTGCGCTTCGCTCCTCAGGGGGCAGGGTGGTGCGCTTCGCTCCTCAGGGGGCAGGGTGGTGCGCTTCGCTCCTCAGGGGGCAGGGTGGTGCGCTTCGCTCCTCAGGGGGCAGGGTGGTGCGCTTCGCTCCTCAGGGGGCGGCAGGGGGTGTTCCTGCTCAGGGGCAGGGGGCTCCCGCTCAGGGGCGGGGTGACGCTCCGGAAGTGGCTCCGCGAAGCTCATCGCGGATCCGGGCACGGCTCGTGATTAGCTAGTGCCCATGCGTGCGAAGCGGGGGAGCCGCGACTACGGGTCCATCCTGCTCGGTTCCGTCGGCGAGAGCTCGGTCAAACAGCGGGTCCGCATCCAGACGCTGCTGACCGCGTCGATCGTGGTGGCCAATCTGTTCGGGGCGATCGTCGCGGTCTCGCTCACCGCGGTCGGCATCCCGCAGCCGACCATCTTCACCGCCGAACTGTGGTGGGTCAATTTCATCGTGGTGCCCGTCTACATCACCGCGGCCTTCGTGGTGGGGATCGGGTGGGGCACCTACGTCGGCGTCCGCGACCTGCGCTGGGCGATCCGCGACGTCGCGCCGACCAAACGCGATGCCCGTCGGACGATGCGGTTGCCGTGGCGGTTGTCCCTGGTGCAGGGATTCCTGTGGGGCATCGCCACCGTCATGCTCACCATCATGTACGGGATCGTCGACCCGCAGCTGATCCCGAAGACGCTCTTCGTGGTGAGCCTCAGTGGCGTCGTGGTGGTGGCGATCTCGTACCTGTTCATCGACTTCACGCTGCGTCCCGTTGCGGCGGAACTGATCTCGGCCGGGCACCGCCGACGCAAACGTACCGGTGTGAAGGCGCGCTCGGTCGTCTCGTGGATGGTGGGTTCGGCCATCCCGATCATTGGCATCCTGCTGGTGCTGGCCTTCGGGCTCGCGCGGGACGAGACCTCCAAACTCGATCTGTTCGTCGGGGCGACGGTCCTCGGGATCACCGCGCTGTTCACCGGCCTGCTGCTCACACTGCTGTCGAGTATGAGCGTGACCGGACCCATCCGGAGCGTGCGCGCCGGGATGAACCGCGTGAGCGACGGCGACCTCGACAACGCCGACCTAGTCGTCTACGACGGCACCGAACTCGGTGACCTCCAGGTCGGTTTCAACTCGATGGTCGCCGGACTCCGTGAGCGGGAACGGATCCGCGATCTCTTCGGACGTCACGTGGGACACGACGTCGCCGAGGCGGCGATGTCGTCGAGCCCGGAACTCGGCGGCACCGAACGCCTGGCCGCCACGCTGTTCGTCGATGTCATCGGTTCGACGACGCTTGCCGCGCAACGACGCCCGACCGAGGTCGTCGAGATCCTGAACAAGTTCTTCGCCGTGATCGTGCGGGCGGTCGAGGAACACGACGGCCTGGTCAACAAGTTCGAGGGCGACGCGGTGCTCGCCATCTTCGGTGCGCCCATCGACCTCGACGACGCGGCCGGCAGCGCACTCGCCGCCGCCCGCGACATCGCGTACGGGTTGGCCGAGGAGGTCCCGGAGCTGTCGGCGGGTATCGGGGTCAGTCACGGGGCCGTGGTCGCCGGAAACGTCGGTGCCATCGAGAGATTCGAGTACACCGTCATCGGCGATCCGGTGAACGAGAGTGCCCGGTTGTCGGAGCTGGCCAAGCGGGATCCGCGGCGGCCGTTGGCCTCTGGGCGTGCGGTCGAGGCCGCGCAGCGGACAGAGGCCGACCGCTGGGAGGAGCAGGAGACCACGTCACTGCGGGGTCGTACGGAGGAGACCACCGTGTTCGCCGCGTTCGTCGGCGAGGGATGACGGTCCCACTCAGCCGATCGCGTCCTCGGAGCTGATCAGCAACCCGTCGGGGCCGACGATGCTCAGGCCCAGCCCGTCGAAGACGAGGTACTTGTACCCGTTGTTGTAGGCGACGTAATAGGGGCGGCCGCTACCGTTCTCCTGCTGGTGCACCTCGGACACCGGGATGTGGAGGGTGTTGCCGCTCGAGCGGGCGACGCCGCGATATTCGAGCGTGCCGTCGGAGCGCCACTGACAGATCGACGCCGCCGAGTGTGCGGTGACGACCGAGGTGACGGTCCGTTGTCCGGCATCGCAGGACGGTGCGGACGGCGCAGCAGCCGCGGCGGCGGTGCCGACGGCGAGCGCGCCTGCGGTGAGGACGAGGGAGGCGCCGGCAGTGGCCAGGCGGGTGAGGGTCGTGGTCATGGGAACCGACGGTAGGGGCGGACCGCCGAAGGCGGAATGGGCAGAACTCCCCGGAGTCGTTCGGGTGGGCGACGGGACGCCCTCCGCAGGCTCCGGCTCCTCAGGGGTTAAACATCGCGGTCGCCCTGCCCCTCGGCGAAGTCGAGGCGGCGCAACGCGATCCGCAGTACTTCGTCGTCGATGCGGCCCGCGTCGCGTTCGGCGATGAACGCCGCGCGCTGGATCTGCAGGATCTCCGTCCGCAGGCGCGCGCCGGCGGACGAGGGACTCTCCCCGAGATCTTCGGGGCCCCGGCCCAGTTCCTCCCACGCCACGTTGCGCTGCGTCGTGACCCACTTGCGCAGCATCACCACCTGAAGGCGGCGCGGGTCGTCGTCGGTCAGCTCGGCCGCGTACTCGTCGAGACGGCGTTCGGCCTCGCGGGACGCCCGGTCCTGGGCGGCCGCGTACGCCAGCCGGTCCTGCGCATGCTCGTCGCCGCTGACCCCGAGGAATCGGATGACCCAGGGCAGGGTCGTGCCCTGGATCAGCAGCGTTCCCACCACGACGACGAAGGTGAGGAACAGGATCTCCGCGCGGGCGGGGAAGGGCTCGTTCATCTCGGTGTAGACCGGTATCGCAAAGGCGGCGGCCAGCGACACCACACCGCGCATACCCGCCCAGGACACGACGAACACCGACGCCGGGGTGGGTGGCGGTTCGCGGTCGCGGATCCGTCGTGAGAGCAGACGGGGCAGATAGGTCGCCGGGAAGACCCAGACGATCCGTACGAGGATCGTCGCCGCCAGGACGGCCGCGGCGTCGATGGCGATCTGCGTCCACGACTCGTTCTCGACACCCTCGATGAGCATCGGCAACTGGAGGCCGATCAGCAGGAAGACGAACGACTCGAGGATGGTGTCGATCGACTTGCGCACCGCCTCGTCCTGCAGGCGTGTCGCATAGCCCAGCCGCACCGACCGGTGGCCGAGGTAGAGACCGGCCGTGACCACCGCGATGACACCAGAACCGTGCAGCTCCTCCGCCGCGTAATACGTGGCGAACGGGACGATGATGCCGATGGCCGTCTCCATCGGTGGGTCGGTGAGCCAGACGCGCACCCACGACACGACCATCCCGACGAGCAGCCCCATGATCAGGCCGCCGAGGGCGGCCACCGCGAACGTCAGGACCCCTTCGCCGACCGTCGCGGTGGCCCCCACCGCCGCGGCGAGCGCGATCCGGAAGGCGGTCAAAGCCGTCGCGTCATTGAGCAGGCTCTCGCCGCCGAGCAGCGTCATCATCCGACGCGGGAGACCCAACCGACGGCCGATGGCCTGCGCGGACACCGCATCCGGCGGCGCGACGACGGCGCCGAGCACCAGCGCCGCGGCGAGCGGGAGATTGGGGACGACGAGGTAGGCGACGTACCCGACGACCAGCGTCGTCACCAGCGGGAGGCCGACGGCCAGGAACCCGATCGCGCGCCAGTTCGCGCGGAACGCCTGATACGAACTCTCCTGCGAGGCCGAGTACAACAACGGCGGCAGGATGAGGAACAGCACCAGCTCCGGTTCCAGGGCCACCGACGGCAGCTCGGGAATCCAGCCGATGCCCAGCCCGACGGTGACCAGCACGAGCGGCGAGGACAACCCGTAGCGACGGCACAGAGCCGCGACCGCCACGGCGATGACCGCGACCAGCAGTAGCGATGCGCCCATTCGAGCGACTCTAATGGCGCCCGGCGCGGTGGATAATGTCGAGCATGCAGATCTTTCGCCGGAAGTCCTCGTCCGGTCCGCCGGAGTCGGCGTCGGCCGGCTCGACCGCCACCGCACGCTGCGCCGAACTGGAGGCGTTCGACGCCGCACCGGCCGACGACCCGGCCCCGGCCGCCGGCGACGACCGCAGCTGCCAGGATTGCGTCGCGATCGGGGAGACCCACTGGGCCCACCTACGAAAGTGCCTGACGTGCGGACACATCGGATGTTGCGACTCCAGCCCGCGCCGGCACGCGACGGGACACTTCCACGACACCGGGCACCCGGTCATGCGTTCGGCCGAACCGGGCGAGGTGTGGCGGTGGTGCTTCGTGCACGAGGTGACCGGATGAGCGCTCCGCTCCCGGCGCCGCGTGACATCCGGCCCGCGCGCTTCGCTCCCGGCGCCGAGCGACATCCGGCCCGCTCGCTTCGCTCCCGGCGCCGCGTGACATCCGGCCCGCTCGCTTCGCTCCCGGCGCCGACCGCGTCGGGATGTGTGCTGACGGCAAGTAGGATTTGAGGATGACGTCGAACAGCGAGAGCGCGATCAGCGCAGCCCAGCCGGCGCCGACGACCGGGCCACCGGACGTCATCGGCACGCCGCTGAGTCCGACCGCGACCAAGGTGATGGTCCTCGGAGCCGGTGAACTCGGCAAAGAGGTCGTGATCGCGTTCCAGCGCCTCGGTGTCGAGGTCGTCGCCGTGGATCGCTACGCCGACGCACCCGGCCACCAGGTAGCCCATCACGCCGAGGTCATCGACATGACCGATGCCGATGCGCTCCGCGCCGTCGTCGACAGACATCGTCCCGCGTATGTGGTACCCGAGATCGAGGCGATCGCCACCGAGGCCCTGGTCGACATCGCCGAACGCGGTATCGCCGAGGTCATCCCGACCGCGAGCGCGGTCGTCGCGACGATGAACCGTGAGGGCATCCGGCGCCTCGCCGACGAGGAGCTCGGCCTGCCGACCTCGCCGTACCTCTTCGCGGACACGCTCGAGGAAGTCACCATCGCCGCGCGCCAGATCGGGTTCCCGTGCGTCATCAAGCCGGTCATGTCCTCGTCGGGCAAGGGGCAGTCGGTGGTGCGCGGTCCCGAGGACCTGGCGTCGGCGTGGGAGACCGCGAACACCGGTGGTCGTGTACGGGGTACTCGGGTGATCGTCGAAGGCTTCGTCGAATTCGACTACGAGATCACCCTTCTCACGGTCCGGGCGATCGATCCGGCCACCGGCCGGCTCACCTCCCACTTCTGCGCGCCGATCGGGCATCGGCAGATCAACGGCGACTACGTGGAGAGCTGGCAGCCCCATGAGATGAGCACCGATGCGCACGCATCGGCGACATCCATCGCGGCGCGCATCGCCACCGCTCTCGGCGACGGAAAACTCGCCGGGCGTGGTGTTTTCGGGGTCGAGCTGTTCGTGAAGGGCGACGACGTCTACTTCTCCGAGGTGAGCCCCCGGCCCCATGACACCGGTCTCGTCACCATGTCGACCCAACGTCTGTCGGAGTTCGAGATGCACGCCCGGGCGATCCTCGGCCTCCCGGTCGACGTCACACTCGCGTCCCCGGGCGCGTCGGCCGTCATCTACGGGCAGCTCGACGAGCCGGCGATCGGGTTCGAGAACGTCGCCGCGGCGCTGGCGGTCCCCGAGACCGACATCCGGCTGTTCGGCAAGCCCGAGAGTTTCCACCGCCGGCGGATGGGCGTGATCACCGCGACCGCCGACGACGTCCCGGCCGCCCGTGAGCGCGCCGTCCGCGCCGCCTCGCTCGTCACCCCGGTGCCGGGTCGCGCCGCCGTCCGCACCGTCACCGCACTTCCGCCGACCCCGCCCCCGACGGCGCCGCCCCGACGGCCCGGGCCGCCGCCCGGACCGGTCGGTCCATCGCGTGGACCCGGGGGCCCGCCACCCGGCGTGCCGAAGCCTGCGGGTGGACCGCCGGGTCCGCCGCCCCGCCGACCGGGCCCGCCGCCGCAGCCTCGACCGGTCCCTCGGCCGGCCGGTGGTCCACGCCCGGTGCCCCCGCCCTCGACACCCCCGCCGGGAACGCCCCCGCGTCCCGCGGGCCCGCCGCCGCGGACGGCCCCCAAGGACCAGTCCCCGAACGAACCGGCTCCGGCGATGACCTCGATCGTCAAGACCGGTGGCCGGACCACCGACGTACGCCCCGACGCGTCGTCGACACCCGGCGAGTGACCGGACGACACGCGGGTGCCGTTCTGGGGTGAGCTGCTGGTCGCAGCGGTGATCATGGTCGGGCTGGTGGGCATCGTCGTGCCGATCGTGCCCGGCACGTTGCTCATCGTCGGCGCGCTGTTCGTGTGGGCGCTGATCGTCGGCGGCTGGGCCTGGTCGGTGTTCGCGCTGGCCCTCGTCGTGATCGCGATCGGTGAGGTGCTCAAGTACCTGGTCGCCGGGCGGTCCCTGCGCGCGGACGCGATCCCGAACCGCACGATCGTGGTGGGCGGACTGGTCGGCATCGTCGGCTTCTTCGTCGTGCCGGTCATCGGTCTGCTGCTCGGGTTCATCGTCGGCGCACTGGCGTCGGAACTGGTCCGCACGCGGAGCTTCGACGGAGCCTGGCGCGGCGCGTTCTCGGCACTCAGAGCCGCCGTCAAGACGATCGGCATCGAGTTGCTCTTCGCGCTGATCGCGACCGGCATCTGGACCGGCGGCGCCTTCGTCTGGTGACCTGCGGGGTCGCCGATCCGCGTCTGAACTGGCAATATCGAAGCTTGTGACCGCGGTCACCGATTGCATGTGTACAGTCGTGCACCGAAGGGTAAATACCCGCCAGTAACTCCAGCCGAGGGGATTCCAGGGGAGGAGTTTGTGTGAACCTATTGAAGTGGAGCAAGCGGCCGGCAGCGGGGGTCGAGGCCCGCAAGCCCGAGGTCAACATCATCCGCGGTCTGGTGGCGCGAGCGACCACTCCGCTCCTGCCGGACGACTATCTGCACCTGATCAATCCGCTGTGGAGCGCACGTGAACTCCGCGGCAAGGTGCTCGACGTCACCAAGGAGACCGACGACACCGCGACCGTCACCATCCGGACGGGTTGGGGCTTCCCCGACTCGTACAAACCGGGCCAGTACGTCGGCATCGGTCTGCAGATCGAGGGCAAGTGGCACTGGCGGTCGTACTCACTGACATCGATCGGGGCCAACGAGAACAAGACCATCGCGATCACCGTGAAGGCCAACCCGGACGGGTTCCTCTCGTCGCACCTGGTCGACGGCGTCAGCCCCGGGACGATCATCCGGCTGCAATCCCCGAAGGGCGATTTCCATCTGCCCGAACCGGTGCCGGGCAAGATCCTGTTCGTGACCGCCGGCAGCGGCATCACCCCCGTGATGGCCATGCTGCGACAGCTGAGTTCGCACGGTGAGACGCCCGACATCGTGCACATCCACTCCGCGCCCACGCGCGACGACGTGATCTTCCTCGACGAGATGGAGAAACTGGCCGAGGAGGCCGACGACTACGACCTCAACCTCCAGCTGACCAAGGAGATGGGGAAGTTCGACGTCTCCCGGATGGACGAGTGGGCGCCGGACTGGCGCGAGCGCGAATGCTGGGCCTGTGGGCCGGTGGCGCTGCTCGACGCGATGGAGAGCCACTACGAGGACGGTGGTCTCCGCGAGCGGCTGCACGTGGAGCGGTTCGCCATCGCGCGCACCGACCACGGCGGCGAGGGTGGCACCGTGAAGTTCGCGATCTCGGACAAAGAGGCCGAGATCGACGGCGCCACAACGCTGCTCGAGGCGGGCGAGAACCTGGGCATCCAGATGGCGTTCGGATGCCGGATGGGCATCTGCCAGACCTGCGTCGTGCCACTCGCCGGGGGTTACGTTCGTGACCTGCGCACCGGCGAGGAGCGTCGCGAAGGAGAACGAATCCAGACATGCATCAGCGCCGTGTCTGGTGAATGCACCCTCGATCTGTAGGAGGCTTCATGGCCATCACCGACATCGATCAGTACGCACATCTCACCGACAGCGACGTCGAGACCCTCGGCGCCGAACTCGACGCCATTCGCCGTGACATCGAGGAGTCGCGTGGCGAGGCCGACGCCAAGTACATCCGGCGGGCCATCACCATCCAGCGGAGTCTCGCGGCCGGCGGCCGGCTCGCCCTGATGTTCAGCAACAAGAAGGTCGCCTGGGCGGCCGGTACCGCGATGCTCTCGCTGGCCAAGATCATCGAGAACATGGAACTGGGCCACAACGTGATGCACGGTCAGTGGGACTGGATGAACGATCCGGAGGTCCACTCGGCGTCGTGGGAGTGGGACACCACCTGCCCGAGCGTGCAGTGGAAGCACTCGCACAACTTCGTCCATCACAAGTACACGAACGTCGTCGGGATGGACGACGACGTGGGCTACGGTATCCTCCGCGTCACCCGGGACCAGCCCTGGGAGTGGTGGAACGTCGGCAACCCGATCTACAACCTGACGCTGGGTACGTTCTTCGAATACGGTGTCGCGCTGCACCATCTGGAGACGGAGAAGCTGCGCAACAAGGAGAAGACCTACCGCCAGGCGGCCAAGGATCTCCGGGTGATCGGCACCAAGGTCGGCAAGCAGGCCGCCAAGGACTACCTGATCTACCCCGCCTTGGCCGGACCGAACTGGAAGACGACGCTCACGGCGAACTTCACGTCGAACATCGTCCGCAACTACTGGGCGTACATGGTGATCTTCTGCGGTCACTTCCCCGACGGCGCCGAGAAGTTCACGGTCGAGGAGTTCGAGAACGAGGATCAGCCGCGCTGGTACCTGCGGCAGATGTTGGGATCGGCCAACTTCAAGGCGGGCCCGCTGATGCGGTTCATGAGCGGCAACCTCAGTCACCAGATCGAGCACCACCTGTTCCCCGACCTGCCGAGCAGCCGGTACGAGGAGATCGGTGTGCGTGTGCGTGAACTCTGCGACAAGTACGACCTTCCGTACACGACCGGGACCCTCCTGGGCCAGTACGCGCAGTCGTTCCGGACCATCGCGAAGCTGGCACTGCCGAACTCGCTGTTGAAGGCCACGTCCGACGACGCGCCCGAGACGGCGTCGGAGCTGCGTTTCGCGATCCGCGAGGGGATGAGCGATCACTTCGGCGTCGACCCGGAGACCGGCAAGCGCCGCGGTCTGCGGACCGCGCTGCGCGAACTGAAGAATTCGCCGGTGCGGGCAGCGCATGTCGGCCGGGCCGCGTCCGGTGCTCCGGGGCGGAACCAGCACTGACAGAACCGATGTCGCGCATCGTTGCGTTTGCCGCAACGATGCGCGGCATCTGCGAAACCACGTCCGGTCGTGGGTCGTCCGTGCCAGAATGGCGCTCGTGCGCATCGGGATGACGATGCCCGTGATGGAGCCCGATCTCGATGCCGAGATGCTCCACTCCTGGGCCACCACCATCGACGACGGTCCGTTCAGCTCCTTGTGCTGGGGTGAACGCATCGCGTTCGACAACCCGGAATGCCTGACCTTTCTCGGGGCGCTGGCGGCCTGGACGGCTCGGGTACCGCTGGTGATGACGGTCGTCGTGCCGCAGCTGCACGACCCGGTGATGCTCGCCAAGTCACTGGCGACCGGCGACATGCTGTCGGCCGGCCGCCTCACCGTGGCCCTCGGCGTCGGCGGGCGACACGAGGACTATCGGGCGGTCGGCGCGGACCCGTCGACGCAGACGATGCGTCAACTCGCCGACCGGGCGGCGACGATGAAACGAGTGTGGGCCGGTGAGAAACTGACCGAATCGGTCCTGCCGGTCGGTCCGTCGCCGCACCGAAAAGGCGGTCCGGAACTGCATGTCGGCACCACCGGACCCAAGACCATCCGCAGCGCGGTCGACTGGGCGGACGGGATCGCCGGGGTCACCTTGGATCTCGACACCGCCAAGCAGAACGAACTCTTCGACGTCGCCCGGTCGGCGTGGGCCGAGGCCGGGCGGGCGGCACCGCATCTTGCGACGTCGTTCTGGTTCGCGATCGGCGACGGGGACGGTCCGCGCGCGCAGGTCACCCGGCACCTGCACCACTACATGAACTGGATCCCCTCGGAGTTCGTCGACGCGATCGCACCCACCACCGGGTGGGCGGGCACCGAGGCCGAGTTGGCCGAGGTCTTGCGGCGCTTCGCCGACATCGGCACCGACGAGGTCCAACTCATCCCGACGAGTTCCGATCCCGATCAACTGCGGCGAGCCGCGGACGTGGCCGCGGCATTCTCCTGACGGAGCGTCGCCGCGGGATCTAGGGTGCTGCCATGGCCTCCCTGCGCCGGATGCTCGGCATCGGCAAGCTCCCCGATGACCTTCGCGCCGAAGCCGCTTCCGAGCAGGCCCACCACATCGTCGAATTCGTGCCCGTGACACTGCGATTCAGCGGCCGCGTACCCGGCCGATCGGCGCAGGGCTCCGTCCGGCCCTTCACCGGTGCCCTCGTCTTGACGCCTCGTCGAGTCCTGGCGACGATGTCGACCGTTCCCGGGCGCGCCGGCCGGGCCGTCGACCACGAGTGGGCGGCCCCGCCGGGGTCGATGGTCCGCGCGGTCATCGACCCCGGCGGTCTCGTCATCGAGATCCCGGCGCTCGATCGCGTCCATCCCGACTTCACCGGGACGCTGAGTCTGACCTACTCCACCGAGCTGCCCGAATCGGCACTGCAGCGGACGCCGGCGCGCGAGGTGTGGTTCGATGTCCCTGCGCGCTATGTGACGTCACTCGTCGGCGGTCGCCGGAGTTGACGCGACCGGCCCGCGTCGTGCTGCGAATTGTTCTCGCAGAGAGCGTTTGAGGATCTTCCCGGTCGCGCCGAGCGGAAGCGCCGAGACGATGTGCACGGTCTTGGGGACCTTGTAGCCGGCCAGCCGGGACCGGGCGAAGGCGCGGAGATCGGCTTCGGTGGGTTCGTGCCCCGGCGCGGGCACGACGAACGCCGTCACCTCTTCGCCCCAGGTGTCGTGCGGCAGCCCGACCACCGCGACCTGCGCGACGTCCGGGTGGTCGCCGAGAACCGCCTCGACCTCGGTGGGATAGACGTTCTCACCGCCGGTGATGACCATGTCCTTGAGCCGGTCGGTGACGTACACGTAACCGTCGGCGTCGACGCGGCCGATGTCGCCGGTGTGCAGCCAGCCGTCGGCGTCGATGGCCGCCGCGGTCTCGGCGTCGCGCCGGTGGTAGCCGCGGGTCGCCTGCGGTGTCCGGACGCAGATCTCGCCCTGCTCGCCGGACGTCGCCTCGGTGCCCGATGCGGTTCTGATGGTCAGTTCCACCCAGGGGTACGGGCGGCCGACGGAGCGGAGCAGATGTGCGCGCTCGGGGTCGGTGCTGTGGTCCGCGGCGTCGAGTTGGGTGACCGCGCCGTGGGTTTCGGTGAGTCCGTACACCTGGAACAGCGGGGTGCCGAAGGTGCGCAGCGTCCGTCGCAGGAGTGCGGGGGTGATCGGCGCGGACCCGTACGCGATCGACCGCAATGCCCCGACATCGGCCTGGTCGGCGCCCGGTACGTCCACGAGCATGCCGATGACGGTCGGTACCAGGAAGACGTTCGTGATGCGTTCGCGGACAAGGGTGTCCAGGAGGGATTCCGGGGTGAAGTCGGCGATTACCACGTTGTGTGCGCCGTTGGCCAGCCCCACCAGCGCCCAGCCCAGTCCGCCGATGTGGAAGAGTGGCATGGCGCAGAGGCTGACCGACGAGTCGTCGAACCCCCACGGCCCGCCGGCCTGCGTGCAGGCGCCCAGGTTGGTGTTGGAGGTGAGCACGCCCTTGGGCCGGCCGGTGGTACCCGAGGTGTAGAGCTGGAGGACCACGTCGTCGGCGTCGCCGACGTGGCCCGGATCATTCGGGGACGACGTCGCCAGCAACTGTTCGTACGAGAGCGGTTGTCGTGGATCGCCGAATGCGATCGGTTGCATGACAGTGTCTGCACCGGAGAGGATCTCCGTCACCGCATCGAGAAAGTCGCGGTGGCAGACGATCAGACGTGCCCGTGCGTCGTCGACGACCTCGCCGAGCTCGCGGACCGAGAGCCGCCAGTTCAGCGGCACGGTGACCGCGCCGATCTTCGCGGCGGCGAGTACCGTCTCGATGATCTCCGGAGAGCTCTTCCCCAACACGGCGATCCGATCGCCGGCTCGGATACCGCGGTCGCGCAACACGTTCGCCAGACGGTTGGCGCGGTCGTCGAGCTGCCGGTAGGTGAGCTGCACCCCGGCCCCCGACAGCGCCGGGGCGTCTCCGTCGAGGCGTGCGCGGAGCCGGGTCTGCTCGGCCAGACGATAGTCGGTCGGCGTCGTCATTCGGCAGCCGCCAGGTCGGCGAGGTGGCGCATCACGTCGGGATACCGGCGCAGGTGCGCACCGCCGTTGATGTTGATCGTCTCCCCGGTGACCCACCGCGAGTCGTCGGAGGCGAGATAGAGGACCGCGTCGGCGATCTCGTCCGGCCGGCCGTTCCGCCCGAGCGGGGTGTTCTCGGTGAAGTCGTCCTGGATGACCGGGATCGAGGTGAGGGTCTGCACCAGCGGGGTGTCCACGAGCCCCGGGGAGATCGAGTTGACCCGGATGCCGCGCGGGGCCAGCTCGAGTGCGGCGACCTCGGCGAGCATCACCATGCCCGCCTTGGCCGCGCAGTAGCCCGCGAAGCCGGCCGCAGGCTGGCGGGCGTTGAGAGAGGCGATGCCGATGAGCGATCCGCCGTCGTTCAACGTTCGTCCCGCGTGCTTGGTCACCAGGAACGAACCGGTGAGACACAACTCGATGGTCGTCTGCCACTGCTGCGCGTCGAGGTCGACGATGAACCCCGGGATGTTCAACCCGGCGCAGTTCACCGCGATGTCCACACCGCCGAGGTCGTCCGTCACCCCGGTGAAGAGCGCGGCCACCGACTCCTCGTCGGTCACGTCGACCCACCGCGCCTGTGCGTCTCCGCCGAGGTCTGCGGCAACAGCCTCGGCCGCTTCGAGATTCACGTCGGCCACGGTCACCGCTGCACCGTGGACGGCCAGGGTCCGGGCCGCGGCTTCGCCGATGCCCGAGCCGCCGCCGATGACGACGGCGATCTTGCCGTCGACACGCTTGTCCGTCATGGTCTCTCCCTCTCGCCGGGTGTGATCGGTGGTCACCGGGGCAGGTTCTCGTAATAGGGGACGACGATCTCGTCGGTGCTCGTGACGTCGCCGAGCATCATGGTCGTGATCGGGTGGACGACGCCCGGCTCGATCTCGGCGTTGATGCACGCGGGGACATCGGCGCCGAGAGCCTTCTCGACGGCGGGCGCGAGATCATCGAGATGCTTGACGCGCATTCCGATTCCGCCGAAGGCCTCCGCGATCTTCTCGTAGTCGCTGTCGGCCAGCTCGGACACGACCACGCCCTCGGGCCCGAAGACGGCCTCCTGCCCGTGGATCGACATACCCCAGACGGCGTTGTTGAAGACGACGGTGGTCACCGGCAGGTGATGACGGCCCATGGTGTCGAATTCCTGCGGGTGGAAACCGGCTGCGCCGTCTCCGGTGATCAGCACGACGGGTGCGGCGGGCCGGGCCCGGGCCGCTCCGATCGCGAATCCCGGTCCGACGCCCAAGCATCCGAGATAACCCAGCCGCAGGACGCTTCCCGGACGTCCGACGGCGACGAAGAACTCTGCCCAGGACGGGGCCTCGGCGCCGTCGAGCACGAAGATGGTGTCCGGCGGGCAGGCCTCGACGATGGCCTTGGCCGCGAAGTAGGGGTGCATCTTGCCGGTGTCGGTGGTCGCGTCGGGGAATCCGGCGGCGTGCGCGCCCTTGGCGGCCTTCACGGTGCTTGCCCACTCGGTCCAGTCCGGCCAGGTCCGTCCGGCGGCCGCAGCGGTGAGTTGCTCCAGAGCGGCGCGGCAGTCGGCGACGATCGGGACCTCGACGTCGTAGATCCGGCCGATCTCGGCGGGGTCGATGTCGATCTGGATGATCTTGGCGCCCGGGAACATGCTGGCCCGCCCGCCGGTGAACATCCCGGCTCGCGTGCCCGCCATGACGACGACGTCGGGTGTGGGCGCCCCGAGGGCCGGGATGGTGCCCATCGACAGGAGTCCGCCACCGGCGAGCGGGTGGTCGGCCGGGATCGCACCATCGGCCTTGCCCGGATAGAACACGGGCACGCCGACGGTCTCGGCGAAGGCCACGAGCGCTTCTTCGGCACGGGAGAAGGTGATCCCGCCGCCGATCACGATCGCGGGGTTCGATGCGGTCTGCAGCAGGTCGAGGGCCAGGGTCACGGCGTCGGGATCCGCTCCGGACCGCGTCGAGACCCGGTAGTTGGTGGGGAAGCGCACCTGATCGTCGTCGGCCTCGCCGAACATGACGTCGATGGGCAGTTCGAGCAGCACCGGGCCCGGCACGCCGCTGGTGGCCTTGCGGATGGCCAGCGCGACGATCTCCGGGACGCGGGCGGCGTCGGTGATCCGGTAGGCCCACTTGGTGACCGGGTCGGCGGCGGCGATCTGATCGAAGCCGCCCTGCAGCGGATTGGTCTCGGTCTCGCGCAGCGGAGGCGCCCCGACGACGAACAGTGTCGGCGAGCGGTCCAGGTAGGCATTGGCCAGCGCGGTGTAGACGTTGGTGAACCCGGGGCCCGAGGTGACCACGCACACGCCGAAGCCGCCCGTGACGCGTGCGTACGCATCGGCGGCGTGGCCGGCGCTCGCCTCGTGGCGGGTGTCGGTGAGCCGGATTCCCTCTCCCGCGCAGGCGATCAGGAAGGCGTCGAGGTGTCCGCCGTGGAGGGTGAAGACCTCCGTCGTGCCGGCCTGGGCGAGTGCGCGGGCAAGAAGTTGACCGCCGTTGACAGTTGCCATTGTGGGGACCTTTCGAGAGCCGTCCAACGTGTGCGGCTGAGAGTAACTGCGATCACAGTGCGACGCCAGAGTCGCATTATGCGAACACATCCGTCGGTGGCACGATGGGCGCATGGCGCGCTCCTCCCCGCAGACCGAACGCATCGTCATGCTGATGCAGCTGCTGACCGACCAGCCGACGACGGCCCGGAGCCTGGCCGACATCGCGCGGCACCTCGGGGTCTCGAAGCCCACGTGCTATCCGATGGTCATCGCGCTGACCGAAGCGGGCTGGCTCCTGCGGGACCCGGTCACCAAGGGCTACCGCCTGGGGCCCGCGGTGGTCCCGATCGGTGAGGCGGCGTCGCGGGCGATGGCCCCGGTGGAGGTCGCTCGTCCGCTGATGCGCGATCTGGCCGACGAAAGCGGCATGGCGGCAATCGCGTTCGTACCCTCGGGGGCCGACCTGGCGATCGGTGAGATCGTGCAACCCGTGGCCGGCCGCCGCGGCACGCTCGGCCTGCGGCTGGGCGACACCCTGGAGATCGCGCCCCCGCTGGGCGCGGGACTGGCCGCGTGGTACCCGCCCGATCGGCTCGACGAGTGGCTGCTCCTCGGTGCGGACCATGTCGGGATCGACCATGCCGAACTGCGCGAAATGTACCGGCCGATGCTCGAGGTGATCCGCGCCCGTGGGTACGCGGTGGAGTGTGCTGATCAACGAGAGCAGTCGCTGTCGGCCACCGTGGCCGGGCTGCGCGGTACGGGCATTGCCGGGCAGCGTGCGGTCTCCGCGCTACGCGAGGCGCAGCGTCGTCTGTCCACCGACGTCGTGGTCGGTGAGATCGATCCGGCCGCCGACTACCGGCCCATCTCTGTCAACGCCGTCGCCTTCGCACCCGGCGGAGTGCCCGCAGTCATCGTCGCGGTCGTCGACGCGCGCACGTCGATGCTCGGGCAGGATGTCATCGAGCTCGGCCGCCGGGTGCGGACCGCCGCCGCCGCGGTCACCGACGGGCTCGGCGGGGCGCCGCCTGTCGGGTCCTAGATCATCGACCCGCGGCTCAGCCGACCGGCTGCTCCTCGACCGCCCGACCGGGACGCAACATCACGAGTGCGAGGATCGCGGCGGCCGCGGTGAGGACGCCCGAGAACGTCAGACACAGGTGCATGCCGTCCAGGAAGGCGTCGCCGACGGCGCCCATCACGGCGGGGGTGTCGGCGCCGAGGTTCAGGCCGCTCGCGGCGGCCAGGCCCTCGGTGTCGACCGCGCCGACCACCCGGTCGCGTACCGGTTCCTCGACACCGGCGTCGATGAGCCTCTGCGGCAACGAGTTCACCGCGCCGGCGGTCAGGAGGGCACCGAGGACAGCCGGACCGAGCGCGCCGCCGACCTGACGGAAGGCGTTGTTGCCGGCCGCGGCCATCCCCGACAGGTGATAGGGCACCGCCGACACCGCGGTCGCGGTCATCGGTGCCATCACCAGGCCCATCCCGAGCCCGAGCACGACCAGACGCCAGGAGATGGATGCGAACGAGGTCTCGGCGTCGATGGTCAGCAGTGCGAACTGGGCAACGGCGACCATGATCAGACCGCCGCCGATCAGGAACCGCGCGTGGATACGGTGCATCATCTTGCCGGCGAGCGCCCCGACCAGCATCGACGCGCCGTTCATGAGGGCCAACCGCCAGCCCGCCTCGATGGTGCCGAGCTGCTGCACCAGACCGAAATACATGCTGAGCACGAAGATGAAGCCGATGAGCGCCAGGAACGTGATCATCGCGACCAGGGTCGTGGCCGTGAAGGCGCGGCTCCGGAAGAGATCGAGGTCGAGCATCGGACTCGCCGAACGCTTCTCGGTGATGACGAACCCGACCGCGGCGATGACGGCGACCACCAGCGCGACGATGACCCGGGCGTCGCCGAAGCCGTAGACGCCGGCCTCGATGACGCCGAAGACCAGCGCGGTGACCGCGACCGCGGCGGAGATCTGACCGGGCCAGTCCAGGCGACGGGCATGGGGCGCACGGGATTCCGGCAGGGTCACCACCGCGACCGCGAGTGCGATCAGCGCCACCGGGATCGGCAGCAGGTAGATCCAGCGCCAGCCCGCCGACTCGGCGACCGGGCCCGCGACCAACGGCCCGACCGTCAGTGAGAGCATCAGCGCCGATGCCCAGATGCCGATGAACTTGCCGCGCTCGCGGACGTCGGGGACGGCATGGCTGATCAGAGCCAGGGTCGTGGGGAGCAGCGCGGCCGCGCCTGTGCCGGCGAGCGCCTGTCCGATCCACACCATGCTGATCGACTGCGCGGACAACGCCACGAGTGCGCCCAGTGCGGTGAGGGACAGTCCGACCAGGTACACCTTGCGTCGGCCGTGTACGTCGCCGAAGACCCCCGCGGTGAGGATGAACGCCGCCATCGGCAGGACGAAAGCGTCCTGGACCCAGGACAATTGAGCGGTCGACGCGCCGAACGCGGTGCCGATCGCCGGCAGGGTCACGGCAACGCTCGTGATGGGCAGGTAGGCGACGAAGACGCCGAGGCAGGCCATGACGATGGTTGCCGTGCGGCGTTCGGGAACTGTCGATACACCGGTGGTGACGGGGGAGGTGGTCGCGGTCACGCGCTCGCTTTCGGTCTGGAGGAAGGGGGCGCCGGCACGGCGCAGAGATCCATTGTCGGAGTCCATGCCCCGAAATCGCGTACCGATTCCCTGAGGCGGTACGATTCCGACTACCGAGACTCGTCATCGGTACACTTCCTCCACCATGGACGACATCGACGGCACGATCCTCCGCGCACTACAGGTGTCGCCGCGGGCGACGTTCCGGCAGCTGGGCGATGTGGCCGGGATCTCGGAGCAGACCGCGGCACGTCGCTACCAGGCGCTGCGGCGGGCCGGGGTGATGAAGGTCGTCGGCATCATCAAACCCTCGGTGCGCGGCCAGTCGGAGTGGGTGGCACGAGTGCGGTGCCGCCCGGATCGGATGGAACCGCTCGCATCCTCACTCGCCCGCCGCCGGGAAGTCGCCTTCGCCTACGTCGCATCGGGGGGTGCGGAGATCATCTGCCTCATCCGGGCGCCACTCGGCGTGGCGGGCGAGGAAGCGATCGCGAGGACGTTCCCGGCGCGCGCCGCGGTGACCGACGTCAGCATCGATCTCATCCTGCACGCCTTCGACCCCGGCCACCCGGCGTCGAGATGGACGGGATTCGGCGGCCATCTCGCCGACCGCGACCGGGACCTCCTCGCCTCCGCAGCGACCGGTGCGGGCGATGACACGCCGGAGGAGCCGGAACAGGACGACACGGCGGGCGGCGGGCGCCTGACCGCCGACGATGCGATGCTGATCGAGGCCCTGGTCCAGGACGGCCGCCGGGCGCACCGCGAGCTCGCCCGTATCTGCGGCTGGACGGTCGGACGAGTCCGCCGTCGGCTCCGCGCACTCGAACGCGCCGGGGCATTGTTCTACGACGTCGAGATCCTGCCCGACCGTCTCGGTTTCGACCTGAGTGCCACCCTCTGGCTCACGGTCACCCCGGCGGCTCTCGACCGGGCGGGAACCGAACTCGCAGCTCACGACGAAGTCGCGTTCGCCGCGGCGATCAGTGGCGAGCGGAACCTCATGGTGTCGCTGATCTGCCGGGACACCGCTCATTTCTACGACTATCTACGGACCCGGGTTGCCGCCATCGAGGGCGTCACCGGGTACTCGGTCAGCATCCGGATGCGCCGGCTCAAGCAGAACGCCTCGCTTGTGGTGCAGGGACGGCTGATCCAGCCGGTGTGATGCGCGATGCAGGGTAGCGTCCACGTGTGACCTCGCCACCACCTGCCGACCGGGGCCTGGTGCGATTGTGTGTGCTGGCCGTCGTGGCGGGGCTCGTGACCGGTGTGCTGGGCGGCGCGTTCCGCTGGTGTCTCGGGCACCTGGACCGCTGGCGCGTCGAGATGCTCGACTGGTCGGCGGGATTCGGTGTTCCCGGGTGGCTGGTACCCATCGCGGTCACCGCGGCCGGCGCGGCGCTCGGCGCGCTCGCCGTTCGGGTCGTCCCGACCGCCGCGGGCAGCGGAATCCAGCATGTGGAGGCGGTCGAGCGCGGTGAGGTGTCCTCGGCGCCGCTGCGCCTGATCCCGGCCAAGTTCGTCGGCGCGCTCGCCGCGATCGGATCGGGGCTCGTGCTCGGGCGAGAAGGGCCGACGGTGCACATGGGCGCCGTCGTCGGTGCCGAGACCGGCAGGCGCGGAGGGCTGGACGACGCCGACGTCCGGGTGATGCAGACGTCACTGAGCGGCGCGGGCCTGGCGGTGGCGTTCACCGCGCCGATCGGTGGTGCCCTGTTCGCGCTCGAGGAGGTCGGCCGTTCGGTCCGGCTGCGACTCGTGGTGCCGACGGTGTTCGCCGTGGTGGCGGCGGTCGCCGCCGGCCGGGTGATCCTCGGCGACCGTCCGGAATTCGACGTACCCGATCTCGACGTGCCGTCGGTGACGGTGCTGCCCGTCTTCGTGGTGTTCGGCCTCGTCTCCGGCCTCATCGGGATCGCCTACAGCCGAATGGTTCTCGGGACCCTCGGCTGGGTCGGCCGGTTCTCGCGGGTGCCCCCGATCGGTCGCGCCGCTCTCATCGGTGCGGTGATCGGTGCACTGCTCGCCCTCGATGCGCGCGCAGCCGGCGGCGGGGACGGACTCACCCAGGCGGTGGTCGACGGCGGTGTCGTGCTCCCCGCACTCGCCGCGCTCTTCCTCGTCCGGTTCGTCGCGGGTCCGCTCTCATACGCCGCGGGCACGCCCGGTGGCCTGTTCGCGCCGCTGCTCGCGCTGGGCGCGCTGTGGGGTGCCACCTTTGCCGAGGTCGCCGACGTCGTTGTCCAGCAGCCGGACTCGGCTGGGTCGGGATTCCGGGGTGCGATGATCCTGGCCGGGATGGCAGCGCTGTTCGGCGCGGTCGTCCGGGCGCCGCTCACCGGAATGGTCGTGGTGATGGAGATGACCGCGACCACCACGGTCGCCCTTCCCATGCTGGCCGCGACGGCTGCCGCGGTGCTCGTCGCGCACATGTCCGGGTCACCGCCGGTGTACGACTCGCTCCGCGAGCGGATGCTCGCGAATTCGGCTCGGCGGGATGACCCCTGATCTCAGGGGCACCAGGGGTCGCGCTTTCGGATCAGGGGGCAGCGGGGGTCGCGTTCGTCCGTGAGTCCAGCGGCACGATGAGCGGGCCGCCCGTGACCGGATCGGTCATCACGTGCGCCCGCAGGCCGAACGCCGCATCGAGGGTCTCGGCGTCGATGACCTCGGTGGGGGAGCCGGTGGTGACGATGGCGCCGTTGCGCATGACGAAGAGCGAATCGCTGTAACGGGCAGCCAGATTCAGATCATGCAGCACCATGACGACGGTCTTGCCGTGCTCGTCGCGGAGCCTGCGGACCAGGTCGAGGACGTCGATGGAGTGGGCGAGGTCGAGATAGGTGGTCGGCTCGTCGAGCAGGATGAGGTCGGTGTCCTGGGCGAGGGTCAGCGCGATCCAGACCCGTTGTCGCTGTCCGCCGGAGAGCGCGTCGAGGGTGCGGTCGGCGAGGTCGAGGGTGTCGGTCATCTCCATCGCCTGCGCGACCGCCGCCTCGTCGGCGGCGCTGGCCTGCGCGAACCAGCGCTGGTGCGGGTGCCGTCCGCGCCCGACCAGGTCGGCGACGGTGAGACCTTCGGGCGCAATGGGATTCTGCGGCAGGATCGCCAGGGTGCGCGCGACCTGTTTGGGCCGGGCCGACGAGATGTCGTCGCCGTCGAGGTACACCGTGCCGGCCCGCGGTGGCAGCAGCCGGGCGAGACACCGCAGCAGCGTCGACTTGCCGCATCCGTTCGAGCCGATGATCGTGGTGACCTGCCCGTCGGGGATGTCGATGTCCAGGCCGTCGATGACGATCCGGTCGTCGTAGCCGACGGTGAGCCCGACGCCGCGCAATCGCGCGGTGGCGGTCGGGTTTTCGAGGGAGGACGCGGTCATACGCTCGCCTTTCGGGACATGACGACCATCAGGTAGATCAGGAACGGCCCGCCGATCGCGGCGGTGACGATGCCGACCGGCAGACCACCGGGCAGTACCGTGCGGCACAGTAGGTCGCCGCCCAGGACCAGCGCCGAACCGATGACCCCGGACACCAGAGGTGTGGGCACGGCGGTACCGGCCAGCCGCAGGGCGATCTGCGGGGCGAGCAGGGCGACGAAGGCGATCGGGCCGGCCGCGGACACACTCAGCGCGGCGACCAGGACCGCGGTGAGGAGCAGCGTCGTCGACACCGCACCGGTGCGGACGCCGAGTCCGCGGGCGAGATCGGGTCCGAGGCTGAGCATCCCGATCTGGCGGGCCAGGACGACCACGACGACGATGCTCGCGCACACACCCGCGACGACCGGCCACACATTCGACCAGCCCACGTTCGCCACCGATCCGACGATCCAGACCTGCGCGCGACCGACATCCCGGATGTCGGCACGGGACAGCAGGAACTGGGTCAGCGCCTGCAGCAGCCACGTCATCCCGACACCGATCAGCACGAGCCGGAACGGGTTGATGCCGCTGTTGGCCTTGCGTCCCGGCCATGCCAAGACGTACATGACGACGGCGGTGAGCAACCCGCCGAGCATGGCGGACGCGGGGACGCCGAGACCGCCGAGCCATGCGCCCCAACTGGTGGTCGAGAACGCGATCGCGGTCACCGCCGCCACGCTGGCACCGGCGGTGATGCCCAGCATGTCCGGCGTGGCCAGCGGGTTCTGGGCGATCAGCTGGGTGAGCGAACCGGCAAGGCCCAGACCGAATCCCACCAGTAGCGCGACCAGCGCGCGGGGCAGGGCGACGTCGAAGACGACGACGTTCTCGACCCGGGTGCCGCCGCCGAGGAGGATGCGCGCGACGTCGATCGGGGTCAGCGGGAAGTCGCTGACCCCGACGCTCGTGAGGAACAGGAGGACGGTGACGGTGGTGGACACCAGTGCCACGGCGAGCATGCGCGGGCGGACGACCATCGACATCGGTTCGATGGCGATCCGGTAGCCGCCGGGATGAGGTGCGATCCGGGTCTTGGCCCGGAGCCCGGTCTTCTCGGCGATACCGGTCGCGGTCTTCATGGAGGTCGGCGGGTTCACACGGTCCCCAATCTCTGTCGGCGGACCATGACGATGAGGAACGGCGCCCCGACCAGTGCCAGCATCACACCGACCTGGACTTCGCCGGGGCGGGCGACGACGCGGCCGAGGATGTCGCAACCGACGAGGAGGATGCCGCCGAGCAGAGCGGAGTACGGGATGATCCACCGGTAGTCGGCGCCCACGATCGCGCGCGCGATGTGCGGGACGACCAGACCGAGGAACACGATCGGGCCGCAGGCCGCGGTGGCGGCTCCGATGAGCAGGGTGATCGTCAGCACGCCGAGGGCGCGGATCAGCACGACCCGGGAACCGAGTGCCTTGGTCATGTCGTCGCCCAGGCTCAGGACGTTGAGGAAGAATCCGCTCGCCAGCGCGAGGACGAGTCCGACGCCGATGAACGGCAGGCTGGCCCAGAACACGTCGATGCCCCGGCCCGCCGTGGACCCGACACTCCAGAAGCGCCACTGGTCCAGCGAATTGGTGTCCACGAGCACGATCGCGGACGTGATGGCGGTCAGCATCGCGGTCAGGCCGGTACCCGCGAGCACCAGGGTCAGCGGACTCGAGCCACTCAACGACGACAACCCGAACACCACGGTCGACGCGATGATCGCGCCGACGAGGCCGAAGAACATGAACGCGATCGGGCTGGTGATCCCCAGCAGATAGATGCCGCCCACGACAGCGCATGCGGCTCCGGCGTTGACGCCCAGCATTCCGGGGTCGGCGATCGGGTTGCGGGTGTGGCCCTGCGTGATGGCGCCGGCCGCACCGATCGCGAGTCCGGCGGACAGGCCGAGCAGTGTGCGCGGCACACGGAGGTCCCACACGATCCCGTCGACGTCGGTGTCCTTCGGCACCTGCGGCATCCGCAGATTGATCAACGCGTTCCAGATCTCCTGGGCGCCGGCGGTGAAGCTCGGCCAGATCTCGTCGAGAGGGACCGGTCGGGTCCCGAAGAGCACGGACGCGACGACCAGCGCTGCAAGGGTCGCGAGCAGCAGCGGGATTCCGAGAACTCGGACAGATCGGCGCACGAAGGTAAACCTTACCAACCTTGCGCGGGGACGCCTCCGCACCGTGTGCGGAGCAGACAAGCCGGGTGTCGTTCGGATAACGAAATGCCGACGAATGCTGAGGGAAGGCTGTGCGCGCGGTAACACTTCGCTCAGGCTGGGTCGATAGTCCCGGTGTCGGTGGGCATCTCGGACCGACAGCAGCAGACCGGTCGCCGGTGGGATGGGATGAACCGCCCCACGACGGCGACGTCGGGAAACACAACAGTGTCGCCTACGAACGAGGAGGATCGATGAAATCGCTGAAACGGGCTCTCACAGGGGTTCTGGTCGCCGCAGGAATCGCCGGTGGAACGTTGGTGGGTGCTGCACCCGCCCACGCCGCCGTTCCCAACCTCCAGATGACGGGCGGGGTCTACTGTCAGTTCGCTGCTCCGGGCACTCCGTGGAACCAGGCGTGGAGCATGACCCGGTTCATGCGGGTCACCGCGCGTGACGGCGAGTTCCGCAACGTCACCCTGCAGGAGATCAACGGCGCGACGAAGTTCAAGTCGCAGCTGAAGAAGAACGAATCGCTCACGATCAAGACCACCTGGTTCGGCTGCTTCCCGTCATCGATCGCCGGATACGCGATCTCCGACTACGCCGAGAACCTGACCGACAATGCCGGTTTCTGGTGGAACGTCCGGCGCGTCGACAACCCGTTGGACCGGCTCGGCACGGGCTCCTCGGCGTCGGCGTCGACGGTCCTGACCGGCGGCGGCACCGACGTCGCGGGCGTTCCCGCGATCCCGGGTCGATGAACAACTGAAGCATTTCGCGCCGGGCGGCGTGCGGGGAGGACGCCCCCGCACCCGCCGGGCGCATGCGAAAGAGCGGCGACCGAGAGATCTCGGCCGCCGCTCTTGTGCGTTCGTCACGCGGAGGGGCGGGACACCTTGTCGGGCTCCGACGCGGCGAGCATGTCCTCGCGTTCAACGACTTTGACGCGTTCGCGGCCTTCGGCGGCGCCGAGTGCGCGTTCGTGTTCGTCGAGTCGGTACCAGCCGTCCCAGGTGGTGAACGGGATGCTCTTGGACTCGAGGAGTTCGATGATGGCGTCCTCGCCGGGTTTGCCGGGTTGGTTGAGGGCCCCGGCTTCCATGTCTTTGAGGATGCAGTCGACGGTCTCGTTGGCGTCGCCCTTGGTGTGGCCGATGAGGCCGACGGGGCCGCGTTTGACCCAGCCGGTGGTGTAGATGCCGGTGAGCTGGTGGCCTTCGTCGAAGACGCGTCCGGCTTCGTTGGGGATGACGCCGGCTTGGGAGTCGAACGGGATCTCGGGCAGGTTGTCGGAGAGGTAGCCGACCGCACGGTAGACCGCGCCGACTTCCCAGTCGGTGGTCTTGCCGGTGGGTTTGACGTTGCCGGTGCCGTCGAGCTGGGTGCGTTCGGTGCGCAGACCGACGACCTTGCCGTCTTCGCCGAGGATTTCGGTGGGGCTTTCGAAGAAGTGCAGGAACAGCTTGTGGATCGCGCCCTGTTTGGGTTCGCGGATCGCGTAGTTCTCGATGATCGTGGCGACCTGGTCGGTGATCTTCGATCCGCGGCGCGCGACGGCCGAACCCTCGTCGTAGTCGATGTCCTCGGGGTTGACGATGACTTCGATGTTGGGGGAGTGGTCGAGTTCTTTGAGTTCGAGGGGGGTGAACTTGGCCTGGGCGGGGCCGCGGCGGCCGAAGACGTGGACCTCGATGGCCTTGTTGGCTTTGAGTCCTTCGTAGACGTTGGCGGGGATCTCGGTGGGCAGCAGTTCGTCGCCGGTCTTGGCGAGTACGCGTGCGACGTCGAGGGCGACGTTGCCGACGCCGATGACTGCGACCTTCTCGGCCTCGAGGGGCCAGGTGCGGGGGAAGTCGGGGTGGCCGTCGTACCAGGCGACGAACTGGGCGGCGCCGTAGCTGCCGTCGAGGTCGATGCCGGGGATGTCGAGGACGCGGTCGTCGGTGGCGCCGGTGGAGAAGATGACCGCGTCGTAGTGGGCGCGCAGTTCGTCGATGGTGATGTCGGTGCCGTAGTCGACGTTGCCGAGCAGGCGTACCTGTGGTTTGTCGAGGACCTTGTGCAGGGCGGTGATGATGCCCTTGATGCGCGGGTGGTCGGGTGCGACGCCGTAGCGGATCAGACCGAACGGAGCGGGCATCCGCTCATACAGATCGATGCTGACGCCGCGGTCCTTGGCGGTGTCGGACTTCATCAACGCGTCGGCGGCGTAGATCCCGGCGGGACCGGCACCGACGATCGCAACCCGCAGCGGGCGGCTGTTGTCGCTCATGGAGTAGGTGTCTTCCGTTGCTCAGCACGCGCCGGCCAGTAATCTCGGTGACCCCCGGGTCCGCGCGTATGGATAAGGCCTATCCCTTCTACGGTAGGCGCTTGCTGTCCCCGACCAAAATCCGTCTGTGAGGTAACCCTCACCTCGACGGGTGATCGGCGGCCGGGGCCGCGGCAGGCTCAGGCCTTGCCCGCGGCGGCCGCGATCGGTTCGACGGCCTGATCGGCGACCCACGGGATGGTCAGAACCGTCGGCACCGACATGGCACTGCCGACCTCTTGGGGCAGGTAGACGACGCGGCCCGACTGCGCAACGGCCAGGCGGTTGAATGCCGCGTTCGACTTCAGCCGGTCGTTGGATCCCTCCCAGTCGACGGCGACGACGACGTCGGCCGAGTCGAGCAGGTTCAGGCTCTCGGCCGGGAGGTCGCCGTAGAATCCGCTGGTCAGCGATGGCTGCAGCGCCGGCGGGAAGGTCAGTCCGTATCCGGCGACGGTCTGCCCGCGGCCGTCGCCGGGGCCGTAGATCGACACGCCGCCGGTCGGGCTGGCGGTCACGACCACAGCGGTCTTGCCCGCGAGTTGCGGATTCTGCTCGCGGACTCGTGCGAGGAACTGCTCGGTCTCGGCCACCTTCCGGTCGGCCAGCTCGGG
Organism: Gordonia sp. ABKF26; assembly: GCF_041103195.1. NCBI lineage: Bacteria > Bacillati > Actinomycetota > Actinomycetes > Mycobacteriales > Gordoniaceae > Gordonia > Gordonia sp. ABKF26. The sequence goes on from NZ_JBGCVZ010000003.1 coordinate 1,480,952, forward strand.
CAGCCCGACGGCGGTGCCGATCTGTCGGGTCTGCGCGTCCCACGGCACCTGCCAGGGCTGGAACTGCGCGGGCCGCAGGATCGTCGGTGCGGTCTTGCTCAGCAGGTCGAACTGATCGCGGGTGGGGTCGGCGCCGACCGCGGTGATGAGGTCGGGTTCGGTGGCCAGGGTCTTGGGGATCTCGTCGCCGAACGCACCCGAGGAATTGGGGAGGACGACCGGGTTCGAGTCCGCGAGCAGCTCGGCATTCCACGGTGCCGACGCCTGGTCGGGGTCGGCGAAGGGCGCGATCGTGGTGGGGGTGATCCCCAGCGCGAGCAGGGTGTCACCGTCGCCGACGCCCATCGCCGCGACGCGTTTCGGCGCCTGTGCGACCGTCGCGGGGGCATAGACCTGCTGCACGGTCACCGGGATCGCGCCGGCCTCGGGGGCGGGCGCCTGCGCCATCCCGGAGTCGACGGTCTCATCCGGCGGCGAACACGAGGTCGCCACGAGAGCTGCCGCGAGCAGCCCGACGAGAAGGGTGAGTGTGCGGCGGGTGGTAGAGCGCATCCGGGGTCCTCGCTGGTCGTTGCGTTCGGCGTCGTCGTTCTCCGCTGTACTTCGGTACTCAGGTACTCAGGTACTCAAGTACTTAGGGCCACCTTACTCACGGTGTTCCGATTGCCGACGACGCGCGGGTGCGCTCGTCGGGCACCGCACGGCCGGCGACGCCGGTCTCAACCGGTCCCGGGACGCTCGATAGACTGCCCGCCATGGCCGAAGCTGCAGGTGAGGGTGACCAGAGGCCCCCGTCGTGGAAGAACGCATGGCCGTTCTTCGTCGCGGCGGGCGTCGTGGGCCTCGTTGTGCTCGGCGTCGTGCTGTCGAATGTGACCCGTCCCGCCGAGGACCGGGCCGGCGACTCGGCCCAGGTCCAGTACGCGATCAACGACGTCTACACCGCGCGGAACGGCCCGAATTATGCCGAGTACCGGGCGAACACCTGCGCCGCCGACGTCGAGGCGGCCGATTTCATCTCCGAAGAGCGGTTCGTGCAGGACAACCGGGAAACCCTGACCCGCAACGGTCACATCGAGATCCCGGAGATCACGGAGTTGGTCGTCGACGGTGACCGGGCGACCGCGAAGGTTCATTGGCACTATGACAAGACACCCGACGACGTGAACGTCGTCGACACGATCGTGGTGCGCGAGAACGGCGAATGGAAGGTGTGTTCCTCATGACCTATGCCGGTGACCTGACCCCCCGTGAGGCGTGGGAGAAGCTCGAGAGCAATCCAAACGCGGTGCTGGTGGACTGTCGGACGCAAGCCGAATGGTCGTTCGTCGGCGTGCCCGACCTCGAGATCCTGGGTAAGCGCACGATCTTCGCCGAGTGGACCACCTTTCCCGAGGGGCGTCGTAACGACGACTTCGTCGCACAGCTGCGCGATTCGGGCGTGTCCGACGACCAAGAGGTCATCTTCATCTGCCGCTCCGGACATCGGTCGATCGGCGCTGCGCAAGCCGCGACCGCCGACGGAATCGGCAAGGCCTACAACATCGTCGACGGTTTCGAGGGTGCCCTCGACGAGAACGACCATCGCGGCGCGTCGGGCTGGCGTGCCGAGAACCTGCCGTGGAGGCAATCGTGAGTCCTGATCTGCCCGTGGGTCGCCCGCTGCCCGAAGGGTTGTCGGCCGACACCATCGCGGTACGCGGTGGATTGTCGCGCTCCGGATTCCACGAGACCTCTGAGGGCCTCTACCTCACGAGCGGTTACGTCTACGACTCCGCCGAGGCGGCTGAACGTGCCTTCACCGGGGAGGACCAGCGATTCGTCTACTCGCGCTACGGCAATCCGACCGTCGAGATGTTCCAGGAGCGTCTGCGTCAACTCGAGGGTGCGGAAGCGTGTTTCGCGACCGCGAGCGGTATGGCCGCGGTGTTCGTCGCACTCGGGGCGCTGCTCAAGGCCGGTGACCGGCTCGTCGCCGCACGCAGCCTGTTCGGTTCCTGCTTCGTCGTGTGCAACGAGATCCTGCCGCGGTGGGGTGTGGAGACCGAATTCGTCGACGGTGAAGACCTCGAACAGTGGGAGCGGGCGCTGTCCAAGCCCACCGACGCCGTGTTCTTCGAGACGCCGTCGAACCCGATGCAGAGCCTCGTCGACGTCGTGAAGGTCTCCGAACTCGCGCACGCCGCGGGCGCACAGGTGGTGCTGGACAACGTCTTCGCCACGCCGTTGCTGCAGCGTGGTCTCGATCTTGGCGCCGACGTCATCGTGTACTCGGGCACCAAACACATCGACGGACAGGGCCGCGTCATGGGCGGCGCCGTGCTCGGCGCCAAGGAGTACATCGACGGGCCGGTCCAGCAGTTGATGCGCCACACCGGTCCCGCGCTGAGTCCGTTCAACGCCTGGACGCTGGTGAAGGGTCTGGAGACACTGCGCCTACGCGTCGACGCCTCGGTGTCCTCCGCGCTCCGGATCGCCGAGTTCCTCGAGGCCGACCCGCGCGTGCGGTGGGTGAAATACCCGTTTCTGCAATCACATCCGCAGTACGATCTCGCGAAGTCGCAGATGTCGGGCGGCGGCACCGTGGTGACCTTCGAGCTCAACGACCACGACGGCATCGACGGCAAGAAGCGCGCCTTCGAGGTGCTCAACGGCCTGCAGATCGTCGACATCTCCAACAATCTGGGTGACTCGAAGTCGCTGATCACCCACCCGGCGACCACCACGCATCGTGCGATGGGACCCGACGGACGCGCGGCGATCGGCCTCAGCGACTCGGTGGTGCGGCTGTCGGTCGGGCTCGAAGGGGTCGACGACCTGCTCGGGGATCTGGACCAGGCGCTGGGCTGAGCCGGCGCGGCCCGGACGCGGCTAGTCGAGGCTGTCGATCCCCAACGCGTTCAACACCGTCCGGAGTTTGAACGCGGTCTCCTCGAGCTCGCCCTGGGGATCGGAGTGTTCGACGATGCCGCCCCCGGCCCACGTGCGGAGGCTGCGACGATCTGCCTCGAGTTCGAGGCACCGGATGGTCACCATCCACTCGCCGTCGCCGGCGGCGTCGCACCAGCCGACGGCTCCCGCATAGAAGCCGCGTTCCCCCTCGACCTCTCGGATGATCTGTGCCGCAACATCACTCGGTGTGCCGCACACCGCGGGGGTTGGTCCGAGCAGAAGCGCGAGATCCAGTGCGGTGGTGGCGGGGTCGCGGAGCGTCGCGCGGATCGGGGTGGCGAGATGCCAGACCTCTCCGGTCGACTGCAGTTGCGGGGTCGACGGCGCGTCGACGTCGTCGCACAGATGCGACAGCCGGTCCCGCAGATGATCCACGACGAACGCGTGTTCGGCGAGATCCTTGGCCGAGGAGAACAATCCGTCGGCGACCGCGCGGTCGACGACCGGATCCGGCGATCGGGGCGCCGACCCCGCGTACGGGTGACAGGTGACGACCGATCCCGACTTCCGCAGCAGCACTTCGGGACTCGCACCGAACAACCACGACCCGGAGCCGGTGGCCGCGCCGAGGTCGACGCCGAATGCATTGTGCCCGGCGTTCCCGCCCGCGAGGGCATCGAGGAGTTCGCCTGGCGCGACCTCTCGGTCGAGCACGATGTCGACGCTGCGGGCGAGGACCACCTTGCCGACGTCGCCGGCGACGATGCGTTTGACGGCATGCGCCACCCGTTCGCGGTGTTCATCCGCGGTGGGGTGCAGGGTGGTCGACAGCGGGATTCGCGACAGCGGCGGTCCGCCGGCCAGCGGTGCGTCGTCGAGGTCCAAGACCTCGGGCACCACCAGCGCGGCCGGGTCGGCGAGATCGAACGGGATCGCGCCGGTCAGCGCGCCGATCTCGCCGGAACGCAGCGCGGCCGAGGCCGCATCGACATCGGTGAAACCCCGGACGGCGCCCCGGCCCCGCACGGTGCCGTGCGGGCGGGACAACACGAACACATCAGTCGCTGACACCCCTGACACGCTACAGGTAAGTGTGCCCTAACTTCGGATCACGCTGAGTGAAAATTGACACGTCTGCGCGACATCGACGACTCTGGTTCGTAGGTCATGAGTGCCAGTGACAAGCCCCGGCTCGCTGGTCGGCAACCCTCCTCCGCGGTGGGGTGCTCCGGGTGACGACCTGGCCGCGTACCGACCGGACGCGGCAAGCGCGGAAATTCAGAGGAGCTCCTGCCATGACCGCTGTCCTGTCAGCACCGAGAACTGTCGGCCACGAGTCTGTCGATGCCCACGTCGTCGGTCTCGACCACCGTGCGCGCCCGGCCGTTCCCGGTCTCGCCCCGGTCGTCGGCGCCGACGTGACCGTACCGTTGGCCGGCGGCGGGACGACGCGATACGTCAATCTCGATTACGCGGCGAGTGCGCCGGCACTGATTTCGGTGGCCGCCGCGGTCGCCGAGGGGCTCGGCGAGTACGCGAGTGTTCACCGCGGTGCCGGCCACCTGTCGCAGGTCACGACCGCCCGGTACGAGGCCGCTCGGGAGACCGTGCGCGAGTTCGTCCGCGGGCGGGTCGACGACACCGTCGTCTTCACCCGCAACACCACCGACGCCATCAACCTCGCCGCCCACATCACCCCCGGGGACGTCGTGGTGCTCGACATCGAGCATCACGCCAATTTGCTGCCGTGGTGCGCGCCGCGCGACGGTCGCAACCGGGCCCGGGTCGTCCCGGCCTGCGACACCATCGAGGACACCCTGGTCGCGCTCGAGGCCGAGCTCGCGTCGGCGCCGGCCTCGCTGCTCGCGGTCACCGCGGCGTCGAACGTCACCGGCGAGGTGCTGCCGATCGGCCGGCTCGCGTCGATCGCCCACCGGCACGGGGCCCGCATCCTGGTCGACGCCGCGCAGCTCGTCGCGCACCGACCCGTGTCCATCGTCAGTCACGGCATCGACTACCTGGCCTTCTCCGGACACAAGGCATACGCGCCTTTCGGCTCCGGAGTCCTGATCGGCCGCCGGGACTGGTTCGACGCCGCCGATGCCTACCTTGCCGGCGGCGGTGCGACCGCCGACGTCGACCTGGGTCCGAGTGCCGGTGGGGTCACCTGGCACACCGGGGCCGCCCGCCACGAGGCCGGATCGCCGAACGTGCTTGGCGCGGTGTCGATCGCCCGGGCCTGTCGCGCACTCGCCGACCTCGGGCCGGAGGCGATCGGGTTGCACGAGGCGCGCCTGTCCGAGCGTCTCGACGGGGGACTGGCCGCGATCGACGGGGTGCGGCCGTTGCGGATCTTCGCCGACTCCACCGATCGGGTCGGCATCGCGGGCTTCACCGTCGACGGCATCGCACCGCGGGTCGTCGCGGAGTATCTGAGTACACAACACGGCATCGGTGTGCGCGACGGCCGGTTCTGTGCCCACCCGCTGCTCAGACGTCTCGGTCATCCGGCCGGCGCGGTTCGCGCGAGTTTCGGCGCGGGAACCACCTCCGATGACATCGACCGGCTGCTCGACGCGCTACGCGCCCTGACCGCAAGCACTGACCGAACAGACGATCCGACCGAACTCGAACGAGGGGTGACACGATGACCATCGAACTCGACGCACGTGCAGACCGCGGCACCGTGGTCCCCGCACCGACATCCGCACCGACGGCCCCGATCAGCATCGGCCGGCCGGGATTTCAGGTCGCCGTCGCCGGAGACGAACTGGCACAGACATTTCCGATCGTCGTGCGACGCGAGACCCTTCGCGATGCGCAGCGGGCGCGTTCCCTGCTCCGGGCCGGCAGCCACGATCAAGCGAGATTCGTTGTCGCTCTGGAGGTGGAGGTGGCCGTCGCGCCGGATGCCGCGTCGGCGCGTGCGGCGGCCGCTGACGCGGTGGTCGCGTCGTCGGAGGCGAGCTCCGGGACCATCCGCTACATCGGGACCACCCACGGACTGATCACGCTGGTCCGCGACATCTACGCGGCCGAGGTCGCCGACGCGGTGATCCTGGTCCCGATCGACGGCGCGGCCACCGAAGTGCGCATCCGCGAACAGATCCTGCCGGTTCTCGCCGAGCAGCGGCACCGCGTGGCCTGACGGTCCGCTCCGCTGGTACCGGCACCGAGCGCAGCCGCCGGGCCGAGCAAGCGACGAAGGAGCGCGTCGAGGTCGAGGCGCCGAGTCGAAGCCACTCCGGTGACCAGACGAGAACGCCGGCAGCATCTCGACGGATGCTGCCGGCGTTCTCGTGTGTTGCGAAGCGTCAGCCCCGCGAGGGCTCGTTGGCCGCGTCGGGATGCGAGGCGAGGCGGTCGATCGCTTCCTGCGCGACCTTCTCGGCCTGGTCGCGTCCGACCCACCCGCCCGGCTGGACCTCCTTGCCGGGCTCGAGGTCCTTGTAGTGCTCGAAGAAGTGGGCGATGGGGCCCAGCTCGTACTCGGACACGTCGGAGATGTCCTTGATGTGGTCCCAGCGCACGTCCTTGGCCGGGACGCACAGGAGCTTGTCGTCACCGCCGGCCTCGTCGGTCATCGTGTACATGCCGACGACCCGTGCCCGCACGATGATGCCGGGGAACACCGACTCGGGGAGCAGGACCAGCGCGTCGAGCGGGTCGCCGTCCTCACCGAGGGTGCCGTCGATGTAGCCGTAGTCGGCCGGGTAGCCCATCGAGGTGTACAGGTAGCGGTCGAGGTAGACCTTGCCCGTCTCGTGGTCGACCTCGTACTTGTTGCGGCCACCTTTGGGGATCTCGATGGTCACATCGAATTCCACAGTTCCTCCTGGCAGTCTTGATCGGGGATGCCGCGTCGGGCCGAAACGCCCGCACGCTGTCCCAACGATACTGTTGGTCCGGCGACCTCGATGTTCGTACCCCTCGTTGTGCGTACATCCGGGCCCGTTCCATCGACCGTGAACCGTGAGAGACCCGGAGGCTTTGTGGGCGCATCCACCCGAAACGGCGGTCGTCGCGGTCGGAGACTTCTGTGGTGGACGATCACCGCGGTGGTGATCCTGGCCCTCGTCGCCACGGCGTCGGTCGTGATCGCGCTCCGCATCGACCGGGAGCCGGAACTCCCGCCCGGGGTGCCGCCGCAACCCGCCGCGGTCGCCGTCGACCCGCGGATCGGCCCGGTGGTCGACACCGCGCCGGAGCCGACGCCGCCAGGGGTCCTGCGAGCGATCACGCCCGCACTGCGCAATCCCGCGCTGGGCGAGCTCAGCGGCAAGATCAGCGATTCGCTCACCGGTGAGGTCCTCTGGACGAGAACCCCCGACCGTCCCCGCATTCCCGCCTCGAACGCCAAGATCCTGACCGCCGCCGCCGTCCTCGAGGCCGTGCCGCACGATCAGCGACTGACGACGACGGTGGTGGCCGGCAGCAACGGGCAGGTCGTCCTCCGGGGCGCGGGTGACCCCACCCTGTCCGCCCAGCCCGCCGGAACCGACACCTTCTACACCGATCCGGGACGCATCGCCGACCTCGCGCGCCAGATCGAGGAGACCGAGATCCCGGTGACCTCGGTGGCCGTCGACCTCGGCGCGTTCTCCGGGCCGACGATGGACACCACCTGGGACCGGCGGGACATCCAGGGCGGCGACATCGCGCCGATCGAATCACTGATGGTCGACGGTGCCCGGCTGGAGCCGCTGGACGAGTACTCGCCCCGCACCGCGACCCCCGGCATCATGGCCGGCGAGGCGCTGGCCGCCGCGCTCGGTGTCGAGGGGCCGGTCACCGAGGTACGCGGTACCGCCTCGAGCGGATCCGGCGACGAGCGCGTGATCGCGAAGGTCCAGTCGGCCCCGCTGGTCACCCGGGTCAACGACATGCTCCGTTACAGCGACAACGTGCTCGCCGAGACGCTCGCCGTCGAACTCTCCGTGCATCGCGGCGGGCAGCCGACCCACGCGGGTGGGGTCGAGGCGATCGAGCAGGTGCTCTCGTCGGAGTTCCCGGGCCAGTGGGCCGGTACGACACTGCACGACGCGTCCGGGATCTCCTACGCGAACCGGACCACGCCGGAACTGCTCGACGCGGTGATGACGGCCGCGAGTGGTCCCGCCAAACCGGCCCTGCGCCCGATGCTCGACGGGCTGCCGATCGCCGGTGGCACCGGCACACTCGCCGACCGGTTCGACGCCGCCGACAACCCGGGCGCGGGGTGGGCACGTGCCAAGACCGGAACACTGACCGGGGTCAGTTCGTTGACGGGCATAGTGCAGACAGTCGACGGCCGCGTGCTGTCGTTCGCCCTGATGTCCGGCGGCACCTCGCCGGCGGACGCGCGACCCGCCCTCGATGCGGTGGTGGGTCAACTGAGAGAGTGCGGGTGCCGATGATCACGTCAGGAATCGCCGGGCCGGCGGCAGCGGAAGCCGGGACCGAGACCGGGACGCCGCCGGAATCGGGCGCCGAGGACACCGTCGAGCGAGAACGCCGACCGGGTATCGGTTCGCAGATCGACTGGTCGCTGGCCGCGTCCACGGCGAAACGACTCGCCCGCCCCGGCCCGAAGACGACCGCGTACACCTACGAGGCGGCGCGCGCCGAACTGGCCGACGCCGCCACCCGCGCCGAGGCCCCGGTCCGAGGGGTCACGGGTCTGGCCGACGGCCTGCGCGTACCGACCACGCGGGTCCTCGACCGGGCCGGCTGGATCGACGCCGCCTCCCTGTCGATGCGATCGATGCTCGGTTCCGACGAGGAATCCGCCGACGCGGGCTCCCCGGGACTCGGGGCACGATTCGGCGGACTGCAGGCCGGTGGTCTGCTCGCGTTCCTGTCCACCGCGATCCTCGGTCAGTACGATCCGTTCACGCCTGATCCGGAGACCGGCGAACCCGGAGTGCTGATGGTGGTGACGCCGAACATCATCAACGTCGAACGTCAGCTCAAGGTGATCCCGTCGGACTTCCGGCTGTGGGTGTGCCTCCACGAGGTCACCCACCGCGTGCAGTTCTCGGCCAACCCGTGGCTACGTGACTACATGCAGGACAACGTCGCGGTGCTCACCTCCGACGCCGGCGAGTCGACCACCGAGATCGTCACGCGGATGACCAAGGCGCTCAAGGGTTCCGACGGCCCGCGAGAGAAGGGCGTGATCGGGGCGATGCAGTTGCTGCAAAGTCCGGAGCAGCATGCCGCCTTCCAGCGGATGATGGTCCTCGGCACCCTGCTCGAGGGGCACGCCGATCACGTCATGGATGCGGTCGGTCCGGCGCACGTGCCGTCGGTGGCTCGTATCCGCACCGCCTTCGACAAACGACGCACCGCACCGCAGAATCCGGTGCAGCGACTCATCCGGGCCCTCATCGGGATGGATGCCAAGCTCGCGCAGTACATCCGCGGTAAGGCCTTCGTCGACGCGGTGGTCGAGGCCGTCGGCATGGAACGGTTCAACACGGTGTGGACCTCACCGGACACGATGCCGCTGCCGAACGAGATCGACGACCCGCGGGCATGGATTCAGCGGGTCTTGTGAGAAAGGCGGTCGCGGATTTCGCGGCCGCTCACCGGCTCGGTTCCGAGGTCTGCGTGGGACTCTCCGGCGGCCCGGACTCGCTCGCGCTGACCGCGGCGGCCGTCGGCGCGGGTCTCGACGTCACCGCGCTGGTCGTCGATCACGGGCTCCAGCCGGGCTCCGCCCAGGTGGCGAGGACCGCGGCCGACGCGGCGAGTGCTCTCGGAGCCCGAGTCGAGGTCCTGCCGGTGCGGGTCGGCCGTCGCGGAGGTCTCGAGGCCGCCGCGCGCGACGCCCGATACGCGGCGCTCGACGCGGCCCGCGGTGACCGCCCGGTTCTGCTCGGTCACACCGCCGACGACCAGGCCGAGACCGTGCTGCTCGGGTTGGCGCGTGGTTCCGGGGCACGGTCGATCGCCGGTATGCGCGTCTGGAAAAACCCCTGGGGCAGGCCGCTTCTCGGGGTCCGCAGACAACAGACCCTGGCGGCGTGCACCGAACTGGGACTCGCTGCCCACCACGACCCGCACAATCGAGACCCGCGATTCACTCGCGTCCGGCTGCGCTCCGAGGTCCTCCCGTTGTTGGAGGACACGTTGCACGGTGGGGTCGTCGAGGCGCTGTGTCGTACCGCCGCGGGGGTTCGGGCCGACAACGACGCGCTCGACGACTGGGCGGCCCGGGTGCTGGCCGAGTGCGGGCGCGACGACGGCCTGGCGATCGGGCCACTGCTCGATGCGCCGCCGGCGATCCGGACGCGTGTGCTGCGCGCCTGGCTGCTCGACATCGGGGCGACCGAACCGACCCACCGGGTCATCTCGGCCGTCGCCGACCTCCTGGACGCGACGGCCACCGCCGACCGGACCCAGATCGCCGTGGGTGGCGACCCCGGGGTGCGTCGTGTCGTCATCCGGTCCGGCGACACACTGACGGTCCGCCTCACCGCGAGGTGAGACGGACCGTCGTCGTGGGTTCCGCGGCTATCGACGCGGGGGCGTGAAGGGCGAGTTGATCGTCTGGAAGTAGTGGATTCCGGCACCGATCAGTGTGCCTCCACCGCCCAGTGCGAGGCCGGCGATGCCGCCGATCGCGGCTGCCGGCGCGACGCCCACGAGGCAGCCCACCACCACGGCGACGAGTCCGATGACGCAACCGATCACACCGCCGACGATTCCACCGACGACCGTTCCGACCAATGTCCCGACCGATATGCCGGTGCGGAGTTGGGACTGGAATCGTTCGAGAGCCTGATCGTCGCGTTCCTGCCGCGTCTGCGGAGCCGCGACATTGTGCCGAGCCACGCCGCGCAATTTCTCGACCTCGGTCGGATTGAGCGCCGACGAACGTGCGGCGTCCCGCGACGGAATGAGCGTGACCTTGTTCCCCGCGGTCCGGGTGTCGATCGGGAACTGTCGGAATTCGTTGCGGTAGGTGAGCGGCATCCGGAAGAGTTCCGCGCCGGCGATATCCCGGATCGTCAGATTCCCGTTGTCCGTGCTCACCGATGCGTTGTGCACGGTGAGAGTGAGTGCCGAGGCATTCCAGGACGCGTCGTATGTCGCGGCCGGGGCCCGCTGAGGTGCAGCTTCGGCCGTCGCGGCAAAGGCTGTGACGACAGCGGTGACCAGCACCAGAATCGCGCTCAGGCGTTTTTTGCGCAGGGGAGTACGCGAAGTGGGGAACACTAATGCTCCTTCTTGTCCACACAGGACAGGGCGTGAGAAGGGAGGGGATTCAGAGGTCTGGTGCTCAGCTCTCTGCTTTCGAGAATGTCAGACGCTTGATCCACATCGAAACGCATCCCCGCGAAATGGTGCCCGTGTGATGAGTTGTTATGTGACTGTTATCCGCATAGCAATTTCGCGAAATGTCGGTGTGAAAGGAGATGAATGGTGTGAGCAGGTGATTCTTGGAAAAACCGCAGGTCGCCTTTCATCATTTCTCTGATCGACGGCTGCCGGCCCCGCCGAGGTACCCGTTCGTCGCGGCGTCGGGAAAACATGACAAGCTGGAACCGTGCAGTTTGCCGATCCGTACGCCGCTGACATCGACGCTGTCCTGATCACCGAAGAAGAGATCAAGCAGCGCACCGCCGAACTCGCCCAGTCCGTGGCGTCGCGCTACGCCGACATCGACGAGGATCTGGTCCTGATCGGTGTCCTCAAAGGCGCGATCATGTTCATGACCGACTTCGCGCGGTCGCTCCCGATCCCGTCGCAGATGGAGTTCATGGCGGTGTCGAGCTACGGGTCGTCGACGTCGTCGTCGGGTGTGGTCCGCATCCTCAAGGACCTCGACCGCGACATCGAGGGACGTGACGTGCTGATCGTCGAGGACATCATCGACTCGGGCCTGACGCTGTCCTGGCTGATGAAGAACCTCGCCACGCGTTCGCCGCGCAGCCTCGAGGTGTGCGCCCTGCTGCGCAAGCCCGACGCCGTGCGCTCCACGATCAGGGTCGCCGACGTCGGTTTCGACATCCCCAACGAGTTCGTCGTCGGGTACGGCCTCGACTACGCCGAGCGGTACCGCGACCTGCCCTACATCGGTCGCCTGAAGCCGTCGGTGTACACGCACTGACGCGACTTCCCGCGTGACTCACGCGCCCGACCTGCGGAGGGAACGGTTTCACCAGCGTGATCGTTGACCGGTAGCCTCAATGTGTACGTCGACGGGAAGGACATGGGAACGGCGTCGGCACCGGGACTGAACCCGCGAGCCCGCTCGACCCCCACCAACTGGCATGAACCGTAAGACAGTCTTCCGCAACCTCGCCATCCTGGCGCTCATCCTGCTCGCCCTCTGGGGCTGGAGCGTGATGAGCGACTCCGGTCGGGAGTACCGCGGCGTCGACACCTCCGTCGCACTGCAGCAGCTCAACGACAAGAACACCAAGTTCATCAGCATCGACGATCGCGAGCAGCAGCTCCGGATCGAGCTCAAGTCGCCGATCAAGGTCAACGACGCCGACGCCGACAAGATCAGCGCCAAGTACCCGGCGCAGGCAGGCGACCAGGTCTTCGAGGCCGTCCAGGGCACCGGCACCCCGTACACGACCAACGTCAACGAGCAGTCCGTCCTGTGGCAGATCCTGATCTTCGTGCTTCCGATGATCCTGCTGTTCGGCTTGTTCTTCTTCGTGATGAGCCGTATGCAGGGCGGTGGACGCGGTGGGGTCATGGGCTTCGGCAAGTCGAAGGCCAAACAGCTCACCAAGGACATGCCGAAGACGACCTTCGCCGACGTCGCGGGCGCGGACGAGGCCGTCGAAGAGCTCTACGAGATCAAGGACTTCCTGCAGAACCCGGCTCGCTACCAGGCGCTGGGCGCGAAGATCCCGCGTGGTGTGCTGCTCTTCGGCCCGCCCGGAACCGGCAAGACCCTGCTGGCCCGCGCGGTCGCCGGTGAGGCCGGCGTCCCGTTCTTCACGATCTCCGGCTCCGACTTCGTCGAGATGTTCGTCGGCGTGGGTGCGTCACGTGTGCGCGACCTGTTCGAGCAGGCCAAGAACAACAGTCCGTGCATCATCTTCGTCGACGAGATCGACGCGGTCGGCCGCCAGCGCGGCGCGGGCCTCGGTGGCGGTCACGATGAGCGTGAGCAGACCCTCAACCAGCTCCTGGTCGAGATGGACGGCTTCGGCGACCGCTCGGGCGTCATCCTGATCGCGGCGACCAACCGTCCCGACATCCTCGACCCGGCCCTCCTCCGGCCGGGCCGCTTCGACCGTCAGATCCCGGTCGGCAACCCCGACATGGCGGGTCGCCGGGCGATCCTCAAGGTCCACGCCAAGGGCAAGCCGATCGACTCCGGTGCCGATCTCGACGGTCTCGCCAAGCGGACACCGGGGATGTCCGGCGCGGATCTGGCCAACGTCGTCAACGAGGCGGCGTTGCTCACCGCGCGTGAGAACAAGCAGACGATCACCGCGGAGGCGCTCGAGGAAGCGGTCGACCGGGTCATCGGCGGGCCGCGCCGCAAGTCCCGGATCATCAGCGAGCACGAGCGCAAGGTGGTCGCGTACCACGAGGGCGGTCACACCCTGGCCGCGTGGGCGATGCCGGATCTCGATCCGATCTACAAGGTCACCATCCTGGCTCGCGGACGGACCGGCGGTCACGCGCTGGCCGTTCCCGAGCAGGACAAGGACCTGATGACCCGCTCGGAGATGATCGCCCGGCTCGTGATGGCGATGGGCGGCCGTGCCGCCGAGGAACTGGTGTTCCACGAGCCGACGACCGGCGCGTCGTCGGACATCGACCAGGCGACGAAGATCGCGCGTGCGATGGTCACCGAGTACGGCATGAGCTCCAGACTGGGCGCGGTGCGCTACGGCCAGGACCAGGGCGACCCGTTCCTGGGCCGGTCCATGGGGTCGCACTCCGACTACTCCGCGGAGATCGCGAGTGAGATCGACGACGAGGTGCGCCGGCTCATCGAGGCCGCGCACACCGAGGCGTGGGCCATCCTCACCGAGTATCGGGACACCCTCGACGTCCTCGCCACCGAACTCCTCGCAAAGGAGACGCTGACCCGCAAGGACCTGGAGAAGATATTCTCCGACGTCGACAAGCGTCCGCGGATCACCACCTTCAACGATTTCGGCGAGCGCACCCCCAGCGACAAGCCGCCGGTGAAGACCCCGGGCGAGCTCGCCATCGAACGGGGCGAGCCGTGGCCGCCGCCGGAGCAGGCCAAGATCCCCGAACCGGTGGGAGCCGGCTACCCGGGTGCCCCGCAGGTCCCGGGTCAGGTCCCGAACTATCCGCCGATGTACCCCGAACCGGGGACACCGGGCGGACCGACACCACCGGCGCAGGGCGGCAATCCCGAACCCCGGTACCCCGACCACGGGTATCCGCCGGCTCATCCGGGACCCCAGTATCCGAACCCCCAGTACCCCAACCCCCAGTACCCGAACCCGAACTACCCCAACCCGCAGTACCCGGATCCGGGCGCGGGGCGCAGCGGATCGGGCGGGTCCTACGGCGGTGGAACGCGTCCGGATTACGGTGCGCCGCGGGATTGGTCGGCACCCGGCTGGCCACCCGAGCCCGAGCCGCGGCCGGGCCGCAACGGCGACACCAACGGGTGGGGACACCGCGCCGATGACGACGACTCGCGGCCGAGTTCGTAAAGTGGCCGGATGAGCATCAACGAGCGGCAGGACGCCGTACTCGCCGGACCTCGATCGGAGTTCGACCAGGCGCGTGCCGAGGCCGCGGTGCGTGAATTGCTGCTCGCGGTCGGCGAGGACCCCGACCGCGAGGGCCTCATCCGCACGCCCACCCGGGTGGCGAACGCCTACCGCGAGATGTTCGCCGGTCTCTACACCGAGCCCGACGACGTCCTCGCGACGACGTTCGACGAGGACCACGACGAGCTGGTGTTGGTCAAGGACATCCCGATGTACTCGACCTGCGAACACCACCTGGTGTCCTTCCACGGGGTCGCTCACGTCGGCTACATCCCCGGTACCTCCGGTCGGGTGACCGGGCTGTCGAAGCTGGCCCGGCTCGTCGACCTGTACGCGAAGCGCCCGCAGGTCCAGGAACGTCTCACCAGTCAGATCGCCGACGCGATGATGCGCAGGCTCGAACCCCGCGGGGTCATCGTGGTGATCGAGGCCGAGCACCTGTGCATGGCGATGCGGGGGATCCGCAAGCCCGGCGCGACGACCACGACGTCCGCGGTCCGCGGCATCTTCAAGACCAGTGCGGTGTCTCGCGGCGAAGCCCTCGACCTGATCACCCGGTGACGACGGCGCACCCGGTCCTCGCTCGCGGGGGAGTGCACCGGACCCTCGTGATGGGTGTCCTCAACGTCACCGCGGACTCGTTCTCCGACGGTGGCCGGTACCTGGATGCCGATGCGGCGATCGCGCACGGACTCGAATTGATCGAGCAGGGTGCCGACCTCATCGACGTCGGCGGCGAGTCCACCCGCCCCGGTGCGGTCCGGGTCGATCCCGAACTCGAGACGGCGCGCGTCGTACCGGTGATCAGCGAGCTCGCCGCTCGCGGCGTGGCGGTCTCGGTCGACACGATGCGTGCGCCGGTGGCGGCCGCAGCGGTGGAGGCGGGCGCGGCGATCGTCAACGACGTCTCGGGTGGGCGTGCCGACGCCGACATGGCGCGGGTCGTCGCCGATGCGGGGGTGCCGTGGATCCTGATGCACTGGCGTCCGGCCGGCGACAGCCCCGACCGCCGGTTCACCCACCGCAGCGGCGATGTCGGGGGTTATCGGGACGTGGTCGCCGAGGTCAGCGGGGAGCTGCTCGCCCAGGTCGACGCCGCGGTGTCGGCCGGTGTGGACGCCGACCGCCTGATCCTCGACCCGGGTCTGGGTTTCGCCAAGACCGCCGAACACAACTGGGCCCTGCTGCACGCGCTGCCCACCTTCACCGGGCTGGGTTTCCCGGTTCTGGTCGGCGCCTCCCGCAAACGTTTCCTCGGCACGCTGCTGAGCCGCGACGGCGCGGACCGCCCGCCCGCCGGGCGTGATGCGGCCACCGCATCCGTGTCGGCGCTCGCCGCCGCCGCCGGCGCCTGGGGCGTGCGTGTCCACGATGTCGCCGGCAGCCGCGACGCGGTTGCGGTTGCCGCGGCCTGGCGCGCCGGCGGTTCCCGAACCTCATCACCGGTAGGAGAATCGAATGGCTGACCGGATCGAACTGCGTGGCCTGAAGGTCCGTGGCAATCACGGTGTGTTCGACCACGAGCGGGCCGACGGCCAGGACTTCTTCATCGACGTCGTGCTGTTGCTGGACCTGCAGGCCGCCGGGGAGTCCGACGACCTCGCCGACACGGTCGACTACGGTGCGCTCGCGCAGCAGGTCGCGGACATCGTCGGGGGCGAACCGCGCAACCTCATCGAGAAGGTGGGCGCGGAGGTCGCGGACTCGATCATGACCGACGAGCGCATCAGCGCGTGCGAGGTGACCGTGCACAAACCGTCGGCGCCGATCCCGTTGACCTTCGACGACGTCGCGGTGGTGACCCGTCGTTCCCGCAAGGGAACACGATGAGCCGCGCGGTCCTATCGGCGGGGTCCAACGTCGGTGACCCGATGGCATATCTGCGTTCGGTCGTCGAGGGTTTCGCCGACGAGCTGATCGCGGTGTCCGCCGTCTATTCGACGCCCCCGTGGGGCGGGGTGGAACAGGACGACTTCCGCAACATCACGCTCGTCGTAGAGGGGCCGTACAATGCCCGGCACTGGCTCGAGCGTGGTTTCGAACTCGAGCGCGCGGCCGAACGGACCCGGGACATTCGCTGGGGGCCAAGAACTCTCGACGTCGATGTGATCACCGTGACCGACGCGGGCGGCGTCGTGGTCGCCGACGACCCGGACCTGACGCTGCCTCATCCCCGTGCGGTGCAACGGGCTTTCGTGCTCGTGCCGTGGCTGGAGATCGAGCCCGCCGCCACCCTGTGGACCCCGGCGGGTGTCCGTGCGGTGGCCGACCTCGTCGCGGGGCTCGACGCCACCGAGCGGGATGCGGTGCGCGCGGTCGGCCGTCTGACCGGGGCCGACTCGTGAGTGCGCCGGAGCCGCGGCGGCCGGATCAGGACGACGAGCAGAGCGGTCTTGGACCCACCCGGGTCCGCGATCTCGCCGCGATCGCGGCGGTCACCGCCGTCGTCGCGTGGATCCTGGTGCGGTACAACTACTCCGATTTCCCGCCGTTGCCGTTGCTCGCCGGTGTGGTGCTGTATGTGCTTGCGGCACTCGAGATCGTCATCGCCTTCGTCGTCCGCTCCCGCGTCGAATCCCGAGACGTGGGTCGCGCGCGGGGGCAGCTTCATCCGCTCACGGCGGCGCGAGTGCTGGCCCTGGCCAAGGCTTCTGCGATCCTCGGTGCGATCGCCGTCGGAGTCTGGCTGGGGTTGCTGGCGTTCCTGCTCGGGCAACACGACCTGGCCGCCGCCGACCATGACCGGCCGGGTGCCATCGTCGGACTCGTCGGCGGCGTGGTCCTCGTCGCCGCGGCGCTGTGGCTCGAGTACTGCTGCCGAGCCCCCGACGACCCGTCTGCGGTGGGCGATTCGTGACGGTTGCCGCGACTGGAGGTGGGGTCGCAGATGTGTCACCTAACATGCGGACTATCTGAGAAACTCCGCACCCGCCTGACGTCCGAATGTACTCACAGCGGGTAAATTCACGATCATGACGACCTCGAACGGCCGTGCCGCCGACTCGCGCCGGTCGAGTCGGTCACCGGCTCAGTGGTTGCTCGGCCTGTTGATCGTGCTCGCCCTGGTGGCCAGCATCCTCATGGTCTTCACCGACCGATTGTCGATCACCGGCTCGCTGGCGGTCATCGCGGCGCTGTGGGCGGCCGTCATCGGCGCGATCCTGGTGACGAAGTTCCGACGGCAGGCGGAGAGTGCGGAGGCGAAGAGCCGGGACCTTCGTCTCGTCTACGAACTGCAGCTCGAACGCGAGATCGCGGCGCGTCGTCAGTACGAACTCGACGTCGAGACGACCATCCGCAAAGAGGTGACCGCGGAGTCCAACGAGGAACTGTCCGAATTGAAGGCTCAGGTCCTGGCGCTGCGCTCCAGCCTGGAGATGCTCCTCGGCGAGCCACTCCCGGACCAGCGGGTCGCGTTGTCCAGCGAGAAGATGCGCGAACTGGCCTCGGGCCTGAACGACGAGTCCGGGACAGGACGTCGGGCCGGTGCCTCCTTCGGTGGTGACTTCACCGGCGACCTGGGGGGCGTGTCCTCCTATGGCGCGACCTACGCCGACGACGGGGTGCTCGCCGCCCGCGACTTCGCGGCCACCGCTCCCACCACAGACGACGGGCGGCACACCGGTCCGGTCGACCCCAACGAGATGACCGAGGTGATCCCGATCGTCACCGACGATCCGATCTCGGGTCGAATCGCGACGGAGGTCCCGTCCGATGAGGTCGGCGCCGGTGACAGGCCGGGCGGTGACGAGGCGCCCGGCACCTATGTCCCGAACGCCGACGTGCCAGACGCCGATGTGTCCGACGCCGAGATCGTCGACACCGACGCTCCCGATGCCACGGAGGCGGCCACACCGACCGCCGGTTCCGCCGGCACGGGCACCGCCGAGTCCGCGTCGCTCCCGTTCTCCGGCGGTTTCTACCTCGGTGAAGGCGACGAGGAGTCGGCACCTCGGACCGCCGATACGCCGGCCGCCGACACGGCGGCCGAGGTCGGCGCCGCGGATCAACCGTTGTACACCGACGACACCCCGACCGATGAGTGGGCAACCGGCACGCCCGCCGGTGCCCCCGACGCCGAGGCCCCAGACGCCACCGACACCGATGACGACGTGGAACCGCCCGCGTTCCTCTCGGCCGCGGGCCGGCACGAGAATCCGCCCGGTGGCCGGGCCGCGGAGTCCTACGGTGGTGGCCGCCGACGACGCGCCACCGACGACGACGCGGAATCGGCGCACTCGGCGGGGCTTCCGGTCTCGGAACTCCTGAACCAGTTGCGTTCGCAGGCCGAGACGTCCGGGGGCGGGCGACGCCGCCGGAACGGCTGAGCCACCGGTCAATCCCCCGAACGCTTCTGTCATCCGTTCGGGTCACATCCGTGACGTTGCCGCGGTTTCGACCGTGCGAGTTGGACGATCGCCCTAGTATTCCCGTATGAGCGAGACGCTCGCTGGTGGGGAGTTCGGTCTCGGGCCCGGGTCCGGTCCGTCGATGGTCGCGATCCGCCACACCGACCGGGGGAACGCGGTCAAGCAGTCACTGGTGAGTGCCGCCCTGTTCCTGCCGGTCTTCGCCTGGTGGCCGACTGTGCTGTGGCTCTTCGCATTCGACCCGCTCGACGGCACCCCGTTCCCCGAGTACTACGCGAACCTCCAGGCCAACGGGCCCGAGGCGAGCCTGCTGTTGATCTGGTCGCTGACCGCCCTGATGCCGTTGTACACGGTTCTCGTGCTGGGGATCTGGGCGCGGAGCCCGCTTCGGTCGGGTATCGCGGTGGCGATCGGCGCGGTCGGCGCGCTCGGATTCTGGGGCGGCCAGGTGCCCGTCCTGGTGCGGTCGGGTGAGTACCCGATCCTCACCTTCTGTTCGGAGAACATGCCCGCCTTCGTCGTCCTCCTGATCGTCGCGTGGTCGGTCGCGCGCCGGCGTGGATTCTGGTGGGTCCTGGCGGTTCCGGTCATCGCTCTGCTGGCGATCAACGCCTATGAGGGCTGGGCGTCGAATCCGGTCGACGCGATCGTCGACGGTACGGGACGACTCCTCGACGTCCCGGCCTCGCAGGTGCTGGATCCCTTCTCGCCGAGATTCCGTTCGCCCTTCGACGATGTGATCGACATCGTGGCGGGGATCGTCACCCTGTGGGTGGTCGATTCGGTGTTCGGTGCCTTGTCGCGGCAGGGACGCGACCCGCAGCAGTCCCGGGCCCGCGACTACTGACACTCACGAAAACCCATCGGAGACAGAAGGTTCGGGTCAGAACTGCATCGCCACGGCTCGTCCGACGGTGAATACGATGAACCCCAGGCTCAGGACGACGCCCAGCGCACACAGCAACCGGGCGAGTCGGCCGGCCGAGTTCGGCTGACCGCGACCGGCCAGATACCAGCCGGCCACCCCGACCGGCAGGCCCAGCCCGCCGACGACGCTCAACGGAATCGCCGCGACGCCGCAGGCGAGCGCCGCGGTGGTGCGCCGGGCCGGGCGGGTGTCGACCGGCGGTGGGTCCAGTACCGGGAGGTCCTGTGAGGCCCGAACGGTCGAGAATTCTGGAACATGCTGCGGCACAGTATGGCCCGGTAATCCCGAATAGGCGGTCGCACCCGCGTGCGTCCTCGGTGGACCGGCTCGCGACGCGCGGCCGCGTGGTGGGACTGCGGCGGTTACGGGAATCGCGGCGGTGGGCGCGCGGACGGTCGGAGTGAACTGGGCCGCTCGCCTCGCTCCCGGCGCCGGGACGAACGTGGTGGTGTCGATCGCCGAACGGAGCTCCGCGGCAAAGGCTCCCGCCGATGACGGCCGGTCGGCCCGGTCCTTCGCGAGCCCGGAACGCACCACGGCGGCCACTGCCCGCGGGACGTCGGGCCGGAGGGCGGACACCTCGGGAGGCGGCGTGCTGAGGTGGTGGTGGATCATCATCGCCGGTGTGCGTGCGGTGAACGGAACCGTGCCGGTGAGCAACTCGAACACGCTGCAGGACAGGGAGTACACGTCGCTGCGGGCATCGAGGGAGCCGGCCGAGAGCTGCTCGGGTGACGAGTACGGAAAGGACCCGATCACCAGGTCCGTCGAGGTGAGTGAGGTTGCACCGGCGTCGGTCGATCGCGCGATACCGAAGTCGGCCAGGCGAATTCGTCGTCGCACCGCAGAGCCCGGAGAGCGCGGGTCGGACTCCTCGGCGCTGAGCAGGATGTTCGCCGGTTTGACATCTCGATGGAGCAGCCCGCACCGATGCGCGTGATCGAGTGCGGCGCCGATGGCGTCGCCCACGGCCGCGACATCGGCCAACGGAAGTCCCCGGGGGGAGGTGGCGAGCAGCGCGGCCGCATCCGTTCCGGGCACGTACTGCATCGAGATCCAGAGCCGTCCGTCGACCTCACCCCGGTCATAGACGCTGACGATGCAGGGATGGTCGAGCTGGGCGGCGAGGTCGGCCTCACGGGTGAACCGGGCACGGAAGGTCGGATCGTTCGAGACGTGCTCGGCGAGCAGCTTGATGACGTCGTGGCGGGGGAGTCGTGGATGACGCACGAGGTACACCTCGCCCATGCCGCCGGCACCGATCTTGCGCACAACCGTGTATCCGGCGAACTCTGTGCCCGGTTGCAAGCTCATGGGCAGACCTTCGTGTGCAGGCGTGTCGGTAGCGGCGGCGGCCGCCTCAGACTACGCCGCTTCAGCCCAGGTCATCGAGGGTTCCGTCGTTCGGCCGACAACTCCGGGGGCGGACCCGTCCCGGCATCGAGGTGACACCTGTCACAGAGGTTGGCACCGGCCGCGGTGTCGGACCTACTCTTGCTCTGCAACGTCTGGTACCCGTGCCGACGCCGCCGCGCCGAGTTCGCTCGCGTGACGGTCGCTCCGGCAGAGGCGGGACTGGAACGAGACTCTGGAGGACAGCGGTGACCTCACCGAGCGGTGGTATGCCGTCCGCACGGCGAGCCGGTGGCGATGACGCCGTCGGCGATGGCCTGCATCCCGCTCACCTCGTCTCGGACGACGCGTTTGCACGGTCTGCTCCCACCGATCCCTTTCCGGGAATGACGAACCTGCCGGCACCGGCTCGGCTCACCGTCGGTCTCATCTCCGCCGGTCGTGTCGGCACCGCGCTGGGCGAGGCGCTGGAGAAGGCCGGGCACGTGGTCGGTGCCGTCGTGGCCCGTTCGCCCGAGTCCCGCGGCCGGGCGGCGCGTCGGCTCCCCGAGTCCGAGGTCCTCGATCTCGACGAGGTCGTCGCAGGCTCCGAGTTGTTGCTGGTCAGCGTGCCTGACGCAGCCCTGAGCGCCGTTGTCGAGCAGATCGCGTCCTCCGGTTCGCTTCGGCCGGGGACGATCGTGGCGCACACCGCGGGTGCGCACGGAGTCGCCGTGCTGCAACCGGTGACCGAACGCGGGGCACTGGCGATCGCGCTGCATCCCGCGATGACGTTCGTGGGGTCGGAGGACGACACCGCTCGTCTCACCAACGCGTGCTTCGCGATCACCGCCGCCGATGCGGTGGGCGAGGCCATCGCATCGTCGCTGGTGCTGGAGATGGGCGGCGACCCGGTGCGGATCGCCGAGGCCGATCGCACGCTCTATCACGCCGCTCTGGCGCACGGCGCCAACCATCTGATCGCCCTGATCTCCGACGCGGTCGTCGCGCTGAATGCCGCGATCGACCACTCCGGCCGCGACACCGCAACCGTCGACGGGCACGGCAACCGCCTCGCCGAACGCATCCTCGGCCCGCTGGTCGCGGCGTCGTTGCGGAACGTGCTGGAACTCGGCCCGTCGGCACTGACGGGGCCTGTCGCCCGCGGCGATGCCCCCGCGGTCACCCGGCATCTGGCAGCGCTGCGCACCGTGCCCGGTGGCGCCGGACCGCACGGCATCGCCGACGCGTACCGCACACTCGCACGACGCGCGGCAGACCACACCGATGCGCCGCAGGCATTGATCGACGCACTGGAGGACCGATGACAGCACCACACGGAGGAGGCGGCGTGAGCGGCCCGCCCGACGGACAACCCACCTACTCGGCCGGTCGCATGACCGTGCATCGGGAGCCGGCGTCACTGAGCCGCGTCACCCGCGCGCTACGGGCCGCGGGCAAGCGCGTCGTGCTGGTCCCGACCATGGGCGCCCTGCACGCCGGCCATCTCCAGCTCGTCAAGGCCGCCAAGGCCAAGGGCAACACGGTCGTGGTGGTGTCCATCTTCGTCAATCCGCTGCAGTTCGGCGCGGGCGAAGACCTCGACGCGTATCCGCGCACCCTCGACGCCGACCTCGCTCTGCTCGAGCCGCTGGGCGTCGAGTTGGTGTTCGCACCGTCCGCGTCGTCGATGTATCCGAACGGTCCGCGGACGACAGTGCACCCGGGTGCGGCGGGCGGGATCCTCGACGGCATCTCGCGACCGACGCACTTCGCGGGGATGCTGACCGTGGTCCTCAAACTGCTCAACATCGTCGGACCGAATGCGGCCTTCTTCGGCGAGAAGGACTATCAGCAGCTGGTGCTCATCAAGCAGATGGTGACCGATCTGAACCTCGACGTCGACGTCGTGGGGGTCCCCACCGTACGGGAACCCGACGGGTTGGCCATGTCGTCGCGCAACCGCTACCTCACCCCGGAGCAGCGGGAACTGGCGACAACGCTGTCGGCCTCGCTCGTCGCCGGCGCCCACGCGGCCGAGGGCGGACGCGACGCTATTCTCGCCGCCGCGCACTCGGTGCTGGCCACGGTGCCGGAGATCGAGCTCGACTACCTGGCGCTGCTCGGACGCCAGCTCGAGGAACCACCCGAGAAAGGCCCGGGACGCCTGCTCGTCGCGGCCCGGCTCGGCAACGCGCGCCTGATCGACAACGTGGGCGTGAGCATCGGCGGACTCGCCGCGCTCGAAGAAGAAATCGCCTGGACCAACGCCACCGCAACCACGACAGAGGGACGATGACCATGTTGCGCACCATGATGACCTCGAAGATCCACCGTGCCACCGTGACCCAGGCCGATCTGCATTACGTCGGTTCGGTCACCATCGATTCCGACCTGCTCGACGCCGCGGGCCTGCTCGAGGGCGAACAGGTCACCATCGTCGACATCGACAACGGCGCCCGCCTGGTGACCTACGCGATCGCCGGCGAACGCGGCAGTGGTGTCATCGGGATCAACGGTGCGGCAGCACATCTCGTCCATCCGGGTGATCTCGTCATCATCATCGGCTACAGCATGCTCGACGCGGCGGAGTTGCGGGAGTACTCGCCGAACGTGGTGTTCGTGGATGCGCAGAACCGGATCGTGACGACCGGTGACGATCCGGCCGATGTACCCGAGGGGTCGGGGCTGCTCGACCCCCGTCACCTCGACGGTCCGGTCTTCGCCGACGCCTCGCTCTGACACGGCAACGGCTTTCGATGCTGCTCACCGTCGACGTCGGGAACACCAACATCCATCTCGGCGTGTATGCGGGGGTGGGGGACCACGCGCGACTGGTGCGCGACTGGCGGATTCACACCGACCCGCATTACACCGCGGACGAATTGGCCTGGGCGTTCCGGGGCATGCTCGGAGACGACATCGACCAGGTCACCGGGGTGAGTGCGTTGTCGACGGTGCCGTCGTTGCTCCGCGAGCTCCGGGTGATGGTGCCGCGCTACTTCGGTAACGGTCCGCATGTGCTGCTCGAACCCGGCGTGCGCACCGGTGTTCCGCTCCTGGTCGACAATCCCAAAGAGGTCGGTACCGACCGGGTCTCCAATTGTCTGGCCGCCCATCATGAATTCGGCGGGCCCTGCATCGTGGTCGCGTTCGGCACGGCGACGGTCGTCGACGCGATCTCGGCGTCGGGCGAGTTCCTGGGCGGGGCGATCGCACCCGGGGTGAACCTTGCCGTCGAGGCGCTGTCCGAACACACGGTCACGGTTCGGAAGGTCGAGTTGATGCCGCCGCGCGGCGTGCTCGGCAAGAACACCGTCGAGGCGCTCCAGTCGGGCATCCTGTACGGCTTCGCCGGTCAGGTGGACGGACTGGTCGACCGTGTCTGCGACACCGTCCCGGGGTTCGACGGCGACGACGTGACCGTGGTCGCGACCGGTTACCTCGCCCCGCTCATGTTCGACGAATGTCGTTCGCTCACCGACCATCACCCGCATCTGACCCTCGAGGGGCTGCGCCTGGTCCACGAACGGGCCAAGGCGAACCCGCGGCGCGGCAAGTGATTCTCGCATCTCGAGGCGGTCGGCCGCCGGCGCTGTGGTCAGCGCCCGCGGAGCGCGGCTTCGGTGTAGGCGCTGACTCGGTCGGTCAGTTCGTCGCCGGTCAGCTCGGTGCCGGCCAGCTGATGCACCTGGGCATCGACGGCCGCGAACGCGAGCCGTAGGTCCACCGCCGCGGACTCCACGGTCCAACCGTCGGCGACGAGGTAGGCGGTCAGCCGAGCGATCAGGGTGTCCACGAGCGCGGTGTACCCGGCGGCCAGGCGTGCCGGATCGGCCAGTTCGCGCAGGCGCCCATGGGCACGACCGTGTGTCGAGTTCTCGCGCACCGCCACCTCGATCACGGCGCGCAGCACCTCCGGCCATGGACTGGAACCCACCGGATTGTCGTCGAGCACCGCGGTCATCGCCAGGTCGGCGTCGTCGAGGTGGCGCCGCGCGAGTTCGTCGAAGATCGCCTGCTTGTCGCCGAAGTACTGGTAGATCGAACCCACCGACACCCCGGCCTTCTCCGCGATGCGGTTGGTGGTCACCTCCGCGCCCTCGGTGTCGAGGAGCTGTGTGGTCGCCTCGAGGATCGTTTCGACGGTGAACGAAGAGCGTTGTTGCCGTGGTCTTTTGCGCATCTGTTCGGTCTCTCGCGTTCGCGGCGGAGGGGTGGACTCAGCGGCCGATCGACAGGGTCAGCAGCGCCCCCGATTCCGTCCCGGCCACGAGGCGACCGGTCGATCCGGGTACCACGGCGAGGGCGGTCACCGGCTGCCCGACGTTCGTGGTGCAGATCCGATCGGTCCCGAGGTCCACGAGGTGGACCTGGCCGGTGGTCGACGACACCGCGAGCTGTCCGGGGCCGACCGCGGTGAGATCGTCGAGCACACCCGGCAGCGGAGTGGTGAGATCGGCCGCCACGGAGGAGGCGGCGGGATCGGCGAGCGGGACACGCAGCACGCGACCCGTTGCGCTCATGGTCAGCGTGACAAATAGGTCCCGACCGACGATCACGGCGCCGTTGATCCCGGTTCCGTTGATCGTGGCACTGAGAGTCAGGTTCTTCGGTGCCGCGGCCGACCAGGCGCGATCGATGGAACCGTCGGGGCGGATCCGCACAACCCCGAGTCGCCCGTCGGAGACGTACACGTCGCCGGTGCGGTCCACGGCCAGCCCGTTCGGCATACCCAGTCCGCGTGCGAAGACGCTCGCCGGCGCGGAGGGCAAACGCGGGTCGATCCGCAGGACCTTGCCGACCAGCGGAGACCCGGGCAGCATGTTGACCGGCGAGTCGCCAGAGGCGATGTAGAGGAGACCGTCCGGGCCGAGACGGACGGCGCCGGGTGACTCGACGCGGACGCGAGCCGTGACCCGGCCCCGCTGGTCACGTCTCTCGACGACGTTCTCGAGAATCCGCGACACCCACAGGTTTCCGTCGGCGTCGTAGCCGACGTTCTCCGACCATCCGGTCGGCGTCGACGACGGAACGACCTCGGTCACCGTCACGTGGGCGCATCCGGGCGCCGCCGCGGCCGTCGTCGGCTGGAGTCCCAGAACCACAGACGCCATCACCACGACCACCGCACCCACTCGCGAAGACCCTCGCATCGCCCACCGCCTCACCGTCGGCCCACACGCTATCGCGTCGCAGCTCGTCGCAGTCCGACATTCTCGGCGATGCGGTGGACGTCGGCTCCGTGCTCCCCGACGTCGAGAAGCTGAGTGCGTGCCCGAGAAGTAGGCCGACGGTGAACGAAGACCGTTGCCGCCGAGTATGTTTCGCATCTTCTCGACGCCGGTGGAATGCGAGTTGCCGGTGGACTTCTCCGGTTCGACGATGGATGCATGATCCGCGAATCCGGAACGCCCGAATCCTACCTTCGCTTCCTGCCCGAACCGTGGCGGTCCGCAGCCACCGGGGTGGCTGCCGAATCCGGCTGGTGGGCCTGGCCGTCGAGCTCCGACCGGCCGTGCGGGGAGGTGGATGTGCACATCCTGCGGGCGCGCCGGAACGCGGCACCACTGCGCGTGCTGCTGCTGCACGGAGGTGGCGGACACAGCGCCCTGGTCTGGCCGCTGGGTGCGGTCCTCGCCGACGAGGGGTACGAGGTGCTGGCTCCCGATCTGCCGCAGTACGGCCGTACGCGGGTCGCCGACCCCGGGCGGGTTCGCCACCAGGACTGGATCGATCTGGTCTGCGACCTCGTGGTGGCCGAGACCGACGACGATCCGCGGCCCCTCGTCGTGCTGGGTGCGAGCCTCGGCGGCATGCTCGCCTACGAGGTCGCGAACCGTACCGGGCGGGTCGCCGCGGTCGTCGCGACCTGCCTGCTGGATCTGGCCGGCGATCCCGACGCGCGGCGAGCAGTCGCGCGCACGCCGATGCTCGGGCGACTCTCCCCGCTGATGCCGGTGCTCGCGCGGCTCGGAACGCTCGCGCGGGTGCGATTCCCGATCCGCTGGGTGGCGCCGATGTCCGCGATGAGTCTCGACCCGGCACTGTCCCGGGCCTGCCTCGACGACCGGCTGGGTGCCGGATCGTCGGTCTCGCTGGGATTCTTGGCCGACCTGATGACCCACGAGGTGCCGCCCCCTGAGGAGTACCGGGGTCCGCGCGTGCTGCTGGTCCACCCGGCGGCCGACTCCTGGACACCGCCGGAGGTCAGTGTGCGCTTCGCGCGACGGATCGCGGCGCGTACCGACATCCACCTGCTGACCGGGTGTGGGCACTTCCCGGTCGAACAACCCGGCGTCGACGAGTTGGCCGCACATCTGCGTGCGCTGGCCGCCGATCTCGTCGGGGAGGCGTGAACACGCCTGCCGGTGTCAGCGGAACGCGCGCAGCAGGGGAGTGGGATCGTGGTCGGCGTCGGTGCCGTCGGAGTCCCGCAGCAGTGCGTCGAGGACCAGGCCGTCGAGCGCGGCGACGAGTTGGCGGGCCTCGGTGCGGGGCAGCCCGCCGTCGACGAGCGCCTCGACATAGCGGTCGCGGTGTCCGACCATGGCCCGGCGCAGCTCCTCGTCGCGTGTCGCCAGGAGCATGAGTTCGTAGCGCGCCCGGGTGCGGATCCGGTCGGTGCCCAACCAGCGGGCGATCACCTCGCGCGTCGACTCGCCGTCGGCGGCGCGGTCAGCGGTGAAGACGTGCTCGACGAGAGCCGCGAGGAAGCCGCTCAGCCCGCCGAAGTGATGCCGAACGCTCCCGTGTGGGACTCCCGCCGCGTCTTCGACGGCGCGTGCGGACGCCTGGCGGATACCCAGGGTGCCGATGAGGGTGATGCCGGTGTCGAGCAGCACGTCGCGAGTCGATGCAGTCGTCGATTTCTCCACCTGGAGAAGTGTATCTGCTATCCTTCTTCTCCATGTGGAGAAGAAGATCATGAAGGTCGTGGTGGTGGGTGCGGGGATCGCCGGGCTGTGCACCGCAGCCGGTCTGGCACGCAACGGGGTGCGCGTCACCGTCGTGGAGCGGGCACCTGAGGTACGGGGCGGCGGGGCGGGTCTGAGCGTGTTCGCCAACGGGGTCCGTGCGCTCGACGCCCTCGGGTTGCGGTCGGCGATCGGCGACGCTCTTGCTCCGCCTGCGCCGACAAGCGGGACCAGGACGCCGAACGGCCGGTGGCTCAGTCGATTCGACCCGGCGTCACTGGTCGACATGCGCGTCGTGCGCCGCACCGACCTCCACGCGGGCCTGCTCGCCGCGGTGACCGACGACGTCGAGATCCGGACAGGATCGGGTGTCGACGACATCTCGCCCGGGAGTGGACTTGTGCGGTTGTCCGACGGAACCGAGATCGGTGACTGCGATCTGATCGTCGGCGCCGACGGCCTCCGCAGCCGGGTGCGGCCCGCGATCGTCGCGGACCCGGGCGTCCGACGGTGCGGTTACTCCGCCTGGCGAGCTGTCACATCAACCCCGGTGAGGGTCGACGCCGCGGGTGAGACGACCGGTCGTGGGGCGCGGTTCGGGATCGCGCCGCTGCCGGACGGACACGTCTACTGGTTCGCCTCGGTGTCGACCACAGGAGACGGCGACGGCGGCCTCGACGAAGTGCGGCAACGGTTTTCGGGGTGGCACCGGCCGATCGGGGAGTTGCTCGAGGCCACCGACCCGGCGGACGTCGGGTATCTCCCGATCGAGGAACTCGCCGCCTCCCTGCCGACGTTCGTCGGATCGCGGTGCGTCCTCGTCGGCGACGCCGCGCATGCCATGACGCCGAATCTGGGTCAGGGAGCCAACCAGGCGATGGAGGACGCGGCCACCCTGGTGGCCCTGTTGCGCAGGTCGGGTCCCGGCGGTCTCGACGACACGTTGCGGGTCTACGACGAGCTGCGGCGCCCGCGGACCCAACGGATCGCGCGGCAGGCGTCGATGGTCGGCCGGGTCGGCCAGATGCGCGCCGGGCCGGCGGTCCGGGCCCGCGACCTCGCCCTGCGCATGACGCCCGACGCCGTCCTCAACGCGCAGATGCGACGCGTG
This sequence comes from Gordonia sp. ABKF26, assembly GCF_041103195.1. Classification (NCBI taxonomy): domain Bacteria; kingdom Bacillati; phylum Actinomycetota; class Actinomycetes; order Mycobacteriales; family Gordoniaceae; genus Gordonia; species Gordonia sp. ABKF26. The sequence goes on from NZ_JBGCVZ010000003.1 coordinate 1,510,216, forward strand.
CAGCGGTGGGAGCCGCCGGAAGTGTGACGTCGTCGCTCCGATCGGGGTCTGGCCGGTCGGGGCGGGCTGTGGCATACTCGTCGCCGTGATCATGAGCTGTCAGGAGTGTTGTCGGGGCTAGTACCGCGTTTGCGGCTGCCCTACTTCGCGCTCCCCGCTCGATCTCGATCACCTCAGGACATCTCCTCATGACCGCTTCGGTTGCTTCTTCTGCTGTCACCTCGCCCGCCTCGGTGTTCTCCGTTGCGCCGCCCACTGTCGCCCCGGCACCCCGTGCGCCGTTGTCCCTGCGGGTCGACGACTACGCGTCCGCGGTCGCCGCCGGCGCGATCCCGGTCGACGTTCGCTCCCACCGGCGCCGTCAGCTCGACGGCGCACTGTTCGGTGCCCTCGCCATCGATGCGGTCGAGGTTCTCGACCGGCTCACGCCGGACACCCCTGATTCCCTGCGCGCCGCCCGACCGGAGTCGCGATGGATTCTCGTCAGCGAGGACGGGCACGAGGCCGAATGGCTCGCGTGGCACCTGCAGGCGCGTGGCGTGCACGGTGCGGTGTTCGTCGTCGGCGGGCACCGTCGGATGCGGTCGGCACGGGTCAACGGCCGGATCCGCCCCGACGACCTCGCCGTCATCTCCGCACACGAGAGCTGAACCCGCGCCCAGCACGACCCGGTTGTGGCCTCGATCACGGCCGGGCGGTGAGTTGGGAGTCGATGACCGGCCCCGATAGGGTGCGTGGGGTGAGTGACAGGCCGACCAGCACCGCCACGCCCGAAGCGACCGACGAGCAGACTCCCGAGCAGTTGCGGATCCGCCGCGAGAAGCGTGAGCGGATCCTGGCCGAGGGTCGCGAGGCCTACCCGGTGGCGATCCCGCGCACCCACAGCCTCGGTGAGATCCGCGCGGCCTATCCCGACCTCGAGGCCGGTACCGAGACCGGACAACACGTCGGCGTGAGCGGGCGCGTGATCTTCCTGCGCAACAAGGGCAAGCTGTGCTTCGCGACGCTTCAGGAGGGCGACGGCACCCAGCTGCAGGCGATGGTCAGCTTCAACGGCGTCGGCGAGGACGCGTTGGCGCGGTGGAAGTCCGAGGTCGACCTCGGAGACATCGTCTTCATCTCGGGCGAGGTCATCAGCTCGCGCACCGGCGAACTGTCGGTGATGGCCGACGGTTGGCAGATGGCGTCGAAGTCGTTGCGTCCGTTGCCTGTCGCCCACAAGGACATGAACGAGGAGACCCGCGTGCGGCAGCGCTACGTCGACCTCATCATGCGTCCGGAGGCGCGCAGCATCGCCCGGACCCGGATCTCGGTGATCGCCGAACTCCGTGCGGCCCTGGGCCGTCGAGGTTTCCTCGAGGTCGAGACCCCGATGCTGCAGACCCTGCACGGCGGTGCGGCGGCGCGACCGTTCGTCACGCACTCCAACGCGTTCGACATCGACCTGTTCCTGCGCATCGCACCGGAACTGTTCCTCAAGCGTTGTGTGGTCGGCGGCATCGAGCGCGTCTTCGAGATCAACCGCAACTTCCGCAACGAGGGTGCCGACTCCACCCATTCGCCGGAATTCGCGATGCTCGAGACCTATCAGGCCTACGGCACCTACGACGATTCCGCCGTCATGATCCGCGAACTCGTGCAAGAGGTTTCGCAGGCGGCGCTCGGCACCCAGACCCCGACCATGCCGGACGGTTCCACCTACGACCTGTCCGGTGAGTGGACCGCGCTGGAGATGTACCCGTCGCTGTCCGAGGCACTCGGTGAGCAGATCGTCCCCGCGGGCGCCGACGGCGAGACCACCGTCGACCAGTTGCTCGCGATCGCGGCACGGGTGGGCCTCGAGATCCCGAAGGACAAGGGGTACGGCCACGGCAAGCTCGTCGAAGAACTCTGGGAACACATGGTCGGTGAGAAGCTGGATCGCCCGGTCTTCGTCCGCGACTTCCCGGTCGAGACCTCGCCGTTGGTCCGCGCGCACCGGTCGGTGACCGGCGTCGTGGAGAAGTGGGACCTCTACGTGCGCGGCTTCGAGTTGGCGACCGGCTACTCCGAACTCGTCGACCCCGTCATCCAGCGCGAGCGTTTCGCCGACCAGGCGCGCCTGGCCGCCGCCGGTGACGACGAGGCGATGGTCCTCGACGAGGAGTTCCTCGCCGCGATGGAGTACGGCATGCCGCCGACCACCGGCACCGGGATGGGCATCGACCGTCTGTTGATGGCCCTCACCGGTCTCGGCATCCGCGACACCATCCTCTTCCCCCTGGTGAAGCCCCGCTCCTGACCGGGATTTCGGAGCGGAATCCCGGGTGGGGTCAGGTGAGGTTGCGCTTGAGGATCTTGCCCGCCGCGTTGCGGGGGAACTGCTCGACGAAGACCACCGACCGGGGGACCTTGAAGTTCGCGAGATGCTGCTTGGCGTAGGCGATCACACGGTCCTCGTCGAGGTCGGCGTCCGCGCGGACCGTCAGGTAGGCGCGGCCGACCTCGCCGAGCCGGTCGTCGGGGACACCGACGACCGCCGACTCGGTGACACCGTCGATCCGGGCGAGGGTCTGCTCGATCTCCGCGGGGTAGACGTTGAACCCACCGCAGATGTACATGTCCTTGAGTCGGTCGGTGATCTTCAGGTTGCCGCGCTCGTCGATGGTCCCGATGTCACCGGTGTGCAGCCATCCGTCGGCGTCGATCGTCGCAGCGGTGGCGTCGGGATCGTCGAGGTAGCCGACCATCACCATGTCTCCGCGGGCGAGCACCTCGCCGTCGTCGGAGAGCCGGATCTCCATGCCCGGGAACGCCCGCCCGCAGGTGGTGGCCACCGTCGTGTCGTCGTCGTCGGGCGTGCATGTCGACACGAAGCCGCTCGCCTCGGTCAGGCCGTAGGCGGTGATGACGGTGTCCACGCCGAGGTCCTGCTGGAGGCGTTCGACGAGGACGACGGGCACGATCGCGGCGCCGGTGATGACGATGCGCAGGCTGGACAGATCGTGGTCGGCGCGTTTCGGGTCGTCGAGGATGGTCTGGAAGATCGTGGGTGCGCCGGGGAAGACCGTTGCGCGTTCGTCGGACACGAGCGTCATCGCCTGCTCCGGTGAGTACACGGCGAGCGGCAGCATCGTCACGCCGAACAGGACGCTCGGCAGGATGCCCGCCTTGTATCCGAACGTGTGGAAATACGGGTTGACCATCAGGTAGCGGTCACCGGGGTGCAGTCCCGCGTTCGCGCCCCACCCGTACGACCCGGTGAGGGTCTGTCGGTGAGTTGCCAGCACTCCCTTGGACTTTCCGGTCGTCCCGGAGGTGAAGAGGATGTCGGAGATGTCTTCGGGGGAGACGGCGTCGGCGCGACGGTCGGCCTCGGTCTGTGCGTCGTCGGTCGCCCGATCCAGGAACTCATGCCAGTCGACGGCGCCGTCGGGGGCGGTCGTGCCGTCGGTCAGCGGCACCCGCACGACCAGATCCGGCATCGACGCACGGTGATCGCGCAGGAGCTCGGATGCGTGGTCGGCCCCGAGGAATTCGCCGGACACGATGACGGCGCGGGACCCCGACCGTTCGACGATCTCGACCGCCTCGCCCGCGGTGTAGCGGGTGTTGAGCGGAACGAGTGTGGCACCCGCGTAGTGGACGCCGAGCGCCGCGATCGGCCAGTGGAAGCTGTTCGGTGACCAGATCGCGACCCGGTCCCCGGCCTGGATGCCCGACGCCACCAACGCACCGGCGAAGGTGCGCACCGCGCCGTGCAGCTGCGCCCAGGTCAACTCGAGGCGCGGATGCGACGAAGGGGCCCACTGCGCGTCGACGAGAGCGATACGGTCGGCCCAGGTGTGCGCTGCGCGACGTACGGCGGCGGGTGTGGTGGGTGAGGGGAGAGTCTCGTGCAGAGAGGTCTGCGCCATGCGCCCCAACCTAGCACTTGCTTGGTGCGTTATGCTAGCGCTCATGACCACGACGAATCTCGCCGATCGTGCCGTCGACCTGGGTGAATGGGCGAAATCGACGCCGAACGCCACCACTGAGTTCGCGGCCGCGGTGCGGACGTGGCTCGACGAGAACCTGACGGGCGACTTCGCCGATCTGAAGGGTCGGGGCGGCCCCGGTAGCGAACACGAGTTCTTCGCCGAACGCCTTGAATGGGACCGTCACCTCGCCCGCGCCGGCTGGACCTGCATCGGCTGGCCGGTCGAGTACGGCGGTCGGGGAGCGACGCTCGAGCAGCGGATCATCTTCCACCGCGAATACGCCCGCGCGAACGCGCCCGCGCGGGTGAACCACCTGGGCGAGGAGTTGTTGGGTCCCACGCTCATCGCCTACGGCACCGACGAGCAGAAGCGGCGCCTGCTGCCCGGGATCGTCGATGTCACCGAACTGTGGTCGCAGGGCTACTCCGAGCCCGGCGCCGGATCGGATCTCGCGGGTGTGTCCACGTCCGCACGCCTCGACGAGTCGAACGGCTCGGGCAAGTGGATCATCAACGGCCAGAAGATCTGGACCTCGCTCGCGCATGTCGCGCAGTGGGTGTTCGTGATCGCGCGCACCGAGAAGGGATCGTCGCGACATGCCGGCCTGAGCTTCCTGCTGGTTCCGCTCGACCAGCCGGGCATCACCGTGCGTCCGATCCAACAGCTCACCGGCACTTCGGAATTCAATGAGGTGTTCTTCGACGACGCGGAGACCGAGGCCGATATGATCGTCGGCGAACCCGGCGACGGTTGGAAGGTCGCGATGGGACTGCTGCAGTTCGAACGCGGAGTGTCGACACTGGGCCAGCAGGTCGGATTCGCGCGCGAGCTGGGCAATCTCACCGACCTCGCCCGTGTCAACGGGGCGCTGGACGATCCGGAGATCGCATCGCGCCTCGCGCGCGCTGACATCGGACTGACCGTCATGCGGGCGCATGCCCAACGGACGCTCGACGGCGACGTGACTTCGCAAGCGGGCGCCGGGAGCGGAGCGAGCGGGCCCAATCCAGCGGGCGCGGCGTCGGTGTCGAAGTTGTTGTGGGCGAACTGGCATCGCGATCTCGGTGAGCTCGCGATGGACGTCGTCGGCGCACCCTCGCTGATCGGTCCGGCCGCGACCGCCGAGGGCAAGGCCAACGACATCACCGATCCGGAGAACGTCGAACTCGACGAATGGCAACGGCTCTACCTGTTCACCCGCGCCGACACGATCTACGGCGGATCGAACGAGGTGCAGCGCAACATCATCGCCGAGCGGGTGCTCGGCCTACCCCGAGAGGCACGTTGAGATGACCGGAGTCGATGTCAACGGGACCCGCGCGCCGGGCGGAGCGCTCTCGCCGCTCGCCACCCCGCCCGCCGAGATCGGCGGGCACGACCTGCTGCTGGGCAAGAAGGTCGTGGTGACCGCCGCCGCGGGAACGGGTATCGGCTTCGCGTCAGCCCGGCGCGCCCTGCTCGAGGGCGCGGATGTGCTCATCAGCGACTGGCACGAACGACGCCTCGGCGAGGCGGCCGAGAAGCTGGCCGCCGAGTTCCCCGACCGTACAGTCGCCCAGCGCACGTGCAATGTCCAGGTCACCGCCGAGGTCGATGCGCTGATCACCGATGCCGCAAGCGAACTCGGGCGCATCGATGTGCTGGTCAACAACGCCGGACTCGGTGGGGAGACCCCGGTCGCCGAGATGACCGACGAGGAATGGGACCGGGTCCTCGACATCACGCTCACCGGTACCTTCCGCGCCACCCGTGCTGCCCTGAGGTACTTCGGATCGGTCGACCACAACGGCGTCATCGTCAACAACGCGTCGGTGCTCGGGTGGCGGGCGCAGCGCGGCCAGGCGCACTACGCCGCTGCCAAGGCCGGGGTGATGGCCCTGACCCGGTGTTCGGCCCTCGAAGCCGCCGACGTCGGGGTACGCATCAACGCGATTGCGCCGTCGATCGCCAAACACCCGTTCCTCGCGAAGGTCACCAGCGACGACCTCCTCGACGAACTCGCCTCCCGCGAGGCCTACGGACGCGCCGCCGAGGTGTGGGAGGTCGCCGCAACCGTCGCGATGCTGGCCAGCGACTACACCACCTACCTCACCGGCGAGGTCGTCTCGATCTCCAGCCAACGCGCCTGACGCGCAACCGACTTCCACCGATCCAAGGAGCACCGACCATGACCACACCCCAGGCCTACATCGTCGACGCCGTCCGCACCCCGGTCGGCAAGCGCAACGGCTCGCTGGCCAAGACCCACCCCGCCGATCTCGGCGCCCACATCATCTCCGCCCTCGTCGAGCGCACCGGTATCGACCCGGCAGCCGTCGACGACGTGGTGTTCGGCTGCCTCGACACCATCGGGGGGCAGGCCGGCAACGTCGCGCGGACCGCCTGGCTCGCCGCGGGTCTCCCGCTCGAGGTGCCCGGCACCACCGTCGATCGTCAGTGTGGTTCCAGTCAGCAGGCCATCCACTTCGCCGCCCAGGGCGTCATGAGCGGCACCCAGGACATCGTGGTCGCCGGCGGCCTGCAGAACATGAGCGCGATCCCCATCTCCCAGGCCATGATCGCGGGCAAGGACTTCGGATTCACGACGCCCACAGCGGAATCCGCGGGCTGGCAGGAGCGCTTCGGGGATGCGCAGATCTCGCAGTTCCTCGGCGCGGACATGATGGCCAAGAAGTGGGACATCAGCCGCGAGGACATGGAGCGCTGGGCCCTGCAATCACACGAGCGTGCCCGGTCGGCGATCGCCGACGGCAAGTTCGACAAGGAGAACATCACGCTCGGCGACTGCGTCGTCGACGAATGCCCGCGCGAGACCTCGATGGAGAAGATGGCCGGCCTCCAGGTGCTCGCCGAGGGCTCACGCCTCACCGCCGCCGTCGCGTCGCAGATCGCCGACGGTTCCTCGGCGACCCTCGTCGTCTCCGAGCGCGCGCTGAAAGAACACAACCTCACCCCGCGCGCCCGCATTCACCACATGTCCGTGCGCGGCGACGACCCCGTGATGATGCTGTCCGCGCCCATCCCCGCCACCAAGTACGCGCTCGACAAGACCGGACTGTCCATCGACGACATCGACGTCGTCGAGATCAACGAGGCCTTCGCACCCGTAGTGCTCGCCTGGCTCAAGGAGACCGGCGCCGACCCCGCCAAGGTCAACCCCAACGGCGGCGCCATCGCCCTCGGCCACCCGCTCGGCGCCACCGGCGCCAAGCTGTTCGCCACCCTCCTCAACGAACTCGAGCGCACCGGCGGCCGCTACGGCCTGCAGACGATGTGCGAGGGCGGCGGGACCGCCAACGTCACGATCATCGAGCGGCTGGGCTGAGGTTCGGCGGTCAGCCGCGGGTGCGAGGGCGGCGGGACCGCCAACGTCACCATCATCGAGCGGCTGGGCTGAGGTTCGGCGGTCAGCCGCGGGTGCGAGGGCGGCGGGACCGCCAACGTCACCATCATCGAGCGGCTGGGCTGAGGTTCGGCGGTCAGCCGCGGGTGCGAAGGCGGCGGGACCGCCAACGTCACCATCATCGAGCGGCTCGGCTGAGCGTTCACCCCCTCGACGTTTCGGTCTCGGGGTCGTAGCATTCTGACAACAGGCGTGCCCACATGTAGGTGTGACCTGGCGCATACTATTGTGTGGGACAGGCGGACCGTTTCGTTCCAACGCCGCACATGGGTGCAGCTCGACCTAGCTGAGGGGATCTCGATGACCAAGCCTGCTGAACACACCGGCACCGACGCGATTTCGACGCGTGGCGTCTCGTCGGAGGCGCACACGCTGACCGAACTGGTCGAGATCCAGCGCGCGGCGTTCCTGCGCGACGGGATTCCCGACGCCGACACCCGCATCGACCGCATCACGCGGCTGGCGGCCCTGTTGCTCGACAACGCCGACGAGATCGCCGCAGCGCTGGCAGAGGACTTCGGCTCCCGCCCGCGCGAGCTGTCGCTGGCCGCCGACGTCGCCGGCTGCATGATCGACCTCGCGCATCAGCGCCGCGGCGTCAAGGACTGGATGGCCGAGTCCAAGGTCGCCAAGGTGCAGGGCCTGCTCGGGTACAAGCAGAGCATCCGCCACGACCCGCTCGGCGTCGTCGCCATCATGGGGCCGTGGAACTTCCCGCTGCAGCTGACGATCGTGCCCGCGGGCTCGGCCTTCGCGGCCGGCAACCGGGTCATCCTGCGTCCGTCGTCGGTGACCGCGAAGACCACCGACGTGATCGCCAAGCATGCCCCGAACTACTTCTCGATCGAGGAGCTGGCGGTCGCCACCTCCAAGCACGGTTCGGGTTCGGACTTCGCGAAGCTCAAGGTCGACCACATGTTCTTCACCGGCTCGCCCGGGGTGGGTGCCTCGGTGGCCCAGGAGGCCGCGAAGAACCTGATCCCGGTCACTCTCGAACTCGGTGGCAAAAACCCGGCCGTCGTCGACATCGACGCCGACATCGACAAGGCCGCGACGATGCTCGCCGATGCCCGCATGGTCAACGGCGGCCAGGTGTGCCTGTGCCCGGACTACGTCTTCGTCCCCGAGGCCAAGCTCGGTGAGTTCACCGACAAGGTCGTCGCGCGCTGGACCAAGAACTTCCCGACGATCATCGACAACGATCAGTTCACCTCGACGATCAACCAGAAGAACTACGAGCGCATCCTCGGGCTCATCGACGACGCCGAGCAGCTCGGCGCCACCAAGCGGCAGGTGATCCCCGGTGGCGAGCCGCTGCCGGATGCCGAGCGCCGCAAGATCCCGCCGACGCTGCTCACCGGCGTCAAGGCGGGCATGAAGATCGAGGAGGACGAGGTCTTCGGTCCGGTGCTGACCGTGTACCCCTACCGCGATCTGTCCGAGGTCATCAGCCAGATCAGCTCGCACCCGCATCCGCTGACCATGTACTGGTGCGGTGAGCAGAACGAGCGTTTCCAGAAGCTCGCCGACAACACCCGCAGCGGCTCGATCAACGGCAACGACTTCGCCATCCACCTGTTCAGCGGCGAACTGCCGTTCGCCGGTGTCGGCAACAGCGGCATGGGCGGTTACCACGGCCGCACCGGCTTCGAGACGTTCAGCCATGCCAGGGCCGTCGCGTTCTCGACGCTGCCGGTCAGCGTCGCCGAGATGATGTCGCCGCCGTTCCTGCCCAAGGACACCAAGCTGACCAACAATCAGCTCAAGCTGTGGAAGTTCTTCAACAACCGCGCGATGAAGAAGGTGCGCAAGCGCCTCGGCGCGTAGCATCGGTCGCTTGGCCGGGATCGTCGTCCGACGGTCCCGGCCAAGCGCTTGCTAGGGTGAGCGCAGACTCTCTCAGGAGGATGCGCTTGTCACCACGAGGCCAGACCAGGATCGACGCGAACGGCCGGACCGCTGCGAGTACGGCCGACGCTCCGGCGCGTTCGTCACGTCGGGACGAGCTGCTGGCGACGGCCGGGCAGATGTTCGCCGAGCAGGGCCTGCGGTCGACCACCGTCCGAGACATCGCCGATGCGGCCGGCATCTTGTCCGGCAGCCTGTATCACCACTTCGACTCCAAGGAGTCGATGGTCGACGAGATCCTGCGTGGCTTCCTCGACGATCTGTTCGCCCGCTACCGGGAGATCGCGGCGTCGAGCAAGTCGGCGACCGAGACGTTGCGCGGTCTCGTCATCGCGTCGTTCGAGTCCATCGACGCCGAACGCAATGCGGTCGCGATCTACCAGGACGAGGCGAAGCGACTTTCGAGTCAGGAACGCTTCGCCTATATCTCCGAGCTGAACGTCGAGTTCCGCCGGCTGTGGCAGTCGGTGCTGCAACGCGGCGTCGAGAACGGGGAGTTCCGCGCCGATCTCGACGTCGAACTGGTCTACCGGTTCATGCGCGACACCGTGTGGGTTGCCGTGCGGTGGTACCGGCCCGGCGGCTCGATGTCGGTCGATTCGATCGCCGACCAGTACCTGTCGGTTGTCCTCGACGGCATCCTGCCGCGCTGACCACGCACGTCGAAGTTAGGGTAGCTTTCCTTTCCCAGCGTCCGGCCGTTATTGTGCGCATATGACAATTGGCGGAACCGATGTGGCCGCGCCTGCACCAGTGTCCGACGTCGACGCCGGACCCGACGATCCGAAAGCGGCGCGCGCCCAGGCCCGATCCGAGTCCAAGGCGAAAGCCGCTGCCCTCGCCGACATCCTGGCCCCGGTGAAGAAGCGCACGCTCCTCGCCCAGTTCGTCCAGGTCTTCGCCTCCGCGGCAACGGTGGTGCCGTTCATCGGGATCGTCGAACTCGGACGCATCCTGCTCGAACCCGGGCCGGTCGATTCGGGTCGCGTGTGGTTGGTCGTGTGGCTGGTCGTCGCGGGACTCGGCGCACGCGCGGCCTTCAGCTTCCTCGCGCTCGCGATCACCCACTTCGCCGATCTCGACCTCCAGGCACAACTTCGAATCCGCATCGCGGACAAGCTCGGTCGGCTCCCGCTGGGCTGGTTCAGCCGCACCAGCTCCGGTGCGGTCCGCAAGTCCGTGCAGAACGACGTCGCAGATCTGCACTACCTGGTCGCCCATGCGACGGTCGAAGCCACGGCCGCGATGCTCTCGCCGATCTTCGCGCTCGTCTACTGCTTCTACCTGGATTGGCGACTCGGGCTCCTGGCCGTCGCCACCGTGCCGCTGTATGCCCTGACCTACTCCTACATGGCTCGCGACCTCACGACCGAGATGGAGAAGATGGACAAGGGTGTGGCGCGGATCAGCGCCACCATCGTCGAGTTCATCTCGGGTGTCGCCGTGGTGAAGACGTTCGGGCAGACGGGCAAGGCCCACCGGCGTTTCGTCGATGCCGCCGACGAGTTCAACGACGACTTCGCCGGCTACATGGGGCCGATGCTGCGCGTCCAGGCGGTCACCACCGTCCTGATCAGCGCGCCCTTGATCCTGCTGGTCAACCTCGGGGTCGGGTACTGGTTCGTCGACAACGGGTGGGTCCAGCCCATCGAACTCGTCGGCTCGACGCTGATCGCGATGGTGCTGCCCACTGCGCTGCTCACCGTGTCCACCGCGGTCCACACCCGTCAGCAGGCTTCGGCCGCGGCGCTGCGTATCGCCGCGCTGCTCGCCGAGCCCGAACTCGACGTCCCGGACAACCCGCAGGTGCCCGCCGGACACGACGTGCGGATCGAGAACGTGCACTTCACCTACCCGCCGCGTCTCGGCGTGCCGTCCGGGGTGAAGGCGCTCGACGACGTCAGCGTCGAACTGGCCGAAGGCACCGTGACCGCGCTCGTCGGGCCGTCCGGAAGCGGGAAGTCGACGCTCGCGACACTGTTGCCCCGCTTCGGCGATCCCGATTCCGGCGCGGTCCGCATCGGTGGGGTGGACGTGCGGGACATCGCCGCCACCGAGCTCTACCGCCATGTCGGTTTCGTGCTGCAGGACGTGCAGCTGTTGACGATGTCGGTGCGCGACAACATTCGGCTCGGCCGTCCGGACGCGAGCGACGTGCAGGTCTACGATGCCGCCCGTGCCGCGCAGATCCACGACCGCATCCTGGAGCTACCCGACGGCTACGACACCGTGGTCGGCGATGGCGTACACTTCTCCGGCGGTGAGGCGCAACGCGTCTCGATCGCGCGGGCACTGCTCGCCGACACGCCGATCCTCGTCCTCGACGAGGCGACCGCCTTCGCCGATCCAGAGTCGGAGGCGCAGATCCAGCAGGCCATCGGCACCCTGATGGTCGGGCGAACCGTGCTCGTCATCGCCCACCGGCTCGGCTCGATCACGCACGCGGACAACATCGTCGTCCTCGATCGGGGCCGGGTCGTCGAACAGGGCCGGCAGGACGAATTGGTCGCCCGCGGCGGGCTGTATGCGTCGATGTGGGCCGCCTACGAGGCCGGGACCACCCGACAGGACGAGGAGATCGCGCGCGGCGCGGTCGCGAGCAGCGAGGTGGCACGATGATCCGCGGTTTCTACACGATCCTGGGTTCGGAACGTGCCCGCATGGTCGTCTTCCTGACCTGGGTGGTCGTCTACGGCATCGCGCAGGGGTTGGCGATGCTCACCCTGGTCCCGATCGTCGAACACCTGCTGACCGGCGATCTGTCCGCCGCTGCACAGTGGTTGTGGCCGTTGGCCGTGCTCGTCGTCATCTGCGCGGTCAGCGCGTACGTCCAGTCGCTCAAGGGCATGACGATGGCCCTCTACGCGATGCGCATGCTGCATCACCGCCTCGGCGACCACATGGTGACGCTGCCGCTCGGCTGGTTCACCCGCGACCGGGTCGGCGACGTCTCCCAGATCGCGGTCAAGGGAACGATGTTCGTCGGCAGCACCGGGGCGCACTACATCACCCCGGTCGTGGTCAACACGGTCAGCTCCGTGGTGGTCGTCATCGGCATCTGCTTCTTCGACTGGCGCATCGGTCTTCTCATGGTCGTCGGGACACTGCTCCTGATGTACGTCGGCAAGCTGTCGAGCTCGTTCCTCGCGAAGTCCGAGGGGCGCAAGCGTGCCGAGGCCGTCAAGGTCAACAACCGGGTGCTGGAGTTCGCCCGCTGCCAGGCGGTGCTGCGCGCCTTCGGTGATTCGGACTCCGCGCACAAGCCGCTCGCCGACGCGCTCGGCCGGCAAGCCCGCGTGGGCAAGTCGATGCTCTGGCGCTCGATCCTCGGCATCCTGCTGAACGGGTTGTCGGTGCAGGTTGTCTTCAGTGCCGTGCTCGCCCTCGGCGCGTGGCTGGCCGTGGCGGGTCACATCGAACCGGCGCTGCTGATCGCGGTCTTCGGGCTCGCGGCGCGCTTCTTCGGGCCGATCGGCGAACTCGCCGAACTGGGTTCGACGCTGCGCATGTCCACCGACGAGATCAATCGCATCACCGGTGTGCTCGACACCGACCGGATGCCCGCGCCCGAGCGGCCGACGCCGATCACCGAGCCGGGTGCCGTCGAACTCGACGGTGTGGCATTCGGATACGAGACCGGCGCGCAGGTCCTGCGCGACGTGTCGCTTCGGGCTCGTCCGGGCACGATGACGGCGCTCGTCGGTCCCTCCGGATCGGGAAAGTCGACCATCTTCCGCCTCATCGCCCGGTTCTACGACGTCGACGGCGGCGTCGTGAAGGTCGGTGGCGTCGACGTGCGGGAGCAGGAGACCGGTGCGCTCATGGGCCAGCTGTCCCAGGTGTTCCAGGACGTCTACCTCTTCGACGACACGTTGTGGGAGAACATCAAACTGGGCCGCCCCGATGCTTCCGACGACGAGACTCGCGCCGCGGCCGAGACAGCGGGCGTCACCTCGATCGTCGACCGGCTGCCCGATGGCTGGCACACAGTCGTCGGCGAGGGCGGTTCGGCGCTGTCCGGCGGTGAGCGGCAACGGGTCTCGATCGCCCGCGCGTTGCTCAAGGACGCCCCGATCGTGCTCTTCGACGAGGCGACCAGTGCTCTCGATCCCGAGAACGAATCGCACGTCGCCGAGTCGATCCGCCGCCTCGCCGACCAGAGCACGGTGCTGGTCATCGCGCACAAGCTCTCGACCGTGATCGCCGCCGACCAGATCGTCGTCCTCGACGATAAGGGCGGTGTCGACGCCATCGGCACCCACGACGAACTGCTCACCCGGGGCGGGCGTTACACCGAGTTCTGGAACCAGCGCACCGCTGCTGCCGGCTGGACGCTGACGCCGTCGGCGTAGGCGCGCCCCTTCAGGCAGTGCAAATGGGTCAGACTGTCCTCACTTCAGGGCCGATCGCCCCGGCCCTACCGAGATCTCGTAGCGAAAGTGCGCACTCTGCAACCCATCTTCTCGCTACGAGATCCCGGCCGGCCGGGCCTGTTTCCACTGTGGAGTTGTCAAAGGTCGTGTGGCATCGGGGTCGACGCCGGAGGGTCTGGTGCGCGGGCCGTCTAGACGAGTGCGTCGTCGAGTCGCATGGTGCGTCGGTTGTAGGCGGGGCGGGGCAGGCGTCGGGGGTCGACGTCGACCGGCGGGATCAGCCACGGGTGCCGGTCGGGACCCATCACCACCTGCCAGCCGTGGTGATGCACCTGGGTGTGACAGCGCTGGCAGAGTAGGCAGCCGTTGTCCAGATCGGTGGGGCCGCCGTCAGCCCATGGCACCAGATGATGCACCTGCGTATGTGCCGCGGGGGCACCACATTTCACGCAACACATGTCGCGCACGATGATCGCTTGGCGCAGGTGATGCGGGAACAGCCGCTTGGTGGTACCCATCCGCAACGGCACGCCTTCGCTGTCGAGGACGATCTCGGCGACCGCGCCGTCACACGACAACCGGCGGGCTGTCGATGCCGTGACCGCGCCGACCCACGGCATCCGCGCCGGGTCCACCCCATCAGCAGGGATGGTGACCAGTAGTTGGGTACGGGGCGCTCCGGCGGTGGTCATCGCCGCCCCGATCGCCGCCTGATCGAGCAGTAACTCCAGACCGTCCGCCCGACGCTCGCCGACACTGCGTCGATCGTCGGTGCCGTCGGGTTCGGGTCGCGGACCGGATCGTTCGTCGATCATCGTCAGGAACTTCTCTCCGATCACCGCCGTCACATCGCCGGTGATGGCGACTCTGCCCTCGTCGGTCACCCGAGCGTGCACGGTGTTCAGTGATGCGTCATCAGCTGCCGAAACCGTGCCGGGATCGGCCTCGGCGACACGCATGGCGATGCCGCGGGCGAGGGTGTCGATTTCGGCGGGTGTGGCACCGGAGAACGCCTGGGTGAGCAACTCGGTCTCGAACAGCTGCCGGTCGTCGTCGGAAAGCGTTGATGTGGAACACCTGTCGATGGAGGCGATACCGCGGACGACCGCGTCGACGCACTCGACGGCGAGGTATCCGTCGGCTGCGCAGTCGGCGACCTTTGGCAACGACGCCAGGCCGGCGGCGATCCGCACCCCGCGGTGGGCGACCGCCGGTGGCATGCCCATCTCGATCAGCCACGACCGTGTCGTCGATCCTGCGCGTGCCGCTGCAGCCGAGGCCTCCACAAGAGCTATGTGGACAGCGATCTGGTGATCGAGCACGTTTCGCAGCACCCGTAGTTCGTCGAGTCGGTCGAGCACCGCGCGACCGGTGCCGTCGTCGGGTGGTGGAGTCAGACCGATGAGGGTGTCGCGGAGCTCGGTGATCGAGGGCATGACACCAAGGTACTCGCCAAAGCGTTCGACGACGAGATTTGTTTCACAACCCAGGAGTCGACGAAAATTACTGCACTGCAGTGGATGTCACTCACGTCCCAGCGGTGAACCGTGGTAAACTGTGGTGAACTGAAACCCCACCAGTCACAAGGGGGCCGGCCGAGTCAGGGAGCAGTGAACGAGACGCCGCGCGCCGACCACCGGCCCTCCTGGTGCGCGATCTCGATGGGGTAGTCGAAGCACTCGGTCACCAACTCGGTGGTCAGGATCTCGTCGACGGGGCCGGCGGCGAGGATCCGACCTCCGGTCACCAGCACGGCATGCGTGGTCGTCTCGGGCAGTTCCTCGAGGTGGTGGGTGACGAGCACGGTCGCGAGGTCCGGGTGCGTGCGGTGCAACCGGTCGACGGTCTGCAGAAGTCGCTCGCGCGCGGCCACATCGAGGCCGGTCGACGGCTCGTCGAGCAGCAGGAGCCGCGGGTCGGACAGCAGCGCGCGGGCGATCAGCGTCCGGCCGCGTTCGCCCTGTGACAGGTTGGTCCACGGCGCCGACGCGAGCGCGCTCAGGCCGAGCATCTCGATCAGCTCGTCGGCGCGGGCGAGTGTCTCCGGTGCGGGTTTCCGGTGGTCCATCAACTCGGTCGTGCCGGTCGCACCGGTCAGCACCACCTCGCGGATGGACAGCGGTGATCGCAGCGGATGCCGCGGGTTCACGTGGCCGATGGACTCGCGCAGTTGTCGTATCTCGACGCGCCCCAGCTGATGTCCGAGGACATGGACCGTTCCGGACGTCGGATGTTGTTCGGCGCCACACAGGCTCAGGATCGTCGATTTGCCCGCACCGTTCGGGCCGATGAGCGCCCATCGCTCGCCGGCCCGGATGGTGAGGTCGATGTCGGTGAGGATCGCGCGGGACTGCCGCACGAAACCGACCGAATCCAGGCGCAGGACATCCGGGGTAGACACGCTTGCGAACCTACCGGACCCTTCGTGACGGCCCTCCGCAAGCTCCGGGCCTCCTCAGGGGCGGGGGTGGCGGTCCTCCGCAAGCTCCGGGCCTCCTCAGGGGGCGGGGGTGGCGCCCTCCGCAAGCTCCGCCTTAACCCAACGATCCGAGTGTCTTCAACCGTTCGTGCGCCTGGGTCATGATCGACTGGACCAGCTCGTCACAGCTCGGCAGGTCGTCGATCATCCCGACCACCTGGCCGGAGGCGAGTACCCCGGCGCGGGTGTCGCCCTCGACGAGGCCGGCCTTGAGCAGCATCGGGGTGTTGCCGGCCATGATGACCTGTTGCCACGTGCGTTCGCCCGACTTCTTCATCGTGCGACCGTCTTTGAGCATCGTCGTCCAGCGCATGCCGGTCATCTGTTTGAACTCGTTGGCGTTGCGCGCCGCGGCGACGAGCGCCTTGACCGGGCTTCCGCTTTCGAGCGCCTCCACCAGCGGGGTACGCAAGACGCGATGCGGCATGCCGTCGACCTTCACCGACACGACGGTGTCGCCGAGTCCGCGACCGAGGTACTCCTGTTTGACCGAGTCGGGCACGGCACTGTCGGAGGTGAGCAGAAAGCGCGTGCCCATCGCGACGCCCTGGGCGCCATAGGCCAGCGCCGCGGCGAGCCCGCGGCCGTCGAAGAAGCCGCCGGCGGCGACCACCGGCATGTCGATGCCTTTCGCCGACAACGCATCCAGCACCGACGGCAAGAGCAGCGTCGTCGCGACGGGTCCGGTGTGGCCGCCACCTTCGCCGCCCTGCACGATCACCGCGTCGGCACCCCACGAAGCGACTTTCACGGCGTGCTTGGCCGCACCGATCGACGGGATGACGACGATCCCGTTGTCCTTCAGCTTGGCGATGAGTTCCGGTTTGGGTGCCAGCGCGAAGGACGCGACCTTCACACGCTCGCGGATCAGCAGGTCGATCCGCTCCGGGGCGTCGGTCGCGTCGGCGCGCATGTTCACGCCGAACGGCTTGTCGGTCAGCGTCTTCGTCTTCGCGATCGCGGTCTCGAGTTCGGCGAAGGTCATCGTCGCCGACGCCAGGATTCCCAGCCCGCCGGCGTTCGACGTCGCCGAGGTCAACGACGGCCCGGACACCCAGCCCATCCCGGTCTGCACGATCGGGTACTCGATGCCCACGAGTTCGGTGAACGCAGTCGACAATCCGGCTGCACGTGCCGGGCTCGGATGCGCGGCGGTGGGTTCGCTCATCGGACTTCCTTGTTGCGGATGCCCTTCGGATCGAGGACGTCCCGGATCAGGCCGAGCTCCTCTGCCGTCGGCCTGCGCGTTTCCGGTGCATCGGCGAGTCCGTCGATCTCGAAGCCGGTGTTCTCGGCGACCTCGTCGGCCGTGACTCCCGGATGCAGCGAGAGGGCCCGCATCGTGTGGCCCGCACCGCCGAAGTCGAAGACGCCGAGGTTGGTGACGACGCGGTGGATGTTCAGATCGTCGAAGGCGGGGTTCTCCGGATCGACCTTGTCGAAGCCGACGCCCGACACGATGTCGACGGACTCGCCGAAGACGCGTGCCGTGTGCCGCGGCACCCAGTAGCTCGTCGGGTGGTTGATGGTGTTGCCGGGAGCTCCACGCACACCGAACATCTGGCGTGTCGGGTGCTGCAGCGGTCCGAAGGCCGACAGATTCTGATTGCCGTGACGGTCGATCTGGTTGGCGCCCATGACCACATGACGACGCCCCGACGCGACGACGTCGAAGACCTTGCGGAACGGCATCCACCCCTCGATGGGTCCGGTCTTCCCGATCGGCGGGGTGTCGGCCAGGATCAGCGCCTCACCGTCGGTGATCAGCAGATCGGGTTCGGTGGTGAGGCGTGCCAGGCGGGCACCGAGCAGGGGAGTGGGCGCCATCGGCGATGCCATGATCTCGCCTGCCCCGGAGAAGATCTCGGCGCAGGAGATGACGCAGTACTCGGCGCGCGTGACGTCCGTGGACGTCTGGGTCTCGGCGGTGCTCACTGCTCGTTCTCCTTCTGCTCGGCCTGCCACGCGGTGACCTCGCGCTGGTAGGTCTCCTCGTCGACCTGGAGGAACCGGCGGGAGAACGTATCCCAGGTCTCGGGTTCCTTGGCCGAGGCCACATAGAACTGCTGGAACTTCTCGTCCCGGCCGTACTCGCCTGTGCCATTGGGCCCGCTCGCTCCGCTCCCGGCGCCCGTCAAAGTGAAATGGGCCCCGTTCGGTGCGTGGACAACCCGGTCGACGTTCATCCGATTGAGCAGAAGACGCTGATGCGGAACCGTTTTGACCAGTACCTCCGTGGAGACGATCTGATCTGTTTCGAGGTAGCGACGCTCGGCGGCCGCGCAGTAGAGATCGTCGAAGTACGGGTCGACCCCGGTGTACGCGGCGTTGCCGTGGGCGTCGGCCAGATCCAGGTGGACGAAGGCGGCGTCGAGTTTCAGTGCCGGCATCGCCACCAGGGTCTGGGTGCGGCCGTCGGCGTCGGGATAGGGCGAGGTGACGGTCTTCAGCTCACCCTCCCAGAAATTGAGGACGTCGGAGCCCAGGCCGGCGCGGATGGGCAGGAACGGCACGCGCGCGGCGGCTGCTTCCAGCCCGCATTTCACCATTCCCTCGTCCATCTCGCGCACCTCGATCTCGCCGTTGGTGCGGGCCTTGGCGAACCACGGGTCGTAGAACGGCGCCGAGTCGAGCGAGACGAAGCCGTAGTACGCGCGGCGTACCTTGCGTGCGGCGCACAACAACCCGAGGTCGGGCCCGCCGTAGGTGACCACGGTAAGGTCCTTGACGTCGGAGCGGGCGAGCGCGCGCACGAGCGCCATCGGCTTACGGCGCGAACCCCATCCGCCGATGCCGATGGTCATCCCGTCGCGCAGCTCGGCGATGACGTCGTCGAAAGTGCTTGTCTTGTCGGTGGGCATCAGGCACGTCCTCCATCCGAAGCCGAATTCGCGGTGAGTGGCTTGCCGGTCGAGACGAACGCGTCGCGGTGCTCGTCGGCGACGCCGGCCAGGTTCAACTCGAAGGTGTAACCCTGCTCGAGGCGGTAACTCGCCTTGACGTCGATCGGGTCGATGTTGTTGATCGCTTCCTTCGCTGCGCGGATCACCCGAGTGTCCTTGGCGGCGATGGCCTCCGCGATCTCGAGGGCCGCGTCGAGCAGCTCCTCGCGCGGCACGACCCGGTACACCGACCCGAAATGCTCGAGTTGCTGGGCGGTGACGTTCTTGGCGGTGAAGTACAGGGTCCGCATCATGTGCTGGGGCACGAGTCGTGCGAGATGCGTTGCCGCGCCGAGGGCTCCGCGGTCGACCTCGGGCAGTCCGAAGACGGCGTCGTCGGAGGCCACGATGACGTCGGCGTTCCCGACGAGTCCGATGCCGCCGCCCACGCAGAATCCGTTCACGGCGACGACGACGGGGACCGCGCAGTCGTAGACCGCGCTGAACGCGGCGGCGCATCCGCGGTTGGCGCCGATCAGGGCGTCGAAGCCGTCGGTCGCCTGCATCTCCTTGATGTCGACGCCGGCATTGAAGCCGCGCCCCTCTGCTCGCAGGACCACCACATGCGTGGTCGGGTCCGCTCCGGCGGCGGTGATGGCGTCGCCGAGTTCGAACCACGCGGCCGATGGCAGCGCGTTGACCGGCGGATAGTCGACGGTGACCGTCACGATCCCGGAATCGGAACGTGTCGTGGTGATCGGCACGCGGGCTCCTCTCATGGGGCGATTCGGACAGCCCGGAGGACTGCGGAAGCGCACCAAGCAAGTGCTTGGTTGTTTGGTAGGGTAGCACCCATGCAGACGCAGTCACAGGTCGAGCTGGGCCTGGTCGGAAAGGTCGTGCTGGTCACCGGCGGGGCGCGTGGGGTGGGTGCCGGGATCACCCGCGTGCTGGGCGCGCTCGGCGCTCGACCGGTGATCTGCGGCCGTAACGCCGACAACCTCGCCGACGACCTCCGTGAGGTCGACTTCGTGTCCTGCGACGTCCGCGACGCGGATGCGGTCGAGGCGATGATGGACGAGATCATCGGGCGCGCCGGACGTATCGACGGCGTCGTGAACAACGCAGGCGGATCACCGTTCGCACTGGCCGCCGACGCGTCGGTCCGATTCGCCAGCAAGATCGTCGATCTCAACCTGCTCGCTCCGCTGGCCGTGGCCCGCGCGGCCAACGCCGTGATGCAGACGCAGCCCGACGGCGGTGCGATCGTGAACATCTCCAGCGTGAGCGGCCACCGGCCGTCACCCGGGACCTCGGCCTACGGGGCGGCGAAGGCCGGGCTCGACAACCTGATGAGCTCGCTGGCCGTCGAGTGGGCGCCGCGGGTGCGGGTGAACTCGGTGATCGCCGGTCCGGTCGTCACCGAGCAGTCGCACCTGCACTACGGCGACGACGCCGGCGTCGCGGCGGTGGGTGCGACCATCCCGATGGGCCGCATGGCCACGCCCGCCGACGTGGGCAATGCGGTCGCGTTCCTGCTGTCACCGCTCGCCGGTTACATCAGCGGATCGACGCTGACCGTGCACGGGGGCGGCGAGAAACCGGCATTCCTCGACGCCGCGACCGCCGGTAACGCAGTCTGAGACCCGGCGCGGATCGGGTCCGAGAGCAGTTCGGAAAGGAAACAGTGTGACCAGCACAATGAATGAGGGTCGAGTCGTCATCGTGACCGGTGCCGGCCAGGGCATCGGACGTGCCCACGCCCTCGCGTTCGCCGCCGACGGCGCGAAGGTCGTGGTCAACGATTACGCCGAGGATCCGGCGAGCGAGGTGGTCGACGAGATCGTCGCCGCGGGCGGGCAGGCCGTCGCATCGGTGGGTGATGTCGCGGACTGGGATGCGGGAGCGGCCATGGTCGAGACCGCGCTCTCCACCTTCGGGCGCCTCGACATCCTGGTCAACAATGCGGGTTTCGTCCGCGACCGGATGCTGGTCTCGTTGTCGGAGGACGAATGGGATGCGGTCGTCCGGGTGCACCTCAAAGGGCACTTCGTCGGACTGCGGCACGCGGCCGCGCACTGGCGCGCGCAGGCCAAGGCCGGCGACGTTCCGCAGGCACGCATCATCAACACGAGTTCCGGTGCGGGCCTGTACGGTTCGGTGGGCCAGGGTAACTACGTCGCGGCGAAGGCCGGCATCGCGGCCCTGACGATCCAGGCAGCGGCCGAACTGGGGTCGTATGGTGTCACCGTGAACGCGATCGCTCCGGCCGCCCGCACCCAGATGACCATGGGCGCCGGTGAGGCAATGGCCGCTCAGATGGCCGCGCCCGCCGACGGCTCCTTCGACTCGATGGATCCGGCAAATGTGTCGCCGCTCGTGGTCTGGCTCGGTTCGCCCGCAGCGGGCTCGGTGACCGGCCGGGTGTTCGAGGTCGAGGGCGGCAAGATCTCGGTCACCGATGGCTGGCAGCGAAGCGTCGAGCGGGACAAGGGGTCTCGCTGGGAGGCTGGTGAGCTCGGCCCGGTGATCGAGGAGATCCTGGCGAAGGCGCCGGTGCCGATGCCGGTGTACGGCGCGCGATGACGTCACCCGCCGATTCGTCGGGCGACCGGATCGCAGCGGCCAGGGCCTATGTCGATGCCCTGGTCAGTCACGATCCGTCTGCGGTCGCGCTGCACCCGGACTGCACCCGGGTGGAGTTCGGCGTCAAGACCGGACGCAACGGCGGCCACATCACCCGTAGCCTCGCCCGCGGTCCGCAATTCCGCCTCATCCATCGGGTCTCGGACTTCACCGCAACGGTCGACGGTCACAGCGTGACCACGCGCTACGTCGTGCACGTCCGACCCAAGGCGCTACGACTGGGGGCGACGGTGTCGGAGACCTTCGTGATCGACGAGGACAACCGGATCCGTGCGATCGTCGCCCACTTCGGACTCCCGCGGCCCCAACGCGCCTGACCGCCGGGCACTTTCGCACGCAACGAACACCCACCGCCCCGCGTGGCGGTGGGTGTTCGGCTGGTATGGATGTGAGTCAGGCGCCCGGCGCGCGGACGACCATCGGCACGCCCGGGAAGTAGGCGGCCATCTCCGAACGCGACTTGCGCAGCGCGGCGGTGCCGTACCCCGACTTGCGGAACTGGGGATGGATCCAGATGCGCAGGTCGATCTCGCCGTCCTTCAGCTCGCCGAATACGAAGCCCACCTTCGATTCGCCCTCGACGGCCACCAGCCAGACGGCTTCCTCGGCGTCGACCCGGTCGGTGGCGGCGCTGATCTCGGCCGCGACATCTCCGGCGGGAGCACCGGAACCGTCTCCGGCGGTGCCGATCTCGTTGGTCCGCGCCGAGAACAGTTCCGCGTCGGCGGACGGGTCGAACGGACGGAGGTCGAGCGTGTCACCGCTGCTCGCCGGCCGCTCGGCCAGCGTGAAGGTGAGGGAACTGTTCAGGTCGTCGAGCTCGGCCTGGTTCTTGCGACGGTCGTCCTTGGTGAGCTGGTCGAGCTTCATGTCCAGAATGGCCTCGGCGCCGAGCCGGGACTTCCCGAGCAGCTCGACGATTGCGGCGACGGCCTGGTCGTGATTCTCGGCGTCGACGATGGCATCGAGGACCTCATGGCGACGTTCGAGAGCGGTCAGCAGGGCGTCGGCGATGTCTCGTCGGGTGGTGGCGAGGTCGAGATCAGTCATGCCTCGATCCTAGGTCACCGTCGGTCACCATGTGGTGGACATCCGGTGCGCGCATCGGATGCCGGACCTCGCCCTCGAGGCGCAAATGTAGAACAGGTTCTATTGGCTGGATGGTCTGTTTTGGTGGAGATTCTTCCCTCTGGCTGTAACACGTCCTAGTCTGGTGCTCATGACGAACGAGGGTACGACGACACCACCGGCCGACTTCGATCACCTGCGCGGGGGCACGCACATGGGCGACCTGATGGTCGCGGCGTTGCGGCGGCACGCCGACCGCACCGTGCTGTCCCTCGGGGACACCGAGATGACCGGCGGCGAGATGGCCGCGTCGATCAGCCGGTACATCCAGGCCTTCGAGGGATTGGGGGCCGGCACCGGAACCGCGGTCGGCCTGCTCGCGCTGAATCGTCCGGAGGTGCTGTTCGTGATCGGCGCCGGGCAGACCCAGGGATGGCGTCGTACCGCGCTGCATCCGCTGGGGTCGCTCGACGACCACGCCTACGTGCTGTCCGACGCCGGTGTGTCGACCCTGATCATCGATCCGGTCCCCATGTTCGTCGAACGGGCGGCGGCGCTGCTCGAACGAGTGCCCGGCCTCAAGCAGGTGCTGACACTCGGGCCGGTACCCGAGCAACTGGCCGCCCACGCGCGCGACGTGATCGCCGAGGCCGAGAACTTCGACCCCAAGCCTCTTGCGGCGGCACATCTCTCGCCCGACCACGTTGTCTCGATCACCTACACGGGTGGGACGACGGGCAAACCCAAGGGTGTCATCGGCACCGCCCGGGCCATGTCGACGATGACGCAGATCCAGCTCGCGGAATGGGAGTGGCCGGAACACCCGCGGTTCCTGCTCTGCACCCCGCTGTCGCATGCGGGTGCGGCGTTCTTCGTGCCGACCCTCATGAAGGGCGGATCGATGGTGGTGCTGTCCAAGTTCGACCCGGCGGAGGTGCTGCGCACGATCGAGGAGCAGAAGATCACCGCGACGATGCTGGTGCCGTCGATGCTGTACGCGCTGATGGACCACCCGGACTCGAAGACGCGCGACCTGTCGTCGCTGGAGACCGTGTATTACGGTGCGTCGCCGATCAATCCGGTACGTCTCGCCGAGGCCATCGAGCGTTTCGGGCCGATCTTCGCGCAGTACTACGGCCAGTCCGAGGCCCCGATGGTCATCAGCTATCTGGCCAAGGGCGATCATCCGGGTCCCGGCGAGGACCAGCGTCGGCTGAGCAGCTGCGGACGACCGTCGGCCTTCCTGCGCACCGCCCTCCTCGGCCCCGACGACAAGCCCGTCCCGCAGGGTGAGCCCGGCGAGATCTGTGTCGCCGGACCGCTTCTCGCGGGTGGCTACCTCGGTCTCCCGGAGCAGACCGCGGATACCTTCCGTGACGGCTGGCTGCGCACCGGTGACGTCGCTCGCGAGGACGAGGACGGCTTCTGGTTCATCGTCGACCGCACCAAGGACATGATCGTCACCGGCGGGTTCAACGTGTTCCCGCGCGAGGTCGAGGATGTCGTCGCCGAGCACCCGGCCGTCGGGCAGGTCGGCGTCATCGGTGTCCCGGACGAGAAGTGGGGGGAGGCGGTCACCGCGATCGTCGTGCTCCGCAGTGATGCCGACACCGACGATGCGGCGAAAGGCCGCATCACGACCGAGATCCAGCAGTCCGTCAAAGACCGCAAGGGCGCGGTGCAGTCGCCCAAGCAGGTGATCTTCGCCGACGCACTGCCGTTGACCGCACTCGGCAAACCCGACAAGAAGGCGCTGCGGTCCCAGTACTGGGCCACCTCCGACCGCGGAGTCGGGTAGGTCTTCGTTCCCTGGGGGACGGACCCAGATCGCAGGTCAGAGATCGCAGCAGTCGCAACAATCGCAGCAGTCACAGTCGTCGCAGGCCGCATCCTTGTACTTGTCGGTGAAGTGATTCCAATGGTCGGTGCAGCAGGCCTTGCCGAAACAAGAAACACCGATGAAGGGCAGAATCCGTTCGGCGAAGGAACGATTCGGCCTGAACGGCGGCGGGTACGGCCACTCGGTCGGATAACCGAAGGGCCGGTGCGGTGGCCACTGTGTGCGCGAGTCGGCGGTCACCGACATGGCGGCAGAATGAGGGTGCATTCGCTTGTGGATGGCGTGGCGCAGGCCGTCGAGCAGAACCACGCGCAGCAAGCGGTCGTCGGCGAGGGAGAGATCCGCATAGCGCGCCCGGATCGCGGCCGCCAGTCGCCGGCACCGGTCGAGGGCGGTCTCGGGTGACGTGCCGGTCGCGCGGAGTGGGTTGAACCGCCCCTCGGCGTCATCGGAGTCGTAGTCGTCTACCGCGTCGAGCAGGTGCGCGATGCGGCCGAAGTCCGCGCCGATGTCGAGCAGCGGCTCCCGATTGTCGGGGGCGTCGGCGAGCACCGCCGAGGTGGCGAAGACCTGTGCCGCAGCGACCGCCGATGGTTCGATGAGGTCGTCGAGCACCACGCTCGTCGACTCGATCTCCGCCTGCCGCGACAGCGTCGTCATCATGGAATCGATGTCGAGCCGGTCGGCGACCGCGGTGTCGGCCGCTGCGTGCCGGCGCAGATGGTTCCCGGCGTATCCGGCGAGTTTCGCGCGGACCGGCCGGCGGGGCGCGAGCGCGTGGTGTTGCTCGTTGCCGACGTCGGCAGCCTTCGCTGCGGCCAGGGTGAGCGACGCGGTGGTGGCCAGGCGGACGCCCGGTTCGTCGCCGGACACGACTGTCGCCGTGCGCATTCCGCGAAGGGGGCACCGGCCGGCAGTTGTGGAGGCGCACTCCGACGCCGATTGCGCGGCGGTGAGGATCGAGACCATCACCGCGTCGGTGTTGACCGTCAGCCTGCTCGACTGGCCGTGGTTGTCGCGCAGCGAGATACAGACACCGCACAGGTGTGAGCGCCACTGGTCCATCAGATCGTGGTCGAGTGCGTGCCGACAAGGAGTGAGGACTCCGAACATCTGAGAATCAGACCACAGGGCCGGGAGCGTCGCCACGGGATTCATTCGTTCGGCGCAACCACTCTCAACCCGGTCCGCGCGCCCCTCCGATCGATCGGGCGCGAGCGGACAGTGCGTCCCGCAACCACCTCGGCTCCACCACGGCGAAATCGTGATCGAACATCGACGTCCACAGGGCGCGGGTGGCATGTCGATGATCGGCGAAATGGAGTTCGAGGTGACAGCGGTCGCCCGGCCGGGGAATCGTGTCGACGGCGGTGGCGATCATCCCGAGGCGCTCGGCATCGTCGGCGGCGCAGTCGACGACCACGTCGACGGGTTCGAACGAGCTGCGGAACGCGTCGCGGCGTCGTTCCCAGATCGCGGCGAGGTCAACCTCGTCGTCCCGTTGTGCGGGCTCGTCGAGGACCTCGACGTCGCGCATCCTGGAGATGCGGTACATCCGTTCGTCGGAACCCTTGCCCGGTCCGTCCTTCCGGGTGGCGGCCGTCTCGGTGGTCCCCGGGCGTCGTCCGGAGGCGACGAGATACCAGGTGTCACCGGCCACGATGAGTCCGATCGGGTCGAGGACGTGTTCGCGGGCCTCGTCCGCGCCTCGCCGGCGGTAGCGCATGCGTATCCGACGCCCATCGAGGACAGCGGTCTGCACGGCGTCGAGCGACTCGAGTCGCTCGGGTGCGCGGACGAACCCTTCCGGCCGGACCAGAACCCGCTGGGCGGCGCGGACCGCGTGGCCGCGGTGCGCCTCCGGGAGCGCCGCGGTCACCTTTCGCATGGCGCTGGTGAACGCGGGGGAGTCCAACCGGCCCGTCCCGGCCAGGAGGGAGGTCGCCTCGTCGACGGTCAGTCCGGTGAGATCGGTGCGGTATCCGGGCAGGAGTGCAAACCCGCCGTGGCGACCCCGCTCGGCGTACACGGGGACGCCGGACAGAGACAACGCGTCGATGTCACGCAGCACGGTTCGCTCGGAGACCCCGAGCTCGGCGGCCAGCACCGCGGCGGTGACCCGGTCGTGCTTCTTCAGCACCATGAGCAGGGCGATGAGGCGTTCAGCGCGCACGGGGGAGATTCTTCCGGAAAAACATGACAGAAGGTGTCGTGTATCGGGACTTCACTGGTCGACGTACCCGAAACCCCACGAGAGGACGACATCATGAACGCAGCGACCACGAACTCCGCACCCACTCCCGAGGCGACGCCCGCCCTCGACGATCCCCGGCCGGCGTTCCGCGCCGCCACCGCATGGGTCGTGGAACTGCTCGACGGAGTGTCCGACGACCAACTCGACTCGCCGACGCCGTGCGACGAGTTCGACGTCCGAACGCTGTCGGCCCACCTCGTCGCCGTCGCCGAACGCGCGGCCGCGCTGGCCGAGGGTGTCGACATCCGCACGATGGCGTCGATCGCCGAACAGTTCGACGCCCGGACCTACGCGGCCTTCATCGACCAGGCGCTCGACTCATGGTCGGATGACGCCAAGCTCTCCGCGATGGTCCAGGTGCCATGGGGCGAAGTCCCGGGCGCCGGTGCCCTGTGGGGTTATGTCAGTGAAACACTCGTCCACGGCTGGGATCTGGCGGTCGCCACCGCTCGGCCTGCGGAGGCCGACGCCGAACTCGCCGAGACGACGCTCGGGGTGGCACGCCAGTTCATCCCGGCCGCGATCCGCACCGATCCCGGTGTCCCGTTCGGCCCCGTCGTCGAGCCGCGCCCGGAGGCCGGACCCACCGAGCGGCTCGCCAACTGGACCGGCCGGCAGTCGGTGGGATGGGTGGCCTGAAGTACAAAGCGCGACGGCTTCTGCTCCCTGAGGTGCGGGCGGGTCGACTTCGCGCTCCCTGAGGTGCGAGCGGGCCGACTTCGCGCTCCCTGAGGTGCGAGCGGGCCGACTTCGCGCTCCCTGAGGTGCGAGCGGGCCGACTTCGCGCTCCCTGAGGTGCGAGCGAAGCGAGCCTCGAAGGGTCCTGGCGAGATGCGTTGCCGCCCTTCGTGGCTCGTCGCTATCGCTCCTCACACCTCAGGGAGCAGGGATGGGGTGTCTGGCTAGAGCTATGCAACCGGCTCGCAGATGACCACCGGGATCGTCCGCTCCGTCCAGGCAGCGTAGGTGTCGTAGTCGGCATAGGTGTCGACCAGATCCGGCCACAGCTCGGCGCGTTCGGCATCGGTGGCCGTGCGTGCGACGAGGTCGAACTTCTCCTTGCCGAGCTGGATCTCGACCTTCGGGTTGTCCCGGAGGTTGAGGTACCACGCGGGGTGCTTGGCCGAGCCGCCCTGCGACGCCACGACGACGAACGAGTCGCAGCGGCGCAGGTAGATGAGCGGAGCCGTGCGCGGCTGACCCGACTTGCGGCCGATCGTCGTCAGCAGGCACACCGGCGCCGGTTTGCGGAGGCCCGCGCCCACGCGCCACGTGCCGCCGACCCGGCCGCCGGTCGCCTTGTACAGCGCCGTGTTCGCCTTGGAGCCCAGCTTGATGAACTTGCTGACGACAGGTGAATCCAGCTGCGCCGGTTTGTTGTTCGGATCGAAGGCGGGCATCAGATCCGCTCGATGATCGTGCCGGTGGCCATCGCTCCGCCCGCGCACATGGTGATCAGGGCGGTCTGACCGTCCCGGCGTTCCAGCTCGTGCAGTGCGGTCGTGATGAGGCGGGACCCGGTACTGCCCACCGGGTGGCCGAGGGCGATGGCGCCGCCGTTGACGTTCACCTTGTCCATGTCCGCGCCGTGGACCTGAGCCCAGCTCAGCACCACCGACGCGAACGCCTCGTTGATCTCGACGACGTCGATGTCGGACAACGACATCCCCGACTTCGCCAGCACCCGTTCGGTCGCCTGGACCGGACCGTCGAGGTGGAAGTGCGGCTCCGCGCCGACGAGTGCCTGCGACCGGATGCGAGCACGCGGCGTCAGGCCCAGCTCGCGTGCCCTGGACTCGTCCATGATCAGCACCGCGGCCGCGCCGTCGGAGATCTGCGACGAAGTGCCCGCGGTGTGGATGCCACCCTCGAGGACGGGCTTGAGTGCCGACAACGACTCGAGGGTGGTGTCACGCAGACCCTGGTCCCGGCTGACGTCCAGGATGTTGCCGGTGAGCTCGCCCTCCTTGGTCCGCTCGGGAGCCTTCAGTGTCAACACCTCGCGATCGAAGCGGCCCTCGTCCCACGCCTGGCGCGCGAGGCGCTGGCTGCGCTCGCCGAGTCCGTCGATGTCGGCGCGTGTGATGCCGCGGCGTTTCGCGATGCGCTCGGCGGCCTCGAACTGATTGGGCATGTCGACGTCCCACGACTCGGCGTGGTACGGCCCGGCGTCGGTGCCGACGTTGGCCCCCAGCGGGACGACCGACATCGTCTCCACGCCACAGGCCAGACCGATTTCTATCGCGTCGGAGGCGATCAGCCCGGCGATCAGATGGTTGGCCTGCTGCGCCGAACCGCACTGGGCGTCGATGGTGGTGGCGCCCGTCGCCTCGGCAAGGCCCGCCGACAGCCACGCCTTGCGGGTGATGTTGCCGGCCTGCGCGCCGGCCTGGGTGACACAACCGCCGATGACCTGCTCGACGAGTGCGGGATCGATGCCGGCCTTGTCGAGGACCCCGCGCTGGGTCATGCCGAGGAGCTCCTCGGCATGTAGTCCTGACAGCCATCCGCCACGCTTGCCGATCGGCGTACGCGCCGCCTCCACGATGACCGGAACGCCCATGGTCACTCCTTCGTTGGTCTCGGTGAACTCCGTTGCCCACCGGGTATGGCCCGACGACAGGGCGTCGAGGCCGCTGAGATCACGCTAGAACACGTTCTATGTTTGCGTCTATGGTGGGTCCGGAAGGCGTCCCCCGATGACACCTCGGGACGCGGTCCGGCGTCGTACGACTGCGCTGCACGATGGCGAACATGGTCGGATCTGCGGAGCAACGCTGCTGGTGGGGGCAACAAGCCGGGAACAAAACTAGAACAAGTTCTCGTCTGGGGGTGTCGAATGGGTCACAGTGTGCTTCAATGTGATTGAAACAGGTTCTAAATCTCACAGCGAGGTGGTGTGACGTGACCCAGGCCCAGAGCGCCCCGATCGGCAGCGAGCCGACCACGGCGGATTCTGCGCACGCGAGCCCTCCCGACGTCGTCGCGGAGTGCCCGTTCATGCAGCAGGAAGGGTGGGATTTCACCAACCCTGATCTGCTCGAAAAGGGAATCCCCGTGCAGGAATTCGCGCAACTGCGCAAGACCGCACCCGTCTGGTGGAATGCCCAGGCGCCCGGAAAGGGCGGCGGGTTCCACGATGGTGGCTACTGGGTGATCTCCAAGCACGCCCACGTCCGCGAGATCTCGAAGAACAACGACGACTGGGAAACCAACGCCAACGGCGTGATCATGCGTTTCGAGGACGACATGACCGCCGATCAGATCGAGATCACCAAGGCGCTGCTGATCAACCACGATCCGCCGGAGCACACACGCCTGCGCAAGCTGGTCTCCAAGTTGTTCACGCCGCGTGCCGTGCACTCCCTCGAGGAGAAGCTCGACGATGCCGCACGTGAGATCGTCAGGCGGGCCGCGGAGAAGGGCAGCGGCGACTTCGTCAAGGACGTCGCCGTCGACCTCCCGCTGCTGGCGATCGCGGATCTGCTCGGTGTGCCCGAGGTGGACCGGGAGAAGCTGTTCGACTGGTCGAACTCGATGATGAACGCCGACGACCCGGACTACACCACCGATCCGCAGCAGGCGAATGCCGAGATCCTCGGCTACGGCTACACGATGGCCGAGGAGAAGCGCAAGAATCCCGGCGAGGACATCGTCACCACGCTGGTGAACGCCGACATCGACGGGCAGGCGCTCGACGAGACGGAGTTCGGGTTCTTCTTCATCCTCCTGACCGTGGCCGGCAACGAGACCACCCGTAACGCCATCAGCCACGGGATGAACGCGTTCCTGGACAACCCCGACCAGTGGGAGCTGTTCAAGAAGGAGCGCCCGGCGACCGCGGTCGACGAGATCGTCCGATGGGCGACCCCGGTGAACTGCTTCCAGCGGACTGCCAAGCGGGACACGCAGATCGGCGGCGTCCACATCGCGAAGGGCGAGCGCGTCGGTATGTTCTACGGCTCGGCGAACTACGACGAGGACGTCTTCGACGATCCGTTCTCGTTCAACATCATGCGTGACCCGAACCCGCACGTCGGGTTCGGCGGCAACGGTGCGCACTTCTGCGTCGGCGCGAACCTCGCGCGGATGGAGATCAACCTGATGTTCAACGCGCTCGCCGACATGGTGCCCGACATCACCAAGCTCGACGCCCCGCGCCGCCTGCGGCACGGTTGGATCAACGGGGTCAAGGAACTCCGCGTCGACTACGGCACGAAGTGACCGCAGCGGAGGAGACCGCCGGACAGCAGTCGCCGGCCTACCTCGGCATCGACCGGGAGAATCATCCCGCAGTCGTGGCAGGTCGTCGTTCGCGTGAGTTCGTGGCGTCACGGGACAAGCAGGCGTGGATCGACAACTTCGCCGTCGACGCCACGGTGGAGGACCCGGTCGGTCCGTCGATGTTCGATCCGGACGGCGCCGGATTCCGTGGGCACGAGGCGATCTCCGAGTTCTGGGACAAGTCGATCGGGACGACCGAGAACATCGACTTCCGGTTCGACGAGGAGATCATCTGCGGGAACGAGGTCGCCTACATCGGCAGCATCGTCACCCACATCGCCGGCCACGTCTCCGAGGCGCGGGGAGTCTTCACGTATCGGGCCGACGCCGAGGGGAAGCTGTCGGCACTGCGCGCCTTCTGGGAAGTGGAGAAGACCATCAACTCGGTGCGCAAGGCCTGATCGGCGCACGAGTAGCCCACCGCGGGCGGGACAGGTGACGACCACCTGTCCCGCCCGCGGTGTTTGTCAGTGACGGTGCCTGTGAGCCATCGGACGTTTACACCGGAGTCGCATCGGCGCACGATGAGGTGCGTAAAGGTCGGCGATCGGCACCGGAAGGACGGACGATGAGGGCACTGCACCGAACACGGAACTACCTTCGCGCGATGGGGCGGGCTCGACGGCATCGCGCCGAACTCGTCGGCCATCTGGCACGACGCCCCCTCGTCGCCGGCGCAACAATGGGCATGGAATCGGCACTGCTGCTGTCGAATCGGATGGACCCGAAACTCAAGGAACTCGCCGAGCTCAAGGCGGCCGGCCTGGTCAGCTGCGAGTTCTGCCTCGACATCGGTTCGGCACTCGCGACGGGAGCGGGCATCACCGAGCAGCAACTCCGCGATCTGCCGCGGTATCGCGAGTCGGGTGCGTACACCGATCTGGAGAAGCTCGTCATCGGCTACGCCGAGGCGATGACCCTGACCCCCGCAGTGGGCGAGGACCTCGCCGAGCTGCGGGGTCGGCTGGCCGAACATCTGTCGGAGACCCAGATCGTCGAGCTCGCGATGACCGTCGCATGGGAGAACCAGCGGGCTCGGCTGAACCAGTCACTGGGCGTTCGGCCGACCGGGATGTCCGACGGCCTCGCCTGCGCTGTGCCCGAACGCATGTCGTAGCAGTCATGCGCACATGGCGCGCATGACTGCTACGAGAACGGATCAGTGGAGGGGCTTGTCGGCCCCGACGAGCCACATCGAGAAGTACTGCGAGCCACCACCATAGGCGTGACCCAGCGCCTTGCGCGCATCGGCGACCTGGTGGTCGCCCGCCTTGCCCATGACCTGGATGGCTGCCTCGGCGAAACGGATCATGCCCGATGCGCCGATCGGGTTCGACGACAACACACCGCCCGACGCGTTGAGCGGGAGGCGGCCGCCGATCTCGGTGTCACCCGATTCGGTGAGCTTCCAACCCTCGCCCTCGGCGACGAAGCCGAGGTTCTCCAACCACATCGGCTCGAACCACGAGAAGGGGACGTAGATCTCGGCGGCGTCGATCTCGTCGAGCGGATTGCTGATGCCACCGGCCTTCCACAGCGCGGCGGCGGCGTCGCGCCCGGCTTGGGGACTCACGACGTTGCGGTGCGCATAGGACAGCGGTTCGGTGCGCATCGCGGTGGCGTGAATCCACGCCACCGGGTCACCCGCGGCCACGGCCGCATCGGCGACATCCTCGCTGCCGATCACCACCGCGCAGGCGCCGTCCGACGACGGGCAGGTCTCGTCGTAGCGGATCGGGTCCCACAGCATCTGCGAGCTCATGACCTTCTCGACGGTCTGATCCGGTTGATGCAGGTGCGCAAGGGGATTCAGCGCGCCGTTACGACGGTCCTTGGCGGCGACCATCGCGCCGATGTGCTCGGGAGCCCCGGACTGCCGGATGTAGGCGCGTACGTGCGGTGCGAAGAATCCGCCCGCGCCCGCACCGACCGGTTTGGTGAAGGGCACCGGGATCGACAGGGCCCACATCGCGTTGGACTCCGACTGCTTCTCCCACGCGACCGCGAGGACTCTCTTGTGCACGCCCGCGAAGACCAGCGACGCGGCCACGTTGGCCGTCGACCCGCCGACCGAGCCGGCCGTGTGCACGCGGATGAGGCGTTTGCCGACCGCGCCGATGGCCTCGGCCATCGCGAGCTCGGGCATCATCGACCCCTCGAACAGGTCGGGCGCCTTGCCGATGACGATCGCGTCGATGTCGTCGAGCGAGACCTTCGAGTCGATCAGCGCGGCGTCGATGGCCTCGCGGACCATGCCGGCCATCGTGACATCGGACCGTTTGGCGACGTATCGTGTCTGCCCGGTGCCCAGCACCGCGGCACGGTTGTTGTGTCCCATCAGTTCCCGGCCCCCTCGTTGTTCTGGGCACTCAGTGTGACCACCATGTTCTGCTGCAGCAGCGGGCCGCTCGACGCATGGGCGAGCGCGGTGCCCGCGTTGCCGCCGAGGATCTCGTGCGCGGCGTAGCCGATGCGCTGCAGGCCGGCCGAGAACAGCGAATTGCCGGCGAGGGAACCGCCGGACGGGTTGATCCGCACCGAGTCCGGAAGGCCGAGTGCGTTGCGGACGATGATCTCCTGATGCGTGTACGACGCGTTGATCTCGGCGACGTCGACCGCACGGCTGCGATCGCCGAACGCGGTGTCGCCGGCCAGCTTCGTCGACGGGGAGAGGGTGAGGTCGCGTGCCCCGAAGTTGGGGGTGTCGATCCGATGGTCCCATCCGGTGACGAATGCCGGATTGGCGACGAGTTCACGCGCCTTGCGCTCACTGGCGATGACGACCGCGGCGGCGGCGTCGGTGTACGGCGCGATGTCGTGCGCCCGTAGCGGATTCGCGACGTAGTCGCGGCCGAGAAGCTCGTCGACCGAGCCGCCGAAGGTGCGGGCGCCGATCGTCGCCATGTCTTCTTCGGTCCACACCCCGGCGTCGATCCCGGCTCGCGCCTGCAGCGCGCCGAGCGACCGGGCGTCGGGGTGCAGGGGAGCGACCGTGTAGGGGTCGGTCTGCAGGATCAGGGTCTGATCCGCATTGCCGGCGGTGGCCTTGCCGAAACCGTAGGCGAGCGCGAGGTCGACCTCACCGGTGGCGATCTTGACCCACGCCTCGTAGAGCGCCCATGCGCCGTCCATCTCGACGTGTGACTCGTTGATGGGCGGCATGGCGCCGATCGAATCGATCGCCGAGATGAAGGAGAACGCGCGGCCGGCAAGGTAATCCGACGATCCGCTGCACCAGAACTCGATGTCGGTGCGAGCGATGCCGAGCTCGGCGTAGAGCTTCTCGAAGCACGGGATCAGCATCTCGACACCGTTGGTGGTGCCGTGGGTGCCGGCGACATTGGGGCTGTGCGCGAAACCGATGATCGCGATCGGGGGCAGTGTCATCAGAGGTGGTCCTTGTAGGTCTCGTACTCGGCGTCCGGTTCCCCGGTGGGCGCGAAGTGGCTGATGTTGCCGATCGAGTGCTCCCATTCGTCCTCGGGGAGCCAGACGGCCTTGACGCGCATGCCCATTCGGACCTCGGCGGCCTCGATGTCGAGGATCAGGTGGAGGAACGGGATGTCCGCGCCGTCGAGGAGCACGTAGGCGGCGACGTACGGAGGCTTGATCCGCTGACCCTGGAAGGGCACGTTGACGATGCAGAACGTGGTGACGATGCCGGTGTGGGCGAGTTCGACTCGTTCCACCGCGGGGGAACCGTCGGCCGGGCTGACGCCACGGGGCGGGAAGTACACGCGTCCGGCGTCGACACCCGAACCGATACGGGTCCCGATCAGCTTGCCCGCCTTCAGCCCTTCGAGGTAGACAGACTCCTCCTCGTTGGCCGAGTGGATGATCTCGGTGCTGACCGGGGTGGGGATGACGAGAAGGCCGGTGTCGGCACCCTTGGGTGCCTCGGCGGTGTTGGCAGGGGCGGTGGCCGGCTCCTCGCCGGGGGCGAAGTGGGCGATGTCGTCGATGCGGCCGATACGAGCCGCGCCGAACACCGCGTGGACCCGCATCCCGGTCGACATCTCGTCGGGGGAGTCGACCGAGATCGCATGCAGCAGAGTCGTGTCCGCGCCGTCGAGGCGGATGAGCGCCCATGCGAACGGCTTGTCCAGTGGCTGGCCCGGTACCGGCTCGGGGTTCCAGGTCCACGTGGTCACCGTACCCACGGCCGACACCTCGACGAACTCCGTTGACTGCGCGCCGGTGACGGGGTCGAACTCGACCGGAGGGACCGCGACCTTGCCGTCGCTGACTCTCGAGCCGATGATCCGACCGTCGCGCAGGGCGAGTGCGAACTGACTGAGAACCGGACCCAGAGACCTGGTGTAGTCGAACGAGTTGGTCAGGGGAGCGGTCAGGATGGGGGACTTCGGCTCGGGCACCTCGGCAACGGGACTCGGGGCGGCCGGAGACGTTACGCTCATGCTCACATCTCGAGTAGAACACGTTCTAGTATTGGACACAAGGTGCATGTCAGGCCGTGGGAACGCGCGGCCGGGCGAAAGGGGAGTGGGAGTGAAGCTCGGTCTGCAACTGGGGTACTGGGGCGCCGACCCCATCCCGAACGCGCCGGAACTGATCGCCGCCGCGGAGGAATGTGGCTTCGACGCCGTGTTCACCGCGGAGTCGTGGGGATCGGATGCGTACACGCCGCTGGCGTGGTGGGGTGCCGCGACCTCGCGTCTGCGACTGGGCACCGCGGTGGCCCAGCTGTCGGCGCGACCGCCGACCTCGCTCGCCATGCACGCGCTGACCCTCGACCATCTCTCCGGCGGCCGGCACATCGTCGGACTCGGGGTGTCGGGACCGCAGGTCGTGGAGGGTTGGTACGGCGAACCGTTCGCCCAACCGCTGGCGCGCACGAGAGAGTACGTGCGCGTGGTGCGGGACGTGCTCGCCCGCCAGGACAAGGTGACCAACCCCGGTCCGCACTATCCGCTGCCGTATCCGGCTGACGCACCGGGGTCGACCGGCCTCGGGAAACCGTTGAAGCCGATCACCCACCCGCTGCGCGCCGATGTGCCGATCTGGCTGGGCGCCGAGGGCCCGAAGAACGTCGCGCAGACCGCCGAGATCGCCGACGGCTGGCTCGCCATCTTCTTCAGCCTCGGCCTCGCCGACCAGTACAACGCCTGGCTCGACGAGGGATTCGCCCGCCCGGGTGCGCGCCGGTCGCGCAGCGACTTCGAGGTGGCCGCGACCGTGCAGGTCGTCATCACCGACGACGTCGCGGCCGCCATCGACCGGTACCGGCCGTCGACGGCGCTCTACGTCGGCGGAATGGGCGCCAAGGAGAAGAACTTTCACGCCGAGCTGTACAAGCGGATGGGTTACGGCGACGCCGTCGACGAGATCGTGAGCCTGTTCCTGAGCGGGAAGAAGGCCGAGGCGATGGCCGCGGTGCCCGACGAGATGGTCCGCGAGACGATGCTGGTCGGGACCGCCGACGAGGTGCGCGCGCAGATCAAGGAGTGGGAGGCGGCCGGGGTCACCATGCTCATGGTCACCGCGCGCGACGCCGAGACGATCCGCGAACTGGCGACGCTGGTGTGATTCGGCCATAGAATTCACCCCGTGCGACACGGTGATCACGATCCTCGTTGTGAGGGCGCAGACCACGAACGGGGCGGCCTCCCGGCGGGAAGGCAGAACAACACGTCCGACCGGATGCCGTCGGGAATGCGCCGCATCGGCAATTTTCGCTTCTTCTACGAGGGTGAGAAGTGGGAGTGGTCGGATGAGGTCGCCGCGCTGCACGGCTACGCACCGGGTGAGGTGGAACCGACCACCGAGCTGATGCGCCGCCACAAGCACCCCGAGGACCGTGCCCACTTCGACGCGGTGATGGCCGAGATACTCACCAATCACGCGCCGTTCTCGAGCCGTCACCGCATCGTCGACACGTCGGGGCGCGTCCGACCGGTGGCGGTCATCGCCCACTCCATCACCGACGCAACCGGTGTGCCCATCGGCACCGAGGGTTTCTATCTCGACCTGACCGACGCCGAACTGGCCGCGGTGCAGCGGCGGGTCGACGATCAGGTCCGGGCCTTCCGGGACAGCAGCGGGGTGATCGAGCAGGCGAAGGGCATGCTCATGCTGGTGTACGGAGTCAACGCCGACCGGGCGTTCGATGTGCTCCGCTGGCGCTCGCAGCAGGAGAACGTCAAGATCCGGGATGTCGCGGCCGCGCTCGTCGTCGAGATCCAGGCGGGACTCTCCGTGGAGGACCACCAGCGTCGGCGCCTCGACGAGATCGTGCTGCGTCCCCGGCAGGCGTCGGGGGACTGACCGGTGCTCTCCGGCCCCACCGCGCGCCTCGCTCGCTAGCGCGCAGAGTCGGACTGTGCGTCGACTGGGCGTCGGCTTTCGTCGACTGGGCGTCGTTTGGCGTTGATTGTGCGCCGAAGTGACTACTCGCCGGTGAACTCGGGTGTGCGCTTCTCAGCGAAGGCGCGCGGGCCGACCTTGGCGTCCTTGGACTTGAAGACCGAGATGCCGATCTTCGCGTCGATCTCGAAGGCGTCGAGTTCGTGCAGGCCCTCGGTGTCGCGGATGGTCTTCAGGATTCCCTGTACCGCGAGCGGACCGTTGGCCGCGATCTTCTCGGCGAGCTCGAGGGCTTTGTCGAGCGCGGCGCCGTCGTCGACGACGTGGCCGATCAGGCCGTACTCCAGGGCCTCCCGCGCGGTGACGTGGCGACCGGTCAGCAGGATGTCGCAGGCGACGGTGTACGGGATCTGCCGGACGAGCCGGACGGCGCTGCCGCCCATGGGGTAGAGCCCCCAGCGCGCCTCGGAGACACCGAACTTCGCGCTCTCGCCGGCGATCCGGATGTCGGTGCCCTGCAGGATCTCGGTGCCGCCGGCGATCGCCGGTCCCTCCACCGCGGCGATCAGCGGCTTGGTGAGGCGGCGTCCCTTGAGCAGCGCGGGCAGCGACGCCGGATTCCAGGCGCCGGAGTCCACCGTGTCGCCGGGTGCGTTCTTGTTCATGCTCTTCAGGTCGGCGCCCGCACAGAAGTATCCGCCGGCGCCGGTGAGGATGGCCACGCGGATGTCGGGGTCGGCATCGACCTGATCCCACGCCTCCGTCATGATCCGCATCATCTCCGTCGACAGCGCGTTGCGCGCCTCCGGGCGGTTCATCGTCACGATGAGGATGTGCCCGCACTTCTCGACGAGGCACTCGGGTGCCTTCTCGGTGACGGACTCGGCGGGGGTTGTTGTGGTCATCGCTGCGCTCCGGTCTCGCTGTGCTCAGGTGATCGCGGCGGCAGTGGATTGCCGCTTGCCCAGAACGATAACACGTTCTAATTTTGATCCCATGGCCTACACGATCGCCGACCTCATCGAGCATGCCGTCGACCTGGTTCCCGAGCGCATCGCGCTCGAGTCCGGCGACCGCACGCTCTCCTACGCCGAGCTGGAGGCGCGGTCGAACGCCCTCGCCCACACACTGCGCGAACTGGGTGTCAAGCCGGGTGACCGAGTGGGGTTGTACAGCCGGAACACCATCGAATCGGTCGAGGCGATGGTCGCCATCTTCAAGGCGCGCGCGGTGATGGTCAACGTCAACTACCGCTACGTCGAAGCCGAACTCGAGCACATCTTCACCGACTCCGGGATGAAGGTGCTCATCCACGAGCGCGGCTTCGCCACCCGCGTCTGCAACACGTTGCCGCGCTCACCCGAACTCGAGCACCGCATCGCCATCGAGGACGGGTCCGACGAGGATCTCTGCTGCGACGGACACGGCGACGCCATCCGGTACGAGGAAGCGATCGCGGGATCGTCGACCGAACGCGACTTCGAGGACCGCAGCGACGACGACCTGTACATGCTCTACACCGGTGGGACCACCGGGAAGCCCAAGGGTGTCGTGTGGCGTCAGGTGGACGTCTGGCGTGTGCTCGGTGGCGGAATCGACTGGTACACCAGCGAACCCGTCCCCGACGAGTGGCATCTCGCCAAGACCGGCGCCGACGGCGGGCAGCTCGTCCGGTACCCGATCCCGCCGTTCATCCATGGCGGATCGCAGTGGGCGATCTTCCAGTCGCTGTTCGCCGGCGGAAAAGCGGTGGTGTACCCCGAGTTCAGCGGCTCGGCCGCGTGGGACATCGTCGAACGCCACAAGGTCAACGTCGTGTTCATCACCGGAGACGCCATGGGACGTCCCATGATCGAGGCGCTGGAGAACGGCGACGAGCGCGATCTGTCGAGTGTGCTGTCGGTCGCGTCATCGGCCTGCCTCTTCTCGCCGAGCGTGAAAGAACAGTTCCTCGACCGCTTTCCGAACGCAGTCGTCATCGATGCCATCGGGTCGTCGGAGACCGGCTTCGGTGGAATGGGAGTCGTCGAGAAGGGCACCCCGCACACCGGTGGTCCACGGGTGAAGGCCGACAGCGAGACCCACGTCCTCCGGGAGGACGGCACACCCGTCGAGGCGGGGAGTGGCGAGGTGGGGGTGCTCGCGCGCTCCGGACATGTGCCACTGCGCTACCACAACGATCCGGAGAAGTCGGCCAAGACATTCAAGGTCTTCGACGGCGTGCGGTACTCGCTGCCCGGCGACAATGCGGTCCTCGAGGCCGACGGGACGATCACCATGCTCGGCCGCGGGTCGGTGTCGATCAACACCGGCGGCGAGAAGGTGTTCCCCGAGGAGGTCGAGGGCGCGCTCAAGGCCCACCCGGACGTGTTCGACACCGTCGTGGTGGGAGTGGCCGACGATCGATGGGGCCAGCGCGTCGCCGCGGTGATCGCCACCCGCGACGGGGCGCGGCCGACGCTCACGAGTCTCAACGACGTCGTGCGGAAAGAGCTCGCGGGCTACAAATGCCCGCGCAGCGTGTGGTTCGTGGACGAGATCAAGCGTTCTCCCGCAGGCAAACCCGACTACCGATGGGGAGCGTCGGTCACCGCCGAGCGTCCCGCCGACGAGGCGCAGTAGAGCGCCGGAAGCGAGCTGACAACAATGCGTACTGAACTGGCCGAGAAGTTCGGCATCGAATACCCGATCTTCGGGTTCACACCCAGCCAGGACGTGGCGGCGGCGATCAGTCGCGCCGGCGGACTCGGCGTGCTGGGATGCGTCCGCTTCAACGAGGCCGACGAGCTCGACGAGGTCCTGGAGTGGATGCACGAGAACACCGACGGCAAGCCCTTCGGCGTCGATGTGGTGATGCCCGCCAAGATCCCCACCGAGGGTTCCAAGGTCGACCTCGACTCGATGATCCCGCCCGAGCACCGGGCGTTCGTCGAGCGCACGCTCGACGATCTGGGTGTGCCGCCGCTGCCCCGTGGTGATCGTGTCGACGCCGGTGTGCTCGGCTGGCTGCACTCGGTCGCGCGGTCCCACGTCGACATCTCGATGGAGCATCGTCGGAAATACGGGCAGATCAAACTGATCGCCAACGCCCTGGGGTCGCCGCCGCCCGACGTCATCCAGACCGCGCACGACAACGGCGTGCTGGTGGCCGCACTGGCAGGCGCGAAAGATCATGCGCTGCATCACGTCGAGGCCGGCGTGGACATCGTCATCGCGCAGGGTTACGAGGGTGGTGGGCACACCGGTGAGGTCACCTCGATGATCCTGTGGCCCGAACTCGTCGACGCGGTCGGCGACACCGCCCCCGTTCTCGCGGCCGGTGGCGTCGGTAGCGGTCGTCAGATCGCCGCCGCGATCGCGCTGGGTGCCCAGGGTGTGTGGATGGGCACGTACTGGCTGACGGCCGCGGAGTACAAGCTCGGCGTGCCGGAGGGCTCGGACAAGCCGTCGACCGTTCAGCAGGCGCTGCTCAAGGCGACGTCGCGCGACACCGTGCGCCGCCGGATCTACTCGGGAAAGCCTGCGCGACTGCTGAAGACGGCCTGGACGGATGCGTGGGACGCCGAATCGGCGCCCGAACCGCTGCCGATGCCGCTGCAGAAC
This sequence comes from Gordonia sp. ABKF26, assembly GCF_041103195.1. Taxonomy (NCBI): domain Bacteria; kingdom Bacillati; phylum Actinomycetota; class Actinomycetes; order Mycobacteriales; family Gordoniaceae; genus Gordonia; species Gordonia sp. ABKF26. The sequence continues at coordinate 1,551,239 of NZ_JBGCVZ010000003.1, forward strand.
CTACTCGTCGCCGAGGCGCACGCACGGATCTCGCAGGCCGACAACCCCGACGTCGTCGCCATGCCCGCCGGGCAGATCGTCGGACGCTGCAACGCCATCACGCCGGTGGCCGATCTGATCGCCGATCTCGTCAGCGAGTACGACGAGGCCGTCGGCCGGATGAACAAGACGCTGGGCGGTTAGCGGACCGGTGCGGCGACGTCACGTCAGCGGACATCGGCACGCAAGAATTTCGGATGATCCAGGCGCCAGGTGATCATCGCCGCGACCACCGCGACCACGGCCAACGTCAGCAGTGAGTTCCGTTCGTCGAAGGCGTTGAACAGCAGGCCACCGAATCCGGCACCGGCCAGGAATCCGGCGTAGGTGCTCAGGTGAGCGACCCATCCCCACCGCTTGGCGCCGGCCACGTGCAACCCGGCACCCTGGCCGATCTTCACCAGCGTGCCGGTCACATACGACAGGGGCATGACGACCTCGCCCTTGCGGCTGATCGAGGTGTTGAGTGCGCCGAGACCGAAGGCCAGGCAGAGGACCGGGCCGGCGCCGAATTCGCGATTGCCGTTCTCGAGGCCGATGTCGATGAGCCACGCCGCGATCGTCGAACCCGCGGTCAGCATCGTCGCCCCGTGCCGGGCCTTGCGCCACACATACATTCGCGCCAAGGTGGCCACGAACACCCCGAGAACGAACACCACCACGGTGAGCAGCGCGGTGAAGCCGAGCCGGTGCGCCCCCTTGACGTGTTCGAGCACCAGCCGTTCGCTGTTGCCCGTCATGAAGGTGACGTACCAGCCGGAGGAGTACAGCCATGCCGCGGCGCCGGTGGCGCCGGCCAGCGCGGCGAGGACGGCGGCGAGAACCATCTCTCGCCCGTCGTAGAAGGGACCCAGCAATTCCTTTCGGGTTGATTCGCTGCGAGGGTCGGAAGTGGATGCGGTGCGTTCGACAACGGTCATCGGGTCGGCTCCCAGTCCTGTCGGTAGGGCTGTGGTCGTGATCGGCATTCGAACGGGGGAGTGTGTCCCGGCGGCATCGGCGGTCTGTCCCGTCGGGGAAGCCCGATAGGGCAGTTCCCTACTTCCAGGGCACCCGAAGTCCGCCGTCTGCGCCACGTGAGTCCGACCACATACCGGTCCGCCCGGGCGATCCGTCACCCATCGAGGTGTCGGCGGAACCCACGCGTCGGCACAACCGTTGTGTGGCGGCTGCGAGCGGGCTCGGCTCGGGATTCGGGGATCGCGCTACGGCGAGGTGTACTCGCCCCACAGGTCGTCGACGATGTCGGCGGCGTCGGGCGGGAGGCAACTCGCGTCGGGACACGGCCCCGGCGGCATGGGAGTCGGTGCGATCAGGGTGCCGACTGCGGCGGGAAGTGTCAGTCGCGTGGTTGGTGCGGCCGACGGCTTTCCGGTCGGGCCGAGCGTGCCCCATTGTTCGACGCCGTCGACTCCCGGCACGGTGGTGCATCCCCAGTACAGGTCCCAGTCGCCGTCGGGCAGCACGGTGGACCCGGTCGGACCGTCGTCGGATACCTCGAGCGCAACAGTTCTCGTGCCGCCGGGGGCGATCAGAGCCCGCGGGTCAACCGGATTGACGTACCCGAACGGCGGTCGTGAGTCGCTGTTCGCCACCGACCCGGCCGGTAGCCCGAAACATCTTGCACCCGATCACCGCCGCGGACCGGTTCGTAACTGTCACGGTGACCGAGTTGCCCGACACCGAAGGTGTGATCGTGACATCGCCGGGGGCGGCGTGCGCGATCGCGGGGGAGAGGATTGCCGCGGTTTCGCATCCGAGCGCGATGCCCAGGGTGCGGAGCAGGTGTCGTCCGGTCATGGAGTCAGGCCTCTCGAGCTGCTGGTCGGATACCGTCAGGGAACGCGGGCCGACGGGCATCAAAGTACCTGACGATCTGGTGCGTCGTAGGTCGGAACGGGTGTGTCGCCGTTGCCGGCCAATATGCTTTCCATGGCTCCTCCGACGTTGCGGGGTGTCACTTCGACGGAAACTCGGTCACATCTTGGCGACGACCGCCGGTACAAGCAAAGACGGGCACGGATTCTGGCGCCCGCACTCTGCAACTCACTGTCCACAATGACGCGAAACCCGTATGACATCGGGTTCGGATTCCGAACACAAAGTCATACGGATCGCGCGCGAACTACGTCGCGGGCCGGTAGGTGCGGCCGTCGCGAACCCACGTGGGCGGGGTGGTGTCGGCCGCCAGCAGTCGCTTGACCGTCTTGAAGGTGGCGGTCTCGGGGAGCTCGTCGACGAGTCGCACCCGGTGCGGCCACTGCTTGGGGCCGAGATCGTCCTGAGCGGAGAGGAACTCGCCGAATTCGTCGGCCGTGAGCCCGTCGGCGACGAGGACCGCCTCGATCTCGTCACCGATCTCCACCGGTACGCCATGCACCGCGACCTGACGAATCGACGGATGACGCAGCAGGATTCGTTCGATCGGGCCGGTGCCGATGTTCTCCCCGTCGACCCGCAGCCAGTCGCCGAGCCGTCCGGCGAAGTGCAGGAAACCGGCGTCGTCGACCCAGGCGAGGTCGCCGGTGTGGTAGATCCCGCCACGCATGCGGTCGGCGGTGGCGTCGGGATCATTGTGATAGCCGGCGAAAAGGCCGGGGCCCGCGAGGTTCACGATCTCACCGACCGTGCCGACAGGTACGGGCTCGCCGGTATCGACATCGACGACCGCGGTCGGCTCACGCAACGGTCCCAGGGCGTCGTCGGGTGTGTCGGGGGTCCGGGTGATGGCCACCCCGCCCTCGGTGGAGCCGAAACCGTCGACGACGCGGCACCCGAAGCGCTCGGCGAACCGGCACCGGTCGCGGGCTGACGCCTCGTTGCCGTACATGATGCGTAACGAACTCGCGGCGTCGCCGGGGTGCGGCTCGGTGGCGAGGATGTAGTTCATCGGTTTGCCGACGTAGTTGGCATAGGTCACGCCGTATCGATGGACATCCTCGACGAATCCGCGCGCGGAGAAGCTGCGTCGCAACGCGATCGACGCCCCGCCGGCCACCGCGACGCACCACCCGGCGATCATCGCGTTGGAGTGGAACATCGGCATCGACAAGTAGGCGACGTCGCGCGGACCGATGTCGAACCGGTCGGCCAGCATCGGGCCGCTGGTGGCGAAGGTGCGATGCGTACACCGCACCGCCTTCGGATCCCCGGTCGTCCCCGAGGTGAAGATCAGCATCATGAGGTCGTCCGGCGTCGGATCGGCGAGGGGCGCCGGCTCGCTCGTGGCCACCGCGTCCGCCCACTCGGGCGAGTCGACATCGATGACGCGGGTTCCGCCGAGGTCGAGGCCGTCGAGCAGATGCCGGGTGTCGACGCCGCACAACACGACCTGACAGTCGGCGCGGGCGATGTCGGCGGCGAGGGCGTCGCCGCGGCGGGTGGTGTTCAGGCCGACCAGCACGAATCCGTGACGTGCCGCCGCTGCGAACAGTGCGCTGAACTCCGGTGTGTTGGCGAGCAGGACGCCCACGTGGCGCGGGCGGTCCTCCGACAACCGGCTCCGCACCACCCCGGCCCGCAGCGCGGCGTCGACGAGATGATCTGCCCACGAACGGAACCCGCCCTCGAACCAGATCCCGCGATCGTCGACCCCGGTCAGCGGCGCGACGAGATCGGCGACCGTCGAGGCGCGCGTCGGTTCGATCGGCCGGCTCACGCCGGTGTGGCGGCCAGCTCGGCTCCGATGACCCTCACCGACGCGGTGGCCGAGCCGAACGCGAACTCGTTGTGCTTGGCGCGCAGGAAGTAACGATGCACGGGGTGGCTGGTGTCGAGGCCGACACCACCGTGAACGTGCACGGCCGTGTGTGCCACGCGGTGACCGGCCTCCGCCGCCCAGAACTTGGCCGTCGCGATCGCATTCTGCAGCTCCGGGGTGGGTCCGCTCGAATGGTCGAGCAGCCAGGCCGCCTGCGTCGTCGTCAGCGCCAACCCCTGCGCGTCGATGTATCCGTCGGCGAGACGCTGCGCGACCGCCTGGAACGATCCGATGGCGCGGCCGAACTGCTCACGCTCGCGGGCGTATTCGGCGGTGAGCTCGAGTCCGCGCTCGACGATGCCGGTCTGGTCGGCACAACACGCCAGTGTCGCGCGGGCGACCAGCGTCGCGGCGGTGTCCCCTCCGCCGGCGAGAACGGCGTCGCCGTCGACCGGTGTGCCGTCGAATTCGACCTGCGCCGAGGGGATCAATCCGGTGGACGGGGTGGGGGTGACGACGACGCCCGGGGCGTCGGCCGCGACGACCACCGCGACGACACCGTCGGGTCCGGATGCGGTGACCACGAACATGTCCGCGGCCTCGGCATAGGGAACGTCGACCTTGACCCCGGTCAGCGTCCCCTCCGTCGAGAACGTCGTCGTGGGGGAGCCGAGGTCGGTCGCCAGGTCTTCCTCGACGGCAACGGTGAGCACCGAATCGCCGGTGGCGCCGGCAGCGAGGACCCGGCCACGGAGCTGCGCCGAACCGTGCGCGGCGATCACCGGCAGCGCAGCGATCGCATGGGGTCCGAACGGTACGCGGGCCAGCACCCGGCCGAGCTCGGTGGCCACGAGCGCGTTCTCGACGACACCGAGGTCGCCACCGGCATCTCCGACGGCTTCGGCGGTCAGCTCGAGGCCCAGGAGCCCGGCGCCGCCGAGTTCACGCCACAGGTTCGCGTCGAGCGCGGCCCGCGAGGACTCCAGGTCGGCGACGCGCTCGGGAGTGCTGATCGACGTCGCGATGTCGCGGGCCAGTCCACGGACGTCGGCGCCGGATTCGGGAAGCGAGAAATCCATCGGTGCGTCTCCATCTTCGGGGTGCGGTTGTGGTTTCGATACGCCGCGTGCTCGCTGCGCTCGCTCGGGGCTACTCAACCAGCGGGTGGGGCGGGGTGCTTGCTTGGCTCGGTCGGGGTTACCTGCGGCTGGGGCGGGGCAGGTTACCTGCGCTGGTGCGGGAGGCCGAGCGCGAGCATCGCGATGATGTCCCGCTGGACCTCGTTGGTGCCGCCGCCGAAGGTGAGGATCAGCGACGTGCGCTGGTAGCGCTCGAGCCGGCCGTTGAGATGTGCCCCCGTACTGCCGGTGCGCAGGGTCGCGGCGGGACCGACGACCTCCATCAGCAATCGATAGGCTTCGGTGGCGAATTCGGTGCCGTAGACCTTGGTCGCCGACGCATCGGCCGGACTCGGCGACCCGCCGGAGCTGGCGACCGAGGCGATCTTCCAGTTGATCAGCTTCAGGAACTCGACCTTGGCATGGACGCGGGCGAGGTTCTGCTGAACCCACGGCGCGTCGATCACCCGGTGGCCGTCACCGGTCTTGGTCTGCTGTGCCCACGCGACCGTCTCGCGCAGTGCGGTCTGGATCGGCGCCGCGCTGCACAGCGCCACCCGCTCGTGGTTGAGCTGATTGGTCACCAGCGGCCACCCACCGCCCTCCTCGCCGACGATCGACGACGTCGGCACCCGGACGTCCTGGTAGTAGGTCGCGCTGGTGTCGACTCCCGACATGGTGTGCACCGGTGTGTAACTGAAGCCCTCGGCGGTGGTGGGCACGATGAGCATCGAGATGCCCTTGTGCTTCTTCCCGCCGGTTTCCAGCGTCGACGGGTCGGTACGGCAGGCGAGCCAGATGTAGTCCGCATACGCGACCAGGCTGGTCCACATCTTCTGGCCGTTGATGACGTAGTCGTCACCGTCGCGGACCGCGGTGGTCCGCAGGGCCGCGAGATCGGTGCCGGCGCCCGGCTCGGAGTACCCGATCGAGAAGTGCAGCTTGCCCGCCGCGATCCGCGGCAGAAAGTACGCCTTCTGCTCGTCGGAGCCGTAGTTCATGATCGTCGGCGCCACCGAGTTGATGGTGAGGAACGGAACGGGTGCGCCCGCGATCGCGGCCTCGTCGGTGAAGATCAGCTGATCCATCATCGACCGGTTCTGGCCGCCGAACTCGGTGGGCCAGCCCAACGCGAGCCAGCCGTCGGCGCCCATCTGGGCGACGACGTCGCGGTAGGCGTCGCCCTCGCCGAGCTCGCCGTCGCCGCCGGACAGGGCGGCACGACGGTCCTCGGTCATGAGGCCGGAGAAGTAGTCGCGGAGTTCTCTGCGGAGCTCGGCTTGTTGGTCGGTATAGGCGATGCGCATCGACACTCCAAGGGGTGGATCGGCTAGCGTCCGGTCCCGGCTTATGGTCAAGTTGACAGGCGAAGTGCTCGTGCACTTCTGAAACACGTTCTAACCTGTTCTCACAGCCCAGTCAACAGGTGACCCATCGATGAGGAGACGGTTCCGATGCGTATCAAGGCAGATTTCGACCTCTGCGAGTCCAACGCCATCTGTGTCGGGATGGCGCCGGACTTCTTCGACCTGGATGACAACGACTACCTGGTGATTCTTCAAGAGGACATCCCGGCGGACCGCGTCGAGGAACTTCGTCAGGTCGCCGCCAACTGCCCGAAGTCGGCGCTGTCGGTGGTCGAGGACTGACCCCGGCGAAAATGCGGTTCGGTTCCATCCGTTCGTGAATCATGCTAGAACAGGTTCTAGTTTTAGCTCAGGAGGATGTCGGGTGGGTTACTCGTTGGACGGTCGCGTCGCGGTCGTCACCGGTGCAGGTGCAGGTCTCGGTCGCGCGGAGGCCATCGGATTGGCTGCCGAGGGGGCAACGGTCGTCGTGAACGACCTCCCCGCGGCGCTCGAACAGAGCGACGTGATCGACACGATCACGACCGCAGGCGGCCGAGCTGTCGCGGTGGCCGGCGACATCGGCGACTCGGCCACCGCCACCGCCATCATGACGACGGCGACCGACCAACTCGGCTCGCTCGACATCGTCCTGAACAACGCGGGCGTGGTGCGCGACAAGATGCTGTTCAACATGACCGACGACGAGTGGGACCTGGTGATCCGCGTGCATCTGCGCGGTCACTTCCTGCTCACCCGCAACGCCGCGTCGCACTGGCGCGCCGCATCGAAGGCGGCGGGCGGTCCAGTCTACGGCCGGATCATCAACACCGCGTCGGAGGCCGGTCTGCTCGGTCCCGAGGGGCAGGCCAACTACGGGGCGGCGAAGGCGGGTATCACCGCGCTGACGCTGTCGGCATCTCGAGCCCTCAAGCGATACGGCGTGCGTGCCAATGCGATCTGCCCGCGGGCGCGGACGGCGATGACCGCCGCGGTGTTCGGCGACGCGCCCACCGACGGGGTGGATCCCCTCGACCCCGAACACGTCGTGCGGCTGGTGTCCTATCTCGCCGGTCCCGACTCCGACGCGGTCACCGGTCAGGTGTTCGTCGTCTACGGTCCCAAGGTCACGCTGATGGCTGCGCCGACGGTCGACGAGGTCTTCGTGGCCGAGGGCGACGCGTGGGCGGCGGAGGACCTCGCGAAGACCCTGACGGGCCACTTCGCCGACCGCGATCCGGGACGCACATTCTCGGCAAGTGCTCTGGTCAACTGACCAAATCGGCTCGATTGTGCGTGATAGGTTTCGCGATGGTGCGAGGGTGAAGGGGGGCTGGCGGTGCTGAGCAAACTGGCCACACCCTTGAGCGGGATCGGGGATTTCGTTGCGCTCGGGGTCGAGTCGACGCGCGAGTTGTTCCACCGTCCGTTCCAGTGGCGGGAGACCGTCGAACAGTCCTGGGCGATCGCCCGCGTGTCGATGGTGCCGACGCTCCTGGTCGCCATCCCGTTCACGGTTCTCGTCAGCTTCACGCTGAACATCCTGTTGCGCGAGATCGGCGCACAGGACCTGTCGGGTGCGGGTGCCGCGCTGGGCACGGTCACCCAGATCGGCCCGATCGTCACCGTGCTGATCGTCGCCGGGGCGGGCGCCACCGCGATCTGCGCGGATCTCGGCGCCCGGACCATCCGCGAAGAGATCGACGCCATGAAGGTGCTCGGCATCAACCCGATCCACCGTCTGGTGGTGCCGCGCATCGTGGCCTCCACCGGCGTGGCGCTGCTCCTCAACAGTCTCGTGTGCACCATCGGCATCGGCGGCGGGTTCATCTTCTCCGTCTACCTCCAGGACGTGAATCCCGGTGCATTCGTGGCCAACCTGACACTGCTCACCGGGTTCGGCGAGCTGATGATCTCCATGGTCAAGGCGGCTCTGTTCGGTCTGTTCGCCGGCATGGTCGGCTGTTACCAGGGCCTCAACGTCAAGGGTGGCGCGAAGGGCGTCGGCGATGCCGTGAACGAGACCGTCGTGTATTCGTTCATGGCGCTGTTCGTCGTCAACGTCGTCGTCACCGCCGTCGGTCTCAAGGCAACGGCGGGCTGAGCGATGGTACTTCCGTTCACCACCCGGTTCCGCACCGCGCGCGTCGCGGTCAAGCGGGCCGGCGAGGACTGGGATCAGATCGGCGATCAGGCGCTGTTCTATTGGGACAGCGTCGTGTCGATCCCACGTGCGATCAAGCACTACAAGAAGGAGACCCTGCGGCTCATCGCCGAGATCTCCATGGGCACGGGCGCGCTGGCCATGATCGGCGGCACCGTCGTGGTCGTCGGATTCCTGACACTGTTCACCGGCGGGACGATCGCGGTCCAGGGGTACAGTTCGCTGGCCAACATCGGCGTCGAGGCGCTCACCGGCTTCTTCTCGGCGTTCATCAACGTGCGCATCGCCGTCCCGGTGATCTCCGGTATCGCGCTCGCCGCGACCATCGGTGCCGGCGCGACCGCGCAGCTCGGTGCCATGCGCGTCTCGGAGGAGATCGACGCGCTGGAGACGATGGCGATCTCGTCCATCCCGTACCTGGTGTCCACGCGGATCATCGCCGGTCTGATCGCGATCATCCCGCTCTACGCGTTGGCGTCGTTGGCATCGTTCCTCGCGAGCCGGTCGGCGACGGTCTTCCTGTACGGACAGTCGCCCGGCGTCTACGACCACTATTTCGACACGTTCCTCATCCCGTCGGACATCCTGTGGTCGTTCGTGCAGGCGATCTGCATGGCGGTCGCCGTCATGCTGATCCACACCTATTACGGCTACAACGCCTCGGGTGGGCCGGTCGGCGTGGGCGTCGCCGTCGGGAACGCGGTCCGCGCATCGCTCGTTGTTGTGGTCGTGATCACACTCCTGACCTCCCTCGCCATCTACGGCGCCGATGGCAAGTTCAACCTGGCGGGCTGAGTCATGAGCAAGAGACAAGAGCGTTCACGGGCCACCCGCCGAACGGCGGCGGTCGTCATGGTCGCGGTGCTGCTGGCGCTGATCATCGGGGCCAGCGCGTCGTTCCTCGGTGCTTTCAAGGGCACCCAGCAGGTCACCCTCGTGGCTCCCCGGGCCGGCCTGGTGATGAACCCCGACGCCAAGGTCAAGCTGCGCGGGGTCGAGGTGGGGCGCGTCGCGGAGATCACCGAGCGCGGGGGCGATGCGATCCTCACCCTCGACATCGCCGACGGTGACATGGCGAAGATCCCCGCCAACGTGGCCGCCGACATCAAGTCGAACACCATCTTCGGCGCCAAGGCCGTCAACTTCGTGGTGCCCGGCGAGCCGGAGGGCACGCTGACCGCGGGTGCCGAGATCCCCGCCGACCGCGTCGTCGTCGAACTGAACACCGTGTACCAGCAGCTCGTCTCGGTGCTCGCACAGCTGCAGCCGGAGAAACTCAACGCGACCCTCGGTGCGATCAACACGGCGCTGCAGGGTCAGGGCGAGGAGATCGGCGATGCCCTCGAGCAACTGACCACGCTGCTGGGCAAGACCAATCCGCATCTGCCCGCCCTGAACCGACTCTTCCGGGAGGGCGCGACCGTCACCAACGTCTACGCGGATTCGATGCCCGATCTCCTGCGCACCGTCGACAACTTCACCGTTGTCGGGAACACGTTGGTGGACAACACTTCCAACCTCGACGCACTGCTCATCAACGCCACCGGGATGGCCAACACCATCGATGGGGTCATCGCCCCCTCGAAGAAGACGCTCATCGGAGCGCTGTCGGATCTCGATCCCATCGCGGCGCTCCTGGGATACAACGCCCCGGGGATCAAGTGCTTCCTCACCGCGGGCGCGATCGCCTCCGAGGTCGCGGCGCCGTTCCTCGGTGAACGCAACGGCATGCTGATGCTCGACGCGAGCATCCTCCCCGGCAAGGATCCGTATCAATATCCGTACGACCTGCCGCGGGTCGGGGTCGAGGGACCGCCGACGTGCCAGGGCGGACTCAGTGATCCCGCAACCAAGGTGCCGGCACCGTTCTACGTCGGCGACAACGCACCACAGCCCTACCAGCCCAGGACCAAGCCGAAGGCGAACTCGCAGAAGCTGTTCCAGATCCTGTTCGGAGAACCGCCCCGTGGATAACCGCGCTCGCGCGTTCCGCGCGACCCTGATCAAACTGGGTGCCTTCACCGTGGTGATGGTCCTGGTCTTCGTCGCGCTGGTCGTCGTCTTCAGCCGCTATCGGTCCGGCGCGTCGAACGAGTACAGTGCCGTCTTCACCAGTGCATCGGCGATGAAATCGGGCAGCAAGGTCAAGATCGCCGGAGTCGAGGTCGGGTCGGTCGGTGATGTCGAGCTGAACCGCGACAACGATGCCGTCATCACCTTCAGCGTCGACCAGCAGTATCCGCTGCCGGAGTCGGCACGCGCGTTGATCCGATACGAGAACCTCACCGGCGACCGGTATCTCGAGTTGCAGCAGGGGACCGGCAACACGTCGACCTTCCTTGCCGACGGCGCGCAGATCCCGATCGGCCAGACCGAGCCCGCACTCGATCTCGACAAGCTCGTCGGTGGTTTCAAACCACTGTTCCGGACCCTGGACGCCGACGAGGCCAACGCGCTGACCAGTTCGCTGATCGCGGTCTTCCAGGGGCAGGGCGGCGCGTTGAACACGTTGCTGGGCAACACCGCGTCGTTCACCGACTCGCTGGCCGACCGCGACCAGTTGATCGGCGACGTGATCGACAACCTCAACACCACCCTCGCCACCCTCGACGGCGACCGGGAGGGCCTCGACACCAGCGTCGACCTCCTGCAGCAACTCGTCACCGGGCTCGCCGAACAGAAGAGCACCGTCGGCAACGCATTGACGCAGACCTCGCGCGTCACCAACGGTCTCGCCGACCTGTTGGGCACCACCCGGCCGACCCTGCAGTCGATGGTGACCAACACCGGACGGGTCTCGGAGGAGTTGCTGGCCGCGGAACCGTTTGTCCGGAACCTGATCTCGCGACTTCCCGAGGACTACAAGACGCTGTCGAACCTCGGCTCCTACGGCGCCTGGCTGCAGATCTACTTCTGCCGCATCCGGCTGATGCTGCCGGCGCCCGGCGGTCAGACCATCCTGTACACGTCGAACAACGTGATGGGGAACTCGACGACGGCAGGCGGAAGGTGTGACGGCTCATGAGTCTTCCGTTCGGCGGCATGTTCTCGAGCCGTAGATCCGAATCCGACGAGGCCGACGTCGCCCGCGAGCAGAAACGCGGACAGCGGAGTCGCGCACAGGTCGGCGTCATCGGCATCGTCGTGATCGGCCTGGTGGTCATCACCGCGATGCAGATGGACAAGCTGCCCTATATCTCGCCGATCAGCACCTACACCGCCTACTTCGACGACGCCGGCGGACTCACCAAGGGCGACATCGTCTCCGTCTCCGGGGTCCAGGTGGGCACGGTCGAGTCGATCGAACTGGCCGGTACCGACGCCGGGACCAAGGTCAAGGTCGGGTTCCGCATGGACGACACCGTCGAGATGGGGTCGGACTCCCAGGCCGCGATCCGGACCGAGACCGTGCTGGGCCGACGCAATCTCACGGTCATCCCGCACGGGGGCGACCGGATCAAGCCCGGTGGCTCGATCCCGGTCGGCAACACGATCTCGCCGTATTCGCTGCAGGACGCACTCGAAGGAGCGACCGACACCGTCGCCGACACCGACACCGACCAGCTCAACGAGGCGCTCAACACGCTGACGATCACGTTCTCCGAGACACCGGATCAGGTCCAGGGGGCGGTCAACGGTGTTGCGCGGCTGTCGAAAGCGGTCGCCGACCGCGACAAGGAACTGCGGGCGCTGCTCGCCAAGGCCAACCAGGTGAGCAAGATCGTCGGCGACCGCAACGAACAGATCAACCGGTTGCTCATCGACGCCAATGCGCTCGTCGGGGAGATCGAGATGCGGCGCTACGCGCTCAACCAGCTGATCAAGGGAATCGGTGACGTCACCGCTCAGCTGCGGGGCTTCATCGCCGAGAACAACGCGCAGCTGACGCCCGTGCTGCAGAAGTTCGACCGCGTCGCGACGATCCTCACCGACAACGAGAAAGAGCTGAAGGAGACGATCGACCGTCTCGGACCGTTCGCCAACACCCTCGGCGAAGCAGTGGCGTCGGGCCCGAACTTCGATTCCCTCGTCGGCGTGAACACCTTCGGCGACTACACCGCGGTGTTTCTCAACGCCCTGCGCGGTCGGTACCCGCAGCTGTGGCAGTCGCTGATGTACACGGGCAACCCGCTGCTTCCGCAGGGCTGGAGCCTGGGACCTCCAGCGGGGAGCGATACGCCGCGCGGACCACTGCCCAGCCCGACCTATCCCACGCCCGCGCCGACCACGAGGGGGAGGTGACATGACCGTCGGAAGTATGTCCATCGGACGCAAGGTGCTCTTCGGGGTACTCGCCGTGATTCTCGCGGTCGCCCTGGTCCTCGTGGGCTGGAAGGTGTTCACCAAATCCACGACGAACACCTTCACCGCCTATTTCGCCGGCGTCGCCAGCCTCTACAAGGGGGATCCGGTCCGGGTGCTCGGTGTGAACGTCGGCAGTGTCTCGGCGATCACCCCCCGCGAGAACGACGTGAAAGTCGAACTGCGCGTGGACTCCAGCGTCGACATCCCGCAGGACGCGAAGGCCGTCATCGTGGCGCAGAGTCTGGTCTCGGGCCGGTTCGTGCAGCTGACCCCGGTCTATTCGGGCGGGCCGCAGATGTCCGACGGCGCCGACATCCCGATGGACCGCACCGCGGTGCCGATGGAGTGGGACGACATCAAGGCCCAGCTCACCCGACTCACCGAGGCCATCGGCCCGCAAGGGGCCGATCCGGGCTCGGCGGCCAAGGCGGTCAACGTCTTCGACGAGAACCTCGAGGGCAACGGCGAGGCGATCAACGCGTCGATCCGGGAGGTGTCCGACGTGATCGGCACCCTTGCAGCCGGCAGTGGCGACCTGTTCGCCACCATCCAGAGCCTGCAGAAACTCACCGACGCCCTGTCGGGGAGCCACGAGCAACTCGTGCAGTTCAACGGCCGGATCGCCTCGGTCAGTTCCGTTCTCGCGGACAACACGACCGAGCTCGACGAGGCGCTCAAAGGCCTCGACGCGGCGATGACCGATGTGCAGACCTTCATCGACACCAACCAGACGGCGCTGTCGTCATCGGTTGAGCGTCTGGCCGCCAGTACGAAGATCGTGGCGGACAAGGACGAACAGGTGCGTGGCGTACTGCATTCGGCGCCCAACCAGCTCGCGAACTTCTACAACATCTACAACCCGCTTTCGGGATCCCTGTCGGGTGTCTTCGGTTTGGGGATGGGAACAAATCTCATCACTCTGTTGTGCGGAACCATGGAATCGACCAAACGACCCGGCACCACGATGGCCGACGTCGACAAGTGCGTGGAGATCCTCGCGCCCGTCCTGTCGTCGATCTCGATGAACTACCCGCCGTTCCTGACGAATCCGGTGCAGGGTCGCAACGCGACACCGAGTCAGCTCCAGTACCAGGACGCAAGCGTTCGAGCGCGAGCCAATGCCGGTGTGACCCGGGTGGACAACGAGACCCGACGCGACAACCGAGGCAGTCCGCTCGAGGATCTGCTGGTCCCGTTCGGAGGTGACCGATGAGGCCGGCACGCCTGCGCGGCGGGTTGGTCGCCGGTGCGGCCTCCCTCGCGCTGATCCTGGCCGGATGTTCCTTCGACGGCCCCAACTCGCTGCCCGTACCGGGCGCCGAGGGCACCGGTGGTGGTTCCTACGAGATCACCGCCCTGATCCCGTCGGCTGCCGGACTGGTCAACAATGCGCCGGTCCTCATCGACGATGCAACGGTCGGGAGCATCGGCGACATCGAGGTCGAGGACTGGAATGCGCTGGTCACCATCCGCCTCAACGACGGCGTGATCGTCCCGCGCGGGTCGCACGTCATGGTGGGGTTGACCAGTGCGCTGGGTTCGACGCACCTGGAGATCGTGCAGCCGGCCGAGCCCGAAGGCGGCCGCCTCGAAGCGGGCGACCAGATCCCCCTCACCAAATGCCCGGAGCAATCCAACATCGTGACCGACCCGTCGGTGCCCGCGGTGCCCGACATCAATGCGGCACAACAGGTGTCGGCGTGTACCTACCCCAGCACCGAGCAGGTGCTCAGCTCGCTGTCGGTGGTGCTCAACGGCGGCGGTCTGTCCCAGATCGGCGACATCGTGCACGAGATGAGCGAGGTCTTCGGCGGACGTGAGGACCAGATCAAGAAGCTGATCCCGCGACTGAACACACTCGTCGCCGATCTGGATGCGCAGAAGAGCAACATCATCCGGGCCACCGAGGGACTAGACCGGTTGTCGCGCACCATGAACGAGCAGTCCGGCACCATCGAGCGCGCGCTCGACGACAGCCCGCAGATCCTGCAGCTTCTCGTCGACCAGCGTCAGCAGTTCCTGGACACGCTCGGCTCGGTCGCCACTCTGTCGAAGACAGCCAACGACATCCTCGACGCCAACTCCGAGGACATCGTGACGATCGTGGAGGGGATCGAACCGGCCCTCGATCAGCTCCAGGCGGCAGGTCCCGCGATGACGCAATCGCTCAACATCCTGCTGACCTTCCCGTTCTACGAACCGACGATCCGACGAATCGTCAAGGGTGACTACGTGAACTCGGACCTCACGCTCGATCTGACGCTGGAGCGCCTGGACAAGTCGATGTTCGCCAGCCTCGGCGTCACCGGGCCCGAGGGCGTCTTCGGACGTCCCGCCGGCGCCGCCGCGCGCGGGCTGAATCCGTTCATCGCGCCACTCCAACCGGGCGGCGAACGGATGCCCGACTCCGCCGAACCGATTCCGGCGAACATGATTCCGCAGATGCCCGCGGTCACGCCGGTCCCGGCTGCGGGAGGTGGCCGCTGATGAAGATCACGCGATTCGTCCGGATGCAGCTGATGATCTTCGCGATCGTGACCGTGGTCGCGATGGTGGTGATGGCGCTGTTCTACATCCGCATCCCGTCGATGTTCGGGGTCGGCAGCTACCAGGTGCAGCTGCTGCTGCCCACCAGCGGTGGCCTGTATCAGAATGCGAACGTCAGTTACCGCGGCGTGTACGTCGGCAAGGTCGACTCGGTGCAGCTGACCGACTCCGGCGTCGAAGCGGTGCTGACGATCGAGAACAGCGCGGAGATCCCGGCATCGTCGACGGCGTCGGTGCGCAGCGTCTCGGCGATCGGCGAGCAGTTCGTGGAGTTCACACCGGACCCCGAGGCAGGGGAGTCCGGAGGATTCCTGCAGGACGGGGCCACGGTCTCGACCGACCAGGTGCCGGTGGAGATCTCGTCGATGCTCGACCAGGCCGACCGGTTGCTCGCCGAGATCGGTGACACGCGTCTGCGCTCGCTGATGGACGAGGCCTTCGTCGCGTTCAACGGCACCGGCGAGGCGCTTCAGCGACTGCTCGACTCGATGGTCCTGTTCGTCGACGAGGCGAACAAGAACACCGACACGACGATCCAGTTGGTCGAGCAGGGCGCCCCGCTGCTGGCCACCCAATCACGCACGGCCGACGCCATCCGCTCCTGGACCCGGGACGTCACCGCGTTCACCGATCAGCTCCGCGCGAACCGGCCCGAGATCGGCGACATCCTGCGCAAGGGGCCGGCGACCGCGTCGAAGAGCCAGGAACTCTTCGAATCCCTCGGCGCGTCGTACCCGCTGTTGGTCTCGAATCTGGGCACCATCGCCAAGACCCAGGTGGTGTATCTACCGAACTGGAAGCAGGTCCTCGTTCTCTATCCGCGACTGGTCAATTCGTTGATCACGGCACTGAACACCGGCACCAACCGGTTCGGTCCCAACGTGAACTTCTCGCTCGGTTTCCAGGACCGGCCGCCGTGCAACATCGGGTTCCTCCCCAAGGAGGACTGGCGGTGGCCCTCGGAGCAGACCGCTCGCGAACTGCCGCCGGGCATGCTGTGCCGGGTGCCGCAGAACTCCAACATCGCCGTCCGCGGCGCGCGCAACTACCCGTGCGCGGAGTTCCCGGGACGCCGTGCGCCCACTCCGGCGGAATGCGCGACGGGGTATGTGCCGAAGCCGGGTTCGGTCGACCCCTTCCAGAGCGGGCTGCCGTTCGGGTTGAAATGGCAACCGGCGTCCTCCGGTACCGTGACACCGGGCACACCGAAGGACTTCGACGCCGAGCCCGCGGTGTACGCGACGACATACGACCCGGACTCGGGCAACTTCATCGGACCCGACGGAAAGACCTACAACGCCGGGGCCGGCAGCGATGAGCAGGGACAGAGCAGTACATGGCAGACGATGATCAGCGGGACGGTCGCCCCGTGACGCCGGACGGTCCCGGCACGACCTCCCCGGATCGCACGGGCACGGATCGCGCGGGCACGGGTGATCGCCGAAATGCGAAGCGGCCGGTGCGTTCGGCGCCGATCCGGCGCGGGCGTCCGGCAGGGAAGAAGCCGTCGAAGCCGGCCGCGGCGACCCCCGCCGGCGATGTTCCCGCGCCGACGGACGGGCGCACCGACGAGTCGGCGGCCGGAACCGACGAGGTCAGGTCGGACACGACGTCGTCGGTGTCGCTCACCAAGCCGGACGGCGAGTCCGGCGCTGAGGCGGGCGCCGGCGCGGTGCCCGCCATCGCGCCCGACCCGTCCGAGGTCGAGAAGACGGTCGGTTACCGTGAGCGTCGACGCGCCCGGACGGCAGCCGCCTCGTCGGCCGCGCAGGCGCCGAAAGCCAAGCGCCGCATCAGGTACCGCGGAACCGGTCAACGCTCGCCACGGACGATCGTAGGTGTCGTGGTGGCACTCGTGGTCATCGTCGTGTGCGCCATCGCGTCCGTGGTGTTCGCGCTCGGTATCGCCCGCCAGGACCGCACCGACGACCTGCGAGCCGAGTACTCGGCCTTCGCGTCACAGGTCCTCGTGAACCTCACCAGCATGAACCCCGACACCGTCGACCAGACCCTCACCTCGGTGCAGGAGGACACGAGCGGCAAGGTCAAGCAGGAGGTGGAGAACAACATCCAGCAGGTCGCTGCCCTGGTCCGCGACGGCAAGCTGGAGACCCGGTCGCTGATCCTCAGTTCTGCGGTCACCAAGGCCGAACCCGACGAGGGCTCGGTCATCATGGTGTTCGGCTGGCACCAGCGATCTCTCGACGGCGAGGTGCCGTCGCAGGAGAAGGTGTTCCGGTGGCGTGTGGACATGACGCGCATCAACGGGGACCTGAAGATGACCGACTTCGAGTGGGTGGCGTGATGGCGTCCGGGTCCGCACCGACCTCGCGTTCGCGATTCGCGATGGGCAAAGGGCGTCTGGGTCTGATCGCACTCGGGGTGGTGCTGGTCGCCGCGGTCGTGGTCACGGCGTTCCTCGGGTTCCGCTTCACCCAGGGTCGCGCCGTCGAGGACGCGCGGGCGTCGTCGCTGGCGGCGGCTCGCGACTATGCGACGACGATGTTCGGGTACAACGCCGAGAACGTCACCGAGCACATCGATCAATCGATGAGCGTGCTCACCGGTCCGGCGAAGCCGGAGTACACGAAGCTGATCACCGACAACAATCTCGCCGCCGAGGTACGCAAGCAGTCGGTCGTGTCCGAGGTGACGATCCAGGACGCGGGCGTGGTGACCAACACCGCGGACACCTCGCAGGTCCTGATCTTCATGAACCAGTCGGTGACCCGAGGCAACAAGGAACTCGTGAGCATCAACCCGTCGCGGCTGACCTTCGACATGAAACGCGACGGCGACCGCTGGATGATCAACTCCATCGAGGTCATCACCGACGACACCTTCCGCTCGAAGATCGAGGTCGTGGAGTCGCTACCGCCCGACGCGAAGCCGGTGCCCGGCCCGAGTTCGGCGTCGCCCGCGGCGACGCCGACGCCGGCGCCCGGCCCGGCCGGAGCGCCGGTGCCCACCCCCTGACCGGGTTAATCCGTTGCGGCCCGCCGGAATCGGGCGTACGTTCGCGGGTACACAAGGAAGGAGGTGGTCTGATAGTGATTTCTCATCGGACATGTGAGGTGACCATCCGTTAGCAGTTGACCGTGTGGCATTCGTGTCGCACCGAGGCGGGACTCCACCCGTCGGTCGGCGCAAGCGAATACCAGGTGGTCACCCGGCCCCCGCATCCCGACCCGGTCCGGTCGGCGCAGGCCCATCGAGGGCGATGCGGGGGCCGTTCCATGTCCGGGGTGCACGGAGTGGATACCCATACAGGGTAGAAGTAGTCCTGGCGCTGGTACCCCTGGGGGGTATAGTCTCGGGTCATGAACACGCATCATGACCATCCACGTGCAGCGGCGTCGCCCACCGCGGACCACGCACATCGCGCTCAGCCCGCACACGGGCACGGCGGCCACGATGAGCACGCCGACCATGGCGGTCACGGGGACCACGTCGAGCAGTTCCGGCGACTGTTCTGGATCATGCTCGTCCTGGCGGTCCCGACCGTCGGCTTCAACGACATGTTCGCCGACATCCTGGGCTACGGGCTGCCCGACGCCGACTGGGTGCGATGGGTGTCGCCGCTCTTCGGCACCGTGCTCTACCTGTGGGGCGGACGTCCGTTCCTCGCCGGCGCAGCCGGCGAGATCCGTTCTCGTCGTCCGGGGATGATGCTCCTGATCGCCCTGGCGATCACCGTCGCCTTCGTCGCCTCCTGGGGCTCGACGCTGCATCTGTTCGGCCACGAGCTGAACTTCTGGTGGGAGCTGGCGCTGCTCGTGGTGATCATGCTGCTGGGTCACTGGATCGAGATGCGTTCACTGGCCCGGACGACATCGGCCCTCGACTCACTCGCCGCGCTCCTCCCGGACGAGGCCGAGAAGGTCGACGGGGGCGAGATCATCACGGTGGCGCCCGCTGTCCTGGTCGTCGGCGACGTGGTCATCGTCCGGCCCGGGGCATCCGTGCCCGCCGACGGCGCCATCATCGACGGCTCCGCGAACATGGACGAGTCGATGGTCACCGGGGAGTCCGCCCCCGTCCGGCGGGAGATCGGCGACGTCGTGGTCGCCGGTACCGTCGCGACCGACTCCGGATTGCGGGTCCGCGTGACCGCGACCGGCGACGACACCGCCCTGGCCGGTATCGGGCGTCTGGTTGCCGACGCGCAGGCCTCCTCATCGCGCGCTCAGCGGCTCGCCGACACCGCGGCCGGGTGGTTGTTCTGGTTCGCTCTCGGCGCCGCGGTGGTGACCGCGATCGTCTGGACCGCGGTCGGGTCGCCCGACGACGCCGTCGTCCGCGCGATCACGGTGCTGGTCATCGCGTGTCCTCATGCGCTGGGTCTGGCGATCCCCCTCGTCGTCTCCATCGCCACCGAGCGGGCCGCCCGCGGTGGGGTCCTGATCACGGACCGGCTCGCGCTCGAGTCGATGCGCAATGTCGACGCCGTGCTCTTCGACAAGACCGGCACCCTGACCAAGGGGGAGCCGACCGTCCTCGAGGTCGAGCCGGCCCCGGGACAGGATCGGCGTCGGGTGCTGACCCTCGCGGCCGCCGCGGAGGCGGCCAGTGAACACCCGCTGGCCTCGGCGATCATGCGCGCGGCACGGGCCGAGGGAATCGAACTCCCGGCCGCACAGGGCTTCTCCTCGTCACCTGCGGTGGGTGTGTCCGCGTCCGTCGACGGGCACGCGGTGCGAGTGGGCGGGCCCAACCTGCTCGACGAACAGGGCCTCGACGAACTCCCCGTCGCGTCGTCGTGGCGTGAGCAGGGGGCGATCATCCTGCATGTGCTCGTCGACGAGCGTGTCGCAGGGGCGATCCGGCTCGCCGACGAGGTCCGTCCGGAGTCGCGTGCGGCCGTGGACGAACTCCATGCCCTCGGTGTGCAGGTCGTGATGATCACCGGCGACGCGCAGGCCGTGGCCGACGACGTCGCCGGCCGGCTCGACATCGATCGCGTCTACGCCGGGGTCCGGCCCGAGGACAAGGCGGCCACTGTCGCCGAACTCCAGCGCGAGGGACATCGCGTGGCGATGGTCGGCGACGGGGTCAACGACGCGCCCGCCCTCGCGCAGGCCGACGTCGGCATCGCCATCGGCGCCGGGACCGACGTGGCTATCGGTTCGGCCGGGGTCATCCTCGCCTCGTCCGATCCGCGATCGGTCCTGTCGGTCATCGAGCTGTCGCGCGCGAGCTACCGGAAGATGGCGCAGAACCTCTGGTGGGCAGCGGGTTACAACCTCGTCTCGGTACCGCTGGCCGCCGGCATCCTGGCGCCGATCGGTGTCGTCCTGCCGATGAGTGTCGGCGCCATCCTGATGTCCGCGTCGACGGTGGTGGTGGCGCTGAACGCGCAGCTGCTGCGTCGACTCGATCTGCGACCCGGCTCCGTGGGAGCGCGCTCCGGGCGCAGGTAGACAGGACGTGGTTGCCGGTGACCAGCGTGGTGATTCGCGTAGCGCAGTACTCGCGAGACCGGGGCGTGGAAGCGCTGGAATGGGAACACAGCGAGTCCACGGCGCCCGTCGGGGTGCCGAGAGGAGAAGGTGCGATGGTGGCCACGAGTATCGCCACGGTGGTCGGGGAGGCGAACCCCGGTCGCCATCAACCCGGGGTGGGCGAACAGTACTGGGGTCCGGGCGATCCGGACTTCGGAACGGCGGTGGCACCCCGCTTCGAGTTCGCCGATCCGCACGCCGCCGGGTTGTTCCACGCCAAGGGCAGGTCCGGCGACTTCGGTGAGCGCGTCACCATCGGCAACCGTGGCGAGCGCGATGCGGCCGTCGTGGTCCTGCTCGCGGACGGTCGCACATATCTCGACATCCTGATCCCCGGTTCGGAAGCCCCTCTGCCGGAGGGGGATTCGCTCACCTACGTCCAGGCGCCGCGCACCGCCGACGGCCGGCCGGTCCTGTACGGCGCGGTGTGGGTGCGAGACGGACGGGTGATGCCGGTGACGCTGCCGATCCCCACCCGGCACGAGTTCCTCGACCACCTGTACCTCACTCCGTGGAGTCCGGAGTGGAACGGCGGTGTCTCGGGCCGACAGATTCTCGACGCCGCGGCGGCGGGCATCTCGTATCAGTACCGGACGGGCGGTTCGACGTTCCTCGTGCGCAATTCCGGCCGCGACTGGATCGGTGTGGTGCATCGATCCGGTGCCGACCTCACCTTCGTCGAGTGTCCGCCGGGAGGCCGCGTCGGTTTCGACCTGTCCCCGCATTCCGCGCGCGCCGAGGTGTTCTCGGTGGTCGGACGCCGCATCGGCGGCACGGCGGGGCACGGACCGTACATGTCGCGGTCGGGAACGGTGCATCCCGGGTGGGCGGGGCGCCCGGGTGAGGCAACCGCGTACGGGTCCGTCGTCGTCATGCTCGGATCGCCCGTCTACAGCGCACTGCCGAAACGGAATCTCTACATGGCGTTCTCGGATCGGCGACCCTTCGAGGCTCGCTTCGCTCGCACCTCAGGGAGCAGGGGGCCGCGCCGCCGAACTGGGGCGAGTGTGCGGGGCGCAGGGAGCGTCGATGAGGGGGATCAGCCGACGTGGCGGCGGAGCTTGGCGGACAGCCGCGGCGTGAGATCGCCGTCGGCGTCGACGCGCTCCTCGACATAGGCGAGGTCGCCGTCGGCGACGAGGCCGTACAGACGTTTGGCACCGCCGGTGCGCCGGCCCGACTCGGCCTTGATGACGACGTCGGTGGCGAGTTCCCAGGTGGTCTGGTTCAGCGGGGTGCCGTAGAAGAGTTCGACGGAACCCTCGGCGTGGGCGAGCAGCAGTTCGATGGTGTCGTCCTCGCCGATCCGCCAGAATCCGGATTCGCGGAGGTCGGGCCGTTGGTAGGCGGCGTCCTCGTCGATCAACCACGAGCGGGACTCCCAGGCGAGGAAGTTCTGACCGTCGTGCGAGACCACGACCTGCTGCGCGAAGTGATAGTCGGTGTCGGTCTCGGGATCGTGCCCCTCGCCGTCGCCACGCCACACACCGACGAGCGGCAAGAGTGCGAGCAGGCCCGGATGCAGATCGGCCCCGAGACGGAGATTGGCGGTGTCGGCGGGAAGCGGCAGATCGTCCCACGTGGGGACGTTGCGTTCACGGCTGCCGGACTCCACGGCCCGGGCCTCGGCCTGATTGATCGCCTCGTCACCGGACCGGCGGGATTCGGAGACGGCATCTGTCGACCCGTCGCCGGACGGCTCCGGGGCGGGTGGGCCGTCGGCCGTGGTGCCGCCGGGTGGGGACGTCACGACTCGTCGGTCACCAGGCGGTACAGGGTGTAGACACCGAACCAGGTGATCAGCACGGCGGCCAGGATCAGCAGGATTTCGAAGAAGAGGACCACGAGGGAAATTCTAACCCCGGCCCGGCCCGGACGTTTCGCGGGGCCGGAACGAGACAGCCCGGTCACCGCGGATGCGGTGACCGGGCTGCCGGGACGAACTGGCCGTCACTGTGGAGACGATGTCTCCGGCGTCACTTCGAGACGGTGATGTCCTTCTCGTGGATGCCGGGGCCCTCGGGGCTGATCGTCACGTCGCCGTTGCCGACGGCGGACAGGGCGCGCAGCGTCCAGGTGCCGGGGGCGGCGAAGAAACGGAAGTCGCCGGTGGGCGAGGCCACGACCTCGGCGGTGAACTCACCGGTGGAGTCGAGCAGACGCACGAAGGCGCCGGCGACGGGCGAACCCGAGCCGTCGGTGACCTGTCCGGTCAGGACGACCTCCTTCTCGACGTCGACGCCCGCGGGCAGCTTCTGTCCCTGCTTGGGTGCAGCACACATATCTCTTACTTTCCTTCTCCGAGTTCGATCGGGACGCCGATCAGCGAGCCGTATTCGGTCCAGCTGCCGTCGTAGTTCTTGACGTTCTGGTGACCGAGCAGTTCCTTGAGGACGAACCAGGTGTGGCTCGAACGCTCGCCGATGCGGCAGTAGGCGATGGTGTCCTTCGAGCCGTCGAGGCCGGCCTCACCGTAGAGCTCGGCGAGTTCCTCGTCCGACTTGAAGGTGCCGTCCTCGTTGGCAGCCTTGCTCCACGGCACGCTGATGGCGCCGGGGATGTGGCCGGGCCGCTGGCTCTGCTCCTGCGGCAGGTGAGCCGGCGCCAGGATCTTGCCCGAGAACTCGTCGGGGCTGCGCACGTCGACCAGGTTCTTGACGTTGATGGCGTCGACGACCTCGTCGCGGAACGCGCGGATGCTCAGGTCGGGCTCGCCGGCCTTGTAGGTCGTGGCCGGACGGCTGACGGAGTCGGACGACAGCGGACGGCCGTCGAGTTCCCACTTCTTGCGGCCACCGTCGAGGAGCTTGACGTCGTTGTGGCCGTACAGCTTGAAGTACCAGTATGCGTAGGCGGCGAACCAGTTGTTGTTGCCGCCGTAGAGGATCACGGTGTCGTCGTTGGCGATGCCGCGCTCGGACAGCAGGGCGCCGAACTGCTCGGCGTCGACGAAGTCGCGGCGGACAGGATCCTGCAGGTCGGTCTTCCAGTCGAGCTTGACGGCGCCGGCGATGTGCCCGCCGTCGTAGGCCGAGGTGTCCTCGTCGACCTCGACGAAGACGGTCTTGTCGGCATTGAGGTTCTGCTCAGCCCATTCGGTGCTGACCAGGACGTCGGAACGTGCCATGGCGGTGTCCTTTCCGGTGCATTTGTGATGGTCGTCGATCAGATGGTGGAGGTGGAGACAGTGAGACGCGAGAAGGATTCCCGCGTTCTCGGCGGAGGTGATGAGCGCGGGTGACGGCGCACGGAATCGAGGAATCGATACCTCGGTGGAGACGCCCCCGTACTCATCGACGGTGTGGGCGACCGGCTGCCAACGCAGCGCGGGTGGTCACACCGTCAACGGCGAGTGCGACAACAACAGTCGGCGACACGACAGAAGTCGATCGCCCGGCGTCGTGTGAGCAGATACTCACGGCGCTGCTGCATGCCCACGAGGGTACAACAGAGTCGATCGGGCCCCCAACGGCCGGGGTCCTTTGGCGCCCGCATCCCCGACAACCGTCTGAACTGCTCAGAGTCTGTTCGGGTGACCGTCAGAAGCGGTCGGGTCGGACCGCGGCCGGGCCGGAATCGCCGACCAGCTGGACGTCCCCGCCGAAACTCTCCGCGCGCTCGGCCGCGACGTCCCAGGCCATGGGCAGTCGGGGGAGGGTCATGCTGAACCGGTCGAGAACCGCGGCGCGCATGTCGGGCGCGATCTCGGCCTCGACGTGGCGTTCGGGGCCGGTGTAGAAGCCGGTGGCCCGGATGTCCAGTGCGCCGTCGACCACGCCGAGGTCGACGGACACGCTCACGCGCACCTTCGGTCCGTCGTAGGCCGACGCCGACGGTGGCTCGGCGGGATCGAGTCCGTCGCCCGGCGGCAGCGCGACGGTGCCGGTGAACACGACGCCGCTGGTGCGGCTGACGGTGCCGTCCTGAGGGCCGCCCGCACCGGCCTTGCCGTCCGGCCCTGGCGTGCTCACGGTGAGGTCGACGATGCGCAGATACCGCGCCAGGGTGACGGCGTCGAGGCGGGTGTAGGCCGAGATCGAGCTGGTGTGGAGAACATCACTCGCGGTAAAACCGCTGCCGTCGGCGACGTCGAACGGGCCGAGAGCGGCCCCCAACTCGCCGCGGCAGACGCCGCGGGCGGGCTCACAGCCGGCAAGCTCGACGCCCCGTGCGGCGATGGTGGCGCCCGCGAAGTGGCCGGCGGACG
This sequence comes from Gordonia sp. ABKF26, assembly GCF_041103195.1. Taxonomy (NCBI): domain Bacteria; kingdom Bacillati; phylum Actinomycetota; class Actinomycetes; order Mycobacteriales; family Gordoniaceae; genus Gordonia; species Gordonia sp. ABKF26. The sequence continues at coordinate 1,576,166 of NZ_JBGCVZ010000003.1, forward strand.
ACTGGGAGGTGAACGGGAACCCGGCGATGGTGACCTCGGGATCGACAGTCACGCGGGGGGATTGGGCGATGGCGCGGGAGAGCTGGTGTTCACCGCGGACTGCGGCCGCGACGTCGACGCCGACCGCGACCCCCGTTGCGGCGAGCGCGGCGACAACGCCGATGACAAGCACTTTCCGGATGCGCGGCATGCTCGGCCGATCACCCTCCCCGTCGTCGTCATCCGGCGGTCGAGGTCGCCTTGTTAACAGCCAACCGCCCCGGTGGCGCTATTCTGTCACCTATCCCGCACACGTTGGTAAGGCGGCGTAAACAATCGCCGAGCGCAGGTGTGGGTGGCGTTCACGTCGTGGTGAGCGATCTGGATGGTCCGGGACGGGGACGAACGAGATCGGAGTGCTGGGTGGATCTCTTGTTGTTGACGGCCGACCCGAATCCGGAGTCGGTCTTGCCGTCGCTGTCGCTGCTCGCGCATACGGTACGGACCGCTCCGACCGAGGTGTCGTCACTCATGGAGGCGGGCAACGCCGATGTCGCGCTGGTCGACGCGCGCGCCGACCTCGCGGCGGCTCGCGGACTGTGCCGTCTGCTGGGCAGCACCGGCTCCTCGGTGCCGGTCGCGGCGGTGCTGACCGAGGGTGGGCTGGTCGCGGTCAACGCGGACTGGGGCATCGACGAATTCCTGCTGCCGGGTACCGGCCCGGCCGAGCTCGACGCCCGGCTGCGCCTGCTCGTGGTGCGTACCCGCGGGGTCGCTGCGGAGGAGTCCTCGGGCAAGGTCACGCTGGGTGAACTCGTCATCGACGAGGGGACCTACACCGCGCGCCTGCGCGGACGTCCGCTCGACCTGACCTACAAGGAGTTCGAACTCCTGAAGTACCTGGCGCAGAACGCCGGTCGCGTGTTCACCAGGGCTCAGCTGCTGCAGGAGGTCTGGGGGTACGACTTCTTCGGCGGCACCCGCACCGTCGACGTGCACGTCCGGCGCCTCCGCGCCAAGCTGGGCAGCGAGCACGAGTCGCTGATCGGCACCGTGCGCAACGTCGGGTACAAGGCAGTACGCCCGACGCGCGGTCGCGCGGCCGCGGCGGCGGACACCGACCTGTCCGACGACGAGCCTGCGGGACCGGCCGGGTCCGGCCCCGACGACTTCGACGGTGCCCTGGATGGTCCCGACCCCTTCGACGAGGAGTTCAGTGCAAGCGCCGGGAACTGATCGCATCCAGATCCATCAGGGCGCGCTGCCCGACGACGTGGCGGACTTCGCTCGTCGTCTGGTCCGCGACGCGACCACGGCCGACGGCGTCGCACCGCTGTCGGAAGGTGCGGTCACGGCGATCGACGCCCCCGACGGGTCGCCGACCGTCCATGTCTGGTCAGGAGCGGGTTACGCCGTCATCGTCCCGGGCCGTGACGGTGAGCCTGCGATGATCGAGGCGGTCGTCGACCCGGCGCATCGGCGTGAGGGGCGCGGCCGGAGGTTGCTCGATGCGGCGTTCGGTGCCGCACCCGTTCCCGAGTCGGGGGCCGGCGTGCGGGTGTGGGCGCACGGCGACCTGCCCGGTGCGGTGGCGCTCGCGGCATCGATGGGCCTGACGAAGCGCCGTGAGCTCCTGCAGTTGCGCCGTCCGGTGGGGGCAGGTCACGAACTCCCCGAACTGGTCGTCGACCCGACCGTCGAGCTGCGGACCTATGCCGGGTCGTCCGACGACGCCGAGATCCTGCGCGTGAACAACGCCGCCTTCGACTGGCATCCCGAGCAGGGCGGCTGGTCGCCGGAGCAGATCCGGGAACGGGTCGAGGCCGACTCTTTCGACCCGGAAGGTCTGTTCCTCGCCGTCGACCGTGCCGGCGATGACGACACCGGCAGGCTCCTCGGCTTCCACTGGACCAAGCGGCACGATGCCGATCTCGGTGAGGTCTACATCGTCGGGGTCGATCCCGCCGCTCAGGGGCGCGGGCTCGGCCGTCTGCTGACGCTTGCCGGACTGCATCACCTTGCGCGCGCGGGAGTCTCGGAGATCAACCTCTACGTCGAGGGCGACAACACCGCCGCGCTGCACACCTACGAGCGCCTCGGGTTCACCCGATACGCCGTCGACGTCGCCTACGGCTGAGTCTCACGCGCCTCGACGTCCGAGGGCGGAACCGATGGCATCGATGACGTCGCCGATGTGCGGTTCGCGAACCACGGACAGATGATTGCAGTCGAGGCGGAGGACGTCGACGTCACCGGTCACGATGTGGCGCCGCCAGATCGACGGTTCGTCGCGGTTCTCGCTGCCCTGCACCACCAGGACCCGCCCCGAATACGGCCGCGGACGATGCAGCCGCGCGACGCGGACGCCGAGCTCCTCGAGAGCCTGCGCGTCGGCCGTCGGCGAGGTCTTCACCACGCCCGCGAGGGGAACGCGAATACGTCGTCGCCACAGCTCTTTCCGTGGAAGCGGCTCGTACACGGGGGTGGTGCTGAGGGATGGATCGGCACGCTTGGCGCGAAGGAGGACGCGCGGCGGGACGAATGTGTCCACCACGACGACCAGATCGACACGATGCCCGTCGGACTCGAGGCGCCGTGCGGTCTCCAGGGCGATGAACCCGCCCAGTGAGTGGCCGACGAGGACATAGGGTCCGTCGGGTTGGAGTCGGCGGAGGTCGCGGAGATGCCGGCGGACGGCGGCGTTGACCGTCCAGTCCGGGACCCCGCGGGTGTCCAGGCCGTGCGGCGCGAACGCGTACACCGGTCCGGCGTCGTCGAGTTCACCGATACGGTCGGCGAACGGCACGAAGGTGAGAGCCGAGGCGCCCGCACCGGTGAAACAGAAGACAGGCCAACCCGGGCCCCGGCGCAGCGGGATCGTCGTCGGCGCAAGACGGATGCCCGGCCGGGTCCGCGAACCGGTGCCCGACCCGCCGGTGCGGTCGGCGATGATCGTCGCGAGCTCTGCAACGGTCGGCGCGGAGGCCATGTCGGACTGGGTGAGCGATGCGCCGTGGGATGAGTTCAGGCTCACCATGATCTGCTGAATCGTCAACGAATCCGCGCCCAGCGCATAGATGTTCTCGTTCCGACCGACGACGTCCAGCGCGAGTTCACGCGCCCAGGTCGCGGCGACGGACGATTCGAGCTCGCCTGCCACCGGCTCGATGTGCCGTCGGGGTTCGGGCAGGGCCGTGCGATCGACCTTGCCGCGGGCGTTGCGGGGCAGGTCGGACAGTTCGACGATGTGCGTCGGGACCATCCACGGCGGCAGCGCATCCCGCAGGCGGGCACGCAGGGCGGCGGTCGGCGGTGTGCGCCGGCTGCCTTCGGGGACCACGTAGGCGATCAGTTCCACTGTCGCGGAGGGGGTCTCGCGCGCGATCACGACGGCCTCGGAGAGGTCGCCCTCGCGTAGGAGTGCGGCGCTGACCTCGGCCGGCTCGACGAGGTAACCACGGATCTTCACCGCGTCGTCGGCACGCCCGAGCAGGATCAGGTCGTCGCCGTCGAACCGTCCCTTGTCGCCGGAATGGAACGTCCGCACGCCGTCGTCGTCGACCGAGAACCGGCCGGCGTCGCCCGCGGGGTCGAGATAACCGAGAGCGATGTAGCGCGACGAGATCGACACCCGACCGGACGGGTCGATCGTCACCGTCTTGTGGAGCGCCGGGGTGCCCGCGGGCAGCGGCCCGGTTCGGGCGGGATCGCCGGCGCGGACGTCGAAGTGCCCGATCGCATAGGTCTCCGACGAACCGGCCCAGTTGGTGACGGTCGCCTGTGGTGCCAACGCGAGTGTGGCGGTGGCAGTTTCACCGGTGAGCGGTTCGCCGGTGGTGATGATCCGCTGCACTGTCGCCCACGCAGGGTGCACTGCGCCCGACGCGCCGGCGCGAACGAGCGAGCGCAGCAGCGACGGGGTGAGGAAGACGGTGTGGATCTCGTCTGCCGCGATCATGTCGAGCAAATCGGTCGACGTACCCTGCCGCGGATCGGCGACGAGGACATCGCAACCGCTCAGCAGTGAGCCCATCAACACATTGAGACCGCCGCCGAAACTGATCGGCATGCACAAGGCGACGCGCAGGCGGTGTGCGAGCCCGAAACGCGCTCGCATAAACATCGAGTCGCACAACCATATCGCGCCCGGTTGCAGCACACCCTTCGGGGTTCCGGTGGAACCCGACGTGAACTGGATGTTGGTGACCTCGAAGGCCGTGTCGGTCGGGAGGAGTGGGGCCCCGCCGGTATCGGACGGGATGGCCGCATCCGATGCCGATGGAACGTCGACGAGGACGTCGGTCGTCGCCGCGACCATGAGTCCGAGTCGATTTCCGCAGTCGCGCAGCCTGTCCAGGTGATCGTCATCGGCGATGGCCAGGCCCGGTGGCCGGCCATGGGTGCGCAGCGAGGCGAGGATGGCGTCGATCCGGTCCGCGGGCAGCGCCGTGTCGAGCGTGACCAGAGGTCGCCGCGTCAGGACGATGCCGAGGACCACGGCGACGGTGTCCGGGGACAGGCCGAGCTGAACGACCACCGGACCCCGCTCGCCGGGTTGCAGCTCGTGGATCCGTCCGGCGACACCACGCGCGGTGTCGAGGAGCGCGCGATAGCTGATCTCGGTGCCCTGCAATCGGAGCGCGATCGCGTCCCCGAAACGGTCGGCGGCCGCCGCGAACGCATGCGCCAGCCCGCCGGCCAGCTCGGGCTGGGCGGTGCCGGACTCGGTCGCGGGGAACGCGGCGACGAGGCCACGAGTGGAGTCGATGGTCATGGTGTGGTCGTCCTCGCCGAGAGCTCGGCAGCAGTGGGGGCGGGGGTCAAGGCCTGGCGGATGAGCCGGAGACCGGGAACGAGCAGCAGGATCACGACGGCGACGTTGGCCGTGAGATAGACGTAACCGACGCCGATGATGCCCCAGTGGTCGGCGCCGAAGACGATGCCGCACAGCACGATCACACCGAACACGCCCTGCACGCCGACGGCGAGGCGGAGCTTGCGGCGGACACGGGCGAGCGCCGTGTAGATCGTCACGAACGACACGGTCGGCAGGGTCAGCGCCATGAGACGGATCAGATCGGTGCCCTCGTCGGCGTATTGGGGTCCCATGATCGCGAGAATCCAGGGCGCGGTGACGAACAGGACGACGCCGCCGATGACCCCGGCGCCACCGCACAGGGTCATGAACCGGATCGTTGCCGACCGGAGATCGGCATCGGGCTCCGCGGCCTTGGCCACGAAGGGCGCCGACGTTGCGTGCAGGAGGATCGCCGCGGTGTTCACGACGAGCCAGCAGATCGAGAAGTAGGCGTTCATCTCGGTTCCCAGGCGAGCGACGATCACGAGCGGCACGATGAGGGGCACGACCACCCCGACGGCCGTGATCCCCAGTGAGCCGGCATAGAACTGGGCGATCTCGCCCGGCCGCGGAAGTGTGCCCGGGCCGGTCATCGAGCGGGCGGTACGACGGATCGCGCTCAGGCCGACCCACGCCGCGATCACCGCCGCGGGCAGGACCCAGGCCCAGAAGACGGCGAATCCGGTGGCAACCGGGATGAACGCCGTCACCAGGACCAGTTTGATGGTCGACTGTGAGATGTTCTTCGTGGCAACGGTTCGCGAGCGGCCCAGGCCGATGAGGGTCTGATCCTGGATGGCGAATATCCCCAGCACGGCCACGAAGAGCGGGAACAGCCAGGTTTCCCACGGGCTCATGAACAGGGAGTCCACCGGCCCGAGAAAGACGAAACCGAGTCCGAGTAGGAGTGCGGCACCGATGATCACGAGGCGCCCCGACGCGATGATCCGGGGCGCGTTGCCCCCTGCGACAGGGAGAAAGCGTTCGTAGAGGCTGCCGATGCTGAGGTTCGACAGGGTGGCCAGCAGGGTCGCCGAGGTGATGAGCGCGGACGCCCGACCCACCTCGGCGGTGGTGTAGCCACGTGCGGCGATGGTCCAGAAGACGAATCCGAGGACGCCGGTCGCGAGACTCGACGTCATGACGGCCATGATGTTGAGGCCCACGCCCGTCTGGTCGCCGAGGAGCCCTCCGGTGTTCCTGGTGAATCTCCTCGGCCGGACGCGCCGCCGGGTGACGGATTCCGCCGGTGTCTCGATCGGTCGAGGAGATCGTCGAGACGGCGTGTGCGCGTCGAACACTGACTTCTCCGATCGTGATCCGGCGGACGGTGAATCTGGCGGGACGCGCGGATCCGAGATGAGGGTAGCCTATCCTGAAGTTGGCTTTCCTCTCAGTGGTGTCAAATGACGCGCGAGGCGGATGGCGCGCAGATCTCACGGGGGCCATCGCTCGTACCGATCCGACTGCGCGAGTCCGTTTTAGGCGGTTCATATGAAGCTGATCACAAAGTAAGAGCAGCCTAACCTTACTGGTTATGCTTCACTCGCTGAGCGTCGTGGGGGGCGCTTCATGACTCATGATGATGCGATTCGCGCTGGAGGTATGGTGACCGACTTGATCGACGCTGGGAACGGCACGGGGGGTGCAGATCCGGCGGTGCTCGACGACATGACCGAGTTCGAGAACGAACTCGACGTCCACCCATCGGATGGCGTGGAAACGGGGGAGCGGGTCGCGGAGATCGCCGGCATCGGCGACGTCTCCGCGGCCGAGGTCGTCGAGACCGCGAGACCTACTGTCACCGTGGTCATCCCGACCCGCAACGAGGCGCTCAATCTGCCGTATGTGGCCGAGCGGATGCCGCCCGTGGACCAGATCGTCGTCGTCGACGGCGCGTCGGTGGACGGGACCGTCGACGTCGCGCGGACGTTGTGGCCCGATGCGGTGATCGTCTCGCAGACCCGTTCCGGCAAGGGAAACGCGCTCGCCTGCGGCTTCGAGGTGGCGACCGGTGACATCATCGTCATGATCGACGCCGACGGCTCCACGGACCCCGCCGAGATCCCCGACTTCGTCGGTGCGCTCGTGGCCGGCTCCGACCTGGCGAAGGGCAGCCGCTTCTCCCTGGGTGGACACAGCGACGACATCACCGCCTTCCGCCGTGCCGGCAACAAGGGCCTGAACTGGCTCGTGAACCGGATCTTCGCCACGTCATTCGCCGATCTCTGCTACGGCTACAACGCATTCTGGCGCCGGCATCTCGAGGTCCTCGACCTTCCGCTGACCGATGTCGACGAACCACAGTGGGGCGACGGGTTCGAGATCGAGACGATCATCAACGTGCGCATGGCGCGGAGTGGTCTGACGATCCGCGAGGTCGGCAGCCGCGAGTCCAAGCGAATCCACGGACGCAGCAACCTCAACGCCCTGACCGACGGTATGCGCGTGCTCCGGACCATCGGTCTCGAGCGTCGCCTCCACCGCGACCACAAGGCGTCGGCTCTCCGCTGAGCGGACCGAGACCGCCTCTGCCGCAACGGTGGACGCCCCGCGTGATGAACGCCGGTGACCGTGAGGTCGCCGGCGTTCGGCGTCGGGAGCAGTGATCCTCCCAGCCCTTCGTGGCTCGTCGCTGATATGTAGTGTTGCTCTGTCAAGTCCCATGGCGAAGTTGGCCTCCTTCTCAGGGGCTGTAGTGGGGGTTGGCCGCCCGCCGCGGTGTGTGGTGGTCGTTACTCGCGACGGTGTTGTCGGACTGATATACGCGGGTTGGTTACCGCTCAACGGTGTTCGACAGGAGATGAAAACGCTGACCGACGGGTCTATGTAAACGTGCGTACCGTGCACTCAAAAGTGCTGGCGCACATAGCGACGCCGTGGATTCGTTCCCTGTTCACCACAGCGGGAGTCCCGCGACGGGCGGCCAAGATTGTGTCAGTGCTGGCTACTCGTCGAGCACCGCCAGCGACCAGCACCAGCCGGCAAGCTCACGAGCGATCGCGGTGTTGGCGACGCAGGGATGTTTGCTGCGGCGGTCGAACTGTTGCCAACGCTTGTGCAACCGACGATTGCCGGCATGGCCACGGGCGCGGGCAGCCGGCGAGGCAGCCTCCCACCGACGGCGCATGGTCTGCCCGGGTGTGGCGTAAGGGCGCCGGTGTTGCCAGGCCGCCTCGACCAGCAACCGACGCACGTGGGCGTTACCGGCCTTGGTGATCGAGCCCTGACTGCGGGTCCCGCCGGTCGAGTACTCCGAGGGCACCAACCCGGCGTAGGAGCCGATCGTGGCGCCACTGAACCTCGACCAGTCGCCGATCTCGACCGCGAGAGCGAACGCGGTCAGCGTCGACACACCCCGCAGACACGACAGACGGGTGACCACCGCCCGCCACGGATCGGTCGTCGCGGTCTGTTCGATCAGCTCATCGAGGCGGTCACGGCGTGCGGTCACGCTCAACACCGCGTCCAGGTCGTTGTCGAAGGCGGCCTGCAGCAGCGGCAGCTCGAAACGTTGACGCTGCAGCCACCGCTGATGAACACCGGTCCAGGGTTTGCCGCCGGAGTAGACGATTCCCTGGCGCAGAAGCAGTTTGGACAGTCGATGCCGAGCGCGCATCAGGTCGCTGCGGGCGTCCTCGCGGGCGCGGACCAGATCACGGGCGGCTTCGGTGCCCACCTCAGGCACACTGACCGCTACCACCTCGCCCAGGCGCAGCAACTTCGCCAGATGTGCAGCGTCTCGGGCATCGGTCTTGACGCGGTCCCCGGCTGGTCGTTGCAGTTTTGAGGGAGCGGCAACCACACACTCCATCCCGGCCGCAGCGATCGCCCGAGCCAAACCGAAGCCCGTCGGACCGGCCTCATAGGCCAACCGCACGGGCGGTGCCAAGCCCTGTAGCCAGCTCACGATGGTCGCCGCATCGGGGACCAACGTCTCCCGAATCACCATCCCGGAGTCTTCATCGATGGCATGAGCGACCACCGAGCATGCGTGAACATCCAATCCGACACTTGTACCCTGAACAATCACCGGAGGCCTCCTGATCTGCAATGTGGTGCTACCGCCGAGTGTGAACTCAGCAGCAGCAACCCACGATGTGTTTGCAGCTTGAGGCCTTCGGCCCCAAGGCCCTCATACCGTCTATCGCTCCTCGCACCTCAGGGGACAGAGGGGGTCGATCGCTTGTGCTCCTCGCACCTCAGGGGACAGAGGGGGTCGATCGCTTGTGCTCCTTGCACCTCAGGGGGCGGAGGGGGGTCGATCGCTTGTGCTCCTCGCACCTCAGGTGGCGGAGGGGGCGCTCTTCTCAGCTCAGGGGGCGGAGGGGTCGCGCTGGGGTTCGAAGACGAAGATCGCGGTCTCGCCGTCCTCGTGGACCATGCGCCACCCCGGCGCAACCCGAAGAGCGGCTTCGAGTTCGGCCGCCGCGTCGGGCCGGTACGTCCCGTAGTAGGCGGAGATCCGGCGCGACTGCTCGGTGAAGGTGACGTAGGTCGGCATGTCGGACTGGTCGACCTTCCAGAAGAGGTCGCCGAGCTGTTCGGGACTGGGGAACGTCATCCGGTCGCCCGCGAGGTCGAAACTGAGCGGGTAGTCGAAGTAGGGGTTCGCCAAGGTCATCGGCGCGTAGTTGCCGTTCGTCCGGGTGGGCATGCCCGCCGGATGCAGTGAGATGAACCGGGTTCCGGGTTCGGCGTTCTCCGTGATGATGTCGATCGCCTCGTACTGTGCGCGGGTCTCGACGATCAGCGGCCACAGCGCCACATAGGAATACATGCCGGCGAGGGTCGTCGCGCAGACGAGTACGGCGGCGCCGGCGGCCCGCAACCGGGCCCCGGCACCCCGCGAGAAGCCGGTGAGCAACCAGACCAGGGTCGGTGCGATCAGCAGCGCACAACCGAGGAGCCCATAGAGATAGACGCGGAAGATCGCCTCGCCGCCATAGCTCTGGCCCAGCAACAGGGCGAGAGCGGAGAACGCGAGCACAGCGAGGGTGAGCCAATGTGCGCGCCTGCGGCGCCGGCCGATCAGCGCGCAGACGCCGGCCGACACCACGACCCCCGCCGACAATCCACGGCACACCATCGAGGTGGTCTCCTTGGCGGGCACCCCGGCCATGGTGAAGTTGCTGGCCGCGTTGTCGATCGGGTTGCCGCCCGACAAGATGCCGTACGGGGCAACCGCTTCCAGATTGGTCAGCAGATAGGCACCGGCGATGGCGACCATGATGGCCACCGCCCACCACGGTCGCACCCGGCGCAGGATGACCAGGAGGATGCCCGCCCCGAGTACCCAGAACGGTGTCAGCTGATGACTCGGCACGATCGCCGCGAACGGGATGATCGCCAGGACTGCGGCGCGCGGGGTGCGTCGCGACGCCAACAGGAGGGCGATCGCGCCATAGGCCAGCACGAGCGCCCATGCCTGGGGTGCGAAGTAGTCCTGACCGACCCAGTTGACCGTTTCGACGAGGAAAGCCGTTGTCAGCGCGACGATGCGACTCATCGACAGGGTGCGCGCCGTGGCGTAGACGATGACCGCGAGGAGTACGTGGACGACCGTCGCGAAGAGATGCGCCAGCACCATCGGATCCAGTCCCGTCACGTCGCAGAACCAGGCCCCGACCACGAAGAACGCGGGCCACTGGGCGTAGATGTCGGTACCGCTCGGGGTGAGGGTGCCGGTGTCCTGGATGTAGTCGACGACCGCAAGGTGTTTGTATGTCCAGTCGTAGAGCGGCATCTCGGTGCCGAGCCAGGTGGTCACGCGGCTGACGACGATCGAGGTCCCGATCGTGACCACGAGCCCGGCGGAGCTCCGGGTGGCGATCGCGACGACGGCAGCGGCCGCGGTCAGCAGGGTCGCCGGGATGAGCAGGCGTCCGCTGCCGGAGAACAGCAGACCGTAGTAGCTCGCGTCGACGCCCGGGAGCGTCGGCACGGCGATCGCCCACAACGTCAGCGCCGCAACGCAGAACGCAACGGACACACGGAACCTGGTCGACCGGAGGGCGGGACTGCGGAACGCGGTGGCCCCGCGGCCGGTGAGTCGGGTCCGTAGCTCCCGGAGGTCGGGGGTCGGCGCGTGCGTCCGTCGACGAAACGCGATGCCCGACGCCAGCACCGCCGCGCTGCCGACCACCAGGAGGACTGTCGGCTGCCACCACGACGCCCAGATGGCGGCGATGGTGACCAGGGTGGTGAGCGCCAGGCCGAGCGTCGGTACGGCGGCGAGTCGGGTGCGCCGCGGGAGTTCCACCCAGGTGCACACGGCGGCACCGGGTCCACAGATCACGAAGAAGCCCACCGACAATGCGCTGAGCACCGACGGCAGCGGCAGCGCACCGACGAGTCCGGCGATCGCGGCGACGACGCTCAGGGTCGCCACCGACCCCGAGCGGCCGGCCGTCGCCGTGGTCACAGCGCCGGCGTCGGAGGGGCGCGACGGTGCGGCCTCCGCGGCGGCAGTCACGCGGATCCCTTCGCCAGCGGCTCGGCGCGACGGCCACGAAGGCGCTCGCGAACCAGCGCGACGGGTCCGCCGACGACCGACAGCACCTCGCGCCGGCCTGCCCGGGCCGCGACACCGTCGGCGATGGCCGCCGGTGGCCTGGTGATCGCACCATAGGCGACACCGGCTTTCGCGACGGCGCGCGACCGACGCCGGAGCACGCGCAGGGCGAGTGCGAGATGGTGTCGGTCGGTGGCGACCTTGGTCAGCCACGCACCGAGTCCGACGCCGTAACCCCGCGACTGCTCCAGCAAGGCGTCGTCGGTGCTGCGATGCCGGTGCCAGATGATCGAATCCGGCTCGTTGGCCAGCGCGTGGCCCGCCGTCAGGATTCGAAAGAACATGTCGATGTCCTCGCCACCCCGTGTCCGGGTCCCGGCGCCGAGCGCCTCGTCGAACCCGCCCAGCGACAGCGCGATGTCCCGGCGGATCGCGAAATTGGCACCCGTGCCGTAGACCCCGATCTGGAAGGGGAACAGCGGCAGATCCGATGGTGGCTCGGCGAGTGAGAAGACCCGAGCCCGCATCGAATCCGCCCACGACACCCGCCAGTCGAAGTAGACCTGCGACCGAGTCCGCAGTTCTCCGCTCGGCACCATGCCGCACACGCATGCGATCTCCGGCGACCGGGCGAAACCCTGGGCCAGCCCCAGCAACCACCCGGTGTCGGCGACGACGTCGTCGTCGGTGAAGGCCACCAGGTCGTGAGCGGTGGCGAGCAGGCCGGCGTTGCGTGCGTTGGACAATCCCGCGACCGGCTCGGTCACGATCCGGAACCGCGGGTCGTCGAGCGACTCGACGACCTGTCGAGTGCCGTCGGTGCGGGGCGCGTTGTCGACGACGACCACCTCGTAGTCGGGGTAGTCCAGTCGTTGCAGTGACTGCAGCGCATCGGCCAGCATGCCGGGGCGCTCGTGCGTGCAGACGACGACGCTGATCGGCGGTAGTGAGGCGCGCGAAGGCGGCTCGGGCAGTGCGTACGGTGCGACCGGGACCCGTACGAGGCCGTCGTCGATCGGTGCGTCGACGAACCGGATGGGTACGGAGCCGTGTCGGAGGAGAACCCGTGCGCGCCGATAACCCGTGGCGTCCGATGGGACGCAGGTGACCGACCCGTCGGGCGCCGATCCGGGAGTCCGGTCGCCGTCGGCGATCTTGGTGACATCGAGTGTCCCGACCCAGGTGGCACCCGCCCATTCAGGGGCGCCCTCGAGCGGCATCGCGGGATTCAGCGGAACCGGGGCCGGATCGGTGGTGTCCTCCGCCGCGTCGTGGACATAGTCGGTTGTCACGGTGCGGTCACCCGTACCCAGTCGATGAGCATGGTGTTCTCCGCGGGTGTCGTGTCGTCGGTCGGTCCGGGCCAGTTGCCCCCGACGGCGAGATTGAGCAGTAGGTGGAAGGGCTGGTCGAGGACCCAGCGTGCGTCCGGCGCGAGATCCCCGGGTTCGACGACGAACAGCCGCTGGTCGTCGATCCCGCTCTCGATCCGGCCCGGGAGCTTGTTCAGCCAGTAGGTGCGGAAGGTCGAGGCCAGCGGCCCGGCGGGGACGCCCGACCTCGAGATGTTCTGTCCCCGTTCCGAGGACGTCTGCGGTACGTGGACCCCGGTGTGGAATTCCGGTGCCTGATCGAGCGTCTCGATGATGTCGATCTCACCGGCCGCGGGCCACCCGACCTCGTCGATGTCGTCGCCGAGCATCCAGAACGCGGGGTGCAGACCGGTGCCGGCGGGTACGGCGATGCGGGCACTGATCCGGCCGTAGGTGACCGAGAGCCGATCCTTCGTCGACAATCTCGCCGAGGTGTAGCCGTCCGGTCCCCGGCGCGCGGTGATGGCCAGGTGTCCCTCGCCGTCGATCCGGGCGTTGGCGGACGAGTCGGTGTAGACCTGCGACTCGTTGTTGCCCCAGCCACCGCCGCCGGTCATCATCTGCCAGGGGCTGCCCGGTGCGCGCGCGGGGCCGTCGAACTCGTCGACGAAGATCACCTCGGGTCCGGTGTCGGGCTCGGCCAGGACGGTCGGTACCGAACACGCGGACACCGCCGTGGCCACCGCCGCGCCCATCGACGCGAGCAGCCTGCTGGGCCTCACCGGGACACACCTCGTCCGCGGCCGGCGAGCCCGAGAGCGTATCCGGCGCAGGTGAGCACGAAACCGGCGACGAGTGCGCCGACCCGACTCGGGGTCCGACGATGTCGCCAGACCCCCGCGGGCAGCACCCTGGTGCTGTACCTCCGCTCGCTCGCCAGGGCCTCGCCGCTGCCGGCCAGTTCCGACAGGATCGCCTTCGAGCGCCCCTCCTGGTAGCACCGACGGGCGAAGTAGCCGAACCGGGCGCGGTCGTCGGTCACCGCATGTGTGACTCCGAAAGCCGTGTCGCGCAAGATCTTCGACGACGGGTCCCGGCGCCGCAGGTCGATACCCATGAGGGTTTCCTCGCACCCGGCGGGCAACGTGCCCTGTCGACCGAGTCGCGTCGAGAAACCACCGATGTCGATCAAGGCGGCCCGGCGGACGGCCATGGCGGCGCCGATCGGGTTGCGGATCGGCGCGCCGTCACCCGGAAGTCCTCGGTAATCGCAGCCGACCACCCACCCGAACTCCTCGGGGAACCATCGGGGCGCGGGGGAGTCCCACTGTGCCACAACGGCTCCGCCCACTGCCACGACATCGGGGTCCGAGCATCGGGTTCGGACGGCCGCCAGTGCGCCCGGGGCCGGACACGCGTCGTCGTCGATGAAGACGACGACGTCTCCGCCCGCAGCGGCCGCGCCGGAGTTGCGCGCATCGGACAGCCCGCGGGCTCCGGTGTTGGCGCACACGATCGCGTCGGGATGGGCGACTGCCAGGTCCGCGCGCAGGGATTCGTTGTGATCGACGACGACGAGGAGTTCGTCGTCGGGACCGAGTTGCGCTCGTACTTCGACGATCGCGGTGTCGAGTGATCGACGCCGACGCTCGGTGTAACAGCAGATGATGACCGACAGCGTCGGTTCGGTGCGCGCCGCGGCGTCGAGAACGGGGATGCCCGGTGCGGGGGTCATCGGGTCGGCCGCTGGTTCGGCAGGGTGGGAGGACAGCACGTTTCGGCCTTCGATAGCTCGGATCAGGTGGAGTTCACGGGTGGGACGGGGGACCGGTGGACGTCAGGGCACCCCGACGATCCGCGCGGCGTGCCCGGCAACGGCTTCCATCGCCGCGCGAATGCGTGCCGGGTCGAAGACGTCGTCGCGGAAGGCAGCGGTCATGGAGATCCCGCCCCCCACGAAACCGGTCGTCACCGTGATCCCGGCCGCCGACGGCGGTGTGGCCACGGCGATGACCGCGGCGCGGGCGGGGTCGGACCACTGCCAGCCGCGCTCGCGGCCGGGGAGGTGGCCGACGCTCGAATGCAGCAGTTCGGCACGGACCTCACCCTCGGCCGGGACGTGGATGTGTTGACCCGGCGACGCCGACCGGTGGCTGTGGCGACGCAGCGTCTTGAGCGTGGCGACGGCCAGGTTGGCCGTCGGACGCCCCATCCGGGCCGATGCGGTCATCGCGCGTTGCAGCGCGGGGGCCGATGTCGTGTGATCGACCGGAAAGCTCAGTCCGGCAGAGAAGTTGGCGTATGTGCGCACCCGGTCGGGTAGGGAGGTGCGGACGTCGAAGGGCAGTGTGACCATCGGGTCCAGCCGGACGCCGGCCTCGGTCAGTGCCTCGACCAGGGCGACCGTACAGACGGCGAAGAGTCCCGTTTCCGGCATCGACCACGTCCGCGCGGCGCGGATGGCGTCCACGTCGGGGGCCGCGATGTGGACATTCGCCGACACCGGCCGCCGTGGTGGGACCGGACGGTTCGTGAACGCCGACTCGGCGGGTTCGCGGTGCGACCGGAAGCGCAGGAGCGAGGTGACCCGGCGCGGGTCGGCCACGGTGAGTGCGGAGGCGACCAGCAGGGGTGAGACCGCCGGACCCCGGCGAGGCAGTGTCGACGGGTCGACCGCGCCCACGATGACGTCGACGATCAGGTTGAGCAGGGTGAGGTCGCCGAGTCCGTGGTCGTAGTCCAGCGCGAGGTGGTCGCCCGCCAGCACGATCCGTATCGGCCTGTGCGGCAACGCGTACAGCGCCTCGAACAGGCGGGCCGGGTCCGTGCCCGGCGCGGGGGGCGGTGCGTCGGCGACCGAGTCGGCCGCTGCATCGGGATCGAACACCCAGTCCCGTCGATGGGGCGAGGGCAGGAGTCCGACGCGGGCGTGCGGGCCCAACCGCGCCAGGCGCACGATCCGCTCGGCTGCCACGGCGCGGGACGGAAGGTCGAGTGGGCCGATCACCAATGCCGCTCGGTTGTGCCCGTGCAACAGGTCGATCGCCGCGCAGCGGAAACGCGGAAGCGTGCCGGGTCGGGGTGCCGCGGGGTCGACGTGCCGGGGGGTCGAAGGCGGGGTGGGTGAGGGTGTGGCCATGAGTACGATCCGCAGAACTATAGCAAGGCTTGCCTAAGTCTCGATTGTCGGGTTACGCAGATCACGTACGATCGCCTCCGGGCAGGTAGCACCCCGTCTGCCTTGGCCAGTTCACCCGCAGTTCATCTTTTGTAGGGGATCAGTCCACCGCGCCCCCATAGCTTTCCAATCGGACACTCCGGACCCGACGCCAGTCGGCGCGGAGAACGCGAACGGAAAGGCAACACCAGCGGTGAAAATCAATCGGAACGGCGCCCTTGCGTCGGTGTCGGCGATTGCGGCACTGACCCTCGTGACGGCGTGCGGTGGGGGAAGCGAACAGACGGTCAGCGGCGAGGGCTCGACCGCGCAGCAGAAGGCCATGGAGCACTTCAGCCAGGTCCTGACCGACAACACCGACATCGTGCTCGACTACACCGGCAGCGGCTCGGGCGATGGCATCAAGAAGTTCATCGCGGGCGACGTCGACTTCGCCGGCTCGGACTCGGCCCTCAAGGACGACGAGGTCACCGACGCCACCGCGCGCTGCAACGGCAACGCCCCGTGGCACCTGCCGCTCGTCGTCGGCCCGGTCGCGGTCGCCTACAACCTCGACGGCGTCGAGGACCTCAAGCTCAACCCGAGCGTCATCGCACAGATCTTCAACGGCAAGATCACCAGCTGGAACGACCCGGCCATCGCGGCGCTGAACCCGGGCGTGCAGCTGCCCGCGACCGACATCGTCCCGGTCTACCGTTCGGACAGCTCGGGCACCACCGACAACTTCCAGCGCTTCCTGGAGAACTCGGCTCCCGCCGACTGGCCGTACGAGCACAGCAAGGAATTCGCGCCCAAGGGCGTCGGTTCCGGTGCTTCGAAGTCGACCGGCGTCGGCGACACCGTCAAGAAGACCCCCGGCTCGATCACCTACGTCGAGTGGGGCTTCGCCACCGAGAACGACCTCGGCGTCGCCCAGGTCGACTTCGGTGCCGGCCCGGTCGCCCTGAACGCCGAGAGCGCGGGCAACGCGCTCGAGTCGCTGGCCTTCAAGGACCCGGCAAGCAAGGACCTCGTCGTCGACACCGACGCCCTGTTCGCCTCCAAGGCCCCGGGCGCCTACCCGCTGCTGCTCACCCCGTACTCGATCGTCTGCTCGGCAGGCTACGAGGACGAGGCCACCAGCCAGACGCTGAAGGACGCCTTCACCGCGGTCCTGAACGACGGCCAGGCCGGCCTCGAGGAGATCGGCTACGTGCCGGTCCCCGACGCCTTCAAGGCCAAGCTGCAGGGAACCATCGACTCGCTGTCCGGTGGGTCCGGGAACGCCTGATCAACCCCATCTGATCGCGTGCGCGGGGCCGCTTCGGTTGCGGCCCCGCGCACGTGGTTGACACACTGACACGACATTTCGCGTGTCCACGAGACGGCGGGAAGTGCCCCAATGACCAGAGCCGAATCACAAGAAGGACGCATGACCTCGCTGAGCAAAGAGGGTGGCGCGATCCCGCCGGACACCGGCGAACGCCAGACCCCCGGGTCATCGCCCGACCAACCCGAATCCTCGCTCCACGCAGCCGCACATCATCGCGTGGCCGACCGGGTGTTCCGCACCCTCGCCGTCGGCTCGGGCTTCGTGGTCTCCATCGTCATCGCGCTGATCGCGCTCTTCCTCCTCGCGCAGGCGATCCCGTCGCTGGCCAAGAACGAGGAGAACTTCTTCACCTACACGGGTCAGTGGATCACCAGCGGAGATCAGCTCGCCTTCGGCATCCCGCAGCTGTTCTACGCCACGGTCGTGGTCTCGGTGATCGCGCTGCTGATCGCCATGCCCGTCGCGCTCGGCATCTCCATCTTCCTGACCGAGTACGCACCGAAGCGATTCGTCGGGCCGATCACCTACACGGTCGACCTCCTCGCCGCGGTGCCCTCGATCGTCTACGGCCTCTGGGGCATCCTCGTCCTCGGTCCCGCTCTGGTCCCGGTCAACGAGTGGCTGGTCGGGAACCTCGGCTTCCTGCCGTTCTTCCAGCAGCCCACCCAGGTCGCCAACATGAGCACCGGCGGAACGCTGCTGACCGCGGGGATCGTGCTCGCGGTCATGATCCTGCCGATCATCACCGCGGTGACCCGCGAGGTCTTCATGCAGACCCCGAAGGGCCACCGGGAGGCCGCGCTGGCACTGGGCGCCACCAAGTTCGAGGTCGTGAAGGTCGCGGTGCTGCCCTTCGGGTTCTCCGGATACATCTCCGGATCGATGCTCGGCCTGGGCCGCGCACTCGGTGAGACGATGGCCCTGCTGCTCATCATCTCGACCGTCGGACCCATGAACTTCAACCTCATGGAGAGCGGCGAGACCTTCGCGACGAAGATCGCCAACAACGCCGCCGAGTTCGACTCCCCGGCCAAGACCGGCGCCTACATCTCCGCCGGCCTCACCCTGTTCGTCCTGACCTTCATCGTCAACGCCGCCGCCCGCGCGGTCGTCGCCGGAAAGAAGTGACCATGTCTGTGACCACGACAACTTCCGCGGCCGACCCGGTCAAGAAGCCCTCCGGCTTCACCCCGATGTCCGGGCGCAGGCGTTTCACCGACGGGGCCGTGCGCGCCGCCGTGATCGCCGCCCTTCTGCTGGCGCTGGTTCCCCTGCTCTGGCTGGTGTTCACCCTGGTGTCGCGCGGTATCGAGACGATCGTCGACATCGACTGGTGGACTCAGGCCGAGCGGCGCGGCGGGGCGGCAAACGCGATCGTCGGCACCCTGATGCAGACCGCGCTCGCCGCGGTCATCTCCATCCCGCTGGGCATCTTCGTCGCCATCTACCTGGTGGAGTACGCCACCAAGAAGTCGCTGCTGGCGCGGGTCACCACCTTCATGGTCGACATCCTCTCCGGTGTTCCGTCGATCGTCGCAGCTCTCTTCGTCTACGCGGTGTGGCGGACCACGCTCGGACTTCCCCGGTCGGGCTTCGTGGTGGCCATCGCGCTGGTGCTGCTGATGGTTCCGCTCGTGGTGCGCGCCACGGAGGAGATGTTGAAGATCGTGCCGCAGGACCTTCGGGAGGCGTCGTACGCGCTGGGCATCCCGAAGTGGAAGACCATCGTGAAGATCGTTCTCCCGACGGCGCTGTCGGGCATCGTCACCGGCGTCATGCTGGCCATCGCCCGCGTGATGGGCGAATCGGCACCGGTGCTGATCCTCGTCGGTGCCACCCGGGCGATGAACTGGAATCCCTTCGACGGCAACCAGCAGTCACTGCCACTGATGATGGTGCAGCAGTACAACAACGGACCGGGCGCGTTCGACCAGGTGTGGGGCGCGGCACTGACACTGGTGATCCTCGTCGCCATCGTCTACTTCGGTGCCAAGGCGGTGTCGAAACTCTTCGCCCCCAAGACCTCCTGACCTCCTCACCCTTCTCGGGTCATCTTTTCCAGAACGGACCACTGCCATGGCCAAGCGCCTCGACATCAAAGACCTGAACATCTACTACGGCGATTTCCATGCGGTCAAGGACGTCACCCTCGAGGTCCCGCCGCGTTGCATCACCGCCTTCATCGGCCCGTCGGGCTGTGGCAAGTCGACGGTGCTGCGAACCCTCAACCGCATGCACGAGGTGACCCCGGGTGCCTACGCCAAGGGGAGCGTGCTCCTCGACGGCGAGGACATCTACGGCAAGACCGTCGACCCGGTCAGCGTGCGCGCGACCATCGGCATGGTGTTCCAGCGGCCGAACCCGTTCCCGACCATGTCGATCCGCGACAACGTCGTCGCCGGTCTGCGCCTGCAGGGCGTGCGGAACCGTTCCCAGCTCGACGACGTCGCCGAGAAGAGCCTGCGCGGCGCGAACCTCTGGGAAGAGGTCAAGGACCGTCTGGACAAGCCGGGCGGCGGACTGTCGGGTGGGCAGCAGCAGCGTCTGTGCATCGCCCGCGCGATCGCGGTCTCGCCCGACGTCCTGCTCATGGACGAGCCGTGTTCGGCGCTCGACCCGATCTCCACGCTGGCCATCGAGGATCTGATGGGTGAACTCAAGAAGGAGTACACCATCGTCATCGTGACCCACAACATGCAGCAGGCGGCTCGCGTCAGCGATCAGACCGCGTTCTTCAACCTCGAGGCAGTCGGCCAGCCCGGCCAGCTCGTCGAGATCAACGACACCGAGACGATGTTCTCCAACCCGACGAAGAAGGAGACCGAGGACTACATCTCGGGCCGCTTCGGCTAGAACCGACGCGAGACCGACAAGCCCGCTCGCCCATCCGGGGAGCGGGCTTCGTCGTGCGTCACATGTTGAGCAGCAGGATCGCCAGCAGGGCGACCAGCGATGCGGTCACACCCAGATACGCGAGTATCTTGCGGCGGTGGGCGGCAGCCTCGGCGTCCTCGTCGGTCACCGCATTGAAATCGGGCTCGGTCGGATAGTGCTGGGCCATGACCGCCACCCTAACGACGACCTCGGCGCGTGTGAAATCTCGCCGGCCTCACTTCGGGCACAGTTCTTCACGAACGTGAAAAGAGGCCGAGTTCAGTGTCGGAAACTGAATTCTCGGCCTCTTTCGGTGTGGTCCTCTGCTCGACGATCCGCGTCGAGCGAGGGAAATCACCCCACGCTCTGGAACTGCTCCGGGGTCTTGCCGGTCGCGGTGAACACGACGCGACGGCCGATCAGGACCGCGTGGTCGGCGAATCGCTCGTAGTAGCGGCCGAGCAGCGTGACGTCGACAGCGGCCGCGACGCCGTGCTTCCACTCGCGGTCCATGAGGACGGTGAAGAGATGGCGGTGGAGGTCGTCCATCGCGTCGTCGTCCTCCTGGAGGCGGAGCGCGGCCTGCGGGTCGCTGGTGACCAGGACCTCGTGCGCGTTCTTCGCCAGCGTCACCGCCAGGCGACCCATCTCGGCGAAGTAACCGTTGACCTCTTCGGGCAGCGCCTTCGCCGGGTGGCGACGACGGGCGACCTTCGCGACGTGCAGCGCCAGGGCGCCCATCCGGTCGGCGTCGGCGACGATCTGGAATCCGCTGACGACCCCGCGCAGATCGCCGGCGACCGGCGCCTGCAACGCGAGTAGCGCGAAGGACTGTTCCTCGGCGCGGGCCGTCAGCTGGCTCATCCGGTCGGTGTCCCCGATGACCTCTTCGGCGATGGCGAGATCGGCCTGCAGCAGTGCCTGCGTGGCGCGCGCCATCGCGGTGCCGGCGAGCTCGCACATCTCACCCAATACCGAGGTCAAGGCCTCGAGTTGCTCTTGGTAGGCGGTACGCATGTTGCCAGGATACGTGCGTGATCGCACGGGACCGACTCCGACCGATGAACGTGCGGTGAACGTCGGGTGCAGATCCGTCCATCCGGGCCTCTGCGACCGCCCGTGATCACGTGCAGGTGGTGTCGCCCGCGTTGGTGATCGCCAGGTCATTGGGCAGATTGCCGGTGTTCTCGGCGGGTGCGAGCTGATTCGCCGTCAGGGTCGCCCCGGACGCCGGAACCGATCCGAGAGAGCCGGTGAAATCCGCCCCGACGATGAGCTCGACGCCGGACTTGACCGTGCGATCGAGCTGGATGCTGGCGTTGGGGAACATCTCGGCCAGCGTCGCGGCGGCATCGCGCTGTCCCGGCCCGTAGCGGACGACCGTGTCGTCGCGGTTCTCCGAGGCGTCGGCGACACCGCGGACGTCGAAGCCGTACGGCGTGAGCTGTTCGGACACCTCGGTGGCGAGACCGGTGCGATCGGTGCCGTTGAGCACCCGGACGCCCACATTGCCGGGGTTCTGTGCCGTCGCGGTGACCGGTCCGGGAGCGGACGTGTCGGCCCTGGTGCTCGGGGCATCCGAACTCGAGGGGGCCTTGGAGGATGACGGCGGCTTCTTGCGCGCCTGTTCACCCGGTAGGGGCAGGTCGTCGATGATGGCGTCGAAGATCGCGTCGATGTCGCTGGTGCGCGGGATCTCGTTGTTGGCGCCGTCGGTGGACGTTCCCGATGTCGGGATCGTCAGGAACGAGACGCGTCCGGCCTCGATGCCCTGCATGGACTCGGCCAGGCTGATGAGCGACTGGGTGTCCACACCGTCGACATAGCTGTACTCGATGAACGTGTTCACGATGCCGTTGAGCTTGTTGGGGTTCGACAGCACGTTGCCCGACAGAGACGACCGCAGCAGCGACGACATGAACAACTGCTGACGCTTGATGCGCCCGTAGTCGCCGTTGCCCTCGGAGGAGATGTTGCGGGCCCGCACGTAGTTGAGCGCCCGTCGACCGGTCAGCTTCTGCTTGCCGGGCTTACGCAGGATCTGACCGATCTCGTAGTCGTAGAGCGGCACCGTCGAGCAGACCTCGACGCCGCCGATCGCACGGACGACCTTCTCGAAACCGTAGAAGTCCATGCCGATGAAGTGGTTGATGTTCAGACCGCTCATCGCGGTGATCACGCGGACGAGGCACTGCGGTCCACCCGCGGCGTAGACGCCGTTGAGTTTGACGTCGTCGGCGGGCGGCATCTCGGCGCCGTAGGCGCCCGTCGCGTTGTCCCAGGCGCGGCAGGCCGGCTGGTCCACCTGCAGGTCCCGCGGGAACGACACCGCGACGACGCGGCTCCGGTTCGCGGGGACGTTCACCAGGATGACGGTGTCCGATCGGGCACCGTCGGCGTCGGCTGTGGTGCCTGCCCCGACCTTGGCGTTCTGTCCGCCGCGGGTGTCGGTTCCGACGATCAGATAGGTCTCGTCACCGTACTGGGCGTCCTTGTTGCGGATGTTCTGGTCGTCGGGATCGACGGCGGTGACGTTGCGCCAGTTGCCGTTCCACGACTGCAGGTAGCCCCAGACGAAGCCGGTGCCGACGAGCGCGAGGACACATGCGATGGCGACCAGGATCCGTCCGGTCGCGGCGGTCTTGCGGAGCATCGCACCCTGACGGTCCTCGTCGCGTCCGGGATGACGCCGGGGTGCCGAACGCAGGGCGAGGGGTCCGGTGAGGTCGGGGGTGCGCTCGAGCGGTGCCTGCGCGACCGGGCTCCCCGACGGAGACCCGGCGACCGGTTCCTGGCCCCGGGATTCCTCGATGGCCCGCTTCTCGGTCGCACGGTCGGACAGGTCCGGTGCGGAGTCGCCGATGGTGGGGATCTTCTGGGTGACGTCGTTGTCGAAGCGATGGACCGTGGTGGGGCGGTCGTCGGGCGCCGGCTGGGGTGCGCCCGGCGCACGTGGGGGTGGCGGCGGTTCGGCGCCCTGACCGAACGGCTGTCCGAGGCGGCGGGAACGTGCGCGCGTCGACGGGGTCTCGGGATTCCGCGACTCCGGACGCGGGGGCATCGCGCGGCGGGAGCCGGAGCGGCCGGAGCCCGCAGGCGGCTCGACCGGTGACGACTCCTCGGCGTTCATCTGCTCCATGAGCTGACGGACGGTCAGCCGCGTTCGTCCGCGGACAAATCGATCCGCGGACCGCGGCTCACGGAGGCTGGGGTGTGCGGGGGGCTGGTCACCCGGGCCGACGGGGCCGGTGGCGTCCTGTCCCGGGGTCGGGCCGAGCTCGTCGTGGGAGCGTCCGGCGCGACGACCACGACGAGAGCGATCGGCGTCGCCCGCCTCGGGGTCGTCCGGGCCCGGTGTCCTACGACTCAATGCACGTTCCTCATGCCCCGTGGTCTGATTCGCGAGTCACCGCAGATCGGGGCTCGACCAGCGCGGTGCGCACAGAATGGAGGTCCCGGCGGCCGGGACCTCCGCGCAATAGTACTGATCCCACCTGAGAAAGCATCTCAGCCAGGCGCCGGTTGTGACGGTTTTCGCAATCCGGTTCAACCGCCGGAGTGCATGATCTCGGCCCCGGCCGGGACGACGTCCTCGTCCGGATCGTCGAGCCATCCGTCCGGCAGCGCGACCTTGGCCGGGGATCCCTGCCTGCCGCGCGGGCCGTGGCCGTCGGACGGGAACGGGGTGTCCGCGGGCAGCTCGGCGAGCAGTTCGCGCAGCTCGTCGACGCTGCCGACCAGTGCCATCCGGCGGCGGATCTCCGATCCGGCCGGGAAGCCGCGCAGGTACCACGCGACGTGCTTGCGGATCTCGCGGCAGCCCTTCATCTCACCGTGGTGGTCCACGAGGAGTTGGCAGTGCCGGACCATGATGTCGGCGACCTCGCCCAGATTCGGCGGGGTCGGGGCGTCGAACCCGCCCAGCTCGGCGGCGAGTTCGGCGAACAGCCAGGGGCGGCCGAGACAACCGCGTCCGATGACCACGCCGTCGCAGCCCGTGCGGTTCATCATCGCGACCGCGTCGGCGGGCTCGAAGATGTCGCCGTTGCCGAGCACGGGCACGGACGTGACGTGGTCCTTCAGACGGGCGATCTCGTCCCAGTCGGCTTCGCCGGAGTACCGCTGCGACGCGGTGCGCGCATGCAAGGCAACGGCGGCGGCGCCCTCCTCCGCGGCGATGCGACCGGCGTCGAGGTGGGTGCGGTGCTCGTCGTCGATGCCGATGCGGAACTTCACCGTCACCGGGATGTCGGTGCCCTCGGTGGCGCGGACCGCCGCCGCGACGATCTTGCGGAACAAGGTGCGCTTGTAGGGGATCGCCGAACCGCCGCCCTTGCGGGTCACCTTGGGGACCGGGCAGCCGAAGTTCATGTCGATGTGGTCGGCGAGGTTCTCGTCGACGATCATCTTCGCGGCCTGATACGTGTACTCCGGGTCGACGGTGTAGAGCTGCATCGACCGAGGATTCTCGTCCGGTCCGAAGGTCGTCATGTGCATCGTGACCGGATGCCGCTCGACGAGCGCGCGGGCGGTCACCATCTCGCAGACGTACAGCCCGGAGACGGTGCCGGTGCGGGCGAGTTCGAGCTCACGGCACAGCGTGCGGAATGCGACGTTCGTGACACCGGCCATCGGGGCCAGCACGACCGGGCTGGCCAGTTCGATCGAACCGATGCGCAGCCCCTTCGAGACGCTCGCAAGCTCGCTCCTCAGGGGGCTGGGGTCGACGCTCGCAAGCTCGCCCCTCAGGGGGCCGGGGAGCGAGCTTGCGGTGGTCGAAGGCGCCGGGTCGCTGCTCCCTGAGGTGTGAGCGGAGCGAGCCTCGAAGGGGAGGGTGGTGCTCAGGATGCCTGCTGCTCCCGCTTCTTGGCCTCGCGGGCGAGCGAACGGTCGCGCATCTCCTCGAAGCGGATGGTGTCCTTCTCGAGCTGCTCGAGGAAGGCGGCGAGCTCCTCGCGGGTCTTCTCGCCCTCGCTGGTGAAGTCCTCACGCTCGAAGACGTTCCACTTGCGCAGGACCGGCATGACGACCTCTTCGAGGTGCTGGCGCAGGTCGTAGATACCGTGCTTGGCCATGAGCACGCCGTGACGACGGAAGTTGGGCATCCCGGCGCCGGGCATCTGGAAGTTGGTCACGATGTCGGTGACCGCGCGCAGCGTCTGATCGGGCGAGATGTCGAAGCCCGCGCCGCAGATGTTGCGGTAGAAGATCATGTGCAGGTTCTCGTCGGCCGCGATGCGCTGGAGCATCTTGTCGGCGATCGGGTCGTTGCACGCCTTGCCGGTGTTGCGGTGGCTGACGCGGGTCGCGAGTTCCTGGAAGGTCACGTAGGCCACCGAGTGCAGCAGGCCCAGCTCGTCGGCATGCTCCTCGAGTTCGTCCACACGTCCGGCGGCGGCCAGCATCGGGTCGTAGCCGTTGGTCATGTGGATCATCCGCGCCTCTTCGAGTGCGACGGGATCGACGCCGCGGGTGACCACGAGGTAGTCGCGCATGACGATGCCGTGGCGGTTCTCCTCGGCGGTCCAGCGACCGACCCAGTGGCCCCAGGCGGAGTCCATGGAGAAGTTGTCGGCGATGACGCGGTGGTACGACGGCAGGTTGTCCTCGGTGAGGAGGTTGGTGATCATCGCGGCCTTGGCGACCTCGTCGAGCTGCGACTGCTCGGGGTCGTAGTCGACCCCGCCCAACGCGGCGAAGTTCCGGCCCTCGTCCCACGGCACGTAGTCGTGCGGGTTCCAGTCCTTGGCGATCTTGAGGTGGCGGTTGACGTTGTCCTCGGCAACCGGGGCCAGCTCCTTGAGGAGCTCGAGTTGCGTCAGGTCGCGTGCCATATGGGTGTCCTCCGAACGGTGTCCGCGTGTGTCATCGTGCGTGTGTCGTCGTCTGTGTCTGGTGGGTCGGTCCACGTGCGCGGCCGCTGCCACGATCGTGGTTCTCGACGTCGTCGGTGATGCTCGACGTCTTGGCGGATGCGTGCCGGGTCCGCCGGACCGCGGTGTGTCGGGCCGGGGTGCGCTCCGGCGCCCGACGCCACTGGTCAAAGTCCTAGCGTACGGCACGCTCACCGGTGTCCCAAGTCCGTCGTGAGGGTGTCGTCGCAGCACCGGCGAACCGTTACGGGGTGCGAGGGTGTCATCCGTCACGCCGGCGACCTCCGCAGGCGTCGCCGCAAACGCCCAGCTGGGCGCGGGTTCGCCCGTGCGGCGGAACGGTCAGCGCCGAGAGGCGAACATGGCCCCGGTCGTTTCCATCCAGGCCGTTGCGGGCTCGTCGATGGTGCCCAGTTCGCGGGCCTTCTCACACCAGCGCATGGCCGCCCGACCGAACTCCATGGGGTTGTACACGTCTTCCTCGCGGCTCCAGCGACCGTTGCCCGCGTAGGTGAGGATGGTGATGTTGGTGGCGGTGATGTGGGTGGAGTCACCGGGGTCACGCATCGGGTTGTCGACTTCGCAGATGACCCGGCCGGTCGGGGCGTCGACCACATGCCACAGGGAGGGGAAACCGGTCATGTGGCTGCCGGGGAACGAGGTCATCGTGCGCCAGATCCACGTCCGGATCTCCTCACGGCCGCGCATGGTGCCCAGGGCGTGCTCGACGTAGTCGGCATCGTCGGTGAACAGCTCGGCGAAGCGATCCCAGTCGCGGCTGACGGCGATCTCGGCGACCGTGCGCTGGAACTGCGCGAAGGCCTCGTCGAGTTCTGCGTGGGTGAACTCGGTGGTCGGCGGGGTCGGTTTCTCGGTGGTTTCCATCGTCGCCGATCGTAGAGTCCGGAACGGCGCGATCCACCGCGTTTCGCGACACTCGGTACCATTCGTGCCCAACACTGCCACCGCACACGGATCGGTGAGGACGTCATGTACCAGGTAGGGGACCTGATCGCGGGGTACCGCGTCCTCGACGTGCTCGGACGCGGCGGCATGGGCGAGGTCTACAAGGCCGCCCATCCCCGGCTGCCGCGCGCCGACGCCCTCAAGGTGCTCCGGTCGGTCCACGCCACCGACCCGGTCTTCCGCGCCCGGTTCGAACGCGAGGCCGACATCGTCGCGCCCCTGCACCATCCCAACATCGTCGCCGTCTACGACCGCGGTGTGTTCGACGAGTTGCTATGGATCGCAATGGAGTACGTGCCGGGCACCGATGCCGCGCGGATGCTCGCCCGGGAGTCCCCGCTCGACCCCGGTCTCGCGTGCACGATCATCACCGGGGCGGCCGCCGGACTCGACGCGGCCCACCGGCGCGGCGTCATGCATCGCGACATCAAGCCGGCCAACATCCTGATCACGCCGGGCGAGGAACGTGTCGACGGCGGTCCGAGCGGTCCCGAAGCCATCAAGCTCACCGATTTCGGCATCGCGCAGGTACTCGACGAGGTCACCCACCTGACCGGCACCGGGATCACCATCGGCACGATGCGCTATGCCTCGCCGGAGCAGATCGAGGGCCTGCGCGTCGACGGCCGCAGCGACATCTACTCGCTCGCCGCCACCGCGTACGAATTGCTCACCGGTGCGCCGCCTTTCGACTCACCGTCGCTGCACGGGTTGATGACGGCACACATGCACCACGAACCCCCGTCGGCCAGTGCCCGCAACCGGGCCCTCCCCGCGGCCGTCGACCGGGTGCTCGCCCGGGCGATCGCGAAGGAGCCGGGCCGCCGACACTCGACGGCGGGGGAGTTCGCGGCCGCGCTCGCCGACGTCTTCGACTCCCGCGCAACACTCATCGGCCCGGTGGGCGTGCCCGATTCCGGGGAGGTACCCGCGTCCCACGGTCGGGACGCGGAGAACCTCGCCGAGCTCCGTCCCGCCGGAACCGGCGTCGGTACCGATCCCCGCCCGCCGATCGGTGCTCCGGGCCCGCGTGCCGCGGCGCTCGCGCCGCCTCGGGTTCCGCCGGAACCGTCGCCCACCTGGCCGGCCGACGACGATGCGACGCAACCGAATGCGGTCGGCCGTCCGCGTCAGCTGCTCGTGATCGGGATCGTCGCCGTGCTCGTCGCCGGAATCCTCGGCGCCGGCATCGGACTCGTGCGCATGTCGGCCACGTCTCTGGACACCCCGGACCCGCCGGACGCGGAGGTCACGACCACTGCCGTCGAACTGACCTGGAACAGTGTGGCCGGGGCCACCGGCTACGTGGTCACCCAGAACGACGCCGTGATCTACTCCGGGCCCGCGACCGAGTTCACCGCGCCCCGACCGGTACCCGGCACCTACACGTTCCAGGTCGCCGCGCACGACGACGGCCGGGTGTCGGACTTCTCGCGGAACTCCGAGCAGGTCGATGTCTTCATGACGTGGGGCCAGCTGCAACCGATCGCCGACCTGTACCACGATCTCATCCCCGCGACACCGTTGAGCACCAACGGTTTCGATGCCATGCGCTGCTGGGGTGAGGACGGCGACCTCGCCTTCTCGTCGAGCAAGCGCACCGTGTCGTGCACGCGCGAAGCGGAGAACCCGACCGGGGCCGGCAGCGGAGACCCTGCCGGTCCGCAGGTGGCTGCGTACCAGGTGATCGTCGATGCCTACGACACCCCGGAGGAGGCCACGGCAGCAGCGACGGTGACCGCGTACGACCTCCGCGGCGTCGACTACACGACTGCGCAGGGACACGCCGGCACGTTGTATCTGTCGGACAAGCAAGGTGATCAGGGTCAGGCGATCCTCACGTTCGACGACGGTGACCACGCCCGATCGGTGGTGTGGGTCGTCGTCCCGGGCGAGCCCGCCGCCGCGGCCGGCGACGTGTTGAAGAGGTTGCCGATCTGATGAACTCGCCCCCTCCACCCGCTCTCCCCACTTCGCCGATCTCGACGACCGTCCCGACCCGGCCGCGACGGATCGGATCCGGCCCCTGGCTGATCGGGTTGATCGTGCTGATCTCGGCGGTGGTGGCGCTCGGTGGGTTCGCGGTGGTCCGTTCGGTGACGGCACCCGATGCGCCGGACCCGCCCGGCGGGCTCACCCTGCAGGCCCGGCCGGGGCGGGTCATCG
Organism: Gordonia sp. ABKF26; assembly: GCF_041103195.1. Classification (NCBI taxonomy): domain Bacteria; kingdom Bacillati; phylum Actinomycetota; class Actinomycetes; order Mycobacteriales; family Gordoniaceae; genus Gordonia; species Gordonia sp. ABKF26. The sequence continues at coordinate 1,605,199 of NZ_JBGCVZ010000003.1, forward strand.
CGACCTGGAACCCGGTCGACGGGGCGTCGGCCTACCAGCTCCTCCGCGGTGACGGATACGTCGTCCACCAGGGGCCGGAGACGACGGCCGAGGACGCGAGTGTGCCTGCCGGAGAACATGACTACCGGGTGGTTGCGATGCGTGGGGGCGTGTACTCCGAGCCCGGGCCGGTGCAGCGGGTCCGGACGGGTGCGAGCTGGGGAGAGTTCGCGCCGCTCGTGGCGCAGTTCCCGGAGTTGCTCCCGCAGGCCCCCGACACCGCCGCGCAATGGATGAACACGGAGTGCATCCGCCGCTACTCCGGTGGCCGGGACGAGGTCGGCCCGTCGGAGACCGGGGCGGGGCAGGTCCGCACCGTCTTCGTCGTGCGGTGTGCGGCGGGTGCGGTGGATCGTCCTTTCGGGGTGTTCTGGTTTGCGTCCAGGGATGCGCTGAACGCGGAGTACTCGCGGTCGTCGTCGACGTCGCGGCCGGTCAGGTGGCGGCACGGAACGGGATTGATCGACGAGAACGGCCGCGGGGTCTTCAAGATCACCGACGACCCGGCGCGCGAACTCGCGATGATCGTCGTACTGGAAACCGACGGTCAGGACATTCTCGACATGGTGGACTCGCTGCCGCTCTGACCGCCGGAGAGCATGTGTCCCCAGTCGGCCGTGGCGGTCGGCGGAACCGGCTCCGCGAGGCACGCCGGGTGCGGCATGATGGCGTGGGGTGCCTGCGGGGTGGGTGCCCGACGTCGAGGAGAGGCTGAACTCATGCAGCGCTTGAGTGGATTGGACGCATCGTTTCTCTACCTCGAGACGCGTTCGCAACTGATGCACGTCATCGGTCTGTTCGAGATCGACCCGAGCACCATGCCGGGCGGCTATCGGTTCGACAAGATCCGTGCGGAGATGGAGCGACGGATCGCCGCCATCCCCGCGTTCCGCCGCAAACTCGACAACTCGTTGCTCAACATCGACCACCCGGTCTGGATCGAGGACGAGGACTTCGACATCGAGCGTCATGTCCACCGCGTGGGGGTGCCGGCACCCGCCGGCGCCGGCGAGGTCGCCGAACTGGTCGGTCATCTCGCCGGTCAGACGCTCGACCGGGGCAAGCCGCTCTGGGAGCTCTGGATCATCGAGGGGCTCGCCGACGGCCGGGTCTGCGCCATGCTGCGTATGCACCACGCCGGGACCGACGGTGTCACCGGCGCCGAGTTGCTGGCGCAGATGTGCACGCTCTCACCGGAACCCCCGGAACTCGACGCCGAGAAGGTGGGAGAGTCGGCCGGGCCGTCGTCGCGCGTCGCGATGGCCGCGGGTGGGGCGGTCAACTACTTCGTCCAGCGTCCCCTGGCGATGGCCAAACTGCTGCCCCGGACCCTCGGCGTACCGGTCGGCTGGTTCCGTCGCGCACAACAGGATTCGGCGATGCCGGCTCCGTTCCGCGCGCCGCGGACGCGGTTCAACGCACCCATCACGCCGCATCGCAGCATCGCCGTGACCCAACTCTCGCTCGCCGACGTGAAGCGCGTGAAGGACCACTTCGGCGTGAAGATCAACGACGTGGTGCTCGCGATGGTGGGTGGAGCGCTGCGCACCTACCTGCTCGAACACGACGAGTTGCCCGATCGCCCGCTGGTCGGGATGGTCCCGGTCTCGGTGCACGGCGCCGATGAGAAGGACCTGGTCGTCGGCGGCACCAACAAGGTGACCGGGATGTTCACCCAGCTCTCCTCCGACGAGCCGGATCCGGTTGCCCGGCTCCGGAAGCAGGCCGAGCTGAGCCGCACCTCGAAGGAGCACCACGCCGAGATCGATGCGAACATCCTGCGGTCCTGGGCTCAATTCGCCCCGGGCACAACGCTGTCCACCATGATGAAGATCTACGGCGACCGCAACCTGGCGTCGGCCCATCCACCGGTCTTCAACGTCCTGGTGTCCAACGTGGCGGGTCCGGACTTCCCGCTGTACTTCCTCGGCGCCCGGGTCACCGGCGTCTACCCGCTCGGCCCGATCTTCCACGGACTGGGACTGAACATCACGGTGTTCTCCGCCGACGGCAACCTCAACATCGGCATCGTGGGTTGCACCGACCAGACCCCGGATCCGTGGGCGATCGCCGACGCCTTCGACGATCAGCTCAAGCAACTCCTCGCTGCCTGCGATTGAGGCGGGCGGTTTGCCGCTGGTCGAGCGACGAGCAGATCTGCCGCTGCCGCTGGTTGAGCAGTCGATGAGCGTGTTTCCCGCTGGTTGAGCATCGATCAGCATGGTTTCCCACTGGTTGAGTAGTCGATCAGCATGGTTTCCCGCTGGTTGAGCAGTCGACGAGCGCAGCGAGGCGACGTGTCGAAGCCACTAACCCCCGGCCAGCTGGTCGAGCCAGACCCGCGCCGACGCATCCGACGGTGACCGCCAGTCGCCACGCGGGGACAGGGACCCGCCCGATCCGATCTTCGGACCGTTCGGCATCGCCGAGCGCTTGAACTGGTTGCCCATGAACCGCTTCACGAACACGCCGAGCCAGTGCTCGATGGTCGCCGCATCGTATTCGTTGCGTTTGTCCTCGGTCACCAGATCCGACCACGGACCGCGGGTGCGGTCGCCCCACGCCTGCCGGGCGAGGTAGGCGATCTTGGTCGGCCGATAGCCGAAGCGCGTCAGGTGGTAGAGGAAGAAGTCGTGCAGTTCGTAGGGGCCGACGGTGTCCTCGGTGCTCTGGATCCGGCCGTCGTCACCGGGCGGCACCAACTCGGGGGAGATGACGTCGTCGAGGATCTCGATCAACGTCTCGGTGGTCTCCGACGAATGGTGTCCGCTGGTGATCATCCACCGGATCAGGTGCTGGATGAGCGTTTTCGGCACCGAGCCGTTGACGTTGTAGTGGGACATCTGGTCGCCGACACCGTAGGTGCACCAACCGAGCGCGAGTTCGGACAGGTCGCCGGTGCCGAGCACGATGGCGCCGTTGGAGTTCGCCAGGCGGAACAGGTGCGAGGTCCGTTCGCCCGCCTGCACGTTCTCGAACGTGACGTCGTAGACCTTCTCGCCGCGGGCGTACGGATGGTCGAGGTCGGCGAGCATCTGCTCACACGACGGCCGGATGTCGATCTCGGTGCCGCTCACGCCGAGGGAGTCCATGAGCGCGTGGGCCCGTCGCAGCGTCGGGCCGCCGGTCGCGAAACCGGGCATCGTGTAACCGAGGATGTTGGTGCGCGGCAGCCCCAGTCGGTCGAACGTGTCGACCGCGACGAGGAGCGCGAGCGTCGAGTCCAGCCCGCCGGAGACGCCGATGACGATCTTCTCCAGTCCGGTCGATCGCAGTCTCTGGGCGAGACCCTGCACCTGAATGGAACGGACCTCGGCACAGCGTTCGTCTCGGTCGGCGGAATCCGCCGGCACATAGGGGAACCGGGGAATCACCCGCCGGACCACGTCATCGTCGCCGGCCAACTCGCCGAAGTCGAAGCCGATGCGGCGCAACGACTTCAACCGTTCGGAGTGGTCGCCGACCTGGTCGCGCAGGCTGATCATGCGCATCCGTTCCTGCCGCAACCGGTCGAGATCGATGTCGGCGGAGATGATCTGATCGGTCGTCGCGAACTGTTCGCTCCGGGCGAGGAGCGAGCCGTTCTCGGTGATGAGGGCGTCACCGTCCCAGGCCAGGTCGGTCGTCGATTCGCCGAAGCCCGCGGCGACGTACACGTGGGCGGAGATGGTGCGTGCGGAGTGCCCCGTGCACAGGTTGGTGCGGTAGCCCTCTTTGCCGATGGTGACCGGGCTGCCCGACAGGTTGGCCAGCACCGTCGCGCCGCCGAGAGCCGCCCACGTGCTCGGTGGGATCGCCACCCACCCGTCTTCGCAGATCTCGACGAACAGTGCGAAACCGGGGAGGTCGCGTGCCTCGAAGACGAGATCGGCGCCGAACGGGACCTCGTCGCCGCCGATCGACACGGTCGTGGGGATCGCGTCGCGTGCCGCGGCGAAGAAGCGCTGCTCGTAGAACTCGCGGTAGTTCGGCAGGTAGGACTTCGGGACCACCCCCAGGACGGCACCGTCGTGGATGACGGCGGCGCAGTTGTACAGGCCGTCGCCGACGAGCATCGGCAGCCCGACGCAGAGGACCGGCGTCATTCCGGCGCTGGCGGCCACGATCTCGTCGAGTGCGGCGCGGCACCCGTCGAGGAGAGCATCCTGATGGAAGAGGTCGTCGACGCTGTAGCCGCACAGCCCCAGTTCGGGGAAGACGACCAGGCAGGCGCCGTCGTCGGCGGCCCGTCGCGCGAGTGCGATGGTGCGCGTGGCGTTGACCGCGGGTTCGGCGATCGTCAGGACGGGAACGGCACCGGCGACCCGGGCGAATCCGTTTGCGTAGACAGACACTCCGACACCCTAATCGCGGGCGGGCCCGGACGCGCCTCGGCGGCAGGTGTTCCTAGGACCGCCACCAGGTGTCGTCGACCTCCACCGGAGTCGTCCGCTTGTGCCGGTTGCGATGCCACGCGGCCTCGATCTTCTCCGCGGCCTCGACCGGGATCTCGCGTCCCTCGAGGTAGTCGTCGATGTCGTCGTAGCGCAGGCCGAGTTCGTCCTCGTCGGTCTGCCCCGCCTTGTCGTCCAGCAGGTCGGCGGTCGGGACCTTCTCCCACAGTTGCTGCGGCGCACCGAGGTGGCGCAGCAACGCACGACCCTGCCGCTTGTTCAGTCCGGAGAGGGGGAGGACATCGGCGGCACCGTCGCCGTGTTTGGTGAAGAAACCGGTGACGTTCTCCGACGCGTGGTCGGACCCGATGACCAGCAATCCGCGGTCGCCGGCGAGCGCGTACTGCGCGACCATCCGGTGCCGGGCCTTTGCATTGCCCTTGGTGAAATCGGTGAGTCGGTTGCCGGTCGCCTGTTCGATCTCCGCGGTGAGGGCGTCGACGCCGGGGGCCACATTGACGGTGACCACCTCGTCGGCGGCGACGAAATCGAGCGCGGCAGCCGCGTCGTCCTCGTCGTGCTGCACCCGGTAGGGGAGGCGGACCCCCACGAAGACGGCCTCACCGCCACCGGCACGGACGCGGTCGGCGGCCAGCTGTGCCAGCCGTCCGGCCAGGGTGGAGTCCACCCCGCCGGAGATGCCGAGGACATATCCCTTGGCGCCGGTCGCGTCGAGGTAGTCGGCGAGGAAGCGCACCCGGCGTTCCACCTCGTCGGCGGGTTCGATCGAGGGCTTCACCGCGAGGGCGTCGATGATGGTTCGCTGGATCTCACGCATGACCCCAGTGTGCGCCATCGGTCAGTCCTCGCGCGGGATTCGCACACCCACGAGGTGGGCCCCCGGGTCGGGAGTCAGGCCGAGTCGGCCCCACGGGTGGGTCACGCCGACGACCGCGTAGGCCGAGGTGGGAAACCGTTCGATGTGACCGTCCGGGTCGAGCGTCAGCGCGGTCGCGGGCATCCCGGGCTCGTGCCCGACGACGAGGATCGTCTGCGCGTCGGCGGGTGCGTGGATGCGGATGGACTCGATGATCTCCTCGGGTGCGCCGCCGTAGATGTCCTCGACGTAGGTCACCGGCGCGTCGATGCCGGTCCGGGCGAGGGTCTGACGCGTTCGCGTCGATGTGGAGCACAGCACCGCGTCGACCCGCAGGCCCTCGTCGGCCATCCATCGTCCGGCCAGAGCGGCCTGCCGGTCGCCGCGTTCGGCCAGCGGACGGTCGTGATCGGGCGTCGCGGGCGGGTAGCCCGACTTGCCGTGCCGCATCAGGATGAGCGTGCGGGCCTCGCTCATGCGGCGCCGTGCCGTCGGTCGCTGAGCCGGTTGCCGGGCCCGGACTCGGCGACCATCATCCGCAGCACCCGCACGGTGGCGCGCCACGCCGCCGCCTCCTGCCGGAGGAAGGCCGCATGCTCGTCGTCGCCGCGGGCCTCGGCCTCCTCGGCGGCGACGTCGAACTCCAGATACTCGTCGACGGCGCAGGCGATGAATTCGCCCACCGAGGTGCAGTCGGTGCAGGCCACCTCGATCGCGGCGGCGTCGAGGGTGGCCAGTCGTTCCAGATCTGACCGATAACGCATGGGTTCGAATCTACGTTGTCCGGGCAGGTGGTGGGTGTTCCGACACCGTCGATCTCGGTTCGGGCGACTCCGGTCGCCACCGCGAGCACCGGCAGCCGCCGTTACCCTGGGGATCGTGCACACCTGGGTACCCGCTCTCCTCGCGGTGCTGGCCGCGTTGATGATCGCGGCGGGCACCGTGTTGCGTCAGCGCGCCTCTCGGGTGAACGGTGCCATCACCCCGGGTTGGTGGGCGGGTGCGGCGATTGCGCTGTGCGGCTTCGGTTTGCAGGCGTCTGCGCTCGGGTTGGGCTCGATCTTGCTCGTGCAACCGCTGGTCGTGCTGGCGGTGCTGTTCGCCCTGCCGCTGGAGGCCTGGGCCGACCATCGGCACCCGGCCCGCATCGAATGGGCGTGGGGCGGGGTGCTCGTCGCGTGTGTCGTCACGTTCCTCATCGTGGCGCGACCCGAACCGTCGATGCGGCGACCCGACGCATTGTTGCTCTGGGGCACGGTGGGGGCGGTCATCGGTGTCGTGGTGGCGTTGGTGGTCTTGGCGCACCGCTCGAGCCCGCACTACAAGGCGCTGTTCTACGGACTGGTCGCCGGCGTTCTCTTCGGGGTGTCGGCACTGCTGGTCAAGACGGTGATCTACCAGGTCACCCATCATTTCTGGCGTACCTTCGTCCACCCCGAGATCTATCTCTTCGTGCTCGTGGTGATCGGCGCGATCCTCGCCCAGCAGATGGGATTCGGCGCGGGCGACCTGCAGACGTCGTTCCCCTCGATGACGGTGGCCGAGCCTGCCGTCGCCATGGTTCTCGGCGTGTTGTTGCTCGGCGAGAACCTGCAGGTGTCGGTGCCGACGGCGCTGTTCCTCGGGATCGTGCTCGCGATCATGGTGCGTGCGGTGTGTGAACTCGCCAAGCTGTCGGCAGTGCGCGGGTACGAACAGGCGGTCGCCGCGGAAGAGGCCGCCGCTGTCGAGGAGACCGCAGCCGACGGGGTCGCAGCGAAAGACGCCGCGGCGGGGGAGTCGGAGACGACGACGTCGCGGCCGGTGGCCTGACCACCGACCGCGACGACGTCCGGGTTCTCAGATCTCCTGCGAGATTCCTTCGGCCCACTCGGCGGCCTGCTTTGCCGGCTTGATCGCCGACGAGTTGTCGTGGCGGGCGTGTTCGCCCACCTGGACCGCGCCGCGCTTGGTGAGCATCTCCGCGACGATCTCGCCGCCGCGGTTGAACGTGTCGTAGATCGAATCCCCGAGCCCGAACACCGCGAACCGCACGCCGGTGAGGTCGGGGTCGACGCTCTCGAGTTCCTCGGCGAAGGGCTCGGCGCCGGTCGGGAGTTCGCCTTCGCCGTAGGTCGAGCAGACGATGACGAGGAAGTCCTCGGGGTCGAGATCCTCGACCGCGAACTCGCTCATGTCGTAGATCGAGGGATCGTGATCGGCGGCCAGCGTGTCGGCGATGGCGTCCGCGACGAGCTCGCCGTTCCCGGTTTCGGTTCCGTAGAGGATGACAACCGACATGTGAACTCCTCTCGACGTCGGCGTTTTCGCAAAGCGAGGGTAGCCTAACCGGCTCGCCGGTGCGAAATCGCTGGTGAACAGGGGGTTGGAAGAAATACTTGGATGTCCTACTATGTGGTGACACCGGCCATAACCCCCAACGAAGTCGAAGGTGATCTCCGTGTCCGCTCCTGCTGTCCCCTCGATCCCGCACTACCTGAACGGCAAGCGCGTTCCCGCCGAGGGTGGACGTTTCGCCGACGTCTTCAACCCGAGCACGGGCGCCGTGCAGTCCCAGGTCCCGCTGGCGTCGACCGACGACGTCGCCGCCGCGATCGCGACCGCCTCGGAGGCGCAGAAGGAGTGGGCCGCCTGGAACCCGCAGCGCCGCGCCCGCGTCCTGATGCGGTTCGTCGATCTGGTCAACAAGAACGCCGACGAGCTCGCGACCACGCTGTCGCTCGAGCACGGCAAGACCCACGCCGACGCTCTCGGCGACATCCAGCGCGGCGTCGAGGTGATCGAGTTCGCGATCGGCATCCCGCACCTCATCAAGGGCGAGTTCACGGCCGGTGCCGGCGGCGGCATCGACGTGCACTCCATCCGTCAGCCGCTCGGTGTCGTCGCGGGCATCACGCCGTTCAACTTCCCGGCCATGATCCCGCTGTGGAAGGCCGGCCCGGCCCTCGCGTGCGGCAACGCGTTCATCCTCAAGCCCAGCGAGCGCGATCCGTCCGTGCCGGTGCGGCTGGCCGAACTGTTCACCGAGGCGGGCCTGCCCGACGGTGTGTTCCAGGTCGTGCACGGCGACAAGGAAGCGGTCGACGCGCTGCTGACCCACCCGGACGTCAAGGCCCTCGGCTTCGTCGGCAGCTCCGACATCGCGCAGTACATCTACTCGACGGCGGCCGCCCACGGGAAGCGCTCACAGTGCTTCGGTGGCGCCAAGAACCACGCGATCATCATGCCCGACGCCAACCTCGACCAGGTCGTGGACGCGCTGATCGGTGCGGGCTACGGCAGCGCCGGTGAGCGCTGCATGGCGATCAGTGTCGCGGTCCCGGTCGGCGAGCAGACCGCAGATCGGTTGCGCGCCAAGCTGATCGACCGGGTGAACGCGCTGCGTGTCGGGCACAGCCTCGATCCCAAGGCCGATTACGGGCCCCTGGTCACCGCCGCCGCCCTCGAGCGGGTCCGCGGGTTCATCGACAAGGGTGCCGAGGAAGGTGCCGAGGTCGTCATCGACGGACGCGAGCGCGCCAACAACGAGCAGACCTTCGGCGACGAGGACATCTCGAAGGGCTTCTTCATCGGCCCGACCCTGTTCGACCACGTCACCAAGGACATGACCATCTACACCGAGGAGATCTTCGGTCCGGTTCTGTCGATCGTGCGTGCCGGCGACTACGAGGAGGCCCTCGCGCTGGCGTCGGACCACCAGTACGGCAACGGTGTCGCGATCTTCACCCAGGACGGCGACGCCGCCCGCGACTTCACGGCCCGCGTCGACGTCGGCATGGTCGGCGTGAACGTGCCGATCCCGGTTCCGGTGGCGTACTACACCTTCGGCGGCTGGAAGCGTTCGGGCTTCGGCGATCTCAACCAGCACGGTCCGGCGTCGATCCAGTTCTACACCAAGACCAAGACGGTGACGACGCGCTGGCCGTCCGGCATCAAGGACGGCGCCGAGTTCGTCATCCCGACGATGGACTGATCGGCGTTGACCACTTTCGCCGACGCCGCGGTCGCTCGGCTCGACGGTGACGAACGCGTCATCGTCGAGACCGCAGCGGGTTTCGCGGCGAAGAAGCTGGCGCCGTTCGCGCTGGAGTGGGACGCGTCGAACCACTTTCCGGTCGACGAGCTGCGCGAGGCGTCGGAACTCGGGATGGGCGCCATCTACTGTTCGGAGGATGCCGGCGGCAGTGGCCTGCGCCGTCTGGACGGCGTGCGCATCTTCGAGCAGCTGGCCTACGCCGATCCGGCCGTCGCGTCGTTCCTGTCCATCCACAACATGTGCACGTGGATGGTCGACAAGTACGGCACCGACGAACAACGTTCGACGTGGGTGCCGCGCCTGGCGACCATGGAGACGGTTGCGAGCTACTGCCTGACCGAGCCGGGTGCCGGCTCGGACGCGGCCGCGCTCGCGACCCGTGCCGAGCGGTCCGGCGACGAGTACGTGCTCACCGGGGTCAAGCAGTTCATCTCCGGTGCGGGGTCGTCGGACCTCTACGTCATCATGGCCCGCACGGGCGAGGCCGGTCCGAAGGGGATCTCCACGTTCCTCGTGGAGAAGAACTCCCCCGGGCTGAGTTTCGGTGCGCAGGAGCACAAGATGGGCTGGCATGCGCAACCCACCGCCCAGGTCATCCTCGACGAGGTGCGCGTGCCCGCGGCCAATCTCCTGGGCGCCACCGAGGGCATCGGCTTCGGCGTCGCGATGAACGGCCTGAACGGAGGTCGCATCAACATCGCGGCATCGTCGCTGGGCGGTGCACAGGCGGCCTTCGACAAGGCGGCCGCCTATGTCGCCAGTCGTCGGGCCTTCGGGAACGCGCTGATCGACGAGCCGACGATCCGGTTCACTCTCGCCGACATGGCCACGTCGCTGCAGGCGTCGCGGCTGATGCTGTGGCAGGCGGCGTCCGCCCTGGACGACGATGCGCCGGACAAGGTCGAGCAGTGTGCGATGGCGAAGCGCTTCGTCACCGACACGTGCTACGAGGTCGCCGACCAGGCGCTCCAGCTGCACGGCGGATACGGGTATCTCACCGAGTACGGAATCGAGAAAATCGTCCGCGACCTCCGTGTGCACCGCATCCTGGAGGGGACCAACGAGATCATGCGCGTCGTGCTCGGCCGTTCGATCGCGACCCGCTACCGTTCCCTCGCCCCCTGAGGTGCGAGGAGCGTTAGCGACGAGCCTCGAAGGGCTGACAACCCGTCCTCCACAACCACTTTCGTAGGAAGCAGAGACAATGACGACGATCGCCTTCCTCGGCCTCGGCAACATGGGCGGCCCGATGGCCGCCAACCTGGTGAAGGCCGGGCACACCGTTCGCGGGTTCGATCCGGTACCCGAAGCGGTGAAGACGGCACAGGACAACGGCATCGAGACCTTCCCGGCCGCTATCGAGGCGGTGTCCGCCGCCGAGGTCGTGATCACGATGTTGCCGAGTGGCGCCATCGTGAAGAAGCTGTACGACGACATCCTCCCGGCGACGCCTACCGGCGCGCTGTTCATCGACTCGTCGACGATCTCCGTCGACGACGCCCGCGAGATCCACCAGCGCGCTGCCGAGCACGGCTTCGCGCAGCTCGACGCGCCGGTGTCGGGCGGCGTCAAGGGCGCCGTCGCGGGCACACTGGCGTTCATGGTGGGCGGTGAGGACGAGGCCTTCGCCGCCGCACGCGGAACCCTGGATCCGATGGCGGGCAAGATCATCCACTGCGGTGCCGCGGGCGCCGGCCAGGCCGCCAAGGTCTGCAACAACATGGTCCTCGCCGTCCAGCAGATCGCGGTGGGCGAGGCGTTCGTCCTCGCGCAGAAGCTGGGTCTCGACGATCAGGCGCTCTACGACGTGATCACCGGCGCCACCGGCAACTGCTGGGCCGTGCAGACCAACTGCCCGGTCCCGGGTCCGGTCCCGACGTCGCCGGCGAACAACGACTTCAAGCCGGGCTTCGCGACCGCTCTGATGAACAAGGACCTCGGTCTGGCGATGGACGCCGTCGCCAGCACGGGGTCGCGCGCACCGCTGGGCACTCATGCCGCACAGCTCTACCGCGGCTTCGCCGAACAGCACGCCGACCTCGACTTCAGCGCGATCATCACCTCGCTGCACTAGGTCTTCGCCGTCCGCACGAGACCCGTATGACGTTGTGCCCGGTTTCCGGGTGCAACGTCATACGCGTTTCAGGCGGCTGATCGGTGGAGCGCGGTGTGGATGGCCGTGGCGACCTGGGCGGGTCGTTCGATGAGGTCGGTCCAGGTGAAGTTGAGGACGGTCCAGCCGTTGGCGGTGAGCAGGTTGCGTTTGGTCCGGTCGCGCTGGAAGGTGGCGACGTCGCGGTGGAAGGCGAAGCCGTCGATCTCGACTGCGATCTTCGTGTCGGGGAAGGCGAAGTCGATGACGTGGCCGAGGGTGGGCATGTTCGCGATCCAGCCGGTGATCCCGGCGGTGGTGAGCAGTTCGGTGGTGAGTCGTTCGGCCTCTGATCGTGCCCCGTCGCCGAGGAGTCGTAGATAGGTGGCGACTCGTGGTGCTCCGTGTCGGTTCGGGTAGCGGTCGTGTGCGGCGTGGAGTGCGTCGAGGGTGACGCGGGTGGTCAGTAGTGCTGAGTCGAGGATGCTGATCCCGATGTCGAGGGAGGCGTCGAGGACGGTCAGTGCGGCGGCCGTCGTCGGAAGTCCCTGGTGGATGGTGATGTCCTCGGCGTGCAGTGGGCGGTATCGGACGAGTGCGGTCGCTGATGAGCGGCGGGCAGTGCCGCGGGTTGGCGTGTACACGACGTGTTTTCGTGGTTCGTCGTCGTGGAGGCCGAGCCACCAGGCGGCGGCCGCGCCGCCGAGTACCGCTGCGGTGTGGACCGACAGGACCGCGATGCGCGCTTGGGCTCGGGCTGTGCGGGGGTGTCCGGCGACGAGGTACACCCCGCGTGCGACGGCTTTCCAGTCGCCGGCGGCGAGTTTGCGGTGGATGGTCGAGGAGCTGACGCCGCAGTCGCGGGCTTCGCGGGTGGAGAACACGCCGTCTCGGCGGGCGGCCAGTTCGGCAATGTCCATGGTGATTCGACGCTGCCGGTCGGCGTGCGGTTCCGTCGTCGGGTGGCTCCGGAATCCGTATGACGTTGTGCCCGGTTTCCGGGTGCAACGTCATACGCGTTTCAGGTGCCGACTCAGAAGTCCCCGTTGTGCTTGCGAAGCGACTGGATCGCGCCGACGAGGCCGGTCATCTCGTCGTCGGACATCCCGACGTCGCCGAACACCTCGCGGTTGAGGGTTTCCGTGGCCTCGCCCACCGTCTTCTGCCCGAGCTCGGTGATCTCGACGAGCGTGGTGCGTCCGTCGGTGGGATGCGGGACGCGCCGGACGAGGCCGCCCTCCTCGAGCCGTCGGATCGCGTGGGTCACGCTGGTGACATGGACCTGGAGCCGGTCGCTCGCCTTGGTGATCGGCAGTGAGCCGTGCCGCGAGAACGCCAGCAGGCGGAGGAGTTCGAAGCGGGAGAAGCTGAGATCGTACGGACGCAGTGCGGCCTCGACGCGCGCGAGCAGGATCTGGTGCGCGCGCATCACCGAGGTCACCGCCACCATGCCGTCGGCGACCCCGCCCCACCCCGCCTGGGTCCAGTTCTCCCGTGCCTCGGCGATGGGGTCGAAATCCATGCTGCGCCCTGCCATACCGATACCCTAGTGCGCCTCCGGTCCCACCGCGGTCAGGCGCGTGCAGTGCGCCACCCGTCGATGACGGCGGTCGCGGCGGCCACCGGGTCGGCGCCCGCCGGGTAGTTGCCCGACAGCAGGAGCGTCGCCATCCCGTGCACCTGCGCCCACAACGATGCGACGACGGTCTCGGTGTCGGCGGCGCGGAGGAGCCCGGCTCCGATCGCCGCCTGCACCCCCTCGCGCAGCGGGGTGATCGCACGCGTCGCGGCCGCACGGGTCTCGTCGGTGCGTTCGACCCCCACGAGCGCGTCGGAGAACATCAGCTCGTAGAGCCTGGGATTCTCCAGTGCCCATCCGACGTAGGCGACCCCGAGGCCTTCCAGCGTCATCGGACCCTCGGCTGCCGCCACCGCGGACCGCTGCGCGCCCGCGAACGAGTCGAAGGCACGGACCAGGATCGCGCGCGACAGTCCCTCCTTGTTCCCGAACAGCGAGTAGACCGCGGTGGTGGAGGTGTCGGCAGCGCGAGCCACCTCCCGCACCGACAGCGCGCCGACCCCGTGCGCGGCCACCACCCGGACCGCTTCGTCGAGGAGTCGTGTCCGCACGTCATCGGTGTGCGATCGAGGTCTTGCCACGACCACCATCGTTTCATAACATCGTTCTGTAACAGTGTTACCAAACTACGGAGTCGCCATGCCACCCCGCCGAGCCGTCCGCATGACCAACGACGTCCCGCCCGCGGGCACGGCCGTGTTCCTGATCGGGATGCGGGTGACCCGGCCCTGGCGGGTGCGCGCGTGGTTGTCGGTGATGGCGGCGATGCCGAGGATGCTCATCCATCTCCGGCGACGACCGCAGGCGGGTATGCTCGACGCCCGTCTCTATGTGGGTGGCTCACTCATGGTGTTGTCGTACTGGCGCAGCGCCGACGATCTCCGGCGGTTCGCGTCCGACCCCGACGCGCCGCATCTGCCCGTCTGGCGGTGGTTCAACCGGGAGCTCGCCGACACCGACTCGGTCGGGATCTGGCACGAGACCTACGTCATCGGTGAGCACGAGTCCATCTCGAGCGGGATGGCCCCGCAGGGCCTGGCGCGTGCCGTCGGGTGGCGCCCGGTCGGCCCGGGGACGGCCACCGCTTCCGGTCGCCTCGGTCGAAGCCGGCCGATTGCGGACGGTGTCGTGCCAGTGAATGACACTGCCGATTCGGGCGATTTGAAGGGTTGATTCGATCAATTGTGATCAGGGTAGTCGCAATCAAACCGACGATTAGCATAGAGAACTTATTTGTTAGCAACGACACCTAACTTTCCGCATGTCCCATTTGGGTGGTTCGTCGTCAAAGGGCGTATTGACGCAATCGGCCCTGGTCACCAAATATCAACCAGCACTTGTTGTTTGACAAACACTGACTTTCTGATGAATCCGGATTCGGTTTTACCGATCGCACAGCTGAAAATCAGAGACATGGCCAAGAATCCACCCTTTTCCGAAAACTCATCTGATGAGACCAATTGATCTTTCGTGACGCTTTCGAGACTATTTGTCCCATGTCATTAAGATGCCTTTACCGGCATTTTGCCTTTGCCGAAAATTGATGTCGGCGAATGTTTATCGGGAGTATGGTCCGATTTGTCGACGGGGCGACAGCTCTCCAGGGGGGCTTACTTGGCTTGATCTTGCGCGGGTGATGAGATCTTTCGTCCCGTGGTCTGCGGGGTCCGCCCGGGTCGTCCCGAACCCCGGACGAGTGCGATCGACACGAACGCATGGAGGCCACGTGACCATCTCCGACAAGGACATCGTCAACCCGCCCGCGGGCCCATCGACCCGGCCACCGGCCGCCGCCCCGACGAGACCGGGGGACGGCATCGACTCGTTGCCGCTGTCCGCCGCGCAGCGGGGGATCTGGTTCGCTCAGCACCTCGCGGGTGATCTGCCGATCTCGGTGGCGCAATACGTCGACATCGACGGCGCACTGGACACCGAGTTGCTGGCCACGGTCTGCCGGACCACGGGGCGGGAATTCGGATCCGGACACCTGCGCTTGACCGTCGTCGACGGCGAACCACGACAGTACGTCGCCGCACAGGGCGCCCCGGTGCGCACCGTGGACCTCCGGGACGAGCCCGACCCGATCGCCACCGCTCATCGAATGATGGTGCGCGACTACACCACACCGCTCGATCTGCTGGCGGATCACCTGATGACGAGCATCGTCTACCGCGTCGGGGACGAGCACTACATCTGGTACCTCCGCGCCCATCACATCGCGCTCGACGGGTTCGCCGCCGTCACGATGGTCCGGCGCATCACCGAGTTGTACAACGCCGCCGTTCGCGGCGACCCGGCTCCGCCGTCGACGGCGAGCGACATCGCCGACATCGTCGACCAGGATGCGTCGTACCCGGGGTCGACTCGTCACGACAACGATCGGAAGTACTGGAGCGAGCACCTCGAGGGCGCTCCGCCGGTCGTCACGCTCGCCGGCCGGCACGGCAAGCCGACCCTGCACCCGATCCTGGTGAGCGCGCCGATTCCGGAGGGCACGGCACAGCGCCTTGACGCCGCCGCGCATGAGGGAGGCGGAGTCACCCCGGTGATCGTCGCGGCCTTCGCCGCGTACCTCGCGCGGATGACGGGAAGCGCCGAGGTGCTCCTCAGCCTGCCGGTGTCCGGTCGGCACTCGGCCGTGCTCCGCAGGTCCGGCGGCATGGTGGCGAATGTGGTGCCGCTGCGCGTCCCGGTCGCGGGGCGCACCCTCGGCGACGTGGTGACCTCCGTGCAGGGGGAATTGCTGAGCGCCCTGCGCCGCCAGCGGTACCGCCAGGAGGACATCTTCGCCGACATGGGGATGGCCCGCGACGAGTCGGCCTCCTTCGGGCCCGCGGTGAATCTCATGATGGTCGACAGCGAGGTCGTCCTGGGTGGGGTCACCGGGCGCCTGCACGTCCTGACGTCCGGCCCGACGTCCGATCTGTTCGTCAACATCTACCCGGGTGCGGGCAAGAGCAGCACACACATCGACCTGCAGGGCAATCCGAACATCTACACACCCGACGAGCTCACCGCGCACCACCGCCGGTTCCTGATGTTCCTGCACGAGTTCCTCGGCGGGGCGCCCGGCGACCACGTGGGACGACTTCCATTGCTCGACGAGCAGGAGCGCTCGGCGTTGCTCCCGGTCCGTGGCGCCGACCCCGCAGCGCCGCGGGTGCTGGCCGATGTCCTCGCCGATACGGTTGCGCGGCACCGAGAGTCAATCGCGATCTGCGCCTCGGGGCGGAGCATGACCTACCGCGAACTCGACGCCGCCTCGTCGCGGCTCGCGCGTCGGTTGCTCGCCGCCGGTTGCGAGCCCGAGACCTCGGTGGCCGTCCTGCTGCCACGATCCCTGGGCACCGTCGTGGCCGTCTGGGCGATCGCGAAGACCGGGGCCGCGATCGTCCAGGTGGATCCGGAATACCCGCGCAAGCGGATCGAGCACATCGTCGCCGACAGCGGTGCCCGGGCTGCGATCACCGTCGACGACCTCGCCGATCGAGTGCCGCCGGCGGCGGTCCGGATCGACCTCGGTGACCTGTCGGCGGACACCGACCCCGGCGACCACGACGGGGCAGACGACGGCGACTTCGCAACGCGTCCACGACTCGAGAACGTCGCGTACATGACCTACACGTCCGGTTCGACCGGCGTGCCGAAGGGCGTGCAGGTCACCCATGCCGGTCTGGCGAGTCTCGTCGCCGACCGGACCGACGCGTACGGCCTCGGACCGGACTCACGGGTGTCCTATGCGCTGTCCCCGAGTTTCGATGCGTCGATGGAACAACTCCTTACCTGCTTCGCGGCCGGCGCCGCCTTGGTCATCGTCCCGCCGGAGGTCATCGGCGGGGAGCGGCTCACACGGCTGCTTTCCGACGAGCGCGTGACCCACCTGACCCTGACCCCGGCGATGCTGGCGACCGTCGAGCCGGAGCCGCTGGCGGGACTGCAGACGGTCGTCGTCGGGGGCGACAGATGCGCGCCGCATGTCGTCGAACGGTGGACGCGATCGGCGACGATGATCAACGAGTACGGGCCGACCGAGGCGACGATCACGGCCGCGAGCTCGGTGGTCGAAACCGACGGCGATGTCACCGTCGGGGGCCCCATCCGCGGGACCTCGGTGATGGTCCTCGACCACGCGCTCCAGCCGGTGCCGGTGGGGACGGCGGGCGAGCTGTACCTCGCCGGCCCCGGTCTGGCGCGCGGATATGCGCACCTGTCCGGTCAGACCGCGGCTCGTTTCGTCGCCCATCCGAATGGCGCCCCGGGCGAACGGATGTACCGGACCGGCGATCTCGCGCGTTGGGTCGGTGCGTCGACGTCGCCGTCGCTGGAGTTGCTGGGTCGCACCGACTTCCAACTGAAGATCCGTGGCTACCGGATCGAGCCCGGCGAGATCGATGCCGCCCTCACCGGCCACGCCCAGGTGGAACAGTCCGTCACCGTGCCGGTGCGCAATCATGCGGGCACGACCGTGCTGGCGTCGTATGTGGTGCCGGCGGCGGGGCCGCGGCCCGAGCCGGCGGAGCTGGGGCGGTTCGCGCGTGACTGTCTGCCACCGCACCTGGTCCCGGCCGTGATCACGACGCTCGACGCCCTGCCGCTGAACCCGTTCGGCAAGGTCGACCGGCGTGCCCTCCCCGCACCGGTGTTCGCCGCCGCCCGGTCTGGGCGGCCGCCGTCCACGCCCAGGGAATATCAACTGGCGCAGCTCTTCTCGGACGTCCTGGGAGTTGCGGGGGTGGGTGCCGACGACAGCTTCTTCGTTCTCGGCGGTGACAGCATCCTCTCGATCCAGCTCGTGGCGCGGGCGAAGGCGAGCGGCCTGGCGTTCACGACCCAGGACGTGTTCGAGCACAAAACCGTTGCGGCACTTGCCGCGATGGCGTCCGAGGTCGCCGACGACGCCGGGTTGCGCGAGCTGCCCGGCGGTGCCATCGGGTCTCTGCCGCTGTCGCCGATCATGCACGCGATGCTCGACCGTGGTCCCATCGACCGCTTCGGACAGGCGGCGCTGGTCGAACTCCCGGACGCCGTCGGGCGCGACGAGCTGGTCCGCACGCTGACCGCCGTCCTGGATCGGCACGACATCCTTCGCGCCGTACTCGTCGACGATCTGGCGGACCAGCCGCACGTGGTCGTCCGGCCGCCCGGCGCGGTCGACGCGGACGAGGTGCTGGAGCACACGTGGCTCGAACAGCGGGATGCCGAGGAGATCGACCGGCACCTCCAGGCCGCAGCCGACCGGCTCGACCCGCGTGCCGGCGTGCTGGTGAGGTTCGTCTGGTTGCAGGACCGCGAGCACTCCGCGCCCGACCTGATGTGGCTGGTCATCCACCACCTGGCCGTCGACGGCGTCTCCTGGCGCATCATCCTCGCCGACCTGGTCACGGCCTGGCATCAGATCCGGGAGGGGGACGTGCCGAACCTCGGCCTGCCGACGACCTCGGTGCGGCGCTGGGTCCACGGCCTCGTCGAGCAGGCTCCGTCGCGTGCCGCGGCCGAACTCGACCGATGGACGGAGGTAGTCGAACCGGCGGACCGGTTGCTCGGTCGTCGCGCACTCGACCCGGATCGCGACATCGTCGCCACCGCCGGCCGGCTCCGGATGCGGATTTCGGCGGATGTGACCGAGGCGGTCCTCACCACCATCCCCGCGCGGTTCCACGGCGGTGCCAACGATCCGCTGCTGGCGGCCCTCGCCCTCGCGCTCGCGCAGTGGCGCCGCAGGCACGGCCAGACCGACGGCAGCGAACTGATCGCTCTCGAAGGTCACGGTCGCGAAGAGGCCGCGGTACCCGGCGCGGACCTCACCTCGACGGTGGGCTGGTTCACCGCACGCTTCCCGGTCCGGCTCGAGCTGCAGGGCGTCGACCTCGAGGACGCCTTCACCGGCGGTGCGTCGGCGGGGCTGGCGATCAAGCAGATCAAGGAACAGCTCCGGGCCGCGCCTGATCACGGGATCGGTTACGGACTGGTCCGGTACCTCGATCCGACCGGCCGCGACGTTTTGGGAGACCGGCCCGAACCCCAGATCAGCCTCAACTATCTGGGCCGGATGGGGACCGGCGAACACACCGGCCCGTGGATGCCGGCGCGCGGATTCGACGCGCTGGCAGGTACCGGCGACCCGTGGATGGCGTTGCCCGCCCTCATCGACATCAACGCGATCGCCGAACCGGGCCCGGCCGGCGCCGAACTCGACGTCGGCTGGGAGTACGCCTCGCTGGTGCTCGACCGGGTCGACGTCGAAGAACTGGCCGCGCTGTGGGCGCAGGCGCTCAAGGGTCTCGCCCAACACGTCCGGTCCGGGACGGCCGGCGGTCACACGCCGTCGGACTTCCCCCTGGTCTCGGTCAGCCAGGCCGACATCGATCGCTGGGCGGTGGCCCACCCGTCGATGGTCGACGTGTGGCCGCTCACCGCGCTGCAGTCCGGTCTGTTGTTCCACGCGACCTACGACGACGCCGCCGACGGCTACACCGTGCAGGCCGAACTACGACTGGGCGGGCGCCTGCGACCCGAACGGATGCGACGGGCCGCGCAGGCGTTGATCGATCGGCACGACAGTCTCCGCGTCGCGTTCGTCGAGACCGGCGCCGGGCCACGCCAGATTCTCCTCGACGACGTGGCCGTCGACTGGTCGGACTCCGACCTCACCGGCATCGTCGACGCCGACGACCGAGACCGGGCACTGCGGCGGCTCATCGCCGAGTCGGCCGGGCCCTTCGACCTGACACACCCGCCCCTGCTGCGTTTCCGGCTCGCGCGGGTCGCATGTGGCGACACTGTCGGCACATCGGACACCGCCGACACCGTCGGCACATCGGACACCGCCGACACCGTCGGCACATCAGACACCGACGAGTACGTGCTGTCGATCACCAACCACCACATCGTGCTCGACGGCTGGTCGATGCCGGTGCTCATCTCCGAGCTGTTGCGCCTGTACCTCACCGACGGCGGGAAGGCCGGCGACACCGGACTCCCGGGTCCTCGGACGTTCCGGGACTACCTGCAGTGGCTGCACACCCGCGACCACGATGCGACGACGCGCGCGTGGCAGGAGACCCTCGCCGGCATCGAGAGTCCGACGCGACTCACCGGAGTGCCGGAACGGGGCGCCACCGGCGAGATCGGCGAGACCGGCCTCGAACTCGACAGGGCGACGACGGAGGCGATCGCGGGACTCGCACGCGCCCACGGCGTCACCGCCAACACCTCGATCCAGGTGGCGTGGGCCCTGCTGCTCTCGATCATGACCGGCCGGTCCGACGTCGTGTTCGGCAACACGGTGTCCGATCGTCCCGCCTCGATCCCGGGCATCGAGCAGATGATCGGACTGTTCATCAACACCCTGCCGGTGCGGATCCGGCTCCGCCCGGACGAGCGCGTCGTCGATCTCCTGACGCGGGCACAGTCCGAGCAGGCGGCGATGCTCGACCACCGCGACATCGGCCTGGCCGAGCTCCAGCGGGTGACCGGGGTGGCCGACATGTTCGACACCGCCACGGTGCTGGAGTCCTACCCCCTTGATCCGGACGAGATCAACCGCATGCTCGCCGACGCCGGCCTGCGATGGAACGGTCTCGCCGCGCACGACGCCACCCCGTATCCGGTGAGCCTCCAGGTCACACCGCCCCGGCCGGGCAGCTCCGACCGTTCGGCCACCGATCAGCCCGGCACCTATGAACTTCTGCTGAAGTACGCCGTGGACCGGCTCGACGCGGAGTCCGCAGACGTGCTGCTCGAGCGGTTCGTGCTCCTGCTGCGGCAGATCGCCGCCGAACCCGGCCGCACGGTCGCCGCGCTGGCCTCGTGCTGGGACACCGAACGCGCCGCCCTGTGTCCGATCGAGGGGCCACCCCCGGTGTCAGCGCGCGTGCTCCGGGACATCCTCGCCGACACCGCACGCCGGCACCCCGGGGCGCCCGCCGTGCGCGCCGACGGCGCGACCATGACCTACCGCGAACTCGCGGACCGCAGCGGCCGACTCGCCGCCGACCTCGCCGCCCGCGGCGCCGGCCCGGAAACCTCGGTGGCGCTGGCGGTCCCGCGGTCGGCCGCGCTCATCGTGGCGATCTGGGCGGTCGCGCGGACCGGGGCGGCCTTCGTCGCCGTCGACCCGGGCAATCCCGCCTATCGCATCGCCGAACTGCTCGCCGATGCGCGATCCACCATCGGGGTGACCGTCGACGCCGTCGTGCCGAACCTCCCGGACACGGTCGAGTGGCTGACCCTCGTCGGCCCCGGCTCGCTCCCGCTGGGTGATGACACCGCACTGCCGGACCGGCCGGTCGACCCCCGCCCACTCCGGCCGGACAACGCGGCCTACCTCATCTTCACCTCCGGCTCCACCGGCCGGCCCAAGGCCGTCCACATCACCCATCGCGGTCTCGCCGATCGGGTCGTCGAATACGCGGAATCGTTCGCGGTGCACCAGGATTCGACGATTCTGCAGGTCGCCTCGCCGGGGTTCGACGCCTGTGTCTCGGAAGTGCTGGTCGCGCACAGTGCCGGCGCGTGCCTGGTCGTCGCGCCGCCCGAGGTCTACGGCGGCTCCGATCTCGAGGACCTACTGCGGATCGAGCGGGTCTCCCACGCGATCATCACGCCGACGGTGCTCAACACGATGGACCCGTCCCGACTGCCGGCGCTGCGGATCATCGCGGTGGTCGGCGAAGCGACGGGTGCGGACATCGTGAACCGGTGGTCGCCGGGGCGTCGACTGATGAATCACTACGGCCCCACCGAGAGCACGATCTGGGCGACCGGCGCCGACGACCTCCGGCCCGGTGAACCGGTGACGATCGGGGAGCCGATCCGAGGCGTCTCGGCGTTCGTGCTCGACACCTGGTTGCGTCCGGTGCCCGTCGGTGTGGTCGGCGAACTCTATCTCGGTGGTCCTGGACTCGCGCGCGGTTACTTCGACCGCCCGGGCGTCAGCGCGGCGCGGTTCGTCGCCGACCCACTGCGGGCCCCGGGAGAACGCCTGTATCGCACCGGCGATGCCGTGCGGTGGGTGCGCGTGGACGACGCCTTGCGGCTGGAGTACCTGGGCCGCAACGACCAGCAGGTGAAGGTCCACGGCCTGCGGATCGAGACCGGGGACATCGACGCCCACCTCGTGCGCAACGCCGGTGTCGCCCAGGCAGCCACGGTGCTCCAGCGCGGACATTCGGGCCGTCCGGTCATCGTGTCCTACGTCGTCGGGACGCCCGACGAGACGCTGGACGTGCACGGACTGCACGACGATCTCGCGAACACGTTGCCGCAGTACATGGTTCCCGCGGCGATCATCGAACTGGAGTCGATGCCCGTCACCCGATCCGGCAAGGTCGACACGAAAGCGCTGCGGCAGTGCGACTTCCGCGCCGAGAGCGGGGGCGGGCGAGCGCCGGGGACACCGACGGAGCGGATCATCGCCGCTCTGTTCGCCGAGGTGTTGCAGCTCGAGGACGTCACCGCCGACGACAATTTCTTCACGCTCGGCGGCGACAGCATCGTCTCGATGCAGCTGGTCGCGGCAGCGAAGGCGGCCGGCCTGTCCATCACCCCCCGTGCGGTCTTCGAGGCGAAGACCGTCGCCGCCCTTGCCGCCGTCGCGACCGGAATCGGCGACACCGGCACGGGATGCGAGGCGAACGGGCCGGACACCGACGTCCTGTCGACGGGTGTGGGCGCCGAATTCGATGTCGCACATTCGGGGTCGCACCTCGAGCAGCTGCCGCACGGCGACCTCGAGAGCCTGCGACGGCGGTTCCCGGCGCTCACGGATGTGTGGCCGCTGTCGCCGACGCAGTCGGGGATCCACTTCCACTCGACGCTCGATCCCGACTCCGTGGACGACTACACCGTGCAATCGACGATCGCCCTGTCCGGTCGGCTCGACGTGGAGTTGCTGCGCCGCGCCGCTCAGGCCGTCGTGGACCGGCACGACATCCTGCGGACGGCTTTCGTCCAGACGTCGCAGGGCCCCCGGCAGGTCGTCGTCGGCGATGTCGGGGTTCGTTTCCGGAGCGTCGATCTCACCGCGGTCGAGGACCGGGGAGCGGCGCGTCGGATCGCCGCCGACGAGGCCGGAGCGGGTTTCGATCTCGCCGAGCCGTCCCTCATCCGATTCACTGTCGTGCGACTCGACCCCGACCGCTACGCGGTCCATGTCACCAACCACCACGTGATCCTCGACGGCTGGTCGATGCCGCTGTTGCTCGGCGAACTCCTGCAGTACTACGGAGATCCGGCGCAGATCGGCGTGGCCGGCCCGGCGTCGTCGTACCGGAACTACCTCGCGTGGCTCGACGCGCAGGATCACGACGCCTCGACGGCCGCGTGGGCGCACGCCTACGCCGACGTCGACGGACCCACCCGGGTGACCAGGGGCGGCCTCGCGATGAGTGGGGTCGCGGCCGGCGAGATCATCGCCGAACTCCCCGAGCAGGAGTACGCGCGCCTGCGGTCGGCGGTCGCGGATTCCGCCGTGACCGTCGGCACCGCCCTCTCGGCGGCCTGGGCGCTCGTCCTGCGAACCCTCACCGGTGACACCGACGTGGTGCTGGGCTCCGCCGTGGCCGGGCGACCGCCGGAGCTGCCCGGCGTCGAACGGGCGTTGGGCATGTTCCTCAGCACCGTGCCGATCCGGGTCCGTCTCGATCCGTCGATGTCGTTGCGTGACCTGCTGGTTCACGTGCAGGACGCGAACGCGCTGGTTCTCGACCACCACTATGTCGGACTCCCGGCCATCCACCGCGCGGTGGGACGGTCGGATCTGTTCGACACCGCGCTGGCCTTCCAGTCGTTCCCACTGCGCGAGGAGGCGCTGCAACAGCTCGTCACCTCGGCCGGTCTGCACGTCGACGGCATCACCGGACTCGACGCCACGCCGTACCCGCTGAGCGTCGTCGTGGCGCCGAAGATCGACAGCGGCGAGGGCGAGCCGGGGCTCAGCGTCACGGTGCGGTTCCATCGCGACGAGTTCGATGAGACCCGCGCGCGTGAGATCGCCGACCACTTCGTGGAATGCCTGGCCCGGATCGCCGACGGGCCCGGTGTACGGCTCGGCGACCTCCGTCATGCGGGGCCGGCCGGTGTCGGCCGGACCGACGAGTCGGCGCCACCGGCAACCCTTCTCGACATCCTCACCGCCGCGGCCGGGCAGAATCCGGATGCGATCGCGGTGACCTGTGGGCAGACGTCGATGTCGTACCGAGCGCTCGACGCGGAGTCCGACCGGGTGGCCCGACAGATCCTGCGGCGCGCGACGGATCGCCTCGTGGCGTGCGCTCTGCCACGATCCGTCGAGGCGGCGATCGCGATCTGGGCGGCGGCGAAGGCGGGAGTACCGTTCCTGCCGCTGGATCCGAACCTGCCCGCCGAACGCATCGAGTTCGTGCTGGCCGATTCGCGCGCCGGGCTGGGGATCACGATCGGCGCGTGCCGGGCGGGGCTGCCCGACAGCATCGACTGGATCGTTCTCGACGGGCCGCACTCGTCTTCTCGTGCGCGCGTCAGACCCGCCGACCCGATCACCGATGACGAACGGAGCGGCCCGATCCGGGTCGCCGACACCGCCTACGTGATCTACACGTCGGGGTCCACCGGTACGCCCAAGGGCGTGGTGGTGTCCCATCGCGGACTGGCACAGGTCGTCGCGGCCCAGCGCGCGGTCCTCGGCGTCGACCACCGGTCGACCGTGCTCCAGGTGGCATCGCCCAGCTTCGACGCCTTCGTGTTCGAACTGTTGATGGCGCACGGGTCCGGCGGGCGGCTGGCCGTGTCGCCGCCGGAGGTCTACGGCGGGCCCGACGTCGCGAATCTGATCCGGCGCGAGGACATCTCCCATGCGGTGCTGACACCGTCGGCCCTGGCCACCGTGCCGTCCGAAGGTCTCGACAGCCTTCGTGTGCTGGCCACCGCGGGTGAGCCCGTGGGGCACGAGTTGGTGTGGCGTTGGGCCGGCGGCCGGAGGATGGTCAACCTCTACGGACCGACCGAGTCCACGATCTGGGCCACCGCGAGCGCACCGTTGGGCGTGGCCGGTCCGATCACGATCGGAACCGCGGTGGGACCCGTCGGCACGGTGGTACTCGACTCGTGGATGCGCCCGGTCCCGCAGGGCGTTGTCGGCGAGTTGTACCTTGTCGGCCCCGGGTTGGCCGACGGCTACGTCGGGCGTGCCGCGACGACGGCCGTGCGTTTCGTGCCCTGCCCGGCCGATGTGCCCGGCGCCCGGATGTACCGGACCGGCGATCTCGTCCGGGTCACCCGATCCGGTGAACTGGAATATCTGGGACGCAACGATTTCCAGGTGAAGGTGCGCGGTACACGAGTCGAGGTGGGCGAGATCGACGCGCGCCTCGGGTCCCGCGTGGACGTCGCCTATGCCGTGACCGTCCCGCATGGGGGGAACGGAACGCCGCAGTGCCTGGTGTCGTACGTGACCGCCGCGCCGGGGGTGTCGCTGTCCGGGGACGAACTCCGCGCATCCCTGGAGCAGACGCTGCCCGCGTACATGGTTCCCGCCGCGGTCGTCGTCCTCGACGAGATCCCGCTCACCCCGACCGGCAAGCTCGATCGGCGTCGGCTGCCCGAACCGGTCTTCGCCGCTCGGGAGTTCCGCGCACCGTCCAACCGAGCCGAGTCGGCGGTGGCCGCCGTGTTCGAGGAGGTCCTCGGAGTGCCGCGGGTGGGCGCCGACGACGACTTCTTCGCCCTGGGCGGTGACTCGCTGAGCGCATCGGTGGTGACCGCGCGGCTGGGAGCTGTCCTCGGGGTGCGGATCCCACTTCGATCGGTGTTCCGATCGCCCGGCGTTGCGGCCCTGGCCGAGTCGGTCGGATCGCTGGGCGACGACCGGCGCGCACCGCTGGCGGCTTCCGAACGCCCGGAACGACTTCCGTTGTCGCTCGCGCAACAGCGGATGTGGTTCCTGAACCGGATGGAGCCCGAGTCGCCGGCCTACAACATCCCGGTGGTCCTCGAACTGACGGGGCGACTGGACCTCGCCGCACTCGAGCGGGCGCTCGGCGACGTGGTCCGACGGCACGAGGTACTGCGGACGATCTATCCCGAGATCGACGGTGACCCGTGGCAACTCATCCTCGACGAGGCCCCGGTGACCGTGGAGACCCGCCGGGTGCCGGCGACCGAGGTCGAGGACGTCGTCGCCGGATTCGTGCGCCGCGGATTCGACGTGACCACGTCGGTGCCGATGCGCGTGGCAGTGGTCGCGGTGGATGATCCGGACGAGCGGGGTCGAGACCACCGGCGGACGACCGACGGACGCTTCCTGCTCGTACTCGTGGTCCATCACATCGCCGGTGACGGACAGTCGATGGCACCGCTGGCGCAGGATGTGATGACGTCCTACGCCGCTCGGCTCGGCGGCGCGGAACCGGCCTGGGAACCGCTCGCGGTCCAGTACGCCGATTACGCCCTGTGGCAACGCCAGATGCTGGGACGCGACGATGACCCGGCATCGATGATGCACGCCCAGCTGGACTTCTGGCGCGCGACCATGGCCGGTGCACCGGACGTCCTCGATCTGCCCACCGACCGGCCGCGCCCGCCGGTGGCGACCCTGGCCGGCGGTCAGGTGCCGGTGGCGATCGATGCTCGGCTCCACGAGCAACTGCTGGCCCTCGCCCGCTCACACGGCGCGTCGTTGTTCATGGTCCTGCACGCCGCGCTCGCGACGGTCCTCGGCCGGTTGAGCGGGGTCGACGACGTCGTGATCGGCGCACCCGTGGCCGGGCGCGGCGAACCGGATCTGGAGCCCCTCGTCGGCATGTTCGTGAACACGCTCGCGCTCCGGACCGATCTCGACGCGGCGGAGTCGTTCGCCGGGTTGCTCGACCGTGTGCGTGACGTCGACCTGGACGCCTTCGAGCACTCCGACGTCCCGTTCGAGCGGATCGTGTCCGAGCTCAATCCGCAACGGTCCACCGCCCACCATCCGCTGTTCCAGGTCGCCCTGGCGTTCCAGAACCTGTCCGGCGTCGACGTCGAACTGCCGGACCTACACGTGTCCCGTGCGCGGGCCGACACCGGTGTCTGTCAGTTCGACCTCCAGCTGGTCGTGGCCGAGTCGTACTCGGACAACGGTGCGGCACAGGGGATCGCCGGCACGATGATGTTCGCCCGCGACCTCTTCGACCCCGCGACCGTCGCGGGATTCGTTCGTCGGCTCGAGTTCGTGCTCGACGCGATCGTCACCGACGCGTCGACGCCCGTCGGTGACATCGACTGGCTCGGTGACGACGAGCGCACCGAACTGCTCACGGTCGTCGGATCGGATGCGGCGGCGGAGCCGACCCTGCTGCCGGAGGTCTTCGCGGCCGCCGTCGACGCCGATCCCGACGGCGCGGCGGTGATCGCCGGCGACGTCGAGCTGTCCTACGGTGAGCTCGATCGCCGCTCGAGTCGACTGGCCAGGCAGCTGATCCGGAGCGGAGCGGCACCGGAACGACCGGTGGTGGTGGCCGTCGAGCGGTCGGTCGACTCAGTGGTGGCATGGTGGGCGGTCGTGAAGTCGGGTGCCCCCTACGTCCCGGTGGATCCCCACTACCCGGCTGCACGGATCGACCAGATGGTGACCGATTCGGTTGCGCCACTGGGTATCACGACGCGCGAGTCGCGCCCTGTGCTGCCCGATGCGCTCGAGTGGGTGGTGCTCGACGACCCCGCGACCGCCGCCGAGATCGAGAAACTGCCGTCCTTGCCGATCGCGCAGTCCGACCGGGTGTGCCCGGTCCGACCGGCGAACATCGCTTGGGTCGTCTTCACCTCCGGCTCGACCGGCGTGCCGAAGGGTGTCGCCGTCTCACACGCCGGCGTCGCGGACTATCTCGCCACGCTGCACGTGGACCGAGCGGCCGGAACCTCCTCGCGGGTCCTGCATTTCGCCTCCCCGTCGTTCGACGCCTCGCTGCTGGAGATCCTGCTCGCAGTGAGTGCCGCGGCCGCGCTGGTGGTCGCGCCCACCGGGATGCGTGGCGGTCGCGAACTGGCGGATCTCCTCCGTCGGCATCGCGTCTCGCACGCGTTCGTCACGCCGGCCGCGCTGGCATCGGTGGACCCGGACGGTCTCGACGATCTGCGGGTCGTGTTCTCGGGCGGTGACGAGGTGCCCACCGATCTGGTGAGCCGGTGGGTGGGTGCCGATCGTGCCGGCGGCCGACAGTTCCGCGTGCTGTACGGCCCGACCGAGACCACCATCGTGGCCACCGCCACGGCCGGATTGCGGGTGGGGGAGCGCTCGACGATCGGCTCGGCACTTGCCGGAATGCAGACACTCGTACTCGACCCGCGTCTGCAGCCCGTGCCGGACGGGGTCGCCGGGGAACTGTACCTGTCCGGACCCGCGCTGGCGCGCGGCTACCTGAACCGCCCCGGGGTGTCGGCGGCGCGGTTCGTCGCCCATCCCTTCGGACGGACGGGAGAACGCGCGTACCGGACCGGTGACCTCGTTCGCCGGAACCGCGCCGGGATGCTCGAGTTTCTGGGACGCAACGACTTCCAGGTGAAGATCCACGGCTTCCGGGTCGAGCTCGGGGAGATCGACACCGCCCTGGCCGAACTGGCCGCGGTGGCCTTCGCCGTCACCGTTCCGCGACACGACGCCGGTATCGGCATGCGCCTGGTGTCCTATGTGGTGCCTGCGCCCGGTGTCGCCCTGACCGGCGAGAAGTTGCGAGCCGGGCTCGGCGAGGTCCTGCCGTCGTACATGGTCCCGGCCGCGGTGGTGGTCCTCGACGAGATCCCGTTGACGCCGAGCGGGAAACTCGACCGGCGTGCCCTTCCCGCGCCCATCGTCACCACCCGGACCTTCCGCGCACCCGCCACACCGGTCGAGGAGATCGTCGCAGGGGTGTACGCCGACGTCCTGTCCCTCGACGCCGCGGTCGGTGCCGATGACGACTTCTTCGACCTGGGTGGGAACAGTCTGGCCGCGACCCGCGTCGTGGCGAGAATCGGTGCGGCGCTGGACACGACGATCCCGGTCTCACTGATCTTCGAGGCATCCACGGTGACGCGGCTGGCGGCGCGCGCCGAATCCCACGCCGACACCGGCCGGGTCGGCCTGGTGGCACACGCTCGTCCGGAACGGGTTCCGCTGTCCTACGCCCAGCAACGCATGTGGTTCCTCAATCGGATCGAACCCGACTCGTCGGCGTACAGCATCCCCATCGTGGTGCGGTTGTCCGGCGATCTCGACGTCGACGCGCTTCACCGGGCGATCGGCGACGTCATCGACCGACACGAGATCCTGCGCACCGTCTACCCCTTCGTCGAGGGGGAACCAGCCCAGGTGATCCTGCCGGCCGAGGCCGACATCGTCCCGATGGAGGTCGCCCGGGTCGCCGAAACCGAAGTGGACCAGGCGATCGCGGACCTGATCGGGACGCCGTTCGACCTGACCGTCCAGGCGTCGACGCGGATCGTGCTCTTCGAACTCGGCGCCGACGAGTGGGTGCTCGCCGTCGTGCTGCACCACATCGGCGGCGACGGCTCGTCGTTGACGCCCCTGGCGCGCGACATCATGTCGGCCTATGTCGCGCGAAAGCAGGGGGAGGCGCCCGGATGGGTGCCGCTCCCGGTGCAATATGCCGACTACGCGATCTGGCAGCGGGCGGTCCTGGGCTCGGAGTCGGACCCGGACTCGTTGTTGCGTGCGCAGATCGACTACTGGGCGGAACAGTTGGCCGACACGCCCCCGCTGCTCGAACTACCCACCGACCGGCCCCGCCCGGCCACCCAGTCCTACGCCGGGGATTCCGTCGGTCTGACCGTCGACGCCGAACTGCACGCCGGGCTGCAACGGGTGGCCCGCGCGCACAACACGACCCTGTTCATGGTCGTTCACGCCGCGCTGGCCGCCCTGCTCGCCCGACTCGCCGCGACCGACGACGTCGCCGTCGGCACCCCGTATGCCGGGCGTGGGGAACGCGATCTCGATGACCTGATCGGGATGTTCGTCAACACCCTCGTGCTGCGCACGAGGGTGTGGAGCGGGATGTCGTTCGCGCAGTTGATCGATGACGTGCGCGACACCGACCTCGCGGCATTCGGTCACGCCGACGTCCCGTTCGAGCGGCTCGTCTCCGAACTCAATCCGGTCCGCTCCGACGCCCACAACCCGCTGTTCCAGGTGATGCTCGCGTTCCAGAACATCTCGACCACCGACATCGAACTGCCCGAACTGTCGGTGCGGGCCGTCGAGCCGGACACCGGGCTGGCCCTGTTCGACCTGCAGGTGACGGTGGTCGACGCCTATGACCCGGACGGTACGCCTGCGGGCATCGCCGGTGGGGTCACCTTCGCGTCCGACCTCTTCGACAGGTTGACCGTGGAGCGCTTCGTCGACCGGTTGGTGGGGATGCTCGAGGCGATGACGACCGACGCCGACCGCGCCGTCCACGACGTCGACCTGCTCGACGACGCCGAACGACATGCCGCACTCCAGGGTTCGAATGCGTCGGCGCACGATGTGGATTCCGCCGAGAACCTCGCCTCGATGTTCGCGGCGGCCGCGGCGGCACACGCCGACGAGACCGCGGTGATCTCGGGGGCGGTCACGCAGAGCTACGCCGAGTTCGCCGGTCGGGTGAATCGACTGGCCCGCTGGATGATCGCACAGGGAGTGGGCCCGGATTCGCTGGTCGCCCTCCGCATGCGGCGCTCGCTCGACCAGGTGACGGCGATGTACGCGGTGCACGCCGCGGGCGGTGGTTACGTGCCGATCGACCCGGATCATCCGGCCGAACGGATCGACTACATGATCGAGTGCGCCCAGCCGGTGTTGGTCCTGTCGTCACTCGACTCCGTGGACCTGACGGGGTTCGACGACTCGCCGCTGACGGACGACATGCGGACCGGACCACTGAACCCGGATGCCCTTGCCTATGTCCTGTTCACGTCCGGCTCCACGGGGCGTCCCAAAGGCGTTGCGGTGTCGCATCGCTCGGTGGTCAACCAGGTGCGCTGGATCAGTGCCGAGTACGGGCTGAATACGGCGGACGTGGTGCTGCAGAAGACTCCTGCGACCTTCGACGTGTCGGTGTGGGAACTGTTCGCGACATTGGCCGTGGGTGCCCGTCTGGTCATCGCGCGACCGGACGGCCACACCGATCCGCGATATCTGGCCGAGGTCATGTCCGCCCATCGGGTCACGATCACCTCGTTCGTGCCGTCGATGCTGGCGGTGTTCGCCGATGCCCTGCCCGTCGGTTGGGCGACGTCGCTGCGGACCCTGCTCGTGGCGGGCGAGGCGTTCGGGCCCGACGTGGTGGACGCCGCCCGCCGCGCGCTGCCGGGAGTGGAGATGTACAACCTCTACGGACCGACGGAGTTCACCGTGCACGCGACGTCGTCCGTGGTGGGGACGGCCGCCGACGGGGCGGTGCCGATGGGGGTACCGGTGTGGAATTCCCGCGCGTACGTGCTGGATTCGCGGATGCGCCCGGTGCCGGCGGGAGTGACCGGCGACCTGTATCTGTCCGGGACACAGGTGGCTCGGGGTTACCACGGACGCCCGGGTCTCACCGCCGACCGTTTCGTGGCCGACCCGTTCGTCGACGGCGCCCGGATGTATCGCACCGGCGACCTGGTGCGTCGACGCCGAACCGGTGAGCTCGAGTATCTGGGACGCAGCGACTTCCAGGTCAAGCTACGTGGGCTCCGGATCGAACTCGGCGAGATCGAAGCGGTGTTCGCCGGGCATCCGGATGTCGCCCGCGCCGCGGCCGCGGTCACCTCGACGGACACGGTCGACTATCTCACCGTCTACCTGGTGCCGGTCGGGTCGGACCGGGACGGGGCGGGATCGGTGGACACCGCCGAGGTCGTCGCCTTCGCGTCGGCGGCGCTACCGGGATACATGATGCCGAACGCGGTGATGGTGCTCGATTCGCTGCCGTTCACCGCGTCGGGCAAGCTCGACCGAGCGCGGTTGCCGGAGCCGCCCCGCGACGCCTCCGGGTTCCGCGCACCCTCGTCGTGGCTCGAGACCGAGATCGCGCGGACGTTCGAGCACGTGCTCGGCGTGCCCAGGGTCGGGGCCGACGACGACTTCTACGCCCTCGGGGGCAATTCGCTGAGGTCGGTGCAGGTGGTCAACGATCTGGAGACCGAGTTGCACGTCGAGATCCCGATCCGGTGGATGCTCTCCGATTCGAGCCCGGCCGACCTGGCCCGGCGGATCGAGGCCGGTATGCGCAACGGGTTCGATGCCGACCACGCTGCCGCGACCGGGCCGGGTGGCCCGGGGTCACGCGGCGTGGGGCTCGATGTCCTGCTCCCGATCCGTCCGGAGGGCGAGCAGGCGCCGCTGTTCTGCATCCATCCCGCATCCGGACTGTCCTGGTGCTACCAGACGTTGAGCCGGCAGATCCCGGCCGGCCGGCCGGTCTATGGACTGCAGGCGCCCCAGATCGGCGGCGAGGTGCCCGGTCCGGCCACGATGTCCGAGATCGCACGCAGGTACTTCGACGAGATCCGGTCGGTGCAGCCCGAGGGCCCGTACCACCTGCTGGGCTGGTCGCTGGGTGGGGTGATCGCACATGCGGTCGCGGCCGAGATGCGGGCGGCCGGTCACGAGGTCGCCCTGCTGGCGATGCTCGACACGGAGGCCGACGGCGTCGACACCTCGGCGATCACCACGGTCACGGCGGGCGAGCTGATCAGCAATCTCGGACCGGTGCTCGGCATCGACTTCGTGAGTTCGGACGCGACCGCCGAACGCGCTGCCGAACAGATCGCCGAGCGTCTCGGGGACGGGTTCGGCATCGACGCCGCGACGATCGAGCGGCTGACCGACGCCTACAACCTGCTCATCCGTGCGACCGGTGATTGGCATCCGCCGGTCGTCGAGACCGACGTGCTCTACTTCACCGCCGTGCGCGATCGGCGGCCGGACGCGGTGGGTGCCGACGGGTGGGGTCCATACGTCCGGGGGAGCATCACGAATGTCGACGTCGACACCCACCATCTGGGGATGACCGAGAACGAGGCGATCGCGCGGATCGCAGCGGTCCTCGACGACCATCTGACGTCCGAAAGTGCCTCGCAGCAGGCCCGTTCGGGGTTAGCGTTTTCTCACGATGATCGGTTCACCATCAAGAAATGAGGTCGTCCATGGACAAGATCGGCAAATCCGGCGCACACCGGTGCCCACGCCCGCGCGGTCGCCGCCCGGCCGGGGCCTTCCTCGGCTGCGCATTGGCCGCATCGCTCACCGTGACGGCCCCGGCCGTCGCCCAGGCGGCCGCGCCCGGTGTCGCCCTACCGGTCCCGGTGCTTCCGTCGTCGTCGACGCCGGGAGGAGAGGTGCTGCCCGGCAACGCCTTCCGGATCGTGCACGTCGACGCCGCGTTGGTGTCGGACGCCGGCCCGGTCGTGGTCGGCCAGTGGCCGGAGGCGCCCTCGGTCGTCCCGTCGCCGCGGCACCTACGGCCGCTCGGCCAGGTGATGGTGCCGGTCGCGGCCGATGCCGGTGACCGGGTCCGGGTCGGCAACCTCGATCTGACCCGGCCGAGCGCGTTGCCGCCGGAGCTGGCGGCCCAGATCACGGCGGGGTCCGGTGAGATCGTCCGGGGCATCTCGGATGTGTTGCGGAGCAACGGTGTTCCAGCTGCCCGCGCGGACCGGGTGGCCGAACAGATGGTTGGTGACGCCGCAGTGGGCGGCGTCATCGGCGCCGGGGTGGCCGCGCCCCTCTCCCTCGCGGTCGGCGGCGTTGTGGGTGCCCCATTGGGTCTGATACTCACCTTGCCGTTGTGGCCCACCGGACTCGTCGTCGGGCCGTTGGTGGGGACGGCTGTGGTAGCCACCCTGGTCGCGCTGCCCGCGGTCGCGGCGGGTGTCGCGATCGGCGCCGCGCACGGTTACGACAAGGGCTGGAAGGTCCCGGTCGGCGGGCCTCGGCACCTGCGCGCGGACACCACTGAGGTGTCGGCCGAACGGGTCGTCGTCCCACATCAGGCGAAGCATGCGGCACCCGCGCCGGCCGTTGTCCCCGAGGTCGCCGCACCCGTCGTCCGGCAGGTGGCCCCGACACCTGCGGTGAAGCGGGTCGAACCCATGCGGACCGTCGGGAGTGGTCCAGCGGACTGCTCGATCGTGCGCAAGGTGGAGGTGGCGCTGCAGGGCGGTGCGATCGGAACCTGTCAGGCAGGGTGACCGGCGCGACAACGACCACGCCGAAGGACTGCGCCGCAACGATCTGCGTTCCCGCTCGACGGTGCGAGCGGGAACGCGGACCGGGCCCGTTTCACTGTGGAGTTGTCAAGGTACGAGCGCGGTCCCGAGTAAGGCCCGGGTGCGGAAGGTGCTGCGCTATAGGTGTGTTGCGGTCAGGCGGCGTTGTCGAGTCGCATGGTGCGCCGGTTGTAGGCGGGTAGGGGTTTGCGGTGTGGGTCGATCGAGGCGGGTGGGATGAGCCATGGATGGCGGTCGTAGCCGATGACGATGTCCCACCCGTGGTGGTGGACTTGGGTGTGACAGCGTTGGCAGAGCAGGCAGCCGTTGTCGAGGTCGGTGGGTCCGCCGTCGGCCCAGTGCTCGATGTGATGCACCTGGGTATGCGATGGGGGTGCACCGCATTTGATGCAGCACTGGTCTCGCACGATCATCGCTCGTCGTAGGTGTGGTGGGAACAGGCGGTGGGTGTGTCCCATCTGTAGCGGTACGCCTTCAGTATCGAGGACGATTTCGGTCAGCGACCCGTCACATGACAGCTGTTTCGCTGTTGCATGGCTGACGGATCCGGTCCAGGGCAGGGTGGCTGGGTCGGCGCCGGTGGCGGGGATTGTGAGCATGAGTTGTGTCCGTGGGGAACCAACGGTGTCGAGGGTGGCTCCGAGTGCTGCTTGGTCGAGGATCAGCTCGAAGGCGTCGGCGCGGCGTTGTTCCGCGGTGCGTCGATCCTGGGCGCCGTCGGGTTCGGGGCGTGGGCAGGATCGTTCGTCGATCATGGCCAGGAACTTCTCGCCGACGACTTGTGTGAGGTCGGCGCGGATGTCGATGCGTCCGTCGTCGGTGGTGTGGGCGCTGACCGAGTTCAAGGACGAGTCGTCGGCGGTGGGGATGCCGGTGTCGTCGGCGTCGGTGAGGGTGTTGCCGATGGTGCGGGCGTGCTTGAGCACTTCGGTGGGTGTCGCACCGGACAACGCGTGAGTGAGGAGTTCCAATTCATACGTGCTCTTGTCGT
This sequence comes from Gordonia sp. ABKF26, assembly GCF_041103195.1. Lineage (NCBI taxonomy): Bacteria > Bacillati > Actinomycetota > Actinomycetes > Mycobacteriales > Gordoniaceae > Gordonia > Gordonia sp. ABKF26. The sequence continues at coordinate 1,640,393 of NZ_JBGCVZ010000003.1, forward strand.
CGGAAAGGGCGTCGCCGCATCGTTTCTCGAGCTCGTTCATGCCGCGGATGATGGCGTCGACGATCTCGCCGGTCAGTCGTCCGTCGGCGGCGTGACGAGCGAGCGCTGGAAGTTCGGGTAGGGCGTCGACACTCCTCATGGTGCGGTGGGCGGCGGCCGGTGCATGGCCAGACTCGATCAACAGATTCTTGGTGGTGCTGCCGACTTTCTGCGCGACGCGAAGGTCGTCGAGTTGTGCTGTGTGAGTCACGATCTGGTGGTCGGCGATATTGCGTATGAGTCGAAGTGTGTTCAGTGCGTCGAATGCTGCTGCGCCGGTGGGGTCGTCGGTGGGTGGGGTGGTCTCGATGAGGTGGTCGAGGAGAGTGGCGAGCTCTGGCATGTCTCCACTGTACGGGAACGTTCGTTCGATTTCGAGGAAATTCCACAACCGATTTTCGCGAAATCATCTACTGTGCAGCATATTTCGTCGACTGTGCTTCCATTGTTGACTGCCGTCAATTCCAGCCTCACTCGTTACAGATTCGGGCGCACGAGTGGTGGATCTGCGGTGCCGGTTTCGGCGCGCAGTGGAACGCCGGGACCGGCCCTGCGGGTGGTTCGCGCTGTCGGTGGCCGGACGATCTGCTCATCAAGGGCCGGCCATCGGCGTCGACCTGGTACGTCCTGCTGAAGGGGGTCTCGTCCCACCCGGTCGGGTATTCCGAGAAGGGGCGACGTGAGCGGGGCGCAGAGTCGACGGAGATGGGCGCACGGTCGACGACGCGAGCCCGGTTCACCAGCTCCACTGGCGACCCGAACCAGGGTGTGTCGGGGCATGCTCCAGTCTTGGATCATCTTGGGTATATCTGTTGTGCCGCTGCGGTTCCGCGGCTACGAACTCGACCCGCTCCGGTGCTCGAGGAGCATCTGGATGGCGCCGACCACGGTGGCGGCGAGTCCGGCGGCGGTGTGCTCGCCGAGTTCGCCGCGCTGCTCGTCGGCACGCATCATGATGACCGACTCCACCAGCCGGAAGGGAAGCAGTGTGCGCTGGTCGGTGTCATCGCCGAGCGCAGCGGCGGCCAGCGCCGCGTAGGAGTGGGCCAATTCCTGTCGATCCGAACGGAATTCGGCGAAGCGCTGGTCGGCGACCTCGGGCAGAAGATACAGCGCCCCGAGGTTCCAGCGCGATTGCGCCAGCTGGTCGACGTCGAAACGTGCGAGTTCCAGCAGCCGGGTCAGCGCGGGCTCGTCGCCGTCGAGGAGTTCCCGTGCGCGTTCGAGTGAGGCGACGACGGTCGTCTCCAGCAGCGTCGCCAGGATGTCGTCCTTGGTGGCGAAGTAGTGGTACATCGACGCCTGCCGGATGCCCACCGCCTCGGCGATCATCCGCGTCGATGTCCCGGTGTACCCATGACGGGTGAACAATTCGGCGGCGGCGTCGAGGATCTCCTCGCGTGCGGTCTGCCCGCGTCGCCGTGCCGGCACCAGGCGCGGACGCCCGCGACCGATCGGAGTCGGGGCCGCGCTCGAGCCGGTCGGCATGCTCGTCTCCTTCATGGGGTCGGTGCGATTTCCCGACCCTAGCCGACGGATTGCGCTCTTCTGCCGCACACGAACCCGCAGGTCGGGGTAACCCCAGGCGCGTAACGGGGACGTAACCGGAGTTTTCACGACCGGAACAATCCTGTCAATCGATAGAAATCCGAGCGGGCTTATCTATCAGGTGACAGGAAACAGTGCCTGACTCACACCGTTGCTCAACGTGGAGCTTCTTCTCCGAAAGGAAGACCGCGCATGACCTCCACCCCCGAAGTGGCTCCCGCGACGACGCCCTCCTCGCCCGCCGGAGACGCCGACGCACACGACCTCTCGGCGCTCGGATACGACCAGCAACTCCATCGCTCGCTCGGCAAGTTCGCGTCCTTCGCCGCCGGGTTCTCCTTCGTCTCGATCCTGACCACCATCTTCCAGCTGTTCGGCCTCGGGTTCGGTTTCGGCGGTCCGGCCTTCTTCTGGACCTGGCCGATCGTCTACGCCGGCCAGTTCCTGGTCGCCCTGTGCTTCGCCGAAATCGCTGCGCGGTACCCGATCTCGGGCGCGATCTACCAGTGGTCCCGCCGGATGGGGGGCGAGGTCGTCGGCTGGTTCGGCGGCTGGTTCATGATGATCGCGCAGGTGGTCACCGCCGCCGCGGCCGCCATCGCCCTGCAGGTCGTCCTGCCGTCGATCTGGATCGGCTTCCAGATCATCGGCGACGACCCGACTCTGACCACCACCAGCGGTGCGGCGAACGCGGTGTTGCTCGGCTCGGTCCTGCTCGTGGTCGTGACCGCGATCAACTGTGTCGGCGTCCGGTGGATGAGCCGGGTCAACAGCATCGGCGTCGTCTGCGAACTCGTCGGTGTCGTCGCGGTGATCCTGGCACTGTTCACCCACGCCCAGCGCGGCCCCGACGTCGTCTTCGACACCGGCGTTCCCGGTCAGCAGCCCGGCTACATCTGGGCGTTCATCGTGTCCGGTCTGATGGCCGCCTACGTCATGGTCGGTTTCGGGTCGGCGGGTGAGCTGGCCGAGGAGACCCGCGACCCGCGCCGCGTCGCACCTCGTACGATCCGGATGGCGCTGACCGTGTCGGCCATCGGCGGCGGACTGATGCTGCTCGGCACCCTCATGGCGGCGCCCACCCTCGACGAGCAACTCGCAACCGGCGGTCTGCCGTACGTTCTCGATTCGGTACTCGGCAGCTTCTGGGGCAAGGTCCTGCTCGCCGACGTGGCGGTGGCCATCTTGATCTGCACCCTCGCCATCCAGACCGCCTGCTCGCGTCTGATGTTCTCGATGGCCCGCGACGGCCGACTCCCGTTCTCCGCGCAACTGTCACATGTCAACAGCCGCACCGGGACCCCGATCCTGCCCTCGATCCTGATCGGTGTGCTCTGCATCGGCATCCTGCTCGTGAACGTCGGCAACTCCGCGATCTTCGCGACCCTCGCCAGCGTGTGCATCATCCTGATCTACCTGGCCTATCTCGCGGTCACCGGTCCGATGCTCTACCGACGGTTCCAGGGCTGGCCGCATCGTGGCGGCCGGGGCAACCCGACCGTCGATGCCGGTGGCCGAAAGCTGTTCAGCCTGGGTCGTTTCGGGATCGTGGTGAACGCCCTCGCGGTGCTCTACGGCGCCCTGATGGTGATCAACCTGGCATGGCCGCGGGCCGAGGTCTTCGACCCGGCGGGTGAGATGCCGATCCTGCGGTGGGCAGGTCCCATCTGCATCGTGGCGACGGTCCTCGTCGGGATCGCCTGCTATCCCCGCGGCAAGGAACACCCCCGGCCGGTGAACACCGATCCGTCCGCCTGAGCGCGCCCGCACACAATCACCACGACAAGGAGTTCCGAATGAGCACGATCACCGCGGCGGGTACCGGCACCACCACCGGTGCACGCGAACACGCCCGCGCGCAGGCCGGCGCGATCACCGACAGCATGCCGGTGGTGCCCGCGTCGAACTGGCCCGCCCCGCCCGACGACGTGCCGGCGGCCTCGTTGACCTGGGCGGAGACGGTTCCCGGCGGTCGCTACACCAGCAAGGTGTTGGCTCGGGGGACCCGCCTGCGGTTCGCCGACGTCGCCGGGGCGGCGTGCGCACACTTGCTGCTGTGGCGCGCCGACGCCCCGTGGGAACGTCTCAACGTCGCCGACACCGTCAAGGTCCCGTGGCAGGCCTACCTGGGCGCGGGCCATCCGCTGCTCAGTGACCAGGGCCGGGTGCTGGCCACCGTCGTCGCCGACGACTCCGGCCATCACGACGCGCTGTGCGGCACGTCCACCCTCGCCGGGAATGCGGCGAAATACGGCGCGGGCGAGGTGTATTCGATGAGTCCCGCCGGTCGTGAACTGTTCACGCTCGCCGCGGCGAAACACGGTCTGACACCGACCGACGTCGCCCCGTCGTTGTCGTTCTTCCACGGCGTCACCGTCGACGCCGACGGGGCGCTGCGTTCGACCGGGAGCGCCGGGCCCGGCCGGACCGTGGATCTGATCCTGCATCTGCCGTGCACGGTGGCGATCGCCAACACTGCTCACCCCCTGGATCCGTCGCCCGATTTCGGCACCACCTCGCTGGAAGTACTGGCGTGGCAGGCGCAGAACGATCTCGACACCCTGCTGGCCGAGGTCGCCGGAACCGACCCCGAGTACCAGCGGGCCGTCGCCAACTCCGAAGACGTCTGGGCCGCGGCTCATCACCGAGCCGTCCAGTAGAGAGGACCACCCATCGTGACCGAGACACACTCCGCAGTCATCCCCGATGTCGCGACGGAATCCGCCGCCGGACTCGCCCTCGTCCCCGGCACCGCCGTCGACGACGCGCAGGTGGGCGAGCGGGCACCGTGGTCGGGTGTCGTCGCCGCCGGCGACGTGCTCACCATCGTCGACCTGCACGGCAATCAGGCCGTCGACACGCTGTTCTACGCCGCCGACGACACCACGCGGCGGTATTCGGCCCAGGCGACGATCACCGCGCAGGGCAACATCTTCCTGACCACCGGCAGCGTCATCCGCGATCACGACTCCGCACCGCTGATGACGATCGTCGCCGACGAGGTCGGCAACCACGACACCCTCGGCGGCGCGTGCTCGCAGGAGTCGAACACGCTGCGGTACGGCCACCACACCAAGCATCAGCACGCATGCGTGGAGAACTTCCTCATCGAGGGCAGCCGCCACGGACTGGGCAAGGCCGACCTCGTCGGGAACGTGAACTTCTTCATGAACGTGCCCGTCGACCCCGACGGCTCGCTCGGCATCGTCGACGGGTTGTCCGCACCCGGTAAGCGACTGGCGCTGCGGGCCGAGGTCGACACCCTGGTGCTCATCTCGAACTGTCCGCAGATCAACAACCCCTGCAACGGGTTCGACCCCACCGCGGTGCGCGTCATCGTCACCCGGCCGTTCTGAGAATCTCTTTCCGCCGCGCCCCCGGGCGCCGACCGAGCCCGACGAGGAATTCATCATCATGACTGCCACCACCCCGGGTGCCGTGACCGTTCTCCGGTCCGGTCCGCTCACCACCATCCAGGACTGGCCCGGCCGGGTCGGGTACTGGAAGGTCGGCGTACCGCCGTCCGGTCCGATGGACGACCTGTCCTTCCGGCTCGCCAACCTCGCCGTCGGCAACCCGGAGACCGCCGCCGGTCTGGAGATCACCCTCATGGGTCCCGCCCTTCGGTTCGACCGGTCCGCGGTCGTCGCGGTCACCGGTGCGCCGGTGGCCGTGACGGTGAACGGAACTCCTGTGCCGCAGTGGGTTCCGCTCACGGTCGAGGAGGGTGACGTCCTCGACATCGGTTCGATCGGCGCCCTGGGTATGCGGGCATATCTCGCGGTGTCGGGTGGGCTCGACGCGGCGGATCATCTCGGGAGCCGGTCGACTTTCACCATGGGACGGTTCGGCGGACTCGACGGCCGGGCGCTGGCCGCCGACGACCGTCTGGAGCTGCTGGACGGGCCGGTCGGCGCGCCGCGTCGAATCCTCGGTGACGAGCAACCTGCCTTCACCAACTCCTGGCAACTGGCGGTGACCGTGGGACCCCACGGCGCACCGGAGTTCTTCACCGAGGAGGACATCGCCGACCTGTTCGCCACCGACTACGAGGTGCACTTCAACTCCGACCGGACCGGCATCCGATTGATCGGCCCCCGACCCCGGTGGGCACGCGACGACGGTGGCGAGGCCGGCCTGCACCCCTCGAACATCCACGACACCGCGTACTCCGTCGGTGCGCTCGACTTCACCGGCGACACACCCATCCTGCTCGGTCCGGACGGGCCGAGTCTCGGCGGATTCGTGTGCCCGGTGACGGTGACGACCGCGCAACGGTGGAAGCTCGGCCAGCTGAAGCCGGGGGACACGATCCGGTTCATCGCGGTACGCGGCGACCGGGCGGCCTCGCCCACCGAACTCGGGCTGGGTCGGCGGGCCTGCTTCGTCGACGTCCTGTCGTCGGGTGGGGACACCGACAACGGAATCCTCGGATCCACCACGACAGCCGATGGAGCGACCTCGGTGACATACCGGCGGTCCGGTGACGACAATGTGCTCGTCGAGTACGGCGAGATGCACCTCGACCTGGCCCTGCGCGCCCGGGTGCATGCGCTGGCCGAGCGGATCGCCGCCGAGAAGCCGCGCGGGCTCATCGATCTCACACCGGGTATCCGTTCGCTGCAGGTGAAGGCCGACCCGGACGTGTGGTCGCAGGCGCAGATGCTGGAGTGGCTGACCGAATGCGAGAGCCAGTTGCCGGCCGCCGAGGACCTCGTGGTGCCGAGCCGCACCGTGCACCTGCCCTTGTCGTGGGACGATCCCGCGACCAGGGAGGCCATCGAACGGTACATGCTGGGCGTGCGATCGGATGCGCCGTGGTGCCCGTGGAACATCGAGTTCATCCGACGGATGAACGGCCTGGATTCGGTCGACGACGTGTACCGCACCGTTTTCGACGCGAGCTACCTCGTGCTCGGCCTGGGTGACGTCTATCTCGGTGCGCCGGTGGCTGTTCCACTCGACCCCCGGCATCGTCTCGTCACCACCAAGTACAACCCGGCCCGCACGTGGACGCCGGAGAACGCGGTGGGGATCGGCGGCGCCTACCTCTGCATCTACGGCATGGAAGGCCCGGGCGGTTATCAGTTCGTCGGCCGGACGACGCAGGTGTGGAATCACCGGCATCCGTTGCCGGCACCGGGGTTCGATCCCGAACATCCGTGGCTCCTCCGGTTCTTCGACCGAATCCACTGGTACCCGGTGAGTGCGGCGGAACTCCTCGACATGCGGGCCGACGTCGCCGCCGGGCGCGGGGACAGCACGAAGATCGTCGACGGCGAGTTCTCGCTGGCCGCGCACCAGAGCTTCCTCGACGAGCACGCCGCCGACATCGCGATCCGGCGGAACACGATGGAGACCGCTCGTGCGGAAGAGCGTGAACGGTGGTCGATGCAGGGCGAATTCGCCGCGAAGGCGGCGGGAGTGGGCCGCGCCGATGCCTCGGGGATCGCAGACGACAAGGAGCGGGTGGCATGAGCAGGATCGACGAGCTGTATGCGCGGATCGCCGAGGCGGACCGGCCGGAGGTGTTCATCACGCTGCGATCCGAGGATGAGGTCGCGGCCGAGTACGAGCGGTCCGTCGCCGCCGGCGGTCCGCTCGCCGGCGCGCTCCTCGCCGTCAAGGACAACGTCGATGTCGCAGGCGTGCCGACCACCGCAGGGTGCCCCGGGTTCGCCTACACCCCCGACGTCGACGCCCCAGCGGTCGCCGCCTTGCGCGCGGCAGGAGCGGTGGTCGTGGGCAAGACCAACCTCGACCAGTTCGCCACCGGCTTGGTGGGGACCCGCAGCCCATATGGGGCGGTGCGGGATTCGCGGCGACCGGACCGCATCTCGGGCGGATCGAGCTCCGGCTCGGCGATGGCCGTCGCCCTCGGGTTCGCCGACATCGCGATCGGCACCGACACCGCCGGGTCGGGCCGGGTGCCGGCCGGCCTGCAGGGCATCGTCGGCATCAAGCCGACCGTCGGGGTGGTCTCCACTGCCGGAGTCGTGCCCGCCTGTGCGAGTTACGACGTCGTCACCGTCTTCGCCGCCGACCTGGCGCTGGCCGACCGGTCCATGTCGGTGATGGCCGAAGCCGCCGGCACCCGGCCCTTCCCGCCGTCGATCCCGTACGCCGCCCCGGAACGCCCGGTGATCGCCGTGCCCACCGAACTGCCCGGCCTCGACGACCGCTGGCGGGCCGCCTTCGACGACGCCGTGCTGCGTGCCGAATCCGCGGGTCTGATGGTCAAGACCATCGATCTGTCACCGTTTCTCGAGGCCGCCCGGCTCCTCTACGACGACGCGCTCGTCGCCGAACGCTACGACGCGGTGGGGGACTACCTCGATTCGGTCCCCGACCCCGATGTTGCCGGACTCGACCCGACCGTGTCGGCGATCATCGGTGCGGCGCAAAGGTTCTCGGCCGTCGACCTGTTACGGGCTCGTCGTCGGCTCGCCGACCTGCGCGCCACGGCGATGCAGCAGTGGGGCGACGCCACGGTCCTGATGGTGCCGACCGCCCCGGCACACCCCACACTCGCCGAGGTGGCCGCCGATCCGGTGGGCGTGAACTCGCGGATGGGCACGTACACCAACTTCTGCAACCTCTTCGATCTGTGTGGACTCGCCGTGCCGGCCGGCACCGTCGTCGACGAGGGCGGCAGCACAGCACAGTTCGGCATCACGTTCCTGGGCCGCGGACATGCCGATGCCGTGCTCGTCGACGTGGCACGCCGATTCTCCGGCGACGACTCGGTGGCGCCGTCCTGGGCGGAAGGTGACGAGGCGATCGAGCTCGCGGTCTTCGGGGCGCACATGCGGGGCGGGCCGCTGACCCACGAACTCGGCGATCGCGGCGCCCGATGGGCCGGTGAGGTCACCACGACCGCGTCCTACCGCCTCGTGGCTCTGGACACGACCCCGCCCAAGCCGGGTCTGATCCGCGATCCGGCTGCCGGTCGCGAGATCCGGGGCGAGGTGTGGACGCTGTCCTCGGCAGCGCTGGGGGACTTCTTGGCCGCTCTTCCCGAGCCGATGATGCTGGGCAAGGTCGAGATCGCCGCCGGCGAGACCGGGCCGGCCCGCTGGATCGTCGGGTTCGGGTGTGCTGCCGACGCCGGCGCGTCGGGGCAGATCCTCGACCGCGACCGCTGGTAGGTGTCGGCAGCGGCGCCGCCCTCCGTCGGAACCACCGCCGCACGAACCGGATTCGACATCGCGGCGTCGTTCAGCTGAGGTCGCCTGTCCAGGAACTCGTCTCACGTCCGGTCCTGGACGTCTGACCAGAACGGCCGATTCGTGCCGTTTCCACGGATCGGCTACCGATTCGCCGACCGTGGTGATTCACTTACTCAGCTCGGGAGGTCGGGGAGAAGAGAGTTGGGCGGATGACCAGGGTGGGGCGCAGCGAGATTCAGCGATCGGACAAGGTCGCTCGACGCGAGAACCGGAAACAGCGGCGGCAGCACCGCGCGATCGCGGGGGCGGCCGCGTTGGCGACCGTCGCCGCGATCGGCGCGGGGCAGGTGGCGGAACCGGCAGTGGCCGACGCGGCGCTGCTCCCGGGTATCCCGTCCGAGATCGACGATCTGCGGAACTGGTCGAAGGGTTTCGACAAGACCAACCCGCTCGGAAGTCTGGTGACCACGATCGGGAACGGCGCGCTCGCCGACATCGCGGAGCAGTGGCGCATCCAGAGCTGCATGTCCGGCGGCGTCCGGGATGGAGCCGACTGCTCGCAGTCGAGCACCGAGTACGGCGGTATCGGACTCGCCGTCGTCCTGCCCGACCGCATCGAGGTCGTGCCGATCGCGGTCTACGACCCGGTGAAGGGTGTCTTCGACACGCTGTCCGGTTCGGTTCTCGGGGACATCATCCGCTGGCTCGGCGTCGACCTGCCGGAGACGATGACCGACGGCCCCGCCACCGAGGGTTCGGCGACGGTCGCCGGGAACGGTTTCCAGTTCGCTCTCGCCTACCGCGGGGGCGACGCAAGCGCTACATCGTATCTACCTCTGAGCATCGCGACCGCGGGCGCGAGCGACGGGCGGACCGCGAAATCGTTCGCGCTGATCGGGATGGCGCATGCGTGGAACACCGGTCCGCTCGATGTCACGGTCCTCGGGGAGACGATCGGAACCGTCCCGGGTGTCCAGGGGGTCGGTTGCTACGGCGGGCTCACCGGCGCCTACGCCGATGGCGTCGGAGCCTGCGCAAATGTGCTGGGCACCTTCGACTTCCGCTGGCAACAACCCAACAGCGAACTTCAGTTCGCGCTCACCGATCCAACCGCACTGATCGCCGATCCCGGCGGGGTTCTCGGCGGCCTCGGCGCCGAGGTTCTCGAGGGTCTGCTCGCCGGCATCCTGAGTGGCTCCGGTCTCGACTTCGACAGTGACTGGATGTCCCTGTCGAAGGACTTCGCCCGCCTGAGCATCGGGGGTGATCACGACCTGTTCAGTGGCAACTTCCTCCGGCTGACGAGCGATTACGGTTTCACCGGTCCGATCACGGTCGACTGGCTGGGTTCGAAGGTCACCTTCCGCCCGCTGGTCGAGGTCAACGGTGAGCTGCGGCCGAACCGTCTCGGGTTGCCGGTCATCGAGTTCGGGCAGCTCGACACCGGTGAGCTCATCCCGGTCATCCGTATCCCGGAATACGAGTTGCCGTTCGGTCTGCCGGCGACCGACCCGATCGACACCGGGGTGTCGACGAGCTCGGCGACCACGACCCTCTCGTTCGACGATGTGTCGACGGGGCAGGTGACGGCCGATGACGTGACCGGGGAGGCCGAGAGCTACGTCGGCAAGCACCGCTCGGCGGAGGACTCCTACGTCGGCAGGCATCGGGCACCGGAACCCTCCGACGACAGCGGCTCCGGGGAATCGGATGGCGGCGGATCGGACGTTTCGGAATCCGAGAGCCCGAACGCCCACGACACCGATGAGGACAGCGTGGATGCGGTCGACGCCGACGCCGACGCAGACGCAGACGCCGACAGCGCCGACGATGACGGTGTGGACGCCGGTGACACCGACTCGGGCAGTGAATCCGGATCGGCCGCAGCCTGATCGGCCGCAGACCCCTGCTCCTGGTCCGAACGAACCTCACAATTCCGCTCCCTGATCCGGGAGAACCTTCGCGGCTCGCGCCGCAGGGGCGGAAACCGGGCGACATGCTTCAGCGCAATTGCTCCGTCGCAAGACGCGACTACGCTGGGCACACGACCCCGGGACGGCTGTCGGGCCGGGCCGGGTAACCGACCAGGGAGGGCCTCATGGCGATCGATCGGGACAAGAGCAGAGCGGTGTCGGAGGTCGTGCGTCAACACCCGGCGATGAGTCTCGTCGCGGTCTCGCCCGGCATCGCCGTGTTCGTGACCCTGCTGCTGCTCGACCAGACCCTTCTGGCGATCCTGTTCCTCATCCTCGCCGTCGGGGGTGGCGCATATCTGCTCACGCGCAAGCGCTGACGGTGGCGTCCGTTGCGATCCCGCACCGAGGATTTGTCCGCGGCTAGAGTGGTGCGCAATGAGTGTCCGCCGACGCTGAACCGCGCGGTGAACGGGTCGAGGAGAGCGGTGAAGGGAGTCGGCGTCGTGGTCGCTGAACCGGGTCGAGGCGTTCGCGCCGGACGTGTTCTCGCGTTCGGGACGAGTCGGCTGGGCAGCTGACATGTCCACCCGTGTCGACGCCTACATCTGGGCCATCCGTCTGACCAAGACCCGGTCGGCCGCGGGCGCCGCCTGCCGCGGCGGCCACGTCCGGGTCAACGGGGTGACGGCCAAGCCCGCGCAGCCGGTGGTGCCGGGTGACGAGATCCGGGTTCGGCTCGCCGGGCGGGAGCGCATCGTCGAGGTCACCAGGACGATCAGCAAGCGGGTGTCCGCGCCGATGGCCGCCGAGTGCTTCGTCGACCGGTCGCCGCCACCGCCACCCAAGGAGATCCTCGCCAGTCAGCCACGGCGCGACCGGGGGGCCGGGCGGCCCACCAAACGTGAACGGCGGCAACTGGACCGGCTGCGCGACAGCACCTTCCTCATCGCCGCGCTGGCCGCGGTCGCACTTCTCGTCGGCGCCTGCTCCGGCGACGAGCCGACGGCCGACCCGAACAAGCCGAACACGCCCGAGGCGCCCGCCCAGGCCGGTTCCGGTCCGTTCTTCGGCAAGTGTGGCGGCGTATCCCTCGAGGACGTCGTCCGGATCACCGGGTTCGCCGGGCTCACCGAGACCGTCAACAACACCTCGGTGTGCGAGTGGGACACCACCGGTTCCCGGACGGGGGCCGTCGCGTCGTTCAACTGGTATCGCGGCTCGCCGATCGGCCGTGAGGAAGCGAATGTGAAGCTGTCGCGCGACGTGACCAACAGACTCGAGATCGACGGTCACCAGGGGTTCATCGGCTACACCCAGTCAGGTCAGATCTGTGAGGTCGGCATCGGTTTCGGGGCGGACTTCTTCGAGTGGTCGATCCGCGGGGACGCCGCCACCCCACGACCGATCGAGGAGATCTGCGACGCCGCTCGCGAGTTGGCGACGATGTCGATCGAGCGTGCGTCGTGAAGCGGGTCCTCGTCCTGCTGGCGGCCGTGCTGGTGGGCGTGGCCGCCCTCGCCGGGTGTGCACGCACGGTCGAGGGTGAGCCGGTGCCGCTCGGGGCCGCGGGACAGTCCGGGAGCAGCGACATCGACACCGACCAGTTCGACCGCCTGCTGCTCGAATGCGATGTGTTGCCCGACGCCATGATCGCCGACGTCGTCGCCGGCGGCGGATTCGCCGAGCGGTCGTTCAGCGGCGCCATCTGTCGCTGGCTGGTCTCCGGTACGACCGACGTGGTGAGCGTGACCTTCAATTGGTTCGAGTGGGGCAACGTCAACGTCGAGAAAGAGACCGCGAAAAAGCTGGGTTTCGAGACCGAGAACATCAAGGTCGCCAGTCAGTCGGCGTTCACCCAGCGCAGCCCCGACCGTCCGGGAGTGTGCGGGGTGACCGCGAGGGCGCCGAGCCGCGGCATCTTCACCTGGTTCGTCGAACCCCGCAGTGCGCCTCCGGGCGACCCCTGCGCGGCACCGATCAAACTGATGGAGCTGCTGCTGCAGGGCGGTCAGTGAGCCTGCCGGTGTCAGTGTCCGGCTCGTGTGGCACCTGGTGACCTCGACGGGCGCGGCGGCCTCGCTGCGCTCGGTCGACGCTGCTCGGCCAGCGGGTCGTTGAGTTCCGGGTACCGCTGGTTGAGCTCCGGGTACCGCTGGTTGAGCTTGTCGAAACCACTCACTCCGGGATCGGCCCGACGACGACGGTGGCCGCGACCACGAGTTCGTCGCCGGTGCCCGGCATCAGCAGCCACACGGTCAGGCGGTCGCCCTCGCGCACCCGCCGCAGGATCAGCCGGGTGCCCGGCACGATGGGCCGCAGGTATTCGATGACGAACCGGTGCGGACCGTCGACGAGGTCGGGGTGTTCGACGAGTTCGTCTTCGATCGCCTCGAGATAAGCGGCGTTGTTCAGGTGCTTGAACGGGTCGAAGTCGGTGATCCGGAGGACGTGTTCGCGGTCCGGGAAGTCGATCTCGGCCGGATCGGGGGCCTTCTCCGGATTCATCGACCGCCAGCGGAGGCGGTGCTCGTCGGTCATCGCCGACAGCATCGTGAACGCCTCGTCGGACAGCCGTGACGGCACGCCCTTCTCGTTGACGTTGATCCAGAACGCCTCGGTCTCGATCAACCCCGGGGGGCGGGGCCGTGGGTTGAACCGGTTCGTCTCGTGCTCTGCCGTGAGGCGCACGCGCATGTTGGTCCAGCGCGTGGACAGCGCCCCGCACCAGCGTTGCGCGGTGACCGCGCCCGGCCAGGTCAGCGGCTCGATGACATCGATGATGGTGCGGCGGACGATCCAGAACGGGTCCGTCGCGCTGAACTCGGTGGCTTCGAGGTTGTCGTTGGCGACGTCCTGGAGGTACCGGGCCACGGCATCGAGCCGCACCCGCATGTCCTGATCGACGTCGCCGGTGCGGATGCGATAACCCACCTCGTAGAACTGGGATCCAGGCTTGCGGTCCGGGAGTGATGCACCGGACACTGCTGGCGTAACCTGGCTCACTCGAGTCCCTCCGATAGGTCGCCGGTATCTTTGCAGCTAAGATACATCCAACCGGAAAAATAGAACACGTTCTACGTGTCGGATTACGAGGAAACAGCAGATGGCGCATGTGATTACCCGCCCATGTTGCAACGATGCCAGTTGCGTGAGCGTGTGTCCGGTGAACTGCATCCACCCCACGCCCGATGAGCCGGAGTTCCTGACGGCCGAGGCCCTCTACATCGATCCGGAAACCTGCATCGACTGCGGTGCCTGCATCGACGAGTGCCCGGTGGAAGCGATCGTCCCCGATGATCAGCTGGAGGAGCGCGACGAGCCGTACCTTCAGATCAACGCGGACTACTACAAGGACCACGACGTCGAGGGTGGGCTCGTCCCGCCGCGCAAGGCGCCCCCGCTGCCCGACAAGGAACTGCACGTGGCCGTCGTCGGTGCCGGACCTGCGGCGTTCTACGCCGCGGAGGAGCTCGTCCGCAAGCCGAGCATCAAGGTCGACATGTTCGACCGGCTGCCGACGCCCTACGGACTCGTGCGCGCCGGGGTCGCACCCGACCACAGTGCCACCAAGGGAGTCGAGAAGACCTTTGCCTCGGTCGCGGCGAAGAAGAACTTCTCCTACTACCTCAATGTCGAGGTCGGCAAGCACATCAGCCACGACGAACTCGTGGCGCGCTACCACGCGGTCATCTATGCGGTGGGCGCCTCGACCGACAAACGGCTGGGCATCGAGGGTGAGGACCTGTCCAACTCGGTCGCCGCGACGCAGTTCGTCGCCTGGTACAACGGCCATCCCGACTTCGCCGACCTCGCCGTCGATCTGTCCGGTGACCGGGCGGTCGTCGTCGGCAACGGCAACGTCGCGCTCGACGTCGCGCGGATCCTGGTCACCGATCCCGACGAGCTCGCCAAGACCGACATCGCCGATCACGCGCTCGCGGCATTGCGGGAGTCGAACATCTCCGAGGTCGTCCTCCTGGGTCGCCGTGGCATCGCGCAAGCTGCGTACACCAACAGCGAGTTCCTGGCCCTCGGTGACGTCGAGGGTCTGGATGTGATCATCGATCCCGACGAACTGGTCCTCGATCCGGCCACCGAGGCGGCACTGTCCGACGACACGCTCGACTCGACGATCGCCACCAAGATCCGACTCGCCCGCGAATTCGCCGAGCGCCCGCAGACCGAGGGCAACAAGCGCATCGTGTTCCGGTTCCTCACCTCTCCGGTCGAGATCGCCGGGGACGGCGAGGTGGCTACGCTTACCTGCGTGCGCAATGCCTACTCCGACGCGACCGGGAGAGTCGCGGTGACACCCACCGAGGAGCGTTTCGACCTCGAGACCGGCCTGGTCCTGCGGGCCATCGGTTACCGCGGCGTGCCCGTCACCGACCTGCCGTTCGACGAGGGACACGGCGTCGTCCCCAACACCGAGGGACGCGTCCAGACCGCCGCCGGTGGTGACGTGATGCCGGGCCTCTATGTGACGGGTTGGATCAAACGCGGAGCAACGGGGGGTATCGGCATGAACCGCATCTGTGGCCAGGAGACCGCGCAGGCCGTCATCGCCGACTTCGTCGCCGCGGCCTTCGACGATCCGTCGACCTCCCGGGACGACGTCGCCGCCCTGGTGGCCGATCGCGGCGCCAACCGCATCGATCTCACCGGGTGGAAGGCGATCGACGCCGCTGAGAAGTCCGCGGGCAAGGCCGCCGGCCGGGTCCGCGCGAAGTTCGTCAATGTCGCCGAGTTCGAGGCGGCTGCCACCGCCGGAGCTCAGTGATGCGGATCGCACTGCTGTCCTACCGCAGCAAGCCCCACTGCGGCGGACAGGGCGTCTACGTCCGTCATCTGTCCCGCGAACTCGCCCTCCTCGGCCACAGCGTAGAGATCTTCTCGGGGCAGCCCTATCCCGAGCTCGACCAGGTCGCGATCGACGCCGGCGTCACCGTCACCAAGGTGCCGAGCCTGGGCCTCTACGACGAGCCGGATCCGTTTCGCACGCCTCGCCCGGGCGAATACCGCGACTGGATCGACGTTCTCGAGGTGGGCTCGATGTGGACGGCGAGCTTCGGCGAACCGCTGACGTTCAGCCTCCGAGTGGCCAGGCTCCTCAAGGAGAGGCGCGACGACTTCGACATCGTCCACGACAACCAGTGTCTCGGTTACGGATTGCTCGGCATCCAGAAGGCGGGCTTCCCGCTGATCGCGACGATCCATCACCCGATCACGCGCGACCGCACGCTCGCGGTGAAGGCGGCGAAGGGATGGCGGAAGATCAGCGCGTGGCGGTGGCATTCGTTCCTGCGTATGCAGGGTCGGGTCTCGCGGCGGATTCCCGAGCTGCTCACCGTTTCCCGGAGCAGTGAGGTCGACATCCGCAAGGCGTTCGACATCCCGTCGGGTCGCATCACGACGATCCCGTTGGGCGTCGACACCGAGATCTTCACACCGGCTGCCACCCGGGTGCCCGGTCGCATCGTGTGCGTCGCCAGTGCCGATGCGCCGTTGAAGGGTGTGTCGTACCTGTTGGAGGCGGTTGCGAAGCTGTCCTCCGAGCGGGACGTCGAATTGGTACTGGTGTCCAAGTTGGACCCGAACGGCCCGTCCGCGAAGATGATCGACGATCTGGCGATCGCCGATCGCGTCTCGGTGGTGTCCGGACTCGAGGACGAGGAGATCGCCGGCCTGCTCGCCTCGGCCGAGGTCGCGTGTGTGCCCTCGCTCTACGAGGGTTTCTCCCTACCCGCGGTCGAGGCGATGAGTTGCGGTACACCGCTGGTCGCCACCCGGGCGGGCGCGATCCCGGAGGTCGTCGGAACCGCCGAAGAGGCCGCACTGTTGGTGCCGCCGAGGGATTCCGGGCGCCTCGCGCAGGCGATCGGCCGTCTGCTCGACGACGCGGACCTGCGTGGGCGTCTCGGCGACGGCGGCCGTCGTCGAGCCGAGGAGAACTACAGCTGGGCAGCGGTGGCCGCGAAGACGGCTGCTCACTATGAAACCGTGCTCGCCGGACACCGGCGGGCAACAGAAGGGACGACGAGTGCTCACAGTTGATTTCGACCGGCTTGGCGTTGGACCGGGCACCAAGGCGATCGACATCGGGGCGGGGCAGGGTAGGCATTCGTTCGAGATGTTCCGTCGCGGCGCCGAGGTCATCGCCTTCGACATGTCCGAGAGCGACATGTCCGACGTCGGCGAGATGTTCGACGCGATGATGGCCGAGGGGCACGTGCCGGCATCGGCGAAGGCCCGCGCCGAGGTTGGGGACGCGCTCCGGCTTCCGTACTCGGACAACAGCTTCGATGTGGTCCTGATGAGCGAGATCCTCGAGCACATCCCGACCGACGAAGGCGCGATCACCGAGATGGTGCGCGTCCTGAAGCCGGGGGGAGTCGCCGCGGTCACCGTGCCGCGCTACTGGCCGGAGAAGGTGTGCTGGGCCCTGTCCGACGAGTACCACGAGGTCGAGGGCGGGCACGTCCGCATCTACAAGGCATCCGAACTCGCGGGCAAGCTGCAGCGCGCCGGACTCGAGGTCACCGGCACCGACCACGCGCACGCGCTGCACGCACCGTACTGGTGGCTGAAATGTGCTGTGGGCGTTGAGAACAAGGACAACGTCCTGGTGAAGGGTTATCACCAGCTGCTCGTCTGGGACATGATGAGCAAGCCGTGGCTGACCCGCGTCGGGGAGCAGGTGCTCAACCCGCTCATCGGCAAGTCGGTGGCCCTGTACCTGCGCAAGCCCGAGACCGCCACCGCGTCTTCATGACGAGGCCCTCCAGGACGGGAGTCGCATGACGACCGCTCCGGCGGTCCCCGGTGTGGTCACGGCCGAGCAGATGCACGCCACCGGCGCCGCGATCGTCGGCATGCAGGAGGAGTCGGGGGCGCTGCCCTGGTTCCCCGGCGGGCAGACCGATCCGTGGGATCACATCGAATCGGCGATGGCGCTGTCGGTCACGGGTTTTCACGCCGAGGCCGAGGCCGCCTACGACTGGTCGCGACGTAAGCAGCGCGACGACGGGTCCTGGCCGATCCGTACCGTCTGCGGCAAGGTCGAGGACGCCGGGACCGACAGCAACTTCTGCGCGTACATCGCGGTCGGGGTGTGGCACCACTACCTGATCACCGGTGACGACGCGTTCCTGCAGAAGATGTGGCCGGTCGTCTGGTCGGCGATCGACTGTGTCCTGCGTTTCCAGCGGGAGGACGGGGCGTTTCGCTGGGGTGGCGACCACCGCACCGGAGCGATGTTCGGCGAGGCCCTGATCACCGGCAACGCCAGCATCTTCCAGGCTCTGGACTGTGCGATACGCATCGCGGGCGAGATGGACCAGCCCGACGAGACCTGGACAGCCGCACACAGCCTGCTCGGGGATGCCATCCGGTCCGATGTCGGGCGCGAGGAGTGGCAGATCTTCACCCCGCCGTCGGAGCATTCGATGGACTGGTACTACCCGATCCTCGGCGGAGCCGTGCGGGGCCGCGAAGGTCAGGAACTGATCGCTCGCCGCTGGGAACAGTTCGTCGTCCCCGGCAAGGGTGTCCGATGCGTGGACCATCGGCCCTGGGTGACCGGTGCCGAGACCTGTGAGCTGGCCCTTGCTCTGGACTCGCTCGGCGACACCGCCGACGCCATCGAGCTCATCGCCTCGATCCAGCACCTCCGTGATCCGGACGGATCGTATTGGACCGGGCTGGTGTTCGCCGACGGCAAGCGCTGGCCGGTCGAGAAGAGTTGCTGGACTTCGGCCGCCGTCGTCCTCGCGGCCGACGCGGTGAGCCGGACGAGCGTCGCGAACGGGATCTTCCGGGATGTCCGTCAGCGTCTGGTCGCACCGACACCCTGACCGGTGACCCGGCGGGCGGTCATTCCGCGAGCGTCGAGCCCGAGTCGCTCTGCTCGGCAAGGGCGCGCCGGGCCTCGTCGTGCAGCACTGCTCGCAGATCCTCTTCGAGCGCAACGAATTCCGGTGAGGTGAGGACCGCGAGTTCCCGCGGCCGCGGGAGCTCGACGCGCGCTTGGCGGACGACGGTCGCCGGTCGGGCGGACAACACGATGACCCGGTCGGAGAGGTAGATGGCCTCACGGATGTCGTGGGTGATCATCAGCACCGTCCACCGGTAGCGTTGCCATACCGACTGCAGCCACGACTGCATCTCCGTCCGGGTCAACGAGTCCAGGGCGCCGAACGGTTCGTCGAGCAGCAGCAGATCGCGGTTCTGCACGACCGTGCGGAGCAGGGCGGCCCGCTGTCGCATCCCCCCGGACAGCTGAGACGGGCGCGCGTCCTCGAACCCGGACAACCCGAAGGTCGGGAAGAGCTCCGCCGCCCGGCGACGGGCATCGGCTGCCGGCACACCCTGTACCTGCAGGCCGAGGATCGTGTTGTCGAGGATCGTGCGCCAGGGGAACAGGAGATCCTTCTGCGGCATGTACGCGCAGTGTCCGGCGATCGCGGCGTCGCCGCCGACGGTGACGCTGCCGGAGTCGGGTACGTCGAGCCCGGCGAGCATGCTGAAGATGGTGCTCTTGCCGCAGCCACTCGGTCCGATGACGGAGACGAACTCGCCGGGCTCCGCCGTGAACGAGACCGCGTCGAGCACGTGACGCGGAGGTTGCTCGCGGCCGCTCGGGGGGAAGGATTTCGTCAGCCGGTCCACGACGAGCCGGCGAGCGTCGTCGGTCATGAGGGCTCGGTCTTCTCGGCACGAGCCCACGGCACGACGACGCGTTCGATCGCGAATGTCAGCAGATACAACCCGACGCTGATGACGGCCGTCACCAGCACGGCCGCGAGCACGAGGTCGGTGCGGAACGAGTTCTTCTGGAGGCTCATGTAGATGCCGAGCCCCTGGCTGGCGCCGACGTACTCGGCGAACACGGCACCGACCACCGCGTAGGTGATGCCGATCCGCAGCGCCGTGAAGAACCGGGGGAGCGCGGACGGCAGGCGCACGTAGCGGAAGATCTGCCGGCGGGTGGCGCCCATGCTCCGCAGGAGTGCGCCGGCCTCGCGATCGGCGGCCGCGAACCCCTCGATCAACCCGATCGCCATCGGGAAGAAGGTGACAAGGGCGATGACCAGCACCTTCGGTAGCACGCCGAAGCCGAACCAGATGATCATGAGCGGGGCGATCGCGATGATCGGCAACGTCTGCGACGCGACGAACAGGGGCACGAAGGCTCGCCGCAGGGTGGGCGAGAAGTCGACGATGATCGCCAGTACCCATGCCAGGACCAGTGACACCGCGAAGCCGATCAGGGTGACCTGAAGCGTCGCCCCGGCGTGCACCCCGATCTCGTCCCGATGCGCCCACCCTTGGCCCGCGACCCGGGACGGCGACGGCAGCAGTTGCGGTCGGACCCCGCTGAGGTCGACATAGACCTGCCAGGCCGCGACGAGTACCACCACCGCCACGATCGCGGGCGCGGCCCGCCGGAGGCCGGTGCTAGCGGGACGCGTCGAGGTAATCATTGGTGAAGTAGGTCGACCAATCCGGCTCGGCTGTGAGCGCGGACCCGTCCGGACCCGTGAGAAGCCCACTGCGGTAGAGGAACCCGGAGTTCCCGGCCCACTGCTCGAGCGTCTGCCCGCCCACCCGGCCGTTCGCGTCTTTCATGTACTGGGCGGCGAGCATCCGCTGGCTCTCGACGACCAGCTTCTCGTCGTTGAACGCGCCCGGATTGGCGGCGATGAGGTCGCGGGCGGCGGCATCCGGGTCGTCGGCCGCAGCCTGGTAGCCGCGTTGCAGCGCCCGTACGAACCGGCCCGCACGCTCCGGGTTCTCGTTCAGCCAGTCCTCGTTGGCGTCGACGACGATCGCGTAGGCCTCCGGGAAACCGAAGTCCGTGTAGTGGAAATACCTCATCGGCGTTCCGTGGTGCTCGGCCTCGATGCCCTCCCAGGCGAGATACGAGACGGTGAAGTCCGCCTTCCCGGAATAGACGGCCTCGTATGCGGAGGTGCCGAGGGTGACCGAGGTGAATTCACCTGTGCCGCCGTCGTTCCGGATCACCCGCTTGAGTGTCTCCACCTCACCGGGGTCACCGAACCCGGCATAGGTCTTGCCGTCGAGGTCCTTCGGGCTCGTGATGTCGGCGCGGTCGGCGCGGACACCGATACCTGTCGCCCACCGCTGTAGTGGTGCCAGCACGGAGATCGTGTGCGCGCCCGATGCCCGAGAGAAGGTGGACGAACTGTGGGTGCTGATCCCGAATTCGGCGTTCCCCGCGTCCACGACGGTGTCGACGGAGGTGTTGTTGTAGGGCAGGATCTCGACGTCCAGGCCGGACTCGGCGAAGTACCCGCGCTGTTGCGCCACGAACAGGCCTGTGTGATTGGTGTTCGGGGTCCAGTCGAGCGCGAACCGGATGGTGTTGTCGGAGGCGGTGTCCGACCCGCACGCGGTGGCCGTCGACAACACCGCGACGGTGGCAACGAGGCAGGCCAGGACGCGGCGCACGCGGCCGGTCATGCGGCGGGCCATGCGTAGGGGTTCAGCGCGGTGTCCCAGAACATGAGCTCGTACCGGGTGGCGATGGTGAACGCCGCGGACATCGCAGCCCGTTCCGGCGCGCCGGCCGACGCCGCCGCCGCATCCACCAGTTCCCTTGCCCGGGCGGCGGATTCCTGGAACTCCGGGGCGTCGTAGGTGGTCACCCACTGGGCATACGGGTGCTTCGGGTCGGCGGCGAGGACCTCGGCGGCGCTCGCCGCCAGTCCCCGGCCGACGTCGGCGTAGATCCAGAAGCAGGGCAGCGCCGCGGCGGCACCGACCGCGTACGACTCGGTCGCTGCGGTGGCGATCAGGTAGGACACATAGGCCAGGCACGCGGTCGACGGCTCGGGCTCACCCTGCCGCGGCGGCAACTGGCCGCCCCCGAGCAGGTCGCCGTGCAGGGCGACCTCGACGGTGGCCGCGGTCGACGACGAGTTCGCCCAGAATGCCGCGGTCTGCGGGTCGGGCGACTTCGACGCCAGGATCGCGAGTGCTTTCGAGTACCCGGCCAGGTACAGCGAGTCCTGCTCCAGGTAGGTGCGGAACACCTCGAGGGGCAGCGTGCCGTCTCCGAGGCGGTGCAGGAATTCGAGATCGTCGATCGACGCTCGCAGAGCTGTCGTCTGTTCCCACAGGTGGTCGGTGAAGCGGCCGGGATCCGGCGCGTGCGCATGCAAAGACATGACATCCCTTCGTCAGCATTACCTGGACAGGTTCTCGGGTCTCATCTCAGCCCCGCAGTTGCGGAGCACCCCGTGTCAGAACGCACCCAGGCTAGCAGAGGGATTCGGGCCTCTACACGACTGCCGGAGCGATACCCAACTTTCCCGCGAGTTTCGCGAGGTAACCGGTCGCGCGCTCCACCGAGTCGTCGGGCAGGCCGTACAGCACTGTCGTGACACCGATCTCGCGCCACTTCTCGAGTTTCTCGGGAACCGGTCGGAAGTCGAGGACGACGATCTCGGGATCGCCGGTGCGACCTGCGTCGGCCCAGATCTGCTTGAGCAGCGACACCGAACCCTCGATGTCCTCCTCGCCCGGGGTGGTGATCCAGCCGTCGGCGCTGCGCGCGATCCACTTGAAGTTCTTCTCGTTGCCCGCCGCACCCACCTGGACCGGGATGTGCGCCTGGGTCGACTTGGGCCACGCCCAGCTGGGACCGAATTGCACGAATTCGCCGTCGTATTCGGCTTCTTCCTCCGACCACAGCGTCGACATCGCCTCGAGGTACTCGCGCAGCATGGTGCGCCGGCGCTTCGGCGGCACGTTGTGGTCCGCGAGTTCGTCGAGATTCCAGCCGAATCCGACGCCGAGGGTCACCCGTCCGTTCGAGAGGTGATCGAGGGTCGCGATGGTCTTGGCCAGCGTGATCGGATCCGATTGCACCGGAAGGGCGACCGCCGTGGCCAGACGGATGCGTTCGGTGACCGCGGCGGCGGCGGCCAGCGATGTCCACGGGTCGAGCGTGCGCATGTACCGCTCGTCGGGCAGGGTCTCGTCACCGGTGCGCGGGTGCGCCGCGTCGCGCCTGGTGGGGATGTGCCCGTGTTCGGGAACGTAGTAGGAAGCGAATCCCGCGTCCTCGATGAGTGGGGCGAGGACGTGCGGCTTCAATCCGCGATCACTGGTGAACTGCACGATCCCGAAATCCATGGTGCCCTCCGACGGCGTCGTTCGGCCGCCCGGGACGGCCGGACGGTTGACTGGACACCAGTCTAGGTGATTGGCGTCACCCAGACCAGAGGAGGACCAGGGCTCGGACGCGGTCAGTGGCGTGGATCGGTGCGGAACCCGGGGAGGATGAAGACCTCGAGGTGTCGTCGGACCTGGGATGCGTCGTCGATGTCGACGGTCTCACCTGGCGACGTACCCAGGCTGATCAGCACGCGGGCAACCCATTCGGACACCTCGCGCAGGTCATGTCCCGGATGGATCTCGCCCCGGTGCGCGGCGTGCTCGACGAACGGGAACCAGAACGCGGCGAGGTCGGGGACGAGCTTGACGACGCCCACGCCGGCGCATTCGGCGAACTCGGTCGGTTCGTCGGTGCGCAGCCGCATGAGCAGGGTTCCGGGGTCGTCGTACGCGCCGCGGCCGATCCGCACACCGGCAGTGAGCCGGCCCGCCAAGTCGTCGATCCCGTCGAGTTCGGCGCGTGCGTCCCGCCAGAAGGACTCGGTGAGGCGCACGATGGTGGCACCGATCATGGACGGTTTGTCGGGATAGTGCCGATAAAGCCACGCGCGCGAGACCCCGGCCGTCTCGGCCACCTGCTGCATCGTCGTCGCGCGAATCCCCTTGTCGGCGAGCAGCTTCTCCGTCGCATCGAGTAGGCGGTCCTGGACCGTGGTGGTCGGGGCTTCGGTCACGGACACTCCTGCGGTCACGGTCTGCGCGCACTGCTGCGTACTCGTCGGCGGTTCCGGCGAACGGACGACGGCGTCGTAGACAGTTCGCGGATTCTGTGTACACGATACGTCGCATCGTGTAGACACAAACCAGAATCTGTCTACACGCATGACCGAGACCCAGACGACCGAACCACGACGTGTCCGACGAGGGGGCAGTGTGCCTTTACCAACCACCGCGATCATCGGGGCCGGCATCAGCGGTCTGACCGCAGGCAAGATGCTCACCGATTACGGCGTTCCGTACACATGCTTCGAGAGTTCCGACCGGGTCGGCGGCAACTGGGCGTTCGGCAATCCGAACGGCCACAGCAGCGCATACCGCTCGTTGCACATCGACACCTCCAAACACCAACTGTCGTTCCGGGACTTCCCGATGCCCGACGAGTACCCGGACTTCCCGCACCACACCCAGGTGAAGGCCTATCTCGACTCGTACGCGGAGGCCTTCGACCTCTACTCGTCGATCGAGTTCACCAACGGCATCGAACACGCGACCCGACTCGACGGCGGCGGCTGGGAACTGCAGACCCAGCTGGGCGAGCGACGCCGGTTCGATCTGCTAGTCGTCGCCAACGGGCACCACTGGGACCCCCGGTGGCCGGACTTCCCGGGCGAGTTCGACGGCATCGAGATGCACGCCCACCACTACATCGACCCGCGCACCCCGCACGACTTCATGGGCAAGCGCATCCTGGTCGTCGGACTCGGCAACAGCGCGGCCGACATCGCCGTCGAGCTGTCGTCGAAGGCACTGGACAACAAGCTGACCCTGTCCACGCGGTCGGGTGCATGGATCGTCCCGAAGTACTTCGGCGGCAAACCGGCCGACAAGTACTACCGGTCGACGCCGTACCTGCCCACGTCGTGGCAGCGGAAGTTCGTCCAGGTCATGCAGCCCGTGACGGCAGGACGTCCCGAGGACTACGGACTACCGACGCCCAATCACAAGTTCTTCGAAGCACATCCGACCCAGTCGGTCGAGCTGCCGCTCCGGCTCGGCTCCGGCGACGTCATCCCCAAGCCCAACATCAACCGATTCGACGGCTCGACGGTCCACTTCGACGACGGCACCTCCGACGATTTCGACATCATCATCTACGCAACGGGATACAACATCACCTTCCCGTTCTTCGATCCCGACTTCATCAGCGCCCCGGACAATCGCATCGATCTGTACAAGCGGATGTTCTATCCGGGGATCGACGACCTCGTCTTCGCCGGTTTCGCGCAGGCGGTCCCGACGCTGTTCCCGTTCGTGGAATGTCAGGCCCGTCTGATCGGGGCCTACGCCACGGGGCACTACCGGCTCCCGTCGGTGCCGGAGATGCGGCAGACGATCGAGGCCGACATGCAGTACTACACCGGCCACATGCTCGATCGGCCGCGGCACACCCAGCAGCTCGATCACTATCTGTACGAACACAACATGCGGACCAAGGAGATTCCGGCGGGTATCCGCCGGGCCGAACAGCAGGGGCCGACCGAATGGGCCGGCGTCGCTTCCGAACTGGTCTCGAAGGGAGCCTCGGCATGAACACACCGGACGGTGCGACCACCGTGCGCTTCTCCTCGTCGGACGCCGAGTGCGACGCCTGGTTCTTCCCGGGCGCGGCCGCGTCGCCCTTCGAGGTCGACGGCACACGGCCCGTCGTCGTGATGGCCCATGGCTTCGCCGGGACCAAGGACTCCGGTCTGGGCCCCTACGCCCAGCGCTTCGCCGAGGCGGGCCTGGCGGTGCTGGCGTTCGACTATCGCGGCTTCGGGTTGTCGGGAGGAGAACCACGGCAACAGATCTCGTTGGAACGTCAGGCCGATGACTACCGTGCCGCGATCGTGGCCGCGAAGAAACAGCCGGGCGTCGATCCCGGTCGGATCATCCTGTGGGGTGTCTCGCAGTCCGGTGGCCATGCACTGACCGTGGCCGCGGACCGCGATGACGTTGCCGCGGTCATCTCCGTCATCCCCTTCGTGAACGGGCCGGCCGCCGGCCGGGTCGCCTACGCGCAGAACGGCGGGGCGGCGATCGCGAAGTCGACCGCGACCGCGGTGGCCAGTGCGGTGTCGCGACGCCTCGGTCGTGCCCCGAAGATGATGCGTGTCGTGGGGCAACCCGGCGACACCGGCGCCGCGCTGACGGCGCCCGGCTACCAAGAGAGTTACCAGGCCATTGCCGGCCCGTCCTGGCGCAACGAGGTCGACGCCTCGGTCGGCCTGGAGATCGGGGGCTTCCGCGCGGACAAGTATGCACACCGGGTCTCCGCTCCGGTGCTGTTCCAGATCGCTGACTTCGACTACGTCGCACCGCCATACGCCGCGTCGAAGACGGCCTTCAAGGCACGCGCCGAGGTGCGGCACTACCCGTGCGACCACTTCGACGTGTTCGCCGGGAACGACTGGTTCGAGCCCTGCGTCAAGCACGAGATCGATTTCCTGACACGGCATCTGGTCACCATGGGCCACACCGTAGAGGCCGGGGCCCGATGAGTCGGGCGATCGTCGTCGGCGGCGCCTCGGGGATCGGCCTCGCCACCGTCGACGCGTTGGCCGACGCTGGTTCGGAGGTGGTCGTCGCCGACGTCGACCTCGTGCGCGCCGAGGCGGTCGCCGCCGAACGAGGCGATGCGGTGCGCGCGGTCCGGCTGGACGTCACCGACGAGGACTCGGTGGCAGCCGTTTTCGAGGATGTGGGCGAGTTCGACACCGCGGTGAACTGTGCCGGACTCTCCGACCCCGGACCGCTCACCGACCTCGAGTTGAGTGCGTGGCGGCACACCGTCGACGTCTGTCTCACCGGAACGTTCCTGGTGGTCAAACACGCCGGCCGACGGATCGTCGACGGTGGGTCGATCACCTGCATCGCCTCGCTCAACGGTCGGCAACCCGGTGCGGGGATGGGCGCGTACTGCGCCTCGAAAGCCGGTGTGCTGATGCTCGTCGAGGTCGCCGCCCTCGAACTCGCCGAGCGTGGGGTCCGGGTCAACGCGGTGTCACCGGGACTGGTGATGACCCCGCTGACCGAGGGGATCGGTTTCGTCCCGGGACTCACCGAGGACTATCTCGACAACACCCCGCTGGGCCGCAGCGGTGAGACGTCCGAGATCGCCGACATCATCGCATTTCTCGCCTCCGACAAGGCGCGATGGATCACCGGCGCCGCGTTCGACGTCAACGGCGGTGCGCACTTGAAGCGCTACCCCGACGTGCTGGGCAAGGTGCGGGCGCTGGCCGCGGAAGCCTAGCGCCCGCACTGGCGCAGCGCGTCAGACCTCGGGGGTCAGTGGCGCACCGACATCACCCGATCCGCGACGCAGGACGCGCAGCGATCCCTCGACCCTGACCTCGGTGAACTGCCCGGTTTCCAGTGCCTGGCAGTAGATCTCGTACGGCGGACGCCCGCCGTCGGCCGGGTCGGGGAAGACGTCGTGGATGAGCAGGGCGCCGCCGATGCGAACCCATGGCGCCCATCCGTCGAGGTCGTTCTGTGCGGCCTCCATGCTGTGGCCGCCGTCGATGAACACGAAGTCGGCCGGCGTGCCCCAGACCCTCGACGCGACCGTCGACGGTGCCAGCACCCCCACCACGGTCTGGTCGAGCCCGGCGTCGAACATGGTGCGGCGGAAGCGTGCCGAGGTGTCCAGCGTGCCGGTGTGCGCGTCGACGAGCGATTCGTCGTGGTACTCCCACCCGGGCTGGTGCTCCTCGGAACCGCGATGGTGATCGACGGTCACGATGACGGCGCCGTGTGCCTCGCCCGCGGAACCGAGGAACACCGTCGACTTGCCGCAGTATGTACCGATCTCGACGCCGACCTTCGTCGAATCCGGTTGCGACAGATACTCTCCGGCGATCTCGAACAGTGTCTGCGCCTCGTCGAGCGGCATGAACCCGGGGGCTTCCTCGGCGACTCGGAGACGTTCGGGGGACGGTGCGCTCGGCAGCTGGGCCGTGGGGTGTGACATGGCACCAGATCCTATCGGGTCTGTGAGCGCCGCCGCGTAGGGTGAGCCGTATGAAAGCTCAGGTACTCAATGCAGAGACAGGCCCCTCCGGACTCGAACTGAAAGACGTCCCGGACCCTGTACCCGCCGACGGTCAGGTCCTCGTCGATGTGAAGTCATGCGGGGTGTGTTTCCCCGATGTCCTGATGAGCCAGGGCAAGTATCAGCTCCGCGTCCCCACCCCGTTCACGCCCGGAACCGAGGTGGCCGGGGTGGTGCGCTCGGCGCCCGAGGGGTCGACGGTGAAGGTCGGTGACAAGGTCCTCGTCGCGTCGATCGTGGGGGGCTTCGCCGAGCAGGTCGCGGCCGCACCCGAACAGCTGCTCCCGCTGCCGGAAGGGCTGAGCTTCGAGCAGGGCTCGGCAATGGGCATCAATTACCAGACGGCCCTGTTCGCGTTGAAGACCCGCGCCCACCTGCAGAAGGGTGAGGTCGTGGGAGTGCTCGGTGCTGCCGGTGGCGTCGGCACCGCCTCGATCATGGTCGCCAAGGCGCTCGGCGCGAAGGTCGTCGCGATCGTCCACCGCAAGGGTGCCGAAGAACTGCTGCGCAGTGCCGGGGCGGACGAGATCGTCCAGCTCGAAGAGGGCTGGGGGACCGCGCTCAAGGAGATCTTCCCCAAGGGTGTCGACGTGATGATCGATCCGTCCGGCGGTGAGGTGTTCGACGAGGCGTTGCGCCAGGTGGCGCCGGACGGCCGGTACGTGGTGGTCGGCTTCGCGGCGGGCGGTATCCCGACCGTCAAGCTCAACCGCGTCCTGTTCCGCAACATCGCGGTCGTGGGTGCCGCGTGGGGCGAGTACGTGCGCACGCACCCGGAGCTGAACCTCCCCGCGACCCTGCACGAGGAGCTGTCCCAGATGATCGCGGACGGCATGTCCCCGCAGGTGAATGTGACCTACACGCTCGATCAGCTGCCCGAGGCGTTGACCGATCTGGCCGAAGGGCGGATCCTGGGCAAAGCGGTCGTCAAGATCGGTGACTGAGGTCCCCACCTCGGTTCGGCCCCGGCGGCGACCCGCACCAGCATCCGACCGAAGGGATCTGCCATGTGCCGCAACATCACCGAACTCCGTGGTCTGGAACCGCCGGCGACGGGGGACGAGATCGAGGCCGCGGCTCGGCAGTACGTGCGCAAGGTGAGTGGGGTCCGCCATCCGTCGGCGGCGAACGTCGAGGCGTTCGAGGCGGCGGTCACCGCGGTCACCGCGGCGACGCGGACCCTCCTCGACGTCCTGCCGGAGCGTCGTCAACCGCCGAAGACCGTGCCCCCGCTGCGGCGTCCTGAAGTCCAGGCACGCATCGCCGCCCGAGGCTGAGGAGCCTCGATTCGGGTTCAGCGGTAGGTATCGCCAGGGGATACCTACCGCCGAACGTGTCGACCGGTCGGCCGCCTCCTGTGTAGTGACGTGCGGCTGCAAGCACGAGTGCCGCTACTATCACTCGACGTGGTTGCCTGTGCCCCTGCGGGAGGGGTGCGGTGAGTGGTTGGGGGATTCGATGGCACCAAAACCTGTTGAGGTGACTCCGAGCAGTCTGACGGACGCGTCTCGCCACCTGGCGACGTACGGAATGTCTCTCCGGACGATGGAGTCCCCGACCTTCGGCGCTGTCAAGATGTCGATGACCGGTTTCGAGGTCGCTTCTGTGGTCGACAGCGTAGATGCCTCCGTCAAGCAGGCACTGACGACGATAGCCGGGCGACATGAGCAGTTCGGTGATGCGCTCGACTCGGCGGCGTCTGTTTTGGTGAATGTGGACGACGTGGAGGCTCGGCTCCTGCAGTCGCTGGGCAACCTCAACCAGCGACCCGAGTGATGACCGACAAACCCCGCAGGATTGTCCGAGTCGCCCATCCCGAGGTGCTCCAGTAGGCCGCGGACTCGTTGAAGCCGGTGTGGACTGCCATCGAGCGCAAAGCCGGGGACTTGTACGCGAAGGTGACCGGTCTCGACTGGAAGGGCAGGTCGTACGACGGAGCCGTCTCCCGAGCGGAGTGGGAGAAGACGCAGATGACCCGCGTCGCCGACGGTGTCGAGCAACTCGCTGACGCCTTCAAATCGGGTGCCAACAGGATGACGCCGATGGTAGAAGCCTTGAATACCACGGCCACCAATCTCGAGGGTGATCGATTCTCGGTGGAGGACGACTGGACTGTCCGAGACCTCCGCGACTATCAGGCGGAAGCTCGGGCCCATGAGGGCGACGAGACCGCGCTGGCTCAGATTGCGAGAGATCGCACCGAGCGAGAAAACGAGTCGAAGACCGAGACTGTGCGGCTCCAGCGACTCGCTCGTGAGCTGCACGACGCCGATGTCGACACCAAACGCGCAATCGCGCAAGCCGAGGAATTGATTCGCGCACTGGCGCCGGTCACCGCGGGCTTGAGTTCACGCCAAGCTGAGCTCGACGTCAGAGCCTTACGAGAAGGGACTATTTCACCTGCGGGTCTCGCGCGACTGAACCATGCGACGCACTTCTCCCCCGAACAACTTGAATCCCTCCGTCAAGGGCGGCCAACCGAGATTCCGCAGGGCAGTACGACTACCTGCGAACATTCATGACCGAGGTCGGCTCGGCCGACATGAACGAATTGCTGCGCGTTCACGAACAAGCGCCGGGTGCGCTCGGCAACGCGCTACGGGTGATGTCGTCGCCGAACGTGCGGACGAAGGCGGGGTCCGCCGGTGGGCTCGACCAGCTTCCCGGCACTGTTGTCTCATTGCTGCGGGAAAACCAGATCAAGCATGAGATGGTCGGGTCCGGTGGCCGGCTGTACTCGCTTACAGGCGTGAATCGCCTGGACGATTTCAAGACACTCAATACGATCCTCAGTGACCGCACCGACCGCAGTCTGCAGCTGGGAACTGATGTCGATCGGGGAATGCTGAAACAGGCTTCGGAAATCGTCGGAGCGCTCCCGCACGACGAGGACACGCCGTTCGGGTTCTACGACGAGAACCAGTCTTTCGACGAGGTCCGCAAGGTCGCGAGCTCGATGCTCAGCACCGCGAGTCACGACCACCAGGCGGTTACAGACTTCCTCACGGGTGAGCGGATGGGTGTAACGGTCGCTGAAGGGCATCGGTACGACGCAGACGCGCACGTGCTGAACGTCCTCACCGAGAACTGGTCGGAAGTCGATCCGAAGCTGTGTAGCCCCGATGATCAGCGCGGACCGACGGACCTGTTCGACTGGATTGGCGAAGCGGCAGCGGCGCCTGGCTACGAGGGTGAGCTCGGAGGTAAGTCGGCGGATGCGCTTGCGCGTGTGCTCATCGAGAACGAAAAGACGCTTGACGCCCTTTACGTCGACAAGGACCACAGCGGAAATACCGAATACGAGACTCTCGGCGAGCGAAATCCCCATCTCTCACAGGTGCTCGCTGCGAATCTCGCCCCCTACTTCGGCAACTTTGCAGACGCGCCCAACGAGGTTCTGACCAATCACACGGCCGGACCGCTCGCAGACACAGTTGAGTTCTCCAAGTTGATCGGAGTCCTGTCCACCGATCCCGGAGCCGGCCGAATCGCCCTGACCGCGGCCGTCCAGTGGGAGAACTACCTTGCGCACGAGTTCGGAAGCGACCCGGACAACTCCGAACTTGCCACTGCCGCGGGCAAGATCCATTCCTCGATGAGCGGCGGGTTGAGCAACGCCTTGGAGACGCTAGCGGACAATGACGAGTGGGAACGGTTGCGCAAATGGAATGAGGACACGTTCCTGATCGACTCCGCGGGTGCGCTGGTCGGTACGGGCGGACTGTGGATTCCGGGTCTATCCGAGGTCGCTGGACTCACGGTGCCACTCGTGAAAGCTGAGGAGATCAGTCTCCCGACTGCGGACCCACAGCAGGACGAAAACACCTGGCGGACCGAGATTCGTGACATGGAGACGCGGTTGGACAAAATGACTACGGGCACAGACCGGGTCGTGCAAGTGACTTCTGGTGTCGTCGAGGACCGGCCCGATCTCTGGGGCAATCCGTGGACCAATCGAGTCGGGTCGACGTTCTCCTTCGTGCTGGAGGACGGAACGATCGATACGGACATGGTTCGAGAAAACAGAGATGCCTTCCGAGAGTTTTCGCGGGACATTGGTGCTGAAACGATCCGGCACCGCTACAACGACCATTTCGATGAATCCGCTGAAGATCCGACGATCGATGAAACAAAAGACGAAGTTGAGGTCTCAGACAGTGCGCCGCGTTAGCGCAGTTTCAATCCTCGCCCTGTGCGTCACGTTGTTACTCGGGTGCAGCATGAACGAATCATCCGAGGGGCCGGACGAACGCGCGAAAGCATCGGTGGCGAACCCCGCCATTCCTCCATCGGTGGCTCGAGCGGAACAGGGGTTGCAGTGGAGAATGAGGTGGCGGGACGACAGCGTTGTCGATCTTGATTCGTCGCTGGGTACGTTTGTCCGTGCGGTCACTGAGTCCCATCTACTCGTGCTTTTCGATTGGGACGTCGAGGGTGAGTTCCCGGGGGTTCGCGAGGCAGTGCCGATACCCGACATCCTCGACCCAGCGCCGAGCAACGATCCCTACAACACCGCGGACAAGATTCTCCGAATCGCGAGTGTGCGGCCGCTATCAGGCGATCAGACGGTGGTTGAGGTCTGCGATCTCGGTCGAGCAAGTAGCAGCGAGACGTCCTTCCCGCCCTACTTTTCTGCGGATTTTCCGCCGCAAGGCGCCTTCGGGCGCGTCGGCATGGTGTCGCTGACCATCGAGAGCGGAGGGACTGCGCCGCCCGGGTCGGAGGCCGGCGACAGCCTGTTCCCGGGGTTCAACGTGTTTGGTGACTGGAGAGTCCTTGCTCTTGACGCAGGTGGGCGTCCTGGCGAGCCCTCGCCCGACGTCAGTATCTGCGGCGACATGGGTGACCTGACGGCACCTGGCCGTCGTACCCTGGTTGGTCCGGCGCCGGCGTGTAGGGGCTCCGAACACAGGTTCAGCAGTGGGTATCGCCCGGCGAGACCCACTGCTGAACTCGTCCTGACTGGATGGGGGACTACGAGCCGGCGGCTTCGTCGCTTCCGGTGACAATTGTTTCGGCGATGTCCCACAAGAGGTTGTCGAAAGCCTCGATTGCGTAGAAGAGTGCAGACAGCATGATTTTTCCCGCTTTCACTTCGAATTCGACAGTGGACGCAGGCCGCAACAAAACCGCACGTCGACGGCCTGTGGGATAGCGGGATGGGCGCCAGAGATTCAAGAGGGGGTTGATTTCCGGCGCGGCGAAGAATGATGTTACAAATCCCGAATCCCTGTATCATTGGTAGCACGAGCACCGCTTTCCGACAAGGAATTCGTACATCCGGATTGAGAATCCTCGGGGGTCACTCCGCACGGCGTCCTCGACGATCGGCGCGGGCGGACGTGGCCGACGGTCGCGCTCGACGCACGCCTCGCAGGCGCCGCTACGGCGACGACCCCCTGGTCAACCGGGTTAAACTCACCGGCGGGCAAAAATTTGGGACACCTCTTGCGCGTGCGGATAGTGTCGACACGGTGTCCAACCACAGATCCCGTAGCGCCCGACGGGACGCGCCGCGCGCCGTCCGCGTCGTCGCGCTGGCCCTCACGGCCGCCATCGTCGGACTGCTGACCATCCTCGGCGCACCCGCACCCCGTGCGCAGGCCGCTCCGGCCGACAGCTGCGCACCGGCCGGCCTCGCGTCGGCGTCGGCGGCTCCGGTCAACCTCGCCGCCGCGGATCAGGGCGGGGAAGACCGCTACACCACGGCGTCGACCACGCCGCTCGACCAGATCGACGTCGGCCAACTGGAGCTGCTGTCGCCCGGCAAGATCTCCGTCGGCACCCTGTCGGACGCCGGCCCGAGCATCTGCGTGAACAGCGCGGGCAACTTCACCGGCTTCGACAACGAACTCCTCAAGGCCGTCGCCGCGAAGCTGGGTCTGCAGATCGAGTTCAACGGCACCGAGTTCGCGGGGCTGCTGTCGCAGGTGGCCAACAACCGCTTCGACGTCGGATCGTCCTCGATCACCACCACCGACGACCGTCGCAAGACCGTCGACTTCACCAACGGTTACGACTTCGGCTACTTCTCCCTCGTCGCGCCGACCAGTGGTTCCATCAAGAGCTTCGGTGACCTGTCGGCGTCCACACGTATCGCCGTCGTCCAGGGCACCGTGCAGGACGACTACGTCGTCAACACGCTCGGACTCGACCCGGTCAAGTTCCCCGACTACGCCACCGCCTACGCGAACCTCAGGAGCGGCCAGGTCGACGCCTGGGTCGCGCCGTCTCAGCAGGCCGAGGGTGCGGTTCGTGAAGGCGATGGCACCGCGATCGTCGAGAACACGTTCAGCGTCAACAACTTCGTCGCCTGGGCGGTCGGAAAGAACAAGCCGCGGCTCACCGAGGCCCTCAACTCCGGACTCGACGCCATCATCGCCGACGGCACGTACGCGAAGCTCTACGTCGACTGGGTGCCCCGCGAACTGCCCGAGGGCTGGAAGCCCGGCAGCAAGGCCGCTCCCACGCCCGAGCTCCCCGACATCGCCGCGATCGCGGCCGAGAACGCCGAGAAGGCCGGGCCCGCGGAGGAGACCGCGCCCAAGAGCACGCTCCAGCAGCTCGGCGACACGTTCTTCAACTGGGATCTCTACAAGGAGTCATTCCCCGAGCTGATCAAGACCGGTCTGGTCAACACCCTGATCCTGTCGCTGGTATCGGGAGTCCTCGGCACCATCCTCGGCATGATCCTGGCGATCTGCGGCATCTCGCGCTCGCGCTGGCTGCGCTGGCCGGCGCGGGTCTACACCGACATCTTCCGCGGATTGCCCGCGGTGGTCGTCATCCTGATCGTCGGTCTCGGCGTGGGCCCGGTCGTCAAGGGCATCACCGGCAACAACCCGTACTGGCTCGGTGCCGTCGCGCTGGCCCTGCTGGCCGCGGCCTACATCGGTGAGATCTTCCGGTCCGGGATCCAGAGCGTCGACGACGGTCAGCTGGAGGCCTCACGGGCCATCGGCTTCAGTTATCGCGAGTCGATGCGGCTCGTCGTCGTGCCGCAGGGCGTCCGACGGGTGCTCCCGGCACTGATGAACCAGTTCATCAGTCTGATCAAGGACAGCTCGCTGGTGTACTTCCTCGGGTTGCTGGCGAGTCAGCGCGAGCTGTTCGCCGTGGGCCGCGATCTGAACGCGCAGACAGGCAATCTCTCGCCGCTCGTCGCCGCGGGCATCATGTACCTGATCCTGACCATCCCGCTGACGC
The DNA here is from genome assembly GCF_041103195.1 of Gordonia sp. ABKF26. Lineage (NCBI taxonomy): Bacteria > Bacillati > Actinomycetota > Actinomycetes > Mycobacteriales > Gordoniaceae > Gordonia > Gordonia sp. ABKF26. The sequence continues at coordinate 1,675,228 of NZ_JBGCVZ010000003.1, forward strand.
ACCTGGTCAACTACATCGACCGGCGCCTGCGCACCGGACGACCGGCCGACGTCCAGGACGACCCGCTGCCCCCGACCGTCGTCGAGAAGGGATAGGCCCGTGCCTGATCTCCACAAGTCCGACTCCCAGGCCTCGAATGCCTCGTCGTCGGGTTCGCCCGCGCCCACCCCGCGGAAGGCCGTCTCGCTGACCGGGACCGATCTGCACCTGTCGTTCGGCAAGCAGCGTGTGCTTCGGGGCGTCGGCATCCAGGTCGATGCCGGCACCACCACGACCGTCATCGGGCCGTCGGGATCGGGCAAGTCGACCCTCCTGCGGGTGCTGAACCGGCTACACGAACCCGATCAGGGGGACATCCTGCTCGACGGTAGGTCCGTGCTCAAGGACAACCCGGACGAGCTCCGACGCCGGATCGGCATGGTGTTCCAGCACTTCAACCTCTTCCCCCACAAGAGCGTCGTCGACAACGTCGCACTCGGACCGCGGAAGCTGAAGGGCCTGAGCAAGGACGAGGCCCGTGAGGTCGCCCTGCGGCAGCTCGAGATCGTCGGGCTGACGAACAAGGCCGACGTGCGCCCGGCACGCCTTTCGGGAGGCCAGCAGCAGCGCGTCGCCATCGCACGAGCACTTGCCATGACGCCGGAGGTCATGTTCTTCGACGAGGCCACGTCCGCGCTCGATCCCGAGCTCGTCAAAGGTGTGCTCGCACTGATGGCCGACCTGGCCACCGAGGGGATGACCATGGTGGTGGTCACCCACGAGATGGGCTTCGCGCGCAACGTCTCCGACAACGTGCTGTTCATGGATCACGGAGCCGTCGTCGAGACCGGCCGGCCGGAACAGGTCTTCGACGACGCGAAGTCCGACCGCCTGCGGACCTTCCTGTCCCAGGTCCTGTAAGCGCTCGCCGGACGCCTGGGTCAGCCGATTCCGAAGAGCCTGGAGCCGTTGCGGTAGAACACGTCTCGGAGCCAGTCGGCCCCGAGGTCGAGGCGGATGATCGCCTCGAGGGCGTGGGTGTAGCCGTACGGGATGTTCGGGAAGTCGCTGCCGAACAGGATCTTCTCGCCGGCGTCGGCCAGTCGCGGCAGGTAGTCCGCCGGGAACGGGGCGTCTTCCTCGGCGAAATCGGTGAACGCCATCGTGGTGTCCAGGTGCACGTTCGGGTACTCGAGCGCGAGGTCGAGGAATGCGGTGTACTCGGGCATCCCCATGTGCGCGACGATCAGCGGCAACGACGGAAACCGGTGCAGCAGTTCGCGGATCGGTTCGGGTCCGGTGAAGGTGCCGGGCGCGGGCCCCGACCCGCAGTGGATGATGACCGGGACCTGCGAATCGGCGATCTGGGACCACACGCCGTCGAGAAGCGAATCGGTGGGGGAGAAGTCGCCGACCTGGATGTGGCACTTGAACACCTGGGTTCCCGCTTGGATGGCGCGGGAGACATAGGTGTGGGCGGACTCCTCCGGATAGAACGTCGCTGTGTGCAGGCAGTCGTCATGGCCCGCGGCGAAGTCGTGCGCCCAGCCGTTCAGCCACTCGGCCATGTTCGGTTTGTGGGGGTACACCAGTGACGAGTAGGCCCGCACCCCGAAGTCCCGCAGCGTGGACACCCGGACGTCCTCGTCGGCGCGGTAGGTGATCGGCCACTCGCGTCCGACCAGTGGCCCGACCGAGTCGAAGTAGGCCCAGACCTTGTCCATGACCGGGCGCGGCATGAAGTGGGTGTGCACGTCGACGATGCCGGGCAGGTCGAGGTCTGACCAGATCGCGCGCACCCGCTGCGCCTCGTCGGTACTGAACGGCTCGGGGGTCACGGGAACGGCACTGTTCACCCCAGAGACCGTACGCCGGGTGTGGCGCCGGCCGCGAGTCCCGATCAGCGGACGCCCGGCATCGCCGGCGCGATGAGCACCTTCCGGTGGTCGTTGGGCGCGGCGAGCTCCCGGACCACACGGTCCACCTCGCCGAGCCCGACGATCTCGCTGACCAGCGTCGACGACCCGATCACACCCTTGCTCAACTCGGCTGCGGCGGTGCGGAACTCGCTCGCCGTGTAGTACGAGACAAAGTGCATCGTGGTCTCTTTCACGACCCCGGCGACCGGCATGAACGAGTCGTCGCTCAAGCAGACGCCCGCGATGACGACGGTGCCGTGAGTCGCGACCGCGTCCAGCGCAGTGGCGATCATCCCCGGCTTGCCCACGCACTCGATGACGACGTCGAAGCCCGATTCGACCTGGGCGGGGAGTTCGTCGGGGGTGCACACCGCGGACGCGCCGAGATCGAGTGCCGCCGCCCGCCTGCCCGGGGACGGGTCGGAGCACACCAGCTCGGTGGCCACTCCGCGTGACAGCCAGTGCAGCGCAGCGAGACCGACTGGTCCCGCGCCGAGTACCAGCACCCGATCGCCGGGACGGACGGACGCGCGGGTGACGGCGTGCAATCCAACTGCGAGCGGTTCGACGAGCGCGCCGTCGACCGGGTCGATGCCGTCGAGCAGCACGCTCTCGGCCGCCCCGACCGCGACGAACTCGGCGAGCCCGCCCGGCAGGATGCCGAGTCCCAGGGTTCGTGCCGATGGGCAGCGGGCGACGTCACCGATGAGGCAGGCGCGGCACCGATGGCACCCGATCACCGGCATGGCGGCCACGGGGTCGCCGACTCGAAAGGAGTGGGGGACGTCCGGGTCCTCGGGTCCCACACCGACGACCTCGCCGGCGAACTCGTGACCCATGATCGTCCCGCTCGGTAGCAGCGGCGCGGTCGACAGATCGGAACCGCAGATGCCGTTCGCGGCCACGCGCAGTACCAGCTCGCCGGGACCGGGGGTGGGGTCGGGTCGGTCGTCGACGACGAATCCGCCCGAGATGAACTCGCCCGCGCCGGACTCTCCCGGGGCGGTCACCGCGGCGCGCATCAGCCCGCCGACCAGCGCACCGACGGGACGTCGGCCGTGGACCGGGGCACGATGAACACGCCCTCGGCCTCGCAGGTCACCCCGTCGGCATCCGAGATCGTGCCGCGGACGATGCGTTTGCGTCCGTTTTGCTCGGTCACCCACGCCTGCGCGACGAGCGCGCCCAGCGGTGTCGGCCGCCCGTACCGGACGGTGAGGGTGCCGGTGTAGCAGGGGCCCTCCACACTCGCCGCGTTGCCCAGGACGTGATCGAGGACCAGCGCGCACACCCCGCCGTGGACCTGCCCGGGTGGACCCTCGTAGGCCGCGCCCAGCGTGAATTCGCTCCGGACCCCGTCGGCCACGTGCACGACGTCGAGCGGCGGCGCCAGCGCGTTGCGGACGCCGATGACCGCGTTTCCCCAGGCCATGCCGGTGTTCTCGCGCGTGTGTCGGACCCCGAAGGCGCCGTCCATCTGCCGACTGCGCAGGTCGGCCACCACCTCGGCGATCCGCCGGCGCGCCTCGTCGAGGTCCTCCTCGGCCACCTCGGTGCGGATCACCGCGTCGACGAGATCGCGAACGGTGTCGGTGAGCGGGGTGTAGACCGCGCGGCGACGCGCGACCTCGGCTTCGGAGATGTCCTCCAGGATGAACTCCATGTGGCTACCGATCAGTCAGTTGTGGCATAGGTAACGAAGTGTGGCGACGCTATGTAGAACGTGTTCTAATTCAACCACTAGAACGTGTTCTCATTTTGCGGTTCCGAGGACATCGACCCCGGTCGGAGGGCTCGCCCCGGCTGATCAAGCGGTGATCCGCGCGAACCACAGATGCAATCCCACAGGAGATGTGATCGATGAGCGCCGAGACCTTCGACCTCACCGCACGCGACGAGACCTGGGTGAAGCGGGTCCTGCCCGTCCTGAAACTCGTGGCGAAAACCTATTTCCGGTCCGAGGTGCGGGGTATGGACAAGGTGCCCGACGGCGGTGCACTGCTCGTGTCCAACCACTCCGGCGGACTGATGGCCTTCGACGTCCCGGTGATCAGCGTGGCGTTCGCCGACGAATTCGGGGCGGACCGGCCGCTGTACACCCTCGCCCACGACCTCATCTTCACCGGGGCGGGCAGACAGATCTTCGGCAAGGTCGGGTTCCTCCCGGCTCACCCGAAGAACGCGGTCGCCGCGCTGCGGGCGGGCGCTGCGACGATCGTGTTCCCCGGCGGCGAATGGGAGGCTCTCCGCCCGAGCAGCCAGAGCGCGACCATCGACTTCCACGGTCGTACCGGCTACATCCGCACCGCTCTCGAGGCCGGCGTGCCGATCGTCCCCATCGTCACCATCGGTGGGCAGGAGACGCAGCTGTTCCTCAATCGTGGCGACACGCTCGCTCGAATCCTGCGACTCGACAAGCTGATCCGTACCGATACGGCACCGTTTGCCTTCGGTTTCCCGTTCGGTCTGACCGCGCACCTCCCGCCGAACATCCCGTTGCCGTCGAAGCTGGTGACGGAGGTTCTCGACCCGATCGACATCACCGCCGAGTTCGGCAACAACCCCGAATACGACGAGGTGGACCAGATGGTCCGCAAACGCATGCAGCACGCACTGGACCACCTCGCCCGCGCCCGCCGGTTCCCGGTTCTGGGCTGACCACGAGGAGACGACGATGATCTCGCACCTCCGCGAGCGCGTCACCACCGCGTTGTGGCTCGTTCGTACCCTGAACCGCAGCGGCTTCCTCGGCTCGTCGAGAGTCGACCGCTATATCCGTATGGGGCTCAACCTCCGTCGGCACGGCGGTGCGTCCCCGGTGAGCGGGATCGGCCTCGCCGCGGCGCGCGATCCAGATGGCATCGCGCTCATCGACGAGGCGGGACAGCTCACCTGGCGTGAACTCGACGCCCGCTGCGACGCACTCGCCGTCGGACTCCGTGACCTCCCCGGCGCGTCCGTAACCACCGTCGCCATCCTGTGCCGCAACCATCGCGGTCTCATCGAGGCGCTCGCCGCGACGTCGCGGCTCGGTGCCGATGCCGTGCTCCTCAACACCGGCTTCGCCGGACCCCAGCTCGCCGACGTACTCGCCCGTGAGCAGGCCGACGTCCTCATCGCCGACGACGAGTTCGACGCCGTCGTCGAGCCTGCGGCGCAGCGACTTCCGGAGATGAGGCGAATCCACGCGTGGACGGAGGGCGAGTCGGACCGGGGCGCCACCGTCGACGGCCTGATCGGTGCGAACAGCGGAACCCGTCCCGGACGGCCCGCTCGCGCCGGCCGCATCGTGTTGCTGACCTCGGGAACCACCGGAACGCCGAAGGGAGCGCGTCGCGGCGGGAGCACCGACGTCGCCTCCCTGGCGGCGATGCTGGACAGGATTCCTTGGCGCGCAGGCGAATCGACTGTCATCGCGGCGCCGATCTTCCATGCGTGGGGGTTCGGGCAGGTGGCGATCGCGGCGACGATGACGTGCACGATGATCATGCGCCGCCGCTTCGATCCGGTGGCGACGCTCGAACTGGTCCGCGACCACGCGGCGACCGGCCTCGCCGTCGTACCGGTGATGCTCGAGCGCATCACCGATCTCCCCGACGAGGTCCTCGACGACCATCCGATGCCGACTCTGCGCTTCGCCACCGCGAGCGGGTCGCGGATGCGCTCCGACGCACTCGTCGCATTCCTCGACCGGTACGGCGACGTGGTCTACAACAGCTACAACGCCACCGAGGCCGGGCTCATCACCACCGCCACCCCCGCCGATCTTCGCGTCGCGCCGGACACCGCCGGTCGACCGCTCATCGGTACCAGTGTCCGCATTCTCGGCGACGACGACCGAGAGGTCCCCGTCGGCGAGGTCGGCCGCATCGTGGTCGCGAACAACTCCGGCTTCGACGGCTACACCAGTTCGGACTCCAAGGCTTTCAGCGACGGGCACATGGTCTCGGGCGATGTCGGCCGCTTCGACGAGAACGGCCTGCTCTTCGTCGTCGGTCGCGACGACGAGATGATCGTGTCGGGCGGGGAGAACGTGTACCCGCTCGAGGTCGAGCAGGTCATCGGCGCCCTCGACGAGGTGCTCGAGGTCGCGGTGACCGGTGTCGACGACGACAGATTCGGTCAGCGACTCGTCGCCCACGTGGTGCGGGCCCCGCGAGCGCAGATCGGCGCCGACGACATCCAGCAGCAGGTCCGTGACCAACTGGCCGGGTTCAAGGTCCCGCGCGACGTGTACTTCCTCGACGAACTGCCGCGCAACGCCACCGGCAAGATCCTCAAGCGCGAACTCGATGCCGGCCCGTCGAATCAACGGAAGGTGAGCTGAATCATGCATTCTGTCAGGCAGATCGACCGATCCAGCAGAACTCCGGACGCCGAACGGATGTCCGGTCCCGACGCGCTTATGCTCAACATGGAGTCGGCGTCGAACCCGATGCACACGCTCAAGGTCGCGGTTCTCGACACCGCCCGGCGGGGCCGTCCTCTCAGCCTGACCGAGATCGCCGGCGTCCTGCCCGACCACCTCGGGATGTTTCCACGCGCGACCCAGCGGCTCGCCTGGGCGCGCGGACACGGCGCCCGTCCGTTCTGGGTGCGCGACAACGACTTCGACGTGTGGCAGCACCTGGACGAGCGATGGGTCGCCGCGCCGGGGGGACGTGCCGAGCTCGACGAGATCCTGTCCGAACTCGCGGTCCGGCAACTCGACCGCAGCCGACCGCTGTGGGGGCTGACCCTCGTTCACGGTCTCGCCGGCGGGCGGCAGGCGGTCGTGGTGCGCGTCCATCACGCCGTCGCGGACGGACTCGCCGCACTGAACACCTTCATGGCCGCCACCGCCGGGCCCGACGAGCGCGTCGGACAGGCGCCGGTCGACCGCACCCGGGTCGATCACGACGACGACGAACTCACGCGTGCAGCGCGCTCGGAGTCCCGGCGCATGATCCGCGATCTGCCGTCCGCGGCGTCGGCCCTGGTGCGCGCATTCTCGGCGAAACGCAAGGCCGGCAACGCCGACCTCATCCCGAAACCGTTGACGGTCCGTCGGACGAGCTTCAACGCGCGCAGCGGCGCCGACCGGATCTGTGCGTCCGGGGACATTCCGCTCGCCGCCGTGCAGCGACTCGCGCTCGCCACCGGCACGACCGTGAACGGTGCGCTGCACGGGGTCATCGCCGGGGCGATCCGGGCCGAACTGATCGCTCGCGGCGAAGAACCGGGAGTCGCGGTGTCCATCTTCGGAGTGTGCAAGGACCTGGCCTCGACGCGTGTTCAGGGCAACGAGATCGCCACGGCCATGGCGTATCTGCGGTCGGATCTGGCCGACCCGGTCGAGCGGATCGCGGCCACGGGGGCGAGCTGCGCCGCCACCGTGCACTGCCGGCGCGCCGTCGGATTCGAACTCACCGACGTACTGGCCACCTACACCGGACGGCTCGGCCCGATCTTCCGCGGTCTGGCCGCGAATCGTGCACCGCTGGTGATGAACAACATCACCACCGCCAACATGCCCGGTCCGCGCACCACGCGGTGGGTCGGGGACATCGAGGTCGTCGACTGGATCTCGTTCGCACTGGCCATCGCTCCAGCCGACGTCAACCTCACCACGTACAGCTACGCCGGCAAGCTCAGCATGGGCCTCATCGCGACGCCGGAGTCGATGCCCGACCCCGCCCGGTTCCTGAGGCGGGTGGCGGATGCGGCCGTCGAAGCCGCTGACGCGCTCGAACGGCAGACGGTGGGCGAGAACGAGAGCGACGACGCGATGGCGCAGGAGGCGAGTTGATCGACTGGGAGTCCGGAGCAGCTCGGTTGGGGTTGTTCGCGAAGGTGGTGCCGCGTGCGATCGGCAGTTCGCGTGCGGCCGGTCGCGGCGACCCGGAGGCGGGCGTTCCGGCGGCGGACTGCGGTCCGCGGATGGTCGGGGAGACCGCCGTCGACGAGCTGTTCATCGCGATCAACTCGGTGATCCGGGACATCCCGCCGATCGAGTTCGTGGAGCAGTGCGTACACCGATGCACCGGTGTCGCAGAGGAGTTGGCCGCGTTGGGACCCTCGGGAATCCACCTCGACCCCGGGCCGCCCGGCATCGTCTCGCGTGACCGGAAGACCTTCGGGACCACCTCGTTCGATCACATCGACTACTCGGTGGCAGTGCCCCTCCCGGAGTCGATCGCCGCCGCCGACCCCTACGCCGACGGGATCGCCTCGGTGCGTGTGCTCTCGCGGCGCCGGGCCGGTCGTCGCTGGCTGATCTGGGTCCACGGGGCGGCGCAGGGGCGCGCCGACGATCTCTACGCGTTCCGCGCGGCCAACCTGTACAACAAGCTGGGCTACGACGTGGTGTTCCCCGTCCTCCCGGCACATGGCTCCCGCCGAGTCGAGAAGGTCGCCTACCCGGGCTTCGATCCGCTGGTCAACACCGTCATCACGATTCGGGCGATCGCCGAGATCCGTTCGCTGATCACCTGGATCGAGGGTCAGGAGCCCGCCGACATCGCGATCGCGGGGACTTCGCTCGGCGGCCCGATCGCGGCCATGGTCGCCTCGATGGATCCCCGCGTCAGTTCGGTCCTCGCCGTCGTGCCGATGCTGGAGATGCACGCCACCCTCGCCCATCACATGGAGCGCGGCGGATCCAAGGGCCGTCATCTGGCCTCGCTGATGCGCAGCGAACCGGTCCGCGCGGTGTCGTCGGTGATCAATCCGCTGTCGGTGGAACCGATTCCGACGCCCGAGCGGCGAATGGTCGTCGCGGCGCTCAACGACCGCGTCACCTCGGTGTCCGCCGCCCAACAGCTACACCGCCATTGGGGCGGTCAGGTGCACTGGTACTCCGGTAGTCATGTCGGACACGCCATCTCGGGCAGTATCCGGCAGGCCACCGACGAGTTCCTGCGCGCCTCCCCGCCCTCGGCCTCTCGGTCCGACAACGAACCCGGCCTGCGCTCGCTGATGTGAGGGCAGCGCTGTTCCCGTCAGAAAGAAGACAAGACCATCGGCCCGCCGGGTCACGAATCAGGTTGAGTGAGTGCGCCACTCGGGTGCCCTCCGCTGCCTGAAGTTGTTGCGCGTATGGGCTCGGGCGTCCGTCGCTTCCTGAGGTGTTGCGCGTATGGGCTCGGGCGTCCGTTGCTTCCTGAGGTGTTGCGCGTATGGGCTCGGGCGTCCGTTGCTTCCTGAGGTGCGAGGAGCGATAGCGACGAGCCTCGAAGGGGCCGGTGAGGGATGAGCCCTTCGAGGCTCGCTTCGCTCGCACCTCAGGGGGCGGGGTGGGCTCGCTTCGCTCGCACCTCAGGGGGCGGGGTGGGCTCGCTTCGCTCGCACCTCAGGGGGCGGGGTGGGCTCGCTTCGCTCGCACCTCAGGGGGCGGGGTGGGCTCGCTTCGCTCGCACCTCAGGGGGCGGGGTGGGCTCGTTTCGCTCGCACCTCAGGGGGCGGGGTGGGCTCGTTTCGCTCGCACTTCAGGGTGCCGCGACAGCCGCTCCGAGGCGCTCGTGCACGCGCGGGACCACCTCCTCCGCAAAGCGTTCCATCTCGGCCTCGAAGGGCTGGAACTGCAGCATGAACGTCTCGATCCCGGCCCGATGGAAGTCCGCGATCCGGTCGGCCACCTCGTCGTAGGACCCGACGAGCCCGGCTGCGGTACCGCCGTTCGTGCCGATCGCGGGGTAGCGCGCGAACGTCTGGAACATCACCGCCTTCTCGTCGGCACCGCCGGCGATGTTCGCCAGGACGGGCTGATCGAGCTCGTTCAGCTTCCAGTGGTGATCGAGCTCGCGCTGAGCGGATTCGGCATCGTCACGGGCGATCACGAAGGCCGACAGTCCGTAACGGATAGGCGCGCCGGTCCGTTCGCGCCGGCCGACGTCGGCGATGAGTTCTCGGACCCGCTCAGTCGGTTGACCATTGATGAACCACACGTCGCCCTGGGCCGCCACCAGGTCGCGGGCCGGATCGGATTCTCCGCCGACGTAGATCTCCGGACGTGACCGGAAACGTCCGGTGGGGTTGATCTGATAGTCGTCGATGCTGAAATACCGTCCCTCGTGCGAGACCCTCTCCCCGCTGAGCAACCTGCGGACGATGGTCAACCATTCGGCGCCGTACCCGTAGCGATCGTCGTGCTCGGGGAACGCGATCCCGGCCTTCTCGAGCTCGGGGCGGAACCATGCGTTGACGACGTTCAGGGACAGTCGACCACCGGAGATCTCCTCGATGTTGGCGGCCTGTTTGGCCAGCACCACCGGATGGAACAGCAGCGGCTTGATGGCGGCGATCAATTCGATCGTGGACGTCGACGCGGCGAGTGCGGCTGCCGATGTCCATGTCTCGAGCTGATCCCATTCCGGCGAGAACGGGTTGATCACGTGCTGGGCGATCAGTGTGCTGTGAAACCCGAGTTCCTCCGCGCGGCGGACCAGTGCCAGGTTGCGCTCCCAGGACGCGTCTACCGGGTCGGCGGGATGATGTGCCGAGGCCCACGTGCCGTAGACATTGGCCCACACACCGAATCGAGGCCCGGTCACGGGTTCGGTCCCGGGGTGGGACGCTGGAGCCAGGAGTCGAGTTCGAAGTCGTCATCGATGCTGCCCTGTTGGACCAGGAAGGCTTTGGTGCCGGTGAGCAATTCGACGGCGCGCGCGGGGAACGCCTCCTCGGAATAACCCTCCGGGTTGGCCGCGGCACGGACCGCGGCTTCGGGTGCCTTGGAGTTGCCCAGCTCGAATCGCAGGTACTCGTCCCAGTTCGCCTTCGCGAAGCGGACCGACGACGCGTGCAGTTGCTGCCACGTCGCGGCGAATTCCGGGTTCTTCTCCAGGAACTGCTCGCTGCTCACCGTCACGCTGGTGCCGGCGAGATCGGGATGGTCCCGGTAGACCGAGTCCACGAGGTGGAACCCCTTGCCCTCGAAGGTCTGCAGCGCCACGGACGGGATGACGCCGGGCAGCGCCGCGCCGTCGATCTCACCAGAGTTCAGCGGAGCCTCCTGATCGGCCGGATACAGGTGGATCAGATTCGCGGTGATGCCCCGCTCGGCCAATGCGCCCTGTAGATAGCGGTCGATGTAGGACCCCTTCGGCACGCCGATGTTCTTGCCGGCCAGATCGGCCAGCGAACGGATCGACGGGTCTTTGGCCACCACACCGGCATCGTTGTCGAGCTGGTTGATCGTCAACAGGCGGGTTTGCAGCCCCGAGCCGCGAGCGACGAGCGCGGGGGTGTCGCCGTAGCTCGCGACGTCGAGACGTCCGCCGATCAGCGCCTGGTTGAGGTCGGGTCCGTTCGGGAAACTGAAGACCTCGACCTTGTTGACGCCCAGCGGTGCGAAGGCCCCGAGCAGTTCCCCGCGACTGTGGGCGAAGCCGACCGGTCCGGCGATGACGTTGCTCGAACCGATCACCCCGATCCGGAGCGTGTCGATGACGTCGCGCTGCGCCGACGACGAGTCTTCGGATCCGCAGGCGGCAATTGCCGTCAGCGCCACGCCGGCCGACAGCAGTGCGATCGCGCGTCTGATCCGACGCAGCGGTGGTCCGAAAGATGTTCTGGTGGGCATGGTTTCTCTGTTCTGTGAAGCTGGGAGCGGGGGAACGAGGTGAGCCGGTCAGTCGGTGTGCTGCTCGACGAGCCGGGGTGGCGGGTCTCCGTGCGGGATGGGCGGTCCGACCGCGGTCAGGCTTCCGGGCGAGCGTCCCTTGCCCCAGCCGAGACGTTCCCGATAGGTGCCGACCAGCTCGAGCGGCACGGTGTCGCCGGCGCCGAGCGGGGACGACTCCGGACTCACGTAGAGAGCATCGGTGGGGCAGTACGCCTCACACATGAAGCATGTCTGACAGTCCGATTGCCGGGCGATCGTCGGCACGCCGTCGGGCCCGGTGTCGAAGACGTTGGTGGGGCAGGCATTCACACACTTGTCGCAGGCGATACACGCCGATGCGACGACGAGCTCGATCATGCGGGAACACCGACGGCGAGCCGCGGAGCGGGGTGGCCGGGCCGGCGGGCGGTCGAACCGGGTGTCGCGACCCAGACATCGGTGAGTCCTCCGGTGCGGACGTGATCGCCCAGTGCCGGGTCGAGGTCGGGGTGGTCGGCGCGCTTGCTCATCCCGCGGGATTCGGTGCGGGCGAGCGCGGACCGGTAGATCCACCGTCCGACGGCGGTGATCGCCGCGGCCTCCCGGGCACGTATGCGCCCTGCCGGTGTGCGGGCGCGGTAGGCATCTCCGGAGAGCTCGTCCCACAGCGAGTCCAGTGCGCTGAGCGCGGGCGTCATCCGGTCCCCGTGGCGCAGGTAGTTCTTCTCGAAGGGGATCAACTCCCGCTGTGCCGCGGTCACGACCTCGTCGGGCGTGATCCCGCGCCGAGCGGCGCCCGGTCCGGCGGTGACCAGTCCGACCGTGCCGGTACCGGTCAACCGGTCGAGCGGGATCGCCCCACCGTTCTCGCGGGCCGCGCGTGCCGCGGCCGCACCGGCGAAGCTGCCCGACGACATCGCCCAGGCGGAGTTGTGGCTGCCCCCGCCGGTGAAACCGCCACAGATGCGTTCCCGGGTCGCGGCGTCGCCGGCCGCATACAGGCCCGGGACCCCGGTCCAGCACTCGTCGTCGACGATGTCGATGCCACCGGTACCGCGCACGGTGCCCTCGGCGAGCAGGTCGACCTCGAACCGGTCGGTGAACGGGTTGATCCCACGGCGGTCGAACTGGAGAAAGAAGTTGGGTTGGCCCAGACGCATCTGTGCCGCCACCCGCTCGTCCGCCCGATCCAGTTGCGCGTAAACCCTCTCCTGCAACAGAGTTCGCGCGATCACCGAACGGCCTTTCGTCGACCCCGCGCCCTCGACGATGCGTCCATCGGCGTGGAAGAAGGTGGCGTAGCCGTAGTACGCGGTCTTCGTCACCGTGGAGCCCTTCGGGACGATCGCGTAGGCGTTGGCGAATTCCATGCCCGAGAACGAAGCACCGACCTCGGCCGCCATGAGGGCGCCGTCGCCGGTGTCGACGTTGCTGCCCAGCGCCTTGGACAGGAATGCGCATCCGCCGGTCGCGACGACCACCGCGCCGGCGGAGACCCGGAAGTCGCGGCCGGTCTGTCGCTGGTGGCCGGCGGCGCCCCGAACGGCCCCTTCGCTGTCGGTGAGGAGTTCCAGGACCGGGGAGTGGTCGAGGATCCGCACGCCGCGGCGTCGAACCCAGGCGCGCATGCGACGCATGTACTCCGGACCCTGCACCCCTGTGCGGATGGGCTCCCCGGTGTGCTCGTCGACCGGGAACGGGTACCGGCCCTCGGTGCCCAGCCGGTGCATGTTCGCATACGTCTTGTCGAGGACGCGGTCCATCCAGGAATGGTCTGCGAGATACCCGCCGAGTGCTTCGCGACTCGCCTTCGCCGCCGAGCGCTTCTCCGGGTCGGGAGCGACGTACCAGACGCCGGTCCCGGCCGGGGCCGTCGTCCCCGATGAGCCGCAGTAGCCCTTGTCCGCGAGGATCACCTCGGCTCCGGCGTCGCGGGCGTGGATGGCGGCCCAGGTGGCAGCGGGGCCGCCGCCGATCACCAGCACGTCCGTGGACAGGGTCAGAACATCAGACATGAGTGAACTCCCGGGGTGTCGGTGTGGGGTCGGTGGATTCGGCGTTGCTTGCGCCGACGCCCAGTCCGGCGAGCAGTTGCGAACGGAGGGCTACGAACTCGGGGTCGGTGATCCGGCGTGGCCGTGGCAGATCGACGACGATGTCCTGCGCGATCCGGCCGGCTCGCAGGATCAGCGCGCGATCCGCGAGGAGTAGGGCCTCCTCGACATCGTGCGTCACGAGCAGCGTTGCCGGACGGTGTGCTTCCCACAGGCGGGCCACGAGACGCTGGGCGTTGATCCGGGTGAGGGCGTCGAGCGCGCCGAAGGGTTCGTCGAGCAGCAGCAGGTCGGGCTCCCGGACGAGTGCCCGTGCGAGCGCGGTGCGTTGGGCTTCGCCACCCGAGAGGGTGGACGGCCAGGCGTCGGACTTGGCCGCGAGCCCCACCTCGTCGAGTGCTCGCAGAGCGCGGGCCTCGGTGTCACCGCCCCGTAACCCGAGGGCAACGTTGCGCCACACTGACATCCACGGCATGAGCCGATGTTCTTGGAAGACGATCGCCTTCGCCGATGGCGCCTCGATCGTTCCGGTGAAGCCGCGGTCGAGACCGCCGATACCGCGGAGCAGCGTGCTCTTCCCGGAACCGCTCGCGCCGAGCAATGCGACGAATTCGCCCCGTTCGATGGTCAGATCGACACGGTCGAGCACTCGCCGACCGTCGAATTCCCGTGCGGCCCCGGTGACTCGGACGCCGTCGATGCGATTCTCCGTCATCTCACCTCACCTTCCTTCGAATCCGTTGCGCCACGACAGGAATCGGCGCTCGAGTAGCCGCACGGCGATGTCGGTGAGCAGTCCGAGTGCCGCATAGATGACCAGGACCAGGAAGATCTGATCGGTCCGGAGGTACTCTTTGGCGTCGTTCATCAGGAAGCCCAAACCGACCGGAGTGGTCTGCATCTCGGCGACGACAAGGACGAGCCAGCCGATGCCGAGTGCCTGCCGCAGACCGACGAAGATCTGCGGCAGTGCGCCCGGCAGGACGACATATCGAACGAGTTCGAAGCGCGTCAGTTCCAGCGATTCGGCGGCTTCGACGAGCTTTTGATCCACTCCCCGGATCCCGGCGAGAAAGTTGAGATAGATGGGGAAGATCGGGGCGACGATGATCAAGGCGATCTTGAACGAGTCGCCGATCCCGAACCAGATGATGAAGACCGGGACGAGGGCGACGGCGGGCATCATCCGCAGCACCTGGACCGGTGCATTGACCAGGTCCTCGGCCACCTTGAAAAGCCCGGCGGCCGCGCCCAGTACCGCGCCGATGGCGATTCCGATCGCCAGCCCGATCGCGACGCGACGTCCCGACGCGGCCAGGTGGGTCCAGAGTTCACCGGTGCTGATCAGGTCCCACCCCGCCTCGACCACCTCGGTGGGCGCGGGAGTGGTCGTACCGAGCCATCCGCGCGCACCGAGCTGCCAGATGACGACCACCAGGATCAGCCCGATGGACTGGCGCAGTGTGCGAGTCGCGGCGTGACGGGTGAGCCGTCGCCGACGCGCCCGTGCCGCCAGGCCGTCGGACGGCACGTCGACGGGCCCGGCCGCGGACGGGCCGGATGCGACACCGACCGGTGTCGTGAGTTCTAGAGTCATCGAAATCCGCCTGGGAGAGGGGCTGGCAGGACTTCTGGGACGCTACTGAGAACTCGACCCCGTCGGCACCGTTGGAGTCATGGTGATTTTCAAACCACCGCGCGCCGAGAGTGATCGGCGGACGGCCGGTTCGGGTTCAGTCCGGGATCAGTTCCGGATGGGCGTCGGCGAGCAGCTCGTCGCGGTCCTCGGTGAGCACGAATCCGCCCGCAATCGCGGCGTCGGCGGCATTCCGGTAGTGCTTCTCGTACTCATCGCGCGTTCCATACCGCGCCACCAGATCGGCGGCGGGGACCGGTGACGTCGTTCCGAACAACAGACAGATCCGGGAGACCGGGTCGGCGACGATCCCGCTGAGGACCTGGGTAGGCGCGTCGACACATGGTGTGCGAACCCCGCCCCGGACATTGCCCATGTCGTCGAGCTCGAAGACGGGGTCGATGCCGCCGGCATCCCGGAGAGCCAGAGGTTCGGCAACCGGAGGCGGATCGCCCCCTTCGGCCCAGGACCGAAGGTGTCGCAACGCCGATCGCAGGACGAACCGCTGCTGGCCCCGGTTGACGGGGTCGGGGCAGCCGAGGAATTCCTCGAAGTCGCCGACCTGGTGGAGATCGGCGTGGGCCGTGCCCGCCATCTCCCACACGCGGAGCCGATCGGAGTCCGGTTGCCGCACGGCGTGATAGCGGAAGTTGGTCAGGAGGTCGGTTTCGGTCTGCACCACGAAGACCGGTGCGTCCAGGTCGGTGCGGATCGTGGTGGGTTCGCAGTCGAAGACGGTCGCCACGTCTATACCCGAACCGACTGCGCCGGCGGGCAGTCCGGCGGCCGCACGGCTGTGGATGAGGTATCCGTCGAAGGGCGCCGCATCCGGGCCGATGATGTTGACATAGGTCGTCAGAGCCATCGCCGATTGCGACTCGCCGACCGCGAGCACGGTGGAGACCGGCAGACCCTCGAGCGGGTGGCCGCCGGCGGCGGTCTCGCGAACGGCCCGCCCGACGGAACTGAAGATGTCGTAGCAGTACGCATCACCGGGGTGCCGTAGGCCCGCATACCGTTCCGGGTCCCTCGTGGCCAGGCTCTGCGGGGCACCGGTGTCCACACCGACCGAACCCGCCCCGCCCTCGACGCCGACGTACTGCGCCGACACGCCCACCCATGCGTGCCCGGCGCGAACGAGTTCGGCCGCCACATAGGAGTATTCGGGTGCGGCGTCGGCACCACTGCTGACGTTCAGCCACTCGACGACGACACAGCCGCTGAACGCCGCGGCGTCCGCGGGTCGACGGACGACGATCCGGGTCGTGAACCCGGCGGCCGGCGCGCCGGTCTCGCCGACGACCGAGTCGGCGGTCCCGGACGCCGCGTACTCGGTGTCGGTGTATCCGGCGGCGACGAGGTCGGGTAGGGGTGAGGCGCTCAGCAACGAGCATCCGTTGCCGCCGCCCAGGACACGAAAACGCATGAGTCGGCTCACTTCTTCTTCCGGTGCTGCTTGATCACCTCGCCGAACATGAAGTGCATCTTGGTGCCCTGCGGCCAGCCGACGTAATAGCAGAGGAATAGACTGATCTCCTCGAGCTGCTCGGGCGTGAGCTCCCCGTTGCCGAGGGCGGCACCGGCCTGGATCTCGGCGACGTCGATGTTGTTGCTCGCGGCGAGCGCACCGAGCAGGAGCAACCGGCGGTCACGGTTGGACAGGCCCTCCCGGGCCCACACGTTGCCGAACACCTGGTCGGCGGTGTGCGCGAAGTAGTCGCCGGGACCGTCGCTCACCTCCCAGCCGTACACCTCGGACATCTTGGCGAGGCCACGCCTGCGCGCCTCGTCGGGTGCGTCGTCGGAGACGTTGGATCGGGTCATGCTGGTTCTCCTTCGAGGTGGGGGACACCGAGCCCCGCGGCCAGATCCCGCAACGCGAGCCGCCCGAGAGGTAGATCGACGCCGAGCTCGTCGCCGAGCGCGAGTGCGAGCGCCAGGTCCTTCTCGCCCAGGGTACGGACGCCGGTGAGGATGCCGTACCAGGGATCGTCGGCAGGCACCGGAGCGGTGGTGTCGCGCAACATGATCGCCCCGGCTCCGCCGGTCACGGCGTCGGAATGGCGGACGACCTTGCCGAGCTTGGTGATGTCGATGCCGGCGGCCTCGGCCAGGCGCGCGGCCTCGGTGGTCGCGGTGAACGAGATGAAGTGAAGCAGGTTGCGGGCCAGCTTCATCCGGGTGCCCGCACCGACCTCGGGACCCGCATGGACGAGCATGTCCGCGGTGAGCGCGAACGGTTCCTTCAACTTCTCGTAGGCGGCGCGGGGACCGCCGACCATGATCGCGAGGCGGCCCGACGCCGCGCCCATCGCGCCACCGGAGATCGGGGCGTCGAGGAGCGTGACCTCCCGTGCCGCGCACTGTTCGGCGAGCTCGACGGCGGTTTCCGGCGCGATCGTCGAGTGGACGGTGATGACGGTGCCCGGGCGAGCTGCCGCCAGCAGTCCGTCCGGCCCGGTGATCACCGAACGCACCTGGGCGTCGTCGAGGACGCAGATGCCGATGATGTCGGTCGTCGAGGCGAGGTCGGCGAGCGATTCCGCAGCGGTGGCGCCCTTCTCGACGACCTTCGCGATGGCCTCGGACGACAGGTCGAACACCGTCAGCCCGCCGGCCCAGGCGGCCAGACTCCCGGCCATCGGCCCACCGATGTTGCCGAGTCCGACATACCCCAGACGGATGGGGGACGACTCACTCATGAGCGGATGACCTGGCCGCCGTCGACGTTGAAGATCTGGCCGGTGATCCACCCGGCCTCGTCGGACAGCAGGAACAGGCACATCCCGACGAGATCCTCGGGGGTGCCGAAACGCTTCAGCGGCAGCCGGTTCACGATGTCGGCGACCATCTCCTTGGGCGTCGTGGTCCGGGTGGCCTCGGTGTCGATGGGGCCGGGGGCGATCGCGTTGACACGGATGTTCTGCCCGCCGAGCTCGGTGGCGAGCTGCTGGGTCAGACCGTTCACCCCGACCTTGGCCAGACCGTAGAAACCGCTGTACAGCCATGCGGCGGTCGAGGACTGGTTGACGATGGCGCCGCCGCCGTTGGTCATGTGCGGGTAGACCGCGCGGGTCACGTTGAGCGCGCCGTCGAGGTTCACGCTCATGAACTTCTTGTAGTAGTCCCAGGGCACGGTGATGAGAAAGTCGAGCTTCATCCCGCCGTAGATCGCGGCGTTGTTGACCAATCCGTCGATCGAACCGTAGGCGTCGACGGTGGCGGCGGCGAGTGCCTTCGCGGAATCTTCGTCGGCGACATCGGTGCTGACGTAGAGCCCGCCGATGTCGGCGGCGACCTGCTTGCCCTTCTCGTCGGCGAGGTCGGCGACCACGACGTTCGCGCCTTCCGCGGCGAGCGCACGTGCATACGCCTCACCGATCCCGCCGGCCGCGCCGGTGACGATGATGGTCTTGTTCTCGAAACGCTTGGAACTCATTGTCCTGCTTTCTGTGTGGTTGATGGCTGGCCCTTCGTGGCTCGCTGCGCTCGCACCTCAGGGAGCGGTAGAATTAGCTCCCTGAGGTGCGAGGAGCGGGGTTGTGGGTCCTGTGCTCCCTGAGGTGCGAGGAGCGATAGCCGCCGGGCCGAGCAAGCGACGAAGGAGCGCGTCGAGGTCGACGAGCCTCGATGGGTCATGCGGGGCGGGCGACGGCCTTGGTCTCCAGGTACTCCGCGAAACCGGCGACGCCCATCTCGCGGCCGATTCCGGACTGTTTGAAACCGCCGAACGGGACGTCGGCGGAATACCAGATGCCGCCGTTGACGCCCATCGTCCCGGTGCGTACTCCGTTGACCACCTTGTTGACCCGCTCCTCATCGGTCCCGTAGACCATGCCGGACAGGCCGTACGGCGAGTCGTTGGCGATGCGGATGGCGTCGTCGTCGCCGTCGTGGGGGATGATGACCAGCACCGGCCCGAAGATCTCCTCCTGCGCGACGCGCGCCGAGTTGTCCAGTCCCGAGATCAGGGTCGGCTCGACATAGAATCCGGCGGGTTTGTCGGCGGGGCGGCCACCCCCGATCTCGATGGTGCCCCCTTCGCTGGTTGCGAGTTCGATGTAGGACTCGATGCGCTGACGCTGCCGGGCGGAGATGACCGGTCCGCAGATGGTGCCGCCGTCGGTCGGGTCCCCGGCGGGCAGCCCTGCCATCGCGTCGCGGGTCGCGGTGATCGCCTCGTCGAGTGCGGTGCGCGGCACCACGAGACGCGTCGTGATCGCGCACCCCTGGCCGGCATGGGTGACGACGTTGAACGCGGCCATGGCGCAGGCGGATCCGATGTCGGTGTCGTCGAGGACGATGAAGGCCGACTTGCCGCCGAGCTCGAGAAACACCTTTTTCAGTGACTCGGCGGCGGCTGCCATCACCTTCTTGCCCGTGGCGGTCGAGCCGGTGAACGAGACCAGGTCGACGCGGGGGTCGGTGCTGAGCTGGGCGCCGAGCTGGTGGTCGGTCGAGGTGACGATGTTGAGGACGCCCGGCGGGAAGTCTGTCTCTTCGGCGACCACCTTGCCGACGAGCGCTGCGCACCACGGGGTGTCGGGTGCGGGCTTGAGCACCACCGTGCACCCGGCGGCGAGCGCGGGTCCGATCTTGGCGAAGTTGATCTGGTGCGGGAAGTTCCACGGCGTGATCGCGCCGACGACCCCTACGGCCTCCGAGCGCAGTTCGCGGTGGTTTTTCAGCCCCATCGGCTTCGCGGTGCCGAGGTCGCTGGTCCACTCGTAGCTCTCGGCGAGGTCGGCGAAGTAGCCGAGATCCGTCACCGGTCCCTCGAACTGCGGGCCGTGGGTGAGGAACGACGGGCACCCCACCTCGGCGATCGTGAGGTCGCGGAGTTCGTCGCCGTGGGCGAGCAGTGCGTCGCGCAACTGACGCAGACAGCGAGCGCGGAAGGCGTGATCGCGCGACCAGTCGGTGGTGTCGAAAGCGGTACGCGCGGCCGCGATGGCGGCATCCATGTCGGCCGCGGTGGCGTCGGCCGCCTGCCCGATGACCTCCTCGGTCGCGGGATTGACGACGTCGAAGACGCCGCCGCTCCCGGGGGTGAGCTTGCCGTCGATCAACAGATCCGACGCGGATACGGGGCGAAGAGGCATGAGCTGGAACTCCATCTGGACAGGTGTCTGGACTCGCGTTCAAAGCTAGTGTAGCGTGGCTCACATGTCCAGCCCCGTGTCTCAGGAATCCACTCGTCGCCGGCTGACCCAGCAGCAGGCGGAGACGGTCACACGCCTCACCGATGCTGCGGTCGACGTGCTGAACGCCGAGGGTTTCGACGGTCTCACCGTGCGGTCGGTGGCCAAGATCGCCGGGGTCGCGCCGGCCACCGCGTACACGTACTTCTCGTCGAAGAGTCACCTCGTCGCCGAGGTGTTCTGGCGTCGTCTCTCAGCCGGGGTGCTCGAACCGGATCCCGGTGCGCCGCGGAGCGAGCGGGTCGCACAGGTGCTCCGCGAGGTCGCGCTGGTCGTGGCCGGCGAGGGCCAGCTCGGTGGTGCGGTGACCGTGGCCCTGCTGGGCAGCGACCCTGACGTCGAACACCTGCGCGTGCGGATCGGCGCATTCATCCGGCGTCGTCTCGCCGCCGCTCTCGAAGAGGACCCCGAGAACCCGGGCCCGCTGCTCGACGCACTGGAGATGATCTACTCCGGCGGGCTGGTCTACGCCGGCATGGGGCACATGACCTACGAGCAGACCTCCGAACGTCTTGTCGCAGCCGCACATCTACTGATGGAGAAGTGATGACCGAAACGACGACGGTGCCGGGGATGGAGCGCGAGCTCCCCTTCGACCCGTATGCCTATGGTTTCCACGAGGACCCCTATCCGACCTATTCCCGTCTCCGCGCGGAGGCGCCGGTCTACTACCACGGCGGGATGAACTTCTGGGCGCTCGCCGGACACGCCGACGTCCGGGCCGGATTTCGTGACACCCAACGACTCTCGAACAGCTGGGGCGTGTCGATGGACCCCTCGGCGTACGGTCCCGACGCGCACAAGTCGATGTCGTTCCTCGCCATGGACGACCCGAAGCACATGCGGATCCGCAAACTGGTCTCGAAGGGCTTCACGCCCCGCCGCGTCAACGAACTGACCGGCCGGATCACCGCTCTCACGCACCAGCACTGGAGCAAGTGCCTGGACAAGGGCGAATTCGACTTCGTGCACGACTTCGCCGCCCTGCTCCCGATGGACGTCGTGTCCGAACTGCTGGGTGTGCCCGAAGCCGATCGCACCCGGTTGCGCCACCAGTCCGACCTACTGCTGCATCGAGAGGACGGCGACCTCGACCTCCCCGAGGCGGCGGTGTACGCGTACATCGAACTGCACAAGTACTATTCGGAGCTCATCGCCGACCGCCGCAAGAACCCCGGCGAGGATCTGGTCTCGGCCCTCATCGCGGCCGAGATCGACGACGACGAGACCGGTGAGAAGACGAAGCTCACCGAGGACGAGATCGTCGGGTTCATGGTCCTGATGGTGGTGGCGGGCAACGAGACCACCACCAAACTGCTTGCCAATGCCCTGTATTGGGGCTGGCGCAATCCCGACGAGCTCGCCAAGGTCTTCGCCGACCCGGAAGTCGTCGTCCCGGACTGGACCGAGGAGACGCTGCGCTACGACAACTCGACGCAGATCGTCGTGCGGCGGGTGATCGAAGATGCCCCCTACGGCGACTTCGTCATCCCGGCGGGCGACCGCGTGCTCCTGCTCGTCGGTTCGGCGAACCGCGACGTCGAGGTGTTCGGCGCCGACGCCGACCGGTACGAGATCGGCCGCGACTGCAGCCAGGCCCTGATGAGCTTCGGTCTGGGCGCGCACTTCTGCCTCGGTGCGCACCTCGCGCGACTGGAGGCGAACATCGGCCTGACCGAGGTCGTGAAATCGATCCGGGCGGTGGACATCGATGCCGACAAGGCGGTGCGGGTCCACTCGGTGAACGTGCGCGGCTTCGCCGAGCTCCCGGTGAAGGTGACGGTGCGCTGATGGCTTTTCGACCCCATCCCGAGCGGCGACCGGTCCTGGTCGCGGGCGCGTCGTCGGGCATCGGCGCAGCCACCGCCGAATTCCTCTCCGCGGCCGGCCATCCCGTCGCCCTCGCCGCCCGCCGGGTGGCGAAGTTGCAGGAACTGGCCGACACGATCACCGCCGCCGGAGGTGAGGCCGTGGCAGTGCCGCTCGACGTCACCGACGAGCAGTCGGTGCTCGACTGCGTGGCGAAGGCCGAGGCCGCCCTGGGGCCGCTGGAGATCGTGGTCGCGGGCGCCGGTGACCTCGCGGTCGGTCTCTCCTACGAGACCGGCACCGACCACTTCGCGGATCAGATCAACATCCATCTCACCGGCGCCTACCGGATCTACCGCGCGGTGATCGGCGGCATGATCGACCGTGCGCGAGGCGATTTCGTGTTCATCGGGTCCGACGTCGCCATCCACCCCCGGCCGTGGTCGTCGGCCTACGTCGCGGCGAAGTCCGGCATCGACGGACTCGTCGCGACCATCCAGCTCGAACTCGAGGGGACCGGTGTGCGGGCCGGGGTCGTCCGTCCCGGACAGACCCTCACCGGCATGGGGATGAATCTGGATCCGACGACCACCGAGAACATGCTCAACGACTGGATCACACATGGTCTGGCCCGCCACGGCAATTTCCTCTCGCCCGAACACATCGCGCAGGCCGTCGCGGCGATGGTGACCATGCCGCGTGGGGCGCACATGCGGTCGGTCGAGGTGGAGGCCGAAGGCGCAGTCAGCGACAAGAAACGACAGGCAGTACAGGAGAAGGGGACGGATGGATGACCGCCATCACCGAATCAGGCCTGAAACAACCGAATCGCGTCTCGGGTGGCGAGGGCGAACACGGACATCTCGACGAACTCGCCACCGACCCGATCTCGCTGTTCTGGCGCGTCCGCGAGGAATGCGGTGACGTCGGCATGTTCCAGCTCGCCGACCGCGAGGTGGTGCTGGTCTCGGGATCGGCGGCGAGTGAGGAGTTCTTCCGCGCGCCCGAAGAGGATCTGGACCAGGCGGCCGCCTACCCGTTCATGACACCGGTGTTCGGTGAGGGCGTCGTGTTCGACACGAGCCCCGAGGAGCGGTCGAAGGCGATCCACAACTCGGCGCTCAAGGGCGCGCACATGAAGCAGCACGCGGTGACCATCCCCAACGAGGTCGAGCGGATCATCGCCGAGTGGGGCGACGAGGGGGAGATCGACCTGCTCGACTTCTTCTCCGAACTGACGCTGTACACCTCGTCGTCGTGCCTCATCGGTCGGAAGTTCCGGGAGCGGCTCAGCGGGCACATCGCCCACCTGTTCCACGACCTCGAGAAGGGCACCGACCCGATCGCGTATGTGGACTACAAGGCCGACATCGAGAGCTTCCGCAAGCGCGACGAGGCCCGGGCCGAACTGGTCGAGTTCATCCAGGGCGTGATGGACGAGCGGATCGCGAACCCGACCGAGAACAAGGAAGACCGGGACCTGATGGACGTCCTCGTCCAGGTCGGCTTCGATGCCAACACCATCACCGGCATGTTCATCTCGATGATGTTCGCGGGCCACCACACGACGTCGGGCACCGCCGCGTGGACCCTCATCGAACTGTTGCGCAATCCCGACTACATGCGACGGGTGTACGAGGAGCTCGACGAGATCTACGGCGAGACCCCGGCCGGTGAGCGCCCGGAATACACTTTCGCGCACACCCGTCAGATGCCGCAGCTCGAGAACGCGCTCAAAGAAGCGCTGCGGCTGCACCCGCCGCTCATCATCCTCATGCGCGTGGTGCAGAACGACTTCCACGTCGAGGACTTCGAGGTGAAGGCCGGGCAGTCGATCGCCGTGTCACCGGCGATCTCCAACCGGCTGCCCGAGGACTTCCCCGAGGCGGACGCCTTCGACCCCGACCGTTACGACAAGCCGCGGCAAGAGGATCTGGTCAATCGGTGGACCTGGATCCCCTTCGGCGCCGGTCGTCATCGTTGCGTCGGTGCGCAATTCGCGATCATGCAGCTGAAGGCGATCTTCTCGGTGCTCTTCCAGAACTACGAGTTCGAGATGCTCCAGCCCCCGGAGAGCTACCGCAACGACCATTCCAAGATGGTCGTCCAATTGCAGCAGCCCTGTCGCGTCGCCTATCGCAAGCGTCAGGACGCGTGATGCGCGTCGAGGTGGACCTGGACCTCTGCCAGGGGCATGGGATGTGTGAGCTCGAGGCGCCCGAGGTCTTCGCCGCGCACACCGACCATGTGGAGATCCTCGACGCGACCCCTGACGAATCCCAGCGCGCCGAGGTCGAGGCCGGCGTGCACTACTGCCCGACCCAAGCCCTGCGGATCATCGAGGGCTGAATTCCCGATCGCATCCCACGCACGACCTGAACGACCGAATGAAGGTGGAACACATGTCTTTTGACCGTGCCGAACTCGACGAGATGAAAGAACGGTGGCTCGCCGCCAACATCGAGGCCGAGAAGGCGGGGGACTGGAAGCCCCTGGCCGACTTCTACACCGAGGACGCCACCTACGGGTGGAACTACGGCCCCAACAAGGACTTCATGGCCGTGGGTCGCGAGGAGATCCGCGAGCTCGCCCTCGGCCAGGAGATGGAAGGTCTGCAGGGGTGGGAGTATCCCTATCAGGCATGGGTCATCGATGACCGGACCGGCGACATGATCGGACTGTGGAAGCAGATCTACGAGGGTACCCGCGAGGACGGCAGCCATTACGCGCTCGAGGGCATCCAGGGCAGCTGGTTCAAGTACGGCGGCAACTTCCAGTTCCGCTGGCAGCGTGACTTCTTCGACTACGGGAACGTTTCCGCGCTGTTCATCGAGATGATGAAGAACAACGCGATGAGCGAGCCGATGCTGAAGCGAGTGGAGAAGTCGGCGCCCGGAAACCTGCCGGGGTGGTACGACTTCGGCAAGGCCCCCGTCGCGTTCTGGTGAGCTGACATGACTTCCACAGCCCCGACCTATCAAGGTCTGAGTCAGGATCAGCTCGCCGTGCTCGTACCGGAACTGTTGTTGTCGGGCCAGATGATCGACCGCAGCGGGATGGCGCACCTCATCAGTGCTTTCGGCCGGGACGTGATGGGCAAGGTCGCCATCGAGGAGTGGATGGCGGCCAGCCCGGTCTACACGCACCGGATGCGTAGCGCCCTGGGGATCGACGGCGACGGCGTCGAGGACATGTTCAAGTGTCTGCAGCTCGACATCGGTGCGCCGCCGCAGTTCATGGACTTCCGCTACCGGATCGACGACGAGTACCACGGTTCCTTCGTGCTCGATCACTGCGGCGCCCTGCTCGACGTCGAACCGCTCGGTGACGACTACGTGACCACCATGTGTCACGACATCGAGGACCCCACCTTCGACGCGACGGCCATCGCCACCAATCGGCGCGCGCGGATCCGTCCGGTCCACCGGCCGCCGCGACGTCCGGTCGATCGCACGCCGCACTGCGAGTGGACGGTCACGATCGAACCGGATCGTGACGAGTTGCCGCTGCCACCGGATTCGGTGGACATGTTCGAGACCCGGGCGGGGCAACTCGTCCTGTCGGCCATCGACACCACCGCGTCCGACGGCTGGGTCGACTACCGCGGTCCGCTCGTCGAGGACCTGCAGTTCGCCGAGTGGTCGACGTCGGCTCTGGTGCGGGTCGCCGAAGAGGTTGCGCTGCAACACCAGCTGCTGTCGCTGGGCTTTCTGGTCAGCGTGCGTCGGTACGCCGAGAGCGACGCGCAGGCCATCGAGATCTTCCGTAAGCAGTTGACCGGCATCGCCGGACTCGCCGCCGACCGGATTCGGGTCGCGCTCGGCGTGTCCACCGACGCCGCCGGTCTCGCGCAGGTGCTCGCCCTGCACCCGTGTTTCGGCCCGGCCCAGTACACCGGGCTGACCGCCGAGGCCGACGAGGACACGGTCGTCGTCCGCATCCCCCGGGATTCCGAGGCGATGACCGACGGCGGCTGGACATCCATCCTCGATGTCGACCACATCGAGCCACTGCAGGCTGCCGCCACCGCTGTCGATCCGTACCTCGTCGTCGCGGATGCGATCGAAGCCGACGGCGATCTCGTCGTCCGGATCACCAAGGCGGACAGTCCGCAGAAGGAGTACGGCGAGGTGGCCGTCGCGCGCTTCAGCGGGGGTGCGAGTTTCGAATTCGTCGACCGCGGGCGGTCGATCCCGATCACGCCGGTGGGCAGCTCGGCGTGATCTCCGGCGACGGCTGGTCACCCGGTGGTGCGGGACTCGGGGGTCGGGTCGCCGTGGTCGCGGGGGCGACCCGGGGTATCGGTCTCGCCGTCTCGTACGCGCTGTCGGGCCAGGGGGTCTCGGTCGTCGTCAACGGCCGGGATTCGCAGGCCGTCGCCGACACGGTGGCCGAGATCCGCGGGGGCGGAGGCTACGCCGTGGGCGTGCCCGGCTCCGCGGGCGATGACGGGGTGGCCCAGACGATGGTCGAGACCGCACTGACGGAATTCGGCGCCCTCGACATCGCCATCAACTGTGCCGGCATCGCCGAACCACCCGGGTCGACGGTCCTGACGATCTCCGCGGAGGAGTTCCGCGCCCAGGTCGACGCGCATCTGATGAGCGCCTTCCACCTCCTACAGGCCGCGGGAAGGGTGTTCGTCGAGCAGGGGTCGGGGTCGGTCGTGCTCACGGGTTCGGCCGCGTCGCTCGGAATGTTCGGTGGCAGTGGTTATCCGGCCGCCAAGGGTGGCGTCAACGCGCTCGCCCTCGCCGCAGCCGCCGACCTCCGGGATCACCGGGTACGCGTCAATGTGGTGATGCCGGGCGCGAAGTCGCGATTGTCCTCGGGTGACGACTACGTCGCCCACATCGAAGGACTCCACCGGCGCGGGATACTCGACGATCTCACGCGTGACGCGGCACTCGATCCCGCCCCACCCGAGTACGTCGCACCGCTGTACGTGTTCCTGTCCAGCGACGCGGCCGAGCACGTGACCGGTGAGATCTTCAGCGCTGCGGGAGGTTTCATCGGCCGGTTCGAGTCGCAGCAGGCGGGCTTCGTCGCCTACCGCGACCACAAGGACACCTCGCCCTACAGCCTGGACGAACTCGCCGGCATCCTGGCGGGGCCTGCTGAGCGGTGATCCGAGGGATACAGAACACTGCTCCCCAAGCCGATAGAACCACACACCCTGCTCCCTGAGGTGCGAGCGAAGCGAGCCATCCCCTGCTCCCTGAGGTGCGAGCGAAGCGAGCCATCCCCTGCTCCCTGAGGTGCGAGCGAAGCGAGCCACGAAGGGCTCAACAACCCGGGTCACCAGGCCCTTCGAGGCTCGTCGACCTCGACGCGCTCCTTCGTCGCTTGCTCGGCCCGGCGGCTATCGCTCCTCACACCTCAGGGAGCAGAGGGGGCGGTTCTTTCGGATAGGAGGAGAGGGGTACGCTTCCTTCGGTTCAGAAGGCACTGCCCTTTCGCCCCGAGCGGCGCTCGAGCCAGAAGCGGGCACCGTCGGCGATGGCCTCAGTCACCGGGCGCGGGCGCCAACCGAGGTCACGCTCGGCCTTGCCGTGATCCATCTCGGACATGACGTGCATCAGACGAACCGACGGGATCGTCAGCTGTACGGGACGTCCGGTCAGGGCGGCCCGCGCGGAACCCGCCGCGCCGCAGGCATAGAGCGCGGCCCTGTTCAGCACCAGTCGTGGGGGCGGGCGATCTGCCGTTGCCGCCGCGATCGACACGACCTCGCCGGTGTCGATCGAGCGCTCGGAGACGATGTAGCGTTCGCCCACCTCGCCATGATCGGCCGCGAGGTGGAGCGCCGACGCCGCGTCGTCGATGCCGACGGACTCGGCGCGGCACCCGCGAATGCTGAACGGCAGCTTGCCTAGTGCCGCACCGGCGACGAATGCTCCGTGTGGTGTGGGCTGCCAGTCGCCAGGGCCGTAGGTGTTGGCCACGCACATGGCGACCGCGGGCACCGCGCCGTCCCGGGCCCGCTGCAGCACCAGGTTCTCGGCCGCCACGCGGCTCTTGACGTAATCGGGTGCCTGTCGCGACCAGTTGAACCGATCGGCTTCGGTCGCCGGGCGACCCCGAACCCGACCGATGGTGGCGATACTGCTGGTGAACACGAACCTGCGCAACGACTGCCGGGCGGCGACGTCCAGCACCGACCGCAGCGCATCGACGTTCGTGCGGTAGAGCGGAGTGGCATCGCGCAACCATGCGCGGGTGTCGACAGCGCAGTGGAACACCACCTCGCAACCGCGCATGGCTCGCTCGAGGGAAGCATCGTCGAACAGATCGCCGGTGACGTGCTCGACGTCGAGCCCGGTGAGCGATCGGAGGTCACTCGTCGAGCGGGTCAGAACGCGGACGTCGTCGCCGGAGTCGATCAGTCGGCGCACGAGGCGGGAGCCGAGGAATCCGTTGCCGCCGATGACGAGTGACGGCACGGGTCAGAGACCGCCGGGGATGAGATCGTCGATGGCGGCGGCGCTGCGGGACAGCATGGCGTCGAACATCGCCGTGCCACGCTCGGTGGGTTGCGCAGCGGCGGAACCGAAGACGATGATGAGCGGTGCCTGGATCAGGTTGCCGACATAGTCGTCCCAACATTCGTCGAGCGTGTAGTTCTCGACACCCGCGGTGACCAGCGCGCGATGATACGACGCCACGATGCCGCGTTCGTGTCGGCGACGGTCCTCGGTCGTCAGGCTGGTGCTCAGCAGGAAGGCGATGTCCCGGAGTGGGTTGCCGGTGGTGATGGTCTGCCAGTCGATGACCGTGACCTCGCCCACCGGCCCGAAGAGAATGTTGTCGACGCGCAGATCACCGTGGATGAGGGCGGTGTTCGTCAATGGTGCGACGAGCCAGTCGCCGGCCTCGCGGACCAGCCAGTCGATGGCCGACGACGACAGACCGTCGGGCGCGAACCGATCGCGATACAGCTCGGCCATGGGGCCGAGTATCGACTCCATCACCTCGCGATCGGAGGCGGTGGGCAGCGGGATCTCCGCCAAGAGCGTGGGGTCGTTCCATCGGGGTGCATGCAGGCCCGCGGCCGCGACGGCGACCGACTCGGCCTGTGCGGCCGAACATCCGGAGATCTGGTCGCCCTGGACGGCGCTGCCCATGTCCTCGAGGAGCAGCACGAACTCGGTTCCCGCGTCGGAGATCGTCGTGGCGAAGCAGGTGGGCGTCGGCACGGTGAAACCCGCAGCGAGATCCCGGTAGAAGCGCACCTCGTTACGGAACACACCCGAGCCGAGCTCCCGTTGTGCGGCGTCCCCGGTTGCCAGCTTGGCGACGATTGTTTCCGGGATGTCCGACTCGCCAGCGTGATTCAATGTCAACCGGTACGAGCCGGCCATCTGTCCGGTGCCCACCGGTTCTGCGGTGATGGATTCGATGATCGTCGGGTGGCCGTTGCTCGCCAGCAGTTCCGTCAACCATGTGGGAGTCAGATCCTCGACGCAGATGGGGATCTCGGCGATCTCGGGCACGCGGGCATCCTTTCGACCGGCCGGCGGAAATGGCAGCGAGTGTGATGGCGCTCACGTCCGACCGTTGGTGCGACACTACCCAGTCGGTGGACTGGTGTCCAGGGATGCGTCCGGTCCGCGTCGTGCGGATCTCCGGCGAGCCACGGGGCCGCGTGCGGGCCCGGAAATCCATTCGGCCACATGGACGATGGTTCCGGTTTAGGATGCGTGGACGGCGCGCCGGGCCTGCCGCCCGGACCGCGAACGGCCCGACATCGAGGAGAACCGAGTGAGCACCAGACTCGACGGCAAGGTGGCACTGATCACCGGTGCGGCGCGAGGTCAAGGGCGGAGCCACGCCGTGCGAATGGCCGAGCAGGGTGCTGACATCATCGCCGTCGACATCTGCGACCAGATCACCACGGTCAACTACGCGATGAGCACGCCGGACGATCTGCAGCAGACCGCCAAGATGGTCGACGCCACGGACCGGCGGGTCATCGCCAAGATCGCCGACGTGCGCAGCCGCGACGCCCTGCAGGCCGCGATCGACGAGGCGGTGGCGGAGTTCGGACGACTCGACATCGTCGTCGCCAACGCCGGGATCAGCCCGCTCGGGCCCCAGAGCCCCTCTGTGACGTGGATGAACACCGTCGCGGTCAATCTCGGCGGCATCATCAACACGCTCGAGTTGTCGTTGCCGTACCTCGAGTCGGGGGCGTCCATCATCTGCATCGGATCGATGGCCGCGTTCATGCCGTCGTTCGAGTCCGCGCAGGCGGGGCCGGGCGCAGGTGGTTACGGTCATTCCAAACGCGCGGTCGCTCGGCTCGTCAACGACCTGGCGCGTCATCTGGCGCCGAAGGGCATCCGCGTCAACGCGATTCATCCCGGAAACGTCGACACCGCGATGGTCCACCACGACGAGATCTACCGCCTGTTCCGACCGGACCTGGACAAGCCGGCATATGACGACGTCAAGGACGTGTTCGCGGCGCTGCACGCGATGCCGGTCGATCTGCTCGCACCGGAGGACGTCACCGAAGCAGTCCTCTATCTGGCCTCCGACGCCGCCAGATTCGTGACGGGCCAACAGATGCGGGTGGAGGCCGGTGCGCTCCTGAACTCGGTGCCGCCCGGCGTTCCGGACTGAACGAGAGCCGGCGCAACTAGGGGGCGTGGATCGCACCCGGATTCACGGGCAGCGCAGGCAAGTCGGGTCGCAGCGTCCGATAGGCGTCGACCACCGGCAGCAGTTCCGACGGAGCCGCGCCGTGCATGATGACCGAGTCGACGCCGAGCTCGAACTGCCGGGCGATCGCGGCAGCGCAGTCCCTCGCGCCACCGACCGCGCTGTCGGCGATCCAGGACGCCGGGATGACCCCGGCGAGCTCGGACAGTTCCTCGACCGTCGCGGTGGCGTCGATCGGCCCGCGCGCTCCGGCGAAAGCCGCACTGCCACGGACACGGTCGAGGTCGTCGGCGTCCCACCCGTTGGCCCTCATCAGCACATCCGGATAGCCCTGTAGATAGGTTGCGAGTCGGCCGTACAGCCGACGTAGGCGGTCCGCGTCGTCGAAATGGTCAGGGACAGTTGCCAGCACGGACCAGATCCGTATCGCCGCCGGATCCCGCCCGGCCTGTTCGGCGGCGTCGCGGACGGTTCGAACCGCGGTGCTGGTCGCCTCGTCGGAGAAGAAGGTGTGGAGCACCACGCCGTCGGAGATCCGGCCGGCCAGCCGTAAGGTGTTGGGCGACATGGTCACCAGCATGATGGGGACCGGCGGCACGGCGACACCCAGATTGAGGTAATCGTACTTGCCGAGCGGGCCGTCGTGCCCGAGGATCATCTCCCCACGCCACAGCGTCCGTAGGACACCCACCGTGTCGGTGAGCTGGGCACTGGTCACATCGGGCACGCCGAGCACCTGCCACTGCGCGGCGAACCCGCGCCCCAGACCGAGGGCGAACCTGCCGCCGGTCATCGTCGAGAGGGTGGCGCCCATGGACGCGGTGATGATCGGATGCCGCGTGTTGTGGTTGGTGGCGGCGGTGGCGATGCCCATGCGACGGGTTGCTGCCGCGAGACCGCCCGCCAGCACGGCGGCGTCCTTCACGTTGAAGCGTTCGGAAACGAAAGCGGCGCCGAAACCCTCGCGATCGGCGAGCCGGGCCTCCTCCGCGAGCTCGGCCGGGTCGACCGGGTGGCGTGAGAGCGCGTAGTAGCCGAGCTCGGGTAACAACGACGCCTCGGCTGCCGGGGAATCGCGCTCGGACATCTGGGTGTCCGTCATGCGCTGGCGCCGACGGCTTCTCGATAGACGCGCGTTCGTGGCTCGCGGACCCACAGGGTGCCCGCGCCCGCGGTGGCCCCCTCTGCCTTGAGTGCGCGCTTGAGGATCTTGTTGGTCGCGGTCGAGGGCAGATCGTCGGCGATGCGTACGAACGAGGGCCACGCCTTGGGCGACAGGTCCGCCTGTGCGGCGAGTTGTTCGGCGAAGGATTCGGGGGTGAGTTCGGCATCGTCCTGGAGCACGACAGCCGCCATCACCGCGTCGCCGACGTGCTCGTCGGGAACGGCATACACGGCAACCCTGTTGATCTCCGGGATGCGCAGCAGGATGCGCTCGATCGGTCCCGCGGCGATGTTCTCGCCGTCGACTCGCATCCAGTCGCCGGTTCGTCCGGCCAGGTAGATCCAACCGTCGGCATCCTTGTAGGCGAGGTCGCCAGACCAGTACATCCCGTTGCGGAGTCGCTCGTCGGTCGCCTCGGAGTCGTTGTAGTAACCCATGAACATTCCGCCTCCCTCGATGTTCACGAGTTCGCCGATGGCGTCGTCGGAGTTGGACAGCGCCCCGCTGGCGTCGAATTCCGCTCGCGGACACTCGGTCATCGTCGCCGAGTTGTACACGGCCACATTGGGAAAACCCTTGCCGATCGATCCGTGCGGGGTGCCCGGTTCGCGCGTGATGATGATGGCCAGCTCGGTGGAACCGAAGCCGTCCCACACCGTACAGCCGAACCGTTCGGAGAAATCGTCGATGTCGCGGTCGGTGGCCTCGTTGCCGAAAGCCACCCGCAGGGGGTTGTCGGCGTCGTCGGGCTTCGGTTCGGTCGCGAGAATGTAGGCGAGCGGTTTGCCGACGTAGTTCATGTACGTCGCGTTGTACCGGCGGATGTCGTCGAGGAAGGTCGATGCGGAGAACTTGGCCGGCGCGATCGCGGCGCCGCCACAGAGCGCGACGCAGTACCCGCCCATGAGGGCGGCACTGTGGAACAGCGGCATCGACAGGTAGCAGACGTCGCCCGGGCCGATGTCGTACTTGTCGGCGAGCACCGGGCCCGCGAAGGGCATCATCATGTGCGCGAACTGCACCGGTTTGGGATTTCCGCTGGTGCCGGAGGTGAAGATCAGCATGTAGGTGTCCATCGCACCCGGCACCGAATGCGGGACCAATTCGCCTGCGCCGGAGAGCATGTCCGACCACTGCGCGGTGGAGGTGTCGAGCACGGTCACGCCGGGCAGATCCAGTCCGTCGAGAAGGGGCCGGTGGTCGGCGTCGGTGACGAGGATCTGACAGTCGGCACGCAGGATGTCGGCGGCGAGGCCGTCGCCGCGGCGGGTGTTGTTGATACCGGCCGTCACGTAACCGCCGAGTGCGCCCGCGGCCAGCGCGATCAGCATGTCGGGGGTGTTACCGAGGAGCACCCCCACATGCATCGGTCGGGACGGGTCGGCGACGCCGAGGATCGCCGACGCATACCGGCCGGCGTCGTGGATGTATTCGCGCCAGGTCCACTGGCGACCCTCGTAGGTGATCGCGAGGTTGTCGTCGTCGGCACGTGCCTGCAGGAGCTGGGTGACTGTCTCGGCCATGCGGCAAATCTAGAACGTGTTCACCCGACGTGTGTACAGATTTGCGGAATTGTCTACTGATGCGTCGGCCGGGGACGGTGAGCGTCCCCGGCCGTGCTGATCAGCGAGTGAACGAGCCGCTGCCCGGGACGACCGTGAAGGTCTGATCGCCCTTGCCGAGGATCGTCGTCGTGAACTCGATGGAACCCGTTCCGGTCACGACGTCGACGCCATCGGAGGGCCGGCCGTCGGTGCATGCGGCGAAGACCTCATCCCCGGATGAACCGGTCGAGGTGTTCTTCCACGTGATCCCGACGCGTGCGTCCTCGAGGTTGGTGGCGCAGGCCTCGGTGGGAGTCGTGTTGAGGGAGATCAGGGCGACACCCGGCTCGGTGGCCGAGGCGAGGATGCTCGCCACGAATCCGCCGGTGACACCGTTGGAGCCGACGGTGACGCCGGCATTCGGGATCTGGTCCACGCTGAGGGGTCGTTCCGCGGGTGCCGCGAAGGCGGTTCCTGCTCCCGCGCCGAACGCTCCCACTGCCGCAATCGCCCCGATTGTTGCCACAGCCCTGCGTCGCATCTGTCTCTCCCGTCACTTTGGACACGTCTGGACCCAGGGTACGGGAGTGAGATTCGACTCTCCAACGTGAGATCGGCTGCACATCGCTGATACAAGGGATTTCATGAGCGAGCCGCACGATCCACTGTCCGCATTTCACCTCGGCGACATCTCGGTGTCGGAGTCCGGGGTGCGCGCCTCGCAGCAGCTGTGCCCGCGTTTCGCCGATCATCGCGGACTGATCGAGCTGCCGGCCCTCGCGGTGCTGTTCGACCACTGTGGCGGTATCCCGTTTCATGGCGTCCACGACGACCCGGCCGCGGCGACCCTCCAGGCGCGCCTGTCCATGTCGACCCATGGGCGCGCGGGCATCGGGGACCTGCTCGCGGCGCGCGCCGAAGTGGTCATGCACGACGACGCGTGGGGCTCGACGTCGGTCGAGATCCGCACCGGTGCCGGGGATCTCTGCTGTGTCGGGACCGCGCGAAACGTCCGCGTCGGTCGGGCGCCGACCGGTGCCACGCCGGCTGCCGAGCTGGGCCTGCCGACACCGCAGTGCGCCGACGCCGACGACATCGCCCTGCCCGAGCCGATCCCGGCCGCGTTGTCCGGGCGTGCCGTGGTCGACGAGATTGCGTCGAAGATGCGCGAACCCGGCCCACTCACCGACATGCTCAACGGCCGCGTCGAGGTGATCGACGGTCCCGCCGGCCGTGAGTCCGGCATTCGCTTCCGCAGTGCCACCGAGCCCTGGATGGGCAACATGTTCGGGACCATGCACGGCGGCGTCATCGCCACCATCGCCGGTCAGGCGGCATCGTTCGCAGGGCATCTCCATGCGGGAGCCGGGCAGGAGTACTCGATCGGGGACATGGCGATCGGCTTTTACCGCTCACCTGCTGTCGACGGCAGTGAGGTGGTGGTCGAGGTGACGCCGATCAAGCTCGGCCGGCGCATCTCGTCCTTCGAGGCGACGATGACCTCTTACGACGACGTCCTGCTCAGCCGCGCAACGGTCGACATCCACTACCGCTGATCGCAGCTGGGTCCCGGGCCGACCGAGCAGCGTCGACCGAGCGTAGCGAGGCTCCCGCTGGCCTGGCCGAGCAGCGTCGACCGAGCGTAGCGAGGCCGCCGCGTCCGTCGAGGTCACTTTCTTGTGCTCGGGTCGCCAGGTGGTTTCGACTCGGCGCCTCGCTTCGCTCGGTGCCGGCTCAACCAGCGGTGGGGCGCCTTCGGGTGCTCGGGTCGCCACGTGGTTTCGACTCGGCGCCTCGACCTCGACGCGCTCCTTCGTCGCTTGCTCGGCCCGGCGGCTTCGCTCGGTGCCGGCTCAACCAGCGGTTGGGCCGTCGATCTACGAGCAGTGGGGCTGCCTGCTCAACCGGCGGTGGGGCGCTCAACCAGCGGTGGGGGCGTCGATCGACGGGCAGTGGGGAGCTAATCTGCTGGCCGAACAGCGTCGACCGAGCGAAGCGAGCCGCCGCGTCCGTCGAGGTCACTTTCTTGTGCTCGGGTCGCCAGGTGGTTTCGACTCGGCGCCTCGCTTCGCTCGGTGCCGGCTCAACCAGCGGGGGAGGGTGCCGGCTCAACCAGCGGGGGAGGGTGCCGGCTCAACCAGCAGGGGGTCGGCGTGGGTTGGGGCGCGCCGGGTCGACCGGCGGCAAAACAATCAAGCGTGCTTGATTCTTCTGGGGACCTGTGTGAGGGTGATCGCATGTCTGATGGACAAGCGGCCGTGCTCGGCGTCGTCGCCGATCTCGAGGCCGAATCCGCGCAGCTCGACGCACTCGTCGCGGGTCTCGACGAAGCGGGCTGGGCCACCCCGACACCTGCGCCGGGATGGACCGTCGCCCACCAGATCGCTCATCTGGCGTGGACCGATGAGGTTGCCGCGATCGCGGTGACCGATCCCGATCGGTTCGCCCAGCTGCTCGGTGAGGCGGCGAGCAGTGTGGCGACCTACGTCGACGACGCCGCCGAGGCCGGTTCGGCCGCACCGGTCGGGGAGATCCTCGCGGGGTGGCGAGCCGGGCGCGAGCGTCTCGCCGATGCTCTGCGTGAGGTCCCGGCCGGCGTGAAGGTCCCATGGTTCGGCCCGCCGATGTCCGCGGCGTCCATGGCCACGGCACGACTCATGGAGACCTGGGCGCACGGTCTGGACATCGCCGACGCGCTCGATGTCACCGTGTTGCCGACCGACCGGATTCGCGGCGTCGCCCACATCGGCGTGCGCACGCGCGACTTCGCCTACCTCGTCAACGGTCGGACCCCGCCGGCCGAACCGTTTCACTACGCGCTCACCGCGCCGTCGGGCGAAGTGTGGACCTGGGGGCCGACGGACGCGCCGAATGCGGTCCGCGGACCCGCACTCGACTTCTGTCAACTCGTGACGCAGCGCCGCGCGCTCGCCGACCTCGACCTCGAACTCACCGGCGACGACGCGGCCGAATGGTCCGGCATCGCACAGTGTTTCGCGGGACCGCCCGGCCGCGGACGCGAACCGCGATCGACCTGATACCGCACCGAACCACCCCATCCACCTCCCGGACCCGACCGACTGGAGAATGCCCGTGCCCATCGCCAACCCGATCTGGGAAACCCCGGAACGTCTCGAACTACGTTCCACCGTGCGGCGATTCGTCGACAAGCACATCCTCCCGTTCCAGGACGACTGGGAGCGGGACGGGGCGATCCCGCGTGAACTGCACGTCGAGGCAGCAAAACTGGGCCTGTTCGGGCTCGGGGTCCCCGAAGAGGTGGGCGGCTCGGGTGGCGATCTGATCGACAGCACGATCCTCGGCGAGGAGCTGCATTACGCCGGTGCGGCCGGCGGCGTCTTCGCGTCGCTGTTCACCCACGGCATCGCGCTCCCGCACCTGATCGCAGCCGGCGACCCAGACCAGATCGATCGCTGGGTACGGCCCACGCTGGCAGGCGAGAAGATCGGCAGCCTGGCGATCACGGAACCGGGCGGGGGCAGCGACGTCGGCCATCTGACGACCAAGGCCGAGCGCGACGGTGACCACTACGTCGTCAACGGCTCCAAGACGTACATCACCTCGGCGGTCCGGGCAGATTTCGTCGTCGTCGCAGTCCGCACCGGCGGCCCGGGAGCAGGCGGCGTCTCGCTGTTGGTCGTCGAAAAGGGCACACCCGGGTTCTCGGTCACCCGCAAGCTGGACAAGATGGGCTGGCGCAGTTCCGACACCGCCGAACTGTCCTTCGTCGACGCCCGGGTGCCGGTCACCAACCTCGTCGGAGCCGAGAACTCCGGATTCGCGCAGATCGCCACCGCTTTCGTCACCGAACGGTCCGGACTGGCGGTACAGGCCTACGCCAGCGCGCAACGGTGCCTCGACCTCACCCTGCAGTGGGCGCGTGATCGGGAGACCTTCGGCAAACCGATCATCGCCCGGCAATCGGTGCAGGACACACTGATCGAGATGGCCCGGCGCATCGACATCGCGCGGACCTACACGCGAGCCCTGGTGGAACGCAAGGTCACCTCCACCGACGACCTCATCGCCGAGGTGTGCTTCGCCAAGAACACCGCGGTCGAGGCCGGGGAATGGGTGGCGAACAAGGCCGTTCAGCTGCACGGCGGCCTCGGTTACATGACCGGAACCGAGGTCGAGCGACAGTACCGCGACATGCGCATCATCGGGATCGGCGGCGGCACCACCGAAATCCTCAACGGACTGGCCGCCAAGCGGCTCGGCTACCAGGCCTGAGCGTGCGAACAACCGCCAGTACGAAGCACATCGAAGCCTAGAACAGGGAGTATCGAGATGACCGTGGACACCAACCCGTTCGTGGAGACCACCGAACGCGCCGAGTTGCGCGCGGCGGTCGCCGGACTGGCCGCGAAGTACGGACAGGAGTACTTCCGCGAATGCGCGCGCACCGGCCGCAAGACCGACGAACTGTGGTCCGAGGCGGGCAAGCTCGGCTTCATCGGGGTCAATCTCCCCGAGGAGTACGGCGGTGGCGGTGCCGGCATGTACGAACTCGCGATCGTGATGGAGGAGATCGCCGCGTCGGGCACCGGACTGCTGATGCTCGTCGTCTCACCGGCCATCTGCGGCAACGTCATCGCCCGTTTCGGCACCGACGAGCAGAAACAGCGCTGGCTGCCGGGTCTCGCCGACGGGTCGATCACGATGGCGTTCGGCATCACCGAACCCGACGCCGGCTCCAATTCTCACCAGATCACCACGACGGCGCGCCGGGACGGTTCGGATTGGCTGCTCACCGGCCAGAAGGTCTACATCTCCGGGGTCGACCAGGCGCAGGCGGTGCTGATCGTCGCGCGCACCGAAGACGCCAAGACCGGCAATCTCAAGCCCGCGCTGTTCATCGTGCCCACTGATTCCGAGAACTTCTCGTACACCATGATCGACATGGAACTGCAGAATCCCGAGAAGCAGTTCCAGCTCTTCCTCGACGACGTACGGCTGCCGGCCGATGCGCTCGTCGGCTCCGAGGACGCCGCCCTCAGTCAGCTGTTCGCAGGCCTCAACCCGGAACGGATCATGGCCGCGGCCTCGGCCGTCGGGATGGGCCGCTTCGCGCTCGACAAGGCGGTGTCGTACGTGAAGGAACGCACGGTGTGGAAGACGCCGATCGGTGCGCACCAGGCCATTGCGCATCCGCTCGCGCAGGGCAAGGTCGAGCTCGAGATGGCCAAGCTGATGATGCAGAAGGCCGCGACCCTGTACGACGCCGGCGACGACTGGGGCGCCGCGGAACCGGCCAACATGGCGAAGTACGCAGCCGCGGAGGCCTGCGTGAAGGTCGTCGACCAGGCCGTGCACTCGCTGGGCGGCAACGGTCTGACCACCGAGTACGGACTGGCCCCGATGCTGAGTCTCGCCCGGATCGCCCGGATCGCGCCGGTGAGCCGCGAGATGATCCTCAACTTCGTCGCGCAGACCAGCCTCGGGCTGCCGAAGTCCTACTGAGGTCCGGAGTCTGATGACCGCGTCGTCGGCGAATGCCCGTTCGCCGCAGCAGGAACGCTCGCGCCTGACCCGCGAGCGCCTGCTGCGGTCCACGGTCGACGCGCTGGCCGCAGACGGTTGGTCGGCCGCCACCGTGGCCGCGGTCGCCGAACGCGCCGGAGTGTCCCGCGGCGCTGCGCAACACCATTTCCCGACACGCGAGACCCTCATCACCGCCGCGCTCGAGCAGGTCTTCGAGGACATGACCCGTGCGACCGGCGGGGCGCCCGACACCTCGTCGGAGCGAGCGGACGGGGTGACCCCGAGCCGGGTCATCCGCGCCGTCCAGCGGGCCGTGGACGTCTACACCGGCACCGAATTCAAAGCCGCCCTGCAGGTCTGGGCCGCCGCCGCGTCCGATCCCGCACTGCGCCGGCTCATCCTGCCCCTGGAGGCGAAGTTCGCCCGGGCGGCCCATCAGCGGACGATGGCCGCGATGGGGGTGTCCCCGGACGACGAGACCGGCTTTCGACTCGTGCAGGCGACGCTCGACATGGCGCGCGGACTGGGCCTGGCGGACACGCTGTCCGACGACTCGGCCCGGCGAGCACTGGTCGTCGACACGTGGTCGGCGCAACTCGTCGCTGCGCTCGGGAGCGACTAGCCCGCGTCGGCCCCGTCGCGGTCGGGTCGCCGACCCCGGGTGCCCGCCCAGTACACACCGAACGACATGAACGCCATGCCGACGAACACGACGACGAGCGAGATCGTCATCGACAGATAGCC
The DNA here is from genome assembly GCF_041103195.1 of Gordonia sp. ABKF26. NCBI lineage: Bacteria > Bacillati > Actinomycetota > Actinomycetes > Mycobacteriales > Gordoniaceae > Gordonia > Gordonia sp. ABKF26. The sequence goes on from NZ_JBGCVZ010000003.1 coordinate 1,715,031, forward strand.
CTGTCCACGTGGGTCGATGAACGGGTAGGGGTACCAGTCCACGATCGGGCCGCGGATCAGTGTGTAGACGCCGTACACGAGCGGGATCGCGAGCCAGGTCAGCCACGCGCGCTCCGGTAGTCGGCGGGCGCGTACCACGATCCAGTCCAGCAGCATCACGAGCGGGATGACGCGATGGAGTACGTCGTTGACCCAGGCGTAGGTGACGTCGACGTCGATTCCCTGCAGCAGTAGTGCGTAGACGATGCCGGTGATCACCATGCAGGTGGTGGCCGCCCCGCGAAGCCACTCCCACATCGGCGTGCTGGGCGCGAAGAGACCGCCGGCGAGCAGGACGAGCGCGGCGACGATGTTGCTCAGCACCGTGAAATAGCTGAAGAAGTTCGCGAGGGTGAATCCGGCGTCGCCGTGGCGCAGGGCGGCCTGGTACACCAGAGCGCTGACGCCCAGTGCGGCGAAGGCGATGCGGAGCAGGCGTATCCACCAGGTTGCGGTCACATCGATGATTCAAGCACTTCCGTCCCGCGACGACCGGACCTTCACCGGTCGAGGTGGGTGGCCGGTTCGCCCGAGGGAGACGGCACCTCGGGCGAACCGACCGGGTCTCACTCCGCGTGGATGATGACCCCGCGGATGTTCTTGCCGTCGCGCAGATCCTGGTATCCGTCATTGACCTGGTCGAGGGTGTAGGTCTGCGTGACCAGTTCGTCGAGCTTGAGTTGCCCGGCGTCGTACAGGCGCAACAGTTTGACGATGTCGTACTGCGGGTTGGCCGAGCCGAACAGACTGCCCTTGATCGTCTTCTGGTTGAGGGTCAGATCGGTTCCGGAGACCTGCACGGTCAGCTTCGTCGGGTCGGCGAGACCGGTGATCACCACGGTGCCGCCCTTGCCGACCACGGCGGTCGCATTCGCCACCACCTCGGCGTCGACCGTGCCGACAAGGATGAGGGCCTGGTCGGCGCCCTGTCCCCAGGTCAGCTCGTTGACCTTCTCCGCGGCCTCGGCGGCGTCGGCGAAGGCATGTGTCGCACCGAATTTCAGCGCGGTATCCCGCTTGAGCGCGACGGGGTCGACGACCACGACGTACTTGGCACCCGCCGAGACCGCACCCTGGACCGCGTTGATGCCCAGTCCGCCGATGCCGTAGATGACCACCGTGTCACCGGCGCGTACACCGCCCGCGTACACGGACGTGCCCCAGCCGGACGGAACGCCGCAACCGACGAGGACCGCCTTGTCGAGCGGCAACCACTCGTCGACCTTGACGACCGAGTGCTGCGAGATCGTCGCGCGTTCGGCGAAGGTGCCGAGCATGCACATGGCACCGAAATCGTCACCGCCGCCGTGGAATCGGAACGTGCCGTCGGGCATCGATCCCTCGAGGATGGTGGCGCCCATGTCGCAGAGGTTCTGCCGGCCGGTGGAGCAGTAGCGGCAGGTCCCGCAGTTCGGGATGAAGCTGCACACCACGTGGTCGCCCGGCTTGACCTTGGTGACCCCGGGGCCGACCGCCTCGATGATGCCCGAACCCTCGTGGCCGCCCACGATGGGATAGCGGGGCGGGAGGTCGCCGTCGGTGAGATGGAGATCGGAGTGGCACAGGCCGGCCGCGGTGTACTTGATCAGCACCTCGCCCTCGCGGGGCTCGTCGAGGTCGAGTTCGACGATCTCGAACGGCTTTCCGGGTCCGGTGAGGACGGCGGCCTTGGTGGTGAGTGACATGGGTGGTGCTCCTAACGTGTTACGGGAGTGTGGAAATGCGACGTGGGGGTCAGAGCGAGATGTTGACGGCCTTGGTCTGGGTGTAGAGCTCGATGGCCGACGAGCCGAGTTCGCGTCCCCAGCCCGACTGCTTGTAGCCGCCGAACGGCATGGCCGTGTCGAAGCCGTTGTACTGGTTCACCCACACCGAGCCGGCCTTGATCTGCCGAGCGGTCCGATGCGCCTTGGACAGGTCGGTGGTCCAGATGCCCGCTGCCAGACCGTAGATGGAGTCGTTGGCGGCGGCCGCGACACCGGTGTCCGCGTCGAAGGGCATGGCGGCGACGACGGGACCGAAGATCTCCTCCTGCACGATCGAGAAGCTCGGCTCGACGTCGACGAAGACGGTCGGTTCGATGAAGAATCCCTCATCGCCCCAACGCTTTCCACCGGTCAGTGCTCGTGCCCCGTCGGCGAGGCCGGCCGAGAGATATCCCGACACGCGATCGAACTGTTCCTGGCTGACCAGCGGACCCAGTTCGGTCGTCGGATCGAGGCCGGGGCCGATCTTGGCCTGGGACGCGGCCTCGGCGACGGCTGCGGTGAAGTCGTCGAAGATGGGCCGTTCGACGAACAGTCGTGTCCCGGCGACACAGCACTGGCCGTGGTTGAACATCCAGGCGGCCACCGACCCGGCCACCGCCTTCTCGAAGTCCGCGTCGGCGAACACGATGTTGGGGCTCTTGCCGCCGAGTTCCAGCGACACCTTCTTGAGGTTGCCCTTGGCGGCATCGACGATCTTCTTGCCGACCTCGGTCGAACCGGTGAAGGCGATCTTGTCGACGTCGTCGTGCGCGGCGAGCGCGGCTCCGGCCTCGCCGTAACCGGTGACGATGTTGACCACTCCCGGCGGGAAGCCGGCCTCTTGGAACACCTCGCCGAGGAGCAGGGCTGTCAGCGGGGTCTGCTCGGCCGGCTTGAGGATGACGGTGTTGCCGGCCGCCAGTGCGGGAGCCAGCTTGAACGCGGCCATCAGCAGCGGGAAGTTCCACGGCACGATCAGGCCGCACACGCCGACCGGCTCGCGCAGGGTGTACGCGTGGAATTCGCCGCCGGGCACGAACGGCATCGAGACGTCGACCGTGGACCCGGTGATCTTGGTGGCGAGGCCCGCGTTGTAGCGGAAGATGTCGGCGGACCAGCTGGTGTCGACCGCCGCGGCGATGGTGGCCGCCTTGCCGTTGTCGAGCGCCTCGAGCTGACCGAACTCCTCGGCGCGTTCGGTGAGGATGTCGCCGACCCGCCAGAGCAGGCGCTCGCGCTCATTGGGCTTCATCCGGGTCCAGGGACCGTCGTCGAAGGCCTGGCGCGCGGCGCGGACCGCGCGGTCGATGTCGGCCGCGTCGCCGTGCGCGACCGAGGTGATCGGGCGTGCCGTGGCGGGATCGATGGTCTCGAAGGTGCGCCCCGACGCCGACGACACCCAGTCACCGCCGATCAGCATCGGGCGGTCGGCGGAGATGAAGTCGCGAACACGCGGGTGCAGGGCGGTGTGCTGGGCGGTGTCGGGTGCGACGGCGGTCATGAGGCCTCCTGAGCGGGACGAAGTCGGCAGTTGGTCGAAGTGATCTGGGTCATATGCGACCTGACTTATTTCTCTCACCGTTCCGAGGTGCCGCCGTGTCCAGAAACTGAACACCTGGGCTGTACAGGGGCCCCGGCGGCCGGTATCGGTGCCGTCGCTACCGTGAGACGCCGACGAATCAGCGACCTCCGGAGGAGCAGAGTGAACGTGCGCCCAGCAGGCAGGGTCGGTGCAGCCCTGCGTGGCCTCGGTCCGGCGACCGGGGGTCTCTCGGTCCGTGAGGCGCTTCGGGCGGGGGCCGGCGCCGGGGTCGCGCTCGGACTCGTCGGCCTGGTGCTCGCCGCGTCTGAGGTGGACCTGCGGACCGGGCTCTTCCTGATCGCACCGTTCGGCGCGACCGCAGTGCTCGTCTTCGCCGCACCGAACAGTCCGCTGGCGCAGCCGTGGCCCGCGGTGGTGGGCAACACGGTGTCGGCGGCGGTGGGAGTGGCTGCGACACTTGTCGTTCCGCTGCCGGCGCTCCGGGTGGCGCTGGCGGTGGGGCTGTCCGTGGCACTGATGATCGGATGTCATGCGGTTCATCCGCCTGCCGGTGCGGTGGCGATGACGGCTGCGCTCAGTCCGGAGACGATCCAGTCGCTGGGCTTCCGTTTCGTCCTCGCGCCGGTCCTTGCCGGCACACTCCTGCTGGTCGTCCTCGCCGCCGGGTACGCACGGCTGACCGGGCGGCGTTATCCGTATCGCCGCTTCGACGCCGCGCCCCCACCGGCCGCCCGACTCGGTCTCGACGAAGACGAACTGACCGGGATCCTCGATCGGTACGAGCAGTCGCTCAACCTCGGTGTCGCCGACCTCGCACGCCTCATCGGGGCTGCGGAGCTCCAGGCCGCCGGGCATCGTGCGGGTCCCCTCGCCGCGACGGATGTGATGTCGCGAGACCTGGTGACGGTGGGCCCCGAGACCTCGCTGCGGGACGTCGCGGCCCTCTTCGACGAGTACGGCTTCACCTCGCTGCCGGTGATCTCGGGCGAGGGGACGTTCGTCGGGGTGGTGTTCCAGATCCATCTCGTGCGCCGGCTGATGCGTCCCGACGGGGTCGAGCTGCGCGCCGCGGATGTGATGTCGCCGGAACCGGCCGTCGCCTTCCCGGGAACGCCGGTCGGGGCCCTGCTGCCCCTGCTCGCGGAGAGCGGATGCGACGCGGTCCCGGTACTGGAGGGCCAGACCCTGGTCGGCATCGTGACCCGGACCGACCTCATCGCGGCGCTCGCTCGGCAGACGCTGCGGGACACGCTGCCGCCCGGCGCCGTGCCTCCCGGTGCCGTGTCCCCCGGTGCCGTGCCGCAGTAGTCGGCCGGCTCAGATGTCCAGTGCGCGCATCCGCGAGTACAGCGTCGTCCGACTGATGCCGAGATCCTTCGCCGCGTGCACCTTGTTGCCCCTGGCCCGATCGAGCGCCTCGACGATCGCCGTGCGCTCGGCCTGTTCCCGGCCGGACAGGTGCGCGGCCCGGCTGGTCGTCCGGTAGGCGGGTGGCAGGTCGGACGGCTCGACGACGCGTGCGGCGCGAGCTCGGCACGACGCCGCCGCCTCCCGGAGCACGGAGTTGAGTTCGGTGAGGTTGCCGGGCCAGTCGTCGCACAGCAGCGCATCCGTCGCCAGCCCGGACAGCGAGAGCTCCGGATCGATGCCGGTCAGTGCGCTGCTCGCGATCGCGGCGAGCTCCGAGGTCCGATGACGCAGCGGGGCGAGATCGATCCTCGTGGCACACCGCGCCACGAGGGCGGCCACTCCCGGGCCGGCCTGGTCTCGAGGGCCGCCGACGACGATCAGCGGTGACTCCTGTGAGCTCGACACCGCCACGCGCCCGAGCAGCGCGACCGACTGGGCGTCGAGCAGGTCGACACCGTCGATGACCAGCGGTGCATTCATCGACCGGGCGCGGCCGACATACGCGGGGATGTCCGGACGGCGTCCGCTGATGATCTCGTCGGCCACGTCGACGATCACGGCCGACGGGGCGGCCTCCGCGGCGAGCGCGGCCGCGTGGGTGCTGCGTCCGGTGCCCGGCTCCCCGGTGATCGCGACGCTGGTGCGGGACGGGGCCGTCGGCGGCGCGGACCGCGTCGTGGGTGGATCGCTGACCGGCCGGAACCGGAACAGGGCGGCGCCGCAGGCGCCCGGCACGGGTTCGACCGCGATCTCCACCTCGGCGCCCGACACCAGGGTGAGCGGCAGCACCGTCGCGCGGAGCCCGGGATCGGTCGCGACGATCCGCAGGGCGCCGATGTCGGTGGGGGAGAGGAGTTCGGCGGCAAGGGCATTCGTGAGCTGGAGATCGTCGCCGATGGCGGCGACGGCCAGGTCGCGGCGCGGGGCGGCGCGCTGGAATGCGTCGAGGACGCATCGCTGATGCGCGCGGGAACGGTCGAGCAGACGGTCGGCGATGTCGGTGACGATGCCGTTGACGACGGGGATCGCGAGCGGGTTGATGCGATCGGCGATCTCGGACATGCAGATGATGCCGGCCAGCCTGCGGGTCGCCGGGTGGATGATCGGCTGTCCGAAGCAGCTGATCGACTTGAACTGTTCGAGGTAATGCTCAGAGCTGTTGACGACGATCCCGCCCCGGGTCTCCGCCGGGGTGCCGAGGGCCGTGGTGCCGACGACGTCCTCGCCGAACGGCACGCCCGGCGACGCGCCGATCGCATCGAGCCTGCGCTCCACCGTCGTGCCGAACGCGACCCGTGTCACCATCCGGCACTCGTGGTCGACGAGAAGCAGCGAGACGTCGGTGTCGGCGAGGCGGGCGGCGGCATCGTCGAGAACCGGACGTGCGGCATCGAGTAGCGGATCGGCGGCGGCGATGTCCTCGACCTGCGTCGGCGTCCGGTCCCCGGGGCGTACCCCCGACAGCGCCGACCGACGCCACGAGTGTTCGATGACGGCACGTCGGGGCGTGGAGTCGGAGGTGCGGTGCAGTGTGTCGATGTCACCAACGTGACACACATCACCGTCGAAGGGAAGGTCGGGTCGCCGCTCGGCGCTCCCCGGTGCCCGATCCGGTCGTACTACCGTGGTCGCATGCGCGTGGCGACCTGGAATGTGAACTCGGTGAAGCAGCGCATCCCGCGCCTGCTGCCGTGGCTGGACGAACGCCGACCCGACGTCGTGTGTCTGCAGGAGACCAAACTCTCCGATGCCGCCTTCCACGAGTCGCTGGGCGCCGACCTCGCCGAGCGGGGTTACGAGATCGCGCACGCGGGGCAGGGGCAGTGGAACGGGGTGGCGCTGTTGTCGCGGGTCGGCCTCGACGACGTCCGCATCGGATTCGACGGCATGCCCGGCTACCCCGACCCGTCGACCCTGGAGGCGCGGGCGGTGTCGGCGGTGTGCGGGGGGCTCCGTATCCACTCGCTGTACGTACCCAACGGGCGGTCTCCGGACTCGGACCATTACGGCTACAAACTCGAGTGGCTGGCGGCGCTCGCCCGCGCGATCGACGACCCGGCCACGACGCTTCTGTGCGGCGACATGAACATCGCGCCGGCCGACACCGATGTGTTCGACCCCGACGCGTATGTCGGACACACGCACGTCACCCCGGCGGAACGGGCCGCGCTGGCGACCTTCGCGTCGATGGGCCTGCGCGACGTGGTGCGCGACCGCTGGCCCGACGACCGCGTCTTCAGCTACTGGGACTACCGCGCCGGCATGTTCCACAAGGACCTGGGCATGCGGATCGACCTGATCCTGGCCGGTGCGTCGGCAGCGGAGCGGGTGGTCGCTGCCTGGATCGACCGCAAAGCGCGCAAGGGCAGCAAACCCAGCGATCATGCGCCGGTCGTCGTCGATCTCGACGACGCTCCCGACGGAGACATCGGACCGGTGGTCCCGCCGCCGTCGAACCCGGCGAAACCCGGTGCGGCGAAGGTGAAGCTGCCGCAGACACCGGAGTGAGCACCCGATCGGCGACTGCTCCGCTCCTGCGGGGGCCGGTCATCGCGGCCGCCCGGGCGTACGGACGGCTGCTCGGCACGATGTTGCCCGTCGCGCGACGGTGCGGTGCCGGGCGGCTGGGCGACACTCCCGCGGCCACCGCCGGTGTGCTCGTCGCGGTGCATCTGTCGGCGGTGACGATGTGGTTCGGTCCGCTGGGGATCGGTGCCGCGCTGGGTGCGGGCGTGGTGGCGTCGCGCATCGTGCGACGTCGCGTCCGCTACCGAGGCCTGACCGAGGCCGAACGCCGCATTGCCGAGGAGGTGTTCGGATCGGCGCCCTGGCTCCACGCCGTGGTCCTCACCGACCTGGCCGGGCGCGGTGGGCGTGCGTTCACGCTGCCCGCGGTCGACGGACGCATCCTCTGCAATCTCGGGTCGGCCTTCGACGCCGTCCTCGGTGAGGGGGCCGGGGCATATCGGGCGCCGGGGCAACTGCTGATCCACGAACTGGTGCACGCCTGGCAGATCACGACCGCCCGGTCGGCGGCGGAGTTCCTCGCCGATGCGCTCGCCGACCAGGCCCGGTACGAACTCGGTGAGGACGTCTACGGCCTGCGCGACGCCGGTGACACTCACCGGACGTTGCGTCGGGGTGACGTGGAACGCCAGGCCACCATCGTCGACCGGTGGTTCGGTGGCCAGTCCTCGCCGACGCACCGACCGCGCGATCCCGACAGCCGGTCCGTGGCGGTGATCGAGCAGCTCAGGAGTTCCGGGCGACCTGCATGACCCGGCCGAGTGCCGGCCCCCGGAGCCCTCGACGCCCGCGGTTTCGCGGTGTACAAGTGGGAGAGGTACGCCGAGTACGAGCGTCAGCCGGAGCCGATCGCGCACGACCCGTTCACCTGCTGGTTGCGCGGAGGATCCGTTTTTTGACCTGTGTAAACCCGATCGGTAGAGTGGATCGTCGGTGCCCGGCCCATGCTGGGCCAGTCCGCATGCCTGCCCAACGGCTCTCGAGTCGCCCGGTGATCCGGGTAGGCCGGCAGAGGGACTGACAGGCGAATCCGCTGTCGAGTGTATGACACGCCCGACCTCGGGGTAGCGAAAATGTACTGACCAGCGCACACGTGCTGGTGGGGCGAGTTGTGGAAGCCGCGAAAACAGGTCTGCGAGCCAGTTTTCGAGCTTGCCCGGAGCACCAACCACAACCGATGACAAAGAGGAACGAACACCTAGTGCCAACCATCAATCAGCTGGTCCGCAAGGGCCGTCACGACAAGGCTGCCAAGACCAAGACCGCGGCCCTCAAGGGAAGCCCGCAGCGTCGTGGCGTCTGCACCCGCGTCTACACCACCACCCCCAAGAAGCCGAACTCGGCGCTGCGCAAGGTCGCTCGTGTGCGTCTGACCAGCTCGGTCGAGGTCACCGCCTACATCCCCGGCGAAGGCCACAACCTGCAGGAGCACTCGATGGTGCTCGTCCGCGGCGGTCGTGTGAAGGACCTCCCGGGTGTGCGCTACAAGATCATCCGCGGCTCGCTCGACACCCAGGGTGTCAAGGACCGCAAGCAGGCTCGCAGCCGCTACGGCGCCAAGAAGGGGAACTGATAAGTCATGCCACGTAAAGGACCCGCGCCCAAGCGCCCCCTCATCAACGACCCGGTCTACGGTTCGCCCCTGGTGACCCAGCTGGTCAACAAGATCCTGCTGGACGGCAAGAAGTCGACTGCCGAGCGCATCGTCTACGGCGCCCTCGAGCAGGCTCGCGACAAGACCGGCACCGATCCGGTCGTCACCCTCAAGCGCGCCCTCGACAACGTCAAGCCCACCCTCGAGGTGAAGAGCCGCCGCGTCGGTGGTGCCACCTACCAGGTGCCGATCGAGGTCAAGCCGAACCGCGCCAACACCCTCGCACTCCGCTGGCTCGTCAGCTTCAGCCGGCAGCGTCGCGAGAAGACCATGGTCGAGCGTCTCGCCAACGAGCTGCTGGACGCGTCCAACGGTCTCGGTGCTTCGGTGAAGCGCCGCGAGGACACCCACAAGATGGCCGAGGCCAACCGGGCGTTCGCGCACTACCGCTGGTGATACCAACCGTCCGCGGCGTCGAGACCACGACGCCGCGGACGGTCCCACCCCAGACCCAACAGCTCTAGCGAAAATGCGAGGCGATTAAGTGGCACAGGAAGTGCTCAGCGACCTGAACAAGGTGCGCAACATCGGCATCATGGCCCACATCGATGCCGGCAAGACCACCGCCACCGAGCGAATCCTCTTCTACACCGGTGTGAACTACAAGATCGGTGAAACCCATGACGGTGCCTCGACCACCGACTGGATGGAGCAGGAGAAGGAGCGGGGGATCACCATCACCTCCGCGGCGGTGACGTGCTTCTGGAACAAGAACCAGATCAACATCATCGACACCCCCGGTCACGTGGACTTCACCGTCGAGGTGGAGCGCAGCCTCCGCGTCCTCGACGGCGCGGTCGCCGTGTTCGACGGCAAGGAAGGCGTCGAGCCGCAGTCCGAGCAGGTCTGGCGTCAGGCGGAGAAGTACGACGTCCCGCGTATCTGCTTCGTCAACAAGATGGACAAGCTCGGTGCGGACTTCTTCTTCACCGTGCGCACCATCGAGGAGCGCCTCGGCGCCAAGCCGCTGGTCCTGCAGCTGCCGATCGGTGCCGAGGACAACTTCGACGGCGTCGTCGACCTCATCGAGCAGAAGGCCATCACCTGGCGCGGAACCGTCGAGATCGGTGCCGAGCCGACCATCGAGGAGATCCCCGCCGACCTGGCCGACCAGGCAGCGGAGTACCGCGAGAAGCTGCTCGAGACGGTCGCCGAGACCGACGAGGCGCTGCTCGAGAAGTACTTCGGCGGCGAAGAGCTGACCATCGAGGAGATCAAGGGCGCGATCCGCAAGCTCACGATCGCGCGCGAGTTCTACCCGGTGATCTGTGGCTCGGCGTTCAAGAACAAGGGCGTCCAGCCCATGCTCGACGCCATCATCGCCTACCTGCCGTCCCCGCTGGACGTCCCCTCGGTCGAGGGTCACGCCGTGGGCGACGAGGAGGAGATCCTCTCGCGCAAGCCGTCCGCCGACGAGCCGTTCTCGGCTCTGGCGTTCAAGATCGCGGCTCACCCGTTCTTCGGCAAGCTGACCTTCGTGCGTGTCTACTCGGGCCACATCACGGCGGGCACCCAGGTGCTCAACGCGACCAAGGGCAAGAAAGAACGCATCGGCAAGCTCTTCCAGATGCACGCCAACAAGGAGATGCCGGTCGAGGACGCCACCGCGGGTCACATCTACGCGATGATCGGTCTCAAGGACACCACCACCGGTGACACCCTGTGCGATTCGGCCGCGCCGATCGTGCTCGAGTCCATGAGCTTCCCGGACCCGGTCATCAACGTCTCGATCGAGCCGAAGACCAAGTCCGACCAGGAGAAGCTGGGCACCGCGATCCAGAAGCTCGCCGAAGAGGACCCGACCTTCTCGGTGAAGCTCGACGAGGAGACCGGCCAGACCGTCATCGGCGGCATGGGCGAGCTCCACCTCGACATCCTGGTCGACCGCATGAAGCGCGAGTTCAAGGTCGAGGCCAACGTCGGCAAGCCGCAGGTCGCCTACCGCGAGACCATCCGCAAGACGGTCGAGAAGCACGAGTTCACCCACAAGAAGCAGACCGGTGGATCGGGCCAGTTCGCGAAGGTCATCATCAAGCTCGAGCCCCTGGTGGACGCCGAGGACGGTGCGACCTACGAGTTCGCCAACGCCGTCACCGGTGGTCGCGTCCCGCGTGAGTACATCCCGTCGGTGGACGCCGGTGCCCAGGACGCCATGCAGTACGGTGTCCTCGCCGGATACCCGCTGGTGAACCTGAAGGTCACCCTGCTCGACGGTCAGTACCACGACGTCGACTCCTCGGAGATGGCGTTCAAGATCGCCGGCTCGCAGGCCCTGAAGGAAGCTGCGCGGATGGCCAGTCCGGTCATCCTCGAGCCCATCATGGCCGTCGAGGTCACGACTCCCGAGGACTACATGGGTGACGTGATCGGCGACCTGAACTCCCGCCGTGGCCAGATCCAGGCCATGGAGGAGCGCAGTGGTGCGCGTGTCGTCAAGGCACAGGTGCCGCTGTCGGAGATGTTCGGCTACATCGGAGACCTCCGGTCGAAGACCCAGGGCCGGGCAAACTACTCCATGGTGTTCGACTCGTACGCGGAGGTTCCCGCGAACGTGTCGAAGGAAATCATCGCGAAGGCCACCGGCGAGTAAATCCGGTCCTAGCGACATGCGCCGACCCGTTCTGCGCACCAACGTAAGAAGAAAACCCCTGCTGGGATCCGCCCAGTAGAGCAACAACAGTCCAGGAGGACAATCAAGTGGCGAAGGCGAAGTTCGAGCGGACCAAGCCGCACGTGAACATCGGCACCATCGGTCACGTCGACCACGGCAAGACCACCCTGACGGCTGCCATCACCAAGGTGCTGCACGACAAGTACCCGGACCTCAACAAGAGCTTCGCGTTCGATCAGATCGACAAGGCTCCTGAAGAAAAAGCCCGTGGTATCACGATCAACATCTCGCACGTCGAGTACGAGACCGAGAAGCGTCACTACGCCCACGTGGACGCCCCCGGTCACGCCGACTACATCAAGAACATGATCACCGGTGCGGCTCAGATGGACGGCGCGATCCTCGTGGTCGCCGCCACCGACGGCCCGATGCCGCAGACCCGCGAGCACGTGCTGCTGGCTCGCCAGGTCGGTGTGCCCTACATCCTGGTCGCCCTGAACAAGGCCGACATGGTCGACGACGACGAGATCATCGAGCTCGTCGAGATGGAGGTCCGCGAACTGCTGGCCGCCCAGGAGTTCGACGAGGAAGCTCCCGTCGTCAAGGTCTCGGCTCTCAAGGCCCTCGAGGGTGACCCCGAGTGGACCAAGTCGGTCGAAGAGCTCATGGCTGCCGTCGACGAGTCGATCCCGGACCCGGTCCGTGAGACCGAGAAGCCGTTCCTCATGCCCGTCGAGGACGTCTTCACGATCACCGGCCGCGGCACCGTGGTCACCGGTCGTGTGGAGCGCGGCGAGGTCAACGTGAACGAGGAAGTCGAGATCGTCGGCATCCGTGAGAAGAGCACCAAGACCACCGTCACCGGTATCGAGATGTTCCACAAGCTCCTCGATTCCGCACAGGCAGGCGACAACGCCGGTCTGCTGCTCCGCGGCCTCAAGCGTGAGGACGTCGAGCGCGGTCAGGTCATCGTGAAGCCGGGCACCACGACCCCGCACACCGAGTTCGAGGGCCAGGCATACATCCTGTCCAAGGACGAGGGCGGCCGTCACACCCCGTTCTTCAACAACTACCGTCCGCAGTTCTACTTCCGTACCACGGACGTGACCGGCGTCGTGACCCTCCCCGAGGGCACCGAGATGGTTATGCCGGGCGACAACACCGAGATGAGCGTCAAGCTCATCCAGCCGGTCGCCATGGACGAGGGCCTGCGTTTCGCCATCCGCGAGGGTGGCCGCACCGTCGGTGCGGGTCGAGTCACCAAGATCACCAAGTGATCTCGTTCTGACTCACTGACTCTCTGAGTCGAAGGCGCCCGGTCACGAAAGTGACCGGGCGCCTTTGTCGTTGCCGGCGGGCGTCAGGCGCCCCAGCCGTAGATGATGTCCATCAGACCAGTGCCGGCGCCACCCAGCTTCGGGTTGCTGTTGAGGACGAAATACGTGTTGGGCTGACCGGCGTCGACCACGGCGATCGATTGCTGCTCCATCGTTTCACCGGCCGGCAATTGACCGTTGAGAACTCTGAACAGATTGGGCAGGCCGCCGGTGTACTTGACGACGCGGAAGTGCCGGGGCACTGCTGATTTCAGCGGATTCACTCGCAGCACCACATCGTTCTTCGTCCAGCTTCCCAGATGAGTCTGCGGATTCGTGATCGCCTTCAGATCGGCCAGCGTGTCCGGATGTACCTGCGCGAGATGGATATGCAACTGATCCTGTCCGCGTCTCTCCGCGGAGTTCACCCCGATCGCGATGGGCTTGATGGGGTTCTTGGCGACGTATTTGCCCGCCTGCAGCCACGCAGTGCTCCACAGGTTCAACTCGGTTTTGCCGTACAGATAGGGGCATTCGATGCCCTTGATCCTGTTGGTGGGCAGAAGCAGGAAGTCGTCGTCGTGGCCCTTGTGGTCACCTCCGTTGCGGATCGCATATGACTTCGGATGCTTCGGATTCGGCTGGTACTTGGGTCCCGGCTGCACCACGTCGAGGTTGTCGCCGATCTGCCCGGGGTTGGTGTCCCGGACCTTCCCCCAGAGGTAGAGGCGCACGTCCTTGTTCGGATCGTCGGTGCTCTGGCCGCACTTCTGCTGGGTGGGCCCAGGCGTCGGTGGTGCCGCCGAGGCGACGCCGCCTCCGCTCAGGGCGGTGCTCGCGACGATGGCGGCGGTGACGGCCATCGACGAGAGGAGCCGGGTGAACCGATGCGAGTGGGTGTCGGACATGGAAAACCTCTCGATGGTGAGCCTCGGCGTGCACATCTAGGCGCCGAGTGTGCCACCGAGCCACCCGGATGTGGCGAGAACCCGCAGATCAGGCATGTTTTGCTCAGCTAAGGGGCCGAGGTCTACGCGTTTCCGGCGCGACCTCTCATCGGCGCCGGAGCGTCGTTCCAGGGGGCGACGCGTCGACCGTCCGGCTTCCCCCGCGCGGGGTCCGCGAATACAGTTCGCGCATGACCATGTTCGGAGAGTCGGGGACCGGGCCTCGTGTTCCTGCCCATGTGTGGAGTGCGGTGGGCACTTTCGCGTTCGTGATGCTGTGCGGGATCGTCGGGCCGATCTTCCTCGTCGCCTACTTCGTGATCGACGCGCCCGACACCGAGTGGATGCTGTGGACCGGGATCGGCGTCACGGTTCTCGATGTCCTTCTCGGCGTGGGAATTGCGTGGTTCAACTACCGGGGCGGCGCCAAGCTGGAACGCCTGCGCGCGGCCGGGGTGATGGGCGTCGCCGAGATCACCTCGATCGGTCAGACGGGCGTGGAGATCAACGACCAGCCGATGATGAAGCTGGGTCTCCGGATACGAGCCGCCGGGCTGGCGACCTTCGAGGTCTCGACCCGTAAGGTCGTGCCGTACTACCAGCAACCGCTGCTCTCGGCCCGACGCCTGGCGGTGATGGTCGACCCCGAGACCCAGGACTTCGAGATCGACTGGCAGGCAACAGCATTGCTCGCCGGTTCGGTGCCCGCGCGGTTCACCTCCGAGGAAGACGGGCGGACTTACGATCTCACCGGCCAGGCGGAACCGCTGGGGGAGATCCTGCAGATCCTCGGACGGCACGGGGTGGCCGGCAGCGGAGTGATCGATCTGCGTTCGAATCCCGAGGCGCGCGCGGAGGTGATGGATGTCGTCCGCGGCTGGGCCGGCGTCCGGGCTGACGCGACGGGGCCGTCCCGGGGCGACTCACCGTCGTTCGAGAAGTCCGGCGATGGCTCGGGTCGGACGGCGGACACCGGCCGATCGCCGGCCGAGCGTCTCGCCGCCCTCGATGATCTGCGTCGGACCGGGACGATCTCGGAGGAGGAATACGCGCGGGCGCGTCAGCGCATCGTCGACGACCTGTGAAGTCGCGAATCGATGTGGTGATGATGCATCAGCTATCACATCAGAAACTTCGGTCACTATAGTCACTGTGGTCACCGGTCGGTATCGATGTCGATGCCCTGTGGTCACAGGTGTGGCATCGCTGTCCGCCGTCGAATTACTGTTCGTCGGTGCAGTTCTCACTCCGGCCTCGTCGTCTCGCGCGCAGACGACGAGTGCTTGCTCTCGCTCTCACGCTCCTCGCCGTGGTCGGCGTCGTCACCATCGGTTCGGGCAATGCGTCCGCCGCTGCGACATACGGCAGGTTCTCCGTGTCCGGCTGCGGTATGCCGAGCACCCCGGTGGACACGTGGACCCGCTGGGGCAACTACAAGACCGTCATCGCGCTCGACGGCCTCCGCGCGACGAGCGACATCAGCGGGTGGCGTCGGGACACGCGTGTCCAGCGCATCGCCGACTCCGGTGTCAACGTGATCCAGCCCGTCGGGGGTCTCGCGAGTTTCTACACCGACTGGGAAGCGGCGAGCCCGGCCAACAAGATCGGCTATCGCTACCGGTGGACGTGTCGGCTGGACACGATCGTGCGCGAACTCGACGCTCGCGGTCTCGCCGTCGGCCCGCTGGGCAAGTACGCACTCATGGGTATCTCCATGGGCGGCAACGCCGCGATGGTCTACGGGGCGTACCACCGTCAGCGTGTCTCGCATGTCTTCTCGATGTCCGGCTACCTGAACCTGTCCGCGCCGACCATGCGCGAGGCCGTCCGGCTCGCACTGATCGACGCCGGAATCGGCGCGGGCGTGGGCCCGTTCAGCGCCGACGCGATGTGGGGTCCACCGTGGAGCGATCGCTGGACGCGTAACGATGCACTCGTCCAGCTGCCCCGCATGCGCGGGATGAAGATCCGCATCGGTTCGGGATCGGCGACGTGGGGTCCGCACAATGCCGACGCCGTCGCCTCGGTCAAGGGCACGCCGCTGGAGGTCGTGTCGTTGGCACAGACCCGGTCGTTCGAGGTCGCGGCCGCGCTGCAGGGGATCCCGATCACGACGGACTTCCCGTCGGTGGGCACCCACACCTGGGGGTACTGGGAGGACATGGTGTGGCGCGCCAAGAAGAGCGGCTGGTTCCGCGACCGGTGAGAACCGAACGGACAGGAGCGCGAACGGTCGTGTGGACTGTGACGGCCACCGCATTCCCGGCGCTCGTAAGCTGACTGTCATGCGTGTTCTGCGCCGAGCCGGCGACCCCGATCTCGCGGTCCGGGTCGCGGGCGAGACCGATCGTGGGGTGCCCGTCGTCCTCGTGCACGGCATGGCGTCGGATCACTCGACCTGGCGTCCACTCGCGGCCGCACTCCGCGCCCGGGGACGGGCGGTGATCAGTGTGGACCTCCGAGGCCACGGACGTAGCGGCCGAGCTCGAGATGTCTACCGGCTCGACGACTTCCGCGACGACCTGGCCTACGTCCTCGACACCCTCGGCGTCGCGGTGGCCGACGTGGTCGGCCACTCGCTGGGCGCCCACACCGCCTTGCGGTTCGCGATGCTCGAGCCGTCCCGGACTCGGCGTCTGGTCCTCGAGGAGGTCCCGCCGATGCCCCGCGACGAGGCCGACCTCTCCGAGGGCATCGCGATGCGCGCCACCCTGGGTGAACAGATCCGTGGGTTGATCGCGCTGGCGCGCAACCCCTTTCCGGTCATCCGGTTCGACGGCCGGATGGGCGACCAGATCGTCGCCGAGTTCGACGTCTGTGCACCGCATTGGTGGTCGGAGCTGCCGGACGTGCAGGCCGCGTCATTGGTCATCTCCGGTGGCGAGAAGAGTTTCCTTCCCCCACGCCACCTGCAGACCCTGAGCGACGCCCTGCCCGACTCGCGGTTCGTCACCATCGACGCAGGCCACAGCGTCCACCGTGACCGGGCGGCGGAGTTCGTCAGCCAGGTCGACGGATTCTTGGGGCACTGACCCTTCGAGACGCTCGCGCGCTCGCTCCTCAGGGGGCGGCGGGGTCGCGCACGCTCCCTCCTCAAGGGGCGGCGGGGGTCGCGCACGCTCGCTCCTCAGGGGGCGGCGGGGTCGCGCACGCTTCTCAGCTCAGGGGGCGGGGGAGGTCAGGCGGGCTTGTTGTGCAGCGGCCGCGGGTCGATCCCGACCTTGCGCCAGGCGTCGTAGGCCCATGGAACATAGAGATACTTGAGCGGCAGCCGGTTGATCAGCGGATTGGCGGCACGCATGAGCGCCGCGAAGCGTTGAAAGTTTCTCTCGCGCCGATCATTCCACTCGAGCTCGCAGACGTCACGCATCTGCTGGGGGAGAGTGCCGACGACCACCGTGCGGATGAATGCGTTCAGCGGAGCCGAGACGACCTTCCAGGCCGGCGCGGGGATCTTCTTGGGCCGGGGGAGTCCCTGCCGGATGTATCCCGTCGCATAGACGATGGTCTTGTGCGGGACGAACCGGTCGAGCATGTCGTCCCAGTACTCGACGAATTCGTCGTAGGTCTGCGGTTGCCCTCGGTCGCTGACCCCGTAGAGCTGGTACCAGACCTTGCTCTCTTCGAAGATCTGGACCTTCTCGGCGTAGCTCAGGCGTCGGATGAAGGTGTCGGTGATGAAGAGGACCTGGTCGACGAAGGTCGCGTGGGCCCAGTAGAAGAGTTCCGGGTTGAGCGCGTGGTAGCGCGACCCGTCGCTGATCGTGCCCTTGATGTCCTTGTGGAAGTCGCGCACCGTGCGACCCCACTTCTCCGGCTCGGTGCTGTAGACGGTGCGCATGACGGGCGGGCCGGTGCGCTTGGCCCGGCCGAGGAAGTCGCTGAAGATGACCGAATGGTCCAGGACGGCCTGGCCGAGTTGTTCGATGCAGTTCTCGGTGCCGGCCAGGCGCTGGAAACCGAGCAGGCCGCGGTTGTCGCCGTAGAACTTCCACACGAGCGAGTCGGCACCGAGGCGCGGAGAGGCGATCTCGCCCGCGGTGTCCGGAGTGTCATCGATGATCCTCGGTTCCGCCTCGCGGATACCGGCATCGAATCCCTGGTTGACTGACATGGCGGCGAGACTATCGCACTTGGAACAAACTTGGAAGGTCGTTTCAACGAAGCGGGTGATCCGCGTTCGGAGAGAGAGGTCGGACGATGCGCGACGAGCAGGACTGGGTCCTTCCGGATGTCGAGGACGTCCTCGCATCCGCTGTGGCGGTCCGACTCCCGATGCGCACCAGGTTCCGCGGGCTCACCTCACGCGAGACGATGGTCTTCGCCGGTCCGGCGGGGTGGGGTGAATTCGGGCCGTTCCTCGAATACGACGATCCGGAGGCGGCGTCGTGGCTGCGGGCCGGTCTCGAGGCGGCGTGGGTCGGGCCTCCCGTGGCCGTTCGCGACAGGGTCCCGGTGAACGCGACGGTGCCCGCGATCCCGGCCGAGGAGGTCGCGGCGCTGCTCGAGCGCTACCCCGGTGCGGGTACCGCAAAGGTCAAGGTCGCCGAAGCCGGGCAGACGCTCGACGACGACGTCGCGCGGGTGGCGGCCACGCGTGCGGTGATCGGCCGGGTGCGCGTCGACGCGAACGGGGGGTGGACAGTGGACGAGGCCATCGCCGCCCTGCGGGCCATCGGTGACGTCGAGTACGCCGAACAGCCCTGTCGCACGGTCGAGGAACTCGCCGCCGTCCGTCGGGCGGTCGGGGTGCCGATCGCGGCCGACGAGTCCATCCGTAAGGCGGACGATCCGTATCGGGTGGTGGCCGCCGACGCCGCGGATGTCGCCGTGGTCAAGGTGGCGCCGCTCGGCGGCATGCGGGCAACGCTCGCGCTCGCCGAGAACATCGGGCTCGAGATCGTGGTCTCGAGCGCGCTCGACAGCGCGATCGGGATGGCTGCGGGGATCGCCGCCGCCGCCGCGCTGCCCCGCCTGGAACTGGCGTGCGGACTGGGTACGGGGACGCTGCTCGCCGCGGACGTCGCGACGTCGTTCCAGATGGTCGACGGCGGCGTCGACGTCCGATGGTTCGACGCCGACGCCCCGATCGACACCGGCGGACTCTCGCTGGGACCCGACGGTCAGCACCGGTGGCGGGAACGTCTGCGGCGATGTCATCGCCTCCTCGCCGGTCGGTGACGGTGCCCGGGCGTACCTCGCGGTAGAAACGGTTTTTCCGATCTGTCTCAACATGGTCTAGTATGCGATGTGGGTCACATCATCGGGGTGACTCACTCACGGTCTGAGCGGGAGGGGATGGGCATGCGTTCGGTTCTGGCGGCTGCGCCCGCAGGCATCGGGCTGTCCGAGGCTCCCTTCTCGCACGGCGTCGCGATGCCGGAGACCGAGGACGGTGCTCTCGTCGGCCGCATCTGCCGCAGCGGCGGGTTGTATTTTGACCTGATGGAGATCACGACGATCATGCATCCCACGCCGGGCGGTGGCCGGCTGTCGGAACCCGCGGAGAACGAGCTCCCTGTCACCTCGCGGCGGCGATGACCGTGGCAGATACCGGGACGAAGACCGACAGCAGGACCCGGACGTCGACGCGTAAGGTCCGGAACACCGCGAGCCCGGCCGACCAGGAGGCGGCGATCCTCGCCGCTGCCGGGGCCGAGTTCGCCGAGGTCGGCGTCCGACGCGCCAACATCGACGAGGTCGCCGCGCGTGCGGGGGTGAGCCGCAGCACCTTGTACCGGCGCTTCCCCAACAAGGACGCGCTGCTCTACGCGGTGGCGAACGACGCCTACGAGACCGGCATGCAGAAGCTCGAGGCCTCGGTGAAGGGACTCGGTCCCAAGGCCGCACTGGTGGAGGCGTTCGCGGTCGGCGCCGAATGGGTCAACTCCGACCCGTTGCTGAGCCGGATCGTTCTCACCGACTCCGAGATCAAGAGCGTCACCGCCAAGATGACGTCGATGTTCATCGACATGGTCACCGACCGGGTGGCCGCGACGCTCCGCGACGAAGGCGCACAGATGCCCGTCGAGGACTTGCTGGAGGCCGTGGAGATCCATGTGCGCCTGGTGATCTCGCTGCTCGAGACGCCGCCGTCGGACCCCGCGCGCAACGAACCGCAACGCGTCCGGGACTTCGCCGCGAAGTTCCTCGCACCGATGATCTGGTGACACCCTGTCGGAGATGAACGGCTCGCTCCGCTCCGCTCCGCGCTGACCGATTCCGTTCACTTCCACCTAAGGAGATCCAATGAGTCTGCGCGACAGGCTGTCCCGCACACCCGACCACGCGGCCATCCGCGCCGCGTTGCGGGACAAGGTCGTGGTCATCACCGGTGGCGCGCGGGGCATCGGATTCGAGACCGCCACCCAGCTGTTCGACGCGGGGGCGAAGGTCGCCATCGGCGACGTGGACTCCGAAGCCGTGGGGAAGGCCGCCGCCGACCTCGGCATCGAGGGCATCGAGGTGGACGTCACCAAGCGCGAGTCCTTCGACGCGTTCCTGACCGAGGTCGAGGCTCGACTGGGGCCGATCGACGTACTCGTGAACAACGCCGGGATCATGCCGGTCGGTCCGTTCCTGTCCTACGACGACACGATCATCCGCCGGACCTACGAGATCGACGTCCTGGGTGTGATCATCGGATGCCAGGAGGCGGCCCGCCGGATGGCGCCGCGCCGGACCGGTCACATCGTGAACATCGCCTCGACCGCCGGACGCATACCGACTCCCGGCCTCACGATCTACAACGGTGCCAAGGCAGCCGTCATCGAATTCTCCGAGGCGCTCGGCGCCGAACTCGAGCCGCAGGGCGTCACGATCAGTGCAGTGCTGCCGACATTCACGCGGACCGCACTGATCTCGGGTCTGCAGACCAACAAATTCATCCAGACCGTCGAGCCCGGTGAGGTCGCCTCGATCGTCGTGCAGACGATCGCGCGGCCGGTCACCCGCGTCTACGCGCCGCGGTCGATGCGGTGGGCCGAGTCGAGTCCGCTCTTCCCGCAGGCGATGAAGCGGCTGTCGCGCAAGCTGACCAAGCTGGACTCGATCTTCCTCAGTCCCGACCAGCAGGCCCGCGCCGCATACTCCAGCCGAATCCGCGGCGAAAAGGTCGAGACGAGGGCGGCGGGCGAGCGCCTGACATCGCCCCAGGAGAGCACGCCCCTGTCGTCGTGAAGGCGGGGGGTACGAGCGGGCGGGCGGCCGCCCCGTCCGGGTCGCATGAGCTGGATGCCGATCGGGCGGCCAGACGCGAGCTGCGCGACGCGCTGGACGAGCTGCACCGGATCGAGGTCGACGCCGGTCTACGGCGCCGACTTCCCCGGCGTCGGTGGGTGGTCGCCGGCCTCGTGCTCGTCGTTGCGCTCGGGCTGGCCGGTGTCGCGCTCACCGCATGGACGCGGGACCGCGCGCACTACTCCGATGCCGAACTCCAGTCGGCCGCAGCCGAACGCGTCGAGGTGCTGATCGCGCCGGACAGCCGCGACGACCGGCGCGCCCAGCGGATCCTCGCCGGTGCCACCGGGGCCTTCTACGACGAATTCGCTCAGTCGGCGGACAGCTACACCGAATTCGTCCGCGCCAACGGCACTGTCGCGGAGTCTTCGGTCGACGGCACCGGGATCTCCGTCCGCGACGGCGATTCCGCCACGGTCCTCGTGGCCGCCACCGTGGTCTTCGCCGGCCAGAACGCTCCGGGCGCGGCCGACGACCAGGCGCGCCGATTCCGGTTGCGTGTCCTCGTCACGCCGGCCGACGGAAGTCTGAAACTCGGGGCGGTGCAGTATCTTCCATGAGTTCGCTGACGAAGTCCGGAGCCGCCGGATCGGGCCGGGGGCAGACGACACAGCCGGTCACCGCACGAGCCGCCGCGGTCCGCATCGCGATCGCATCGGTCGTACTGGTGACCGCCCTCGTCGTCGTGCTCGCGCTGTGGGAATCGCAGCGGGCCGGCGCCGAGGTCGCGCACAGCCGGGATCAGCTGCGAACACAGGCCGGCGCGATCGTCTCGGACGTCTTCTCCGTCGACGCGGGCAGATGGCAGCAGGACCGGGCCCGCGCGCGGGCTCTGGTCGCGGACGACTTCACCGACAGCTACGGCGCTCAGCTCGATCGGCCGCCGCCCGAGGGGACGTCGTCGGTCACGTGGCGCCCTGAGATCGTCAGCGTCGTCGCAGCCGACGGCGAGGAGGGGGAGGCGTTGGTGCGGGTGTCGGTGACCGTACGCCCGGACGCCGGGCCGGCGACGACGGTGCGCCGCTCGGTCCTCGCCCGGTTCGTCCGCATGGACGACGCCTGGCTTCTCGCGGCGGCGGATGTGATCGGATGACTGCGCCCGCGGGCCGGAGGCGGTGTCGGCGATGAACGAGACCGGTTCGGCAAGAGTCGAACTCGCTCGCGAGCGGGTCGACACGGCGGTGCGCCGCGCGCGCACCGCCCGGATCGCCGCGGCCCCGGCGCTACGGTCGCGTGCCTCACGACGGACGCGTCTGCTGCGCCGGGCCCTCATCGCAGTGGCGGTCGCCGTGCTGCTGCTCGTCGCGGTGGCCGGAGTGTTGAGCTGGCAGATCCGCGAACAGCATGCGGCGGCGGCCCTGGCGGATGACGTGCTCGCATCCGCACGCGGAGCCGTCACCGCCATGCTCACCGCCGACCCGACCGACCCCGAGGGATATGTGGCCGCCGTCGCCGCGGTGAGCACCGGCTCGCAGCGGGAGCGGATCGACGCCGCCCGCGACGCCCTGGCGGCGGAGGTGGGTGGGCAGGCGGTTCCGAGTGTCGGGCAGATTGTTTCGGCGGGACTCGTCACCGACCCGACGTCCGACGAGATCGGCAGCAGCGTCGACGTCCTGGTCGTCGCCGACGCGACGAACCCGGCGCTCCTCGGGGAGCCGGGCGACGGTTCGGAGATCGACACCACCGGTGAGCGGATCACGGCCCTGGTCACGATGACCAGCACCGAAGACGGCTGGAAGATCGCCCAGGCGAGGCGTCCGTGACCACCACCGAAGGCCGGGAAGCACTACCGGCACGGCCGACCCGCCGCCAGCGCGCTCGTCTGCGACTCGTCGTCGCCGCGACGGTGCTGCTGCTCGTGATCGCGGTGATCGCCGGCGCGGCCACGTTGCGTCCGGACTCCGACCCGACCGACGATCAGCGCGCCGAGATCCTCACGGCTGCGGCGGCGGCCGTGGGTGCGGTGCTGACCTATTCGCCCGATGACCCTGCCGACCGGCGTCGCGCGACCGACGCGTTGCTCACCGACCCGCTCCGCCTGGACTACCGCAACCGCGGGGCCGATGTCGTGGTGCCGGGTGTCCGTGCGTCCGCGCTGTCGGTCCGGGGCGAGGTCGTCGGTGCCGGTCTGCACGAGGCTGATTCGGACCGGGCGCGGGTGCTGGTGTTCGTCAACGAGGTGGTCGGACGGAGCGCGGGCGAAGAATCTACAGACGTTAGGCAGCCCGCCGACGGAAAACCTGCGGCGACCCCTACCGCGCGGTGGGCACTTATGCGTAAGGTCGACGGGAATTGGCTGCTGTCCGACCTGCAACCGGTCGGCGATGTGACCCGTTGAGGCACCCGTGCCCCGGGGCGGTCCGCGCGACCGCCGGGCTCTGACCGGTGTCCGCGGGAGGGACGACAAGAGGGGACGAGAGATGAGTGGATCGAGCGCGGGCGTGGTCGTCGTCGGTGCCGGGCTTGGGGGTGTCCGGGTCGCGGAGAACCTGCGGAACAACGGGTTCGCGGACCCGATCACGCTGGTCGGGGCGGAGGATCACCCGCCGTACGATCGTCCGCCCCTGTCGAAGTCGGTGTTGCTGGGCAAGGACGACCGCGTGGACCTCAAGCCTGCGGAGTTCTACGACGGGGCCGGCATCACGTTGCGGCTCGGCGATGCGGTGAGCGCGGTGTCGCCGGCGGAGCAGACGATCACGCTGGCCTCGGGCGCCACCGTCGCCTACGACACCCTGGTGTTGGCGACGGGCCTCGATCCGCGGCCGTTCCCGGGTCTGCCCGAGAAGGTCAGTGGTGTGCACGTGCTGCGCACCTACGACGACGCGGTGGCGCTGCGCGGTGAGATCGATTCCGCGAGCACCGCGGTCGTCATCGGCGCCGGTTTCATCGGATGCGAGGTGGCGGCCGGACTCGCCACGCGCGGGCTGTCCGTCAGTCTCGTCGAGCCGGCTGCGACGCCCCTGGCGGTGGCGCTGGGGGAGCAGATCGGCGCGCTGGTCTCACGGCTGCATGTGGCCAACGGCATCGATCTGCGGACCGGTGTCGGTGTCGCGAGCATCGTGGTGTCGGACGGTCGGGTCGAGGCGGTCGAACTCACCGACGGCACGATGTTGCCCGCCGACATCGTCGTGGTCGGTATCGGGTCGACTCCGGTGACCGGTTTTCTGGAGGGTTCGGGAATCGATCTCGCCCCGCGTGAGGTCGGTGGTGGGATCGCCTGCGATGCCACCGGTCACACCAGTGCCGAAGGTGTCTATGCCCTTGGTGATGTGGCGAACTGGCTCGACGGGGAGGGGCGGCCCACACGCGTCGAGCATTGGAACCACACCGTGGAGCAGGCGTCGGTGGTGGCCCACCAGATCACCGGTGGCGACGCGGTGACGGCGTCGGTGGCCTACTTCTGGAGCGACCAGTTCGACGTCAAGATCCAGGTGCTCGGTGCTCCGCGCGCCGATGACGAGGTCCATCTCGTCGACGATGACGGAAAGAAATTCGTCGCGTATTACAGCCGGGGCGGTGTGCTCACCGGTGTGGTGGGCGCAGGCAAGGTGGGTGCGGTGATGAAGACCCGGCCCAAGCTCCAGACCCCCACCCCCGTGGCCGATCTGCTGTAGCGACACATGTCGGACGCGCCGACCGCAGCGCAGGTGCGTGATGCGGCAGCCGAGGTGGCCGATCCGGAGCTCGCGCTCGGGCAGGCCGCGTTCTTCCAGGCGCGGCCCGGGGGATACGGAGAGGGCGACGAATTCCTCGGAGTCCGTGTCCCCGTGCAACGGAAGCTGGCGAAGGGGTTCCGCGGCATCGGCCCGGACCAGGTCGTCGAACTACTCGATTCGCCGGTGCACGAGCACCGGCTGATCGCCCTGTTCATCCTCCGCCAGGAGTTCGACACCGAGCTGCGCGGCGGTGGCGACGGGCGGGGCTGGGTCGACCTCTATCTCGACGCCGTGCGCCGGGGCCGGGTGAACAACTGGGATCTCGTCGACTCCTCCGCCGATCCGGTGCTCGGCGAATACTGCCGCCGCACCGGCGAACTCGACCTCATCCTGCGACACGCGGGGGATGACGACCTGTGGCGGCGCCGGGTGGGGATCATCGCGACCTTCGCGCCCATCAAGCGCGGTGACGCGACGGCACTGCTGGCGGTGGCGCCGCTTGTCCGCGACGACCGCCGTGATCTGATCCAGAAGGCGTTCGGCTGGATGCTGCGCGAGGTCGGCAAGCGTGTCGACGAGGCCGTCCTGCTCGACTACCTCGACGACAACGCGGCCCGGATGGGACGGACCGCGCTGTCCTACGCGCTCGAGCACCGGACCGCAGACGAACGCGCGCACTACCGTGCGCTCCGGCCTTAGCCCTCGCGCGCGACCTTCGCCGCGGCCCAGATCATCGGGAACTGGAAAGGCAACCGGGCGAGAGCGACGATCTTGTAGGGCAGCGGCTTGTTCCACCAGAGCCGGACCATGTTGATGTTGGCCGGGTACACGGCGAGGAACAGCAGGACGGACAGCGCGCCCGCGGCTCGTCGGGTCTTCGGAGCGAGAAGCGCTGCACCCAAGCCGATCTCGGCGACGCCGGACGCGTAGGTCAGGGTCCGGGGATCGCCGGGGATCTCTTCGGGGATGATCTCGTCGAACGGTTTCGGCGCCACGAAGTGCAGCACGCCGATGCTGATGAGCATGGCTGCGAGGCCACGTGCGAGCTGGGTGGGATCGAGCCGGGAACCGCGGATGGTGCTCACGTCGTCGTACTCCTTCGGTAGAACTGCGACTGCACGGACTCGACCCACTCTGTCAGAATTCGATCTTCAGGGTGTCCGATGTGGGGTGCGCCTGACAGCCGAGGATGTAGCCGTCCTCGATGTCCTCGGGATCGAGCGCGCCGGCATTGTCCATGTCGACGCTGCCCTCGGTGAGAGTGCATGCACACGAACCGCATTCACCTTCCTGGCAGGAATACGGCGCATCGAGTCCGGCGGCGAGCATGATGTCGACGAGAGTCCGCGAGCGCGGCCAGGTCAGGGTATGGGTCTCACCGTCGAGTTCGACCTCGACGGTGGCCGCGCCGGCCTGTTCCTCCTCACTCACCTCGTCGAGTTCGACGTCGGCGAACGGGTCGCCGGACAGGGAGTTGTAGACCTCGGTGTGGACGTTGTGGTGCGGGAAGTTCGCGTCCGAGAGGCCTTTGTGGACGGCATCCATGAACGGGCCGGGCCCGCACATGTAGGCGACGTGCGACGTCGCGTAGGGCGCGAAGGCCGTTGCCAGAGCGGTCGCACTCGGCAGACCCTGGAGAGACTCGAGCCAATGGACGAGGGTGAGCCGGTCGGGGTGGGCGGCCAACAGGTCGCGGAGCTCGGCGGCGAAGATCACGTCGGCGACATCGCGGTTGGCGTAGAAGAAGACGATCGGTGCGTTGCCCTTCTCGAGGGCCGCCTTGAGGATCGACATCACCGGTGTGACACCGCTGCCCGCCGCGATGAGCAGCAGCGGGATGTCATAGGACTTCGGGGTGAACACGCCCGATGGCGGCAGCACCTCGACCTGGGTGCCGGGAGAGAGGTTGTCGCACACCCAGTTGGATCCGTAGCCGTCGGCGGTGCGTTTCACGGTCACCTTCGGCCGCGGGTCGGTGAACGGCGACGACGCGAGCGAGTAGCAGCGCGCGACCGAGCCGGTCTGCTCGCTCGGAATCCGTAGCGTGAGGAACTGCCCCGGTTTGTAATCGGTGAACGGCTTCGGCGAGGCCTCGGGTACCTCGAAGGCGATGGACTTGGCCTCGGCCGTCTCGTCGATCACCTCGGACACCGTGAGGATCACGCTGCGTGAACCGTGAGGGGTCAGGTCAGACATGTGCGCAGTCTCCGCCGTCGAGGACCGGCAACCGGCCCAAATTAGAACACGTTCTACTTCAGCCTAGCGTAACGACCGGGGTTCCCACGAGGGGCTTCCCGTCGATCCCGCGCAGCCGTTGCCAGCGTAGTCACGCCAGGGCTGCCACACCGTCGGCCACCGTCCGCGCGCCGGACTCGATCAGACCCTCCAGGTCGGCCTCGGGGTCGTCGAGCCATTTCTCGTAGGCCGCGAGCGCGGCGCCGAGACACAGCCAACCGATGGTCTGCGGCAGGTGATCGCCGACTCCGACGCCCAGCCGGGAGGCGCAGAACTCGGCGATCACCTGCCGCCAGTCGGCGTAGACGATCATCGAATGTGCTTGTAGCGCAGGCACGCCGAGGAGGAGTGACATACGCCGCCGGTGATTGTCGAGTTCCTCGGCGGGTACCCGGTTGAACGACACGAGGGCGTCGACGAGGGCTTCGGCCATCGGCGTCTCGCGCGGGATGCCGGCCAGGAGTGTCCGTAATTCGTCGAGATGGTCGTCGAACTCACCCCAGGGGATCTCGTTCTTCGACGAGTAATAGCGGAACAACGTGCGACGGGCGATGCCCGCCGCCTCGGCGATGTCGTCGACGCTGGTGTCCTCGAAGCCCCGGTTGGTGAAGAGGTGGATCGCGAGTGCGCTGATCTGCGCACGTGACGTGATGGGGCGTCGGCCCGGGGGCGTGCGTGCGGGCTGATCGTTGTGCGGCGTCGTCGTCATCTCCGACCTCACCTTATGGGACCCGTGGGATACGGGATCACGGAACCGGTCGACCTGGCCGTTCGGACAGTTGTCGCCTGCCCTCTGGATTTATGCACTCAGTGCCACTATAGTTTGTCGTGATCCGCATCACTACCCGATCAACCAGGAGGTATGGATCATGGCAGATCAGTCCGCTGCAGCAGCTCACAGCACGAACGACACGGAGCTTCTCGCCGAGTCGCTCGTCGAGGAGGTCTCGATCGACGGGATGTGCGGGGTCTACTGATGTCAGCCCCGACATCGAATCCGATCTCCGGCGACCGTTCCGCGGTCGCCGGGGTCCGGTTCGACTCCCCAGCCGAGGCGCCCGGTTTCGACACCCTCGAGCCGTGGCAGCTCAACCCGAAGGTCGCGTTGCGCCCGGAGCCGTTCGGCGCGCTGTTGTACCACTTCGGTACGCGCAAGCTGTCGTTCCTCAAGAACCTCACCGTTGTCGGCATCGTGAAGTCGTTGGCCGATCACGACTCCGCGGAGGCCGCGCTCCTCGCCGCCGGGGTGACGCCGGCCCAGCGTCCCCTGTACCTGCAGGCGCTGACCGCGCTCGCCGACAGCGGCATGATCGTGCCGCGCGCCGCCTGACCCGCCGACCCCGCACGGCGATGCCGGCCGGTACAGCCCCCGGTTCGATCCACATCGTCGCCGTCGTCGCCCGCCTCTGATCGCCCGGGCCCGGCGCCCCAGCCCGAAACAGCCAGCCCCGAATGCAAGGACCTCAACGATGACGACCATCGAGATGCCACCCACCGCAACCGAACTCGCGGATTCCCTCCGTGCGCCGATGCCGCCCGCCGGCGACGTGCCCAAGGTCGGCCGACTCGTCGACCAGTTCGAGAAGGGGCTCGACGCACCCATCTGCCTCACCTGGGAGCTGACCTACGCGTGCAACCTCGCGTGTGTGCACTGCTTGTCGTCGTCGGGCAAGCGGGATCCCCGCGAGCTGTCCACCGAACAGTGCAAGGCCATCATCGACGAGCTGCAGCGCATGCAGGTCTTCTACGTCAACATCGGTGGCGGTGAGCCGACGGTGCGTCCGGACTTCTGGGAGCTCGTCGACTACGCGACCAGCCACCAGGTGGGGGTCAAGTTCTCCACCAACGGTCTTCGCATCGACAAGAAGGTCGCGGCCCGCCTGGCGGCGTCGGACTATGTCGACGTCCAGATCTCGCTCGACGGTGCGACTGCGGAGGTCAACGACGCGGTCCGCGGTCCCGGCTCCTTCGACATGGCGGTCCGGGCGCTGGAGAACCTGGCCGAGGCGGGTTTCGCCGACGCGAAGATCAGTGTCGTCATGACCCGGCAGAACGTCAGCCAGCTCGATGAGTTCAAGGCGCTCGCCGACCGCTACAACGCCACCCTGCGCATCACACGGCTGCGTCCCTCGGGCCGTGGCGCCGATGTGTGGGACGACCTGCATCCGTTGCCGCAGCAGCAGCGTGAACTCTACGATTGGCTTGTCGCGCACGGTGATCGGGTGCTCACTGGCGATTCGTTCTTCCACCTGTCGGCGTTCGGTTCGGATTCCGGTGGCGGCCTGCCCGGTCTCAATCTCTGTGGTGCGGGGCGCGTGGTCTGCCTGATCGACCCCGTCGGCGATGTCTACGCCTGCCCGTTCGCCATCCACGAGAACTTCCTCGCCGGCAACATCCTCTCCGACGGCGGTTTCCAGGAGATCTGGCAGCGGTCGGATCTGTTCACCGAGCTGCGCGAGCCGCAGAACGCGGGAGCGTGCACCAAGTGTGCGCACTTCGATGCGTGCCGCGGCGGCTGCATGGCGGCGAAGTTCTTCACCGGACTTCCGCTGGCCGGACCCGACCCGGAGTGTGTGCAGGGGTACGGCGAAGAACTCCTCGCCGGCGAGCGGATGAAACCGACTGCGAACAAGGATCATTCGCGGGGCACCCCGCTGACCCTGATGACCCGGCGTCCCGACGGCGACCTGACCCCGGTCGCGTCGCGCCCCACCAAATCCTGT
The DNA here is from genome assembly GCF_041103195.1 of Gordonia sp. ABKF26. Lineage (NCBI taxonomy): Bacteria > Bacillati > Actinomycetota > Actinomycetes > Mycobacteriales > Gordoniaceae > Gordonia > Gordonia sp. ABKF26. The sequence continues at coordinate 1,744,678 of NZ_JBGCVZ010000003.1, forward strand.
GATGAGAACCCGCTCGCCGGGTTCACCCCCGCCGCGCGGTAGATCCACCCGCGGTACGTTCCGGGTGCACCGGGTCCCGGCGGGACCCGGAGCGCCCGGCCCCATGAGTGCCCGGCCGGCGCTCATGGACGATGAATGAGTAGGAAGAACATGGCTGCCAACCCCTGGGCGAGAAACCCCTGGTTCGAGACCGTCACCGAAGCACAGCGCCGGGCCAAGAAACGTCTGCCGAAGTCGGTGTACTCCTCGCTGGTCGCCGGCACCCAGGCCGGTGTGACCGTCGACGACAACGTGCGCGCGTTCTCCGAACTCGGCTGGGCGCCGCATGTCGTCGGTGCACAGTCCGACCGCGAGATGACGACAACGGTGATGGGCCAGGAGATCTCGTTCCCGGTGATGATCTCGCCCACCGGGGTGCAGGCCGTCGACCCCGACGGCGAGGTCGCGGTGGCGCGAGCCGCCGCGGCGCGCGGTACCGCCATGGGCCTGTCGAGCTTCGCCTCGCACGCGGTGGAAGAGGTCACCGAGGTCAACGACAAGGTGTTCTTCCAGATCTACTGGCTCGGCAGCCGGGATGACATCCTGGCCCGCGCGGAGCGCGCGAAGGCGGCCGGCGCCAAGGGCCTGATCGTCACCACCGACTGGGTGTTCAACGTGGGCCGCGACTGGGGCAGCCCCGAGATCCCGGAGAAGGTCGATTTCAAGGCCCTACTCCGTCTGGGGCCGGAGATCGCGGTCAAGCCGCGCTATGCACTCGACTGGGTCAAGGGCGGCAAGATCAACATCCCCGACCTGACCGCGCCCAACCTCACCCCGCAGGGTGTCACCGGTCCCACGTTCTTCGGGGCCTACGGGTCGTGGATGAACACGCCCCCGCCCACATGGGAAGACCTGCAGTGGCTTCGGGAGCAGTGGGGCGGGCCGTTCATGGTCAAGGGCATCACCCGCCTCGACGACGCCAAGCGGGCCGTGGACATCGGCGCGACGGCGCTGTCGGTGTCCAACCACGGCGGCAACAACCTCGACGGCACTCCCGCGACCATCCGTCTCCTCCCGGACATCGCGGCTGCGGTCGGCGACGACATCGAGGTCCTCCTCGACGGCGGTATCCGTCGCGGCAGCGACGTCGCCAAAGCACTCGCGCTCGGTGCCCGCGCGGTCATGATCGGCCGCGCGTACCTCTGGGGTCTGGCCGCCAACGGCCAGGCCGGCGTGGAGAACGTCCTCGACCTCATGCGCATGGGACTCGACGGCGTGCTCATGGGCCTCGGACACAAGAGCGTCCACGAACTCTCGGCCGCCGACCTCGTCATCCCCGACGGCTTCACCCGGTCGTTCGGCGACGCCTGACCCGTCCCCGTGGCGGTGAGAATCTGCCGGTGAGAACCCTGGGGAAGCAGAACTAGAACGTGTTACAGTTCTGCCATGGGACAGTTCGACGGCAAGGTCGTCTACATCACCGGCATCGCCCGTGGTCAAGGTCGCAATCATGCGATCCGGTTCGCCCGCGAGGGGGCCGCGATCGTCGGCCTGGACATCGCGGGACCGATCATCGACCACGCGACCTACCCCGCGGCGACCGCCGACGACCTCGCCGAGACGATCCGTCTCGTCGAGGGCGTCGGCGGGAAGATCCTTGCGCGGCAGGGTGACACGCGTGATCTGGCTCTCCAGCAGCAACTCGTGGCCGACGCCGTCGAGCAGTTCGGCCGGCTCGACCACGTGGTCGCCAATGCCGGCGTGCTGACCTGGGGCAAGGTCTGGGAGCTCAGCGAGGATCAGTTCACCGACGTCATCGACATCAACCTCGTCGGTGCGTGGAAGACGTTGAAGGCCACCATCCCGGCGATGCTCGAGGCGGGCAACGGGGGATCGATCACCGTGATCAGTTCGGTCGCGGGCCTGAAGGCGATGCCGCTGCAGGCGTCGTACTCGGCGTCGAAGTACGGGCTGGTCGGACTGACGCAGACGACCGCCAAGGAGCTCGGGCATCACCGAATCCGGGTGAACAGCGTGCACCCCTACGCGGTCGACACCCCGATGGGCGTGGCCGACACCGAAGCCCACCGGATCTTCGGAATCCCGTGGGTCAATCCACATTTCACGTCGATCCTCGACTACCACCCCGTCGCTGCGCTCGACGAGATCTCCGACGCGGTGCTCTACCTGGCCTCCGACAGCGCTAAGGGCATCACCGCGGCCGAGTTCCAGATCGACATGGGGCATTCGAAGGTCTGAGGCGCGAGCGAAGCGAGCCACATTCTGCTCCCTGAGGCGTGAGCGAAGCGAGCCACGAAGGGCGACGTGAGTTGTCGCCCTTCGTGGCTCGTCGCTTTCGCTCCTCGCACCTCAGGGGGCGGGGGTGGGTCGCTTTCGCTCCTCGCACCTCAGGGGGCGGGGGTGGGTCGCTTTCGCTCCTCGCACCTCGGGGGGCGGGTTTGGTCGCTTTCGCTCCCCGCGTTCGGTCCTCGCGCCTCGGGGAGCGGGTCGTTCGTCAGTCGGCCCAGAGGGTCGACGGATCGGTCGCCTCGGTGGTCGGGCCGGCCGGGGTCTCCGGCTTGGTGCGGGAGAAGCGCGGAGCGACCTGGGCCTGGGTCACGCCGTCGATGTCGACGAGGTTGGCGCGCGCGGCCATGTGGGCGTCGGCGGGTGCCTCGGCGAAGGTCAGGACCGGCGAGGTGCAGGCGTCGGTGCCCTCGAAGACGCCGGCCCATTCGTCGCGGGTGCGAGTCTTGAAGGTCTCGGTGAAGACCTCTTTCAGCTTGCCCCACTGGGAGATGTCGTTCTGGTCCGGCAGATCGGCATCGGCGAGTTCGAGGCCCTTGAGCAGTTCGGCGTAGAACTGGGGCTCGATCGCGCCGACCGCCATGTACTTGCCGTCGGAGGTCTCGTAGACCTCGTAGTACGGGGCGCCGGTGTCGAGCATGTTGACACCGCGGGTGTCGCTCCACAGGCCGGTGCCGCGGAAGGCCCACATCATCTGTCCGAGAACGGAAGCGCCGTCGACCATGGCGGCATCGACCACCTGTCCCCGCCCGGAGATCCCGCGCTCGAGCAGCGCCGCGAGCACGCCGACGACGAGGAACATCGACCCGCCGCCGAAGTCGCCGGCCAGGTTGAGCGGCGGCACCGGGCGATCATCCTTGCGTCCGATGGCGTGCAGCATGCCGGTGAGCGAGATGTAGTTGATGTCGTGCCCGGCCAGGTTGGCGCGCGGCCCGTCCTGGCCCCAGCCGGTCATGCGTCCGTAGACCAGTCCCGGGTTCACCTTCTCCAGATCATCTGGTCCGAGTCCGAGCCGCTCCATCACGCCGGGGCGGAAACCCTCGAGGATCACGTCGGCCTTGGCGACGAGGCCGAGGATGGTCTCGCGGTCGTTTTCGTCCTTGAGGTTCGCCTCGACGACGCGCCGGCCGCGGAGGAGGGCGTCGGCGTTGCGGCCCGGCGTGGGCAGTGAGCCGGGTCGCTGGACCCGCACGACATCGGCGCCGAGATCGGCCAGGAGCATGGCGGCATGCGGACCGGGTCCGATGCCGGCGAATTCGATGACCCGGATCGAACTCAGTGGGCCGGGCTTGCCGCTGTCGCGTGGTGTGGCACTGCTCATGGGTGTCGTCCTCCCGATCGTTGTACTGCGCACTGTGTCAGGTGTCACTGGATGCACCAAGCATTCCACAACCGATCGAACGCTCGTCAGGGTGGTCCGCAGCGGAATCCGGGCGCGTTTTTCGCTTCGTTTTTCGGGCGAGACCGACACACTCGCAAGCACCATCGCTAGCATTGGTCGAATGACAGGGCCATCGATGTTGGGGCAGTGCAACTGGCCAGACCTCGACGGGCAGGTGATCACCCTGCTGGTGCCCCTCGGCTCGGTCGAACAACACGGTCCGCACCTCCCGCTCGACACCGATACGCGCATCGCCGCGGCGATCGCCGAGCGCGTGTGCGGACGATCGGAGGCTTCCGGACTCCTGCGGGCCCCGGACCTCAACTACGGTGCCAGCGGTGAACACGAGGGCTTCGCCGGCACCATCTCGATCGGGCACGAGGCGCTGCGCGGCCTGCTCGTCGAATACGGCCGCAGTGCATGCCGGTGGGCGGCGCGCGTGGTGTTCGTCAACGGGCACGGCGGAAACACCAGGACGCTGATCGAGGCGGTGACCCGACTGCGCTACGAGGGCCGGGACGTCGCCTGGTTCCCATGCGCGTTCGACGGTGCCGATGCGCACGCCGGGTTCACCGAAACATCTGTGCTGCTGCATGTTTCGCCGTCGGTCGTCGACCCCTCGCGCGCGGTCGCGGGCAATCGGGAGCCGGTGGGCGCGCTGCTCGGTGCGATGCGGTCGGGCGGCGTCGCCGCGGTGAGTCCCAACGGCGTCCTCGGCGATCCGGACGGCGCGAACCCCGACGACGGTGCGAGCATGGTCGGCGACGTCACCGATCGGCTGTGCGCCGCGCTCGACTCGTGGCAGGTCGACGATCTGGGGCGTCTGGGATGACCGCCCTCGACGACTCGGCTCCACGTCGCTGTGCCGAGAACCAGGATGGGAGCGCGGAGGGCGCCGCAGCTCGTGGCGACTCCGACTCCGCGGATCGTGAGGGCGAGCCGGCGGCGGACGCATCGACGGGAACGCACACGGGTCTGCCGGACGGGTTCCAGGTGCAGATCGACCTGCGATGCGCGAAGGCCGGCGACTTCCGCTACCTCGTCGGCGGATCGCCGACGCGCCTGCTGCGCATGTCCGACACCGCGCTCGGGATGACGTCCGAGGATGGACGAATCGAGGTGTGCGACAACGTGACCCGACGTCTTGCGCGCGCACTGCTGGACGCGGGGATCGCCAATCCGCGGCCGATGTTCGGCCCGCAACCGGAAGATGTCACCGTGGTCGTCCCGGTGCGCGACAACCAGGACGGTGTCGACCGCCTCCTCGAGGCCCTCGCCGGATTGGCCGTCATCGTCGTCGACGACGGCTCCGCGACGCCGATCGAGGCGGATCGCCCGACCGCCCGGGTCCTGCGCTTCGACGACAATCGCGGCCCGTCGGCAGCGCGGAACGCGGGAGCGGCGGCGGCGACGACCGATTTCGTCGCCTTCCTCGACTCCGACGTCGTGCCCGACCCGGACTGGCTCACGATCTTGCTCACGCACTTCTCCGATCCGACCGTGGGACTCGTCGCGCCGCGGATCGTCGGGCTGCGATCCGACGACGACGCCATGACGACATCGCTGGCCGAGCGCTACGAGAACGGCTGGTCGTCACTGGACATGGGTCCCGAGGAGTCCGCGGTGGCGCCGTCCACCCGGACGCCGTACGTGCCCAGTGCCGCGATGGTCGTGCGGCGCAGTGCATTCTGCGGATTCGATGAGTCGCTGCGGGTGGCCGAGGACGTCGACGCATGCTGGCGGATGCACGCGGAGGGATGGCGGATCCGCTACGACCCGGTGGCACGCGTCGCCCACGAACACCGCACGGACCTGCGTTCGGTGCTCTCGCGCCGCTGCTTCTACGGCACCGGCGCGGCACACCTGGCCTCCCGCCACGGCGACCGCGCGGCGCCGATGAAGATGTCGGTGCCGATGGCGGCCGCGGTGGTCGCGCTGCTGTCGCGGACCCGTTTCGGTGCTGCGCTGGCGATGATCATCCTCACCCATCTCGCGGTGCGGATGCGCCGCCGGCTCGGTGACCTGCCCTCGGCGCCCCTGGTGTCCGCGCAGATGACCGGGCGGGCCGCCGGGTTCGGGTTGCTGCAGGCCGCCGATGCGATCTGCCGCCACTATTGGCCGGTGGCGTTGCTGCTCGCGCTGGTGTCGAAGCGGTTCCGCACCCTCGCCGTGCAGGTGGCGATCGTCGAGGGGGTGGTGTCCTGGGTTCGGGATCTGCTCGCCGATCCGACCAGCCCACCCACGCTCGGGCCGTTGCGCTACATCCTCATGCACCGCCTCGACGATCTGGCCTACGGCGCCGGGTTGTGGCAGGGAGTCATCGCCCATCGAGACCCGGAAGCATTGCGCCCGGTCATCTCTCGATGACGGCGGCCGATCGGTCGCTCACCGCAGACGTTGTCATCGTCGGTGCCGGCAGTGCCGGGTGTGTGCTCGCGGAGAGGCTCTCGCGGGAGCCGGAGCGCACGGTCGTACTGCTCGAGCGGGGGCCCGCGGGGTTGCCCACGCCGGCCGACCTGGACCTTCGGCGACTGCCGATCGACGACGCTGCGCCGCACGCCGTCCGGCACGCCACCGATCTGGGGGTGTCCGCGGCCCGCGGTTCGGCACTCGGCGGCTCGTCGGCGGTGAACGGCGGGTACTTCCTGAGGTGGCATCGAGACGACTTCGCGTCGTGGCCGGCCGGATGGGAGCCCGACGCCATCGCCGACGCCTATGACGAACTGGACGCGCCCGCGGGCACCATGGGTGTCGAACCCGTGGCCGACGACGAACTCGGCGACGCCGGACGCGCTTTCGAACGCTACTGGTCGGAACGCGCGCCGGTGCGCCCGATCGCGCAGCGGTGGCCGGTGGTCGGGCTCAACCGGGTGTTGACCAACCGGAGCGGAGTCGCGCGCCGATCCGCAGCCGACGCCTACCTCGTCCCCGCGCTCTCGCGTCCCAACCTCAGGGTGCTGACCGGGCGGGTGGTCGACCGCCTCGACACGGTTCGGGGTCCGACGGTCACGGGCGTGCGTGCGGGGTCGCTGAGCGTGAGGGCCGGGGAGGTGATCCTCGCCGCGGGCACTCTCGGGACCGCGGGAATCCTCCTCCGGTCGGAACTACCGGGCCTGCCGGGATCGGGCGCACCGGGCCGCTCGGATGTGAGGTCGTTGACGGCCGGGGAGCACCGGGGCCTCGCGGTGTCGTACTCGAGGCGGTCACCGGCCGATGCCGGCATGGTGCTGCCGACTGTACTGCACACCGGGAATGGACTCGAGATACGTTGCTATCGAGACGATTTCGCTTCCCACATTCGCGGTCTGCCCGCCAGTGGGCCGATTGTCGAGGTGACTGCGATGCGGCACTCGCCGGTGCGGCTCGTCGCAGACCACTCACGTGTACGGATGGAGTTCGTCGAGCCCGACCCGGACACCGCAACCTCGCTGCGCACGGCTGCCGCGGGGGTCGTGGAGATGCTGCGGTCGCCGGAGTTCGCCGACGTCGTCGTGCCGGGTAGCGTCCGGATCGCCGATCGCGCCGGGTTCTCCCAGCATGCGTGGGGGACCGTGCCGATGGGAATCCGGACCGATTGGCTCGGCGGCGTATCCGGGACCCGCGGCCTGCGGATCGTCGACGGGTCCATTCTGCCCGGTAGCGGCCGCAGCGGTCCGCACGCGACCATCATGATGATGGCGAGCCGCATCGGCACGGTACTCGCACAACGGTGAGTCGGACCACCCCCGAACGCTCGCGGTCCGGTCCGGGTCTCTCTACTCTGTGAGCATGTCTGCGTCCTCGCTGTCCGATCCGGCCGTCCGCGATTTCCTCACCGGCGGCACGAAAACCGGTCATCTCGGATATCTCGCCGCCGACGGACGACCCCTCGTCGTTCCGGTGTGGTTCGTGCTCGACGGTGGTCGGATTGCCTTCAACACCGGCGCCACCACCGCCAAAGGTCGTGCGCTGCTTCGCGATCCACGGGTCGTGATGTCGGTTGACCTGCCCGAACCGCCCTTCGGGTTCGTGCAGGTGCAGGGCAGTGCCCGCATCACCGAGGACCTCGACGAGGTACGTCGCATCGCCTCGCTGTGCGGGGCCCGGTACATGGGCGCCGACCGCGCCGAGGAATTCGGGGCCCGCAACGGGGTGCCCGGCGAGCTGGCGATCTGGATCGAGCCGATCAAGGTCATCGCGAGCCTCGATGTCACCGCATGAGCGGCGGAATGCGCTCCTGACGCCGACGCTGCGCAAGCAGTGCTGGGGGTTCATGATCGGGTCGGCGCTGTTCGCGCTGGGTTCGGCCCCCGGGCTGGCGCATCTGGTGGGTGCCGGGTTCGCCAACGGCTGCTATTTCGTCGGCGCATGGTTCTTCACCGGTGCCGGTGTCATCCAGCTGGTTCGCAGCGGAACCGTGACCGAGCTGCGGTCCTCGGCGCCCGGTTCGGTGATCCGAGCCGAATGGTTGAGCGCCGCAACGCAATCGGTGGGTACGATCCTCTTCAACGTGTCGACCACGGGGGCGCTTGTGGCACACACGATCTGGGGCGACCGTCACCTCGTCTGGACCCCTGACGCCGGCGGTTCGATCGCCTTCCTGATCAGCGGTGCGGTTGCCTTCGCCGGGTACGCCCGCGCCACCGGCCGCCGGTGGGATCTCCGTGATCGTGACTGGTGGTCGGTGCTGGTCAACTGGATCGGATGTGTCGCATTCGGGGTGTCCGCGGTCGGGGCGTTCGTGACCAAGGGTGGCGTCACCGCCGACGCCGTGGCCGCCACGTCCGGCACCTTCGTCGGTGCGATCTGCTTCTTCCTCGCGTCGCTCGTCGTACTTCCGGGGCGGCACACCGTGTCCCGCTGAGGTGCGGGGCCGGAACTCAGTCCGGCTGCGGTGCGTCGGCGTCCGTGCGTTCGTCGACGGCGCTCTGGTGGGCCGAGAGTTCCCGGTCCAGCGCCGTGTCGAGGGCGCGGTCGAGTGCGGCGTGCGCGTTCTCGGTCCCGACCCGGCGCATCATCCCCAACAGGTTCACCGCCCAGGCGACGTCGTCGTCGTTCTCCGGCAGCCAGCCCGGGCCCTTGCGCCGGTCCACCTCGTCGTGCGCGGCAGCGAGCAGGATCTCGGCGGCTTCGTTGATCTTCGCGGTGAACCGCTCGTGGACGTCGGCCAGCGCGGAGATCTGCACGCCCCGTCGTACGAGCTTGGCCAGGTTCCCGATGATGCGCTGATCGACGGCCTCGTACACCCCGTCGCGCCCGGTCTCGGCGATCACCCCGGCCTGCACGAGTGCCGCTACCTGGGCCTCGTCCAGCAGACCGAACCGGTCGTCGAGTTCGGAGCGAGTGATCTCCGGACGCGATGTACTCGACCAGTGCTCGTCGAGGATTTCGTTGAGCTCCAACGCATCCCCGATCCGAGCGCCCGGATTCGTCATGAACGTGGCGATGTGCTTGAGCGTGAAGCCGCTGCCGAGCAGTTTGTTGATCGCCCGGAGATTGCGGAGGTGCTTCTCGGTGTAGATCGCGACGCGCCCACGGCGGAGCGGCTGGGGGAGCAGCCCCCGTTCCTGGTAGCCGCGGATGTTCCGGGTCGTCGTTCCGGACACGCGCGCCAGGTCGTCGATCCGGTACTCGGTCATCCCCTCACTGTAACGCTGCGGCGGCCGGAGTCCGAGTCCCCTGGTGGACGAGAATCCGGTAATCGCGCAGCTCGACGCGGCGGAGCTGGCCGACGTACTGGGTCGCGAATCCGGGGTACATCGTCGCGTTGAACCCGTCCTCGGTCAGGTACCAGCTCTGACAGCCCGAGTTCCACGTGGTCGAGGTCAGCCGGCGCTGGATGTCCCGGTTGTACCGCTCCTGCGCCTCGGCGCGTACGTCGAGCGCCTTCCATCCGTTGTCCAGAAGCCGGCCGACGGCGTCGGTGATGTAGTCGATCTGTGCCTCCATGTAGACCAGGGCGGAGCTGTGGCCGGGACCGGAGTTGGGTCCGAAGGTGAAGAACAGGTTGGGATAGCCGGACACCGCGACGCTGCGGTAGGCGAACGCGCCCCGCCCCCACTCCGACGCCAGGTCCCGACCGTCTAGGCCGGTGATCGGGATCGGCGTCCCGTTCTTGGACACGTCGAATCCGGTCGCGAAGACGATGCAATCGAACTGGTGCTCAACACCTTCGACGGTGCGGATGCCGCGTTCGGCGATACGGGCGATCGGCCAGGTGACCAGTGTGCAGTTCGGTCGTTGCAGGGCGGGGTAGTAGTCGCTGGTCATGAGCAGGCGCTTGCAGCCCGCGGCGAAGTCGGGGGTGAGTTGCCTGCGGAGCCACGGGTCGTCGACTTGAGACCGCAGGTGCAACTTGCTCACCGCCTCGACGACGCGGGTCAGGGGAGTGTTCCAGACGACGCCCAGAGCCACCGTCTCGTGACCCCAGAACCAGAGCGATCGTGCGAGGCGCTGCGCTCCCGGCACCGATCGATACAGCCGTTTGGTGGCCTCTCGGGTCCGGACGTCGGCGCGGGGCAGCACCCAGCCGGGAGTGCGCTGGAAGACCTTCACCGACGCGGCCTGCGCCACCAGTTCCGGCACGATCTGCACCGCGCTGGCCCCGGTGCCCACGACGGCGACCTTCTTGCCCACGAAATCATAGTCGTGATCCCAACGCGCGCTGTGGATCTTGTGTCCCGCATAGTCCTCGATCCCGGGTATGTCGGGGAATGAGGCGTTCGCGAGCGGACCGGAGGCGAGGACGACCGCGCGCGCCCGTACCGGTTCGTGACCCTCGTCGAAGGTGATGGTCCACAGGCCGTCGTCGGCGCTGTACTCCAGCCCCGACACCGTGTGACCGAACCGGACGTGGGGCTCGATCCCGTGGTTCTCCACCATCGTGTCGATGTAGGAGAGGATCTCCTCGCTGCGCGAGTACGTGTGCGACCAGTCCGGGTTGGGAGCGAAGCTGTAGGAGTACAGACGCGATGGGATGTCGCAGGCCGCGCCTGGATAGGTGTTGTCCCGCCACGTTCCACCGACCCGCGCGTCCCGCTCGAAGATCGTGAAGTCCTCGATCCCGCGCTCCTTGAGCCGGATCGCCGTGCCGATGCCGGCAAAACCGGCACCGATGATCGCCACCGAGATGTGCATCGTCACGTCCTCAGGCCGTCGGTTCGTAGGTGAGTTCTTGCGACCACGTCGGTGTCCGGTGGACGAGCCCGAACGGGATCCGCCCGGTGAGTCTCACCATCGAGTCGGCGAACAGGTGGTAGGGCACGTTGCCCCGGTTGACCACCGCGGCACCGTGATACGAGACGACGCGGAACATCGGCAGCCGCCGGACGTACTCGCTGCGGTCGCCGACGGCGCGATACCGTTTCATCGCACTGTAGAGACGTTCCTCGTCGACGCCCATCGCGACGATGTTGTCGCGCATCTTGTTGAGCAGGGGGACATAGCTCAGCGCACCGATGAGGAAGGTAGGTTTCACCCAGCCGCCGACGAAATCGATCGTCCGCTTGCGCAGCCCCGCGTGGCCGAGGAGTTCCATGACCTCGAAATCGACGGCCAGGTGCCGGGATTCGTCGGCGTTGATCCGCTTGAAGACCTCCTGGGCCACCGGGTCCTCGACCTCGTCGGTGATGAACTTGATGAGGGCCCCGTCGAGTGCGACCTCCAGCATGGGGATCACGGTGCCCAGGAACGACAGGGACATGTCGTCGGAGTGCTTGTCCAGCCAGTTGATCACCAACTGCACGTTGACGTTCGGAGACGGGATCTCGTCACAGTCGAGCATTCCCCAGCGTCGCATCAAGGCCAGTTCGGCATTGGCATGCTTCTGTTCCTCGGCGTGAAAGTGCTCGTAGATGCTCTTGAGCGTGGGGGTCGGGGCCTTCTTCGCCATCGCGGCGAAGCCCCGTGCCCCCACGTTCTCGATCCACATCAGGTCGCTGAGAAACGGTTTGAGCTTGGCGTGCAGGTCGGCGTCGATCAGCTCGGCACCGGGGGCGTCCCAGTCGATGTCGGCCAGTGCCCACTGGCGGTCCTTGATCTTCTGGAGCATGTTGTCGAGGTCGATGGCCATGACGGTCCTTTCGGGTCAGGTCGGGTGGATGGCGCCGGGGTCAGGACGATGGGAGGAGCCGGTTGAGCAGTCCCAGGCCCCGGACGTAGGAGGCCGGGAAGTGTCGCTTGAGGTGCCAGATCACCCGGGCGTCGACCTGGGGCACGACGTAGAGGCGACCGAGATCGTGCGCGTCGAGCGTCGCCGAGGCGACGCCGTCTGGTGAGATACCCGTCCAGCGCATCAGGTTCGTGGCGAGAGTGCGTGCCTCGGAGGTGATCCGACCGTCCTGGGCGACGTTGGTCTTCACGAACGTCGGGCACAGGACCGTCACGCCGACCCCCGAGTGCGCCATTTCGGCTGCGAGTGTCTCGCTCAGCGAGACGACGGCCGCCTTCGACACGTTGTACGGCGCCATGACCGGGGCCGCGGCGAATCCGGCCGCCGAGGCGACGTTGATGATGCCTCCCCGGCCGGCTTCCCGGAGCATCGGCGCGAAGAGTTCGCAACCGTGGACGACGCCCCAGAGGTTGATCCCCAGGGCCCACGACCAGTCGTCGAACCCGATGTCGCCGACCGGGCGGCCGCCGATCCCGACCCCGGCGTTGTTGATGACGAGATCGGGAGGACCATCGAAGGTCTCGACGGCGAACGCGGCGAGGGACTCGACTGCCGTTCGGTCGGCCACGTCGCAGGTGAAGGGATGTGCGGGGCGGCCGGTCCGGCCTTCGATCAGTGACACGGTCGCCACGGCTCGCTCGGGATCGATGTCGGCGCAGATCACCTCGCCGCCGCGTCGTGCGAGTTCCAGGGCGAAGGCCCGACCGATTCCGCTGCCCGCGCCGGTGACGATCGCGCGTGAGCCGATCGACACGGGGTCACGCAGGAGTCGCCGTCGGAGGCTGTCCACGACCGGGATCATGACACCTCCGACACGGTGTGCAGTCGGTCGACATCGGCGAGGAAGTCGGCGACCCGGTGGAGCGCGGCGTCGGCTTCGGGGCCCAATCGGGGAAGGGCCTGGAAGACGTGCATCATGCCCGGCCAGACCTCCAGCCGGCTGTCGCCGCCGTGCGTCCGGAGTCGCTCGTGGAGGTGACGGGCGTCCGCGCTGAGCATCTCTGCCCCGCCGGTCTGGATGAGGAACGGCGGGAGCTGCGCGGCGGGGGTGAACTCGAGTTCGAGCCGGGGGTGGTCTGCCGGGACGTCGCGCGTGTAGAGGGCGACGAGTCGCGCCGCCGCGGCAGCGGTGATCGCCGGGTCGCGCCGGATGCGTTCCTGCTGACGGGCCAGCCCGAAGGTGAGGTCGATCAGCGGTGAGAACAGGATGATCGACGAGGGCTGGGCGCTGCCGGCCCGCGCCCGTTGCAGGACGAGGTCACAGGCGAGATGCCCGCCGGCCGAGTCCCCGCCCAGTACGATGCGCGACGCCGGATAGCCCTGACGCACAAGCCACTCGAACCCGGCGGCGACGTCGTCGGCCGCGCACGGGAAGCGGTTCTCGGGGGCCAGCCGGTAGTCCACGACGAAGACGGGCAGGCCGCTCGCCGCGGACAACCGGGCGGCCAGCCCGCGGTGGGTGCGCGCCGAACAGATCGCGTACGCGCTGCCGTGGACGTAGTAGATCGCCGCGTCGGAGGGTTCGACCCCGGGTCCGAGTACCCATTCGCCGCGCACGTCGTCGTCCTGTACGGCCCGCACCGTGGTGCCGGCGGGTGCAGGGCCGAGCAGTCGCATCACCGTGGCGATGAGGCCGCGCGAGAGCCGGATTCCGGTGGGATTCAGCGGAATCAGTCCCGTGAAGGCACCGAAACCCCAGCGGGTGAGGTGGGCGGTGACCGTCGAACGGGCGGTCGCGCGGGTCGGCAGCGGTGTCGGCGACCGGAGTGGGTCTGTGTGCATCACCTCACACCATCAGCAACTGTGCCATTTGTCAATGGCATGGTTCCCTCGAGAGGAGGAACAGCGACAGGGCCGCGCGATCCGTCGCGCGGCCCTGTCGATGGTCATGTCGCCGCTAGGGAGCGGGCAGTGGTGCCTCGGAATTCGCGGTGATCTCGATGTCCCCGGTCGTCCGCGCGCCGGTCGAGGTCCCGTAGATGAGGTGGGCCGGCACGAAGCGCATGCCGAGCCAGTACAGGATCATTCCGGCTCCGGCCCCCATGAACCAGGTGAAGCTCGCCTGATAGACGGTGCCGAAGATGACGACGCAGATCGGCAGGGTCGATGCGATGACGGTGGCGACCACGGCAATCGGGTTCCACCCGTTGCGGTACCAGTAGGTGCCCGCCGGCTTCATCGTGAACAGGTCGTCGACGACGATCTTCTGCTTCTTGACGAGGTAGAAGTCGGCGATCAGGATGCCGAACAGCGGACCGATCACCGCGCCGAGGGTGTCCATCGTGTAGTGGATCGCCGTCGGGTTGTTGAAGAGATTCCACGGCGTGATGAGCACCGAGCCCACCGCTGCGATCATGCCCCCGGTGCGCCAACTGATCTTGGTGGGCGCCACATTCGAGAAGTCGAAGGCGGGCGAGACGAAGTTCGCGACGATGTTGATGCCGATCGTGGCGATGGCGAACGTCAACACGCCCAGCACGGCCGCGGTGGTGTTGTCGATGCGGTCGACGATGTGCACCGGATCGGTGATGATGTTGCCGTCCTCGTCGGTGCCGATGACCGTGACCGCCGCGGAGACCGTGCACACCACCAGGAGGGAGAAGAAGAGGAAGTTGACCGGGAGTCCCCAGAAATTGCCCTTCTTGACCTCACCGAAGGAGCGGCCGTAGCGCGAGAAGTCGCCGAAGTTGAGCATCGGCCCGGAGAAGTAGGAGACCACGAGCGCGAATGCGCTGATCATCATCGTGATCGACGACCATCCGGAGAGCCCGTCGCCGACGGACAGGTCGAGGCTCACGTTGTCCCACCCGGCCTCGACGACGAGGTAGGCGGCCAGCGCGATCATCACGACATACACTGCGGGACCGCAGAAGTCGATGAACTTGCGGATCGTCTCCATCCCGTTCCAGAACACGAGCGCCTGTAGCACCCACATCAGGATGAAGCCCGCCCAGCCGAGCGCGGACAACCCGAGGAAACCGTGTTGGTCGACGTCGCCCCACGGTTCCAGTCCGGGCCAGAACTTCAACGCGAGAAGACCGAAGGCGACCGACGCCAGGTAGGTCTGGATTCCGTACCAGACCACCGCGATGACACCGCGGATGATCGCCGGGATGTTGGCGCCCTTGACGCCGAACGACACACGCGTGGTGACCGGGTAGGGGACGCCGGCGAGCTGGGACGGTTTGGCCACGAGGTTGCACAGGATGTTGACCGCGACGATACCCACCACGAGCGCGACGAGCACCTGCCAGGCCGCGATCCCGAGCGCGAACAGGCTGCCCGCGAACACGTACCCGCCGACGCTGTGCACATCGGACATCCAGAAGGCGAAGATGTTGTACCACGTCCACTTCTGTTCCTTCAGCGGCGCGAGGTCGGTATTGGTGAGTCGGTCGTCGTAGGTCGCCTTGATGACGCTCTCGCCCGCCGCCCCGGAATGCGACTGTGTCGCAGGACCCGTCGGGTCGGGGTGGGGGTTCCCGGATGTTGGTGTGGACATTGTGCTCCCGTTGTCGGTCTCGGCGACAGCGCTCGTCTGTCGGCGAACGGCGTTGATGGGAGAAATGTAAGAACGGTTTGTTACCCCACGATGAACGCGCGGAAATATCCCTGCCTCAGGGCCGCACGTTCCGGGACGGGAAACGCGTGAGCCAGTCGGCGACGGCCCCGGTGAGCCGATGCTGGTTGGCGCGCTTGACGATCTCGTGCCCCTCGTCGTCGAACAACAGCATCTCGGCGACCGCCCCCCGGGCCTGTAGTTCGGCGACCATCTGCTGGGACTCGCTCACCGGCACATTGGTGTCGTGCGCCCCGTGGACGACGAGCAACGGTGCCAGGACATCGTCGATGCGGTGGATGGGTGAGAGGTCGGCGAGCAGCTCTCGGTCGGACTCCGGGTGGCCGTACTTCGTGTAGGCGGCCACCGCGATCCACGGTTCGGTGTTGCGGAAGAACGACTCGAGATCACTCATGCCGCAGATCGCGATGCCCGCCGCGAACACCTCGGGATGAAAGGTCAGGCAGGCCAATGTGAGATAGCCGCCGTAGGAACGGCCCGAGCAGTACACCGCGTCGGGGTCGGCGATGCCCTGTCGGCAGAGGAACTCGGCGCAGTCGGCGGCGTCGTCGATGCCGGCGTACCGCCCGTACCGATCGTCGGCGTGGGCGAACAGGCGTCCATAGCCCGACGATCCGCGCACATTGGGAGCGAACACCGTGATCCCGGCGTCGACGAGCGGGCCGAACAGGAACTGGTAATCCGGTCGCGTCTGCCCTTCCGGGCCGCCGTGAAAGTACAGCAGTGTGGGTCCGGGCTTCTTCGAGGCGCGGAACAGGAAGCCCGACAGGGGCATTCCGTCGCGTGCGGAGAACTCCAGCAGCTCCGGACGCAGCTGATCCGACGGTCCCTCGCCGGTCACCACGTCGTCCCGCACCGGGTATACCGCGCGGTTCGCGACGTCGACGAGATGCACGAGGGGGGAGTGCTGCGGACTCGAGACCGTGACCGCGACCACCGAACCCGCGGCACTGATCGACAGGTCGGAAGCGACCTCACCCGGAAGTTCGATCGGTGGGTGCAGCGTCTGATCGGGCAGTGTCATGATCTGCAATTCACTGCGGCCCTTGACGTTCCACAGCAGCGCAACGGTCGACTGATCATGGCTGACGGCGAACTCGTCGAGTCCGATGTCGACCCGCTGGGCCATCACCCGGAACCGGACGCCGAACCTGCTCACCTCGACGCCGAGGAGGCGCGGGAACTTGGCGTCGAAGTCACTGCGTACCAGCGCCTGGACGCTGTCGAGATCCCGGACGGGTTCGTGCGGGGCGGGCACGAACACCGTCGAGGAGTGATCGAATCCCTGGTCGAGCACGTATCCCTGATCGGTGACCGCACCGGGGTCCTGCGGCAGGAGCGGAGTCATCGTGATGTCGTCGTCGGCCGCTTCGGGATGGCGTCGGAGAAGGAGCATGTCGTGGTAACCGCGGGGTCCGACGCGGACGAGTGTCGCGCCCTTCCAGGAGTCGATCAGGACACCGCCGACACGCTGGTCGAGGGTCTGGGTCGTCCCCGTGCCGGGGTGGACCCGCAGGGCGTATGAGGTGCCGTCGTGGTCGATGGCCGTGATCAGGACCCAGTCGGTGTCCCAGCCGACGAGACCGACGGTGCCGAACGACCGGCCGTCCGGGCGGGTGGCCGCGATCCGGTGAGCGGTGTCGTCGTCGGGCTCGGTGGTCACCACCCAGACCTGGTGGTGTTCACCGCCGCTCGGCGCGATCTCCACCGCCAGCCACCGGCCGTCGGAGGAGTGGACCACTTTGCGCACCGGACCGGTGGACAGCAACTCCACCCACCTCAGCTCGCCGACGCCGTCGCGCGACAGCGAACGCTGGGCGGCCCGCGGGTATCCGGTGCCGTCGTCGACGATGTAGGCGAACGCGCTGCCGTCGGGAGAGAGGGACGCGCCGTAGGTCTTCCACCCACGGTCGTCGAAGCGGAGGGTGTTCACCGGTGGGCGTTGCCTTCCATGGTCTGCAGCCACATCTCGAGGAGCGCGACCTGCCACAGCTCGTTGCCGTCGAGCCTGGTGCGGATTCCGTTGGGATCGGCGAAGAGCCGATCGAGGGCCTCGGGTCGGTACAGCCCGCGGTCGCGGGCGGCCTTGGACCGCAACGTGTCCGAGACGAGGTCGAGCACGCCGCCGGTGAGGTGGCGGATGCCGGGGACCGGGAAGTAGCCCTTCGTGCGGTCGATGACGGCCGAGGGCAGAAGCGCCCGGCTCGCCTCCTTGAGCACACCCTTGCCCCCGTGCGCGAGCTTGAGATCGGGGGGACACGTGGCGGCCAGTTCGACGAACTCGTGGTCGAGGAACGGGACCCGGGCCTCCAGGCCCCAGGCCATCGTCATCGTGTCGACGCGCTTGACCGGGTCGTCGACGAGCATGACCGTGGTGTCGAGGCGCAACGCGGCGTCGACGGAGGTGTGGGCGCCGGGCGCGGAGTGGTGGGCCGAGACGAACTCGAAGCTGGGGTCGTATCCCGCCTCGGTGAGGTAGTCGTCGGCGAGGATGCCGCGGATGTCGACGTCGTCGCGGTCGAAGAACACGTCGGCATAGGCCCGCGTCGTCTTGTCGCGGGTCACGTCGAGCAGCGGGGGATACCAGCTGTATCCACCGAGGATCTCGTCGGCTCCCTGGCCGGACTGGACCACCTTGATGGACTTGCTCACCTCCTGCGACAGGAGGTAGAAGGCGACGCAGTCGTGGCTCACCATGGGTTCGCCCATCGCCGCGACGGTGTCGGGGATGGCGGGCAGCAGGCGGTCGGTGCCGATGTGGATCTTGTGGTGATCGGTGCCGAAGGTGTCTGCGATCAGATCCGAGTAGGCGTATTCGTCACCGGATTCTCCTGCCGCGGAATCGAATCCGATGCTGAAGGTCGCGAGGTCGGTCTGGCCCTGCTCGGCGAGCAGCGCGACGACCAGGGAGGAGTCGACGCCGCCGGACAGCAACACGCCGACCGGGACGTCGGCGACCATGCGCCGGCGCACCGACGTCCGTAGCGAATCGAGTAGTTCGTGCTGCCAGCGCTTCTCGTCCCAGTCCCGGCGGTCGGGGTGTGGCTCGAAGGCCGGCTCCCAATACCTGCGTTCGGTGCGACGGCCATCGGGCTGGATCGTGATGACGGTGGCCGGCGGGACCTTGCGGATGCCGTTGTAGATCGTGTGCGGCGCCGGGACGACGGCGTGGAAGCTGAAGTAGTGGTGCAGGGCCACCCGGTCGATCGAGGTGTCGACGTCACCGGCGCGGAGCAGTGCCTGCACCGACGAGGCGAACCGGAGCCGGCCGGGAGTGTCGGCGAGATAGAGCGGCTTGATGCCGAGCCGGTCGCGGCCCAGGGTGACCACGCCGGTGTCGGTGTCGACGATCGCGAACGCGAACATGCCCATGAAGTGGTCGACGCAGTCGGGACCCCAGGCGTGGAACGCCTTGAGGATGACCTCGCTGTCGGCGTGGGAGAAGAAGGTGTATCCCTTGCCCTCCAGCTCGGCGCGCAGCTCGTGGTGGTTGTAGATGCACCCGTTGAACACCAGCGCGAGACCCAGCGCCGGGTCGACCATCGGCTGGCTCCCGCGCTCGGACAGGTCGATGATCTTCAGGCGGCGGTGGCCCAGTGCGACAGAACCTTTCGCGAAGACGCCGGAACCGTCGGGACCTCGCCGGGTCATCTCGCAGGTCATGGCGTCGACGGCCGAGACATCCGGCGCCGTGCCGTCGAACCGGATCTCGCCGCAGATTCCACACATGGGTCGCTGGTCCTCCTCGTCGCTGCCGCACTCCGGTGCCGCCGGTGCGCTGGCGCACCGGGCGGAGGCATCCTCCCACCCTAGGAGCAGCCGGTCGGGCCGGCACCCCGGGTGGTGACGACTACGTCGGGGTCACCCAGGTGGTGATGTCGCAGTGCACTACCTCGACCCCCTTGGTGTCGACGATGCTCACCGACACGGTGACGTCGGTCCCGCCGGTGATGGCGCCGAAGTCCACGGGTTCGGCCAGACGGGCCTCCGCGGTCAATCGCGTCGTCGCCTTGGTCAGGTAGCTCGTCTGCATCGCCTTGGGGATCCAGCGGTGGGACGTGGGCGTGGTGGCCTCCATCAGCATCCCCATCGCGGCCTCGGCCAGGTTGCACGCCGCGATCGCGTGGAAGGTGCCGATGTGATTGTGGACGCCGAACCAGTTGGGTGCGGTGACCTTGCAGTAACCGGGCTCCATCTCCTGCACGAGCGGCAGGACGGTGCCGAAGTAGGGCACCTTCGCGACCATTCCGAGAGAGAACAGGACGTTGCCGAGCGGGTTCGCGGGCAGCTTCTTACGCAGGGCGAAGGTGGGATTCGTGGAACTCATGGCGGTATCTTACTCATGAGTCAGTTCGGCGTGCCCGGCCGGCGTCCGACGTGGATTTGATCGTGCTCCCGACCTGATGCATACTGTTCGGGTTGCCTTGACCGGCGGACGCAGGTTGTGCCATGTGCCAGATCTGCGGTCGCGGACAGGTGAATGACTCCCAGGCCCGGTCTACGGGGACTGGGCGTGTAACGCGTGCCCCGATATCGGTTCACGGTCCCGACACGCCCGACCGCGGGTGCCGGAGCAAACCGGCTCGTACCAGGTACGAGCCAACGTACAACGACAGATGAACAGCGTCGATTGCCGTATCTCACACGGTGGTCATGTGCTCAGCCGGCGAGAGGTCGGTTCCGATCACGCGGTGTTTGTCTGTCGAGAACAACTGACGGAAGAGGACACAGCGTGGCGGGACAAAAGATCCGCATCAGGCTCAAGGCCTACGACCACGAGGCGATCGACGCTTCGGCGCGCAAGATCGTGGAGACCGTGACCCGTACCGGGGCACGCGTCGTCGGCCCGGTGCCATTGCCCACCGAGAAGAACGTGTACTGCGTCATCCGTTCGCCGCACAAGTACAAGGACAGCCGCGAACACTTCGAGATGCGTACCCACAAGCGACTCATCGACATCCTCGACCCGACACCGAAGACGGTCGACGCGCTCATGCGCATCGACCTCCCGGCCAGCGTCGACGTCAACATCCAGTAGGACGGGGGCGAGATACATCATGAGCAATCAGAGTTCGACCAAGGGCATCCTGGGCACCAAGCTCGGCATGACCCAGGTCTTCGACGAGAACAACCGCGTCGTCCCGGTCACTGTCATCCAGGCCGGCCCGAACGTGATCACCCAGCTCCGCAGCGCGGACCGGGACGGCTACACCGCCGTCCAGCTCGCCTACGGCGCGATCGATCCCCGCAAGGTGACCAAGCCGGTCGCCGGCCAGTACAGCAAGGCCGGGGTCACCCCGCGCCGGCACCTGGCCGAGATCCGCGTCAACGACATCAGCGAGTTCGAGGTCGGTCAGGAACTGACCGCCGAGATCTTCGCCGACGGTGCGCTGGTCGACGTCACGGGTACCTCCAAGGGCAAGGGCTTCGCCGGCGTCATGAAGCGCCACGGCTTCGCCGGTCTGGGCGCCAGCCACGGTGCCCACCGCGTGCACCGCGCACCGGGCTCGATCGGTGGCTGCGCCACCCCGGGTCGCGTGTTCAAGGGCATGCGCATGGCAGGCCGCATGGGTAACGACAAGGTGACCACGCAGAACCTCACCGTCCACAAGGTGGATGCCGAGGCCGGTCTGCTGCTGATCAAGGGAGCGATCCCGGGTCGCAAGGGCGGCATCGTGATGGTTCGCGACGCAGTGAAGGGTGGTGCCAAGTGAGCACCGAGACGGCTACCAAGCTGACGCTGGACGTCAAGACCGCCGAGGGCAAGACCAACGGAACCGTTGACCTGCCCGCCGCGCTCTTCGACGCACCGGCCAACATCGCGCTGATGCACCAGGTCGTCGTGGCCCAGCAGGCCGCGGCTCGCCAGGGCACGCACTCCACCAAGACCCGCGGCGAGGTCCGCGGCGGTGGCGCCAAGCCGTACCGCCAGAAGGGCACCGGCCGTGCGCGTCAGGGTTCGACCCGTGCGCCGCAGTTCGCCGGCGGTGGCACCGTCCACGGCCCGCAGCCGCGTGACTACAGCCAGCGCACCCCCAAGAAGATGAAGGCGGCCGCACTGCGCGGCGCGCTGAGCGACCGCGCTCGCAACGAGCGCATCCACGTGATCACCGAACTGGTCTCCGGGCAGAAGCCCTCGACCAAGTCGGCACGTCAGTTCCTGGAGAGCCTCTCCGATCGCCGCAAGTTCCTGGTCGTCCTCGGCCGCGAAGACCTCACGGCGTGGCTGAGCGTGGCGAACCTGCAGAACGTGCTGCCGATCGCGCCGGATCAGCTCAACACCTACGACGTCCTGGACTCGGACGAGGTGGTGTTCAGCGTCGAGACGCTCAATGCCTTCATCGAGCAGAACACGGCGGATGCCAAGGCTGCCGTCGAGAAGACAGCAGAGGAGGCCTGACATGGCGACCGTTGCCGACCCGCGCGACATCATCCTGGCGCCCGTGATCTCGGAGAAGTCCTACGGGCTCATGGAGGACAACGTGTACACCTTCCTGGTGCACCCGGAGTCCAACAAGACCGAGATCAAGATCGCGATCGAGAAGATCTTCGGTGTCAACGTTGCCAGCGTCAACACCGCGAACCGACAGGGCAAGCGCAAGCGGACCCGCTCCGGCTACGGCCAGCGCAAGTCCACCAAGCGCGCCATCGTGTCGCTGACCGCAGACAGCAAGCCCATCGAGATCTTCGGGGGCTCGGTCAGCTGACCGGGGCGCCCAGAGAAGGACTAGAGACTCATGGCTATTCGTAAGTACAAGCCGACGACCCCGGGTCGTCGTGGGGCCAGCGGCTCCGACTTCGCCGAGGTCACCCGTGACCACCCGGAGAAGTCGCTGGTGCGTCCGCTGCACGGGCGTGGTGGCCGAAACGCTCACGGCCGCATTACCACTCGTCACAAGGGTGGCGGCCACAAGCGTGCCTACCGTCTGATCGACTTCCGTCGTAACGACAAGGACGGCATCAACGCCAAGGTCGCTCACATCGAGTACGACCCGAACCGCACCGCGCGGATCGCGTTGCTGCACTACGTCGATGGCGAGAAGCGCTACATCATCGCGCCCAAGGGCCTGAAGCAGGGCGACGTCGTCGAGAGCGGTTCGACCGCCGACATCAAGCCCGGCAACAACCTGCCGCTGCGCAACATCCCGACCGGTACCCAGGTGCACGCGGTGGAACTGCGTCCGGGCGGCGGCGCGAAGATGGCCCGCAGCGCGGGATCGTCGATCCAGCTGCTGGGCAAGGAAGGCACCTACGCCACCCTGCGTATGCCCTCCGGCGAGATCCGTCGCGTCGACGTGCGCTGCCGCGCCACCGTCGGCGAGGTGGGCAACGCCGAGCAGAGCAACATCAACTGGGGCAAGGCCGGCCGTATGCGCTGGAAGGGCAAGCGCCCGACCGTCCGCGGTGTCGTGATGAACCCCGTCGACCACCCGCACGGCGGTGGTGAGGGCAAGACCTCCGGTGGTCGCCACCCGGTCAGCCCGTGGGGCAAGCCCGAGGGCCGCACCCGCAAGAACAAGGCCAGCGACAAGCTGATCGTCCGTCGCCGTCGTACCGGCAAGAACAAGCGATAACAGGAGGAGGTAAGAGAATGCCACGCAGCCTCAAGAAGGGCCCGTTCGTCGACGACCACCTCCTGAAGAAGGTGGATGTCCAGAACGAGAAGGGCACCAAGCAGGTCATCAAGACCTGGTCCCGTCGTTCGACCATCATTCCCGACTTCATCGGTCACACCTTTGCCGTCCACGACGGACGCAAGCACGTGCCGGTGTTCATCTCGGATTCGATGGTCGGGCACAAGCTGGGCGAGTTCGCCCCCACCCGTACCTTCAAGGGTCACATCAAGGATGACCGGAAAGCGAAGCGCCGGTAATGACTACGCAGACCGATAATCCGACAGCAAAGGCGACCGCCAAGTTCGTGCGCGTCACGCCGATGAAGGCTCGTCGTGTCCTGGACCTGGTTCGCGGCAAGAACGTGGACGAGGCCCTCGACATCCTGCGGTTCGCGCCGCAGTCGGCGTCCGAGCCCGTGTACAAGGTCCTGGCAAGCGCCGTCGCCAACGCGGAGAACAACCTGGATCTGGATCGCCGGACCCTGGTCGTCGCCACCGCATTCGCCGACGAGGGGCCGACCCTCAAGCGCTTCCAGCCGCGCGCACAGGGTCGTGCGTTCCGTATCCGCAAGCGCACCAGCCACATCACCGTGGTCGTGGAGAGCTTGCCGGAGAAGGCAGCCGGCGGCCGTGGCCGTTCGCGTCAGCCGAAGAAGAAGGGAGCCTAGTAGTGGGCCAGAAAATCAACCCGCACGGCTTCCGTCTGGGCATCACCACCGACTGGAAGTCGCGGTGGTACGCCGACAAGCAGTACGCGGACTACGTCAAAGAGGATGTCGCCATCCGCAAGCTCCTCTCCACGGGGCTCGAGCGGGCCGGCATCGCGAAGGTGGAGATCGAGCGCACCCGTGACCGGGTCCGCGTCGACATCCACACCGCGCGTCCGGGCATCGTCATCGGTCGCCGTGGCGCCGAGGCCGATCGCATCCGCGGCGACCTGGAGAAGCTGACCGGCAAGCAGGTCCAGCTGAACATCCTCGAGGTCAAGAACGCCGAGTCCGAGGCCCAGCTGGTGGCCCAGGGCGTCGCGGAGCAGCTGAGCAACCGCGTGGCGTTCCGCCGCGCGATGCGCAAGGCGATCCAGTCGGCGATGCGTCAGCCGAACGTGAAGGGCATCCGGGTCCAGTGCTCGGGTCGTCTGGGCGGCGCAGAGATGAGCCGCAGTGAGTTCTACCGCGAAGGTCGCGTGCCGCTGCACACGCTGCGTGCCGACATCGACTACGGACTCTACGAAGCCAAGACCACCTTCGGCCGGATCGGCGTGAAGGTGTGGATCTACAAGGGCGACATCGTCGGTGGACGTCGTGAGCTGGCCGCGGCCGCTCCGGCAGCCGAGGATCGCCGTCCGCGCCGGCCCAGCCGGCCCCGGCGTAGCGGTGCCTCGGGCACCACTGCGACGAGCACCGACGCCGCTCGCGCGGCCGAGGCCGCTCCCGCCGAGGCCACTGCTGGTGCGGCTGAGAAGCAGGAGGGCTAGGCCATGTTGATCCCACGTCGGGTCAAGCACCGCAAGCAGCACCACCCCAGCCTCAAGGGGCAGGCCAAGGGCGGCACCAAGGTGACGTTCGGCGATTACGGCATCCAGGCTCTGGAAGGCGCGTACATCACCAACCGTCAGATCGAGTCCGCTCGTATCGCGATCAACCGGCACATCAAGCGTGGCGGCAAGGTCTGGATCAACATCTTCCCGGACCGCCCGCTCACCAAGAAGCCGGCCGAAACCCGCATGGGTTCGGGTAAGGGTTCGCCCGAGTGGTGGGTCGCCCCGGTCAAGCCGGGTCGCGTGCTGTTCGAGATGACCTACCCGAACGAGGAGATCGCTCGCGAGGCCCTGCGTCGCGCGCAGCACAAGCTCCCCATCAAGACCAGGATCGTGACCAGAGAGGAGCAGTTCTGATGGCACTCGGAGTTGCTGCGAACGAGCTTCGTGAGCTCAACGACGCTGATCTGGTCGATCGCCTGAAAGAGTCGAAGGAAGAACTGTTCAACCTTCGGTTCCAGATGGCCACCGGCCAGCTCGACAACAACCGTCGCCTGCGGACCGTGCGTCGCGAGATCGCGCGTATCTACACCGTGATGCGCGAGCGGGAGCTGGGCCTGGCGTCCGGACCGGATGGTGATGACGCATGAGTGAGGACCAGAAGGTGACCGAAACCCAGACCGAGGAGCGCGCACGCCGCAAGGAGCGCATCGGCTACGTGGTCAGCGACAAGATGCAGAAGACCATCGTGGTCGAGCTGGAAGATCGTAAGAGCCACAAGCTCTACGGCAAGATCATCCGGACCACGAGCAAGGTCAAGGCCCACGACGAGAACGGCGATGCCGGCGTCGGCGACCGTGTGCGGATCATGGAGACCCGCCCGCTGTCGGCGACCAAGCACTGGCGCCTCGTCGAGGTGCTGGAGAAGGCCAAGTAGGCCCTCGCCCAACGAGATCTACCGACACCGGCCCGTTCCCTGTAGGGAGCGGGCCGGTGTCGTCGTATGTGGACTCACCAGAGGATTGACCGGCGGAGCCGAGGGGTGTGAGGGTGAGATGCGATGCCCACCACCGACCTCACGAGCGGCCACTCCCGCCCCCGACCCGCCTGGGTGCGGCGCGCTTTCGAATCCGACTCCGCGGAGCCGGATCTGGACCGTGTCCGGCGGGTGGGCGCCCGGTTCCTGGGTCTGGGGTTGATCGGCTATCCGGTGGTCTCCGCCGCGTCGATATTCGCCTCCGCGCCACTCACAGACGCCTGGTGGGCTCCGCTGAGCATCCTGCTGTCGGTCGGCCCCGGAATCCTGTTGATCGCCGCCACCTTTCGGCCGGGCACGGCATGGCTCACCCCACTGGCCCTGACCTCGTGGGTCGGCTATGTCCTGGGACTGGCGCTCTGGTTCGTGGCCTGGAACGGTACGACGCTGGCCGACCCGGACGAGTCGGCCCAGTGGATGGTCGCCTTCTGCGGCATGCCGAGCATGGTGCTGATGCTCGTGCGTCCTCGTCTCGCCGTGGTCGCCCTCGTCGTGTCCTCGACTCTTGCCCATCTCTCCCAGCAGTTCGGCCGGTTCGGCGAGGTGACGTCGGACGCACCGATGGAGATCCTGTGGTCGCTGATGTTCACCGGCGTCTTCCTCGCGGTCGTGCTCGTGGCCACGCGGACGGGGCGCGAACTCGACGAGACGCGCGAGGAGACCTACCGCACTGCGGCGAATGTCGCCGCCGCCTCGGCGCGCGAGGTGGAGAAGGAGCGATTCGACGCCATCGTGCACGACCGGGTGATCGCATCCCTTCTCGCCGTCCGGGCCGGGCGTCCCGACGATCGGCTGGCAGCGCAGGCGACCTCGGCGCTCGAGGAACTCGCCCGGGTGCCGGGGGCGGACGGTCCGGACGCCGCGACGGACATCGAGATGATCCGGCGTATCCGGTCGGCCGCCGCGGACGTGTCGGAACGATTCGACGTCGAGGTCGTGGGTGGTGACGCGGACGGCCACGACGTGGGGTCCGGGTCGGCCACGTATCCGGCCGAGGTGCTCGACGCGGTCGTCGAGGCGATGTCGGAGGCGTTGCGCAACGTCGTCCGCCATGCCGGAGAAGATGCCGAGTGCGCTGTCATCGTCCGGTTCGAACCCGACTCGCTGAGCATGGCGGTCGTCGACAACGGGGTCGGGTTCGATCCCGAGGCGGTGGCGGTGGGTCGGCTCGGCATCGCCGTCAGCGTCCGTGGACGTCTCGCCCGGCTACCGGGCGGCCATGCGCGGGTGCAGAGCCGCGTCGGTCGCGGGACCACGGTGCAGATCCTGTGGGAGCGGCCGTGAGACGCGACTGCACGCGAGGAGCCGACGGTGCCGACCGCGGCGAGGTGGTCAACGCGTTCGGGATCGGCTCGCGGCCCCTGTGGCTGATGATGGGCATCTTCGCCTGCGGCTACTTCGTCGTCACGCTGTACGCCGACTCGACGGTCAGCGGCTGGTGGCAGTGGATCGGGTTGTTCGCCGGGTTCGTGTTGTTCGTCGTGGCGGGGGTGACGATTCTCGACTCCCCGGGCGATCCGCTGCCGACGCCGACGACCCTTGCCGTCGCCGGGCTGGCCGTCGCGGCAGTGGCGTCGACGCTGTTCTCGTTGCCGTTCCCACCGACACACGTGATGCAGACCGGGCCCCCGATGGGGGCATCGGTGATCATCCTGGCCTTCGTCGCGGTGCGCGGCCGCCCGCTCGCCGCCTGGCTCGCCAGCGGGTGCATCTCGATCATCGCGACGGTGTGGGGCGCGGTCTCGACGGCGGGCGCGCTGTGGGGACTGTCGATCACCCTGCCGGGTTACGCGATCATGATCATGGGTTCGCTGTTCTCGGTCATGCTGCGCCCGATGGCCCGGCAGATCTACCAACTGCGGGAGGCCAGCGAGCTTCAGGCGGCGCTCGACGCCGCGGCGGCGGCGTCGACCGAGGTCCGTGATCGACGGCTGGCCGCGCTCGACGAACGGGCCCGCCCCGTTCTCACCCGCATCGCCCGGCGCGAGTCCTTCAGCGCGGACGAGGTGGTCGTGGCCCGTTTGCTGGAGGCGCAGCTGCGCGACGGCATCCGTGCCGCCGGGCTCGACCTCCCGGTGGTCCGGGATGCGGCGTGGCGCGCGCGGCAGCGCGGGGTGCGCGTTGTCCTGCTCGACGACGGCGGGCTCGCCGCACTGGACGAGACGAGTGCGGCGACGGCGCGCGAACGGCTGGCGCCGGCCGTCGCCGCCCTGCTGGACGAGGTGGACGACGGTCGGGTGACGGTCCGCATCCAGCCACCGGGGCGCGATGTGCTCGCGTCGGTGGGGGTGGACGCCGGCCATCGCACCGACCGGATCGAGTTCGACCACCGCATGATCATCTCGGCCGATTCGGCGCGGGAGACGCCTGCGTCGGGCGGGTGAGGTCAGGCGGCGCCGCTCCGCAACCATTCGAGGACGGCGGGTGTCACCGGTGCGGTGGCGTCGGCGTACTCCGGGTGCTTCTCGAGAAACGCGGCCACCAGCGGACACACACCCACGATCGTGAGGTCGCGTGCGCGGGCGTCGTCGAGGGCTTCGCGTACCAGGATCGTCGCGAGGCCGCGTCCGCCGAACTCGGCGTCGACCTCGGTGTGGAAGAACACCCGCGCGGTCGTCGGGGCGTCCTGGGTGCCGGAGACACGGTCGCGGTATTCGGCGAATCCGGCCAAGGCCTCACCGCCGGGCGCGTCGACGTGGATGTCGTACCGGCGTTCGGCGGGGTTGTCGCGCACCGTGGTCTCGGCGCCGGTCTTGTCCGCGGTCATCGCTGCACCGCCACGATCGGACCCTGCACGGACCAGGGGAAATTGATCCACTTGTCGGTGGTCCGCCAGGTGTAGTCGGGCACCGTGATGGTGTGGGGCTTTTTGTAGAGCACCGCATTGCGCACCTCGGCGACCCTACCCTGCTCCTGGCAGAAGTCGTTGACCAGTTTGAGGGTCTTGCCGGTGTCGGCCACATCGTCGACGACGAGAACCCGCTGATCGGTGAGGCCGCTCGATTCGAGAAGCGACGGCAGCATCACCGGTTCGGACAGCGTCTCGCCGACCCCGGTGTAGAACTCGACGTTCAGCGAGATCATCAGCTTGCAGTCGAGTGCATAGGCGAGAGCGCCGGCCGGGATCAGGCCGCCGCGGGCGATGCCGAGGATGATGTCCGGGACGAACGCGTCGTCGGCGACCTGCTGGGCGAGTTCGCGGCAGGCCACGCCGTTGAGCTCCCAGGTGAGGACCTCGCGCTCGGGGGAAGTGGTGGTCATGGGAACACTCTTCCAGAGCGTGTGCGGTGGTGGGTGCCGTAGTCGATGTCGACCCGGATGTGGACACGGTCGCGTCGTGTCGTCGGTCGCTCGATACACCCCAGGTGTGCATCGGACACGGCGCAGGCCGAGAAAGGCCACGTCATCCGACTGTCCCGGACCGGGCGTAACCATTCGACCCCGAGCGCGCGACATATTCGTGGAGGACAGACCGAGTCAAATTCGTCGGGAACTCTGATTCGTGCGTAAGTTTGTTGTCGTGGATGCCTAGCGTCAGATCCTTGTCGCCGTCCCATTGATGGCCGACGACGTGCGACGCTCCGGCTGTCCATCTGCCGCCCTGTTGTCGACGCGTAGAGGAAGACATGTCCGAGGCCAGTGGTCAGCGACCGTCCGTCGCCTCCTACGCGCCGCGTCATCAACGGCAGGATGCGCCTCTCGAGCCGCTGCCCGAAGATCCGTTCGTGCTGCCGGACCCGGTCGAGGAACAACTGCGACGCTGGCGCGCCGAGCGCTCGAACCCCTCCGCCGCCACCGTCGACGACGATGTCGAGTCGGGCGAGTCCTCGCCCAACGGCCATGTGACGGTCGCGCCCGCGGACGGGACAGCCGCCGACTCACCGCAGGGTCCGCCGGCGGCCGCGCGCGCATACTCGGCCCCGTCCGCGCCGCGCCCGCCCGTCGAACGCAACGGACAATTCGTCCAGCCCTCACCGAACGGCGCACCGGGACAGGCGGTTCCGCAGTGGCAGACCACCCCGGTCGAGGGGTCGGAGTCGCAGACGGTCGCGATCCCGGTTCCGGAACCCGTGCGGGAACCGGCGCGCGGTGACTCCGCAACCGTCGCCATCGAGGCAAGGAACCTGCACAAGAAGTTCAAGGACATGGTCGCGGTCGAGGATGTGAGTTTCACCGTCCCCGCGGGGAGCATCGTCGCGTTGCTCGGCCCCAACGGCGCCGGCAAGACCACGACGGTGAACATGCTCTGCACCCTGCTCAAACCCGACGGCGGGAGCGCCACCGTCAACGGCCACGACGTCGCGCACGACGCGGCGTCGGTCCGGAAGTCGATCATGCTCACCGGCCAGTTCGCCGCACTCGACGAGGCGCTGACCGGCCGCGAGAACCTGGTCTTGTTCGGCAGGCTCCTCGGCCTCGACAAGACGGCCGCTCGGACGCGCGCCGACGAACTGCTCGATGCGTTCTCGCTCACCGATGTCGGCGGCAAACGCGTCCGCGAGTACTCGGGCGGTATGCGCCGCCGGATCGACATCGCCTGCGGGCTGGTCACCGCGCCCAGGATCGTGTTCCTCGACGAGCCGACCACGGGACTGGATCCGCGCAGCAGGCTGGAGGTGTGGTCGCTGGTCGAGAAACTCCGCGATTCCGGTGTCACCATCCTGCTGACCACCCAGTACCTCGAAGAGGCCGACGTCCTGTCCGACAACATCGTCGTGATCGACAAGGGCCGGGTCATCGCCGAGGGAACCTCCGACGAACTCAAGGCGTCGACCGGTGCGGCCTACTGCGAGGTCACGCCCACCGATCCCGCCGACCGCGCCCGACTTCGCGAGACCCTGGCCGACCTCATCGGCGACCACGTGCAGAACGCCGACGACCACTTCGTCGCGGTGCCGGCGCCCGATGGTCCGGAGACGCTCGTCGAGGTCATCCGCCGCACGGCATCCGCGGGTATCCCGCTCTCCGACGTCGCGATGCGTCGGCCTTCGCTGGACGAGGTGTTCCTGGCGTTGACCGATCCACGGCGGGACCGGAGTTCCACCTGACATGACGACTTCTGACGTACTGCGATCGGGGGCGACGTCGGGATCGGCGACGACCGCGCTGATCGAGCCGCGGGTGCGACCCCTACAGCAGTGGTGGGCGCTGTCCGGGCGCGGGATCTCGAAGGTGTTCCGCGGCGGCGAGGTCATCTTCGCCTTCATCTCGCCGGCCTTCCTCGCGGTCTGCTTCTATCTGCCGTTGCGCAGCATCGTCGAGGTCGCACCCGGCATCAACTACGGCCAGTTCTTGATGCCGATCATCGTGCTGCAGTCGGTGAACTTCGCCGCGTCCTCGGCGGCGATGCGCGCGGCCTTCGACGGCGTACAGGGGATCAACACCCGGTTTCGGGTGATGCCGATGTCGCCGGTGATCCCGATGCTGGCGCGGACCGCGACCAACGGTGTGCTGCTGGTGATCTCGCTCACCTGTGCTGCCGTCGCCTGTCTGATCATCGAATGGCGTCCGGGAGGTGGACTCTGGGGCACCGTCGGCTTGTTCGGTCTGGCCTTCCTGATCGGAGCCCTGTTCTCGTGGGCGGCCGACGGTCTCGGGCTCGTCGCCGGCAGCCCGGAGGCCACCAGCCAGGCCCTGGCGCTGCCGACGCTGATCCTCGGCATGATGTCCACCGGATTCGTACCGCTCGAGCAGTTCCCGGAGTGGATTCAGCCGTTCGTGCGTAACCAGCCCATCTCGCAGTTCGCCGATTCGATGCGCGCTCTCGACGCCGGCACCGCGACCTGGCACCAGTTGCAGCCGTCGCTGTGGTGGTGTGCGGGGCTGGCCGCCACCGCGTTGCTGTTGCTGGCCGTCAGCACGCGGAGGACCCGCTGATGAGCGCCGCCGGGGCGGGCGTCTCCACCGGGGAACAGACCGCTCAGCGGCATTTCCTGACGAGCGCGGCCACCGATGTGCCGACGGAGTCGTCGTTCCGGGCATGGTGGCGGCAGAGTCTCCCGCTGGCGGGCCGGCAGATCGTGGTGTTCGTCCGCGATGTCCCGACGCTGATGCAGGCATTGCTCTTCCCGGCGCTGAGCATGCTGATGTTCAAGGTCGTGCTCGGCGACGCGATCGGCTCGGCGACGGGTCAGAACAGTGCCTACGGCACAGTGCCGCTGGTGATCCTCGTCGGCGCCATGTTCGGTTCGATCGCCTCGGCGACCCGTCTGAATCGGGAACGGGCGACCGGGCTGCTCGCCCGGCTGTATGTGTTGCCGATCCACCGGGCGGCGGACCTCACCTCGCGGGTGATGTCGGAACTGGTGCGCATCCTGGTGACGACGCTCATCCTCCTCGCGGCCGGTCATCTCATCGGTTTCCGGTTCACGCAGGGTCTGGGTCCGGCGATCGGGCTCGTGCTGGTCGCTCTCGCGTACGGCACCGCCTTCGCGACCCTGACGCTCGCACTCGCCGTCAGCGCGCGCCCGGGTGCGCCGATCGTGCCGTACCTCGGTCTGGCCTCGAGTCTGCTGATGTTCTTCAACTCCGGATTCTCCCCGATCAGTGCTTATCCGGGATGGCTGCAACCGATCGTGGCGAATCAGCCGATGACCCCGGCGATCGAGACGATGCGAGCGTTGGCCGCGGGCGGACCACTTGCGGAGAATCTCACGAAAGTCGCTGTTTGGACCGTGCTGATTCTGGTCATTTCCATTTATCCGGCTCTTCGCGGTTATCGGAAAGCCGCGAGGGATCGATGACCACGAACCGATCCCATACCGTCGGGGTAACGAATGACACCCGATATGGCCCCGATGCGGCCGATGCCGATCGGGCCGTCACCCCTTGGTGGGGCATCGATGCTGGTCAACGGCTTGTGGGCGGCGGATGGCGGTACGCGGGCGCGGGCAGGTCACCGCGCGCGGGCACTCCGGCGGGCGTAACAAGGAAGGTGGGTACGGCGATGGCATTCACAGAGGCTGGCCCTGCATCCCGGTTTCATGAGACCCCCTCGCGTGAAATAGCATGGAGATTCTGTGTCGGCGTCCGATGTGGAGGGTCTGAACGATTACCAACGGCAGTGTCGTGAGGTCTAATCGACTGCAGGACTAGCGAGGGAGTGTTCAGAGGACGTGGCAATCGCCGATTACCGTGCTGATACGCCGGGTGACGTGGACGAGACCGTTCAGGTCCTTCCGCTCACCGCGGCGCAACGCGGCATGTGGTTCGCCGAGTCGCTGTCGTCGGAGTACTCGGTCAACATCGCTCAGTACGTGGACATCCGCCACGCGCCGGGCGGACTCGACGTCGAACTGTTCGCCCAGTGCTGTGTCGACGTGGGCAAGCTCGTCGAGTCGCCGTTCGTCCGTTTGACCGAGATCGACGGCATCCCGATGCAGTACGTCGATGTCGACTTCGATCAGACCGTCGACATCCTGGACTTCCGGTCCGAGCCGGACCCGGTTGCGGCCGCGACGGCGTGGATGCAGGCCGAGTACCGGCAACCCGTCGATCTCCTCAACGACCAGTTCATCATCGTCTCGATCCTGCTGATCTCCGACGAGCGCACGTTCTGGTACAACCGTGCCCACCACATCATCATCGACGGCTATGCCGCGTTGTCGATCATGCGTCGGACCGTCGACCGCTACAACGCGCTCCGGCGGGGCGAGGAACCGCGCGACAAGGCGCCGGCCACGATGGCCGGGATCGTCGAGTACGAAGAGGCCTACCAGGGCAGCACCCGGCGCGAGACCGACCGTGCGCACTGGCTCGAGCGCGTCGCGGATCTGCCGGAGCGGGTGACGCTGTCGAAGGCCGGCAGCACCGGGTCGCTCTCCTTCGACAACGTCGTCTCGAGTGCCGCGCTCGATCCGGAACGGCAGCGTCGGTACGAGACCCTCGCCGGCGGGCTGAACAGTTCCCTGGCCGTTCTGATGACGTCCGCATTCGGTGCATTTCTCGCGCGGATGAGCAACCACGACGACATCGTCCTGAGTCTTCCGGTCACCGGTCGGGCCACCGCCAAGATCAAGATCTCCGGTGGCATGGTGTCCAACATCCTGCCGATCCGGTTGCGCGAGGTGGCGTCGAAGTCGGTCCGCGAGCTGATCCAGACCGCCCAGCTCGAGCTGACCGGCGCACTGCGTCACCAGCGGTACCGGTCCGATGACATCCGGCGTGACGCCGGTCTCGACCAGAGTTCGGTCTCGTTCGGACCCACCATCAACATGGTGTTCTTCGACGAGCAGGTCGCCATCGACGGCACCGACATGGAGTACCGGATCCTGACCTCGGGCATCCTCGAAGATCTCCTGATCAACCTGTACCAGTCGAGTCCCGGCGCCCCGCTCGTCGTGGACCTGCACGGCAACCCGCACCTGTACTCACCGGCCGAACTCGATGCGCTGCACGGTCGGTTCCTGACATTCCTCGACCGGTTCCTGTCCGACGCCGCTCTCGACCTCCCCGTCGCCGAGGTCGGCCTGCTCGTGGACGACGATCACCGGTTGCTCGAGGCCCTTCCGCAGCCTCGTCCGCGGACGAGCACGTCGACCCTCGTCGAGTTGTTCGACGAGGTCGCGACCGCCCATCGTCACCGGGGAGCCGTCTCCGATGCCGACGGCGTGACGCTGAGTTACGCCGAACTCGCGAGCCGTTCGGACGCGGTGGCGCGGTCGCTGAGCGCGCGGGGGATCGGTGCGGGCGATCTCGTGGGCGTCGCAACGGCGCGCGACACGAGTCTCGTGGTCGTCATGCTGGCCGTGCTGAAGGCGGGTGCGGGGTATCTCCCGTTGGACACCGGCAACCCGGAGGAGCGGCTGCGTCACATCGTCGACGACGCCGCGCCGGCATGCCTGGTCGTCTCCGACGGCGATCGGCCCACGTGGGCGGGGGAGTGTGCGGTCGTCGAGACCGGGCAGCTCCTCGCCGAGGCGCAGACGCCGGAGGTCGCGGCGGCCCCGGTGCCGCGCGGGCCGGCGACGCCCGAGGCGACGGCCTACGTCATCTACACGTCCGGCTCGACCGGGACGCCCAAGGGCGTCGAGATCGTGCACCGCAATGTGGCCACGCTGCTCGAGGCGGCCGGGGCCGACTTCGACTTCACGCCCGAGGACGTGTGGTCGGTCTTCCACTCCTACGCCTTCGACTTCTCGGTGTGGGAGATCTTCGGTCCGCTGCTCACCGGCGGACGTGCGGTGATCGTGGACCGCATGGTCGCCCGCGCGCCCGCCGAGTTCCTGCAACTGCTCGCCGACGAGCAGATCACGGTGGCGTCCCTCACGCCGTCGGCGTTCAGCATCGTCGCCGATGTCCGACGCCGCACCGGGACGTCGTTGGCGTTGCGCTACATCGTCTTCGGCGGCGAGGAACTGCGCTTCGACGAGGTGCACAACTGGTACGAGTCGTTCGGCGACGAGATCGAACTCGTCAACATGTACGGCATCACCGAGACGACGGTCCACGTCACCTATCGTCCGCTCGATCCCGATCTCGTCCGCGGCGAGAGCGCCAGCCTCATCGGCCGCCCGCTGAACTCGTTGGGCCTGCGGGTCCTCGACAACCGCCTGCAGCCGGTCCCCGAGGGTGCCGTCGGTGAGATCTACGTCGTCGGTGAGCAACTCGCGCGGGGATACCGCAACCGCCGTGGGCTCACGGCCACCCGCTTCGTCGCCGATCTGAACGGCACCGGCGAGCGGATGTACCGCTCCGGCGACCTCGGCCGGCGTATCGGCACCGACGTCCAGTACCTGGGCCGCGCCGACACCCAGGTCCAGTTGCGGGGCTTCCGGGTCGAGCTCGGTGAGGTCGAGACGGCGTTGCGCGCGGTCGACGGGGTCGCCGCGTCGGCCGCGGTCGTGACCGATGCGGCATCGGCCGGCGGGGCGAAACTGATCGGCTATGCGGTCGTCGAAACCGACTGCGGGCTCGACGAATCCGCGATCCGCGAGCAGGTCCGCGCCCATGTGCCCGGCTACATGGTGCCCGACGTCGTCATGCTCATCGACGAGCTACCCCTCACCGCGAACGGCAAGCTGAACCGGCAGGCGCTACCCGCTCCGGTGTTCGCACGCGACGAGCGGGTCGCCTACGTCGCGCCGTCGACCCCGCGTGAGCGCGAAGTGGTCGCCATCGTCGAAGAGCTGCTCGATATCGAGCCGATCGGGTTGCAGGACAACATCTTCGCGCTCGGGGCGGATTCGCTGACCGCGGCTCGGCTGGCGTCGCGCCTGCGCACCGTCGCCGGCCTGGACATCAAGCTGGCCAATGTCTTCGAGAGTCAGAGCCTCGGGGACATCATCGGAGTCGCGACACCGGTGGCCGATGACGCCGCCACGCGGCGGCCGGAACTCGTGCCGCAGCCGCGACCGGATAGGATTCCGCTCGCGTTCAGTCAGCGTCGTCTCTGGTTCATCAACCGGCTGGATCCGACGTCGGCGGCCTACAACATCCCGGGGGCGGTGCGGCTCGGCGCCGACGTCGATGCCGCCGCACTGGCCGCCGCGATCGACGACGTCATCGCGCGGCACGAGCCGTTGCGGACGACGTTCCCGGACGAGGACGGTGAGACCTACCAGTTCATCCACTCGGCCGAGGCCGCCGCCGCGGCCCGGCTGTTCGACGTGGTCGACGTGGCACCGGTGGACACCGAACGCAGGCTCGCCGACTTCGCTGTGACCGGCTTCGACCTGAACTATGAATATCCGGTCCGCGCACGACTTTTCCGCGCCGTGGCGCCCGACGGGACGCTTGACCACGTCCTGATCGTCGTCATGCACCACATCGTCGGCGACGGTGCCTCCCTCGGTCCGCTGATCACCGACGTCCTGACGGCATACGGTGCGCGCCTCGCCCGCCGGGAGCCGGCCTGGCGCCCGCTGCCGGTGCAGTACGCCGACTACGCGCTGTGGCAGCGCGAGGTCCTGGGGGACGCCACCGACGAGACCTCGCTGATGTCGGCGCAGGTCGACTTCTGGCGCACCGAGCTTTCCGGGATGCCCGAGCTGATCTCGTTGCCGACCGATCGGGCGCGGCCCATCCGCCCGTCCGGCGCGGGCGGGTACGTCGACACGCTTCTCGACGCCGAGACGGTCGCCCGGCTGCACGCGGTGGCCGCCCAGCACGGGGTGACCGTGTTCGCGATCTTCCACGCCGCACTCGCCGTGGTGCTGTCGCGCCTCAGCGGCAGCGACGACGTGGCGATCGGCACCGCGATCGCCGGCCGGGACGAGCCCGAGCTGACCGAGCTGATCGGCATGTTCGTCAACACCCTCGTGCTGCGCACCCGGGTGCACCCCGACACCGACCTGACGAAGCTGCTCAACGAGGCCAATCACACTCGCGCGCAGGCCCTCAGCAATGCCGACGTGCCGTTCGAGCAGGTCGTCGACGCGGTGGGTGCCCGCCGCTCCACGGCGCATTCCCCGCTGTTCCAGGTGGAACTGGTGATGCAGCACGACCAGGTCGAGCGGCTCTTCGAGGACGAGGCGGGCATCAGCCTCATCGACGCGCGCGCCCCGTTCGCCAAGTACGACCTGTCGCTCAGCGTCGTCGAGTACTCCGACACCGGCGACCACGCGGGCCAGATCTCGGTGGCCTTCGGATACGCGCGGGATCTCTTCGACGAACCCACCGTGGAACGCTTCGCCGGATACCTCCACGACGTACTCGCCGCGATCGCCGGGTCGCTCGAGGTCGACGACGCCGGCCGCTCGTTGCGCGTCGACGACCTCTTCGCGTTTCCCGAGACCGAGGTGGACACGGTCCGGGCGTGGTCACGCGGCGCCCCGCGCGAGCTGACCGCGCCCGATCTGGCGTCCGCGCTGCTCGCCGGGTACCGGCAGGACCCAGACGCGGTCGCACTGGTCTTCGCCGACCGTGACCTCACCTATGCCGAATTCGCTTCGCGGGCATCGGCTCTCGCGCGCCGGCTGGTCGACGACGGCGTCGGCCCGGATGTCGCGGTGGCCGTGTGCATCCCGCGGTCGGTGGAGCTGCTGGTCGCGGTGCACGCGATCGTGCTCGCCGGCGGTCAGTACGTGCCGCTGGACACCGAGGCGCCGGTCGACCGTGCCGACTACATGCTCGAGACCGCCGGTACCCGGCGCGTCCTGGTCGGGCCGGGACCCCGCCCCGCCGTCGTGGACGATCTCGCCGACCGCGTGACCGTCACCGTGGTCGACGCCTCGGCCGAAGCGGACGCGCAGGTCGAGGTGTTCGCGCCGGGCGAGCGACGCGTGCCCCTCGGCCCGGAGAACGCCGCGTACACGATCTTCACGTCCGGCTCCACCGGGCGGCCCAAGGGTGTCGTCGTGTCACATCGCGCGATCGTCAACCGCCTCGACTGGATGCAGGAGCACTACACGCTCACCCAGCGCGACGTGGTGCTGCAGAAGACGCCGGTGACGTTCGACGTGTCGGTGTGGGAGCTGTTCTGGCCCTTCATCTCCGGCTCCCGGCTGGTGGTCGCGGTGCCCGGCGGGCACGGCGACCCGTCCTACCTCGTCGACATCATCCAGGGCGAGGACGTCACGACGCTGCACTTCGTGCCGTCGATGCTGTCCACCTTCCTCGACGTCGTCGGCGCCGACCGGCTCGCCGAACTGAGCTCGCTGCGTCAGGTGTTCACCTCTGGCGAGGCCCTGACCGCCTCGACCGCGGGCGGCCTGCGCACCGCGTTGCCCGCCGTCGGGCTGCACAACCTGTACGGGCCGACCGAGGCTGCCGTCGATGTCACCGAACACAACGTCCGCGGTTCGGAAACGGTCGTGCCGATCGGGCGGCCGGTGCCGAACACGACGATCCACATCCTCGATCACCGGTTGCGGCCCCTTCCGGTCGGTGTGCCCGGCGAGATCTACCTCGGCGGCGTCCAGCTGGCACGCGGGTACGTCTCCCAGGGCCGGCTGAGCGCGGAACGCTTCGTCGCCGACCCGTACGGTCCGGCCGGATCGCGTCTGTACCGCACCGGCGACCTCGGCAAGTGGAGTCCGGTCGGGGAGATCGAGTACCTGGGCCGCAACGACTTCCAGGTGAAGTTGCGCGGTCAGCGCCTGGAGCTCGGGGAGATCGAGTCGGCGCTCATGTCGGTGCCGGGGATCGTGCACACGGCGGTGACGGTCGCCGACCTCGCGTCGGGGCAGAGCCTCGTGGCCTACTACTCGCCGGACTCCGTCACCCCGGCCGACGCCCAGTCGCACCTGAACGGGACCGTCCCGGAATTCATGGTGCCGACGATCTGGATGCCGCTGGCGACCATGCCGCTGAACTCGGCGGGCAAGGTCGATCGCAAGGCGCTGCCCGCGCCGGTGATCGAGACCGCCGAATTCGTGCCGGCGAGCACCGAGACCGAGCGGGTGATCGCCCGGGTCTTCGCCGATGTCCTGGGCGTGGACCGGATCAGTGTTGCCGAATCGTTCTTCGACCTCGGCGGCAACTCGCTGAGCGCGACCAAGGTCGCCGCCCGGTTGTCCGCCGACCTGGAGGTCGACATCCCGGTCGCCGCAGTCTTCGACGCCCCGTCGGTGCGGGCGATGGCGACCTTCGCCAGCGACCACGGAACCCCGTCGCGCCGTCCGCGTCTGGCGGCGCGCACGCACGGCGACCGCGCACCGCTGTCGGCCGTGCAGCGCGGGATGTGGCTGATCAACCGCGCCGACCCGGCATCGCCCGCCTACAACGTGGCGATGGCGCTGCGGCTGTCGGGACAGCTGGACACCGACGCGATCGGCGGCGCGATCGAAGACCTCATCGACCGTCACGAGTCGATACGGACGCGGTACCCGCTCGTCGACGGCGAGCCGATGCAGGTCGTGCTCGACCGGGACGCCGCGCTGGACCTGCTCGAGCGCAGCGTCGTCGATGTCGACGGCGATCCGGTACCGGTGATCGCCGAATTCACCGGCCGCGGCTTCGACGTCACCGTCGCACCGCCGCTGCGGATGACGTTGCTGCGACTCACCGACACCGAACACATCCTGGTCTTCGTCGTGCATCACATCACCGCGGACGGCGCCTCGATGCTGCCGCTCGCCACCGACGTGATGACGGCGTACTCGGCGCGCGTGTCCGGCCGGCGGCCGGAGTGGGCGCCGCTCGCGGTGCAGTACCTGGACTACACGCTGTGGCAGCAGGAGTCCCTCGCGGTCACCGGACCCGACGGGACAACCGAGGCGGACCGTCAGCTCGCGTACTGGGCCGACCGGCTCCGCAACGCACCGGCCCGGCTCGAGCTGCCCACCGATCGGCCGCGTCCGCGGACCCCGTCCTTCATCGGCGACGAGGTGCGCTTCGACATCGATGGCGGCCTGGTACGCAAACTCGAGGCGGTCGCGCGCCAGCACAACGCGACGCTGTTCATGGTGATGCAGACCGCACTGGTGGTGTTGCTGAGCCGGCTGACCACCCAGCGCGACATCGTGATCGGCACGCCGTTCGCCGGGCGGGGTCAGCCCGAGCTCGACGGCGTGGTCGGGATGTTCGTCAACACGCTGGCCCTGCGCTCGCGGCTGCAGGACGAGGAGAAGTTCGCCGAGCTCCTGCAGCGTGTCCGCGACGAGGATCTGGCCGACATGGCGAACGCCGAAATCGCGTTCGATACGATCGTGTCATCTGTTCTTTCCTCTCCGCCCACCAGTTACAACCCGATCTATCAGGTGATGTTCGCCTACCAGAACTTCACCATCCCCTCGCTCGACATGGACTCGATGACGATTTCCCCGGTATCCGAGCAGTTGACCCCAGCCAAGGTGGATCTCCAGCTCACGTTGTTCCCGGACGATTTCGGTGCACCGGCAGCAAAGGACGCTGATTCAATGACGGGCCAGTTGATCTACGCCGCCGACATCTTCACCAAGAGCACGGTCGAGACCTATGCGCAGCGTTATCTGCGTGTCCTCGAGGAGGTGTCGGAGAACCCGCAGGTGCTGGTGGGTGACATCGACATCGCGACCGCCGCCGAGCAGGTGGCGGCCGATGAGATCGCCGGCGCCGAACTCGCGGTCGCGCTCCCCGACCTGGTCGCCCGGGCCACGGCCGCCGCGCCCGACGCCGTCGCGGCCGCACACCAGGGGGCAGAGGTAACGTTCGCGGTGCTGTCGTCGATCAGTGATGCGATGGCTGCCGCACTCCCGGATCCGGACTCGGCCCTCACCACCGCGCTGATGAGCATGTTGCCGGGCCTCGCTGTGTCGGGGCCCGACGCGCTCGGTGACGTGCTGGGCGATCTCCGCACCAACGCCCTGCGAACACTGGACGGGGCCGTGTCCGGAGGCGGGTCCCGCGGGAACGAAGCAGTGCAGTCGACCAAAGGAATGACTCAGACGTGACCGATGTCGATTCAACGGCCTCCAACATCTCTCTCACCTGGGGCTCGCGGCCTTCGACACTGCACCTGATCGCCTTCTCGGCCGGCGTTGCACCTTCCGAGACCGCCTACGAGGCGGTGTCCGGCCCGGTCACCTTCGGTGAGCTGTACGCGCGCGTGTCGGCGACGGCCGGCGTCTTCATCGCCCAGGGCCTCGACACCGAGGCCGCAGTGGGCGCCGGGGTCACCCAGACCGAGGCGGCCCCCGGTCGTGCGCCCGCCGAGATCGCCGACGCCACCCGGCGCGCGATCGCGCTCACCCGCGAGCGTGCACTGGAACTCATCGGCAGCACCGACCTCGGTTCGCTGCCCGGACTCTTCCGCTCGGCCGTCGCTCGCCATGCCGACCGTCCGGCGGTCGGCGACGCGACCGGGGCAGTGCTGTCCTATCGCGAACTCGACGAGCAGTCCGACGCGCTGGCCGGCGGACTCCGCGCGGCCGGTGCCGGCCCGGGCCGCCTGGTCGGCGTGGCGCTCCCGCGCCGGACCGAGCTGATCGTGGCCCTGCTGGCCGTCCTCAAGACCGGGGCGGCGTATCTGCCGCTCGACCGCTCCCAACCGGTCGCCCGCGCGCAGTCGATCATCGACGACGCCGCGCCGCTGCTGGTGCTCACCGACGCGGAGCTCGCCGCGACGTGGGATGTCATCGATGTGCGGTTTGTCGCGCCCGGGGATCTGCCGGCCGGGGCCCCTCAGGGAGCACCGGGGGCAGCGGAGACCGAGGCTTTCGACGACCGGCTGCCGGCCTACCTGATCTACACATCCGGTTCGACGGGCAAGCCGAAGGGTGTCGTCGTCTCGCACCGCGAGGTCGTCGCGCTGATGAAGGCCGCGGCCGAAGAATTCGCGTTCGGGCCGGAGGACGTGTGGACGCTGTTCCATTCGTACGCCTTCGACTTCTCGGTCTGGGAGATCTGGGGACCCCTCGTGACCGGCGGGCGCGTCGTCGTCGTCGATCAGGACACGACGCGGGATCCGGAAGCCTTCGTCGACCTCCTCGAGACCGAGCGGGTCACGGTGCTGAGTCAGACGCCGTCGGCGTTCTACCAGCTCATCGCCGCACAGCGGGCCAAGCGGGCCGCACTCGCGTTGCGCTACATCGTATTCGGTGGCGAAGCGCTGAGTTTCGAGCAGGTCCGGCGCTGGTTCGACGACAACCCGGCCGACCCGGCGCAGCTGGTCAACATGTACGGCATCACCGAGACCACGGTGCATGTCAGCTACCGCGCCCTGGACCGCGCCGCGGTGTCGGCCGGGGACGCGTCGTTCATCGGACGACCGCTGTCGTCGCTGGACATCCACATCCTCGACTCGCGGCTGCGGCCGGTGCCCGAGGGTGTCATCGGCGAGATGTACGTCAC
Organism: Gordonia sp. ABKF26; assembly: GCF_041103195.1. Lineage (NCBI taxonomy): Bacteria > Bacillati > Actinomycetota > Actinomycetes > Mycobacteriales > Gordoniaceae > Gordonia > Gordonia sp. ABKF26. Next base: position 1,786,915 of record NZ_JBGCVZ010000003.1, read on the forward strand.
CGGAACGCAACTCGCGCAGGGATACCTCCGACGGGCTGGTCTCAGTGCCACGCGCTTCGTCGCGAATCCGTTCGCGCCCAACGATTCCGGTGACCGTATGTACCGGACCGGCGATCTGGCGCGCCGCGTCGGCGACGACATCGAGTACCTAGGGCGTGGCGACGCCCAGGTCCAGCTCCGCGGCTTCCGCATCGAATACGGGGAGATCGAGGCCGCGCTGGTGGGCCTCGACGGGATCTCGGCCGGTGCGGCCAACGTCGTGGATCTGCCCGATCGTGGCGAGATCCTGGCCGCCTACGTGGTTCCGGAGCCGGGCGTCGAGGTCGACGAACAACTGGTCCGCCGTCGTGTAGCGACCGCGGTGCCGGAGTACATGGTCCCCGACGTCGTGATGGCGGTCGAGCGGCTGCCGCTGACCCAGAACGGCAAACTCGATCGCGGCGCACTGCCGCGTCCGGTGCTGGCATCGACGACCGAGTTCGTCGCGCCCGAGGACGACACCGAGACAGCCCTGCGGGATATCTTCGCGGAGGTGCTCGGTCTCGAGGACATCAGCGTCGTGGAGTCGGTCTTCGACGTCGGCGGCAACTCGCTGCTGGCCGCCCGCATCGTCGGCCGCGCCGCGGAGACGCTCGGCGTGGACCTCACCGTCCGGGACCTCTTCGATGCCCCGACGGTTCGCGACCTCGCGCTGGCCGCCGCCTCGAAACGACCGGGGCTGCCGCCGATCGAACCCGTCGCCGCGCGTCCGGACCGCGTCCCGCTGTCGCTCGCGCAGCAGCGGATGTGGTTCATCAACCGCTTCGATCCGTCCTCGCCGGCCTACAACATCCCGATGGTGCTGAAGCTGTCCGGCAGCGTCGACGCCGCTGCTCTGCGTGAGGCGTTGCTCGACGTCATGACGCGTCACGAGGTCCTGCGCACCACCTACCCCGAGTTCGATGGCGAGGCCTACCAGCTCGTCCACGAGCCGGCCGCGGCAGCCGCGATGCTCGACTGGCGCGACGTGCCGGAATCGATGCTGCCCGAGGTGATGCTCGGCGGATTCGACCTGGTTACCGAACTCCCTGTGCGCGTGGGCTTCTCCCGTCTCTCGGACTCCGAGGCGGTCCTCGGGATGGTCGTGCACCACATCTCGTGCGATGGCGAGTCCCTCGCGCCGCTGGTGACCGATCTGATCACCGCGTACACCGCGCGGGTTGCCGGGAACGCACCCGAGTTCCGGCCGTTGCCGGTCCAGATGGCCGACGTCGCCCTGTGGCAGCGGCGCGTGTTCGGTGCCGCGACCGACGACTCCTCGCTCATCGGGGCCCAGCTGCAGTACTGGGCGCGGCAACTCGACGGCGCGCCCGACGTCGTGGAGTTGCCCACCGATCGACCGCGGCCCGCGGTCGCCTCCCAGCGCGGAGCACGCGTCGAGTTCGCTGTGCCGCAGCATGTCTCCGAGCGTGTCGCGCGGCTGGCCCGCGATCGCGGACTCACCCCGTTCATGGTGGCGCATGGGGCCCTCGCGGTGCTGCTGTCGCGCCTGTCGGCGACCGAGGACATCACCGTCGGCACGCCGATCGCCGGGCGCGGGCAGTCGATCCTCGACCCGATGGTCGGCATGTTCGTCAACACCCTGGTCCTCCGCACCGGCGTCGACCTGTCGGCCGGTTTCGACCGGTTGCTCGACGACGTCCGTCGCACCGATCTCGAGGCTTTTGCCAACGCGGACATCCCGTTCGAGGCGGTCGTCGAACGGGTGAACCCGATGCGCACCGAGGCCTACGCCCCGCTGGCGCAGGTGTGGCTCGCCTTCGACCAGTCGGCCATCGCCGATCTGGCATCCCAGACGCTGACGATCGGGGAGGGCGGCGGTCTGGCCGTCACACCGGTCGAACCGCATGACCTGTCCGCTCGGGTCGACCTGACCGTCGGGATCGCCGACAACGGGGACAACTGGCTGGGATCGGTGCTCTACGCGACCGACCTGTACGACGCCGAGACGGTCCGTCTCTTCGCCGACCGGTTCGTCCGGCTCCTCGACACCCTGACGGCAGACCCGGCGGCGCCCGTCGGCGATGCCGATCTGATGACCGCGGCCGAACACGCGGTACTCGACCGGTGGGGCGGCGCCGCCGCGCTGCCCGAGCCGGCCGTGACGGTTGCCGATGCGCTGGCAGAGTCGTTCGCGCGCAACGCATCCCGGGCGGCGATTCGCGCCGACGGTCGCACCCTGGACTACGCCGAGTACGGAGCACTGGTCCATGCGTTCGCGCAGACCCTCCTGCGGCGGGGAGTCGGGCCGGACGTGCCCGTCGCGGTCGGCGTGCCGCGATCGGTCGAGATGCTGGTCGCGATCCACGGGATCGTGCTCGCCGGTGGAACGTACGTGCCGCTCGATCCGGAGGCGCCGGCGGATGTCGTCCGCCGGCAACTCGCGCTGTCCGGTGCGTCGATGGTCGTCGTCGCCGGCGCGGTCCCGGGCTGGGCCGAGTCGATCGGCCCCGGCGGAGCCGGGTCGGGCACCCTGATCACGGTCGATCTCGACGCGCTCGCCACCGCGGAGCCCGCGCCCGTGACCGACGCGGACCGGTCGGCGACGTTGCGTGGCGGGCACCCGGTGTACACGCTCTTCACATCCGGCTCGACCGGACAGCCCAAGGGCGTGACGATCACGCATCGCGGTCTGCACGACATGCTGTCCTGGTTCGGGGCCTACACCGGCGATGCGGCGGACGAACGGGTGCTGGTGAAGACGCCGTACACCTTCGACGCGTCGGTCTGGGAGCTGTTCTGGCCCTTCGTCGCCGGCGCGACCGCCGTGGTCGCCGCGCCCGACGGGCACCGGGACCCGGCCCACCTGGCCCGGGTCATCGCCGACGAGCGGGTCACCTCCGTGCAGTTCGTCCCGTCGCTGCTCGCGGTGTTCCTCGACGAGGCCTTCGATCCCGCCGCCGGTCTGTCCTCGGTGCGCCAGATCTTCACCGGCGGTGAGGCACTCACACCCGCGGTGACCCAACAGACGCTCGCGGCAGCTCCGCACGCGGTGATCGTGAACCAGTACGGCCCCACCGAGATGACCGTCGACGCCACGATCGCCGCCCTGACCGAGCCCGTGGACGTGGTGCCCGTCGGTCGCCCCGCACCCGGACTCACCGCCCGAATCCTCGACCGTCGCCTGCGCCCCGTCGCACCGGGTGTGCCGGGAGAGTTGTATCTCGGTGGCGCACAGATGGCCCGGGGTTATGCGGCCGCACCCGCCCTGACCGCCCAGTCGTTCGTCGCGGACCCCGCCGGGCCCGCCGGCGCGCGGCTGTACCGGACCGGCGACCTCGCCCGCTGGCGCGCCGACGGCGACATCGAATACCTCGGCCGCACCGACTTCCAGGTCAAGATCCACGGCCAGCGCATCGAACTCGGCGAGACCGAGGCCGTGCTGGCCGCGGCGCCGGGCGTGGTCTCGGTGGCCGCGGCGGTTTCCACGACCCCCGCGGGCGACGCGCTCGTGGCCTACCTCACCGGCCATCCGGGCGACACCGTGGACGTCGACTCGGTCCGTGCCTTCGCCGCCGAGAGACTGCTCGCGCACCTGCGTCCCACGCTGTGGGTCGTCCTGGACGAGATGCCGCGCAACGCCTCCGGCAAGGTCGATCGCCGGGCGCTGCCCGCGCCCGCCGTGACCGAGTCCGAGGTCGTCGAACCCGTGACCCCCGCCGAACGCATCCTCGCGGGAGTCGTCGCGGAGGTACTCGGCGTCGAGCAGGTCTCCGTGGTCGACTCCTTCTTCGACCTCGGCGGCAACTCGCTGGCCGCGATGCGGGTGGCGGCCCGTGCCGGTGCCGCACTCGGCGTCGAGGTCAGCGTCCGCGACCTGTTCGATGCACCCAGCGTGCGCGAACTGGCCCGGCGTGTCGCCGATCGCGTGCCCGGCCTCCCCCCGGTGACGGCGGTCTCCCCACGGCCGGATCAGATCCCGCTGTCCTATGCGCAGCAACGGATCTGGTTCATCAACCAGTTCGACACCGCGTCGGCCGCCTACAACATCCCGATCGCCCTGCGGTTGCGGGGCAAGCTCGATCTCGCGGCGCTGCGTGCCGCGATGGTCGACGTCGTCGAGCGTCAGGAAGTGCTCCGGACGGTGTTCCCGTCGATCGACGGTGGACCGCGACAGGTCATCGGGGACGCGGCCGGGGTTGCGGCCGAACTCGATTGGGACGTCGTCGACGACGAGTCCGAGCTCTTCGCGGCCGCCGCCGGTGGCTTCGACGTCACGGTGCAGCGACCGATCCGGATTCGGGTCCATCGCGTCGACGATCTCGAACACATCGTCCTCATCGTCATCCACCACATCGCCGGCGACGGCGAGTCGATGCGTCCGCTGGTCACCGACGTCGTCACGGCGTATGTCGCACGCTCACAGGGACGATCACCGGAGTTCGCGGCACTCGAGGTGCAGTTCGCCGACGTCGCGCTCTGGCAGCGTCGTGAACTCGGGTCGATCGACGATCCGGACTCGCGGGTGTCGGCTCAGGTCGATTACTGGCGCTCCGCGCTGGTCGGACTGCCCGAGGTGCTCGAACTGCCCGCCGACCGTCCGCGCCCCACGGTCGCGTCGATGGCCGGTGCCGAGGTCGGGTTCGAGATCGACTCGGCAACAGCAGATCTCGTCCGCGAACTCGCTGCCGAACGTGGTGTGACCGAGTTCATGGTCATCCACGCCGCGCTCGCGGTGCTGCTGTCGCGACTGTCGGCGACCGACGACATCGCGATCGGCACCCCGATCGCCGGCCGCGGCGATGCCGCCCTGGATCCGCTGGTCGGCATGTTCGTCAACACGCTCGTCCTGCGGACCGTCGTCGACCCGGCGCAGCGGTTCGCCGACCTGCTCGACGCGGTGCGGGTCACCGATCTCGACGCCTTCGCGCACGCCGACGCGCCATTCGAGGCGGTCGTCGATGCACTGGCGCCGTCGCGATCCGAGGCGTTCGCGCCGCTCACCCAGATCCTGCTGACCGTCGATCCCACCCCCGCGGATCCGTCCACGCTCGTCGCCGACATCGACGACCTGGCGGTGGAAGTGGTGGAGACCGAGGAGAACTCGGCCAAGGTGGACCTGACGGTCGGACTGCGCGGCGGACGCGGCGGGTCCTGGATCGGTCGCGTCAACTACGCCACCGACCTGTTCGACGAGGCGACGGTCGCACAGATGATGGATCGGTTCGCCCGGCTGCTGCACGAGCTGGTCACCGATTCGACCGTGCCGGTCGGGGATGCCGACCTGCTCGACACCATCGAGCGTGACATGCTCACCCCGGTCGGCCGCCGGCCCGCGACGCCGGCCGTGCCGCTGGCAGAGCTGTTCGCCGGCGCGGTCGAGAACGCCGGGACCGACCGCATCGCGGTCGTCGACCCCGAACGCACGCTCACCTACGGTGAACTCGACTCCGCGTCGAACCGGCTGGCCCGCCACCTGCTTGCTCAGGGCATCGACCGTGAAACGCTGGTGGCCCTCGTCATCCCGCGTTCGGTCGACCTCATGGTCGCCATCTGGGCGGTCGCCAAGACCGGCGCCGGATACGTCCCGATCGACCCCGACTACCCGGCCGACCGCGTCGCCCACATGATGTCCGACTCCGGTGCGACCATCGGGCTCACACTGACCGGCGTCGCCGACGTCGCCGCTTTCGGTGGGCAGTGGGTGCACCTGGATTCGCCGGAATCGGCCGAAGCGGTCGCGGGGCTCAGCGATGCGCCCGTCACCGACTCCGATCGCCCCGCGCCCGTCCGAACCGGCGACACCGCCTACGTGATCTACACCTCCGGCTCGACGGGTCTGCCGAAGGGGGTCGAGGTCACCGCGGGTGGTCTGCGCAATTTCGGTGTCGAGGCGGTCAGGAGGTCCGGGATCACCCGCGACTCGCGTGTCCTGGGCTTCGCATCGCCGAGCTTCGACGCCTTCGTCCTCGAGTACCTGCTGGCCTTCACCGCGGGCGCAGCGGTCGTCTACCGCGATCGTGACGCGGTTGCCGGGGCGCCGCTCGCGGACTTCATGCGCGCACACCGGGTCACCCATACGTTCCTGACCCCGACGGTGCTGGCATCCCTCGATCCCGCCGAGCTCCCGCACCTGGAGTCCGTCTGGGCGGGTGGCGAGGCCGTGCCGGAGTCGTTGCGCGACCGCTGGAGTCGATTCGTCGCCTTCCGCAATGTCTACGGTCCGACCGAGACCACCATCGTGATCACCGTCGCCCCGCCGACCGAACCGGGGGAACGACTCCACATCGGCCCTCCGATCGACGGCGTCGACCTGCTGGTGCTCGACGCCCGGCTCCGTCCCGTTCCGGTCGGGGTGGCGGGCGAACTCTACGTCAGTGGTCCCGCCCTGGCGCGCGGCTACCTCGATCGCCGAGGGCTGACCGCAGAGCGGTTCGTCGCCAACCCCTTCGGTCGGCCGGGGGAGCGGATCTACCGCACCGGCGACGTCGTCCGGTGGGCGCGACATGGCGACGGGTCCCTGTCGGTCGACTATGTCGGGCGCAGCGACGACCAGATCAAGCTCCGCGGTCTGCGGATCGAGCTCGGCGAGATCGAGAGCGCCCTCGGCGATCACCCCGCCGTGGCGTCCGCGGTCGTCACCGGCGTCGATTCCGACGGGGCGCTCGCCGCCGGCGGACAATCGGTCGTCTCCGCACTCGCCGCCTACGTGGTGCTGCGTGCGGACGTCGACATCGCCGCTCTCCGCGAGCATCTCGCCGATCGGCTGCCGCTGTTCATGGTGCCCGCGAGCATCGTCGCGCTCGACGCGTTGCCGCTCACCCCGGTGGGCAAACTCGACCGCCGGGCACTGCCCGCACCGACGATCGAGATCGAATCCGATCACGTCGCGGCGGAGACGCCGGTCGAACAGCAGCTCGCCTCGATCATCGGCGGTCTGCTCGGACTCGAGCGGGTCAGCGTCGGCGACTCCTTCTTCGCGCTCGGTGGCGACTCCATCATGTCCATCCAGGTGGCGTCGGCCGCCCGTGCCGCCGGGATCGACGTGTCGCCCCGGGACATCTTCGAGCACAAGACCGTTCGTGCGATCGCCCGAGCGGTCGGCGCGCGGGGCGAGCGGGTGCCCGCGCTGGCGGAGCTGCCCGGCGGTGGGATCGGCCCGATGGCCGTGCCGCCGGTGGTCTCGTGGATTCTCGACCACACCGACGAGGTCACCGACTTCGGCGACTTCTCCCAGTCGATGGTGCTCGGCGCTCCGGCCGGACTCACCGTGGAGATCGCGCAGGAACTCCTCGCGCAGGTCGTCGCCGTGCATCCGATGCTCGCCGCAGCCGTCGAGTCCGGACCGGACGGCGAATGGCACATGCGCACCGGCGTCGTCCCGCTGGATTCCGGTGCGGTCACCGCCCTCGCGAGTCCGGTACGGACCGGCGAGCCGGGTTTCGCCGACACCGTCGTCGCGGCCTTCGAAGACGCCTCGCGTCGTCTCGACCCGACCGCCGGGCGGCTCGTCGCGGCCGTGCTGGTCACCGATCCCGACGACGACGCGCGTCTCGTGGTCGTCATCCACCACCTGGGCGTCGATGCCGTCTCGTGGCGGGTGATCATCGAGGACCTGCTGACCGCCTGGGCGCAGCACCAAGGGGGGCAGGCGTATTCGCTGCGACCGGAGACGACCTCGGCCCGCGCCTTCACCGCGGCCCTCGACGCACAGCGCGCCGAGCGGGCCGGCGAACTGCGCTACTGGCTCGAACGCTCACCCGAACACGTCACCGACCTCGGCGCGCGGCTCGACCGGGAACGCGATCGGATGTCCACCACCGACACCGTCGTGCACAGGGTCGCCTCGCCGGTCACCGAGGCGCTGCTCACGACGGTGCCGACGGCGTTCCGCGGCAACGTCAACGACGCCCTCGTCGCGGCGCTCGCGCGCGCCGTCCGGTCCTGGCAGCAGGACCGGGGGATCGTCGACGACCGGCCGGTGACCCTCCTGCTCGAGGGCCACGGGCGGTATGAGGAAGCCCTCCTGCACGGGCCCGATCCGCGGGCCGTGGACCTGTCCCGGACCGTCGGGTGGTTCACCACGATCGCGCCGATGGCCATCGACGTGCGCGGCGACTCCGTCCACACGGTCAAGGTCGCCAAGGAAGAGCGGGCCGGTGCGCCCGACAACGGGATCGGCTATGGCCTGCTCCGCTACGGCGGTACCGAGTTGTCCCGACGGCCGATGCCGAGCATCGGATTCAACTACCTCGGCAACGTCACCGGAACCGGGGCGGCCGGCGAGAACACCACCGCCGGTGAGGCGGGGATGCCGTTCCTGCCCGACCCCGCGGCGCCGCGCCTGCCCGGCACCGTGACCGGTGCGATGGTCGCGCCGAACCTGTTGAGCATCAACGCCGGAACCGCCGTCGGCGACGCCGGTCGCGAGTTCGTCGCGGAGTTCACCTTCCCCCGCGGCGCACTCTCCGCCGCGGACGTCGACGACCTCGCGCGGCGATGGGACGCCGAACTGGCGACGATCGTCGAGGAGGTCGCCCGCATCGGCGACCCGGGGCTCTCCCCGTCGGACGTCCTCGGGGCACGCGTCACCCAGGACGATCTCGATCATCTCGCCCGGAGGTATCCGGGCGCGGACGTGTGGCCGCTGTCGCCGTTGCAGCGCGGCCTGCAGTTCCAGGCCGAACTCGCCGCCGCGGGCCGTGCGGCCGGCGCGGTCGACGTCTACACCGCGCAGGCGGTGGTGACCCTGAAGGGGCAGGTCGACGCCGACCGACTCGCCGACGCCGTGCGCGAGGTCTTCGCCCGCCATCGCGTGCTGCGCTCGAGTTTCGTCCGGGTGCCCAGCGGCGAGGTCGTCGCGGTGGTCCCCGAGACGGTCGACATCCCCTGGCGGACAGTCGATCTCGATGCCGTGTCGGCTGCCGGACCGGACGGTGACCGCGGGGTCGCCGACGTCGCGCAGGTCGAGCGCGCGACGCCGTTCGATCTGGAGTCCGGCCCGCTCATGCGGTTCGTCCTCGTCCGCAGTGGCGCGCGTTCGACGCTGGTCGTCACCAGCCACCACATCCTGATCGACGGCTGGTCGAGCCCGCTCATCATGGCGGATCTGTTCGCGCTGTACGCGACCGGTCAGACCTACACCGGCACCGTCGCCGCCGAGTCCGGCGCGCGGGGAGACTATCTCGACTACCTGCGCTACATCGCCGCGTCCGACACCGAGGCGGGGCTGGCGGCGTGGCGTTCGGTGCTGTCCGCCGTCGACGAACCGACGCTGGTCGGCTCCGGCCGCGAGGCGACCTCCGATCAGCTGCCGCGCGACCACAGCGTGTTGCTGCCGCCCGAGATCACCTCCGCCGTCGACGACCTCACGCGCGCACGAGGAGTCACCGTCTCGACGGTGATGCAGTTCGCCTGGGCGGTTCTGTTGTCGCGCATCACCGGTCAGCGGACCGTCGTCTTCGGCGAGACCGTCTCCGGTCGTCCGGCCGATCTGGACGGCGTCGAGACGATGGTCGGCCTCTTCATCAACACGCTGCCCGCCGTCGCCGACGTCGATCCGAACGCCCGCGCCGTCGACGTTCTCGACGCGCTGCAGGCCTCGAAGGTCGCGGTCCTCGACCACCAGCACCTCGGACTGCCCGAACTGACCGCTCTCGTCGGTCGCGGGCAGCTCTTCGACACCCTTGCCGTGCACGAGTCGTATCCGGTCGACGCCCAGTCGCTGAAGCAGGGCGCCGATGCCGGTGGCATCGGGATCGAGGATCTCGATGCGACGGACTCGACCCATTACCCGCTGAACCTGGTGACCGGCGTGGTCGGCGACCGGATCGAGCTGAAGCTGAAGTACCTGCCCGCGGCCTTCGACGACCGGCAGGTGCAGGTGTATTCGGATGCGCTGATCCGCATCCTGACCGGTGTCGTCGCGGATCCGACCGTCGAGATCGGGGCGATCTCCCTGCGCGACGACGCGGAGTACCGACGCGCGATCACGCCGCCGGTCGCCCGCACGGCGAACACGGACTCGTCGCTGGTGGAGCTGTTCGGCCGCTCGGTGCTCGCGCACGCAGGGCGCCCGGCCGTCACCGACACCGCGACGACGGTGGACTACCGCGAACTCGACGATCGCTCCGCAGCGGTCGCCGCCGCGTTGCAGGCGCGCGGTGTCTCCGCCGGCGACCTCGTCGCGGTGGCAACGTCCCGCGACGTGGATCTCGTCACCTCGATCCTGGGTGTGTTGCGCTGTGGCGCGGGTTATCTGCCGCTGGACACCACCAATCCGATCGACCGTCTGCGTTTCATCGTCTCCGATGCCGCGCCGAGCGCGGTGATCATCGATGACACGACCGCGGACGTCGAGCTGTGGTCGGAGCTGGGGTCGACGCCGGTGGTGCCGGTCGCGCAGCTGCTGGCCGACGGTGCCGGTGCGGATGCACGACCGGTCGCGATCCACCCCGACTCGCGCGCCTACGTGATCTACACGTCGGGGTCCACGGGCCGACCCAAGGGCGTGGAGGTCACCCACCGCGACGTGGTCACCCTGATGGACACGGCCGCAGATGATTTCGATGTCGACGAGACCGACGTCTGGACCATGTTCCACTCGTACGCGTTCGACTTCTCGGTCTGGGAGCTGTGGGGGCCGCTGCTGACCGGTGGCCGTCTCGTGCTGGTGGACCGGGACCTGGCGCGTGCACCGGAGGAATTCCTCGACCTGCTGGCGCGCGAACGCGTCACCGTGCTGAGCCAGACACCGTCGGCGTTCTATCAGCTCGCCGAGACCCGCCGGCGCCGTGAGGCCGCACTGTCGTTGCGCTACATCGTGTTCGGCGGCGAGGCGCTCAGTTTCGAGCAGGTCCGCCGCTGGTTCGACGACCACCCGGGCGAGTCCACGTCGCTGGTCAACATGTACGGCATCACCGAGACGACCGTGCACGTCAGCTTCCGGCCGCTCGACCCGCAGTCGGTGACGGCCGACGACGCGAGCTTCATCGGCCGCCCGTTGAGCTCGTTGGCCATCCACGTGCTCGACGACCGTCTCCGGCCGGTGCCCGAGGGCATCGTCGGCGAGATGTACGTCACCGGTGGGCAACTCGCGCAGGGCTACCTCAAGCGTGCCGGGCTGTCGTCGACGCGTTTCGTGGCGTCGCCCTATGGCGGGCCCGGATCCCGGATGTACCGCACGGGCGATCTGGCCCGCCGGGTGGGCGATGACATCGAGTACCTCGGCCGCGGGGACGCACAGGTCCAGTTGCGTGGCTACCGGATCGAGTTCGGTGAGATCGAGGCGGCGCTCCTGGCGGTGCCGGGTGTGAGTGCGGCGGCGGCACGTGTCGTCGACATCCCCGGCCGCGGTGAGCAACTCATCGGCTACCTCGTCCGCGCCGCGGAGAACGCCGTCGACACCGCCGAGGTCCGGCGCATCGCCGGGCGCGCGGTGCCGTCGTACATGATCCCCGACCAGATCGTCGATCTCGAGACCCTGCCGCTGACGGCGAACGGGAAGCTCGATCGCGAGGCCCTGCCCGTACCGGACTCGGCCACCGTCGTCGAGGATGTCGTCGCCCCTGCGGGCCCGCAGGAGACCGCGGTCGCGCAGGTCTTCGCCGAGGTGCTCGGTGTCGACGAGATCGGGGTCGCGACAAGCTTCTTCGACCTCGGCGGCAACTCGCTGTCGGCGACCCGCCTCGCCTCCCGCGTCGCCGACGCACTCGGTACCGAGGTGTCGGTGCGGGACGTGTTCGAGGCGCCGTCCGTCCGCGACCTCGTCGCGGCGGTGTCCGGGCGCGGCGCGAGCCTGCCGCCCGTGGTCGCGGTCTCGCCGCGGCCGGACCGGATCCCGCTGTCCTTCGCCCAACAACGCCTCTGGTTCATCAACCGGTTCGAACCCGCGTCGTCGACCTACAACATCCCGATCGGGCTGCGCCTGCGCGGTCCGGTCGATGCCGAGGCCCTGCACGCCGCGGTCGAGGACCTCGTCGTCCGCCAGGCCGTGCTGCGGACGACGTTCCCCGACGTCGAGGGGGTCCCGTATCAGCGGATCCACGGACGCGACGAGGTCGACCGCCTCGACTGGGCGATCGTGGACTCCCAGGAGCACCTCGAGACCGCGATCACCTCCGGCTTCGACGTCACCGCCGACTGGCCGATCCGTGCGCGGTTGTGGCCGGTCGCCGCCGACGAGTTCGTCTTCGTCGTGGTCGTGCACCACATCGCCGCCGACGGCGAATCGATGAAACCCATGCTCGCGGATCTGATCACCGCCTACGGTGCGCGCGTGTCGGGTCAGGAGCCCGAGTACGCCGAGCTCGAGGTCGAGTTCGCCGACTACGCACTGTGGCAGCACGACGTCTTCGGCTCGGCCGGCGACCCGGACTCGCTCATCGCGGCCCAGCTCGACCACTGGACGAGCCGGCTCGCCGGCACGCCGGACGTCCTCGAACTGCCCACTGACCGCCCGCGCCCGCCGGTGGCGTCGCAGCGCGGCGCCCGCTTCGACTTCGACATCCCGGCTCCGGTCGGCGATGCGATCGAACGGGTCGCATCCGAACGCGGGGTGACCCCGTTCATGGTCGTCCACGCGGCGCTCACCGTGCTGCTCGCACGTCTGTCGGCGACCGACGACATCGTCGTCGGCACCCCCATCGCGGGGCGCGGGAAGGCCGCACTCGACGCGCTCGTCGGCATGTTCGTGAACACCCTCGTGCTGCGCGTCCCGGTGACAGGCGAGGAGACCTTCGACGCACTGCTGGACCGGGTGCGCACGATCGATCTGGATGCGTTCGCCAACGCCGACGTCCCCTTCGAGACCCTCGTGGAGGCCCTCAACCCGGTGCGGACGGAATCGTTCGCACCACTGGCGCAGGTCAATCTGACCTTCGACCAGTCCGCGTCGGCGGACTTCGCCATCGACGCCGAACAGAGCGGGTCGATCGGTGACCTGGATTTCGAGCCTCTCCCGCCGGCGGCTCCGGGCGCCAAGGTGGACCTGAACTTCGCCATCGACAGGGGAGACGACGGTCGGCGCTGGGCCGGTTCGGTCATCTACGCGACCGATCTCTTCGACGAGTCGACCATCGATGCACTGACGCAGCGACTCGTCGCCGTGCTGCAGTCCGTCCTGGCGGCACCGTCGCGACCGGTCGGCGATGTCGATCTCGTGTTGCCCGCCGAGGCGGTCCGCCTGCAGGACTTCGAGGCGGGGCCCCGTGCCGAGGTGGGTGCGCCGGACACCGTCGCCGACCTGGTGTCGGCCTGGGCGGCAGCCACCCCCGATGTGCCCGCGGTCATCTACGACGACCGGGTCGTCGACGCGGCGGAGTTCGCCGCGCGTGTGTCACTGCTCGCCCGCGAACTCATCGATGCGGGCGTCGGACCCGATGCTGCGGTCGGGGTCTGCCTCGACCGGTCGGTCGAGATCATGGTCGCGGTGCACGCGATCGTCGCGGCCGGTGGGCAGTACGTGCCCATCGACCCGGAGAGCCCCGTCGAGCGAAGCCGGTACATCCTGGAGACGGCTCGGGTCGCGACCGTCGTGACCGGCCACGGCGACACGCCGGAGGCGCTCGCCGAGTTCGCCGGCCGGATCGTGCGTGCCGACAGTACGGTGCCACTGCCCGACGAACCGGTGCCGCCGGTGACAGGGGCCGAACGCCTCGGCGGCGTCCATCCGGACAATGCCGCGTACACGATCTTCACCTCCGGCTCCACGGGCCGGCCCAAGGGCGTGACCGTCACCCACGGCGCCCTGCGGAACACCCTGGCGTGGTTCAGCGACTCGAACGGCGAAGGCGGACATCGCTTCCTGATGAAGACGCCCTACACCTTCGACGCGTCGGTGTGGGAGTTCTTCGGACCGGTGTTCAACCGGAGCGCGGTCGTCGTGGCCGAGCCCGGCGGGCACCGTGATCCCCGGTACCTCGCGGGACTCATCGAGCGTCACGGCGTGACGTCGGTCAAGTTCGTCCCCTCGATGCTGGCCGCCTTCCTGGACGGCGCGACCGGGGCGGGCATCGAGAAGCTCGCGACCCTGCGCCGCATCTTCTCCGGCGGCGAGGCCCTGCTGCCCGGTCTGGCCACCGGGCTGGCCACCGAACTGCCCGACGCGCTCCTGGTCAACCAGTACGGTCCCACCGAGGCCGTCGTCGACATCACCTACGGTGCGGTCACCGACCCGTCGGCGCAGAACATCCCGATCGGCACACCGGTCTGGAACTCGTCCGTGCATGTCCTCGACGCCCGCTTGCGGCCCGTGCCCGTCGGTGTCGCGGGAGAGCTGTATCTGGGCGGCGTCCAGCTTGCCCGCGGTTACGCCTCGCGCTCGGGACTGACCGCTGAGACCTTCGTGGCCGATCCGTTCGGACCGGCCGGTGCCCGGTTGTACCGCACCGGCGACCGGGGTCGGTGGAACGCCAACGGTGAACTGGAGTATCTGGGCCGCAACGACTTCCAGGTGAAGCTGCGTGGCCAGCGCATCGAACTCGGGGAGATCGAGTCGATCCTGGGTTCGGCGCCCGGCGTCGTGCACACCGCCGTCGTCGTCTCCGCCCCGGCGGGTGGAGGCGAACAACTGGTCGCCTACCTCGCCGGCGGCCCGGGCGTGACGCCCGACCTCGACACGGTCAAGGACCTCGCGCGTCGCGGCCTGCCGCAGTTCATGGTGCCGACGACCTGGATGGTCCTCGACCAGATGCCGCTGACGACGTCGGGAAAGGTCGATCGTCGCGCGCTGCCCACACCCGATGTGAGCCAGCGCGAGGTGGTTGCGCCCGCGAACGAGACCGAAGCCGCAGTGGCCGAGGCGTTCTCGAGCCTGCTCGGGGTGGACGACATCGGTGTCACCGAGAGCTTCTTCGACATCGGCGGCACGTCTCTCTCGGCGATGCGCCTGGCCGCTCGTGTCTCCGACGTCCTCGGGGTCGAGGTGTCGGTCCGCGACATCTTCGACGCCCCGACGGTTCGGGAACTCGTGGCCGGGACCACCGAGCGCGACCGCGCGCTGCCGCCGGTCGTCGCGGTATCGCCACGCCCGCAACGCATCCCGTTGTCGTTCGCGCAGCAGCGGATGTGGTTCATCAACCAGTTCGACCCGACGCTGCCCACCTACAACATCCCGACCGTCGTGCGGCTGGCCGGAGATCTCGACGTACCGGCGCTGCAGGCGGCGATCGCCGACGTGGTGGCTCGCCACGACGTGCTGCACACGACGTTCCCGCAGGACGAACAGGGTCCGTACCAGCTGATCTCGGATGCTTCGGAGGTCGCCTCCCGCCTCGACTTCTCGATCGTCTCGACGGCCGAGGAATTCGAGCGGACGATCACCCGCGGCTTCGACGTGTCGGCGGAATGGCCGGTGCGAGCCTGCCTGTGGCCGGCCGAGGACGACACCCACATCCTGGGTCTGATCGCCCACCACATCGCCTTCGACGGTGAGTCGCGCAAGCCGCTCGTCGCCGACCTGGTGGCGGCCTATGTCGCTCGCAGCGCCGGGGAGGTCCCGGCTCTCGCGCCGCTCGACGTCCAGTTCGCCGACTTCGCGATCTGGCAGCACGACGTGCTCGGTTCCGCCGACGATCCCGAGTCGGTCCTGGGCCGTCAGCTCGCGCACTGGACCGAACGTCTGACCGGACTGCCCGACGTCCTCGAGCTCCCGACCGACCACGCCCGGCCCGCCGTCGCCTCGGCCCGGGGCGGACGACTCGGCTTCGAGATCCCCGCCGAGGTCGCCGACGCGGTGGCCGCCACCGCGCGCACGCACGGCGTCACCCCCTTCATGGTCGTGCACGCCGCGCTCGCGGTGCTGCTCGCGCGGTTGTCGGCCACCGACGACATCGCGATCGCGACCCCCGTCGCCGGACGTGGTTCACGCGTCCTCGACCCGCTGGTCGGCATGTTCGTCAACACCCTCGTCCTGCGGTCGCGCATCGCGCCGGAGATGAGCGTGGACGAGCTGCTGGCACAGGTGCGCGGGACCGACCTCGACGCGTTCACCAACGCCGACATCCCGTTCGAGACGCTCGTCGAACACCTGGACCCCATCCGCTCCGAGGCGTTCGCACCCCTCGCGCAGGTCCTGCTGACCCTGGGTGAGGCGCTGCCCGCCGGACCCGGGGTGCTCGGCGAGGACGCCGCCGCCGGCGCGGCCGAGCTGCCCGGACTGGCGATCACCCCCGTGGAACCGCCTGAGGTCTCTGCCCAGCTCGACCTCGCCGTGGCCGTCTCGGTCGGAGAGGCCGGTCAGGCGTGGTCGGGGAGTGTGATCTACGCGCTCGACCTGTTCGAGGCCGGCACCGTGGCCGGATTCGCCGACCGCCTGGTCTCGCTGCTGCGCGACATGACCGGCGCCAGTCGCGACACCGTCGCCGTGGGCGATCTCGCGCTCGTCTCGGCCGACGACCGTGCCCGCGTCGACGGCTGGTCGGTCGGTGAGACCACGGTCTTCGGAAGTCCGGTGATCGCCGACGCGGTGGCCGCACGTATCGCCGAGGACCCGACGCAGGTGGCCATCGACTTCGAAGGTCGTCGACTCACCTACGGTGAATTCGGCTCGCGCGTGGCCGATCTCGCGCGGACCCTGATCGGGCTCGGGATCGGTCCCGAGGTCGCCGTCGGCGTCTGCATCGACCGTTCGGTCGAGATGGTCGTCGCCGTGCACGCCGTGCTCGCCGCAGGTGGTCAGTACGTGCCGATCGACACCGCCGCACCGGCCGACCGGGTCCAGTACATGATCGAGACCGCCCGGGTCGCCGTCGTGCTGTCCGCCGGTGACGCACGTCCGGAGGCGATCGACGGACTCGACGTCGGGATCACGCTGGTGCAGGTGGACGCGACGAGCGCCGTCGCCGACACCGCGCCCGTCACCGACGCGGACCGCCTCGCGCCGCTGCGGGGCGACCACGCCGCCTACACGCTGTTCACCTCCGGCTCCACCGGCCGCCCCAAGGGCGTCACGGTGTCGCACGCCTCCGTCATGAACCGGTTGTGGTGGGGACTCGGGGAATTCCCGTGGACCGTCGGCGACCGCATCGTGCAGAAGACTCCCTACACCTTCGACGTCTCCGTGCCGGAGTTGTTCGGCCCGTTGATCTCCGGCGCGACGATGATCGTCGCCCGGCCCGGCGGTCACACCGACCCCGACTATCTCGTGGACCTGATCTCCTCGACACGGGCCACGTCGGTGCACTTCGTCCCGTCGATGATGTCGATCTTCCTCGATCTCGTCCCGGCCGGACGATTCGCCGAGATGTCGGCGCTGCGATGGGTTTTCGCCTCCGGTGAGGCGCTGCCGCCGGCCGTCGTGGCCAAGCTGCACGCCCTGCTGCCGCAGGTCTCCATCGTCAATCTCTTCGGGCCCACGGAGGCGGCCGTGGAGGTCGCCGTCGCCGACGTGTCCACCGCCCCGGCGATCATCCCGATCGGCGTGCCCGTCGCGAACACGTCGACATGGGTCCTCGACGCGCGGCTGCGACCGGTTCCGGCCGGGGTGCCGGGTGAGTTGTACCTCGGCGGCGTCCAGCTCGCCCGCGGTTATGCCGCACGCGCCGACCTGTCCGCGGAACGGTTCGTCGCCGATCCGTTCGGCGAACCGGGTTCGCGTCTCTACCGCACCGGCGACCTCGTGCGTTGGCGGGCAGACGGAACCCTGGAGTACCTGGGCCGCACCGACTTCCAGGTCAAGCTGCGCGGCCAGCGCATCGAGCTCGGTGAGATCGAGTCCGTGATCGCGACCGTCGAGGGTGTCGTGCACACCGCCGTCACGGTGGCCAAGGCCCCGACGGGCGCCGACCACCTCGTCGGTTACGTCGCGCCGGAAGGGGTCGACCTCGACCTCGTCAAGTCGACGGTGGCCGCCGAGCTGCCGGAGTACATGCGTCCGACCGTGTGGATGACGCTGCCGTACATCACCCTCAACAGTGCCGGCAAGATCGATCGAAAGGCGCTGCCGGAGCCGGAGTTCGGGGTACACACCGAGATGTTCGTGGCGCCGGCCACGACGACCGAGGAAGTACTCGCCTCCATCGTCGCGCACCTCATCGGTATCCCGCGGGTGTCGGTGACCGAGTCGTTCTTCGCCCTCGGCGGGGACTCGATCATGTCGATCCAGCTCGCGTCCGCGGCGCGCGCCGCGGGCGTCGACCTGTCCCCGCGCGAGATCTTCGAGCACCGCACGATCCGCGGCATGGCCGCCGCGGCCGATGACGACGCCGCCCGCCTGCCGATGCTCGAGGAGTCCTCGGCGGGCACCGGACCGGTCACGGTGTCCCCGGTCGTGCACTGGATGATCGAACACGCCTCGGCTCCATCGGATTTCGCCGACTTCGTGCAGGCCGCGGTGCTCCGGGCACCGGACGGACTCGACGTCGAGCGGCTGATCGAGCTCCTCGCGGCGGTCGTCGACGCGCATCCCATGCTGACCGCGACCCTCGCGCAGACCGAGGACGGATGGCGGTCGACCGTCGGAAACACATTCGACGGCGCGTCCGCGGTCATCGAGGTGTCGAGTGTCGCCGCGGTCGGTACCGACGAGTTCGACTCCGACGTCCGTACCGCGTTCGGTGCGGTGTCGGCCACTCTCGACCCCGAGGCCGGGCAGCTGGTGCGGGCCGCACTGATCCGCGACCGCGACGGCGTGGGACGGGTGCTCCTGGTCATCCATCACCTCGGCGTGGACGCCGTGTCCTGGCCGATCCTCATCGAAGACCTGATCACCGGATGGGCGCAGCTCTCCGACGGTCGGGACATCGAGCTGCGCGCCGAACAGACGAGCGCCCGGGCGTGGACGGATGCCCTTGCGGCCCGGACTGATTCGTGGCACGAGCAGCGCGACCACTGGCTCGCGCAGTTGCCGCCGCGGCCCACGCCGCTCGGCGTCACGCTCGACCGCACCCGCGACCTGATGTCCACCGAGCGCCACGTCTCCCTCGAGATCGGCGCCCCGGTGACCCGATCCGTGCTGACGGCGGTGCCGGAGGCCTTCGGCGGCAACGTCAGCGACGTCCTGCTCGGTGCTTTCGCCCGTGCGGTCCGATCCTGGCAGTCACGTCGCGAGATCACCGACAGCGCACCCGTCACGGTCCTCACCGAGGGTCACGGCCGGTACGAGGAGGTCCTCGCCGCCGGCGAGTCGCCGCGTCGCGCGGACCTGTCCCGGTCGGTCGGCTGGTTCACCACCATCGTCCCCGTGCGCCTCGATCCCGGTACCGACGTGGTGCACGCGGTGAAGGCTGCGAAGGAAGCGCGTCTGGCCCAGCCGGACAACGGCATCGGATTCGGGTGGCTGCGCTACGGCTCCGGGACCGCCGACCCCGATTCCGACACCCGGGAACTGGCCACGCGTCCGCTCCCGAGCATCTCCTTCAACTACTTCGGTGCCGGCGGAGGCGCAGGCGCGCCGGACGCCGAGGTGCTCCCGTTCACCCACGCTCCGGACGCGCCGATCCTGGGATCGTCCGCGTCGGGTCGGATGGTGGCTCTGAGCACCTTGGGCGTGAGCGTGACCACCTCACTCGACGAGCAGGGCAATCGCAAGCTCGTCGCCGGTGCCAGCTTCCCCGGCTCACTGTTCGCCGACGACGAGGTCACCGATCTCCTCGACATGTGGGCGGCCGAACTGGCTGCGCTGACCCAGGCGATCGGTTCGGGCACCCGCGTCGGTCTGTCCCCGTCGGACGTCCCGGGCACCGGCGTCACCCAGCGCGACCTCGACGACCTGGCCCGCACGTATCCGGGCGCGGCGGTGTGGCCGCTGACGCCGCTGCAACAGGGTCTGTACTTCCAGGCGCAGCTCGCCGCGTCCGGCCAGGAGTCCGGCGCCGTGGACGTCTACGTCACCCAGGTGGTCCTCACGCTGGGCGGCCGTGTCGACGGAGATCGGCTGCGCGGTTCGGCCGAGCAGCTGTTCGCCCGACACCGCGTGATGCGGTCGGCCTACCTCCGGACCGGCAGCGGCGCGGTCGTCGCGGTGATCCCCGAGCGCGTCGAGATCCCGTGGCGAGTGGTTCGGCTGGACTCCGGGGTGACCGCCGAGGACGCGGATGCCGAGATCCGGCGGATCGTCGAGGGCGAGCGGCTGGCCCGGTTCGACCTCGGCCGACCGCCCCTGGTGCGGTTCGTGCTCGTCTGGCACGACGACCAGGCGCACCTCGTGGTGACCAACCACCACATCCTGATGGACGGCTGGTCCGGTCCGCTGGTCCTGGCCGACCTGCTCGCCCTGTACGCCACGGGGGAGACCTACACCGGCCAGGTTGCCGGCGGTGAGGGATCGCAGCGATCGGACTTCGCCGACCACGTCCGGCGGCTCGCCGCCGCCGACCGCGACGCCGGTCTGGCGGCATGGCGACAGGTGCTCGCGCCGATCGAGGGTCCGACTCTCGTGGCGCCCGGACTCGAGGCCACCGACGACGAACTGCCCCGGCAGCACCGGGTCATGCTCGACGAGGAGACGACCGCGGGGCTCGAGGAGCTCACCCGAACCGAGGGCGTCACCACCGCCACGGTCATGCAGTTCGCCTGGTCTGTTCTGCTGTCGCGGATGACCGGCAACCGGGTCGTGGTGTTCGGCGAGACCGTCTCGGGCCGGCCCGCGGACCTGCCGGGCGTGGAGACGATGGTCGGGCTCTTCATCAACACGCTGCCCAGCGTCGTCGACGTCGATCCGGCCGCGACCATCGTCGAGGTGCTCCGCAGGCTGCAGGCCGCCAAGGTCGCGGTCATGGATCACCAGCACCTCGGTCTGTCCGACCTGACGGCCCTGGCCGGCTCGGCCCAGCTGTTCGACACGCTGACCGTCCACGAGTCGTTCCCGATCGACACCGAGGCCCTGTCGTCGCAGGACGCGACCGAAGGACTGGCCGACGGTCTCGTCGTCGCCGACGTCGACTCCAGGAGCACCACCCACTACCCGATCAACCTGATCACCGCGGCCGCGGGTGGCCGGGTGTCGTTGCAGCTGAAGTACCTGCCCGCCGCTTTCGGCGACGACCAGATCCGGGTCTTCGGCGAGATCCTGGTGCACATCCTGGAGACGGTGGCCCGCACTCCCCACGAGCGGACGTCCGACATCCCGCTGGTCTCCACGGTGGACGGTCTCGACGTCGCCGAGTGGTCTCGCGGACACGAGGTCCAGATCCCGGGCGAGCACACCGTCGTCGACCTCGTCGCCGATGCACGCGCACGCGCGGCGGATCGGCCCGCCGTGCTCTTCGACGACCGCGTGGTGCACTACGACGAGTTCGCGGTCCGGGTGAGCATCCTTGCGCGAGAGCTGATCTCGCTGGGTGTGGGACCCGATGTCGCCGTCGGCGTCTGCATCGACCGCTCGGTCGAGGTGATGGTCGCCGTGCACGCCATCGTTGCGGCCGGCGGCCAGTACGTGCCGATCGACACCGAATCCCCGGTCGAGCGCACGCAATACATGATCGACACCGCGGACGTCGCGATGGTGCTCATCGGTACCGAGCGTCCGGAAGCGCTCGCGGGTGTCGACCTCCCGGTGGTCGTCGTCGACGCGTCCGCGCCCGTCGACACCGCCGTCGCCTCGGTGTCCGACGCCGATCGACCCGTCCGGGTGTTGCCGGACCACGCCGTCTACACGATCTTCACGTCCGGATCGACCGGACGCCCCAAGGGCGTGACCGTCACCCACGGTGCGCTGCGCAACACCCTCGAGTGGTTCACCGAGTCGAACGGCCCGGGGGAGCACGTCTTCTTCCTGAAGACGCCCTACACGTTCGACGCGTCCGTGTGGGACTACTTCGGCGGCATCTTCGCCGCGTCGCCGGTCGTCGTCGCCGAACCCGGCGGACATCGGGACCCGGTCTACCTGGCACGCCTCATCGAACGCCATCGGGTCACGACCGCCAAGTTCGTGCCCTCGATGCTCGCGGCGTTCCTCGACGGCGCCACCGGCGCCGGGGACGCCGACCTCTCGTCGATGCGCCGGATCTTCTCCGGTGGTGAGGCTCTGAGCCCCGCCCTCGCCGGTGGTCTGCTCCGACTGCTCCCCGAACTCGGGCTCTACAACCAGTACGGTCCGACCGAGGCGACCGTCGACATCACCTATGGACGCGTGGACCGGCCGACGCCGAACATCCCCATCGGGGCACCGGTGTGGAACTCGACGGTCCGTGTCCTCGACGATCGGCTGCGACCGGTCCCGCCGGGTGTCCCCGGTGAGATGTACCTCGGCGGACCCCAGCTGGCCCGCGGTTACGCCTCGCGGTCGGGGCTCACCGCCGAGACCTTCGTCGCCGATCCCTTCGATCCACGCGGTGGCCGGTTGTACCGCACCGGTGACCGCGCCCGGTGGAACACCGACGGCGTACTGGAATACCTGGGCCGCGCCGACTTCCAGGTGAAGCTGCGCGGGCAGCGCATCGAGCTCGGCGAGATCGAGTCCGTGCTGTCCTCGGCGCCGGGTGTCGTGCATGTGGCCGTCGTCGTGGCCACCGCCCCGAGCGGCGGCGAGCAACTCGTCGCCTACGTCGCCGGGCGTCCCGGCGAGGAGGTCGATCTCGACCTCGTGCGCGGAGCGTCCGTGCGCGGTCTGCCGGAGTTCATGCGACCCACGGTCTGGATGGCGCTTCCCGAGATGCCACGGACCACCTCGGGCAAGGTGGACCGACGGGCGCTGCCCCGCCCCGAGTTCGCCACCGGTGACTACGTGGCTCCCGAGACGCCGGAGGAGACCGCGGTCGCCGAGGTCTTCGCGGAGCTCCTCCAGGTCGAACGGGTGGGTGCCACCGACAGCTTCTTCGAGCTGGGCGGCAACTCGCTGTCGGCGATGCGGGTCAGTGCCCGCGTCGGTGACGCCCTGGGTGTCGAGGTCTCGGTCCGCGACGTCTTCGAGGCGCCGTCGGTGCGCGAGCTGGTGGCCGCCCTGACCGGTCGCGGCTCCCGGCTCGCGCCCGTGGTGGCGGTGTCGCCACGGCCCGAACGGATTCCGCTGTCCTTCGCGCAGACCCGGATGTGGTTCCTCAACCGCCTGCATCCCGCTGCGCCCACGCACAACATGACGATCGTGCTGCGGCTGTCGGGCGACCTCGACGTCGAGGCACTGCACACCGCGCTGGGCGACGTCGTCCGCAGGCATGAGGTCCTGCGCACGACGTTCCCGAGTGCCGAAGGCGTGCCCTTCCAGCTCGTGCATCCGCCGGAATCGGTCGCCGACCGGCTCGACTGGGAGGTCGTCGGGTCCGAGGACGACATCTTCGCCGCGGTGACAAGGGGATTCGACGTCACCGAGGAGTGGCCGTTCCGGACGCGCCTCTGGGCGGTCGAGCCCGGTGAGTTCGTGCTCGCCGTCGTGTTCCACCACATCGGTGCCGACGGCGAGTCCATGGCCCCGCTCGTCTCCGACCTGGTCTCCGCCTACAGCGCCCGCGTCGCCGGGGACGAGCCGCAATTCCCGCCGTTCGCCGTGCAATTCGTCGATTACGCGATCTGGCAGCACACCGTCCTCGGCTCGGTCGACGACCCGGATTCGGTCGTCGGACGCCAATTGGCCTACTGGGCCGGGCACCTCGCCGGTGTTCCCGACGTACTCGAATTGCCGTCGGACCGTCCGCGTCCGCCGGTCGCCTCCGGGCGCGGCGCCCGCGCACGGGTCGAGATCCCGGCCGGGATCGGCGAGCGCGTCACCGAGGTCGCGCGCGGAGCCGACGTGACGCCGTTCATGGTGCTGCACGGCGCCGTCGCGGTGCTGCTCGCACGCCTGTCGGCCACCGACGACATCGTCGTCAGCACGCCGATCGCCGGTCGCGGTCAGGCGGAGCTCGATCCGCTTGTCGGCATGTTCGTCAACACCCTGGTGCTGCGGACGCTGGTCGACGGCGCCCAGTCGTTCGAACAGCTCCTGTCCGCGGTGCGCGACGTCGACCTGAACGCGTTCGCCCACGCCGACGTCCCGTTCGAGACCGTGGTCGACCGGCTGAGTCCGGTGCGCTCGGAGGCCTTCGCGCCGCTGGCCCAGGTCATGTTCTCGTTCAGCCCGTCGGCGACCGCCGCCGAGGCACTCGGTGACGCGGCCGGCATCACGGTGACGCCGTACGCGGACGTGATGGTCTCGTCGCAGATCGATCTCTGGATCACCGTCTCCTCGCGGCCCGCCGGGCAGACCTGGCCGGTGAACCTCGACTACTCGACCGACCTCTTCGACGAGCCGACGGTGCTCGAGTTCGGCGAACGCTTCATCCGTCTTCTCGATGCCCTGACCTCGGTCCCGGACCGGGCGGTGGGGGATGCGCCGTTCGTCGCCGAGGACACGACGGCCGCCATCGAGTCGGCCGAGTGGGGCGAGCGGGTGGAACTGCCCGCAGTGCAGACCGTCAGCGACGCCGTCTCCGCCCAGGCGCAGCGCACCCCGGACGCCACCGCGATCGTCTTCGGCGACCGCGAGGTGTCCTACGCCGAGTTCGTCGCCCGGGTCAACACGCTGGCCCGCGACCTCATCGAGGCCGGTGTCGGGCCGGATGTGGCAGTCGCCCTGTGCATTCCGCGCTCCGTCGAGATGATGGTCGCGATCCACGCCGTCATCGCCGCGGGTGGACAGTACGTCCCGGTCGACGTGGCCGCCCCCGCCGACCGCGTCCGCTACATGTACGAGACCGCCGGTGTGCGGGTGCTGCTCGTCGCCGACGCCGAGGGTGTCCGGGACGCGGTGGCCGCCGCCGACGACACCGGTGTGCGGGTCGTCGTGGTCGACGCCTCGGCCCTGGTGGACGTCGACTCGTCGGCCGCCGCACCGGTGTCCGACGCGGAGCGACTCTCCCCGCTGCGCCCCGACGACGCCGCGTACACCTTGTTCACCTCGGGCTCCACGGGTCGCCCCAAGGGCGTCACGTTGTCGCATGCCGCGGTGCTGAACCGATTGTGGTGGGGCCTGGACGCCCTGCCGATCGGTCCCGACGACGTCGTCATGCAGAAGACGCCGTACACATTCGACTGTTCGGTGCCGGAGTTGTTCGCGCCGTTGTCGATCGGTGCCCGCCTGGTGGTCCTCGCCGACGGCGGACACCTGAACCCGCGCCAGGTCGCCGACGAGATCGCCCGCACGGGCACGACGATGATCCACTTCGTGCCGTCGATGCTGTCGGTGTTCCTCGAGGTGGTCGGCCGTGAGCAGCTCGCCGCCCTCGACACCATCCGCATCGTCTCGACCACGGGTGAGGCGTTGCCGCCCGCGGTCGCGGCACCCGTCCGCGAGATCTGGCCGGACGCATGGTTCTTCAACCTGTACGGTCCGACCGAGGCCGCGGTGGAGATCACCTCCGAACGCATCCACTCGGTTGCCGCCGACGATCCGACCGTGCCGATCGGCATCCCGGTGTGGAACTCCTCGGCCGTCGTGCTCGACGCCCGGTTGCGCCGGGTGCCTGCCGGTGTCCCCGGTGAGCTCTACCTCGGTGGCGTGCAGCTGGCCCGCGGTTACGCGGCCCGCCCGGACCTGACCTCCGAACGGTTCGTCGCCGATCCGTACGGCGAACCGGGTTCGCGGCTCTACCGCACCGGCGACCTCGTGCGCCGGCGCCCCGACGGCGTCCTGGAGTACCTGGGACGCACCGATTTCCAGGTCAAGCTCCGCGGCCAGCGCATCGAGCTCGGCGAGATCGAGGCGGTCATCGCCTCGGCTCCCGGCGTCGTCCACGCCGCGGCGACCGTGGCCACCGCACCCGGCGGCGGGGAACACCTCGTCGGCTACCTGGCGGGTGTCCCGGGTGAGCACATCGACCTGGACAGGGTCAAGGCCGTTGTCGCCGAGGCGCTTCCGGGCTACATGCGACCGACCGTGTGGATGCCGGTGGACGACATCGCGCTCAACACGGCAGGCAAGATCGATCGTCGTGCGCTGCCGGAACCGGTCTTCACCGCGGGCGAGTACGTCGCCCCCGCGGGTGAGGCGGAGGCCGCGGTCGCCGAGGTGTTCGCCGACATCCTCGGTGTCGATCGCGTCAGCGTGACCGACTCGTTCTTCGACCTCGGTGGCAACTCGCTCGCCGCGATGCGGCTCGTCGCCCGCGTGGGCGAGGTCACCGGCACGGAGATCTCGATCCGGGAACTCTTCAACGCCCCGAGCGTGCGTGAACTGACGCGGGTGAGTTCCGGTCTCGACTCCGCACGCGCCCCGATCGTGGCCGTCGAGTCCCGGCCCGAACGGATCCCGCTGGCGTTCGCCCAGCAGCGGATGTGGTTCGTCAACCAGGCCGACACCACCTCGTCGGCCTACAACCTGCCGATCGTGCTGCGGCTGTCCGGTGCGCTCGACACCGACGCGCTGCACGCCGCTCTGATCGACGTGGTGTCGCGCCACGAGTCGCTGCGTACGACGTTCCCGTCGGCCGACGGCATGCCGTACCAGAAGATCAACCGCGCGACGTCGGTCGCGGCCAAGCTGGACTGGCAGGAGGTGTCCTCGCAGGAGGAGATCGAGGCGGCGGTCTCCGCAGGCTTCGACGTCTCGCGGGAATGGCCCATCCGCGCCCGGATCTGGGAGGTGACGCCCGACGAGCACGTGTTCGCGGTGATCACCCATCACATCGCCTCGGACGGGCAGTCGATGACGCCGCTCGTGCGCGACGTCGTGACCGCCTACCTCGCCGAGTCCGCCGACACCGACCCGGAATTCGCCGACCTCGACGTCCAGTTCGCCGACTTCGCGATCTGGCAGCACGAGGTTCTCGGTTCGCCCGAGGATCCCGAGTCCGTCGTGGGCCGCCAGCTCACCTACTGGACCGACCGTCTCGCCGGCCTCCCCGACGTGATCGAGTTGCCCACCGACCGTCCCCGGCCCGCGCGGGCCAGCCAGCGCGGCGGCCGCGTCCTGTTCGGCGTGCCCGCGTCGGTCGGCGATCGCATCGCCGGGTTCGCCCAGGAGACCGGGACGACCCCGTTCATGGTGGTCCACGCCGCACTGGCCGCCCTCCTGTCACGGCTGTCGGCAACCGACGACATCGCCGTCGGCACACCGATCGCCGGTCGCGGGCAGCGCGTGCTCGATCCGCTCGTCGGCATGTTCGTCAACACCCTGGTGTTGCGGACGACCGTCGACCGCGACCGCGGCTTCGCCGACCTGCTCGACGCAGCCAAGGACGCCGACCTCGCTGCTTTCGCCAACGCCGACGTCCCGTTCGACGTGGTCGCGGATGCGGCCGGGGCCCAGCGGTCGGCAGCGTTCGCGCCCTTCACCCAGGTGTGGCTGACGTTCGACCAGTCGACCCTCCCCGAACTGGCGGGTCCGGATCTCTCGATCGGCGAGGTCGCCGGGCTCCAGGTGAGTTCGGTGACCACCGAGCGCATCCCGGCCCGCGTCGACCTGCTGGTCGCGCTCTCGCAGCCGGCCGGGTCCGAGGACTGGTCGGGTGCAATCACCTACGCGACCGATCTGTTCGACGAACCGTCGGTGGCGCGTCTCGCCGAGCAGCTGGTGACGCTGCTGACCGAGGCCCTGGCGGAACCCGAGGTGCCACTGCGGCAGATCTCCCTCGGCGAGGCGACCATGTCGGTGGCCGAACTCGCCCGCGCGGCAACGCAACCCGAACCGCAGCGGCAGACGGTGTCGATCGCCGACTCCGACGCGGTCGTGACCGGGGGACCGGGAACCGAGCCGGTCGTCCTGGGTGATCTCTTCGCGCAGGCCGCCGCGAAGTGGGGACCGCGCCAGGCCGTCGTCGACGCGGACAATGTCTGGCTGTCGTACGCGGACCTCGACGCGCGGTCGAACCGCTTGGCGCGCTGGCTGATCGGTCAGGGCATCGGCCCAGAGAAACTGGTCGCGCTGGCGATCGGCCGATCCGCGCAGCTGCTCACCGCCATCTGGGCGGTGGCCAAGACCGGCGGTGGCTACGTGCCGATCGACCCGGACTACCCCGCCGAACGAGTGGCGAACATGGTCGAGGACTCGGGCGCGATCCTGGGCCTGGCCGTCCAGGCGTCGGGAACCCTGCCCGGGGAACGTTTCTCGTGGCGCAGTCTCGACGACGCCACGCTGTCCGCCGAGATCGAGGCGCTGTCCGACGCGCCGATCACCTCATCGGATCGGCGTGGGCCGGTACGGGTGGACAACGTCGCCTACGTCATCTACACCTCCGGCTCCACCGGGCGCCCGAAGGGTGTCGCCGTGACCCACTCGGGTCTGGCGAACTTCGCCGCCGAAGAGATCCGGCGTTCGGGTGCCGACGAGTACTCGCGGGTGCTCGGATTCGCCTCGCCCAGCTTCGACGCGTCGGTGCTCGAGTACCTGCTCGCGATCGTGTCCGGCGGCGTGTTGATCTATCGCCCCGCCGACGCGGTCGGTGGCCCGCCGCTGCAGGACCTGATGATGCGGCAGGCGATCACCCACACGTTCCTGACGCCGACCGTGCTCGCGACCATCGAACCGCACGCGGTCCCGGCCCTCCGCGTCGTCTATGCCGGTGGCGAGGCCGTGCCGCAGGCGCTCAAGGACAGCTGGGCTCCGTTCCGGCGGATCCAGAACCTGTATGGCCCCACCGAGACCACGATCGGCGTCACCATCAGTGCGCCGATGGCGGTGGGCGAGCCGGTCTCGCTCGGCGGCCCGCTCGCCGGCGTGGGCCTGATGGTGCTCGACGCGCAGTTGCGTCCGGTCCCCGTCGGTGTCGCGGGGGAGCTGTATGTCAACGGCGGTGCGCTGTCGCGCGGATACCTCGACCGCCCGGGCCTGACCGCGGAGAAGTTCGTGGCGAACCCGCATGGTCACCCGGGTGACCGGATGTATCGCACCGGCGACATCGTCCGCTGGAAGCAGGACTCCACCGGTGCGCCGGTCCTCGAGTACTCCGGCCGCAGTGACGACCAGGTGAAGCTGCGCGGTCTGCGCATCGAACTCGGCGAGATCGAGGCGGTCCTCGCCGAGCACCCGGCGGTCCGCTCGGCCGTGGTCGTCGGTGTCGGCGGTTCGGTCGCCACCGCGCTGGCCGCCTACGTGGTCGCGGCCGGCACAGGGGGCGGCGCCGAGGTCAATCCGGCAGAGCTGAGATCGTTTGTCGGCGAACGACTCCCGGCGCACATGGTGCCGGCGTCGGTCGCGGTGCTCGACGAGCTCCCGCTCACCCCGGTCGGCAAGCTCGACAAGGCCGCGCTGCCCGAACCGGTCATCGAGGTCGGCGAGATCGTCGAACCGGAGACGAACGAGGAAGCCGCGGTCGCCGCGGTGTTCGCCGAGGTCCTGGGAATCGACCAGGTCAGCGTGACCGAGTCCTTCTTCGACCTCGGTGGCAACTCGCTGTCGGCGACGCGCGTGGCCGCCCGGGTGGGCGAGGTGCTCGGCGTGGAGACCTCGGTGCGCGACCTGTTCGAGGCACCGACGGTGCGTGCGCTCGTGGCCGAGGTGTCCGGACATGCCGAGGCGCTGCCGCCGATCGTCGCCCGCGCGGATCGTCCGGAACTCGTACCGTTGTCCTTCGCCCAGCAGCGGATGTGGTTCATCAACCAGTTCGATCCGTCGCTGCCGACCTACAACATCCCGTTCGTGCTCCAGGTGCGCGGTGCTCTCGACACCGAGGCGTTGCGCCTGGCGATCGTCGACGTCGTCGAACGCCACGAGGTCCTGCGGACCACCTTCCCGTCCGTCGACGGGGTCGCCCATCAACTGGTCCATCCGGCCGAGCAGATCGCCGACCGGCTGGACTGGGGGATCGCCGCCGACCAGCACGCCTTCGAGCGTGCGGTGGTCTCCGGGTTCGACGTCGCCGCCGACTGGCCGATCCGCGTGCGGGTCTGGCACGTCGACGCCGAGCGTGCGGTCGTCGCGGTCGTCGTCCACCACATCGCCGCCGACGGCGAGTCGATGAACCCGCTGCTCGTCGACGTCCTCACGGCGTACGACGCCCGGGTGTCGGGGAACGAGCCCGACTTCGAGCCCCTCGAGGTCCAGTTCGCCGACTACGCCCTCTGGCAGCACGAGGTCCTCGGCGACGGATCCGATCCGACCTCGGTCATCGGCTCCCAGTTGGCCTATTGGACAGACAAACTCGCCGATCTGCCCGAGGTGCTGAACCTGCCGTTCGACCGGCCCCGGCCGTTGGTGGCCTCGCAGCGCGGCGGTCGCGTCGGCGCCGCGATCCCGGCCGAGATCGGGAACCGGGTCCGCGACCTCGCACGCGAGGTCGACGCGACCCCGTTCATCGTCGTGCACGCGGCGCTCGCCGTGTTGCTCGCGCGACTGTCGGCCGGCGAGGACGTGGCGATCGCCACCCCGGTCGCCGGACGCGGACAGCGTGTACTCGACCCGCTCGTGGGCATGTTCGTCAACACCCTGGTCCTGCGGGCCCAGGTGGATCCGTCGATGTCGTTCGCCGAACTGCTGGAGCAGGCCCGCGACACCGACCTGGAAGCATTCGCGAACGCCGACGTGGCCTTCGAGATGCTCGTCGAGAAGCTCAATCCGGTCCGGTCCGAGGCGTTCGCGCCGCTGGCCCAGATCATGCTCACGTTCGGTCAGACGGCACTGCCCGAGATGGCGGAGACCGCGCCGGCCGCGGTCGCGGGGCTGGAGATCGAACCGATGCCGCCGGCCGATCCGCCGGCGAAACTGGACCTGACGATCGGTGTGTCCGTTCCCGACGGGGACGGGGACTGGCCGCTCTCGCTGGTGTTCGCGCGGGATCTCTTCGACGAAGACACCGTCGCCCAGCTGGCGCGCCGGTTCGTCGGGCTGCTCGACCAGCTCACCCGGCACACCGACGACCCGGTGGCCGACGCCGCCCTCCTCGAACCCGCCGAGATCGAGGAGATACTCCGGCGATCACGGGGCACGGAGACCGCCATACCGGCGGGATCGGTGGCCGATGCGCTCTCGTTTCGCGGGGCGCGGTCGCTCGACTCGATCGCGCTGACCTACGCCGACCGTGAGTTGACCTACCGCGAGTTCGGCGCTCGGGTCGCCGATCTCGCCCGGGAACTCCTCGGGCTGGGCGTGGGACCCGATGTCGCGGTGGCGGTCTGCATCGACCGCGGTGTGGACATGGTGGTGGCCGTCCACGCGGTGACCGCGGCCGGTGGCCGGTACGTGCCCATCGACACCGCTGCCCCGGGCGACCGTGTGCGCTACATGGTCGAGACCGCGGGCGCGCGGGTTCTGCTCGTCGGACCGCGGCCCGTGTCGGCCGATCTGTCCGGACTGGACGACGGCGTCCGGCGCGTAACCGTCGACTCGACCCGCGACATCGATCCGTCGACACCGCCGGTCACCGACGCCGAACGTGTCCGGCCGATCCGCGGTGACGATGCGCTGTACACGCTCTTCACCTCCGGCTCGACCGGACGACCCAAGGGCGTGACCGTCTCCCACGCCGCGGTGGCCAACCGGTTGTGGTGGGGACTCGACGAGTATCCCTGGACCGTGGGTGACCGGATCATCCAGAAGACGCCGTACACCTTCGACGTCTCGGTGCCGGAGCTGTTCGCGCCGTTGCTGACCGGTGCGACGATGGTGATCGCCGAACCGGGCGGCCATGCCGATCCGCTCTACATCGCCGACCTGATCGCGTCCAGCGGTGCCACCTCGGTGCATTTCGTCCCGTCGATGCTGTCGGTGTTCCTCGATGTCGTGCCGGCCGAGACGATCTCGCGCCTGGGTACGCTCCGCTGGCTGTTCGCCTCCGGTGAGGCGCTGCCGCCCGCGGTGGTGGCCCGTGCCCACGAGCTGCTGCCACACGTCCAGATCGTGAACCTGTTCGGTCCCACCGAGGCGGCGGTCGAGGTGGCCTACGCCGACGTGACCCGGGCGCCGTCGATCGTGCCGATCGGCGTGCCGGTCTGGAACACGACGACCCATGTGCTCGACGCGCGACTGAATCCTGTCCCGACGGGGGTCCCGGGCGAGCTCTATCTGGGTGGCGATCAGGTGGCCCGCGGGTATGCCGCGCAACCGGGCCTGTCCGCCGAGCGCTTCGTGGCCGACCCGTTCGGCCGGCCCGGCTCGCGGCTCTACCGGACCGGTGATCTCGTGCGGTGGAACACCGAGGGGGAGATCGAATACCTCGGCCGCACCGACTTCCAGGTGAAGCTGCGCGGCCAGCGCATCGAACTCGGCGAGATCGAGTCCGTCGTCGCGGCCGCGCCCGGCGTCGTGCACGCCGCGGTGTCGGTGGCCGACGCGCCGGGTGGCGGACAGCATCTGGTCGCCTATGTCGCGCCGTCGACCGTGGACCTCGAGGTCCTGCGGGACGCGGTGACCCGGGCACTCCCGGAGTACATGCGTCCGACGCTGTGGATGCCGATCGACGAGGTGGTGCTGAACAGCGCGGGCAAGCTCGACCGCCGCGCTCTGCCCGCACCCGACTTCGCGGGGCTCGACGCCGATCACGTCGCGCCCGCCAACGTGACGGAGGAGACCCTGGCGACCATCGTGGCGGGTCTGCTCGGACTGGACCGGGTCTCGGTCACCCAGTCGTTCTTCGCGCTCGGCGGTGACTCGATCATGTCGATCCAGCTCGCCTCGGCGGTTCGCGCCGCCGGGTTCACGCTGACACCGCGAGACATCTTCGAGCAACGGACCATTCGGGCGATGGCCCGCGTGGTCGCCGGGGAGGCGCACCGTCTGCCCGCTCTCGTCGAACCCGCGGGCGGCGGGCGCGGCGACCTGCCACTGCTGCCGGTGATGTCGTGGATGATCGAACACTCCACGCACGCATCTGATTTCGCGGACTTCTCGCAGTACCGGGTGCTCCACGCGCCGGCGGATCTCACCGTGGACGCGTTGTCGGAGTTGCTGTCCGAGCTCATCGCGGTGCACCCGATGCTGTCCGCGCGTCTCACCCGGAGCGATGACCGCTGGCGATTGGTCGCCGGATCGGATGAGAACGCCGGTGGTCTTAGCGCGGCGCCCTATGTG
Source organism: Gordonia sp. ABKF26 (assembly GCF_041103195.1). Classification (NCBI taxonomy): domain Bacteria; kingdom Bacillati; phylum Actinomycetota; class Actinomycetes; order Mycobacteriales; family Gordoniaceae; genus Gordonia; species Gordonia sp. ABKF26. The sequence continues at coordinate 1,819,745 of NZ_JBGCVZ010000003.1, forward strand.
TTCGCACGCTCCTCGGTCGCACCGGTGGGCAGTCCCGGCCACGACGCGGATCTTCGTGCCGCACACGCCGAGGCACTGGCTCACCTCGATCCGTCGGCCGGTGTGCTCGTCGCGGCGGGCATCGTCACCGACGCCGACGGCGTCGGTCGGGTCGTCCTGGCGATCCACCATCTCGGTGTCGACGCGGTGTCCTGGCCGATCCTCGTCGAGGACCTGGTCACCGGATGGGCGCAGCGGGCATCGGGGCAACCGATCGCGCTGCGTGCCGAGGCGACGTCCGAGCGGGCGTGGGCCCACGCGGTCGGCGCACAGGCCGACCGGCGCTCGGCCGAGCTGCCGTACTGGCTCGACCGGCTCCCGGCCCGACCCACCGATCTCGGGATCGACTTCGACGCGTCGCGGGACCGGTTCGGCACCGAGGTGTCGGTGGTCCACGCATTCGACGCGCAGGTGACCGAGGCGGCGCTGACCTCGGTGCCGGAAGCGTTCCGCGGCAACGCCAACGACGTCCTGCTCGGTACGTTCGCACGTGCGGTGCGGGCGTGGCAGGCCGCGCGCGGTATCGCCGACGTCGCACCCGTCACGGTCCTGGTGGAGGGCCACGGGCGCAAGGACGCGATCGTCACCGCCGACGGCGAACGAGCAGTCGACCTGTCCCGCACGGTCGGCTGGTTCACCACCATCGCCCCGGTCGCTGTCGATCCGTCCACCGACGTCACCCATGCGGTGAAGTCGGCCAAGGAGGAACGTCTCGGGCAACCCGACGGCGGTCTCGGCTTCGGTGCGCTGCGTTACGGCGCCGACACCGAGCTGTCGCAGCGTCCGCTGCCGAGCATCGGTTTCAACTTCTTCGGTGCCGGACGCGCGGGACGCCCCGCGGCGGAACCCGCGCCCGACGTCATCCCGTTCACCGGTGCGCCCGGCGCGCCGGGGATGCCGCCGTCGGTGTCTGGTGCGATGGTCGCGCTGAACCCGTTGAGCGTCAACGTCGGAACGCGAAGCGACGGCGAGACCCGGCGCCTCACGGCAAACTTCACGTTCCCGTCGGCTCTGTTCGGGACCGACGACATCACGGCGCTCGCCGAGTTGTGGGCCGCCGAGCTCACCGCACTCGCCGAGCACGTCGCGGTCGTCGGTGACCCGGGCCGGTCGCCGTCGGACGTGCCCGGTACGCCCGTCACCCAGACCGAACTCGACGCGCTCGCGGTGCGGTTCCCGGGTGCGGACGTCTGGCCGCTCACGCCGCTGCAGGCCGGTCTGTACTTCCAGTCGCAGATGGCTGCGCAGAACACCGCGGGAGCCGACGGTGTCGCTCCCACGGGCTCCGGCAATGTGGACGTCTACGTCACGCAGGCGGTGCTGCATCTCGGCGGTGAGGTCGACCGGGCGCGATTGCGTTCGGCGGCCGAGGAACTCGTCGCACATCATCGTGTGCTGCGCAGCGGGTATGTGCGCACGGCGGGCGGGGTGCTGGTGGCCGTCGTACCGCCGCGCGTCGACCTGCCGTGGTCCGAGGTGTCCCTGGAACCCGACTTCGACGGTGACGAGGCAGCGCGACGAGTGCGCGAGATCGCCGACACCGAACGGATCGAACCGTTCGATCTCGCGGCGCCGCCGCTGGTGCGGTTCGTGAGCGTCGAGCACGGCTCTGGGTCCGACACGACGCTGAGCCTGATCGTGACCAACCATCACATCCTGCTCGACGGCTGGTCCGGTCCGCTGGTTCTCGCCGACCTGCTCGCGCTCTACGCCGGCGTGGGTCCGTACACGGCAACCATTTCCGCGGACTCCGACTTCGGCGACCACGTCCGGCGGCTCGCCGCCGCCGACCCGGCCGCGGGTCTCGCCGCCTGGCGGGATGTGCTGGCGCCGCTGGCGGGGCCGACGCTGGTGTCCGGCGCCGAGGAGGCCACGACCACGTCGTTGCCGCGTGACCACGAGGAGTGGATCGACGCCGAGACGACGGCGGCGATCAACCGGCTGGCGCGCGAACGCGGTGTCACGGTCAGCACGATCCTGCAGTTCGCCTGGGCGGTGCTGCTGTCGCGCATGACCGGCAACCAGGTGGTCGCCTTCGGCGAGACCGTGTCGGGGCGCCCGTCGGACCTCGACGGTGTCGAGGGCATGGTCGGCCTGTTCATCAACACGGTCCCGAGCGTCGTCGACGTCGACCCGGCTGCCCCGATCGGCGACGTGCTCGCCGCGATGCAGGCCGACAAGGTCGCGGTCCTCGACCACCAGCACGTCGGTCTCGCCGACCTCACCGCGCTTGCGGGGATCGGTGCGCTCTTCGACACGCTGACCGTGTTCGAGTCGTTCCCGGTGGACTCCGACTCGCTGTCCACGGCGGACACATCGCTGGCCGGCGGTCTGCAGATCGTTGGCGTGGACGCCGGCGACTCGACGCACTATCCGCTCAACCTCGCGTCGTCACCGTCCGGTGACCGCCTGCTGCTGAAGCTCAAGTACCTCCCGTCGGCCTTCGCCGACGACCAGGTGGGGGTGTTCGGTGCGGCGCTGCGCGAGATCCTGCGGACAACCGTCGACGATGTGGATTCGCCGACCTCGTCGATCGCTCTCCTCGACGCCGCGGCAGCTGCCGAGCTCACGCCGGTGAACGGTCCGGCGGCGCCGGAACCGCGTCTGCTGGGCGAGGTGTTCGCCGACGTCGCGGCCGCGCACGCGGGGATCGTCGCGGTCACCGACGGCGACGGCGCGTCGCTCACCTACGCCGAGCTCGACGAGCGCTCGAACCGGCTCGCGCGGTGGATGATCGGCCGCGGGATCGGCGTGGACTCGGTCGTGGGGCTGGCGCTCGGTCGCACCGTCGACCGGCTGGCGGGGCAATGGGCCCTGGCGAAGCTGGGCGCGGCGTACCTGTCCATCGACCCGACGCTGCCCGCCGACCGCATCGCGCACATGGTCACCGATTCCGGTGTGCGTCTGGTGATCGCGTCGGCATCGGGAAGTCCGGAACAGGGCGGCCCGGGGCCGGAAGCGGGTGCCCGCGGTGACGTCGAATGGATCGACGTGTCCGCCGTCGCCGACGCCATGCGTGGCATCGAGGGCACCGCCCTCGCGCCGGGCGAGCTGGTGGGTACCCCGCGTCTGGATGCACTCGCCTATGTCATCTACACCTCCGGGTCGACCGGTGTGCCCAAGGGCGTGGCGGTCACCCAGCGCGGTGCGCACGCCTTCGCCGTCGCCGAGGCGCACCGGTTCGGCATCGATCCGGGTTCGCGGGTACTCGGTTACGCCTCACCGAGTTTCGATGCCTCGGTGCTGGAGTGGCTGCTGGCCTCGACCTCGGGTTCGACGCTGGTGTACCGGCCGGACGACATTGTCGGTGGCGAGGCGCTGACCGCCTTCCTCCGCGAGCACGAACTGACGCACGTGTTCCTCACACCGAGTGTGCTGGCGACCGTCGAACCCGACGACCTGCCCGCACTGCGGATGCTGGCCTCGGGTGGCGAGGCGGTCTCCACCGCTCTCGTCCGCACCTGGGCGGGCCGCGTCGCGTTCCACAACGCGTACGGGCCGACGGAGACGTCGGTGGCGGTCGCGATCAGCGGTCCGCTCGACCCGGACGAGCCGGTGACGATCGGCGGCCCGGTGGCGGGTACCGGCCTGCTGGTCCTGGATCAGCGATTGTCCCCGGTGCCCATCGGGATGGCGGGCGAGCTGTACGCCACCGGTGTCTCGTCGGCCCGCGGATATCTCCGGCGTCCGCAGCTGACCGCCGAGCGCTTCGTCGCGTCCCCGTTCGGCGGACCCGGCGACCGCATGTACCGCACGGGCGACCGTGTCCGGTGGGTGCGCTCGGCATCCGGCGAGCTGGTGCTCGAGTATCTCGGTCGTTCCGACGACCAGGTGAAGCTGCGCGGCCTGCGCATCGAACTGGGCGAGATCGAGAACGCGCTGTCCACGCATCCGTCGGTGAAGACCGCGGTGGTGCTCGGGGTCGGCGGGTCGGTCGCGTCGTCGCTGGCCGCCTACGTGGTACCGGCATCGGACGCGCTGAGCACCGGCGGCGAGACTCCTGCCGTCGACACCGCTGCGCTGCGGGACCATCTGGCGGATCGACTGCCGTCGTACATGATCCCGGCGACGATCACGGTCGTGGCCGACCTGCCGCTCACCGCGACGGGCAAGCTGGACAAGCGGGCACTGCCGGCACCGGACATCGAGGCCGACGACCTCGTCGCACCGGAGACGGCGGCGGAGGCGCGCGTGGTCGCCGTCTTCGCCGACCTGCTGGGCGTCGACGCGGTGTCGGTGACCGGTGACTTCTTCGCCCTGGGCGGCAACTCGCTCTCCGCGACCCGACTGGCGGCACGCGTCGGCGACGCCCTCAACGCCGACATCGGCGTGCGGGACGTGTTCGAGTCGCCGACGCCGCGGGCACTGGCCGCTCTCGGTCAGCACCGGGGCGGTCTGCGCGCGCCGGTCACCCGGGTCGAGCCGAGGCCGGCGGAGATCCCGCTGTCGTTCGCGCAGCAGCGGATCTGGTTCATCAATCGCCTCGACCCGGCCTCGGCGGCCTACAACCTGCCGATCGGTGTCGAACTCGGCGGCCGGCTGGACGTCGAGGCCCTCGGTGCGGCGATCGGGGACGTCGTCGCGCGGCACGAGATCCTGCGGACCACGTTCCCCGCCGTCGACGGCCGGCCGACCCAGGTCGTCCACGACGCCGACGGTCCGGCGGCGCTGCCCCGCCTCGTCGAATGTGATTCGGAGGCGGAGCTTCTCGAGGCGCTGTCCGCCGGATTCGACGTGACCACCGAGGTGCCCGTCCGGATCCGGTTGTGGCGACGCGACGAGGGTTCGTGGGTCCTGCTCGCGGTACTGCATCACATCGTGGGTGACGGTGAGTCCATGCGGCCACTGATGTCCGACGTCGTGACGGCCTACCGGGACCGGGCCGCGAGCCGGGCACCGGACCTGCCGCCGCTGCCGGTCCAGTTCGCCGACTACGCGCTGTGGCAGCAACGCGAGCTGGGCGCGGTCGACGACCCGACGTCGGTGGTCGGACGGCAACTGTCGTACTGGTTGCGTCAGCTCGCCGGGGTACCCGACGTGCTGGAGCTGCCCGCCGACCGGCCGCGCCCGACCGTGGCGTCGATGCGGGGTGCGCGGGTCGACTTCGAGATCCCGCACGAGGTCGCGACGCGGATCTCGGCGCTGGCGCGCGAGCGCGGGATGACGCCGTTCATGGTGGTGCACGCGGGCTTGTCGGTGCTGCTCGCCCGGGTCACCGCGACCGACGACATCGCGGTCGCCACTCCCATCGCGGGCCGGGGACGCGCCGAGATCGATCAGCTGATCGGCATGTTCGTCAACACCCTGGTCCTGCGGGCCGAGGTGGACCCGGCGATGAGCTTCGCGGAACTGCTCGAGGACACCCGGGTCGTCGACCTCGACGCGTTCACCAACGCCGACGTGCCGTTCGAGACGCTGGTCGAGCGGCTGAACCCGACCCGGTCCAGGGCGTTCTCGCCGCTCGCGCAGGTCATGCTGACGCTGACCAACGCGGGCAACACCGCGCCGGTGTTCGAGGCGGAGGGTCTGCGGGTCGCGGCGCTCGAGTCGCCGGTGACGTCCGCCCAGCTCGACCTCACGGTCGCGGTGGTCGCCCGTCCGGACCGGTCCTGGTCGGCGTCGATGGTCTACGCGACGGACCTGTTCGACGAGGGGACCGTCGAGCTGCTCGCGCAGCGCCTGGTTACGCTCCTCGACGGGCTCACGGCCCGGCCGGACGCCGCGGTCGGGGAGTGTCCACTGGTGACACCGGCGGAACGGGATCGCGTGCTGGCCTGGTCGGCGGGTGCCGCGACGCGGCCGACCGGCGCCACCCTGCCGGGCATCGTCGGATCCCGGCAGTCCGGCGCGGGGGAGCCGGGAGTCGGCGAGAACGGTGTGGCCGGCCGCGAGGTCGGGTACAACGGTCGCGGTGGGGACGAGAGTCGCTACGGTGACGATGGTTCCGACAGTGGTCCCGGTGGGGATGACTGAGCGGAGAGAACACCCGGGGCGCAGCGAACACACGGGGGGAATGGGGAACGCAGGACGAGACGGCAGACGACGAGGCGAGATGGAGGCCCAACGGTGACCGATGTGGTGCATGTGGCGACGAGGTCCGACGTACCGGCCATCGTGTTCGGTCCGCGTCGCGTCAGCTACGCCGAGTTCGGGGCGCGGGTCGACTCACTGGCTCGTCATCTGATCTCCCTCGGTGTCGGACCCGACGTCGCCGTGGCGGTCGCCATTCCCCGTTCGGTCGAGCTCCTCGTCGCCATCCACGGCATCGTCGCCGCGGGCGGTCACTACGTCCCGCTCGACATCGACGCGCCGTCCGACCGCACCCGGTACATGCTCGACACCGCGGACGCCCGGCTGGCCCTCGTCGCCGCCGGCTCGGCCGTCGAGCTGCCGGTGGACGTCACCGCGGTCGTGGTCGACACGACCACCGAGGTCGACCTCGCCACCGCACCGGTCACCGACGACGAACGCCGGGCGCCGCTGGCGCCCGCGGACGCGGCCTACACGCTGTTCACCTCGGGGTCGACGGGTCGGCCGAAGGGCGTCACGGTGTCGCATGCGGCGATCGTGAACCGCCTGGAGTGGATGCGGGACTGGTATTCGATCAAGGACTCGGATGTCTTCGTCCAGAAGACGCCGGTGACGTTCGACGTGTCCGTGTGGGAGCTGTTCCTGCCGTTCGCGGTGGGGGCGACGCTGGTGGTGGCCGAACCCGATCGACACGGTGATCCGCGGTATCTGGCCGAGCTGATCACGGCCGAGAAGGTGTCGGTCATCCACTTCGTGCCGTCGATGCTGTCGGTGTTCCTCGACGTCCTCGGCGATCGGGTGGGCGACCTGTCGTCCCTGCGGTTGACGTTCACCTCCGGCGAGGCGCTGACCGCTCCGGTGGCGCAGGCGCTGGTGACGGCGTTGCCGCACAACGAGCTTCACAACCTGTACGGCCCGACCGAGGCAGCGGTGGACGTGACCGCCCATCAGGTGCGGGCAGGGGAGACGTCGGTGCCGATCGGCGTCCCGGTCCCGAGCACCACCACCTTCGTCCTCGACTCGCGACTACAGCTCGTGCCCTCGGGCGTGCCCGGTGAGCTGTACCTCGGGGGCGTGCAACTCGCCCGTGGGTACGCGTCGCAGCCCGCCCTGACCGCCGAACGCTTCGTCGCCAGCCCCTTCGCGGCTCCCGCACGCGGCGATGCCCCGGACAGTGACTCCACCGCCGGCGACTCCACCGCCGGCACCGAGGGTTTCGGCGACCCCGGCGAGCGTCTGTACCGGACCGGCGACCTCGTGCGATGGAATGCGCGCGGTCAACTGGAGTACCTGGGCCGCACGGACTTCCAGGTGAAGCTCCGCGGCCAGCGACTCGAGCTGGGCGAGGTCGAGTCCGTCCTGATGTCGGCGCCGGGTGTGCTGCACGCGGCCGCCACCGTGGCGAAGGTGTCCGGACAAGCCCACCTCGTCGCCTACCTCGCGCCCGCGTCCGTCGACGTGGACGCGGTCAAATCGGTTGTCGCGCAGGCGCTCCCGGCCTACATGCGACCCACGGTGTGGATGACGCTCGAGCAACTGCCGCTGAACAGTGCGGGCAAGGTCGCCCGGCGTAAGCTGCCGGTCCCCGAAGTGACCGTCGAGGAGTTCGCCGCCCCCGAGTCCGACGCCGAGACCTCGATCGCGGCCATCGTCGCCGATGTGCTGGGCACCGATCGCGTCAGCGTGACGCAGTCGTTCTTCGACCTCGGCGGCAACTCGCTGTCCGCGGCGCGGGTGGCGGCGCGGGTGGCCGACCTGCTCGACGTCGACGTGTCGGTGGGTGACCTGTTCGACGCGCCGTCGGTGCGGGCCCTGGCCGGCCTGGTGGCCGGACGCGGTCGGAGCGTCCCGCGCGTCACCGCGATGCCGCGACCCGAGCGATTGCCGTTGTCGACGGCGCAGAGTCGCATGTGGTTCATCAACCAGTTCGACACTGCCTCGGCGGCCTACAACATCCCGATGGCGCTGCGCCTCACCGGAGCTCTCGACCTCGACGCGCTGGAGGCCGCGGTCGGTGATGTGGTCGCCAACCACGAGATCCTGCGGACCACCTATCCCAGCGACGAGCAGGGGCCGCTCCAGCTCGTCACCGATCCCGACTCGGCCCGTGCCCGCCTCGACTGGCGGGCCGTGGAGACCGACGAGGAGCTGTTCGTCTCGGCGACAACCGGATTCGACGTCGCGAGCGAATTCCCGCTGCGCGGCCGGGTCCTGCGTCGCGGGGACGACACGGTCGACGTGGTGCTCACCGTGCATCACATCGCCTTCGACGGTGAGTCGACCCCGGTGTTCGTGCGCGATCTGCTCGGCTCCTACCTGAGTCGGACGAACGCCGCGCCCCCGGTCGCCGCGCCTGCGGTCCAGTACGCGGACTTCGCCCTCTGGCAGCGCGAATACCTCGGCGCCGCCGACGATCCGGGCACGCCGATGGGCCGCCAGCTCGACCACTGGCGCGCGGTCCTCGCGGATCTCCCCGCGGTGACCGACCTGCCGATGGACCGGCCGCGACCGGCCGTCCTCGACACCGCGGCGGCGGTCGAATCGGTGACCGTGGACGACGCACTCGTCACCGCCCTGGACGACCTCGCACGCAACCGCGACGTCACGCTCTTCATGGTGCTGCACGCCGCGCTCGCCGTCACCGTCGCCCGGCTCGCCGCCACCCGGGACGTCGTGATCGGCACACCGATCGCCGGCCGCCCCGACGCCGCCCTCCACGACCTCGTCGGCATGTTCGTCAACACGCTGGTGCTGCGCACGGCCGTCGACCCGGCATCGACGATGGATGACCTCATCGCCACGATCCGCGCCACCGACCTGGACGCCTTCGCGCACGCGGACGTCCAATTCGACGACCTGATCGAGGAACTCGCGCCGGAGCGGTCGACTTCGTACCCGCCGCTGGTGCAGATCGCGTACACCCTGGCCGCCGCGGGCGGCCGCCCGGAGGAGATCGACCGGGTGGAGTTCTCGGACCTGAGTGCCGAACCGCTCGGAGTCGCCACGCCGACCGCCAAGTTCGACCTCACGGTCTCGGTGTCCGAACGCACCGGGTCGTCGCCGATGCGGGCCGATTTCCTCTATGCCACCTCGTTGTTCGACGCCGCGACCATCCGCCGCGTCGCCGAGGTGTGGCTCCAGGTGATCGCCGCGATGGCCACCGACCCCGCGGTGCCCGTCGGCGACATCGACATCGTCGGCATCGACGCCGCGACTCTGAGCGCTCCGAGCCGCAACTCCGTCGGCGAGGTCACACCCGCTGCCGACGGCGGGGTGACCGAACCGGTGACCCTCACCGAGCTCCTCACGCGACGCGACCTCGATCCACACCGTCCGGCCCTGATCCACGACGGGGCCGAGATCTCCTACGCGGAGTTCGAGGACCGCACCGATCGCCTTGCGCGCCGGCTGATCTCGCGTGGAGTCGGCCCCGGCGACGTGGTGGCCGTCGGCCTCGAGCGGTCCATCGGGTCGGTGGTTGCGGTGTTCGGTGTCATCAAGGCAGGCGCCGCGTATGTGCCGATCGACCCCGCCTATCCGAGTGATCGCATCGACTTCATGGTGGCCGACTCCGGTGTCCGGCTCGGCATCACCGACGCCTCGACGCGGGCCCGGCTCGGCGAATCATCCTGTGACTGGCTCGAACTCGGTTCGCTCGACGACCAGGCCGTCGCCGGCGGGCCGGTCACCGACGCCGAACGTCGCCGACCGGTCCGGCTCGACGACCTGGCCTACCTCGTCTACACCTCCGGCTCCACCGGACGCCCCAAGGCCGTCGGGGTCCCGCATCGCGGCATCGCGAACTTCGTCGCCGCGCTGACCGAGGTCACCGGCACACCGGCACAGGCCCCCGACACCCGTGTCCTGCATGTCGCCTCACCGAGCTTCGACGCCTCGGTGCTGGAGATGATGTGGTCGATCGCGGTCGGGCACACCCTCGTCGTCGCGCCGGCCGCCGAGTACGCCGGCGACGCGCTCGGGCGCATCCTCGAACGCGACCGGGTCACCGACACCCTCATCACCCCCACGGTGCTGGCGACCGTCGACCCACGGCGGGGCCGCACCGTCCGGAACCTCGTCACCGGCGGCGAGGCGTGCCCGCCCGAGCTGATAGCGCGCTGGGCCACACCGGAATCCGGGCGCCGGATGTACAACTTCTACGGGCCGTCGGAGGCCACCGTCTGGGCGACCACCGGACGATCCGAGCCCGGGGTGCCGGTGACCATCGGTCGCGCGGTCCGCGGCTTCACCGCCCACGTGCTCGACGGCCGTCTGCATCCGGTCCCGCAGGGCGTGGTGGGTGAGCTCTACCTGTCCACCGGTGACTCGCTGGCCCGGGGTTACCTCGGCCGGCCCGGCCTCACCGCCTCGTCTTTCGTGGCCGATCCCTTCGCCCGCGAACCGGGCCGGCGCATGTACGCCACCGGTGATCTGGTGCGGATCACCGCGACCGGTGAGATCGAGTTCGCCGGGCGCGCCGACCACCAGGTGAAGATCAACGGCCAGCGCGTCGAACTCGGCGAGATCGAGTCCGTGCTCGGCGATCAGCCGGGCGTCGGCTCGGTCGTCGTGACCGGCGTCGACGACGACCACGGGCGCACCCGGCTCGTCGCCTACCTCGTGGCCGACGACACCACCGGCGACCGGCGCCTCGATGCCGACGCGGTTCTCGCCGGGGCGGCCGACCGCCTTGCCGGACACATGATCCCGCACTCGGCGATGGTGCTCGACGAACTGCCCGTGACGCCGGGTGGCAAGCTCGACCGGCGCGCGCTGCCCACCCCCGAGTTCACCACTCCCGCCGACGGATACGTCGCACCGGCGACGACCGCCGAAGAGACCCTCGTCGCGATCGTCGCGGGGCTGCTGGGTCTCGAGACCGTCTCGGTGACCGAGTCCTTCTTCGCGCTCGGCGGCGATTCGATCATGTCGATCCAGCTCGCCTCCGCCGCAAAGGCGGCCGGGTTGCCCCTGTCACCCCGAGAGATCTTCGAACAGAAGACCATCCGCGCGATGGCGCGGGTCGCTTCGGCGGGCGGGGACCGCGCCCCGATGCTCGCCGAACCCACCGGCGATCCCGACGGACGGGTCGACCTCCCGCCGATCGTGTCCTGGCTCGTCGATGCCGCGCCGACACCGGCCGACCTCGCGGACTTCAACCAGTCGATGGTGCTGACCGCGCCGGCCGGCCTCACCGTCGGCCACCTCGGCGACGTGCTCGGGGCGCTCGTCGACGCGCATCCGATGCTCGGCGCGCGCCTGGAGCCCGCCGGTGGCGCCCAGACCGGGGACACCCAGACCGGGGACACCCAGACCGGGGACACCCAGACCGGGGACACCTGGACCCTCACTGCCGGAACGCCGTTCGACGCCGATGCCTCGATCGTCGCGCTCTCGACCGACACGGCCGTCGGCGAGCCAGGCTTCGCCGACGCGCTGGTCGACGCGCATGCCCAGGCCGCGGGTCGCCTCGACCCGGCCGCCGGGCGACTGGTCGCCGCGACGATCGTCAGCGGCGCCGCGACCCGGGAGTCCGCGCCCGCGGAGCCCGGTGCACCCGCTCGGATCGTGCTGGTGATCCACCACCTCGGCGTCGACGCGGTGTCGTGGCCGATCCTGATCGAGGACCTCCTCACCGTCCACGCCCAGCTGACCGCCGGACAGCCCGTGGCGGTCCGGGCCGAGGAGACCTCGCAGCGTGCGTGGCAGGGCGCTCTCACCGCGCAGGTCGACGCACGTCGGACCGAGGCCGGGTACTGGCTCGACCGCGCGCCGGCCGAACCGACCGACTTCGGCGCGCCGCTCGACCCCGACCGCGACCGGTACGGCACGCTGACCTCGATCGTCCACCGCGTCGAGCCGGCCATCGTGGATCCGCTGACGACGACTGTGCCCGAAGCGTTCTCGGCGTCCGTCGTCGATGTCCTGCTCGGCACCCTCGCGCGGGCGGTGCGGTCCTGGCAGCGCGATCGCGACATCGCCGACGCCGCACCGGTCACCGTGCTCACCGAGGGACACGGCCGTTACGAGGACGTGCTGCTCGCCGGCCCGGAGCCGCGTCGCGCGGACCTGTCGCGCACGGTCGGCTGGTTCACCTCGATCGCCCCGCTCGCCATCGATCCGGCCGACGACGTCGTCCACGCGATCAAGGCGGCCAAGGAAGAGCGTCTCGGCATGCCCGACTCGGGGATCGGGTTCGGCCTGCTGCGCTATGCCGCAGCTGTCGGCGACCCCACCGACCCGGTCGCACAACTGCGGTCCCGTCCGCTGCCCACGATCGCGTTCAACTATCTCGGCACCCGCGGCGCGACCGGACGCAGCGAGGCGCCGACGGCGCCCGGCGAGGTCGACACCCCGACGTCCGGTGTAGCGGCGCTCGCCGGCGCCGCGTTCCTGCCCGCACCCGACGCGCCGTTCCTGCCCGCTGCCGTGTCCGACGGGGTGGCGGCGATGAGTGTGCTGACGGTCAACGCGAGTACCGGCGCGTCCCCGGACGGCCGCGTGCTGTCGGCCGACCTGCAGTTCCCCGCGGCGATCCTGTCGCCGGAGGATGTCCGTGACATCGCACGGCGGTGGACAGCGGAACTCACCGACGTGGTCCGCCTCGTCGCCGACGGCGTCGACGTCGGCCGGTCGCCCGCGGACGTCCCGGGTGCCGACGTCACCCAGCACGATCTCGACACGGTGGCGCAGCGGTTCCCCGGCGCCCAGGTCTGGGCACTGTCGCCGCTGCAGCGCGGACTGTACTTCCAGTCGCAGCTCGCCGGTACCGACCAGCTCGACGTATATGTGACCCAAGCGGTCCTGCATCTCGACGGCGATGTCGACCTGGACCGATTGCGCACCGCCGTGGTCGCTCTGCTCGATCACCACCGCACGCTGAAGTCCGGCTTCGTACGGGTGCCCAGTGGACATGTGGTCACCGTCGTGCCCGAGACGGTGCCGTTGCGCTGGCGCGTGATCGACGTGCCGGCAGCCGGTGACGACGATCTCCGGGCTGCCGTCGACGAGGTGTCGGCGGCCGAGCGCACCGAACCGTTCGACCTCGCCGACCCGCCGCTGCTGCGTGCGGTGGTGGTTCGGCACGCGCAGGGGACGAGTGTGGTCATCACCAACCACCACATCCTGTTCGACGGTTGGTCCGGTCCGCTCGTGCTGGCCGACCTGCTCGCGCTCTACGCGACCGGGTCCCCGTTCACCGGACAGGGGACGGGTGAGCGCACCGACTTCGCCGATTACCTCGCCCGCATCGCCGACACCGACCTCGACGCCGGTCTCGCCGCGTGGGCACGGGTCCTCGGACTGGTCACCGAACCCACACTGGTCGCCCCCGGCCTCACCGGCACGTCCGTCGAGGACGGCGAGAATCGCACCGCGGCAGAACATCTGCCTCGCGAACACCGCTGGGTCCTCGAACCCGACCTCGTCGCGGCGCTCGAGCGCACGGCACGACAGTCGGGCTCGACCATGGCCACGACGCTCCAGCTCGCGTGGGCGGTCCTGCTGTCCCGTCTCACCGACAACCGAGTGGTCACCTTCGGTGAGACCGTCTCCGGGCGGCCCGCCGGACTCGACGGGGTCGAGTCGATGGTCGGCCTGTTCATCAACACCCTGCCCGCCGTCGTCGACGTCGATCCGGACGCCACGATCGCCGAGGTCCTCGGCCGGTTGCAGTCGGACAAGACCGCCGTCCTCGATCACCAGCACATCGGCCTGCCCGAGATCCTCACCGCTGTCGGTCATTCGCAACTGTTTGACACGCTGACCGTGCACGAGTCCTATCCCGTGGACAACGATTCGCTGGCCGGCGGCGCCGCGAGTGCCGCGGTGGGGCTGTCGATCCGCGACGTCGAGGTCTCCGACGCCACGCACTATCCCCTCAACCTGGCGACCTCGCCGACCGCGTCGGGCATCGCGGTCCGGTTGACCTACCTCCCCGACGCCTTCACCGACGACGAGGTCGCCGTCTTCGCGCGGTCGCTCGTGCGGATCCTGCAGACGATCGCCGACGACGCGCAGACTCCCATCGCCGACATCCCGCCGATGTCGACCGTGGACGAGGCCCGCCTCGACACGTGGTCGGCCGGCCCGGACCTCACGCCCGCCGGCACCCACGTCGCCGATCTGCTCCTCGAGCGGATCGCTGCGTCTCCGGACGCGATCGCGGTGCAGGGTCGGTTCGGGGAGGCGACCTACGCCGAACTGGGCAACCGGGTGAGTGTCCTCGCCCGACGGCTGGTCGGTCTGGGTGTCGGGCCGGAAGTCGCGGTGGGCGTGTGCATCCCGCGGTCGACGGAGATGATCGTCGCGGTCCACGCGATCCTCGCTGCCGGTGGGCAGTTCGTGCCGATGGACCCCGCCGCCCCGGCCGACCGCATCGACTACCTGGCGCGCACCGCCGGGGTCGCGGCCGTACTGATCGGCCCGGGGCCGTCCCCGGCGGGAATCGAGGCGCTCGACCCCGAGGTGACCGTCGTGACCGTCGACGACGACTCGGACGCGGCGGTACCGCTTTTCGGTCCTGCCGAACGCGTGTCGGCGGTCGACGGCGCGAATCCGGCCTACACCATCTTCACGTCCGGTTCGACGGGTCGTCCGAAGGGCGTCACGGTCAGTCACCAGACACTGCGCGCGCATCTCGACTACGACCGCGGCGCCTACGAATTCGGTCCCGACGACGTGTTCCTACAGGTGCTGGAACTGACCTTCGACCCCTCCGTCGGTGAGATCCTGCGTCCGCCGCTGTCGGGTGGCCGCCTCGTGGTCATGGAGCCGGGTGCGCATCGTGATCCCGTCGCGGTACTGCGTCACCTCGCCGACTTCGGCGTCACCTCGGCGACGCTGGTGCCCTCGATGCTCGCCGTGCTCACCGAGGTCGCGGAACCCGAGCAACTGCGGGGGCTCACCCGGTTGCGTCACCTGCACACCGGTGGCGAAGCCCTCCCGCAGAGCGTTGCCGAGACCGTCCGGGAGCTCATCCCACACGCCCCCGTCAGCAACCAGTACGGACCGACCGAGGCGACGATCTACGCGACCGTCGCCCGGGTCTCGGGTGACTCGGTCGCCATCGGGCGACCCGTCGCGAACACCACCGCGCTGGTGCTCGACCATCGGTTGCGGCCGGTGGCACCGGGATTCACCGGCGAGCTGTACCTCGGTGGTGTCCAGCTGGCGCGCGGATACACCTCGCGGCCCGCCCTCACCGCCGAACGGTTCGTGCCGAACCCCTACGGCGCACCGGGATCCCGCCTGTATCGGACCGGTGACCTGGTCCGCTGGCGAGCCGACGGTGAGCTGGAGTACCAGGGCCGCACCGACTTCCAGGTGAAGCTGCGTGGCCAGCGGATCGAGCTCGGCGAGATCGAGTCGGCCCTCATGTCGGCGCCGGGGGTCGTGTACGCCGCGGCGGCGGTCGTCGAGACCCCGGCCGGTCAGCAGCTCGTGGCCTACCTGACCCCGTCGTCGGTGGACCTCGACGCGGTCAAACACGCCGTGGCGCAGTCCCTTCCGGAGTTCATGCGTCCCGGTATGTGGATGCTGCTGGAGGAGATGCCGCTCAGCAGCGCGGGCAAGATCGTGCGGCAGCAGTTGCCCGCGCCGACCGTCGACGCGGCCGCGATCGTGCCGGTCGCGGGCGCACGAGAGACGGCCGCCGCGGCGGTCTTCGCCGAACTGTTGTCGATGTCTGCGGAGAACGTCGGCGCCACCACCAACTTCTTCGACATCGGCGGCAACTCGCTGTCGGCGATGAGGGCGGCAGCCCGTCTCGGTGACGCCCTCGGTGCCGACGTCACGGTTCGTGACGTCTTCGAGGCTCCGACGCCGCGCCTGCTGGCCGAACGCCTCGCCGACCGGACCGGCGGACTCCCGCCGATCGCCGCGGCGACACCGCGGCCCGACCGGATTCCGCTGTCGTACGCCCAGCAGCGGATGTGGTTCATCAACCGGTTCGATCCGACGTTGGCGGCCTACAACATCCCGGCCGTGGTGCGCCTGACCGGTGCACTCGATCCCGAGGCGCTCGGCGCCGCCATCGCCGACGTCGTCGCGCGGCACGAGATCCTCCGCACCACCTACCCCGAGGTCGGCGGTATGCCGGTCCAGGTGATCGCCCCGGTGTCCGACATCGCGACCCGGCTCGACCACGAGTTCGTGCCGGCGGCCGACGGTCGTGATCCAGGAGCGGTCGTCGGGTCCGCGGTCACCGCCGGCTTCGACCTCACTGCCGACTGGCCGGTGCGGACCAGGCTGCTCGAGATCGAGACCTCGTCCGGCACAACGGAATACGTTCTGGCTGTGGTGCTGCACCACGTGGCCTCCGACGGTGAATCCCTCGGCCCGCTCGTCACCGACCTCACCACCGCTTATCTCGCGCGGACGGCCGGGGAGCAGCCGCGATTCGAGCCGTTGCCCGTCCAGTACGCCGACTACGCCATCTGGCAGCGACGTGCCCTCGGCGATGTCGACGACGCGACGTCGGCGATGGGCGCCCAGCTGGATTACTGGACCGCACACCTGGCCGGCATGCCGGATCTGCTCGAGCTGCCGACCGACCGCCCGCGTCCGGCGGTCGCGTCGCAGCGCGGTGCGCGCGTGTCCTTCACGATCCCGGCGGACGTCACCGCGCGGATCGACACCGTCGCCGACGAGTTCGGGGCCACCCCGTTCATGGTGTTGCACGCGGCGCTGGCGGTCCTGCTCGCCGATCTGTCGGGCACCGATGACGTGGCGGTCGGTACGCCGATCGCCGGTCGGGGCGCCGCCGTGCTCGATCCGCTCGTCGGGATGTTCGTGAACACGCTCGTGCTGCGGACCGCGCACGCGGGAGCCGACACCTTCGCCGACGTGCTCGATCGCGTCCGCCGTGTCGACCTCGACGCCTTCGCGCATGCGGACCTGCCGTTCGAGACCCTCGTCGATCGGCTCAATCCGGTTCGCTCCGAGTCGTTCGCGCCGCTCACCCAGGTGTGGTTGACCCTGGACCAGAGCGTGGTGCCCGAGCTCGCCGGACAGTCGCTGTCAGCCGATCTCGGCGACATCGCGGTCACCCCGCTCGACGCGGGGGAGGTGCCGGCCAAGGTGGACCTGCTGTTCTCGGTCGGGAAGGCCGGAGCGGGCGAGACCTGGACGGCGGCACTGCAATACGCCACCGATCTGTTCACCGAATCCACCGCCGCCGGGTTCACGGCGCGGTTCGTCAACCTGCTGGACGCGCTCACTGCGACCCCGGGCGCTCCGGTCGCCGCCGCGCCCATCCTGCTGGCGGGTGAGGCCGAGTCCCTGGTGCCGGTGCGCGGTGGCGAGGCCGCCGAACCCGTGTTGCTCGGCGACCTGTTCGCCGAGGCCGGCACGCGCTATCGGCGTCGGACCGCGGTGGTCGACGCCTCCGGGGCGACGCTGTCGTACTCGGCGCTGCATGCCCGGTCCAACCGCCTGGCCCGGTGGCTGATCGGCCGCGGCGTCGGCCCGGAAACGCTGGTGGCACTGGCGATTCCGCGGTCCGTCGATCTCCTGGTCGCGATCTGGGCGGTGGCGAAGACCGGCGGCGGGTACGTCCCCATCGATCCGGACTATCCCGCCGAACGCGTGGCGACGATGGTCGAGGACGCGGGCGCCCGGCTGGGTCTGTCGGTCACCGCCGTCGGAGCGTTGCCGGACGAGGGTTTCGAGTGGCTTCGCCTCGACGACACGTCGGTGGTCGCCGAACTCGACGCCACCTCCGAGGCCGCCGTGGAGCCGGGGGAGCAGGCCGGACCGGTTCGGACCGACAACGTCGCCTATGTCATCTACACCTCGGGCTCGACCGGTCGCCCCAAGGGCGTCGCGGTGTCACATTCGGGTCTACGGAACTTCGCCATCGCGAAGTCGCGGGCGCTCGGGGTCGAGGACGGCGCGGTTGTCCTGGGATTCGCGTCCCCGAGCTTCGACGCCTCGGTGCTCGAATACCTCCTCGCGACGGTCAACGGCGGGACGCTCGCCTACCGGCCGTCGACCGCGGTGGGTGGCACGGAGCTGCAGGAGTTCATGCAGCGACACGAGGTCGCCACGACCTTCCTCACGCCGTCGGTGCTGTCGACGCTCGACCCGACCGCCTTGCCCAGCCTGCAGGCGGTGTCCGTGGGCGGCGAAGCGGTGCCGCAGTCGGTGATGGACGCCTGGGCACCGCACACCCGCATCCACAACGGTTACGGCCCGACCGAGACGACGATCATGATCGCGGTCGGTGAGGCGGCGACGCCCGGCGAGCCGGTCCGCCTCGGCGGTCCGCTGCCCGGCGTCGAGTTCCTGGTGCTCGACGCGCACCTGCGGCCCGTCCCGGTCGGCGTGGCCGGCGAGCTCTACGTCCTCGGACCCGCCCTCTCTCGTGGCTACCTCGACAAGCCGGGCCTGACCGCCGCGCGGTTCGTCGCCAGTCCGTATGCGGGCGCCGGACGCCGGATGTACCGGACCGGTGACGTCGTGCGGTGGCGGGAGTCGCGCTCGGGAGGTCTCACCCTCGAGTACTCCGGTCGGAGCGACGACCAGGTGAAGCTCCGCGGCCTCCGCATCGAGCTGGGGGAGATCGAGGCGGCGCTGCGCTCGGCGCCCGAGGTGCGATCCGCGGTCGTCGTCGGTGTCGGTTCGTCGGGGACACCGAGCTCGGTCGCCGCGAGTCTCGCCGCATATGTCGTCGGTGGCGGCGTACAGGTGGACGCCCTGCGCGGCCTGCTGTCCGCCCAGTTGCCCGCGCACATGGTGCCCGCGTCGATCACGGTGCTCGACGAGTTCCCGCTGACCCCGGTGGGCAAGCTGGACCGGGCGGCGCTGCCCGCACCCGAGGTGGCGCCCACCGAGTTCGTCGCCCCGAGCACCCCGGTCGAGCAGGCGATCGCCGATGCCTACGCCGAGGTCCTCGGCGTCGAGCGGGTCGGGGCCACCGACAGCTTCTTCGATCTGGGCGGCAACTCGCTGTCGGCCACGCGCGTGAAGGCGGTACTCCGCGACCACAACGGCTTCGACATCGAGCTCGCGTGGTTGTTCAACGATCCGACCGTGCGTGGTCTGGCCCGGCGCCTTGCCGACGGCAACGCGGTGAGCAGCGACGTCGTGATCACCCTTCGCGGCGAGGGGGCGCGGGCCCCGCTGTTCTGTGTGCACCCGGCCGGTGGCCTGGCCTGGTTCTACGGCGGACTGGCCCCGCATCTGCGGGACCGGCCGATCTACGGGCTGCAGGACCCGCACGTGGTGACCGGCGAACCGAGCGTCACCGATGCCCGGGAACTCGCCCGGCGCTACGTCGAGGAGATCCGGCGCGTCCAGCCGCACGGCCCGTACCACCTGCTCGGCTGGTCGGTCGGCGGTGTCATCGCACACGCCATGGCCACCCACCTCGTCGGACTCGGTGAGGGCGTCGCCTACCTGGGGATCATGGACTCGCGTCCGGAGGACGAGCCGGTGATCACCGGTCACGACCGCCCGTCGCCCGCCGGCGACGAGCCCGGAGACATCGTCGTGGCCGATGCGCCGGGGTCGACCGTCGCCGAGACCATCGAACCCGATGCGTCGACGGTCGTCGACGTCCTCGGCGGTTGGCGCGACCTCTTCGATCTCGGCGACGACGTGCAGGCGTCCACCTCCGAGGAGGTCACCGCGATCATCCGGCAGCAGATCTCCGGCATGGGACTGCTGGCCGAGGACCAGGTGGAGCGCATCATGGACAGCTTCGATTCCTCGACCCAGGTGGTTCTCGACTACCGCCCGGACGTCTTCGCCGGCGACATGCACGTGTTCACCGCGACCGAGGACAAGGACGACCCGTCGCTGTTGGCCGGTGCCTGGCGTCCGTACGTGACCGGCGCGATCGACAACGTGGATGTCGCCACCCATCACCTCGGGATGGCGAACGCCGACGCGCTCTCGGTGATCGGGCCGACGCTCGACGATCAGTTGTCGCGCGTCGACGGCTCGGCCGGACAGGGAGCGGAATGAGGGGATTTGCGTGACATCATCGACCTGACCTCGCCGACGTCCCGGCCGAGAGCCACTACGTTCGACAACAACAAAGCAGGCGGGCGACGACAGTCGCCGCGCCACCGGAGAAAGGACACCCATGACGAACCCATTCGATGACGAGGACGGCCGCTTCTACGTGCTCGTCAACGACGAGAACCAGCACTCGCTGTGGCCGACCTTCGCGGACATCCCCGCCGGATGGACCAAGGTCTTCGGTGAGGACAGCCGCGCGGCGTGCCTGGAGTATGTGGAGCAGAACTGGACCGATCTCCGGCCCAAGAGCCTCATCGAGGCCATGGAAGCGGACAAGAGCAGCGACGCCTGAACCTCGGTTCGGAGGTCGACACTCGCGATCGCCAAAGTCGGACGTGCTCGAATGTCGGGACAGTTGCATGTGGATAACAGGTAAAGAATCAAACCACTGATGCCCTGTTGCAACTACAGTCACAGCCGTAACATCAAAGTGCAGCATAGTTACGGAAAATGTTGTGGAATATCCCACACATGTTGAGCCAGTGTTCTACTACTTGAATGATGTAGGGCACACTGGGTTGAAGGATCGCTCGGTACCAACGTCAGGGGAGGCGGGGACACAGCGATCGACGCTCCACGGGCGGGAAGGCAGTAATCATGGACCAGCTACTTCTGGATGACATCCAGACCCGAGGGGCGATCACGCCCCACCTGACAGCAGTTCGGCTGGGCGATGACGCTCTCACCTACGGTGAACTCGCTGATCGCGTCGACGACTACGGAAACGTGCTCGCCGAATACGGGATGTCGCCGACCTCGGCGTTCTACGCCGCCCTGATGCATTGCATGCCGTCGCTGGTGGACATCGACCCGGTGGACGCCCGGCTGCAGGTGATCGGTGAAATCCAGGCCTGGCTCGGGCGCGAACGCGGCGAGGTGGCCTCGGCCCGGCCGCGGCTCCGCGCGGTCAGCTAGGCCCCGGCACACGCATACACACGACGAGACCCGCCGAAAGGCGGGTCTCGTCGTATCTGTGGTGGTGCGATCGCGGAGGCGACGAACCTCGAACGGTGCGCCCGTCGGCTACAGTCCGGCGAGAAAGAGGACGAGCAGCAGGATCGGGCCGCCGACGACCATACTGCCGGCGCCGGTCATGATGCCGGTGATCGCGCGACCGGTGCCCTTGCGCTCGGCGGGGGCGCGGCGAACCTGTTTGACGCCGATGACACCGGAGACCACGGCGACCAGGCCGAGGATCGCGCCCAGGCCGAGAACGAGGGTCAGCGGAATCGAGATCAAACCGGTGGTCAACGCCAGCGATGCGGCCGGAGCGACAGGGCGACCACCGACGGGCCGGGTGAGATAGGGCGCCGGTGAAGGAGTGACCACACGGACCGGTGTGGACATCGCGACCAGGGGTGACCGGTCCGCGTGCTGCAGGTCCCAGAAGTCGCCCACCGGCGGGAGTGCAGCGTGCTCGCGTGCGGGCAGTCTGGTCTCCACCCGGGTTGCCGACCGCGGCACCGGTCTCGCCGCGGTGTCGATTCTGGTCGGCGTGGGCGAGTCGGATACCGGGGCACTCGCGTCGATCCGGGTGTCGGCCGGCGTGATCGCGGCGGGTAGCTCGGTGTCGTCGAGATCATTGACGAGCGGCCACCGCGCGTGGCGCTGGGTCACCGGCGGAGCGAACGGATGGGTGGGTTGATCGGTACGCACGTACACCTCCTCGCCGCTCGGCCCCGGGTCGGAACCGCACCCGTCCGAGTGTAGGCGAGGAGGCGACGTACGCCGTGGGTCTAGTTGCCCTCTTGCTGACCGCTGCCCATGCTGATGAGCTGCTGGATGGCGTCACCGCTGAGCTTCCAGTCGCCGTCGACCTTGACGAAGCCGAGCTGGATGTCGACCGGTGCCGGCGAATGCGGGCTCTTCACGGCAACGGTTGCGGTGGCCTTGTCGCCGTCCTCGGTGACCTCCTTCACCGAGAAGGCATCCGGGGTGTAGCCCGCGGCGGATGCGCCCTTGGCGAATGCCATCGCGGCCGGTTTGGTCGCCGGGTTCGTGACGTCGATGACCTTGTCGAGTTCCTCGGATGAGGTGGCCGGGTCGATGGCCTGGCGGAGGGTTTCCGTCGCGTCGTCGTTGCTGAGCCCGGTGACCTCGTCGACCGCGTCACTCGCAGCGGTCTCGACCTGGCTGGCGGCGGACTCGACGGCGGTCGACACCGCGCTCGTCGCCTCGTCGACGGTGTCGGTGGACTCCGAACAGCCGGTGGCGACGAACAGTGCGGCCCCGGCGAGGGTGACGGCAGCGACGGACTTCCGGATCTTCATGCGACTCTCCT
Source organism: Gordonia sp. ABKF26 (assembly GCF_041103195.1). Lineage (NCBI taxonomy): Bacteria > Bacillati > Actinomycetota > Actinomycetes > Mycobacteriales > Gordoniaceae > Gordonia > Gordonia sp. ABKF26. The sequence goes on from NZ_JBGCVZ010000003.1 coordinate 1,842,120, forward strand.
CGGTTGGGTTGCGTTCTCCGCAGTGAGCCAACACTAACTCACCACCCTCCGGAATTAATCGGACCGCGGTCCGGTTATGGTCTGTGTAACCACGACAAGGAGGCGCGACATGCAGTTCGGACTCTTCAGCGTCAGCGACATCACCGTCGACCCCACCACGGGAACGACGCCGACCGAGCACGAGCGGATCAAGGCGATCGTCGAGATCGCGAAGAAGGCCGAGGACATCGGACTCGATGTGTTCGCGTTGGGTGAGCACCACAACGAGCCCTTCTTCTCGTCGTCGCCGACCACGACCCTGGCCTACATCGCGGCGCAGACGCAACGTCTGCAACTGAGCACCGCGACCACACTGATCACCACGAACGACCCGGTGAAGATCGCCGAGGACTTCGCCATGCTGCAGCACCTCGCCGACGGGCGCGTCGACCTGATGCTCGGGCGAGGCAACACCGGTCCGGTGTACCCCTGGTTCGGTCAGGACATCAGGCAGGGCATTCCGCTGGCGATCGAGAACTACCATCTGCTGCACCGGCTGTGGACCGAGCACGTGGTCGACTGGGAGGGACAGTTCCGCACCCCGCTGACGTCGTTCACCTCGACCCCGCGGCCGCTCGACGACGTCGCGCCGTTCGTGTGGCACGGCTCGATCCGCAGCCCCGAGATCGCCGAGCAGGCCGCCTATTACGGCGACGGCTTCTTCGCGAACAACATCTTCTGGCCCAATGAGCACTTCCAGCGCCTGATCGACTTCTATCGCGAACGGTATGAGCACTACGGACACGGCAAGGCCCATCAGGCCATCGTCGGGCTCGGCGGGCAGTTCTTCATCCGGCCGAAGTCGCAGGACGCGGTGCGCGAGTTCCGTCCGTACTTCGACAACGCGCCGGTGTACGGACACGGGCCGTCGCTCGAGGACTTCACCTCGCAGACGCCGCTGACGGTGGGTAGCCCGGCCGAGTTCGTCGACAAGACGCTCACCTTCCGGGAGACCTTCGGCGACTACCAGCGCCAGCTGTTCCTCGTCGATCACGCCGGGCTGCCGCTCAAGACCGTTCTCGAGCAACTCGACCTGCTGGGTGAGGTGCTGCCGGACCTGCGTGCCGGATTCGCCGAAGGGCGGCCCGCGGACGTGCCCGAGGCGCCGACGCACTCCTCGCTGGTCGCTGCGCGCCGCGAATCCCAGGACAGAGTGGCCCAGGAGAGTGCAGCCGAGGAAAGTGTGGAGGTGTCGTCATGACAGCGCTGCGCATCGTCGCGGTGAATGCCGGCCTGTCCGAACCGTCGTCGACGCGACTGCTGATCGACCGGATGGTCGCGGCGGCGGCCGAACGGCTCGGTGAGGGACGCACCGAGGTCGAGATCGTCGACCTCCGTGACCTCGCCGTCGACCTCGGGCAGGCGATGACCGTCGGCTTCGCCTCGGGCGGGGCGCGGGCGGCGCTCGACGCGGTCGAGGGGGCCGATGCCCTGATCGTGGCGACGCCGGTCTTCAACGCGTCCTACAGCGGCATGTTCAAGATGTTCTTCGATCTCGTCGACATCGAGGCGATGGCGGGCAAGCCGGTGCTGATCGGCGCGACCGGCGGCAGTCCGCGGCATTCGATGGTGCTCGACCACGCTCTGCGACCGCTGTTCGCCTACCTGCGGGCCGTCGTCCTGCCGACCGGTGTCTACGCCGCGTCGGCGGACTGGGCCGGCGCCGGCGGGGACACCGCTTCGCTGAACGACCGGATCGACCGTGCCGCAGCCGAACTCGCGTCGCTCCTCGCACCGCGGGGCGGTCCGGGGTCGGCGGATGCCGCCGGCGGCCGCGAGCCGTCGAACGCGTCCGCCGTCACCGACGGCCGGCAGCAGGCGTCCGAGGCCGCGGGGATCGCGAACTTCGCGAGGTTGCTCGGCACGGCGTGATCGCCTGCAGCCCTCCCTTGTCAGGGAGTGGCGCGACCGGGGGTGTTGCTGCGGGCGCGCAGCCGGGAGTGCGGCAGTGGCGGCGCGGGTAGGTGCTGGGTCGATCCGACGTACCCGCGGACCTGCCCGAACCGTTCGCTGTGCGCCTCCCACTGCTCCCGGTAGGAGACGATCTCCTCGTGCGTGCGACCGATGAAGTTCCACCACATCACGATGTCCTCGGACAGCGGTGCGCCACCGAGGAAGACGACGCGGGCATCGGCGTCGGCGACGTTGGTCAGCGTGATCCGTCGCGCTCCCAGCCCCACGTAACCCAGCTCGGTGCGGGACAACGGTGCGGCGTCCGCCTCGGTCACCTCGACGGTCCCGGTGTCGACGAGGATGCCGTGCTCGTGTGCGGGATCGACATCGATGGCGACCGATGCGCCCGGTGCGAAGTCGAGCTGGGCGCCGGTCAGCGGGGTGAACGTGTGCACCGGCGAGCGGGTGCCGAACAGTTCGCCCAGGAAGACCCTGGCGGTGACCCCGCCGAGATCGAGCGGATCGGGCCGGTGATGCGCGAAGTCGCGTGGGGTGTCGGCCTTGTCGGCCGGCAGGGCAACCCACAGCTGCACCCCGTGCAGGGTGGTGGTGTCGGGTGTCGAGACCTCCGTGTGCGCGATGCCGTGCCCGGCGGTCATCAGGTTGATCTCGCCGGGGCGGACCATCGCGTGATTGCCCATCGTGTCCCGGTGCTCGACCTCCCCGGTGAACAGCCAGCTGACCGTCGCCAGCCCGGTGTGCGGGTGCGGCGGGACGTCCATCCCGCCACTGCTCGCGACATCGTCGGGGCCGTAATGGTCGATGAAACACCAGGCCCCGATCAGCGATCGGGACCGCTGCGGCAGAGTTCGGTGCACGGTCATCGCGCGCGGGCCGCCGAGGGGCACGTCGCGGGCGGTGAGGACGTCCATGCGGAGGTGGCCCGAACCCGAGGCGACGCCCGCGTCGGCGTGGCATTCGACCTCGACGGGGTCCGTTTCCAGATTGCTCATGACCACATTGTCCGCGACCGCGGCCCCGGCGTCTGCCGACCCGTGTGCAGCGACGCGGCCCGCCCCGATCAGACGACGGTCGGGTCCTCGAAACGCATCGTGATCCGGTCCACCGAGCTGGACATGAGAGCGTGCCGGCCCAATCGCAGGGACCGCAGTTCGTCGGCGATCGGGTGCGCGCCGAGTGTCAGACTCGCGCCACCGATCCGGGTGCGGGTCCCGCTGGTCGAGGTGAGTCGCCAGGGCGTCATCCGGGTGGTCCCGTCGAGTTGTGAGTAGGCGTGCAACACGGTGTCGGCGGTGGAGTCGGGGACCTTGATCCCCGGCTTCACGCTCAGGTCGGCGACGAGCGCTCCGTCGGCGACGAGCCGGCCGTGCTTCGTGGCCGAGGAGTGGTCCACGTCGAACTCGGCCAGGGTCTTGGGAAACCCCCAGATGCCGCGGCCTGCGGCCAGGGTGAAGTCGCCGTCGACGGGAAGTCGGTGCACGAGCGCACGCGCGTCGCCGCGCAGCAGGGAGCGCAGTGCCCGGACGGGGGAGGCCGGCGGGACCGACGGATCCTCGACGAGGAAACACACCCCGAACTCGTTGTACGGCCCGAGGTCGCCGTCGACGTAGTCGACGAACACGAGCATGCACATCGTGCGACCCGGCCGGATGCGCAGTGGGCGGAGGGTGCCGGGCCGCGGCGACTCGGCGTCGATGGCCCGCGCGACGGCTGTCGAGTCGGCGGTGAAGCCGGCGACGAAACACCGCGCGTGCCGGATCTCGACCGGCATCGTCACCGGCGTGCCGAGGACGTCGTGGGTCGAAGGTGCGCTCACCTGTTCTCCTTCTGCGAGGCGACGTGCGATCGACGGCCCGGGCGGACGTCCGATCGCGTTTCTAGAACATGTTCTAGTCTTGCATGTACCGGGGGGCAATGGGCCCGCGAACCGTCGATGTCCCCAGGAATGTGGACACAACTGCATGCAGATTGGGACAGATCGCCGCTGGTGAGGTCGATGACGGGGGGTCATGTCCGAGTCGTCGGATAACGTTCGCTGAGTACACGGTCACAAAACGCTGTGTAATTGCTGAGAGTCGCCGACCGTCCGCAGCCACCGCGGTCGACGCTGATCGCGCGGACAGGTTCCGAGGGGGTGAACGCGATGACGGGAGAGTACTCGGCGGGCGGCGCATCTCTCGTCCGAGTCGGGATGGTCGACGACCATCGTTCGCCGATCTGGGGGATCGAGCGCGTACTCGACCCGATCGCCGACATCTCCCTGGTCTGCGCAGCCTCCACGGTGGACGCGGTGCTCGGCGGGATGCCGCTCGACGTCGTCCTGCTGGACCTGCGTCTCGACGACGGCACGACGCCTCGCGAGAACGTCAACGCGTTGTCCGCGGCCGGGGTCGCCACCGTCGTCTACACGTCCGGCGAGCATCCGGCGCTGCTTCGGTCGGCCGCCCGGGCCGGAGCGCTCGGCGTTGTCCTCAAGTCGGCCGATGAATCGGTCATCATCGAAGCGATCCGGGCTGCGGCCCGGGGGAGGGCGGTCCTCACCACGGAGTGGGCCGCGGCCATCGACGGCGACCCCGAGCTCGCCGCGGTCGACCTGTCGCCCCAGCTGCAGAAAGTGCTGGCGCTGTACGCATCCGGGGAGACCTCGGCGCGGGTCGGCGCCGCCCTGGGTGTGTCCGCCGAGACGGTCAACGAGTACCTCAAACGAATCCGGCAGAAGTATGCGGATGCGGGGAGGCCCACGCGCACCAAGGTGGACCTGTTCAAGCGTGCCGTCGAAGACGGCTGGTTGCCGGTGCCACAACGGTATCGGCGGACGACGCGGGTGGCGTCCGAGGATTCACGCGGACGCCGACGATGAGTGTGTGCGGACCACCTGCGATCGGGGTCCGTGGCGCAGAGACGGTGGCGCCCAGAGACGGTCGCGCGCAGAGACGGTGGCGCGCAGAGACGGTGCCGATCGGAGTGCAGAGGAGGGGAACGATGGGGAACCGGGTGCGGGAACAGTTCGAGCGAGCCGGGGTCCCCAGTTCTGGGTCTACCGACCAGTAGTCGGCCGACCTACCGTTGGGGCAACGATGAGAACGCGTGGAGCGTGCGGCGTCGGGGACGTGAGCGATGCGCCGATCGAAAAGGGGATGGATCAATGACGGCGACCACAGAATTCTTCACGACCGGGGTGTCGTCGGCGCCACGCCGTGCTGATGCTTCGGACATGCTGGCGCACAAGCCTGTTGCGCGACTCGCCGACTATCGGGGAAGCGGGGAGGTGGCCGCCGCGATTCCGCGCCCGAGCCTGTCCGACCGGGAGATCGAGGTCTTGCTGGCGTGGCTGGCCGCCGACTCCAAGGAGGATGCCGCGGCGCGCCTGTTCATCTCGGCGTCGACGGTCAGCACCCACCTTGCACGAATCCGTGCCAAATACACCGCGGTCGGCCGGGGAGCCCCCACCAAGACGCATCTCTTCGCGCGGGCTCTCCAGGACGGATACACCGGCCTCGACTCGTGGTGAGTTCTCGGCCGGGCGGGTCGCGTGCGGCGCGGACCGTTCGGTCGGGACGGGATCGGCGTGGTCAGCGCAGGTCGCGTTCGATACGTGGCCAGGTCTGGTACAGGTCGTCCTGCCAGTAGCCCCACGAGTGGGTGCCGGTAGGCCGGAAGTTGACGTGGACCGGGACGTTCAGGGAACGCATGCGCTGGACCATCTGCCGGGTGCAGATGTCGATCGCGACCTCGATCCCACCGCCCAGGATCGCCTGGTTGGCGAGCGTGAACCCGTCGCCCTCGATACTCGGGTCGGTCAGCTGCTCGTGGACTCCCGGCGCGCCGGTACCGGTGGTCATGTAGACCTTGCTGCCGCGGAGCTTCGCCGCATTGAGATAGGGGTCGTTGGCCCGCCAGCCGGGCCCGTCGAGGGGCCCCCACATGTTGGTCATGTCTGCCTGACCGCGGTCCTCGACCACGAGACGGATGTATTGCTGACCGGCGGGGTCGCTGGTCCGGGCGCATCCGCTGAACGCTGCGACGGATCGGTACAGCCCCGGGGCGGCGATGGCCAGATTGAGTACGGACGTCCCGGCCATGGAGATCCCGGCGATCGCGTTGACCCCTGTGGTGTCGAACGTGCCGTCGATGAGGGGCGGGAGCTCCTCGGTGAGGAACGTCTGCCATTTGTTGCGGCCGAGGGTGGGGTCGTCGCGTTGCCAGTCCGTGTAATACGAGTAGGCCCCACCGATGGGGGTGACGACGTAGGCGTGCTTGTCGGCGAAGTAGCGCTTGTAGGTGGTCCGCGCGTCCCAGGTCGCGGAGTCCTCGCCACCACCGGCACCGTTGAGGAGGTAGAGCGTCGGGGCCGGCCGGGCACGATCCCGCGGGGTGAGCACCGTGACCGGGACCGTGCGGTTCATGGCTGCGGAGTGGACGAGCAACGTCACCTGTTGTGGGTCGTCGGTGTAGGAGTCGATGACGCGGGAGCCATCCGGGGACGACGGCGGTGCAGCGGAAGCCGGCGCTCCGGTGGTGACCGCGAGACCCGCCATCACCGCGCCCACGGTCAACAGAGCTGCGAGCAGTCTCCGACCGCCGAGACGTACGTGCCGCTGGATCCGACGACCGCTTTCCTTCACATCGCACCCACTCGTTCTCGACACGCACTCGTTCGTTGACGCATTGACCGGCTCTCCTTGGGTGGATCGTCCGCCCAGGGGAAAACGATACGAGAAGAGCGCGCCGCGCCTGTCACCCGAAGGATCGAATCTCGCCGGGTCTAGAGGGCGACCTGGGCGAGGATCGGCGTCGTCGGCTGTGGCGAGCCGCCGGCCGGCTCGATGGTCACCGCGAGCACGCTCGACCCGCTCACGTCGTTCACCACCACCGGGGCGGTGTCGTCCCCGGGGATCAGCCCGGCCGGTACGGGCCGGTCGGCGCCGCCCACCAGCCACAGTTGGTAGGTGCTGTCGGCGGGGATCGGCGTCCGCAGGTCTCGTAGGAGCGCCACGGCCTGATCGGCCGACTCGGAGGTCACCACCGCGATGGTGCCGCGATCGTCGGCGAGGGGTTCGACGCTCACCGAGGCGTCGGCAGCCGTGAGCACCCCGAGCACCTCACGCTGGGAGTCGCTGAGGGCCGTCGAGGAGGTGGATGTCTCGGGCGCGGTGGTGCGACCGATGAGCACGCCTGCGCCGAGGGCCACCGCCACGGTCACCGCCGCCGCGGCCAGGATCGCGGTGGCACGCGCCGGGTGCGGTGCGGTGCCGCCGGACCGGTGCTGTCCGGGAGCGGAATCGCGGGGTCGCAGTTCGACCGGCGGCGGTGGCGCGAGGTCGGTCTCTCCGCTGTGATCGGGTCCGGCCGGGGCTGGGGGCTCGGGGTCTGCCGCGGCTCCGATCGGGGTCTGCGGGCCCGGATCGGAGCCCGCGGGGACATAGGCGTCCTCCGTCAGCGCGGCGCCCTCGAAGACATGGTGCAGTACCCGGTCCCGGAGTTCGGGCGGTGCGTCGAGCGCGTAGGTCGTGGCGAAGCCCGCCATCGCCGCCTGGATGTCGGTGATCTGCGCGTCGTAGACCGCGCGTTCCTGCGGCGGCAGGACGGCGAGTTCTCGCTCGACGCGGGTGGTCTCGTCGGGCGTCAGGGCGCCGACGGCGAAGAGTTCGACGTGGTCGTCGAGCCAGGCGGCCTCGCGGTCCCCGGATGGCGTATCGGGTGTGGTCATTGTGGGATCAGGCGTCCTCGTGCGTCCTCAGGCAGGTTCTCAACCGACGCAGGCCATCTCGAATCCGAGACTTGATGGTGGGCAGGGGGGTATCGGTGTGCCGGGCGACCTCCGGGTAGGTCAGGCCCCCGAAATAGGACATCTCGATGCAGCTCCGTTGCAGTTCCGTGAGCGTACCGAGACATGTTCGTAGCGTACGCGCCTCGTCGGTCTGCACAACGACCTCGAGCGGTATGTTTCGCGGGGTCTCCACCGACACCGCCCCGTACTGCGACATCCGCTGTTGCTGCAGTTCCTCCGAGCGCACGCGGTCCACGGCCCGCCGATGGGCGATGGTCATCATCCAGGTGATGACCGAACCGCGTCCGGGTTGGTACTCGCCGGCCTTCTGCCAGTACTGCAGATATGCCTCCTGGACGATCTCCTCGGCGTACTGACGGTCCCGCACGACCCGGAACGCGAGTCCGTAGATCCGTGAACTCGTGCGGTCGTACAGAGCGGAGAACGCGGTCCGGTCGCCCGTCGCCGCGGCGGCCAGCAACTCCCGCAGCACCTGTGCTTCGCCCCCGCGTCCGTGGTGCGCGTCGGCGGCCGCGCTGCCATCGTCCGGTGTCACTGTTCCACGGTAACGAACACGTGGGGATTTCTCGGGTGATCGTTGATCCCGGGTAGACCGATCGCGAATTCATGGATCACGGACCTACCGGTCACCGGTTGGCGGCACGGCGGTACAGGATGAGCGAGGCAGGTATGCACACCGCCAGTATGACCAGGGCCGAACCGACCGAGTACGCGACCGCGTGGTCGGCGACCCATCCGGTGGCCTCGGGGAAGGTGGGCGGCGCCTCGTTGCCGAAGAGCTGCCGGGATGCCGTCGCCACTGCGGTGACCGGGTTCCATTCGGCGATCGCACGCAACGGTCCGGGCAGGCTCTGGGCCGAGATGAACGCGCTCGACAAGAAGGTGACCGGGAACATCCACAGGAAGCCGATGCTCTGCGCGGCTTCGACATTCGGCGCGGCGAGGCCGGTCACGGCCCCGACCCAGGCCATGGCGAGTGCGAACAGGCCGATGATGCCGAAGGCGAGGGCGGCGTCGCCGGCGCTGCCCTGGACCCGCCAGCCGATCGCGAGACCGCAGGCGACCATCACCGCAAGACCGACGATCCCCAGCAGCATGTCCGAGGTGACGCGTCCGCTGATGACGCCCAACCGGGACATCGGCAGGGACCGGAGCCGGTCGACGATGCCGTCGGAGGTGTCGTTCGCCAGGCCGACGGTGGTGAACGCCGCGTTGAACACCACGGTCTGGGTGAAGATGCCCGCCATCAGGAACTCGCGGTAGGAACCCCCGCCGAACGTCGCGCCGAAGACGTAGGCGAACAGGAACACGAACATCAGCGGCTGGATGGTGGCGCTGATGAGCAGGGTCGGAATTCGCTTGACGGTGAGCAGATTTCGTTCGACCAGGACTGCGGTGTCAGTGAGCATGGAGTCGATCCGATCGGGTCGTCGGGGCGTGGGAGAGGTCGGGATCGGCGTCGGACACCTTCGGGATGACGGCGGTCTCGGCATCGGCAAGGGACCCCGCCGGTGTACCGACACCGGCGTCGCTGTCGCCGTCGGTCCCGTGCGTGTCGCGCTCCGTGAGGGTCAGGAACACGTCGTCGAGCGTCGGGGTCGCGACCGTGGCGTCCACGACGTCGATGCCGACGGCGTCGAGGGCGCGGACGGCCTCGACGGCACTGCGCGTTCCGTTGTCGACGGGAATCGACCATCGGGTGCCCGTCGACCCCGGGTGAACGGTGGCCTCGCTCTCGAGTCGTTCGGGCATGCCGAGACCGATTTCGGCCAGCGTCGTGGCGACGAGCTCGTCCTGCGGTTCCGACGATCCCGAGCGCATGTCGACCTCGACGGTGAGGATCGAACCGCCGGTGGCCGCCTTGAGATCGGCGGCACTGCCCTGGGCACGGATGGTCCCGTGGTCGATGACGGTGATCTCGTCGGCCAGCGCGTCCGCCTCCTCGAGGTACTGCGTTGTCAGCAACACCGTCGCGCCGCCCGCGACCTGTTCGGTGATGACCTCCCACATCTGGCGCCGCCCACGGGGATCCAGCCCGGTGGTCGGCTCGTCGAGGATCACCAGCGACGGCCGGTTGATGAGGGCGCCGGCGAGGTCGAGCCGTCGGCGCATGCCGCCGGAGTAGGTGCGCATCGGCCGGTCGGCGGCGTCTTGGAGGGCGAGGTCGGCGATCAGCTCACGGGCACGTGTGGAGGCCTCGCCGCGCGACAGCCCGTACAGCTGCCCGACCATCCGCAGGTTCTCGAAGCCGGTCAGGTTTCCGTCGACGGCCGCGTACTGGCCGGAGACACCGATGATCTTGCGGGCCGCGCCGGGGTCGGCGATGGCGTCGACACCGTCGACCAGGACGCTGCCCTCGTCGGGCCTCATCAGGGTCGCGACCGCGCGGACGGTGGTGGTCTTGCCCGCACCGTTGGGCCCGAGCAGCGCGTGCACGGTGCCCGCGGGCACGGTCAGGTCCAGACCGTTGAGGGCGTGCACGCGACGGCCGCGGCCGAACAGGCCGGTGCGGAACGTCTTTCGCAGACCGCGCAGTTCGAGCGCGTTCCGCGCCGGCGCGGCGGCGCCGGGGGTGGTACCCGGCGTCGGGGTTGTCGTGGTCGCCTCTGCCGATGTCGTGTCAGCCATACTGTGCCGCCCCATGTGTGACCTCCCTTTCACTGTCCTGCGAACGTTCCATGGCGCGGATCAGACTGGCCGGGCGCATGTCCCGCCAGTTCTCCTCGACGTATTCGAGGCACTCGTCGTGACCCGACGGGCCGAACACCACGCGCCAGCCGTCCGGGACGGGAGCGAAGTCCGGCCACAGGGAATGCTGGTTCTCGTGGTTGACGAGGACGCGGAAGGTCCCCTCGGTGTCGTCGAACGGGTTCGTCATGATTCCTCCTCCTGTGCTGCGATTCCCGGTGTGCCCGGGCTTGTTTCGATTGCGGTCAGCCACTCGGAGACGTTCTCCGGCAGCAACATGCGTGCGTGGGTGCTGGTGGCCTCGACCTCGACGACGTGACCGGTGACCTTGTCGTGCCAGCCGGCGACGGCCGGTGGGCCGTCGTGGGCGTCCACGGTCGCGGTGACGAAGGTGAGGTCGCCGTCGAAGACCCGGGGTTGCCAGTTCCGCGCCAGCGGTGACGCGTGGCGGAACACCTCGTGCACCGTCGTGAGCGTGTCCTCGGACAACCCGCCGAGTGCTCCGCCGGCCGCGGAGATGACCCGGAACGCATCCGCCACCGTGGGCTCGGCGGCGTCGCCGGTGCCCTTCTCGGCGATCTCGTCGGGGACGTCGAGTCCGAACTCGCGCATCAGTTCCGCGATCGACGCCTCGGTGTCGAGATCGGGGCGTTCGGCGACGACGTAGCTGTCGAGCAGGACGAGACGCTCGACGGTCTCACCGGCATCCTGCAACTGCACGGCCATCTCGTGGGCGATGAGCCCGCCCAGTGACCAGCCGAGCAGGTGGTACGGCCCCGCGGGCGAGACCGACCGCAGGCGCGAGACGTACACCTCGGCGAGGTCGGCGATCGTCTGCGGGCACGGATCGCCGGCGAGCGCCGGGTGCTGCAGCCCGTACACCGCGCGGTCCGCGGGCAGGTGAGGCAGCAGGGAGGTGAAGCTCCAGGACAGACCGATTGCCGGGTGCACCACGAACAGCGGTGCGGGAGTGTCGCTTCCGGATCGGTCCGGGACGCGGCGCAGCGGCAGGAGTGTGCCGAGGCCGGATGCCGACGGCTCGTCGGCCCGGTTCGGATCCGCCCCGCCGTCGAGCAGGTCGGCGAGTTCCGCGGGACTCGGGGCCCCGAAGAGCGTCTGCGCCGCGACGTGCTGCCCGGTGAGCTCGGTCAGCCTGCTCGTCACCGCGGTGGCCATCAGCGAGTTGCCGCCCAGGTCGAAGAACCCGTCGTCGGCACCGACGGCGTCGACGTCGATCTCGAGGACCTCGGCGAAGACGCGGGCGACGGTCGCCTCGGTCCCGGGAGCCGGAGCTCGGCCCGACGCGGGCGCCGACGGCGTCGGCAGGGCTGCGCGGTCGAGTTTGCCGGTCGGGGTCAGCGGGATGGCGTCGAGCACGGACACGGACGCGGGCACCATGTGCCGGGGCAGACGGCGCCCCACCCGACGTCGCAGATCGGCGGGCTCCGGATCGGATCCGCGCGTCGCGGTGACGTAGCTCCGCAGGATCGCCTGCGTCCCGGTGCCGTCGACCAGCGTGACGGCGAAGTCGACGTCGGGTTCGGCGGCCAGCGCGTCGTCGATCTCACCCAGTTCGATGCGGAACCCGCGGACCTGGACCTGGGTGTCGCTGCGGCCGACGTAGACGAGTTCGCCGTCGCCGGTCCAGCGGACCAGGTCACCCGTGCGGTACATCCGCTGACCGGCGAACCGCGGCCCGGTGACCATGGGAGCCGGGACGAACCGGACGGCGGTGAGGCCGGGTCGGCGGTGATAGCCGCGCGTGAGCTGCACGCCGGTCAGGTACAGATCGCCGGTGACGCCGGGCGGCACCGGGTGGAGCCGGTCGTCGAGGACGAGCGCGCCGACGCCGTTGTTCGGCGTGCCGATCGTCAGCGGCGTGTTCGGGGTGAGCGAACGGCTGCCGGTCGTGATGATCGTGGTCTCGGTGGGGCCGTAGACGTTGATCATCGTGCGACCGGGCGACCAGCGCCGCACGAGATCGGTTCCGTAGGCCTCGCCGCCGACCGCGAGAGCGCGCAGTGACGGCACGTCGGCGGGATCCATGCTGGCGACCGCGGCGGGGGTGATGAACGCATGCGTCGCCTGTCGCGTGTTGATCACGTCGCTGAGTGCGGTACCGCCGTAGACGTGCGGTTCGACGATGGTCAGCGCCGACGAACCGGCCAGTGCGAGCAGCATCTCCAGCACCGAGGCGTCGAAACTCGGTGAGGCGAAGTGCAACACGCGGGAGGTGGGCCCGGGGGTCATCCGTTCGGCGAGTTCGTCGTGCACGGCGCGCAACCCGCTGTGCGGGACCAGGACGCCCTTGGGCTTACCGGTCGACCCCGACGTGTAGATGATGTACGCCAACTGATCCGGGCGAATCGTCGCCTCCCGCTCGGCGTCGGTGATCGGTGCCGGCGACGAGTGCTTCATGCGGGTCCGGGTCGACGCGGCGTCGAGCACCAGGGTCGGTACGTCGTTGCCGGCCGAGCTCTCCCGGATGCGTTCCCATGCCGACGAGGTCGTCACGACCAGTTGCGCGCCACTGTCGTCCAGCATGTGCGCGATGCGGTCCGCCGGATACTCCGGGTCGATCGGAACGTACGCGGCACCGGCCTTCACGATCGCCCAGATCGCCACCAGGGAATCGAGGGAGCGACTGATCGCCATCGCGACCACCGGTTCCCGGGACGACCGGACGTCGGGACCTGCGGTCCCCGGCTCGTCGTCCGGACGGGCGTGGGCCCCGACCCCGCGGCCGAGCAGCACCCGCGCCAGCCGGTTCGAACGAGCGTCGAGCTCGGCATAGGTGAGTGTCTCGGGGGCGTCGCCGTCCCCGGCGGACCCGCCGATGGCGGCGAGTCCGTTCGGGTTGCGTCGCACGGCGTCGGCGATCAGGACATCCAGCGTGGTCGGCGCCTTGCCGCGCGGACCCAGCGCAGGGGTGCGCTCGGCGACCTCGAGCGGATCCGTGATGCGGATGTCGCCGATCGCGCGTCCGGGATCGCCGAGCATCCCGCGCAGGACCCGCATCAAGCGGGTCCCCAGCAGGTGGGCGTCGTCGTGGCCGTACCGCGCGGCGTCGTAGGTGATCTGGACGGCGGCGTCGGTGTCGGCATCGGTCGCACCCAGGCCGGTGACGGTGAACTGGAGGTCGAACTTGGCTGCGAGCGAGTCGAATTCGGCGACCTCGGCGAGCAGGTCGTCGTCCATCGGGACGGCGGTCCCGGCGAGGGAGTCCGCACCACCGACCGGAGTCGGTGCGCCGCCGGCGAAGTCGTGCACCGACAGCGCCACCTGGAAGAGCGGGTGTCGGCCGTGCGCACGTTCGGGGTTGAGCGCGGTCACCACGTCGTCGAACGGCACGCCCCGGTGATCGAGGGCGTCGACGTCGGCATCGCGGGTCCGGCGGACGAGCGCGGCGACGGTGTCCGCGCTCCGCAGCCGGCTCCGCAGCGGCACCATGTTGACGAACATGCCGACCACGCCGCTGTAGTCGCGGTCGACTCCGGCCACCCCGGTGCGGTTGTCCACGGGACTGCCGATGACGAGGTCGTCGCCGACACCGAGACGGTGCAGCAGGATCGCGAGCGCGGTGTGCAGCACCGAGAACGGTGTCGTCGACTGCTCGCGAGCGAAGGCGGTCAGGCCCGCCCGGGTGTGCGCGGGGAGTGGCAGGGTCACCGACCGTGCGCCGGATTCGCCCTGTCCGCCCGATCGACGCTGTCCACCGGCCACCGGTTCGACCGTGCTCTCGGCGGGCGCACCCGTGAGATGTCCGGTCCAGAACTCCAGCTCCTCGGCGGCCGTGATCGCCGCTGCACTCTCGACGGCATGATCGCGGTAGTCGAGTTCGGCGGCGGCCCAGGTCCCGATCCGGCCGGAGCGCCGTTCGCGGTAGGCCTGCGCGAGGTCGCCGACGAGGATCGGCAACGACGCGCCGTCGGCGGCGATGTGGTGTACGACGAGCATCAGTACGTGGTCGGCGCCGTGCCGGGTGCCGGCGTCGTCACCGGTACCGGGGTCGACGAGAAGCGCTGCGCGCAAGGGCGCCTCGGTGGTCGGATCGATCGGCGTGGACGCGAGACGTGCGATCTCGCTCATGAGCGCGTCCGGGTTCGCGGGCACGATCGGCGTCAGCGCGCCGACGACCGCCTCGGGGTCGTCGAGCACGCGGCCGGACGGGGCGCCGTCGACGGCCTCGAAGACCGTCCGCAGGCTCGTGTGCCGCCCGACCACGTCGGCCAGGGCCCCGCGCAGCGCGTCGACATCGACCTCGCCGGACAGTCGCAGGACGAAGGGCATGAGGTACTCGGTCGACGCCGGGTCGGCCGCGGCCAATGACCACAACCGGCGCTGGACCGGCGCGAGCGGGAATGCGTCCCGGCGCTCCGGGCGGTCCGCCGAGGCGCCGGCCGCAGCGGCGGATTCCCAGTCCTCGGGCAGGCTGATGAGGTCGGCGAGGGCCTCGGCGGTCGGGTTGTCGAACACGTCCCGGACGCGCAGCCGACCATCGATCGACGCGCGGTTGATCCGGCTGACCAGCGTGGTCGCCTGCAGGGAGGTGCCGCCGAGCAGGAAGAAGTCGTCGGTGGCCCCCACCTCGTCGCGGGCGAGACCGAGCACGTCGGCGACGATCTCGACCAGCGCGGTCTCGGCGTCGGTGCGCGGGGCGCGACCGGTGGACGAGATGCTGCTCGCCGAGGGCTCCGGCAGCGCCCGCCGGTCGAGCTTGCCGTTGCCGGTCAACGGGATTCCGTCCAGCACGACGATCGCGGACGGGACCATGTGGCGGGGGAGTCGACGGCGCACGGACTCGAGAACCGTTGCCGTGTCCAAGATCTGGTGTTCCGGCGTCTCGGCGTCCGGGCTACCGCCGGAGGGGGTGACGTAGCCGACCAGGGTGGCC
Organism: Gordonia sp. ABKF26; assembly: GCF_041103195.1. Taxonomy (NCBI): domain Bacteria; kingdom Bacillati; phylum Actinomycetota; class Actinomycetes; order Mycobacteriales; family Gordoniaceae; genus Gordonia; species Gordonia sp. ABKF26. The sequence goes on from NZ_JBGCVZ010000003.1 coordinate 1,857,446, forward strand.
GATGCGCTCTCACCGCGCACGACGGTGGTGGCGAAGTCGACCCCGTCGACGGCCGCCAGCGCGGCGCTCACCTCGTCGAGCTCGATGCGGAAGCCGCGGACCTTCACCTGGTTGTCGCTGCGTCCGTGGTAGATCAGCGCGCCGTCGGCGCCGCGGTGGACGATGTCGCCGGTGCGGTACATGACGGCCCCGCGACCGGTGGGTGAGGCCACGAATCGTCCGGCGGTCAGACTCCGCCGGCCGAGATAGCCGCGTGCCACTCCCGGCCCGGCGAGATAGAGCTCGCCGGGGACGTGGTCGGGCAGCGGGCGCAACCGGTGGTCGAGCACGAGCGCGGTGCACTCGTGGACCGGCGTGCCGATGGTGATCGGCTCATCCGGGTGCAGCGGGGCCGACATCGCGGCGACGATCGTCGTCTCGGTGGGTCCGTAGGAGTTGATGTAACGACGGCCGGTTCCCCAGCGCGCCACCAGCTCCGGCGTGCTCGCCTCGCCACCCACACCCAGCGTCCGGAGGTGCGGCAGGGGATGCGGCGCGGCGGCCGCGAGAGCCGACGGGGTGATGAACGCGTGGGTCACCTCGCGGTCGTCGAGGAATTCGACGAGTTCGTCGCCGCCGTAGATCGTCGTCGGGGCGACCACCATCGTCGCACCGGATTCGACCGCGAGCAGGAACTCCAGCATGGACGCGTCGAACGAGGGGGAGGCGAACAGCAGGGTGCGGTCACCGGGGCCGACCTCGTACCGTTCCCGCTGGGTCGCGGCGAACGCGGCCAGACCACGGTGGGTCACGCTGACGCCCTTGGGCTTTCCGGTGGATCCCGAGGTGTAGACGATGTACGCGATCGAATCGAGGTGGCGGGCCGGGGACGCGAACGCCGTCCGCTCGCCTGCGCACAGGTCCTGCGGGGTGAGCCACCAGATGTCGCGCGGCACATCGCGACGATGGTCGGTGCCGCTGATGCCGAGGATGGCGCCGGAGTCGGCGATCATGTGGGCGATCCGCTCGGCCGGATACCGCATGTCGACCGGCAGGGCGGCAGCGCCGGACTTGGCCACGGCCCAGGTGGCGATGACCGACTCCAGGCTGCGATCGACGGCGATCGCGATCACGTCCTCCGGACCGACCCCGAGATCTCGCAGGGACCGCGCCCAGCGGGCGGACACCCGGTCGAGCTCGGCGTAGGTGAGCGTGCGGTCGCCGTCTTCGATCGCGACCTGCTCGGCGTGATCGATGACGGTGTCGGCGATGATGTCGGCGAGGTGCCTCGGCTCGACGGCGTCACCCCGATCGGCGTCGGCGTCGGCGACGTTCGCGTTGCCGGTGATGCCGGGGTGGCCGAGGGCGAGGTCGTCGAGCGGGGTGGACGGGTCCGCGACGACCGTACGCGCGAGATCGACGAACATGCGGGCCAGTTCGGTGACACGCTCGGCGCTGTGGACGTCGGTCGCGTAGGTGAATCGTGCGCGACCGTTGCGGATTCGCAGTTCGAGGTCGAACCGCACGCCGTCGGTCTCGATCTCCTCGGCGACGATCTCCAGGCCCGGCAGGTCCACCCGGGTGTGGTCGGGTTCGAGGGTGTCGGAGACCCCCGCGTCGAAGGCGAGGGCGATCTGGAACACCGGATGACGATCTGTTCGAGGCGGATTGAGCATCGAGACGATCTGCTCGAAGGGCATGTCCGCGGCCGACAGCGCCTCGAGATCCCGGTTGCGCACCGACTCGAGGAGCGCCGCGAACCCCTTGCTCCCGTCGACCGGGGTCCGGAGGACGACCGAGTTCACGAACATGCCGACGATCTCGGCGAGGCGGGGGTCGGTGCGTCCGGCGACCGGGGTGCCGATGACGATGTCCGACGGCGTACCGGCGACGTGGACCTGCGGGTCGGCCGTCAACCGGTGCAGCAGCGCGGCGAACACCGCATGCACGCACATGAACTCGGTTGCCCGGCCGTCACCCAGCGCACTCAACCGGCTGCGCAGGTCGGCGTCGAACTCGATGTCGACGACGCCGGCGGTCCGGCTGGTTCCGGCCGGCGCATCGGGGAGGAGGATCGGTCCGACGTCGAGGCCGTCGAGATCCTGGCGCCACCGGTCGGCCAGGTCGGTCCGGGACTCGAGGTGGTCGGCCTGCCAGCGGAGGTAGTCGCGATAGTCCAGGGCTGCCGGGGTGGCGGTGAGCGTGGGCTCGGCGCCGTTCTCGGCGGCGGTGCGCAGTTCGGCGTACGCGTGGGTGATGTCGCGGTGCAACGGCACCATCGACCAGCCGTCGGCGGCGATGTGGTGGATGACGAGAGTCAGCTTGTGATGCGTGACGTCGCCGTCGATCCGGTGCAGAGCGACGCGCAGCGGCACGTCGACGGTGAGGTCGAACGGACGACGGGCCAGTGCCTGTGCCCGCTCCGCCCAGTCGGCCGCGGTCGTCTTGTCGACGGTCAGGTCGGTGTGGACCTCGTCGGCGGGACGAACGTCGAGGACGGGCCGTCCGTCGTGCTCGGGGTAGACCGTGCGGAGCATCTCGTGGCGCTCGACGGCGTACCGGAGTGCGCCGGCCAGGGCGGCCACGTCGAGGTCGCCGCGCAGGTCCAGCGCAAAGGCGATGGCGTAATCGGCAGTCGGCGAGCCGGTCTCGGCCTCCGGGTGGCTTCCGTCGGCATCCGGGAGGCCGGCCAGCTGGTTGAGGAACCAGAGCTGCTGCTGAGCGGGTCCGGGCTGGGCCGGGCTGTCCGGATCGTGCCGCAGATCGGGCAGTGTCCGCGCCTCGACGAGCGAGGCGTGGGCGTCGTCGGTGCCGGCGAGACGGGCGATGCCGGCGACGGTCGAATGATCGAAGACCTCGCGGACGGGGATGCGCTGCCCGGTGAGATTCTCCAACGCGCCGACGATCTGGGTCGCCAGCAGTGAGTTGCCGCCGAGATCGAAGAAGTCGTGATCGCGCCCGATGGTGCCGGGCTCCAGCTCCAGACGCTCGGCGATGAGATCGGCGACGGCCTGCTCGATGGGGGTGCGGGGTGCGATGAACGCGACGTCGGCGCCCACCGAGGCCGGTTCGGGCGCGGGCAGGGCGCGGAGATCGACCTTGCCGATGGGAGTCGTGGGGATCTCGTCGAGTTCGATGATCGTGGACGGGATCATGTGCCGGGGCAGGCGTTGCGCCAACCGGTCGCGCACAGCCGCGGCCTGACTGCGGCCACCGTCGGTGACCGTCACGTACGACACGAGATGGGCGCGATCGCCCTCGCCGTGCGTGGTGGTGACCGCGGCGCGGACCGCGTCGTCGGCGACGAGGGCGGCGTCGATCTCGCCGAGCTCGATGCGATGGCCGCGGATCTTGGTCTGATGGTCGGCGCGCCCGCGGAACTCGAGTTCGTGGTCGGCGGTCCAGCGCACGAGGTCGCCGGTACGGTACATCCGCTCGCCGGGATCGCCGTACGGGTTGGCGATGAAACGCTTCGACGTCAGCGGCCGGACACCGTGATACCCGCGGGCGAGATGCTCGCCGGCGATGTACAACTCGCCGACCGCGCCGGGGGCGACCGGGCGCAGGCGCTCGTCCAGCACCACCGCGGAGATGCCGCGGATGGGGCGACCGATCGTCAGCGTCGTGTAATCGGGACTGATCGCCGCCGACACCGCGGCCACGACGGTGGTCTCGGTGGGACCGTAGGCGTTGAACAGCTTCGGTCCGGACGACCAGCTGCGCACCACCTCGGAGTTCGGGTGTTCGCCACCGATGACGAGTGCCTCGAGGTCGGGGACGTCGTCCGGGGACATGGTCGTCAGCACCGACGGGGTGAGGAACGCGTGCGTGATCTGCGCGTCCCGCATGAGCTCGGCGAGTTCGGCGCCGCCGACGATGCCCGGCGGGACGATGTGCATCGTCGACCCGGCGGAGATCGCCATCAGGATCTCGAGCACCGACGCGTCGAAGCTCGGCGACGCCATGTGCATGGTCCGGCTGCCGGGGGTGATCCCGTACTGCGTGACCTGCTGCGCACCGAAGTCGGCGAGTCCGCGATGACTGACCACCACGCCCTTCGGCGTGCCGGTGGTGCCGGATGTGTAGATCAGGTAGGCGGGCTGGTCGACGTCGAGGACGCCTCGGCGGTCCGAATTCGTCACGGCCGCCGAGGATCCGGCGTCGATGCGGGTGCGGGTGTCCGGGTCGTCGAGCACGACGGTGGTGACCTCACCCCCGGCGCGGGGATCGGATGCGCGATCGGTGACGAGCAGCCGCGCTCCCGAGTCGGTCAGCATGTGTTCGATGCGGCCCGCCGGGTAGGCGGGGTCGATCGGGACCCAGGCGGCTCCGGTGCGGGCGATCGCCCACATCGTCGTCATCCATTCGACACCGCGCGGAAGAGCCACGGCCACATGATGTTCGGGACCGGCGCCGCCGTCGATGAGCAACCGCGCCAACCGGTTCGACGCCGTGTCGAGTTCGCGGTAGGTCAACGAGCGCGTGCCGTCGGTGACCGCGATACGGTGCGGCGAGGACTCCGCGGCCGCCGACAGCAACCGGGTCAGGTGCTCGACCGGGCGGCGGCCGTCGCCGACGGCCGGCACGAGGTCGAGACGCTCGTGCAGGTCGAGAACGGGGAGATCGCCGACGGGTGCGTTCGGGTCGGCGGTCGCCGCCTCCAGCATCCGGATCAGTCGCGAGCCGAGCCCGGCCACCGTGCCCCGGTCGAAGAGTGCGGTGGCGTACCCGATCTCGAGGGTCAGCCCGGTCGGTTCGCCGCTCGCCCCGCGCACCTCGGTGAAGGTGAACTGCAGGTCGAAGGTGGTGCGGCCGGTGTCCACGCGGGACGCGGTCGCCGCGAGTCCGGCGAAGTCGAGGCGGATCGCGGAGCGGTCCTCCAGGGCCAGCGACACCTGGAAGAACGGGTGGACGTTGCCCGACCGGACCGGGTTCAGCTCCGTCACGAGCCGGTCGAACGGCATGTCGGCGTTGTCGAACGCGTTCAGGTCGGTGTCCCGGACCCGGGCCACCAGATCGGCGAACGGCATGTCCTTGTCGACGTCGGTGCGCAACGCGAGCGTGTTGACGAACATGCCGACGAGGTCGTCGAGATCGGCGTCGCCGCGGCCGGACACCGGTGTGCCCACGAGGACGTCCGAGGACTGCGCGAGGGAACGCAGCAGGAGCGCCACCGACGCATGGAGCACCATGAACACCGTGGCGTCGGCGTCGGTGGCGATGGTCCGGATCGCGGTATAGGTGTCGGCGTCGATCGTCGAGGTCACCGAGGAACCGGATCGGCCGGTGACCTCGGAGTCCCGGCCCCGCGGCCGGTCCAGGGGCAGTTCGGTCTCACCCGGCGCGCCGGCGAGGGTGTCCCGCCAGAAGTCGAGTTCGGCTGCGGCGTGGGGACTCTCGTCGAGCCAGGCATGCCGGACGGCGCTGGTCTGCGAGTAGCTGACCGGCAGCTCCGCCCAGGTGGGTTCGGTCCCGTCGCGTCGGGCTTTGTAGGCGGTGGCCAGGTCGCCGGCGAGTGGGGCAAGCGACCAGCCGTCGGCCGCGATGTGGTGGACGACCATCGTCAGCCGGTGATCGTCGTCGTCGGTCCGGACGAGGCGTGCACGAACGGGGATCTCGGTGGCCAGGTCGAAGGGCCGAGAGGCGAAGTCGCGGTCAGGGCACTGCGCGACGTCGGCGGCGGCGAGAACCGGGAGGTCGACGTCGACCTCGCCCGGGTCGGTCGCGGAGATGCAGGCCACGCCGTCGATCTCGGCGACGACGCTGCGCAGCGGCTCGTGTCGTCGGACCACGTCGACGAGTGCCGCGCGGAGGGCGTCGGTGTCGAGTGCCCCGACGAACCGGACGGTGAACGGCATGTTGTAGGTCGCCGAGGACGCCGCGTCCAGACGGGTCGCCAGCCACAGGCGGTGCTGGGCGGGGGACAGCGGCACGGCCCCGGACGCGGTCCGGCCCGCGGTGTCGTCGACGCCCGCGGAACCCACGGCGGCCAGGGTGTCGGTGTCGACGCCGAGGTCGGCGATGGTCGCGACGATGCCGGCGAGGTCGTCGGCATCGAACACGGTGCGGATCCCGATCCGGCGGCCGGTGGCCCGGGAGAGCCGCGAGGCCATCCGAGTCGCGGACAGCGACGTCCCACCGATCTCGAAGAAGTTGTCGCTCAAGGAGACCGAGGCCGTCTCGGCGTCCGCGGAACTGCCCGACGAGCGGTCGGCCGCGTCCTCGTCCTGCAGGTCCAGCACGTCGGCGACGGTGGTCACGACGAGACGCTCGAGCGGGGTGCGGGCGGCGACGAACTCGCGGTGGGTCCGCAGATCCGGTCGGGGGAGGGCGCGCCGGTCGAGCTTGCCGTTGGCGGTGGTGGGCAACGAGTCGAGGACCATGATCGCGGTGGGGATCATGTGATCGGGAAGCGCGGTGCGGAGTTCGGCGCGCAGGTCACGGTCGGCGAGCCCGGTTCCCGTGACGTAGCCGACGATCGTGGCCTCACCGGCGATGAGATCGTCGCGGATCACCACACCGGCCGCGGTGACGTGGTCGAGGCCGCTGAGCGTCGATTCGATCTCACCGAGCTCGACGCGCTGGCCGCGGATCTTGACCTGGGAGTCGGTGCGGCCGAGGTACTCCAGCTCGCCGGTGGCGTTCAGGCGGACGAGATCGCCGGTGCGATAAAGACGTTCACCCGGCGCCGCGGGCGAGGCGACGAACCGCGACGAGGTCAGGTCCGCGCGGGAGCGGTACCCGCGGGCCAGCTGGACACCGCCGAGATAGAGCTCGCCGATCGCGCCGGGCGGTTGCGGCCGCAGGCGGTGATCGAGCACGTGGACGCTGGTGTTCCACACCGGGGAGCCGATGGGGATGACCGGGAGATCGGCGCGGCAGTCGTCGTGATGGGTGACGTCGACCGCGGCCTCGGTGGGACCGTAGAGGTTGTGGATCGGTGCGGCGGTCAGCGTCGCCGAGGCGCCGACCGTCGAGGGCGTCAGTGCCTCACCGCTGGTGAAGATCCGGCGCAGACTCGTCAGCGCCGACGCGTCGTCGGTATCGAGCGCCGCGGTGAAGGCGGCCAGCATCGACGGGACGAAATGCACGGTGGTGACCCGATGTTCGGCGATCACATCGCGCAGGTACCACGGATCACGGTGCCCGTCGGCGGTCGGTACGACGAGCGCGGCGCCGGTCGTGAACGGCCAGAAGAACTCCCACACCGACACGTCGAAGGTGGCCGGGGTCTTCTGCAGCACGCGGTCGTCGGTGGCGAGGTCATACCGGGACTGCATCCACGCGAGGCGGTTGACGATGGCGCGGTGGGTGATGACCACGCCCTTCGGCTTTCCGGTGGACCCGGACGTGAACAGCACGTAGGCGGCCGTGTCGGGGCTCGGGGGCGTCGGCGCGGCCGCGTCGGGATCGTCGTCGGCGCGCAGTTCGGCGAGCACCGATTCGGTGATGACGAGGTCGGGCGAGGCCACCTCGAGGATGTGACCGAGCCGGTCGGCCGGCTCGGCCGGGTCGATCGGCAGGAACGCCGCGCCGGCCCGGACGACGCCGTGCAACGACACGACCTGGTCTGTGCTGCGGGGCAGCTGAACGCCGACGACGCTCTCGGGGCCGATCCCGCGACGCGCGAGTGCGGAGGCGATCTGCGTTGCCGCGCGGGCGAACTCGCGATGGGTGAGCGAGCGGCCGTCCTGCGCGTCGGTGATCGCGGTCTCGTCGGGGTGGGCCCGGGCCGCGTCGTCGAGCAGGTCGACGAGGGTGATGTCGCCGTGGTCGACCCGCTCCCCGGTCATGCGCTCGGGGAGTTCGGTGCGTTCGGCGTCGGTGAGAACATGCAGGTCCGACACCCTGGTCTCGACCGGCGCTCCGACGAAGGCGGTGACGAAGTCGACCAGGCGCCGGTGATGGGTGGTGATCTCGTCGGCCGGGTAGATGTTGGGGTTCGCCTCGAGGTCGAGGGTCATCCCACCGTCGAGGCTGTCGTAGACGTTCACCGACAGGTCCTCGATCGGACCCGTGGACAGCACGTGCAATTCGCCCTTCAGTGGACCGAAGTCGATGTGCTGGAAGAACAGCATGACGTTGACCAGCGGGCCGAAGAATCCTCGTCGGGCACCGGCCGCACCGAGGATCTGCGAGGTGATGTCCTCGTGCCGGAACTTCTGATGGCGGACGGCGACCTTGATCTCCGAGTTCGCCGACGTCAACAGATCGGCCAGGGTGGCCGTGTCGTCGTCGAGCGCGATGCGCAGCGGGATGACGTTCGACGTCAGGCCCGCCGAGGTGCGGAGGACATCGCGATCGCGGGCGGCGACCGGCAGGCTCAGCATCGCCTCGTCGCGGTCGGTGTAGCGCGCGACGTAGGCGGCGACGGCGGCAGTGATGACCGAGGCGGGCCGGACCCGGTGCGTGCGGCCGAGTTCGCGGATGCGCGCGACGAGCGTGTCGTCGAGCACCGCCGAGCGGACGTCCGACAGCGGCGCCGCCGAGGCCGAAAGGCTGGTGAGAGTGGTCATCTCGGGCATATCGGCCAGGTGTGCCGCCCAGTGCTCGCGGTCCTCGACGAACTTCGCCGACGCGCGGTATTCGCGGTCGAACTCGGCGATGTCGACCATCGACGCGGTGTCCGCGATCGGGGGCGGGGTCCCGTTCACGATCGCGGTGTAGTGCGAGGCGACGCGCAGCATCATGTACATCGCCGCGTAGCCGTCGAAGCCGATGTGGTGACCGTGGCAGTACCAGATCGAGTGTCCGGGACCGATTTTCAGCAGATGGGTCTCCAGGATGCGGTCTTCGAACACGTCCGAGCTCGCGCTTCGCCTGCGGTCGATCCAGGCCAGCGCGGCCGCGCGCGGGTCGTCGGCATCGGAGAAGTCCTGCCGCCCGAGTATCACTCCCTGCGACCGGTCGAGCACCATCATCGGCTCGCCGTCGTCGGTCGGGATCAGGCGGAGCAGGGGGGCCTCGGTCTCGCGCTCGGTCAGGGTGACCGCCCGCTGCATGATGTCCGGATCGACGTCGACGAGGGGGTCGTCACCGTTCTCGGCCTGTGGACCCGAGGTGTCGCCGCGGAACTCGACGTACGCGTCGATGGTCATCGGCACGTCCGGCTCGAGCTGCTGTGCGTAGAAGATGCCGCGCTGTGCGGCGGTCATCGGGATCGTCAGGCCGGTGTCGATGTCGGTAGCAACGGTGTTCCGGACCGCGTCGTCTGTGGTCACGCGTGCCTCCCCTGTGAGTGCGCCCGCACGGCAGCGTCGAACCCGGATCGAGCGTGGGGATTCGAACTCCGGTCCACGAACTCGGGGCGGGTGGCCCGGAGTCGAGGACTTGCCGTCAGGCCCGCGGTTGTCGGACTGAGCTGCGGAGCCGGGAGGCATGGTGATCGTTCGGCTCACGATCGGCAGCCGAGATTTCCCCCGGTGCTGACACGCCCCCCGTGTTTCGCTCCCTCCCGACGCGCTCTCGTGGCTCGCCGGGCGGGCTTGTAATCTGGTCGATCTCGTCTCATGGGTGCTTCGCGTGGCGGTACACCCCAGATGGGTCGATGCGAAAAAAAGTTTCCCGGCCCGGTGCCATCCGAAACCCGCGGCCGATGACGGCGGCACCGATTTGGCCCGGACCTGGGCATTCCCCTACACTTGTGGGGTTGCCTGCGGCACCGTTGTGTCGCGAATCGGCTCACGAACCCACTGGGGCGGACCGCTCAGGTGTCACAGCCTGGCCAAAACCCCAGGCAGGCGTGTGTTCGGTGGCAACGGACCGTGTGCGTCGGGTCGGAAATCCGCCGTACATAAGAAGCCAGGTCAAGGAGACTAACGAGTGATTCAGCAGGAATCCCGCCTGCGAGTCGCCGACAACACCGGTGCCAAGGAGATCTTGTGCATCCGCGTGCTCGGCGGTTCCTCGCGGCGCTACGCCGGCATTGGCGACGTCATCGTCGCCACTGTCAAGGACGCCATCCCGGGCGGCAACGTCAAGAAGGGTGAGGTCGTCAAGGCCGTCATCGTGCGCACCACCAAGGAGCGCCGTCGTGCGGACGGAAGCTACATCCGCTTCGACGAGAACGCCGCCGTCATCCTCAAGGGTGAGAGCGACCCCCGCGGTACCCGCATCTTCGGCCCGGTCGGCCGCGAGCTGCGCGAGAAGAAGTTCATGAAGATCGTGTCGCTGGCACCGGAGGTGATCTGACATGAAGGTCCACAAGGGTGACACCGTGATCGTCATCTCGGGCAAGGACAAGGGCGCCAAGGGCAAGGTCATCCAGGCCTTCCCGAAGACGCAGCGAGTTCTCGTCGAGGGCGTCAACCGAATCAAGAAGCACACCGCCGCGTCGGCCAACGAGCGCGGTGCCTCCTCCGGCGGCATCGTGACCCAGGAAGCCTCGATCCACGTCTCGAACGTGATGGTCGTGGATTCCGACGGCAACCCGACCCGCGTCGGCTACCGCGTCGACGAGGAATCGGGCAAGAAGGTCCGGATCTCGCGCAAGAGCGGGAAGGACATCTGACATGACCTCTACTGAACCCAAGATCCAGCCGCGCCTGAAGACTCGCTACCGCGAGGAGATCAAGGACACGCTGAACAAAGAGTTCGAATACCCCAACGTGATGCTGATCCCGGGCGTCGTGAAGGTCGTCGTGAACATGGGCGTCGGCGACGCCGCCCGTGACGCGAAGCTGATCAACGGCGCCGTCGAGGATCTGGCCAAGATCACCGGCCAGAAGCCGGAGATCCGTCGCGCTCGCAAGTCCATCGCACAGTTCAAGCTGCGCGAGGGCATGCCGATCGGTGCGCGCGTCACCCTCCGTGGCGACCGCATGTGGGAGTTCCTGGACCGCCTCGTGTCCATCGCCCTCCCGCGTATCCGCGACTTCCGCGGCCTGTCGGACCGTCAGTTCGACGGCAACGGCAACTACACGTTCGGCCTGAACGAGCAGTCGATGTTCCACGAGATCAACATCGACAACATCGACCGGCCCCGCGGTATGGACATCACCGTCGTGACGTCGGCCACCACGGACGACGAAGGCCGGGCGCTGCTGCGTGCCCTGGGCTTCCCGTTCAAGGACAACAACGTTAAGGACAACTGACATGGCAAAGAAGGCTCTGGTCAACAAGGCCAACAAGAAGCCCAAGTTCGCCGTGCGGGCCTACACCCGGTGCAACAAGTGCGGCCGCCCGCACTCGGTGTTCCGCAAGTTCGGCCTGTGCCGAATCTGCCTGCGCGACATGGCACACGCCGGCGAGCTGCCGGGTGTGCAGAAGTCCAGCTGGTGACTTTCACCCCTCGGATTTCGTAGCGACGATGCGCTCGTAGCGCATCCTCGCCACCGATTGCCACAGCGGCCCCGCCTCGCCTCGCGAGGTGGGGCCGCTGTCGTCAGCGGGTGGCGGCCCAGTCCTCGACGAGGCGCGGCAGCTTCTTCGCGTTGGCGGCGAGTGATCGCTGGTAGGCCCGGATCGCCAGCGCATCGGCGACCTTGCCGACCGCACCGCCCATCCCCGCGTTGCGGATGCGGTAGGTGAGTTCGACCCCGCGGCGAACCTCCGCGAAGGTCGCGGAGATGGCGAACTCGAGCGGCGACTCGGTCGAGGTGAACTCGGTGGCCGTGTGTGCGTCGACCCTGGTGAACTCGCCGGTCCAGTCGACCGCCCGGCCCAGGCCCTTCATCTGGCCCCGCCAGACGGTGCCCACCGAGACCGGCCCGTCGGTGACCCGCTCGACGCGGACGACGCCGGGAGTCAGTGCTGCGACGTGGTCGGGGATCAGGCAGTACTCCCACACGGTGTCGACGGGCTGCTGGACGAGGACGGTCGCTGATGCTTCAGGCATGGCGTCGACGATACCCGTCCGCCGGCTTCCTAAGCGAAAAGCGTTCTACTGCACTGCTTTTCGATTCTTCCCCCCGGTCGGTCAGCGGCTTGTCCACCACGTGGACCAATCCGTGCCGTGCAACCACGGTCGGGATGTCCGCTTCGGGTGAAGTTGGATAAGCTGCGGGACGAGATCATCACCCGACGCGTGATGACGAGAGGTCGGAAGTCCAGAGGTGACGCGTTGTCGGACTACGGCGCCGCCGAATTGCGCGACGACACCTGGGTGGACCTGTTCCCGTGGCTCGATGAGTACGAATCGGCTGACGCCGCCGAACTGGAAGTGCTCGTACCGAACGTTCCCGACTGGTGGATCGCCGACTCCCCGCAGGACACCAGCCGCGATGTCGCCCTCGACGACCTCGTCGCCGGGCTGGCCCGCCTGGCGGTCCGGCGGCATCGAGCGTCCACCTTCGGCCGGCTGGCCCCGCGACTCGCTGCCGACATCCCGGTGGCGGCGCTCGGTCTGGGTACGCGTGCACGAACCGTCGTACACCGCCTCGGCGATCCCGCGTCCGTGTCGGCACTTCTGTCGTCGACGGCGGAGGCCCTGTTCGCGCTGAAAGGGACCAGTCCGGACACCGTGCAGGATGTGGCCGCGGGAGTTCTCGGTGCGGCGGTTCTGACTGCCCCCGAGGACCGCGTACCCGAGGGCGACGCCGAGGATCCGGTGGCGGTCCAACTCGTCGACGACCTCCGCGTGCTGGCGCGGTGGCGCGGACTGCGAGGCGCGCCGGACTCCCAGCTCATCGCGGTCCACATCGAGGACGACGCACCGGAGGAGGTGCAGGAGGTCGCGGCGCGCATCGCCGCGATCTCGGCCGAGGACTTCGGCTCCACCGCGGAGTCGAATCCGGTCGACGAGATCGAGAATCTGATCGAACAACTGGGGGAGCGGGAAACCCTGGTCCTCCAGGACTTCGTCATGGCCGCGACGCCGATCACAATGGGCGAGCTCAGCGTTCGACTGCATGTGAGCAAGAGTCGTGCCGCCGGCATCGTGGCGCGACTCCGGCAGGAGATGGCCGCGGCGTGTGAATTCGAGACCACCGCAGGTGGATTGCTCGCGAGCATGCGTGCGCGCATCCGACCGGTCATCCCGCTGGAGTCCCTGCTCGACGCGCAGCCCGTACTCCGGACCGAGGTGCCGTCGCTGGGCGTCCCGCTGTGGTTGGCGCTGGACCGGCTCGACGACGGTTTCGAGGTCAGCGGCCCGTGGGCGGTGGCCCCGGACCGGCGCACGGCGAAGGGAAAGACCGTCGTGATGCTCGAACAGTTCGAGTCCCGCAACGGCGTCGTACCGCTGACGAGTGCCGCCGAGACGCTGGCACTGTCGCCCGCCGAGGTGCGAGAGTGGTTGCGCTACTGCGACATCCCGGTCCTCAAGGACCGAGTTCTGCTCGCCACCCGACGGCTGGTCGATCACGCCGCGGCCATCCTGGAGGTACTCGGTGGCGTCGTCGACATCGGTGACCTCGCCGAACTGCTGGATACCGATCGCACGGAGAAGTTCGTCTCGCGGCAGCTCGCCGACGACGACCGCTTCGCATGCACCCCGACCGGACACTGGACCCTTGCGGCGTCGGGCGAGGCGAGCAACGAGGTCCTCGCGACCCCCGACGGCGCGCCGGTGACCGAGGGCAACGTCTCGCACGCCGAGCCACCCGAGGAGGCCATTGCTATCCGACCGACGCGGCGCCTGTATCGGACGGGCGGCACCTGGCGTTTCCGGGTGCGGGTGACCACCGAACATCTTCGCGGGTCGGGATTCACCATCCCGGCCGGTGTGGCTCAGGCCTTCGGATGTCGGCGCGGTCAGATCCGGGAGTTGCGCAGTCCGCTCGGCATCCAGACGGTGCGGTGGACCGGGACCAACCCGACCTGCGGGACCATCCGTCGGTTCCTGGTCGAGGTGGCCGCCCAACCTGATGATGTCGTCTTCCTGACCTGCTCGGCCGATGGTGGCTTCGACGTCGTGCCGTGCGCGCAGGTCACCGATGACGAACCGGTACGGAGTGCCCTGGCCCTGATCGGCGTGAGCCGCCCCGGCGATCTGTCGGAGCCGGAGGCGGCACCCGTGTTGGCGGAGGCGATAGGTCTGGACCCGGACACGAAGCCCCGCCGCATCCTGAGCCGCTACCAGGCCCGGGACGAGGCGGTCGCCGAACGGTTGGAAGCGGCGTGGACCGTGGGTATCCGGTGACCCTCGAACCCGCGGGCGGCAGCGGCGAGATCAGCGGGACCGAACGCGCCCTGGGTCTGCACCACACCACCCCGACAGCGGTCGCCGATCTGATCGACAACAGCATCGACGCGGGAGCACGGCACGTACTGGTGAGGTTTTTGCAGTCGGGGCGGCTCGTCACCGGGCTCCGAGTCGTCGACGACGGAAAGGGCATGGATGCCGACACCGCCGACGCGGCGATGCGATACGGCGTTGCGCGGGACTATCGGGACGACGAACTCGGCCATTTCGGTGTCGGGCTGAAGGCCGCCTCCCTGAGTCAGGCCGACACGGTGACCGTGTATTCGCGTGCGCTCACACACCGGCCGCTCGGACGACGACTCACCGTCGAGGACCGTCGCGACACACCGCGCGTCGAGGTCATCCGCGAACATGAGGTGACGGAGGTCCTCGCCGGCGCGGCACCTCGATTCCCGTTTGCCTCCGGAACGATCGTCGAATGGCGCGGTATCCGCACATTCCCCACCGCGGCGAACCCGGATGAACAGGTTACGTGGTTGGAGTCCGTCGTCGAGGATCTGCTGGACTGGCTCGGGCTCGTGTTCCACCGTCTGATCAGCCGGGGGTTGGCGATCACGATCGACGTCGCGGACGAGACGGTGGGCCGGGCCGGTGCCCCGCGGTCGGTGCGCGCGATCGACCCGGTCGGATACCGGGCGAGCGGTGCGCCCGGGTATCCGGCGACGCTGCCGGTACTGGGTAGCGATCGGGTGACCGGACACATCTGGCCGGCACGCAGTTCGGCACCCGGTTACAAGCTGCGCGGGTTGCCCGGCCGGGACTCGCAGGGTTTGTTCGTCTATCGGAATGACCGTCTGCTGCAGGCCGGGGGGTGGCTCGGAGTGGTGCGGCCCCGGTCCGATTGGGCGCCGGCCCGTGTGGTCGTCGAGCTGGATGCCGTTCTGGCCGAACACATGACGATCAACCCGGAGAAGTCCGGCGTGACCGTGGACGCGACTTTCGCGACTGCTCTGCACGCCGCGCTCGGGCACGGTTTCCTCGACGCCGCCGTCGCGACCGCCGTCGCCGCGAGACGTGTGCAACGGCGTCCGATCACCGTCGTCGAGCCCGGGAGCGGCCTGCCCGATGAGGTCGCGGACGAGTTCGCGGACACTTTCGCATTCGTCGAGACCGCGGATCCGGTTCAGATCGGTTGGCGGGTTCTGCCCCAGGATCGATTCTTCGAGGTCGACCTCGATGCCCGCGCGCTCTGGCTCAACGCCCGCTTCCGCGGACGGCTCGGCGGTCGCCGGCGCTCGTCCACCGTTGACGTGCCGGTGCTCCGGACCCTGGTGTACCTCCTTGCCCAGGACATGTTCGATGCCGTACGGCATAGTGCCAGGCAGGTCGAACAGATCGATGCCTGGCAGCGGGTTCTGATTGCTGCGCTGGCCGCCGAGGAAGGGAACGCAGAGTGATCCAGGTGGTCGTGGACGCGCTTGTCCGCGAATTCAAGACAGACCTGGCCCCCGCTCGGTTCGTTGGTGCGGTCGCGGGCCGGGTGATGGATGCCGGCCATGACCCGGTCTCGATGGACACGGTGATCGACGTGATCGTCGATGAGCGTGTGTCGGCGGTCCAGTCCGCGGTGAGGTCTGCGTTGACTCGTTGGGACGCCGAAGGTGCGGCCGCCTGGACCGGGGGCACTGCGCCTCAGAGCCGGGAACGCAGGACGCTGATCTACTCACTCCTGGGCATTCCCGGGCCCGCTTTCGAACCGCTCACCACCGCCTTCCTGATCGCTGGTGGCCCGACGGTGATTGCTGCGCCGCAGCCCTGGGAACCCTGGTATGTGCCGGAACGCCGCGCTGCACAGGACTTCTACTGGTCGGCGTACCGCCGGCTCCTCGAGGCCAAGGGGTGGGCCGATCACGTCGTGGACGGACTCGATGTGGCGACGACCGCTGTCGTGCAACGCCTGGCCGATCCGACGCGGGAAGAGCCCTACCAGTCCAAAGGTCTGGTCGTGGGCTATGTCCAGAGCGGCAAGACCGCGAACTTCACGGGGGTCATCGGGAAAGCGATCGATGCCGGGTACCGGCTGGTCATCGTTCTCACCGGGACCATCGAACTGCTCCGCAGTCAGACGCAACGCCGGCTGGACATGGAACTCATCGGCATGCAGAACATCGACGAGGCGGAGTACGCCAACGACGAAGACTGGCACGCGGGCAGGTTCCTCACGCACGTACTCGACCCGAATCATTCCAACGACGCGCCGGCGATCCGCCGGCTGACCGGTCGGGTCGACGACTACAAAGCACTGGCCAAAGGCATCGGCACACTGCACTACGAGTTCGTCGACCATTCGAAACCGCTCTACGACCCGACCAACCTGCACGCCAGCAACGTGCGGGTGGCGGTGGTGAAGAAGAACTCCGCCGTATTGAAGAAGCTCGTCGCCGACGTCGGCAAGATCCCGACCCCACTGGACCAGATTCCCACGCTGATCATCGACGACGAGGCCGACCAGGCGTCGGTGAACACCCAGAACCCGAAGAACTTCGCCGCAGGACGTATCGAACGCACCGCGATCAACGAGCAGATCTCACGACTCCTCGAGACACTGGGCCGCAGCCAGTACGTCGGGTACACGGCCACGCCGTTCGCGAACGTCTTCGTCGATCCGGACGATTCGGTGAACATATTCCCGAACGACTTCATCGTGAGTCTCGATCGCCCCGAGAAGTACATGGGTGGAGCTGACTTCCACGATGTCGATGACCTCGACGAGGGAGTGGAGAAGACGCCGGCCAACTCGAACGAGAAGTCGTTCGTCCGTGACCTCCGTGCCCAGTGCGATGAGGATCGGGAAGCGGAACGACTCCGTGCCCTCGACTCTTTCGTGCTGGCGGGTGCACTCAAACTGTTCCGGGAACACCATGGGGTGCCAGGCAGTTTCCGCCATCACACGATGCTCGTGCACGAGTCGGTCAAACAACAGGAGCATGTGGCCCTGGCCCAGGATTTCGAAGCTCTGTGGAAGAGTGCCGGATACAGTCAGCCACATGGCTTGGAACGCTTGGAGGAGCTGTGGGACAGCGACTTCCGCGTCGTCTCGGAGTCGCGATCCGAACCCGGTGTGCTGAGCCCGGGCGGCTTCGGCGAGCTCGAGGAGTTCATCGGCGCGGCCGCGGACCGGATCGGCGCGGGGATCAGTCCCGTCATCGTCGTCAACGGCAGTGCGGACAAGGATTATGCGCAGGAATCGCTGAACTTCGACGAGCAGGCGGTCTGGAAGATCCTCGTCGGTGGCACCAAACTCAGTCGGGGGTTCACCGTCGAGGGCCTCACGACCACCTATTACACGCGTCGTACTGCGCAGTCCGACACTCTCATGCAGATGGGGCGCTGGTTCGGATTCCGGCCCGGCTATCGAGACCTGGTGCGGCTGTTCATCGGCCGGGAAGTCCCCGGGCCGGGTGGAGTACTCGTCGACATGTATGCGGCATTCGAGGCGATCGTCGGCGACGAAGAAGAGTTTCGGAGCGAGCTGGCGCGGTTCAAGGGACTCAACGAGGCCGGCGAACCGATGGTCACACCGCGCGACGTGCCTCCGATGGTCTTCCAGCGACTGCCATGGCTCAAGCCCACCGCCACCAACAAGATGTACAACGCCGAGCTGAGCTACCGCAGTGTCGGGGGTCAGAGTTTCAGCTTCACGATGCAGGGTCCGCGCGGAGAAGGTACGCACAACGCAGCGCATTTCGCAGCCGTTCGTCCGCTACTGGATTCTCTCTCCGAGAGCGGACAATTCGCGTTCATCGACAAAGACCAGAAATCGAGGACGTTCGAAGCCCGGTACGGGATCGTTCCGGCGGACTCGGTCCTCGAGGCGATCACCCAGTTCGTGTGGGATTCAAACTGGGACTTCGAGCCCCATCGCCGGGCCTTCGAAACAGCAATGCAGCGGAAGGTGCTGACGGATCTGGCGGTCCTGCTGCCGATCCCGAAGACCAAGCGGCTGGTCGCCATCGGGGACTACCCGACTGGACTCCCGCTCGTGAACCGCAAACGTGAAGAAGCGGAGTACCGAACGGGTTTCACCGGGACCGCGGTGCGCGAACGAGACGCCATCGAACACATCGCGGGGAACCCGAACAAGGCAGTGGGTGGTCCGCTGGCGTCGGCGCTGCGTACACAGACCCGCGGCGCCATGATCCTGCTCTTCGCCAGTGACCCGAAGTCGCAACGGCACCTGAAGTCGCACAAGCGCGGCACCGCGGACCCTCGGGACGTGGCGACTCTCTTCAGCTATGCGCTGCCGTATTTGGCCGACCCCACTCCCAAGGTCGGCTTCACCGTACGCAAGGTGGGCGCGGGAGCGATCGTCGATGCGTGACCAGAGAGAAAGCAGAGGTAATCGATGGCAAAGGTGATCGCGACGATCAGCCTGAAAGGCGGCGTCGGCAAGACCACCGTGACCGCCGGACTGGCCGAGTTCATGTCGGCGGAGTTCGGCCAGCGAGTTCTGCTCATCGACCTTGATTCGCAGATCAACCTCACGACCATGATGATCAGCGAGGAACGGTGGTTCGAGCTGAACACGAACGGTCGCACCCTGGCGACACTGTTCACGGACGCGGTGAACCACACCGAGTATTTCCGGTTGGGCGATGCCATCGAACGGGGAGTGTCGCCGGTGAAGAAGGTGGCCACCGTTGATCTGCTCGCCTCTTCGCTCGATCTCATCGAGGTGCAGGAGGAGCTGAGTGCCCTGCGCGTCGAGGGGCGGGTCCCCGGCAACGGAACGGGATTCCTTCGGGACGCCATCGCGCCGGTGATCGACTTCTACGACTACGTACTCATCGACTGCCCGCCGAACATCGGTCCGGTGACTCTGAACGGCCTGGCCGCCGCGGACGCCTACATCATCCCGACCATCCCGGATGTGCTGTCCACGTACGGAATTCCACAGATCCAGACGCGGGTACGGAAGATCGGGGACGAGATCGGACGCACGATCGTCGAATTGGGCGTGGTGATCACAAAGTACAAGGCGAACTCGGCCGTCCATCGGTCCACGGCACGCCGGTTACGCCGGGACCCGACCATCCAGCACGTGCTGCCGAGCTATATCAACGAAGCGAATTCGGTTGCAGCGGCTGCGGAATACGCCTCCTACGGCACCTTGAAGGTGAAGTACGGGAATCAGGGCCAATTCGACCAGTTCCGGGGACTGACCATGGACGTGATGACCGAGGCGCAGGAGAAGATCCGATGAGTTCTGACGACACCCGCCGCCGGATGGAGTACCAGGCCGTCGGCGGCGCGCTCGCACAGCTGGATACGAAGAACCCGCAGGCCGCGCAGCTGATCGCAGGCCTGACGCGGGCGATCGTCGACGAGGCCGATCGCTCGTCGCGATTTGCGGCGGCGCTGACGGACGTGATCGACGGTCTCCGCCCGATCGACGGCGCCCCGACTGTGGCTGCCGCGCCCCCACCGCGCAAACGTACTGCCACACCGAGAAAGCGGGTGGCGAGGCAGCCCGGTGCGTTCGATCCGTTCGTCGTCTATCGCGATGTCGGCGAACACGAACTGTCGGTCAGGTTGGGACAGCTGTCGATCGAACAGCTCCGCGACATCATCGCCGATCAGGAACTCGACACCCGTAAGGAGACCGGCCGGAAGCGCAAGGCCGAAGTCCTCGTGGCCTGGATCGTCGAGCGCGTCGAGGCTTCGGAGAACAAGGGGAGCGTGTTCCGGTAGCCGACCGGTTCGTCGCGGCTCGGGGACTGACAGATCGGCTCAGCGGCCGAGGATGCCGCCCAGCATGCCGCCGGCGCCGGAGCCGGCCGCGCTCCCGCCGCCGGTGCCGCCGACGAACCCGCCGGGCGGGAGTTCCGACGGCTGGACGACGACGAAACCCCGACCGGAGAACTCGAGGGTGAACCGCTCGCCGGTGCTGCGTCCCATGAGGGTGCCGAGGTTGAACGAGTCGTTCGACTTCACCGAGGTGCGCAGGCTCGACGACCACGCGACCGCGGCCTGGGGGTCGGCGTAGGTCGCGGCGTCGACGTTGAGGACGACCGGCGTGCCGTCGGTGGTGATGGCGATCCGCCCGCGGCCGGTGAAGACGCAGTTGAACATGCCGGCGTTGCTCATCGCGCCGGCACCCTGCACGCGGGCGATGTCGTAGGAGAGTGACGAGTCGAAGGCGAGTACGTTGGCGCCGTTGATGGTGAGGCCGTCGGACCCGTCGAGATCGATGAGGTGCACGTCCGACGCAGCATCGGCGAGGAACAGGTCGCCCTGCCCGGTGACCTTCATCAGCGGGACGCCCTCGCCGGTCATCGCCTGACGCATCATCCGGCCGAGCCCTCCGGAGCCGAGCGCCTCGAATTTCAGATTGCCCTGGTACGCGACCATCGAGCCGCTGCGGGCCATCACCTCGCCGGCGAGCCCCACGCGGCACATCTTGCTGCCCTGCTTCTGGATGCCCTGCCCGGTGACCTCGGCGTGGGACGGCGCGAACAGATCGCTGTGCATGGGAACTCCCTGTGGTTGGGCGGTGACCGGAGGCCTCGATGGCGGTGTATTCGATTGCGACGCTTGATCTCTGGGCGACGACGCTGGTGCTGCTGCCGGCGGTGGTGTGGCCGCCGGCGGCCAGGGCTGCGGATCGGTCACCCGCGGAGGGCGTCCGGGTGGTGACGGCGGTGCGGGCTCCTCGTCGACCTCGATGCCGAAGGCGGTCGCCAGGCCCGCGAGACCCGCGTCGTATCCCTGTCCGACGGCACGGACCTTCCACATGTCGTTGCGCCGGTAGATCTCCAGGCACACGACGGCGGCTTCGCTGGTGAGGCCCGCGGGGCTGAAGGTGAGCTCGGCGCCGCCGCCGGTCACCGTGGCGGTGAGCGCACCCGCGGTGGCGAAGCTCGCGGGTCCGGTCCCGTCGAGACTCGCCGCGACCACCACCGTCACGATGTCGCGGGGTAGGGCGGCGGTGTCGATGGAGATGATGTCGGCGGATCCGTCGGAGCGGAAGCCGACGCCGGGGCCGGCGGGCTGGTTGTAGAAGATGAGATCGGCATCGGAGCGGACCCGGCCCGCGTCGGTGAGCAGGATCGCCGAGGTGTTCACCGGCGACGCCGAGCGCACCGAGACGGTCACGGCCGACGAGGGCAGTGGTCGGTTCTCTCCGGCGGTCAGCGTGAGCACGGTATCCATTGTGCCAATCGGCGCCGCCCGCCGTCTGCGAAGTCGGGTTCGGTCGTCATTCGCCGGCGCGACACCCTCCGTGCCACGACGATGACCACCCTCGGGCTGTGCCCGAGGGTGGTCGGTGTCACGCGCTCCGAATGCCTGGCAGCAGGCGGAGCGATGCGCCCGTCGGGCACCACCGCTTCGTCGCAGGTGTCAGGTGGCGGGTGTCAGCGAACGTTGTAGCCGGCGTCCACCGGCAGGGTCACCCCGGTGATGTAGCGGGCCTCGTCGGAGGCAAGGAACACGATCGCGTTGCTGATGTCGACCGACTCGATCAGTTCGACCGGCATCGGGTTCTTGTAGGACTCGTCGTTCGCCACCTCGGGGTGGGAGTTGACGAACTCGCCGTATTCGACGTTGGCGACCATCGGGGTGTTGACCCCCGTCGGGTGGATCGTGTTGACGCGGATGAGGTTCTTGGCGAGCTGTTTGGAGTACAGGCGCATCAGACCGACGACGCCGTGTTTGGCTGCCGAGTAACCCGCCTGGCCCGCGAACGTGTTGAGTCCGATGCTCGTCAGCCCGGCGGCGGAACTCGTGATCACGATGGATCCGCCCTCGTTCTGCTCGATCAACCGCGGGACGGTGAGATCGAGGACGTTCCACACGCCGGTCAGCATGACGTCCACGGCGTCATGCCAGGCCTGGGTCTGTTCGCCCGGGCCGATCACAGGCATGATCCCCGCGTTGGCGATCACGGTGTCCAGGCGGCCGAAGCGTTCGATGCCCGCGTCGAGCACCGAGCGGATGTCGTCCCGATCGCGCACGTCGCCCACCGCGGTCACGATCTGTCCGCCCGCTTCCTTGACCAGTCGCTCGGTCTCGGCGAGATCCTCGCGCGTGGCCATCGGGTAGAACACGGTCGGGATCTGGTCACAGATGTCCAGTCCGATGATCGAGGCGCCCTCCTCGGCCAGTCGGATGGCGTGGGAACGTCCCTGTCCGCGCGCCACGCCGCTGATGAACGCAACTTTTCCACTGAGTCTCTGCATGATGGTCGTCTTTCTCTGGTCGGACCGAGAGCAACCGGATCACGAGGACCGGATCGGTTTGTGGCGCAGCACTGTTCGAGCACACGACGTTCTCGTCGGCGCGCCTGGCGTCTCGGGGCGGAGTATGGTCCCGCTGCCGCCGAAACTAACATAGTTAGATTGATCACGGAACGGAACGCGTGAGTCCGGCCGGCCGGGGATCGTGAGGCCGTCTCCTCAGTCGGCGACGATCGCGGGAATCAAGAAGGCGCGCAACTTCGTCCGGACCCGATCGAGGTAGTGATCGGTGGAGTCGAACTGACTGATGTACATGATCTCGAGCTCGGAGATCCACTCGCACAGCAGCTCGATGTCGACCTCGGGGCGGAGGTTGCCCGCCGACTGCTCGGCGAGAAGGACCGGCTCCCACAGTTCTCGGGTCAGTTCGATCGCACGTCCCGACACGCTGAGCAACTGCATCGACAGCGCCATGGATTCGGGGGCGACCAGTCGGTTGACCATCGGATCGGAATGGCCCTTGCGGATGTCCCGGCAGATCCCCTCGACGATGCGCTCGGAGACGGTCGGCCACTTGTTGATGTGTGCCCGGGCCTTGTCCATGTTGGTGTGGGCGCGGCGCACCACCAGTTCGGTGATGAGTGCTTCGCGATCACGGAAGTAGCGGTAGACGGTCGCACGCGACAGTGAGGCCGCGCGTGCGACGTCCTCCATCGTGGTCTTGGCCATGCCGAAACGCGCGAAGCACTCCTCTGCTGCCCGGAGGATCGCTTCCTGGACGTCAGTGCGCTTGTCGGAGTCGGTGCTTGCGGCCACGACACGACGGTAGCAAGGGCGCCCTAATCGAAAGAAGATAGATAAGACACTAGACAGTGATTGTCTCGTGTGTCAGTCTCGATACATGGAGCGCGACGAGAAGATCAGGCTGACCCGGCGACTGATCGACCACGTGGACAACGACAGCACCGATTACGCGGACGATCTGCTGAGAGTTCCGTTCTCGGTGTTCAACGACGCCGAACTGGCGGCGAAGGAACGCGACGTGGTGCGGAGATTCCCGCACATCGTCGCCCACGTCGACGAGTTGCCGAAGACGGGCTCGTTCGTCACCACGGAGTTGATCGGTACGCCGTTGCTGGTCATCCGGCAGAGTGACGGGTCGGTGAAGGCCTTCTCGAACGTGTGCCGACATCGCGGGTCGCGCGTGGAGTTCGGTGAGTCCGGGTGCAAGCGCGTCTTCGCCTGTCCGTACCACAACTGGTCCTACGGCAAAGACGGTGCGCTGCGGGGTATGCCGCATGCCGAGGGTTTCGACGGAATGGACCGCGCCGACTACGGACTCGTGGAGTTTCCGTGTGAGGTCCGGCATGGACTCGTCTGGGTGGTGCCGACGGTCGGCGCCGATCTCCACATCCGATCGGTGCTCGGGGACAAGCACGACGACGAGGTCACCGACACCGGGATGGCGGAGTCGTTCCAGGTGCGCAAGGAGACCTGGCGGCTGGACATGAACTGGAAGATCGCGGTCGACGGCGTCCAGGACTCCTATCACCTGTGCCAGTTGCACACGAAGACGGTGTGCAACTACCTCGAGGGCAACATCACCGCTCTCGACGTGGTGGACCGGTCGTGGCGACTCGTGGTGGCGCGCAAGGCCATCACCGAGGTCAGGGACGCCGACCCGGACAGTTTCGACGTCCGTGACTACTCGCTCGCGAATTACACGGTGTATCCGGGCACCATGCTCGTCACCGAGCCCAAGCACTTCGAGATCTGGACCATCGTCCCGGACAAGGACGACCCGAACGTCAGTCACTGCACCATCAGGCTGCTGTCGCCGACGAAGCCGCAGACCCCTCGTGAAGAGCGGATCCTGGACAAGAACTGGGAACTGCTGATGGAGACCTTGCACGACGAGGACTGGTTCGTCACCAAGACGATCACCGACAATGCGGCGTTCGGTCAGGTCGACGAACTCATCTACGGACGAAACGAATTGCCGGGACAGCTGTTTCACAAGATGGTGGCCGGTGATGTCGAGGCGCTGGAGCGCGAACGTGGATCCCGTCCCGCCACGGCTGCCGCGCACTGAATCCGTGTCCGAACTGGAGGTGGATGAGCCGGCACCGGGTGTGCGCCGCCTGACCATCAACCGTCCGGGGGTTCGCAATGCGATCTCGCTCTCGGTCCAGCGCGAACTCGACCGAGCGCTCACCCGGATCGCGGCCGACGACGCGATCCGGTCGGTCATCATCGCCGGCGCGGGTCCGGTTGCCTTCTCCGCGGGATACGACATCACCGAGTTGGCGAGGTGGACGCCGAGCGAAGCGGCAGACGCCGCGGCCGAGCGAGAGGAACTCGTGTGGCGGTTCTGGTCGTTCCCGAAGCCGGTGGTCGCCGCCGTGGACGGAACGGCACACGGCGCGGGAACCATCCTCGCGGTGTGTGCGGACATCCGCGTCGGAGACCCGCGCACCCGGTTCGCCGTGACGGCCGCGCGGTACGGCGGCGCCAACCTCACCTGGTTGCTCGACTCCGTCGTCGGCGCCGGACACGCCCGAGACCTGTTGATGACGTCGCGGGCCGTCGACGGGGCGGAGGCGTACCGGATCGGACTCCTGAGCCGGTTCGTCGAGGAGGGTGGCGTGTCGTCGGCTGCTGTCGACACGGCGGCCGGCCTGGCCGAACTCCCGCCGGAGGGCATTCGGGAGATCAAGTCGCTGCTCCAGCACGGCCCGGGACTGGATCTGCGGACGCGCTACGACCGCGAGATCGCTGCTGCGCGAACGCACTCGCACCCGGAGCAGATCGCCGGACTGGTCGCCGGTCTCGCCGACCGCGACGCCCGGCTTCGGCGGACGGCGGCCGAGCAATGAGCGGAGACACGGCATGACCGACGCCATCTCCGAAGCAATGTCGGACGCCGATCCGTGGCGACCGGATTGGTCGGATCCGTTCCGGCCGACGACGAGCGGGGACGACGAGTACGAGTCGATGGTGCAGGCGCTTCGGGAGGTTCAGGAGGCGGTGACCCGTAGTCGCCCCACGCCGACAGCGGCCGCCGAAGCCACTGCGGCACTCCGCGCGGTCGCACGTCTCATGTGGCCACACGAGGTGGACGAGGACGAGCAGATCGCGGGTAAGCGTTGGTCGACCCCGGGAAAAGGGCACGCACTGGCGCCGGCACTGCACATCGACCATGTCACCGAGACCACCGCTGTCGCACGGGTCACCATCGGCAGATTCCATTCCGGACGATATGCGATGAACGGCGGCGTCACCCCACTGATCTTCGACGAACTGCTGGCACGCTTGGCCAACAGCGCGGGCCGGCCGTGGGGCCGGACGGCGTACCTCCACGTCGACTACCGATCACCTGCACCGCTGCACACGGAACTGACGCTCACCGCCGAGCTGGTGGAGCAGTGCGGGCGCAAACGCACCATGCGCGGCGCGATGTTTGCGGGTGAGACTCTGCTGGCCGAGGTGCACGGGCTGTGGGTCGAACTCAAACCTGAACAGACACTGGATATTTCACAAACATGAGAGGCTGACGATGAGTGGGTATTCCCTTCTCGATGGGATTCGGGTACTCGAGGTGGCCCAGCTGGCGCCTTCGTCGGTGGGTGGCCATCTCGCCGACCTGGGTGCCGAGGTGATCAAGGTCGAGGCCGGTCCGCTCGGCGATCCGGTGCGCGTCGGCGGCGCCCGGGCGGTCGGGTCCCCGGACGGGCCCGCCTTCATGCATCTGCGCTGGAACCGCGGCAAGAAGTCCGTGGCGCTCGACTTGCGCAGCCCTGAGGGGAGACAGGCCTTCCTGGACCTCGGGCGTGAGTGCGACGCGGTCGTCGAGGGGATGCGCGGCGGCTATCTCGACTGGCTGGGGGTCGGCTACGACTCGCTGCGAGAGGTGAATCCGGCGATCGTGCTGTGCACGGTCTCCGGGATGGGCGGCGACGGCCCCTACCGGACACTCGGCACCGGGGGTCCCGTCTTCGACGCGTACGCCGGGCTGCGGGAGGTCCGCACCCCGACCGAACCGCCGGTGTCCGGCATGGCCGGTTCGACGGCGCCGCCCATCGCGATGTACGCCCTCGGTGCCTACGGTGCGATGGGCCTGCTCGCCGCGTTGCTGAAGGCTCGCGCCGCCGGCGTCGGCTGCCACGTGGAGGTGGCCGGCATCGATGTGGCGGCTGCGTGGATGCCGGACCTTGCCGATGCCGAGCTGAACAAGGACCGGTCGATCGCGCGGCCGACCTGGCTGCCCGATGGGCGACTGCCCGACTGGCCGCGGCTCGAGGCATACCGCACCAGGGACGGCGAGGCCGTCCTGTTCGGGTCCCATGTCGAGAAGTTCTGGCACAACTTCCTGCGCGCCGTCGGCCGTGACGATCTGATCGACGTCGACCTCTCCTCCACCGACGACGGCGCTCCCGCGCGTGCCGACCTGATCTGGCGTGCGCTCACCGAGATCTTCGCGCAGCGGACGCGAGCCGAGTGGGTGGAGTTGTTCCTCGAGCACGAGATCGCCGGCGGACCGGTCAACAGTGTCGGGGACATGTTGGTGGACCCGCACTTCCGCGCCAGGAAGAACACCTACCGGGTGGATCACGACGGGGTCGGCGACCTGGAATTCGTCGTCAGTCCGGTGCGTGTCGCGGGGGAGGAGTTCGCTCCGCCACTTCCGCCGGACGTCGGCGCCGACACCCCTGAGGTGTTGCGGACGGTGGCCGGATACGACGACGCCCAGATCGCCGTCGCGGCGGATCCGCGCGTCCCCGCGGCCGGTGTACGGGTGCACTCCGGCTGACTCGTATCGCCTTTGACACCCGTACGAAATCCGTTGTGCGGGTGTCATTGTCGTGTCCGTGACACCGAGCCGTGATGCCTGCGCCGATCGGCGCACCGCATTGCGCGAAGCATCTAAAGGTGTTAGTTTAATCTCACTTTGAGTGAGGGGGATCACACCCCCTGCGCCGGTCGGGGGATCGACGTCGACGAAGGAGTATGAATGAATCTCTCGGACCTGACCCGCTTCTGGGGACGAACGCGGCCCGAGCAGGAAGCGATCGTGTTCGGGGACACCCGGCAGACCTGGGCTGAGGTCGACGCGATCACCGACGCACTCGCCCGGGGTCTCGCCGCCCGCGGCGTCGGCAAGGGCGACCGGGTGTCGGTCATGATGCTCAACCGGCCCGAGCTCGCCCACCTGATCCTCGCGACCCTCAAGCTCGGGGCCGTGTGTGCACCGCTGAACTTCCGTCTCACGGGTCGAGAACTCGCGCCGATGGTCATCGACGCGGCGCCCCGGGTGATCGTCGTCGAGGACGCGTTCGCTCCCCTGCTCGATGTCGCCCGCGGGCAACTCGACTTCGAGACGTATTCGATCGAGGGCGGCGCCTTCCCGGCATACGACACGCTCCTGGATGCCGGCCCGGCACCCGTCGTCGCCATCGACCCCGACGATGCGGCGTTCATCTGCTACACCTCCGGGACCACCGGAGTGCAGAAGGGCGCGCTCATCACCCATCGCAACGCGATGACGCCGGGTATCTCGCAGACGATCACCTTCGGTTTCTCCGCCCGCGACCGGGTGCTCTGCTCGGCGCCGCTGGTGTACACCGGCTCGGTGCTGTCCATCTTCATGCAGCTGGTGGTCGTTCCCGGGGCGACGATGGTCCTGCTCCGGGAATACGATCCCGAGATCGCTCTGGACGTCCTCGAACGGGAGCAGATCACCGCGACCACCACCGTGCCGGTCATCTGGGAGCGGATGACGACGTTGCCGGACTTCGGTTCTCGGTCGCTCGCGACATTCACCTTCGCCGGGACGGGCGGTGCGCCGGTCAGCCTCGATCTCCTCGATTTCTATCGCACGCACGGAATCCCGCTGACGCAGTGCTACGGATTGACCGAGGCGTCCGGGATGGTGTCCACGCTGGAGTACCGAGACGCGGTCACGCGGCCCGGTTTCGCCGGCCTGCCGCTGGTCGGAACCTCCGTGCGCATCGGCGGACCCCACGACGAGGCCGCGGTGGGTGAGGTGGGGGAGATCCTCGTGCGCGGTGAGCATGTGCTGCGCGAGTATTGGAACAAACCCGAGGCGACCGCGGCGACCCTGACCGACGGCTGGTTGCGCACCGGGGACCTCGGGATCAAGGACGACGCAGGCTTTCTCCGGATCGTCGACCGCAGCAAGGACATGTTGATCTCGGGCGGCCTCAACGTGTATCCCGCCGAGATCGAGAACGCCCTGCACGGCATCGAGGGCCTGGTGGACCTGGCCGTGATCGGTGTCAAGGACGACAGGTGGGGCGAGGTCCCGATGGTGGTGTTCCACTCCGAGCGACCGGCATCCGAGATCGTGGCCGACATCGCCGATGTGGCCGGCGAGGCCCTGGCGAAGTTCAAGCGGCCGAAACATGCGGTCGCACTGGATGAACCGCTGCCGCGGACCTTCTCCGGAAAGCTCGCGAAACCGTCGCTGCGAGCACGTTTCCCGGAGCCTCCCGCCGATGCCCTCGCCGTCGAGGGCTCCGCGACTCCCGCCTGACCAGGCAACCCCTTCTCCCGAGAGGACACCCGTGATGGGTTCTCCGCGTGATGTCAACATCTCCCACCTCATCGACACCGCCCCGGTGTCCGGTCTGCAGAAGCGGGCCTTCGCGATGTGCCTCGTCCTGGCAGTGCTCGACGGGATGGATGCCCAGCTGATCGGGTTCGCGATCCCCGCGCTCTCCGACGACTGGGAGTTGTCCAAGGCGTCGTTCGGACTGCTGCTCGCACTGAGCAGCGGCGCGATGGTCCTGGGCAGCCTGGTGTTCGGTCCCGTGGCCGACCGGTGGGGCCGGCGGCGGGTGATCATCGTCTGCACGGTGATCTTCTCCGTGTTCACCCTGGCCTCGGCCCTCGCCACCTCGATGGGCGTCCTGATCGTCCTGCGCATCCTCGCCGGGATCGGGCTCGGGGGCGTCACGCCGAACCTCATCGCCTTGACGAGCGAGTACAGCCCGGCCCGCGTTCGCGCCACGATGGTGACGATCGTCGTCGCCGGGATGTCCCTGGGGGGCTTCGTCGGCGGTCTCGCTGCCGCTCAGCTGATCCCCGCCTTCGGATGGCAATCGATCTTCGTCGCGGGCGGGATCCTCCCGCTGGTCGCCGTCCTCGGTGCCTGGGCCTGGCTACCGGAGTCCGGCAAGTTCCTGGCGGCGCGGGGCGACCACGGTGAGGTCGCCCGCATCGTCTCCGCGATCGACCCGCGGACGGACCTGACCGGTCCGGTGCGCTTCACCCAGGACACCCAGGTCGTCACCAGCTCACCGGTTCGCGAACTGTTCACCGCTGGTAGAGGTCTCGACACCGTGCTCCTGTGGGTGGTGTTCGTCGTCAACTTCCTCGTCATCTACTTCCTGTTCGGCTGGATGCCATCGCTGTTCAGCGAGGCGGGCCAGAGTTCGAGTACGGCGATCACCGCGGCCGCGTTGTTCAACCTGGGCGGTATGGCGGGTGCGCTGTCCGCCGGGTGGATCACCGACCGGGTGGCAGCGGCCTGGCGGTCGGGCGGCACACGCGCCGCGTATGTCGTGGTCATGGCGGGTTACACGCTGGGGGCGGTGTTCATCGGCGTCGTCGCGATGGTGCTCGGGAACGCCGCGCTGCTGCTGATCGCCATCTGCGTCGTCGGGTTCGGGATCTCGGGCAGTTCGGCCGGGATCATCGCGATCGCGGCGTCGATCTATCCGGTGGCCGCGCGCTCGACGGGCATCGGCTGGGCCATGGGGGTCGGCCGGGTGGGATCGATCATCGGACCGACGGTCGGTGCGGCACTCATCGCCGCCGGGTTGGACGCTCGCACGATCTTCCTGGCCATGGCGATGCCGACCGTGCTCGCGGTGGTCACCCTCGGAGTGTTGAACGCACGGGAGGGTCGGCGTCTGCGGCGCGCGCAGGACGGAGCCCGACCCGCCCCGACAACGGCGGACGTCCATTGACCGTGCGATCCGACACGGTGCGCCGAACGTCGTACTGCCGGCTGTGCGCGTCGTCGTGCGGCGTGCTGCTCGACATCGAGGACGGACGCATCCGGGACGTGCTGGGCGATGCACAGCATCCGATCTCCGGCGGGTACACCTGTCCGAAAGGCCGCCGCGGGGCAGACCTCACCCATGGGTCCGGCCGACTGACCACGTCGATGCGGCGCACCGCCGAGGGAAGGCACGAGCCGATCGCGGTAACCCTCGCGGTCGCCGACATCGCCGCGCGCCTCCGGCGGATCGTCGACGAGCACGGGCCCGACGCGGTCGCGCTGTTCTATGGGACGCAACAGAACTTCGCCGCCCTCACCCCGCCGTCGGCGCGCGCATGGTTCCGCGGGACCGGCTCGCACAAGCTCTTCTCCACCATGACCATCGACCAGTCCGCCAAATGGGTTGTGGCCGAGCGGATGGGCACCTACCTCGGTGGGCGTCAGCGGTTCGCCGACGCCGATGTGTGGCTGCTGATCGGCACCAACCCCGTCGTGTCCGGCAACGGGGGTGACGGGGACGGCGCGGTCGTGCAGAACCCGGCGACCACCCTGCGGCGAGCACGTGAGCGCGGACTCACCCTCATCGTCGTGGATCCGCGACGCACGGAGACCGCCGCCCTCGCCGACATCCACCTCGCGCCCCGACCCGGCACGGACGCGGTGATGCTCGCCGGACTCCTCCACGTGATCCTGGCCGAGGGCCTCCACGATCCGGCCTTCTGCGGCCGTCACGCCGCAGGTCTGCCCGCCCTCCGAGCGGCGGTCGGTGGAGTCACTCCCGCTGTCGTGGAGCGGATCTGCGATGTCCCGGCGCAGGACGTGCGCGCCGCCGCACGTGCTTTCGGACGGGGAAGCCGGGGGATGGCCACCAGCGGGACCGGACTGTGTATGGGTCCGCACTCGAACGTCGCCGAGCATCTCGTCGCCACCCTGAACGTGGTGTGCGGACGGTACCTCCGCGAAGGAGAACGCGCAGATGATCGTGCCGTGCTGACCCGGCATCTGCCCGCTCGAGATGAGGTTGCCGCACCGGTCAGGGCGTACGAACGAGGTTTTCGCAGCAGGGTCGGTGGTGTGCGTGCGATCCGCGGCGAGTTGCCTTCCGGCATCCTCGCCGACGAGATCCTCGAACCGGGCCCGGATCGTGTTCGCGCACTGGTCGTCTCGGGCGGGAACCCCGCGGCAGCCCTACCGGACCGTGCGAAGACGTTGCGCGCGTTGCGTTCCCTCGACCTGCTCGTGTGCATCGATCCCTTCATGTCGGACACCGCCCGCCTCGCGCACCACGTCATCGCCCCCACCACGATGTACGAACGCGCCGATCACACCGCGGTCATGGAGCCCTTTTTCCCGCGTCGCTTCGCACAATTCACGTCCCCGGTCGTCACACCGCCGGCCGGGGTCGTCGACGACTGGCGGTTCTTCTTCGACCTCGCGGCCGCCTCCGGGCAGCCCTTCAAGTTCGCCGGACGGATACTGGATCCCTCGTCCCCGCCCACGTCCACAGAGCTGTTGGCGATGATGACCGAGCGGGGGCGTCTGCCGTTCGACGAGCTGGTCTCGGCCGAGCACGGTCGGCTCGTCGGGGACAGCGGCACCGTCGTCGCGCCGCCGACCCCGGAGGCGGCCGGTCGGCGCCTCGAGTTGATGCCCGACGATGTCCGCGCCGAGCTCGAGGACGCGCTGCAGCCGTCGCCGGTCGCGGGCGACTTCCCGTTCCGGCTGGTGGTGCGGCGAATCCGGGAAGCCGTCAACTCCACCGGAATCCGGGTTCCCGGACTCGTCCCGGACGGAGGGAATCCGGCTCGTGTGCATCCCGATGACCTCGAACGGCTGGGGGTGGCCGACGGCGCACAGGTCGTCCTGCGGTCGGCTTCCGGTTCCCTGCGCGCCACCGCGCGCGCCGATCACACCCTCGCGCGGGGTGCCGTCTCGATGACCCACTGCTTCGGCGGGGTCGACGGTGACGCTGCCGGGGTCAATGTCAACAACCTGACCGGGACGCTCGATGGGGTGCAGACGATCAACGCCATGCCGACGCTGTCCGCCGTTCCCGTCGCGATCGTCCCGGCCACCGAGGAGGAGGGTTCATGACCGGCGGAGCACACTCGACGGTGACCGTCGGGCGACGGATCTGCCCGTTGTGCGAGTCGACCTGTGGGCTCGTCGTCGAACTCGCCGGTCGGAGTGTGACGGGGGTGGCGCCCAACCCCGACGATGCGCTCAGTGCCGGACACAGCTGCGCGAAAGGGCTCGGGCTGGGCCGTATCGAGAACGACCCGGACCGCATCCGCACCCCGCTCCTGCGGACGCCGTCCGGGGACTTCCGAGCAGTGGGCTGGGAGGAGGCGTTCGCCGAGATCGGCCGCAGGCTGCCGGAATTCGTCGCCGACGACCCGGGCAGCTGTGCGATCTACCACGGCAACCCCGCGGCCCATCACCTCGACGCCACCTTCTACCTCGGCGAACTGATCGCCGCCGTCGGGACCCGCAATGTCTACTCGCCGGCCAGCGTCGACACCTGGCCGAAGAATCTCGCCCACATGCTGCTCTACGGAACCGGCCTCGGACTGAGTCTGCCCGACCTCGACCGTACCGACCACCTGTTGATCCTGGGCTCGAATCCCATGGTGTCCAACGGGAGTACGGTCACCGCGCCGGGCATGCACGAGAGATTGCGCGCGTTGCGGGAGCGGGGTGGCACCCTCGTGGTCGTCGACCCGGTACGTACCCGGACGGCCGAGATGGCCGACATACACGTCCCGATTCTCCCGGGCACCGATGCACTCTTCCTGCTGGCGGTCCTGGCGGTGATCGCCGAGGAGGGGTTGGCCAGACCGGAGCGGATTCCCGAGGTCGTCGACGGCGTGGACGAGGCACTGACCATGGCCCGGGAGTTCTCACCCGAATCGGTGGCGGACGCCTGCGGAATCGATGCCGAGACCATCCGGGCGGTGGCCCGGGGGTTCGCGACGGCCCCGTCCGCCGTGGCGCATTCCCGGATCGGCACCTGCATGCAGGAGTTCGGCACACTGGCGAACTGGCTCGTGGAGCTCCTGACGATCGTCACCGGCAACCTGGATCGTGCGGGCGGCGCGATGTTCTCGCTTCCTGCCGCGGGCGGACCGAACACGTGGCCGGTGACCCGTCCACCGAAGCTCATGTTCGATCGGTGGCGATCACGTGTCCGTGGCCTCCCAGAAGCGTTGGGCGAGTTGCCCGCGGTGTGTTTCGCCGAGGAGATCCTCACCCCGGGGCCGGGGCGGACACGGGCGCTGGTCACCATCGCGGGGAACCCCGCGCGTTCGCTGCCGAACAGCGGTGCGGTCGAGGCCGCCCTCGCATCGCTGGAGTTCATGGTGTCGGTGGACTGCTACCTCAACGAGACCACCCGGCACGCCGACGTCATCCTGCCACCTCCGCCGCTGATGACCCGCGGACACCACGATGTGACGTTGTCGCACTTCCAGATCCGCAACGTCGCCCGCTACACCCCGCCGCTGCTCGCCCTCGGTGACGACGAACTGGCCGAATGGCAGATCCTGCTCCGGCTGGCCGCCATCGCCCAGGGGACCCCGAACCGGACCGTGGCGGAGATGGACGACGCCGTCGCGGCGGTGGCGGTTCGCCGGGCGGCGAAACTGTCCGGACGCGACCCCGGCGTCGTCGAGTCGGCGGTCGCCGGACGCACCGGGCCTCAGCGTCTCCTCGACCTGCGCCTGCGCAGCGGGCCGTATGGTGATCGCTTCGACGACGATGGGGGAGGGCTGAGTCTGGCTCTCCTGGAATCGAATCCGGACGGGATCGACTTCGGTCCGCTGCAGCCGCGGCTCCCCGGTGTGCTGCGCACCCCGAACGGTCGGATCGACCTGATGCCCGACTTGATCACCGCCGACCTGCCGCGCCTGCGGGCGGCGTCGATGGCCTCCCGGGGATTGGTGCTGATCAACCGCCGGCAGCGGCGCGGGATGAACTCGTGGTTGCACAATGCGCTCCCGCAGAACGACGACGGACAGTGCGCGTTGCTGACGAGCCCGCGCGACGCCGTCGAACTCGGGGTCGTCGATGGAGACCTCGTCGCGGTGACCTCGTCGACCAGCACCGTGATGGCGGAGATCCGCGTCGACGACGCGATGCGCCCGGGCGTGGTGAGCATGCCTCATGGCTGGGGTCACCACGGTCCGGGCCTGCGGACCTCGCGCGCGGTGGCGGCCCCCGGCGCGAACTACAACGCATTGGTGACCGAGACCGGGTATCTCGACGTCCCCACCTCGTCGCCGGTCTTCAACGGCATACCGGTGACGGTCACCCTGATGAGCGAGGAGAAGCGCTGATGCCCTATGTGGTCACGCAGAACTGCTGCAACGACGCGACATGTGTCGCCGTCTGCCCGGTCGATTGCATCCACCCGACGCCCGCCGAACGCGAGTACACGCGGACCGAGATGCTCTACATCGACCCGGGGACGTGCATCGACTGCGGCGCCTGTGCCGACGTCTGTCCGGTCGACGCGATCGTGCCCGGCGACTCCACGGGGCCCGATGTGGATCGCTATCTCGAACTCAACGCCGACTACTTCCGGCGGAATCCACGAGACGCCCCCGCAGGTGCGCACGTGCAACCGGTCCCGGTGGCGATCGCGACCGCCGGGGTGACGGATTCCGCCGCGGGTGCGGGTCGCGATCGTGGGGTCGGGTCCGTCGGCGTTCTACGCCGCCGAGGAACTGCTGGCGCGCCGGGACATCGACGCCGAGGTCACGATGTTCGAGCGGCTTCCGGTGGCCGGCGGGCTGGTCCGGTTCGGGGTCGCGCCCGATCACTGGCACACGAAAACCGTGGATCGCGTCTTCGGGCGCACCGCGAGGCGCGACGGGTTCACCTTGCATCTGGGTGTCGAGGTCGGCCGCGACGTGACACTCGACGAGGTGGCGGCCCATCACCACGCGGTCATCCACGCCTCGGGCGCCTCGGGGGACCGGCGGCTGGGGATCGCCGGCGAGGACCTCCCGGGCAGCCACTCCGCCCGCGAGTTCGTCGCCTGGTACAACGGGCATCCCGACCACGTCGATCGATCCTTCGACCTGTCGGGTGAGCGTGCCGTCGTCGTCGGCAACGGCAACGTCGCGCTGGACGTCGCACGGATACTGGTGTCCGATGTGGAGGCACTGCGGCGCACCGACATCGCCGATCACGCGCTGACCGCTCTGGCCGGCAGTGAGATCAGGGAAGTGGTGGTCCTCGGTCGGCGCGGGCCCGAGTACGCAGCCTGCACCACCCCGGAATTGATGGCACTCGGTTCGTTGCCCGGGGTCGACGTGATCGTCGACCCGCCGGTGTCGGCGGGTTCGGAGGCATCGGCGAAACTGCGCCTCCTGGAGGAGTATTCGCGACGAGTACCGGTGCCCGGGAACAAGCGGATCGTGCTGCGGTTCCAGGCGACGCCGCTGGAGGTCATCGGATCCGACCGCGTGCGCGGTCTGGCCACGAGCCACACCGCGTCCGGGGAGCGCACCGAGATCGACTGCGGCCTGGTGCTGCGCGCGGTCGGCTACCGCGGGCTCCCCATCGACGGCCTCCCCTTCGATCCGGTGTCGTCGACGGTCGTGAACGTCGGGGGTCGTGTGGTTGATCCGGCGACCGGTTCGCCGGCGCCGGGGCAGTATGTGGCGGGCTGGATCAAGCGCGGCGCGACCGGGGTGATCGGAACCAACCGGTGGTGTGCGGTCGAGACCGTGGGTTCCTTGCTCGATGATCTCCGCGGTGGACTGCTGCCCGAACCCGTCGGCAGCGGTGACGATCTGACCGCACTCGTGCGCGAGCGATGTCCGGAGGTGATGGACGGGGCCGACTGGCGGGCCATCGACAGGTGGGAACGCCAGGAGGGACGCGCGGCCGGGAGGCCACGGGTGAAAGTCGTCGATGCCGAGGCGGCGGTGAACATCGCCCGGACAGCCGGTCTGCCCGGTGTTCCGGGATGAGCGCGCCGGCCCGGCAGGTCCACACCTTCTGCCGCATCTGCGAGCCCGGGTGCGGGCTGCTGGCCACGGTCGACGCCGATCGCATCGTGGGATTGCAACCGGACCCGGATCATCCTGTACACCGCGGCTTCTCCTGCCACAAGGGACCGCACTACCTGGATGTCCATTCCGATCCGGATCGGGTCGATCACCCACTGCGACGAGTCGGGACCGGCGACCGCCGGGACGGCGAGTTCGAGCGTGTGTCCTGGGACGAGGCGGTTCGCGACATCGCCGACCGGCTCGGCGCCATCCGAGACAGATACGGCCGCAATGCATTGGCGGTGTACCAGGGCAACCCATCGGCGTTCAACGGTCTCTACTATGCGAACGCGGCGCGGATCGCGCGGGGGTTCGACACGCGGATGAGGTTCAGCGCCGGGACCCAGGACACATCGGCCAAGTACGCGGCGAGCGAGGCCGTCTACGGCGCGTCGATGGCACACCCGATTCCGGACCTGCTGCACACCCACTACTTCCTGTGTCTCGGGAGCAATCCGCAGGTCTCCCACATGACGTTGATCCACATCTCGGATCCGATGGCCAAACTGCGCGCGATCGCCAAGCGCGGCGGGACAGTGCTGTTCGTCAATCCGCGCCGCATCGAGTCGTCGACGCCGGAGACCGGCGACGTGCTGCTGATCACCCCGGACACCGACTTCTACTTTCTCGCCGGGCTCCTGCACGAGATCGTGTTCCGGATCGGATTCGACCGTGGCGCAGTCGAACAGCATGCGCGGGGGATCGACGATCTGCTCGACTTCGTCTCGCGCTACCCGGTGGAGCGGGTCGCCGGGGTCACGGGGATCCCCGCCGAGACCATCGCCCGGGTCGCCGACGAGTTCTGCGCCGCACCGAGTGCGAGCATCTACATGGCCACCGGCGTCAACCAGGGGAGGCTGGGCACGCTCGCCTACTGGATGCTCACCATGGTCAGTCTGTTCTCCGGGAACCTCGGACGCCGCGGCGGCAACATCTACTCGCGAGGCGTCGCCGACGTCGTCCAGAACTCCCGGCGCCGGCGCGCGGACCCGTTCTTCTCCGGTCCGCTCGGGGAGATCCGCACCGTCGGAGGGGATCTCCCCGCCGCCATGCTGCCGGACTTCATCGAGCGCTCCGACGACCCG
This sequence comes from Gordonia sp. ABKF26, assembly GCF_041103195.1. Taxonomy (NCBI): domain Bacteria; kingdom Bacillati; phylum Actinomycetota; class Actinomycetes; order Mycobacteriales; family Gordoniaceae; genus Gordonia; species Gordonia sp. ABKF26. Next base: position 1,894,915 of record NZ_JBGCVZ010000003.1, read on the forward strand.
ATCCGTGCCCTGATCGTGGTGTCGGGCAACCCACTTCTGTCGGTCGGCGGTGGAGACCGGTTGCGGCGTGCCCTGGAATCGCTGGAGTTGATCGTCACCGTGGACCTGTATCGCACCGTGACGGGCGAGATCGGGGACTACATCCTGCCTGCGACGGACTGGCTCGAGCGCGAAGACGTCAACTTCCTGAACACGATGGGGGTGGCGATGGAGCCCTACGTCCAATACACCCCCGCTGTCGTCGCGCCGGTGGGGCAACGGCGTGACGACTGGTGGATTCTCTCGCGCATCCAGCAGGAGATGGGTGTACCGAGCCTTCTTGACGACCCGGAGGCCGGCCCTCTCGCGGCGGTCGACGCCGTGCTGCGGGAAGCGGACCTGTCGGTCGAGACGCTCAAGGACAAACCATGTCAGACCGAGGTGCTTCCGGAAGCGGTGCCCAGCGATGTCTTCGACATCGCGGTGCAGCACGACGACGGCCTGATCGACTGCTGTCCCGATCTGTTCCGTCGGTCTTTCGACGATGCCGAACGGATCCTCGGGAGTCTCGTGGCGGAGCCGGACGACCAGCTCAAGCTGATCACCCGGCGTAACCACTTCATGGTGAACAGCTGGCTGCACAATCTCCCGGTTCTGAAACAGGGTGTCCATCAGGACAATCCGCTGTGGATGAACCCCGTCGACATGCGCCGACGTGATCTCGTGGACGGCGACGACGTCACCGTGCACAATCTCCATGGCGCTCTGCCGGCCGTGGTCGTCGGGGACGACACCCTGCGCGAAGGCGTGGTGGCGATGACCCATGGCTGGGGCCAGGACCGGGCGCGCGGTCTCGACGTGGCCCGACGCCATCCGGGGGTGAACGTCAACCAACTCGCGCCGTCCGGGGCGAAGGGGTACGACCCCCTCAGCAACCAATCGCATCTCACCGGGATCAACGTCGAGGTGATCCGCCGCTGATCGCGGTGCGGGGTTGCCAACATAACCGAATGCTTTTAGATTAGTCGGTGTGATCCGGGACACCTTCGATCGGTGCGGCCCGGGCCGCCCCGCGCGCCTGACCGAGTCGGCGACGTCCACACCCAAACAGGAGGCTGTACATGAGCGGAACCGTCGTCGACGCACTCGGATACTGGGCCCGCACGGTGCCGGACCAGGCCGCGATCGACTTCGCCGGCGATGTGGTCACCTACCGCGAACTCGACACCTGGGCAGACGGGGTCGCCCACGACCTGCGGTCTCGCGGCGTCGGAGTAGGCGACCGGGTGAGCTATGTCGGCGTGAACTCGCTGGAGTGGTGTGTCGCCGCCCTGGGCGCCATGAAGGTGGGTGCGATCTCGGCGCCGTTCAACCAACGCATGCTCGCCGGGGAACTGACGGTCCTCGTCGACGACTGCGACCCCGCGGTCGTGTTCTGCGACGCGGACCTGCGCTCTCGTGTGGAGGAGGTGCGCAGCACCCGCGACACGTTCGTCATCGCGGAGTTCGAGGCCGATGTGCGACCGCTGCGCGGCGTCGCGCACCCGGCGTATCGCAGCCCGGTGGTCGAGTTGTCGGACCCCACGGCGATCGTGTTCACCAGCGGGACAACGGGTAAGCCGAAGGGGGTCGTGTTCACGCACGCGACGATCGCCGGGGAGATGCACGAATGGTCACTGATGGAACCGATCCAGCAGAACGGCCTGCGCCCCTTGCTCGTCCTCCCGCTGTTCACGGCCGCGGGCATCATCTGGGGGATCTCACGCACCGTCTTGCACGGCGGGACGTTGCTCCTGCAACCCGGATTCGATCCGGAGTCCGCGCTGCGGGTCCTGATCGGGAGCCGGGCAACGACTCTCACCGGCCCACCGATCCTCTTCGAGCAGATCTCCCGGGTGGCGGGCTTCGCCGATGCCGATCTGGCCCACCTGACCACCGCGCACGTGGGCGGCGCGCGTGTGCCGTCCGCGCTGGTGGGTGTCTGGCTGGACCGCGGTGTCCAATTGCGGCAGATCTACGGGCAGACGGAGATCGGTGGATCGGCCTCGGCGATGCCCCGTGCGGAGGCGGCCGAGCATCCCGACAAATGCGGATTCGGCGGCATCTTCACCAAGATCCGTGTCGTCGACGCCGACGGGAACGACTGCGCCCCGAACTCCGTCGGGCAGATCCTGTTGCGGGGTCCGGGCATGATGCCGGGGTATTGGCGTAATGAGGACGCGACCCGCGCGGCACTGATCGACGGTTGGCTGCACACCGGCGACCTCGGCACACTCGACGAGAACGGCTATCTGACTTTCGTGGATCGTCTGAAGGACATGATCATCTCCGGCGGTCTGAACATCTCCCCGGTGGAGATCGAACAGGTGATCAACCGGATCCCCGGAGTCGAGGAGGTGGCGGTGATCAGCGTTCCCGACGACAAGTTCGGCGAGACACCCGCGGCGGTGGTCAAAAAGGTCGAGGGCCTCACCGAGGTCGACATCGTCGAATTCTGCAACCGCAACCTCGCGGACTACAAGGTGCCACGGTACGTGGTCTTCGTCGACGAGGGTCTCCCGCGAATGCCCAGCGGAAAGATCTCCAAGCGGCAGCTCCGGGATACGTACTCCGATGTCCCGCAGACCTATCCGAAGGTCAGGTGAGGTCGTGGATCGCGCGGAACGGGTCGCGGTCGTCACCGGGGGCGGGCGGGGCATCGGCGCCGCGATCTCGCGACGACTGGCTGCGGAAGGGCATGCGGTTGCGGTCAACTACGCCTCCGGCGCGGCGGCGGCCCAAGAGGTGGCGGGTGAGATCGTCGCGGCCGGCGGACGCGCGGTCGCCATCCGTGCCGACGTCTCGGATGCCGCTCAGGCGGAGAAGCTGATCGCCGAGGCGGCACGGGTGCTCGGCCCGCCGACCGTGCTCATCAACAACGCGGGGATGAATCTCGCAGCGTCGGCGCGCAAGCAGTCTCCACACGAGTGGGACCGGGTCATCGGCGTCAATCTCAGCGGTGCGTTCTACTGTGCGCACGCGGCTCTGCCTGCCATGTACGACGCCGGGTGGGGTCGGGTCGTCTTCCTGAGCAGTCCGTCCGGCGGGCGGCGACCGTCGCCGGGGATGAGCGCCTACTCGGCCGCCAAGGCCGGCCTCGTGGGGATGACCCGTTCGCTGGCGCAGGAGGTCGCCCGCCGCGGCATCACCGTGAATGCCGTCATGCCGGGGTTCGTCGAGACCGACATCATCGCCTCGGGCGGCGAGAACGCGGCGGCGAACCTGGCCGCGCACTGGCCACGTGTACCCGCCGAGTCCATCGCTGCGACAATCTCCTTCCTGGTCGGAGAGGACGGCCGGCACGTCTCCGGCGAGGAGGTCGGAGTCTGGCTCGGTGGGCCCGTGGGGGTCTGACCGCAGTCGGCTACCGCCGGTGCTGCGCGGCCGCGGCGTCGGCTTCCGCGCGGTAGTTTCGCGGCCACGCCTTGCCCAGGGTGAGGCCGCCGTCGACGATCATGTTCTGTCCGGTGATGAAGGAGGCGTCGTCGGAGACGAGATAGCCGATGGCACGGGCGATGTCGTCTCCCTCACCCGCCCGGGGGACGGGTTGGAACGATGCGAGCCCCCGGCGTACGGTCTCGATGCTGGCGTCCAGGTCGTCACCGTCCAATCCCGCACCGCTACCGACGATCCGGGTGGCGACGCCACCCGGGGTCACCGCGTTGACGCGGATACCGAACTCGGCCAGTTCGCGCGCCGCGCTGCGGGTCAGCGCGAGAACCGCGGCCTTCGCGGCGCCGTACGGGTGGGGGCCGAACCCCGTACGCAACCCGGCCACCGACGAGACGTTGACGATGGTGCCGAATCCTTGGTCGCGCATGACACGCGAGGCATGTTTGGTGCCGAAGAACGCGCTGCGTGCGAGCACGGCGAACGCCGAATCCCAGTGCTCGGCGGACGTGTCGGCGATGTAGGTCCAGTTGCCGACCCGGCCGGCGTTGTTGATCATCGCGTCCAGACGGCCGAAGCGGGTGGTGGCCTCCTGAACCGCTGCAGCGACATCGTCTTCGTCGGTCACGTCGGCGTGGATGTGGACCGCGCGGTCGCCGAGAGCGGCCGCGACGGCCACGGCGCGCTCGTCATCGATGTCGGCCACCACCACTCGCACGCCCCGGGCTGCCAGCAGGCCGCAGGTGGCTGCGCCGATCCCGCTGGCGCCGCCGGTCACCACGGCGACCTTTCCGTCGAGTCCGTTCATGGCGTTGGCCCTTTCCGCGAGTGCTCCGTGGTCTTCGATCTTGAGGAATTAATCTAAAGACATTAGCCTGAATTCGAGACGTGCACCACGGAATCGGGCGCGCCGCGAACGCGAGGAGAATGCCGCATGCCGGATGCGATCGTGACCGAGAGGCCCCGCCCGGGCGTTCTGCTGATTCGGCTCGACCGGCCGGACGCGTTGAACGCGATGAATGCTCGGTTGGTCGAGTCCTTGCACGAGGTGCTTGCGGAGGTGCGCCACGACTCCGAGACGCGCGCGATCGTGCTCACCGGAAACGGCCGGGCCTTTTGCGCCGGGATCGATCTGCGCGGTTATGGCGAACCACCCGGCGCGCGAGAAGGCGAGGGACGGGCGCAGGCCGGCATGCGGGTGCAACAACACATCGCCTCACTGATGGAGGCGTTCCGTGGGGCTCGGCCACCGGTGATCGCCGCTGTCAACGGGGCCGCCGCCGGCGGAGGGATGGCCCTGGCGCTGATGGCCGACGTCCGGATCATGTCCGACACGGCATCCATGCATGCCTCGTTCATCAACCGCGGGCAGTCGAGTTGCGACATCGGGGTGAGCTGGTTGCTCCCCAGGATGATCGGGTTCGCCCGGGCCGCCGAGATCATGCTCACCGGGCGACCGGTGGACGCCGCCGAATGCGAGCGTGTGGGCATTGTCTCGAGATCGGTTCCGTCCGAACAGATCGTGGACGAAGCCATCGGCATCGCGGAGAACGTCGCGCGGAACAGTCCATTCGGGGTGTGGATGACCAAGGAAGTGATGTGGTCGAATCTCGAGGTCCCGAGTCTCCGCGCGGCGATGGACCTGGAGAACCGGACGCAGATCCTGGCGGCGATGACCAGAGACCATCGCGAGGCGGTCCTGTCATTTCTCGAGAAGCGGCCTGCGGTCTACCGGAATCACTGAGCAGTCATCCCTGCCGGAATCACTGGGCGACAACGGTATCGGCGAGAAGTAGCAGAGAGGCAGTGGTGGCATGAAGGTCGGTGTGATGGCCGGGTACTGGGGAGCGGGACCGCCGCGGCGGATCGAGCAGACGCTCGCCGAGGCCGAGGCGCTCGGCGTGGACAGCTTCTGGACCGCGGAATCGTATGGGTCCGACGCCTTGACGCCACTTGCGTGGTGGGGCTCGCGGACGTCGACCATCGCGCTCGGCACCTCGGTGTGCCAGATGGCCGCACGCACTCCCACCGCGCTGGCGATGGCCGCGCAGACGATCGATCATCTCAGCGGGGGTCGCCTCATCCTCGGCATCGGGGCGTCGGGCCCCCAGGTCGTCGAAGGTTGGTACGGCACCCCCTATCCACGCCCGCTGGAGCGCACTCGTGAGTACGTGTCGATCATGCGTGCGGTGTGGGCGCGGGATGAACCGGTCACGTTCGACGGCAGGCACTTTCAACTGCCGTTGGACGGGGGCACCGGGTTGGGGAAACCGTTGAAGTCGATCGTGCACCCGCTTCGCGCCGACATCCCGGTGTACATGGGTGCCGAGGGACCGAAGAACGTGGCCCTCGCCGCGGAGATCGCCGACGGCTGGACACCGCTGTGGTTCTCACCGAAGACCGACGGGTTCTACCGTGCCGCGCTGGCGGACGGGTTCGCCCGCGAGACCGCGCGCCGGACGGCCGACGACTTCGAGATCGCCAACGTGTGCTGGCTCGCGGAGGACGACGATGTCGAACGGGCGGCCGCGCGGTTGAAGCCCGTGGTCGCGCTCTATGCCGGCGGGATGGGCGCCAAAGGGGCGAACTTCCACAACGACGTCTTCGTCCGCATGGGATGGGGAGAGGTGTGTGCCGAGATCCAATCGCTCTATCTGGCCGGCCGCTCCGATCTCGCCGCCCAGGCGGTGCCCACCGCCATGGTCGAGGACGTCGCACTGGTGGGGCCGGTCGACAAGATCTGCGAGGACATCGTGACCAGGTGGAAACCGACGTGTCTGACGACGTTGATCCTGGGCGGTTGGCCGCGGCGCGAAGAATCGAGGAACCGGATTCTCGAGGCCGTCCGGGCCTGAGGCCGGTCCAGTCGCTGCCCCTGATCCGGTTCATCACAATGCAACTGCTTCCCGAACCGACTGAACCACACAAGTGGGGTCGCTGCTTTCGGATCGGGGAGCGACGGCCGCGATTTTCCCGGTCTGGCACAAAACAAATGCCTTTAGGTTAATGTTCGCAGGGTCACTGTCCTTTTCGGGTGCAATGCCCGGTACCGAAGGCGAAGGATCTCATGAGTCAGACCACATCATCGGCGAGCCGGGACAACTCCCCGGCGGCGCCACCCACCACGCCCGAGATGTCGAAGAAGGCCGGCCGGGCTGCGTTCGTCGGGACACTCTTGGAGTACTACGATTTCAGCCTCTACGCGTCCGCGGCCTCCGTGGTGTTCGCGAGTGTGTTCTTCTCCGGATCGAGTCCGCTCCTCGGCACCTTGCAGGCGGTGGGGACGTTCGCCATCGGTTTCGTCGTGCGCCCCGTCGGTGGTGTCATCCTGGGCAGCCTCGGAGATCGATACGGCCGCAAGCGCATCCTGGTCCTCACACTCGTCCTGATGGGCGCGGCGACCATGCTGGTCGGTGTGCTGCCCAGTCACGGCCAGATCGGCTGGCTCGCTCCGTTGATGCTGGTGATGCTGCGGGTCGTCCAAGGTATCGGGGCCAGCGCCGAGTACGGCGGCGCGACCCTTGTCGCCGTCGAATTCGCGCCGCAGCGCAAGCGCGGCCTGCTCGGGTCGCTGCCCGGTATGGGCGCGGCGCTCGGCGGTGTGCTGGGAACGAGTGCGCTCCTGCTCTGCTCGACGGTCATGTCCGAGGACGTGTTCATGAGCTGGGGTTGGCGTATTCCGTTCCTGTGCAGCGGTTTCATCCTCGCGTACGGGTTGTGGTTGCGCCGATCGCTGCCCGAGACGCCGGAGTTCCATCGGATCGAGGACACCGGCGGCCCGGCGCGGACCCCGGTCCGTGACGTCATCAACCAGCAGCCGATGGCGTTGCTCGTGGTGATGGTGATGGCCATCGGGATGACCGGTATCGGCTACTTCTACCTCGTGTTCATGGGCACCTTCGGTGCCAATCAGCTCGGGCTGGGCAGTAGCGACATCCTGATCGGTCTGATCGCCGCCCAGGTGGCGAACGCGCTGTTGATCCCGGTGTTCGGCGGACTGTCCGATCGCGTGGGACGGCGGGTCATCATCATGGGCGGGTTCGTCTACAGCGCGGTGTTCGCCTGGCCCGCATTCTGGTTGCTCTCCGAATACGGGTCCTCGGCGATGTTCTGGCTCGTTCTCGCCCTGGGCAACGGGCTGGGCGTGGGCATGGTCTTCGGGCCGATGGGTGCCTATGTGACCGAGTTGTTCCGGTCCCGGCATGTGTTCAGCGGACTGGGGCTCGGCCGGGAAGCCGGAAACGCGCTCGGCGCCGCGATCGTGCCGCTCGTCGCGGTGCCGCTCGCCTTCGACGACACGACCGTGTGGCTCAGTGTGTTGCTCTGCGCCATAGCCCTTCTCGGCCTGGCGGCGGCCTGGTTGTCGCGGGTGGGTCCGGAGGTGGGCGCCGACGCGGCCCTCACATCCGGAGATCCTGGTCGAGGAACTCGATGAGTCCCTCGCTGAGGACGTCGTTGTCGTCGCCGCTGACCATGTGTCCGGCGCCGCCGACATCGATCTGACGAGCGGTCGGGATCAACCGGAGGAGGTCGCGTGCGTTCTCCGGGCTGACCACGTCGGACTGCGCACCCCGGATCAGCAGCGTGGGTACGGTGATCGCCCGCGCTGCTGTCCGCGCCTGCTCCTCGCGAACGCCGGCCTGCTCGGGGCTGTTGGACCGGTCCGCCATCATCCGCGGGTCCCAGTGCCAGTACCACCGCCCGTCGCGTCGTCGCAGATTCTTGCGCAGCCCGTCCGGTCGCGGGGGTCGGCGGCGGTGCGGGTTGTAGGCCGCCACCGCCGCGGCGGCGTCGTCGAGCGAGTCGAAGCCCGCCAGGCCGTCCCGCATGAAGGTCGAGATCTTCTCCAGTCCCGCCGGTTCGGCGCTGGGTGTGATGTCGACCAGGACGAGGCCGCGGGCGAGCGTCGGGTCGGCTCCCTGCGCGATCAGCGAGGCCATCCCCCCGAGGGAGGCGCCGATGAGGACCGGGCGGGTCTCCATGGCCGCGACCACCGCTGCCAGGTCCCGGGCGTGCGCGGCGATCGAGTAGTCACCGTTCGCCGCCCAGTCGCTGTCCCCGTGGCCCCGGGCGTCGATCGTCATCGCGGTCCAGCCGTGTTCGGCGAGCCGTTGTCCGGTGCGCTGCCACGAATGCCGCGTCTGGCCGCCACCGTGCATGAGGAGCGCGGTCCCCGCCGCAGGCAGCTCGCGTGGATCCCAGCGATCAGCCGCCAGGGTGACACCGTCCCCCCGCAGGCGGATGGCGCTTGTGGTGTCGGACATGGACGTTCCCTCCGTCGATGATGCACGCATCAAACTAACGGTATAAGTTTTATTGACAAACGACAACGGAAGGGGCTCCAGGGGTGAACCGTCCCAAAGGCACCGCGGCGTCGAACCGCTGGGCGGTCGCGGCCCTCTGCTTCGCCGTGACGACGATGTCCGTCCTGCAAGCCGCGGTCGTTCCGGTGATCCCGACGATGTCGACGCAACTGGGGGTCGGACCCGCCGAGATCGGATGGGTCCTGACCGCCAACCTGCTCTCGGCGGCGATCTGTACGCCGGTGCTCAGCAAGCTCGCGGACCGCCGCGGGGGACGACGCGTCCTGATCGCCATCCTCGTCGTGGTCGTCCTCGGTTCCGTCCTGTGCGTAGTGGCCGCGAATCTGCCGCTGCTCGTGATCGGGCGTGTACTGCAGGGCTCCGCGTTCGCCATCTTCCCGATCGGCGTCGCGGTGCTCCGCGAGACCTCCGACCACCGCAGGCTCGCGCACGCCATCGGGCTGATGTCGGGGATGATGGCGGGCGGCGCGGGGCTGGGGATGGTGGCCGCCGGCGTGCTGGTCGCGGGCGACGGACCCTACCAGCGGGTCTTCTGGATGTTGCTGACGCTGAGCGTCCTCTCGCTCGGCTGGGTGTCCGTTGCGGTCCCCGCGACGCCGGGCGCGGCAGTGCCGGGCCCGGGGGCCGACGTGGCCGGTGTGCTCCTGCTCGCGATCGGCCTCTGTGCGGTGTTGCTGGCACTCGCCGAAGGCCCGCGCCGATCGGCCGGGCTCGCCGTCGGAGTGGGTCTCGGAGGCGTGGCGTGCCTCGGGCTCTGGTGTCTCCACGAGCGCCGGGCGGGTGCGCCCCTGGTGCCGCCCAGGGCGATGGTCGGACGGCGGGTGACTCCCGCGCACATCGCCGCGGCGCTCGTGGGAGCGGCGATGTACTTTCAGTTCCTCGGTATCGCGCAGTTCGTCCAGGCAGAACCGGATGTCGCCGGTTACGGTTTCGGGGCGAGTGTGCTGGCGGCGAGTGTGGTGTTCCTGCTCCCCGGCGCCGGCGCCGGGTTCGTCGCCGCCGCGGTGAGTGGGCGACTCATCCACCGGTTTCGCGGAGACCGGGTCCTCGCGGCGATGTGCGTCATCGGTGTGATCGCGTTCGTGCTCCTCGTCCTCGCCCGCGACCGGCCGTGGCAGCTGATCGTCGCGGCCGTCGTGGTCAATGTCTTCGTCAGTGGCTCCTACGCGGCACTGCCGTCCTTGTTGACCGACGCGGTACCGGCGGCGGACACGGCGGTTGCCAATGGTGTGAACGCGATCGCGCGGATCGTCGGCAGCTCGATCGCGAGTGCGACGGTGGCCTCCCTCTTCGCGACCCTCACGGTCACGGGCGGAGCCCGCCCGTCGGAGACGGCGTACGGCCTGGTCTTCGCACTCGGTGGCGCCGCCGCCGGAGCCGCAGGCGTCGTCGGTCTGATGTCTCGTCCAGGACGGCAGGGTGCCGAGAGCGCGGCCACCGCTGCGATACATCGGACAGAAGATGTCAGCTGTTGACCTAATGGCGTTCGGTTATTAAGCTGTGCTGTGATCCGCTTCACAGGCGGCGCAGTGGTGTGGTCCGCGCTGGTCCGCCGCGATTTTCTCGAGGAGAACTGCTTTTCATGACAATCACAGAACAAGCCACCGATCCACTCGCCACCGTGGCCGATCGCGACCAGGTGTTCATCGGCGGCCGGTGGGTCGACTCGTCGGGTGACGAGTGGATCGAGGTCGTCGACTCGTACTTCGAGCGCACCGCCGCACGCGCACGGGCCGCGACCGCCGACGACATGGCACGCGCGGTCGAGGCGGCGCGGACCTCGTTCGATGAGGGGACGTGGGTGCGCACGCCGATCGCCGAGCGGGCCGCGGTCATCGACACCATCGCCGACCGGCTGGAGGCGCGGGTTGCCGAGCTGACGACTCTGGGCATCGTCGAAGTCGGCGTGCCGGTTCCGGTGAGCGCGATGACGCAGCAGATGACGGTGGGGTTGTTCCGCGCGGTCGCCGAGGAGGCCCGCAGGGTGAACCTGCGCGAGGATCGGACGCGCGCCGACGGCGGGATCTCGCGCATCCTCAAGGAGCCGAGCGGAGTGGTCGCCGCGATCATCCCGTGGAACGGTCCCATCGGCACGATTGCGTTCAAGGTGATCCCGGCACTGGCGGCGGGTTGTTCGGTCGTGCTCAAGACCTCGCCGGAAGCTCCGCTGTCCCCGTCGGTGTTCGCCGACGTGGTCGGTGAACTCGTCGACGAGGGCGTGATCCCCGAGGGCGTCCTCAGCGTCCTCGTCGCCGACCGCGAGGTCTCCGAATTGCTCGTCACCGACCCGCGGGTCGATCACATCACCTTCACCGGGAGCACCGCGACCGGTCGCCGGATCATGAACCTCGCCGGCGACCGGGTCGCGAAGGTCTCCCTGGAACTCGGCGGCAAGTCGGCGGCCATCATCCTCGACGACGCCGACCTGAACACGGTCATGCAGAACCTGCCGATGGCCGGGTGTCTGCAGTCCGGCCAGGCCTGCATCGCCCTGACCCGCGTCCTGGTCTCGGCTGCGCGACACGACGAGGTCGTCGAGGCCTACAAAGCGGCACTCGACATGATCCCCATCGGAAACCCCTGGGAAGAAACGAATTTCCTCGGACCATTGACCTCGGCGCGTCAGCGCGACCGCGTGGAGGGTTACATCGAGGCGGCGCGCAAGGAGGGCGCCGAGATCGTCCATGGGGGTGGCCGCGTCGGCGACCAGGGCTTCTTCGTGCAACCGACCCTTGTCGACAACGTACGCAACGACATGACCATCGCGCAGGAAGAAGTCTTCGGTCCGGTGATCTCGATCATCACCTATGAAGACGAGGACGACGCCGTGGCCATCGCCAACGACTCCGAGTATGGCCTCTCGGGTGCGGTGTTCACCTCCGACGTCGAGCATGGATTCGAAGTGGCGCAACGTATCCGGACCGGGACGGTGAACGTGAACGCGTCCGTCATCGACTTCACGCTGCCGTTCGGCGGCTATAAGCAGTCCGGCGTCGGACGTGAAGGGGGCCCTGAAGGGCTCGACGAATTCTTCGAGCTCAAGACGGTCCATCTCCCGGCGCCGCAACCGGAGGCCTAGAGCAAACCCTCCCGCATGCCGAGACGGCGTGGCGCCTGCCACGCCGTTTCGGCATGCCTGCTTTCTGTCATGTCTTCGCGAGAACGCTCGGTTTCCGTAAAGCTCTGTCGCAAAGCAACTCTCGAATCTCCGAGCTGCTGACAAATATCGCTTGACGTCTCATGTCTTTCGGCTTACGGTGGGGACCGAGGGTGGCGGGCGTCACATCAACGAGATGTTCTTCTCGGGCACCTCATCCCCGGATCCGGCGGCAGCGCGTTGTCCGCGAATGCCTTTCGAAGATGCCGGTCCGTTCAACGAGAGCAAGGAATCGAAACTCATGAAGCTTGAAGGCAAGGTAGCGCTGATCACCGGCGCGGGTTCCGGACTCGGTAGGCAGTCGTCGCAGCTCTTCGCCGGCGAGGGTGCGAAGATCGCGGTGGTCGACATCGACGCCGATCGTGCCGAGCAGACCGTGAAACTGGTCGAGCAGCAGGGTGGCGACGCCATCGCCATCACGGCCGACGTCGCGGACAAGTCCGCGATCACCGCCGCGGTCGATCAGACCGTCGAGCACTACGGCAAGCTCGACATCGCCTGGGCGAACGCCGGAGTCGTCTCCCGCGGCGGTGTTCCCAGCGTCGCCGGCGGCGAGCAGGTCGACTTCGAAGACCTGACCGAGGAGGACTGGAACAACGTCCTCGGCGTGAACCTGAGCGGCGTGATCTTCACCGCGCAGGCTGCGGTTCCCGCGCTCAAGCGCAACAGTGGCGGTACCATCATCGCCACCTCGTCGGCGGCCTCGTTCGTCGCCTACCATCAGATCGCGCTGTACTCGGCGACCAAGGCCGGGGTCAACGGTCTGGTCCGTGGCCTCAGTCTCGATCTGGGTCCCTACGGGATTCGCGTCAATGGCATCGCGCCGGTTCATGGCATGTCGCCAAACTTCCTGATGCCTGCCGGCTCTCCGGTCGTCGGGCAATCGTACGAAGAGGTTGCCGGCCCATGGGATCCGTACGTGTCGCCGATCCCGCTGAAGCGCAATCGTCCCCCGTCACTGGTCGACAACGCGAAGATCGCCCTGTTCCTCGCGTCGGATGACTCGGCCTACATGTCCGGTCAGGTGATCGGCTCGGGCGACGGCGGAACGCTCTCGCGCGTGGGCATGTGGTTCCCGGAGGATCTCGACCAGAAGAACCCGAACGCCTAGTCATGTCCCCCCAGTCCAGCACCCTCACCGTGGATCGCGTGGCGTGCGCCGGGCATGGCCTCTGCTACGGGGTCGCCCCCGATCTGATCGATGCCGACGATCAGGGCGACCCCGTGGTGCCCGACCGCCCTCTCGAGCAGGACGAAGCAGCCCTGGCCAGAGATGCCGTCGCCATGTGTCCAGAACGCGCACTGGCGCTGCAGACCATCGAACCCACCACACCCAAGGACTAGTGATGACAACTACGGAACGGTCCCGCGAGGATGTCACCGTCGACTTCGACGTGTACGACCAGTCCATCGCAGCCCCGATCGATCGATTCCAAGAACGTGCGGCAGAACTCGCCGCGAAGGGTCCTGTCGTGTACTCGCCTCTGTACGGCGGGCACTGGATCGTCACGCGCTACAACGAGATCCATGAGGTCTTGCGTGACGCGGAGACTTTCTCCAGCTACCCCAACAACCTCGTGACCAACGAGGCCTTCGGGAAGTTCATCCCGATCGAGCTCGATCCCCCGGAGCACACGGGTTATCGCAAAGCGTTGCAGCCCCTGTTCGGTCCGGCGCGGATGAAGAAGCTGACGGATGAGATCCGGGGCGTGGTCAACGACCTGCTCGACGGTTTCGCCGCGAAAGGCGAGGCCGAGTACATCTCCGCGTTCGCCCATGAGCTACCGGCCCGGATCTTCCTGGCGCTCATGGATTGGCCCATCGAGGACGCGCCGCTGTTCACCGAGGCGACCGACGTCGTCCTGTTCGGCAAGCCCGGCGGCACCGAGGAGGAATCCCTCGAGGCGCGCGGCATCGCCGGCATGCAGATGCTCGGCTACTTCCAGAAGATGGTCGACGAGCGGCGCGCCAACCCGGGTGACGACGTCACCTCGCAGCTCATCCACACCGAGGTGGAGATGCAGGACGGGCTGCGTCTGCTCACCGACGAAGAGCTCAATCGCATGTTCTTCCTCCTGCTCATCGCGGGACTGCACACGGTGCAGGGCTCGCTCGCCTGGGCGATCGTCCACCTGGTGAACAATCCGGATCAGCGTCAGGGCATCATCGACGACCCGGACATGATCCCGACCGCTGTCGAGGAGATCCTGCGCATCGAGGCCGCCGTCGTTCCCGGACGCCGCGCGACCCGCGACGTCGAACTGGGCGGGGTGACGATTGCCGAGGGTGAACAGCTCATCCTGATGCTGTGCTCGGCCAATCGTGACGGGGACGAGTTCGACGATCCGGAGGCGCTGGACCTGACCCGCAAGCCGAACCGTCACCTGGCCTTCGGCGGAGGCGCGCACCGCTGTCTGGGTTCGCACCTGGCGCGGATCGAGCTGACGATCGCTCTCGAAGAACTGCATCGGCGCATCCCGGACTATGAACTCGTCGAGTCCGATCCGCCGGTGTTCCATGCCAGCCAGGTCCGCGGGTGCGTGCGGATGCCGATCCGGTTCACGCCCGAGTCCTGACCGGCCGGTGGTGTGCCGGCCACCGAATCGGCCGGTGCGGCGGGTTGCCTCTCACCTCCCCGCCGCACCGGCTCACCATCGGATCGCCTCCGCTGATTGCCGGTTAAAACTTATTGCTGTAGGTTTAAGGAGTGTCGCCCCGGCCCGGGCGAGCACTGTCCCACTCGCAACAACCGCTCCATCACGGAGGGAATCATGACCACTTCGCTTCCCCGTCAGGATCGAATCCGTCGCGCGCTCGAGCATCTGCGCAACGAGACGACCGACGAGTTCGACGACATCGTGCAGTTCGAACCCGACGAGTTCACCGACCCGGTGCTCGCCAAGGACGAGCGCGACCACATCTTCGGCCGCGTGCCGTCGATCGTCGCGCACGGAAGTGAGATCTCGCGGCCGAACGACTTCGTCACGGTGCAGATGCCGCGCAACAACATCATCGTCGTGCGGCAGAAGGACGGCAGCGTCCGGTCTTTCGTGAACCTGTGCCGTCACCGCGGGGCGATGTTGGAGCAGAGCGAGAAGGGGCGCTGCCGCATCTTCTCGTGTGGCTACCACCGGTGGTCATACGATCCGGACGGTTCGCTCCGGACGATCACCCGCGACTCGACCTTCGGCGAGGTGGACCGTAAAGAGCACGGCCTCATCGAGATCCCCACCGAAGAGCGCCACGGATTCATCTGGGTCGTGGACAACGCGCATGCGGAGATCGACGTGGCGTCGTGGCTGGGTCCCGACATCGATCCGATGCTCGCCGAGTACGAGATGGACAAGCTCGTGTGCTTTCGGGCCGGCGGATTCGACGAACCCACCAACTGGAAGATCATGCAGGACGCGTTCCTGGACGGCTACCACATCCAGTACGCACACCCGAACACCGCCGGGAAGATCATCCACACCAACGTGATGGCCTTCGAGGACTTCGGCCGACACTGCCGGTTCATCGCCCCGCGCAAATCGATCGACCGTTTCCTCGAAGAAGATCCCGGCGACATCCCACTCGACAAGTTCGTGACCGAGACGCACTTCCTGCTGCCCAACAGCACGTTGCTGCGTCAGCCGGACCATTTCCAGCTGCTGACCTTCCGGCCGCATCCCACCGACCCCACGAAGTCGCGGATGGAGCAGCGTCTCCTGGTGCCCAAGGTCGAGGACAGCGGCATGACGCCGGAGAAGTGGGACCGGATCTGGAACAAGAACTGGGAGATCCTGCTGGCCGTGTTGCACCAGGAGGATTTCCCCCTGCTGCGCGACTCGCAGCGCGGTATGGGCAGCGCCGATGCCGGTGACATGCTGCTCGGCCGCAACGAGATCGCGAATCAGGTCTTCCGCCGGGAGACCAAGAAGCTCGTCGCGCAAGGGCGTGCCGAACTGAACGCCTGACGAGGGGGTTGGGATCGGCGAAAGCCGGCCCCGGCCGCCACTGTCCGATTTATCCTATATGTGTTGGGCGGGTTCGGGATCCGCCGTGCCGCATCGAAGTCAGTTGCCACAGAGAAGAAAGTACGAACATGACCGCAACCATCGGCAAAGCACTCGACTGGTGGGCCCGGACCAAGGGCGACACCACCGCCGTGGTGTTCTCCGGTTCGCAGATCTCATACCGCGCGTTGCGTGACTGGAGCAGCCGTATCGCCCGGCTTCTCGTCGAGACCAGGGGTGTCGCGCCCGGGAACCGGGTCGGGCTCCTCGGCCCCAACTCACTCGAGTGGCCTGCGGCCGCTCTCGGGGTGCTCAAGGCCGGTGGTGTGCTGGTGCCGTTGAACAGTCGCTATCGTCCCGCGGAACTGCGCAAGATCGCCGACGAAGCGGGAATCGACGTCGTCATCGTCGCTCCCGGCTTCGAGCAACTCGCCGAGGACACCGCAGCGGTGGGGCGGCCGTTCGCAATCGTCTCGTACACGGAGCTCGTGGACCTGCGGGATGGTGGAATCGACGACTACCGCGTGGATCTCGAACCCGATGAGCCGACGACGATCCTGTTCACCAGCGGGTCGACGGGTCTGTCCAAGGGGGTCGTCCTGACCAACCGGACGCTGATGTCGATCGTCTTGGAGAACACCCTCACCGAGGAGGGCTTCCGGCCCGGGACGACCACACTGCTCGTGCTGCCGCTCGCCTTCACTCCCGGCCTGGTGTACGGGCTGCTCATCACCACGGTTCTGGGCGGGACCTTGGTGGTGGAACCCGAGCTCAATCCCTCGAATGCCGTCACGCTTCTCGAAAAGCACTCGGTCCAGGCCATTTTCGGTGTCCCACTCATCTTCGAGGCCATTTCTCGGGCGCCGGAGTTCGCCGAGGCCGACCTGTCGTCTGTGAAGACCGCCATCGTCGGTGGGGCGGCCGTGCCGGCGCAGCTCCTCAAGCGGTGGGGGGACAAGGGTGTCCTGCTGCGCCAGATCTACGGCATGACCGAAGCCGGGGGCGTGGCCACTGCGACCATCCGCGAGGAGGCCTTGGAGTTCCCGGACCGCTGTGGCACCGGATCCATCTTCACCGAGGTCAAGGTCTTCAATTCCGATGACGAGCCTGCCGCGCCCGGAGAAGAGGGCGAGCTCGTGGTCCGCGGGCCGGGCGTGACCCCGGGCTATTGGAACGATGCCGAGACCACCGCGCGGGCCATCCGTGGCGGATGGTTGCACAGCGGCGATCTGGGCGTCGCCGACGAGGAGGGCCGGGTCAAGTTCGTGGACCGGCTCAAGGATCTGATCATCTCCGGCGGAATCAACATCTCGCCGGTGGAGCTGGAGATCGCGATCGGTGCCATCGACGGGGTCGAGGAGGTCGCGGTGATCGCCGCGCACGACGACAGGTTCGGTGAGACTCCGGCCGCGATCGTGACCGTGTCGCAGGACATGGACGCGACGACCATCGTCGAGCACTGCAAGCAGGTGCTGGCCGATTTCAAGGTTCCGCGCTACGTCGTCATCCGCCAGGACCCGCTGCCTCGGCTGCCCAGTGGCAAGATCGCCAAGACCGTCATCCGCGACGAGTACAAGGACGTCGACACCAGGTTCGATCGCATCCGCTGACCAGGCTCCAGCAGACGAGGCCATCGCCCTCCCGGGCGTGGCCTCGTCTGCTGTCTGTTCATCGCGGATCGCAGTCCGTAGGATTCGCGTCCGTCCTGCTTTTGCAGATGGCTGGACACAGAACGAGATCTGTATCTTGTATCATTGCCCACAGGAGGTGGACATGGCGCGCAGGAAGACGGGCAACGTCCTCAGCGAGGATGTGGACGAGGCCCGCAAGCAGATCATGGTCGCCGCGGAGCGCGTGTTCCAACGGTACGGCGTCGCGAAGACGACGATGGACGACATCGGTAAGGAAGCGGGGGTCTCGCGTCCGACGGTCTACCGGTACTTCAAGGACCGCGACGCCCTCATGTCGGCCTTGATCGAGCGGCGATCCCGCCTGCTGTTCGACAAGGCCCGGAAGTACCTTCTCGAGCACGAGACGTTCGCCGATCAGCTCGTGGAGGGGTTGATCTTTCTGGTCGAGCGAGGTCGCCGTGATCCGCTGATCCGGATCCTGGTGAGTCCGGAGCACATGCAGCTGGCCGAATCACTGGTCGGCAGTTCGGGTCTCGCGGCGCGGTTGACCGCGGAGATGTGGGACCCGATCATCGAACGCGCGATGGACCGAGGCGAGATCCGGCGGGATCTCGACAAGGAGAAGATCGCCGAATGGATCGCACTGGTCCAGTTCATCCTGGTCGGCCGGCTGGATTTCGATCGACCCGACGATCCGCAACACCGGGAGATGTTGCACAACTTCGTGCTTCCGGCGTTCATGCCGACCGTCGTGCCCGCGGCGGCTCAACAACAACGCTGAACGCGTGGGCTTGTCGCCGGACACGGATGGTGACCGGTCCGGCGACAAGCGCCTAGTCGCGGATCAGATCGCGGTGGATGATCTCCTTCATGATCTCGTTGGTGCCGCCGTAGATCCGCTGGATACGCGCGTCGATGAAGGCCTTGGCCACCGGGTACTCCATCATGTAGCCGTACCCGCCGTGGAGCTGCACACCCGCATCGATGACCTTGTCCTGCAGATCGGTGGCCCACAGTTTGGCCTTCGCGGCATCGACCGCGGTCAGCGTCCCCTTGTTGTACTCACGGACGCATCGGTCGATGTACGCCCGGGAGACCTCGATCGCGGTACGCAGTTCGGCGAGAGTGAACCCGAGTCCCTGGAACTCGCCGACGGGTTTGCCGAATGCCTTGCGCTCCTTGACATAGGTGAGGGTCCAGTCGAAGACCGCCTCCGCCGACACCTGCGCGGCGATGCCGATCCCGAGCCGCTCCAGGGGCAGGCTCTGCATCAGGTAGGCGAAACCGGCGCCTTCCTCGCCGAGGAGGCTGGTGGCGGGCACCCGCACCTCGTCGAAGGACAACTCGGCGGTGTCCTGTGCATGGAGCCCGACCTTGTTGAGCTTGCGGCCACGCGTGAATCCCGGGGTCCCGTCCTCGACGACGAAGAGACTGAAGCCGCGCGATCCGGCATCCGCGTCGGTCTTGGCGAAGACGATCACGAGATCGGCGAGGATGCCGCTGGTGATGAAGGTCTTCGAGCCGTTGATCACCCAGTCGGTGCCCTCGCGCCGCGCGGTGGTGGTGATCGCGCGGAGATCGCTGCCGGCCGCCGGTTCGGTCATCGCGATCGCGCCGATGGTGTCGCCGGTGACGAAACCCGGCACCCAGCGCTTCTTCTGTTCGTCGTCGGCGTGACGGAGTAGGTAGTTCAGCACGATGTCGTCGTTGGTGGAGAAGCCGGACTGCAGTGCGGAGGCGCCGACCCTCGCGATCTCGGTCTGGATGGCGACGCGGAAGCAGTAGTCGGTCTCACCGGGGCCGCCGTACTCCAGCGGCACCGACAGGCCGAGGATGCCCTGTGCGCCTGCCGCACGCCAGGTCTCGCGGTCGATGAGGCGATCAGCGTCCCACTTCTCCATCTTGGGGACGACGTGTTTGTTGACGAAGGCCCGGACCGAGTCCCGGAACAACTCGTGGTCGGCGTCGAAGAGATCTGTCTGCATTGGTTCTCCTGTGGTGCTGGGGCTGATAGGGGGGAGTGCCCGGCGTTGCCGGGGTGGTGATGTGGGGGGCGTCAGTGTCCGGACGTCCCGCCGTCGACGGCGAGGGTCGACCCGGTGATGTAGGACGCCGCCGGGCTGGCGAGAAACAGCACGGCGGCGTCGATCTCACGTTGCGTGCCCATGCGTCCGAGCGAACAGCCCTGCAGGAAATCGGTGCGGGCCTCGTCGGACATCTCCGCGATCATGTCGGTCTCGACGAAGCCCGGTGCGATCGCATTCACCCGAATTCCCTTGCGCCCCGACCACTGGTGGGACAGGTCGCGTGTCAGGCCGAGGACGCCGGCCTTGCTCGAGGCATAAGCGGCTTGCGGCAGCGCAGATTTGACGAGTCCGAGCATGCTCCCCACGTTGACGATGCTGGAACCGGGTCGCATCACCCGTGCACAGGACCGCGCCATCCAGTAGCTCCCGAGGAGGTTGACGTCGAGAACCGCGCGAAAGTCCTCCGGAAGCTCCCGGGTGGCTGGGGCCGTGTGGGTGAGCCCGGCATTGTTGATCAGGATGTCGACACGACCGAACTCGTCGATCGCAGCGCCGACGACCGCGTCACACTGTTCGGGATCGGTGACGTCCGACGGGATCTCGAGTGCGCGTCGACCGAGCGCGCGTACGTCGTCCGCGGTTCGTCGCAGCGGATCCGGGCGTCGGCCGGACAGTACGATGTCCGCACCCGACTCGGCCAGCGCACGTGCGAACCCCGCTCCGAGTCCCGATCCCGCCCCCGTCACGATCGCGACCCGACCGTCCACTCGGAACAGGTCCAGAAGGCCGGTGGTGGCCCCGTCGGCTGCGCGTGCGCCCACGTCTTCTCCTCTCGTCCGCTGCGGAACCCGAGAGCGGGGACACCGCGATTGTCAGATTTTATCTAATCACATAAGATTTAGTGCGGAAGCCGGCGGTAGGCCCGGGATGCATCCATCTCGACCCGTCCGGATCACGACCACAGGAGAACCCATGACTTCCGACAGCGACTCGGCGACAGAGTCCGTCGTCCGCTACGAGGTGCGCGATCACATCGCGATCATCACGCTCAACCGTCCCGACGCTCTGAACGCCGTGAACTCCGCTCTGTCGACGGCCGCGGGCGCGGCGCTCGAGGAGGCGGCGCAGGACCCGTCGGTCCGTGTCATCGTGATCACCGGGGCCGGTCGCGCCTTCTGTGCCGGCGCCGATCTGAAGGAGATCGCGGCGGGACGCCGGATCGATGACCCGGCCCATCGGGAATGGGACTTCGCCGGGATCGTGCGGCACTACGTTCCCAAGCCGGTCATCGCGGCTGTGAACGGCTTCGCGCTGGGCGGTGGGACCGAGATCATGCTGTCCGCCGATCTCGCGGTGATCGACGACGAGGCGTCAGTGGGTCTACCCGAGGTCAGGCGGGGACTCATCGCCGGCGCCGGGGGGCTTCTGCGTATTCATCGGCAGGTCCCGCAGAAGGTGGCCGCCGAGATCGCGCTGACCGGTCGACCCGTGTCGGCCGCCCGCGCATACGAGCTGGGTCTGGTGAACACGGTGGCGCCGGCGGGAACCGCCCTCGCCGTCGCGCTGGAGCTCGCTGCCGAGATCGCCGCCAACGCGCCGCTCGCAGTGTCCGAGAGCAAGCGGGTCATGCACGAGACGGCGAAAGCGCAGCGCGGATGGGACGAAGAGTCGTGGAAGATCAACGCCTCGGCGATCCGCACCGTGTTCACCAGTGACGATGCGAAGGAAGGGCCGCGGGCTTTCGCCGAGAAGCGTGCACCGGAATGGACGGGTCGATGAGCGCGGGAGCTGTTGTGTCACAGGAGGTCGTACTCGAGCGGGTCGGCGCTGTCGCGATCGTGCGGTTGAACCGTCCGGAGCGACTCAATGCGTTCACCGAGGACATCCGGGTGGGCATCATCGAGGCGTTCGATGCCTGCGACGCCGACGACGACGTCCGTGCGGTCGTGTTGACCGGTACCGGTCGGGCCTTCTGCGCGGGGGCCGACCTCGAGAGCGGGGGAGACACCTTCCTCCCGGACGACCCGGGGGCCGATGGCTCGGCACCGCCGGACGCGGGCGGTCAGGTGGCTCTCCGTATCTACCGGTCGAAGAAACCGGTCATCGCCGCGATCAACGGACCCGCCGCGGGCGTGGGTGTGACCATGACACTTCCCGCAGACGTCCGGATCGCCTCGGACACCGCGAAGTTCGGGTTCGTCTTCACCCGGCGCGGATTGGTCCCCGAAGCGTGTTCGACCTGGTTTCTCCCGCGGGTGGTGGGCATCTCGACGGCCGCGGAGTGGACGCTGGGCGGGCGGATGGTCCCGGTGACCGAGGCGCTCGATCGCGGCCTGGTGCGCGAAGTGGTTCCGGCGGAACAGGTCCTGGAACGGGCGCTGAGTGTCGCGGACGAGATGGTCGCGGGGACGGCGCCGGTCTCGGTGGCCCTCACCCGATCGCTGCTCTGGGGAGCGCTCGGCGCATCGGGCCCCGAAGAGGCCCACCGCGCCGAATCGGAGGTCCTCTACCGGCGCGGCCTCTCGGCGGATGTGCAGGAAGGCGTGCAGGCCTTTCTCGACAAGCGTGCACCGGAGTTCCCGGATCGGGTGTCCGTATCGTCGCAGTGACCAGCGGAGATTACCTGGCAATCTGTGATTGACACCACATCCATACACTATGTATGGTTCCTGCATGACTCAGGCAGAACCCCGTACGACCACACTTCCGTTCTCGGTCGATGAGTTGACCCCGGAGTGGGTCGGCGCCGCATTGACGACCAAGGATGGACAGGTCGTCGTCGAAGCGGTCGACACCACTCGAATCATCTGGGGATCGGCGACCAAAGTATTCGCCACGTTGACCTATTCAGTGAATGCCCGGGACATCCCTGCCCAGCTGTGCATCAAGGGAGGTTTCGACGAACGGAGTCGTGCGTTCGGCTTGGGGCCGGCCTACGAGCTCGAGGGCCACTTCTACCGTGATCTGGCACCGGGGTTCGCTGCGGAGGTGCCGGCGAGTTACTACTCGGCCACCGAGCGCGATCAAGGCGTCATCATCATGGAGGACCTGACGGCACGAGGCGCCGAGTTCGGCCAGGCGACCGATCTGTGGTCGGTCGATGACATCGCGACGACGCTGGAAGTCCAGGCGAAGTGGCACGCGGCGCTGTGGGGGAGTGGCAGGGGCGAGCGCACCTGGCTCCCGGTGGGTGCCAAGGCCGCTCGTGATGCGTTCACGGTGATGCTGAGTCCCGAGGTGTTCCATCCGCTGATCGAGCGTTCCGAGGTTCCGGATCTGTCGGCTGGGCTTCGGGACGATGCCCGGGTGCGCGCGGGTTTCGCGAAGCTGTGGGAACACGACGACGCCGCCACCCACACGATCAATCACGGTGATGCGCACTTCGCTCAGTTGTATCGCGTACCGGGAAGTGCGCCGGCCTTCCTCGACTGGCAGACGGCATGCCTCGCGCCGTGGGCTCATGACGTGTCGTACTTCCTCGGGTCGGCGCTGACCATCGAAGACCGACGGAGTCGAGAGCGAGAGTTGCTGCGACACTACATCGACGCGCTCGCCGGTCATGGCGGTCCGCACCTCGACGACGAAGACGCCTGGTACGAATACCGGCTGCACACCCTGCACGGGTTCGCGTGGATGTGTGTTCCGACCGTGATGCAGCCGTCGGAGGTGGTCGAGGCGATGGCCCACCGCTACGGCGCCGCCCTCGAAGACCACGACCCGATCGGTATGCTGCTGGCATGAGCGCGGATGCCGTTGGACGGCCAGGTGATTGAACCCGGGTATGGCGAGGAGGCCGGGGACTGGGAGCCGCTGACGACATCGGATCCCGCCACTGCGGAGGCCTTCGATCGCTTGATCGACAGCGTTCGTCGGCTGCAGAATTCGGTGGCAGCTGCCCGGCCGACGGAGGCGGTCTCGTTGGCGATGGCCGCCGAACTGCGCTCCGTCGCGGGTCGGCTCGATGACTTCGCCGTCGACGAGGCGCATCAGCTGGCGGGTACGCAGATGGACTCTCCCGGCAGATCGCAGGCCTTGGTGCCGGTTCTGAGCTACCGGAAGCAGACGACCGATCGCGTCGAGGGCACGCTTCGCCTCGGTCGCTTCCATCTCGGTCGAAACGGCGCGGCGCACGGCGGGTGATTCCGCTCGTCTTCGACGAGATCTTCGGCCGGCTCGCCGGAGCCGAACGCCCGCGGTGTCGCACCGCGAACCTGCACGTCGACTACCGCCACATCACGCCGGTCGACACGGAGCTCGAGTTCACCGCATGCGTCGACCGGGCGGAGGGCCGCAAGATCTACGTCACCGGGAGTCTCCGCGCTGACGGAACCGTGGTCGCCGAGGCCACCGGGTTGTTCGTCGTACTGCGCCCTGGGCAACCCTGATCTGTCGGTTGTCCGGGATGCTGGCATGTCGACCGGGGCCCCGCCCCTGTCAGTGTTGCGGATCCGCCCGCCAGACCACACGGCGATAAGACGAAGTTCGACTTCCTGGGGTTCTGCCCGCGGCCGTGGACGGCGTTCAGGGTTCTGACCCCAAGCGCTCGATCCACCGAGGCGGTCTGACGCGAACCGGTGTCACCGGGTGTTTGCCGGAGGTCGAATGACGCTGCCGCTCAGACGAATTCGAAGACCCAGCGGTCGACACGGGGCGGTGGCCTTCTTCAGCCCAGAACCTGTACATGTCGTTCGGACAGTGTGTACGGTCGAGATGGTCGGACTAGGAGAAGGTGGATATGTCAACGTTCGAGAACAAATCGGTGGTCGTGACCGGAGCCGGCGGCGGGATCGGGGCTGCCGTTGCCCGCCGCTTCGCCGCACAAGGCGCGCATGTGGTGGTGGCCGACCTCGATGGCGGAGCCGCCGATCGGGTGGCGGCGGATATCGGTGGGTCGGCGATCGGGGTCGCGGTCGACGTCACCGACCAGGACCAGGTCGAATCGGCCGTGGGTAGGGCCGTCGACGAGTTCGGCGGCCTGGACGTGCTGGTGAACAACGCCGGGATCGCGATCCTGGCTCCGGTGACCGAATTGTCCGCGGACGACTTCGATCGCATGATCGCGGTCAACCTGAAGGGCGTCTTCCACGGAATCAAGGCGGCTGTACCGCATTTGACCGCCCGGGGCGGTGGCGCCATCGTCAACACCGCATCGTCGGCAGGCACCAACGGGATGCCGATGATCGGCGGTTACGCCGCCACAAAGGCGGCTGTCATCAATCTCACCCGGACCGCGGCAGTGGAACTGCGACCCGCGAACATCCGGGTCAACTGTGTAGCACCGGCATTTGTCGAGACAGCGCTGTCGGACAACCTGATGGAGGCGTTCCAGGCCGCGTCGGGTGGCGTCGATGCGCACGAGTTCTTCACCCAGCACCAGGGTCGACTGGGCCGGCCCGATGATGTGGCCCGTGCGGTGACCCACCTGGCCGAGGACGCGGGCGACTGGGTCACCGGTCACACCTACGTCCTCGACGGAGGATTCACCTCGTCCCCGATGTAGCACAGGGAGCGGTCATCGGCGCGGAGGCGTCCGCTCGTCAGAAGAGGATGAGCGGACGCCCCCGTACTCCGCCCGCCTCGATCATCCGGTGCGCGTCGGCGGCCTGCTCCGGCGCGAATCTACCTGTGGCGATCAGGAAGTCGAACAACCCCTCATCGGCAAGGGTGGCCAGCTCGGTGAGACCGTCGGTGTCCAGCAGGCGTTCGCGCACCCATACCTCGCGGACGAGGATTCCGCGCTCCGGTGGGACGCCGTCGAATGTCCGCACGCAGGCGAGTACTCCACCGTCGACGATGCAGGGGTACAGCGAGGAACCGATCAGTGCGGTGTCGAGAACGGCATCGACGCCGCCACCCGCGGCCGAACGGATACGTTCCTCGACACCCGGTCCACGCGCCACGACCTCCGCGGCACCGTGTTTCCGGATCGTGTCCCACTCGTCGGGTCGACCATCGGCGATGACGTGGATCCCCCTGCGCCGGGCGAGGGTCATCACGAACGCGGCGAGAAACCCCGATCCACCGGTGATCGCCAGCGTGGCACCAGGTCTCAGGTCCAGGACGCTCAGGGCTTCCAGAGCGGTCAACCCGTTCATGGGCAGCATCGCTGCCTGCTCGATCGACAGTGTGGACGGTTTGGGTACGACCGCAGCAGTGGGCACGACGATGAGCTCGGCGTGCGCGCCTCCTTCGGGTCGGCGAGGCATCACGATCGACATGACCTCGTCGCCCACCGCGAAGCGGTCCGATGCCGAGCCGGGGCCCACCGACTCGATCACACCTGCCGCGTCCATGCCCGCGATGTAGGGCGGGTCGAAATCCCGGTAGGCGGCGGCCACGAGCCCACTGCGCGTGGCGATGTCGGTCGGGTTGACCGCGGTGGCCGCAACCGCGATCCGCACCTCGCCCTCGCCGGCTGGACGTACCTCGACGTTGCGGACCTCCAACACGTCCGGCGTACCGAAACGGGGAATGACAACTGCGCGCATGATGAGCCTTTCTGGCTTTCAGGGACTTCCGTATATGGCGGTGGTCAACAACTCCGTGAGGAAGTGGGTGACCTCGTGCAAGTCGGTCAGATTGTCGTCTCCGGCCAGCGCGCCGGCGATCGATCTCTCGATTGTCCACAGGACCACGGCGGAGAGTTCTCCCGGCGGCGGACCGGGGATGGCGATCCCCGAGCGCCGATCGGCGGTGATGACGCGGCCGAGGTAGTCCGCCATCTGAGCGATGCCGGCCCGGTAGACTTCGCGGAGCTCGGGCCGTCGGGGCCATTCGAGTAGGGCGCTCCTCATCACCGAGGTGGTCCGCGCGTCGATCCGGAGCCACTCCCGCAACACTGTGCCGACGGCGGCCCGGTCGGCCCGGTCGATGGTGTCGAGCGACTGGAGTCGGTGGACGGTCGACGCTGCGACCTCACGGTAGAGCTCGGCGAACACCGCGTTCTTGTTGTCGAAGTAGAAGTAGAACGTCGACCGAGACACACCGGCGCGCCGAACGATTCGGGCGACGCTCACCTTGTCCAGTGGGAGATCGAGTAGTAGGTCGCGGAGCGAGTCCAGGATGGCCGTCGACGTCGTATCGGATCTCGGATCGACCCCGGAGTGCTCGATCTGTGTGTGTGCGCCGCCGGGCCCGTCGCCGTGCGGACGGGCTTGTGTCGCTGATGACAGTGTTCCGGCGGACGGTGCCGGTACCGAATTCGGTACCGGCCGCAGGACGGACCGAGTGAGCCAGTCCACCGCGCCGACCGCGGACGCCAGGGCGGGGAGATGCGGATCGAGTTCCCGTGTGCAGACATACATCACGCGTTCGATGCCGCATACGAGTACGGTCGCGATCATCTCCGGGCGCGCGCCGTCCGGAGCACGACCGGAGTCGCGCTCGTGACGGATCTGTTCGGCGACTCCTGCGACGAATCGGTCGAATGTCGGACGCCACACGGCCTCGATGTCGGGGTTCGAGTGCATGTGCTCGACGACCGCGCCGATCACTCCGCCGTGTGACGACCACATCTCGAGGGTTGGTGTGATGCTCGCCTGCATTCCGTACGACCTGTCGCGCCCCGGTGTCGTATCCCAGAGTTGCGGCCCCCCGTAGGACTCGGCCAGCACCACATCGGCGAGGGCGACCAGGACGTCGAACTTCCCGGCGAAGTGATGATAGAAGGCGGATCGGGAATGCCGCGTGCCCGAGATGATGTCGGCGATGGTGACTTCTTCGAACGACTTGTGCACCAACAGCTCCTCCGTTGCAGCGAAGAAGGCGGCAACGGTGGCGTCGGAGGGCCGCGGCTCTCGACGACGGTGCGCCGACCCGCGAGCGACCCGCACCGCTCAGCCCAGCTTCGCCGAACCGCCACAACCGACTATGCCCCCGTCGAGGGGGATCACGTTCCCGGTCATGTACTTTCCGGCAGCACTGGCGAGGAAGATGCTCAGCGCGGCAATGTCGTCAGGCTCTCCGAGACGCCCCAGTGGGATCCCGCCGACGACCCGCTCGAGTGCGTCGGGATTCTCTGTCACGAACCGCATCATCCGGCTCTCGAACGGACCCGGCGCGATGGCGTTCACGGTGATCGATTCAGATGCGAGCTTCTTCGCGAGATGCCTTGTCAAATGGTGGAGTCCGGCCTTGCTCGCCCCATAGCTGAAACTGTCCATCTCCGGCACGTTGATGCCGTCGGTCGAACCGATGTTGATGACCGAGGCGCGTCCGGCCTCACGTGCGGCAGCACGCAGTCCGGGTAGCAAGGTGACGGTGAGGTGGAAAACGCCTTCGAGGTTGGTGTGCATCACCTTGTCCCACCCGGCATCCGGGAATTCTTCAAGGGGGGCACCCCACGTCACACCGGCATTGTTCACCACCACGTCGAGTCGCTCGCCGCGTGCGAGGACCTCGGCAGCCAGGGTTCGTGCCGACTCCGGGGTCGAGACATCGCCGACGATTCCGGTGACGCGCCCGTAGGTCGACAACCGCTCCACCGCGGCGTCGACTCCGGCCTGTTTGCGTGACGACAGGACGACGTCGGCACCGGCTGCGGCGAAACCTTCGGCGATCATCACTCCGATCCCGCTGGTCCCACCGGTGATCAAGATCCTGGCACCGGCGACGTCGAACAACTGGTAGGGCGAATTCTGCGTCATGGAACTCCTCATCGATTCTGTACAACCGACCATACAGTATGTTCGGACACGTTGACTGTGTTGTGGAGCACAAATACCGTCGCTGGCAGCCGACCATCACAACCGACGCGGCAGCCCGGAGGAGTCGGCAGCCCGATTCACCGACGACAGGAGAAGACTCGTGACCGCTCAACTGATTCCGCAGACGAGGGAAGGTTCGCTCGACGTTCCCGAGGGGTTGCCTCGTGGTATCGATCTCGGCCGGATCAACAATCGGCGCGAAGCAATCATGAGGTACGGACGCGACTACGTGGAGCGCATGACCGACCACGCTCTCCTCGGCGACGATCATGCCTACCGAGCGTTCCTGGACTTCAAGGACAAGTCGAAGAACGCGTCCTGGAAGATGTTCGAGCAGGCCCTCGATCACGGGATCGATTCGCTCGACGATCCCTCCGACGGACTCGTCGGACTGTTCGAACAGCTCGACCACATTCCGGACTGGGTGGACTTCGACCAGCTGTACCGGGGTGCCGTCGCATACTGGCGAGTGGGCTCGGTTGCCGGCATGGTGCTGACGTATTCGTCCATCGGAGCGGGCTTCTCGATGTACAGCTCGACACGGCCGGTGTTGTTCAGTGGTCGCCTCAAGGACGAGTCGGCCGTGGGCGGGCGGCTCACCGAGAGCTTCCGATACGTCGTTGCGGCGCACACCCCCGGCGGCATGCGCCGCGATCAGGACGGCTTCCGTCTCACTGCGAAGGTCCGCATGATCCATGCCGCGGTGCGACACACGCTCAGTCATTCCCCGCATTGGGACTGGCCGAGCTGGGGTCTGCCCATCAGCAACCTCGATTCGATGAACACCCAAGCGGGACAGTTCGGTACGCAGTTCGTCGACGGCGTCCGTGCGTCGGGGATCAGCATCAGCGACCGCGAGGAAGAGGACATCTTCGCGCTCTGCCGGTACGTGGGCTGGGTGATCGGCGTTCCGGAAGAGGTGCTCCACACGAACCCCGACGACGCCCGGATGAAGGTCAACTTCCACAAGCTCATCGAATTGCCGGCCGACGACCTCTGTCGCGATGTGGTCAAGACGATCATCGAGTACAGCACCGAGAAGCCGCCGGGTGATGTCGAACTGCTTCCGGGACCGGTTGCCGCCTTCATGACCACCGAGCGGCGACGCCATCTCGCGTGGGCACTGATCCGAAACTGGCAGCCGGACTACGTGAGCGAGATGCTCGACGTCGAACGCACCCCGTGGCGCTTCGCGCTGCCGACCATTCGGCCACTGGTCAGCGCCTTTGATCGCGTGGCACGTAAACTGCCGCACGATGACGAGGCCAAGGCTTTCAAGACGTTGCGGCAGTTCAATTCCGCGATCGCAACGCCGGAGGGTGGCAAGTCCGAAGAGGTCGCGAACCCGGACACGCTGACCAAGGACATTGCCGCGAACAAGGGCAAGGTGCCGAAGGCGTCTGCTCGAGCGGCGAGTTAGTGGCACGGGATGCGCGGGCCGTGCCGCCCGCGCACCCCGGCCGCACGGAATGACCGGAAGACGGATCATGAAGATCACCATCGATCGAACGGCCTGTTACGGGCTGGGGGCGTGCGAATCTGCGGCTCCCGAGGTCTTCGAAGTCGGCGACGACGGAAAAGCGCACCTGGTTGCCGATCCGACGGACCTTGCGCGGTACCGGGTTGCGATAGCGGAAGCAGTGGACGAATGCCCGATGCGTGCTCTGCTCATGGAACTCTGACCCGCAGTCGGTCGGAACCCGCCCGGTCTACGACCTGGCGGGCTCCAGGCGAATGGTGACCGCCTTGGACACCGGCGCATTGGATTTGTCGGCGACATGGTCGAGGGGGATGAGGGGGTTGGTCTCGGGGTAGTTTCCGACCGGGGTCGGGTAGGCGACCAGTCGGAAGTTCGGTGCCCGGCGCTGGTGGGTCGTTCCATCGGCACGGGGCCATTCGGAGACGAGGCCGACGATGTCGCCGTCGGTGTAGCCGAGAGCCCCGATGTCGGCGGCGTTGATCTGCAGCACCCGTCGACCGTTCTTGATGCCGCGGTAGCGATCGTCGAGTCCGTAGATGGTGGTGTTGTACTGGTCGTGACTGCGCATGGTCTGCAGTATCAGCCGGCCCGCGGGTACCGGTACCCACCGCAGGTCGTTGACGACGAATGTTGCTTTGCCGAACTCGGTGTCGAGGGCGGCGAGAAAGCCCTCGGGCATCTTCTCCCAGATACCCATGGTGCGGTCGCCCTGGACGTTGGAATGACCACGGGCAGGGCAGACCCCGGCGCCGGGTTTGCCGATCATACCGCGCATCAGCAGCAGCGCGACCGCATCTTGGATGGTGGCCACCCCGTGCGTCTGTCGGGTCAAGCCCATGGCCCAGGATGATCGTCGCGCGTGATGCGATGAGGGCCTGTGCCGTGGCATGGATGTGCTCGAGGGACAGGCCGGTCGCCGCGACGACCACCTCGAGGTCAACGCGGCGTATGTGTTCGGCGTAGGCATTCCAACCGGTGCAGTGCTTTTCGAGGAAGTCGTGGTCGAGGACGGTGTCGGGGGCGGCGTCGTCGGCATCGAGGACGAGCTTGGCCAACCCCTTCAAGAGGGCTTGGTCACCACCGATGCGGATCTGCAGGAACTCATCGGCGATGGCGACACCATCGCCGATGACGCCGTGCACTTTCTGGGGTCCTTGAACCGCAGCAGCCCGGCCTCGGGCAACGGGTTGATGGCGATCACGCGGGCGCCGTTGGCTTTTGCCTTCTCCAGAGTGGAGAGCATGCGCGGGTGGTTGGTGCCAGGGTTCTGCCCGGCGTTCAGGATGAGGTCGGCGTTCTCGATATCGGGGACCGACACCGAACCCTTGCCGATGCCGATGGTCTCGGTGAGTGCTGTTCCGGAGGATTCGTGGCACATGTTCGAGCAGTCGGGCATGTTGTTGGTGCCGAAGGCTCGGATCATGAGCTGGTAGACGAACGCGGCTTCGTTGCTGGTTCGGCCGGACGTGTACACCGCCTGATCCGGTGTGTCCAAGGCGCGGAGTTCGTGGGCGATGATCGAGTACGCGAGCCGCCAGCTGATCGGGGTGTAGTGGGTGGCGCCGGGCAGCAGCACCATCGGTTCGGTGATACGGCACTGCTGTCCGAGCCAGTAGTCCGTGCGCTCACGCAGCTCGGAGGCCGGGTGAGCGTCGAAGAAGTCGGGATCGACGACCCGCCGAGTTGCTTCCTCGGCGACCGCTTTGGCCCCGTTCTCGCAGAACTCGGCATGCTTGCGGTGCCCGGGAGTCTCCGGCCATGCGCAGCCGGGACAATCGAATCCGTCGCGCTGGTTGAGTTTCACCAGGGTACGGGCTGTGCGCGCAAGCCCCATCTGCTCGATGCCGCGCCGCAGGGAGACCAGGACGGCCTCCACTCCTGCGGCATGCGACTTCGGAGGGGTGACGAGCAACGTTTTCTCGTCGATGTCGGATTCAACGCGATCGGTGCTCATGACGAACGAGGACGTGACGCGAACGGCGGTGGTGAACCGGTCACCGTGCCGCCCTGACGGGGGATCCCGGCCGGACCCGCGGTGCACCGGACGCGGTGAATCGGGCTCGCAGATAGACACCGTCGAACCACCCATGGCACTCTGCGAACGCCAGCAACTCGCGGACTTCGTCGCGCCATCGTCGGTCGTCGTTCAACGATTGCAACCACAATGTGTTGATGTAGGCAGCATCGCCGTCGACATAGCCGATGCCCCGCTGTCGCAAACGTTCGGAGGTCTCGATCTCGTTCACCGCGCTGCGGACTTCGAGGTCTCGCAGATCCGATCGTTCACGGACGCGGACCGTGTGCGCTTCCACGCGGATTTCCATGGGTTGCTCCGGAGTTGATCCGCTGTGATCAGCGGGCTGGTGACGAGTAGATGTCCTCGATGACCTCTGCGTACTTGGTGGCCACCCCGCGCCGCTTGAGCTTCATCGTCGGGGTGAGCTCTTCGGAATCCGGGAGCCATTCGTCGGCCAGGAGTCGATACCGTTTGATCTGCTCGACCCGGGACAGCTGGGAATTGGCGCGTTCTACCGCCTCAGCGATCTCGGCCTGTAGCGAAGTCTCCTGGATCAGCGACGACGGGGTGCTCTCGGCGAGTCCGTGCTCGGCGGCGAAGGTGCGTGCGGCATCGGGATCGAGCACGATCAGCGCGACGTTGTAGGGACGACGGTCGCCGACGACACACGCCTGGCCGATCAGCGGTGACGAGCTCTTCAGCTTGCCTTCGATGTTGACCGGCGACATGTTCTTGCCGGCGGCATTGATGATGAGCTCCTTCTTGCGGTCGACGATGGTCACCCACCCCTCGTCATCGATCTGAGCGATGTCGCCCGTGTGCAGCCAGCCGAATTCGTCGATTGCTTCGGCGGTCTTCTCCGGCGCCTTCCGGTAGCCCTTCATGACGTGGGGTCCGCGCAGCAAGAGTTCGCCGTCGTCGGCGAGCTTGGCCTCGGTGCCGGGTTGTGCGAGACCCACTTTGCCCACGCGGATGTCGGTCGGAATGTTGGTGAAACCGAGCGCCCCGGTCTCCGACATCCCGAAGCCTTCCTGCAGCGGCGTGCCGATTGCGAGGAAGAACTCATGCACGGCGGGGGCGATGGGCGCGGCGCCCGTCATGAGCAGGGCGACCCGATCGAGGCCCAATTGGGCCCGAAGGCCGGCGAAGATGTTCTCTTCGGCGGTCGCGACCTTCGCCGTGAGATCGGCCGGTACTTCTTCTCGACGCTGCTCGGTCTGCACCTTCGTGGTGGCCGCATCGAGCGCTGCGAGCGTGGGGACCCGTTGCTCGTCCGGAAGTGCCGAGAACCGGGCGAGTAGAGCGGCGCGAAGTTTCTCCCAGATTCGCGGAACGCCCAGGAACCAGGTCGGGTGTGCGTGTGCCACCGCGCCGAAGACCGTGGTTGCGTCGCGGACCGTCGTGATGGGCCACCCCGTGACAGTTGCGAGATAGTGCGAGAAGACCCGGTCGGCGGCATGCGCCGTCGGCAGGTAGCTGATCGCGGCGCCGTCGACGTCGAACGGGAAACGAAGATTGCAGGTGTACATCACGAACATGAGGTTCGCGTGGGTCAACTCGACGCCCTTGGGGTCGCCGGTGGTACCCGAGGTGTAGATCAGCGTCGCGAGGTCCGAGGCCTCCACCGAACGCCAGCTCTTGTCGAAGTCGAAGTCCGCCGGGCGTCGCCCACGTAGTTCGGTGAGGGTGCTGATCGTCGCCGGCCCGTTGCCGTGTGTTCGCGAATCATCGAGGGGACCGTTCACCACGATGTGCTTGAGGGCCGGAGCCGCGGTGCGGTTCAGGACATCGAGGAAGGCCGGTTCGGCGACGACGACAGCGTTGCCCGCGTTCTCGAACAGGAAGCTGATCTGCTCCGGCGCCGAGGTGAGGTAGATGGAGAACGGGGTGGCGCCGAGGTGCAGCACCGCCATGTCGACGATGTGGAACTCGGGACTGTTCGCCAGCATGATCGCGACGGTGTCCCCGCGCTCGACGCCGAGATCGGCCAGTCCGGCCGCGACCTCCTCGACCGCGTCGCGGTAGTCGCCCCATGTGTAGGAGCGGTCTTCGCCGAAAGCGATCAGGGCCTTCGAGTCGAGTCGGTCGGCGGCGGTTGCCTGGAACGCTCCGACGAGTGTGGATGCCGAAATGCCGGGTGCGGCAACGGGTGCGGACGGTGCCTGGGAAGCCTGTGTCATCGTTTCTGCCTCGATTGCGGTGCGGAGGGACGGGAGGTCGAGAGGTCTCAGTGAGTGAGCTGTTCGGCGCCGGCGGGTGTCGAATCCTCCGCTGCCGTCTCGGGCGCTCGGGTGGTGATGAAGTCGTCGGGATCGGGTTGATGGACCCGGCGCCAGTAGTCGACGTATCGCCACGGGCTGTTGGTGACGACCCGGCCTCGATCGTTGCGGTAGTACGTGGTGGTACCGCCGAAATGCCAGACCGTGTCCTCCAACGCTTCGTCGAGCTCGCGGTTGTAGGCCTCGAACGCCTCGGGACGCACCTCGACCGTGTCGAGGTCGTCGTCGATCATGGTGGCCAGCAACGCCGTTACATGCTGGATCTGCATCTCGGTACCGGCGATGACCGTTCCGCCATGGCCGGTGTTGGTGTTGGGGCCGTACAGGCAGAAGAAGTTGGGGAATCCGGGCACGGTGATACCCAGATGTGCTCGGCCGTCGTCCTCACCCCACACCTCGCGGAGCGTCTTGCCGTCGCGACCGCGGACCTCGATCGAACCGAGGACGTCCACCGAACGGAATCCCGTGGCCAGGACGAGGACGTCGGCGTCGAAATCTGTTCCAGCCGTGGTACTGACACCGGACGGGGTGATCTTCGCGACACCGTCGGTGATCAGATCGACGTTCTCGCGACGCAGCGTGCGGAACCAGCCCGCGTCGATCAGCAGGCGCTTTCCGTACGGCGGATAGTCGGGCAGGCTCTTGGCGAGAAGCTCTGGGTGGTCGGCCAGTTCGCTCTCGATGTACGCGGTGAGCATGGCCCGGAGCCGGTCATTGCCCTTGTTGATGGCGCGACCGAGGTGTGGGTAGTCGCGATCGACCTGAAGGAGGCGCCAGACCTTGTCACCCATCCGCCAGAACAACCGCGCGCGGTACCAGGCGAGATAGAACGGTATGTGCTCGTTGAGCCAATGTGCTGAGTCGTCGACCTCCGCACCCTTCAGCGGATGGGGCATGGCCCACTGCGGCGTTCGCTGGAAGACGCGTACCTCGTCGGCGATCTCGGCGGCGGCCGGGACGAACTGCATCGCGCTGGCGCCGGTGCCGATCACGGCGACGCGCTTGCCGCGGAGGTCGAGGGTGGGATCCCACTGCGCCGTATGGAGTGTCGGCCCGTCGAAGTCGGCCAGTCCCGGTAGGTCGGGAATGCTCGGCTGGTTCAGTAGTCCGACGGCGCTGATGACGACGCTCGCGTCCAGTCTCTCGATCTGCCCGCTGTGTACCGATCGTAGGGTGAGCTGCCAGCTCGAGCGCTGCGCGTCGAATTGCGCGAGGTCGACCGCGGTGGCGAAGCGGGTCTTCGCGAGGACGCCGTGCCGCTCGGCCAGGGTCCGCCAGTACTCGGCGAGTTCATGCTGCGGTGCGAAGTAGCTCGACCAGTCCGGTTTCGGGTCGAACGACAGGGCGTACAGGTAGCTCGGGGTGTCGACACCGCAACCCGGATAGACGTTCTCGTGCCACGTACCGCCCACGTCGTCGTTCTTGTCGATCAGGACGTAGTCGATGCCGGCCTGTTCCAGCCGGATCGCCATCGCCAGTCCGGAGATCCCCGCACCGATGATCGCGACCCGGAAGCCATCCGTCGGAGCGGACCACGGTACCGAATGGCGACGGTACAGGCCCATCTCCTCGCCCAGGAGCTGCCCGTAGTCGTCGGGAAGCGGCTCGGCCAGCATCACCGAGAGGATCCGTGACAGTCGCTCGGGGGCCGGTGCGTCCGCCACGTCGAGGTCGCCGTCGCGCCACGCGCGGAGCGTGGCCCCGGCCTCCCGCCGAATTCGTTCGGCGAGTTCGGGTTCGAATCCTCCGGTGTCGTGGTCGCCGAGATCGGGAGGAGCGGTGGGCAGGTACGGCTCCTCGATCCAGCGGTCGTCGCCGGTCAGTAGAGCCAACGAGCCCAGCAGGATCGGGAGGTTGGCGTGTTCGAGTGCGAGCGCGAGTTGCTCGTCGGTGAAGTCGGCGTCGGGCCGAAATGCGCCGTCGGGAGCGCCGCTCCACTCGGGGGCGAGACGGGGGGAACTGGACTCTGGCATACACGAGACCATACAATGTGTTCAGACGTGGCGTCAATCACATTCCGGCCGGCGGCTGCGCCCACGGCCTTCTCTTTCACATCGATCGACAGACAGGACAGACAGATGACAGTCACCGCGAATCGTTCACGCGCACAAGCGCGAGGTGTGTACGAACCCGAGCACGAGGCCTTCCGGGAGAGCTTTCGCCGTTTCCTCGACACCGACGTCGTGCCGGGGTATGAGACTTGGGAACGGGAGGGGCGGATCCCCCGCGAACTCTTCCGGAAGGCCGGCTCGCACGGATTCCTCGGGATGTCGGTCGACGAGGAGTTCGGCGGCGGTGGCACCGCTGATTTCCGGTTCAATGCGGTCATCGCCGAAGAGGTCGCCGACGCGGGGGTGATGTCGTTCGGGGTCAACCTCCACAACGACATCTGTGTCCCGTATTTCGAGCGTTATGCCGACGACGAGCAGAAGCGGCGCTGGCTGCCGGGCTTGGCGTCGGGTGAGCTCATCGCGGCCATCGCGATGACCGAGCCGGGGACGGGCTCCGATCTCGCGGGCATCACCACGACGGCAAGAGAAGAGGGCGAACACTTTGTGCTGAACGGCTCGAAGACGTTCATATCCAATGGGATCAATGCCGATCTGGTGATCGTCGCCGCGCGGACGGAGAGCGACGGTGACCGTCACGGAGGCCTGTCGCTGCTGGTCGTCGAACGGGACACCCCGGGCTTCACGCGGGGGCGCAATCTGGAGAAGATCGGCATGCACGCGCAGGACACTGCCGAGTTGTTCTTCGAGGACGCGCACGTCCCGAAGGAGAATCTGCTGGGCGAGCGAGGTGGGGGTTTCCGTGCACTCGTCACCAACCTCCCGCAAGAGCGGCTGACAATCGCGGTGGCGAGCACGGCGGCAGCGGCCCGCGCGGTCGAGTTGGCGCGGGACTACGTCACCACCAGAACCGCGTTCGGAAAACCGTTGTCGGCGAACCAGAACACCCGATTCACCCTGGCAGATGCGCACGTGCAGACCGAGGTGGTCCGCGCCTTCGTCGACGACTGTCTGCGGCAGCACACCAGTGGCGAACTGACGGCCGACCGGGCCGCGATGGCCAAGTTGGCCGCCAGTGAGGTCCAGGGCCGCGTCGTGGACCAGTGCCTGCAGATGTTCGGTGGCTACGGCTTCATGGCCGAATACCCGATCGCCAGGGCCTATGTCGATGCCCGCGTCCAGCGAATCTACGGCGGTGCCAACGAGATCATGAAGGAGATCATCGGCAAGTCCCTCTTCCGCTGAGGGGTTGCCGAGAACACAACACCATGAAGAGAACACTTTTCGACTCCGAGCACGACCAGTTCCGAGACACCGTCCGGTCCTTTCTGATGAAAGAGGCAGTTCCACATACCGCTGAGTGGGAGGAGGCCGGCGAGGTCGGTCGAGACTTCTGGACCGCGGCCGCCGCTCAGGGGCTGGTGGGCTTCGCGGCTCCGGAACAGTACGGCGGCGGGGGACTTCGTGACTTCCGCTTCAACGCGGTGATCAATGAGGAAGTCGTCCGCACCGGAACGGTCGGCGACGGCTTCTCGCTGACGAACGACATCGTGCTCCCGTACTTTCTGGACATCGCGACGCCGGAACAGCAGGGCCGCTGGCTGCCCGGCATCGTCAGCGGAGAGACCGCGATCGCCATCGCCATGTCCGAGCCGGGTACCGGTTCGGACCTGCGCGCGATCAAGTCCACTGCGACCCGGGTCGACGGTGGCTGGTGTCTCAACGGTTCCAAGACCTTCATCACTCGCGGTATCCAGGCCGACCTGATCATCGTCGCGGCCCGGATCCCCGAGGACGACGGCGGCGGGTTCGGTCTGTTCGTCGTGTCCGCCGGCCACGACGGATTTCAGCGCGGTCGCAAGTTGCAGAAGATCGGGCGCAAGGCACAGGACACCGCGGAGTTGTTCTTCGAAGACGTCCTCGTCGCCGAATCCGACGTGCTCGGCGAACCGGGTAAGGGGCTTCGGTACATGATGGGCAACCTCGCCCAGGAACGGTTGTCGATGGCGGTCGTGGCGGTCGCCCAGGCCGAGTACGCGGTCGAGACCGCCATCGCCTACGGCAAGGAGCGCAAGGCCTTCGGTCAACCCATCGGGAGCTTCCAGGCGAACCGCTTCACCCTGGCCGAGTTGTCCACGCAGGTGGGAATCGCCCGGGTGTTCGTGGACCGGTGCATCGAGGCGCAGAACGCGGGGGAACTCACCGCAGCCGAGGCGGCCGGCGCGAAGTTCTGGACCACCGAGCTGGAGTTCAATGCACTGGACACCTGCCTCCAGATGCACGGCGGGTACGGCTACATGGAG
Organism: Gordonia sp. ABKF26; assembly: GCF_041103195.1. NCBI lineage: Bacteria > Bacillati > Actinomycetota > Actinomycetes > Mycobacteriales > Gordoniaceae > Gordonia > Gordonia sp. ABKF26. The sequence continues at coordinate 1,933,250 of NZ_JBGCVZ010000003.1, forward strand.
GAGTACGACGTCGCGCGGAGATGGCGGGACGCGCGGGTGCAGCGGATCTATGGCGGCACCAACGAGATCATGCGCGAGATCGTGGGCCGCTCACTCGGTCTGTGAACCGGGGGTCTTTGCTGAGGTAGTGGTGAATCGGTGGTTGCCCGGGAAGAACTCTCGACCGGGCAACCACCGAGGTCATGGGGTCGAGTCGATCACGCCATCGGCGAGCAGGGACTCGATCTCGGTCGGGGAGAAGCCGGTCTCACCGAGCACCTCGACAGTGTCGGCGCCCGGCGCGCGACGCGTACGAGGAACCGTGGGCGGATGGCCGTCGAAGCGAGGGGCCGGAGCCGGTTGCACCACGTCGTCGACCGTCACGAACGTGTTCCGGGCTCGATTGTGCGGGTGCTCCACTGCCTCCGACATCCTCAGAACCGGTGCGTAGCAGGTGTTTCGGCCGTCGAACAGCGCGTCGAGTTCGGCCCGGTCGTATTCGGCGACCCGCTTCTCGAGAATGATGCGGTACTCGTCCCATCGCTTCGAATCGAGATGGTCGTGCCGCATCGCATCGGGCAGTTCCAAGACATCGCAGAGCTCCGTCCAGAACTGATTCTCGATGGCGCCGATGCTCACCCACTGTCCGTCGCGGGTCTCGTAGACGTCGTAGAAGAAGGCGCCGGTGTCGAGCAGGTTGCCGCCACGTTCCTCGACGAAGTCGCCCTCGGCCCGGTACGAATGGAACATCGCCATCAGGGCCGAGGCGCCGTCGATCATCGCCGCGTCGACGACCCGGCCGCCGTGGCCGGCGCGGGCGGACAGGATGCCCGCCAGCATCCCGAACGCGAGAAAGGTGCCGCCGCCCCCGAAGTCGCCGACGAGGTTCAGGGGCGGAACCGGTGGCCCACCCTTTCGTCCGATCTGATGAAGGGCGCCGGTGAGTGCGATGTAGTTGATGTCATGGCCGGGCAGCGACGCCATCGGACCGGTCTGGCCCCAGCCGGTCATGCGGCCGTAGACGAGATTCGGGTTGTGGTGTCGGCAGTCCGCCGGCCCGACCCCCAGGCGTTCGGCCACACCGGGGCGAAACGTCTCGATCAGACCGTCGGCATCGGCGCACAGACGTCGAACCACTGCTGCACCAGCCTCGGACTTGAGATTCACGGCGACATGCCGCCGGCTGCGGAACAGGATGCCGTGACCGCCGACCGCCCAGGGGTTGCCCCCGGGTCGGTCGACGGTGATGACCTCGGCACCCATGTCCGCCAGCATCATCGCGGCGAAGGGGCCGGGCCCGATGCCGGCGAGTTCGATGATCCGGGTGCCCGCCAGGGGAGGGGTTGTCGACTCGACGCTCACTTCTTCGCGACCACCGGCATGCCGCCCTTGTTCGCTGCGATGTCCGCGTGGACCTCGTCGGGGTTGGCCACGGCCATCTCTTTGTTCGCGCCGTCGGGGAGTTTGATCGCGTCGTTGAATTGGCGAAGCATGGTGAACGCGGCCTTCTCGTCGTCGTGTGGCAACACCCGTCCGACTCGATCGGCAAGGGTGACGAGCGGGCTGATCGTCGGCAGGATGTGCCGCCACCCGGTCTTCTCGACGCCCAGAGCATCCATGACGTGCGGTGGGATCCACGAGTGCAGCAACCCATAGGCGAGCTTGAGTCGACGTTCGTTAGTCATGAACTTGGCCACCGGTCCCGGTAGCACCTCGACGTCGCCGGGTGGATTCTCGACGCTGTACTCGATGATCGAGTGGACGACGTCGTGGCAGAGTTCGTCCGGCGGTAGTTCGACCAGCGTGTGCAGATCGGTCTTGCGACGAGCGTCCTCGTAATCCGTGTGCAGGATGTCCTCGGGAACGCCGATCACGTATCCCACGTAACGGCTCAGGGCGAAGATGTCCTCGAGTTCACGGTCGCTGAAACGAATTCCCGAGGACTGGACCGCATCGGTGAACTTCACCCCGAACTGGCCGGCCTGGGTGACCATGCTGTCGAAGTTGTTGATGGGGATGCCCCAGCCGGCCCAGTCCCAGTGGTCGGATCGCCCGAGGCTGTGGCGAACCGCGGCGTGGATCATGCGGACCTTCGCGGTGAGACGGAAGCCTTCCTCGAAACGCGCCATCCCGCCGGGGGTGTACGCGGCGACCACATACCGGAAGCTCTCGATGAGCCGGGTCCCCACCTTGTCCTGCTCGCGAAGCCGACCGCTGAACAGGACCGGGCGGGTCGCGCTGTACATGGAGAAGCCCCCGGCGATCGCGCCCCAGGCGAGGACGGGCGGGACGATCGGGCCGGCCCGCCAGAAAGCGACCGCACCGCGGTAGAGCTGGTCGAAATCGACCCAGTCGGGGATGTGGTCGAGCTGGTCGAACAGCGCGATCAGTCCGGGGCTGGGGTCGTCGATCGCGTCGATTCCGTGATCGAGGGCCTGGTCGAAGGTGCGCCACGTCGAATTGTTGGATTTGTCCTTGAAGTCGAGCATCGCCGCGTAGGCGTAGTCGTCGGCGAGCAGGGCGTGGTCGGTCAGCTTCTCGACCAGGTCGCGACCGTACATCGCGATCGCTTTGTCCTTGTTCGCAATCCGTCCCAGATCGATTCCGCGCGGGAGTCCCGGCGGAACGTCGAGATCGCCGCGGAAACTCGTCGGCTGCGTGTGTGGCTCGGTGATGGTCATCGCGCCTCCTAGGTGAGTGATCGGTACGCCGACCGCATGTGATCGTCGTTACAACGCAGGGTAGACCCAACTGAACACTATGTCTACACTAATTGTCTGGCCGCCTGTATGCCGACGCGAGGCGCTCGCGGCCAGCCGCGTTCCACGCGTCGGCCCGTCCCCAATGACCGAGGAGTATCGATGTCACCGCTGTCCCAGGAATCGACGAAACCATCGGCGGCGTCGCTTCCGGAATCGCTGCCGCCCCGGACCTTGCGGGAGCTGCTGGAATCCCGGTGGAGTTGTCGCGAGTTCCTCCCTCGTGAGGTGCCGCCGGCCGAGATCGAGCGAGTGCTCGATGTGGCCCGGTTGACTCCCTCGTGGTGCAACACGCAGCCGTGGCACGTCGACGTGCTGAGTGGGGGTGCCGCCGAGGGTCTGCGCGACGTCCTGCGGGCCGCGATCGCGGACGGGCCGGCGCAGAATCCCGACATCGAGTTCCCGGCTGCGTATGACGGCGTCTACCAGGAGCGTCGTCGCGAGAGTGGTCTGCAGCTCTATGCAAGCCTCGGTATCGAGAAGTCCGATCGGGCCGGTTCGGCCCGACAGATGCTGCGCAACTTCGACTTCTTCGGAGCGCCGCACGTGGCGATCGTGACGACCGAGGCTGCGCTGGGTCCCTACGGAGCGGTCGACTGTGGCTTGTTCATCAGCAACTTCATCCTGGCGGCACATGAGATCGGGATCGCGACCGTCCCGCAGGCGGCACTGGCGACGCAGTCGCCGGTGATCCGGGAGTATCTCGGGTTGAAGTCCGAACGGCAAGTGGTCGTGGGTATCTCGTTCGGCTACCCCGACGGGGACGCGCCGGTCAACGCGTATCGCACCAGCAGGCAGTCGATCGCGGAGGTCGCGACCTTCCACCGATGACGGTCGCGGATGGCGCCGCGACGGGCTATACACAGTGTATGAACGTAATGTATGTTGCACTCGACGATGGCGCCGAGCGCCCGCAGAATGACTAGGAGACTGTGAATGTCGGACACCCAGGCACTGATCTTTGATGCGATCCGAACGCCGCGCGGTAAGGGCAAGAGCTCGGGATCGTTGCACACGATCAAGCCGATCGACCTCACCACCGGCTTGCTGTCGGCAGTCCTCGACCGGAATCCCTCTCTCGATCCCGCCCGCGTCGACGACCTGGTCCTCGGGGTCGTGACCCCGGTCGGCGAGCAGGGCGGAGACATCGCGCGCACGGCGGCACTCGCGGCGGGGCTCCCCCGCACGGTGGCGGGCGTGCAGGTCAACCGGTTCTGCGCATCCGGGCTCGAAGCGGTGAATCTTGCTGCGCAGAAGGTGCGTTCGGGATTCGAGGACCTGGTATTGGCGGGCGGCGTCGAATCGATGTCCCGTGTTCCGATGAGCTCCGATGGTGCCGCGTGGATGGACGACCCCGCAACGAATCTGGCGACGAGCTTTGTGCCGCAGGGCATCGGCGCCGATCTGATCGCGACACTCGACGGTTACACCCGCGAGGACGTGGACGCGTACGCAGTGCGTTCGCACGAACTGGCCGCCAAGGCCGAGGCGGACGGGCGGTTCGACGCCTCGGTCATAGCGGTACGTGACATCAACGGGGCAGTGGTGCTGGACCGGCACGAGACCATTCGCGAGGGGACCACCACTGCCACCCTCGCCCCACTCCGGCCGTCGTTCGCCAAGCTCGGTGCAGCCGGCTTCGATGCTGTTGCACTGCAGGAGTTCCCGACTGTCGAGAAGATCGACCACGTCCATCACGCGGGCAACAGCTCAGGGATCGTCGACGGCGCCTCGCTGGTCGCGATCGGCAGCGAACAGATCGGGAAGGAACTGGGTCTGACGCCGCGCGGTCGGATTGTCTCCACCGCGGTGTCCGGAGACAATCCGACCATCATGCTGACCGCACCGGCTCCCGCGTCACGCAAGGCGCTGGCGAAAGCCGGTCTCACCGTCGACGACATCGACCTCGTGGAGATCAACGAGGCGTTCGCCTCGGTGGTGCTGCATTTCGTCGACGACCTCGGCCTCGACATGGCGAAGGTGAACGTGAACGGCGGAGCAATCGCGATGGGGCACCCGCTCGGTGCCACCGGCGCGATGCTCGTCTCCACGGTCCTCGACGAATTGCACCGGACCGGTGGTCGATACGGACTCGTGACGCTGTGCGTCGGCGGTGGTATGGGGATCGCAACCGTGGTGGAGGCGCTCTGATCGCCACTCCCAACGCCAGACAATCCCACAGACGACCAGAGAGAGTTCAACGGCTATGACCCAGAGCACGATCCGACGCACCATCGACGACGACGCGATCGTCACCCTCACCATCGACGACCCGGAACAGCGGGTGAACACGATGAACGAGCGTTTCGTCAGCTCGCTCTCGGGCGCACTCGACGAGATCGGTGACGCCCAGGACATCGCCGGCGTCATCATCGCCTCCGGGAAGTCGACGTTTTTCGCCGGTGGCGACCTCAACGACCTCGTGCACGCCGATCGGTCCCACATCGACGACTTCACCGCGTTCGTCGAACGAAACCGGGATCTGCTCCGACGCCTGGAGCGTCTCGGGGTGCCGGTTGTGGCGACGATCAACGGTACGGCGCTGGGTGGTGGACTCGAGCTCACGCTCGCGACCCACCATCGCATCGCGGTGAAGTCCGGCGGCGTTCGTCTGGGGCTTCCGGAAGTGACCCTGGGTCTCCTGCCAGGTGCCGGGGGCGTCGTCCGCAGCGTGCGCCTGCTGGGCGTCCAGAAGGCGCTGGCGTCGCTGCTGCTGACCGGTCGCCAGGTCGATGCGACGGCCGCACTCGAACTGGGCATCGTAGATGAACTCGTCGATTCGCCTGCGGATCTGGCGTCGGCGGCGAAGGCCTGGATCCTGGCCAACCCGGATGCGCGGCAGCCATGGGACATGCCTGGGTACGCGATACCAGGCGGGGCCCCGGGTGACCCGGCGCAGCCGCTGCACGCCTCCTTGCCCCTCCTGACCGCGACACTGCGCGCCGACCTCAAAGGCGCGAATTACCCGGCGCCGAAGAACATCCTGAAGGCCGCTGTCGAGGGCGCCCAGGTCGACTTCGACAACGCCTTGCGGATCGAGACCCGGTACTTCGTCGACCTGGCAGTCGGGCAGATCGCGAAGAACATGATCCAGGCCCGGTTCTTCGACACCCAGACGGTGAACGGACTCCGCGGCCGCGACGCATCACGGACCCCGTGGAAGGCGACGAAGGCGGTGGTCCTGGGTGCCGGGATGATGGGTGCGGGTATCGCTTATCAGTGCGCCGCAGCCGGAATCGACGTCGTCCTCAAAGATGTCAGTGCGGAAGCCGCCGAGCGCGGCAAGGATTACTCGCGAAAGGTTCTCGACAAGAAGGTGGGCTCGGGAGCCCTCTCCGAAGCGCAGCGAGGGGTCATCCTCGACCGGATCACCGCGACCGCCGACGTTGCCGACGCCGCGGGCGCGGACCTGGTGATCGAGGCCGTCTTCGAAGATCCGGATCTCAAGGCCCGAGTTCTGAAAGAGGTCGAACCCGTTCTCGCACCGGGTGCGCTCATCGGGTCGAACACGTCGACCCTGCCGATCACCGGTTTGGCCGGCGCTGTGCAGAATCCCGCAGACTTCATCGGCCTGCACTTCTTCAGCCCCGTGGACAAGATGCCGCTGCTGGAGATCATCAAGGGCGGCTCGACGTCGGCCGAATCGGTCTCCAGGGCACTGGATGTCGCCCGTCAGATCGCCAAGACACCCATCGTGGTCAACGACAGTCGTGGCTTCTTCACCAGCCGGGTGATCGGCACCTTCGTCAACGAAGCGCTCGCCATGCTCGGCGAGGGGGTGCCGGCACCGATGATCGAGCAGGCCACGACCCAGGCGGGTTATCCGGCACCCGCGTTGCAGCTCGCCGATGAACTCAATCTCGCACTCCTGCGGCGAGTTCGGGACGCATCGCGCGATGCGGCCGAGGCGGAGGGGCGCGACTGGGTGGCCCATCCCGCCGAGGCGGTGCTCGACCGGATGCTGACCGAGTTCGACCGGGCAGGCCGGTTGGCCGGCGCCGGCTTCTACGAGTACAGCGAGGGACGCCGAAGCGGGTTGTGGAGTGGCCTCGGTGCGGCTTTCCCCGCCGCAGAGCAGGTACCGACCCTGACCGATCTCAAGGAACGCCTGCTGTTCGTCGAAGCCGTGGAATCCGCGAGGTGTCTGGACGAAGGTGTTCTGGAGTCGGTGGCCGACGCGAACATCGGATCGCTGCTGGGGATCGGGTATCCGGGCTGGACGGGTGGAGTCCTGCAGTTCATCGACGGCTACGAGGGCGGGGTCGCGGGGTTCGTGGCGCGCGCGAACGAGCTTGCCGCGCGCTACGGAACGCGTTTCCTTCCACCGGCGTCATTGACCCGGCTCGCCGCCGACGGCCGGTCACTCGCCGACTCTCGTCGCCAAGCGGAAGCGGTGTCATGACCCGGCACCTCGTGCACACGCGGGACGGTGTCCGGCTCTCGGTGCGAGACGTCGGAGACGGTCCGGGCGTCTTGCTGATCCACGGCTGGAGTCTCAGCGGAGAGGTGTGGGATCGGCAGATACGGGTGCTGGCCGAGAGCGGTCATCGGGTCGTCGCCATGGATCTCCGAGGGCACGGGCACTCGGATGCGCCGCTGGACGGTTACGACATCGACTCCCTGCAGCATGATGCGCTCGAGGTCATCGAGCAGCGTGGCCTGGGCTCGGCCGCCATCGTGGGCTGGTCGCTGGGCGGGATGGTCGCCCTCCGCCTGGCACGCGAACGGCCCGATCTCGCAGGGGCTCTCGTGTTGGTCGCCACCAACGGCGTTGCGGCGGCACGGTTCGAGGATTTTCCGTTCGGGGTGCCCCCCGAGGGGCCTCTGGACAATCTCCTCGCCGCGGAGCACGCGGACCGGGTATCCCTGCGACGGCGTGCCGTCGGTGATCCGTTCAAGGGTGGCGCGCCCGACCCGCACATCCTGGACTGGCTGCACCGTATCTCGCTGCAGACGCCGAGTTGGGCCGGCCGCGCCGCACTGCGCACATTGATGTGCACCGAACAGACGCACTTGCTCGACGGTCTCACCGTCCCCGTGACCCAGATCATCGGTACCGCGGACCCGGCGCTGTCGGTTCGCGGTGCCCGGTGGGTGCGCGAGCGCCTGAACAGCACGCTCGTCGAGTTCGACGTCGGCCACTACCCGATGCTGGAGTGTCCGGACGACTTCGACGCGGCGCTGCTTCGCGGGGTGAGTGCGGCGCGCTCGCGCGGTGCGTGACCTCGAACCGGGCAGACGTTGTGTCCGGACATGAAGTATGATGCCGCTATGGCTTCGAGTTCTTTCGTGCGGCGGCGCCCCCGTGACTACGACGGGAGTTCCCCTGCCGAACTCGCGGTGTTCCGGGCGACCGAGGAACTGCTCACGTCGACATCTCTCCAGGATCTGACCGTTGCTCAGATCCTGGAGACGGCCGGCCTTTCCCGGGCCAACTTCTACCACTACTTTGCCAACAAGTACGACGTCCTGGTGGCGCTTCTGGGACGAGTGTTCGACGAGTCCTACGCCGCTGATGCGCCGTGGTCCACCGATCCGGGACGTGATCGGGCACGGCGCATGGGCTCGAGTCTCGAGCACACGCTCGACATGTGGTCGCGACATGGCGCGGTCATCTGCGCGGTCATCGAGCACATGCACAGCAAGCCCGCGGTCGCCGCGGCCTGGCAGCGGATGTTCGAGCAGTTCGTCGCGGCCGTCGCCGAGCAGATCACGTTCGAGCGTGCCGAGGGCCGCGCTCCGGACGGGGCTCCCGCGAAGATGCTGGCCGCGATGCTGGTCGGTGGTTCCGAACGGGCCTTCTACGTCAGCACACGGGGGCTCGACGATCGGCTTCCCGCGGCGGCGAGTGTCACCACGTCGCTGAGTGCCATCAACGAAGCGGCCATCTACGGCGGCCGGACGGTGCCGAAGGGCCGACGCAAGAAGTCGGGCGATGCCGCCGACGCGAAGCGGGAGTTGCTCCCCGCGATCGACAATCCCGCGGTGGAGACGGAGACGGCGCAGAACATCCTCCAGGCCATGCGCGAACTACTGCTCACCGAGACGCTGGCCGAGTTGTCCGTGGCGAAGATCCTGAAGCAGTCGAACACGTCCCGCGCGTCCTTCTACTTCTACTTCCGGAGCAAAGAAGACGCTTTCGTCGTTCTGTTCCGACAGGCGGCAGCCGACATCGTCGCCGCGCTGACCGCGGTCGCCGACGTCGACCGGCAGGACCCATCGGTCTTGCTCGCGCAGGTCGGACAGTGGCTTCATCTCGACGGACATGCCGGCGCCGTGATCAAGAACGCCGTGCACGAGTGGCCACGCCTGCCGGAACTGCGAGCCGAGTACCTCGCCGCCATGAACGCCATGGAGACGACTCTGGAATCGATCATCGTCGCCGATCGGGCACGAGGTCTGGCACCGGCCGGGCCACCGGCCAGCGAATACACGGCCACGCTGCTGTGGACCATCGAGCGTACGATCGCAGGATCGCTCGCCGGTGAGACGCACCTGGACGACATCGACGCGGTCACCGACATGGTGGCGAGATTCATGTACGCCGCGATCTACGGAAGTCGGTGAGAGGCAGCGGTTTTCAGCCCTTCGAGCCGCTGAAGCGGGTGATCGCGGTTCGGAAGCCGGGGCTGTCGACGAGGGCGGTCTGACCCGCGACCTCGACGTCGAAGGCATCCTCGAGGCGATGGAGCAGTGCGGCATTCAGGCTGCGTTTGGTCGCGGCATAGGCCTCGGTGGGTCCGGCGGCGAGCTTTCCGGCGAGGGCCTCCACGTGGTCGGTGAGATCCGCATCGTCGACCACCGCGTCGATCAGCCCCCAGGAGAACGCGGTGTCGGCATCGACCCGTTCGGCCAGCAGGGCCATCCGCGACGCACGACCGAATCCCACGCGCGCCCCGACGAGAAGCGAGGCGCCGCCGTCGAGTGTGAGCCCCACTCGTGAGAACGCGAGTGCGAACGACGCCGACCTCGCTCCGACGACGTGGTCGCCCGCGAGGGCGACGGCGCAACCGACGCCCACCGCAGCCCCGTTCACCGCGGCCACGACCGGCTTTCGCATCTCGCGCAGCCCGCGCACGATCGGGTTGTAGAACTGCGTGAGTTCGCGCTCGGTCCGCGGTGCCAGCCGCACATCCGGGCCGACCCCGTCGAGCGCGAGATCCGCTCCGGCACAGAAGGCCCGGCCTCGACCGGCGAGAAGAACGCACCGCACGGTGTCGTCGGTCGCGGCGGCGGCGACCGCGTCCAGGAGGTCGCTCTGGAGCGCCTCGTCGAAAGCGTTGAGCGCGGCGGGGCGCGACAGCATCAGGCGGCGGACCCCGTCGCCGTCCGCGGTTTCGAGCGTCTCGGTGTGTGCGGTGACGGTCCAGTCGATCATGAGCTCACGATAGGGCAGACGTCGACTCCATACAAGATGTATGGTCGGTGGGACGAGCGCCCCACAAGCCACCGCAAGTGATTGACATCACGTCTGAACACTGTGTACGCTCGCCGCATACTTCAGCCCGGGGGTGAGTACCCGACGCAGCAGAAAGCGAAGCCACCATGAGTGTTACCGAGATGTCGACGAGCACGGCCGGCACCGAATCCGGGTCGGCGTTGGCCGGCGCCCGATCCGCGTTCGACAGTGGTCGTACGCGACCACTGTCGTGGCGAGTCGCGCAGCTCGAGGGATTGCTGCGGTTCATCGATGAGTGCGAGCCGGCGATCGCAGCCGCGATCGGAGCCGATCTCGGACGCGGGTCCATGGCAACCTTCATGGCCGACGTCGCTCCTGTCCGGCACGAGATCCGGCACTCACTCACCAACGTGGCGCGGTGGATGAAGCCGGACAAGGTGCGGATGAGCGCCGCGACCGCGCCCGGAAAGGCATGGGTCGTGTCCGAGCCGAAGGGGGTCGCGCTCATCCTCGGCGCGTGGAACTTCCCGATCCTCTTGACGCTGCATCCGCTGGTCAGTTGCCTCGCGGCCGGCAATGCCGCCGTGGTGAAACCGTCGGAGCTGGCGGCCGCCACTGCGCGGCTGCTGTCCGAACAGCTCCCGCGCTACCTCGACGCCGAGGCTGTGCGCGTCGTACTGGGGGACGCGGAGGTCAGCGCCGCACTGGCAGCCCAGCCGTTCGACCACACCTTCTTCACCGGGTCGACGTCGATCGGCCGCGCGGTCATGGCCGCGAGCGCCCAGAATCTGACCCCGGTCACACTCGAACTCGGGGGCAAGAGTCCTGTGATCGTCGCTGCCGACGCCGATCTCGACGTCGCGGCCAGACGCATCGCGTGGGCCAAGTCGGTGAACGCGGGCCAGACGTGTACCGCTCCGGACTATGTCCTCGTCGAGGAGTCCGTACGGCCCGCGCTGGTCGAACGGTTACTCGAGGAGCTGCCGCTGCGGGCCGCGCACGACACCACCCGCATCGTGAATCAGCGCCATGTGGACCGCCTGCGACGCGTTCTTCAGACCCATGGCGGCGAACAGTACGGCGGCGAGATCGACGATGCCAAGCGGACGATCAAGCCTGCGCTGGTCACCGACCCCGATCCCGACTCCGAGCTGATGCAGGAGGAGATCTTCGGCCCGGTGTTGCCGCTGATCTCGGTGCCCGACCTCGACGCCGCGATCGACTTCGTCAACTCCCGGCCGAAACCGCTTGCCCTGTATCTGTTCACCGGTACCCGGGCGGTCGAGGATGCGGTCGTGGAGCGGACGTCATCGGGTTCGGTGACGGTGAATCATCTGCTGTACCAGCTTCTGGTCCCCGAGCTGCCGTTCGGCGGCGTCGGAGCTTCCGGAATGGGGAATTACCACGGGCGGAACGGATTCGACACGTTCAGTCATCGCAAGGCGGTCTTGAGCAAACCTGCTCGCCCGGACCTGGCGGCGACCTACCCGCCATACAGCCGTGCGATGGAGAAGGTGCTGCGGCGGCTGATGGGCTGAGCCGCCCGGGGGATGCCGCCGCTGTCGGTTGACCGGACCGCGCCGGGAGCGCGTCCGGCGGCCGGACGTGTCCGAAAGGTCGCCGGCGGCGTCTCTCGGTGTCCGGTTGGCCCGGTTCGGTGGCTGATTCCTTCGATCCCGAGCTGCTGACACTTGACAGATTACGTCTCATGACTGCTAGGCTCGGGGGCGGTCAAAGTGTCGGGGGTCACAGTAGTTCAACTAAAGGGTTTAGGCCACAGGCACGTCTGGTGGAAAGTGACCGCAAGCGTGCGCCACCGGGTGGTCAAACGTCCCAGACAGCCAGGGGTGGAACGTCACCCGAAGTACGACCGACGCGGATGGCTCCGCGACAATTCGAGAGGATCACCAATGACCGTCAGTGCTCTGGGAGAGCGCAGTCCAGGAGTGAGGTCGGTTGACGCGCTCCGCAGGGTGGGTGGCGGCGTGATCGACCGGATCACACGCAGTCTGGCGACCATCGGCCGCTCGGCGCGTCTGGCGATGGAGATGATCCGCTTCGCGATCACCGACGCGCTCTCGTTGCGCCTGGCCGGTGCCGAGGTGATCGATCAGATGTGGAAGCTGTTCAAGGTCACCGCGCTCCCGGCGCTTCTCATGGCGGTGCCCATCGGCGCCGAGGTGTCGGTTCAGGTCGGCGGTGTCATGGATCAGGTCGGCGCGAACTCACTCGCCGGTGCCGCGAGCGGCCTGGGCGTGGTCAACCAGGGAGCCCCGATGGCGGCCGGCCTGCTGATGAGCGGCGCCGCGGCGTCGGCCATCGCCTCGGATCTCGGCGCACGATCGATCCGCGAGGAGATCGAGGCGATGCGGGTCATCGGCGTGAATCCGGTTCAGCGGCTCATCGTGCCCCGGTTCCTGGCCATGCTGGCGATCGCGCCGGCGCTCTGCGTCATGATCATCGCGTCGGGAGTCGCAGCCGGACTTGCGATCTCGGCGAACGTCAACGACGTGGTACCGGCCAGCTTCTGGCAGTCCTTCGGCACCTTCGCGACACCGACGGACTTGATGTTCTCGGTCCTCAAGGCGGTCCTGTTCGCGTTCATTGTCGTGGTGATCGCGAGCCTGCGAGGGCTGGAGGCCAAGGGCGGGCCCAAGGGTGTCGCCAACGCGGTCAACGCGTCGGTGGTCCTGAGCGTCCTCTGCATCTTCATGACGAACATGGCGGTCAGCCAGCTGCAGGCCATGTTCTTCCCGGCCCGATTGGCGTGACGACATGACAACACACGCAGCTCCTCGTACCGGCGCACTGGGCCGGCTGGGACGTTCGGTGGGCGAGAGCTTTACCAACGCGTTCGCAACGTTCGGTCAGATCGTCGTGTTCGTGGGCAAGACATTCGTTCTGCTGCCCACGACAATCCGGCATTACCGCAAGCAGACGATGAAGACCATGAATGACATGGCCTGGGGCAGCGGCTCGATCATCGTCGACGGCGGTGTGGTGAGCCTGATGTTCTTCCTCGGGATCGCCGTGGGATCGGTGGTGGCGATCATGGCTTTCATGGCGTTCGACCTCCTCGGTTTCGGCGCGCTGACCGGGATCATCAACTCGTTCGGCAACATCCGTGTCGTCGCGCCGATCATCACCGGGATCGGATTCGCGGCTCAAGCAGGCTGCCGGATGACCGCCGAGATCGGTGCCATGCGGATCTCCGAGGAGATCGACGCCACCGAGACCATGGGTCTTCGCGCGATCCCGTTCGTGGTCGGGACACGCTTGATCGGCGGCATGCTCGTGGTCCTGCCGAGCTACCTCATGGCCCTGGTCGTCAGCTTCCTGACAGGCGGGCTGATCGTGAAGCTGTTCCACGACCAACCCGAGGGGACCTACGATCACTATTTCGCCCAGTTCGTCTCGATACCGGACTTGCTGGCGTCGGTGGCGAAGGCACTCATCTTCTGTGCGGTGATCACCATCATCCATTGCTACTACGGGTATTTCGCGTCCGGCGGGCCGGCCGGTGTCGGTGCCGCATCCGGGCGGGCGATCCGTGCGAGCCTGGTGGCCATCGTTGTCCTCAATTTCCTCATGACCGTGGCCATCTGGGGCCTCAATCCGGTCCTTCCGTTCAGGGGTTGACGTGTCGTCATACAGCAGTCAGGACTTCCTCCGCGGGGATGCCCGCGGCCAGACGCGGACACTGGTCCGCGCCGGCGTCATCGCGGTGGCGGTACTCGCCGTCGTGGTCACGGTCTTCGCCGTGGTCTATCCGCGGGCCACCGCGCCCAAGGGCACCGATCTCCATCTGGTGCTGCCGGCTCTCGGCCCGGGGGTGGACACCGGGAGCCGAATCCTGTTGCGCGGCGCGGAGGTCGGCGAGGTAACCGCCATCGACTCCACCGACCCCGAAGTCGTGCACGTCGACGTGGTGCTCGATCCGCAGGCCGCCGACAGTCTCACCGATTCGTTCGAGGTCGACTACCGGCCGCAGAACTACTTCGGCGTCACCGCGGTCAACCTGATCGCGATGCCGGGTGGGTCGGAACTCTCCGACGGACAGACGCTCCGGCGTTCCGCGGCCCCCGACTTCACCATGTCGACGATGATCGAGCGGAGTTCGATCGTCGTGGACGGCACCCTGACGCGGGACATGATCGAGAGCCTCGACGAGGTGATGCGCTACGCCGACGGACTCTCCCCGTTGATCGAGACCGCGATCATCTTCACCGACAAGGTGGCGCGCACCCAACGCCACCTGCCCAGCACGCTGCTGCGCGAGATGAACGACCTTGCCGAGGCATTCCCGGGATTCAACCGTGAGGCGATGAAGGCTCTCGACGCGATCACCGGCAGCGTCTTCAACAAGATGCCCGACGGTTCGCGAGGAGTGGACGAGGCGTACCACGATCTCATGAACCGATCGCTGGAAGTCGCCTCCGGCGGATTGTTCGGTGCGGCGGGAACGCTGCTGGCTTCCCACTCGGCCGACCTGACGCCCCTGGTCACCTCGTTCAAATATCTGATCGACCCGGTACCGCAGATGATCGGCGGGGGTGCCTCGATGGCGAAGACACGAAAGGCAATCGAGCAGTTGCGCAACAGTTTCACGGGCGACGATGCAAGCAAGACGCTGCAGCTGCGCCTCCTCCTCGACAGCGTGCCGGCCGTCTCGGGTCCGCTGGAACGTATGAAGTCCATCGACGGTCGACGCGCGGGAGGTAACTGAGATGGCATCTCGCAGCACAGTTGTCGCCGGGGCAAAGGTCGCGGTGGTCGCTGCGGTGACCGTCATGTTGTTCGTGCTCGTCGTGAACGCCATGCGGAACCCGGTCGACGCCAGCGTGGTGACCTACCGCGCCGACTTCACCGATGCGTCGGGTCTCCACGACAACGGCGACGTCCGATTCCGCGGGAAGCGGATCGGCAAGATCGTGTCGGTCGACCTCGAACGCAACGACGACGGGTCCCCCTATGCGCGGGTCGAGTTCACCATGGACGACAGCCAGAAGCTGACGTCGACGTCGACCCTGGCGATCAAGTACCAGAATCTGACCGGAGTGCGGTATCTCGACCTGCAACCCGGCAAGACGCCCGGGACCATGGTGAGTCACGCGACGACCGCACAGACGGTTCCGTCCTTCGACATCACGTCACTGTTCAACGGACTCCAACCGGTTCTGACGACGATGAACGCCGACGAGGTCAATCAGTTCAGCGAGAACGCCATCGCCCTGCTCCAGGGTGACGGCAGCGGCCTCGGCCCGATGCTGGACAGCACCCAGAAGCTGGCGAGGTTTGCCGAGAATCGGCAGCAGCTCATCTCCACCCTGACGTCGAATCTGGCTCGTATCGCCGACACGATGGGCGGTCGGTCGCCACAGGTCATGGGTTTTCTGGAAGCGGTCGATCTGCCGATCAGCAACGCCATGACGGTTCTGGATGAGTTCGCAGTCACCGCCAGCGCCGGACCCGCACTCTTCGAACCGATCGAGAGGCTTCTGGTGGCGCTCGGTGTGAACGAGGAATTCGATGTCGACGTATTCCTCAAGACCACGTTCTCGTCCATGCAGGAAGCGCTGAAGTCCTTCCAGCTGATGCCCAATGCGCTTGCAGGTCTGCGAGGCATCGACACGCATGCCTCGTTCAGCAAGCAGTGCGCGAAAGGTCGCGCGCACATTCCCTCCGACGTGCGAATCCTGATGACCGGTAGCGAGGTGGTCCTGTGCAATCGATGAACCAGAAGGGGATACGCAGATTCACCTCCCACGACGGCGTGCTCGGCGTGATCGTCCTGGTCGTGGTGGCGGCCCTCCTCGGCACTCTCGCGATCATCTACCTGCGTCCGCCGGGCCAGAAGACGATCACCTTCGAGGTCACCGACGCCTCGGCGATCGAGTCCGGACAGGACGTGCGCGTCGCGGGCATCAGCATCGGCAAGGTGTCCGACGTCGCACTCCAACCCGATCGGGTGAAGGTCACCGCGCGCATCGATGCCGAGACGTTCGTCGGTGACCAGACGAAGATGGAAGTCCGGATGCTCACGCCGGTGGGCGGATACGCGATCACGATGATCCCGCTCGGGCGTGAGGAGCTCAGCGGCCCGATCCCGGCCGGCCGGGTGACCGTTCCCTACTCGATCGGCGATGTGATCCAGGCCGTGCCGAGTACCACCGACACGGTCGACACCCGAGAGGTCAATGCCAACCTCGACCAGGTCGCCGGCGCACTCGATGGGAACGACACCTCGCTGCGCTCCATCGTGAACGGTCTCGAGTCGGTCACCGCTGTGTTCGACAGGCAACGCGGCCAGGTTCACGACATCGCCTCGCTCGCCGCGGAGTACCTGCAGACGTTCAACGGGAACCGTGAGTTCGTCTTCGAGCTGATCCGCAAGATCGACATCGTGGTGAGCACCTACCACGTCAACTCCGCGGGCTTCAACTACGCCTACAAGCTGTTCGCGAACGTCCTCATGAAGTTGGCTCCGTTCATGCGGTTCTACCTCAACCACAGCGAACTGGTCTCCAGTCACGTGAACCAGATGAAAGACACCATCATCCGGCTGCAGCAGCAGCTCGGCCCGGCCATCGACGGGCTGGTCGCCACTCGGAAGAAGCTGGCGCAGTGGATCACTCCCGAAGGGATGCGTCAGGTCGGCGGCGGCACCCTGTGGACCGAGGACGTGTGCATCCCCATTCCCGGAAGGAACTGCTGATGCGAGAGATCGTTGGCTCCTCGAAACGGCGCCTGGCCATCGCGTTGGGGACCGTGGTGGTGTTGCTCGGCGTGATCACCACGATCGGATTGACGTCGGCAGGCGCCACCGGCGTCGACGACGGCGCGCCCGGCGGCGACGGATTCTGCGTCGATGTCACCGACACGATCGGCCTGTATGAGGGAAACCCGGTCACCCAGATGGGTATTCGCGTCGGAGCGATCGACCGGATCGAGAGTCGAGGTGACCACGTACGGGTCACGTTCTCGCTGGACCCTGGGCGCAGCTATCCCGCCGACGTCAAGGCTGTGACCAGATCCAAGTCGCTACTGGCCGACCGCAGTCTGGAGTTGGTGGGCAACTATGCAGGCGGCCCTGCCCTGGCGGAAGGGCGATGCATCGGCGTGGAGAACTCGTTCACCCCGAAGAGCATCTCGGAGGTTGCCGCTTCTGCGGCGGACTTCTTGAAGTCATTGTCCGACAACGGCGGCGACGACCTGGAGACCGCCCTCGACGGTGCGGACCGGGCGTTCGCCGGGACCGGTCCGCAGGCGTCGCGGATGTTCGAGAACGCCGCCCGCGCGGCGCAGAATCCGGACGCGTTCGTCGCCGACATCGGTTCGTCGATCCGCGACATGGCGCCGCTGACCGACGACGCGGTGAAGAACTGGGATCAGATCATGTCGATCATGAACCAGATGCCCTCGGTCACGCAGCTCGGGACGACCCTGTTCTACGACGTCGCGAGGTTCTGCCGGGGAATCGGCTGGACGATCGCGCTGATGTACGACATCCAGCGGAACTACGGGGAGGACATCCTGTGGCCGCTGCTACACGGTCCGGTCGAAGACATCATCGCCTACGGCGCCCAGCGTGCACCCGAACTCGGCCAACTCGTGTCCATGACGCCGTCGGTCGCCGCTGCCATGCGCCAGCAGGAATCGTCCTCCGGTGCGCTCTCGATTCCGTATGTCGCGCCGAAGATCGATGTGGGCGGCGGACAGTCGGCGCCGGTCAATGCACTGTCCATCCTGTTGCAGAAGGCGGGTCTCCAGAAATGACCGGAAGACGAACCGCACTGGGCCTGGCCGCGGTGCTCGTAGCGGTGATCGGACTCACCGGGTGCTCGGCGTTGAGTCCGAACCGGCTGCCGTCGGTGAAGAGCAGTGTCCCGCTCGACTATGAGGTCACACTGCAGTTCGCGAGCGTGCTCAACCTGCCGGACGGCGCCGATGTGATGATGAACGGGCTCCAGGTCGGCCGCGTGAACCACACCGAGACCACCGACGAAGGTGTCGACGTGGTGGTCGGACTGACCGACGATCGCCCGGTCCCCGCCGACTCCTCGGCGATCATCCGGCAGAACACGCCACTCGGCGACACCTACCTGGCGCTCGAGCCGCCGACCGAAGGCGGTGGTGAGTTGCTGCGGGACGGCAGCGTGATCCCGCTTGACCGTACGACGTCTCCGCCGCCCCTCGAGGACACCATTGCCGTTCTCGCCTATTTCATCAACGGCGGCAGCATTCAGAAGGTCCAGGACACGATGGCGACACTGAATCGCACCATGCCGCCGATCAAGAATGTGCGGTCGATCGCGACCACGGTCTCGAAGGATCTCGACGACCTGTCCCGCAACACCGCGCAACTCGACCGCATGCTCAACAGCCTGAACGCGGTGTCGGGGTCGTTCTCCGACAGCCGGCAACAGATCGAGCACGTGTTCTCCGAGCAGGGCGAGCACTACTGGAAGACCGTGTCGAAATCGTTGGTGGCCCACATCAGCACGCTGCTGCCCTCCGTCGGGTCGGTGTTCACCGGCGGTCTGTTCCTCGTGCCCCTGCTGAACTCGGCGGCTGACGCCGCCGAGGCCGGGCGTGGGATGTGGGACCAGGCTCCTGCGACCGGCGCCGCCATGGCCGAGTTCTTGGAGGACACGCTGATTCCGTTCGCGAAAAGGCCATCGGTGAACATCGCCTCGGTTGCGGCCCCGTCGGTTCAGGCGGCAGGCAAGACGGAGTTGCTCGGCGACACGAAGATGCTGCTGCGGATGTTGGGAGCGATCAAGTGATCACCAAGACACGAGTTTCGGTGGTGGCGATGCTCGCCATCGCCGGGTTGTCCATCGCCTACATCCTGAGCGTCGGACTACACGTGAACTCGCCGTCGGCCAGGCACGCGACCATCACGGTGGCGGACACGAACGGCATCCTCGTCGGTTCCCGAGTTCTGCTCCGCGGCATCGAGATCGGTCATGTGACCGAGATCTCGCAATCCTCACGCGGCGCCGAGATCACCTGGAACTACGACGACACGGAGAACATTCCGGTCGAGAGCAACTTCCGCGTCGACAACCTGTCGGCGCTCGGCGAGGCCTATGTCGCGGTGATGCCCACCACCGCAGGGGGCCCGTACCTGTCCGACAACGCCTACATCGACGGCGAGAACGTCTCCAACGCCGCCACGTTCAAGGATCTGTCCGAACAGGTGACCGAGGTGCTCGGACAGACCGACCCCGACAAGGTCCAGCGTGTGTTCGCCGAACTCGACATGGGGCTGCCCGACGGCATCGAGGTCATCGAGGACCTCAACAAAGCCGGACGGCTGCTGGCTGCGGAGTTCACCGCGCGCGCAGACGAACTCACCACTCTGCTGGCGACCATGCAACCGCTGCTCATGCGGTCGCAGCCGATACCCGGGCTGCTGCGGGCGACGACTCCGCACATAGCCGGTTTCGGAGTGGGATTCGCCGAACTCGAGTCGGGCGTCAAGGACGCCATCGACTGGAGTGGGCCGATGTACACCGGTATCACTCAGGGGGCGACGCCGCTGGTCGCGGCTCTGCAGAAATTCCTCGACGACAGCGGCGCGGACCTCAAGATCATCGGTGAGAACCTGCTGCCGGCCACCCGCTCGGGTGCGGCGTCGCTGCGGACCGTCGATGTCGGCCGGGTTTTGGACAACCTGATCAACGCAACCGATTCCGGGGCTTTGGAGATCCGCATCCCGGCCGGGGGGTGACGGTGACCGACACCCGCACGACGACGCGGGATTCCGCAGCGAGCGCACCGAGCGCTCCGGCACATATCGACCAGCAGACACAGACAGGAGACCGGCGATGACGAAGACCATCACCACGGACACCGAGACCGACGCCGACGAGAACTCGGCCTCGGCGGATACCGAAACGGCAACGGCAGCATCGGGCGACTCGGCGGCGGACCGCGCTGAACCCACGAAGCGCGGGCGACTGAGCACCGCCTCGGTGTCGTTGCGATCAATCCTGATCGGCGCCGTCGCTGTGCTCGTCGTCGGAGCGATGGCATTGCTGGGGTGGCAGTGGTCCAGCGCCTCCAGCGAGGTCGACCGGTTGAACGCGGCCGCCGCCGACGATGCTGCGGCCGAGAAGGTGGCGCTCGACTACGCCACCGGTGCCGCCGACATGAGCTTCGAGAACCCCGATGAGTGGCGGACCCTGCTCACCAAGGGCACATCACCGGAGCTCTCCGAACGGCTCCGACGGGCGTCGACCCAGATGGAACAACTGCTCCGGCCGCTGCAGTGGTCGTCGACCGCGCAGCCGATCGCGGCCAAGGTCGAATCGGTCGACGGCAACACCTACCAGGTCGTCGCTTTCGTCAACGTGCAGACGAAGAACGTGCAGGCGCCCTCGGGGATCGAGTCGACGGCTACCTACCGGGTGACCCTCGACAAGAGCCAGAACTGGCTGATCACAGCGATCAGCAGCACGGGATCGAATCTCGATGCCGACAGTCCCGGCAACGGTGCACCGGCCGGCGAACAACCGATTCCCGGCAATCCGCCCGCCGAGCAACCCGCCCCCGCCGATCCGCCCGTTCCGGGCAACTGACGACGACCACGAGAGCTGGAGGACGAGATGGGTGTTGAGGTCAGTGTGGAGAACCTGACGAAGTCGTTTGGTTCGCAGAACATTTGGCGTGATGTCTCTCTGACCCTGCCGGAGGGGGAGGTCTCCGCGCTGCTGGGTCCGTCGGGTACCGGTAAGTCGGTGTTCCTGAAGACCTTGATCGGTCTGCTGCATCCCGAGCAGGGGTCGGTGATCATCGATGGCACCGACATCACGCAGTGTTCGGCCAAGGAGCTCTACGAGATCCGCAAGCTGTTCGGTGTGCTGTTCCAGGACGGTGCGTTGTTCGGGTCGATGAGTTTGTTCGACAACATCGCGTTCCCGCTTCGTGAGCACACGAAGAAGAAGGAGAACGAGGTCCGCGACATCGTGATGGAGAAGATCGACCTCGTCGGTCTGACCGGTGCCGAGGACAAACTCCCGGGTGAGATCTCCGGTGGTATGCGCAAGCGTGCCGGTCTGGCGCGTGCGCTGGTGCTGGATCCGCAGATCATTCTGTGTGACGAGCCGGACTCGGGTCTGGATCCGGTGCGTACCGCGTATATCTCGCAGTTGTTGATCGACATCAACGCCCAGATCGATGCGACGATCCTGATCGTGACGCACAACATCAACATCGCGCGGACGATTCCGGACAACATCGGCATGTTGTTCCGCAAGGAGTTGGTGATGTTCGGTCCGCGTGAGCAGTTGCTGACCTCGGAGCAGCCGGTGGTCAAGCAGTTCCTCTCCGGTGACCGGTTCGGTCCGATCGGCATGTCGGAGGAGAAGGACGAGGCCCTCGTCGCCCAGGAGGCGGCGATGGCGGCTGCGGGTATCTCCGGTGGTGGTACCAAGGAGGACTTCACCGAGATCATCCCGCAGGTGCAGCCCAATCCCGGTATGCCCGAGCGCAAGGCGATCGCCCGTCACCGCGAGCGCGTCCATCAGATGCTTCCCGACCTGCCGCAGAACGCCCAGGAGGCGATCCGCCGCAGCCAGGAACAGGAAGACCAGATCCGCGGCGAGAACCGCGCGCATGCCGCCGACATCGCGGATCGCCGACGCGACGACCGGATCTGGCAGGACGCTCCCACGGAGGTACTCCCGCGCGTCTGACGCGGGGCCAGGCCGCAATCCACGAGGGGCGGATTGCGGCCTATTACCTATCGAGTTTAGATTTGAGGGGACGGTCACCGCCGTCTCGTCGAACTGAAGGCAGGCCACCATGACCATCGATCCCCGCACGCCCGTCCTCGTCGGCGGCGGACAGATCACCGCTCACGACGGTGGCGTCGAGCCGGTCGATCTCATCGCGCGCGCGGCACACGAGGCGGCTGCCGAAGCCGGGACGTCGCGCCTCCTCGAACTGATCGACTCCATCCGCGTGGTCGGCCTGTTGTCATGGCGCTACCGCGACCCCGGTGCGTTGGTGGCCGAACGGATCGGGGCAGATCCGCGACACACCGGCTACACCGGGAACGGCGGCAGCACGCCGCAGGTGCTGGTCAACGGTGCCGCCGAAGACATTGCCACGGGCCGCGCCGACGTCGTTCTCATCGGGGGTGCAGAAGCCTGGCGCACGCGGATGAAACTCCGCGCACAGGGGGAACGGCCCGACTGGACCCGACAGGACGAAACTGTGCCGTCCGCGCCGATCATCGTCCCGGACGTTCCGATGGAGGCGGAGAGCGAGCGGCGGATCGGACTCGACAGACCGTCCTTCGTCTACCCGTTGTTCGAGCAGGCTCTCCGCGTCGGAGCGGGTCGGAGTATTGCCGACCACGAGAAGTTGCTCGGGGAACTGTGGTCGTCGTTCAGCGAGGTTGCCGCGGATAATCCCTACGCTTGGACCAGGCGTACGTATGCCCCGGGAGAGATCACGACTCCGACCGATGGCAATCGCCTCATCTCGTCTCCTTACCCGAAGCTGCTGAACTCGAACAACATGGTCGACCAGGGTGCGGCACTGGTGATGTGCTCGGTCGAGACCGCACGACGCCTGGGAATCCCCACCTCGTCGTGGGTGTTCCCACACAGCGGAACCGAATCCAAGGACACCGACGCCGTCGCGGCGCGTCCCGCCCTGAACGGTTCGGCACCGATCCGGATCGGCGCCGCCCGTGCGCTCGAACTCGCGGGGATCGCGATCGACGACGTCGCTCACCTCGACATCTACTCCTGCTTCCCCTCGGCCGTGCAGGTGGCGGCGCGCGAGATCGGCGTTCCCGCAGACGATCCGGAACGTCCGCTGACCTGCACCGGAGGGCTCACCTTCGCGGGCGGCCCGTGGAACAACTACAGCACGCATGCGATCGCCACGGTGGCCACCCGGTTGCGCGGGTCGCCCGGCACCTTCGGCCTGGTGACCGCGAACAGTGGGTACCTGACGAAGCACGCCTTCGGCGTGTACTCGACCGAGCCGCCCGCGGCGGGCTTTCGCCGGGAAGATGTCACCGAAACGGTGCACCGGGCATGGACGGGTGCCGAGCCGACGGTCGAGGTGGTCGAATCCCACGAGGGTGTCGCCGAACTCGAGACCTGGACGGTGGCCTACGACCGCACGGGAGTCCCTGAGCGGGCATTCGTCGCCGGTCGCGTTCACGGCGGCGGCCGCACCCTGGCGGTGATCACCGACAGCGGCGACCTGGACGAACTCGCGACCGCCGAGGCTCAGGGACGACGGGTGCGTGTGGCTACCGACGGCTCCGCACATCTCGATTGACGCCTTATAACTAAAGCCGTAAGGTTTGCGCAACGACGTCGGGCACGGCCCGGTGGTGAGGAGGAGCAACGATGAGCGAACTGGATGACTTCCGGGTGCGCTACGAGCATCATGTCGGGCACGTGGTCGCGGGAGACATGAAGGCCGCGATGGCCGAGATGATCCAGGAGAACATCCCGGCCGTCTTCGACGGCGTCGACGTCCCGCGGGGTGCGGTGGACGGGCACCGGATCGTCGGCGTCCGGGCCGACGGCGATCGCATGGTCGGAGAGACCGTCTACACGACCGAGGGTCGCGAGATCGGGCTACGTTCCATCTGGGAGCGCCGGGACGGCGAGTGGCTCGCCGGGGCCCTGGAGAACTTCGCGCCCGAGTCGGTGCGATGACGACTGCCGACATCCCCTGGGGGCCCGCGGCCGACGGGCTGGACCAGCCGTACTGGGATGGGCTGGCCGAGAGGGAGCTGCGCCTCCAGCGCTGCCGCAGTTGCTCGACCTGGATCTGGAGCCCCCAGTCGGTGTGCGGAAACTGCCACTCGCTCGATCTCGGCTGGGAGACAGTCGAACCCGTCGGCACGATCTACAGCTGGAGCCGCAGCTGGTATCCGTACATCGAAGAACTGGCCGACCGGCTCCCGTATGTCAGCGTGCTCGTGGAACTGGAGAATGCAGGTGGCCGGCGGGTGCTGGGCATCCTGACCGACGATCCCGAAAGCACCCCGAAGATCGGCGATCGCGTCGTCGGCGTCTTCGAGGAGCGCGACGGTGAACCGTGGCCGCTTCTCCGTTGGCAGCGGGCCGAAACGAACGACGGAGAACGCAGATGAGCAACGGGATTCGTGGTGGCGCTGCCGTGGTCGGCGTCTCCGAGATGCATTACAAGCGCGGGCAGTCACCGCTCACCGAGCAGCAGATGACGATCCGGGCAATCCTCGACGCGTGCTCCGACGCCGGGGTGTCGCCACGTGAGGTCGACGGATTCGTCTCCTACGCAGGCGGTTCCAACGACGGGCCGATCCTCGGGGCCGCACTGATGATCGACGAACTGCGCTGGTCGAACATGATGTGGGGCGGCGGTGGCGGGAGCGTGGCGGCCGCGATCACCAATGCGGCCGTCGCCATCACGTCGGGTCAGGCGCAGTGCGTCGTCGTGTACCGCGCGATGTCCCAGGCCGACACCGGTCGCCTGGGGTATGCCAAGTACCACTACGGATCTCACTTCCTCGCGCATGGCGTGGGTTCGCCCGCCCAGATCTGTGCCATGCGAACTCAGCGCATGCTCGAACACGACGGCGTGCCCCGCTCGGCGATGCGTTCACTGGTGCTGGCGGCTTATCAGCACGCGCAGCAGAATCCGACGGCGCAGGGCCACGGCAAGCCGCTGGACGAGGAGACCTACGAGTCCTCGCGGATGATCGCCGAGCCCTTCCATCTCTACGACTGCTCACGGGAGAGCGACGGCGCGGTCGCGCTGGTGCTCGTCGGTTCCGACCGCGCGCGCGATCTCCGTCGGGACCCGGCGTTCGTGCTCGCCGGCGCACAGGGAGCGCCGGGTGGGTTCTGCGAGCGGGTCGACAACGACGCACAGTATTCGACGGCCGGGTTCGGTCCGGCTAACAACGGAAAACCCGGTGTAGCCGAGCGTCTCTGGGCGTCGGCCGGCTTGGGACCGGACGACGTCGATGTGGTCCAGGTATACGAGAACTTCAGCGGTCCGGCGGTTGCCGCGCTGATCGATCACCGGTTGTGCCCGCCCGGCGAGGCGGCGGGCACCGTGATGACCGTCGACAATCTGACCGCACCCCACGGGAAGCTGCCGGTGAACACCAGCGGCGGCAATCTGGCGGATTCGTTCATCAACGGACTGAATCTGGCCGTGGAAGCGGTCCGTCAGGTTCGCGGCACGTCGACCAATCAGGTTGCCGACGTGCGGACGTCGCTGTTCATCGGCGGCCCGATGGCGCCGCTCGTCAGTTCGGTGCTGTTCGGCCACGCCGAGACCGTCTAGCCACGACCACCAGGACCCCGACACCACAAGGGCAGGGAGAAGACATGTTCGAGCGAAACGATCTGTTCATCGGTGGACAGTGGACACCGGCGGAGTCGGGCACCGGGTACGACGTCATCGAGGCGGCCACCGAGAAGCCGCTGGGCAGAAGCGCACTGGGCGGCCCGGCCGACATCGATCGTGCGGTCGCCGCAGCGCGGTCGGCGCTGGCGGGACCATGGCGGTCGATGGGGCCGCGCGAGCGGGCCGATGTCCTCGACCGGTTGGCCGCCGCACTGACCGCACGTGCCCGTGACACCGCCCAGCTGGTCAGTCGCGAGAACGGTATGCCGATCGCATTGTCGAAGTCGGTCAACGGATACGGCCCGGCGGCGATGCTGTCGTACTACGCGAACCTGATCCGCGCCTCCGACACCGAGGACGTGCGTCCGAGCGCGTTCGGTGGACGCACCGTCGTCCGTCGTGAGCCGGTCGGTGTCGTCGCGGCGATCACGCCGTGGAACTACCCTCAGCCGCTGGCCGCGATGAAGATCGCGCCGGCGCTCGCCGCGGGATGCACGATCGTGCTCAAGCCCGCACCGGAGACGGCGCTGGATGCGTTCGTGTTCGCCGACGCCGCGCAGGAGGCCGGACTTCCCGAGGGCGTCCTGAACATCGTTCCTGCCGAACGTGAGGCAGGCGCCTACCTGGTCCGGCACCCCGGGGTCGACAAGGTCGCATTCACGGGATCGACCGCCGCGGGCCGAGCCATCGGTGAGGTCTGCGGTGCTCTCCTCCGGCCGGTGACCCTCGAACTCGGCGGCAAATCCGCGGCGATCGTGGCGCATGACGCCGATCTGGACGAGTTCGCGCGGCACCTGCTCGACGTCTCGCTGGTGAACAACGGTCAGACCTGCCACGCCAGCACCCGAATCCTCGCCCCGCGAGCTCGATTCGACGACGTCGTGGAAGCGGTCACCGAGACCGTCCGGGCACTACGGGTCGGCGATCCGCTGGACAAGGCGACCGCGATCGGGCCGCTCGTCAGCGCCGCGCAACGCGACCGGGTGCTCGGGTATGTCGAAGCCGGCCGGGCCGCGGGACATCGGATCACGACCGGCGGCGGCGTCCCGGCCGATCAGGCGCAGGGTTGGTTCGTCGAACCGACCGTGTTCGCCGGCGTCGAGAACTCGGCGTCGATCGCCCAGGAGGAGATCTTCGGCCCCGTCCTCACCATCACCGAGTACCTCGATGAGGACGACGCGATCCGCATCGCCAACGACTCCGAGTACGGGCTCGGCGGCACGGTGTGGACGACCGACGAGGCCCGGGGCCTCGCCATCGCCGACCGAATCCATACCGGCACAGTGGGTGTCAACCACTACGCGCTCGATCTCGCAGCACCGTTCGGAGGGGTCAAGGCGTCGGGTCTCGGACGAGAACTCGGCCCCGAGGGCATGGCGCCCTACGTCTCCGCCAAGTCGGTCTATTTCGCCACTCGGTGACCGTCGTCTCCGATGCGACCACAGATGATCACCAGCAGAGAATCCCGACAGGAGTGACATGAGCGATCTGCCACTGTCCGGCGTCCGTGTCGTCGACGCAACCGACGGACTCGGCGAGTCGTGCGGCCGGTTCCTCGCGGACCTGGGTGCCGAGGTGGTGCGCGTCGAGCGTCCGGGCGGATCGCGGTCGCGACGCTCCGAGCCGATCGAGGCCGGCCTGAGCATTCCGTTCGCCCTCAACAACGCGAACAAGAAGGTCGTCGTCCTCGACCTCGACACCGACTCCGGACGGCACCGATTCGGTGAGCTGGTCGCCGGGGCCGACATCGTCGTCGAGTCGTCCACCGGCAGCGCGGGTCTCGACCCGGCCGATCTCGCCGCCGCGCACCCGGCACTCGTCGTCCTCACCGTGAGCGGATTCGGTCGAACCGGCCCCTACCGGAACTGGACTGCCACCGAGTCGGTGATCTATGCGATGAGTGGTGTGCTGTCGCGCTCCGGCGAGCCCGGCCGCGAGCCGCTGCTCCCGCCGCCCGGACTCGTCGAACAGTCGGTCGGGGTGCATGCCGCGTGGTCGGCGCTCCTCGCCTACTTCGACCGGATCCGCACCGGAGCCGGGCAACTGGTCGAGATCTCGGCGTTCGAGTCGGTGGTCCACGGCTTCGACCCCGGCTTCGGCGTCCAGGGGTCCGCGGCGGCGGGTCGGCGCGACGACTTCCCGCGTGGGCGCCCCGATGCCGCGAACTTCTACCCCGTCCTTCGATGCGCGGACGGGCAGGTGCGGATCTGCCTGCTGGCCAAGCGTCAGTGGCGTGCGATGTTCGCGTGGCTCGGCGAACCCGACGAGTTCGCCGATCCGGCCTTCGACACCATCCCGGCCCGGTTCGCCGCGGCAGACCGGCTGCATCCGTTGATCGAGCAGCTGTTCGCCGATCGGACCCGCGACGAACTGGTCGCCGAAGGGGCGGCCCGGGGCATCCCGATCGGCGGCGTCCTTCGCATCGGTGAGGTCCTCGACAACGACCATTTCGACGCGGCGGGGACCCTCGTCGACGCCGAGATCGGCCCGGGTGTCCGTGCGCGGATTCCCTCCGGATACGCGCGGATCGGCGGGCAGCGAGCCGGATTCCGTCATCGTGTTCCCGGCGTCGACGCCACGCAGGTGCCTGCCTGGTCACCGCGTACGGAGCCTCGGCAGACGTCGACGGATTGCGAGCCGCCCGGTGGCCACCCGTTCGCCGGCCTCCGCGTTCTCGATCTCGGCGTCGTCGTCTTCGGGGCCGAGCTCGGCAGGCAGTTCGCCGACCACGGCGCGGACGTCATCAAGGTCGAGAATCGCGAATTCCCCGACGGTCTGCGACAGTCGAAGCGCCCGAACACCCTGTCGCCGTCGGTCGCCTGGGGCCACCGGAACCGCCGATCGCTGGGACTGAACCTGCGGACCGATGGGGGCAAGGACCTCTTCCTCCGGCTCGCGTCAGAGGCCGACGTGGTCCTCGCCAATTTCAAGCCCGGCACCCTCAGTGCGATGGGCATCGGGTATGACGAACTCCGCGAGGTGAATCCGCGGATCATCGTCGCCGAGGGAAGCGCTTTCGGCAGCGTCGGTCCATGGAACACCAGGCTCGGGTATGGCCCGCTGGTCCGCGCGGCGTGCGGGGTGTCGTCGCTCTGGCGTTACTCCGACGACGATCCCGGTCTGTGTGACGGGTCCACCGTCTATCCCGACCACATCGGCGCGCAGGTCAGCGCTGTGACCGTTCTCGCGGCGCTGATCGCCCGGGGATCGCACGGGCGCGGCACCGACATCGAAATCGCCCAGGCCGATGCCGCGCTGGTCGCCCTCGGTGGTCAGCTGGCACGCGAATCGCTGTCGCCCGGATCCGTACGGGCCGAGGGCAACACCGATTCCTTCGCGGCGCCGTCGGGCGTGTACCCCTGTGCGGGCGATGACGAGTGGGTGGCGGTGTCGGTCCGCGACGACCACGAGTGGCGAGGCCTGGCCGCCGTCATCGGACGCGACGACCTCGCCGACGATCCCCGATTCGGGCGGCGCGCCGACCGCATCGAGAACCGCGCCGAGGCGGACAAGGTGCTCGCCGCATGGCTCGCCGAACGTACGCCGACCGAGGCGATGACACTCCTCCAGGAAGCGGGCGTACCCGCCGGCGCGATGCTCCGCCTCCCCGAACTGCTCACCGACCCACACCTTCTCGATCGCGATGCGTACACCCAGTTGGAGCACCCGATGTTGCCGGCATCGCTGCCGACCGCGGTCCGGGTCGCCCGTTTCGGATCGATACCCGACGCGCCGTTGCGTCCGGCCCCGCTGCCCGGTGCCGACACCCACGAGATCGCGGTCGGGGTCCTGGGACTCACCGATGACGAGTACAGCCGACTCGTCGACGACGGGGTCCTCCAGCCCGCTTGACAGGAGTGCACAGTGATCACCTACGAATGGCGCCCGGAGCTGACCGGTGCCGAAATCGACGAAGTCCTCCAACTCGTCCAGGACGCAGCGGAATACGACGAAGAGGCCGGATTCTCGTCCATCGACGCCGACACCGTCCGAGAGGTCGGTGGCGCCACCGGGACCGTTGCGCATCTGCCGATCAAGGCCCGGCGCGATCTCAGCCCGCTCGACGACGTCCCGTTGGTGATCGTGGCCTACCTTCATCTGTCGGTCGCCGCCGATGGGGTGGGCACGGTGTCGTACGTCGTCCATCCCGACTACCGTTCGCGCGGGATCACGACCCTGCTGGTGGAAGAGGTCGGCCTCGACGTGGTCGGTGAGGGCGGCTGGGAACGCACCGGAGCCAACGCACTTCGCTGCTGGGCGTACGCCACCCATCCGGCGTCGGGCAGACTGACCCGACGATTCGGCATCCCCGCGGTGAGCAGGCAGTGGACCCTGGCCCGGCACCTGGCCGGTCCGTTCGCACTGCCTCTCGACGAGACCGAGGTCGCGGACGGGGTCACCCTCGGTGACCCGCGCGACCACGTCGCCGACGACCCCGCCATCGCACAGGTTGTGGCGGCCGCGGACCTCCCTGAACGACATCACGACCGGGTGACCGCGGACCTCCGCCGTGGTGGCGGGACCGTCATCGACGCGCGCGACGAGAACGGCGACGTCCTCGGATTCGTCTGGTACACCACCGAACACCGGATGCACCTCGAGCTGCGGACCGCACTCGTCCATGCGCTTGTGCTGTCCGAGAAGGCACGCGGTCTCGGACTCGGGGCGACGCTGCTGACGGCGGCGCTGGCGCGGCAACGCGATGCCGGGATCCAGGTCTCCCAGTTGCGGATCGATCCGGACGATGCAGGTGCGGTGCGCATGTGCCGCCTGCTCGCCTTCGAGCAGGAAGACGTGCACTCCTGCTACCAGGTCGGAACAAGTACGAGCCCGCCGCCGGCGTTCCGATGAACGCGGCCGCGCCTGGTGACAACCGTTGTGAGAATGGGAAATCCGAATGAGTGAGCCTGTGACCGTCACCGAGTTCGTCGACGATGCCACGTTGCAGATCGCCGACAAACAGGTGGAGGCCGATGGGGTCGTGTCGCTCACTCTCGTCGACCCGGACGGGAATCCGCTTCCCGCATGGGAACCCGGCGCGCACCTGGATCTCATCCTGGGACCCGATCTGATCCGTCAGTATTCGTTGTGCGGCGAGGTGACCGATCGGGACCGGCTGCGCGTCGCGGTGCTGCGTGAGCCTGCCGGCCGCGGTGGATCGTCGCGGGTCCACGACGAACTCACCGTGGGAGAGCTGATCGCGGTCAAGGGGCCGCGCAACAACTTTCCGCTCGTGGATGCGCCGGCCTATCTCTTCGTCGCGGGTGGGATCGGGATCACCCCACTGAAGCCGATGATCGACGAGGTGCACGCGCGGGGTGCGGACTGGACGTTGCTCTACGGCGGCCGTACCGCGGCCGGGATGGCTTTCGGCGAGGCGCTGGCGCAACAACATCCCGAGCATGTCGCGCTACGACCCCAGGACGAATACGGACTCCTGGATCTCGCTCGGGCCGTCGCCGAGGTCCCGGCCGGGACTGCCGTCTACTGCTGCGGACCGGAACCGCTCCTCGTCGCAATCGAGGAGGTCTGCCGCGGCCGGTCGGACATCGAACTCCACGTCGAGCGATTCGCCCCCAAAGTAGTTGCGCAGGATGGTGAATCAACCGCCGAGGCGTTCGAGGTGGTACTCGAGCAGAGCGGGCGGAGCGTCACGGTGCCG
Source organism: Gordonia sp. ABKF26 (assembly GCF_041103195.1). NCBI lineage: Bacteria > Bacillati > Actinomycetota > Actinomycetes > Mycobacteriales > Gordoniaceae > Gordonia > Gordonia sp. ABKF26. Next base: position 1,964,427 of record NZ_JBGCVZ010000003.1, read on the forward strand.
GCCGACAGGTCGGTGCTCGACGCGCTGCTCGACGACGGTATCGATGTCGACTTCTCCTGCCGGGAAGGCACCTGCGGCACCTGTGAACAGGTTGTGCTCGACGGCGTGCCGGACCATCGCGACTCGGTGCTGTCCGAGGACGAGCAGGCTGCGAACGACTGCATGATGGTGTGCGTGTCCCGGAGCTGCACACCGAGGCTCGTACTCGATCTGTGATCGTCGAGCGGTGTTGGGCGAGGGGCGGGTGTCACGGCGCCCCTCGACTCCGGTCATCCCGCGGCGGCGGGCTCCGCATCCGGTGCAGGCAGATCGTGATCACGGATGATCCCGTGCAGAAAGCTGCGCACGATCCCCTCGAAGAGCTGGCGCTGGGTGAGATCGTTGCTCGAGAGTGCCTGAGCGAGAAGAGGCTGCGACTCCGCGGAGACATTCGGGAAGATCGCCGACTTGGGGCGCGGCGGGCGCATGGCTTCCATCAGGACCGCGCCGATCGACAGGGTCTCCATCCCGTCGAGGATGCGGACGTGCAGATCCACCGGAACGCCGGAATCCAGCAGGAACTGCGCGGTGTCCTCGTAGGTCGACGTGAAGAGATCACGCGGGAGATGCTGCAGCAGGACCGGGGCGGCGTTGCGATGGCGCAGGATCGACTGCCGGAAATTCAGCGCCAGCGCCACGAAGAACTCGGGCCAGTCGGGTCCGGGGTTCATCCGCGGTCGCCGGACGGCGGTGCCCGCGATGTAGCGGGCGACCTCGGTGAGGATCTCGTTCTTGTCGTCGAAATGGTGATAGAGCGACGGCGCGCGGACCCCGAGGTGTTTCGCGAGCCGCGGCAGGCTGAACGCCTCGAGTCCCTCGGAGTCGATGATCTCGATGGACGCCATCACGGCCGCCTTGCGGCTGATCAACGGCTTGGACGGCCGTGCCATGTCCCACCTCTCCACGCTGCCTGAACGGACCTAACAAGAGTAGTTTCAGGCGCGATGGATGTCCATGCGGGCCTACCGAATCGGTGCCCGTACCGGCTCGCGGCCCGCGGGGTCGGACATGCGGTTGTCGCTCGATCCGGGGATGGGCGAGCCGCGTTGCCGGAAAATCAGTGGCGCCGAGAGGCGCCCTCACGCCACCATGAGCGGGCCATCGCGTCCACCGATGCCCAGCCGGCATCCACCGCACGTGATCGACGAAAGGTCAGCCCACACAGCACATTCCAGCGTCAGGAGGTCGACATGACCGCACTACTACTCGCGATCGTCAGCGGCATCATCCTGCTCGCCGTCGTCGTCCGCACACTCATCGTCACCGTCCGGGACGACCGGGGTCGCGTCCCGTATCGCGCAGCTTATGACACGCGGCGCCCGACACCCTGAGGGTGCGGACTCGACTCACTCCGCCTTCTTGAGCACCGCGAGCACGGTCAGGAGGAGGATCTTGACGTCGAGCCACAGCGACCAGTTCTCGATGTAGTAGTTGTCCCACTCGGCGCGGTCGGCGATGGAGGTCTGACCGCGGAGACCGTGCACCTGCGCCCACCCGGTGACACCGGCTTTCACGCGGTGACGTTCGCCGTACCGTCGGATCTGCACGTCGAACAGCGAGACGTACTCCGGACGCTCGGGTCGTGGACCGACGAGGCTCATGTCCCCGCGGATCACGTTGAGCAACTGGGGCAATTCGTCCATCGACGTCGACCGCATGATCTTGCCGATCTTGGTGCGGCGGTCGACGCCTTCGACGCCGCCGGGTGCACTGCCCTCGGTGGGCCGGAACTTCTCCGCGTCGGGATCCTCGGGTCGCATCGACCTGAACTTCAGGCAGTCGAACACCCGCGCGTTGCGCCCCACCCGCGGTTGCGCGAAGAAGATCGGCCCGGGGGAGCTCAACCGGACCAACAGCATGAGTGTGAGGAACAGCGGCGAGATCGCCGCCAGGATCAGGGCTCCGACCACGCGGTCCCCGATGTGTTTGGTGCGGAACTGCCACCCGCGCGGGTTGGTGTGCGGAACCGACATCAGGGGAAGCCCGCCGATGTGGTCGACCCGGCTGCGGCGGCCGACGACGTCGAACATCCGCGGCACGATCCACACCCTGACGCCGTGCCGATGGGCGATCCGGACCGCAGCCGTGAGCCTCTCCACATTGGTGACCGCGAACGCCACCACCAGGACCTCGGCTTTCGTGGCCCTGATCGCGTCGTCGAGCTCATCCACCCCGCCCAGCTGTGCGATCTCGTTGGTGGGGCCCTCGTCCCGATCGGCGCGGGGCGGTGCGCCGGCCGCCAGGATGCCCACCGGCCGGAGGCCGTGCTCCGGGGCGGAGACCATGCGGCCCACGACCTGTGCGGTGATCGGCCCGTCGCCGATGATCAGCGTGGGGGACAGCAGATGACCGTTCTTGCGCAGGTTCCGCTGGATGAGGTCGCGGATCAGACGACCGAACGGAACCCAGAACAGCGCCGACACCCACACTTTGGTGACCGCGGCGCCGGGTCTGTCGTCGGAGTAGGACAGGAGCAGCGAGCACAGCAGGATCATCGCGGCGATCGTGCATCCGGTCATGACCCGGCCGACCTCGTCGAGGAAGCGGCGGTTCAACCCTCGGCGGTACACGCCGCGCACCGAGAAGATGATGACGACGATCGGGACGAACAGGACCAGCGTCCACAGCGGGGGGTTCGCGCCGGTGCCGCTGTTCACCCACCAGATCCCCATCGCCACTGCGATCGCCGCGGAGACCACGTCGATCGACACGGTCACCATCGTGCTCAGGGGATCGTCGCGGATCAGCTCGTGGAAGGTGCGCCGGCCGCTGGGCGGCGCGGACACCGGGGCACGCGTCGTCGTCTGCGGGATCTCGGCCTGCGATACACGGGTCGACAAGTCCACTCCATCCGAAGAACAGCCCCCCGCTCCCGAAGATTGTAGGTGCACCCGAGGGGCTCGTGTGGGCCTACCGGGCACGTGTCGAGCACCGAATGCTCACTACCAGGTCACGGGGCTGCCCAGCCGGGGTCAGCGTCCGAAGATGAGTTCCTGGACCAGGATCGATAGATCGGACATGAGCTGGACCTCGGACGAGGACCAGTGGTGCGGTTCGGAATCCCAGGCGCAGAACGTGCCGATAACATGTCCGTCCTCGTCGGCGAGCGGGATGCCCAGGTAGGAGGTGACCTCACCGCTGACGGCGGTCGGATGATCGGCGAGCAGCGCATGGTCGGCGATGTCGTCGATGATCAGCGGTGAACCGCTCACGACCGGCAGGACACACAGGGAGTTGACCAGCGTTCGGGTGCTGGGCCCATCAGGGTCTCCCGAGCGGAATGCGATGGCTGCGGTCGCCTGCTCCTCCGGGGTGATGAGATTGACCGCGACGTGCGGAACCCCCACGGCGTCGATCGTGAGCCTGATCGTCTCGTCGAGATCGTGGGTGGGTGGGTCGTCGAGGAGCCCGCTGTCCTTGAGGGCGCGCATGCGCTCGGGATCGGCCAGGATGGCGCGCAGAGATCTCGCCATCTCGGGATTGCGTCCGCGGACCGCCTCGAGTACGGCGAGCAGTCCGGCCTCGGGTGAGGTGTCGAAGAGTGCGGCCAGTTGTTCGGCATCCGGGGCCGTCGCGGAGTCGGGAGCGGGGGCGTCGACGGGGCTCACCGTGTTCTCACCGTCTTCGGGGCTCACACTCATCCTCGCTCCTCTCGCTGCCTGGGCCGGCCGGGCACACGCTCACGACTCACGCGCAGGTGTTCGGCGGTCGTCGTCCTGATCGCACGGCCTTGACCCAGTCGGTCGCCGCCGAGCCGATGTCGAGTATGCCGTGCGGCTGATTGCGGACCCTGATCGCAGTGATCACATCACCCAGGCGGCACCCTCGGTCGATTGCCGCCGCTGTCCACGGGGCGGGGATGACGTCGTCCGAATCACTGTAGGCCACCAGCATCGGAGCCGAGGCCCGGCCGGTAGGGAGACTCACGTCCCGTAGCCAGCCTCGCAACCGGTCGGTGGCCGCGTCGTCGACGGGCCGGTAGTCCTCGGGTCGGGTCTCCTCGACCACGGCCTGCTTCTGCACGATCGCGGCGTCGTTGCACTCGAGGAAGACCTCGAAGGCCTCGCGCAGGGGCCCGTGCACATAGTCGTCGATGACGAGTTCGGGATGCTTCGCCTTCAATCCGGTCAGCACCAGCGGCAGGAAGGCGATCTGTTCGGGCGTGAGGGTCCCGGCGGCCATCGCGTCGGCCAGGGGCGCGACGTCGAGCGCGGGACTCATGGTCACCGTCCCCTGCAGGCGCAGGCCACGTCCGTAGGTGTCGGCGATCTCGTTGGCGTGGAAGATCGCGTGCCCGCCCTGCGAGACCCCGAAGCCCCACCATCGGTCGCTGGTGCCGTCGACGACCGCCCGGGTCGCCCGGACCGAATCGATGATGTTGTTCGCCGCCGGCGCCGGGTCGAGGTAACGGTGGGGTCCCGGCGTGCCCAGTCCTTGGTAATCGGTCTGCACGACGACGAACCCCTGCTCGAGCAACGACGCGATGAGCTCGACGGTGCCCAAAAGGTTGCCGTAGAGCGACGGTGCGCAGTTGCCCGCGGTGCCCGTCGTCGGGTGACCGACCGCGAGGATCTCCCACCCACCCGCCGGTGCCCGTCCACGCGGCACGAACACGGCCGCCGAGACCGGAACCAGCTCGCCGCCGGCCGGATCGGTGGACAGATAGCGGAACCGCACGGTGCGGTCGACGATGCGCCGCAGCGCGATGTAGGCGTCGGTCGGCATGGGGTCGCCGACGAGGTCGCCCGCCGACGCCCCGGGGCGTGCCGCGAAGTCCGACGACGTGCCGTCGGAGGACCCGGGCCCGGAGGGCGATGAGCAGGCGGCGGCGAGCAGGACGGTGACGAGGAGGAGGGCCACGAGCGCGGGAGTGGACAAGCGCCCGGCGCGCCGCGACGTCACCCTCATGACCGCGTGAGCAGCTGATCCAGCAGGGACACCGGATCCTCACAGAGATGGTCGAGGGCCGCCTCGATCACCGGACGCCCGACGAAGTCGCTGCAGAACGTCGTGGTGAAGCTGCGGGATCCGTCGATCTCGCTGACGAGCATGCTCGCCGCATCAGGACCGTCGGGTTCGACGTAGGCGAAGAGGTGGTGCGACGCCGACGCGGGTTCCCACGGCAGGTCGCCGAAGATCCCGATCCGACCCAGATCGCTGACCGACAGTCGTAACCGGTCGGGCACATCGGTGCGGGATGGCGGCGCCGACTCCGCGCCCGACGTCGACGGGCGTAACCGCGCCCGCAATTCACCGGCGGCCAAGATCGCTGCGGGCCAACCCGACTCGGCGACCGCGCGAATCCGATCCCCGACCTCGGTCGGCGTCGCGTCGGGCGGGAAACGCAGCGGGATGCCCACTGCGAAGTTCCCGTGGTCCTCGGCATGCTCGGCGTCGAGATAACGACGGCAGTCGAACAGGATCTGGGTGCGGTCGTCGAGCGAGACCCCCTGGGCGGACAGCGCGGCGCGCCACAGTGCGACGGTCACGGCCGCCGACGACATCCGGACGCCCGTGTCGGCGATCGCGCGCTTGAGTTCGGCCGTCTGACCCGGACGCATCGCGGCCGTGACGGCGCAGCGGGTGGAGTGCCAGTCGTCGATCGTGCGCCTCGGCGCCTCGGTGGTCGATGCCGAGTTGTCGGCGCGCAGACGCGCGATCTCGCGGAGACGGCGCGGATGCCGCAGCACATGCCGACGCAGGGCCCGCCACGCCGCGTCGGACGGCAACGACCGTTCGAATCGTTCGGTCATCGGGAAGTCGTGACGGCTGGCGACGCCGGCGATCTGCTCGACGCCGAGTCGGCCGTCACCCATCCCGTGGGTGTGGTCGATGACGAGCCACTGTCCGCACACCAGCACCTCGAGCCGGGGAAGCGGTTCGGGGCGGTTGCGCAGGCGTGTCATGAGGTCGCCGACCGGCAGATCGGCGAGGTCGGGACGCTCGACGACCTCGGGACGGGTCTCGACGTCGTGCCTCCAGCTCGCCGACGCCGGGTCGGGGACGAGGGTGAGTCGCGACGCAGGCGTCCACGCCCGGGTCAGTCGCGTACGGACGACCTCGAGGTCCAGCGGTGTCATCGGACCGGTCACCGAGATCGTGCGGGAGGTGGCCAGCGCACGGTCCAGGACGGATGCGCGCTGGACTCCGGCTGCCCGGGATTCCCTAGAGCGCAGCATCGACGACCTCACGCATTTCGTCGCGGAACCGTTCGCGCCGGAATCGTTCGGCCCAGGACCGGATCTCGGAGCGGTCGAAGTCGTCGACGGCGAAGTCGCGTAACGAGGCCGCCAGTCGTTCGACGATCTCGTCGTCGGTACCCGGCTCGATGAGCACGCCGGTCGATCCGGGTACGACGGTGTCGAGCGCGCCGCCCTCCCCGAGTGCGATGACGGGGGTACCGGTGGCCATCGCCTCGACGGGCACGATGCCGAAGTCCTCGATACCCGGCATCAGGACGGCCCGCGCGCTGCGATGCAGGTTCAGCAGGGTGTCGTGCGGGACCCGGCCGAGGAACGTCGTCTTCGGCCCGGCGAGTCCACGGCACTGGTCCATGGCCCGGCCGTCCCCGGCGACGACGAGCCGGACGTCGGCGCGGGCGGCGGCCGCGATGGCGAGGTCGGGCCGCTTGTACGGGACCAGCCGGCCGGCCAGGAGATAGAAGTCCTCGCGCGGCACCGCCGGATCGGGGGTGAAGCCGTCGAGGTCGACCGGCGGGTGCACGACGACCGAGTCGCGGCCCCACTGCTCGCGGATGCGTTCGGCGACCGCCGAGGAGTTCGCGACGACCGTGTGGAGGCGGGGAGCGGCGCCGACCTCGCAGCGCCGGGCGACCACCGACAGAGCCGACAGGATCGCGGCTCCGGCGGCGCCACCTCCTTCTCCGGCGCGCAGCGTCGGGTCCCACGCCCAGCGGGCCGGGCTGTGCACGTAGGCGATGACGGGGGCCTTCGTCGCGTGTACGGCCTGGGTGGCGAAGGCATGATGACTGGTGACGACCGCGTCGGCATCCCGCAGCGGCATCCGCCGGAATGCCAACGGCATCAACGGGAGCAGCGGCGCGTAGCTGCGCTCACCGAGCAGGCGATACGCACGATTCAGCGACGAGGTGATCGGCGGGTCGGTCAGCCCGGCCGGGATTCCGGAGGTCCGGGCGATCGGCGCATGCACCTCGACGCGCGGCCACGTGGCGGCCAGTTGTTCGACGACGTGCTCGGATCCGGCTATCTCCGTGAGTCGTTCGTGAACGACGGCGATGCGGTCAGCGGGCATTGCTGCCCACGTCTCCCGGCGCGGCCCGGAACCGGTCCGGATCGGGCGGGCTGATGTCGCGATCATCGTGCGGTACAGCAGGTGTCATGGGTTCGGCGGCCTCGGTTCTGGTGGCGGTCGTGTCCCCGGCACTCTCGACGGGGATCACGTCTGCGGAGGTGGACAGGGCAGGCGCGGGAGGCTGCTTTCCCGTGCGCTGCACGATCAGATGCCGGGTCGACCCGATGGTCGCGAGCTGCGACAGGGCCTGTTCGGCGGCCTTGCGATCGCGCCCCGACGTCGACACGACGACGACCGCGAGCGCGAGATCGCCCGGGTCGACGTGCTGCCACCAGGCCCCGGTGAGGGGGTGCCGGTCGACGCGCAGACGATGTCCGGTCGCCGTGTCGTCCGTGGGTGGGACGAGATCGGTGATCAGGCGATCGGCGTCGACATGCTCACCCGTGAGGATCACCGCGGTCTGTGCACGGCGATGGCGTTGCGCGAACGCGGGCAGCAGAGTCGACGGCAACGCCGGTTCACCGCGCCGTCCGTAGGTGAGGTGCGCGCCGTACCGATGGGCGGCGCGGCGGGCCCAGATCGGATTCGGCCTGCGACCGACCCGCCCGCGGAACAGTACGAGCAGTTCGGCCGCGACGATCGTCGCGGCGATCCCGGCGACCGCAGCCTCCTGAGCGGGCTTGGGGCTGACGGGGACCTCGCTCACCGATGGCGCCGCGAGGATCGTGAGCGTGTCCGACGACGAGTTCTGCAGGCGGGTGAGCTGCGAGTCGAGATCGGCGAGCGTGGCATCGGATTCGACCTTGGCGTCACTGCGGTCGGGCAGCGCCCGGTTGCGGACCCGCTCGGCGGTCACCTGCGCGCGCAACTGGTCGATCTGCCGGGTGATGTCGCGTGCGTGGGTGGACAGGGACGCCGCGGAGATGGCGGTGACCATTGCACGGGCCACGTCCTCGGCCTGCCGGCTCGTCGGCGCCGTGGCGGTGACATCCATCAGCGTGGGTGCGGTTCCAGGTGTCGTGGCGACGTGCGAACTCAACTCGCCTGCGGTCCAGCCCGTGTCCACCTGCGTCAGCACCTGCTGAAGGACGTTCTCGTCGGTGGACAGCGCCACGAACGGCGCGCGTAGCTGTTCGACGAAGGCGTCGCCGGGGATGATCGTGCCGGCCGGCGTGATCTCGGCGACGACCGTGGCCGAATACTCCTTCGGGACCAGCGCGGTCCGCAGCGCGAACACCGACGCACCGACGATGATGCCGATCAGGATCGCCGGGAGGGCGACACGGGCGAGATCACGGAAGTGTCCGAACAGGTCTACCGAGGGCGGCGCATCGCGTCGCCCGGCGGCATCGAAGCTGGAGGTCACGCGCGTATCTCCTGTGGTGTCGGATGCCCCCCGACCATCCCCGGACAATGCAGTGCTCGATCAGCTGTCAGTTCACCATAACCAACGATGTCGGCGACGGTGGTCGACGCGGGCGGGCGTGGCGCGTGTGCGAGAGACGATCTCGCGCGTCACCGGCCCGCGAGCATCGTGTACGCCTGCTTCGGGGACCAGTCGCGACGGACCACGCCGAAGTTGTGTTCGAGGTTGTTCGGATCGGTGCCGGCGTCCCGAAGCGAATACACGAACAGCGGACCGAGCCAGGGCGCGTCGGTCTGGGCGCCGATGGCGATCGCAATGCTCTGCGCCTGAACCTCTTCGGTGACGGCGTTGGTGCCGGTACCGGTCGGCGCGCCGAACTCGGTCATCCAGATCTTCTTGCCGCCGTCACCCGCCGCGACCATCACGTCGCGCATGTCCCACATCCGCGCCGCGGTGCTCCACGACGCGGCAGCCGGGTCGTTGGGCAGCGCCGGGTACGTGTACGGATGCACGCTCAGCGCGTCCAGGGACCGGTTGTACCCGCCCTGATACAGCGAGCGCACGAACGTCAGCGGCGCGATGTCGCGGCCGTTGTCGGTGCCGGGCGCGAGGCCGCCGGAAATCACCGCGGCGCCCGGGACCGCGCTCTTGATGGCGGCGTACGACGCGGTGAGCAGACGGCCGTACTCCCCGGCGTTCGCGCGCGGGAGCCAGTAGCTCGCCAGGTTCGGCTCGTTCCAGATCTCCCAGACGGCTATCGAGTCGGCGTACCGCTGCGCCGCGGCCGCGGCGAAGGAGGCGAAGACGGCGGGGTCGGCGGGACGGTAGTGGCTGTTGCGGGGGAAGTCGGACGCGCGCGCCGCCCACAACGGGGTGTAGGTCACCAGGCCCAGCGGGCACATGCCGTGCGCGACGACGGCGTTGACGACCCGGTCGATCGGGGCCCAGTTGCGTTGTCCGCGCCGCGGTTCGACGACCGACCAGTCCACGTCGAGGCGCACCGCCCACATGCCGAGATCCTCGGCGACCGACAGCTCTCGATTGAGGTCCGCATCCGACGCGCCGAGCAAGGAGGCGCCCGGGGAGGCGGCGACCTGGCGATCCCCTCCTGCGAGTGAACACGCGGCCGGTGCCGAATGGGCATCGCTGCGCACCCACACGATGGCGGCGAGGGTTGCGATGAGGATGCACACGTACGCGAGTGCCGACCGGGTGGCCCGACCGTGCAGGGACGGTGTCATGGATGGTGCCTATCTGACGAGACGCGCCTCGGGCGTCACAGGGCCCGGCCGCGGACTTCTCCTCGGCCGGACAACAACTCGTCGAGCATACGCGGTAAGGTCGCCGACTTGTCGTGACCGTCGGCGATTCGACGACGAGCCTCCGCGGTCAGCGAACGGCGCAGGTCGGCGTCCCCGAGGACGCGGTTGATCGCGGCGGCCAGCGCGGCGGGATCCGACGGTGGGACGAGGACCCCGGCACCGTCACGCAGGAACTCGGTGGTGCCGCCGTGATCGGTGCCGATGACGGGTTTTCCGTAGGCCATCGCCTCCAGGACCGACAGCGGCCCGGCCTCCGGTGTCACGCTCGCCGAGAGCACGACATCCCACCGTTGGAGCGCGGCCCGTAGGTCGGTGTGACCGAGGAACCGGACGCGTCCGGCGAGGTCGGGTTCCCCGGCCCGATCCCGTAGCGCGGCAACATGATCGGCGTCCCCGGGAAACGATCCGCCGGCGAACTCGAGGTCGACGTCCGGCAGTGCGGCGACAGCGTCGAGCGCCACGGCATGTCCCTTCCACGGGGTCAGCAGGGCCAGCATCCCGACCACCGGCGGGTCGTGCAGATCGGCCGGCAGGGCGTCGACCGGCCAGGTCACCCCGTTGTGGGCGACCACGACCGGCAGACCGAGTTCGGCGAGGGGGACCGCTGTCGCCTCCGACACCGACACCGCGCGCCGGATCACGGGTGCGCTGACACGCAGGACCGCGCGCTGCCGGCCCGACGACAGGGTGTCGTGGACGAGCCACGAGACGCGGCCCGTGGGACGGGCGATGCGTGCCGCGGGGAGCGCGAACAACGAGTTGACGATCGTCGAGGCGCCGGTCGTCCGCGACACCCGGCGCAGGATGCGTCCGGCCCGGACCCAGTCGACGACCAGTCGGCCTGCACCCGCCAGACGCGCCACGCCGCGCTCGCCGCTGAGGCCGAGTGGGGGGATGGCCACGTGATCCACCCCGGCCGGGAGTCGCCCGGGAAGCGGGCCGTCGGGACTGACGACTCGTACCCGGTGGCCTCGGCCGACCGCGACGTCGATGAGATCGAGCATCACCTTCTCGGCGCCGGAGACCTGACCGGTGTGGGCGACGAAGACGATCGTGTGCTCGGACGCGGGACGGCTCATCGGGCCACCTTCGTGTGTCGGCCGGGAGGCGCGGTCACCGCCCGGATCAGCAGAACAGCGGGAGCGGCGACGATCAGCGCCGCCCCGGCCGAGACGATCGGCCAGGGCACGGAATGCGCGACCCAGACCCCGAGCGCGCACGCGCCGGCGGTCAACGAGACCAGTGTGATGAGCGTGCCGAGTGGGAGGAGTCCGGTGATCGGCAGGGTCCGGCCGATCACCACCCACAGCGCCACCGCCGCGACGGCGAACGCGACGACGGTGGAGATCGCGGCCCCGTCATAGGAGTACCGCGGGATGAGGATCACGTTGAGTCCGACGTTGAGCGCCAGACCGCCGATCGCGATCCACGGGTACCGCTTCGCGTGACCGGTCGATGCGAGCAGGAAGATGCCGAGCACGATGAAGGCGGTGATCGCGGCGCCCAGGACGAGCAGTCGGGCGGCGTCGGCGCCGACGACGAATCGATCCCCGTACAGAAGTCCGATGATGGGTCCGGCGCTCGGCCAGAAGGCGGCCACGGCCACGGCGCCACTCGCGGCGAAGACGGCGGCCGCGCTCCGGCACCGCTGACGCAGGACCGCCGCCTGGCTCGGCCAGGCGGCGACCAGCAGGGTGCTGATGGGGCCGATCGCGGCGAGGATCAGGGTGTCCATGATGTCGGAGAACTTGTAGCCGATGCTGTAGATGCCGACCGCGTCGAGTGAGTCGAGCAGGCTCAGCAGCAGGACGTCGACCTTCTGCAGCGCGATGGTCAGGGCCAGGCCGAGTGCGAGCGGAAGGGCATCGGAGAGCATCGGTCGCCAGCGCGACCACTCGACGATCCGCGACGGGCGCAGCCCCGACGACCTGCGCATGATCCCGACGACCTTGATGACCAGTGACAAGATCTCGTTCGCGACCGGGGCGAGCACGAACACCAGGAGCGCCGGCGCGACCAGCACGGCGGCGATCGTCAGGGCCAGCTGTAGTACCTGTCCCAGGCTCTCGGCGATGGCGGTGAGCAGCAGGCGGTGCCGACTCTGGAAGATGACCGTGAGAGCCTGTGCGGGCGTGGCGAACACGACGACGAGACCCGCGACGGCGGTCGCGCGGACGACGTCGCCGGGATACTGCAGCACGATCACGTAGACGACGGCGATCAGGTAGCCGAGGAGGCCGAGTACCAGCCGCAGCGCGATGAACGCCGAGGACGTCTTGGCCACGTCGTCGGGATCGCCGGAGATGAGCCGGGCCATCACGGCGCGGCCCACTCCGAGGTCGGTGAAGATCGCGGTCAGCCCGAGGAGGGCGAACACGAACGAATAGGTACCCCAGTCCTCCGGGGACAGGGTCCGCGCGATGAGAACGCTTCCGGCCCAGCCCAGAGCCGCGATCACCAGACGACTCACCAGCATCGCGATCGTCGCCCGCGTGGCGGCCCGCGCGTCCGAGGCGGGGTGCGGGCCGGGTTCGTCGGTCGTTTTCGGCCCGCCGGCCCGGGTCTCCAGCTCGGCTTCGGCCTGCTGTTCGACCAGTACGTCGGACGGCAGCGGGCCGGTGACGTCAGAGCTCACGGCGCTCCCGGGCGGGTATGTCGATTCCGGATGCGCGGTAGGCCTCGACCGTGCGCCGGGCGGTGGTGTCCCAGCTCAGCGCCGACGCGACGGCGGTACCGGCGGCGACGAGCTCGCTTCGTGCGGCATCGTCGCGCACGAGCGGTTCGAGGGCGCGGACCCATTCGTCCTCGTCATGGCCTCCGACGAGGGTGGCGCCGTTCCCGACCACCTGGGGGAGCGCGCCCACCGCGCTCGCGACGACGGCGCCCCCACAGGCCATCGCCTCGACGGGCGGCAGGCCGTAACCCTCGTAGAAGGAGGCGTAGGCGGTCACGGTCGCTGCGGCGTAGAGCGACGGCAGGTCCTCGACGTCGACGTAACCGAGACCCACCGCCGACGACGGCGCATCGGGTCCCGTCGAGCCGGCGCCACCGAGCACACACGGGATGTCGAGACGTCGCGCGACCGCGGCCACCAGTTCCACGTTCTTGCGGGGTTCGACGGTACCGATCTGCATCACGAAGCGTTCGGGCAGATCGTATTTCGCCCGGACCCGCTCGATGTCGGCGTCCGACGGTGGACGGGCCCACTCCGCGGGCGCGAGTTCGGTGACATATGCGTCACGGCCGCACGTCTCGCGGATCCGTTCGGCGGTGAACTCGGACACGGCGATCAGCACGTCGGCGCGTCGAAGCGACGTGCGGACGAGTACGGATTCGCCTGCGGCGCGGAACCTGCTCGATGCGGACGGCATGTCGAGCACGGACAGGTCATGGACCGTCGCGACCGTCGTGGTCGGCCCGGCGATCGGGAGATCGACGTCGAGGCCGTGGAAGACATCCGCCGAACGGATGGGCAGGACGCCGAACACCGCGCGCCGGACACCGTCGGCGACCGGGCGTCCGACCGGGCTGATCGTCGGCGGCAGTTCGTCGACCGCGTCGGTCTGGACCACTGCCGACAGCGGGGTGCCGGTCAGGTGCGCCGGCAGCGCCCTCAGGAGTTCGCGGATGTAGGTCTGGACTCCGCTGCCTCCGGGACGAAGTGCAAGCGCACCGTACGTGATTCGTGTTGTGCCGTCGCGCATCCAGCAGCTCCCAACAGTAACCAGAAGAAGAAGTCGAGCGGGAAGATCTCGAAGTAGGTGGCCACCAGGCAGGCCACCATCGCCGCGACCATCGATGCACTCACACCCAGGACGAAGGCTCCATCCGGGTCGGGCATTCGGCGCGAGTACTGCACGCACCAGATCACCGCGGTCACGATCAGCGCGAGGAACAACCACAATCCGATCGGTCCGAGTTCGAGGAGCAGCTTCACGTAGTAGTTGTCCGGCTGATAGTTCTTGGACAATTGCTGCACGGTACCGCCCGCGCCCGCGGTGATCGTCGTCGTCGTGTCGCCCCGGGCTGCCGACAGCGCGTCGGCGGCCGATCCGCTCGACGCGAGTCCGGTCCCCAGCGGGTGCACCCAGATGCTCGCGAAGATCTCACCCCACCCGGAGCCGCGCTGACTCAGGCTGCTCGAGTTGAAGAACACCTTGGTGATGCTCGAGGGCAGAAACGGCAACGCGACGACGGCGACGACGCCGAGCGCGATGAGTGGGGCGATGAGGCGACGGAAGCGAAGAGCGGCAAGCCAGATCACGCCGACGGCGAGGCCGAGGATCGCCGCCCGCACCACCGACGTGGCCATGGTGACGGCCATGACCGGCCAGCAGACGAGGAACAACTGGTTGCGTCGGCGTCCGGTGTCGGACAGCGCGACCGCCCCGCCGACCAGCAGCGCGAGCATCACGAAGAGCCCGAACCCGAAGGGCTGGTTGAACGTGCTGAATGTGCGGAACAGCGGACCGCTCGTCCGGACCTGCTCGCCGAAGGTGTAACCGAGTTCGACCAGTCGGGCCGGGCCCAGGATCTGCTGCCCGATCCCCACGACGGTGGTGAGGACACCGAGCGCCATGATGATCGAGACCAGGCGGTCGCGGTCGAGTGCGTCGAACGGTGTCAGCCAGAGCGCGAGGACGACGAACAGGTAGAAGAAGGTCACCTTGACGCCGTACAGCCCGATGGGGCCGTAGACGTAGAGCGCCGACACCACCCCGAACGCGACCAACACCGCCGCGGCCGGCCACCACGGCATGTGCAGCGGCGGACCCGTGCGGTCCACGGGGCGGAGGCGACGATTGGCCGCGCAGATCAGCGTGAGTGCGAGAACGCCTTCTTTCCACGCCGAGGCGACGCCGGGCACCGGAGCGATGTCGAGAAGGCCGTCGAGCGGTGTGAGGGCCGCCAGGATCAGCAGACCGCGCTGCGGACGCCGGTAGACGACGGCGACGAAGGCGGCCGCGAGAACCAGGGCGAGGAGGACAGCGACCACGACGGGGAGGTGCGCCACGCCGACCTGCCTTTCCACCTGCCCCCGTGGTCCGTTCCAGCCCCCGAGTACCCATGGTGGCACCTCGACGGTCCGTTTGTCCGGGGCAACACGGACACACCTTGCCCCGGACCACGCCGGACCGCTCTGCACCGCAGGTCAGTGACCCGAGATGCGCCGGCCTTTCCGCGGGCGGGTCCGCTCGGGCCCGTATTCGGTTGTGAGAAGGCGCGGTTCCCCGAGCGGGGGATCGAGGAGTTGCGGCATCCCCTTCACCGGCTGATGCATGGGCAGCAGGGTGTAACCGTCTTCCCAGGGGAGGTGACCGTGGTCGTCGGGCCAGATCACCTGCAATTTCGGATGATCCGGGAACAGCAGGTTCGCCAGGAGCAGCTCGTCGTGGTCGAGTTGTTCGATGAGGCGTACGGTCACGGCGACCGTCTGCAGGGGGATGTCGGTCTGCGCGGCGACGAGATCGCGCCAGTCCTCGCGGTGGAGCAGGCTGCCGAGTTCGTTCAGGACGTGGGTCGCGGTGAGCGGATCGACGCCGTAGATCGAGAGCTCGGGTATCGAATGCAGGGACAGACCGGCGGTATAGGAGTAACCGCACTCGGGCTGGAGTCGGTCGGAGAGGGTCGGGGCAATGCGTGCGTCGAACTCGGGCTCCGGTTCGCCGACCGAGGTCACCTGCCAACCGCAGCGCCGAATGGTCTCGATGGTCGATCGGATGACGGGGTTGGGATGCCACCTGGGCAGACCTCGGATCGCGGCAGCGTGGTCTGACATGGATCGCTCCTTTGTTCGACGGGTGCGATCATGACACCACGGGGTCCCGACAATTCCCGGGCGGCGCCGACCCGGGCCCCGACGCCAGGGCTCAGCCTGCTCTGCTGGGCGCCGGCGCTGCGGGTAGTCGATGCAGGGCCTCCACCAACGGTGCCAGCTCCGGGATTCGGCGGGCGTCGTCCAGTGCGGTGCGCAGGGTGGAGTCGTGCACCGGCCGGGCGGCCCGCAACAATTCGCGTCCGCTGTCTGTCAACTCGGTGTAGATTCCGCGCCGGTCGTCGGCGCAGATGATGCGTCGCAACAGGTTTCGATCTTCGAGGCGGTTGACCAACCGAGTGGTGGCACTCGAGCTGAGGGCGGCGGCGCGAGCCAGCTGCGCCATCCGCATGTGCCACCCGTCCTGTCGACTGAGGGCGTCGAGGACGGTGTACTCCACCACCGACAGCGCATGTTCACGCTGCAGCGCGCGCTCGAGTTCGGTGTCCAACGTGCCGTAGAGCGCGGCCAGGGTCCGCCAGCCCTGCGAGCGGATCTCCACTGCGTCGTCTGCAATCCCCATGGTGTCCTCTGTGTCGCCAGCACCCGTCGTCGGGCGCTCGTCCAGATTAGCAGCTTGCACCGATAGACGGCGCGTGCAACTATCTATGGCGCGTATGCAACTAGTGCACACGCTTGCTATCGGTGTTCACAACAAACTGGAAGGGGCGAGCATGCCCATCGGACTTCTCGCGCTCGCGGTCGGTGGATTCGGGATCGGACTCACCGAGTTCGTGATCATGGGCCTTCTCCCGGAGGTCGCCGCGGAGTTCGGCGTCACGGAAGCGGTTGCCGGCTACCTCATCTCGGGCTACGCCCTTGCCGTGGCAGTCGGCGGCGTCGCGCTGACCGCGGCCGTCATACGGTTCGATCGGAAACGAGTGCTGATGGCGCTGATGATCTTGTTCATCGGCGGCAACCTTCTCTCCGCCGTCGCGCCCACCTACGATGCGATGCTGGCCGGCAGAATCCTGGCGGCCCTGTGCCACGGTGCGTTCTTCGGAATCGGTGCGGTCGTCGCATCGAGCATGGTCGGCCCGGCCAAACGCGCGGGTGCCGTCGCCATGATGTTCGCCGGACTGACCGTCGCCAACGTGCTCGGTGTGCCCTTCGGGACATTCCTGGGACAGCAACTGGGATGGCGTTCCACCTTTTGGGCCATCACCGCCATCGGCATCGTCGCGCTGGTGGGAATCCTCACGCTGGTGCCCGACACCACCGAGGGCCACGCGGCGCCGACCAGCCTCCGCGCCGAACTCGGCGCATTCCGATCCACCCAGGTATGGCTCTCCATCGCCATCACGATCCTGGGTTACGGCGGGATGTTCGGCGCATTCACCTACATCGCCTACACCCTCACCGACGTATCCGGGTTTGCGTCATCCACTGTCCCTTGGCTTCTCGTGATGTTCGGGGTGGGCCTGTTCATCGGGAACCATGTCGGCGGCAAGCTTGCGGATCGGGCGTTGACGACCTCGCTCACAGCGACATTGGCCATCCTGACGGTCGTGCTCATCGTCTTCGCGGCAACCGCATCGAGCCAGATCATGAGCGTCGTGTCGCTGCTGCTGATGGGCGCATTCGGCTTTGCGACAGTGCCGGCGCTGCAGACCCGCATCATGAATCACGCTGCCACCGCGCCCACTCTGGCATCAGGTGCGAACATCGCCGCGTTCAACATCGGCAACGCCCTCGGTGCCTGGATCGGCGGAATCACCATCGCTGCCGGTCTCGGCTACACATCACCGATCTGGGCGGGTGCGGGCGTGACCATCCTGGGCCTCGCAGTCCTGCTGTTCGCCACTGTGCTCCACGGCCGAACGACCCGAACCGAGACGCTGCCCGCCCCGATGACCATCGACCCGCAGGCTCAGCGCGCGCAGGCCGAGCGCGCGTGAGGTCTGGCGTCCGACCTCCAACGCATTGGCTTCTACGGGTCGAGCGCCATGATCTCCGACGAACTCCGGTCAGGTGTCGGCGCGCTGCCGGATGCCGAACACGGTGAACAGTGCGGCGCACGTGGCGAAGACGACCAGCAGTGCGAGTCCGATGGTGTAGCTGTGAGTGGCCGCGTCGTACGTCGCGCCCATGAGCATCGGGGGGAAGAACCCGCCGAGTCCACCGAGTGCGCCCACGATTCCCGTGACCGACCCGACTCGTTCGGCGGGAGCGGCCTGGGCGACCCAGCTGAAGACCGAGCCCGAACCGAGCCCCATGCAGACGGCCATGAGCACGAAGTCGATGCCCGCCGGTATCTCGACGGGTGGTTTGGTGATCATCCAGACGGCGAGTACCGCGGCGCCGCCGCACGAGATCACCGTGATGATGCGTGGTCCGAAGCGGTCGGACAGGATGCCGCCGACCGGGCGAGCGATGACCGCGGCGATCGCGAACCCGGCTGTCCGAGTACCCGCTGCCTGCAGGTCGAAGTCGTACACATCTTTCAGGTACGTCGGCAGATAGGTGCTGAACGCGACGAAGCCGCCGAATGCGGCGGCGTAGAGGAATCCGAGCTGCCAGGTGATCGGCAGTTTGGCCGCACCGATCAGTTTGGGGACCACCGAGTCGTGGGACGCGGCCCACCTGGGTGAGTCACGCATGAACAACCAGCAGATCACGGCGACCACCGCGAGCGCGACGGCGATGATGATGTGCGTCGCGACGTACCCGAACCACGACACGAAACGCGGAGTGAAGAAGGCCGACAACGCCGTTCCGCCCATGCCCGCACCGAAGACGCCGGTCGCGAACCCGCGCCGTGACTTGTCGTACCAGGCGTTCACGAACGGGATGCCGACCGCGAAGGTCGTCCCGCCGATGCCGAGGAAGAACCCCGCCACGAGGAGCAGGGCATAACTGGCGAAGTGTCCGGCGGCGGCGACCAGCAGGACGAAGGGGATCGTGACGACGAGCAGCACGGTGAACATCAGGCGTCCGCCGAACCGGTCGGTGAGTGCGCCGGTGAGTATCCGGCCCAGCGAGCCCACCAGGATCGGGATGGCGACGAGGATCGACTTCTGGGTGGCGCTCAGGTCGAGCTGGTCGGTGTAGACGACCCCCAGCGGGCCGATGAGGTTCCAGGCCCAGAAGCTGATCGCGAAGGCCACGGTCGCCAGGACCAGGTTCTTGGTCTGCCCGGCGGCGACGGAGGGCGGCGTGGCGGTGGTCTCGGTGGTCATCGATCACGATCCTTCACTCCGACGGGCGCCCATCCGGGGCGGTACGGCTGATTGCCGGGCGCGCCGCGACGGTCGCGACTCCGGTACACGATGTAGGGGCGGAACAGGTAGTGCACGGGCGCGGTGAAGATGTGCACCAACCGGGTGAACGGCACCATCGCGAAGAGCAGCATCCCGATCAGTATGTGCACGTGGAAACGCAAGGGCGCCTCCGCCATCGCTGCGACGTCGGGCTGCAGGACGAACAGCGACCGGAACCACGGCGACACCGTCTCGCGGTAGTTGACCCCCTCGGCATGGGGATCGAGGGTCCCGATCAGGGTGATGTAGGTGCCGACCAGCAGCGCGGTGACCAGCACGAGGTACATCGCCTTGTCGTTGCGCGTGGTCGCCATGAACACCGGCCCCACCGTGCGTCGCCGGTACACCAGCATGCCGACCCCGACGAGCGTCGCGACCGCGGCGAGCAGTCCGAAACCGCCCGCGCCCCAGTGATACAGGGTCTCCGAGACGCCGATGGCCTCGGTCCACGACTCGGGGATCAACAGTCCGATCGCGTGGCCGATGATCACCACGAGCACGCCGTAGTGGAACAGGGGTGAGGCGATCCGCAGCAATCGCGACTCGTAGAGCTCCGACGACCGCGTCGTCCACCCGAATTTGTCGTAGCGATACCGCCAGATGGTTCCACCGATGAGCAGTCCGAGCGTCGCGTAGGGCACCACGCCCCACAGGAAGATGTCCATGCGTCACCTCACGCTCGGGTCGGGTTGATCGGCAGCAGTCGGGGATCGAAGGGTTCCAGGCCCACTGTCTCGGTCTGCGCGGGGCCGCACATGGCCAGCGCCGCGGCGCGGTCGGGCGGGGACGGGGTGGGCAGGGTCGCACAGACGGCCTGCACCGCGCCGGCGTACGGCGACTCCGCGTCGAGGAGCGCGAACCGGATCAACTCCAGTGCCGCCCGGTGCTTCTCGAGTAGTTCGACGCCGCGGACCGGATCGGCGCGCGCGCTGAACTCGAGCACGATGGGCAGATGGTCCGGCAGCTCGCCGTGCAGGTCGACGAGGAACCCGCTGTCGCGGTAGGCCTGCTTGAACTCGCCCAGCGAGGTGCCCCGCCGACGGGTGTCGCCGTCGGACCAGTACGACAGGTAGAGCGTGTGCCGCTTGGAGAGATCGAAGATCTCGATGTAGTCGCGGCGCAACGTCGTCGGATCGCCGTCTGCGAGGTGATCGATGGTGTGCCGCAGCAGGTCTCCCGTGTCTGGATCCTCCTGCTCGTCCAGGGCGGCCCGCATCAGTTCGACGCGGCCGAGCACCTCGTCGTCGGGGTAGCTGAGGCACCACGACGCGATCAGCCGGACCACGTTGGGCTCGGCACTCGTCCGCGGTCGCCGGTCGAAGACCCGCAGGCCCCTCATCGCGTTTCCTCGCCCGGCGTGGTCGACGCGCTCGAGATGCGTTCGGGGAAAAGGCCGGGCGGGGCTCCGTTCCCGTCCCAGTTGAGCAGGTTCGTCCGACCCGCCATCGTGTGCTCACCGGCCGCGGTGTCGGTGTTCTGCCGCTGTTTGAGCGCGTGGAAGGTCTCCACCGACACCGGCGCCGGGCGTCCGCTGGCCTCGCCGAACGGTGAGGAGTCGAACATGCCCGGTCCCTCGTCGTAATCCAGCGAACAGCCCATCTCGTCGAGCTTCTCGGCCTGCTCGAGATGCGCCGTCGGGATCACGTAGCGATCGTCGTACTTCGCGATGGCCATGAGGCGGTACATCTCGTAGATCTCTTCCTCCGTCATCCCCACCGCGGCCGGGATGTCGGCGTCGGGCTCGCGGCCCAACGTGACATCGCGCATGTACGAGCGCATGGCGGCCAGGCGGCGCAGCACCGTGTCGACGACGGCGGTGTCACCGGCGGTGAACAATTCGGCCAGGTACTCCACGGGGATGCGGAGTGCCTCGATGGCGCCGAAGAGGGTGCCCGCGCCCTCGGCGTCGTGACCCTGCTCGGCGAGCAGGTCGACGATCGGCGACAGCGGCGGGACGTACCAGACCATCGGCATGGTGCGGTACTCCGGATGCAGGGGGAGTGCGACACGGTACTTCTTGGCCAGCGCGTACACCGGGGATCGGCGGGCGGCCTCGAGCCAGTCGTCCGGGATGCCGTCCCTACGGGCGGCGGCGATCACGTCGGGATCGTCGGGGTCGAGCATCAGGTCGAGCTGGGCCTCGTAGAGGTCGCGTTCGTCCGGGGTCGACGCGGCCGCCGTCACGGCATCGGCGTCGTAGAGGAAGATGCCCAGGTAGCGAAGTCGTCCGACGCACGTCTCGGAACAGACGGTGGGTTGCCCGACCTCGATGCGCGGGTAGCAGAGCGTGCACTTCTCGGCCTTGCCGGACTTGTGGTTGAAGTAGATCTTCTTGTACGGACAGCCCGTGATGCACTGCCGCCAGCCGCGACAGCGATCCTGGTCGACGAGCACAATGCCGTCCTCGCTGCGCTTGTAGATCGCGCCGGAGGGGCAGGACGCCATGCAGGACGGGTTCAGGCAGTGTTCGCAGATGCGCGGCAGATAGAACATGAACGTCTGCTCGAACCCGAACTTCACCGCATCCTCGGACTCACGACGCAGCTTCTCGACGATGGGATCGCGCTTCGCGAGTTCGGGTGCGCCGCCGAGATTGTCGTCCCAGTTCGCCGACCAGGTGACCTTGGTGTCCTTGCCGGTCAGCAGCGATTTCGGACGGGCGACGGGGAAGTCGTCGCCGAGCGGGGCGTCGATCAGGGTCTGGTAGTCGTAGGTCCAGGGTTCGTAGTAGTCCTCGATGGTCGGTTGGACCGGACTCGCGAACAGGGTCAACAGCTTTCGGATCCGGCCGCCTGCACGCAACCGCAGCCTGCCGTTGCGGTTGAGGACCCATCCGCCCTGCCAGGTGTCCTGGTCGTCGTAACGACGCGGATATCCCTGTCCGGGGCGGGTTTCCACATTGTTGAACCACACGTACTCGGTGCCGGACCGGTTGGTCCAGGCCTGCTTACAGGTCACCGAGCAGGTGTGGCACCCGATGCACTTGTCGAGATTCATCACCATCCCGACCTGGGCCATGACCCGCATCAGTACGTCACCTCCTGGCTGCGTTTGCGGATGGTCGACACCATGTCGCGTTGGTTGCCGGTCGGTCCGAGATAGTTGAAGGCGTAGGACAACTGGGCATATCCGCCGATCAGATGAGTCGGCTTCACCAGCAGCCGGGTCGGCGAGTTGTGGATGCCGCCACGGCGACCCGTCGCCTCCGACTTCGGGACGTCGATCGTGCGTTCCTGGGCGTGGTGGACGTAGCAGACCCCGGCCGGCATGCGGTGACTGACGATCGCGCGACAGACGAAGACGCCGTTGGCGTTCACGCATTCGATCCAGTCGTTGTCGGCGACGTCGATCGAGGCGGCGTCCTGGGGGCTCAGCCAGGCGATCGGACCGCCGCGCGACAGCGACAACATGAACAGGTTGTCCTGGTACTCGGAGTGGATCGACCACTTCGAGTGCGGGGTCAGGTATCGGACCGTGATCTCCCGCGACCCGTCGGCGCCGAGCTTCGGCTCGCCGAACAGACGGTGCATGTCCAGTGGCGGACGGTAGATCGGGAACGACTCGCCCATGTCGATCATCCAGTCGTGATCGAGGTAGAAGTGCATCCGCCCGGTGAGGGTGTGAAACGGCTTGAGTCGCTCGATGTTCACGGTGAAGGGCGCGTACCGGCGACCCCCGGTCTCCGATCCGGACCACTCCGGCGACGTGATGACCGGCACGGGTGCCTTCTGGGTGTCGGCGAAGCGGATCCGCTTCTCCTCCGACCCGCGGGCCAGATCGTCGAGGCGGAACCCGACGCGTTGCTGGAGCTGTTCGAAGCCGGCCACTGCGAGTTCACCGTTCGTGGTCCCCGACAACGTCAGGATCGCCTCGGCGAGTTTCTCGTCGGTGTCGATCGCCGGTCGTCCGTCGCCGGCGCCGCCGAGCATCACGCCGTTGGATTCGGCGAGCTTGCGGGTCTGCTCCTCGAGCGGGTAGGTCACGTTCTTCACAGTGAAGCCCAGGGTGTCCGCGAGCGGGCCGATGGACGCCAGCTTGTCCGCGATCGCGGTGTAATCCCGTTCCACGACACTGAAGTTGGGCATGTTCCGGCCTGGCTGCCCGGCAACGCCGTCCCGTTGCCAGTCCAGAACCCGGCCGTGTGGTTGCGCCACCTCGCCGGGGGTGTCGTGCAGCAGCGGCACGCTCACGAGGTCATGACGCGTCCCCAGGTGTGTCCGGGCCAGGTCGGACAGCTTGCGTGCGAGACGGTGGAACAGGTCGAAGTCGGACTTGGCCTCCCACGGCGGGTCGATCGCCGGGGTGAACGCATGGACGAACGGATGCATGTCCGTCGAGGACAGGTCGTGCTTCTCGTACCAGGTCGCGGCGGGCAGCACGATGTCGGACAGCAGCGTGGTCGACGTCATCCGGAAGTCCGCGGACAGCAGCAGGTCGAGCTTGCCTTCGGGGATGTCATCGTGCCAACGGATCTCGTTCGGCCGTGGGGTGTCGGGGTTCTCGGTGCCCAGCACGTTGTGGTGGGTACCGAGCAGAGTGCGGAGGAAGTACTCGTTGCCCTTCGCCGACGAGCCGAGCAGATTCGACCGCCACAGCACCAGGGTGCGCGGCCAGTTCTCCGGGGCATCGACATCGGTGATGGCGGGTGTCAGATCGCCGTTCTGCAGTCGTTCGGCGACGTAGGCGGCCGCGTCGGTCGCCTCGCCGCGGTCCACGGCCGCGGTTGCCTCGTCGGCGACATCGAGAGGGTTGGTCGAGAACTGGGGATAGAAGGGCATCCAGCCGAGCCGCGCGGATTGGGCGATCGCGTCGGCCGTGTGCTCGTGGTCCATCGTGCCGCGCGAGAGCGGAGAGGCGAGTGACGACGTCGAGTAGCCGTCGTTGCGCCACTGCCCGGTGTGCATGTACCAGTACGACGTCCCCGTCATGGTCCGCGGCGGCCGCGTCCAGTCGAGGGCGTTGGCCAGCGAGATCCAGCCGGTGATCGGACGGCACTTCTCCTGCCCCACGTAGTGCGCCCAGCCGCCACCGTTGCGACCCATGCAGCCGGTGAGGATCAGCAGGGACAGGATCGCCCGGTAGGTCGCGTCGCCGTGGAACCACTGGCAGATCCCGGCGCCCATGATGATCATCGAGCGGCCTTGCGACTCCTCGGCATTCGCGGCGAACTCCCGCGCGACCCGGATCGCCGCAGCCGCCGGGACGCCGGTGATCTCGGCCTGCCAGGCCGGTGTGTACGGCGCCGATACGTCGTCGTAGCCGGTGGGCCACTCGCCGGGGAGCCCGTCCCGCGCGACGCCGTACTGCGCGAGCATGAGGTCGAATACCGTCGTGACGAGCCGTCCGCCGATACGCCGCGCGGGCACACCTCGCCGGACCACCGCACCGCTGCCGTCCGGGGCGTCGAAGACGGGGAAGGCGACTTCGACGGACTCGGCCGCATCGCCCATCAGCGTCAGCGCGGGGTGCGCGCCGTCGAGATCGAGATTCCACCGACCCCTGCCGGACTCGGCATACCGGAACCCCATCGAACCGTTCGGCACCACCGGCTCGTCGCGTCCCTCATCCCAGAACACCGTCTTCCAGACGTCTTCGGACGCGGCCTGTTCCGGGCCGGTCAGCTCGTCGGCGGTGACGAACTTGCCTGCGACGAACTGCCCCGGTCGATCGTCACCCTGCTCCTCCAGATGGATGAGGAACGGGAGGTCGGTGTACCGGCGCACGTAGTCGTCGAAGAACCCGGTCGAGCGCTGGACGAAGAACTCGGTGAGGATGACGTGGCCCATCGCCATCGCGAGAGCCCCGTCGGTGCCGGCCTGCGCGGGTAGCCATTCGTCGGCGAACTTGGTGTTGTCGGCGTAGTCCGGGCTGACCGAGACCACCTTGGTGCCGCGGTAGCGCACCTCGGCCATCCAGTGCGCATCCGGGGTCCGGGTCACCGGGACGTTGGAACCCCACATCATCAGGTAGGTCGCATCCCACCAGTCCCCGGACTCGGGGACGTCGGTCTGGTCGCCGAAGACCTGTGGACTGGCCACCGGGAGATCGGCGTACCAGTCGTAGAACGACGTCATCACGCCGCCGATGAGCTGGATGAACCGGGTCCCGACACAGTGGCTGACCATCGACATCGCCGGGATGGGCGAGAAGCCTGCACAACGATCGGGGCCGTAGGTCTTGATCGTGTGCACGTGCGCGGCCGCGGCCATCTCGATGGCTTCGTCCCAGGAGACGCGGACGAGCCCACCCTTGCCTCGGGCCCGCTGGTAGGAGCGTCGGCGCATTGGATCCCCGACGACGTCGGCCCAGGCCAGGACCGGATCGTGCAGACGCTTCTTCGCCTCGCGGTACATCTCGACCAGCACCCCGCGCGCATAGGGATGCCGTACCCGGGTGGGGGAGTAGGTGTACCAGGAGAAGGCCGCGCCACGGGGACATCCGCGGGGTTCGTATTCGGGCCGATCCGGGCCGACCGACGGGTAGTCGGTCTCCTGGGTCTCCCAGGTGATGATCCCGTCCTTGACGTAGACCTTCCACGAGCAGGAACCGGTGCAGTTGACCCCGTGCGTGGACCGCACGATCTTGTCGTGGCTCCACCGGTCGCGGTAGAAGACGTCACCCGCCCGACCGCCGTCCCGGAAGACGACGCGACGATCGTCGGTCTCGTCCCATCGGGTGAAGAATCTGCCGATGTCCAACAGTGCGGTGGCTGCAGAACCCTGTACATCTTCTGACCGGGTCATGTGCGTCACCCTACAAAGGGTCCGTCGATCTTTCCGCGCGAATTGCGGATTCGGTCAAAAGCGGCTGGATTGTTTCCGCAGAATACATTCACCGATCATGTGGAGAACACGACTGCGGTCGCCGTGGATCAGCGGGTCGCCACGGTCAGCAGGATTGCCGAGTCCTCTTGTGCCATCAGGCCATGTCGTGTCGACGGTATCGTCACCAGATCGCCTTCGGCGCCCTCCCAGCGGATGTCGGGGTCGCCATCCGCCGAGGTCAGGACGACTCTGCCGCGCAAGACCTGCAGCGTGGCCTCGGTGGGACTCTCGTGATCGGACAGCGCCGCGCCGGCGACGAGCGCGATGACGGTCTGGCGGAGATGGCGAGAAGAGTTGCCGTGCAACGTATGTGATGATCGGCGGCTCGACGCCTCGCGTGCTGAGGTGAGGAGCTGGTCGACGAGTTCGGGCAGATGAGTCGAATCCACGTGTACACCATGGCATCGCTGCGTGGCGTCGGCACGGCGTTCCGGAGGATCGAGCCCGGTTCGTTGTCCACGCCCGATCGCCCGGGCGGGCGCCACATACTAAATAGCGCACACATTCATTGCGGAAATGGTCCGACATTCCCACCGGAGCAATTCACCGCAATGCGAAATGAGACGTTCTCTCGAATGCGTTTCGCCGTTGTTCACACAGTCGCGGTGCCGCGTCAACCGATTCGCATGCGGAACAGGCGATCGTCGTCGTCGCCCGCGCGGCCGCGTCCATCGGTGTTGCTCGTGCCGAACCACAGGGAGCCGTCCGGCGCCGCGGCCACCAGTCGCAGACGACCGAGTTCATCGACGAACCGATCCACGGGTTCGCCGACCGAGTCCTCGGCGTCCTCCGGCGCTCCGCTCAGCGGTATCTCCCACAGCCGTCGCCCGCGAAGTGCCGCCATGTAGGCGCGGTTGCCGACGATGGCGAGCCCGGCCGGGGACGCCTCCTGCGTGCTCCAGGTGGCGGCAGGCGCGACGAACCGCTGATCGTCGGACTCGCCCTCGACCTCGGGCCACCCATGGTTGCCGCCACGGCGGATCAGGTTCAGTTCGTCGCGACTGTTCTGTCCGAACTCGCTCGCCCACAGCCGTCCCGCGCCGTCGAACGCCAGCCCCTCCACGTTGCGGTGACCATAGGAATGGACCTCGTTGCCGAACGGGTTGCCCGGCCACGGGCGGCCGTCACGATCGACACGCAGGATCTTGCCGTTCAACGCGTCGACGTCCTGGGCCACCTCGGGCACGGCGGCATCGCCGACCGCAACGAACAGACTGCCGTCCGGACCGAAGGCCAGCGCGCCGCCGTGGTGGTTGTACGCCGCATCGAGTCCGGTGATCAGCGGGCGCGGACGGGTGAGCCGGTTGCCGTCGAAGTCCAGCCGCACGAGCCGGTTGTCGACCGCGGTCGTGTAGTAGACGAACACCGTGGTCTCATCGCCCGGCGCCATCGCGATGCCCTGCAACCCGCCCTCGCCGCGCGGGGCGGCGTCACCGAACTCGCCGACCGTCCGCACCGCGCCATCGGGGGACACCCGCACGACGGTCGCATCGTCGCGCTGGGTGACCAGGGCGTCACCGCCGGTCAGGAAGGCCAGCGCCCACGGCACGTTCAATCCCGACGCGATGGTCTCCACGGTCGTGGCGTCCGCCGACGCGCCCGTCGGGGCGGATGTGTCCGATCCGCCGGGTGCATCCTCGGCGCCGGAACAGCCGGCCAGTGATGTGGTGCCCGCGACCCCGAGGAGTCCGGTCGCGAGGAGCCCTGATCTGAGAAGCTGACGGCGGTCCATACCCTCGATGGTGCCCGAGGTCCGAGACCGCCGACCGGCACCGATTTGGGTCTACGCTGCGGATTCCCTACACTAGACCGGTTGCCTGTGCACCTCAGGTGTCCGGGACACAACTGAATAGTCTCCGGTGCCGGCGAAAAGCCAAGGGCATCGGCGGCGAGAACCTTCAGAAACAACTATCCACTTCGTGGAAGGCCCACCGCAGGTCACGGGGATTTCTCCGCGCCCGGCGCTGTATGGGAACCGCTACGAGAAAGGTTGACGGTCACCCATGACCATGACTGACCCGATCGCAGACTTCTTGACGCGTCTGCGTAACGCCAACTCGGCGTACCACGACGAGGTGACACTGCCCTCGTCGAAGATCAAGGTGAACATCGCCGAGATCCTCAAGCGCGAGGGCTACATCACCGACTACCGCACCGAAGACGCGGAGGTCGGAAAGAACCTCGTCGTCTCCCTGAAGTACGGCCCGAGTCGTGAGCGTTCCATCGCCGGACTGCGCCGTGTCTCCAAGCCCGGCCTCCGGGTTTATGCAAAGTCCACCAACCTGCCCAAGGTTCTGGGCGGCCTCGGCGTGGCCATCATCTCCACGTCGTCCGGCCTGCTCACCGATCGCCAGGCAGCCAACCAGGGCGTGGGCGGCGAAGTCCTCGCCTACGTCTGGTAGGGGAGGTAACAACAATGTCGCGTATCGGAAAGAACCCCATCGAGATCCCCGCGGGCGTGGACGTCACCATCGACGGCCAGAACGTCACCGTGAAGGGCCCCAAGGGTGAGCTCTCGCTCACCATCTCCGAGCCCATCGCGGTCGCCAAGGAGGACAACTCCATCGTCGTGACCCGCCCCAACGACGAGCGTCGCAGCCGCGCGCTGCACGGCCTGAGCCGTTCGCTCGTGAACAACCTCGTCGTCGGCGTCACGCAGGGCTACACCAAGAAGATGGAGATCTTCGGTGTCGGTTACCGCGTGCAGGCCAAGGGCAGCGACCTCGAGTTCGCGCTCGGTTACAGCCATCCCGTGCCGATCGAGGCCCCGGCGGGCATCACGTTCGCCGTGGAGTCCCCGACGAAGTTCTCGGTCTCGGGTATCGACAAGCAGCAAGTCGGCGAGATCTCGGCGGTCATCCGCCGCCTGCGTCGTCCGGACCCCTACAAGGGCAAGGGCATTCGCTACGAGGGTGAGCAGATCCGTCGCAAGGTCGGAAAGACGGGTAAGTAAGCCATGAGTGAGACAGCTACCAAGACAGTTCGCAAGCCCGTCGGCAAGGACGTGTCGACGCGTCGTCGCAAGGCGACCACCAATCGACACTTCCGCCTCCGCAAGAAGGTCAGCGGAACCCCGGCTCGTCCGCGTCTCGCGGTCAAGCGCAGCTCGCGCCACATCCACGTCCAGCTCATCGACGACCTGGCCGGCAAGACGCTGGCCGCGGCCTCGTCGATCGAGGCCGACGTGCGCGCGGCCGGCGGCGACAAGTCGGCGCAGGCCCGCAAGGTCGGCGAGCTCATCGCCGCCCGCGCCAAGGCCGCCGGCGTCGACGCCGTCGTGTTCGACCGTGGTGGCAAGGACTACCACGGCCGGATCGCAGCGCTCGCCGATGCCGCCCGCGAGGGAGGCCTGAGCTTCTGATGACCATCTTCACCAGCTACACCCACATGACCGGAGGGAACCTCTGATGCCCGGACGTCAGCGTGACGGCGGAAACGGACCCGCCGGTAACGACAACAACCAGAACAACCAGGGCGGCGGCAACGACCGTCGCGGCGGCGGTGGCCGCGGCGACCGTCGCGACCGTGGCGGCCGCGACCAGGACCGCAACCAGCTCGAGCGCGTGGTGACCATCAACCGCGTCTCGAAGGTGGTCAAGGGTGGACGTCGTTTCTCGTTCACCGCTCTCGTGGTCGTCGGCGACGGCCAGGGCATGGTCGGCGTCGGCTACGGCAAGGCCAAGGAAGTCCCGGCTGCGATCCAGAAGGGCGTCGAGGAAGCTCGCAAGAACTTCTTCCGCGTGCCGCTGATCGGTGGCACCGTGACCCACCCGGTTCAGGGTGAGGCCGCCGCCGGTGTCGTCATGCTGCGCCCGGCCAGCCCCGGTACCGGTGTCATCGCCGGTGGCGCGGTGCGTGCCGTGCTCGAGTGCGCGGGCGTCCACGACGTCCTCGCCAAGAGCCTCGGCTCGGACAACGCCATCAACGTGGTGCACGCCACCGTCGCAGCTCTGAAGATGCTGCAGCGCCCCGAAGAGGTCGCGGCCCGTCGTGGTCTGCCGATCGAGGACGTCGCTCCGGCCGGTATGCTGCGCGCCCGTGCAGGACAGGGGGTCTGATCATGGCCGAACTGAAGATCACTCAGGTCAAGGGCACCATCGGTGCCAAGAAGAACCAGCGTGACAGCCTGCGGACCCTCGGACTCCGGGGCATCCGCCAGACCGTCACCCGCGAGGACACGCCGATCAACCGCGGCCTCATCAACGCGGTTCGCCACCTCGTGACAGTCGAAGAGGTTTAAGAGCAATGACCATCAAACTCCATCACCTTCGCCCCGCACCGGGGTCGAAGACCGACAAGACCCGCGTGGGTCGCGGTGAGGGGTCCAAGGGTAAGACCGCCGGTCGCGGCACCAAGGGCACCAAGGCACGCAAGAACGTGCCCGCCGGCTTCGAGGGTGGCCAGATGCCGATCCACATGCGGCTGCCGAAGCTCAAGGGCTTCACCAACCGCAACCGGATCGAGTACCAGGTCGTCAACGTCGGCGACATCGCCCGCCTGTTCCCGCAGGGTGGCACCATCGGCGTCGACGAACTCGTCGCGGCCGGTGCCGTTCGCAAGAACAAGCTGGTGAAGGTTCTCGGCGACGGCGACCTGTCGGTCAAGGTCGACATCACCGCCGACAAGTTCACAGCTTCCGCCAAGGAAAAGATCGCCGCTGCCGGCGGCAGCGTCACCGAACTCTGACGGACACACACCGCGGTCGGGCGGCAGCATCGCTGCCGCCCGACCGGGGCGTTTCGGTGTGACTGTTAGAGTCTCAGACGTTGTCCTGCCGGACACACCAAGATCGCCGCATCCCGAAAGATCATCGTCGATTGCCGAGCACACGGGGACCGGGTCACCTCGACCCGGGACGTACGCCTCGCGTGGTCGTTCCTAGGAGGAGTTAGTGCTTTCCCCCCTCTTCGCGGCCATTCGGACGCCGGACCTGAGGAAGAAGATCCTCTTCGTTCTCGGCATCATCATCCTGTATCGGCTGGGCGCGACGGTCCCGTCGCCGGGCGTCGACTACCAGGCCGTGCGGGCGTGTCTCGACGAGGTCTCGTCGGGTGAGTCGAGTTCGGTCTACTCCCTGATCAACCTGTTCTCCGGTGGAGCGCTGCTCCAGCTGTCGGTGTTCGCGATCGGCATCATGCCGTACATCACCGCGGCCATCATCGTGCAGCTGCTCACCGTGGTCATCCCGCGGTTCGAGCAGCTTCGCAAGGAGGGTCAGGCCGGGCAGGCCAAGATGACGCAGTACACGCGCTATCTGGCTGTCGCACTGGCACTGTTGCAGTCGACCGGCATCGTGGCCCTGGCCGATCGCGGCCAGCTCCTCCCGCAGTCCTGTGCGACCAGCGGCGAGGTCCTCAACGATTCGAGCATCTTCGGTCTCTCGATCATCGTGCTCGTCATGACGGCCGGCGCCTGTGTCGTCATGTGGTTCGGCGAGCTCATCACCGAACGCGGCATCGGCAACGGCATGTCGCTGCTCATCTTCGCCGGTATCGCCGCCCGCATCCCGGCCGAGGGTCGCACCATCCTGAACAGCCGCGGTGGACTCGTCTTCGCCCTGGTGTGTGTCGCCGCACTGATCATCGTCGCCGGCGTCGTGTTCATCGAGCAGGGCCAGCGACGCATCCCGGTCCAGTACGCCAAGCGCATGGTCGGCCGGAAGATGTACGGCGGATCGTCGACCTATCTCCCGTTGAAGGTCAACCAGGCCGGCGTCATCCCGGTGATCTTCGCCTCGTCGCTGTTGTACCTGCCGCAGCTGATCGTCGAGCTCACGCGCAATCCCGATGGGACGCAATCGACGTGGCAGGAGTACGTCACCAGGTATCTGACCGATCCCAGCAACGGCGTCTACATCGCCGTGTACTTCCTGATGATCATCTTCTTCACGTACTTCTACGTGGCGGTGACGTTCAATCCGGAGGAACGGGCCGACGAGATGAAGAAGTACGGTGGGTTCATCCCGGGCATCCGTCCGGGCGCGCCGACCGCCGAGTACCTCGGGTATGTGCTCAGTCGCATCACTCTGCCCGGCTCGATCTATCTCGGTATCATCGCGGTACTCCCGAATCTGTTCCTCGAGATCGGCAACAGCGGCAACGTCCAGAACCTGCCGTTCGGTGGTACGGCCGTGCTGATCATGGTCGGCGTGGGTCTGGACACGATGAAGCAGATCAACAGTCAGTTGATGCAACGCAAGTACGAAGGATTCCTGAAGTGAGACTTGTCATTCTCGGCCCGCCCGGAGCAGGCAAAGGCACCCAGGCGGAACTCTTGAGCGAAGCACTCGGGATCCCCCACATCTCGACCGGCGACCTCTTCCGCGCCAACATCTCTCAGGGCACCGCCGTGGGTGTCGAGGCCAAGAAGTACCTCGACGCCGGCAATCTCGTCCCGTCCGAGATCACCGTGGACATGGTCCGCGCCCGCGTCGGTGAGCCGGACGCGTCGAAGGGTTTCATCCTCGACGGCTTCCCGCGTTCGACCGAGCAGGCCGACGCACTCAACGACATCCTGGCGAACCTCGACGCCTCGCTCGATGCGGTGCTCTCGTTCGTCGTCGACACCGATGTGGTCGTGGAGCGCATGCTGGCTCGTGGCCGCGCCGACGACACCGAAGAGGTCATCCGCAACCGGATGGACGTCTACACCAGGGAGACCGCGCCGCTGCTCGCCTACTACGGCGACCAGGTCAAGACCATCGATGCGGTCGGTGACATCCAGGGCGTTCATCAGCGCGTCCTGAGCGCCCTCGGCGCCGGCGTCTCCTGACACGGCGCAACCTGACAACCGGGGAAACGCTGTAACGCATGGGTTTTCGTAAGCGCAAGCGCGTCGTGCCGTTCCGCAGCGCGGGCGAACTCGACGCCATGGCCGCCGCCGGCGCGATCGTCGGGTCCGCGCTGGTGGCGGTGCGAGAGGCAGCGAAAGCGGGCGTCAGCACCCTCGATCTCGATGAAGTCGCCGAATCCGTGATCCGTGGCGCCGGGGCGGTGCCGTCGTTCAAGGGCTACCACGGTTTTCCCGGGTCCATCTGCAGCTCGGTGAACGAGGTGGTGGTCCACGGAATCCCATCGGCCGATGTCGTGCTCGCCGAGGGCGATCTCGTGTCCATCGACTGCGGCGCGATTCTCGACGGTTGGCACGGCGACTCGGCCTGGACCTTCGGGGTCGGTGAGTTGTCGACCGCCGACGCGGAATTGTCCGAGGCGACGCGGTTGTCGATGGAGGCGGGGATCGCCGCCATGGTCGACGGTGCGCGCCTCACCGACATCTCGCACGCGATCGAGCTCGGCACCCGCGCCGCGGAGAAGACGTTCGGTCGGCCGTTCGGCATCGTCGACGGCTACGGTGGCCACGGGATCGGCCGCGAGATGCACATGGAGCCGTTCCTCGCGAACGAGGGTGAGCCCGGCAAGGGACCAACCCTCGTGATCGGCTCTACTCTGGCCATCGAGCCGATGCTGACGCTCGGTACCGAGGACACCTCGGTTCTCGACGACGATTGGACCGTTGTCACCGACGACGGATCACGTTCGGCCCATTGGGAACACACTGTGGCGGTCACCGCCGACGGGCCGCGTATCCTCACCCCTCGTCCCGCCTGAGCTCACTCCCGGCTCACAAAGGGCGGGATCTGTGCCGGAAACCGGTACGAATACCGCACTCCGCAGGTTGCGTCGTCGTACGGTTGACCATGCGATTCGACGTGTCCTGGCTCAGCGCCGTGCGCCGGCTTCCGTTCACCCTCGCCCTCGCGGTCGCTCTGCTGGTCGTCGGTGCGACGACCGGATCGCTGTGGGGCCGGGCCTCGGACAAGTCGTGGTACCGCGACGTCGCGTTCGGATTGCCCTCCCTTCGGGAGGGGCGGTGGTGGACGCCGGTGACGTCCGCGTTCATCGAACCCGGACCCTGGCTCTACCTGCTGGCACTTGTGGCCGTTGTCGTCGGAATGGGCTGGGCCGAATGGCAATTGGGTACCGTGAGAGCTGTTCTGGTAGGCGTCGGCGGTCACCTGATCTCGTGCCTGCTGACCGTCGTGCTGCTGTGGCTGCTGTCGTCGGAGGTCACGTCGTGGCGATGGGCCGAACAACTGGCGGACTCGCGGGGCACCGGCGTCGGAGCGCTGGTGGTGTCGGCGGTGGCGGTGGCCTCGGCGACCGTCCGTTCGCCATGGCGGCTGCGCGTCCGCGTGCTGCTGGGGGCGATCGTCTCGGTCGCGTTCCTGTTCCAGGGAACCCTGGCCTCGGTCCAGTACGTCCTCGCGGCGGTCATCATGCTGATCGTCGGCGAGAAGTTCTTCGCCACCAACGAGCGCGGCTGGGTTCCGCGCACGCGTCGCGAGGTCAGGATGTTGGGGTGCGCCGCGCTCCTGATCATCGCCGGCGCGAACCTCTTGGTCTTCCTGTTCCCGGGCAGCGGGCCGCTCGGTCCGACCGACTCCGGCGACGACTCGGTGTTCACGATGCTGATCGGCCTGGCCGTCAACGTTCTGATCGCCGATCAGCTGCGCCGTGGCAAACGGTGGGCATGGTGGGTCGCCGTGGTCATCGGCGCATTGAACGTCATCGTGACCGTGCTCGCGGTGTTCCTCGTCATCTTCACCGACGTGTCGACCGAGGGTGCCGTCACCCTGGGTACCACGCTTATCTGGGTGCTCGTGCTGGCCATCCTCATCCCGGGGCGGTTCGCATTCGCGGTGCCCTGGCGGGTGCGGCAGGTGGGCACTGTCGGGGACGACGACGACCCGGTGGAACGGGTCCGAGAACTGTTGCGCACCCACGGCGGCGGCACGATGTCGTGGATGACCACGTGGCCCGGCAACAGCTATCAGTTCACGGGTCCGGAGGGCGACCTCGGCGCTCAGGCCGTCGTGACCTACCGCAAGCACGTCGGAACGATGCTGGCGCTGGCGGATCCGGTCTGTGCGCCCGAGCGGTTTCGAGACGCGGTCGGGGCCTTCGTCGACCTCGCCGAGAGTTCGGGTAGCACGCCGTGTTGGTTCTCGATCGGGTCGGCCACCTCTGACATCGTCACCGAACGCGGGTGGCTCAGTGTGCAGATCGCCGAGGACACGATCGTCGACCTGCCTGGATTGGAATTCAAGGGCAAACCGTGGCAGCACGTGCGATCAGCGATGAACAAGGCGGCGAAACAGGACATCTCGTTGCGGATGGTCACCCTCGCCGACGAGTCGTTCGCCGTCCGGACACAGGTGCGGGCGATCTCGGAGGAATGGGTGGGGGACAAGGGGTTGCCCGAGATGGGCTTCACCCTCGGCAGTGTCGAGGAGGCGATGGACCCCGCCGTGCGGGTCGCGCTCGCGGTCGACCCCGCAGGCAATGTGCACGGGGTGTTGTCATGGCTGCCCGTGTACGCACCTGGCGGCGACGTCGCGGGGTGGACGCTCGACATCATGAGACGACGGACCGACGGGTTCGGGCCGGTCGTCGAATATCTCATCGCATCGTCGGCGGTGGCTTTCAAAGACGAGGGAGCGCAGTTCATCTCACTGTCGGGAGCGCCGCTGGCACGCACGGATGAGTCGGACGCGGAACCGCTGGACAAACTCCTCGACACCTTGGGGGCGGCCCTGGAGCCGTATTACGGATTCCGGTCGTTGCACACGTTCAAGAAGAAGTTCAACCCCCGGTACGAGCCGGTGTACCTCGCGTTCCGGGACGAATCCGACCTTCCGCGTATCGGTGTGGCCGTGTCGAGGGCATACCTCCCCGACGCCACCACGGGCCAGCTGGTCCGGCTGGCGGCGTCACGAGGGGAAGGCTGAACGGTCCGACATGCTGTTCGCGGCTGTGAAGGCACCGTTCACCGGAGACGCTGCCTGAGTTCACCATCCGGTCGTTTCCTGCGGCGAAACTTCGCCAGTGCCATCGGTCGACGAACATGTCCTGCCCGCCACCGGCAGACGCCCCTGGCGGAGCTACGGGTTGTTCCTGTTGCTCGTTGCGCCCAACCTGATCCTCCTCGCGGTCTTCACGTATCGCCCGCTTGTCGAGAACGTGCGGATGTCGTTCTACGACTGGAATATCGCCCAGTCCGGGGCCACGTTCATCGGCCTGGACAACTACATCGAGTGATTCACCCGTGCCGATACGCGGGTGATCGTGTCGAACACGGTCATCTTCACCGTGGCCGCCGTCGCGGGCAGCATGATCGCGGGGTTGGGTCTGGCCCTGCTGCTCGACCGTAAGTTGCGCGGCCGCAACCTGGTGCGGTCGACGGCCTTCGCGCCGTTCGTGCTGTCCGGCGCGGCCGTGGGGATCGCCTTCCAGTTCGTCTTCGACCCCAGCTTCGGTCTGATCAACGACGTGATGGGGCGTCTGGGACTCGGTACCGCGCCGGACTTCTACCAGCAACCGCACTGGGCGTTGTTCATGATCACGGTGACCTACATCTGGAAGAACCTCGGGTACACGTTCGTGATCTACCTGGCGGCCCTGCAGGGCAAGCGTTCCGATCTCGACGAGGCGGCGGCGATCGACGGTGCCGGATGGTGGACGTACTTCCGCAAGGTGTTGCTCCCGCAGTTGCGTCCGACCACCTTCTTCCTGTCGATCACCGTGCTGCTCAACTCGTTACAGGTGTTCGACATCATCAACGTGATGACCCGCGGCGGGCCGCTGGGCAACGGCACCACGACGATGGTCTACCAGGTGTACGAGGAGAGCTTCGTCAACTTCCGGGCCGGTTACGGCGCCACGGTCGCAACGGTCATGTTCGTCGTCCTCCTGGTCATCACCGTCGTCCAGGTCCGCATGATGGATCGAGGTGCCCGATGAGGCCTGTCACCGCCGGTTCGGTTGTGAAAGCCGATGCCGCACAGAAGCGCACCGGGAAGCCATCGACTCCGACATCGTCGGCCACGAGGCCGGTGCATCCCGACGTCCCGCGGATGTCGCCGGCCACCCGTCGACGGCTCGCCGACGCGTGCGGGTACGCCGCGATGGCGGTGGTGTTGGTGATCATCGCCCTGCCCCTGATCTGGATTCTGTTGGCCTCGCTGAAAGATCGCTCCGAGATCTACGTGCAGCCGGCCGTCTGGTGGCCGTCGACGTGGCGTCCCGAGAACCACTCCGAGGCCACGACGTCGGTGCCCTTCTGGACCTTTCTGCGCAACTCGGTCATCGTGACCGGAATCCTCGGCGCGTCGAAGTTCGTGCTGGGCGTGCTCAGTGCCTACGGCCTGGTGTTCCTGCGGTTTCCGGGAAAGAACGTGGTGTTCGTCGTCATCATCGCGGCGCTGATGGTCCCGAACCAGATCACGGTCATCACGAACTACGCACTCGTCGCCCAACTCGGCTTCCGCAACACCTTCATCGGCATCATCCTCCCGCTCGCGGGCGTCGCCTTCGGAACCTTTTTGATGCGCAACCACTTTCTCTCGCTGCCACCCGAGATCATCGAGGCCGCACGGATGGATGGGGCCGGGCACTTCCGACTCCTCACCCGCGTCGTCCTGCCGCCGTCGATCCCGACGATGGTCGCGTTCGCGACGATCACACTGGTCAACGAGTGGAACGAGTATCTCTGGCCGTTCCTCATGGCCGACGATTACACCGTCGCCACCCTGCCCGTCGGACTCACCCAACTGCAGAACAGCGACGGGCTGACCAACTGGGGTCCGGTCATGGCGGCCACCGTGCTCACGATGCTGCCCATGCTCGCCATCTTCCTGGCGTTGCAGCGACACATGATCAAGGGCCTGACGTCCGGGGCGGTCAAGGGTTGACCGCGCACTGCCCGCACCCGCCGATGCCTCACACACCATGCCTTCGCACGAGACGCCTTCGCACGAGAACGCCTTCGCACGAGAACGATTGACAGGAGACGACAATGATCAACATGTCCCGCCGCGGCTTCCTGGCCGCATCGGCGACCGCGGCGGCCGGAGCCCTGGTCACGGCCTGCGCCGGCTCGGGCGACGGCGGCTCGTCGTCGGGTGATGCCTCGAAGCTCACCTTCTGGTCGAACCACCCGGGCAAGTCGGTCGAGGTGGAACGCGAACTGATCTCGCGGTTCGAGGCGGCCAACCCCGGCATCACCGTCCAGCTCGTCGACGCCGGCAAGAACTACGAAGAAGCAGCCCAGAAGTTCAACGCGGCCCTCTCGGGCGGTGCGGTCCCCGACATCATGATCCTGTCCGACGTGTGGTGGTTCAACTTCGCGCTCATCGGTGCGATCGCCCCGCTCGACGACCTCTTCGGCCGCGCCGGTGTCGACACCGCCGGTTACGTCGATTCGCTTGTGGGCGACTACAAGTGGAACGACCAGACATGGGCGCTGCCGTACGCTCGGTCGACGCCGCTTTTCTACTACAACAAGGACGTGTGGCGACGGGCCGGCCTGCCCGACCGCGGACCGCAGACCTGGGACGAGTTCGACGACTGGGGCCCCCGGATCCAGACCGTGGTCGGTGGCGACAAGCGCGCTCATGGGTGGGGCAACGCCGTCGACTACCTCGGCTGGACCTTCCAGGGCCCGACCTGGACCTTCGGCGGTGCCTACTCCAACGACTGGGAACTGAAGTTCACCGACCCCAAGACGGTCGCCGCCGCGCAGTACCTGAGCGATTCGATCAACACCAAGCGCTACGCGAAGATCTCCAACGACATCGCCGGCGATTTCAGTGCGGGCATCATCGCATCGACGATCGCGTCGACCGGCGACCTGTCGGGGATCACCGAGAACGCCACGTTCGAGTTCGGCACGGCGTTCCTGCCCGCGCCGCAGGGGGTTTCGGGGTGCCCGACGGGCGGCGCCGGACTGGCCATCCCGGCCAAGTTGTCCGACGACCGGAAGGTCAACGCCCTCAAGTTCATCGAGTTCATCACCAACACCGAGAACACGTCGTACTTCTCCCAGAACGTCGGTTACATGCCGGTGCGCAAGGCGGCGCAGGACGACCCGTCGATGGTCGCGTTCCTGGCGAAGAACCCGAACTTCGCGACCGCCATCGAGCAGTTGCCGCGAACCCAGCCGCAGAACTACGCGCGCGTCTTCGTGCCCGGCGGCGACAAGATCATCGGTACCGGGTACGAGCGGATCGGTCTGCAGAACGCCGACGTCGCCTCGACCCTCGCCGACACGCAACGGCAGATCGCCCAGATCTACAACACCCAGATCAAGCCGAAACTCCCGTGATGATCCACAGCGTCGACTCGATTGACACACAACACGAGCGGAGGGATGACGCGTGGCGTCGGTGACCTACGAGGGTGCGACGAGACGCTTCGCGGACGGCCAGAAGCCGGCCGTGGACTCGCTGGACCTGGCCGTCGCCGACGGTGAGTTCATGGTGCTGGTCGGCCCGTCGGGGTGCGGTAAGTCGACCAGCCTGCGAATGGTCGCGGGCCTGGAACCGGTCGAGTCCGGAGCGATCCTCATCGATGGAGCCGACGTCGTCGGCGTGGCCCCGAAGGCTCGGGACGTGGCGATGGTCTTCCAGAACTACGCGCTCTATCCGAACATGACGGTGGCCGCGAACATGGGGTTTGCGCTGCGTAATGCCGGGATGGGCAAGGAGGACACCGCGCGCCGTGTGTCGGAGGTGGCCGAGATGCTGGAGCTCACGGCGCTCCTGGATCGCAAGCCGGCGAAACTGTCGGGTGGGCAGCGGCAGCGGGTGGCGATGGGACGGGCGATCGTCCGGCGTCCCAAGGTGTTCTGTATGGACGAGCCGCTGTCGAATCTCGACGCGAAGTTGCGGGTCAGTACGCGCGCCCAGATCGCGTCCATGCAGCGCGAACTCGGCATCACGACCCTGTACGTGACGCACGACCAGGTCGAGGCGATGACGATGGGACACCGGGTGGCGGTCCTCGATCACGGTGTGCTGCAACAGGTCGGGACGCCGCGGGAGATCTACTCCCGTCCGGCCAACCTGTTCGTGGCGTCCTTCATGGGCTCGCCGCAGATGTGCCTGATCGACGCCCGGGTCGAGAACGAGTTGGTCCTGGCGTGTCCCCCGTGAACCGGTCCGGTCTGTTTTAGAGTCCTGATTGCCCTGTTGAGGGCAGAGAAGGGACGATGAGGATCATGGCAGGACGCAAGCGCCACTCGGCAGAGGACATTGTGCGCAAGTTGCGCCGGGCTGACGAGTTGGCGGCGCAGGGCAAGACCGGCGAGGAGATCGCCGCCGACCTCGAGGTGTCGGCAGCGACGTTGTACAACTGGCGCCGCCAGTACGGCGGCATGGACGGTGACGCGGCCAAGGAGCTCAAGGAGCTGCGTGAGCAGAACGGCCGGCTCAAGCGGCTGCTCGCCGATGCCGAGTTGGAGAAGGACGCGCTACGGGAGATCGCCAAGGGAAAATTCTGAGCCCAACCGCCAAACGCGCCGCCATCGACATGCTCAAAGACGTGATGAACATGTCAGAACGCAAGGCGTGCAAGGTTGTTGGGCTTGCTCGTTCAGCGTATCGTCAACTGCCGCAAGCGCACACCCCGGCTGACCCGGATGCTGGCCTGCGCCAGCAGCTACGAACCTACGCCCGTCAGAACCCACGCCACGGGTTCCGTCGGGCGTGGGCCTGGCTACGTTTCGACGAAGGCGACACCGTGAACAAGAAGAAGGTCCACCGGCTGTGGAAGGAAGAAGGATTGCAGGTGCGCCGGGCGCCGCGGCGTAAACGGGCCGGCCAGTCGTCGGTGCCGATTGTCACCGCGGACGCACCGAAAGTGGTGTGGGCATTGGACTTTCAGTTCGACTCCACTGTCGACGGACACAAGATCAAGATCGCGTCCATGGTCGATGAACACACCCGGATGTCGCTGCTCAACATTGTGGATCGCTCGATCGCCGCCGACCGGTTGATCGAGGAGTTGAAGAAGACCTTCGCGATCTGGGGTGGCCCACCGAAGGTGCTGCGCATGGACAACGGCCCTGAGTTCATCTCTGAGGCCCTCCAGACGTTCTGTGCAGGGTCGGTGGGGATCTCCTACATTCCGCCTGGCACGCCGTGGAACAACGGGTTCATCGAGTCGTTCAACAACCGGTTGCGCGACGAGTGTTTGAACCGCAACTGCTGGCCCACCCTGTTGGAGGCCCGCGTGGTCATCGAAGACTTCAAAGACGACCACAACCACCGACACCGCCACTCAGCGCTGGGCTACAAGACCCCGGCCGAGTACGCTGCCCGATGCACCCACCAGCACCACCCCGTGGGCTGCGAGATCGACTGACCGACCGCAAGAAAGAACTGGCTCTAGGACCGACTGGACCGGTTATCGGGGACCTGCCAGTCCGACTCGGCGATGCGACCGTGCGGGTCCCGGGCTCGGTGCTGGCGTCGCTGGCCTCGCGCGACGTGGTCGTGGGGTTACGCGCCGAGTCCTGGCAGGTGTCCGCGGTTCCCCAGTCCGGCACCCTGTCCGCGACGGTGGACCTCGTCGAGGAACTCGGTGCCGAGCAGTTCGTGTACTGCAGCGCGGACCTGTCGCTGCGGAACAGCCGGGTCGTCGTACGCGTCGACCATCGGCGGACCATCGAGGCCGGCGACGTTCTCGGATTGACGCCGGTGGTCGACGAGACCTATTGGTTCGATCCCGTCAGCGGGGTCGCGCTCGACGATCCGAGCCGCCACGACCTCAATTCGGGGCGACCGCCGCGTGTTCGGTGACGGCGTGTTCGGTGACTGGGGCCGTGATCCGGTCGGGTCGCGTGTAGACCACCATCGACTCGCCACGTGAGAATCCGACGAGCGTGATGCCGAGGTCGTCGGCGGCGTCGACGGCCAGCGAGGACGGTGCCGACACCGCACAGAGCATCGGGATGCCGGCCATCGCGGCCTTCTGGACGAGTTCGAAACTCGCTCGGCCGGAGACCTGCAGGACGGTGCCGGTGAGCGGCAGTCGGTCGGCGAGTACAGCCCACCCGACGACCTTGTCGACGGCGTTGTGCCTGCCGACGTCCTCACGGACCGTCAGCAATGTTCCGTCCGCGGCGAACAATGCTGCGGCGTGCAGACCGCCGGTCTTGTCGAAGACGGTCTGTTCGGCGCGCAACCGATCGGGCAGATCCAGCACGGCGTTCGCGGCGATCGTCATCGGGTCGGCGCCGGGGTCGCGGACCGACGCGGTGTGCACGGACTCGATGCTGTCCTTGCCGCAGATGCCACAGGCGCTCGTCGTGGTGATGGCACGCGCGAGTCCGGGCGCTGTCGCGGGAACGTGCGCGGCGAGTGAGACGTCGACGACGTTGTAGGTGTTGATCCCGTCGGCGTCGGTGCCCGTGCAGTAGCGGGCCGTCGAATAGTCCGCTCCGGTCGTGATCACACCTTCGGAGACGAGGTAGCCGGCCACGAGTTCGAAGTCGTTGCCGGGCGTACGCATGGTCACCGAGATGGACGTCCCGCGGACCCGGATCTCGAGCGGCTCCTCCACTGCGAGGGTGTCGGCACGCTGCGTCGGGGCGGCATCCCGTCGGATGCGGGTGACGCGGCGGCGTGCGGTTATTCGTCCCACGACCCCGACGATAGTCGTGAGACCGCACGACCCGGTCGTCTCAGACGTCGAGGATCAGCGTGACGGGTCCGTCGTTGACGAGACCGACCTCCATGTGGGCGCCGAAGCGGCCGGTGGCCACGGTGGCACCGAGAGTCCGTAGCGCGTCGACGACCGCCTCGACCAGCGGTTCGGCGACGGGTCCGGGAGCGGCGGCATTCCACGACGGGCGCCGGCCCTTGGCCGTGTTGGCATAGAGCGTGAACTGGCTGATGACGAGGATCGGGGCGTCCAGGTCGGCGGCGGCCCGTTCGGGACCGTCGCCGACGTCGAAGATCCGCAGCCGCCAGATCTTGTCGGCGAGCTTCGTGGCGTGGTCGGTGGTGTCGTCGTGCGTGACCCCGACGAGTGCGACGAGTCCCGCGGCG
This sequence comes from Gordonia sp. ABKF26, assembly GCF_041103195.1. Taxonomy (NCBI): domain Bacteria; kingdom Bacillati; phylum Actinomycetota; class Actinomycetes; order Mycobacteriales; family Gordoniaceae; genus Gordonia; species Gordonia sp. ABKF26. Next base: position 2,007,213 of record NZ_JBGCVZ010000003.1, read on the forward strand.
CCGGGCGCAATGTCGAGTGCGCCGACGACCTCGCCGTCGACGCTCACACTGGCTCTGCTGACCCGTTGTAGTACGGCGCGCATGTCGGTCTCTGCTCTCAGTCGAGGGCGAAGGTGACGTTCACGGTGAACGTGAGTTCCTGCTGCCCGGGTTCGACCGGGACCGGCGCCGCGGCCACGTCGCGTTCGAAGGTGCCCGGTGCCGCGGACTTCTCCTGGCCACTCGTGCTCTCGGTGATGGTCAGGACCTTGCCGAGGGAGTCGCCGGCGAGGTTCGCGTATTGCTCGGCGCGGCCGCGGGCGTCGGTGAACGCCGCCTCGCGGGCCTGGTCGAGGAGGTCCGAGTCGTCGTCGATGGCGAAGGAGACGTTGCTGATGCGGGTGTTGTCGCCGCCCGCGGTGGCGGCCGCGCTCAGGACCGCGGAGGCCTTCGCGATGTCCCGGATGGTGACCCGGATCGTGTTGGTCGCGAGGTAGCCCCCGACCTCGCTCGTAGTGCCGGGGGAGGGGTTGGTGTACTGCGGGTTCACCGACACCTGCTGTGTCGCGACGTCCTTGCGTTCCACCCCGGCGGCGACGACGGCGTCGGTGACGGCGGTGACCTTGGCGCTCGTCTCGTCGAGCGCGGTCGTGACGTCGGGAGCGGTGGCCTCCACGCCGATGTCGGCGCGCAGGGTGTCCGGGGTACCGGTCACTTGTCCCGTCCCGACCACGGTCACCGACCTGGGCTGATCGCCGGTGTCGCTGCCGCACCCCGACACCACCAGGAGCACGGTTGCGAGCGCCGCGAGTACCGAGATCGCCCGGAAGGCGGGGCGTCGCGTCGTGACGCGAGACGAGCTGTTCATCGGTCGGCCGGATCGCGCATCAGCAGGGCGAGCAGCCAGCCGACGACCGACACGACGATCGCGCCGAAGATCGCCGACCAGAAGAAGTCATCGACCTCCAGACCCCAGTGCGTCGTGTTGCGCGTGATCCACGCGGTGAGTTCGAGCATCGCCGCGTTGATGACGATGTGGATCAACCCGAGCGTGAGGATGTAGAAGGGGATGGCGATGATCTGCACGATGGGCTTGATGATCGCGTTGAGGACACCGAAGATCACGGCGACGACCAGCGCGATGCCGATCTTCTCGGCGGTCGTCGAACCGCCCACGAAGTCGATGCCGGGAACGATCAGCGTCGCGACCCACAGCGCCACCGCGGTGAGCACGGTCCGGACGAGGAAGGCAAGCATGGGCGACAGTCTGCCAGTTCGGGCCCACTCTCGGGGTCAGGGACTGCTCGCGGCTCGACCTCGTTCCAACAGTTGGTGCCACAGCTAGGAGCCGTCCTCGGAGAGATCGTCCGGGCATTCGTCGCTGCTGCGCGCGATCGGGTGACCTCACGAGCCTGATTTCCGTACTCGCGTGGTGGAAATGCTAGTCCGGAGTCGGGCGGGGACGGTAGGGGACCGAGTCGCTGACCTCGGGATCGACATGGATGGGCCGACCGAGTTGGGGGAATGCGCGCTGGGAACACGCCGGACGGTCACAGACCTTGCACCCGGCGCCTATCGGTACGACGGTACGGGTATCGGTGAGATCCACTCCGGTGGAGTAGACGAGGCGCTCGGCGTGCGCGACGTCGCAACCGAGTCCGATCGAAAAGCTCTTGTGGGGGCTGAGGTATCCGCCGGGTTCTACGGTGGTGCGGGCGAGCCAGAAGTACGAGCGCCCATCGGGCATGGACGAGACCTGGGTGACGACCCGTCCCGGTGTGGCGAACGCGTCGTGTACGACCCAGAGCGGGCAGCTCCCGCCGACCCGAGAGAAGTGGAACGCGGTGGCGGACTGACGTTTCGAGATGTTCCCCGCTCGGTCGACGCGCACGAAGATGAACGGGATTCCGCGACTGCCCGGGCGCTGCAGGGTCGACAGGCGATGGCAGATGGTCTCGAAACCGACTTCGAAACCGAGGCTGAGCACTTCGATGTCGTAGTGGGCGGTGGCGGCGGCCCGCCGGAAGACCTCGTAGGGGAGTAGTAGTGCTCCGGCGAAATAGTTGGCCAGCCCGATACGGGCAACCGGGACGGCTTCGTCGCTGAGATCATCGGCGTCGGCGAGGATCTCGTCGATCACCTCCGATTGGGTGACCATGGCCAACTGGGTCGCCAACTGGAACGCGCGTTGTCCCGCGGTCAATCGTCCGGCGAGGTGCACGGTGCGGTCGGCGGGATCGAACCGTCGCTTGGGCGTATGGGCGCGCGCTGTCGGATCGGGATCATGCGCGATGGCCACGCGGATACCGTGGTCGTCGGCGAGGACCTCGGCAAGCTGGAGATCGAGACCGCCTATCGAGAGGCCGTTTTCGGTGAAGATCCGCTCGGCGGCCAGGTCGAGAACGTCGATGTGGTTGCGTCGGTCGTAAAAGAAATCGCGGACCTCCTCGAAGGGCATCGGGGTCGACGCCGGACGGGCCGCGTCGCCGGACACCTGCGCCCGGTAGTTCTCCACTTCGCCGGCGGCCGCGGTCAGGCGGCGATGCAGGTTCACAAGCGTCGTGCCGACCGCCGGCATGCGCGCGACGAGTTCGGCGATCTCCGCGCGGCTGATGTCGGGGACGTCGGGCTGGGCGGCCAGGACATCGGCGAGGTCGGCAACCAGCCGGGCGTCCCCGTCCGGGGCGAAATAGTCGGCGTCGAGGTCGAATTCGCGCGACAACGTCAGTAGCACAGGCACCGTGAGCGGTCGCTGATCGTTCTCGAGTTGGTTGACGTAGCTGGTCGACAGGTCGATTCGCCGGGCCAGCGCAGCCTGCGACAGCCCTCGTTCGTCGCGGAGCCGACGGAGGCGCGCACCCACGAACATTCGTCGACCGGAGGTTCCGCCCGTTGCTCTCACCACGACGTCAGCATAGCGCGTAGGACATCCACAACGTTCGCAAGACCGGCTGATCGCATCCGCAAGAATACGCATCTGCCAGGTCTTTTCACGGATACGCGGCAATGCGTACGGTGCGAACATGATCACTCACCACGTTCGCACCCGCCGCAGCTCCGAGGATTTTCCGCAGTCTGAGCACCTTGCTCAAAAGATCGCCGACATCGCGGTCGATCCGGTCGAGGTGCCCGCTGACACCCGCGAGATGATCATCAACCGCATCATCGACAACGCTGCCGTGAGCGCCGCCTCGGTCATCCGTCGTCCGGTCACCTCCGCCCGTCGGCAGGCACAGGCTCATCCCTGCGCGCCGGGTGCGACGGTGTTCGGAATCGAGGGCAGCTTCTCGCCGGAGTGGGCCGCGTGGGCCAACGGAGTCGCCGTGCGTGAGCTCGACTTTCACGACACCTTCCTCGCCGCGGAGTACTCCCATCCCGGCGACAACATCCCGGCGCTGGTCGCGGTCGGTCAGCATGTCGGGGCCGGCGGTCACGACCTGATCCGTGGTCTCGCCACCGCCTATGAGGTCCAGGTCGACCTCGTTCGTGGAATGTGTCTGCACGAGCACAAGATCGACCACGTTGCCCACTTGGGGCCGTCGGTGGCCGCCGGTTTGGGCACGATGCTGAACCTGGACGCGGAGACCATCTACCAGTCGATCGGGCAGGCGCTGCATCTGACCACGGCCACCCGCCAGTCGCGCAAGGGTCTGATCTCCAGCTGGAAGGCCTACGCGCCGGCGCACGCCGGCAAGATCGCGGTCGAGGCGGTCGACCGCGCGATGCGCGGTGAGGGCGCCCCGGCCCCGATCTGGGAAGGCGAGGACGGGGTCATCGCCTGGCTGCTGAGCGGCCCCGAAGCCGAGTACACGATCCCGCTGCCCGGGCCGGGTGAGCCGAAGCGGGCGATCCTGGACACCTACACCAAGGAGCATTCCGCGGAGTACCAGAGCCAGGCGCCGATCGACCTCGCCCGTCGGATGCGCGAGAAGGTCACCGACTTCGACGACATCGAGTCGATCGTTTTGCACACGAGCCATCACACCCACGTCGTCATCGGGACCGGGTCCGGCGACCCGCAGAAGTTCGACCCGACCGCGAGTCGCGAGACCCTCGACCACTCGGTGATGTACATCTTCGCGGTCGCGCTGCAGGACGGCACCTGGGATCACGAGAAGTCCTACGCACCGGAGCGGGCCAACCGGCCCGACACCATCGCGCTGTGGAAGAAGATCTCCACTGTCGAGGACTCCGAATGGACCCGCCGGTACCACTCGGCCGACCCGAACGAGAAGGCATTCGGTGCCAAGGCGGTCATCACGCTGCGCAACGGCGAGGTCATCACCGACGAACTCGCCGTCGCCGATGCCCATCCGCTCGGCGCACGTCCGTTCGGTCGCGATCAGTACATTGCCAAGTTCCGCTCGATGGCAGAGGGCGTCATCGACATCGCCGAACAGGACCGGTTCCTAGGCGACGTCGAGAAGCTCGAGACACTCGCCGCCGGTGGCCTCTCGGTGCTGAACACGCCTGTCCTGCCGGCCATCCTGGACAAGGCCCCCCAGACCGGGAAAGGCATCTTCTCATGACCTCGACCGCCTCACCGTCCACCTCGTCCACCTCGTCGGCCTCCACCTCCTCGGTCTCGGGTCTGTTCTCGTCGAGCACCTCCGCATCGGCGAAGCGGCAGGCCCTGCGGGCGGGTCTCGGTTCCGGGACCCTCCAGCGTTGGCCGGGAGCATTCTCACCACTCGTGGCGAAACTGATTGCAGAGGTCGGTTTCGAGGGTGTCTACGTGTCCGGTGCGGTGCTCTCGGCCGACCTGGGACTGCCCGACATCGGGCTCACCACACTCACCGAGGTCGCCACCCGGGGCGGATCCATCGCCCGCGCGACCGAGATACCCACCCTCATCGACGCCGACACCGGTTTCGGTGAACCGATGAGCGCCGCCCGGACCGTCGCGACACTCGAAGACGCCGGGCTCGCGGGGTGTCACCTCGAAGATCAAGTGAATCCCAAGCGCTGCGGCCACCTCGACGGCAAGGACGTCGTACCCGTCGGTGACATGGTCAAGCGACTCGGCGCGGCGGTCGCCGCCCGCCGCGACAGCGACTTCGTCGTCTGCGCGCGCACCGATGCCCGCGCGATCGAAGGGCTCGACGCCGCCATCGACCGGGCCAAGGCCTACGCCGACGCCGGCGCCGACCTCATCTTCACCGAGGCCCTGCGCGACCTCGGCGAGTTCGAGCAGTTCCGCAAGGCCGTCGACGTGCCGCTGCTGGCCAACATGACCGAGTTCGGAAAGTCCGATCTGCTGACCGCTGAACAGTTGGCGGGTGTCGGCTACAACGCCGTCATCTATCCGGTGACCACGTTGCGTATCGCCATGGGTGCGGTGGAACGCGGACTGCGTGACATCCTCACGCAGGGAACGCAATCCGGGTTGCTCGACGAGATGCAGCACCGCAGCAGGCTGTACGAACTGCTCCGGTATGAGGACTACAACGACTTCGACTCCGACCTGTTCAACTTCACCATCGAGGGAGCACCGCAATGACCACAGCCGAAGCGGGCGCCGCGAACGCGGTCGAGACCCCCACCATCTACAAAGGGCTCGCCGGCGTCGTCGTCGACACCACCGCCATCTCCAAGGTCGTGCCCGAGACCAACTCGCTGACCTATCGCGGTTACGCCGTGCAGGATCTCGCCGAACACCGCTCGTTCGAGCAGGTCGCCTACCTGCTCTGGCATGGCGAACTGCCCACCGACGGGCAGCTCGCGCTGTTCATGCAGCGTGAGCGCGCCAGTCGGCGCCTGGATCGAACGACTCAGTCTGTCCTGCAGCGGATCCCGGAGAACTGCCACCCGATGGATGTCGTGCGGACGGCCATCAGCTTCCTGGGCACCGAGGATCCCGACGAGGAACTCAGCACCCCGGAGGCCAACTACGACAAGTCGCTACGGATGTTCGCGGTCCTGCCGACCATCGTCGCAGCGGACATGCGCCGCCGGCGCGGTCAGGATCCCATCGCCCCGCACCACGGACTGGGCTACGCCGAGAACTTTCTGAGTATGTGCTTCGGTGAAGTTCCCGATCCCGTGATCGTCCGGGCTTTCGAGAAGTCGATGGTGCTTTACGCCGAGCACAGTTTCAACGCGTCGACCTTCGCCGCCCGCGTGGTCACTTCGACACAGTCCGACATCTACAGCGCGGTCACCGCCGCGATCGGGGCATTGAAGGGGTCACTGCACGGCGGGGCGAACGAAGCGGTCATGTACGACATGATCGACATCGACCGCCCCGACCGTGCCGCGCAATGGCTCACCGCCAAACTCGACGCCAGAGAGAAGGTCATGGGATTCGGCCACCGCGTCTACAAGAACGGTGACTCGCGCGTGCCGACCATGAAGAAGGCCTTCCTCGACGTCGCTGATCATCTCGGCGAGACCAAATGGTGTGAGATCTACACCGAACTCGAAGCAGTCATGGACGCGCGGACCGGGATCAAACCCAACCTCGATTTCCCCACCGGCCCTGCGTATTACCTCATGGGCTTCGACATCGCCTCGTTCACGCCGATCTTCGTGATGAGCCGGATCACCGGTTGGACCGCCCACATCATGGAACAAGTCGCCTCCAACGCCTTGATACGTCCGCTCAGTCAGTACTCGGGCTTGCCCCAACGGTCGCTGACCTCGGCCTGACAACCACCGCGGCCTGACAACCACCGCGGCCTGACAACCACCGCGGCCTGACAACCACCGCGGCCTGACACCACCGCGGCCTGACAACCACCGCGGCCCAGCCACCACACCCAGCCCGACGAGAGAGAGCCACGTGTTCGAGAAAGTCCTGGTCGCCAACCGTGGCGAGATCGCTGTGCGCGCCTTCCGCGCGGCCTTCGAACTCGGCGCCCGCACAGTTGCGGTCTTCCCCTATGAAGACCGGAACTCCGTGCATCGCGCCAAAGCCGACGAGTCCTACCAAATCGGGAACCCGGGACATCCGGTCCGCGCGTATCTGTCCGTCGACGAGGTGATCGCGGCCGCGGAACGCTGTGGCGCCGACGCGATCTACCCCGGATACGGATTCTTGTCGGAGAACGAGGGCCTGGCCCGGGCGTGCGCCGATGCGGGGATCACCTTCGTCGGTCCGTCGGCCGAGGTGCTGGAGCTGACAGGGAACAAGGCGACCGCCGTCGCGGCGGCGAAAGCGGCCGGGCTGCCGGTACTGGCGTCGTCGGAGCCCTCGGCCGACGTGGACGAGTTGGTGCGGGCTGCCGGCGACATGACTTTCCCGGTGTTCGTCAAAGCCGTGGCCGGTGGCGGGGGTCGCGGTATGCGTCGGGTGGGGGAGATCGCCGACCTGGCCGAGGCGATCAAAGCAGCCTCCCGCGAGGCCGAGGCCGCTTTCGGTGATGCGACGGTGTTCCTGGAGCAGGCTGTTGTCAACCCGCGCCACATCGAGGTGCAGATCCTTGCCGACACCCAGGGCAACGTGGTCCATCTGTTCGAGCGGGACTGCTCGGTGCAGCGGCGCCATCAGAAGGTGATCGAACTTGCCCCGGCGCCGAACCTGTCGCCGGAGTTGCGCGAACAGATCTGTTCCGACGCCGTCGCATTCGCTCGTCACATCGGATACACCTGCGCCGGGACCGTGGAGTTCCTGCTCGATGAACAGGGCAGGCACGTGTTCATCGAGATGAATCCGCGCATCCAGGTCGAACACACGGTGACCGAGGAGATCACCGACGTGGATCTGGTGGCCGCGCAATTGCGTATCGCCTCGGGCGAAACGTTGGACGACCTGGGTCTGAGTCAGGACGGGCTACAGATCCGCGGTGCGGCGATGCAGTGCCGCATCACCACCGAGGATCCGGCCGACGACTTCCGGCCTGCCGTCGGGCGTATCACCGCCTACCGCAGTCCCGGGGGTGCCGGGGTGCGCCTGGATGGTGGCGCGGTACTCGGTGGGGAGGTCAGCGGTCACTTCGACTCCATGCTCGTCAAACTGACCTGTCGTGGGAGTGATTTCGCGACCGCGGTGCGCCGTGCCCGGCGCGCGGTGGCCGAGTTCCGCATCCGCGGTGTGGCCACGAACATCCCGTTCCTGCAGGCGGTGCTCGACGATGTCGACTTCCGGGAGGGCCGGGTCACGACCTCGTTCATCGAGGACAGGCCCTGGCTCCTGACGTCGAGGTCGTCGGCGGATCGCGGCACCAAGATCCTGACGTACCTGGCCGATGTCACCGTCAACAAGCCCCACGGCGAGCGCCCGACCACGGTCTACCCGCGCGACAAGCTACCCATCCTGGACCGGGCGACACTGGCATCGCCGCCGGACGGGTCCCGGCAGCGACTGCTCGCGTTGGGACCACAGGGTTTCGCCGACGACCTGCGCGATTCGAAAGCACTGGGTGTCACCGACACAACCTTCCGCGACGCCCATCAGTCACTGTTGGCAACCCGGGTGCGCACCAACGGCCTGATGATGGTCGCCCCGTACGTGGCAGCCATGACCCCGCAGTTGCTGTCGCTGGAATGCTGGGGTGGTGCCACCTACGACGTCGCGTTGCGCTTCCTCAAGGAAGACCCGTGGGACCGGCTGGCACAGCTGCGCGAGGCGGTGCCCAACATCTGCCTGCAGATGCTGCTGCGTGGCGCGAACACAGTCGGCTACACCCCGTATCCGACGAAGGTGACGACCGCGTTCGTCGCCGAGGCGACCGAAACCGGCATCGACATCTTCCGGATCTTTGACGCGCTCAACAACATCGAGGCGATGCGACCGGCGATCGACGCGGTCCGCGAGACCGGCACGGCGGTGGCGGAAGTGGCCATGTCGTACACCGGTGACCTGGCGAATCCGGACGAGGACCTCTACACCCTCGACTACTATCTCCGCCTGGCCGAACAGATCGTCGGCGCCGGTGCGCACGTGCTGGCCATCAAGGACATGGCCGGGCTGCTGCGTGCCCCTGCTGCGACAACGCTGGTGTCGGCGTTGCGTCGCGAATTCGACCTACCGGTGCACGTGCACACCCACGACACCCCCGGTGGGCAGTTGGCGACCTATCTCGCAGCGTGGCAGGCCGGAGCGTCAGCGGTCGACGGCGCCAGCGCCGCGCTGGCCGGCACCACCAGCCAGCCCGCGCTGTCCGCTATCGTCGCCGCGGCCGCGCATTCCGACCGCGACACCGGCCTCGACCTCCAGGCGGTCTGCGATCTCGAACCATACTGGGAAGCGCTGCGAAAAGTGTACGCGCCCTTCGAATCCGGGCTTCCGTCGCCGACCGGACGTGTGTACACCCATGAGATCCCGGGCGGGCAACTGTCGAACCTGCGGCAACAAGCCATCGCGCTCGGGCTCGGGAACCGGTTCGAGGCGGTCGAGGAAGCATATGCCGACGCCGACCGCATGTTGGGCAGGCTGATCAAGGTCACCCCGTCGTCGAAGGTCGTGGGCGATCTCGCGCTGGCACTGGTGGGCAAGGGGATCACCGCCGAAGAGTTCGCCGCCGATCCGCGGTCCCACGACATCCCGGACTCGGTGATCGGCTTCCTGCGCGGCGAGCTCGGCGACCCGGCCGGCGGGTGGCCGGAACCGTTGCGAACGGTCGCGCTCGAAGGACGCGCCGACGCGGCGTCGACCGAGGGCCTGTCGGCCAAGGACTCGGTGGCACTCGACACGCCAGGACCGAAACGGCAGCACACCCTCAGCCGGCTCCTGTTCCCCGGCCCCACAAAGGAGTTCGACGACCATCAAGAAACCTACGGCGACACCTCACGACTGTCGGCGAACCAGTTCTTCTACGGCCTGCGGTACGGCGAGGAGCACCGCGTCGAGCTCGAACCGGGTGTGGAGTTGCTCATCGGACTCGAGGCGATCAGTGAACCCGACGACAAGGGCATGCGCACCGTCATGTGCATCCTCAACGGACAGCTGCGGCCGGTGCAGGTGCGCGATCGATCGGTCGACGCCGAGGTGGCCGTCGCCGAGAAGGTGGACCGGTCCAATCCCCGTCACGTCGGCGCACCGTTCGCCGGGGTCGTCTCGCTGAGTGTCGGTGTCGGCGACGAGGTCGCCGCCGGCGCGGCCATCGGCACCATCGAGGCCATGAAGATGGAGGCCACCATCACCGCACCCGTCGGCGGCAGGGTCGCGAGGCTGGCGATCGACGCGATCACGCAGGTCGCGCCTGGCGATCTGCTCGTCGAGATCGGTTGACGCACAACAACGCAGTCGGCATTGCAGACCGCGGCCGTCGCACTCACGGGAGAGTGCGACGGCCGGGGTCATTTGTGGCGCCGGTTGACTGCCTAGCCGGACAGCGGGATCGTCTCGCGCAGTCGTGTTGCCGCGGCCACCATGTTGGTGAGCGAGTCCACCACCTCCGGGGTCCCGCGGGTCTTGAGACCGCAGTCCGGGTTGACCCACAGGCGCCCGGCGCCGACGCTCGACAATGCCGAGGACAGGGCCGAGAAGATCTCGTCCTGGTCGGGCACGCGCGGTGAGTGGATGTCGTACACACCCGGGCCCACCGCGTTACGGAAGCCGGCCTCGTCGAGGTCGTCGAGCACCTCCATGTGCGACCGCGCCGCCTCGATCGAGGTGACGTCGGCGTCGAGGTCGGCGATCGCTCCGATGACCTCGCCGAATTCCGAATAGCAGAGGTGCGTGTGGATCTGCGTATCGTCGCGGACCCCGGAGGTCGCGATGCGGAACGCCCGAACGGCCCACGCCAGGTACGCGGGCTTGTCCGCGTCACGCAACGGCAGCAACTCGCGCAGAGCGGGTTCGTCGACCTGGATGATCCCGACCCCTGCCCTCTCGAGGTCGACGGTCTCGTCACGGATGGCGAGCGCGATCTGCTCGGCAGACGCCGACAGTGGCTGGTCGTTGCGAACGAAAGACCAGGCAAGAATCGTCACCGGGCCGGTCAGCATGCCCTTGACCGGCTTGCTGGTCAGCGTCTGTGCGTAGGTGATCCAGTCGACTGTCATCTGCTTCGGTCGGCTCACATCGCCGAACAGGATCGGTGGCCGCACGCACCGCGAGCCGTAGGACTGCACCCAACCGTTCGCCGTCGCGAAGTAGCCCTCGAATTGTTCGGCGAAGTACTGCACCATGTCGTTGCGCTCGGGTTCCCCGTGGACGAGAACGTCGAGGCCGATCGACTCCTGCAGGGCCACGACATCCGCGATCTCCGTCTTCATCCGGTTCTCATACTCGGCGCGATCGATCTCGCCCGAGCGGAGCGCGGCCCGCGCCAGTCGGATGGCCGAGGTCTGTGGGTAGGAACCGATCGTGGTGGTCGGGAGCGGGGGCAGTCCCAGATGTTCCTTCTGTGCGGCGAGCCGTTGCTCGGCCGGGCCGCGCGTCGCGTCGGCATCGGTGACGGCGTCCAGGCGTGCGCGGACGTCGGCGTTGTGCAGGCGAGTATCAGTGGCACGGCTGGCCAGTGCCGTCGAGCTCTCGGCGAAGGCGGCGGCCTGAGCAGCGCGCCCCTCGCTCAACGCCGACGACAACACCGCCACCTCGCGGAACTTCTCGGCAGCGAACGCGAGCCAACCGCGAAGGTTGGTGTCGAGCTCGTCCTCCGCGTCCACGGTGTAGGGGACATGCAGGGTCGAGCACGACGTCGACACGGCGACCGAGCGGGCGGAACCGAGCACGGTGGCCAGCGTCGCCGCGGCCTGGTCCAGGTCGGTGCGCCACACGTTGCGGCCGTCCACCACGCCGGCGATCAGCAGCTTGTCGGCCAGGCCCGGGGTGCCGGCCACCGTCTCGACCGAGCCGTCGACGAGGTCGACCGCGATGGCCTCGATCGGCGTCCGGGCCAAGTGTGCCAACCGATCACCGGCGTCACCGAAGTACGTCGCCACCGCGATGGCCGGACGGCGCTCGTGGGAGCCCAGGGCGTTGTACACCGATTCGGTCCGCGGACCCAGGTCCGCGGCGGCATCGGTCACCAGGACGGGTTCGTCCAGCTGAACCCACTCGACGCCGGCGTCAGCCAACCGCGTCAGGAGGTCTCGGTACAGGGGCACCAACTCGTCGAGGCGATCGAGCGGCGCACCCGCCCCGTCGACCGCCTTCGACAGCGCCAGGAACGTCACCGGGCCGACGATCACCGGGCGGGCCGGGAGACCCAGCTCCCCGGCTTCGGCGACCTCGGCCAGTACCTTCGCCGGATTCAACCGGAACGTGGTCGACGGGCCGATCTCGGGGACCAGGTAGTGGTAATTGGTGTCGAACCATTTGGTCATCTCGAGTGGGGTCACCTCGGCGGTTCCGCGGGCCGCCGCGAAGTAGCGATCGAGCGGATCGTCGATCTCGGCGAACCTCGGCGGCAGTGCGTCGAGGAGGACCGTGGTGTCGAGCACCTGGTCGTAGTACGAGAACGTGTTGACCGGGACGGAGTCGTGGCCGGCCTCGGTGAGCTCGGCCCACTGCTCGCTGCGTAGGCGCTGCGCGACGGTGGCGAGCTCGGTCCGGTCGATGCGGCCGGACCAATAGCTTTCGACGGCCCTCTTCAGTTCGCGCCGGGGGCCGATGCGTGCGGTGCCGAGGACGGTGGTGGTGAACGGTGCCGCGGAGCTGCGGCGGACGGTGTCGGACATGGACGTCGACTTCTCCTACTGACGGTGGATGGTTCACCGCCCAGCAGGGGAGATCGATCGGACCCACGTCACGCCCGGCAGAGGGCGCGCGACGATCGCCGGTTCGACCTGCGCCCAATCCTCGAGGCGGCGAGCCACCGGACGCGGCGCGTCCGGTACACCTGGCAGGTCTTCGGGCTCACCGTCGCTCTCGATCGAGATCCCTCTGATCGAAGTTCCTACTGACCGTCGCTTCCCAAGCCGGAGCTCAGTGCTGATGACGGTGGTCGTTACGGCATACCGCTGCGGGGACAGCTCCGGATTCGAACCGGATTCCCTCTCGTCCGCCGGCGGGATGCCGGCGACTCGACGCCGCGGACGGAGAGCTGACACGACCTCCGACGCGGCGAACCACATGCGTCTTCGACCCTAGCCCAGCAAAGTCGACCCGCTGAACACCGGTAGTTCGACGTCGGGCGGTCAGCCGTCGATCTGATCGCGCCGAAACGACATCATCGCGCGGATCGCATCGTCGGAAGGAGGAGCCCCCGGCTGAAACCGAACGGTGCCCTTCTCCACGTCGAAACCGTCGAGGAACGGTCGCCCGGCGTCGACCGCCTCCGGGCTGAACGGGTACAGACCGATGTGCTTCTTGGTGCGCATCACCGAGAGGAGCGGGCTCCCGCGATATGTCAGGGCCGGCATGCCGTAGCCCTTGCCCTGAGCGGTGTCGGGGACCGCGGTGCGGGCGACGGCGTAGATGCGTCCGACCACCTCGCGGTCGGCGGGGTCGAGTCCGTCGAGATAGTCGTCGACAGTGCCCATCCGGTGCGGCCTCTCTCCGTGGCGCTGAGCACGCATTTGGCCTGGCCTGCTCGTTCGCGTAACATGGATCGTCGGTGCGCATCGCGTGCCGGGCATCAGCGTGTCAGCACGTGGGCCCGGTCGGCGCACACCGGGTGCAGGTCCTCGCGGACCGGTGCCCACACCCTAACGGACAAACACTGATTCAACCCGGCCGATGCGCCGCGGCATCACCCGGATGTCGTGGTCACGGCCAGGATCGCGGAGGACATGGCGAAGAAAGACGGGGCCATCGAGGTCGAGGGTCGAGTGATCGAACCCCTGCCCAATGCGATGTTTCGTATTGAGCTGGAGAACGGACACAAGGTTCTCGCCCACATCAGCGGCAAGATGCGACAGCACTACATCCGCATCCTGCCCGAGGATCGGGTCGTCGTGGAACTCTCGCCCTACGACCTGGCTCGTGGGCGAATCGTGTACCGCTACAAGTGAGACTTTCCCGGCGATGCCGGGGACAGACTTCCCGGACATCCGTTCGGGAGGAGACCGACACCCACGTGCACGGCCGCTTTCGGCGTGCGCGCGGGCGAGCCGAGCAGGAGAGATTGACGTGAAGGTTCAGCCGAGCGTCAAGCCGATCTGCGAGAAGTGCAAGGTGATCCGCCGCAACGGTCGGGTCATGGTGATCTGCGAGAACCTGCGTCACAAGCAGCGTCAGGGCTGATCACGCGCACCCTCCGGGTCGCTTGAGTCAGAACAACTGAAGATCGACAACTGAACACACAAGGACCTCCCAACACCAGCGGCGACAGACGCGTCACCGCCTACCTCCGGATCAGAGGCCGGAGCCCACGAGGCCGGACACACGGTTCGGCACCAGCTCGCGGGACGGACTGGGAGCAGACCTCTGAGAATCGAAAAGGAAATCCGCCACATGGCACGTGTTGCTGGTGTGGATCTCCCCCGCGAGAAGCGGCTGGAGATCGCACTGACCTACATCTATGGAGTTGGGCGTACCACCTCCAAGGAGATCCTCGAGGGAACGGGCCTGAGCCCCGACCTGCGAGCCAAGGATCTCACCGACGCAGACGTCTCGAAGCTGCGTGAGTACATCGAAGCCTCGGTGAAGGTCGAGGGTGACCTGCGTCGCGAGGTGCAGGCCGACATCCGTCGCAAGATCGAGATCGGCTGCTACCAGGGTCTGCGCCACCGTCGTGGCCTGCCTGTGCGCGGACAGCGCACCAAGACCAATGCCCGCACTCGCAAGGGCCCGAAGAAGACCATCGCCGGGAAGAAGAAGTAATGCCTCCGAAGTCACGTAGCGCAGGCCCCAAGAAGGGCACCCGCCGTCGCGATAAGAAGAACGTCCCGCACGGCCACGCGCACATCAAGTCGACGTTCAACAACACCATCGTGTCGATCAGCGACCCCAGCGGCAACATCATCAGCTGGGCATCGTCGGGCCACGTCGGTTTCAAGGGTTCGCGCAAGAGCACCCCGTTCGCGGCTCAGCTCGCGGCCGAGAATGCTGCGCGCAAGGCCCAGGAACACGGCGTCAAGAAGGTCGACGTCTTCGTCAAGGGACCGGGCTCGGGTCGCGAGACCGCCATCCGCTCCCTGCAGGCAGCCGGCCTCGAGGTCGGCACCATCTCCGATGTGACCCCGCAGCCGCACAACGGTTGCCGTCCGCCCAAGCGGCGCCGGGTCTAGCGGGAAAGGAAGAGATAAGACATGGCTCGTTATACCGGCCCCGCAACAAAGAAGTCCCGTCGTCTCCGCGTCGACCTCATCGGTGGAGACGCAGCGTTCGAGCGTCGCCCCTACCCGCCCGGCCAGCACGGCCGTTCGCGGATCAAGGAGAGCGAGTACCTGCTCCAGCTGCAGGAGAAGCAGAAGGCGCGCTTCACCTACGGCGTCATGGAGAAGCAGTTCCGCCGCTACTTCGAAGAGGCGAACCGTCGCACCGGCAAGACCGGTGACGAACTGCTGAAGCTGCTCGAGACCCGTCTCGACAACGTCGTGTACCGCTCGGGCATCGCCCGGACCCGTCGCCAGGCCCGCCAGCTGGTCAGCCACGGCCACTTCACCGTCAACGGTGTGAAGGTCGACGTGCCCAGCTACCGCGTCAGCCAGTACGACATCATCGACGTCCGCCCGAAGTCGCTGCAGACCGTCCCGTTCCAGATCGCCAAGGAGCTCGTCGGCGATCGTCCGGTCCCGGGTTGGCTCCAGGTCGTGCCGTCGACCCTGCGCATCCTCGTGCACAGCGTGCCCGAGCGTGCTCAGATCGACGTCCCGCTCACCGAGCAGCTCATCGTCGAGTTCTACTCGAAGTAAGACACACCGCCAGACAGCAGCAGCTGTTCGGTTCACCCTCGAGGCCGTCATATAGCGGTCGGCCAAAGGAGATATCCAAGAAATGCTCATCTCACAGCGACCCACCCTCACCGAGGAAGTCCTTGCCGAGGACCGTTCGAAGTTCGTCATCGAGCCGCTCGAGCCGGGCTTCGGTTACACCCTCGGCAACTCGCTGCGTCGTACCCTGCTCAGCTCGATCCCGGGTGCTGCCATCACCAGCATTCGTATCGACGGCGTGCTCCACGAGTTCACCACCGTGGCCGGGGTCAAGGAAGACGTCACCGACATCATCCTGAACCTCAAGGGCCTCGTGGTCAGCTCCGACGAGGACGAGCCGGTCACCATGTACGTGCGCAAGCAGGGTCCGGGCACCGTCACCGGCGCCGACATCGTGCCCCCGGCCGGTGTCACCGTGCACAACCCCGATCTGCACATCGCCACCCTGAACGACAAGGGCAAGCTCGAGATCGAGCTCGTCGTCGAGCGGGGCCGCGGCTATGTTCCGGCCGTGCAGAACAAGGCGTCGGGTGCCGAGATCGGCCGTATCCCGGTCGACTCGATCTACTCGCCGGTGCTCAAGGTGACCTACAAGGTCGAGGCAACCCGTGTCGAGCAGCGCACCGACTTCGATCGCCTGGTGCTCGATGTGGAGACCAAGAACTCGATCAGTGCGCGTGACGCGCTGGCATCGGCGGGCAAGACCCTGGTGGAGCTGTTCGGGCTGGCCCGGGAACTCAACGTCGAGGCCGAGGGCATCGAGATCGGGCCGTCGCCGGCCGAGGCCGACCACATCGCGTCGTTCAGCCTGCCGATCGAGGATCTCGAGCTGACCGTCCGGTCCTACAACTGCCTCAAGCGCGAGGGTGTGCACACCGTCGGCGAGCTGGTTGCCCGGACCGAGTCGGATCTGCTCGACATCCGCAACTTCGGTCAGAAGTCGATCGACGAGGTCAAGGTCAAGCTGCACGCGCTCGGTCTGTCGCTCAAGGACAGCCCGGCGAGCTTCGATCCGTCGCAGGTCGCAGGTTATGACCCGGCCACCGGCACGTGGTCGGAAGACGCGTCCTTCGACGCCGATTCCGGTGAGGATTTCGCGGAGACCGAGCAGCTGTAGTCGCTTTGACGCGGCGGTAGCTGTCACTGCCCAACCCTGACTTCCGCATCGAGTGATGCGGGGTCCTCCTAGGAGAAGACAATGCCCAAGCCCACCAAGGGTGCCCGCCTCGGCGGGTCGGCCAGCCACCAGAAGGCGATGCTGGCGAATCTCGCCACCTCGCTCTTCGAGCACGGCCGCATCACCACCACGGAAGCCAAGGCCAAGCGCCTGCGTCCGTACGCGGAGAAGATCATCACCCACGCCAAGGCCGGCAAGCTGGCCAACCGTCGTGAGGTGCTGAAGGACATCCGTGACAAGGACGTCGTGCACACACTGTTCGACGAGATCGGCCCGTTCTTCGCCGATCGTCCGGGTGGCTACACCCGCATCATCAAGACGCTGCCGCGCAAGGGTGACAACGCCCCCATGGCCGTGATCGAGCTGGTGCGCGAGACCACCGCGTCGAGCGAGGCCAGCCGCGCGACCCGCGTCGCCGCCTCCAAGAAGGCCGCCGAGGACAAGCTCGACGCCACCGAAGAGGTTGTCGCCGATACCGATTCGGCTGATGGCGCGGACAACGTGGTGGAGGCCGTCGAGGCCGACGCCACCGATGCCGAGGTCGCCAACGCCGAGGCCGTGGCCGAGGCCGTCGACGACGAGTCCACCGCGGCGACCGCTCCCGATGCCGAGGCAGCCGGAGCAGACGTCGACGGCGACAAGAAGTAGTCGACTGAGTCGAGAATCGCAGACCGAACCCGTCGGCCCGGATCCCGGTGCCGGCGGGTTCTGTCGTCTCCGCTTCGACATCTCCTACGACGGAACCGACTTCGCCGGATGGGCACGGCAGGTCGGTCAGCGCAGCGTCTGCGAGGAACTCGAGACCCGGTTGTCGACGGTGCTGCGGGTGCCGGTGCGCCTGACCGTGGCGGGCCGAACCGATGCCGGTGTCCATGCGACGGGGCAGGTCGCACACGCCGATGTCCCGCGGACGACGCTGGAGACCAGATCGATCGGCGGCGATCCGTCGACCCTCGTCGGACGTCTCGCGAAGATGTGTCCCGACGACGTGCGGGTGACGGCGGCACGGGTGGTGCCCGGCGAATTCGACGCGCGGTTCTCGGCCCTACGCCGTCACTACCGGTACCGCCTGACCGATGCCCGGTGGGGTGCCGAGCCGGTGGTTGCACGGACGACTGCCACGTGGCGTCGACCTCTCGACGTCGACGCGTTGAACGCTGCGTCGTCGGTGTTGCTGGGCCTCAACGATTTCGCGGCGTTCTGTCGTCGGCGCGAGGGTGCGACGACCATCCGGGATCTCCAGCGATTCGCCTGGACCAGGGATTCCGACGGTGTCCTGGTCGGCGAGGTGAGCGCGGATGCATTCTGCTGGTCGATGGTGCGTTCGCTGGTCGGTGCGGTGGCGAGTGTCGGCGACGGCAGGCGCGACATCGCCTGGTGCCGTGGGCTTCTCGGCGAGCGGGAACGCAGCAGCCAAGTGCCCGTGGCCGAGGCCCGCGGGCTGTGCCTGGTCGGTGTCGACTATCCCGCCGACGACGAACTCGCCGCGCGCAACACCGTGACCCGCGACGTACGCGGGCCCATCGGTTGTTGCGGCGGCTGACGCACGACGCCCCGGGAACCCGTCCTCCGGGAGATGACCGGCGACGATAGGTCGGCCGTGGCTCTCTGGTGGGCGGCTTGCCGGGGCGTGCTGGCGATGACGGGGGCTAGTTGCCGAGCTTGAGACCGTTCTTGTCCCGCACATTGCCGGTCAGCATCATGATGCCGTCGATCAGTGCCCACACGGCGACACCGAAGACGATGAAGATCCCGACGATGAAGATCGCGGTGATGTACCCGATGATGGTCAGACCGAGTTGGATGGCGCCGGTGGTGTTGTCGCCGATGTAGAAGCGGCCGACGCCCAGGCTGCCGAGGAAGATCTGCAACAGGCCCGCGACGAGCTTCGACTTGTCGGAGAGCGGTTCACCGGTGGCCGGGTCCCGGCCGTACGGCGCGGTGGGGTCGGGTGCGCCGCCGTAGCCGTACCCGGGTGCCGCCGGATACCCGCCTTGCGGAGCCCCGTACTGCTGGGGTGCCCCATACTGCTGACCCCCGTACTGCTGGTTCCCGTACTGCTGGGGTGCGCCGTACTGCTGATTCCCGTACTGCTGGGGTGCGCCGTACTGCTGGTCCCCGTACTGCTGTCCTCCATACTGCTGGTCGCCGTACTGGGGATTCTCGAAGCCGGGCTGCGACGTCGCCGCGCCGTGATCCGGACCCGCCGGCTGCTGGGTGGAGTCGGTGCCGTGGGACGGCGCCGGGTCGGCAGGCGGTGGCTGCTTCACGAACGGGTCGTTGGGCTTGTCGCCGGGATTCTCTGGTGTGGTCATCGGGTGGATCCTCCTCGTGACTCGGGTGGGACGGCGTGCTCGGATCGTGGGATCACGGGTCAGGCGACTCAGACGGCTGCGGCCAGTTGTCGTGCGTAGTACACGCGACCGGAGACGTCGCTCATCGCCCAGGGTGAGGTCGCCGGGATGTTGGTGACGTGCATGACGCCGCCCGCCCCCCGGACCCGCACCTGGATGTAACCCGTCGTGCGCCGCTCTTTCATGAGCAAGAACAGCAGACTCAGAAAGCAGACCAGAAAGAACCCGACCAGCGCCAGCACCAGGCCCGTCTGCGACATCTGTTCGGAGGACACGGACATGTCGGTGACCTCCCACTGCGAACCCGCGAGTGGGAATGTGCCCGACGGCGTGATCACGTAGTGCTGCGTGCACGTGATGTCGCCGATGACCACCAGCGGCGGTTCGGGCAGCGCTGCGGCACCCGCGTCGACGTAGGGGCCGCCGTACGCGGGAGCCGGACCGGCGCTCGGGAATTGGGCCGGATGCGAGTAGTCGGCAGGAGTCGGCACGAATCCGGGGCTGGAATCGTACGCGTTCGGCTGAGGTGGCAACGGACGTGTGCCGTGATCGTCACTGCCCGGGTAGGTCATCCAGCAATGGTGGCATACGCGTGTGTGTTTCGGGTCAGGTGGCGTTGCGCTCGTCTTCGAAGGCCTCGAGCACCTCGTCGACGGTGTCGTCGTCCCCGACGAACTGCTCCGGATGGGCGCCCTCGGACATGAGATGCCGCCAGTTGAGGGGGTCGAACTCGACCGGCGCGTGGCGCGAGATGAAGTCGATGACGACTCGGCAGAAACGCTCCGGATCGTCATGGAACGGGAAATGGCCTGACCCGGTGAAGGTCTCGAACTCGGAGTGGGGGATCGCCGAATGCGCCAGTTCACCGTGGTGGTGCGGGATCACGATGTCCCGGTCACCCCACACGAGCAGGACCGGCAGGCGCTCGGTGAGGTAGCAGCGGTCGAGCATCGTGACGGATTGCCCGCGCCAGTCGACGACGGCGCGCAACGTGCGGAGGAAGGCTGCCGATGCGGTCGGGTCGGCGAGCCCGCCGAGGACCCGCATGAGGTCCTCGTGGTCGGCCAGGAGATGTTCGGGTGTCGCCGAGGACGGGAACAGGGGCGGCGCCGGAGCGGCGACGATCGCTTTCGCGAGTGTCGTGAGACCCGGGACCACGCCGGGGACGCGGAGCACCGACAGCACCTGCGGGACGACGGGCAGCGAGAACAGCCGCAGGGCGGGGTTGACGTCGCGGGTGACCCCGCCGGCCGCGACCAGCACCAGGCGCTCGACGAAGCGCGGAAACTGATAGCAGAACTGCATCGCGACGCCGCCACCCAGTGAGTGGCCCACGACCGTCACCTTGCTGATCCCCAGGACGACGAGAAGGTCGCGCATCCCGTTGGCGAAGGCGGGCACCGAGTAGTCGGCGCGGGGCTTGTCGGAGTTCCCGTGCCCGAGGAGGTCGGGCGCGATGACGGTGTAGTGCTGCGCGAGGATCGGGATGACCTCGTCCCACGTCGACGAGTTGTCGCCGATGCCGTGGATGAGCAGCAGCGCGGGACCGCTGCCGGCGATCCGGTAGGCGCGGCGGTAGCCGTGAATGGTGTGGTAATCGACGCGGACGTCGGTGCGGGCCACCGTTCGCAGCGTCGGGCCGGTTACGGTCGGGGACGAATCCCGATGCGTGGTGGGCACTGCGTCTCCCCTCGGTGTCGCGCGTGCGGGCGTCAGGTCGCGTCCTCGGCGACGGACCGGTACACGGCCGCGGCCGTCGTACTCCTCAGACGTCGAGTAAACCGCATCCCCGGCCGCCATGCGCGTCGGGTCCGGGCGGGGTCGGGGTTACCGGGGGCTGAACGATTGCCGACGCCCAGCCGGTGGAGCCGGTCACCGTACTCCACTGGGCATTCCGCCCCACTACTGTGGGATTCGATGAATCCCTTCGACATCGAGTCATTCGTGGCCACCGGTGGCCTCATCGGTCTCTGCGTGCTGATCTTCGTGGAGACCGGAATCCTGGTCGGCTTCATCTTTCCCGGTGACTCGGTGCTCTTCACAGCCGGCGTGTTCGCGGCGCAACCCGATCCCTTCGCACCGCTGTGGCTGCTGTGCCTCGCCGTGCCGCTGGCAGCGATCATCGGCGACCAGTGCGGTTACTTCATCGGCCGCCGGGTGGGTCGTGGTGTCGTCGAGGGCAAGCTGATGCGCACCATCGGACCCGAGTACCTCGCCAAGACCAACCACTACTTCGATCGCTTCGGCCCGCTCACCGTGTTCTTCGGCAGGTTCATCGGCATCGTCCGCACTCTCACCCCGCTGGTCGCCGGGTTCAGCGGCATGCCGCACCGCACGTTCACCTTCTTCAGCGTGCTGGGCAGTTTCGTCTGGGCGGCCGGGATCATCCTGCTGGGCTACTTCCTCGGCAACGTCCCGGTCATCCGCGACAACATCGAGATCTTCATCATCGCCTCGGTGTGCACGATCGTCATACCGACATTCATCCATCTGGCGCGGCGGTGGCGGATCGCGCGGCGGGACCGGCGAGCGGACCGCTCGGAAGCCGCGTAGGCGTCGGCGCCCTCGGCATCCGGAACATCACCGGAGGAACGGCTCCTCCCGGTGCGCGGGACCTCCGGAGAAATCGTCGGCGATGGTGGCCGCCAGCTCGACGAAAGAACGCTTCGTCGGCTTCGACATCAGTTCCAGGTCCACATCCGCGCCTTCGGCGAGGTGATCGTCGAACGGGACCTTGTGGACGGCGCGGCATCGCGTGAGGAAGTGCTGGCCCAGCTGGTCGGTGTCGATGGTCGACGAACCGGGCCGCGACGAGCTCAGGACGACGACGGCCCGCGAGACGAGATGTCCGAACCCGTGCGCCTCCAGCCAGTCGAGGGTGGCCCCGGCGCTGCGAGCACCGTCGAGAGCAGGAGAGCTGACGAGGATGATCATGTTCGCGAGATCGAGGACGCCGTTCATCGCCGAGTGGCTCAGGCCGGTGCCGCAGTCGGTGATGATGATGTTGTAGAACCGCTGGAGCACGGTGATGACGCCCCGGTACTCCTCCTCGTTGAACGCCTCGGCCATCGCCGGATCTCGCTCGGAGGCAAGGACTTCGAGTCGGCTCGGGGCCTGCGAGGTGTGTGCCCGGACATCGGAGTAGCGGTAGACGTTCTCGTCGGCGAGCAGGTCGCGGACCGTCGACCGTGTCTGTTGCGGAATCCGTTGTGCGAGTGTACCGAGGTCGGGATTGGCGTCGACGGCGATGACGCGGTCGCCGCGCAGCGAGGCGAACGTGGAGCCGAGGCCGACGGTGGTCGTGGTCTTGCCGACGCCGCCTTTGAGTGACAGCACAGCGATGCGATAGTCCCCACGGACCGGCCGGTTCACACGTTCGAGCAGCTGCTGGTATTCGATGTCGCCCTGCGACTCTCCGGGATTGATCGCACCGGCCGACAACGTGTGCACCGCGCGACGCCAGCCGCGGCTAGGGGCACGACGGGCCTTGCGGATCAGCGCGACCTCGTCGAGCGACGGGCCTCCCGGCGGCGGCCCGTATCCGTGCTGCATCGGCTGTCCGGGGAAGGGCTGTCCAGGGAAGTTCGGGGCAGGGCCGGGGCCGGGACCGACCGGAGCGGGACCCGGGTGTGGGGGCGGTTGGTGAGCGGTGACCGGCATCGACTGGTGAGCAGGTCCCGGATCGCCCGGATGAGACGCGGGCGGGACGGGCGGCGGAGGAGCCAAGCGCGGGTCGACGGGGTGCGGCGATCCTCCGGACGCCGGTGCCGGCCCGCTGAACTGGTCGGGGCCGAAGTGATCCGGGCCGAGGTGATCCGATCTGGGGCCGGGCGGAACGTGCGGCGGCCACGGGGCAGCGGTTGGATTCGTCGGCGGCGGAAACTCGGGACGGAAGTGTGGCGACGGAGCCCCGCCGGCCGGATGGGGATCGGCGGGCGCGGCTCCGGGATACGTCGCCGGGCCGAATTCGTGGACAGGCGGGTGTGGGGAGTCGTGTTGATCGGACATCGGAGCGACGCGGCCGGCGTCGGCCTCGGGTCGCGGGGGAGTCGGTGCGCCGGCGGGTGATCCACTGTCATTCGGATGAGCGGACGGCCGGGTCGGCGGTGGCGGCCCGGAATCGGCCGGCGGCGGCGCGAACTGCAGCCACGGCGGCGGCGCAGGCGCGTCGGCATTCGAGCCGTCGGCCCCAGGTCCGTCGGGCCTCGTGGGGTTCTCATACGTCATCGGGGAATCCTCTGGTCAAGCGGCCGGGCGCCGATCGCGACAGGCTGCGAGTTCGGCGAGGCGTGCAGCGAATCCACCCCGTTTTGTCGATCAACCCCGGCTGCGTCCTGCGGCAGTCTACCGAAGCCCGTCGACCTGGTCCGGACGAGATCCACACACCGTCTCAGGGCATACGTTTGGCATTGCGTATCGCTGGTGTGGTGGCGTTGAGGTGAGTATGGCAGTATCAGGCACTCACACATGTGCGCAGCGGGGTGCGCGGATCTTCACCGATCCGCATGTGGGAGGTCTGCTTCCGTCGAACGAGAATTCGATGGAACCGAAAGGGGCCCCGGCTGCGTCATATTCGGCGTGAAGGGGGTGCAGCTTTCCATGACCTACTCCAACGATCCTCGGGATCCCGTCGACGGTGACGCCGACGACCCGTGGGCGGTGATGCACGAGTACACGACCGCTCGATCCCGATCCGGCGGGCTCGGCGTCCGAACCACCGCCCAGGGCCTGCCCGTATCGGTCCGTATCGAACCGTCTGAGCTCGCCAAGGACCCGGCTCTGCTCGCCGGTGACATCCTCCGACTCTGTCAGCAGGCGGCGACGTCCGCGGGAATCCGGCTCCGCGAGAACCTCCTTGCCGCCGGCATCGACCGTGACCTTGTGCAGGAGATGCAGCTGCCCCGCCCGGACGATCTCGCGCGAGCCGAATGGCGCGACGACGAGGAAGCCGACGCCCCCGCGTCGTGGTTGCAGCGATGACCTGGGGAATGGACGAACTCGAGGCGCGCGCGCAACGGCAGCTCGACGGCCTGCACGAGTTCCAGGAGAAACTGCGCGGGATCTCGGTGCGGGAGACGTCGTCCGACGGGCTGGTCACCGCCGAGGTGGACGGCAAGGGCGCGCTCGTCGACCTCGAATTCGCCTACGGCGCCAACGAACTCGGTGCGAGCCGCCTGGCCGACCAGGTCGTGACGACCGCCGCGCTGGCCGCGCAGAAGGTCTACGCCCGGATCGCCGCGGTGACCGAGGAGTTCAACGAGTCGTTCGGCGACATGCTGGCCGCTCGTCCGGCCGAATGACGGGTTCGGCCGACACGGAATCGTTTCATCAGACTCACGAGAACGAGGGGGTTCGAGAATGACGGACGTCAAGGTGACGCCGGAGGTGCTCGAGGGCTTCGCCGCAACGAACGCTGCGATGGCGACCGCGGTCGGGACCGCGGGTTCCATCGACGCCGCGGCCAACACGGCAGCGATGGTCCCCGTCTTCGGGCTGATCGGCCAGGAGTTTCTCGCCGCGTTCATCGCGGCGCAGGCCAGTCATCTCATGTCGGTGGGCCAGCTGGCGGCCGTACACGCAGCCACCGCCGCGTCCACCGCGGCGGGTCTCGCCGAATTCGAGGGCACCGATGCCTCGAGCGCCGCGGCCATCCGCTCGGTGCTGTGACGGTTCCACCGCAGATGCCGGCACCACCCGGCATCCCCGATGTGCCGGCCCTGAACCACATGACGGTGCAGCAGATGATCGAGGCGACACCGCTCGGGCCGATCCTGGACCGAACCGTCGCAGACGTGCTCGGCGGGATGGGGTTGCCGCCGCTGCCCGTTCTGCCGCCGCTGCCGCCGCTGCCGGGACTGCCTCCGCTGCAGCCGCCGAATCTGGACATGTTCATCAAGCCGATGACCGATCTGCTGGGTGGTTTCGGCACCGGTGACCTCTCCGGCGGCGGCTTCGACCCGACGGTCATCTTCGAAAGCCTCACCAAGGTGCTCGAGACGTCGATGACGATGGGGCAGAGCGCACTCAAGCTCGCCGACCAGTTGTGGACCGGGCAGGGTGCGGTGAGTGCCGGCGCCAAGACCGCGGAAGCAGGTGCCAACAGTTCGTCACTCGCGACGCAGGGCTCCGGGATCTCGCTGGACACCAAGACCGCTGCCGCCATCGTCGCGAAGGGGCTGGCGGTGGTGCAGGGGATCATCGCGGCAACAGTCGCAAAGATCACCAGCATGGCGGTCCCCATGATGATGACACCGGCGGTCGGCGCGGGCTTCGCGGCTGCGGCCGGGTTCGCCTCCATCGGACTGTCGCAGGCGACCGCCGCGGTCGCCGTGACCCGGGCCGAACTACTCGGCCCGACAACTGCCATGGCGGTGAACGGAGCACCGGTCGCGGTCACCGGCGCACCCACGGCCGGCGCCGGACAATCGCCGTTCACGCTCGCGAGTTCCATTCTCGACGTCGTGTCGCCGGCCATGTCCACAGCCACCGAGTTGCCGACCTCCCTGATGCAGCCGATCAGCAAGATGCTGAACGTCGATCACGAATCGCCGGCCGTGGTCCCGGCCGCGCTGTCACCGAAGTCCAGAGGCGGCGGTGGCGGCGGTGGGGGAGGCGGCGGTGGTGGCGGCGGCATCGGCGGCGTGGGTGGAGTCATGACGCCGCTCGGTGCTTCTCGGCCGACCGTCCCGACGAACTTCTCCCTCGGCGAACCCGCCCTCGGGGGATCGACGACGGCCAGAACCGTGACCGGACCCGCGGCGATGCCGATGGGCGGCGCGCCGATGGCCGGTGCCCCGATGGGTGCGGCCGGTGCGCGGGGCGCGGGCGCCGCAGAAGACCAGCACGCGGTCCCCGACTATCTGGTCACCGAGGACAACGGTCGTCGCGTGGTCGGTGAGTCACCCGAGGTCGCGCCGGCTGTCATCGGCTTCGACGAAGCCGCCGACAGCGATCCGAGTCCGGACATCGAACTCCGACTGGGCGTGCCCGGTCCGAAACGAAACGAGGAAGTATGAGCAACTCCCGACTCCGCGTCGAACCCGCCGAACTGATCTCGGCGGCAAGCGACCTCGACCGGATCGCCGATCGCCTCGAACTGGCGCTCACCGGCGCGGGCCGCGCACTCCCGGTCGCGGCCCAGGGCCGAGACGAGGTGTCGACCGCGGCCGCCGCGAGCTTCACCGCGGTCGCCGAGAAGTTCGAGACGGACACGGCGACGGGAGTCACGGAGATGCGGAAGATCGCCGCCGTCCTCCGAGCGCAGGCCGCCGGCTTCATCGAGGGCGATGCCGCGGCGTCGGACGCCTTCCGGGTGGCGCTCTAGTAGCGCCCGAAACATTCTGCGCAGCAGCGCCACTCAGCTCACACACCCACAATCCGCCGGCATCGAAGGGAGGCGCTCGTGATCGGCTTCACCGGAGTCAACTGGGACACCCGTCCGACCGAACAACTCGCCGCCGACCTCGGCGCGGGGCCCGGCCCCGCGCCGCTGGCGGAAGCCGGGCTGGCCTGGGCCGCCCTCGCCGCCGAGGTCGGGGAAGCGGGCGTCGAGTACGCGGCCGTGCTGGCACGGCTGGGCGCACACTGGCAGTCAGCCCACACAAGTGCGGCTTTCGAGAAACTGACGCGGTTGGCACCATGGTTCGCCGACGTCGCGGCCGAGGCCGTCGAGAATGCGGCGCGCGCCGAATCGCAGGCCGCAGCCATCACCGTCGCGCGGCTCAACATGCCCGACCTCGCGGAGGTCGACGTCGTCGAGAAGTTGCATGAGATCGCCACCACGGCCACGGCGGTCGCCCCGATCATCGCCGGCGCCGCCGCCCAGGCCGAGCGCGCGGTCGCGCACCAGCGCATGCGCGCCGCGCGGGTGATGCAGACGTATGAAAACGCCACCGAATCGGTTGCCGCGCCATGGGAATCGGCACGGCCGGCGCCGGTGCTGGTGTCCGGTGACCCGCTCGCTGCCGAGCAGGCGGCCGCAGCGCGTGCATCGGCACCACCGCTGCCGACTCCGGCGTCCGCGGCGCCTCCCGGTGCGGTGACGCCCGTGGGCTTCGGGGGAGTGTTCGTACCGCCGCCCGAGAAGCTCAAGTACGCACCGACCATCGTGGCGAGCAGCTCACCGCAGGTCACCACCACGACGCCCGGCGGGGCGCCGGCCACGTCGGCTCCCGGTCCGGGTCCCGGCGTACCACCTCCGGTGGCCCCCGGCGTCGCCGCGGCAGACCGCGGTGCAGTCGTTCGCACGGTCGCCGCTGATCTCGACTCGCCGGACGCACCGACGTCCTCGGCGAGCGAAACGACGGAGCAGACGGCCACGTGGGCCGATCTGGCCACGTCGGATCGCCCTGCCGCACATTATGTCTCGGAGCCGGACACCGACCTCCGTCCGGATGTCGATCCCCGATACCTATCGGAGACGCTCATGCTCGGCAACCCGGGTGAGCGCCGATGATGCCGATCACGAACGACGCCGGGCTGCTCGTCGACGCCGCGGTCCTGCGCAGGCTGGGCGAACGCTTCGGGGTCCAGACCTGGCCGGTCGTTCTCGATCTGGGCGACGTCGCCGAGAATGACGGCGCTGACACGGAATCCGTTACGACCGCCGACTCCGACTCGGACTCCGAAGCCGACGCGACGATCGAGGCACTCG
This sequence comes from Gordonia sp. ABKF26, assembly GCF_041103195.1. Taxonomy (NCBI): domain Bacteria; kingdom Bacillati; phylum Actinomycetota; class Actinomycetes; order Mycobacteriales; family Gordoniaceae; genus Gordonia; species Gordonia sp. ABKF26. Next base: position 2,035,081 of record NZ_JBGCVZ010000003.1, read on the forward strand.
GACTCGTCGAGCACGGCGAGCCGTCGGCGTGGGCCGCGACGGTGCTGAGGGTGCTGGCGCAACCATGGCGCGAGATCGAGATCCGATCGTTCTCCGACGGTGCCGTTCGCCGAATATGCCTGGCGCGCAACGGTCACCAGCATGTACTCGCGAAGCGAACCGGGCCGGGGGTCGACATCACGGTTGTCGACGTCGGCGATGTGGCGGAACTCGCCGGCATCGTGCGGGCACAGTTCGACGCACCCGGATCCGATGCGTCGACGCCGGCTGACTTCACGGCCTTCGCGGCTCCGTCCGACGAGGTGGTCGACCGGCTCGGCCGCTGTCGGACGGGAATCGAGACGACCGACGCCCTGCACGCGCTGGGAGCGACTCCGGCGGATGCCGCCGTCGTGTCGGCCGCCTTCGCGTCGTGCCGGACGCGCACCGAGATCGTCGCCTCGATGAACGAGGACGGACGATTCGCTCAATCTTCTGGAGCTGTGGCGGTTTTCGACACCGAGCGGGGTCGAATCGTGTCCAGTCCCAGCAAGTCCCCGGACGGTCGGGTGTGGACCACCTTCTCGCCGGGAACGGGTCATCGAATCGCACAGGCGGTCAGCCTGTTGATAGAGACCCTGCCCGACGGGAAATGGATGCCATGATCCGCATCGGGGGATTCCGCGGAACAGACCGCCGCGGGAATCAACTGTCAGGGGTATCTGTGTCACGGATACCAACGGGGGCATCGCCAAACGGTGCCGTTACACAGGAGGAGCACTCATGCTGAACTTGCCCGGAGCAGGCGGCGGCGCCGGCGTCACCGTGAACGTCGCGGACGGACAGGCCACCGCAGCCAAGGTCGGCAGTCTCGTCGAGGACATGAAGGCTGTCATCAACCAGATCGCGCAGCACGCCGGCAATGCGACGCCGACATGGCAGGGCTCGGCCGGCGTCGCGTTCGACGGAACGCACACCGACTGGAACAAGGCCGCGCTGACGATGAACCAGCTGCTGGAGCAGATCAAGACCCAGCTCACCAACGGCTTCGCCGGCTACGAGGACCAGGACGCGGCTGCGGCGCGCGGATTGAACACCAGCGTCTGACACCGGCGTCTGACCACGGCCTGCCTTCTCAACTCCACGTTCTGCGAAAGGAACATCCATGAACGGCTCGATCAATTACGACTTCGCCGCTCTCGGCGATCTCAGCGGCGGCCTCCGGGCTGCCTTCACCCAGCTCGAGGACCTCAACTCTCAGCTCAAGGCGCAGGTCGCCGCGCTCGACGGGAACTGGAACTCGCAGCAGGCCAAGGCTGCCTACGTCGACGCGCAGGGCGCGTTCGATCGAATCTTCACCCAGTCTCGTGACTCGCTGACCTCGCTCGAGCAGGGTGTGAGCAACGCCAGCCGCGTCATGCAGGACACCGACGCAGCGATCGGAACGGGTTTCCGCGGTCTCGTCTGACCGCCGAAGCCTCGCACTGCCCAGACGCCAGACGGGGACCCCACCGGGCACGCGCCCGAAAGGGTCCCCGTTCGCTTCGCCCGCCTCCCAGGGCGGGCACAACGGCGTCGGTCAGGAGCCGTCCCGAGGTTTCCGGTGTCGGGCAACTGGGAAAGGTGCTTCGCACGTCGACTGACACGCCTTTGCGGATGTGCTTCGATCCGAACATCGTTCGGATAGCGTAGGCATTCGCTCCAGGCGAGTTCGTCCTCGTCGCACGACCGCGGGTGGGCCAGTGACTCTGGTTCCGCCGGACCATGGGAGGACCCGATGAGTAGCCCGTTCAGGCGCGTCAAGTCGGTCGAGCAATCGATCACCGACACCGACGAACCCGATACCAAACTCCGCAAAGACCTCACCTCGTGGGATCTGACCGTCTTCGGTGTGGCCGTCGTGGTCGGCGCCGGAATCTTCACTCTCACCGCGCGCACGGCGGGCAATCTCGCCGGACCCTCGGTGTCGTTGGCCTTCGTGCTGGCCGCCATCGCGTGCGGACTCGCCGCCCTCTGTTATGCCGAATTCGCATCGACGGTGCCGGTCGCCGGTAGTGCGTACACCTTCACCTTCGCGACGTTCGGCGAATTCATCGCCTGGATCATCGGGTGGGACCTGATCCTGGAGTTCGCGTTGGCGGCGTCCGTGGTCGCCAAGGGGTGGTCCCTCTACCTGGGCAACATCCTCGGGACGTCGGCATCCATCGAGATCACCGACTCCATCAGTTTCGACTGGGGTGCGGTCCTGCTCATCGCGGTCTTGACGGTCCTGCTCGCCCTCGGAACCAAGTTGTCGTCGCGGGTGTCGCTCGTCATCACGACGATCAAGGTCTTCGTCGTCCTGCTCGTCATCGTTGTCGGCGCCTTCTACATCTCGGCGAAGAACTACGACCCGTTCGTACCCCCCGCTGCTCCGCCGGCCGAAGGAGAGTCGGGTCTGCACCAGACGCTGTTCTCGGCGATCACGGGTGCCGAGGGCAGCACCTTCGGGTGGTACGGCCTGCTCGCCGCCGCGTCGCTGGTGTTCTTCGCCTTCATCGGTTTCGACGTCGTGGCGACCACCGCCGAAGAGACCAAGAATCCGCAGAAGGCCATGCCCCGCGGCATCCTCGGATCCCTTGCGATCGTGACCGTTCTCTACGTCGGCGTCAGCCTGGTCGTCTCCGGCATGGTTCCGTACCCGGAACTGGCCGACAAGACGGACCCGGCGACCGGTGAGGTGTCCGGGTCGACCCTCACCACCGCGTTCGAGTATCACGGGGTGACCTGGGCCGGCTGGGTCATCAACCTCGGTGCCCTCGCCGGTCTGACGACGGTCGTCATGGTGCTGATGCTCGGCCAGACCCGCGTCGGATTCGCGATGGCCCGCGACGGCCTGCTGCCCCGATCGCTTGCCCGTACGGGCAAGCGCGGGACCCCCGTGCGATTCACCATCCTGGTCGGTGTCGTCTCGGGCGTGCTCGCGGCCTTCTTCCCGATGGGGACGCTGGAGGAGATGGTCAACATCGGCACGCTCTTCGCCTTCGTGCTGGTGAGTGTCGGAGTCATCGTCCTGCGCCGGACCCGGCCCGATCTCGAGCGTGGCTTCCGCGTGCCGCTCGTCCCGCTGGTACCGATCCTGTCGATCCTCGCGTGCCTGTGGCTGATGCTGAACCTGTCGGTCGAGACCTGGATCCGGTTCGTCGTGTGGATGGTCCTCGGCGTCGTCGTGTACTTCGCCTACGGCTATCGCAAGTCGGTCTTCGCGCGAAGGGAGCGCGGGGAGCTGGTGGGCGAGGTCGATGCGTCTGCCCACGGGGTCGCCGCCGACGACGGTCCCGCGCGCGGTAGCTGAATCCGACGCCCCTGCCCCTCGGAACCGGCCGGTCGTTCCGATAGCCTGGATCGAACGCATTCGCGCCTGCATCATCAGGCGCCCGACGCGAACGACAAGGGGATCAGATGACGACTGCTCAGGACGAGCTGAAGGCCGACAGCCGCAACGGAATCGACTACAAGGTTGCCGACCTGTCCCTCGCGGACTTCGGCCGCAAGGAGATCGAGCTCGCCGAGCACGAGATGCCCGGACTCATGGAACTGCGACGCGAGTATGCAGACGTGTTGCCGCTCAAGGGGGCTCGGATCTCCGGCTCGCTGCACATGACCGTGCAGACCGCCGTTCTCATCGAGACCCTGACCGCGCTCGGCGCAGAGGTCCGCTGGGCCTCGTGCAACATCTTCTCCACCCAGGACCACGCCGCCGCGGCGATCGTGGTGGGCCCGAACGGCACCCCGGAAGAGCCGAAGGGTGTGCCGGTCTTCGCCTGGAAGGGCGAGACCCTGGAGGAGTACTGGTGGGCGGCCGAGGAGATGCTGACCTGGCCGGGTGAACCGGCGAACATGATCCTCGACGACGGCGGTGACGCGACGATGCTCGTGCTGCGCGGCGCCGAATTCGAGAAGGCCGGCGTGGTCCCGCCCGCCGAGGACGATCATCCGGCCGAGTACAAGGTGTTCCTCGAACTGTTGCGCAAGCGCTTCGAGACCGACAAGGGCAAGTGGACCGCGATCGCCGAATCGGTCCAGGGCGTCACCGAGGAGACCACCACCGGCGTTCTGCGCCTGTACCAGTTCGCCGCCGCCGGCGATCTCGCCTTCCCGGCGATCAACGTCAACGACTCCGTCACCAAGTCGAAGTTCGACAACAAGTACGGGACCCGGCACTCGCTGATCGACGGCATCAACCGCGGCACCGACGTCCTCATCGGCGGCAAGAAGGTGCTGATCTGCGGTTACGGCGACGTGGGCAAGGGATGCGCGGAGTCGCTCGCCGGCCAGGGCGCCCGTGTCCAGGTCACCGAGATCGACCCGATCAACGCACTGCAGGCGCTCATGGACGGCTTCGACGTCGTCACCGTCGAGGACGCGATCGGCAACGCCGACATCGTCATCACCTCGACCGGCAACCTCGGCATCATCACCCTCGAGCACATGCGGGCGATGAAGCACCAGGCGATCCTCGGCAACATCGGTCACTTCGACAACGAGATCGACATGGCCGGGCTCGAGCGGTCGGGTGCCAAGCGCATCACCGTCAAGCCGCAGGTCGACCAGTGGATCTTCGAGAACGGCAAGTCGATCATCGTGCTGTCCGAGGGGCGCCTGCTCAACCTCGGCAATGCGACCGGCCACCCGTCGTTCGTGATGAGCAACAGCTTCTCGAACCAGGTGATCGCGCAGATCGAGCTGTGGACGAAGAACGACGAGTACGACAACGAGGTCTACCGTCTGCCCAAGCACCTCGACGAGAAGGTTGCGCGCATCCACGTCGAGGCACTCGGCGGCACGCTCACCAAGCTCACCAAGGAGCAGGCCGAGTACATCAACGTCGACGTCGAGGGCCCCTACAAGCCCGAGCATTACCGCTACTGATCGTCAACGACACAAGGGGCGTCCCACCGAGGTGGGACGCCCCTTGTCGTATGGTGCCGGCGTCGTATGGTGCGGGTGCGGTCAGGTACGGATGTGGTCAGGTGCCGATGTCGGGTTCGGCGTCGGGGCAGTAGATCCACGAACCCTGCTCCTTGAGGAACCGTTCCCTCGACTTCTCCGAAGCCGTTCTCTCCGTGCCCTTCTCGAGGTGAGACACGACCTCGGACTGGGCGACGTTGCCGTCGAAGGCCGTGTCGAGGAAACCGTCGAGGACGATGTCGCCGCCGTCGGCGGGTGGTGCCTCGGTGACCCGATCGCGGGATTGGGTGCACACCGCGGCGCGCATCCGGCCGACGTCGCGCGCGTTGTGTGCCGTGATGTAGGCGAGCAACGCGGAGCGGATCTCGGCCAGCGCCGTGTAGTCGGTCGACCCCGGCTCCGATCCGGTCCCGCTCGGCGAGGGGTCGCTCGTGGTCGAGGTCGGGGCGGATGAGGGGCTCGACGTGCCGGCAGCCGCGGAGTCCTCCGACGACGATCTGGTCGCCACGACCGTCACCACGAGCGCGATCACCGCGACGACCGCGACGCCGCCGAGCACCCACGCGACGATCACCCCGGTGTTGCGGCGGGGCGGCGGTGGTGGCCCGGGCGGACCGCCGAAGCCCGGGGCGAGCGCGGGCGGCCCGTATTGTCCGGGAGCGAACGGCGGACGGCCATACGGAGCGCCGGGTGGCGGCACCGGGCCGCGGCCGGGCGGGGGGCCGTACCCGCGGGGGCCGGGCGGACCGGGATACGGACGTCCCGGACCCTGCTGACCGGGACGCTGCTGACCGGGACCCTGCTGACCGGGGCCGGGTGGGCCGTAGGGCGATGGCCCGCCACCAGGTGGAGGTGGCTGATAGGTCATGGAACGCCTTCCGAAATCGTTGGTCCAAGGCTATCGAAACCGCGCGACGGGAGCATCGATCGAGTCATTCGGTCGGTGCCGTCCGGCCTGCGCTCAGATGGAGGGCCAGGTCCTGGATGTTCTCGCCGTCGTAGCGGTACCAGGGTGACATCCACGCGGCGTCGGCGAGGTCGCGATACACGGCGTCGACGCGACGCTGGAGCGCTTCGTCCCGCTCGTAGGCGTCCCGGGCCCGTGTCGCATCCCGCTCGGCCCGCGCCGCGGCGCGCTGCATCGCGACCTCGGGGGAGACCCCGAGCAGTACGTGGCGGTCGGGGACGGGCATGCCGAATCGTCCGAATTCCAGGTCGACGACCCAGCGCACGACCTCACCGGCGGCGTCCTGGTCGAGCCGCGCCGCGTTGTATGCGGCGTTGGACGCGACATAGCGGTCGAGGATCACGATGTCGTGGGCGTCGGTCGCGGCCTGGATGTCATCGACCGCGCCGGCTCGGTCGAGCGCGAAGAGCAAGGCCATGGCGTACACGCTGTCGCTGAGATCACCGTGCGAACCGTGCAGGGCCTCGGCGGCGATGTCGGCGGTTGCCGACCGGCCGTAGCGCGGGAACGTGAAGGTCGCGACCCGCAGTCCGGCCGCCGACCACCGATCGATCAAACCGGTGACCAACGTGTTCTTCCCGGCGCCGTCGAGTCCTTCGACGGCTATCAATTGACCCACGCGGGGGAGTCTAGGGGGTTGGACCGATCGGGTCAGAACGTCCGTCCCGGCGCGTCGATCACCACGGTTTCATCACGGTGATGTCACCATTGACATCATGAAGCCCCGCATCCTTGTCGTGGACGACGACGCCGCGCTCGCCGAGATGCTGACGATCGTGCTGCGCGGCGAGGGTTTCGAGCCCTTCGTGGTGGGCGACGGCACACAGGCTCTGACCGCCGTCCGGGAGATCCGACCCGATCTCGTACTCCTCGACCTCATGCTGCCCGGCATGAACGGCATCGATGTGTGCCGGGTGCTCCGCGCCGACTCCGGTGTGCCCATCGTGATGCTGACCGCGAAGTCCGACACCGTCGACGTGGTGTTGGGACTCGAGTCCGGCGCCGACGACTACATGGTGAAGCCGTTCAAGCCCAAGGAACTCGTCGCCCGAGTACGCGCGCGACTGCGCCGGACCGACGAGGAACCCGCCGAGCTGCTGTCGATCGGGCCGGTGGAGATCGACGTCCCGGCGCACAAGGTCACGCGCGACGGCGTGCCGATCTCGCTGACCCCGCTCGAGTTCGACCTGCTGGTGGCACTGGCGCGCAAGCCCCGTCAGGTCTTCACCCGCGATGTCCTCCTGGAACAGGTGTGGGGATACCGGCATCCGGCGGACACTAGACTCGTCAACGTGCATGTCCAGCGGTTACGCGCCAAGGTCGAAACCGACCCGGAGAATCCCGAGGTCGTCCTGACGGTGAGGGGGGTCGGCTACAAGGCCGGCCCGCCGTGATCGGTCGATCTCGACGACGGGTCAACAGCACTCTCGGACGCTTCACCCGCACCGCCGGCGCTGTCGGACGTGCCTTCGGGCACATCTGGCGGCGCTCGCTGCAGTTGCGGGTCGTCGTGTCCACGTTGGTGCTGTCGGTCGTCGTGCTCCTCATCCTCGGCTTCGTTCTGGTCACCCAGATCACCGACCGGCTGCTCGACGTCAAGCTGGCCGCGGCGACCGAGGAGATCGACCGGGCCCGCATCTCCGTGGAACGTGACCTCTCGAGCGGTGCGGGCAACATGTCGGTGCAGAACCGACTGCGTCAGACGCGATCGCTGCTCACCGACCGAGATGCCGACACCGGCCAGGCGTCGGGCGCGGTCGGTGCCTTCGACACCGTGCTGCTGGTGCCGGGAGGCTCCGACAACGGGGTCGCGAGCGGCGTCGGACCGACCGCCGAGGTGCCGTCGAACCTGCGTGACATGGTGCGCGGCGGGCAGGTGGCCTACCAGTACACCCAGGTCCCCGATGGGACGGGCGGGCGGGCGCCCGCGTTGATCGTGGGCAGTCCCACGAACGCCTCGGTGCCCGGCCTCGAGCTGTACCTCGTCTTCCCGCTGACCGCCGAACAGAACACGCTCGATCTGGTCCGCGGCACCCTGCTGACCGGCAGCATCGTGCTGCTCGGTCTGCTGGCCGCGATCGCCTGGCTCGTCTCGCGGCAGGTCGTCATCCCGGTGCGGTCGGCGTCGCGGATCGCGGTGCGGTTCGCCGATGGCCGACTCAAGGAGCGGATGCCGGTCCGCGGTGAGGACGACATGGCCCGGCTCGCGATGTCGTTCAACGACATGGCCGAGAGTCTGTCCAAACAGATCACCCATCTCGAGGAGTTCGGCGGGCTGCAGCGCCAGTTCACCTCCGACGTCAGTCACGAGTTGCGCACCCCGCTCACCACGGTGCGGATGGCCTCGGACGTGCTCTACGAGGGCCGCGAGGATCTGGACCCCGTCCGCAAGCGGTCGGTGGAGTTGCTCGACAAGGAGCTCGACCGTTTCGAGACGCTGCTCAACGAACTGCTGGAGATCTCGCGCCACGACGCCGGCATGGCCGAACTCGCCGCCGAACGCATGGACATGGCGATCCCGATCGACGGCGCCCTCGCCACGGTCGGTCATCTGGCCGAGGAGACCGGCACCGAGCTCGTCCTCGACCTGCCTGCCGAACCGGTCCTCGCCGAGATCGACCCGCGTCGCGTCGAGCGCATCCTGCGGAACCTGCTCGCCAATGCCATCGACCACGGTGAACGGAAACCGGTGACGCTGACCATGCGTTCGGATGGTGACGCGGTGGCGATCACCGTGCGCGATCAGGGCATCGGACTGCGTCCGGGGGAGGAGAAGCTGGTGTTCAACCGATTCTGGCGTTCCGACCCGTCGCGGTTCCGGCGCTCGGGCGGTACCGGTCTCGGGTTGGCGATCAGCATCGAGGACGCGCGCCTGCACCAGGGGAGGCTCGAGGCATGGGGCGAGCCGGGCAAGGGTGCGTGCTTCCGGCTGACCCTGCCGCTCGTGCGCGGGCACAAGGTCCTGGGCTCCCCGCTGCCGCTGAAGTCGGTGGGCACCCTGCAGCGCACGTCCGTGCCCAAGACGTCCGGCCGAGTTCCGGGCAGCCCGGGGGTGGGTGCGGAATGAGCCGGTCATCCCGGTCGGCCCGCGGTGTTCTCGCGCTGGCGTTGGCCGTCGCGGCGCTCCTCGTGGTCTCCGCGTGCGGCGCGATCCCCAACGACTCCTCGCCGCAACCCATCAAGTCGTTCGAGCGGGAGGGCGCCACCAACGCGGTCCCGGTGCCGCAGGCCGACATGGACCCCGAGGCGCTGGTGCGGGCCTTCCTCAAGTCCACGGTCGATCCCGACTCGGCTCATCGTGCAGCCCGGGCATTCCTGACCCCGGTCGCCTCCCAGCAATGGGACGATCGCGGCGACGCGCTCATCGTCGACGAGATCAACACCTTCGTCGACCAGCGCAACGAGGACTCGGTGCGGATGCGGCTGATCGGCGACAACGTCGGGACCCTCAAGTCCGACGGTCAGCTGCTCCCGGCGTCGGGGCGGGTGGAGACGAGCATCAGCCTCACGCGATCCGGTGATCAGTGGCGGATCGATGGTCCGTTGCCGAGCGGAACGATGATCGACCGCGACCAGTTCGACAACACCTACCGCCCGGTCTCGCTGTACTTCAGCGACCGAACCGGGCGCCGACTGGTGCCCGACCCGCGCTGGCTCTATGCCGGCCAGGCCACCGACCCCACCGTCCTGGTCAACCGTCTGATCGCCGGCCCCGCCTCGGATCTGGCGGCGGCCGTGGACAGCGGCTTCCCCAACGACGCCGCGCTGCGGGGCCCGGTCGTGGGTCTCGCCGGCGGCGGGGTGCGGGTGGACCTCGACGGCATCGGGAGCGCGCCGGCCCGTGATCGCGCCGTGCTCGCCGCCCAGATCATCTGGACTCTCGACGGCGCCGACATCTCCGGCCCCTATGTCATCGACGCCGACGGCGCCCCGCTGGCCGCCGAGCGGGCCTCCGGATGGCAGACCGCCGACGTCCGGGCCTTCGACCCCAACTCCGTGCCCACCACCGATGTCGGGCTGAACATCATCACCGGCGGAGCCCTGCGCGCGGTGACCGACACCGCGACGGTGCCCGTTCAGGGGCCGTTGGGTACCGCTCGCGACCTGCGTTCGGCGACCATCTCCGACAACGGGGCGCGGGTCGCGGCGGTCCGCGGCCTGTCCGGGCCCGATCGCAGGCTCGAGTTGGTGATCGGTGACTACGGCGGCGACATCGGTCCGATCGTCGGCGGCTCCTCGATCACCCGTCCGTCCTTCGGCGCCGACGAGAACACGGTCTGGGTCGTGGTCGACGGCAAGCCGATCCAGTGGCAACGCGACGACGACGGTACCCAGACGGTGCCCGTCGAGGCGTCGTCGATCCCGACGGTGGCCCGCGGTGCGATCACCGAGATGCAGGTGGCGCCGGACGGGGTGCGCGCGGCCCTCGTGGTCGGGGGACAGATCGTCTTCGCCGTCCTGTCGACCAACGCCGAGGGCGGGGTGTCGCTGACGAGTCCACGGATAGCCGCCTACAACATCGGCAACCGTGCGGTCTCGGTGGACTGGGCGTCGCCGACGACATTGATGATCGCGCGCGAGGCGCCGGAGTCGCCGGTCGTGCAGCTGTCGATCGACGGCACCCCGGCAGTGGGCCTGCTGAGCGGCAACGTGTCACCGCCGGTGCGGGCCGTGGTCGCCAACACATCCACGATCTACGTCGGTGATCAGCGCGGGGTCCTCCGTCTGGGCAGCAGCAACGGACAGCCCGACCAGTACTGGACCGAGGTCGAGCCGGCGATGATCGGCGGCGCGATCCCCGTTCTGCCCTGATCGGCAGACGGTCTCTGCGGCCGCCGGTCGGATCGAGAACGCATGCGACCTCGGCCGGTGCGCTCGACGCGGCGAGATCCGGGTCGAGAACGGTCCTCAGGCAGCGGCCAGCACCACGACCGCGACGACGTCGATCCCGTTCTCGGACAGCACGCGTACCGACTCGGCCGCGGTCGCGCCGGTGGTCAGTACGTCGTCGACCAGGATGGCGGTCGACCCTCGGGTCGGCGGGCCGCCAGCGTGTAGTCGCACCGCACCTCGAAGGTTCTGGGCACGGGCCCGGGCATCGAGTCCGGCGGAATCCCGTGCGGTCGCCGCCGTCCTCAGAAGCGGTGCCACGCGTACGCGTCGGCCCAGGACCGGCGCCGCATACGACGCCACCGCGGTGACCGGGTCGCCACCCCGCCGGCGCGCGGTCATCCGGCGTGTGGGGGCCGGGATCAACAGCATCCGGTCGGCGTCGGGGAGCTCGCCCCAGCCGGCGAGCACGCGGATGCCGCGGGCGAGTGCGGTGCCGAGCGGGCGCGCGAGGTCTCGGCGGTCGTGTTCCTTGATCTCGATGATCGCCTGCCGGTGCGGACCCCGATAACGGCCGAGCGCCCACACGGCGACGCCCGGTTCGACCCGTGGACGGGCGGCGATCGGAACGTCGGACAGGGCGTGTTCGCACCGCGGGCACCATCGGGTCCCCGGGCGCCGGCACCCACCGCAGAGGACCGGGAGCACGAGATCGGCCCCGGCACGGAAGATGCCCCACTGCCGTGTCACCCGCCGACGGTAGACCAACCCGATCCGGTGCGGCGGGTCCCGGCCGAGGCTGTGGACAACCGGCGCGGGGGGCTCGGCCGGGACCTTCTACCCCGATCGTCCCGACATGCCGACGCGGCGCCGCAAAACGTGGCCGATACCGGAACTTGCGGCTACGGTCGGGGGTACAGCAGGTTGCCGGCGGCCCTCGAGGCCGGCGCCGGCCACGACCGCTTTTGCCGGGAGGTGATGCCCCTGTAGCCAGAGTGTCAGCTGTCAGCTGACATGGACACATCCTCGGTGCCGTTCGAATCATCAGTGCGACAACAGATCACGATGACTCAACCGGCTTCGGGACAATTCAGGAGGTAGTTGAATGTCCACAGTCATCCACCGCAAAGGCCAGCGCGAACCGAAGACCGCCGACCCACGGCCGACCGTGGAGGAGGGCCTCGCGCCCGACCGCCAGCCAGCCGAGAACGATTCCTACGATCCAGAGTTCGCCTTCGTCCGCCCACCGGGAACGGTGGAATCCGACGATCCCGCCGAACCCACAGCCAAGGTCGTGTTCAGCGGCCGCAACGTCGAGATCCCCGACCACTACCGCATCTACGTCGGCGACAAACTCGCTCGCCTCGAGCGTTTCGATCCGACCATCTACCGATTCGACGTCGAGCTGAACCACGAACGCAACCGGAGACAGTCCAAGTCCTGTCAGCAGGTGGAGATCACCGCGACGGGCAAGGGGCCGATCGTACGGGCGCAGGCCTGTGGCGAGAACTTCTACGCCGCGCTCGAACACGCGCTGGACAAGGTCGAGTCCCGACTCCGTCGCGTCAAGGACCGCAGGCGTGTCCACCACGGCAACCGTCGGCCGCTCTCGGTCGCCGAGGCCACCGAGATCGGTGCGCCACCCCTGCGCGACAACCAGTTGTCGGTCGACGGCCTCGTCGGTGATCCCGGGACGGACTCCGTCGACACGGCCGAACGGTGGGACGACGGTGTGGAGGAGTACACGCCGGGCCAGATCGTGCGCGTCAAGGAGCACACCGCGGTACCGATGACCGTCGACGACGCGCTCTACGAGATGGAACTGGTCGGCCACGACTTCTTCCTGTTCCACGACAAGGAGACCGACAAGGCGTCCGTGGTCTACCGCAGGCATGCCTTCGACTACGGCCTCATCAGATTGACGTGACCCCCGAGCGGCCCTGATCGGCGGTCACCGGTTCGGTCCCGAGCGAGGAACTCGGGACCACCTGACGGTCCGATCAGGGTCTGCTCAGCTCACCTCGCTACCATGGGATCCGGTCTGTGCGTTCGCGCGGGCCGGATTCCGTGTGTTTTCTACAGGTGAGGGACTCGATCCACGGTGCTGAACAAGCTGTTGCGTGTCGGCGAAGGCCGCATGGTCAAGCGACTCGATGCGATCGCATCGCACGTCGAGGCGCTGTCCGATGATGTCGAGGCGTTGACCGACGCCGAGTTGCGCGCCAAGACAGACGAGTTCAAGGAGCGGATCGCCGACGGGGCGTCGCTCGACGAGCTGCTGCCCGAGGCGTTCGCGGTGGCCCGTGAGGCCGCGTGGCGCGTCCTCGACCAGAAGCACTTCCACGTCCAGATCATGGGCGGCGCGGCGCTGCACTACGGGAACATCGCCGAGATGAAGACCGGTGAGGGCAAGACGCTCACCTGTGTGCTCCCGGCGTACCTGAACGCACTCTCCGGTGACGGCGTCCACGTCGTCACCGTCAACGACTACCTGGCCAAACGCGACTCCGAGTGGATGGGTCGCGTGCACCGGTTCCTGGGTCTGGACACCGCGGTGATCCTGACCGGGATGAGCTCGGCCGCGCGTCGGGAGGCCTATGCCGCCGACATCACCTACGGCACCAACAACGAGTTCGGCTTCGACTACCTGCGCGACAACATGGCGCATTCCCTCGAGGATCTCGTCCAGCGCGGTCACGCGTTCGCCATCGTCGACGAGGTCGACTCGATCCTGGTCGACGAGGCCCGGACGCCGCTGATCATCTCCGGTCCCGCCGAGGGGTCGAGCAAGTGGTACACCGAGTTCGCGCGGATCGCCCCGCTCCTCGAGCGCGACGTGCACTACGAGGTGGACATCAAGAAGAAGACGGTCGGCGTCCACGAGGCCGGCGTCGAGTTCGTCGAGGATCGCCTCGGCATCGACAATCTGTACGAGGCCGCCAACTCGCCCCTGGTCAGCTACCTGAACAACGCGATCAAGGTCAAGGAGCTGTTCCAGCGGGACAAGGACTACATCGTCCGCAACGGCAACGTCATGATCGTTGACGAGTTCACCGGGCGTGTGCTCGACGGTCGTCGCTTCAACGAGGGTCTGCACCAGGCCATCGAGGCGAAAGAGGGCGTCGAGATCAAGGCCGAGAACCAGACGCTGGCCACGATCACGCTGCAGAACTACTTCCGTCTCTACGAGAAGCTGTCCGGTATGACCGGTACCGCCGAGACCGAGGCCGCCGAGTTCGACCAGATCTACAAGCTCGGGGTGCTGCCGATCCCGACGAACAAGCCGATGATCCGCAAGGACCAGGGCGACCTCATCTACAAGACCGAAGAGGCGAAGTTCGCCGCCGTGGTCGACGATGTCACCGAGCGCCACGAGACCGGCCAGCCGGTCCTGATCGGTACAACCAGCGTCGAACGTTCGGAGTACCTGTCGCGCCAGCTCAAGAAGCGCGAGGTGCCGCACAGCGTCCTGAACGCGAAGTTCCACGAGCAGGAGGCGCAGATCATCGCCGAGGCGGGCCGGCTCGGTGCGGTGACCGTCGCGACCAACATGGCCGGTCGTGGTACCGACGTGGTGCTCGGCGGCAATCCCGACATCATCGCCGACACCCGGCTGCGCAAGGCCGGACTCGACCCGGTGCAGACGCCCGACGAGTACGAGGCCGCGTGGGACGAGGCCATCGAGGTCGCGCGCACCGGCGCGGCCAAGGAGGCCGAGGAGGTCCGCGCGGCGGGCGGGTTGTACGTGCTCGGTACCGAGCGACATGAGTCGCGTCGTATCGACAACCAGCTGCGCGGTCGTTCGGGCCGCCAGGGCGACCCGGGCGAGTCGCGGTTCTACCTGTCGGTCGCCGACGAACTGATGCGCCGATTCAACGGCGGTGCGCTCGAGGCGATCATGAACCGCCTGCCCGACGACGTGCCGATCGAGGCCAAGATGGTCACCAAGGCCATCCGTAGCGCTCAGACGCAGGTCGAGCAGCAGAACTTCGAGATGCGCAAGAACGTCCTCAAGTACGACGAGGTGATGAACGAGCAGCGCAAGGTCATCTACGCCGAGCGCCGCACGATCCTCGAGGGCGAGGATCACCACGAGCAGGTCAAGCAGATGGTCTCCGATGTCGTCGGGGCCTATGTCGAGGGCGCGACGGCCGAGGGATATGCCGAGGACTGGGATCTCGACGAGCTGTGGTCGGCCCTGCGCGCGCTGTATCCGATCGAACTCGATCCGAAAGATGTCGTCGGCGAGTCCGAATACGGTGAGCGCGATGACATCTCGGCCGAGGAGTTGCGCGAGAAGCTCGTCGACGACGCTCGTGCCGCATACGACGCCCGCGAGAAGCAGATCGACTCGATCGCCGGCGAGGGCGCGATGCGCCAGCTCGAGCGCAGTGTGTTGCTGAGCGTGCTCGACCGCAAGTGGCGCGACCACCTCTACGAGATGGATTACCTGCGCGAGGGCATCCACCTGCGTTCGATGGCGCAGCGTGACCCGGTCGTCGAGTACCAGCGCGAGGGCTTCGACATGTTCCACGGAATGCTCGAGGGCCTCAAGGAAGAGGCGCTGACCATCCTGTTCAACGCCCAGGTCCAGACCGAGCAGCCGGCCCAGCAGCAGCCGCTCCCGAGCGCGGCCGACCTGCGCGCGGCGGTGGGCGCGGGCGCCCCGGCCCCCGTGCCGGCGGCCCCGGTGGCCGAGTCCGGTGCACAGGCCCCGGCCGCCCTGCGGGCACCGGCGCAGTCGGGTGACCCGGCCGTCACGTACTCCGGTCCGGGCGAGGGCGGCGGAACGGTCGTGCACTCCGAGGAGGAGGAGCTCTCGGGCGCGGCGGAATCCGCCAGCCGACGTGAGCGCCGCGCAGCGGCCCGTGCGACCACCAAGGGGGCCCGGCCCAAGCCCCCGAAGTCCAAGAAGCAGCGCCGCTGACACGTGTTCTGACCGCCGGCGGTCGGCCCTGGTTCTCCGGGGCCGGCCGCCGGCGATTTTTTTTCGGACCATAGGGAACCGGGACGCCGCCTGGTGCGTCCAAGTCCCATGCACCCACTCCTCACGGGTCCTGAACCCGCCCCGGCCGGCACGTCCTGGCCGCACGTGTCCGGGCCGATGCAGACACCACGGGTGCGGGTTCGTCCCGCCCCGCCGTACGAGCCGGCCGGTCCGGTGGTGGCCGCCATGCCCGGCGTCGCGCCCTCGTCGACCGTCCGTCCGTTCCCGGCGTCCACACCTGGCACGGGTTCGGCCCGTAAGACCGCGTCGGCCGCCGCCGAGGCCCGCCGCTTCGCCGTGGCGGTGTCCCGCCTGCTGTTCGAGGTGGTGGACCGTCGCCGCTCGGTCACACATCTCGGTGATGTCGTGTCGCCGGCCGTCGCCGACCAGGTCGCGGCGCTTGTGCGGCACGACGCCTTCCGGGTTCCCGAGGCACACGCCGCCGCGGCGTCAGGAGCGGTGTCGACGCCCGCCGCGACGCAGGTCCCGACCGGGAACGTGCTGCGGCGGGTGCACGTCCAGTTGTGCGATCCCAGCGCCGCGGAGGTGTTCGGATCGTATGAGGGCGGGGGACGGACCAGGGCGTTCGCCGGGCGCATCGAGCGCAAGCCGATCCGGGTCCGAGGCGCCGGACCCGCCGGCCGTGGCTCACTGCGCCGTGTCGAGTACCGCTGGCAGATGATCGCGCTGGAATTCAACTGACGACACGCTCGTCGACGGGAGGCCATCGCGGGGCCATCGGACTCCGCAGGCCACGAGAATCAGCGTCGCCGACTAGGATCGGCGAGGTGGTCACCCGTCTGTCGCCCCGCGACGCGATGTACTACTTCCTCGACGATTCGCGGTCGACGACCCACCTCGGGGCTCTGCTGATCGTCGATCCCACGGCGGAACACAACCCCTCGGGCGAGTCTCCCGTCACCGACTCCGACGCCCCGGCCGGTGAGACGCCCCGCGAGTCGACCCTCGACTACGCGTGCCTGGTGTCTCTGGTCGAGAACCGTCTGCAACTCATCCCGCGGTACCGGCAGGTCGTCCGTGAGGTGACCCTCGGGCTGGCGCGCCCGGTGTGGGTCGACGACCCCGACTTCGACATCAATTTCCACATCCGTCGTGCCGGCCTGCCTCGACCGGGCGGCACCGTCGACCTCGACGACCTCGTCGCGCGCGTGATGTCGCGGCCGCTCGACCGCACCCGGCCGCTGTGGGAGATGTACCTCATCGAGGGCCTCGCCGACGGCCGGCTCGCAATCCTCACGAAGTCGCACCGGTGCCTCATCGACGAGGCGGGCAGCCGGGAGATCAGCGAGATCATCTGCGACGGCAGCGAGCAGACCGACACGCTGCCGGAGGAGTTGTGGATGCCGGGCTCGCCACCGGGTGGCACCCACCTCGTGGTCGGTGCTCTCGCCGAGGCGTTCGCGCGTCCGGGAGATCTCGTCGACACAGTGCTGCACGGCAACGGGATCGTCTCTGAGATGCGGTCCGCCGTCGGAACAACCGTGCGACGCGTCGGGGATGTGGTGTCGCAGCTGTCCGACTCCGCGCCGCGCAGTCCACTCAACAACGCGGGCACCACGACCCGGTCGTTCACCACCGTCACGCTGCCGCGGCGCGGGTGCGCGAAGGTCGCCGAACATCACGGCTGCACCATCAACGACGTCGAACTCGCGATCATCTCCGGTGTCATGCGCAGGTGGATGCTCTCGTTCGACCCGGCCGAGGTCCCCGCCGACACCGTGCGCGTCGTCGTCCCGCTGTCCGCGCGCGACCCGGGGGTCGAACACGCGGCAGAGTCGGAACCCGGCTGGATCGGGGTGGGCAGGCCCAGCTTCGTCACCGATCTTCCGGT
This sequence comes from Gordonia sp. ABKF26, assembly GCF_041103195.1. NCBI lineage: Bacteria > Bacillati > Actinomycetota > Actinomycetes > Mycobacteriales > Gordoniaceae > Gordonia > Gordonia sp. ABKF26. The sequence goes on from NZ_JBGCVZ010000003.1 coordinate 2,052,646, forward strand.
GGGAGAAAGTAATCCGGCTGTTCGACTGGCCCAGGTGGCCGGGCTCGCCGACCGGTACGCGCAGTCCTCCCGTCGGATGAATCTCGGCCCGAGCCCGCTGTTCCCCGAGTTGGGTGTGGTGCCGTTCCCGGAGTTCAGTTCGCGCGCATTCCGGTCACTGAACAGCCGTGCCTATAACGTGCCGGTGGCGATGGGTACCGCCCCCGTCCCGGACCGGTTCGTGCTCGGCGCGCCGGTGTCTCAGGCGTTCTCGATTCCCACCCTCGTGTCGCAGCGTGCGCTGGCGATCAGCATCGTCGAGTACCGTGACGATCTGCACTTCGCCTTCGTCGCCGACCGCGGGGTCATCGCCGATCTACCGGCGATGGCCGACTACGTGTCCGAGTCCTTCGAAGAGCTGAGCCAGCCCTACCGCGAGCCGACGGGAGCAATTGACGAATGAGGGTGTACCTGCCGGCGACGTTGGCGATCCTGATGCGGCTCAACGCCGACGGCGAGTTCCATCCGCTCGGTGGCACGGGCTTCGCGCTGACGCCCGCGCTGCGCGAGGCCTTCGTCTCCGGCGACGACGAAGAACTGTCCGAGGTCGCCTTGCGCGAGGCGGCGCGCGCGTCGCTCCGCCTGCTCGCCGGGGAGGCCCCGGAGGACGGTGACACCGATGCCGAGGCGGAACTCGCCGCCGACGAGTCGGTCACTGAGTCGGCGGACACCCCGCGTCTTCCGCCTCGGCGGGTGGTGATCGCGGCCGACGTCGAGAACGTGACGCCCCGCCCCGACCTGGACGACGCGGTGGTCAAGGTCTCCGGACCGATCCCGCTGTCGGCGATCGCATCGGTTCACGTCGACGTCGAGGAGGCGGAGCCGAAGGTCCGGGCGGCCGTGGTCGTCATCGACGCCGCCGACATGGGTGACCTCGACGCCGAACTCGCCGTCGGCGATGTCGAGGACTTCGATCTCGCGTGGTACGCAACCCAGGAGCTGCCGTTCCTCCTCGAACTTCTCTGAGCCGGCAGGCCAACCTACGGTTCCGTAGGTTACTGTGTCCCCGACACGCTCCCACGTCGAAGGCGGTTTGTGAGATGGGCTTGCTCGAACGATTCGAGGAACCGGTTTCGGGGGTCGCGGCGCGCAGCCGCGGCTCGCAATGGGTTCGGGCCGCGCTCACCCGGATCACGACCCCGCTTCTCCCCGACGACTATCTCCACCTGGCGAATCCGCTGTGGTCGGCGCGAGAGTTGCGCGGCAAGGTCGTCTCCGTGACCCGGGAGACCGAGGACACCGCGACGATCCGAATCCGGCCGGGGTGGGGCTTCTCCTTCGATTACGCCCCGGGCCAGTACGTCGGCATCGGCGTGCTGATGGAGGGGCGCTGGGCGTGGCGCTCCTATTCGCTCACCTCGACCCCCGACTCATCCGCGGACGACAAGACGATCTCGATCACGGTCAAGGCGATGCCCGAGGGATTCCTGTCGAGCCACCTGGTCAACGGTCTGCAGCCGGGGACCGTCGTTCGTCTCGCGGCGCCGCGCGGCGAATTCGTCCTGCCCGACCCGCTGCCGGAGAAGGTGCTGTTCGTGACCGCGGGAAGTGGTCTCACGCCCATCATCTCGATGCTGCGCACCGTCCGGCACCGCGACCAGCGCTCCGACATCCGGCTCGTCCACTCGACACCGACCCCGGCCGACCTGTTGTTCGCCGACGAGCTCGAGAGCCTGGCGGCCGACGGCATCGTCGATCTGCACGTGCAGTACACGCGATCGGACGGGCAGATCACCCCGGAGGTGTTGCCGTCCCTGTGCGCCGACTGGCGCGAACGTCAGACCTGGGCCTGCGGCCCCGCCGGTTTCCTCGACGGCCTGCAGCGTCTGTACACGGAGGCGCATCTCGCCGACCGGTTGCACATCGAGCGGTTCGCCCTCGAGCGCGGCGTCGTCGGGGCCCAGGGCGGCACCGTCACGTTCTCGCGGTCCGGGAAGTCGGCGGCCGTCGACGGAGCGACCACGTTGCTCGAGGCGGGGGAGTCGGCGGGCGCGATGATGCCCTTCGGATGTCGGATGGGTATCTGTCAGAGCTGTGTGGTCATGCTCGACAAGGGATGTGTGCGCGATCTGCGTTCGGGAGTCGAACATGTCGAGGGCGAACGAATCCAGACCTGTGTCAGCGCCGCGGCGGGGGATTGCACACTCGACGTCTGACCAGGCAGTTCGCCGCGTGCCGCTCGTGCCGACCAGTGACCCGGTAGGGTGAACGACGTGCGTGGTGAGAGGAAACCGGCCCGTGGAAACGCCGGCGAAGGCACCAGTGAGAGCTGAGGCCCCGGTCCCCAGCCCGATCCCCGTCCTGAGTGACGGAGGGGTCACGTTGCGGCCGCACGAGCCCCACGATCTCGATCGGATGGTCGAACTCGCGGCGGATCCGGCCATGATGCGGTGGACCCCGATCCCCGCTCCGTACAGCCGTGCGGCAGCAGAGCGCTTCGCGCTCGACTATGCACCGCGGAGCTGGGCGAACGGCACCCGGATGCTGTGGGCTGTCGAATTCGACGGGCGATTCGTCGGCACCGTCGACATCGAGGGTGAGGGCCCGCTGACGCGGCTCAGCTACGACCTGCATCCCGACGCCCGCGGGTGGGGCGTGATGAAGCGCGCCGTCCTGCTCGCCGTCAACTATGCGTTCGGCGAGGCAGGCAAGGAAGTCGTCCGCTGGACGACCGTGGCCGGCAACATCGACGCGCTGCGGGTGGCCCACTCGTGCGGCTTCCGTCTCGACGCCGCGGTGCAGAACGGCGTCGAGGTCCGCGGTCACATTCGCGACGCCTGGGTGGGATCGCTGCACGCGGACGATCCGCAACACCCGAAAACCGACTGGCGGACAGACGTTTTCGAGACGGAGCGATTCCGTCTCCGGCCGCTCGCGGAGTCCGACGACCCCCGGATCCGGGAGACGCTCGACGACCCGGCGTCGCGCAAGTACCTCTTCGCGCGGCCCGATCCGCTGGAGCTCGAACATGCCGCCGCCGAGCGTCTCCGCAAATGGTGGACCGCAGCGCAGGGCACGACGTGCACGTGGGCCGTGGCCGACCGCGAGACCGACGACTATCTGGGCGACATCACCCTCCTGCACATCGACGAGGTCACCGGAGCCGAGGCGGGTTTCTACACGCACCCGGAGGCGCGTGGGAAAGGTGTTCTCGCCGAAGCGTTCCCGGCTGCGGTTCGATACGCCTTCGACAAGCTGGGATTCCGTCGCCTGACCCTGTTCGCCGCCGACAGCAACGAGGGCAGCAAGAAGCTCGCCCGCAACGCCGGCTTCCGCGAATTCGGCACCCAGAAGCTCGCCGCCCGATCCGACGGCGTCTTCGAGGATCTCGTCGGCTTCGAGTTGTTCTGCGACGACTACGAGGCCCACCGCAACAACTGACCGGACCGCGGCTTTCGTCGACTGTGCGCTGATTTCCGTCGACTGTGCGCCCGGGCGGTCCCACGACGGAGCTCGTTCGCGATCGCCCGAGCTCGTTCTCCACTGTCCGAGCCCAGGTTCGTCACACTCACTGGACACGACGCCGCCGCCAACCTACGCTTGCGTAAGTTACGGAAACGTAGGCGTAGGCAGCGGTCAACAGGCGCACCTCAGCACCCGCGCGACCGACCACCGGCGAAGGGAACCACACACATGGCGATCTCCGACATCCCCGAATACGCACATCTGACCGAATCCGACGTCGCCGCCCTGGGCGCCGAGCTCGACGTGATCCGCGCCGACATCGAAGCCGATCGCGGCGAGCGCGACGCGCGCTACCTGCGGAACACGATCCGATTCCAGCGTGGCCTGGAGATGGCCGGTCGCGTGCTGCTGTTCGGGTCGACCCGGAAGTCGGCCTGGTGGGCGGGTGCCTGCACGCTCGGCGTCGCGAAGATCGTCGAGAACATGGAGCTCGGGCACAACGTGATGCACGGGCAGTGGGACTGGATGAACGATCCGGAGGTGCACAGCACCACCTGGGAGTGGGACAACACCGACCCGTCGGCGCACTGGAAGCACACCCACAACTACATCCATCACAAGTACACGAACGTGCTCGGCATGGACGACGACGTGGGTTACGGTCTCCTGCGCGTCACCCGCGATCAGCGGTGGCGCCCGTTCAATTACGGAAACCTCGTCTACAACACCATTCTCGCGCTGGCGTTCCAGTACGGCGTCGCGGTGCAGCACCTCGAACTCGGCAAGAAGCGCAAGACCCCCGAGGCGCAAGAAGAGTTCCGGCGCAACCGCAACGACGTGCTGTCGAAAATCGGCAAGCAGGTCGCCAAGGACTATCTCGCATACCCGGCGCTGGTCAGCGCCGCGACCGGACACAAGGTCGGGTACGGCCGCGCCTACGCCAAGGCGGCGACCGCGACCGCGCTCGGCAACGTCATCCGCAACGTGTGGAGCAACGCCGTCATCTTCTGCGGGCACTTCCCGGACGGTGCGGAGAAGTTCACCAAGCAGGACATCGACAACGAGACGCAGGCGGAGTGGTACCTGCGGCAGATGCTCGGCAGCGCCAACTTCGACGCGGGGTTCCCGCTCGCCTTCATGAGCGGCAACCTGTCGTACCAGATCGAGCACCACATCTTCCCGGACCTGCCGAGCAACCGGTACGCCGAGATCGCGGTGCGCGTGCGAGCCCTGTGCGACAAGTACGACCTGCCCTACACCTCGGGGCCCTTCCCGGTGCAGTATGCGAAGGCGTGGCGGACGATCGCCAAGCTCTCGCTGCCGGACAAGTACCTGTCGGCGACCGCGGACGATGCTCCCGAGACCGCCTCGGAACGTCGCTTCAAGCAGGGGCTGCCCGAAGGTGCGCGACTGCAGGCGACGATCGACGAGGCGACCGGTGCGCGCCGGGGACTGCGTTCGGCCATCGCGTCGCTTCGCTCCCGGCGGGGCGGTCGGACCATGCCGGGCGCGCTCCGGTCCCGTCGGACCCGGAACGACATCGACGCGTCGGACGTCCGTTCCGACGAGCGGGCCGCTTGATCCGCGCAGGTCAGGCGACCGACAGTCAGCGTGAACGAGGCAGTGGCCCCGGCAGGGGCATAATGAGGCGCAATGGCAATCACTGATATCAACGAGTACGCGCATCTGACCGACGCCGACGTGGAAGCACTCGGCGCCGAGCTCGACGCGCTCCGCCGCGAGATCGAGGCGGACCGCGGCATGCGTGACGTCCGATATCTTCGGCGCACCATCTTCGCGCATCGCGCCCTGGAGGTCGCGGGCCGCGTCGCGCTGCTCGGCAGCCGCTCACGGCCCCTGTGGCTGCTGGGCACCGGGGCGCTCGCACTCTCGAAGATCATCGAGAACATGGAGCTCGGGCACAACGTGATGCACGGGCAGTGGGATTGGATGAACGACCCGGAGGTCCACTCGACCACCTGGGAATGGGACATGGTGTGCGCGTCCCCGCACTGGAAGCACTCCCACAACTACATCCATCACAAGTACACCAACGTCCTGGACATGGACCACGACGTCGGTTACAAGACGCTGCGCGTCACGCGCGACGAACCGTGGAAGCCCAAGCAGCTTCTCCAGCCGGTCACCAACATCCTGCTCGCCGCACTGTTCGAGTGGGGCATCGGCCTGCACGACCTCGACATCAAGGACGCCATCTCGGGCAAGAAGCCCAAAGAGGTCGCCGTCCCGCAGTTGAAGGTCTTCGCGCGCAAGGTCGGCAAGCAGCTCGCCAAGGACTATGTTCTGTTCCCGGCGCTGTCGGGACCGAACTTCACGCACACGCTCACGGCCAACCTCACCGCGAACCTCATCCGCAACGTGTGGGCCTACGTGGTGATCTTCTGCGGCCACTTCCCGGACGGCGCGGAGAAGTTCACCGCGGACACGCTCGAGAACGAGACACAGGGCCAGTGGTACCTGCGGCAGATGCTCGGTACGGCGAACTTCGACGCCGGCCCGGCGATGGCGTTCTTCAGCGGCAACCTCTGCTACCAGATCGAGCACCACCTGTATCCGGACCTGCCGAGCAATCGGTACGCCGAGATCGCGGTGCGCGTGCGGGCACTGTGCGACAAGTACGACCTGCCGTACACCACGGGATCGATTGTGGTGCAGTATCTTCAGACTCTGCGCACCATCAACAAGCTGGCGCTGCCCGACTCGTTCCTGCGCGACACCGCCGACGACGCCCCGGAAACCGCGTCGGAGAAGCGCTTTGCCGGGATGGCTCCCCGCGCGACCGGCCTCAAGACCGCCATCCGCGAGCTGCGCGCCCGTCGTCGTCGGCGGTGACGATCAGTCCGGTCACCCCTCCGGCGTCCGCGGCTCCTCGGCCACATCGCCGTCGCCGCCGCTGACCGCCACCAGGAGGTGGCGCACCGCCATGGCGCGGCGGTACGAGTGACCGGTCAGTTCGTCCAGCCTGCACTCGGGATCCGCCGGTGGGCCCAGATGTGTACAGCCGCGCGGACATTCCTCGATCGCGGCATGTAGGTCGTCGAAGGCGGCGACGATGTCGTCGGGTCCGACGTGTGCGAGTCCGAAGGACCGGATGCCGGGTGTGTCGATGACCCAGCCGCGCGGGCCCGCGTCGTCCGGCAGTGCCAGGGCCACCGACTGGGTGGAGGTGTGCCGGCCCTTGCCGACGCCCGACACCACGCCGGTCGCTCGATAGGCGTCCGGCACAAGGCGATTGACCAGGGTGGACTTGCCCACCCCGGAGTGGCCGATGAACGCGGTGATCCGGCCCCGTAGCGTCGCCAGGATCTCGTCGAGGGGGTCATCACGCCCCGCGCACACCACCGGCAGGTCGAGATCGGCGAATGCGGCGGTGAACTCGGCCGGATCGGCGAGGTCCGACTTGGTCAGACACAGGACAGGGGACAGTCCGCCCACATACGCCGCGGCCAGCGCGCGTTCGACGAAGCCGGTGCGCGGCGGCGGGTCCGCCATGGCGGTCACGATGAGGAGCTGGTCGGCGTTGGCCACCACGATCCGTTCATACGGATCGGAGTCATCTGCGGTGCGTCGCAACACGGTTCGTCGCTCGGCGACGCGCACGATGCGCGACAGCGTGTCCGGCCGTCCGGACAGGTCACCCACGACGGAGACGTCGTCGCCCACGACGATCGGAGTGCGTCCCAGCTCCCGGGCGCGCATCGCGACCACCCGCCGGGCCGGGTCGCCGTCGAGCACCACGCCCCAGCGGCCCCGGTCCACCGACACCACCATGGCCTGCTCGGCGTCGTCATGCGACGGTCGCGTCTTGGTGCGCGGTCGGGTGCCCTTTCCGGGACGAACCCGAACGTCGGATTCGTCGTAGCTCGCCGCGCGGCGACTCAACGGCGCGCCCGTCCTCGACCACTCATGCGCGCCCCAGCATCCGCTGCCACATACCCGGGAAATCGGGCAGCGTCTTGCTCGTCGTCTCGATGTCGGCGACTGTCACGCCGGGTGTGACGAGGCCGATGATCGCGCCCGCGGTGGCCATCCGATGGTCGGCATAGGACTCCCACGTGCCCCCGTGCAACGGTGCGCCCGCGGTGCCGATGATGCGGAGGCCGTCGTCGGTCTCGGCGCACGTCCCGCCCAGGCGGGTGATCTCGGTGGTGAGTGCGGCGAGCCGATCGGTCTCGTGCCCGCGGAGATGCGCGATCCCGGAGAGCACCGACTCCCCGTCGGCCAGTGCGCACAGTGCGGCGATCGTGGGGGTGAGTTCGCCGATGTCGCGGAGGTCGAGGTCGACCGCCTTGAGCACCCCGGGTCCGTTGACCGACAGCGTTCCGTCGAGATGTTCGACGGCACAACCCATCCCGGCCAGGACGTCCGCGATGCGCGCGCCCGGCTGGGTGGTCACCGCCGGCCAGTACGGCACCCGAACGGTGCCGCCGGTGACGGCCGCCGCGGCGAGGAATGCGGCCGCATTCGACAGATCGGGTTCGACGGTCCAGTCGACGGCCGCGATGGGTCCGGGCGCGACACTCCAGACGTTGGGGACACAGGTGTCGACGACGACGCCGGCCGTCGCCAGCATCTCCACCGTCATGTCGATGTGCGGGGTCGACGGGACGGGTGGTCCGTCATGCCGGATCACGACGCCGGCGTCGAATCGCGCCGCCGACAACAGGAGTCCGGACACGAACTGCGAGGATCCGGACGCATCGATGGTGACCTCGCCGCCCGGGACGGAACCTTTGCCGTCGATGGTGAAGGGCAGCCGATCGCCGTCGACGGCGACACCGAGCCCGCGCAGGGCGTCGAGGATCGTCGTCTGCGGCCGTTCGCGCGCATGGGGATCGCCGTCGAAGAGCACGCGACCGGTGGCCAGGGCGGCGGCCGGGGGCAGGAAACGCATCACGGTCCCGGCGAGGCCGCAATCCACCGCGGCGCCGTGGAGTGGTCCGGGCAGGACGGACACCGTGGTCTCGCTCGCGGGGTCGATCCGGATCTCGGTGCCGAGTGCCTCGAGCGCGGCGAGCATCAGGTTGGTGTCGCGACTCCGAAGGGTTCCGCGGACGGTCGACGGTCCGTCGGCGAGGGCGGCGAGGACGAGTGCGCGGTTGGTGATCGACTTGGAACCCGGCAACTCCACGGTCGCATCGAGGCCGCCTCCGGCGGGGGCATCGAGGCCGCTTCCGCTGGGCGCATCGTGTCCACCGGTGACGGTCGGCGCGTTCCAGGAACTCATGGCGTCCAGTCTGTCATGGTGCGTCCACGTCCTCGGCCACCGATCGGACCGGTGTCCGTGTCTACCGGGTGTCCTTGCGCAACGGATGATCGGCGGGGATCTGGACGACGATGAGGGTGCGGCCGTCCGGGTCGGTCGCGTGCATCTCGATCAGACCCCAGGGCTCGGTACGCGGCTCGCGGGTCACGGGAACCCCGCTCTCGCGGAACTCGATGGCGACCGCCTCGGCGTCCCGGACCTGCAGCCAGAGAACCGAATCGCTCGCCGGGGCGGGCGCGTCGGTCTTCATGTGCGACGAGATCTCGATGAGCCCGTTGCCGGCGAAGAACACCACGCCGCCCGGATACTCGCGATGGATCGGCAGCCCGAGCCGGTCGCGGTAGAACGACTGCAGGCGTTCGGGATCGGCCGAGAGCAGGAGCACCCGGCTGGACAGCACCTCCATCTACTGCCCCTCGGTCGTTCCGGCGGAACCGCCGAGCGCGTGACCGCGGTTGACATCGCTGCCGTGGCTGGCCGCGTCGTAGGCCGCGCGTTCGCGGGCCAGGCGGTCGGTCTCACCGATCGGCGCCGAATCGCCGAAGGCGAACGCGGAGTCATGTGGCCATTCGTGCGGCACGTCGGGGTCGATGATGCGCCCGTCGTCGTCTGCCGGCTCGGGGTCGTGTCTGGGGGACATGGGCTCCACGATAGGCCGAACCGGTGCGAGCGCGCCGGGACTCGAGGGACGGACACCGTTGCGCGATCGTGCGGTCGTCGCAGTACAACCGCAAGGTCGCGGGCCTAGCGTTGTCGTGGGCCGGGGGATTCGCATGCGATCACCGGGAGGGATCATGACCAGCACCGAGCACCGGACCGAACACCGCGCCTTCGCCGAACCCGACGAGGTCCGCACCTTCGGACACGGCCAGATCGAAGTACTCAACGTGGGGCACTCGGACATCGGCCGGATGACCCTGCAGCCCGGCTGGCGATGGTCGGTCGACGTCAAACCGATGGCCGGCACCGAACTCTGCGAGGCGCCGCACTTCCAGTACCACGCCGCCGGTGTCCTACACGTCGTGATGGCGGACGGAACCGAGTTCGACGCGGGACCCGGCGAGATCACCTCGCTGCCCTCCGGCCACGACGCCTGGGTGGTCGGCGACGACCCCGTGGTCCTCGTGGACTTCTACGGCGCCAGCAACTACGCGAAACAGCACGGGTGAGGTCCGCGACCGGGTGAGTCCATCCGGTCAGGACCCGCGACGAGAGAATCCACCCGAGGTGTAACCGTCCCAGGTGTCGAAGAGTCGCAACACCTTCGGGTCGCCGAGGCCCTTGATGTGATCGGCCAGGTCTTTGGGCGTCGCCGGGTTGGTGACGATGAACGGGTGCAGCGACGCGTCGTGGTCGGCCAGATAACGGAGGGTGTCGGCCGGGGTGTCGGGGTCGGCGGCCGCCAGTGCGTCGCGCGGGTCGAAGGCGGCGGCGCGCACACCGTCCGCGCCGGAGAGATCGGTCGATCCGCCCGGGGCGCCGACCACCGCGATGTCCCCGGTGTTGTGGTAGTCGACCGGGTCGGCGGAGACGCTCCGGGTGTTCAACAGGAGGTTCAGCACGATCGCGGTGAGGGCGCCGGCCGAGATCCCCGAGTGGAAGATGGTCTGGAACCAGTCGGGGAACTGTGAGTAGAGATCCAGGACCACGTCGACCGGCGCCTCACCGAGTTCGCGATCGGTGTAGTAGATCTTCGCCTCGGTCAGCATCGCCACACCGACCGAGATCGCGACGACCAGGATGTTGGTGTTGTTCAGCTTCGCCTTGGCGAGCGTCCGGATGCCGCTGGCCGCGACCATGCCGAACAGGGCGACGCCGGCCCCACCCAGGACGGGCAGCGGGATGCCCTCGATGACGGCCGCCATCTTGGGCAGGAGGCCCAGGACGACCAGGATGACGCCCGCGCACGTCGCGACGTGCCGGGTCTTGACGCCGGTGATCGCGACCAGGCCGACGTTCTGCGCGAACGCCGTGTACGGGAAGGTGTTGAACACGCCGCCGAGCGCGGTGCCCAGACCGTCGGCGCGCATGCCGTCGGCCAGCTTGCGCGGGGTGATCTTCTTGTCCACGATCTCGCCGACGGCGACGATGTCACCGGTGGTCTCGGTCATGATCACGACCCCGACGATGATCATCGAGATGATCGCGCTGACCTCGAAGGTGGGCGCGCCGAACTGAAACGGCTGGGGGATGCCGACCCACGGATACTCGCCGACCTGATCCCAGTGCGTCATCCCGAACGGGATCGAGATGACCGTGCCGATCGCGAGACCGAGCAGGATCGACACCCGGCGGATCGCGGCGGGGGCGAAGCGTTCGATGCCGACGATGACGGCGAGCGTCAGGAATCCGAAGGCGATGTTCTTCGGGTCGCCGAAGTCGGGACCCGCGGCGGTGCCGCCACCGAACCAGCCTGCCGCCACCCGCATCAGAGACACGCCGATGATGAGGATGATCGTCCCGGTGACCAGTGGTGGGAAGAACCGGATCAGTTTCCCGACGATCGGCGCGACCGCGATCATGAACACACCGCAGGCGATCACCGAACCGTAGATGGCGGTGATCCCATACGACGTCCCGATCGTGATCATCGGTCCGACGGCGGCGAAGGTGACGCCCTGCATGAGCGGGAGGCGGACGCCGAACCGCCAGAAGCCCACGGCCTGCAGGATCGTCGCGATCCCGGCGACGAACAGGTCGGCCATGATCAGGTGCACGATGTCGCCCTGCTCGAGCTGTCCGGCACCCACCATCGCGCCGCCGACGATGAGAGGTACCGCGACGGCTCCGGCGTACATGGCCAGGACGTGCTGCAGGCCGAGTGGGAAGAGGCGGACGAACGGCGGGATCTCGTCCACCGGGTGTGCGGCGGCCCTCCCGTTCCGGACGACATCGAGAATCGACATGGTCAGAGTTCTACGGTTCCCACGTTTCGGCGACTGTGCAGACGTATGTCCGCGAGGTTTCCGCCAAGATGTATCCGTGACCTCCACCTCGTCCCGCCGCAGCGCGGGAATCCTGCTCTATCGCCGAACGTCGGCGGACGGCGCCGACACCGGTGTCGAGGTCCTGCTCGTGTTCCCCGGTGGTCCGATCTGGGCGCGCAAGCCCGACGTCGGGTCGTGGTCGCTGCCCAAGGGCCTCGTCGAACCGGGAGAGGACGAGTGGTCCGCCGCCCGGCGTGAATACGCCGAGGAGATCGGCAGCCCGGTTCCGGACGGCCCGCCGATCGAACTCGGCGAGGTCACCCTGAAGAGCGGCAAGCGCGTGACCGGGTTCGCCGTGGAAGGCGACCTCGACGTGGCGACGGTCGTCAGCAACACCTTCGATCTGATGTGGCCGCCGCGCTCCGGCCGGATGCAGGCGTTCCCCGAGATCGATCGCGCCGAGTGGTGCTCGACCGATCTCGCGCGGACCAGGCTGAACCCCGCTCAGGCGCCGTTCGTCGACCGGCTGCTCGAGGCGCTGTCGCCGAGCAGGTAGACGCGGGTGAGGTCGCGCCACAGCGGGAGGTGTGGATCGGTCAGCGGGTCGCGACGGTCGATGAGGTAGGTGGTCGCCGCGCCGCGCATGCTGGTCAGGAGCAGCGGATAGAGGTCGGCGTAGCGTGGCGACGCGGTCAGCTCGGGACCGAGGAAACCGGCCACTGCGCGGCGCACGGTCTGTCCGATCTCCCGCTCGGTCGGCAGGAGGGCCGTCCGCAGGTTGGTGTTCGTCCGCGCCGCGACCCACAGCTCCATCGACGCCACGAAGTACGGCTGGTGGAACGTCGACCACCCGACATCGGTCGCGAGCGCGATGCGCTGGATCGGGTCGGCAGGCCAGTCCACGCGGCTGGGCAGTTCGGCGATGCGGGTCCGGGCGAGGTGTCCGACCGCCGCCATCAGCAGCACGTCGCGCGAGGGGTAGTGGTGCAACAACCGGCCGCGGCTGACGCCCGCCTCGTTCTGGATCGCCACAGTGCTCGCCGCGGCGTATCCGCGGTCGACGAGGACGCGGATCGCGGCGTCGAGGATGCGGGTCTGGGTGACCCCGCTGCGTTGCTGCCGCGCCCGCCGGGCGGCGCCGGGAGAGGTGGTCACGGAGGCATCGTAGTTCGGCGCGGCGCGGATCATCGACGCGTCACACGTCGAGGATGTGGGGGAGTCCCGCCCGGTAGCGGTCGCGGTCGATCTGCTTCAGCGGTTCGAGCATCGGCAGTTCCCAGAGCGGGAACACGGTCGCCGCGCGGGCGGGACTGTCGGCGGCCGCGATGATCGCGTTGGTCACCCGGCGCCCGGATTCGTTGGCGCCCTCCATCGTGGCGAGGTCGATGTTGCTCCGGACGTGGTCGCCACCGATGAACAGATTCGGAATGGACGTGTGGGCGTGCGGCCGGTTCTTGTACGAGCCGGCCGTGTTGACCATGAGCGGGGTGGCGTTGGCGATGGACGGCGACCAGGAGATCCCGGGGTCGAGGGACCAGGTGACGATCTCCTCCGAGCGCAGGAGTTTGCGAGCCCCGGAGTTCATCGCGCGGCTCATCTGCGCCCACACCTCGCGTGCGATCTCCTGCCGGGTGCACTGTTTGGCGGGCTTGCCATAGAGGATGCCCGGCTTCTCCCATTCCGAGATGTCCATGGACAGACAGTCTTTCACGCGTCCGTCCCCGTAGGTACGCCCGAAGTCGACGTTCCACGGCCGCGCCTGGAACAGGCCGGTCAGCGCCCACGGGGTTCCCAGCGCGGCGATGTGACTCGGCGGCATGTCGGCGCGGCGGGAGAGGAAGTACTGGATGCCGACCATCCAGTCGTCCTTGAGCGCATGGAGACCGGCCAGCGACGGATCGGCGTCGACCAGTTCGGGCGACAGCAGCGGACGGAGCCGGTCGATCGGCATCGCGGCGACGTACCAGTCGGCATCCACCGACGCACCCGAGCTCACTTGCGCCCCGGTGATGCGGCCGCCGGCGAGGTTCAATCGCGTGAGGCCGGTCCCCATCTCGAAGCGCACCCCGCGGCCGCGGAGGTGGGCGACCCAGGGGTCGATCCATGCATGGTTGGTGGGACGGTTGAGGATTCGGTCGACACCGCCGTGCACGAGCCCGGCGTCGTAGCCGCTGATGAGTCCGGTCGCCGAGGTGGCCAGTGCCAAGCCGATCTGACCGATGGTGCGTGCCGACGCGGTGTCGGGTTTGGCCGCGACGAGCGCCCGCGTGAGCGCGCCCACGAGGTATCGCTGATAGGCGCGGGACTTGCCCTTGGATTTCACGAACTGCATCCAAGACTGGTTCTCCCACTGCCCGATCCGACGCTCGGTGCAACTCGTCGCGATGATCAGTTCGCGGGTGACGAAGAACGCCAGCTCGGGCGGTGGGACGTCGACGACGAACTTGAGTCCGGTCATGAACGCGTTGCGCAGATTGTCGAGCGTCACGATCTCGTTCGCATGCTGGACAAAGCCCATGATCGATGCCGGGGCCGTGGTCGGGGCGTACCCGGCGTCGTCGAAGGCGATGACCGCGGACTCGACGTTGATGAGATGCCGGTCACGAACATTGCTGCCACCGACGGGAATTCGTTCCATGGTGTCGGGCACGTGCTGATAGCAGCCGGGGAAGAAGCGGAAGCCGTGTTCGCCGGGGAGCGCGAGGCGGCCGCCCTGCGCGGTGCCCGGGACGTCGTGGCTGTAGGCTTTGCCGCCGAGTCGCGACGGCTCGTAGACGGTGACGGTGAAACCGCGCTCGACGAGTTCATGCGCCGCGGACAGGCCGGCCATCCCGCCGCCGAAGATCGCCACGTCGCGTCCGCGGCCGGCGCCGTGGCGGGGCACCGCCCGTGCGGAGGGAACGGCGATCCCCGGCAACGCCACCGCGGTCCCGGCGAGCACGGCAGCGGCAGCCGAGCCGCGCAGCACGGATCGGCGTGGAAAACCGTTCGGCGAGTTCACTTTCGAGTTGGTTTTGGTGTCCGACATCCCCACGACCCCTTCGTCGATACGATCGCCGCCGACCGAGAACAGTCAGCATTGACTCATCTGGTGTGATGTCTACCACAGCACGAAGCGGGGTCGGACGGTTTTGGAAAATCGTCTCAGGGTCGGTGCGCGGCTCGTGGGGCGTGGGCCTACGACGGCTCGCGGCCGGTGAGGGTGCGCTGCCGGAAATACTCGTACAGGCCGTCGAAGACGGCATCCGCGACCTGAAGCGTCCGGGCGTCGTCGCCGGAGAGTGACAACCCGCGCAGGACGACGTCGAGTCCCGGCGCCTCCGGGGCGTCGTATCGACCGTCCTCGATGTCGGCCTCGTGAACGATCTCGGCGATCGCCCACAGAACGGGGTCGCCCAGATCGTGTATGCGGAGGATGGTCTCGAACGTACAGTCGCCGTCGTGATGGCCCAGCTCGACCCCGCGCATGTCGAAAGGTGTGGCATCCGAGGGGATTTCGGAGGCACTCGTGACGAACACGAACTCTGCCGCGGGGTCGATGTAGCGGCGGATGAGCCATGCGCAGGCGGCCCGGTCGATGTGTACGCCGACGCGCGTCGCCCACCTCATGACGGCCGCGCGGGTTCGGTGTCGGCGATCTGGTCGGCCAGTGTGCGGAGCGCTTGCCGGGCCGTCTCCCGGGACTCGGTCGGGAAGTGGTCCCGACGGGTGATCTCGCGGAGCCGGCGACGCAGCGCGCCGAGCTGTTTGGCGGGATCGGCGTGCTCCAGCGCGTATTGTGCCTCGGCCACGATGTCGGCATATTCGGCGCCGCGCGCGAGTTCGAGTTCGGTCCGAATTCGCTCGCACTCGGACGGATTGGTGGGCGCGGCCTCCCAGACCTCGCCCGAACCCCCGGCGCTGACCGCGTCCTCGGCCACCCATTCGAGCTGCTCGCGCGTTCGGGGGCTCGCGGGCAGCAGCACCACCCCGTCGGTCAGTTGGTACGCGCCGTACTTGCGGAGCTTGCGCCAGATGGCAATCCGCGGGGTCGACGGTTCTCGTGGCACCCGGTACACGAGCATCACCCAGTCTTCGGCCATCGAGCACCCCCTCGCCTTGCCATCAGATCATGCGCCTGCCATCGATGTCGTGACCCGTCGATCACCATGCGTTCAACCCTGGACAACATGATTGTAACCGTGGTTGCATCTGCTGGGTTGGCGCACACACGCGGCGCCGAAGGCACGCGGTAGGTGAGAAGGGTTGGGTGGGCGATGTCGGAGAGATCCGGTGTGTCCGGAGGGTCTGACGCCTCGAGGCGTCCGGAGGCGCCACCGGAAGCGGGCCCTCAGGTCGACCCGTCGGCAGGAGTGTCGCTCCGAGCCGCGACGCGGGCGTGGTTCCTGATCTCCCTACAGACCTTCGGGGGTCCCGCGGGACAGATCGCGGTGATGCAGCGGGCGCTGGTCGACGATCGACGCTGGATCGGTCAGCGTCGATTCCTGCACGCATTGAACTACTGCATGCTGCTGCCCGGCCCGGAGGCGCAGCAGCTCGCCATCTACGTCGGCTGGCTGCTCAACGGCACCGCCGGGGGGCTGATCGCCGGCATCCTCTTCGTCCTCCCGGGCGCGATCGCGATCCTGGGACTGTCGGCGATCTACGTCGCCTTCGGGGCGACCACCATCGTGGCCGGGTTGTTCGCCGGTATCGGACCGGCGGTGCTGGCCATCGTGGCCCAGGCGGTCACCCGGGTCAGCAAGCGGGCGCTGCACGGCCCGTTGCACATCGGGATCGCGGTGGCCGCCTTCATCGCGCTCGCGGTGTTCGCCGTGCCCTTTCCGATCGTCATCGTCGTGGCCGGTGTCATCGGCTGGCTGACCGGGCGCCATCGGGTCGGCACCGGCGGAGAAGTGGCCGACTCAGAACCGTCCGACGAGGGCCCTGCGCCGGTCATCGCCGACGACGCGATCCACACGGCCTCCCCGTCGTGGCGGCGCGCCGGGATCGTGCTCGGGCTCGGTGTCCTGGCCTGGGTCGTCCCGATGGGCATCGTCGTGGCGACCACCGGGACGGGCAGTGTGTTCACCCAGCAGGGCACGTTCTTCACCTGGACCGCGCTGATCACCTTCGGCGGTGCCTATGCCGTCCTGGCCTACATCGCCCAGCAGGCGGTCGACGTCTACGGCTGGGTGAGCCCCGGCGAGATGGTGCGCGGGCTGGGACTCGCCGAGACGACGCCCGGCCCGCTCATCATGGTCGTCCAGTTCGTCGCGTTCCTCGGCGCCTACCGCGATCCCGGGGGACTGGATCCCTGGGTCGCGGCGACGATCGGCGCGCTGTTGACCACCTGGGTCACCTTCGTGCCGAGTTTCGTGTTCATCTTTCTCGGGGCGCCGTTCATCGAGAAGCTGCGCAACAACCGGCATCTGACGTCCGCGCTGAACGGTGTCACCGCGGCGGTGGTCGGTGTGATCGCGAATCTCGCGCTCTACTTCGCCCTGCACACGCTTTTCCGCGACACCACGGTCGTCACCGCCGGACCGTTGCACCTCGCGGTCCCACACCTGGACACCCTGCGGCCGCTCGCGGTGGTGATCACCGTGATCGCCTTCGTCCTGATCTACCCGCTCAAGCAGTCCGTGCTCCGCACCCTGGCCGTCTGCGCGGTGCTCGGATTGCTCGCCGCGGCAGTCGGTCTGCCGCTGACCTGACCGAGCCCGACCTGCTGTCCGGCTCGGTCACGACGTCAGGAACGGTCGGATCCAGTCGGGCGACACCTCGTGGGCGACGCCCGCCGCGGTCTCCTCGTCGACGTCGACGAGTGCGTAGTGTTCGGCGCCCGCGGCGGTGGCGAGGATCAGCGTCGTCACGCCGGCCCGACGCTGGAACAGTGAGGTGCGGCTCGCCCAGCCGATCACGCCGTCCCGGTCGACGACGACGCGCTGCCGGGCGACGCTCGGCGGGGCGATGACCACCGAACGAGCCGTCAACCGGTGTCCGAGATGGCGGGCGCGGACCATGCCGAGTGCGGTCGAGCCGAGGACCGCGACGACACCCACCGCGAGCCATGGGGCCGGGATGGCGTGGGTGACCACGGCGACGCCGATGACGGCGAGTGCGGCTGCCCCGCTGAGGAATCCGCGGTTGAGGCGACGCAGTCGGGCGGTGGTCCCGTGTCCGACGAGCGGGGTGGTCAGCTCGGTTCGTTCGTGGGTGACGAGACCGGCGACGCGCATGGCCTCGTCGATCGGCGCCGGCGGGAGCAGCAGCGGGTGTTTGGTGCTGCCGGTCGCGATCGCCTGGAGCCGAGCGCCTTTCAGCGGTCGCATGAGGACCGGCTCGGTGAGGTGACTGCCCCGGATGCGCCGCTCGTCGAAGCTGATCGCGTTGGTCGTCAGCAGGCCGCGCTCGGTGCGCAGCGTCCCGTCCGGGTGGCGGAGGAGCCGGAAGTTCCAGTAGTTCAGGACATAACCCAGGACCGAGAGCACCCCGCCGACGACGACGACCACAAGGCACACCCCCAGGATGACCAGGCCGATCGCGGTCTCGCGTACCGCGTCGACGGCGTCGCGCGCAATGCCGATCCCCTCGGTGAAGACGCCGGCGTCATTGGCGATCTGGGCAGCGAGACCGGCCGCACCGGCGGCCAGCGCGAGGCCGGCGACGGAAAAGGGAGAGTAGCGCAACCAGGACGACTGGAACCGGGCCAGGACCTCGACGTCGGGCTCCGGAGCGGTCGGATCGGCGGGGGCGACTCCGACGGCCGGCGACGACGGCCCCCGACGGGCGCGGGTCGCCATCAGGTTGTCGTGCAGCGCCCGCGCCTCGTCGGCGGTGAGTGCCGTCAGGACGACCGCCGACGATTCGTCGTCGCCGCCGGTACCGATCTTGACCTTCTGCAGTTTCAGCACGCGGTGCACGGGGGAGGCGGTGAGGTCGACGCTGCGGATCCGGTCCCGGCGCGCGGTCGCGACCTTGCGGGTGATCAGTCCGCTGCGCACCCGGACGTGTTCGTCGGTGACCTGATAACGCGTGGTCAGCCACGGCACGACCGTCACGAACGGCACGATCACCGCGGTGGCGATCAGCGTGAACAGCGGTGCGCCCGACCCGGCGAAGACCAGCGCGATGACCACCGGCACCAGCGAGGGCAGCAGCTCGACGGGTTTGACCGCCATCATCCAGGGCGACAGCCGGTGCCAGTCGTCGGGCCCGTCGACGACGAACCGGTCAGGTCGCGTCATCGGTGAACGCCTGGGTACGGATGGTCAGGTCGGCGGCGGTCGCCCGCGCGACCTCGGCGTCGAGGCCGGCGACGTGGATGGTCCCCGCCGACGAGGCCGTGGTCACGGTGAGCGTCGCCAGGCCGAGGAACTGCTCGATCGGGCCGGCCTCGGTGTCGACCACCTGGATCCGGGCGATGGGAATGATCACGCGGTGCCGGACGAACCATCCCGACTGCGAGTACACCGCGTCGTCGCTGACCTCCCACCGGTGGAATCGGTAGCGCCACTGCGGGACGACCGCGGCGTAGGCAGCGGCCAGGACGGCGATGACGACGGCCGCGAGCGCCGCGATCCATCGAGCCTCGCCGACCACGACGGCCACGACGACGGCGGCGGCAACGCCGAGTACGCCGAGGACGAGCGGGCCGATGCGCCACAGGGTCTTCGCGCGCGGATCGACCCGATTGGCCGGTTCGCGCAGGGTCGGATGCACCTCGGCGTGCGCCGGCAGTTGCGGATCAGGTGAAGGGTCCATTGCCGTCAGTCTAGGGGTGGTCCCCCCGGCGCTAGGTGACCGTGATGCCGCCGTCGACGGGGAGCGTCTGACCGGTGACGTATCCGGCAGCCGCCGACGACAGCCAGATCGCGGTGGCCGCGAGTTCCTCGCCGTGTCCGGTCCGGCCGAGCAGGACCCGCGGCATCTGCGAGTCGAGGTAACCGGGCTGGTAGGTGTCGGTCATCTCGCTCTCGAAGAACCCGGGGGCGATGGCGTTGACCCGAATGCCCTTGCGCACGCCCCACTGCTGGGCGAGATCGCGGGTGAGTCCGATGACGCCGGCCTTGCTCGCGGCGTACGCCGCCTGCGGCAGGCCGGCGGTGGTGATGCCGAGGATCGACGAGATGTTGATGATCGCGCTGCCCGGCTGCATGACCCGACCGCAGGCCTGGGCCATCCAGTAGGAGCCGTTCAGGTTGACGTCGATGACCCCGCGGAACTGTTCGGGTGTCTCGCGGGTCGCCGGGAACGCGGTTCCGATGCCTGCGTTGTTGATGAGTACATCGACCTTGCCGAAGGTCTCCATCGCGGCGTCGACGACGCGTTGACACTGCTCGGGGTCGGCGACATCGGCGGGTACCACCAACGCCTTTCGGCCCAGCGCCTCGACGGCCGCGGCGGTGTCTGCGAGCTTCTCCGCCCGCCGTGCGGCGAGGACCACGTCGGCACCGGCCTCGGCGAAGCCACGCGCGAACGAGACCCCCAGCCCGGACGAGGCGCCGGTCACGATGACCACCTTGCCGGCGGTGTCGAACAGATCCATCACGGACATCGTTGTCTCCCTTAGATAGTCGGCAACTCTTCCGACGCGGCGCGTCGGCGGCGCGGGAACGCGTCAGAACCAGGACGGCTCGACGTCGAGGGTGGTGCGGTCGAGGGCGGTCAGCAGGTCGAGCTGCGGCCCGGTCTTGGGTAGCTCGTAGCGGAAGAAGTACTGTGCCGCAGCGCGTTTTCCGTCGTAGAAGTCGCCGGACCGGTTGCCGGCCGCGAGGAGCTGTTCGAGCCAGATCCAGGCGATCACGATGTGCCCGGCGGTCTCCAGGTAGACGGTCGCGTTGGCCAGCGACAGCTTGGGGTCGCCCGCCGACCAGATGTGCGCGGTCACCTTCACCAGGCGGTCCACGACGGAGTGCAGCTCGTCGGCGTAACCGGCCAGCCCGTCTGCGCCGCGCGCACGATCGACGGTGGCCTCGATGGTCTCGGCCAGGGCCGTGAGGCCGGCGCCGCCCTGCATGATCACCTTGCGGCCGAGCAGGTCGATCCCGTGGATGCCGTGTGCGCCTTCGTGGATGGGGTTCAGACGGTTGTCCCGGTAGTACTGTTCGACATCGAACTCGCGGGTGTAACCGTAGCCGCCGTGTACCTGGATCGCGAGGCTGTTGGCCTCGAGGCACCACTGCGACGGCCAACTCTTCGCGATCGGGGTCAGCACCTCGAGAAGCAACTCGATCCGCGCTCGTTCGGCGGCGTCGGCGGCGGTCGCAGCCTGGTCGACGAGGACGCTGCAGTACAGCCCGAAGGCGAGTGCGCCCTCCACATAGGACTTCTGCGCCAACAGCATGCGCCGGACGTCGGCGTGTTCGATGATCGGCACCGGCTTGGTCGACGGGTCCTTCTGGTCGACGGGCCGGCCCTGGGTGCGCACCTTCGCGTAGTCGAGCGAGGCCCGGTATCCGGCGTAACCCAGTGCGGTGGCGAGGAATCCGACGCCGATGCGCGCCTCGTTCATCATGTGGAACATGTAGGAGAGGCCGCGGTGCTCGTCGCCGACGAGAAAACCAACAGCACCGGGAGCGGAGTCGGCTCCGAAGGTGCCGTCGCCGAAGTTGAGCAGGGTGTTGGTGGTGGCGCGGTTGCCCATCTTGTGGTTGAGGCCGACGAGTGCGACGTCGTTGCGGGTTCCGTCGGCGAGGTACTTGGGCACGATGAACAGGGAGATGCCCTTGACGCCGGGGCCGCCGCCGGGGATCTTCGCCAGCACGAGGTGGACGATGTTCTCGGTCAGCTCGTGGTCGCCGGCCGAGATCCACATCTTGGTGCCGGTGATCCGGTAGGTGCCGTCGCCGACGGGTTCGGCCTTGGTGGTGATGTCGGCGAGCGACGACCCGGCCTGTGGTTCGGACAGGCACATCGTGCCGGAGAAGCGGCCCTCGACGAGGGGGCGGACCCAGGTCTCGCGCTGCTCGTCGGTGGCGTACTCGGCGAGCAGGTTGGCATTGCCGACGGTGAGGAAGTTGTACGACGACATGGCGGCGTTCGCGGCCTGGAACCACACGGCCGAGGCCTGGCGGATGACGGTCGGCAACTGCATGCCGCCGAGTTCGTCGTCGAAGGAGGCAGAGATCAGACCTGCCTTGCGGTACTCGGCGAGGCCGGCGACGACCTCGTCGGGCAGCACGACCTTGCCGTCGTCCCCGATGTAGGGCTCGTGGGCGTCGCCGATCTTGTTGGCGGGCGCGAAGCACTTCATCGCGATGTCGGCGCTGAGTTCGAGGACCGCGTCGAAGGTCTCGCGTGAGTGCGCGGCGAAACGGTCTCGGGAGGTCAGGGTCTCGACGTCGAGCCATTCATACAGCAGGAACTCGAGGTCCTGCCGGGACATGGGTGTGGTCATCGCACTTCCTCGTGGATCGGGCGGTCGGACGCTGGTTCGGATGTCCGTCGCCCGTCCATCATGCCCCGGCCGGACACGGCCGCTCGCGAGACCCCGGTGCGTGCGGCATCCGCCGTCAGACGTCGATGCCGAACTCCTTGATCTTGCGGTAGATCGTCGCGCGGGAGATGCCCAGCGCGTGGGCGGCGGCCAGTTTGTTGTGGCCGTTCTCCTCCAGGCTGCGCACGATGGCGTCGCGTTCGAGCGCTTCGATGCGGGTGAGGGTGTGCCGGCTCTGTGCCCGATAGGTCGGGGGGAGCTGCTTGACGGTGATCGTCCCGGACCGGTGATGGGTGACCACGTCGCGCAGTGCCTGTCGCAGTTCGGCGACGTTGCCGGGCCAGGTGTACTTGCTGAGTTGGCGCATCGCGTCCGGCGCGACCGGGAGTTCCTTCCCCCGGGTGAGTTGCCGCAGGATGGCGGGCACCAGGACCTGCAGATCCTCGATGCGATGCCGGAGTGGCGGGACCTCCACGGTGTGGGAGAAGAACGGCAGCAGCGTCGCGCCGAGGGCGGGCAGCGTGTCGACGGTACTGAGCGTGATGCCCAGCCATCCCGCGTGTTCGCGCCCCTGCAGCACGTCGGCGACGTCGAAGAGCATGTCGTCGTCGAACTCGTCGATGTCCCGCAGGATGATGGCGAAGTCGTCGCGCTCGATCTCGGCGCTGAAACTGTCGAGGGTGTCGGCGTCGGAGAAATCCTCGGCGGAGAAGACCCGGATGGTGCCGCGGCGGTACTGGCCCGCGGCTGCGCGCAGCACCGCGGCCCGGCCGCTTCCGCGCTCGCCCGACACCGCGATCCAGCGCCCCGCCCCGACGTGCTGCGCGATTCGGTCGCAGCATTCCCGCCACGACGAACTGCGGCCGACGATCCCCGGCAGCGTTGCGGTCGCGGCCGGTCGACGGCGTGGTTCAGAGAACGACCCGGGGTCCATCAAATGCACGTGGAAGACCGCGATGCCGGCATCGGTGTCGGAGAATTCGGCGACCGGCGCCAGCCGGACCGTGCGGCCGCTGGGCAGCGTGTTGACGCGCCGGACGGCACCGGCGTCGAGGGCCTGGTCCACCGCGTGCTCGAGCATCGACACCTGGTCCTGCGGGTCGATGCTCTGGCGGAGCCGGCGGTTCATCAGCACGACGTCGGCGGCGAGCGCGAGGACCATCATCTGGGGCGCTCGTCGACAGGTGGCGAGGTAGGCTGCGAGAAGGCGTGATTCGCGCTCACTGGCGTTCGCCAGCATCTGTTGTTCGATTTGGACGGTGGCCGACTTGGCCAGCGACAGCAGCAGCGAACCGCCCTCCTCGACCCAGCCGGTGAGGTCGAGCGCGCCGACGATGCCGCCGGAGAACGGATTCCGGATCGGGACGCCGGCACAGCTCAACTGGGCGAGAGCGCCCGCGTAGTGCTCGGGTCCGGTGACGAGGGTTGCCTGCCTCGACTCCAGTGCGGTGCCGATTCCGTTGGTACCGGCGTGTTCTTCGCTGTAGCTGTAACCGGGCGCGAGGGATACGGCGTCGAGTTGGGTGAGGAGTTCACCGCTGCCGGCCGCGCGCGACAGCACGACACCGTCCGGCGAGGTGAGGATGATGCTCACCGGTTCGTCCGACAGATCAATGGCCAGCTGATCGAGCACCGGGCGGGCGGCGCTCATGAGTGGGCTGTCGGTGTTCGGTTCCCGGACGAACGGCAACTCGAGGCGGTCTGCCTGCACCTTGAAGGAGCGCGAGCGCCGCCATGAGGTGGAGATGGCATCGCGGACGGTGCCGTCGATGCGGTCGTCAGGGACTTCGTCGTCGCTGAGGAAACGCTCGCGCGCACGTGCGACGAAGGTGGTCGATCTGCGGGCCTGGGCTGTGGGCTGGTGCTTCACCGCGGTAGACAACTCCCTACTGTGATGTACGTCTCACATCAACAGCAGTGTACAGAATAAGTGCTGGTGACGGGCGTCGAACCGGGTACGAGTCCGGCGAGCCGGTTGGTCCGGACGCCCCTGGGTTGCACGGTCCCGCCGACGGCCCGGCAGTGGGCCGGCCGCGATCGACGCCGAGAACGAATTCCGATCGCGACCGGCCCCCGTCACCGTTGTGCGGTGACGTCCCCGCCGGGGTCGGTGGCCGCCGGCCGGGGTGGACGGCCGGCGGCGGTTCGGGTGTCCGCGCCAGTGGATGTCGGCGCTAGTAGATGTTGGAGGGCCGGACCATCCCCTCGGCGAGGTCGCCGAAGCCGGGTGCCTCGATGGCGCCGGGGTGGGTCAGGACCTCCTCGACGACGGCCGTCTCGGTGGTGATGAGCAGGGCCGCGATGGACGCCGCGCTCTCCAGCGCCGCCTTGGTGACCTTCGCCGGGTCGATGACTCCCTCGTCGAACATGTCGCCGTAGCCGCCGCTCATCGCGTTGAAGCCGTGTCCCGTCGGCAGTCCGCTCACCACCCGGACCACCTCGTCGCCGTCGAACCCGGCGTTGGTCGCGATCCAGAAGAGCGGTTCGGCCATGGAGCGGCGGACCACGTCGACGCCGACGCCCTCGTCGCCCGAAACGTCGGCGATCGACTCGAGGGCCCGGTGCGCCTGGGCCAGGGCCGTCCCGCCGCCGGAGACGATGCCGTCCTCGACCGCTGCACGCGTGGCGGCGAGCGCGTCCTCCACGCGAAGCATGCGTTCCTTGAGTTCGACACTGGTGACCCCGCCGACCCGGATCACCGCCACCCGGCCGGTCAGCCGCGCGATCCGGAGTTCCAGGCTGTCGCGGTCGGCGTCGATGCGGGCACGGCCGTGCTGTGCCTCGAGCTGGGCCACGCGCGCGTCGACGAGACCCTGGTCGCCACGCGCGCCGACGATCGTCGTCGCGTCCTCGGTGATGGTCACCCGGTCGCACGTGCCGAGCTGCTCGACGGACACCTCCGATAGCTCCAGACCGGTGTCCTTGGCGATCACCTGACCGCCCAGGGCGACGGCGAGGTCCTCGAGTTCGGCGACACGCCGATGCCCGAAGCCCGGGGCACGGACCACCACCGACTGCATCGTCTTGTGCATGTTGCCGCCGACGAGGAGTTGCAGTGCCGGGCCGTCGACGTCCTCGGCGAGGACCAGCAGCGGTCGGTCGGCGCGTTTGGCCGCCTCGATGCTCGGCATGATCTCCTGGACCGTGGTGATCTTCTTGTTCGTGAGCAGGACCACCGGGTTCTCGAGAACCGCTTCCATGCGTTCGTGATTGGTGACCATGTAACCCGAGATGTACCCGTGGTCGAACTCGATGCCGTCGACGACGTCGACTCCGAGCCCGAGCGTGTCGCTCTCCTCGGTCGTGATGACGCCGTTGCGCCCGACGTATTCCACGGCCGCCGCGATCGCGGACCCGATCACCTCGTCGTCGCTGGCGGCCAGGGTGGCGATCCGCTCGAGGTCGCTGCGACCGCCGAGCGCGACGGACTGCTCCGACAGCGACTCGATCACGGTGGCGATGGCACGTTCGATGCCGCGCCGCACCCGCATCGGGTTGGCGCCCTGCTCGACCGCACGCAGACCTTCGCGAACCATCGCCTGCGCCAACACGGTTGCGGTGGTGGTGCCGTCACCGACCACCCCGTTGGTCTTCATCGCCACTTCCTTGACCAACTGGGCGCCCATGTTGGCGAACGGGTCGCGCAACTGGATCTCGCGGGCGATGGTCACCCCGTCGTTGGTGATGGTGGGAGGGCCGGTGAGCTTCTCCAGGACGGCGTTGCGTCCCTTCGGTCCCAGCGTCACCTTGACCGCGTCGGCGAGTGCATTGACCCCTCGCTCGAGCCGCAGCCGCGCTTCGGCGTTGTAGCGCAACTCCTTGGCCATGGTCGTCCTGCCTTTCGTTCGGTGTTCTCGGCTGTGTACTGCGGTGAATCTGTTGTGCTGCTCATCCCTCCGCTCCCTGAGGAGCGAGCTTGCGAGCGTCACGAAGGGTCAGGGAACGAGGATCGCCCGTCCGCGGACCCGGCCGGCGTCGAGGTCGTCGAGGGCCTGCTGGAAGTCGTCGAGGGCGTAGGTGCTGGTGTGCAGCTTGACCTTTCCCCGTGCGGCGAGGTCCATCAGCTCCCCGAGGTCGTTGTAGGAACCGACGAGGTTGCCGATGTAGTTGATCTCGGTCGAGATGACGTCGATGGTCGGCACGTCGATGTTCTCGCCGTAACCGACGACGAAGAAGTTGCCTGCGCGCCGCAGCATCGCGGTGCCCTCGGCGGTGGCCCCGCCCTCTCCGACGAAGTCGAGCACGGCCTCGGCGCCGTGCCCGCCGGTGAGTTCGAGGACCTTGTCGACGTGTGTGCCGTCGGCGACGATGCCGACGTCGGCCCCGATCTGCTGGGCGAGTTCGACGGCATCGGGGTTGCGGTCCACCACGATGAGCCGGACGGCAGAGATGGCGGCGAGGACCTGAATCCCGATGTGGCCCAGTCCTCCGGCGCCGATCACCACGCAGGTGTCACCGGGCCGCGTCATACGCGCGACCTTGGCGGCGGCGTGATAGGCGGTGAGGCCCGCGTCGGCGAGTGCCGCGACGTCGGCGGGCTCGAGCGAATCGTCGATCCGGACGACGCTGCGGGCGGTGGTCTTCAGATACTCGGCGTACCCGCCGTTGGTGTCGATGCCGGGGAACTGGCTGTTCTCGCAGTGGACGTCGTCGCCGAACCGGCACGCTCGACACAGGCCGCACGTGATGAGTGGGTGCAGGATCACCTTGTCGCCGACGGCGACGTTGGTGACCGCGTCCCCGATCGCGTCGACCCAGCCGGCGTTCTCGTGCCCGATCGTGTACGGCAGCGACACACCGGATTTCTCCTCCCACTGCCCCTCGAGGATGTGCAGGTCCGTGCGGCACACCCCGGCGCCACCGATCTTCACGATCACGTCGAGGGGGCCGGTCACCTCCGGCGCCGGGACCTCGTTGAGTTGCAACTTGTCGTGGTAGCCCACGACCTGTACTGCGCGCATGATCTACTCCTGTTCCGTTCGGGTGGTGCCGCTGCGCGTGGCCCGCAGATCGGTGATGACGGGTCCGCTCCGGCCGTCGCAGACGGTGTCGTCGGCGTAGCGGGTGGCGAGCAGGCCGCGGCAGAAGTGGCTGTTGCCCTCCATCGAGATCCGCACGGACCGTGCGAAACGCAGGCGCATGGGCACCTGCTCGGCGGGCAACGGGCGTCCCTCCTCGTCGACGACCACAAGGCTGTTGGGACAGACGCTGAGTCCCAGCTCCATCCGCCGGCGCACCAACGCCGACTTCCGGTGGCCGCGCGGGAGATCGCGGAGCGCGAGACGCTCGACCTCGGCGACCAGGACCCGTCCGGCGGTGATCTCGGCTGCGACGCAACGCTCCATCGCGGCGGTGTGTGCCTTGCGCCGGAACGTGAGTCGCAGCTCGTCGAGACTGTCGAGTGCCTCCACCCCGAATGTGCCCCGGTATCCCGCGTGGGCGTCGAGGCCGGCGTTGATCTTGTCGCTGTCGTGGTGGTCGTCGAGCAGGACCCGGACCTGGCCGATCCCGTCGATGTCCTCGAGCGCGTCGAGGGCGTCCGATCCCATCAGGTAGGCGAAGTTCGGCGAGCAGAACGAGGTGGGCAGTCGCAGGTGGACCGTCACCCCGGCGTCGTCGATCAGGATCGACCGGACGAAGGCGAGATCGGTGATCGGCTCGTCGAGTTCGGGGTCGAGGACCGTGTCCAGCGCGGCCAGGATGTCGTGCTCGAGACGGGTCGGGTGTTCGACGCCGGGCGCCGGACGATGGTCCAGCGCGGTCATGCGTTCACCGCATCCTTCGCGCCCGCGGCCACCTCGGCATCCGGATCGGCTGCGCTCGTGGGCAATCGAAGTTCTTCGGGCACCTCGATGTGCGGGTACAGCGCGGCTGCGTTGAGACCGAGGATCTTCTTCTTCTGCTCGACGGTGATCGGCGCGTACTCGGTCATGTCCTCCGGGATCTGGAAATCCACGAACCGCTCGACCAGCCATTGCGGTGTCCACAGCGCGTAGTCGCTGGCGAAGAGGATCTTGTCCTCGCCGATCCAGTACAGGAGCTCACCGATGATCTGGGCGAAGTACCGCGGGCGGGTGTGGATGAACGGGATGGCCACGGCCAGGCCGCCGAACACATTCGACTCCTGGGTCGCGATCCAGCAGAAGTCCTCCAGCCGCGGGAGACCGACGTGCTCGACGACGAAATTGAGGTCGAGATAGTCGGTGGCCACCTTGTCGACGTCGGCGACGTCGAAGGCGTCGCGGTCGAGCGGCCGGATGGTGGGGCCCTTGTGGATGTGGACGTTCTTGATGCCGAGCTTGATGCACTCCTCGAGATAGCGGCGCGACCAGGCGTCGTCGAGCTTGTATCCGCGTGAGTCACCGAACCATTCGGCGGTGTAGAGCTTGACCCCCTTGAGGTTCATCACCTCGGCGTCGCGGCGCAACTGCTCGAGACCCGCCTCGCCGTGCCGGGGATCGTAGGCGTGGTTGTAGGTCAGCAGACCGGGATTGTCCTCGCACAGTTTCAGCGAGTCGTCGACCTGCGCGAAACCGTTGACGTAGAAGTCGCTCAGCATGGTGGCCTGGAAGATCGCGTGGTCGGCCGGGCCCTCCTCGAAGAGGTCACGCATCAGCCGGTCCGGGCCGTAGTAGGTGTAGGTGTCGTAGTCCCACACCTTGTCCTCGGGGCTGAGGTTGCGGTGATAGTCGTAGAAGCAATCGATGAACTGCTTGCCGTGGATGTTCTTCTGGTTGGATTCGCGTCCGTCCCAGAGATGGACGTGGGCGTCGACGATGAAGTACTTGTCGCCATTCTTCTCGTACATCGTGTGCTCCTGACGATCGTGGGCTGTGGTCTCGGCGGGGTGGTCTCGGCGGGTGGTGCCGGGCTGTCTCGGATGTGGTCGGCGGGGCGGGGGACAGGGGCTGGAAGAGATGGTTTGGTGTACGTCGTGACCGCCGGGAACGGTCCGCCGGCGGTCACGACGCAGGCCTGGTGCGAGTTCTCAGCTCTGGGCGGTGAGGTCGAAACCGATGTACTCGGCGGCGTCCTCCGGGCTGGCGAACAGGAAGGTCCGGTCGTCGAGGTGCACCATCCGCCCGTAATGGGTCGAGCTGATCTCCTCGAAGATCGATCCGTCGAAGTCCTGGCCGAGTGCGTCGGTCAGCTCGTCGTAGTCGAACTCGAGCCGGTTGACCCCGTCCACGCGGATCATCGACGGGTACTCGGTGAGTTCGACCCCGTCCTTCGAACCCATGACGTCGGCGACGACGCGGCCGATCGGGGTGTTCATCAGCGTCACGCCGCACATGTTGGAGAACTCGGTCTCCGCGCCGAATTGCATGGTCACTTGGTCAACTCCTCGGGGATGGCGACATCGATGGATGTCAGCAGGTCGGTGAACTTGGCGGTCGCCGCGTCCAGGCTGGTGGCGAAGGTGATCGACTTGTCGGCCGGCTGGGACCAGATCGGTTGCAGCGCACGGGCCGCCTCGAGGCACCGGGGTACCCACACGGCGAGCCACTGGGCGAACAGCTCCTTGTTCTGATCTCCGAATTCCCCGTCGCGAGTGAGGATTCGGAACAGGCTCCGGGTGTAGGCCAGGTCGCGGTCGTAGTCGTACTCACCGGTGCCGACGATGGTGGGGGTGATGTAGTCGCCGTTTCGGGCGGCGACCTGCATGACCAGCTCCGAACGGAACAGCGATCCGACGAGCTGCTCGAAGACGATGTTGGTGGCGAAGAGGAGCTCGCACCAGTCGCCGACCGCCGTGAGACGCTCGACGACCTCGCGGGTCGGCTGCCACTCCGGCGCTGCCTGCCACACCTCTTTGTGCGCCCCGCCGTCGAATTCCTCCTCGGCCTCGGACAAGTCGAGGTTGAACAGTGCGAGATCCTGGGCGAAGCGCATCTTGTGCGCGGCGTTCACCGCCACGGCGGTGTTGATCATGTTGGTCGGTCCGGACCGCTGGATGGAGGTGAACACATGCAGCGCCAACCCGTTCTCGGCGTGCATCCAGGCGCCGAGGTTGCGCTCGATGAACTTGAGCCACGGCGAATTCCAGGAATCGTAGGCGCGTGCCCGTTTGGCGTTCTGCAGGCACAGGTCGACCTGGTGGACGACCGCCGAGTTGTTCCGGTAGATCGTCTGGTCCCACTCCTCGTTCGGGTCGAGGAAGGCGTGCCAGTTGCTCGACTTCGCCGTCGTCCACTCCTGCGGGTAGCCGCCGGGACCGTTGCCGAAGCCATAGATCCAGCCCTGACTCAGGTGCCGTTCGGGATCGGGCTGCACATCGACGGTCACGTCCTCGTACGTCGTCGCCCGCTTCTTGGCCGGCTGGTAATAGCTGTATTTACGGCTCTTCGAACTCGGGAAGTCCTTGGCGCCGGCCTCGGCGTCGGTGAACTCGATGGACGGGAAACTGCGTTCCCGCTGGTTGGGTTTGGGTGCGGTGGGTGCGGACATACTGCGCGCTCCTCGGGATGTCGGCGGCTGTCGGGGATCTGAGTGGGCTAGTCGAATGCCGGGCTGGTGAAACTGTCATAGAAGATCTGGTCACGGGGCACCGAATGTTGTTCGGCGAGAGCCAACGCCGCGTCGACCATGGGCGGGGGTCCGCAGAAATACACCTCCGTTCGGGACAGGTCGGATTCGCATTCGTTGACGATGTCGGTGACGTTGCCCTCGGCCACCGAGACGCCTGCGGGTGCGTCGGCGGCGGACTCGGACAAACATGCGGTGAAGCTGAAGTCGGCGATCTTCTCACCGAGCGAGGCGATCTCGTCGAGACAGAACAGATCGGCCGCGGTGCGAGCGCCGTAGTAGAAGCGCACCGGGCGCTGAATTCCGGCTTCGCTGATGTGCCGCAGAAGCGACAGCAGCGGTGCCATGCCCGCGCCCCCGCCGATGCAGACGAGCGGGAGCACATGTCCGTTGCGGAGGGTGCACGATCCGTAGGGACCGTTGACCATGATCTCGGTGCCCGGTTCGAGTCCGCTCTCGAGCATGCCGGCGAACACGCCGCCCGGATACTTCTTGATGAGGAACTCGAGTGTGTCCGGGGTGGATTGCGTGGTGGCGATCGAGAATGACCGCTTCTCATCCGTCCCGGGGATCGAGAGGTCCACGTACTGGCCGGGTTTGAACTCGAAGGTCGCCGGCTCGACGACGTCCAGACGAAGAGAGACGATGTCCTTGGTCATCGACTCGACCGCCGCGACGCGGGTCTTGACGTCCTGGATCGGTGCGCCGCCGAGCAATTCGTCCTCGTCGAAGTTCAGCAACTCGATGTCGCAGTCGCTGTAGGCATAGGTGCGGCAGAGCAGGACGTACCCCTCGGCCTCTTCGGCGTCGTTGCAGGCGAAGGTCGAGTAGTCGTCCATCTGGACGTCGCCGTCGAGCATGTAGGACTTGCACGCCGAGCACCGACCCTCCCGGCACCCGTGCATGAGGTGGATGCCCTGCCGGAATGCGGCGTCGAGGATGGTCTCGTCCTCGCCCACCTCCATCTCGATGTCGACGGGGGCGAAGTTGATGCGATGTGTGTCGGCCACGGAAGCTCCTGAGCGAAGGGAATTGCGACGAAACGGTTCAGTTGCGGATGTGGTGGACGGCGCGGTTGCGGAGGTTCGCGCCGTCCACCACCCCTGCCGCCTCAGGCCGGAACGGCCCCGTTGGTGTTGGCGCGGTACGCCGCGATGTGGGCGTCCCGTTCCTCGTCGGACATCTCGTTGAGCAGCACGTTCGGGCTGTTGAAGACGTTGCCGCGGACATCGTCGAGCGTCCACATCTTCTTCGGGTCCAGATCGAGGTGCGGCTGCGGGATCAAGGTCTTGCCGTCATCTCGGACATAACCCAGGTCCTGGATGATGTCGGCGAGATCCTTGCCGTGATGGAGCGTCTCCCATTCACGGAAACCGGTGAGGCGACCCATGTTCGGGGTCTCACGACCCTCGTACTCGCCCCGGAACGCCACCGCATCGGTCCAGTAGCAGGTCTCCGAGCAGTACGTGCGCCACTGGTTGTCGACCTTCTCGGTGACCATGTCCTCGCGGATGAGGGCGGGCACCATGCAGGTCCAGCACCGGTGCGGGTACTCGTACCCGACCTCTTCGAAGGCGATCGGCTTGTTGCGGCCCGGGTAGGCGAGCCGGTTGTAGTTCTCCCACCACTTGCCGAACTTGTTGTACCAGCCGGGGTATTTGTGCTCGAACCACTCGAAGTCCTTGTCGGTCATGGCGTCGATGCGCCAGTAGTTGACCGGCCAGCCGGTGGCGAAGAAGCGGGCGACCTCGTGGACGTAGTGCTTGTTGGTGATCCGGTTCCACGCCTCCTCGACAAGGTCGTGCGGGATGGTGAGCCCGTACTTCTCCAGCGGCAGAAGGTAACTGCGGTAGTAGTCGTCGTAGATCCAGCGACGCCACATCTCGGCGTAGCTCTCGCGATCCTTGCGACGGTCCTTGGTGCCGTACTCGATGAACGTGCCGATGGCGGCGTCGACGACGCAGTGATTGTTCCACCATGCGTAGCGCAGGTCGCGCTCCAGCAGGGGGCGGTTGCGCTCGTCGGCGAGTGCCATGAGCAGGATCGAGTAGCCGTTGGAGATGTGTCGCGACTCGTCGGACTGGACGGAGTGGAACACGGTCGGCAGCAGGTAGTCGCCGTTGGCGGCGGCCTCGTCGGGCATGGCGACGAAAAGCGTGTTGGTGAAGGCTGTTTCGGCGACGACGGTCAAGTAGATGTTGGCCGCGGTGATGGCGTCGCCGGTGATGAAACCCTCGCCGAACTGGCGGCCGATGGTGCCGGCGTAGTTGTTGGCGAACGCCTTCTCGGTGATGTCGAAGCCGGCCGGGTCGATGTAGTTGTTCATGTACAGCTTCTTGAGGTTCATCTGGATCGTCGAATGACGAACCTCGTCGATCATCTGCACGGCCAGGCCATTGTGGATCTCGGGATTGGGGACGGCGTCGATGGCCATCGGCATCGCGCGGGCCGCAGAGATCTCGGGGAACGGGATGATCGACAGGAACAGCTTCTGCCATTCCAGCCAACGTTCCTGCACCTGGCGGAACATGTTGCCGCGGATGGCGCCGTCCATGGCGCCGTACACGCGGTTGTCCTTTTCCTCCTCCATCGGGAAGTACGACCGCATGATCTGCTTGAGCGGATCCTTCTTGGGGGCCTTCTCGAATGTGTAGTCGGTACCGAACCGGGTGGCCGGGGTGGCGAAGGTGGGCTCCCAGGACAACTCGGTGATCTTCGCATGGGCTTTTGTCAAGCTCTGCCTGCTCAAAGTGCGCCTCCTTGGTGGAGAGCCGGCGGACTGCCGGCCCGCATGGACTGGAGCGACTTCGATACAACCCTGTGACGTGGATTACAAACGTCTCACTGTGAGACGACGACAACGAACCCGCCGAGTGCGGCGCGCACAGGGCGGGTTCGTTGGGGGTTCGGAGGGGGAGGAGCTCGCTACAGCTCGTTGTCGGCTGCGGCGAACGATCCGGACGGCAACAGCGGTTCGTTGAGACGTTGGGCGTACTGATCGAAGTAGATCCGCGCGATCAGCTCGCGTCTGCTGCGGACGCCGGCCTTGTCGAAGATGGATTTCAGGTGGTCCTGCACGGTGTAGGCCGAGACGTGCAGGGCGGTGGCGATGTCCTTGGTGGCCACGCTCTGCAGCACCATCTGCGTGACGTCGCGTTCGCGAGCGGTGAGCCCGAATGCCTCGACGACCAGCGGAATGATCTCGGGCGGGCGCGCCTCCTCGATCGTCACCACGACCTCGCCCACCCGGCCGTCGGCCGATGACAGCGGCGATGCGTGGATGACCAGCCACATGCCCGACGCACCCCGCACCCGGAGGCGCGGCGGGACGGAGGACTCACCGGACCCGTACCGTCGTGCGGCCCCGATCAGGCCGTAGATGGGGTTCATCACCGCCGCACCGTTGGGACCGGACGCGAGGTCGGCGATGCGCTCCTGGCTGCCGGCGCTCATCTGGACGATCTCGTTGCTGCGGTCGATGATCAGGACCGCCGGGCCGTGCACGGCCGCGGGAACCGGACCCGGCACGCTCGGCATGTCGGCGACCACGCTGCTCAGCAGGC
Organism: Gordonia sp. ABKF26; assembly: GCF_041103195.1. Classification (NCBI taxonomy): domain Bacteria; kingdom Bacillati; phylum Actinomycetota; class Actinomycetes; order Mycobacteriales; family Gordoniaceae; genus Gordonia; species Gordonia sp. ABKF26. The sequence continues at coordinate 2,086,813 of NZ_JBGCVZ010000003.1, forward strand.
CGACCCGGACGCCGTGTGCGAGCGTGCGTGACAGCGAGGCCAGGAACTCCACTTCGTCGGAATCGAACGGCCGGCATCCGGAACCGCTGCGGAACAGCGAGATACCGGCCCACGCCCGGTCGCCGTCGCGCAGTACGAGCCTCGCCTCGTCGTGGAAGCAGTACTCCGGGATCATCAACTGCGACATGCGGTTCGAGTGTTCCGGCGCATCTCGTTCGAGCATCTTCATGCCGACTGCGTCGCGCCTCTCGGCGACCATCTGACGGAACGCGGTCGGCTCCACCTGACCGTACTCGAGGAGGCCCCAATCGGGATCCCGATGATCCTGGCCGAGCAGTGCGCCGTACTTGCGGGCGCTGGTCAGCAGCACGGTGTTGGGATCGAAGGTGCCGATGCAGAAGGCGTCGGCGGGCACCGCGCGGCCCAGCGAGGCCACGGTCTCGGCGAAGAACTCGTCGAGAGTCAGGCCGGCGTGGGCCACGACCTCGATGTCGCGGCGCACACGCTCGGCGGTCAGACTCGATGTCATCCGACAATTGTCGGCGTGAGCTGCGGTGATGTCTATCCCACAATCGTGGGATCACCTGGTTGGAGGACACCGTTCGGATCGTGGCGACGCCGGATGGTCTCCAGACGCATCCGCTGATCGTCGGGCCACAACGCGTCGCGCTCGGCGGACGTCCGCCCGGAGAAGTTCAGCAGGGCTCCCGACGAGTGGGCGGCCAGCGCGTCGTTCACGGCGGCGAGATGCTCACCGACCTGGTGGCCCATCGGGCCCGCGGGGACGCCGATGGCGATGACGGAGAACGCGCCGTCGCGTCCGACCACGGCGTTGGGTACACGTTGCGGCGACCGCAACCGGCCACCGAGGAGACGGACCTCGACGATGGCCAGCGGACTCGTCACCGTGGGGCCGGCGACGGCGAGCAGTGCGTCCACGGCCGATGGCGGGAAACCGGTGAGCAGGCAGCCACGCTCGGCGCTGGGCATCGGCCCGGGCGGGTCCATGTGCACGGCATCGAGTGCGGCGATCGGCAAGACGTCGATGTTCTCCAGCAGGATCGGCCCGGCCGAACGCATCGGTGCCAGCAGGGCGGCGGCGGTGGCCGGGTCGCCGGTATGCGTGTAGCGCACGTGGACGGCGAGCTGACCCTGCAGGGGCGGCGGCAGGTTGGGGTCCGGCGGGAGCCGGAGGATGGCCACCGAGGTCCCGGCCTTCTCGGGAAGGGAAGGGGCCCACTCCCGCCACGCATGTAAGACGTCGCCGGCCGCCGAACCGGTGAAGAAGATCCCGCCGCCGTAGACCGTGGGCAGATCGAACAGCTCGAACTCGAGTGCGGTGACGATGCCGAAACCGTCGCGGCCGCCCAGCAGCGCCCAGAACAGGTCCGAACCCGCCGACGCGTCGACTGTCCGGACGATGCCGTCGGCGGTGACGAGCTCGATCGAACGGACATGGTCGGCGGCGTAACCGAACTGCCGACCGAGGGGACTGAGGCCGCCGCCGAGGGTGTACCCGACGACGCCCACCGACGACGACGAGCCGACGAGCCCCGTGAGACCGTGGGGCGCGGTCGCGGCGGCCACGTCGCGCCACCGCACACCGGCGCCCACACGAGCGGTCCTGGTGACCGGGTCGACGCTGATCTCGGTCATCCGGGAGGTCGTGACGACGACCGTGCCCCGCCCCTCGATGGGGGAGCCGTGCCCGGTGGCGCGCGCACTGATGCGCAATCCGTTGGACCGCGCGTACCGCACGGCGGCGGCGACATCGGCGGCGTTCGTCGCCCCGACGACCACGTCGGCTGCCGGGATCGCCGCGAGGTTGAAGCCGGACAGTTCGCCGGTGTAACCCTCGTCAGCCGGGGTCAGGACCGGCCCGGCAACCGCGGAGAGCAGGGCGTCGAAGTCGGTGGAGTCGAGAGGTTCGGAGGTGATGGACACGGTGCTTCCTTCGAGTCGGTGGTGCGCCGGGGACCGGCTGCTCCATGCGACTCAGAGTGGCTGAGGCCCTTTTGTTCCCGCCATCCCTCGAACGCGGGAACTGTGCGCGCCAGAGTTCTGGGGCAGTGCCTTCCCAGAAGTCTGGGGGTGTCGGGCGGCGACCCTGGAAACCACCCTCAGGAGGGGCGCCGTCGACGATATGTCGGCGGCGACGTTCTGACGGGTGGTTTCAGAATGTGTTTCAGGCCTGCAGTGCCCGGTACGTGGCTGCCTCGAAGTCGAGGTAGCCGTCGACCGAGGCAGGGTCGAAGAACGGGAAGACCTGCGTCGCCCAGAAGCCGCCGATGCGGGTGTGGGGATCGATCCAGAAGTAGAGGTTCGCCAGCCCGGCCCACGACTGGGACCCGGCCGGGCGGCCGGTCGGCGCGTCGGCGTCGTTGACCATGAACGGATAGGACCACGACTTCGGTGTGCCGGGGAAGAATTCGACGTCGTGGCTCAACGGCGGGATCACGCCGGGTAACCGTCGAACCGCCAAGTCGCCGATCTGATTGTGCAACGCGCCCTCGACGGTGTTCGGTCGCAGGATCTGCTCGCCGCTGTCGGAACGCCCGCCGCGCAACCACATTCGCAGCAATGTCAGATAGTCGGGGACCGTGGACCAAAGGCCTTGTCCGCCCATGTCGATCTCGGGATCGGCGGGCTGTTCCCAACGGTGGTTGGGTACCAGCTCGCCCCGTTTGCGCATGTGCAGGACGGCCCGCCTGCTGCGGGCGTCGTCGGAGAGCGCGAAACCGGTGTCGGACATGCCGAGTGGTGTGAGGACCCGGTCGTCCATCACCTCGCGGAGCCGGCGTCCGGCGACGGCCTCGATGACCTGTCCGGCCCAGTCCACTCCGGAACCGTATTCCCACTCCGTGCCGGGATCGAACAACAGTGGGGTCCGCAATGACGCCCGGGTCGCCGTGGCGACTGGGGGAACGCCGTGGTCGGCGGTGAGTCGTCGATAGGTCTCGTTGAAGAAGTCATAACCGAAACCGGCAGTGTGGGTGAGCAACTGATGTGTTGTGACATCGGAGGCGGGTGGGCGGAGGCGCGGCTGACCGTCGTCGTCGAAGCCGTCGATCACCTGTAGTTCGCCGAGCTCCGGTACGTAGGAGCGCGCGGGTGCGTGCAGGTCGAGATCCCCGTCCTCGACGAGCTGGAGCGCAACGGTCGCGGTGACCGCCTTCGTCGCGGAGAACATCGCGAACACCGAGTCGACGGTCATCGGTTGTGGGTCGTCGAGGGCGCGGACCCCGGCGGCGCCCAGGAACACCGTCTCCTCGTCGGTCGTCACGCCCGCGACCACACCCGGAACCCGTGGATCGCCCTCGGTGCGCGCGGTCAGGATCGGGGTCACCTCGTCGGCGAGGCGTTCGGAACGGACTGTGCCCGCGAAGCTCATGTGCTGGTTTCTCCTCATCGAAGTGGGACGTGACCGGCGCCGACGAACGTGCGAATCCGTTCGATGGCGAGGGTCAGGTCGTCGGTGGAAGCGGCGTAGGACAGCCGGACGTGCCGGTCCGCGCCCGCCACGCCGAAGTTGTTGCCCGGGGTCATGGCGACGTGGGCGTCGGCGAGCACCCGGTCGCAGAACTCGGTCGACGTCAACCCAGTGGAACTCACGTCGAGGTAGACGTAGAAAGCGCCGTCGGGGATGACGGGCACCTCGAGTCCGACATCGGCCAGTCCGTCGACGACGAGCTGGCGTCGACGCGCGAACTCACGGCGGTTGTGTTCGGCGACCGCGAGGGATTCCGGGGTGAAGCAGGCCAGCGCCGCGTACTGCGACGGGGTCGGCGGGCACACATAGAAGTTCTGCGCCAGCCGTTCCATCACTCCCACGAGTTCGTCGGGGACGATGCACCAACCCAACCGCCACCCGGTCATCCCGAAGTACTTGGAGAAACTGTTGACCACCACCGTCTCCGCGACGCCGGGCGAGTCGGTGGCCAGGACACTGCGCGGCGGCCGTCCGTCCGGCGCGGGGTCGGACAACCCGAGGTAGATCTCGTCGACGATCGACCATCCGCCACGCACGGCAGCCAGATCGCACATGGCCACGAGTTCCTCGTAGGGCATCGACGTGCCGGTCGGGTTCGAGGGGGTGGCGACGATGACCCCGCGGGTGGAATCCGTCCACGCCTCCCCGACTTCGGCGGTCGTGAGCTGGAACCGGGTCGCCGGGGTGGTCGGCAGAAGCCTCACCCGCGCGCCGAACGCGTGCGCGAACTGACGGTTGCACGGATAGGAGGGATCGCCGATGAGCACCTCATCGCCCGGGTCGATCAGCGCCGCGCAGGCCATCAGGAGTGCCGCCGACGCGCCGGCGGTCACCGCGACCCGAGCCGGATCCACCGTGGCCCCGAAATGGTGGCCGTAGAAGTCCGCGATGGCCTCGCGCAATGCGGGGAGACCGAGAGCGCCGGTGTACGCGAGGGGGCGCCCGGTCGCTTCGCGGGCCGCGGCCAGAACCGCAGGCGGCGGCCCGAAGTCGGGTTCGCCGATGTTCAGCTTCACGACCGGATGACCTGCCGCCTCGAGTTCGGCCGCGCGCTTGGCGTACTCCATCGCCTGGAACGGTGCGATCCCTTCGGCGCGTCGGGAGATCCTCATGGGTCACATTGTGCGCGGCGCGGAGATCGTCGTCCGACCCGCACCCCGACGGCGCTCCGTCGGCACCGTGTGACCCCGCCGGGCAGGATTTGGGGGTGCCCATCCCCGAATTCATCCGCGATCTGCGAGCCCAGGTCGGTCACCGCGCACTCTGGCTGTCCGGCGTCAGCGTCGTCGTCCTCGACGACTCGGGGCGCGTGCTGCTCACCCGGCGCGTCGACAACGGGCAGTGGGCCGTCGTGTCCGGCGTCCTCGAACCGGGGGAGGAGCCGGCGCGGGCCGCCCTGCGCGAGGTACGGGAGGAGACCGCGGTCACCGCCGACATCGTGCGGCTGACCAGCATCGACGTCACCCCGCTGATCACCTACCCGAATGGCGACCAGACCCGCTATCTCGACGTCTGCTTTCTCGCGCGATACGTCGACGGCGATCCGCGGGCCGCCGACGACGAGAACTCCGACGTCGCGTGGTTCGCACCCGACGCACTGCCGTCCGACCTCACCGACACGTCCGCGCTGCGCATCGAGAAGGCACTCAGCGGCAACGCCGAGGCCTGGTTCGCTCGGTAGGGGTTCGCGCGGTAGGGGTTCCCGCGGTGGGGGCTCTCTCAGGGAAGTCCCTGAAGTTCGCCCCAGAAGTGCCCTCGACCATCGCTTTCCCGCTTCGGCGGGCGCAGACTGGGCGCATGAGCACATCGACGAACACCACCACCGGCATGACCTTCTGGAAAGTCCTGGGCGTCCTCGCGGTCGCACTGATCGCGCTGGCCGTCCTCGGCCCGCTGCTCGAGGGACTGTTCTGGATCGCCCTCATCGCACTCGCCCTCTACGGCGGCTACATGCTGTTCCGTTCGAACAAGAAGGGCACCCCGCCGACCACCTACTGAGCCCGGCCGACCGACCGGCGGACCTCTCCGCCGAACTCATCCGCCGAACAACAGGTACAGGCCGAGGAACGTGTAGAAGACCATCGTCACCATCATGGTGAGCTGCCCGGTCAGCTGGTGCTTCCGCGGTAGCAGCCGCAGTGACGCATCGTGCGCGGCGGCGACCCCCAGCAGGTGCCCGCCGAGGACGAACGCCACCTTGAGGGTCACGGTGACGGTCGGATGGTCCGACATCACGTAGACCGGATGGGCATCGCTGAGCCACAGCACGTTCCAGCTTCGCCCCAGCGGATCGCCCAGTGCGAGTACGGTCTCCTGGCCCTGCTCGACCAGCGACTGCAGGTAGTGGGCGAGGATGTAGCCGATCACGATCGGGACGAGCGAGTGCGCCATCAGGCCGGGCAGGCGGCGCCGGAGATCCGGTTGCACACCGCCGACGGCGCGGGCGGCCGTCCAGAACGTCGCCGCGACGATGCCGATGAACACCAGTAGGCCCGCGGTCGAGTAGCAGGTGGCGATCACCTGGTTGTCGCCCGCGCCCTCGGCGACGAGATCCCGCCAGAGCGGGATCGCCGAGAAACTGTCGAAGGCGGTGGAGCCGAGCAGGATCGCGAGGACCGTGACGGTACCCGGGAGCACCGGCAGCGTGGTCAGCGAGTTCATCGGACTCCGGGCGATCACCCGACCCTCGCGGTTCCGGGCGAACGGGGACAGACGCGATGCAACCGTGCTGTACACCGCGAACGGGTCGCCGCGATCAGTCCAGCGCAGTCCGAAGACCACGCCACCGGCGAAGGTGATCACGAGGTAGCAGATCAACCAGATCCGCACCGACGCCACCGAACTCGGGTCGGGAGACGCCAGTTCCAGCCAGACGAAGGCGAAGAGACCCAGCGCTGCGGGCCACCACCCGAGACGTCGCGGATAGTCCGTCAGGCCGACGACACGCGGGCCCGCGATGCCCTGCGCCAGGCGAAGGACGGTCCGGACCGGCGACAACAGCCGCCACACCGGGCCGAGGAGCGCCGACAGCACGGTCATGCCCACCCAGAGCAGGACGTAGAACGCGCCGGGCAGGGGGTTCTCGTCGGTGTCGGGCCCGAAGGCGGCGACGATGAGCCACGCGGTGAGCACCACCGCGAGTCCGCTGATCACACCGCGAACCCAGCGGTTGTCCACGGTCGTCGTCACCCACGGCGGAAGCTCACGGCCGGCGTCGGGTCGTCCGTACCGCGGTGTGCGCCAAGCGAAGGCGATGATCGCGAAAGAGATCGTCAGTGCCCACGCGCAGCCGATCAACACCGCGGTCAGCGGAACGGGCAGGTATTCCGAACCTCCCAGTCCGTGGGCGAGCAGAGTGTCAGTCGGCCTCGCGGGCGGGGTCATCGGCCTCGTTCCGGGTCGGGGGAGCGGTGGGATCCGGGTCGGTGGAGTGATCGACGCCGCCGGTGCCGGCGGCGTCACCGTCGTCCTCGTCCTCGTCCTCGTCCCCGCGACGGCGGTCGAGGATCGCGATCGTGACGATGACGCCCACCAGCAGGAACGCGGGGATCACGGCCGGCAGGGCCAGCACGAGCGGATGGGTGGCGAGATGGTGGACGGCAACGGCCGCCGCGGAACCGGTCACGGCTGCGGCTGGAGCTCTGGCTCCCGTGCGCCCGAGGTCGCCTCGCGGGCGTTCACCCGGCCGGCCCCCCAGGAGAGTGCGGCGATGAGCAGCAGCGAGCACACGAGAACCACCAGGGACGCGGCACCGAACAGCCACGACGGGTAGTCGAAGGTGCGCTCGCGCTGCAGGATCGAGATCTCCGCGACGAACGGCTTCGTCGACGTCTGTTGCGCCGGTTCGCCTTCCGCGCCGATCGCGGGATCCGCCGGGAGGTAGACGGGTACACCGGCCATGGTGGTCCCGTCCTGCACCCGCAGGATGGTCTTCCACGATCCCGACACCGGCATCGGTTCGGTGGACCGGAACCGGTTGGGACCCACCCGCTCGAGGCGGTCGATGACGATGCCGCGGTCGTTGTCGATCCCGCCCTGCCAGGACATCAGCGTCACCCATTCCGGGTCACCGCTGAGTGCGTCGGTCGGGTTGAGGAAGACCTCGGCGGTGACGTTCTGCTCGGCGGCCGCGTTGGGGCCGGCGGGGGTCAGGACGATGCGCGCGGTGGTGTCCGCGGGCACCGAGACCCGCAGCCCGTTGGCGACGGCGCCGCCGATCACCAGGACCGAGAGCACGACGGCGGTGACACTGATCCAGCGTCGGGGGAGTCGTTCGCCGACGCTGACGAGGCCGAGCAGTCCGCCGCACACTCCGGCGACGACCCCCACCGGGATGGCCATGGCCAGTGCCTCGCCCCACATTCCGGTGACCCACGGGAACGGATAGGCCGCGGCGATCCACCACGACTCGATCCAGAGCCCGAGAGTCGCGACGCCCAGACCGGCCACCGCGCCGAAGAGCACCCGGCGTTTGAGGAGGGGGGTCAGCGCGAGCAGTTCGATGACCACGGCCGCGCCCAGGTAGAGCGGGAACACGTTGATCGGTGCGCCCAGAGCCGGTCCGACGACGACGGCGACGACACCGCGCAACAGGATCGCGAACACCGCCGCGACGAGCGCCGCGCCCGGCCCCAGGCTGATCCGTGCGGCCACGAGCGCGAATGCGCCGGCGCCGGCGATCATCATGGGCTGCAGGACGAGACGGAACTGCTCGACACCGAAGTCGTATTCGATCTGGAACACCGACATCCCGATCACCAGTCCGCCGAAGGCCAAGCAGCGTACGAGCCACTGACTCCGCCCGTCCTGCGGGGCGTCGGGACCCATCGCGGCCCGCCCCTCCCGGTCGAGGATCACGACCGCGATGAGCGACAGACCCGCGCCGCCGATCAGCATCAGGTGAGTCGGCCCCCACAGTGTGACGTCCTGGCCGAAGATCCGGTGCCAGACGTCGTCGAGCGGGAATCCCAGCAACGCGTAGAAACCACAGCCGGCCAACAGGATTCCACCGACCGGCGCATACCAGTGGCGCGTGATCCGGACCGCCGAGCGGCCGGGTTTGTCGAACGGCAGGAACACCGACAGCATGCCGGAGATGAACAGCAGGAACAGGCCCACCAGGATGAAGTAGTGCGCGGGGTTCGCGAGCGGTCCCTCGTCGCGGCCATCGCCGATGTGCAGACTCACATCCCAGAGGAAGCCGAACAGGGCGCAGATGATCGTGCTGGTGAACAGGAAGATCGGCAGGGCCGCCCACGGCGGCCGGTTCACGCGGCGCGCGGCCCACTCGGACAACGTCGTCAGCCAGGTGATCTTGCGTGTGCGGTGCAGGTATCCGATCCAGAGCAGACCGATCGACACGACGGCGGCCACCGCGGACATCAGGAAGACCTGATCGAGCGCCGCCCCGCCGCCTTCGGCCGCGAGATGCAGAGGCGTGACATCGGATGTTGGCATGGTCGAAGTATGCACAACCGCACCCGGGTCCCGGAAGTGCATTGCCCAAACCGGTCATCACTCGCCCGGTGAGACCCCCTTCGCCGCCGGTCGCGGCGAATCGAGATCACGGTGATCACGACGGCGAATCCCCGGTGACGAATCCGCGGATTCGCGCCGTGCCCTCGCCCGCGCACGATTCACCGGGCCGCTGTCGGCACATATTCGATCGGACACACCGCGGATTTCGGTGACAGACTCCGCCGGTGTGACCGAGGGCGAGCGGTCACACCCGGCAGGTCATCCGACGGGGAGGCAGGACGACGTCGAGCAGATCTCCGCGGGCAATTGGATCTCGGGGAGTCCGGGAATGTTCGGCAGCCCCGGGATGGTCGGCAGACCGGGGGCGGCCGGGGCGTCGGGTTTCGGCGCCGGGGGTGTCGCCGCGCCGCCCGGCACGGTCACCCGGATCGGCTCCGCGACCGTCGGGGTCGTTCCCGTCACCGGTGGGTTGGTGCCCCAGAACTCCTCGGCTGCCCCGGTGCCCGGCGGCAGGGTGATCGTGGTGCAGCCCCAGTAGATGTCGTAAGCACCGTCCGGGATCGTCGTCGTTCCGGTCGGGGCAGGCGGAGTGCCCTGAGAAATCCGCAGCGGCAACGACTTCGACGATCCGGTGGTGATCAGCGCGCCCAGCTCCTCGGGGGTCTGGTATCCGAAGACGACGTTGGTCGGGGCACCGCCTGCCGGGACCCCGACGATCTCGCAGCCGATGCGTTTAGCGGAATTGTTCGTGACCGTCAGCGTGACGGTGCTGCCGGACACGGAGGCCGTCGCGGTGACATCGGTCGGCGCGGCCTCGGCTGCGGGCGTGTGGGCCGCGCCGAAGGCCGCTGCGGCGCAGACCGCCAGGCCGGCGGTGACCTTTCGGACTCGGATACTCATACGGTTGTCCTTCCACGTGGGAATTCTGCGGGTCGGTGCTCACGAGAGTTCGCACGTCGCCGAATTCGAGGCTTTGTTTCGATGATCGTTTCTCATCCAATTCCGAATACGGATATCGAATTCACCGAAATAGCCCATCAATACTCTCGACGCGAACATTGTCACAGATTCGGAGAATTCTCGCAGAATGGGCTCGCCAGGTTCGCCGGACCCCATCTCGACCGCGGGACTTCGGATCGAGGACTCCCGACGGGGCGACCTCCGGCGGACGGGGTTCCGATTACGCCCGGTGGCCTCGGCGTCGGCTCGGTAATCTGACTCGCGACGCACGACGACCGAGCAGACCGGGGACATCATGCCGACGGTGATCGCGACCATCAGCCTCAAGGGCGGGGTCGGGAAAACCACGCTCACCGGAGCGCTCGCCGATTTCCTCGCCGGCGTCTTCGGTAAGAAGGTCCTTCTCGTCGACCTGGACGCGCAGACGAACCTGACGACCATGATGATCGGGCAGGAGCGCTGGCTCGCGTGCAATGCGCGACGGCAGACCGTCGCGACACTGTTCGCCGACGTACTCGACGGCACCCGGGACTTCGATCTCGAGAGCAGCGTGCAGCGCGACGTCTCGACCGTCAGCGGACTGACCGGGATCGACCTGCTGCCGTCCTCGCTGGACCTCATCGAACTGGCCGAGGAGCTGAGCGCCCATCGGGTCGCGGCCGACGATCACCTGGCGGCCGTCGAGGTCTTGGGAAACGTCCTCGACCCGGTTGCCGGCAGGTACGACTACATCCTCATCGACTGCCCGCCCAACGTCGGACCGTTCAGTCTCAACGGCCTGGCCATGGCCGGCGGGTACCTGATCCCGACGATCCCCGATGTGTTGTCCACGTACGCGATCCCACACGTGCAGCGGCAGGTCGCCGGTTTCGGCGCCGAACTGGGGCGCGACATCGTCGAGTTGGGGGTCGTGATCACCAAGTACCGTGCCGGATCGGGCCTCCACCAGGACACGGTGCGGCGACTCCGTCGGGACCCCACCATCCAGAACGTCTTACCCGCCTACGTGCACGAGGCCAACGCGATCGGTGCGGCCGCCGAGTTCGCGTCGTGGCCCAGCGTGCACGCGAAGTACGGCTACCACGGGCACTACGAGCAGCTCCGCGACCTCACCCGCGCGGTCATGGTCGAGGCCGACGCCAAACTCCCCGTGACCACGGCGGGTTCCCGCGCCCATTCGATCAACTGACGCCGAACCGCAGCTCAGGCGTCTAAATTCATCTCAGCCGCCGACCGGTGGCACCTCGTCGACTCCTCAGGAGACCTCCCATCATGCGCAAAGTGCACATCACTTCGGTTCTCGGCGCCGCGGCACTGGCCGTAGCCCTCACCGCATGCGGTTCCGACGACTCGGCGTCGGGTGGCACCGACGCGGAGGCCACGGTGACCGTCGACGGCAAGGAGCTGGAACTGGCGGACAAGACGGTCGGTTGCACGGATTCCGCAGGGAAGGTGACCATCGGAATCGGTTCGGGCTCGGGCTCGGGTATCGGCGTGGTCCTGACCTCGGGTGACTCCCCCGAGGTCGAATCGGTGGGTCTGGGTTCGCTCGACGGGGTGACACTTGGCTACCAGAAGGGTGCGGGCGGGGGGAGCGCCGATGTCACCAAAGACGGTGACACCTACACGGTGAGCGGCGAGGCGTCCGGTATCGACCTGGCGAACCCGACCGAACAGGTCACGAAGTCCTACGAGATCAAGGTGACCTGCCCCTGAGCCGGGTTCCCGGCCCCCGGGTCTCGATCCGGTGACGGGTCCGGTCTCGATGTGTACACATTTCACGCGGAGGCTGTTTCAACCGCTGCACGCCTGGGTACGTTCCGATTTGTAGCGATTCGAGGGATCTTCGCGATCCCAAACGATTCGCACAACGGATCAACGACGAACCTCAGGAGGTAGACATGCTGGGAATTGGCATCATCGCGTGGATCATCATCGGTGGACTGGCCGGCTGGATCGCCAGCAAGATCATGAAGACCGATGCACAGCAGGGGATCATCCTCAACATCGTGGTCGGCGTCATCGGCGGCCTCCTCGGTGGCTGGTTGCTGACCCTGTTCGGGGTCGACGTCGAGGGCGGAGGGTGGATCTTCAGCTTCATCACCTGCCTGGCCGGTGCGTGCATCTTGCTGTTCCTCGTCAAGCTGGTGACCGGGCGCGGCCGTACCCGCGTCTAGAGGTCTCTTCGGACCCGTACAGCCCGACTCCGCCCCGGCGCCGACATCTCGGCGCCGGGGCGGAGTCGTGTCCGCAGGAGATCGGCCGACCCAGCGCATGTGCGTACGTTGGATTGGGTACGAGGACAAGGCGACGGCCCAAATGAGCAACCGAAAGTGAGCATCCAGTGACTCGAGTGGCGATCATCGGCGGACACGGCAAGATCGCAGTGCGACTGGCCCGGATCCTGACGGCCCGCGGTGACGAGGTGACCTCGATCATCCGTAACCCCGAACACGCCGAGGACGTCGCGGACACCGGCGCCGTGCCCGTGGTCGCCGACGTCGAGACCCTCGACACCACCGGCATCGCGACCGCGATCTCCGGCCACGACGCCGTGGTGTGGACCGCGGGCGCCGGCGGCGGGGATGCGTCGCGGACGTATGCCGTCGACCGGGATGCCGCGATCCGGTCCATGGACGCTGCCGTGCGCGCCGGGGTTCGCCGGTACGTGATGGTGTCCTACTTCGGCGCCGGACCCGATCACGGTGTGCCCGAGGACAACTCATTCCACGTCTATGCCGAGGCCAAGGCGGCCGCGGACACGTACCTGAAATCCACCGAACTCGACTGGACGATCCTCGGGCCCAGCAAGCTGACCGACGAGGACGGCAGCGGCAGCATCACGCTCGGCGGCGACCGGGTCGAGGGTGACGAGGTCAGCCGTGACAATGTCGCCCAGGTCGCGGCCGCCGTGATCGGCCATCCCGCGTCGGTGCACGAGGTGATCGAGTTCAACGACGGCGACACCCCGATCCTCGATGCGTTCCCACGGTCCTGACGATCTCGGTTCTCGCCGGGGCGATCCCGACCCAACCCCGCCGCCGGAGATCGACGGAGTCCTGACCTCGCTCCGGGAGATCGTCGGCGGGACGAATGTCCTCACCGACCCCGGCGCGATGGCCGGCTTCCTGACCGACTGGACCGGCCGGTACCGCGGTGAGGCCGACGCGGTGATCCGCCCCCGCACCACCGACGAGGTCTCGCGCGTGGTCGCCGGGTGCGCCCGCTCGGGGGTGCGGATCTGCGTGCAGGGCGGCAACACCGGGCTCGTCGGCGGTTCGGTACCACCGGCGCGCGACGGGTCGGCAGATCCGCTGATCGTGCTGTCGACGGTGCGGATGACAGACATCGACGACGTGGACACCGTCGGCCGTTGCGTCGGCGTCCAGGCCGGCGCGACCGTCGAGTCGATCGATGACCGGGCGAAACAGTCCGGTCTGGCGTTCGGCGTCGACCTCGCCTCCCGGCAGAGCGCGACCGCGGGCGGGGTGGTGTCGACCAATGCCGGTGGCACGCGGATGATCCGCCGGGGCAATGCCAGATCGCAGATCCTGGGGATCGAGGCGGTCCTCGCGGACGGCAGCGTCCTGCGCAGATGGACCTCGCTGGTCAAGGACAACGTGGGATACGACCTCCCGTCTCTCCTCGCCGGGAGTGAAGGAACCCTCGCGGTGATCACCCGCGTTCTGTTCAGGCTCGTCGCACCGCCCGCGGCCGCCACGGTCGCGGTCGCGTCGGTCGAACGTGTCGAGAACGCCGTCGAGTTGCTCGGCGCGGCGGCGTCGGCGGGGCTGACCGTCGAGGCCGCCGAACTGATGACCGACGCCGGTGTCGCGCTCGTGGCTCGGCACGGGCATCGGCGACCGACCACGACGCCCGGACCGTTCTACGTCCTCGTGGAGCTGTCGGGAACCGGTGACATCGAGTCGGCGACAACCGAACTCCTCGACGCCACGGCGGGCATCATCGATGCAGTGCTCGAGCCGGCGCCCGCCCGCGCACTCTGGGCCGGTCGCGAAGGTCATACCGAGGCCATCGCCCGCTCCAGTTCGACGCCGGTCGTCAAACTCGACATCTCGGTGCCGATCAGAGCCCTGCCCGAGGCGTTCGCGGAACTGTCCCGGGTCGGCGTCCACGACCCCTTCCCCTGCCGGCCGATTCTCTTCGGACACATCGGCGACGGCAACATCCACGTCAATCTGCTCGACGTCCCGCCGGAACAGACGACTGCGGTCACCGACACCGTGTTCGGGATCGTCGCCGCCAACGGTGGCAGCATCAGCGCCGAGCACGGCATCGGGCGCGCGAAGGTGGCCTGGACCCACCTCGGCCGCGACACCACCGATCTCGCGACCATGCGCGCGATCAAAACGGCACTCGACCCGCGGGGGTTGCTCAATCCGGGGGTGCTGTTCGGGTGAGCACCGTGCTCTCGGAGGGAACCGGGCGACGAGCACGGCGCGCGTGCGGAATTACTGCGATCATGCACAGGTGGCTGATGTGAACCTCGATCGGTTGACCGCACTGGCGCACCGCTACGGTGTCGCCACCGACTACGTCGGCTGGGGTGAGAAGCGCCACGACGTCGACCCCGAGACCCTGGTCGCTGTCCTCCGGGCGCTCGAGGTGCCCGCCGGGTCGGACGAGGAGATCGAGGAGTCGATCCGCGAGATCGACGACCAACCGTGGCGCGAATTCGTGCCTGCGGTGACGGTCGTGACCGAGGGGTCCGGTGCCACGTTCGCCGTCCATGTCCCGCACGGACATCTGGTGAAGGTGTGGATCGTCAGCGAGACCGGCGACGACGTCGCCGCGCCGCAACTCGACGTCTGGGTCGAACCGCGCGAGGTCGACGCCGTGCTCGTCGGGCGCGCGACGTTCGCCGTGCCCGATGACCTGCCACCCGGGTATCACCAGATCAAAGCGCTCGATCTCGACGATTCGTCGGCGTCGAGTGCGCCGCTGATCGTGACGCCGCGCCGCCTGCACACCGCGGACCGGTTGACCGGCCGGCAGCGGTGGGGCCTTGCCGTGCAGCTGTACTCGATCCGGTCGGCGGATTCGTGGGGCGTGGGCGACTTCGCCGATCTCGCCGGTATCTGCGAGGTGGCCGCGAGCGCGTACGGCGCCGACTTCGTCCAGGTCAATCCGCTGCATGCCGCACAGCCGCAGGTGCCGATCGAGGCGTCACCGTATCTGCCGGTGACACGACGCTTCGTCAATCCGCTCTACATCCGGATCACCGACATCCCCGAACTCGACGGATTGTCGAAGTCGCAGCGCAAGTCGGTCCGGGCTCTCGGTCGCAGCTTCCTCGCCGAGAACACCGCCACCGACAAGATCCGGCGCAACAAGGCCTTCCGCGCCAAGATGGAGGCCCTCGAACTGATCTACGGCGTCCCGCTCGCCCCCGCCCGCGCCGGTGCGTACCGCGAGTTCCGGCGTCGGGAGGGCAAGGGCCTCAAGCGTTTCGCGACATGGTGCGCGCTCGCCGAGCGTTACGACGCCGACGACCCGCGCTGGCACGGCAAGTTCCTCGACCGCGAGTACCTGACGAAGAAGCGCCGGAAACTGGCCCGCCGCATCGACTTCCACATGTGGCTGCAATGGCTCTGCGACGAGCAACTCGCCACCGCCGCTCACGCGGCGCGCTCCGCGGGCATGGGGATCGGCGTGATGGCCGACCTCGCGGTGGGTGTCGCCCGGCACAGCGCCGACGCATGGGCGCTCGGTGACGTGCTCGCGTCAGGGGCGACCGTGGGGGCGCCGCCCGACGGCTTCAACCAGCAAGGACAGAACTGGGACCAACCGCCGTGGCATCCGCGGCGCCTCGCCGAGGCAGGGTACGAGCCGTACCGCGACATGATCCGCACCGTCCTGCGGCACGCGGGAGGTGTGCGGGTCGACCACATCCTCGGCCTGTTCCGGCTGTGGTGGATTCCCGACGGGAGCAGTCCCGCGCAGGGGACGTACGTGCACTACGACAGTGAGGCACTGATCGGCATCCTGGCGCTCGAGGCGCAACGCGCCGACGCCGTGGTCGTCGGTGAGGATCTCGGGGTCTTCGAACCGTCGGTGCAGGACTCGCTCCGCGAACGGGGAATCCTCGGCACCTCGATCCTGTGGTTCGAGCAGGGACCCGACGCGGCGATCCCGCCCGAGGACTACCGCGAGCTGTGTCTGACCTCGGTGACGACGCACGACCTGCCCCCGACCGTGGGATATCTGGCGGGCGACCACATCGCGCTGCGATCGCGGCTGGGCCTGCTCGCCTCCGGCGAGGACGCCGAGCGGGGGCGCGATGCGCGCGAACGCGACGCCGTGCTCGAACTGGCCTACGAACGCGGCCTGCTGTCCCGGGACACACCGCTGACGGATCCCGCGGTCGTCGACGCGCTGTACGCGGTGATCGCATGTACCCCGTCGGTGCTGCTGAGCGTCGCCCTCGTGGATGCGGTGGGGGAGCGACGGATTCAGAACCAACCGGGTACCGACAGCACCCAATATCCGAACTGGCGTGTCCCACTCGCGAATGCGGAGGGCGATGTGGTCCTCGTCGAGGATCTCGTCAGCAGCGTGCGGTTCCGGCGCCTCGTGTCGGTTCTCAACGAGTCGGGCGTGCCAGGTTCCTGACCGAGACGATGGTCAGTACGAGTGCGACGAGGGCCAGCACGGCGACCCCGATGTTGAACGCGATCCCGGCGGGCCGCAGGCCCCAGTGCTGCGCGGTGATCCCCTGGCCGACGATCGGGATCGAGATCGCGACGTAGGCGACGACGAAGTAGGTCGAGGTGACCTCGGCCTTGCGGCCCGCCGGGGTCGCCGCGACCACCGACGCCAGTCCCTTGCTGAACGACATACCCTGCCCGACACCGCAGATCACCGCTCCGCCGAGCAACGCCGGGGTCGATGCGGCGACGAGTCCGAGGATCGACAGGCCCGTCCCGAGGATGAGGATGGCGCAGCCGGCGATCAGGGCCGGTTCGGTGGGCATCCGGCGCACGACGATCTGGGTGACGGCCGAGGACGCGAACAGCACGAACACCAGGAAACCGGTGAAGGCGTGGTCGTCGATGCCGAGGATGTTCGTGACGAAGGAGGGCATCACGCCGGTGAAGGTGCCCATCACCGCGAACCCGGCGAACGCCGCGATCGACGCCCGGACGAAGACGCCGCGGATGTCGGCCGGGACCGAGAGCCGCTGCACGCTCAGCCGCGCGCCCGGCACGACGTCGACCGTCTCGGGCAGCCGCCAGATGCCGATGAAGACCAGGACCAGCAGGGCCAGATCGAGCACGAACGGGGTGTGCAGCGGGGACGGGGCGTACTCGGCGAGGAGTCCGGCGATCAGCGGTCCGAGCCCCAGGCCGCCGATGTTGGCGGCGGTCGCCACGGCCGGGGCGCGGCCGCGCCACGAGGCCGGGGCCAGTTCGATGACCGCCGTGGTGGCGGCGCCGGCGTAGATGCCTGCGGACAGGCCGGACAGTACGCGGCCCAGCAGCAACTGCCAGACCGGGCCGGCGGTCAGGAAGACGACGGCGCTGATCGCCGACAGGATCGCGCCGGCGATGAGCATCTTGCGTCGGCCGATGACGTCGGACCAGCGTCCGAAACCGATCAGTGCAGCGATGACGCCGGCCGCGTAGACGGCGAAGATCACGGTCGTGGTGGTGACGCCGAAACCGAGTTCCTCGCCGTAGATCGCGTAGAGCGGCGTGGGCAGCGTGGTGCCCAGCATGATCACCGCGAAGGCGTAGACGGCAGCGGCGAAGGATGCGCCGGTCGGGGCGGGGGAGGCGGGAGTATTCGCACGGTCAGACATGGCAGCTGACACGCTACCGACGCGGTCCGACGGGTCCGGCTCTGGTCCGGCGCTGTGTGCTGAGTTACAGTAACTGGTGGTAACAGTTAAGTTCGCCGAACAGCTAGTTGGGGGTGTCGGATGCAACCAGAACTCGACGTCGTGATCGTGGGTGCCGGCTTCGGCGGAATGGGCGCCGCGATCGAACTCAAGCGCCAGGGCTTGGACAACATCGCGATCCTCGAACGCGAAGACGACCTGGGCGGTACGTGGCACGTGAACCACTACCCCGGACTGGCCGTCGACATCGCCTCGGTCACCTATTCCTATTCGTTCGAACCGAACCCGAACTGGTCCCGGCTGTTCGCGCCGGGCGCCGAGCTCAAGCGCTACGCCCATCACGTCGCGGACAAATACGACCTGAAGCGGCACATGGAGTTCGGGACGCTCGTGGAGTCCGCCTCATGGGACCCCGACGATCAGCTGTGGCGTGTCCGCACCGGTGACGGGAGCGAGCGCACCGCCCGCTATCTGGTGACCGCGACGGGGTTCCTGTCGCAACCGCACGTCCCGGAGTTCCCCGGGATCAAGAACTTCGCGGGCACGATCCTGCACACCGCTGCCTGGAAGGACGGCTTCGACTTCACGGGCAAGAAGGTCGCGGTGATCGGCACCGGAGCCACCGCCGTGCAGCTCATCCCGGAGATCGCCGCCCGCGCCGACGCCCTGACCGTGTTCCAGCGCACCGCGATCTGGGTGGTCCCCAAGATCGATTTCGCGATCCCGGCGGTCGTGCAACAGCTGTTCCGGCGGATTCCGGTCACGCAACGGGCTGCGCGAGGAGTCAATTCGTCGCTGCTGGAGCTGCTGATGGTGTTCGGCGTCCTGCACTTCAAGCAGGTCAAGCCGGGCAACCGGTTGGCCGCCCGACTGGCCAAGGCGCACCTGCGCTCGCAGATCGACGACCCGGAACTGCGGTGGAAGCTGACGCCGGACTATGACTTCGGATGCAAGCGTCCGACCTTCTCCAACACCTACTTCGCCAGCTTCGCCAAGCCGAACGTGACGCTGGAGACCAGTGGCATCGCCCGCCTCGAGGCCGATGCGATCCTCGCGGCCGACGGCACGCGCACCGAGATCGACACCCTCGTCCTCGCCACCGGGTTCAACCTCTGGGACGTCAACTTCCCGGCCTTCGACATCATCGGTCGGGACGGACGCAACCTCGGGAACTTCTGGCGCGAGAACCGTTTTCAGGCCTACGAGGGTGTGACGGTCCCCAAGTTCCCGAATCTGTTGTCCCTCAACAGTCCGTATTCGTACAGCGGGCTGTCGTACTTCACGACCATCGAGGGGCAGATGAAACACATCGCACGCCTCTTCGGCGAACTCCGACGCCGCGGCCGGCACACCTTCGAGGTCACCGAGGCGGCCAACGATGCCTTCCTCGACGAGGTGACCGACCGGCTGCAGTCCTCGGTCTTCTACAACGGGGACTGTGCGACCTCGCGCAGCTACTACTTCAACCAGCACGGCGAGGCGACGCTCCTGCGTCCGGCCTCCACGTTGCGCACCCTGCGCGAGATGAACTCGTTCCCGTTGCGCGACTACGAGTTCAGCTGATCGCTCACGAGAACACCTCGCTCACCACGTTCCCTGAGGAGCGAGCTTGCGAGCGTCCACCGTTCCCTGAGGAGCGAGCTTGCGAGCGTCCACCGTTCCCTGAGGAGCGAGCTTGCGGGCGTCCACCGTTCCCTGAGGAGCGAGCTTGCGGGCGTCCACCGTTCCCTGAGGAGCGAGCTTGCGGGCGTCCACCGTTCCCTGAGGAGCGAGCTTGCGAGCGTCACGAAGGGTTCAGCAGCTCGGGTCCGTTGTTGGCGACCCGGTTGACGAGTGGGGCGACCTCGCGGATCGCGATGGCGTCGACCAGCGATTCGGCCGGCGGGGCGAACAGGTCGTCGGGTGCGCGGCCGTCGGGATCGAGCCAGGCATCCCAGCTGTCGTACGGCATGATCAGCGGCATCCGGTCGTGGACATCGCGGAGGTCGCCGACCGCGTCGGTGGTGAGGATGGAACAGCTGAGCAGCGGGGGCTGATCGGGTGAGTCGGGGCCGGTCCTGGGGTGCCACACCGACCACAGGCCCGCCATGAAGAGCCGGGTTCCGTCTTGCGGGGACATGTAGAACGGGATCTTGGTCGGCTTGCCCTTGCTGTCGGCGGGCCCCTTCTTCCACTCGTACCAGCCGTCCATCGGTACGAGGCAACGCCGCGACTTGACCGAGGAACGGAACGAACTCTTCTCCGCTGCGCTCTCGGCTCGCGCGTTGAACAGCAGCGGCCCCTTCCCGACCTCTTTGGCCCACGGCGGCACCAGGCCCCAACGCATCGCCCGGATGCGCAACAACGGATCGTCGTCGGGCTGCCCGGGTGAGTGTCGCTTGACGACGGTCATCACGGTCGTCGTCGGTGCGACGTTGTAGTTCACGCCCGGCGACCGGGGAGTGGCATCGAGATCGGTGGAATCCTCACCCGCGGGGTCGGGTACCTCGTTCACGGCGTCGATCTCTGCCGCCAGCTTCGCCGGGTCGGTGGTCACCGCATAGCGTCCGCACATGGTGTCCATGCTGCCCTAATGGTGCGACAGCGGGCGACTAGCCTGCGGCGATGTCGGCGACAACGGCCTCGGTGATCGTCACCAGATCGGCCGGGGCGAGTTCGATCTCGAGGCCGCGTTTGCCCGCGCTGCACAGTACCTTGTCGAACGCCGTCGCCGAGGAGTCGATCACGGTGGGCAACAGGGTTCGCTGGCCGACCGGGGAGACGCCCCCGAGGACATAACCGGTGGTCCGGGTGACGGCCTTGGTCTCGGCCATCGTCGCCTTCGACGCCCCGAGCGCGGCCGCCGCCGACTTCAGCGAGAGCTTGCCGGGCACCGGGACCACCGCGACCGCCAGTCCGGATCGTTCGCCGCCGGACAGTTCGATGACCAGTGTCTTGAAGATCTGCTCGGCGCGTACGCCGAGGGCGTCGGCGAGCGCGGCGACGGCCTCCGCACCGTAGGCCTCGGATCGGGGATCGTGTGCGTACCGATGCACGGAGTGGGCGATTCGAGCGCGTTCGAGAGCGGCGATCGCCGGAGTGGACGCCATCGTTCGGTCACCTCCTGGTGGTGGACAGGGACATCGTGGGGACGCGACCCGTCGCCGGTGTGGGCCGGGCGTGGCGATCACGACGGCGACCCGGGAACAAACCGCCGGTCGTGCTCTGTTGGGACTGTTCGGACAACGGACGTACGCACACGGACACGAAGGAGGTCGGGAGGCAGATGAGTACCGCGGCCGTGATGGAACTCCCGCAGCGCACCGAACCGAGGTCGCTCTCGGTGGGGGACGGGTCGGTAAGCTTGATCGACAACATCTCCGTGATGCCTCCCATCGAAGGGATCGTAGTGTCCGACACAGAAGCATCCGACACAGAGTCGTCCGAGACCGGCCGAACCGGGACCGCCAAGGCGCCCCGCCGGGCCGATCCGAACGAGTCGCCGGAGCAGCTGACCGAACGGTTCGAGCGCGATGCGCTGCCGCTGCTCGACCAGATGTACGGTGCCGCGCTGCGGATGACCCGCAATCCCGCCGACGCCGAGGACCTGGTCCAGGAGACCTACATCAAGGCGTTCACCGCATTCGCCTCGTTCCGGGAGGGCACCAACCTCAAGGCCTGGCTCTACCGGATTCTCACCAACACCTACATCAACGGCTACCGCAAGAAGCAGCGTCAGCCCGCGCAGTACCCGACCGACGAGATCACCGACTGGCAGATCGCCGCGACCGCCGAGCACACCTCGCAGGGGTTGCGGTCGGCGGAGATCGAGGCGCTCGACGCCCTTCCCGACGACGAGATCAAGGCCGCACTGCAGGAGTTGCCGGAGGACTTCCGGATGGCCGTGTACTACGCCGATGTGGAAGGCCTGCCGTACAAGGAGATCGCCGAGATCATGGACACCCCGATCGGTACCGTCATGTCCCGCCTGCATCGCGGACGTCGCCAGCTGCGTGAGCTGCTGGCCGACGTCGCGCGCGAGCGCGGCTTCAACCGTTCCGCACGCGTGACGGATGCGGAGGTGGCCCGATGAGCGACGTCGATCCGGAGCTGACCCAGCTCGACTGTTCCGCCGTCATCGCCGACGTCTGGCTCCTGCTCGACAACGAGTGCGACCAGAACGCCCGCGAACGCCTTCAGGGGCATCTCGACTCCTGCCCGTCCTGCCTGGCGCATTATGGCATCGAGCAGCAGCTCAAGGCGCTCGTCAATCGCAAGTGCGGTGGCGATCAGGCCCCGCAGGGTCTGCGGGATCGCCTGCGCATCGAGATCCGCAAGACCGTCATCGTGCACGAGGTCACCGAATCCGAACGGTGACGCCACGAGCACACGAAAAAGCCCGGGCGGCCTGATGGCCGTACCCGGGCGTTTTTCGCTGCTCGTTCGCCGAGACCGCGGTGAGCGGTGATCAGGCGTTGGGGCGCTTGCCGTGGTTGGCAGCGTTCTTCTTACGAGCACGCTTCTTGCGTCCGCGCTTTCCCATGACGCATCTCCTTCATTGCGGGGCGGGCGTCGCCGATAGCGGGCCCGCCGTGTACTGGTTCGCCCCGTGTGCTGGTTCGCACAGAGTGCTGAGACAACCCTGACATCGGCCGGGGAGGACATCCCTGCTGATCGGGACATCACAGTGTCTCAGGGATTCTCCCATGCGCCAAAAACACCTCCGCTCACGCCCCGGCACCGGAGCTTCCGGGCGGGGCGCCGTGGGCTAATTTGGGTGCATGGCAGAAGACGTGGTGGCAGAGATCGTCGCGAGTGTCCTCGAGGTGCGCGTCGCTGCGGGCGAGCAGATCGAGGTCGGCGACACGCTGGTCCTGCTCGAGTCGATGAAGATGGAGATCCCCGTGCTGGCCGAGGAGCCGGGCACGCTCGCCGAGGTCAAGGTCGAGGTTGGCGATGTCATCCAGGCCGGCGATGTGATCGCCGTCTTCGAGTAGCGGCGCCCCGCGCCGGCCGCTCGACGCCCCGTGTCCTGAGATGTCGACCCTCTCCGATCTCCTCGCCGAACACACCACGCTGTCCGACTCGGCAGCTGCCCACCTGCAACGGCTCGTCGCCGAATGGCAGTTGCTCGCCGATCTGTCGTTCGCCGACCTCCTGCTGTCGGTGCGCACGGAGTCCGGGGCGGTGGTCACCGTCGCCCAGTGCCGTCCCAACACCGCGTCGACGGTCTTCCCGACCGACGAGGTCGGCCGGGTCATCGACACGGACGCCCATCCGCAGGTGTTGCGCGCCTTCACCTCCGACCGCATCCTCCGTGACGAGGATCCGACCTGGTTCGGCGCGACGGCGATGCGGCAGGAAGCCGTCCCGGTCGGCCACGACGGCGCAGTGATCGCGGTGGCCACCCGGGCGGTCGATCTGACCCACCCGCGCCTGCCGTCGCCGCTCGAGCTCGCGTACCAGGATTCGGCCGACGACCTGTGTCAGATGGTCGCGGATGGGACCTTCCCGCACGAGGAGGGCAATCCGCGCGGACTGTCGACACCGCGTGCGGGCGACGGCTTCGTGCGTCTGGACGGCCAGGGGATGGTGACCTACACCAGCCCGAATGCGCTGTCGGCATTTCACCGGATGGGATGGACCGCCGAACTCAATCACACGCACCTCTCCGACGTCGTGAAGCAACTCATCACCGAGCCGTTCGAAGCCGACGACGTCGCCCTGATGCTCGACATCGCGGCCGGCGTGACCGAGGTGCCCACCGGTCCCTACCGTGACATCGGGATGCGGGTGGAGGCCGACGCGCGACGGGCCACGGCCCTGATCCGCGCGGTGCCGCTCCGTCCGCGTGGGGAGATCACCGGCACCGTGGTCCTGATCCGCGACGTCACCGAGGTCAAGCGGCGCGATCGCGCCCTGATCAGCAAAGACGCCACCATTCGCGAGATCCATCATCGGGTGAAGAACAATCTGCAGTCGGTGTCGGCGCTGCTGCGGCTCCAGGCGCGGCGCACGTCCAACTCGGACGCGCGAGAGGCCCTCAACGAGGCGGTCCGCCGAGTGGCCTCCATCGCACTCGTCCACGAGCTGTTGTCGGGCAGTGTCGACGAGGAGGTCGATCTCGACGAGGTCGTCGATCGGCTCGTACCGATCCTGGTCGATGTCGCGTCGGGGGAGGCGAGGGTGGCTGTGCGCCACCGTGATCGGTTGGGTGTGCTGACCGCCGAACTCGCGATGCCGCTGGTGATGGTCCTCACCGAGCTCATCCAGAATGCGATCGAACACGGCTTCGACGGAGCTCCGCGCGACGACGCCGAGATCGCGGTCGTCGCCGAACGGGATGTACGTGGGTTACGAATAGCGGTCCGCGACAACGGTTCCGGGCTGCCTGCGCAGTTCGATCTGACGACCTCGGAGAACCTCGGCCTGCAGATCGTGAAGACGCTGGTGTCCATCGAGCTCGGCGGCGAGCTCGAGGTCCGCGCCAACCCCGGTGGCGTGGGAACCGAAGTGGGTGTCTACATTCCGCTGCGCGCGTGAGACCCCGGTCGCGAACCCGGTTGGCCGGCAGAGGCTTCGGCCGGAGGCGACGAGCGCGAGCACGAAAAAACCCGGCCGGGGCCGGGTTTCTTCGAATCCGGAACAGGGCCGGCCGGTGAAGGCCTAGACGCTGCTCCGGGTACGCGTACGTGCGGTACGGCGCTTGAGGGCGCGTCGCTCGTCCTCGCTCATGCCGCCCCAGACGCCGGCATCCTGGCCGGACTCGAGAGCCCACGAGAGGCAGTCGGCGGTGACGGGGCACCGTGCGCAGACGAGCTTCGCGTCGGCGACCTGCGCGATGGCCGGGCCGCTGGTCCCCACGGGGAAGAACAGTTCCGGATCCTCGTCGCGACAGATGGCCTTGTGACGCCAGTCCATTCCTCTACTCCTTCGGGCGCGTTTGCACCACTCGATCGTCGTGCTGGTGATTGTTGGCTGTAACTCTCAGTTCACGCGGCGCACCAAATGTTTCCGCGTTGTTGCTTGTGAATACTTTCACGAATCGAGCCGAAGTCAATGGGTTTGCTTAACACGTGGGCAACATCACGTCGCTCGCCTAGCACTTCGGTCGCCGACCCCCCGGAGGGGGGTCCGGGCAGTGTGTCTCACGGCCTTGTAGTAGCCTACTCGTCTCGCGACGGTACTGTCGACGACTTTCTGCTGGTCGCGACCTCGACCCTGTGTGAAACAGCTCGTGACGTGGCCGGACGCGCGAGGGTATTCTTCACCACATGCGCCGACGATGTTGATCCACACCGCTTGATCGGACCCACCGCAGGCTGACCGTCGCGGCAGTGGGTGCCGCCCTCCTCGAAGACCTGATCCCGCTCTATCCGCTCTATCCGCTCTACGCCGTGCTCTTCGCCGACCCCGGAGTCCCGGGCGCCGGCCTCGGGCCCGCCGAGATCTCGGCCCTGTTCGTGATCTGGTCGGTGTCGTCGGTGATCGTCGAGGTTCCCACCGGAGTGCTGGCCGACCGCCTGTCCCGGCGGAAGCTGCTCGTCGTCGGTCCGCTGATCACTGCCTCGGGTTTCGCGCTCTGGACGGCGGCGCCGTCGTTCCTCTCCTTCGCCACCGGATTCGTGCTGTGGGCACTCGGGGGTTCCCTGCGGTCCGGTACGACCCAGGCCCTGGTCTACGACGAACTGGTTCGACTGGGCCGCACGCACGACTACGCACGGTTGTCCGGGCGCATGCGGGCGGCCGCGGCGCTCGGGGTCATCGGCGGCACCGCCCTGGCTGCGCCGCTGTTCTCCTGGGGTGGTTATGGCCTGGTCGGCGTCGCGAGCGTCGTCGCCTGCCTGGTGTGTTCGCTGCTGTCGGCGATGCTGCCCGAGACGCGCGCCGATCGGAACCGGCCGGACCACGACGACCTCGGGTCCGCAGACGGCGAACCGGACCCGGGCTGGTACGCGATCGTCCGCAGTGGCCGGCGGTCGCTGCGGACACAACCGGTGGCGCGACGGATGTTGCTGCTGGGCGTCGCCCTGACCTGGGTCGCGGCGCTCGACGAATACCTCCCGCTGCTGATCGGGTCGTTCCTGGGCGACGACGCGGGCGGGTCGGGGCACACCGATCCGGGCGGGGTCGCCCTGCTCATGACCGTGGTGTCGGTCGGCGACATCGCGGGCGCGCTCGCCGCGGGCCGGTTTCGGTCGGTTGCCGCGATCGGGCCCGCCGTGGGCCTCGGCGCCATCGCGCTCATCGGAGCCGCGCTGTGGGGGCACCCGGTGGCAGCGCTGGGCGTCGCCGTCGCATTCGGCGTCCTGGGCTGGGCGCGGGTCGTCGCCGACGCCGAACTGCAGGACCGGCTGAGTTCGACTTCGCGCGCCACCGTCACGTCGCTGGCCGGGATGGGTGAGGAAGTGGTCGCGATCCTGGCGTACGCCGGCTGGGCGCTGGGCTCGGCGTGGCTGGGGCCTGCCGGCCTCTTCGTCGTCGCCGCGCTGCCCTACGTCGTGGTCTCGGGGATGTTGATCGGCGGTGCGATGACGGTCAGCGCGTCGCGGCGATGGCGAAAGCGTATGTCGCGGAACGCCCCGATGTAATCGCCGTCCATCTGCACGTCTATCGGTGCCTCGGCGTGGAAGCACACCTCGTCGACGTCGTCGTCTCGAAAGAGATGGCGCGCCTTGGGGTCTGCCTGGGACAGGAGCCTGGTCGCCAGTGGGAGGTTGCGGAGGACGCCGGTGGAGGTCGCGACGAACACGCCGAGGCCGGTATGGAACCCGGTGTCGGGGTTGGTGCGGATCTCCCGCGGTCCGAGGTAGGTCCAGGGGCTGGTGTTCGAGACGAAACCGAAACGGGCGCCGATGATCCGGTCACGCCCGGGGATCTCGACGTCGAAGGTGGCCGACGAGCCGGACTGTTTCAGGAAGCTGGTGATCGTGGTCCACAGGTAGCGGGCCGGGGTCGCCGTCTTGCCCGCGTGGCGCTTGTCCTCCATCGCGTGGACGACCACCGCGTCCATGCCCATGCCGGCGTTGAACAGGAACCACCGGTCGTCGGTGTGACCGAGGCCGATCCGGCGGCTCTGGCCCGCGTCGAGCAGCGAGATGATCTGCTGCGTCGCGAGCAACGGGTCGGGGTCGATTCCCAGCGTGCGGGCGAAGACGTTGGCGCTGCCGCCGGGGATCACGGCCAGTGCGGGACGGTCCCGGTCGGGGTCGCTGCTCGACGGCGGGTCGAGGAGACCGTTGGCGGCCTCGTTCACCGATCCGTCGCCGCCGTGCACGATCACGGTGTCGAAGTCCTCGGCAGCGGCGCGCGCGGCGAGTTCGAACGCGTGTCCGCGGTGGGTGGTCAGCTCGACGTCGAGGTGGAAGTGCGCGCTCAGGGTGTGCGCCAGTGCGTCGCGTCCAGCGGGACTGGTCGCGGTGGCGAACGGATTGACGATGAGCATGACGCGCACGACACCCGAGGATATGGGGTCGGGCCCGCCCGCGCGTAATCGCGCTCGTGCGGACAGGTGTGATCGCGCTCGTGTGTGGACCCCCGGCGGTGCGCGCGAGCCCACCAAATATCCTGGGGCGGTGAGCACCGACAGCGGCCGTCCGGAACCCGACACCGATCCGTCGGTGACCCCGCGCCAGATCAAGATCGCCGGTGCGGTGACCACGATCGAAGGGCTGGCCGGGGTCCTGGTCGCGGTGGTTCTCGTGGTCCGTGGCCTCGCCGGACACGAAGAGGCGGCGATCAGCGGGTACGGCACCGCGGGATGGTTCGGGATCATCGGCGGCGGGGTCCTGCTCGGCGGGCTCGCACTGCTCACCGGCCGGCGGTGGGGTCGCACGATCGCGATGATGGCGCAGATCCTGCTCCTGCCGGTGTCCTACTACATCTTCACCAGCGGGTGGGCCGTCTTCGCGGTCCCGTTGGCGTTGGCGGCCCTCGCCGCCCTCGTGATGCTCTTCAGTCCGCCCTCGGTGCGCTGGCTCGCCGAGGGGCCCGAGCCCGGCGCCTGAGAGTCGAACCGCCGGGGGTCTTACCCGACGGTTCCGGCCCGGGCGGTCGTACAGTAGGGCGCATGACGCGCATCCTCGCGATTGCCAACCAGAAGGGTGGGGTCGCCAAGACCACCACGGTGGAGTCCCTCGGGGCCGCCCTCGCCGACCTCGACGTCTCGGTGCTCGTCGTCGACCTCGACCCCCAGGGCTGTCTCACCTTTTCGCTCGGGCACGATCCCGACCAGCTCAGCTCCTCGGTCCACGACGTGCTGCTCGGTGACGAGGAGATCGCCGACGTCCTGCTCGACACCGAGGACAAGGTCACGCTGTTGCCGGCAACCATCGATCTCGCCGGCGCCGAGGCATTGTTGCTGATGCGGCCGGGTCGGGAGTACGCGCTCAAGCGGGCGCTCGCAGAGGTGGCCGAGGACTTCGACGTCGTCATCGTCGACTGCCCGCCGTCGCTCGGCGTGCTCACCCTGAACGGTCTGACCGCGGCCGACGAGGTCATCGTGCCGCTGCAGTGCGAGACGCTCGCCCATCGTGGCGTCGGGCAGCTGTTGCGCACCGTGCGGGAGGTCCAGCAGATCACCAACCCGAATCTGACGATGTTGGGCGCGGTGGCCACTCTCTTCGATGCCCGCACCACGCACAGCCGCGACGTGCTCGCCGACGTCTCCGATCGTTACGATCTGCCCGTGCTCGACCCGCCGATCCCGCGCACCGTGCGTTTCGCGGAGGCCTCGGCATCCGGAACCTCGGTGATGCGGGGTCGAAAGAACAAGGGCGCCACGGCATATCGCGTTCTGGCCGAGAATCTGTGGAAGCACTGGGAGGCCGGCGAGAAGGTCGGCACCTTCCAGGTCTGAGGCCCGGCGTCGGCGGTCTGCGGGTGCCGGTCAGCCCGGACCGAAGGCCTCGACGCGCGGTCCGTGCTGCTCGACCACGACGTCGCCCAGTACCCGCAGACTCACGACCGGCGCGGCCGGTGCGCTCCGTGCCAACGGGATCGACCGGATCTCACGGCCGGTCGCCACGTCGCGGACGCTGATCCCGGTCGCGCTCGGCAACAGGAGCTGTCCCGCCATCACCTGGCCGGGTCCGAGAGTGCCCGGAACCTGATAGATCGGGTTGAGCGTCTGCGCGTTCAGGACGACCGTCGCCTTGCCGGTCCAGTAGGTGACCACCCCGTCGGAGGAGATCGGGACACTTCCCGCCGGGGGTGTGGCGTCACCGGCGACGGTGTTGGTCCCGGCCGCGATGCCGTCGGTGTCGAAGCGCCGGATCGCCGGGCCGCTCTCCGCGCCGATCGTCGGGGGCTCGGCCGGTGCCGCCCCGCCGTCGTAGACGGCGATCCCCGAGGACGACATCGCGATCAGTGTCGGTGGCGGGCCGCTCACGTCGCCGGTGATGAGTGACGACCCGTACTGTTCGACGTTCTCGTCGTTCCCCAGCACCGCGCCGAGGACGGTGAGCCGATACCCGGGATCGTCGGCGCAGCGTTCGACGACGGCGACGCGATCACCGGACACCGCCGACGAGAACAACTCGCAGTCGGCACGGTCGGGCGCGTCCTCCGGGCGAACAGGTGCCTCGACCCGTCCGTACTCGATGCCGCGGACGAGGTTGGACCCCCACGTCTCCATCCGCCGGGAGCCTTGCGCGACGGCATATCCCGAGTCGGTCACGAGCCGGATCTGTGGGTCGGCGTCGCTGGTACGGGCACCCGCACGCCCCCCGGTGCCCGCGTCAAGTGCGGTCACCTCCGAGCATCCGCGGCTGTTGCGGTACACCGCCAGCGCCAGGTCCGAGCTCGCGGTCCAGGCGGTGCCGACGGTGCACAGATCGAGATCGCGACTGTACGACCAGAGTTCGCGTCCGGTCGACGGGTCGTGTCCGACCACCCGGCCACCGTTGCCGGTGACGACGACCGAGGTACCGACGGCCGGGACGGTGGTGGCGTCGGAGTCGGCCTGCCAGCGGGCGACGAAGCGCTCCGGCACGGACTTCGCCGGTTCGATCGCGGCGGGCTCGGCCTGGGCCTGCACGCTGGTCGTGTGACGGACCGGGCTCAGCGCCCAGGCGGTGACGCAGAGGGCTGCGACGACGACCAGGATGGCCGCGGTGACCGCGAGGTCGATCGGGCGGCGCCGTTCGGGCCGGACTCGTGCCACGTGGGTCAGGTCAGTCGGCGACGGCCGCTGACGACTCGGCGCTCGCCTCGCTGCCGGACGACGCGGTCTGGTCGCCGGCGGGCGTGCGGTTGGCGCCCCCGCGGCGACGACGGCGGCGACGCGGCTTCGAGGTGCCGTCACCGGCCGGGGTGCCGGCGTCGGCGGGCGCCGCGTCGGCCGAGCCGGCGGACTCGGTCGAGGCGGACTCTGTACCGGATGCCACCGATGCCGTGTCGCCGTCCGTCTGCCCACCTCGGGTGCGCCGGCGGGTGCGGGTCGAGCGCTTGCGGGGCTCGCGGTCCGCGCGCGTCTCCCTGGTCTCGTCGGGATCAGGCGGCGGCTTGGGCGCGGCGACACGACCGGTCTTCGACTCGGGGATCGACAGATCCGAGCGGAGGTGCTCCGACGTCGAGTAGGTCTCCGGCGGGTCGGGGATGCCGAGGTTCAGCGCTTTGTCGATGAGTTCCCAACGGTGCAGCTCGTCCCAGTCGACGAGGGTCACCGCGATACCCGTTCGGCCCGCGCGACCGGTACGACCGATGCGGTGCACGTAGGTCTTGTCGTCCTCGGGGCACTGGTAGTTGATGACGTGCGTGACGTCGTCGATGTCGATGCCGCGGGCGGCCACGTCGGTCGCGACCAGCACGTCGATGGTGCCGTCGCGGAACCGCTTGAGTGCCTTCTCGCGGGCGACCTGGCCGAGGTCGCCGTGGACGGCGCCGACCTTGAAGCCGCGCTCGGCGAGGTCGTCGGCGACCTTCTGCGCGGTGCGCTTGGTGCGGGTGAAGATCATCGTCGCGCCGCGGCCGTCGGCCTGGAGGATGCGGGCGACGAGTTCGGCCTTGTCCAGCGCGTGTGCGCGGTAGGCGTACTGCTTGGTGCGATCGTGGACTGCTGAATCGTTGGCGTTCTCGGCCCGGATGTGGGTCGGCCGGTTCAGGAAGGTGCGGGCCAGGGTGACGATGGGGCCGGGCATGGTCGCCGAGAACAGCATCGTCTGACGAGGCGTCGGCAGCGCGGACATGATGCGTTCGATGTCGGGCAGGAAGCCGAGATCGAGCATCTCGTCGGCCTCGTCGAGGACCAGTATCGACACCTTGCCGAGGACGAGATGGCCCTGCTGGGCGAGGTCGAGGAGACGACCCGGGGTGCCGACCACGACGTCGACGCCGGACTGCAGCTCGGCGATCTGGGACTCGTAGGGGCGGCCACCATAGATCGAGGTGACCTTCAACGGGCGCTTGCGCCCGTCGGCCAAGGTCACCTCGAGCGACGGCGCCGCCACCTGGAGGTCGCCGGTCACCTGCACGCACAGCTCACGCGTGGGCACGATGACCAGCGCGCGGGGGGTGTTGTCCAGCGGACGGACCCCGGTCTCCTCGGCGTGTGCGAGGCGATGCAGCAGCGGGATGCCGAAGCCGAAGGTCTTGCCCATGCCGGTGCGGGCCTGACCGATGAGATCGTGGCCTTCGAGCGCGAGCGGCAGGGTCAGTTCCTGGATCGCGAAGGTGTGGGTCTTGCCGTCTGCGGCGAGGGCCGAGACGATACGCTCGTCGACGCCGAGTTCGGCGAAGGTGGGCGCGGTGTGGGTGTCGTCGACGATGGTCGTCTGCACGGCGGAATCGCTCATGTGCGGTTGTATGCCTTTCTGGGCCGGTCTGCGCGCGATGTGTTTCGGTGCGCGCACGAGGAAGGCTCGAAAGTGCACGCGCATATGTCGTAGTGGCACCGGGGATGTGACCGGGTATCGCGAAGAACTCGCAGGTCCCGCGAGATCACTCGCGAGCACCGCCGTCGTCACATCCACACGCTCGCGCCGGCGAGCACGCGCGGCCGCGCAGCTCAGCGGGCAAGCGACGGGGGGTCCCGTCGGAGTGCACCGCCGTCGAGTGTACTTGGTGCCCGGCGGCGGCCCGCTACCATCACCTCATGGCGCCTGCACCCGACCCGTCCGAGTCGATCCCGTCAGCTGCGACGTCCACCACGGTGGTGTCGGCCGAGATGCAGGATTCGGCCATCGGGAAGCTGTTCGCCGTGCTGCTTGCCGGCGAGTTCGCCGCCTTCCACCGGCTCATCGAGGAGTCGGCCATGGCGCCGGACGTGCCCAGTCGGATCGCGATCGCCCGCATGGCCGCCTCGGAGGTCGGCCACTTCGACCGCCTCGCCGAGCGCGTGGAGGCGATGACCGGCCTCGGGGCGGCAGAGGCCGTCGAGCGCTACCGTTCGGTGTTCGACCAGTACCACCGCGCGACCACGCCGAAGACCTGGTACGAAGCGCTCGTCAAGGCGTACGTCGGCGACGGACTGGCGGCCGACTTCTACGCGGAACTCTCCGACATGCTGCCCCCGGACTCGCAAGCGGTGATGGCCGAGGTGATGTCGGAAACCGCCAACTCGGAGTTCGCCCGGGACCAGGTACGGGCTGCGGTCGAGGCAGATCCGTCCATCAAGTCGGCACTCGTGCTGTGGGGCCGCCGGCTGCTCGGCGAGGCCATCACACATGCACAGTGGGTCCTCGCCGCCGAGGAAGAGGTCACCGATCTGCTCTTCGCCGGCGCGAGTTCGCTCACCGGTGTCGCGGGATTCTTCGACGTCGTCGCCGGCAAACACGCCGATCGGATGGCCGACCTCGGACTCGCTTGAGTCGCACCTGACCTCCGCGATTGCCGCCGGCGCGTTTCGCTCTCAGCGGAGTGCCTGTCCCGCCGTGCAGCTGCTGCACTAGCCTTGTGCGGCAAGCGTTGTTAGACACCGAGGAGGGCGGCACATGGCCGTGGAAGTGAAGATCGGCATCACCGACAGCCCGCGGGAGCTGACCATCGCGTCGACCCTGACCAGCGACAAGGCCTTCGCCGAGGTCGAGGCGGCATTGGGTGGAAAGCAGCAACTGCTGTCCCTCGTGGACGACAAGGGCGCGCGCTACCTCATCCCCGTCACCAAGATCGCCTATGTCGAGGTGGGGGCATCGGAGAACCGGCGCGTCGGGTTCGGTTCCTGACGAGACACCCGAGCGCGTAGATCGACGAGAAGGGGCCTGTACGCCGATGGCGTACAGGCCCCTTCTCATGTGCTCGAGTGGATTCAGGCAGTGCCGGTCACACTCGGCCCGCGCGCTTGGCTCCCGGCGCCGGTCAGATTCGGCCCGCTCGCTTGGCTCCCGGCGCCGGTCACACCCTCGGACTCGGCGCCCGCAGGCTGCGCCTCGGCCGCAGCCGTCTGACGCGGGAAGTGGGACAACCCGCCCCACAGCAGCGCGACCGTGGTGTCGACGGCGGTCTGCTTGTCGACGGGCCGCTTGGCCTCGAGCCAGTAGCGCGCGTTGACCTGACTGGCGCCGACGAGTCCCGACGCCAGCATGCGTGAGCGATAGGGATCGAGACCGGAGTCGTGCATGACCAGTCCGTAGACCGCGTCGACACACGCCTCGGTGGCACCCTCCACCCGCCGGATGACCGCGGGGTCGGAGGCGTCGGAGGAGAAGATCAACCGGTAACCCGAGTTGTCCTGGTCGATGAAGTCGAAGAACGCCTGGACCGCTGCGCGCACGCGCCGGCGGTTGTCCGTCGTCGTCCGCAGAGCGGTGTTGACGTCGCTGACCAGCTTCTCGGCGTGCGAATCGACGACCGCGATGTACAGGTCGAGTTTGGATGGGAAGTGTTGATACAGAACGGGTTTGCTCACGCCCGCGTGCACTGCGATCTCATCCATGCCGGCGGCGTGGTAGCCGCGTTCGACGAAGATCTCACTGGCCGCGTCGAGCAACTGCATACGTCGTGCGCTGCGCGGCAGGCGGGTGCTGCGTCCAGGCACGGCGGATGCATTGGTTGCGGTCGACATGCCCAAGAGAGTACTCGGGGGAGCTTCCTGCGCAGTATCGGTGGTCTGCTGTGAGAAAGTTGACCGGTGAGCCGCACTGAGGACGGTGGCCCCGAGCCCGAACGCGGCCGGGTGCGTGCCAAGGACGTCGGCCCGAGATCGTCGGGACGCCCCAGACCGGACCAGCCGCTTCGAGCGCGCTGGGATCCGACCGACGACAGCGGACGTCCCCGCGTCGACCGCGATGCACAGCCGGAATACAAGAAGCAGTCCGCTCTCGGGCGGTTCGTCTCGACCTACGGCTGGCGCGCGTACGCCATCCCGGTGCTCTCGATCCTGACGATCGCGCTCATCGTCGTCACCGTCCGGGACGGCCGCACCGATGCGCTCGAACCGGCTGCTGCCGCCAGCCCCGACTCCGCGGCGCGCAACACCGACATCAGCAAGGAGACCCGCCCGATCGGAGCGCCGACCGGCGACATCCAGGCGGCCGCGCTGCCGGCCGGCACGCTGCCGCAGGGTGGCCCGTTCACCGAGCGGGCCCGCAAGACCTTCCGGGTGCTGCGCGGTGGCGGTCCGCCCGTCGGTACCGGCGGTCAGGTCTACACCTACACGGTCGAGGTCGAGAACGGTCTCGACCCGCAGGACTACGGCGGTGACCCGACCTTCGCGAAGATGGTCGACACCACGCTGGCCAACCCGCGCAGCTGGATCGGCGACGGACGGGTGTCCTTCCGCAGGGTCGACCGTGGCGAGCCCGACCTGCGCATCACCCTCACCTCCACCGGCACCACCCGTGAGCTCTGCGGCTACCAGATCCGGCTGGAGACGTCGTGCTACTACCCGCCGCAGGCCCGGGTCACGCTCAACGAGGCGCGCTGGGTGCGCGGGGCCCTGTCGTATCAGGGCGACGACGTCGCCTACCGGCAGTACCTCATCAATCACGAGGTCGGGCACGGCATCGGCTATGAATCCCACGAGGCGTGCCGCGAGGACGGCGCGCTCGCGCCGATCATGATGCAGCAGTCCTTCGGCGTCGCGAACGCCGAGATCATGGCCCTCGACCCGCAGATGAAGGCCAACCGCACCTTCGTGTGCCGGCCCAACCCGTGGCCGTTCCCCACCCGCTGAGGGAATGCGGCCGCGAGCTCTGCCGTTGTGTCAGGAGTCCGTAGTCAGCCTGAACAATGGAGGCGTTCGTGTCGTCGCAAGGGTCGCCCACTGGGTCGCTGCCGCCGCTGGTGGAACCGGCCGCGGAACTGAGCAACGAAGAGGTGGCCCGCTACAGCCGTCACCTGATCATCCCCGACGTGGGCATGGACGGTCAGAAGCGTCTGAAGAACGCCAAGGTGTTGGTGATCGGCGCCGGCGGACTGGGCTCGCCGACACTGCTGTATCTCGCCGCGGCCGGGGTCGGCACGATCGGCATCGTCGAGTTCGACATCGTCGACGAATCGAACCTGCAGCGCCAGGTCATCCACGGCCAGTCCGACATCGGGCGGCCCAAGGCCGAGAGCGCGCGGGACTCCATCCTGGAGATCAATCCGTTCGTCACCGTCAACCTGCATGACCAGCGGCTCGAGCCCGAGGGTGCGATCGAACTGTTCTCGCAGTACGACCTCATCCTCGACGGCACCGACAACTTCGCGACCCGGTACCTGGTGAACGACGCCGCGGTCCTCGCGCACAAGCCCTACGTGTGGGGGTCGATCTACCGATTCGAGGGTCAGGCGTCGGTCTTCTGGGAGGACGCTCCCGACGGTCGCGGGCTCAACTACCGCGACCTCTACCCGCAGGCGCCGCCGCCCGGCATGGTGCCGTCGTGCGCCGAGGGCGGCGTCCTCGGCATCCTGTGCGCCTCGATCGGCTCGATCATGGGCACCGAGGCGATCAAGCTGATCTGCGGGATCGGCGAACCCCTCCTCGGCCGTCTCATGGTGTACGACGCGCTGGACATGACCTACCGGACCATCAAGATCCGCAAGGACCCGGAAGGCGAACGCATCGCCGGCCTCATCGACTACGACGACTTCTGCGGCGTCGTCTCCTCCGAGGCGTCCGATGCCGCAGCGGGGTCGACGCTGACCGCCGTCGAACTCAAGTCGAAGATCGACGCCGGGGAGAAGCTGGCGATCATCGACGTCCGGGAGCCCGTCGAATGGGACATCGTCCGCATCGACGGCGCCACACTCGTGCCCAAGGGCGACATCCTCTCCGGTGAGGGGCTCGCGCAGGTACCCCACGACCGCCCCACGGTCCTGTACTGCAAGACCGGTATCCGTTCCGCGGAGGCACTGGCCGCGCTCAAGCGAGCCGGTTTCGCCGACGCGACACACCTGCAGGGCGGCGTGACCGCATGGGCCAACCAGGTCGACAAGACGCTTCCGGTCTACTGATCCCGTCCGTCGATCCGGCTGTCTGCGCGTGATGGCTGCCGCGTGCCTTCCGTGACCGGGCATCCGCGCTCGGTAATCTGGCCAACGTGAACACCGTCGAGCCGCCCGAACATGTGTTGAACACGTTCGGGCTCACCGCCCACCCGCCCATCGCGATGGGGGAATCGTGGGTCGGCGGGTGGCGTGTCGGCGAAGTCGTGCTGTCCCTGGTTCCCGACCACGCGCGTGCGGCGTGGTCGGCGTCGGTGCGGGAGTCCCTGTTCGTCGAGGGCATGCGCATCGCGCGTCCCTTCCGCGCCACCGACGGGCGGTACGTGGTGTCCGGGTGGCGGGCGGACACCTACATCGCGGGGACCCCCGAACCCAGGCACGACGAGGTCGTGCTGGTCGCCGACCGCCTGCACGAGGCGACCGCCTCGCTCGAACGGCCCCGGTTCCTGCTCCAGCCGCCGGCCCCGCCGCACACCGATGTCGATGTCTTCACCGCCGCCGACCGCGCCGCGTGGGAAGAGGTTCCGTTGCGATCGGCCCGTGCCGCGGGGATGGCCGAACCGACCGCGCCGGACGGCGTGCAGAGCGTCGACATGCTGAAAACCCTTGCGAAGCTTCGCAAACCGGTGGATCTGCCGTCTCAGGTCGTGCACGGTGACCTCTTCGGCACGGTTCTGTTCGCGGGGGCCGCGGCCCCCGGCATCACCGACATCGTCCCGTATTGGCGGCCCGCGCCGTGGGCTGCGGCGGTCGCGGTGGTCGACGCCCTCGCCTGGGGCGGTGCCGACACCGAGCTCATCCAGCGCTGGTCCGATCAGCCCGAGTGGCCGCAGATGATGCTGCGGGCGACGATGTTCCGGCTGGCCGTCCACGCCCTGCACCCGCGGTCGACCTCGGGCGCACTGCCCGGGTTGCAGCGAGTCGTCGAACATGTACGTTTGCTCGTATAACCGCAGCTCACAGCCCTGATCGAGAGCTGACAGGGTTCTCACACCGTCGTTGTGACGGAGTGAGGACAACGTGACCATGCGGTCACCTCGCGGAAAATCCGCGCAACACACCCCCTCCACACTTGGTCTCGAGTCGCACGACATCGGTGTCGGCGTCTTCCACGACAGCCACCACTGCACGTCCGGCCCCGTGCACGGCAGTGACACCACGTAGACCAGCAACCATCGGAGGCGGAGCCTTGGCATTCGCAGACCTCACAGCCAACCTGAAACGCGACCACACCATCACCGACTGGGATCCCGAGGATCGGGTCGCCTGGGACAACGGCAACGCCGCGATCGCCAAACGCAATCTGATCTGGTCGGTGATCTGCGAGCACGTCGGCTTCTCGATCTGGTCGCTCTTCTCGGTGATGGCCCTGTTCATGGGCCCCGAGTACGGCATCAGCATGGACCAGACGTTCGTCATCGCCGCCACCGCGACCCTGGTCGGTTCCTGCCTGCGGATCCCCTACACCCAGGCCACCGCCCGGTTCGGCGGGCGCAACTGGGCGATCTTCTCCGCCGTCGTGCTGCTCATCCCCACCGGGCTGACGATGATGCTGATGATGAACCCGGGCGAGTTCGGGTTCGGCTGGTTTCTCGCCGTCGCGGCCATCACCGGTTTCGGTGGCGGCAACTTCGCGTCGTCGATGACCAACATCAACGCCTTCTACCCGCAGCGGCTCAAGGGTTGGGCCCTGGGCCTCAATGCGGGCGGCGGCAACATCGGCGTGCCGGTCGTCCAGGTCATCGGTCTGCTGGTCATCTGGCTCTTCGCCGACCAGCCGGAGATCGTGTGCGCCATCTACCTCGTCGCCCTGGCTGTCGCCGGCATCGGTGCCGCCATCTACATGGACAACCTGGACCACCAGACGGCCAGCGGTCGGGCGATGATCGACTGCCTCAAGTACCGCGACACGTGGCTCATCTGCCTGCTCTACATCGGCACGTTCGGTTCCTTCATCGGCTTCGGGTTCGCCTTCGGCCAGGTCCTCAACATCAGTTTCACCGAGGCCGGAGTGGCGAAGCCGGCGCTGGCGGCAGCGCAGATCGTGTGGATCGGCCCGCTGCTGGGGTCGGTCATCCGCCCCTACGGCGGGAAGCTGGCCGATCGCGTGGGTGGTGGCAAGGTGACGCTGTACACCTTCATCGCGATGGTCTTCTCCGCGGCGATCCTCGTCGTCGCCGGCACGATCGCCGACAACAACGGCAAGACGATCACCGGCGCCACGTTGACGGCCTTCATCATCGGCTTCATCCTGCTGTTCCTGCTGTCGGGCCTGGCCAACGGGTCGGTCTACAAGATCATCCCGACCATCTGGGAGCACAAGGCGCGGACGCAGAGTGGACTGAACTCACTCGGCAAGACGAAGTGGTCGCGGAGCATGTCCGGCGCTCTCATCGGGATCGCCGGTGCAGCAGGAGGTCTCGGCGGCGTGGGTATCAACCTGGTGCTGCGGGCCAGCTACCAGACCAACAAGTCGGCGACGATGGCCTTCTGGGTGTTCATGCTCTTCTACGTCCTGGCGGCGGTCGTGACCTGGTGGTTCTACGCCCGACGCCCGATCGTCCTCGCGGAGACCACCGATCTGTCGGTGGCCGGCACCCCGGAGGGTGGGGCTTCCACCGGCGACGAGGGCGCACCGACCGGTGTCGCGTCCGAGGGCACCGACAAG
Organism: Gordonia sp. ABKF26; assembly: GCF_041103195.1. Classification (NCBI taxonomy): domain Bacteria; kingdom Bacillati; phylum Actinomycetota; class Actinomycetes; order Mycobacteriales; family Gordoniaceae; genus Gordonia; species Gordonia sp. ABKF26. Next base: position 2,125,615 of record NZ_JBGCVZ010000003.1, read on the forward strand.
CAGGCAACCAACGAAGCGCTGGCCTGATCCGCACGGGTCCGGCGAGGCAAGGGAGTCAAAAGCAGTGAACAGCGAAACCGCAACGCGCACAACCAAGACAGTGGTGGTGGTGGGCCACGGCATGGTCGGTCACCGCTTCGTGCAGGCGCTCCGCGCGCGTGACGCGACCGACCGGTGGCGGATCGAGATCGTCAGCGAGGAGATCGACCCGGCGTACGACCGGGTGGGGTTGTCCTCGTATGTCGGTGCCTGGCTGAGGGATTCACTCGCACTCGAGGGCAACACGTACGCCGGCGACGACCACGTGGTGACGCATCTCGGGGAGACCGTCACCGGCATCGACCGCGAGGCGCGGCGGGTCGTCACCTCGGGCGGCCGGGAGATCGACTACGACGCCGTGGTTCTCGCGACCGGTTCCTACGCCTTCGTCCCGCCGGTTCCCGGGCACGACAACGACCGGTGCTTCGTCTACCGCACCCTCGACGACCTCGACGACATCCGGGCCGCGGCCGAGGCGGCCGGTCCCGGGGCGACCGGCGTCGTCGTCGGCGGTGGGCTGCTCGGGCTCGAGGCGGCCAACGCCCTCAAGCTCATGGGGATGACCCCGCACGTGGTGGAGTTCGCCCCGCGCCTGATGCCGATGCAGGTCGACGAGGGCGGTGGCGCGATCCTGAAGAACCTGGTGACCGATCTCGGACTCGAGGTCCACACCGGGGTCGGGACATCGGAGATCGCCGACGCCGAAGGCGGTGGCCTGCGGGTGACGCTGTCCGACGAATCCACGATCGACGCCTCGCTGGTCGTCTTCTCGGCGGGTGTCCGGCCGCGCGATCAGCTGGCGCGGGAATCGGGACTGGCGGTGGGTGAGCGGGGCGGCGTGCTCGTCGACACCGGTTGTGTCACCGATGACGAGAACATCTATGCCATCGGCGAGGTCGCGGCCGTGGAGGGCCGCTGCTACGGCCTCGTCGCCCCCGGGTACTCGACCGCCGAGGTGGTCGCCGACCGTCTGCTCGGCGGCACGTCGGAGTTCCCCGGTGCCGACCTGTCCACCAAGCTCAAGCTCCTCGGCGTCGATGTCGCCAGCTTCGGGGACGCATTCGGCGCCACCGCGAACGCGCTCGAGATCACCTATCACGACGCCGTCGCCGGCAGGTACGCCAAGATCGTCGTGAGCGACGACGCAAAGACGCTTCTCGGCGGCATCCTCGTCGGCGACGCATCGGCCTACGCCATGCTCAAGCCGATGGTCGGCCGAGAGATCCCGGGCGACCCGGCGGCGCTCATCGCACCCGAGGGCGGTGCGGCGGTCGGTATGGACGCACTGCCCGACGACGCGGAGATCTGCTCGTGCAACGGGGTTTCCAAGGGTTCGATCTGCTCGGCGATCGCCGACGGGGCGTGCGACATCGCCGCGGTCAAAGGCTGTACCTCGGCCGGCACCACGTGCGGCGGCTGCCTGCCCAGCATCAAGCAGCTGCTCGCCGCGTCGGGGGTCGAACTGAGCAAGTCGCTGTGCGATCATTTCGCCCAGTCGCGCGCCGAACTGTTCGAGATCGTCGCGGTCACGGGCATCCGGACGTTCTCCGAGCTCATCGAGCGATACGGCACCGGCCTGGGATGTGAGATCTGCAAGCCGACGGTCGCGTCGATCCTGGCGTCGACCTCCAGCGAGCACATCCTCGACGGCGAGCAGGCCGCGCTGCAGGACACCAACGACCACTTCTTGGCGAACATGCAGAAGAACGGGTCGTACTCGGTGGTGCCGCGGATGCCCGGCGGCGAGGTCACCCCCGAACAGCTGATCGTCATCGGCGAGATCGCCCGCGACTTCGGGCTGTACACCAAGGTCACCGGTGGCCAGCGCATCGACCTGTTCGGGGCGCGCGTCGACCAGCTGCCCGAGATCTGGCGGCGCCTCGTCGACGCCGGGATGGAATCGGGCCAGGCGTACGGCAAGAGTCTGCGGACGGTGAAGAGCTGCGTCGGTTCGACGTGGTGCCGGTACGGCGTGCAGGACTCGGTCGGCATGGCAGTGCTGCTGGAGAAGCGATATCGGGGTCTGCGCTCGCCTCACAAGATCAAGTTCGGGGTGTCGGGGTGTGCCCGTGAATGCGCCGAGGCCCGGGGCAAGGACGTCGGCGTGATCGCCACCGAGCACGGCTGGAACCTGTACGTGGGCGGCAACGGCGGCCAGAGCCCGAAGCACGCGGTCCTGCTCGCCAGCGGAGTGGATGACGAGACCCTCGTCGCCTACATTGATCGGTACCTCATGTTCTACATCCGAACCGCCGATCGACTGCAGCGCACAGCGCCGTGGCTGGAGTCGCTCGAAGGTGGCCTCGACCATCTGAAGGACGTCGTCTGCGAGGACAGCCTCGGCCTCGCCGCCGAACTCGAGGACGCGATGGCCCGCCACGTCGGCGGCTATCAGGACGAGTGGGCGGCGGTACTCGCCGACGAGGACAAGCTCAAGCGGTTCGTGTCGTTCGTGAACGCGCCGGATGTCGTCGACCCGACCATCCGGTTCGCCGACCACGAACGGAAGGCGCCGGTGTTGCTCGACATGCCGTCGGTCCGCCCGGGAGCAGACGTGTCGAGCCCGGGAGCGTCGAGCACCGCACCGGTGAGAGAAGGAGTGCCCACATGACCATCGCGCCAGGGGAGGCCGACACCATGTCCGCAGAGACCACACCCACCGGTACCGCCGTCGGGGTGCGCGAGGGGAGTTGGGTGCGCGCCTGTTCCATCGACGATCTGATCGTCGGACGGGGGGTCGCCGTGCTCGGTCCCGACGGCGTCCAGGCCGCCCTGTTCCGGCTGCCCGCGGCCGAGTCGGACCGCGAGGCGGCACCGGGCCGCTCCCGGCTGTACGCCATCGGCAACATCGATCCGTTCGGCCGTGCCGCGGTTCTGTCGCGGGGGCTCACCGGCGACCGCGGGGGAGAACCCACCGTCGCCTCGCCGCTGGGCAAGCAGGTCTTCGCGCTCCGGACCGGACTCTGCCTGGACGACGAGACGGTGTCGGTCCCGAGCTACGGAGTACGCGTGAGCAACCGCATCGTCGAGGTGTACTTCCCGGCGTGAACACCATGACCCCCACCGGTGCAGACCCCGCCGGCTCAGGCCCCCCGGGAGCGGATCCGCTGCCACTCGCCGGATTCACCATCGGCATCACCGCGGCCCGGCGCGCCGAAGAGTTCGCGGTGTTGCTGGAACGACGCGGTGCCGAGGTGATGCACGCCCCGACCATCCGCATCCTGCCGCTGGTCGACGACACCGAGCTCGAGCGGGTGACCGAGGAACTGATCGGGAACCCGCCGGAGGTGATGGTCGCGACGACCGGCATCGGGTTCCGCGGATGGGTCGAGGCCGCCGACGGCTGGGGCAACGCCGAAGCCGTGTTGCGGGCGCTGTCCGCGAGCCGGTTGATCGCCCGCGGCCCGAAGGCCAAGGGTGCGATCCGGGCGGCGGGTCTGCGCGAGGAGTGGTCGCCGGAGAGCGAGTCCTCCTCGGAGGTGCTCGACCGGTTGCTGGAGGAGGGCGTCGAGGGCGTCCGGATCGCCGTGCAGTTGCACGGCGCCACCAGCGAATGGGAGCCGCTGCCGGACTTCTGCACGGTTCTGCGCGCCGCCGGTGCGGAGGTGGTGCCCATCCCGGTGTACCGCTGGAACATGCATCCCGACGTGGCGCGCATCGACAAGATGATCGCGGCGGTGCTCCGCGGCGATCTCGATGCGATCACCTTCACGAGTGCGCCGGCGGCGGCATCGATCCTGACCCGCGCCAAGGAGCTGGGCAAGCTGCAGCAGTTCGTCCATGCGTTGCGGACCGCGGTGCCGGTCATGTGTGTGGGCTCGGTGACCGCCAGTCCGCTGGAGGCACTGCAGATCCCCACGATCTACCCGCGCCGGTTCCGGCTCGGTGCGCTGGCGCGGCTGATCACCGACGAACTGCCGCGCCGCAGCCATCTGCTGCGGGTCGCCGGTCACGACACCGCCATCCGCGGACAGGCCGTGGTTGTCGACGGCGAGCTCCGCGAGATGTCGGCGACGAGTCTTCTCCTGCTCAAGCTGCTGGCCCGTAACCCCGGCCGCGTGGTCTCCCGCCAGGAGCTGCTCGCGGGGTTGCCCGGGGACAGCTCCGACACCCATGCGGTCGAGGTCGCCGTCGCGCGACTCCGTGCCGCGCTGGGGGATTCGAAGATGGTGCAGACCGTGGTCAAACGGGGCTACCGACTCGCCGTCGACCTCGAGTACGACGCCGAAGACGAGTGAGGAAGGAGCGAGAACACATGCACGACAACCATGTACGGCTTCCGCACGGCGACCGTCTACAGGGGTACAGCCCGGTCCTGGTCGCGCACGGGACCCGCAATCCCCACGGGGTCTCGGTCATCGCCCAGATCGCCGAGGCCGTCAGCGACCGGATCGGTCTCACCCGTACCGCGTTCGTCGACGTCCTCGGGCCCACACCGAGCGAGGTCATCGCCGACCTGGATCGCCCCGCCGTCCTGGTCCCGGCGTTCCTCGCCTCGGGCTACCACGTCCGCAAGGACCTACCCGAACACGTCGCGGCCGCCGGCCGGGAGGACACCGTGGTCACCCGGGCGCTCGGACCCGACCCGGCCATCGCCGCGGTCGCGCGACTCCGCCTGGCCGAAGCGGGCTGGGAACCGGGCGACGCGGTCGTGCTCGCCGCTGCGGGTTCGTCGGACGAGAGTGCCTGTGGCCAGGTGCATCTCGCGGCCCGGCAGCTCGAATCGCTCATCGGCGGGCGAGTCGAGGTCGGGTTCATCACGACAGCGACGCCCAGTGTGCCCGACGCCGTCGAACGAGCGCGGCGAACGGGTCGCCGGGTCGTGATCGCGAGCCATCTCCTCGCACCGGGCCTGTTCCATCAGCGGCTGAACACCTACGGTGCGGACGCGGTGGCCGCACCGCTGGGGCCGGACCCGCGGATCGTCGACCTGATCGTGACGCGGATGCGCGCGGCGATCAGTCCGTATCGGCGGACCGCCGCGGCGCGTCTGAGGTAGGCAACCCCTCAGGCGGAGGGGTCCCAGCGGCACTCCCGCAGTCGGATCCGCCCGTCGGTGATCGGAACACCCTCCGCCCGTAGGCGTTCCAGCTGCCGGGTCGCGAGGTGGGGTGCCGGCCGGCCGCCGGCGGGTACCACGCGGTGCCAGGGCAGGTCGGCGGTGTCGGTCCGCATGATCCAGCCCACGATCCGGGGACTGGACAATCCGGCTGCCACGGCCAGGTCGCCGTAGGTGCTCACCTGCCCCACCGGGATCGCCGACACCAGTGCGCGGACCCGTTCCACCTGCTCCTCGGTGATGGCCGCCATCGGCGCAGACCTCCCGTCGTTCTCGTCGGGCCCGACTCGGCGAGCCGCGTGGATGATCCGCGCTACAGCAGCGATCGGATCAGGGTGGCGCTGAGCCCGGGTTCGAGGAACGGCACCATGTGCCCGCAGTCGGCGTGGTGGACGGTGACCTCGGTGCCGCGTTCGCTTGCGCAGGCATCCAGGAAGGCCGGCCGCACGAACGGCGGCTGGACCTGATCGGCGACCACCACATGGGTTGGTGTGCCGGGTGGCGGAAGCACTGCGGGTCTTGCCATCTCGCTCCACGACGCCGCGGCGGCCGGGGCGCTGACCCGCCAGCCGACCCGCCCTCGCGGCCGGGGGACGAGGTGCTCGGCGAGCTCGCTCTCCATGAGCGCGTCGGGAACGGCCGCCCAGCCCTCGGCACGTTTCGCCGAGCGTGCGGCCTCGGCGTCGGCGTAGTCCCAGTTGTCGAGACTGTCGGTGGCCACCTCGAGCGCGAACTCGGGGTCGAGGCCCTGCGCGGGATCGAGCAGCACCAGGCCCTTGACCGCGTCCGGGCGGCGGTTGGCCAGGTGCAGCGCCAGCGCGCCGCCGAACGAGTGCCCCACGACGACGACCGGCTGCTCGTCGGCGGGGATGTGGTCGTCGATCACCGCCGACAGCGCCCGCACCTGGTGTTCGATGCTCCACGGCGGGCGCCACGGTGACCGGCCATGACCGATCAGGTCCGGTGCGACGAGCCGGACACCGGGGAGGTGGTCGGCCAGCGCTGCCCAGCGAAGGCCGTGGCCGGTGAGCCCGTGGATGGCGAGAACCGCAGGACCGCTGCCGAAGACATGGGTGTTGAGAGCTGCCACCCGTCCATCCTGCCGTACGGCCCCCGGCGGAAACCGATGCAGGTGGCGGACGGGAACCGACGCAGGTGGCGGCGCCCCGCCGAGAGCGTCGGTGGGCCGTGATTCGATGGGTGCATGAGTCGGAGACCGGGTGCCCAGACCCCGCGCAGCGCGCTGCTCGCGCGACTTGTCGCGGCCCCCGACTCCACGGATCGTCCCCGGCACTGGCCGCCTGCGGTGGCCGAGGTCATCGAGCCGCCCACGAGCCGCCCGGCCGACGAGGAACAGGCCTGGCGTCCGGTACGGGTGCACGGCGGTCCGGGGAGCGGGAAGACTGCGCTGATCGTCGACGCCGCGGTGGCCCGACTGCTCGACCCGGACACCGATCCGGAGTCCGTTCTCGTCCTGGCGTCCAGCCGGCGCGCGGCCGTCGCCCTGCGCGAGGAGATCACCCGGCGCGTCCTGTCCGCCGGATCGAGCGGCCGCCGGGTTCTCGGCGGTGCGCTGCGCGAGCCGCTCGTGCGGACCGTGCACTCCTACGCCTTCGCGATCCTGCGCCTGCAGGCCCAGGCCCACAACAATCCGCCGCCGCGGCTCATCACGGGCTCCGAACAGGACGTCGTCCTGCGCGAGCTCCTCGCCGGTGACATCGAGGACGGCGCGGGTTACTGGCCGGCTCACCTGCGGCCCGCGCTGGGCACCGACGGTTTCGCCCAGGCGTTGCGCGACCTGATGATGCGCGCCGCCGAACGCGGCGTGGGCCCCGAAGAGCTTGCCGCGCTGGGACGTACACACAAGCGGCCGGAGTGGACCGCGGCCGCTCGCGCGTACGCCCAGTACGAGCAGAACATGCTGCTGCGCGGGGCGGTCGGTCTCGAGACGCCGGGTGCCTCGGCACCCGCGGTCGACGCGGCCGAGCTGATCGGTTCGGCGCTGTCGGCGTTCGCCACCGATCCCGACCTGCTGAGCGGCGAGCGCCGCCGCATCCGGCACCTGCTGGTCGACGATGCGCAACATCTCGATCCGCAAGCGGCGCAGCTCATCACGCTGGTCGGGACCGGAACCCTCTCGACGATCATCGCGGCCGACACCGACCAGTCCGTGTTCGGGTTCCGGGGTGCGAGTCCGCGCTTCGCCGACGGGCTGGCCGAACCGGGCAGCCCGCTCGACATCCTCCTCGAGGACGACTTCCGGTCCCGGCCCGAGCTGTCCCGGCTCGGACGCGCGATCGCCGCCCGGTTGCCCGGCGCCCGCCCGCATCCCTATCCCCGGCCGGCCACCGATGTGGATGCCGCCGAGCCGGAGTCGGAGGGGTCGGGCCCCGCGAACGGGGGCGGCGCGGCCGCCGTGCGGGTGTACGGGTCCGCGGCCAAGGAGGCCACCGCCATCGCCGACCTGCTGCGGCGTGCCCATCTCTTCGACGAGGTGCCGTGGTCGCAGATGGCGGTCGTCGTCCGGTCGGTGTCGCTGGCGCTGCCGCCGCTGCGACGGGCCTTCCGGTCCGCGGGCGTACCCCTGACGACGCCCGCCAGTGACCTGCCGCTGCATCGGCAACGTGCCGTCATCGGTTTGATGCTGGTGCTGCGCGCGGTCGCCGCGCGTGCGGCGAGCCCGGCTTCGCCGGACGCGCACTCCACCGACACGCTCGACCACTTCACCACCGAGGACACGCTCACGCTGCTGTCCGGTCCGATCGGTGCGGCCGATCCGGGATCGATGCGCCGGTTACGACGCGGTGTGCGCCGCCTCGACGACGCCGACGACCCGGCGGGACAACCGGATTCGCTCACGTCCCTGACCCGCGCGATCCTCGACCCCGAGGTCGGCGCGCGCTACCGTCGCCGACTCACCGAGACCGAGGCGATGCCGCTGGCGCGCGTGCTCGACGTCGTCGGCGCGGCCCAACGGGTGCACGACGCGCGGCGCGGGATCGAGGAGACCCTGTGGGCGGCGTGGCAGGCCACCGGGCTCGAGCGGCGGTGGGCGGCATCGGCCGTTCGCGGCGGCCCGGCGGGCGAGCAGGCCGACCGCGACCTCGACGCGGTCATGGCGATGTTCGAGTCCGCCGCGGACTTCACCGACACGCTGCCCGCGGCCGGGCCGGCCGGGTTCGTGCACTACCTGTCCCAGCTGCAGATCCCGCGCGACAGCCGGACGGCCACGGCGGCAACCGAATCGGTGACGGTGCTCTCCGCACACGCCGCGGTGGGACGCGAATGGGAGGTCGTCGCCGTCGCGGGCGTCCAGGACGGGCTGTGGCCGTCGCTGCGAAGTCGCGGAGGCGTTCTGGCCACCGGACAACTCGTCGACATCCTCGACGGCATGGACGCCGACGCCGTGGACACCGTCGCCCGCGGGGCGACCGCACTGGCCGACGAGCGCAGGCTGTTCCTCGTCGCGTGCACGCGGGCCCGTAGCCGGTTGCTCGTGACCGCGGTCGAGGACGGCAGCGGGGACGCGTCACCGTCGCGCTTCATCACCGAACTCGCGGATCTGGTCGGCGATCCCGACGATCCGGCGGAGTCGGCCCGCGCCGAGGTCCGGCTCGACCCCGGCGTCGACCGGGTGCTCTCGTTGCCCTCACTGGTCGCGACGCTGCGATCGGCGGTGATCGCCGGCGCCGACGAACCCGATGCGCCCCGGACGACGGCCGCGGCGCGTCTGCTGGCCGAACTCGCCGACTCCGACATCCCGGGTGCGCATCCGCGCGACTGGTTCGGGCTCGCCGCACCCAGCACCGACGCTCCGTTGTGGACGCCGGAGTCGGGTCCGCTGACCCTCTCGCCGTCGAATGTCGATGCGCTGACCCGCTGTTCGTTGCGGTGGGTTCTCGAACGCAACGGCGGGCGCGACGGCGACGGCACCCCGGCACTGACCGGCAGCCTCGTGCACACGCTCGTCCAGGCGGTCGCCGGCCAACTCGATCCGGCCGAGGTGACCGCAGCGCTCCGCGACATCTGGGAACGTGTCGACACCGGTGCCGGCTGGTACTCGGCCCGCGAACTCGAGCGCGCCGAGGGCATGCTCGGGCATTTCCGGGAGTGGCTGCGCATCTCGCGCTCCGAACTCGAGGAGGTGGGCGTCGAGTTGCCCGTCGACGCAACCATTCCCGCCGACCCCACCGCGGGCCCCGACGAGCTCGAGGTCCGCCTCCGCGGACGCGTCGACCGACTCGAGACCGATGCCGAGGGCAGGCCGGTCGTGGTCGACGTCAAGACCTCCAAGACGCCGATCACCAAGGCCGACGCCGACGAGCACGCCCAGATGGCGGCCTATCAGGTGGCGCTGGCGCACGGCGGGGTGCCGCAGTTCGGCGACACCCCGCCCGGCGGTGCTCGACTGGTCTACGTGTCGACCGCGAACCGCAATTCCGGTGCGGCCGAACGCGTCCAGTCGCCGCTGACACCGGAGTTGCTCGACGAGTGGATCGGGGTGGTACGCCGCGCGGCCCGGGCCAGCGTCGGACCGACGTACAGCGCGACACCCAATCCCGGTTGTGTGCACTGCACTCTCACCACGAGTTGTCCCGCACAGATCCCGGGGAAGGCGGTGACCGATGACTGATCTGCAGGACCGGATCGACCGGCCGATCGTCGGGGCGAAGTCGCTGGCGGCCGCGCTGGGACTGCCCGACCCCACGCCCGAGCAGGTCGCGGTGATCGAGGCGCCGATGGAACCCATGCTCGTCGTCGCCGGCGCGGGTGCGGGCAAGACCGAGACGATGGCCTCGCGCGTGGTGTGGCTGGTGGCCAACCAGCTCGTGGCCCCCGACGAGATCCTCGGACTCACGTTCACGCGCAAGGCCGCGAGCGAACTCGGCGCCCGCATCCGGCGGCGCCTCTCGATGCTCGCCGGGTCGCCGGCGCTGCGGAACTGGGATCCCGACGGCGCGTTGGCCGCCCGGCTACGCGGTGCCGATCCGGAGGTGAGCACCTACCACGCCTATGCCGGGCGGCTGATCGCCGACTACGGGCTGCTCCTGCCGGTCGAACCGTCGTCGACACTGCTCACCGAGACCGAGCTCTGGCAGCTGGCGTTCTCACTCGTCTCCGCGTGGCCGGGCGAACTGAACACCAAGAAGGTGCCGGCGAGTGTCACCGAGGCGGTGCTCAAACTGTACGGCGAGATGTCGGAGCACCTGGTCGACATCACCGACCTCGCGCAGGCGGGTTCGACGCTGTACGAGCTCGTCGACACCCTTCCGAAGGGTCCCAAACAGCGCGACAAGCCGACGCAGGCGCTGCTGAAGGTGCAGGAGGTCATCGACGAACGGCGTGAGCTGATCCCGATGGTGATCGCGCTGGGCGAGACGATGCGGGCGCAGTCCGCGCTCGACTTCGGCAGCCAGATGTCACTCGCGGCACGGCTGGTGGTGTCCAACCCCGAGGTCGTCACCGCCGAACGCACCGCGTTTCGCGCGGTCCTGCTCGACGAGTACCAGGACACCGGTCACTCGCAACGGGTGCTGCTGTCGACGCTGTTCGGCGGGCACGGGCGCGCCCCGGTCGCGGTCACCTCGGTCGGCGACCCGATCCAGTCCATCTACGGGTGGCGGGGTGCCTCCGCGGCCAACCTGCCGCGGTTCGCCCGCGACTTCCCGCGTCCCGACGGGACTCCCGCCCGTCGCCTGGAGCTCCTCACCAGCTGGCGGAACGCGGCCCAGGGTTTGCGGCTGGCCAATCAGATCTCCGAGGAGCTCCGACGCCGCGGGATCCCGGTCAGCGTGCTCCGGCCCCGTCCCGACGCCCCCCACGGCACGGCGACGATCGCGCTGACCGAGACCGTCGTCGACGAACGGAACGTCATCGCCGATGCGATCGAGGAACGCTACCGCGCGGCCCAGGCCGCGGACGAGGCACCGCCGACCACCGCGATCCTGGTGCGGCGCAACGAGGATTCGGCACCGCTGGCCGCCGAACTCGAGAGCCGGGGCATCCCCACCGAGGTGGTTGGCATCGGCGGTCTGCTGCACGTCCCGGAGATCGAGGACATCGTCGCGACCCTGCGCGTGATGGCCGACCCGATGGCCGGGACCGCCGTGATGCGTCTGCTCACCGGGGCCCGCTGGCGGCTGGGCGCCAAGGACCTCGCCGCGCTGTGGCGCCGGGCCACCACTCTCGCGGCGGAGAGTTTCGCCGAGGCGGGCGGCGTCGTCACCAGCCGAGAGGCGCTCGACGCGGCACTCGACGCCGTGCTGCCCACCGAGATCGTGGACCGGGCGGGAATCGCCGACGCCGTCGTCGATCCGGGCGAACCCACCGACTACAGCCCCGAAGGGTACGCGCGCATCCGGGCGTTCGGTGCGCAGCTGGAGTCCTTGCGGCGTCGGATCGGACAGCCGCTCCCCGAACTCGTCGCCGACGTGGAGAACACGATCGGGGTCGGCGTCGAGGCCCAGATCCGGGCGCGCCGCATGCGGGGCGCGATCACCGGCCGGGAACATCTCGACGCCTTCGCCGACTACGTCAGCCACTACGCCGATCGCCCGGGCGCGAACCTGCCCGGCCTGTTGGCGTTCCTCGACGCCGCCGAGACGATCGAGAAGGGTCTGGAGCCGGGGCGCATCGAGGTGGCCGAACAGCGCGTACAGATCCTCACCGTGCATGCGGCCAAAGGACTCGAATGGGACGTCGTCGCGATACCGCACCTGGCGAAGGGGATCTTCCCCAGCGCCAAGGCCGACACCACGTGGCTGGGCAGTGCACGCGAGCTCCCGGCCGACCTGCGCGGTGATCTGGCCATCCCGGCCGAGGCGGCCGACGGTGCGCCGGAAGGGTTTCCGATCCTGACGATCGACACGGTCGCCGACCGCAAACAACTCGAGGACGCCCTGACCGACCACAAGGCCGCGATCGGCGAGCGTCGCCTCGAAGAGGATCGGCGGCTGCTGTACGTGGCGCTCACCCGCGCTCGGCACGATCTGCTCATCTCGGCGCACCACTGGTCGGAGACCGGCGACAAGCCGCGCGGCGGCTCGGATTTCTTCGACGAGCTGATGGTCGGCATCGACGAGGCGATCACCGACCCGAGTGTCGACTCGACCGGGCTGTCGATCGCGGTGCGCACGCCGCCGCCGGAGCCGGACAGCCCGAATCCGTTGGCCGAGCGTGCGATCGCAGCACCGTGGCCGCGCGATCCGCTCGGCGGCCGCCGCGACTCGGTGCAGCGCGCGGCCGACCTGGTCACCGACGCCATCGCCACCCGCGCAGCGCCCGCGCTGTTCGACGCACCGGCCGTCGACTCGGCGACCGCGACCACGCCTCCGGCCGATCCGGCGGACGAGATCGGTGCCTGGGAGGCCGAGGTGTCGGCCCTGCTCGCCGAGCATCACCAGGCGAATCAGGCGCTCGTCGAGGTGTCGCTGCCGACCCACCTGTCCGTCAGCCAGCTGGTCGAACTCGACGCCGACGAAGCCGAGTTCGCCCGTCGGTTGCGCCGCCCGACGCCGTTCCGGCCCAACCCGATGGCTCGGCGCGGCACCGCGTTCCACGCGTGGGTGGAACGGTGGTTCGGCGCGACCAGACTCCTCGACATCGACGAATTACCCGGTGCCGCAGACGCGACCGCGAGCCCGGACGCCGATCTCGAGGAACTGCGGGCGGCGTTCCTCTCCTCGCCCTGGGCGAATCGCAGTCCCACCGAGGTGGAGGTGCCCTTCGAGACCGTCATCGGCGGGATCGTGGTGCGTGGACGGATCGATGCGGTCTTCGCCGAGAAGGACGGCTCGTGGACGGTCGTCGACTGGAAGACCGGTGTGATCCCCGAACCCGCCCGCCGGGAATCGTTGTTCATCCAGCTCGCCGCGTACCGCCTGGCGTGGGCGCAGCTGGCCGGGGTGGAGGCGACGAAGGTCCGGGCCGCCTTCCACTATGTGCGCGACGGGCACACGCTGGAGGCCGACGACCTGCCCGACGAGGCGACCCTCGCCGCCAAGCTCGCCCGATGAGCCGGCCCGTGACGCGAGGGGAGTCCCGCCAGATGAGTTGTGGGGCGCCGTGGTGGGCTACATTGCAGCGTGTGAGCGAACTCGACGAGCGCGAGCGCGCCGGTGGCTAACCGCCTGCGCCGACGCTTCGGCGGTACCGATCTGGTCAACCGGCCCGACCATGCACTGGTCGGCGTCGTCCGTATCCCCGAACTCCAGCAGAGTCCGAGCCGGGCGATCGGCCGACGCGTCTTCTGGGCGACCCTGGCGCTGCTGTTCACCTCGGTCGTGGTCTGGTTGGATCGCGCCGGCTACCGCGACGCACAGGACAACGAGCTGTCGTACCTGGATGCGCTGTACTACTCCGCGGTGACCCTCTCCACGACGGGCTACGGCGACATCACGCCGATCACGCCGTTCGCCCGTTTCATCAACCTCGTCATCATCACGCCGTTGCGCGTGCTGTTCCTGATCGTGCTGATCGGTACCACCCTCGAGGTGCTCACCGAACGGTCTCGACAGGCGCTCAAGATCCAGCGTTGGAGGAATACCGTGCGCAATCACACCGTGGTCATCGGTTACGGCACCAAGGGCCGCACCGCGGTGGACGCGATGCGCGGTGACGGCATCAAGCCTTCCGAGATCGTCGTCGTCGACGCCGACGCCACGGTCCTCGAGGCGGCCGCCTCCGACGGACTGGTCACGGTGCGCGGCGACGCCACGAAGTCGGATGTGCTGCGGCTGGCCGGCGTGGCCCACGCCGCGAGCATCGTCGTGGCCACCAGCCGCGACGACACCGCGGTCCTCGCCACACTCACCGCCCGCGAACTCAACCCGCGGGCGAAGATCGTCGCGTCGATCCGGGAATCGGAGAACACCCACCTGATGCGGCAGTCCGGTGCGAACTCGGTGGTGGTGTCGTCGGAGACCGCCGGTCGCCTGCTCGGCATCGCGACGATGACCCCGTCGGTGGTGGAGGTGATCGAGGACCTTCTCACCCCGGACGCCGGTTACGCCATCGCCGAACGTGAGGTCGATCCGACCGAGACCGGCGGGTCGCCTGCCCACACCCGCGACATCGTCCTCGGCGTCGTGCGCAACGGCGTACTGCATCGTGTCGACGACAGCGCGGTCGAACAGATCGAGGTCGGCGACCGCCTGCTGTATGTCCGCAAGAGCCCCAACGACGACTGACCGATCCGCCGCTTCTGAGAAAGGCTTGTGCGCCAGTGCATTTCGAGCTGCCCGAACCGCCCCTGCTGTCGCGTGCGGTGTTCGACCGCGCGGACGCCATCCGCGACGACGCGCACCGGATGGCCGCCGGATGGCCGACGGCGAAGGTGTTGCTGATCGACGCGGCCGGTCGATACCCGGTGAGCGATGCCGGTGCGTTGCACTGGGTCGCCGCCACCACTGTCGCCGAGGCTCCACCGGCCGACGCGGTCATCCTCGGCTTCGACGCGGCCGACGGTGGCGCCGACCTGTGGACGCGTCGTGTGCACCACATCGACGGCCCGACCGACGACGCCCGGCGTGGTGCTACGCGGCTGTCCGCCGACGAGGCGGGCCTGCTCGCCACCGCACTGGGGATCCTGAACTGGCATGAGACCGCCCGTCATTCACCGGTCGACGGTTCGCCCACCCAACCCGCTCGCGGCGGGTGGGTCCGGCGCAGCGTCGACTCCGGACGAGACGAGTTCCCGCGTACCGACCCGGCGATCATCACCGTCGTCCACGACGGTGCCGACCGCATCCTGCTCGGTCGGCAGGCCGTGTGGCCGGACGGCTGGTATTCGACGCTTGCCGGTTTCGTCGAGCCGGGGGAGTCGCTCGAACAGTGCGTGCTCCGCGAGGTGCACGAAGAAGTCGGCATCGTGGTGCGCGAACCGCGCTACCTGGGCAGCCAGCCCTGGCCGTTCCCACGGTCGCTCATGTTGGGTTTCGCGGCCATCGGCGACCCGACCGACGAGCTGGCATTCCTCGACGGAGAGATCGGCGACGCGCAGTGGTTCCACCGCGATGAGGTCCGGGAGGCTCTTGCCCGCGGCGACGGCTGGTCACGCGCCGAGGCGCCGGGCGCCGACGACGCGGATCGTCTGCGCCTTCCCGGGTCGATCTCCATCGCGCGATCGATGATCGAGGCCTGGGCGGCCGGGTAACCCGCGCCGAGCAGACCCGATGCGTCTCAGACGCCCAGCTTGGCCTTGACGTCGGCGATCGACGGGTTGGTGGCTGTGGTGCCGTCGGCGTAGAGGACGGTGGGCACGACGTGATTGCCGCCGTTGACACTGCCCACGAACTCGGCGGCGTCGGGGTTCAGCTCGATGTCGATCTCCTGCCAGGTGATTCCGCTGCTCTTGAGGCCGCGCTTGAGGCGGGCGCAGAATCCGCACCACGACGTCGTGTACATGGTCAGTTCGCCGGTGTCGGAGGTGCGGGCGCCGGCCTCGTCGTCGATCACGTTGCTCATGGGTCCCATAACACCATGTCCGGGCCCGCTGTTCCCGTCGGCATCGTTCTCGCCCGTAGCTGTTCCCTGCTGTGCTGTTCGCTGCTGTGCCGTTCCCATCTGGGGGCGGCGTCGGTGGTTGGTGACATAGTGGACGCCGTGCCTCACCCGACTTCTGCCGCGAATCCCGAGTCCTCGCGTCGCGCCTCGGCGCCGGTGAGTCGTGGCGCGGTCGAGGGGCTCGATCCCGAACAGAGCGCCGCCGTCCTCGCGCCGCGAGGACCGGTGTGCGTACTGGCCGGCGCGGGCACGGGCAAGACCCGGACCATCACCCGCCGGATCGCCCACCTCATCGACACCGGCCAGGTCAACCCCGGTCAGGTTCTCGCGGTCACGTTCACTGCCCGGGCCGCGGGGGAGATGCGGACCCGACTGCGCGGTCTCGGTGTCGGCGGCGGTTCGGGCGGCAGCGTCGCGGCCCAGACCTTCCACGCCGCCGCCATGCGGCAGCTGCGGTACTTCTGGCCGCGCGCGTTCGGTGACGCCCGCTGGGAACTCCTCGACAACAAGTTCCCGCTCATCTCGCGGGCGGCCCGACGCTCCGGTCTGGACACCGCCACCGACACCCTGCGCGACCTGTCGTCGGAGATCGAGTGGGCCAAGGCCTCGCTCATCTCGCCGGAGAGCTACGTCGAGGCCGTGGGCCGGCTCGGCCGGGAGTCGCCGGCGCCGCCCGCGAAGGTCGCCGCCGTGTACGGACACTACGAGGACGCCAAGGTCTCGCCCGATGGTGACCGGTTGCTCGACTTCGACGACATGCTCATCTACATGACCCAGATCCTCACCGCCGAGCCCGGCGCGGCGGATGAGTTCCGTTCGCGGTACCGGTGTTTCGTCGTCGACGAATACCAGGACGTGACCCCCGTGCAGCAGGGTCTGCTCGACGCCTGGCTGGGGGAGCGCGACGATCTGACGGTCGTCGGCGATGCCAACCAGACGATCTACACCTTCACCGGCGCGTCCCCCAACCACCTGCTGGACTTCAGTCGCCGGTTCCCGGAGGCGACGGTCGTCCGGCTGGAGCGGGACTACCGGTCCACCCCCGAGGTGGTCGACCTCGCGAACCGGGTCATCGGTGCGGCCCGCGGCCGGATCGCGGGAACCCGGCTCCGCCTCGTCGGACAACGCCCCGCCGGTCCGGCGCCGCAGTTCGCCGAGTACGACGACGAGCCCGCTGCGGCGACTGCCGTCGCCATCGAGATCAAGCACCTCCTCCGCGCCGGGGTCGCACCCGCGGAGATCGCCATCCTGTACCGGGTCAACGCGCAGTCGGAGAACTATGAGCAGGCGCTCACCGAGATGGGTATCCCGTACCAGGTCCGCGGGGGCGAGGCGTTCTTCGCGCGCACCGAGGTTCGGCAGGCCATGCGGCAGCTCGCCACGGTCGCCGGCCGGGAGGTCAGGCCCGACGTGGAGATCCTCGACGTCGTGCGCGCGGTCCTCGGCGAGCTCGGACTCACCGAGGAGGAGCCGTCGGGCGCCCAGGCGCGGAGCCGCTGGGAGTCGCTGAAAGCGCTGGTCCAGCTGACCGAGGACATGGTGGCCGAGAATCCCGAGCTGACGCTGCCGCAGCTGTCGGCCGAGCTCGCGTCGCGCGCCGAAGCTCGTCACCCACCGACCGTGCAGGGTGTCACGCTGTCGTCGCTGCACGCGGCCAAGGGACTCGAGTGGGATGCGGTGTTCCTCGTCGGACTCACCGACGGGTCCCTGCCCATCAGCCAGGCGATCAAGGGGTCGTGGGAAGAGGTCGAGGAGGAGCGACGCCTCTTCTACGTCGGCGTCACCCGCGCCCGCGAGCATCTGCATCTGTCGTGGGCGCTGGCCCGCAACGAGGGTGGCCGCGCTCGACGGCGGTCACGTTTCCTTGCCGATCTCGTTCCCGACGACTCGCCCGCCTCGCCGATAGCGAAGGAGCGAGCACCCCGTCGTGGGCCGACGTGCCGGGTCTGTGGTTCGCGCCTGATGGACTCGACCGCGACACTGCTCGGTCGCTGCGCGGGGTGCCCCTCGGATCTCGACGAAGGGCTGCTGGTCTCGCTGAAGGAATGGCGTCGTGAGCGGGCGCAGGAGAAAAAGGTACCGGCGTTCGTCGTCTTCTCCGACAAGACACTCACCGCGATCGCCGAGCAACGACCCACCGATACCGCTGCGTTGGTGGCGATCTCGGGAATCGGCGCCAAGAAGGTCGACGACTACGGCGACGACATCCTCGAACTCGTCAAAACTGCAGGTCAAAAATAGGTTGTGCGGGTTTCGGCCCAGCGTCTAGTCTGATTCCCGTCAGTACGGGGATGGGTCGAGTGCGTCCGTCACGAGGCCCCCACAGTCACCGACGACCGACGACAACGCGGAAAGCCACGACACCAGAAGGGAGTGGATCAGTGAACGGAATCATCGTGCGCCAGGCCGGCACCTGCCAGTCTGCGGCGAAACTGAGTGCGGCGAACACGCATGCGACGACATCGCATGCTGCAAAGCGCAATCAGCCCGCCATCGCGCGTACCGGTCGCACCCGCTCCTGGATGCCGGTCGCCCGAGCGTGCACCAGCTTCGCACGCCCGGTCGCCCTCCCTCCGGCGGCTCTGCACCTGGCAGCCGAAGCGCGCGTAGCGCGAATCGCACCGCCCGCAGCAGCAGTAGCACCCGCGCCGCGTCGGTTCCCCGTTCTGTTCCGAAGTTCCCGGAGTTAGATCTCCGAGACAATCCGGGCCACGGGCGAATCGCAGAGGCGACACCCGTGGCCCTCTTTTTCTGTCATCCGAATCTCCGCCCCGTTCCGGGGTCTCGGACACAGAGCCACATCGAGGACTCGGGTTCAACACCCCAAACGAGCAGATGTGGAGATTCCCAATGACTGTCGAATGCGTACTCGAGTCCTGTATGTCGGCGGACCGCGCAGCGACCGCCCGGCTCGACCTGCCCTGCCAGGTCGCCGACGCAGATCTGTGGTTCGCCGAAGACCCCCGTGACCTCGAGCGTGCGAAGGCGATGTGCGCCGAGTGCCCGCTGCGGGCCCAGTGCCTGCAGGCCGCGCTCGACCGGTCCGAACCCTGGGGGGTCTGGGGCGGCGAGATCTTCGAGCGTGGCGCCGTCATCGCGCGCAAGCGTCCCCGCGGCCGTCCGCGCAAGAACGCTGCGTGACGACAACACCGACGCCGCGAGCAGAAATGCTCGCGGCGTCGGTGTCGTGTCTGTGGAGTGGTGTCAGTCGCCCAGGCCGGGAACCCACTCCTCCATGATGGCGCGGTAGGGGGCGTGTGCCTCGAGTTGCGAGGCGATGCCGACGCAGCCCCCGAGCACACGGAAGACCATCACGAAACGCTTGGGCACGTTGAGGTTTCGTGAGGTCTTGTACACGTCGCCGCGGACATCGGTGGCCTTGCCCGCGGCTCGTTGCATCCACTTCCGGGTGAAGTGGAAGGACTCGGAGTAGAGCGGATCGACGTACGGACGAAGGTAGGCCTCGAGATCGGCACTCGTCACCTTGTTCGCGTGGGACGGGCGGATGAACTCGGCCGAGATCATGAGCTCTTTGAGTTCGTCGTACTTCTTGTCACGCGCCAGCCGCAGGATCGGACCGGTCTCGGGCGGGAGCCCCTCCGGGTAGTGACCCACCGCGCCGAAGTCGAGCACGCCGAAACGTCCATCGGTCGCCACGAAGAAGTTTCCCGGATGCGGGTCGCCGTGCAGGAGTCCGACCCGGTAGGGGGAGCTGACCTCGAACTCGGCCATCTTCGCGGCCGCATCGTCGCGGGTCTTCTGATCGCCTGTGGTGATGATCTTCGACAGCGGGACGCCGTCGACCCACTCCGACACGACGACCTTGGGGGCGCTCGCGACGACCTTCGGGATGAGGAAGTCGGGATGTCCGTCGTAGGCCTTGGCGAAAGCGCGCTGGTTGTCGGCTTCACCGAGGTAGTCGAGTTCGGCTTCGGTCCGGTCGATGAGTTCGTCCATCATCGCCTTGACATCGGTGCCGGGAGACAGCCGCTGCAGGAGTCCGGACATGCGGGACAGGGTCTTCAGATCGGCTTTCAGTGCGTGGTCCGCGCCGGGATACTGCACCTTGACCGCGACCTCACGGCCGTCGGACCAGACACCCTTGTGGACCTGCCCGATGGACGCCGAGGCGGCCGGTACGTCGGAGAATTCCTGGAAACGCTCGCGCCAGCGGGTGCCGAGCTGCTGGTCGAGCACCTTGTGGACCTTCTCCGCCGGCATCGGGGGAGCGTCGGCCTGCAATTTGGTGAGGGCTTCGCGAAAGGGCTCACCGAACTCGTCCGGGATGGCGGCTTCCATGATCGAGAGCGCCTGCCCGACCTTCATGGCGCCGCCCTTCAGCTCGCCGAGGACGGCGAAGAGCTGTTCGGCGGACTTCTCCAGGAGCTCCTGGTTGACCTCGTCCTTGTCTCTGCCGACCATGCGCTTGCCGAAGCCGGCAGCGGCCCGACCGGCCATACCGATCGGAAGAGAAGCCAGTTTCGCGTTGCGGCGACCCTGTCCTTTGGTGATGTCGGTCATAGCATCCTTTCCGCGTCACACAATAGACGACCTGGCTCGTTGATCTCGTACGGCACGACAATCACAGCCCGGGTGCGGCGACCACCGCTTGATGTCCAGTCGAGTCGGGTCATCTCGCACCTCCAGAACTCGGTCCAGCAGTTGCGGGGCCGCAGGCGAGTCCGACCCGGACCGACGGCTGTGCACGGCGGCCACCAGCCACTCGATCTGGGAGTACGCGATGGCGGCGGTCATCGCCTGAACGGTCGCGCTCGCCTGTCCCGACGTGCGGATCAGCTGCGCAGCCAATGCCGGCCATTCCGGGTCTGCGTCGGAGCGGTGACGATCGGCGCACATCAGGCAACCGGACAGCCCGGGCAGCACCAGCGGACCGACGATCCCGACCCCGTCTCGGACTCGCACCAGCAGGTGCGGAATCCCGGCGCGGGTCAGCGCGAACACCACCTGCGGGTCGTGGACGACGAAGTCGGTCAGGATGACCAGGTCGGTGTCGACGGCGTCGAGCGAGCCGTCGGGGAGCCGACGCATGGTGTGCCGGGCCGACGACGTGCCCGATCCGGACAGCGAACTCGTCAGATGCTCGCTGAGCGGTCCCTGCCCGTGAATCAGGACGTGGAAGTCCGAGCTGCGGCGCTCGACTTCGGCGACCGCCCGACCTGCGGACACCAGACTGCTCAGGACGAGGACGAGATCGTCGTCCTGCAGACCCGCCCGGCGTGCTCGGCGAGAGAACGTGTCCGAGGTACATGCGTCCTCGAGTGAACGCAGCAGCGCCGCAACGGAATGCGCCGACACCGAGGCGTCGAGATCGAGCAGCAGGCTGTCGGCCGGATCTATCCCGACGCGGACCGAGTTCCCGGGCTGGACGAGAATCGGGGTACCCGGACGCAGCCGTGGCACCGCGAACGGACTCCCCGCGACGATGTGAGCCGAGAGGGCGCGGGCACTCGTCCGGACTGGCGACATGCGGCAACTGTGCCAGCCGGACGCCCTCACGGACGCTCGGCGAGCGGGTTATCCACAACATGGCCGGATCCACCGGGGGTGTGGACTTCTACGATCCGCCTCGGGCGGAGCCGTCACCGCTGTCACCCTCGCCATCGGGGCTCTCGCGGTCATCGCCCTTGCCGCGAGCCCGTTCGTCGGCGATGGTCTTCTCGAGTTGCGCGATCGGGTCGTCGAGCTCGTCGCCGCCCAGGAGTCGGTCGATGAAACCGGCGGGGTTGTCGAGGTCGTCGGAATCCGGCAGCAGATCGGGGTGAGCCCACACGCCGTCCCTGGTCGCGACGTCGGTCGCCTCCAGCGCGCGACGCCACAACTCCGAGGCCTCACGGACCTTGCGGGGTCGCAACTCGAGACCGACCAGTGTTGCGAACGTCTGCTCTGCCGGACCGCCCGAGGCGCGTCGGCGCCGCATCGTCTCGGTGAGTGCCCCGGTGCTCGGGATCCGGTCGCCCAGTGCTCGGGTCACGACCTGCTCGACCCAGCCCTCGATGAGCGCCAGCAGGGTCTCGAGGCGGCCGAGTGCTGCCTTCTGTTCCGGCGTCGTCGTCGGCTCGAACGTCGTCGACGAACTGATGAGCTCTTCGAGTTTCGAAGGGTCGGAGAGCAATTGGGTCGGGTCGATCCCGGCGGTGGCGTCGGTGATGCCGCTGAAGTCGATACTGATCCCGCGGGCGTACTCCTCGACGGTGGCGAGGAGCCGCTGACGCAGCCAGCCGACATGGGTGAACAGGCGCACGTGCGCGGCCTCACGCGCGGCCAGGAAGACGATGATCTCCTGCGCCGGCTGTTCGAGTCCCTCGGCGAACTTCGCGATCGCCTCGGGAAGCAGGACGGCGATGCCCTCGGGTGCCAGCGGCAGGCCGACGTCGGTCGACGTCAGCACTTCCTTGGCGAGTTGGCCGAGGCCCTGTCCGAGCTGTGTGCCGAACGCCATGCCGCTCATCTGCGTCAGCATCCCGATCATGGGGCCGGCGAACTGCGCGGCCTCGGCGGGGAGGTTGTCCTGCCAGGTGCGGGCGAGCTGCTCGGCAACCGGATCGCACAGTCCCTTCCACGTGTCCATCGACTCCTCGAGCCATTGGACAGGGGTCCACGCCACCGTCTGGGTGACCCCGCTGGGGAAGTTGGTCGCGTCATCGAGCCAGACGTCGGCGAGACGGACGGCGTCTGCGGATGCGGTGTTCTCCTTCTCCAGGATCGGGGTGAACGAACCGATCTGCTGCCGGGCGAGGTTGGTGGCCACCGAGTAGTTCACCGGACCTTGCCCGCCACCGGCCATACCGGCGCCCATACCGCTGAACATGTTGCCCAGTTGCGAGAACATCTGACCGATCATGTTGGGATCGAACTTCGACGGGTCGAAGTCGCCGCCCGGGCCGCCCCCGAAGCCCTGGGCGCCCCCGAATCCGAACGGGTTGGACCCGCCGAACGGGTTGCCGCCGGGATTGTCGCCCGGCTTGTTCTTGTCACCGCTGTTCTTGTCGCGGTCGTCGTCGCCGTCACCGGACGACGAGAAGCCGAAGGGCAGATCACTCATGGGTTCCACCGTACCGCCCGGTGAGGTAGGTGAACGGCGACGACTGTTCGCCCTGCGCGTAGTCGGCTCATGGTTTGCGTTGCGTGGCCGCGGCGTCCTCGGCGCACCCGCTCGGCCCCGCCGCGGGGCACTATCGTGTGCGGAATGAGTTCGAGCCCCCGCTTCCGGAGAATCGCCGCGGCCGCGGTCTCCACCGTGGTCCTGCTGGCGTTGCTGGTCCTGGGCACACAGGTGCAGGTGCCCTACGCCGCGCTCGGACCCGGACCGACGCTGAACACCCTCGGCACCGCGAAGGTGGAGGACGACGGCGCGGTCGTCGAGCGCAAGGTCGTGCAGATCGACGGTGCGGCAACCGATCCGACGACCGGCCACCTCAATCTCACCACCGTCTCCGTCCGAGATGGGCTGTCGCTCTTCGACGCCCTGGGGATGTGGTTGTCGGGCACCTACTCGCTAACTCCCCGTGACCAGGTCTATCCGCCGGATCGCACCACCGAACAGGTGCAGCAGGAGAACGCCCAGCAGATGACGGGTTCGGAGGAGAACGCGACGGTCGCCGCACTCCGCTACCTGGACCGTCCGACGGCCCTGCGCATCGCGAGCGTCGGACCCGACGGACCGGCCGTCGGGGTGGTGCGCGCCGGCGACGAGGTCGTGCGGGCCGGAGGCGTACCGGTGGAGACGGGCGAACAGCTCCGGAAGGTCGTCGGTGACAATCCGCCCGGAACGGTGCTGCCGCTCGAGATCGTCCGGGCCGGCGCACAGCAGACGGTGTCGGTCACGCTCGGCAAGCATCCCGCGGACCCCGAGGCCGGCTACCTCGGCGTCGTCCCGGAGGTCGTGAACGCCGATCCCCGGCTCGAGGTCACCTACACGGTGGGCGACATCGGCGGGCCGTCGGCCGGGATGATGCTGGCATTGGCGGTCATCGACCAGCTGAGTCCCGGCGAGCTGACCTCCGGGAAGTTCATCGCCGGCACCGGCACCATCACCGACGAGGGCGCGGTCGGCCCGATCGGCGGCATCACCCACAAGACCCGAGCCGCGCGCGACGCCGGTGCGACGGTGTTCCTCGTGCCTGCCCGCAACTGTGCCGAAGCTGTTTCCGAGCGACCGGACGGGCTCGAGCTGGTCAAGGTCGACACCCTCGACGGCGCCGTCGACGCGCTGGGTGCGATCGGCGCCGGACGTCCGGCGCCGACCTGCTGACACGGTCCCGGACGCGTGGGGTCAGCCCCGCGCGGACTCCTCGGGCACGTCGGGAGCGAAGGTGCCGCGGAGCGCGGCACGCAGTTCGAGGGCCAGTTGAGGATGGGTCAGCAGCTCGCGTTCCTCGTCGGTTCCCGGACGCAATCGCATCAACGCCAGGTCCGCGCCGCTGCGCAGTACCCCGACCACCAGGCGGGCGACCTCCTCGTCCGCATGCTGGTCGCCGGTCTCGGTGACGACGTAGCGAGGCGTGTGGTCGTCGTCTTCGGGCTCCACGACGAGGATCTCGATCGCGACCGCCGCGCCGACGACGTCTCGCGGCCAGACCGCCGACGCCAGGAACTCGTCGAGGTCGTCGACGTCCTCTTCCACGGGCGTGAGGGCCGGGCCGTCCGCAGAGATCACGTCGGGGAGCCGTTCGGCGAGCAGGTCCGTGGGTGCCAGCGCGAATACCGAGGGTTGTTGTCCCCAACCGCGCGTGTCGACATGTTCCATGATCTCGCTCAGGGCGCTGCCGAGGTCGTCGGCTGAGTAGACACGCGGGGCATTCGATTGGTCGGCCACGTGCTCATCCTGCCCCGAGGCGCGGTTCGACGACGAGTCCGCGGTGCCGGTGGGGAACCGCATACGTGTCGCGATCGTTGAGCGGGCGCCCCGAGTGAGATGGTCACCCGGGTGGTGCCAGTACAGTGGGCACCACGCCCAGCAGGCAGTCGTGTGCGGGCGGTGTCCGGATTGAGAGCTTTGGAGAGTGGGTCTGGTGGGCGTCCGAGGGCCGGCGGGAATGCCGACACTGTCACGCAGGAGCAAGATCATCATCGGGCTCGGTGTGGCCGTCCTGGTGCTGTTGCTCGTCGGACCGCGCCTGATCGGTCTCGCGACCGACTGGCTCTGGTTCTCCGACGTCGGGTATTCGGGCGTCTTCACCAAGGTGATCTGGACGCGCGTGATCCTGTTCCTGATCACGACGGTCGTCGTCGGTGCCATCATCTTCGGCGCGGTGGCCCTGGCATACCGCAGCCGTCCGGTGTTCGTCCCGACCGCGGGCCCGAATGATCCGCTCGCGCGCTACCGCACCGCCATCATGGGCAAGGTCCGCTGGTTCGCGATCGTCCCCGCGGTGATCATCGGCGCGCTGGCCGGCCTCGTCGCGCAGGGTTCGTGGGCGACCGTCCAGATGTTCCTGCACGGGCAGTCGTTCGGGCGGACCGATCCCCAGTTCAATCTCGACATCGGCTTCTATGCCTTCGACCTGCCGTTCTACCGGTTCGTGCTGAACCTGCTGTTCGTGGTCGTCGTGGTCGCCTTCCTGTCGAACCTCGTCACCCACTATCTCTTCGGCGGTATCCGGCTGGGGCAGGGCGGCGGTTCGGTGACCACCGCGGCACGTATCCAGCTCGCGGTCCTGGCCGGGACCTTCCTCCTGCTGAAGGCGGCCGCCTACTGGCTCGACCGGTACTCGCTGCTCTCGAGTCAGCGGAAAGCCGAGATCTTCCCCGGTGCCAGTTACACCGACATCAACGCGGTGCTGCCGTCGAAGCTCATCCTGATGGCGATCGCGATCATCTGTGCGGTCGCGTTCTTCGCCGGGATCGTGCTGCGCGACCTACGGGTGCCGGCACTCGCCACCGTCTTGATGCTGTTCTCCGCGTTGCTCATCGGTGTCGGCTGGCCGCTCACGATGGAGCAGTTCTCGGTCAAGCCGAATGCCGCGCAGAAGGAAGCCGAGTACATAGACCGCGCCATCACGTCGACACGTGAGGCGTATGGGATCGGGCCGGACAAGGTCGTCACCCAGAACGACTGGACCGCCCGGCCGGCAACGCCTGCGTTGGTCAACAGCGACGTACCGACGCTGTCGAACGTACGCATCCTCGACCCGAACGTCGTGTCGCCGACGTTCATCCAGCAGCAGCAGCGGCAGAACTTCTACGGCTTCCCCACGCAGCTGGCGGTCGACCGCTACCGCATCGACGGTGAACTGCGCGACTTCGTGGTCGCGGTCCGTGAACTCGACCCCAGCCGCTACCTCGAGAACCAGCAGAACTGGCTGAACAAGCACCTCGTCTACACCCACGGCGACGGGTTCGTCGCAGCTCCGGCCAACCGGGTCAACGAGTCGCGCGACGTCAACGACATCGACGGCGGTGGCGACCCGTTCTACTACGTCAGCGACACCTCGAACTACCAGTCCGAGGAGTACAAGCGCGACGCACCGATCCAGGTGAGCCAGCCCCGCATCTACTTCGGCGAGCTGCTCGCGAAGATCGACCCCGACTACGCGATCGTCGGCTCCGACGACGGTCAGGCACGTGAGCACGACATCGGTGACGACAAGTACACCTATCAGGGGCCGGCCGGGGTGTCCCTGGGCAACTGGTTCAACCGGGTGCTCTATGCGGGCAAGTACGCCGAGCGCAACTTCCTGCTGTCGGGTGAGATCAACTCGGCGTCGAAGATCATCTACAACCGCGACCCCCGCGACCGAGTCGAACAGGTGGCACCGTGGCTGACCGTGGACTCGAAGACGTATCCCGCGGTCATGGAGGACGGCTCGATCAAGTGGATCGTCGACGGATACACGACCCTCGACAACTACCCGTACTCGCAGCCCACCTCGCTGCAGAGCGCGACCGCCGACGCCCAGGACCTCAACCCGGGGCAGACCGGACGCACGCAGATCAACAAGACCGTGTCCTACGTGCGCAACTCGGTAAAGGCGACTGTCGACGCGTACACCGGTGAGGTGGAGCTCTATGAGTTCGACACCGAGGACCCGGTACTGAAGACCTGGATGGACGTCTTCCCCGGAACGGTGAAGTCGCGTGCCGACTTCGACGCGCAGACCTCGCTGCGGGATCACGTCCGCTACCCCGAGGACATCTTCAAGATCCAGCGGCAGCTCCTGACGCGCTACCACGTCGATTCGCCGCAGACGTTCTTCCAGGCGAGCGACTTCTGGTCGGTTCCCTCGGACCCGACCGATCCCGATGCCGACCAGCGCGGGCTCGATCAGCCGCCGTACTACTTCGTGGCGTCCGATCCGGAGAGCGGACAACCGACGTTCCAGCTGACCTCGGTGCTCACCCGCCTCAACCGGCCGATCCTGGGTGCGTACGTGACGGTCTCGTCGAACCCTGAGAACTACGGGCAGATGACGGTCAAACAGTTGCCCGGCAATGCCCAACGATCGGGTCCGAAGCAGGCCTTCAACCCGATGCGGACCGACGGACGTGTCGCCGAATCACTGAAGTCGCTGGAGAACACGGCGACGGTGACCTTCGGAAACCTCTTGACGCTGCCCGTGGGGGACAACGGCATCCTGTACGTCGTCCCGATGTACGCGCAGGCCCAGGGTGAGGAAGCGTTCCCCCGACTCTTCCGCGTGATCACCCGGTATGAGCCCGCCGAGCGGGAGGCCCGGATCGGGTATGCGCCGACGACCGGCGAGGCACTTCGGCAGGTCGGCATCACGCCCGCCGCCGGCGTGGTGCCCGACGATCAGCAGCCGACCGAGCCGGACCAGGCCGGGACGCCGGACACCAACACGCCGACGCCGAATGAACCTCCGCAGCAGGGTGATTCGCCTGAGCGCGATGCCGCTGCCAAGGCCATCGGCGATGCGATCACGGCCCTGCGTGAGGCCCAGCAGGGTGGCGACTTCGCCGCGTACGGTCAGGCGCTCGACCAGTTGAGTCAGGCGGTTGCCAGGTACGAGTCGCTGGCCGCCCCGAACTAGTCACGGGCTGCCCGAACACCGAGCGCTGTCTGCGCGAAGTGCCGCTATCCGCGGTATTTCCGCAGGTAGCGCTCGGTTTCGTTGGGGGTGTTGTCGGGGAGGACGGGGCTGTGGTGATGGCGATGGCCGAGCGAGAAGAAGATCGACACCGCAGTGGCGAAGGCGGCCACCATCAGCAGGCCGCACAGAATGGCGGGACCGACATTGCCGACCGCCATGTGGACCAGCCAGAGTGCGGCCATCGCGAATCCGCCGAGAGCCAGGACGAAACCGACGAAGCTCATCGGGTGGTTGCCGTGACTCTCGTGGTGGAAGCGGTGAGTGTTCATGGTTCCTCCTCGGCGGTGGCTTCTCGTGTGCCGAGTGTACGCCCGATGTGATGGGCATCACATATCGACAGGTGATCGGACATCGGTCAGTGGGCCACCGCCGACCTGCGGGTACACGTGTGCGAGTGACCGCCGTCACTGTCATTTGCCCAGGTCGCAGCGGGTTGGGGTATCGATTTGCATCGCTGACGAACCGGTGTGTAACGTTGTGTTCACCAACGCGGGGTGGAGCAGCTCGGTAGCTCGCTGGGCTCATAACCCAGAGGTCGCAGGTTCAAATCCTGTCCCCGCTACCAACACCAAGAACCCCCGCCCGGGATGCCGGGCGGGGGTTCTTGGTTTGTGTCGGGGCCGGTGACCGAGGGCGCCTCTCGGCGAACGAGCGCCGGCGAGGAAGAGCCGCCGGCCGGGTCGGCGTCGGTCCTCGAGCTGTCAGCTCTGCACATCGTCGGTCCTCGATCCGCGTGATCTCACACCGTGAATATTCGAAGCCTGGTTTTCAGAGCCGCCGGCACCATGCGTGCGGAGGTGGGGACGGGGGAGAGCCGACGGCGCGTGGATGCCCGGCCGGCATCCCGGGAGTCGACCCGGACCAGGGCCGCCGGCAGAACCGATGGAGTCTGCGCAGACGAACCTCGGTCGGTTGCTCACGACCCCTGCTGACCAGGCGATTTGACCCCGGCGATCCCGTTGCGTAACTTTCTTCAAGTCAGCGAGCCACGGCGCCGCCCCGGAGGGCCTGAGAGGGTCTGATGGCGGGGAGTGGAGACCGGGTTTTTCGTTGGCCGCCCCTTGTTTGTTCTGGTTGGGACTGTTTGTGTCTCGGGTAGGATGGTGAGGGTTGCCAGGTTCCTTGAGTCCGAAGTTTTTCGGAGTTGCGGACTGCGGTTTGGGTCTGGTAGGCTGGAAGAGTTGCCCCGGAGACGGGGTGGCTTGGTTGGTTGACATGCAAGTCTGCTGGTGAGGGCCCTGTGAAGGGGTGGGTAGCTGGTGGGTGTGTGTTCTTTGAGAACTCGATAGTGTGATGATGAATTGTCTGATGCCAATGTGATGGCATCGAGCATCTTTTGTGGATGTTGATGTTTGTTTTTTTGTGTGGCGCTCGGCCCCGTCTGGGTGTCACATACTGCTAGGTTTATTTTGGTCAGGTTGTGCTTTCCTGATTTGTGTTGAAACGCCGGCTCTTTTTGGGGGTTGGTTTTGTTTCACTGTTTTTTCATGGAGAGTTTGATCCTGGCTCAGGACGAACGCTGGCGGCGTGCTTAACACATGCAAGTCGAACGGAAAGGCCCAGCTTGCTGGGTACTCGAGTGGCGAACGGGTGAGTAACACGTGGGTGATCTGCCCTGCACTCTGGGATAAGCCTGGGAAACTGGGTCTAATACCGGATATGACCAACTGTCGCATGGTGGTTGGTGGAAAGCTTTTGCGGTGTGGGATGGGCCCGCGGCCTATCAGCTTGTTGGTGGGGTAATGGCCTACCAAGGCGACGACGGGTAGCCGACCTGAGAGGGTGATCGGCCACACTGGGACTGAGACACGGCCCAGACTCCTACGGGAGGCAGCAGTGGGGAATATTGCACAATGGGCGCAAGCCTGATGCAGCGACGCCGCGTGAGGGATGACGGCCTTCGGGTTGTAAACCTCTTTCACCAGGGACGAAGCGTGAGTGACGGTACCTGGAGAAGAAGCACCGGCCAACTACGTGCCAGCAGCCGCGGTAATACGTAGGGTGCGAGCGTTGTCCGGAATTACTGGGCGTAAAGAGCTCGTAGGCGGTTTGTCGCGTCGTCTGTGAAATTCTGCAACTCAATTGCAGGCGTGCAGGCGATACGGGCAGACTTGAGTACTACAGGGGAGACTGGAATTCCTGGTGTAGCGGTGAAATGCGCAGATATCAGGAGGAACACCGGTGGCGAAGGCGGGTCTCTGGGTAGTAACTGACGCTGAGGAGCGAAAGCGTGGGTAGCGAACAGGATTAGATACCCTGGTAGTCCACGCCGTAAACGGTGGGTACTAGGTGTGGGTTCCTTTTCACGGGATCCGTGCCGTAGCTAACGCATTAAGTACCCCGCCTGGGGAGTACGGCCGCAAGGCTAAAACTCAAAGGAATTGACGGGGGCCCGCACAAGCGGCGGAGCATGTGGATTAATTCGATGCAACGCGAAGAACCTTACCTGGGTTTGACATACACCAGACGCGGCTAGAGATAGTCGTTCCCTTGTGGTTGGTGTACAGGTGGTGCATGGCTGTCGTCAGCTCGTGTCGTGAGATGTTGGGTTAAGTCCCGCAACGAGCGCAACCCTTGTCCTGTATTGCCAGCGGGTTATGCCGGGGACTTGCAGGAGACTGCCGGGGTCAACTCGGAGGAAGGTGGGGATGACGTCAAGTCATCATGCCCCTTATGTCCAGGGCTTCACACATGCTACAATGGCTGGTACAGAGGGCTGCGATACCGTGAGGTGGAGCGAATCCCTTAAAGCCAGTCTCAGTTCGGATTGGGGTCTGCAACTCGACCCCATGAAGTCGGAGTCGCTAGTAATCGCAGATCAGCAACGCTGCGGTGAATACGTTCCCGGGCCTTGTACACACCGCCCGTCACGTCATGAAAGTCGGTAACACCCGAAGCCGGTGGCCTAACCCCTTGTGGGAGGGAGCTGTCGAAGGTGGGATCGGCGATTGGGACGAAGTCGTAACAAGGTAGCCGTACCGGAAGGTGCGGCTGGATCACCTCCTTTCTAAGGAGCACACAACAACACCTTCTACGTGACCGTTTGTGTTGCGGTGGGTGTGTGTTCGAGGGTGAAACATCAGACAGACTCACCGCTTCCACACGTGTGGGAGGGTCGGGGGTTACGGCCGTGCCTGTGAGGGCCGGCGGGTTCATTGTCACGCTATCGGGGTTCTGAGGGAACACGCGAGTGTTGTCTCTGACCTTGCTGTTCGATCAGTCATGCCGGTGAGGTGTCCTGTGATGGGATGCGGAGGTGTGTGCGGTGGAACGGTGTGTGTTGTTTGAGAAGTGCATAGTGGATGCGAGCATCTTTATTTCAAATCAACTTTTTTGTTGGTCTGTGATTTAGCAGAAAAATGTAGTGTGTGATGTCTACATTCGGTCCTCGCGGTGCGGCCCTGTTGTGGGGTTGTGGTTGTGGGGGTTGTTTGTAGGTGTTGTTGTAAGTGTGTAAGGGCGTTCGGTGGATGCCTTGGTACCAGGAGCCGATGAAGGACGTGGTAGGCCGCGATAGTCCTCGGGGAGTTGTCAAACGAGCTGTGATCCGAGGGTGTCCGAATGGGGAAACCCAGCACGAGTGATGTCGTGTTACCACCAGCTGAATGTATAGGCTGTGTGGGGGGAACGTGGGGAAGTGAAACATCTCAGTACCCATAGGAAGAGAAAACAATTGTGATTCCGTGAGTAGTGGCGAGCGAAAGCGGAGGAGGCTAAACCATGCGCATGTGATACCGGGTAGGGGTTGTGCGTGTGGGGTTGTGGGGTTCGTCTTCTTCCATCTGCCTGTGGAAGCGTGAGTGAGAAAATCATGTGTTAGGTGAAGTGGCCTGGAATGGTCTGCCGTAGTCGGTGAGAGTCCGGTAGCTGAAAACACATGGTCTTGCGTGACGGTGTCCCCAAGTAGCAGCGGGCTCGTGGAATCTGCTGTGAATCTGCCGGGACCACCCGGTAAGCCTGAATACTTCCTGGTGACCGATAGCGGACAAGTACCGTGAGGGAAAGGTGAAAAGTACCCCGGGAGGGGAGTGAAATAGTACCTGAAACCGGACGCTTACAATCCGTCAAAGCCTGTGAGTCCTTGTGGCTGCGGGTGATGGCGTGCCTTTTGAAGAATGAGCCTGCGAGTTAGTGCTCGGTGGCGAGGTTAACCCGTGTGGGGTAGCCGTAGCGAAAGCGAGTCTGAATAGGGCGTTTGAGTCGCCGGGTCTAGACCCGAAGCGGAGTGATCTACCCATGGCCAGGGTGAAGCGTCGGTAAGACGTCGTGGAGGCCCGAACCCACTTCAGTTGAAAATGGAGGGGATGAGTTGTGGGTAGGGGTGAAAGGCCAATCAAACTCCGTGATAGCTGGTTCTCCCCGAAATGCATTTAGGTGCAGCGTCACATGTTTCTTACTGGAGGTAGAGCTACTGGATGGCCGATGGGCCCCACAGGGTTACTGACGTCAGCCAAACTCCGAATGCCGGTAAGTGAGAGTGTGGCAGTGAGACTGCGGGCGATAAGGTTCGTAGTCGAGAGGGAAACAGCCCAGATCGCCGGCTAAGGCCCCTAAGCGTGTACTAAGTGGAAAAGGATGTGGGGTCGCGAAGACAACCAGGAGGTTGGCTTAGAAGCAGCCACCCTTGAAAGAGTGCGTAATAGCTCACTGGTCAAGTGATCCTGCGCCGACAATGTAGCGGGGCTCAAGTACACCGCCGAAGCCGCGGCACTCACATATAGCCCGTCGATCTTCTACGGAGGGTCGGCCAGGTGTGTGGGTGGGTAGGGGAGCGTCCTGCATCCGTGGAAGCGCCGGAGTGATCCAGGTGTGGAGGGTGTGGGAGTGAGAATGCAGGCATGAGTAGCGAAAGCAGAGTGAGAAACTCTGCCGCCGAATGACCAAGGGTTCCTGGGCCAGGCTAATCCGCCCAGGGTGAGTCGGGACCTAAGGCGAGGCCGACAGGCGTAGTCGATGGACAACGGGTTGATATTCCCGTACCCGTGTATCCGCGCCCATGCTGAATCAGTTGTACTAACCATCCTGATCCCCCGGGAGCACCTTCGGGTGCCGAGTTGGGGTGATGCATGGGACCTTGGCTGGTAGTAGGCAAGCGATGGGGTGACGCAGGAAGGTAGTGGGGCCAGTCAGTGGTTGTACTGGTGTAAGCCTGTAGGGCGAGTGATAGGCAAATCCGTCACTCATGCAGCCTGAGAGGTGATGCGTAGCCGTTGAGGTGAATTCCATGATCCTATGCTGCCGAGAAAAGCCTCTAGTGAGTTGGTACACGGCCCGTACCCCAAACCAACACAGGTGGTCAGGTAGAGAATACTAAGGCGATCGAGAGAACTGTGGTTAAGGAACTCGGCAAAATGCCCCCGTAACTTCGGGAGAAGGGGGACCCATCCTGGTGACGGCATGTACTGCTTGAGCTGGTGTGGGTCGCAGAGACCAGAGAGAAGCGACTGTTTACTAAAAACACAGGTCCGTGCGAAGTCGTAAGACGATGTATACGGACTGACGCCTGCCCGGTGCTGGAAGGTTAAGAGGACCGGTTAGCCATTTCGGTGGCGAAGCTGAGAATTTAAGCCCCAGTAAACGGCGGTGGTAACTATAACCATCCTAAGGTAGCGAAATTCCTTGTCGGGTAAGTTCCGACCTGCACGAATGGCGTAACGACTTCTCTGCTGTCTCAACCACAGACTCGGCGAAATTGCAGTACGAGTAAAGATGCTCGTTACGCGCGGCAGGACGAAAAGACCCCGGGACCTTCACTATAGCTTGGTATTGGTGTTCGGTTCGGTTTGTGTAGGATAGGTGGGAGACTGTGAAGTGGGCACGCCAGTGTTCATGGAGTCGTTGTTGAAATACCACTCTGATCGTATTGGACTTCTAACCTCGGACCCTGATCGGGTTCAGGGACAGTGCCTGGTGGGTAGTTTAACTGGGGCGGTTGCCTCCTAAAAGGTAACGGAGGCGCCCAAAGGTTCCCTCAGCCTGGTTGGCAATCAGGTGTTGAGTGTAAGTGCACAAGGGAGCTTGACTGTGAGACGTACATGTCGAGCAGGGACGAAAGTCGGGACTAGTGATCCGGCACCGGCAAGTGGAAGCGGTGTCGCTCAACGGATAAAAGGTACCCCGGGGATAACAGGCTGATCTTCCCCAAGAGTCCATATCGACGGGATGGTTTGGCACCTCGATGTCGGCTCGTCGCATCCTGGGGCTGGAGTAGGTCCCAAGGGTTGGGCTGTTCGCCCATTAAAGCGGCACGCGAGCTGGGTTTAGAACGTCGTGAGACAGTTCGGTCTCTATCCGCCGCGCGCGTAAGAAACTTGAGGAAACCTGTCCCTAGTACGAGAGGACCGGGACGGACGAACCTCTGGTGTGCCAGTTGTCCCGCCAGGGGCACTGCTGGTTAGCTACGTTCGGAAGGGATAACCGCTGAAAGCATCTAAGCGGGAAGCCTGTTCCAAGATGAGGTTTCTCACCCCCTCAGCGGGGTTAAGGCCCCCTACAGACCATGGGGTTGATAGGCCAGAACTGTACGCACAGCAATGTGTTCAGGTGACTGGTACTAATCGGCCGAGGACTTACCAACAACACCCACAACATCACCACGCAAGTGACTGTGGTGGTGTTCGCATCCACTATGTACTTCTGAAACAACACACAACAAACAAACACTGTTGTGTGAAAAAGTGTTTCACAAAGTTACGGCGGCTATAGCGGAGGGGAAACGCCCGGCCCCATTCCGAACCCGGAAGCTAAGCCCTCCAGCGCCAATGGTACTGCACCCTAATCAGTGTGGGAGAGTAGGACACCGCCGAACACAATTTCAGAAAGGCCCCGCAACCTCAGGTTGCGGGGCCTTTCTCATATCCCCATCAGTTCAGATGATGGACGTCGCCCAGGCCGTACACGGGCGTCGGAATTCCCTCATAGCGAGCCTTGAGCTGCAAGGCCAGATACAGCGAATAGTGACGCGACTGGTGCAGGTTCCCGCCGTGGAACCACAGGCCCGGCTGCTGGGTTGGCTTCCACATGTTCCGCTGTTCGCCCTCCCAGGGGCCCGGGTCCTTGGTCGTCTCGGAACCCAGTCCCCAGACCTTGCCGACACGGTCGGCGACCTCCTGCCCCATGAGATCGGCGGCCCAGCCGTTCATCGATCCGTAGCCGGTCGCGTAGACGACCACGTCGGCCTCGATCTCGGTGCCGTCGGTCAGGACCACCGAGTTCTCGGTGAGGTGGTCCAGTTGGCCGTGGACGAGCTTGATCGTGCCGTCGGCGATGAGCTCGCTCGCACCGACGTCGATGTAGTAGCCGGACCCGCGGCGCAGGTACTTCATGAAGAGTCCGGAGTCGTCGTCGCCGAAGTCGAGCTGGAAGCCGGCCGCCTCGAGCCGATCGTAGAAGTCCTTGTCCTGCTCCCGGATCTGGTCGTACACGGGTACCTGGAACTGGTGCATGATCCGGTACGGGAGTGAGGCGAAGGTCAGATCGGCCTTCTTGGTGGTCATTCCGGAGGCGACAGCCTCCTCGCTGTAGAGGGAGCCGAGGGCGATCGACCGGAGGGAGTCGGACTTCACGATGTGGGTCGAGGAACGCTGCACCATCGTGGCGTCGACCCCGTTGTCCACGAGAGCCTTGCAGATGTCGTGCGCGGAATTGTTGGAGCCGATGACGACGACCTTCTTGCCGACGTAGCCATCAGGTCCGGGGTGGGCGCTCGAGTGGTGCTGTTCGCCGGCGAACACATCCTGACCGGGAACGGATGGGACGGCGGGCTTGCCGGACATCCCTGTCGCGAGGACCAGCTGCGTCGGATGAAGCGTGAGACGTTCACCGTCCCGGTCGACCTCGACGGTCCAGCGTGCCTCGGCTTCGTCGTACTCGGCGGACAGGCACGTCGTCTTGCTCCAGTACGGAACCTCCATGACCTTCGTGTAGAACTCCAGCCAGTCCCCGATCTTGTCCTTCGGTGCGAAGACCGGCCAGTTGTCGGGGAACGGCAGGTACGGGAGATGGTCGTACCAGACCGGGTCGTGCAGGCACAGCGACTTGTAGCGTTTGCGCCACTGGTCTCCGGGCCGGTCATGACGATCGACGACGACCGAGGGTACGCCGAGCTGCCGGAGCCGTGCTCCGAGCGCGATGCCCCCCTGTCCACCGCCGATCACCAGAACGTACGGCTGCGCGGTCCGACCGAGCGCCAGCTCCTCGTCGGCCTTCTTCTCTGCCCAGGAGCGGGTGTCGGGATCGGTGCCGTGAACCGCCCCGAGCGGTCGGCTCGGTCCGGCCGACTCCTCGTGCCCTTTGAGTTCCTGCATCGTCGTCAGCAGCGTCCAGGCCTTGTCCGCCCCGGCACCCTCATCGCCGCCGTCCCGACCCTCGTCGGCGGGACGGATTCGAAGGTGACCTTCGCAGCGTCCGACGGCGGTCTCGAATGCGATGAACGCGGAGACAACCCCGTCGCCGTCGTCGGTCGCCGGTTCGGTGGTGGTGAAGTTCGACGGCCGGGTGTCGGCGAGACGGGCGGACAGCATGTCGGCGATCTGCTCGTGACCCTCGACGGTTTTGATGTTCCAGGTGAACGCGGTCAGGTCGCGCCAGTAGCTGTCGGTCAGAAAGGCGTTCGTCGCGCGAGCGATGTCGAGTGCAGCGAGTGCGGACTCGAATTCTTGCAGCCAGGTCTCCACCCGCTGCTGCGGGGTGCGATCGAGCGCGACGACCGGCTCGAGGGTCTGGGTCATGATGCCTCCTCATATGTGCGCCCCGCGAACGTGATGTGGAACACAGCGGGTTGTGGACAGCAGACGCCTCCGCGCCGGGTCGCGGCAAGGGTTGCAGGGGGTTGCGAGGGGTGGGCCCGTTGTCGTCGGCCTGTGACGTGACGCACAATCGAGGTAATGAACGCTTACGAGTCGGCCTCCGAGCTGGAGCCCGCGGTGCATGCCGGCGACGATCCGCGCGAGTTCGCGTCGGTTCTCAGCGCGGTCCACGACGCCGCGATGTCGGGTGGGCGCATGCCGGCCCGTCCGCGCGGTGTCATCGACGACTCGTGGCAGCGACTCCGACGTGCCGGCCTGGACCCGGACGTGGACTGCGTCGGGGAACGGACGCTTCCGCTCGACGAGCTGGAGGAGCGCCGCCGGCGCTCCGGCCTGGCGGAGATCGTCGACGAACTGGCACGAGGTCTCGACTCGCTGATCGCCGACGGAGACAACATCCTGGTCGTCTCGGACGCCGACGGACACGTGCTGTGGCGGAGCGGGTCGTCGAAGGTGCTCACGCGCGCGGACACCCTCGGATTCGTCGAGGGTGCCGACTGGGCCGAGGGCTCGGTGGGGACCAACGCGATCGGTACGGCACTGATGTCGGGTCGTTCGGTACAGGTGTTCTCGGCGGAGCACTTCGTGCGGAGTCATCACTCGTGGACCTGTACCGGTGCGCCGATCAAGGATCCGCGGACCGGTGAGGTGTTGGGTGTGGTCGACGTCAGCGGTCCGGCCGCCACGATCCATCCGACGACCCTGGCGCTGGTGCACGCGGTCGCCCGGCTCGCCGAGTCGCAACTCCGCGAGAGTCATCACCGTCGCCTCGACTCGTTGCGCGCGGTTGCCGCACCGATTCTCGCCCGCATGCCCGGCCCGGCGTTGGCGGTCGACACCGACGGGTGGGTTGCCGCGGTGGACACCGTGTCGCCTCGATCACGCCTCATCCTGCCGCCGCGCCTCGGTCCCGGCCGCATCTTCGTGAGCGCGCTCGGCGAGTGCGATGTCGAGGCGCTACCCGGTGGGTGGTTGGTGCGGGTCGCGGAGACGTCGGACGCGTCTACCACGCGGGTGGTCGTACGGGTGCCCACCGGTCCGCCGGGTGCGGGCAATGTCGAGGTGACCGTCGAAGGCGCCAGCGGCGCGTGGACACACCGCTGTTCGCCGCGCCACGGTGACATCCTCACCTTCCTGGCGCGTCACCCCGACGGAGTCACCGCGGCCCGGATGTCGACTCATCTGTTCGGCGTCGACGACCGGACGGTCACAGTGCGTGCCGAGATGTCCCGTCTGCGCAAACACTTCGGCGGTCTGCTCGTCGCGGGCCCGTACCGGTTCGTCGACGGGGTCGACGTCGAGGTGCTCGACGCGCACGATTGATCCGCGCACGACTGATCGACGCGGGGCTCAGTCGTACTCGGCGACCACGAGTCCGCGGTCGAAGGCGTACACGATCGCCGCCGCGCGATCACGCAGGTCGAGTTTGGTGAAGATGTGATTGACGTGGCTCTTGACCGTCACCTGCGAGATGCCCAGAGCCGAACCGATTTCCGCATTTGTCCGGCCGCGCGCGATGAGTCGTAGGACGTCGGTCTCGCGGTCGGTCAGCCCGGGCGCGGTGGTCACCTGTTCGCGGCCCGATCGCCGGAATCCCTGAAGGACTCGTTCGGTGACCGCGGGGTCGAGGAAGGCGCCGTCGCGAACCACGGCACGGACCGCCCAGATCAGTGCCTCGGCCGGCGAGTCCTTGAGGATGAACCCGGCGGCTCCCGCGCGCAGGGCCCGCGACAGCAGGTCGTCGTCGTCGAAGGTGGTCAGCACGAGCACCGGCGGCGGTTCCCGCAGGGTGCGGACCATGGTGGTGGCGGTGATGCCGTCGACATTGCGCATCCGCAGGTCCATCAGGACGATGTCGGGCCGGTGCTCGGCGATCCCGGCGAGCACCTCGGAACCGTCCGCGCACTCACCCACGATGTCGAAGCCGTCCCGGAGGCGGAGGATGCGACGCAGCCCGGTGCGGATGAGTTCCTGGTCGTCGACGAGCAGGACCCTGATCGGGACCGAGGTGGTCTCGGCCGGGCCGCTCGTCGTCATACCGGTACCCCGTCGGCGGTCGACCGGGCGGGCAACGTCGCTCGCACCGACCAGGTGCCCGCGCGGTGCGAGGCGTGCAGGGTGCCGCCGAGCAACGCCGCGCGCTGGGTCATCCCCTCGATGCCGGTGCCGTCGCAGTGCCGCGGCCTGCCCTCTGCCGCGGGATTCTCGACCGTGAGCGCGACCTCGTCGGACACCGTCACCGACACCGACGCACGCTTGCCCGCCGAGTGTTTGACGACGTTCGCCAGGGACTCCTGGGCGATGCGGAACAGGGCCGCACCGACCGGCCGTGAGAGCTCGGTGACATCACCGTCGAGGGTGAAGTCGATGTCCACCCCGGCCTTGCGGTAGTCCGCCACGAGCCGCTCCAGATCGTCGGCACCCGGCGACGGCGAGGTCGTCCCCGCCGGCCCGGCTGTTCCCAGCACGTGGACGATGGTGCGGATCTCGGTCATGGCCTGCCGGCCCTGGCGCTCGGCGTCGGCGAGCGCCTCCAGTGCCTCGTCGACGTCGCGATCTTGTTCGAGCACGCGGCGGGCACCGGTGACGTTGAGCATCGTGATCGACAGCGAGTGCGCGATCACGTCGTGGATCTCGCGCGCGATCCGCCGCCGCTCGTCGCCCGCGGCGCGATCGGCCCGTTCGGCGAGGACGCGAGCCCGGTTGTCGGCCAGCCGTTTCTGGATCAGCATCATGTAGCCGATCAACCACCCGCAGGCGACGCCGAGTGCGTAGAGCGCAGGCGAGTCGAGGCCGCCGACAGCGCCGAACCAGACGATCACCGCGATGCACACGACCGTCACGGCGACGCCGGTCAGCAGGGGATACATCGCAGCCGCGATCGCCGCCATGAGGACGAGCTGGAGTGGCGCGGCGTCGGTGGGCGTCGGGATCATCAGGAAGCAGACCGAACTGGTGATGATCCCGAAGCACGCGTACGAGGTCGGCGGCAGCGACAGATCCATCGCCAGCGTCAGTGCCGCCAGCACCAGGGCCGCGACCACCCACCAGACCTGGTCGAACGGAAAGCGCTGTGCTGTCGACACCAGCGTGACCACCACGCTGGACGACAGGATCACCGCGGGATAGAGCGGGGGATAGTCGCCGCCGGCCCGTTCGATGAGACGCCACAGCCCGGCGCCCGCGTTCGCTGTGAAGCCCGTCACCGTTCCAGGATAGTTCCGCACCGCGGTCGGACGACCGCCCCACGGTGGATTCCGATGTCCACCCTGGGGTGGAGAAACGGTCAACCCGCGGGATGGCGATTCGGGCTCGTTGTCTCCATAGCGTTGTGAGCAGCTGATATCGCCGACCCAGGAGGACACGATGATGACGCTGCGGACACAACCCCGGCGCTGGGAACCTCTCGAAACCCGAGACGTGCCAACTGCTCTCGCCCCGTCGGCCGGACTCGGCCATCCGGTCGTCGTCGGCGTCGACGGGAGCGAGGGTTCGTTGCGGGCGGTGAAGGTCG
Organism: Gordonia sp. ABKF26; assembly: GCF_041103195.1. NCBI lineage: Bacteria > Bacillati > Actinomycetota > Actinomycetes > Mycobacteriales > Gordoniaceae > Gordonia > Gordonia sp. ABKF26. The sequence continues at coordinate 2,165,608 of NZ_JBGCVZ010000003.1, forward strand.
CGGTTCGCCTGCTCGGCGACTCCGGCGATCTGATCCTGATCTGCGCCACCCGCGGCCGCCGGAGAGAAGTGAGCACCGGTCTCCACGACGCCCTCAAGGACGAGTCCTATCTGCTGTCCGGACAGGCCGCGATCGACGAATGCCTGCGGACCGCCGCCGAACTGGCGAGATGGCACGGTGCGCGGACGGTGTCGACCACGAGTGAGGTCGGTGACCCGACGGCGGTCCTGCACCGGGCCGCGCAACGCGCCGGCGCCGGCGCTGTTGTCATCGGAACCGGGAACGCACGCCCGGGCTGGACGGCCCGGCGCCTCGCCACACGCCTCGATGAGGACGTCACCCTCATCGTGACCGACGGGTCGTCCCATCTCCGTCGGCGGTCCGTGGTCACCGGGCGTTCGCGCGGCTCCGAGTGGATTCTGCGGTGGCCGACGCCGGCGCCGGGACCCGCGTAGCTCTGCCCACGTGACACGATGTCCGCATGCACATCACCGACGAGGCGAGGCTGCGGGAGATCGTCGGCGAACCGGCCGCCGTCGTTCGTGACAAGGTCAGGCCGACGCTCTCGGACATCGATCGAGCATGGCTGGCCGCCTCGCCGGTGGTGTTCCTGGCCACCTCCGATGACCACGGACGCGTCGACGTCTCACCCAAGGGCGACCCCGCAGGCAAAGTGGTGCACATCGTCGACGACACGCGTATCGCGATCCCCGAACGTCCCGGGAACAGACGCGTCGACGGCTACCTGAACATCCTGCGCAACCCGCACGCGGGCACCATCTTCGTCGTCCCCGGCCGCAACGACACCCTGCGCGTCAACGGGGCCGCCCGCATCGTCGACGACGCCGACTACTTCGACGCCCTGGCGGTGACGGGGAAGCGTCCGATCCTGGCCGTGGAGATCGACGTCGACGAGGTCTTCTACCACTGCTCCAAGGCGTTTCTGCGTGCGGATCTGTGGAAACCGGAGTCGTGGACTCCGCGGACGCTGCCGTCGGTGGCGGCGATCACCAGGATGGTCATGCCCGAGCTCGATGTCCCGTTGGTCGACGACCGGGAGACCGACGAGCAGTACCGCAAGTACCTGTACTGACCGCTCGGCGCGGGTCGCCGGCCGGTCGGCGCAGGACCGCCGATTGCGTTTCGTGGCGGCGATCACACCGATACCCTCTAAGGGCGATGCGGCACCCCGCGACGATTTCGGGTGCGCGCCACGACGAGACGGTGAAGGGAAGGCCATGGGCAGCTACAGCGAGGCGTTCACACAGGCGAGCGATGATCGTGAGGCGTTCTGGCTCTCCGCGGCCGAAGCGGTGGACTGGTACACCCCACCGACCACCGCGCTCGACGACTCGGATGCCCCGTTCTACCGGTGGTTCCCCGGCGCCACGCTGAACACCTGCCACAACGCGCTCGATCGCCATCTGGTGGACGGCAACGACGGGCGGACGGCGCTGATCTGGGACTCGGCGATGACCGGGGAGCGACGCCACTACACCTATGCGGCGCTGCTCGACGTGGTCGCCCGCTTCGCGGGAGTGCTGACCGCACAGGGTGTCTCGGCCGGCGACCGCGTGGTGATCTACATGCCGATGATCCCGGAGGCGGCCATCGCGATGCTCGCCTGCGCGCGCATCGGCGCGGTGCACTCGGTGGTGTTCGGCGGCTTCGCCGCGCGGGAGCTGGCCACCCGCATCGACGACGCCGAACCCGTCGCCGTCGTCACCGCGTCGGGCGGTCTGGAACCGGGACGCACGGTCGAGTACCTGCCGATGGTGGCCCGGGCCATCGAGATGTCGGCGACGCCACCGCGCACGGTCATCGTCAAGGATCGCCCCGAGATCGTCGGCAGCGCAGCCGATCACACCGGCTGGCTGGACTGGGACCAGGTCACCGACGCCGCCGACCCGGTCGGCGCGGTGCCGGTCGCCGCGACCGATCCGCTCTACATCCTCTACACGTCGGGGACCACCGGCAAGCCCAAGGGGGTCGTCCGGGACAACGGCGGGCACGCGGTGGCGCTGACGTGGTCGATGAAGAACATCTACGACATCTCGGCGGGTGACGTGTGGTGGACGGCGTCGGACGTCGGATGGGTCGTCGGGCACTCCTACATCGTTTACGCGCCGCTGTTCGTGGGGGCGACGACCGTGATGTACGAGGGCAAGCCGGTCGGTACCCCCGATGCGAGCGCGTTCTGGCGGGTCATCGCCGATCACGGGGTCAAGGCACTGTTCACCGCGCCGACAGCGATCCGCGCGATCCGCAAGGCCGATCCCGACGCCACCGAACTCGCCGAGTACGACACCTCATCGCTGCAGACGCTGTTCGCCGCCGGCGAGCGCCTCGACCCCGACACGTTCACCTGGGCGTCGGAGGTGCTCGGCGTCCCGGTCGTCGACCACTGGTGGCAGACCGAGACCGGTTGGGCGATCGCGGCGAATCTCCGTGGCCTCGAACCGATGCCGATCAAGGCGGGCTCACCGACGGTGCCGGTGCCCGGGTATCGGGTGGGAGTCGTCGACGCAGAGGGCACGCTGCTGGGAGCGGGAGAGGAGGGGAACATCGTCATCAGCCTGCCGCTGCCGCCCGGGACCCTCGCCGGGTTGTGGCGCGACGAGGAGCGCTACCGCAAGTCCTATCTGTCGGCGTTCGACGGTTACTACCTCACCGGCGACTCCGGTTACGTCGACGCCGATGGTTACGTGTTCGTGCTCGGCCGGTCCGACGACGTGATCAACGTTGCCGGACACCGACTCTCGACCGGCAGCATCGAGGCGGTGGTGGCGTCGCACCCGGCCGTCGCCGAGTGCGCGGTCATCGGCATCCGCGACGACCTGAAGGGCCAGCGCCCCAGCGGATACGTGGTGCTCAAGTCCGGCGTCGACATCGAGTCCGAGACGTTGCGCAGCGAGCTCGTGTCCATGGTGCGCGACGAGATCGGGGCGGTCGCCACGTTCCGCGACGTCACGGTCGTGCCGGCACTGCCGAAGACCCGATCGGGCAAGATCCTGCGGAAGACCATGCGCCAGATCGCCGATCACGAGGATTACACGGTGCCGTCGACCATCGAGGACCCGGATGTCCTGGCGGCCCTGGCCGAACAGCTGAAGGACTGAGCAGTGCTCGACGCCGCGGTGCGCACCGCGATCCGGCTCGTACCGTTCGTCGGGATCGTCGGCACGATCATCGCCACTGTCGTCGACTCGTTCACTCCCGGCGGTGATCTGGGCCGGGACCTGCTCGAGAACTCCGTGTTGTGGATGATCGGCGTCCAGGGCTGGATGACCGGCTGCGGTCACATGTTCGTCGGCGAGCCGATCGCCGAGTCGATCGGGTGGCCCCCGAAGACGCCGTGGCAGTGGGAGGTGGGTCTCGCCAGTCTCGCGACGGGTGTGCTGGGCGTGATCGCCTCGGGTTTCGGTGACGAGTTCACCCTGGCCACCATCATCGCGTTCTCGGTGTTCTACCTGGGCGCCGCCGTCGGCCATGTGCGGGAGATGGTGACCCGCCGGAATTTCACGGCGGGCAACGCCGGACCCATCTTCTTCTTCGACGTGCTCGTTCCGATCTATCTGATCGTGTTGTACGTGATCGTCACGTAGCGGAGACTTGGCCCGTGCACCGAGACGAGCACCGTGAACTCCCCGTCGACCCAGACGAACGTCCGCTCCACCTCCGGGTGCATGCGCTCGCCTGGGTGTTCGCCGGGGGACTGATCGGCACGGGCGTACGGTACTGGGCGGAGGAGATGTTCCCGGCCCAGCACGGGCACTGGCCGTGGGCGACGTTCGGGGTCAACATCGTCGGCGCGTTCATCCTGGGGTCGCTCCTGGAATTGCTTGCCCGACTCGGTCACGACGAGGGGTGGCGCCAGCGCATACGCCTCTTTGGGGGTACCGGCATCTGCGGAGCGCTGACCACGTACAGCACCTTCGCGCTGGAGATCACCGAACTCACACGGGCGTCCGCGGTGGTGACCGCGCTGACCTACGCGGTTGTCAGCGTGGTACTCGGTCTCGCGGCGGCAGCCTGCGGGATCGCGTTCGCCGCCCGGGCGGCGCGGGTATGATCGCGCTGGCCGTGATGGTGGCGGGGGCGCTCGGTGCGGTCACCCGGTTCGTCGTCGACGGAGCGGTCAGACACCGATGGCCGACGACCACGCCGTGGGGCACGTTCGCGATCAACGTCAGCGGTTCGGCGTTGCTGGGTGTGCTCGCGGGGGTCGTGGTCTTCCACGGGGCGCCACACGAGTGGCAGCTGATCGTCGGCACCGGGTTCTGCGGTGGCTACACGACATTCAGCACCGCCTCGTTCGAGACGGTACGGCTGGTGCAGCGGAACGACCGGTGGCGGGCCGGGGCGTACGCCGTCGGAACACTCGTCGCGTCGGTGACCGCGTGCGCAGTCGGCATGTGGGTCGCCTGGCTCGTCTGATCGCCGGCACACCGACGACTCGGCCCACCGACGATTCGGCACACCAACGACTCGGCCCCGCAACGGAAACTCCGTGGCGGGGCCGAGAGGCGTTGGGTCAGGCGATCACTTGAGCTCGGCGCTGCTCTTGTTCAGCACACGCCGCGCGATGATCAGGTTCTGGATCTGCTGGGTCCCCTCGAAGATGTCGAGGATCTTGGAGTCACGCGCCCACTTCTCGACGAGGAGCCGCTCCGAGTAGCCGAGGGTGCCGGTCAGTTCGACGACCTTGTTGGTGACGTCGGTGGCGGTGCGCCCGGCCTTGGCCTTCGACATCGACGCCTCGGTGGAGTTCGGCTGCTTGTTGTCGGCCATCCACGCGGCCCGCATCGTGTGGAGGTAGGCGGCCTCGAAATCGGCTTCCATGCGCAGGAATTCGGCCGCGGCGGCGTGCTGGTCGGCGGCGGGGCGATCGTAATCGACCTCGATGCCGGCCTCGTCGAGGATCCGGCGCAACTCCTCGAGAGCCGCCCGGGTCACACCCACCGCCATACCCGCCACCAGGGGACGGGTGTTGTCGAAGGTCTGCATGACCCCGCCGAACCCCTTCTTGGTGTCGACCTCGGGTGAACCGAGCAGGTTCTCCTTGGGGATGCGGCAGTTCTCGAAGCGGATCGCGGCGGTGTCGGAGACCTTGATGCCGAGCTTGTGCTCGAGACGTTCGACGGTGACGCCCGGATGCGTCCGCGGGACCACGAAACTCTTGATGGCGGCGCGGCCGGCGCTCTTGTCGACGGTCGCCCAGACGACGATGTGGGTGGCGCGCGACCCGGCGGTCACGTAGATCTTCTCGCCGTTGATGACGTACTCGTCACCGTCGAGAGTGGCGGTGGTCGAGACGGCGGCCGAATCGGAGCCGAAACCGGGTTCGGTGATGGCCATGGCCGCCCACACCTTGCCGAAGCGTTCGAGCTGCTCGTCGGTGGACACGGCGGCGATCGCCGAGTTGCCGAGACCCTGATACGGGATGCTCAGCATGAGTCCGACGTCGCCCCAGGACGTTTCGATGACGTTGACGACGGACTGCATGTTGCCGCCGTTGACCACGGCGCCCTCGGCCCGGGGCTTCTCCTTCTTCTGCTGGCTACGGCCGCCGTCCGCGCCCGCACCGGCCTGGCCGGTCTCGGACAGACCGTCGTACAGGCTTGCGAGAGTGTCGAGTTCGACGGGGTAGTCGTGCTCGCGGAGGTCGTACTTGCGCGAGATGGGCCGGAAGATCTCGGCCGCCGCCTGGTGTGCCTGATCGACGGTGACGCGCAGCTTCTTCGGGAGTTCGAGATTGATGCTCATGAGAGGTTCTTTCGCTACGTCGGAGAGCTGGTCAGAGAGCTGGTCAGAGGACGACGATGCCTTCGCCGATGCCGGCGCCGCGGAGGTCGCGGTACCAGCGCTCGACGGGGTGCTCCTTGGTGAACCCGTGGCCGCCCAGCAGCTGGACGCCGTCGAGACCGATCTGCAGTCCCTTGTCGATGGTCAGCTTGCGAGCCAGTGCGGCTTCGCGGGCGAAGGACAGGCCCTGCTCGGCGCGGGCGGCACCACGCAGCGTGACGAGGCGGATCGAGTCGACCTCGGTGGCCATCGTGGCGACCATGAAGGCCACCGCCTGGCGGTTGGAGATCGGCTCGCCGAAGGCCTCACGCTCGTTGACGTAGGGGATGACGTAGTCGAGGACGGCACGTGCGGTGCCGGCGGCCAGCGCCGACCAGCCGAGGCGCGAGAGGCGTACGACGTCGCGGTATGCGGCTGCCGCGGCATCGCCCTCACCGCCGACGATGGCGGATGCGGGGACGGCGACGTCCTGCAGCAGCAGACGACCCATACCCGCCGCACGCACGCCCATCCCGGGATCGGCCTCGACGATGAGTCCCTTGGTGTCGGACTCGACGACGAACAGCGCGGGCTTGCCGTCGAGCTGCGCGCCGACGAGGAACAGTTCCGACGATCCGGCGGCCGGGACGAACGACTTGACGCCGTTCAACCGGAATCCGCTGGGTACGCGAGTTGCCTTGGTGCTCAACGCGAACGCGTCGAAGAGGGGGCGCGGTTCGGCGATGACGACCGCCGACTGCGGCACGTTCTCACCGGCGAAGTCGGGCAGGTAGGTGCGCTGTTGCTCGTCGGTGCCGAAGTTGGTGAGCGTGGTGGCGACACCGCTCGGCGCGAGGAGGGGGAGTGCGAGTCCCATGTCGCCGTAGGCCATCGCCTCGGCGACCAGCGCGTTGGTCACCACACCACGCTCGGACGCGGCGCCGTCGAACTCCTCGGGGACGTTGATCATCGTGATGCCGAGCTCGGCCGAGCGCGCGACGAGCTCCTCGGGCGCTGCTGCAGCGGCGTCGGCGTCGTGGGCCGCCGGGCGCAGGAGTTCGGTGGCGAACTCCTTCACCGTCTCGGCGATCATCTGCTGCTCGTCGTCGGGCGTCAGGTTGAAGTAGTCCTTCGGCGCGCTGGTGAGGCGCTTGGCCTGGCCGGACCCGCCGCCCTGGGCTGCCCTGAAGGCGCGGTTCGCCGCACCGAGGGTCTGGAACCCGGTCTTGGTGCCCTGGTAGGCGATGCGGTTGATCGGTTCGCGGATGTTGTACTTCTCGGCGAACTCCGAGCCCGTCACCGTGGTCAGGACGCGCATCGCGGTGCCGATGAAGTTACGCGGGTGCGGGTTGCGGCCGACTGCGGAGGTGTCGCGCGGTTCGGTGTGAGTTGTCATGATCACCAGCCGTTTCTTTCCAGTCGCCCCGGTCGGGGTCTCTGCGTGGATCCACCGGAATGGGTGGACAGGGTCGATGCGACCGATCTTACTCGGTAGTAAGTCCCAACCTTACTTTGGAGTAAGAAGTTTGTCACGCACTTGTCCGACACCGCCTGCCCGCCCACCCGCTAGGCTGGCCGCATGACCCTCGATCACCGCCGCGAACAGGGCTTATCGGCCAATCAGGTGGTGGGCGCGACAACCGTCGCGGTGGCCGGCGCGGCCGCACTCGGTGCCGCCTGCGTGTTCACCCCGGGCGGTGTCGACAACGGGCCGCAACTCTGCCCGTTCGCGGTGATGACCGGCCTTCCGTGTCCCGGCTGTGGCCTCACTCGTAGCTGGGTGGCGCTCATGCACGGCGACGTCGGGTCGGCGTTCACGTTCAATGTGTTCGGACCGGTGTTCCTGGTGCTGACCGCCGTGACCGTGGTGACCGCGACCCTCACCCTGGTGCGCCGTCGCGGGGCGCCGCTGTCCACGTGGCGCGACCTCGTACTCGGCCCGGTCGGTGCCGTTCTGCTGGGAGTGTGGCTCACCTATGGTGTCGTGCGCATTCTCGACGCTGTGTTCGGTTGGGGAGTCTTCGCGATCGTCGTGTGAGCGAGCGTTTGTCCGACCATGCCGCCGTGTGAACGTGCACAGTGGACATATGCAGATCACCCACTTCGGCCATTCCTGTCTGCTCGTCGAGATCGACGGGACCAAGGTGCTCTTCGATCCGGGGAACTTCTCGCACGGATTCGACGGCATCAGCGGCCTCGACGCCATTCTGATCACCCATCAGCATCCCGACCACTGCGACGTCGCGAAGTTGCCCGATCTCGTCGCGGCCAACCCCGACGCGATCCTGTACGCCGATCCGCAGACGACGAAACAGCTCAACGGCGACGCCGTGGCCGGCGAGTGGACGGCCGCCCGCAGCGGCGATCAGATCGGGATCGGTTCGCTCACCGCACGTTTCACCGGCGGCCGGCACGCGGTCATCCATCCCGAGATCCCGGTGATCGACAACGTCGCCTACGTCCTGGGTACCGCCGAGCAGCCGGGGCAGTTCATGCATCCCGGTGATTCGTTCTACATCCCGTTCGAGCAGGTGGACGTCCTCGCGCTGCCGTCGGCCGCTCCGTGGATGAAACTCAGCGAGTCGGTCGACTATCTGAGGGCGATGGCACCCCGGGTCGCGGTGCCGATCCATCAGGCGATCCTGTCCGACGCCGGTAGTGGAATCCATTACGGACGACTCGCCGACATGAAGGACGACGCGACCGAGTTCACGGTGCTGGAGAAGGAACACGCCACGCAGGTGTGAGTGTCACCCCGCCCTGCTCGCTGATCCGAAAGAACCACAGACCCACTCGCAGCAGGAGGTCGCTTCGCTCGCACCGCAGGGAGCAGGAGATCGCCTCACTCGCTCCGGGTGTCGTCCGATTTCGGTCGGTGCAGGGCGACGAGCTCGTTGAGATGAGTCGCCACCTGGATCAGCGGCGTGGTGGTCTGTGCGGCCTCGGCGAGGACCACCGCACCCTCGATCGCCGCGACGATGGTGGCGGCCAGCGAAGCGGTCACGTCGGGCGCGACGCCGTCATCCAGTAACCGGCGCTCGATCAGGCCTCGCCATTCGTCGAAGACCTCGGTGGCCGCGGCCGCCGCCTCCGGTGCCGAGAGGCGGCCCAGTGCGGCGGCCACCACGGGGCACCCGCCCTCGAAGTCGGTCGCGGACAACGCTGCCGACCACATCTCGGCGAACGCCATGATCGGATCGGGCTCGGCGACGATGTCGGTGAGGAGTGTGGTGATCGTGTCGCCCACACTGCGCGTCGTCGCCGCCACCAATTCCGACTTGCCGCCCGGGAAGTTGAGGTAGATGGATCGCCGGGCGACACCACTGCTCTCGAGTATGTCCGAGATGGCGGTGCCCGCGACGCCGTGCCGTCGCATGAGATCTGCGGTCGCCTCGATCAATTGGTCGCGCGCTGCCATCGGTGCCACTCCTCGTCGTGCCGGGGCGTCGCTGGCCACCGACGCTTGCAGTATACCAAGCGGTCTACTAGGGTTCAGGGCGGTAGACCAATCGGTATACATAGCGGTCCGTCACGCGGGGGACGCGCGATCAGTCGTAGGAGACGAAACATGACCGACACGGTGACACTGTCCGCACCCTTGACGCTTCCGTCGGGCCAGGTTCTGCCGAACCGGATCATGAAAGCGGCTCTGAGCGAGGGGCTGGGCGACGCGGACGCCGGCCCGGACGCTCGTCTGGAGCGTCTCTACTCCCGCTGGGCCGCAGGCTCTTACGGTCTCGTCATCACCGGCAACGTGATGGTCGACCGCCGGTATCTCGGGGAACCCGGGAACGTCGTGGTCGAAGACGACCGTCACCTCGACGCGCTCACGCGCTGGGCGAAGACCACCCAGGACGGTGGATCACCCATCTGGATGCAGATCAATCATCCGGGGCGGCAGGCCAATCCGCTGACGACCGAGGGGCGTGTGGTGGCCCCGTCGGCGGTCCGGTTGGCCATCCCCGGGGTGCCGACGCCTCGTGCGCTCGCCGAGGCCGAGATCGAGGACATCATCACGCGGTTCGCCACCACCGCCGCGGTGGCCGAGACCGCGGGCTTCGACGGTGTGCAGATCCACGGTGCCCACGGATACCTGCTGTCGCAGTTCCTCTCGCCGCTGGCCAACCGGCGCGAGGATCGGTGGGGCGGCTCCATCGAGAACCGGGCCCGCTTCGCCCTCGAGGTCGTCCGAGCGGTGCGCGCCGCCGTCCGGCCGGGTTTCGGTGTCGGCATCAAACTGAACTCCGCGGACTTCCAGCGCGGTGGATTCTCGGAGGAGGAGTCGCGCACCGTGATCGCGCTGCTCGCGGCGGAGGCGCTCGATCTCATCGAGATCAGCGGCGGGAGCTACGAGTCCCCCGCGATGATGGGTCGACCTGTCCAGTCGGCGAGCACGCGCGAGCGGGAGGCGTACTTCCTCGAGTATGCCGTCACCGTCCGCGAACTCGCCGCCGGGATTCCGCTGGCCGTCACCGGCGGTTTCCGCACGCACACGGCCATGGCGGCGGCGATCGCCGAGGGCGCGTGCGACATCGTCGGGATAGGCCGGCCGACGGTGACCGCGCCGACGGCGGCAAGGGACGTGATGACCGGCGACGCCGATCGTCTGACATCACAACAGCAGCGGTTGCCGCTTCCGGCCCGGTTGTCCAGCGCCGCGACGGCCCGGTCTCTGGAGGGGGCACTCGATCTCCAGTGGCACACCGACCAACTGCACCGGATGGCCGGCGGCGGAGACCCGGACCCCGCCCGTGCGCTGTGGCGGACCGCGGTGACGACGGTACGGCGCAACGGGATCGGCGCGTTGCGGAGCACCCGGAACGTGACCTCGGCCGACGCCAGGGCGGCCCGGAAGTTCCGGTTCGAGCGATGGGTCGGACGCCACCTCGCCAATCCGGCTGTGGCCGCGCTCAATCGACTCGGGATCGGCACCCACCTGGCAACGGATCTGGAGACCGTCGGCCGCAGATCCGGTCTGGCTCGCACGGTTCCGGTGTCGGCCGCCTTCGACGCCGACGGCGCGTGGGTCATCAGTCAGCATGGCAAGCGCTCGGGATGGGGAATCAACATCACGGCGAATCCGACGGTGCGCATCCGCCAGGGCCGTCAGTGGCGCACGGGGACTGCGCAGTTCGTCCCCGACGACGACGTGGCCGCACGGGTGCGTTCCTTCGCGACCCGCCCCCTGTTCGCCGGTCTGACCTCGGCCGGGTTCCGCGCGCTCCAGAGTGACCCGATCTCGGTGCGGATCACCTTCACCGACTGAACGTCCTCAGGCGCGCAGGGCCTCGACGACCTCGTCGTGGAGCAGCCCGTTGCTGGCCACCGCACTACCGCCGGCGGGTCCGGGTGTGCCGTCGAGTGCGGTGAAGCGTCCGCCCGCCTCGCGCACCAGGACGTCGAGGGGTGCCAGGTCCCACAGCGAGACCTCGGGTTCGGCGGTGATGTCGACCGCGCCCTCGGCGACGAGGCAGTAGTTGAAGAAGTCGCCGTAACCGCGCACGCGCCACACCCGGTCGGTGAGGTCGACGAACCGGTCCCGGATACCGCGGTCGGCCCACCCGGACAGGCTCGAGAACGCCAGGCTCGCCGACCCGAGGTCGGCGACCCCGGACACCGACAGGCGACGCACGTCTTCGTCGTCGAACCGGGTATGGGCGCCGAGACCCGTTGCCGCCCACCAGCGTCGGCGGAGGGCCGGCGCCGAGATCACGCCGACCGTCGGCACGCCGTCGATGAGAAGCGCGATCAGGGTGGCCCACACCGGGACGCCGCGCACGAAGTTCTTGGTGCCGTCGATGGGATCGACGACCCATTGCCGTCCGGACAGTGCGGCGTCGCCGCCGAACTCCTCGCCGAGAACGGTGTCGGTGGGCCGGCGCGCCGCGAGCCGTTCGCGGATCATCGTCTCGCAGGCGAGATCGGCGTCGGATACGGGTGTGAGGTCCGGCTTGTCGTCGACGCGGAGATCGACCGCCCCGAACCGGTCCATCGTCAGCGCGTCGGCGGAGTCGGCGAGTGAGAGTGCGAGTTCGACGTCGTCGCTGTACTTCGTCGGGCCGGGAGGGACGGACATGCCCGGTAGGGTAGCTGTCATGTTGCTGACCGTGACGTTCACCCTGTTGATCGCGGCACTCGTGGTGGTGCTGGTGGTTCAGTGGCAGCGCGGACGCAATCCGCAGCCGATGTCGGCGGCGAAGGCCTCCCAGTTCGTGCAGGGCACGTTCACCATCGTCGGGGTCTCCGACCGCGACGACGAGCCGACCCGGAGCGCCACCGACAAGAACGGCGACCGCTTCTGCACGATCTCCGGAACGATCGTCGGTCCCGAGACCAGCCCCACCGAGGTGTACGGGACGCTGGTGCTCGGGGCAGGGGACCCCTGGCCGCAGATCGGCGACGATCTGCCGGTTCTCTACAAGCCGAACAAGGCCGCGACATCGTGGCGGTTCGGCGTCATGCCCGAGCCCGGCCCCGACCCACTCTGATCCTCCCGGGCGCTCCCGCGCCGGACTGTCGGTACTCTGGATAACCGTGCATCCCGACGTGACCGCAGACCTCGAATCCCTCGACGCCACCTTGACCACTGTGGAGAAGGTGCTCGACCTCGAAGAGCTGCGCCGTCGCATCGACGAGCTCGAGATGCAGGCCTCGGACCCGGACCTGTGGAACGACCAGGACCATGCCCAGAAGGTCACCAGCGAGCTGTCGCACGCGCAATCCGAACTCCGGAAGGTCTCCGAGCTGCGCCAGCGGCTCGAGGATCTCCCCGTGCTGTACGAGCTCGCCGATGCCGAAGAGGGTGACGACAAGGTCGCCGCCCTGGCCGACGCCGATGCCGAGCGCGAGAGTCTGCGGACCGACATCCAGGCGATGGAGGTCAAGACGATGCTCGCCGGCGAGTACGACTCGCGCGACGCGGTCGTCAACATCCGCTCGGGTGCCGGCGGCGTCGACGCCGCGGACTGGGCTCAGATGCTGATGCGCATGTACATCCGGTGGGCCGAGCAGAAGGGGTACGGGGTCGAGGTCTACGACACGTCCTACGCCGAGGAGGCGGGCCTCAAGAGCGCGACTTTCGCGGTGAAGGCCCCGTACATGTACGGCACTCTCTCCGTCGAGCAGGGCACCCATCGACTCGTGCGCATCAGTCCGTTCGACAACCAGAGCCGGCGCCAGACGTCGTTCGCCGAGGTCGAGGTGCTGCCGGTGGTCGAGACGACCGACCACATCGACGTCGACGAGAACGACATCAAGGTCGACGTGTACCGGTCCTCCGGCCCCGGCGGGCAGTCGGTCAACACGACCGACTCCGCGGTCCGCCTCACGCACATCCCGACCGGGATCGTCGTGACGTGTCAGAACGAGAAGAGCCAGCTGCAGAACAAGGCGTCGGCGATGCGAGTCCTGCAGGCCAAACTCCTCGACCGCAAGCGGCAAGAGGAACGCGCCGAACTCGATGCCCTGAAGGGTGACGGTGGCTCGAGCTGGGGCAACCAGATGCGGTCGTACGTGCTGCACCCGTACCAGATGGTGAAGGACCTGCGGACGGGCGTCGAGGACAACAACCCCACATCCGTGCTCGACGGCGAGCTGGACAAGTTCATCGAGGCCGGGATCCGCTGGCGGATGGCGACCACCGAAGCGTGATCACCTCAGCCGCCGACCTCGTGCTGGCCGCTGCGCCGACCCCGACCGAAGTTCTGCTCGGCCGGGTCTACGTCTGGTTGGCGACGAGCGGACTCGAGATCGTCATCTGGATCCTGGGTGCCGTGCTCCTGGCCCGGCTGATCCGCTGGGGTGCCGACAAATACGCCTCGCGCGTGGACTCGCGGTTCTCGACCAGCGATCTCATCGTGCAGACCGAAGATGCGAAGCACCGGCGGGCACTGGTCGACGTCGTCGCCTGGACGCTGATCGTGGTGATCGCGATCATCGTGATCATCCACGCACTGTCGGTGTTCGGCATCCCACTCAGCGGGTTGACCGGACCCACCGCGGTGATCGGCGCGGCACTCGGTTTCGGCGCGCAGCGCATCGTGCAGGACATCCTGGCCGGATTCTTCGTCGTGGCCGAGAAGCAGTACGGCTACGGCGACGTGGTCAACCTGACGGTGACGGGTAACGCGCCGGCCGAGGGCACCGTGGAGGACGTCACGCTCCGGGTGACCAAGCTGCGTACCGCCGAGGGAGAGGTCATCACCGTTCCCAACGGTCAGATCGTCAAGGCGACCAACCTCTCCAAGGATTGGGCACGCGCGGTCGTGGACGTCCCGGTCCCGTCCGAGGCCGACATCGGGATGGTCAACGAGACGCTCGATCGGGTCGGCCGTGAGTTCTACGCGTTGCCGCGCTGGCACGACCTCCTGCTCGACGCGCCGTCGTCGCTCGGCGTCACCAGCCTCGAGCTCGACGCGATCACCGTGCGCATGGTGACGCGCACCCTGCCGGGCAAACAGTTCGAGGTCGGGCGCGCGCTGCGTGTGCACATCATCCGGGCGCTGGCGCGGGAGGGGATCAACGTCCCCGCACGTGAGGTGCGGTCCGCGGGAGGTCCGCCGGCGACGCACGCCGACCAGGGCAACCGGGACGGGGGAGACTGATGGCCGACTCGAACATCCCAGGTGACACCCCGGGCCGCGACGGGCCCCACGAGGACAGAACCGCCCGACCCATCCCCGGCGCGGACGACCCCACCCAGATCATCCCGACGCAGGGCATCCCCCCGCAGGATCCGCCCCCGCAGGAGTCGCCGTCCGGATCCGACCGCAGACGGCGCATCGACTGGGGTCACATCGCGCGTACGCGGATCCGGACCAGCACAGCGATCCTCGTCGCCGTGTTCCTGGCGTGCTGTGTGCTGTACGGGTACACCTCGCAGCGCTACGGCGTCGTGGCGCCGGCGCCCGCGCGGCCCGCGCCGACGTCATCGCAGACGGTCGAACCGACCTACGAGCCGCCGCCGTCCACGACGTCGTCGACGACGAGCACCACCACCGAATCGTCGACGACCGACACCACCGGCGGTGTCGACGGCACGGACGGCACGTCGACGGACGGGACGCGGTCGCAGACGCCGAGCACCAGCCGCGAGACCATCCCCGGGCTGCCGAACATCCCTCTCCCGAATTTCGGCGGGCAGACCCCGACCACCACGGTCCCGACACGCTGACCCGGCCGGAAAACGGCTGGTCAGGCGGGTGGATGCAACGGGGTGTCGCGCCTGAACGCACTCTCAGGAGTCGTCGTTACACTGGCACATCGTGATCAAGCTGGAGAACGTCACGATGCAGTACAAGGCGTCCAGTCGACCCGCTCTGAAAGATCTGAGCCTCGAGGTCGACAAGGGGGAGTTCGCGTTTCTGATCGGTCCGTCGGGGTCGGGCAAGTCGACGTTCTTCCGACTCCTTCTCAAGGAGGACCGGCCGACGAGCGGCGAGGTCTACCTCGGCGAGTTCCACGTGAACAAACTGCGGGCAGGGTCCGTGCCGAAGCTGCGCCAGTCCATCGGATGTGTGTTCCAGGACTTCCGACTGCTTCAGAAGAAGACGGTGGCGGAGAACGTCGCCTTCGCCCTCGAAGTGATCGGACGACCGCGTTCCACCGTCCAGAAGGTGGTGCCGGAAGTGCTCGAGTACGTCGGCCTCGAAGGCAAGCACGACCGCATGCCCAACGAACTGTCCGGTGGTGAGATGCAGCGCGTGGCGATCGCCCGCGCCATCGTGAACCGGCCGCTGGTGCTCTTGGCCGACGAGCCCACCGGCAACCTCGACCCCGAGACCAGTGAAGAGATCGTCGACGTGCTCGATCGCGTCAACCGCCGCGGCACCACGGTGGTGATGGCCACCCACGACCGTCACATCGTTGATGCGATGCGACGACGGGTTCTCGAGTTCGACAGCGGCCAACTCGTCCGCAACGACCCGCAGGGCGTGTACGGGATCGGCTGACGCGCAGCCGGCCCCGACACACTTCCCCGAGACCCAAGGACTGTCTGAGCAGACATGCGAGCGAATTTCATCATCAGCGAAGTTCTCCACGGACTCCGCCGCAACGCGACCATGACCATCGCGATGATCATCACCACCGCGATCACACTGGGAATGTTCGGTGGTGGTCTGCTGGTGATCCAGATGGCGGACAAGAGCCAGCAGATCTTCCTCGACCGGGTGGAGATGGAGTTCTATCTCAATCCCGAGGTGACCGAGCGGGATCCGCAGTGCGAATCCGACCCGTGTGCCCAGCTGCGTCGGGGTCTCGAGAACGAGCCGGGCGTCACCTCGGTGACCTACCTGGACAAGGACGAGGCCTTCAAGCGCGCCAAGGAGATCTTCGCGAACAACCCCGACCTCGCCGAGAACATCGTGGAGGGCACGCTGCCGGCCTCCCTGCGTGTGCGGGTGTCCGACCCGAATCAGTTCGATGCGGTGCTCACCAAATACGCGGCCCGGAAGGATCTGGGAGTCGACGCCTTCAAGGACGACCGCAAACTGGTGCAGCGGATCTTCAGCGTGCTCGACGGCGTACGCAACGCGACGTTCGCGATCGCCTCGGTGCTGGCGATTGCCGCGATCCTGTTGATCATCAACACCGTTCAGGTCGCGGCCTTCACGAGACGGACCGAGGTCTCGATCATGCGCCTGGTGGGCGCCACCCGGTGGTACACACAGCTGCCGTTCCTGCTCGAGGCGGTGGTGTCGGCCTTCGTCGGCTCGGTGTTGGCCATCGGTGGCCTGCTGCTGGCCAAGAAGTTCTTCTTCGACAACGCGTTACGCGAGTTGTACGGGGTCAGCTTCTTCGCGCGGATCGAGCTGACCGACGTGCTGTTCGTCGCCCCGTGGCTCGTGCTCGGCGGAATTGTGTTGGCCGGCGCGACCGCGTATGTCACGCTTCGTGTCTATGTCCGGGAATGATCCGTCGGTCTCGACGGTTCGGAACGTCGGTGATCTGCAACGCAGCGGTCACCATCAGAGCGAGGAGGTGAGTGCATGCCGAAGGAAAAGGGACGCAATGTGATCGCGTCCAATCGCAAGGCGCGGCACAACTACGCCATCCTCGACGTCTTCGAGGCCGGGATCGTGCTCGTGGGCACCGAGGTGAAGAGTCTCCGGGCAGGCAAGGCGTCGCTGGTCGACGCGTTCGCGACGATCGACGACGGCGAGGTGTGGCTTCATGCCCTGCACGTCGCCGAGTACGGCAACGGCTCCTGGACCAATCACTCCGTGCGGCGCAAGCGCAAACTGCTCATGCACCGGCGCGAGATCGACAACCTCGTGGGCAAGATCCGCGACGGCAATCTCACGCTGGTGCCGCTGTCGATGTACTTCAACGACGGCAAGGTGAAGGTCGAGCTCGCCCTGGCCCGCGGTAAACAGGCCCACGACAAGCGCCAGGACATCGCCAAGCGCACCGCCCAACGCGAGGTCGAGCGTGAGGTCGGGCGTCGCGTGAAGGGGATGGGGTGAGTCAGGCGCCCGTGTCGGCCTGACCCTGTTGCTGCGTCGGCGCCCCGGGCGTCGTGTTCTGACCGTCCTGCTCGTCGGACTCGGGGTCGCCCTCACCGTCGCGGTTCTGCCTGCCCGGTAGGCCGCCCATCCCGGGCTGACCCATCTGGGGTCCATTCATCTGGGGTCCATTCATCTGTGGGCCGCCTCCCATTCCGGGCCCGTTGCCGCCCTGCTGCCAGACGGCGGCCGGTGCGGGACGCTCGGACGTCGTGTCACCGGTGATGTAACCGGCCCCGAAACCCAACGCGCCCGCGACGATGGCCAGTCCGGCTGCGCCGGCGATCAGGGCCGAGCGCGCCGGCGCGGTTTTCGGCGCGACCGGGTGGGATTCGGCGGGCATGCCGTGGGCGGCGGAGCCGTTCGCGTCGAGGGAGTCATGGGGGTTCGCTCCCGGCGTCGGCGTCGGGCTGATCGGCGTGGTCGCGGCGTCGTCAGATGGGTCGGGCGCCTGCGGGTTGGGGGAGGCGCGGTCGGGTTCGTGCTCGCCGGGGGTCGGGGAGGTCATGTCGGTCTCGCTCTCGTCGGTCGGCCGAGTCCGTCCTCGGCTCACGAGGTCTCCACGATCCCGGTGGCGCCTGGGCCGGGCCTGGCGGGCAGCTGTGAATGAGCTGGCAGCTCGACGACTCCGCCATTGCGTGGGTTGTCGTCGTCAGGCGGCGCGATCGACGCTGGTCCACTCCGTCCGGTGCATGGTCGACACGTCGGCTCTGGGGCGGTACGTGCGCTCGTAGCGCTCGATGTCGGTTCGTCGGAGGAGCGGTGTCAGTGGATCAGCGGACACGATGTCGCCGCCGGAGATCCGCGACCGGCGGCTGAGCTCTGATTGATGCCGGAAGCACGCGACAGACGTGATCAGGAAGACGGCCATGGCGGCGCCGAACGGCCATGCGGGCGCGGCGATGCCGCCGGCCAGTGCCATCACGAACAACCCGAGGAACAGAAATCCGAGAAGCAGGATCAGATATCCGGTGAAAGCCACGGATGTCGATCGAGGTGTGTCGTGCATGAAGGAGTCCTTTCGCTGAGTGGTCCCGACCCGGATCGCTACAGTGACTGTAGCGCAACACTACGTGTAGCGTTTCGTGGCGCGGTAGTATTCCTGCCGACGGTCGGAACCGGAATCGGCGGGAAAGCGTGAGGTGACCACGACGTGGCAGGCGGCAGCGGCCCGAAGATCGTCCGTTCGACCCTGGAGTTGCTCCGGACCCGCGGACCAGCCGGGGTCACGATCGAGAGCGTGGCAGCCCATTCCGGGGTGGCGCGTACGACGATCTATCGCCGCTACCGCAACCGGAACGAGATGCTCGGCGCAGCTCTGCTCGACGTCGCTGTCGTCGAGCCGCCTGATGTGGACCTTCCCGCGGAGGCCCGGCTGCGCTGGGTGGTGACCCACGCGGCGTCGATGGTGCTCGACGGAATCGGTTTCGGCGGCATGGCGGCCCTGCTGACCGATTCCGATCCCGAGTTCGGCGTGCTCTTCCGACAGGTCCTCGCGCGCCACCGCGCCGAACTCCGAGAGGTACTCGACGCGGGCAAACGGCGCGGTCAATTCGCGGCGACGATGGAGCCGGAGATGCTGGTCGACGGCATCGTCGGGGCGCTCGTCGCCGAACGCGCCCGCACCGGAGGTGTCGCCGGTGACTGGGAGGACCGAGTCGTCACCGCGTTCGCGCCCATGGTCTTCGCCGCCGAGAGTGACCCCCGCCGGAGGTCTCGGGGGAAACGGGAATGAACTCTGCGGAACGAGTTGTTAGACTGAAGTGCTCGCTGACTCCGGTCGGCGGGTCCTACTCGGGGCTGATCGGTTTCGACTTCGTGCGTCGAGATAGGGGAAGCGTGTCGGTGCAGGCTGGAGACCACCGTGAGCGTCGCAGCAACCAATTAAGCGCCGATTCCAATCAGCGCGACTACGCCCTCGCTGCCTGAGTAGCGACGGCTAGTCTGTCGGCCCGGGTTATGCTCCCAGACCCGGATGCCGGCATCATCCATGGGAGCTCACCGTCCTCGCCGGTCGCGGGTGAGGTCGGAACACCAAACAGCGACTGGGATCGTCATCTCGGCTTGTTCGCGTGACCGAGAGATCCAAGTAGAGACATAGCGGACTGCACACGGAGAAGCCCTAACAACACGACGGAGGACCCGGGTTCAATTCCCGGCAGCTCCACGAGAAAGCGCCCCACCTGTTCAGGTGGGGCGCTTTCGTCTGTCATGGGCTCGGGCCGATCAACCGGTAGTCAGCGCGTCGAGGGACGCACTCTCGCGGTGTTTGCGTCGTTTGGTGATGACCCCGTGGGTCGGACTGAACAGATACACACCGAAGAACGCGATGCCCTGGACGAGGACGACCATCCCGCCGGGCGAGGTGTCCTGGTAATAGGAGATGTACAGGCCGATGACCCCACAGATCGCCGAGATGGCCGGTGCGATGATCAGCATCCGGCCGAACCGGTCGGTGAGCAATCGGGCCGTCGCGCCGGGGATGATGAGCATCGCGACCACCAGCACGATGCCGACGACCTGCAGGGCCGTCACCGCCGTGAGGGCGAGCAGCGCGAGAAGGGCCGCGCCCAGCAACCGCGGGCTGAGTCCGATCGCGAAGGCGTGCGTGCGGTCGAAGGCGTAGAGAGTGAAGTCGCGCCGCTTGAGGAGGAGCAGGGCCGCCACGATCGCGCCCAGGATCGCGATCTGCACCAGATCCGACGTCGAGACACCCAGCAGATTGCCGAAGATGATGTGGTTGAGGTCGGTCTGGCTCGGCGTCACCGAGATCAGCACCAGCCCGAATGCGAACAGGGTCGTGAAGACGATGCCGATGGCCGCATCCTCCTTGACCCGGCCGCCGTCGCGGACGGCGCCGATCAGTGCCACCGCGAGGAAGCCGAAGATCACCGCGCCGATGGCGAACGGGACGCCGACGATGTAGGCGAGGACCACGCCGGGCAAGACCGCGTGCGAGACGGCGTCGCCCATCAGCGACCAGCCGATCAGCACGAGCCAGCACGACAGCAGCGCACACACGACCGAGGCGATCAGGGTCGCCCAGAGCGCACGCGTCATGAACGCGTAGGCGAACGGGTCGAGAAGGATGTCGACGATGGTCACGAGACCTCCTCGCGGTGTTCGGAGTCGAGGCGCCCGAACTCGCGGCGTTCGGAAGTCGGTCGGGCGAGTGGATCGAGGCCGAATGCGCGGACGAGGTTGTCGGTGGTGATCACCTTGGTCGGCGCGCCCTGGGCGATCACCCGGCGCATCAGCAGGATCGCCTCGTCGGCCAGCTCGGGTAGGACCTGCAGGTCGTGGGTGGACACCAGGATCGTCGTCCCGGCGTCGGCGAGCTCGCGCAGCAGCGCGGTGATGGTGGCCTCGGTGCGTTTGTCGACGCCGGCGAACGGCTCGTCGAGCAACAGAATCCCGGCTTCCTGTGCGATGCCGCGGGCGACGAAGGCCCGCTTGCGCTGCCCGCCCGACAACTGGCCGATCTGACGGTCGGCGAAGTCGGTGAGCTCGACGCGTGCGAGGGCTTCGTCGACGGCGTCGTGGTCGGACCGTTTCGGGCGACGCGTGAATCCCAGATGGCCGTAGCGACCCGTCATCACGACGTCGCGGACCGAGACCGGGAAGGTCCAGTCGATGTCCTCGGACTGCGGCACGTAGCCGAGCGCGCCGGCTCGACGCGCCGCGGCCGGCGTCCGACCGCCGAGCCGGACCGTGCCGGTCGTCGGGGTCACCGACCCCACGATCGTCTTGAACAGCGTCGACTTGCCCGATCCGTTCATGCCCACAAGGCCGCACACCTGGCCGGCGGGTACTCGCACCGACGCGTGGTCGAGGGCGAGGATGTCGCCGTACCGCACGGTCACGTCCGTCACCTCGATGGCGGAACCGCTAGTCGCTGAGGCGTTCACGTGTTGCTCCCGGTCAGGCCCGACACGATGGTCGCGACGTCGTGGCGGATGAGGTCGAGGTAGGTGGGTACGGGGCCGTCGGCTTCGGAAAGCGAATCGACATACAGGGTGCCGCCGAATCGGGCGTCGGTCGCGTTGACGACCTGCTTCATCGGGGCGTCGGAGACGGTGGATTCGCAGAACACGCCGGGGACCCGGTTCTCCCGGACGAAATCGATCGCCGCGGCGACCTGTTGCGGCGTCGCCTGCTGTTCGGCGTTGACCGGCCAGATATAGCGTTCGGTGAGCCCGGCGTCGCGGGCGAGGTAGGAGAACGCGCCTTCGCAGGTGACGAGGGCCCGTTCGTTGGCAGGCAGTCCGGCCAGTGCGGAGGTGAGGCCGGTCTGCACCTGCTGAAGCTGCTTCTTGTAGGCGGCCGCATTGGATTCGAAGGTGGTGGCGCCGTCGGGATCGAGTTCCGTGAACGCCCGAACCATGTTGTCGACATAGATCTGCACGTTCACCGGACTCATCCACGCATGCGGATTCGGCTTGCCCGCGTATGCATCCGAAGCGATGTCGATCGGCTCGACACCCTCGCTGACGACGACGTGCCGGACGTCGAGGCCGTCGACGAACTGCGCGAACCAGGCTTCGAGGTTCAGACCGTTGTCGAGGATGAGCGAGGCGGTCGCGGCGCGCCGGATGTCACCGGGGGTCGGCTCGTACCCGTGGATCTCGGCGCCCGGCTTGGTGATCGACTCCACCTCCAGGCGGTCGCCGGCGACTTCGGAGGCGATGTCGGCGAGCACGGTGAACGTCGTGAGCACGACCTTCTCGTCGGGGAGCCGGCTCGACAGCGTGCACCCCGCGACGATCGTGCAGACGGCGGCAAGGAGGGCCCCGACGGGGACGAACCGACGACGCGCGCGCTTGGGCATGCCGACACTATAGTTTCGGCTGCCCGAACTTTCTAGTTCGGGGCGCGCTCGCAGCTACCGTCGCCGTGCGAGCAGGTGGAACTCGGGAAAACGGTGGTCGTCGTCGGCGCGGCGCACCGTTCGCCATTCCTCGTCGAGCCCGGCTCCGGCCAGTGCGGCGGACATGCGATCCGGGTGCCACCGCCAGGCGGGCGCCACGCGATGATCGAACTCGATGACCTCGTCCGCCTCGGTGGTCTGTCCCGCGATCAGCACGACGCCGCCGGGCCTCATCCGAGCGGCCCAGCCGCGGAGGATGTCCGGGACGGATCCGGGCGGCACATGAATCAGGCTGAATCGCGCGACCACCGCGGCGATGTCGATCTCGTCGAGCTCTGGCGATCTCAGCCGTGCATCGTCGAGGACAAACCGAAGGTCGGCATGCGATGTTCTCGCGATCCGCACCATCTCCGTACTCGGATCGGCGCCGATGACATCGAGGCCCGCGGCCGCCACTTCCGCCGTCACCCCACCCGGCCCGCAGCCCACGTCCAGCACGGTTCCGGGGACGCCGCTCCCGCGGACATGGTCGACGAAGGCATCGATGACGTGACGCTGCAGAGTGTTGGAGAACGGTGACGGGAACGTCGTGGCGTACAGGTCGGCGAGCGCGTCGTATCCGGGCTGGAACCCGGCGTCGTCGTCAGCTGAACTCATGCGATCCGGACGCCGCGCGGGAGTTTTCCGGCCGGAATCCGGAGACGACGTGCGGCGACGACGTAACCCAGCCCACCGAACACCAGATAGATCCCCAGGCCGACAACCCACGAGTGGCCCATCTCGGACGTCTCGTGGGCGGCCTCGCGGGCGATGTGTCCGGTGGGGGCGTGCTGGTCGACGTAACCGTAGGAGATGTCGGCGCACGTCCGTGGGCCGATGTACGGACCCGCCCGCACTGCCGACAGCGTCCGGGAGATCTCCTGAGCCGCCGTGCTGTCGGAGGATCTCATCGGGTTCTCCGGTGGCGAGGACACGGCGTCGGCCACGATGAAGAACGGGTTCGGGGCGAGGAGCCACCAGATGCGTTCGTGATGGTGGAACTCCTCGTCTCGGGTGACCTCCCGACACGTCCAGGTCGGCGTCGGACTCGATGGGTCGGTCACCGTCGTCTCGGTGCGGACCACCGAATGCGTCTGTGCGACCGTCGGATACAGGAGGCCGAAGACCACCGGGAGGCCGAGGAGGAGGAAGAAGACGGCCGCTTGCGTCAACACCGCGGATCCCGCCGGGCGCGCCGTCACCGCGGAGAATCCGAGTCCGATTCCCGCGTAGCAGGCGAAGATCAGTGCCAGGACGATCGCGCCGAGCACGCCGCGCCAGATCGGTTGCGGCGCTTCGATCACGCCCCAGATCAGATACGGGGTGGCGACGGCGACCAAGGCCATCCCGGCCACCCAGCTCCCGATGAGCTTGCCGAGCGCCAGTTGCCAGTTGCCGATCGCGGTGTCCTGGACCACGGCCAGGGTTGCATCCTTGCGGTCGCCGTTGATCGTCGTCGCCGCCAGCGTCGGGGCCACGATGATCCCGAGCAGCAACAGGAATCCGACCAGGAGCCCGTACAGGTTCGACGCCCATCCGGTGTAGGTGCCGCCGAACACTCCCACGGCCAGGTACATCGATCCGAAGACCGCCAGCGAGATCACGACGAAGGCGACGATGAGCGTGGCCTTCCACCTCGTCGTCCGGAGCCGCTGGCGCAGTTCGAGTTCGACGATGACCCCGACCATGCGCCACCAGCCGGTGAATGACGTGCGCGACGATGGCGCGTCGGGTTGCGTGATCATCGGCGCTCCGGGTCGAGTGCGAGGTAGGCGTCTTCGATGCCGGTGGACACGGGAGTGAATTCGCTGACCGCGGCCCCGGAGGACACCAGTTGTGCAAGGTGCCGCGCGGCGTCGGACTCGTCGTCGAAACGGACGTCCCGCGCCTGCCCGGGAGGCTGCCCGACGAGTCTGATGCGCCATACCCCGCCGGCCGCGCCCTGCGGGGCGTGGGTCCGGCCCTCGGTCATCAGCACGACGTCGTCGACCATCTCCTCGAGCTCGGAGAGAATGTGCGACGACACGAGGATCGAGCATCCATCGTCGGCGAGGCGGCGTAACTGACTGCGCAAGTCCATCCGCGACCGCGGGTCCATGCCGGAGGCCGGCTCGTCGAGCAGGAGGATCCGGGGCCGATGCACCAGGGCGCGGGCGAAGCCGAGTCGCTGTTTCTGGCCGCGCGACAACTCGTGTGCCGGCCGCGTCGCGAGATCGGTCAGGTGGACCAGCTCGAGGAGTTCAGCGGCGCGTTGCCGGGCCTGGGTGGTGGGCATTCCGTAGAGCTTGCCGAACGTCGTCAGGATCTCGCGCGCCGTGAGACTCTCCCAGGTGCCGAAGATGTCCGGCATCCACCCGGTCAGCCGACGCATGTCGGTCGGCTGCACCGGGGCGTCGTCGACCGTGATCGAGCCGGTGTCGGGGGCGAGCAGGCCGGCGAGGAGCAGGAGCAGAGTCGTCTTGCCGGCCCCGTTGGGGCCGACGAGGCCGGTGATCCTGCCGGATCTGAGTTCGAGGCTCGCATCGACGACGGCGGTGTGCCGTCCGAAGGTGCGCGAGAGCCCGGTCGCGACCAGTGACATGCCTCGACCGTAGCCGAGTGTCAGATGACCCCGGCCTCCCGCAACGCCGCGACCTCGTCTTCGGACAACCCCAGCAACCCGCCGTAGACGGCCTCGTTGTCGCAACCGGGGGCCGGGGGACCGGCGTTGCGGATGCCGCCGGGGGTGTCGCTGAACTGCGGCACGACGCCCGGTCCGAGCACGGTGCGCTGGGCACGTTCGTCGTAGTGTTCGGCGATCATCCCGCGCTCCTTCAGGTGCGGGTCGGCGACCACCTCGGCGACGGTGTTCACCGGACCCACGACAACGCCTGCCGCGCCTAGGATCTCGGTCAACTTCTCCGGGGAGTGCTGTCGTGACCAGTCGCCGATGAGGGCGTCGAGTTCGTCCTGGTTGCGGCCACGAGCGGCGTGATCGGCGAACCGATCGTCGGTCGCGAGTTCGGGCTGTCCCATCGCTGCGCACAGCCTCGCGAAGACCGAGTCCTGGTTGGCGGCGATGATGACGTGGGTGCCCTCGCTGGTGGGGTAGAGGTTCGACGGCGCGATGCCGTCGAGGCGGGTGCCCGACGGCCCGCGCACGACGCCCCCGGCGTCGTAGTCCGCGATGGCCGATTCCTGTACCGCCACACAGGATTCGATGAGCGAGGTGTCCACGACCTGCCCCCTGCCGGTCACCGAACGCCGGACCAGCGCGGCGAGTGCGCCCTGCGCCGCGAACATCCCCGCCAGTGTGTCGCCCAGCGAGAGGGCGATCCGCGGCGGGAGCTGGCCTGGGTACCCGTTCAGATGACGCAGCCCGCTCGCGGCCTCGGCGACCGAGGCGTAACCGGC
Source organism: Gordonia sp. ABKF26 (assembly GCF_041103195.1). Lineage (NCBI taxonomy): Bacteria > Bacillati > Actinomycetota > Actinomycetes > Mycobacteriales > Gordoniaceae > Gordonia > Gordonia sp. ABKF26. The sequence continues at coordinate 2,191,195 of NZ_JBGCVZ010000003.1, forward strand.
GCGGGTCGAATCCGGGCCGGTCTGGCCATAACCCGAGACACGCACCACGACGATGCCCGGGTTGCGTGCGGACAGCACGTCCGGGCCGATGCCGAGCCGCTCCAGCGTTCCGGGGCGGAAGTTCTCGACGACGACGTCGGCGCGCTCGGCGAGATCGAGGAACAGTTCGCGGCCGCGATCGGACCGCAGGTCGAGGGTGACCGCTTTCTTGTTGCGCCCGTGAACCGTCCAGTAGAAGCGGTGGCCGTCGACCTCGGCCTGGCCCCAGGTGCGGATCGGGTCGGGCTTGCCCGGCGCCTCGATCTTGATGACCTCGGCGCCCATGTCGCCCAGCAGTCGTGCGGCGTGGGGGCCCGCGATGAGCGTGCCCAACTCGAGCACGATGACGCCGTCGAGGGGGCCGGCGGGGCGTTCGCTCATCGGTCGCGAGGTGTCGGTCATCAGGACAGTGTGGCCGGTCACCCGGCGCTCGCCAAGCTCCGACATCGACGCAGCGAGGATCGCGTTGGGAGTTGCGCGGCGGTGACCGGGCCCGACCGCACATGGATCGATTGGAACAATTACGCCCCGCCGTGTCATTGACGACGAATCCCGGCTAGGGTGTGTGTCGTCCAACACACAGGGGAGGCTGGAAAACATGGTTGATCACGCATCGGGAACGGGACTCCTGCCGGACATCCGGTTGGCCGACATGATGTCGGGAGTCGCGTCGCTGCGTGGTGATGCCGGCACGATCCTGCGCACCTTGCCGCAGATGCTGCCCAAGCCGCCGACGACCAAGATGTCGATCGGCAAGCGCTTCCAGCAGAGCGTCGACAAGTACCCCGACCGGGATTTTCTCCGGTTAGAGGGCACCTCGATCACCTATCGCGATGCCAACGCGCGGGCGAACCGGCTCGCCGACTTCCTGATTCGGGAGGGCGTCGGTCGCGGGGACGTCGTCGCCGTGCTGTCGCGCAACCACCCCGATGTGGTCATCACCATGCTCGCCATCGTCAAGACGGGTGCGATCTGCGGCATGCTGAACTACAACCAGCGGGGCACTGTTCTCGAACACAGCCTCGGTCTGATCGAGCCGAAAGTCGTTCTCTACGAGCGCGATCTGTTGGAGGCGCTCGAGTCGGTGCCCGCCGGGTGCCGCCCGGCGAAGGAGTTCACCTTCGACGAGCTCGCCACCCTGACCGCGCGTTGCTCGCCCCTCGACCTGGCGGTCACCGAGTCGATCGAGGTCGGATCGACCGCCATCTACATCTTCACGTCCGGCACCACCGGGTATCCCAAGGCCAGCAAGATGAGTCACTATCGCTGGCTGGTGGCCATGAACGGCATCGGTGGTCTGGGAATCCGGCTGCGCGGCGACGACGTCATGTACACGGCGCTGCCCTTCTATCACAACAACGCACTCACGATCTCGGTGTCGTCGGTCCTCGCGTCGGGCGCGTGCCTGGCCATCGGCAAGCAGTTCTCGGCGTCGAAGTTCATCGACGAGGTCATCGAGAACGACGCCACCGCGTTCGCCTACATCGGTGAGCTGTGCCGCTATCTGCTTGCGCAGCCGCCGAAGCCGACCGATCGTGCGCACCGCCTGCGCCTCGCCGTCGGCAACGGTCTGCGCCCGGACATCTGGGATGCGTTCACCGAACGCTTCGGCATCGACCGCATCGTCGAGTTGTACGCGGCGAGCGAGGCGAACATCGGATTCATCAATGTCTTCGGCTTGTCCAAGACGGCCGGGTTCTCGCCGTTGCCGTACACGATCGTCGAATACGACGAGGAGACCGGAGAGCCGCTGCGCGGTCCCGACGGCCGGGTGAAGCCGGTCGGCCGTGGCGGAACCGGTTTGCTTCTGGCGCAGATCAACTCGCGAGTTCCCTTCGACGGTTACACCGATCCGAAGGCGACCGAGCGGAAAATCGTCCGCGACGCGAAGCGTAAGGGCGACAAGTGGTTCAACAGCGGAGACGTCGTGCGCGATCAGGGTTTCTCGCACATCGGTTTCGTCGACCGCATCGGCGACACCTTCCGGTGGAAGGGTGAGAACGTGGCCACCACCGAGGTCGAGGCCGTGCTCGACGCCCACCCGGCCGTCGAGGAGGCAGTCGTGTTCGGTGTGCCGATCCCGGGGGTCGACGGCAAGGCCGGCATGGCCGCCATCAGCTTGCAGGACGGGGAGTCGTTCGACGCGGACGGGCTGGCGCGGCACGTTCGCACCGGACTGCCGGCCTACGCATTGCCGCTGTTCGTGCGGATCGTCCCGCAACTCGAGCACACGTCGACGTTCAAGAACATGCGCACCGAGCTGCGCAAGCAGGGGTACGCCGAGACCGGTGACGACCCGCTGTACATGTTGGCGGGGGAGAAGTACGTCGAGTTCTACCCCGAATTCGTCGACGAACTGGCCGGGGCGCGTCGGAAGGGCTGACGCGTCAGGCGGGTCGTAGCGCGGACAACCGTTCACCGACGAAGTCGAGAGCGCTGCGCTGCCACAACCCGATGTGGTCGAGCATGGCGTGACCGCCGTCGGGGACCGGGATGAACTCGGCGTCGACCCCCTGTGTCGACAGCTCGTCGATGCCCTTGCGGGTCCGCTTCGCAAGGGTCCGGGTGTCGGCGTCGCCGTGTACCGCGACGACCCGCGCGCCGGGCTGGATGTGCCGCCAGTCGGCGAACTGCCACCAGGGCGCGAGTCCGAGGACACCGATGACCCGGCGGTCGGCGGCGAGGTGGGCGGCCACGCGCCCGCCCATGGAATGGCCGATCGCGACGACGGGGACACCGGGGTGTCGTCGACACATCTCGTCGAGTGCGGCGCGCGCGGGCAGCATGGGAGAGTTCTCGTCGCCGTTCCAGCCGTAGACGCGATAACCGACCTGGTGAACGCGCACGGACCGGCCGAAGCGAAGGCGCAGCGACCAGGTGAACGGGTACATGCGCAGCGCGGAGGGCTGCCAGGGACTGAACGGTGTGCGGCTGTTGTCCGTGCCGCCCGGGAGCACGAGCACGAGCAGGCCGGGGGAACGGCGTCCGGGTGACAACAGCCCCGGCAATCCCGAGATCAGCATGTGTGCGGGCCCCTCCGATGCGGTGACGACGATCGTCTCACCGTAGCGATTCGGTTTCCGCGACCGGACGGATCGGTTCGTCAACCGGGCGAACGGCGTGTGGAGTGGCAGAATCGCGGTCATGGCACATCCTCGCGCTGGTACCTTGGCCCTGCCCGAAGACCTCGTCGATGTGGACGCCCTGGTGCGTGCCTATTACGACAACACACCCGATCCGTCAGACCCGTTGCAGCAGGTGGTGTTCGGGACGTCGGGACACCGGGGGTCGAGCTTCGACAACGCCTTCAACGAAGCCCACATCCTCGCGACGACGCAGGCGATCGTCGACTACCGGCGTTCGGCCGGGATCTCCGGCCCGCTGTTCATCGGCTTCGACACCCACGCACTGTCGGTGCCTGCCTGGCGCACGGCGCTCGAGGTGCTCGCGGCGAACGAGGTGACCGTCTACACCGCCGAGAGCGACTCCTTCACGCCGACGCCCGCGGTCAGTCGCGCCATCCTCACGTTCAATCGCGACAACCCCGGGGTGCTGTCCGACGGCATCGTCGTGACACCGTCGCACAACCCGCCCCGCGACGGCGGGTTCAAATACAACCCACCGACCGGGGGCCCGGCAGACACCTCGATCACCTCCGTGGTGGCGGCGCGGGCGAACGAGCTGCTCGAGCAGAAGCTCGACGGCGTCGCGCGGATCCCGTTCGACCGCGCCCGCAGCGGTGACTACGTCCAGGACTACTCGTTCCTGCTCAACTACATCGACGGTCTCGGCGACGTGGTGGACATGAAGGCCATCCACGACGCGGGGATCCGCATCGGCGCGGACCCGCTGGGCGGCGCATCGGTCGGCTATTGGGCCCTGCTGGGGCTGCGATACAACCTCGACCATCTGACGGTCGTGAACCCGACCGTGGACCCGACGTTCTCGTTCATGACCCTCGACACCGACGGCAAGATCCGGATGGACTGTTCGTCGGCCAACGCGATGGCCTCGCTCATCTCCGCCCGCGACTCCTATGACATCGCGACCGGCAACGACGCCGACTCGGACCGCCACGGCATCGTCACGCCCGACGCCGGTCTGATGAACCCGAACCACTATCTCGCGGTCGCCATCGACTACCTGTTCACCCACCGTCCGCAGTGGTCGGAGTCGGCGGCCGTCGGGAAGACGCTCGTGTCGTCGTCGCTGATCGACCGGGTGGTCGCCGGGATCGGCCGCCCGCTGCTCGAGGTGCCGGTGGGCTTCAAGTGGTTCGTCGACGGCCTGCTGAACGGTCGCGTGGCCTTCGGCGGTGAGGAGAGCGCCGGCGCGTCGTTCCTGACGTTCGACGGCAGCCCGTGGTCGACGGACAAGGACGGCATCATCATGGCGCTGCTCGCGTCGGAGATCCTCGCGGTGACGGGCAAGACGCCGTCGCAGCGGTATGCCGAACTCGCCGAGGAGTACGGCACGACGGCCTACGCACGGATCGACGCCCCGGCCAGCCGGGAGCAGAAGGCGGTGCTGTCGAAGCTGTCGCCGGAGCAGGTGACCGCGACCGAACTGGCCGGCGAACCCATCTCGGCGATCATGACGTCGGCGCCCGGCAACGGCGCGCCGATCGGCGGTCTCAAGGTGACGACGGAGAACGCCTGGTTCGCCGCGCGCCCGTCGGGCACCGAGGACGTCTACAAGATCTATGCCGAGTCGTTCAAGGGCGCAGAGCATCTCGCGCAGGTGCAACAAGAGGCGCAGCAGGTCGTCGACGCGGCGTTGGGGAGCTGACCGGCTCGGTCCGGTCTCGGGCGGTCACCGCCCGCGCTCATCCCTCAGACAATTTTCAGCGCGACGCCGTTATTGTCGGAATGTGAGCAAGAAGCGCAAGCCGGGAGCATCGGTGCCCCGCACCTCCAACTCGAAGTATCAGCCGAGCGCGCCGTCGAACACGATGACGTACGTGCTCGGCGGCGTGGCCATCCTCGTGATCGCGGGCCTCGTCATCGGCGGTATCTGGTGGAGCGGACGCGGTAAGGGCGAGACCGATCAGGCCGCGCTGGCGTCGAGTTCGACGATGATCGTGGGTCCGGAGACCGCGCCGCTGATCGACGTCTTCGAGGACCCCATGTGTCCGGTGTGCAAGGTCTTCGAGCAGCAGTCCGGGCCGGCCATCACCAAGGCCGTCACCGAGGGCAAGCTCCGCGTGCGCTACCACACGCTGCACTTCCTGGACTCGCGATCGGCGACCGGTGACTACAGCTCCCGTGCGGCCGGCGCGCTGGCCTGCGTGGCCGACGAGCAGAACACCGACCTGTTCCTGCGGTTCCACAGTGCGCTGTTCGCCGCGCAGCCGCCCGAGGACGGCACCGGCAACATCACGAGCCCGGAACTCGCACGCATGGCGACCGAACAGGGTGCGACCCCGGCGACCGCGACCTGCATCACCGACAACGCGAAGGTCGCCCAGGCAAAGGAGACCGCGCAGAAGTCGACCGACGAACTGTCGAAGGCGACGGGCGGCCAGGTCGGCACCCCGACCGTGCTGCACGACGGCGAGCCCGTCGACGGCGTCCTCGAGGGCAACGCCTGGCTCGACAGCATCCTGGGTGGTGGCAACTCCTAGAGGGGCAACTCCTGAGTCGCGGGACGCCGACCCGACACCAATCGGGTCGGCGTCCTGGCGATTTGGCTGGTATCGCCGAGATGGTGTAACTTCGCCAGTGCCCTTGAACAGGGCGGAACAACAAAATACGGGGCTATGGCGCAGCTGGTAGCGCACCACACTGGCAGTGTGGGGGTCAGGGGTTCGAGTCCCCTTAGCTCCACCGAACGAAGCCCGTTCCGACTGATGTCGGGACGGGCTTTTCTCATCGGTTGCCACGACTCCAGGCTGGCTGTCGACCGTCCCCACCGCCGATCCCCGGCTCGTCCACCTCAGTATTTGTACCGATGACAGTCGTCACCGCTCCGATGATGCTGTGTCCACCGACACACGGGTTCGGACGGAAGGAACGATCGTGGCAACGACCACCGGATACATCTGGAACACGCTTTATGGCTGGGCGGACACAGGCAGCGGCGGCATCTTCCCGCCCAGCGTCGACGCCCTGACCCAGCCCATCGCGCATCACGTCGCACACCCCGACACCAAGAGGCGGCTCCACGAGTTGATCAGCGCCTCCGGTCTGATCAACTCGCTGCGACAGCTCGAGCCGGCGCCCGCGACCCGCGAGGACGTCCTCCGAGTCCACGACGCCGCCCACTACGACCGTATCGTCACCGAGAGTGCCCTCCCGAAGGGCGGCGACGCCGGTGACGGGGTGTCGCCGTTCGGCAACGGTGGGCACCACATCGCGCTGCTCGCGGCCGGAGGCGCGATCGAGGCCGTTCGCGCGGTGGCCGACGGCACCGTGAGCAACGCCTACGCACTCATCAACCCGCCGGGGCACCACGCCGAGCGCGCCACCGGCCGTGGGTTCTGCATCTTCAACAACGGCGCGATCGCCGCAGCGCACGCGCTCGACGTGCTCGGGATGACACGCGTGGCGATCGTCGACTGGGATGTCCACCACGGCAACGGCGCCCAGGACATCTTCCGCGAGTCGTCGAACGTGTTGAACATCTCGGTGCACCAGGATCGCTGCTTCCCGTCCGACTCTGGGTTCCGCGACGAGCGGGGTTCCGGTGACGGGTTCGGCTTCACCCTCAACGTCCCGCTGCCTCCCGGCGGTGGCAGTGGCGCATACGAATACGCCTTCGACGCGGTGGTCCTGCCCGCGCTGCGCGCCTACCGTCCCGAACTGATCATCGTGGCGAGCGGTTTCGACGCTTCGATGATGGACCCCCTGGCGCGGATGATGTTGCGCGCAGACGGATTCCGATCGCTGGCCAGGAAGATCATCGACGTGGCCGATGAGGTGGCCGGCGGGAGACTCATCTGTCTCCAGGAGGGTGGCTACAGCCCGTACTACGTTCCGTTCTGCGGGCTTGCGGTGGTCGAGGAGCTCGCCGGCGTCTCCACCGGTACCGCCGACGCGTTCGCACCGATCCTGGGTCCCATGGGCGGCGATGACCTGCTCGCCCATGAGCGCGAGGCGGTCGACGCGGCCGCGGAGCTGCTGGCGGATATCACGTAGGGAACGAGTCGCGGTAGATCCGTGCCAGCTCGGCGACGGGCGCTGTCGCGGGGCCGGGGACGACGGTTGCGGTCGCCGTCGCCCTGGCCGCCGCCTCGGTCCGTCGGTCCACCCCGAGCTTGCGTCGGATGTTCACCATGTGCGTGTGCACCGTCCGCGGACTCAGATTCAGTCCCGTGGCGATCGCAACGTCGGTGCGTCCGACCACCAGCCCGCTGAGTACGCGCACCTCCTGTCGACTCAGGTGCCACACCTGTTCGGAGGTCACCGGCCAGGCCGTCACCCTGAGGTCGCCGAAGTCGCCGAGGCGCGAGAGCATCACCCGGTACCAGGTTCCCCGATGCCACCACAGGTGTCGGAGTTCGCCGACGCCGCAGGCGACGAAGTCGTCCACCACATGGACGAAAGCGGCTTCGGTGACGAACGGGACGTCCACCGGACCAGCAGACAGGGTCCGAGCGCCCCGGCGCAGGTAGACGGTGGACGGGGCCGGCACGGCCGAGCCCGCGTCGTCCGACGATGGTCGCCGAATGTTCTCCGACGCCTGGTCCGGTCGCAGGACCAGCGCCAGCAAACCCGACAGGTCGCGGGCCAACGCGCGTTGTGGCGCTGCGAATGCGTCGGGGCGTCGAGCAGAGAAGTGCGCGAGACCCACGTAATCGCCACCGTCGAACAACTCGACCGTCATCCCGTCTGCGAAGCCCTCGGCCCGCAGGTACTGCTCGAACAGCACGGTGCGGGTGAACTCGTCGCGGACCCGTCCACCGACGTCGCTGATCGAGAGAGGCAGGCCGTCTGAGGGGTTGAGTCGGTTCGTGAAACCGACCTCATAATCACGAGGGAACAGGTGTTGCAAGGCCCAGGCCGAACCCGAGGAGTACCCGACCCGGGACACGATACGAGACCGAGCGCCCTCCGGCTGGTGGATGAGCAGCGCGGCGTCGAAGTGCACATGGCCTTGGAGCAGCCGTACTGCCCGCGTCAACTGACCTCGCGTCAGATCGGTTGCCGGATCGCCCATTTGGCCAGTGTAGTGACTCGACGCGGGCGCCGCGGGAAGTCGGTCACATCACGTCGGCGCGATCCGCGGCAACATTCCGACGCGACGGCGGGGACAGTGCTGCGGCGAGGTCGCGACGGTCAATCGCGCCCGATGCCCACGGGCATGGGGAGTATCTCGACGCGGGCGAGGCCGGAGGTGACGGCCGGGTCGGCGGCACTGATCGCCCGGACCGCGTCCTCGGAATCTGCGCGCACGACGCCCAGGCCCCAGTTCCCGGCCGGGTCGACCACCGGTCCGAAGATGACTGCGGTGCCGTCGGCGAGGAGACCCGACCAGTACGCGCTGTGTCGGCCCATGATGGCGGCCTCGTCGTCGGACATGTCCCCGGGACCGAAGGTGGGCCTGGGTGGGACGAGTTTGTACACGAAGTGGGACATGCGATGAGCCTCCTGTGATCAGGGGAGTGTGGATTCGATGGCGGCGACCGACGCCGCCAGGGCTGCGGCCCAGCCGCCGGAGTACGCGCCGGAGCTGTAACCGCCGGGGGTGGCGCAGTCTTCGCGCAACTGGTCCTCGGTGAGATGCTCCCAGCCGCGGTGCTCCACGGACACTCGCGTCAGTGTCGGACCGAGAGCGGTGAACGCCAGCTCGACCTCGGTCGGCGCCGGGGTGTTCAGCCACGACATGACGAATCGATTCGGGGGCTCCCACACCGCGAGGCGGCCCCATTCGGCGGTGGTGCCGTCGTCCCAGGTCTCGTACACCCGCCCGCCGGTGTACTCGTCGATAGTCACGGTGCGGGCCCGGTCCCCACCGATCGACATCGGTTGTAGCGGCCACCAGACCCCGATCGTCCGGACGAACGTGGTGAAGACATGGTCGAGATCGCTGCGGACAGTGGTGGATCGGCGGATCGGTGGGCGGCGCAGCGGGAGAACGGAACCCTCGCCGGGGGACTCGCCGGTCGCGCGCTCACCCGGCACGGTTCACCTCGTCGTCGGTCAGCCCGCGTTCGGCCTCTACCAGCTGCCGCGCGACGTCGAGGGATGACGCCCACATGTCGTCGAGCAGGTCGCGCAGTCGGTCGATGCCCTCGGGTCGGGTGCGGTAGATGCGCCGCGTTCCCTCGCGCCGTTCGGCGAGCAATCCGGCGTCCTTCAGCACCGTGAGGTGCTGGGAGATCGCGGTACGGCTGACATCGAAGCGTGCGGCGATCTCGCCCGCCGAAAGCTCTGCGCCGGAGACGAGTTCGAGGATGGCGCGGCGCCGGGGCTCGGCCATCGCGCGCAGGGCCTCGTCGACGCCCGGCGCCTTGTCGGTCATGTCGGGAGTCCGATCGCTTTGCTGCCGAGTGTCACGGCCCGGTCGAGGGAGGTCTGCAGGTCGTCGATGCGGGGGTCGTGAGAGGTGTTCTCGAAGAACACGACCGGTGCTCCCATGGTGACTCCTTGTGCCAGATTCGTCGTTCACGACTAACGTTAGCGTTTGCTGACACATCTCCGCAGGGAATCGAGGAGATCCGGTGGCCGGCGGATCGCTGGTCACGGTGGGACGAGTCGACCGGACGTACAGTGACCGTGTCGCGAGCCGATCCCGCAGGAGAAGAGATGACGACGACAGCGCCCCCGGTGTGGCTGCTCCTTCCCGGAACCCCGATGTCACCCGCAGTCTGGGACGGCGTGCGGGCTCAACTGTCCGGGAACGGGCACGTGATCACCCCCGAGATGGTGCCTCCGCCTGGCTACAGAGGTTTCGGTCTGCAGCAACGGCTTGCCGCCGAAGTCGCGCAGTCGGCTGCGGTTGAGGCGCCCTGGCATGTGGTGGGCCATTCCTTCGGTGGGCAGGTCGCACTCGAACTCGCGATCGCGCGGCCCGATCTCGTCTCGCGCCTCACCCTGTTGTGCACGCGGGACACGCCTTTCCCGGCATTCGACGCGGTGGCCGCCGCCGTCGAAGTGGGGTCCGTCGACGTCGACGGCACACTCGGACGCTGGTTCAGCGCAGACGAATTGCGCAACGACGGACCGGTCGTCCGCTACGCTCGCGAGGCCGTGGCCGCAGCGGACCACGCGTCCTGGGCGTCGGCGCTCCGCGCGATCGCCCACTTCGACTGTTCGCAACGCACGGCGTCGATCTCATGCCCGGTGACCGTGCTCGCGGCCGAACACGACACGGTGTCCGACGTCGCCTCCATGGAAGCCATGCATCGTCGGATACCGGGATCGGACTTCATCGTCCGTGCCGACGCCTGGCACATGAGCATCTTCGACGACCCGGTTGCGTTGGCGCAGATGCTCCTCGGCGAGCGGAGGTAACTCTAGGCAGCGTCGGTGATGATCTGTCGCTGCGCCGTGAACATCTCGGCCAGGTTGTTGTTGACCTCGGGGTCCGCGGCGGGCGGGGTGTCGTCGACGGTGTTGTGCGTGACCGAGAACGACACGCCCCGCTCCTCGCCGATCACGATGATTCCCGCCAGGTTGAGCTGGAATTCACCGACCTCGTACGCGCCGGTCATCCGTACCGCCTTGTAGTCACTGTCTATCGGCAGCTCGACCTCGTCGAGCGTGAGCGCAACCGGGACATCACCGTCGTCGAGTGTCAGGTTGAACGACGAACAGGCGGAAACGATCTCGTCGAAGTCGTCATAACCGTTGTCGGCCGGTTTGGTCACGTCGGCACTGTAGTTGTCGAGTCCGAAGAGGATCTCGCTCGACGACGAGGTCTCGGTGAGCTCACGTTCGGCTCGTTCGCCGGTGGTCTGCTGCGAGTCGACCAGCGTTGCGCACTTCTCGTTGTCCACGGTGCTGCCGTCGTCGTCGGTGCTACCCGTCTCGGTGGTGAAATCGCCAGTGATGTCCGGGAACTGGTCCTCGGGCAGGACGAGATCGAGCGCCGAGGCGGTCGGTGGCGATGGCTCGTCCTCGCCCCCGCTCAGGGTGAGGGCCAGTACCACCGCCACGACGACGATCACGATGAGGACGACTCCGCCGCCGCCGATGAACCACCATTTCTTGCCGCCGCCGGAAGACGGGGGCGGCGGCTGCTGACCGACGGGTTGCTGGCCGTATGGCTGTTGACCGAACGGTTGTTGACCGAAAGGTTGGCCGTACGGCTGCTGTCCGAAAGGTTGTTGGCCGTATGGCTGTTGACCGTAGGGCTGCCCGCCCTGCGGCGGCTGACCCGGAGTCGCGTGCGGTCCACCGGGTTGGTGACCGCCGGCCGGCGGCCATCCGGGTTGCTGCGGCCCCTGCGGACCCATGGCGGTCGGCTGATTGGGGTCGTAGGGACTGCCCACGGTCGGCTCCTCACGGTCGGTGACCTCGGGAGATTACCGCGCGCGACGCTCGGGGAGATCGGCTTTCATGCGACCGAATGAGCGACGCGCGACCATCGGCCCGACCGGTCACCGGAGCGCGGGCGGCGGGTATTTCGGCTCGTACAAGGTGATCTGCCCGGCGCCGGGAACCTTGATCCCGACGGTCACGCCCCATCCCTCGTCGGTCGGAGCGCCGACGAATTCGGCGCCCCGCGCGGAGAGTTCGTGCATCGTCGACTCGAGGTCGTCGCACATGAACGAGACATCGAACTTCTGATCGGTGCGGCCGGCGGTCCCTTCGTGCTCCCACTTGTCGGGGTGCGCGCCCAACTCGCTGGGGCCGGTCTGGAAGATCAGCCATCCGCCACCGGTGTCGACGTGCGGGAAGGCGAGGACGTCGCGAAAAAAGGCGCGGGCGGCCTCCGGGTCGTCGCAGTAGATCAGTGTGTGTACCGCGGTGATCATGGCGGCCAGAGTAGTCGGACCACCGGCGGAACCGGCCGGAATGCCCCGCTCAGGGGCGCGGCACCCCGATGGGATTGGGGAAGGGGATCACGCCACGATCGACGAGCGCACGTGACAGCGACCGGAGGACCCGGACGGTCCAGTCGGAGTCGGGCAGGAAACGGACGCTCGAATTGGCGAGGTGGTCGGTGGTCGCCTCGACCTGTTCACGAAGGGCGGCGCCGCGGTCGGTCAGAGTTCCGTCGCCAGAGAGGATTCCGATGTCCTCGAGGGAGCGGCGTGCGCTGTCCCACTGGTGGTCGGTCCAGCCGCGATTGTCCTGGATGAGCGTCCGGTCGACGTGCCCGCCGGCGATGTGGGTCATCGACGCCTGCAGTCCGGTCAGGCCGGCGGCGGTAGCGGCCGCGACATGACCGTCGCCGCGGTGTTCACGGAGAACGGTGGTGGCCAACCACAATCGCCCCAGCATCGACGCCGGTCGGGCAACGGAACTCCACGCGGCGGCCAGAGCCCGCCCGTCGTGGGAGAGGGCGTCGACAGCACGTTCCAGATTGTCGGTGGCCCGGCGCAGGTCATCGGTCGATCCGGCCGACGCGTGCTCACCGAGGACTCGCTCGGCGGCGTCGAAACGAGCGTCGAGGGCATCCCGCGGAGTGATGCGAGTCCACACCTTGGGGATCGCTCGGGCGACCATCGCCGGGGCGAACCCGTAGAACAGCGCCGAGACCACTTCCGGCGGCGTCGCGCCGAGCGGGGCGGCGCGCCCGGCGAAGTAGCCGTTCCACCAGCCGGTCAGCCCGCTCTCGGCCATGACAGTCGCGAACAGCGGATCGAAGTAGCAGATCGCGTGGATCGGCTCGTAGGCCCGCCACAGGGTCCGCTCGGGGTTCACGTCTGACAGAGTCATCGGTTGCGTCACCTTCCCTGCGACTGGCCGCACCCCAGATCTACCGGATCGTTCGGCCCCGCGTTTCGTCGGGCGGTGCTCGACGCGGATGACCATTCGACCGGGACGCGGCGGATCGGTCGGTGGTTCGGGAATTTCTCGTCCTCGTGAGCGTCCTCCGAGGGCAATATGCCCTTCGACCCTGCTGAGGTGGACGGAAATCGAGGCGCGGCGGGTCGTGGTGTGGGTCGTGAGGACCCTCCGAGGCGCTCACCGGCCCGGCTCGCCGATGCGCACGACCTGCGCCCAGTCGGGTGGCGCCGACCCACCGCCGGAATAGGTGCCACCGGCGTATGCGGCCACGGGTGAGGCGTTGAGCGGGGCGTACGCGCGATACTCGCGAGCGAAGAGCCCGACGATGGTGCGGCAGGCGGGCCGGTGACTCGGCCATGGAGTGTGTCCGTCGGTCAGTGCGACGACAACGTCGGGTCGGGTACGCAGGGCGGCGTCGAACCCGGAACGCAGGTCGGTCCCGCCGCCGCCGTGTAGCGGGATGCTCTCCGCACGGCAGATGGGTTGTGCGACATGCGCCGCGGCGTCGCACGACACCACGGTGAGCAGATCGCGTCGGCCGCTGAGGGCACGTGCGATCGCGGCGACCTCGAGCAGCGCGCTGCCGAGTTCGGCGTCGCTGACCGATCCCGAGGTGTCGATCACGACACTCACCTTCGGCGGGGTCCGTCGAAGACTGGGCACGATCACACCGGGCAGCGCGACCGACCGCCTCGCCGGCCGCCCGAAGGTGTAGTCGTCGCCGACGCCGGAGGTCGACACCGCGGCCCGGATCGCGGCGCCCAACAGGGCCTGCCATGGCTGCGGCGGGTGCACGGCATCGTGCGCCCACCGCCGCCAGCCGGCCGGGACATCGCCTGCGCGGTCGGAGATCGCCGTCGCGACCTTGAACCGGACGGCGTCGCGTTCCTGGCCGCTCAGACCATCGGCGCCCTCCGGCCCCCGTTCCCACTCGCGATGTCGGCCGTCGCCTCCGCTACCGCATTCGAGCCAGGCCATCGCCTCGGTCCGCGGACCCAGACTGAACCAGCGGAGGTAGTCCTCCATCAGCAATCCGGTGTCCAGGTCGAGTGCGGACGGGTGCACTGCGTCGTCGGGCGTGACAAGCCCGGACCCGTACACGTCGTCGTTGATCTCGAAGTCGGCGGCGATGTTCATCCGCAACCGTTCCGCCGGGCTGTCGAAGCCGTGATCCTCGGCGTACCGGTCGGACCGGGCGGCGTGATCCCGGAGGAGATGTGACACCTCGTGCACCAGGAGAGCGGCGATCTCCTCCTCGGGTCGGCTCGCGACGAACGCCGGCGACAGGTAGCAGCGCCAATAGCGGTCGACGCTCATGGTCGGGACGAGCGGCGACTCGATGAGGTGCAGGGCGTAGAGCGCGGTTGCCATGTACGGCCGTGCGCGCACCGCGTGCAGGCGCGCCGCGTAGATCTTGTCTGAGACCGACACCGATGGCGCCGCCACCAATGCTTCGGTCACCGTCATCGCATCCGGTCCTGTCCTGGGCGCGCGGCGACCCGGTCGGCGGCCTCATCGGCCGCGCGGGACACCGACACCACCCCCGCCAGTCGGTCGATGGTGTCGGGGATCTGCCAGTCGTCCCGTCGTAGCGTCGCCAGGGTGGCCGCCGGAACCACCACGAGATCAGGTGCGCCGGTCTGGACCGCGACGGCCAGCACCTCCCATGCGGCGTCCCACCGGGTCCGATCGGGGCGACGCCGGACCGCGGCGACGACGGCGTCGAGTGTCGCCTGACGCAGGTCACCTCGCTCGGGGAGTTGCGCCGCTGACGGATCGGCGAGCAGCGTTTCTGGATCCGGCAGATCCATGTGATCCATACTCGCCAGCAATTCGAAGCCGGGCCCGTCGCCCACCGTGCCGCGGACCAACAGCGACAGGACGTCGGATGACGCCGACGCGGCGGTGGCGAACGCGATCAGTCGCACCGTCGCGGCCCAACTTCGCGGCGAGGGCCAGGCGCCGCCCCGACGGGTTTGGCTCCCGGGGAGCTGATGGACCAGCGCGGGACGCGCCGCCAGCAACGTGCACACGGCTCGGCGCGCGAAATCGACTGCACTGGGGAATTTCTCCGCGTCCAGGGTCGGCAGGTCCGTCGTGGGCCAGGTGCCGCCGAGGCCGCGGACCACGACGTCGTGATCGTGGGTCCAGTGCAGATGGACGAAACGGTTGGCGAGCGGTGCACTCAGCTCCCAGCCGTCCGCCGCCGACGACGGCGGGTTGGCGGCGGCGACGATCCGCACATCGGGAGGCAACTGCAGAGCGCCCACTCGTCTCTCGAGCACCAGTCGCAGGAGCGCCGCCTGTACTGCCGGAGGTGCCGTGGAGAGCTCGTCGAGGAAGAGCAACCCGCGGCCGGCGTCGGCGAGACGAACGGCCCAGTCCGGTGGTGCCATGGGAACGCCCCGGGTGGCCGGGTCATCCCCGATGATGGGTAGCCCGGAGAAGTCCGAGGGCTCGTGAACGCTCGCGATCACCGTCGTGAGTGGCAGGTCCAGGGACTCGGCGAGTTGTGTCAGTGCCGCGGTCTTGCCGATCCCCGGTTCACCCCACAGCAGGACCGGGAGGTCGGCGGCCACCGCGAGCGTGAGCGCTTCGAGCTGGTCATGGGTCCGCTGTTCGGTGGTCGTCTCCTCGAGCATCGCGAGGAGCGAGGCGGCCCTGTCGAGTTCGGCCCTGCCGAGGTATGTCGAATGGGCCTCGGTGGCCGTGATGTCAGTGGCTGTGGTGACAGTGGGCATGGTGTGTGTGGACATGATTCACCTAGGGGTGGGAGAAGTGGGGGTGTTGTCGGCGTCAGAGTTGAGTTGCGTGGCGCGGACGGGCGCGCCGACGCCGACCGCGGTGGTGACGACGGCGGGGCCCGCCCGGAACCGGCTGCGGAACAGGATCTGTCGCCCCGGCGCGATACGCGTCGTAGATCTCCTGTTGCGCGCGGGTGCGTTCGACCGCATCACGCAGCGGCCCGTTCCGCAGGGTCGCCTCCGGGCCGAGTAGTCGTTCCACGATCGCCAGTGCGCCGTCGATGTCGCCGAAGTCGAGTCGTTCTCGTACTCCGGCGAGGCAATCGGGCCGCCGGTGGGCGCGGTCGATGGCCTGCAGGCAGGGCAGGGGTGTGCCCGTGAGTGAGGCCAGCATCTCCTCGCGGCGGATCTCGTCGCGGTCGTGATCGAGGGCCGAGAGAAGTCCGTCGGCGATCCCGATGCGATGTAGCTCGCCCCGACATCGCACCGCATGAAAGCCGTTTCCGTTCAGCTCTTCTCGATCACGAGGTGCCGAGGTGCACTCGGGCGTGAGCGCGGCCGCCACCAGCGGGTGCAACCGATCGGGTGTGATCGCGCCGTGTCGGATCAGTTCGAGATCCGGAAGCGTCCTGGTCGCGGCGTCGGGAAGAACCGGCAGAGCCGTGATCCCTCCCGCAGGGGGGTCGACGACCCACCGGGTGGCGTCGAGATCGTCGATGTCGGTGTGCAGGAACAGTTCTCGACCGGATCCGAGCCGTATCCGCACGCACCCTGACCGACGGCCGTCGGCGCGGAGGACCAAGGCGGCTTCGGCTGCCCATCGATCGACGGCGCATCCGTCGGGCGGGTCACTCGGCGGGGGCGGGGTCGGCGGTGACGGTGATGAGGAGGCACCGCAACGCATTCGGAGTTCTCCTGTGCGGCGGACGTCCCACAGGTGACGATGCAGGTCGAGCCGGTATCTGCGGTCCGGCCGGGGGTGTGGATGGGGGACGGGCGTCGACCCGTCCCACAGGGTCAGCGTCACTCGCTGTCCGGCGTCGGCCCACCGCGGTGCGGTCCGTGCCACGAGATATACCGAACCTGCTGTGCCGAAACGGTTTCCGGGATCGTGTCCATATCGGGCAAGTGCGATGGTGAGGCCAGGGCGCAGGTGTCCGGCGGGGCCCATCCGCGGCAGATGCCAACGCAGCAGGTCGGGCGCGAGATGGAGGAGGTCGTCCTGAAGGTGTTCGGCCAGGTCGGCGCCGCACCTTCGGCGCACGGCGTCCAGATCGATGTCGGCGTCGAAACCTGCTGCGGCGCAAGCGCCGATCCAGTCGGCGGCACGACGCGCAGCGGTGGCGGCGTCGATCATGGAGGGTGGTACCGCGAATTGACGGGCGCGGAGCCAGGGGGCGAGGCGGGGAGGAATTCCAGTCGTGGGCGGGAGGCGCATCAGCACTCACCGCGCACGACGTGGACCCCCAATCTTTGTTCAGAGGAAGTCAACACCTGACGAAATATACCGTGTCGCAGTCCTCTTGGCCAGAGGGGTGGCTTCCGCGGCCTGTCCCGGATACCCGGACGGTCAGTTCACAGCCTGGGCGACCAGTGTTGCGATGGTCTTCTCGGCGTCGGTGTCCAATGCACTGACCGCGAATGACGTGGGCCAGAAGCCGCCGTCGTCGAGGTTCGCGTTCTGGGTGAAGCCGAAGGTGGAGTAGCGTTCCTTGTCGTCCTGGCCGCTCCGGAAGAAGCACACCACTTTGCCCTTCAGCGCGTAGGCCGGTTGCCCGTACCAGAGTTTCGGCGCCAGGTCCGGCGCGGTCGCGGTCACGATCGCGTGGATGCGTTCGGCCAGCGCGCGATCGGCCGGCTCCATGTTCTCCAGTTTGGCGAGCAGATCGAGTTCCTCGGCCGCGCGCTTGTTGCCGCGCCCGCGGGCCTTCTCCTTCTCGAGTTCCGCCGCACGCTCCTTCATCGCGGCACGTTCCTGGTCGGAGAATCCTCCCGAGTCGCCCATTCGCATTCCTTTCGTGGTCAACGCCCCGGTGCCGAGGCGTTTCCCACGGTAGTGCGGGTCGGGCCGCAGAGCTTCTCGATTCCGAACCGATGGGGCAGGTGGGCGCGTTTCACACCCGGCCGCGCAGGATTGCGTTCCAGTAGAGGCGCGGCAGGACGTAACGGTCGAAGGCCCACGCGCTCCGACGCGGTTTGAGCGGGTCGATCACCGACGGCAACGACGACGTCAGTGTTCCGTCGCGGTCGAACTCGGCGGCGATCAGATGGTGGGCGTCGGTCGCGATCGGAGCGACCGTGTACCCGTCGTAGGCCGTCAGTTCCTCGCCGGCCCGCGCCGCGGCGAGATTGTCGACGAGCACCGCGATCTGTCGTCGCAGCCCGCCGCCGGACGGGTCGGTGGCGATCGCGGCCCCGTCGCCGGCGCCCCAGACCGACGGGTGGGTCCGGTGTCGGAGGGTGTGCGGGTCGATGTCGACGAGTCCCCGGTCGCGGGTGCCGGACAGGCCCGAGTCGGTGACCAGGTCGGGTCCACGGAACGGCGGCACGAGATGCAGCATGTCGTAGTGCACGTCCTGCGTGTCCGAGCCCGTCACCACGGTGACCCGGCGATCGACCGGGTGGAGCCGGACGGAGCTGTCGAGCAGGACGCGGACGCCGAGTTCGTCGAGGCACTCCGACAGACGGGCATCGAGGCCGTCGACGCCGAGCAGATGCGGCCGGTCGACGGTCAGGGTGATGTCGAGGGATTCGAGTATTCCGGCCCGCCGCCACTGGGCGGCGGCGAGGAACAACGGTTTGAGGGTGGTGCCGGTGCAGCTGACCGGCGGACGCGGGACGGTGAACACGGCGCGTCCGCCCCGCGGCATCGAGGTCACCAGATCCCACGTCTGTTCGGCTCGGTCGAGATAGTTGCTGGCGACCGCCGGGTCGGCGATCGCGAGGTCGATCCCCGGCATCGCGTCGTGATCCGGCACGAGTCCGACGGCCAGGATGAGGTCTCGGTAGCCGATGTCGACGCCCGAGGCACAGCGGATCGTTCGCTTGCCCGCGTCGACGACGACAGCCGTGTCCCGCAGCCAGGTCACCCCGTCCGGCGTGACCGATCGCTGTGTGCGCTCGGCGTCACGAAGCGACGCCTGGCCGCCGCCGACATAGGACAGGAGCGGGCGGTAGGTGTGCACGGCCTGCGGTTCGATCACCGCGACGTCGGGAAAGCCCAGGCGCAGCAGGCGCGCCGCTGCGCTGAGGCCGGCATTCCCGCCGCCGATGACGACGACGTCGAAGTGTCGGGTCTCACGAGTTGAGGTCATGCGTGGGGATACCCGGCCGGGCTGTCGGGAAAACCGGGGGACACGGCCGTGCCGCCCGCCGGGTCCTCGTCGGCCGCGGCCAGGGTGCGACCATGGACCGATGACCGCCACGCTCGTCGCCAAGGACGTCGCCGGGGGATATGCCCACCGCGTTCTGTTCGATCACCTCGATCTCACCGTGGCCCCCGGGGACGTGATCGGCGTGGTCGGTGCGAACGGAGCCGGGAAGACCACGCTTCTGCGGGTCCTCGCCGGTGACCTCGCTCCTCTGGAGGGCACGATCACCCGGGCGCCGTCCGACGCCTTCGTCGGTTGGCTGCCACAGGAGCACGAGCGACTTCCCGGGGAAGTCGTGCGCGCTTATGTGGCACGCCGTACCGGGTGCGCGGCGGCCACTGCGGCGATGGACGCCGCGGCCGACGCGCTGGCCGATCCTGGCACGGCGACGTCGGCAGACCCGGCCGAGGTCTACGCGGCCGCGCTGGACCACTGGCTGGCCACCGGGGCGGCCGATCTCGACGAGCGACTGCCCGCCGTTCTCGCGGATCTCGGTCTCGGCGACGGCGTCATCGACCCGGACGCCACGCTGATGACGGATCTGTCCGGTGGCCAGGCCGCGCGGGTCGGGCTCGCCGCGCTGCTGTGTTCTCGGTTCGACATCGTGCTCCTCGACGAACCGACCAACGACCTCGACCTCGACGGTCTCGCGCGGCTGGAGGAGGTCGTGGCCGGGATGCGTGGCGGCGTCGTCCTCGTCAGTCACGATCGAGAGTTCCTCGCGCGCAGCGTCACCCGCGTGCTCGAACTCGACCTCGCGCAGCACACCAACACCGTGTACGGCGGTGGTTACGAGAGCTACCTCGAGGAACGTGCCGTCGCCCGGCGCCACCGCCGCGAGGAATACGAGGAGTTCGCGGCCAAGAAGGCCGATCTCGTCGCCCGGGCGCGGACGCAACGCGAATGGTCGAGTCAGGGCGTCCGCAACGCCATGCGCAAGGCGCCGGACAACGACAAGATCCGACGCCGCGCCGCAACGGAATCCAGCGAGAAGCAGGCGCAGAAGGTCCGGCAGATGGAGAGTCGGATCGCGCGGCTGGACGAGGTCGCCGAGCCGCGCAAGGAATGGGTGCTCGAGTTCACCATCGGCTCTGCCCCACGCTCCAGTTCGGTGGTCGCCACACTCAACGAAGCGGTTGTGCGGCAGGGTGATTTCGTGCTGGGGCCGGTGTCGTTGCAGGTGAATGCCGGCGAACGAATCGGCATCACCGGCCACAACGGTGCCGGCAAGACGACGCTGCTGCGACTGCTTCTCGGGCGGGTCGAACCCGATGAGGGAACGGCGCAACTCGGAGCCAACGTCGCGATCGGTGAGATCGACCAGGCGCGTGGCCAGTTCACCGGCACCCGGCCGCTCGCCGAACGATTCGAGGCCCTCGTGCCCGAATACTCCACCGCCGACGTGCGCACCCTGCTCGCCAAGTTCGGTCTGCGGGCCGATCACGTCGACCGGCCGGTCGGCGAGCTGTCACCGGGCGAGCGCACCCGGGCCGGACTGGCACTGCTCCAGGCGCGCGGCACCAATGTCCTCGTCCTCGACGAGCCGACCAACCACCTCGACCTGCCGGCCATCGAACAACTCGAGTCCGCGCTCGATTCCTACGACGGCGCAGTGCTTCTCGTGACCCACGATCGGCGCATGTTGGAGAACGTCCATGTCGACCGGCACTGGGACGTCGACGGCGGCCGGGTCAGCGAGCGCTGAGGTCCTCCCCGCCTCATCCCGCGAGCCGGGTGTCGACCCCGCGCACGTCCGCGGGCAGATCCTCCTCCGCGGTCCCGAGTCCGAGGTGCTCGCGCAGGGTCGTGCCCTCGTACTCTGTCCGGAACAGGCCGCGGCGCTGCAACTCCGGCACCACGTAGTCCACGAAGTCGTTGAAGGTGCCGGGGGTCTGGGCACTCGACACGATGAACCCGTCGGCCTCGCCACCGGAGAACGACTCCTCGATCTGGTCCGCGACGTCGGCGGCCGTGCCGACGAACTGCGGCAACAGGACTCCCTGCGCGTAGAGCTTGCCGATGTCGCGGAGGGTGAGACTGTCCCGCTCGGAGAGGCGTCGAGCGACATCGAACAGCCCCTGTGTGCCGCTCACCTGAACGTCTTCGACGGGGGCGTCGAGATCGTAGGCGGAGAAGTCGTGGTCGGTGTGGACCGAGAGCGTGATCAGGCCCGAGATCGGGTCGGCGAGTTCGTTGTGGAAGGCCTGCTTCTCCCGGGCGATCGACTCGGTCTCGCCGATGAACGGGATGAAGAACGGAAAGATCTTGACGTGGTCGGGGTTACGGCCGAAGTTCACGGCGCGCGACTTCACGTCGTCGTAGTAGGCGCGGCGCCCCTCCGGGGTCGGGTCGATCTCGAAGATCGCCTCCGCCCACCGCGCGGCGAAATCCCTGCCGGTGTTCGACGACCCCGCCTGGATGAGGACCGGTCGGTGCTGCGGTGACCGGGGCTGGTTGAGCGGGCCTCGGGTGCGGTAATGCGCGCCGTCGTGGTCGACGGTGTGGATCTTCGCCGGGTCCGCCCAGACGCCGGACTCCTTGTCGGCGGTCACGGCATCGGCGTCCCAGCTCGACCACAGTTTGATCGCCGTGCGGACGAACTCCTCGGCGCGCAGATACCGCTCATCGTGTCCGACGTGGTCGTCGAAGCCGAAGTTCTGCGCCTCGGCCTGCGACAGTGACGTCACGATGTTCCACGCGATGCGTCCCCGGGTGAGGTGGTCGAGGGACCCGAAGACGCGTGCGAGTTCGTAGGGGTGGAAGTAGGTGGTGGACTTGGTCACCGCTATTCCGAGCCGGGTGGTGACCGCGGCGATGCTCGCCGCCACCAGGCTCGGGTCGATCGTCGCGGCGGCCTGCGTGCCGCGTCGGAACGGTTCGGACTGATCGCCGCCGAATCGGACCGGGGCGGCGAGCAGGTCGGCGAAGAAGGCGAAATCGAACTTGCCGCGCTCGAGGATCCGCCCGACCCGGTGATAGTGGTCCGGCCCGAAATAGTCCGTCACCGAACCGGGATGACGCCACGCGGCGTGTGAGTGGGTGACGGGGGAGGCGATCAAGAATCCACCGAGATGGAGCTGACGGGTCACGGATGATGTCCTTCGGTCTGGGTCGCCGGAGCGAGTCGGGGAGGTGCCGCCACGGGCGAGGAGGTGATCGGGACAAGTCAAGGCGCGCCGAACGCCGAGGGCGAGGGTTGCGCCCGGGGTGATCGCAACAGGCTCTTGACATACAACCAATTGGTTGTATGTTTGAGAGGTGACCGAGAACGCGGGCGAACCGACCGACGAGGACCGGGCGGACGCCCTGTTCCACGCGCTGTCGGATCGCACCCGTCGCGACATCCTGCGACGTGTGCTCGCCGGTGAACACTCGGTCTCGGTGCTGGCTGCGAAATACGACATGAGCTTCGCGGCAGTGCAGAAGCACGTCGCCGTCCTGGAGAAGGCCGGCCTGCTCACCAAGCGTCGTTCCGGGCGTGAGCAGCTGGCCAGTGGCGACGTCGCGGCAGTGCGTTCGGTGGCATCGATGCTCGCCGAGCTCGAACAGGTGTGGCGCGGTCGTATCGCCCGCATCGACGATCTGCTCTCACTTGAATCACCCTCACCCACAACCTCATCGGAGGAATGAACAATGCCTGTCATCGACGTGACGCCGGACCTCGACGCCCGCACCATCACCATCAATGCCGAATTCGCGGCGCCGATCGACCGCGTGTGGCAGATCTACGCCGACCCGCGCCAGCTCGAGAAGATCTGGGGCCCGCCGACCTACCCGGCCACCGTCGTCGACCACGACCTCCGCCCCGGCGGTCGGGTCACCTACTACATGACGAGTCCCGAGGGGGAGAAGTTCGGTGGCTACTGGAAGGTCGAGTCCGTCGACGAGCCCACCGGCTTCACCTTCCTCGACGGCTTCGCCGATGGGGACCTCAACCCGATCACCGACATGCCGGAGTCTCGGAACTCCTACGCGTTCACCGAGAAAGACGGCACGACGGTCGCCACCTACATCAGCACCTATGACTCGGCCGAGGCATTGCAGAAGGTGCTCGACATGGGCGTCGTCGAAGGTGCATCCTCGGCGATCAACCAGATCGACGAGTTCCTCGCGGCCTGAGGCTCACAGGTTCGAGTTGAGTGTCGGAAACCCCTCGGGTAGTTCGGCGGCCGGAGCGTTGGCGCCGGACCCCGAGGGCTCGACGTCGAGCCCGTGCGTGTAGGCGGCCATCGAGATCGACCCGGCGGCATGGCCGTTCACCAACAGGTCCAGGGGCGAGTCGCCGGCCAGTCCGGCGATGTAGAGCAACGGCAGGTAGTGGTCGGGAGTCGGCACGGACTTGTCGAAGTCGGGATGTCCGTCCAGGCTGAGGATGTCGGACGGATTGTCCTGCAACACCTCTCGGGCGGCATCGTCGAATCGGTTGGCCCAGTCGAATCCGCTGTCGGACTTGGCGAAGTCGACTGCCCGCAGGTTGTGCACGATGTTGCCGCTGCCGATGATCAGCACACCCTGTTCTCGAAGCGGCGCGAGCCTGCGGCCCAGGTCGTAGTGGTGCTCGAAGTCCTTGAAGGCGTTGAGCGACAACTGCAGTACGGGTATCGACGCATCCGGGAACGTGTGGACGAGGACCGACCAGGTCCCGTGGTCGATGCCCCAACTGTCGACGTCGTGACCGCACCATGTGGGTTTGACGACATCGGCAACCATGTCGGCGACATCCGGATCTCCCGGGGCGGGGTACTCGACGTCGAAGAGGTCCTGCGGGAAGCCGTAGAAGTCGTGGATGGTGCGCGGCCGCGGCATCGCGGTGACCGCGGTGGCATTGGTGTACCAGTGCGCCGAGATCACGAGGATCGCGCGGGGTCTGGGCACCGATGCGCCCAGGGCGGCCCAGGCCTCGGTGTACCGGTTGCGCTCGAGTGCGTTCATCGGGTTGCCATGCCCGATGAACGCGGTCGGCATCGGCCTCGGCATCGAAACCGACGCCGGGCCGGTCGCGTGTCCTGCTGTCATCGACGCCCTCCTCCGTCCGCCGCGCGGACGGGATCGACGCTACTCCGGGATCGCCGAAGTCGCCGACAGGAGTTCTGCGCTCGTGGAACAATCCCAGGATGCGAAAGCGCTGGTCGACGCTGGTTGTCGTGATCCTTGCGGTCGCGCTCGCCGCATGCGGTACCGACGGCGGCTCCGAACCCGCGACCTCCTCGGCCGCGTCGTCGAACCCACAGCAGGCGGCGCAGATCGAGCGGATCGTCCAAGGTCTGATGGAGACCAAACACCTGAAGTCGGTGATCGTGCGGGTCACCGACGACGGGCAGGACGTGATCACCAAGGCGTTCGGCGAATCGCAGACCGGTGTCCCCGCGACCACGGACATGCATTTCCGCAACGGTTCCGTCGCCATCGCCTACGTCGCGGCCGTGCTCTTGCAACTCGCCGACGAGAAGACCGTCGGTCTCGACGACATCATCGCGAAATGGGTTCCCCAGATCCCCAACAGCGACCGGGTGACCCTGCGGCAACTGGCGACAATGACGTCCGGATACCAGGACTACGTGCTCGGCAACGACGCATTCGAGACCGAGGAGCTGACGAACCCGTTCAAGGCGTGGACGACCGAGGAGATGCTGTCCTACGCCGTGGACAAGCCGTTGCTCTACCAACCGGGAACCAACTGGAACTACGCACACACCAACTACGTGATCCTCGGGCTGGCTCTCGAGAAGATCACCGGCGAGTCGGTCGCCGATCTGCTCCGGCAGCGGATCTCCGAACCGCTCGACCTCGACAATACCGTCTCGGATCTGACAGCGGTGATCCCCGAACCCGCCCTGCACGCCTATTCGTCGGAGCGACGCGGGATTCTGAACCTTCCACCGACGACACCCTTCTACGAGGAGACCACCGGCTGGAACCCCTCGTGGAGCATCACCCACGGCGCCATCCAGACGTCGAACATCTACGACGTCGAGGCGACGGCACGGAAACTGTTCGCGGGTGAGACGTTGTCGTCGGAGTCATACGACACGATGGTCTCCACGAGCTTGCGCGGGGTGGCGCGCCCACTGGCCGGCTGCTCGACCTGCATGACGATGAGCGACCGATACACCTACGGCATGGGTGTCGTCCGCACCGGCGACTGGGTCGTGCAGAACCCGCTGTTCAACGGGTACTCCGCGGTCGCGGGATATCTGCCGTCGGAGAAGATCGCCATCGCGGTGTCGGTGACCTATGACCCCGAGGCGTTCGGTCCCGACGGCTCCTACGACAACGGCGGCAACCCGATCTTCGCGCAGATCGGCGCGTTGATGGCACCCGACGCCGCGCCGCCGATCCCGCGGAACTGATCGGGCCGCGACCACCGGCGCTCGTGCCGCGAACAACGCCGCGGCGCGGTGCAATAGGGTGGCAAGCATGGTCGACCGCCTCCCCGACGACGATCTTCGGGTCGGAAACCCGGAACGCGAACGTGCCGTCACCCTGCTGAACGACGCCTTCTCCGCCGGTTACCTGGAGATCGCGGAGTTCGAGGACCGATCCGGCCTGGTGTATGCGGCGAAGACCCGCGCCGACCTGCGAGCCGTCTTGGCGAACCTGCCGAACGCCGGTCGCCTGTTCAACGACCCGAGTCCAGCCGCTGCGGCGACTCCGGCCGTCGCCGTGCCGCCGGCCGCACCCGTGCACCTGGCGGCCGAATGGGACACGGTTCGACGCAAGGGGACCTGGCACGTCCCGCCGTCGACCCTCGTCACTGGCAGCATGGGCACCGTCGATCTGGATTTCACCCACGCGTCGTTCCCCGGGCCGTCGACGACGTTGCAGTTTCAGGTGTCCGTCACCACGGTGAAGCTGCGGATCGGTCCCGATCACGAGATCCGATACGGCGACCTACAACTGTCCGGATGGTCGAAGGTGAAGGACAAGGCCGGTGCGCCGACGCGTCCGGGCGGACCGGTGATCGAACTGACCGGTTCGGCGTCGGGGATGACCGGGATCACGATCAAGCGGAGCTGAAGTCACACGGGGCCGAACGCTCGCAGTACGCGAATGCCGGGGCCCGCGACCTACTTGTGCTCACGCTGACCTCAACGGTGTCGCGAGTGTTTCCCGATTCGTAACGTTGCCGCACGTGGCCGACCGAACACTCAGTATCAGCGCGCCCGGCGTCCCGAGAGCAGCGAAGCCGGGTTCGCCGGATGACTCATCGGCGTCGGTCAAGGCAGCCAGATCCTCCCGGCTGCACACGATCCTGCGCGCCCTGTCGCCCGTCGCGGTCCTCGTGCTCTGGCAGGTGGGCAGCGCACTGGGGATCATCCCGCAGGACAAGCTGCCCGCACCGTCGCTGATCGCAGAAGCCGGCTGGGAAGTCCTCGGCAATGGGCAGCTCCTCGACGCCATCGCGGCGTCGGCGCAGCGGGTCGCGATCGGACTGACGATCGGCGTCGCGGTCGGGATCGGGCTCGGCTTGCTGGTCGGACTGAGCAAGTTCGCCGACTCGGCCATCGACCCGAACATGCAAGCGATCCGCGCACTTCCGCTGTTCGGTCTGATCCCGTTGTTCATCCTGTGGTTCGGCATCGGCGAGATGCCGAAAGTCCTGCTGGTGTCACTGGGCGCACTGTTCCCGCTCTATCTCAACACGTCGGCCGCGATTCGCCAGATCGACGGACGGTTGGTGGAAACCGCACGGGTCCTGGGCTTCTCGCGGCTGACCACCGTCCGGGACCTCATCATCCCCGGCGCGATGCCGCAGATCCTCGTCGGCCTCCGACAGGCCCTGGCCATCGCCTGGTTGAGCCTGATCGTCGCCGAGCAGATCGCGGCGACCTCCGGACTGGGGTACCTGATCAACAACGCTCGTGACTTCTTACGCACCGACATCATCTTCTTCGGCCTGATCGTCTACGCCGCACTGGGATTGATCACCGACGCCATCGTGCGGGCGTTGGAGCGCTACACGACGCGGTATCAGAACCGGTGACGGTCCCATCCCGAACATCCCGAGTCAAGGAGGCCCGATCATGACCGCCATCGCCACCCGAGATCTCGAGGTTCCGCTCGCCGAGAAGCCCGCCGGCCCGGTCGCCTACGCCGCCGAAGTCGAACACGCCAGCCTGAGCTACGGGGACAATCCCGTGCTGCGCGACGTCACGCTGCGAGTCGGCGCGCACGAGATCGTCGCGCTCATCGGACGCAGCGGCAGCGGGAAGTCGACGCTGCTGCGACTTCTCGCCGGCCTGTCGACCACCGAGGCGGGCACCGTGCGCACCGCAGGCCACCCGGCGGTGTCGTTCCAGGAACCGCGACTCTTTCCCTGGCGCACCGTATTGCAGAACGTCGCCTTCGGCCTCGTGCGCGAGAAGGTCGGCAAGTCGCAGGCCAGGGAGCGGGCGCGCCACACTCTCGACGAGGTGGGTCTCAGCGACAAGACAGGTGCCTGGCCCGCGCAGCTCTCGGGCGGCCAGGCGCAACGGGTCTCACTCGCCCGTGCCCTCGTCGCACGTCCGCAGCTCCTGCTGCTCGACGAGCCGTTCGGTGCCCTCGATGCACTCACCCGACGCACGATGCACGAGTTGCTCATTCGTCTCTGGCGCGACAACGGTTTCGGCGCGCTGCTCGTCACCCACGACGTCGACGAGGCGCTGCGGCTCGCCGACCGCGTCGTCGTCCTCGCCGGCGGCACGATCGTCGAAGACCTCGCCGTGCCGCGCCCGCGGCATACCGGTGAACCCGACGATCCCGACTCCGAGATCCCGCGCCTGCGAGCCGAATTGCTGACCGCTCTCGGCGTTGCCGACACGACGCGCTGACCAGTCCACCCCTGAACCCGAAGGCACCCTCGATGACCAACGACCTTGCCCCCGTGCGCGCCGCCCGTCCCCGACGGCGCCGTGTGCTCGCCGCCGTGGTGGCCACCGCCGCCCTGACCATGGGCCTCGCAGGATGCGTCCAACGCGAGGACAACGCCGAATCGATCGCGAACGAGACGGTCGACGTCGCCTCGCTGCAGGACCTCACTCTTCGTGTCGGAGACCAGAAGGGCGGCACCGAAGCCCTGCTGCGTGCCTCGGGCGAGCTCGAGAAGCTCCCGTTCACCGTCGAATTCTCCACGTTCACCTCCGGCCCACCGCAGATCGAGGCCGCGACGGCGGGCAAGATCGACTTCGCCGTCACCGGGAACACGCCGCCCATCTTCGGCGCAGCGGCGAACGCGAAGGTCAAGATCGTCACCGGGTACGCGAACAACGCCAGCGGCGACGCGATCCTGATCCCGGGCGACTCACCCCTGGCCTCGGTCGCCGACCTCAAGGGCAAGAAGGTCGCCGTGGCCAAGGGCAGCTCGGCACATGGACATCTGCTGCTGCAACTGAACAAGGTCAACCTGACCCTCGGGCCCGGCAAGGACGTCGAACCGGTGTTCCTGCAGCCTGCGGATGCGTTGTCGGCGTTCACTTCCGGCAACGTCGACGCGTGGGCGATCTGGGATCCGTACACCGCGATCGTGCAGCTCGAGAACACTCCGAAGACGCTCGTCACCGCCGAGGGCGTCTCCAACGGCTTCGGCTTCGGTATCGCCGGTGACGAGGCGCTCGCCGACCCGCGTCGCAACACCGCGATCCGAGAACTCGCGACCGGCATCGCGCGCGCCGCGAACTGGGCGAAGGCGAACCCGGATGCCTGGGCCGAGCAGTACTCCGCCGAGGTCGGGATCGATCCGCGGGCAGGCAAGGTCGCGCAGGGCCGCAGCCTGCGGCCCGCCATCGCACTCGACGACAGCGTCGTGGCGTCGCAGCAGAAACTCGCCGACGCCTTCGCCGACTCCGGTCAGCTGCAGGGACAGGTCGATTTCGCGTCATTCGTCGACAACCGCTACGACGAATCGCTGGCACCGCTGTTCGGCACGCCTCAGTCCTAGACCCGCCCATCCATCCGCAGGAAGGGATCTTCGTGAGTCATTTCCACTGGTTTCTGCCGACCGCAGGCGACAGCCGCGGAATCGTCGGCGCCTCGCACGCATCAGCGACCAAACGGCATCCCCCGGGTTACCGGGCGCCGGAGCTGCCTTACCTGATCGACGTCGCACGCACCGCCGACCGGCTCGGCTACGAGAGTGTCCTGACCCCGACCGGAACCTGGTGCGAGGACGCGTGGCTCACCACCGCCGCCGCGATCACGCACACCGAGCAACTGAAGTTCCTCGTGGCGTTCCGGCCCGGGCTGATCTCGCCGACCCTCGCGGCGCAGCAGACCGCGACGCTCCAACGGTTCTCGGGCGGACGGGTTGCGGTCAACATCGTGACCGGCGGCGACGAGGTGGAGCAACGACGATTCGGTGACTGGGTCGACCACGATCGCCGCTATGCGCGCACCGACGAGTTCCTGCAGATCGTCGAGCGGCTCTGGTCCGGCGAGACAGTCGATTTCGACGGTGAGTTCTATCAGATCGCCGGGGCGTTCCTGCCCGATCCGCCGGTGGTCAAGCCGCAGATCTTCTTCGGCGGCTCGTCGGACCCGGCGCTGACGGTCGCCGCGTCACGGGCCGAGGTCTATCTCACGTGGGGCGAACCGCCTGCGGTGGCGGGGGAGAAGATCGCGGAAGTGGCGCGCCGCGCGTCGGCCGTCGGCCGGTCGCTGGAATACGGTGTGCGACTTCACGTCATCGCACGCGAGACCTCCGCGGAGGCGTGGCGCGTTGCCGACACCCTGCTGCAGGGGATCTCCGACGAGGAGATCGCGACGGCCTTCGCCCTGCACTCGGGCTCGGACTCGACCGGTCAGCGACGAATGGCCGAACTGCACGGCGGACGGCGCGACGCCCTCGAGATCCATCCCGGTCTGTGGGCGGGTGTCGGCCTCATCCGCGGAGGAGCCGGCACTGCACTCGTGGGCAGCTATGACGAGGTCGCGGCGCTCATCGGCGAGTACGAATCCGAAGGGTTCGCACACTTCATCCTGTCGGGCTATCCGCACATCGAAGAGGCGCACTGGTTCGCCGAAGGTGTGCTGCCGGTGATCCGGGATCGCGTCGGTGCCCTGAGCTGACGTCGCCCCGGCGCCCGTCGTGCCACCATGTCATCCATGACACCGGCGGAGACCCTGCTCGTCGACACGGCCTCGAGTGGTCCTGTGCTCGTTCTCGCGGAGTCCGGGGACTCCGCGACCTCGGTGACCGTGTCGCTGTTCTGGATCGCGCTCGTGGCGGTGATCTCGCCGCTCCTGTCCCGGATGTCGCGCGGATATGTGCCCGACGCCGTGCTGCTGCTCGGGTTCGGCATCCTCATCGGCCCGCATGCGCTCGACGTGGCCTCGCAGGACGGCATCGACGTGTTGAGCCAGCTGGGGCTTGGCATGCTCTTCCTGCTCGCCGGATACGAGCTCGACCCGAAGCTGCTGGGCGGCCGGACCGGCCGGATCGCGCAGATCTCCTGGCTGGTCAGTCTCTTGATTGCGCTGGCCGCCGTGACGCTGGTCGCGGTGACCCTGGCGCTGGGCCTCGGCGAGACCGGCTTCACCGCCCACGTCGCGGTGGCCATCGCCCTGTCGTCCACCGCTCTGGGAACGCTGCTGCCGATCCTCAAACAAGCCGGACTCGAACGGACCCGGTTGGGGCGGGCGGTGATGGCGCACGGGGCTGTCGGGGAGTTGGGGCCGGTGGTGGCCATGTCGCTGTTGCTGACGAGCCGCAGCATCGGCGCGGCGGTGGTCGTACTCCTGCTGTTCGCGATCGCGGCGCTACTGATATCGGCTGCGCCACAGCGGATTCTGGCGCGCGTGCCGGGCATCGGCGCCGCCATTCGCGAGGCCGCCGGGGGCACAGTGCAGTTGCCCGTCCGAGTGGTCGTGCTGTTGCTGGTCTCGCTGATGACGGTGGCCTCCGTCTTCGACCTCGACGTCGTGTTGGGTGCCTTCGCCGCGGGACTCATCCTGCGTCGCCTCATCGGTCCCGAACACCCGCAGGTGGGCACGTCGCTGGAGGTCATCGGCTTCGGGATTCTGATCCCGATCTTCTTCGTCACCTCGGGGATGAACATCGATGTCTCGGCGGTGGCGTCGGAACCGGGCCTGTGGGTGGTGCTCATCCTCGCCATCGCGATCGCGCGGGGCGGACCCGTGTGGGCCGGCGCCGGGCGGCTCGACGACGGCTACTTCCTCCGTAGGCCCCGCGAGCGGACCCAGTTGGCGTTCTTCGCGGCGACCGGCCTGCCGATCATCGTCGCGGTGACCCAGGTCGCCGTGGCGTCGGAGCTGATGTCCGATGAACTCGCGTCGATTCTCGTGGCTGCCGGAGCGACGACAGTGCTGCTGTTCCCGCTGATCGCCCGGCTCATCGGGCGAGCCACTCCGACAACCGCTCCGACGACCACGTCGTGACGATCCGATCCGGGTCGATACCGTGCGCCGCGGCGCGGCGTGCGCCCAGGATCTTGAAGTCGAGCTGTCCGGGCGCGTGTGCGTCCGAGTCGATCGCGAACAGGCAGCCGGCGTCCCGCGCGATCTCGATCAACTCGTCGGGCGGGTCGACCCGTTCGGGACGGGAATTGATCTCGACGACGGTGTCGTTGGCGGCACACGCGGCGAACACGGCCTCGGCATCGAAGGTCGAGGGCGGTCGATGGCCTCGACCGCTCAGCACCCGGCGTCCCGTGCAGTGACCGAGGACGTGCACGCGTGGATCGGAGACCGCGGCGACCAACCGGGAGGTCATCGCGGCGTGCGCCATCCGCAGGTTGGAATGCACCGATGCGGTCACGACGTCGAGCCGCGAGATCATCTCGTCGGTCTGGTCGAGCGCGCCGTCGTCGAGGATGTCGATCTCGATCCCACGGAAGAGGCGAAAACTGGTGGCGTGAGCGGAATTCCAGGCATCGATCGCCTCGATCTGGGAGGCGAGGCGTTCTGCGCTCAGCCCGTTCGCGATCGTGAGGCGGGGCGAATGGTCGGTGATGGCGAGCCAGTCGTGACCCGAGGCCTCTGCGGCGGCGGCCATCTCGTCGATCGGCGCCCCGCCGTCGCTCCAGTCGGTATGGGCGTGCAGGTCACCGACCACGGCCTCGACGAGACCGGCGGCGTCGTCGGGGGCGGTGGGCGGGTCCTCGCTCTGCAGCCGCGCGAGGTACCCAGGCAGCTCGCCGGCGGCGGCCTCGCTGATGACGGCCGCAGTGGTCTTGCCGATGCCCTTGATCGCGGTCAGGGTGCCGGCGGCGGCTCGCGCCTGCATCTCAGACGGATCGAGTCCGGCCGCTGCCTGTCCGGCGCGGCGGAAGGCCTCGACGCGGTAGGTGCTCTCGCGACGACGCTCGAGCAGCCACGAGATGCGTTCGAGTGCACCAACCGGGTCGACCGGGGCCGACAGCGGGGTGAAGGACCTCATCGTGAACAGTCCTCCCGACGCCGACTGCCCGGCTCGCGAAGTGCGGCCGGGCAGTGGGTCTCGTGTTCGGTGACGGTCAGGTCTGACCGGTCAGTGTGCGGCTTCGAAGGCCTCGATGATGCTCTGCGGGATACGACCGCGATCGCTGAGTTCGTAACCTTCTTTGATGGCCCATTCGCGGATCGCTTTGGTGGTCTCCTTGTTGCGGCCGCCCCCGGTCGCCGCCGAGGCCGTCGTCGCGCGCTTGGTCACACGACCGGTCTGACGGGAGATGTCGAGGTACTTCGACAGCGAATCGCGGAATTGCTGCGCATGCTTCGACGATGTGTCGAACTCATAGTTCTTTCCGTCGAGCGACCACCGGACGGTTTCGTACTGATCCAGTACCTTGCCGTCGAGATCGTCGATGACCTGAACGATTTCCTTTTTCGCCATGAAACGCTTGTCCCCTCGAATTGTGTCATCCGACCAAGACGGACGCGCGAGGCCTGAAACCTGCGTCCCCCCGTTTTGATCTATTCCAACTGTGCACAGCTTAGACTCAAACCATGAGCACTTGCTGAGAACCCCCGCCTAGACCATAAATCATTGAATAGCATTAGGGAAGTCGAGACACGGCCGATTGTTAACGGGTCGGCTCGGTGCTGGTGGTCGGACCCGGGTTACGCGGAGTGGCGGTCCGGTTCGATGTCGGTGTGGTCACGGTCGTGGAGTCCGCCCCAGCGGTCCGGCGGGACGATTCGTCCGATTCCTCGGGGGATACGCTCACCAGCGATTCAGGTGCCCGATCTGCTGCATAGATCGTTTGGTAACCGTTCGGTGTGATTGCGAATCCCGATTTAGATCTGGATTCGAGACAAAACATCCCCGCGGTCTCAACGAGGCAAGAAAAGCGGGATATAGAAATGGTCCGGCCGAAGTCGACAATCGAACTCCGATAGAGAACGGGATATCGATTGGCACATGCTCCGCGCTGCGGGCCGTCCGGTCCGAGGATGGCGAGATCCCGCTCCCAGTCGCAGGCCGCGGGGACGGACGAGGGAGGTCGTGCGGGGGAGTCGTCGCCCTGCTCGTCGTCGATCCGGCAGGCGAGCGTCGACGTGCCGTTGGTGCCGGTGGAGCAATTCACCGCGCGGTCCGGTGTGGAGAAATGGAAGCCGGACGAATCCTGCAGTGGTGAATCCTCGGTCACCGAGCCCTGATGGAAACGCGAATTGTCGACGCGTGGGGCCATGGCGATCACTCGCCCGATTGTCCACTCGGGCAGATTCTGCGCCGAGTCCTCTCCGGTTGTCGACGTCGTCGACGAGGACTCTGTCTCGGTCACCGTCGACAACTCGTCGGTGGGCGGAATGACGATTCGAGAGGGGCCCGACTCGGACGGCAATGAGCACCCGGCGAGGGCGGCCGAAACGGACAGCGTCCCGATTGCCGCGGTTGCGCAGATCACGCGCAGGAATCGGTGATCGCGAGACCCCGATGTGGATTCGGGGCGGGGTCGCCGATTTCCGTACCCTTGCACTGTGCCGACCCCCAAGATCGTTCTGTTCTACGTCTTCGTCCCGCTGCCCGATCCCGAGGCCATCCGGTTGTGGCAGCTGGCGGTGTGCGAGTCGCTCGGGGTCCGGGGCAGGATCATCGTGTCACGCCACGGGATCAACAGCACCGTCGGTGGCGACATCGCCGCGGTCAAACGCTACGTCAGGACGACCCGCGCGTACCCCGGGTTCGCCGGAGCGGACATCAAGTGGTCCGACGGCACCGGTCGGGACTTCCCGAAGCTGAGCGTGCGCGTCCGCCCGGAGATCGTGACCTTCGGGGTCCCCGACGAGATCGAGGTCGATGAGAACGGCGTGGTCGACACCGGGACGCGATTGACTCCGGAGCAGGTGCACGAGCTCGTGGACGCCCGCGGTGACGACGTGGTCTTCTTCGACGGTCGCAACGAGATCGAGGCGCAGGTCGGTCGGTTTGCCGGCGCGGTCACCACCAAGGCGCGCACCACCCGGGACTTCGTGCCGCTGATCGAGAGCGGTGCCTTCGATCACCTCAAGGACCGCCCGATCGTCACCTACTGCACGGGCGGGGTCCGCTGCGAGGTCCTCTCCACGGTCATGCGGCACCGTGGCTTCTCCGAGGTCTATCAACTCGACGGCGGAATCGTGCGATATGGCGAGCGCTACGGTGACGACGGGCTGTGGCAGGGGTCGCTGTACGTCTTCGACGACCGGATGGGCGTGCAGTTCTCCGACCGTGCTCAGGTGCTCGGCCGGTGCATCGACTGTGGCCGTCCGACGAGCAACGTCGCGAACCATCCGGATCGGGACGGACGCGACCTCGCCGTCATCTGCCCGGACTGCCTGGGACCCGAAGCCCACGGATGAGCACCGTGAGGACTTCCGATCGTCGCGGTCCGGTCCCGGTCGTGGTGGTGGCCGGATATCTCGGCTCGGGCAAGACGACGCTGCTCAACCATCTGCTGCGGTCCGCCGGGGCCACCGGCACGCGCCTCGGCGTACTGGTCAACGATTTCGGCAAGGTCAACATCGACGCCTTGCTGGTCTCGGCGCAGGCCGACGGCACGGTGAGTCTCGGCAACGGGTGCATGTGCTGCACCGTCGACGCCGATGGCCTCGCCGACGCATTGACCTCGCTGGTCCGGCCGAGCGTGGGGATCGATGCCATCGTCATCGAGGCGAGCGGGATCGCCGAGCCCAAAGCGCTCATCCGGATGGTGACGTCGGTCGCCGACGCGCGACTCCGCTACGGCGGACTGGTGTACGTCGTCGACGCGGCACACATCGAAGCGGTGCGCCGCACGCACCCGGAGCTGGACGCGCACGTCTCGATCGCCGATCTCGTCCTCGTCAACAAGGTCGACCTGATCTCGGATGACACCCGACGCGCCGTCGAAGAGCTTGTCGCACAGCTCAATGCGACCGCCCCGCGGGTGGCGACCCGCAATGCGGCGATCGATCCGGAGCTGCTGTTCGACCTCGCCCGACGGGAGGTCGAACAGGCCGGCCCCGGCCAGTTGACCCTCGACGAGCTGTTGCTGGAGGAGGGTGGTCACGACCATCACGAGCACCTGCACGCGGCGTACGAGTCGGTGTCGTTCTCCAGCGACCGGCCGATGGACCCACGTCGCCTCGCCCGATTCCTCGAACGACCGCCGGATGGTTGTTTCCGGATCAAGGGAATCGTCCATTTCGATGTGCCGCGGCACCGACAGCGGTTCGTCGTACACGGTGTGGGCGGATTCGTCCGGGTGCTGCGCGAGCCGTGGGGAGACCGTCGCCCGGTCACCGAGCTGGTCACGATCGGGCGTGGACTCGACGTGGCGGCCGTGCGTGCCGAACTCGACGCCGCCCTCGCCCGCCCGGCGGACGCTGCAGACGAGAACGGCATCCTCGGGGTGTTACGGCACCTGGTGGACTGAACGTCGCCGACCGACCGCGCCACGCCGGACACGCCGATCGCGGAAGTCACATCTCCCTAACGAAATCCCGTTGTGCCAGGACGACCATTTCGGATTCCCGGGTTCATTTGTTTCACTGTTAAGTCTGTGACCAGTGTGACCAGTGGTACTCAACGGGAGGGAGTGAGGCAAGTGACCAGCGCACCCAGCGTGCGTCGCGGCCTCGACAGAACATGTTCCGAAAGACGACAACACGACGCCTGACCTCGATCGCGTTCGCGGTGGTCGCGGCCACCTCGACGGTGGTGGCGTCGAACCTGTTCGCGCCCACGGCCGACGCGGCCCCCGCCCGGGGCACGGCCCTCGCGGGCAAGACGGTCTTCCTCGACCCGGGTCATCAGGCCTCGGCGGCCGGCCACGACCTGAAGGCGCAGGTTCCCGATGGGCGTGGCGGCAAGAAGGACTGTCAGACCAGCGGCGCCACCGGGGTGAACGGCGCCAGGGAGCACGCCGTCAACTGGCAGATCGGCCAGCTCGTCAAAGCCGGTCTCGAGAGCCAGGGGGCACGCGTGGTCCTCAGCCGCCCGGATGACACCGGGTGGGGCGGTTGCGTGGACGAACGCGCGGCCGCAGCCAGTCGGTCCGGTGCCGCGGTCGCGGTCAGCCTGCACGCCGATTCGACGGCGCGTGGAGCCGACGAGTCCAAGAAGGGCTTTCACATGATCGTGCCCTCGCTGCCGGTCCCGGACGCCACCGTCGATCGTGTGCAGTCCGGCGAAGGACGCAAGGCCTCCACGACGATGCGGGACGCCTTCGTCAAGGCCGGGTTCCCGTCCGCCAACTATGCCGGCGTGCGCGACGGCATCCAGACCCGTTCCGACATCGCGGCGGTGAACCTGACCAAGGTGCCTGCGGTGTTCATCGAGATGGGCAATCTCGCCAATCCGGGGGAGGCGAAGGCCCTCGCCGGGCGTGACGGTCAGGTCAAGTACGCCATGGCCATCACCGACGGCATCCTGAACTACGTCAACGGGAACGCCGCGACCGGAGCCGGGCCGGCGCCGTCGACACCCACCGACGACGCGAGTGGCCTGTCCTCGATCATCCCGTTCGTCGAGCAACTCCTCGCCACCGAAGACCCCGAAGCCGTGGCGCGCCTCCTGATGACGCAGGGTCAAGACGTGTCCGCTCAGGTGCTCAAGGCGATGCTGACCATCGTCTACGGACTGTTCGACGGGAAGCTGCCGATCGGCTGAGTGCGTGTGGTCGGCTGACAGATGGGGCCTGACCTGCTGATCCGCCGATCGGCGCAGCTGGGCCGCGGCGGACGGCTAACCTCGCGTCATGGGTATCAAAGAGCTGCTGTTCATGGACACCCCGGTGCCGTCGCTGCGCGGCCGCAAGGTACTCATCACCGGTGCCGCGAGCGGAATCGGCAGGGCCACCGCCCAGGCCGCCGCGGCCCGGGGTGCCGAACTGGTGCTGACCGACCTCCACGCCGACCAGCTCGACGAGGTCGTCGCGGGCATCACCGCGGCCGATGGAACGGTTCTCTATCACGTCGCGGGCGATGTCTCGGACTTCGACTGGGTGGCCGGGTTCGCCAGGCAGGTCGACGCCGAGGTCGGGGTGATGGACGTGGTGATGAACATCGCCGGCATCTCGGCCTGGGGGACGGTGGAGAACCTGGAACACCGCCACTGGCGCACATTGGTCGACGTCAACCTGATGGGGCCGATTCACATCATCGAAAGCTTTGTGCCGCAGATGATCCGACGCGGCCGCGGCGGCCACATCGTCAACGTGTCGTCAGCAGCCGGTCTGTTGGCGCTGCCGTGGCACGCCGCCTACAGCGCCAGCAAATTCGGTCTGCGCGGGGTGTCGGAGGTGCTGCGATTCGATCTGCGGCGCCACGGTATCGGGGTGTCGCTGGTGTGCCCGGGTGGCGTCGACACGCCCCTCGTGGACTCCGTCGAGATCGTCGGTGTCGACCGCGAGAATCCGCGAATCAAGGCCGCCATCAACGGCTTTCACAAGGTCGCGGTGTCGCCGGATGTCGCGGCAGCCGCGATCCTGAAGGGCGTCCGCAAGAACCGCTTCCTGGTCTACACCTCGTTCGACATCCGCTTCGGATATTGGTGGGCGCGAAAGTTCGCGCTGCCCTATGAGATAGCGATGCGGGTGGCCAACGACCGCTTCGACCGGCTCGCCCGGGTGAGCGCGCGGAGCCTCGAGGCGAGGGCAGCCGACGAGCACTCGCCCCGGTGAGTCCCACCTTCGTCAAGACGCTGCGCGACAGCGGCCCGCCGGGCGGCCATCCCGACTTCTTCGCGGCCGAGGCCGCAGGCCTGCGCTGGCTTCGTGACGCGGGTGCTCCTGTCGTACAGGTGATCTCGCTCGAGGAACACGCCATCGAGCTGGAGCGTCTCGAGTTCGGCCGGCCGACCCCCGCGGCTGCACGCGACTTCGGGGCCGCGCTCGCTCGGATGCACCACGCCGGGGCCGCGCATTTCGGTTCTCCGCCTGCTGGTCCGGACGGTACGCCGTTCTCCGGTCAGTTGTTCATCGGGAGGCGGCCGCTGAGTTCGGTCGAGTACCGGTCCTGGGGCGAGTTCTACGCGCATGAACGGGTGGAACCGTATCTCGTGCCCGCCCGCGAGGCCGGCAACCTCACCGCCGCCGACGAGGACGCGGTCCGTGACGCATGCGCACTGATCGCCGACGGCGTGTTCGACGACGACGAGGGGCCGGCGCGGATCCACGGCGACCTCTGGAACGGCAACGTGATGTGGACTCCCGCGGGTGTCGTGATGATCGATCCGGCCGCGCACGGCGGTCATCGGGAGACCGACCTCGCGATGCTCGCGCTCTTCGGCTGTCCGCACCTCGATGCGATCGTCGACGGGTACCAGGACGTTCACCCGCTCGTCGCCGGTAGGACGGACCGCGTCGCCGTCCATCAACTGCATCCGCTCGCCGTGCACGCTGCCGGGCACGGCCCTGGATACGGGTCGTCGCTGGGGCGGGCGGCGCGGGCGGCCTCGGCGCTCGCGCGTGGTTGACGCGCGCGATAATCGTCCGCGTGACTCCCAACGGAATGCCCCGACAAGGTGTCCTCGTCGTCTCCGCGACGCGGGCCGAGGCCAGACATGTGCCGCCCGGTACGCGGGTGCTCGTGACCGGTATCGGCAAGGTGCGGGCGACGCTGTCGCTGAGCCGGGAACTCGCCGGCGGGGCCCCGGTCACGGAGGTCGTCAACATCGGCACGGCCGGTGCGCTGCGGGACGGTGTCACCGGCGACGCCGAACTGGGCCTCTTCCTGCCGTCGACGGTGCTCGAGCACGACATCAGCAGCACCGAGCTGCGGGCGATGGGCTACGAGATGACCGACCGCTGGGACCTCCCCGACGGCGACGGCACCGTGCTCGCCTCCGGCGACACCTTCGTGGCCGATCCGGTTCGTCGCCGGGAACTCGCGGAGCACGCGCATCTCGTCGACATGGAGGGCTGCGCGGTCGCGCATGTGAGCGCCGAATTCGGGGTGCCCTGCCGACTGGTCAAGGCGGTCACCGACAATGCCGACGAGGGTGCGATGGAGTGGCCCGCACTCGTCGACGCCGCGGCACGGCGTCTGGGTCGGTGGCTGGAACTGAACTTGGTGAGCTGAGGGTTCAGGACCGGGTGTCGGCGACTCCGGCCGGTGGGATGTCGGTCGCCGATTCGTAGGTCGGGATGTCGGAGCGGCGCGGGGTGGCCGGCGCGGCGTCCGACGGGGTGAGGTCGGGGGCCCCGAGATCGGCCACCGTCGGCCGTTGGCCGCCCGGCGTGGAACGGGACCCACCCGCCGAGCGCGAGGTCGGCGACGGCCGGTCCGAAGCCACGTTGGTCCGTGGCCTCGGTCGGCTTCCAGGTGACTGCGTCTTCGCTGCCTGCGTCTTCGGTGCAGGCCTCGAAGTGGGGGATTTCGCCGAGGGGGTCGACGCCGACGGGGCATCCGAGGCCGATTCGGAGGTTCCACCGCCCTTGGCCCGGCGATGCGACGTCGCGCGGCCTCGCTGACGGTCGGTGCTGCTGTCGGCTGTGGCCCTGCTCGCCGGGTTGCGGCCCGACTTGGCGCGGTTCGGGGTCCCGCTCTTCCCGGACTTGCCCGGGTCGCGGGTGAGGAACCACCGGGCGAGCACAAGGGCCAGCGTCGTGAGGAAGGTCGTCAACATCCACGGGAAGTCTGCGGCGATGGGGAGTAGGACGTTGAAGATCAGGCTCTTCAAACCTGACGACGCCTGCTCGGAATTGATGCCGTAGAGGGTGACGATACTGACGAAGAACGCGATGAGCGGCGGCTGCGCGGCGGCGGTGAACAGTGCTCGGCGGCGGACGGCCAGAGCGGCGATCACGCAGCCGACGAGGTAACAGAACTTGTAGATCGACCCGAGCGAATCGTTGCTGCCGGCGTCGATCGCCGCACCGAGGGCCGTGATCCCGGTACCCAGGAGAACGGCGCCCCACCACGGCACACCGCGGACCGCGGGCAGTACCGACTGCTGGTCCAGAGGTACCGCGGTTTGGAGACGTTGCGGGGAAGACACATTGTCACGGTACCGGTTCGTCGATGGATTTCGTTCCACCCCCGGGCCGTGGCGTCGGTGCCGGCTCCGGCGTCGTCCCAGGTGTGACCCTCGATCCTGCGCCCCGGCAGGTGTCGTGGATCACGGGCGGCCGCGGCGCCTCGGGGACGTCACCGAGAGCATCGAGTTCGGCCAGCCGCCTCGCGGTCACGCCCAGTCGGCTGTCCACCGAACCGATCGTCGCGTTGTAGGCGTCGACCGTGCGCTGCAGTGACGTCCCGAGCGAGCCGAGATGACCGAGGACACCGGCGAGCCGCTGGTGCAGTTGCAGGCCGAGGTCATGGATGACCGCGGCATCGCGCGCCATCGCATCGTGTCGCCAGCCGAGCGCGACCGTCCGCAGCAGGGCGATGAGTGTGGTCGGGGTGGCGATGACCACGTTCCGGGCGAACCCGAATTCGAGCAGATCCGGATCGGTGCGCGCCGCGGCTTCGAGGACGACGTCACCGGGTAGGAACAGCACCACCATCTCGGGCGTGTTGTCGAAAGCGGACCAATAGGACTTCGCCGACAGGCGTGCGATGTGCGCGCGCAATGCGCGGGCGTGCTCGCCGATGAGCTTGTCGCGTGCGGACGAGTCGCCGGCCTCGGCCGCTCGCAGGTATGCGTCGAGGGGCACCTTGGCGTCGACGATGATGTCGCGGCCGCCGGCGAGGTGGACGACGAGGTCCGGCCGCAGTGTGTTGCCGGTGCGGCCTCCCGAGCCGTTGGAGGCGGAGGTGTCCGGAACCGACACCTGTGTGCTGAAGTCGCAGTGCTTGGTCATCCCGGCGAGCTCGACCACGCGCTCGAGCTGGACCTCGCCCCACCGGCCGCGGGCGTGCGGACTGTGCAACGCGTTGGCGAGCTGCCGGGTCTGGTCGTTCAGCGCGATCGATGCCGAGTGGATTCCGCGGACCTGCTCGGTCAGGCCCGCGTAGGCGCCGATCCGGTTGTTCTCGACCCGGCGCAGTTCGTCGGCGAGCTGCGCCAGGTTGGCGCGCAGCGGCTCGACGATGTGGGCGACCGAACTGCTGATCGCCGACGACTGCCGCCGGGCCGCGTCCTCGGTGGCCCACGACAGCGAGGACGCGACATCCTCGCGGCCGGCGCGCAGCATCTCGACCTCGGCGCGGGCGGCCGCCACGGTGGCGGCGCTGCGGGCGGCGTGCGCCCACCAGCCCAGCGCGATCCCCAGGGCGAGTCCGACGACGAGGGCGAGCGCAGCAGCAGTCATGACGCCGATGGTGTCGGACACCCCCGACAAGTTCGGCTGCCCTGACGGCCGCGGGCGTCACCGCCCGGGAGCGGCGTCCTGGGTGCCGGCCTCGAAATCGAGCAGCCATTGCTTGATCGGCAGGCCATATCGGAAACCGCCGAGGGAGCCGTCGCTGCGCTTCACCCGGTGGCACGGCACGAAGAGCGCGGCCGCATTGCGCGCGCAAGCCGCCGCCGCGGCCCGCACCGCCGCCGGTTGGCCGGCCAGTTCGGCGAAGCGGGTGTAGGTGACGGGATGCCCGGCCTCGACCGTGCGCAAGGCGTCCCAGGCCGGGCCCAGGAAGACGCCGCCGGATCGTTGCACGACGGTAATGCCGGCCGGCGCGGTGAGATCTCCGGCGTAG
Source organism: Gordonia sp. ABKF26 (assembly GCF_041103195.1). NCBI lineage: Bacteria > Bacillati > Actinomycetota > Actinomycetes > Mycobacteriales > Gordoniaceae > Gordonia > Gordonia sp. ABKF26. The sequence continues at coordinate 2,233,267 of NZ_JBGCVZ010000003.1, forward strand.
TAGGCCGACACCGCGTCGGTGATCGCGCCCAGCGCGGCCGACGGCTGGATCGATTCCGGTCGTAGAGCCCGGTGGACGAGCGCCGTCAGGTAGGCGGGGTCGTCGGTCCAGCCCGAGGCCAGGACGTTGTGGTCGCGGTCGGCGACGACGGTGAACGGACCGTTCGGCGTGGCGACGGTGGCATGGCCGGCGATTGTGGTGGTGGGTAACGGTGTTTCGGCAACAGTGGACTCGGTGTCGACGGATTCGGTGTCGATGATTTCGGGGCCGGCGGTGCCGCGGGGGGTGTCGGAGGTGGTGGTCGGTGTGGACATGTCGCTCCTGAGGGTTCGGTGGGGCGGAGATCGGTACAGGGACGGCGAGGGGGAGTCGGTCGTCGGATGTGTGCTCGTCACACGATCTGCCCGGCGGCGTCGAGTCGGTGCCGCCACAGATGCATGGTCGCGTACGAGCGCCAGGGTGCCCAGTGATCGGTCTTGCGCAGATCGATCCCGAGGTCGGCGGCTGCTCGGACGACGACGAGATCGTTCGTGAGCAGGACGTCGGGATCGCCGGTGACTCGCATCGTGACGATGTCGGCGGTCCAGGGGCCGATGCCGGGCAGTTCGAGAAGCTGGGCACGAAGATCAGACGCATCGACCCCCACATGCGGTTCCACTCGCTTGTCGGCGAGTGCCCCGGCGACACCGATCACGGCGTCGACCCGCCGCCTCGGTCCGCGCAGGACCTCGTGTCCGCGGGCAGCGATCACGCTCGGCGTCGGGAAGGATTTCGACGGCGGCTCGCCAGCTGCCGTCGAAGCGTCGCCGGGCGCAGGGCCGAACCAGTCGCCGACGGGTTCACCGAGTACATCGACGAGCCGGTCGATCTGGTTGCGGGCGGCCGCGAGGCTGACCTGCTGACCGAGCATGGTGCGGATGACCGTCTCGGCCGGGTCGAGACTGCCGGGCGCCCGGAGCCCGGGAGCGCGTTGGAGCAGTGGTCGCATCGTGTCGTCTGCGGCCAGCGCGTCCTGCGCGGCGGTGATGTCGGCGTCGAGGTCGAGCAGGCGACGAATCCGGTTGACCGCGACACCCAGATCGCGCATGTCGAGTCCGCGGAGCGCCACCACGGCGTGATCGTCCCGTGGCTCCACTTCTGCCGAGGCGATGCCGTGCGGCAGCGTGAGGATCCGACGGTAGCGCCAGCCATGGTGGCTGTCCGGGTCGTCGACGACGGACTCGACGCCCGCGGCGGCGTGCGCGTCGAGGAACCACCGCATCCACGGCCAGCGGTACGGCGCGCGGAACGGCAGTCGCAGGGTGACGCTCCCCGGAGCGGAGTCGGTGCCGTTCGGCGCGTTCTTCCGGCGAGGGAGCCGGCGGAGTTCGGTGGGGGTGAGCCCGAAGACCGCGCGGACGGTGTCGTTGAACTGGCGAACGCTGGCGAACCCGGCGGCGAAGGCGATGTCGGTCATCGGCATCGTCGTGCACTGGATGAGCACCCGTGCGTTGGTGGCGCGATGTGCCCTGGCGAGCGCGAGCGGCCCGGCACCCAGGTGCTGGGTCAGCACTCTGGTGAGGTGTCGGGGCGAATACCGCAGACGCGTGGCGAGTCCGTCGACTCCTCCGCGTTCGATCACTCCGTCGGCGATGAGCCGCATCGCGCGAGCCGAGAGGTCGGCGTTGATGTTCCACAGCGGGGATCCGGGTACGGCATCGGGCGCGCACCGCCGGCAGGCACGGAAGCCCTGCTGCTGGGCCGCCGCGGCGGTCAGTACGAATGCGACATTGGCGGGCCGGGGCGTCTGGGCCGGGCACGACGGTCGACAGTAGATGCCGGTGGTGCGGACCGTGACGAAGAACTGTCCGTCGAAGCGGGCGTCGCGGGCCTGCACCGCGCGGTAGCACCGGTCGAAGTCCGGCGCAGTACCCGAAGGGTCGGGTTCGGCTGTGGTGCTTGTGCTCACCGGTCCACTGTGTCATCCGACAGCGGCTCGGTCTGGCGGGAATCGGACATGACAGCAGTCGTCTCACCAAGCGGGCCAAAAGTGTGATCTGGGTTACACGGGTGTGGCACCATGGCGCCATGACCACCCGGTTCGATGGCCGCCGACGAAGCCGGCACGACGACCTCCCGCTCGCCGGACTCCCCGCGTGGGGCCTGGAGATGATGATGGGCCTGTACGGCCCCGAGACGATCAGGCGTGTCTGCGCCGAAGAGGCCGAACTCGGGGTCGTGGCCCCGCCGGACGGGCCGTCTTCCCGGGTCACCGCGCCCACACTTTCCCCGGCCGACACCGACCGGGCGCGATCGGGAGCCGGTTCCGACGGACGCAGGGACGAGCCGGTCGTCTTCAATCAGGTCGACGCGGAACTCGAGGCGATCAACTCCCTGATCCGCTATCTCGGGCGAAAGCTCCGGCGTCGCTGATCGGTGGTGGCTGACCTGTCGTCACCGATCCGGCGTCGCTGATCCTGCCGTCGCTGATCCTGCCGTCGGTCCGATCACATGTTCGGCCGATCGTCGCCGCGTCGATGTCGCTTTGTCACCGCGATGTGTGAGGATCCTCAGGTGACCGACAGCTCGGACGATCAGCGCGCGGACGGCACGTCCGCCGACGCGACACAGGAGACCAGCAAGCTCGGTGCCGATGCCGTCCTCGGCGGCGATGCGGTGCTCGGCGGCGGTAAGAAGTCGTATCCGACGCGACTGCAGGTGATGATGACCGGCCTGCGCTCGTGCGCGACCGTGGGGCTCCAGATCGTGCTCGTCGCCGCGGCGTTGTGGGTGCTGTTCTGGTTGCTGGCGAAGTTCTGGGTGATCCTGCTACCCATTCTGTTGGCGATCATCGCGTGCACCATCCTGTGGCCGCCGGTGCGGTGGATGCGCAACCACGGGATACCGGCCGCCGCCGCGTCGCTCCTGATGATGCTGATCGGGCTCGGTGTGCTCGGCGGCGTGATCGGGCTGATCGTCCCGTCGGTCGTCGATCAGGCCCCCGAACTCGCGAGTCGTGCGACCGACGGCGTCCGGCACCTGCAGGACTGGGTCCAGGGTCCGCCACTGAACGTCGACGACAAGCAACTCGACAACATGGTCAACACGATCACCGGGCGGCTCCAGTCCAGCGCATCGGTCATCGCGGCAGGCGTGTTCAGCGGCGTCGGGACGGCCACCTCGGTCCTCATCACGATGTTCACCTCGCTCGTGCTGGTGTTCTTCTTCCTCAAGGACGGCCCGAAGTTCGTGCCGTGGCTCGACCGCACCGTCGGCCGCCCGTCGGGCAACCACCTCGGCGAGGTCCTGACCCGCATGTGGAACAGCCTGGGCGGCTTCATCCGGACGCAGGCGATCGTCAGCTTCGTCGATGCCGCACTCATCGGCCTGGGCCTGTTCATCCTGGGCGTGCCGCTCGCCGGCGTACTGGTGGTCATCACCTTCCTCGGTGGTTTCATCCCCATCGTCGGCGCGTTCGTCGCCGGTGCGCTGGCCGTGCTGATCGCCTTGGTGTCCAACGGTCTGACCACCGCGCTCATCGTGCTCGGCATCATCCTCGCGGTGCAGCAACTCGAGGGGAACGTCCTGCAGCCGTGGCTGCAGGCCAAGTCCATGGACCTGCACGCGGTGATCGTGCTCTTGTCGGTCACCCTCGGCGGCACGCTCTTCGGCATCACCGGGGCCTTCCTCGCGGTGCCCGCGGTGGCCTCTCTGGCCGTCGTGCTGCGTTATCTGAACGAGCAGATCGCAGAGCGCGCCGGTGAGTCGCTGCCCCCGCCGAACACCCCGGTGACGACCCAGGTCGGGGTTCCCGACAAGGACCCGCCGGAGGACAAACCGAACCCGGTGAAGGGGTTGCTCGACCGCGACTGACCTGCTTGACCGACGCCCCGCCGGACGCTGCGCCCGCTGCCGATAGACTGGGCGCCCGTGAGTCTCACCCTGGGAATCGTCGGTCTGCCCAACGTCGGTAAGTCGACCCTGTTCAATGCCCTGACCCGTAACGACGTCCTCGCCGCGAACTATCCGTTCGCGACCATCGAGCCCAACGTCGGCGTGGTCGAACTGCCCGATCGCCGGCTCGATCGGCTCTCGGAGATCTTCGGCAGCGAGCGGATCCTGCCTGCCACGGTGTCCTTCGTCGACATCGCCGGCATCGTGAAGGGCGCATCGGAGGGCGAGGGCATGGGCAACCAGTTCCTGGCCAACATCCGTGAGGCCGACGCCATCTGCCAGGTGGTCCGGGTGTTCGACGACGGCGACGTCGTCCACGTCGACGGTCGTGTCGACCCCTTCGCCGACATCGAGGTCATCGAGACCGAGCTGATCCTGGCCGACATGCAGACCCTGGAGAAGGCCATCCCGCGCCTGGAGAAGGACGCACGCAAGAACAAGGAGCTCGCCGCGACCCTGGAGGCCGCCAAGAAGGCGCAGGAATTGCTCGACAGCGGCAAAACGCTGTTCTCACAAAGCGATTCGTTTGATCTGTCATCGGTGCGCGAGCTGCATCTGATGACCGCGAAGCCGTTCCTCTACGTCTTCAACTCCGACGAGGGAGTGCTGACCGACGACGCGAAGAAGGCCGAGCTGCGTGCCGCCGTCGCGCCCGCCGATGCGGTGTTCCTCGACGCGAAGGTGGAGAGTGAGCTCCTGGAGCTCGACGAGGAGGACGCCCAGGAACTGCTCGACTCCATCGGGCAGGACGAGCCGGGCCTGACGTCGTTGGCGCGCGCCGGTTTCCACACCCTGGGCCTGCAGACCTACCTCACGGCCGGACCCAAGGAGTCCCGCGCCTGGACCATCCACCAGGGCGACACCGCGCCCAAGGCGGCGGGCGTCATCCACACCGACTTCGAAAAGGGCTTCATCAAGGCCGAGATCGTGTCGTTCGACGACCTCGACGCCGCCGGATCGATGGCCGCGGCCAAGTCCGCGGGCAAGGTGCGCATGGAGGGCAAGGACTACGTCATGAAGGACGGCGACGTCGTCGAGTTCCGGTTCAACGTCTGATCGGGCGATGACGTCTGTCGCGCCGAACGAGGAGATCTACCTCGCCGGCGGCTGTCTGTGGGGCGTGCAGGCGTTTCTCGCGACGCTGCCGGGGGTGACGTTCACCGAGGCCGGTCGGGCCAACGGCAGCAGCGCGTCCCTCGACGGCGAGTACGACGGGTACGCCGAATGTGTGCGGACCCGATTCGATCCGGCCGTCGTGAGTACCGAGCAACTGGTGGCGTACCTCTTCGAGATCATCGACCCGTACAGCCTGAACAGGCAGGGGCCTGATGTCGGCGAGAAGTACCGCACCGGTGTGTACTCCGACGATCCGGAGCACCTCGTTCGGGCGCGACAGTTCATCAGGGCGCGGGACGACGCGGATCGCATCGCCGTCGAGGTGCTCCCGCTGACGAACTATGTGCGCAGTGCCGACGAGCACCAGGATCGGCTCGCGCGGTTCCCGGGGAGCTCGTGCCACCTTCCGCCGGAGCTGTTGACCAAGTACCGGGCCTGACGAAGCGACCGCCAGACCTCAACTCGACTGCCAGACCTCGATCGAAGTCTGGCAGTCGAGTTGACGTCTGGCGGTCGCGGCCACGCTCAGCGTCGAGGTCCGGCGTAGCGTGACCGTCATGCCCATCTCACTCGAGAACGTTGCCATCGCGGTGCGCGACCTCGACGCCGCGATCGCCTTCTTCACCGACCTCGGTCTCGAGGTCATCGGCCGGGACACCGTCAGCGGGGAGTGGACCGACACCGCCGTCGGGCTCGACGGCAATCACGCGAAGATCGCCATGCTGCAGACCCCGGACGGGCACGGGCGCCTCGAGCTCTTCGAGTACATACATCCGGAGGCCGTCGAGACCCGGCCCACCCAGCCCAACGACATCGGGATGCATCGCGTCGCGTTCTCGGTCGACGACATCGACGCGGCTCTCGAAGTGGCGGCGCGGCACGGGTGTCATCCGTTGCGCGGCGTCGCCACCTACGAGGACCTGTACAAACTCACCTACGTGCGCGGCCCGAGCGACATCATCGTCATGCTCGCCCAGCAACTCTCGCCGAGCTGACTCACGGGTTCTGGCCGAAGGGGTTGCCGCCGAACGGCAGTGGGGAGCCGCCCGATCCGCTGCCGGACTCCGGGACTGTCGTCTCCTGCTCGTCGACGGCGCTGTCCAGCTTCACCTCGACCGTGCGGGCATCGGAGCCCGAACCGATGGTCACCGGCACCGTCTCACCGGGCTTGTGGGTGAGGATCTGCGCCATCAGATCGGCGTAGTCGGCGACGGCGGTGTCCCCGATCTTCGTGATGACATCACCCTGCCGGATGCCTGCCGCCGCGGCCGGGCCGCCACGCTGCACCGACGAGACCGACGCGCCCTCGGTCCGATCGCCGGCCGACAGCGAACCCGACACGCCCAGTACAGGTTTGGTCGCCTTGCCGTCCTGCAACAGCTGATTGGCGATGCGCTTGGCGGTGTTGATCGGGATGGCGAAGCCCAGCCCGAAGGACTGCGGTCCGCCGCTCGCGGCCTGACCGGTGTCCACGGCCGAGTTCACCGCGATCACCTGCCCCTGCAGATTCACCAGCGGCCCACCGGAATTGCCCGGGTTGATCGGGGTGTCGGTCTGCAGACCGTTGTACACGGTGAGCGACGAACCGTTCTGGTCTCCGGCGGTCACCGTGCGGGACAGTGCACTGACGATGCCGGACGTCACCGTGTTGGACAGGCTGTCGGGGCTGCCGACGGCCACCACCTGCTGGCCCACCTTCAGCGCGTCGGAGTCGCCGAGTGCCGCCGGGGTCAGTCCCGACGCGCCCTGCAGCTTGATCACGGCGAGGTCGTACGACGGGGACGTTCCGGTCACCGTGGCGTTGTGCTGATGTCCGTCTCCGGTGGTGACGACGATGGTGCTCCCGGAGCCGGCGCCGGCGACGACGTGATGGTTGGTCAGGACGTAGCCGTCGGGGGAGAGAACGATCCCGCTGCCCACGGCCGTGCCGTTCGCGGTCTGCACCTTGATGTCCGCGGTCGACTTCGATGCCACGCTCGCGGCGTAGGTCACCGAACCGGGTTGTGCGTCAGCAGCATTGGCCGCCGCGGCCGGTTGCGAGCTGAGGACCGGAACGGACGCGGCGTCGTGCCCGAGCAGCGCACTGCCGCCCATGCCGACGGCGCCACCGAGCAGCCCGGCCAGCAGCGCGGTGACGATGATCGGTTTGGTCACCCCGGCACGGGGCCGCGACACCGGCGGCATCGGCGGTGGCGGCAGCGGCGAGGTGGCCTGCTGGTTCATCATCCACGGCCCGGGCGGATGCGCCGATCCGTGCGGCGGCACAAATGGTTCGGTGATTGGATCATGGCCGTCGGGGGTCTGGGGCATGGGGGTCTGGGGCGTGTTCACGGCACCACGATGCCCGGACCTCATGTGAACAGAGCTACAGATATCCTGCGGATTTCCTGACAAGGTGGACGCGGACTCTCAGCAGTTTCTGACCTGCGCACAGCGTGTCTCCGGCGGGGTTGCGCGGGATAGTCGTTGTCGTCCGAATGCGGGTGCGCGGTAATGTGACCCGTCGACCCGCCGACACCCGACGCAGACCATCGAGGGCAGTGACATTTCCATCGACCACGCGATCATCGCGGATCTCGACGATGCCGCCGGCACTCTCGCCGCCGCTTTCGACGCCTATCCCTGGACCCGATGGTCCATTCCCGAGGACGGTTATCCGGAACGGTTGCACCGACTTCAACGGATGTATCTGGGGTATGCCTTCGACCACGGCGTCGTGCTGGTCACCACGGATCGGCGGGGTGTGATCGCCTTGCTGCCCCCGGACGTGCCGGAGCCGGACGGCCGGTTCCAGACAGAAGTGGCCGGCCTGCACGGCGACCGGTTGGCCGCGGTCGCGCGGGCGCAGACCCCCGCGTTCCCGGCTGGTGCATGGAACCTGGCGACCCTCGGTGTCCACCCGGACAGCCAGGGCAAGGGTCTGGGGAGCTCTCTGGTCCGCGCCGGGCTTGCCGTGGTCGACAGCAAGACCCTTGCTGGTGCGCGAGTCGCACTCGAGACCTCCGACGACCGCAATGTGATGCTCTACGAGCGTGCCGGGTTCGTCGTCACCGCGACGACTCCGGTCGACACGGGTCTCGTAGTCCATTCGATGCTCCGCGATCCGGGTGCCGACGGGTCGTCCACGACCGGGTGAGAACGCTGCTAGCGTTCGGCCAATGGCAGACTTCGAGTTGACCGACGACGACCTGCGCGCCGTCGTACGCTATGCCGCACAGTGGGCCGCGGAAGTCCTGCCGGTCTTCGAGCGGGCGCAGCCCGATGACGAGCGACCGCGCGCAGCCATCGAGGCGGCGCAGGAATTTGCCTGCGGCGCACGGAGATCCGCGCTGCATCGGAGTTCGGCGTTTGCGGCGCATCGGGCTGCGAAGGATGCGCCGTCGGAGGTCGCGCGACTGGCCGCACAGGCCGCCGGCGACGCCGCGGCGGCCGCCTATCTGCACCCGATCGCCAAAGCGCACCAGGTCGGGCACATCTTGCGGGCTGCGGCGAATCGGGCTCTCGTCGCCGAACTCGAGAGCGGGGGCGACCCCGTCGTCGGGAGCGAGATGATCGAGACCGTGTGCAGCCGCACGCCACCCGAACTCGTGGACATCCTGAGCAGATATCCGGAACCCGGCCGTGGCGCGTCGCGCGTCGGCGTTCTGATGGCCGATCTCGACAGGCGGTTGCGTGAGCCGCACCCACGCGCCGACTGGGACGCCTGACTGAGACGACCGGCCGATCGGTGATGCTCAAATAGTCTGTGCCGGAACGGGTTCTGTCGCTCATTCGCCCGACAAACAAAACGTTGCATGAGATGGTGTTGCCTGGCCGATGAGCGCAGTCGTGTTCACCGGCCATCCAGTCGGCATCTCGAAAGGTAACTCAGTGTCCTCGTCTGAACTCGGTCTCACCGCACTGCTCGCCTTCATCGGTCCGCTCCTGGCGCTGTACGCCAACGGCAGCTAGCGCGTGGGGGTCCGACGGACCCCGTGATCCTCGCCGTGCCGCACGGATTGCTCGTCGATCCGTGCGGCTCGGTGGTTTCGGCGGACACGCGCTGATGTTCCCGGTGAAAGTTGCACATCGCGTGCCGGTCGTCGTCGATACTGCATCGGTGACTCTTTCCAGACGTACCGTCCTGTCGGCGGTGACCGTGGTGCTGCTCGCCGTGGCCGGACTCCTCGTCCCGACGCCGGCGATCGGCGACGCCGCCCCCTCGGGCTGGCGGTACACGATGGTGGCGTTCAGCAATTCGAGTGCACGCGACATGGACGTGTACGAGTCCACCGATGGTCTCGAGTACCGCATGGTTCGCAGATCCGCGTATCGGCCGCCGACGGGGTACGTGCGGGACGCGAGCATCTTCCGGCACACCGACGGCTGGTACTACGTGACGTACACGACCGCCGACGGGGCGAACATCGGCTTCGCGCGCAGCCGGGACCGCATGAACTGGGATTTCCTGTACAACTGGCCCGTCCCGCTGTGCTGCGCGTTCCTGCCGGGTACGGGCGACGGCCGGGGGCTCGGCTCGTCGAGCGGGTCCGGTTCGGCCGGCTCGTCCGGATCGGCGGGTTCGAGCGATGGCCCGTCGTTGTCGCCCTTCACCACTAAGGCCTGGGCCCCCGAATGGTTCGTCGAGGGCGGCCGGGTCAGCGTGATCCTGTCGATGTCGACCGGCGGTGGCTTCATCCCGTACGTGATGACGGCCCTCGACCCCGGGCTGCGGATCTGGAGTCCGCCCGTCCCGATGCTGAGCATCGGCGCGGACCACATCGACACGACGGTCGTCAAGGTCGGCCCGACCTACCACGCATTCACCAAGAACGAGACGAAGAAGTTCATCCAGCACGCGGTCGCGACGTCGTTGCTGGGGCCCTACCGATTCGTGCCGCCGGGCAACTGGGGCCTTCTCGTCGAGGGGCCGGCCGTCGTCCAACTGCCGAACGGTGCCTGGCGCATGTACCTCGACGCCTATCGAAACGGCCGATATCTGTACTCCGACAGCACCGATGGGATGCGCACCTGGACGCCGGTGAAGCAGATCCCGGGCATCTCCGGGACCGTCCGTCACGTCGGGGTCATGCGGGAGCGGGCCTGATCGCCGGCGGTCCCGCGGCCGGGCACACGCTGCCCTGTGCGGGGAGGTGCGTCAACCGTCGCGCTCGGTGAGATTCGGCACGGTGCCCTGAGGTCGGCGGCCACCTACGCTCGGAGGAGTCGGGGGTGTTTTGCCCGTTTCTCGAGAGGTTCTGATGAGTACACCTGTCCTGCCTGCTCTGGTCGATGTCGCCTGGTTGCGGGATCGTCTGGATGACCCGTCCGTGGTCATCGTCGACGCGACCACCCATCTCCCGATTCCGAAGGAGGGGCCCTATGTCCCGGAGTCGGGTGCGGAATCCTTTCGTGCAGAACATATCCCGGGTGCAGTCTTCGCCGACCTGCTGACCGACTTCGCCGACGCCGACAGCGCCGAGCCGTGGACGGTCCCGTCGTCCGAGCAATTCGCCTCGGCTGCTTCGGCATTGGGCATCGGCGACGGCGCCACCGTCGTGGTCTACGACCAACTCGAGGGATTCTGGGCCACGCGGTTCTGGTGGCACCTGCGCCTCGAAGGGTTCGACGCCGTGACCGTGCTCGACGGCGGACTGCCTGCCTGGAAGGCTGCCGGTGCCCCGGTCACCGATGCCGAGTCGACCATCACCCCGCGTGCCTTCAGTGGAACGCGTCGCCCCGAACTCCTGCGATCGACCGCCGATGTCGCTGCGGTGCTCGATGATCCGTCGACCCTCCTGGTCAATGTCCTCGACGAGCCGACCTATCGCGGCGAAACCACCACCTACGCTCGGCAGGGGCACATCCCCGGGTCGGTGAACCTGCCCGTGTTCTCGATCCGCGACGCCGAGACCGGCGCCCTCCGGCCCATCGACGAGTTGCGTCGTGAGTTCGAGGCGGCCGGATTGCTGGCCGACGACACCGCGGTGGTGACGTACTGCGGCGGCGGCATCGCAGCCACCGGAATCGCGCACGCGCTCGCGCTCGTCGGTCGCGACGACGTGGCGGTCTACGACGGCTCGATGACCGCGTGGGCGAACGACCCGTCACTCCCGCTGGTCACCGGCTCCGAACCCCGCTGACGACATCTGCTCCCCGAGGCGCGGACGCGGAGGGGCGCCGCACGCGCCTCGGGAGCAGGGGCAGGGGCAGGGTTCAGCCGACGGTGATCGCGTCCAGGCGCTGTCTGATGAAGTCCCCGGACACCACCGGTTCGAGTCCGGCGCGGCGCCCGATGGGCGGGGCAACAGGGGTGACGAGGGCGTCATGGTCGAGTTCGTAGAAGAAGATCAGCGAGACGAGGTCTTCGGCTGGGGCGTCGGGTTGTGGTGGTAGGACGCGGTGCCGACCGGCGGGCCAGCGTCCCGCCGACCAGTATTCGAGAATGTCCCCGATGTTGACGGTCAGGGCATCGGGGTTCCACGGCGCGTCGGCCCAGCCGGAATGCTCACTGTAGACCTGCAATCCACCGGCGCCCGGTTCGCGGTCGAGGATGGTGACGGTGCCGAAATCGGTGTGCGGTCCGATGCGGAACTGGCCTGGCTCGGGATGTCCGACGTCGTGCAGTGGCGGGTAGTGGTTGATGTTGGCGGACCACGTCGGGTTCGACGCGAGATCCCGGAACGGGTTGTCCGGACCGACGAGGCCGAGTGCGGCGGCCATCAAACCGAGCAGGTCGTCGGACAGCTTCCTCATCTGAGACGTCCACGCGGTGAACAACTCCTGGAGTTCGGGTGTCTCCGTCGGCCAGACGTCCGGAGCGAACCAGTAGTCGTCGATCTCGGGTGTGCCCACCGGTGTCTGCGCACCGGCGGTGAACGATTCCTTGAGATCCGGCGGGGTTTCGGTGCCCTCGGAGAAGCCGTTCGCCTCCTTGCCCGGCCCGATCCAGCCGCGGCCGCCGACGCCCGCCGAGTACTCGCTCTTCACGTCGGCGGAGAGGGCGAAGAACTTGCGGGCCGCCGCGCGCAACGCCCGCGGCAGTTCGGGATCGACCTCGTGCCCGGTGACGAGCAGGAACCCGGCCTGCTGCAGTGACTCGTCGACGGCGGCGCAGACGCGTTGTGCGCCGGCCCCGCCGGATCGCCATTCGCGGAGATCGACGGTGAGGACCGGACTGTCGGTCATGCCCGCTGCTCCGACGCGTCCGCGGGTGCGATGCCGATGTCCTCGTTCCACACCGCGGGATTCGCCGCGATGTACGACGACATCATCTCCGTACACCGCTCGTCGTCGAGCACGATGACCTCGACCCCGTGGTCGCGCAACCAGTCCTCGCCGCCGTAGAAGGAGGTGTGCTCGCCGATGACCACCGTGCCGATGCCGAACTGACGGATGAGACCCGAGCAGTACCAGCACGGTGACAGCGTCGTCACCATGATCGTCGAGGCGTAGTCCTGTTGCCGTCCGGCGGCGCGGAACGCGTCCGTCTCACCGTGCGCCGACGGGTCGTCGGCCTGTACGCGCCGATTGTGACCCGCACCGAGCACCGTGCCGTTCGCGGCGAAGAGCGCCGCGCCGATCGGTATTCCGCCCTCCTCGAGGCCGATTCGAGCCTGCTCGTAGGCGACATCGAGCATCCCGGAGAGGTCGAGGTCGGCGCGATCGGGGAGGGAGAGCGTCATGCCATCGAGGGTGCCGCGCGGCGTCAGCTGCCGCAACTGACAGATCGTCGCCCTGCGGCCGATGCGGACTGTGCATAGTGTCTCGGTCCATGACAAGTGGTCGACTCTCGACAAGCAGCACGACGCCGACGCTCCGCGAGGTCCTCGACAGCCACCTCGCGGCCGCCGAACCGCGGATTCTCAGTGGTCACGAGCGCCTCGACGCGCCGGTGTGCTGGGTGCACTCGAGCGAGATCTACGAGATCGGCCCGCTGCTCACCGGTGGCGAGCTCTTGCTGACCACGGGACTCGGTCTGCGCGGACTCGACGCGGGCACCCGCAAGCACTACGTCCAGGACCTCGCACAGCGAGGTGTCGCCGCGGTGGCGATCGAGGTGGGCCGTACGTTCGAGGAGGTGCCCGAGGAGATGGTGCGGGCGGGCTCGGCGGCCCGGCTTCCGATCATCGAATTGCGGGCCGTGGTCCCCTTCATCGATGTGTGTCGCGCGGTCAACACCTCGATCGCCGCGCGTGAGGTCGACGAGCTGCGCGTCCGCTCCGCTCTCGTCGACGCCCTGCACGACGACCTGGCGGCCGGAGCCGGTGTCGCCCCCATGCTCGGCCACATCGCCGAGAGCCTCGATGCCCCGGTCGTTCTCGTGTCCACATCCGGTGCGCTGCTGTCCGCGCACGGGGTCGACGACGACTCGGCGGCGTGGCGGGTCGTCGACCGAGCGGTGGCCGAGGCCGCGGTTCACAGCAGGGGGCGCCCGATGGCCCGCCTGATCGTGGGGGAGTGCGCCGACGCCCGTGAGATCCCGTTCGCCGACAGCCTGCTGCGCGCGGCTGCCGGTCCGGTGGCAGTCGGCCTGACCCGGACCGGGGTGCGGGGCTCGGCGCTGGCGGCGCGGCTCGTCGAAGATCTGGTCGACGGCAGACCGATGCGCCCCGCCGACCTCCGGATCCGCCTGGCCGGTGCGGGGTTGTCCGCGGCGGGGCCCACCCTGGTGGTGCCGCTGGCCGCCGAGGCCCCTGATCCGCGCATGGCCGACGACGCGGTCGCCGGTGCGCAGCTCGATGCGGTGGCGCGCAGCATCGTCGATGCGACGGTCTATGCGCTGGCCGCGGTGCCTGCCGGGCGAGGTGAGGGCACCGTCGACCCGGTCGACCGGGTGGCGTCCACGCTGACCGCGCGGGGCGGCGGGCTCGGACGTACCACGATCGTTGTCGGAAATCCCTGCCGCGTGGACGATCTCGGGCCCGTTGCCGACACTGCGGCCGCCCTGTCCGAGTCGCTGCGGCGATGCGGGCGACAACTGGGACTCGCAGCGTCGACCGCAGCGCGTCTCGGGGTTTCCCGCCGGGTGTTCACCTCCCGCGAGTTGCTCGCCGACGAGGCCGTCCGGGCGCTCGACCCCGCCGTGCGCGCGGAACTCCGGTCGATGGTGGAGCCGCTGGTGACATACGACGGACGCTCGTCGTCGGACCTCGTGCGGACCCTCACGGTCCACTTGTCGAACGGTTGCAGTGCGACGCGGTCGGCCGCGGCGCTCCACATCGGCAGACAGAGCCTCTACCAGCGAATCGAGCGGATTCGGACCCTTCTCGGGTTCGATCCCACCGACCCGGCCGTCTATGCGTCGATGATGCTCGCCCTGCGTTCGCTGACGAGCGAGGGTCACCAGTTGTAGTCGAGGAACTTGCCGTCGAAGGTCACGACCACCCGGTCGCCGTTGGGATCGGACCGTCGCTCGAAGCCGATCTTGAAGTTGATGGCGCTCATGATGCCGTCGCCGAACTCCTCGTGGATGAGCTCCTTGAGCGCGGGTCCGTAGACGTCGATCGCCTCGTGAAAGCGGTAGATGGTGGGATCGCTCGCCGCCGCCTCGTCGGGCGTCCGCGTGGGTTGCTGCCGCAGGCTCTCCGCCACACCTTCGCCGAGTCCGAGCAACTCGACCACGGCGGTCGCCTTCGCGGGCGGGACCGGATGCTTGCCCAGCAGTGCCGCAACGGTCCACACCAGCGGGGCGTCGATCTTGTCGGCAATCGTCGCCCACGTGAGTCCCTGGCGTATCCGTGCGGCGTTGATGAGCTCTGCGGCATCGGTTTTCGGCATGATCGGGGTGGTCATCATCATCTCCGTCGATAGTGTTGGACCGCACCCACATTGCCCATCGACACGCGCGATGCCAAGTCGAGGCAGCGACATCCGGCAGTGTTCACACGAACGACATCTGGCCGGACGGCAAGGCGTGACCGGCACTTCACACGGCGAGGTGACGCGAGTGAGCGCGGTGTAACAGGACGAATCGTCGACGACACCGGACGGACATGTGACCTCGGTTCGATGGGGCCCGACAACTGGAGAGTTCGAGGAGAACCACATGTCCTATGTGAAACCGTCCGAATTCGCGGTGAAGATGGTCGACGCCGGCGAGTCGAAGGCGTTCATGTCCACCCGCGACACGCTGATCAGAGCGTTCATGGCCGGCGCGATCCTGGCTCTGGCCGCGGCCTTCGCGGTGACGGTGACCGTGCGCACCGGTGAGCCGCTGCTCGGGGCGGTGTTGTTCCCGGTCGGCTTCATCCTGCTCTATCTGATGGGATTCGATCTGCTCACCGGCGTGTTCACGCTGGTGCCGCTGGCACTACTGGACAAGCGCCGAGGCGTGACCGTGCGGTCGATGTTGCGCAACTGGGGTCTGGTGTTCGTCGGGAACTTCCTCGGCGCCTTCCTGGTGGCGGTCATGATGGCGGTCATCTTGACCTACGGGTTCAGCGTCGCACCCGATGAAGTGGGCCGGCAGCTCGGCGAGATCGGTCACAGCCGGACCGTCGGATACGCCGAGCACGGGGCGGCCGGCATGCTGACCCTGTTCATCCGCGGGGTGCTGTGCAATTGGATGGTGTCCACCGGCGTGGTCGCCGCCCTGATGTCGACGTCGTTGCCCGGCAAGGTGATCGGTATGTGGATGCCCATCATGCTGTTCTTCTACATGGGCTTCGAGCACTCGATCGTCAACATGTTCCTCTTCCCGTCGGGCCTCATGCTCGGTGGCGACTTCTCGATCGCCGATTACCTCGTCTGGAACGAGATCCCCACGGTGATCGGCAATCTCGTCGGCGGGCTCACCTTCGTCGGGCTGACGCTCTACCTGACGCATGTCCGGACCGCGCCGGATCGTCGGCCGCCCGCCCACGACGCGACGACCGAGGTCGACGTGGCCGCGCCGGTCCGCACGACGACCGCGTAGTTCCGACGCCCGGCCGTATGACGTCGTGCCCGCATTCCGGGCACGACGTCACACTGTTCGGCAGAGTCACACGGCTGTCGCCGAATCCGGTTCGACCGGGTCGCCCTGCAGGGCGCGTGCGTACCAGGCGCCCAGTCCGAGCAGGATGAGTCCGGTCACGATGAACACGATCACTCGGAAGATGCCGTCGAGGGTGGCCAGGTCGAACAGGAACAGCTTGGCCATCGCCGCGGCGACGAGGACCAGACCGCCGGTGACCGCGGCAGTGCGCGCCGCGCCGCCACGTCGTCGGGCATACGCGAGTGCGGCGCCGGCGAGGGCCATCCAGCAGGTGGTCGCCAGCACGTGTCCGGCCAGGTATCCGTCGGGCCCACCGACGAGCACACCGGCGGTCACGCTGATCGCGGTGAGCGCGTAGACGACGACCACCCCCGCCGCGATGTGGGCCGCGCGAGAGACTCTCTCGTCGGTCAGGCGCGCCCAACCCGCGGCCAGGATGAGTGCGCCCACAGCAGCGAACAGGCTCGCGACAACGATCTCCAGGTTCGCGTCGCGTCCGATGAGGTCGGCGTCGGCGAGCACGTACGGCGGCGCTGCGTCGAGGAGGGCGGCGAAACCGATCGCCCAGATGACCGAACTGCCGGCGAGGAGGACACGCGAGGTCGTCGACCACGTCCGGGCGACGAGGCCGGTCACCGTGGCCAGCCCCAGCAGCACGGCGACCGCCACGGTCCCGTCGAAGGTCACGAGCACTGCGACGAACAGCAGGAGAAGCGCGGTGCCGGACCAGATCTGGGCGACGGAGTCGGGCATGACACGAGTGACGGCGCCCGAACCCGTGAGTCCCGAGCCGACCAACACGGTGCCGATGAGGGCCAGGGCGAGGGAGGTCTGCAGGATGACCGCGCCGGGTAGGTGCATCGCCGTGCCGGCGAAGAGTGCCGGGATGGTCGTCGCACTCGCGAGGCCCGCCAGGACCTCCCGGAACTCGGTGGTGGGCATCGCGATGAGCGCGCCGCCGACGCCGAGGACGACGACCACGGTGACCGCGGCGGCGAAGACCGGGTCGGAGCTTCCGGGCGCACTCCACCCGGCAAGGCCGAAGAGCCCGACCAGGGTGAGCGGGATCGTGGGCGCCGCGAGGCGGACAGCATGCAGCCAGATCCAGTCACGGCCGAACTGGACCCACGCCGACGCGGCGCAGAGCACCACCATGAATGCGATCAAGGTGGTGTCGAGTCCACCGGTGAGAACCGGGGCCAGGACGATCAGCGGCACCACGACGAGCAGGCCGAGATGTTCGCTGCGCCAACGGTGGGCCAAGACGAGACCACCCGACGCGACGAGTCCGGCGACGCCGAGTCCGGGCACGATCGGCAGCCACTCGTAGATCTTGGTCGCGGCCAGGACGTCGAGGTACCCGGCCGCGATGCCGGTGGCCGTCAGGGCGATGGCGCCGATCCGACCATCGCTCCGGCCGCGCAGCCACACCCCACCGGCGATGAGTGCCGCCGCGAGGACCGCCCCGCCGGCGACGCGGAACTCCGGGCGGAGGATTCCGGCTTGTGCGGCCAGGACGAGGAGGAGTGCGACGCCGATGAGGGTCACACCGACGCCTGCGGTCGCGAGGATCTTGCCGATCAGTCCGCGTTCGGCGGCGGCGCCGATCCGTTCGGACATCGACGGTCCGGCCGGCCGAGGCGGGAGGACGGGCGGACCGACCGGCGACGCGGGCGGACGATGCGACGGCGCGCCGGTCGGCCGGGGCGGTGGCGGCGCCACGGTGGCGCCCGGGGACGGTGGGGACATCGGGGGAGCGGCCGGCGGCCGGTGGTGGTACGCGAAGGGCGGTGCCGACGGCGGCCAGGGGCGGGACGGAGGTACGAGTGGCGGCCGCACGGCCTGTGGCGGAGTGGGTGCCACCGTCGGCGGGTTCAACCCGGGAGACGGAGTGGCCGTGGCAGTCTGCGGTGCGGTCTCGATATCGCGCGCGGGCTCATCCGGGTGGGCGACGATGCGTCGAAGCTCCGCGAACTCGGCTGACACGGTCGACATCTGACGTGCGATGGCGTCGAACTCGGTCGAGATCCGGGCAAGCGTGGCAGTACCCGGATCGTCGCCGAACATGCTGCTGGGAGTGGTCATGAACCGACGATGACCCACCGCGTTCCGGCATGGATGAGTAGTCCTACCCAGACGACGTGGGGGCTTCGTGTGTCCGGGTGGCGGTCCGGCTGCGAGCGGGTGATTACCGGGCCGCCCGGACGGGTATCGCCGACCCATGACCGATTCGCAGGACACCTCCGACCGTGGACGCGCCGACGTCGAGAAGCGCTGGCAGGACTCCGGGAGCTACCGGTCGGCGGCGCTCTATGTCGTGGCCGTCGTCGTGCTGGGTGCGATCGCCTGTGCGATCTTCCTTTCCGTCGACCGCGGCAACATGATCCTCGCATCGCTCGTTCCCGGCGCGTTCCTCCTCGGTGGCATCGGTGCGCTGATCACCGCGTACCGCACCTACCGCCGAGGCGGTACGTGGCCGATGTGGCAGGGCGCCGCGTGGTTCCTGTTCGCCCTGATGCTCGTCAGCTTGTCGTTTCCCGCGATGGCGGGCTGACCCGACCCGACAGCTACTGTTGGCCCATGCCTGCGCAACGGGTGCGAATCGACAAGACCACACCGCAGGTCTACCGGAAGCTGATCGCGGTGTCGGCCGAGGTCGCGGCGGCCGCCGAATCGATCGGGTTGAGCCGGTCACTCGTCGAGCTGGTCAATCTGCGGTGCTCGCAGATCAACGGCTGCGCCTACTGTATGGATCTCCATGCGCAACTGGGCCGTTCCGCGGGCCTGTCGACGCAGCAGATCGACGTCATCGCCGGGTGGCGCGATGCACCGGACCTCTACGACGACGTCGAACAGGCCGCTCTCGAGATCGCCGAACTGGTCACCGAGCTACCCGCCCACGACGCCGCCGACCTGGCCTACGACCGGGCGACGGACATCCTCGACACCGAGCAGACCGCGGTCCTGATCTGGGCGGCGGTGACCATCAACGCGTTCAACCGGATGTCCATCGTCAGCGGGTACCGGCCCCGGCCCGGGACCTCGCCGCGAAAGGCGGCGGCGCCGTTCACGAAAGACGCGAACGGCTAGCCGTAACCCTGCGGTCACCGCCCTTTCCGCATGAACACCCACCCCGCCGCGGCGAGGGACACCAGGGTGATCGCCGCGCACCAGGCGATTCCGGTCGCGGCCTGCGACGCCAGATCGTGCACCGGTGAGCCGCCGGTACCCACGCCGACGAGCAGCGCCCGAATCGACTCGATGACCGGGGTGACCGGCTGTGCCTCGGCGAATCCGCGCAGCCAGGTCGGCATCGTCTCGGGTGGCACGAATGCACTCGACACATACGGAAGGAAGAGCATGACGAAGCCGAAACCACCTGCCGCTGCGGGAGTTCGGACCGACACCCCGATGAGCGCGGCAAGGCTGGTGATCGCCAGGACATAGGCGAGGACGATTCCGGCCGCACCGAGCCACTCGGCCGGCGATGCCGAGGGCCGGAAACCGATGGCGATCGCGACGAGCAGGACGACCGCGGTGGACACCGAGTTCTTCACCAGGCTGGCCGCGACGTGGCCGAACAACACGGTTGCCCCGACCATGGGCATCGAACGGAAGCGGTCGATGATTCCACCGTTCATGTCGTTCGCCACTGCCAGGGCGGTGTTGGATGCGCCGTATCCCGCGCACAACAGGATGACTCCCGGGGTCGCATAGGTGATGTAGTCGGTCCCCACGGACATCGCGCCGCCGAAAACGTAGACGAACATCAGCATGATGGCGATCGGCAGAACGAGCGCGAGGATCAGCTCGTCAGGATCGCGGCTCACCGTGCGCAACGAACGCCAGAACATCGTGGTCGCGTCGATGCGGAGGTTGCGGAGCAGTGGCACTGCCCCCCGGTGCGGTGCGAGCCGCTGCTGCGGTGCGGACGTCTGGACGCTCATGCCGCGACCTCCACGTCGTTCGCCGGGGCAGCCGTCTGACCGGTTGCGGCCAGGAACACGTCATCCAGTGTGGGGGAGCGCAATTCCCAGGACGCGACGGTGACCGCGGTGCGTTCCGCGGTCTCGAGTATCGCGCGCGTGTGGGGGACCGAGCGGTCGGTGGGAACGCGAACGGTGTTCGCCTGCACCGACGGCCGGAATCCGGCGAGATCGTGGGCGAGCGCCGCTGCCTCGGCCGGGGTCGGCACGACGAACTCGAGTGCTGCCTCGCCGACGCGGCGTTTCAACTCGTCCGGCGTGCCGGCGGTCCCGATCCGGCCGCCGCTGATGAGAGCGACGCGGTCGGCCAGGCGGTCGGCTTCCTCGAGATACTGCGTGGTCAGCAGGACCGCCGTTCCCTGGGCGACCACGTCGTCGATGACCTGCCACAGCATCTGGCGGCTGCGGGGGTCCAGGCCGGTGGTCGGTTCGTCGAGGAAGAGCACCACTGGCCGGTCCAGCAGACCTGCGGCGAGGTCGAGACGGCGGCGCATGCCGCCGGAGTAGGTCGAGACCAGCCGGTCGGCGGCATCGGTGAGATCGAACGCGATCAGCAGTTCGTCGACCCGGGAATCGACGGTCGGCCGCCGATGATGGGCCAGCCGGCCCATCATGGTGAGGTTCTCGCGGCCGGTGAGTTTGTCGTCGACGGCAGCGTATTGGCCGGTGAGACTGATGATCTCGCGAACCCGGCGACGCTGGGTGGCCACGTCGAAGCCACCCACGCGGGCGGTCCCGCCGTCCGGGCGGGTGAGCGTGGACAGGATGCGCACCGTGGTGGTCTTGCCTGCCCCGTTCGGGCCGAGGAGGGCGACGACCTCGCCCGCCGCGACTTCGAGGTCGAGTCCACGGAGAACGGGCACACGGTTGTCCCCGCGGCCCAGGGATTTGGTGAGGCCGACTGCCTCGACGGCGATGGGTGACGAACGATCTCGACCGGGCATGGCCGGACTCCAATCTGTTTATGTCCAAAACTGTTTATGACAGTAACTGCGTACACTAGACGCAGTTATGTGCGACGGCAAGGGTCGCGGCAAGGAGGATCGCGAATGGCAGTCGGTGGGGACGAGACGCTGCGACGGCTGTGGACAGGAGGTAAGGCGGGCACCCGTGGTCCCAAACCGGCTCTCGATCTCGATCAGATCGTCGACGCGGCGATCGGTATCGCGGACAGGGAAGGGCTCGACGCGGTCTCGATGGCACGCGTCGGCGAGGCGCTGGGCTGTTCGGCCATGGCCCTGTATCGCCATGTGTCCGGCAAGGCTCAACTGCTGAGTCTCATGGTGGATGCGGTGGCAGGCCAACTCTCGTTACCGCCGCGCCGGGGGGCGTGGCGCGAGGATCTGGCGGCGTGGACGCGGGCGCAGATCGACGGCATGGTGCAGCGACCCTGGTTCCTTGAACTGCCGCTGACGGTCGCGGTGCCGGGGCCACGTCGAATGCGTTGGATGGAAGCGGGTTTCGAGATCCTGAAGGACTTCGACCTGCCCGGTGAGGACAAACTCGAGATCCTCGGCCTGCTCGCACAGTACGTGCTGTCGGCGACTCGGCTGGAGATCGAGATGCTTCGGGCGACGGGTACCGACGTGGAGTCGGATTTCGAGCAGGTGCTGGCCGGTCTCGCCGATCCCGCCCAGTTCCCGTACCTGTTCGCGGCGATGCAGAGCGCGGGCGGCGAGGCCGACGAGGAGGACTTCGGGTTGCAGCTGATCCTCGACGGCATCGCCTCGCGCGCCACGGGCTCGCGCTGACGCGCGTGCGAGGCGCATCGTGTGACAGTCACCGTCACGCTCCGGTGAGGCATGATGTCACTCATGTCGACTCCGCGGTCCATGTCGACTCCGCGCGCCGGCCGGCTCGCGGTCGGCACCCTGGTACTGCTCACGGTGCTGTACTTCGCGCAGGGTCTGCCCTACGGGTTCTTCAGTCAGGCGATACCCGTCATCCTTCGTGAGGAGGGTTACTCGCTGACCCAGATCAGCCTCTACGGATTGCTGTTCGCGCCGTGGGGTCTGAAGTTTCTCTGGGCGCCCTACGTCGACGCCTACGGCACCCGACGCAGATGGCTGCTCACGCTGCAGTTGTCGTCGGCGGTCGTCGCGCTCGTCCTCGCGTGTCTCGACCTGTCCGGGACCCTGGTCTGGCTGCTGGTGGGAATCGCCGTCATCAACCTGCTCTCGGCGACGCAGGACATCGCGACCGACGGTCTCGCCGTGTCGATGCTCGAGCCGCGGCAGCGTGGTCTGGGCAACGGAATCCAGGTGGGCGCCTATCGGATCGGCATGATCGCCGGCGGCGGCGGACTTCTCTGGTTGTTCTCCCTCGCCGGGTGGCGTGCTCTCTTCGTCGTGATGTCGGTGCTGCTGTTCGCGGTCACCGTCGGGGTGTGGTTCCTCGCCCGTGACCCCGGGCCGCGCCGGGGTGATGCGACGCCCGGGCAGCCGAGGTCGGTGTCACCTGCCTTGCTGCTGACGGGGTGGGCGTCGCGGCTCCGACGCCCCGGCGTGATCGGCTTCATCCTCGTCGTCGGCGCCTTCAAGTTCGGCAACTCGATGGCATCGGCTCTGGTCGGCCCGTTCATGTCCGACATCGGGCTCACCCTGGGGCAGATCGCGCTTGTCGAAGGTGCGCTGTCGTCGGCCGGGGCACTCGGCGGGGCGGCGCTGGGCGGGTGGCTCGCCTACACCTACGGTCGGCGGCACGCGCTGCTCGTCGGCGGAGTCACCCAGACGCTCAGTCTCGGCCTGTATCTGGTGGCGTCGATGGGGGTCGGCGGCTTCTGGCTCGTGGTCACGGCCAGTCTCGCCGAACACATCCTGGGCGGGGCGGCGACGGTCGCGGTGTTCACGCTGATGATGGACGCCTGCCAAAAGGGGTATGAGGGCAGCGATTACACGTTGTTCGCCTGCGCGGTGGTCGGAGTGCAGGGCGCGGCCGGATTCGCCGCGGGCATCGTGGGCGATCTCTTCGGGTTCCCAGCGATCTTCGCGACCGGGCTGGTCCTGTCCGGACTCGGGTGCCTCATCATGATCCGTGCCCTCGATCGTGGTCTCATGACACGCCTCGGAACCTCGATCCCATAGCGACAGTGCGTCCACGGCGCGGATTGCCGCTACGAGGTCCGGGTGGGTAGCAGGGTGGCCATCGCCTCGTCGACGACGCGGTCGAGGTCGTCGCCCAGGCTGCCGGCCAAGAACTGCTGCACCAGCTCGGCCATGGCGCCGGTGAAGACGGCGGCTCGTACCCGGCTGGTGAGCCGATCGGTGTCCAGGGCGTCGGCCTCGGCGAACGCCATGTCGCGCAGCATCGCCTGGGTCTCGGCGCGCCGTTGGGCGAGAACAGGATTGGTCACCCCCGCGGTGAACAACACGCGACCGCGGCGGGGGTCGGAGGATGCGTGCCCGAGGACCGCGCGGATACCCGCCCGAGTGCGTGACCGGACCGCGGGCTCTGCGTCGGCCATCGCCGCCATGACCACCGCGCCGAGCTCTGCGGCGGTGGCGTCGTAGACGGCTCCGAGCAGCTCATCGGTGTCGGCGAAGCTCTCGTAGAAGTATCGGGTGTTGAAGCCGCAGTGCCGGCACACGGAGCGGACCGACAGCTCGGACTCGACGCCGACGCCCCCGAAGATGTCGAAGGCGGCCGCGATCAGGTCGGATCTGCGCTCTGCGCGGCGGTCCGCGAGCGGTACGCCCGCCCAGCGGGTCGGTGATGACATCGTCTCACCATAGTCGGCGGTGACCCGGCCGTACCGGATCTGGTCACACCCGTAGCCAAAGGACTAGTCTGGACACGACGGTGACCGATGGTCGGCCCGAGCGGAAGGTCTGTAGATGACTGTGTCCCTGGCTCCCCTCCGGCTGCCGTCCACCGACCGGGTCCCCGTCCGGCTCCCGCACGAGTTCGTCGGGTCCTGGCTCAACGGCAAGTTCGACGCCCACGTCCGTGCGAAGTTCTTCCGCGGAATGGACTTCGAGAATCCCGCCGGAGACCCCGGTTGGTTCGGGCCGGACAGCGCGACCTGGTACGTCCACTCGCACACCCCGGCACTCATCTTCGGTCTCCAGTGCGCGTCGTACCTCGAACGTCTGGACCCGAGCATCTTCTGGATGGGCGTCCACCATTCGCGGCTGGTCCGGCGACGCAAGGACGGTACCCCGACCCTGTCCATCGATCCCGACGGTGCCATGACCAGGCTCGGGCACTCGCTGGCATTCTTCATGGGAACCGCATACGGGTCCACCGAGTCCGCCGAACGATTGGCACGAACGGTTCGCGCGATGCACCACACCATCAAGGGCGTCCGCCCCGACGGTGCGGCCTACGACGCCGACGACCCGTCCTGGTTGCGGTGGAACTACGCGACGGTGGTCTGGGGCATCGCGACCGCACACGAGATCTACCACCCGCAGCCGCTGCGCGGAGGCGAGCTCGACGCCTACTACCGGGAATTCGTTCGGGTCGGCCATGCGCTCGGTGGTACCGATCTGCCGACGACCAAGGCCGACACTCTCACCTGTCTCGAGGAGTATCTGCCGAAACTGGCTCTGACGCACGGCAATGCGATGGCGACCGGGCTGAATGTGCGCAACCCGGCCCAGGGTGCCGTGGACTGGGCGATCCGTGACACGATGCCGCGCTGGGCGAAACAGCTGATCATGTATCGGGCGCCCAATCCGATCGAGCGGCGTGCCCGCCGGAGTGCGGTGTGGAGCATCATCAACTCGGCGCATCTCACGATGGGGGAGGCGCCGGAGTTCGCGGCCGCGCGCCGCCGCGTGGCGCGGGGGACCACTGTGCCGCACACTCTTCCGCGATATGAGCTCGGATCCGACCCCGAGCGTACCCGCGCCGACGTCGAGGCCTCATTCGCCCACTAGCGCCTGTGGGTCCTTGTGTCAAACTGGGCCTCTCTGAATCGTCAATGAGGCCAACGGGATTCAGCGGAACTCGGCTGCGGTGACGCTTCCGGAAGCAGAAACATCGAATTCATCTCACGTCACGCCGGTGTAACAAAGTCAAAATACGTTTACCCCCCATACGCCAGATCGCAAGCTTTGTTGCGGCGCGTATCTCATCGGGGGTCAAGCGGTGACAGCCGCGTGTTCGTCGTGCCCCCACCTGAGTGGACCAGTGACGTAGTGAGAAAGGCTCCGCCGATGCCGTCTGTTCCGTTGCCGTCCGGCTCCCTGCCGGCCGACACCCCGCCGCCCACCACCACCCGGTCACGCCGGCGGCGGTACGGCATTCTCGTCCCCGCGGCCCTCTCCGCGGTGGCACTGGTCATCAGTGCCTGCGGCAGCTCGGCCAGCGAGGAATCGGCGTCGAATGCGCAATCGTGCGTCGACACCTCCGGCGACACCATCAAGGTCGGGTCGCTGAACTCGCTGTCGGGAACGATGGCGATCTCCGAGGTCACCGTTCGTGACTCGATCAAGCTCGCCGTCGATCAGATCAACGACAACGGCGGTGTCCTGGGCAAGCAGGTGCAGCTCATCGGCGAGGACGGCGCCTCCGAGCCGACGATCTTCGCCGAGAAGGCCGAGAAGCTGATCTCCAGCGACTGCGTCGCAGCAGTGTTCGGCGGCTGGACCTCGTCGAGCCGCAAGGCCATGCTGCCCGTCTTCGAGGACAACAACTCCCTGCTCTACTACCCGGTGCAGTACGAGGGGCTCGAGTCGTCGCCGAACATCTTCTACACCGGCGCGACGACGAATCAGCAGATCGTGCCGGCGCTCGAGTACCTGAAAGAGGAGGGCGTGAAGTCGCTCTACCTGGTCGGTAGCGACTACGTGTTCCCGCAGACCGCCAACCGGGTCATCAAGGCGTACGCCGAGGCCAACGGTATCGAGATCAAGGGCGAGGACTACACCCCGCTCGGTTCGACGGACTTCTCGACCATCGTCAACAAGGTCCGCACCGCCGACGCCGACGCCGTGTTCAACACTCTCAACGGCGATTCCAACGTGGCGTTCTTCCGTGAGTACAAGAACGTCGGGCTCACCCCGCAGGCCATGCCCGTCGTCTCGGTGTCGATCGCCGAGGAGGAGGTGGGCGGCATCGGTGTGGACAACATCGAGGGCCAGCTGGTCGCGTGGGACTACTACCAGACCGTCGACAACCCGGCGAACGTGTCGTTCGTCCGTGATTACAAGGCCGCCTACGGCGCGAACAAGCCGACCTCCGACCCGATGGAAGCCGCCTACGTCTCGGTGTATCTGTGGAAGAACTCCGTCGAGAAGGCCCAGTCCTTTGCCGTCGCGGATGTCCAGAAAGCCGCCGGCGGCGTCACTTTCGACGCTCCCGAGGGTCTTGTCACGATCGACGGCGAGAACAACCACATCACCAAGACCGCTCGGATCGGTGAGATCCGCGGCGACGGACTGATCTACACGGTGTGGGACTCGGGTCAGCCGATCGAACCGGACCCCTACCTGAAGTCGTACCCGTGGGCCGAGGGCCTGAGCAACTGACACCGTCGACGACCCGTCCCGCGTCCACCTGACGCGGGACGGGTCGCGCACGGTCCCTCCTAACGAACGCGGCACCCGCCGCCGACGAACGGATAGACACGTGGAAACCGTTATCGGACAGCTCTTCACCGGGCTCAGCCTCGGTTCGATTCTGCTCCTCGCAGCTCTCGGCCTGTCCCTGACCTTCGGGCAGATGGGCGTCATCAACATGGCCCACGGGTCGTTCATCATGGCCGGGTCCTACACCGCGTACACGGTGCAGGAGTACTTGATCTCCGATGCCGGGGTGTCCCTGCTCGTCTCGCTCGTCATCGGGTTTCTCGTCGGTGGTCTGATGGGGGTCCTGCTCGAGGTCACGCTGATCAAGCGGATGTACGACCGGCCGCTGGACACACTTCTCGTGACGTTCGGCGTGGGACTCATCCTCCAGCAGCTGGCCCGGGACATCTTCGGCGCACCGGCGGTCGACGTGGTGGCGCCGTCGTGGTTGTCCGGTGGCGTCGACATCCTCGGTGCGGTCGTCCCCAAGACCCGCCTGTTCATCATGTTGCTGGCCATCGTGGCCGTGACCGCGATCGCGGTCACCATGAAGTACACGCCGATGGGACGGCGGATTCGCGCGGTCGTCCAGCATCGAGATCTCGCCGAGACGAGCGGTATCTCCAGCCGCCGTACCGACATCACGACGTTCTTCATCGGCTCGGGGCTCGCCGGCGTCGCCGGTGTGGCACTGACCCTGATCGGCTCCACCAGTTCGAACACCGGGATGACCTATCTGATCGACGCGTTCCTGGTGGTCGTCATCGGCGGCCTGGGCCAGATCAAGGGCGCGGTCATCGCGGCCATCGCCCTCGGCGTCCTGAACTCGTTCATCGAATACAACACGACGGCGTCGGTGGCGAAGGTCGCCGTGTTCGTCATCATCGTGATCTTCCTGCAGATCCGGCCGCAGGGGTTGTTCACGGTCCAGTCGAGGAGTCTTGTGTGAAGGACTATTTCAGCGCTTCGTGGAAGGTCTGGGCGGGGTTCGGATTCGCGGCGATCCTGCTCTTCGCGGTCGCGCCCGCCGTCTTGTCGGACTTCCGCCTCAATCTGCTCGGCAAGTTCCTGTGCTTCGGCATCGTCGCGGTCGGTATCGGCCTGGCCTGGGGGCGTGGCGGCATGCTCACCCTCGGGCAGGGCGTGTACTTCGGTCTCGGTGCGTACATCATGGCGATGCACCTGAAGATCTCCGACGCCGAACTGCGCGGCGACGACGTGCCCGATTTCATGCAGATCGCCGGGATCAGCGACCTGCCCGGGTACTGGAAGCCGTTCGCCTCACCGGTGGTGACGATCCTGGGCATCCTGCTGGTGCCCACGTTCCTCGCGATCCTGCTGGGTCTGGGTGTCTTCAAACGGCGGGTCAAGGGCGCCTACTTCGCTATTCTGTCGCAGGCGCTCGCCGCGGCCTTCGCGATCCTGCTCATCGGTCAGCAGACCACCGGTGGCAGCAACGGCCTCAACCGCTTTCGCAGCTTCTTCGGCCTGGCCCTGAACGACCCGGTGAACCGGCAGCTGTTGTTCTTCATCACCGCGGCCATCCTGCTCGCCGTCGTCGCCATCACGCGACAGCTGATGTACAGCCGGTACGGCGAACTGCTGGTCGCCGTCCGCGACCAGGAGGAGCGGGTTCGATTCCTCGGTTACGACCCGGCCAACACCAAGGTCGTCGCCTACGCGGTCGCGGCGCTGTTCGCGAGCATCGCGGGCGCCATGTTCGTTCCCATCGTCGGCATCATCTCACCCGCGGACGTCGGGATCGTGCCCTCGATCGCCTTCCTGATCGGCGTCGCGATCGGCGGGCGCACAACGCTTCTCGGCCCGGTGCTCGGCGCCATCGCGGTGGCCTGGGCGCAGACCAGTCTGTCGGAGAACTTCCCGTCCGGGTGGACCTACGCCCAGGGCATCCTGTTCATCGTGGTCGTGGGCTTCTTCCCGGCCGGTCTGGCCGGACTCGGGGCATTGATCAAGTGGCGGCGGCGGAGAGCCCCGGACTCGTCGCCGACCGGCGACATCGATGAACACACCGTCAGCAAGGTAGGAGCGTCGTCATGACCGAAGCGGAATCGACGGTCGTCGAGCACCTGCCCGTCGCCGGTGGCAACGCCGGGATGGACAGCGACTACCTCCAGGTGCGCGGTCTCAGTGTGGAGTTCGACGGCTTCAAGGCGGTCTCCGACGTCGATCTCACCCTGCTCCAGGGTGATCTGCGGTTCCTGATCGGGCCGAACGGGGCCGGCAAGACCACGATCATCGACGCGATCACCGGACTGGTGAAGCCGACCGGGTCGATCCAGAAGTCCGGGGTCGAACTCGTCGGCAAGAAAGTGCACCAGATCGCGCGTCTCGGTGTGGGCCGAACGTTCCAGACCGCCAGCGTCTTCGAGGAACTCAGCGTGCTGCAGAACCTCGACATCGCCGCGGGCGCGGGGCGGTCGGTGTGGACGATGCTCCGGCGACGGCCGGCTCAGATCCCGGACTCGATCGCAGAGGCGCTCGAGACCATCGGCCTGCAGCATCTGGCCGAGACGCCGGCCGGGGTGCTCGCCCACGGGCAGAAGCAGTGGCTCGAGATCGGGATGCTGCTGGTACAGAACGCCTCCGTGCTGCTGCTGGACGAGCCGGTGGCGGGCATGAGTCACGAGGAGCGGGAGGAGACCGGGAACCTGTTGCGTCGCATCGGGGGTGAACGCACGGTGGTGGTCGTCGAACACGACATGGACTTCATGCGGTCCTTCGCGACCTCGGTCACGGTGCTCGCCCGCGGCCGGGTGCTCGCCGAGGGCACGGTCGCCGAGGTCCAGGCCAATCCGAAGGTCCAGGAGGTGTACCTCGGAACCGCCGCGGGCGGTGAGGAACTCGAGGAGATCGCCGCCGAGACCGACACCGCCGGACTCTCCACGCCATCGACCCAGGACAGGGGCTGAATCATGCTGAAACTCTCCGGGGTCCATGCGGGCTACGGGCGCACCGAGGTGATCCACGGGGTCGACATCGAGGTACCCACCGACGGCGTCGTCGCGGTGATGGGACACAACGGAGCGGGGAAGACCACTCTGTTGCGCGCAGCTGTCGGGCTCGTCAAGACCACCAAGGGCACGATCACGTTCGACGGTGTCGACATCACCCGGGCGCGACCCAGCGCCCGGGTGGGGCACGGCATCGCGTATGTGCCGCAGGGGCAGCAGAGTTTCGGTCACCTCACGACTGCGGAGAATCTGCAGGTCGTGGCGGACGGTCGTAAACGTGGCAAGGAGCTGGTTGCCGAGATGCTGGACATGTTCCCGGCACTCAAGGAATTGCTGGGACGACGCGCCGGCCTGCTGTCCGGGGGCCAGCGTCAACAGCTGGCGATCGCTCGCGCTCTCATCACCGAACCGCGGATGCTGATCCTCGACGAGCCGACCGAGGGCATTCAGCCCTCGGTCGTCGCCGAGATCGAGCAGACCATCACCACGCTCACGGAGCGCGGCGGACTGGGAGTGCTCCTCGTCGAGCAGCACATCGGTTTCGCCCTCGAGGCGGCGCAGCGGTACTACGTGCTGGAGAGCGGGCGTGTGACGTCGTCGGGTGACGGCGGTTCGACTGCGGAAACCGCTGTGCGCGAAGCGATGACGATCTAGTTCGAGGAGGTTGCGGGGTGCCTCAGCCGGGCGCTTGTCGGCTGAGGTGCTCCCATGCCCGATAGTTCTCCGCACGCGCCCGGTCCATCTCCAGCACGTGATCGTACGACTGGCTCCCGAGGATCAGCCGTCGAGGCGGGTCGGGGAGCGCCACGAGTTGCAGGATGACCGGCGCGGCGGTGGCCGGTGACGGCCCGGCGTCGTCACCCCAGGACTCCTCCATCCCGGTGCGCAGATCCTGATACTGCGACATCGGCTCGGTGGTGGTCGTCCCGGTGGTGAACAACCCGGTGTCGTAGCCGCCCATCTGCACGATGGTGACCTTGACGCCGAACTGCTCGACCTCCATCGCCAGCGCCTCGCTGACCGAGTCGAGCGCCGCCTTGCCGGCTCCGTAATAGCCGACGGTGGCCATCCCACCGCCGGAGCCCATCGACGTGACCTGCAGCAGGCGTCCGCCGCCGCGGGCGCGCAGGTGGGGTAGCACCGCCTGCGCGACCCAGACGGCTCCGAAGAAGTTCAGGTCGAGATGCGCCCGGATCTGCGCTTCGGAGGCTTCCTCGACCATCCCGTAGAGCATTCCGCCTGCATTGTTGACGACGATGTCCAGATGGCCGAAAGCGCCAACCGCCTTCTCGACACCGTCGAACACGGCCTGCCGGTCCGTGACGTCCAGCGACAGCGGGCGCAGGTGCTGGGGGTATCGCTCGACCAGCGGCGCCAGCGGATCCACGTCGCGGGCGACGGCAACGACACGATCGCCGGCGGCGAGGGCCGTCTCGGCGAACGCTCGCCCGAGTCCGCGGGACGCACCGGTGATGAACCAGACCCGTGGGGTTGACATGGTCGCCTCCTCAAGTAAACGGAACGTTCCGTCTCGAAAGTAAGTTAGACGTCCCGGTGTCGGGTGTCAAGACGGACCGTCTCGTTTCGTGTACTAGCCTGGCGACATGAGGAACGACGCCGGACCGGACCACTCACGTCGAAAGGAGCGGTCTCGACAGGCGATTCTCGAGGCGACCCGGGCCCTCGTCGTCGAGGAGCCGTACGACAAGGTCACCGTCGAGGCGATCGCTGCCCGTGCCGGCGTCGGCAAGCAGACGATCTATCGGCGGTGGCCGTCGAAGAGTGCGGTCGTCTTCGCGGCCGTGCTGGCCCTGAGCGAGGATGCCGACGGGCAGTCGGTCGTCCTGCCGGACACCGGGGATCTCGAGGCCGACCTGAAGCAGGTCGTGCGAGCCACGGTCGCGGAGTTCGGCGATCCGTCCTTCGACCGGCTGATCCGGGCGGTCAACACCGAGATCGCGAACGACGCCGACCTCGCGACGGAGTACCGGGAGAAGCTGTCGCGACCGCTGGACGATGCCAAGAAGGCTCGACTCCGTGTTGCCGAGCGCGACGGTCAGCTGCCGCCCGGAACCGACCTCGACCTGTTCCTCGAGATGCTCTACGCCCCACTGTTCCAACGGTGGTTACACCGCAGCGGACCGCTGACCCCGGCGTATGCCGACGCATTGGTCGAGGCGACGCTCCGGGCGTTCGGTACCGGATGAGGCGTTCGCTGCCGAATGACCGGCGCCCGCGCGCAGAGGTCAGTCGAGCCGGACCCCGACTTCCGGGGTGAGGTCATGCGGCGCGTGGAGGGGGAGATCGTCGCCGCTCCAGAATCGCCCGGGGTCGAACCAGTTGGAATCCTTCGACGTGTCGAGGATGCCCATCTCGCGGTAGGTGATCGCCACCACCTCGGCGCAGTAGGCGGCTTCGAGTCCGGCGCCGTCGGTGGTGCGGTTGCGGCGCTGCTGCCGCTCATCGCGTCGTTGACGGACCTTGCGGTCGAGGTAGGGGATGCCCCGGACGAGATCGATCGAGTTGGGCACCCGGCCGCGAAACCACCGTCCGGCCAGGCGTGCGGTCGTCGGGAACGGTGTCCCGTCGAGTTCGGCGATCACCTTGAGCAGAGCGTTCTCCTGATCGAGGGTGACCTCCGGGGTGAGCTGACGGAACCAGCACGCCTGCTTGTAGCGGATCATCCACTGCTCGACGGCTTCTCGCGCATCGTGCAGCTGAACGCCGCGATGGTTCGATCCGGTCCACACATCGGTCAGGCGATCGCCGAGCTCGGCGTGCCAGAGCAGTGGGGGCAGATCATCGATGCACACCGCCATCGCCACGTGGTTCACCGGCGCATTGGTCAGCGTGCGGATGGCCCGGTCGGGTCCGGAATGACCACGGAAGAGCCAGATGTCGCCGGTGCGGGTGGCGTCGAGTGCGTCGGTCAACGAGATGCCGGCGTCGGCGCGGTCTCGGCCGAAGAGAATTCTGCTGGTGGGCACGAATGAAGGCTAATGCGTCCCCGGGCCGAGCGACCTATCCTGCCCGCATGAGGAACCTCTGGAAATGGCTGGGATTGGCGGGCGCGGTCGGGGTGGCCACCGGCGGGGTGATGGTCGCGCGGGATCAACGGCAACGGAAGTCCTATTCGGCCGATGACGTTCGTGCCCGACTGCATCAGCGGCTCGACGAGACCGAGAACGCGGGTGGCGAAGCCGCGGATTTGTGAGGAGACTGGGCTGAGTTGGCCGGCGGCCCGTCAGGGCGCCGGAGGAAGGGAACATCATGAGCGACAACAGCGGCTTCGGCGGCTCATTCAACTTCGGCCCCGAGGACTTCGACCGGTTCGCACGGGAGGCCGGGGACGGATTGCGTGACGTGTTCGGCAAGCTCTTCGAGGGGCAGGCCGGGCCGGCGGCCTTCTCGATGTTCTTCGACGAGGCCGCCCGCGGGCGCACGCGCACCAAGCCGCGCGAAGAGACCACCGGTGAGGCCGGCTCCGGTGTCTGGGCGGTCTTCGTCGTCGAGGACGACGGCGGTGCCCGGGTCGAGCAGGTCTACGCCACCGAACTCGACGCACTGCGCGCCAACAAGAGCAACACCGATCCCCGCCGCAACGTGCGATTCCTGCCGTATGGCATCGCGGTGAGCGCGCTGGACACGACTGTCGGGGACAGCGGGGACGACGCCGCACCCACGCCGTAGGCAGCGTCAGAACCGTAGGCGGCGTCAGACGCAACGAGGCCGGCGAGTCCTGGATGGACCCGCCGGCCTCGTCGTGTCAACGACTGCACGGCCTCACGGCGCGTGCTGCGCCGGTGCGTGCGTCAGAGGTTGGCGCCGCACGTCGGCCAGGCTCCGGCGCCCTGCGAAGCGAGCACGTTCTCCGCGACGCGGATCTGCTCCTCACGGGAGGCGTCTGCCGGGTTGCCGGTTCCGCCATTGGCCTGCCAGGTGCTCATCGAGAACTGGAGGCCGCCGTAGTATCCGTTGCCGGTGTTGGTGGCCCAGTTGCCGCCGCTCTCGCACTGAGCGACCGCGTCCCAGTTGCCGCCTGCCGCATGTGCGGTGGACGCCAGCATCCCGAAGGGGGCGGCGGTCAGTGCACCGACGATCGCGGCGCGGGCGACGAGCTTGGTCATGTGGGTCTTGGTCATACGCATGGTCTTCGTTCCTCCTCACTGCCCCGGGGTTGGCAGGACAGTTGATCTCGGACCGTGGGCGACCATACGGGTTCGGTAACGGCTGGGTCACGTCGACGCCGTGACCTGCGGGGTTCGGATAACGTCCGGATAACGCTGTTAGCTTTCCGGCGAATTCCCAGCGCATCCCGCAATTCCGCGGGGGTTCTCGAGCATGCGTGTTCGGCCGCGTTCGATGACGAAGGTCACAGGGAGAAAGTGGGACCCGTCACGTTCGAGTCGGCGTCAGGCGGGGCTCAGCGTGGTAGGACCGCGATCCGCCCGCCGCGAGACGGGGCATAGGCCACCCCGCGCGAGAACCAGCGTTCGGACCGTTCGGCGGTCGGTAGCAGCTCGTGGTCCTCCAGCAACGTCCGCAGCGTCACGTCCATCTCCATGGTGGCGAACGCCGCCCCGATGCACCGCCGGGTCCCGCCGCCGAACGGCAGCCACGCCGACGAGGGCTTGGTGCCCAGGAAGCGGGTGGGGTCGAAGCGCTCGGGCCGGGCGAATTCGCGGCTGTCGTCGTGGAGGAGGGCGATCGAGACGAGCACGTTGTATCCCTTCGGGATCCGCCACTCGCCGAGATCGAGATGATCGGCGACCACATGCCGGCCGGCGAAGTCGATGACGGGTCGGCTTCGCTGGACCTCCAGGATCGTGGCGTGGCGGTAGTCGTGTCCGCCGGCGTCCACTTCGGCCACGAGCCGGCGCAACACCTCGGGGTGGCGCCGCAGTCGCTCGAGCGCCCACGCGAGGGTCGTGGCCGTGGTCTCGTGTCCGGCGGCGAGCATGGTGAGCAGTTCCTCGGCGATCTCGTCGTCGCTCATCGGGCTGCCGTCGTCGTAGGTGCTGCGGAGCATGATCGCGAGGATGTCGGTGCGTTCGTCCAGGCGGGAATCGTTGCGCGCCTTGGTGATCAGGCCGCCCACGTAGTGGCGGTATTCGACATTGCGGCGCGCGTACCGGTGATTGGGGTCGACCGGCCGGAGGAGACGGGGGAGCGGGGGCATCGTCGCGGCGCGCGACCCGACGGTCACCATCGGGGGGATCATGTCGCGGAGCCGGTCGAGATCGTTCCCCTCAGCGCCGAAGACGGCGCGGAGGATCACGTTCAGGGTGATGCGCATCATCGGTTCGATGCAGGCGAACTCGACCCCGTGGCGCCAGTCAGCGGTTTCGGCGCGGACCTCGTCGACCACGATCTGCTCGTAGGACCGAATCGGCTTGCCGTGCAACGGCGGGGTGAGCAGCTTGCGTCGGGCGCGGTGTCGGGCGCCCTCCAGTGCGAACATCGATCCGGTGCCCAGGATGCGGCCGAGGTTGGGCTGGACGTTCTCGACCTTGTCGCCCGACGTGAACAACTCGCGCGCCATCGCGGCGTCGGAGATGACGACTGTCGGACCGAAGACGGGCAGGTTCACGGTGAAGGCCGATCCGTGCCGGTCGTGGAGATACCGGAAGAAGTGTCGCCGCGAGACGACCGCACCGAGGCCCTGGACGGCGGACGGGATCGACGTGGTGGGCGGGAGTACCGCCTCGCCGCTTCGGGTCGGTGTGTTCACGGGCGTCGGGTCCTCTCGCCGCAGTCAGCTGGTACGTCCACGTACCAGCCGACGGTACGCTCACGTACCGGCCGGGGCAAGGGCCTATGCTCGAGGACGTGACTGCTGGATCGGGCCCGCTTGCCCCGCCCGCGACGCCGGGCCCGCTCGCTCCGCTCCCGGCGCCCTGGCTGAGCTCGCCGGCCGGCGCGTCGACCCGGGACCGATTGCTCGCCGCGATGCTCGAGTGCATCGCCGATGCGGGGTACCGCGACACCACGGTCGCCGACATCGTGCGGGTCGCGCGGACCTCGAGGCGGTCGTTCTACCAGGAGTTCGCCGACAAGCAGGCATGCTTCTTCGCACTGCTGACGGTGACCAACACGTTCATGATCGCCGAGATCGCGCGACGCGTCGATGCGGAGGCACCCATCGACGAGCAAGTGCGACAAGCGGTGTCGTCATACGTCGCAGCGAGTGATCGGTATCCGGGTCTCACGTTGAGCTGGATTCGCGAATTGCCCGCGCTCGGCAGCGCCGCCCAGTCGGTCAAGGACGAGGCGATGGAAGCGTGGATCGAACTCTTCGTCGGCCTCACCTCGACCCCGGCGATGGCCGCGGCGGGGGTGGTGCCGATGGACCGTCAGCGCGCGATCTTCCTGTGGGGTGGCTTCCGGGAGCTGACCGCCGGAGCCGTCGAATCCGGGACTCCGCTGGCGTCGATCATCGAGTCGGCGACCGCGGCGGCCCTCGCGCTGGTGGTGCCGCGGTCGGAGTGACGAGACCCTTCGTGACGGCCCTCCGCGAGCTCCGGGCCTCCTCAGGGAGCGGGGACCGGGCTCAGTGCCACGAACCGCGTTGATACTGCGGGGGATACGGCGCCTCGCGACGATCGATGCCCAGCTCGTGCGCGGCGCGCAGCGGCCACGACGGTTCGCGTAGCGCGACACGACCGAAGAAGACGGCGGTGATGTCGTCGTCGCCGGCGATCTTCTCGGCCTGATCGGGTTCGGTGATGAGGCCGACGGCCGCGGTCGGAACGCCCGACTCCCGGTGGATCGAGCGGGCGAGATCGACCTGATAGCCGGGACCGACCGGGATGTCGGCGAGGACGTTGCCACCCGAGGAGACGTCCACGAGGTCGACGCCGCGGCCGGCGAGGAGAGCGGCGAGACGCGCCGATTCCTCGACGTCCCACCCACCCTCGGTCCATTCGGTGCCGGAGACGCGGATGAAGAGCGGCTTCGACGACGGCCACACCGCGCGGACCGCGTCGGCGACCTCGAGGGTCAGCCGGGTGCGTCCGTCGAAGTCGCCGCCGTAGGCGTCGGTGCGCCGGTTCGAGAGCGGGGAGAGGAACTGGTGGAGCAGGTAGCCGTGTGCCGCGTGGATCTCCACCACGTCGAAGCCGGCGTCGTCGGCGCGACGGGCGGCCTGCGCGAATGCGTTCACCACCTCGGCGATCTGGTCCGTGGTCATCGCGGTGGGGGCGGGTAGTCCCTCGAAGGCGACGTCGGACGGGCCGAATGTCGTCCAGCCGCCGTCGTCGAGCGGGATCGCCCCGGAGCGGTCGTCGAACGGCGCATATGTGGATGCCTTGCGGCCCGCGTGGGCGAGCTGGGTGCCGATGACCGAACCCTGGGAATGTACGAAGTCGACGATGCGCCGCCACGCCGCCGCCTGGTCGTCGTTCCACAGTCCGGCGTCATGGGCGCTGATCCGACCTTCGGGTACCACGGCCGCCGCTTCGGTGAGGATGAGTCCGAAGCCGCCGGCCGCTCGGGCGCCGAGGTGCGTCAGGTGCCAGTCGGTGGGCACCCCGTCGCCGGCGAAGCAGCTGTACTGGCACATCGGGGCGAGCCAGATCCGGTTCGGGACGGCGACGTCGCGGAGGGTGATCGGTTCGAAGAGCGCGGTACTGGTCACGAGGAGACACAACGATCGACGGGGCGCCGTATTCCCTGCCGGCTGCCATATCGTCATGGCATGACCGATTCGCCGTGGAGCGCGCAGCGATGGGCGTTCGTACTCGCCACAGCCGTGTTCGCGTCGGTGTGGGTGGCGGTCGCCGTCGCCGGTCCGGCCCGGATCGCGGGGCACATCGACGCCGCAGGCGAGGTCACCAGGTGGGATTCGAAGTGGGTCGTGCTGACTGGCCTGGGTGCGGTCGGCCTTCTGATCGTGGTGGTGTTCGGCGCTTCGGGTCCGTTGCTCGCCCGGTTGCCGGCGCGAGCGATCAACCTCCCCGGCCGGCACCGCAAGGAGTACTGGATGCGCCCCGAGCGCCGCGCCGAATTCAACCGCCTGATGGCCGGGGACCTGGAGCTGATCGGGGCGGCCACGATGGCACTGCTGGCCTGGCTGCTGGCGGCGACGACGGTCTTCTCGGCGTCGGGGGAGGCGTCGATGAACGCCTGGGCGTTCGCGGTGCCGCTCGTCGTCTACGTCCTGGCGCTGATCGGCTACACCGTCTACATCGCGGTCGGCGACCGATACCGGGTGCGCGAGTGACGAACGTGCGTCAGTGCAGAGAACGGATGAGAGGCAGCCGAACATGACAGATCAGACCGCGCTCGATGCGGTGTCGACGGAGATCGCCGAACCCCTCGGGGTGATCACGTTGGGGGATGCGCGGCGTCGTAACCCGTTGTCCACGAGCACCATGCGCGCCATCACCGCCGCGCTGCGGAACTTCGACGACGACCCGCGCGTGCGAGTGATCGTGATCCGCGCGCTCGGGCCCGCCTTCTCCGCCGGGCATGACCTCGGTGAACTCGTCGACCGAACGCTCGACGACGAGCGCGCTGTATTCGCGACGTGCACCGAGCTGATGCAGACGGTCCACGACGTGCGCCCGCCCGTCATCGCCGAGGTCGCCGGCATGGCGTTCGCGGCGGGGTGCCAACTGGTCGCGACCTGTGATCTGGCGGTGGCCGGTCGCAGCGCGCGATTCAGCACGCCGGGCGTCCGCATCGGGTTGTTCTGCTCGACGCCGATGGTCGCGCTGTCCCGCGCGATCGGACGCAAGCGCGCGATGCACATGTTGCTCACCGGCGAGGCGATCGATGCCGAGACCGCCGCCGAGTGGGGACTCCTGAGCGGTGTCGTCGACGACGAGGCGCTGGCGGACTCGGTGCGTGAACTGGCTCTGCAGATCGCCGGATCGAGTGCCCGGACCGTGTCCATCGGCAAGCAGGCGTTCTACCGGCAGATCGAGCTCGACGAGTCCGCCGCCTATGACGAGATGGGCGAGACGATGGCGACCAATGCGATGACGTGCGATGCGCAGGAGGGGATGTCGGCGTTCCTGCAGAAGCGGAAGCCGGTGTGGACCGACAGCTAGGGCCCGGTCGCAGAATCGCCACCCACCGGAAGCGGGAGGTGGCGATTCTGCGATGGAGTCAGGCGTCGATCTGCGCGGTGGCGGTCGCGAAGCGCGCGAGATGGGCGTCGGCGGTGCCGAATTCGTACTCGATCGCGGTCAGTCGCTTGAAGTAGTGACCGATCGCCAGTTCCTCGGTCATGCCCATGCCGCCGTGCAACTGCACCGCGTTCTGGCCGATGAACCGGGCGGCGCGACTGATCGTGGCCTTGGCGGCCGAGACCGCCGCCGCACGCTCGGCCGGGGAGCCGTCGAGGGACAGGATCGCGAAATACTGTGCGGCGACCGACTGCTCGAGTTCGAGGTGCATGTCGACCATGCGGTGCTGCAACACCTGGAAACTGCCGATGGGCACGCCGAACTGCTCGCGCTGCTTGGAGTATTCGACGGTGTCGGTGAACACCTTGCGCATCAGGCCCACGGCCTCGGAGACCACCGCGGCGGTCGCGGTGTCCCAGGCCTTCTCGAGGATCTCGATCGCATTCTCGTCGGCGATGAGCGCGTCGGCGGGCAGGCGCACGTCGGTGAACGTGATGTCGGCCGCCTGGCGGTCGTCGATGGTGCGCAGCCTGTGCAGCTCGAGACCCTTCGGGCCACCATCGGCGAGGTCGACGAGGAACAGCGAGACCCCGGCGGGGTCGTGGGGTTCGCCTGCGGTGCGGGCGCTGACGATGAGGTAGTCGGCGAGCGGCGCCGTGGTGACGACAGCCTTGGTGCCGTTGAGCACCCAGGCGTCACCGTCGCGGTCGGCACTGGTCTCGATCCGTGAGAGAACCCCGCCCGAGCCGTCTTCGAGTGCGGCCAGCGCGCTCAGGGCCTCGCCCTCGGCGATGCGACCGGCGGCTTCGAGAGCGGTCGGGTTGCCGGTCGCATGGAGGAGACCCGCGCCGAGCACCACCGTGTCGACGAACGGCTCGACCACGAGAGCGTGCCCGAGCGCCTCGGTGACGACCATCAGTTCCTCCGGGCCGCCGCCGAATCCGCCGATGTCCTCGGGCAGGCAGGCACCGACGACGCCGAGGTCCTCGACGAAGGCCTTCCAGATCTTCGGCTGCCAGCCCTCGCCGACCTTGGCCGCGTCGCGGCTGACCTGCAGGTCGTACCGTGCGTCGAGGAACTTGCCGAGACCGTCGGACAGCAGTTGCTGTTCGGGTGTGAGTGTGAAGTCCATCAGTTTTCTCCTGTGACCCGTCAGAGACCGAGAGCCGCTTTGGCGAGGATGTTGCGTTGAATTTCGTTGCTGCCGGCGTAGATCGAGCCCGCGCGGTCGTTGAAGTAGTGCAGCGGCGCGACGGCCTGCCACGGTTCGCCGCTGACGTAGCCGTCGGTGGGCGGGGTGTACTGGAAGATGGGTCCGCCCGGCTTGGTGGCGTGCGGCTGGAAGACGCGTCCGTGGGGGCCGGCGGCCTCCAGGCTCAGGGTGGTGATCTCCTGGCTCAGCTCGGTGCCGAGGATCTTCAGCATCGATGCGATGGAACCGGGGTCCTTGCCCGAACTCATCGCGGCGAGCGCGCGGTATTCGAGGACCTCGAGGATCTTCGCGCGGACCTGGAGATCGGTGAGCTTGGCCGCGAACGCCGGATCCTCCGACAACGGGCCGCCGTTCGGTGCGGTCACCGATGCCGCGTCCCGCCCCAGTTGCTCGGCCATGACCTGCAGCGCCGGTGCGGCCGCGCCGCCTCCGCGCTCGAAGACGAGCAGGTACTTGGCGACGGTCCAACCGTCGTCGATCTTGCCGAGGACGTTCTTCTTGGGGACGCGCACACCGTCGAAGAAGACCTGCGCCTGGACCTGCTCGCCGGACGCGAACACCAGGTTCTGTACCTCGATACCCGGCGAGTTCATGTCGATGAGGACGAACGTGATGCCCTGCTGCTTGCGCTCCTGGCGCGACGTGCGCACCAGGCAGAAGATCCAGTTCGCCTCCGAGGCGTGCGTGGTCCAGATCTTCGAACCGGTGACGACGAGGTCGTCGCCGTCGTCGACCGCGGCCATCGACAGCGACGCGAGGTCGGAGCCGGACTCGGGTTCGGAGTAGCCCTGGCAGAAGAACACGCTGCCGTCGAGGATGCCGGGCAGGAAGAAGTTCTTCTGTTCGTCGGTGCCGAACGCCATGATCGCGTGCGACACCATGCGGATGCCCATCGGCGACAGCGAGGGTGCGCCGGCGAGGATCGACTCACGGCTGAAGATGTAGTGCTGGGACTGCGACCAGTCGCACCCGCCGTACTGCACCGGCCACGCGGGAGCGGCCCAGCCACGCTCGTGCAGGATCGCCTGCCACTCCATCGAGGCCTCGTGGTCGGAGTAGACGCTGGTGCGCAGCGTGCCCGCCGCGCGTAGGTCGGGGGTCAGTTTCTCGTCGAGGAACGCGCGGACCTCGTCGCGAAACGCAGCGTCGTCCGGAGACCAGTTCATGTCCATGAGCGGTGCGCAACCTATCTGTAAACGGTTGTGGTCAGATTGGGGTCGAAAGGGAATCTACCCAATGATCGGCGCGGTGCGTAGCCCGCCTCACGTTTCCGGCTTCAGTGTGACGTCCGGAGCGGAACCGCGAGGTGGATCCTCGCGCTCCGCGTCCGGGGTCTTCGTGGGCTCGGCGCCGTCGCCGTCGGGTGCCTCGTCGTCGGGTGAGTCCGTGTCGTTCGGCTTTCCGCCCGACGACAGCAGCACGTCCGCCCAGCGGGTCGCGGGATCGATGTCGATGAGCAGGGCCTTGCCGAGCAGTGTCAGCGGTACCGCGAGGATCGCGCCCAACGGTCCGATCGCCCAGGCCCAGAAGAGCAGGGACAGAAACGTCAGGGTGGTGGAGAGTCCCACCGCGTCGCCGACGAACTTCGGCTGGATCACCGACTGGATGACGACGTTGATGGCGCTGTAGACGACGATGACGATCAGCATCTTGCTGACCCCGCCGTCGAGCAGACCCAGCAGTGCGGGTGGGACGAGACCGATGATGAAGCCGACGTTCGGGATGTAGTTGGTGATGAACGACAACAGGCCCCAGAGGATGGGGAGCGGGATGGAGAGCAGGGCGAGGGCCACGCTGTCGAGGACGGCGACGATGAGCCCGAAGACCGTCGACACCCAGAGGTAGCTGCGTGTGCCCTGGGAAAAGGAACGGAAGGCCGATGCGATGTCGGGACGCATCCGGTCCAGGATGTTCATCCGATCGTCGAAGCCGACCGAGTCCGCCGCCATGAACAGCAGCAGGGCAAGCACCAGGATCAGTGCCGAGGCGACACTGAACGTGCTGGCCAGAACGTCGGTCACCGCGCTCACGACCTTGCTGGTGTCGACGTGGGAGATCATGTCCTGCACCTTGTCGTGGCTCACGCCGTGACTGGTGAGGAAGTTCTGGAAGCTGGTGACGAGGTCGTCGAACTTGTCGTCGTACTGGGGGAGTATCGACGCCAGGCGCGCGACCGAGAACACCAGCGCCGCGAACAATCCGATGAGGATCCCGTAGACGAGGAGCACCGTCGTCACGAAGGCGGCCCAGCGGGGAAATCCTCTCTTGCGCAACCAGGTCGGGATCGGCTGAACGGCGACGGTGAGCATCAGCGCGAGGAAGATCGGCCCGACCAGCGACGCCACCGACTTGATCCCGGCGATGGCGACGACGAGCCCGGCGATGGTGAGGAGCACGATGGTTCCCCGCGGCAGCGTCCAATCGGGCGGATCGACGCGGTACGAGGGTTGTGGCGGAGTGCGTTTGGACGACTTCGTTCCGCTTGCCTCACTGCGACCGGACATGGTGTGCCGCCTTTCTGGACACGACTGATGTGTCGGAACAGCGGCCACCCCGACGCGCGGGGTGGCCGCCGTCAAGTGTTGACCATTCGACGACCATCCGCGCGCTTTCGGCGTGCTTACGTCTCCGGTTGGTTCTCAGTGACCCTTCCAGTTCGGTGAACGCTTCATCACGAAGGCCATGATCCCCTCGAGGGTGTCGCCACTGATGACCAGCGAGTCGAGCACCGAGGTGCTGGCGTGGACGGCATCGACGGTGTCGGTGATGGCATCGGACTGCTCCATGGTGGCGATCGACGCCCGCACCGACGTGGGTGAGGCGGCGAGGATCTCCTCGGCCACTCCGCGCGCGGTCTCGAGAACCTTTCCGGCCGGGGCGATCCGGCTCACCAGACCGGCGGCGGCGGCCTCGGCGGCCGAGATCCGGCGGCCGGTCAGGATCATGTCGCGCGCGAGCGCAGGTGGGATCATCCGCGGCAGCCGGACCAATCCGCCGGCGGCCGCCGCGAGTCCGACCTTCACCTCGGGCAGGCCGAAGGAGGCGTCCTCGTCGGCCACGACGATGTGGCAGGCCATCGCGATCTCACAGCCACCGCCGAGTGCGAACCCGTTGACCGCGGCGATGACCGGTTTGGGAAGGCTGCGCCGTGAGGTCAGTCCCGCGAACCCGTTCTTCGGGACCGACAGGGCGGCCGGGCCTGCGGTCGCGGCGAGGTCGTTGCCCGCCGAGAAGGCCTTGTCGCCCTTACCGGTCAGGATCGCCACCCACAGGTCGGGATCGGCGAAGTAGGCCTCGAAGATCGAGTCGAGTTCGGCGTTGGCCGCGGGGTTCAACGCGTTGCGTGCGTCGGGGCGGTTGATGGTCACTTCGAGCAACCGACCGTCGCGACGGACCTCGACATGTTCGTAGGACTCGCGGAATGCCGGTGCGACAACCGGATGCCGGGAGTTCATGGCCGCGGCGGTCAGGGCCACCCGGTTGCCCTTGTCGAACGACCGCACGACGATCGGCGTGCCGACGGGGTCGTCGGAGGTCAGGAGAAGGTCGAAGAACTCGTCGTCGTCGGAGTCGAGATTGGCGACGAACCGGGCGCCGAGCCCGTCCGGCGAGGTCCCGTCGACCAGCCGGCCGATGACCACACCGGTGCGGCGGCCGCTCTTCTGCGGGATGACCGTGTAGGTCTCGATGACCGCGGCGCCGTCGGCGTCGGCGATGGTGGGAACGGTTGCCGCCGCGTCGAGCTCGGCCTGGACCGGTCCGCTGGTGTCCGGGCGCCACGGTGCCGGCGTCGTCGAGTACACCCCGGCGGCATGCTTGCTCAGCACCCCGCCGTTGGCGACGACCAGACCGAAATCGCCCGGTGATCGTCGGACCCGCGTGACCACCTCGGCGATCGCGTGCAGGGAGTAGTTGTTGCCCGGGCCGCCGAAGAACGGCAACCCGCCGGTGAGGGTCAGCCCGCGTGGATCGTCGGGCGCCATCCCGATTCCGTCGAGGACGTTGAACACCGCGATCGGGAAGCAGCTGTAGATGTCGACGACCGAGATGTCGTCGAGTCCGAGTCCGGCGACCTGCAGCGCGTGCTGCACCGCAGCCGGGGCTGCGGGGGCGGAGCCGAGGTCGGGACGAGCCAGGACGGGGCGTTCGACGGTCGACGAGTGACCATGCAGGAACACCCATTTCGCTGGATCGATCCCGGCGGCCTGCGCCGCCCGGACCGACATCACGACCACCGCAGCTGCCTGGTTCACCTGATCGCGCGCCACGATGTACCGGGTGAACGGATCCGCCACGACCCGGTTCTCGGGAGTGACCGCGACGAGTTCGGCGGCGGTGCGCGCCGTCGGTGCCGCCGAGTGCGGGTTGGCGGCGGCCACCTCGGTGAAGGGGGCGAACAACTCACCCATGGTGGCGATGTAGGCGTCCCGGCCCAGCCCCGAGGAGTGCCGGCGCGCGTTCTCCAGTAGGGCGTACTGCGGCAGCACCGATGCGAGGCCGTGCCGCATCTCGGCAACGGTGATGATCCCCTTCAGCCCGAAGCCGCGGTCGTCGAGCTGGCCCCCGACCTCTTCGGCGAAGCTCGGCCGCTGGTCCTCCGGCTGGGACATCAGATGGCGGACGGTCGACATCACCTCGGCGCCGAAGACGACTGCGCCCTCGGATCTGCCGGCCGCGATCGTCCCGGCGAGCTCGGTGAGGATCGTCTGCGGGGTCTGACCACCGGTCACCGCCTGCACCGCGCGGCGGGGGTCCACACCGATCCGGTTGCCGACCGCCCGCGGCATGTTGTCCGGACGGCCCAGCGGTGACGACGACAACGGGCTCGAGATCTCGAACGACCGGATCGCGGCGATGGTGTCGATCGACGCGGCGACATCGCCCCCGGAGTCGGCGAACGCGGCGGTCACCGCCCGGGCGGCGAGGTCGGCCTCGCCGAGGGCCTCGTAGCCGGGATCGGTCAGGCGTTCCGAGGCCTGGCCCACGCCGACGACGACGGGGGTGTTCGGATCGATATCAACGAGCGTTGTTGGCATACCAAACATTGACACACGGCGTGACCGGGGTCTCATCGGAGGTGGTGCACGAACGTCGGGGCGTCAG
Organism: Gordonia sp. ABKF26; assembly: GCF_041103195.1. NCBI lineage: Bacteria > Bacillati > Actinomycetota > Actinomycetes > Mycobacteriales > Gordoniaceae > Gordonia > Gordonia sp. ABKF26. The sequence goes on from NZ_JBGCVZ010000003.1 coordinate 2,278,190, forward strand.
TGTGCGGTCGGCTCGCCGGGAACGTCAGTGTTGCGGTCAGCGCGGTTCCAACCGTGGTCGGGCGCCGCGGATCGGGCCAGACTGTCGCCGACCAGATTGCGATCGAAAGGACCACCGATGACGTCCACCGTGTCCACCAAGCCTGCCGGCGGGCCCGCGACCGGCGAGTCCGCCGGAACGACCGACGAGCGGCTCGACGAGGTGTTCGCGCCGATCTTCGCCCGGATCGCCGAGGGCGCGGTACAGCGCGAGGACGACCGCAGGCTCGCACACGACGAGGTCTCCTGGCTGCGGGAGGCGAAGTTCGGCGCGCTGCGCGTGCCGGTGGAACTCGGCGGATACGGTGCGTCGATCCGGCAGTTGTTCCGGCTGCTCATCGATCTGGCCGCCGCGGAGTCCAATCTGCCGCAGGCCCTGCGCGTGCACTGGTCGTTCGTCGAGGACCAGCTGTCCGCACTCCCGGATGAGGCCGCGCAGCAGTGGTTGCGCAAGGTAGGTGAGGGGACGCTGGTCGGCAACGCCATCACCGAGCCCGGCGTCGGTGCCATCGACCGCTATCAGACGCGCCTCACCCCCGACCCGGCGAGCGCGGACGGCAACGGGTTCCGGCTCGACGGCACCAAGTACTACAGCACCGGCAGTCTCTACTCCGATCACATCCTCGTCGCCGCCGACCAGGACGGGGAGCGCGTCTCGGTGCTCGTCGACGCCGACGCCGACGGTGTCACCCAGCACGACGACTGGGATGGCTTCGGCCAGCGCCTGACCGCAAGTGGCACCACCGAGTTCGCCGGCGTCGAGGTCCCGGCCGAGCGTGTCCTCGGTCCTGGCTACGGCGGCGAGGGCCGCACGTACGCGACGTCGTACTTGCAGCTGGTCCAGCTCGCGGTGCTGGCGGGCATCGCGGCGCGCGCCACCGACGACGTCGTGGAGTGGGTACGCAACCGCACACGCACCTTCACCCACTCGACGGCCGACCTGCCACGCCACGATCCGCTCGTGCAGCAGGTGATCGGCCGGCTGTCGGCGGCGGCCTACACCGCGCGCACGCTGGTCCTCGACATCGCCGACGAACTCGACGAGCTCGCACTCGCCGGCTGGGAGGACGCCGATCTCCTCGACCGCGTCGAGTTCGACGTCGCCCGTGCCCAGGCCGCGGTCATCCCCGCCGTCCTCGACGCCACCACCCAGCTGTTCGAGGTCGGTGGTGCGTCGATCACCTCCGAACGTCTGCGCCTCGACCGTCACTGGCGCAACGCCCGGGTGATCTCGGTGCACAACCCGTTGATCTTCAAGCTGCAGGCGGTCGGCGACCACGTGCTCAACGGCACCGACCTGCCGTACGCCTGGAGCGCCGGACAGAAGTAGCGCGCGCCGCGCCGCTACTCTGGCGGCCATGCACCGGATGGCCGCGGCGGACGCGGCGTCGTACTGGATGTCGCAACACATCCCGAACGACGAGGTCGTGGTGTATTGCTTTGCCGCGCCGCGTAGTCCGATCGAGGACTGCGCGGCGCGACTTCGGCTCCGTGCCGCGTTCGTCGACGATCTGTGCCTCCGGATACGAGAGGTCCCCGGCACGGTCGACCGCCCGTACTGGGAATCCGTACGGCCCACCGACGACCAGGTCCGTGTGGACCGGTCGAGCCGGACGTGGTCGTCGTGCCTGGCCCAGATCGCCGCACTCATCGCCAGTCCACTCGACCCCACGTCGGCGGCGTGGCGGGTACACCTGTTCGGTCCCGTCGTCGACGCCCCGGGCGCCGCGGGCGCGGCCTGCGTCGTCGTACTGCAGATCTGTCACGCGCTGGGTGACGGACGTCGCGCTTCTCGGATCGCTCGTGAATTGTTCACTGCGCCCGCCACGCAACGGGATCCCGGGCCCGCACGACACCGGCCGGGTCGCGGGCTGCTGTTCGACGCCGGGACTGTACTCGGTGGTGTCCTCCGATTCCCCGGCGAGTTCGTCATGACGGCCCGGCGGGGATTCCGCGCGGCGCGGCTCGCCTCGGCGTCCGTGCCGGAAACACCGGGGTACACACCGACTCCGCTGAACGCCTCGCCCGGCCCGCGTCGGACCCTTCGGGTGCTGGTCGTCGAGCGCGATCGCCTGACCGCCCGCGGACAGCCGGTCACGGTCGCGGTACTCACCGCGATCTCGGTGGCGTTGCCGGAATACCTGGGTGAGACCGGGCGGCGGATGGGCGTCGAGCTGACGATCGGCCGGTCAGGTGAACCGCGGTCCCGCAACCACTTCCGCAATGCCGGAGTGGACCTGCACATCGACGTCGACGACCTCGACGAGCGCGCGCGACTCATCGGCGCCGACATCGCCACAGCTCGAGCGGCCGAGAAGGACCCGTTGCGGGATGCGCGGCGTCGGGCGTCCGAATCGACGCCCGCGCTTCTGGCCCGATGGGGGATCGACGCTTTCGACCTCGACACCCCGCCCGAGACGGTCACCGGGGTCTCGGTGGTGTCGTCGGTGAACCGTGGCGCCGCCGACCTCGACCTCGATGGCGGCGAGATCCTGTTCACCACAGGCTTTCCCGCGCTGTCGCCCGCTCAGGGCCTGACCCACGGCGTGCACGGGATCGGCGATCGGATCGCGATCTCGGTGACCACGAGCCCCGATGTGATGGATGACGTGGACCGGTACGTGGAGCTGCTCGCCCGGGCGGTGTGTAGCTGAGGTCCTCACCGCCGCCGCAAACCGGCGCCCCCGCTCCCTTCGAATCGACATGATCTGCGCAGCCGACCATAGCCAGATGTCGAGGACTGCTCGTCGGGCGCGATTTCTTGTCGGTGGTCGGGTCTATCTTGGATGTATCAGGTGGACCGGTCAACCAGGCCGGGCGGCAACGACTTCGGGGGTAGTCACTGTGGGGGCATGGACGGATCTGCCGGGCGAGTTCCTCGCCGGGGTCGATCCTGCCCGCCCGGCTGATGCCGACACCGCCACCCATATGCAGCGTTTGGGGTCGATCCGTGCCGGGGAGTCGTATCTGGCGTGGTGCCGCTATCAGACGATCTTGGTGCTGTGCGACCGGTTGTTGAATTCTGTTGGCAACAGCTACATCTCTGATGGTTTCGGTGACATCGTCGCCCGGGTGTCGCGGGAGGCCGGGATCAGCCGCTACCGCGCCGGGGTGCTGGTCGACGAGGCGTTGTGTCTTCGGGATCGGTTGCCGCGGGTGTTGGAGACGTTGCGCGACGGCATCATCGGGCCGCACCAGATCCGCGAGATCATCGGACGCACCCACCTGGTGGCCGATGACCACCTGCTCGACCCCGCCGACCCTGACAGTCGTCGGATCATCGAGGTGCTCGACGAATCGATCGCCGAGTTGCTGCGCTTTCGGTCCGGGTCGTGGTCGACGTCAGGTTTGCGCGACATGATCGACCGTCTGGTCTTCGGCCATGACGCCGACGCGGTCCGCGAACGGCGCCGCGAGGCGCTGGACAACCGTGGCGTGTGGACCGAAAACCACGGTGACGGGACCGGTGAGATCACCGCGGTGATGGCCGCCGAGAACATCCGGGCTTCCAACGCCTCGGTACGTGAGTTGGCCGCATCCGTCTGCGACCGCGATGGCCGCACCCTCGGGGAACGGAAGTCCGACGCCATGTGCGCGTTGCTCACCCGGACGGCGTTCGCGTGCGCGTGCGGTCACTCCGACTGCACCGCAACACCTCCCGATCCTGCCGCCCCCACCGGTACCACGGCCGGTACCGAGGTCGTGATCCATGTCGTGACCGACGCCGCCACCCTGGCCGGCGGGTCCGGACCCGGTTGGGTCGACGGGCACGGGGTGATCTGCGATGAGCATGTGCGCGATCTCGCCGCCCGGCCTGACGCGACGATCCGGCCGGTCACCCCGGTGCGGACACCACCCACCCGCGTCGCCGCCGATGGTGCGAGCGCGCGGACCGCGAATGCCGCCGCATCACGGCAGGACGTCGAGAGTGTCATCGTGTTCCCGGGGGCATTGCCCGGTGACCCGTATCGGCCGACGAGTGCGTGTGCGGAGTTCGTGCGGGTGCGCGACGGTTACTGCACCGAGCCGGGGTGCACGCGTTCGGCGTTCACCGCCGACGTCGATCACGTCGCCGAATACGACCACGCCCGCCCCGCCCGCGGCGGCGCGACCTCGAGTGAGAACCTCAACGCCAAATGCCGCGCCGGTCATCTACACAAGACGCACGGGGATTGGACCGACGTGCAGTACCGCGACGACGAGGGCCGTCTGGTCACCGAATTCGTGACGCCGGAAGGTTTCGTGATCCCCGGCGAGGCCGAAACCCTCGAGGATCTCTTCCCGAACCTACGTCGTATCCGATTCGAGCAAGCCGCGAAAGCCCCACCGACACCGCGCATCATCGTGCCCGACCACCACGGCCGACCACCCCGCACGATCACCGAACGCACCGCCGCCAAACACGCGAAGCGGCGAGAGGAACGCGCCCGCAACACGACACAGCGCGACGCGAATCGACGCGCCCGGACCGAGGCAGCCCACCACCAGCCGACAACCCACGACGACCCGCCACCGTTCTGAGGGCAGCTCCGGCGGTTACGCCCGGGGATACCCGTTCGTGTCCGCCGGGGCGTCTCCGTGTCCGTTTCCGCCCGACCCCTTCGGCGGGCGGGTGAGGCGTTTGGGAAGCCGTTCGGCGAGACCGCCGAGCGGTGCGACCGATTGGTTGAGCAGGTCCACGGTCTCGGCGAGTTCGTGGACCGTCTCCTGCATGGTGATCAGGGTCGGGCCGAGTTGTCCGATGACCTCGGTCAGCTCGGTGATCCGGTCCAGCGGCCCGCCGGGTGCGATCGCACGCTCGACCGCACCGTTCTCGCCCAGGAGCTGATCGAGCAGGCCGTCGTCCTCAGCGAGCCGGTCGAGGATGCCCCCGGACGCGGTCACCTTCTCCAGCACACCGTCGGGCGCCGTGAGCTTGTCGACGATCCCGCCCTCGGAGGTGAGACGTTCGAGGATGCCCTCGTTCTCGGTGAACTGGTCGACGACGCCGCCCGGGCGGGTCAACCGGTCGAGGGGGCCGTCCTTGGCGGTGAGGCGGATCAGGATGCCTCGCTCGTCAGCCATCTGGTCGAGGAGCCCGCCTTTCGCGGTGAGCTTCTCGAGCGGGCCGTCGGACGCGGTGAGCCGGTCGATGACGCCGCCCGGGTTCAGCAACCGTTCCAGCGGACCCCCGCTGGCGAGGATGCGTCCGAACGGCCGGTCGGGTCCGAGCAGCTCGGACAGCTGGTTGAGCAGGGCGAGCGGCGTGCGGGCGCTGCCCAACTCGTCGGCGTCGACGCCGACGGCCAGCGCGAGCTCGTGCTGGACGCTGCCGGCGGTGATCCGAGCGATGGTGACGGCGGATTCCGCGGCGCTCAGCACCACGCCGGTGACGGCGAATCCGACCCGGAACGGCATCTCGACGAGAGCACGGCCGGGATCGAGTGCAGCCTGCCGACGCTCGACGTCGCGCCGACCGGGGACGGGACGGTCGGACAGCGACCGATCCGGAAGGGACTCCATGGTGTCCGACCCTAGGCCAAGGGGTGTGCGTTCGGGGCGAGGGTTGCGCGATCCGGCGGGCGGTGTCGCCCTAGGAGTCGGCGCCCGAGGCCTGCGCGGCCTTGGCCGCCTTGGCGGCCTTCTTGAAGTCGCGGACCTTCTGCAGCGAATCCGGGCCGGTCACGTCGGCGACCGAACGGAACCCCTTCTTGCTGTAGTCCCCGGCGACCTTGGTCCAGCCCGAGGGCTTGACGTCGAGCTGCTTGGCGACGAGGGCGACGAAGATCTTGGCCTTCTGGTCGCCGAAACCGGGCAGTGCGCGCAGCCGCTTCATGAGGTCGGCACCGTCGGCGGCCTCGGTCCAGATGCGCGCTGCGTCGCCGCCGTATTCGTCGGCGACGACCTTCGCGAGTGATTGGACCCGCCCGGCCATCGAGCGTCCGTAGCGGTGGATGGCCGGGGGAGTGGCGCACAGGTCGGCAAACGCCTCGGGATCGGCGTCGGCGATCTCGACCGGGTCCATCGTGCCGAACCGGTCGCGGATCTTGGCCGGCCCGGCGAACGCCCGCTCCATCGGGAACTGCTGGTCGAGGAGCATTCCCGTCAGGAGGGCGAACGAATCGCTGGAGAGGAGTTCGTCGGCCGCGGGTTCCTGGGCGATCTGGATCTTCGGCATGGGTCGATTCTGGCAGACGGCACCCGTGCGCGGCTCTAGACTGCCTCCATGATCAGCGGGGAGAACACGGGCGGCGTCGAGAACAGCAGGCCACGGCGAGGGGGCTTCGGGGCGGGGACGATCGCCATGGTGGTCGGAACCGTGATGGGACTGGCGGTGTCGCTCTTCGGTGTTGGTGTCGCCACGGCTGCGCCGGCCGACGACGGGGCGAACTACGTCACCACGCTGCGGTGCGACAGCGTCAACCCGTGGCCCGCGGGCACGGTCAAGGTCCGCGTCGACGTGTTCAACCAGATCCGCCACCCGGCCGACGGACTGCCCGGTCCGGTCATCGCGCTCATCGGCACCGACCGCGCCAAGCGCGTCGCACTCGAATACACCTACGAGGTGTCGGTGTCGTGGCGGAATCTGCGCACCGGGCGGACCGGTGTGACGACGGTTCCCGGACGGGGTTACACCGTCAAGTGGCAAGTCGACATCCATCCGGGGAGCGGTCCCGTGGCCTTCACGATCCGTCAGAAGATCGGCGCGCTCGCGTTCTTCCCGATGACCAATCCGAAGTACTCGTCGTGCTCGGGTCGCGCCGTCGCATGACCTACCGGTCGGCGAGTCCGCCGACCAGGAGGTACTGCGCGGTGAAGTAACTCGCGAGCACCCAGGCCTCACCGGCGACCCGGAGTCGTGGATCGGTGACCAGGTGCCGTCGATTGATGATCGCGAGGTCCGAGAGCAGGAAGAACCACCCGCCGGCGCGCAGGCGCGGCTGCGGCGCAGGCACGTCCGACGCCAGCGCCGACATGGTCGCAAGCGTGTTGCCGTACGTACCGAGCACCGGCAGCAGTGCCGGACGGTGGCGCGCCAGGACCGTCGCCGACTCGGCCAGGATGCTCACTCGCGGCGCGAGCGTGCGGACCGACGGCCGGGCGCCTGCGCGCCACATCGCAGTCGCGTAGCTCAGCTGCGCACCCGCGAAAGACGTTGCACCTCTGCGCAGACAACGATCCTTCGCCACCGGGTCGTCGTGTTCGAACTCCTCCCGCAGCATGAATCGGTCGCCGACCGCCGAGAAACCGAGAACGGCTGCCAGTGCGACGGTGTCGGCGACCGGACGACGCCGCGAACCGGCGGCCACCCGTGCCGCGAGCAGCGCGATCGGCAGCGGCTTGGTGATCTCGGCGCTGCGTCGGTCACCGACCGACCCGCTGATCGTCGCTGCGGCGGCGGTGGCCGCATAGGCGATCCGGAATGCCCGGTTCACTGCAGGATTCGGGCGACGAACCCACGGATGTCGGTGTCGGAGAATCGTTTCGACTGCGCCCCGTCGAGGGTCAGATACGTGCGTGCCGACACCTTGGCGTCACCGCCCCGTGCGTCGTTGAGGTACTTGAGCGTGAGCGGTACGACGACGGAGGTGTCCTGCAGGGTCTGCGTCATCAGAACCGGACGTTCGAAACCACGGGTCGGCAGGTCGGTCGCCTTCGTGAGCAGGGAGGTGAGTTCGGTGTTCCCCGACAGCGGCTTGGTGAACAGCGAACCGATTGCGAGACCATCCACTTCACGGACGAACTCGGTCACACATGATGCGGCGGCCCTGGTCATCCACTTCTTGCCGGCGTCGGTGAGGTAGGCGTTCACGTCGATGTCCGGGTGCGCGTTGCGGATCGCACTCAGCGTGTACAGCGCGTCGGCGGCCAGTCCGGACGGCATCGCCGCCGAGGACGGGCCGAGATTGGCCACCAGCGAACCGAATTGGGCCGGGATCGAGCTCGCAGCGGCACCCTTGAAGTCGAGCTTGCCGCCCTGGATGGTCGGCGCCAACCGGGCGAGCGTGATCGCGGCCGCCGCCCCCTGTCCCTCGCCGACGACCGCCCACGAGCGCGACAGGTTGTCGGCGATGTCCCGCGAGGCGCGCACCGCGTCGACGATGTTGCGTGCGGTGGCCTCCAGGTCGTAGTACTGCGGGGTGCCGGGCGTACCGACACCCGCGTAATCGGTGCTGACGACGGCATATCCGCGTCCGAGCCAACGCTTGAGTTCCTCGGTGTCCTCGGCGGTGGGCCGCGTCGACGGCGCGCACTTGTCGGCGATACCGCGCGAACCGTGCGCCCAGGCGACGATCGGCCAGCCGCCGGCGGGCGCGCGCCCGCCGGGCACCATGAGCACGCCGGAGGACAGGTGGGCCTTGCCGTCGGCGCCGGTGCTCCAGTAGGTGAAGTCGTTGCCCGAGGCCGCTCCGGCGACCGTACGAGCCCGGGGGAGTTCACGATTGGCGTAGACGGCGCCCGGGGCCTGTCCGGGACCACGCGTGTCGACGGTGCCCGCGTTGTCGTCGGCGGGGGCACTGTTGTCTGTCGACGACGGTTCCGCCGTGCCTGGTGACGAGGTGCTCGGGGCCGGTTCGGCCGCGGCCGTGGCCGTGAGACCGGCGACGGCCGGAGCCACGACGATCGTGAGAGCCGCTGCGGCCGCGAGGGCGCGGGTGAGGTGGGCACTCCGGGGTTTCGAAGTGTTGCCGTGGGGGTTCATGTGTCAGTTCGTTCTGTGAGGTGGGTCGGTTACCGAAGGCGTTGTCGCTCAGGCGTTGACGACGCCGACGGCCGGCAGGAACCAGCAGTTCTGGGTGCCGTTGCTCGCGTTGCCGAAGACCGCCGACAGGATGGCGCCGCTGCCGGTCTTGACCGGTGCGAGCCGGACCCCGGACAGCAGGGGCAGCGCGGTGAGCGCGGTCCGGTCGGTGATCGGGTCGAGATCGGCGAAGCCGCCCTGCAGGGTGCTCGTGTTGAACCAGGCGACCTGCATCTTGCCGCCGCTGCCGGCCGTCGGTGAGGCGGGCACGAAGGCGTAGGCGGTCTCGCCCTTGTCGACGAGGTTCAACTTCTCGGGCAGCTTGACGCCGGGGATCATGTCGAGCAGCGGCTTGAGCTGGGTCAGCGGATCGGTCTTCATCGGCCACGGACCTGCCACGGCTCCCGCCCCGGCGGTCACGAGACCGAGCGGGTTGTCGGCGGTCGGCGCGGTGCAGAACGGCGACACCGACGGGGTGAGCGTCTGGATGCCCAGCGTGCGGAGCAGGGCGATGGGATCGGTCGGCGCGGCGGCGGGCGTGGCGCCCGGGGCGGGGGCACCCTCGGCGGCTGCCGGGAGCGGAAGGGCTCCCGCACGACCGGCGATGTCCTCGACCGACAACTGGCCGGCGCTGCCCATGATCGTCTGTGCGGCCTGCACCGCGATCTGGTCGACGCCCGCGGCCTTCAGCAGGCGGACCGCTCCGGCCAGCTCCGCGTCGAACGGGATCGACAGCGCACCGAGCATGTTGGCGGGAACGAGCGGTTCCGCGGCTGCGGGTGCCGACGTTGCGGTGAGGGTGGCCGCCGCCATCGCCACACCCATGAGACCGGCGCCGCAGCGCTGGATCGCGCGGCTGCGAGTGACGCGACGCGGAGCGTCGGAACGCGTGAACCGAGACGTGAGGGACATGGCTCTCCTTGTGGCAACCGGCCTTGACGACCGGATGGGCGATCGAGCACCCGCCACGTGTGGTGGGTGTGACAGGTGGGACTCAAGTTAAAAGAGACCATGTCGGTGTCGGCCCCGGCAAGTTGCGAGTCCGACCTGTGACACGGGCGCGATCGGCGAGAGACCGAACCCGCGTCGAGCTGCGTGTTCGAAGTGAGCGCCCCACCCCCCGGCACGACGAAGGCACCCCGGCGATGAGCCGAGGTGCCTTCGTCTGTGAGAGGAAAAGCGGTCAGATGATCGCGAGTCCGATGACCGGGACGATCGTGCAGGAGACGATCTTGCCCTTCGTCTTCGTGGTCACGTTGCCGTGGATCGCCGAGATGACACGGCCCTTGCCGGTCCGCGAGATACCGGTGAAGGTGCCGGGTCCCTCTTGGACGTTGATCTTCGGGTTCCGCTTCAGCGTCGTGGTGCCGGTGCGGCCGGTGTCGACGTTGAACCAGCTCACCGTGAGGGGTGCGGTCTTGTTGTCGATGGCCGGGCCGGTACCGAGCGAGGTGTAGACGTAGCCCGCCTCGCCGCGCTTGGGGCCGGGAGCCGGGGCTTCCTGCGGTCCGGCGGTGGCCAGGGCGCGTCCCAGCGAACCGCCGCCGGGGATGCAGCCGAGGCCGAAGGTCGGGTAGAGGAATTCCTGGATCTTCGGAGCGTTCGGTCCCTGCGGGATCTCCGGATCGCCGGGCTTGCGCTCGGCCGCGAGTTCGCGCGCGGCCTGCTTGCGGCCGGGTTCGCCCAGGAAGTCGGCGATCGAGCGCCAGATCTTGCTGACCTCACCGGGCATTCCGGGGGTGTCGGCGAACGACTGGGCCTGACGGAGCAGATCGACCGAGACCTTGCCGTCGGGTCCGGGGGTCGCCACCGAGCCGATGATCGCGGGTGCGAACGCGCCGAGCGAGTCCAGCACGCGCTGGTCGACCTTCGGCGCCGGTGCGGCCTGGGCGGCGACCGGAAGAGCGAGCGACGTGGCCGCCGCGAGCGCCGACACGGCGACGAGGAGGCGACGGGTCCGGATTCGATGCGGGGCATTGCCGGATCGCAACCTCGGTGGCCGGGAGAAACGCACTGGTGTGTCCTAACGGTCGTGGCGCAGGCGGGTGAGTCGTGCTGCGCCTCGTGGTCGTGGCATCCGCCCGGGTGTCGGCTCGCGGACAGCCCATCCTCTCACCCGAGTCGTCGCGGGTCATTCTAAGCCCCTCGCGGGTTCCAATGTCCAGGCCGAGGTCCTGTTACGGGTGAGGTTTGTGTGGTTATTGATGCAATTGTTACTCAAGTGAGGTCAACGCGGTCGGGGCGTGCGGCCAGTCGGCCACCTGGTTGGATGAGGAGAATCGGGGAACTCTCGCCGATGTCGAACAGGAGTCTGATGTGAACGAGCTGCGCACCGACGGCTTGCCGGGTCGTCGACGCGGGAGATCGCGGCTGACGCGTGTCGTCGTCGCCGTGGCCGCCCTTGCACTGGTTGCGTCGACCGCAGTCGCATGCGCAGACGATTCGTCGTCGGGTGCGGAGGTCACCCTGCTCACCCACGACTCGTTCGAACTGCCCGAGTCCGTCCTCGACGCATTCCGTCAGGAGACCGGCCTGACCCTGAAGATCGTGAAGTCCGGCGACGCCGGGCAATTGGCATCGACGGTGTCGCTGACACCGGGCGCACCCAAGGGCGACGCGGTCTTCGGTATCGACAACACCTTTGCGTCGCGCCCGATCGACGCCGGCGCCCTGGAATCCTACGAGTCACCGGCCGCGGTCGACGGTGCCGCGGACTATGCGGTACCCGGCGCCGAGGGGCAGCTGACGGCCGTCGACCGGGGCGATGTGTGCCTCAACGTCGACGACGGCTGGTTCGAGTCCAGAGGACTGACCCCGCCGGTGAGTTTCCGCGATCTGACCCGCCCGGAGTTCGCGTCGCTCACCGCGGTGACCGACCCCGCCACCTCCTCACCGGGCACGGCGTTCCTGCTCACCACGGTCGGCGCGCTCGGAGACGGCTGGCAGGACTACTGGAAGCAGGTCGTCGGCGGCGGCGCAACGGTCGTCTCGGGCTGGGAGGTCGCCTACAACCAGCTCTTCACGGCCGGCGAGGGTCGCGGCGACAAGCCCATCGTGCTGTCCTACGCCTCGTCGCCGGCGGCCACGCCCGGGACGAGCGCGCTGCTGGACAGCTGCTTCCCGCAAGTCGAGTACATCGGCGTCCTGAAGGGCACCCGGAACTCCACCGGGGCACGCAAGCTCGTCGACTTCATGCTCAGTCCCACCGTGCAGAAAGAACTCCCGTCGTCGATGTACGTCTATCCCGTGCAGCGCGACACGCCGCTGCCCCCGGGCTGGCCGGCGCGCGCGGAGGTGCCCGCCTGGATGTCGTCGCTGCCGCCCGCCACGATCGCGGAGAACCGCGAGATGTGGCTCGACCAGTGGCGCGCCGCGGTCGGCCGGTGATGCCTCGGTGACCCGCGCCGGGACGGCGGTGACCCGGGCGTCCCGGGCTGCCGGACCGGTGGCGCTGTGGCTCCTCCCGGCACTGTTCATCGTGGTGCTGTTCGCGTGGCCGGTCGTCGCCCTCGTCCGGCGGGCCGTGTCGATCGCCCGCGACTCGGGGGCGGGCCTGGGTGAACTGCTCGAACGTACCGACGCGCTGGGACTTCTCGGCGTCACCCTCGGTCAGGCGGCGGCGTCGACCGTCCTGGCGCTCGCCGCCGCCGCCCCCATCGCGTGGTTGTTCGCCCGGGTGCGCGGGGCCACCGCTGTCGTCCTCGCCGTCGTGGTGACCGTGCCGTTCGTGCTGCCCACCGTCGTCGTGGGCGTCGCGTTCCGCTCGTTGCTGTCGGGCCCACTCGCGTTCCTGCACATCGAGTCCGGGCTGCCGGCCGTGCTCGCGGCCCACGTCTTCATCAACATCGCCGTCGTCGTCCGCGTCGTCGGCGCGGCCTGGCGCAACCTCGATCCACGGCTGCTCGAGGCGGCACGGTCGCTGGGCGCCAGCCGCATACGGGCGACGCTGACCGTGGTCGTGCCGCGACTCGTGCCCGCGATCGCGTCGGCCGCAGCGCTCATCTTCCTGTTCTGTTCCACCAGTTTCGGCGTCGTGATCATCCTCGGCGCGGGCGAGCTGCGCACCCTGGAGACCGAGATCTACACCCAGGCCATCGGATACTTCCGCATCCCCGAGGCGGTCGCCCTGTCGATGCTGCAGATCGTGGTGGTGCTCGCCGCGTTGCTGCTGACACGGGTGTTCGCCGATCCGGCCGGCCGCGGATCGGGCGGCGGTGCGCGGCGGGCCGAACGCGACCGCAGGGTCGCCGGCGGCCGGTGGACGCGGCCGGCCGTCTGGGCGGTCGGGGCATGGACGGCGGTACTCCTCGTCGGGCCGGTCGTGGTGCTGATGGTGCGGTCGGTCCGGCCGGTCGCGCACGGCGACTGGACGTTCGCCGGCTATCGCGCACTGGCCGAACCGGTCAACGGGGTGACGCCGCTGGAGAGTCTGCGGTATTCACTGGTGACCGCGACCGCGGCGACCGCCATCGCGTTGGTGGTGGGGACACTCGCCGCGGTCGCGCTCCACCGCGCACACGGGGTGGTCGGGGCGATCGGTTCGGCGGTGTCGCTCGTGCCACTCGGGATCAGCGCCGTCACACTGGGATTCGGATATCTCATCGTGTTGGCGTCGCTGCCCTACGAGATCGCCGCGTCGCCCGCGGTCATCCCGCTCGTCCAGGCGCTCATCGCGATACCGGTGGTCATCCGGATCATGATGCCCGCGCTCGAATCGGTGCCGGCCCGGCTGCGGCACGCCGCGGCGACGCTGGGAGCCAGGCCGATTCGGGTGTTCGCGACGGTCGATCTGCCGATCATCGGCAGGTCGATGGGAGCGGCCGGGGGTTTCGCCTTCGTCATGGCCCTGGGCGAGTTCGGCGCGACGAGCTTTCTCGCCCGCGCGGACACGACCACCCTCCCGGTGCTGATCGGGTCGGCCCTCAACCGGCCGGGTGCCGACAATCTGGCGACCGCCATGGCCGCCTCCGTGGTCCTGGTCGTCGCGACGGTTCTCGCCGTCGTCGCGGTCGAGGCGTTCCGTCCCCGCTCGGAGGTCCCGCTGCTGTGACCCCCGGGAATTCATTGGAAGTCCGTGATCTCACCGTTGCGTACGGCGACGAGACCGTCATCGACGGCCTGTCCTGGCGGCTCGGGGGAGAGGGCTCCCTGGTGACCGCGATCCTCGGCCCGTCGGGGTGCGGCAAGTCGACCCTCATCCGGGCGATCGCCGGGCTCGAGTCGCCGGTCCGGGGAACCGTGCGGTTCGGCGGTGTCGACCTCGCCGGGGTAGAGGTCCATCGCCGGGACTTCGGCGTGGTCTTCCAGGACGGGCAGCTCTTCGGCGGGCGCAGCGTCGCGTCGAACATCGGATACGGACTCCGGGTGCGGCGCTGGTCGCGCCGCGCCATCGCCGAACGCGTCGCCGAGATGCTCGACGTGGTCGGCCTCACCGGCTACGACAGACGTCTCGTCGACACCCTGTCGGGCGGCCAGGCGCAGCGCGTCGCACTCGCGCGTGCGCTGGCCCCGCGCCCGCGGCTGCTCTTGCTCGACGAACCGCTCGCGGCCCTCGACCGACGTCTGAGAGACGAACTGGCGGTGGAGATCTCGGAGATCGTCCGCGCGGCCGGTGTCCCGACGATGGTGGTCACCCACGATCACGCCGAAGCCGCGACCATGGCCGACGAGATCGCGGTGATGCGTGACGGCGTGATGATCCAGACCGACGCCCCGGCGGGGCTGTGGCGACGCCCGGTCGACGAGTGGACCGCACGATTCCTCGGCGCCACGACCGTCGTCGACGCGCAGGTCCGGTCGGGTGTTGCCGACACCGTGCTCGGCGAGATGCCACTCGACCTCCCCGACGGCAGTCGCAGGCTCGGTCTGCGGCCCGAGTCGGTCTCGATCGGCCCGGCGTCGCCGGGGGCGGACGAGGACACGGCAGCGACAGCGATCGTCATGCTCGTCGCCGAACTCCCGGCCGGCCCGCGCGTGCGCATCGACACCCCGGTCGGCGAGATCGACGCCGTGACAGACGCATCGGTCGCCGTCGGCGACCGGGTCCGGATGCGTCTGGTGCCCGAACGCGTCGCGGTGATCGGGCCGTGACGATGCGCGCGGTGGTGGGGGCCTCGCCGTGCCGGTGACGCGACGCGACCTCCTCGTCCCGCCGGGCCTGGTGGTCGTCGGCGCGACGTCGATGTACCTCGGCGCGGCCGTTGCCGTCGGCCTGTTCGACGTCATCTCCCCGGCCGCGGTCGCCTGGTTGCGGATCGCCGGGGCCGCGTTGGTGCTGCTGCTGTGGGTGCGGCCACCGCGGACCGCCTGGCGGTGGGAACGGCTACGCCTCGCGGCGTGCTTCGGGCTGATCACCGCCGGGATGAACATCGCCTTCTACGAGGCCCTCGCACATCTGCCGCTCGGTACGACCGTCGCCTTGGAGTTCCTGGGTCCGATCGCGGTGGCCGCGTTGGGTTCTGCAACGCGTCGCGACGTCGCCGCGCTCGTGCTGGCGGCGGTCGGCGTCGTCCTGATCGCCGATGTCCGGTGGTCGGGGACGGCGATCGGCGTCGTCCTGGCGCTGACCGCGGCCGCCTGCTGGGCGGGGTACATCGTCCTGGGCAAACGCGTCGCGGCGCGGGGTGCGGGCGTGGAGGATCTGGCCACCGGCTTCGCGGTGGCCGCACTGCTCACCGCGCCGCTCGCGTGGTGGGTGGCCGACGCGGTGCGCGCGGGTGCCGCCCTGCCGGCCGTGCTGGCACAGGGCCTGCTGCTGGGCATCGCGTCGACCGCGGTGCCGTATGCCCTGGACCAGATCGTGCTGCGGAGAGTCGGACAGGCGAGGTTCGCGATCCTGCTCGCACTGCTGCCGGTGACGGCGTCGGTGATCGGGTTGCTCGCACTCGGACAGGTTCCGCGGCCACTCGAAGCAGCCGGCATCGCCCTCGTCGCGGTGGCCGTCGCGGTCCGATCGGCCGACGAGGACGATCGGCTCGTCGACCGCGAGGGCGAGACACCGCCGGGCTGACCCGTGGTCAGGCGGCGCGCGCCTTCTTCAACGCCTTGTGGAGTTCCTTCTTCGACATGTCGGAGGTGTCGAGCTTGCGCATCCGATGGATGACCACCGGGCAGCGAACGCAGCGCGTGGAACTCTTGCAACACTTCTTCTTGGGCTTCAACGAGCCCACTCTGGTCGGGTCGACCTTGCCCATACGGCGAGGTTAGCAGACCCTAACTATCGCCTTTGTGGGTGCTGTGATCGCGGTCTCACCGTCCGAGCCGATACTCTGTCACATTGAATCCCTAGGTGATCTGCTCCCCGCGCCGGTCAGAGCCGTTCGGATGCGAGCGTCGCCGACGTTCCGCAGTGAGCCGAGCGCCGTCCGTCGCCGCAGGTCCCCACCCACACGAAAGAGAGCCAGTGAGCGCTGCCCCCACCTTCCGCAACGTCGCGATCGTCGCGCACGTCGACCACGGAAAGACCACACTCGTCGACGCCATGCTGCGCCAGTCCGGCGTCTTCGGCGAGCGCGCCGAGGTCGTCGACCGGGTGATGGACTCCGGTGACCTCGAACGTGAAAAGGGCATCACCATCCTCGCCAAGAACACCGCGGTCCACCGGCGCCAGCCGGACGGCACCGAGGTCGTCATCAACGTCATCGACACCCCCGGCCACGCCGACTTCGGTGGCGAGGTCGAGCGCGGTCTGTCGATGGTCGACGGTGTCGTCCTCCTCGTCGACGCCTCCGAGGGCCCGCTGCCGCAGACGCGCTTCGTGCTCCGCAAGGCGCTGGCCGCCGAACTGCCGGTGATCGTCGTCGTCAACAAGACCGACCGACCCGACGCCCGCATCCAGGAGGTCGTCGACGAGACGCAGGACCTCCTTCTCGACCTCGCATCCGACCTCGACGAGGAGGCCGCGAAAGCCGCCGAGCTCGTCCTGGAGCTGCCGGTGCTCTACGCCTCGGGCCGCGCCGGCGTGTGCAGTACCGAGCAGCCGGCCGACGGCGAGATCCCGGCCGGGGAGAACCTCGACTCGTTCTTCGACGTCCTGCTCGAGCACGTCCCGGCTCCCAAGGGAGACCCGGACGCGCCCCTGCAGGCACACGTCACGAACCTGGACGCCTCGGCCTTCCTGGGTCGCCTCGCGCTCGTCCGTATCCACAACGGCACCCTCCGCAAGGGTCAGCAGGTGTCCTGGTGCCGCGAGGTCGACGGTGAACCCGTCGTCGAGCGCGCCAAGATCACCGAGCTCCTCGCCACGGTCGGCGTCGATCGCGCCCCCGCCGAGTCCGCGTCGGCCGGTGACATCGTCGCCGTCGCCGGAATGCCGGAGATCATGATCGGCGACACCCTCGCCGATCTGGAGAACCCGCAGCCGCTGCCGCGCATCACGGTC
The DNA here is from genome assembly GCF_041103195.1 of Gordonia sp. ABKF26. Lineage (NCBI taxonomy): Bacteria > Bacillati > Actinomycetota > Actinomycetes > Mycobacteriales > Gordoniaceae > Gordonia > Gordonia sp. ABKF26. The sequence continues at coordinate 2,295,330 of NZ_JBGCVZ010000003.1, forward strand.
GACGAGCCGGCGATCTCGGTGACCATCGGCACCAACTCGTCGCCCCTGGCCGGCCGGGTGTCCGGTCACAAGCTGACCGCCCGGATGGTCAAGCAGCGCCTCGACACCGAGCTGATCGGCAACGTGTCGCTGCGCGTGCTCGACATCGGCCGCCCCGACGCCTGGGAGGTGCAGGGCCGTGGTGAGCTCGCGCTCGCCATCCTCGTCGAGCAGATGCGTCGTGAGGGCTTCGAGCTGACGGTCGGCAAGCCGCAGGTGGTCACCCGCAAGGTCGACGGCAAGATCCAGGAGCCCTTCGAGCACCTGACGGTCGACGTGCCGGAGGAGTACCTCGGCGCGGTGACCCAGCTGCTCGCCGCGCGCAAGGGCCGCATGGAGCAGATGAACAACCACGGCACCGGCTGGGTCCGGATGGAGTTCATCGTGCCGTCCCGCGGCCTGATCGGTTTCCGCACCGACTTCCTCACCGAGACCCGCGGCACCGGCATCGCCAACGCCGTCTTCGACGGCTACGACGCCTGGGCCGGCGAGATCCGCGCCCGCCACACCGGCTCGCTCGTCAGCGATCGCGCCGGCACCGTCACCCCGTTCGCCATGATCCAACTCGCCGACCGGGGCACGTTCTTCGTCAACCCGGGCGAGGACTCCTACGAGGGACACGTCGTGGGCATCAACCCGCGTCAAGAAGACCTCGACATCAACGTCACCCGCGAGAAGAAGCTGACCAACATGCGTCAGTCGTCGGCCGACGTGATGGAGACCCTCGCCAAGCCGATGCAGCTCGATCTCGAGGGTGCGATGGAGTTCTGCGCCGCCGACGAGTGTGTCGAGGTGACCCCGGAGGTGGTCCGCGTCCGTAAGGTCCACCTGGACTCGAACACCCGTGCCCGCGAGCGTTCGCGTGCCAAGTCCCGGGATGCAGCTGTCAGCTGACGGTTCGGCGGTACGGCGGCGCCCGTGCACGGTGGTAGACACGTCTGACGGACCGAGCAGCTTCTTTGTCATGGGGGTATCCGAGGTGAATCGCGCGAGACCACGACCAGGCCGCGAGACCACGAATCGCGTCCGGGGCCGGCTGTTCGGCGTGGTCTCGTGCGGGATCGCCCTGCTCGTCGTGCTGACAGCGTGCATGTCCGATCCGCCGCCACCGGTCCGCGACACCGGGCCGCCGCCCACCCCGACCGAGTACCCGGTGGAGAAGACGATCTACATCGCCACCGACTCGGTCGGCTCCGGGTTCAATCCGCACATCGCGGCGGATCAGAACCCGGTGACCACGGCGGTCGCGGCGATGACGCTGCCGAGTGCCTTCGCCCCGGTCCAGACACCGGGCGGGACGGTGTGGGAACTCCAGCGTTCGTTCGTGACCTCCGCGGAGGTCACCTCGCGGGCGCCGTTCACCGTGACCTACCGCATCCACACCGACGCCCAGTGGTCCGACGGGCTGCCGGTGACCGGCGACGACTTCAACTTCCTGTGGCAGCAGATGTCCCGGCAACCCAACGTGGTGGCGCCGGCCGGCTACCGCCTCATCGACTCGGTGCAATCCCGGGAGGGCGGCAAGGTCGTCGAGGTCCGGTTCGAGCGGCCGTTCCCGGCCTGGCGGGAACTGTTCACCGGACTGCTGCCGAGTCACGTGCTGAAGGGAGCGCCGGCAGGTTTCCAGACCGGAATGGACACCGGCAAGCCGGTGTCGGCCGGTCCGTACGCGATCGTCGGCATCGACAAGACCCGTGACGAGGTGCGGCTCGCCCGCAACGACCGGTACTGGGTCACCCCGCCACGGCTGGATCAGGTCGTCTTGCGCCGCGCGGGCACCTCGGCCCAGATGCTCGACTCCGTGCGCTCCGGCGACTCGGCCGTCGTGGCCCTGGGCGCCTCGCCGGCCACCGACGCCGAACTGACCGCTCTGCCCGGTCTGGAGACCGCGCGCAGCCTCACGTCGCGGTCACTCGGGGTGAGCGTGAACGCCCGCACCGACGCGATGAGCTCGGTCGAGGTCCGCCGCGCGATCCTCGGACTGGTCGATCCGCGGCTGACGACCTTCGCCGGCGCCGGGGACTGGGTCGTCGAGCCGTTCGCCAACACGGTCTTCGCGCCGTCGGACCCCGGTTATTCACCGGTGGACCGACCCCGTGTCGGGCCGGCCGAGATCGACGCATTGCTGGGGTCTGCGGGCTACCGTCGGGCCGCGCCGGAACCCGTCGGTTCCGCATCCCCGGTCCCGTCGGCGTCGTCCGAATCCTCCTCGGCGGCACCCTCGGTCCCGCCGTCCTCACCCCCCGCATCCGGGTCACCGTCCGCCGGTGGGTCCACGACGCCCGGTGCGACGGACGCCCCGATCGAGGGTCTGGTCGAGGTGCCGGAGCTGCCCGAGGGCATCCTGCCTTTCCAGCGCGACGGACAGGACCTCATCGTCCGTGTCGGTGCGGTGGCCGGCGATCCGCGGACCACGTCGGCGGCGTCGAGCATCGTCGACCAGCTCCGTGGGTCGGGTGTGCGGGCGCAGGTGGTCACGCTCCCCAACAGCGAGTTGTACGGGTCGGCACTCACGAACAAACGTGTCGACCTGGTCGTCGGATGGTCCGGCCTCGGGGTGCCCCCGGCAGCCTCACTCGCCTCGCAGGTCGACTGCAACCAGCCCAAACCCGGTACCGAACCGTCGCCCGCGACGCCCCCGACCCCCACCAGCATCGCGCCGAGCGGAGGCGATCCCGGGGACAGCTACGCCAGCAACATCTCCGGGCTGTGTGATCCGCGACTGATCGAGCTCGCCCGCACCGCGCTCTCCGAGGACGACCCGATCCCGACCCTGAACGAGGCCGAACCGCTCCTGGCAGCCCAGGCGATCTATCTGCCGCTGTACCAGGACTCGATGGTCGTGGGAACCACGCCGGCCGTGCGCGACGTCCCGCTCACCGGGCCCATCCAGGTCTCGATCTTCGGGACCGCGGTGAACTGGGAGCTGTCGTGACCGGTACCCCCGCCGGTCGTCGGTTGCTGCTCGTGCACGCGCATCCCGACGACGAGACGATCATGACCGGCGGCACCATCGCCCGGTATCTCGCGGAGGGCGTCGACGTGCGGGTGCTGACCTTCACCCTCGGCGAAGAGGGTGAGGTGATCGGGGAGGAGTGGGCGCAGCTGGTCGCCGACGGCGGTGCCGATCAGCTGGGGGGCTTCCGGATTCTCGAGCTCTCGCGGGCACTGGCCGCGCTCACTCCCGACGGCCGCGCGCCGCTGCGGCCGCGGTTCCTCGGCGGCGCCGGGCGCTGGCGGGACTCCGGCATGGCCGGCGCGCCGTCCGCGAACCACCCGCGCGCGCTCGTGCGGGCGGCGTTCGACGAGCCGGTCGGTGCGCTGGTCGACGTGCTCACCGAGTTCGCACCGCAGGTGGTCGTCAGCTACGACGCATCCGGCACGTACGGGCATCCCGATCACAAACTCGTCCACGAGGTCACGGCCGCCGCGGTCGCGCGGGCCCGCGAAGTCGGGTCGGGTCCGGTCAAGGTCTACGAATCGGTGACCGAACGCAGTGCCCTCGAGTCCGGGCTGGCCCGAGCCGTCACCGTGCCCGACGGCTGGCGGATGCCGCACGACGGTGAGCTCCCCAGCTATCCCGATGCCGACATCACCACCGAGATCGACATCAGCGCGTACCTCGCCCACAAGGTCGCCGCATTGGCCGCCCACGCCACCCAGGTGACCGTCGCCGCGTCGGGTACCGAGTACGCCCTGTCGAACAACATCCTGCAGCCGATCGCCCGTGCGGAGCACTTCATCCTCACCGAGCCGGAACGCCACGAGTCCCTCGGTGCCGCGGACACGCGCGAGTCGGACCTGTTCGCCGGGATCGACTGAGACCGGGATTGCGACGATGACACGTTCGGCTCGCCCCGCACCGGGTTCCGTCCTCGACCGGCTCCTCCTGGGCTTCCTGATCGTCGACGGGTTCGCGGTCGGACTCCTCGGCGTCGCGTTCACCTACCAGCGCTTCGGTGGTGTCGCGCTACCCGTGGCGGCGCTCGTCGCGGGGGCGGTCAACGCGGCCCTGCTCTGGCTCGCGTCCGCCTTCACCGCCACCCCGTGGCGGTACGGCCCGCTCGCGGCCTGGGGGCTCGTCGTCGTCATCGCCGGCGGATTCCCCGGGCCGGGCGGTGATGTCGTGCTGTCGATCAGCGGCGGTTACCTGGTGCAGACCCTTCTGCTCCTGGTGCTCGGCGTCGGGCCGTGCGTCGCGCTGGCCTGGACGGGTCGGCTGCCCGAACCCGAGTGACCGCCCGGCGACGGGGCGCTCTGCGCTGCACTTCGCGGTGCGGAGTTAGAGTGAGAGACATGCTTCTGCGCGCGTGGGCCGAAGACATCCTGGCCCCGATCGAGCGCGTCACGGCCGCACTGAGCCGTGTTCGTGACGACCCGACTCTCGGGGCCGACGCCCTGGATGATGACGGCTGGGTTGCGCTGCTGGGTGCCTCGGGTGCGCAGCTCGACGAGTTGTGCGACCTCGCCGACTCCGTGCGTCGCCGCGTCACCGATCCGGATGTGCTGACGTTCGTGGTCAACCGCAACTTCGACACGGGGGTCGTCAGCTGTCTCGGCCCCGACGATCCCGGGTTGGACGACCTGGTCGCCGAGGCGGTCGGTCTCGGGGCGACCGAGATCTGCATGCAGGGACCACTGCCCGCGGAGCTCCCGGCCGACGAGTACGTCCGGCTCGTGGAAGTCATCACCGGGGCCGCCGACGGACTGCACCTCCACGCATACCGGGCACCGGAGATCGTCGACGGCGCCGAGCGCGCCGGGGTGTCGGTTGCCGACCATCTCGAGCGGTTGCGGTCGGCAGGCCTGGGATCGGTGCCGGGGACCGCTGCCCAGATCCTCGACGACACCGTGCGTGCGACGCTGTCGCCCACCGGCTCGGTACCGCCGGTCGGCAGCTGGGTCGATGTCATCGAGACCGCTCACCGGGTGGGCCTCTTCTCCACCGCGACGATGCTCTACGGGCACGTCGAGACGCCTGCGCACCAGGTCGCCCACCTGCGGCTCCTGCTCGAGATCCAGCGTCGCACGGGCGGTTTCAGCGAACTCATCCTGATGCCGCTGCTGCCCGAGAACGTGCCGCCGCACCTCGCCGGAACCGCGACCCGGACAGCGTCGGAACGGGAGACCCGAGCGGTGTACGCCGTGGCCCGACTCATGTCCGCGGGCCTTCTCGACCATCTCCAGGTGGCGTGGACGAAGCTTCCCGCCGCCACCGTCGATCGGGTGTTGCGGGGCGGTGCCGACGATCTGGGCGGTCTGCTGCTCGACGGCACGCTGATGCCGACGGCCGGGCCGGAAGCCGGTCGTGTGCTCGACGCGGCCGCCGTCGTCGACATCGCGGCGCGAGCCGGACGGGCGCCGCGTCAGCGCACCACCCGCTATGGGGTGCCGGGACCGGGCCGGCTGCTCCCACTGCCCACGGTGTCCGCGTGAGCCGGACACCGTCCGAGGCCGGGCCGTCGAACGAGATGCGACCGTCGTCGCTGATGATGGATGACGTCGATGTGGTGATCATCGGCGCGGGCTTCGCCGGACTCGGCATGGCGACGCAACTCGCCCGCCGAGGCCGGGAGTCGTTCGTCGTTCTCGAACGCGCCGACGGCGTGGGAGGCACGTGGCGCGACAACACCTATCCCGGAATCGCCTGTGACATCCCCGCTCACCTGTACTCGTTCTCGTTCCGGCCGCCCGCGGACTGGTCCGCGCGGTTCCCGCGCGGCGCCGAGATCCGCAGCTATCTCGAGCAGATCGTCGTCGACGAACGGCTGGCCGATCGGATTCATCTCAATCGGGAACTGCGCGAAGCCGTCTGGGATGAGCGCGGTGCACACTGGATGATCACTGCCGCCGCGCCGGACGGGCGGTCCGCGACGTTCCGCGCCCGTACGCTGGTCCTGGCCGTGGGGCGGTTGTCGGAGGCGCGCATCCCCGACATCGAAGGGCTCGACACCTTTCCGGGACAGGTCGTCCACACGGCCGGCTGGCACGACGCCGTCGCGGTGGCCGGTGCGCGGGTCGGGGTCGTCGGGACCGGTGCGTCGGCCGTGCAACTCGTCCCGCACCTCGCCGAGGTCGCCGAGGACCTCGTCGTCTTCTCTCGTACCGCGCCGTATGTCGTGCCGCGGGCGGATCGGAGCTACACCGCCGACGAGCGCGTCGCGATGCTCGATCCGGTCGTCGCCGCCGAGGTGCGCGAGCACCTGCTGATCGAGGCCGACTCGGCGTTCCGGCAGCGACTCGGGTTGCATCCGGACATCGACCAGATCCGGGCGCGCGCCCGAGACCACCTGCACGGGCAGGTGGCCGACGCCGGCCTCCGTGAGCAGCTGACCCCCGACTACGAGATCGGTTGCAAGCGCATCCTTCTCAGTGACGACTTCTACCCGGCGTTGCAGCGGTCGAACGTGGTGTTCGAGCCGAGCGCGCTGACGTCGGTCGCGGAGTCCAAGGCCACCGCGCACAGCGGCCGCACCTACGACCTCGACGTCCTGGTGATGGCGACCGGTTTCGAGGCCGCGCGACCGCCTGCGGCGTCGCGTATCACCGGCCGCGCCGGACGTCGGCTGTCCGAGCACTGGTCCGCAGGCATGACTTCCCATGCCTCGACCGTCGTCAGCGGTTTCCCCAACATGTTCGTCCTGGACGGGCCGAACGCCGCACTCGGACACAACTCGGCGATCTACATGATCGAGACGCAGCTCGACTACGTCCTGGGCGCGTTGGAGTACATGGCCGACAACGGGATCGGGACCCTGGCGGTGTCGCCTGCCGCCGAGGAGGCCTACACCCGGGAGATCGACGCGCGCGCCGAGTCGACCGTGTGGATGACCGGTTGTGACAGTTGGTATGTCGATCCGGACAGTGGTCGCCTGACCCTGCTCTGGCCGGGCACCGCGGCGTCGTTCCGCGAACGCAACGGCACGTTCGACCCCGCACCCTATGAACCACATCCCGGCACCGGAACACCCGAGGAGGGGCAGGAATGACCGACAAGTCCATCATCCGCGGGGCGCTGGCCGCCGCTCACGAACGCACGCCGATCGGTCTCGACGACGCCGTGGCGCTCCTGTCCTGTTCGGGCGAGGACCTCACCGAACTCCAGTCGATCGCGGGGGCGATCCGCGACGAAGGCCTCGCGGCGGTCGGCAGGTCGCGTCAGATCACCTACTCGCGCAAGGTGTTCATCCCGCTGACCCGCCTGTGCCGCGACCGGTGTCACTACTGCACCTTCGTGACTGTCCCCGGGAAGCTCGCCCGAGCGGGGGAGGGCCTGTATCTCGAACTCGACCAGGTCGTCGATCTCGCGCGGCGCGGCGCCGAACTGGGCTGCAAGGAAGCCCTTTTCACCCTCGGCGACCGACCGGAGGACAGGTGGCCCCAGGCCGGCGAGTGGCTCGCCGAACGGGGATACTCCTCGACGCTGGACTACGTGCGCGCGGCCGCGGTCGCGGTGCTGTCGGAGACGGGTCTGCTGCCGCACCTCAATCCCGGTGTGATGAGCCTCGACGAGCTCCGCCACCTGCGGCCGGTCGCGCCGTCGATGGGGATGATGCTGGAGACGACGTCGCGACGCCTGTTCACCGAGAAGGGGCAGGCGCACTACGGAAGTCCCGACAAGGACCCTCTGGTCCGCATGCAGGTGCTGCGCGACGCGGGCACCGCCCGCGTTCCGTTCACCACCGGAATCCTCGTCGGGATCGGCGAATCCCTCACCGAGCGAGCCGAATCGCTGCTGGCCCTCGCCGATGTGCACGCCGCGGGCGGGCACATCCAGGAGGTGATCGTGCAGAACTTCCGCGCGAAGCCGGACACCGCGATGCGCTCGACGCCCGATGCGGAGATGACCGAGTTCCTCGCCGCCGTCGCGGTCGCCCGGATCGTCCTCGGCCCGCACATGCGGATCCAGGCGCCGCCGAACCTCGTGTCGCCCGCCGAGTGCGCTGCCCTGATCGCCTCCGGCGTCGACGACTGGGGTGGGGTGTCACCTCTGACGCCCGACCACGTCAACCCGGAGCGCCCCTGGCCCCACCTCGACGCTCTGGCCGCGCGGACCGCGGAGTCCGATTTCGTTCTCACCGAACGCATCACCGCGCAGCCGCCTTATGTGCAGAACGGTACCGACTGGATCGATCCGGCCCTCGCGCACCATGTGTCCGCACTCGCGGACCCGGTCACCGGCCTCGCCGTCGACACCCGCCCCGCGCCACGGCCCTGGCCCGCGGTGGCCTGAGAGTCAGCCGAGAACTGGTGCCAGAGCCTCGTATCCGCCGATGACGTCGGTCGCGCGGTGGAGTCCGAGCTCTTGCAGCGCCGCCGCGGCGAGACTCGACGTATAACCCTGCGAACACAGGATGATCCAGCGGACGTCGTGGTCGACTGCCTGGTCGATACGTGCGTCGCTCGCCGGATCGCAACGCCATTCGAGGACATTGCGTTCGATCACGAGAGCCCCCGGCGCTTCGCCTTCCTCGGCGCGCTGGGCCGCGGGCCGGATGTCGACCAGCACCGCGCCGTCGGCCAGCTCCGCGGGGACGTCGACGGGCTCGACCCGCGCGATCCGCGACCGCGCGTCGGCGAGCACGTCGTCGATGGTCCGGTGAGCGCTCATTCGGGTTCGTCGGTGAGGACGGTCCGGTTCCGGCGCAGGTACCCGCCCTCGGAGATGTCGTAGTAGGACATGGCGGTCAACGGCGGGGAATAGGCGTGCACGCTCAGTGTCGGGGTCACCAGTGCGACAGGCTGCTCACTCGTCGACGGCTCCGGCGCGGCCACGACCGGGTTCCGCACGACGTCGTGCACCCAGCCGAGGGGGAAGGCGGCCTGGTCGCCGGCGTCGAGGATGCGCACCGCGAGATCGTCTCCCGTCCAGTGGTACTCGCGCAAGCTGCCCGACAGCACGGTGAGCGCGCCGAGCGAGCCGGCGTGGTCGTGGAGTTCGGTGGCCTCTCCCGGCGTCCAGCTGATCAGCCACACATCGACGTCGTCGTCGGCGTGCAGTCGCGTCGACCAGCGGTGCCGCTCGTCCCAGACGTTCGGGAGCACGGCGTCGTGCCGGCCGTCGAGAACGTCGGCGACGCCCTGATCGGTGATACGGAGGAGGTCGGCGGGCCGGAGCCGCGTCGGCAGGTGGCTGATGGTGCGCGGGGCAGCGGAGGACCGAGACGCCCATTCGGTGCGGGCGAGGGTGGAGGTCATGGCGAATCCTTGCGTGGGTCGATGAGGATGTGATGAGGCCGATCGGTTCAGCGACAGCACATCGACATCGACCGCGCGGTGGGTCGGTGCGGCACCCGGGCGCACGCACCCGCGGGTCGGTGTCCCCTCAGGACGGATTCGTCGACGACGATCATGCGCCCGACACTGCCCGCGGATGGTCGCGGCGTCGAGGTTTGTCGGCAGGCTGAGCGAAACCCGAGGCGCTCGCGTGCGGTCCGAGTGTGATCCTCGTTACTCGAAGGCCGATCCAGGCGGTTCTGGGCGGGGGCCGATTTCGTCGCAGCGTCCACCGGGGCGGATACTGTGGGGTGCGGTTCGACCAGCCCTCGAGCCGCACCGGCGCCGACGCCGGAGTGCTGTTCGACGCCGAACCCGCACTTCTCGTCGCGCCGACCCGGATCTTCCCTAGCGAAGGAGTGAGTGGTGACCTACATCATCGCGGAGCCTTGCGTCGACGTGTTGGACAAGGCTTGCGTGGAGGAATGCCCCGTCGACTGCATCTACGAGGGTGGACGCATGCTCTACATCCAGCCGGATGAGTGCGTCGACTGCGGTGCGTGCGAACCGGTGTGCCCGGTCGAGGCGATCTTCTACGAAGATGATGTGCCGGACGAGTGGGAGCCCTACGTCAGCGCGAACGCCGACTTCTTCGACGACCTGGGCTCGCCCGGCGGCGCCAGCAAGGTCGGCAAGACCGACGCCGATCCGGCGTTCATCAAGGGACTCCCGCCGATGAACGAAGAGGACTGACCGGCTCGGCATGAGCAGTCCTGTATCCCGTGCGGCCGCTCCGCTACGCGTCACCTCGACCCGGGTGAGCGGGCGCCTACCCGACTTTCCCTGGGACACGATCGCCGACGCGAAGGCGACGGCGGGGGCCCACGCCGACGGCATCGTCGACCTCTCGGTCGGCACGCCCGTCGACCCGGTGCCCGCCCTCATCCGTGACGCGCTCGCCGACAACTCGACGTTCCCGGGGTACCCGACGACGATCGGGACGCGCGAGCTGCGCGAGGCGGCCGCGGAGTCGCTGGTCCGGCGGCACGGGGTCTCCGGTCTCGACGAGGCGGGCATCCTCCCGGTGATCGGGACCAAGGAGGCGATCGCGGGTCTCGCCTCGACTTTCGGACTGGGGCCCGGCGACGACGTGGTCATCCCCGAGGTCGCGTACCCGACCTACGAGGTGAGCGCGCTGCTCGCGGGTGCCCGGCCGGTGCGCGCCGACTCGACTGTCGCCCTGGGACCGATGAACCCGGCGCTGATGTTCATCAACTCGCCGTCGAATCCGACCGGCAAGGTGCTGGGTCTCGACCATCTGCGCAAGGTCGTCGGGTGGGCACGCGAGCGGGGAACCGTCGTCGTGTCCGACGAGTGCTACCTCGGGTTGAGCTGGCAGGGCGAGCCGCTGTCGATCCTCGACCCCCGGGTCTGCGACGGCGACCACACCGGGCTGCTTGCCGTCCACTCGCTGTCGAAGATCTCGAACCTCGCGTCGTACCGTGCCGGCTTCTTCGCCGGCGACCCCGATCTCATCGGCGAACTGCTCGCGGTCCGCAAGCATGCCGGACTGATCGTGCCGTTCCCGATACAGGGGGCGATGACCGCCGCGCTGCGCGACGACGCGCATGTCGACGAGCAGCGTGAACGCTATGCAGCCCGTCGTCGACTGTTGAAGGCCGCGGTCGAGGGTGCGGGCTTCCGGGTCGACCATTCCGAGGCGGGCCTGTACCTCTGGGCAACCCGGGACGAACCGTGCCGGGAGACCGTCGACTGGCTCGCCACGCGTGGAATCCTTTGCGCCCCCGGTGATTTCTACGGCCCGGCGGGTGAACGCCACGTTCGGATGGCGCTCACCGCCACCGACGAACGGATCAGCGCGGCCGTCGCCCGCCTGGCCGCCTGAGCCCCGACCGGATCAGCCCCGACCGGATCAGCCGCGGCCGCTCTTCTGCTGTAACCGGTCGATCTCCTCGGAGGCCTCGGCCTTGGTGAGGTCGGCCGAGAGCGTCTCGCCGGCTTCTCGTGCGAGGGTGTCGAGGTAGCTGCGCTGGGCGCCGGTCATCGGCTCGTCACCGGTCACCCAGTCGTCCGGGTCCTTCTCGGTGGTGTTTCCGGCGCCTGCGCCGAGGACGTCGTCGGAATCGTTCGTCGAACGATTGTTCGATGTGCTCATGAGCCCACCATACGTCGCGATCACCGATCCGGCCAGTGCGCGACAGTGTCGTCGGCCGGACTCAGTCGTTCTTGTGCAGCGCCTCGTTGAGGGCGATGCCGTCGCCCTTCCACGGCACGACCTCGACCGCGCCGGTCAGGCTGTTGCGACGGAACAGCAGGTTGGACTGGCCGGACAGATCGCGCGCCTTGATCTGCGTGCCGTCGGGTCCGGTGACCTTGGTGCCTGCGGTCACGTAGAGGCCGGCCTCGATGACGCAGTCGTCACCCAGCGGGATGCCGCAGCCGGAGTTCGCGCCCAGGAGACAGCGCTTGCCCAGCGCGATGATCTCTTTGCCGCCGCCCGACAGGGTGCCCATCGTCGAGGCGCCGCCGCCGATGTCGGAGCCGTCGCCGACGACGACGCCCGCGGAGATGCGGCCCTCGACCATCGACGACCCGAGGGTGCCGGCGTTGAAGTTCACGAAGCCCTCGTGCATCACGGTGGTGCCGGCCGCCAGGTGCGCGCCGAGGCGGATGCGGTCGGCGTCGCCGATCCGCACGCCGCCGGGCACGACGTAGTCGACCATGCGCGGGAACTTGTCGATCGAGTAGACGGTGACCGGTCCGCGCGCACGCAGCTTCGCCCGCACCGACTCGAAGTTCTCGACCGCGCATGGGCCGTGGTTGGTCCAGACGACATTGGTGAGCATCCCGAAGATGCCCTCGAGGTTGGCGCCGTGCGGGGTGATGAGGCGATGTGACAGCAGGTGGAGCCGGAGGTAGACGTCGTAGGCGTCGATGGGTGCGGCCGCGATGTCGGCGATGCCGGTGCGGACCGCGATGGTCTTCACCCCGCGGGCCTCGTCGACGCCCAGCAGATCGCGGAGATGGGCCGGCGTCGACTCGTCGTCGAGGGTCACGGTCTCGGCGGTCTCGACACCGTCGAGCTCGGGTTCGGGGAACCAGACGTCGAGGACGACGCCGGGAGTCGAACCCCCGTCGGTCACGGTCGCGATGCCAGTTGCGTGTGCGCCAGTAGATGTCACGACAGGTGAGTCTAGGTGATCGCTGCCCGTCGTCCCGCGCCGCCACCGGTGCCCCGACGCCGCTCTACCGTCATCCATTCGGCCCAAAGTCCTGGTCACGTGCCGTGCGGCGCTCGTATGGTCGCCACCATGACCGGTCATCCGCAGCCACCTGCACCGCCCCGGCGGCGACGTCGCCGCTGGCCGTGGGTGCTCGGCGGCCTCGGCGTCGTGCTCGTCGCGGTGCTGGCGGTCGGGGCCGTCGTCTTCCAGCCGTGGCTGATCTTCGTCGACACCGAGATCGACGACGCGATCCCCGTGGCGGTCACCCCGACGACCTCGGCGCCGGGCCAGGCGCCCCCCGCCGGACCGGTGGTGGTCTCGCGCGGAAGCCTGATCAGCCATGAGCATTCGACCTCCGGAACGGTCTCGGTCATCGAACAACCCGACGGTTCACGCGTGTTGGCGATCGAGAACCTGGACACCACCACCGGCCCGGACGTCCACGTGTGGTTGTCACAGGGGGAGGTGGTCGAGGGATTCGCCGGCTGGCGCACGGCCGCCGGGGCCCCGCACGTCGACCTCGGCATGATCAAGGGCAACAAGGGCGACCAGCTCTACGAGATCCCCGCCGGCGTCGACCCGGGCGACTATCCGTCGGTGTTCCTCTGGTGCGTGAAGTTCAGCGTCTCCTTCGGCGCCGCCGAGATGGGCTCACTACGGTGAAGGGGTGAGCACTCCCGATCTCGACCTGACCGCCGATCCCGTCGACCTGACCGCCGCGCTCGTCGACATCGAGAGCGAGTCGCGCAACGAATCGGCCATCGCCGACGCGGTCGAGGCCGCACTGCGGGCGCAGACAACCGGTTTCGAGATCCTCCGCCACGGCAATCGCGTTCTCGCCCGTACCGATCGGGGGCATGCCCGGCGAGTCATCCTCGCCGGTCACCTCGACACCGTGCCGGTGGCCGGCAACCTCCCGCACCGCCGTGAGACCCATCCGGCGGACGGTGACGTCCTGCACGGCTGCGGCACCGTCGACATGAAGTCCGGTGACGCGGTGTTCCTCCACCTGGCGGCAACGCTGCCCGAGCCGGCCTCCGACCTGACGCTGATCTTCTACGACTGCGAGGAGATCGCGGCGGAGTTCAACGGCCTCAACGACATCGAACGGGAACTCCCCGAATGGCTGGCCGGCGACGTGGCGATCCTGGGCGAGCCGACCGCGGGGCTCATCGAGGCGGGATGCCAAGGAACACTCCGGGTCCGGCTGTCGACGTCGGGGACCCGGGCGCACTCGGCCCGGTCGTGGATGGGCGACAACGCCATCCACAAGCTCGGCAATGTCCTGACCACGCTGGCGGGTTACGAGGCCCGTCGGGTCGACATCGACGGCTGTGAGTACCGCGAAGGTCTGTCCGCGGTCGCCGTCGGGGGCGGGGTCGCAGGCAACGTGATCCCCGACGCCGCACACGTCGACGTGAACTTCCGCTTCGCGCCCGACCGCTCGATCGATCAGGCCCTCGGCCACGTGCGCGAGGTGTTCGCCGCCGACCTGGCCGACGGTGTCATCGAGCTGGCGGTCACCGATTCGGCCGCCGGCGCCCTGCCGGGTCTGGCACACCCGGCCGCTGCGGCGCTCGTCGAGGCCGCGGGTGGCCGCTTCCGCGCGAAATACGGGTGGACCGATGTGTCACGGTTCTCGGCGCTCGGCATCCCGGCCGTGAACCTGGGTCCCGGCGACCCCAATCTCGCGCATCGCGTCGACGAGCGGGTCCCGGTGGAGCAGATCCGCGCGGTGACCGAGCTGCTGCGCGACTACCTGTCCTGAGTGGCCGGACCGGGTGGCCCGGCCACGCTGCTAGCGTGACCGCCATGTCGACCACGCCCGATCCCGCCGCCGACACCGACGGAACCGATCCCGACACCTGCTACGTCGGGCCCATCCGCATCCGCCGGGATCAGCAGGGCAAGACCACCGATCGACGGCTGCTCGAGTGGGTCGACCCGCGGGACGCCGAGCGGCGCTCGGAGCGGACCATGCGCGACTCGTGGCGCGTGCTGCGCATCCAGTCGGAGTTCGTGGCCGGGTTCGACGCCATGAGCGAGGTGGCCGAGGCCGTCACCGTGTTCGGCTCCGCCCGCCTCGCCCCGGAATCGCCCGAATACGCGCTCGGGGTGCGGGTCGGACGTGCGCTCGGGGACGCCGGGTACGCGGTCATCACCGGCGGCGGGCCCGGAGCGATGGACGCCGCCAATCAGGGCGCCCGCCAGGCGGGTGCCCAGTCCATCGGCCTCAACATCGAGCTGCCCTTCGAGCAGGGCCTCAACCCGTGGGTCGATCTCGGGATGAACTTCCGGTACTTCTTCGTCCGCAAGACGATGTTCGTGAAATACGCGCAAGCGTTCGTCTGTCTCCCCGGCGGGATGGGCACGCTCGACGAGCTCTTCGAGGCGCTGACCCTCGTGCAGACCAAGAAGGTGGTGCGATTCCCGATCGTGCTGGTGGGCAGCGACTTCTGGGGCGGGCTCCTGGCCTGGATGCGCGACGTCCTCGCCGCGCGCGGGATGATCTCGCCCGAGGATCTGGACCTGCTCACCGTCGTCGACGACCCCGATGACGTGGTCGCCGCGATCGAGGCCGCCACGCCCTGAGGGCCGAGATGACCGGGTCGGGCGGCGATGGCACGATTGCCCGGTGAGTGCTGTCTGTGTCTATTGCGCGTCCGGTCCCGTCGACCAGCCCTATCTCGACCTCGCCGCCGAGGTCGGGCGGACCCTGGCCGAGCAGGGGCATGTCGTCGTCTCCGGTGGCGGGAACATCTCCATGATGGGCGCGCTGGTCAACGCCGCCCGCGAGGCGGGCGGTCACACGATCGGCATCATCCCCCGCGCGCTGATGAAGCACGAGGTCGCCGACCTCGGTTCGGGGGAACTCGTCGTCACCGAGACCATGCGCGAACGCAAGCGGCTCATGGACGAGCGCGCCGACGGGTTCATCACCCTGCCGGGCGGGATCGGGACGCTCGAGGAGCTCTTCGAGACCTGGACCGGTGGCTATCTCGGGATGCATGACAAGCCGGTCGTCCTGCTCGATCCTTCCGATTTCTACGCGCCGTTGCTCGACTGGCTGCGAGAGTTGTCGACAACCGGGTTCGTCGCCCGGCGATCGCTGGACCGACTGCTCATCTCGCGGTCGGTGTCCGACGCGGTGGAGTTGGCGACGGCACGGTGAGGCCTTGCTACCGGCCGGTAGGGTAGCGCGTGGGTGCGCGGGGCACCTGATATGCCAGCGGGAGAGCGGAGGGCAGATGTCCCCAGAGGTCGAGCAGCAGGACAATCGGCAGCAGAGCGTGAAGAAGACGGTCGGTATCCCCGACCTTCTTCGTGGTGTGGTGAAGATGGCGCCACATGCGACCGGGATGATCAAGCACGCACCGGGGCTCATCCGTCGCCCACCCGAGGCCAAGCGGACCATCGGTTCGGTCTTCCAGAAGCTCGCGGCCGAGCACCCCGACCGCCCCTTCGTCCGGTTCGAGGGCCGCACGACCACCTACGGTGAGGCCAACCGCCGGGTGAACCGTTACGCCGCAGCGCTTTCGGCCGACGGCGTCGGCACGGGCGACGTGGTGGCGCTGCTGTCCAAGAACTGCACGACCGACCTGCTGCTGATGCTCGCCACCGTCAAACTCGGTGCCATCGCCGGGATGCTGAACTACAACCAGCGCGGTGAGGTGCTCGAGCACAGTGTCGGACTGCTGGAGGCCACGGTCCTCATCCACGATCCCGAGTGTGCCGAGGCGTTCGACTCGATTCCGGAATCGGTTCTGCCGCAACATGTCTACGACTTCGCCGAGTTCGACGCCGCCGCCGAGGGGCTCTCCGAGGCCGATCCGGAGGTCACCGAGCAGCTGCCCGCGTCGACCAAGGCCTTCTACATCTTCACCTCCGGTACAACCGGAATGCCGAAGGCGAGCGTGATGAGCCACAACCGGTGGCTGGCGAGCCTGTCCGGCATCGGTGGTCTCGCGGTGCGGTTGCGCCACAGCGACACCATGTACGTGCCGCTGCCGCTCTACCACAACAACGCGCTGTCGGTCTCACTGTCGTCGGTCCTCGCCTCCGGCGCGTGTATCGCCATCGGGCGGTCGTTCTCGGCGTCGAAGTTCTGGGACGACGTGATCCTCAACCGTGCGACGGCCTTCTGCTACATCGGCGAATTGTGTCGCTACCTTCTCGCGCAGCCCGAGAAGCCCACCGATCGCCAGCATTCCGTACACACCGTGGTCGGCAACGGTATGCGCCCGGACATCTGGGACGAGTTCCGCGAGCGGTTCGGCGTCGACCGCGTCGTCGAGTTCTACGGGGCCAGCGAACTCAACCTCGCGTTCGTCAACGCGTTCAGCGTCGACAAGACCGCCGGCTTCTGCCCGCTCCCGTACAAGATCGTGGAGTACGACGAGGAGGGGAACCCCAAGCGCGGCGACGACGGTCGGCTCGTGAAGGTCGGCCGGGGCGGCACCGGCCTGCTGCTCGCGCAGATCAGTGACCGGGTGCCCGTCGACGGTTACACCGACTCCGAGGAGACCGAGAAGAAGATCATCCGCGACGCCTTCAAGGACGGCGACTCCTACTTCAACTCCGGTGACCTCGTCCGCGATCAGGGCTTCGCCCACATCGCCTTCGTCGACCGGCTCGGTGACACCTTCCGCTGGAAGGGTGAGAACGTCGCCACGACCCAGGTCGAGGGGGCGGTCGACTCCTACGAGGCCGTCGCCCAGTCCGTCGCGTACGGCGTCGAGGTCCCGGGAACCGACGGTCGCGCCGGGATGATCGCGATCAAGCTGCGTGAGGGCGCCGACCTCGATCCGAGCAAGTTCGCCCGTCACCTCTACGACGCGTTGCCGTCGTACGCGGTGCCGCTGTTCGTGCGGATCGTCGACGACTTCGAGCAGACCTCGACCTTCAAGAACCGCAAGGTCGAGCTCCGCAAGGAGGGATACGCCGACGCCGAGGCCGACCGACTCCACGTACTGCTCGGCAAGGAGAAGGGCTACACCGAGTACTACGACGGCTATCCCGACGACGTCGCCGCGGCCAAGGTTCCCAAGGGGTGAGTTCGAACCCGGAGGCGTCGGTGTCGCCGACGCTGTGCGGGCGTCGGGTGCCGACCGATCGCGCGCTGGTCATGGCGATCGTCAATCGCACCCCCGACTCGTTCTACGACCGGGGAGCGAGCTTCGACGACGCCGCCGCACAGGCGCACGTCGATCGGGTGGTGGCCGAGGGCGCCGACATCATCGACGTCGGCGGGGTGAAGGCCGGTCCGGGTCGCGAGGTCGATGCCGCCACGGAGGCGGCCCGGGTCGTCGGCATGATCTCGTGGATCCGCGACCGCCACCCGGGTGTGCTGATCAGCATCGACACCTGGCGGAGCGAGGTCGCCGACCAGGCCTGCGCCGCCGGCGCGGACCTCATCAACGACACGTGGGCGGGATTCGATCCCGAGGTGGTCGCCGTCGCCGCCGAACGTGGCGTCGGGATCGTCTGCTCGCACACCGGTGGCGCGCGGGTGCGGACGCGACCGCACCGCGTCGCGTACGGGGATTCCGTCGACGACGTGGTGGCCGACGTCATCCGGGAGGTGACCTCCGCGGCCGAACGGGCGCTCGCGGCGGGGGTCCGGAGGGACTCGATCGTCATCGATCCGACGCACGATTTCGGCAAGAACACCCACCACGGGCTGGCTCTGTTACGTGGCGTGAAAGATCTTGTTAACACGGGCTGGCCGGTGCTCATGGCGCTGAGCAACAAGGATTTCGTAGGGGAGACTCTGGGTACAGACCTAGCGCAACGATTGGAAGGGACACTGGCCGCGACGAGTCTGGCCGCCGCACAGGGCGCCCGGATCTTCCGCGTTCACGAGGTCGCCGCCACTCGCCGTGTGGTCGACATGGTCGCTGCCATCGCGGGAACGAGACCACCCGCCCGAACAGTCAGGGGACTCGCATGACCAAGCAGAAGCGACGTACGCCCAGCACCGTCATCAGCCGGGACAAGGCCGCGATGTGGCCGACGGTCGCCCAGGCCCCGGGAACCGAGCAGCGCTGGTCGTCAACCCACACCTGGGAACAGCCCGACTGGACGATCGACGAACTCATCGAGGCGAAGGACGGCCGGACGATCTCGGTCGTGCTCCCCGCGCTGAACGAGGAGGAGACAGTCGCCGACGTGATCGCGACGATCATGCCGCTCTACGGGAGCCTGGTGGACGAGGTCATCGTCCTGGACTCCGGTTCCACCGACGCGACCGCCGAGCGAGCGCTCGCCGCCGGCGCGCAGGTGGTCACCCGCGAGGAGGCGGTCCCCGAGCTGGACCCGGTCAAGGGCAAGGGCGAGGTGCTCTGGCGTTCGATCGCCGTGGCCACCGGCGACATCATCGCCTTCGTCGACTCCGACCTCATCGACCCGGACCCGATGTTCGTGCCGAAGATGCTGGGTCCGCTGCTCGTCAACCCCGAGATCCAGCTCGTGAAGGGCTACTACCGGCGGCCGCTGCGCACGGGCGGCACCCACGACGCCAACGGCGGCGGTCGCGTGACCGAGCTCGTCGCCCGGCCGCTCCTGGCCTCCCAGAAGCCCGACCTCACCGCAGTGCTGCAGCCGCTCGGCGGCGAGTACGCCGGCACGCGCGAGCTGCTGTCGTCGGTCCCGTTCGCGCCCGGCTACGGGGTGGAGATCGGGCTGCTCATCGACACCTACGACCGCCACGGTCTGGCCGGTATCGGTCAGGTCAACCTCGGGGTCCGGACCCATCGCAACCGCCCGCTGGTGGAACTGGGGGTCATGAGCCGGCAGATCGTCGGAACCCTCATGCGCCGGTGCGGGATCGAGGACTCGGGCGTCGGCCTGACCCAGTTCACCGCCGAGCCCGACGGGTCGTTCACGCCGCACACCACCGAGGTCTACCTCGAGGATCGTCCGCCGATGAACACCGTGCGGGTGCTGGACACCAAGGCCGAGGAGATGGCCTCCTAGGGGCACCGGGCACGGCACCCACACGGACCCGGCGACCGCGCGCCACACCGGGAGCGGTTGTCGGGTCCGTGCTGTGCCGGACTCCGGTCCGAGTGTTTCTGTCAGGATGGATCGCATGCAGACGCTGCTGCTGTACCTCCTGATCATGGGGCTCGTCATCGCGGTCGTGTTCGCCATCGTCTGGTTCGTGTTCGGACGTGGTGAAGATCTTCCGCCGGTCGAGCCCGACACGACCCTCACCAGACTGCCGTCGGTGGGGATCACCGGCGACGACGTCCGCGCGCTGCGGTTCGCGCAGACACCGCGGGGCTACAAGCAGTCCGAAGTCGATTGGGCGCTGGCGCGTCTCGCACATGAGGTCGACGATCTGCGCTCGGTGATCGCGCGCCTGCGCGACCGGGAGCCGGTGCCCGGGACGCCGGTCGACACGCACCCCGACGATGCGGCCGCCGACCACGAGAACGGTGGTGCCGGCGCGTGGCGGCCGGGCCCGCCGACGGCCCCGGGGTAGGCGCGCAGCGGGTTCCGCGCGGCGCGCGTGTCGCGCACTGGCAATCGTGTGAGACGCCTACACGTATCATGTTCGGAGCAGGGACCTTGAAGGGAGCTTGAGAATGGCGGCAATGAAGCCACGTACTGGGGACGGCCCCCTCGAAGCGGCCAAAGAAGGGCGTGGAATCGTTGTCCGGATTCCGATCGAGGGTGGGGGTCGACTCGTCGTCGAGCTGACCGCCGACGAAGCAGCCGCGCTGGGCGAGGAACTCCGCGGGGTCACCGGCTGAACATGCCCCACGAGGGCAGTTCCCATGAGGCCCGGGCGGACACACCGACACCGCACCGGGCGCATGGCCTCACTTCGATCGTCGAGATCCTTCGATGCCCGGTGTGCACCGGGCCGCTCTCGGTCGACGGCACTGCTCTGCGTTGTCCCGACGCTCATTCATTCGACATCGCCCGGCAGGGCTACGTCTCACTGCTCGACGGTCGGTCGGGCTCGTTGCGCGCCGACACCGCGGCCATGGTGGCCGCCCGGGCGCGTGTGCACGACGCCGGTTTCTTCGCCCCGGTGGTCGATTCCGTCGCCGGACTCGCCGCCGAGTTCGCGAGCGGAGTCCCGCGGCCCGTGATCCTCGACGCGGGCGCCGGTGGCGGACACTATCTTCGCGCCGCGGTCGCGGCGAGCGGAACGTCGGACGGTGTCGTCGAATCCCCGGTCGCCGGAATCGGCATCGACCTGTCCAAATACTGCGCGCGCGCCATCGCCCGGGGGCCGCACGCGCTCGCCGCCGTCGTCGGCGACGTCTGGCGCGAGCTACCGGTCGTCGATGACGCTGTCTCGGTGGTGCTCTCGGTGTTCGCGCCCCGGAACGCGTCCGAGTTCGCCCGGGTTCTGACACCTGATGGCGCACTGATCATCGTGAGCCCGGGGCCCGACCACCTCTCCGAGCTCATCGAGCCGATGGAGATGCTCCGGGTCGACGCCACGAAATCCGCACGGCTCCATGCCGCGCTCGACGACGGTTTCGAGCCGGTCGACGAGGCTCCACTGCGGTACACCGCGGACGTCGGCGCCGGGATCATCGGCGATCTGGTCGCGATGGGACCCTCGGCATTTCATTCCGAGGAGGCCGACATCCGCTCTCGTGCCGACGACTTCGCCGGGGACGGCCGCGTACCGGTGACGGTGTCGGTCGTGGTCACGACGTGCCGGCCCACCCGCGGACGGCGCCCTGATCAGCGTCGGACGGACTCGTAGACGCCCAGGGTCTGTTCGGCGATCGATGCCCAGGAGAACTCGGCGTCGGCACGTTCGCGGCCGGCCGCGCCCATCGCCGATGCCGCGGCCGCGTCGGAACCGACCGCGTTCACCGTCTCGGCCAGATCGTGTTCGAACGTCTCCGGATCGGCGGGGTCGTAGCGGACGAGGCGGCCGGTGACGTTGTCGCGCACCACCTCGGGGATGCCGCCGACCCCCGAGGCCACCACCGCGGTGCCACAGGCCATCGCCTCGAGGTTCACGATGCCCAGCGGCTCGTACACCGAGGGGCACACGAAGACCGTTGCCGCTGTCAGTATCTCGCGGATGCGGGGGAGAGGGAGCATCTCGCGGACCCAGTGCACGTCGGGACGCGAGGCCGACAGTTCGCCGACCGCCCGCTCGATCTCGGCGCCGATCTCCGGGGTGTCCGGTGCGCCTGCGCAGAGGACGAGCTGGATCTCCGGGTCGAAACGGTGGGCCGCGGCCACGAGATGCGCGACGCCCTTCTGCCGCGTGATCCGGCCGACGAACGCCACGATGGGTCGGTCGGGGTCGAGTCCGAGGGCCGTGGGTGTCGAGTCGGGTCCGAACGGGTCGGCGACCGGATACCACTGCGAGGTGTCGATCCCGTTGCGCACCACGTGGACACGTTCGGGGTCCAGTCGCGGGTAGGTGTCGCAGATCTCGGTTCGCATGCCCGCACTCACCGCGATCACGGCGTCGGCGTACTCGACCGCATTGCGTTCGACCCAGCTCGACACCCGGTACCCGCCGCCGAGTTGCTCGGCCTTCCACGGACGCGACGGTTCGAGCGAATGCGCGGTGAGGACATGCGGCACGTCGTAGAGCTGCCCGGCCAGGTGCCCGGCGAGACCGGTGTACCAGGTGTGGGAGTGCACGACGTCGGCGTCGGCCGCGCCCACGGCCATCCGCAGGTCGGCCGAGAGGGTCGTGATCGCCGCGTTCGCCCCGGCCAGCCCGGGGTCGGGGGTGTACACCGCGGCGGTCTCCCGTTCGGCGCCCATGCAGTGCACGTCGACGGTGATGAGATCGCGGAGATGGCGGACCAATTCGGTGACGTGGACACCGGCACCGCCGTAGACCTCAGGTGGATATTCCCGTGTCATCATCGCCACCCGCATGATCTCGACGCTAGTGCCATCGCGCGCAGTTCGCCATCGGTGCCGGTAAACGGTCGCCGCGACCGGGACGCGGGCATTCTTCCGGCCCGGTCACCTGGCCGACGGGTTCGATGGCGGTTAAGTTGGGGGAGTGAGATCTGAGCCGCACGTCCTCGGCATCGTCCTCGCAGGCGGCGAAGGCAAGCGTCTGTACCCGCTGACGATGGACCGCGCCAAACCTGCGGTGCCCTTCGGCGGTGCCTACCGGCTGATCGATTTCGTGTTGTCCAACCTGGTCAATGCCGGTTACGAACGCATTTGCGTGCTGACACAATACAAGTCGCACTCGCTGGACCGGCACATCTCGCAGACCTGGTGGACGTCGGGATTCCATGGCGAGTACATCACCCCGGTCCCGGCCCAGCAGCGGCTCGGACCGCGCTGGTACACCGGCAGTGCCGACGCGATCTTCCAGTCGATGAACCTCATCACCGACGAACGGCCCGAGTACATCGTCGTCTTCGGCGCCGACCACGTGTACCGGATGGACCCATCGCAGATGGTGGCGGCGCATGTCGAATCCGGTGCCGACGTGACGGTCGCCGGAATCCGCGTCCCGCGCGCCGAGGCGACGGCCTTCGGCTGCATCGACTCCGACGAGAGCGGCAAGATCACCCGCTTCCTGGAGAAGCCGACGGATCCGCCGGGGACGCCGGACGATCCCGAGTCGACGTTCGCGTCGATGGGCAACTACGTGTTCACCACCGAGGCGCTGGTCGACGCGTTGCGCGCCGACGCCGCCGATTCGGACTCCGACCACGACATGGGCGGCGACATCATTCCGGCCTTCGTGCGCCGGGACACCGCGTATGTCTACGACTTCAAGGACAACGACGTCCCCGGTGCCACCGAACGCGACACCGGCTACTGGCGGGACGTCGGAACGCTGGACGCGTTCTACGAGGCACACATGGACCTCGTGTCGGTGCACCCGATCTTCAATCTGTACAACGGCCGCTGGCCCATCCGCGGCGAGACACACAACCTGCCGCCCGCCAAGTTCGTCCAGTCCGGGGTCGCCGAGGACTCGGTCGTGGGATCCGGCTGCATCATCTCCGGGGGCACGGTCCGCAACTCGGTGCTGTCCTCGAACGTCATCGTCGAGGACGGCGCGGTGGTCGAGGGCAGCGTGCTGATGCCCGGCGTCCGCGTCGGAAAGGGTGCCGTCGTCCGTAAAGCGATCCTCGACAAGAACGTCGTGGTGGGCGACGGCGAGCAACTCGGTGTCGACGTGAGCGCCGACCGCGAGCGGTTCTCGGTCAGCGCCGGTGGTGTGGTGACGGTAGGGAAGAACATCCGGGTCTAGCGCGGATGTCCGTCCCGCAAGGCCGCGCCGATGAGTGTCGCGATGTCGTCTCCGGCGTCGTCCGGGAGTGCATCGATCGGCCACCAGCGCAGATCCACCGACTCGTCGCTGCGCACGACGCGCGGTAGTCCGCCGTCGGACGTCGGTGCGGCGATCACCCGGTACCGGACGTCGAGGTGGCGCGTGGGGACGCCCAGCGAGCAGGTGATCGGGTGGGTGTGCAGATGCACGATCCCGCCTCCGGGATCGGCGGGGTCCGCCGAGTCGAGCACGAGGTCGGGCATGCCTGATTCCTCTCGCGCCTCACGCAGCGCCGCGTCGGCGATGGTGTCGTCGGCCGGTTCGCAGTGTCCGCCGAGCTGAATCCACTTGCCGACCCGGGGATGCAGGGTGAGCAGGACGTGCCGGCGGGTGGCGTCGAAGACGATCGCCGAACCCGTCAGATGTCCCGGCGCACTGGCTCGTAGGCATGCCTGCGAGGATGCCGCCAGGAATGCGAGGTACGTGTGACGGAGCGTGTCCTGGTCGGGATCGGATGTGTCCCAATGGGTGAGGGCCTCGACGGCGGACGCGTGCAGCGACTCGGCGGTCACAGCTCGAGTACCCAATCGGCGGTGGGGGCGGGGTCGCGCAGGCCCGCCGGCTCGAGGGGGTGACCGATCGCGACCGCGCCGAGTGGTTCCCAACTCGGGTCGAGGCCGAGGACTCGGCGTACGGTCGGCGCGGCGAAGATGGTCGACCCGATCCAGCAGCTGCCGAGGTCGCGCACCGACAGCGCCGTGAGCAGGGTGGCGACCGCTCCGCCTGCGGCCACGGTGAACATCGTGTGTTCGGCCGTGTTCCGCCGCTCGTCGGGGTACTCGTGAACGCCGTCGGGCACGAGGAACGGGATCACCAGTTCCGGGGCGTCGTAGAGGATCTGGCCGCGCCGCAACCGTTTCTCGATGGACTCGGTTGTCTTGGAATCCGATTCGAGGTCGGCGCGCCACTCCTGCGCCATCGCGTCGAGGAGTTCCCGGCGCCGCGGGCCGGACCGCACCCAGACGAAGCGGACCGGATGCGTGTGGTGTGGAGCGGGGGCGGTGAGCGCCTCGCCGAGTGCGGCACGCAACTCGGCGGGGTCGACAGGCCGGTCGGCGAAGTTCCGCACCGAACGCCGCGTGCGGATGGCCTCGCGACGTCCCTGGGCGATCGCCTCCTCGGTCCCGAGGCGGAACAGGTCCTCCTCGTAGGGGCGGATCAGATCGGCGGCCGTGGTCCCGTCGTCCGCCGGACCGAAGCCGCGGACGACGGCGACGGGGACCGCCGCGAGTTTGCCCTTCACGAGATCGGCCGCCGCGGCGAGTTCGTCGGCCACCGCGATCTCAGTGACGATCAACGGGTTTCCGTAGTCGTCGACACCGCCCTCATACGGATGGGTCACGGCGATGCCCGACGCGCCGATGGCGACGTCGGTCTGCCCGGTCCGCCAGGCGCGGCCCATCGTGTCGGTGATGATCACCGCGACGTCGAGGTCGGCGGCCTCGGCGATGGCGAGTCGGAGGGCCGCCGCGCTGCGGTCGGGGTTCTCCGGGAGCAGTGCGAGCTGGTCGCTGCGTACGTTCGAGCCGTCGATCCCGGCCGCGGCCTGGACCAGGCCCAGCCGGTTCTCGGTGATCAGGGTCCGGTTCTTGCGTGCCAGCACGCGTACCGATTCGTCGTCGACGAGGCGCCGGCGCAACGCGTCGCGCTCCTCGGGGTCGCTCGGCGCGTCGACCATCCGGCCCTCCGCCTTGGAGATGATCTTGCTGGTGACCACCAGGACGTCACCGGACTCGAGCCACGGTGCGGCGGTGAGGATCTCGCGCGCGACGTCGGAGTCGGCGGCGAACTCGGGCAGGCCGGTCACCGGATGGATCTCGAGGCGGCCCGGGGCGCGGTGGTCGGGGCGGGCGGTCACGCGGGGCCCTGGTTGGAGTCGGGGAGCGCGACGTCGACGAGCGCGCACGCCGCGCGCACCATCTGGGCGGTGGAGGCGGGATCGGTCATGAGGAGGGGTGCGGCGCCGATGGCGATGCCGTCGACGGTGGCGTGGTCGCCCTCGGCGATCAACCACCCGTCCAGGATGCCGTTGCCGCTGCGGGCGCCGTAGTGCCCGGCGATGCCCTCTGCCGAGGACTCGACCTCGATCACCGACAGACACTCGTCGGCCATGCCGCGCAGCGGCCGATTGTCGATGACCGGGGAGATACCGACCACCGGGGCCTTCGTCTGCCGCAGCGCGCTGCGCATCCCGGGAACGCTGACGATCGCGCCGATGCTCACGACCGGGTTCGACGGCGCGAGCAGGACGACGTCGGCGTCGGCGATCGCGTCGAGGACGCCGGGTGCAGGTGCGGTGTCATCCGAACCGACCTGCGCGAAACCGAAGGTGGGGATCTGGGCGCGATGGCGCACCCACCATTCCTGGAAGTGGATCGCGACCCGTTCGCCGTCCTCGCCGTCGGGCTTGGCGACCACGACGTGGGTCTCGTGACGGTCGTCGGTCACGGGCAGGAGCCGCACACCGGGATTCCATCGGCGGGACAGCGCGGCGGTGACGTCGGACAGCCGGTACCCGGCATCGAGCATCTGGGTCCGGATGAGATGCGTCGCGAGGTCGCGATCGCCGAGGCCGAACCAGTCCGGATCGGCACCGTAGGCGGCGAGTTCCTCCTTCGCGTGCCAGGACTCGTCGCGCCGGCCCCACCCGCGTTCGGGATCGATCCCGCCGCCGAGGGTGTACATGCACGTGTCGAGATCAGGACAGATGCGGACGCCGTGCATCCACGCATCGTCGCCGACGTTCACGATCGCGGTGATCTCGTGTTCGCTCGCCTGGCCCCCGGACGAGTCGTCCTGCGGGACCGGGAACGCCGTCGGCCCGAACAATTCGCGCAGACCGAGGAGGAATCGTGCCCCTCCGACGCCCCCGACGAGTACGGTCACCTTCACAGCAGGTACTCCTTCACACCGCCACTGTAGTGCGCGGTGTGCGAGGGCGGTCAGGGGCTGTCGGCGCGGTCGGGGACGATTCCGACGGGTGCCGGGGTCGGTGTGACATTCACGTCGGGTTGAGGTCAATGTCGTGTCGAGTCACAGCGTTGTCGGATCCTGGTGGTAAACAGAGAATCTTTGACTTCAACTTGACCGCGACCGCCCCGGGCGTGTGTAATCACATCAGTGTCATTCCGAGTTTGAGATCGAGAACCTCTGGATCGAAAACCGCTGGACTTCAACGGATTCGATTGTATGTTCAAACTCGGGTGAGGGTCGGTTCCGGCACTTCGCGGGCCGTCGCTCGGGCGCTGTGTGTGTACGACTGATGTGGGAGTTTCCGCATCCGTAGTACAAGTGGTGTGGCAACAGTGGTGGGTGCGGCGCTACAGGCCGTGTTCGCAAAGGACGCAGAAACTACCAACATCCCGAGCTAGGAGGCGCCGACGATGGCTTTGGAAAACCCGATCGGCAATCCGCTTGAACCACAGAATCGCCCGCAATTCATCGCCGAATTCAATACTCTTGGCCCCGTTGATGATTCGATGATCGGTGGCACCGCCACCTCGTCGGTTGTCGGTGTCGGCACCGACTTAGGGACGCCCGTCGCCGACGACGCCGACCCGGGCCGTCGTCATCTGTCGTTGGTGCCCAACGACTTCGACGATCTCTTCGACGCCGTCGAGGACCAGTGGCAGGACCGCGCCCTGTGCGCGCAGACCGACCCCGAGGCGTTCTTCCCCGAGAAGGGTGGGTCGACGCGCGAGGCCAAGCGGATCTGCCAGGGCTGCGAGGTGAAATCCGAATGCCTCGAGTACGCACTGCACAACGACGAGCGCTTCGGGATCTGGGGCGGCTTGTCCGAGCGTGAGCGCCGTCGCCTCAAGCGCGGCATCATCTGAGTCGGCGGCCCCATCCGGGGATCGCCCGACGCATCGATCGACCTCACTGTCGGCCGGCCGAACGGCTACCGCAGTACTCGACCGCGGATCACTCTGGTCCGCGGTCGATCGTGTCTTCGTCGACGCCCAGGTGGGTCGCCACCTGTTGCACGAGGACCTCGTGGATCAGATCCAGCAACTCGGTGCCCTTCTTGGCCCGGGACTCCAGCGGCCGGCGGAACAGGATGATCTGCGCACGCGTCGGCGCACCGTTCACATCCATCCCGGCGGGAATCAGCCGAGCCAGTGGGACGGCGCCGTCGGCGGTCACCTCGTCGGGCCACTCGACGGTCTCCGGATCGCGCGGCAGCAGCCGCGGGATCTCGTCGACGGCGATGTCGAGGCCGGCGATCTGGTCATGCCACTGCGCGTCGATCTCCGCGAATGCCTCCAGCGCGACCGCGTCGAATTCGTCGGATCGGCTGTTGTGCGCGGGCACCCCCTGGGGGAGCAGCGGCGAGCGAAGTCCACGTCCGCGACGATCACGATGACGCCCCACCCGCCGCCGGCCGCGGCGGGACTCCGGCAGGCCGGAGGAGCCACGTGGAGTCGGCTTCGGGTCGATACGCATGGCGAGAGTGTAGGAGGTCGGGTGAGCCCCTGTCTCCTCCGGCCGCCCGTGTCTTCGCCGGCGCCCGCGCCGTGAGCGTGTCGTCGAGGTGGTTGCGAGCGACGAGGGCTAATCTCGTCACGTGAAGCTTCCCCGACTGTGCTGCCGACCCGGCTGCGCCCGATCCGCGGTGGCTACCCTGACCTTCGTCTACGCCGAGTCGACCGCGGTGATCGGTCCGCTCGCGACGTCGCAGGAGCCGCACTCCTGGGACCTCTGCGAGGACCACGCCCGCCGGATCACCGTCCCGCGGGGTTGGGAGATGCTGCGCAGCGAGCGCGGTTTCTCCGCGCCGCCGGCCGAGGATCAGGAGCTGACCGCCCTCGCCGAGGCGGTTCGGGAAGCCGGGGCCGTCGCCGGGGGCGGACGCCCGCGGTATGTCGACCGCGGTCCCATCGACGCACTCGACGCCTTCGAGGACACCCACTTCGCCGACGCTCACCGCGAGGCCGTGGAGGATCGTCGATCGGGGCGCCACCGCGCCGGACCGGTCGATGCACCGTCGCAGCCGGCCGGGGCCCCGCGACACCAGACCCGCCCCCGTCCGGGACGTCGCGGGCACCTTCGGGTACTGCCGGACCCGGTCGACTGACCGGTCACCACCGCGCGGGGGGCGTGGACTCCGTCGACGTCGAGGAGGGGCGTCGCCACCGCGACGATGTGCCGTTCCCATGCACACCGACTCCGCGAGCTGGCTACCCTGGTCACATGCGAACCGGTTCCCCCGACCTCGACGACGCCGAGGAGCTGATCTCGGCCGATGTCGACGGTTTGCTGAGAACGGTCGCGCTCGCCGGTGCGCAGGTACGCGCCGTTGCCGAAGCGGTCCGCGAAGGTGTGCTCGCGCCGCTCGCCGAGCTGCGCCCGCGCAGCGTGGTCGTGGTCCACGGGTCCAGCGGGGTGTCGCATCGGGCCACCGAGTTCGCGGTGGCGACCCTGGCGGCCCGGGTGGATGTCCCGGTGGTCAGCGGACCGGTGTTGCCCGGGTGGATCGGGCCGCTGGATGTCGTGATCATCGCCGGCGACGACGCCGGGGACATGGCACTCGCCGACGCGGCCGCGCGCGCGTTACGCCGGCGGGCGGAGGTGGTGGTGCTCGCGCCGGTGGCCGGTCCGCTCCAGGATGCTCTGGGCGGCAACGGAATCGATCTCGCGCCACGCTTCGACATCGAACCGCGTTTCCGGTTCGTCGGATTCGCGGCGGCGCTGCTCGCGATATTTGGGGCGCTGACGCAGGTCCGGTTCACCGGCGCCGTGCCCGTGCTCGACGACCTCGCCGACGCGCTCGACGCCGAGGCCACCACCGGGCATCCGGCACGCGACGCCTTTCACAATCGCGCGAAGTCGTTGGCGCTTCGGGTCCAGGGGCGTCCCACGGTGTGGACCGCGGACAGCCCAGCCGGTGCGGCCATCGCCCGTCACGCGGTTGCCGGGCTCGTCGGCCTGTCCGGGATCGTCAGCGCCGCAGCCGAACTCGCGGATGTCTCGCGGATGGTGCAGCTGCTCGGCGCGCGTCCGGACAGCGGACCCGCCGCCGACTCCATCTTCTACGATCCCGACTTCGACGGACCGCCGCCGGCCCCCGCGCCACGAGTTCAGGTGGTGTCGACCGGCCGGCGGGAGTGGTACACGCGCCAGCGCGTCGCCGGCCTGGGCGAGGTCGATGTGCTCATCGGAGCCGATCGTGCAGAGCGGACTTCGGCCGCCGGGGGCTCGGACGGTCGGGAATGGGACGACCGGCGCCCGGCGCCGGGCGAGGATCCGGTGGCCGACGGCCCGGGGGATGTACTGGATTTCCTGATCGTGGCACTACGGGTCGAGATGGCGGCGGTGTACCTCCGCCTGGTTGGGAACGCGATGCAATGAGGATTATCGACGGTGTGGTGCGCCCCTACGCGTGGGGTTCACGGACGGCGATCGCGTCGATGCAGGGCAGACCCGTCCCGTCGGCGCATCCCGAGGCCGAGTTGTGGTTCGGTTCCCACCCGGCGGGCTCGGCTCGCTGTGTGGACGTCGCCGGGATCCAGCAGGATCTCGTCGATGTGATCGACGCCGATCCGGTCGGCACGCTCGGCGCGGCGAGCACGGCCGCCTTCGGCGAGCGCCTGCCGTTCCTCCTCAAGGTGCTCGCCGCCGAGGAACCGCTGTCGCTCCAGGCACACCCGTCCGCCGAGCAGGCCCGCGCGGGATTCGAACGTGAGAACTCGCGCGGTGTCGGTCTCGAGGCCCGCGACCGCAACTACCGGGACCCGTGGCACAAACCCGAACTGATCGTCGCCACGACCCCGTTCGACGCCCTGGCCGGTTTCCGCCGGCCGGAGGACACCGTCCGGTTGCTTCGTGCACTGCAGGTGAGCGAACTCGACCCGTATCTCGGGATGCTGGCCGGCCAGCCGGATTCCGAGGGGCTGCGCGCGCTGTTCACGACGTGGTTGACGCTGCCCGAGTCCCTCCTCCGTCAACTCGTCCCGGCGGTGCTCGCCGGCGCGGTCACCGTTCTCAGCGGGGGCGAGTCCGAATTCGTTGCCGAACTGCGCACCGTCTGTGAACTCGGAGAGGCCTATCCGAACGACCCCGGTGTCCTCGCGTCGTTGCTGCTCAACAACATTCACCTCGAACCCGGGCAAGGGCTCTATCTGTCCGCCGGCAACCTGCACGCCTACCTCCGGGGTACCGGTGTGGAGATCATGGCGAACTCCGACAACGTGCTGCGCGGTGGACTGACGCCGAAGCACATCGACGTGCCCGAGCTGTTGCGAGTCCTCGACTTCACCCCCGTCGACGTCGCCGACCTGACACCGCAGGTGCGGACGATCGGTGCCGAACGGATCTACCTCACCCCCGCGCCGGAGTTCCGGCTGTCGCGTGTCGAACTCGACGGCACCGGACTCCATCACGCCTCGTCGATCTGCTTCGACATGCCCGGCCCACAGATCCTCGCCGTGCTCAGCGGCGCGGTGGAGGTCCGGCCCGCGGGCGGGGCCCCGCTCACCGTGACGGCCGGACGGGCCATGTGGATCACCGACGACGACCCGGACGTCATCGTCCGCGCGGCCTCGGCTCGCGCGGTCTTCTACCGCGCGCTGGTCCCGGCGGCGGTCACGGCGCATCCCGGACTGACCTCGACGGTGGCCACCGCGGCCGAATGATCCGGCCGCAGACCACGGTCGGTGCTGCGGGTCAGTGCCGGACGGGTGCCGGCGCCGCGGCTGCGGCGGGTTCCGGATAGCCGCCGATCAGGGTCCATTCGTCAGGGGTCGCAACCATCGTGACCAGGGTGGGCCGGTCGCCGGTGTCGAGCGAGATGTCCTGCGGGGTCCGCGGATTCTGCCGCAGTGCGACCGTGGCGCCGTCCGTCGGTTCTCCCAGTCCCGGCGCGACGACGATCATCCGGGTGGTGTCGGGCGCAGGGGAGGGCGGAGTGACCCCGTCGACGATGACCAGGGCCGGGCCCGGGCGCGCGGGCGTGCGGTCACCGGCGAGTGACAGCGCGCTCGGGTCTCCCACGGCGGTGACCACCGGTGTCCACCGGTGCGGGCGGTCGGTGTGCACGCGTACGGCGGCGCCGACCGCGACGGCGCGCAGGGCGATCTGGGCGACGACGTGGATGCCCGCGGCCACCGACACCGTGGAGATACCGGGCCCGACGAGCCGGGTCGCGACCGCACGGCCGGCGTGATCGGCCCCGATCAGCTGTCCGCAACCACCGGCCGGGAGGCGTGCCGAGGCGAGGAACGCGTCCGCCTCCGCTCCGGCGAGTACCGGAACCGCCCGGTCGAGGCGGGTCGAGGTCGAGATGGGGAGACTGGCTGCGAGAGCATCGAATTGGCGACCATCGAGCGGGATCAACTCGGCCGGCCACTCGGTCAGTGCGCGCTGCGCGGCCGGGAATTCGTTGAATCGGACGATCCCCGACACCTCGACGGTCGTGCGTTCACCGCGCCGCCTGCGCTCGGCTGCTCGCGGACGCAACTTCACGGTGACCGTCGTCGAGACCGCGGAGTTGACCCAGACGTCGCGGAGCACGGCGGTCAGCGCGGCCGGTTCGACGGCTGCGCTGCGCATCCGCAGACCCGCCACGCCGATCGAGTCGCGCTCCTCCGACAGCGAGTCGAGGGTCGCCCCCTCGGTCAGCTGTGTCGTGATCGCGGTGATCTGCGGGGCCGACAGAATCGTCGTCGACAGGCCTTGTTCGGCAAGCCTTTTCGCGACGCGGCGGGTGGTCACGGTCGCCGTGCGCAGGGCGCCGGTCGCGCCTCCGCCGCGGCGGGCGACGGCGTCGGCACAATCGAGCGGGTTCAGCCGCAGGACGACCAGAACCGACCGCTGGGCAGTCGCCGACAGCGGACCCAGAGTCCGGTCGTAGGTGGCCGGCGCGACGCCCGAACCCCAGACGCGCACGCCGTGGCTGATCACCTCGATGCTGCTCAGCTGGATGTCGTAGGGGCTGATGCACTCGGCGAGCACACCGAGGGGGACCACCTGGCCCGATTCATCGGCCATCTCGCTGTGCCCGGGGGTCAGATAGGTGACGGCGGGACCTCCCGGGTCCACCCGGACCACCGTCACGAGGGTGTCGCCGACCCATCGCGCACCGATGGTCGTCGGCGCCGTCGAACGACGGGCCGCGGCATGGGTGTTGGGCGCAGGCAATGGGATGTCGAAGGGGGCCGGGGCCAGATCGGCGTGGTCGCGACGCATGCGCGCCCACGAGAACGACAGGTGCGCGACGATCCGGCCGAACACCGACGGCCGATCGCCCAGGTGCACCAGGCCTGCCGAGACGATGACGGCGACACCGAGTGCGGTCGCGCCCCAGACGCTGCCGGACACGGTCCACACGACGAGCCCGATCGCCAGGATCGCCTCGATCAGGACGAGTGTGGGCAGTGCCATCCCACGCGTGTTCCGCTCCACGGTTGCGACCCCCTCGATCACCGCTGCCGACCGCCGTGTGCCACCCGCCGAGTGTGTGCACAAGCGGTGGAGCCCCACACGTCAGGGGCATGTTTGTCGGTTAGGCTACTACCGCGCGGCAGGGGGTATGCCGCAGGAGATCACAGCCCGGCCGCCGCCGGACCCGGTCCGGCGCTGTGGAACGGGTGCGGACAGGGGGAGTCGTGGCACGTCAGCTGACGACCAAAGCCCAGGTCAACGGTTATCGTTTCCTGATCAAGCGGCTGGAGCACGCGCTCGTTCGGCGCGACGTCCGGATGCTGCACGATCCCATGCGCTCCCAATTGCAGGCGCTCGTGGTCGGAACGGTGCTCGGTCTGCTCGTCCTCGGCGGGTGCGGGATCTGGGGCCTCATCCGACCGCAGGGTTCGGTCGGCGACGCCACGATCATCGTCAGCAAGAACAGCGGCAGCACCTACGTGCTGATCGAGGACACCCTGCATCCCGTGCTGAACCTCGCCTCCGCGCGGCTGGTGACCGGGAGTTCGGAGTCGCCGACGTCGGTCGGGGACAACAAGCTCAAGCCGTACCCGCGTGGGCCCCTGCTGGGCATCCCCGGCGCGCCGGCCGCCCTGCCGGGATCGTCGCACCCGGACTCCTCGACCTGGACGGTGTGCGATTCGTCCACGGTGTCGGAGGCGCCGACCGAGTCGGTGGAACTGACCGTCATCGCCGAGACACCGCGCCTCGGCGATTCGATCGGGACGGCGCGCCCGGCCGACGCCGTACTCGTCGACGCCGGTGACGAGACCTTCCTCGTGTACCAGTTGTTCCGAGACGGTGTCTGGAGTCCGGTGCGCGCCTCGGTCGACACCGCGAGCGTGCCGGTGATGCGCGCCCTCGGGCTCGAGGGGGTCACGCCCCGGCAGATGTCCACCGGCCTGTTGAACACGTTCCCCGTGGTCGATCCACTTGCGGTGCCGGAGATCCCGGGTGCCGGGCAACCGGGCGCGGTCGACGGCGTGAGCATCGGCAGCGTCGTCAAATCGGTCGGCGTCGACGACACCACGACCTTTCACCTCGTGCTGCGCGACGGGGTCCAGGAGATCAGTGCCCCGACCGCCGAGCTCATGCGATTGGCCGACTCCGACGCCGCGCCGGTGGCCACTGTCGCACCGGGACAGCTCGCCGCGCTGAAAACCCGGAGCTCAGAACCCGTCTCGGACTTTCCCGAGATCGCACCGGAGCTGCTGAACGTGAGCGGCGATCCGACGCTGTGCCGCACCTGGACTCGCGACACGGGCGAACCCCGCGCGCAGACCTCATTGCTCGCAGGTCGCGAGCTCCCACTCGGTTCGGATGCGGTGCCGGTCCGTCTGACCTCGTCCGACGGCGCCGGTCCGAACCTCGATGCGGTCTACGTGCCTCCGGGTTCGGGTGAGTACCTGCAGGTGACCGGCAACGAAGCAGACAGCTCGCGCACCGAATCCCTGTTCTATGTCAACGATTCGGGCGTCCGGTTCGGCATCCCCGACTTCGAGACCGGCGGAATCCTCGGGCTCGGGGACTCCCCGTCCCGCGCCCCTTGGTCGGTCGTGACCCTGCTGGCACCCGGACCGAGCCTGACGCGCGAGAACGCGCTCGTGGCGCACGACGGTCTGGAGACCGCCCGGCTCGAGGCCGGTGCGGAGCGCACCGAGGCGCCGTCGGCAGGCGGATGATCGGCGACGGTGCCGCCGCAGATCTACGTGAGTGGACCGCCGACGATGTTGCCGACGATGCCGCGGATGACGTTCGTGCCGTCCTCGGATCGAAGTTCCTCGTACCAGGCGGCGGTTGCCTCCGGGTCTTTGCCATGCGTGACGTCGCACCGCTTGCGCGCGCGGAGGACGAGGTCGGCGGCCCGCTCGGTACGTGACCTCTCGTAGGCTGTGAGTGCCGCGTGCGGGTCGTCGGCGTGGTCGCGGAAGGCGAACTGCAGGGCGATCGCGTCTTCCATCGCCGAGCAACCACCCTGGCCGATGTCCGGAGTCGTGTTGTGCGCGGCGTCGCCGAGCAGCGCGACGCGTCCTTTGACCCAGGTGTGGAACGGGTCGGTGTCGAGGATCTCCACCCGGTTGGTGGTCTCGGGATCCAGTGCCCGGATCAGCTTCTGGACACCGGGAGCCCATGCCGCGAACTCCTCGGCGAGCACCTCACGCGCCGTGCCGCGTTCGAACGGGGCTCCCTCCGGCATGGTGACGTCGAAGAAGAAGTAGAACCTGTTGTCCGCGACCGGCATCACCGACACCCGGCGCGAATCACCCACGTAGGTGGTCCATTCGGTCGCCGGTCCGATCTCCTCGTCGATCGGGACCAGCCCGTTGAAGTTGACGTACCCCGCGTACCGGCGTTCGACTATGCGGCCGAGGACGTAGTCGCGAGCGAGCGATCTCGCACCGTCGGCGGCGATCACGATGTCGCCGTGAGCGGTGCTGCCGTCGGCGAATTCGACGGTGGCGTGTTCCGCGCCGTCGTGGACGGCGACCATCTTCTTGCCGAATCGGATCTCGTCGTGACCGAAGGCGTTCATCAGCATCAGCTGGAGGTCAGCGCGTGCGATCGGATACGGACGCTGCCCGACCTCATCGATGAGCGGTGCCATGCTGAAGCGGCACATCGTCTCTCCGGTGAAAGCGTCGACGTAGCTCATCGAGTCGACGATGCCGCCGAGCGCGGCCGTCTCGGCTTCCAGGCCCAGATGATTCAGGCACTTGACCCCGTTGGACCAGACCGAGATCGCCGCGCCCACCGGCCGGTTCTCGGTGACCTGCTCGTACACCTCGACCTCGTGCCCGAGTTGTCGCAACGCGATGGCCGCCGAGGTCCCGCCCATACCGGCGCCGATGATCACTGCTTTCACAGGAACCCAGGCTAGGGGTCCCGACGCCGCGGCGCGCGACGAGCGTCCGGCACACCGGCCGCGTCGGTCGTCGGCGCGGCGACGTCGCGAGCCGCCGGAAGCAGTGCGGTCAGGACCGGTGGTGGCCGGTGACGAGCGCGGTCACCATCTCCTGCCATTGGTGCGTGATCGTCTCGAGGTCCAGCCCGACGTCCACCAGCAGGTAGCGCACCGAACTCGCCGACAGCGGCGCCTGGACGGTGAGTGCGAGGAAATCCAGCGCGCCGTCGAAACCCAGCTGCCGCAACAAGATCTGCACATGTTGGGTGGATGTGCGGGCCACCGGATGGCTCATGAAGTCCTCGGCGCCCGCGCCGGCCTCCAGCAGGATGTCCAGGTGGTCGGAGGTGAGCTTGAGACGCGCGCGCCCGTAGGCGAGCAGTCGGTCGAGCGGGGGAGCACCGGGACCCAGCGGCTCCGGGCCCGACAGGTACGCCTGCTGGATCTCGGACTCGCTGTGGTCGAGAAGGGCGAGCATGAGTCCGGTCCGGCTGCCGAAGCGGCGGAACACCGTGCCCTTGCCCACACCCGCCTCGCGCGCCACGGCCTCCATCGTCACCGCGGCCGCGCCGTGATGATCGATCAGGTTCTTGGCGGCAGCCAGCAACAGACGCCGGTTACGTGCGGCGTCGGCACGTTCGGTCCCCGAGGGGTTGAGCGAGATGTGGAGCGGGGAGTGGTCGGGCCCATTCGGCACGTGATGAGCGTAACTCTTGACCAGATCCGGAATGAATCGGACCCTGGTCCGGT
Source organism: Gordonia sp. ABKF26 (assembly GCF_041103195.1). Lineage (NCBI taxonomy): Bacteria > Bacillati > Actinomycetota > Actinomycetes > Mycobacteriales > Gordoniaceae > Gordonia > Gordonia sp. ABKF26. The sequence continues at coordinate 2,332,204 of NZ_JBGCVZ010000003.1, forward strand.
TAGAGCAAGTCGTAGACAAGGTCTCGCGGACCCCCACGGACCCCTGTGCCATCGAGAGGAATCACATGTCGGAACGAGTCGTCGAACTGGTCGCGCTGGTCGGAAGCCTGCGCGCAGCATCCCTGAACCGTCAGCTCGCCCACGTGGCCGCGGACAACGCGCCGTCGGGGGTCTCCATCACCGTCGTCGACGACCTCGGCTCGCTGCCGTTCTACAGCGAAGATGTCGACATCGAGGATCAGCTCGACGCCGGCGTGGCGAAGCTGCGCCAGGTGGTCGGGGCGGCCGATGGCGTGCTGATCGCCACCCCGGAGTACAACGGCACCATTCCCGCCGCGCTGAAGAACGCCATCGACTGGCTGTCGCGGCCCTACGGCACCGGAGCGCTCACCGGCAAGCCCGTCGCGGTCCTGAGTGCGGCCCTCGGACAGTACGGCGGCGCGTGGACCCGTGAGGACACCCGCAAGTCCGTCGGCATCGCCGGCGGTCGTGCCATCGAGGAGGCCGACCTCGGCCTGCAGGTCGCCGCTCTTCCCGAGGGTGGTCTGACCGATCCGGCCATCGTCGAGAAGGTCGTCGCCTCGGTCTCCCGACTCGTCGACGAGGTCGCTGTCAGCGCCTGATCGCCCGACGACGTCCGACGCCGCGCCCGGCTCAGCCCGGCGCGGCGTCGTCGTGTCCGGGGGTCGACCGCGTGCTGGTGTGGATGGGCGGTGGACATGTTGTGGACCGTCTCGGGACAACCTGTGAGCGACACGCCGAACACGCGGCGGACACGCCCGGATTTACGATCGTGCACCGCTCCGACCTGCACGTCTTCCATCAATGTTATTCACAACCCCTTGTGGTGGTCAGAAATGTCAGCCACTAGGTGTAGTGTTTGCGTTACCAGTCAGGCACAAGACGAGAAGCAGTTCGACTCCTCGACAAAGCCGCCGAGATGGTGATCCAGGTCACCATCTTCACGCTGGAAAACCGCACGTCACTGGCGATTCCTACGACCCGAGGAGTACCTCCGAATGTCAATCACCGTCTACACGAAGCCGGCCTGCGTCCAGTGCAATGCCACCTACAAGGCCCTCGACAAGCAGGGTCTGTCCTACGAGATCGTCGACATCAGCGAAGATGCCGAGGCGCGTGACTACGTGATGGCGCTCGGCTACCTGCAGGCGCCCGTCGTGGTCGCCGGCGACGCGCACTGGTCGGGCTTCCGTCCCGACCGCATCAAGGCGCTCGCCACTGCCGCTGCCTGATCCGACGGTCGTCACCATGACGGTGGCGACGTCCGCCGACCGGCGATGTGAACAGCGATCCGACGGGGAAGCCGGATCGCATCGCATCTCCGCAGTCATCGAGGAAATGGTCACGCCGGTCACGGCGTTGATACCGACAGCGCCCGCCAGGACATGACCCCGCGGGCGAGATCCACGAGAACGACCAGGTTGGAGGAGACATGGCGGCAGCCGCATCGCCGTTGATCGTGTACTTCTCCTCCGTATCGGAGAACACCCACCGGTTCGTCCAGAAGCTGGACATGCGCGCCGAGCGCATCCCGCTCCTCGATCGGACCGGTGTTTTCCGTGTCGACGAGCCGTACGTCCTGGTCTGTCCGACCTACGGCGGGGGCAAGGCGACGGGGCAACCCGGCGGCTACGTCCCCAAGCAGGTCATCCGCTTCCTCAACGACGAGCACAACCGATCGTCGATCAGGGGGGTGATCGCGGCGGGCAACACCAATTTCGGTGAGGAGTTCTGCTACGCCGGCGACGTCATCGCACGAAAGTGTCGGGTGCCCTACCTGTACCGATTCGAACTGATGGGCACCACCGACGACGTCGACCGCGTGCGCGCGGGGCTCGCGGAGTTCGCCCAGAGTCCGGCGTTCGCGGCAGGTGTGTCGCTCAGCGCCTCGCCCGCCTGACCCGACGTTCGCGCGTCACCAGGCTTTGTCGTACCCCGTCGATACCGTGCCCATCATCGGCCTCAGCCACCACTATCTGCAGGAGTCATCTGTCGTGTCGCCCACCGCCGCCGTCTCGGACACCACTTCAGCCAGCAAGTCGGGCGTGCACCCCGGGCCTGCGGGGCATGATCCCGGAGAGCTCGACTTCCACGCGCTCAACGCGATGCTCAACCTGTACGACGCCGACGGCAAGATCCAGTTCGACAAGGATCGCGAGGCGGCGAACCAGTACTTCCTGCAGCACGTCAACCAGAACACCGTCTTCTTCCACGATCGCGACGAGAAGCTCGACTACCTCATCGAGGAGAACTACTACGAGCCCGAGGTCCTCGCGAAGTACGACCGCGCGTTCGTGAACGAACTGTTCGATCACGCCTACGGCAAGAAGTTCCGGTTCCCGACCTTCCTCGGGGCGTTCAAGTACTACACGAGCTACACGCTGAAGACCTTCGACGGCAAGCGGTACCTCGAGCGTTTCGAGGACCGCGTGTGCATGGTGGCGCTGACCCTGGCCGACGGTGACACCACGCTCGCCCGCAACCTCGTTGACGAGATCATCTCGGGTCGGTTCCAGCCGGCGACGCCGACCTTCCTCAACTCCGGCAAGAAGCAGCGTGGCGAGCCGGTCTCGTGCTTCCTGCTGCGCATCGAGGACAACATGGAGTCGATCGGCCGGTCGATCAACTCGGCGTTGCAGCTGTCCAAGCGAGGCGGCGGAGTTGCGTTGCTGCTCAGCAACATCCGTGAGCACGGCGCGCCGATCAAGAAGATCGAGAACCAGAGTTCGGGTGTCATCCCGATCATGAAGCTGCTCGAGGACTCGTTCTCCTACGCCAACCAGCTCGGTGCCCGGCAGGGTGCGGGCGCGGTGTACCTGCACGCACACCACCCCGACATCTACCGCTTCCTCGACACCAAGCGCGAGAACGCGGACGAGAAGATCCGCATCAAGACCCTGTCGCTCGGTGTGGTCATCCCGGACATCACGTTCGAGCTGGCCAAGGCCAACGACGACATGTACCTGTTCAGCCCGTACGACGTCGAACGCGTCTACGGCGTCCCGTTCGCCGACATCAACGTGACGGACAAGTACCACGAGATGGTCGAGGACCGACGGATCCGCAAGACCAAGATCAAGGCCCGCGAGTTCTTCCAGACCCTCGCCGAGCTGCAGTTCGAGTCCGGGTACCCGTACATCATGTTCGAGGACACGGTGAACCGGGCGAACCCGATCGACGGCAAGATCACCCACTCCAACCTGTGCTCGGAGATCCTGCAGGTGTCGACGCCGTCGACCTTCAACGACGACCTGTCGTACGCCGAAGTGGGCAAGGACATCTCGTGCAACCTCGGCTCGCTGAACATCGCCAAGACGATGGATTCGCCCGACATCGGCCAGACCATCGAGACCGCGATCCGGGGTCTCACCGCGGTGAGCGACCAGACCTCGATCACCTCCGTGCCCTCGATCGAGTTCGGCAACAACAACTCTCACGCCATCGGCCTGGGGCAGATGAACCTGCACGGATACCTGGCCCGTGAACGGGTCTTCTACGGCAGCGACGAGGGCATCGACTTCACGAACATCTACTTCTACACGGTGCTGTTCCACGCCCTGCGCGCGTCGAACCGGATCGCCAAGGAGCGCGGCCGGGCGTTCACCGGCTTCGAGAAGTCGAAGTACGCGAGCGGCGAGTTCTTCGACAAGTACCTGAACAAGGTGTGGGAGCCGGAAACCCAGAAGGTGCGGGATCTGTTCGGCCAGGCCGGGATCGCCATCCCGACCCAGGACGACTGGCGCGAACTGAAGGAGGCCGTCCAGCGCGACGGCATCTACAACCAGAACCTGCAGGCCGTCCCGCCGACCGGCTCGATCAGCTACATCAACCACTCGACGAGCTCGATCCACCCGGTCGCCGCCAAGATCGAGATCCGCAAGGAGGGCAAGATCGGCCGCGTCTACTACCCGGCGCCCTACATGACCAACGACAACCTGGAGTACTACCAGGATGCGTACGAGATCGGGTACGAGAAGATCATCGACACCTACGCCGCGGCCACGCAGCACGTCGATCAGGGTCTCAGCCTGACGCTCTTCTTCAAGGACACCGCCACCACGCGCGACGTCAACAAGGCGCAGATCTACGCATGGCGCAAGGGGATCAAGACGCTCTACTACATCCGCCTGCGCCAGATCGCGCTCGAGGGGACCGAGGTGGAAAATTGCGTTTCGTGCATGCTGTGAAAGCGCAGCGAGAGATGCGAGCTGAGATTGCGAGTCAGCGATGACGCTGGTAGCGGCAGGTAGTGCATTTGAAGCTAGATTGGCGCGCACTGTAGCGCAAGGCGATCGCAAGATCTCATTTATCGCTGGTTCAGGACTTACCTCGACGACAGTGCCAGGCGTAGCCGAGGTCTTTCAGCGAATGCTGTGTGCGTGCGACGAAAGCGGGTTACACCGCGAGTTCCTCGAGTGGGTCATGGAGGCTGACGATGAAGGCGGTAAGTATCGTGCGGGCGCAGAGTTCGTTCGACAGCACCTTGGTCCTCGCGAATTGAACAAAATCACGCAACGAGCGGTGGCTGATGCGTGCCCCGACCTCGCGCGGAAGTATGCGCGACTCGGCGGAGTTGACGACGAGACTTTGACGGTGGCAGAGGACCAGTGGGATTGGAAGATTCCCCGGGGTGTTCGAAGCCTCGCGGTGTTGATGGCTAGCCTCCCGGAAGAGAGGCGAGGATCGATCATCACAACGAATTTTGATCCCCTCCTAGAGGTGGCCCTCCGGCGAGTCGGAGGGCGCCCGCGCATTTACGCTTTCGACGTGGATGGCCACCTCAAGACTCTCGAGAGCGGATTCGTCGAGGTCGTACACGTTCATGGATACTGGCGGGACACCGATACGCTTCACTGCGACCACCAGCTGATTCAGAATCGTCCTCGGCTTGAGCGCGCGCTAGCGAAGCGGCTACGCGAGAACGATGTTTTCGTGGTGGGTTACGGTGGCTGGGACGACGTTATTAGTCGGTTCTTCAACACCAACGTTGACGCCTACGACTTCGACGGTATGGACGTAGCGTGGGGGGCTTTCGGCTCGGTCGATCCGAGTAGCGTCGGTCCCGCCCTGGACCCGCGATTTGGTCGCTCAAACAGCGTGGTCCTTTACGAAGGAGTTGACGTGAATGAGGTCCTTCCGAAAGTGATCGACCGCGTCAAAGATCGCAGCGATGTAGATCTGCGATTCGGGCTAATGAGGAGCGACCGTCGAGCGCGCTCAGGGTTGTATACCAGCGCAGTTGTATAAGGAGAACCAATGACGTCCACCGAACGCCACAGTCCCGCCGACGGAGCGCCCATCAAGCTGGTGAGCCGGGTCTCGGCGATCAACTGGAACCGCGTGCCCGACGAGAAGGACGCCGAGGTGTGGGATCGCCTCACCGGCAACTTCTGGCTGCCCGAGAAGGTGCCGGTGTCCAACGACATCCCGTCGTGGGGCACGCTCACCGAGTACGAGAAGCAGCTCACCATGCGGGTGTTCACCGGTCTCACCCTGCTCGACACCATCCAGGGCACGGTCGGCGCGGTGTCGCTGATCCCGGACGCGACCACCCCGCACGAGGAGGCGGTGCTCACCAACATCGCGTTCATGGAGTCGGTGCACGCCAAGAGCTACAGCTCGATCTTCTCCACGCTCTGCTCCACCAAGGAGATCGACGAGGCGTTCCGCTGGTCGGAGGAGAACGAACAACTCCAGCGCAAGGCGCATATCGTCATGGACTACTACCGTGGCGACGACCCACTGAAGCGCAAGGTCGCCTCGACGCTGCTCGAGTCGTTCCTGTTCTACTCCGGCTTCTACCTGCCGATGTACTGGTCGAGCCGAGCCAAGCTCACCAACACCGCCGACCTGATCCGTCTCATCATCCGCGACGAAGCGGTCCACGGGTACTACATCGGCTACAAGTACCAGCGGGCGCTCGAGGTCGAGACCCCGGAGCGTCGTCAGGAACTCAAGGACTACACCTTCGAGTTGCTGTTCGAGCTGTACGACAACGAGAGCGACTACACCGAGGCGCTCTACGACGAGGTCGGGCTCAGCGAGGACGTCAAGAAGTTCCTGCGCTACAACGCAAACAAGGCCCTGATGAACCTGGGCTATGAGGCGATGTTCCCGCGCGACGAGACCGACGTGAACCCGGCGATCCTGTCGGCGCTGTCGCCCAACGCCGACGAGAACCACGACTTCTTCTCCGGGTCGGGCAGTTCATACGTCATCGGCAAGGCCGTCAACACCGAGGACGAGGACTGGGACTTCTAGTCTCGAGTCCCTCGGGATGCTACGAATCGCCAGCGGTGAGGCGGTCGTAGAGGTCGCCGAGTTCGTCGATCGTCTCGGCGATGTCGGCGGGCGCCACACCGGTCGCGCGCAATGCGGCGCGTAGCTCCGCGCCGTCGAGTGCGGTCAGCGGGTTCATCCGCGACGGCGACGGTAGCGGTGGCAGTGTCGAGGTGGTGCCGTAGAAGTCGTCGGGCCGCAACGAGTCCGATGCCCCGGCCTCGTCCGATGTTCGCGTGTCCGCGGGGCGCGAATCGATCTCGGCCAGCAGGGCCCGAAGATCGGTACCCATCACCGTGAGCAGGGTTAGCGGGGTGCGGTCGATCTCGGCGGCCACCTCGTAACAGGTGACGAGCGCGTGGATGCACCGCGGTGCCTCGTCGGGGCAGGTGCAGTCGGTCTCGACGTCGGCGGACTCGGTGGGCACCAGCAGTTCACCCAGCGTCGGTGGTTGCTCACCGCGTGTCAGCAGCATGAGTTCGTCGACGGCGCCCCGTTCTCGGAGAAGGGTCGCGAGCGTCGCGGTGTCGACGGTGCGAGTGGTCAGGATGACGTCGAACGGTTCGAGCTGGGTGCCTTCGACCGAAGCGGTCACCTGGCCGGCGCCGATCCGCAGGCCGCGCACATGGCGATCACGGAAGTACCTGCGCGCCTTCGTGATGCGGCGACTGTCGGCAACCGACTCGCCGTCGGAGCCGCGGCCCTCGACGACGTCGACGAAACCGCGCGACCACGAGGTGAGGCCGTAACCGCGGACGGCGATCGTGCCGCGCTCGCCCCGGCGTTGCGTGCCCTTCTTGCGCACCGTCATTCGCTGACCGCCTCGTCGCGCAGCCGGAACAGCTCGAAGAGTTCGTCGTCGGCGAGGTCGGACACCCAGTTCTCACCCGCGGCAACCGTCAGTCGGGACAACTCGCGTTTCTTGGCGATCATGTCGTCGATACGCTCCTCGATGGTGCCGACACAGACGAACCGATGCACCGACACCTTCTGGTCCTGGCCGATCCGGTAGGCGCGGTCGGTGGCCTGGTCCTCGACGGCCGGATTCCACCACCGGTCGACGTGGATGACGTTGTTGGCGGCGGTCAGGTTGAGGCCGGTGCCCCCGGCCTTCAACGTCGCCAGCAGGACCGGTGGCCCGTCGTCGGCCTGGAAGTCGGCGACCATCCGGTCGCGTTCGGTGCGGCCCAGACCGCCGTGGAGCAGCGGGATCTCGGTGCCGAACTCCGCACTCAGCCACGACGAGAGCATGTCGCCGAAGGCGGCGAACTGGGTGAAGACCAGTGCGCGGTCGCCCTCGTCGGCGACCGTGGACACGATGTCGGCGAGCAGTTCGACCTTGCCCGAACGGTGTTCGCCGTCGCGGACGAGGTCGGTGCCGTCGGCGAGGTAGTGCGCCGGGTGGTTGCACACCTGTTTGAGCCGGGTCAGCGCCGCGAGCACGTTGCGGCGTCGTAGCGTCCGTTGCTGTTTGTCCCGTAGTGCTGCCATCAGTTCGTCGATCACCGCGCGGTACAACGCCGCCTGCTCGACCGTGAGGTTGGCCCGGACGGCGAAGTCGGCCTTCTCCGGGAGGTCGGCGGCGATCGCCGGGTCGCTCTTCTCACGTCGCAGGATGAAGGGGCGGGTGATCGCCGAGAGTCGTCGGAGCGCGGCCGGATCGCGGTCTCGTTCGATCGGTTCGGCGTAGCGCGCCCGGAAGACCGAGGCCGACCCGAGCAGACCGGGGTTGACAAGGTCGATGACGGCGCGGAGGTCTTCCAGTCGGTTCTCGACCGGGGTGCCGGTGAGGGCGACACGGTGATCGGCGGGGACCGTCCGAACCGCTTTGGCCGCAATGGTGTTCACATTCTTGAGGTGTTGCGCCTCGTCGACGACGATCCGGTGCCAGGGCCGGGAGGCCAGCAGCTCGTGGTCGCGCGCCGCGATCGCGAAGGTCGTGACCACGACGTCGACGGAGTCCCGAATCCCGGCGAAGGCGGCGCCGGACTCGCGGGACGGCCCGTGGTGGATCGCCACCCGCAGTGTCGGCGCGAAGCGGGCGAACTCGCGTGCCCAGTTGCCGACCAGTGACATCGGGCAGACGACGAGTGTCGGCTTCGGGGGCTCGGCCTCGGGCGAACCGGGCCGACGGCTCCTCTCATGACACTCCAGCGCGATGACCTGCAGCGTCTTGCCCAGGCCCATGTCGTCGGCCAGCACACCCCCGACCCCGAGCGTCGACAGATGGGCGAGCCAGTCCAGCCCCCGCTGCTGGTAGGGGCGCAGGGTGGCGGTCAGGTCCGCTGGTGGCGTGATGGATTCGGGTCGGAGGGTACCGCCGTCGGCGACCTCGTCGAGCCACGACAGGCCCTCGACGCGCGAGACCGGAACGGGTAGCCGATCCGATTCGCCGGTGACGAGGTTGAACAGCTCGCCGAAGTCGCTCGGCGGTTCGGTCGCGGCCAGTGCGCGCTGGGTGGCGACGAACGCGGCGGCCCGGGTCAACGCGGAACCCTCGGCGCGCATCCACACCCCGCGCACCCGGACCAGGTCGCCCTTCTGCCCGGACAACTCGTCGAGGTCGGCGTCGGTGAGCGTGATGGCGTCGGGTGTGTCGCCGAGAGCCAGCCGCCACTCGAACTCGCGGATCTCCCGCAGGCCGACCATCGCCGCCGGCGCACCGCCACCGGGCGGGGCGAGCGCGCGCAGCGTCAGGCTCGGGCGGACCTCGGCGATCGTCCGGGGGAGCAGTACCGGGATGCCGGCCGCTCCGAGCGCCGCCGCGCCGGTGGCGAAAAGTTCTTCGGCGACCTCGGTCGGCAGCAGGAAGTCGAGGGAGCCGCGGTCGGGATCGGCCCGGCCGAGATCCGGGAACTCGCGCACGGCCGTCGCCAGTTCGGTCGTCAGCTCGTCGAGCTCGTGGGCGTCGAGCCGGTGCGGTGCGACGGGTTCGACCTGCCCGTCGATGCTCCGCCGGCAGACCTGCAGTCGCCACCGAGCGGACTCGGCTACCTCGGTGCGGCTCGGCACCTCGAAGGTGTCGTCAGCCCAGGCGTCGTCCCACTGGCCCTCGGCGAGATCGTCGTACTCCGGCTCGTGCAGGCGGAAGATCAGCGAACGATCGTCGCGTGGTGCGCCGGAATTCCATCTCGACCAGCCGCCCGCGGCGGCCGCGAGGCGTTCGGGCGAGCTGGGTGGGCGGGGATCGGCGTCGGGGAGCAGTGCCCGCACGATCGGTGACGCGGGTCGCGGTTCGCCGAGACGGATCGCGGAACGCGCGATGGCAGAACGGCATTCGTGGTCGATGAGTTCGGTGAGGAAGTCGTCGAGAGCTGCCGCGGAACCGTTGTGCAGCAGCGCGTCCGGCGCGCTTCCCACGACGACGGCGTGCCAGCTGCGCCACGTCGGTGTCGCGACGGCGACCCAGCGAACCATCCACTCGCCGGCCACCTGCTGCACCGACGGCACCACCGTGCCGGACCGCACGAACGACCGCGCGCCGTCGAGCAGGTACCGGTACCACCGGACGTCACCCGTCACCGGGACCGACCGCGATGCGTCGAGCAAAGTGACCGCCGACGTCAGACCGAGCGTCGCGGCGCGCACGAACTGCCGTCGATCGTCGGCGTCGACGACGGGGATCTCGCTGCGGAAACGTCGTCCGTCGAGGAGGTCGCGTAGGGGTGGCGGGAGATCGGACACATCGCCGTCGATCCACACCGCCATGCCGACGCCCGGCCGCCAGAGGGCGTGCAGGGGCTCGGCGAGATGAGGCTTCGGGGCAGAGTCCGGGGGAGTCTGACCGCTGGACGGCGAATCATGTGGCATCGAGGATCGTCGGCCAGTTTAGCCGTGGCCTCCGACACCGCCCGGGCGTCGCGCGGCCGGCCGGACAGCGAGGTGGTTTGTCCGCCCGACTCCCCGGGTATCGACGATCGTCGCAGCCGGCACGAGCACGGAGGTATCGATGGGACAGTCCGACAACCACAAGACGTCCGAGACAGACGCTCCTGAGAAGGAAGTGGAGAAGGATCCGCCCGGCCCGCAGGACCACGGGCGCGAGGGCGGGATGGCCACGCGTGAGAACGCCCCCGAAGCGGTTCAGCGCTCCGAGGGCGGCGGCTCGACGGACGACTAGGTCCTCAGGTCAGGACACCTCGCGCAGGAGTCCGGTCGCGACGTCGAAGACGAAACCGCGGAGCGACGTGGTCTTGGTGACGAACGGGCTGTTCCGGATGCGGGTCAGCGACTGGCGGACGTCGTCGTCGAGGTCACCGAACGCCTCGGCCGACCAGGCCGGCTTCTGTCCGATCTCATCCTGGATCTGTCGTTTGAAGTCGTCGTCGGTGAAGGTCAGCATGCCGCAGTCGGTGTGGTGGATGAGGATGATCTCGGTGGTGCCGAGCAGTCGCTGACTGATGGCCAGCGAGCGGATCTCGTCGTCGGTCACCACACCGCCGGCGTTACGGATGACGTGGGCCTCCCCGTCGTTCAGTCCGAGGATGCGGTACACGTCGAGTCGGGCGTCCATACAGGCCACCACCGCCACGTGCTTGGCGGGCGGCAGCGGCAGCGGGCCGTCGAAGGTCTTGGCGTATTCGGCGTTGTTCGCGAGGTATTCGTCGGTGACACTCATGCGCCGATCCTGATGTGTCGACGCCGCCCCGGCGAGGGTTAGGACGCCGGTGATCCGAAGTGACCGCGACAACCCGTGCAGATGTAGTGAGTCGTTGCGCCTGGGGCAACGAAGCGCTACACCTGCGCGAGAGGGCGACCCGGTCAGGAGTTCCCGTCGAGTGATCCCTTGACGTCGTTGAGGACCAGCCAGGCGGCGGCGAGCCCCGAGGACTCGTACCAGAGCGCGTCGTCGACCGCGAGCACGCGCTTCCACACGGGTGCCCCGAGACTGAGCCATTCGTCGCTCAACAGGACGTCCTCGCCGTGGGCGAGACCCTTCTCGCCCTCGAAGCTGACATAGATGAGGTCGGCGTCGGCGTCGCGGAAGTTCTCGTCGGTGACGGGGAACGAGTCCGGCACGCGCTGCGGGGCGGGGCGCTGGACGCCGATGTCGCCGAGGACCTGCCCGGCGAAGGTGTCCATCCCGGCGATCGTCTCGGAGTCGTCCCCGAATCGCACGAGTGACACCTGCGTGTGGGCGGCATCCATCCGTCTGCCGGTCTTGGTGGCCTCGGTCGTGTACTCGGCGAGTCGGGCCCGACCTGCCTCGCTGCGGTTCACGGCGTCGGCGACCGCTTGGAACTTCTCCTGCCAGGTGCCTTCGGCCGGGATGGTGACGGAACGGACGCCGGTGAACGGTCGCGCCGAGTCCGCGGTGTCGGCGGTGGTGAGCACGAGGCCGGCGTCGGCGTCGGCGACCGCTGCGGTGTCGGGGGCCGATCCGATGGTCGGGACCGCGGTCAGCTGCGGACCCAGATATGCCGGGACGGAGCCGGGGTCGGCCGCCACCGCGACGACCTCGGGGCCGAGCCCGAGTGCGCAGAGTGCGTCGAGAACGGCGGGGTCGGTGACGACGATGCGTTCGACATCGGCCTGACCGGCATCCGGCGCGGTGGGCGCGAGGCAGGTCGTCGCGTAGTCGCGGTCGGCCGAGACGATGTTCACCTCGGCGACTCGTGTGGTCACGGTGGAGATGGGGGAGCCGTCCGGGGTCGTCAGCGGCTGTTCGCCCGAACAGGCGGCCAGTGTGACCATCGTCAACCCGATCGTCGTCGCCAGGCCCGCGCGTCGGAGGAGGGAGAAGCGGGTGCCGGCGTCGACACTTCTGTCAGCCTCGTTCGCGACCGTGACCCTGCGTTGCACCCGCCCAACCTAGCACCGGCCTCACAGTGCCCGGCGTAGGCTCGGGAGCGCACACCGCGGCACCGGACACCGGCGCCCGGGAGGCTGCTCCGAGAGCCCCGCGCGTCGTCGAAGAAACCGCCGATGAGCACTGCCGATCCGGCGGCTCCGACATCGAATACGACAGATCGTAGGACCCGCTCGGCTCGGGCACCGGTGAGGGTTTAGGATCAGTAACCAGCGCTCGGTTTGTTCATGTGCCGACCCACGTCCGAAGGGGTTCGGAGTGGGTTTCGGGCAAGAGGAGGATCTGTGACCGCGGTAGACCAACCCACCACGCAAGTGGCTCCAGTGCGTCCGTTCCCGGAGCGCTATCAGCCCAAGGGTTCGTTCATCTACAAGCTGCTGACGACGACCGATCACAAGTTGATCGGCATGATGTACATCTCTGCCTGCTTCGCGTTCTTCCTCATCGGCGGCCTCATGGCCCTGCTGATGCGCGGTGAGCTCGCGATGCCGGGCATGCAGTTCTTGTCCACTGAGCAGTTCAACCAGCTCTTCACGATGCACGGCACCGTGATGCTGCTGATGTACGCGACCCCGATCGTGATCGGCTTCGCCAACTTCGTGCTGCCGCTGCAGATCGGCTCGCCCGACGTCGCCTTCCCGCGACTGAACGCACTCGGCTTCTGGCTGTTCGTGTTCGGTTCGACCATCGCGATCGCCGGCTTCATCACCCCGGGCGGTGCCGCCGACTTCGGCTGGACCGCGTACACCCCGCTGACCGATGCGGTGCACAGCCCCGGCATCGGTGCCGACCTGTGGATCATGGGTCTGGCCGTCGGTGGTCTCGGCACCATCCTCGGCGCGGTCAACATGGTCACCACCGTGGTCTGCCTCCGCGCACCCGGTATGACGATGTTCCGCATGCCGATCTTCACCTGGAACATCCTGGTGACCAGCGTCCTGATCCTCCTCATCTTCCCGCTGCTCACCGCGGCGCTGATGGGTCTCGAGGTCGACCGCCAGTTCGGTGCCCACATCTACGACCCGGCCAACGGTGGCGTCATCCTGTGGCAGCACCTCTTCTGGTTCTTCGGACACCCCGAGGTGTACGTCATCGCCCTGCCGTTCTTCGGCATCGTGTCCGAGGTCTTCCCGGTCTTCTCGCGTAAGCCGATCTTCGGTTACTCGGGCCTGATCTACGCCACCCTCGCCATCGCAGCCCTGTCGGCCGCGGTGTGGGCGCACCACATGTACGTCACCGGCGCCGTGCTGCTGCCGTTCTTCTCCTTCATGACGTTCCTGATCGCGGTGCCCACAGGCGTGAAGTTCTTCAACTGGATCGGAACGATGTGGCGAGGTCACATGACGTTCGAATCGCCGATGCTGTTCTCGGTCGGCTTCATCGTCACGTTCCTCTTCGGTGGTCTGACCGGTGTCCTGCTCGCCAGCCCGCCGCTGGACTTCCACCTGTCCGACAGCTACTTCGTGGTCGCGCACTTCCACTACGTGCTCTTCGGCACCATCGTGTTCGCCACCTACGCCGGCATCTACTTCTGGTTCCCGAAGATGACCGGACGCATGCTCGACGAGCGGCTCGGCAAGATCCACTTCTGGATGACGTTCATCGGCTTCCACATGACCTTCCTGGTGCAGCACTGGCTGGGCAACGAGGGCATGCCGCGTCGTTACGCCGACTACCTCCCGTCGGACGGCTTCACCACGCTGAACATGATCTCGACGGCTGGTGCGTTCATCCTCGGCCTGTCGACCCTGCCGTTCCTGTGGAACGTCTTCCGCAGCTATCGCTACGGCGAGGTCGTGACCGTCGACGACCCGTGGGGCTTCGGCAACTCGCTCGAGTGGGCCACCTCGTGCCCGCCGCCGCGCCACAACTTCACCGAGCTGCCCCGCATCCGGTCGGAGCGTCCGGCGTTCGAGCTGCACTACCCGCACATGATCGACCGGATGCGTGCCGAAGCGCACGTGGGTCCGGGTCACGAAGCGGGCAAGGACCGTCAGATGGAAGAGGCTCGCCGCGAGCCGTTCACCGTGGGAACGCACGAGGGATCTCCGGATCCCGACCCGCGCTGACCGGTGAGCAAGGACTCGACAGCCAGTTCCGGTACGACCGTCCTGGTCACCGTCACCGGTCCCGACCGGCCAGGTGTCACCTCTGTTCTCATGGGTGCCCTGGCCGGTCAGGCCGTTGCCCTGCTCGACGTCGAGCAGGTTGTCATCCGGGGGCAGCTCACCCTCGGTGTCCTGGTGTCGTCCGCCGGCGACCCCGAAGCACTGCAGGAAGTCGTCGAACAGGCGATGGCCTCCATCGGTTTCGAGGTCCGCGTCGAGATCGGGGTGGATCCGGGTAGCCGTTCGCCGTCGTCGCATGCCGTCGTCATCCTCGGCAGTCCGGTGACCGCGACCGCCTTCAGCGCGGTCGCCGCCAAACTGGCGAGCCAGGGCGGCAACATCGACTCGATCCGTGGGATCGCCGACTATCCGCTCACCGGGCTCGAACTGATGGTCAGTGTCGCCGGCCGCGGCGGCGTCGCGGCCGACGCCGCTCTGCGCAAGGGCCTCGCCGAGGTGGCCGCGAAGCACGCGGTGGACATCGCGGTGGAGCGCGGCGGCCTCGCCCGGCGTGCCAAGCGGCTCATCGTCTTCGACGTCGACTCGACCCTCATCCAAGGTGAGGTCATCGAGATGCTCGCCGCGCACGCGGGCCGCGAAGCCGAGGTCGCCGCGGTGACCGAGGCGGCCATGCGTGGCGAACTCGACTTCGCGCAGTCGCTTCACGAACGTGTCAAGGCGCTGGCAGGTCTCGACGCCAGTGTCCTCGACGACGTCGCGAAGTCGCTCGAACTCACTCCCGGCGCGCGCACGACGATCCGCACGCTGCACCGGCTCGGCTTCCACTGCGGGCTCGTGTCGGGCGGCTTCCGCCAGGTCATCGACGGACTCGCGCACGAACTCGAACTCGACTTCGTCCGGGCGAACACCCTCGAGATCGTCGACGGCAAGCTCACCGGCCGGGTCGTCGGCGAGGTGATCGACCGGATGGGCAAGGCACACGCCCTGCGGTCGTTCGCCGACCAGGTCGGGGTGCCGATGGAGCAGACGATCGCCGTGGGCGACGGCGCCAACGACATCGACATGCTCAGCGTCGCCGGACTGGGCATCGCCTTCAACGCCAAACCAGCGCTGCGCGAGGTGGCCGACGCCACGCTGAATCACCCGTTCCTCGACGGGGTCCTGTTCATCCTGGGTGTGTCCCGCGACGAGATCGAGGCGGCCGACGCCGCCGACGGTGTCTATCGCCGGGTGCCCCTGGGCTGAGTTCGCCCCCGCGCCATGGACTTCGAGACCCCGGACGCGCCGCTCGCCGACGTCGATGCGATCGCCGCGGACCATCGCCGACTGGTCGGTTACGTCGGCGGCGGCGACGACCCGGCCGATCCCGCCGACGTTCTGGCGATGGCGATGGTGCTGCGCATCGAGAAGAACGATCCGCCTGACCGCACCGACCTGCTGACCGCCGCGGCGCGGGCGGTGGCGCTGCTGTGCCTCGACGAACGGAGTGCCGGCGAGGGTCCGTGGGCATCGGCGATGGACGACTGGTGCGGTGCACGGATCCGAAAGATCGCCCGACGGGCGCGTGGGGCGCAATGGGCTGCCGCGCAGGAAGTCTGGGGCGTGACCGCCACCGAAGGCGGCGCATCGGCGCGTGCGTTCGTCCCCGGCCGGGTGGGTGACCTCGACCGTCGTGTCGCGAAGTTGCAGATCGGTGGGACCGATGTCGAGGGCGCGCTGTCCGGCGAGCCGCCCGGGCGCGGAGTCGTGTTGTGGACCAGTCCGGATCTGGCGATGACCGTCGGCAAACTGGCGGCGCAGGTCGGACACGCGTCCATGCTTTCGGCGAAGTTGCTGACGACCGAGGAGGCGATCCGGTGGAAATCGGATGGGTGCCCGCTCGCGGTTCGTCAGGCCACCCCCGAGCGGTGGGCCGACCTGCTTGCGGCGGACGCCGTCGGGACAGCGGTGGCGGTCCGCGACGCCGGGTTCACCGAGATCGCACCCGGATCGGTGACCGTGATCGCCGAAGTCGTGCGGCACGACGGGAGCATGAGCGTCGACGACACAAGCCTCGGGGAAACGGACGGAGACCCCGGATGAGTGCCGCAGAACTGCCCGACTGGGTGCGTGAACTGGACCTGCAGCCGCATCCCGAGGGTGGCTGGTACCGGCAGACCTGGCGCAGCGAGGTCGAGATCCCGCGCGGGGTGCTGCCGGGGGAGTACACCGGTGACCGTGCTGCCGGGACCGCGATCTACTTCGTGCTGATGCCGGGCGATGAGTCGGCGTGGCACACGGTCCGAAGTAGTGAGCTCTGGCTCCACCATCGCGGCGCCCCGGTCGAACTCGACCTCGGTGGCGATGCCGATGAGCCCGGCGATCCGAGCACGGTTCTCGTCGGACCCGACATCGAGTCCGGACAGCACCCGCAGGCGCTCGTGCCACCGGGTGTATGGCAGCGGGCCCGGCCGGCTGGTGACGAGCCGGCGCTCGTCAGCTGTATCGTGGTGCCCGGCTTCGACTTCGAGGACTTCCGGCTGGTCTGACGGGCCGTCTGCCGGCGTCGGGTCAGCGGCCTACGGCCACCGGCGAATTCAGTGGGGCGAGATGGCCGAAGGTCCCCAGCCACACCTCGCGGTCGGGGGCCATCGACGCGACGATCAGCTCGTCGGCGTCGGCGTGGCCGGCGAACCAGCTGAGGTAGTCGCGGACCTCCGCGGGCGTGCCGACTCCCGAATACGTGGTCATCTCGTCGATCTGGCGGCCCTGCGGCATCGACAGGATGGCGTCGGCCTCTTCGTCGGTGAACGTGCGGCCCCGTCCGAAGAGCAGGGACACCCGCTGCCGTTTCGCGATCTGTAGTTGCTCTCGGGCACGGTCCGCATCGTCGTCGGCGATCGCACCGACACCGGCGATCACGTAGGGCTCGGCCAGCGCCTCCGACGGCCGGAACTCGCGGCGGTACAGCGCAACAGCCTCGGTGAGTGCCTGCGGCGCGAAGTGGGAGGCGAAGGCATAGGGGAGTCCCAGCGCAGCCGCGAGCTGCGCACCGAACAGCGATGAGCCGAGGATGTACAGCGGCACGTGGGTGCCGGCGCCGGGTGTCGCACGCACGCCTTCGACGCGCGACTCGTCGCCGAGGAAGGCCTGCAGTTCCAGGACGTCATGCGGGAACCGCTCGGCCGAGGCATGGGTACGACGCAACGCGGCGAAGGTCTGCTGATCGCTGCCGGGAGCCCGACCGAGACCGAGGTCGATGCGTCCGGGATGGAGCTCGGCGAGCGTGCCGAACTGCTCGGCGATCGTGAGGGGCGAGTGGTTGGGCAGCATCACGCCGCCCGCACCGAGACGGATGGTCGAGGTGTGCGCGGCGATGTGGGCGATGAGCACCGCAGGCGCCGACGACGCGATGGCCGACATGTTGTGGTGCTCGGCGTACCAGATCCGGCGATAGCCCCACTTCTCCGCGTTCTGGGCGAGATCGACACTGGCGGAAAGGCTCTGCGCGGCAGTCTCGGTACGGCCGATCTGCGCGAGGTCCAGGATCGACAAGGGGAGGTTCGAAGGCGTCACGCTGATGTTCAATGCGGCCGACGCCCCGGACTATTCCCGTCGTCGCGTTCCGGCCGTCGTGTTCGTGCCGTCGTGGTGCCGAGTCGGCCCCGTCGAACATCCGGTCGTGGTGCAGGATGGGGGAGTGACCGAATCCGATCCCGACCTCCTGATCGATTTTCGTGACGTCGCGGTCGTCCGTGGCGGCGAGACCCTCGTCGGCCCGCTGTCCTGGCAGGTGGAACTGGACGAACGCTGGGTGATCATCGGACCCAACGGCGCAGGCAAGACGACGCTGATCCGGTTGGCCGGTGCCGAGATCCACCCGACCTCGGGTATCGCCTTCGTGCTCAACGAGAAGCTGGGCCGGGTGGAGATCCGCGAACTGTCGACCCGGATCGGTGTCTCCAGCCCGTCCCTGGTCGATCGGGTGCCGCCGGAAGAGGTCGTGAGCGATGTCGTGATCTCGGCGGGCTACGCGGTTCTCGGACGCTGGCGGGAGAGCTACGACGCGATGGACCGTGCGCAGGCCGTCGAATCGCTGGAATCGATGGGCGCCGAGCACCTCGCGGACCGTCGCTTCGGCACGCTGTCGGAAGGTGAGCGCAAGCGCGTCGTGATCTCGCGCGCCCTCATGACCGATCCCGAACTCCTCCTGCTCGACGAGCCGGCCGCCGGGCTCGACCTGGGTGGACGCGAAGAGCTCGTCGACCGTCTCGCGCGGCTCGCCGCCGACCCCGACGCCCCGGCCATCGTGCTGATCACCCACCATGTGGAAGAGATCCCCGAGGGTTTCACCCACGCCCTCATCCTGTCCGAGGGCGGCGTGGTGGCCCAGGGATTGCTCGACGAGGTGCTCACCAGCGAGAACCTCACCGCCGCCTTTCGGCAGCAGATCGTTCTGGACAAGGTCGACGGCCGGTACTTCGCGCGGCGCCGGCGTCGCGCGGGCGGCCATCGGCGAGCAGCAGGAGGTAACTGATGACGTCGACGGAATCGGGTCCGGAGGTCGTGTCCGCACCGTTGCGGGACGCCGCGACGGTCGTGCTCGTCCGCGACGCCGCAGACGGTATCGAGGTGTTCCTCCAGCGCCGCGTCAAACAGATGGCCTTCGCGGGCGGCATGACGGTGTTCCCGGGCGGTGGCGTGGACAAGCGCGACGCCGACGCCGACCTGGCGTGGACCGGTCCCGACGCGGCCTGGTGGGCGACCCATTTCGCGAGTGATGCCGAGACCGCGCAGGCGCTGGTGTGTGCGGCGGTCCGGGAGACCTTCGAGGAGTGCGGTGTCCTGCTCGCGACGGACGCCGACGGCTCCTTCGCCGACCCGGAGGGGCTGGCCGACGATCGGCAACGCCTCGTCGAGAAGTCGCTGTCGTTCGCGCAGTTCCTCACCGCGCGCGGACTCACGCTGCGTGCCGACCTGCTGCGCCCGCTGGCGCACTGGATCACCCCGGTCAACGAGAAGCGGCGCTACGACACCCGCTTCTTCCTGGCTGCGATGCCCGACGGCCAGCGTGCCGACGCCGAGACCACCGAGGCCGAGGTCGCGCGGTGGGTGAACGCCCGGGTCGCGATCGATTTGTGGGCCGCGGGCAAGCACTTCCTCATGCCGCCGACGTGGTCGCAGCTGAACTACGTCTCCGGGTTCTCGACCATCGACGAACTGCTCGGTGCCGATCGCGTCATCGAACCGATCCTGCCGGACGTCACGCCCGGCGCGGGACTCGCCGGTCTCGGTTTTCCCGGCTCCGACGAGTACTTCCGGACGCTCGGCGACCAGCAACCACCGGAGATCACGCTCTGAGGTCGAGCTGTTCCGTCCGGTGAGTGCGCCCCGATCCGAAAGAACCACAACACGTTTGGTCCCTGGAGGGGACAGAGTCGCCGCTCAGGTCGAGGGCGCCAGCGCTCCGGCGGCGCTGGTTCGCCCGCCGAACAGCATCACGATGTCGCGGATGGGCGCCTCGACGACGTCGCCTGTGCCGACTGCGAAGTCGCTGTCGGTGGCCACGAACCGCCGGCCGCCGTGACGACGTCGGGCGTGAAACGGGAATCCGGTCGACCACAGGTAGTCGGCGCATGCGGTCGCGGCGTCGGGTGGCATCGCCCGGTCGATGGTGAGGGGCACCGTGATGTCCTGCCCGTGCAGCAGCGAGTCGAGGAGCGGTGCCATCGGAGTGGTCCCGATCGGATGACGGCGCGAGCCGACCATGGCACGCAGCGTGATGGCGGCGTCCGCCGCCGAGGTGCGGTCGCGCACGGCGAGTTCGCGGATCATCGTGTTGAACCGGAACCCGTAGCGGCAGGCGGCGACCACCGCTCGGGCCGGTGAGGTGTGGGAGTGGGTGAGGTGAACCGCGACGTCGCGTACCGTCCAGGCGTCGCACAGCGACGGGGTGGCGAGTTGTCCGGGTGTGAGGGACTCGATCAGTGCGGCGAGTCCGAGCCGTTCCTCGTCGATGTGCTGCCAGATCAGACCGGTGTCCATGATCGCTCCCGTCACGGATTGGTCAGGTTGCCTTACTGATATTAGTCAGGCATCCGTACTAATGTCAACGGGGTGACTGATGACCAGCCTCCGATCGCCGTCCTGATGTTCGTCGCCCACCGCGCGGTCGAGCGTCGGGTATTGGCGCGGATCGCCGAGGAAGGCGCCGACGACATCACCCCGGCGCAGTCCCGGGTGCTGCAGCGGCTGGCGCCGGAGCCGATGCGGCTGACCGACCTCGCCGAGCAGGCGGGTGTCACCAAACAGACCGCGGGCGGCATCGTCGACCAGCTCGAGGTCGCGGGCTACCTGACCCGGGTGCCCGACCCGACCGACCGCCGCGCCCGGCTGGTGACCCTGAGTGAACGCGGTGAGCGACTGTGTGAGGTCGCGGCCCGCGAGGTCGACGAGCAGCAGCAGGAGTGGCGCGAGCACCTCGGCGCCGAACGGTTCGCGGTGCTCGAGGCGGCGCTGCGGTCGTTGCGCGAGATCACCGATCCATATCGATGACCTCGGCGTCCTCCTCGTCGCCGATGTCGTCACGATCGGCCCAGTCGATGAGCGTGTCGAGGCGGTGCGCCACGTCGTCGATCTCGGCGTGGAGATCGCCGAGCTCGGCGAAGCGGGCCGGCACGGTGGCGATCGTGAAGTCGTCGGGTTCGATGTCGTCGATCTCGGCCCAGGTGATCGGAGTCGACACGGTGGCCCGCTCGTTGCCGCGCACGGAGTAGGCCGACGCCATGGTGTGGTCGCGGGTGTTCTGGTTGTAGTCGACGAAGACCGCGGCCGGGTCCCGGTCCTTGCGCCACCAGGTCGTCGTCACGTCGTCGGGCGCCCGTCGCTCGACCTCTCGAGCGAACGCCAGCGCGGCTCGTCGTACCTGCGGGAAACCCCACTCCGGCGCGATGCGCACGTAGATGTGCAGGCCGCGACCACCCGAGGTCTTGGGGTACCCGCGCATGCCCAGTTCGTCGAGCACCTCTTCGACGACGTGCGCGACGCGTCGAATACGAGAGAACGTGCAGTCGGGCATCGGGTCGAGATCGATCCGCCATTCGTCGGGGGATTCGGGGTCGGCGCGACGCGAGTTCCAGGGGTGGAACTCGACGGTCGACATCTGCACCGCCCAGATCACCGAGGCCAACTCGGTGACGCACAGTTCGTCGGCGGTGCGGCCGTACCGCGGGAAGTAGATCTCGGTGGTCTCCAGCCAGTCCGGCGCGCCGGCGGGGACGCGCTTCTGGTGGACCTTGTTGCCGCTGACGCCCTTGGGGAATCGGTGCAGCATGCACGGACGGTCGCGCAACGCGCGCACGATCCCGTCGCCCACGGACAGGTAGTACTCGGCGAGGTCGCGCTTGGTCTCACCGCGTTCGGGAAAGTAGACGCGGTCGGGACTCGACAGTCGGACGGTGCGGCCACCGACCTCGAGTTCGATGGGTTCACCTGCGGAACCCGACGTTTTCGCCATGACCGCCACTGTATGACTCCGACGTCTGTCTACGTCGGACTCTGCGGGTCGCGTCTGCGGGCTGCGGCACCGGCGGGACTTACCAACCGGTAGCCTTCGACCATGCCTGAGTTCGTGACCCTCGAGTGCTCCGACGCTCATCCGGGCGTCGGCACCATCCTGCTGCAGCGACCGCCGATGAACGCGTTGAGCCGGCAGGTGCAGGCCGAGCTGGCCGCGGCGGCCGAGGAGGCCACCGTGCGTACGGACATCAAGGCCGTCGTCGTCTACGGCGGTCCGAAGATCCTCGCGGCCGGCGCCGACGTCACCGAGATGCGGGACATCGGCTATGCGGAGATGAGCCGGGTCGCTGGTCGTCTGCAGCGCGATCTCGGCGCGATCGCCGCCATCCCGAAGCCCACGGTCGCTGCCATCACCGGATACGCCCTCGGCGGCGGCCTCGAAGTCGCGTTGGGTGCCGACCGCCGCATCGCCGGTGACAACGCGAAACTCGGCCTCCCCGAGGTGCTGCTCGGCCTGATCCCGGGAGGCGGCGGAACCCAGCGGCTGGCACGCCTCATCGGCCCGTCGCGCGCCAAGGACCTCATGTTCACCGGGCGGTTCGTCGACGCCGAGGAGGCACTGGCCATCGGGCTCGTCGACGAGGTCGTCGCGCCCGATGAGGTGTACAACGCCGCGCTCGCCTGGGCCGGGCAGTTCGACCGCGCCGCGTCGGTCGCGCTCGCAGCGATCAAGAAGGCCGTCGACCAGGGTCTCGAGGTCGACCTCGACACCGGACTCAAGATCGAGGAGCAGTTGTTCGCCCCGCTGTTCGCGACGGAGGACCGCGCCATCGGTATGGCGTCCTTCCACGAGAACGGGCCCGGAAAAGCGGAATTCGTCGGCCGCTGAGCCGTCGACGACACCGCGCACCTTCGACTCCACCACCGACATCACCACGCAAACAGGAAGCGATCATGACCACCGACGTCACTCCGGGCACCGATCCGGCTCCCAACCCGCACGCGACCGAGGAGCAGGTCAAGGCGGCGCTCACCGACACGAAGCTCGCCCAGGTGCTCTACCACGACTGGGAGGCGGAGACCTACGACGAGAAGTGGTCGATCAGCTTCGACGAACGCTGCATCGACTACGCGCGAGGGCGTTTCGACGCCGTCGACACCGGTGAATCCCTGCCGTACGGGCGCGCGATGGAACTCGGGTGCGGCACCGGCTTCTTCCTGCTGAACCTGATGCAGTCGGGGGTGGCGACGAAGGGATCGGTGACCGACCTGTCGCCGGGCATGGTCAAGGTCGCGCTGCGCAACGCGGAGAACCTCGGGCTCGATGTCGACGGCCGCGTCGCCGACGCGGAGAAGATCCCCTACGACGACGACACCTTCGATCTCGTCGTCGGCCACGCTGTGCTGCATCACATCCCGGACGTCGAGCAGGCACTCCGCGAGGTGTTGCGGGTCCTCAAGCCCGGCGGTCGCTTCATCTTCGCGGGTGAACCGTCGACGATCGGTGACTTCTACGCGCGCTGGATGAGTCGGGCGACGTGGTTCGCCACGACGAATGTCACGAAACTCGGCCCGCTGCAGGGGTGGCGGCGCCCGCAGGAGGAACTCGACGAGTCCTCCCGCGCGGCCGCGCTCGAAGCCGTGGTCGACATCCACACCTTCGATCCCGACGAGCTCGCCGGCATCGCCCGCGCCGCCGGTGCGCACAAGGTGGACACCGCCACCGAGGAGCTGGCCGCCGCGATGCTCGGCTGGCCGGTCCGCACCTTCGAAGCCGCGGTGCCGCCGGAGAAGCTGGGCTGGGGTTGGGCCCGCTTCGCCTTCGGCGGGTGGAAGCGCCTCACCTGGCTCGACGAGAACGTGCTGCGCAAGATCGTGCCGCCGAAGTTCTTCTACAACGTCGTGGTAACCGGTGTGAAGCCGCGGTAAGCGGTTCTCGCCCTCAGGACCATGGGCTACTCCTTCAGTCTCGACGATGTCGCGTTCCTGCGGTCGCGGCACGGTGAGAAGGCGCTCGAGACGGTGTCCGGCCTCGAGCTCTCGCCGTCGACGATGCTCGCTGACATCACCGAGACCCGTAGCCGGTATGCGCCGCACGATGCCGCGCTCATCGAGACGGTGCGGTGCCGGCGGCGTGCGCACCCGAAACTGCGTGACGCCGAAGCCCTCCTGCTCACCGACGACGCCGTGCAGCAGGCGACCGCATCGGTGGTCGCCGCGCATCGCGCCGCCGAGATCGCACAGCGGTTCCCCGCGCCGGTGGTGCACGACCTGACCTGCTCGATCGGTGCGGAACTCCGGGAACTGGTGCGCGTCAGCGATATCCAGGGTGTCATCGGCAGCGACATCGATCGGCTCCGGCTAGCGATGGCACGGGCGAACGTACCCGACGCGACGCTACTGGTCGCGGATGCGCTGACCCCGACCTCCACCGCGGATGTCCTGCTCGCCGACCCCGCCCGACGCTCCGACGCCGGCCGGATCTTTCGGCTCGACCAGCTGACCCCTCCGCTCTTCGAGCTGCTGACCACCTACCCGGGCCGTGTCCTGGTCGTGAAATGCGCACCCGGACTGGATCATCAGATGCTGCTGAACCGCTTCGGCTTCGACGGCGAGGTCCAGATCACCTCCCTCGACGGCGGGGTGCGGGAGGCGTGTCTGTGGTCGGGGCCGGGTGTGGAGCCCGGTCGTCGGGCCACCGTGCTGCGGACCAGAGCCGACGGCACGGTCGCCGTGGTGGAGATCACCGACCGTGAGGCCGACGACGTGCCCGCCGGTGAGGTCGGGGAGTGGATCGTCGATCCAGATGGGGCGATCGTCCGCGCCGGTCTGGTCAGGCACTACGCCCACCGGCACGGGCTCTGGCAGCTCGATCCGCAGATCGCCTATCTCACCGGAGATTCGGTCCCCGACGGAGCGCGCGGATTCCGGGTGATCGAGCAGACGGGCGTGACCGAGAAGGCGCTCCGGAAGGCGCTCGCCACCCTGGAGTGCGGCCCGCTCGAGATCCTCGTCCGCGGACTCGACGTCGACCCCGACCGGCTGCGAAAGAAGCTCAAGCTCAAGGGCTCCCGACCGCTGTCGGTGGTACTCACCCGGATCGGACGCAAGGGTGTCGCGTTCATCTGTGAGCCGGGCGTGCGGTTCTAGTCGCGCAGAATGCGGGATCCGTATCGGTTTCCGGTACGAATCCCGCACTCGCTGAGCGATTACTCGAGGTTGGCCTTGCTGTCGAAGAAGTACACCTCGCCGAGGTTGGTCGCGGTGGCGATCTGTCCGGAGTAGGACACCGAGACCCCGGTCGCGAAGCCGCGCGAATCGGGCAGCGGCAGCGTGCGTTTCGTCGCGCCGTCGGTCGTGGACACCTCGACCAGGGACAGTGAGTCCTCACCGGGATCGCGGGCGACCGTCCACGCGGTCTGCTGTTGGGTCAGTGCGGACAGGCTCACCGTCGCCAGATCGGTGCGTTGCCAGACCTGCTCGGCGCGATCGCCGCGGTCGCGCAGGAGGGTCAGCGGGGCGCCGAGTGAACCGGTCGGGATGATCAGGCCGTCCGGCGAGACGGTCATCGTCGCGAAACCGTGCCCGCCGATGTCATGAGTCCACCGGGTCGATCCGTCGTCGGTGTTCAGGGCGACGATCTTGCCGTCGCGCGAGAACGCATAGAGGGTCGCGCCGTCGGCCGAGAGCGTCGGTGTCCCGACGACGCCGCTCGGGACGTCGGCCTGCCAGGCGGTCCGGACCTCACGGTTCCCGGCGACCGGGCCGTACTTCATCGCCCGGATCTGCGAAGTCGCCGCGCCCTGCGGGAAGAAGTTGAGATAGAACAGTTCTCGCTGGGTGTCCACTGCCGGAGGTGCGGGTATCGCGCACTGCGGACCGTTGCGCACGCAGTCGCCGAAGCCACGGAGCGGTTGCGCCGGGTCGACGTCGGAGCGCAACGTCACCTCAGGAGCGAGGAGTTCGTTGCGCTGGGTGTCGATCAGAAGGATCTGGCCCTGCGTACTGGCGACGAGGACGGCGTTGGGAGCCGCGAACTTCGCCGACAGCGGAACGCCGATCACGCCCGCCCGCCAGCGGATCGCCCCGCCGGCGTTGAAGGCCAGGAAGGTCGACTCCTCGCCCAGATAGGGCTGGTCGTACTGGTCGACGAGCATCGCGTTGATCTCGACGCCGGCTCGCATGTCCTTGCAGAAGTTCTTGCGCCCGGACCGGCTGTCGAGGACCAGGACGTTGCATCCGGCGGCCGCGTTCGACGTCACGCCCACGTTCCCCTTGCCGGAGATGGTGACCGGCGCGGTGACCGGGCCGCCGGTGGGGCGAGTCCAGCTCAGCGTCAGATCCTCGGGCACATCGGCATACGCGAAGTTGGCGTTGCCCGGGACGCCCCCATAGCTGGGCCAGCCGACGCTCGGGACGGAGCGGACGTCGATGTGGCCGTCCGAGCAGCCGGCGAGGACCAGCGAGCTCACGGCCATGAGCGCGACGAGCAGGCGGGTCAGCGCAGATCGGCGGCGTCGAGACACCTGCGGTCGTGCGAAAGCCATCCTGCTCCTCGTCGTCGTGTCCTGGTCGTCGTCTGTGTAAGGCGCCGGCCGGTAACAGTGGGGCTCGCTCGGCACCCATGCCATCGAAACGGCACCCGAGCGTGCCAGCAGTGAGCCTATCGTGCGCGAAAATCGCGTCGATTAGGGTTTCTCGTCATGACCACCATGTGGAACGCCTCGTACCGGTCCCGCCGGCGCGCGGGCCGACGCCGCGACCCCGACCAGGCGCGTTTCCTCACCCTGGACTCGCTGCGCTGGGTGAGACGCAATCGCGCGTACACACCGTGGTACCTCGTCCGCTACTACCGTCTCGCGCGGTTTCGTCTGGCCAACCCGCACATCGTGCTGCGGGGCATGGTGTTCCTCGGGCGCAACGTCGAGATCCACGCGACACCTGAGTTGGCCCGCATGGAGATCGGACGCTGGGTGCACATCGGCGACGGCAACTCCATCCGCTGTCACGAGGGCAGCCTCCGCATCGGTGACAAGACCGTCTTCGGCTGCAACAACGTGGTGAACTCCTACCTCGACCTCGAGATCGGCGGCTCCACCCTCATCGCCGACTGGTGCTACATCTGCGACTTCGATCACAAGATGGACGACATCACGCTGCCCATCAAAGACCAGGGCATCGTCAAGGGCCCGGTCCGGATCGGCCCGGACACGTGGGTGGCGGCCAAGGTGTCGGTCCTGCGCAACACGATCGTCGGCCGAGGATGCGTCCTCGGCTCGCACGCGGTGGTCAAGGGCGTCATCCCCGACTACGCCATCGCGGTCGGCGCACCCGCCCGGGTGGTCAAGAACCGGATGGACGACTGGGCGTCGTCTGCCGCGGAACGCGCCGAACTCGAACGCGCCCTCGCCGACATCGAACGCAAGAAGGCCGCGGCCGAGCGCGACTAGTTGTACTGAGCTGACTGGAAGGCCTACGCCTGCCCCGGGTCCCGTTCCGGCAGAGGGCGTTCCGGGATGTCAGGTCGTCCGATTGCGTGCCGGACCCGACGCTTCGCCGCGAGGTGCACGCTCGCGGTTCGTTCCGCGACCTCGGCCCACGAGAACTCCGCGGTGAGCCGCGCACGGGCCCGCAGCGCGCGTTGCGCCGCCGCCCCCGGGTCGGACAGCGTCGCGCGGACCGCCGCCGCGAGCCCCGCGACATCCGCCGGTTCGAAGGTCAGGCCGGTGTCGGGCTCGCGGACCGCCTCGCCCAGGCCACCCGCGGTCGACACGATCAACGGCGCGCCGGTCGCCGCCGCCTCCAGCGCCACGATCCCGAACGGTTCGTAGCGGCTGGGCAGGACGATCGCGTCGCAGCGGTGCATCAGCGTGACCAGCTCGCCGTGGTCGACCGGACCGACGAAGGTCACCGCCTTGCTGACCCGATGCTTGCGCGCCTGCTCCATCAGCCAGTCACGCTGGGTGCCGTCACCGGCGACGGTCAGCGTCGTCCCCGGATGGCTACGCCGGATCCGCGGGAGCGCGGCCAGCAGATCCTGCACGCCCTTCTCGTATTCGAGCCGCCCCGCGAACAGCAACTCCGCCGGACCGCCCGTCCGCGAACGCTCCGCGAACGGCCACGTGCGGATGTCGATGCCGTTGTGGATCACCGTGATGTCGGCGGCGTCGTACCCGAACAGTCGATGCACCTCGTCGCGCATCGACGCCGAACACGTGATGAGGGCGTCGGACTCCGACACCAGCCACCACTCCACCGAATGCACCTGCCGGTTCGTCCGGCCGCTCACCCAGCCGCTGTGCCGCCCGGCCTCGGTCGCGTGGATCGTGGAAACCAGAGGCACGTCAAAGAATTCGGCCAGCGCAATGGCCGGATGGGCGACCAGCCAATCATGCGCGTGCACCACGTCGGGCACCCACCGCGCCCCCGGCTCGCTCCCGGCGCCGTGTCCATTCGGCCCGCTCGCTCCGCTCCCGGCGCCGTGCAGATTCGGCCCGCTCGCTCCGCTCCCGGCGCCGTGCAGATTCGGCCCGCTCGCTCCGCTCCCGGCGCCGTGCAGATTCGGCCCGCTCGCTCCGCTCCCGGCGCCGTGCAGAACCCGCAACCCCGCCCGCACGAACGCATGCCCCATGGCGAGGGTCCACGCCATCATGTCCTGGCCGAACTCGAACTCCGGTGGATCCTCGGCGACGGCCACGACGCGCACGCCTTCGACGACGGTGTCCGTCGTCGGGTGACTCACCGCGTCGGTTCCCGACGGGCGCCGGGTCAGGACCACCACGTCGTGACCCGCGGCGGCCATCTCGGTCGCCAGGTGATGGACGTGCCGACCGAGTCCGCCGACCACCACGGGCGGGTACTCCCACGACACGAACAACACCCTCATCCGATTTCCCCCTCGGTGACGACTTCCCCGGCGCTCATCCCGTCGGCACTCGTCCGCGCAGCCCTGTCCCGGTCGGCAGTCAGCGTCGTCTCCAGCCGACGCGCATCCAGTGCGGGGAAGAGATTGTCGGCGCGCGACCAGTTGGCGGCGAGCGTCTCGGCAGCGTCGTCGCGG
Organism: Gordonia sp. ABKF26; assembly: GCF_041103195.1. Taxonomy (NCBI): domain Bacteria; kingdom Bacillati; phylum Actinomycetota; class Actinomycetes; order Mycobacteriales; family Gordoniaceae; genus Gordonia; species Gordonia sp. ABKF26. The sequence continues at coordinate 2,360,939 of NZ_JBGCVZ010000003.1, forward strand.
CCTCGCATCGCCGCGTCGCTGATCTCGCGGGTGGCGTGTGCATGCGTGTGAGCTCGCGCCACAGCGTACTGCGCGGCGGTGTCCTTCGACACCATGAACGGCCAGTCCGACGACACGGTCAGGAGCGTCTCGCGCAGGATCTGATCGGCCACGCGATTCCGCCCGCCGCCTCGGTGCCGCAACTTGGCCACCGCGTCGAGGGCCGTCTCGGTCACCTCCGCGTTCAGGTCGACCAGGTGCTGCACGGCCGGACCGTTCCACACCCGCCAGTCCTTGCCCGAGCCCCACGACGAGCGGGGGAGGTCGAAGGGCGCACCGACGAATCCGGCTTGCGTTGCGCCCGCGAGTGTTCCGACGGTGACCCCGACCTCGGGCAGGCGGCGGAGCACTCGCTCGAGCCAGATCGGGCCCTCGTGCCACCAGTGCCCGAACAATTCGGTGTCGAACGCCGCGACGACCAGCGCGGGACGGCCGATCCGATCGGACTCGTCGATGAGGCGGGCGCGGACGTGCGCGACGAAGTCCTCGACGTGCCGGTCGAGAACCGCGTCGACCCGAGCGGGGTCATACGGCTTCTTGTCCTCGCCGGAGACGGTCCGGCCGGTGACCCGGAATCGCTTGAGCCCGGTGTCGTGGTCATACGTGTGGAAGTCGCGGTACGCGGCGTGGCCCGGATAGCCCGACTTCGGCGACCAGACGCGATAACTCACCGTCAGATCACGTCCATAGGCGACGACGGCGCTGTCGCCGACCGGGCGGCCGAGCGCGGTGTCCCCGTGCAAGGCGGGGCCGTCGACCATGAAGTGGCGCACACCCGCACGGTCGTACTCGGTCTCCATCCCCGGCGCGAAGGCACATTCCGGGGCCCAGATGCCGACTGGATCGAAACCCCAGCGCGCGTGGGCGTCCGCGAGGCCCTCGGTCAGTGAGAAGTGGCGCAGTCGCGGGTCGAGCAGCGGCGCGAAGGGATGGGCGAGGGGACCACCCAGGATCTCGGCGACCCCGCTGGTGGCCAGCCCGCGGATCAGTGGCGACGCGCCGTGGCGCCACCGGTTGGCGAAGGTGTCGAGAGCGCGTTGGGCGTCGAGGTACTCACGCCGTCCCGCGGCCGCGCGGTCGGGGTCGCGAGACATCGCGGCCTGCGTGGCGCGCAGTTGCCAGTCGGCGAGCCACTCGTACATCGACGACGCGCAATGCGGGTCGTCGAGCTGTGCGGCCAGGACCGGCGTGATGCCCAACGAGAGCTGATCGGTGAACCCGTCGGCGGCGAGACGCTCGAGCGCGTCGACCAACGGCAGATACGACGCCGCCCACGACTGGTACAGCCATTCCTCGCCGACCGGCCAGCGTCCGTGATTGGCCAACCACGGCAGATGCGAATGCAGGACCAGTGTGAACTGGCCCGGAACGGAAGCGGTTCCGGTGGTCACACTCAGCCCCGCAACGCGACCGCGAACAGGTCGAGGGAGGCGTCGATGTCATGCTCGCCCGAGTCGACGACCTCGAAGTCCGCGGCGACCACGCCGGCGACATCCGCGGCGAGTTCGTCGGGCCAGGGTTCACCGGCGAGTGCGCGCTCGATCTGGGCGTCGATGAGTGAACCGCCCCACTTGGCGTCGAGCGTCCGCAGGCGCGGTCCGTGCACGACGCCGAGCATCGCGTCGACCACGAAGCCTCCGTCGATGAGGAGCTCGGTGAGTTCCGCCGCATCCAGCTCCCGGGTGTGGAACGGGTTGAGCGGTGTGTCGCGACCAGGGGAGAAGGTGATGCGGTTGGGCGTCGACATCAGCAACACGCCGCCGGGGCGCAGCACGCGGTGGCATTCGGCGACGAAGCGCGACTGGTCCCAGAGGTGTTCGATCACCTGGAAGTTGACCACGACGTCGACCGAGGCGTCGACGAGCGGGAGGTCGACGAGGTTGCCCTCGTGCACGACGAGCTCGGGATACCGGCGGCGGGTGTGCTCGACGGCGGCGGTGTCGTAGTCGACGCAGACCACCGACGACGCCCCGGCGGCGGCGATCATCGCGGCGCCGTAACCCTCGCCGGACCCGGCTTCGAGGACGTCCCGCCCGGCACATCGGCCGGCGATGTGGCGATAGGCGATCTCGTGGCGCCGGAACCAGTAGTTCTCGGCGGGAATTCCCGGGACCGTGCGCTCGCCGGTGAGCGCGAGCTGCTGGTCGGTGTCGAGCGCCTCGAGACCAGTGGTTGCCGTCCCGCGCGACGATCCGAGGTCTGCGTCAGTCATCTGAGAGAGAGTAGGGCATGCCCTCCGGTTGCCGGGGCCGTCGTACCGAGCGAGCGACCGGTCATGTCCATTGTGTGAGGTAGTCGATGTTTAGTGGAACCATAGGAGAGGCTAAAGTGGTGAAGACCCATGGCCTTACCCGCCGGTAAGTTGCCGAACCCGATGCAGGAGGTCGACGTAGACCCATGACAAACATTGTCGTACTGATCAAGCAGGTTCCCGACACGTGGTCCGAGCGCAAGTTGTCCGATGACGACTACACCCTGGACCGCGAGGCCGCTGACGCCGTCCTGGACGAGATCAACGAGCGCGCCGTCGAGGAAGCGCTGAAGATCAAGGAGGCCGACGGCGGTGAGGTCACCATCCTGACGGCGGGCCCCGAGCGCGCGACCGACGCCATCCGCAAGGCACTGTCGATGGGTGCGGACAAGGCGATCCACATCAAGGACGACCTCATGCACGGCTCGGACGCGGTGCAGACCGCATACGTCCTCGCGCGGGCACTCGGCACGGTCGAGGGTGTCGAGCTGGTCATCGCCGGCAACGAGGCCACCGACGGCCGCGTCGGCGCCATCCCGGCCATGATCGCCGAGTACCTCGAGCTGCCGCACCTCACGCACCTGCGCAAGCTGACCCTGGAGGGCGAGACCCTCAAGGGTGAGCGCGAGACCGACGACGGCATCTTCCATGTCGAGGCGAGCCTGCCGGCCATCGTCAGCGTCAACGAGAAGATCAACGAGCCGCGCTTCCCGTCCTTCAAGGGCATCATGGCCGCGAAGAAGAAGGAAGTCACCGTTCTCACCCTCGCCGAGATCGACGTCGAGGCGAGCGATGTGGGCCTGGAGAATGCCGGCTCGGTCGTGACGGCGAACACCCCGAAGCCGCCGAAGACCGCGGGCGAGCGCGTCACCGACGAAGGCGACGGCGGCACCAAGGTCGCCGAGTACCTGGTCGGCCAGAAGATCATCTGACCTTCTCGACGCAGACCACCGGCGAACCCCCAGACATTCAGGAGATAACCACCATGTCAGAAGTACTCGTTCTCGTGGAACAGGACGCCGAAGGCGCCCTGAAGAAGGTCACCAGCGAGCTCATCACCGCCGCCCGCGCGCTCGGCACCCCGTCGGCAGTCGTCGTCGGCAAGCCCGGCTCGGCCGACGGAATCCTCGACGGCCTCAAGGAGGCCGGCGCCGAGAAGATCTACGTCGCCGAGTCCGACGACGCGGGCAGCTACCTCATCACCCCGCAGGTCGACGTCCTCGCCTCGATCGCCGAGACCGCTTCGCCGGCCGGCATCCTCGTCCCGGCGACCGCCGACGGCAAGGAGATCGCGGGACGCTTGGCCGTGCGCCTCGGCTCCGGCGTCCTCGCCGACATCGTCGACGTCAAGGAAGGCGGCGTGGGCATCCACTCGATCTTCGGTGGCGCCTTCACCGTCGACGCCCAGGCCAAGGGCGACGTGCCGGTCTTCTCGATCCGCCCCGGTGGCGTCGAGGCCGCTCCGCAGGCCGGTGCCGGCGAGCGCGTCGACGTCGAGGTCCCCGCTCAGGGCGAGGGCGCGGTCAAGATCACCAAGGTCGAGCCGAATGTCGGCGGCGACCGCCCCGAGCTGACCGAGGCGTCCATCGTCGTCTCGGGTGGCCGCGGTGTCGGCAGTGCCGAGAAGTTCTCGGTCGTCGAGGAACTCGCCGATGTGCTCGGTGCCGCGGTCGGCGCCTCGCGTGCGGCCGTCGACTCCGGTTACTACCCGGGTCAGTTCCAGGTCGGTCAGACCGGCAAGACCGTGTCGCCGCAGCTGTACGTCGCACTGGGCATCTCGGGCGCCATCCAGCACCGCGCCGGCATGCAGACCTCGAAGACGATCGTGGCCGTCAACAAGGACGAAGAGGCCCCGATCTTCGAGATCGCCGACTACGGCATCGTCGGCGACCTGTTCAACGTCGCGCCGCAGCTGACCGAAGAGGTCAAGAAGCGCAAGTGATCGTGCGCTGATCAGCTCCACAACCCGGTGACCCTCGACTCCGTGTCGGGGGTCACCGTGCGTTCGCGGGTCGTTCACCCGCAGGTGACCGTCGCGAAGCATGTTCACCCGATGGCGGCCCGAGTTCATCGAACCCGCACCGACACGACACACTGCGGTGGTCCCGCCGACGCCCGGTCTGGCTTTCATTCGAGTCATGAACGCCATGCAGTCGCCAGTCCGCACCAGCCACGTCTCGCGCGCACGGTTCACGCGGGCCGTACCGACGACCCTGCTCACCACGGGACCCATCCGCGTCATCGTGTCCGACGATCCCGCCGACATCGTCGCCGCGCAGGAGTTGCGGTACCGCGTTTTCGCCGACGAGCCCGGCTTCTCCAACCGCATCGGTGACGCGGTCACCGGACGCGATGCCGACCGGTTCGACGCCTTCTGCGAACACCTCATCGTCCGCCACGACGAGGACGGTGTCGTCGGCTGCGCACGTCTCCTCGCGCCGGCCCGGGCCATCGCCGCCGGCGGCTGGTACTCGGCCACCGAGTTCGATCTCCGCGAGATGAACGACATCGTCTCCGCCACGGTCGAATTGGGCCGAGCCTGTGTTCACTCCGCGTACCGCGACGGCTCGGTGACCGCGCTCATGTGGGCGGCGCTGCTCCAGTACATGGACGACGCCGGTCTGCGTTACCTGATGGGGTGCGTGTCGGTGCCGCTGCACAGTCCGGGGGAGTGGCACCCGGGATCGTCGTTGCGCGCCCTCCGAGATCGACTGCGCGACGACCACCAGGACCTCCGGCGGCGGGCACACCCGCTAGCGGCGGCCCGCATCGGCGGACGCCTGCTCGACGACATCGTGCCCGCGGACACGGTCGCGATGCCGCCGCTGATGCGCGGGTATCTCCGACTCGGTGCCCGGATCTGTGGCGAGCCGGCTGTCGACGACGTCTTCGACGTCGCGGACTTCCTGACCCTGCTCGACCGAGAGGGTGCGAACAAGCGCTACCTCGACCGGCTGCGATCGAGTGCCAGACGGCTCGGATCGCCCGGTACGGACGCGGTGCCGGCGCCCGGGGGCGCGGCGCGATGACCGCGCTGCTGGTCGATCCGGTCGCTCCGCGCACGGCTGGTCCGCGTCGCGGTCACGCCCAGTGCTCCACGGTCCGCTCGACCGGTGGGCTCGCCCACCCGTGGTTCCCGATCAGCACCTGCGGCGAAGGCTGCATCGGCGTGACGGCGGCGCGGCGGATCGACGCGATCTCCGACGCGACGATCGTCGCGTGGCGCCTGTGCCGTCTCGCCGCGGTCGTGGTGTGGATCCTCTGGGCCGTCCTGGCGGCCGGGTCGGTGGCGCGCCTGCGGCGACGACCGCCGCGCGCCCTCCGCGCCCCTGCGTCGAGTGCGTTGCTCGCCGCTCTGGGCATCTCCGTGGACGTCGAGGACCGACGATCCGATCCGGCGCGTCCGGGTCTGGTGGTCGCCAACCACATCTCGTTCCTCGATGTCCTCGCTCTCGCACTGGTCAGCCCCGCGCACGTGGTCGCCAAATCCGATGTCGTCGGGATGCCGGTGGTGTCGTCTCTCGCGCGCAGGTTCGGCGTCATCGCCGTCGACCGCGGCACGCTTCGCGGGCTGCCGGGGACGGTCGGCGAGGTCGCCGGGCGGCTGCACCGCGATTCGTCGGTGATCGTGTTCCCCGAGGGCACCACCTATTGCGGTCGGTCCGGCGGCGCGTTCCGCCCCGCCTTCTTCCAGGCCGCGATCGATGCGAACGTGCCGGTGGTGCCGGTGAAACTCCGCTTCGTTGGCACCGACGGAACGACGGCGACGGCACCGAGCTTCATCGGCGCGGACACCCCGGCCGACACCCTGCGGCGGGTTCTGCGGGCACGCGGCCTCGCCGTCACGATGGTCATCCACCCGCCCGAGGAGCCGGGCCGGGATCGCCGCGAACTGGCAGGTCGGTGCGAGCGCGTCGTGGCAGGTCCGCGCGCGGTCACCGAAAGTGACATCATCCGTTCTCTCATATAGGTTTCTCGGGTAGCCGTCCGTAGCTCTGCGGACGATCAACCGCGTACCTCCAGGAGGCGACGATGACGTCCACCCAAACCCGAGAAGCCGCGCGCACCAGGTTCTTCGAACTCCGAGATGTCGACGGCCGGGTTGACGACGCCGATCTCGACACCGTCTGGGCCGGACTGTCGACGCTGCGACCCGAGGAGATGCTCGGCGCCTGGAAGGGCGGGGAGTTCACGACCGGGCACGCCATCAACGGCATGCTCGCCAAGGCAAACTGGTTCGGCAAGACCTTCACCTCGCGCAGCGACGTACAGCCGCTGGTGTGCCGTGACGAGAACGGCGACCTCTACTCCAACACGAAGTTGGGCAAGGGCGAGGCGAGCCTGTGGGCGATCGAGTTCCGCGGCGAGATCACCGCGTCGATGGTCTACGACGGCCAGCCGGTCATCGATCACTTCAAGCGCGTCGACGACACCACGGTGATGGGGATCATGAACGGCAAGGGCGGCGTCATCGACGGTCGTCACCTGTACTTCTACCTCGAGCGGGTCTGAGGACGACGGGTCGATCCGTCGATACGCGCGATTTCGGCGCCCGCGCTCGCTGACAAGCGGCAGGAGTCGGGTCGGTGAGGGGTCGGGTCGCCGATCGGCGACCCGATCGTGGAATTTGTCGGCGACCGACGCGCGTTTATCCTTGCTAGCGATGCCCGTGCCAAGCCGACCGCCCGTGAAGGCGCCTGTCTACCTCGACCACGCCGCTTCGACGCAGATGCTGCCCGAAGCCGTCGAGGCGATGACCGCCGTCTTCGCCCAGCCGGGTAACGCCTCGTCATTGCACGGGTCCGGCCGCACCGCGCGACGCCGGCTGGAGGAGGCGCGCGAGGCCATTGCCGCGGCCGTCGGCGCCCGGCCCTCCGAGGTCGTGTTCACCGGGGGCGGGACCGAGTCCGACAATCTGGCGATCAAGGGGATCTTCTGGTCCCGCCGGAACGCCGACCCGCGCCGTCGCCGGATCATCACCTCCGCCGTCGAACACCACGCGGTTCTCGACCCCGCGCAATGGCTCGCCGACGAGGGCGACGCCGAACTCGTGCTGCTGCCCGTCGACGCCGACGGTGTGGTCTCGCCGGCCGACCTGCGCGCCGAGCTCGAGGCGCACGCCGACGAGACCGCCCTCATCTCGATCATGTGGGCCAACAACGAGGTCGGCACGATCCAGCCGATCACCGAGATCGCCGCGCTGGGGTCCGAGTTCGGGGTCCCGGTGCACTCCGACGCGATCCAGGCGGTCGGCCACCTGCCGGTCGATTTCGCCGCGAGCGGCCTGTCCGCACTCAGCCTGACCGCCCACAAGTTCGGCGGCCCGCAGGGCGTCGGTGCCCTGCTCCTCGGTCGCGACGTCGGATGCGTTCCGCTGCTGCACGGTGGCGGGCACGAACGTGACGTGCGGTCGGGAACCCAGGACGTCGCCGGCGTGTCCGGCATGGCTGCCGCTCTCTCGTGGTGCGTCGAGAACCTGGATGCGACCACCGCGCACGTCCGAGCGCTGCGGACCCGGTTGACCGACGTACTGCTCGGCGTCGACGGGGCGGTGCTCAACGGTGCCGATGGCGCCGGTCGTCTTCCCGGCAACGTGCACGTGTCGTTCGCCGGGTGCGAGGGTGACTCGCTGCTGATGCTCCTCGACGCCAAGGGTGTCGAGTGCTCGACCGGATCGGCCTGTACCGCCGGCGTCGCTCAGGCCAGCCATGTGCTGCTGGCGATGGGGCTCGACATGGCCGATGCCCGATCGTCGTTGCGTTTCTCCCTCGGCCACACCACCACCGACGCCGACATCGATGCGGTCGCCGCGGTCATCGACGAGGTCGTCGACCGGGCGCGGGCCGCGGGTCTGGTGTCCGTCCCCGGCGGAAGGATCTCCTGATGCGAGTACTGGCGGCGATGAGTGGCGGCGTCGACTCGGCGGTCGCCGCGGCACGAGCGGTCGAGGCCGGCCACGAGGTGGTCGGAGTTCACCTGGCACTGTCCACGGCGCCGGGTGCGTTGCGCACGGGCTCGCGCGGTTGCTGCTCGCGGGAGGATGCGTCCGACGCCCGCCGGGCGGCCGACGTCCTCGGAATCCCGTTTTATGTCTGGGATTTCGCCGATCGGTTCAAAGACGACGTCATCGACGAATTCGTCGAGGCCTACGCGGCCGGACGCACGCCGAACCCCTGCCTGACGTGCAACGAGAAGATCAAGTTCGCCGCCCTCGCCGACAAGGCGGTCGCCCTGGGTTTCGACGCGCTGGCCACGGGCCACTACGCCCAGCTCGTCGACGGGGAGTTGCGGCGCGCGGTCGATGCCGACAAGGACCAGTCCTATGTGCTCGCCGTCCTGACGCGTGACCAGTTGTCGCGGGCGATGTTCCCGATCGGCGACACTCCGAAGACTGACATCCGGGCCGAGGCGGCCCGGCGCGGTCTGGCCGTCGCGGACAAGCCGGATTCCCATGACATCTGCTTCATCCCCAGCGGTGACACCCGCGCGTTCCTCGGTGCCCGCATCGGCGTCCGGCCGGGAGCGATTGTCGACGCGTCGTCGGGTGAGCGTCTCGCCGAGCACGACGGTGTCCACGGCTTCACCATCGGTCAGCGCAAGGGCCTCGGGGTCGAGGCACCGGCCGCCGACGGGAAGCCGCGCTATGTCACCGAGATCGATCCGGACTCCGGGACGGTGACGGTCGGGACGGCCGCCGATCTCCAGGTCTGGGGGATCACCGCCACCCGCGCGGTCTGGACGTCGGGGGTCACCCCCGACGAACCCTTCGACGCCATGGTGCAGGTCCGGGCCCACGGCGGACTCGCGCCCGTGCGGGCGACCGCGACCATGGTCGACGGCGAGCCCGGAATCGAGATCGCGCTGCAGGAGCCGCTCACCGGCGTCGCCCGCGGTCAGGCCGCGGTGCTGTATCTGCCCGATGCCCGACGCGGCGACCAGGTCGTCGGGTGCGGGCGCATCGCCACCACCTCGTCGCAGCCGACGGTCGTACCGTCTCCGTGACCGGATCGGGGCTGCCCACCGGCGTGGGCACCGGCGTGGGTTCGATGCCCGGAACCGACGCGCGTGCCGCCGCCGAGGTGGTCAACGGTGAGCTCGACTTCACGCACCTCGTCGAACTCCCCGGACGTGGCATCGGCTCGGATCTGATCGGCCGGATGGCAGCCATCCTCGTCGACCTGCCGATGGACACCGCGACGTGGGGATACCGCCTCGCGCAACGCCATTCCCGGTTGGCCCGGCGGGCTGCAGATCTCCTCGCCGAGGACCTCGATGTCGTCGAGGAACTCTGGGAGACCGCGGGATTCGTCGGCACCGGTCGCCCGTTCAAGGTGCAGGTCGCCGGTCCGTTCACCACGTCGGCGTCGGTCGAGCTGGCCAATGGGCAGCGAGTCCTCAAGGACCATGGTGCGGTCCGCGACATCGTCGAGTCGACGGCCGAGGGTGTGCGTGAGCATGTCGCCGAGGTGGAACGCCGGCTCGGTGCGCGCGTGGTGGTCCAGCTCGACGAGCCGATGATCGGCCAGGTCATCGACGGCGCGGTGAAGCCGCTGACGCGCTTCGACCCCATCCGGGCGGTACCGGTGGTCGAGGTGGCGCGAGCACTCACCGAACTCGTCGACCACGTCGGTGCGCCGGTGATCCTGCACGATTGCGGCCGACCACGATGGGACCTGCTCGAGCACCTCCCCGGCGTCGCGTATTCGATCGATGTCACCAAGCCGTCGGCGACCGATCTCGACGGCATCGGCGCCCTCGTCGATCGCGGCGGCGTGCTCGTCGCCGGACGCGTGCCCTCGACCGCGCCCGACCGCCCGCTGGCCGCCGAACGCGTGGCCACCGAACTAGCCGCGCTGACCGACCGCATCGGACTGAACCGGAAAGTGTTGGCGGACAATGTCATCGTGACGCCGACCTGTGGTCTCGCCGGTGCCTCGGCAAGCTGGGCCAAGTCGGCGCTGGCGATCACCGCCGAAGCCGGTCAGCTGTTGGCCGGCGATCCCTCGGCGCTGTAGAAAACACTGCGGGTTCGACGCGCCGGACCTATCCTCGTCGGTATGCCGCACCCGATCATGTTCGACGACGCGGACCCGTATCTGGGCCGGATCCGCGAGATCGCGCTCGCGCTACCCGACGCCACCGAGGTCGTCGCGCATGGTCGGCCGACCTTCCGCTGCGGCAAGATGTTCGGCAATTACGGCGGTGGAGTCAAGGGCAGCAAGGTTCGCCACGACCAGTCGATCCTGGTCCTCGCCGACGACTCCGAACGGCCCGCCCTGCTGGACGATCCGCGGTTCTTCCTACCCGCCTATCTCGGCCCCGCAGGCTGGGTGGGTCTGATCCTCGACGACGACACAGACTGGGACGAGGTCGGCGAACTCCTCGACGCCAGCTACCGCCAGATCGCACCCAAACGGTCGGTGGCCAAGCTCGGTCCGTTGTGATCGTCGGCGCGGAAACTCCCGCGGTCCCGTCTCCGTCCCGCTGATCGGATCTCATCAGCGGGAGGGAAGCAGTACCGCGCGAACGAGACATCGGTTGACGAGCTGGGTCTGTCCGACTGCTCCGATACCCTCGGAACGTGGCAGATACAACGGAGTCGGGTCAGCCGGTCACCGAGCAGTCGGGGCCGGAGGGAGACCTTCGCGAGGAGTGGACAGCTCTCGCCGAGGAGATCCGCGAGCACCAGTTCCGCTACTACGTGAAGGACGCGCCGGTCATCACCGACGGCGAGTTCGATCTCCTCCTTCGGCGTCTGCAGGCACTCGAGGAAGCGCATCCGGAACTCGCGACCGCGGACTCACCCACCAAGCTCGTCGGTGGTGGATTCTCCACCGCATTCTCCCCGGCGGACCATCTCGAGCGAATGATGTCGCTGGACAACGTCTTCGACCACGACGAGATGCGCACCTGGGTCGACCGCGTGGTCGCCGACGCCGGCACCCGGGTGAACTTCCTCTGTGAACTGAAGATCGACGGGGTGGCCCTCGCGCTGGTGTACCGGAACGGGGTCCTGGAACGGGGCGTCACCCGCGGCGACGGCCGCACCGGTGAGGACGTGTCGCTGAACGCACGCACGATCGACGACATCCCGATGCGCCTGGCCGAGTCCGCGGAGTACCCGATTCCCGAGGTCCTCGAGGTGCGCGGCGAGGTCTTCTTCCGGGTGGAGGACTTCGAGGCGCTGAACGCCTCCCTCGTGGCGGAGGGCAAGGCGCCCTTCGCGAACCCCCGCAACTCGGCCGCCGGCTCGCTGCGCCAGAAGAACCCGCAGATCACCGCCCGCAGGAGGCTGCGGATGATCTGCCACGGCATCGGGCATACCGAGGGGTGGCGGCCGGAGTCCCTGCACGATGCCTACCTGGCGCTCGGCGCCTGGGGTCTGCCGGTGTCGACGCACACCACCAAGGTGTCCGGTGCCGACGAGATCATCGACAAGATCACCTACTGGGGCGAACACCGTCACGACGTCGAGCACGAGATCGACGGCATCGTGGTCAAAGCCGACGACGTCACCGTGCAACGACGCCTCGGATCCACATCGCGTGCGCCGCGGTGGGCCATTGCCTACAAGTACCCGCCCGAGGAAGCCACCACCAAGCTCTCCGACATCCAGGTCAACGTCGGACGGACCGGCCGCGTCACCCCCTTCGCGGTCCTCGAGCCGGTCCTCGTCGCCGGTTCGACGGTGTCCCGTGCGACCTTGCACAACGGATCGGAGGTCAAGCGCAAGGGCGTGCTGATCGGCGACACCGTGACCATCCGCAAGGCGGGCGACGTGATTCCCGAGGTCCTCGGACCCGTCGTCGACCTCCGTGACGGCAGCGAAGTCGAGTTCGAGATGCCGGAGAAATGCCCGGCATGCGGCACACCGCTGCGGCCGGAGAAGGAGAGCGACGCCGACCTTCGCTGCCCGAATCAGGAGAGTTGCCCGGCTCAGTTGCGCGAGCGGCTCTTTCATCTCGCCGGCCGCGGTTCCTTCGACATCGAGGCGCTCGGCTACGAGGCTGCGTCGGCCCTGCTGTCGGCGGGGGTCCTCACCAACGAGGGCGACCTGTTCTCGCTGACCGCCGACGATCTGGTCCGCACCGACCTGTTCACCACCAAGGCGGGTGCGCTGTCGGCCAACGGCAAGCGCCTGCTGGCGAACCTCGACAAGGCCAAGGACGTGGCGCTGTGGCGCGTGCTGGTCGGGCTGTCCATCCGCCACGTCGGGCCCACCGCCGCCCGCGCCCTGGCCACCGAGTTCGGTTCGCTCGAGGCGATCGAGGCCGCCGACATCGAGCGACTCGCCGCGGTCGAAGGGCTGGGGATGACCCTGGCCCAGTCCATCCATGACTGGTTCACCGTCGACTGGCACCGGGACATCGTCGAGAAGTGGCGGGCTGCAGGCGTTTCCATGGAGGACGAACGGGATGAGTCGATCGTCCGAACGCTGGAGGGCAAGACGATCGTGGTGACGGGCTCGCTGGTGGACTTCTCCCGTGACGGGGCCAAGGAGGCGATCCTGCAGCGCGGTGGCAAGGCGTCGGGTTCGGTGTCGAAGAAGACCGACTACGTGGTGGTGGGGGATTCGCCGGGGACCAAGGCCGACAAGGCCGAACAGCTCGGCGTGCCGGTGCTCGACGAGGACGCCTTCAAGCGGCTGCTGGAGACCGGCGAAGCGGAGTGATCGTTCAGCCCAACGCGGACTCGAACGCGCGGTAGGCGCGCTGATCGAACAGGACGAACCGGACCTCTTCGATCGACGTGTCCGGCACCGTGGCGCGCACCGTCTCGACCGCCCTGCGGGCCCCGTCGTCCATCGGCCAGCCGTACACGCCGGTCGAGATCGCCGGGAAGGCGATCGTGGTGGCGCCCAGTTCGGTTGCGACACGTACTGATTCGCGGTAGCAGGAGACGAGGAGGTCGGAGCGGTCCTCGTCGTAGGAGTGAACCGGACCGACGGTGTGGATGACCCAGCGCGCATCCATGTCGCCCGCGGTGGTGGCCACCGCCTCGCCGACCGGCAGACCGCGGCGGTAGGGACCCGCGCGGAGCTCCCGACACTCGGCGAGAATCGCCGGGCCGCCGCGCCGGTGGATCGCGCCGTCGACCCCACCACCGCCGAGCAACGTGGAATTGGCGGCGTTGACGATCGCGTCGACCGACTGCGTCGTGATGTCGCCCTGAACCAGAGTGATGGACGTCATCAGTCCATGATGCCCGCGGGACGGCCCGATGTGGCCGGCTCTCAGCTCTCGGTGCGCAACACGGTGCTGACGATCCCCGCGAGGTAACCGAGCCGCGCGACCTCGGACGGCCGGAAGTCCGGTCCGCCGATACGTCCGAGGAGAATCGCCTTCGACTCCGAGCCCAGCGGCGCCGCGGCGAGGCGGGTGTCCATGTCCTGCCAAGCACCCGGAACCCAGTCACCCTCGGCGTCGAGCTCGGTGGCTCTCTCCAGAGGAAGCCAGTCGGCCCTGGTCAACGGGGTCTCCGGGGCTCCAGATGAGCCGAAGAGTTGCAGCACGCCGCCGCTGGCGGGGGTGATCACCATCGCCCACGAGACGCGTAGCACCCGAGGTGCGTTGTCCACGAGGACCTGCAGCCGGTCACGACCGGCGGTGGCCACCTGGTCGACCAGCTCGAGTTCGCGGTGGGTGTCCAGGACGCCGGAGTAGGGCCGGATCGAGTCGACGCGGACACCGTTGACCTTCTCGGCCGCGGTGATCAGGCTGTCGGGCAGGGCGCCGGGCGCCACCTCGACGACGAGATCGTCCACGGCGTAGCCGTTGCCGCGCTCGACGACCTCGAGGGACAGGATGTCTGCACCGACCGAGCCGAGCTGCACGGCGAGCACGCCGAGGCTGCCCGGCCGGTCTTCGAGATAGACCCGCAACAGGTAGGACACGTGCGACATTCTCGCACCCGCGCGCGTGGTGCGCGCAGCGCCCGCGGCCCAACGGGTGGCTGGGGTGAGTCCGCGTCGCGGGTTCCCATAGTCTGGAGACGTTGCGCGAACCGTGTCCACGACGCGATGAGGGCGGCACAGAGGACGACACGAACAGTGATGTGAGGAAGGACGCTGCAGTGGCTGGCGAACCGAAGTCCATATCGCGGGACGAGGTCGCGCATCTGGCGCGACTGTCGCGACTGGCACTGAGCGAGGACGAACTCGATGTCTACGCCGAGCAGCTGGACTCGATCCTGACCCACGTCGCGTCGGTGTCGGAGGTGGCTGCCGACGATGTGCCCGGCACGGCCCACCCGGCCGAGCTCGCGAACGTGCTGCGTCCCGACGTCGTCGTTCCCGGCCTGACGACCGACGCCGCGCTGTCCGGTGCGCCCGCGGTCGAACAGGACCGGTTCGCCGTCCCGCAGATCCTGGGAGAAGAGCAGTGAGTCCCGATTCCAGCGCCGCAGCGCCGCGTCCCGCGGGTGACCTGACCGGACTGTCCGCCGCCGAACTCGCCACCAAGATCGGTGCGCGCGAGGTCAGCTCGGTGGAGGTCACCCAGGCTCACCTCGATCGGATCGCCGAGATCGACGACCAACTCGGCGCGTTCCTGCACGTGAGCGGGGCCGAAGCGCTGGTTGCCGCCAAGGCTGCCGACGACGCGATCGCCGCCGGTGAGACCCCGTCGGCTCTCGCGGGCGTGCCCATCGCACTCAAGGACGTCTTCACCACGGTCGACGCCCCCACGACGTGCGGCTCCAGGATTCTCGAGGGCTGGGTGCCGCCATACGACGCCACGGTCACCGAACGCCTTCGTGCCGCGGGTATCCCGATCCTGGGCAAGACCAACATGGACGAGTTCGCCATGGGCAGCTCGACCGAGAACTCGGCGTATCAGCTGACCCGGAACCCGTGGGACCCCACCAAGATCCCGGGTGGCTCGGGCGGCGGCAGCGCAGCGGCGCTCGCGTCGTACGAGGCGCCCCTGGCGATCGGCACCGACACCGGTGGTTCGATCCGCCAGCCGGCCGCCGTCACCGCGACCGTCGGGGTCAAACCCACCTACGGCACGGTCTCGCGGTACGGACTCGTGGCATGCGCCTCGTCCCTGGACCAGGGCGGACCGTGTGGCCGCACCGTCCTGGACACCGCGATGCTGCACGAGATCATCGCCGGGCACGATCCGCGTGACTCCACCTCGATCGACGTGCCGGTGCCCGACGTGGTCTCGGCTGCCCGCGAGGGCGCCGAGCGGGATCTGACGGGCGTCCGGATCGGTGTGGTCACCGAACTGCAGGGCGAGGGCTACCAGTCGGGCGTGCTCGACTCGTTCCACCAGGCGGTCAAGCTCCTCGAGGAGCGCGGCGCCGAGGTGGTCGAGGTCAGCTGCCCGCACTTCACCTACGCGCTCGGCGCCTACTACCTGATCCTCCCGTCGGAGGTGTCGTCGAACCTGGCGCGCTTCGACGCGATGCGCTACGGATTGCGCGTCGGCGACGACGGCTCGCATTCGGCCGACGAGGTCATGGCGCTGTCCCGCGAACAGGGCTTCGGGCCGGAGGTCAAGCGCCGCATCATGATCGGCACCTATGCGTTGTCGTCGGGCTACTACGACGCCTACTACGGGCAGGCGCAGAAGGTCCGCACCCTGATCTCGCGCGACTTCGCCACCGCCTTCGAGAAGGTCGACGTGCTGATCTCGCCGACCACCCCGACCACCGCGTTCCCGATCGGGGAGAAGGTCGACGATCCGCTCGCGATGTACCTGTTCGACCTGTGCACGCTGCCGGTGAATCTTGCCGGCATCGGGTCGATGTCGGTGCCGTCGGGGCTGTCGGTCGACGACGGGATGCCGGTCGGGTTGCAGATCATGGCCCCCGCCCTCGCCGACGACCGGCTGTACCGCGTCGGCGCCTCCTACGAAGCGGCTCGCGGCCCGATCGTCTGACGGACCCTCGAGCCGCGCCGGCGCGGCGGAGCCTCAGTTCCGCAACGGGTGTGGCGGTCCGGCCTGCTCCGATCCATACCGATGACCGACGCCGGCCGCCCCGTCGAGCGCGCCGAGCAGGTCGACGCTGGTCTGTACGAAGCTGATCACGGGCAACCACGGCGCGTCGGGCACCCGCGGACCACGGACATGGGTGTCGTCGGTCGCTCGGTGCGGACGCCACAGTTCGGTGAGCGACCAGCGCACCACGGGATCGCTGGAATTGGCGAGAACCGTTCGCGGGGTGCGGGAGATCGGGGTGACGGTTCCCGCCGGCGGGGCGACCAGCACGGTCTCGGCCATCAACGACGGGTGCTCGTTCTCCAGCCACACCCGCGCGGCGTCGGCACCCACGGCTCCGAGGCTCTGCCCGTAGAGAATCACTCGCGGACGTTCGTGCGCGGGGACACCGTCGAGCACGGTCGCCAGCGCCGACACCATGGCGATCGCCGACTCCGCGGATCCGGACCGGTCGGACACGAAGGCCTGCCACGACGGAACCCGGTCGTAGGGGAGGGCGAGGATCCGGACGTCGCCGGCGAAACGACTGTCGAATCCGTCGACGGCCGCGGAATCGACCCAGCCCGACCCGGTCGGCACCGCAACCACGACCGCACGCGCCGAGAGTCCTCCCGACGCGGTCCACCTGTGCGTGAGATCGGCTGCGGCCGCGTCGAACTCACCGATCCGCAGCTCGCCCCGCAGTAGCGTTTCCGGGTCCTGCTGCGCGGACGACGAGACCGGCAACCGCTGTTCGTCGGCGCCGGCATCGGCGGGTGCCAGCAGTCCGGCCGTGAGTGCGAGGCCTCCGGCGGCGACCACCGCGGCGGTCCGCGGGACAGCCACGATCGCCACCACGACCACGGCGGCCGGCAGTGTCGCCGCGGCGAACCACCCCACACCCGCGGGTGCGACGTCGACCGCGGACCGGATGAGGTTCTGCCACCAGACCGCCATGCCGACCGCGCATCCGAGGATCACCAGGCAAGAGCCGAACACGATGCGCCGCGCCTGGTCATCCGGCCTGCGCTTGCTGCGCCGTGCGAGGACCATCCCGGTGCACGCCCCCAGCGCGCTGAACACAGTGGTCAGGACCGCGGTGGTCGTCGGATCGCGTGGCAGGGTGCCCGGGTAGAGCGCGGCGAGGTAGCCGAGCATCACCGCGACACTGACGGCCGGGTGCGGCCACGACCCGAATGTGCTGTCGCGCAACCGCCGCGGGTATCGGTGCGACGTCATCGCTGTCTCGCCTCGTACTCGTCCGGGTCGACCAGGGCACGCTCGAAGCTCGTGTACACCAGTGCCGGCAGCGTCTCGCCCCGGGTGGGGGGACCGCCGTACTGACGCCACGTGTTCCACGCCAGCCCGATCCGGGCGCCGTGCGCGGCTGTCGTGCACGCAGGCGTCCGGCAGGACGCGTACATCCGGTCGATCAGCATGCGGTCGAGGGCGATCCGGGCCCACGCTCCGAGCGGGGCGCCGTCATGCTGTGCCGCCCGCAACAGGTCATAACCGAAGTCATGGGTGCGGCACAGGGACGTGAAGTGTTGCGGCAACGGGACTGGCGACGAGCAGTCCCCGTCCGGATCGACCGGGTATCCGTCGACGACCTGGGGAACGTACCCCTGCGCCGCGACGAAGGACGCCGGGAGGGACGCCGTCGCGGTCGCCGGGCGCGGTCCCACCAGGGCGACGACCACGGCCGCGTAGGGATTGTCGGCATCGTTCGGAGGTGCCGCGACCGTCGTGCTCGTCGGCGCGAGGAGAGGGCCGGCGACGGCGTGCGCGGTCGAGATCCATTGGCCGGTCAGGAGAACGGCGAGGGTGAGGGTCGCGGCCCACCACCGCGACCGTCGCCGGCGTGCGGCGAAACTCTTCGGGTCGGGGAAGCCGTTGTCCGGCCTGGTGTTTCGGATGTGTGCTGATCCGGTCATGGTCATCGACGCTATGAGTCGGAATCCCACCGGCACATCGCTCCCCGGAGCCGTCCCCGGTCGTCCCCAGGTCGGTTCGACGACGCCGGACCCGTACGCCGGTATCGGGTCGTCTCCCTCGAAAGTATGAGGTCGGCGAGTGGTCGGCGGGCCTAGGGTGAGGGCATGTTCGGATACCGCAAGAAGCTCCGCGCGGTGGGGGCGTCCTCACTGGAATGGGCGTCGACCGCACCGGTTGCCCAGGACCCCGCGGTGCGGCACTACTTCTCCTCGCGCCTCAACTGGTTCTTCCTGTTCGTGGCGCTCGTCATGTACTCGGTCGCCTGGCCGACCCTGCCCATCACGCACTCCATGCCGGTGTTCGTGCTCCCCGTGGTCGCGGCCTTCGCGGCTCTGCCGATCGCCCTGGCGTGGTCGGCCCCGCTGCTGGGGTGGGCGATCTCGGTGGTCTCCGCCCAGCTCATCGGGATCATCGTCCCGGTACGGGACACGTGGGAGCTGACCATTCAGGTGACCCACCTCATCGAGCTGCTGGTCCTCACCTTCATGGCCTTCCTCAAGTGCCCGCTGCGGTGGATTCCGGTGGTCTGGGTCTCGACCTCGATCGTCATCGCCTTCGCCGTGCAGCCGACGGCGCGGGTCGGGTGGGTCTTCGGGATATCCGTGCTCGCGGTGGTGGTCGCGTTGTTGCGGGGCCTGATGGCCTCGCGCCGACAGCTGGCGGTTCGCACCGAGCAGACCGAGGCCGCCGAAGCCGAGGCGGCCGTGCTCCAGGAGCGGGCGCGCATCGCCCGCGACCTGCACGACGTGGTCGCTCACCGGATGTCGATGGTGGTGGTGATGTCACAGACCGCGAGATATCGCCTGCCGGATGTGAGTCCTTCGGCTGCAGCGGAATTCGACGCGATCGCCGATGCGGCCCGGACGTCCCTCGATGAGGTCCGGCAGTTGCTCGGGGTCCTCCGCGTCGAGGATGCGGCGGCTTCGGCGGCGCCCAATCCCGGCCTGGCCGAACTCGATTCGCTGGTCGCCGAGACACGCCGCGCCGGCGCCGAGGTCGTGCTGGAGCTGGACGTCGACGCCGGTGACGTCGGCGAATCGGCTGCGCTGGTGATCTATCGGATCGTGCAGGAGTCGCTGGCCAATGCCACCCGGCACGCCCCCGGTGGGCGCGTGGACGTCGAGGTGACGCGCGGTGACGGCGACCTCGTCGACGTCGCCGTGGTCAACACGGTCGCGACCGCCGATCCGTTGCAGATCGGGGGGAGCGGCGTGGGCATCCCCGGGATGATCGATCGCGCTCAGGCGGTGGGTGGTTCGCTGGTCGCCGCGCCCACACCGACCGGGGGCTTCGCCGTCCGCGCTCGAATCCCGGCGGCGCCGCGACGTGAGGTCGTCGTGCCCGAGCCGATCGTGACCTCCTCGGGTACCGGTGAGCCGCAGCCGCGACGACGGTAGCGTGACGGCGTGCCGATCACCGTAGTCATCGCAGATGACCAGGCCATGGTGCGTCAGGGCTTTTCGGCTCTGCTCGCCGCGCAACCCGATCTCTCGGTCCTCGGCGACGCCGCCGACGGGGTCGAAGCCGTCGAGGTGTGTCGCCGGGTGCGCCCCGATGTCGTCCTGATGGATGTGCGCATGCCGCGCAAGGACGGGCTGTGGGCGGCCGAACAGATCCTCGCGTCATCCGCCGAGCCGCCCACTCGTGTGCTGATGCTCACGACCTTCGACATCGACGACTACGTCTACGAGGCCCTGCGAATCGGCGCCTCGGGCTTCCTGCTCAAGGACGCACCCGCCGACGAGCTGGTGCGCGCGGTACGCGTCGTGGCCGCAGGCGAGGCCTTGCTGGCACCGTCGATCACCCGGCGACTCATCACCGAGGTCACCGCCAACCGCCGCCGGCCGTCGCGGGACGACAAACTCGACACCCTGACCCCCCGAGAACGCGAGGTGCTGGATCTGGTGGCCGACGGCAAGTCCAACGCCGAGATCGGTGCCGACCTGTTCGTCACCGAGCAGACGGTCAAGACGCACGTGAGCAGCCTGCTGAACAAACTCCGGCTCCGGGATCGAGCCCAGGCTGTCGTGTTCGCCTACGAGAACGGCATCAAGTGATTTCGCGGCCAGCGCCCGGCTCGCCGGGGCACTAGATTGGGGATGTTCGGGCAGGTTCGACCGATGACGACAGGGAGGGTGGTCTCACCAGATGGCCAAGAGGTTCGGCATTCTGACGTCCGGGGGAGACTGCCCCGGACTGAACGCGGTGATCCGCGGCGCAGTGCTCAAAGGTGAGACCGTCTACGGCCACGAGTTCGTCGGCTTCCGGGACGGCTGGGCCGGACTCGTCTACGGCGACATCGTCGAACTGAATCGGTCGACGGTCCGCGGCCTGTCCAACCAGGGCGGCACCATCCTGGGCACGAGCCGGTTCGGTCCCTACTCCGAGCCCGACGGCGGACCCGAGAACATCAAGAAGGTGCTGAAGAACCTCGAGATCGACGGCGTGATCGCGATCGGCGGCGAGGGCACCGCCGCGGCGTCGAAGAGACTGTTCGACGACGGCATCAACATCGTCGGGGTTCCCAAGACCATCGACAACGACATCGCGGCGACCGATTACACCTTCGGCTTCAACACCGCGGTGGAGATCGCGACCGAGGCCATCGACCGGCTCCGCACCACCGGCAACTCGCACAAGCGGTGCATGGTGCTCGAGGTGATGGGCCGCCACGCCGGCTGGATCGCCCTGCACTCGGGGATCGCGGGCGGCGCGCACGTGATCCTCATCCCGGAGAACCCCGAGAGCCTCGACCAGATCTGTGCCTGGGTCACCAGCGTCAAGTCGCGTGGCCGGTCGCCGATGGTCGTCGTCGCCGAGGGGTTCACACTCCCGGAGATGAAGGAGGCCCACTCGACCAAGGGTCTCGACGGCTTCAACCGACCCCGGCTCGGCGGCGTGGCCGAGGTGCTCGCGCCGCTCATCGAGGAGCGGACCGGCATCGAGACCCGGGCCACCATCCTCGGTCACATCCAACGCGGCGGGGTGCCGTCGGCCTATGACCGGGTGCTGGCGACACGCATGGGCATGGCGACCGCCGACCTCGTCGCCGAGAAGGGCTGGGGGCAGATGGTCGCCCTGCACGGCACCGAGATCGCGCGCATCACCTTCGACGAGGCGCTCGGCGAGCTCAAGACCGTGCCGCTGGACCAGTACAAGGAGATCCGGGTCATCTTCGGCTGAGCCCGTGAGCGCCTCAGGCGGCGGGGGTGATCGTCGCGGCGGGCTCGCGCGGGATGATGATCCAGAGAGCCAGGTAGATCAGCACCTGGGGCCCGGGCAGCAGCATCGACAGGATGAACAGAACGCGGATGAGTGTCGGGTCCCAGCCCCAGCGTTCGGCGATGCCGCCGCACACACCGCCCAGCCACGAGTTCGTGCGCGAACGCATCAGGCGCGGGCCGCTGTAGGCGGGTTGTGGGGTGGTCATGTCGTCCTCCTGGGTGGGCATGTATCCCGACGTCGTTCGCCGGTGTCTTCGACGCTACGAGCGGGTGCACGTTCTCGGCATCGGTGATCACCCTGAACGTGCCCCTGGGATATCGCCGCATAAACTGACTGCCATGACTGACCTGTTGGACTACGACGAGGTGCTCGCCGCATTCGATCCGGTGATGGGCCTCGAGGTGCACGTCGAGCTGGGCACCGCGACCAAGATGTTCTGCGGGTGCCCCACCGAGTTCGGTGCCGACCCCAACACCCAGGTGTGCCCGGTGTGCATCGGACTGCCCGGCTCGCTCCCGGTCGCCAACGCCAAGGCGATCGAGTCCGCGATCCGCATCGGCCTGGCACTGAACTGCTCCATCCGGCCGTCGAGTGTCTTCGCGCGGAAGAACTACTTCTACCCGGATCAGCCGAAGAACTACCAGATCTCGCAGTACGACGAGCCCACGTCCTACGACGGTTACCTCGATGTCCTGCTCACCGATGGCACCACCTGGCGCGTCGAGATCGAGCGTGCGCACATGGAGGAGGACACCGGCAAGTCGCTCCACATCGGCGGCGCCACCGGCCGGATCCACGGTGCGAGTCATTCGCTGCTCGACTACAACCGCGCCGGCGTGCCGCTCGTCGAGATCGTGACGCGGCCCATCGAAGGTGCCGGGGAACGTGCGCCCGAGGTCGCCAGGGCCTACGTGTCGGCACTGCGTGACCTGCTCAAGTCGCTCGACGTCTCCGATGTGCGCATGGACCAGGGGTCGATGCGGTGCGACGTCAACCTGTCGCTGAAGACGAAGGACGCCACCGAGTTCGGCACGCGCACCGAGACCAAGAACGTCAACTCGCTCAAGAGCGTCGAGGTGGCCGTCCGCTACGAGATGCGCCGCCAGGCGGCCATCCTCCAGGCCGGGGGCGAGATCGTCCAGGAGACGCGGCACTTCCACGAGACCGACGGCACCACCTCGGCCGGCCGCCGCAAGGAGACCGCCGAGGACTACCGCTACTTCCCGGAGCCCGATCTTCCGCCGGTGCAGCCGGATTCGGCGTGGATCGAGGAACTCCGGGCAACCCTGCCGGAATTGCCGTGGCTGCGGCGGGCCCGCATCCAGGGGGAGTGGGGAGTCTCCGACGAGGTGATGCGTGACCTCGTCAACGTCGGCGCGGTCGATCTGATCATCGCCACCGTCGACGCCGGGGCGGCACCCGAGGCGGCGCGCGGCTGGTGGGTGTCCTTCCTTGCGCAGCAGGCGAACTCACGCGGGGTCGAACTCGCCGACCTGACCATCACACCCGCCCAGGTCGCCGAGATCATCGGGCTGGTCGACGAGGGCAAGCTCACCACCAAACTCGCGCAACAGGTCGCGACCGCCGTCCTCGACGGCGAGGGTGAGCCCGCGCAGATCGTCGCCGATCGCGGTCTCGAAGTGGTGCGCGACGACTCGGCTCTCCAGAAGGCCGTCGACGACGCACTCGCCGCGAACCCCGACATCGCCGAGAAGATCCGCGGCGGAAAAGTCCAGGCCGCCGGCAAGATCGTCGGCGACGTCATGAAAGCCACTCGCGGACAGGCAGACCCGGCGCGCGTGAAGGAACTGGTCATCGCGGCCTGTTCCTGACCGGGCATCACGTCCGGTCGTTGCCACCGCCGGCGGGCAGGAAGCGGAACACGCGGTCGTCGGTGGGCTTCGCCGAACCCACCTCCTTGTTGACGGTCGCCACCTGTAGCAATCCGTTGGGTAGCGCGGCCATCCGGCCGAGCGCGCCGTAGCGGCGTTCCAGCACGACGGCCGGCGCGGTGATCGTCGGCTCCTCGCGGGTGGGCTCGTTGATGGCCTCGATGCGCTGGGTGCGCGTCGTCGAGACGAAGATGCTGCCGGCCGCGACACCGCAGCCGGCGATCTGCGGCCGGTCGGGCCATGTCCACAACACCTTGGGTCCGCCTTCCTCGAGCACCTGCACGCGGTCTTCGGTGGCTGTCTGGTCGGCGACGTAGACGGTTCCGGTGGAAGCGTTGGGGCACAGCGACACCGTGGACCCGAACCCGGAGGCGAGGATCGCCGGCCGCGGGCTCGCCCCCGAGGTGAACGACGTGACCAGCAGCACCTTGCCGGCGAGTGAGGACGGATCGTCGGCGGCCGCGGGATTCCCGGCGTTGCCGGTGGCGACCACGAGTTCGGTCGGTGACCGGAAGTACATCGCGCCCATGTTCCCGGTGGCTCCCTTGGGGATACCGGTCAGGATCGGTTTGGGCACGTCACCCGGCGCCAGACGGACGATGCGGTTGTCCGCCGGGGTCGTGATGTAGGCGTAGATCAGCCGGTCCTGGGAGTAGGTGGGGGAGAAGGCGAAATCGATCAGACCGCCGTCCCCGGATGCATCGACGGGCGTCTCGCCCAGGGTGCGGGCCGGACCGTAGCGCTTGGTGGTGATGATCTTCCCGGTCGTGCGTTCGGCGACGACGGTGACCTCGCCCTGCTCGTCACCGGGCATCACACCGCCCGTCGATGCGAGGCAGGTGGCGATGACCGCGGGGTCGGGGTCGACGCACGGACCGGTCGGTGGCGGCTGGGTCTCGCGGGGGGTCTCCGGCGGCGGAGTCGGCTCGGGCTGACCGCTCGGCCGGTTGTTGGGGCTGAACGCGCCCGCCTCGCGCTGGTTGTCCTGTGCGGTGAAATCCGCACAGCCGCCGACCAGGACGACCACCACGGTCAGCACCGTCAGCAGGGTGCGCCACCGAACCCGTATCCGTCGATCCGCCGAGGCGGGTGAACTCGTCCGGCCGGCATCACCGCGCGTGCCCGTCGGGCGCCCCTTCCACATGGCATCCACAGTAGTGGTGCCCCGGGCCGTGGTGCCCGAGCGTGGTGCCCCGACTCACCCCGCCGGGGTGCGGTGACGGCGGAGTGCGAGCCTCTAGAGTCGGGCGTGTGAGCGAACGCGACACGTCGGGCACCAGCGAGCGCGACACACCGGCGACGAGTCCCTACGACGAACCGACCGGACAGATCCCGGTCCCGGGTACCGGGAGTGGAGTGCCCGGTGTCGGACCCGGACCGGCGGCCGCGCGGCCCGAGCCCGGCCCGCCGACACCGCCCGCGGTGACCGACCGTGACGACTTCTACAACCGGCACGCCCGGCGGTCGCCGGCCCCCTACTCCCGGGTGGACGACCTCGACGACCTCGATCCCGGCGACGTGGAGACGCGTCCCGCCGCCGCGGGTACTCCGACGACGTCGCGGCCCATCGCCGAGCCACCCCGACCCGCCGCGCAGACCGCGCCCCCCGCCCCACCGGCGGCCGGGGCGGCAGGGCCGGCGGACGACGATTTCGAGACCGTCCAGTTCGCGAAGCATCCCGGTCCCACCCGCGCGCAGCCCATCGACGGCCCCACCGACGACGCGGTCACCACGCCGGAGCCGGCGCTGCCGCCGGTCGGTACCGCGCGCTACGACTTCCTCGAGGACGACGACGATGTCGTGTCCCGCGCCCGGGCCCGCGGCGAGTCGACGGACACCGAGGTGCTCGACGACGAGCCGCGGGGCCGCCGCCGGTTCGGCCGGCGACGAACCGACGACGACACCGTCGTCCGTCGTGACAGTCCGGCCGACGACGATCTCGAGGACGCGCTCGCGAAGTCGCGCCGCGGCACGATCGATCTGGGTCTGCTGGTACTGCGCATCGCGCTCGGCGGCCTCGTCGGCGCGCACGGGCTGCAGAAGCTGTTCGGACTGTGGAACGGTCCGCGCCTCAGCGGATTCGAGTCCATGCTCGTCGACGCCGGGTTCAGCGCCGACTACGCGCAGGTCCTCGCGATCGTCGGCGCCCTGTCGGAGACGATCGGCGGTCTGATGGTGATCCTGGGCCTGTTGACGCCGATCGGGGCGTCGGCGATCCTCGGCACGATGCTCGTCGCGGCGGCCTTCAAGATGTCGATGGCAGGCGGGTTCACGTTCTTCGCCGCAGCCGGCGGAGTCGAGTTCGAACTGTTCCTGGCGGTGGCCGCGGCGGTCGTCATCCTCACCGGCCCGGGGCTGTACTCGCTCGACTACCCCCGCGGTTGGGCGCGACGGCCGTTTGTCGGGTCGTTCTTGTGGCTCATCGTCGGCGCGGCCGCCGCCGTAGCGGTCTGGGTTCTCGCGAACGGCAGCAACCCACTCGTCTGACACACAAGAGTGCGGGGTACGTATCGGAATCCGATACGTACCCCGCACTCTGGGTTTCGAGTGGCGGTCAGTCGACCTGACGCACCGCGCCGCGGTCCGCCGACGTCGCCAGCTTGGCGTAGGCGCGCAGCGCAGTCGTGACCGTGCGCTCACGGTCCTTCGGCTGCCAGGGACGCTTGGAGGCCTCCATCTTGGCGCGGCGCTCGGCGAGCACGTCGTCGTCGACGAGGACCTCGAGACGACGGGTCTTCACATCGATCAGGATCGGGTCGCCGTCCTCGACGAGTCCGATGGCACCACCCGACGCGGCTTCGGGAGACATGTGACCGACCGACAGACCCGACGATCCACCGGAGAACCGGCCGTCGGTGATGAGGGCGCACTTCTTGCCCATCCCGGTGCCCTTCATGAAGGCGGTCGGGTGAAGCATTTCCTGCATGCCGGGCCCGCCTGCGGGACCCTCGTACCGGACCACGAGGACCTCGCCGGCCTGAATGGTCTTGGACAGGATGACCTGGACGGCGTCCTCCTGGCTCTCGACGACGCGGGCCGGGCCCTCGAAGTGCCACAGATCCTCGTCGATGCCCGCGGTCTTCAGGACCGCCCCGTCCGGGGCGAGGTTTCCGCGGAGCACGCACAGACCGCCCTCGACGGTGTACGCGTGCTCCAGGTCGCGGATGCAGCCGCCCGCGGCGTCGGTGTCGAGCGAACTCCACCGGTTCGCGGTCGAGAACGGGGTGGTGGTGCGAACACCGCCGGGTGCGGCGTGGAACAGTTCGACGGCCTCGTCGATGGCCTTGCCGCCGCGGATGTCCCAGTCGTCGAGGGCCTGGGCCATGGTGGCGGTGTGGACGGTCGACGTGGTGTCGTCGAGCAGACCGGCGCGGCGCAGTTCGCCGAGGATGGCCGGGATTCCGCCCGCCCGGTGGACGTCCTCCATGTGATAGTCGGAGTTGGGGGAGACCTTCGACAGGCACGGCACATTGCGGCTGATCTCGTCGATGACCGAGAGGTCGAAGTCGGCGACCTCACCCTCCTGCGCCGCGGCGAGGATGTGCAGCACGGTGTTGGTCGAGCCGCCCATCGCGACGTCGAGGGCCATCGCGTTGCGGAATGCGGTCGGCGTGGCGATGTTCCGCGGGAGCACCGACGCGTCGTCGTCGCGGTACCAGCGGGTCGCCGCGTCGACGACGACCTCGCCGGCCCTGGTGAACAGGGCGCGGCGCGCTTCGTGGGTGGCCAGCGTCGAACCGTTGCCGGGCAGGGCGAGCCCGAGAGCTTCGGTGAGGCAGTTCATCGAGTTGGCGGTGAACATGCCCGAACACGAACCGCAGGTGGGGCACGCAGCCGCCTCGACCTCACTCAGACCCGCATCGTCGACCTCGCTGTTGGCCGACGCGGAGATGGTGGTGATCAGATCCGACGACGGGTGTGCGACATCGCCGACGACGACGGCCTTTCCGGCCTCCATCGGTCCGCCGGAGACGAACACCGTCGGGATGTTCAGGCGCATCGCGGCATTGAGCATGCCCGGAGTGATCTTGTCGCAGTTCGAGATACACACCAGTGCGTCCGCGGTGTGGGCGTTGACCATGTATTCGACGGAGTCGGCGATGATCTCGCGACTCGGCAGCGAGTAGAGCATGCCGCCGTGACCCATCGCGATGCCGTCGTCGACGGCGATGGTGTGGAACTCGCGCGGCACGCCTCCGGCGGCTCGCACCGCCTCGGCCACGATGTCGCCGACGTTCTTCAGATGCACGTGTCCCGGCACGAACTGGGTGTAGGAGTTGGCGATCGCCACGATCGGCTTGCCGAAATCGTCGTCGGTCATCCCGGTGGCGCGCCACAGGGAGCGGGCGCCGGCGGCTTCGCGGCCGACGGTGGTGGTGCGTGACCTCAGAGCAGGCATGGGTTCCTCGAATCGATCGTGTGGCTCGGGCGGGCCCGGCGCGATCGGCCGTGCAGTGACTGACCGGCGCCGGACTCTTCGGCTCAACACCGCGACCCCGGGGTTGTTTCCCACGGGCTGTGGCCGGGCGCGGCTGTGTTGACGGGCGCCGCCTCGCTGAGGGTGGGCGTGGGGGAGCGCCGAGAAGCCAGGCTACTCCGCTGTGACGAGGGGTAACAAAACGATTCGGCGTCTCGGGGGCGCCCTCGCCGGTGCGGGGTCAGATCCCCAGCACCGCCTTGGCGATCGAGAAGTAGACGAGGAGGCCGGTGGCGTCGCAGAACGTCGAGATGAACGGTGTGGAGAACACCGCGGGGTCGACACGGATGGACTTCGCGATCAACGGCATCACGCCGCCCACGGTCGCGGCCAGCGTGCACACCGACAGGATCGTCAACCCGATGACCACGCCGATGTCGAGGCCGTAGACGAGTGCGGCGACGGTGAACCCGGCGAGGCCGAGCAGAGCCCCCATGGTCAGCCCGACCCGGACCTCCTTGGCGGCGACGCGGGCGACGTCGCGCGGGGCGACCTCGTCGGTGGCGAGCGCGCGGGTCACGGTCGTCGCCGCCTGCGAACCGGTGTTGCCGCCGATCCCGGTGAGCAGCGGGATGAACAGTGCCAGTGCGACCCGCTGCTCGAGGGTGCCCTCGAAGATCTCCAGCACGTTGACGGTGAGAATCGCCGACACCGCGAGGACGAACAGCCACACGATCCGGGCGCGCGTGATCGACACGATGGAGGACAGCAGATAGGGCTCGCGGAGCGGTTCGCGCGCGCCGGCGCGGGCCTCGTCGGTGTCGCGGGCCTGCTCGACGACCTCGACGGCATCGTCGATCGTCAGGACGCCGACCAGTCGGCTGTCGTTGTCGACGACGGGCATCGCGAGGATCCCGCGGTCCACACACCGCTGCGCGGTGGTCTCGGCGTCGTCCTCGGCATGGGCGAACATCGGCTTGTTCATCAGGTCGCGGACGGTGTCCGCCGGGTCGGCGAGGAGGAGGTCGCGCAGGCTGACCACACCGCACAGCGAGCGCGCGCCGTCGAGGACGGGCACGGTGTAGATCGTCTCCGCGGCGTGTCCGCGTTCGCGCACGCGGGCCAGTGCGTCGCCGGCCGGTTCGTCCTCGCGCGCGTGGACGAACTCGGGACTCATCCGACGCCCCACCGAACCTCGCGGGTAGCCGAGGACCACCGCCGTCATGTCGCGCTCGGCCGGGGTGAGTTGCTGGATCAGCGACTTCGCGACTCCCGCGGGCAACTCGTCGAGCAGCTCGGCGCGGTCGTCGGGGTCGAGGTGGTCGAACGCGGCGGCCACCTCCGCGGTGCCGAGGTCGTCGATGAGGCGGCGCTGCGAGCCGGCCGACAGATCGTCGAACACCTCCACCGCGAGGTCCTTGGCCAGCAACCGGAACGCGACCCCGCGGGACTTGTGGGGGAGGCGGTCGAGCAGGGCGGCGATGTCGCCCGCAGGCAACGTGGACAGCGTCGTCCCGACCTCTGCGAGGCCACCTGCCGAGATCAGTTCGTCGAGTTCACCGGCGTCGAGTGTTCGGGTGTTCTCCACGGCCGCACTCTATCGCCGCCTGCGGGGCGTTGATGAGACCGAGGGGAGCCTGATCCGTGCCAGGAATCACGGGCAGACGATCACTCGGCGGAACGGGCCGCCTCGAAGGGGTCCGGGATGCGGCCGCCGCTGACGATCGACAACGCCGGGAGATCGCGGAAACCGATGGCGGGCAATCGGACCCGACTGCCGTCGGTCAGCACCGCGCGGACCGAGCTCCACTTCGGGAACTGCAGTCCCGCGACTTCCGACCAGGCGATCTCGGTGGTGGAGAACATCCGGACGGCGCGCAGGCCGTCCTCGGTGACGACGGTCCGCAGTCGGTGGATCCACAACCACAGCACGACGGGGATGACCAGGGCGATGGCGAACCACGGGGAGGCGCCGACCAGCAGCACGACCACCAGGGCGACCATCGGGACCGTGAAGTACGCGATCCGGTTGATGCGGAACGTCACCGGGTAGTCGAATGTCACGTCGTCGGCGGCAGAGGTCGTGCTGGTCTTCGGGTCTACGGGGTCGGTGGAATCAGTCGGCACCCGTCCATTGTGCCAACCGGCCCCGTGCCTCCCTACCGACGGGTTCGTCGCGCCATATGAGAAGCGCGGTGCGATCGCGCCCGGTTCGACCAGTGATTTCCCAGATAGTGGGACGCATTGGTCCGGAGTTTGACTCTGAACCGAACACAGTCCTACCGTGAACGCGTGATGCAGAACGGGATCCTCGTAGTAATCGGCTGGCGCGTCTTCGCCTGACCGGTCACCTCGCAGACCCCCAACCGGCATCGACGCGCCACCCTCGAACAGCGGAAGCTGTCGGGGGTTTTTTCATGCCAGGTACTTCCATCACGGATATCGGATTCCACAACCAAGATGAGGATCGTGCAGTGAGCGCACCAACAGCACGCACCGACGCGGGCCGAAATGAGCCGACGCGTAACGCAGGATTGCGGCAGCAGTCTCCGGCGGCGGGCAACCTCCGTGCGGTAACCCAGCACACTGTTGCGCCCGAGCGTGTCAGCGGCGCCCAGTCCGTGGTTCGTTCCCTCGAGGAACTCGGTGTCGAGGTCGTCTTCGGCATTCCCGGCGGCGCGGTCCTGCCGGTCTACGATCCGCTCCTGGATTCTCAGAAGGTCCGTCACGTTCTCGTCCGTCACGAGCAGGGTGCCGGCCACGCCGCGACCGGATACGCCCAGGTCGCCGGTCGCGCCGGCGTCATGATGGCGACGTCGGGTCCCGGTGCCACCAACCTGGTGACACCGCTGGCCGATGCACAGATGGATTCCGTGCCCGTCGTCGCGATCACCGGTCAGGTCGGGCGGGCGCTCATCGGCACCGATGCATTCCAGGAAGCCGACATCTCGGGCATCACGATGCCCGTCACCAAGCACAACTTCCTGGTCAGCCGGGCCATCGACATCCCGAAGACGATCGCGGAGGCGTTCCACATCGCCGAGAGTGGCCGTCCGGGCGCGGTTCTCGTCGACATCCCGAAGGACATCCTGCAGGCGCAGACCACCTTCTCGTGGCCGCCGCAGATCGACCTGCCCGGCTACCGGCCGGTCACCAAGCCGCACGGCAAGCAGGTTCGCGAGGCGGCCCGCCTCATCAACGCCGCGAAGTCCCCGGTGCTCTATGTCGGCGGCGGCGTCATCAAGGCGAACGCGGCTGCGGAACTGCTGGAACTGGCCGAACTCACCGGCATCCCCGTGGTCACGACCCTGATGGCGCGCGGCGTGTTCCCGGACAGCCACCAGCTGCACCTGGGTATGCCGGGTATGCACGGCACGGTGGCGGCGGTCGCGGGTCTGCAGCGCAGCGACCTGCTGATCACCCTCGGTGCGCGCTTCGACGACCGGGTCACCGGGCAGCTGTCGTCGTTCGCACCGAACGCGAAGGTCATCCACGCCGACATCGATCCTGCCGAGATCGGCAAGAACCGACCGGTCGACGTGCCGATCGTCGGTGACTGCAAGGCGGTCATCGCCGAGCTCACCGAAGCCCTGCGCGACGAGCGCGCGACCAGCGGCTCGACTCCCGACATCTCGCAGTGGTGGTCCTACCTGGACAACCTGCGCCGGACCTATCCTCTGAGCTACGACCGGCAGACCGACGGTTCGATGTCTCCGGAGTTCGTCATCCAGGCCCTCGGCAAGGCTGCCGGCCCGGACGCGGTGTACTGCGCGGGCGTCGGCCAGCACCAGATGTGGGCCGCGCAGTTCATCTCCTACGAGAAGCCGCGCACCTGGCTCAACTCCGGTGGTCTCGGCACCATGGGCTACGCGGTGCCCGCCGCCATGGGCGCCAAGGCCGCCGATCCCGACGCCGAGGTGTGGGCGATCGACGGTGACGGTTGTTTCCAGATGACCAACCAGGAACTCGCCACCTGCGCGATCGAGGGCATCCCGATCAAGGTGGCGCTGATCAACAACGGCAACCTGGGCATGGTTCGTCAGTGGCAGACGCTGTTCTACGAGGAGCGGTACTCGAACACCGACCTGTCGACCCACTCGCGGATGATCCCGGACTTCGTCAAGCTCTCCGAGGCGCTGGGCTGTGTGGCCTTCCGCGTCGAACGCGAAGAAGACGTCGACGAGGTGATCGCGAAGGCGCGGGAGATCAACGACCGCCCGGTGGTCATCGACTTCATCGTCGGCAAGGACGCCCAGGTGTGGCCGATGGTCGCCGCGGGCACCGGCAACGACGAGATCATGGCCGCCCGCGACATCCGGCCGCTGTTCGACGACGACGAGTCGGCGTCGGGTCCGGTGGAGATCCACCAG
This sequence comes from Gordonia sp. ABKF26, assembly GCF_041103195.1. Classification (NCBI taxonomy): domain Bacteria; kingdom Bacillati; phylum Actinomycetota; class Actinomycetes; order Mycobacteriales; family Gordoniaceae; genus Gordonia; species Gordonia sp. ABKF26. Next base: position 2,393,053 of record NZ_JBGCVZ010000003.1, read on the forward strand.
ACGATGGACGGCCATCAGACGGTCGAGAACGCACCGGCCGACCGTGCAACCGAGAAGGACGAGCAGTGAGCACCACCCATACCCTCAGCGTCCTGGTCGAAGACCGTCCGGGCGTCCTGGCGCGCATCTCCGCGCTGTTCTCACGACGTGGCTTCAACATCGAGTCGCTGGCCGTCGGCCCCACCGAGCTCAAGGGCATCTCGCGGATGACGATCATGGTCTCCGTCGAGGACTTCCCGCTCGAGCAGGTCACCAAGCAGCTCAACAAGCTGATCAACGTGATCAAGATCGTCGAGCAGGACCCGGGGAGCTCGGTGTCGCGCGAGCTGATGATGGTCAAGGTCCGCTCGGACTCCACCGTGCGAACCGAGGTCATCGAGGTGGTGAACCTGTTCCGCGCCAAGGTCATCGACGTCTCGCCCGAGTCGCTCACGATCGAGGCGACAGGTACGTCGGAGAAACTCGAAGCACTTCTGCGGATGCTCGATCCGTATGGAATCCGGGAGATCGCGCAATCCGGCGCGGTGACCCTCGGTCGGGGACCGAAGAGCATGTCGGCCAACCGCTGACAGGGAATCCCGTTGTCGCCGTGCGCCACTGAGCGCGGACGGCAGCGACAAGAGAATTACGAAGCCCGGGCGTTCGGAGAGTTCGCCGGGGTCACCACATATCGAAGGGAAACATAGTGGCCATCGAACTGTTCTACGACGACGACGCAGATCTGTCGATCATCCAGGGTCGCAAGGTCGCGGTGATCGGCTACGGCAGCCAGGGCCATGCGCATTCGCTGTCGCTGCGCGATTCCGGCGTCGACGTCGTGATCGGTCTGCGCGAGGGCTCGAAGTCGAAGGCGAAGGCCGAGGAGCAGGGCCTCAAGGTGCTGACCGCGTCCGAGGCCGCCGCATGGGCCGACGTCATCATGGTGCTGGCACCCGACACCTCGCAGGCCTCGATCTTCACCGAGGACATCGAGCCGAACCTGCAGGACGGCAACGCGCTGTTCTTCGGCCACGGTCTCAACATCCACTTCGGTCTGATCAAGGCGCCGGAGAACGTGACCGTCGCGATGGTCGCCCCGAAGGGCCCCGGCCACCTCGTGCGCCGTCAGTTCGTCGACGGCAAGGGCGTTCCCGCGCTCATCGCCGTCCACCAGGACCCGAAGGGCGAGGGCCAGGCGCTCGCGCTCAGCTACGCCAGCGCCATCGGCGGTGGCCGTGCCGGCATCATCAAGACCACCTTCAAGGAAGAGACCGAGACCGACCTCTTCGGTGAGCAGGCCGTGCTGTGCGGCGGTACCGAGGAACTGGTCAAGACCGGCTTCGAGGTCATGGTGGAGGCGGGTTACGCCCCCGAGATGGCCTACTTCGAGGTGCTGCACGAGCTCAAGCTGATCGTCGACCTCATGTACGAGGGTGGCATCGCACGGATGAACTACTCGGTGTCCGACACCGCTGAGTTCGGTGGCTACGTGTCGGGCCCGCGGGTCATCGATGCCGACACCAAGGAGCGCATGCGCGCCATCCTCACCGACATCCAGGACGGCACCTTCGTCAAGCGCCTCGTCGCCAACGTCGAGGGTGGCAACAAGGAACTCGAGGGTCTGCGCAAGGCGAACGCCGAGCACCCGATCGAGGTCACCGGCAAGAAGCTGCGCGATCTCATGAGCTGGGTCGATCGCCCGATCACCGAGACCGCCTGAGTCACAACGACAAACGGGCCCGCACCGAAAGGTGCGGGCCCGCTTGCGTTTCCGCACACCCACCCCTTTTCGGTGAACCCACCGGGGTCGAGGGGGGAGGAAATGCCGAAAGAGGGTGGGTGTGGCTCGACGTCAGTGGACCGCTGGGGTTCCCTCCGCGACGCAGGCTTTGGTTGGCAGCGTCGTCGGCCAGGATCGGCTGTGGATGGCCTTCGACGTGGTGCGGCGGGGGACTGCTACGGTCACCTACGAACATCATTGGGGGTGTGATGCGGGTAGATCCAGACGTGCTCCGTTCGCACGACTCGTCGCCATGGAGCTGCGCTCGCGGGCGGAGTCCGTTTCCAGCAGTATGACTGCGATCGGAGTCGCGGTTCGAGGCGCCGGCAATACCTTTGAGGTCGAAGACGCGGCACTTGCGCAGACGTTCGAGAGTCTCCAGTTCGAGCCCCGGAGAAACTGACATGCTGCCGACACGGTCGCAATTGACCGGTTGGGATCCCGCGGCGCTTGTCGGTGGTGGGGAGTCGATCGACACCGCGGGGACGTCCGCGGAGTCGGCTGTGGAGTCGGTACACATCGCGTGTCAGAACCTACCCACTCTGAGCGCGTGGACTGGTGAGAGCCACGATGCTGGAACGGCGGCGTTCCGACGCGCCAACAACACGGCCACCGCCGTCGCGTCATTCGCCGCATCTGTGGGTTCGGCGCTTTGCACGGGTGCATACACGCTCGGGAAGGCGCGAACAGACCTGCTGGTCAAGGCTGATGCCGTAGACGCGGGCAGGCTATGGGTCACGGACGCGTGGGTGGTTCTGATTGATCCCATCGAGCTGACCCTCGAGGAAGCCGACGGTCTCGCAGAAGAGGCGAACAGGCACCAGGGCGAGGTCAACCGTCTCCTGCTGGCAGTCGATGCCGCTGATGACTCGGTCGCACAAGCGATCCAGTCCGCGGCGGGCAAGCATGGCTGGACCAATCCGGTCGCCAACACGTTCGTGCCGATACCGGGATTAGCAGCGCCGACAGATCAGGTGCCGAACCCGGGAACGCTCTTTGGCATCCAACAGCAATTGATGGTGCGTGCCGAGGACATGGCAATAACGGTACGAGCAACCGAGACGTTCGAAGACGATCAGGGTCGGCACAAGGTGCTCTACATGCAGGACGGGACTCGTCAGGTGATCACCGAATGGAATCCGTATCGGGGGTCGATGCCATCGATGAAGCTCTCCGAAACGACTGTGAAGCATTACGGCCGCGACGGAGAGGTGATCTCGACTGCGTACTCGTGGGAGGACCTCAGCGGCACCAAGCGATTGTCGACCACGTGGGCTGACGGAACGACGGCGTATGCGGAGGAGTGGGCAGACGGTTACAAGAGCGGTCGGGTCACAACGCCGGACGGCCGCACAGGAGACATCCCGGCTGACAGCCCGTTCTTCACCCATCCGATCGAGACGACCATCGGTGGCGCACTCAGCGGGGTCGACAAGTACGTCGCCGATGGTCACAGTATTCCGCGTGTCTCGGCCGCCGCAGTCGAAAACATCGGCGTGGGTGCCAAGTACGGTGGTCCGGCCTTGGCAATCGGCGTCGGCATCTACGACGTGGTGGTGGCCGAGGACAAGTGCGTTGCTGGTATTTCCGCGGCATTCGGCGTCGCCGGCGGATACGCAGGCGGTGTCGCCGGCGGCGGATTTTCCTCCGCGGGAGGTCCGCTCGCCGTGGGCGGTGCGGCGGTCGGTTCGATGGCCGGCAGCTGGATATTCGGTTTGGTCGGAACAAAGGTAGGCGAAGCGGTGTGTCCGTCACCAACGTCGTGACCCAGCCAAGCGAACCGCTTGTGCGCGCACCCGTATCTCGTATTTTCGATAAAGGACGTCATGACAAACATTCCCAGACCTGCTGAGTGGCGAGGTGGCCGTGTCACCGGTGTTTTGTTCGTCGCGCTGATGGCACCGGCGGTGGTCGCTTTGGTGGTGACGGCGTTTCGGTCGCAGGATGCGCCGACGGTGTTTGTTGCAGTGACCTTTGCGCTTGCGGTGTGCGCATTTCTGGCCGGAGGGCTGCGTACGCGTGTCTTCGAACAGGTGACACCGGATACCGACACGTCCGTCGGTCGTATTACGTTGCGATACGACCGTGTCTTCGATCGTCTATCCCGTGTCGCGCTCGCTCTGGGGGCGGCAGGCGGCGTCGTATTCGTGGCGCTCGTCCCGACTGGGAAACTCGACCTGTCGCTGACACCCGGTCAGCGGACTTTCTTTCCACTGGCGGTCGGCGTCATCGTCATCGCCGCAATCTATGGCGAGTACGCGCGCCACAAACATGGGCCGCCGAGGATCACATTCGGCGTAACTGCCCTGGAGATCAATCGAACTTCGTCGCGAATGTCGTTTCGGTGGGACGACATCACGCGCATCGACGCCGAAAGGATCGGATCATGGCCGAAGCGCGATGTGGTGTTCATCGAAACGACGGAAACGTCGAGACCCTACGCGCTGGGCGACGCGCCTTGGTACACGCCGGGCGGCACGGCGCTGTATGCGATGCTGCGCTTCTACTGGATGAATGCCGAGTCGCGAATCGAGTTGACGGACGGTCGTGCTGTCCAACGGCTCGACGACGAAGCGTTCGTCGACAGCGGTCCGTAGGCTCGGTCAGCCGAGTTCGATCGCTCGTCCGGTCTCCGAAACCGACTGTCTGCAGTTCCTTCCGGGCGAGTTCGCTGCGCCTACCTGGGCTCGTGGCCGCCCGCGTGGTCCAGGGCGCCGGCAATGCCATCGGCACCGGGGTCCAACATCGCACGCCGCGACGGACGGAGAATCACTACTGGCTGGATCCGGACGAGCCGGTACACGTATGGGCGCCGGACGCTCGAGGCGCCCGCGGACGGTGGAGGGCCGACGATGTGGAACGGCGCGGCGGCCGGATGATCTCGGCCGCCGCGCCGGGTTCGAGGCGTCGGTGTCAGTGGGCGTGCGCCGCCAATCCGCGGAACCGGACGTCTTCCGGCGTGAGCCCGGAACGTTCCGCGACGGCTCGCACGAGTTCGTCGTAGGTCCGGCACACGACCGCCGATCCGGTGAGGGTGGCGACGACCCACCCCGACGGGATCGCGCGCACCGTGTGCCGGCGCAGCACCTCCGACATCCGGCGCGCCACCTCGACGCGTCGGCGCGGACCGCTCACGAACTCGGCGGCCCAGTCCGGTGGTGCTCCGGCGCAACCCCCACACATCAGGGCATCACGTCGCCGGAGTTGGGGCCGAGGACCTGACCGACGAACAGGTTGCCACCGGGGTCGGACGCGAGAAGGACGGCCACCGGGGCGATCTCCTCGGGTCGTCCGAATCGGCCCAGCGGCAGCTCCGCGCGCTTGCTGCGCTTCCACTCGTCGTCGATGGCGTCGACCATCGGCGTGTCGATCGGTCCGGGTGCGATCGCGTTCACCAGGACGCCCTGGGCGGCCGTCTCGAGCGCGATCGACTTCGACATCGCGATCACACCCGCCTTCGCCGCGGCGTAATGGGCCAGTGAGACACCGCCTTTGATGGCCAACTGAGAGGCCACGTTGACGATGCGGCCGCTGCCCTGCGCCAGCATCGGCCGCAGCGCCGCACGATTGAGCAGAAAGACGCTCGTGAGGTCGATGTCGACGGTCTCGCGCCACAGCTCGGTCGGCATGCCCACGGTGGGTGACTGGGTGAGGATGCCGTGCGAGCACACGAGGATGTCGAGTCCACCGTCGTCGTCGACGATCTGGTTCACCAGCCCGTCGACCTCGGTTTCGATCGTCGCGTCGAGGACGACACCGCGGCGCGCGCCGACCTCGTCCGCCACCTCCTCGACCCGTGTATCGCGATCGGCTAGTGTCACCACGGCGCCCTCGGCGACGTAGGCCGCGGCGATCGCGCGTCCGATACCCGACGCAGCGCCGGTCACCAGCGCCCGTCGTCCGTCCAACAGTCCGGTCATGTCAGATCCTCTCGGGGATGGTGCATTCAGTCACGCATGGCGGTGGTCAGGGCGCCGTCGACGACGATCGCCTGACCGCTGACATAAGACGCCTGAGGACTCGACAGGAAGGCGATGACCTCGGCGACCTCGCGGGGGTGTCCGACTCGGCCCCACGGGATGTAGTCGCCCGCGCGGTCGAGCCCTTCCGGTCCGAGTGAGTTGACCGCATCGCTGGACTGCGGGGTACGGATGAGGCCGGGGATGATGGCGTTGGCGCGGATGCCCCGGGGCCCGTACTCGACGGCGAGACTCCGCGCCAGGCCGACGACCCCGGCTTTGGCGGTCGCATAGTGGGCGTGGTTCTGCCAGCCGTAGATGCCGCCCGCGATCGACGAGGTCACCGTCACCGAGCCGCCGTCGCCCATGTGGCGCAGGCCGGCCCGCGCCGTGCGCATGACTCCGTGCAGGTCGACATCCATCATGTCGTGCCACTGGTCGTCGGTGATCGAATCGAACGACGCCTCCCGCAGGATGCCCGCGTTGGCCACCGCGATGTCGACACGGCCCCAGGCGGATACGAGTTCGTCGGCGAAGGCATCCACCGACTCGGTGGAACGCACATCCACTTCGACGATCAGCCCCTCGCCGCCGGCGTCGTGCACGTCCCGGAGGGTTGATTCGGGGTCGTGCGGATCGCCCGGGAAGGTTCCGATTCCCACGCGCACACCGCGTTCGGCGAGGCACACGGCCGTGGCCGCGCCGATACCCGATGCGGCGCCGGTGATCATCGCGACGGTCGGATCGCTCATGCCTGGGCTCCCGCCGTCGTCGTGGGACCCGCGGGCACGCCCGCCGACGGCGGGGTGTCGGCAACCTTGCGCGCACCGAGCACGATCACGGCCGATGCGATGGCTCCCAGGGCGCCGACCCAGAGGGCGGCCGTCGAGTAGCCGATCGAGGCGGCGGTGAGGCCGGTGAGGACGAAGCCCGAGATGATCGCACCCGGTTGCGACATGGCGCCGATGAACGCGCTACCGGTTGCGCGGCAATCGGTGTCGAAGCACTCGGCCTGGAAGAACATGATCGCGGCGTACGGGCCGAGGAGGAAGAACAAGCCCATCATGTAGGTCACGAGCACGAAGATCTGATCCGACGGTCCGAGCAGCATCGCGCCGAAGAACAGACCCGAGAGCAACCAGCCCACGGCAATGGTGTTGCGGCGGCCGAAACGGTCGCCCGCCCACCCGTGGGCGAGGTAGCCCGCGACCGCGACGAGGTTGGACAGGACCACGAGGATCAGGGTGCTCGAGGCGTCGATTCCCTTGCCCTTCTCCAGCGCCGTGGTGCCGAGGACCGAGAAGGTCTGGATGGCGAACCAGTTGAGCAACCAGGCCAGGGACAACACGACGGTGTTGCGCAGATGCTTGCCGGTGAAGATCCGCTTGAAGGGGGCCGAGGTCTGCTCGACCGTCGCGGTCGCGGCGGCCAGTGCTGCTGCCTCGTCGTGCTTTCCGGCCTTGCGGAGCTGCTTGACGGCGTGTTGCGCCTCGAACTGGGGGCTTTCCTTGAGGGTGCGGCACACCAGAGCGACGATGACCGCCGGGATGGTCGCCAGCAGGAACGCGATCCGCCAGGAGTCAGCGCCGAAGATCGCCGTCACGATGGCGACGAACCCGGCCGCGAGCAGTGCGCCGGCCGGCCAGCCGGTCTGAACCATCGAGTAGACGAAACCCCGGCGCTTCTTGATCTTCTCGTCCTCGGTCAGCTCGTAGAGCTCGTTGAGGTATGTGGCGTTGACCGACTGTTCGGCGAGTCCCAGACCGCTGATCGCGCGGACTCCGATCAGCGAGGTCGCGCCGAAGGTCGCGGCAGTGGCCGCCGACGACGCGGCCGTGCCGCCGACCGAGATGATCATTCCCTTACGGCGACCGAGCTTGTCCACCATGGGGCCCACGAGGAGGACCACGATGGCGGTGCCGACGCTGACGAGGGTGGAGACCAGGAGCGCATGACTGGTGGTCCAGCCGAACGACTCCTCGATCCGCGGAAGCAGCGTGCCGAACAGGATGAAGTCGTACACCGCGATCGTCCAGGCGAAGAACGCGATTCCGGATGCGCGGCGGGTCTCCTTGCCGGTGACACGCCGCAACCCCGGGGTGGGGGTGGTGGGTCGAGACATGGTTGTGCTCTCTTGCTCAGTGGGATTGGCGGGCTCGCCGGCTCGTGATCGGGTCGGCGATGGGAAAGCGTTGGAGGTGGCGAACAGGCGTCAGTGACGCGGCGACCGCTTCTTGAAGTCCTCGGCGATGGTGTCGAAGTTCGCCCAGCGGACGCCGTCGTGCGAGTTGATGTGCTCGATCAGTCGCTCGAGCATGAGCAGTACCTGCGGACGGCCGGAGACGTCCGGGTGGATGGTGAAGGTGAAGACCGCGTAGTCGCTTTCGCGGTAGACCCAGTCGAACTGGTCGCGCCACATCTCTTCGATGTGCCGCGGATTCACGAAGCCGTGGCTGTTCGGGCTGCCCTTGATGAACATCATCGGCGGCAGATCGTCGAGGTACCAGCTGGCCGGGATCTCGACGAGGTCGGTCTCCTCGCCGCGGACAAGCGGTTTCATCCATTCCGCGGCCGGCTTGTCATAGTCGATCGGCGTCCATGAGTCACCGACGCGGACGTAGTACGGCTCGAAGTCACGGTGCATCAGCGAGTGGTCGTAGGTGATCCCGCGCTCGACGAGCAGCTCGTTCGTGACCTTGCTGAACTCCCACCACGGCGCGACATATCCGGTGGGCCGCTTCCCGGTCCGAGTGCTGATCAGATCGATGCAGTGGTCGAGGATCTCCGATTCCTGCTCACGTGTCATCGCGATCGGGTTCTCGTGGCTGTATCCGTGCAGACCGATCTCGTGTCCCGCGGCGACGACCTGATCGAACTGTTCGGGGAACGTCTCGACGGAGTGGCCCGGCCAGAACCAGGTCGCCGGGAGGTCGTATTTCGCGAGCAGATTGTTGAGACGGGGGACTCCGACCTCGCCGGCGAACACACCGCGCGAGATGTCCCCGGGCGAGTTCTCGCCGCCATAGGAGCCCAGCCAGCCGCCGACCGCGTCGACGTCGATTCCGAAGGCTACGAAGATTTCCTTGGTCATTTGTTCAGTCCTCCTTGGTTGGGGCGATCGGTGGTGTGGAGTTTTGTGTCGTCCCCGGCTCCGGGTCCGGATGACTCACGGGTTGCCCCAGGGGTGCCGGACGGAGTCAGGTCGGCATAGGTCGAGATCAGCTCTGCCAGCGGCTGTTCCCGGGCGAGACCAGTCGACAGCAACAGCGCCAACAGAATTCGCGCCTGGGTGGCGGGTAGTCCGGAGACAGGTGGGACTCCGGCGGCGACCAGGTCGGCGCCGCCGCCGTTGCCGTAGACGCCGCGGACAGGTCCGGCCGGTACTCGGGTGGACAAGATGAGAGCGAGGCCGTCGTCGACGAGATCGGTCGCGGCGTCGACGATGGCGGGATTCCCGTTGCCGATGCCGGTGCCCGCCAGCACGATTCCGGCGGCGCCGCAGTTCGCGGCCGCGCGTAGCAGTGCGTCGTCCGCACCGGGATAGACGTCGACGAGATCGACACGGGTGTCGTCGAATTCGGTGCCCGGGCGCGGCAGCGGGGCGGGTCGCGGTGCCGTGGGACCGAAGCAGACCTGCTCATTCGTCACGGAGCCCGACGGGGGAGAGACGACGGAGCGGAAGGCGTCGAGTGCGATCGTGTGGATCTTGCGTGCCCCGCGGGCGGGGATGATCTGCCCGGCGAAGACGATCACGACGCCACGGTCGCGGGCGGCCGGCGCCGCGGCGACTCGGACGGCGTCGGTGAGATTGCCCGGACCGTCACCGTCGGCGGTGTCGCCGGCCCGCTGGGCTCCCGTCAGGACGACGGGACGGGGATCGTCGTGGACGAGGTCCAGGAGGATCGCGGTTTCCTCCATCGTGTCGGTCCCGTGCGTGATGACCACGCCGTCGACGGGTTCCGTGGGCCGGGCGAGAAGTGCGCCCACCGCGTCACTGATCTGCCGCAGGTGTCCGAGCGTGAGCCGATAGGACCCGACCGTCATCAGATCGATGGTCTCGACCTCGACGTCGTCGAGGCCGGCGCGCTCGACCAGCCGCGCGGCGGTCTGGGTGGCCACGACCCCGGCGTCGGTCGCCTCGGACGCGATGGTGCCGCCCGTCGCGATGACTGCGATCCGGGTCATCGGCGACGGTCTCGCGACGGCGTGAGGCCCCGGAAACCTGCGGCGATGGAGCTGACTGTGACGTGCATGACGTGAAGTGAAACACACGACAAACGTTTGGCGCAATCGTTTGTGTAACTTCCGCCAAACGTTTGGGTAAATCACGACGTAACAGACCGGGTTGGGTACGCTGTGGGCCACCGACAAGAGAGGGCCGGGTTGAGGAAGACAGGAGAGGGGCCGGCGCGGGGACCGCTGACGCTCCGCATGATCGCGACGGAGCTCGGGGTCAGCCCGTCGACCGTGTCGCGAGTGCTCAATACGCCCGGTGACGCCGCGCTCCGCTGGGGTTCGTCCGACACGGTCGCCCGGATCCGCGCGTTTGCGGCCGAGCACGACTACTCGCCGAATCCCCAGGCATCGAGTCTGCGCACACGGCGCTCGGGATTGATCGGGGTGCTCGTCCCTCGACTACAGGACTATGTGCTCGCGACCATCTACGAGGGGATAGAAGAGGCGGCCTACGAGTCGGGTCTGTCGACATTCGTCACCAACTCGCTGGACAAGCCGGACAACCAACGGGCACGTACTCGAATGATGATCGACCGGCGGGTCGACGGCCTGATCTACGGGGACGCCCACCTCGACCACCACTTCCTGGACGAGATCCATTCGCAGGGAATCAAATTCGCGCTCGTATCCCGAACGGCGGGGGACTATCCCTCGGCGACCGTCGATGATGTGAAGGGCGGACGACTGGTCGGTTCGCACCTGCTCGACACGGGACGACGAGATGTCGCGGTACTCGCCGGCTGGGAGTTCGCCTCCACCGCTCGTGACCGGACCAACGGCATCGTGACCACGTTCGCCGAGCACGGCGTCGAGATCCCGCACGACCGTATCGTCTATTCGGGCTTCGATCCGGCCGGCGGTCGGGCCGCCGTCGAGCAGCTGCTCGCGACCGGCCCGGTGCCCGACGCCATTTTCGCGACCAACGACTTCGCCGCGATCGGAGCGTTCGGAGCTCTGCGCGATCGTGGGATTCGCGTACCCGACGACGTCGCCCTCGTCGGTTACAACGACACGCCGATCGCCGCGGGCGGTGCCGTCCCGCTGACCACGATTCGATCACCGATGCACGAAATGGGCAGGCGCGCTGTCGGCTTGCTGCTCGAGGTCATCGGCGGCCGGACACCCGAGTCGATCGTGCTCGAGCCCGAACTGATCGTCCGCTCGAGCAGCATCTACGCGACCGTTCAGGCGGGCGGTCCGTCATCCGTCGAGGCGTGACGAACCGACGCCCGCACCGCCTGAGCTGACCCCGGACACGACGACGCCCCGGAGGGAAACCATCCGGGGCGTCGGTGGGGGTGGGAATCCAGTCGTCAGGCGACCCGGAATCCCTTGTAGGCGTCGAGAGACCCGATCCGCTTGAGGATCGGCTGGATGTTGGTGCCGGTCTCGGGGCCGAGGCAACCGAGGAAGTAGTAGGCGTTGACCATCCCCACGAGGCGATCGCCCACGACCACGGGGCTGCCGGAGTCGCCTTCGATCACGCACATCTGGCTCACGTGGACATCACCGTCGGAGAACCAGGCGATACCGCAGGTGTTGCCGGTGGTCCGGCCTTCCTTGCAGGCGATGGTCGGGAAGGCAAGGGGCTTCGGGTCGACCGAGCGGATGGTGACCCCGCGGACGGTGCGCAGCGGCACGACGCGCGAGGCGTCGAATTCGACGATCGCCATGTCGAGATCGGGCGCGGTGTAGGTGATGGTGCCGGCCTGTCCGCGATCCTGGAAGGTCTCGGAGTAGACCTTCTGGCCGGGGGTGCCGCAGTGACCAGCGGTGACGCCGATGAGCTTGTTCGTCTTCGAGCGACCGATGGTCGTCAGCGTGCAGGCTGCCGCCGAGTTGCCACCCTTGAGGACCAGGATGCCGGAGCCGCCCCCCATGAAGATCTTCGCCGGTGCGGCGACCGCGACGCCCCCTCCCCAGCCGGCCAGCACCGTCGCAGCCAAAACCGCCAACAGCACTGTCAGCTTCTTCGTCATCCGCACTCCACTTCTCGTGTCCAACCAGTTTCGGTCACAGGCATCGGGCCACCGGTCGGGACTTCGCAACCGGCGGCAAGCACACCGTACCGGTCCCCCCGGGTGCTCACGTCTGCGTGGGATCGACCCGCGGTCGCTTTGCAACACTTCCGTGATGCTCCCAGCAAGGTAGCCGTAATGTGCGTCACACTCTACCCATGCCGAGGGACAGGTCTCCGGTTTCGGGGTACACCGCATGCTCGGCGGCATCTACCACACCTTTAAGCTGTCGTACGGAGTCGTCACCGACACTCCGCACCGCCGATCGTGAAACCGCACTCCCCGAACCTGGAGAAATGACTGTGAGCTCTGCTGGCCGCCCGGTTGTACTCATCGCCGACAAGCTGGCGCCGTCCACCGTGGAAGCACTCGGTGACGGTGTCGAGGTGCGATGGGTCGACGGTCCGGATCGTCCCAAGTTGCTCGAGGCGGTCGTCGACGCCGACGCCATCCTGGTCCGCTCGGCGACGACCGTGGACGCCGAGGTCCTCGACGCGGGCAAGAAGCTGAAGATCATCGCCCGCGCCGGTGTCGGCCTGGACAATGTGGACGTCCCCGCGGCGACCGAGCGCGGCGTCATGGTCGTCAACGCCCCGACCTCCAACATCCACACGGCGGCCGAACACGCTGTCGCACTGCTGATGTCGGCCTCGCGTCAGATCCCGGCCGCCGACGCCACCCTGCGTGAGAAGACCTGGAAGCGTTCGTCGTTCAACGGTGTCGAGATCTTCGACAAGACCGTCGGTGTCGTCGGCCTCGGCCGCATCGGTCAGCTCGTGGCCGCCCGGCTGGCCGCGTTCGAGACCCACATCATCGCCTACGACCCCTATGTGTCGCCGGCCCGCGCGGCCCAGCTGGGGATCGAGCTGGTCAGCCTCGACGAATTGCTCGAGCGCGCCGACTTCATCACCGTCCACCTGCCGAAGACGCCCGAGACCCTGGGTCTGATCGGCGCCGAGCAGCTCGCGCGGACCAAGAAGGGCGTGGTCATCGTCAACGCCGCCCGTGGTGGTCTCATCGACGAGCAGGCCCTCGCCGACGCGATCACCTCCGGTCAGGTCCGGGCCGCGGGACTCGACGTCTTCGCCACCGAGCCCTGCACCGACTCGCCGCTGTTCGAGCTCCCGCAGGTCGTCGTGACCCCGCACCTCGGTGCCTCGACCAGCGAGGCTCAGGACCGGGCCGGCACCGACGTCGCCAAGAGCGTGCGGCTGGCGCTGGCCGGACACTTCGTCCCCGACGCGGTCAACATCACCGGTGGCGCCGTCGACGAAGAGGTCGCACCGTGGCTCGAGGTCGCCCGCAAGGCCGGCGTTCTCGTCGGCGCGATCAGCAACGAGCCGCCGACCTCGCTCGTCGTGGACGTACGTGGCGAACTCGCCGCCAACAACGTCGACGTCCTCGGCCTCTCGGCTCTGCGCGGTCTGTTCTCGGCGGTGCTCGACGAGCCGGTCACCTTCGTCAACGCCCCGGCGGTCGCCGAGGGACGCGGCGTGACCAGCGAGGTCACGACCGCATCGGAGAGCCCCAACCACCGCAGCGTGGTCGACGTGAAGGCCGTCTTCGCCGACGGTTCCACCCACAATGTGTCGGGCACCCTCTCGGGTCCGCGGCTGGTGGAGAAGATCGTCAACATCAACGGCCGTAACTTCGACCTCCGCGCCGAGGGCCACAACCTGATCGTCAGCTACGACGATCAGCCGGGTTCGCTGGGCAAGATCGGCACCCTGCTCGGCAATGCGGGTGTCGACATCCTGGCCGCCGGTCTGTCCCAGGACGCCGAGGGCGGCGGGGCCACGATGATGCTTCGCGTGAGCAGCGTTCTCGACGACGACGTCGTCGCCGCGATCGGTGACGCGGTCAGCGCGACCCTGATCGAACAGGTCGACCTCTCATGAAGCTCGCAGTCATCGCCGGTGACGGCATCGGTCCCGAGGTCATCACCGAGGCACTGGGGGTGCTCGAGTCGGTCGTACCGGCGGTGAGCACCACCGAATTCGACCTGGGCGCGCGTCGTTACCACCGCAACGGCGAGTTGCTGACCGAGGACGACCTCGAGTCGCTCCGTCGTCACGACGCCATCCTGCTGGGCGCGATCGGCGATCCGTCGGTGCCCTCGGGTGTGCTCGAACGCGGCCTCCTCCTCACCATGCGGTTCGCCCTCGATCATCACGTCAACCTACGGCCGTCGCGCCGGTTCCCCGGTGTCTCCTCGCCGCTCGCCGGTGACCCCGACATCGACTTCGTGGTGGTTCGAGAGGGCACCGAGGGGCCCTACACCGGCAACGGCGGTGCGATTCGGGTCGGTACCCCGAACGAGGTCGCCACCGAGGTGAGCGTCAACACGCGTTTCGGCGTGGAACGCGTGGTGCGTAATGCCTTTCAGCGCGCGCAGCAGCGTCGTAAGAAGCTCACGCTGGTGCACAAGACCAACGTCCTCACGTTCGCCGGGTCCATGTGGAGCCGTGCGGTCGACGAGGTCGGCGCCGAGTTCCCCGACGTCACGACCGACTACTGCCATGTGGACGCCGCGACCATCTACCTGGTCACCGATCCCGGCCGCTTCGACGTCATCGTCACCGACAACCTGTTCGGCGACATCATCACCGACATCGCGGCCGCGGTGAGCGGCGGTATCGGACTGGCCGCCTCGGGCAACATCGACGCCACCGGTGCCAACCCGTCGATGTTCGAGCCCGTCCACGGGTCGGCTCCCGACATCGCCGGTCAGGGCAAGGCCGATCCGACGGCCGCGATCCTGTCGGTCGCCCTCCTGCTCCGGCATCTCGGTGAGGACGACGCCGCCGCGCGGATCGAGAAGGCCGTCGCCGACGACCTCGCCGACCGCAGTGGCACGTTCAGCACCTCGGAGATCGGGACGCGCATCCGCGAGCGGCTGTAATTCCCCCGCGACCCACGACTCCCTCGCGGCAAGCACACCCGCCATGGACGGACGAGCCCGCCACCGGATCGGTGGCGGGCTCTGTCCGTGAGTGGCGGGTTCACGCGTCCACCAGTTCGTCGGGCTCCCGAGTCCGGTCGCGGGGGACCAGCGGTGTGGCGACGAGCGGTGCGAGGGCGGTCGCGGCGAACGCGAGTGGGAAGCCGACCGCGGCGATCAGTGCTCCGAGAAGCGGTGTGGTCGCCGCGGTCACCAGATACTGTCCGGTGTTCTGCACGGCCAGGCCGCGACCGCTCCATTCCGGGCCGACGTATTCGGCGATGGCGGTGAACGCCAGACCGTTGTCGGCGACCGAGATGATGCTCGCGACCGCCATGAGTGCGGGTGCCAGTGGGCTGTCGAACCAGTCGGCGATCGCGAGCGCGAACATCGCGGCGACACCGGCGACCGCGATCACCCGGACGGGTCGCATCCGCGACATCCACGCATCCGACCATCGTCCGGCGACTATCCGTCCCAGCGCACCCACGACCTGGGTGACCGTGATCAAGATGCCGGCGCCGGCCGGCGACCATCCGTGGGCGACGATCAGCCAGGTGGGCACGAACGTCCACAGCATCGACTGCGGGATGACGAGCAGCATGCTGACGATGTGGATGCGCGCGAGGAAAGAGTTGCCGCGGTAGGGGTTCGCGGGCTGCACAGGATTGTCGACGGCCTCTGTGGTGGGAGCCGTGCGGCGCGGCGGGTCGGTGATGCCGACGATCACCGCGACGAGTCCCGCGGCGGTCACCACGGCGGGGATCGCCAGCGCGGCAGCAGGTCCCGAGCTCGCCGCGACGACCGGCATCGTGAGTGCGCAGACGCCGATGCCCAGCGGTTGAGCCATCTGGCGGATGCCCATCGCGGTCCCGCGCTGATGGGCGGGAAACCAGCCGACGACGATCCGGCCGCTGGCCCCGTTCGCGGCACCGGAACCGAGACCGCCCACCAGCAGCGCGGCGCCCACGACGAGATACGACGCATCGGCCGACGCGGCGACCGCGGCCGCGATCGCTCCACTGAGCGAGATGGACAGCGACAGCAGCAGGATGCGGCGTTCGCCGTAGCGGTCCAACAGGATCCCCCACGGGATCGTCGCGGCCATCAAGCCGATGGTCGGGATCGCGGCGAGCGTCGAGGCCTCGGCCAGCGAGAGTCCGGCGTCGGTGTGCAAAGCAGGGATCAGATAGGCCACACCGCTGACCACGCACGTCGTGGTGAGTGCGGCGAGGAGCGAACAGCCGAGGATGATCCACCTTCTGGCAGTGGTGATGTCGTCGACATCGGTCATGTGTCACTCACCTCGCTGTCTGCTCGGGCGACGGTCGCCACTCATCCATCTCAATATGTGAAATGATATGCCCACATTGTAGAACTACCGCCTCGGTCGGCCAACTCGGCTCCCAACGTCTGGGATCGGCGGTGCGATAGGGTCTGGACATGCGCTTAGGTCGAATTGCGAGTCCTGACGGCGTGGCATTCGTGTCCGTCGAGGGCGACGGTGGCGATGCCGTCATGAAGGAGATCGCCGAGCACCCCTTCGGCACGCCGACGTTCACCGGTCGCTCGTGGAAGGCGGCGGATGTGCGGGTCCTGGCCCCGATCCTGGCCAGCAAGGTGATCTGCATCGGCAAGAACTACGCCGCGCACGCCGCGGAGATGGGTGGCGAAGCGCCCGCCGACCCGGTGATCTTCCTCAAGCCGAACACGTCGATCATCGGTCCCGAGCTGCCCATCGTGCGCCCACCGTCGTCGGAACGTGTGGACTACGAAGGCGAACTCGCGATCGTCATCGGACGGGCGTGCAAGGACGTGAAGGCGGCACAGGCCAAAGACGTGATCCTCGGTTACACGGTCGCCAACGACGTGACCGCCCGCGATCACCAGCAGGCCGACGGGCAGTGGACCCGCGGGAAGGGTTACGACACCTTCTGTCCGCTCGGTCCATGGATCGATACCGCATTCGACCCGTCCGACGTCGAGCTCGTGACGGAACTCGATGGCGAGGTCAAGCAGCGGACCCGCACGTCGCTGATGCTCCACGACGTCGGCGAGATCGTCGAGTGGATCTCGCGCGTCATGACCCTGCTGCCGGGCGACGTGATCCTCACGGGCACCCCGGAAGGCGTGGGCCCCATGGTCGCCGGCCAGCGCGTCTCGGTGACCGTCGAAGGTATCGGTACGCTCTCCAACCCGGTGGTGGACAAGTGACAGCTCCCAGCACGGCTCGAGTCAACGGCATCGACATCTCCTACAGCGTGGCCGGTTCCGGCCCGCTGGTCGTCATGGTGATGGGGACCGGCAGTCCCGGACGGGTGTGGAAGGCCCACCAGGAACCGGCTCTGGTGAAGGCCGGATTCACCGTGGTGACCTTCGACAACCGTGGTGTGGCGCCGTCTTCGGAGTGTGCCGAGGGCTTCACGCTCGATGACATGGTCGCCGACACGGCTGCGCTGATCGAGCATCTCGGACGAGGCCCGGCGATCGTGATCGGCACCTCGCTGGGCGCCCGGATCACCCAGGAGTTGGCGCTGGCGCGGCCGGATGTGGTGAAAGCTGCGGTGATGGTCGCGACGTATGGCCGCAACACCCCACTGCAGGAGGCGATCTCGGCCGGCGAGCGCGCGCTGTACGACAACAAGATCAAGCTGCCGCCGGAGTACGAGGCCGCCATCACCGCCCATCTGAACCTGTCGCCGCACACGCTCGATGACGACCGCACGGCGCGTGACTGGCTCGACATCATCGGGTTCTCACCGCAGACGATCACCCCGGGGGTCCGCGCGCAGCTCGAACTGCACAACAAGGAGTCCGACCGCCTCGCGGCCTATCGCGGAATCGACCGGCCGGCGCTGGTCGTCGGTTTCGCCGACGATCGGACGCTGCCGGCGAAGCTGGCGCGCGAAGTGGCCGAGGCCATTCCGGGCGCGCAGTACGTCGAGATCGAACGGGCCGGGCATTTCGGTTATCTCGAACAGCCGGCCGAGGTGAATCGGGTCCTCGTCGAGTTCTGCGAGCGGCACCGGGCCTGACGGCGGGCGTGTCGGGAGCGCAGCACCGCTTCGATACCCTGAGCCCATGACCAGTACTGAGGGTGTGCGCGTCCGATTCTGTCCGTCTCCGACGGGGACGCCGCACGTGGGGCTCGTGCGAACCGCGCTCTTCAACTTCGCCCAGGCCCGCCACGACGGGGGCACCTTCGTCTTCCGCATCGAGGACACCGATGCCGCGCGCGACAGCGAGGAGTCCTACGCGGCCATCCTCGACGCACTCCGGTGGCTCGGGCTCGACTGGGACGAGGGGCCCGAGGTCGGCGGCCCGTACGGACCCTACCGGCAGTCCGAGCGTCGGGACCTCCATGCCGACGTCGTCGCGCGGTTGCTCGCGGCGGGCGAGGCCTACGAGGCCTTCTCCACCCCCGAGGAGGTCGAGGCCCGTCACCGCGCCGCCGGCCGTGACCCGAAGCTGGGTTACGACAACTTCGACCGTGACCTGACCGCCGAGCAGCGCGCGGCGTATGTGGCCGAAGGGCGCAAACCCGTTGTCCGCCTTCGTATGCCGGACACCGACATCTCGTGGGACGATCTCGTGCGCGGAACCACGACGATCAAGGCGGGTACCGTGCCGGATTTCGCCCTCACGCGCGCCTCGGGCGATCCGCTCTACACCTTGGTCAATCCGGTCGACGACGCCATGATGAAGATCACCCACGTCCTGCGCGGGGAGGACCTCTTCTCCTCCACCCCGCGTCAGCTGGCGCTCTACGACGCGCTGATCCGCATCGGCGTGGCCGACGCGGTCCCGGCCTTCGGCCACCTTCCGTTCGTGATGGGGGAGGGCAACAAGAAGCTCTCCAAGCGCGACCCGCAGTCGAATCTCTTCCATCATCGGGATCGCGGATTCATCCCGGAGGGTCTGCTCAACTACCTCGCGCTGCTCGGCTGGGGCTACAAGAGTGATGTCGATGTCTTCAGCCTGGACGAGATGATCACGGCTTTCGATGTGCGACAGGTCAATTCCAACCCTGCGCGATTCGACCAGAAGAAGGCCGACGCCATCAATGCCGAGCACATCCGCCGGCTGGACCTCGGTGACTTCACCGCTCGGCTCAAGTCGTACCTCGTCGCGCAGGGCAAGCTCACCGAGACCGCCGATGGCGAGACCTTCGCAGCTCTGGCCGAGCTGGTGCAGACGCGTATCCAGGTTCTCGGGGATGCCTGGGATCTCATCTCGTTCGTCTACGTCTCGGACGCCGAGTTCACGATCGACGAGAAGGCCGCGAGCAAGAACCTGGGCGCCGACGCCGTGGCGGTTCTGGACGCCACCATCGCCGCGATCGAGTCGCTGGATTCCTTCACGACGGCTGCGCTGCAGGATGCGCTGAACGCCGCGCTGGTGGACGATCTCGGGCTCAAACCGCGCAAGGCGTTCGGTCCGGTGCGGGTGGCCGTGACCGGCTCCCAGGTCAGTCCTCCGCTGTTCGAGTCGATGGAGATCCTGGGTCGCGACAAGACGCTCGCGCGCCTGTCCTCGGCTCGGGAGATTGCGGCCAAATAAGGCCTCTGAGCTGCACGTTTGTGGACTTCCGGCAACCCTTTGATACTCTCTTTCTCGGCAGTTTTCCGCAAGGAGAACCAAGCCAATGGGGTATGGTGTAATTGGCAACACAGCGGTTTCTGGTACCGCCATTCTAGGTTCGAGTCCTGGTACCCCAGCGGACAGAAAGAGATCGAGACCGTGCTAAGGTCTTGATCGCCGGAAGTTCCCATGGCCCCGTCGTCTAGCGGCCTAGGACGCCGCCCTCTCAAGGCGGTAGCGCGGGTTCGAATCCCGTCGGGGCTACGAGAAACACCCTCTCTCTGCACTGCAGGGGGAGGGTGTTTTTCATTGTGTGGCAGGCCATCTCGTCCGTGTCGCGATGATCACATCGAGACACGGACGGCGGCCGTCATCGGCGTCGGGTCACAGGAATTCGGCGGTGCTTCCGGAGGCCGGCATCTCGGGGATACCGAGCTTGCGGTGGTCCCAGGAACGTGTGCGAGACGGTCTGATCCGCACGGCGACGCGCTTGTTCATCATCTGCTCCACGAACGGCCGCGATTCTTCGGTGTAGGGCGCGGTGTAGCGCTCCCAGACGCTGATGCCCACCTTCAGACATGAGTCCGGGTCGTCGAGGATCTCGGCGACCCCCTCGAAGGTGACGCCCCGGAGGGTGTCGTAGGTGTCGCCGTCCTCGATCATCACCGAACACCGGCTGTTGCGGCGGATGTTGACCGCCTTCTGAGACTTGGATTTCGTCTCGAACCAGATGTCGCCGTCGACGATCCCGTACCACATCGCCACCAGGTGGATGCTCCCGTCGGGTCCGGTGGTGGCGAGGGTCGCGGTCCGGCTGCGCGCGACGAACTCCGCGATCTCGTCCTCGGACATGACGATCTGACTACGTTGATTGACTCCCATGCCCTGACGCTAGCCCACCGGCCGTTGCATCGGAACGGCTCCGGGTGCAACGGCTCTGGGCTCAGGGACGAGCGGCCTGAAGACGTTTGTGGATCGCGTCCGCGGCGGCGAGCAGGTCGGCCGCCCAGCGCGCACCGGGCCGGCGCCCCATCCGGTCGATGGGTCCGGACACCGATATCGCTGCGACGACGTCACCGTTGCCGTCGCGTACCGGAGCCGACACACTCGCCACCCCGGCGGCTCGTTCACCGGCGCTCTGCGCCCACCCGCGGCGGCGGATCTCGTGCAGCGCCCGCTCGCTGAAGACACTGTCCGGCACGAGCGCCCGCTGGGTTGCCGGGTCGGCCCAGGCGAGGAGGACCTTCGCCGCCGACCCCGCGCTCATCGGGAAGCGGGTGCCCACCGGGACGGTGTCCCGCAGGCCGGTCGGTGGTTCCATCGCCGCGACGCAGACGCGTTCGGCGCCTTCGCGGCGATAGACCTGGACCGATTCGCCGGTGATGTCACGAAGCCGGGGGAGGACCATGAGCGCCGACTCGGTGACGGGATCGTGTGCCGAGGAGGCGAGTTCACCGAGGACGGGGCCGGGCTGCCAGCGTCCGGTGACGTCCCTGATGAGGAAGCGGTGGGTCTCGAGCCCGACTGCGAGCCGGTGTGCCGTCGCCCGGGGCAGTCCGGTCCGATCGCAGAGCTCCGACAGATTGCACGGGGCCTCGGCGATCGCGTGCAGCACCGCCACCGACTTGTCGAGCACACCGATTCCGCTGCTGACCGCAGATGCGGTATCCTTTCCCATAGGACGATACTAGCTGTCCAAATAGTGAGATGCACGCTCGAAAGCCAGCCAGTTCGCCACCATCGCGTGCAGAGTCCGAAGAACCCGAGACAGATAACGAGTGCAGCCATGAGCAACAGCCCAGCCCAGCCGCTAACTCTCGCCGAGAAGGTGTGGCGCGACCACGTCGTGGTCCCCGGTGACGTCGACGCGTCCGGCAACACCAATCCCGACCTGATCTACATCGACCTCCACCTCGTGCACGAGGTCACCAGTCCGCAGGCCTTCGAGGGCCTGCGCCTCGCCGGACGTCCGGTTCGGCGACCCGACCTGACGATCGCGACCGAGGATCACAATGTCCCGACGGTCGACATCGACAAGCCCATCGCCGACCCGGTCTCGCGCACCCAGGTCGACACCCTCCGCAGCAACTGCGAAGAGTTCGGCGTCCGCCTGCATCCCATGGGAGATGCCGAGCAGGGCATCGTCCACGTCGTGGGGCCGCAGCTGGGCCTCACCCAGCCCGGCATGACCGTGGTGTGCGGCGACAGTCACACGTCGACGCATGGTGCCTTCGGTGCGATCGCGATGGGAATCGGCACCAGCGAGGTCGAGCACGTCCTCGCCACCCAGACACTGTCGTTGCGCCCGTTCAAGACGATGGCCATCAACGTCGACGGTGAGCTGCCGCCCGGTGTGACGAGCAAGGACCTGATCCTCGCGATCATCGCGAAGATCGGCACCGGCGGTGGCCAGGGCTACGTGTTGGAGTACCGCGGCGAGGCGATCCGCAAGCTGTCCATGGAAGCCCGGATGACGGTGTGCAACATGTCGATCGAGGCGGGGGCCCGGGCCGGGATGATCGCGCCCGACGAGACCACCTACGAGTTCCTCAAGGGTCGTCCGCACGCTCCGGCCGGTGCCGATTGGGATGCCGCTGTTGCCTATTGGGACAGTCTGCGCACCGATCCCGACGCCACCTTCGACGCCGAGGTGCACATCGACGCCACCACGCTGACCCCCTTCGTCACGTGGGGAACCAACCCGGGCCAGGGTGCGCCGCTCGGCGCCGCGGTGCCGGACCCGGCCGACTACGGCGACGAGGTCAAGGCCGGGGCCGCGGCGAAGGCGCTGGAGTACATGGGCCTCGAGCCCGGAACGCCGCTGCGTGACATCAAGGTGGACACGGTCTTCGTGGGCTCGTGCACGAACGGCCGGATCGAGGATCTGCGCGAGGTCGCGGGCATCCTCAAGGGTCGCAAGGTCGCGGACGGCATGCGGATGCTGATCGTCCCCGGCTCGATGCGCGTGCGCGCGCAGGCCGAGGACGAAGGGCTCGGCGAGATCTTCGTCGCGGCGGGCGCCGAGTGGCGGCAGGCCGGATGCTCGATGTGTCTCGGCATGAACCCGGATCAACTCGCCCCGGGTGAGCGATGCGCATCGACGTCGAACCGGAATTTCGAAGGGCGCCAGGGCAAGGGTGGTCGAACCCACCTCGTGTCGCCGGGAGTGGCCGCGGCCACCGCGCTGCGCGGCACCCTGTCGGCGCCCGCCGATCTGGACTCACTGCCGGCGCCCGCCGATCTCGGTTGAGTCACGGTCCGAACCACATCCCAGCCACATCATTCGAACAGGGGCTTTCCTGATGGAACCGTTCACCGAACACACCGGCATCGGCGTCCCGCTGCGGCGCAGCAATGTCGACACCGACCAGATCATCCCGGCCGTCTATCTGAAGCGGGTGACACGCACCGGCTTTGAGGACGGTCTGTTCGCCGGCTGGCGGACCGATCCCGACTTCATCCTCAACAACGAGCCCTGGAGCCGCGGGTCGGTCCTAGTCGCCGGTCCCGACTTCGGCACCGGCTCCTCGCGCGAGCACGCGGTCTGGGCCCTGTCCGATTTCGGTTTCCGCGTGGTGATCTCGTCCCGCTTCGCCGACATCTTCCGCGGCAACTCGGGCAAGGCGGGCCTGGTGGCCGCCCAGGTCGAGCAGTCCGACGTCGAACTGCTCTGGAAGCGGCTCGAGGAGAATCCGGGACTCGAAGTGACCGTGAGCCTTGTCGATAAGACGGTCACCGCCGGAGACCTCGTGGTGCCGTTGGCAATTGATGACTACACCCGGTGGCGCCTGATGGAGGGTCTCGACGACATCGGACTCACGTTGCGCCAGGTAGACGCGATTTCTGCGTTCGAGTCGACGCGTCCGGCATTCAAGCCGCGGACCCTCGCGGACTGATCTCCCGTCGCCGCGGCGGGGTCATCTCGCCGCGGCGGCACCCTCGTGAGCTGCCATACGATTTCGCAACACGGCATCCTAATTGGCGTGGAAGATGGACGTTTTCACATCCGACGTTTACCGTGTGTTGGTAGCTGGCCGAAACTCGGTCAGATCAGCTTGCGGAGGTACTCATGAACAAGGCGGAGCTCATTGATGAGCTGACCAAAAAGCTCGACGCGGATCGCAAGACTGCGACTGAAGCCGTCGAGCTCGTCGTCGACACGATCGTGCGCGCTGTCAACAAGGGCGAGAGCGTGACGATCACCGGCTTCGGCGTATTCGAGAAGCGGAAGCGCGCACCGCGCGTCGCCCGCAACCCGCGCACCGGCGAGACCGTGAAGGTCCGCGCGACATCGGTTCCGGCATTCCGTCCGGGCGCTCAGTTCAAGGCCGTCGTCGCCGGCAAGCAGAAGCTGTCCGCCACCGGCCCGGCTGTGAAGCGCGGCAGCGGAACCACCGCCACGGCTGCCAAGAAGGCTGCCCCGGCAAAGAAGACCGCAGCCAAGAAGGCCACCACCGCGGCCAAGAAGGCCACGGCTGCCAAGAAGGCTCCGGCCAAGACCACCGCGGCCAAGAAGACCACGGCGGCCAAGAAGGCTCCGGCCAAGACCACGGCGGCCAAGAAGACCACGACCGCCGCGAAGAAGGCTCCGGCCAAGAAGGCCGCGCCGGCCAAGAAGGCCACGGCCGCGAAGAAGGCTCCGGCCAAGAAGACCGCCGCAAAGAAGACCGGGGCAAAGAAGACCACTCGTCGCTGAACCGCGGAAACCGCGGTCGACAACCACAGTTCAGCCCC
This sequence comes from Gordonia sp. ABKF26, assembly GCF_041103195.1. Taxonomy (NCBI): domain Bacteria; kingdom Bacillati; phylum Actinomycetota; class Actinomycetes; order Mycobacteriales; family Gordoniaceae; genus Gordonia; species Gordonia sp. ABKF26. The sequence continues at coordinate 2,417,281 of NZ_JBGCVZ010000003.1, forward strand.
CGGCGTACTTCCCCCGCCGGGGGCTGAACTGTGTTCGGGCCATGGGTCTACGACGGTGTTGTCCGGCGTCAGGCTGTGGGGAGTGGGCCGGCGATGTGATCGGCCGCCACCAACCTGCCGTCGTGGAGCGACAGAACCCACACGCTTCCCTTGCGATTGGACGCCTTGGGAAGCGCGATCGCGTCCCGGGCGGCCCACCAGTCCATGAGGGGCGGGATCACCTTCCCCTGACTGCAGACCGCCGGCGTCGACGTCGCGTCGGTCGCGAGCTGGAGTATCCGACGTTGCGCCGCCACCGGATTCGTTCGGTACGTCTCCTCCGACAGATCCGGCTCGCTGTGCAACTCGACGCCGAGTCGCTCGCGTAGCGGTTCCAGGGTCTGCTCGCAACGCACGCGATCAGCCGAGTGAACTCGCCTCGCCCCGAACGCCACCAGCAGCGGGGCCAGGGCGTCTGCCTGCGCGCGGCCCAGCTTGTCCAACGGCCGCAGCCGGTCGTCGCCCTTGTACGTCGAGCGCCGGCCGGCCTTGGCGTGCCGGACCAGGAGGAACGTGTGCAGGTCCGCGGGGAGTCGTACGAACTCTTCCAGGATCGCCCGGTCGAGCGGGTAACTCAGCGTCTCCCGGGCCTTGTCGACCGAGAGCCAACGCAGTTCGTCGACCTCGCTGCCGGCGACGAACTCCCCGTCGTGCGCCCGCGCCGACCAGTAGCGCACATGCTTGCGCGTACTGCCCAAGTCGTAGTGGACGTCGTCGAGGTGCCGGCCGAGGATGACGTGTTGTCCGGTCTCCTCGGCGATCTCGCGCACCGCGGTGTCGATGAGCGTCTCACCCGACTCGACTTTTCCCTTGGGCAGCGTCCAGTCGTCGTACTTCGGGCGGTGGACGACCGCGATCTCGAGATCGCCGTTCCCGACAGCGTCGGCCCCGGCGGAACCGGAGCCCTTCGGCCGCCAGACCACGCCGCCCGCGGCCCACACCTCATTCGTCTTCTTCGCCATATCGGTGGTGATGGTAGGGGTCGAAGGTTACGGGCCGGTGCCGGTCACGAACTAGTCTCCGGCCGACGTCGATTGCGCCGCATCATCTGTCGCTGGTGGTCGCGGACCTCCTCGCCTTCGGCGGGTGACGCGACCCAACTGCCATCGGGATGCAGGACCCAGCAGCGGGTCCGCGGGTCGAGCGCCGAGGCGAAGATGTCGCCGAGCTCGCCGGCCAGTCGCTCGTCACGAACGTTCACCATGACCTCGACGCGGCGGTCCAGATTGCGGTGCATCATGTCCGCGCTGCCGAACCAGTACTGGTTCTGCGCACCGAAGTACAGAATCCGCGAGTGCTCGAGGAACTGGCCCAGGATGGAACGCACGTGGATGTTGTCGCTGTACCCCTCGACCCCGGGCCGCAGGGCGCTGATACCGCGGACGACGACATCGACGGGCACCCCGCTCTGGGAGGCCCGATAGAGCGCATCGATCACCTGCTCGTCGACGAGCGCATTCGCCTTGAGCTGGATCCGTGCGCGTGTGTCACCCTCCCGGAAGAGCTCGATCTCACGCTGGATCCGTTTGATGATTCCGGCCCGGATACCGTGCGGCGCAACGAGAATGTTGCGGTACTCCTGTTTGCGTGAGTAACCGGTCAAGGTGTTGAACAGGTCGGTGAGGTCGGCGCCGATGTCGGGTGCGGCGGTCAGCAGGCCCACGTCCTCGTAGAGTCGCGCCGTCTTCGGGTTGTAGTTTCCGGTGCCGATGTGGCAGTACCGCTTGATCGTCGAGCCCTCACGCCGCACCACCAGACAGGTCTTGCAGTGGGTCTTGAGTCCCACGAGGCCGTAGACGACGTGGACGCCGGCCTGCTCGAGCTTGCGGGCCCACTTGATGTTCGCCTGCTCGTCGAACCGTGCCTTGATCTCGACGAGCGCGACGACCTGTTTGCCGGCCTCGGCTGCGTCGATGAGCGCGTTCACGATCGGGGAGTCGCCGGAGGTCCGGTACAGCGTCTGCTTGATGGCGAGGACCTGGGGGTCGGCCGCGGCCTGCTCGATGAACCGCTGCACGCTGGTGGAGAACGAGTCGTATGGATGGTGGACGAGCACGTCTCCGTCGCGCAACGTCGAGAAGACGCTCTTGGGCGTCTCCCGCTCTCCGAACGCGGGATGAGTGGCGGGGACGAACGGGCGGTCCTTGAGGTGCGGGCGGTCGAGTGCGTAGATCTCGAAAAGCGAAGACAGATCGAGGAGTCCGGGCACCTGGATGACGTCGGCGGGATCGACCTCGAGTTCGCGCAGCAACAACTCGAGCATGTGCTCGCTCATGTCGTCGGCGACCTCGAGTCGCACCGGGGAACCGAACCGGCGCCGCGCGAGCTCGCGCTCCAACGCCTGCAGCAGGTCCTCGTCCCGGTCCTCCTCGACTTCGAAGTCGGCGTTGCGGGTGATCCGGAAAACATGGTGCTCAACGATTTCCATGCCCGGGAACAGGTTGCCGAGGTTGGCCGCGATCAGGCTCTCCATCGGCAGGTACACCGCGCGTTTGGCGGCCTTGTCGTCCGCGGGGCCCCGGTACGGCGACAACCGGTCGACCCGGATGAAGCGGTTCACGTTGTCCGGTACCTTGACCCGCGCGAAATGCTCGCCACTCTCGTTGACGTCGCGGACGGTTACGGCGAGGTTCAGCGACAGCCCGCTGATGTACGGGAACGGGTGAGCGGGGTCGACGGCCAGAGGCGTCAGGACGGGGAACACCTCGTCCTGGAAGTAGTCCGTCATCCGCGCCTGCTGCTCGGCGGTCAGGTCGGACCAGGACACCACGTAGATGTCGTTGTCGGCCAACGCCGGTCGGACCGAATCCAGGAACACCCGGGCGTGGCGGTCGGCGATGGTCTGGGCGCGGCCGGCGATCCGCATGAGTTGCTCTCGCGGCGAGAGCCCGTCCGCGGACCGGACGGACAGGCCGGTCTCGTCACGCCGCTTGAGCCCGGCCACCCGAACCATGAAGAACTCGTCGAGGTTGGAGGCGAAGATCGCGAGGAACTTCGCGCGATCCAGAAGCGGCAGCGAGGTGTCCTCGGCCAGCGCGAGCACACGGGAATTGAAGTCCAGCCAGCTCAATTCCCGGTTGAGGTAGCGGTCTTCGGGCAGATCGGCGGATTCGTCGGGCACCAGGGTGGCGGCCGGCGGGGCATGGGGGATCGGTGTGGTCGTGACCGTGGGGGTCTGCGGTGGTGCGTCGTCGTCGGCTGGGCTCACCCCCCAATGATGACCCATCGACGTGTTCGCCGTACACGCCCGCCGGATAGACGGTGATCGGTGTTGTGTGTCGGGTCAGAGGTGACGCAGCGCAGCGGTGGTGTGCGGGCCCAGACCGAGCTCGCGGGCGACGGCGAGGTCCGTCGCGGTGTCGACGTCGGTGCGCAGGTCGGGCCAGTTCACACCCGCGGGATCGAGTTCGACGGCGCCGGCCGAACGATGGGCCGCGGCCGAGCCGGGGCCGAAGCGGGGCGCCGTGGCGTCGACGACGGTTCCGTGTAGGAGGACGGTGCCGGTGCCGTCGCGGTCGGTGAGGAAGCTGGAACGATGCTGCTGCGCCGCGCGCAGCACGGCGGTGAGCGACGTGCTCGTCGCGGCGGGCAGGTCCGCTTGGACGTACATCAGTCCCGTCGAGTCGGGCCAGGCCTCACCGGCCCACCGCGCGCCGTCGACGAACGCGGCATTGAGCCCGGCGTCGGACGGGGGAGGTCCCTGTGTCGGATTCCCGTGCGGTGACTCCCGGAGGCCGCGCATGCCCGAGCGTCGGGCCGCGGCGAGGACCTCGTCGTCGGGGCTGACGACGACGATGCGGGAGATCCCCGCACCGCGGAGAGCCTCGACGGTGTCGAGGAACATCGCGAGGACGAGCGAACCTCGGGTGACCGGGTCATCGCCCTCGAACGCGGTGGAGAGAGTCGCGGCCAACCGCGACTTCGCGCGATGCAGACTCTTCACCGCCAGCACGGCCGCGACCGACGTCGCGACGGGCTCGGTGCCCCCCGCGTCGACGATCGTCGAGTCGGCGTCCGCGCCGACAGTGCTGTGTTCCATGCCGACCATCATGATGCACCGGCCGGTGGTCGGTGACATTCCGGGTCGGTCATGCCCGCGAGGGCATTAGGGTGAGCAGGGTCGGACGGCCAGAAGGCCGCCGGTCTGAATGCGGAATTGGGCTTGCCCGGTGGGAGGTTGCGGTGCGCGCGGCGGTGATGGGAGCGGGTTCCTGGGGAACCTCGGTGGCGAAGGTCCTCGTGGATGCCGGGACGGACACCGTGATCTGGGCTCGACGCCCCGAACTCGCGGAGGCGATCAACAGCGAGCACGTCAACGCCGACTACCTCCCGGGCATCACGCTGCCGGGTGCGCTGACGGCGACGAGTTCGGCGGTCGACGCCCTCATGGGTGCCGACATCGTCGTGTGCGGTGTGCCGTCGCAGTCGTTGCGTCCCAATCTCACGCAGTGGACCCCCTACATCGGTTCGGATGCGTCCCTGGTGTCGCTCGCCAAGGGCATCGAGTCCAACACGCTGCTGCGGATGAGCGAGGTCATCGCCGAGGTGACCGGCGTCGACGACGACCGGATCGCGGTGCTGACGGGTCCGAACCTGGCCCGCGAGATCGCGGAGGGCCAGCCCGCGGCGACGGTCATCGCCTGTGCCGACGAGGCGCGTGCGGTGACCCTGCAGAGCGCGTTCAGCACGCGGTACTTCCGGCCGTACACCAACACCGACGTCGTCGGATGCGAGATCGGCGGCTCGGCCAAGAACGTCATCGCGCTGGCCTGTGGGATGGCGAGCGGGATCGGATTCGGTCAGAACACCCTGGCGACGATCATCACCCGGGGGCTCGCGGAGACGATCCGGCTGGGCGTCGCGGTGGGCGCGCAGATCGAGACGCTGGCCGGGCTGGCCGGGATCGGCGACCTCGTCGCCACGTGTTCCTCGCCGTTGTCGCGCAACCGCACGTTCGGTGCCCGGCTCGGTGAAGGGGCCACCATGGCGCAGGCTCAGGAGGCCACCAACGGGCAGGTCGCCGAAGGAGTCAAGTCGTGCTCCTCGGTGCGCGCGCTGGCCGAACGGCATCAGGTGCCGATGCCGCTCACGAACGCGGTCCACCAGGTGTGCCACGACGGCATGTCGGTGGCCGACGCCGTCAACTCGCTGCTGGGCCGCAGCCCCAAGCCGGAGATCTATCGGGACTGATCCCGCGCGCCGGATCAGCCGAAGTCGAGCGGTCCCCGTTCGAGGGTGCGGTCGATCACGCCCGAGATGTCGGTGATGGGGCCGTTGCCTGCGTTCGCCGGGATCCACATCGCGACGTAGGGCCGGTGGTCGACGCACACGTAGGCCTGCCCCGACCCGGCGACCGTGTCGGTGATGAACCACTGGACGCCGGCCTGATCGGCGGCGTGGATCTCCTGCAGGTTGCTCGTGGGAGACAGTTCCGCCGGTCGGGTCACCCCACAGCGCAAGGTCATGTCGTCGCCGGAGTCCGTCGCAGGCCACGTCGCGCGATCTCCGGAGACCTCTTTCGTGCCGAACCCCTCGAAGGTGTCCGGGGCTTCGTCGAGGAGACGGGTGCACTCCGCCGAGACCGGCCCGGCGGCGTCGTAGGACTCGATCGGGGTCACCGGGTCGGGTCGCAACGCGGCGAACACGATGAATCCGGCGATCACCATCACGGGGATGGCCACCAGCGTCGCGACGAGTGCCGGGCTGAGCCGGCCGCCACCGCCGTACCGCGGGGTGTCCTCGGCAGTGGGGTCGTCGCCGGGATCGTCGCCGACGGGGCTCTGCGGGGTGTCATCCGAACCTGCTGACGTCACCCCACAACAGTAAGAGAGCCCCCCGGTCGGCCCCGCGCGTGGGGACCTGTCGCGGACGCCGATGGCCGGCGGGCCACCGGTCAGCGCGTCTTCGTGACCACCGGGCAGGTCAGGGTGCGGGTGATGCCGTCGACCTTCTGGATCTGCGGAACGACGTTCTCGGTCAGGTGCGTGGCATCGGCCGCATCGACCCGGACGATCACGTCATACGGCCCACTGACCTCTTCCGACGAGGCGACACCGGCGATCTCGGCGATCGTCGCCGCCGCGAGTGCGGCCCTGCCGACCTCGGTCTGGATCAGTATGTATGCCTGGACCACGGGCATCCTCTCCGTCGGGCAGTGTTCGACTCCGGGCAGTCCGGGTCTGCTGCGAACCGGCCGCGCCCGGCGGCCCAATACACTGTGGCACACATTGTCACCGACAACCCCGTGCGTGCGCGACCGGAAGAGGAAAGGCCCACGAGTGACCTTCGAGGAGACCGGTCGCCCCCACCGCCCGATCGACCGGACCGACACGGTCGGTGCGATCGGTGAGCGCGCGGTGATCGCCGCGCTGACCGCGTCCGCGACAACCGGCGAGCCGGCCGACGACATCGTGATCGGATCGGGTGACGACGCAGCCGTTCTCGACATCGGCGGGTCGGCGGTGATCAGCACCGACACCGTCGTCGAGGGCCGCCATTTTCGGTTCGACTGGTCGACGCCCGACCAGGTCGGTGCCCGCGCGGTGGTGCAGAGTTCGGCCGATGTCGCCGCGATGGGCGGGCGCACAACGGGTCTCGTCGTATCCATCGCGTGTCCGGCGGAGACGCCGGTCGGCGTGGTCCTCGACCTCAACGACGGGGTGGTGCACGCTGCGCACGAACTGGGTGCGCGGGTGCTGGGCGGCGATCTCGTCGCGGCCGAACAGGTGGTGGTGAGTGTCACCGCCGTTGGTGCCCTGGAGGGTCGTCGTCCGGTGTCACTCGGTGGCGCTCGAACGGGTGACGTCCTCGCGGTGAGTGGTCCGCTCGGGGCCAGTGCGGCGGGGCTCGCGGTGTTGTCCGATCCGCGTGCGGCCGAGAGCGATTGGCCGGAACTCGTTGCGCTGCATCGCGTGCCGGCTCCCGACCTCGGCCAGGGGCCGGTCGCCGCGGCTGCGGGCGCGCACGCCATGACCGACATCTCCGACGGTCTCGTCGAAGAACTGCTCACGATGTCGAGGGCCGCGGGGCTCGCGATGACCGTGGAGTCCGGTGCCGTGCCGCGACGCCCCGATCTGGTCGATGCGGCCGGTGCGCTCGGGGTGGACGTCGCGCGGTGGCTCCTCGCCGGGGGCGAGGACCATCATCTTCTCGCCTCGTTCGAGGCGGCGGCGGTGCCCCCGGGCTGGACCGTCATCGGCTCGGTCGGTCCGGCGTCGTCATCGGCTCCCGAGGTCTGGGTCGACGACCGGCGCGTCGGCGGGCCCGACGGACCGGACCTGCACGGGTGGCAGTCCTTCGCCGATCCGACACCCCACTAGAGTCGCCTCATGGCGATCTACGCACTCGACGATCGAGAACCGGTCCTGGGACAGGACACCTACGTGCACCCGGATGCGGTCGTGATCGGTGCGGTCACCCTGGGCGATGGCGTGTCGGTGTGGCCGGGCGCGGTCCTGCGGGGTGACTACGGGACCATCACCGTGGGCGCGCGCAGCAACATCCAGGACGGCACCGTCATCCACTGCACGGTCCTCGAACCGACGGTGATCGGCGAGCGATGCGTCGTCGGTCACAACGCGCACATCGAGGGTGCGACGATCGGCGACGATTGCCTCATCGCCTCGGGATCGGTGGTCCTGAACGGGTCGACCGTCGGTGACGGCGCGATCGTGGGCGCCGGCGCGGTGGTGCCGTTCAAGTTCGACGTGCCGCCGCGACGGATGGCGCTCGGTGTGCCGGCACGGCTCCGTGACGGCTACGAGGTTCCCGAGGGGCACACCGACCTGAACTGTGAGATGTACTTCCAGAACGCGCAGCATTACCGCACCGCGCTCAAACGACTGGACTGACGACCGCGCACGACGGAGGCAATCGAGTGACCGCACCACCCAAACCGCTCGCCGAACTGATCGACCCGGGCTGGGCGCAGGCGTTGGCCCCGGTGGAGCCCATCATCACCGAGATGGGCCGGTTCCTGCGTACGGAGATCGCCGAGGGACGCCGCTATCTTCCTGCGGGACAACATGTCCTGCGGGCGTTCACCCGTCCGCTCGAGGACGTACGCGTCCTCATCGTCGGGCAGGATCCGTATCCGACGCCCGGACACGCAGTCGGGCTGAGCTTTTCGGTGGCTCCCGACGTGCGTCCGATCCCGCGCTCGCTGACGAACATCTACACCGAGTACTGCGCGGATCTGGGCTATCCGACACCGACCACCGGTGATCTCACGCCCTGGGCGGACAACGGCGTGCTCCTGCTCAACCGTGTGCTCACGGTGGCCCCGGGGGAGCCTGCCTCGCACCGCGGCAAGGGCTGGGAGGAGGTGACCGAGTGCGCCATCAAGGCACTCGCGGCTCGCGACGAACCACTCGTCGCGATCCTGTGGGGCCGGGACGCCGCGGGTCTGGAGAAGTGGCTTCCCGACGTACCGACCATCATGTCGGCGCACCCCTCGCCGCTGTCCGCCTCGCGCGGGTTCTTCGGTTCACGACCCTTCAGCCGGGCCAACGAGGAATTGCTCGATCTCGGTGCCGAGCCGGTGGAGTGGCGCCTGCCCTGACCCTTCGAGGCTCGCTGCGCTCGCACCTCAGGGAGCGGGGCGAGTCTCGCACTCGAGGACGACGACCGCTTCAGCGTCCCTTGCCGAAATCAGGTGCGCGCTTGCCGACGAAGGCGTCGACACCTTCGATGCCCTCGGGCAGCCCCGACCGTTCGGAGATCGAGCGGGCTTCGAGGGCAAGGTGCTCGACCAGCGTGGTGTCCGCGGAGACGGCGAGCAGATGCCTCGTGGCGGCGTCGGCGCCACGAGGGCCGGACGCGATGGTCTCGGCTGCCGTCCGCGCGGCCGTCTCGACCTCGTCGTCGGCGACGATCTCCGACAGCAGCCCCCACTGCAGGGCCTCCTCCGCGGTGATGACGCGGTCGGTCAGGATGATCTGTCGGGCGCGAGCGGCGCCGACCGCGCGCGGGAGTGTCCAGGTGAGTCCACCGTCGGGCGTCAGACCGATGCCGCGGTAGGCGGGCCGGAGTCTCGTGGACGGGCCGCCGATGGCCACGTCGGCGTGCAGGACCAGCGACATGCCTGCACCCGCTGCCCAACCCTTGGCGGCGACGACGACGGGGCGGTCGGCCTCGTGGAGTGCGCCGACGAGCTGATGGAAGTTGTCCGCGATCTCGCGGAGATAGGTCGGGCGGTCGTCCGCGCCGGCGAAGGCCCGGACGTTCCCGCCTGCGCAGAAGTTCTTGCCCAGCCCGACGAGCAGAACGGCTCCGACGTCCCGACGGCCGCGCGCGACCTCGCGGAGAGCCTGCGTGCCGGCGGCGAGTGCGGCGTCGTCGAGTGAGTTGCCCGCACCCGCGGTCGAGACCGCGACGGTGAGGACGCCGTTGTTCTCGGTCACCAGGGCATCGGAGTTCTCCCCGGCGGCGGAGTCTTCGGCGGGGGTGGCGGGGTTCGGTGAGGCCATGCGCGAAACCCTATCGCGCACACGCCAAAGACCCGACGCCGGGGAGCTTGCGCTCGTGGCATCGGGTCTCGTGCTCTCGGACACCTCACCCGCGGACGGGTGCGGAAGATCAGACAGCTGCGGTCTTGCCGGCCTTCAGGCAGGAGGTGCAGACGTTCTTGCGCTTGCGGTTGCCGGGGGCGACCTCCACGCGAACGGACTGGATGTTCGGGTTCCAGCGTCGGTTGGTACGGCGGTGCGAGTGAGAAACCGACTTGCCGAAGCCCGGGCCCTTGCCGCAAATATCGCAGACGGCAGCCATCGTCGAACTCCCTTGGTAGATGATCATGGTCTGGTGGTCAGCCTCTCGAACCGATCGGCACCACCGGAAGGTGTGCGCGGCCGAGGCGAAAGGCAACCCTGCAAGGATAACCAGGTCGTGGGTACGTGACCAAATCCGGGCCGACTCGCCGTACGCGGACCCGATCGGTCGCGCCGCACGGTCGGACACCCCGAGTAGCCTTGCACACAACCTCACCAGCCGGTCACGTCGCCCGCGAGAGCACTGCCCGTCGCGCGCCGCGTCTGCGAGAAAGAGTTCCCGTGTGATCGCCCGCACCGTCAACCCGCAGTTGCTGCGCGACTGGGCCCGTACCTCGGTCGAGCAGCTCGAGTCGCTGCGCGGCGAGATCAACGACCTCAACGTCTTCCCGATCCCGGATTCGGACACCGGCAGCAACATGCTCTTCACGATGCGTGCGGCGGCCGAGGCGGTCGAGAGGACCCCGCCCGACGCATCCCTGCCCGAGGTGGCGCGCGCGATGGCCGACGGTGCGGTCGCGCAGGCGCGCGGCAACTCGGGGATCATCCTCTCCCAGGTCCTCGTCGGGCTCGCAGACGGTGCCGAGATCCTCGGCGACACGGATGCGCTGACCTTCGCCGAACTGTCGACGCTGGGACTCCGCCTCGGTTCGCTCGCGGCGACCCGCGCGGTGAGCGAACCGCGCGAGGGCACGGTCCTCACCCTGGTACGGGTGGCAGCCGAGGCGGCCGCGGCACACGAGAACGAGTCGCCTGCCGACCAGGTGCGCGCGGTCGCCGACGACTGCGCCGAGGCACTCGAACGCACTCCGGAACAGCTGTCGGTGCTCGCGAACGCCGGCGTGGTGGACGCGGGCGGACGCGGATTCCTCGCGATCGTCGACGCCATGGTCAAGGTGATCACCGGCGTCTCTCACCGTCGGCGCCGTTACCGGGGCATCCTCACCGACAGCACCACCCTCGGACACGGGCCGGACGACACCTGCGTCGACGGCAGCGACCAGGACTTCGAGGTCATGTACCTCCTCGACGGGGCGGCCGGTGAGCAGATCGCCGAACTCCGCGCACGACTCGACGACCTCGGCGACGCGGTGGTGATCGTCGGTGACAGTTCCAGCGGTGAGGGCGAACGGTTCTCGGTGCACGTGCACACCTGCGAGCCGGGTGCGGCGGTGGAGGCCGGCGCGGGCATCGGGCAGCTCTCGGACATCCGGATCAGCTGCTTCGCCCTCGATGCCATTCGAGCGCAGGCGGATTCGGCGGAACCGCCGCCCCGGCACAAGCGTGCTGTCGTGGTCGTCGTGTCCGGTGACGGCGCGGCCGAACTGTTCGGCGAGGCCGGTGCTGTCGTGCTGCGCGCCGACGACGGTCTCTCCGCGCACGAATTGGGGCAGGCGATCCGCGACACCGACAGTGGGCATGTCGTCGTGATGGCCAACGGAGCGCTGACCTCGCAGGACCTCGTCACGGTGGCCACCGAGGTGCGGTCCAACCAGCGTTCGGTGCTCATGCTGCCGACCTCGTCGATGACCCAGTGTCTGGCGGCCCTCGCCGTGCACGATCCGAGTGAGGTGCCCGACGTCGACGCCTACGCGATGGCCGAGGCGGCTGCCGGTGCGCGCTGGGGATCGCTGCAGTCGGCGACGACGAGGATGATGACGCTGGCCGGGATGAGCGATGTCGGCGACGTGCTGGGACTGATCGGCGACGACGTTCTCGTGGTCGCGCCGGATCAGACGTCGGCGTGCACCGCCCTCGTCGACCTCATGCTCTCCACCGGAGGTGAACTCGTGACAGTGCTCGCCGGTGTCGACGTCGACGAGGCCGCTCTCGAGGCCGTGGGCGAGCAGATGCGGCGCAGTTACCCGGGTATCGAACTGGCGGTGTATCGCACCGGGCAGCGCGCCGATCTCATCCAGGTGGGTGTGGAGTGACCGAGCTGGTGCTGTCGGATTCGCTGGCCGACGTCCTGGGGGTCAAGCCCGCCGAACAGCTGGCCACCGTGGGCGTGCACACGGTCGGCGAACTGTTGCGGTACACGCCGCGTCGGTACATCCGACGCGGCCACGTGGCCGACCAGGAACGACCCGAGCCCGGTGAGTGGCTGACGATCGTCGGGCGGATCACCAAGTCCGATCTCATCAAGATGAGAAGCCGCAAAGGGTCTTTCCTCAAGGTGAAGGTGACCGACGACAACGACGTCTACGAGGCCAGCTTCTTCAACGCGTACCGGATCAAGGGATTGTTGCGGCCCGGCGCGCGGGTGATGATGGCCGGCGCGGTCAAGTACTTCCGCGACCAGATCCAGTTGTCCCATCCCGAATGGATGATCCTGCCCGACGGCGACCCGGAGATCGAGGACGTCGTCGGCTCCAAGATGCTGACCGAGATGTACTCGATCGAGGAGCAGGTCACGGGCGAGCGGGGCGAGCACCCGCTGGTCACGATGTTCGACCGGGACATCCTGCCGATGTACCCGGCCAACAAGAACATCCAGACCTGGGACATCCTCGGCGCCCTCCGTCGGGTGTTGAGCGAGAGCGCACCGATCCCTGATGCCCTGACCGAGGCGCAACGGCGGGCGCGGGGACTCGTGAGCACCGACGAGGCAATTCGCAAGATCCACCTGCCCGATTCCGAGGACGACGTGAAGGTCGCGTCCCATCGGCTGAAGTTCGACGAGGCGCTGGCCATCCAGACCGTGCTGGCGCAGCGTCGACTGGCGGGCCGAAGTGATTCGGCGCCACCGTGCCCGCGGGTGCCCGGCGGTCTCGAGGACAAGTTGCGTGACCGGCTCCCGTTCACGCTGACCGACGGTCAGGTCGAGGTGGGCGAGGAGCTCGCCGAGGATCTGGCCCGCGCGCAGCCGATGTCGCGGCTGCTGCAGGGTGAGGTCGGGTCCGGGAAGACTCTCGTGTCGTTGCTGGCGATGCTCCGGGTCGTCGACAACGGGTTCCAGTGCGCGATCCTGGCACCGACGGAAGTTCTTGCCGCGCAGCACTATCGGACCATGAGGACGATGCTGGGCGACCTCGCCGAGGCGGGCGAGCTGACCGCGGCCGAAGGTGCGACGCGGATCGCGCTGCTGACAGGGTCGATGAAGACGAAGGGTCGGCGCGAGACGCTGCTCGACGTGGTCACCGGACAGGCGGGCATCGTGATCGGGACGCACGCGCTCCTCGAGGACAAGGTCGAGTTCTTCGACCTCGGACTCGTCGTGATCGACGAGCAGCACCGATTCGGTGTGGAGCAGCGAGACGTGTTGCGCGGCAAGGGACGCAACGGACGCATCCCGCACTTCCTCGTGATGACCGCGACGCCGATCCCGCGAACCGTCGCCATGACCGCGTTCGGCGATCTGGAGACGTCGGTGCTCCGCGAGCTGCCGCGCGGCCGGCAGCCGATCACCACCTCCGTGGTGCCCACGAGCCGGGCCTCGTGGGTCGACCGCGTCTGGTCGCGGGCCAATGAGGAGATCGAGGCGGGTCGCCAGGTCTACGTCGTGTGTTCGCGGATCGGCGACGGTCCCGAGCCCGAACCCGACGGGGACGACGAGAAGGGCCCGAAGACGACGTCGGTGCTCGAGCAGTACGAGGCCCTGGTCTCCGGTCCGTTCGCGCATCGCCGAGTCGAGCTGTTGCACGGCCGGTTACCCGCAGACGAGAAGAACGCCGTCATGGACGCTTTCGGCCGGGGCGAGGTCGACGTCCTGGTGTCGACCACCGTCATCGAGGTGGGTGTGGACGTGCCGAACGCGACCACGATGGTCATCGTCGACGCCGATCGCTTCGGCGTGAGCCAGCTGCATCAGTTGCGTGGTCGCGTGGGCCGCGGTCGGCACGCCGGACTGTGCCTGCTCATGACGAACGCCCGTGACACGTCCCCGTCGATGGATCGCCTCCGCGCCGTCGCGGGCTCCAACGACGGATTCGAGCTCGCGCGAGTAGATCTCGAACAGCGACGGGAAGGCGATCTGCTCGGGTCTCTCCAGTCCGGCGTGAACACCTCGTTGCGGTTCCTCTCCCTGCTCGAGGACGTCGAGGTCATCGAGGATGCTCGCGAACTCGCGGAAGACGTCGTGGGCGAGGACATCACCCTGCTCGAACACCGGCCGCTCGCCGACCTCGTCGACGGCATCCTCGTCCCGCACAAGATCGCGTATCTCGACAAGTCCTGACCGACGTTCTGCGGCATTCGCGCGGTACCGGGTTCGTCGCGGAACCGGATGGTCGCCGTATGCGTCTGAGAATGCATGGTGGTGCGCGATGCTCGGCGGCGTTCGCCGACTCTCCGGCGTATGTGCATGCGGTTGCGATGGATGCTCTGGACCCCGCGGGACACACCGTCCTGGCCGGCGCGCCGGTGGGCGATGCTCATCGCTGCCGTCGTCACGGCAGTGGCGGTCGCGGTCGGCGTCGACGGACACCGGGCCGGCCCCGCCATCGGCCCGGGGATACGGACGATGGCCGGCGAGGCGGCGGTATCGCTGGCGGCGATACCGGTCTCGGCCGGACGCACCGATCGCGAGGACTACGACCGGTCGGCGTTCGGCAGTGCCTGGTCCGACGCCGCGTCCGTACCTGGGAGCGGCAACGGATGCGATACGCGCAACGACGTCCTCGCGCGCGATCTGCGCGATGTCAGCGCTGGTCCGGTGTCGAGTTGCCCGCGTGCGGTTCTCGCCGGCGAACTGCGGAGTCCGTACACCGGTGACTTCGTCGTCTTCCGACGGGACCGGAGCGCGTCCGCGGTGCAGATCGACCACATCGTCCCGCTGTCCTATGCATGGGACATGGGCGCATGGTCGTGGACAGCCGCCAGGAGGCTGGACTTCGCCAATGATCCGGCCAATCTCGTTGCGGTCGACGGGCACTCGAATCAGGACAAGAGCGACTCCGAACCGGCCCGCTGGATGCCGCCCGCGACCGGATTCTGGTGTCAGTACGCGATCCAGTTCGTGATGATCACAGCAGCCTACGGATTGGCCATCGACGAACCGTCGCGGCGCGTCCTCTCGGAGGCTTTGCGGTGCGGGGGATAGTGGGTGACCGCTCTCCCGCCCGCGGCCACCGAGCCTCACGACGAGAAGGTCGGCGGCCCCCCGGTCGGACGCTTGAACTGCGCGAAGGTCGATGCACCGCCGAGTGTGACGAGTGCGGTGAAGAGCGCCTCGGCCTCGTCGCCGGCCGGGACGGCAGAGAGTACGGGACCGAAGAAGTGGCGCCCGTCGATGCCGGTGATGGGGCTGCCGCCGGCCTCGCCCAACGCATCCTGGCCGCGCTGATGCGATGCGCGCAGCGCCTCGTCGAACGATGCGTCATCCATGGCCTCGGCCGGCCCCGGACCAAGCCCCACCTCGGACAGGGTCTCGGCGACGACCGCGGGGGTCATCTGGTCGCCGCGGTGGTGGAGTCGTCGGCCGATCGCCGAGTACAGGGGCTCGAGCACCTCGGCACCGGACTCCTCGGCGGCGGCGGTCAGCACACGTCCGAGTCGCCGTGAGGTGTCGAGTTGCCGGCGCTGCTCGGCGGAGTCCGGCTCCTGATCCTCGTTCAGGATTGCCAGGCTCATCACGTGCCAGGTGATGGAGGCATGGTGCGCGTCGGCCCGGTCGATGAGCCACCTGGAGGCCGCCCAGGCGAAGGGGCACACGGGGTCGAAGTGAAAGTCGAAGTGGGTCATGAGGACTCCAGGATCTCGAAGTCGGACGGTGTGCTCACCGCTGCGATGACAGGGCATCGATCGCGGCGCCCAACTTCTCCGCGGCGTCGCGCGCGACCGGCTCGAGGTCCGGTTCGTCCGAGACCTGCACCATGAGGTCGGGGTTCATCGCCTCGACGAGGGTCTGGTTCGGATCGTCGGGATCGGACCGGACGACGACGTTGCAGGGCAACAACAACCCGATCTGCCGCTGGACGCCGAGCGCGCGGTGTGCGAGCGGCGGATTGCAGGCGCCCAGGATGAGATACGGCTCCATGTCTTCGTCGAGTTTCGTCTTGAGCGTCGCCTTGACGTCGATCTCGGTGAGGACGCCGAACCCCTGGTCGGCGAGGGCGGCGCGGGTGCGCGCGACGGCCTCCTCGAACGGGAGCTGCAGCGTCGTGGCCAATGCGAGTGACATTGTGATTCCTTTCGTTGTCGACCATTTCGGGTCGATGTGTACCCGTTTCGGGCGAAGTCAATGCGAGAAGGTGATGGCGGGCAGGACTCGACGCAACCAGGACGGCGTCCACCACGCCGCCCGGCCGGTGATGCGCAACAGCGCCGGCAGGAGCGTGAGCCGGATCAGGATGGCGTCGAGCAGGACCGCCACGCCCAGGATGATCCCCATCTCCTTCGGGGGGAGCGGTTCGGCCAGGGCGAAGGTGAAGAACACCGCCACCATGACCGCGGCCGCCGCGAAGATGATGCGGCCGGAGTGGGCCATCCCGTCGATCTGGGCCTGCGCCGGGTCGTCGGAGCGCTCGTAATGCTCCTTGGCCGTGGCGAGCAGGAAGACGGTGTAGTCCATCGCGATCGCGAAGATCATGGCGAAGAAGAACACCGGGCCCCATCCGTCGAGGAAGCCCTGCGGGGTGAAACCCAGTAGGTCGGCGAGGTGGCCGTCCTGGAAGACCAGTTTCGCGACGCCGAACGCCGCAGCGGTGGACAGCAGGCTCACCACGGTGCCGATGAGTGCGATCAGCGGTGCTTGCAGTGACACCAGGAGCAGGAGGAAACCGAGGATGAGGATGACGGAGACGACGAGAGGGAGGTAGTCGTTCAGCGCCTGCTGTAGGTCGAGGTTCTCGGTGGGCGCGCCGCCGACCAGAGCGCCTCCGGGCAATGCGTCACGCAGGTCGCCGACGATCGTGGCCAACTGCTCATCGGACGGATCAACCGCCGGAAGAGCCTGCATGAGAACGTATCCCGAGCCATCCGCGGCCGGCATCGGGGGAGTGACCATCTCGATGCCCGGGGACTGTGCCGCGACCGCGGCGGTCGGCTGCGCCTCGTCGACGGGTGCGACGATCTGCAACATCCCCGGTGCGCCCTCGCCCATCTGCGACTGCACGAGTTCGTAGCCCTGGCGGACGGGGGCATCGGCCGGGACGACATTGATGGAGGGCATCGCGACCTTCAGCCCGAAGACCGGGATCGCGAGAGCGATGAGCACGCCCAGAGAGCCGGCGGCAATCGTCCACGGGTGGCGGTGCAGGAAGCCGCCCCAGCGGGCGAACAACGGAGATCGGTGCTGCTGGCGGCGCGCGTATGGCATCGAGACCGCGTTGACCCCATCGCCGAGCTTGCCCAGTGCGGCGGGCAGCAGTGTCAGGGTGGCGGCCAGGACGAACACGACGGCGAGCATGATGCCCACGGCCATCGTTCGCACCGCGGGTGCGGGAACCAGCAGCACGGCCGACAGGCTCACCAAGACGGTGATGCCGGAGAGCAACACTGCTTTTCCTGAGGTGTCCATGGTCTCGGCGACCGCGGCACGCATGTTGTCGCCGTGGCCGCGGATGGCGTCGCGGAAGCGCGACACGATGAACAGTGCGTAGTCGATGCCCAGGGCGAGGGCGAACATCATGGCGAAGTTGATCGCCCACACCGAGATCGGGGTGACCTGGTTGAGCAGGACGAGTCCGCCCGCGGACGCGACGAGCCCGGCGATGGTCAGCAGCAGGGGGAGCCCGGCCGCGACGAGCGACCCGAACGCGAGAACCATGATCGTCAACGTGACCGGCCAGGAGAACAGTTCGGCCTTGATCATCGCGTCGTGGTTGGCCTTGTTGAAGTCGCTCCACAACGCCGACGCCCCGGTCGGATAGACCTCGACGCCGTCATCGGACAGGTCGGTCAGCTCGTCCTTGTGCTCGTCGACGGCGCGCACCATCTCGTCGGTGTCGGCGGCGGCACCCAAGATGACGATTCCGGTGTGGCCGTCGGGGCTGATCGACAGTCCCGGCTGTGGCGGGAGGACCTGCGCGAAGCGGTCATCCGAGGCGGCGATCGCGCTGATCTTCGCGACCACCTCGTCAACCGCGGGACTGTCGACCGTGTCGCGCTCGGAGTGGACGACCACCTGCACCGCAGCCGAGGAGTTTCCGCCGAAGTGCTGCTGGGCCAGCTCGCGGACCCGCACGGACTCCGATCCGTTTGCCTGCCAGCCCGCCCCGGCGAGCGAGGAGAACACCGACGGTGCCGTCGCTCCGAGGATCACCAGCAGGAGGAGCCACACACCGAACACCCACCGCGCGTGCCCGGCCATCGCCGCGCCCCACCGGCCGAGCGGGCCGGGGGAAGTCGCCGGATCAGTGACAACCGCCTCGTCTGACGAGGCGCTGGTCGAAGCCATGATGTTCCCTTCTTGTATACCCCTGGGGGTATCGTCTCTGGTGGCCAACATACCCAAGGGGGTATCGTCCGTCAAGAAATCTGCACGACCGGACACCGGTCGTGCCCGAACCCGGAGGGAGCCTCCATGGCCGTTGACGAGAAGCCGCACATCGCTGTCGGCGAAGAAGCGATGAGCGCAGTGCTCAACCGGCTGCGACGAGCCCAGGGGCAGCTCGCAGGCGTGATCGCGATGATCGAGGCGGGCCGTGACTGCAAGGATGTCGTCACCCAGCTCGCCGCGGTGTCGCGGGCGCTCGACCGCGCCGGCTTCAAGATCGTGGCGTCGGGAATGCGCCAGTGCATCGAGACCGTTGACGGTGAGCAACCGCCGTTGACCGAGGCCGAACTCGAGAAGCTGTTTCTCGCCCTCGCCTGAGGACGCAGTGCGGGCCTCTCTCGTCGGGTCCCCCGACCGTCGGGGCTACTCTGAGGACGGCACTTTCCCGGGCGTCCCGGCCCGTGAACCACCGCGAAGTCGAGGATGTTGATGAGCGCACCCACCGCAGAACAGTCCGTCGCCGGACGCGGGCCCGGCACCGAGAAGGCCGCCGGCGAGAAGTCGGACATCGAGAAAGCCGTCCTCGGGCTCGCCCGGGCCGCCAAGTCGGCGTCCCGCTCGCTGGGTGGCCTGACGACCGCCGCCAAGAACGAGGTCCTCCTCGCGGCGGCCGACGCCGTCGAGGCGGCGACGGAGACCATCCTCGCCGCCAACGCCGAGGACATCGCCCGTGCCGAAGAAGCCGACATCGAGGTGAGCCTGCTCGACCGCCTGCGGCTCGACGAGTCCCGCGTGGCGGGCATCGCCGACGGACTGCGACAGGTCGCCGTGCTCCCGGACCCGATCGGCGAGGTGGTGGCGGGCAAGACCCTGCCCAACGGTCTTCAGCTCCGCCAGCTCAGGGTCCCCCTCGGCGTCGTGGGAATCGTCTACGAGGCGCGGCCCAATGTCACCGTCGACGCCTTCGGGATCTCCTTCAAATCCGGCAACGCGGTACTCCTGCGCGGCTCGTCGTCGGCGGCGTCGTCGAATGCCGAACTCGTTCGCGTGCTGCGGGAGACCCTGTCGTCCAAGGGGGTCAGCGCGGACGCGGTGTCGCTGGTGCCCAGCGAGGATCGCGCCAGTGTCACCGCGCTCATCCGGGCGCGCGGACTCGTCGACGTGGTCATTCCGCGCGGGGGCGCCGGACTCATCGACGCCGTGGTGTCCAACGCGACCGTGCCGACGATCGAGACCGGCGTCGGCAACTGCCATGTCTACGTCCATGCGCTCGCCGACCTCGACGTCGCGGCGCGGGTCATCCTCAACTCCAAGACCCGCAGGCCCAGTGTCTGCAACACCGCCGAGACCGTGCTCATCGACAAGGCTGTTGCCGCCGAGGCGCTTCCGCGCATCACCTCGGTGCTACAGACGCAGGGGGTGGTCATCCACGGCGACGAGCCGGGTATGGAGCCGGCCACCGAGGACGACTGGTCCATGGAGTACCTGTCGATGGACATCGCGATGAAGGTCGTCGACGACCTGGACGCCGCGGTCGCCCACATCGACACCTACGGGACCGGCCACACCGAGGCGATCATCACCACGGACCTGTCGGCCGCCGACGAGTTCACGCGACGCGTGGACGCCGCTGCGGTGATGGTGAACGCCTCCACGGCCTTCACCGACGGCGAGCAGTTCGGCTTCGGTGCCGAGATCGGCATCTCCACTCAGAAACTCCACGCCCGGGGCCCGATGGGTCTCCCGGAACTGACCTCGACCAAATGGGTGGTCTGGGGCAACGGCCACGTGCGGCCCGCCTGATGAGCGCCGACACCCCGGGTACGGGGACCGCTCAGTACACGGGTTCGGGACCGGCCGTCGTGCCGTCGTTCGAGGGGGTCGACGACGTCGTCGGACGTCTGCGGGCCACGGGCTATCTCGCCGACGACGCCACCGCGACGTCGACGTTCCTGGCCGATCGGCTCGGCAAGCCGCTGCTGGTCGAAGGCCCCGCGGGTGTCGGCAAGACCGAATTGGCCCGGTCCATCGCCGCGGCGACGGATGCCGAACTCATCCGGTTGCAGTGCTACGAGGGCATCGACGAGGCCCGAGCCCTGTACGAGTGGAACCACGCCAAGCAGATCCTGCACATCCAGGCGACCGGTGACCGTGCGTGGGATGAGGCCAAGGCCGACATCTTCTCCGACGAGTTCCTGCTGCCGCGGCCGCTGCTGAAGGCGATCTCGCGGGAGGGCGCAACCGTGCTCCTCATCGACGAGGTCGACAAGGCCGACGTCGACATGGAAGGCCTGTTGCTGGAAGTGCTCAGCGACTTCGCCATCACCATTCCGGAGATGGGAACCGTTGCTGCGCAACGGCGTCCGATCGTGTTGCTCACGTCCAACGCGACCCGCGAGCTGTCCGAGGCGCTCAAGCGCCGCTGCCTCTACCTCTACATCGACTTCCCGGATGCCGAGCGCGAGAAGGAGATCCTCGCCTCGCGCGTGCCGAACCTGTCGGACTCGCTCAGCGCCGAGCTGGTGCGAATCGTCGGCGTCCTGCGCACTCTGGACATCCGCAAGAAGCCGTCGGTGGCCGAGACCATCGACTGGGCCAACACGCTGCTGGCTCTGGGGGCGGGCGAGAAGGCGACGGCCAAGAGCGGCGGCGGATTCGACGACGGGCTCATCGCTCGAACACTGGGAGTGGTGCTCAAGCACCGCCCGGACCTCAAGACGGCCCTCAAAGAACTCAAGCTGGGCTGATGACGGCTCCGCTCGTCGCGCACCTCACCGATTTCGTCGATGAGCTTCGCCGACGCGGGATCGTGGTCGGGCCGTCGGCGCTGATCGACGCGGCGAGTGCGATGGAGGTCCTCGATCTCCTCGAACGCCCTCGACTGCGGGAGGGTCTGGCGACGACACTGCTCGTCGACCATGCTCATCGCGGGGTGTTCGACCGGGTCTTCGACCTGTGGTTCCCGGTCGGTGCCGGAATGCGCACCGTCACCGAGGATCTCCCGCGTACGCCCGACGGCGAACTCGACGTCGACGCGGTCCGGGACGCGCTGGCGGAGATGCTCGCCGACGACGCCTCGGCCAACGACGGCCGGCTGGACCAGGCCATCGCGATGATCGTCGACGAGCTGGGTCGGTACGGATCGACTCGGGGCGAGGCGTTCTCGGCCTATCAGGCCATCACGGCCGTCAGTCCGCAGACGCTGATCGCCAAGATCGCCGCCGCGATGGCCGGTGATTCGGGCGGCGACGACGGCGGGCGAGCCGGCACCGAGCCGCTGTACCGGCAGGCGGCCCGCCAGAAGGCCAGCGACTTGCGTGCGGCGATCGAGCGGGAGACCCAGCGGCGTATGGCCGACCGCAACGGCCGCGAGAAGGTCGGCGCCTACGCGGTGCCGCCGTTGCCGGAGAACGTGAACTTCCTCTCGGCGGGCGCCAAGGAGCAGGTCGAGATCCGCAAGACCATCGAACCGTTGGCCAGGTTGCTGGCCGCGAAGCTCGAGACCCGGCGTCGTCGGGCCCATCGGGGTGCGGTCGATGTCCGGAAGACGTTGCGCGCGTCGATGTCCACCGGCGGCGTGCCCATCGAACTCAGTCACCGCAAGCCGCGGCCCGGGCGCCCCGAGCTCATCATCATCTGCGACGTGTCGGGATCGGTCGCCGGATTCAGTCAGTTCACGCTCCGGCTCGTGTACGCACTGCGCCAACAGTTCTCGAAGGTCCGGGTGTTCGCGTTCGTCGACACCGTCGACGAGGTGACGGACTATTTCGACCACGGCGAGGAGGACTTCGGCGCGGCGATGCACCACATGATCTCCACCGCGCGGATCTCCACCCGCGACGGGCACTCCGATTACGGCAACATGCTGGCCGGATTCGTCGCCGACTACGGCGATTCGCTGACCCACCGGGGTGCGCTGCTCATCCTCGGGGACGGCCGGAACAATTATCACGACCCGCATGCCGATGCGCTGGCCGAGCTGGTCGACCGTGCCAGACACGCCTATTGGCTGAATCCGGAGGCCAAGCAGCACTGGGGCACGGGGGACTCGGCCGCGACCGACTACGCCGATGTCATCGACATGTTCGAATGCCGCAACGCCACGCAATTGGGCACGGTCATCGCCGATCTGCTGCCGATCTGACCGGCGCCGCCGTCTCCGATCAGCACCCGACGCGTAGACTGAGCGTCCATGTCACCCGACCGCCCACGTGCGCGCCGCATCGGCGTGATGGGCGGCACGTTCGACCCGATCCACAACGGGCACCTGGTCGCGGCCAGTGAGGTCGCCCACCGGTTCTCGCTGGACGAGGTCATCTTCGTCCCGACCGGCCGTCCGTGGCAGAAGATCGGCGAGCAGGAGACGGTGAGTCCCCCGGAGGACCGGTACCTCATGACGGTCATCGCCACCGCGTCGAATCCCCAGTTCAGCGTCAGTCGCGTCGACATCGATCGCGACGGGGACACCTACACCGTGGACACCCTCCGTGACCTGCGGGCGCTGCTCCCGGACGCCGAGCTGTTCTTCATCACCGGTGCCGATGCGCTCGAATCGATCCTGTCGTGGCAGGACTGGGAGGAATTGTTCGGGCTGGCCCGCTTCGTGGGAGTCAGCCGACCGGGTTACGAACTCGATGCCACCCATCTGGCGCACCATCTCGAGGCCATGCCCGCCGACACCCTCCACCTGCTCGAGATCCCGGCTCTGGCCATCTCGTCCACCGAATGTCGGACGCGCGCATCGCTGGGGCGGCCCGTCTGGTACCTGGTGCCCGACGGCGTCGTCCAGTACATCGCCAAGCGAAAGCTGTATCGTGCGCCTCGGGCGTCGTCGCCCGGCGTGTCCGCCCCGGCCCTGCCGGGGGCCAACCGCCCCGAAAAGGTCCCGGCCGGCACATCCCGGCCAGGAGAGTCGACGGACGATGCCGATGGATCCGACCGGGCCGTGGGCGAACAGGCCGTGAGCGAATGAGGAGACAAGTGTGACTGCGTCAGCTGAAGCGTTGGAGATGGCCAAGGTGGCCGCTCTGGCCGCGGCAGAGAAGCTCGCCCACGAGGTGACCGTGATCGACGTGTCGGAGCAGTTGGTGATCACCGACGCCTTCGTCATCGCGTCCGCGGACAACGAGCGCCAGGTGAATTCCATCGTCGACGAGGTCGAGGAGAAACTGCGGGAGGCCGGTCACAAGCCGCTGCGGCGTGAGGGCACGCGCGAGGGGCGCTGGGCACTTCTCGACTACGCCGACATCGTGGTGCACATCCAGCACACCGACGAGCGGCGCTTCTATGCCCTCGAGAGCCTCTGGAAGGACTGTCCGGTGGTCGAGGTGGACGGGCTGTCGTGAGTGGCGGTCCGGATTCACACGACACCGCGGTCGAACGTCTCACCCCGGTGGTCCGACGCCTGATCCTGTTGCGGCACGGGCAGACCGAATACAACGCGGCCAGTCGGATGCAGGGTCAGCTCGACACCGATCTGTCCGATCTCGGCGTGCGGCAGGCCAATTCGGCGGCGGTGGAGCTCGCCAAGCGGCAGCCCGTGGTGATCTGGTCGTCGGATCTGCGGCGGGCGCGTGACACCGCCGAGGCGCTGGCACAGCGGACCGGGTTGCCGGTGACCACCGATGTCCGGCTGCGCGAGACACATCTGGGCGAGTGGCAGGGTCTGACCCATCTGGACGTCGATGCCGTGATGCCGGGGGCCCGGGCGATCTGGCGTGACGACGCGACCTGGACACCGCCGGGCGGGGAGAGTCGCGTCGACGTCGCCCGACGATCCACCCCGCTGGTCGACGAGCTGATCGAGCAGCTGCCGGAGTGGGGTGTCGGCGACAATCCGGAAGCGCCGGTGGTGCTGGTGGCCCACGGCGGCGTCATCGCCGCGATGACGGCGGCACTCCTCGGTCTGCCGGTCGAGAACTGGCCCGCATTCGGGGGTCTCGCGAACACCAGTTGGGTGCAGCTGTCGGGTCACGGCATGCCGGGTGAACTGCCGCGGTGGCGACTGGACGTGTGGAACGCGTCCGCCGAGGACTCCGACCCGGCGGTGCAGTGAACTCCGGTCCTGCGATGAGCGGGACGACCGCCGGTGGTCCGGCTCCGTCGGCCCCTGCCGACACGCGTGAGCGGTGCGTGCTGGTGCTGTCCGACTCGCTGGCCTATTACGGTCCGCAGGGCGGCCTGCCGGCCGACGACCCCCGTATCTGGCCGACCCTCGTGGGGGCGGCGACCGGTGCGCCGGTCCGACTGTTCGGCCGGATCGGGTGGACGAGTCGGGACGTCTGGTGGGCGCTCACCCAGGATCCGAACATCTGGGCCACCGTGCCCCGCGCCGAGGTCGTGGTCCTCGCATTCGGCGGGATGGACACCTTGCCGTCGCCCCTGCCCACGGCGTTTCGGGAGCAGATCCGGTACATCCGTCCGAATGGGCTGCGGCAGCGGATCCGTGCGGCCTACGGCTGGATCCAGCCGCGGGGCTCGCACCTCGGCTGGCCGCTCGCGTTGCCGCCGCGCGTCACGATCGAGTACCTCGAGAAGATCCGGGCGGCTCTCTCCCAGCTGCGTCCGGATCTGCCGATCGTGGTGTGCCTGCCGCCCACCCACCGGAGCCCGTACTACGGCAACGTCCACGCCGGCCGGATCCCGACGACCGCGGCGATGTCCCGGTGGGCGTCGAGTCACGGTCTGTCGTGCGTCGATTTCTACCCGGTCACCCGGGATTCGTTCGACGACCCGGCCGTCGAGATGAACCCGGACGGAATCCACTGGGGTTTCGCGTGCCACCGAGGGATCGCCGACCTGGTCGCCCCGGTCGTCGAGGCGGTCCGCCAGCGCGCCGACCGTGACGCCGGGGGGTCGACACCGACGCCCGTGTGAGCTCGGTGCGTGAACCCGTTAACGTAGACGCGTGCCTGTCGTCGTCGTCACAGACTCCTCGTCCCGACTGCCGCGGTCGGTGACCGAGAACTACGGGATCCGGCAGGTCCCGCTGCACATCACGGTCGACGACAAGGACTACCGCGAGGGCGTGGACGACATTCCCGCCGACATCGTGACGACGCCGGGTGTGACCACCTCCGGCGCGAACCCCAACGACTTGTCCGAGCACTTCGACGCCGCGCTCGAGGCGAGCGAGGGCGCCGGGGTCGTCGCCGTCCACATGTCCCGCCGACTGTCGGGGACCTGGAGTTCGGCTCGGTTGGCCGCGGAGAAGTTCTCCGGACAGGTGCGCGTCGTCGACTCCCGATCTGTCGGTCTCGCAGTCGGTTTCACTGCCATCGCGGCCGCCCAGGCGGCCGCGGACGGCGCCGACCGCGACCGGGTGTACGAGTCCGCGATCCGGCAGGCCGCGACGGTCGACTCGCTGTTGTGTGTGCAGCAACTCGACAACCTGCGGGCCAGCGGCCGCATCAGCGCGGCGGGCAAGCTGTTCGGGTCGGCGCTGTCGATCAAACCGATCCTGCACATGGTGGACGGCACCCTGACGCTCAAAGAGCGGCATCGTACGTTCTCCAAGGCGCTCGACAAGATGGTCGACGCCGCCGCCGACTCCGCCGGTGGCCGCGCCGTCACGGTCGGCATCCAGCACTGTCAGAGTCCCGATGTCGCCGAGGAACTCCGGGCCGCCGTCCACGCCAAGCTGAGGGTGGTCACCTCCGAACTGATCGTCGACCTCGGCCCCATCCTCGGCACGCACGTCGGCCCCGGCGCGGTGGGCGTCGTGCTCGCCGCGCATCTCGATCCGATCGAGGGCCTCGAGGAACACTGAGATCGGCCGGCCCGTGGTGGTCGCGCCATCCACAACTCGGCGTGTCCGTCCACAGATCGCGGTGCCGGAATCTCCACACGCGTAGCAGTGGTGGTGACAGGACCTAGCGTGTGGCCTCATGAGCGCATCAGGACGGCCGAACCCGCTGGACCGGCTGGCGCCGGTCGCCGAGCTGCCGGACCGCCGAAGCGGCACAGCAGAAATCGTGCCGGATTCCCCCTCGCGCGCGTCGGAGACCGATGATCCGGTCGGCCCGGCCGAGGAACCCGATCATCCCGGGTGGGGGATCGGCGGGATGCCGACCTGGCTCGACACCCCGCCGGTGCGGACGCCGCGCCGGCGGACGGAACCCGATGACGTCGTCGGCACCGACGACGAAGAGGACGATGACGATCCGTTCCCTCGACGCCGCTTCGCCGTTGCACCACCGGCCGCTCTCGCGCTGATAGCGGTCGGTGTCGTCGCCTGCGCGGTGGCGGCCTTCGGGTTGTTCCGCGGGGCCGAGTCGGCACCGGTCGTGGATTTCGGTGCGGTGGCGGGCAGCTCGCGGGCACCGGATTCGTCACCGCCGGCCGCGCCGACCGCGCCGACGCCGACGCAGATGATCGTGAGTGTCGTAGGGCTCGTGCACCAACCGGGGCTGGTCCGTCTTGCCCCGGGGGCGCGGGTCGCCGAGGCGATCGACCGTGCGGGTGGGGTGCGCAAGGACGCCGATCTGCTCTCGCTGAACCTCGCACAGGTGCTCCGGGACGGTGATCAGATCCTCGTCGGCTACGCGGGCGGGGAGGGGCAGATGTCGTTGCGCAGTGCCGTCGTCGGAGCTGCCGGTGCGCCATCGCCGCCCGCCGGTGCAGCGCCGACGGGGCCCGGTCCGTCCGCCGGTGGTTCGGGAAGTCCGCCGGCCTCGGGTGGGCTGGTGAACCTCAACACCGCCACCGAGGCCGATCTGGACGAGCTGCCCGGGGTCGGACCGGTGACCGCGAAGGCCATCCTGGCGTGGCGGGAACGGAACGGACGCTTCACCTCCGTCGACCAACTCGCCGAGGTCGACGGGATCGGGCCGGCGCGGCTGGCCAGGCTGCGCGATCTCGTGACGGTCTGACCGGTGGACTACCGCCTGCTGGTGCCGGCGGCAGCGGTGTGGACGGTGACGGCGCTCGGACTGGTGGTGCCGACCGGCTACACGCTCGGGTTCGCGATCTGTTCGGGCGCGGCTGCTCTCGCCGGCACCCTGGTCTGTCTCACCGGCCGGATCGGATGGAATGTGATCGGTCTCGTCGTCGTGGTCGCCGGACTCGCGGCCGTGTGCGCGACGTCGCTGACGCTCCGTCAAGAGGCCCGCGCCGATCATCCGCTGGCGACGACGACCGGCAAGGCGACGGTCGTGCTCGCCGTGCGCGGCGACCCCACGGTCATCGGACAACCGTCCGCCGGACGGGTCCGGGTCCGGGTGGAGGTGGAGCAGATCGCATCCACCCGCGTTCGGGCGGCCGCCGCCGACCTGATGGGTGATGTCGACGAATGGTCGGGACTGCTGCCCGGCCAACGGGTCGTCGCGATCGTCCGGGTACGTCCCCCGCCCGCACACTCCCTCCTCGTCGCGACGCTGACGGCGCAGGGGCCGCGTCCGGTGGGCTCGCCGCCCGGGTATCAGCAGGTGGCCGGCGCGATCCGCGAGCGGCTGCAGACGCTGGCTGCGCGGGGACTCGACGAGGATGCGGCCGGACTCCTGCCCGGGCTCGTGCTCGGCGACGAGAGTTCCCTCGACGACGGCCTGCGTGACGACTTCCGCGCCGCGGGACTCAGTCACCTCACCGCGGTGAGTGGCAGCAATTTCGCGATCGTCTGCGGCGCAGCGCTTCTCGTGGTCCGCAGTGTGGGCGTGCCGCCACGGGCGGCCGCGATCATCGGGCTGTTGGTGATTCTCGGGTTCGTGGTGCTCGTGCGTCCGTCGCCGAGTGTGCTGCGGGCCGCCCTGATGGGTGCCGTCGGGGTACTGGCGCTCGCCGCCTCTCGTCGGGCACAAGCCGTCCCGGCGTTGGGTGCGGCGGTCATCGGCGGCCTGTTGTGGTGGCCCGAACTGGCGTTGCAGCCGGGGTTCGCGCTGTCGGTGGCCGCCACCGGCGCCATCGTGCTGTGGGCCCCGCGGCTCCGTGACCGGCTACGCGAGTGGCGGTGCCCGACCGGAGTCGCCGAGGTCGTCGCGATGGCGGTGACCGCGCAGGTGGTCACGGCTCCGATCGTGGTCGCGGTGACCGGCACGTTCTCGGTAGTGGGGATCGTGGCGAACCTTCTCGTCGCGCCGGTCGTCGCGGTGATCAGCGTGGTCGGAACCCTCGCCGCACTCATCGGGGCGATCGGACCGCCCGACGGACCCGGCGCGTTCACGGGTGAACTGCTGGTGCGTGCCCTCGCGCCCGAGCTGTGGTGGATGGTCTCCTGTGCCCGCACCCTCGGCGGGGTGAGCTGGGCGAGTGTGGACGTATGGTCCCCGTTCGCGTGAGCCGGGTCGCCGTCAGACCTCGCGGTCGGCGAGCTCGCCCGCGGTGCGGTTCCACACCAGGTAGCCGATGCCGACGGCGCTGAACCAGACCGCCCCGACGATGAGCGCGATCCGACCGTCGCGGTCGAAGAACAGCAGGACGAACACGAGCACGAGGAAGGCGAGTGCGAGCCAGGTGGTCACCGGCGCGCCGGGGACCCGGTAGTCCGAGCGAGGCAGTTCGCCGCGTGCGACCTTGCGGCGGTAGACCATCTGGCAGATCAGGATCGTCGACCAGATCACGATGATGCCGACCGTCGACACCGCGGTGATGTAGGCGAAGGCGTGCACGGGATCGATGACGTTCACCACGACGCCGATCGCCATGACCGCGGCGCTCAATGTGATGCCCGCGGCGGGGACCTTGCGGTTGGACAGCCGGGTCAGCTGACGCGGGGCGTCGCCGGTGTGGGCGAGGGAGCGCAGCATGCGTCCGGTGGAGTAGATGCCGGAGTTGCACGACGAGAGGGCGGCGGTGAGCAGGATGAAGTTGACGATGCCAGCCGCGCCCGGGATGCCGATGTAGGAGAACACCGAGACGAAGGGGCTCTCGCCGGCCTGGAAGTCCTTCCAGCTGCGGACCGAGAGGATCACCAGCAGCGAGCCGACGTAGAAGATGCCGATCCGGAACGGCACGGTGTTGATGGCCTTGCGCAGGGTGACGCGCGGGTTCTGCGCCTCGCCGGCGGTCACGCCGACGAGCTCGACGCCGACATAGGCGAACATGACGATCTGCAGGCTCAGCAGCGCGTTGCTGAAGCCGGTCGCGAAGAACCCGCCGTCGTTCCACAGATTCGTCACCGACGGCCCGGTCTCGGGTCCGAGCCCCGCGATCGGGAGCAACACGCCGATGCCGACGATGATCATGCCGAGGATGGCGGTGACCTTGATGGCGGAGAACCAGAATTCCGCGCGACCGAACACCCCGACGGAGATCAGGTTCGCGCCGAACAGCACGATGAGCGCGATGAGCGCGGTGACCCACACCGGAACCGAGGGCCACCAGTAGTTGATGTACTTGCCCGCCACGGTGATCTCGGCCATGCACGTCGTCGTCCACACGGCCCAGTAGGTCCAGCCCTGGCTGAACCCGGCGAAGCGGCCGAGGAACTCGTCGGCGTACTCACTGATGCCCCCGGAGATCGGCCGGTAGATGAGGAGTTCGCCGAGAGCGCGCATCACGATGAAGATCGCGAGTCCCGCGAGCGCGTACGCCAGGATGAGTGCCGGTCCCGCCTTCTCGATGGCACCACCCGCTCCGTAGAACAGTCCGGTGCCGATCGCTCCGCCGATGGCGATCATCTGCACGGTGCGGGCGGTGAGTCCGCGTTGGTATCCCTCGTCGGTGTCGGCACCC
The DNA here is from genome assembly GCF_041103195.1 of Gordonia sp. ABKF26. Lineage (NCBI taxonomy): Bacteria > Bacillati > Actinomycetota > Actinomycetes > Mycobacteriales > Gordoniaceae > Gordonia > Gordonia sp. ABKF26. The sequence goes on from NZ_JBGCVZ010000003.1 coordinate 2,447,131, forward strand.
GTGTGGGTGCCGGGGTGCTCGACAGTCACGCGTGCGACTCCTGGATTGTCGGTGGACCTCTGGCAGAAGCTCACCGTAACGACCCGCGATCAACCCGATTCACTCGCCCACAGGCCCTGTCCACTTTGTCGTATTCGATTGACCGGGCGGCGGTCCGGCGACCGTGTCGTGTTCGTCTGGCACCATTGTCGCCGTGACCGAACGCCTGCACCTGTTGCTCGGAGACGACGACTTCCTCACCGGCCGGGTGATCTCGGCGGTGGCCGACGCGGCGTCGAAGGCGGCGGGAACGCCTGTCCCGGTGACGCGGGTGCGTGCCGGCGATGTCAGCGAACACGAACTCGCCGAACTGCTCAGCCCGTCGCTGTTCGCCGAGGAGCGGATCGTCGTCGTCGAGGCGGCCGCCGAGGCGGGCAAGGAGCCGGCCGCACTGATCGCCGCCACGGCGTCGTCACTGCCCGAGGGCATCACGCTGATGGTCGTGCACCACGGCGGCGGGCGGGCAAAGTCGATGGTCCCGGCGCTCAAGAAGGCCGGCGCCGTCGAGCACGAGACCACGGCCCCAAAGTGGCCGTCGGAGCGGATGACGTTCGTGCGCAACGAATTCCGTGCGCTGGGTGTCAAGGTCGGCGCGGACGTCGTCGAGCAGGTCGTCGAAGGCGTCGGCTCGGAACTGCGTGAACTGGCGGCCGCGTGTGCGCAACTCGTCGCCGACACCGGCGGAAAGGTGGACCGCGAGACCGTGCGGCTGTACTACCAGGGCCGTCCCGAGGTGACCGGTTTCGAGGTGGCCGACCGCGCGGTGACGGGCGATCGGGCGGGTGCGCTGGAGTCGCTGGCCTGGGCTCTGCACCACGGGGTGCCGAGGGTGCTGCTCGCCGACGCACTCGCCGAGGCCGTGCACGCGATCGCCCGCATCCGGCCGATGGGATCGATCAACCACTTCGATGCGGCCCGAGAGCTCGGCATGCCGCCCAACCGGGTCAAGAACGTCCAGGCGAAGGCCAAGGCGTGGGATTCGGAGTCGATCGCCCGGGCGGTCGGCGTGGTCGCCGCGCTCAACGCCGACGTGAAGGGGCAGGCGGCCGACCCCGATTACAGCCTCACCCACGCGGTCGCGACCGTCGCGGAACTCCGGCCCGACGGGCGCCGACGGAGCTGACCGTCGTTCGGTCGACTCCGAGAGGTGGGCGCGGGGAGTGGCTTCACTCGGCGCCTCGACCTCGACGCGCTCCTTCGTCGCTTGCTCGGCCCGGCGGCTCCGCTCGGGGCCGGCTCAACCAGCGGAGTGTGGGCGCCTCGACCTCGACGCGCTCCTTCGTCGCTTGCTCGGCCCGGCGGCTCCGCTCGGGGCCGGCTCAACCAGCAGTGGGGCGACATGGGCGCCTCGACCAGCAAGGGCTGGCTCGCCCGGTGGAGGGCTGAGAAACGCCGCTCACCCCGGCAACCGCGTGGATGCTGCCGGGGTGAGCGAAGGTATGAAGATGTGGCGACGGACGAACCGTCGGACCGACCGGGGTCGGTGTCAGATCAGAGCTTGTTGACCGCGAGGGCGATGGCCGACTTTTTGTTGGCGGCCTGGTTGGCGTGGATGACGCCCTTGCTGGCAGCCTTGTCGAGCTTGCGGCTGGCGGTCTGGCCGAGCTCGGCAGCCTTCGCCTTGTCGCCGGACTCGACAGCCTCACGGAAGCTGCGGATCGCGGTACGAAGGGCCGACTTCACCGACTGGTTGCGCTGGCGGTTCGCTTCGTTGGTGCGATTGCGCTTGATCTGAGACTTGATGTTTGCCACGCGTGTTACCTCTGTCGTTGCTGGTGGATATGTCTGTCTGTTCGGGTCGGGCGGTCGGCCGCGGGGGCCGAACTCGCACCTGGCGGCGTCGGCGCGCGGAGGATCTCCGCGGCGTCACCGCAACAGCGCACAACATTACCAGTCGGGTTCGGCCCGCCAAAATCCGCGCCGAAGACACACCCGGCCGCCACGCCGGGCAATAAGAATCATCGTGAGTTCAAGTCTACGGTGGACTCATCATGTCCGTCGTTTATGTGCACATCGGCCTTCCCAAGACCGGGACCACCCACCTCCAGGATCGCCTCTGGCGAAACCGAGACCTGGCATTGCAGTCGTCCGGGCTGTTGTATCCGGGCAACGTGATCTCCGATCACTTCCATGCCGCGGTGCACCTGCAGCCGGACCGCTACCTCGACTGGGTCGATCCCGCGTTCGCGAGCACCTGGCCGAAGCTGCTCGGTCAGATCCGGGCCTGGCCGCAGACGTCGCTGCTCTCGCACGAGCTCTACAGCACCGCGACCGTCGAGCAGATCGAGCGGCTGATGGCCGATCTGTCCTTCGCCGACGAGGTGCATGTGATCGCGACCGTGCGGGACCTGGGCCGTCAGCTCCCGTCGGTCTGGCAGGAAAACGTCAAGAACCAGCGCCGGGCGTCGTTCGACGAGTTCGTCGACTCGGTGGCGTTCGCATCCGAGGGGCGCCGCAACGATGGGCCCGTCGCGCTCGAATCCCCGGCCGCCGACATGGACGAGGAACCGTTCTGGGAGTTCCAGGACTACATCGGCATCCTGGAACGCTGGTCGCGATTCGTCGGACCCGAGCGCGTACACGTCGTCACCGTGCCAGGGCGTGGGGCCGCGCGGGGTGACACGTTGTGGGATCGGTTCCTGCGGGTGATGGACATCGACCCCACCCCGCTACGCATTCCCGTCCCCAGCCTGAACAGTTCGCTGTCCGCACCGCAGGCCGAGTTCCTGCGCGGCCTCAACCGCCGCCTGCAGCCCGAGACCATCGAATGGCGCCGGTACGAGCGGATCATCAAGGGACAGCTGATCGGGGAGATCCTGTTCGAGGCGCCCTCCGGTCCGCCGCAGGGGCTCTCGGACAAGAGTCGGGAATGGGCGGCGGGGGAGTCGCGGCGGATGGTCGCGGCGGTCCGTGCGGCCGGTTACGACGTCGCCGGCGATCTCGACGATCTGGTGGTGTCGCCAAAGCACGACGCCGGCGACGTACCGTCGCCCTCGGACGGCGAGGTGCTCGACGTCGCGCTCGACACCATCGCGGCGATGGTGCTCGCGGCGCCGCTGCCCAAGGTGGGTCCGCGTGCGCGGACGCGAGCGGCGAATGTGTTGCGCAGGGTCAAGCGGCGGGTGATCGCCGCGCGTCGATCATCGTGATCGACGCGCGCCGGACGGCGGTCCGGCTTCGACGGTGACACGGCCGGTCGACGTCCTGCCGATTTCGACATTCTGTAGCACCATGGCAGTTTATGACCCCCGCATCGACAAGTGCGCCAGCCAAGAAGGCGGCGCGTAAGTCCGCAGCCGCGAAAGCGGCGTCGTCCACCTCGTCCGGGCGGCCGGCCGCCGGACGATCCGGCTCGACCAAGGGTTCTGGTTCCGGCGGCCGATCGTCGAAGGGTGCGGGCGACAACGCGTCCGGGGACAACTTCACCGGCAACTTCGGCGGGTACGCAAAAGGCCCGTACGGCAAGGCTTATGACGAGATGTTCGACGCCGCCGGCGAGGTGCGCACGCCCTACCGCGGCATCTACAAGGCGATGGCCGACGAGGATCAGTCCGACCTCGTCGAGGCCCGGGTGGAAGCACTCGGGCGCGCCTACCTCGACCAGGGGGTGACGTTCTCGCTCTCGGGCAAGGAGCGTCCGTTCCCGTTGGATGTTGTGCCGCGGGTGATCTCGGCGGCGGAATGGAACAAGCTCGAGGCCGGCATCACCCAGCGCGTGCAGGCCCTCGAACTCTTCCTCGACGACATCTACGGCGAGCAGGAGATCCTGCGCGACGGGGTGTTGCCCAAGCGGCTCGTCCACTCCTGCGAGCACTTTCACCGGCAGGCCGCAAACATCCGCCCGCCCAACGGTGTTCGCATCCACGTCGCGGGTATCGACCTCATCCGCGACGAGAACGGTGACTTCCGCGTCCTCGAGGACAACCTGCGGTCGCCGTCGGGCGTGTCCTATGTGCTCGAGAACCGGCGGGCCATGGCGCGCGTGTTCCCGGACCTGTTCTCCAAGCACAAGGTCCGTGCGGTCGCCGACTATCCGAGTCACCTGCTCCGCGCCCTGCGTGCATCGGCAGCGTTCAACGAGGCCGACCCGAACATCGTCGTGCTCACCCCCGGCGTGGCCAACTCCGCCTACTTCGAGCACTCGCTGCTGGCGCGGCTGATGGGCGTCGAGCTGGTGGAGGGTCGAGACCTCTTCTGCCGCGACAACGTCGTGTACATGCGCACCACCGAGGGCGAGCAGCGGGTCGACGTCATCTACCGACGCATCGACGACGACTACCTCGACCCCATGCAGTTCCGCCCGGATTCGATGCTCGGTGTGGCCGGCCTGCTCAACGCGGCCCGCGCGGGCAACGTCGTGATCTCCAGCGCCGTCGGCAACGGCGTCGGCGACGACAAGCTGATCTACACCTACGTCCCGGAGATCATCCAGTACTACCTCGGCGAGAAGCCGAGCCTGCAGAACGTGGACACGTTGCGCTGCTGGCTGCCCGACGAGTGCGAAGAGGTGCTCGACCGCATCGACGAACTCGTCGTCAAACCCGTTGAGGGGTCGGGTGGATACGGCATCGTCTTCGGACCCGACGCGACCGGGGCCGAACTGGACGCCCTGGCACGCAAGGTCCGCAACGACCCGCGCGGGTGGATCGCGCAGCCGGTGGTGCAGCTGTCGACGGTGCCGACCAAGATCGGCGACGACATCCGTCCGCGCCACGTCGACCTGCGTCCGTTCGCGGTCAACGATGGTGAGTCCGTGTGGGTCCTGCCCGGCGGCCTCACCCGGGTCGCGCTTCCCGAGGGATCGCTGGTCGTGAACTCCAGCCAGGGCGGCGGTTCCAAGGACACCTGGGTGCTCGCCTCGCGCACCTCGGAGGGGGATCGCGAGCTGTCGGGTGCGAAAGTCGTCACGACGAGCGGCGTCGCCGCCGCCCGCCCCGCCGAGAGTGCCCCCGATCCGGTACACACGCAGACCCAGCAGCAACAGCAGGGTTCGATGACCCAGCAGCTGGGTGACATGACGCAGCAACTGGATTCGATGTCTCTGCCCGGCAGGGCAACCCGGTCCGGCACGATGTCGCAGCGGCAGGGCGGTGACGTCCGATGATGCTGGCGCGGAACGCGGAGTCGCTCTACTGGATCGGCAGGTACGTCGAGCGCGCCGATGACATGGCGCGAATCCTCGACGTCGCGATCCACCAGATCCTCGAGGACACCACGGTCGACGTCGACCGGCAGGCGCGACTGATCATCCAGGTGCTCGGTCTCACGGCGCCGGAGGACGACGACGAACTCGATGTCTGGTCGCTGACCGAGCGCGTCGCCTACGACGCCGATGCGGTGGGATCGATCGTCGACCTCATCCGCGCGGCGCGGGAGAATGCCCGCGGCGCACGCGAGGTCACCTCGAGCGAGTTGTGGGAGTGCTTGAACACCACCTACAACGGGCTCGACGCCGCCGAGCGCCGGTCACGTCGTCTCGGTCCGCACGAGTTCCTCTCGTATGTGAAGAACCGGGCGGCGATGTTCGCCGGCCTCGCCGATGCGACCCTCAGCCACGACGACGGCTACCGGTACCTGTTGCTGGGTCGGTCGGTGGAGCGGGTCGACATGACGATCCGGATGTTGTTGTCCCGCGCCGGTGATCGGACGTCGTCGCCGGCATGGGTCAACGTGCTCGTGTCCGCCGGCGGGCACGACACCTACCTGCGAACCTACCGCGGTGTCCTGGACGCGGAGAACATCGTCGAGTTCATGCTCCTCGACCGACTGTTCCCGCGGTCGATCTTCCACGCGCTCAGCGTCGCCGAGCACAATCTGGGCCAGCTCGAGAAGGGGCCCAGCAGGGTCGGCGCCCAGGCGGAGGCGCAACTGCTCCTCGGTCGTGCGCGCAGTTCGCTGGAGTTCCTCGAGCCGGGGAAGTTGCTCGACGATCTGCAGGACCGCCTCGTCGACCTGCAGGACACCTGCCAGGCCGTGAACGAAGCCGTCACGAAACAGTATTTCCATGTGTCGCCCTATGTCTCGTGGGCCGACGCCCGGGTCAGCGACTCGCACGTCATCGAGGAGAGTGAACTGTGAGCTGGCGCCTGCGTGTCGTCCATTCCACCGGTTTCGCCTACCACAGCCCGGTCACCTCGTCGTACAACGAAGCCCGGCTCACTCCCCGCAGTGACACCAGGCAGAACGTCATCGTGAACCGCGTCGAGACCGTCCCCGCGACGAGGTCCTACCGCTACACGGATTACTGGGGCACGGCGGTCACCGCATTCGATCTGCATGCCCCGCACCACGAACTCGAGGTCTCGGGACTGTCGGTCGTCGAGACCGAGGCCGGGCACCGGCCCGTCGAGGAGGACCAGGTGTCGTGGGAGGACGTCAACAGCGATCACGTCATCGATCGGTATGACGAGATGCTCTCGTACACACCGTATGTGGCCCGCAACCGGCCGCTGCTCTCGACCGCGAAGAAGGTCACCAAGGGGCTGACTCCCCAGGAGGCCGTCGAGGCCGTGTGCCGCTTCATCCACACCGAGATGGAGTACGTCCCCGGTACGACGGGTGTGCACACCACGGCTGTCGACGCGTGGACCGACCGCAAGGGCGTGTGTCAGGACTACGCGCATCTGACCCTGCTGATGCTCCGCGGCCTCGGTATCCCGGCGCGCTACGTGTCCGGCTACCTCCATCCCGAGCCCGACGCCGAGATCGACAAGACGGTGCAGGGTCAGAGCCATGCCTGGATCGAGGCGTGGACGGGGGGATGGTGGGGATACGACCCGACCAACGACACCCCGATCACCGAACAGCATGTGTCGGTGGGTGTGGGGCGCGACTACGCCGATGTGTCGCCGCTGAAGGGTATCTACACCGGCGGAGGCGCCACCGATCTCGACGTCATCGTCGAGATCACCAGGCTTGCCTGAGGTTTCGGTGGCCGGTCAGCGCCAGCCGTAGTGCTCGCGGAGTTCGTGCGCAACCGTATCGAATGTCGGACGACCGAGAATCGCTCCCTCCCGGCGGATTCCGTCATCGTCGACGACGAGCACGCGGTCGAGGCGGACGAAGCTGGGCCGGCCCTGGGAGTCCCATGGGCCCGATCCCACGGGAAGCCAATTGCCGTCGGACCGGTGGTCCTTGCTCGACAGCATGAGGCCGAGCACGGTGTCGGCCTGTTCGGCACGGGCGTCGCGGCCGACGACCAGTACCGGCCGGTCCTTCCCCTGGCTCGGATCGTCCTCGTAGGCGACCCAGGTCCACACGATCTCGCCCGGATCGGCGTCGCCGTCGAGGTCGGGGGAGTAGCTGATGGTGCGGGCGAGGTCGCCGGTCGGCCGGAGATCGGGCCGGACGTCGCGGCTGGTCACTGGTGTGTCTCCTCGGTATCCGGGAACAGGGGCAACAGGAAGTCGCGTACCGCGTCGGCGGTGAGCGACGCGGTCGGCTTCCGCTTCGGATTGAGGTCGTGTCCGACCTTCTCCAGTTCGACGATGTGCGTCGGCGCATCGATGAGAGCGATGGCGCGGCTCATCTCGTCGGTGGTGCCGAACGGGTCGGTGCTGCCGTGAACCACGAGCGTGGGCACGGTGATCGACGGCAGGTGCTCGGTGCGCAGCCGGTCGGGTTTGCCGGGGGGATGCAGCGGATAGGACGTCAGCAGCAGCCCGTCGGCCAGCGCCCGCCCGTCGTCGGCGACGGCCATCGAGGCCTGCCGGCCACCATACGAGTGTCCGCCGACGAACAGCGGCCCGTCGGACTCGCCGCGGAACATGGCACACGCCGCACGGATCCCGTCCCGGTCGGCGGGTGAGGTCGACGGGCTGGGCGGGCCCTTGGGGCGACGTCGCCGGTACGGCAGGTCGATGCGGGCCACGACGAACCCGCGGTCGCACAGCTCGTCGGCCAGGGCGCGGAGGATCACGGCGTCGCGATTACCGCCCGCGCCGTGCGCGAGGACGAACGTGGCCCGACCCGGGGCGCCCGGACGGTGGACCTCGGCGGCGACGTCGTCGGACTCGATGGTGGTGACGGTGGACGCGGACACGGCTGCCACGGTAGCGCCTCGTCGCGGTTCACGGACTTCCCCGATCCCTGAGGAGGCCCGGAGCTTGCGGAGGGCCGGCCCCTCCGATCCTTGAGGAGGCCCGGAGCTTGCGGAGGGCCGGCCCCTCCGATCCCTGAGGAGGCCCGGAGCTTGCGGAGGGCCGTCTCGAAGGGAGACGTGGCCGGACGCGAAGCGTCGGCCGGTCATGAGAAACTGGACCACAACCTGTATCCGCATCCGTTCTCTACCGCAGTTCTCGTTCGAGGAGTAGTTCCCATTCCCAACTTCGCCGACACCACCTTCACCGATCCGGCACGTATCCGGAACTTCTGCATCATCGCCCACATCGACCACGGCAAGTCGACGCTGGCGGACCGGATGCTGCAGCTCACCGGCGTCGTCGAAGAGCGGCAGATGCGGGCGCAATATCTCGACCGGATGGACATCGAGCGCGAGCGCGGCATCACCATCAAGGCGCAGAACGTGCGTCTGCCCTGGACGGTGAAGTCCGCGGCGGGCGACGAGGACTACGTCCTGCATCTCATCGACACCCCCGGGCACGTCGACTTCACCTATGAGGTCTCGCGCGCGCTCGAGGCGTGTGAGGGTGCGGTGCTCCTCGTCGACGCCGCGCAGGGCATCGAGGCGCAGACGCTCGCCAACCTGTATCTGGCGATGGAGAACGACCTCACCATCATCCCGGTGCTGAACAAGATCGATCTGCCCGCGGCCGACCCCGAGCGCTACGCCGCCGAGCTCGCGCACATCGTGGGATGCGAACCCGAGGACGTGCTGCGGGTGTCGGGCAAGACCGGTGTCGGCGTGACCGAACTGCTCGACGAGGTCATCCGCTCGGTGCCCGCCCCGGTGGGCGACCCCGATGCCCCGGCGCGGGCGATGATCTTCGACTCGGTCTACGACACCTACCGCGGCGTTGTCACCTACGTCCGTGTCGTCGACGGCAAGGTCGTGCCGCGGGAGAAGATCCTGATGATGTCGACCGGGACCACGCACGAGTTGCTCGAGGTGGGCATCGTGTCCCCGGAGCCGAAACCGACCAAGGGTCTGGGTGTCGGCGAGGTCGGCTACCTGATCACCGGTGTGAAGGACGTGCGGCAGTCGAAGGTCGGTGACACCGTCACCACCGCCCGGCACGGCGCCGAGCAGGCGCTCACCGGGTACCGGGAGCCGCAGCCGATGGTCTACTCGGGTCTGTATCCGCTCGACGGCTCCGACTACCCGGTGTTGCGTGAGGCACTCGAGAAGCTGCAACTCAACGACGCCGCACTGACCTTCGAGCCGGAGACCTCGGTCGCGCTCGGCTTCGGGTTCCGCTGCGGCTTCCTCGGCCTGCTGCACATGGAGATCACCCGCGAACGACTCGAGCGCGAGTTCAACCTCGACCTGATCTCGACCGCCCCCAACGTCGTCTACCGCGTGGAGATGGAAGACGGTTCCGAGCACGTGGTCACCAACCCGTCGGACTGGCCGGAGGGCAAGACCCGGCACATCTACGAGCCGATCGTCAAGACGACGGTCATCGCGCCGAGCGAGTTCATCGGCGCGATCATGGAGCTGTGTCAGTCCCGCCGCGGCGAGCTCGGCGGCATGGACTACCTGTCGGAGACGCGCGTGGAACTGCGGTACACGCTGCCGATGGCGGAGATCATCTTCGACTTCTTCGACGCGCTGAAGTCCCGCACGCGTGGCTACGCCAGCCTCGACTACGAGGAGGCGGGCGAACAGGAGGCCGACCTGGTGAAGGTCGACATCCTCCTGCAGGGCGAGGCCGTGGACGCGTTCAGTGCGATCGTGCACAAGGACGCCGCCTACGCGTACGGCAACCGGATGGCGATCAAGCTCAAGGAGCTCATCCCGCGTCAGCAGTTCGAAGTCCCCGTGCAGGCTGCGGTCGGCTCCAAGATCATCGCGCGCGAGAACATCCGCGCCATCCGCAAAGACGTGCTCGCGAAGTGTTACGGCGGCGACATCAGCCGTAAGCGCAAGCTGCTCGAGAAGCAGAAAGAGGGCAAGAAGCGGATGAAGACCATCGGCCGGGTCGACGTCCCGCAGGAGGCGTTCGTGGCCGCGCTCTCCACCGACGCGGTGGGTGACAAGCCGAAGGGGAAGTGATGACCGAAGGGGAGACGATGGCTGCAGGGCAGGGTGCCACGAGCGTGAATCCGGTACTGGTACACAGCGGTCTGCCCTACGATCTCCCCGACTTCAGGTCGATCTCCGACGACGACTTCCTGCCGGCGTTCACCTCGGCCATGGCGTCACATGTCGCCGAGGTGGAAGCGATCGCGGCCGAGGTCGCAGCGCCCACGTTCGTCAACACGATCGAGGCGCTCGAGCTCTCGGGCCGCGACCTGGCGCGCGCGGCGGGGATCTTCTTCAACCTCGTCGGACCGGACACGAACCCGAAGCGGAACGAGATCTCCCAGGAGCTCTCGACGCTCCTCACCGATCACGCGAACACGATCGCGATGAATCCGGTTCTGTTCGAGCGCATCTCCGACCTCCACGCGCGCGCCGACGATCTCGGCCTCACCGAGCCGCAGCGTCGGCTGCTCGACAAGCGGTACCGGGAATCCGTTCGCGCCGGCGCCGGACTCCCGGCCGACGCGCAGCAGGAGATGCGCGAGATCGCCTCCCGGCTGGCCTATCTCACCACGACGTTCTCCCAGAAGATCCTCGACGACACCAACGAATCGGCGGTTCTCGTCGGCGACGCAACCGAACTCGACGGCCTGTCCGCCGGACAGATCGCGGCCGCGCGACGCGCCGCGATCGAGGCGGGACACGAGAACGGGCACCTCATCACGCTCGAGTTGCCGACGAGCCAGTCGGTGCTGACCGAACTGACGAACGCCGATGTGCGGCAACGGGTGTTCGAAGCGTCGGTGAACCGGTGCGCTCGAGGCAACGAGCACGACACCCGCGACCTGGTCCTCGAGATCGTCCGCTTGCGGGCGCGGCGCGCCGAATTGCTCGGTTACCGCGACCATGCCGAGTTCGTCATCGCCGAGCAGACCGCACCGAACCCGGCGGCGGTCGACGACATGCTCCGGGAACTCAACGCGTCGGCCATGCGTGCCGGCGGCCGCGAACTCACCCGTCTCACCGAATTCGCGGGCGATGTGCCGATCGGTCCCGCCGATCTCACGTACTGGCTCGACCGCGAGAAGCGGTCGCAGGCGTCGGTGCCACTCGACGGGTTCGCGGACTACTGCGAACTCGACACGGTGCTGACCCGGGGCGTGTTCCACGCCGCGAACACGTTGTACGGACTGCGCTTCGTCGAGCTGACCGATCTGCCGCTGTATCACCCGGACGTACGCGCGTGGGAGGTGCGCGACGACACGGGCGTCGGCATCGGCCTGTTCCTCGGCGACTTCTATGCCCGACCGTCGAAACGCGGTGGCGCATGGATGAACAACATCGTCGACCAGTCGTCGGTGCTGCAGACCCATCCGATCATCGTGAACGTGCTGAACCTGACCAAGCCCGATGCCGGACAGCCGTGTCTGCTCACGATGGATCAGCTCACCACCCTCTTCCACGAGTTCGGACACGCGCTGCACGGGCTGTTGTCGTCGGTCGAGTACCCGTCGCAGTCCGGTACGTCGGTCCCGCGGGACTTCGTCGAGTTCCCGTCGCAGGTGAACGAGATGTGGGCGCTGCACCCCGACGTGCTGGCCAACTACGCCCGGCACCACGAGACCGGCGAGCCCATCCCGGCCGAACTGGCCGAGGCGGCACGGGAATCGGCCGGAACCGAATCTGCACACGCGACCATCGAATACCTCGCCGCGTCCTCCCTGGACCTCGCCTGGCATCGGCTGTCCGTGTCGGAGGCCGAGGCGATCGCCGATGTCGAGACCTTCGAGTCGCAGGCGCTCGCCGACGCGGGACTCCACACCGAGCTGATCCCGCCGCGCTACCGGAGTGCGTACTTCAACCACATCTTCGGCGGCGGCTACTCCGCCGGGTACTACAGCTACATCTGGTCGGAGGTGCTCGACGCCGAGACCGAGCAGTGGTTCCTCGCCGAGGGCGGGCTGCAGCGCGAGAACGGCCGGCGATTCGCCGACGCCACTCTGTCCCGCGGCGACAGCGTCGATCCGCTTGTCGCGCACGAAGGCCTGATCGGTCGCCGACCGCGGATAGACCCGTTGCTGCGGCGCCGGGGGCTCGCGGCCTGACCGGGGGCATGGCCGTGACGACGCGCACCCCACGCCGTGATCTGTCGGCGTTCGCGGTACTGAGCATCGCGACCGCGATCGTCGTGATCGGTCTCAAGCTGATCGCGTGGCGGATCACCGGTTCGGTCGGTCTGCTCTCCGACGCGCTGGAGTCGGTGGTCAATCTCGTTGCGGCGGTGGGAGCCTTCGTGGCTCTGCGGGTGGCGGCGAAGCCGGCCGACCGGAGTCACAACTTCGGACACACGAAGGCCGAGTACTTCTCGGCGGTGTTCGAGGGCGTGATGATCGTCGTCGCGGCGGTCGTCATCATCGTCACGGCCGCCGACCGTCTGTTCCATCCGCAGGAGCTCGAGGAAGTCGGTGTCGGACTGGCGATCTCGATCGGTGCGACCGCCGTCAATGCGGTCGTCGGCTGGGTGCTCATCCGAGCCGGGCGCCGCCATCGGTCACTGACACTCGAAGCCGACGGCAAACACCTCATGACCGACGTGTGGACGACCATCGGGGTGGTCGTCGGCGTCTTCCTGGTGGCCGCCACGGGCTGGCTGCCGCTCGATCCCCTGATCGCCATCGCGGTGGCGGTCAACATCCTGGTCGTGGGCGGCCGGCTGGTGTGGCGATCCGGTGCGGGGCTGATGGACGCGGCACTGCCCGACGACGAGCGGGCCACCATCGACCGGGTCCTCGCCGCGCACCGCGCCGATCGAATCGACTTCCACGACATCCGCACGCGCGAGGCGGGTCATGAGCGATTCGTGCAGATGCACATGCTGGTGCCCGGCGACTGGTCGGTGCAGCGCGCACACGACCTCGCCGAGCGGGTCGAGGACGAACTGCGCAGCGCGGTCGACGGACTGAACGTGACGATGCACGTCGAACCGATCAACGACCCACGCGCGTACGAGGACTGGCGGCTCGACTGAGTGGCGTCAGGCGTCGGTCACCCGGCCGAGGCGCGCTGGAAGTGGCCCAGCAGATCCGGGTAGCGGGCCAGGTGTGCGCCGCCGTTGAGGTCGAGGCTCTCTCCGGTGAGCCATGACGCGTGCGTCATGTAGACGGCGGCTTCGGCGACCTCCTCGGGAGTTCCCGACCGCCCCAGCGGGGTGTTGGCCAGGTAGTCCTCCTCGAGGCCCGGCACCGACATCGACGGTGTCGTGAGGGGAGTCATCACGATTCCGGGCGCGATCGCATTGACGCGGATCTTCCGCTCGGCGAGCTCGAGTGCGGCCACCTGGGTGAGCATGGCCAGGCCGGCCTTCGCCGAGCAGTAGGCGCTCATCCCGGTCCCCGGCTGCCGCGCGTTCAGCGACGACAGCGAGATGATGACCCCGCCGTCGTCCATTGCCCGCGCCGCCTGCTTGATGACCGCGAACGCTCCGGTGAGACAGACATCGACAACGCGGCGGAACTTCTCGATGGCCAAGTCCGTGACCGCTCCGGCGACGCTGAGTCCGGCGCTGTTCACGACGACGTCCACGTGCCCGCGGTGCGCTCGAACGGAGTGGAACAGTTCGCGGACCGAGTCTTCGTCGACGACGTCGACCGCTGCGGCATCATGCGGCGAACCCAGCTCGGCGGCAATGGTTTCGGCGAGGTCGAGATTGCGGTCGGCGACGGTGACCACCGCTCCGTCGGCGGCCAGCGCGCGTGCGATCGCGGCTCCGATTCCGGAGGCACCTCCTATGACGACGGCGCTGCGGGGTTCGGAAGAGGACATGGCGTGCGTTCCTTCGGAATGTGGGACATCACGAGGGTTCGAGACCCTTGGGAATGACCATTGCGTGTGCGAGCGCCGACAGTTGCTCGGCGAGGCCCGGACGGGACTTGAGTTCGGGGTTCTGGCAGACGTCGGTGATGACGGCGATCGCCGCCTGCGCGAGTGCGCGCGCGTCGTCGCCGGTCACCTCGTCGGACAGCGCGGAGATCGCCTCCATCCACTCGGCGATGTATTCGCGCTGGGTTTCGCGCAGGCGGAGCTGCTCGTCGTCGGAGAGATAGAGAAGGTCCGCGGCGAGAATGTGCATGATGCGTCCATGAACGCCGAGTGCCTGGCGAACATAGGTGTCGATGAGCGTCCGGAGAACTTCCGCCGGCGTCGTCGCGTGTGCGAGGGCTTCGGCGGTGACGTAGAGCAGACCTTCGGCACCACGCTCCAGGATCGCGCTCAGCACCTGGGTCTTGCCGGTCACATGCTGATACAGAGTCGCCACCGACATCTCCGACGCCTTCGCGATGTCGTCGATACGCACGTCGTAGAAGCCTCGCTCGTCGAACAAGGCGGTCGAGGCCGTGAGGATTCGCTCCCGGCGACCGGCGGGCCGACGAAGTGCCGGCGTGGGGGCCGTGACGACGTCGGTGTCGACAGCGGGGAGTCGGCAGTTGATGATTTCTCGAGCGATCGCCTGCTGAACGCTGATCAGACGTTCGGGCGTCAGATTGCCTCGAACGCTGGGGGTGTTGGAGTACATGGTCAACACCGCGAATCCGAGCAATTCTCGGTCCTGCTTGCGGGTCTCGGGTCTGACTGCGGCGATCTTCGATGCGATGCGGTCGCGGTTCTTGCGGAAGTCCTCCTCGAACTCGGCCCGATCGGCGTCGCGCAGGTGTCGCTGTTCTCGACGCCACAGGGTGGCTTCGTCGCCGTTGGCGGTGATGTCGGAAAGGCCGTCGAGAAACAGATCGAGACGCTCCTGCGGGGTCGCGCCTTCTCGATCCGCCCGGTCGGTCAGGTTTTCGACCAGGGCGACCTGGCTGCGCAACGCCTGCACCAGGATTGCGTACTTCCCTTTGAAATGCCGGTACATGGCCGGGCCGGTGAGGCCGACCGCCGAGCCGATCTGGTCGATGCTGACGTTCTGATATCCCAGATCCTGGAACAGTAGGGTCGCGGCTCGCACGATCTGTTCGGCTCGATGTTCACCCCGGGTGAGGGAGGCGGGCGCGACGTGGGTGGTGTCGGTCATGGAGCAAGTGTCGCATTCGCGTCCCGATCAGGACCGGACCAAGCCACGACGGCGGTGCCGGCAAGCGTTCGGGTGCCATCCGCCAGCCGGACGTCGAGATCGAGCACGACGCGCTGCTCGTCGTCGACGCTCACCAGCTCTTTCACGGTGGCGGTGAGGACCGGCTCGGCGAGGACCGGTGTGATCGCGGTGAATCGCGTCGACAGCTCCCGGATACTGCTCTGCGGAAAGCGCTGGGTCAACAGGCGTCCCAGGTAAGCCATGGACAGCATCCCGTGGGCGAACACGTCGTCCATGCCCGAGGCGCGGGCCGAATCGATGTCGATGTGGATGGGGTTGTGATCGCCTGATGCGCCGGCGAAGAGCGCGAGCGTGGTGCGGGTCACCGCGCCGGGTCTCAATTCGGCGACCACGTCGCCGGGGGCTGGTGCGCTCATGTCGGTTCCTGTGGATTTCTGATCACGCTGACGCTCTCGAGTTCTGCGACCACCTCGTCGCCGCGGCTCACCGTCGTACGTCGCACCAGGAAGTCCAGGGCGCCCCCGGCTTTCGAGTAGGCGTCGACGTAACGGGTGGCGAAGCCGACGGTGTCGCCTGCGTGCACGTCGGCGAAGTATCTGAACCGCTGTTCGCCGTGGAGAACCGTACCCAGGTCGACCCCGTGTGCCGCGAGGTCGCCGAACACGTCGGAGTTCTCCAGCTCGAGACCGAAGAGGAAGGTCGGCGGCGCGAGGACGTCGGGATGGCCGGCGGCGACCGCGGCGTCACGGTCGTGATGGATCGGATCGTATTCGCCGATGGCGGTGGCGAACTGGCGGATACGGCCGCGTTCTATGTCGGCGACGACGGTAGGGGACTCGACGTCGAGAATCGCTCGGTCGAGAGGCATCATGACACCTTCTCGTACAGACTCACGACGCATGCACCGCCCAGTCCGAGATTGTGCTGCAGGGCGAGACGAGCGCCCTCGACCTGGCGATCGCCGGCCTGGCCGCGCAACTGCCACACCAACTCGGCGCACTGGGCGAGGCCCGTGGCTCCGAGTGGATGCCCCTTGGACAACAGGCCGCCGGACGGGTTGGTCACGACGCGACCGCCGTAGGTGTTGTCGCCGTCGAGGACGAACTTCTCCGCGGTGCCCTCTGGGGTGAGTCCGAGACCTTCGTAGGTGATGACCTCATTGGTGGAGAAGCAGTCGTGCAGTTCGACGACGGGGATGTCGAGCGGATCGACGCCGGACAGCTCGTAGACTTCGGCCGCGGCTTTGGCGGTCATGTCGTAGCCGGCTACACGCATCATGTCGGTGGTGTCGAAGGTCCCGGGGACGTCGGTCACCATCGATTGCGCGCGGAGGCGGACGCTGGCGTCGATGCCCCGGGCGCGGGCGAACTCCTCGCTGCAGACGATGGCTGCGGCTGCGCCGTTGGTCGGCGGGCAGCACATCAGCAGGGTCAAGGGTCCCCAGATCTGCTTCGACGTCATCACAGTGTCGAGGTCGATCGGATCGCGGAACACCGCCAGCGGATTCCGGCCGGCGTGGGTCCGTGCCTTCACCGAGACACGGCCGAAGACCTCTGCCGTGACTCCGTGACGGTCCATGTACTCGATGCCTGCGCCACCGAACATCTTGGCAGCCATGGGTGCGAGCGCGTCGCCGTCGGGCCGCGACTGCGCGATCTTCTCGCCACGCTCGGTGGGGCTGGGGCGATCGCCGTAGGCGTTGACCAGCGCTCCGGGCTGCATCTGCTCGAACCCCAGAGCGAGCACGCAGTCGGCGGTGCCGGCGGCGACGGCCTGGCGAGCCAACCACAGGGCGCTCGAACCGGTCGAGCAGTTGTTGTTGACGTTGACGACCGGGATGCCGCTCATGCCGATCTCGTACAGCGCGTTCTGCCCGGATGTCGAATCGCCGTAGACATAGCCCACATAGGCCTGTTGCACGTCGGAGTAGTCCAGTCCCGCGTCGGCGAGCGCCGCGCGCGCGGCGGTTGCGCCCATCTGGTCATAGGTCTGGCTCTTGCCCGGCTTGGTGAAGGGCATCATCCCTACACCGCTGATGCAGACATTCGTCATGGTCCATCTTTCGTTCGGTGTGTTCTCGAGGCTGGTGACATCACCAAACCACATAAAGTCGTCACTAACAACACGCTCATTTCACCAGTCAGTGGGCTATTGACTCTTCATATAGGCCGAAGTTAGCATTCACCCCAGTGACTACGATCACAAGATTCCACACCGGTGGGGCGGCGCGGCAATCGCGCGGACCCCACGAACGCCGAAACGCCTTGGGAGGCAGCACGTGAGCGTGCAGAAACTGCAGGACAAAGTCGCGCTGGTATCGGGTTCGGGCCGAGGAATCGGCCGTGCGGTTGCCGTGAAGCTCGCTTCCGAGGGAGCTCGGGTGGTGGTCAACGACCTCGATCCAGAGCCGGCGAAAGAGGTTGTGGCCGAGATCGAGTCAGCAGGAGGGCAGGCGGTCGCCTGCATCGGCAGCGTCACCGACCCCGAATTCGCCGACCGTTTCGTGACGACCGCGGTGGACAACTTCGGCGGTGTCGACATCATCGTGAACAACGCCGGCTACACCTGGGACAGTGTGATCCAGAAGATGACCGACAAGCAGTGGGCCGACATCCTCGATGTGCATCTGACCGCGCCGTTCCGAATCCTGCGCGCCGCTCAACCGGTCATCAGCGCAGCGGTCAAACGGGAGCGCGCGCAGGGTTCGGTTCCCTGCCGCAAGGTCGTCAACATCTCCTCGACCTCGGGTCTGCTCGGCAACCCCGGCCAGGCGAACTATTCGTCGGCCAAAGCCGGAATGGTCGGCCTCACCAAGACCATCGCCAAGGAGTGGGGACGCTACAACGTGACCTCCAACGCGGTGGCCTACGGCGTGATCAGCACGCGTCTGACGTCGGTGACCACTGAGGCGAAGACGATCAAGGTCGAGGACCGCGACATCAAGGTCGGGATGGATCCGGCGGTGATGGAAGCGGCGACGAAGGGGATCGCCCTCGGACGTGCCGGAACAGTCGAGGAGGCGGCCGGGGCCGTCTATCTGTTGTGCAGCCCGGAGTCGAGTTACATCACCGGACAGGTCCTGGTCTGCGGTGGCGGGCTGTGACGGGTTCGTCTGCAGCACAACGCGCTGTGAACAGATCGTACGACGAGGTGGGCTACGAGATCGCGGATGGCGTCGCCGTCATCACACTCGATGCTCCGCAGCGCCGCAACGGCATGCGGGTCCAGATGCTCGTGGATGCCCTCCATGCCTTGGATCGTGCCGACCGCGATCCCGATGTCCGCGCGGTGATCGTCACCGGAGCCGGCGAATCCTTCTCCGTGGGAGCCGATCTCGACGGGCCCGAGACGCTGTCGCGAGCGCTGGTCGAGGACGTCGACGGTCACACCCCGACGGGTTACCGTGAGCCGGCGGGCCGGATCAGCGAGCGGTTGTTCTCGATGTGCAAGCCGGTCATCGCAGCGTTGAACGGGCATGCCATCGGCGGCGGGGCGACGATCGCCGCAGCGATGGACATCCGCATCGCGAGTGAGAACGCCCGGTTCGGGTTCGTGTTCACTCAGCGGGGTGTCGTCCCCGAAGGTGCGTCGTCCTGGTTCCTCCCGCGACTGGTCGGGTTGGGTCGTGCTGCCGATTGGTTGCTGACGGGCCGAGTCCTCGATGCAGCTGAGGCTTACGAAGCGGGCTTCCTCACGAAGGTGGTCCCAGCCGATCAGGTGATGTCGGTCGCCCATGAGTACGCGCGATTGTTCGCCCGGAACACCTCGCCTACGTCCGTGGCATTGTCCAAGAGGTTGCTCTCGAGCGCGTGGCTCCACTCCCACCCGGGTCCGGCTGCGGCCCAGGAGTCCCGAATCTACGCCGGTCGAGTCGACTCCGATGATGCTCGGGAGGGCGTCATGTCCTTTCTGGAGCGCCGACCTGCTGTCTTCCCCCCACTCGATCCTTCGCCGGCGCAGCGTTTCTGAGCTGATCGCCGCAGACAGAGGAGCACAATGACCAACCAGCCGTTCACCGTGTGCAAGTACGGCGCCGACGCCGAAGGAACACACGACCCCGCCGACGTCCACAACTTCAACGAAAGCGTCTACTTCAACTTCGTCGACCCCGTCTCGCAATTGGGCGGTCTCGTGCGCATCGGCAACCGTCCGAATCTCGGCTACAGCGAGACTTCGGTGCAACTGACGCTGCCGGGCGGCGCGATCGCATTTCGTGCGGGTCGGACACCCCGGGACACCAACGACGGGTTCGCCGGTCAAGGCCTCGAGATCGTGTTCACCGAGCCCACTCGAAAGGCGACGATCACCTACCGCAACTCGGTTGCGCGCGTGACGCATCCGTCCCTGATGGCAGAGAACGGACGAATCGCTCTCAAGAACGCGCCCGCCGAGGACTGCGAGATCTCGCTCACCTACGAGGCATCGAGTCCGATGTTCGTGATCAACAGTGACGGTGGCGGCGACTGCACGCCCGGCGAGTCGACCTTCGCCACCGACCATTACGAGCAGTTCGGTCATCTCTCGGGGACCATCCGGGTCGGGACGCGGACCTGGGTGCTCGAGAAGGTGACGTCGTTTCGGGACCATTCGTGGGGTCCGCGTGAATGGGATTCCTACACCGGGGAATGGGTGGCCGGCTGGCTCGCCGACGGGACCGCATTCAGTGCCTACGGCGAATACGAGAAGTCAGGGATCAGGGTGTCGGCTGGGGCCGTGCTGACCACCGACGGAGTCGCCCACCCGATCACCGACTACCGCGTCCTCACCGATTACGCCGGCGAATCCACCTACTCGGGGCGCCACGTCGGCGTCGTCCAGGCAGAGGGGTTGCCGACGATCGTGGTCGACGGGACGATCCGCCACTTCGTCCCGGTCACCCAGCGCACCGAGGACCGCGCGGTGCGGATGGGGCAGATGACCGTCGATCTCGCCGAAGGCGTCGGCGGCTGGGCCGTCGCCGAGTTCCTGCGACCGATCCGCCCGTAGAAGGAGTTCCCATGTATCCCGGACGTCACGCCGCCGAACACCCCGACCGCCCGGCCGTGATCATGGCGGGCAGCGATGCGATTCTCACCTATGGGGACCTCGACTCGCGCGCCAACAGACTCGCCGCGCTCTTCCGTGCGAACGGATGTGAGCCGGGCGACCACATCGCCCTGTTCATGGAGAATCACGTCGAGATGATCGTGGCGATGTCCGCAGCCGAACGCAGCGGACTGTTCTACACGCCGGTCAACTCGTTTCTGTCGGCCGGCGAGGCCGCGTACATCATCAACGACTCGCAGTCGAAGCTGGTCATCACAACAGTGGCGAAATTCGATGTAGCACAAGACTTACCGCAGTTGTGCCCAGCGGTGGGTCGTTGGCTCCTCGTCGACGCCGACCAGCTCGCATCCATGCCCGGACCATTCGAGTCGTTCGCCGAGGCTGTCGCCGGGTTCGGCGACGCCCCAGGCGAGAACGAGCGACTGGGAACTCCGATGTTCTACTCGTCGGGCACCACCGGCCGGCCCAAGGCCATCAAGCGCAATCTGCCCGACGCGCACCCGGGACAGATCCTGGACATCGAGGACTTCGGTCGGAAGGTCTTCCACCTCCGGGAGGGCATGCGTTTTCTCTCGCCCGCTCCGCTGTATCACTCCGGGCCTCAGTCGTCGGTGGCCATCGGCATCCGTCTCGGCGCGACGATCGTCGTGATGAAGCGGTTCGATGCCCGTGACTACCTCGACCTCATCGAGGAACACCGGATCACGCATTCCATGGTTGTTCCCACCATGTTCTCGCGCATGCTCAAACTCCCGGAAAGAGAACGGCAGCAGGACCTCTCGTCGTTGGAGGTGGTGGTGCACGGTGCCGCACCGTGCCCGGTGGCGGTGAAGGAGGCGATGATCGATTGGTTCGGCCCGGTCATCTACGAGTACTACGGCGGCACCGAGGCGAACGGCATCTGTGGCTGTACACCCGAGGAGTGGCTGGCGCACAAGGGAACCGTCGGCCGTCCGTTCATGGGTGAGCCGGTGATCCTCGACGATGACGGGAACCCATGCCCGCCGCGAGTACCAGGAACCATCTGGTTCCGGGGCGTCGGTGCAACGTTCGAATACTTCAACGATCCGGGCAAGACCGCCGAAGCTCGGGACGCCGACGGCACGATGTCGAAGATCGGGGACATCGGCTACCTGGACGAGGACGGATTCCTGTACCTCACCGACCGTCAGGCGTTTGTCATCATCTCCGGCGGGGTGAACATCTACCCGCAGGAGGTGGAAAATCTCCTCGTCACCCATCCCGAGGTGCTCGATGCCGCGGTCTTCGGCGTGCCCGACGAGGACTTCGGCGAGGCGGTCAAGGCAGTGATCCAACCGGTCGACCCCGACGCCGACCAGACCGAGTTGGGGGAGCGGCTGGACGCCTTCTGCCGCGATGGGCTGGCGAAGTTCAAATGTCCGAGGTCGTTCGACTTCATCTCCGAGATGCCCCGCCTGCCAACCGGAAAGCTCTACAAGAAGCCGCTGCGCGATGCGTACTGGCCGACTCGCGCGGGCGCGCACGCGTGAGCAGCGGCGATCCGCGATGTGTCGCCCACTCCATCCGGCGTGAGGCGGACCCGCAGACCTACGAAGGAGCGAACGAAGTGATGAACGATCCCGCCGGCCGTGTCAAGGGGACAACGTGACGGGGCCGTTGACCGGTCGCGTCGCTCTCGTCACCGGCGGATCGCGAGGAGTCGGCCGATCGGTCGCGTCGAGACTTGCCCGGGACGGCGCAACCGTCGCGATCACCTACCGCCGTGAGGCCCAAGCCGCCGCCGAGGTCGTCGACGAGATCGGCGCCTTCAGCGGACGAGCTCGGGCCTATCAGGTGTCGATCGACGACGTGAGGGCCGTCGAGTCGATGGTGGACACCATCGCGAGCGATCTCGGCGCCGTCGATCTGCTGGTCAGCAACGCCGGTTCGGCCAGCCGCGGCACCGACATCGACGACCTCGACGCCTCGTCGCCGTTCGGGCGGGTGTGTCGGCCGGAGGACGTCGCCGGTGCCGTGGCCTTCCTGGTGTCGGCCGACTCGGAATACATGACAGGACAACGTCTCGTGGTCGACGGTGGCGGGCCGAAGGCGGCGATCTTCTGATGGCCACCACCACCGCCGAGAGCTTTCTCGGCGAGCTGACCGCCGAACTCGATCGCGCGCTCGACGCGGCCGGGACCCTGCGCCTCACCGATGTCGACAAGCGTGGGGAGGGCAACTCGTGGGAGACCTACCTCGTGACCGTCGCATGGGATGGTCCGAGAGGTCCGGAGGGGGACACCTATGCCGTGAAGCGGCAACCCGTCAGCGGCATCGCCGGTGACTACGACGTGTCCCGCGAGGTCGCGCTGCTCGGTGCCGCCGGCGCCATCGGTATGCGCGTCCCGAAGGTGGTCGCCTCCGTTGTCCCCACCGCCGGGGCGCGCGGATGGTTCGCGATGGAGAAGGTGCACGGGCAGATCCCGATGCCACCCACGATCTCTCGGATGGTCCCGGACCCGGCGGAGCGGGAACAACTCGGTCGCGATGTCGCCCGCGAGATGGCGCGTCTCCATGCCGCCGATCCGCAGACCCTGGGATTGACCGTGCTCGGTCCGGTCCCGGCGCCGGAAGACACCGGGAAAGACGAGAACGACAAGTGGGCGCAGGTCTATCGCGACGTCGTCGACATCCCCATTCCGATTCTTGATCTCGCCTTCGCCTGGCTCGATCATCGCCGAGACGCGGTGTCGGGACGGGTCTCGCTCGTCCACAACGACTTCCGTGTCGGCAATGTGGTGATCGCCGACGGCGCCATCACCGGTGTGCTCGACTGGGAGACCGCCCACTTCTCCGATCCGACCGCCGACATCGCCTGGTTCGCGCAGCGGACTTCGAGGGGGCGCTCGCCGTTGCTGTGCAAGCTGATCGATCTCGAGCCCTTCCTCGACGAGTACGAGACGGCGGGAGGCTGGCGCCCACAACCCGAAGCGCTCACCTGGTGGGCCGTGCAGTCGCTGACCAAGACGGCCGTCGGATGCCTGCAGGCGGTCGACATCTACTCGTGCGGTGAGCGCGATGAACTGCGCTACTCGAACATGGCGCACAGCGTCTACTACAGCATCGGCTGGCTGTCGAAGATGCTGCGGGACAGAGAATGGGGATACTGAGCCATGACCGTCTACTCCACCGAGCCGGGGCAGCTCTTCGCCACGATCCGGGACACTCTGGCACACCGCGTTGCCGGCCACCTGACCGACACGACCGCACGGCTCGAGCTGGCCGCGGTCATCGAGGCCCTCGACAACCTGGCCGATCGCATCGATTGGGATACTGAACGGCTGTCGCGGTGCATCGCCGAGACGGACGACCTGGCCCGGCAATTGGAGCTCGGTCATGATGTGTCAGGAGCCGGGGTCGAGGGCCTACGGCAGCGGCGTCGTGCGATCTCGACCGCGCTCGCGTCGACCTATCGGAACGACGGCGCATCGGCGAAGACGGTCGACGCCGTGCTCCGATTCACCGAAGTCGATGTCCGCGAGCAGATCTCGACCGCCTTGCGAAACGGTTTGCCGGACTGACCTCGTCGACCGTCGCAGAGCGGTCGAGCAGGGGAGTCGGTCGTATTTCACCAACCCGCCACCTCACCCCGCAGACGCGCGCAGTGGCCGGTGCGTCTGCGGGTGAGGTGGCGAATTGCGTGGACAGGCGATCTGCCGGATCAGGTGCGCGCGGTGGTCACGAAGTCGCTCGGGTCCGGATATGCTGTGCGGGCCCAGTATTCGTGGACCGGCCACGGCGAGTTGGTCACCACGCGGCCGCTGGTGTTGCGATAGTAACTGTCGACCCCGTCCATGGCGTAGACCATCGCATCGTTGGCCGCATCGAGTTCCTGGTTGTACCGCTCATACGGTTCCGGACGGCATTCGATCGAGGCCAGATCTTCGGTGACCAACCGGGAAATCGACTCCACGACATAACGGACCTGGGCCTCGGCAATGGTGATGTAGCTGCCCCCGGGCGGATTGGTGTTGGGGCCGTACAGGAAGAACAGATTCGGGAAGCCCGGCGTCGTGATACCCAGGTAGGCCCGGCCGTCGTCGTCGGACCAACTGTCGCGCAACAACGTTTCCGCACGGCCACGAATCTCCATCGGGAACAGGAACCGCTGTTGTTGGAACCCGGTGCACAGGATCAGCACGTCGATCTCCCGTGCCTCGCCGTCGGCGGTCACGATCCCGGTCGGGGTGAGCCGGTCGACGCGGTCGGTGAGCAGCTCGACATGGTCTTTGCGCAGGGTGGCGAACCAGCCGTTGTCGATGAGCAAACGCTTGCCGAACGGTGGGTAGTCGGGTGTCGTGCGGCGGATCAGGTCGGCGTCGCCGTCGAGTTGCCGCTCGAGGTAGGCCGTGAAGTGTGCGCGAAACGCGTCGTTCAGCGAGCTGACCAGCTTGCCCTTCGCGGCGCGGTCCGGATCGACGGGCAGCGCGGCGAAGGTACGTTCGGTGTAGAGCCAGTAGAGACGGAATCGGTACCAGCCGCGGTAGAACGGGATGTTGTCGAACAACCAGTGCTTGATCGGATCCGACGGTGCGAAGTAATGCTCGTTCGGTGTGATCCACTGCGGTTGTCGCTGGACGATCGCCATCGACTCGACCTGCTCGGAGATGGCCACGACGAGCTGCATCGCACTCGCTCCACTGCCGACCACGGCGACCCGTTTGCCGGTCAGATCCACATCGGCGGGCCATTCCGCGGAATGGACGATCTGCCCGGTGAACTGTTCGGTTCCGGGATACGCGGGGATGTTCGGCGTGCTGTGGAGACCCGCGGCGGTCACCAGCGCTGTTGCGCCGACCTCCTGCCGGCGGCCGTCGGGGCCGGTGACCGAGAGCATCCACCGCTGGTCCTCATCGTTCCAGATCGCTGAATCAACGGTGTGTCGCATGCGAATTCGCTCGACGACCCCATGCGATCGGGCCACGTCCGACACGTATTCGAAGATCTCGTCGCGTCGGGCGAAGTACTCCGACCAGTTCTTCGGATGGAAGGAGAACGAGTAGAGGTCACTCGGGATGTCGACACGCGCGCCCGGGTACTGATTGGCGTACCAGGTTCCGCCGAGTTCCGCATCGCGTTCGTACACCGTGTACGGAATGCCGGCCTTCTCGAGATTGATCGCGCAGAGCAGACCGGAGATCCCGGCGCCGACGATCGCGACACCGAAGTCGGTGCGGGAGTCCCGGATACGGCCCCTGATGCCGGGTGGCTGGTACGGGGCGAAGCCGAGTTGCTCGGCGATCATCGGCGCGTGATCCTCCCCGATCGGCTCACCCATGGAGACGCTCATCAGCCGGGCGAGTTCAGCACCGGCAGGGGCGGGGCCGGCCGGCGGCTTCCCGTGGCACCAGTCCAGGACCGCGTCGGTCACCGCGTCGTGGATCTCGGCGAGGATCTCCGGCGGCAGACCGCCGTCGTTCAGCTCCTCGAAACCCCTGGGCGACTTCGGGGTGTACGGGGCCGACAGCCACTTCTCCTCGCCGGTCAGCTGATAGAGAACCGGCAGCAGGCAGCCGACGTTGCCCGCGGAGACTGCGCGGTGCACCGTCTCGCGGTCGAGGTGCGGGTTGGGTTTCGGCGTGGGGGTCATAACTCCTGCTTTCCGGGGGTGTGGTCAGTCGACGAGTGCTCGAAGCGACTCGACGGCGGCAAGGCGTTCGGTGTGGGTGTCGGCCATCGGAACGACGTTGAGCAACCCGACGCCGAGTTCGGCGAGCATGGCTACACGTTCGGCAACGTAGGAGGCCGACCCGATCAGCGATGTGGCGCGAACCAGTTCATCGGGTACCGCCGCCGCAGCTTCCGCGTGACGGCCCGACAGGAACAGGTCTTGGATCGCGGCGGCTTCCGCGTCGAAGCCGTACCGTCGCGCCAACGAGTTGTAGAAATTCTTCTCGCGCGACCCCATCCCTCCGATGTACAGCGCGAGTTCGGGGCGGGCACGATCCAGCCACGCGGAATCATCGTCGACGATGGCGAACGGCAACCGGACGATGATGTCGAGATCTCCCAGGGCCGGATCGCGTCTGGCCTTGCCGCGACGCAGGGCATCGCCCCAGACATCCTGCATCTTCTCGGGATAGAAGAAGATCGGTTCCCACCCCTGTGCCAGTTCGGCGGTCAGCGCGACCATGGTCTCACCAAGTGCGGCCACGGAGATGGGGATATCCGGCCGCACCGGATGATTGATCAGTTTGAGGGGTTTGCCCACACCGGTTCCACGATCGGGCGGAACGGGGATCTGGAATCGGCGGCCCTGGTGGCGCAGCGGTTCCCGTCGCCACACCGTGCGGCAGATCTCGATGGTCTCGCGGGTCTTCCCGACGGCGTGCTCGAACGCGACGCCGTGGAATCCTTCCACGACCTGGGGTCCCGAGGCGCCGATCCCGAGCCGGAACCGCCCCTTCGACACGTAGTCGAGCCCGGCCGCGGTCATCGCCAGCGTTGCGGGAGTTCGTGCGTCGAGCGCGAGAATCCCCGTGGCGAGCTCGATCGACGTGGTCCGCGCGGCCAGGAATCCGAGCTGGGACACCGCGTCGAAGGTGTAGGCCTCGCCGAGAGTTGCCGAATCGAGCCCGACTGACTCGTAATCCACTGTCTCGGAGGCGATCTGATCGAAATTTCGGCCGTGGCCGAGAACTGTGCCGATGCGCATGGCGGGAATCCTGCTTCCTCGATGTATTCGCCCGACCGCGAATTCGGTGCGGCCGTGAAACTCGGTTCGCCGCGAGGCTGGGAACGTTGGTTAATGATTACTATGCCTGGTGCGGATGGTCAACAACCGTACTACCTGCAAAATCAGGTATTGACATTAGTACTTACTATGTTAGCTTACTCACATCCGGTGATTCGGCGGGGGAACGTCGAACACCGAGAGTTCACCCGACGCCGGTCGTGTCCCGCTGGATCGAAGCGGCCACGGCGGACGGACATCTCTGCACGGAAGGCATCGTCATGACCGAAGTTCTGAGCCCCGAAGCCACCCAAGCGTCCTCGAGGGAGGCGGACTACCTCGAGCGTGCTCGCTCGATCGCGTCGCTGATCCGCGACGAGGCCGAGGCGATCGAACGGGAGCGCACCATCACCAAGCCCGTGGCCGATGCATTGGTCGAGTTGGGTTTGCACGGAATGTTGATCCCCGAGGACCTGGGGGGTGGGGGTCTGCTGCCCAGCGAGGGTATGCGCGTCTTCGAGGAGGTGACCAAGGCCGACGCCTCGGTGGGCTGGGCCTGGATGGCCAGCGA
The DNA here is from genome assembly GCF_041103195.1 of Gordonia sp. ABKF26. Classification (NCBI taxonomy): domain Bacteria; kingdom Bacillati; phylum Actinomycetota; class Actinomycetes; order Mycobacteriales; family Gordoniaceae; genus Gordonia; species Gordonia sp. ABKF26. The sequence continues at coordinate 2,474,714 of NZ_JBGCVZ010000003.1, forward strand.
GTGGGGTACTGCCGGCGTCGTGGGCTACCTTGCACCGGAGGTCGCGGCGACCGTGTTCAGCGCCGATCGTCCCTTCATCGCGGCCGGTCAGCTCCTGCCCCGGCACATGGGCATCCAGGTCGACGGCGGCTACATCATCGACGGCGACTATTCCTTCGCCAGCGGTTCGGACCATGCGACCTGGATCGGAGCCGGCTTCATCGTCGCCGACGAGAACGGTGCTCCGATTCTGGGTGAGAACGGTCAGCCACAGGCACGCATCGCTCTGATGCCCAAAGACCAGGTCGAGTTCACGAAGAACTGGGACGTCTGGGGTCTCGCGGGCACCGGCAGCCATGACTACCGGGTGACCAAACAGTTCGTACCGGCCGAGTACACGACACCGACCTTCGGCGGCACGCCGACGCGGCCGGATGTCATGTACCAACTGACCAACGAACTGGCCGGTGGCCTGCCGCACGCCTCGATCGCACTCGGCATCGCCACTCGTGCACTGGAACTGGTCGCCGACCTGACGACGGGAAAGATGCGTCCCAACTACACGATCCCAGTGGGCGAAGCCGACTTCTTCCGAATCGACTTCGCCCGGAAGGAAGCCAATCTCCGCGCTGCCCGACTCTACGTCTACGACGTCACGAAGACGGCAGAGAATACTGTGGCCGCGGGTGAGCCGATCACTCCCGAGCACGTCGCCCGCGTCACCCAGATGCTGTCGTGGGTGCACGAGGTCGCCCTGGACGCGGTGGAGTTCGCCCATCGCTGGGGTGGGAGCAAGAGCATCGGTTCCACCAGCACACTCGGCCGCTACGTGCGGGACATGCACGTCGCGACACAGCACCTGCTGGTCGATCCCAAGATGCTCGTCGACTCTGCGGCGGTACTCCTGCCGATCTACGCACGGGCCGAGGACTGACAGAACCAGAGGGCGTCGGCGCCGCTGACACGGGAATCCCGGTGAGCGCGTCGGTGGAGGGAGAGGTGATCGACAGTGGGGCACTACCGGAGTAACTTGCGCGACGTCGAGTTCAATTTGTTCGAGTTGTTCTGTCGCGACCAGGTTTTCGGCGTCGGACCGTTCCGGGAAGTCGACGGTGAGACCGCGCGGATGGCTCTGCGGGAAGTGGAGCAGCTGGCACGAGAGCGCCTCGCCGACTCCTTTGCCGAGTCCGACCGCGCGGAGACCACTTTCGATCCCGCCGCGGGAACAGTTGCGGTACCGGCGTCCTACGCGTCCACCTACAAGACGTGGCTCGACGCCGAGTGGTGGCGGTTTCGCGTGCTTCCCGAGCTCGGCGGCACCGCCGCACCGAGTTCGCTCAACTGGGCGCTGGCGGAGTTCGTCCTCGGGGCTCATCCGACCCTCTGGACCTACCTGGCCTTCCCGACCGGGAGCCGGGTGGTCTGGCGACGCGGAACGGAGCGCGACAAGCGGATCGCGGAGATCGTCGCCTCGCGACACTGGGGTGTGACCATGATGCTCACCGAACCGGATGCGGGTTCGGACGTCGGCGCCGGGAAGACAACCGCAACGCGCAACGACGACGGTACGTGGAGCCTCGTCGGGGTGAAGCGGTTCATCACCGCCGGCGAGCACGATCTGGCCGACAACATCCTCCACCTCGTGCTCGCCCGTCCGGTCGGGGTCGAGGGAGCGGGTGGACCCGGAACCAAGGGCCTCAGCCTGTTCCTGGTGCCGAAGTATCACTTCGACGTCGCGACCGGCGAACTCACGGGTGAGCGCAATGGGGTGTATGCGACCAGGATCGAGAAGAAGATGGGGGTCAAGGTGTCGGCGACCTGCGAGATGACGCTCGGCGCGGACGGGCCGGCTCGCGGGTGGCTCCTCGGTGAGGTCCATGACGGGATCAACCAGATGTTCGACGTACTCGAGGACACACGGATGATGGTGGGCTGCAAAGCGATTGCGACACTCTCGACGGGATACCTCAACGCCCTGGAGTACGCCAAGGACAGGGTGCAGGGTGCAGACCTCGCTCAGGGTTCGAATCCCGGCGCCCCACGGGTTCCCATCACCGCCCATCCGGACATCCGACGCTCCCTGCTCACCCAGAAGGCCTATGCCGAGGGTCTCAGGTCATTGGTTCTGTACGCGGCTTCGTGGCAGGACGAGATCGCGATCGGTGCCGCCGACGGCTCCGACATCCGACTGGCCGAGGCGGTGAACGATCTCCTTCTCCCGATCGTCAAGGGCTATGGCTCCGAACGGTCGTGGACAGTCCTCGGTACCGAATCGCTGCAAACCCTGGGAGGTTCGGGTTACCTGCAGGACCACCCGATCGAGCAATACGTGCGCGACGCGAAGATCGACACCCTGTACGAGGGCACGACGGCGATGCAGGCGCAAGACCTGTTCTTCCGCAAGATCGCGAGGAACAAGTGTGTCGCCGTCGATCATCTTTTCGGCGAGATCACCAGCTTCGCCGGTCGGGACGGACAACAGGGGCCGGCGGGGGAGAGCGCCTTGCTGGCGGAGGCTGCCCAGGCCGTCCGCGACGTGGTGACCGGAATGGTCGCCGACCTGACGGCCTCTGATCCGCGGTCCGAAGGTGGCCGCGCGACCAACGTCTACCGCGTCGGATTGAATACCACGCCCCTCATGTTCATGCTCGGTGACCTCGTGGTGGCCTGGTTGCTTCTCCGCGGCGCCGACGTCGCGCGAGATGCACTCGCGACGGCGCAGGCGGGGCGCAGCCGAGACCGCGCGTTCTACGAGGGCAAGGTGGCCGCCGCCGAGTTCTTCGCTCGCAACGTGTTGCCCGTGGTGATCGCCGAATCCGCAATCGCCCGCGACGTCGACGATTCGGTGATGGACCTCTCCGTCGACGCCTTGTGACCCCCGCCGCGATGTCAACCAATCTCATTCGGAACCAATCTCATTCGGAACCAATTTCATTCGGAACCAATTTCATTCGGAGGAATCATGGCCAGGACACCTGCGCTCGAACGCGTTGAGAAGATGTACCTCGAGGGCTTCCCCGACCCCGCGACAGCGACGGTCGACGACCTACGCGAGGCCTACGACCGACTGTTCCTGCAATTCGCACTGCCCGAGGGTGTCGAACCGTCCGAGGACGAGGTCGGCGGAGTTCCCGTGCTGCGCGTCGCGGCGGAGGGGGCGGTGGAGGACAAGGTCCTCGTCTGGTTCCATGGTGGCGGCAACATCATGGGCAGCGCCCGCGGCTTCCAGGAGCTCGGACACAACCTGTCGCGGGCCTCGGGGGTGACGGCGATACTCGCCGACTTCCGGCGGGCGCCCGAGCATCCGTTCCCGGCAGCCTCGGACGACACGGTTGCGGTGATCAGCGCGCTCGTCGAACGTCATGGTGCGCACAATGTCGCGGTCGGCGGCGATTCGGCCGGCGGCGGGCTGGTGCTCGGCGCGCTGGTCGCCCTCCGTGACAAGGGTGAAAACCTGCCCGCCGCTGCGGTGTTCATCTCGCCGCTGCTCGACCTGACAGCAAGCGGCGACAGTATCGACGAATTCGACGGCAAGGACATCGCTGTGTCCCGGGGTTCGATCGGCAATGTGAGCGAGGCATATCTGCAGGGTCACGATCCCGCCGACCCGCAGGCATCTCCGCTGTTCGCGGAGCTGAAGGACCTGCCCCCGGCCTTGTTCATGGTCGGATCAGGTGAGGTTCTGCGCGATGATTCGCGCCGAGCGGCGGCAAAGATCGTCGAAGCCGGTGGATCGGCGTCGGTGTCGCTGTACGACGACATGGTTCACGTGTGGCCCCTCTTCTCGTCGATTCTGCCCGAAGGAATCCAGGCAGCTGACGAAGCCGGCGCGTTCCTTCGGAAGAACCTCTCGGTGTGACCGCTGCACGACGAGAAAGGACCCAGGGATGATCGCTCAGCAGGTCGATGACCTGACCGCCAGATTCCGCGACGCCATGGCCACGGTGTGTACGCCGGTGGCGGTGGTGACGGCCATGGACGGACAGCGTCCACACGGCACGACAGTGAGTGCCTTCGCGTCGTTGTCGATGACGCCTCCGTCGCTTCTGGTCTCACTCGATCGAGGGTCTGAACTGCTCGGTCTGGTGCTGGACGCCGGGGTCTTCGGGATGAACGTCCTGGGCAGCACGCAGTCGAGGCTCGCCGGACAGTTCGCCCGGAAGGGCGCGGACAAGTTCGACGGGGTGTCGTGGCGAGTCGATGCGGGCGTACCGCGCATCGCCGACGTGCCGCATTGGCTTGCCGCCGAGGTCATGCACACAGCGGAGGTCGCCGACCACATCGTCGTGTTCGGCCGGGTCGTCGACGTGGCCAGCGAGACGATCGCACCGCTGACCTATCACGCGCGCAGTTTCGGTACCCACGCGGCCTTGCCGCCGGCCGGTACGACGAACGGCGTCAAGCGCGCATGACCGGGGCAGGGGACGATGACCTTCTCGTCCGAGCCCGCGATCGCCTGGCCGCGGTGCTGGGAAACCGGCGGGCTCGACTCGACGATCTGCGGCGCGACCTCGACACGATGATGCTCGACGCCGTTGTGGATGACGATGTCTCGGTGACCGACGTCATCGTCGGCGGCGTGCCGGCAGTGCGGGTGCGAGCCGGGGCGGTGGCCGACAACCGTGTGCTCGTGTGGTTCCACGGTGGCGGATACGTGATGGGCAGTGCGCGTGGGTATCAGCACGCCGCCGCGGCGCTGTCGAGGTCGACCGGGGCGCCGGTCATCGTCCCTGACTACCGCCTCGCTCCCGAACACCCGTTTCCCGCCGCGGTCGACGATGCGGCGTCGGTCGTCGATGCGGTGATCGCCGAGTTCGGCGCCGAACGGACGGTGATCGGTGGCGATTCGGCGGGCGGTGGACTCACGGTGGCGGTGCTGATCCACGCGCGGGATCGCGGTGCCGAACTGCCGGCGGCAGCCGCGGTCGTGTCCCCGCTCGCCGATTTCACCGCCTCCGGCGAGAGCATCGCGAACAACAGACACACCGACCCGGTCATCACCGAGCGTTCGCTGCGCGACCTGAGAGCCGCGTACATCCGTGACGCCGACGCCGAGAACCCGCTTGCCTCTCCGGTATTCGCCGACTTGCGGGGGTTACCACCGATCCTCGTCCTCGCCAGCGAATCCGAGATCCTGCTCGACGACGCGGTGCGCCTTCATCGAAATGTACAGGCGAGCAACGGGTCCAGCGTGCTCTCGGTGTACTCCGAGACCTTCCACGCCTGGACGCTCTCCACCGACATCCTGCCGCGCGCTCGCGAAGGGGTGGCCGAGATCGGGGTGTTCATCGGCGACGTGCTGCGGCGCGCGGAAGCGGCGCCTTCGACATCGCGGCCGCCGTGAGCCGACGGCACGTTGACAAGACGACACTGCGACCAACCCGATGATGATCTGAAAAAAGGAAGACACAGAGATGCCCGACTTCGAGAACAAAGTGGCCATCGTGACCGGCGCGACGAGTGTCGAGCCCGGCGGCCTCAACATCGGTGGCGCGACAGCCACCGAACTGGCCGCAGGGGGAGCACTCGTCGCGCTGGCCGACATCAACATCGCCGGGGCGCAGGCGCTGGCCGACCAGCTCAATCAACGCCACGGGAGGCAGGTGGCAATCGCGATCGAAACCGATGTGCGCCACGAATCACAGGTCAAGCGGTTGGTGGATGCCACTGTCGAGCAGCTCGGCGAACCCACGATCGTCATCAACATCGCGGGCATCTTTCCGGCTGAGGACGGCGACGTCGCCACGATGACGGTGGAAGCCTGGGACGACGTCCTCGCCGTGAATCTGCGAAGTGTGATGCTGTTGAGCAAGCACACCCTGCCGTACCTGCGCAAAGCCGGTGGAGCGATTGTCAACACGGCATCCACGCACGGGTCTGCAGGCGACACCAGTCTCAGCGGATATGGTGCCTCGAAGGCCGGTGTCATCGCGCTCACCAAGTTCCTCGCCACCCAGTACGGCCGAGAAGGCGTGCGCTGCAACGCAGTCAGCCCGGGAACCACGTCCTCACCCCCTGCCCAGCAGCTTCCCGAGGAGATCAAGAACATCTTCCGCCGTCAGAACCTGAACCCCGAGATGCCCACCCCTGAGCAACAGGCGAAGGTATTCGCATTCCTCGCCTCCGATGACGCCGCCGGCATCAACGGCCAGGAGGTCAAGGTCGACGCGGGCCTGCTGTCCCATCAGCCCATGGTCGCCGACATGCTCGCATTGGGAGCCACGACAGTCTGACTTGGGCAACCGAAGCGCAGACGTCCCTGCCGGCTCGAGCCGACAGGGACGCCGGAACGGTGGCCTCGCTCAGTGATTCGCCGGCTGGAAGGTGGCCTGGTGGGCCGCCTCCTCGGCGCGGATCACGTGCATCACCGCATTGATCAGTGCGAGGTGGGTGAACGCCTGGGGGAAGTTGCCCAGGTGTTGTCCCGTCTTTGCGTCGATCTCCTCGGCGTACAACTTCAGCGGGCTCGAGTAGGAGAGCAGGCGCTCGCACAGCGTCTTCGCCCGTGGGAGTTCGCCGATCTCGACGAGCGCCGAGACCAGCCAGAACGAACAGATCGTGAACGTGCCCTCCTCGCCGCTGAGACCGTCGTCGGTCTCCTCGACCCGGTAGCGCAACACCAGTTCGTTCTCGGTCAGTTCGTCGGCGATCGCGAGAACCGTTGCGCGCACCCGATGGTCGTCCGGCGGGAGAAACCGCAGGAGCGGGACGAGCAGCAACGAGGCGTCGAGCGCGTCGTCGCCGTAGCGCTGGGTGAACACCCCGCGTTCGTTGACGCCGTGTTCGAGGATGTCGGCACGGATCTCTTCGGCGATCGCCGCCCACTTACTCGCGTGGGCCTGCTCGCCGTGCATGGTCGCCAGACGCGACCCGCGATCGAGGGCGACCCAGCACATCACCTTCGACGACGTGAAGTGCTGCGGCTCCCCGCGCACCTCCCAGATTCCGCGGTCGGGTTCCTTCCAGTGCTCGATGGCCTCCTCGACCTGTGCCTTCAACACCGGCCACAGCGTCTCCGGCACCGCCTCGTGTGACTTGATGTTCAGGTACACCGAGTCGAGCATCGTGCCCCAGATGTCATGCTGCGCCTGGTTGTACGCGCCGTTGCCGATGCGGACCGGCCGGGCGCCGTCGTATCCGGAGAGATGGGTCAGCTCTTCCTCTTCGAGGGTGCGCTCGCCGCCGACGCCGTACATCACCTGCAGCGGATGGCGTTCGCCGTTGGTGATGCCCGAGACGTCGGCGATGAACGAGAAGAAGTCGTCGGCCTCCCGATCGAGGCCGAGCGTGTACAGGCCCCACAGGGCGAAGGTGGAGTCGCGCACCCACGCGTAGCGGTAGTCCCAGTTGCGTTCGCCCTGAGGCGTTTCCGGCAGCGACGTGGTCGCGGCGGCCAGCAGCGCGCCGGTCGGGGAGTAGGTGAGTCCCTTCAGCGTGAGCGCCGAACGCTGCAGATGGGAGCGCCACGGGTGATCGGGGAAGCTGCCGATGTTGATCCATTGGCGCCACGACTCGCTTGTCGCCCACATCTTCTGGGCGGCTTCTTCGAAGTTCTGCGGCGCCGGCTGCCGGGACCAGCTGAGCGCGACGAAGCGGTTGTCGCCCTCGACGAGCCGGGTGCGTGCCCGCGCTTCGCGACCCTCCAGACCCAGGCGGAGGTCCGTGGTGAGTTTGAGGGTGGGCGTGTCGGCATCGGTGTCCTTGGCGGTCGCGATCGCCTCGCCGTAGGCCGGGCCGGAGTACTCCCACTTCGTGGTCCCACGGTGGTAGTCGAAGGCCGGTTCGCAACTCATGTGCAGTTCGACGGTGCCGGACACGCAGCGCACGGTGCGCAACAGGATGTGCTCGGCGTCCCAATCGGTGGGCGTCCGGCGGTGCGTCTTCGAGCGACGTTCGTTGTCGTGCCACGGACCCATGACCAACGCGTCACGGATGATGATCCAACCGGTGTCGGTCTGCCAGGTCGTCTCGACCATCAGGCTGCCGGGCAGATAGCGCCGATCCACCGGGACGTTCACCCCGTAGGGCGCGAGGCGGAAGTGACCTGCGCTGCGGTCGAGGATCGCACCGAAGACGCTGGGCGAATCGGGACGGGGAACGCACATCCACTCCACCGAGCCGTTGCGGGCGATGAGACAGTTCGTCTCGGTGTCGGAGAGGAACGCGTAGTCGCCGATGGGTGGGAACGCGCTCGTGTGCGACGGCGTCGGGGGAGTGACCGGCGTGACGTGGGCGTCGGCCGCAGTGCCGGATGCCCGCGGCGACGCGGTCGGCAGGGACGTTACGGTGGAGTCATCTGCGACAGACATGGGTCCTATCATTGCGACGGGCGATCGCCGACGCCACTCGGCTCACGGCAGCCGGGCGGTGGCAGTGATCACGGACTGCGAAACCGCAGCGCAGCGGGCAGGCGGATTGCTGTTCGCGATCGAGAACTCGGATGACGGGGTGATGAGGTGTCGGCGTTCTTCGCCTGGTGGGACAGCGTGGAGGAGTGGCTCACAGGCCTGTCCTTCGTGCCCCAGTTGCTCGTGACGGTCGCCGTCGTCATCCCGGTGGCGATCCTCATCGCCTATGTACTCAGCCTGCTGGTCGACGCCGCTGCCACGCTGGTCGACCGACGCCGCTTCGCCGACGACGATGGGACCGGATTGTGAAGAAGATACTGCGTTCGCCGGTCACCTTCGCGCTGCTGGCGTTGCTGATCCTCGTCGTGATCGCGTGGCTCATCACGGGCTGATCCTCGCCGGGCCCTTCGTGGCTCGTCGCTTGCGCTCCTCGCACCTCAGGGAGCAGAGGGGGCGTCGCTTGCGCTCCTCGCACCTCAGGGAGCAGAGGGGGCGTCGCTTGCGCTCCTCGCACCTCAGGGAGCAGAGGGGGCGTCGCTGCGCTCCTTGGACCTTCAAGCAGGGGGGCGTCGCTCGCGTACCTCAGGGAGCCGAGAGGGTCGTCGCTTGCGTTCTTCGGCGAGCGGACAGTCAGTGTCCGGCGGGCACCGCGCGTCGGTCGACGGCCGCGCGGTAGAGCGAGCCGATCGCGTCGACGACTTCTGGGTGAGTGCCGAGCGGGCCGGCGACAAGTGTGTTGTCGACCAGGGCGTCGAGCGCCGACTCGACCCGCTCGGTGAGCAGTCCGGCCGACAGGAAATACGGACTGAGGGCGATCCGGTCGGCGCCGCCGGCGCGCAACCGTCGCACAGCAGTGGCCACCGCACGCTGTCCCGCGCCCAGTTTGGTCGCGAAGACCACCTCGACGGGCCGGTGCAGTCGAGTCGAGAGCTCGATCGCGCGCAGACGCACCGACCGATCGGCGTCGGGGTCAGACGACCCGACCGCGGACAGGATGACCCCGTCGCGCGGTCCCAGGCCGGCCTCGAGCAGACGATCGGTCAGCGCGCCCGTCAACGAGCGGGTGCCCATGACGTCGGTCTGTCGCGCCGTCGGGCGGCACGACGCGATGATCGACGGGAGGTCGACCTTGTGGTGGTATCCCGCCGCGAGCAGCATCGGCACGACGACCGGATCGGCGGCAATGTGGCTGAGCACATCCCCGACCGGTGGCTCGTCGAGGTCGAGGTAGGAGAGCACCACGTCGACGCCGGGCAGGCTCGAGGCGACGGCGTCGCGCACACGGCGCGCGGTCGCGCCGAAGCGCGGGTCGCGACTGCCGTGTGCGACGAGGACGAGACTCGGTGTCACACCAGCTCTTTGAGGTGCAACGGAGCCAATGCGTCGCCGACGAGCCCGGCGGCCAGCGTGTTGCCGCCCTGCGGGTCGATGAGCAGGAAGCTTCCCGACTCGCGGTTCACCTGGTAGTCGTCGGCCGGGATCGGCTCGGCGGTCTGCACCGAGATCCGCACGATCTGGTTCAGCTCCACCGATTCCGGAGCCTCCACCAGGGCCAGGTTCTGCTCGTCGAACAGCGCGTCGAGTGCGCCGACGATGGCCTGGGTGGTCTTGGTGCCGTGCTTGAGGAGCAGGCGCGCGCCCGGACGCAACGGCTTCTCGGCGAGCCAGCACACCGTTGCGGTGAACTGCTGCAACGGTTCCGGGGCATCGGCGGCGGCTGCGATCACATCGCCGCGGGAGATGTCGACGTCGTCTGCCAGCAGGATCGTGACGCTGCGTCCGGTGTGTGCGGTGGGCAGTCCGCCGTCGGCGGTGTCGATCTGGCTGACGGTGGTCCGCTGCCCCGACGGCAGGACGACCACCTCGTCGCCGACGGAGACCCGACCGGCGGCGATCTGGCCCGCGTAGCCGCGATAGTCGGGGTGCTCCGGCGTGCGCGGACGGATGACGTACTGCACGGGGAAGCGCAGGCCCACCTCGTTGCGCTCCACCAGGTTGGGCACGGTCTCGAGGTGCTCGATGAGGGTCGGCCCGTCGTAGAAGCTGGTGGTATCGGAACGGTTCGCGACGTTGTCGCCGTGCAACGCCGACACCGGGATCGCGGTGACCTGCTCGTCCGACCAGCCCAGCGACCGGGTGAGTTCGGCGAACTCGGCGGAGATCTCGGCGAACACCGACGCCTGATCGGCGACGAGATCGATCTTGTTCACGGCCAGCACCAGCTGCGGGACACCGAGGAGAGCCATCACCGCGGCGTGGCGGCGGGTCTGGGCGACGACGCCGGTGCGGGCGTCTACGAGCAGGATCACCAGCTGCGCGGTGGAGGCCCCGGACACGGTGTTGCGGGTGTACTGCACATGGCCCGGGGTGTCGGCGAGCACGAACGAGCGCGCGGGCGTGGCGAAGTAGCGGTAGGCGACATCGATGGTGATGCCCTGCTCGCGCTCGGCGCGCAACCCGTCGACGAGCAGCGACAGGTCCGGGGTGTCGAGTCCGCGGTCCACCGAGGCCTTGGTGACCGCGTCGATCTGGTCGGCCAGAACGGATTTCGTGTCGTACAGCAGTCGGCCGACAAGCGTCGACTTGCCGTCGTCGACGCTGCCCGCGGTCGCGATGCGGAGGAGATCAGGGGCGTGTTTCATCAGAAATATCCTTCGCGCTTGCGGTCTTCCATGGCGGCCTCGGAGACCCGGTCGTCGCCACGGGTGGCGCCGCGCTCGGTCAGCCGCGATGCGGCGACCTCGGCGAGTACGGCCTCGTTGTCGGCGGCGTCGGAGAGCACCGCACCGGTCGACGAGCCGTCCCCGACGGTGCGGTAGCGCACCGACAGGCGTTGGAGCTCTTCACCTTCGCGCGGGCCGCCCCAGACTCCCGAGGTCATCCACATGCCGTCACGCTGGTAGACCTCGCGCTCGTGGGCGTAGTAGATCGACGGGAGGAGGACCTGCTCGCGGGCGATGTAGCGCCAGATGTCGAGTTCGGTCCAGTTAGACAGCGGGAACACCCGCACGTGTTCACCCGGGGCGTGGCGACCGTTGTAGAGGTTCCACAGCTCGGGACGCTGACGCTTCGGGTCCCACTGGCCGAAGGCATTGCGCAGCGAGAAGATCCGCTCCTTGGCGCGCGATCGCTCCTCGTCGCGGCGACCGCCGCCGAACACCGCGTCGAAACGGTTCTCGGTGATGGCGTCGAGGAGGGGAATGGTCTGCAAGGGGTTGCGCACACCATCGGGACGCTCGGTGAGGCGGCCGTCGGCCAGGTAGTCCTCGACCTTGGCGACGTGCAGCCGCAGGTTGTGCCGCTCGACGACCTGATCGCGGAACTCGAGCACCTCGGGCAGGTTGTGCCCGGTGTCGACATGCAGCAACGAGAAGGGCAGCGGCGCAGGCCAGAACGCCTTCAACGCGACGTGCAGGAGAACGGTGGAGTCCTTGCCGCCGGAGAACAGGATCACCGGACGTTCGAACTCGCCCGCGACCTCCCGGAAGATGTGGATCGCCTCGGACTCCAGGGCGTCGAGTGTGGTGAACTCGTCGGCCTCCGCGGCGGCGCCGCTCGTCGGGGCCGCGGCGGCGACGCCGGGCGTCTCCGGAACGGACGGTGTTTCGGTCACGGTCATGCGTGCAGCCCACATTCTGTCTTGGCGCGTCCGGCCCAGCGGCCGCTGCGCGGATCGGATCCGGGTTCGGGTTTGGCGGTGCACGGTGCGCACCCGATGGAGGGGTAGCCCTCGTCGACGAGCGGATTCACCAGCACGCCGTTGGTGTCGATGTAGTCCTGCATCGTCTCGTCGGACCAAGCCGCGATCGGATTGATCTTGACCAGCCCGAAGCCCTCGTCGAAGGAGATGAGCGGGGCGTTCGCCCGTGTCGGTGCCTCCACGCGACGGATGCCCGTGATCCACGCGTCGTAGCCGGCGAGTCCGGCCTTGAGCGGCACGACCTTCCGCAGCCGGCAGCATTCGCCCGGGTCGCGCGCGAAGAGATTGCGCCCCAACAGCTCATCCTGCTCGGCGACGCTGTGCTCGGGCGTCAGGTTCACCATCTCCACGCCGTACACCTGCTCGACGGCGTCACGGGTGCCGATGGTCTCGGCGAAGTGATATCCGGTGTCGAGGAACAGCACCTTGACCGGGTCGCCGTCGAGGAGATCGCGATCGATGTGCTTCACCGAGAGATCGACGAGCGCCGCGTCCTGCATGTTCGACGCGACGACGAAATTGGTGCCGAAGGTCTGCGCGGTCCAGCGGATCAGCTCTTCGGGAGTGGCGTCGGAACCGAGGTCCGCGGCGCCCTTCTCGGCGATGTCGCGCAGTTGCTCCTCGCTGAAGCGCCGCCCGGTCCGGGGGGTCGTCTCGATGGTCATCGCAGTGCCTCCTCGTCGGCACGAACGGCCCACTGCGCGAACCGTTCACCTTCGGTGCGCTGGTCGACGAAGTTGCGGACCACGCGCTCGATGTAATCGCCCAATTCGGTGCCCAGCACCTTGTGCTGGCGCAACTTGCGACCGAAACCCGAATCCAGTCCGAGGCTGCCGCCCAGGTGGACCTGGAAGCCGTCGGTCTGATTGCCGTCGGCGTCCTCGACGAGCTGTCCCTTGAAACCGATGTCGGCGATCTGGGACCGTCCGCACGAGTTGGGGCACCCGTTGATGTTCACCGTGATCGGCACGTCGAGCTTCGAGTTGATGTCGGCGAGCCGCTCGTCGAGCTCCGGCGCGAGGACCTGCGACCGCTTGCGGGTCTCGGTGAACGAGAGCTTGCAGAACTCGATACCGCTGCACGCCAGGAGATTCCGGCGCCACCGCGTGGGCCGGCCGTGCAGGCCGAGCGGCTTGAGCTCGTCGATCAGCCAGTCGACCTTGTCGTCGGGGACGTCGAGGACGATGAGCTTCTGGTACGGGGTGAACCGGACCCGGTCGGACCCCGCCGCGGCGACGGCCGCCGCGGCCTTGGTCAGGATCGTGCCCGAGACGCGTCCGGCGATGGGGGAGAAGCCGATCGCGTTGAGTCCGTTGCGCAGCTTCTGCACACCGATGTGGTCGATCGGTCGCTCGGGTTGCTCTGGGGCCGGGCCGTCGATCAGCTTGCGGCCCAGGTACTCGTCCTCGAGTACCTGACGGAACTTCTCGATGCCCCAGTCCTTGATGAGGAACTTCAGCCGGGCCTTGGCGCGCAGCCGTCGGTAGCCGTAGTCGCGGAAGATCGAGACCACGGCCTCCCACACGTCGGGCACCTCGTCGAGCGGGACCCAGGCGCCCACGCGCTGGGCGAGCATCGGGTTTGTGGAGAGTCCGCCGCCGACCCAGAGGTCGAGGCCGGGGCCGTGCTCGGGATGGACGACGCCGACGAAGGCGACGTCGTTGATCTCGTGCACCACGTCCTGCTGGCCCGAGATCGCGGTCTTGAACTTGCGCGGCAGGTTCGAGTACTTCGGGTCGCCGATGTAGCGGCGGACGATCTCGTCGATGGCGGGGGTGGGGTCGAGGACCTCGTCGAGGGATTCGCCGGCGAGCGGCGAGCCGAGCACGACGCGCGGGCAGTCGCCGCAGGCCTCGGTGGTCTTGAGTCCGACACCTTCGAGGCGCTCCCAGATCGTCGGGACGTCCTCGATGCGGATCCAGTGGTACTGGACGTTCTCACGGTCGGAGAGGTCCGCGGTGTCGCGGGCGAACTCGGTGGAGATCTCACCGAGGGTGCGCAGCTGCTCGACGTTGAGCGCGCCACCGTCGCAGCGCACGCGCATCATGAAGTGGCTGTCTTCGAGGATGTCGATGTTCTCGTCGCCGGTCCACGTGCCGTCGTACCCCTCGGCGCGCTGGGTGTAGAGACCCCACCAGCGCATCCGGCCGCGCAGATCCTGCTTGTCGATCGAGTCGAAGCCCTGCTTGGAGTAGATGTTCTCGATGCGAGCGCGGACGTTGAGCGGGTTGTCGTCCTTCTTGACCTGCTCGTTCGGGTTCAGCGGCTCACGGTAACCGAGCTTCCACTGTCCTTCGGCGCGGCGCTTGGTCGGACGGGCCTTGCGAGCCGGCCGCGCGGGCTTCTCGGCGGCCGGTGCTGCGGTGGCCGATTCGGCGGCAGCGTCGTTCGGTGCACCCGAGGCGGAAGCGGCGGGGGCGTCGGTGGTGGACGTCATGAACTCTCCTGTGCCGGCACACAGGGCCGGCGTTCGTTGCACGAATTACGGGCTGAAACGTGCCGGCATCCCCCGAGAAATGGGGACAAATCGGGGCCGAGACGTCGCTAGATGCGACAGAAGGCGCTGTTGACGCGCTTGAGATCAATGTGGCGTCGAGCGGCGAGCCACACCCCGGGGAAAATCACGCGGTCCATAGTGCCACGCTCCGCATCGGCTCGTCTACTTGGGGTTATTTTCCATCATGATGATGGAAACCGGGCGGGGGAGGTCCTCGCCTGCGCGGCACAACGCCGCCGACGACGACGCTGTTCCCGGCGGGGTCGACGATTTCCGCCCTTGCCGCCACGATCGGCATGATGGAGGGGTGAACGTCGAGACAGCAACGCCCGCGGCCGGGATGGTCGCGGATGCTTGCCGCGGCGTCGACCCCGACGTGCCCCTCGCGCTCTACCTGCACGTCCCGTTCTGCGCGACCCGGTGCGGCTACTGCGACTTCAACACCTACACCGCGGGCGAACTGGGTTCCTCGTCTTCGCCGGACTCGTGGCAGGAGGCGGTCGCCCGCGAACTGGAGGTCGCGGCACGATTGCTGACGCCGGCCCGCCCGGTCTCGACGATCTTCGTCGGCGGAGGCACGCCGTCGCTCCTCGGCGGTGCCGGTCTCACGCGGCTCCTCGATTCCGTGCGGACGAACTTCGACCTGGCCGACGACGTGGAGATCACCACCGAGTCGAACCCGGAGTCGACCTCGCCCGGGTTCTTCGCGGACCTCCGGTCAGCCGGATTCACCCGGATCTCGCTCGGCATGCAGTCGGCGGCCGAGCACGTGCTGAGGCTGCTCGACCGCACCCACACCCCGGGCCGCGCCGTCGCTGCCGCCCGGGAGGCACGGGCCGCCGGATTCGACCACGTCAACCTCGACCTGATCTACGGCACGCCCGGTGAGACCGATGCGGACCTGCACGCCACCGTCGACGCCGTCCTGGAGGCCGGGGTGGACCACGTGTCGGCCTACGCGCTGATCGTCGAGGACGGCACCGCGCTCGCGCGTCGAATCCGCCGCGGGGAGATGCCGGCGCCCGACGACGACGTCCTCGCCGACCGCTATCAGATCCTCGACCAGCGCCTGCGTGCCGACGGCCTCGACTGGTACGAGGTGTCCAACTGGGCGCGCGGCGACGATTCGGTGTGCCGCCACAACATCGCCTACTGGCACAGCCACGACTGGTGGGGCATCGGTCCGGGCGCGCATTCCCACGCCGCCGGCGTTCGCTGGCTGAATGCCAAACACCCTGCGCGCTACTCGAAGTCGTTGGCGGACGGGGTGTTGCCGATCGCATCGGCCGAGCAGTTGAGTCCCGCGGACCGACACCTCGAGGCCGTCATGTTGACCACCAGGTGCCGCAGCGGACTGCCGCGCGACCTCCTCGACGAGGCCGAGACCGCGAACGCCGAACAGCTCTGCGCGGACGGTCTGTTGA
Source organism: Gordonia sp. ABKF26 (assembly GCF_041103195.1). Taxonomy (NCBI): domain Bacteria; kingdom Bacillati; phylum Actinomycetota; class Actinomycetes; order Mycobacteriales; family Gordoniaceae; genus Gordonia; species Gordonia sp. ABKF26. The sequence continues at coordinate 2,490,662 of NZ_JBGCVZ010000003.1, forward strand.
CCGCCACCAGCGGGGCCTACGTGCTCACCGATGCGGGAAGGCTGCTCGCCGACGGGGTGATCCGTCGCGTGCTCTGGGGCTGACCCGGATCACGCCGATTGTCACCAGGTCTGGTCGGGGCGGGGCGGACTCGTCCAGCCCGTCGATCGCGGACCACGACGGTGCGCGCCCGCCCCGTCGGGTGCGCTCGGGGGCCGGCGCGCGGGGATCTCGGCGGTGTCCTCGAGCTGCTCGTCCAACGGCTTGGCCGTGTCGGCCAGGTCCAGGGCGTCGAGGTCGAGCGTGCGCGCGTGGATGATGTGGCGGTTGCGCAACGCCGAGCGAACGGCGCGATGCAGTCCGTCCTCCAGGTAGAGCTCGCCCTCCCACCGCACGACGTGGGCGAAGAGGTCGCCGTAGAACGTGGAGTCCTCGCTGAGGAGTTTGTCCAGGGCGAGGACCTTGGTGATCGGCGTCAGCTGGTCGAGCCGCAACTGTCGCGGCGGGATCTTGGCCCAGCCGCGCGTCGACAACCCGTGGTCGGGGTAGGGCTTGCCCTCCCGCACCCCTTTGAAGATCATGCGAACTCCTCCGACGCCTCTGCCTCGACGATTGCTGCCCTTCGACGATGCGTCGACCGTCAGTGCACGACACCACGCCGTGGCACGGTGATCGCGATCCCATTTCGTACTATGGAACGCACCCAACTGTATGGCAGGGATCCGAGTCAGGAGGTGTACCGCGTGTCTACCACCGATGATCGTCGCTTCGAGATCTTGCGTGCGATCGTGACCGACTACGTCGACACGCAGGAACCGATCGGCTCGAAGGCGCTCGTCGAGCGCCACCAGCTGGGAGTGTCGAGCGCCACCGTCCGCAACGACATGGCGGTGTTGGAGGCGGAGGGCTACATCACCCAGCCGCACACCAGCTCCGGCCGGGTGCCCACCGACAAGGGTTACCGGATGTTCGTCGACCGGATCAGCGAGATCAAGCCGCTGTCGGCCGCCGAGCGTCGCGCCATCCTGTCGGTGCTCGACTCCGGCGTCGACCTCGACGACGTGCTGCGGCGGTCGGTCCGACTCCTCGCCCAGCTGACCCGGCAGGTCGCGGTCATCCAGTACCCGGTGCTCTCGGCCGCGACCGTGCGTCACCTCGAGGTCGTCACCCTCTCGCCATCGCGTCTGCTGCTGGTCGTCATCGTCGACAACGGCCGGGTCGAACAGCGCATGGTGGCACTGAACGAGGACCACGACGAGGACGAGATCGCCCGGTTGCGTGATCTGTTCTCCGCCGCTCTCCACGGCAAACGGCTCGAAGCCGCCTCGGCGGCGGTCGCCGAACTAGCCAACTCTGCGCCCGAGGATCTGCGCGGGGCGGTCCTCAACATCGCGACCGTCTTGGTCGAGACCCTCGTCGAACGCGGTGACGACCGACTGGTGCTGGGCGGAACGTCGAATCTCGCGCGCTCGGCAGCCGACTTCACCCCGGTCGTCGGCGGCATGGACACCGTCCTGGAGGCCCTGGAGGAGCAGGTGGTGGTGCTCAAGATCCTCGCGACGACGCAGGACATGGGCCAGGTCACGGTGCAGATCGGCGAGGAGACCCGGACGGAGAACCTGCGTGGTACCTCGGTGGTGTCGACGGGGTACGGTGCATCGGGAACCGTGTTCGGCGGCGTCGGTGTGCTCGGCCCCACACGAATGGACTATCCGGGAACCATCGCCTCGGTGGCGGCCGTTGCCAAATACATCGGTGAGGTGCTCGCCGAACGATGACCGCAGACGTCCCGTGATCGCTGACCGGCAGACCGCTGTCCCCGGCCCGCCGCCCGCACGCACGAAGCAGCGTCGATGATCGGCGGTCGGGACGGTGCCCCGCACACGTCCCGCGCGATCGTGAGAGCACACGCCGCCAGGCACCAACTGAGACCGAAGGATCACTACAACCGTGGCACGTGACTATTACGCAATCCTGGGTGTGGCGCAGGGCGCCAGTGATCAGGAGCTCAAGCGCGCCTACCGCAAGAAGGCCCGCGAGCTGCACCCCGACGTCAACCCGGGCAAGGAAGACGAGTTCAAAGAGGTCAGCACGGCCTACGAGGTGCTGACCGATCCGGAGAAGCGACGCATCGTCGACGCCGGCGGCGACCCGCTGGCCGGCGCGGGTGCCGGCGGCTTCGGCGGTTTCGGCGGCGGTGGCGGGGGATTCGGCGACGTCTTCGAGGCGTTCTTCGGCAACGGCGGCGCCTTCGGCGGTGGTGGCGGCTTCGGTTCGGGTCGCGGGCCCAAATCGCGGGTGCAGCCGGGTGAGCCCGCTCTGGTGAACCTCACCCTCGATCTCGCCGAATGCGCGAAGGGCGTCGCCAAGGAGATCACCGTCGACACGGCGATCCTGTGCGATGTGTGTACCGGCTCGGGCACCAACGGTGACAGCAAGCCGGTGACCTGCGACATCTGTAAGGGCGCCGGCGAGATCCAGTCGGTGCAGCGCTCGTTCCTCGGTCAGGTCATGACCGTCCGGGAGTGCCCGACCTGCCACGGCGTCGGCGAGGTCATCCCGGACCCGTGCCACAAGTGCGGCGGCGACGGACGCTACCGTTCGCGACGCACGATGACCGTGCGCATCCCGGCCGGAATCGAGAACGGCATGCGCGTGCGTCTCACCGGTCAGGGCGAGGTCGGTCTGGGCGGTGGTCCCGCGGGCGACCTGTACGTCGAGGTCTCCGAGCGTCCCCACGAGGTGTTCCTGCGCGACAAGGACGACCTGCACTGCACGGTCAAGGTCCCGATGGCCGACGCGGCGCTCGGCGCCGAGTTCGAGGTGGAGACCATTCTCGGGGACCCGGTCACCGTGACGGTCGCACCCGGAACCCAACCCGGGCAGATCGTGAAGCTGCGGGGTCAGGGCATGCCGCACGTCAGTTCCGGAGTGCGCGGCACCATGCACGTCCACCTCGACGTCGTCGTACCGACCCGACTCGACGCGGCGCAGACCGAGGCGCTCAAGAAGTACCGCAAGGTCGCCGCCGACGAGATCGAGGTGGTCAACACCTCGGCCGCCGCGGCGCCGGGTGGCCTCTTCTCGCGGCTGCGCAACGCGTTCGCCGGGAAGTAGACCCGGCGTGTCCGTGGCGATGAGGTCTCGGCGGGTGTGCCCCTCCCGGGCGGCGGGTGCGCGGTGAGTCCACCGCTGTTCTGGGCGGACTCCGTGCCCGCACCCGGGGCCGAGGTGACCCTGAGTGGGCCCGAGGGCCGGCACGCGGTCACCGTCGCCCGGCTCGGTGTGGGCGAGCGGATCCTGGTCGGTGACGGCGCCGGTTCGGTGGGCGGTTGCGAGATCCGGGAGATCACCGCCAAGGACACGCTGGTGGCGGCCGTCCACGACCTCTCGTTCGAGGCGCGCCCCACCCCGCAGGTGACCCTGGTGCAGGCGTTGCCGAAATCCGAACGGTCCGAGCTCGCGGTCGACCTCGCCACGGAGGCGGGCGTCGATGTCATCGTGCCCTGGCAGGCACTGCGGTGCGTGTCGCGATGGACGGGCAAGGCGGACAAGGGTGTCGGCAAATGGCGGGCCGCGGCGTCGGCGGCCGCGAAGCAGAGCCGGCGTCCGTGGATCCCGGAGGTCACCGACCTCGCGACCACCATCGACGTCCGTGCCCGCTGCGCGGACGTCGTGGCCGCGGGCGGGGTCGTCGCCGTCTTGCACGAGGAGGCCGCGCAGCCACTCGCGCAGCTGCCACTCGCCGACGCCACCGAGATCCTGCTCGTGGTCGGGCCGGAGGGTGGTCTCGACGCCGGTGAGGTCGCCGATCTGACCGCGCTCGGGGCGCAGTCGGTCGTGCTCGGTCCCGAGGTCCTGCGCACGTCGACGGCGGCCGCGGTGGCGCTCGGCGCGATCGGGGTGCTCACCCGCCGGTGGACGCGATGAGTGTCGTCGGACGCCGCTCGGTGCGTCGTACGAAGGTCGAATACGGCTCGGCGCCTTCGCAGTTCGGGCACCTGTACGTGCCCGCCGACGGTTTCGACGCCGCGGCGCCCGCGCGGCTCGTGGTCTTGGTGCACGGCGGCTCCTGGTCGGTCGAATTCGGCTCGACGACGCAGACCGCGATCGCCCGCATGCTCGCCGAGCGCGGGGCGGCGGTGTGGAACATCGAGTACCGCCGGGTCGGTGAAGTGGGCGGCGGATGGCCGAACACCGGCCGGGATGTCATCGATGCACTCGGCGCCCTCGACGGGTCCGTCCGTGACCTGCTCCCGGCGGGCGGCGTCGACTTCTCCTCGACGGCGGTCGTCGGGCACTCGGCCGGTGGCCAGCTCGCGGTCTGGGCGGTCGGACAGCTCGGCGCACGTACCGCCACGGCCACCATCACCACGGTCGTCGCGCAGGCGGCCGTACTGGACACCGTCGAAGCCGCCGACCGAGAGTCGGTGCGGGCGTTCATGGGTCGGCCGTTCAGTGAGTCGCCGCGGCGGTACGCAGATGCCTCGCCCCTGCTGGCGCCGGTCGTCGACGCCCACGTCGTGGCGATACACGGTGACACCGACGATCTCATCCCGATCGAGTCCAGCCGCCGGTACGTCGACGCCGCGATCGCCCGCGGACAGTCCGCGGAGTTCGTCGCGGTCCCCGGCGAAGGGCACGACGCCTTCGTCGACCCGCGGAGCGCGTGCACGCGGCAGACGATCCGGGTGCTGGGGATCTGACGGAAATATTGCCTGCTGATCGGCTGTTGCACCGCGATACACTGACCACACCTCTGCGGGCCGCGGGAGCGGTGGGCCGGGGTCGAGCCAGAACAGAACAGCATCCAGAACAGAACACCAGGAGTGATTTCATACGTGAGTGACGACAACCCCGACCAGAGCGGGCAATCCAGCCGTACGCAGCCGCGCCGGTCTGGGGTCACATCCACTGTCGAAGTCTCTCCCGGAGTCGTGTTCGGGCTGCTCGGCGCCAGTGACGTCAACCTGCGTACGCTCGAGCAGCTGCTGCCCGCCGACATCCACGTCCGCGGCAATCAGGTCACGCTCACCGGTGAACCCGCCGAGGTCGCGGCGTCCGAGCGCGTCATCGCCGAACTCGTCGACCTCGTCGGCCGGGGTACCCCGCTGACACCCGATCTCGTCCGGCACAGCGTGTCCATGTTGTCCGACGGCACCGAGGAATCGCCTGCCGACGTGCTGTCGCTCGACATCCTGTCGCGACGCGGTAAGACGATCCGGCCGAAGACGCTCAACCAGAAGCACTACGTCGATGCCATCGACGACCACACCATCGTGTTCGGTGTCGGCCCGGCCGGTACCGGCAAGACCTACCTCGCGATGGCCAAGGCCGTCCAGGCGCTGCAGTCCAAGTCGGTCAACCGCATCATCTTGACGCGGCCCGCGGTCGAGGCGGGCGAGCGCCTCGGCTTCCTGCCCGGCACGCTGAGCGAGAAGATCGACCCGTATCTGCGTCCGCTGTACGACGCGCTGCACGACATGATGGACCCGGACGCGATCCCGAAGCTGATGGCCGCCGGGGTCATCGAGGTGGCACCGTTGGCCTACATGCGCGGCCGCACCCTGAATGACGCGTTCATCATCCTCGACGAGGCCCAGAACACGACGAGCGAACAGATGAAGATGTTCCTGACCCGGCTCGGCTTCGGTTCCAAGGTCGTCGTCACCGGCGACGTCACCCAGATGGACCTGCCCGGCGGTGCCCGGAGCGGGCTGCTGGCGGCGACGGAGATCCTCGAGGGCATCGACGACATCCACTTCGCGCGGCTCACCAGCCAGGACGTGGTCCGGCACCGGTTGGTCGCCGACATCGTCGACGCCTACGGACGGGCCGAGGAGGCGCAGCGAGGTCTGCCCAACACCGCGCTCGGCGGCAACCGCGCCGCGCGGCGGGCCGCGTCTCAGGGACGTCGCTCATGAGCATCGAACTCGCGAACGAATCCGGGGTGGAGGTTCCCTCCGAGCTGATCATCGATGCCGCGCGCTTCGCGGTGAACGCGATGGACGTCAATCCCGCGGCGCTGCTGTCGGTGCTGTGCGTCGACGAGGACACCATGGCGGACATGCACGTGCAGTGGATGGACCTGCCCGGTCCGACCGACGTGATGAGTTTCCCGATGGACGAACTCGTGCCCGGCGGACGGCCGGACGCCACCGACCCGGGGCCGGCGATCCTGGGTGACATCGTGCTGTGTCCCGACTTCGCCCGGAAGCAGGCGCGCGAGGCGAAACGGTCCTTCGAGCACGAGCTGGCGATGCTGACCATCCACGGTGTACTCCACCTGCTCGGCTACGACCACGCCGAACCGGAGGAGGAGCGCGAGATGTTCGGGCTGCAGAACCGCATCCTCGACGCGTTCTACGCCGAACGTCACCGCCGTGCGCAGGAGCAACGGCAGACCGACCGTGATTCGCGGCTGCTGTCGAACATCGGATTCACCGGTGTCGAGGGCGGAACGCCGGCCCCCGGTGCCCCGACGCGGTCCGAGGAGGACCGAGGGTGACCTCTGACTACTGGTTCATCGTGGCCGCAGTCGTGTTGATCGGGGTCGGTGGGATCTTCGCGGCGGTGGACACCGCGGTGTCGACCGTGTCGAACGCCCGGGTCGACGACATGGTCCGCGAGGGGCGCGCGGGTGCGCGCCGCCTGGCGGACATCTTGGGCGCACGCGCGACCTATCTCGGCCTCGTGGTGCTGCTCCGCGTGGTCTGCGAGACCGCGGCCGTCGCGCTCGTCGCGGTCGCCGCGACCCAACTCATCGGCGTCGGCGGAGGATTGGCGGTCGCCATCGCCGCGATGACCGTCGTCTCGTATGTCGCGGTCGGCGTCGGCCCCCGCACCCTGGGCCGGCAACACGCCTACACGATCGCGCTGGCATCGTCGTACCTGCTGTTCGCGCTGGGAGTGCTGCTCAAACCGCTGACCCGTCTGCTGATCCTGATCGGCAACGCCCTGACCCCGGGTCGCGGGTTCCGCAACGGTCCGTTCGCGACCGAGGTCGAGTTGCGTGAGGTCGTCGACCTCGCCGAGGCGTCGGGTGTGGTCGCTGCCGACGAGCGCCGCATGATCCAGTCGGTGTTCGACCTCGGTGACACCAGCGCCCGCGAGGTGATGGTCCCGCGCCCGGAGATGGTGTGGATCGAGGCCGACAAGACCGCGCTGCAGGCCACGAGTCTCGCGACGCGGTCCGGACATTCGCGGATCCCGGTGATCGGTGAGAACACCGACGACGTCCTGGGCATCGTGTACCTCAAGGACCTGGTGGCCCGTACGGTCGCCCAGCGCATCGACCCCTCGACGCTCCGAGTCGTGGACGTGATGCGTGACGCCGAGTTCATCCCCGATTCCAAACCGCTCGACCGGGTCCTCGCCGACATGCAGCGCGAGCGCAACCACATGGCGATGCTCGTCGACGAGTACGGCGGCATCGCCGGCCTCGTGACCATCGAGGACGTTCTCGAGGAGATCGTCGGCGAGATCACCGATGAGTACGACACCGACGAGCTCGCCCCGGTCGACGACCTCGGCGACGGGTCCTACCGGGTGTCGGCACGACTGCCCGTCGAAGACCTCGGCGAGCTGTTCGACGTCGAGATCGCCGAGGAAGAGGTCGAGACGGTCGGCGGACTCGTCGGCCTGGAATTGGGCCGTGTGCCGTTGCCGGGCGCCCGTGTCGAATCGCACGGACTGCAGCTGGTGGCCGAGGGCGGGCCCAATCGCCAAGGCCGCCAACGCATCATCACGGTGCTGGTCACCCGGGTCCCCGGCGCGGAGGAGGAGTCTCGGCGCGACGAGCACCGCGGCCACTCGAGCCGCTCGGCGGGGCGTTCTGAACGGGCCGCGGGCCGTGACCACGAGGACGAGCGGCGGGCCGAGCGAGCGGCGAGAGACACCGGCGACGACGCCCCGGAGGGCGACGCCGCCGATCGCGACAGTGCAGACGACCCGAGAGCAAGGATGAATCAGTGACCGAGACCCTCACCGACGAGGATCGCAAGCTCGTGGTGCTCGCCAGGGGCGCGCTGGCGCGCGCCGAGGCGCCGTCGGGCGCCGCGGTCCGGGACGGCGACGGCCGCACCTATGCCGGAGCCGACGTGCGCACCCGCACCCTGACCCTCACCGGGCTGCAGGTTGCGGTGGCGTCCGCGATCTCGAGTGGGGCCCGCTCCTTCGAGGCGGCGGTCGTCGTGAACGGTGAGTCCGACGACCCGGGCCTGGCGACCCTGCACGAGCTCAGCCCCGAGGCGTACGCGGTCCTGACCGACACCGCGGGTGCACCGCAACGGCGCATCGGGCGCGCGAATGCCTGAGTTCCGTTCGGGCTTCGTCTGTTTCGTGGGCCGGCCCAACACCGGTAAGTCCACGCTCACCAATGCCCTCGTCGGTGAGAAGATCGCGATCACCTCGAATCGTCCGCAGACCACCCGCCACACCATCCGCGGGATCGTCAACCGGCCGGACGCCCAGTTGATCCTCGTCGACACCCCGGGTCTGCACCGACCGCGCACGCTGCTGGGTCAGCGACTGAACGACCTCGTCCGCGACACCTACTCCGAGGTCGACGTGATCGGTGTCTGCATTCCCGCCGACGAGGCGATCGGGCCGGGCGACCGCTGGATCATCTCGCAGGTCCGTGAGATGGCACCCCGCACGACGATCGTCGGCGTGGTCACCAAGATCGACCGGGTCGGTCCGGAGCAGGTGGCCAAACAGCTTCTCGCGCTCTCCGAGGTCCTCGGACCGGAGTCGGAGGTGGTCCCGGTGTCGGCGAAGTCGGGCAAGCAGCTCGACGTGCTGTCCGACGTGCTCGTCGGCCTCATGGAGGAGGGTCCCGCCTTCTACCCGGACGGTGAACTCACCGACGAACCCGAGCAGGTGCTGATGGCGGAGTTCATCCGCGAAGCCGCACTCGAGGGGGTGCACGACGAGCTGCCGCACTCGCTGGCCGTCGTCATCGAAGAGGTCATCGACCGGGAGGACCGGGATCCCGAGCTGCCGCCGATGGTCGACGTCCACGCCGTGCTGTTCGTCGAGCGTGACAGCCAGAAGGGCATCATCATCGGACGCAAGGGCGCGCGTCTGAAAGAGGTGGGTACAGTTGCCCGCGCACAGATCGAGCGGCTGCTGGGGACCAAGGTGTACCTGGATCTGCATGTGAAGGTCGCCAAGGACTGGCAACGCGACCCCAAACAGCTGCGTCGATTGGGTTTCTAGCAGCGTGTTCCCGGCGGCCTGACGCCGACGGGGGCGGCCTGCGGGGAGGTACGCCGATGGGAACGCACGAGTCGCCGGAGCAGCCGGGAGACGCACTCGGCAGGGGCGCGCACGAAGCGCCGGATGCCGACCAGCCGACGGGACGCACGATCGCGGGAGTGCTCGGGTCGCCCCGATTCTGGCTCGCACCGCTCGCGCTGGTGGCGGTGATGTTCTCGCTGATGGCCGCGCTGTACATGGCGGCGGTCGTCGATCCGCAGCGCCACCTCCACGACTTCCCGGTCGCGCTGGTGCAGGAGGACGCCGGCGGTGAGGTGCAGGATGCCGACGGACAGTCCACGGAGCAGAACTTCGGCGAGCAGGTCGCCGAGGGCATCATCTCCTCGGCGGCGGAGAACGGGATCGTCGTGCGCCGCACCGACCGGTCGACCGCCCTCTCCGAGCTGAACAGCGGCAAGGTCTACGGCGTCATCGTCGTCGGGTCGAACTTCACGAATCGGGCTGTCGCACTGGGCCGGTCCACGGTCCTCACCGCCGAACCGGCGAAACCGACCATCGACATCTTCATCAACCGGGGTTCCGGCGCGTTCGCGTCGTCGATCACCACCACCCTCGCCGACCAGGTGCGGACGCGCGTCAACGATCAGGTCGGCGCACAGCTGACCGAGCAGGTCCGCACCCAGCTCGACCGCAACGACATCACCTTCACCGGTGCGGCACAGCTCGCGCTCGCGAGCCCGGTGGCCGTCGAGGTCTCCGAACCGACGCCGCTTCCCAACGGCGCGGGCAACGGTCTGTCGGCGTTCTATCTGACCCTGCTGCTCGTCCTGGCGGGGTTCACCGGGGCGATGATGGTCAGCATCGTCGTCGACGGCATGCTCGGCCAGACGCCCGTGGAATACGGGCCGTTCTATCAGCTGCGCGAGCGGCTCGCGATCAGCCGGTGGGCGACCCTCGCGGCGAAGTGGACGATCATGTTCCTCGTCGCGGTGGTGTTGTCCACATTGTTCATCGCCGTCGGCGCGATGGTCGGGACATCGATCCCGAACGGATTCGTGCTCTGGATGCTGTCGGTGCTCGGCATCTTCGCGGTCGGGGTGAGTGCGAGCGCGATGATGGCGGTGTTCGGCAACGCCGGTCTGCTGTTCAACCTGCTGTTCTTCGTGGTGTTCGGATTGCCGTCGTCCGGCGGCACCCTCCCACTCGAGGCGAGTCCGCGATTCTTCGAATGGGTCGCCGCGATCGAGCCGATGCATGTGATCTATCTCGGTGTGCGCGCGGTCTTGTATTTCGACGCCGACTTGTCGGCAGGCCTCGGCCGGTCGATCATCCAGTGTTTCATCGGTCTGCTCGTCGGTGTGCTTCTCGGTCTGCTCGGCACCAAGTACTACGACCGGAAGGGCTGGCACCGGTATCCGGGTGGGATGACTCTTCCGCCGAAGCTCGACAAGATCGTCAACGCCGGCTGAGACGTGGTCGCGCCGCCCCGACCGTTCACCTGGGTCTGACACCGTGGCGGGATGGGTATCCCCGTCGTCATGTCGATCCCCGAACTGTCCACGGCTCTGCACGAGCTGCGGGACGACCTCGACCGCGCGGAGCTGCAGGCCGAGTCGCTCATCGCCGCCGTGGCCGATCAGCACCGGCACAGCGCCCGCAACCTCGTGCACTACGTCGCGGTCCGACGCCGCGACCTTCGTCCGCTGCAGGAATCGATGTCCGCGCACGGTCTGTCGAGTCTCGGCCGGATGGAGTCGATCGTCTATTCGTGGATCGAGACGGTCATCGAGACCGTGGACGCGCTCGCCGAGGGCCGTACCCGGCATCCGATCTGGGGTGATCTCGCCGGGGGTGTGCGAACCCTGACCCGCAATCGCGATCGGCTCCTCGGGCGCGTACACCCCGGTGGTGGTGACGACGCGACCGCCGACGGACCCGGGGACGAGCACGGCGAGCGGGCCACCCGCGTGATGGTCACGATGCCGACCCAGGCCGCCGACGATCCGGACCTGGTCCGCGCCATGGGTGCAGCCGGGATGGACGTCGCGCGGGTGAACTGCGCGCACGACGGTCCGACCGAGTGGTCACGGATGATCGAGTCCGTCCGGTCCCTGCCGGGCCGGGTGCGGGTGGCCATGGACCTCGCCGGACCGAAATTGCGTACCGGACCGCTCGAACCGGGGCCGAAGGTGATCAAGGTGAAACCCGTCCGCGCCGACAACGGCACGGTCGAACGACGGTCACGGGTGCGGCTCGGTACGACGCCGCTCGACCCCGGGGCACGATTGCCCGACGGGATCGACGCGGTCATCCCGGTGGGTGCACTCGTCGACGCCGTTGAGGGAGACCAGCTGGTCCTGCGTGACGCCCGCGGTCGCCGGCGACGTCTCGAGGTGGTCTCGGTCTCCGAGGCGGGTATCGACGCAGAGACCGATCGGACCGTCTACTACGAGACGGGCATGCCGATCGGTGTGGCGGGTTCCGAGGACGCCAGTCGGGATGCGGCCCGCTCCCGGCGCAGTCTCGTCGTCGACGAACTGCCGGAGAAGCGCCAGCACCTGCTGGTGCGCACCGGCGACGAGATCCGGTTACAGCGCGACCTCACCCCGGCTCCGGCGACTCGCATCGGGCCCCATCGGATCGGTTGCGAACTCGGGGAGGCCTTCGACGATGTGATGCCGGGCCATCGGGTGCTGTTCGACGACGGCAAGATCGCCGGGCGCGTCCGGGAGAAGCTCGGCGACGAGATCGTGGTCGACGTCGAGCGTGCCGGTCCGGGTGGAACCAAACTCCGGGCCGAGAAGGGGATCAACCTACCGGACACGACGCTGCACATCCCGGCGCTCACGGCGGCCGACCGGCGAGACCTGGAGTTCGTGGCAGCGCGCGCGGACATGGTGAACTGCTCCTTTGTCCGGTCGCCGGAGGACGTGGCCGACCTGATCGACGAGCTGGGTCGTCGGGGCGCACCGGACGTGGGGATCGTGCTGAAGATCGAGACCCGGGCGGCCTTCGAGTCGCTGCCGCAGATGCTGCTCGAGGCGATGCGCTGGGATGCGGTCGGGGTGATGATCGCCCGCGGCGACCTGGCCGTCGAGGTCGGGTTCGGTCGGCTCGCCGAGGTACAGGAGGAGATCCTGTGGCTGTGCGAGGCCGCACATGTCCCGGTCATCTGGGCGACGCAGGTGCTCGACGGGCTGGCGAAGACGGGCGTTCCGTCTCGTGCGGAGGTCACCGATGCGGCGATGAGCCGCCGCGCGGAGGGCGTGATGCTCAACAAGGGGCCGTACATCGTCGAGGCGATCGAGGCACTGACGTCCATCCTGGACCGGATGGGCGGTCACGTGGAGAAGAAGCGGTCGCTGCTCCGGCCGCTGAACTCCTTCGACATCGATCCGGGGTAGGACTGCGGGCATGTCGGGGGCGCGCGTGTCGGTGCCCGGTGGGAGAATGCCCGGGTGAGGTTCTACCGGGATGAGGCCGTCGTGTTGCGCCAGCACAAGCTGGGCGAAGCCGACCGCATCATCACGCTGCTCACCGCCGAACACGGCCTCGTGCGCGCGGTCGCCAAGGGCGTCCGGCGGACCCGCTCGAAATTCGGCGCCCGGCTCGAACCATTCGCCCACATCGATGTACATCTGTATCCGGGGCGCAGCCTCGACGTGGTCACCCAGGTGCACAGCCTGCACGCCTTCGCCGATCGCATCGTCGCCGATTACGGCCGCTACACGACGGCCTGCGCGGTCCTCGAGACCGCGGAGCGTCTGGCGGGCGAAGAGCGCGCTCCCACCCGCCAGTTGCACCGGCTGACGGTGGGGGCACTGGAGGCGCTGGCCGACGACCGACGACCGCGTGAACTGATCCTCGATGCCTATCTGCTGCGCGCCATGTACAGCGCGGGCTGGATGCCGGCCCTGGAAGAGTGCGCACGATGCGCGACGCCGGGGCCGCATCGCGCCTTCCACGTCGCCGCGGGTGGTGCAGTGTGCCTGCCCTGTCGCCCGCCGGGTTCGGCGACACCGTCGCCCGGCGTGCTCGACCTCATGGACGCGTTGTTCCGCGGTCAGTGGGATCACGTGACCGACTCGACGCCGTCGCTGCGCCGTCAGGCCAGCGGGCTCACCGCCGCGCACCTGCAGTGGCATCTCGAACGGCAGCTCCGAACCCTGCCTCTGATCGAGCGCACCGCGCCTCATAGGCTGATGGACACAGGTGTGGACGTGGGTGTGAGGAGAGTCGACGATGGCGTTGCGGCCGGGTAGTTCCGCGAGAGGGCGGAAGTCCGCGAGCCCCCGTGGCGACGTTCGGCCGCCCGACCCGCACCCGAGCGGCGCGCGTCCGCCGGCCATCCCCGCCGAGTTCGTACCCAAGCACGTGGCACTGGTGATGGACGGCAACGGCCGCTGGGCCACCGATCGCGGACTCCCGCGCACCGAAGGACACAAGCGCGGCGAGGCCGTGCTGATGGACACCGTGTGCGGCTGTATCGAATTGGGTGTGGGCTGGTTGTCGGCTTACGCCTTCTCCACCGAGAACTGGTCCCGCAGCCCCGACGAGGTGCGGTTCCTCATGGGCTTCAATCGCGACGTCATCCGTCGGCGGCGCGACGAGATGCACGAGATGGGTGTCCGCGTGCGGTGGGCCGGACGCCGGCCGCGCTTGTGGCGCAGCGTGATCCGTGAACTCGAGATCGCCGAGGAGATGACCAGGGACAACACCGCGATGACGCTGACGATGTGCGTCAACTACGGCGGCCGCGCCGAGATCGCCGACGCCGCACGGGAGATCGCCCGCCGGGCGGCCCGGGGAGAGATCGATCCCGAGCGGATCTCGGAGTCGACGTTCGCGCGATACCTCGACGAGCCGGACATGCCCGACGTCGACCTCTTCCTGCGTCCCTCGGGGGAGCAGCGCATCTCGAATTTCCTGCTGTGGCAGTCGGCGTACGCGGAGATGGTCTACCAGGAGAAGCTCTTTCCGGACTTCGACCGCCGTGACCTGTGGGCCGCCTGCCTCGAATATGCTTCGCGCGACCGGCGTTTCGGCGGGGTGAAGCCGTCGTGACCGATGCCGCCACGCTCCTCGACCGGACGGCCGAGATCGTCGCCGAACTCGGGCCCGTCGACCGTCCCGACGCCGATTCGCTGGTGGTACAGGTCGGTCCGACGCGCGCATCGATCCGCGTACTCACGCTGGCCGACGGCCTCGACGTGCTGGCCATGACTCAGATGGTCGCGATGGACCTGCCCAACACGCCGAGCCTGCGCGACGATGTCGAGGCGTGCGCAGCCCAGCTCAGTTTCGGCAGCCTCCGACGCTCCGATCGTGCCGGGGTCACCACGGATGTGTTGCAGTACTACACGTTTCCGGCAAGCCAGCTCGACGACGTACCACTGCTGACGGTGTTGCACATCGTGCTCGCCGCCGGGGTCGACGCCGCCGAGCGGCTGATGGGTCCGGCTTCCGCCTGACGCGACCGCCCCTCCGCTCCCTGCTCAGTCGCTCTCGGCGACCCGGCAATCACCGCAGCGGCCGAAGACCTCGACGGTGTGGTTGATGTCGGTGAAGCCGTGCTGCGCGGCGATCTTCGCGGCCCATCGCTCGACCGGCTCGGCCTGGACCTCGACGGTGGTTCCGCATTCGCGGCACACGAGGTGATGGTGGTGTCCCGACGAACAATGGCGGTAGCGCGTCTCACCGGAGCCGTCCCACAGCACATCGATCTGGCCGGCCTGGCTCAGCGCCTGGAGATTGCGGTAGACCGTTGTCAGGCCGATCGATTCACCGCGGGCCTTGAGGATCTCGTGCAACTCCTGGGCGGAACAGAAGTCCTCGGTGCCGGCCAGGGCGTCGGCGATCGCGGCCCGCTGGCGCGTCGACCGGATGCCGGTGACCGGCTGCGGTCCGGAGGCGACCCCGCTCATTCGTTCACCGCCCGGGAGGCGTCGGTCGGCACTGCGCGGCCGTCGTGGGTCTCGTTCGCGTGGATCAGGGCGTCGCCGACGATGTGGGCGACGTGATCGTCGAGCAGTTCGTAGGTGATCTCGCGGCCGTTGCGCTGGCCGCGTACCACGCCGGCGTCCTTGAGGACACGCAGGTGCTGACTGACCAGCGGCTGACTCAGACCCAGGTGCCCGACGAGTTCATGGACGCACTGCACCCGCTCGCGCAGGGACAGCACGATCGCGACGCGGGTGGGGGAGGCGAGGGCACGCAGGAGGTCGGCGGCGGCTTCCCGGGCCGCGGCATCGGCCGCCTCGACGGGGTCGGGCCCGTCCAACGGTTGGGTCGACATCGCGCTCCTCTCGCCTGGCTCGCGCCACTGATCCGACCATTCTAACGGAAATGGTTTTCAATCCATGCCCGGGTCGCGTGGCCGGTCAGCCGCCGTTCGCGCGACGGCGGTCGGCGACGGGGGGAACCCCGTCCGCGCCCGCGGTCGACAGCGCGTACGTCGCCACCGCGAACGCGACCGCGGAGGAGTTGACGGCCAGGAGGTCGGTGTCGATGTTGTCGAGGGTGTCGCGCGCCGTGTGATAGTCGGGGTCGAAGGGTTCTCCCGCGCGGCCGCCCCACAGCTCGGCCTGCGCCTCGTTCTTCTCGGTCTCCGCGCCGGTGAACACCCCGCCGGAGGGGATGCCCACCGCGATGAACGGACCGTAGTCGGAGCGGCCGTCGAAGTCGTCGGGTGCGAGGGGGATGCCCCGATCGGCGTAGAACTTCTCGAAGGTCCGCTCGATGCCCCCGGAGCCGTCCGGGCCGGGGCCGGCTCCCTCGCGTTCGGAATCGTCCCCGTCGTAGGTGAAGTAACCGCCGTTGGGCGACGCGAGCATGTCGAAGTTCAAGTACAGGGCGACCGCCGCGCGGCCGGCCGGGTCGAGTCCCCGGACGTACTCCGAGGAACCCACCAGGCCGTCCTCTTCGGCGCCCCAGAACGCGAACCGCACCCGGTGCGCAACGCGTGGGGACGAGCCGAGCCGCAGCGCGGTCTCGAGGACAGCCGCGCTGCCGCTCGCGTTGTCGTTGATGCCGGGCCCTTCGACGACGCTGTCGAGGTGCGCGCCGGCCATCACGACGTCGTCGGCGGTGCCCGTCCGGGTCTCGGCGATCAGGTTGCGCGTGCGGATGCCGGTGGTCTCCGCCTCGACCGAGAGCGTCACCGATCCAGCCGACCGCACCCGCTCGGCGTCGTCGGCGGAGACGCCGAGGACGGGGATCGTGGGGCGGTCATCCGGCCCGAGCGTGGCGCCCGTGAGCGGGCCGGGTTCGTTGTTGACCATGATCGCCCCGACCGCACCGGCGGACTGCGCGTTACGTGCCTTGTCGGCGAAGGTGCAGGTGCCGCGCGAGATCACGGCGACCGACCCGCGCACCGCCCCCGGGAAGTCGGTGCTCGCGCATCCGAGCCCGTCGACGGTCACGGGCGCGGCGGTGACCGGGGTGTCACCCGTGCCTGCCGAGTACTCGACGATGCGCGTCGCGACCTTCAGGTCGTCGGCCGTCAGGCTCACCGGCCCGGCGTCGAAGCGCTCGTAGTCGACCGGCGTCGTGGTCACGTCGAAACCCGCCGTGCGGAGCAGCCCGGCGACGTAGTCGAGCGATGCGTCATACCCGGATGTGCCGGCTGCGCGGTTGCCGCCGTTGTTGTCGGCGATCTGCCGGAAGGCGCGGACGTGGGCCATCACGTTCTCGATGGTGACCGCCTCGCCCAGCGCGTTCGGGGTGACCTCGGCGACCGGGGGTGCGGGCGAGGGGGTCGACACCGGCGCCGAAGAGGGCCGATCGACCTCTGTGGGCTGTTCGTCCGCGCACCCCGCGACGAGTGCCAGTACCAGTGCCAGTGACGCTGCCAGGAACGTCGGCCGGCCATGCCGCGCCGGAACAGGGACGACGACGCGTCGTCGTACTCGAACGATCACCCTGCCACTGTGGCAGTTCCGGAACGCCGGCGTGCGCCCAACGGTTCGCGGCGACGACCGGAGTTGCCGGTGCTTTCGGGAAACAGGACACCTGCTCGGTAGTCTGTACGGGTTGCCGCCTGCATCTCGTGGATGCACGCCGAGCACCGAGCATCAGCACGACCGTCCCAGCCGAACACCTCAACCCGTGGAGAGCAGTTAACCGTGGCCGCCCAGTCCAATGTGGAATCCGTCGTCAACCTCGCCAAGCGTCGGGGCCTGGTCTACCAGTGCGGTGAGATCTACGGCGGTACCAAGTCGGCCTGGGATTACGGCCCGCTCGGCGTCGAACTCAAGGAGAACATCAAGCGGCAGTGGTGGCGCACGATGGTCATCAGCCGCGAGGACGTCGTGGGTCTCGATTCGTCGGTCATCCTGCCGCGCCAGGTCTGGGAGGCCTCCGGCCACGTCGAGGTGTTCACCGACCCCCTCGTCGAGTCGCTGCACACCCACAAGCGCTACCGCGCCGACCACCTCATCGAGGCCTACGAGGCCAAGCACGGGCATCCGCCGGCCAACGGCCTGGCCGACATCAACGACCCGGAGACCGGGCAGCCCGGCAACTGGACCGAGCCCAAGGCCTTCAGCGGTCTGATGAAGACGTTCCTCGGTCCCGTCGACGACGAGGAGGGCCTGCACTACCTCCGTCCCGAAACCGCCCAGGGCATCTTCGTGAACTTCAAGAACGTGATGACCACCGCGCGCAAGAAGCCGCCGTTCGGCATCGCGCAGATCGGCAAGAGCTTCCGCAACGAGATCACCCCCGGCAACTTCATCTTCCGGACCCGCGAGTTCGAGCAGATGGAGATGGAATTCTTCGTCAAGCCGGGCGAGGACGAGGAATGGCACCAGTACTGGATCGACCAGCGGTTCGACTGGTACGTGAACCTGGGCATCGATCCGGAGAACCTGCGGCTCTACGACCACCCCAAGGAGAAGTTGTCGCACTACTCCAAGCGGACAGTGGACGTCGAGTACAAGTTCGGCTTCACCGGTAACCCGTGGGGCGAACTCGAAGGTGTCGCCAACCGCACCGACTACGACCTGTCGACGCACAGCAAGCACTCGGGCGAGGACCTGTCGTTCTTCGATCAGGCGTCGGGCGAGCGCTACACCCCGTTCGTCATCGAACCGGCTGCCGGCCTGACCCGCTCGCTGATGGCGTTCCTGTGCGATGCCTACACCGAGGAAGAGGTGCCGAACGCAAAGGGCGGCACCGACACTCGCACCGTCCTGCGGCTCGACCGGCGGCTGGCACCGATCAAGGTCGCCGTGCTGCCGCTCTCGCGCAACGAGAAGCTCTCGCCGAAGGCCCGCGACCTCGCCGCCGAACTCCGCAAGCACTGGAATGTCGAGTTCGACGACGCGCAGGGCATCGGCAAGCGCTACCGCCGACAGGACGAGATCGGCACCCCGTTCTGCGTGACCGTCGACTTCGACACCCTCGACGACCAGGCCGTCACGGTGCGCGAACGGGACACCATGAGTCAGGAGCGGGTCGCGCTCGACAAGGTCGCCGAGTATCTCGGTGGCAAGCTGCTCGGCGCCTGAGAACTGTCGCGGCGCCTCGGGGCGTACGCCCACGATTCCGCCTGACCTGCGGATGTCTGTCACACTTGATGGCGAGTTGTCGCGTGGAGTAGGGCATGGGGTCCGTCGTGCGCGTGACGAGAGAGTGAGTGGAGTCGTGTCTGTCAGCGGGAAAGTCGTTCATTACGACGCGAATCGGGGATTCGGGTTCTTGGCGCCGGAGTCGGGCGGCGCCGATGTGTTCCTCCACATCAACGACATCGACATCGATGAGAACTCGTTGAAGCCCGGCGCGAAGGTGTCTTTCGACGTCGAGGAGACCGATCGGGGTTCCAAGGCGATCAACGTCGCAGTGACCGAGGCCGCACCCGTCGACGACGCCGCGGGCGCCCGGGCGCACCGCCGCGACGAGCATCACGGCCGAGATCGGGGCGACCGCGGTGATCGGGGCGACCGGGGACGCCACGACGACCGCGGCAGCCGTCGGCCGCGCGGTGGCGGCTCGCTGGACTCCGCCGCGTTCACCGAGGAGCTGACCGAACTGCTGCTCGACGCCGACGGCGCCCTCACCGCACGCCAGATCGTGGCGATCCGGCAGCGCGTCACCGACTTCGCCGTCGCCCGGGGCTGGGTGCTTGACTGACACCCGCCAGGGGCCCGAGACCGTCGGTCATGTTCTCCCGGCGGTGGCCGCGTACGGCGACGAAGCCGTCGAGCGATTCGTTCCCGAGGGAGCCAAGGTCGCGAGCCTGCCCGGCACGCGGACCGATCATCGGAGCGACTTCGCCCGAGATCGGGCGCGGGTCCTGCACTCCGCGGCGCTTCGCCGGCTGGCCGACAAGACACAGGTCGTCGGTCCGCGGGAAGGTGACACGCCCCGCACCCGGCTCACGCATTCGCTCGAGGTCGGGCAGATCGGCCGGGGCATCGCCATCGGCCTCGGCGCCGAACCCGACCTCGTCGAACTCGCCGGACTCGCCCACGACATCGGGCATCCGCCGTACGGACACAACGGCGAACGCGCGCTCGACGAGGTGGCCGCGGATCACGGCGGTTTCGAGGGCAACGCCCAGAACCTCCGAATCCTGACGAGGCTGGAACCCAAGCTGCTCGACGCCGACGGGCACAGTGCCGGCCTGAATCTCACCCGCGCCTCGTTGGACGCGACCCTGAAGTATCCGTGGACCCGGCGTACCCCGGGCGGGAAGTTCGGGGCCTACGACGACGACGCCGGCATGCTCGCCTGGATCCGTCGGGATGCGCCCGGGACCCGGCAATGCGTCGAAGCCCAGATCATGGACTGGTCCGACGACGTCGCGTACTCCGTGCACGACCTCGAGGACGGCGTGATCGGCGGCCGCATCGATCTGCGGACGCTCGGGGACCCGCAGGATCAGCGGGCGCTGGCCGACATCGGCGCCAAGGAGTTCCCCGGTCTCGATCCCGAGGCGCTCGTCTACGCCGCCGCGCGCTTGCACCGGATGGACATCGTGCGTTCGGTGGGTGTCTTCGACGGAACTCTCGACTCCTATGTCGCACTCAAACGGTTGACCAGTGAATTCATCGGGCGCTTCGCGTCGGCGGCGATCACCGGGACCCGCGAGGTGGTCGGGGGCCGGCCGGTGTCGCGCTACGACGCCGACCTCGAGGTACCGGAACTCATCGCCGCCGAGGTGTCGATGCTCAAGACCCTGGCACTGCGGTTCATCTTCTCCAACGAGCGCCACAAGGCGACCCAACGTCGTCAGCGGGAACGCATCCACCGCGTGGCGAACTGGTTCGTCGAGGCGGCGCCCGGCGGTCTGGACCCGATTTTCGTGCCGTGGTGGAACGCCGCGTCCGACGACGCCGCCCGCATGCGCGTCATCGTCGACCAGATCGCGTCGATGACCGAAGGCCGGCTCGAGCGCACCGACAAGCACAATTCGGGGGCGCAAGCGCACCTGGGTTAGCGCCGGGGGATCGGGTCGTCGAAGCACCCGGCCGGGCGGCCTCTCCGGCGTCACTACACTGGTCGCGTGGCAGGCCGAATTCCCGATCGCGACATCACGGCGATCCGTGAGCAGACGAGGATCGAGGACATCGTCGGCGATTACGTCGCGCTGCGTCGGGCCGGTGCCGACAGCCTCAAGGGGCTGTGTCCGTTCCACGACGAGAAGTCGCCGTCGTTCCACGTACGGCCCAACCACGGACACTTCCACTGCTTCGGTTGCGGCGAGGGCGGGGACGTCTACAGCTTCCTGCAGAAGCAGGAACACATCAGCTTCGTGGAGGCGGTCGAGCAGCTCGCCGACCGGATCGGTTACCAGATCAACTACGAGGGCGGCGGCACCGCCATCAAGCGCGACCGCGGGACACGCGCCCGTCTGGTGGCGGCCAACGCGGCTGCCGCGAAGTTCTATGCCGCCGCGCTGCAGTCACCGGAGGCGCAACCGGCGCGCGACTATCTGAAGGAACGCGACTTCGACGCGGTGGCGGCCGTCCAATTCGGTTGTGGCTACGCGCCTGCCGGCTGGGACACGATGACCAAGGCGCTGCTGTCGCAGGGGTTCGAGTTCAGCGAGCTCGAGGCGGCCGGGCTGTCGAAGCAGGGACGCAAGGGTCCGATCGACCGGTTCCACCGCCGCCTGCTGTGGCCGATCCGCAATCTCGCCGGCGACATCATCGGCTTCGGTGCCCGCAAGCTCTTCGACGACGACAACCTCGGCAAGTACATGAACACGCCGGAGACCATGCTGTACAAGAAGTCTCAGGTGCTGTTCGGTCTCGATCACGCGAAGAAGAGCATCGCCAAGGGCCATCAGGTCGTGGTCGTCGAGGGCTACACCGACGTGATGGCGATGCATCTGGCCGGCGTGACCACCGCGGTCGCGTCGTGCGGCACCGCCTTCGGTGAGGATCACCTGGCACTGATCCGGCGTCTGATGATGGACGACTCGTACTTCCGCGGCGAGGTCATCTACACCTTCGACGGCGACGACGCCGGAAAAGCGGCTGCCCTCAAGGCATTCGAGGGGGAGCAGTCGATCTCGGGACAGACCTTCGTGGCGATCGCACCCGACGGCATGGACCCCTGCGAACTCCGCCAGGAAAAGGGGGACGCGGCCGTCCGCGACCTGATCGCGCGTCGAGTGCCGATGTTCGAGTTCGCGATCAAGGCGCTGCTCGCCGGACATGACCTCGACACCGCCGAAGGTCGCGTGCACGCCCTGCGCGACACCGTGCCGGTGGTCGCCCGGATCAAGGACATCGCACTACGCGACGAGTACGCGCGGCAGCTCGCCGGCTGGGTCGGGTGGGAAGAGGTCTCCCAGGTTCTCGGGCGCGTGCGCGAGGAGGGCGCCAGAATCCGGAAGGCGCAGGGCGTCAGCCCATCCGGTGGTCGGGGAGCCACGCGCGGTGCCCGCAACCGACCGGAGGCCGAGTCGGCCCCGACCTCCGCGCGGCCGCAACCCAACGATCCGCGCCTGTGGCCGCAGCGGGAGGCGCTGAAGGCCGCGCTGCAGTATCCGGCGATCGCCGGCACGGTGTTCGACTCGCTGCCCGTCGAGTGCTTCAACGAGCCGGCGTACGCGATCATCCGCCAGGCGATGACCGGTCTCGGCGGGACATCGGCCGGTCTCGGTGGCGCCGCCTGGGTCGACGCCGTGCGCAATGCCGTGGACGATCCGATCATCGACCCGCTCGTGACCGAGCTCGCCGTCGAATCGATGCCGGTCGACGAGGACAACATCGCCCGCTACATCTCCAGCGTGCTGGCGCGGCTGCAGGAGGTGTGGGTGGGCACGCAGATCGCCGACATCAAGTCGCGACTGCGCCGGATGGCGCCCAGCGACGATCCCGACGGCTACAACGCGGTCTTCGGCGATCTCGTCGCTCTCGAGGCCTATCGTCGGAGCCTGCTGGAACAGGCCGTCGACCCCATCGTCGGCGCGGGCTGATCCCGCAGGTGGAGCCGTCCTCGCGGGTCGACCCGGCGACGAGCGCAGCCCCCGCGGCGATGAGTTCCCGCCCCCGCCGAGGTCTACCCCGTCGGCACCCCCGCGACGACCGACGAAGGCAGGAACCCATGGCGACCACGACGTATTCGGCGACGGCATCACTCGACGGATTCATCGCCGGACCTGGTGGTGACATGTCCTGGCTGACCCGGTTCTTCGACGCCCCGACCGGCGGGCAGCCCACGTCCATCGCAGCCGACGACGCCGCCGCCCGGTTGATGCGCGGCACCGGCGCGCTACTGGTCGGCAATCGCTCGTTCCGCGGCGATGATCCCAACAAGGGCACCGACCGGGAAGGTGCGTTCGGCGGTGAATACGACGGAGCCGCGGTGGTTCTCACGCACAACCCGCCCGCCGACGCCGTCGAGGGGGTCACGTTCGTCTCCGATCTGCACGAAGCGGTCGAGCTGGCCAAGGAGATCGCCGGCGAGGCCTACGTCACCGTCATCGGCGCCGAAGTCGCCCGCCAGATGATCGACCACGGGCTGCTCGACGAGGTGCTCGTGTTCTTCGTCCCGGTGTTCCTCGGCGGGGGTGTGCGGCTGTTCGACCGGCCCGATGGTGACGAGGTCCGGCTCACACCGATCCCGGGTGAGACCGAGTACTGGTGTCGAGTGGAGAGATGACCGCCGACCACAGTGTCCCGGTCCGTCGGGAACGCGGGTAGGCAGCCGACAGCGTTGCGGATCGCGCTGCGGCACAGCCACTTCGGTGGGGCGGGCGGGGCTCGAACCCGCGACCTACGGATTATGAGTCCGCGGCTCTAACCGACTGAGCTACCGCCCCATGGGACCCGAAAGCCCGGTGCAGGACATTACCGCAACGTCGACTGCGGTATGAATGCGGACCGACAGGGCCGCCGAACAGAAGAAAGCCCGTCACCTGCCGGAGCGGGTGACGGGCTCATCTGCTCCCCCAACTGGACTCGAACCAGTAACCGTTCGATTAACAGTCGAATGCTCTGCCAATTGAGCTATGGGGGACTGCCTCGGACCTGTTCGGCGCTCATCGAGTGCGTCACCAGGACCGAGGACAGACTTTAGCGCATGGTCGCGCCGGACGACAAAACGCGCGGTCAACCGCACGCGGTCGTCGGTCCGACGCCGAGTCGCTACTCGCGGGGATAATCCTCGGACTCGGCCTCGACCTCGGTGTGCTGCTCGGCGACATCCGCCTCATCGGCGTCGAATGGCACCGTCGGGGCCGGTCCGGAGCCGGGTTCGGGGTCCGTCGGCTGGGCTTGCTCGATCGCATCGGCCTCGCTGGCCTCGATCGGCAGGTCGGTTTCCGGTGACGTCATCGGTCGCTCCTCTCGTCGTCGAACTCCTACGTATCCACGTGTACCCGACGAGGTGGATTTCAGTCTCCGACGCCGCGTCGCTCCTCGTAGCGGGCCTGGGCGTCCCGGACGACGGGCATGTTGTCCTGCACGAGTTCGATCAGCCCGCTCAGCTGGTCGGCTACCTGCCGGCCCAGCGGGGTGAGGTGATACTCGACCTTCGGCGGGATGGCCTCGAGGACGGTGCGGACGATCATGCCGTCGCGCTCGAGGTTCTGCAGGGTCTGCGACAGCATCCGCTCACTCACGCCGTCGACGCGCCGACGCAGCGCGCTGAACCGATAGTTGCTCTCGCCCAAGGCGATGAGCACGAGGCTGCCCCAGCGTCCGGTGACGGTCTGCAGCGTCGTCCGCGACGAGCAGTCCCGGGCGAAGACGTCCGCCTCGAGGGACTGGTCGCTGATCTCGGTCACGGGTTCAACGGTAGCCCAAGGGTCGAGATCTTGCTAACAGTTAGTATTGCACTTACGAAAAGTTAGTGCATACTGTGGTCACCAACCCCGAAGAGAAGAGGACACAATGACCACAGCAGTGACCGGCGCGACAGGACATCTCGGCGGCCTGGTGATCGAGGAGTTGCTCGGTCGCGGCGTCGTCGCCGGCGACATCGTCGCGATCGTCCGCGATGAGTCGAAGGCGTCGAAACTCGCGTCACAGGGCGTCACGGTCCGGGTCGCCGACTACGACGATCCGGACTCGCTGCGGAACGCGCTCGCCGGAGTCGACAAGTTGCTGCTGATCTCCGGGTCGGAGGTCGGGCGACGTCTCGCCCAGCACACCAACGTGATCGAGGCCGCCGAGGCCAACGGCGTCGCGCTCATCGCGTACACCAGCCTGCTACACGCGGATACGAGCGGTCTGAGTCTGGCTCCCGAGCACGTCGCCACCGAAGCCAGGCTGCGCGAGTCATCGGTTCCCGCCGTGATCCTGCGCAACGGCTGGTACTGGGAGAACTACCTGGGGGCCATTCCGCAGGCGGTGTCGACCGGGGTGCTTTTCGGTGCTGCCGGCGACGGACGCCTCGCGGCTGCGGCACGCGCCGATTACGCGGCCGCGGCCGCAGCCGTACTCACCGCCGGTTCCGATCAGGCAGGCAAGGTCTACGAGCTCGGCGGTGACGAGCGACTGACCTACGGCGAGCTCGCCCGCGCGATCAGTGCGGCCTCCGGTGCGACAGTCGAGTACCGCGACCTCTCCGAAGCCGAGTACCAGGCCACTCTCGTCAGCGCAGGTCTGCCCGAACCGGTCGCCACGATGCTGGCGAGCTCCGACGCCGGTATCAGCCGCGGAGAGCTGGACACCGACTCCGGCGATCTCAAGTCGCTCACCGGCCGGTCGTCGACTCCCGTCGCGGACGTCATCGCGCAGGCGCTCGGCTGAACCTCCGTCTCACGATGGTCGCCCGATGTGGTCCGGTCCGAGTCGCAACGATGAGTTTTCCGGCGCCACCGGGTCTGTCCGCATAGATTGCTCGTGCCGACAGACGACGAGAACGGAAAACCATGCCGCAGCTACTGAGAGTCCAGAACTTCTCCATCTCGCAGGACGGGGTGGGGGCGGGGGAGAACCAGACGTTCGACCGCCCCTTCGGTGACCGGGTCGAGCCGTGGGAACTGATGTCGTGGGCGGGTGCCACCGCGAGCTGGCCCAACCGGACCGACCCGGGTGGCACCCGCGGCCTCGACGACTACTTCACTCGCGACTTCGCCCACAACATCGGCGCGGAGATCATGGGCCGCAACAAGTTCGGCTACCAACGCGGTCCGTGGACGGACCATGAGTGGCAGGGGTGGTGGGGCGACGAACCGCCTTTTCACACACCCGTCTTCGTGCTGACGCACCATGTGCGACCGTCGTTCACACTGAGCGACACCACATTCCACTTTCTCGACGCCACACCGGCCGAGGCCGCCGAGCAGGCGAAGACCGCGGCCGCCGGTAAGGATGTGCGCGTCGGTGGGGGTGTCAGCACCGTGCGGGAATTCCTCGACGCCGGTCTCATCGACACCCTGCACATCGCCGTCGCGCCCGTCACGATCGGAACCGGGCTGAAGCTCTGGGAGTCGCCCGAGGAACTCGACGACCGGTACCACCACGAGTCGGTCCCCAGCTCCAGCGGGGTCACGCATCACCTGTTCTGGCGCAAGTAACGCCGGCCCGTCGACCGCACCCCGATCCGGTTGCGGTTTGTCCCGGTAGCCGGGACAAACCACAACCGGATCGCGGCGTCGGTGGAATGCGCCCGCCGATCGGCGTAGTTGTAGGGACCATGACGGAACTCTCCAGCAAGGCCACGACTCTGCTCGAACTCCACCAGCCCGGTAACCCGGTCATCCTGCCCACCGTGTGGGATGCCTGGTCGGCGAACCTCGCGGTCTCGGCGGGATTCACGGCGCTGACGGTCGGCAGTCATCCGGTGTCGGATTCCATCGGCAAGCCCGACAACGAGGGCATCACGTTCGACGAACTGACCACCCGCATCCGGCAGATCACTGCCGCCGTCGACGTCCCGATCTCCGTCGACATCGAATCCGGATACGGGGAAGACCCGAAGACGCTCATCGACGGACTGATCGCGGCGGGTGCCGTCGGTCTGAACATCGAGGACACCGTGCACAGCGAGGGCGGACGGCTTCGCGAGGCCCAGGAGCACGCCGACTTCGTGGGCGCGTTGCGGGCGGCGTCCGACGCCACCGACGTGCACGTGGTGATCAACGCGCGCACCGACCTCTTCGTGAAGCAGGTCGGGGACGACTCCGACCGCGTCGAGCGCGCCATCGAGCGACTGAAGCTGGCCGCCCGAGCCGGTGCGGACGTGCTGTACCCGGTCGGTTTCCACGACGACGCCACACAGAAGCGACTCACCGCGGAGTTGCCCTTGCCGGTCAACGCGATCGGACATCCGACCAAGAACTCGAAGTCGGCATTCGCCGAACTCGGCGTCGCTCGCGTCAGTTTCGGGCCGATCTTCCAGATGGTGCTCGCCGAACGCGCCGCCGAGGTCCTCGAGCCCTGGAAGTAGCGAGGGCATCCCGTCCGAGGTCGTC
Source organism: Gordonia sp. ABKF26 (assembly GCF_041103195.1). Lineage (NCBI taxonomy): Bacteria > Bacillati > Actinomycetota > Actinomycetes > Mycobacteriales > Gordoniaceae > Gordonia > Gordonia sp. ABKF26. Next base: position 2,517,735 of record NZ_JBGCVZ010000003.1, read on the forward strand.
GAACCCGGACGGGATGTCGGCGGTCCGGTCTACCGTCGGCACATGGCACTCACGAGATCCGAACGAGAAGCGTTTCTGTCCGAACCCCACGTCGCGGCGCTGTCGGTGGAGGCCGAGCCCGGCCGGGCGCCCCTGACCGTCCCGATCTGGTACCACTACGAGCCGGGCGGTCGGCCCTGGCTGCTCACCGGAACCGAGTCGCGCAAACTGCAGCTCATCCGGGCGGCCGGGCGGTTCACGCTCATGGTCGACGAGGTGTCGCCGCGGCTGATGTACGTGGCGGTGTCGGGGGATGCGGTCGACCTGGTCGCCGGCACCCGCGCCGACCTGCAGGAGATGGCGTCGCGCTATCTTCCGCCCCAGGCGGTCGAACCCTACGTGGAGATGGCCGAGAAGGACCACGGTCCGCAGACGAAACTGTTCCTCGAGCCGACGCAGTGGGTGTCGCTGGACCTCGGCAGTCTGTGACCGAGTGCCGCTGATCCGGCAGCGAGACGAACCGGCCGCGACCGTCTCGCTACATTGAACGCATGCCGAAGTCGCGTTCCACGTCCGATCAGCCCGACCCCGCGTCCGCCGAATCCGGCGTCGAGTCCGATCAGCCCGTCGACGTCGGATCGCGGCAGGCGACGTCATCTAGCGACGTCGAGGAGGTGACCCCCCTCGACGGCAACGAGTTCCTCGAGGCCAACCGCAGCAACCGCGACAAGTACCGTGCCGAGGCCGAGGCCAAGGCGGCGAAAGCAGCCCGAAAGGCCGAGCGTAGGAGTGGCACAACAGGTTCCGGTTCCGGCGGCGACTCGGCACCCGACTCGACCGGCACGGGTCTGACGGACTCGGAGGTCCCGAGCCCGGACGCGGCGTCGCCGTCCGCCGAGCCCGTCGCGGACCGGACCCCACGCAAGATCGATCCCGCCGCGGACCGCCGCCGTGGCGCGCGGTGGACCGGATGGACAGCGGCGGTCGGTGCCCGGCCCTGGGCCGTGATCGGGCTGATCGTGGCTGTCGTCGTCCTCGCAGCGTCGACCGCAGTACTCGCGGTGGCCTATGTCGACGCCGACGAGCGGGCCGGGACCAGCGCTTCGGCCGGCGCCTCCACATCGCTTCTCGAGACCGCGCGTCGGTACGCGGCCGAGATCTCCACCTACAACTCCGCCGACTATGCCGACCTCAATCGGCGGATCCGAGAGATCTCGACGCCCGCCTTCACCCAGACATACATCGAGTCCTCGCAGGACGCCCGACGCGGATCGACTGCGGCGGAATCGGTCTCGACGGCGCAGGCCGACAACGCGGGCATCATGTCATTGGACGACGGCAAGGCGGTGGTGCTGGTGACGCTGGACCAGACCCTGAAGTCCCCGCAGACCGCCCAGGAGTTCCCCGACGGATTCCCGTACCAGTCGCGGGTCAAGGTCACTCTCGTCGAGCAGGACGGCCGGTGGCTGATGGACGACTTCGCCGTGCTGTGAGGGAGTTCAGCCGTGCAGCAGGATGCGCATCGCGAGTGCCTCGATCCGCTCGGGTGAGGGCGGTGGGGACTGGCGGGACAGGTCGGTGACCACGTTGAGCGCCGCATGCACGAGGAACCGGGCCTGGGAGAGCGACAACTCGTCGCGGTCGCGGGTGAGCCAGGTGGCGAACTCGTCGACGGTGATCCGCTGCTGGTTGCGGAGTTCCGCGCGTACCTCCGGGGTCGTGTGCCCGATCTCGGTTTCGTAGATCGCGATCAGATCTGTTGTGCTGGAACTCAACCGGATGTAGGCGGCGAGGATTGCGACGATCGCCTCCCGGGGCGTCGTCGACGCGGCGAGGGCGTCGGCGATCGCCGACGTGACCCGGTCGGTGGCGCGCCAGAACGATGCCTCGAGGATTGCGACCTTGCTGGGGAAGTAGCGATACACACCCGAAGCGGGCAGCTCGGCCGCATGCGCGATGTCCTCGATCGTCACGTCCCGGAACCCGCGAGCGGCGAAGAGTTCGATCGCCTCGGTGAGGATGACCTCGCGCCTGGCTGCGGGCGCGAGGCCGGCGACCGTCGGCGGCTCCGGTTCTGTGGACTCGGGGAGGTCGACGTCGAGCAGGCCGGCCGCGGCGCAGCTCATCAGTGCCGTCGCGTCGCGGGCCGGCAACGCGGCGCGGTGCGTCGTCGGACTCGCCGCGACGCTGATCATCGCGGCCGCCATGAGGTTGGCGTCGACCTCGCCGAGCGACGGCCGCAGCCGACGGGCGGCCGCGCGTACGCGTCGGTGCTGGTGGACGACGACGTCTCGGACGATCGCGGCGTCGGCCGGCTCGAGATACCGAGATTCCCAGCGATACAGCCCCCCGCGGCGCCGGTTGTCGAACGAGGTGGCGGTGATCGCCTCGAGGAGCGCGTGCAGTTCCGCCGGCGTCCCCTCGGGAACGGTGTCGAGGACGTCGCGCAGACCGGTGGCGAGTTCGGCGGTGGTCTCGGCGAACAGTGCGTACTTGTTCGGAAAGTGCCGGTACAGCGCAGGCGTGGAGATGCCGACGGCCTCGGCGATGTCGTCGAGACGCACCGCGTGATATCCGCCGTCGCTGAACGCCTTCGCCGCGGAGTCGACGATCATGCGTCGCCGATCGGCTGGACGGCGACGCCGGGCGTCCGATTCGGGACGCGACGTCTGCGGGCGGGCGGTCATGACGACACAGCCTAACCGGAGACCACGTTCTCGTGACACATTTCGGGCTCTCGGACCAAAACAGCAGTAGAAGCGCTCAATCGCAGCTGATAAGTTAACGAGAATTCTCGTGATCTGCGTCGCACTGTGATAGTAATCTTAGCGATGGCACAGATGTGGGGAGCTGTGTCTATCGAAACCGGCATGAGTGGGGAGAGGTAGTGAGCGACGAGAGCACGCACGGCGGAGTGGTGACGTCCGTGGACGATTCCGGGATCGGGCGGCTGACGATCTCGCGACCCGAACGGATGAACGCCCTCGACGGCGGGGCGCATCAGGCGATCGAGGACACGTTGGCGGAGTGGTCGTCTCGGGACGACGTCCGCGTGGTCGTGATCGACGGCGCGGGCGGCAGTTTCAGCGCCGGTGCCGACGTCCGGGGCTTCGCCGAGAGGTCGACCGAGGGCGGCGCGTCCGGGTTCACCCGCGACCAGGCCCGGCAGATCATCTCCGGGGGCTCCGATCTCCTGCGCGCCGTGCGATCGGTCCCGGTCCCGGTGATCGCCTCCGTCGACGGCGCAGCCGCCGGAATCGGCGCATCGCTCGCGCTCGGTGCCGATCTCATCTACACGACGGCACGGTCGTACTTCCTGCTCGCGTTCGTCAACATCGGTCTGATGCCCGACGGCGCCGCGTCGATGTCGTTCGCCACGGCGGTGGGCCGCGTACGTGCCAACGAGTTGGCGCTGCTCGGCGAGAAGCTCCGAGCGTCGGAGGCTCTCGACGCCGGACTCGTCAACGGGGTCGTCGACGACCGCGCCGCGCTCGACGAGGTGGTCGGCACGGTGGCGCACAAGCTTGCGACCAAGAGCCCCGCCGCGCTACGGCTCACGAAAGCCGCGCTCGATGCCCACACGATGGCCGGGTTCGACGCCGCGATCGAGCGAGAACTCGACGGCCAGACCGAACTGCTCCAGTCCCCGGAGTTCCAGGCGGCGATCACCGCGTTCGCCGGCGCCTCCAAGTGAGCGCTGCGTCGCACCGGACGCACTGCACCACAACCGTTCCCGACCCCACCATCAGAAAGACAACGAGGAGACCGATCGTATGACCGCGACCGTCGACACCTTCAGCGACCTGGCCACCGAGCCACTGCGCTCGCGCCGCAACCACTGGAACAACCAGATCCGCCGGCACGCCTTCATGACCCCGGACAAGCCGGCCCTGAAGTTCTTGGGCAACGTCACCACCTGGAAGGAGCTCGACGAGCGCAGCCGGGCCTTCGCCGCCGCACTGAGCCGACGCGGTGTGCAGTTCGGCGATCGCGTCCTGATCGTCCTGCTCAATCGCTCGGAGTACGTCGAAGCGGTCCTCGGCGCCAACCTGATCGGCGCCATCCCGGTGCCGGTGAACATCCGGATGAGCCCGGCCGAGGTCGCCTTCCTCGTCGACGACAGCGGTGCCAAGGTGATCGTCACCGAGACCCTGCTGGCACCGCTGGCCGACGCCGCGGCCGCCTCCACCGGCGCGATCGAGCACACCATCGTGGTCGGTGGGTCGGACAAGGAGAACCACCTCGACTACGAGTCGCTCGTTGCCGAGGACGCCTCGGATCTCGAGGAGATCGACGTTCCCGAGGAGACCGTCGCGCTGATCATGTACACCTCGGGCACGACCGGAAAGCCCAAGGGCGCCATGCTCACCCACACGAACATGCAGGCGCAGGCCGTCACCTGTCTGCAGGCTCTGCAGACGCGGTCCGACGACATCGGCTCCTGCGTCGCGCCCATGTTCCACATCGCCGGCCTCGGCGCGATGGCGCCGCTGTTCTACATGGGTGCGCTCTCGGTGATCCATCCGCTCGGTGCGTTCGACCCCAACGACATGCTCGACACCATCGAGAAAGAGGGCACCACCTCGATCTTCCTGGTACCCGCGCAGTGGCAGGCCGTCTGCGCCGCGCAGCAGGCCAAACCGCGCGACCTCAATCTCCGGGTGATCAGCTGGGGTGCCGCCCCGGCGTCGGACACCGTCCTGAATGCGATGAACGAGACCTTCCCCGACGCCCTGAACGTCGCCGTCTTCGGGCAGAGCGAGATGTCGCCCATCACCTGTGTGCTCGAGGGCAAGGACGCCCTGCGCAAGATCGGCTCCATCGGCAAGGTCGTCCCCGCGGTCACCGCGCGCATCGTCGATCCCGAGGGGAACGACGTCGCGCAGGGTGAGGTCGGCGAGATCGTCTACCGGGGCCCGAACATGATGAAGGGGTACTGGCAGAACGAGCAGGGCACGGCGGATGCGTTCGCGGGTGGCTGGTTCCACTCCGGCGACCTGGTCCGCGCGGACGAGGAGGGCTTCCTCTATGTCGTCGACCGCGCCAAGGACATGATCATCTCCGGTGGCGAGAACATCTACTGCGCCGAGGTGGAGAACGCGCTTTTCGGTCACCCGAGCATCACCGAGGCGGCGATCATCGGTCGCGCACACGAGAAGTGGGGCGAGGTGCCCGTCGCGGTCGTCGTTCTCGCCGAAGGTGTGGAGGATCTGACCCTCGCCGACCTCGAGCCGTACCTCAACGAGAACCTCGCGCGCTTCAAGCACCCGAAGGACCTCGTCATCGTCGACGAACTGCCGCGCAACGCCGGTGGCAAGGTCGTCAAGCCGACTCTTCGCAAGAGCTACGGCAGCAAGGACGCCGGCCTGGCCGACTGACGCGTCTTCCCGACGGCAACAACCCTCCGACCTGGGCGCGAGCACTCGCGCCCAGGTCGTTGTGTGCTGGTCGGTGCGCGACGCGTCGGGCATTTACGGGAGCAAGAAACACCCACTAGAACACGTTCCAATTTTGTGGTTGAGTGACTACTGTCACGTCATGGCGGCAACCGTCGGAGTGAGTAGGTCCTCCCGGTGTGAGACCCGCCGGGTTCGAACGGAGGAGTTCAGTGAAGACAAAAGGTGCGCTGCTGCGGGAGCACAACAAGCCGTGGGCGATCGAAGAGATCGAGATCGGCGATCCCAAGGCCCACGAGATCAAGATCAAGATGGAAGCCGCGGGCATGTGCCACTCCGATCATCACCTGATGACCGGTGGCATCCCGATGGCCGGGTTCCCGATCCTGGGTGGCCACGAGGGTGCCGGCGTCGTCGCCGAAATCGGCGAGGGGGTCACCGACTTCGAGGTCGGCGACCACGTCGTGCTGTCGTTCATCCCGTCGTGCGGCAAGTGTCCGTCGTGTCAGTCGGGCATGGCCAACCTGTGCGACTTCGGCGCCATGCTGCTGCAGGGCGAAGCCGTCTCGGACAACACCTTCCGCATCCACACCGCGGACGGCGAGAACGTCTACCCGATGACGCTGCTCGGTACGTTCTCGCCCTACATGGTGGTGCACGAGGCGTCGGCGGTGAAGATCGACAAGGACATCCCGTTCGAGGTCGCCGCACTGTGTGGGTGCGGCATCCCCACCGGTTACGGCTCGTCGACCCGCAGCGGCGACGTCCGGCCGGGTGAAGATGTCGCCATCGTCGGTGTCGGCGGCGTCGGTACCGCGGCGCTCCAGGGCGCGGTGATCTCCGGCGCACGCAACCTGTTCGCGATCGACCCGGTCGAGTGGAAGCGCGAGCAGGCGCTCAAGTTCGGGGCCACGGCGGCGTTCGCGTCGGTCGAGGAGGCCGCCATGGCCATCGCGGAGACCACGCACGGCGGCATGTGCCAGAAGGTGATCGTCACCGTCGGCGAGGTCCACGGCAAGGATGTCGACCTGTGGATGGGGATCACCGCCAAGGGTGGCACCTGTGTGCTGACGGGTATGGGCAACATGCTCGAGAGCGACGTGAACCTCAACCTCGCGATGCTGACCCTGCTGCAGAAGAACCTGCAGGGGTCCATCTTCGGTGGTGCCAACCCGAAGCTCGACATCCCGCAGCTGCTGTCGATGTACAAGATCGGGAAGCTCAACATCGCCGACATGATCACCCGGCAGTACCGCCTGGACCAGATCAACGAGGGTTACCAGGACATGTTGGACGGCAAGAACATCCGCGGTGTCATCCGCTACACCGAAGAGGACTGGTGAGCACCCGGGTAACGTGACCCGATGTGTCTGTCCTTGATTCTCTGACGGAATGGCCCGTCGACCACGTGTCGGCGGCGATCATCACCCGCGACGGGGTCGCCGAGCAGTTCGGCGACCCCGCTCGTGTCTTCGAACTCGCCTCGGTCACCAAGCCGCTCGCCGCCTACGCCGTTCTCGTGGCGGTGGAGGAGGGCGCCGTCGAGCTCGACGATCCCGTCGGCCCGCCCGGGTCCACGCTCGCCCATCTCCTGTCACACGCCTCCGGTCTCGCCTACGACACCCATGAGGTCCAGGCGCCGGCAGGGGAGCAGCGGATCTACTCGAGTTCGGGCTTCGAGGTCGCCGCAGACGCGGTGGCCGAGGCCACCGGCATACAGTTCGACCGATACCTCTCGGAAGCCGTGTGCGCGCCGCTGGGGATGTCGTCGACGACTCTGCAGGGCTCGGCCGGGCACGCGGCCCGGTCGAGCGTCGCGGATCTGAGCGCATTCGCCGGGGAGCTCATGAACGCCCGTCTGCTGGCGCCGGAGACGTTCTCGGCCGTGACGTCGGTGCAGTTTCCCGGGCTCGACGGTTTCGTACCGGGCTACGGCAAGCATCGCCCCAACGACTGGGGTATCGGCTTCGAGATCCGTTCGGAGAAGTCGCCGCACTGGACCGGGACGAGAAATTCTCCGCGCACGTTCGGGCACTTCGGACAGGCCGGGACGTTTCTCTGGGTGGACCCGGCGCTCGACGCGGCGTGCGTGGTGTTGACCGATCGGGCCTTCGGGGCGTGGGCCAAGCCGCTGTGGAGCGAGTTCAACGATCGTGTCGTTGATGAACTCTCGTCACAGAACTGAATTTTTCTCGCACCAGAAACTAGCGCAACACGTGCATCATGGGGCACAATCGAGCTTACGAATGTGATATCCGCTGTCGCGAGGTGTGTTGGGGAAGACGTTCCTCGTCGACAACGGAGGTGAACAAGGTGCGCAATCTGAATCAGTTTGCGGACATGACAACAGGAGTGGTGTACATCCACTCGGCGCCGGTGGCGCTGTGCCCGCATGTGGAGTGGGCTCTGTCGTCGACCCTGAATGCGCGCGCCAACCTGAAATGGTCGGCACAGGATGCCGAGCCGGGCATGCAGCGCGCCACTGTCGACTGGGCAGGGCCGGTCGGCACCGCGGCACGTCTGGTGACGGCTCTGCGTGAGTGGTCGGCGCTTCGCTTCGAGGTGACCGAGAACGCGAGCGAGGGCGTCGACGGCGAACGGTTCTGCTACGTCCCGGGTCTCGGCCTCTGGCGGGGCTCCACGAGCGCCAACGGTGACGTCATCATCGGCGAGAACCAGTTGCGCTCGATGATCGAATCACAGCCTGACAGCGCCGGTCTCGCCGGCGAGCTCGAAGGCGCACTCGGAACCGCATGGGACAACGCGCTGGAGCAGTACCGCATGGGCGGCGCGGGCGCCGAGGTGACCTGGCTGCAGCAGCGGGTGGGGTGACCCTTCGAGACGCTTCCTCCGCAGGCTCCGGAAGCTCCTCAGGGAGCGGAATAAAGAAGTGCCCCGGTCCTCGTGGACCGGGGCACTTCTCGTCGTCTGCGAAGATGCGTCAGAGGGGGATGTTCTTGTGGCGTCCGCGACGTGCGGGTGCGGCCGCGAGCGCTTCGGCGATGATGCTGCGTGTCTGCGCCGGGTCGATGATCTCGTCGACGACGCCGATGGACTGGGCCCGGCCGACACCGCCGGCGATCGCCTCGTGCTCGGCGGCGAGACGATCGTGCAGAGCCTCACGCTCGTCGTCGGGTGCCGCCGCGAGCGCCTTCTTGTGCAGGATGCCCACCGCGGCCTTGGCGCCCATCACGGCGACCTCCGAACCCGGCCAGGCGAAGACCGCGGTGGCGCCGAGCGCTCGCGAGTTCATCGCGATGTAGGCGCCGCCGTAGATCTTTCGGGTCACCAGCGTGACGCGGGGGACCGAGGCCTCGGCGAACGCATGCAGCAGCTTCGCGCCGCGCCGGACGACGCCGTTCCACTCCTGGCCGACGCCGGGAAGGTAGCCCGGTACATCGGTGATGACGATGAGCGGGATTCCGAAGGCGTCACAGAGGCGGACGAAACGCGATGCCTTCTCCGCACTCTCGGAGTTGAGGCAACCGCCCATCCGCAGCGGGTTGTTCGCGATGACACCGACGCTGCGTCCGGACAGCCGACCGAAGCCGACGACGATGTTCGGCGCCCACTTCGCTTGCAGCTCTTCGAAACTCGAGATCTCCGTCTCGCCGTCGGCGGCAACACCGGAGTCGAGCAGCTGCTCGACGACGGGGTGGACGTCGTAGGCGCGACGATTCGACTCGGGCAGCAGGGCCTTGAGGTCGGTGTCGCCGGCCCGGGCGTGATCGCGGTCGAAGTGTCCCTGCTGGGTGAACGTCGACACGAGACGCCGCGCCCGCCACAGCGCATCGGGCTCGGAGTCGGCGACGATGTGGCAGACGCCGGACTTCTTGCCGTGTGTGGTCGGGCCGCCCAGCGACTCCATGTCGACTTCTTCGCCGGTGACGCTCTTGACGACATCCGGCCCGGTCACGAAGACCCGGCCGGCCGGCGCCATGATCACGACGTCGGTCAGCGCCGGGCCGTAGGCCGCGCCGCCGGCCGCGAACCCGACGACGACCGAGATCTGCGGGATGTAGCCGGAGGCGCGCACCATCGCCTCGAAGACCTGGCCGACCGCGTGCAACGCCTCGACACCCTCGGCGAGGCGAGCGCCACCCGAGTGCCAGATGCCGATGACCGGCGCCTGCTCGGTGATGGCGGTGTCGATGGCGTTGACGATGTGCGCACACCCCACGACACCCATGGCGCCACCCATCACGGTGCCGTCGGTGCAGTAGGAGACCGTCCGGACCCCGTGGACCAGACCGACGGCGGCCTGGACGCCCGACTTGTCGCGTGGATGGAGCAGCGACATCGTGCCTTCGTCGAAGAAGTTGGTGAGCCGCAACAGGGGGTCGCGGGGATCGGCGGCTTCTTCGCGGCCGGCAACGGGAGCCAAGGTCGTCATCGATGTCTCCTGGGTGTCGGGGGTGTGGCGGGAGTGCTCAGTAGCGACCGAAGGCGAGCGCCACGTTGTGCCCACCGAAACCGAACGAGTTGTTGATCGCGTACTCGATCTGCCCGTAGCGGGGCTCACCGTGCACGACGTCGATGTCGCATTCCGGGTCCAGATTCTCGAGGTTGAGGGTCGGCGGGATGACGCCTTCCTCGACACTCTTGATGGTCAGGACCGACTCGAGCGCCCCGACGGCACCGATGGAGTGTCCGAGCGCGGACTTCGGTGCGTACACCGCCGCGTGCTGGCCGATGGCGGCGAGAATGCCCGCGGCCTCGGCGGTGTCGCCGATGGGGGTCGACGTGGCGTGCGCGTTGATGTGGGTGATGTCGGAGCGCTGCAGACCGGCGGTCTGCAGGGCCCGGGTCATCGCCCGCGCGTTGCCCTGTCCACTGGGGTCGGGGGCGACGAGGTGGAATCCGTCGGAGGTGATGCCGGAGCCGAGGAGGCGGGCGTGGATGTGCGCGCCGCGTGCCCGTGCATGATCCTCACGCTCGAGGATCAGCATCGCCGAGCCCTCGCCGAAGACGAACCCGTCGCGGTCCTTGTCGAACGGCCGCGAGGCGGCCGCGGGATCGTCGTTGCGCGTGCTCATCGCACGCATCATCGAGAAGGCGGCGATCGGCACCGCGTCGATGTGACCCTCGACGCCGCCGGTGACGACCATGTCGGCGTCACCCATGACGATGTGGCGCCAGGCGTGTGCGATGGCCTCGGCGCCCGATGAACAGGCCGAGACCGGGGTGATCACGCCGGCGCGGGCGCCGACGTTGAGTCCCGCGACGGCCGCCGGTCCGTTCGGCATCGCCATCGAGACGGCGAGCGGGGACACCTTGCGGTAGTTCCCGGTGGTCTCCATGGCCTGGACCGCGTCGACCATCGCGTCGGCGCCGCCCTGACCGGTACCGATCACGACGGCCAGGCGGTCCTTGTCGACGTCGGGTTCGCCGGCCTGGGCCCAGAGGCGCTTGCTCATGACGTGCGCGATGCGCTCGACGTAGGCCATCCGCCGGGACTCGACGCGCGTGACCTCCTCGGCGGGATCCTGGAGGAGACGACCACCGATGCGCACCGGGAGGTTGTACTTGGTGATGAAGTCGTCGGTCAGCTCACGGATTCCCGATTCGCCGGCCAGCAGGTTCTTCCAGGTCGAGTCGAGGTCCCCGCCCAGCGAGGTGGTGGCCACCATGGAGGTGACCACCACACTCGGGAAGTTCCCACCCAGCGTGGAGTACTCGCGGAGGGAAGAGGGAGTCATCAGTTCTCGTCTGCCTCGACCTGCGCCTTGATGGCTGCAGCGGCCTCGGGGTTCTCGTTCTCGAGCTTCTGGATGTAGGCGACGGCGTCGCCGACGGTGCGGAGGCCGGCGAGATCCTCGTCCGGGATCTTCACGCCGTACTTGTCCTCGGTCTGGACCGCGATCTCGACCATGGACAGCGAATCGATGTCGAGGTCGTCGACGAACGACTTCTCGAGGGTCACCTCGGACGGCTCGATGCCGGTGACTTCTTCGATGATCTCCGCGATGCCGGCAATGAGTTGTTCCTGGGTGGCAGCCACTGTGGCGTTCCCTTTCCTTAGCTTCGTTGACTTGATGGTTCCGGAGCGCATGACGGACAGGAGAGTCCGCGCGCTTGGACACGCCGGCTCGAACAGCCGGCGTTCCGGGGGTCGCGGACTACCCGCGACCGCTATCCAAGTTCGGTGATCTTCGTGATGTCGCCGGGCTCCTTGAGCGCCAGCGCGGGAGTGCCCTTGAGTTCGCGCTTGGCGATACCCACCAGCGTCCCCGCCGGGGGCAGTTCCACCACGGCGTCGGCCGAGTGGTCCCGCAGGTACGCCGAGCAGAGATCCCAGCGGACCGGCCTGGTCACCTGTCCCACCAGTTTTGTCAGCGCGTCGGCGCCGTCCGTTACAGGCTGACCGTCGGAGTTCGACAGCAGCGTGCGGACGGGGTCGGACGGGGTGATCTGTGCCGCGGCAGCGGCGACGGCCTCCTGGGCCGGAGCCATGAAGTGCGTGTGGAACGCGCCGGCGACGGCGAGCTTGCGGATGCGAGCCTTCTCCGGCGGCGACGCGATGAGTTCGTCGATCTGGGCGACCGCGCCGGCGGCGACGATCTGACCCGCCGCGTTGCGGTTGGCGGGGACGAGGTCGAGTTCGTCGAGGCGCGCGAGTACCGCGGCCTCGTCGCCACCGAGAACGGCAGCCATGGTCGTGGGCTCGAGCGCGCAGGCCTTGGCCATCTCGGCACCGCGGATCGCGGCGAGCGTGACCGCTTCGTCGGCGGAGATCACACCGGTGATGGCCGCGGCGGCCAGTTCACCCACCGAGTGTCCGGCCACGACGGCGTCGGTAGGCAGCTCGCCGTTCTTGCGGACCTCATCGTAGGCCAGCAGCGCCGCGACCACGACGAGCGGCTGGGTCACCGCGGTGTCGGTGATGTCCTCCGCGGTGGCGGTGGTGCCGAGCCCTTCGAGGTCCAGCTGGATGAGCTTGGACCAGGTGGCGAGCTGGTCACGCGCGCCCGGCAGTTCGAGCCAGGGCACGAGCATTCCGGGTGTCTGTGAGCCCTGTCCGGGGGCAAGCATCGAAAGCACGTGACCAGAGAACACCCTTTGCCCGTGGGATGTGGGTGTGGAGAAGCATGAACCTTGTCGCCGCCTTTTGTGGGGTTCCCACAAAGGTGACCTACAGGTCACCTGGTTCGTCACCAGTCCGAGATTTGTTACCGAACCGTGTTCTTAAGGCTTCTATCAGCACAAACGGTGAATCGGACATGAAACCGGTGTGACTCATGTGGCTGATGCATGCGATTTGTGCCGGAAGTGTGTCAGTCGACCCACCGTCGACGCGACCCTCAGAACGTAGGCGTCGCGAGGGTTAGTTGGGTCACGTCCTGTGATTTCTGAAATTTTCTTCAACCGGTAGCGGACCGTATTTGGATGTATGTACAGAATCCGAGCGCACGATTCCACCGAGCCGCCGGAGTCGAGGTAGGCATCGAGCGTCGTCGTCAACGTCGAGCCGCCCTCGGCCAGCGGTAGGACGAGGGATTCCACCAAAGCGGTCATCGCTGACTCGTCGCCGTTGAGCGCGCGTTCGGGGAGCAGTTCGAGACTGTGGACCGGGCGCGGGGCGTTCGGCCAGCCCGCGACCGCCTCTATTCCGGCCATCGCCTCGGTCGCACTCGTGTGCGCACTGCCGAGGTTCGGCATCGTCGGTCCGATGACGACCGGGGCATCGGCGAAGTGGGACAGCAGCGCGCCGACGAACTTCTCGGTCGGACGGGCCGGACCGCTCACGATGGCCACCAGTACCGAACCCTGCACCACCGAGAGGGCCGACCGGTCGAAGGACTTGGCCGTGTTGTGGATCGCCAGCGGCACCGAGACGTTCTGTTCCGGCGGCGGGGTCCCGACGATGACGGTGGCGGGTGCATCCGATTCCCAGTTGAGCGCTGCTGCGCGGGACAGCAACTGGGCGCCGGTGTCCCCGCGGACGACCGCGTCCACGACCAGGGCCTCGAGCCGGGAATCCCATGCACCCCGCGACTCCGCGGCCGAAGCGTAGATGGATGCCGCGGCGAAGCCGATCTCCCGTCCGTACCGCAGCACCGACTCGGTGAGCGCGCGGAGCTGGGCATCGTTGCGGGCCAGGAGCGGGAGCCACTTCTCGAAGAACTCCATCGCCACGCGGACCATCTCGACGGTCTGCAGGAGGGTGATCCGGCGGGCGAGATCCTGGGGAACCACCTGGAAGGCCTGGACCGTGAACTTCACGTTGCCCTCGGGGTCCTGAATCCACTCGACGAAGTTCACCACCGCGGTCTGTACGACGAGCTGCACGCTCGCGCGCTGTGCGGCGTCGAGATCGGAGAAGTACGGCAGCTGGTCCTGCATGGAATGGACCGCCTCGGTGGCCAGGCGGCCGCTGTACTGCTTGACCCGCCGCAGCAGCGTGTCGGGGAGCGCGTCGTGCACGGTGGCGGGGGCCGGTACATGGGCACCCCGCTCACCGAACACGTCCGCGGGTGGTGACTTCCTGTTCACGCGGGCATCGGACACGACCTCAATCTAGACCTTCGGGTCGGGAGGAGTCCCCGGCCGTGGGCGAGACGAGGCCGCGTCCGTCGACGCGACGCTCAGGCGACGCCCGGATCGCTGGTCTGCTCGGGCGCGGCCGAGACGTCGTCGATCCGGTACTTGTCGGCGGCCTGCTTGGCGACCGACATCTCGATGTTGCCGTCCCGGGCGAGCGCGACGAGCACGGCGACCACGATCGACTCGGCGTCGACGTTGAAGAACCGGCGTGCCGCCGGACGGGTGTCGGAGAACCCGAAGCCGTCCGTGCCGAGCGTGAGGTAGGTGCCCGGGAGGTAGGCCCGGATCTGCTCCTGGACGCCACGCATGTAGTCGCTCACTCCGACGAACGGGCCGGCGGCGTCGGCGAGCAACTCGGTCAGGTAGGCCGGGGCCGGTTCGGCCCCCGGATCGCGCACCGCCTCGCGGTCGGCGCGGATGCCGTCGCGGGCGAGTTCGCTCCACGAGGTGACCGAGTAGACGTCGGCGCCGACGTTCCATTCCTCCGCGAGCATGTCTGCGGCGCGCAGCGCGTCGGGCATGGTCACGCCGGAGACGAGGATGTTGGCCGGATGCTGCTTGCCCTCGGGAGCCTTCTGGAACCGGTACGCGCCCTTGACGATGCCGGCCGGGTCGAGCCCCTCGGGCTTGGCCGGCTGACTGATCGGCTCGTTGTAGACGGTCAGGTAGTAGAAGACGTTCTCCGGGTCGTCGCCGTACATGCGCTCGATGCCGCGCTCGACGATGTGGCCGAGCTCGTAGGCGAAGGCCGGGTCGTAGGCGACGACCGCGGGGTTCGTGGCGGCCAGCAACGGGGAGTGCCCGTCGGCGTGCTGGAGCCCCTCGCCGGTCAGTGTGGTGCGTCCCGCGGTCGCGCCGATGACGAAGCCGCGCGCCATCTGGTCCGCGGCCGCCCAGAAGCTGTCGCCGGTGCGCTGGAAACCGAACATCGAATAGAAGATGTACAGCGGGATCATCGGCTCGTCGTGGGTCGAGTACGACGTGCCGACCGCGGCGAAGCTGGCCGCCGACCCGGCCTCGTTGATGCCCTCGTGGAGGATCTGGCCCTCCGAGCTCTCCTTGTAGGCGAGCATCAGTTCGGCATCGACCGAGGTGTAGAGCTGCCCGTTGCGGTTGTAGATCTTGAGGGTCGGGAACCACGAGTCCATCCCGAACGTGCGCGCCTCGTCGGGGATGATCGGGACGATGCGCTTGCCGATCTCCTTGTCGCGCAACAGATCCTTGAAGACACGTACGAGCGCCATGGTGGTGGCGACCTGCTGCTTGCCCGAGCCCTTCGCGGTGGCCTTCAGCGCCGAACTCATGTCCGCCTTCAGGACTTTGGACTTCGTGCGCCGGCTCGGCAGGAAGCCGCCGAGGGTCTTGCGCCGGTCGAGCATGTACTGGAGTTCCGGCGAGTCCTTGCCGGGGTTGTAGTACGGCGGCAGGTACGGGTCCTTCTCGAGCTGCTCGTCGGTGATCGGGATCCGCGTGCTGTCGCGGAAGGCCTTCAGGTCGTCGAGCGTCAGCTTCTTCATCTGGTGCGTCGCGTTGCGACCCTCGAAGTGCTTGCCCAGCGTGTAGCCCTTGATGGTGTGGGCGAGGATGACCGTCGGCTGTCCCTTGTGGGTCATCGCCGAGGCGTAGGCGGCATGGATCTTGCGGTAGTCGTGACCGCCGCGCTTGAGGTTCCAGATGTCGGCGTCGGAGAGATCCTTGACGAGTTCCTTCGTACGCGGGTCGCGGTTGAAGAAGTGTTCGCGGACGAACGCGCCGTCGTTGGCCTTGTAGGTCTGGAAGTCGCCGTCGGGTGTGGTGTTCATCAGATTGACCAGAGCGCCGTCGCGGTCGGCGTGCAGCAGCGAGTCCCACTCACGGCCCCAGATGACCTTGATGACGTTCCATCCGGCGCCGCGGAAGAAGGACTCGAGTTCCTGGATGATCTTGCCGTTGCCGCGCACCGGGCCGTCGAGACGCTGCAGGTTGCAGTTGATGACGAAGGTCAGGTTGTCGAGACCCTCGGTGGCCGCGAAGCTGGCGAAGCCGCGCGACTCGGGCTCGTCCATCTCGCCGTCGCCGAGGAAGGCCCACACATGCTGGTCGGAGGTGTCCTTGATCCCGCGGTCGTGCAGGTAGTGGTTGAAGCGCGCCTGGTAGACGGCGTTCATCGGGCCGAGACCCATGGAGACGGTGGGGAATTCCCAGAAATCGGGCATCAGGCGCGGATGCGGATACGACGGCAGGCCGCCGCCCTCGCCGGCGTGGCTGTGCTCCTGGCGGAAGCCGTCCATCCGGGCCTCGTCGATCCGGCCCTCGAGGTAGGCGCGGGCGTAGATGCCCGGTGAGGCGTGGCCCTGGATGAAGATGTGGTCGCCGCCGCCGGAGTGGTCCTTGCCGCGGAAGAAGTGGTTGAAGCCGACCTCGTAGAGCGACGCCGACGAGGCATAGGTGGAGATGTGGCCGCCCACACCGACACCCGGCCGCTGGGCGCGATGCACCATGATCGCGGCGTTCCACCGGATCATCTGACGGAAGCGGCGTTCGACGTCCTCGTCGCCGGGGAACCAGGGCTCGGCCTCGGTGGGGATGGTGTTGACGTAGTCGGTGGAGGTGAGTGCGGGGATCGACACGCGCTTCTCGCCGGCCCGCTCGAGAAGTCGCAGCATCAGGTACCGAGCGCGACCGGGTCCCGCGGCATCGAGGAGGGCGTCGAACGAGTCGAGCCATTCGTCGGTCTCGTCTGGGTCGATGTCGGGCAGATAGGACGCGACTCCTTCGCGGATGACCCGGACTCGTTGTCCGGCGGCGCGTCCGTTCGAGCGGGGTCCGGTGTTCCCGGCTTGTTCGCTCGGCGAGACGTCCTGTGTCGCATGGTCCATCTGGTTGGTCACGGTGATGCCTACTCCCTCTGACAGGCCGGACTCGGGGTGGTGGTCCGACTGCATGGCGTCGGGCACCGCGCTCCGATGTTGTGCGGTGCCTCCCTTCATCGTGCCCCATGTGGGGTGGCTTGGCACCGGGTGGATCCTTGTCGGGTGTCGCGATCGCCGGGATGCGGTAGCGTCCAGAAACGGTTACTGACCAGTAGGGGGAGTGAATGCCGGATCGAGGAGCGGTGGCGGCCGCGAGCCACCGCGGCCGTGTCGTCCGGTCGACGATCGCAGCCACGATCGCACTCGGGGCCGCGCTGACGGGTGCATGCGCCACCACGGTCGGCGGTGAGGGCGCCCCCGCGCCGGGCGAGGTCGCCGTCTACCGGTCCGAGCTGTCGGCCTCGGCGGCCGCCGAGGTGCGGGCCGAGGGTGTCGAGCTGTGCCGCGAGTCGATGGCGTCGATGGTCGTGATGGTCCGCGGGTTCAACGCCTTCGTCGCCCGGCTGAACGTCGCACAGTCGTATCCCGGCGTCGGCGATCTCGACGAGAAGGCGCGGGCCAGTCTGATCGCCGGTGCCGATCAGATCCGACCCAAGATCACCGCGACCGCCCCGGTCGACGTCTCGACGCCGGCGCGGACCTTCCTCGAGTCGACCGCGAAGCTGGAGAATGCCATCCGTCGTGAACTGAGTGCCGGCCTGAATCCGGTGTCGGGGCAGTGGTCCCGTGACAAGCAGCGGCTGCTCGACGTGTGCGGCGGCTACACGCCGCTGCCGGCAACATCGTCGGCCACCCCGCGCTCGTCCGCCCCCTCGACGAGGTCGGCTCGCCCGGGCGGTTAGCGTCGCCCCGCTCGGGGTAGGCACAGGCCGATCGCGAAACGCCCGAAATCCCTGACGGCGTTCGGCTTGCAATGTGAGGCTTTAGGCTGTTGCCTATGCTGACAGGCGAACGGCGTGCGGAAGCGTACGCGGATTCGGCACAGACGACACACACAACGATCCACACATCTTCAGGAGGTCACGCGCGGTGGTAGCCGCCACAGACGGTAGCAACGCCCAGAAACTGGGCTTGACCGCAGGCTTGGTCGTGCAGGAACTCGGCTGGGACGAGGACACCGACGACGAACTGCGCGCTGACATCGAGGACGCGATCGACGCCGAGATGGTCGACGAGGATGCCGACGACGTCGTCGACGTCGTGGTCCTCTGGTGGCGCGACGGTGATGGTGACCTCGTCGACGCCCTGATGGACGCCATCGGTCCGCTCGCCGAAGACGGTTTCGTGTGGGTGCTCTCGCCGAAGACGGGCCAACCCGGCTACGTCGATCCGAGCGAGATCGCCGAAGCGGCCCCGACCGCGGGGCTCACGCAGACCTCGGCCATCAGTCTCGGCGACTGGTCGGCGGCCCGGTTGGTCCAGCCCAAGGCCCGCGCGGGCAAGAAAGCATGAGCGGTGCTCTGCCTTCTGCGCCCCTGACCGTCGGCGACCGGGCACCGGACTTCGCCCTTCGCGACCAGAACAATCAGCTCGTGTCGCTCTCGGCACTGCGAGCCGAACGCAATGTGCTCGTGGTGTTCTTCCCGCTCGCGTTCACCGGCACCTGCCAGGGCGAGTTGGGCTACATTCGCGACCAGCAACCGCGCTTCGAGAACGACGACGTGACGACGGTGACGGTGTCGGTCGGTCCCTCGCCCACCCACAAGGTGTGGTCCGCAGCGCAGGGATTCCTGTTCCCGCTGCTGTCGGACTTCTGGCCGCACGGTGACACCGCGCGTGCCTACGGCGTCTTCAACGAGGATCGTGGTTACGCCAATCGTGGAACCTTTCTCGTCGACCGAGACGGCGTGATCGTCTTCGCCGACATGGTCGGTCCGGGCGAGGTGCGCGAGAACGCCGTCTGGGACAAGGCTCTCGGCGTCATCGCCTGACCGGGCCCTCGGTCATCCACGCGAGCCGTTGCCAGACGGCCCCCATCTCCGGTCGTCTGTCGGGATCGAGATCGAGCATGTGACCGAGCAACTCGACGAGTTCGTCGGGCACATGGCCGCGCGCACCGACACCGGGCGACATCGGTCTGATCGACGTCGGGCGACCGCGAGTGCGGAGTCGCCCGATGCCCCGCTCCGACCACGGCGGGATCGCGCCGTACGGCCGCCGCAACGTCGACACCTCGAAGAGCGTGACGCCAAGAGCGAAGACGTCCGCGGCGGGACCCAGAGCGACGCCGACGGCCTGCTCGGGCGGTAGATACCCGCGCGTTCCAGAGCCGTCCCGTCGCTCGCCGGGGCGGCCGAGGATCCCGAGGTCGATCAGGATCGCCTGCCCGCCGTGGATGATGACGTTCGACGGTTTCACATCCAGGTGGATCCAGTTGTGACTGTGCAGATGGTGAAGTGCCGCCGACAACTGCACACCCAGCTGCAGCACATCGTGGGTGCTGAGCGGACCGTTCTCGATCGCTGCGTCGAGGGTGGCGCCGGGGATGGTCTGCATCGTGAAACCCACCAGGCCCGATTCGTCCGGCGGCAGCATCCCGTAGCCGCGCACCAGATGCGGTGAGCGAGATCGGCGAGCACGTGTCCCTCGCGACGGACGGACTCCGCGACCTCCTCGTCGTGACGCCGATGCCTGCGGATGACCTTGGGGATGCACCGTGTGCGACGTCCGGTGTCGAAGGCGTCCCAGGTGGCGGTCCGCTTGCCGAACCCCAGCGGGGCGAGAGGTTCGGTCGAGGCCGGTGGTCGGCTCGTCGAGGATGAGGAGCCCGCCGCCGCGGAGGAGTCCACGGGCCACGTTGAGTCGTTGGCGTTGTCCACCGGAGAGGGTGCGGCCACGCTGTCCGATGCGTGTGTCGTAACCGTCCGGGAGCCGGCTGATGAAGTCGTGGGCATCGGCGCGTCGAGCGGCTTCGGCGATCTCGGCGGCGGTGGCGTCGGGTCTGGCGAACGCGATGTTCTCCGCGACGGTCGCGTCGGACAGCAACATCTCCTGGGCGACGACGGTGACCGCGGCGCGGACGGAGCGGCGTGTGGCGAAGGCAAGATCGTTGTCGCCCAACAGAACAGATCCCGAGCGCGGTTGCAGCGAGCCGTCCAGCAGGCGGGTGATGAGGCGGGTCGGTCAGGGCGGGCTCGTCCAGCAGTTCCTGTACCCGTTCGATGCCTGCGGTGGCGGCGAACAGCGAGGGCAGCAGATTCCCGAGATCGCGTACCGGCCGATAGCAACTCCCCAGGAGCGCGAGGAACGCCAGCACCTCGCCCAGGGTCATGCGCCCGGCGGCGAGCGCCCACACACCGAGACCGATGACCACGAGCACACCGAGGAGTTCGAACAGGCCCACCAACGGCAGGAACAATGCGCGGACCCGACTGGCCACCAGCTCGGCGTCCATGATCGCGAGATTCTGTCGCTCGTACCGCTCGATCGCGGTCGGCTCCTGGTTGAGGCCCTGCACGAGGGCGGCATTGGCGAGGTGCTCCTCGGTGATCGCGCCGAGTGACCCGGCCCGCCGCCGCCGCTCGCGCGACGCGGACTTGGTGAAGTCGGCGAATCGAATTGCCGCCCAGGAGAACAGCGGCACGACGACCATGGAGGCCAGCGCCAGCCACAGATCCATCCACATGAGGGCGATGACATAGACGACAAGCGTGGCCGATTGTCGGAAACCCCACGTCAGGTGACGGACCATGAACGACTCGACCGTACCGATGTCAGAGGTGAGACGACTCATCACATCGCTGAGGCGCAGATGGTCGAGGCGGTGGGAGGGCAGCGCCAGCTTATGTGCGAATGCATCGCGCCGGAGTGTGGTGAGAAACCGCTGGGAGATCCAGGTGCCCAGATAGTCGTCGGCTCCGTCGATCACCGCGGCCAGGAGGTTGAGCGCGATGTAGATCCCCGCGATGGAGGCGAATGGGCCGAGATCGGCCGGCACCAGCACGTCGTCGACGAGTCTCTCGAACAGTGCGATCTCGGCGACGGCGATCAGCGCGGGGATCACCGACAGCGTGAGGCCGGCGAGCAGCCACCACCGGACGGGACGAAGCCGTGGCGCGAACGTGCGAAAGATCTGCAGCACAGACAGGGTCGCGGAGTGCTTCACGAGCGGTCGGTCATCGGTGCGGGGGCGCAACAGCGCGGAGAGCGATGGTCGCGAGGCCATGACGGGAGACATCCATCCGTGTGTCGTGACCGTTCCGCCGGTGGTCCCGAGCGGAACGGTTCTCACTCTCATGGGCGTCGATGAGGTCTCCGTGAGCAGCACATGAGAGATCTTTCATCGACGTCTGTGGGTGTCGTCCGGGAATGTCGAGTGGCATTGTGGAGGCGGAAATCCGGTTGCCGCCGGGAGCATTCGACGCTTTGATGTGAGAGCCCGCGACCCGGGCGCTCACGAAAGGAAACCCCATGCCGACCATGGCGTCGCCCAAGGTGCTCAATTACGCATCGCACGTGGACGACAACACCCTGACCCAGGCGGCCCAGACCGCCCGGATGCCGTTCGTACATCCGCACATCGCCCTGATGCCCGACGCACACTTCGGGAAGGGTTCTGCGGTGGGCACGGTCATCCCGACGACCGGCGCGGTGATCCCGGCCGCCGTCGGCGTCGACATCGGCTGCGGAATGATCGCGGTGCAGACGCGACTGCGCGCCGAGGACATCGACGGGATGGATCTCGGCCGACTACGGGCGAAGATCGAGGACGCGATCCCGCTGTCGCCCGGCAACTACAATCGTGGGATCGACCGTTTCGCGTTCACCCGGACACGGATCGACTCGCTCGACGAACAGGCCACCAAAGAGGGTGTGGACCTGTCGCATTCACCGAAGTGGCGGGAGCAGCTGGGCTCGCTCGGCGGAGGCAACCACTTCATCGAGCTGTGCCTCGACGAGGGGGACGTGGTGTGGCTGTTCCTGCATTCGGGTTCGCGGGGTGTCGGCAACAAGATCGCGCAGAAGCACATCAAGATCGCCCAGCGGCTGTGCCGACAGTGGTGGATCAAGCTGCCGAACGCCGACCTCGCCTACCTGCCGCAGGGGGCCCCGGAACTGACGGCGTACCTGCGGGATCTGTCCTGGGCCCAGCGGTTCGCCTTCGAGAACCGGGCCGAGATGATGGATCGTTTCGTCGCGGTGTTCGCGGAGTGGTTCGGCGACAACGTCTCCGGTGGACTCGACGACCGGTCTGAGTCGCTGGAGGTGGACCGGATCAACTGCCACCACAACTACACCGTGCGGGAAACGCACGCGGGCAAGGATGTGTGGCTCACCCGGAAGGGAGCGATCGACGCCCACGAGGGCGTCCGTGGTGTCATCCCGGGTTCGATGGGAACCCGGTCGTATGTGGTGCGGGGCAAGGGAAATCCGGCCCGGTTGTGCTCGGCGCCGCACGGTGCCGGCCGCCGGTACTCCCGGAGTGAGGCGCGGCGGCGTTTCACCGCCGACGATCTCGCCGCCCGGATGGCGGGGATCGAGTACCGGCACGGTGACGAGTGGGTCGACGAGATTCCCGATGCGTACAAGGACATCGATCAGGTGATGGCCGACGCCGCCGATCTCGTGGACATCGAGCACACCCTGCGGCAGATCCTCAACGTCAAGGGGACGTGACCGGCCGGCGCCGGCCCACGAACAGGACGAATCCCGAAGGTGCTCTGCACCTTCGGGATTCGCCTGACACCGCCGGCGAGGAGGTTCGGTTTGCCGGCGGTGATGCTCACTTACCGGTCAGCTTGTCCTTGATGTTCGACGCGGCGTCCTTCACGTTCTCCACGCCGTCCTTGACGGCGGCGGACAGCTGATCGCCCTTGCCCTCGCTCTTCAGCTGGTCGTCACCGGTCACATCGCCTGCGGTCTCCTTGGCCTTACCCGAGAGGTCCTCGGCCTTGTTGCTGACCTTGTCGCTGAATCCCATTCTTCTTCTCCTGTTTTTCATTTCGATCGACGACAACCTCGGATGAGGCTGCCGGTCGGGGTCCTTCGTCCGGTCACCGGTCGAGATGGACGAAAGCCTGGACGTGTACTCCGGACTCGCCGAGAGCCCTCCGGATCGCGGCGACGGCGTCGGCGACGGGTGCGGTGACCTCGTCGAAGCCCCGGTTGGGCTTCGCCGAGACCTCGAGTCGGATGATGCTCCTTGACCGGTCGTCGATCGCCTTTGCCGTCACCTTCTGGAACAACGGGTTGCCTGCGAGTTCCTCCGCGGCCGCGTTGGCGATCAACTTCGGTGCGACGGTGAGGGTTCCGGTCTGGTCGGAGCCGTCGAGCAGGGCGTCGTCGACCGCTCGGGGTCGTATGTTGGTGGCCAGCAACAGCAGACCCCAGCCGAGGGTGATCACGGTGACCCCGACCAGCACCCAGATCCACCAGGACGCCTGGGTTGCATCGAGAGCGGCGCGCTCGTCGAGACGGTCGACCCACCCGGCCACCGGCTCGGCGTCGACCCGCCAGGCCACGGCCCCGGCGCCGACGACGATGAGCAGCAGGGCGACGAGCCCGACCGACAGTCGGTGTGCGGTTGCGGGAAGACGGTTCATCGGACGCTCCTCGTTCCGCGCTCACGCAGGCGTACGACGACTCGCGGCGGCGATTGCAGATCGGCGGCCACCGAGTCGGCCGTGGTCTCGATGAGTGCGCGGTCGGCGACCTGTGTCCGCACGCCGACCGTGCAGGTCATCTTGCGACGGGTCACCACCGTGTCGGCGTCGAGTACGCCGGGAAGGTCGGAGACAGCGGCGCTGCACCGTCTCGCGACATCACCGGGACGCGTCCACATCCCGTCTCCGCCGGCGAGTTCGAGATGTGTCCGGCGTCGTGGCTTGATCGCGATCCACACCAGGAACAGGCCCAGGAGGATCGCCCCGACGGCGGCGGGCCACATCCAGTTCTGCCACTGCAGGTCGGCGATCCACTCGGCGGCGGTGACCGACCACGCGCGACCGTCCAGCCAGTTGGCGTTGACGGCGATGTCTCGCACGGCCACCGCGCCCAGTGCGATGAACGCGAGCCCCAGTGCGGCGCCGGCGATCGCGGCGCCGGGCAGGGCCGCGGGCGGAAAGACGTGCCCGGGTTCGCCGGTCCGCTCGCTGTCGAGCGTCGCGCGATCGGGTGCGACTTTGGCGTGAGTTGTCATCGTCGTGCCCCCGTCTCGGTGCTGATGGTCGGAGTGAAGGCCGCGGTGTCGTGCGGCGGATCTGCCGCGTCCGGTGCGTCCGACGGCGGGTTTGCCTGCGGCACATCGGGCTGGGTGTCCTCGCGGACCGGCGGGAGGTCGACGTACCCCCGTTGCCGGCGTCGGATGGCCTGCCGTGGCTCGAACTTGGACACCGTCACGTCGACGCGCAGTGGGACGACCCCGGTGAGGCGCTCGACCTCGGCGGCGACGTGATCGCGGGTGCGGCGCGACACCTCGGCTACTGCGCACGGCCACTCGAGTGCGAGGGAGAGCGTGATCCGGGTGCCGCCGGCATGAATGCTTGCCGTGGGCAGGGTGGACCGCTCGCCGACCGGCCCCAGGACCGAGCCGACTCCGCCGCGATGGCGGACGACGCCCGGGATGTCGAGAGCCGCACGGGCCGCGACCTTTTCGAGGACGCGGTCGGCGATGGTGAGCGTCCCGGGTGGCGAGACGCCCCCGGCCGGGCCGCCGCCCGGCACGGGCCCGCCGGTGTGCTGCTCAGCCACGACCCCGGCTCCGCAGGAGCGCGCCCAGGTCGATGGCGCCGTCCCGGTTGAGACCCAGCACCAGTCCCGCGGCTCCGAGCACGACGGCCAGCAGGAAGCCCGCCAGCCCACCGGCGACGGCGGCCAGAGCCAGGAGGAGCCCCACGAACAGGCCCACTACTGCGTTGTTCATTCCGCTTCCCCTTCATTCCGACTCGGGTTCGAGCTCACGCTGATGTCCGCCACGGTCACCGAGACCGGTCTCGCGGCAACCGTCTCGGCGGTGTCGCGCACCTTCGCGGCCACGCTCTGGAGGTCGTGCGCGGCATCGACGACGATGTGGACCTCACCGCTGTCCTCGGCCAGGGACACACCCGGGACCCGATGTCCGGGAAGATAAGTGGCGATCTCGCCGAACAGTCCACTGTGTAGGTCGTGCACACCCGGGACCGCGAGTACGGCGGCAGCGAGGCGATCTGCCAGTGCGCCGCCCTCCTCCGTCCGCGCGTCCGGAAGGTCCGACGTCATCACTGGACCCGCGGGGTGGTGTTCGACTCCTGCTCGTCGTCGCCGAACGCGATGTCGTGGACGGTCACGTTGACCTCGGTGACCTCGAGGCCGGTCATCTGCTCGATCGCGCTGATCACGTTGCGTCGGATGGCTGCTGCGAGCTGATGGATCGCCACGCCGTACTCGGCCACGATCGAGACGTCGACGGCGGCCTGACGCTCACCGACCTCGACCTCGATTCCCTGGGTTGTGCTCACCGTCGTGCCCGGCAGGACGTCGCGGACCCGGCCCACCACGCGCTCGGTGGTGCCGCCCAGATCGTGGACCCCGTCGATCTCACGAGCCGCGATCCCGGCGACCTTCGCGACGACGATGTCGGCGATGGAGGTACGTCCGCGGTCGCCGGTCGACTCACGGCGGGCGAGTGCACGCCCTGCAGCAGCGTCGGTACGCGACGCGTCGACAGCGGCGTCCTCGTGTGTGGCGTCCTTGGTGGTGGTGGCGCTTGCGGACATGTCGAACTCCTTCGGTCGTCGTGTCTTCTTCGTAGACGGACCGCGTTCGGATGATGCGTTATCGCAAAGGCTGTTCACGATCCGTCTGTAAGGTCAGTCGGGACGGACGGGGGGAGTTGCACGGATGAAACCCAGTGATTCGGCTCACAGGCAATCGCTCGACCTGTCCGAGCTCGGCGACGACGAGCTCGCGGGCGCCGCGTCGGTCGGCGACACCGAGGCCTTCGACGTGCTCGTCCGACGCGTGACACCCGGTCTGCTGCGGTACATGTCGCGGATGGTCGACGGCAGGCAGACCGCCGAGGACCTCACCCAGGAGACCTTGCTGGATGCATGGAAAGGGTTGCCCGACTTCGCGTTCCGTAGCAGCTTCCGCACCTGGATGTTCACCATCGCGCACCGGAAGGCGGTCGATTACCATCGTCGCCGACGCGATGTACCGTTCGACGACGAGCGGTTCGCCGAACTCGAAGCGGTCGGACCGCTGCCGGCCGACATGGCCGAGCGGAGTCTGCTCATCGATGCGCTGCGCGCCGAACTGGACAATCTCCCCGCCAATTCGCGCGCCGCGTGGTGGCTCAAGGAGGTCGAGGGGCTTACGCTCGAGGAAATCGGACAGGTGTTACGCATCACAACCGGGTCGGTGCGCGGTCATCTCCAGCGCAGCCGGAAGTTCCTGTTGACCCGTTTGGAGCCCTGGAACCCTGGTAAACCGAGAACCACACCGACGGCCACGACGAGCGTCGACGACGCGGAGGGAGGCGAGGTCGGTGCCTGACAACCACGCGCGCGACTCCGACGCCACCGACGTCGCCGACGCCTGGCTGGTCGAGGCCACGCGGCAGATCGCCGACGAACCCGCGAGCGACGTCGACCGGTTGATCTCCTCGATCTCGGGGAGCCTGCAGCGGATCCGGCGTCCCGCGCGAACGCTGGCGACCGACGGCCTGCGCATCTACACCAGCGACCGCGTCGTCAAACAATTGATCGCGATCCGGACCCGACGCGAACTCGGCCGTCTGACCGTCTTCGTGTCGGTCGACGGCGACGGCGAGACCGTCGACGGCGTGCGCGTCGGTCTCATCGCCCGCTACGCCGACGACCTGCCCGCACTCTCCGACGACGTGCGCGACATCGTCGACGAGGTTCTGGTCGAGACCCTCGGCGGCGACAGCAGTGCCGTCGCCCGTCGCAACATCTCGGTGCGCTGGCAGGATGTGTACACCCGAGAGTGGCTGGCTCGCTAGCGATGTGACAGCCCGAAGCCGCGCGGCAAGGGTTGGGGGCTGTGGGGTCGGGGTGGTGCGCGCAAAGGGATTCGAACCCCTGACCGCTGGTGTGTAAGACCAGAGCTCTACCGCTGAGCTATACGCGCGCGCCGCAGCCACATACGTGGCGCTGCGCACACGAATTTAGTCGCTCCGATGCCGGTCGCCCAAACCGGGTCTGACCGGGGGGCTGAGTGGTCGGGTCGCCGGCCCTTCGAGGCTCGTCGCTATCGCTCCTCGCACCTCAGGGATCAGAGGGGTGCTTGCGCTCCTCACACCTCAGGGATCAGAGGGGTGCTTGCGCTCCTCGCACCTCGGGGATCAGAGGGGAGCTCGCGCTCGTCTCAGCGCAGGGGCGAAGGGTGTCGATGCCCCGGAGAGTGGGGAGCGGGACCGGCAGACGTCAACTCGACCGACAGACTTCGATCGAAGTCTGGCAGTCGAGTCGAGGTCTGGCCGTCAGGCGAAGACGGGCGGTAGCGCCAGGACCATGACAGCGCCCCAGATCACGTGGGTGATCGCGGGTGCGAGGACGCCGGCGGTGCTGCGACGGAGGATCGCGCAGACGGTGCCGAGGACGGCGCCGGCGAAGCCGAGCATCACATTGCCGCTGGCCATGGTGACCAGCACATAGATCACCGTCGACACGAGGATCGGGTTGTGCGGGCGCGCCGCCGAATAGACCGAGCCGCGGAAGAACAACTCCTCGGCGAGGCCGTTGACCATGGTGATCGCGGTGACCACGGCGAGGCTGCCGAAGTCGGCGAAGGCGAGCACCTGGTTGGCGAGGTCGCTGACGCCCGGGATCATGCGTGCGATCAGGCCGCCGACCACGAACGCGCCGCCCACGGCCAGGCCGACGACGACGCCGAGTCCGATGGCGCCGATGCGGTCGGGTGGGCGTGACGGGGTGGGGCTGAAGGCCCCGAGTCGCAGTGGGCCGGAGACGAATGCGCCGACGATCCACACAGCCGCCAGAAGAATGGTCAGCGGATAGAAGGCCGCATCTCCCGGCTCCACCCGCAGGGAGACGCCGAGAACCACTGCGCCGATGACGAGGAAGACGCCGACCAGCCAGCGTCGTCGGATGTAGTGGGCGCCGGGGTCGGGGTCACGGTCCGCGGCGACGGAGTCGTACAGGTCGCGCGCCAGTGAGGTCACCAGCACATCACCACCTCGTTCGATCGGTCAGAGAATCGGTCGATCAACGGTTACGGTCACGACGCTACATCGGTGCGTGTGGGACGGAGAACTCCGACGACCTTCGACGCGACCCCGATGGACGTGCCGATCGTCTCGACGACACTCCGCTTCACACGGAGCCAGTCACCGCCGGCCCAGGCCGGATCGGTGTCGGCGAGATGATGCAGGTCGTCGAGATCGCACACCGAGCGTGGGTACGGCGACCGCACCGAGGCGTGGACGGCCTCGCGCATCGGCGTCAGACCGCCTTCCGGTGGCGGGACGAGATCGCGGATGCGGTGCTCGGACGCCGTCATCGGGTGATCGAGCGAGGTGACGAGTTCTTCGGTGAGAGACGCCGGGACCGGCACGAGCATGCCGCCGACCCGTCCCGCGAGCCGGGTCGAGATCCCGAAGACCGGCAGCCGCAGTCTCGGCACCCGGATCGCCGACACGTACTCGTGCAGGATCGAGATGTAGCGTGCGCTGTCGGGGCCGGAGATGTCGTAGTGCCCTGCGGGCAGGATCGACGAGTCGCACGCCGCAGCCAGGTAGTGAACCGCGTCGCGGATGGAGATGGGATCCATCTCGTTGGTGATCCAGTCGGGCTCGGGGATCACCGGCAGCCGATCGGCCATGTACCGGATGATCTCGAACGACGTCGAACCGGCGCCGATGACCACTGCTGCGCGTAGCCACACGAGTTCTGGCCCGCCGTCGATCCGCAGACCCTCGGCCACGTCGGCGCGGCTCTGCAGGTGAGTGGACAGCTTGTCGTCCGATGGCACGAAACCGCCGAGGTAGATGATGCGATCGACTCCGCTGTCGCGGGCGGCCTCGGCGACGTTGCGCGCCGCATCCCGGTCGCCGTTGGCGAAGTCGGCCTGGCCGATCGCATGGACGAGGTAGTAGATCGCGTCGATCTGACCCGCGTCCGACATCGCCTTCGTCACCGAAGCCGGGTCATCGGCGTCCATGGTCACCATGCTGACCTGCGACGACCAGCCGAATTTGGCGAGCTTTCGCGTGTCCCGCGACGTGACGACCACGTCGTGTCCCTGTTTGAGCAGTGCGCACACCAATCGGGACCCGACGTACCCCGTGGCGCCAGTGATGAGAAGTCGCATGACACCGACGGTAGAGACATTCGGCGGAGTCCGTCGGGCTCGCGTCCGGGGTGTGACGGACACGGTGCCGATGTCACGGCGAGATAACAGCCGTGACGGCGATCACGGTTGGGCGTCGACCGCTCTGCGGTACCGCTCCGCGACCTGGTCGTGGTACTCCGCCGCCGCCGCCATCTCGGCGCGGAGTTCGGCTGGCTCGATGATGGTGAAGTCCGCTCCGAACGCGTACATCCAGCGCGCTATCGATGCCAGCGACGTGCTGTACAGGGTGACCTCGCAACTGTGTTCGTCGCCGGACTCGAGCGCCCCCCAGGATTCGTGAACCATCGCCGAGACCTCATCGAGCGAGGCGTGGATGCGTACTCGTGCGGTCGCACGCCGATAGACCGAACCGAGGCCGCGCAGCACGAACGCCGCCGCGCCGCCCTCGGGTGGCTCGCGCGGGGTGAACCGCGGCCCGGTCGGCACTTTCGGTTCCATCCGGTCGACGCGAAACGACCGCCAGTCCATCCGCTGGATGTCGAAACCGACCAGATACCAGCGGTTCCCGTTGCGGACGAGGCGATAGGGCTCGATCTCGCGCCGACTCTCCTCGCCGTCGTTGCGCCGGTAGTCGAATCGCAGGCGCTCGTTCCGGTGGCATGCGGTCGCGATCTCGGTGAGCCGGTCGGCCGACACGGCGCTCGCCGGCGCCGTCCGGGGCACGGCCTCGATCCGCAGTGCATCGAGCCGGTGGCGCAGTCTCGACGGCATGACCTGACGCAGCTTCGCCAGTGCGCCCGCCGACGCCTCCGCCATGTCGGCGACCGCGCCGGTGGTCACCGCGTCGAGTCCCAGGGCGACTGCGAGGACCTCCTGGTCGTCGAGCAGCAGCGGCGGCATCTCGGCGCCCGCGCCCAGCCGGTAGCCACCGCGCGAGCCGACGTTGGCATCCACCGGATAACCCAACTCGCGCAGCTTGTCGACATCGCGACGCACGGTGCGGGTGGTGATGTCGAGGCGTTCGGCGAGCTCTCGACCCGACCACTCGCGTCGTGTCTGCAACAGCGACAACAGCGCCAGCAACCGAGCCGAGGTTTCCAACATGCGTCTCATCGTGCCCGATGACGCGGACAGGTTCGGTCCTTGTTCGCATCCGACGGTTTCGCGCGGCGCCGTCGCCTCCCGTTCGGCGGGTCCCGGGATTCACGGAACGGTCCTCGATACGGTTGATCCGAGTGATCCGCCGGCGACCCCGACACCGGCACCGACCCGAGGGAGTGACGATGGCGACGACGATCCTGCCGATCGACGAGGTGACCGAGGCGCTGATCGCCCAGTGGGGCGTGATCGGTGAGCTGGCCCGGACGCTCGACGACGATGCGTGGTCGGCTCCGTCGGTTCTCCCCGGCTGGACCAACGCCGACATCGTCGCCCATATCGTCGGCACCGAGAGCATGCTCGACGGTCGCGACGTCGAGGCCACCCGCACGGTCAGCGCCCTCGATCACGTCCGCAATCCGATCGGTGAACTCAACGAGAAGTGGGTCGACCACTATCGGCCGAAGCCGCGTGCCGAGGTGGTCGCCGCCCTTGACGAGATCATCGGCGTCCGCACCGCGGCGCTGAAAGCCATGTCGCAGGCGGACTTCGACGCCGAGGCGATGACGCCCGCCGGGCCCGACACCTACGGCCGATTCATGCGGATCCGCATCTTCGACTGCTGGGTGCACGAGATCGACCTGCGTGACGGCACCGACCGTTCCGCGGTCGCGGAGCCCGGCCCGGCGTCCCTGGCCCTCGATGAGATCGGTGCGTCGCTCCCGTTCGTCGTCGGCAAGCGGGCCGACGCGCCCAAGGGCAGTACCGTGCTGTTCGACATCACCGGGGTGTCCCCGCGAACCGTGCGGATCGCGGTCGGGGACCGGGCGGGCATCGTCGACGAGTTCGACGGCGGTGACGATGCTGCCGACGTACGCATCCGGCTGGACGCCACCAACTTGGCGCGGTTCGCCGGAGGGCGGCGTGACGCGGATCCGTCCGCGCTGGAGTTGCATGGCGATCATGCTCTGGGACAAGCGATCCTGAAGCGGATGAACTACGTGATCTGATCGGCCGGGCGGTCGCGTTCCGGTTGCGGTTTGTCCCGGAAGCCGGGACAAACCGCAACCGGATCAGGCGACCGAGCGGCTCAAGGCATCGTGGACCGTGGTCACCACCTGATCGCCCCGTTCGACGATATCGGCCCAGGTGAAATTCAGCACTGTCCAGCCCGCGGCGATCAACGCATTGCGTTTGGTCCGATCCCGCTGAAATGTCGTGACGTCGCGGTGATGGGCGAAACCGTCGATTTCCACAGCCAGCTTCTCGCGGGTGAAGGCCACGTCGATGACATACCCCTCGGCACTCATGTTCGGTGTCCAGCCCACCGTGCCCGACTCGTGAAACAGCGTGGCCACGATCCGCTCGGCCTCCGACCGCGCGCCATCGCCGAGGAGCCGCAGGTAGCGGGTGATGGTCGGGGAACCGTGCCGCCTGGGGTACCGGGAGTGTGCGGCCTCGAGGTCGGCGAGCTTCACGGTGCCGGACAGGAGTGCCGAATCGAGAACAGCGATTCCCAGTTCGGCGGCGGCGTCGAGGACGGTGAGCGCTGTCGCAGTGACACGTAGGTCGGCGTGCGTGGTGACGTCGACCTCGTCGAGGTGTCGGTGCCGGATCACCGCGGTCGCCGACGACCGTCCATGGGCTCCGCGAGAAGCTGTGAAGACGAGGTGTTTTCGTGGCTCGGTGGGATGCAGACCGAGCCACCACGCGGCGGCGAGCCCTCCGAGTGCAGCATCGGCGCCCACCGAGAGCACCGCGATGCGCGCTTGAGCCCGCGCCGATCGGTGATGGCCGGCCACGAGGTACACCGCTCGCGCGACTGCCACCCATTCACCGGAGGCGCGTCGTCGGCCGATCGCGGATCGGCTCAACCCGGTTGCGATCGCCTGCGATGCCGAGACCACGCCGTCCTGCCTGCTGATCAGTTGATGAAGATCGTCCACGGGCTTTGGACGCATCAGCGGCCGTTCCGGTTGCATGCCGGGGTAGCAACCAACAAGCCTGAGGTTCCGGTTGCGGTTTGTCCCGGAAGCCGGGACAAACCGCAACCGGATCCGGGGGACTCTCGTCGCCCTACTCGCTGACGGTGGCCTTCTGGATCAGCAGGTTCTGATTCGGCGGACCCGACGCGGCCCCAGGCCGGGTCGGGGTGAACCCGCCGGCCAGGACCTTGTCGAGGACGGCCAGTCCGGACGGGTCGATGGTGCCGGCGATCGAGTAGGTCAGCGGCAGGCGGGTGTCGTCGGCGAGCAAGAAGAACGTGGTCGATCCGGTCGCGCCCTCGTCGTCGGGCAGGTCGAGGATGCCGACGGTGCCGCGCGGATAGGTGACCTGCGGGACCCCGTCGTCGTCGGTACCCGCCGACGGCAGGTTCTCGGGGAGCTCGTCCGGGCTGGTCCAACCCGGATTGGTGCCCTCCCGGCCACCCGACGAACCGCAGATGAGGTACTGCCGCGACGCCCGGTGACACTTGCTGTTGTCGTAGAAGCCGGACTTGATCAGCGACACCATCGCCCCGACGTTGCAGGGCGCCTCCGCGCGGTCGAGCGTCAGATCGATCGTGCCCTGGCCCGCGATCGGGATCTGCGCCTCCACCGTTCCGGTGTTCGGCTGGCTCGCGGCCGGTGCGGGCTCGGTGATGCCGCCGACTGCTGTGCGCTGAGGGTAATCGCACGTCACGGTGCCCGCCGGGATCGCACTCGTCGACGTGCTCGGCGTGGGGGAATCGTCGCCGCCGGAGCCCGACAGGACGACCACGATGCCGGTCACCGCCAGCGCGATGACCACCAGCCCGACTCCCACCGCGATGGCGACGTTCCGCCCGGTGTTCGACTTCCGCGGCGCAGGCGTCGGTGCGCCGCCCCACTGGGTCGGGCCGGAGAACTGCTGGGGACCGGAGAACTGCTGGGGACCCGAGAACCGCTGGGAACCGGAGTGCTGCTGAGGGCCCGAATGCTGCGGGGGACCCGAGTACGACGAATGTCTCTGCGGGCCGGAATGCTCAGGGGGAGAAGCGAACCCGCGCGCGCCGGGCTTGCCGGCCGGGGGCGTGCCGGGCGAGATGATGGTGCGATCCGACGGAACCGGTCCGCCGGGCTTTCCGAACGCGTCCGAGCCGCTCCCGCCCGGTGCGTACGTGGGTGGGGCCGTCGGGGGTGGGGCCATCGGAGGTGGTGTCACGATGCGGGGTGTCACCGTCGGCGGCGCCGACGACGGGGGAGGGTCGGTGAGCGCGGTCGACGCCGCGCGGAGCAGTTCTCGGGCCGTCGGATAGCGGTGTGCCGGATCCTTGGCGAGTCCGCGTGCGATCACCGGGTCGAGCGGACCGCCCATCGTCGGTGGTTCCTTGGTGATGTGCGCGGTCATCAGACCCTGGTCGGTCTTCGCCGGGTACGGCGTCTGACCCGTGACGCATTCGTAGAGCACGCAGGCGAGTGCGTAGTTGTCCGAGCTGGGTCCGGCGGGGTCGTCGCCGAAGCGCTCCGGCGCCATGTACGCGAGTGTCCCGAGGGCGGTTCCGATCTGGGTGAGCCGGCTGTCAGTGGTGCCCTGGGCGATCCCGAAGTCGACGAGGTACGCGAAGTCGTCGGCGTCGACGAGGATGTTGTCCGGCTTGATGTCGCGATGCACCAGGCCGCCACGGTGTGCGGCGTCGAGTGCGGACGCGACCTGGCCGAGGATCGCCACGGCCCGGGCGGCCGGCAGCGGGCCATCGGCGAGAAGCTTGCGCAGGTCCTGCCCGTCGACGAGCCGCATGTCGATGAACAGCACGCCGTCCTTCTCGCCCCAGTCGTGGATCGGGATGACGTGCGGGTCGGAGAGCTTCGCCGCGGTTTTCGACTCACGCTCGAATCGCTCGCGGAAGTCCTTGTCGTGGACGAGATGTGGGGGCAGGAGTTTCAACGCGACCCGGCGTTCGCGCACGGTGTCGTAGGCCTCGTACACCTCACCCATGCCGCCACGACCCAGAAGTCTGTCGATGCGGTACGGGCCCAGCGTCGTACCCGCACGCGACGATGGATCGCTCACGTCATCCTCGGTTCCTCGGCGTCGGAATCGAGACAACCCTATCCAATCGACCGTGATCGACGTGCAGCGTGCTTCGTGACGCCATCGTCACGCCTCGTCGGTGAGGGCCTCACCGCGGGCGAACTCCCGAGCGCGGTCCCCGGAGAGGATCTGAGCCGGTAGTGGGTCACTGAGCAGAGTGCGGATGAGTGTCGCCGAGGGTTCGAGCGGTGCGTCGCTGCCCGCGATCACGATGTTGCCGGTGCGCCTGCCCTTGAACATCGCGGCATCGGCGATGAGCGCCAGATGGTCGAACGCGGCTCCGACGGTCGCGGCTTCGGCCCGGGCGCCGGCGAGGTCGCGGCTGTCGCCGCAGTTGGCCAGGTACAGGCCACCGGGGGTGAGGACATCGCGCACACGCTCGGTGAACTGCGTGGTCGTCAGATGCCGCGGGGTGCGGTCGCCGGCAAAGGCGTCGCGCACGACCACATCGCGCGTGCCGGGCTGGAGCGACTCGACGACCTGCCGTGCATCGCCGACGCGGATACGCAGCTTCGGCGCGCGGGGCAGGTCGAACCATTCCCGGACGAGGCGTGCGAGTTCGGCGTCGATCTCGACGGCCACCTGACGGGCGTCCGGGTAGCGGTGGTCGAGGTGACGTGCCAGTGCGCAGGCCGCGCCGCCGAGGTGCAGAACCCGGAGGCGATCGGTGGTGTCGGGGTGACGCTCGTCGATGACGGCGGCCATCTGGCGCAGGTATTCGAAGTCGAGCGCAGTGGGGTCGTCGGGGTGGATGTGCGAGCTGTGGGCTCCGTTGATCGTGAGCAGCCACCCGCCCGCGATCGTGTCCGGGCTCAGCTCGGCAACGCCGGTGTCGATGTCGTACCGACCGGGCGTCGGGTGTGCGGTTGTCCGGGCCACGGGGGCCAAGTCTGGCACGGCACGGGTCGATACGATCGCGCGGTGCCCAGACCGCCTCGTGTTCACCGTCCCCGCCCCGATCGTCGACGCGGTGCCGTCACCGCGGCCGGGATGCTGGTCGGTTTCGTGCTCGACGATCTGTTCGGCGATCCGGCACGCGGCCACCCGGTGGCCGGGTTCGGCCGGTTGACCGGCGCCGTGGAGCGGCGCCTCTACCGGGATTCGCGGCGTGCGGGTGTGGGTCTGGTCGGGGTGATGGTGGGATCGACGGTGGTCCTGGCGGTTGCGGCGGATCGACGCGTGACGGGCATCGCCGGTGTCGCGGTGACCGCCGCGTCGACGTGGATCGCCCTGGGCGGCACCTCGCTGTGCCGGGTCGGCGACGCGGTGGCGGAGGCATTGGAGACGCACGACATCGATGCCGCGCGGGCGCTCATCCCGAGCCTGTGCGGCCGGGACCCGGAGTCGCTCGACGAGGCCGGCCTGTGCCGCGCCGCCCTCGAGTCGATCGCGGAGAACACGTCGGATGCGACGGTCGGGCCGCTGGTGTGGGGCGCCGTCGCCGGTGTCCCCGGCGTGCTGGGGTATCGGGCCGTGAACACGCTCGATGCGATGGTCGGATACCGGAATCCGCGCTACCAGGACTTCGGCTGGGCGGCCGCGCGCCTGGACGACCTCGCCAACCTGCTGCCGGCGCGGCTCGCCGGTTCGTTGTTGGTGGTGCTCGGCGGCGCGCCGCGTCGGACCGTCGAGGCCTGGCGGCGGGACAGCGGCGCCCATCCGAGCCCGAATGCCGGGGTCGTCGAAGCCGGGTTCGCGGGTGCGCTGGGCGTGCAACTCGGCGGACGGACGGTCTACCCGCACGGAGTCGAGGTGCGTCCGACCCTCGGCTCCGGACCGGCGCCGGGACCGGCGGATCTCCGTGCCGCCGTGGCGCTGTCCCGACGCGTGCAGCGCGCGACGGTCCTGACCTGTGCGGCCGTCGCCGTCGCGCGTCCGGGCGCCACGGCCGCGGCGCGCTGGCTCAGCCGCCGTATCGCCGGGTGAGCTTGTCGCGGACGTCGCGCGACTCGTCGCCGTTCCGCCGGCCGTGGCCGATGTCGCCGACCTGATGGGTCATCGTGGTTCCGGCGGCCGCCCGGAGCTCGTCACGACGGTGCTGCCGCCGCTGGGCGCGCGACTCGGCCGCCGGACCGGGAGTCGCGTCCGGTTCGGACGAGGCCTCGGAGTCGGGTCCGGCCGGGGTGGCCGCGGCCGGTTGCGCCGCCGCCGACGCCTCGGCGGCCGCCCGGCGTCGGGCGCGGATCTCGGAGTACAGGAAGTAGCCGACGCCCAGGGGGGCCATCACACCGAACGCCAGCCATTGCAGGCCGTACGACAGGTACGGTCCGGTGTCGAGCTGCGGCAGCGAGATCTCACCGAGTGAACCCGGCTGGTCAGGGGAGAGCTGCAGGTAGAAGTCGTCCATCGGGGTCGAGGTCGCGGCGGACACCAGGCCCGGGTTGATCGTCGCGACGGTCAGCGCGCCGTTCTCGACGCGCGTTCCGCGCTCGGTACTCACGCTCTCGGCTGCCCGGATCCGGCCGTCGACGGTCTGTTCGCCTGCCGGTGGTGCGGGGATGTCGGGTACTGCACCCTCGACCGGCCGTACGTACCCGCGGTTGACGAGGATCACCCGGTCCGACCCGGTGACCGCGAACGGGGTGAGGACCTCCACGGCGGGTCGCTGGTCGATGTTGCGGAGCCGGACCAGGGCCTGCCGGTCCGGCAGATAACGGCCGGTCACCGCGACGGACCGCCACTCTGAGGACGGCACGAAGGCCGACGACGGCGCGACCTCGGCCAGTGGGGCCGTCTCGATCGACGTGGCGGTACGGATCAGGTCGTTGCGGCGTTCGGTGTCGGAGTTCTTGCCCAGCTGCCAGGGTGCGAGCAGGGTGAAGCAGGCCACCGCGAACGCCGCGACCACGAGACCGAGCGCAATCCACCCGGGCCGGAGGATCGTTCGCAGTACGTGCACACCGCCCAGGTTACCGAGCGGGGGTAGCCTGATCGAAATGCGAGACTTCCTCTGCTTGAAGTGCGGTCAGCGTCTCTCCTTCGAAAACAGTCTGTGCCTGAACTGCCGGAGCCCGCTCGGCTTCTGGCTGAAGACCCGGTCGATCCACGTCCTCGACGACAAGGCACGCGCGGAGGTCGACGGCGTGCTGCTCGAACGTTGCGCCAACACCAAAGTCGCGCAATGCAACTGGCTGGTGAAGTGGAGTGGCAAGCCGACGATGTGCGAGTCGTGCCGGCTCACTCGCACCCGGCCCGGCGACGATGACACCGAGGCGTTGGTCATCTTCGGACAGACCGAGACCGCCAAGCGGCGCCTCATCCTGGAACTCGACGAACTCAAGCTGCCGATCGAGACGCGGGAGGAGAATCCGCAGTCCGGTCTCGCCTTCGACCTGCTCTCCAGCGCGCAGCAGTCGGTCATCACCGGTCATGCGAACGGGGTCATCACGCTCGACCTGGCCGAGGGGGACGACGTTCACCGCGAACAGATGCGCGTCGAGCTCGCCGAGCCGTATCGGACCGTCCTCGGCCACTTCCGGCACGAGATCGGGCACTACTACCAACTCGTCCTCATCACCGACGATCGACGCCCGGGCTTCGAGGAATTGTTCGGCGATCCCGACGAGGACTACCAGGCAGCACTGGACCGCCACTACAGCGAGGGCGCGCCGGAGGGCTGGCAGCAGGACTTCGTGTCGTCGTACGCGACGATGCATCCGGCCGAGGATTTCGCCGAGACTTTTGCGCACTACCTGCACATTCGCGACACCCTCGACACCGCGGCGGCGTTCGCGATGGCGCCCGCCGGCTCGACCTTCGAAGGGGTCCCGCCCGGTGATGTCGGCTTCGATCGGGTCCTCGACGAGTGGTTACCGCTGACCTGGGCGCTCAACCAGATCAACCGGTCGATGGGGCACCCCGACCTCTATCCGTTCGTGCTGCCCGAGAAGGTCCTGACCAAGATCCGCTTCGTGCACAATCTCGTCGCTCCGGCGGCCTGAGTCGCGTCGGTCGAGCTCAGGACACCCCGAGTTCGGCTCGTACCCAGTCGATGAGCCCCGGCATCGAGCCCTCGATCTGCTCGCGCGTCAGTACGAAGTCGTCGGGGGTGCCGTAGTACGGGTCGGCGAGGTCGAGATCGTCGGCCGGGGCCGCGGGATCGAACGAGCGCAGCAGCCGCGTGCGGTCGCCGAGCCGCTTGCGTTCGAGTTCGCGGACGTGGCCCTCGTCCATCGCGAGCAGGAGGTCGGCGTCGAAGTGCTCGGGTCCGAGCAGAGCGGCGACGTGGGCGTCGGAATAGCCGTGTGCGACCAGTTCGGTCCGCGCGCGATTGTCCGCCGGTTCGCCGACGTGGTAGCCGCTCGTCCCGCAGCTCGACACCCGCACCTTGCCGCCGAGGCCGGCGTCGTCGAGTGCGGTCCGGAAGATGTTCTGCGCCATCGGTGACCGGCAGATGTTGCCCGTACACACGAAGCAGATGTGAAGTTCGTCAGCCACTGCTACCTCAACAAGTCGATTCGCCGTCCGCTGTCGGGGTGGGGGTCACACACCCAGCACGTCGCGCAGTTCGGCCACGGACCCGACCGCCCAGGTCGCGCCCTGTTCCTCCCCGCCCAGAGCGTAACCCCAACGCACGAGGATCGCCGGAATGCCGAAGGCCGCTGCGCCCTGCACATCGTGGCTGCGGTCGCCGATCATCACGACCGGACTGGTGACGTGCCCGGTCTGCGGGTCGGTGGCGATCCCGAGCTCGTCGAGCGCGGAGGCGATCACATCGGCCTTCTCGCGGCGGGTGCCGTCGTCGCTCGCCCCGGCGATGAAGCGGAAGTGATCGGCGAGACCGAAATGGTCGAGAATCCGGCGGGCGGTGGTCTGGATCTTCGACGTCGCGATCGCCACGGTTCGTCCCCCGGCGGCCAGATCGGCGAGCAGCTCGCCCATGCCGTCGAAGACCGAGTTCTCCAACCAGCCGACCTCGGTGTACCGCTCTCGATACGCGCGCATCGCCTTCTCGGCCACCTCGGGCGAGAGTCCCAGTGCGTTGAGCGTGTCGATCATCGGCGGTCCGGCGATGCCGGCCACGATGCGCGGGTCGGGGTCGGGTGCCCCGACCACGGCGAGAGCATGCCGAAAGCTGTTCTCGATACCTGCGAAACTGTCGGTGACCGTGCCGTCGAGGTCGACGAGTAGGACGGTCTCGGGATGGCGGGGATCCGGCGTCGTCGTCACGTCTCCATCGTGCACGTAAGGTCTGAACACATGACAGCTGGGTACGACGCGCTCGATGTCGAGACCGGGCCCTCGCGTCCGTCCGTGTCTCCTGCGCGGGCCCGCACCGGCATGGGGATCACCGAGACGCAGCCGCCGCGCGCCGATCTCACCGACCCGGAACGCCATGGCGACCAGGACGCCGTCCCAGGACTCGTCGACTTCGCGGTCAACGTCCGCGGCACGCCGCCCGGATTCGTGCTCGACGCGATCCGGGCGGGACTCGACGATCTCGCGCGGTATCCGACCGGAGCGCAGGAGCGACGCGCCGTCGACGCCATCGCCGCGGCACACGACCGTCGCCCCGAGGAGGTGCTGCTGCTCTCCGGCGCCGCCGATGGATTCGAGATGCTCCCACGACTGGGTGCCCGGCATGCGGCCCTGATCCAGCCGTCGTTCACCGAACCCGAGATCGTGCTCCGGGCCGCCGGCATCCCGATCACCCACGTCGCGCTGAGGGCGCCCTGGAACCTGGCCGCGCCGGCCGGCGTCGAGACCACCGCCACGGTGCCGGACGATGCCGACCTCGTCATCCTGGGCAACCCCACCAATCCGACCTCGGTGCTGCACCCGGCCGAGGCCATCGCCGCGCTGCGCCGGCCGGGGCGGATTCTCGTGGTCGACGAGGCCTTCGCCGACCTCACCCTCGGCGCCGACGGATCGCCCGAACCGCAGTCACTCGCCTCCGCCGACTGGCCTGATCTTCTCGTGATCCGCAGTGTGACAAAGACGTTCGGTCTCGCAGGCCTGCGTGCGGGGTATCTGCTCGGACCGGCGGACCTGCTCGACCGGTTGCGGGCGGGGCGTCGGCCGTGGGCGGTGTCGACCCCCGCTCTCGCAGCGCTGACCGCCTGCGTCGAGGAGCAGGGGCAGCGCTACTGCGCCGAGACCGCGCACATGGTCGCCGCGGAGCGTGCCGACATGGTCGACGAACTCACGCGCGTCGGACTCCGGGTGGCGGCCGCTCCCGCCGCGCCCTTCGTCCTGGTCGAGATGCCCGACGCCACCGAGGTGAAAGCGCGTCTGGTCCGCCACGGTTTCGCGGTGCGGAGCTGCGCGAACTTCGTCGGCCTCGGCGACTCGCACCTTCGTCTCGCCATCCGTGGACTTCCGCAGGTTCGGGCGCTCACGCGCGCGATCGAGTTGGTACGAGAGGAGATCGGCCGTGACGTCGGAGACCGGTTCTGAGGTGACGGTCGGTGACGTCGTCGCCGTGGTCGAACGTGCCTATCCGCCCGTCCTCGCCGAATCGTGGGATGCGGTCGGTCTGGTGTGCGGCGACCCGGCCGATTCCGCGCGCGACGTCCTGGTGTGTGTGGACGTCACCGACGCGGTGGTCGACGCCGCGGTCGAGGCCGACGCCGGGATCGTCGTCGCCCACCATCCGCTGCTGCTGCGGGGCGTCACCTCGGTGGCCGCCGACACCCCCAAGGGACGGATCGTGCATCGGCTCATCCGCAGCGGGATCGCACTGCTGTGCGCACACACCAACGCCGACAGTGCCCGGCCCGGTGTCTCCGACGCGCTCGCCTCTGTGCTCGGACTCCGCGGCACGGTTCCGATCGATCCGAAACCGCTTGCAGCCATGGACAAATGGGTCGTGATGGTGCCGGAGGGCAACGTCGAGCAGGTGAGCGAGGCCATGTTCGCCGCGGGCGCGGGAGCGATCGGCGACTACCGGGACTGCTCCTGGACCGTCGTCGGAACGGGACAGTTCGAGGCCGGCGAGGACGCGTCGCCGACCATCGGCGAGATCGGGATGCGCACCCACGTCGACGAGGCGCGGGTCGAGATGGTCGCCACCCGTGGCCTGCGCGCCGGGATCCTGCGTGCTCTGCGCGACGCCCATCCCTACGAGGAACCGGCCTTCGACGTGTTCGAGCTGGCCGACCTGTGCAGCGAGGTCGGACTCGGTCGGGTCGGGTCCCTCGCCGAGCCGATGACACTGCGCGACTTCGTCACCGAGGCCGCCCGGGTGCTGCGCACCCCGACCGGCGTTCGCGCCACGGGCGACCCGGACGCACTCGTGCAGACCGTCGCGGTGTGCGGCGGTGCCGGGGACTCCCTGCTCGATCGTGTCCGCGGTCTCGGCGTCGACGTATATCTGACCGGTGATCTCCGTCATCATCCGGTCGACGAGAGTCTGCGCGATGGGGGGCCGGCCCTGGTCGACGCCGGACACTGGGCGACCGAGTTCCCGTGGTGTGCGCAGGTCGGGACGCTGCTGGAGACCGAATTGGGGGCGCCGGTGCGAGTCTTCGACGCGCCGACCGATCCGTTCGCGCTGCACAGCGCGGGCTGAGTCCGGAGAAACCGAGCCGCCGCCGGCTCGTGGACACCTCCCGCGTACGGTGGGGGGACTTTCGCCGAAGAGGAGACCGCAATGAAAGTCGACGCCGCCGTGCAGCGACTGCTGCTCGATCTCGCGGACTCCGATGCCGAGATCAACCGTCTCGTCCATCGCCGCAAGACCCTGCCGGAGGACGCCGAGATCGCCGAACACAACTCCGCGATCGATGCTGCGCGTGACGATCTGGTGCGCGCGGAGATCGCCGCGGAGGACCTGGGTCGCGAGTACCGTCGGATCGACTCCGAGGTGACCGGTATGGCCAACCGCGAGGCCAAGGACTCGGCCCTGCTGACCGCCGGTGGTCTGGCGCCGAAGGCGTTGTCGGAGTTGCAACATGAGCTGGCCGGGTTGGGTCGTCGGCGCGCCGTGCTCGAGGACGAGATGCTGTCGTTGATGGAGCAGCAGGAGGCCGTCGAATCCGAACGCACCCGTGCCGCGGCAACCATCAGCCACCTCGAGGAGAAGGTCGCCGAGGCG
Organism: Gordonia sp. ABKF26; assembly: GCF_041103195.1. Classification (NCBI taxonomy): domain Bacteria; kingdom Bacillati; phylum Actinomycetota; class Actinomycetes; order Mycobacteriales; family Gordoniaceae; genus Gordonia; species Gordonia sp. ABKF26. The sequence goes on from NZ_JBGCVZ010000003.1 coordinate 2,559,944, forward strand.
CAGGTCCGGCGGGACAAGTCGCTGGCGACCATCGACGAGGACCTGTCGCGTGCGCGGGAGCGCCGGGAGTCCGTGGAGGTCGAGATCGATGCGCCGCTGCTCGCGGTGTACGACAAGCAGCGCGCCGGCGGACGTATCGGTGCCGGCCTGCTGCGCGCCCGCCGCTGCGGAGCATGCCGGATGGAACTCGACCGCGGGACGATCGCAACCATCAGTGCGGCGCAGTCCGACGAGGTGATCCGATGCGAGGAGTGCGGTGCAGTCCTCGTGCGTACCGCCGAATCCGGGATCTAGATTCGTGACGGCCACTGCCGAAGAGTCCGCGCCCGAGGGCGATTCGACGACGAAGGCGCCGTCGTGGCAGGGCCGGCGGGGCGAACCGACACGGTTCATCCTGCTCCGGCACGGACAGACCGCGCTGTCGGTGGAGCGGCGCTATTCCGGCCGGGGCAATCCCGAACTCACCGACGAAGGCCGGCGCCAGGCGCGCGCGGCCGCACAGCGCGTCGTCCGCGAGGACGGGATCACCGCGATCGTGACCTCGCCGCTGCGTCGTGCACGAGCGACGGCCGAGGAGGTCGGTGCGCTGACCGGAATCGACGTCATCGAACACCCCGGGTTGATCGAGAACGACTTCGGCGACTGGGAGGGCCTGACGTTCACCGAGGCGTCCATGCGCGACCCGGAGCTGCACCGCACCTGGCTGTCCGACATCACCGTGCCGGCGCCCGGCGGGGAGAGCTTCGCGCAGGTCGCCGAGCGCATCGCGCAGACGAAAGCCGAACTGCTGGAGAAGTATTCGGGGCAGACCGTGGTGCTGGTCTCCCATGTCACGCCGATCAAGACACTGTTACAGGACGCACTCGGCGTCGGACCCGAGCTGTTGTTCCGGCTGCACCTCGACCTCGCGTCGGTGTCGATCGCCGAGTTCTTCGACGACGGCGGCTCCGTCGTCCGGCTCGTCAACGACGCGGCGCACTGGCGCGACTGACGCGTTCGGCGATCCCGGTCGCCGCCCGCCTGTCGCCGTGCGCGGTTCCGTGCGTATCCTGGGTGCGCGAACGAGTCGGCCGGGCGGCCGCGGTACGCGGAACGGGCGGTCTCCCGCCACGCCGCGCATCGAGGAAAGTCCGGACTCCGCAGAGCAGGGTGGTTGTCAACGGCAACCCGGGGTGACCCGCGGGACAGTGCCACAGAGAACAGACCGCCGGCCGCGAGGTCGGTAAGGGTGAAACGGTGCGGTAAGAGCGCACCAGCGGCACGGGTGACCGTGCCGGCTCGGTAAACCCCACCCGGAGCAAGGCCGAAGCACGCACCTCACGGTGCGTGTGCGCGGGCGTCACGAGGGCTGCTCGCCCCAGCCCGCGGGTGGGCCGCTCGAGGTACCCGGCGACGGTGTGCCCAGATGGATGGTCGCCACCCGCATCGGTCTCACCGACCGTGCGGGTACAGGATCCGGCTTATGTGCCGACTCGTTCGCCCTTTCTCGATCGACACCGCGATCGCGCGTCGTGCGCCGTAGGGACCCGCGTGCTCTCTAGGGTTGGGGGAGTGAAACGCATTCTCTCGGCCCCGGACATCGACTTCGCCGGTATACGCACCGAACTGGGCGTCGACGAGGAGTACGGCGCGGACGCGCTCGCCGAGGCACGGGCCACCGCGGAACGGATCGAGTCCGACGCCCCGGGTGCAGATCGGTACGCCGAGGTCCGCGAGGACCACACCGGCGTCCCCTTCGTCACCATCGACCCACCGACCTCCCGCGATCTCGACCAGGCGGTACACATCACGGCCGACGGTGACGGGTTCGTCGTCGACTACGCGATCGCCGATGTCGCGGCCCTGATCACCCCGGAGGGCGCCCTCGACCAGGAGAGCCGTCGACGCGGCACCACCGTGTACTTCCCGGACGGCTCGGTCCCGCTGCACCCTCGCGAGCTGTCCGAGGGCGCGGGTTCCCTTCTGCCCGAACAGGTCAGACTCTGCGTGCTGTGGACCATCCGCGTGGCCGGAGACGGGTCGGTGACCGATGTTCGAGTGCGACGATCCCGCATCTCTTCCGTCGCCCGCCTCGACTACGCCGGTGTCTCGGCGGACGCGGCCACCGGTCGGTTGCACCCGTCCATCGCGGCTCTGCCCGCGTTCGGCGAGCTCCGGCGCGAGGTCGCGTTGGCGCGCGGTGCGATCGAACTCGACCTGCCCGATCAGACGGTCGTCCGCACCGACGGCGGGTGGCGGCTCGACCTCGAGGCGCACACACCCGCCGACATGTGGAACTCCCAGGTGTCGCTGCTCGCCGGGATGTGCGCGGGCACGCTCATGGCCGAGGCCGGTGTGGGGTTGCTGCGCACGCTGCCGCCGGCCGAGGAGGATGCGGTCGAGGATCTGCGCGCCGCGGCCCGGGCGCTCGGCGTGGACTGGCCGGACGGAGTGTCGGTGGGACGGTTCCTGGCGGGTCTGCCGGGGGACGAGCCGAGCACCCTGGCGTTGCAGTCGGCTGCGGGCGGTCTGATGCGCGGCGCCAACTATCTCGCACTTCCCGGGGGCGACGACGCCGAGTCCGTCGACGACGCATGGATGCGGCATTCGGCGATCGGCGGGCTCTACGCCCATGTCACCGCGCCGCTGCGTCGGCTCGGCGATCGCTTCGCCACCGAGGTGTGCCTCGCGGTCACCGCCGGTACGCCGGTACCCGACTGGGTGCAGCGGGCGTTGCCGACGCTGCCGAAGATCCTGCGGTCGGCCGACACGCTCGGCGCCACCGCGGATCGCGCGAGCATCGACCTCGCGGAAGCCGTCATCCTGCGCGAGCGGGTGGGCGAGCGGTTCGACGCCGTGGTGATGTCTGCCGCCACCGAACGTCGCCCGGCGCAGATCTTCCTGTCCGATCCGCCGGTGATCGCGCGCAGCGCGGGTGATCTGCGCCCCGGCGACCGCGTGGTCGTCGAACTCACCAAGGCCGACGAGATGAGCCGGACGGTGGAGTTCCGCCGGGTCTGAGTCGTTGCGGGGGAGTGGTTTCGACTCGGCTCGCCACCGGTGCGTGGCTCGAGCAGCAGCGGTGTCAGAGGTCCTTGGCGACCCTCCGGTATGCGGCGATCGCGCGATGACCGTCGGCCTCGAGCCGGGCGTCGATCCGGCCGAGGACGAACATGTCGGGGCCACCGAGGTTTCCGGCCGACGCAATCTGCGCGAGTCGCGTCCGGTTGATCCGGGTGTCGTTGAAATCGCCGAGCGCGGACTGGATCTTCTTGGCGGCCGAGCCGACGGCACGGTACTTCTTCTTGCCGAGCGGTTCGGTCGCGTCGATGCTGTAGCGCAGACGCTTCGCGCGCTTGCGGACGGTGTGCATCTGCTCCTCCCATTCGTCCGACCCCTCGGCGAAGCTCGCCAGGCGGGCCTGGGCGCGATGAATGTGCTTGCGGCTGCGGGCGATCGCCTTGTCGACGACCGTCGTCGCCGGGAGGTCGGCGTCGGGACCCGGGGGCGGCGAGGCGATCAGGCCGTCGATGCTGTCGAGCAGGGTGAAATACCGCTTCGACGACATCGCCGCGTGCGCCGCGCGCAGTGCGCGGTCATGCACGGTGACCTCGGTGCCGGCGAGTTCGGCGCGCAGCTCGGGCGAGGCGTTCTCGCCACGCAGAAGTGATTCGCTCAGCTCGAGCTGCACCTCGGAATCGCGGGCGTCGCCGAGGATCTGAGCCAGCAGCTTCAGCTCGGCGCCGATGTGTGCGGTGCGCTCGGCATCGAGGACGGTGGGGAATCCCGACAGCACGCTGCGCAGACGGCGGCAGGCCACCCGCATCTGGTGTACGGCGTCGGGGGCGTCGACACGCACGAGCGGGTCGTAGGCGACCAGCGAATTGCGGTGCAGCGCGATGTCGGTCACGACGAGTTCGAGTGCGGTGGGTCGCTTGGAGAGTCGCGGCTCGTGGACCGTCGGCGTCGCACCGATCGCACGGGCGAGCTTCGACGCGCTCGACGCCTCTCGGCCGCCCCCGGCGCGCAACGCCTTGTCGGCGGCCTTGAGCAGCTTGGTCGTGCCTCCGGAGAGGAGTTCGAACTCCCACTCGGCCCACTGCTGGCAGTGGCCGCCCGGCAGGAGCGACTGCGCGGTCACCAGATCCTCGGCGAGTTCGGCGAGCGGCTCCTCGTCGGCACCGAGCAGTCGGGTGACGGTGCGCGTCGTCGAGATCACCGCGACCGGGATGAGTGTGCGTGCGCGGACGTGGGCGAGGACCGGGGCCGACAGCGCCTCCGGCACCTCACCGTCGGCGGGTGCCTCGTCGAATCCCACCTGCAGTTCACGCCGCGCGCCGGGAATGTGGCTGGGACGCTTGAGATGCCAGCCCTCGTCGGTTCCGCCGGTACGCCGGCGCATGGTGATCTTGTTGCCGGCGAGGTCGAGATTCTCGGTGTCGAAGTAGGTGGCGTCGAGAGAGAAGGTCTCCGGGGGCGTCGCCGAGACGACGCCCGGCAGGGCTCGCAGGTCGGGGGCCACGTGACCGGCGTCCACATCGAATTTGAGCTCCACCTCGACCTGCTCGGATGCGGCCACCTGGATCCTCCTGAAGTCGTCGACGGCTGTCCGTCGAGTTTAGTGGTGTGCCTCGGCGCGCGGCGTCGGCTACCGCGCGAACCGGTCGGTCGCCTCGATGAGGTGATGCCGGATGCCCGGTTCGTAGGATGCGTGCCCGGCGTCGGCGACGATGTGCAGATCGGCCGCCGGCCATGCGCGGTGCAGGTCCCACGCACTGCGCGTCGGGCACACCACGTCGTAACGGCCCTGGACGATCACGCCGGGGATGGAGGCGATCGCGTCGATGTTCTCGAGGAGCTGGCCGTCGCGGAGGAATCCGTGGTTGACGAAGTAGTGGTTCTCGATCGACGCGAAGGCGAGGTCGAACCGGTCGGCGTCCGTGCCGTGCGGTGTGTCCTCCGATGCGTCGGCCGTGTCCTCCTCGGGGCGGGGGAGGAGATAGCTGGTCGCCTGTTCCCAGCCCGTCCAGGCGCGGGCGGCGGCGCGAGCTGTCTCGGCGTCGTCGGAGGTGAGCAACCGGTGATACGCCTCGACCAGGTCACCGTCGCGTTCGTCGACCGGTATGGGTTCGAGGTAGCTCTCCCACAGATCGGGGTAGATGTGGGCGGCGCCGCCGTTGTAGTACCAGTCGATCTCGCTGCGCCGCAGCAGGAAGATGCCGCGAAGCACGAGTTCGGTGACCCGGTCGGGATGGGCCTGCGCGTAGGCGAGGCCCAGTGTCGAACCCCAGGAGCCGCCGAAGACCTGCCAGCGCTCGATGCCGAGATGGGCACGGAGTCGCTCCATGTCGGCGATGAGGTGTGGCGTGGTGTTGACGCTCAGGTCGGCGCCGTCGGCGATGTGCGGACGCGACCGGCCGCAGCCGCGCTGGTCGAACAGCACGATGCGGTACTTCGCCGGGTCGAAGAACCGGCGTTGCGTCGGAGCGGTCCCGCCCCCAGGTCCGCCGTGTACGAACACCGCGGGCTTCCCGTCCGGGTTGCCCGACGTCTCCCAGTAGATCTGCTGGCCGTCACCGACATCGAGGTGGCCGGCGGCGTAGGGCTCGATCTCCGGGTAGAAGTTCCGCATGGACGTCAGCGTAGGCGTCTGCGCCGTGCTCGGCCGGTGGGACGTCCCGGCGACAGGCGTGCTGCGCCGGGACGGCGGACCCGCGGGTCAGTAGCTGTGCTCGGGGCCCGGGAAGATCCCGCGGCGTACCTCGTCGGCGTATTGTTCGGCGGCCGAACGCAACTCGCCCCCGACATCGGCGAAGCGCTTGACGAATCGGGCGGTCTTGCCGTGGGTGAGGCCGGCCATGTCCTGCCAGACGAGGACCTGGGCGTCGGTCTCGTTGCCCGCGCCGATGCCGACGGTCGGGATGGTGAGCTTGCGCGTGATCTGGCCGGCGAGGTCTGCCGGGACCATCTCCATCACCACGGCGAAGGCACCCGCCTCCTGGACGGCGATGGCGTCGGCGATGAGCTGATCGGCCCCGTCGCCGCGACCCTGGACGCGGAACCCGCCCAGCCCGTTGACGCTCTGCGGGGTGAAACCGATGTGCGCCATGACGGGCACGCCGGCGGCGGACAGAGCGGCGATCTGCGGTGCCACGCGCTCGCCACCCTCGAGCTTGACCGCGTGTGCGCCGGTCTCCTTGAAGATCCGGAACGCGTTCTCGAGGGCGTGCTGCGGACCGATCTCATAACTGCCGAACGGCATGTCGGCGACGACCAACGCGTGCGGTGCACCGCGAACGACGGCGCGGATGAGCGGGATCATCTCGTCGACGGTGACCGGGATGGTGGTGTCGTAGCCCAGGACCACGTTCGCGGCGGAGTCGCCGACGAGGAGAACCGGGATCTCCGCAGCGTCGAAGATGCGGGCGGAGGAATAGTCGTACGCGGTGAGCATCGACCACTTCTCGCCTTCGGCCTTCATCTGGGCCAGGTGGTGGATGCGGGTCACGCGCCGCTTGGCGGACTGACCGGAGGCGGGCGCGCCGTATACCGAGGAATCGGACATCGTTGTCTCTTTTCTGCCTCGAGTCCCGACTGGCCGGAGCGGCGCGGCGGGTACCCGGGTTGAACACGGACGTAGGCCATTGTTTCACCGGCGGGGCCCGTTGTGACCGGCCGTCTGTATGCGATTGGTCACACGCGTCGACCGGTCGGGCTCGGGCAATGTGGGACCCTGGAGACCGGCCGGCCCGCGACGACGACGCGCCTCGAGTCCCGGGTGCTCGCCGCAGCTTCCCACGATGTGGGATGACGGCTGCAAAACCGCTGCACAGCGAGTTGGATTCGCGCGTGTAACACGGATTTAACAGCGTACTTCTAAGGTCGGCGACCATGGATCGACAAAAGGAATTCGTGCTGCGGACCCTCGAAGAGCGCGACATCCGTTTCGTACGTCTGTGGTTCACCGACGTCCTCGGTTATCTGAAATCCGTGGCGATCGCCCCGGCCGAACTCGAAGGCGCGTTCGCGGAGGGGATCGGCTTCGACGGCTCGGCCATCGAGGGCTTCTCACGGGTCTCGGAGGCCGACACCGTCGCGAAACCCGATCCGTCGACTTTCCAGGTGCTGCCGTGGACCACCTCGGCCGGCCGGCACCACTCGGCCCGCATGTTCTGCGACATCGCGATGCCCGACGGCACCCCCAGCTGGGCCGACTCGCGCCATGTCCTGCGCCGGCAGCTGAACAAGGCCGCCGACCTCGGCTTCAGCTGCTATGTCCATCCCGAGATCGAATTCTTCCTGCTGAAGGAGGCGCCGCTCGACGGGTCGGTGCCGACCCCGGCGGACTCCGGCGGCTACTTCGACCAAGCCGTCCACGACGCCGCACCGAACTTCCGGCGGCACGCCATCGAGGCGCTCGAGTCGATGGGGATCTCGGTCGAGTTCTCCCACCACGAGGGTGCGCCCGGGCAGCAGGAGATCGACCTGCGTTACGCCGACGCGCTGTCGATGGCCGACAACGTCATGACCTTCCGCTACCTCATCAAGGAGGTGGCGATCAACGAGGGCGTCTGGGCGACCTTCATGCCCAAGCCGTTCAGCGAGCATCCCGGGTCGGCGATGCACACCCACCTGAGTCTCTTCGAGGGCGACATCAACGCCTTCCACAACCCCGACGACCCGATGCAGCTCTCCGCAACGGGCAAGAAGTTCATCGCCGGCATCCTGCACCACGCCTCGGAGATCAGTGCGGTCACCAACCAGTGGGTCAACAGCTACAAGCGGCTCATCCACGGCGGCGAGGCGCCCACTGCGGCGACCTGGGGTGGCGCGAATCGTTCCGCGCTGATCCGGCTCCCGCTCTACACGCCGAACAAGGCGTCCTCGCGGCGCGTCGAGGTGCGCAGCCCCGACTCGGCCTGCAACCCGTATCTCACCTTCGCGGTACTGCTGGCCGCGGGCCTCAAGGGCATCAACGAAGATTACGAGCTGCCCGACGAGGCCGAGGACGACGTCTGGGCCCTCACCTCCGCCGAGCGTCGTGCGATGGGCTACAAGGAACTCCCCGGCAGCCTGGCCGACGCGTTGAAGGAGATGGAGAACTCGGAGCTGGTCGCCGAGGCGCTCGGCGAGCACGTTTTCGACTACTTCCTCCGCAACAAGTGGACGGAATGGACGAACTACCGCAGCCTCGTGACCCCGTTCGAGCTGCAGAACTACCTGCCGCTGTAGAGCCCGGTCCGACCCGGTCCGGCACCGCGATGTCGTATTCGGCGGACTCGGTCGCTACTTTTGTGATGTGACAACACGATCGGGACCCGCTGGGCGAGCCGGACGCAGCACGGTCCCCAGCGCGGGACGCCTGGGTCTCCTCGACGACTCCGCACCCCGGAACCTGGCCGACCTCGGCTGGAACACGCCCGAATCGGTCGATGTGTTGTGGGCGCTGTCGCGATCACCCGACGCCGACCTCGCGCTGCGAACGCTCGTGCGGCTGCGCGGAGCCGTCGGTGACGAGTGGTCCGAGATCGACGCCCTGGTGCGGGCGGAGCGCTCGTTCCGCGGCCGCCTGTTCGCGGTCATCGGCTCCTCGGACGCACTCGCCGATCACCTCGTCGCCGAACCGTCGAGCTGGCGATTGCTGCTCGCCGACGAGCTGCCCGACCGCGCCGAGGTCGACCGTCTGATGCTCGCCGCCGTCGACGCCCAGGCCGTGCCGGGTGAGGTCGAGAAGGGCAATCGGGTCTACCGGGCCCGATTGGCCGGCCCGAAGGCCGTCGTCGCGCTACGCCTGGCCTACCGCAACCTGATCCTGCAACTCGCCGCGCACGACGTCGCCTCGACCGTCGAGGACGAGCCGGTGATGTGGCTGCCCGAGGTCGGCGCGTACCTGTCCGACCTGGCCGACGCCGCCCTGACCGCGGCGCTCGCCGTCGCGTTCACCGAGGTGTGCGGCGACGATCCCATCGCGGTGCGGATCGCCGTCGTCGCGATGGGCAAATGCGGTGCGCGCGAGCTCAATTACGTCAGCGACGTCGACGTCATCTTCGTCAGCGACCCGGCCGACGGAACCGCGGCCCGCATCGCAGGCGAGATGATGCGCATCGGTTCGCTCGCGTTCTTCGAGGTCGACGCCGCACTCCGGCCCGAGGGCAAGTCCGGCGCGTTGACGCGGACACTCGAATCGCATGTGGCCTATTACGAGCGGTGGGCCAAGACCTGGGAGTTCCAGGCACTCCTCAAGGCACGGGCGATGACCGGCGACATGCAGCTCGCCGACGAGTACATCGCCGCCGTCAAACCGATGGTGTGGAAGGCCGCCGAGCGACCCGACTTCGTGCCCGAGGTGCAGAAGATGCGGCGCCGCGTCGAATCCCTGCTGCCCGAGGACGAGCGGGAACGCAACCTCAAGCTCGGACGCGGCAGTCTGCGCGACGTCGAGTTCGCGGTCCAGCTCCTGCAGATGGTGCACGGCCGGGTCGACGAGAAGCTGCGCGTCATGCCGACCGTCGACGCGCTGGCCGCGCTCACCGCGGGCGGCTACGTCGGACGCGACGACGCCGCCAATCTCAGTGCGTCATACCAGTTCTTGCGGTTGCTGGAACACCGTCTGCAGATGCAGCGGATGTCGCGGACGCACCTCCTGCCCCAGCCCGACGACCACGAGGCACTGCGCTGGCTCGCCCGCGCCGCACACATCCGTCGTGAGGGCGAACTCGACGCGACAGGGGTGCTGCGCGAACAGATCCGTCACCAGAGCCTGCGGGTTCGGCGCCTGCACCAGAAGCTGTTCTACCGGCCGCTGCTCGAGGCGGTCACCCGCTTCAAGACCGACGAGCTGACCCTGACCGACACCTCGGCCGAAAGACGGCTGGCCGCACTGGGTTACGCGAAACCCGACCGCGCGCTGAGTCACATTCGCGCCCTGTCGAACGCGCCGGGACGGCGCGGCCAGATCCAGCTCCTCATCCTGCCCCAGCTGCTCGAGCACATCGGGGACACCCCCGACCCCGACGCGGGTCTGCTGAACTACCGCCGCCTCTGCGATGTCATGGAGGACACCGACTGGTTCCTGCGTCTGTTGCGCGACGACGGCGTCGTCGCGGCGCGGCTGATGAAGGTCCTCGGGACGTCGGAGTACATCGCGAACATGCTGATGCGCTCACCCGAGGTGATCCACCAGTACTCCGACGGACCGGACGGTCCCAAGCTGTGCAACGTCCGGCCCGAGGACGTGGCCAAGGGGCTCATCGCGTCGACCGTTCGCCAGCAGGACATGAAACGAGCCGTGGCCGTTGCGCGTTCGCATCGGCGTGCGGAGTTGGTACGCATCGCGTCCGCCGACGTCCTGGGGCTGCTGGACGTGCCGGCCGTCTGCAAGGCGCTGTCCGGTGTGTGGGCGGCGGTGCTGAATGCCGCGCTGACCGTGGCGATCAACATTTCCGAGCGCGAGCGGGGGAGCCGTGCGCCGGCCCGCATCGCGGTGATCGGAATGGGTCGGCTCGGCGGCGGCGAACTCGGCTACGGCTCGGATGCCGACGTGATGTTCGTGTGTCAGCCCGACCGGGCCGCCGAGGAGTCCGAGGCGCTCAAGTGGGCGCAGACGATCGCCGAGAACGTGCGGTCGATGCTGGGCAGCCCCAGCGCGGACCCGCCGCTGGAGGTCGACACCGGATTGCGCCCGGAGGGCCGGAACGGCCCCATCGTGCGGACCCTGGCGTCCTATGCCGCCTACTACGCGCAATGGGCGCAACCGTGGGAGGTCCAGGCCCTGCTGCGCGCGCACCAGGTCGCCGGCGACGAAGCCCTCGGCATCGACTTCCTGCACATGATCGATCATGTGCGGTACCCGGCCGGTGGGGTCAGCAACGACGCCGTGAAGGAGATCCGCCGGATCAAGGCCCGGGTCGATGCCGAACGCCTGCCGCGCGGTGCCGATCCGGCCACCCACACCAAACTCGGTCGCGGCGGCCTCGCCGACATCGAGTGGACGGTGCAACTGCTCCAGCTCAAGTACGCGCACCGCTACCGCAGCCTGCACAACACGTCGACGCTCGACTCGCTGGATGCCATCGGCGCCGCGGAGTTGCTGTCGGAGAACGACGTCACGCTGCTGAAGGACGCCTGGACGACCGCGACGAAGGCGCGCAATGCGCTGGTCCTGGTCCGCGGCAAGCCGATCGACCAGCTGCCCGGACCGGGCGCGCAACTGCGCCAGATCGCGTTCGCCGCGGGGTGGCCGGAGGATCAGGCCAACGAGTTCCTGGAGAACTATCTCCGGGTGACGCGTCGAGCGAAGGCCGTGGTGCTGAAGGTCTTCGGGGCCTGACACACCGGCGGTACAGACGAGGCCCAAGGGCACAGATGAATCCGGCGGGGGAACACCGGGTCACATGGGGGAGCGATGACGAGATTTCTGTGGGCGGCTGCGTACGTCCTGGGGTGGGCGATGCTCGCCGGCGTGGTGCTGGGTGTGTTCCTGCACTACTACCCGTCACGCGGTGACGTCACGCTGTACCTCACGAGCGCGGTCCAGTTCGCGCTCATCCCGGGGTTGATCGCGATCATCGTCTTCGGGGTTCTGCGACGCTGGTTCATGCTGGCGCTCGCCGTCGTGGCGGCCGGCGCTCTGGCCTACACCCAGGTGCCTCTCGTCGTCGCCGAGGCCGCGCCCGCCGGCGAGCGGTTCACGGTGGTCTCGGCGAACCTGCTCTTCGGCGGTGGTGACATCGCTGCGCTCGAGAAGATCGTGGCCGACGCCGATCCCGACCTCGTGTCCCTGCAGGAGGTCACCCCCGAGGCGCTGGAACGCCTGCGGCGCAGCGAGATCGGGCGCGCGCTGCCGCACGAGTTCGCGATCCCGTACAGCTACGCGGCCGGTACCGCGATGTTCAGCAAGATGCCGCTCGACGAGCGCTACAACATCCCGGGGACCGTGCTGCACAACCTGCAGGCCCGGACCGACCTGCCGGGGGCGGCGGGCACCCAGGTGCTGGCCATCCATCCGGCCGCACCGTTGTGGGGCCGCAACTGGGACTGGCTCGCCGACATGGACACCCTCGCCGAGCATTTCGAGCAGCTCCCGCCAGGCCGGGTGATCGCGATCGGGGACTACAACTCCACGTGGAATCACGCGAAATACCGCAGTCTGTTGACCAACGGGCTCGTCGACGGCACCGATGTGGCGGGTGCCGGGTTCCTGCCCAGCTATCCCACCGACAAGCAGATCGGTAACCGGCCGCTGGTCGCCATCGACCGCGTCATCCTGCGTGGCTTCGTGGCGACGTCGATGGACACCCACTACCTGCCGGGTTCCGATCACCGGACTCTGGTGGTATCACTGGTGGCATCATGACGGATCTGCAGAACGCCGGGCCCCAGGACGCCGACCGCCCGAGTGCGCCGGAGCGTCGGAGTATCTCCGAGCGATTGCGGTCGGCGACCGCGGTGGCGCACGAGCGCGCCGAACACGCTCCGTTCATCGACGACCTGATGTCGGGCCGGCTGGACACCGGCGAGTACCAGCGCCTCGCGATCCAGCTCTACTTCGTCTACGAGGCCCTCGAACGTGTCGGCGCCGACCTGGCGGGAGATCCCGTCGCCGATGCCGTGCTCGACCCGAGATTGCTGCGCCTGCAACGACTCGGTGCCGACCTCGCGTCCTTCGGCATCGACCCGTCCGACACGACGCCGTTGCCCGCGGTGGCGCGGTATGTGGCCGCGATCGAGTCCACCCGCACCGACCCGGCGCGGTATGTGGCCCACCACTACACCCGCTATCTCGGCGACCTCAGCGGCGGTCAGGTGGTGGCCCACCGCATGCGGGAGCACTACGGCGTCGACGACGCGGCACTGAGCTTCTACTCGTTCGACGAGATCGACAAGCTCAAGCGCTACAAGGACGCCTACCGGGCACGGCTCGACGCACTACCCCTCGACGCGGACGGAATCGATCGCCTCGTCGACGAGGCGATCGCGGCATTCGATCACAACCAAGCGGTGTTCGGCGATCTCGACGGCGCCCGGGCGGCCTGACCCATAGGTCCGTCCGCGCGGTCGGGATCTGGCGAGCTCCGGCTCAGTTGACCTGCAGCTTGACCGTCCGGTCCAGCACGACCTCGCTCAGGTCGTCATGACCCTTCACGAGCTCGATCCGTAGCTGATTGCCGTCGAGTCGGCTGGTGGTGCGAACGACGCGAGGAGTGCCTTCGAGGCTGATCCGGTCGCCGGGTACGAGGTCTTCGACATATACATCGCGGGTCATTCGTCCAAACTACGGTCGTACCTGGTGAGTCGGCAGGGTAACAAGTCCCGAAAGTGGTACGGATCACAGACCGCCCCGGCCTCCTGGTCCACGAATTGCGGGATCGGGCGGTGGCCGGGTGACGAGGTGGACGGTCTCTCGACAAGGGAGCCGGGGCGTCTCAATCTGAGACGAACCGCTCACCGGTCCGTGCTTACGCTGCGGGCGAGACCCGCAGACGTGAGGAGTCGTCGATGAAAGCTCTCGTGTATCACGGTCCCGGCCGGAAAGCCTGGGAGGACGTTCCGAATCCTGTTCTGCAGGAACCGACGGATGCGATCGTCCGGATGGAGGTGACCACCATCTGCGGGACGGATCTGCACATACTCAAGGGCGACGTACCGGCGGTCACGCCGGGTCGGATTCTCGGTCACGAAGGCGTCGGCGTGGTCACCGAGGTCGGTCCGGGCTGCGAGCGGGTTCGGGTCGGGGATCGCGTGATCGTGTCGTGCGTGAGCAAGTGCGGTACGTGCGAGTTCTGCCGAGCGGGTCTGACGTCGCATTGCCAGACGGTGGGTGGCATCGGCTGGATCTTCGGCCACCTCATCGACGGGACGCAGGCCGAATTCGTCCGGGTTCCGTTCGCCGACAACGGACTCATCCCGCTTCCGGAGAAGGTGACGCCGGAGCAGGGGACGATGCTCAGTGACATCCTGCCGACGGGTTACGAGATCGGGGTGCTCTACGGCGCGGTCGCGGAGGGCGACGTCGTCGCCATCGTCGGGGTGGGGCCGGTGGGTCTGGCCGCCGTGATGACGGCCTCGGCCGCCGGTGCCTCCAAGGTGATCGCCGTGGACGGCAACAAGTTCCGGCTCGAGCAGTCCCGGGAGTTCGGCGCGACCGACACCATCGACGTGAATGCCGGCGGCGACGTCGTCGCCCAGCTCCGAGAACTCAGCCGGGGCGGACTCGGTGTGGACGTCGCGATCGAAGCTGTCGGAGTACCCGCGACGTTCGGCGTCGCGCTCGACTCGGTGCGTCCCGGCGGTCACGTCGCCAACGTGGGCGTGCACGGCGAGAGCGTGACGTTCCCGATCGAGCGGGACTGGATCAACAACCTCACGATCACCACGGGCCTGGTCAATGCCACCACGGCGCCCGAACTCCTGGAGAGCATCGAACGCGGCGACATCGCCCCGGAGAAGTTCATCACCCACCGGTTCACGTTCGATCAATTCGACGAAGCGTACGACACGTTCGGCAACGCTGCCGACGAGCACGCGCTCAAGGTGATCATCGCCGCCGGCGACTGAGGGACGCCCCCTCACGGCGACGTACGCCCCGATCTGCGTGGCGTCGCTACTCTCTGGCCTCGGCGATGGACAGCACGACCGTGGTGCGCTCGTCGGAGTCCAGCGTCTCGTCGTCGGCCGTGTGGTCGACCAGCGAGAAGTGCCGGACGTTGGCGAGGTTCACGATGTGCGCGGACCCCTCCAGTTCGAGGGCGATCGGTTCGCGTTGCCGGACCATGTCGCGGACGAACTGCATCACCTCCGGGACGGACTCCGCGAACAGCAGCCGGATCTCGAACTCGTCGGACGTCAGGAGTGTGCCCATGCGGCTCATCGTCGCACGATGGGACGGGCGGGTAGGGCGCCTCGCGCGGATTGCCGTGCTGGTAGCCCGGCAACGAAACGGCCCGCTCGGCGATCGGAGAACGATCGCGGAGCGGGCCGAGTCGGCTGGAGCGTGGCTCAGCAGTCGTAGTACAGCGAGAACTCGTACGGGTGCGGACGGATCTGCACCGGCTCGATCTCGTTCTCGCGCTTGAGCGCGATCCAGGTCTCGATGAGGTCCTCGGTGAACACGCCACCGGCGGTGAGGTATTCGTGATCCTCTTCGAGGCGGTCGATGACCGCGGCCAGCGAGGTCGGAGCCTGCGGGATGCTCTTCGCCTCCTCCGGCGGGAGCTCGTAGAGGTCCTTGTCGACGGGCTCGTGCGGCTCGATCTTGTTCTTGATGCCGTCCAGGCCGGCCATCATCATCGCGGCGAACGCCAGGTACGGGTTGCCCGAGCTGTCCGGGCAACGGAACTCGAGGCGCTTGGCCTTCGGGTTGTTGCCGGTGATCGGGATACGCACGCAGGCCGACCGGTTGCGCTGGCTGTAGACCAGGTTGATCGGGGCCTCGTAGCCCGGCACCAGACGCTTGTAGGAGTTGACCGTCGGGTTGGTGAAGGCCAGCAGCGACGGCGCGTGGTGCAGGATGCCGCCGATGTAGTAGCGCGCCAGGTCCGACAGGCCCGCGTAGCCGGCCTCGTCGTGGAACAGCGGCTTGCCATCCTTCCACAGGGACTGGTGGGCGTGCATGCCCGAGCCGTTGTCACCGAAGAGCGGCTTCGGCATGAAGGTGACCGACTTGCCGTTCTGCCACGCGGTGTTCTTGATGATGTACTTGAACAGCTGCACGTCATCGGCTGCGTGGAGCAGCGTGTTGAACTTGTAGTTGATCTCGGCCTGGCCCGCGGTGCCGACCTCGTGGTGGCCGCGCTCGAGCTCGAAGCCCGAGTTGGTCAGGTTCGTCGACATCTCGTCGCGCAGGTCGACGTAGTGGTCGTACGGTGCGACGGGGAAGTAGCCACCCTTCGGGCGGACCTTGTAGCCGAGGTTCGGGCTGCCGTCCGGGTCGGTCGGCGAGGCGGTGTTCCACCAGCCGGACTCGGACTCGACCTCGTAGAAGGTGCCGTTCATCTCGGAGCCGAAGGACACCGAGTCGAAGATGTAGAACTCGGCCTCGGCGCCGAAGAAGCAGGTGTCGGCGACGCCGGTCGAGGCGAGGTAGTCCTCGGCCTTGCGGGCGACGTTGCGCGGGTCGCGGCTGTAGGCCTCGCGCGTGAACGGGTCGTGGACGAAGAAGCTGAGGTTCATCGTCTTGGCCTTGCGGAACGGATCGATCCGCGCGGTGGCCGGGTCGGGCAGCAGCATCATGTCCGACTCGTTGATCGACTGGAAGCCACGCACCGACGAGCCGTCGAATGCCAGACCCTCCTCGAAGACGTCCTCGTCGAAGGCTGACGCGGGGATCGAGAAGTGCTGCATGACACCGGGCAGGTCGCAGAATCGGATGTCGACGTACTCGACACCTTCCTTCTTGATGCCCTCGAGTAGTTCTTCTTTACTGCTGTACACCGTGCGGTGACTCCTTCGTGATCGGTGGTCCGTGTATGGGGACACGCCACATCCGCCACTGAGAAACAGCAGCGGATCTCAGCGGCAACCGTATGGAGGCGAAGTTGCCCATGCGCTAAGTCCGTGTTTCCCCCGTGTTACACGCGCAGTGGTGTTCGCTACACAGCGTGTTCGGGGCGCGACGCACTCGGCGCACCCCAACCCTAGCGGCAGGCCCGAATGGCCGGGACGGGTCGCGACAACCAGCGACTACGATGGTTCGTAGTGCGGCGACGACGCGGACCGAGGTGGTCGCGCGGTCGCGTGAGAGGAGTCATCACCGATGGGACGAGTCACGGGTTCCTGGCTGTCGGGACCGCAGATCGGTCCCGCGTCCGGCGTGGAGAACGAGTACCGAGGGCAGGATCTGGGCCTCCCGGAGAACGGGCCCGGGTCGCTGGCGACCGGCTGGCCGCGCGTCGCGGGTCTGCTCGTCGACTGGCTGATAGCCGCCGGACTCGCGCTGCTGTTCGTCGGGTTCTACTCGCCACACCTCGCCACCACACAGCTCGGCGTGTGGTTCGTGATGGGCATCTTCGCGGTGACTCTGTTCGGGTTCACCCCGGGCCAACTCATCATCGGGATGCGGGTCGCGCGAGTGGATTTCGGTTCCGAGCGCAACACCGCCGAGGCGACCGGCGAGCAGAGCCCGGCGGCGGTCGGGATCGTCCGCGCCTTCTTCCGTCAGCTGCTGATGATCTTCCTGGTGCCGGCGCTGATCAACGACTACAACGGGCGCGCCCTGCACGACCGCGCCACCGGAACCGCTCTCGTCCGGACCCGCTGACGGCGGCCGATCCGCACGAGCCACTCATCGACAAAACCCACCACCGAATCGAATCGGTGGTGGGTTTTGTCGTAGGTCGTTGCCCGTCGAACTCACCCCTGTGCACAGTCGACGAGATCGGGTGCACGGTCGACGAGATCGGGTGCACAGTCGACGGGGTGGGGCGGAAGCGTCAGCCGCGGCGGCGCGCCGTCCGTTGCATGCTGCGCATCTTGGCGTTCGCGGGGAGCGGCCCCTTCGGCATGCCGGGGCCGGGAGCCTTGCTGCCGAGGGCGGACAGCCGACCCTCGAGGGTCTCCATCCGCTTGCGGTCGATGTTGCTGGGCAGCTTGTTGAGATGCCGTTCGAGCTTCGACAGCGGGATCTGACCGTCGTCGTTGCCCACCATGATCTCGTAGATCGGGGTGTCGCCGACGACGCGCGCGACCTTCTTCTTCTCCTGGCCGAGCAGCGACTTGATGCGCGTGGGCGAGCCCTCGCCGACGAGGATCACACCCGGCTTGCCGATGACGCGGTGCACGGCGTCGAGCTGAGACGTCCCGGCGACGGCCTGCTTGACCCGCCACTGCCCGCGCATGTTGCCCAGGGCCCACCCCGCGGCGCCCGGCTGTCCCTCGGCCTTGGTGTAGACGTTCTTCTGGACCCGGCGGCCGAACAGGATGAACGCACCCAGGATGCCCAGCACCACGCCGAGCGGGATCAGCAGCCACGGCGAGCCGAGCGCGAACCCGAGCGCGGTGAAGACAGCGATCGACAGGACGATCACGCCCACCATGTAGGGGATGAGTCGTTTGTCTTCCTTGCGCTGCATCTGGAAGGCCTGCCACAGCTGTTGGCGCCGTTCCTTCGATGCCGCCTTACGGGCCTTCTTCTTCTCGGCCTTGACCTCTTTGCTCACCTGCGCCTTTGCCATGAGCCCAGTTTACGTCCGCGCGTCCGGCGACCGCCGCAAAGGTCACCGGATGCGCGGAGAGGGGTCAGCGGGCGAGGCGGGCCATCAGGCTGGAGGCCTCCTGGCTGGCCGATCCCTCGGCTGCCAGGTGGGCCAGTGCCGGCGAGATCTCGCGGCCGTGATGGGCCATCGCCTGCGCGTACAGACGCCCGGCCCGGTACGACGAACGCACCAGCGGACCCGCCATGACGCCGGCGAAACCCACTTCCTGCGCGAACTCCGAGTGGTCGACGAACTCCTCGGGCTTGACCCAGCGCTCGACCGGATGATGCCGCGGCGAGGGCCGCAGGTACTGCGTGATGGTCAGGATGTCGCAGCCCGCCTCGTGCAGATCCACGATCGCCGACTGCACCTCCTGCGGGGTCTCGCCCATCCCAAGGATGAGGTTGGATTTCGTCACCAGCCCGAAATCGCGTGCAGCGGTGATGACTTCGAGGGACCGCTCGTAGCGGAACGCCGGGCGGATGCGCTTGAAGATGCGCGGCACGGTCTCGAGGTTGTGCGCGAGGACCTCGGGGCGGGCGTCGAAGACCTCGGCCAGCAGGTCGGGCTTGGCGTGGAAGTCCGGGATCAGGTTCTCCACACCGGTGCCGGGGTTGAGGCGGTGGATCGCGCGGACGGTCTCGGCGTAGAGCCAGGCACCCTCGTCGGGCAGGTCGTCGCGCGCGACACCGGTGATGGTCGAGTAACGCAGGCCCATCGCCTGCACGCTCTCGGCGACGCGGCGGGGTTCGTCGCGGTCGAGGGCCGACGGCTTGCCGGTGTCGATCTGGCAGAAGTCGCAGCGGCGGGTGCACTGTTCGCCGCCGATGAGGAAGGTCGCCTCGCGGTCTTCCCAGCACTCGTAGATGTTGGGGCAGCCGGCTTCTTCGCAGACGGTGTGCAGGCCTTCACGCTTGACCAGGCCCTTGAGTTCGGTGAACTCCGGGCCCATCGTCGCGCGGGTCCGGATCCACTCCGGCTTGCGTTCGATGGGGGTCTGGGCGTTGCGCACCTCGAGGCGGAGCAGTTTGCGGCCTTCGGGGGCGGGGCTGGCGGTCGAGGGTGCGGATGCCGATGCCGAGGGTGTGGCGTCGGGGGCACCGGGTCCGGGGGTGAGGGGGGACGCGGTCACTGAATCGATCCTACGCTTGCAGAAGTGGGTGTTTCGGACTGTGTGGTGGCGGGCACCGGGGTGGCGGTGGGGTCGAAGTCGGGGGCGTCGAGCGCGGAGCACACCGCGTCGACGGTGTCGTCGAGCATCGAGTCCACCGAGAGTGGGCGGTTCAGTTCGCGGGCGAGGGAGGTCACCCCGGCGTCGGCGATTCCGCAGGGGACGATCGCCTCGAACGCCGACATGTCGGGGTCCACGTTGAGCGCGAAGCCGTGCAACGCCACCCCGCGTGCGACGCGGATACCGATCTGTCCGAGTTTGCGTTCCCCGGCGTCGTCGGTGATCCACACGCCCGATCGGCCGTCGACCCGGCCGGTGGCCACGCCGAGCCCGGCGCAGACCGTGATCAGCGCCGCCTCCAGGCGACGCACGTACTCGACGACGTCCAGCGGCTCGGCGAGCTTCACGATCGGGTAGCCGACGAGCTGCCCCGGGCCGTGCCAGGTGATCCGACCGCCGCGGTCGACATCAACCACCGGCGCGCCGTTCGTGGGCCGGTCGGAGTCCTCGGTGCGTTTGCCCGCGGTGTAGACGGAGGGGTGTTCCAGCAACAGCAGTACGTCGTGGTCGAGGATGCCGTCCGCGCGGTCGGTGGCCAGCCCGTGCTGCATGTCGTAGGCCGACTGATAGTCGAGGACGCCGAGCCGGCGGATCTCGACCGGATCGGTACTCGCGCGGATCGGTCGATCAGTCATGGCGTCGGGAACCGGTGGCGTAGGCCAGGGCCTCGTCGACACCGGGATGGGTGAAGGTGAATCCGTGATCGGTCAGCACCTCAGGTGCAACGCGTTGACTGAACAGAATCATTTCCTCGGCCATCTCGCCGCCGACCCGGCGTGCCGCGAAAGCGGGGACCTGCAGCACGGTCGGACGGTGTACGGCACGGCCCAGAGCCGACGCGAACTCGCCGAACGGAACGGCGCCCGGTGCGCTCAGGTTCACCGGTCCCGACACGTCGGAGGCGAGGAGGAACTCGATGGCCCGCACCTCGTCGATGAGGCTGATCCAGGAGAAGTACTGCTTCCCGTCGCCGATGGGCCCGCCGAGCCCCAGCTTGAACAGCGGACGGAGCTTCCCGAGCAGACCACCCTGCGCACTCAGGACGGGCGCGGTGCGCAGCAGGACGAGACGGGTGCCGTCTCCCGCGTTGGCGGTTGCCGCGCGTTCCCAGTCCACGACCAGGTCGGCGAGAAAACCCTCGCCCGGATCGTCGGACTCCGTCGCCGGCCGTGAACCGGTGTCGCCGTAGTAGCCCGTCGCGCTCGCACTGACGAAGGTCGGGATACCGAGATCCCGGACCGCCTCGGCGAGGATCTCGGTAGGGGTGATCCGCGAGTCCCGCAATTCCTGTTTGAACCGGCCGGTCCACCGGCCGTTGCCGACGCCGACACCACCGAGTGACACCACCGCCTCGACGCCGTCGAGGCTCTCGGGCGGGACGCCGATGGTCTCGGGATCCCAACTGAACTCGTCATCGGCGCGTGCCTCGCGGCGGACCAGACGTGTGACCGTGTGGCCCGCCGCGCGCAGCGAGTTGACCAGGGCGTTGCCGATCAGCCCCTGTGACCCTGCGACGGCGATCCGCATCGCGTGTCCTCGGTGTGCCGTCTCCGGGAATCCGGGCTAGAGGCCCAGGTCCGCGGCGAAGGCAGCCTCTTCGAGACGCTTCTTCACCGTGGTGAGGAAGCGGCCGGCGTCGGCGCCGTCGATGAGACGGTGATCGTAGGTCAGCGGCAGGTAGGACATCGAGCGCACCGCGATCGATTCCGAGCCGTCCTCGCCGGTGATGACGACCGGACGCTTGACGATGGCACCGGTACCGAGCATCGCCGCCTGCGGCGGGACCAGGATCGGGGTGTCGAACAGGGCGCCCTGGCTGCCGATGTTGGTGATGGTGAAGGTGCCGCCGGCGAGCTCGTCGGGCTTCAGGCCGTTGGACCGAGCGCGCGACGCGATGTCGGCGATGGCCCGGGCGAGGCCGGCGATCGACAGGTCGTCCGCGTTGTGGATGACCGGCGACAGCAGACCCTGCGGGGTGTCGACGGCGATCCCCAGATGCACCTTGTCGTAGTAGGTGATCTCCTTCTTGTCCTCGTCGATCGACGCGTTGACGTTCGGGTGCGCCTTCAGCGCCTCGACGACGGCCTTCGCGATGAACGGCAGGAACGTGAGGTTGACGCCCTCGGAGGCCTTGAAGCTCTCCTTGGCCGCCTTGCGCAGTCCGGCGATGCGGGTCATGTCGACCTCGAAGACCTGCGTCAGCTGGGCGCTCTGCTGCAGGGACTCGCGGGTCTTCTTCGCCGTGATCTGCCGGATGCGGTTGATCTTCTGGGTGGTGCCGCGCAGCTCGGCCAGCTCGGGACGGATCTCCGGCGATGCGGACTTCCCGGCCGATGCCGCGGGTGCCGACGGAGCAGCAGCCGCCGCGGGCTTCTGCTCGGGAGCGGGCGCCTTGGCCTCCTCGGCCGCCGCGAGCACGTCCTGCTTGCGGATCCGGCCGCCGACACCGGTGCCCTTGATCGCGTTGAGGTCGATGTTGTTCTCCGCGGCCAGTTTGCGCACCAGCGGGGTGACGTACGGCGTCGACTCGACGGTCGGCGGGTCGGACTTCTCGGGGGTCTTGGACTCGGCCTCGGGCTGCGGCTTCTGCTCCTCCTCGGGAGCGGGTGCCTGCTCGGGCTCCGACTTCTGCTCGGGTTCGGGTTCCGGCTCGGGCTCGGGCTCCGGCTCGGGCTCCTTCTTCGACGGAGTCGCCGACGCGTCACCGATGACGGCGAGCTTGCCGCCGACCTCGATCACGTCGTCCTCTTGCGCGAGGATCTCGAGGAGCGTGCCCGCGACGGGGGAGGGGATCTCGGTGTCGACCTTGTCGGTCGAGACCTCGAGCAGCGGTTCGTCGGCCGCCACCTCGTCGCCCACGGACTTCAGCCAGTTGGTGACCGTGCCCTCGGTGACCGACTCACCGAGCTCGGGCATGAGCACATCGGTGCCCTCGGCCGAGCCGGAACCGGTGTCGGCCGTGGGCTTCTCGGCGGGGGCGTCCTCCTCGGTGGAGGGCTCTTCGGCCGCCTGCTCGGGCTCGGGTTCGGGGGCGGCCTCGGTGGGCTCGTCGCCTCCGGCCGACTCCGAGCCGGAGTCGTCGAAACCGGAGTCGGCCTCGTCGGCGTCACCGATCAGGGCGAGGTCGCCGCCGACCTCGACGACGTCGTCCTCCTGCGCGATGATCTTGGTCAGCACACCCGAAGTGGGCGCCGGGATCTCGGTGTCCACCTTGTCGGTCGACACCTCGAGCAAGGGCTCGTCGGCCTCGACGGTGTCGCCCTCCTCCTTCAGCCACCGGGTGACTGTCCCCTCGGTGACACTTTCACCAAGGGCGGGCATCTGGACGGAGAAGGCCATCGTTGTGAACTCCTGAACTCGACGTGGTGGTCTGTAGGTGATGCCCAATGGTGTGTGCGCCGTGGGCACGGGGTCGGGGGCGGTACGACGACCGCGCAGATGAGTGGCGGATCAGCCGCTCATCCCCGCGGCCAACCCTACCCGCACGGTGCGCCGCCGACTCGGTTCGGCTCGTACTCGTCGGTAACGATTCTCATCGGTGCGGCACGCGGGTGTCGGCGGCTGTCGGTCGGCTGTCTTCTCAGCCGTTCGCAGCGATGTCCTCGAGCACCGCGGCGATGGTCCGGACGGGTACGCCCGTACCGCCTTTCGTGGTGTAACCCCACGGGCTGCCGGTGTTGAAGGCGGGTCCGGCGATGTCGATGTGGGCCCACTGCACATCCTCCGGTACGAACTCCTTCAGGAAGATGCCGGCGGCGAGCATCCCGCCCCAGCGGTGCGGGGTCACGTTCGCCAGGTCCGCGACGCGGGACTTCAGGTCGGCGCGGAGTTCCGCGGGCAGCGGCATGGCCCAGGCGTTCTCGCCGACATCAGCCGAGCGGGCCGCAACGCGGTCGCGGAACTCGTCGGTACCCATGACGCCGGGTGTGCGGGTGCCGAGCGCCACCATCTGCGCACCGGTCAGCGTTGCGGTGTCGATGAGGTAGTCGGGATCGTCCTCGCAGGCCCGCACGATCGCATCGGCGAGGATGAGACGGCCCTCGGCGTCGGTGTTGAGGACCTCGACCGTGCGTCCGCCGTACTGAATGAGCACGTCGCCGGGGCGCTGGGCGGTCGACGAGGGCATGTTCTCGGCCATCGGCACGGTCGCGGTGACCGTGACGTCGATGTCGAGGCGGGCGGCAAGGATGGTCGCGGCGATGACGGCGGCGGCGCCGCCCATGTCCGAGGTCATCGCGTCCATGTTCGCGGCGGGCTTGATGGAGATGCCGCCGGTGTCGAAGGTGATGCCCTTGCCGACGAGAGCGACCTTCGTGGGGGACTTCTTCGCGGTGTGGGTCAGCCGGACGAGGCGCGGCAGTCTCGAGGAACCCTTGCCGACGCCGATGATCCCGCCGTAGCCCTGCGCCTCGAGCTGCTTGTCGTCGAGGATCTCGACCTTGAGCCCGGCCTTGCTCCCGAGCGTGCGGGCGCGGGCCGCGAACTCCTCGGGATAGAGGTGACTCGGCGGGGTGTTGACGAAGTCACGGGCGATGGCGACGGAGTCGGCGATCGCGACAGCCCGCTCCAGGCCGGCCTTGGCCTCCTTGGACTTCGATTCGACGAGCAGTGTGATGCGTTGCGGCGGAGTCTTCTTCGGCTTCGAACTGGACGAGCGGAACTCGTCGAACCGGTACGCGCCGAGGAACAGCCCTTCGGCCGCGGCGAGGAGATCGATCGCGGTGAGCGTGGTGGCCACCGACTCGTGCCCGTCGAGCTCGCGCGCGACGATCCCGGCGGCCTGCCGGACCTGGTCGGCGTCGTCGAGGTTGTCGGCGTCGCCGAGACCGACCGCGACGACGACACCGACCGGCAGGGACTCCGGAGCCGCGGTCCGGGTGACCTCGCCGTGCGAGCCGGTGGCCCCGAGTGCCGTGAGGGCGGCGCTGATGGCGGCGGCCTGAGCGTCGTCGAGGATGCCGTCACCGATGGCGAGAGTCGGCTCGGCGCCGGGGCCGTCGGCATCGCCGTCGGACGACGACGCGCTGATCAGGCCGATGACCAGGGCGGAATCACCCTTGCCGATCGAGGTGGACAGTTCGAGTTCGGGGCCGCGTGCGCGGTCGACGGTGTCGTTCTTGCTCACCCGCTCAACTCTGCCACAGCGGCGCCGCGGCGGGCTGCCGCGAACGCCGATCCCGCCGGGCGTGCCGCCACGGGTGCGCCCGGCGGCGCGGGTCGCCCGATAGCGTGGACGGCATGAGTGAACTCCTCGCCGGGCCGATCGCCGACCGTCACGCCGCACTGGGGGCCACCTTCGCCGAGTTCGGCGGATGGAACATGCCGGTGTCGTACTCGGGCACGGTGGCCGAGCACGCCGCGGTGCGGGACAACGTGGGCATCTTCGACGTCAGTCACCTCGGCAAGGCGCTGGTGTCCGGGGCGGGCGCGGCGGCGTTCGTCAACTCGACGCTCACCAACGACCTCGGCAAGATCGTGCCCGGCAAGGCGCAGTACACGTTGTGCTGCAATGAGTCCGGCGGTGTCGTCGATGACCTGATCGCCTATCTCGTCGGTGACGACGAGGTCTTCCTGGTGCCCAACGCGGCGAACACCGCGGACGTCGTGGCCCGACTGCAAGCGGTTGCGCCGGAGGGCATCTCGATCATCGACCAGCATCGTGACCTGGCCGTCCTGGCGGTGCAGGGGCCGAGGTCTCCCGACATCCTGACCGGACTCGGACTCCCCGCCGACATGGAGTACATGGCCTTCGCCGACGCCGAGCTCCCGACGGCGGGCGGGACGGCTCGCGTGCGGGTCTGCCGGACCGGATACACCGGCGAACGGGGTTACGAGATCGTGCCGCGCTGGGACGACGCCGGTGCGGTGTTCGACGTCCTGCTCGAGGCGATCACCGCGGCCGGCGGGCTGCCCGCCGGCCTGGGGGCGCGGGACACCCTGCGCACCGAGATGGGCTATGCGCTGCACGGACACGAACTCGGCCCGGACATCTCGCCGGTGCAGGCGCGGTCGAGCTGGGCGGTCGGTTGGGACAAGCCGTCGTTCTTCGGGCGCGACGCCCTGCTGGCCGAGAAGGAGGCCGGGCCTGCGCGTCGCCTGTACGGGTTGCGGGCGACCGGACGCGGAGTCCCGCGGGCCGGCTGCGCGGTTCGGCAGGCAGGCGACGCAGCGGGCGGAGCGGAGATCGGGACCTGTACGTCGGGCACGTTCTCGCCCACGCTCAAACAGGGCATCGCACTCGCCCTGCTGGACACGGCGTCGGGGGTGCGCAAAGGTGACGAGGTCGTCGTCGACGTCCGCGGCCGCGACCTGACGTGTGAGGTCGTGATCCCGCCGTTCGTGCCGTCGCACGTGTGACCTGCGAGCACTCGCATGGGGCCGCACCGGGGCCCGGGGGTGACCCCACCGGGCGCGGAAATGCTTTTGGACCCGGCGGTACGATGGCGCCATGACCTTGGAGTTCAACCGTACCGAGCACCCGCATCCGGTGTCTGAGGGCCGGCGCGCGGAGATCCTGTCCGCCCCGGGATTCGGGCGCCATTTCACCGACAACATGGTGATGATCGACTACGACGCCGAGGTGGGTTGGCACAGCGCCACGGTGAAGCCGTACGGTCCGATCGCGCTGGACCCGGCGGCCACGGTTCTGCACTACGGCCAAGAGGTGTTCGAGGGGCTGAAGGCCTATCGCCAGCCCGACGGTTCGATCGCCGCGTTCCGGCCCGAGGCCAACGCGGCCCGGCTGCAGCGCAGTGCCGAACGACTCGCCATGCCGGCACTGCCGGTCGAGGATTTCATCGCCTCTCTCAAGGCACTGCTGGATGCGGACAACGAGTGGGTGCCCGCCGCCGGCGGCGAGGAGTCGCTCTATCTCCGTCCGTTCATGTTCGCCTCGCAGGCGAGTCTCGGCGTGAACGCCCCGTCCACGAAGTACATCTACTCGGTCATCGCGTCGCCGGCCGGCGCCTACTTCGCCGGCGGCATCAAGCCGGTGAGCGTGTGGCTCTCCACCGAATACGTTCGCGCAGCACCGGGCGGTACCGGATTCGCCAAGTGCGGTGGCAACTATGCCGCCGCGTTCCTCGCGCAACGGCAGGCTACCGAGCAGGGGTGCGACCAGGTCGTGTGGCTCGACGCGATCGAGCGCCGCTTCATCGAGGAGATGGGCGGCATGAACCTGTTCTTCGTGTTCGGCTCCGGTGCCGACGCCCGCCTGGTGACCCCCGAACTGTCCGGGTCGCTGCTGCCGGGGATCACCCGTTCGTCGTTGCTGACGCTGGCCACCGACGCCGGCTTCGAGGTCGAGGAACGCAAGATCACCACCGAGGAGCTGCGCAAGGGCGTGGCGTCGGGCGACATCACCGAGGTGTTCGCCTGCGGCACCGCCGCCGTCATCACCCCGGTCGGCCGGGTCAAGGGTGAGGGCGAGGACTACACCATCAACAACGGTGAGACCGGCGAGGTGACCCAGGCGTTGCGAGACACCCTCACCGGCATCCAGCGCGGGACGTTCGCCGACACCCACGGCTGGATGACCGAGCTCTACCGCCGCTGACCGGCGCCGCGGTCAGAGCAACAGGCCGACGACGGCGAGTGCGACCCCGAGTTCGATGGTCGCGCCCAGCACGTCGCCGGTCATCCCGCCCATCCGCCGCGCGCAGTGCCGGGTGAACCACCAGGCCACGGCCGCGACGCCGAGCACGACCGCGAATCCCTGGACGACGGCGGCCACCTCGAGGTGGCCGCCGTCGAATCCGTTGGCAGACAATCCGAGTGGGACGGTCGCAATGAGCGCGACAAGCAGCCAGGCGGCGATGGAGGTGTGCTGGGTGCCCGCGACGAGCGCGCCGAAGCCGTTGCGGTGGGCCGGATCCAGTGACCGCCGGGTGCCGATGACCGCGCCGAGCCGGCCGAGCGCGATGGCGAACGCGAGGTCGTACCATCGGGACTCATCGGCCAGTGCGGCGAATCCGGTCGACTGCACCGCCAGGACCAAGACCAGCGTCGCCACGCCGAACGGTCCGACGGTGCCGCTGCGCATCACCTCGGTGACACGTTCGGGCGGGCCGTAACACCCGAGTCCGTCGGCGGTGTCGGCGAGCCCGTCGAGATGCATGCCACGGGTCAGCGTGGCGAGCAGGACGACGACGAGAACACCGATCAGCAGCGTCGGGAGTCCGGTGTGCGAGAGTCCGAGGGCCGCGATCGCCGATCCGGCACCCAGCACCACGCCCACCACCGGGACCGACGCCATCACCGCCGCCCCCAGCGATCGATCCGGCGCGGCCGACGCCTCGTGACCTCCGACGGGCGCGATCGTCGTCCAACTGAACGCGGTACGGAGCGCCCGGGTCGGCGGAATCACGGCGAATCCGTTCGGCGTCAGGATGTCTCGGCGTCGGCGGCGATGGTCCCGTCTGCGGAGTCCCCATCGGGGGTGCTGTTGTCGGTCACCCCGGCCTCGTCGAAGGTGGCCATGGACACGAGCAGATCGGCGGCCGACTGCACGATCGGCAGGGCCAGGACGGCTCCGCTGCCCTCGCCGAGCCGCATCGAGAGATCGAGAACCGGAACCAGGTCGAGGTGCTCGAGGGCGATCTGATGGGCGGGTTCGACCGACCGGTGACCGGCGATCCACCAGCGCATCGCCCCCGGCGCGAGCTCGTTGGCGACCATCGCCGCGGCGGTGATCACCACGCCGTCGAGGATGACCGGCGTCCGGCGCAGGGCCGCCTGGGCGAGGAAACCGACGGTGGCGGCCAGGTCGGCCCCGCCGACGGCGGCGAGCAACGCGAGCGGGTCGTGGATCACCTTGCGCGCGCGGCGCATACCGTCGCGGATCGCGGCGGTCTTGCGCATCCACCCGGCGTCGTCGACGCCGGTTCCCCGGCCGACGATCTCGACCGGTTCGCGCCGGGTCAGCGCGCCGATGAGGACGGTGGCCGGGGTGGTGTTGCCGATACCCATCTCGCCGGCGATCAGCAGATCGGTGCCCGAGTCGACGAGGTCGTCGGCGATGGCGCGGCCGGCGGCGAGCGCCTCGCGCGCCTCGGCGAGAGTGATCGCGTCGGTGGTGCGCAGATCGTCGCTGCTGCGCCGGACCTTGTACCGCGACAGCTCCGGAGCGGTGTCGGCGTCGACGGACATGTCGACGACCTTCACCGTCGCGCCGACGCGGCCCGCCATGACGTTCACCGCCGCGCCGCCCGCGGAGATGTTGGCGACCATCTGCGCGGTCACCTCGGGCGGGAACGCCGAGACCCCACCGCGGGCGACGCCGTGGTCGCCGGCGAAGACGACGACGGTGGGGGAGGTGAGAGGTGCGGGCGGGCACTGGCCCTGGCAGGCGGCGATCCAGACGCCGATCTCCTCGACGCGGCCCAGCGACCCCGGTGGCTTGGTGAGGGTCGCCTGCCGCTTGCGGGCGTCCTGGGCGATCGCCTCGTCGGGCGGCGTGATCGGCGCGAACACCTCGGCGTCGGTGGGGTCGGGCCGAGGGCCCGTGGAGAATCCCACGCCCGCAATCGGTTCGGGCGCGGAGGAGTCGGGCGCGGAGGAGTCGGGCGCGGAGGAGTCGGGCGCGGAGGAGTCGGCCGTGGGGGTCGCGGTGGCGACCGACGTCCCCGGAGCAGGCTCGTCGTGATCGGAGGCCGGCGCCGAGGGCGGCGGGGTGTCCGACGCCGAATCCGCACTGCCGGTCGTCGTCCGGGTGATCGGCGATCCCGGCGTGGCGGGAAGGTTGAGGACCCGCCCGGCGACGACGAGGTCGACACGCTCGCACACCTGCGCCACCCGGGCGTTGAGGGTTCCGAGCAGGTCCTGGAAGACCCGTCCGGCGGGGGTGGGAGGTACGAGCGAGAGCCCGGCTTCCGGGCTGATGAGCACCACATCGGCGGTCATGGCGCCCAACGCGTCGCAGAGGTCGTCGATCGGGCCGTCGAGGTCGATCTCCGACCCCGAGGTCCAGCCGTGGACGGCGTCGATCTGCGCGGTGAGCCAGTTGCCCAGATCGTCGACGAGGGCCGGGATGTCCGGTGCGGAGCGCAGGGCGTGCCCGAGGTCGGTCGTCTCGATCGTCGTGTACCGCGCGTCGCGGCGTTCGCGGTGGATCCGCACGCGGTCCATCCAGTCGCCGTCGGAGGACGTGAGCGGGCCGGTGGCCAGGTATCGGATCTGCCGGTGCTCGCCGAGCAGGGACTCGCCGTGCGCGGACTTACCCGAGCGCACGCCTCCGAGGACAAGGGTGCGCACTGCGCGATCGGTCATCGATCAGACTTCGTCGCCCGGCGAGACCATCGGCTTGGGGGCGCGCATCTTGCGCAGCTGCATCGCGCGGGTGAACGCGTACCAGCCGAGCTTGAAGCCCCCGTCGCCGGACTCCGGGAAACGTTCGGCGACGCGGCGGTTGACCATGCGGCCGAGGATCACACCGTCGACGGCCATCAGTACGACGAACGCGACAAGGATGAGGTTCGTCAGCGCGGCGGCCTGTGGGACCAGGAACATCAGGACGATCAGCAGGATGGCGAACGGCATGAACAGCCCGGCGAAATTGCGCCGGGCGTCGACGATGTCGCGGGTGTAGCGCCGTGCGGGGCCCTTGTCGCGCGGCATCAGATAGGCCTCGTCGCCGGCCATCATCCGTTCCCGCTGCTGGAGCCGCTTCTCGCGTCGCTCGGTGGAGAGTGCCCGCTTCTCCTCCTTGGAGAGCGTGGACTTGAGCTCCTTCTTGCGGGCGCGTGCCTCGGAACGGTTCGTCGGGGGTGGCGCGACGGGACCGCGCCGCCGGTTCTCGGCCTGGCGGCGAGACGGCGTCGGGCGCCCCTTGCCCGGGGTGTACTTGCTGCCCTTGGCGGAGGGCGCGACGTCGGTGCCGGACTCGTCGTCGGCGGTGTAGGTGGAGACCGAGCTGTCGCCGGAATCCGCCTGGGTGTCGTCCTTCTTCCATGGCAGCTTCACGCCTGTAGAGCCTAGGTGATCGGTGTTGCGAGACAAACGCGCGGTCGTCGCTTTTCGGTGGTCGCCGCCTGATGACGCCCCGAGGGGCGTGCCCACCGCGGACGCGGCGTCCGGAGTCGCACTGCCGGGATCGGGTCCGCTCCCTATACTCCGTGCTCATGACCGGGAACGACGCGACGCGCGGTGCGGCACCCACGGGACCGGCGACGGGGTTCCGGTGCGCATCCTGATCGCGCCGGACTCGTTCGGCGACACCATGTCCGCGGTGGTCGCCGCGCACGCGATCGCGCGCGGGTGGACTGCCGCGCGGCCGGATGACGAACTCGTCGTGGCCCCGCAGTCCGACGGCGGACCGGGCTTCGTCGACGTCCTGGCGTCGCGATTCGGGACCGTGATCACCGAATCGGTGTCCGGCCCGCTCGGCGCGGGCGTGCGTGCCCGGTGGCTTCTCGACGAACCGTCGACCGCCTACATCGAGTGCGCGCAGGCGTGCGGTCTACATCAGCTGGGCGGTACGCCGACGCCGCGCACGGCGGTGGCGGCCGACACCCGAGGTGTCGGTGAGCTCGTCGCGGCGGCACTGGCGCGCGGGGTGGACCGGATCGTGATCGGACTCGGCGGCAGTGCGACGACCGACGGCGGTGCCGGCCTGCTGGAGGCCCTGGGCGGCGGCGATCACGCCCGGCGGCGACTTCGCGGCGTGGAGCTGATCGCGGCATCCGATGTGGAGAACCCGCTCCTGGGCCCGCTGGGCGCGGCGGCGGTGTTCGGTCCGCAGAAGGGCGCCGACCCGAACACCGTCGCCCTGCTCGCCAGGCGGCTCGACGACTTCTCGCGCGTCCTCGGTGACCTCGCAGGTCGGGACATCGCCGACGAGCCGGGTGCCGGTGCCGCAGGTGGTCTGGGTGCGGCGCTCCTCGCGCTCGGAGGCGTCCGCGTCTCCGGCGCCACCGTCGTCGCCGACGCGACCGGCCTGGCTGCCGAGGTCGCCGCGGCCGACGTCGTCGTCACCGGGGAGGGCAGGTTCGATGCGCAGACGCTCCGCGGCAAGGTCGTCTCCGCACTGCACTCCGCTGCCTCGTCGCTCGGCGCTCACGGTGCCGGAGCGGCGACGATCGTCCTCGCGGGACAGGTCGCCCTGAGCCCCGACGAGATCGCCGAGGCCGGTGTGGCGGCGGCGCACGCGATCGTCGACGTCGCGGGCTCGGTCGAGGTCGCGATGGCCGATGCGGAGAACCAGCTCGTCGCGCTCGCCGAAACGGTGGCGTCCGATCTCGATGACGCGCACCGCTGATCGCGCCGATGTGTCGAGCCGAGAACCCGGCCGGACCTCGGGGAAACGCCCGTCCGACTGGACGGGAATACCACGGGGAGGAGTACGGTTGTACGCACGGGCACAACCGGTCGACCTCCCGGCGAGCGGGGTGAATCCCGAACGGCCGTGCGGGGCGCAACCCATCACGACGGCATCGGGCCACATTGCACCGGGACCACACCACTTACAGGAGCATCCATGACCGTGCAGAACGAAACGAGCACAGCCACGAGCACCGGCGTCGTCCTCAGCGACGCTGCCGCGTCCAAGGCCAAGGCGCTGCTCGACCAAGAGGGCCGCGACGACCTCGCGCTGCGTATCGCCGTCCAGCCGGGTGGTTGCGCGGGCCTGCGGTACCAGCTCTTCTTCGACGATCGCACCCTCGACGGTGACATCACCACCGACTTCGGTGGCGTCACACTGGCTGTCGACCGGATGAGCGCGCCCTACGTGCAGGGCGCGACCATCGACTTCGTCGACACCATCGAGAAGCAGGGTTTCACCATCGACAACCCGAACGCCACCGGCAGCTGTGCCTGCGGCGACTCGTTCAA
This sequence comes from Gordonia sp. ABKF26, assembly GCF_041103195.1. NCBI lineage: Bacteria > Bacillati > Actinomycetota > Actinomycetes > Mycobacteriales > Gordoniaceae > Gordonia > Gordonia sp. ABKF26. Next base: position 2,592,173 of record NZ_JBGCVZ010000003.1, read on the forward strand.
CTGACACGTCGGCACACGTCAGACGCTTTCCGGCACCGGCCGCATCCCATGGGGGTGCGGCCGGTGTCGTATGTCGTGGGGTGAGTAGCGTGGACACCTGTCTGTGTCATCACCTACCCGGGTCATCACCCATTCGGGTCATCACCTGGCGGTCACCACCTGCTGGGCACTATCTGTCGGGCAACCACATGAAGGGCTGAGATCTCCAGTGGCAATCGTTGTGTGCGGCTCCATCGCAACCGATCATCTGATGAAGTTCCCGGGCAAGTTCTCCGAGCAGCTACTCGGCGACCACCTCGAACACATCTCCCTCAGCTTCCTCGTGGAGGACCTCGTCGTCCGGCGCGGTGGGGTCGGCGGCAACATCTGCTACGCGATGGGTCAGCTCGGCGGCGCCCCGGTCCTGGTCGGGGCCGTCGGGTCCGACTTCACCGAGTATCGCCAGTGGCTCGAGTCCAACGGAGTCGACTGCCGCGGTGTCCGCGTGTCGGAGTCCCATCACACCGCGCGGTTCATGTGCACGACCGACGAGACGATGGCCCAGCTGGCCACCTTCTACGCCGGTGCGATGAGCGAGAGCCGCGACATCGCCCTCGCCGAGGTGATCGCCGAGGTCGGCACGCCCGACCTCGTCCTCATCGGTGCCGACGACCCGGCCGGGATGATCCGCCACACCGAGGAGTGCCGAACAGCGGGTATCCCGTTCGCCGCGGACCCGTCGCAGCAGCTGGCCCGCCTCGACGGCGAGCAGACGCGCACCCTCATCGACGGCGCCGCCTACCTGTTCACCAACGAATACGAGTGGGGTCTCCTCCGTCAGAAGGCCGGGTTGTCCGAGGCGCAGGTCGCCGAGATGGTCGGGGTCCGGGTCACGACGCTCGGCAAGGACGGCGTGGAGATCGTCGACCGCGACGGCACCCGCATCCATGTGTCCGTCGTGCCGGAGACCGCGAAGGTCGACCCGACCGGCGTCGGCGACGGATTCCGGGCCGGGTTCCTGTCCGCGCTGTCCAAGGGACTCGGTTTCGAGCGCGCCGCGCAGGTCGGGTCGATGGTCGCGGTGCTCGTGCTCGAGACCGTCTCGACACAGGACTGGGCCTGGGACTCGGACTCGGCTCTCGCCCGGATCGAAGGCGCGTACGGCGCCGAGGCCGCCGCGGCGATCAAGGCGGCGTTCACCGGCTGAAGTCCGGTCTGCCCGGGGTGGTGACGCGTCTGACGTTGCCACCCCCGCCCCGGCGTGAGACGTTGGAACGGAGTCCCGATCGAGGACTCCCGGACGAGGGGTGCTGTACCCGGTGTGCGACAAGACGGCCCGTGGGAGGTCGTCATGTCATGGCTCGTTCTCGTCGTGTCGGGTGTGTTCGAAGCGGTGTGGGCCACCGCGTTGGGTCGGTCGGAGGGCTTCACGAAACCGGGGCCGACGGGCTTGTTCCTCGTCGCGCTCGCCATCAGCATGGCCGGACTGGCCTATGCGATGCGCGACTTGCCCGTGGGCACCGCCTACGCCGTGTGGGTGGGCATCGGGGCTTCACTCACCGTGGTCTACGCCATGCTCACCGGTGGGCAGCCGGTGTCGGTGTTGCGGGTGTTCTTCCTGCTGATGATCGTCGGCGGGGTCATCGGTCTGAAGCTCGCGAACTGAGTGCACGACCGTCGAAGCCGCCCCGGAAATGGGCCCTGCGTGGCGAAGTCGGTGACGTATCGTGGTCGGCTGCGCTGTGGCCGGCGATTTCCGGGGCGGGTTGTGTTGCCGGAGAACGACTCTCGGACTAGACCCGCACCGGATAGGTGTGGTCGATGATCTCCGGGACGATCGTGCCCTCGACGAAGATGCCGTGCCAGACCATGAACATCAGGACCGTCCAGAGCCGGCGGCTGTTGTCCACCACGCCTTCTCGATGCTCGTCGAGCATCGCGACCACCGCGTCCTTGGCGAAGATGTGATCGGTCTGGGAGTGCGTGATGGTCTCGTGCGCCCAGTCGTACATCTCGGTGCCGGCAAGCCAATGCCGGATCGGAACCGGGAAGCCGAGCTTCTTGCGGTGCAGGACGTGCGCCGGGACGATCTGCTCCAGTGCCTTGCGCAGCGCGTATTTCGTTGTGCCGTGGGCGATCTTCTCGTCATGGGGCAGGCCCTCGGCGATCGCGAACACCTCCGGGTCGAGGAACGGCACCCGCAACTCGAGGGAGTTGGCCATCGTGATCTTGTCCGCCTTGACGAGGATGTCGCCGCGCAGCCAGGTGAACAGATCCAGATGCTGCATCCGGGCCACCGGATCCCACCCCTCGCTCATCGCGTAGATCGGGGCGGTGACGTCGGTGTGGGTCCATTCGGGGCGGTAGTCGCGCAGGACCGCGCGTAGTCGCGCGTCGTCGAAGCTGCGGGCGTTGCCGTAATAGCGCTCCTCGAGTGTGAGCGAACCGCGGTGCAGCAGGCTCTTGCCGCGCGTTCCCTCCGGGATCCGGTCGGAGATCTTCCCCGCCGCGCGACGCAGCGGCCGCGGCAGCCGATCGAAGGCGGCCAGGGACAACGGCTCCTTGTAGATCGTGTATCCGCCGAACAATTCGTCGGCGCCCTCGCCGGAGAGCACGACCTTGACGTGCTTACGTGCCTCGGCTGCCACGAAGTACAGCGGGACGAGCGCGGGGTCGGCGACCGGGTCGTCGAGGTACCAGACGATCGAGGGGATCGCCTCGATGAACTCCGACGGTCCGACGACCTTCACCACGTGGCGAGCGCCGATCGCCGCCGCCGACTCGGCGGCGACGTCGACCTCCGAATAACCCTCGCGCTCGAAGCCGGTGGTGAAGGTGATGAGGTCCGGGTTGTGCCGGATCGCCAGCGCGGCGATCGCCGTCGAGTCGATACCGCCGGACAGGAACGACCCGACCGTCACATCTGCCCGCATGTGCTTGGCGACCGAGTCGGCGAGTACGTCGGCGATCTCGTCGTAGCGCTTCTGCCGGGTGGCGTCGGTGACCGGGCGGACGCCGAACTGGGGAGTGAAATAGCGCCGGATCGACAGGGGACTGCCCGGTGTCGCGGTGGCATGGCAGCCCGACTCCAGTCGCCGGATCGAGGCGTGGATCGTCTCGGGTTCCGGGACGTACTGCAGCACCGTGTAGTGCTCGATCGCGCGGGGATCGAGTTCCGTCGACAACCCGATGCGTTCGATCAGTTCGAGCAGACTCTTCTTCTCGCTGCCGAAGACAAGCCCGCCGGGGCCCGATGCCACGAACAGAGGCTTGATGCCGAACGGGTCACGGGCGAGGAAGAGCGAGCGGTTCTCGGTGTCCCAGATCGCGAACGCGAACATGCCGCGCAGTCGCCGGACCGCGTCGGGTCCCCAGTGATGGAAGGCCGCGACGATCGCCTCGCTGTCGCCCTCGGTGCGGAACAGCGCGCCCTCGTCCCGGGCGAGCTCGGCCCGGATCTCGAGGTAGTTGTAGATCTCCCCGTTGAACACCAGCGCATACCGATCGGGATTCTCCGGCGGACCCCAGCGCAGGGGCTGATGCGAGTGCTCGATGTCGATGATCGAGAGCCGGTTGAAGCCGAACACGATGTCGTCGTCGTGCCAGGTGCCGGGTTCGTCGGGTCCGCGATGCCGCATGCAGTGCGAGGCCACCGCCACCGGATCGACGACCTCGGCGGCCGTTCCGTCGGATGTCAGCAGGCCGAGCAGACCACACACGTCTCGTTCTCTCCATTCGGTAGCCAGTCCAGGCGCAGGTTCCGACGCGGCGTCGGACCGCGTCCGAGTATGCCTGAAGCGGCCGGTCGTGTTCCGACACGGCGGGGTCGGGTGCCGCGCGGCGGGGACGTCGCCACCGGTCGCCGACATCGGTACGAGGCGGAAACGACGGGGACACGACCGGATCGCGCCCCGATTCCGACAGCTTCCGCGGGTTGGTCTACGCTGCGTAGTACTAGGTGCAAGAATTGCTGTGTGTCCACGGCAAGACCTTGCCCCGTGCAGGTCATGTGGCATGCACTCACCTCGGCGCGAGGGCGCCGGTGAGCGAGCAGGAAGGCGTGAAATTGGCACACGGTGGACGGCCCCGAGCGAGGCGTGTCTCATCAGCGTCGCGGACGATGAAGCGACTGGCATTCGTCGCCACTCTCGGCCTCGGCGCACTGCTGATGTCGGGTTGCGACGCCAGTGAGGCGATGCGTTTCGGTTGGCCCGAGGGCGTCACGCCCGACGGCAAAGAGATGGTCGATCTGTGGACCTGGTCGGTCATCGCAGCGCTCGTCATGGGCATCCTGGTGTGGGCGCTGATCTTCTGGACGATCACCTTCCACCGTGCGAACGACGCGAAGAAGGGCGTGTTCCCGCGCCAGACCGCATACAACGTGCCGCTCGAGCTCACCTACACGGCGATCCCGTTCGTCATCATCGCGGTGCTCTTCTACTTCACGGTCATCGTGCAGAACAACGTCGAGAGCAAGAACGACGACTCGAAGGTCGTCGTCGATGTGACCGCGTTCCAGTGGAACTGGAAGTTCGGCTACAACCAGGTCGAGTTCTCCGACGGCACGACCTACAACGGTTTCGAGCAGAACGGCAACCCGTTCGAGGTCCAGGCCCAGACCGGTAGTGGCGCCGAGACCGAACACGCCGGCAGCGACGAGGGTGGCGAGCACGGCGAGCTCCCGGGTCCCGCCGGTGGCCGTGACGACGACATCCGCGATTACCTGAAGTTCGACAAGATCGAGACGGTCGGCTCGTCGTCGGAGATCCCGGTGCTGGTCCTGCCGACCGGTAAGCGCATCGAGTTCAACATCGCCTCGGCCGACGTCATCCACTCGTTCTGGGTGCCGGAGTTCCTGTTCAAGCGCGACGTCTTCCCGTTCCCGGAGCAGAACGCGACCGACCCGGTCTTCCAGATCAAGTCGATCGACCGGACCGGCGCCTTCGTCGGCCGCTGCGCCGAGATGTGCGGCACGTACCACTCGATGATGAACTTCGAGGTCCGCGCGGTCGCCCCCGAGGACTTCGACAGCTACATCCGCTTCCGTGAGGCAAATCCCGGTGCCACCAACGCCGAGGCTCTCGCGGCGATCTGCCAGGCCCCGGAATCGGTCACCACGGTGCCGTTCGACACCCGCCGGGCCACCGACGGAACCGTCGGCGCAACCGGTGACCCGGACAACCCGACCCTCGCCAACTGCACCAAGAAAGTGAGCTGACGATGAAGATCGAGGCACGCCTCTTCGAGATGCTGACCGCCTTCTTCTTTCTGACGGGCGTCGCGTACACCCTGTTCACCGCTTTCACAAGCAAGGGCATCGAGTGGGTCGGCGTCGTCGGCCTGTTCTTCGCGGCCGGCCTGACGCTCATCGCGGGCACCTTCTTCCGCTTCGTCGCCCGACGCGTCGAGATCCGCCCGGAGGACTACGAAGACGCCGAGATCGAGGACGGCGCCGGCGAGCTGGGCTTCTTCAGCCCGCACTCGTGGTGGCCCATCCTGATCGCGCTCGGCGCCTCGACCTTCGCGGTCGGCTTCGCCACCGGCAACTTCTGGCTGTCGATCTTCGCGGCGGTGGTCATCATGGGTACGGCTGCCGGACTCGTCTTCGAGTACCACGTCGGTCCCGAGAAGCACTGAGCCGCCGCGGTATACGCGGTCGACGAACACATACGAAGCGCCCCACCGGATTCCGGTGGGGCGCTCTCGTGTCGCCGGTGTGGCCCGCCCGCAACGCTCGGGCGGGCCACCCGGATCGGAGCTCAGGGCCGCCTGGGGGCGACGGGCCGGAACACCTTGAGGGCGCGGTAGTCGACCCGGAAGTCGGCGTGGGAGTACGAATCCTCGACCTCGCCGTCATGCGACACGGCGACGGGACCGTCGACCGCGGTGAACCGGAACTCGGGCACCTGCATCTCGTGGTAGAGGTGAGAACGTTCGAGGCGTCCGACGGCGAGTGAGCCGAGCAGCCGTAGGGTCGCCCAGCGGTGACCGGTCTCGAGGATGCGCACGTCGAGGAGACCGTCGTCGAGTCGGACACGACGGGTCGGCAGGAATCCGGTCGGCTGGTAGATGGAGTTGCCGACGAGGAACAGGGACGCGTCGAGCACCCGTCCCTCCACCTCGATGCGTACGTGCGGATCCTTGCGGAGGACATGGAGTACGGCGGCCGCGGTCGCGAGAGGACGGCTGATCCGACGCTGTAGGCGCCGGCGGACCCGGACGAAGTCGGGGTGCGCGCCGATGCTCGCCGTGTTCAGGATCAGTCGGGAATCGTTGAGCCACACCGCATCGACACGTGACGCCGACCCCGAACGGACCGCCTCGATGGTGGCCTCCACCGTGCCGCAACCGATGTCGCGGGCGAAGTGGTTGAAGGTGCCCGCGGGGAACACCGCGAGCGGGATGTCGGCGGCGAGTGCCGGCCCGGCGGCGCACGCCACGGTACCGTCGCCACCCGCCACCCCGAGGATCGTGGCGCGCGTCGCGACGTCGGCGAACACGGCCGCCATGTCGTCGGTCTCGTCGAGCTCGATGATCTCGGCGGCCGGCAGTCGGCGGCGGATCTCCTCGAGGACCCGACGCCCACGGCCATCCGCGGAACCCGGATTCACGACGACGACCAGACCCACGCCGTCCGGGTTGCGGTCCGCGTCGACGACCGACGGGGCGGCCAGGGACAGCGACGGTTCGGTGATGGGCGGTACGACGCGCGCACCGATGGTCGCGATCGCGGCGCCGATGCCGAGCCCGGCGACCACATCACCGGGGTAGTGGGCGCCGGTGGCCACCCGGGACAAGCCGACCAGCCCGGCCAGTGCGGACAGCAGGAGACCCGCCGGCGGGTTCTCGACGGCAACACCGACGGCGAACGCCGCAGCGCTGGCCGAGTGACCCGAGGGCAGGGAATTCGACGTCGGGCGCCGGCGGCCGCGTCGTGGCACCGGGATGAGCCCGTGGGCCGGACGCGAGCGGCGACGCACACGTTTGGCGCCCTGGTTGGTCACCAGGCTCGTCACGGCGAGCGAGACGATGCCGCGCGCGGCACCGCGCTGCAGCGACGGACGTCCGGACACGGCGAGCCCGGCCGCGATGGCCATCCACAGCTTGGAGTGGTCGGCCGCCCGGGTGAGCGCCGGCATCGTCACGTCGAGAAGCGGGCTCGGTGAGCGGGCGATCGAATCGTAGATCTCGGCGTCGAGAGTGCCCATCCCACGGGTGATCTGGGACAGACCGGAACTTCGGGGCGGTCGGTGCATGGGGTCCACCGTGCCACACCGGCGAACGGTGCCGGGCCCTGACGCGGGGGAGGGGAGTGGTTCGACCCGGAAACGCACCGCGGGCCGTCGTGCACCCGATGGTGCTCGACGGCCCGCGGTGGGTCGTGCGGTGGGACTTCTCGCGTGGCTACTCGCCGAAGGGGTTGCCGCCCTTGGCCTGTAGCTCGCGGAGAGCCTTGCGTTCGCCTGCCTCGATCTCGTGCTCGAGTTCGACGTTGCGCAGCTGCTCCTCCAGCGGATCGGCCGTGAGGATCGAACCGGTACCCGGCGCGCCCGCGGAACCGAGCTTGTTCATCCGCTTCGGCAGCGCCGCACCCTCGTAGGGGAGCGGGATCGGGTGGCCGTGGCTGTCGACCGGGCCGAGCGGCTGGTGGACCTCGATGTACTCACCCTGCGGGAGACGCTTGATGATGCCGGTCTCGATGCCGTGTGCCAGGACCTCGCGGTCGCTGCGCTGCAACGAGAGCGCCCAACGGTAGGTGATGAAGTACACCAGCGGCGGCAGGATGATCAGGCCGATGCGTCCGATCCAGGTCGTCGCGTTGAGCGAGATGTGGAACTTGAACGCGATGATGTCGTTCATACACGCGATCGTCAGCAGGATGTAGAACGAGACCGCCATGGCGCCGATCGCAGTCCGCACCGGTGCGTCACGAGGACGCTGCAGCAGGTTGTGGTGCGCATCGTCGCCGGTGAGCTTCTTCTCGATCCACGGGTAGGCGAACATCAGGCCGAAGATGATCGTCATGATCAGCACGACCCAGTTCGACATCGGCACCGTGTAATTGCCCAGGTAGAGCTCCCACGCCGGGAACAGACGTATCAGGCCGTCGGTCCACATCATGTAGATGTCGGGCTGCGAACCCGCGGAGACCTGTGCCGGGTTGTACGGACCGATGTTCCAGACCGGGTTGATCTGGAAGATGCCCGACATGATCGCGAGCACGCCGGTGACGAAGGCGAACATCGCGCCGGCCTTGGCCGCGAACACCGGCATGATGCGGACACCGACGACGTTCTTCTCGGTGCGGCCGGGACCGGGGAACTGCGTGTGCTTCTGGTACCAGACGAGCGCGAGGTGCGCACCGATCAGCGCCAGGATGATGCCCGGGAAGAGCAGGATGTGCAGCACGTAGAGGCGCGGGATGATGATCACGCCGGGGAAGTCGCCGCCGAACAGCGCCCAGTGAATCCAGGTGCCGACCACCGGGATACCGAGGACGATGCCACTCATCGCGGCGCGGACGCCGGTGCCCGAGAGCAGGTCGTCGGGGAGCGAGTAGCCGAAGAAGCCCTCGAACATCGCCAGGATCAGCAGGAGGCAGCCGATGATCCAGTTGGCCTCGCGCGGACGGCGGAACGCACCGGTGAAGAAGATGCGCAGCATGTGCACGATGATCGACGCCGCGAACAGCAGTGCGGCCCAGTGGTGGATCTGACGGACGAACAGGCCACCGCGCACCTCGAACGAGATGTTCAGCGTGGTCTCGTACGCCTTGGTCATCATCACGCCGTTGAGCGGCTGGTAGGCGCCGTCGTAGACCACGCGCGTCATCGACGGATCGAAGAACAGCGACAGGTAGACACCGGAGACCAGCAGGATGATGAAGCTGTACAGCGCGATCTCACCCAGCATGAACGACCAGTGGGTGGGGAAGACCTTGTTGATCTGGCGACGCATACCCGCGGCCAGGTGATACCGCGAGTCGACTTCTTCGGCTTGAGTGCCGAGGCGTTCGGCGATGCTCATGACTTACGCTCCCAGAATGCCGGTCCTACGGGCTCGATGAAGTCGCCAGCGGCAACGAGGTAACCCTCATTGTTCACCGTGATCGGCAGCTGTGCCAGGGCACGGGCGGCCGGTCCGAAGATGGGCTTGGCGTACTCGAGTGCGTCGAACTGCGACTGATGGCAGGGACACAGGATGCGGTTGCTCCGCTGCTCGTAGAGCGAGGCGGGGCAGCCGAGGTGGCTGCACACCTTGGTGTAGGCGAAGTAGTCACCGTAGTTGAAGCTCTCCTGACCCTTGCGCTTGACGGCACGGGCCGCGTCCTCCGGACGCAGACGGATGAGCATGACGGGGTTGCGGACCTGGTGCAGGCCCTCCTCCAGCAGGTGGCGGGAGTGCTCGGACTCGCCGAACCCGTCCGAACGACGCCAGGGGAACACGGTCTCCATACCGCCTGCGTCGAGATCTTCCGGCCGGACCAGGGCGACCTGGAACGGATTGCCGGTGTCGCGCCGCAGGTAGATGGTCTCGTTGGGAGCTTCCGGCGGGTTGTAGATCGGCGACCATCCCGAGTGCCACAGCGGCGAGTCGGCACCCTCGGCCCACGGGTTCTTGATGAAACCGCCGAGGAAGGCGACGAGTCCGGTGAGCGCGAACGCACCGAGACCGAACCCGGCCGAGCCGATGATCATCTTGCGGCGACCGAGGGTCGAGGTGGTGCCGGTGTCCTGCAGCAGGCCGACGATCGTCTTCTTGTCGACCTCGGCCGATCCACCGTCGTGACGGTCCTGGACCGAGATCTCCGCCGGGATGAACTTCTTGGTGATGAGGATCATCGCGACGCCGATGGCGAACACCGAGAGGCCGAACGTCACACCGAGGAGCGGCGTGTTGAACGTGTACCACCAGTAGTTCGGGTCATCGGGGAGCGCGAACTCCCAGTGGTTGAAGAGGAAGATGCCGAGGCAGGCCAGGGCGGAGACGCCGGCGATGGTGAACCAGATGGCCACCTGACGCTCGGCGCGCTTCTCGACCCGGGTACCGGGCACGGTGTAACGCTCGGACCGGTGGATGATCTCGACGCCGTCGAGATTGGTACCGAGTTTGACGAGCTCGTCGGTGCTCATCTGGTCGAGTTCGTCCCGCGACGGGACATCCTTGTCGTTCGCGCTCATGCTCGAGATCCCATCCACATGGCGCCTGCGACGATGGCGATGACGCCGACGAACCACATGACCATGCCTTCACTGACCGGGCCGAAACCGCCGAGTCCGAGTCCGCCGCTGGGCTTCGCCTCGGTCGCGTACTTGACGTAGGCGATCACGTCCCTTTTCTCTTCCGGATCCAACTGGCGGTTCGAGAACTTGGGCATGTTCTGCGGACCGGTCAGCATCGCGGTGTAGATCTGTGCCTCGTTGACCCCGTCGAGGTTCGGCGCGAACTTGCCCGAGGACAACGCTCCGCCGCGCCCGGTGAAGTTGTGGCACGACGCGCAGTTCAGGCGGAACAGTTCGCTGCCCCGGCCGATGCTGTCGCCGCGCAGGGACTCCTGCGCGACCGAGCCGTCGGCGTTGCGCGGGACCTGCGGTCCGCCGCCCTCGGCCTGGATGAAGGCGCCGAGCTGGTCGATCTGCTCGGTCGTGAACTTCGCGGGCTTGCGCTGGGCCTGCGCCTCGCCGCGAGCCGCGGGCATACGTCCGGTCGAGACCTGGAAGTAGACGGCGGCGTCACCGACACCGAGCAGCGCGGGACCACGATCGGGCACACCCTGGAGGTTGGCGCCGTGGCAGGTGATGCACGAGGTCTCGTAGAGCTTCTGACCGTCGTCGATCATCGCGGCGTTGCTCTCGTCGGCGACCGCGACCTGGGGGTCGGGGGTCAGGACCGAGGCGAGGACGCCTGCCATGACGAGACCGGCCAGCAGCACGATGGTGCCGGTGGCGCGCCGACGGAGCTTGCGTCGTGTCTTGGCGCGGCGGCCGGCGTCGCGTGCAGAGGAGCGTCGGGCCGAGGCATCGGGTCCGACCTCGGTGCCGCTATCCGACGGACGCGGTGGAGATGAACTCATCTGTGACTCTCTACTAAGCGGGACGGGCTGTTGTTCTAGAGCGAGGTCGCCGATGTCATCGGATGAAGTAGATCGTGACGAAGAGTCCGATCCACACGATGTCGACGAAGTGCCAGTAGTAAGAGACAACGATTGCGGCGGTTGCCTGCGCCGGCGTGAACTTCGACAGCTTGGTCCGGATGAGCAGGTAGACGAACGCGATCAGACCACCGATGACGTGGAGGCCGTGGAAGCCGGTCGTCATGTAGAAGACCGAGCCATAGGCGTCTGACGCGAGGGTCGTGCCGTGCTCGACCAGGTGGTAGTACTCGTACGCCTGACCGCAGACGAAGAACGTGCCCATTGCCAGGGTGATGACGTACCAGCGGCGGAGGCCGAAGACGTCACCGCGTTCGGCAGCGAAGACGCCCATCTGGCAGGTCACCGAGGAGAGGATCAGCACCGTCGTCACCGGGATGGCGAGGGCGAGATTCAGCTCGGTCGGCGGCGGCGGCCAGCCGACCGCCGAGTTGGCACGGGCGACGAAATACATCGCGAAGAGGCCAGCGAAGAACATGAGCTCACTGGACAGCCACACAATCGTGCCGACGCTGACCATGTTGGGCCGGTTCAGCGAGTGCACGCGCGAGGTGATGGCTGTTCCTGAGGTACCTACAGCGCTTGTCACAAGTGAAGTATGACGGTTCGTAGTAAGCGGTGGCCACCCGGGTCGGAAATTGCCTCCGAGTAATTCTCCCGGTGCAGGTCCGCGCCGGTATCGGCCAGCCGTCGGCGTGTCCTGGAGGCGCCTGGCGCGGGCCCGGCTCGCTACCGTGTGTTCATGTCGAGTTCGACCTCACCCGGCCCCCGCGATCTCAACGGCCGTGTGGTCGAGCAGAGCCGCTTGGCCCGTCTCCGTGCGCGCCTTCGCCCGCGTGCCGAGGCGGGACCGCTGACACTGGACCAACGGGTGGAGGTGGTGGCGAGTTCCGATGACGATGCGATCGCGAGTTCGGTCGCCCTCGACGCGTCGTCGTGGCGGGCGGCCGAGGAGGTCATCCTGCGCCATCACGTCGAGGTGCCGCCCGAGCGGCGGTCCGAGGCGGCGGCCGTCGCCGCCCTCGACGGCTACGAGTCGGTCGAGGACGAGCGCTGGGGTCCGAGACCGGCGGCGCGCGAGGACGGACTGGTGGTCCTGGTCCTGGCGCGGGTCCAATTGCTCGACGCCATGCATCTGTCGCAAGAACGATCCCGCATGGCCAGCCTCGGCTCGCGGCACGGCGGATTCGTGCGCGAGTGGGCCGTCCTCCAGCGTCCGTCCGGCTGAGCAGACACTAGGCTTTCTCCTCGTGAGTACCGCACAGTCCGACTTCAGCTGGCCGCAGATCCTCGGCAAGATCGTCGATCGCCTCGACCTGAGCGCGGACGAGGCCGCGTGGGCGATGAACGAGATCATGACCGACAGCGCGACCGGCGCTCAGGTCGCCGCCTTCGGCGTCGGCGTGAAGATGAAGGGGGCGGCGCCCGCGGAGCTCCTCGGATTGTCGCGGGCGATGCTCGATCACGCGACGCTCGTGGACGTCAGCCGGCCGGCGGTCGACGTGGTCGGCACCGGCGGTGACCGGTCGCACACGGTGAACATCTCGACGATGACGTCGATCGTCATCGCCGCCTCGGGGGTCGCGGTGGTCAAGCACGGCAACCGGGCGGCGTCGTCGAAGAGCGGCGGTGCCGACGTGCTCGAGGCGCTGGGCGTGAACATCTCCCTCGACGCCGCGGCGGTCGCCCGATGTGTCGACGAACTGGGGATCGGGTTCTGCTTCGCGCCCGTGTTCCATCCCGCGTTCCGGTTCACCGGCCCCCCGCGCAAGGAGATCGGCATCCCGACCGTATTCAACGTGCTGGGGCCGCTGACCAACCCCGCGACACCGTCGCGCGGGCTGATCGGCTGCGCATTCGCCGACCTGGCCCCGGTCCTGGCCCGGGCCTTCGCCGAGCGCGGCGGCTCCGCGCTGGTGGTCCGCGGCGACGACGGTCTCGACGAACTGACGACCACCACCACGTCGACGGTGTGGCAGGTCATCGCGGGGGAGGTCAACGAACTCAGCGTGGATCCCACCGATCTGGGCATCGCGCGCGTTGAACTGTCGTCTCTGCAGGGCGGTGACGCGACGGTCAATGCCGCGATCGCGCGCGAGCTCCTGGCCGGGACCACCGGTCCGGTCCGCGACGCGGTGCTGCTGAATTCGGCCGGGGCCATCGTCGCCTTCGAACAAGACGCACCCATGACCTCGGCGGAACTGACCGACGCGCTGGGCGCGGCGAAGGGCCGCGCCGCGGAGGCGATCGACAACGGTGCCGCCGCGGACCTGCTGCAGCGGTGGGCCGATCTCAGCGGTCAGCTCGCGGCACACGCCTGACGACTGCAGGGCCCTCATCACCTGACGTGCTGGTGAGTCAGTTCTCGCCGATGGAGAATCCGCCCTCGACGTCGGAGCTGGAGTAGCTGCGGAAGGCGATGTGGGTGGCGCTCTTGAGCACGCCCGGGAGCCGGTTGATCTCGCCGGTGACGACCGTCGCGATCTGCTCGTGGTCGCGCACCCGGATCTTCGCGATCAGGTCGACGTCGCCCGCGCAGGAGTACACCTCTTCGACCCCGGGGATGTCGGCGACGGCCTGTGCCGTCTCCGGGATGCGGTGGATGTCGGCCTGGATGAGGACGATGGCAGTGATCATGCCGTCAGCCTAGTGGTGTGTCCGGGTCAGCTCGCCTGTCGCACGCGAGGGTGGGTGCCGGGCCTGGCCGCACGTGCGTCGTGCGCCGACTGCGACCAGCCGAGCCGGCGTTCGGCGGAGCCGGCCGGTAGTGCGACCGGCTCGCTCGTCGAGACGATGCGCGCGCCCGGCTCGGTCATCCAGCGGTAGACGAGACCGACCTCCTCGGCCGGCGCGCCGCGCAGCGGTCCGTCGCCGGCCAGCACGGTCTCGGCCGCGGCGACCAGTGCGTCGACGACGGGCATGGGGGAGACGCCGCGTCGTGCCCGTCCGGCTGCCGCGAGGCGTCCGTGCCGGATCACCGCGAACTGCCATCCCCGTTCGCCGTCGGGTCGCGCGACGACGATCTCGGCGATCGCGCAGAGCGCCGCCAGCCGCTGACAGCGGGCGAGGGTGTCTATTGTCAGCGCGAGCCGGTCCCGGTGTCGCGCCGCCGTCTCGAACATGTGGGCCTGCGCGAGGTCGGCGAGGCGTGCGGTGAGGCCGTCGAGGAGTTCGTCGGCCTCACCCCGCATGAGGCGTCGAGCCGCGGTGACGCGCGGGGAGTAGTCGGGGACCGTCTGTGGTTGCGCGGTGGCGGCCCGGCACGAGCCCGGGCGTCGGCGTCCGTCGGCGTCGGGGCACCAGTGGTAGCCGTTGGCGCCGAGCCGCTTGGTGCACGTCCGCAGGCCGGCGGCCGCCGAGATCACATCGGCGACGGTCGCCGCGTTGGTGCGGTTGCCGACCGGGCCGACGGATTCGTCGGTGGGCGTGCGACCGACCTTCAGGCGCGGGAAGCGCTCTTCGGTCAGGGTCACCCACCATCCCTTGTGCGGCTGCGTCGAACGACGGTTGTACGCCGGTGCGTGTGCGCCCAGCAGCCGTAGTTCGCGAACCGCGGCCTCCAGGGGATGGGAGCACTCCACGAAGTCGACCCGTTGGGCGAGGAGCACCATCTCGGCGATGCGGCGACGCGGGTCGCTCCCGCTGAAATACGACCGGACCCGACGGCGGAGGTCCACCGCGGTACCCACATAGAGGACCTCGTCCGACGGTCCGCGGAAGAGGTAGACACCGGGACGGGAGGGAACGTGGTCGGCCAGCGTGCGCTTGGCCCGTAGCCGCGGGTCGGTCCGTGGAAGGTAGGACGTCAGGTCACCGACGGTCGCGATGCCCTGGTTGCCGACGCGTTCGAGGAGTCGGTGGAAGACCTCCACCGTGGCGCGCGCGTCGTCGAGTGCCCGGTGGGTGGGTCGCACCGCGACGTCGAACAGGTCGGCGAGGGCGCTGAGCTTGACGGTCGGTGCCTCGTCGCGGGTGAGGATGCGCCGGGCCATGGTCACCGTGCACAGGGTCAGGCCGAACGTCCACGGGAGCTGGAGCCGGATCGCGTTCTGGCGCAGGAAGCCCATGTCGAATCGAGCGTTGTGCGCCACCAGGATGGAGCCGCGGGCGAACTCGAAGAACGAGGGCAGGACCGACTCGATCCGCGGTGCGTCGGTCAGCATGGCCGTGGTGATGCCGGTCAGGGTGACGATCTGCGGAGGGATGGGCCGGCCGGGATCGACGAGGGTGGCGAACTCGCCGATGATCTCGCCGCCGCGGATCTTGACCGCGCCGATCTCGGTGATCCGGTCGCGTGCCGGATCGGAGCCGGTGGTCTCCAGGTCGACCACGACGAGAGTCGTGTCGAAGAGGGAGCGGTCGCTGAACTCGTTCGACGAGTCACCCGTGGCCACCTGATCGGCGGCCTCCAGGTCGGCGAAGGTGAGCTGCCCGGCGGGGGAGCCGGCCACGCTGGTCTGCGTCACCCGGCGAACACTAGTTCGATCCACCGACAGCGCGACGGCGGCGCACCGAGCGTCGCTCATGTGACTGCTGTGACTGCTGTGTCGATCGCTGTTCGACGGACTTGTCGGTGGTCGCTCCTACTCTCCACCTGGACGTGAGAAATGCGGTGTTCTCACGGTGACCACGACCCCTACGAGGGCCCACACGGCCCCGCCTCACCAGATGAGATGGAGATCACACTATGTACGTCGACTGCGCGCGCTGCCCCGCCCGTCCCGTCGCCTGTGACGGGTGCATGATGACGGTGCTGTTTGGCGGTCCGAGCTGGGACGATATGGCGGACCAAGGTGGAGTTTCGGTAACGGCGGCAACGGTCGAGGCGGACGCCGAGATCGACCTCGCCATCGACGTTCTGCAGGCTGCTGCAATGGTGACGAGTAGTGCTGCACGATCTGCAAGATCCGCCAAAGAAGCAGTTCAGGGGCCAGATCGGCAGGCCTCTGTGACGGTCCTCAGGGCGGGCTGAGAATCGGCCCAGGTTTGGCTGTCCGTCGCCTAGTGGACAGGGCGCATCCGATTTCGTAACCTTTCTGAGACCTTGCGGAGCGTCCCGCTTCAACAGAAGTGGTCCGCAGTAGTCACCGCTCAATCGCCCTCGCGGCGAACCGGGGAACCACAACCTTCGGGCGGGCTCGTCGGAGCGCATCACCATCGATGCGCTTCTCGCGAAACCGTTCCGAATCGGGGTGAATCGCGTTGCCACGCATGAGTGTCCAGTGGATACCTCATGCGCGAAACACGCGTAGGGCCACTCTTCCGGCCCGAACCCGACAGCTAACTCGGTCGGCGGTACAGGAAGATCTGAAGGAGAACTCGCTTCGTGGCCAAACATCGTTTGGAACAGCCCAATCGTGGCAGCACGGTCGCCAGGAAGGCGGTGATCGCCGGATCGATCACGCTCGGTTCGCTCGCCGCCGCCGCAGGCCCTGCTCTCGCCGCCCCGGTCCACACCCCGCTGGGCACTTTCGAGATCCCGGCACTGCCCGGTGCGAAGGCCCCGGAGGCCAAGCCCGCACCTCAGGCCACACCCGTGAAGAAGTCGCCCGCGGCCACGGTCGAGATCCCCAACCTGGGACAGTTCACCGTGCCGGGTATCGCGCCGGACCAGATTCCGCAGCAGTTCCGCCCGCAGGGCGGCGCCCCGCTCGGCCAGCCGCAGCTGACCGCAGGTGAGAAGGCCGTCAAGGCCGCGGAGAGCAAGATCGGCTCCCCGTACTCCTACGGCTCCGCCGGCCCCAACGCCTTCGACTGCTCGGGTCTCGTCTACTGGTCCTACAAGCAGGCCGGCAAGAACATCCCGCGTGACAGCTACGGCCAGCTCGGTGGCGGACGCGCGGTGTCCTACTCCGACGCCAAGCCCGGCGACGTGATGATCTTCAACGGTGGCGGCCACGCCGGCATCTACGTCGGCAACGGCCAGTTCGTCCACTCGTCCAACTACGGCACGCCGGTCAAGCGCGACGCCGTCAAGGAGTGGACGCTGACGGGCATCCGTCGGTACTGACCACAACCGAACACGAACAGACTGAGCACGAGGGTCTCTGGACGGGCGGGTCGCGTGGATCGCGATCCGCCCGAACCAGTCCCGGGGGCCTGTCGGCGGCCTAGGGTGGTCGACGGGACGTGGGGCACGGGTGACGACGACCCGGGTTGCTCAGGGAGCGACGAGCACACACGAGGGAGTGAGTAGGACCGTGCTGATCGGGGAGGGACGGGCTCGCGCAACGCGGCCACGTATGCGTTCGGGTCCGCTGATGCTTGCGGTCTGCGTCCTGTCGGCGCTCGCCGTGCTCGTACCGACGGTCGGTGGCGGGGTCGGTGCCGCCCGCGCGGTGCCCGCGCGTTCGGCGGATCAACTGCTCGACCGTTACAAGCAGCTCGGCGTCGACGCGGAGAAGACCACCGAGGCGATGCACAACGCGAAGATCGAATACGACAAGCAGCGCGGCATCGTGACGGCGGCCAAGACAGCGGCGGCCGAGGCGCAGCAGAAGCTCGACACGAGCCGTGCCCAGCTCGCGGTGCATCAGAACCGGGTCGACGCGATCGTGCGCGCCAGCTACCAGGGTGCCCGCGTGAGCGGCCTCTACGCGGTGATGATCAGCGACTCCCCCCAGGCATTGCTCGACCAGATGTCGGGCCTGGACATGATCTCCCGTCAGGCGTCGGCGGATCTCACCGCCATCAAGAAGGTCCGTGCTCAGACGGCGGTCGCGAAGAAAGACGCCGAGCAGACGGCAGTGGCGGCCTCCGAGGCGGTCTCCCGCGCCGAGCGCGTGCGCGGTGATCTGCAGACGAAGCAGGCCGACCTGCAGCTCCAGGCGATCCAGATCCGGGCGATCTACAAGTCCATGACCGGCAAGCAGCTCGCCGCGCTCCGCGGACCCACCTTCGACTTCGATCCGCGCCTGGTGCCCAGGGGCACCGCTGCCGGACTCGTCGCGGTTCAGGCCGCCCTGACCCGGATCGGTGATCCGTACGTGTGGGGCGCCACCGGACCCAACTCGTTCGACTGCTCGGGTCTCATGGTCTGGGCGTTCAAGCAGGCGGGCAAGACCATCCCGCGCTCGAGCGAGGCGCAGATGGGTGGCGGGCAATCCGTCGGCCGCGACGATCTGAAGCCGGGTGACCTGATCATCTACTACCCCGACGCGCACCACGTCGGCATGTACGTCGGCGACGGCTATGTCATCCATGCGTCGACCTTCGGCGTCCCGGTGAAGGTGGTGCCGATCGACGAGGCCGGCCCGTACAACTCCGCCCGCCGGTTCTAGTCCCCGGTGACCCCACGGCGCAGACGTGCCGGCCCGGCCTTGGCCGCTGTCGCCCTGACCGTTGTCGTGGCCACCGGATGCGGCACGGTCGGAATTCCGGGCGGGGGCTCGTCCACCGCACCCGCGTCGTCGACCACCGAGGTCAACGTCTACGAGCGTGATCGTGCCGCGGGGGTGACCCGACTGCTCGACTCGCTCACCGAGACCGTGCGCTCCGGCGATGTCCGGGCGATCGGCGCCCTGTTCGACACCGCCGCGACGCCGGCGTTCCGAAACAGATTCGTCACCGCGACCGGCACATTCGCGCCCCGCCGGTTCACGCCGCGGGACGGTCGTTCCGGGATCCTGCGGTTCGCGACGTTCACGTATCAGCTCGCGCCCACCGAAGAGGCGGAGGTGCTCGTCCCCGGCGACCTCCAGGAGCTCCTCGACGCCGGGGGCAGTTCGGACTCCTGGGTGGCGCCGGTGGAGCTGCGCTACGCGCTCGGCGGCGAGACCGCCCCGGGTATCGCGGAGTCCGAGGTGGTCGTCGGTACGCAGTTCGTGGTCGCCCGTCACGGCGACGAGTGGCGCCTCGTCGGCGACGCCGAGGCCCTGGGGCGCGAGCCGCCCCCGACGCAGATGTGGGAGCTGCCCGGACTCCAGGTCGCCGACACCGCCACGGCCGGCGGTACATCGGTGGTCGCGTCGTACCTCCGGACAGCGCCGACGGTGGCGACGCTGCGACGTGAACTGCCCGGGGCGGTCGACGCCGTCACCGCGTTCTGGGGTGGGTCCTGGGATCGTCGTGCCGTCGTCGTGGCGACCGCGACCGACGACCAGTTCACCGCACTGGTGCCCGGCGGGCGCGCGGCCACCGGCGCGGCAGCCGCCGCCACGGTGCACAGCACCGTGGACCTGGTGCAGCGCACCGCGACCGGTCAGCGGATCATCCTGACCCCGACGGCGCGGGAGCTCGCGCCTCCCACTCTCGCCGTCGTGCTCCGGCACGAGCTGACGCACGTCGCCGCCCGCACCTCCACCGCTCTCGACGCGCCGTTGTGGATCACCGAGGGCGTCGCCGAATATGTCGGCCGCAAGGGCACATACACGCGGTTCGCCGACGCCGCGCCCGATCTGACTGCGGCCGTGCGCACCGGTGCGCTCCCGGCGGGCCCACCCGCCGATCCCGACTTCGCGATGGACGGGCAGACTTCACTGGTGGCTTATCAGAGTGCGTGGTCGTTGGCCGCCTACGTCGCCGATCGATTCGACGAGGCCCACCTGAAGAAGATGTACATGGGTGTCGCGGCGTCGGCCGTGCCCGCGGCCCAAGACGCGGCGATCACCTCGACCCTCGGGCTGACGCGCGCCGAACTGATCACCGGCTGGCAGCGCTGGCTCGTCCGGCAGGTCGGCTGATGACCCGGACGTTGTTGCTCACCAACGATTTTCCGCCCCGGCCCGGTGGTATCCAGTCCTACCTGCAGAACCTGGTGGATCTGCTGCCGCCGGAGGACGTCGTCGTCTATGCGCCTCGCTGGCGGGGCGACTCGCACGAGAAGTTCGATGCAGCCGCGGCCTACCGGGTGTACCGGCACCCGACGACCCTCATGTTGCCCACGCCGTTCGTCGCCCGCCGCGCCGCCGAGATCGTGCGCCGGGAACAGATCTCGACGGTGTGGTTCGGGGCGGCCGCGCCGCTGGCCGTGCTGGCGCCGGCGATGCGTCGTGCGGGCGCGCAGCGGATCATCGCGAGCACGCACGGCCACGAGGTCGGGTGGTCGATGCTCCCGGGCGCGCGCCAGGTTCTCGGTCACATCGGTCGCCACTCCGACGTGATCACCTTCGTCAGCCGCTACACCCGCGGCCGGTTCGCGTCGGCCTTCGGCGCGCGGGCGGCGCTGGAACATCTGCCCCCGGGTGTCGACACCGAGCGCTTTGCCCCGGACCCGGTGCTGCGTCAGCAGTTTCGCGACCGTCTCGATCTGGGGGAGCGACCGACGATCCTCTGTCTGTCGCGTCTCGTGCCACGCAAGGGACAGGACGTCCTGATCCGTGCGTTGCCGCTGATCCGGCGCACGATTCCCGACGCCGCGCTTGTCATCGTCGGTGGAGGTCCCTACGCGAAGACCCTGCGCGACCTCGCCGCCGACACGGGGGTGGCGGGTGATGTCGTCTTCACCGGTTCGGTGCCCGCCGACGAACTCGCGGCCTACCACAACATCGCCGATGTGTTCGCGATGCCGTCCCGGACGCGGGGTGGTGGACTGGACGTCGAGGGGCTGGGCATCGTCTACCTGGAGGCGTCGGCGTCCGGCGTGCCCGTGGTCGCGGGTCTGTCCGGTGGTGCGCCGGAGACCATCGACGAGGGGGTCACCGGGACCGCCGTCGACGGCACCGACGTCGACGCCGTCGCCCTGGCCATCCTGTCGATCCTCTCCGATCGTGCGGCGGCGGCCGAGATGGGCCGGGCCGGGCGGCGTTACGTCGTCGAGAATTGGCAGTGGAGCCAGATGGCGGCCCGCCTGCGCCAGTTGCTCTGAGGGCAACCGGCGCCGGCGGACCACGCCGGCGGCGAGCTCACCGCTGGTAGATCGCCTCGATGTCGCCGGCGAACTTCTCCACGACGACATTGCGCTTGACCTTGAGGGTCGGTGTCATCTCACCGGTCTCCTCGGTGAAATCGGTCGGCAGGATCCGGAACTTCTTGATGGCCTCGGAATGCGACACCGTCTTGTTGGCGAGGTCGACGGCCGACTGGACCTCGGCGCGCAGGTCGGCGTCGTCGGCGAGATCGGCGACCGTCGCGGACGCGGGCTTCCCGGTGCGTTCCTTCCACGCCGGGAACGCCTCGGGATCGATCGTGATCAGTGCGGCCACAAAAGGTTTCGCGTCAC
Source organism: Gordonia sp. ABKF26 (assembly GCF_041103195.1). Lineage (NCBI taxonomy): Bacteria > Bacillati > Actinomycetota > Actinomycetes > Mycobacteriales > Gordoniaceae > Gordonia > Gordonia sp. ABKF26. The sequence goes on from NZ_JBGCVZ010000003.1 coordinate 2,613,463, forward strand.
CGACGACGGTTGCCTGCGAGATCAGGGCGTTCGCGCGGATGACGTCCTCGAGTCCGGCGGGGGAGACGTTCTTGCCGCCGGCGGTCACGATCAGTTCCTTCTTGCGCCCGGTGATCGTGATGAATCCGTCGGCATCCACGGTGCCGAGGTCGCCGGTGTGGAACCAGCCGTCCACCACCGCGGACGCGGTGGCTTCCGGGTTCTGCCAGTACTCGGTGAAGACGACACCGCCGCGCAGCAGCACCTCACCGTCGTCGCCGATTCGGACAGCGTTGCCCGACAACGGCTTCCCGACACTGCCGATCTTCGACGCCGACGGGGTGTTCACGCTGAAGGCGGCGGTGGTCTCGGTGAGGCCGTACCCCTCGAAGACGGGCACGCCGACGCCGGAGAAGAAGTGTCCCAGGCGGGCGCCGAGCGGAGCGCCGCCGGAGATCGCCATCTGACACTCACCGCCGAGAGCGGCGCGGAGCTTCTTGTAGACGAGGGCGTCGAAGACGCCGTGCTTGATCTTCAGCGCCAGACCGACCTGCCCCTTCTCCGTCGCCTGCGAGTAGGCGATCGCGGTGTCGGACGCGGCGTCGAAGATCTTGCCCTTGCCGCCGTCGTGCGCCTTCTGCCGGGCGGTGTTGTAGACCTTTTCGAACACGCGCGGCACCGACAGGATGAGTGACGGTTTGAAGACGGCGAATTCGTCCACCAGGTTCGGGATGTCGCTGGTGTGTCCGACCTCGGCGCCGGCCTCGATGGCGACGAGCGTGATGGCGCGGGCGAGCACGTGGGCGAGGGGGAGGAACATCAGCAGACGCTTCTCGTCGCGCGCGATGACCTTGTCGAGGAGGTCGCCGGCGAGGACCGCCCGCACCTCGGAGAGCATGTTGGCGTGGGTCAGTTCACAACCCTTCGGGCGTCCGGTGGTCCCCGAGGTGTAGATCAGGGTCGCCGGATCGGCGGCCTTGACGGTGGCCCGGCGGGCTGCGACCTCGTCGTCGTGGACGTCGGCGCCCGCCGCGACGAGTTCGTCGACGGCACCCGGCGCGTCGGTGCGGTCGATCTGGAAGACGGTGACGGGCGTGGCGAGGGAGTCGATGGACTCGAACTCGGCGCGATGTCCGTCGTCTTCGAGGACGATCGCCACCGCGCCGGAATCCTGCATGATCCACTCGATCTGACCTGCGGAGGACGAATCGTAGATCGGGACGGTGATCGCGCCGGCCGACCAGATCGCGAAGTCGAAGAGGTTCCATTCGAGGCGGGTGCGCGACAGCAGTGCCACGCGGTCGCCGGGATTGACGCCGGAGGCGATCAGGCCCTTGGCGATCGCGGAGATCCGGGACGCGGCGTCGGCGGCGGTGACCGGCTCCCACCGGTCGCCCTGCTTGTGGCGGAACACGATGTGCTGCGGTGATCGCTCCGCCAGGCCGAAGATGATGTTCGTGCAGTTCTCGTCGTCGGCGATCGAGAACTTCGCGGGCACGCTGTACTCACCCATCGTGGTTACCCTCCAGTAGACATCAGTCACCGAATCGTATCCCCGCTGCTGAATCGGACTGATCGCGACGTCGGTTTCGGGTGCACTACCCTGCGCCGACGCGAGTATGTGAAGCTAGTGGGCGTGACGAGCATCCAGGTGGCCGACGAGGTCTTCGTCGCCGCGGCACCGCCGTCGGCAGCCGCCGTGATCGGCGACCCCGCCAACTGGCGCAAGTGGTGGCCGGACCTCCGGCTGGCGGTCACCGAGGACCGGGGCGAGCAGGGCGTGCGCTGGCGGGTCGAGGGTCCGGTGTCGGGGACGATGGAGATCTGGAACGAGGCGGTGCTCGACGGCTTCGTGCTGCACTACTTCCTCCATGCCGAGCCCACCGCCCCCCTGCCCGAGGACCCGCGAGCCCGGGCCGACGTGCTGGCCGAGGCCAACAAGCAGCGTCGGGTGACGGGCAAAGAGGTCTCCTTCGAGGTCAAACGACTGCTCGAGGACGGCCGTGTCGTCGGCGGCCCCGCTGCGGGCCACGACCGGGCTCCCGGACCGCACACGACCGCGACCGGGGCGCCGTGATGGCCGACCACACCGAACGCGACATCGTGATCGGCGCCGATGCCGACGCCATCCTCGCCGTCATCGCCGACTTCGAGCACTACCCCGAGTGGGTGACCGCCGCCCGCGAGGTCGAGGTGCTGCGCGCCGATGAGTCCGGCCGCGCCCTGGAGGTTCGCTTCGTCCTCGACGCCGGTGTCCTGCAGGACACGTATGTGCTTGCCTACGAATGGGATCCGAACACCACATCGGTCTCCTGGCGCCTCGTGTCGAGTGATCTGCAGAAGGATCAACGCGGCCGCTACATACTCACCCAGCAGGTTCCGGGATCGACGAAGGTGACCTATGAACTCATGGTCGATCTCCAGGTGCCGATGATCGGACAACTGAAGCGACGCGCCGAGAAGGCCATCACCGACGCCGCACTGAACGACCTCAAGAAGAGGGTCGAAGGCTGATCGATCTCACACCCATCCACGTGGTGCTCGGTCCGGGGGGTTCTGGTGTCTCCGCGATCGCAGCCGCCGGCGCGACCCGGCGTCCCGCCGCCAACCGGGCGACCCGCGCGACGCCCCGATCGGGCCTCGCCGTCGCCGAACCCGACACGCTTCTCATCACCGTCGACCGCTGGTCGCCGGTGCATGACTGGGCGCGGGTGTATCGCCGGCCGGGTGAGCCCATCGTGGTGTCCAAATACCTGCACCTGCTGAGCCTCGATCGGCTGGACCTCACCGAACGCACGTGGTCGGCGTTCGCGGAGGTGCTCGAGCAGACGGTGAGCCGCAGCAAGACGATGCTTCCCGGGGTCGGCGTACTCGCGGGCATCGATGCCGCCGAGCTCACCGCACTGCCCGGGATCGACGACTTCCTCCTCCTGCGGCGTATCCGCGACGAGGCGGTCAGCGGCCGGTGGCAGCGGATCGTCGTCGACTGCTCCGGGTGTGGTGACCCGCTCCAATTCCTGCGTGGCGGAGCGGTTCTCAGCCAGGCGCTCAACCGGTTCTGGCCTCGGCACCGGCGTCTCGCGATGGCCGCCGAACGTCCGATGGTCGCCCAGCTGACGGCCGCGGTCGACGCCATCGACCGGGACTGCCTCGACATCGCCGAGCTGTTCGCCGACCCACACGTGGTCGCGGTACATCTCGTGCTCGCCGCAGACGACCGGAGCCGGCGGCTGACCGGGTATCACCTCGCCGCCGCCGACCTCATGGGATTGCCGCTGGCCTCGGTCCAGGTCAACGCGGGTGTCGGTGCCGAGTCGGCGGCCGAGATCGCCGACATGGTGCAGGCCGAACTCGCGGACGCCGTCGGCTCCCGATCCGTGCACGTCCAGGTGGTCGAGAAATCGGCCGACACGATCGATCGCATGGCCCGGCTGCGCAAGCTGTCGGTGACGTTGCCCGAGCCGCACGGCGTCCCGCGGGGGTCGGCCGCGGCCGAGGTCGAGGCGGGTCAGGGCCGCGTGGACGGGAGGCCGGCGGGCCCGGTGTACCGGTTGTCCTGGCCGCAGCGCCTGCCGGATCCGGACTCGCTGGCCCTGGGGCGCAGCGGAGACGACCTGCTGGTGACGATCGCGGGATTCCGTCATCCGGTGCGGTTGCCCTCGGTCCTGCGGCGATGCACGGTGGTCGACGCCGACTGGGACGGAGCGAGGCTGGGGATCGGGTTCGTCCCCGATCCGTCGGTCTGGCCCCGGTCGTAGAACCGATCCGATCAGCCCGCATGCATCGTCGACACCGCGAGTCGCTCCGACGACCAGCGGGAACGGCGATGGTGGAATGATCCGACCCGGTCGGGGTACGTTCGGAGACCGCACTGTTCGACCCGGCAGGGTACGGTGCCGATGACCCCGACGACAGACACGCGGGTGGGTGTACGCGCGGGGCCAGGAGAAGGGGTGAGTTCGCGATGGGCACGGACGACGAGACGTTCCGGCAGGCCGGTGACGGGTCCGCGCACGAGCGTCGAGACGGGCCCGCCGACCCGGTCCGTGACCTGCTGCTCGGGCTGGCCGCCCAGATCGACCACCTGGCCGCTCTCTTCGCGCCGGCTCCGCAGTCGGCCACTCCCGATGGTGGGGATGTGGGAGGCGCCCGGCCGGGGTTCGCGGCCCTCGTCGACGGTGGTCCGCTCGGAAATGCGCTCTCCGGGGCATCGGGGGAGATCACCTCGCTGCTCGCGGAGATCGGTGACCTCGTCGCCCGGCTGATAGCGGCCGTCATCGCCGTGCTCGAGGCCATCGCCGAGGCGCTGCGCTCCTCGCCGACCTCATCCGCGACCCCGCGCCAGTACGAGCCGATCGCGGTGCGGGTCAACGTGGCGGCAACCGATCGCGACGCCGGGTCGCCGCGCCCGACCGCACCGCGCCCGACCGCACCGCGCCCGACCGCACCGCGCCCGACCGCACCGCCCCCCGCATCCGGCCCCGGGCAGGAGAACTGATGGGCGACTTGACGATCGGCATCGACATCGGCGGCACCAGCGTGCGTGCGTCGGTCGTCGACGACCGGGGGACGATGCTCGACACGCTCCGCGCGCAGACCCCGCCCACCGCGGACGCGCTCGAGCACTGCCTGGACCGGCTCGTCGGCGAGTTGACGTCGCGGTGGGACGCCAAGGCCGTCGGGCTCGCGATCGCCGGTTTCCTCACCACCGACCGCCGGATCGTCCGGTTCGCGCCGCACCTGCCCTGGCGTGAGGCGCCGGTGGCCGAGGAGATGACCAGGCGCGTCGGCATCCCGGTCTTCGCCGAACACGACGCCAACGCCGCGGCGGTGGCCGAATGGCGGTTCGGGGCCGCCGCGCGCGGACACAACACCGTCGTGCTGGCGATCGGTACCGGAATCGGCGCGGGATTCGTCATCGATGGGGAGATCTACCGCGGAAGTTACGGTGTCGCACCGGAACTCGGACATCTCACGATCGTCCCGGACGGGCGTGCCTGCGCCTGCGGCAAGCGCGGCTGCTGGGAGCGGTACTGCAGCGGAACCGCCCTGGTGGACACCGTGGTGGAGTTGCTCGCCGACGGCGATTGGGGACGAAGCCAACTGGCGGCCGACGTCGCGGCCGATCCCGGGTCGTTGACCGGCCGTCGCGTCGCCCGCGCCGCCGCGGACGGTGACGCTGTGGCGTTGGCGGCGTTCGGGCGGTTCGCGACGTCGCTGGGCCAGGGGCTCGCGATGATCGCCGACATCTTCGACCCCGACCTCATCGTGCTGGCCGGCGGCGTCGGCGCGGCGTCGGGCCTGTTCCTCGACGAGGCCCGAGAACACTATGCCCGGCAGGTCACCGGCGCCGGACACCGCCAGCTCGCTCGCATCCGCGGTACCCAACTCGGCGAGACCGCCGGCGTCGTCGGCGCGGCAGAGGTTGCGCGCCAGGCGATCCGGTCGACCGACCGCGCCCTGACCGAACCCGGGCCCGAGTCGCGTCCGGCCTCCGGACTCTGAGCGCTTCGCACGGCCTGCCGATCCTGGCCGGACGGTAGAGTTCGACGCGGGTAAGGTCTTGGCGTCGGGGCACCCGGTGCGTTCCGCGGTCTCCGCGGGGCGATCGGCCGGCGGGAAATCATCGGGTCGGTGTGCGCGGCGAGGAGAATCTCATGTGGTACTGGGCGTTCAAGTACATCTTTCTCGGCCCGATCCTGCGGGTCCTCGGTCGGCCGACCATCGAAGGGCACGAGAACATCCCGACCGACGGCCCGGCGATCCTGGCCAGCAACCACCTCGCGGTGATGGACAGCTTCTTCCTGCCACTGATGGTGGACCGCCGGATCTACTTCCTCGCCAAGAGCGAGTACTTCACCGGCACCGGCCTCAAGGGCGGATTCCAGCGCTGGTTCTTCACCGCCGTCGGTCAGATCCCCATCGACCGGTCCGGCGCCCAGGCGGCGGAGGGCGCACTCACCGCCGCGCGCCGCCAGCTCGACAAGGGCAAGCTGATGGGGATGTACCCCGAGGGCACCCGGTCGCCGGATGGACGCCTCTACAAGGGAAAGACCGGCCTGGCCCGGCTGGCCATGGACACCGGGGTGCCGGTGATCCCCGTCGCGATGATCGACACCCACAAGTTCAACCCGCCCGGCAGCATTCTCCCGCGGCCGACCCGGGTCGCGGTGCGCATCGGCAAGCCCCTGGACTTCTCGCGCTACGAGGGCATGGAGGGCAACCGCTACATCGAACGCGCGGTCACCGACGAGATCATGTACGAGCTGATGCAGCTCTCGGGTCAGCAGTACGTCGACGTCTACGCCGCGAGTCTCAAGAACCAGGCGCCGCCGGTCGAGCCGCCCGCTGCCGACGCCGCCTGACTGCTCAGCCGGCGTCGCCCACCCGGGTGCCGTCGAGGACGGCGCACAGGTCGGGAATCCAGTCGCGATCCGCCGGCACGATCTCGGCGGTGTCGAAGAGCCGTAGTTCGTCGGCGGAGAACCAGCGCACGTCCAGGTGCTCGAGTGCGGTCGGGGTCCCGGACCGCAGGCGCGCGAGGTAGGCGTGCAGGGTCAATCCACCGGGCAGCGCGACGGGGGAGCCCACGGCCCCCAGCGGTTCGACCTCGGCGCCGAGTTCCTCGCGGATCTCCCGGACCAGCGCGGCCGCATGCGTTTCCCCGGATTCGACGCGGCCACCGGGCAGTTCCCACCGGCCGGCGAGTTCGGCCGGACGTGACCGCTGGGCGAGAAGCAACCGACCGTCGACGATGATCGCGGCGGCGACCACATCGGGCGGTCGGGAGTCGCGGGGGTCGTCGCGTGCGGCGCGGGTCGCGATCATCCAGGCGAAGGTGACGAAGGTGGCGACCGGCCACGCGGCTCCGAAGATCGCCTCGAGTGCCGCCGGGGGCTCGGGACCGTACTCGATGGTGATCCGCAGAAGCCACGGGATGCCGAGCCCGGCGACCGCCACCCACATCGCGAGTACGACTCGTGCGCCCCGACGCCGTGACCCGGCGCCGTGGACGAGCCAGATCGCCAGCGGGATGACCCACACCCAGTGATGGACCCACGAGATCGGCGAGATCAGGAGCCCGAAGAACTGCACCACGAGGAGGATGCCCAGTGCGTCGGAGACCGCCCGCCAGGCGAACACGGCCACCAGGACCGCGACCAGGACGCCGATCATCCAGATCCAGCCCGTCCCGACGTCGAAGCCGACGAAGCGGGACAGGGTGCCACGCAGGCTCTGGTTGATCACCGCCTCGACCGGGCCGATGCGCTCGGCGTCGCCGAACAGGGTGCCGTAGTAGGTCCGGGTGACGTCCGGGAAGAGCAGCAGGCAGCCGAGGACCGTGAACACGAACGCAGCCGCGGCGGCCACCGCACCCAGCGGCTTGCGGGCTGCCAGATACCAGAGACCCGAGATGGCCGGGGTCAGCTTGATACCCGCCATCAGACCGATGAGCGCACCGCCGGCCAGTACCCCCCGGTCGCTGCGCGCCCAGGTCACCGCCAGCAGGGTGCCCAGCATCAGGAAGACGTTGATCTGGCCGTAGTCGAGGGTGACCCGCACGGGCTCACACCAGATCGCGGGCGCGGTCCACAGGGCGGCCACGGCGTAGACGTCGGTGGTCGACCCGCACAGGCGCAGGGCGAGGACCACGCACGCATACAACGCGCCGAAGGTCGCCAGCTGCCAGCCGATCGCCACCAGATCCCACGGTACGAGGGACAGCGGGTACAGCACGACGGCCGCGAACGGCGGATAGGTGAAGGGCAGCGCGAAGTCGGTCTCACCGGCGTAGGTGAAGACATAGAGCGACCCGTCGGCGAGACCCGCCGAACCGTCGCGGTAAACGTGCAGGTCCACGAAGTTCCTGCCGTTCACGGTCAGCGTGTCCCAGACGAGCCGCGCGATGATCGACGCCGCCAGGAGAGCGGTCGCCAGCACAGACCTGGAGCGCACGAAATACCAGGGTAGACAGGCAGAGGGCGGTATGGCGAAACGGTGCGCGGTGCGCGGGTCGGTGCGCGGGTGTGTGAATACTTGACCCATGCGCTTCTTCTATGACTCGGAGTTCATCGAGGACGGCACCACCATCGAGTTGGTCTCGATCGGGGTCGTCGGTGAGGACGGCCGCGAGTTCTATGCGGTGTCGACCGATTTCGATCCCGGCCGGGCGGGGGACTGGGTGCGGGCCAACGTGTTGCCGAAGCTGCCGTCGCCGTCGTCCTCCGCATGGCGGGACCGCCGCCGCATCCGCGAGGATCTGCTCGAGTTCCTCACCGCGGACGGCACCGACATCGAGCTGTGGGCCTGGGTGGGTGCCTACGACCACGTGGTGCTCTGCCAGCTGTGGGGTCCGATGACCGCGCTGCCGCGGGAGATCCCGCGCTTCACCCGCGAGTTGCGACAGCACTGGGAGGCCGCTGGTCGTCCGGCGCTTCCGCCCACACCGTCGGATGCGCACGACGCGCTGAGCGACGCCCGCCACAACCTGCGCCGCTGGGAGGCCATCGAGAAGGCTCGCGTCTGACCCGCGGACGGGTCGTCGGCCGCGTCTCCTTTACCCTGGACGGGTGGTGAACTGGACCGTAGACGTGCCGATCGACGAGCTCCCCGAGCTCCCTCCGCTACCGGGTGATCTCCAGACGCGTTTCGACGACGCGCTCAGCCGCCCGGCCGTGCAACAGCCGAGCTGGCCGGCCGACGAGGCGCGCAAGATGCGTACCGTCCTCGAGTCGGTGCCACCGATCTGCATGCCCGCCGAGGTCCAGACGCTCGCCGCGCAACTGGCCGACGTCGCCGAGGGGCGCGCGTTCCTGCTTCAGGGCGGCGACTGCGCGGAGACCTTCGCCGACAACACCGAACCGCACATCAAGGGCAACATCCGCACGCTGCTGCAGATGGCCGTCGTGCTGACCTACGGCGCCAGCATGCCGGTCGTGAAGGTCGCGCGGATCGCGGGCCAGTACGCCAAACCGCGATCGTCCGACACCGACGCCCTGGGTCTGCCCTCCTACCGCGGCGACATGGTCAACGGGTTCCCTGCCGACGCGGCGGTGCGGGCACACGATCCGTCCCGTCTGGTGCGGGCGTACGCGAACGCGGCCGCCGCGATGAACCTCGTCCGGGCGCTCACGCAGGCCGAGGCGGACCTGACGCGGGTGCACGACTGGAACCGTGAGTTCGTGCGCACGTCACCGGCCGGCGCGCGCTACGAGGCGCTCGCGTCGGAGATCGACCGCGGTCTGCGGTTCATGGACGCATGTGGCGTCACCGACTCGAATCTGAACTCCGCCTCCATCTTCGCGTCGCACGAAGCGCTCGTCCTCGACTACGAGCGCGCCATGCTGCGTCTGGCCGACGACCCCGACGGGCCGGGCAAGGTCCTCTACGACCTGTCGGCCCACTTCCTGTGGATCGGCGAGCGGACCCGCCAGCTCGACGGTGCGCACATCGCCTTCGCCGAACTCGTGAACAACCCGATCGGGGTGAAGATCGGGCCCACGACGACCCCGGAGCAGGCCGTCGAATACGTCGAGCGGCTCGATCCGCACAACGTGCCGGGGCGGCTCACGCTCGTCGCGCGGATGGGCAACGGCAAGGTCCGCGACGTGCTGCCGGCGATCGTCGGCGCCGTCGAGGCGACCGGACACAAGGTCATCTGGCAGTGCGATCCGATGCACGGCAACACCCACGAGGCGTCGACCGGTTTCAAGACCCGGCACTTCGATCGCATCGTCGACGAGGTGCAGGGCTTCTTCGAGGTCCATCGCGCGCTGGGCAGCCATCCCGGCGGCGTCCACGTCGAACTGACCGGTGAGGACGTCACCGAGTGTCTCGGTGGCGCACAGGAGATCTCGGACCTCGATCTCGGCGGGCGCTACGAGACCGCCTGCGATCCTCGTCTCAACACCCAGCAGTCGCTCGAGCTCGCCTTTCTCGTCGCGGAGATGCTGCGCGGCTGACACTCTGCTCCCTGCCCCCGGAGGTGCTGCGCTCGCACCTTCGGGGGCAGCGAGTCAGCCGATCGCGAGGAACGTGCTGCCGACCCAGAAGCCGAGGGCGCCGAGTCCCGCGGTGAGCAGCAGCACGACGACGATCCACATCAGGGCGCCCAGGCGGCTGCCGCCGATGAGTTCGGGCTCCACGGCCTCGGGCCGAGCGGTGCGGCGGGTCACGGGCCGCGGCGACGGTGCGAGGTCCTCGCGTTCGGCCGCCGGTTGCTCGACCGGGGTGTCGTTCGCCTGCCGTACCGGCTCGGACGCCGGGGTGTGCGGACCCGGCACCGACTGCACCCGCGTGCCGTGCCCGACGGGATCCGGACCCCGGTAGCGGGACACCGTCTGTCGCTCGGCCGACCGGCGGGGCGCCGGCACCGTGAACGGCGGGAGATCGAGTTCGTCGGCGACGCCGAGGAGCGCCCGCTGCATGTCGAAGCCGTCCACATACCGGTCGGCGGGGTTGCGTTCGGTCGCGCGCAGCACGATCTCGTCGAACTCCTCGGGCACCCCCGCGATCACGTCACCGGGCGCCGGCACATCGAAGCTGAGTCGCTGATAGGCGAGCGCGAGGGGCGAGTCGCCGGAGAAAGGTGTTCTGCCCGTGAGGAGTTCGAACATCATCACACCCATGGAATAGACGTCGCTGCGCGCATCGGCGTGGGTGGACTCGACCTGCTCGGGGGAGAGGTAGGCGGCGGTCCCGAGGATCACGCTCGCCGAGGTCACCCCCGCCTCGGCGACGGCGCGCACGAGCCCGAAGTCGGCAACCTTGACCTCGCCCTCGTCCGAGATGAGCACGTTCTCGGGTTTCACATCGCGATGGACCAGGCCCGCGGCATGTGCGGTGCCGAGTCCGCCCAGTACCGGCGCGGCCACCGCGACGACGGCATGGGGCGGCATCGGGCCGCGTTCGCGCAACAGTTCTCGCAGACTGCCCCCGTCGACCAGTTCCATCACCAGGAAGGCGATGCCGTTGTCGATGCCCTGGTCGTAGACGGCGACCAGCCCGGGGTGCTTCAGGCCGGCGACCGCACGCGCCTCGAACTCGAAGCGGCGCAGGAACTGTGGGTCACCGGAATAGCGGGAGTCCATCACCTTCACCGCGACGTCGCGCCCCAGCCGCAGGTCGACCGCGAGATACACCGCCGACATCCCGCCGCGCGCGATGGGCGCGTCGATCCGGTACCGGTCCTCCAGGACGGTCCCGAGCATCGTGTCGACGGGGGAGTTCACGCTGCCGAATCTACCTGCCGCCCGGGCCGGTCGAGAGCATCGGCACGATGCCGAGACCGACTGCGTTGCCGCCGGGCCTTCGCGGGTCTCGTTCGGCCGGTTGTCTCGACCCGACGGTTTCTCCCGCTTCCGACGACCGGTTACCCTTTCGACGTGGGTTCCCTACCGTTGTCGCCTGACACTCTGCCGTCCGACACCGAGTTCCTGTCGATCGACGATGTCGCCGACCGTCTCGGGGTGTCGACCAACCGAGTGCGCACACTCATCCGTGACCATCATCTGCTCGCGGTCAGCCACGATGGCCACCCGGCGATTCCGGCACTGTTCGTGGACGAGGACGGCGTCGCCAAGCATTTCTACGGACTCGTGGCGGTCCTGATCGACGGCGGTTACACGCGCGACGAAGTGATGGAGTGGCTGTTCACCGAGCAGCAAGATCTCGGTCTCCACCCGGCAGCTGCGTTGCACACGGATTTCGCCCGCGAGATCATCCGCCGGGCGCAGGCCCAGGCTTTCTGACCGGCGCCCCGGTCCCGAATTCCCCGGCCTCGAATTCCCCGGGTTCGGCGTCGGCGCGCGCCGACTTCTCGACCCCGGACTCCGCGATGGCATCCGACGCAGCAGCGCTCTCGCCGGCCGGGGTCGCACCCCAGGCCCACCTCCCGAACCGGCCCAGCCGCAACGGGTCCCGATGGGACAGCGACCACGCCGCGAGGCCCGCGAGTGCCGCGGCCAGCGCCACCTCGACGGGCTTGTAGAAGACGATCGCGTCGTCGGGCTGGAAGACGATCAGCAGGAAGGTCGACGCGCCGACGACCGTCGCCCGCACCCACATCGGCAGGTCGAAGGCGACCGCGATCACCAGCACCCAGGTGTAGTACCAGGGCAGCGTCGACGGTTCGAGCAGCAGCACGGCCAGCATCGCCCAGGCCATCCCGGCCACCGCATCCCGTGCGTCGTGTCGATGTCGCCACCACACCGCGACGAGGGTCACCGCGAGAACGACCGAACCGATCGCCCGGGTGACCTCCAGAACCGGTTGCAGGTTGAGTGCGACGAAGGGCGCCGCGATCAGGGTGACGAGATGGGCGGCGAGGGTGGGGATGGTGAACCAGTTGATGATGACGTCGGCCCACCCCAGACCGGTGAGCCAACCGAGTCCCAGACCGATCGCCAGGGTCCACACCCCGAACACCGCGACCGCGATGCCGACGATCGACGTGAACACCGTCACCACGTCGCGGGATGTCACCGGTCGACGAGAGCGGATGTGCGACAACCAGATCCACAAGACGAACGGCAGCGCGATCCCGGCGGTGATCTTGATCGACACGGCAAGCGCCAGGACCGACGTACCCCACACATGCCGGCCGTCGACCACCAGGACGATCCCGGTCACGAGCACGCCCATCATGAGCAACTCGACGTGCGGGCCCGCCACGAGGTGGATCAGGACCATCGGATTGAACAGGGCCAGCCACAGCCCGGCCTGGGGTGAGGCCCCGAACCGTTCGGCCAACCGCGGGATCGCCCAGAGCGCCAGAAACAGTCCGGGCAACAGCACGAGCCGGATGGCCAGCACGCCGATGATCGCGTGATCGCCGGTGATCTCGGTGACCACGCGCAGCATGCCCATGAAGAAGGGGCCGTAGGGAGCCGTCGTGGTCGCCCACACCTGCGCCATGCTGTCCACGAGTGGGCCCGGTAGGTGGGCGGGACCGTCCGCGTACGGATCGAAACCTGCGCCGAACACGGCGCCCTGCGCCAGGTAGGCGTAGACGTCGCGGGAGTACACCGGCACCGCCACGAGGAGTGGGGCGGCCCACACCAGTACCCACCGACTCAACGTCCGGGTCGATGGGGTGTGAGCAGAGCGGGAGAAGATCCGACGCCCCAGTCGGACCCAGCCGAACACCATGAGGAAGACGCCCAGCCAGAACAGGGTGCCGAAGACGTTCTTCCCGTGTCCGTAGGTGATCCAGCTCAGACCCAGATCGGACAGGACGGTCGAGTTCCGCGGCGGGTCGCCGACCCCGAAGCTGCCGAGGCAGACGAGCACGGAACCGACGGCGCCGAGGATCAGATCGAACCGGCCGGTCGAGCCGCGCTCGGCCCGTGTCACGGGAGCGTTCACGCCTCGCGGTGCGCGACGCGATGTGCGACCGCGATCAGCTCGGTGCGGATGTCGGCGCCGATGTCGGCGGCGTCGAGTGCGGACAGCGCCGACCCCAGCAGCTCGTCGATCGAGTTCTCGACTTCGGCCACCGCGCCCACCTCGACGAAAATGCCACGCGCGGAGTTCAACTCGTCATCGTCCAGGGCGCGCCCGAGGTGGGAGCGCAGACGGGCGCCGAGCGCCGGGTCGGCCGCGTCGGCTCGTTGCAGGGCGATCGCGAGCAGTGCCGTGCGTTTACCGGAGACCAGATCGTCGCCCGACGGCTTCCCGGTCCGTTCCGGATCGCCGAACACACCGAGCAGGTCATCGCGGAGCTGGAATGCGACGCCGAGATCGTGGCCGATGGACCGCAGGCCCGACACGAGATCGTCGGACGCACCGGCCAGCCGCGCGCCCAGTTCGAGGGGCCGCGCCACGGTGTAGGCGGCGGTCTTGAACTCCATCACGCGGTAGGCGGCCTCGGTCGAGTCGTCGCCGCCGGCCTCGTTGACGATGTCGAGGAACTGCCCGCCGAGGACCTCGGTCCGCATCGCCGCCCATGTCGCGCCCACCGCGGCGGGCAATGGGCGGCCGCCGTCCTCGACGGTCGATCCGTCCCTGCCGGTCGCGCCGACCTTGCTGCCGGTCGCGCCGACCCTGCTGCCGGTTGAGCCGACCCTGCTGCCGGTTGAGCTTGTCGAAACCCCCGGCCGATGACCGTGAACCAGGTCGTCCGCCCAGGCGAGCGCGAAGTCGCCGGCGAGGATCGCAGCGGCGACACCGTGCGCGCCGGGGTCGCCGGCCCACTTCGCGCTCTCGTGGCGCGACTCGAATTCGCGGTGCACCGTCGGAAACCCGCGACGGGTGTCGGACCGATCGATGATGTCGTCGTGGATGAGGGCGCAGGCCTGCACGAGCTCGAGTGCGGCGCAGACCCGCAGCGCGTCCCGCGGGCCGGGTGCATCGTGTCCGGCGACCGTGCGGTCCGACGACGATGTCCCGCAGCGCCAGCCGGCAAAGGCGAAGACCGGCCGGATGCGCTTGCCGCCCCGCAGGACGAAATCCCGGATCAGTTCGGCGGCCTCGCCGACCACCGGCGCGATCGCGGCGGTGGCGGGCACCGCGTCGGCGAAGAAGGCCCGCAACTCGGCCTCGACGGCGCCCGGGACCGCATCGAGCGAGGTGGGCGTGGGGATCGTGGAGGTCACCCTGCCAGGCTATGCGACCAGCTCCGTACACTGTGCGAGTGACCCCAACCGCTCCCGCACCCTCGATCGTCGAACGTCTGGCCGCTCCGCACCGCGGCCCGGTCCCGTTCTCCGTCGAGTTCTTCCCACCGCGTGACGCCGAGGCCGAGTCCCGGCTCTGGCGGGCGGTGCGCATCTTCGAGCGGTTGTCCCCGGCATTCGTCTCGATGACCTACGGCGCCGGCGGTTCCACCCGGGACCGCACCGTGCGCATCACCGGCGAGCTGGCCGCACAGACCACACTGCTGCCGGTGGCCCACCTGACCGCGGTCAACCACAGCGTCGCGGAACTGCGGGCACTGGTCGGCGCCTACGCCGACCAGGGCATCACCAACATCCTCGCGCTGCGCGGCGATCCGCCGGGCGATCCGCTCGGCGAGTGGGTCGCCCATCCCGACGGGGTCGAGTACGCCGAACAACTGGTCCGGCTCATCGACACCCTGGGCGACTTCCACGTGGGAGTGGCGTCGTTCCCGGAGACCCATCACCGGTCGCCCGACATCGATCACGACACCCGCACGCTGGTCGACAAGTTGCGCGCCGGTGCCGAGTACTCCATCACCCAGATGTTCTTCGACGTCGAGCACTACCTGCGGCTGCGCGATCGGGTCGCCGCCGCCGACCCCGAGCAGGGACTCAAACCGATCATCCCGGGCATCATGCCGGTGACCTCACTGGCCACCGCGCGGCGGATGGTCGAGCTGTCGGGTTCGGTGATCCCGCCCGACGTCGAGGAACGCTTCGCCAAGGCGGCCGGGAACGGTGCCGAGGAGGATCGCGCGTCGGTCCGCGCCGTCGGCATCGACTTCGCCACCGAGATGGCGCAGCGCCTCGTCGCCGAGGGCGCGCCGTGCCTGCATTTCTGCAGCCTCAACTTCGCCAAGGCCACGACCGAGGTCCTGGGCCGTCTCGGCGTGGACGTCGACGCCGCGCTGCACGTTCCGGCCTGAGCGGGGAGACCCGGCACGCCGGACCGGTGTCGACGCCGGACCGGCGTGCTGAATCACGTCCCGGCGGAGGGCTTCCGGTCCGTGGCGGGCGGTGCCGGTGACGCACCTGCCGCGGGATCGGCGGCTGCGGCGAGTCCCTCGCCCGAGATCGTCGACGGTGCGGACTTCGTCGGTACCGGCCGTCCGGGGCGTGGTCCGCGGTATCGCTTGCTGTAGGCGATCCGGACGATCACCAGGACCACCACGACGCACAGCAGGGCGACGAACCACGACCAGCTGCTGACCGCGGCGGTCGCCGGGTCCGGGTAGGTGGCGTCGGCGCTGAAGTCCGATGGTTCACCGGGTGCGGGCGTCCAGGTCACGGTCGATTCCCCGACCTGTTCACCGTTCGTCGCCGTCACCGGACCGCCGAAGGTGACGGTCAGCTGGACGTAGTCGCGTTCCGGGACGAGCTCGGTCAGGTCGGTGTCACCGCGGAATCGCACGACCTCGCCGCTGCGCTTGGCGGTGAGGTCCATCGTCAGCGAGGTGTCGCCGTAGGCGTCGGCCACGATGTCGCCGAGTTGGGCGAACTGACCTGCCGTCAGATCACTGAACGTCGCTCGCGAGCCCACCCGGGTGGCGGGATCGTCCTCGTCGGGACTCCCGTCCGCACCCGCGTCATCGTTACCGGCGGTCTCGGAGGGGGAGGAGGATTCGGATTCGGCCGGGCTCTCGGGTCCGGCGCCGGGAGTCGACGACGGCGCGTCGGGTCGCTCGGGCACCTGTCGGTAGTCGGTCACCGAGACCTGCCCGGCCATCGACTCGGGGAGATCGAACTGCGGTGTCCCGCGCGGATTGTCCGGGGTGGTCGCTACGACCACGCTCCCCGAGTAGCGATCACCGACCGTCGTCGACCGCTCGAGACAACCGGCCATCAACGGGGACAGGGCGACGAGGGCGACGGCCACCGCGGACGGCAGCAGGCGCCGGGCTCGGCGGGACTCGGGCGCACCCGGTACGGGATTCGACGAACGCACGGTGCTCATCGTGCCAGACCTCGACGGAAGCGCGGGGCACCCATCGTGCCGCGCCGCGTCGGGTCTCCCGGCCACCCCGATGTCGAACCACCCGGCCCGGACACCGCCCACCGCGGCCCACGCGGCAGATCGCGGGCGGCGGTCGCTCGAGGGTTCTTGTCCAGGGCGCTTCTCGGGTCGGACGGTCGGCGAGTCAGGATCGGCGGCCGAACCCCCGGCGCCCGCGCCGCAGAGCCGACTGGGCGGCGATGTACCCGCTGGCGCCGGTGACACCCCCACCGGGGTGTGTCGACGCGCCGGCGAGGAGCAGCCCGTCGGCGCCGGGCACCCGGTGACCCGCGAGGTCGGGGGTCGGGCGCCACATGAACATCTGGTCGATGGACATCTCGACGTGCATGATGTTGCCGCCGATCAGGCCCAGCTCGTCGGCGAGATCCCGCGGTGTCTGGATGTACCGGTGTGCGATCGACTCGGCGAATCCGGGTGCATGGCGGTCGACCTCGTCGCAGACGGCCTTCGCGGCCCGGTCGGCCGCGGCGGGCCAGTCGCCCTCGGCCAGCCGGTACGGATGCCACTGCGCCCACAGGTTGATGACGGAACGGCCCGGCGGAGCGAGTGTCGGATCGATCGCCGAGTAGCTCATCGCGACCACGGCGGGACGCGGCGGGAGCTCGCCCACCGACGCCGCGGCGTGGGCCCGGGTGAGGTGGGCGCGGTCGGTGACGAGCAGTCCCAGAGCCGAATGGACACCGTGCTCGGGCAGGTCGTCCGGCAGATCCCGGTAGGCGGGCAGACTCGTCGTCCCCAGCCGTACCGCCATACCGATCCCGCTGCCGACGACGATGGCGCGTCGCCACCGGTCGATGGTGCCGGCGTCGTAGCCGCCGGCGGCGAGGAGATCCAGCGTCGTCAGCACGTGGCAGGCGCTGATGATGGTGCCGGCACAGCGGGTTTCGCCGCTGCGGGTGAGTACTTGCCAGTGGTCGCCGCAGCGCGCGATGGAGACCGCGGGGTCGCCGCACGAGACGATGCCGCCGTCGTGGTCGATCCGGTGTACGAGTGCGTCGGTGAGGGCACCGCTGCCCCCGATCGCGCGGCCGGGTGGAATCCGGTGCATGAGTGCGGCGAAGCCGATCATCGGTGCGGTCCCCGGTGCACTCATCGGCGGCCCGGACTGCGCGCCGAACCACGCGAGTCCGGCCTTGAGCTGTTCGGAGTCGAAGTACTCGTCGAGAAGCGAGTCGCCCGAGGCCATCAACTCGGCGGTGAGGTTCAGCACCCGGCCGCCCCGCCGGCCGAGGAATCCGGTGCGCGCCGTGGTCGCGGTGTCGCCGAGCCCGCCGAAGGCCCGACCGAACCGACCCATCGTCGCGGGTTGGTAGAACGCGTCCATGACCGCGCGGGCACGTGGTGTCCACGTGGCGACGAATCGGCGGTAGGCGGCGGCATCGGCTGCACCACAGGCATTTTCGATCGACGTGCAGGTCGCGGCGAGGTCGGTGCGGAAGACGATCGGCGGGGCCGTCTCGGTCGCCGGGACGAACGCCCACGGATCGCAGTCGACGTACCGCAGACCGTGTGCGGCCAGCTCGAGGTCGTCGAGGACGGGGGAGTGACGGATCATCAGGTGCGACGACGACCCGCGGTCGACCCGGTGCCCGGGGAACCGTTCGACGGTCGAGACGGCGCCGCCGGGGATCTCGTCCCGCTCGAGGACCTCCACCTCCCGTCCGGCCTGAGCCAGATAGGCCGCGGCGATCAGCCCGTTGTGGCCCCCGCCGATGATGACGGCGTCGCGCCGGGTTCCGTGCATGTCAGCTCCCGGCTTCGGCGCGGCGGGCCGCGGTCGGCGGTTGTAGTTCGAGGGGGAGCGGCCGTCCGAGGAAGGCGAACGGACGGGGGTCGCCGGTGAAGGTGAAATGACGCAGGACGTCGGTGAAGCCCATCCGCCGGTACAGCGACCACGCCCGGTTGTCCTCGGCAGGGATCTCCGGGGTCGAGAGGAGTACGTGACGTTCGGGCCGGTCGGCGAGAAGCCGCGCGAGCAGCCACTGGCCGATTCCTCGTCCCTGGGCGGTGGGGTGCACGTGCAATTCGGTGAGTTCGAAGTAGTCGCGAGCGATCGCCTCGATCGTCTCGGGCGGCCGGCCGGTCTGACGGAGTCCGAGTCGCAGCTGCTGGTTCCACCATTGGCCGGTCGCGCCCGTGTATCCATAGGCGATGCCGACCAGCAGGTCGTCGGGCCCGATGCCGACCGGCGGACCCACCCGACGGCGCGCGGCAGGCATGGTCCGCGCCTCGTGGGGACTCACGGTCTCGACCGCTCCCACCGCGCGCCATCCGGGCCGACCGATGTGCTCACGCCAGAGCCCGGCGCGGTGGATCTCGGTACCGCGCGGATAGTTCATCGCGGTCACGTAGATCTCCAGTGCGGGCTCGAGCCAGGCCCGGGCGTCCTGGCCGGTCAGGCTCACCAGGCGGATCGTCAACGGACTCCCGTTCTCCTCGTCGTCGTTCTTTATGTCGTCGGCTCTGTGTTGTCGTCACCGCGTATGAGTCGCCCGGCATCACCGCCGGCGCACCGCCCTCTGGGGTGGATACCGGCGCCGGACACTTCCGGGAATTGTCCTATCGATGATGCACACTCGGCAGGAATCGGGTCGCGGGTGGTGGCGTTGTACAGGCCGGCGGTGGTTTCGGGTCACAGATGTCTTGAACACCGACGCCGGGCTAGCTATATTGAACGTGTCGAACGGATGTTCGATGAATGTGCCTCCGCAAGCTGTTCGCGTTCATCCACGACACGGTCCGGCGGCGGACGAGGGAAGCGTCTGCCGCCGGACACAACGACCACACGCACGAGGAGGAGGACGGCATGGCCAGGAGTCGCAGCGCCACAGCTCTCACCCACGGGGCACCCGTCGATCCGGTGATGGTCGGCCGCGCCCGCGATCTCCTCGAGCGCGCACACCTGCTCCTCGACAATGCTGACGGTGTCGACGACGGTGCCGAACGTTTTCGACAGCTGTATCTGGTCGCCCTCCGCGCGTCGGGTGCGGCCCTGGCCGTCCACGAGCCGATCGGCACGGTCCGGCGCAGGACGTCGACCTCGAACGCGTGGACGCGCATCGGCATGGTCGCACCTGAGCTGGCGCCGATCGCAGCCCGGTTCGCGGCGCTCTCGCCGGTGCGGATGAAGATCGAGTCCGGCATCATCCGCACGGTCGACCCCGACAGCGTGGCCGGAATGCGTCTGCTCGTCCTCGACTTCCTGCGCCAGGTCGAGACGATGGTCATCGCCTACGAGCAAGGAAAACTCGGTTTCGAGGCCCCGCAGATCGGCGCGACAGCGTGAATCGGGCCACACTTTGCCGTATCTCGCACCGGCCGGTCATCCGCAACGGCGAGTAATGGTGGTCGCGGTCGGTTTCACCTCGTATCATGGGACGATATAGGCGCAGACGCCTTTCCGGTCGCGGGTGACCTTCGTCGGCGTCGCGGATCAGTGAGAAGGAGGGTCGGTGCCACTTTCGGAGCACGAGCAACGCATGCTCGAACAAATCGAGAGCGCGCTGTACGCGGAAGACCCCAAGTTTGCGTCCAGTGTCAAGCGTCGACGTCTGGGGAGGTCGAGCGGTCGTCGTCGCTTGCAGGCGGCGGCGATCTTCGTCGTCGGCCTGGTGATGCTGGTCGGCGGACTCATCGTCGACATCAGCATCGGCGGATTCCCGATAGTGAGCCTGCTGGGCTTCCTGGTGATGTTCGGGGCCGGTCTCTTCGCTCTCTGGGGAGACAGCAGCGGCACCGCCGAGTCCGGTTCGTCGGCGCCCAGGGCCGGCAAGAAGCAATCCGGGTCGTCCGGCGGCAAGCGCAAGCTGTCCGAACGTATGGAGGAGCGATTCAATCGCCGGTTCGAGCAAGAGTGATCCGCTGATCGCGACTCCGCGTTCGTCGATCGGCTGACCGACCCCGCGACACAACTGCATAGAGAGAGCCGCGTGCCTTCGGGCACGCGGCTCTTTTCGTGCTGCCGTTCGCCTCCTGTGAGTTCCGAAACACTGCGCGACGCACGGTCGAAGGGATCGGACGCACGGTCGACGGGATCGGACGCCCAGTCGACGGTGTCCCCACTTCACCCCACCGGCGATCCCCACTTCCCCCCACCGGGGCGCCCCACTATGCCCCACCCATCGGTTTCGCCTCGTCATTCAAGCCTCTCTCGCATCACAAACACCTCTTGTCACGCCGCTCGCGTCGAGATTCCTTCTCGCGACGCGCCGAGGCAGGCTTCGCCACACTCGAATCAATGTCTCTGAACTGCATATTTGCTGAGGTGGGGTGAATCAGGGGGCCGTGTGGGGTGGAAAGTGGTGGAAAGTGGGGTACTGTGGCATCACCGGGTGAGGCGCAGGACGGCGCAGAATCCGGTGGGCAGGAGGTGTCGACGTGTCCGTGCGATTCGTCGGTACCTACACGCCCAAGTTGGACGACAAGGGGCGGCTCACGCTGCCCGCCAAGTTCCGCGACGCACTGGCAGGAGGGGTAGTGGTCACCAAAGGCCAAGATCACAGCTTGTCGGTGTACCGGACCGAGGAGTTCGATGCGATCGCCGCTCGGATCGTCGAGGCATCTCGAAACGATCCCGATCTGCGTGCCTTCCAGCGAACCTTCTTCGCCGGTTCGGAAGAACAACGACCAGATGGTCAGGGCAGGATCAGCCTGTCCGCCGACCATCGTGTCTACGCGGGGCTGACGAAGGAGTGCGTGGTGTTCGGCAGTTTCGACCACCTCGAGATCTGGGACTCGGCCGCGTGGAACGAGTACCAGACCAGCCACGAGGAGAACTTCTCGGCCGCCAACTCCGCGGCCCTGAACGCGGTGCTGTAGCCGGGCCACCCAGGCCCGGCGACCGACCAAGAGACAGACCGAAGAGACAGCAACCGATGGGCGAGTTCGGTGCCCAGAGGCTTCGGGTGGCACGAGGCCTCGGCCCGGTCGCGACCCTGGCGTACTTCCCCAACGCCAGGTGCGTGATCGGGTCGGGACCCCGCTCCATCCGACCGCCTGCTCTCGCCGACCCGAAGCAACCGCCCACCGCCGATACCGCACACATGCCGATGGGGGGTCTTCATCATGGTCGATGCAGGTGACGAACCTCGCCGTTCCGGCGAGTACGGACACGTACCGGTGATGGGTGCTCGGATCGTCGAACTACTCGCCCCCGCACTGGATTCCGATGAACCACGGGTCTTCCTCGACGCCACGCTCGGCGCCGGCGGGCACAGCCAACTCATCCTCGAGTCGTTCCCGAACGCCAGGGTGGTCGGCATCGATCGAGATGCGTCCGCCCTCGAGATCGCCCGCGCACGCCTGGCTTCGTACGCCGACCGGATCTCCCTGCACCAGGCCACGTTTCACCAGATCCGTGAGGTGATGGACGCGGCGGGCGAATCGGCGCTCGACGCCGCGCTGTTCGATCTCGGTGTGTCCTCGATGCAGCTGGATCAAGCGGGGCGCGGGTTCGCCTACGCGGTGGACGCACCGCTGGACATGCGGATGAATGCCGACGACCCGCTCACCGCCGCTGACGTGCTCAACACGTATTCGCACGGTGAATTGGCCCGCGTGCTCTCCGATTACGGCGAGGAACGATTCGCCGGGCGGATCGCGTCGGCGGTTCTCCGCGAGCGGGACAAGCAGCCGTTCACTACCAGCGCACGTCTCGTCGAACTGCTCTACGACGCGATCCCCGCGGCCACCAGGCGGACCGGCGGGCACCCGGCCAAGCGGACCTTTCAGGCACTGCGCATCGAGGTCAATCACGAATTGGACGTCCTGCGTGAGGCATTGCCCGCGGCGCTGGACTCACTCGTGGTCGGTGGCCGGGTCGCGGTGATGAGTTATCAATCGTTGGAGGACCGGATCGTCAAGCGCGAGTTCGCCACGCGCACGACGTCGACCTCGCCTCCCGGGCTTCCCGTCGAATTGCCCGGCACTGCACCGGATTTCCGTCTCATCACCCGCGGGGCCGAGCGTCCGGACGACACCGAACTGGCCACCAATCCGCGCTCGGCACCGGTTCGTGTCCGCGCGATCGAACGAGTCGAGAAGAAGGGCTGAGCATGACCATCCTGCACGAGGCCCCGTCGCGTGCCGCCGACGACGACCGCGACTCTCGACGGTCCCGCCGGACCCGCATCGAGTCCGAACGGGCGACACGGTCGCGCGCCGCCCAGCGCGCACTCGACCGGCGCCATCGCCGGACCGCAGCAGGTCGTGCCGCGCCGACGCGTCGCACCGGCGGTGGACTGTCGATGACCGGGGTGTCCCTGCGAGAACGACTGCAGCACACCCCGTTCGTCGTGCCGGTCATCGCGCTGCTGGTACTCGGGCTGGGGCTCAGCCTGTGGCTGTCGACCAAAGCGGCACAGGACTCCTACAAGCTGGGCATCGAGCGGACACAGAACCAGTCCCTCATCGATCAGCGGGACGCACTCAAGCGCACCTACGAATCGGGGAACTCGGCGCCCGAATTGTCCGACAAGGCAGCACGTCTCGGGATGATCCCGGCCGACAACCCGGCTCGCATGATCGTCGACGACCCGCGTCGTCCCCGAGTGGTGGGCAAGCCGGAGCCTGCCTCCGGCCGTCCGATGGGGAGTCTGAATCCGGACACCGCACCGGATCCCGCGGACTCGGTCGACCCGAGCCAGGTCGACGACTCGATCGGGCTGGGTGGGCGGTCGGGGTCGGCGGGTTCCGAGGCGGGCCGCACGACCACCCCCCAGCCCACTCCGTCGCCATCGGCTGCCGGTCAACCGACCACACCCTCGCAATCCGCACCCTCGCAATCCGCCCCGTCGCAGACCGCCCCGCCCGGTGCGAATCCGCTGCCGTCCGGGACGAATCCGGTGCCGTCCGGAACGAGTGCGGTTCCGCCGGCCGCACCGTCGACACCGACCCCGGCGCCGAATGTGGTGCCGAGCCCGTGAGTCATCGGTGTCCCGGCCCGCAACGTGGGCTGGGTCTCCGGCGTCATCTCCAACCCGCCGGGATCAAATCCGGTGTAACGACGTTGAAGCGGTGAACAATTGACGACCATGACACGTGCGACCTTCGAGCGGCTCGGCGCCGGGCCGTCACGACCGGGACGTCGCCCCGGTGGAGGGCCGGCCGCGGGGTCGGGAGGGCCGAAGCGGCCGGGGACCGGCAAGCGGAACGGCCGGGGCCCGCAGAGCTTCGTCTTCCGTGCGCGCGCGGCCGGCGTGCTGGTGCTGCTCGTCGTTCTCGCCGTCGCGGTCAAGATGATCGTCGTGCACACGGTGCAGGCGGGGTCGATCTCCGCCGAGGCCGCGCAGCAGCGCGAGTACACCCAGGTCCTGACCGCCAAGCGCGGAGCGATCCTCGATCGCAACGGGCGCCCGCTCGCCTACACCGACGAAGCCAGGTCGTTGACGTTCTTGCCCAAGGCCGTTCGCAAGACGATCGACGAGGAGCATCGCAAGAATCCGGCCCTGCCAGACGTCGACACGAGGCTGAAGGAGATCGCCAAGGGCGTGTCGGTGGCCCTCGGCGGTTCGATCAGCGAAGAGGATCTGCTCGCCAAGGTCACCGGCGAGGACACCTTCGTGTACCTCGCCCGGTCGGTGAGCCCCGACGTCGCGTCGCGGATCACCGAGGAGTTCCCCGAGGTCGGCGCCGACCCGCAGAGCATCCGCCTCTACCCGGGCGGGTCGCTGGCCGCGAACGTGGTCGGCGACGTCAACTACGACGGCAACGGCCTCATCGGACTGGAGGCGTCGCTGGACTCGATCCTGTCCGGAACCGACGGTTCGCGGACCTATGACCGCGGGTCGGACGGCGCGGTCATCCCCGGCAGCATGCGCAACGTGCACCCGGCGCTCAACGGCGCCACGGTGCGCCTCACCCTCGACTCCGACATCCAGTGGTTCGTCCAGAGCCAGATCATGAAGGCCAAGCAGGCTTCCGGCGCGCAGGGGGCCTCCGCGGTCGTGCTGGACGCGCGGACCGGCGAGGTGCTGGCGATGGCGAACGACGGGACCTTCAACGCGTCGGTCCCGCTGTCCGAGCAGCCGGACGCCGACCTGGGCAACCCGGCCGTCACCTCGCCGTTCGAGCCGGGTTCGGTCAACAAGCTCATCGCGGCCGCGGCCGCCGTCGAGTATGGGATCACCAAGCCCGACACCGTCCACCAGGTTCCCGGGAGCATCCGGATGGCCGGCGTGACCGTGCGTGATGCGTGGCCACACGGTGTCGAGCCGTACACCACGACCGGCATCTTCGGTAAGTCCTCGAACGTCGGCACCCTGATGCTCGCGCAGCGCATCGGCGAGGAGCGCTTCGCCGACATGGTGAAGAAGTTCGGTCTCGGTCAGCGAACCGGGGTGGGCCTGCCCGCGGAGAGCGCGGGCGAGGTGCCCGCGCTGAGCCAGTGGTCGGGTGGCTCGTTCGCCAACCTGCCCATCGGACAGGGGCTTTCGATGTCCTTGTTGCAGATGACCGCGATGTACCAGGCGATCGCCAACGACGGACTGCGCATCCCGCCACGGATTCTGTCCTCCGAACAGCGCGACGGGTCGGCACCCGACGACCGGGCGCGACCCCAGCCGGTCCGCGTCGTGAGCGAGTCGACCGCCCGCACCGTCCGGGACATGTTCCGGTCGGTGGTCCAGGACGATCCGACGGGTGAACAGCAGGGCACCGGGACCAAGGCGGCGGTCGACGGCTATCAGGTGAGCGGGAAGACCGGCACCGCCCAGCAGGTCGATCCGGCGTGTGGGTGCTACTCGAACTCGCGGTACAACATCACCTTCGCGGGGATCGCGCCCGCCGACAACCCGCGCTACGTCGTCGGGATCATGCTCGACAACCCGCGTCGCAGTTCTGACGGATCGGGCGGTCAGTCGGCGGCACCGCTGTTCTCGACCATCACCTCGTGGATGCTCCAGCGCGCCCAGGTGCCGCTGTCGGCTCCGACGCCGCGACTGACCCTGACCGCGCGGTAGGCCGTACGGCGTCGCCCGCCGGCCGGTCGCTCGATCCGGCAGGTGTCGCCGTGGCGCACCGTGTGCCGGACCTGTCCGGGCGGGCCGGTATCGTGAGTGCGATTCTGCGCCGCCCGGAGAGGGGTCGACGCGCCCAGCGGCCCGCCCCGATCCGACGTCCGATCCGACCCCGCACGGATCCGCCCCGCACGACCAGTACTTGCCCGCGCAGGCGGACCGCCCGCCCGAGACCAGAAACCCCGAGACCAGCAACCCGAGAGAAAACCGAGGAGGCGAGGAGCACCGATGGCGTCTCGTCGACGATCACCGGACCGCAGTGGTGGACCGATCCGTCCCCGGCAGGTCACACCGACACCCGTGTCGGTGCTGTCCACCGCCACCGGCGCCAGACTCGACCTCGTCGGTGGCGCAGACGCCGAGACGGACGTCACCGGCGTCACCCTGCGTGCACAGGAGGTGCGGCCCGGTGATCTGTTCGCCGCGCTGCCCGGGTCGAGCACCCACGGCGCCCGGTTCGCCGACCAGGCCGTGGCGGCCGGTGCGTCGGCGATCCTCACCGATCCGGCCGGCCGGGCCGAACTCGCCCGCGTGCTGCCGCCGGAGACCGCCGTGGCGGTCCTCATCCATCCCACTCCGCGCACGGTCCTCGGCAATGTCAGTGCGCGCGTCTACGGCAACCCGTCACAACGGCTCAAGCTGATCGGCATCACCGGCACGTCGGGCAAGACCACGACGTCCTACCTGATCGAAGCCGCCCTGCTGGCCGCCGGCCACTCCGTCGGCCTGATCGGCACCGTCGAGACGCGGGTGAACGGCATCGCACAACCGAGTTCGCTGACCACGCCGGAGGCACCGACCCTCCAGGCCCTGCTCGCGGCGATGCTCGAGGACGGCGTCGACATCGTGGTGATGGAGGTGTCGAGTCACGCGCTGGCCCTCGGTCGCGTCGACGGTGCGCATTTCGCGATCGGCGCCTTCACCAACCTCTCGCAGGACCACCTCGATTTCCACCAGACGATGCGCGCCTACTTCGATGCGAAGGCGCAGCTGTTCGTCCCGTCCGCCCCGACCCATGCGGTCCGGGCGGTCGTGTGCGTCGACGACGAGTGGGGTCGGCGGATGGCCGAGCTCGCCCGGCGGCCGGGCGAGGCCGCCCATCTGCAGCCGGTCCTGGTGTCCACCGGGCCGACGCCGGCCCACTGGCACGCGGGTGAGTCGTCGCTCGAGGCCGACGGTTCGTCGCGTACACCGTTCGCCGAGCCGGACGGCGACCACGAGCTCCGCATCCCGCTGCCCGGCCGGTACAACGTGGCCAACGGGCTCCTCGCCGTCGCCGTCGCGCACGCCGCGGGGGTGCCGGTGCCGACCGCGCTCGAGGCGGTCGCGTCGGTGAGCGTGCCGGGACGCCTGCAGCGCATCGACCGCGGGCAGCCCTTCCTGGCGCTCGTCGACTATGCCCACAAACCGGGCGCGGTCGATGCCGTGCTGACGACCCTGCGCGGCCAGTCGCCCGGACGGGTCGCCATCGTCATCGGCGCCGGCGGCGACCGCGACACCGGGAAGCGTCCGCTGATGGGGGAGGCCGCCGCGCGCGGCGCCGAGCTCGTCGTCGTCACCGACGACAACCCGCGTACCGAGGACCCCGGTGCGATCCGCGCCGAGGTGCTCGCCGGGGCCCGCGCGGTGCCGGAGACGCAACGCCCCCGGGGTGCCGAACCGATCCGGGAGATCGGCGACCGGGCCGCGGCGATCGAGGCGGCGATCGGCTGGGCGAAGCCCGGTGACATCGTGCTGGTCGCGGGCAAGGGACACGAGGCAGGTCAGGAGATCGACGGCGTGAAGCATCCCTTCGACGACCGCGAGGTCGTCGCCCGTGCGTTGGAGTCCCGTGTGCAGGAGTCCCGGGCACAGGAGTCGACCCCCGGGACCCCGGATTCGGCAACCGGGGACCGGTCATGACGACGCCGTCGGTCACGGTGATCCGTGGGAACCCGCCGGTGTCGGTCGACGACGCCCGTCTGCTGCTCCGGCGCCTCGCCGAATCCGCCGGGGCGGGCCGCACCTGGGCGGTGATCGCCGAACTCGCCTCGCCGGCGGGGCTGACCGAGAACCAGCGCGTCGTCGAACACGATCTGCTGGGTCGTCTGGCGGTCCGGCTGGCCGTCGACAAGACTCTCTGCGTAGGCGACTCGCGGTCCGTGCACGCACTGCATCAGGGCGCTGTCATGGAGGGTTCCTGGGGCGACGAGGCCCGCATCGTCGCATCGGCCGACGAGGCCGCCGGTCTTGCCGACACCGACCCGGACTGGCGTCCCGCCGCCGGCGACGTGATCCTGCTGGCGACGGCCACCGCCGATCTCGACGCGGTGGTCTCCGCGTGGTCGGAGCACGGGGGATGGCAGGTCGTCGTTGCGGCGACCGGCGAGGAGTCGGCGCCATGAACGGCGGGACAACCATCGGGACGGCGATGCCGTACCGGCGCGGGGCACAGGACGGGTTCGGGGGAACGATCGTGGTCGAGGACAGAATTCCGGTCGGGTACGGAGAGGATGCGGGGGCAACGCGGTGACACAGATACTCCTCGCGGGCGCGATCGCGATCGCGGTGTCGATCCTGTTGACGCCGATCCTGATCAAGGTCTTCTCCCGGCAGGGATTCGGGCAGGAGATCCGGGTCGAGGGTCCGCAGAGTCACCAGACCAAACGCGGTACCCCGTCGATGGGTGGAGTCGCGATCCTCGCCGCGCTGTGGGCGGGTTACTTCGGTGCCCATCTCATCGGGGTGTTCACCGACGCCGGGAACGGGCCCACCGCGTCCGGCCTGCTCGTCCTCGGCCTGGCGACCGCGCTGGGCGTCGTCGGGTTCCTCGACGACATCATCAAGATCCGCAAGCATCGCAACCTCGGTCTGAACAAGACCGCGAAGTCGATCGGCCAGTTCATCGCCGCCATCCTCTTCGGCATCCTGGTGCTGCAGTTCCGCAACGACTACGGGTACACGCCGGCGAGCACGAACCTGTCCTACGTCCGCGACATCGACGCGATCACGCTCGGTTCGGTGGTGTTCGTGGTCTTCTGCTGGCTCGTCGTCGCAGCGTGGTCGAACGCGGTGAACTTCACCGACGGACTCGACGGCCTGGCGGCCGGCTCGATGGCGATGGTCCTGGGCTCCTACGTCCTGGTCACGTTTTTCCAGTTCGTCAATGCCTGTGCGGGTGGCGCCAAGCCGCCCAGCGAGATCCCCACGGGGTGCTACCAGGTGCGCGACCCGCTGGACCTCGCGCTGATCGCGGTGGCCGGCGGCGGCGCATGCCTGGGCTTCCTCTGGTGGAACGCGGCTCCGGCCAAGATCTTCATGGGGGACACCGGCTCGCTGGCCCTCGGCGGAATGCTCGCCGGCCTGTCCATCACCACGCGGACCGAGCTGCTCGCGGTCGTCATCGGCGCACTGTTCGTCGCCGAGATCATGTCGGTGGTGATCCAGATCGCCTTCTTCCGGACGACCGGACGACGCGTGTTCCGGATGGCGCCCTTCCACCATCACTTCGAACTCGGCGGCTGGGCCGAGACCACCGTGATCATCAGGTTCTGGTTGCTCACCGCGATCGCGTGCGCCCTCGGTCTGTCGCTGTTCTACGGCGAGTTCCTCACCACCAATGGCTGATCGCCCGGTGCGGGATCCGGAACCGATGAGGTCGGAGCCTTCGGGGCCCGACCCGCGCGAGCTGGCCGGCCGGATCGTGGTGGTCGGCGGCGCCGGGACCGCCGGTCTGTCCGCCACCCGATTCCTCGTCACGCTCGGCGCCGATGTGCTTCTGGCCGACGATCGCTTCGCCGGCCGCGATGCGTCCCCGGCCGATCGAGAGACCGCGGCCGGTGCGGTCCCCGGGGTCGCGGAACTGGCCTCGCGGGGGGTCGAGCCGATTGCCGTCGCGGATCTGCTCGCCGACCCCGCACGGATGGCGACCGCCGCGGTGGTCATCGTCTCGCCCGGCTTCGCGCCCACACACCATCTGGTGCGGGCGGCGACCGACAGCGGCGTACCGGTCTGGGGCGAGGTCGAACTCGCCTGGCGCGTCGACGCAGCAGGACTCCTCGGCGAACCTCGCACCTGGCTCGTGGTGACCGGCACCAACGGCAAGACGACGACCACCTCGATGCTCGCCGGGATCGTCGAGGCCGCGGGTCGCGCAGGCGCTGCCTGCGGCAACATCGGTCTCCCGGTGCTCGATGCGATGCAGGCCGATCCGCGAGTGGATGTGCTCTGCGCCGAGTTGTCGTCGTTCCAGCTGCACTGGGCGCCCTCGGTCCGTCCGGATGCCGGGGTGGTGCTCAACGTCGCCGATGACCACCTCGACTGGCACGGAACATTCGACGCGTACGCGCTCGCGAAGGCGGGAGCCCTGCGCGGTGCGGTGGGTGTCGTCGGCCTCGACGATCCGGTCGCGTCCGGGCTGCCCGCCGCGGGCCGGCGCATCGGCTTCACCCTGTCCGAGCCGCAGCCCGGGCAGCTCGGTGTCGAGAACGGCCGGTTGACCGATCGCGCCTTCGACGCCGGCCGGCTGTTCGACGCCGACGCGGTGCGACCGGCCGGGCCGTCGGGTGTTGCCGACGCCCTGGCCGCCTCGGCCCTGGCGCTCGCGGCCGGCATCGGAGCCGACGCGATCCGGGCCGGGCTGGCGGCGTTCCGTCCGGCCGGTCATCGTGGTGAGGTCGTCGCGTCCCGGGACGGGGTGGTCTTCGTCGACGACTCGAAGGCCACCAATCCGCATGCCGCGCAGGCCGCGGTGGCTGCCTTCGAGCGGGTCGTGCTGATCGCGGGCGGTCTGCTCAAGGGCGCGTCGATGGACGAGATGCTGACCGCGGTCCGAGCTCGGCTCGTCGGCGTGGTCGCGATCGGGCGCGACCGCGACCTTGTGATCGAGGCGATCGCGCGACACGCCCCAGAAGTCCCAACAGTCACAGTATTCACAGGAGACGATGACACGGTGAACGTGCATCGTCCGGGACAGGCTGGTCCCCAAGCCTCAGCATCCGATCGCCCGGGTTCGGGCTCCTCGGCGTCGGTCGCGGTCATGGACCGGGCCGTCGAGGAGGCCTGGGCGTTCGCCGTCGCGAGCTCACCCGCCCCCGACGCCGTGCTGCTCGCCCCCGCGGCGGCCTCGTTGGACATGTTCGCCGGTTACGGTGCGCGCGGGGACGCCTTCGCCGCTGCCGCACGCCGGATCGCCGGCTCGCCCCGCGCCGGACGGTGAGTCCGATGGGCAGCCGGACCCCGGCCCCGGACGACGAACCCGCCGACGACACATCCGGTGCCGCCGGCGTCGAGGACGTCGACGCCGGCACGGGTGACAAGGCCGATCGACCGGGTACCGGGCGCGCGGCGGGCAGCAGTTCGCCGACGAGCGGGGCGCTGGGCCGGTCCACGGGTGCGGCGGCCGCGACCGCCGCGTCGGTCCCGGCGATCGTCCTCGACGCGATCCGCAACCTGCTGGCCCGGCCTCTTGCGTCGTATCAGCTCATCCTCACGATGTCGTTCCTGCTCACCGCATTCGGACTGGTGATGGTTCTCTCGGCATCGTCGGTCGAGGGCTACTCCAAAGAGGGATCGGCGTATGGACTGTTCACCACCCAGGTGATCTTTGCCCTGCTCGGCCTCGTGGTGTTCTATCTGATGCTGCGCGTGCCGGTACGGCTGCTCCGCCGGTTCGCCGCCCCCGCGATGTTCGTCGCGGTCGTGCTGCTGGCGCTGGTCCTCATTCCCGGCGTCGGCACGCTCAGTCAGGGCGCACGCCGCTGGTTCGTCATCTACGGCCTGTCGGTGCAGCCGTCCGAGCTGGTGAAGGTCGCGCTGTGTATCTGGGGTGCGCATCTGCTCGCCTCGCGCCGGCGCGACAACGCCTCGCTGCGCGAGTTGCTGGTGCCACTCGTCCCGGTGGCCATGCTCGTCTGCCTGCTGATCATCCTCGAACCGAACCTCTCGACGACCATCACCATCGCGATCATCGTCGGTGCGCTGCTGTGGTTCGCGGGTCTGCCGATCAAGGTCTTCGCCTCGTTCGCGGTGTCCGGCATCGTTCTGGCCGTGATCCTCGCCCTCGCCGAGGGGTACCGGTCCCAGCGTGTGATGAGCTTCCTCGGCAACGTCGACGACCCGCAGGGCGCCGGCTATCAGGCCCGCCAGGCGACCTACGCACTGGCTAACGGCGGGGTCTTCGGCGTGGGTCTCGGCCAGTCGAGCGCCAAGTGGAACTATCTGCCGAACGCGCACAACGACTTCATCTTCGCGATCATCGGCGAAGAGCTCGGGCTTCTCGGCGGCCTCATGGTCGTGTTCCTCTTCGTCGTCCTCGCCTACATCGGGTTCCGGATCGCGCACCGTTCGACCGATCCGTTCCTGCGCCTGATGTCGGCGACCATCACGGTGCTGATCATCGCGCAGGCCTTCATCAACATCGGCTACGTCATCGGACTGCTGCCGGTGACCGGAATCCAGTTGCCGCTGGTCTCGGCGGGCGGCACGTCGACACTGACCGTGCTCGCGATGCTGGGGTTGCTCGCCAACGCGGCCAGACACGAACCCGAAGCGGTGGCGACGCTCACCGGCGGATCGCCGAGCCGCGTCGCGCGGTGGTTGCGTCTCCCGACGCCGGTGGCCTACCGGCAGACGCGGGCGGAGTCGCTGCGCGACCGACTGGACCAGCGTCGCGCCGGGGGGCCGCGCGTGGCCGCCGCGGCCCACGGTGGTCGAGGACCGGCGTCGCGTCGCCGGCCACCGAGTGGACGCGCGCCGTCGGCCGACGCGGGTCGCGCCCGCCGGCGGTTCCCGCTGCCGTGGAAGCGCGCCGCGACGACGCAGCAGGCCCCGCATGACGATGGGCGAGCGCGCCGGTCGGCTCCTCGAGGCGGCACGACGACCTGGGGCGCCCGATCGACGGCCACCGGCCGTGCCGGCGGTCCGACGGGGCGGGCCCGACCTGGGCCGACTCCGCGCGGCGGCGTCGACTACGGTGTCGGGTATCGGGGGAGCGGGCGGAGTGCGCGCGGCGCCGGGAGCGGAGCGAGCGGGCCGTATGTCCGCGGCGCCGGGAGCGGAGCGAGCGGGCCACATCCGCGCGGCGCCGGGAGCGGAGCGAGCGGGCCGTATGTGCGCGGCGCCGGGAGCGGAGCGAATGCCCGTGGCGCGGGTCGCCGGTGACCGGTGGGGTCCCCGCGGGTGCCGGAGTGCGACCGCCCCGACCCGTCGGGCATGGGTGCCCGGCTGACATGACCAGAGGCTGAAATGGAGTGACGACGCCGGTGAGTTCGGGTGCAGTACACGCTGATTCGACCGGGCGGCCGACGGGCCGTCCGTTGTCGGTGGTCGTCGCCGGTGGCGGTACGGCCGGTCACATCGAGCCCGCCCTCGCCGTCGCCGACGCGGTCAGCCGCATCGATCCGACCGCCCGCATCACCGCCCTGGGCACCAGGCGGGGCCTCGAGGTCGATCTGGTCCCGGAACGTGGATACGACCTGCAGCTGATCCCGCCGGTGCCGTTGCCGCGAAAACCCGGCCTCGATCTGGCGCGTACCCCCGGTCGTCTGCTCGGTTCGGTGGCCGCCACCCGCAGGGTGCTCGACGACGTGGATGCCGACGTGGTCATCGGCTTCGGTGGGTACGTGTCGGTGCCCGCATACCTGGCGGCACAGATGCACCTGCGGCGGCGCAACAGGATCCCGATCGTCATCCACGAGGCCAATGCCTCGGCGGGCATCGCCAACAAGGTCGGTGCCCGGTTCGCCGACCGCGTCCTGGCGGCCGTCGACGGCTCCGGGCTCGACGCGACGGTCGTCGGCATCCCCGTCCGCGGTGTGCTCGCCGAACTCGACCGTCCGGCCCTGCGAGCCAAGGCGCGACACTACTTCGGACTCGACGACGACGCGCCGACGCTGCTCGTCTTCGGCGGCTCGCAGGGTGCGCAGCGACTCAACGACGCGGTGTCGGGCGCGGCGGAGACGTTGGGCAGGTCCGGTATCGGCGTGTTGCATGCCTACGGCCCCAAGAACTCGATCGATCCCGCCGTCGTCGACGGCGCGCCGCCGTACCGTGCGGTCGGATACCTCAAGCGGATGGATCTCGCATACGCGGCCGCCGATCTGGTGATGTGCCGCTCGGGTGCGATGACCGTCGCCGAGGTGTCGGCGACCGGACTACCCGCGATCTACGTCCCGTTGCCGCACGGAAACGGCGAGCAGCGGTTGAACGCCTTGCCCGTCGTGGAGGCGGGCGGGGGACTGCTCGTCGATGATTCGACGGTCGACGCCGAGTGGGTTGCCCGCGAAGTGCCGGCATTGCTGACGGATTCGGTGCGGCTGAACGAGATGTCGGTCGCCGCAGCGGGCACCGGACACCGGGACGCCGCCTCGGCGGTGGCCACCGCGGCAATCGAACTCGCGCAGGATTTCCGTGCCGGGCGCCGGAGCGGGAGGTCACGGCGTGAGCGATGAGACGGTGAGCCACGAGACGGTGAGCGACGAGACGGTGGACCACACGACGGAGAGCGACGTGTCGGCGTCGGCCCAGGGGGCGCTGCCCGACCAGTTGAGTCGCGTGCACATGGTCGGAATCGGCGGCGCCGGGATGTCGGGACTCGCCCGGATCCTGCTGGCCCGCGGTGGTCAGGTCTCCGGGTCGGACGCCAAGAACAGCCGTGGCATCCTCGAACTCCGCACCCGTGGCGCCCGCGTCCAGGTCGGGCATGATCCGTCGGCACTCGACCAGATCCCCGGCGGCCCGTCGGTCGTGGTGACCACCCACGCCGCCATTCCCAAGACCAACCCCGAACTCGTCGCGGCACGCTCACGCGG
The DNA here is from genome assembly GCF_041103195.1 of Gordonia sp. ABKF26. Taxonomy (NCBI): domain Bacteria; kingdom Bacillati; phylum Actinomycetota; class Actinomycetes; order Mycobacteriales; family Gordoniaceae; genus Gordonia; species Gordonia sp. ABKF26. The sequence continues at coordinate 2,647,916 of NZ_JBGCVZ010000003.1, forward strand.
CATCCCCGTGCTCCTGCGCCCTCGTGTGCTGGCCCAGCTGATGGCGGGCTATCGCAGCCTGCTGATCGCGGGGACCCACGGCAAGACGTCGACGACCTCGATGGCCGTCGTCGCACTGCAACATGCCGGAACCGACCCGTCGTTCGCGATCGGCGGCGAGCTGAACGAGTCGGGGACGAACGCCCACCACGGCGGCGACCCCATCTTCGTCGCCGAGGCCGACGAGAGTGACGGCTCGTTGCTGGAGTACACACCCGACGTCGTCGTGGTCACCAACATCGACGCCGACCATCTCGACTTCTTCGGTTCTATCGAGGCCTATGTCGAGGTGTTCGACCGGTTCGCCGCGCGGATCACGACCGGCGGGTCACTCGTCGTGTGTCTCGACGACCCGGGGTCGGCAGCGCTGGCCGGCCGCGTCGCCGAGCCGCTCACCGCGCGGGGGGTCGAGGTCCTCGGTTACGGACGCGGGACGCACGCCGCGCTGGCGCCGACCGTCCCGAACGTCGCCACCATGCTGTCGTGGGAGCCGCGCGGCGTCGGCGGAGCGGCCACGGTCCGGTTCACCGCACCGTTGTGCCCGGACGTGGAGGACCGTCAGCTGACCCTTCCGCTCCCCGGAGAGCACATGGCGCTCAACGCGATCGCCGCGGTCATCGGTGCGGCTCGGACCGGCACGCCGGCCGGCGCGGTGGCCACCGACATCTCGGACCGGTTCGACGGCATCGTGGCCGGGATCGGTTCGTTCGGTGGCGTCCACCGGCGCTTCGAGTTCCGGGGACAGCGCGGCGGCGTCGAGGTCATCGACGACTACGCCCATCATCCGACCGAGGTGCGTGCCGTGCTGTCGGCGGCGCAGGACATGGTCTCCGCACGCGGCGGGCCGGGCGCGGAGCGCGGTCGGGTCATCGCCGTGTTCCAGCCGCATCTCTATTCGCGCACCGTCGAATTCGCCGACGACTTCGCCGCCGCCCTGGACCTCGCCGACACGGTCGTGGTCGCCGACGTGTACGGGGCCCGCGAGGCCCCGATCCCCGGGGTCAGCGGGCGCACGATCTCGGACAAGCTGACGGTGCCGGGCATCTTCGCCCCGGACCTCTCTCGGCTGGCCGCGCAGGTCGCCCGGCTGGCGCGGTCCGGCGACGTCGTCCTCACCCTGGGAGCGGGCGACATCACCATGCAGGGGCCGGAGATCCTCGCCGCGCTCGCCTCGGCGTCGACGACCGGCGACGCCGCCGACGGCGCGGATCCGGCCAGATCTCCGGCCGACGCACCGGGGGAGTCCGGCGACCGGACGGGGCGGGTGTCGTGATCCGGTGGCCGGAGCGCCGCCGGTCCCGCGTGCTGCTCGGCACGCTCATGGTCGTCGCGATGGGGGTCGGCCTGGTCTTGATCGCCTATCTCACCCCGCTGATGTCGGTGCGCGGCACCGATGTCCGGGACAACGGATCGATTCCCGCGGACGAGATCCTGCGCGTCGCCGCGGTGCCGTCGGGCACCCCGCTGCTGCAGGTCGACACCCGGGCGGTGGCGCAGCGCGTTGCCACGATCCCGTCGGTCGAGTCGGCGCGGGTGCAACGGAGCTATCCGTCGTCGCTGACCATCACCGTCGTCGAGCGGGTGCCGGTCGTGATCGTGAACAACGGCGACGACGTCCACGTCCTCGACAAATCCGGTGTCGCGTTCCTCGACTACGACCGCACGCAGGGGGTCCCGCCCGAGGTGCTCAAGCTCCCGGTACTCGTCACCCCCAATCCGGGACCGGCGGACCCGACCACCCGGGAGACCATCGCGGCGGTGGCGGGACTGCCCGAATCGCTGGCGCGGCAGGTCATCCGGGTGACCGCGACCTCGCCCGTCGACATCGAGTTCACCCTGTCCGAGAAGCGCACCGTCGTGTGGGGTGACAGCGACCGGGGCGCCGAGAAGGCCCGCACGCTCACGCACCTGCTCACCCGCAAGGCGACGATGTACAACGTGTCGAGCCCCGAATTCCCGGCCTATCGGTGACCGCCCGGCGGGTCCGGGCGTTCCCGGGTTCGCCGGCGTGGCCGTGCGAACCCGCCGCTGACGGCGCGGTCACCCCCGAGTACGAGTGAAAAGCCGCGGATTCCGGGGCAATTCGGGTGCGACTTCCCGACACGCCGAGGGCGGATCTGGATACCGGCGCCCTCGATGCCTAGCGTCATGACCACAACGAGTTACTTGACATAACTCTAAATCTATGGTTCAGGTTTAGGGTTTGTCGCCAGCGGGACGCGGACCGGCCGGTCCACACAGACACATCACGACGAGATCGCGACTCACCACGAGGTCGATCCACACAAGGAAGGCGAGCGCATGACGCCACCGCACAACTACCTGGCCGTCATCAAGGTCGTCGGCATCGGCGGTGGCGGCGTGAATGCCGTCAACCGGATGATCGAGCAGGGACTCAAGGGAGTCGAGTTCATCGCGATCAACACCGACGCCCAGGCGCTGTTGATGAGCGACGCCGACGTCAAGCTCGACGTCGGGCGTGACTCGACCCGGGGTCTCGGCGCGGGCGCCGACCCCGAGGTCGGTCGCCGCGCCGCCGAGGATGCACGCGACGAGATCGAGGAACTCCTCAAGGGCGCCGACATGGTCTTCGTGACCGCGGGCGAGGGAGGCGGTACCGGTACCGGTGGCGCACCCGTGGTCGCATCGATCGCGCGCAAGCTCGGCGCGCTCACCGTCGGTGTGGTCACCCGTCCGTTCGCCTTCGAGGGCAAGCGTCGCGGCGGACAGGCCGAGGCGGGTATCACCGCCCTGCGCGAGTCCTGCGACACCCTCATCGTCATCCCGAACGACCGTCTGCTGCAGCTCGGCGACGCGCAGGTCAGCCTGATGGACGCGTTCCGCAGCGCCGACGAGGTGCTCCTCAACGGTGTGCAGGGCATCACCGACCTCATCACGACGCCGGGCCTGATCAACGTCGACTTCGCCGACGTCAAGGGCGTCATGAGCGATGCCGGCAGTGCACTGATGGGCATCGGTTCGGCTCGTGGCGAGGAGCGGGCGCGCAAGGCCGCGGAGTCCGCGATCAACTCACCGCTGCTCGAGGCCTCGATGGAGGGCGCCCGTGGTGTGCTGATCTCGATCGCCGGTGGCAGCGACCTGGGTCTGTTCGAGATCCACAACGCCGCGACCCAGGTGCAGGAGGCTGCGCACGAGGACGCCAACATCATCTTCGGCACGGTGATCGACGACAACCTCGGCGACGAGGTGCGGGTCACGGTCATCGCGGCCGGCTTCGACGGCGGTTCGCCGAAGAAGCGGGCCGACGTGCCCGCCGCCGCGGGACGCTCCGCGGTCGGTCAGGGCCAGGCCGGTGCCGTGAACTCGCCGCCGAAGAACGATCCGCTGTTCGGCGACATGCCGAAGGGTGCGGGTGATCCGTTCGAGCAGGAGCAGGAACCGCCTCGTCGGAACACCGTGCGGCTCGATGACGACGACGTCGATGTGCCGTCGTTCATGAAGCGCTGAGCCCCCGGATGCGGGTGCGTCGTGTCATCACCACCCGTGCCGGCGGGGTCTCGGTGTCTCCGTACGATTCGTTCAATCTCGGTGATCACGTAGGGGACGATTCGGAAGCGGTGGCGGCCAACAGGATCCGGCTGGCCGAGCAGATCGGCGTCCCGGCCGGGTCGGTGGTGTGGATGGAGCAGATCCACAGCCGCAACGTCACCGTGGTCGACGGACCGGTCACCGAGCCGGTGCCGGTCACCGACGCGCTGGTCACCACCACACCCGGGCTCGCCCTCGCGGTGCTGTCCGCCGACTGCGTCCCGGTACTCCTGAGCGACGACGAGGCCGGTGTGATCGCGGGGGTCCATGCGGGACGTGTCGGCGCCCGGATCGGCATCGTGCCGGCCACGCTGCGTGCCATGGTCGACCTCGGGGCCCGGATCGGGTCGATCGGTGCTTTTCTCGGTCCGGCCGCGAGCGGCGACCACTACGAGGTGCCCGCCGCGATGCAGGCCGATGTCGAGAAGCACCTGCCGGGCAGCGCCGTGCGCACCAAGAAGGGCACCGCGGGCCTCGATCTGCGCGCCGGTCTCCGGCGGCAGTTGTTGGACGCGGGAGTGGCCGGTGTCGCGGTCGATCCGCGATGCACGATCTCCGATCCGAGCCTGTTCAGCCACCGACGCGGGGCGCCCACAGGACGGCTCGCCTCGGTCATCTGGATGGACCCGGACACCGACGAGACCCACGAGACCCCCGAGACTCCCGGGAGCGGAGCCGGCGGGCCGCTCGGGGAATGACCCCGGTGGCGAGAAGGATGGGGACATGACCGGGTCATCTGATGCGCGCACCGTCGAACTGGGGGACCGGCTGGCGGCAGTGCGTCGTCGCCTCGACGCGGCGGTGGAGTCCGCCGGTCGCCCGGCGGGCTCGTGCGAACTGCTCGTGGTGACGAAGTTCTTTCCGGCGGACGACGTCCGCAGGTTGTTGCAGCTGGGCGAGCGTGCGTTCGGGGAGTCGCGCGAACCCGAAGCCGGACGGAAGGTCGCCAGTGTGCTCCGGGACTGGGAGCTGGGCGACTGGGAGTCGCCCGACCTCGACGACGTCCCGGTGTTCGACATGATCGGCTCGGTGCAGTCCAAGAAGGCGCGCTCGGTCGCACGGTGGGCGCGCGCGGTGCACTCCGTCGACCGTCCGAAGGTCGTCGACGCACTCGAACGTGCCGCTGCCGCGGCGCTCGACGACGGCGAACGCGCCGACCGACTCGGCATCCTGCTCCAGGTCAGCCTCGACGGCGATCCGCAGCGCGGCGGTGTCGTCGAAGCCGACCTGACGAGTCTGGCCGAGCAGGTCGTCGCCGCGCACTCGCTGCGCTTGCGCGGGCTGATGGTCATCGCTCCGCTGCATGGCGACCCCGCGCACTGGATGGCCGAGACGGCACGTGTCCACGAGGCGTTCCGGGTGCGGTTCGACGACGCCGCGGAACTGTCGGCAGGCATGTCCGGAGACATGGAAGCGGCGGTTGCCGCGGGCTCGACATGCGTGCGTGTCGGAACCGCGATCATGGGCGAGCGGCCGCTAGTCTCTCAGTAATCACATTGGTAACACCAGAACCAAGTGACACAAGAAGCGCAAAGAACTCACTGACAACAGATGCACCACCCGGCACGGCAGCAACCGGCGTCGCACTACCAGAGAGGCCGTCAATGACCACGATGCAGAAGTTCAAGGCTTACTTCGGCATGGTGCCGCCCAGCGAGTACGAGGACGACTACCTCGAGGAGTCGGCCCCGCCGCTGCGTGAGCGGTCGCGTGAGCGTGCCTACCGTGACGACTACTACGGCGACTCGTCCTTCGACCCCGGATACGAGCCCTCGTTCCGCGATGCGGGTTACCGCGAGGAGATGGCCTACCGGGATGAACTGGCCGACCGCCACTACGACGCCGGCTACGAACTCGCCCCGGAATATGCGGCGGAGTTCGCCTACGCCGCGCCCCGCGCATCCGGCGACGGCCCGATGCGGGCGCCGGCGCGCCTCGAACCCCTCCAGCGCTCGTCGAGCGCCGCGCTGCGCGCCGCCGCCGCACCGCGGTCGAGGGGCGCGGACCCGCGCGTCGAACTGGAACGCGTCTTCGCCGACAGCCCGCTGCAGAAGATCACCACCCTGCGGCCGTCGGACTACAGCGAGGCGCGCACCATCGGTGAGCGGTTCCGTGACGGCAACCCGGTCATCATGGATCTCGTCGACATGAGCAACGACGACGCCAAGCGACTCGTCGATTTCGCCGCGGGCCTCGCGTTCGCCCTCCGCGGGTCGTTCGACAAGGTCGCGACGAAGGTGTTCCTGCTGTCGCCCGCCGACGTCGACGTGTCGCCGGAGGACCGCCGCAAGATCGCCGAGACGGGTTTCTACAACCACTCCTGACCGGCGTCGGGGACCTCGGTTCGTCGCCGCGCGCCATGTTCAGGCACTCTTGACGCGTGGCTGCGATTCTGTTGAGCGTCTTGTATTACATCCTGCTGATCTTCTGGTTGCTCCTCTTGGGCCGCCTGGTCGTCGAACTGGTCCGAACCTTCGCCCGCGAGTGGCGTCCGACCGGCGTCGCGGTGGTCGTGATCGAGATGGTCTTCACCGTGACCGACCCCCCGATCAAGGCCCTGCGACGTGTCCTCCCGCCGATCCCGCTCGGCCCCATCCGGCTCGACCTGTCGCTCATGATCGTCATGCTCGTCGTGATCATCGGAATGAACATCGTGAACGGTCTGCGTGCCGACGCCCTGGCCGACTCGCTGGCGATCGCCGCTCATCTCGTCCGTCCGTGATCTCCGCCCCGCCCGCGAACGGGCGCGCACCCGGCGGAGCGTCATTCGTCGACACGCGCGCCGCGACGCGCGGGTACCCCGCGATAGGGGAATGGTCTACCGTTGTAAGTCATCTTCGGATGACTGTTTCATTTCGACAGTGCATCGAAGAGATGCGACCAACGGTTCGCGTGTGACAGGATTGGACGCCAGTTACGATTTTTGACTGGTATGAATAGTTAGTGACAACCTGGATTGGTCGAACGACCCATCGTCGCGCGACCCGGGTTGGACGGCCCGCCAACTGAACACAAGTTCACCACCAGACACGAGGGGAACCGACATGCGGCTGACTCCAGCTGATGTGCACAACGTCGCGTTCAGCAAACCGCCCATCGGTAAGCGCGGTTACAACGAGGATGAGGTCGATCAGTTTCTCGACTTCGTCGAAGCCGAGCTCGCCCGGCTGATCGAGGAGAACACCGACCTGAAGCAGCGCGTCGAGGAGCTCGAGGGAGAGCTCGCCGATGCCCGCTCCGGTGCCGGCTCCTCGGCAGACGACCGGACCCAGATGTTCGCCAAGCCCGCTGCGGCTCCCGAACCTCCCGCCCCGGCGCCGACGCCGGCCCCGCAGGCGACCAACGACGACGCCAACGTGCGCGCCGCCCGCGTGCTCGCACTGGCCCAGGACACCGCGGACCGTCTGACCGGAAGCGCTCGCGCGGATGCCGATGCGATGCTGTCCGACGCTCAGACACGGGCCGACACAATGGTGTCCGAGGCGCAGACGAAGTCCGACGCCATGCTCGCCGACGCCCGCCAGCGGTCGGAGGCCATCCTGGCCGACGCGCAGACGCGATCGGAGGCGCAGCTGCGCCAGGCGCAGGAGCGTGCGGACGCGCTGCAGAGCGATGCCGAGCGCAAGCACAGCGAGATCATGGGCACGATCAACCAGCAACGCGGTGTTCTCGAGGGTCGGATCGAACAGCTCAAGACCTTCGAGCGCGAGTACCGGACGCGTCTCAAGACCTACCTGGAATCGCAGCTCGAGGAACTCCAGCAGCGTGGCAGTGCGGCTCCCGTCGAGGGTGGCCGGCCCGATCAGTCGTTCTCGAACGATCCGGGTAACGGTGGATTCAGCAGCTACTCGCCCAGCTGATCTGGACCATTCGGTGCGCACTAGGCTGGTGATGTGCTGACCTTGGCCCTGGCCGCGACCCTTCTCGGGTTCGTGCTGCTCATCCTCGGCCTCATCACCGGGACCGTGTGGCTGGCCGTGGCCTGCATCGTGGTCTGTCTCGTCGGCCTCGGATTCCTGCTGGTGGATGTGTTCGCCGGCAGCAAGGGCGAGGCGGGTCGGTCGCTCGAGGACATGGTCCCGGGTGCTGGTCGCGACCCGGCCGACTCCGATGCCGAGCGCGAGCCGACAGACGATGTGGCCGCGGATGCGCCCACCCGTCGGTATCCCGGGCCCGGTGCCGTGGATTCGGTCGATGACGGTCCGGACGCCTACCGGCCGGGGTCGTTCGAACCCGGGATGGCCGCTCCGGAGGGTTCCGTGCCCCCCGGTCGCCCCGCGCCGGAACGTCGCGAGGGAAATCTGGCGGATTACCTGCGGTCGGTCGGCGCCGACGCGCCGAGCGCGGACGATCCCGTACCGAGCGCAGCACCCGACGACGTGCGCGCCCCGGGGGGATCTCCTGGCCTCCAGCCGCCGCCGACTCCGCCGCGCTACGCATCGCCGCCTCCGGGCACGGTCCCGCCTGCCCAGCAGTCCGGTCGGTTCGGACCGCCGCCGTCCGCGCCACCGCAATCGCCTCCTCAGCCCGGGCAGCCGCAGGGATGGGGGCGCCCCCCGACGTCACCTCCATCGGGCCGGCGCCCGTTCGAGCCGGCGCAGTCGGGGTGGGTCCCCCAGGACGTGCCGGGCGGCGACACCGCCGGACCGGACGACTGGTCGACGCCTCCCGAACGCCCCGACGATTCCGGGTCTCGCCGTCGGCGCCCGGATTTCGACCCGCTCGATCCGAACTGGCATCCGCCTGCTGACTGACCCGCTGGCGGGCGCGTGGCGGGTGCCGTCGAACCCGTTGGCCCGACCGGACAGGTCGTCGCTACACTGGGTCACGCGTCGATCCGGCCATCACCGGGGAGCACCCGGAAGAACAGGACCCTCGGGTCCTCAGTAGAACCGGGCGGGTGTGGCCCGTCACAGCCGCAGGATCACCCCGGCTACTCGCCGTGGCGGTTCGACGAGTGGCGCCGGGTCCCCGGTGCAAGCGGGGTGGTACCGCGCAGACCTCCGGAATGCGTCCCCGTGCCGATGAGACATCACCAGGCACGAGGAGACCAGCCGTGAGCGACGCGACCGACCCCGCCCAGAACGCTCGGGTGTACCCGAAGGTCGACATGACCGGGGGCACCGGGCGCAGCGCCCCGGACTTCCCGTTCGTGGAAGAGCGGGTGCTGCAGTACTGGGACACCGATTCCACCTTCGCCGCGTCGATCGACAATCGAGCCGACGCCGAGGAGTTCGTCTTCTACGACGGTCCGCCCTTCGCCAACGGGCTGCCTCACTACGGCCACCTGTTGACGGGTTACGTCAAGGATCTGGTACCGCGGTACCAGACCATGCGCGGCAAGAAGGTGGACCGCCGATTCGGCTGGGACACACACGGTCTGCCCGCCGAACTCGAAGCCGAACGCCAGCTCGGGATCACCGACAAGTCGGAGATCGAGAAGATGGGCATGGCCAAGTTCAACGAGTACTGCCGCGACTCGGTGCTGCGCTACACGGGGGAGTGGCGGGACTACGTGACCCGCCAGGCGCGCTGGGTCGACTTCGACAACGACTACAAGACCCTCGATCTCGACTTCATGGAGTCGGTGATGTGGGCATTCAAGGCCCTCTACGACAAGGGGCTCATCTACCAGGGCTACCGCGTGCTGCCGTACAGCTGGTACGAGCAGACGCCGCTGTCGAACCAGGAGTCCAAGCTCGACGACGCCTACCGGATGCGGCAGGACCCGGCGGTCACCGTCACGATGCCGCTCTCGGTACCCGACGGTCCGCTCGCGTCGCTCGACGGTGTCAATGCGCTGATCTGGACGACGACGCCGTGGACGCTGCCGTCGAACCTGGCGATCGCGGTCAATCCCGATGTCACCTATGTGCACGTCCGGGCCGCGGATGGTCAGGAGTACCTGCTCGCCGAGGCGTTGCTCGGTGCGTACGGGAAAGAGCTGGCCGATCCCGAGGTGGTCGGTACGCATCGGGGGGCCGAACTCGAGAACCTGTCGTACACACCGCCGTTCGACTTCTTCGCCGGGCATCCGAATGCGCATCGGGTGTTGCTCGGCGACTACGTCACCACCGAGAGCGGTACCGGCGTCGTGCATCTCGCCCCGGCTTTCGGTGAGGAGGACATGGACCTCGCGACGGCCAACGGCATCGAGGTGGTCCAGCCTCTCGACCCAGGTGGGCGTTTCACCTCGCAGGTCCCGCCGTACGAGGGCCTCATGGTGTTCGACGCCAACCCGGTGATCATCAAGGACCTCAAGTCCACCGGGCGGATCCTGCGGCACGAGACCATCGAGCACTCCTACCCGCACTCGTGGCGGTCGGGGCAGCCGCTCATCTACATGGCGGTGCCCTCGTGGTTCGTGGCGGTCACGCAGTTCCGCGACCGAATGGTGGAGCTGAACAAGCAGATCACCTGGGTGCCCGAACACATCCGAGACGGCCAGTTCGGCAAGTGGCTCGAGGGTGCTCGCGACTGGAACATCAGCCGCAACCGGTATTGGGGTGCGCCACTACCGGTCTGGGTGTCCGACGACGCCGAGTTCCCGCGGATCGACGTCTACGGTTCGCTCGACGACCTCGAACGCGACTTCGGGGTGCGGCCGGACAATCTGCACCGTCCGTTCATCGACGACCTCACGCGCCCGAATCCCGATGACCCGAGCGGGAAGTCGACGATGCGGCGGGTGCCCGAGGTCCTCGACTGCTGGTTCGAGTCGGGCTCGATGCCCTTCGCGCAGGTGCACTACCCGTTCGAGAACCGGGACTGGTTCGACGGTGGTGACTCCGCGAATGCGCCGGCACACAACCCGGGCGACTTCATCGTCGAGTACAACGGGCAGACACGCGGCTGGTTCTACACGCTGCACGTGCTGGCCACCGCGCTGTTCGATCGCCCAGCGTTCAAGACGGTTGCCGCGCACGGGATCGTGCTCGGGGACGACGGCCAGAAGATGTCGAAGTCGAAGCGCAACTATCCCGACGTGAACGAGGTCTTCGACCGCGACGGCTCGGATGCGATGCGGTGGTTCCTGATGGCCTCACCCATCCTGCGCGGCGGCAACCTCGTCGTCACGGAGCGGGGAATCCGCGAGGGCGTCCGGCAGGCTCTGCTGCCACTGTGGAACGCCTACAGCTTCCTGCAGCTCTATGCCGAGCGACCCGCGGTGTGGCGCACGGACTCACAGCATGTTCTGGACCGCTACATCCTCGCGAAGCTGGCGACGACCCGCGACTCGATGACCGAGGCCCTCGACATCTACGACATCGCGGGGGCGTGTGATGCGTTCCGCGAGTTCGTCGAGTCGCTCACCAACTGGTACGTGCGGCGGTCCCGCGCGCGCTTCTGGGCGGGCCAGGACGAGGACACCGACGCCTTCGACACGCTCTACACCGTGCTCGAGGTGGCCTGCCGGCTCGCCTCACCGCTGCTCCCGCTGGCCACCGAGGCGATCTGGCGGGGTCTCACCGGCGAGCGGTCGGTACACCTGACGGACTGGCCGACGGGCGACGAACTCCCGGCCGACGCCGACCTGGTGACGGCGATGGATCAGGTCCAGGCGGTGTGTTCGACGGCGTCGAGTGTGCGCAAGGCCAACAAACTGCGCGTCCGCCTGCCGCTGTCGGGACTCACGGTGGCCTCGTCCACCGCGGAAGCACTCGAACCGTTCGTCGACCTGATCAAGGACGAGATGAACGTCAAGGCGGTCACGCTCGCCACCGATGCCAGCGCATACGGCCGGTACGAGATCGCGGTGAACGCCCGGGCCGCGGGTCCGCGTCTGGGCAAGGACGTCCAACGTGCGATCAAAGCGGTGAAGTCGGGCAACTGGACGGTGAGTGAGGGTGCCGACGGCTCCGAGGTGGTCGTCGCCGACGGCATCGAACTGCGCGAGGGCGAGTTCAGCCGCCGGCTCGTGGCCGTCGAGCCCGATTCGACCGCGGAGCTGCCGGGCGGGAACGGTCTGGTCGTCCTGGACACCGCCGTCACGCCCGAACTCGAGGCCGAGGGATGGGCGAAGGACCGCGTCCGCGAGTTGCAGGATGCCCGGCGCACCCTGGGTCTCGACGTCTCCGACCGGATCACCGTGCGGCTCGTCGTGCCCGCCGAGCGACTGGACTGGGCGCGGACGCATGCCGATCTGATCGCGGGCGAAGTGCTCGCGGTGCGGTTCGACGTCACGGGCGACGGCGACGCCGGCAGCCTCGAGCTCGGTGACGGCGTGACCGCCGACGTGGCGAAGGCGGGTTGATGCGAGCCGGGTGAACCGCGCCCGCTGGATTCGGTCCGGCGGCCGGAGTGATCCGGGACGGGATTGCTGCACTTCCTTCGAGGGGGTGCAACGTCACGTACCGTGTGGTCACTTCCGCGACCGGGGAAGGCGCGGACCCGGCGGCATCGGAACCTCCTTCCGACGTCACCGCCCGACCCATGCAGGAGGGCCGACTCGATGACCGGCACAGATGTGGATCCCCGCACGACACACCACGCTGCGCTCGGACCGCTGCTGTTCACCGTGGCCTACGAGATCCTCGGCTCGGCCGTCGATGCGGAACACGTTGTGCGGCAATGCTTGTGTCAGAGCCCGCCCGGCCCGGGGGAGGTCGGGCCCGGGGACGCCCGGACGCATGTCACCGCGCTGGTCGTGCCGCGAGCGGTGGATGCGCTGGCTGTCCGTCGACGCGCCGCGGACGGTTACGTCGGGCCGTGGCTGCCCGAGCCCATCCGGTTGGACGATGACGCCATGGCCGATGGGGTCCTCGCCGAGGCGGTGTCGACCGCGCTGCTCGTGGTCCTCGAAGAACTCGAGCCCGAGGCCCGCGCGGTGTACGTCCTGGGCGAGGTGTTCGGATTCGGCGCCGACGCGATCGCCACGATCCTGTCGCCGACGTCGGGGGACGTGGAGCGGATCGCGGAACGGGCCCGATCCCTCGTCGAACGTCGGCGCCCCCGGTTCGATCCGGTGGACCGTGCCCGCGCCGCGGAGATCGTCGATGCATTCCTGTCGGCGGCCGAATCTGGTGACGCCGGAACCCTGTTGACCCTCATGACACCCGACGTGGTGCTCACCTCGGACAGCGACGGCAAGACCACGGCGGTCCGCCGGCCCATGTGTGGTGCGCCCGCGGTCATGCAGGTCCTGTCCGGATTCGCCCGGATCGGTGCGGTGCTCGACGACTATCGCGCCGAGTTCGCGATGTTCAACAGTCAGCCGGGAATGATCCTGCACTTCGACGGCCGGTTGCAGACCGTCCTGACCCTCCGCGTCGTCGACGGTCTGATCGCCGACATCTACGTGATGCGCAACCCCGACAAGCTCGGTGGGGTGGAGTGCTCCAGGCTCGTCACCCGCTCGATCTGAGGCAGCGGGCAACCGGGTAAAGAAATCCCTAGTGCGGCTAGGCGATCTACCGATGGCATATACGTCGGCAACTGCCTTATTGTCGGAAATGTCGTGATCGCCGTACCCGTGGTCGAACGCATCGAGGCGTTGTGAGAGTGGGGCGACACTCTTCGAAGACGGCATTTTCCGAAGGCGGCATTCTCTGAACCGTTCCACATTCCGCGGGTACGGCGACGACGTATCAGCGGGGCGTTGTTCGGAATCTTCGCGAATGGCGGCTTTTTCACCGACGGAACGATTGGAAATGGGTTTTCGATGACTGTGCAACTCACTGCGCTGCTGCTTTTCGTGGCGGTGTTCATACTGGCCGGGTGGCGGAAGATCCATGCCGGGGCGGTTGCGTTGGTGGGCGCATCCATAGCGGGCATCTTCGTCGCGGGCATGTCGGCGAAGGAGGTCCTGCAGGGATTTCCGGTGAACCTGTTGATCCTGCTGGCGGGGGTCACGTTCCTGTTCGGATTGGCTCAGGTCAATGGAACGATCGACGCCATCATCGATCGGTCGGTCTCCCGATACCACGGCAAGGCATATCTGATGCCCCTGGTTTTCGTCGCGCTGTCGGCGATGATCTCCGCGATGGCGGCGACAGCCGCCATCGCGATCATTCCCATTGCCATGCAGATTGCGCGCCGATACCGAATCGATCCGATGCTGATGAGCGTGTCGGTCGGAGCAGGTCTGACGGTGGGAATGTTCGCGCCGTTCGGGCTCTTCGGCTTGATCACGGCCGGCGTGGCGGAGGAGGCCGGAATCGGGTTGAACGGACTCGTGCTGTTCGCGATCGCGGTAGCGGTAAACAGTGTTCTGGTCGTAGCTGCTTACATCCTCTTCGGCGGCCGCGCGCTGTACCGTGAGCGCGCGAGCGTCTCTGACGACGACGGTGAACCGAGCCTGGTGGGTGCGGCGGCACGCACAACCGCTGTCGGCAACGAGCAACCGGTCCGCGAAGTGCGCACCGGAGCGTCCGGCGTACGCGAGGAGCGGGCCCCGTTCACCGCGATGCAGAAGCTGACCCTCGGCGCGATCTGTGTGTTCGCGGTATCCGTCATCGTCATCGAGGCGCTCGACATGACGGTCGACATCGGCTTGACGTGCTTCGCATTCGCCGTATTGCTGCTAACGATCGATCCGACGCCGAATCGTGAGGCACTCGCGAAGATCGACTGGTCCACCATCTTGCTGGTCGGCGGAATCATCACCTTCGTCAGTGTCTTGCAAACCATCGGAGCAACCGACCTGTTGAGTGATGCGGCAGCGGAGGTCGGTTGGCCGTTGCTGTCGGCGTTCATCCTGTGTGTGGTCGGTGGACTGGTCTCGGCGTTCGCTTCGACCACCGGCACGCTGGCCGCCATCGTCCCGTTGGCGGTTCCACTTGCAGCAACCGGTGAACTCGCCGGGTGGGCTGTGATCGCCTCACTCGCCTTGTGTTCGGCGCTGGCAGACGTCGCTCCGTTCTCGACGGTCGGCGCCACAATGGTGTCCACGGCTCCGCCGTGGCCCGGCAAGGCGATCCACACGCGATTGTTCGCCTGGGGAGCGGCGATGGTGGTGGTCGGGCCGGTGCTGTTCACGATCTTCCTCCTGCTGCCTACATCCCTGTGACACAACAGGTTCAGAGTGAGAGTCACATGACACAACCATCGCCACTCCGCGTCGGGATGATCGTTCCACCAGCGGCTGACCAGGTCCCTCCCGAGGCCGAGACGCTGTACCCACAGGACGTGGAGTTCATCGCCCGTGGACTCGGCATCAGTGGTGTGAGTGTCGACGGATTCGACGAGGCCTTGAACCGGCTTCCGGGTGCAGTGCATTCGCTGCGTTCGGAGGGCGTGGACGTGATCAGCCTCATGGGGACGTCGATCAGCTTCTACAAGGGGCACGAGGGCCACCGCCACCTGCGAGATCGTCTGCGCGAGCTCGCCGGCGACATTCCCATCACGACGATGGCCACGGCCGTGATCGACGGACTGCGGTCGGTCGATGCACAGCGCGTCGTCGTAGGTGCTGCCTACACCGACGACCTGCTGGACCGGCTCGTGGTGTTCCTCGCCGAGGCGGGCTTCGAGGTGGTCGGTAGCGGCGGCCTCGACCTCAGTGAGGTCGACCGAGTGCTGAGCACTGACACCGGCACGCTGGTGGATTTCGGTACGCGGCTGATCGAGTCCGCGCCCCGGTGTGACGCGGTCCTGGTGTCATGCGGCGGGCTCCGGACGCTGGAGATGACAGACGTGCTCGAGGATCGCTTCGGCATACCGGTGATATCGAGCGCGGTCGCGGGGTGCCACGATGCGGTCTCGGTCGCGAGGTCCGGGCGGTACTGATCGCGGCTTCCCGCCGACCCGGTGCCGCACCTGTGGGACCTCAGGCGAACAGTCCCGACAGCGTCTGTTCGATCTGGAGCCGGAACAACTGCTGGGGGTGTGCGAAGGTGTCGGCCCCGTACTGGCCGAAGGTCTCCAGGCTGATCGCGCCCACGAGCACCGCCCACAGCGTGGTGGCCGCGGCCAGGACCGCGGCCGGGGTGTCGAGGTCGAACTCATCGCGGATCGCGTCCATGTCCGCGGCGACATCTGTTGTCGGAGAGGGGAGATCGGGGCGTAACCGGCCTTCGTGATGGGCGGCGACGCACTCGCGGAGAAGCCGGACGGGGATGCGTGTGCCGGGACCGATGGTCCGTTCGCCCGGTGCGGAGTAACCGGGCACCGGACTTCCGTAGATCAGTGCCCATCGGGCGGGGTCGGCGAGCGCCCACCTTCTCGCCGCCCCGGCCGCGGCCGCGAGTCGTTCGCGCCGGTCGGCGGCGTCGATGGAGTCGGCCGCGGCATCGACCGCGTCGGCGACGTCGGTGTAGGCCTCCACCAGGAGCATGGTCAGCAACTCGTCGCGGCTCGGTACGTACCGGTACACCGCGGAGGAGACGACGCCCATGTCGCGGGCGATGGCGCGCAGCGAGAGCCCGGCGGCCCCGTAGGTGGTCAGGTGTTCGCGTCCCAGCCGACGGATCTCGTCGGTCATCATCGCGCGGTTCTCCGCGCGGCTGCGTCCGGTGGCCATGGCGACGATCCTGCCACAAATCGAGAGCGGTGCTCTTGATCTTCCGGAGGCGAGTCTGCATACTTGAAACGAGAGCACCGCTCTCGAATGCTGGACACCTCGACGAAAGGCTGATCATGACCGCGACTGCCCACTACAAGGCCCCGAGTGGATTCGACGCCGTCGTCAATCGCGCCGTCCGCTGGCTCGCAGACCGCGGTGTCGATCTCGCCGGGGCGCAAACGCTCACCGTCGCCGGTCGGCGGACGGGCAAGCCACAGCGCGTGCCCGTCAACGTGCTGCGGCTCGAGGGAGCGGACTACCTCGTCGCCGTCCGCGGCGACACGCAGTGGGTGCGGAATGCGCGGGCGGCCGGGACGGCCGAACTGCGCCGCGGCCGGCAGCGGACCGTCGTGGCCCTCACCGAAGTCGACCCCGCGCTCCGTCCGCCGGTCATCCGTGACTATCTGCGGCGCTGGGGGTGGGAGGTCGCGCGCTTCCTGCCCGCGGGTCTCGAGGTCTCGTCGTCGGACGACGAACTGGCTGCGCACGCCGAACTGATCCCCGTCTTCACCGTCACCGCTGCTCACTAGACTCGGTGAGGTGTCACGTCCCGAGTCCGAACCGCCGCAACGTCGCGGTGTGGTGTCGGAGCACCCCGGGACCTCGGCGGGCGGACAGGGGCCCGAACGCAGCTCGCGCTGGGTGATGCACCTCGACATGGACGCGTTCTTCGCCTCCGTCGAACAGCTCACCCGGCCGACTCTGCGCGGCCGGCCGGTCCTCGTCGGCGGGTCCGGCGGACGCGGGGTGGTCGCCGGGGCCAGCTACGAGGCCCGCGTGTTCGGTGCCGGGTCGGCGATGCCGATGCACCAGGCGCGTCGGCTCATCGGTCCGACCGGTGTGGTCATCCCGCCACGCGGCTCGGTGTACAGCACGGTCAGCAAACGGGTCTTCGGCATTGTGCGCGAAGCGGTTCCGATCATCGAGACACTGTCGTTCGACGAGGCGTTCGGCGAGCCGGCCGAGCTCGTGGGGGCGACGGTCGACGAGGCCCGCGATTTCGCCGAGTTGCTCCGGGCCCGGATCCGGTCCGAGGTGGGACTCGCCGCGTCGGTCGGACTCGGAAGTGGCAAGCAGCTGGCGAAGATCGCCTCGGGTATGGCCAAACCCGATGGGGTGATGGTGATCCCGCCGTCGGGGCAGCTCGACTTCCTGCATTCGCTCCCGGTGCGCAAGTTGTGGGGCATCGGGCCGGTGTCGGGTGATCGCCTGGCGCGTCTGGGCATCGTGACCATCGGGGACCTCGCGGCGATGTCGCCGGTCGAGGTCGCCTCCGTCCTCGGCGGTACCGTCGGGCCCGCCCTGCATCGTCTCGCGCACGGCATCGACGACCGGCCCGTCGCCGAACGTGCGTCCGCGAAACAGATCAGCGCCGAGTCGACCTTCGCCGAGGACATCGTCGAACTGGATGCGCTCCGTCCCGCCATCCGCAAGGCCGCCGTCGACGCACACCGCCGATTGCGCGCCGACGGACGGGGCGCGCGCACCGTGGTGCTGAAGCTCAAGAGATCCGACATGTCGATACTGACGCGCTCGGCGACCACAGCCACGGCCACCACCGACTTCGACGATCTCGAGCGCACGGCGCAGCGACTCGCCCTCGACCCCCGGTCGGTCGGCGCCATTCGTCTTGTCGGCGTGAGCTTCTCGGGCCTCACCGCGGTCCAGCAGTACGCCTTGTTCGACGATGTGTTCGCGGAGGGGGCGGGCGGTGTCGAGACCACCCACCACGACACGGCCGAGGGCGACGCCGCGGATGCGGACCGGATTGCAGTGCCTCTGCCGGAGGTCGGCGCCGAGACGGCCGACCCGGTGGTCGACGGTGTCGGCGCGGCGCTCGCCGCACCGGTGACGGACTCGCTGTCCGCACCCCCACGATTCGCGCCGGGTGGCAATTCGATGCCGGTCGGACGATTCGGGCCGGGCGCCGATGTGACCCATCCCGATCATGGACACGGCTGGGTCCAGGGCAGCGGACACGGAGTCGTCACCGTGCGGTTCGAGACGCGGACGAGCGGGCCGGGACGCACCCGCACCTTCGGCGTCGACGACCCCGAGCTCCGTCCGGCGAACCCACTCGACAGCCTCGAGTGGGATCTCCCGCACGACGACTGACCCGCGCGTACGGGCGACGGGTGGCACCCGCTGTCAACCGATGCCGGCGGCGCTCCTCAGGGGTGTCGGCCGACGAAGAAATCCGTGATCGCATCGCGATCGTGGCCCGCGGTCACCAGGGCGATCAGGGCCATGCGAGCCTGCGGGGCGCGCAACCATGGCGACACGATCGCGCCGGCCCGACACAGATCGACGGCACCGCCGCCCCCGCCGTAGGTCGCCGACACCTCGCCGTAGGGGACCCGGCTCGTCACGACGACGATCACGCCGCGCTGCACGGCGAGGGCCACCTCCGCGGTGATGTCCGGGTGGGTGTTGCCCGCCCCGGTGGCCGCCAGGACCAGCCCCGCGGCGTTCTGGGCGACGGACGCGGCGATCAGACCCGGCGACACGCCCGGGTAGAGGGTGAAGGCGTCGACCCGTGCCGTCCGCCCGACCGGCACCGGTCCCGTCAGGACCCGTCGCGGGAGCGGCGGGTCGTTCGCTGGACCGGCGGCCTGCACGGTGTCGAAGGCAGCGAGGGCGGTGGTGGACACCTTGAACAGACCGCGTGCGGGTAGCAGCCGACCGCCCAGGGCCACGAGGACGCCCCGACCGCGCGCGGCCGGATCGACGACCGCGGCCAGCGCGGCGCCGAGGTTCGCCGGACCGTCGGCCTCCGGGGAGTCGGACGGCAGCATCGCGCCGGTGAACACGACCGGCCGGTCGTCGGCGGCATACAGGTCGGCGAGGAACGCCGTCTCCTCCATCGTGTCGGTTCCGTGTGTGACCACCACACCGCGGACCGCCGGGTCGGTGAGCGCGTCGGCGATCGCGCGGACCACCGCGAACTGGTCGGCGACCGTCATCGCCGAGCTGTCCACCGACATCAGATCGACGGTGCGGATCGCGGGTCCCGTGTCGGTTGTGCCGGTGACGGACAGGAGTTCGGCGGAACCGAGTGCGGGGACCGCGCCGTCGGCGGTGCGGTGGGCGGCGATGGTGCCTCCGGTGCTGATCAGCACGATCGCGGGGGTGCCGGTGGGAGGGGTGCCTGTCATGGTGCCCAAGGGTCACCGGAACCCGACCGGCCCGTCAAGCGTTGCCTGCTCGGCGCCGCCCCGGACTGCCGGACCGTCGGGGGTGTCGTCGGTACCGGGGACCCACAGTGCTCGTCGTTTGGCATAGTGGTGTGGGCCGTCGCCGGGTCGTACCCGGCAGACACGTCCGGCATCGCGGTACGAGTAGCGCCCACCGGCGCACCCCATGCCCGAGAACAGTGAGGGAGATCGTTGAAGTATCGGAAATTTCTGGGCGCGACCATGATCGCGGCAGCGTTGATGACCACCGTCGCGGCCTGCGGGAGTGACGACGCCGACGCACCACCAGCACCGACGCTCACCAGCACCGACACCGCAGCCGCCGGCGGCGATGGCTCCGAGATCACCGACGGCAGCAACCCGCCGTCGATCGCGGCCCTCAACGAGCTGGTCGACAAGGCGGTCGACCCGGACGTCCCGCGCGCCGAGAAGGTCGAGCTCGTCGAGGGATCGGAGAAGGACCCGGCGATCTTCGACGAGCTGGTCAAGGCGCGTGCCGAGAACTCCGACGTCGACTGGGTGCTCGTCAACCCCGTGATCAGCGCCGGCCCCAACAAGGCCCGCGTCAAGGTTCGGATCGAGACCGCAGGCAACCCGCCGACCAACGCCGAGTCGACCATCGTCTTCGACGACGGACGCTGGAAGCTCTCGAACGAGACCGTGTGCAACCTCCTCGGCCTCTATCAGGTCGAGAGCGCTATGTGCGCCCCCGCGAGCTGACTTCCGTCCGCCTCGCCACCGAGTGGGGTGGCGTCCCCGACGGTGCCTTCCGGCGCGTCTCTCGCCGATAATGATCCGCGGCCCCGGATCGCCGACCGATGTCGGCGAGCCGGGGCCGTCGGCATTCAGCGCCAGGTGACGGACAGGCCGGTCTGCTGGAGCAGCGGGCGGCCCGGGTCCGCGCCGACCAGCTCTCGGGCCCCGCGATAGGTGGCCTCACCGGAGACCGGGAGCCCGCGTGTCAGATCGACGGTGACCGTGCCCTCGCCGGCGTAGCTGTAGCGGCTGATGGTGAGGCTGTCACCACCGCCGGGGATCGCGAACACCGAGTTCACCGGGGTCTCGTCGGCCGTGTAGTCGATGGTCAGCCGGTTGCCGTCCCAGGAGGTGAGTCGCGCCTCGATGGTCTGGGTGACGGTCGCGGCCGCCGCGATCACCCGTTCGCTGCGCCACGTCGCGCCGACCGCGACGGGTTCGGTCGGCAGTACCACGGCGGTGTTGAACGCCGAGACCAGCGCCTGCTCGACCGCGAGCCGTGCCTCGCCGCCCGCCTGCTCCGGCGGCGCGATACGCAGCGACACCGGCGCGTATCCCGGACCGAGGGTGAGCCCGGCCGTCGCACCGGCCATCGCCGCCATCGCGTCGTTCAACGTGGTGTCGGGGGACGTGACCGAGCCGAGGTCGAGTTCGAGGTCGGCGAGATCGGCACAGCCGAAGCGTGCCGTGAGGGGCATCTCGACGGTCTGGGCGTCCGCGCTGCCCGGCGACGCGACCTCCGACGTCGTCACGAGGGTCACCGACTGGGCGGTCGCGACATCCGGTGCGGTGGTGGGCACGCGGCGCTCGCCGTTGCCCGGGTCGACGATCGTCACCGTCGCCGGTGCGATCGGCACCGGTGCCGCACCGGCGGCACGGGACGGTGAGTCCGCGCTGCAGCCCGCCGACGTGCTCGGCCGCGCATCGCCGGACGTCTCGTCGGCATCCGACGAGCATCCCGCGACCAGGACCGACAGCGCGGTCGCCGCTGCGATCGACGAGACGACGGACCGGAGGCGACGGGGATGCGGGGACACGGGTAGCCAGGGTATTCGACGGGTCGTGGACAATGATGCTGTGGATGACCAACCCCTGACGGATCGAGAGCACGTGGACCCGCACGGAAGTGTCGAACCCGGGGCCGACCGCGGACCCGACGACACCGACACGTCCGTGACCGAGCGCGGCCGCCGGCTCCCGAAGGTCACCCTCGCGGTGCTCGGTGTCGCACTGGTCATCCTCGGCCTCGACCAGCTGACGAAGACGATCGCGGTCGCCACCTTGGATCCGGCACGCCCGGTGGAGATCATCGGCGACTTCGTGACCCTTCGTCTCATCCGCAACAGCGGGGCGGCCTTCTCGCTCGCGACCGGATACACCTGGGTGCTCTCGATCATCGCCCTGGTGGTCGTCCTGGTGATCATCCGCTACAGCAGCCGTCTGCGGTCGTGGTGGTGGGTGGCCGGTCTGGCGCTCGTGCTCGGTGGGGCCATCGGGAACCTGATGGACCGGATCTTCCGCTCACCGCAACCACTTCAGGGTCACGTGGTCGACTTCGTGTCGGTGGGATGGTGGCCGGTGTTCAACGTCGCCGACTCCGCCGTCGTGTGCGGCGCGATCCTGCTGGTCATCCTCTCGGCTCTCGGCTTCGACTACGACGGCACCCGCACAGGCTGGGCGGCGCGGCGAGACCGGCGCGAGGAGCAGGACACCGCGGGTACCAAGGGCGGCGCCCATGCGTGAGTCGCGATTCCTGCCGGTGCCCGACGGCCTGGACGGGATGCGCGTGGACGCCGGCGTCTCGCGGATGCTCGGGCTCTCGCGCACCGTTGTCGCCACCCTCGCCGAAGACGGCGACGTGGTCGTCGACGGGGTGGCGGTGGGGAAGTCCCACAAACTCGCTGCCGGCACCATGCTGCACGTGACCCTGCCCGAACCCGAGGAACCGCTGCGCGTCGAACCGACGCCGGTCGAGGACCTCGAGGTCATCTATCACGATTCCGACATCGTGGTCGTCGACAAGCCGGTGGGGGTGGCCGCGCATCCGTCCGTCGGCTGGAGCGGTCCGACGGTCATCGGGGCGCTGGCCGCCGCTGGTTTCCGGATCTCGACCTCGGGCGCGCACGAGCGTCAGGGAATCGTCCACCGTCTCGACGTCGGCACTTCCGGGGTCATGGTGGTCGCCGTCTCCGAGCGCGCGTACACGCTGCTGAAACGGGCCTTCAAGCAGCGGACCGTGCACAAGGGGTACCACGCCCTCGTCCAGGGCCACCTGGATCCGCCCTCGGGGACCATCGATGCTCCCATCGGTCGTCATCGGGGCAACGACTGGAAATTCGCGGTCACCGCGAACGGCAAACCGAGCGTCACCCACTACGACACCCTGGAGATGTTCGCAGCGGCGTCGCTGCTCGACGTGCACCTCGAAACCGGTCGTACACATCAGATCCGCGTTCACTTCTCGGCCCTGCATCATCCGTGTTGCGGTGATCCGACCTACGGCGCCGACCCGGTCCTGGCAAAGAAGCTGGGTCTCGAACGCCAATGGCTGCACGCGCGGTCGTTGGGATTCGCCCATCCCGCCGACGGTCGGCAGGTGGAGTTCACCTCGTCGTATCCGAACGACCTGCAGCACGCGCTCGACGTCCTGCGGGCGACCTGACCGGGGGCGTTCGATCGACGGCTTGTGGGCGACATCCCCGCCTGGCACGGCTAGATTGAGGGGGTGCTCGAGCCGGGAACCCTCGTCGCCGGGTACCGCGTCGACCGGGTACTCGGGAGCGGAGGCATGGGTGCGGTCTTCCTCGCCCGGCATCCTGAACTGCCGCGATACGACGCCCTGAAGGTACTCAAGGACTCGGCCGGACTCACCGACAGCAATTTCCGACGCCGGTTCCTACGCGAGGCCGAGGTCGCGGCCACGCTCGACCACCCCAACATCGTCACCGTCTTCAACCGCGGACGCGCGAGTGTGCCGGTGGCGTCGAGACCGGACAGATCGGCCGAGGCCGACTTGCTGTGGATCGCCATGCAGTACGTTCCCGGAACCGACTGTGCGCGGGAACTCGCCGCCCGCGGCCGGTTCGCCCCGCGGCGCGTGGTGCACATCGTCTCGGAGGTGGCCCGGGGGATCGATCACGCCAACCGGCGCGGGCTGCTCCATCGCGACGTGAAACCCGCCAACATCCTGCTCGCCGAGGTCGACGAGGACTCGTCGTTCGACGAGCAGCGGGTCCTGCTGACGGACTTCGGGGTCGCCAAACTGTCCGACGAGACCGAGGCGCTCACCTCGGTCGGCACGGTCCTGGCCACCCTGTCCTATGCCTCACCCGAACAGTTGACGGGCGGCCGACTCGACGGCCGGACCGATCAGTACTCGCTGGCGGCCACCACCTTCCACCTGCTCACCGGACGCGTGCCCTTCGACGATCGCGACAACGGCGCGGTCATCGGAGCGCATCTGAAAGAGCCGGTGCCGCGGGTGTCCGAACTCGTACCCGGCCTCACGCCCGAGGCAGACACCGTCCTCGCCCGGGCGATGGCGAAGACGCCCGGCGACCGATTCGCCAGTTGCCGGGAGTTCGCCGACGCCCTGGCCACGAGCCTGCGGAATGTCCGGCCGAGATCTGTCGCCGACCTCGATGCGGAAACGATCCGCGGGGTCCCCGGCGTTCACCCGGTCGGCCGCGCCGCGGCCGCCCCGCCGCCGGAGATGCCGGTACGCCCCGGGCGACCGACACCGCCGCCTGCCGGGCGTCCCCCGGCCACCGACCGGATGCCCACGGATCGTCGCCCGCCCCGGCCCGGACACCCCGCGCCTCCGGACCCGGCCCTGGAGGCGACGCAGCGGGCGGGCGCGGCACGCGAAGCCAACCGGCCGCCCGAGCGGGGGCCGGCCCGTACGCATCGCCCGGATGCGGGACCGCGACGGGATGCGGGGCCTCGACCGGTTGACGGGCCGCGCCCGGTGGCCCGTCCGGGAGAGGGTTCGAGGCCGACGACCGGCGCCGATCCGGCGGTGTGGCAGCACCCGCCGTCGAACCCCTTCCGCCAGAGCAACGACCACCTACGACCCGACGGCTCGCGGCCCGACCACGCCGGTCCGCCGCATGATCCGCTCCGTGCCGGCCCGCCGGGTGTCGGACGTGGCCCGGCGCCGCGGAATCCTGCCGTGCCGTCCGGATCGGTACGGCCCGCCGGGCCCAACCGGCTGCCCGTCGTCCTCGCGATCGTCGCCGGTCTGCTGCTGATCGCGATCGTCGTGGTGTTCCTGGCCCTGTGAGGGGCAGGAGCGTCGTCTACCCGGTGGCCGGCGCCGCCGTGGTACCACAGTTGTCCCATGCGTCACGACCCGGAGTGGCACCCCGGAGGTGTCGGTACACGCGCCTAGAGTGGACCCGGAATCGGACCCGGCACACCGAGCGCCATCGGGGGCACTCTCGGGCGCCGACACACGCCGATCGAACCGACATCTGACGACTGAACCGACATCTACCGACCGATCTGGACAGAAGAGGCGCCGTGACGGACTCGTTTGTACACCTGCACAACCACACCGAGTACTCCATGCTCGACGGTGCGGCGAAGGTGTCCCCGTTGTTCGCCGAGGCCAAACGGCTGGGGATGACCGCGATCGGTATGACCGACCACGGAAACATGTTCGGCGCCAGCGAGTTCTACAACACCGCGGTCAAGAACGACATCAAGCCGATCATCGGCATCGAGGCCTACATCGCCCCCGGATCGCGGTTCGACACCAAACGCATCCAGTGGGGCACCCGCGAGCAGAAGAGCGACGACGTCTCCGGCTCGGGTGCGTACACGCACATGACCATGGTCGCCGAGAACGCGGCCGGCCTGCGCAACCTGTTCAAGCTGTCGTCGCTGGCATCCATCGAGGGACAGCTCGGCAAGTGGTCGCGGATGGACGAGGATCTGATCGCCGCGCACGCCGAGGGGATCATCGCCACCACGGGCTGCCCGTCCGGTGAGGTGCAGACGCGGCTCCGGCTCGGTCACGATCGCGAGGCTCTCGAGGCCGCGGCGAAGTGGCAGGAGATCTTCGGCAAGGACAACTTCTACCTCGAGTTGATGGAGCACGGCCTCGAGATCGAGCGGCGCGTGCGCGACGGTCTGCTCGAGATCGGTCGCAAGCTCGGCATCAAGCCCATCGTCACCAACGACTGCCACTACGTCACCAAGGAGCACGCCGCGGCGCACGAGGCGCTGCTCTGTGTGCAGACCGGCAAGACCCTCTCCGATCCGACCCGGTTCAAGTTCGACGGCGACGGGTACTACCTGAAGTCCGCGGCCGAGATGCGCGAGCAATGGGATTCGATCGTCCCGGGCGCCTGCGACAACACCCTCGAGATCGGCGAACGCGTCGAGTCCTACAAAGAGGTCTTCACCCACCGCGACCGCATGCCGGTCTTCCCGGTGCCCGACGGCGAGACGCAGCAGACCTTCCTCCGCAAGGAGGTCGCCAAGGGACTCGCCGAGCGTCGGTTCGCCGGCACCGAGGTGCCCGAGGAGTACCTGCAGCGCGCCAACTACGAACTCGACGTCATCATCCAGATGGGGTTCCCGGCGTACTTCCTGGTCGTCGGCGACCTCATCCGGCACGCTCTCGAGGTCGGCATCCGGGTGGGTCCGGGTCGTGGCTCGGCGGCCGGCTCCCTGGTGGCCTGGGCCCTGGGCATCACCAACATCGACCCCATCCCGCACGGACTGCTCTTCGAGCGATTCCTCAACCCCGAGCGTGTGTCGATGCCCGATATCGACATCGACTTCGACGACCGTCGTCGAGGCGAGATGGTGCGGTACGCGACCGACCGGTGGGGCAGCGACAAGGTGGCCCAGGTCATCACCTTCGGCACCATCAAGACGAAGGCCGCGATCAAGGACTCGGCGCGCGTCCAGTTCGGTCAGCCGGGTTTCGCCATCGCCGACCGCATCACCAAGGCGCTGCCGCCGCCCATCATGGCCAAGGACATCCCGGTCTGGGGCATCACCAAC
This sequence comes from Gordonia sp. ABKF26, assembly GCF_041103195.1. Classification (NCBI taxonomy): domain Bacteria; kingdom Bacillati; phylum Actinomycetota; class Actinomycetes; order Mycobacteriales; family Gordoniaceae; genus Gordonia; species Gordonia sp. ABKF26. The sequence continues at coordinate 2,673,971 of NZ_JBGCVZ010000003.1, forward strand.
CCCGAGCACGAGCGGTACAACGAGGCCACCGAGGTCCGCACGCTCATCGAGACCGATCCGGACGTCAAGAAGATCTACGACACCGCCATCGGTCTGGAAGGCCTGATCCGCAACGCGGGCGTGCACGCCTGCGCGGTCATCATGTCGTCGGAGCCGCTGACCGATGCCATCCCGGTGTGGAAGCGCGCACAGGACGGCGCGATCATCACCGGATGGGACTATCCGTCATGTGAGGCCATCGGCCTGCTGAAGATGGACTTCCTCGGGCTGCGCAACCTCACCGTCATCGGTGACGCCCTCGAGAACATCAAGCTGAACCGGGGCATCGACCTCGACCTCGACGCGCTGCCCCTCGAAGACCCCAAGACCTACGAGCTCCTCGCCCGCGGCGACACCCTCGGCGTGTTCCAGCTCGACGGCGCGGCGATGCGCGAACTCCTGAAGATGATGCAGCCCACCGGGTTCGAGGACATCGTCGCCGTCCTCGCGCTGTACCGGCCGGGTCCCATGGGTGTGAATGCGCACACCGACTACGCCAAGCGAAAGAACGGTCTGCAGGACATCCGGCCGATCCATCCGGAGCTGGAGGAGCCGCTCAAGGAGATCCTGTCGGAGACCTACGGCCTGATCGTCTACCAAGAGCAGATCATGCAGATCGCGCAGAAGGTCGCCGGGTATTCGCTCGGACAGGCCGACCTGCTCCGACGCGCGATGGGCAAGAAGAAGAAGGAGATCCTCGACGAGGCCTATGACGGCTTCGCGGAGGGCATGCGCAACAACGGTTTCTCCCAGGCCGCGATCACCGCACTGTGGGACACCGTCCTGCCGTTCGCCGGGTACGCGTTCAACAAATCGCACGCCGCGGGCTACGGACTGGTGTCGTTCTGGACCGCCTACCTCAAAGCGAACTATCCCGCCGAGTACATGGCCGGTCTGCTGACCTCGGTCGGCGACGACAAGGACAAGGCCGCGATCTACCTGGCCGACTGTCGCAAGCTCGGCATCACCGTGCTGCCGCCCGATGTCAACGAATCCCAGCGGAACTTCGCCGCGGTCGGCAAGGACATCCGGTTCGGCCTGGCCGCGATCCGCAACGTCGGATCCGGGGTCGTCGGGTCGATCATCTCGGCGCGTGAGGAGAAGGGGAAGTTCACCAACTTCTCCGACTATCTCGGCAAGATCGACGTCACCGCATGTAGCAAGAAGGTGACCGAGTCACTGATCAAGGCCGGGGCGTTCGACTCACTGGGTCACCCGCGCAAGGGCCTGTTCCTCGTGCACGGGGAGGCCGTCGAATCGGTCATCGGTACCAAGAAGGCCGAGGCGATCGGCCAGTTCGACCTCTTCGGCGACGCCGGCGGTGCCGACGACTCGATGGCCGAGGTGTTCGCGGTCAAGGTGCCCGAAGAAGAGTGGGACACCAAGCACAAGCTCGCCATCGAACGAGAGATGCTGGGGCTCTATGTGTCCGGCCACCCGCTGAGCGGTGTCGAACACGCGATCGCCGCGCACACCGACACCTCCATCACGACGCTGCTCGAGGGGAACGTCGCCGACGGCGCCCAGATCACGATCGGCGGCATCATCTCCTCGGTGACCCGGCGCGTGAACAAGAAGGGTGAGCCCTGGGCCGCGGTCACGCTCGAGGACATGGTCGGTGGCGTCGAGGTCTACTTCTTCCCGCGGGCCTATGTCGCGTACGGGATGGACATCGTCGCCGACAACATCGTCCTGATCAAGGCGCGGGTGAACCTGCGCGACGACAGCATGATGATCAGCGCGAACGACCTCGCAGTACCGGACCTGGAGACAGCCGGCGCGACGAAACCCGTTGCGTTGACGCTCTCGGCCCGGTTGTGCACCCCCGACCGCGTCGCCGCGCTCAAGCAGGTGCTCACCCGGCATCCGGGAATGGCCGACGTGCACGTCACCCTGGTCAGCGACAAGCGCCAGACCCAACTGAAGCTGACCGAGTCGCTCCGGGTGGCACCCAGTTCGGCGTTGATGGGGGACCTCAAGGCACTACTCGGGCCCAGCTGTCTGAGCTGACCTCCTGCGGCATTCCCGCTGGTTGAGCAGGCGAGGAGCGATAGACGGTATGAGGGCCTTGGGGCCGAAGGCCTCAAGCTGCAAACACATCGTGGGTTGCTGCTGCTGAGTTCACACTCGGCGGTAGCACCACATTGCAGATCAGGAGGCCTCCGGTGATTGTTCAGGGTACAAGTGTCGGATTGGATGTTCACGCATGCTCGGTGGTCGCTCATGCCATCGATGAAGACTCCGGGATGGTGATTCGGGAGACGTTGGTCCCCGATGCGGCGACCATCGTGAGCTGGCTACAGGGCTTGGCACCGCCCGTGCGGTTGGCCTATGAGGCCGGTCCGACGGGCTTCGGTTTGGCTCGGGCGATCGCTGCGGCCGGGATGGAGTGTGTGGTTGCCGCTCCCTCAAAACTGCAACGACCAGCCGGGGACCGCGTCAAGACCGATGCCCGAGACGCTGCACATCTGGCGAAGTTGCTGCGCCTGGGCGAGGTGGTAGCGGTCAGTGTGCCTGAGGTGGGCACCGAAGCCGCCCGTGATCTGGTCCGCGCCCGCGAGGACGCCCGCAGCGACCTGATGCGCGCTCGGCATCGACTGTCCAAACTGCTTCTGCGCCAGGGAATCGTCTACTCCGGCGGCAAACCCTGGACCGGTGTTCATCAGCGGTGGCTGCAGCGTCAACGTTTCGAGCTGCCGCTGCTGCAGGCCGCCTTCGACAACGACCTGGACGCGGTGTTGAGCGTGACCGCACGCCGTGACCGCCTCGATGAGCTGATCGAACAGACCGCGACGACCGATCCGTGGCGGGCGGTGGTCACCCGTCTGTCGTGTCTGCGGGGTGTGTCGACGCTGACCGCGTTCGCTCTCGCGGTCGAGATCGGCGACTGGTCGAGGTTCAGTGGCGCCACGATCGGCTCCTACGCCGGGTTGGTGCCCTCGGAGTACTCGACCGGCGGGACCCGCAGTCAGGGCTCGATCACCAAGGCCGGTAACGCCCACGTGCGTCGGTTGCTGGTCGAGGCGGCCTGGCAACACCGGCGCCCTTACGCCACACCCGGGCAGACCATGCGCCGTCGGTGGGAGGCTGCCTCGCCGGCTGCCCGCGCCCGTGGCCATGCCGGCAATCGTCGGTTGCACAAGCGTTGGCAACAGTTCGACCGCCGCAGCAAACATCCCTGCGTCGCCAACACCGCGATCGCTCGTGAGCTTGCCGGCTGGTGCTGGTCGCTGGCGGTGCTCGACGAGTAGCCAGCACTGACACAATCTTGGCCGCCCGTCGCGGGACTCCCGCTGTGGTGAACAGGGAACGAATCCACGGCGTCGCTATGTGCGCCAGCACTTTTGAGTGCACGGTACGCACGTTTACATAGACCCGTCGGTCAGCGTTTTCATCTCCTGTCGAACACCGTTGAGCGGTAACCAACCCGCGTATATCAGTCCGACAACACCGTCGCGAGTAACGACCACCACACACCGCGGCGGGCGGCCAACCCCCACTACAGCCCCTGAGAAGGAGGCCAACTTCGCCATGGGACTTGACAGAGCAACACTACATATCAGCGACGAGCCGTGTCGAAACCACCCGACGCACCCCTCACAGGCGAGCCGTGACCGAGGTTTCGGGCCCCCGAACATTTTCCTTCGTCATCCGCTACACTCGTCGTCACGTCCGGCACACGCGGCTTGCGAGGGAGTGATTCGAGATGACGACCCTGATCGATGTCGACCCGAGCCATCGAGAGCCGCGGGCGGCCCGCACCGTCGACGTCTTCGGTGTGCAGTGGCCTGCGCACAAGATCCATGCAGTCGTGGCAGCCGCGGCGGTCGCGCTGGTGAGCCTCCTGCTCGTCGGGTCGCTCGAGATCACCGCGTGGGCGAGCGGGCTCGTCCTGCTCGCCGTGTGGTGGGGCGAGCGCTACCTGCCCGGTACGGCAGCTGTCGCTCCCGCGTCGAACCCGCCCGGGATCTCGTAGATCCGACCGTCGAAGCCGGCGCGGAACAGACGTCCGGCCGAGAATCCGCGGTTTCCGCGTCCGTACGAGAGGACACTCGAGGTCGGGAGTCCGGTCGCCAGCACGCAGTAGCTGCCCGGCGAGGTGACCCGCACGATCTCACCGGTGGCGTTGAACGGCACGATCGGTCGGTCGCGCGAATCCAGCGTCAATCCGTCGGGAGTCGACGGCGCGCCCACGTTGAGCAGATTCTGTACAACTCGCGGATTCGCGGTGGAGATCCGGCTGACGCCCGGGTTGACGAACGTCCGCGACACGTAGAGCCACCCGTCGCCGCGTCCGAGTACCGCCCCGTTGGCGCTCGGCAGCGCCCCCCAGGCCGCCTGCACGGCACCGGTGGGACCCACCCGGCCGATGAGATTGCCGAAATCGTTGGTGGCGTACACATTTCCGCGCGCGGACACGTCCATCCCGTTGGCCGCCGAGAGTCCCGACACCCAGGGGCGCAGCGCGCGGGTGGTGACATCGAGGCGCGCGATGGACGCATGTCGCAGCGCGTCGCCGACGAACACACGAGGATCGGCGCCGTATCCGACCAGCAAGGTGCCATCGGGGGTCCAGGCCAGTGCGCCCGCGCCGCTCCCGCCCGGCACGCGTGCGATCGGAACAGCCGGTGCGCCCGGTCCGGCGAGGCGATACACGCGACCCGTGATCAGGTCGGTGGTGTAGAGGCGACCGCCGGCGTCGACGGTCAGGCCCTCGAGCGCCGCGCCCGGTACCGAGCCGACGAGTCGAGCAGGCTGGCCGGCTCCGGCGCACACCGGCGCGGCGACAGCTTGCGCCGGTTCGACCGCTGCGCCGAGTCCGACGGCCAGCGCGGCAGCAGCACCGAGCGCGGCCAGCCGCGACAGTCGGCGCGCGCGGGATGGAAAGGTTCGACGAGAGGTCATGGCTGCTCCCTGATGGGTGGGGCTGGGTCGCCGTCGGTGGTCGCGAATGAGGCGGTCGTGGGGGAGGTTCCCGCCCGGCCGGCTCTCAAACCCACCGTCCAGTGTTACGCCACCGTGCGGGTGAATGTGCCGTGATCGCGATTCGGGCGGGCCTCGCGGCGAGATGTCGCCACCGGCAAGACTCGAACCCGCAGGACCGGATCACCGGCCGACAGTGAGAACATGGCTGTCGTGAGTACGCACCACGTCCCGGTCCATCAGCAGGCTTTGTCGGTAGACGCGATCGAAGCCGCGTCGATTCGCATCGCCGACGCGGTGGCGCGTACCCCGCTCGAGACCTGTCCGCGCCTGTCGGCCGACGCCGGGGCCGAGATCTACCTCAAGCGGGAGGACCTACAGGCCGTTCGCTCCTACAAGTTGCGCGGCGCCTACAACGTGATGGCGCAGTTGTCGGCCGACGAGCTGTCACGCGGTGTCGTCGCGGCCAGTGCCGGCAACCACGCCCAGGGTGTGGCGTTCGCGTGCCGCAGCATGGGGGTGCCCGGTCGGATCTACGTCCCGACCACCACGCCCAAACAGAAGCGGGACCGAATCCGTTGGCACGGTGGTGACTTCGTCGAACTCCGAGCCGTCGGGGAAACCTACGACGCCGCTGCGGCGGCCGCCCAGGACGATGTGATGCGCACCGGGTCGGCGTGGATCCACGCGTTCGACGACCCGCGGACCGCCGCGGGGCAGGGGACCATCGCCCACGAGATCGTCGAGCAGCTCGGTCGTGTACCCGACGTCGTCATCGCACCGGTCGGCGGCGGGGGATGTCTGGCCGGGATGGCGACGTACTTCCGGGGTCTGTCCGATGACGTGACGATCGTCGGCGTCGAGCCGACCGGTGCGGTGTCGTTGAGTGCCGCCCTCGTCAACGGGGGACCGGTGACGCTCGCCGAGATCGATCCGTTCGTCGACGGCGCGGCGGTCAAACGCATCGGCGCCATCGGGCACCGGGTGCTGTCGGAGCTCGGCGCGACGGTCACCGATCATCCGGTGCTCGCCCAGATCACCGCGACGCCGGCCGTGCGGGTGATGCCCGACCAGCGTTTCGCGCCTGCGCCGGGAACCGCGCACATCACTCATGTCGATGAGGGTGCCATCTGTTCGGCGATGCTCGAGCTCTACCAGAACGAGGGCATCATCGCCGAACCCGCGGGGGCGCTCGCGGTCGCGATCCTCGACAAATTGCAGCTGCCGGCGGACGCCGCCGTGGTGTGCCTCGTGTCCGGCGGCAACAACGACGTGTCCCGATACGGCGAGATCATCGAACGCTCGCTGGTCCACCGGGGGCTCAAGCACTACTTTTTGGTCGACTTCCCGCAGGAGCCCGGTGCGTTGCGCCGCTTTCTCGACGAGGTCCTCGGACCCGACGACGACGTCACGATGTTCGAATACGTCAAGCGCAACAACCGCGAGACCGGTGCCGCGCTCGTGGGCATCGAGCTCGGACACCGCGACGGACTCGGCGGCCTCATGGACCGGATGGACCGCTCGCGGTTGCACTGTGAGCGGCTCGAACCGGGTTCCCCGGCGTACGCCTATCTCACCTAGGACGTCGGGTGCTTCGTGGGCCGATGCGCATTCCCGGAGCCCCGATGTCCGACACGCGAACGACTCCCGACAATCCGGGAACATTCCCGACCTGGGTCGCCTCCAAGTACATGAACCGCCCAGAAGCACTGCACACCAGCGCTCCACCACTTGGAAGGACCCACCATGAGCACCGAGATCCCCGCCGACGCCGTTCTGATCGACACCGACGGCGATGGGGCCGTCGACGCCGCACTCACCGATGTCGACGGTGACGGCACCACCGACGCCATCCTCGACACCGACGGCGACGGCCAGGCCGACTCCATCGCCTACGACACCGACGCCGACGGCGAGATCGACGTCATCGAAGCCGACACCGACGCCGACGGTCTCACCGACATCGCGGTGGCCGACACCGACGGTGACGGCACCTTCGACACCGCCGTCGACGACGAGGGCAACGTCGAGGTCGGCGACTTCGGCAGCATCGACGGCGGCGACGCCGTCTGACCCCACCTTCCGATCCATGGCCCGAAGCCGCGGTACACGCGGCTTCGGGCTAGGAGACGTTGCCGCGGCGGCCGATGATCACGTTGTGGCCCGGCGAGGTGAACCCGGCGCCGTCGGAACGGGCCGGCTCCCACGCCATCTCGACGTCGAGTACGAGGGGCACGGTGACCGGTTCGTCCCCGGGCACGCACACCACGGACCAGTTCCCGCGGTGCATCGCGAACCATCCGGACGCCTCGTCGAAGTCGACGGACACCGACGCGAAGGACGGATCGTGCAGCGCCGCTTCGGCTTTCCGTAACGCGATCAGCGTTCGGTAGAAGTCGAGCATGCGGGCGTGGTCGGGATCGTCGAGTTCGGTCCAATCCAGCTTCGACCGCTCGAACGTCGCCGGATCCTGCGGGTCCGGCACATCGTCGCTGTCCCAGCCGTGTTCGGCGAACTCCGCCTTACGCCCCTTGGCGGTGGCTCGGCCCAGTTCCGGTTCCGGGTGGGAGGTGAAGAACTGGAATGGCGTCGCGGCAGCCCATTCCTCACCCATGAACAGCATCGGGGTGAAAGGGGACAGCAGGACCAACGCCGCCTTGATCGCGAGTTGACCGCCGTCGAGATAGGCGCTCGGACGGTCGCCGATCGCCCGGTTGCCGATCTGGTCGTGGTTGCAGGTGTAGGCGAGCAGCGCCGACGCGGGCACGGTATCGGTCGGGATCGGCCGTCCGTGGTGCCGCCTGCGGAACGACGAATAGGTGCCGTCGTGGAAGAAGCCGCCGGTGAGGACCTTCGCCAGGCACTCGTAGCTGCCGAAGTCGCCGTAGTAGCCCTGCCGTTCGCCGGACACCAGCGTGTGGATCGCGTGGTGGATGTCGTCGTCCCACTGTGCCGCGAGCCCGAGTCCGTTGACCGTGCGCGGCAGGATCATCCGGGGATCGTTGAGATCGCTCTCGGCGATCAGCGACAGGGGGCGCCCGAGTCGGGCGGCGAGGTCGTCGGTGGCGGCGGCGAGCTCCTCCAGGAGGTGAACGGCGCGGTGATCGGTCAGCGCGTGCACGGCGTCGAGGCGCAGTGCGTCCACGTGGAACTCGCTGAACCACCGCAGCGCGGTGCCGAGGATGAACGCCCGCACCTCGTCGGAGTCCGGATCGGACAGATTGACCGACGACCCCCACGATGTGGTCCCCGCGCTGAGGTAGGGCCCGAAGTCGGGTAGGTAGTTGCCGGAGGGGCCGAGGTGGTTGTACACGACGTCGAGGACGACGCCCAGTCCCGCCGCGTGACAGGCGTCCACGAACCGGGCCAGCGCCGCGGGCCCGCCATAACTCTCCTGGACCGCGTACCAGCCGACGCCGTCGTAACCCCAGTTGTGCTCACCGTTGAACGCGTTGACCGGCATCAGCTCGACGAAGTCGACTCCCAACTCGACGAGATGATCGAGTCGGTCGATCGCCGAGTCGAGCGTGCCCTCGGCTGTGAACGTCCCCAGATGTAGCTCGTAGACCACCGCACCCCGGATGTCCCGGCCGGCCCACGCGTCGTCGGTCCAGGCGTCGGGGTCGACGGTGAACAGCGCGGAGAGTTCGTGCACCCCGCCCGGCAGACGGACGGCGCGCGGGTCCGGACGCGGTGGTCCGCCGTCGATCGAGAATCCGTAGCGGAGATCGCCATCGGTGCCGCCGGCCGGGACGGCGTCGACCTGCCACCAACCGTCCGCCGCGGTCGACATGGGCGTGCGCACCTGCGTCGAACCGGTCGCGCTCGTCGTCACGAGGTCGACGACCTGCGCGTTCGGCGCCCAGACACGGATCTCGTCCAGCGACCTCGGTGATCGGAACGGGCCCCCAATGGAACGAAGTGGTAGGTTTTGTTCCCGTTGGTCGGCCGACCAAGTTATTGTGCTCTGGGCAACAGCAGGAACGGTCGGGGGATTCGTCACATCATGCAAGGTATGTCGGACCCCGGACAGGTGCAGTCGCGGGCTACTGTGAGGCCGGACACATTTGGACCACGAGAATGGGGTATGTTACCCGCGGCGCTTCTGCCCACGGGGGGCACGCGGAGGGGTTCTGCGGAAACGAGGACGCGCGTCGGCGACGACACGCGCGATCGCGACCTGACGGCCGGTGAACGGGTAAGCCGAGACGCAAGGGTAGGGATTGAGCACTAACGCAGTCACCTCGGATGACGAGGAGGTGGGCCGCAAGAGGCCGGGGGCGGTTCGGTCGTGGTACGACGGCCACATCGTCGCCTCGTTCGACACCTTCGGACGTCAGCTCGGCATGTTCGTCGAGGTGTTCCGTACCCTCTTCGTCGACCTCTTCAAGCGGCGGTTCCCGTTCGGCGAGTTCGTCCGACAGTGCGCCTTCATGGCCAGCACCTCGGTCTTCCCGACGCTCCTGGTCGCGATCCCGATCGGCGTCATCGTGTCGATCCAGGTGTCCAACATCGCCGGTCAGGTCGGTGCGACCTCGTTCTCCGGTGCCGCGACGGGCCTGGGCGTGATCCGGCAGGGCGCCCCGCTGGTCACGTCGTTGCTCCTGGCCGGCGCGGTCGGCTCGGCCATCGCCGCCGACCTCGGCTCGCGCACGATCCGCGACGAGATCGACGCCATGCGCGTCATGGGTGTCAACCCGATCGAACGGCTCATCTCACCGCGACTCCTCGCGACCATGGTGGTCAGCTTCCTGCTCTGCGGGTTCGTCTGCTTCGTCGGGTTCATCACGGGTTACGTCTTCAATGTCTACTTCCAGGGCGGCACACCGGGCAGCTACACCGGGACCTTCGCGTCCTTCGCGACCACCGCGGACCTGATGTTCGCCCTGGCCAAAGCCGTCATATTCGGCGCGATCGTGGCGATCGTCGCCTGCGATCGCGGCCTCTCGACGAAGGGCGGACCCGCCGGCGTGGCCAACTCGGTCAACGCCGCCGTCGTCAACTCGGTCCTGCTGCTGTTCACGGTGAACGTGATCCTGACGCAGCTGTTCACGATCCTGTTCCCGGCGAAGGTGGTGTGAGATGACCGCGTCACGGTACGTGCCACCGGCCCTGCGGCCGCTCGAGGCCGCCAAGGCGGTGTATCGCGGTCCGCGCGATGCGCTCGCCGCCATGGGCCACCTGATCACGTTCCTGGTCCGGTCCATCGGTGCGGTCCCACTGGCGTTCCGCCACTACAGCAAAGAGGTGTGGCGCCTCCTGGCCGATGTGGCGTGGGGCAACGGTGCCATCGTGGTCGGCGGTGGAACCGTGGGCGTCATGGTGATCCTCGGGGTCATGGGCGGTGCGACGGTCGGGATCGAGGGCTACACCGCCCTCAATCTGCTCGGCATGTCGCCGGTGACCGGCGGTCTGTCCGCCTTCGCGACCACCCGTGAGATCGCGCCCCTGCTCGCCGCGACCGCGTTCACCGCCCAGTCGGGCTGCCGGTTCACCGCACAGCTGGGTTCGATGCGCATCGCGGAGGAGATCGACGCCCTCGAGGCGATCGCGATCCGGCCGCTGCCGTACCTCGTCACCACCCGGATGTGTGCGGCGGTCCTCGCGATCGTCCCGCTCTACTCGGTGTCGCTGGCCGCGAACTACCTCGCCTGCCAGTTCATGTTCATGGTGCAGAGCGGTCAGGGCGGGGGCACCTACCTGTACTACTTCAACCAGTTCCTCGTCTCGTGGGACATGTTGTTCTCGTTCATCAAGGTGATCGTCTTCGTCCTGCTGACGACCTTCATCCAGTGCTACTACGGCTACTTCGCCTCAGGGGGACCCGAAGGAGTGGGAGTTGCTGCCGGACATGCCATCCGCCTCGCGATCATCGTCATCGTGTTCGCGAACCTGGTCATGACACTCGTGTTCTGGGGCACCTCGCCCGGAATCAAGATCTCGGGTTGAGGGGGAGACCGTGAACATCGCGACCGACGGGCGCAATCCCTCCCTGCTGCAGTACGTACTGCGCGGCGTCGCCTTCCTGCTCGTCCTGCTGGTCATCTTCGTGCTGCTCTTCATGCGCTACCAGGGGACGTTCAGCAAGACGGTGGCCGTGACCGCCGACCTCGTCGATGTCGGTGACGGCCTCTCCAACGGCGCCGACGTCCGGTACAACGGGCTGATCGTCGGCACGGTCAAGTCCATCGCCGTCGTCGACGACTCGCAGACCGATGCCGCCCGGCTGATCAAGAACGTCGGCATCGACATCGAGCCGGCCCAGGCCGAGGGGATCCCGGCGTCGGTGACCGCGCGGACGGTTCCGTCGAACCTCTTCGGCGTCAACTCCGTCGAGTTGGTCCCGCCCGCCGAGGTGGGCGGCGACCGGCTGGCCGCCGGTGCCGTGATCCCGGCCGACAAGTCACTCGAGACGATCAAACTGCAGGACGCCCAGAACGAGCTGAAGCAGATCCTCGACGCCGTGCCGCCCGAGGAACTCGCGCAGGTGCTCGGCACCATCGCCGACGCCCTCAAGGGCGGCGGATCGGTGTTCGGGTCGTTCGTCGGCGTGCTGCGGACCTACTTCGACTCGATCAACGCCCAGTTCCCGCCGGGAGCCCCGCCCGGTTTCGACAACTTCGACGCCGCGCTCACCGGACTGTCGCAGTCGGCGCCGCAGCTTCTCGACACCCTGGGACGCAGCGTGATCCCGGCGGTGACGATCGCGGAGAAGCAGCGCGATCTGACCGCGGTGCTGACGGCCAGCCAGGGGCTGCTCGATCAGACCCAGTTGCTGTTCGCGCGCAACGGCGACGGCGGTCAGCGCCTCGTGACCGATCTGAACCGGATGCTGGGGGCGCTGGTCCTGGAACCGAACTCGTTGCCCCAGGGCGTGATCGCACTGAACAATCTCGCCGCCCGGGTGTTGACGGTGTTCACCGGCACGAACGGGCACGTCCAGCTCAACATCGGCGTCAGCTTCGGTGCCTTCCAGCGCTACACCCGGCAGAACTGTCCGGTCTACGACGGCGGTCCGTACGGCACCCTGCGCGGCCCGGGTTGTGTCGGGCCCGGAACGGGGACGGGGCCGACCATGTCCGGTCCGCTGTCGATCTACCCCTCCGACGGCATGCGCCGGAACAAGCCGGTGGGCAACGTGACCACCGACGCCGACAACAAGACCCTCGGCACCGTGTTGCGCCGCACCCCGTCGGCGGCCGACACGATCATGCTCGGACCACTGGTCCAGTCGCTCGACGTGCGGAACGCCACCGGTCCCGCGGGCGGCGACGGCCAAGGAGGAGGACGATGAGCGCGGCCTCGGAGTCGATCCGCAAACCGCTGATCGGGTTCACGATCTTCGGCATCGCCGCGTTGCTGGTCACCTACGTGATCTTCTCGACGCTGGAACGTTCGGTGCCGGGCACGACCAACAGTTACACCACCTACTTCAAGGACGCGTCGGGTCTCGCCACGGGCGACGACGTCCGCATGGCCGGCGTCCGCGTCGGCCGGGTGGACCAGATCGAACTCGCCGACGGCCGCGCGCGGGTCACCTTCGAGGTGCAGAACAACCAGCAGGTGTACACCAACACCCGTGCGGCGATCCGCTACCAGAACCTCATCGGCCAGCGGTATCTGAACCTGACCCTCGTCCCCGATCGGGACAGCCGGCCACTCGACCCGGGGTCGACGCTCGAGCTGCCCTCCGAGGACTCGTTCGACGTCACCACGCTGCTGGCCGGGTTCCAGCCGGTCTTCGAAACCCTCACCCCGGAGCAGGTCAATGCCCTGTCCGAAGGGTTGATCCAAGCGTTCCAGGGCAATTCGGTGTCGCTGAGCTACACGGTCGCCGAGGTCGGTCGGCTCGCGGAGGACACCGCCAACCGCGACGTCGTGCTCGGGGCGATCATCAACAACCTGAGCGTGGTGATGCGTGACCTGTCGCGGCAGGGCGGCCAGCTGGGCACCGTCATCGAGTCGATGTCGGCGCTGATCGCCAATCTCAACTCCAACTCGGCGGCCTTCGGCAGCGCGGTCACCGACATCGGCCGTACCGCAAGCGGTTTCGCCGACGTGCTGAGCGAGAGCCGGCAGAGTCTGGCGAACGCCGCGACGGACGGTCGAATCGCGACCAACACGCTGATCAGCAACGGCGCCAAACTCGATCGGATGGCGGTCGACGCCCCGGTCTTCCTCGGTCATTTCCCGCTCGTGCTCGGTGAGGGCGCCTACTTGAACATCTATGCGTGCGATCTCGACGTCGCGATCGGTGACGTCCTGCTGCCGCCCGGCATCTTCAACAAGATCGGCGGCACGAATCACTCGGTGGTGTGCCGATGAGCTGGTTCCGTAAGAGTTTCCGCAACAACCGGCGGGTGTGGGCCGGTGTGATCGGTGCCGTGGTCATCGTCGCCCTCCTGCTGGGCGTGACGGCCCTCGCCACCGCGCATCTGGGCAAGCAGACGCTCACCGGCGACTTCGCCCAGGCCGGCGGTATCCGGCCGGGGGACAAGGTCCGCGTCGCAGGCATCGACGTCGGCGAGGTCACCGAGACCGAACTCGCCGGGCAGCACGTGGCGATCACCATGAAGGTCGACAACGACGTCCGGGTGACGTCCAACGGCTCGGCGGAGATCAAGATGTCGACGCTGCTCGGACAGCGCTACATCGATGTGTCGCTGGGGGATTCGCCCGAGGACGCGCCCGATGGACACATCGCGAAGACCGCGGTGCCCTACGACCTGCAGCGCACCATCGAGGCGGGGGCGCCGATCCTGACCGGTATCGACGACAAGACGCTCTCCGAGAGCATCCGGACCCTCAACCGGCAGCTCGCCGGCGTGCCGGCGATCACCGAGCCGACCTTCGAGGCGCTCACCCAGATGTCGAAGGTCATCACCAACCGCAAGGACCAGATCAATCAGCTGATCGCCGACACCAAGACGATCACGACCATCGTCAACGACAATCAGGCCCAGCTCGCCGTGATCGTCGGGCAGGGACGCGATCTCACCCAGAAGATCGTCGCGCGTGAAGAACTGGTCACCCGCATGCTCGACGGCATCGCCGAACTCACCGAGCAGGCGACCGCGGTGGCCGGCGAGAACGCCAACCAGTTCGCGCCGATCATGGCGAACCTGAACACGATCACGCAGGGGCTGGAGAAGAACCGCAACAACCTCCGCAAGCTGCTGGAGATCCTGCCGGTCACCGCGCGCCTGACCAACAACGTCATCGGTGACGGGCCATACGCCAACGGCTACCTGCCGTGGGGCATCTTCCCGGACAACTGGCTGTGCCTGGCGCGGGTGGTGGACGGATGCTGACCACGGACAGGACGACAGGTACGACGATGCACGCCAACCGATCCCGCCGCCCGATCCTGCTGATCGGGATCGCGCTGCTGGGCATCCTCGGGCTCTCGGGCTGCTCGATGATCCCCGGGAGCTGGAAAGCGGCGGTCGGACAGGCCATCGAGGTCACCGCCTACTTCGACAACGTCGCCGGGCTGTACGTCAGCAACGACGTCGCCGTCCTCGGCATGCCGGTCGGTCAGGTCACCGCGGTCGAGCCACAGGGTGACCGGGTGAAGGTGACCATGACGATCGACAACGACGTCCCGGTCCCCGCCGACGCGACCGCGGCGATCGTCAACACCTCGATCGTCACCACCCGGCACGTCGAGCTCTCACCGGCCTACGACGGCGGACCGAAGCTCCAGGACGGATCGGCCCTGAAGGAGACGAAGGCGCCGGTCTCGGTCGGCGAATTGTTCGACGCCATCGACGGTCTGGTCGTCGCACTCAAGGGCGAAGGTCGAGGCCCCGGGCCGCTCGCGGAGATGATCGACATCACCTCCGGCATCGCGACCGGCAACGGCGAGGAGATCCGCGCGGCACTCGACGAACTCGGCGGGGCGTCAGATGTGGTGGCGGGCAACAGCGATGCCCTCGTCGACATCATCGAGACCATCGAGGGACTGACCACCACCCTGGTACAGAACTATCCGAAGATGACGGCCTTCTCGAAGTCGGTCAACGAAGTGTCGGAGCTGTTGGGCGACCAGGCGCCGGGTCTGCTCGCGACGCTCGGGAACCTGAACCAGACCTTGCAGAACACGACCGTGTTCCTGCAGAACAACACCAACACGATGTCGGTGTCGTTCGACCGGCTCGCCGCGTTGACCGCCAACCTCAGCGACTACTCGCGGCAGGTGGTGGAGACCATCGACGTCGGACCGCTGCTCTTCCAGAATCTGAGCAACTCCATCTCGGCCGAACAGGGCGCGTGGCGCACACAGGTGCTCCTCGACAAGTCCCTCGTCGACAACGAACTGCTCGCCAAGTTCTGTGAGGCGATCAACCTGCAGAAGGACGGTTGCCGGACGGGCAAGCTCAAGGACTTCGGTCCCGATCTCGGTATCTACTCGGCGATGCTGGAGCTGACGAAATGAGAACGGCGACAATGGACTCGCTGGACCGTCCGGGGCCGGGCGGACGTCCGTCACCGGCGCGGTCACGCCGCGGGCCCGATCGCCGGAACGGGCTTCGCCGAGGTGGCGTGCTCGCGGTGTTGCTCGCCGCGCTGATGGGACTGACCGGGTGCGGTCTGCTCCCGAGTCTCACGGTCGAGCAGATCCCGCTGCCGGCACCGGGTGGTATCGGGGACTCGATCACGCTGAACGCGAAGTTCGACAACGCGCTGAACCTGCCGACGCGGGCGAAGGTGAAGCTCAACGGAACCGACGTCGGGCAAGTCACCGACCTCGTCGCCAAGGACTACACCGCCCTGGTGACCATGGAGGTCAGCAAGAAGACCAAACTCCCGGTGGGCACCGGCGCCGAGCTGCGCCAGGCCACGCCGCTGGGCGACGTGTTCGTCGCGCTGCTGCCGCCGATCGAGGCGCGTGACGGCCTGATGGTCGACGGGGACACCCTCACCGGTCCGACGTCGGCCGCGGCGACGGTCGAGGATCTCCTGATCGGCATGAGCGGGGTCGTGGACAGCGGGTCCCTCAACTCGCTGACCGTCATCCTCACCGAACTGAGCAGCGCCGTCGCGACGAACCCGACGGACCTCAACGGCGCCATCCGCGGCCTGACGACCGGTATCCGGAAGCTGAACCAGAGTTCCGCGGCGGTCGACCGGTCGCTGGCCACCACACGCGTCCTGACCGGGCAACTCGCGGACGGGCGCGCACAGATCATGGCGTCGATCAACAAGCTGGGTCCGGCGCTCGAGTCGCTGAACGGGCAGATCGCCACGATCCTGACCACGCTGGACAAGACCCAGCAGGTCACCGCGGCGACCAACGACTTCCTCGACACCGACCAGGACAACCTCGTCGAGATGCTCGGCCATCTGTCGACGGTGCTGGCCGGCCTCCGGCAGGCCGCCGGCCCGCTCGGATCGCTGGCCGACAACCTGCACACGCTGACTCCGAAGTGGGTCAAGTCCACGCCGGGCAGCGCGGCCGCGGTGTCGTCGAAGGTCTACTGGCTCAGCCCCGGTGTCGGATTCGACTCGGCGAGCAGGCTGCCCGAGATCGAGGACGTCGACGAGGGTTCGGCTGCGCTGCAGCAGACACTGACCCGCCTGCTGGCGCGGATCACCGGGACCAAGGGGTGTTGCGGATGAGCGGCGTGTTCGGAGTCCTGCGCAGGAATTCGGTACTCGTGGGCAACATCGCCCTGGTGCTCGTGATGGTCGTCGGACTCGGCTACCTCACCCTGGGGGTCCTGCGGTGGCAACCCCTCGCCGACAAGTACTCGCTCACGATCGAGTTCCCCATCTCCGGCGGTCTGCAGGAGACGTCGGGGGTCACGCTGCGAGGTGCCAGCATCGGTGATGTGGACACCGTTCGGGTGCAACCGGATTCGGTCGAGGTCGTGGTCACGGTGGACGACCGGTACAAGATCAACCGCGATTCCAAGGTCGCGGCGCTGGGACTGTCGGCGGCGGGTGAGCAGTACGTCGACTTCCAGCCGGCCACCTCCGACGGTCCCTATCTCGAGGACGGCGACGTCATCCGGGCAGACCAGACCGAGGTCACCGTTCCGTTCTCGCAGCTGCTCGAGTCCTCGCTGGAACTGATCAACCAGATCGACCCCGCGAAACTCCGTTCCGCCGTGGACAATCTGAAGATCGCGCTGTACGACGAGGACGGCCCGAACGACCTGTCGGTGATCTTCGACTCGGGCGGCACCATCTTCGCGAAGCTGTACACGGCGTTGCCGGAGACGACCAAGTTCATCCAGAACGCGGGCACCATCTTCAAGACGACCGCGCAGATCCAGCCCGACTTCGGCACGACGGTGGCCGGACTCAGTTCGCTGGTGAACGCGGCGGCGTCGTCCGACAAGGAACTCCGTGAGCTCCTCGATCGGGGTCCATCGCAGTTCACGAGTCTGGCCGGTTCGATCAATCAGCTGACCGATCCGATCACGGACGTGACGAAGCAGTTCGTCGACATCGCCGAACAGGGTGCGCTGCGTGCGCCGGCTCTGGCGACGCTGTTCCCCGCCATCCGGGACGCCAGTGTCAAGAGCCTCACCATGTTCCACGACGGAGCCTGGTGGGCCTTCGGCTCGGTCTATCCGCGCCCGAGTTGCAACTACCCGGTGACCCCACGTCGGCCGACGCAGATCCTCGAGCTGACCATCCCGACCAATCTGTACTGTGTGACCGAGGATCCGCGTCAGCAGATCCGAGGCTCGGCCAACGCGCCGCGGCCGCCGGGCGATGACACCGCGGGACCGCCGCCGGGTTACGACCCGAACGCCCGTACCGTTCCGCTCGACAAGTGATGGGCCGCTCGACGACTGACGGCCACTCGACGACGACAGACAAGTTGCGTGACCTGTAGATGACTGACCGGAATGACCCCGACGTGACCCCGGAGACCGAGAACGAGGCGGGCGCCGCCTCACCAGAGGTCGACGCGGTCGAACCCGCCGGCACCGATGCGGTGACGCACGACGAGGAGTCGGCGACCGAGACGACGACCGAGACGACGACCGAGACGACGACGCCCGCCACGGCGTCGGCGCCGCGAGGGAAGTCCGCCCGCCGCGGCGGCTCGTCGGCGACCCCGCCGAAGCCGGGCACGGCAGCGACCCCGACGACCGAACCGGCCGAGTCCGCGAAGGGCTCGTCGGACCGGCGGGAGATCTCCTTCACGGTGACGGGCGGTGGGATCAAGAAGGTCCTCGCCGCCGTCGTGGCGGTCGCCCTCGTCGCACTCGTCGCGTTCCTGGGCTGGCGTGCCTACGACCTCCAGCGGGAGGCCGACGCGTTCGCCGACTCCAAGACGGCCTCGGCGGACTTCGTGACCAAGCTCGTCACCACCCTCAACGCGGCCAATGCCGGCAATTCGAAGGAACTGCTCGGTCCGCTGTCGACCGGTGAGCTGCGCACCCGCCTCGAGCAGGAGCGCGCCGACACCGAGGCGAACGTGGAGTCGCTGAACATCGAGGTGTCCTCCACGATCAACGTGGTGGCCGTCGAGACCGTCGACGCCGACTCCGCGCAGACGGTGGTGATGGCGGAGGTGACCGGCCGAAGCGTGAAGCTGCCCAACGGCGGCACCAGCCTGATGGTCTTCCGTCTCGATCTGAGCAAGGAAGACGGTAAGTGGCTGGTGTCGAAGGTCGACGGCCCGCCGGGCAGCCCGAGCGGCCAGATCGACCCGTCGCAGTCGCTGCCGGGCGCGGGCGGAGCACCGGCACCGCAGCCATCCCCGCAACCGGCGGCCCCGGCTCCCGCGCCCGCAGGCTGACCCGAAGCGGTCAGTCCCGCACGAGAATCGCCACCGGGTGCCGGCTGCGCGCGGTGCGGAGATCGACCGCCCCGTCGTGCACGGTGCCCGTCCGCTCGTCACGCCATCGCGACCCCGGGGGCAATGTGATCGACGTGGCGGCCGCCGCCTCGTCGTCGAGGCTGTGGGTGAACCGCGCGGTGACTACGACGACCGAGGGGCCGTCGTCGGTACCGCGCGCGAACGCGATGGTGTGATCGGCGGCCGGCCCGTCGGCGGTCAACCGCTGGTAGGTACCGGACGCACCGAACGCATCGGCGTGACGGGCCCGGGCCCGCAGGGCATCCCGTACGAGTTCGGTCTTGGGATGCTCGGTCGAGCGCCTGAAGTCGACAGGTCGCCGGTTGTCGGGGTCGACTAGCGAGTCCTCCCACCATTCGGTGCCCTGATAGATGTCGGGCACTCCGGGGCCGAGGATCGCAATCGCCTTGCGAGCCAGCGCTTCCTGCTTCCACGCCGATGCGATCCGGGCGACGAGTTCGGTGATCGCGGCCGCGATGTCACCGGAGGTGACCTGGCCGATCCAGGCCTCGACTGCCGCCTCGAACTCCTCGTCGATCTCCGTCCACGTGGTGCGGAGTCCAGCCTCCCGAGTCGCCTTCCGGGCGTACTCGATCAGTCGCTCGCGTAGCTCGTCGGTGACCCGGCCGTCGATCGGCCAGACTCCGAAGATGTTCTGCAGCAGGAAGTATCCGGTCAGGTCATCCGGCACGTCGGTGTCACGCCAGACTCTGTCGACCAGCTGGGACCATCGGGCGGGGACCTGGGCGAGCACCGCGATGCGTGCGCGCACGTCCTCGCCGCGTTTGGTGTCGTGCGTCGATGTCGCCGTCATCGCCAGCGGCCAGGTCGCCGCACGCTCGGCGTTGTGCCGGTGGAACTCGGTGAGCGACAACACCGGATTCGCGGGGTCACCGCCGACCTCCTGGGCGGACACGAGCCTGGCCGTGCGGTAGAACAGGCTGTCCTCGACACTCTTCGCGGTCACCGCGCCGCAGGTCTGGGCCAGCCGCGACGTCACCTCGCCGGGCTCCGCCGTCTCGCGCACGATGACCTCGAGTGCCGGACGCAGTTCCGGCTTCGCGTCGCCGATGCCGGCGGCCACCGCGAGGAGGCGTGGACGCAGCGACGGGTAGTCGGCCCGATAGACCCCGAGAGCGGCGATGAGTTCGGCACAGGCCGCGGCGATGAGGTCCGTGTCGGCGGCGGGCGCACCGCCGCCGACGGCGTTGATCGCGCGCACGAGGCGTCGCAGCTCGGCCGGGAAGGACTCGCGCAACGTGCGGAGCTTCCGATCGTGCTCGGCGGTCTCCACCCACCGTGCGTCTCCCGTCTCGCCGGTGATCCGTTCGTGCACTTCGGTGAGCTGGGCGACCCCGGCCGGTGCCACGAACACCGCGTCGATGACGCGCATGTGGTCGTACCCGGTGGTGCCCTCGACCGGCAGGGTCGGCTCGAGCGGCTCGTCGGGAGCCAGGATCTTCTCGATGTAGAGCAACCGATCGTCGCCCACGTCGGCGCGGAGGCGACGCAGGTAGTCCTGCGGATCCCACAGGCCGTCGGGATGATCCACGCGCACACCGTCGATGAGGTCGGCGTCCAGCAACTCACGCAGCCACTGGTGCGTGGCGTCGTAGACCTCTGGCTCCTCCTGGCGGAGACCGGCGAGCTCGTTGACGGTGAAGAACCGCCGGTACCCGATGAGCCCGCTGTTCCAGGGGACGAGCCGATAATGCTGGCGGTCGTGGACCTCACCCGGTGTTCCGTCGCCGGTGCCGGGGGCGATCGGGAACGCATGGTCGTAGTACCGCAGATGCCCGTGCTCGTCGATCTCGAGTGGACTCAGGTCGCCGTCGGCGGCGACGATCGGCAGCGCCAGCTTCCCGTCGGCCCCGTTGTCGACTCCGAAGTCGGCATCGAAATAGCTCGCGTACGCCGACCCCGACCCGTGGCGGAGCAGGTCGGCGAACCATGGATTGGCGAGCGCGTCGGCCACCCCGGTGTGGTTCGGGACGATGTCGATGATCAGACCCAGCCCGCGTTCGGCTGCCGTCGAACGTAATTCGCGCAGACCATCGAGACCGCCGAGCACATCCGCCACCGCCGGTGGCGGTAGCCAGTCGTAGCCGTGCGTCGAGCCGGCCGACGCCGTGCCGATCGGGGAGAGGTAGACGTGACTGATCCCCAACCCGACGAGGTGGTCGAGGATGCCTGCGGCGTCGGCGAACCCGAAGTCGCCGTGCAGCTGGAGCCGATACGTCGCGTGCGGCGTCGGACGATTGCTCATGGATTCAGGCGGTCTTTCGCAGGACCAGGACCGAGCGGGCGCCGACCGTCACCGACTCGCCGGAGGCGGCCGTCAGTTCGGTCTCCCCGACGGGGTGGGTGGTGTCCAGCTCGCCGACCCACTCGTTGCCGTACCAGTTCGGCGGAAGAGTGAAGTCCAGGTCCTCGTAGTGTGCGTTGAAGCAGATGAAGAACGAGTCGTCGACCACCAGCTCGCCGCGTTCGTCCTTCTCGCCCAGGCCGTTTCCGTTGAGGAACACGGCAAGGCTCTTGCCGAACCCGCTGTCCCAGTCCTCGGCGGTCATCTCCTGGCCGGCGGGTGTGAGCCAGGCGATGTCGAGCGCCTGGTCACCCCATCGGATCGGCTTCCCGCCGAAGAACTTCCGACGCCGGAACACCGGATGTCGGGTGCGCAAGGCGATGGCCTTGCGGGTGAACTCCAGCAGGTCGGCGTTCTCCTCGGCGAGTGTCCAGTCCATCCAGGACAATTCGGAGTCCTGGCAGTAGACGTTGTTGTTGCCCTGCTGGGTGCGTCCGATCTCGTCGCCGTGCGCGAGCATCGGCGTGCCCTGCGACAGGAACAGCGTGGCCAGGATGTTCCGCTGCTGCCGTGCGCGCAGTGCGTTGATCTCGGGATCGTCGGTCGGACCTTCGACGCCGCAGTTCCACGATCGGTTGTGGCTCTCGCCGTCGCGGTTGTCCTCACCGTTGGCCATGTTGTGTTTCTCGTTGTAGGACACCAGGTCCCGCAGCGTGAAACCGTCGTGGGCGATGACGAAGTTGATGCTCGCCAGCGGGCGTCGGCCGGTCGCCTCGTACAGATCCGAGGACCCGGTCAACCGGGAGGCGAACTCGCCCAGGGTGGATGGCTCGCCGCGCCAGTAGTCGCGCACGGTGTCGCGGTACTTGCCGTTCCATTCGGTCCACAGCGGTGGGAAGTTGCCCACCTGGTAGCCGCCCTCGCCGATGTCCCAGGGTTCGGCGATGAGCTTCACCTGGCTGACGACCGGGTCCTGCTGTACGAGGTCGAAGAACGCCGACAGGCGGTCCACGTCGTGGAGTTCGCGGGCCAGCGTGGACGCGAGGTCGAAACGGAAACCGTCGACGTGCATCTCGAGGATCCAGTAGCGCAGCGAGTCCATGATGAGCTGCAGCGTGTGCGGATGACGGCCGTTGAGACTGTTGCCGGTTCCGGTGTAGTCCATGTACATCTCGGGCTCGCCGTCGACGAGCCGGTAGTAGGCGGCGTTGTCGATGCCGCGGAACGACACGGTCGGACCGAGATGATTGCCCTCGGCGGTGTGGTTGTAGACGACGTCGAGGATGACCTCGATGCCCGCGTTGTGGAATTCGCGGACCATCGCCTTGAACTCGGTCACCGCGCTGGCCGGTTGGTCGGGGTTCGACGAGTACTCGATGTGCGGCGCCAGGAAGCCGAAGGTGTTGTAGCCCCAGTAGTTCCGGAGACCCTGATCGCGCAGCACGAAGTCCTGCATGAACTGGTGGACGGGCATCAGCTCGATGGCCGTGATCCCCAGTTCCTTGAGATGATCGATGATCACCGGATGGCACAGCCCCGCATAGGTGCCGCGAAGGTATTCCGGGATGTCGGGGTGGGTCGCCGTCATACCCTTGACGTGCGCCTCGTAGATCACCGTCTGGTGATACGGGCGATTGGGCGACCGATCGTTCTGCCAGTCGAAGTAGGGGTTGATCACCACCGAGACCATGGTGTGCCCGAGCGAGTCCAGTTGCGGCATCTCGTTGACCGGTTCGTCGCCGGCGGTCCGGGCGTTGTCCTCCGCGCTCGGTGTGGCTCCGTTGTCGTCCTGCCCGGTCTCGGCGGGTGGGACCTCGTCGGTGTTGTCGGCGTCGGGGTCGGCCGCATCGTCGGGCGCGGATGTGTCCGCGTCGCCGGCGCCGTCCGCCTCGGGCCCGGTGTCACCGGCCGCGTCGGTCACGGTGGCGGAAGCCTCGTCGCCGCTGCCGTCGGCCGCGGGTTCGTCGTCGGCCTCGGGAGGCGACGGGAGCGGGTAGGAGAACAGCGATGCGTCGCCGTCGAAGTCGCCGTGGAACGCCTTGCCGTACGGGTCGAGCAGCAACTTGCTCGGGTCGCAACGCAGTCCCTGCGACGGGTCATAGGGTCCGTAGACGCGGAAGCCGTAGAACTGTCCCGGGCCGACGTTGGGCAGATAGCAGTGCCAGCAGTATCCGTCGACCTCTTCGAGCCGGATGCGGCGTTCGTGGCCCTCGCGGTCGATCAGGCACAGCTCGACGGCTTCGGCGACCTCCGAGAACAGCGAGAAGTTCGTTCCCACACCGTCGTACGTGGCGCCGAGGGGGTACGGGGTACCGGGCCACACCGGGATCGGCGCCGGCTCGGGGTGGACGAGCGCCTCGGCCTGGATAGGGTCGGACGGCATCGGAACCGGCTCGGAGGTGATGTCGCCGCTCGGTGGCGCTGCTGTCGTCGAGGTGGTGTCGAGACCTGGTTCGCGGGGCTCACCGGAAGAGCTGGGATCGGCAGAAGAGTGAGGATCGGCGGTGGAGCCGGGATCGCCCGGCTGGGCACCGGGGGCTGGCGGTTCGGTCTTACCCGCCTTCGGCGACGTCATGGGTCGACCCTAGTCGCGTTGTCGCGGGTGGTCATCTCCGGACGCGGTCGGTCGGCCCGGATGTGGGATGTCCCACCGGTGGGCGGTCGCCGACCCCGGGCAGCGGGCGATCAGACGGCGCCGGCCGGCGTCGTCACGGGACCCCGGGGCCGGTCCACGGCAGCTGTTCCGCCATCTGTCGGCCGAGTTCGTCGGTCAGGCTGCGGACGTAGGTCGCACTCAGGTGATGGGGATCCTTGTAGACCGTGATGTTGCCGACGATGGCCGGGCAGCGGTCGGGGGTGCAGATGCCGTCGGACATGTCGAGCGGGTGGAAGTCCGGTCGCGTCGAGGCCAACGCTGCGGCGGGATCCTCGGGCTCGAGCACGGCGGCGCGATTCGATCCGCAGCTCTCCGCGTCGCCGCCGTCGGCGAGGCAGATCGGCGTGTCGATGGTCCCCTTCGCGTTCTTCGGCCACGGGGTGTCGCGCATGCCGAGCACCGGTACCCCCGCGTCGAGGAAGCGATCGAAGATGGGCACGTAATCCGGCGGGACCCAGTCGCCGGGTTCGTAGTCCCGCGGTCGGGTCGAATTCGTCAGGACGGCATCCGGTTTGTCCGCGATGACGCGGTCGATGACGCGCTGCCCCCAGTCGTAGCACTCCGGGTAGGGCACGCCGCGCTGCTTGGGGATCTTGTTCGTCGACAGCGGGCACCCCATCTTGAGGTAGGTCTTCACCTTGAAGCCGCCGCGCTTGCCGAGGGTGTCGAGTGCCGAGATCCACATCTCGGCGTGTGAACCGCCCGCGAGCGCGATGGTGCGCGTCGCGGTGGGGTCACCGTAGACGCCGACGTGGATCTCGTTGTCGCTGAAGTCGCTCATGTACCCGTCGGTCGAGGTCTCGGGGAAGTCCTTGATGACCTCCAGGGCCGACGGCTGCGGGTCGAGTGCGGGAACCGGCCAGCCGTCGAGCAGCGCGCGGGCGCCCGGATACGACCTCGGATCGAGATTCTTCGTGTCGACGACGATGTTGGCGACGTGCCGTTCCCACACGGTGATGCCGACGCCGGTGACGAGGGTGCCCACCACCAGGATCGACGTCACGACCGACGTGTACGACAGCCACCGCGAACGTCCGTCGCGGGTGCCGCGGGTCAGTGCCGACCGGTCGCCTCCGCGCAGTGGGTCCTCGATGTAGCGCTTGGTGAGCCATGCGAGGCCGACCGACACCCCGAGGATGACCACACCCTCGAAGAAGTTCGCGTGGTTCTTGTCCCGCCAGGTCAGGTAGAAGATCAGCAGCGGCCAGTGCCACAGATAGAGCGAGTACGCGATGGTCCCGAGCCACACCGGCCACCGGCTCGCCAGCCATCGGTTGGTGACAGGCATCTCGGTGGCGGCGGCATGGGTGCCGCGCGGCGGCTTCTGCAGGGCGGTCGCGCCCGCCCAGATGATCAGCAGCGTCGCACCGACCGGCACGAGCGCCATCGGACCGGGGTAGGCGTTCACGCCGTCGATCCAGAATCCGCAGCTGACGATCAGTGCCAACGCGGCGACGGTCGCGACGTTGCGAAGCCAGTTGGGGACTCGCAGCGACGGCAACCAGATCGCCAGCAGGCCGCCGGCGAGCGGCTCCCACAGCCGCGACAGCGTGTCGTAGTAGTTGTACGGCTGGTTGATCGCCAGGCCGCGGTGGGCCCAGTAGAAGGAGACGAGGGCGACGGCGAAGACCGCGCCGCCGACCAGGAACCTGATGACCCGGGGATCGGCGAACGGCCGCGCGACCCGGGCGCCGAGTTTGAGAAGCGCCGCGAACGCGAGGGCGACGAGCAGTGTCACGACGAAGAACTGGCCCTGCACGGACATCGACCAGATGTGCTGCAGCGGGCTGTTCGCCGAGCTGGCGGCGAGATAGTCCTGCGAGTTCTGTGCCAGATACCAGTTCTGGTGATACAGCGCGCTCGCGATGACCTCACGCCCGACGTTGGCCCAGCGGGTCTGCGGCAGGATCAGCAGCGTCAGCACGGTGACCGCGATGAGCACCGTGAACAGTGCCGGCAGCAGGCGTTTGAGGAGCCGCTTGAGCCGTGGCCACGGGTTCAGCGTGTCGCGGAAGGTGACATGCGGTGCCTGACTGGAGATCGCGTGGCGCAGCAGCGACCCGACGAAGAAGTACCCCGAGAGCGTGAGGAAGACGTCGACGCCGCCGGAGACCTTGCCGAACCACACGTGGAAACAGGCGACGAGGGCGATCGCGATGCCGCGCAGGCCGTCGAGGTCGGTGCGGTATGCGGGCGTCGTCGGCGTCGAGGGGGACGACTCCGGCGCCACTACTCGCGTCGTCGATGCCACAGGGCGTGTTCTTTCCGGTGGGGGACAGATCGGTCTCGAGGGCCGGGCCGCGATGACCGGCTAGCAATGTACTCGCCGAAGCTGTGAAATACCGATTCCGGCAACTGTGACACTCGCGCGGAACCGGGCATCGGCCGACGCGGTGGGATCACCGGGAGCCGCGTGTCCGGGCCCCGTCGAGGATGATGGCCAGCCCGTCGCGGAACTCGCCGGCGAAGTCCCGTCCCGATGGTCCGGTGACGCCGAGGCGCTCCATCTGTGCGCGCGTCTGTTCTTCGATGGTGAGGCCGATCACGAGCTGGCACAGAGCCGTGCTGACCGCCTCGGCGTCGCGCAGCGACAATCCGCCGGCCGACCCGGCGGCGATGATGTCGGCGGTGATCGCTTTCGACGACAGCCCGCTGGCCCAGCTCGACGACACCACCTCCGCGCTGTCGGGCACCGCGAGCAGTGCGCCGCGCATCCCGGACGCGAGCCGATCGAGGCGTTCGTCCCATGCCAGCCCGGTGTCGGGGATCTCTACCGCGTCCAGGATGTCGTCGGCGAGCGCGGCCAGCAGAGTCTGTTTGTTGGGGAAATGCCAGTAGAGCGCGTTGGGGCGCACGCCGAGCTCGGTGGCGAGCCGTCGCATCGACAGGTCGGCCAGGCTGTGCTCGCCCAGGATGTCGCGGGCGGCGCGCAGGACGTCGGTGCGACTGTTGCTCACCCGCGTCAGCGTAGTGATCTCCCGAATCGGGCATCCGACCCGCCCCTGTACACCGTTCAGGACTGCCTGTACGGTGTTCAGGAATCCTGGACGGTGTCCAGGGCGACCGTTGGCGACCAGGAGGTGCAGAGGTGGATCACGAGGACGTCAGCCGCATCGACGCACGCCACATCTGGCATCCATACGGTGCGCTGCCCGCGACGACGCGGCCGCGGGTCGTGACCTCGGCCTCCGGTGTCCGCCTCGAACTCGCCGACGGGCGGACGGTCGTCGACGGCATGAGCTCGTGGTGGGCCGCGATCCACGGGTATCGCCACCCGCGGCTCGACGCGGCCGCAGCCGCTCAGCTGGGGCGGATGTCGCATGTCATGTTCGGCGGGCTCACCCATGAGCCGGCCGCGCGGCTGGCGCAGCTTCTCGTCGACATCACTCCCGCCGGGCTGCAGAAGGTGTTCTTCTGTGACTCGGGATCGGTGTCGGTGGAGGTGGCGGTCAAGATGGCGCTGCAGTACTGGCGCAGCCGCGGGCAGACGGGGCGTACCCGTCTGCTCACCTGGCGCGGCGGCTACCACGGCGACACCTTCGCCCCGATGAGCGTGTGTGATCCCGACGGCGGCATGCACGCGATGTGGTCGGGCGTGCTCGCGCGGCAGATCTTCGTCGACGCGCCGCCGGCCGACTTCCGGGCCGACTATGTCGCCGAACTGGAGCGGACCGTGCTCACGCACCGCGACGAGCTCGCCGCGATCATCGTCGAACCCGTCGTCCAGGGCGCAGGCGGAATGCGATTCCACGACGCGGCGTATCTACGTGCACTCCGCGAGATCTGCGACCGCCACGACGTCCTGCTCGTGTTCGACGAGATCGCCACCGGATTCGGCCGTACCGGAACGCTGTTCGCGGCCGATGCCGCTCCCGCTGCCGACGGCGGGATTGGTGTGTCGCCGGACATCATGTGTGTCGGCAAGGCGCTGACGGGCGGCTACCTGACCCTCGCCGCGACCCTGTGTACGACGGAGATCGCCGAGGTGATCAGCGCAGGGGAGGCGGGCGGCCTCGCACACGGTCCGACCTTCATGGCCAACCCGCTGGCGTGTGCGGTGGCGGTCGCGGCGATCGAGCTCCTGCTGGAAACGCCGTGGGCCGAGCGGGTGTCGGCGATCGAGCGCGGACTCGCCGAGGGGTTGGAACCGCTCCGGGAACTCGACGGCGTCGTCGATGTGCGGGTCCTCGGCGCGATCGGCGTCGTCGAACTCGATCGACCGGTCGACATGGTCGCGGCGACCGACGCCGCGGTCGACGCGGGCGCCTGGCTGCGGCCGTTCCGCACCCTCGTCTACGCGATGCCACCGTTCATCAGCACGTCCGAGGACATCGCGGTGATCGTCCGCGGGATCTCCGCGGCCGTCCACGCGACGGTGGGCGATCGCGCTCTGGTCGGGGTCCGGTCATGACCTCGGCTCAGGCACAACGGGACTCCCCGGTCGTCACCGGCGCGGAGGTCGGGCTGGCGTGGCTCGCCGGCGCCGCGCGGCGGCGCGCCGCCGCCGGATTGCATCGCCGTCCGCATGTCCGGCGTGCCGGTGCCGGGGAGATCAACCTCGGCTCCAACGACTACCTCGGGTTGTCGACGCACCCCGCGGTCGTCGCCGGGGCCCGTGCCGCCGCGGATCGGTGGGGCGGGGGATCGACGGCCTCCCGTCTGGTGGTCGGCACCACCCAGGCGCACATCGACCTCGAAGACGATCTCGCCGACTTCCTCGGCTTTTCGGCCGCGCTGACCTTCTCGTCGGGCTACCTCGCCAATGTCGGCGCCGTCACCGCGCTCGCGACGCGCGGCGACCTCATCGTCAGTGACACCGGTACCCATGCATCACTGATCGACGGTTGCCGGTTGTCGCGCGCCCGAGTCGTGGTCGTCGATCGCGGCGACCACGAGGCCGTGCGGCGGGTGCTGGCCGAGCGTACCGAGAGCCGCGCGCTGGTGGTCACCGATTCGGTGTACAGCATCGACGGTCAGCCGGCGCCGGTCGCGGATCTGTATGCCGCGGCCCGCGCGCACGGCGCAGCCCTGCTCGTCGACGAGGCCCACGCCCTCGGTGTGCGCGGTCCGGGCGGACGGGGACTCGTTGCCGAGCAGGGCCTTTCGGGGGCGCCCGACCTCGTCGTCACGACCGTGCTGTCGAAGTCGCTCGGCGCGCAGGGCGGTGTGGTCCTCGGATCGGCGGTGCTGCGGTCGCACCTGATCGACTGCGCACGCACCTTCATCTTCGACACCGGCCTCAATCCGGCCGCGGTGGGTGCCGCGCATGCCGCCCTGACGATCCTGCGCGCCGAACCCGGTCTGCCGGACCGGTTGCGCGCCAACGCCCGTCGGCTGGCGTCCGCCTGCGGCGTCGACGAACCGGCCGCCGCCGTGATCTCGATCGTCGTCGGGGATCCGCAGCGTGCGGTGGCGGCCGCGACCGCCTGCCGCGACCGCGGCGTGCTCGTCGGATGCTTTCGCCCGCCCTCGGTTCCGGTCGGGACCTCGAGGCTACGGATCACCGTGCGCGCGGATCTCGACACCGACACCCTCGACCGGGTGGCCGCCGTCGTCGACGCGGCCCTGCGCGAAGTCGGTGCACGGTGAGCACCAGAACACGAGGCACCGTCCTCGCCGTCACCGGGACGTCGACCGACGTCGGGAAGACCGTCGCGACAGCGGCACTCGCCGCGGCTGCACGCGGTTCGACGGCCGTCTGCAAACCGGTCCAGACCGGGATCGGCCACGACGAGCCCGGCGACCTCGCCGAGGTACGACGCCTCGCGGGCGACGTCACGGCCGTCGAGTTGTTCCGCTATCCCGAGCCCCTCGCCCCCGACACCGCCGCGCGACGCGCCGGGATGCCAATGGCCGATCCGACGGTCATCGTCCGGGGGGTGGACGATCTGGCGGTGTCACACGACCTCACCCTCGTCGAAGGGGCGGGCGGTGTGCTCGTGCGACTGGGGGAGTCGGCCACGATCCTCGACATCGCCGCGGCCACACTCGCTCCCGACACCGCCGACGGTCTTCTGATCGTCGTGGCGCCCGGACTCGGCGCGCTCAATCACGCCGAGCTCACCGTGGGCGCGGTGCGGGCGCGCGGCCTGCGCCCGGCCGGTCTCGTGATCGGTTGGTGGCCGGACGATCCCGACCTCGCGATGCGCTGCAACCGCACCGATCTCCCGCGGGTGACCGGGGTACCGGTGGTCGGCGTACTGCCCGCGGGCGCGGCGAGTCTCGCACCCGCCGACTTCCGGAGCCGCGCATCGTCCTGGTTCGACGACGAGTGGCTCACGACTCTGTCACCCACGTGCCCGGAACAGCTCGTCCGGACGCCCTGAACCGTTCCCGCAGCGGAACATCCATCCAAGGAGTATCACCAGTGACCCAGGCAACAGTCGACGCCGCCACCTCGGCCCCGGCGTCGGACGACATCCTCGCCATCGCCCGCACGCAGGTGCTCGACCGCGGCGAGCCCCTCGATCAGGAGCAGGTCCTGCAGGTTCTGCGACTGCCGGACGATCGGCTCACCGAACTGCTGCAGCTCGCCCACGACGTGCGGATGCGCTGGTGCGGACCGGAGGTCGAGGTCGAGGGGATCATCTCGCTGAAGACCGGCGGGTGTCCGGAGGATTGCCACTTCTGTTCGCAGTCCGGCCTTTTCGCCTCGCCGGTGCGCAGCGCCTGGATCGACATCCCCTCGCTGGTCGAGGCGGCCAAGCAGACCGCCAAGACCGGCGCGACCGAGTTCTGCATCGTCGCCGCGGTCCGCGGTCCCGACAAACGCCTGCTCAGTCAGGTCGCGGCGGGTATCGAGGCGATCCGCAACGAGGTCGACATCCAGATCGCTTGCAGCCTGGGCATGCTCACCCAGGACCAGGTCGACCAGCTGTGCGACATGGGCGTGCACCGCTACAACCACAACCTCGAGACCGCGCGGAGCCACTTCCCGAACGTGGTGACGACGCACACCTGGGAGGAGCGGTGGGACACCCTGCGCATGGTCCGCGAGGCGGGTATGGAGGTCTGCTGCGGTGGCATCCTCGGCATGGGCGAGTCCCTGGAACAGCGGGCCGAGTTCGCCGCCGAGCTGGCCACCCTCGAGCCCGACGAGGTGCCGCTGAACTTCCTGAACCCGCGGCCCGGCACCCCGTTCGGCGACCTCGACGTGCTGCCCGCCGCAGAGGCCCTGAAGTCGGTGGCCGCTTTCCGCCTCGCGCTGCCGCGCACCATCCTGCGCTTCGCGGGTGGGCGCGAGATCACCCTCGGCGATCTCGGCGCCAAGCAGGGCATCCTCGGCGGCATCAACGCCGTCATCGTCGGTAACTACCTGACGACCCTCGGTCGGCCCGCCGAGGACGACCTCGACCTCCTCAGCGACCTGTCGATGCCGATCAAGTCGCTGAACGACACGATCTGACGGGTAAGTCCGCAGCGATGGGTAGCGTGTTCTCATGATCGACACCGTCCCGGGTCCACTCGCCGAACCGTGCCGGTTCGGCGTCTTCACCGGACTCGAAGTGGAACTGCAGGCCCCCGACGCCGTTCCGCCCGCCGCTCGGTTGGGTCTCGAACCCCCTCGCTTCTGTGGGCAGTGCGGACGCCGGATGGTGGTCCAGGTGCGACCCGACGGGTGGGATGCGCGCTGCTCGCGGCACGGCACCGTCGACTCGACGGAGCTGGGGCGCCGGTGAACCCGCCGGTCCGCACCGTCCCCCGGTTGGCCGTCGTCTCCGTCGGTGTGGCGCTGCTGGGTGCGGTCGCCGGGGTGATCTGGGCCCTTCTCACCCCGCCCACCACCGGGGTCGTGTTCGACGGACTCCGCCGCGACGACATCCCCGCCGATTTCGGCGGGGTGGGGGCCTTCGCCGTGACGATGTTCGGCTACGGCGCCGTCGCCGCCCTCGTGGTGTGGTTCGCGGCCCGTTCGTGGCGGGGTGTCAGCGGTTTCGTGTGGCCGGCACTGGCGGCCACGGCCGGCTCGGCGCTCGCGGCGACGGTCGGGATGTGGGTCGCGGGACTGCGATTCGACGACGATCCGACCGCGCTGCCGGTCGACGCGACCTACCGGATCGCGCCGGAGCTCTGGCTCGACGGCGCCACACGGTCGGGGTCGAGCGAGCCGTGGACACTCCTCATCTGCGCTCCGTTCGCGTTCGCCGTCGTCTACCTGGTGTGCGTGTTGTCCTCGCGGACCGCTGATCTCGGCGTCGGCGACCTCGCGGACGACGCCTCGTCAGCGGAGGTGCTCACATGGGCGGGCGCAGCGTCGCGAACTCATCCGTGACGCGTAACGCCTTCTCGGCGAAGGCGTAGAGGGCGGGCGGGCGTCCGCCGCTCCGGCCGGTCTTGCCGACGGTGCCGGTGGCGACCACCACGGCGCGCCGGCTCAGGATGCGGAGCAGGTTGGTCGTGTCCACTGGATAACCCAGTGCGGCGCAGTAGATCTCCGACAACGCCGACATCGGGAACCGCGCCGGCGCCAGCGCGAAGGCGATGTTGGTGTACGAGAGTTTCGCGGCGAGCCGATGCCGGGCGGCGTCGATGATCTCGGTGTGGTCGAACGCCAGCGGGGGGAGCGCGTCGACGGCGAACCAACCCGCGGCCTCGGGCGGCGTCGCGGCCGCGTCGGAGGGCACGAGGCCCATGTAGGTCGACGCGATGGTGCGGACCGCGGGCACCCGGCGCGGATCGGAGAAGACCGACAGCTGTTCCAGGTGTGCGATCTCCCGGACGTCGAGAGAATCCGCGACGAGTCGACGTGCGCTCGCCGACAGTGTCTCCGCGGCACCGACCCCGCCGCCCGGGAGGGTCCAGACGTCGTCGACCGACCGCGATAGCAGGACGCACAGCGACGGGCTGTCGATGTCCGAACCGGATCCGGAATCCGGCGCGACCCGGATCTGGAACACCACGGTCAGGACTTCCACCCGGAGGGTCGTACCGTCGGCGATGGGTGGCTCGGACCCGGCGGCTGGCATGCGCACGATTGTAGGGTGCGTACCCTCCGCCGGTGACCGCTGCTGGTTGAGCCGGCTCCGAGCGCGAGCGAGGCGCGGTGTCGAGCCACTGGGTGACCTCGACTACCCGCCCCGGTTCGTGGTCAGGATCAGCGCCTCGCCCTCGGTGACGGCGATGGTGTGCTCGCTGTGGGCGCCGCGGGAACCGTCGAAAGACCTGATGGTCCAGCCGTCGGCGTCGAACTTGATGCGTTCGGAACCGAGGGTGAACCAGGGCTCTAGCGCGAGGGTGAGTCCCGGGCGCAGCTTCATGCCCCGACCGGCCCGGCCCACGTTCGCGACGTGCGGGTCCTCGTGCATGGTTCGACCGAGGCCGTGTCCGCCGAACTCGGTGTTGACCCGATATCCGTGCGCGGCGGCGACCGCGCCGATCGCCGCCGAGATGTCACCGATCCGTCCGCCCGGGCGTGCCGCGTCGATGGCCGCTGTCAGTGCCTCTTCGGTGGCCGCGACGAGGCGCTGGTCCTCGGCCCGCGGGGTTCCGACGATGACACTGCGCGCGGAGTCGGCCACCCAGCCGTCGATCGCGACGGCGA
Source organism: Gordonia sp. ABKF26 (assembly GCF_041103195.1). Lineage (NCBI taxonomy): Bacteria > Bacillati > Actinomycetota > Actinomycetes > Mycobacteriales > Gordoniaceae > Gordonia > Gordonia sp. ABKF26. The sequence continues at coordinate 2,707,257 of NZ_JBGCVZ010000003.1, forward strand.
TGTCCATCGACAGCAGGTCGCCGTCGGCGAGGACGTAGTCATGCGGGAGGCCGTGCAGCACAGCATCGTTCACCGACAGGCAGATCACGTTGCGGAAGGGCCCGCGGCCGAACGACGGCGAGTAGTCCCAGTAGCACGACTGGGCGCCGCGCGCGGCGATGAGTTCCCGCGCACGCTCCTCGAGGTCGAGGAGGTTGACCCCGACGTCGGCGCGGCCGGCGACGTCGTCCAGCAGATCTGCGATGAAGGCGCCCGTCACCCCCATGGCGGCCACCTCGGCGGGTGACTTCAGCTCGACCATTCTCGTCCTTTCGAATTCGATGTGCGGTATAGAAATACCACCATCGTCGGTATTTGTATACCGGAGCCGCTACTATCGCCTCATGGTGCGTAACCCGCTGACCCCGGAACAGATCGCGGCAGGTCGTCGTCTCGGTGCTCGTATCCGCGAGCTGCGCGGCGACCGCCCGCTCGGCGACGTCGCGCTCGGCGCGGGCATCTCGCCGGAGACCCTGCGCAAGATCGAGACCGGACGCATGCCGACGCCCGCCTTCGCGACCATCGCGGCGCTCGCCCGCGCGCTCGGCGCCTCGCTCGACGATCTGGCTCTCGTCCTCGACGCCGAGGTGGCGCGGGCGGGGTGAGCGGCGACCGATCGGCACTCACCTATCCGGAGGTCGGCGCGACATCGGGCACGCTGCCGCCCGGTTATCACCACTTGCGCCGGTCGCGGGTCATCGGTTCGGGGGCTGCGTGCTTCGCCACGGCGGGTCAGCGAATTCTGAACTGGGACATGCATCGTCATGCCGGCTTCGGCGTCGACGCGTCCACCCCCGCGGCGACGGTCGGCGCTGACGTCGACCTGCGGGTCGGGGTCGGTCCACTCGGGATCGTCGCGCGGTGCCGGGTCGTCGAGGTGCTCGACGCCCCTCGTGAACAGGGTTTCGCCTATGGAACGCTCCCCGGGCATCCAGAGGTCGGCGAGGAACGCTTCTGGGTGGAATGGCTCGCCGACGACACGGTGGTCGGGCATGTCGTCGCCTTCTCGCGCCCGGGGCGGTGGTTCACCCGGCTGGGCGGGCCGGTCGGGCGCCTCGCCCAGTCGCGAATCAGCGAGCGCTATCTCGATGCTCTGATGTGCCGATGAGCTGAACCGGATCGTGGCCGGGGCCGGGGCCGGGGCCGGGGCCGGCGCCACGGCCCGGCCAGGTCGCGGGAATGCTCCGGGTGTGGCGAATGTTACGATGCATAGCGTTTTCGACCATGAGTCGAAAACCTGCCTCGGACACACGGCCCGTGATCTGGGGAACCAGCGTCCCGGAGACGGAACTCGTCGCCGGGCAGCCAGAGGAGTGGCAATGAGCATCACCAGCGATCGCCCCGCGGCCGTGACCGCGCCTGCAGTGTCGGCGCTCATCGATGCGCAGTGGTACGACGCGCCCGGCGGATACACCGGTATCGAGCCGACCCAGGAATGGGCAGACGAGGTCCGCCGTCTCGCCAAGGCGCGCAACGCGACCCTGCTCGCACACAATTACCAGCTCCCGGCCATCCAGGACGTCGCCGACCACGTCGGCGACTCGCTGGCCCTGTCGCGGATCGCCGCCGAGGTCGACTCCGACGAGATCATCTTCTGCGGCGTCCACTTCATGGCCGAGACGGCCAAGATCCTGAGTCCGGAGAAGCGGGTCCTGATCCCCGACGAGCGCGCCGGATGTTCGCTGGCCGACTCGATCACCGCCGACGAACTGCGCGCCTGGAAGGCCGAGTTCCCCGACGCGCTCGTGGTGTCCTACGTCAACACGACCGCCGAGGTGAAGGGTCTGACCGACATCTGCTGCACGTCGTCGAACGCCGTCGACGTGGTGGCCTCGATCGATCCCGACCGGGACGTGCTGTTCCTGCCCGACCAGTTCCTCGGCGCACACGTCAAGCGTGAGACCGGCCGCGACAACATCCACATCTGGGCGGGCGAATGCCACGTCCACGCCGGCATCAACGGTGACGAGCTGACCGCGCAGGCGAACGCGCACCCCGATGCCGACCTGTTCATCCACCCCGAATGCGGGTGCGCGACGTCGGCGCTGTACCTGGCGGGCGAGGGCTTCGTGCCCGAGGAGAAGGTGAAAATCCTCTCGACCGGAGGGATGCTCGACGCGGCCCGCGAGACGGGTGCGAAGCAGGTCCTGGTCGCCACCGAGGTCGGGATGCTGCACCAGCTGCGCAAGGCCGCGCCGGGTGTCGACTTCCAGGCCGTCAACGACCGCGCCTCGTGCCCCTACATGAAGATGATCACGCCCGCCGCCATGCTCCGGTGCCTGCGGGAGGGTCGCGACGAGGTGTTCGTCGACGCCGATGTCGCCGAGAAGGCGCGCAAGAGTGTCGAGCGGATGATCGCGATCGGCAACCCCGGATCGGGCGAATGAGCGCTGGCGTGAGCGACGATTTCGTCGGTCAGGCCGCGGGCGGCGAACTCGGCGTCGCGGTCACCGACGAGGTCCGCGCGTTGATCCGGACCGCCCTCGACGAGGATCTGCGGTACGGACCCGACGTCACGACCGCGTCCACCGTGCCCGCCGACGCGGTCGTCGACGCGGCGATCGTCAGTCGCGCGCACGGCGTCATCGCCGGTGTGCCCGTGGTCGAGGTGGTCTTCGACGAGGTGATCGGCGCGGGCGAGTACACGATAGGAACCCGGGTCGAGGACGGCAGCCGCGTCGAACCGGGCACCGTCGTATTGTCGGTGCACGCCCCGACGCGCGCGCTGCTGACCGCGGAACGCACTGCGCTGAACCTGATCTCGCACATGTCGGGGATCGCGACGGCCACCGCGGCCTGGGTCTCGGCCGTCGAGGAGACGGGCGCGAAGATCCGGGATTCCCGCAAGACTCTGCCCGGAATGCGCCACCTGCAGAAGTACGCGGTGCGGGCCGGCGGGGGAGTCAACCATCGCATGGGTCTCGGCGATGCGGCACTCATCAAGGACAACCACGTCGCCGCAGCCGGTTCGGTCGCGGCCGCACTGCGAGCGGTGCGGGACGCGGCTCCCGGGCTGCCGGTCGAGGTGGAGGTGGACTCGCTGGCGCAGCTCGACGAGGTCCTCGAACTGAGGCCGCAGCTCGTCCTGCTGGACAATTTCGAGCCGTGGGAAACGCAGATGGCCGTCCAGCGACGCAACACGCGCTCGCCGGAGACGAAACTGGAGAGCTCCGGTGGTCTGTCGCTCGACGTCGCCATCGACTACGCCCGCACCGGCGTCGACTATCTCGCCGTCGGTGCGCTGACCCATTCGGTCACCGTGCTCGACCTCGGGTTGGACATCCCCGCGCCCTGAGAGATCAGCTGCCCGGATCGCCGGTCCGGACATCGACCTCGAACACCTCGGTACGGGCGATGACCCGGTCCCGTTCGTCGGCGAGCGCCGTGCGGCGCGGATCGGCGAGATAGGCGTCGAGTGCACTGCGGTCGGCGAGCCGCAGGATCTGCACCTCATGCGGCGTACCGCCCTGTCCGTCGCCGATCACCCGGGTGAGCACCGCACCGCCGTGCTCGGGGAGCAGATCGAGGACGGTGTCCTCGTATCGGGTGAGGTCACCGGCCGCGTCGTCGTGCGCCCAGAGCAGGCAGCAGAGGTGTAGCGGCGATCGCGGGTTGGGCACGACCGGAGGATATCGAGGCGGGCTCGGATCGCACGTAGCGGCCTGGACGCCAGACATACGCGAATCCGGACCTTCGCCGGAAAGTGATCTGGCTCTTCGTGACTCGAATGGTCACGTCATCACCAAGGGTCCGGGCCGCCCGCTCGGTGGCGAGGAAGATCGCCAGGCCCGTCGGCGAGCCCGAGAAGAAGTCGGCGGCAACGTCAGGAACTGTTCCCATGGCGCTGTTGATCGTGCCACCTGACCGGTCCCGGACCCTGTGGTCGACGAACCCGAGAGCGTCGGGAATCCTCTGCCAGCAGGTTTGCGACCTCTCGGGCGCGGTCAGTGGGTGGCGAGGAGCTCCACGAGGTGTGCTTCGACGAGGGAGGGCCGGGGTGGGAGCGGTCCGGGTCGGGGTGGTCGGACGTCGATGACGTGGCTGATGTTCAACCATGACCGGCGCACGTCGTGGAAGTGTGGCGCCTCGGGGCGTGCTTGATCGCCGGGCCGGGTTGGTGGTCCGAGGATCTCGTTGCGCACTGTTTTCAGGTGTGCGGTGAACCGCCGGGGTATGTCGGGTCGGCGGTTGATGTGTTCGGGGTTGGGTGGTGCTCCGGGTTCGGCGTTCAACCGCCAGAGGCAGCGGCCTTCGTCGGGTCCGGACCGTTCGATGCGGGTGGTGTACTGGCCGGGCTGGTCGCCGACCATGCGGTTGTGGCGGGGGCAGGCGGGTGCGAGGTCGTCGATATTGGTGAGACCGCCCTTGGCCCAATCCTTGTGGGCGTGATGGAGTTCGACCTGGGTGGCGGGTTGATCGCAGCCGGGAGTCGAGCACACCTCGCCGTCGGGGCGCGCGAAGGAGACGAGGCGTTGTTCGCGGGTGGCCAGACGCTTCCCCCTACCGAAGTACAGCGGCACCGCGGTGGCGTCCTTGAATACTGCCAACCACGGCTGCACGTCGCCGGCCATCGCGACCAGGTCGGGGATGGGCAGCAGGGTGCCGGTGGCGGTGGTCGCGAGCCCGGCTTCACGGATCAGGTCGCCCAGATCGGCTTTGATGATCAGTTGCACGGGCAGCCCGCGATGCGACGTTCCGATAATCCCGTCTGACAAGCCAGCGGCCAGTGCGGCGTCGAGGGCGTCGTGATTTGTCTGGGCGGGGGTGCGTTGGTCACGGTCGGCTGCGGTGGCCAGCGCGTCGGGGTCGGCGGTGCCGGCCGGACCCAGGGGTGAGGCGGGGTCGTCGGGGTTGTTGAGTCCGGGTTTGCCCCAGACGGCGAACATCATCGTGAGCCGGGCGGCGAGTTCGGGGGTCAGGGTGCCGGAGATGGTGGCGGTGCCGTCGGCTCGTTGGCGTCCGATCCACAGGTTGCGGCGTCGTTTCTGGTCGGTGCCGTCGGACGGTGTGCCGTCGGGGTCGAGGTGAGCGAGAAGCCGCGCGCCGAGTTGGATGATGTCGGCGGGTGTGTGATCGGCGGCGATTTCGGCCATCTGCCGTTCCGCAGCGACTTTCACATCATGCTCGACGGCGTGGGGGATCTGGTCGAGGACATCGAGGGCGGCCTGGACGTGGGCGGTCCCGACCGTTCCTGCGGCGAATGCTGCGGCCAGGGTGGGGTGTTCCGGTTCGAGGCGGTCGCCGCTGAGGCACGTGAGCGTGGCGGTGGCGTTGAGGTGCTTGCGTCGCCGAACCGGGTTGGTGACCCGGAGTCGGTGGTTCATGAACTGGATGAGGGTGCGGTACCCGGTCTTGCGTGGCAGGTCACGACCCTCGACTTCGGCGACTTGCCGGTCACCGGCGTACGTGGTTCGGGCGATGGCGCGTTCGGTCGCGGCGGCGACCTCGATCAATTCTTCGTCGGTGCACGGAGACAGATTGACGGTCTGCAGTTCGTCGAGGATCGCATGCAGCTCGGCCACCAGCTCGACGGCACGCGGTTGGGGCGCAGCCGAATCGTCGTCGACGTGCGTGGTGTCGGCCATGACGGCCACCTCCCCCCGAGAACCGTTGCTGCGAATGTATGTTCGAGTGTACACGAGAATCGGGCAGCGAAGGATTCGAGATATGTTGTCGCGCAATCCTATTGATGCAATCTGCGGGCGGTGGGAACTGTCGGTGTCGTGTGGTAGGCGCCATCTGGTCAGCCCGGCGACCCAGCTCAGGCAGGCGTGTGGGCTCCCGACGCCTACACGCCGTGGTCGAGCAGCTTCTCCCCGGGATGCGCGTGCTCCCAGGCGGCGATCGCGGCATCCCACTGATCGCCGTCGAGAGTCGTCACCGACGCGGGGAACAGTGCGTCCTCCTCTTTCGCGATGTGCCGGTGCAGCCCGTCGACCTCGCGTCGGAACCGGTCGCGGTCGGCGGGATCGGACAGGTCCATCGACGTCAGGAACGCATCGAGTTCCCGGTGCTCGGCGATGAGCGGGTCGATGTACCCGGCGAAGAGGTCCCGGTCGGTGTCGAGCAACTGGGCGAACAATCCGTCTTCCTCGCCGCGCCAGTGTGACCGCAGTTCGATCACGAGCCGGTCCGCGAGCCGGCGGGCGGTGTCGCGGTCGTCGGCATCGAGCGCCCGCACCGCGTCGCCGCCGAGGTTCACGGCCCGTTCGTGTTCGGCGGTGTAGTCGCGGAGCAACGGCATGTCCCGGCACCCGCAGTATTGGCACACTTTCGCGTCCTCACGGTCGTGGGCGATTCCGTTGTCCACCGTAGAAGAACCGTCGCACCACCCGCACCAGAAACCCACTGGCATCCGACACGTATCCTTGTCGGGTAAATCCGCAGCCACCAGGAGAGATCATGCTCGCCCGAATTGACCTGCGCGGTAGCACGCCGACACTCGCCGAGTTGCGTCGTGCGCTGCCCCGCGGGGGTACCGATGTCAATGCCGTCCTCGACACGGTGACGCCGGTGGTGCATGCGGTGGCCGAGAACGGCACCGAGTCCGCACTCGACTTCGGCGAGAAGTTCGACGGCGTCCGCCCCGCATCCGTCCGGGTGCCCGCCCAGGTCATCGCCGACGCCCTCGCCGAACTCGACCCGCAGATCGCCGACGCGTTGCGCGAATCCATCCGACGGGCACGCACGGTCCACGCCGACCAGCGCCGCGAGACCACGCGCACGCAGGTCGTCGACGGCGGCGTCGTGAGCGAGAAGTGGATCCCGGTCCGTCGCGTCGGTCTGTACGTTCCCGGCGGCAACGCCGTGTACCCGTCGTCGGTCATCATGAACGTCGTGCCCGCCCAGGAGGCCGGGGTCGGCTCGCTGGTCGTCGCCTCGCCGCCGCAGAAGGACTTCGGCGGCTGGCCGCACCCGACGATCCTCGCCGCCTGCGCGCTCCTCGACGTCGACGAGGTGTGGGCCGTCGGTGGTGCCCAGGGGGTGGCCCTGCTCGCCTACGGCGGTCACGACACGCACGCCGCCGACGCGCCGAACTCCGTCCTCGACCCGGTCGACCTCATCACCGGCCCGGGCAACATCTACGTCACCGCGGCCAAGCGAGTGTGCCGCAGCGTGGTGGGCATCGACTCCGAAGCCGGACCGACCGAGATCGCGATCCTCGCCGACGACTCGGCCGATCCCGGCATCCTGGCCTCGGACCTCATCAGCCAGGCCGAACACGACGTGCTGGCGGCCTCGGTGCTCGTCACCGACAGCGCCGAACTCGCTGACGCCGTCGACGCCGCGCTCGACACCCAGGTCGCGGCCACCAAGCACCGCGAGCGTGTGCTCACCGCGTTGTCGGGGGAGCAGTCGGGCGTCGTTCTCGTCGATGATCTCGACGCCGGACTCGCGGTCGTGGACGCCTACGCGGCCGAACACCTCGAGATCCAGACGCGCGATGCCGCCGCGGTCGCCGACCGCGTGCACAACGCGGGCGCGATCTTCGTCGGCCCGTATGCCCCGGTGAGTCTCGGTGACTACTGCGCCGGCTCCAATCATGTTCTGCCGACGTCGGGTTCGGCGCGCTTCGCCTCGGGTCTCTCGGTGCAGACGTTCCTCAAGGGCGTCCACGTCATCGACTACGACGAAGCCGCGCTGCGTGAGGTCGCCGACAAGGTGGTGACCCTGGCCGATGCCGAGGACCTGCCCGGTCACGGCGACGCGGTCAAGCAGCGCTTCGTGAAGAGTGCCGCCCGGTGACCGCGTCGGATGCGGTGGTGGGTGCAGTCGTGCCGGGTGGCTCGATCAGCGTCGACGACCTGCCGCTGCGCGCCAACCTCCGCGGCAAGAGTGCCTACGGCGCACCGCAACTCAGAGTGCCGGTGATCCTGAACACCAACGAGAACCCGCACGCGCCGTCAGCGGCCCTGATCGACGACGTCACCGCGTCGGTGCGCGAGGCGGCCGCCGAGCTGCACCGCTATCCCGACCGCGATGCCGTCGCCCTTCGTACCGACCTCGCCGCTTACCTGACCCGGGCCACCGGTGTCCGGCTGGGCGTCGAGAACCTCTGGGCGGCAAACGGTTCGAACGAGGTCCTGCAGCAGCTGCTGCAGGCCTTCGGCGGACCGGGCCGCAGCGCGCTGGGCTTCGTCCCGTCGTACTCGATGCACCCGATCATCGCCGACGGCACGGACACCACCTGGCTGGTCGCCGCGCGCGCAGGCGACTTCTCCCTCGACACCGAGTACGCGGTCGCCGAAGTCGCCAACCGCGAACCCGACGTCGTCTTCGTGACCTCGCCCAACAACCCGACCGGCGGTTCCATCCCGCTTGCCGATCTCCGCCGGATCGTCGAGGCCGCACCGGGCATCGTGATCGTCGACGAGGCGTACGCGGAGTTCTCCGCGGCGCCGAGCGCTGTCGAGCTCATCGACGAGTTCCCGGCGAAGGTCGTCGTCAGCCGCACCATGAGCAAGGCGTTCGCCTTCGCCGGCGGGCGCCTCGGGTATCTCGCGGCGGCACCGGCCGTCGTCGACGCGATCCAGCTCGTCCGGCTGCCGTACCACCTGTCCGTGCTGACCCAGGCTGCGGCGCGCGCGGCCCTTCGGCACAGCGACGACACCCTCGCCGGTGTCGCGGCGATCATCGCCGAACGCGACCGTGTGGTCGCGGCGCTCACCGAGGCCGGGTACCGCGTCGTCGACTCCGACTCGAACTTCGTGCTGTTCGGCGGTTTCCGGGATGCAGCGGCGTCGTGGCAGCGTTACCTCGACCAGGGCGTCCTCATCCGCGACGTCGGGATCGCCGGCCACCTGCGGGTGACTGTCGGACTCGCCCACGAGAACGACGCCTTCCTCGACGTCAGCCGCACCCTTGCCACCACAGATCTGGAGAACACCCAGTGACCAACCCCGCATCCGAGAGCCGGGCACCCCGCATCGCGAAGGTCGAACGGACCACCCGGGAGTCGTCGATCGCCGTCGAACTGAACCTCGACGGCACCGGCGTGACGAACATCTCGACGGGCATCGCGTTCTTCGACCACATGCTGACCGCGTTCGGTCAGCACGGCAGCTTCGACCTGACCGTCGAGGCGAAGGGCGACGTCGAGGTCGAAGGCCACCACACCATCGAGGACACCGCAATCGTGCTGGGCCAGGCGCTGGGTCAGGCGCTGGGCGACAAGAAGGGCATCCGCCGCTTCGGCGACTCGTGGATTCCGATGGACGAGACCCTCGCCCAGGCGGTGGTCGACGTCTCCGGCCGTCCGTACTGCGTGCACACCGGGGAGCCCGAGCACATGCTGACCGCGGTGATCGGCGGCTACCCCGGCGTGCCGTATTCGACGGTCATCAACCGGCACGTCTTCGAATCGATCGCTCTCAACGCTCGGATCGCCCTGCACGTCCGTGTGCTCTACGGCCGCGACCAGCACCACATCACCGAAGCCGAGTTCAAGGCCGTGGCCCGTGCGCTGCGCGCCGCCACCGAATACGACGCGCGCGTCACGGGTGTGCCCTCGACGAAGGGTGCGCTGTGAGCGCCGTCGATGTCACCATCCTCGACTACGGGTCGGGCAACCTGCGGTCGGCGCAGCGCGCGCTGGAACGCACCGGGGCACAGGTGACCGTCACCTCCGACTTCGACACCGCCCTGAACGCCACCGGCCTCGTCGTGCCCGGCGTCGGCGCCTTCGCCGCCTGCATGGAAGGTCTGCGTGCCGTGAAGGGCGACCGGATCGTCGGTCGCCGGCTCGCCGGGGGCCGGCCGGTCCTGGGCATCTGCGTCGGCATGCAGATCCTCTTCGAACGCGGCGTCGAGTTCGGCGTCGAGGCGGACGGGTGCGGGGAGTGGCCGGGCAGCGTGACGCAGCTGCCCGCGCCGGTGTTGCCGCACATGGGGTGGAACACGGTCGACGCGCCCGAGGGGTCGGTCTTGTTCGACGGGCTCGACGCCGACACCCGCTTCTACTTCGTGCACTCCTACGCCGCACAGGTGTGGGAGATGGACAGCGACGGCTCTCGGCTGCGCGCACCCAGACTGACCTGGGCCGAACACGGCGGGCGCTTCCTCGCCGCGGTCGAGAACGGGCCGCTGTCGGCCACCCAGTTCCACCCCGAGAAATCCGGTGACGCCGGCGCCCACCTGCTGGAGAACTGGGTTCGGGGACTCTCGTGACCGGCGGCACGCCGCGCCCGGACGACGACCCCGGGCACGGCGACGGACACCGCGGCTCACCGGTCGAGTCCGGGCAGGCCGACGCCGCATCGGCGCCCGCCGGTTTCTCGATCGCGAAACTCGCCTTCTACGCTCTCGGTGCGGGTGTGCTGGTCCTGATCGTCTCCATCCCGATCATCGCGCTCTGTGCGCGCTGGTCGCCGGTCGCCGGACTCGTCGCCGCGCTGGTGGCGGTGGCGGCGATGATCGCCGCGATCGGTACCGTTGCCAACCGCATGGTCGACCGCGCCCGGGCGGACCTGATCGCGGCGCGCGACGGTCACCACCCGGCCTGACCCGACACCCGAGCACGTCCCGACAGCCGAATCGCTCGATCCAGAACAGACAGGACAGATTCACCCATGGGTAGCACCCTCGAACTCCTTCCCGCCGTCGACGTCGCCGACGGGCAGGCGGTCCGCCTCGTCCAGGGCGCGGCCGGCACCGAGACCTCCTACGGCTCGCCGCGCGATGCCGCGCTGGCGTGGCAGCGGGACGGCGCGGAGTGGATCCACCTCGTCGACCTCGACGCGGCCTTCGGCCGAGGCGACAACCGCGACCTGCTGGCCGGCGTCGTCGGCGAACTCGACGTGAAGGTCGAGTTGTCCGGCGGAATACGCGACGACGATTCGCTGGCGGCCGCCCTCGCGACCGGCTGCACCCGCGTGAACCTCGGCACCGCCGCGCTGGAGAACCCGGAATGGTGTGCCCGCGCGATCGCCGAACACGGCGACCGCATCGCGGTCGGTCTCGACGTGATCCGTGACGGTGACTCCTACCGCCTTCGCGGTCGTGGCTGGGTGACCGACGGCGGCGATCTGTGGGAGGTCCTCGAGCGGCTCAACCGCGACGGATGCGCCCGCTACGTGGTCACCGACGTGTCGAAGGACGGCACCCTGCAGGGTCCGAACCTCGACCTGCTCGCCGAGGTCGCGGCGGCCACCGACGCCCCGATCGTGGCCTCGGGCGGAGTCTCGGCCATCGAGGATCTGGTCGCGATCGCCGGCCTCACCGGACAGGGTGTCGAGGGCGCCATCGTCGGCAAGGCGCTCTACGCGGGCCGCTTCACGTTGCCGGAGGCGCTGACCGCGGTCGCCGGGGTCTGATGAGCTCTTCCGACACCTCTCTCGACCTGCCCCGGTTGCTCGACACCGCCGGGTCGATCCTCGACGCCGCGGTCGACCGATTCGTCGACGGGCAGGGTGCACCGAGCGCGATCAACAAGGGCGGCACCGACTTCGCCACGCAGATCGACCTGGACCTCGAACGGCACATCGGGGCCGAGCTCGCCGATCGCACGCAGATCCCGGTCCACGGTGAGGAGTTCGGCGGTGCCGACGTCGTCGACGGGCCGGTGTGGGTGCTCGACCCGATCGACGGCACGTTCAACTACTCGGCGGGGCTGCCGCTCACCGGAATCCTGCTCGGCCTCGTGGTCGACGGTGAGGCCACCCTCGGGATGACCTGGCTCCCGCTCGTGGGGCGCCGGTATGCCGCACACGTCGACGGCCCGCTGCTCATCGACGGCGAGCCCGCTCCGCCGGCCCCCGACCCCGTCCTCGCCGAGGCGGCCATCGCCTTCGGACCCTTCGATGCCCGCGGTGGCGGCAGGTACCCCGGCTCGCGCCGCGCCGACCTCCTGCGCGAACTGAGTACGCGTGCCGCCCGGATCCGCATGACCGGGTCGACGGGTGTCGACATGGCCTTCACCGCAGCCGGCGTGTTCGGCGGGGCGATCGCCTTCGGCCGGCACCCCTGGGACAACGCCGCGGGCGCGGCACTGGTCCGTGCCGCAGGCGGCGTGGCGACCGACATCGCCGGCCGGCCGTGGACGGTGGCCTCGCCGTCCCTGGTCGCGGGCACACCGACCGTGCACGCCGAGCTGATGGGTGTCATCGCCGAGACGGTCCCGGAATGGGCCCCAGACTCCATCACCCCAGACTCCATCACCCCAGAATCCATCACCCCAGAATCCACCACCCCGAAGGAGACCCGACGATGACGCTGGCGACCCGGGTCATCCCGTGCCTCGACGTCGACGACGGCCGTGTGGTCAAGGGCGTCAACTTCGCCAACCTGCGCGACGCAGGCGACCCGGTCGAACTGGCCGAGCGCTACGACCGCGAGGGCGCGGACGAACTGACCTTCCTCGACGTCACCGCGTCGAGCTCGGGACGGTCGACGATGATCGACGTCGTCAAGCGCACCGCCGATCAGGTCTTCATCCCGCTCACCGTCGGCGGCGGCATCCGGACCGTCGACGACGTCGACACCATGCTGCGCGCCGGGGCCGACAAGGTCAGCGTCAACACCGCGGCCATCGCCCGGCCCGACGTGCTCGCCGAGATGAGCCGTCGTTTCGGCTCGCAGTGCATCGTGTTGTCGGTGGATGCGCGGACCGTGCCGACGGGGTCGGAGCCCACGCCGTCGGGCTGGGAGGTCACGACCCACGGCGGCCGCAAGGGCACCGGAATCGACGCCGTCGAATGGGCACGCCGCGGCCAAGATCTCGGCGTGGGGGAGATCCTGCTGAACTCGATGGACGCCGACGGCACCAAGCAGGGCTTCGATCTCCGCATGCTGACGGCCGTGCGCGCCGCGGTGTCGGTACCGGTCATCGCCAGCGGCGGCGCCGGCCGCATCGAGGACTTCGCACCGGCCGTGGAGGCGGGCGCCGACGCCGTTCTCGCGGCCTCGGTCTTCCACTTCGGTGAACTCACCGTGGCCGAGGTGAAGACGGCCATGCGCGACGCCGGGATCACCGTCCGATGAGGAGTCCCTCGTGCTCCCGGACTGACCAGGAAGGACGCTGATGGCCCTCGATCCCGATCTCGCCGCACGCCTGAAACGAAACTCCGACGGCCTGTTCACCGCGGTGGCCCAGGAACGCAGCACCGGGACGGTGCTGATGGTCGCCTGGATGGACGACGTCGCGCTCGAGCGCACGCTGGCCACGCGGAAGGGCACCTACTACTCGCGGTCGCGCCAGGAGTACTGGGTCAAGGGGGAGACCAGCGGGCACACGCAGTACGTGCACGACGCCCGGATCGACTGCGACGGGGACACCGTGCTGCTGGTGGTCGACCAGGTCGGCGCGGCCTGCCACACCGGCAATCACAGTTGCTTCGACACCGAGTCGCTGACGTTCGGGATCGACGCGGGACCCGATTCCGGGGCCGACGCCGGGCCGGACTCGCCGGACCCAGCAGAATAGAGCCCCAGACACGAGTCCCGGGACAGACCGCCCGGGAACTCGTCACAACTCGAGACCTTCGAAAGGCGGTGCGTCCATGCCCCTCATCCAGATCTCGCAGACGCCGGGACTGTCCGATCGCGTGAAACGCGAGACGATCGCCGCGGTCACCGAGGCCTACGCCAAGGCGACCGGCAAGAACCCCGATTCGGTCTGGGTGACGATCACGGAGGTTCCGCGTAATCAGTGGGGCGTCGGCGGCGAGCCGCTCGGATGACGTCCGGTACCGGCGCAGCGGCCGCCACGACGACTCTCGCGGAGTTCCTCGATCTCGCGCGCGATCACCGCGTGGTGCCGGTGACGCGCAAGGTCCTCGCCGACTCCGAGACGCCGCTGTCGGCGTACCGGAAGCTCGCGGGTGACCGTCCGGGGACCTTCCTGCTGGAATCCGCCGAGAACGGGCGATCCTGGTCCCGGTGGTCGTTCATCGGCGCCGGTGCGCCGTCGGCCCTGACCGTCGTCGACGGGCAGGCGCACTGGTGGGGGTCGGTGCCGGTCGGCGCACCCGAGGGCGGTGACGCGCTCGAGGTGCTGGCGGAGTCGCTGCGCGTCCTGCAGACCGACCCGCTGCCCGGGATGCCGCCGCTGACCGGAGGATTCGTCGGCTTCATGGCCTACGACATGGTCCGCAGGCTGGAACGTCTGCCCGAGACCACGGTCGACGACCTCGGCCTCCCCGATATGATGATGGTCCTGGCCACCGACCTCGCCGCGGTCGACCATCACGAGGGCACGATCACGCTCATCGCGAACGCGGTGAACTGGGACGGCTCCGACGACCGGGTGGAGCACGCCTACGCCGACGCCCTCGCCCGGCTCGATCGGATGACCGAGGCGCTCGCCGCACCAGCGCCGTCGACGGTGTCGACCTTCGACCGCCCGCGGCCCGAGTTCACCGCGCAACGCTCTCTCGCGGAGTACAGCGAGATCGTCACCGATCTGGTCGGTGAGATCGAGGCGGGCGAGGCCTTCCAGGTCGTGCCGTCGATGCGCTTCGAGATGGACTCCGACGCCGACCCCCTCGACGTGTACCGGGTACTGCGCGCCTCGAACCCGAGTCCGTACATGTATCTGCTGCGGATGCCCGGCACCGAGGAGCACAGCGACACCGGCTCGCCCGACGCGATCGCGCGCAAGCCGTTCACCATCGTCGGCAGCAGCCCCGAGGCACTCGTCACCGTGGCCGACGGGGTCGCGACCACACATCCGATCGCGGGTACACGCTGGCGCGGCGCGACCGAGGAAGAAGACCAGCTGCTCGGCAAGGGGCTGATCGAGGACGAGAAGGAGAACGCCGAACACCTGATGCTGGTCGACCTCGGCCGCAACGACCTCGGCCGCGTGTGCGTGCCCGGCACGGTCAAGGTCAGCGACTACCGGCACATCGAGCGCTACAGCCACGTCATGCATCTCGTCTCGACCGTGTCGGGGACCCTCCGCGACGACAAGCACGCCCTCGACGCCGTGACGGCCTGTTTCCCGGCCGGAACGCTCACCGGGGCCCCGAAGGTGCGGGCGATGGAACTCATCGACGAACACGAGATGACCCGCCGGGGTCTGTACGGCGGGATCGTGGGCTATATCGACTTCGCCGGCAACGCCGACACCGCCATCGCGATCCGCACCGCGCTGCTCGCACGCGGCAAGGCGTTCGTGCAGGCCGGCGGCGGCGTGGTCGCCGACAGTGAGCCCGAGTACGAATACAACGAGGCGCGTAACAAGGCGACCGCGGTGCTCAACGCCGTCGCCGCCGCCTCGACGATGCGACGGGTGGGTGAGACCTCATGACCTCTGCCGAACCAGGAACCGGGCCCGACGCCGAGACGACGCGCCGCAGGTCCGTCCGCCGCCTGCAGGTCATCGCGGCGCTGCTGATGGCGGCCGCCGCGGCCGCCTTCTGGGGGGCGAGCCGGATGACCTGGGCCACCGTCTCGGCCGAGGACGGGTTGTCCCCGCAGCGCGCGTTCGAGGTCAACGGCGGGGACTGGAGTCCCTGGCTCACCCCGCTGGCACTGGTCTACCTGGCGGGCATCCTCGCGGCGCTGTCGGTGCGCGGGTGGGCCCTTCGAGTCGTCGCGATCCTGGTCGCGGTGGGCGGCGTCCTGGCCGCCTTCCCGGCGATCTCGCTAATCACCGGCGGCGCCGACTCGGACTATGCGGCGGACGCGGGCAGCATTCCCGATCGCTACGTGGTGCTCTACGTCGACACCAACACCCTGGCGGCCCTCCTCGTCCTCGCCGGCACCCTCTGTGCCGTCGGCGCGGCCGTGGCCCTGATGCGTGTCGCGAAGGGCGCCACCCGATCGTCGAAGTACACCACCCCGGCCGCGCGGCGCGAGGAGATCGAGACCGAGATCTTCGCCGACTACGAGCGTCGCAAGGCCACCGAGGCACACTCCGGGACGACGCCGACCGGGACGGCCGGAACCGGAGCCGCCGGGTCCGGGAAACCGGGGTCCGGGGACGACGCCGACCCGGCGGAACCGACGACGGATCCGACTCCGCCGGGCGCCAACGAACGCATGATGTGGGACGCGCTCGACACCGGAATCGATCCGACCGACCCCACCGATCCCGACCGTCGCTGACCCGTGCCCGGAGACCGGGTGCGCGAGATCACTCCTCCGACACCGGGGCCGGCGGAGTACCCACCGGCGGGGCGAGGTCACAGATCGGCCAACCCGGCCGCACCCGGCCCGGACCGCCCGTCTACCCTGAGATCACACGTCGAGAGAGAAGGGAGCAAGTCGCTGTGAGCGTGCCCAACGTTCTCGAATCGATCATCGAGGGAGTGAAAGCCGACGTCGCGGCTCGTGAGGCCGTGGTCGACTTCGCGTCGGTCAAGGCGGCCTCGGCCAAGGCTCCCGCACCCAAGGATGCGCTGGCGGCGCTGCGCCAGCCCGGTATCGGCGTCATCGCCGAGGTCAAGCGCGCGAGCCCGTCGAAGGGCGAGCTCGCCAGCATCGGCGACCCAGCCGAACTCGCCCGCGCATACGAAGAGGGTGGTGCACGCATCATCAGCGTGCTCACCGAGGAGCGCCGGTTCCGCGGTTCGCTCGCCGACCTCGACGCTGTTCGCGCGGCCGTGGACATCCCGGTCCTGCGCAAGGACTTCATCGTCGGCACCTATCAGATCCACGAGGCCCGCGCCCACGGAGCCGATGTCATCCTGCTGATCGTCGCCGCCCTCGAGCAGAACGTGCTCGCCTCGCTCCTCGACCGCACCGAGAGCCTGGGTATGACCGCACTCGTCGAGGTGCACACCGAGGAAGAGGCCAGCCGTGCTCTCGAAGCCGGGGCCTCGGTCGTCGGCGTCAATGCCCGCAATCTCAAGACCCTGCAGGTCGAGCGCGACACGTTCTCGCGCATCGCGCCCGGTCTGCCGACCGAGACCATCCGCATCGCCGAGTCGGGTGTGCGCGGCACCGCCGATCTGCTGGCGTACGCCGGTGCCGGGGCGGATGCGGTACTCGTCGGTGAAGGTCTCGTCACGAGTGGTGACCCGCGTGCCGCGGTCCGTGAGCTCGTCACCGCGGGCACTCACCCCTCGTGCCCGAAACCTGTTCGCTGACAATGCGTCCGGGCCGAAGTCGGTCCGCGTGATCTGTCGGCCCGATCGTCTGTGAGTTGAAGTGACCGCTCATCCTGATTCCGCCCGTACCGATGCCGCCGGGGCCGCGCCGCTGCCCACCGCGAGCGTGGGACTGACGACCCGGACGTCCATCGAACCCGACGAGCACGGGCACTTCGGCGTGTACGGCGGTCGCCATGTCCCCGAGGCGTTGATGGCCGTCATCGACGAGGTCACCACCACGTTCCAGAAGGTCCGTGCCGACGACGATTTCCTCGCCGAACTCGACCGTTTGCAGCGCGATTACGCCGGACGTCCGTCTCCGCTGTACGAGGCGCAGCGGTTGTCCGAGTTCGCGGGCGGGGCGCGCATCTTCCTCAAGCGCGAGGACCTGAACCACACCGGTTCACACAAGATCAACAACGTTCTCGGACAAGCACTCCTGGCCCAGCGGATGGGCAAACACCGCATCATCGCCGAGACCGGTGCGGGCCAGCACGGGGTCGCCACCGCCACCGCGTGCGCGCTCCTCGGCCTCGAGTGCGTGATCTACATGGGCCGGGTCGACACGGACCGGCAGGCGCTCAACGTCGCCCGCATGCGTCTCCTCGGCGCCGAGGTGATCGCCGTCGACAACGGCTCGGCGACCCTGAAGGACGCGATCAACGAGGCCATGCGTGACTGGGTCACCAACGCGCACAACACGTATTACTGCTTCGGCACCGCAGCCGGGCCGCACCCGTTCCCGGTCATGGTGCGCGATCTGCAGCGCATCGTCGGGCTCGAGGCCCGTGTTCAGATCCTGGAGAAGGCCGGACGCCTGCCCGACGCGGTGACCGCTTGTGTCGGTGGCGGTTCCAACGCGATCGGCATCTTCCATCCGTTCATCGACGACGAGAGTGTCCGGCTCGTCGGTTTCGAGGCGGCCGGCGACGGCGTCGAGACCGGCCGTCACGCTGCGACATTCACCGGCGGAACTCCCGGCGCTTTCCAGGGCGCCTACTCGTATCTGTTGCAGGACGAGGACGGACAGACCATCGAATCCCATTCGATCTCGGCGGGTCTGGACTATCCGGGCGTCGGTCCGGAGCACGCCTACCTCAAGGACACCGGACGCGCGGAGTACCGGCCGATCACCGACACCGAGGCGATGGACGCGCTCGCGCTGCTCAGCCGCCGCGAGGGCATCATCCCCGCGGTGGAATCGGCCCATGCGGTCGCCGGCGCACTGAAACTCGGGCAGGAGCTGGGGGAGGGCGCGATCATCGTCGTCAGCCTCTCCGGCCGCGGCGACAAGGACGTGGACACCGCCGCACGCTGGTTCGGATTGTTCGACGCCCCGCCGTCGCAGGACGAGGCCACCCTGTCGGAGTCGTCGGACGTCCAGAAACCCGGAGAGCAGGCATGAGCACCCAGTCGATCCCGTCGAAGCTCGGCCCCGTGTTCGACCGATGCCGCGAGGAGGGTCGCAGTGCGCTGATCGGCTATCTCCCCGTCGGTTTCCCGACGGTCGAGGAGTCGCTGACCTCGTTCCGGACCATGGTCGACGCCGGTTGCGACATCATCGAGGTCGGGGTGCCCTACTCCGACCCGGTGATGGACGGCCCGACCATCCAGGATGCCGCCGACCAGGCGCTGACCAACGGCGTGCGCGTCCGCGACGTGTTCACCGCGGTCGAGGCCATCACCTCCGCCGGTGGCAACGCAGTGGTGATGAGCTACTGGAACCCGGTCCTCAAGTACGGCGTCGAGAACTTCGCCCGCGATCTGGCAGCGGCCGGCGGCGCGGGGCTGATCACCCCGAACCTGATCCCCGAAGAGGGTGCGCAGTGGCACGAGGCCGCCGATCGGCACGGTCTCGATCGCATCTATCTGGTCGCGCCGTCGTCGACGACCGAGCGCATCGCCCTCACCGTCGACGCATCTCGCGGTTTCGTCTACGCGGCGTCCACGATGGGCGTGACCGGCGCGCGGGATGCGGTGTCGGACATGGCCCCCGAGCTGTGTGGCCGGGTTCGCGAGTACTCCGACATCCCGATCGGTGTCGGACTCGGCGTGCGCAACCGTGAGCAGGCGGCGCAGATCGCTTCCTACGCCGACGGTGTGATCGTCGGGTCGGCGTTGGTGACCGCGGCGAACGCCGGCCAGGACCGGCTGGCCTCCCTGGTCGCCGAACTGGCCGAGGGCGTCCGCTCGCGTCGCGCGACGGTCTGATCCGAGCTCTCGCTCCTGATCGGCCCGGCGGGTGCGGTCGACGAGGGGAGCGGTGCGGCCGGTCGGTTAGGGTGGCAGCGTGATCGCGCCGACCTCGACGATGCTGGCCTACCTCCCCAGTCCGCCCCAGGGCGTGTGGGACATCGGCCCCTTTCCGCTCCGCGCGTATGCGCTCTGCATCATCGTCGGCATCATCGTCGCGGTCTGGTGGGGCAACCGCCGGTGGATGGCGCGCGGTGGCCAGGACGGCGAGGTTCTCGACGTCGCGATCTGGGCCGTGCCGTTCGGTCTCGTCGGTGGCCGGCTCTATCACCTCATCACCGACTGGAAGACGTATTTCGGCGCCGACGCCCTCAAGGAACCGATCGACGCCCTGAAGATCTGGGACGGCGGTCTCGGTATCTGGGGTGCGGTCGCGCTCGGTGCGGTCGGTGCGTGGATCGGCGCTCGTCGCCGCGGAATCCGCCTGCCCGCCTTCGGCGACGCCATCGCACCGCCGATCCTGTTGGCGCAGGCCATCGGTCGAGTCGGCAACTACTTCAACCAGGAGCTCTACGGTCGCGAGACCACCCTGCCGTGGGGTCTCGAGATCTACGAACGTCAGAACGCCGCCGGGTACTCCGACCCCGGGCTGATCGACGGCGTCTCCAACGGGGTCGTGGTCGCCGTCGTCCACCCGACCTTCCTCTACGAGCTGCTGTGGAACGTTCTCATCGTCGTCCTCCTCGTGGTCGTCGACCGGTACTTCCGCATCGGACACGGCCGGCTGTTCGCGCTGTACGTCGCGGGCTACTGCCTCGGCCGGTTCTTCGTGGAACTGCTCCGCGACGACCGAGCCGCTGTCGCCAACGACATCGCGGGCATCCGGCCGAACCTGTTCACCGCGGCGCTGGTGTTCCTCGCCGCCGTCATCTACTTCGTGGTCGCGCCCAAGGGACGCGAACAGGGACTGGAGATGTACCACGACGACCGTGCCGCCGAACTCGCGGAGCAGGGCGTGGCCGGGTACGTCGACGACTGGTACGACGAGGACGCCGAACCGGAGACCACGCCGGCCGTCGTTGCCGGCGGGGCCGCAGCGAGTGCGTCGGGGTCGTCGCTGTTCGAGGCCGACGGTCCGGACCGATCCGCCGGAACCCCGGTGGCCGACGACGAGGTCGTCGCGGGCGGCACCGCCGACGACAGCGATGACACGGTGTCCGCTGAAGCCGCGTCCGATGCGGCAGGGCCGGACGCGACCGAGTCGGAGCCCGAGGAATCCGCACCGGCTGCGGACACCGCGGAGCCGGAGTCCGAGGTGTCGGACGCAGCGGAGCCGGAGACCGAGGTGTCGGAGGCAGCGGCCTCGCCGGATACCGCGGTGGACGAATCGGATACCGATGGATCCGACGCTGCCGAGGCCACCACCCCCGACGATGCCGCCACCGACAACGCCGACGCACCCGACAACACCGCCACCGACGACGACGCCACCGACGCCGCCGTGGCCGACGACCCGTCAAGCGATGACGAGCCGGCAAGCGACGATGACCCGGCCGGCGATGACGACCCGGTCGGCGATGACGAGCCGGCCGCGGAGCCCGGCATCGTCGACGAGGCCGGCGCCGACTCGGCGACGAACGCGCCGGACAAGACGGATTCCGTCGACCCGGTGGACACCCCGAACGACGCGGATCCCGGCACCTCCGGCGGGGCCAGGTCCTGAACCCTCGACCCTGCCACGGTCCGATCCGGGGACCTCGTGGCCGTGGTCGCCTTCGTCACAGGTCTCGGCCGACGACTCTTCCCGGGGTGTTCGGCTAGGATCGGAATCTCACGGTGCGCGATCCCTCCGCCCGGTACCGACCGTCCCAGAGCACGCGATCAGCTCAACGGTTCTGACTCAGCCCGGTACCGATCTCGGCACGGTCACTCGTCCACCGCGCAATGCTCCACGGGCCAGTGCTGTCCCAATGGACACTCAGCAGCGAACCGGTCGCCGGTTCGAGTGGAGGTAGTGATGCTGTTTTCTGCGCTCCCGGTCAAGCAGGGTCTGTACGACCCGGAGACCGAGATCGACTCCTGCGGCGTGGCCATGGTCACCGACATCCACGGCCGCCGTTCGCATTCGATCGTGGCCGATGGTCTGCTCGCCCTGGAGAACCTCGAGCACCGCGGTGCGGCCGGCGCGGAGACCAACAGCGGCGACGGCGCGGGGATCCTGATCCAGCTGCCCGACGAGTTGCTGCGTGACACCGTCGACTTCGACCTTCCGGACGCCGCCGCGGACGGCTCGAACAGCTACGCCGCGGGCACGTGTTTCCTGCCGATGGACCCCGACCTCCGCCGGGCCGCGATCGATCGGGTCGAGACCCTCGCCGCCGACGAGGGCATCACCGTCCTGGGCTGGCGTGATCTCCCCGTGGACCACGAACACGCCGACGTCGGCGGGACCGCCGTCGCATGCATGCCGTACATGATGCAGCTGTTCGTCACCGTCGACCCGGCCCCCGGTGCCGAACGGATCGCCGGGCTGGCCCTCGATCGATACATCTACCCGTTCCGCAAGCAGGCCGAACGGGTGACCGCGGACATCGAGGAGGCGGGTACCGGCCTGTACTTCCCGTCGCTGTCGAGTCGCACGATGGTCTACAAGGGCATGCTCACCACGATGCAGCTGCCGCTGTATTACGAGGATCTGCGAGATGACCGCTGCCTCAGCGCGATCGCCATCGTCCACTCGCGTTTCTCCACCAACACCTTCCCGTCGTGGCCGCTCGCGCATCCCTTCCGGTTCGTGGCGCACAACGGCGAGATCAACACCGTGCGCGGCAACCGGAATCGGATGCGGGCCCGCGAGGCCCTCCTCGAGACCGACCTGATCCCGGGAGATCTCAAGCGCGCGTTCCCGATCTGCACCCCCGAGGCCTCCGACTCGGCATCGTTGGACGAGGTCCTGGAACTGCTGCACCTCGGTGGCCGCGACGTCCACCACGCGGTGATGATGATGGTTCCCGAAGCGTGGGAGAACGTGCCGGACATGGACCCCCGTCGTCGGGCGTTCCTGCAGTTCAACGCATCGCTGATGGAGGCGTGGGACGGACCGGCGTGCGTCACCTTCACCGACGGCACGGTCGTCGGCGCGGTGCTCGACCGCAACGGCCTGCGCCCCGGCCGGTGGTGGCAGACACGCGACGGCCGCGTCATCCTCGCGTCCGAATCCGGTGTCCTGGACGTCCCGGTGGACGAGGTGATCAGCAAGGGCCGCCTCGAACCCGGTCGCATGTTCCTCGTCGACACCGCACAGGGTCGGATCATCCCCGATGAGGAGCTCAAGAGTGAGCTGATGAACGCCGAGGCCTACGACGAGTGGTTGCACGCCGGGCTCCTCGACATCGCGACGCTGCCCGATCGGCCCGTCTTCCAGCCCAACCACGACACCGTCGTCCGCCGTCAGATCTCCTTCGGCTACACCGAGGAAGACCTGCGCGTGCTCCTGACCCCGATGGCGGCGTCGGGTTACGAACCGCTCGGGTCGATGGGCACCGACACCCCGGTCGCGGTCCTGTCGCAGCGGTCCCGGCTGCTCTACGACTACTTCGTCGAGCTGTTCGCCCAGGTCACCAACCCGCCGCTGGATGCGATCCGCGAGGAGATCGTCACGTCGATGAGTCGCGTGATGGGTCCGGAGCAGAACCTGCTCCGGCCGACCGCGGCGTCGTGCCGCCAGATCATGGTGCACTGGCCGGTGCTGGACAACGCCGAACTGGCCAAGCTCGTGCACATCGACGACGACGGCGACAATCCCGGTCTGTCGGCGAAGGTGCTCCGTGCACTGTACGAGGTGTCCGAAGGAGGCGCGGGTCTCGCGGCGGCCCTCGAGGATCTGCGCCGGCGGGCCAGTCAGGCGATCGCCGAGGGACACACGACCCTGGTGATCTCGGATCGG
Source organism: Gordonia sp. ABKF26 (assembly GCF_041103195.1). Taxonomy (NCBI): domain Bacteria; kingdom Bacillati; phylum Actinomycetota; class Actinomycetes; order Mycobacteriales; family Gordoniaceae; genus Gordonia; species Gordonia sp. ABKF26. The sequence goes on from NZ_JBGCVZ010000003.1 coordinate 2,730,468, forward strand.
CTGACCGACTCCGAGCACGCCCCCATCCCGTCGCTGCTGGCCACCTCGGCCGTGCACCACCACCTGGTGCGTACCAAGGAGCGCACCAGGGTCGCGCTGGTGGTGGAGTCGGGCGACGCCCGCGAGGTCCACCACATCGCCACCCTCATCGGGTTCGGTGCGGCCGCGGTCAACCCCTACCTCGCGCTGGAGACGATCGAGGACCTGATCGCCGAGGGCGAGCTGACCGGCGTGACACGCGCCAAGGCGATCGGCAACTATCTCGAGGCGCTCGGCAAGGGAGTGCTGAAGGTGATGAGCAAGATGGGCATCTCGACCATCAGCTCCTACACCGCCGCACAGGCTTTCGAGGCCGTGGGATTGTCGTCGGAGGTGGTGCGGGAGTACTTCACCCGGACGGTCTCGCGCATCGAGGGCGTCGGACTCGACGAACTGGCCGAGGAGGTGCGTATCCGCCACCACCGGGCCTTCCCGGAGAATCCCACCGAGCAGGTCTACCGTCGGCTGGAGGTCGGCGGCGAATACCAGTACCGCCGTGAGGGCGAGCTCCACCTCTTCTCGCCCGAGACCATCTTCCTGCTGCAGCACGCCACCAAGACCGGCCGGGCCGAGATCTTCCGGAAGTACTCCGACGAGGTCGATCGGCTTTCGCGCGAGGGTGGCACCCTCCGCGGACTGTTCGAGTTCGATCTCGATGCGCGCGAACCGATCCCGCTCGACGAGGTGGAACCGGTCGAGGAGATCATGAAGCGCTTCAACACCGGCGCGATGAGCTACGGGTCGATTTCCGCGGAGGCGCACGAGACCATCGCGATGGCGATGAACAGGATCGGCGGCCGCTCGAACTCGGGGGAGGGCGGCGAGGACGTGGATCGTCTCTACGATCCCGAACGACGCAGTGCGGTCAAACAGGTCGCATCCGGCCGGTTCGGCGTGACGAGTGACTATCTGATCAACGCCACCGACATCCAGATCAAGATGGCGCAGGGAGCCAAACCCGGTGAAGGCGGACAACTCCCGGCCTACAAGGTGTATCCGTGGATCGCCAAGACCCGGCACTCGACGCCGGGTGTGGCGTTGATCTCGCCACCGCCGCACCACGACATCTACTCGATCGAGGATCTCGCACAACTGATCCACGACCTGAAGAACGCGAACTCGCAGGCGCGCATCCACGTGAAGCTCGTCAGCGCGGTCGGTGTGGGGACGGTCGCGACCGGGGTGTCGAAGGCGCACGCCGATGTGGTCCTGATCTCCGGGCACGACGGCGGGACCGGCGCATCGCCCCTCACCTCCCTGAAGCACGCCGGTACGCCGTGGGAGATCGGCCTCGCCGACGCCCAGCAGACGTTGATGCTCAACGGCCTGCGCGACCGCATCACGGTGCAGTGCGACGGTGCGCTGCGCACCGGCCGCGACGTCATCACCGCGGCCCTGCTCGGAGCCGAGGAGTACGGCTTCTCCACCGCGCCCCTGATCGTCGCGGGGTGCATCATGATGCGTGTGTGCCACCTGGACACGTGCCCCGTCGGCGTCGCGACACAGAATCCGCAGCTCCGGTCGCGGTTCACCGGACAGGTGGACCACCTGGTGAACTTTTTCCGGTTCATCGCCGAAGACGTCCGGGAGTACCTGGCGCGGTTGGGCTATCGCACTCTCGACGATGCGATCGGGCAGTCACAGCGACTGCATACCGACACCGCGGTGGCGCATTGGAAGTCCGCGGGCCTCGACTTGAGCCCGATCTTCCGCAAGGTGGCGGACAAGGGTCCGAGCCGTCGGGTGCGGGGCCAGGAACACGGCCTCGACCGTGCGCTCGACCAGACCCTGATCCAGCTCGCCGAGGGCGCACTCGAGGACGCGCACCCGGTGACCCTGGAACTACCGGTGCGCAACGTGAACCGGACGGTCGGCACGCTTCTCGGTTCGGAGGTCACGCGTCGGTACGGGGCCGACGGCCTCGCCGATGACACGATCACGGTTCGGCTCCAGGGCTCGGCCGGACAGTCGCTGGGTGCATTCCTGCCGCCCGGCGTCACGATCCGGTTGACCGGTGACACCAACGACTACGTCGGGAAGGGGCTGTGCGGCGGCAAGATCATCGTCGCCCCGAACCCCGATGCGCTGTTCGTCGCCGAAGACCAGGTCATCGCCGGCAACACGATCCTCTACGGTGCGACATCGGGTGAGGTGTACCTCAGAGGCCGTGTGGGTGAACGGTTCTCGGTACGCAACTCCGGTGCGACGGCCGTCGTCGAAGGGGTGGGCGATCACGCCTGCGAGTACATGACCGGCGGCCGGGTGGTGGTCCTCGGGCCGACCGGACGGAACCTCGCGGCGGGCATGTCCGGTGGTATCGCGTTCGTGCACGATCTCGATCAGGCGAAGGTGAACATGGCCATGGTCGAACTCCTGCGTCCCGACCCGGAGGACCTGGCCTGGCTCAAGCGCACCGTCGCGACGCACACCGAACTGACCGGTTCCGCGATCGGCGCGTCGATCCTGGCCGACTGGCCCCGACGCTGCCTCGCGTTCACCAAGGTGATGCCCACCGATTACAAGCGTGTCCTCGACGCGGCCCGGATGGCCGAAGCCGAAGGACGCGACGTCGATTCAGCGATCATGGAGGCGGCACGTGGCTGATCCGCGCGGATTCCTGGAAGTCCCGAAGAAAGAAGCGAAGTACCGGCCCGTCGCCGAACGGGTCCACGACTGGGACGACGTCTACGAGCACGCCGACAACCCGATCAAGGTTCTCGAGGAGGTCAGCGGGCAGGCCCGCCGCTGTATGGACTGCGGTATCCCGTTCTGCCACTCCGGAACCGCCGGGTGCCCGCTCGGCAACCTCATCCCGGAGTGGAATGACCTGGTCCGTCGCGGCCGGTGGGATGCGGCGAGCAGCAGGCTCCACGCGACCAACAACTTCCCGGAGTTCACCGGGATGGTGTGCCCCGCGCCGTGCGAGGCCGCATGCGTGCTGTCGATCTCCGAACCGGCCACCGGCGGCAGCGTGACCATCAAGCGCATCGAGAAGACGATCGCCTACGAATCGTGGGCCGAGGGCATCATCGGGCCCGAGCGTCCCGAGTCCACCACCGGCAAGTCGGTGGGGGTCGTCGGGTCCGGCCCGGCGGGACTCGCTGCGGCACAACAGCTCACCCGGGCCGGCCACGATGTCACCGTCTACGAGCGCGACGACCGTCTCGGTGGGTTGCTGCGGTACGGCATCCCGGAGTACAAGCTGCAGAAGTCCGACATCGACCGGCGCATCGCCCAGATGCGCGCGGAGGGAACGACGTTCGTGACCAACTGCGACGTGGGGACGGACCTGTCGGTCGCCGACCTGCGCGCGACCCACGACGCGGTGGTCCTGGCCATCGGTGCGATGGAGGCGCGCGACAACCCGGTGCCGGGTCGGGAACTGAACGGCATCCACCTCGCCATGGAGCATCTCGTGCCCGCCAACAAGGAGTGCGAGGGCGACGGCCCGGCGGCCATCACCGCGGCGGGCAAGCACGTCGTGATCATCGGCGGCGGCGACACCGGAGCCGACTGTCTGGGTACGGCGCACCGCCAGGGTGCGGCCTCGGTCGTGCAACTCGATTACAACCCAGAACTGCCCGGGGAGCGCGACGACGAACGGTCGCCGTGGCCGACCTGGCCGCTCATCATGCGGACCTCCAGCGCGCACGACGAGGGCGGAGATCGGTTGCACCAGGTCGCGGTGCAACGGTTCGAGGGTGACGACGCAGGCAACGTCACGACCATGGTGCTCGCCGAGGTGGAGGTGATCCGGGACGCCGACGGTCGCCGGGAGATCACGCCGGTGAGTGAGGAATTCGAGATCCCTTGTGAGCTGGCGTTGTTCGCGATCGGCTTCGCCGGCGTGCGCGGCGGCCCGCTGCTGACCGGACTGGAGATCGAACCGAACCGGCGCGGCGTCATCTCGTGCGGGAGTGACTGGCAGACCGACGCACCGGGCGTCTTCGTCTGCGGTGACGCCCACCGCGGCGCCTCGCTGGTGGTGTGGGCGATCGCGGAGGGCCGGTCGACCGCGCGTGCGGTGGACGAGTTCCTCGTCGGCGAATCGGATCTGCCCTCACCGGTCCGGCCGGCATCCCTGCCGCTGTCCGTCCGCTGATCGCCCTGGCGCCCCGCGGTCTCCGCCGAACACGCGCGGCCGCAACAAGTTAAGTAAATTTCATACTCGGCGGTAGCGGCCCGCCACCAGCGGTAACAGTTGGTGGCGGGCCGATGACGAGTCGACGGCGACATGGAGATGCACCCTCGAGGAGGACTAAGGTGTTCTTGTGACACGCCGAACCAAGATCGTTTGCACCCTGGGCCCGGCCACCGCGAGCGACGAGCGTCTGAAAGAGCTCGTCGAAAGCGGCATGGACGTGGCCCGGATGAATTTCAGCCACGGTACGCATGAGGACCATGCGGCCGTCTATGCGCGCGTCCGCAAGGCGTCGGACACGACCGAGAAGGCCGTCGGCGTCCTGGCCGATCTCCAGGGACCCAAGATCCGGCTCGGCCGTTTCGACGGCTGCGACGGCTCGACCGTCTGGGAGACCGGCGAACAGGTGCGCATCACCGTCGAGGACGTGGTGGGCGACCATGATCGGGTCTCGACCACCTACAAGCAGCTCGCCGAGGACGCGAGCCCCGGAGATCGGCTGCTCGTCGACGACGGCAAGGTCGGTCTCGCGGTGTCCGCGGTCGAGGGCAACGATGTCGTGTGCACCGTGACCGAGGGTGGACCGGTCAGCAACAACAAGGGACTCTCGCTTCCCGGGATGAGTGTCTCGGTGCCCGCGATGTCGGAGAAGGACATCGCCGATCTCGAATTCGCGCTGGGGCTCGGCGTGGACATGGTCGCGCTGTCCTTCGTGCGCAGTCCGTCCGACATCGAACTGGTCCACGAGGTGATGGATCGCGTGGGCCGCCGGGTCCCGGTCATCGCGAAACTCGAGAAGCCCGAGGCCATCGAGAACCTCGAGGCGATCGTCCTCGCCTTCGACGCGATCATGGTCGCCCGTGGCGACCTGGGCGTCGAGCTGCCGCTCGAGCAGGTACCACTGGTGCAGAAGCGGGCCATCCAGATGGCTCGCGAGAACGCCAAGCCGGTCATCGTCGCAACGCAGATGCTCGACTCGATGATCGAGAACTCGCGTCCGACCCGCGCCGAGGCATCCGACGTGGCCAACGCGGTCCTCGACGGCGCCGACGCGGTCATGCTGTCGGGGGAGACGTCGGTGGGCAAGTACCCGCTGGAAACGGTCCGCACCATGGACCGCATCTGCCGCGCGGTCGAGTCCGGCCCCCGCGACGTTCCGCCGCTGTCCCATGTGCCGCGCACCAAGCGCGGCGTCATCTCCTACGCGGCGCGCGACATCGGCGAGCGCCTCGAGGTCAAGGCGCTGGTGGCGTTCACCCAGTCCGGTGACACAGTGCGTCGGCTGGCACGTCTGCACTCGCGTCTGCCGTTGCTGGCATTCACCCCCACGCAGGCGGTACGCAGTCAGCTCGCGCTGAGCTGGGGCACCGAGACGTTCATCGTCGACCACGTCGACACGACCGATCACATGATCGACCAGGTCGACCATCAGTTGCTCCGGATCGGCCGCCTCAGCGAGGGCGATGTCGTGGTGATCGTCGCCGGCGCACCGCCCGGGACGGTCGGTTCGACCAACCTCATCCACGTGCACCGGATCGGCGAGCAGGACCACTGAGGTCGTCCGCTCCGGCTCGGGGCGGTGCACGACGCCGTCGCGGCCGAGTTCGAGACACACCATTAGGGTGTGAGGCATGACCGTGGAACAGGCTGGCGATCTCGGCAAACTGCTCGCGTTGCTCGACGTCGAACGTCAGGGCGACGACCTGTTCATCGGGCACCATCCCGAACAGGTCACCGCCAGGACGTTCGGCGGGCAGTTGCTCGGACAGGGGGTTGTCGCGGCGGCGCGCAGCCTGAGCCGCGGCAACCCGCCCATCCACGCCCTGCACGCGCACTTCATCCGCGGCGGTGACGTCACCAAACCGATGGAGTATCACGTCGATCGGTTCCGCGACGGGAGGTCGTTCGCCAATCGCCAGGTGACGGCGAAGCAGGACGGCGAAGAGATCTTCACGATGCTGGTCGCGTTCCAGGACAACACGTCCGGGCTCGAACACGCGGTGGAGATCCCGAACGTGCCGTATCCGGAGGAATTGCCCACTCTCGGTGAGCATTTCAAGGGTTACGAAGACCGCATCGCCACCTTTGTGAATGCGTTGCACCCCATCGACATCCGCTTCGCCAACGATCCGAGCTGGAAGGCGAAGGACGCGGGGGAGAAGCTGACCGACAACCGGGTGTGGATGAAGGCCGACGGCACGATGCCCGACGACTCCGTGATGCACGTCGCCGCAATGTGTTACGCCTCGGACACCACGGTGCTCGACTCGATCATCACCACTCACGGCCTCTCCTGGGGCATGGATCGGTTGTTCGCCGCGACCGTCAATCACTCGATGTGGTTCCACCGCGAGTTCCGGTTCGACGACTGGCTGCTCTACGCGACCCGGTCGCCGGTCGCCACCGGGTCACGCGGAATGGGCTCGGGTCGATTCTGGATGCGCGACGGCACTCTCGCGACATCGGTCGTGCAGGAGGCGCTCATCAAGTACTTCCCGCCCAAGAAGTGACCCTGCAGGTCTGAGGGGGAGCTGATGGACCAGGGGAGAACCACCGCCGAACCGCCACACCGAGCCGCCCACGAGATGTGGCTCGACCCCGGTCCGGCGCTGCCGCGGCGGACGTGGCAGCGGCGCACGCGGGTTCCGGTCATCGTCACGACCTCGATCGCGATGATCGTCTTCGCGGTCATCGTGGGAGTCGCAGTCATCGCCGGCCTCCTGACGACGCCGGTGTTCACGGCCAAGGGCGGGGTGGTCGCGGACTGTTCGACCGAGGTCGCCGCGGTGCCGGGTGGGGGCACGCTGGCCCGCGGCGCGCCGGTCCTCCTCTACGACGCCGCCGGCGGCCAGGTGGCCACGACCACGCTGTCGGTGTTCCTCCGGGCCGACGACGGTTGCCGGCTCACCTTCGAGGTGAGCGGTGTCGAGTACACCGACGCCGGTTATGTGGTGACCGTCGGGGACGCCGACGATCGTTTCTCGGAATCGATCTCGACCGCCGCCCTCCAGCAGGGCGCGGTCCTCCGGCCACTCGGCTGAGACACCGGATCGCGGACGAAACCCGACAATCCGCGCGTCCGCCGACACCGCTCCGCGAGACGCCCGTGCGGTTGTCCGGACACCGGGTGAACGGCGGGTTAAACTGCGCCGGATCATCATCGGAGTTCCCGAACCCGTTGCGGCGGCCGGAACCTCGATGACACCGATCGGCGATGGTGAACCGGGATGCCCGTCGTGGCGTCCGTAGCGAGGAGAGTGCGTGGAGTACAGCATCGACTGGGGCAACGAGGTGTGGGCCAGTCTGAAATGGTTGGCCATCGCGTTCGCGATCTCCGCCGTGGCGGTCCTCGTGATCGGATATCTGCTCTCCCGGTTCAGCCGGTGGGGTGCGCCCCTGTGGCGGGTGATCGGCGGGTTCTTCACCGGCCGGGCGACCCGGTTGAAGGCGTGGGGGCTCGTCGTCGCGCTCACGCTCTTGTCGCTGCTGGGGGTGCGCCTCAGCGTGCTGTTCAGCTACTGGAGCAACGATCTGTACACGTCCCTGCAGACCGCGGCGGAGGGGATCGCCGCGGGCGGGCCGCAGGGTGCCGAGATGCTCCGGATCGGCGAGGATGCGTTCTGGCATTCGATGGCGATCTTCGGCATCCTCGCCGCGGTCCACGTCGTCCGCACGATGGTCGAGATCTACGTGGGCGCGGCGTTCGACATCCGCCTGCGCTACTGGCTGACCGAGGGCGCCACCGCCGACTGGATGGCCGGCCGCGCCTTCTACCGCAACCGTTTCGTGGACCTCAGCGCAGGGTTGTTGCGGCGCAGACGTTTCGGACGCGGCAAAGCCGAACCGCGGCGCCGGGCCGCCGACATCCACCCCGGCGTCGACAACCCCGATCAACGTATCGAGGCGGACATCACGAATCTGGCATCCGTCGGCTCGTCGCTGTTCTGGGGCGGTGGTGGTGTGTCGACCAACGGTGTGCTGCCCGCGTGCGCCTCGATCGTGTCGTTCTCGATCGTCCTGTGGGACCTGTCCGGTCCGGTCACCCTGCTCGGTGTCGAGATCCCGCGGATGATGATGTGGCTGGTGCTGGTCTACGTCCTCGTCGCCAGCGTTGTCGCGTTCGCCATCGGACGTCCGCTGATCCGCCTGAACTTCTGGCGCGAGCGCCTCACCGCGAACTTCCGCTACGCCCTGGTCCGCATCCGTGACGGTGCCGAGAACGTCGCCTTCTACAGCGGCGAGCGCGTCGAACACAACAATCTGATGACCAGATTCCGTGCGGTCGTCAAGAACTTCTGGCAGATCATCCATGTGCAGTTGGCCTTCGTCGGCTGGAACTTCAGCGCGTCGCAACTGGCAGCGGTGTTCCCCTATCTGGTCCAGGCGCCTCGCTTCTTCGACGGTCAGATCAAACTCGGCGACATGACGCAGACCGCATCCGCTTTCGGAGAGATGCACGATGCCCTCTCGTTCTTCCGGAACGCCTACGACGACTTCACGGCGCTGCGTGCATCGATCATCCGTCTCGACGGTCTCGCCGACGCCGATTCGCGCTCGCGTGACCTGCCCGAGGTGACGACCGTGGATCGGGAACGCGCCGTTGCGCTGTCGGACATCGACATCAAGACCCCGAGCGGCGACGAACTCATCAGCGCGCTCAGCCTCTCGCTGGCCCCCGGCGCAGCCCTCGTCGTCAAGGGACGGTCGGGGTCGGGCAAGACCACGTTGCTTCGCGGCCTGGCCGGATTGTGGCCGTTCATCGATGGCGAGTTCGCCCGCCCGCCAGGCGAACACACTCTGTTCCTGTCGCAGATGCCCTACATCCCGCTGGGGGACCTGCGGACCGCGGTCGCCTACCCGGCGCTACCCGACGACGTCGGGGACGAGGCCATCAAGGCGGCGCTGGAGAAGGTGTTCCTCCCGCACCTCGTCGGCCGGCTCCACGACGAGGAGGACTGGGTCAAGGTGCTCTCGCCGGGCGAGCAGCAGCGCGTCGCGTTCGCTCGTATCCTGCTCACCCGTCCGCAGGCCGTGTTCATGGACGAGGCGACCTCGGCGGTCGACGAGGGTCTGGAGTTCTCGCTGTACTCGCTGATCCGCACGGAGTTGCCGGAGACGATCCTGGTCTCGGTCAGTCACCGGAGCACGACCGATCAGCATCACACCGACCTGCTCGAACTGACCGGCGGCGGAGGCTGGAACCTGGAGTCGCTGACAGACGGTCCTTCGCTCGACAAACAGTCCTGATCTGGGTTTTTTGCCAACCGGTTACCGTTCGGCGGAACCGGTCGTGACACCCGTCCTCACTCGCTACTGTGACGTACGACACATCACTCCGGCAAGTCGAGGACTGTCATGACCGCTGCAGAGACCATCACGTTTCCCCACCAGACCGGCGTCGCCGTCGCGACGCTTCCCGCCGCGTTCCAGCAGACGATCACCGTGCGCCCCGACGCCATCGCGCTCCGCACCGTCGGCGGGTTGCAGGAGATCACCTGGGCCGAGTACGCGCGCCGGGTGGAGGCCATCGCCGGGGGTCTCGCGGCGTTGGGCGTCAAGCGCGGCGACACCGTCGGGATCATGCTGACCAACCGTCCGGAGTTCCATCTGGTGGACGCCGCCGCGCTCCACCTCGGCGCGATTCCGTTCTCGATCTACAACACGAGTTCGCCGGAACAGATCGAGTATCTCTTCGGGAACGCGGAGAACTCCGTCGTCGTCACCGAGCAGGTGTTCCTCCCGGTGCTCACCGCAGCGAACACCGCGGTGTCCACGACGGTCGTCGTCGACGGAGTGGCCACGGGTGCCGTCTCACTCGCCGACGTCGAACAGACGCCGGCACCGGAGGGTTTCGACTTCACCGCGTCGTGGCAGGCGGTGCAGCCCGACGACCTGGCCACCCTGATCTACACCTCGGGAACCACAGGTCCGCCCAAGGGTGTCGAGATCACCCATCGCAACATCGTCGCCGAGATGGCTGCGCTCGCCGAGATCGTGCAGGCGGGTTTCGACGACCGTGCCATCTCGTACCTGCCCGCGGCGCACATCGCCGACCGGGTGTCGTCGCACGCGGCCAACATGATGCGCGGTATCCAGATCACCACTGTGCCCGATCCCCGCGAGATCGCCGCCGCACTTCCCGACGTGCACCCGACCTTCTTCTTCGGCGTGCCGAGGGTGTGGCAGAAGATCCGCGCGGGCATCGAGGCCAAGCTGGCCGAGGAGTCCAGTCCGGTGAAGAAGGCGCTCGCGGGCTGGGCGTTCGGGGTCGGGGCGTCGACGGCGCAGGCTCGGGTCGAGGGCAAGAGATCGGGTGGCCTCGCGCACGGCCTCGCGGACCGTCTGGTGTTGCACAAGGTCCGCACCGCACTGGGGCTGGATCAGGTCTCCTTCGCCGGCTCGGGTGCCGCCGCGATTCCGCCCGAGGTCCTGACATTCTTCCTGGGACTCGGTATCCCGGTGCTCGAGGTCTGGGGGATGTCGGAGACAACCGGCGTCTCGACGATGACGACCAGCGACAATCTCCGGATAGGTACCGTCGGCACTCCGGTACGCGGCATGGAGGTGAAACTCGCCGACGACGGTGAACTCCTCGTCCGGGGGCCGGTGGTGATGCGCGGTTATCGCAAACAGCCCGACAAGACCGCCGAGACCATCGATGCCGACGGATGGCTGTCGACGGGTGACATCGCGACGATCGACGACGACGGGAATGTCACCATCGTGGACCGCAAGAAAGAACTCATGATCAATGAGTCGGGAAAGAACATGTCGCCCACGAACATCGAGAACGCGATGAAGGCGGCGTCGTCGCTCATCGGTCAGGTGGCCGCGATCGGCGACGCCCGGCCCTATGTGTCGGCGCTCGTGGTGCTCGATCCGGATGCCGCCGCCGCGCGTGCCAAGAAGCTCGATCTCTCCGGCGCCGATCTGACCGAGTTGTCCTCACATCCGGAGGTGGTGGACGAGGTTGCGGTGGCAATTCGTGCCGGAAATCAGTCACTGTCCCGCGTGGAGCAGGTCAAGCGATTTACCATCGTGCCGACCGCCTGGGACCCCGGCGGCGACGAGCTCACCCCGACGATGAAGTTGCGCCGCAAGCCGATTGCGACAAAGTACGCGAATGAGATCGGTGAGCTGTATCAGGCGCAACCCGGACGGTCGGTGGTCGACCTGCGGTCGTGATCGGGGCCTCGATGAGGTCACATCGCCGGCATGAGACAGGGAGAAGGAATTGGACGACCAAGCAGGTGTCGACCAGACGGCCGATCGCGAACTCGGACCCATCGACTACATCGTGGTCGAGTGGACGGGCAAGCAGCCGACTGGTGAGGCACTTCCACATCTGATCGATCTGATCGACCGCGGGATCGTGCGGCTGATCGACATCGTCTTCATCACCAAGGACGCCGACGGAACGGTTGCCCGGCTCGAGATCAACTCCCTCGGCGCGGATTTCGCGATCTTCGACGGCGCGGCGACCTCCTTGCTCGACGATTCCGACCTCGCGGAGGCGGCCACGGTGATCGATCCGGGGTCGAGCGCGGCGGTCCTCGTGTGGGAGAACGCATGGGCTGCTCCGTTCGCCACGGCCGTCCGAAAAGGGGGTGGACAGCTCGTCGCTTCGGGACGGATACCGGTGAACGCCTTGCTCGCCCAACTCGATGCCGCCGACGCGGCGACCCCGGCCGCGCCGACCGCGTAACCGCCACCTCGACAACCGACCTGAATCTCGAGAGGACAGAACATGCCAGGACTTCTTCGCGGTGTCGCCCGCACCGCGGTCATTTCCGGCACCGCGACAGCGGTGAGCAACCGGGTGTCCCGTCGCCAGGCCAGCCGGTGGGCACAACAAGGTGCCGCACAGGACCCGCAGCAGCAGTATGCCCAGCCCCAGTACTCCCAGCCGCCGCAACAACCGCCCCAGCAAGAGCCCACGCCGAGCCCGACGGACACGATCTCGGCGCTCAAGGAGCTCGGCGCGCTCTACCAGAAGGGCATCCTCACCGAGGCCGAGTTCGCCGCGCAGAAGGCGAAGATCCTGGGGACCTGAAGTTCGCCGCTGCCCAGTGGGAAGCAGGTTCGCGGCCACCCCAGGGGCACTCACGACTCGTGCGTGAGTGCCTCCGCGTCGTCGATCTGCTCGAGGGCGTCCGTGCGCGACATGTCTTTCAGTGCGACCCCGGATCGTCCGAGTCGGCGGGCGCCGTCGATGAGTGCAGCAGTCGTCCGCGCCGCGACGTCGTACTGCAGGCCGTCGGGTGGGTGGATGTTGGAGATGCAGTTGCGATCCGAGTCGGCCCGCCCCGGCCGGGGGAGATGGGTGAGGTAGATCCCCAGGCTGTCGGCGACCGACAGGCCGGGACGTTCGCCGATGATCACGATGAGGGTGGTGACGCCGAGGGCCTCGCCGATGTGGTCGCCGAGGGCGACGCGTGCCTCGGTCGCGATGACCGGCGGCGCGATGGAGTAGCGGCCGTCGAACTGTCGCAGCAGGGCCGCGACGAGGCCGTGGCCGTGGTCGGCGAGAGCCCGCGGCGACAGTCCGTCGGCCAGCACGATCCCGATCTCGGTGTCGGCGCGCGGCACCTGCGAGAGGTCGTCGGGTAACCGGCCCAGATCCGGCCGGCGCAGGTACTCGCTGCGTGTCGCCGCCCGACTGGTGACCACGATCGGGGCATCGAGATCGAGTTCGCCGATGCCACGGGCGAACTCGTCGACGTCGAGCGGTTCGTGCACGGCGTCGCGCGCAAGTGCATGGGCGGCCTGGAATTCGAGGACCCGCCGCGACGGAAGCGAATTGCCCGCGCGGCCGAGTCCGATACGAGCTTGGGTCGTCCGGCGCAGCTCGGCCCACGGGTCGGGGTGCTGCGCCTTGTCGGCGGATGCGGGCCGGTCCGCGGTCATCGCCCGGCCGTCAGCGGTAGCAGGGGAGACTCGCCGGGTTCCACCGGTAGAACCCGACCGTCGCCATCGGTCATGCCGAGTCGGGCCAGCCACGACTCGAACTCGGGAGCGGGCCGAAGGTGCAGTGCCTCACGCACGTAGAGCGCGTCGTGAAACGACAGGCTCTGATAGCCGAGCATCACATCATCCGCCCCGGGCACGGCGATGACGAACGCGGCCCCGGCGACGCCGAGCAACGTGAGGAGCGTGTCCATGTCGTCCTGGTCGGCTTCGGCATGGTTGGTGTAGCAGACGTCGACGCCCATCGGGAGCCCGAGCAGCTTGCCGCAGAAGTGATCTTCGAGTCCGGCACGGATGATCTGTTTGCCGTCGTAGAGGTATTCGGGACCGATGAACCCGACGACGGTGTTGATCAGCAGTGGTTTCAGCACGCGCGCCACCGCGTACGCGCGGCTCTCCAGGGTCTGCTGGTCGACCGGTTTGCCGCCGACGCCGAGGTGCGCGCCGGCCGAGAGTGCCGATCCCTGACCGGTTTCCAGGTACATCACGTTGTCGCCCACGGTTCCGCGACGCAGTGACCGTGCCGCCTCGTCGGCGTCGCGCAGGATGTCCAGCGTCACCCCGAATCCCTTGTTGGCGCCCTCGGTACCCGCGATCGACTGGAACACGAGGTCGACGGGTACACCCTGCTCGATGAGGTCGACGGTGGTCGTGACGTGCGACAACACGCACGATTGCATCGGGATCTCGAAACGCTGCCGGATGTCGTCGAGCATGTGGAGCAGGTCCGCGGTCGCTCGCGGTGAGTCCGACGCCGGGTTGATCCCGATGACCGCGTCGCCACATCCCATCAAGAGCCCGTCGAGGGTGGCCGCGGCGATACCCCGGGGATCGTCGGTGGGGTGGTTGGGTTGCAGGCGCGTGGCGATCCGGCCGGGCAGCCCGATGGTGGTGCGGAAGGCCGACGTCACCCTCGCCGCGGCGGCCACCAGGATCAGGTCCTGGTTCCGCATGATCTTCGACGCTGCTGCGACCATCTCCGGCGTCAGTCCGGGGGCGATCCGGGAGAGCCGATCGGCGGCGTCGGCGCGTGGGGCGATCTCCAACAGCCAGTCCCGGAACCCGCCGACAGTCAGGTGGGCGATCTCGGCGAACGCGGCCCGGTCATGGGTGTCCACGATGAGTCGGGTCACCTCGTCGGATTCATACGGCACCAGGGGTTCGTCAAGGAACCGGCTCAGCGGTACGTCAGCGAGTTGCCATGCGGCAGCTGCTCGTTCGGCATCGGACTCCGCGGCGCAACCGGCGAGCTCGTCTCCCGACCGGCGCGGCGTCGCCTTCGCCATCAGCTCGACGAGGCCGTCGAACTCATGGGTGGTGCCGGCGATGGTCTGGTGGTACCTCATCGAATACTCCGGCCCCCAGGGACGTGGTCGCGCATCATGGTCCCCGAAGTCTAGGTTCGGTGTCGAAGAGGCGCACGCCGAACGCGGACGGGGCCGTCGGCGCGCCTCGACCGCCGCAGCGGGTCGGGGACGGCGGTGACGGACCGGTGGGCCTCCGGGCCCGGCGCGTTCCTCACGCGGTGAGATCCGCCGTGTGGAACGCGCCGTGGCGATCACGGTGTCGCGTCGCCGGAGCCTTCGATCTTGAAGCCGACCTTCAGCGTCACCTGGAAGTGGGCGATCTGACCGTCTTCGATGTGGCCGCGGGTCTCGGTGACCTCGAACCAATCGAGATGGTTGACGGTCGACGAGGCGCGGGTGATCGCATTCCGGATGGCGTCATCGGTGCCGGAGGCCGAGGACCCGACGACTTCGATGACTCGATACACGTTGTCCGACAAGGGAACCGCTCCAATCATGAGAACCTTCGGGCGTGGGGTGCTGGGTCCGCAGCGCGGACGGCCGCTCCTCCTGTCTACCCCTAAGATCGAGAGGTGACCAGTGAATCGGTAAACCGGAACGTCTCCGCGAGGTGCCCGTGTCTGTCGGGTCTCGTCCTCGGCGACTGTTGCGGACCCGTTCTCGCCGGTGAGCGCCCCGCACCGACCGCCGAGGCCTTGATGCGTTCGCGTTTCACCGCTTTCGCGCTCGGAGATCGGAACCATCTGCTGGTCAGCTGGCATCCCGACACCCGCCCCGACACGCTGGATCTGGACGAGTCGATGCGCTGGTATCGCCTCGACATCGAGTCGACAGCTGCCGGATCACCCTTCGACGTCGAGGGCGAGGTGACCTTCACCGCGTACTACCGACGAGGACCGGAACCGGGATCGCTGCACGAGCGCAGTCGTTTCACGCGACTCGATGGTCGATGGGTCTACCTGGACGGGATCGTCGACTGACAAACACTCAGGCGTCGGCGAAATCCCAGAACTGCAGCCACGTCACGCTGGCGAAGACCGTCAGGCATATCAGGTAGAGCACCAGGATCGTGCCCGCTCCGGCGATGTTGCTGCGCCAGTTGTTCCCGTCGACCGGATCGAGGAACCGCCGGAAGGGGCGGGACGCCCACGGCATCAGCCACCACTGCATGAGCGAGACGCTGACCACCTGACTCAGCCACAGCGCCAGCCACGGTTCCGCGCCGAGGCGATCGAGGGTCGGGCCGAGGAACCTCGACAGTGTCATCACCGTCGGGTACAGCACCAGCAGCACCATCATCGCCGACTTCCAGTTCGGCGTCTGCAGTATCCGGCCGCGGTCGGTGCGCACGGTGGTGCCGAAGGCCGTCGTGCTGGCCATCGTCTCGAAATCGTGGGTGAGACTCGAACGCAGCCCGGCGAGGGCTTCGCTGCGTCGGCTCGACGACACCCAGGCCGCCAGCTGACGGTCCGTGCGAAACCGCAACACCGACAGCGACGTCTCGCGCTCGTCGTCGACGAACAGGGCGGTGCCCTCGTAGCCGCCGAAGCCGCTTGCCGCATCGGTCAACACGTGTTGCGCCGCGACGAAGTCGCCGACCGCGCCGGCGACGATGTCGTGCCGGAACGCGCCGACTCCGGGCGGCGGCGACTGTCCGTCGACGAGCTCGAGGACGGGCGTCGCCGGTAGCCAACCGCGCGCTCGTCCGGCCTCGAGCGCAGACCGGTGTCCCGGACCGGCGAGCCACCGGTCCAGGGCGTCCTCGTCGACGAACGTGGTCGCGACCGCCGGATCGAAATGTCCGTCGGTCACCGCCGATATCGCGACGCCCAGGCAGCCGGCGGAATCGGTGGCCGAGGCGGCCAGCGTCGCGGCCCACTCCGCGAAATCGCCGCTGGTGCCGGCGTGGAAGACCGACACCGCGATGATCGCGGTGGTGCCTGCGGTGTCGGTGGCGTCGTGTGTGGTGACGATCGTCGTCTCCTGCCGGGGAGAGTTCCGGTGGCCGGTCAGACGGTGACCCGACGCCCCTGGACGTAGACCTCGGCGATGGATGATTCGCGGAGGCCCATCAACAGGCCGAACAGAGTCTGGTCGCGAGCGAGATCGGCGTCGTCGGAACGGACGGCGTTGTCCAGCGTCGACTTCAGGGCGTCCACGGGTTCGATGACGAGGAAATCGGCCTCCTTGCCCTGATCGAAGTTGCCGAAGCGGTCCTCCATGTCGAGCGCGCGGGCGCCCCCGACGGTTCCGATGAACAGCATCTCGGCCGGGTGCATCGACACCCCGGCGTCTCCGGGTTCGGTGATGTGCTGCTTGAACGCGTCGCCGAGGACGCGCGGGATCAGCCATTCGTCGCCGCCGCCGAAATCGGTTCCGGCGGAGATGTTCACACCCGCCGCAACCGTGCGCTTCCACGGCATCGTGCCCGACCCGAGGAACAACTGGGACACCGGACAGTGCGAGATCGAGGTGCCGGTCTCGGCCATGCGCGCCAGCTCCGCATCCTGGCAGTGCACGCAGTGCGCGAGGATGGTCCGTGGACCGAGCAGGCTCTTGCCGCCGACCTGCGAGCCGGGCAGGAACTTGCCGTCGTAGGTGTCGAGGTAGGAGTCGACCTGGTAGACCTCCTTGGTGGTGTCGACCTCCCCGGTTCCGGGTCGGTTGTTCTCGTTGAGGTGGCTGTGGACGTAGACGCCTCGGTCCCGGTATTCGTCGTACAGGTCGCCGAGGTTCTTCAGCGTCTCGGTGGTCACCGACAGGGAGAACCGCGGCACGATCGCGACGTGCAGCAACGCGGTGCGGTGGTCGCCGGTGTCGGCGGCGTGCCACTTGTCGATCTCGGCCCTGGTGAGGCGGATCGCCTCTTCCTCCGAGGTCAGCAGCGGCTTGGCGGTGTCACCACCGACGGTCTGGATTCCGCGGCCGGCCACGATACGCAGTCCGGCCTTCTGGGTCTCGGTGAACAGGGAGTCCTGGGCGTGGGGGAAGGCGGAACCGAACACCATCATGGCGGTCGTCCCCGCGGCGACCCGACGCCTGGTGAACTCGACCGCGGCGGCCTGGGCGAATTCGGGGTCGGCGAACTTGGATTCGGACGGGAAGATGCAGAGATTGAGCCATTCGAGCAGCTGCCCGCCGCCGTAGGAGTCGCCGGCGTAGGTCTGCGGGAAGTGGATGTGGGTGTCGACGAAACCCGGGATGAGGTACCCGCCGGGGTGGTCGTGGGACTCCGCCGATGCGAATTCGTCCGGGACATCGGCTTTCTCGCCGGCGAACTTGACCGTGCCGTCGTCGCCGACGACCAGCGCCCCGTCGGGTATCGAGACGAGTGCGTCGACCGCCTCGGTGACGGCCGGACTGCCGGCCAGATGGAAGATGTGCCCGTAGTGGACGGTGTCGGTCATCGGTGCTCCTCGGTTGATGTGGTGCGGTCGTTGCGTTCGGGAGGTCAGAGGCGTTGTGGGTCGGTGAGTCTCGGCGTCTGAGGGATGGTCGGGTGTTCGGTTCGGTGTCGGGCCGACGTCGCCCACCCGAGGAGGAGGACCCCGGCCAGTCCGCAGCCGGCGTACAACCAGCCCAGCGGAGCGGGAGAGGTCTCGGGGAGGACGCCCACGAGGGTCAACGCCGCCGAGACGATCAGATACGAGGCGGCGGTGGCGATCCCGCCGACCAGCCCCAGGTTCCTGGTGAACAGTCCCAGAGCGAGGCCGTACATCTGCGGGCACAGTATGCCGCATCCGGCCAGGGCGAGCGCGGCACCGATCGTCAGGGCCCACGCATCGGAACCGACGGTGAGTGCCGATGTCAGGATCACCGCGGTGCCGGCGCCGAACAGGACGAAGGCGCCGTACGCGAGCCGACGCGTCGACGTCTTGGTGGCGAAGTAGCTGCACGCCAGTTCGCCGACGAGATTCGCCGCGCCCACACACAGGGCGATCAGACCGTATGCGGCCGGCGTGAATCCGAGCTCGGACTGATAGAGGAACGGGCCCGCGACGCCGAAGGCGAGTTGAGCCGCCGCCATCAACCCGAAAACGACGACGAAGCAGGCGAAGACGGGGTGGGTGATGATCGAGACGGAGGTCCGGGACGTGGCGCGCACATCGACGGGGACACGGTCGCCCGGGGCGAGCGTCTCGGGCAGGGCCATCACGACCACGATGCCGACCAGGAGGGTCATCGCCGCGATCAGGACGAAGATGAGCCGCCAGATCAGGAACTGGGCCAGCACACCGCCGACGGCCGGCGCGATGACCGGTGCGAGACCCCAGGCGGCACCCAGCAATCCGGCGACCGAGGTCAGTTTCCTGCCGCGGAAACAGTCGGCGGCAACGGCGTAACTCAGGACCATGCACGCGCATGCGCCCAGTCCTTGGACGAAGCGGGCACCGAGCAGCATCGGCACTGTCGTCGCCGCCGCACAGGCGAGGCTGGCGACAATCGTCACGCCCATGCAGGCTGTCAGAACCCGCTTCCGCCCCCACGCGTCGGCCAGCACCCCGACGGGTACGAAACCCACTGCGAGACCGACCATGTAGGCGGTGACGGTGGCCTGGACGGCCGTCGAGGTGGAGGACAGGTCGGTCATCATGTCGGGCATCGCCGGCGTGTAGATGTCGAGGGGGATCTGGCTGAGCGGGACAACGCACAGGAGGATGCCCACGATCCGACCGGGGCGAGGCCCGGCGACACCGGTTGTCACGGCGACGCACTCACGGGAGTGTCCAGAACTGGACCGTGATCAGGTAGAAGATCGCGACCCAGGCCGCGTTCAGCGCGATGATGAGCAGCGCGCCCCGGAGGTTGGTCCGGGGTTGAGGCGCTGTCGACTTCGGTTGCAGCCACCAGCCGAGCACCCGGTTCACGTAGTACGGCATCGTGAGATAACTCATCGCGAAGCTGGACAACAGGTTTCCGATCAGCATGCCCAGCCATAACGGCATTCCCAGCGGCGCCGTCATCAGGGTGAGGAACACCACCGTGGGGTAGAGGCCGACCCAGACCGCCACGGAGGTCTTGACATTCGACGGAGGTGGCGCGTCATCCCCGCCGTGGGAGAACCAGTTGCCGAAGGAGTGGTCGATCCGGCGAAGGGTGAAGTCGCCGAAGTCCTCGGCCTCGGCGAGGAGTTGGGCACGCTCACCGGATGTCAGCCAGGCGTCGAGGTGCTCGGCGGTGTCGAAGCGGTACGAGATCGTCCAGTCCTCCTGGACGCCGGGGACCGGCCGGAACAATTCCGTGCCGCGGAAGCCGGGGAAACGGTGCTCGGCGGCGTCGACCTGTCGCTGCCACGCCAGGAAGTCGTCGACCTTGGACTCGGCGACCCGGTGCGACACCACGACGGTGACGAGGGTCTCCGGCTCGGCGGTGCCCGGCGCCAGGACCTGGGCGGTGGCCGGACCGTCGAAGAGCGGTTTGCCCTCGTCGACGAGGTCGAGCCGGGCGGCGCTGTTGAGCCAGTCCTGGAGGTGGCCGACCGAGTCGAATCCGTAGATCGCCGTCCAGTCCGGTTGGCTGGGATCCGGCGCCCGCAGCTTCGAGCCGACGAAGCCGGGAAACCGGGCCGCCGCGGTCTCGATCTTCCCGAACCACTCCCGGTAGCGATCGTCCATACCCGGATGGACGCGTTGGCCGATGATGAGGGTCGCGGCGCCCTCGGGGGCTCCGGACTTCCGCCCCGTCTCGGGGCGGGAGATCTCGTTGGTCATGGGTCCTCCGGCGTGGTCTCGGGCGGGTGGGCGATCGGAGCGGCAGAACCCCCAGTGCCCGACCGGGGTCGATGTGGTCCCGCAGTCGTCGAAGTCGCGCGAGATTGCCGCCGAATGCCGCTTCGGTCTCCCGCTCGGTCTCGGCGAATCCGGGACGGAGTTCGACGCTGTAGACGCCGATGGTGTCCGCGGCCAGCACGTCGAGGGCGGCGCGGGCCCAGGCCTCACACCGATCGGTGGCGGCGTCGTCGGACCAGATGGCGTTCAGCGGGACGTTCCACTCCGCGCCACGGCCCCAGAAGGCGGTGCTCGCGTCGTCGACGTCGGCGAGGGCGCCGCCGGTGTGCTGGAAATCGATACGGCACGCCCGGGTCGGGGCGGCGGTGATCGCGTTCCGCAATCCGTCGGCGACGTCGTCCCCGAGCGTCGGACCGACGAACACCGACTTCCCGAAGAAATGCCCGCGTTCCGACGACGTGTCAGGGTCGGCTGCCCGGATGGGCGGCGGGTCGGTGCCGCCCGGACCGGGGTGCGCGAATTCGGGCAACCCGCTCAGATAGCGACCCGTGGTCTGCGACCGGAAGCGGGGCGGACGGGCGGAACCGGCCACGACGGCGTCGGTGGCTTCGCGTGCCTCGGCGAGGTCGGTCGCCCGGGAACCACGGCACGCGGTGTAGACCAGAAGCGCGGGCTCGTCGTCATCGGTGCCGTACCCGAGGACCGCGCCCATCGTCGAGTGTCGGGGGAGTGTGGGCGCGACCGCGAAGTAGTCGGCCAGCGCATCGAGTTCGACCACCGCACGGTCGATGTGCACCAGGCCCTGCGCCACCGTGCGCAGTTCCGCCGCGGTGACCACGCCGAAGCTCGGGGCACATCCGCGCACCGCCCGCCACAGGTCGGCCTCGGTGCCCGTGCTGTCCGCGTCGAGCCGGACCACCTCGCCGTCGGGCCGGACGAGTTCGACCTCGACGAGATGGTCGACGGTGAGTCCGGCGCTCCGCGTGAGGTATCCGACGCCGCCGCGCGTGGCGAGGCCGAACCCGGCCAGACCGACGATGCCCACCGGGATGACCCGCCCGGACCCGGTCAGTGCCTCGAGCACCGCGCCGACGGTGGCGCCGCCCTGGACCCGGACGCGGTCGTCGTGGGCGTCGATCCGGGTGAGATGAACCGACAGGTCCATCAGCACGGCGGAGTCGTCGACGCAGGTGGAGCTGAGTCCGCCCCCACGGGCGGTGACGCGACCACCGCCGGCCGAGACGATCCGCATGGCCGTGGCCACGTCCGAGGTGTCCCGGGGGTGCACCACACATGGCGGAGTGCGTCGGGACGCGTCGGGAAAGAAGATGCGCGACAGTGACTCTCGATATCCGGCGGACCCGGGTCGATGCACGCGCCCCGCCAGCGCGGCGTCGAGCTCGGCGGCGATGCCGTCGGAAAGGGTCGTCATCGGCCGTCCGCCCCGGTACTCGTGATCGTCCGAGACGCTGGGTGTGATCTCGGACGCGGTCGGCGCAAGTATCACCCCGCCGCATCCGCATGCGCGCGCCAAACCGGAGAACTCGTCGTGAATTGGTCCGGGTGGACCAGCACGAACCGCCCGAGCGGTCCGGCGTCAGCTGTTCATGCGGACCGCTGTCCACTCGACGAAGGGGACCGTCACCCGCCAGTCATGGCGTATGCGATCCACGAGTTCCGGCGAGTGGATGATCTCGTCGAATCCGTAGTCCCGGCCGACCGACAACGACCGGTGGCGGAGCAGTTCGATCCGCGGATGGGAGACGTCGTATCCACGTGGCGCGGTCTTGAGCCGGTCCCCGGCGATCTCCCAGCCGTCCTTCGTGAGCCGCCGGAGAATTCTCTCGAGCTCCGGTCCGCTGCGGTCGTGGTCGATGGACTTCCGCAGCTCGGCGAGCCGGGCCGGCGACGCCTCGTAGAAGCCGGCGCCGACCCGGACACCCGGAGCGCCGATCTGGACGTAGTACCCGGTGGCCGGGGCCACGGCGACGAACGCGCCCTGATGGGTCTTGAACGGCGTCTTGTCCTTCGAAAACCGGACATCGCGATGTGGCCGGAAGATCTTGGCCGGACCGAACTCGTCGGCCAACGCGTCGGTCAGGGCCCTCATGGGCTCGGCGACCGCCGAGCGGTAGACGTCCTTGTGGTCCTCCCAGAACACCTTGGAGTTGTCGATCTCCAGGTCGTCGTAGAAGTCGAGTGCGGCCTCGGGGAAACCGGTGAAGTCCATCGCCGTCATCCGGGGAGGCCACGACCGAAACCGACGACACCACCGTCGGACCGCCAGTCCAGCGAGTGAATCCGGATGCGCCCCATCTCGTTGCCGCCCACCGTGACGGCGGTCTCACCGTCGACCGCCACGACGATGTTGGTGTGCTGACCGAATCCCGACGACCGGTCGTAGAGCACGACGTCCCCGACCCGGGGTGCGTGGTCGCCGACGGCCTCGAACCGGTTCTCGGCCTCGTAGTACTCCTGGAGCGTGTACACGCCGGGGATGCGCCAGTGGCCGGAATGCGGGTTGGCCAGCGGACTGCCCGCCGCCCGCATGATCCAGCTGACGAAGTTCGCGCACCACGGCTCGTCGGCGCCCTCGGAGAAGAACGTCCCCGGGCGCTGCGCGGCGTGTTCGCGCCGCACCGCTTCGACGACCCGCACCTGCCCCGGCGTGAGCTCGGATGCGTCGACCTCGGGGAACTCGGCGGTGTCCCAGGGCAACCACCGCTCGGGCACGGTCCGCCAGGCGACGAGGCCGACGCCGGCGAGAACGACCACGACCAGCGCCGCCGCGATCGCCATGCGCCGGCCGCCCCGACGCGTCGGGCGCGCGTGCTCGGCAGCGTCCTCTGGTCGATCGGCAGTCGGGTCGGCGGTCACCTCGACGAGTGTAGGCATCCGGCGCGCAGCCCGGCGGCGACCCGCCTCGCCCGCGCGGGCGCCACGGTGCCTTGGCACAATGGACGCCGGTCGGGGCCCGAGGCGATGCGAGGAGTGAACGCGGTGGACGAGTCAGCTCACGAGCCGATCCTGCGTGCCGGGGACACGTGCCGCGAGATCGCGACCGCGGACCGCGTGGCCTGCATCGTCGATGCGGCGGACTACTTTCTGCATGCGAAGTCGTCGTTGTTGCAGGCACGGCGACGAATCGTGCTCATCGGGTGGGATGTGGACACCCGCATCAGACTCGACCCGACGACCACCGACGATGAGGTCCCCGATGTGCTCGGCGACTTCCTACGGTGGCTGATCGACACCCGTCCGGAGCTGGAGATCCACGTCCTGCGCTGGAGCACCGGAGCATTCACCGGCATCCTGCGCGGGGTCGCACCGCCGTTCGTCCAGGATCTGCTCACCGGTCGCCGTCTGCACTATCGGATCGACGCCGCGCACCCGGTCTCGGCCGCCCACCACCAGAAGATCGCGGTGATCGACGACCAGTTCGCCTTCTGTGGCGGCATCGACATGACCGTGGACCGCTGGGATACCTCGGAGCATCTGTCGCAGAACGACTTTCGTCGAGATCCCGACGGCCGGCCGCATGGGCCGTGGCACGACGTCACCGTTGCGCTCGACGGCGACGCCGCGCGTGTGGTCGCGTCCGTCGCCCTCGACCGCTGGGAAGCAGCCACCGGCGAGTGTCTCAAGCCCCTGGTCGACACGGACGGCCCCGACATCTGGCCGGCGGATCTCGACGTCACGTTCACCGACTGCGACGTTGCGGTGGCGCGGACGATTCCGCAGTACGACGCCCGGCCCCAGGTCGAGGAGATCCGTCGCCTCTATCGCGCGGCCTTCGCTGCGGCGCAACGGACCATCTACGTGGAGAGTCAGTACCTGGCGGCCCGGGAGGTCGCGGATGCGCTGGCCGAACGCCTCGCCGAGCCCGACGGTCCCGAGATCGTCGTGGTGCTGCCTCGGCATGCGGACAGCCCGGTCGAGCGACTCGCGATGGATGGTGCGCGGCACAAACTCCTGCAACTGCTGTGGCGCGCCGACAAGTACGACCGATTCCGCGCCTACTATCCGGTCACCGCCGACGGCGACCCGATCTACGTGCACGCCAAGGTGCTGATCGTCGACGACGTCCTCCTGCGCATCGGGTCGTCGAACCTCAACAACCGGTCGTTGGGATTCGACAGTGAATGTGACGTCGCGATCGAAGCCGATCCGCGTGATCCGGCGGACCGGACCCTGCGGTCGACGATCCTGTCCATGCGTACGCGCTTGCTATCCGAGCATCTGGGCGTCGAGCACCGGGTATTCGACGAGGCCGTGGCTCAGGCGGATTCGCTCGTGAGGGCGATCGACGGGCTGACCGGCCCCGGCCGGACACTCGAGGCCTTCGATCGCGAGACGATCGACGGCGAAGAATCGGTCATCGCGGAAAACGAACTCGTGGACCCCGAGGACGCACGGGTCGGCACCATCGACCGGATCTATCGCGCGGTCATCCGGCGCGGCACGCGGAGCCTCCTGCGCGGCTGACCGTCAGACCCGTTCGCGGGCCACCTCGATGGCCGGGGCGATGATGGCGGCGAGGTCGGCGGCGACATCCCGATCGCCCTCCGGCGGCATGGCGATGTAGCTCAGGGCCATCCTGGTGATCGCGCGTGAGATACGCACGACGTCGGACTCCGCCATCGTCAGCCAGGTGGACTGGCGGAAGGCATCGGCCAGCCGGTCGGCCGCGGTGGTGATGATCGGTGCGGCATCGGTGGTGATCAGCTTCATCAGATCGGGTTTGGCCTCGCCGGACAGCAGCGACGCGATCAGCGGATCGGTGGCGACCCCGGCGAAGAACTCACCGAAACCCTTGTGCAGGGCTTCGGTGACGTCGTCGACGGAACCGGCCAGCGAGTCCGCGACGTGGCCGGCGAAACGACCGGCCAACCGGACCGCGTAGCCCTGGGCGAGGCCATAGCGTGACCCGAACTCGTTGTAGACGGTCTGACGACTGACTCCGGTGGCGGCGGCGACGTCGGACATGCGCACCGCCGCCCAATCCCGGTCCAGCAGCAGGTCGTGTAGCCCGTCGAGCAGGGAGTTGCGGAGGAGGGCCCTGCTGTCCTGGGCGAAGTTGCGTGTCGTCATCCGACGCCGGCCGGCTGGAGCGAGGACTCGATCTCGGCGCGCAGGGCGCGCCCGGACGCACCCCGTCCGATACAGACCGCCCCGACCAGTCGATCACCCGCGAAGGTCCGGACGACCGAGCTGGAGTCGACGAGTTCGACGTCGACTCGGTCCCCGGAGGTCGGCCACCCGACGACCTGGATGTTCGTGGAGTACTGCATCGTCCAGGCCAGTGGCACTCGCGGCACCGGAACCGAGGTGTCGGCGTCCGATCCGAGGTCGGCGGCGATCGTCATGGCGACCAGTCTGCCGTGCTCGGTCGCCGTGAGCCACTGCTCGGCACGCATGGGTGCCCCCGTCAACGGATGCGGACGCGCCGCGACATCTCCGGCCGCATAGACACCGGGCACCCCCGTGCGGAGCGCATCGTCGACGACGACACCGGCCGAATCGACGAAGAGTCCGGCACTGCGCGCCAAGTCGAGCTCGGGTTCCATTCCGACGGCACTGATCACCGTCCCCGTCATCGTCTGCCCGTCGGCGAGTGTCACCGTCTGCGCGCCGAGTGCGATGGGCTCCGCGCCGGTGAGGATCCGGACACCGCGTTCACGGTGCAGGGTCGCCACCGCCTCGGCCACCGACGCCGGGACGACCCGGGACAGCAACGACGATCCGCGC
The DNA here is from genome assembly GCF_041103195.1 of Gordonia sp. ABKF26. Taxonomy (NCBI): domain Bacteria; kingdom Bacillati; phylum Actinomycetota; class Actinomycetes; order Mycobacteriales; family Gordoniaceae; genus Gordonia; species Gordonia sp. ABKF26. The sequence goes on from NZ_JBGCVZ010000003.1 coordinate 2,756,399, forward strand.
TCGACCACGGTCACCTGCGATCCCTCACCCGCGGTCGCCACGGCCGCGGCGATCTCCAGACCGATCAGTCCGCCGCCGACGATGACCACCGGTCCGTCCGCGATCGCCTCCCGCAGTCCCTCCGCGTCGCGCCGGGTGCGCAACGAGGATGGGGACGACGACCCGCCGGGCAATTGCCGGGCACGTCCGCCGGTGGCCAGGACCAGCGCGTCATAACCGGCCTCGGTGGCGTCGGCGAGGCGGACCAGGCGGGACGAGGTGTCGACGTCGACGACTCGCGTCGAGGTCACGATGTCGATGCCCCGCTCCGACCAGTACCCGGGCGGACGAAGCGTGATCTTGGCGTCCGACAGGTCGCCGACGACGAGGTTCTTGCTCAACGCCGTTCGACGATAGGGGAGATGTGGCTCCTCCCCGAAGACGGTGATCGTCCCGTCGAAACCGTTGCCACGCAGTGTCTCCGCGGCGGTGATGCCGGCGACACCGGTGCCGACGATCACCACCGACACGTCTCTCCCGGAGTCACCGACGCGAACGGCGCTCATGGACGCGCCACTTCGACCATCTCGAAGTCGGTCTTCGCCGCCCCGCAGTCCGGGCAGCTCCAGTCGTCGGGGATGTCGGCCCAGCGTGTGCCGGGTTCGATGCCGTCCTCCGGCCAGCCGAGTTCCTCGTCGTACTCGAAACCGCATACCTCGCAACGGAAAAGCTTGAAATTCATCGTACTGCCACTCCTTCGAAGTCGATCTTCTCGCGAACCCCGCAGTCGGGGCAGGGCCAGTCGTCGGGGATGGTGGCCCACGCGGTGCCGGGCGGGAAGCCCTCACGGGGCGCGCCGGCGGCCTCGTCGTAGACGTAATCGCAGACCGGACAACGGAATGTGCTCATCGCGGCGACACCCCGTGCTCGGCGAGGACGCGTTCGCGGCGGTGCGGTGCGATGTTGACGCGTTCGACGTCACCGTCGTAATGGTCGAGCACCCGCCGATCCATCACGCGCCGCCAGACCGGGGGGAAGTAGGCGAGCGTGATCATGCTCGCGTACCCGCTCGGCAGGTTCGGGGCACCGTCGAAGCTGCGCAGGGTCTGGTACCGCCGGGTGGGATTCGCGTGATGATCGCTGTGCCGCTGGAGGTGGTACAGGAAGATGTTCGTGCAGATGTGATCGGAATTCCAGCTGTGCTCCGGAGTGCATCGTTCGTAGCGACCGGTCGTGGTCTTCTGGCGGAGCAGACCGTAGTGCTCGAGATAGTTCACGGTCTCCAGCAGCGAGAAGCCGTACACGGACTGGATCACCAGGAACGGCAGGATCTCCCAGCCGAAGATCGCCGTGAGCGCACCCCACAACACGATCGACATCGCCCAGGCGTTGAGGACGTCGTTGCTCGGGTGCCAGAACGGCTTGTCCGCACGCTCGAGTCGCTTGCGTTCGAGTTCGACCGAGGACTTCAGACTTCCCCAGACGCTGCGGGGAAGGAAGCGCCAGAACGATTCTCCGAACCGCGAGCTGGCCGGGTCCTCGGGCGTCGCGACCCGCACGTGGTGGCCGCGGTTGTGCTCGATGAAGAAGTGACCGTAAAAGGTCTGGGCGAGCGTGATCTTCGACAGCCAGCGCTCGAGGTCGTCCTTCTTGTGGCCCAGTTCGTGGGCGGTGTTGATCCCGATCCCGCCCATCGCGCCGATCGACAGGGCCAACCCGATCTTCGACGCCAGGCCCAATCCGCCGTCGATGCCGAGCCAGCCGAGGTCGTCGGCCGTCCACAGGTAGCAGGCCATCACGAGGCTCGCGATCTGGAACGGGATGTAGATGTAGGTGCAGTAGCGGTAGTACTTGTCGTTCTCCAGCTGCTCCATCAGCTCCTCGGGCGGGTTCGAACCGTCGGGCCCGAAGAACACGTCGAGGATGGGGAGCAGGACGTAGACCAGTATCGGCCCGATCCACCACCACACCGGTGACACGACATCGAGGCCGTGGCCGATGGCATTGAACCCGGCGACGAGAAGCATCGCGAGAAAGACCGATGTTGGTGGGATCAGGCCGAGAAGCCACAGATGGCGCTTCCGGTCTTTCCACTCGACGGGCGAGTCGTCCGCGGCGGGCGGGGTCGGTGCGGTACTCATGCGCACTCCTGTCTGGACGGGGCTGTGATGTACAGCACTGGACATTAACCGAGGCAATGTCCGTTGTCTAGACAATCGGGGCAATTTGTAAAGCGAGCGCCGGGAGGGTTCCGGAGTCGCGGCTTTCGCGGCTTCCGTCGACTGTGCGTTGATATGCGTTGACTGTGCGCGGATCGCTGCCGGCGGGGCCGGGTCACAACAGAAATCCCCGACCCTGGAGATCAGGGTCGGGGATTCGTGTCGATGCCCACGCGTGTCGGGCTTCGGTGCTGCTACGGGGTGTTGATCCAGTTCAGGATCGACTGTCCCGCACGCGGGTCGCCGTTGTTGATGCCGATGACCGCGCCGATGGCAGCGCCGACGCCCGCGCCCCAGACGCAGCCGACGATGACGATGCAGCCGATGACGAGTCCGGCGAGCGCGCCGATCGCGGTGGTGACGTTGCCGCCGCGATTCCAGCCGTTGGTGATGTGCCAGATCATCTGCTGGTAGGCCCGGTCCTTCTTGGCGGATGCCGGGTGGACGCCGGCCGCGATGGCCGCACGCGCCTCGGGGGAGAGGATCGGCGTGAACGTCGCCTGGGTGCGATCGGCGGAGACCTGCGCGCGCATCGGGACCGCGGCCCCGTCGAACGGCAGCACGAGTCCGATCCGTTCGATGGTCTGTCCGCGGGCGTCGACGACCCGGAGTTCCTGCTCGCCCGCGACGAACGTCGCGTTGCGCAGCTGGGAAATGATGGAGGTTCCGTCGGCGGAGGCGCTCGAGTGGTGGGACGGCGCGGCAGGCGCGGGGGCGCCGTTGGCGGTGCCGAAGGAGATGGTCAGTGCCGAGATGGCCAGGGCCATGATGGCGAGGAGGCGAATGCGCTTCATCGGTTCTGGATTCCGCTTTCGTCGAGTGGGTGGTGTGCCCGGTCCGACGATCGGCACATCCGCCGTGGCTCGGCGCATGTGCGTTATGTCGGGTTCGGCGCTGTGATTGTCTCATTGCCCGTCGTCGCAGGGCGGGCTTGAGCCCCGGCGTGGGCCGGCCGGATGACACCGAAGATGCGCATCGTCTCGTCCCCTCGTGAATCACTCACCTGGATCGATGCACCACCCGCATTGATGGCGTCAGTAATTGACTTGGACATGAATGAATGGCCGGACCTACGGTCGTGACAAGGCCGAACTCAGGGCGAGGCCGACGCCGACCGCGGCCGCCGATCGAGAGCAGACGACATCGCTCGGGGCGTGACCACGGCGCGGCGATCTCGGCAGACGCCAACTCACAAGGGATGGGACCACGATGACCATTGCGCACCGACCCGCACCGCTGACCACGCACGACCTGACCGGTCAGCTCATCATCGCCGGTGAGCGGGTGACCGGTTCGGGGAGTGCCGTACACGGCATCGACCCGACCACCGGTGGGCGCCTGTTGCCCGCGTACGCACACGGCGACGAAGCAGACGTCGCTCGTGCCACCGCCGCCGCCGCGGCCGCCTTCGGTCCCTATCGCGCGACCGCCTCCGAGCATCGTGCGCAGTTCCTCTCGACGATCGCCGACAATCTGGACGCCGCAACGGACGTCCTCGTGGAGCGTGCTGTCGCCGAGACCGGGCTCCCGGCCGCCCGGATCACCGGTGAGGTCGGCCGCACGTCCGGTCAGCTTCGCCTCTTCGCCTCGGTGCTGCGCGAGGGCAGCTGGCACGGAGCGCGCATCGATCCCGCGCGACCGGACCGGACGCCGCTGCCGCGTGCGGACATCCGGCAGCGCAAGATCCCGCTCGGTCCCGTGGCGGTGTTCGGCGCCAGCAACTTCCCGCTGGCGTTCTCGGTCGCCGGCGGCGACACCGCGTCGGCGCTCGCGGCCGGATGTCCGGTCGTGGTCAAGGCGCACGATGCCCACCCCGGTACCTCGGAACTGGTCGGACGGTTGATCGCCGATGCGGTTGCCGCCACCGGTATGCCCGCGGGCACGTTCTCGCTGCTGTACGGCACCGGCCGTGAACTCGGTATCGCACTCGTCACCGACCCGCACATCAAGGCGGTGGGATTCACCGGGTCACGTTCGGGCGGAACAGCTCTCGTCGCCGCTGCCGCCTCGCGTCCCGAACCAATCCCGGTGTATGCGGAGATGAGTTCGATCAACCCCGTCTTCCCGCTCGACGGTGCATTGCGCGACGACGCGGCGGGCCTGGGCCGTGCGTTCGTGGCCTCGCTGACGATGGGATCGGGACAGTTCTGCACCAACCCCGGTCTCGTGATCGCCGTGGACGGCCCCGGCCTCGACGCCTTCGTCGCCGGGGCCGCCGAAGCGATCTCGTCGTCGACGCCGACGCCGATGCTGACCCCGGGCATCGCCGCGAGCTATGCGTCCGGAGTTGACGAGTTCGTCTCCGCCGCAGACGTTCTCGCCCGGTCCGAGGAGTCGACCGGGCCGAACACCTGTCGGGCCGCGCTCTTCGGCACCGACGCCGAGACCTTCCTCGCGTCGACGACGTTGCAGCAGGAGATCTTCGGGTCGTCGAGCCTCGTCGTGCGCTGTCGAGACCTGCAGCAGGTGCGGGAGGTGGCCGCGGAGCTCGAAGGTCAGCTCACCGCGACCGTCCACGCCGCGGACTCCGACCACGAGGATGCCCGCGACCTGCTCGAGGCGCTGGAACTCAAGGCCGGCCGGATCCTGTTCAACGGATGGCCGACCGGTGTCGAGGTCGGACACGCGATGGTGCACGGCGGACCGTATCCATCCACCTCCGACAGCCGAACCACCAGCGTCGGATCGCTCGCCATCGAGCGATTCCTGCGACCGGTGGCCTATCAGGACGTGCCGGCGTCACTGCTGCCGCGGCCGATCGCCGACGGCAACCCCGAACACATCTGGCGCCGTGTCGACGGCGAACTCATCCGCGACTGAACCACACCCATCCAAGGAGTCCCAATGCTCAACGGCGTCCTGTTCTTTCCCGTCACACCCTTCGACAGCAGTGGTGAGGTGGACTACCGCCGCCTCGCCGAACACATCGACCGCGGAGTGGCGGCCGGCCCCGGGGGCGTGTTCGTCGCCTGCGGCACCGGCGAGTTCCACGCGCTCGGTCTCGAGGAGTTCGGCCGGATCGTCCGGTGCGCGGTCGAGACCGTCGCCGGGCGCGTCCCGGTGTTCGCCGGCGCCGGCGGCTCGCTCGTCCAGGCCAAGGAGTTCGCGGTGAGTGCGAAAGTCAATGGCGCCGACGGCATCCTGCTGCTTCCGCCGTACCTGGTGACGATGCCGCCCGCCGGCCTCGCGGAGTACACGCGAGCTGTCGCCGCGGCCACCGATCTGCCGCTGATCGTCTACAACCGCGGCAACGCCGTGTTCGACGAGGCGTCGGCGATCGAGGTCGCCCAGCTGCCCACGGTCATCGGGTTCAAGGACGGCACGGGTGATCTCGACAATGTGTCGCGCATCGTGATCGCGGTCAAGGAGGCGTTGGGCGACACGAAGGAGTTCCTGTTCTTCAACGGCTTGCCCACCGCCGAGATCACGCAGCAGGCCTACCGCGCGATCGGGGTCACCCTGTACTCGTCGGCGACGTTTGCCTTCGCGCCGGAGCTCGCCCTGGCCTTCTACAACTCGCTGGAGACCGGCGACGTCGAGTTGACCGAGGCGTTGCTGCGCGAGTTCTTCCACCCCCTGGTCCGGCTGCGCAACACCGTCCCCGGGTACGCCGTCGCACTCGTGAAGCACGGCGTGACGATGGAAGGTATCGAGGCGGGTCCCGTCCGTGCGCCGCTGGTCCAGCCGACTCCCGAGCACAAGGCCGAGCTCGAGCGGATCACCGCCGCCGGCCGGGCGGTGCTGGCGACCGCTCTCGCCACCCCGGCCGCGGTCTAGGAAGCCATGTCGACGAACACGATCGACGCGGCGGCGGTCGCGCTGAGCCCCCTCACCGGTCCGCGGACCGACACCACGATCACGAAGGTGACCGTCACCCCGGTCGCCTTCGTCGACCCGCCGTTGCTCAACACGGTGGGTGTCCACCAGCCCTACGCACTCCGGGCGATCATCGTGATCGAGACGGCGGGCGGCGTGCGCGGACTCGGCGAGACATACGCGGACACCGCACATCTCACCCGGATGGAGGCCGCTGCCGACGCGATCACCGGCCTCGACGCCTTCGCGCTGCACCGTCTCCGGGACGCGATCGACGCCCGGATCTCGACGCTGGCGGTCACCGGTGGCGACGGGGTGGCCGGGATGATCACCACGGCCAGCACCACCGACCGTGTCTTCTCGCCGTTCGAGGTCGCCTGTCTGGACATCCAGGGCAAGACCCTCGGACGTCCGGTGAGCGACTTGCTGGGTGGGCGTGTCCGGGACCAGGTGCCGTTCAGCGCGTATCTGTTCTACAAGTGGGCGGCGCATCCCGGTGCCGCCGGGACCAACGGTCTCCCGGACGAATGGGGCGAGGCGATCGACCCGAGCGGCCTGATCCGGCAGGCGCACCGGATGATCGACCGCTACGGGTTCACCGCGATCAAACTCAAGGGCGGGGTGTTCGACCCCGACGAGGAGATCGCCGCGATCAAGGCGCTGCACGCCGAGTTCCCCGGTGTGCCCCTGCGCCTGGACCCCAATGCGGCGTGGACCGTGGAGACCTCGTTGCGCGTCGCGGCCGAGCTGGCCGGCATCGTCGAGTATCTGGAGGATCCGACTCCCGGACTCGAGGGGATGGCCCGGGTCGCCGAGCAGGCGACCATGCCGCTCGCGACCAACATGTGCGTCGCCGCCTTCGATCACCTCGAACCCGCGGTGCGCAAGAGGTCGGTGTCCGTCGTGCTGTCCGACCATCACTACTGGGGCGGTCTACAGCGGTCACGCCTCCTCGGCGGTATCTGCGAGACCTTCGGACTCGGTCTGTCGATGCACTCGAACTCGCACCTGGGCATCAGCCTGGCCGCGATGGTGCATCTCGCGTCTGCGACGCCCAACCTCACCTACGCCTGTGACACCCACTGGCCGTGGAAGACCGAGGACGTGGTCAAACCGGGTGCCCTCCGCATCGTCGACGGCGCGGTGCCCGTCCCGACCGGTCCGGGGCTGGGTGTCGAACTCGACGAGGAGTCGCTGGAGGCGCTGCACCAGCAGTACCTCGACTGCGGGATCCGGGATCGGGACGACACCGGTTACATGCAGTCCATCGATCCGGGCTTCGTCAACTCGAGCCCGCGGTGGTGAACGCGCCCACGAGCGTCGCCGCGGTGGTTGCGTGAACTCCAGCCCGCGGTGGTGAACGCGCCCACGAGCGTCGCCGCGGTGGTTGCGTGAACTCCAGCCCGCGGTGGTGAACGCGCCCACGAGCGTCGCCGCGGTAGGCTAGCGTCATCCACACCGGCCCGCAGATTGCGGGCTGACGATGCCGAAAGTGGATCGATGTTCTCTCTGTCGCGCCTGTCCTGCTTCATCGCGGTCGCCGAGGAGCTGCATTTCGGCCGGGCGGCCGAGCGGTTGCACATGACGCAGCCCCCGCTCAGCAGGCAGATCCAACAGCTGGAGCACGAACTCGGCGTCCAGTTGATCGAACGCAGCAGCCGGGCCGTGTCGCTCACCGCGGCCGGCGCGGCCTTCCTGCCCGACGCGCGGCGGATCGTCGCGCTCGCCGAGGGTGCGGCCCTGACCGTCCGACGGGTGCCGGCCGGCGATCTGGGGACCGTGAACATCGGGTTCACCGGGGCCTCGGCACGGGCGGTGTTGCCCCGGCTCATGCAGACCGCGCGCGAGAAGCTGCCGGATGTGCGGTTGGTGCTGCGCGAGATGGTGACCGTCGCGCAGGTCGAGGCCCTGGTCCGCGGGGATCTCGACCTCGGCATCGTCCGTCCGCCGATCTCTCGACCGGGTGTGAATTCTCGTCCGCTGCACCATGAACGGCTGGTCGCCGCGCTCCCCGCCGACCACGAGTTCGCCGATGTCGAGCACCTGGCGATCGAGGACTTCGACGGTCAGGCGGTCATCATGTACTCGCCCACGGACGCGCGGTACTTCAACGAGCTGTTGATCAGCACCTTCACGGCGGTGGGGGCCTCACCCCGCTATGTCCAATACGTCACCCAGGTGCACACGATGCTCGTATTGGTGCATTCCGGGCTGGGGATGGCCCTGGTGCCCGAATCGGCGATGACCATGCACCCCGATGGGGTGGTGTTCAAAGAGGTGACCGCGATCCGCGATCGTCCGGTACAGATGAACATCGCGTGGCGGGCCGACAACTCCAACCCGGCTCTCGCCCGGTTGATGAGAGACGTTCTCCCCGAACGAGAGTGGATCTGACGGCGGCCTCGACGGACGCGGCGGATTCGCTTCCCTCGTTCGACGCTGCTCGACCAGCAGTAGGCGCGGGGGAGAACCCGGTCAGACTGCGGCGCGTACGGGTGGCTTGACCGCGACCACCGGACACTGCGCGTCGAGCAGGACGCGCTGGACCACACTGCCGGTCAGCAGTTTGCCGACCGGCGAACGCCTGCGCTGGCCGATCACCAGGAGTTCGGCCGCGTCGTCGTACGACGCGTCGATGAGCTGATCGGCATGCGACAGACCGGGATCGTTCTCGGCGACACGGTAATCCACCTCGCCGGCCTGGGCCAGGTCACGCGCGTTCTCGAGGTCGACCAGGAACTCCGGCGACGAGGCGTTGTCGCCATCCGCCACGACCACGACGTCGGTACCGCGCATGCGAGCCTCGGCGAAGCCGAACGGAAGGGCGCCGCGACCTTCGGGTGTCGGAAGATAGCTGAGCACGACAGACATCAGATGTCCTTTCGCAGTGCGGGATTCGGTGCGACAACCGGGGTCGACAGGTCGCCGGTCCGCAGGAACGAGTCGAGGTTGGCAAGGGTGAGTTCTTCCATGGCGGCGCGTGTCTCGACGGTGCCGCTCGCGAGATGGGGGAGCAGCACGACGTTGTCCATGGAGAGCAACGCTTCGGGCACCTCCGGCTCGTGCGCGAACACGTCCAGGCCGGCGCCCGCCAGTCGTCCGTGCTGCAGCAGGTCGACGAGCGCGGTCTCGTCGACGACGCTGCCGCGGGCCACGTTGATCAGGAAACCGTCGGGGCCCAGCGCCTCGAGGACGTCCCGGTCGACGAGATGACGTGTGTTCGCGCCACCGGCGGCGGCCACGATCAGCACGTCTACCTGCGCGGCGAGCTCGGCCGGTGAGGCCGCGTAGCGGTACGGGGAGTCGGCCATGCGGTGGCGATTGTGATAGGCGATGCGGCAGCCGAAGGCATCGAGACGGTGAGCGATGGCGGAGCCGATGCGGCCGAGTCCGAGGATGCCGACGTCGGTGCCGGAGACCTTCCGGGTGAGCGGAACGTTGCCCTCCAGGGGCCAGCGCCCGGCGCGGACGAAACGATCGGCGGCCGAGAGTCCGCGCATCGTGTCAAGTAGCAGCCCGACCGCGGTGTCGGCGACGCAGTCGGTGAGGACGTCCGGGGTGTTGCTGACGCCGATACCGAGTTCGGTGGCCCGCGCGACGTCGGTGGTGTCGTAGCCGACGCCGAAGTGGACGATGGCGCCGAGGTTGGGCAGTGCGGCCATCAGGTCGGCGTCGACCCCGGTCCGGCCTGAGGTCACTACCGCGGTCACCGCGTCGGCATTGCGGTCGAGGAAAGAGGCCCGGCTCTCGTCGTCAGGCAATCGCTCGGCGCCGTACGTGTCGGCCAGGCGCTCCTCGAGCGACGGCTTGAGGGGTCCGACACGCAGCACGGAACCGATCTGAGGCGAAAACTCCTCTGATGCAACGGGTTCCGGTGCTGTCGCGGTGCCGGCTGAACTGCTCGTCATGATCGACCTCCAGGAGTGCAGGACACAGACCGGTCCTTCGGTGGATGCGTTCCACGCTAGAAGCGCTCACGGATACCTGTCCAACACGCAAATAACATGGATCGATACTGAAACTGTATAGATGTGACGCCGTCGATTCGGAAGGCGGAACGCCGGAGCGGAGAACTGTCAGGTCAGCGGCCTTTTCTGGCGATCCGGACGTCGGCTCGGGCGCTTTCCGGGGGCGGCCAAAACCCACTGAAACGGCCGTTTCCTGGGCTTTTGTGCTGTTGACGCCGTCAATCCGACGCTCATAGCGTGTGTCTACCGTCACAAACGCGGTCGAGCCCACCGCGAGATCACTCGCAGTCTTTCTTTCAATGGAGGTCCCCATGCAGATCGCAGTCCTGCGATCCCGGAAGCGCCCCGCCGGGTGTCTGCTGGCCCTGTCCGCGGTGGCCGTGCTCGCGGCCACCGGCTGCAGCGTCGCCAACACGACCGCCGGCGAGAGCGCTTCCCCGGACACCCTGCGCATCGTCCTGCCCCAGGAGCCGCCCACCCTGGAGCCCTGCGACGCCTCGCTCACGGCGACCGGCGTCGTCGTCCGATCCAACATCACCGAGCCGCTGATCGAACGAGACCCGAACAGCGGTGCGCTCGAGCCGAGTCTCGCGACCGAGTGGACCCAGGTGGAACCGAATGTCTGGCGCTTCACCACAGCGTCGGGCATCCGATTCAGCAACGGGCAACCGTTCGACGCCGAGGATGCCGCATTCTCCATCCGCCGCACGTTCAACGGGGCGATCGGCTGCGACGTCAACGGCTACGTCTTCGACGACAGCACCCGTGAGGTGACCGTGGTCGACCCGAACACCGTCGAGGTCCGCACGGCGACCCCCGACCCGATCCTCCCGTTGCGCCTGTCCTTCATCGAGATCGTCCCGCGCACCACCGTCGCCGATGACAAGGTGCGGGTCCCGATCGGGACCGGTCCCTACATGGTCGACTTCTGGGACTCCGGTCAGCGGGTCGCGCTCAAGGCGAACCCGAACTACCACGGCGAGGCGCCCGAGTTCACCCGCGCGGTGTATCAGTGGCGCAGCGAGGGCAGCGTCCGTGCCGCGATGGTCACCAACGACGAGGCCGATGTCGCCACATCGCTCGGCCCCGAAGACGGAGCCGGTGATCTCGGTATCGCCTACACCAACAACGAGACGACGGCCCTGCGTGTGCAAGCCACCGACGCGCCGCTGAACGACTACCGGGTGCGCGAGGCCATCGACCTCTCCATCAATCGCGACGGCATCGTCGACGCGCTGTTCCAGGGCCTGGGCATCCCCGCGGCCCAGCTGGTCGGCAAGGGCATCGTCGGATACAACGATCGGCTCACCCCGACGCCCTACGACCTCGACCGGGCGCGAGAACTGGTCGACGAAGCTCGTGCGGACGGGGTGCCGGTGGACCGGACCATCCGGCTCATCGGACGCACCGGCCAGTTCCCCAAGATCAACGAGACCATCGAGAACCTCCAGTTCACGCTCAGCGAGATCGGCCTGGACGTCAAGATCGAGATGATGGACACCTCCGGTCAGATGCAGTATCAGACAAGGCCTTTCGTTCCCGGTTCCGGTCCGGTGCTGCTGATGATCATGCACGGCAATCAGGCTGGTGACACCCAGTTCACCCTGGACCAGTACATGCTGTCCGACGGTTACCAGAGCACATACGGCACTCCGGCCTACGACGAGCAGATCCGCGCGGCCGAGGCGCTGACCGGAGCCGCACGCCAGAACGCGCTCGCCGACGTCCTGGCCGCCGAGCCACGCGAGATCCGCCAATACGCCTACATCGCACACATGCAGGCTGTCCTCGCGAAGTCGAGCCGTGTTGCCTACCAGCCCAATTCGGCCACCGGCGACGAAATGCGTCTCGCCGAGATGACCCACGCGCCAGCCCAGAACGACTGAAACAGAGGCGATGACCGATGCTCACCTTCCTCCGGCGCCGGATGTTCACCAGCCTGATCCCGCTGATCATCGTCTTGTTCGGCGTGTTCTTCATGGCTCGGCTGACCGGCGACCCCACCAATCTCTACCTGCCCGTCTCCGCGACCCCCGACCAGCGTGCCGAGTTCGCGGCGGCGAACGGTCTCGACAAGCCGGTCTGGCAACAGATGACCGACTACCTCGCCGGTGTCGTCCACCTCGATTTCGGTGAATCACTCAAGACGGGCCAGGAGGCGGCAGGCATGGCCCTGCGGGCTTTCCCGGCCACGCTGCAGCTCGCCTTCGTCACATTGGTGCTGTCGATCCTCGGCTCGATCATCATCGGCTGCTGGGCGGCCTACCGCCCGAACTCGCTGGCCGACCGGTTCTCCAGCCTGCTGTCGATGACCGCGGCCAGCGTCCCCGACTTCTGGTTCGCGATCACCGGGATCTGGATCTTCGCGGTCGTCGCCGGCTGGCTGCCGACGTCGGGCACCGGCGGGATGCTGGCCTGGGTCCTACCCATCGCGACCCTGATGATCCGGCCACTCGGCGTGCTCACCCAGGTCGTGCGCGGCGCCATGGTCTCCGCGCTGTCGGCTCCCTACGTCAAGGTGGCGCGGAGCAAGGGGGCCGGGGATCTGCGGATCGTCACCCACCATGCCCTCCGCAATGCGGCTGCCCCCGCCCTCACCGTGGCAGGCGATCTCGCGGTCGGCCTCATCAACGGTGCGGTCATCGTCGAGGCCATCTTCGGATGGCCCGGCATCGGCAAGCTGATGATCGACTCGATCCTGCAGCGTGACTTCGCGGTCCTGCAGGCAGCGGTGCTCCTCACCGCCATCAGCATCTTCATCCTGAACATCGTCATCGACGCGGGCCTCGCGCTGCTGGACCCACGCGTTCGTGACAAGGCCACGGTCTAGTCGCCGGCGACCATCGAGGAGTACTGACACCATGTCCATCGTCACCGATCCCGTCGACTCGACGAGTCCCGTCGCCTCGACCGACATCACCGGCGACTCCGTCGCCACCAAGAAGGTGCCCGCCGGGCAGTTGCCGTTGTGGCGGTTGCTGTTCCGCGACAAGTTCGCGACCGTGGCGGCAGGCATCCTGACCCTCGTCCTGCTCACCGCGATCTTCGGTCCGTGGCTCGTCGGCGACGCCGCCACCGACCAGAACCTCGACGAGTCGAATCTCCCGCCGTTCAACCTGGACACGGGCTGGATGAACATCCTGGGCACCGACCCGCTCGGCCGCAGCATGCTCGCCCGGCTCATCGTCGCGTGTCAGACCACACTGATGGTCTCCCTGCCTGCCGTGATCATCTCGTGCGTCGTCGGATCGGCGATCGGCATGTGGGCGGGTTACCACCGCGGCTGGCGGGAGACCACCGCGATGCGCATCGCCGATGTCATCATGAGCTTCCCGTCCCTGCTGCTCGCCGTCGTGATCCTGTATGTGTTCTCGCCGAGCGCCGCCAACATCATCGCGGTGCTCGCGATCACCCGCATCCCGATCTACCTGCGTACGGCACGCGCCGAATCCGCCGAACTGCAGAGCCGTGTGTTCGTCGACGCGGCACGGACTTTCGGTGCGAGCAGCGGTGCGATCCTCCGCGGTCACGTGTTGCCGATCCTGCTGCCGACGCTGCTCACCGTCGCCACGCTCGACTTCTGTTACGTGATGCTCGCCGAGTCGTCGCTGTCGTTCCTCGGCATCGGCATCCAGCCGCCCGACATCAGCTGGGGATTGATGGTGTCGCAGGGCCGGACCTATCTGCAGACGGCGTGGTGGCTGTCGTTCTTCCCGGGTCTGGCGATCGTCATCACGACCGTGTCGGCCACGATGCTGGCCGCATGGGCGCGCATCGCGACCGACCCCGGCCAGCGGTGGCGACTGACCACCCCGAACGCGCGCAAGCGGTTCTTCTCCTCACGAAAGGCGCTGCGATGAGTGCTCCCGCCCTCGACCGGCCCGATGCCGGCACCGACGACCGGGTCGCACTCGACGTCGTCGACCTGACCGTCGATCTGCGGACCCCCACCGGCACTGTCCGCGCCGTCGATCACGTCTCCTTCCGTGCCCGTCGCGGCGAGACCCTGGCGCTTCTCGGCGAATCGGGGTGCGGCAAGTCGATGACCGCTCAGGCGCTCGTCGGCCTGCTCGACCCGATCGCCTCGGTCTCCGACGGGTCGATCACGCTCGATTCCGTCGATCTCGTCTCCGCGTCGCCGTCGAAGCGGCGTGACGTGGCCGGCACCGAGCTCGCCATCGTGTTCCAGGACGCGCTGACCGCCCTCAACCCCGTGTATCCGGTCGGCACCCAACTCGCCGAACCGTTCCGGATCCATCGTCGGATGTCGAAGAAGAAGGCCCGTCTCGAGGCGATCGAGCTGATGCGTCACGTGGGCATCCCGGAACCGGAGTCCCGGGTCGACTCCTACCCCCACCAGTTCTCGGGCGGCATGCGCCAGCGTCTGCTGATCGCGATGGCGGTCGCGCTGAGCCCCAAGGTGCTGCTCGCCGATGAGCCGACCACCGCGCTCGACGTGACCGTGCAGGCCCAGATCATGGCCCTGCTGGGCCGGCTTCGTGCCGAGCACGACATGGCGGTCGTCCTGATCACCCACGATCTCGCGCTCGTCGCCGAACAAGCCGACCGTGTCGCGATCATGTACGCCGGCAACGTCGTCGAGACCGGACCGGTGGCCGAGGTCTTCGGAAGTCCGAAACACCCGTACACCAAGGGACTTCTCGATTCGGTACCCGTCAGTGCCGAACGCGGCGCCGACCTCAAGTCGATCGGTGGAACCCCGCCCGACCTGCACTCCATCCCGACGGGGTGCGTGTACCAGGCGCGGTGCCCGCTGGCTCGGGCGCAGTGCGTCCAGGAACGTCCGACGCTGACCGCAACCGGCATCAACCGTGCCGCCGCCTGCCACTTCTCGGAGGAGATCGACAATGTCTGAGACGACGACGAGGTTCGCCAAGGCCTCGACCGCGGACGGCGGTGCACCGCGCGGCGAGACGTCACACGGCACCAGCCGGGTCCTCGAGGTGCGCGACGTCGGCAAGACGTTCGCCGTGTCCGGGAAGGGCGGCCGCAAGCAACTGCGGGCGCTCGACGGTATCGACCTCGAGCTCCGTCGCGGTGAGACGCTCGGACTCGTCGGCGAATCCGGTTGTGGCAAATCCACTCTCGCGCGCACGCTGATGATGCTCGAGCGCCCGGACACCGGCACCGTGCGCTGGGACGGTACCGATCCCTACCGGCTCAAGGGGAAGGACCTGCTCGCTCTGCGTCGTAAGGTGCAGATGGTGTTCCAGGATCCCTACGCCTCGCTGAACAACCGCATGACGGCGGCCGAGATCATCGGCGAACCGTGGCGCACCCACCGGGATCTGTACCCGCGCAAGCGAGATCGGGCCGCTCGGGTGCGCGAGTTGCTGCACCTCGTCGGGCTGCGACCGAGCGACGAACACCGCAGTCCGCAGGAGTTCTCCGGCGGCCAGCGCCAGCGGCTGGGGATCGCCCGGGCGCTCGCTCTCGATCCCGAGGTGATCATCTGTGATGAACCGGTCTCCGCGTTGGATCTCTCGGTCCAGGCGCAGGTGTTGAATCTGCTCAACGAACTCCAGCAGGAACTCGACATCTCCTACATCTTCATCTCGCACGATCTGTCCGTGGTCCGCCACGTGGCCGACCGGGTCGCGGTGATGTACCTCGGTCGGATCGTCGAGACGGGCAGCACCGAGGCCGTGTTCGACCATCCCGCGCATCCATACACCGAGGCGCTGATGTCTGCGGCACCCACGCTCGACGCCGAGAACCGTCGTGAGCGAATCCTTCTCAGCGGTGAGGTGCCCTCGCCGCTCAACCCGCCGTCGGGGTGCCGGTTCCGCACGCGCTGTGCCCATGCCACCGACATCTGTGCGACCGCGCTCCCGCCGGCCGTCACCGATCACGGCGAGATCGGGCACGTCGCCGAGTGCTACCACCCCCGCGGGCGGGTCGGACTGGGTATGCCCGCTCCGGCAGCATGACCGCGCCGGACAGCACGAATGTCCAGCCCACGTGAGTGTCGTGGCATGCGTGATCATCGCCGTCGCCGTGTTCCTGGCGTCCTGCATGCAGGCGTCGATCGGGTTCGGGATGGGCATGCTCGCCGCTCCGGTGGTCGCCCTGGTGGCGCCGACGCTGCTCCCCGGCATGCTGATCGCGTCCGCGACGACCGTGACGTTGCTGGTCGTGATCCGCGAGCGGGGGAGCCTGGACCTGCGCGGTACCGGGTGGGCGCTGATCGGTCGAGTGCCCGGAACCATCGCCGGCGCCCTGCTGCTGGTGTGGTTACCGACCCGCGGGCTGTCGCTGCTGCTGGCCGCGGTCGTCCTCGGCGGGGTGGCGGTCGCATCGGTCGGGTGGCGGCCCGCCCCCGGGCGCCGCAACCTGGCGACCGCGGGAGCCGCCTCCGGACTGCTGGGCACGGCAACGTCGATCGGCGGCCCACCCATGGCACTGGTGTACTCCGGCAAGGAGAGCGCACATGTTCGCAGCAACATGAGTGCGTTCTTCCTCGTCGGCAGTCTGATGTCGCTGGCCGCCCTGGCCGCGACCGGCAGCCTGCGCGCAGAGATCCTCTGGGCATTCGTCGCACTGACACCGGTCGTCGTCCTCGGCTTCGTCGCGTCCCGTCTCGTCAACCGGCTGCTCGACCGGAACCGGTTGCGCATGGTGTCGATCACGGTGTCGGGCATCGGCGCGGCCCTGCTCATCGGCCAGCAGCTCTTCTTCTGAATTCTCGAAAGGACCAACCATGACGACAGCGACTCCGACGCCGGCCGCCACGACGACCCCGGTCGTCACCGAGATGCGGGTGATCCCCGTCGCCGGCCGGGACAGCATGCTGCTCAACCTCTCCGGCGCGCACGCTCCGTTCTTCACGCGCAATCTGGTGGTCCTCACCGACTCCGAGGGCAACCAAGGTGTCGGCGAGGTCCCGGGTGGCGAACCGATCCGCACCACGCTCGACGACGCCCGGCCGATCGTCGAAGGGCGCGGGATCGGGGAGTACAACGCCGTCCTGCAGGACATCCGGCGAACTTTCGCCGACCGCGACCGGGGCGGCCGGGGAGATCAGACCTTCGACCAGCGCATCACGATCCACGCGGTGACCGCCGTCGAATCAGCTCTGTTGGATCTCCTCGGCCAGCACCTCCGTGTTCCGGTGGCGGCGCTGCTCGGCGAGGGACAGCAACGCGATCGGGTCGCGGCGCTCGGCTACCTGTTCTTCGTGGGGGACCGCACCAAGACAACGCTGGACTATGCCGACGGTGCCGACGAGACCGACGAGTGGATGCGCCTGCGCCATCAGGAGGCTCTCGACGCCGACGGTGTGGTCGCCCTCGCCGAGGCAGCCCAGAAGCGCTACGGCTTCGCCGATTTCAAGTTGAAGGGCGGGGTCCTGTCGCCCGAGGAGGAGGCCGATGTCGTCACCGCACTCGCCGAACGCTTCCCGGCGGCGCGGGTGACCCTCGATCCCAACGGTGGCTGGCTGCTCGAGGAGGCGATCCGTATCGGTGGTCGTCTGCGCGACGTGGTCGCCTACGCCGAGGACCCGGTGGGGCCGGAGGGCCGGTTCTCCGGCCGTGAGGTGATGGCCGAGTTCAAACGCGCGACCGGCCTGCCGACGGCGACCAACATGATCGCCACCGACTGGCGCGAGTTGGGGCACACGATCCGGACGAATGCGGTCGACATCCCGCTGGCGGACCCGCATTTCTGGACCATGGCCGGCTCGGTCCGCGTCGCGCAACTGTGTGATGCGTGGGGGCTGACCTGGGGTTCGCACTCCAACAATCACTTCGACGTGTCGCTGGCCATGTTCACGCATGTGGCCGCCGCCGCACCCGGTGAGATCACCGCGATCGACACGCATTGGATCTGGCAGGACGGACAGCGCCTCACCACCGAGCCGTACGAGATCGTCGACGGTCACCTCACGGTTCCCGACCGCCCGGGACTCGGTGTCGAACTCGACATGGAACAGGTGGACGCCGCCCACCAGCTGTATCTCACCGAAGGGCTCGGCGCCCGGGACGACTCGATCGGGATGCAGTTCCTGATCCCGGACTGGACCTTCGACAGCAAACGGCCCGCTCTCGTGCGGAGCTGACGTCGTGGCGGAATCGCACAGTGGTGGTGGTGGTCTGAAAGTCGTGGTGGGCGAACGGAACTTCGCGCCACACCGCGACCTGTTCGAGAGTTTGCTGCCCGTCGGGGTGGACACCTCCTGGCACGCGGTCTTCGACGAGGCGGCGCTCGTGACGGATCTGGCCGATGCCGATGTCTACATCGGCGGTCGGGTGACTCCGTCGATGGCTCGCGCGGGTTCGCGGCTGCGGCTGGTGCTCACCGGCGGTGCCGGCACCGACAAGGTGAGTTTCGACGACCTCCCCGCGCACACTCTGGTGGCCAACACGTTTCACCACGAGGACTCGATCGCCGAATACATCGCCGCCGCGGCGGTGACCGTGCGCCGAGACCTGCTCGTCCAGGATGCGGCCCTCCGGCGGGGTGTCTGGGCGTCGGCGGTCTATCGAGACGGTGTGCCGCAACCGCAGACCCTCCGCGGGGCCATGGTCGGTTACGTCGGCTTCGGCCACATCGGGCGGAGAACCGCGGATCTGCTGGGTGCTTTCGGCGCGCGGGCCTGCGCGGTGACGGGGTCCGGCCGGGTCGCCGACGATTCCGGACTCGAATGGCACGGCGACACCACCGATCTCGGCCGGCTGATGACGGAGTCCGACGTCGTGGTCGTCTCCGCACCGCTGACCTCGAGTACCACCGGGATGATCGATGCCGCGCATCTCCGCCGGCTCGGGCCCTCGGGTGTGCTGGTGAACGTGGGCCGCGGTCCGCTCGTGGTCGAGCAGGATCTGTTCGAGGCGTTGCAGGACGGGGTGATCGGCGGGGCCGCGGTCGATGTCTGGTATCGCTATCCGACGGCCGGTGACGAGGCGGCTCCGTCGGATCTGCCGTTCGCCGAGCTGCCCAATGTCCTGATGACCCCGCACATCTCGGGGGTCACCCGCGACACCTTCGTCGGCCGGGTGCGCGACATCACCGACAACATCTCCCGGCTCCTCGCCGGAGAAGACATACTGCGCGTCGTCACACCGACCTGATCTCGATGCGCGACCAACGTCCCGCTCCTCACCTCGAAAGAAACAACCCCCACTGCTCCGTGATCCGAAACAGGCGCCCCCCGCTGCTCCCTGAGGAGCGAGCTTGCGAGCGTCCCCTCTGCTCCCTGAGGAGCGAGCTTGCGAGCGTCACGAAGGGTCCTGGTGAGATGCGTGGCGGACCCTTCGTGACGCACCCTCCGCAAGCTCCGGGCGCTCCTCAGGGAGCAATGGGGGCGCTCCTTTCGGATTAGGGACCAGAGGATTCGGCACACGCTTGAAGCGGACCCGCTCAGGCGTCGGCGGTCTCGGTTCGGGCCGGCTCGGGCGCTGCACGCTTCCCGTTCTGGAACAGCAACGGGTAGAGGAGACCGCCGATGAGACCGCCGATCAACGGGGCGAGCCAGAAGACCCACAGCTGACCGGGCGCGCCGTTGCCGTTGAAGAAGGCGACCGCGGTCGAGCGGGCCGGGTTGACCGAGGTGTTGCTGATCGGGATCGAGATCAGATGGATGAGGGTGAGGCACAAACCGATCGCCAGCGGCCCGAAGCCCACGGGGGCGCGCCCGTCGGTCGCACCCAGGACCACGATGAGGAAGAACGCCGTCAACAGGACCTCTGCGATGAGAACCGCGGTGAGGGAGTAGTTGCCGGGGGAGTGTTCGCCGTATCCGTTGGCAGCCATGTTGCCCTCCGCCACGAACCCGGGTCGACCCTTCGCGATGAGGAAGAGCATCAGGCCGGCCAGCAGGCCACCCACGACCTGTGCGATCCAGTAGGTGGGCAGCTCCTTCCAGGACATCCGTCCGCTGATGGCGGCGCCCAACGTGATCGCGGGATTGAAGTGTGCTCCCGAGACGTGTCCGACCGCGTAGGCCATGGTCACCACGGTGAGGCCGAAAGCCAGCGAGACGCCGAGGAATCCGATCCCCACCTGGAAGGTGTCCTGACCGTCGTCGGATTGCGCTATCTGCTTGGCGGCGTAGATCGCGCTGCCGCATCCGCCGAAGACCAACCAGAATGTGCCGAAGAACTCAGCGGCGAGTCGTGCTGCGGGTGACGGGGAAGGCATGGACGTCCTTTCGCTCGGTGACCTGACCGTCGAGGCGCGCGAAGTGCCTCATCCTTCGAATGGCTCACACAGTAGCGGTGCCACCGTGAATCGGCAGCGTTACGGCAAATCCTGTACACGTCAGTGAAGATGGGGTGGACGAGAGTTGTCCCTTGGGATCAACGGCGAAACGTCGAGTGCATCTCCCAGAACAGAATCTCGGTGTCCATCGTCGCGGATACGGTGACGTCGCCGTGATCGGTGGTGCGCAGGGCATCACCCTCGGCGAGCTGTATGCCGTCGTCCAACTCGACACCGCCCCGCGCCACGTACAGGTGTCCGAAGGGCGCCGGGGGGAGAATGACCGACTGCCCGGACCCGAGACGCGCGACATGCAGTGCCGCATGGGGATTCTTGATCGAGATCGCCGTGGTGTCGGTGTGCTCGGGCATTCCGGAGGCGACGGTGACCAGGCCGCCGGCTGCGAGGTCGGTGGTGAAATCGCGCTCGGCATAGCCGGGTTCACCTCCGGCGTGTTCGGGCGCAACCCACATCTGGATGACGCGAAGGTCCCGGTCCTCGCTCCGTCGAGAAGCATTCGCCTCGGTATGGGTGATACCGCGGCCCGCGCTCATCCGCTGCGCGACGCCGGGGGTGATCACGCCCGTGTTGCCGAACGAATCACGATGAGCGACAGCGCCTTCGAGCACCCACGTGATGATCTCGGCGTCGCGGTGAAAATGTGCGTCGAAGCCTTCGCCCGCGTCGACGCGATCATCGTTGTGCACGAGCAGGACCCCGTGGGCGTTCGCGGTCAGATCGAAGTTGCCGGTGACCGGGAAGGACTGGCGGGAATCGAGCCACTCGCTCCGGAAGCCATGTCGGCCGGCGGCTCGGATGACCTGCCGTGTGGTGACGGCCGCGGCTCGTGCTTCGCTCATCGTCGACTCCGATCTGGTCCGGGAACTCGGCCGACTCAACCGTCGCCGCACAGGCGCTATTCCGGTCCGTGGCGGCGCCTCGCTAGTCCAGCAGGTTCACCGCGTTGGCCACCACCAGGCTCAGGATGACGATCGACAGCAATGACTGCGAGGCCATCGCGAGTTTCGCGCGCCGCGCCAGCGGCATCACATCGGTCGGACTGAAGGCCGTCGCATTGGTCAGGGCCAGGTAGAGGTAGTCGAAGAACACCGGTCGCCAACCGGAGGCTGCCAACCGCGGCTCGAGTTGCTGGGGAAACGCGAGATCCGGGTGCTCGGCGGGGTGCAGGTGCCGGTTCACCGGCCCGCCGCCGTCGAGTTCCCAGTAGAGAAACGCGAAGGCGATGACGGTCTGTAGCCAGACGAGGGCGCCGGCGACCAGCAACTGGTTCGCCGCCTCGGTCTGCGGATTGCCATGGAGAAGATCCCATACGAGTCGTCCCGCACCCCATGCTGCTCCGGCCGCGATGGCGACGACGAGACACACGGAGAGGGCGCGGACCCACCGGCCGGGGCGGTCGATCCGGCCGGGATCCACGACGACGAGCGTCAGCAGCACCATCCCCTCGATCGCGGGCAGCAACCATGCGGTCCCGGCGGCGTAACGCGCCGGGAGTAGGAACGGGA
Organism: Gordonia sp. ABKF26; assembly: GCF_041103195.1. Taxonomy (NCBI): domain Bacteria; kingdom Bacillati; phylum Actinomycetota; class Actinomycetes; order Mycobacteriales; family Gordoniaceae; genus Gordonia; species Gordonia sp. ABKF26. Next base: position 2,778,128 of record NZ_JBGCVZ010000003.1, read on the forward strand.
TCGCCATCGCGACCAGCACGAACGCCGATGCGGTCCATCGCTGCTCGGCGCGGGGCAGGTTCTCTCCCCGGCGGTGGTCGTCGTCGTTCATCCGGCGGCCTCCTCCGGTCCGGGGCCCCGACACGTTCGGTCAAGACCGTTGACTCGGCGTGCCCGGCCGGTACTGTGTTCTTCATCACATAGGCAGGAAGGGATGTGCCATGATACCGACCGAGATCAGGGATCTGCATCGCAGCATCGGGGCCTTACGCCATCACATGACGACGCTGCAGACACAGTACGGCGATGTCGACGCCGTTCGGCGGATGTCCAACGACCTGGACCGTCTGGAGATCGACCTCCATGACTTCGAGCACGCGCCGCCGCCGCTTCTGCAGGCGAAGCTCGGACGAGACCAGGTGATCTATGTGCCCGACAGCAAGTCAGACGAATCTGCCTGGCTGGGCGCGCAAGACGAAGGGCTGGGCTTTCATTCGCGTGAGCGCACGAAGTGAGCGCCCCCGCGACTGAGCGGGACGCAGTCGGGGTCTTCTCTCCCGGTCGCGCGCGGATCCTGGCGCGCACACTCCGTCGGGACAGGTGGTGGCTGTCGCCCCTGCTGACCGTCATCGGTCTCGCGGCCTTCGTCATCTATGCGACCGTGCGGTCCTTTGTACGGACCGCCTATTACTCGACCGAGTATCACTACCTGTCGCCGTTCTATTCGCCGTGTCTCAGTGAGTCGTGTGTGCCCGGTGCGAGTCACTTCGGTACGCCCTTCCCCGAACTCCCGATGTGGATTCCGCTGGCGTTCTTGTCGCTACCGTTTCTGCTCGGGTTCCGGTTGACCTGCTACTACTACCGCAAGGCCTACTACCGGTCGGTGTGGTTGTCGCCGCCGGCGTGCGCTGTCGCCGAACCGCACAGCAGGTACACCGGCGAGACGCGGCTGCCGCTGATCATCCAGAATTCGCACCGGTACTTCTTCTATGCAGCCGTGATCATCTCGGTGATCAACACCTACGACGCCGTCATCGCGTTCCACGGCGCCGACGGTGGTTTCGGCTTCGGCCTGGGCAATGTCATCCTCGTCGTGAACGTGCTGCTGCTCTGGACGTACACGGTGTCGTGCCACTCGTGTCGCCACGTGACCGGCGGCCGTCTCAAGCACTTTTCGAAACACCCGGTGCGGTACTGGATCTGGACCCGGGTCTCGAAGCTGAACACCCGGCACATGCAGTTCGCCTGGATCACGCTCGGTACGTTGGTGCTCACCGACTTCTACATCATGCTCGTTGCCAGCAACACCATCTCGGACCTGAGATTCGTGGGTTGACCGTTTGACGGCACAACGTCTGTTGTGCAGCCGTTTTCAACGTTGGGAGTCGCGCTAGATGACCGAGCCGGAACGCTACGAGTACGACGTCGTTGTCATCGGTGCGGGCGGTGCCGGGTTGCGTGCGGTCATCGAGGCCCGCGAACGGGGTTACTCGGTCGCCGTGGTGTGCAAGTCACTCTTCGGCAAGGCCCACACGGTCATGGCGGAGGGTGGGTGCGCCGCGTCGATGGGCAACGCCAACTCGAAGGACAACTGGCAGACGCATTTTCAGGACACCATGCGTGGCGGCAAGTTCCTGAACAACTGGCGTATGGCCGAGTTGCACGCGAAGGAGGCTCCGGATCGGGTCTGGGAACTCGAAACCTACGGCGCCCTGTTCGATCGCACCGAGGACGGCCGGATATCGCAGCGAAACTTCGGCGGTCACACCTATCCGCGGCTCGCGCATGTCGGCGACCGCACCGGGTTGGAACTGATCCGGACGATGCAACAGAAGATCGTCTCGCTTCAGCAGGAGGACTTCGCGGCCACCGGCGACTACGAATCGCGCATCAAGGTATTCGCCGAATGCACCATCACCGATCTCCTGAAGGACGGCGACGCCATCGCCGGCGCGTTCGGGTACTGGCGTGAGTCCGGTCGCTTCATCCTGTTCGAGGCGCCTGCGGTGGTCGTGGCGACGGGAGGTATCGGCAAATCGTTCAAGGTGACCTCCAATTCGTGGGAGTACACCGGCGACGGCCACGCGCTCGCCCTCCGGGCCGGAGCGAGCCTGATCAACATGGAGTTCGTCCAGTTCCATCCGACCGGGATGGTCTGGCCGCCCAGCGTCAAGGGCATCCTGGTGACCGAGGGTGTCCGCGGCGACGGCGGTGTGCTCAAGAACACCGACGGCAAGCGGTTCATGTTCGACTACATCCCACCGGTTTTCAAAGGTCAGTACGCCGAGACCGAGGAGGAGGCCGACGAGTGGCTGGCCGACAACGACAGTGCGCGTCGGACCCCGGACCTGTTGCCCCGCGACGAGGTCGCCCGGGCGATCAACGAGGAGGTCAAGGCCGGACGCGGCACCGAACACGGCGGTGTCTACCTCGACATCGCGTCGCGGATGCCCGCCGAGGAGATCATGCGCCGGCTGCCGTCGATGCATCATCAGTTCAAAGAACTCGCCGACGTCGACATCACGGCCGAACCGATGGAGGTCGGGCCCACGTGTCACTACGTGATGGGCGGAATCGAGGTCGACCCGGACACGGCCGCCTCGCGGGTCCCGGGGCTGTTCGCGGCGGGTGAGTGCTCGGGAGGTATGCACGGCTCCAACCGATTGGGTGGCAACTCGCTGTCCGACCTGCTGGTCTTCGGGCGACGGGCCGGACTCGGTGCGGCGGCGTACGTCGAATCACTGACGACGCGGCCCACCGTCTCCGCTGCCGACATCGAGCGGGCGGCGGCATCGGCTCTGGCGCCGTTCGATCCGCCGGCCGAGGGCAAACCGGAGAACCCGTACACCCTGCACACCGACCTCCAACAGGCCATGAACGATCTGGTCGGGATCATCCGGAAGGAGGCCGAGATGCAGGAGGCGCTCGACGTCCTGGCAGATCTGCGAAACCGATTGGGCGGCATGCAGGTCGAAGGGCACCGGCAGTTCAATCCGGGCTGGCATCTCGCCATCGACCTGCGCAACATGCTGCTGGTCTGTGAATGCGTCGCTAAGGCCGCGCTCATGCGCACGGAGAGCCGTGGCGGGCACACCCGCGACGATCACCCGTCGATGGACTCGAACTGGCGGAACGCTCTGTTGGTCTGCACCGCCGAGCTCGACGGGGACGGCCCGGTTCCGGAGGTCAGCGTCGTGCGGACGGAACAGACCCCCATGCGTCCGGACCTGTTGGAGCTGTTCGAATTCCCGGAGATAGAGAAATACTACACCGCAGCCGAGATCGCCGGGCACCCCGGCGCCGGGGGCGAGCGAGCCGAAGGGCACTCGGAGGACTGACATGGGATACGACGCGAAGTTCCGGATCTGGCGCGGGGACACCGACGCCGGCGGCCTCGAGGACTACACGGTGGCTGTCAACGAGGGTGAGGTGGTGCTCGACATCATCCATCGACTGCAGGCGACGCAGGCACCCGACCTGGCGGTGCGGTGGAACTGCAAAGCGGGCAAATGCGGTTCGTGCTCGGCCGAGGTCAACGGTCGCCCGAAGTTGCTGTGTATGACCCGGATGTCCACCTTCACCGAAGACGAGGTCGTCACGGTGACCCCGATGCGTACCTTCCCCGTCATCCGCGACCTGGTCACCGATGTCTCGTTCAACTACGCGAAAGCGCGGGAGATCCAGTCGTTCACGCCCCCTGAGGGTCTCGGGCCGGGGGAGTATCGGATGAAGCAGGTTGACGTGCAGCGCTCGCAGGAGTTCCGCAAGTGCATCGAGTGCTTCCTGTGTCAGGACACCTGCCACGTCGTGCGCGATCACGAGGAGAACAAGCAGAACTTCGCCGGTCCGCGCTTCCTCATGCGCGTCGCCGAACTCGACATGCATCCCCTCGACGTCGCCGAGCGCCGCGACACGGCCCGAACCGAGCACGGACTGGGCCTCTGCAACATCACCAAATGCTGCACCGATGTCTGTCCCGAGCAGATCAAGATCACCGACAACGCGCTGATCCCGATGAAGGAACGCGTCGCCGACCGGCACTATGATCCGCTGGTGTGGTTGGGTAACAAGCTGTTTCGACGGCACTGACTGTGCGTCGGGACGTTGTGCGCCTCAGCCGGCGTACCCCAGGCGACGGGATACGGTGAGCGCGCCATCCACCAGCGCGGCGGCCATCTCGTCCTGGCGTTCATCGGACAGATCCGCAGACAACCCGCCGATGCTCAACGCCGCCACCACGGTTCCCTTGCGGTCTCGGATGCACGCGCCCAGTGCGGCGACACCGGGTGTCACGTCGCCGACACTGATGGAGTAGCCGCGTCTGCGTGTTTCGGCGAGCGTCGCCCGCAACTCCTCTTCGGTGATCTCGTCGCCGGCCGGGGTGAGCATCGGTCGCGACTCGAGAACCTGGGGGAGGGCGGTCTCCTCGAGTTCGGCCAACAGGGCCACCGGTGCTCCGCCGAGGTAGAGCGGTAACGACCGCCCGACCGAGAGAACCATCACCCGGATGGGCTGGCTGCTCTCGATCATGTCGAGGCACACCGCCCGCGCGCCGTCGGGGACCAGTAGGTACACGTGCTCATCGAATCTGGCTGCGAGTTCGGACATCACGTGACTGGCCTCGGTGCGCAGGTCGAAGCTGCCCAGCACGGCGGAAGCGAGCTCGAAGACGCGCAACGTGAGTCGGTAGTCGGCGGAGCGGGTGCGCTCGACCCAGCCGGCGACCTCGAGGGTGTTGAGAATCCGGTACATCGTCGTGCGACTGTGCCCGCACTTCGTCATCAGCTCCGCCAGGGACAGCTCGGCGCGATCGCCTTTGAAGGCTTCGAGGACATCGATCGCCTTCACGATCGACGCGATGTGGTTCTTCGGGTCGAGTTCTATCGATCGCGCGGGTGTCATGGCTGCTGTCTCCTTCTGTGATGCGAAGCGGGCCTTGGGATCTCACTCCAGGACGACATGTCCGCCGAACGGTTCACGCCGACCCGGTGCATGTCTTCGATCTGCGTGGCCGAACACACCGAGGCCATGGTGTGATGGTTGACACAGACCACCGGACATGAAATTGTTCCGTATGGCGCACACGTTATCCGGATTCCGGACACCGGGTCAAGCCCCGAAACCCGCGAGCATCGGCTCCGCTTCCTCGGTCACACGGGTGGTCATGCCGATCGACGGCCCCGCCCGAGTCCTGTGTGGAGAAGGCGGCTCTGAGTCGACGTACGAGATCCCGGGGTGGGACGTCCTACGGACTTTTGTCGATCGATTCGCCCCTGATGTCGCGGTCGACCTGTCCACCCGGTTCGCCGCGACAATTGCCGAGTGGGAAGCCAACCCCACCAGGGTCACCTACGGCGTCGTCGGGGACCGAGACGTCTTGGTGGGGCTGTCCTATCAGACCTCGCCGGAAGAAGTGCTCGCCGCTGTCTGGCGCGGATTGTGTGTGTCGCTTGCCCGTGCGCTGCGGGACAACGGTGTCGACGGACCGGTCCGGCTCGAGTCGGGTCATCCGGGCGCCGACGCACTGGCCGATCGATTGAGTCGCTTGGGTATCCGTGTCCAGGGCGTCCACACACCCGTCGACGCGGAACACCGGTTGGGCATCGACGCGCTCGTCCGCGCGGTTGCCGATACCGCACAGGAGGTGTCCCGGTGACCCGTTCGGTCGTGATCGGTATCGACAAAGGCACCAGTTCGCTCAAGACGATCGCCGTCGATCTCGCCACCGGAGAGCTCGTCGCCGAATGCGGTGCTCGGACCCCGAGTGTCTACCCGACCGCGGGCCGGCACGAGGAGGACCCCGAACGGACCTGGGCGACAGTCGCCGGCACGATCCGGGCGGTCGTCGACGCGCTCGGCGCGGGGACGTCCATCGCAGGCGTCGGGGTGACCGGTCACATGGGTGGACTGTGGACCGTCGGCCCTGACGGCGCGCCCGTCGGCCACGCGATCTGCTGGCCCGACGCCCGCGCGACCGGCGTTCTCGACGCAGTACGCGACCGCGGCCACCTCGACGCCTTGTTCGAGATCAGCGGGAACGCTCTCATTCCGGGAACCCCGTATCCCTTGCTGGCGTGGATGAAGCGCGCCGAGCCGGAGCGGTACGCGAGGATCCGGCACTTCTTCATGGCCAAGGACTACGTGAACTACCGGCTCACCGGAGTCGTGGCGACCGAGGAGTCCGACCTGTCGTTCGCACCCTGCGACTTCCGCAATCGCCGCAAGGCGGAGGAGTTCTTCACCGCCTTCGGCATCGAGGAGATGTCTCCGCGACTGCCCGAGGTCGGCGTCAGCACCGACCTCCTGGGGACCGTGACCGCCGCGGCGTCGGCCGAGACCGGGCTCCCGGTGGGGACCCCGGTGTCTGCGGGCACCGGAGATGCCACGGCCAACATGATCGGGATCGGCGCCGCCGACGACGGCCAGGCTGTCACCACCATCGGTACGAGCCTCATGAACGGCACCTCCACGGATCATCCGCTGCTCGAACCCGCCGGAATCGGTTTCGGCTTCCTCATGCCGGAGAATCGATGGCAACGCCAGATCACCAATTCCGGAGGCGGCACCCTGTGCCTCGACTGGGTGATCAACACCTTCTGCCCGGCAGAGGTGGAGCGCATGGCGCGCGGCGCCACCACGCTCGGCGATGTGGTGCGCGACTTCGCCCGCCAGACCGAGCCGGGAAGTCGTGGGCTCGTGTTTCATCCGTATCTCAACACCGCGGGCGCGACAGCTCCGTTCCTCGATGTCAACGCGCGCGGCAGCTTTGTCGACTTCCGCCCGGACACGTCGTCGGCAGAACTCGTCCGGGCCGTCATGGAGGGCACGGCTCTCTCGGTGCGGGACTGTTACGACGCCATGCCCGTACGCATCGACGAGATCCGCCTGACCGGCGGTGGGGCCCGCAGTGTCGAGTGGAGCCAGATCATCGCCGATGTGCTGCAGAAGACCATCGTGGCACCCGATGTCCCCGAGTCGGGGGCGCTGGGGGCGGCGATGCTCGCCGCGGTTGCCACCGGGCAGTACGCCGACCTCGACGCCGCAACCGCGCAACTGGTACGGCCGGGGCGCGTCCACGAACCCGACCCCGAGACAGCGAGTACCTACGACGAGGCCTTCGCCATCTACCGGGCCGTCCTCGCACCGCTGCGTGACGTCTGGGCCGCGACGGCCGCGACCGACCGCCTCATCCCGGCCTGACCGGCCGACCCACCGCACGACACACGCGAAACGGAGAACTCGTGCCCGTCATCAGAACCGTGCTCGGCGACATCGCCCCCGAAAGCCTGGGAGTGACCCTGTGTCATGAGCACCTCTTCACCAACCCGCCGAAGTGGGCGCAGGACAAGGACCCCGACATGGTGCTCGACCGTGTCGACGCGGCGATCGGTGAGGTGACCGACTTCGACAGCCTGGGCGGGGGCGCACTCGTCGAGATGACCACCGCAGACTACGGACGACGCGGCGACGGCCTGCTGGCCGTCGCCCGGGCCACGCCCGTCCACATCATCAGCGCCAGCGGCTATCAGAAGGGCATCTACTATCCCGAGTCGGTCGCCACCGAGTCGGTGGAGGAGATCGCCGCCCGGTTCGCGGCCGACGTGACGGCCGGTGTCGACGGCACATCGGCGCGGGCCGGCGTGATCAAGTTCGGGACCTGTCGCACCGATGAGATCCGCGCGGACGAGCGCAAGGTCCAGAAGGCCGTTGCGCGAGCACACCTCGAGACAGGCGCGCCGATTTCCACCCACTGTCAGGCCGGAACGCTGGGTGACCTGCAGGCGAACGGTTTCGCCGACCTCGGCGTCGATCCCGATCACGTCCTGATCGGTCACCTCGACCGCAACCTCGACTACGACTACCTCCGCAAGGTCGCGAAGACCGGGGTGTGGCTCGGATTCGACCATTGGACCAAACCCAAATACCCGTCCGACGACCTCCGGGTCGACCACATCCGGCGTCTGGCCGACGAGGGCTTCACCAAGATCATGGTGTCCGGTGATCTGGGCCGGCCGTCGTATCAACCCCACCATGGCGGCACGCCGGGCTTCGCGGGACTGCTCAAGCAGATTCGCGACCGGCTTCCCGCCGACATCGCCGAGCGTGTCTTCGTGCAGAACCCGCGGACGTTCTTCGCGTTCACACCGCGCGAGGGGGTGGCATGATCTCCACCGCACCGGCTTCCGCGGGCGGCGTCGGAGCCCCGGTGACGACACACGGCGTGCTCTTCGACCTGGACGGGACCCTCATCGACTCCCGGTACGCGATCATCGAGGCCTACCGCGCAACATTCGAGAACGAACTCGGACAACCGCTGCCCGACGAACTCGAGGATCCGAGCGCCATCATGGCCCCCCGGCCCCCCGAGATCTTCGCGCGATTCTCTGACCGCGATCCGCTGGAACTCGAACGCGCGTACGGCACGCATTACACCTCGGGCGCCTTCCGGCGCGTGGCGGCCTACCCGGAGCTGCGTGAGACCCTCGCCGCTCTCGCCGAGCGCGGCATCACCGTGGGCATCGTCACCAACAAGCGAATGAGCCGCGTGCACAGGGACTTCCACCATCTCGGCATCGACGAGAAGTCGTTCGCGACCATCGTGACCGCCGACGACACCACCGAACGCAAACCGCACCCCGCCCCGGTGCTGCTCGGACTCGAGCGGGCCGGACTCGACCCGGCGCACACCTGGTACGTCGGGGACGGCCCGCAGGACATCCGCTCCGGCGCCGCCGCCGGCACCCGCACGATGGGCGCCGCCTACGGCTACTACGGAACCGACACCCTCGCCGGTCACCGACCCGACCATCTCCTCGACACGCTGAGCGAACTCCTGCACCACATCTAGCGAACCGACCACACATACGGTCCCGCACCACACCCGGTGGCGCGGTACCGCTCGCTGCCCCGAAATCCCTCCGGCGCAGAACCCTTCATCGATCCGCCCACCCCCGGAGAGTGGGCACTCTCACGAACGGATGTCGTCATGACCCAACTACTCCCTGCCCGAAATCGGGCGCTGACCACTGTCGCCGAGGTCGATGACCTCGTCGACTCCGAGGACATAAGGACCCGCAGGCACAAGCTCATGCTTGTTCTCGGTCTCGCCGGCATCGCCTTCGAGGCGTACTTCCTGGCGGTCTTGAGTTCGGGCACGGCCCCGATGAGCGAACAGCTCAACCTCGACGCGAACGGCGTCGGGCTGGTCAGCGCATACGGCTACGTCGCCACCCTGATAGCCGCGGCGACCTGCGGCCTGCTCGCCGACCGATACGGTCGGGTGAAGATCATGGTCGTCGCCAAGATCGTGGCGGTGATCGCCGCCCTGATGATGGCCGCCGCACCGAGTTTCGCGATGCTCGTCTTGGCCCGGTGCATCGCGGGCGCGGCCTACGGCGTCGACCTCGGCGTTGCGATGGCATACCTGTCGGAGAACCTGCCGAAGAAGCGCCAGTACCTGCTCAACTTCTGGCAGGCACAGTGGTACATCTCCACGGTCGTCGCCCTGGCGATCGTCCTGGGTCTCTACCACCTCGACGTGGGACTGAGCATCTGGCGCTGGGGCCTCGTCACCGCCGCGATCTTCGCCTTCGTCGTCGCCGTCGCACAGTGGGCCCTGATGCCCGACAGCCCGCGCTGGCTCGCCAAGAAGGACAGGCTCCCCGAGCTGACCAAGTCGCTGAAGGCCATGTACGGAATCGACGCCACATATCCCACCGGGCATCTCGACGCGGCCATCGAGGAACCACGGAAAGAGCGCCGTTTCACCGAACTCTTCAGCGTCCGCTTCCGTGCGCGGACCATCCTGGCCAACGTCGTCACCATGATGCAGGCCCTGCAGTACTACGCCGTGGCCTACTACCTGCCGGTCATCGCGCTGAGCCTGTTCGGTGAGAACTTCGGCGAGGCGACCTTCGGCTCCATCGTGTTCAACGTCTTCGGCATCGTCGGCGGTGTCGCCTCGATCTGGGTGGCATCCAAACTCGGTGCGAACGGCGCTGCGAAGTACGGATTCCTGGCGGTCGCCGCGATGATCCTGGTCCTCGGCGTCTTCTTCGACTCGCTCCCGATCCTCCTGGCGTTCATCGTCCCGGCCATGTTCATCTTCTTCCACTCCGCCGGACCCGGCGCATCCGGTCTGACCATGGCGGCGATGGCGTACCCGTCGGATCTGCGCGGTCGCGGCGGACAGCTGGCCACCATTTCGCAGAGCATCGGCGGCATCGTCGGTCTGTATGCGTTCCCGCGGATGTCGGAGGCGCTCGGGCTCTCGACCACCATCACGATCTTCGTCGCGGTGCCGTTGATCGGTGCGGCCATCTGCATGCTGATCCGCTGGGAGCCGTTCGACACGACTCACGACGCCAACGAGATCGCCGCCGCCGAGGGCGACATGACGGTACGGGAGGTGTACGGACGATGACCGGGGCACGTGTGACGATCCCCGGCTCGGTGGCGCTGATCACCGGTGGCGGACAGGGTCTGGGCCTCGCCATGGCGCGACGGTTGCGGGCCGACGGACACCAGGTGGTGATCGCCGACATCGACGCCGGACGTGCTGATCAGGCGGCCGCCGACGTCAGCGGGTCCGCGCTGGTCGTCGACGTCACCGACGACGAGTCCGTCCGCCGCGCGGTCGAGGCCGTGCGACAGCGGTTCGGACGGCTCGACGTCCTGATCAACAATGCGGGTATCATTTCGCGGACCCAGGCCGAGGCAATCGATTCCGGCCGGTGGCAGGCCGAACTCGACGTCCACCTCGGCGGCACCATGCGGTGCAGCCGGGAGGCCTTCGTCCTCCTCCGCGAGGCGCCCAACGCGTCGATCATCAATCTCGCCTCGGTGGGTTCGACATTCGGTCTACCCGGACGATTGGCGTACACCGCCGCGAAGTCCGGCGTCCTGGGTGTCACACGCACACTCGCGGCCGAATGGGGACCGCACGGGATCCGGGTCAACGCGGTGGCCCCCGGATACATCGACACCGGGATGATGCGGACGGGTCTCGACACCGGAACCCTCGATGAGAAGCGACTGATAGATCGAACACCGATGCGCCGGTTCGGTTCTCCCGACGAGGTGGCTGCAGCCACCTCCTTCCTCGCGTCGACGGACGCGTCGTTCGTCACCGGCACCGTGCTCCGGGTCGACGGCGGGATCACCATCGACGGCACATTCCACTCGGCCGACGCCGAGATGACCAGAGAGGGCACCTGACACATGCTCGTAGACAACGACATCGATCGCTCGTCGACCGCGCAACTGGCCGACACCGCGTTCCGGCTGAGGTCGGCGATGATGCGAATGGCAGCGGACAAAGGCGAGGGATACATCGCTCAGGGGCTCGGGATCGCCGACCTGCTCGCGGTCATCTACTTCCGGCAGTTGCGTTTCGACGCCACTGATCCGGACTCGCCCTCCCGGGACCGGTTCCTGATGTCCACCGGGCACTACTCGATCGCGCTCTATGCGGTGCTCGCCGAACTGGGCATCCTGACCGAGGAGCAGATCGCGGACTACGGACTCAACGGCAGCGAACTGCCGATGAGTACTTTCGACGAGACGCCCGGAGTCGAGATCACCGGTGGCTCACTGGGACACGGTCTCGGGCAGGGTGTCGGGATGGCGCTCGGGCTCCGCCTCGACGGTGGGGATCAGAAGATCATCGTGGAACTCTCTGACGGTGAGCTGCAGGAGGGGTCGACCTGGGAGTCGGCGATGTCGGCCGCCAGCTTCGGTCTCGGCTCTCTCACCGCCGTGGTGGACTGCAACGGAATCCAGGCCGACGGTCCGATCGTGCTCGACATGGAACCGATCGCGGCCAAATGGGCCGCCTTCGGGTGGGCGGTCGAGGAGGTCGACGGCAACGACATCGAGGCTCTCGTCCGGGCGTTCGATGCGCTGGCAGCCGCGCCGGCAGACGTCCCGCGCGTGCTGATCGCCCGGACGACTCCCGGGACCGGCGTGCCCACGCTGGTCGCCCGGGAACGGGCACATTTCGTCCGCGTCCACGACACCGAGTGGACCGGACTCATCGCCGAACTGGAGGAGAATCGTGGCTGAGCTCAAAAACCGTGCCGGCGGCATGGGTGAGATCGCCGACGTCGAGGGACCCTACGAGCGGGCGCCTTTCGGTACCGAACTCGCCGAACTCGGTGCCCGCGACGAGCGAATCGTCGGACTGAGTGCCGACATGTCGAAGTATTCCGACATCATCCCGTTCCGGGATCGCTTCCCGGAGCGCTACTTCAACGCCGGCATGGCCGAGCAGAACGCGGTGATGATGGCCGCGGGATTGGCGAAGGTCGGCAAGATCGCTTTCTGCGCGACCTACGCGGCATTCCTCACCCGCCGGGCCCTCGACTTCATCGCCGTGTCATGCGCCCACAGCAAGGCCGACGTGAAGATCGTCGCCGGTTCGCCGGGGCTCGTAAATCCCTATGGCGCAACACACCAGTCCCTCGAGGACCTGGTCGTGATGCGGTCCATCCCCGATCTGACGGTGATCGATCCGTGCGACGCGGTGGAACTCCGTCACGTCATCCGCGCTGCCGCGGCCACGCCGGGTACCTTCTACATCCGCAACTTGCGCGGCAAGGTCCCCGTCGTGTTCGACGAGGACGACTTCGAGTTCGAGATCGGCCGCGCACGGATGCTGCGGCCGGGCCGTGATGTCGCGGTCATCGGAACCGGATTCATGACCGCGCGTGCGCTGAAAGCCGCGGTGTCGGCGGAAGCGGCCGGGGTGTCGACGGCCGTTCTGCACGTGCCGACCATCAAGCCCCTCGACACCGACGCAATCGCCGCGGTGGCCGCGGACGTCGGCCGGATCGTGACAGTCGAGAACGGCTTGCGCTCGGGCGGTCTGGGCAGCGCGGTCGTCGAGACACTGGCCGACCGGGGGATCGCGGTTCCGGTGACCAGGATCGGGCTGGGAGATCGCTTCCACCCCTGCGGTTCCCAGGGTTACAACGAGGCCCTGTTCGGTCTCGACGAGACGGCGATCACGCACGCGGTGATCACCGGGAACTGGCCGCACGCATGAGCGCTCTGCTGGACGGGATCGGTGTCGCCCGCGCCGCCCGTCGGTTCGCGGCACCGCAACAGTATCTGCAGGGCCCAGGGGTTCTCGACGACGTCGGTGGGGTGGTGGCCGAGATCGGGGGAGCGCCGATCGTCGTCATCGACGCCGACATCTCGGGACTGTTCGGGGCGCGTATCGAGGCGTCGCTCGCCGCTGCCGAACTACGGGCCCAGGTGATCCCGGTGGCCGGACCGGTGACGCGCGGCGTCATCGCCGACACCCTGACGCGTGTGTCAGCCGGGCAGGGCGACGTGGTGGTCGGCATCGGGGGAGGCAAGGCGCTCGACATCGCCAAGGGCGTGGCCGAGACCGTCGGACGGCCGATGGTCTCGGTCCCCACGGTCGCGTCGAATGACGGCCCCACCGCCAGTGTGTTCGCGCTCTACGACGAGTTCGGACGGCTGTCGGAACTCGGTCGCCTACCCGCGAATCCGGCCGCGGTCGTCGTCGACACAGAGGTGATCGCGAAGGCCCCGATCCGATTTCTGGTATCGGGCATCGGGGACGCGCTGGCCAAGAAGTACGAGGCCCGCTCGTGTGCGCGGGGGCGCGGTGTCACCACGCAGGGCACCCGTCCGCTGATCATCGGCGAGGTGGTCGCCGACGGATGTTCACGAGTCCTGTTGCGCGATGGCGAGGTCGCGGTGCGCGATGCACTCGCGCACCAGGTCACCCCCGAACTCGAGGCGGTCGTCGAGGCGGTGATCCTGTTGTCGGGCATCGGTTACGAGAACGGCGGCCTGTCGATCGCGCACTGTATGACGCGAGGACTGCAGGTCGGTCGTGGGTCGTCGGCGCACCTGCACGGCTACCACGTCGCCTACGGGTTGCTCGTTCATCTGGCGCTCGAGGACGATCCCGAGGTCGACCGCGACGAGATCCGCCGCTTCCTCCGTGCCCTCGGTCTCCCGACCTCGCTGGCCGATCTGGACATGGGCGAACCGTCGAACGCCGAGATCGAGGCTCTGGCCGTCGCCGCGGCGTCGGCGCCGCACGTCGCGAACACCTGGGTCGACGCATCGGTCCCCAGTATCATCGCGGCCATCGAACAGGTGGAGAAAGAGGCGGCGATCGATGGTGACTGACCACGGCCCGGACCCGGACATCGACAGCGCCCGGAGTCCGGTGCCGCCCGCGGCCGAGTTCACCTTCTCCGCACTCAGTCCGGCCACGTTCCTGGATCGAGCCGCTGCGGTATTCGCCGGACGAATCGCGGTGATCGACGGGTCACGTTCCTTCACCTACACCGAGTTCCACGATCGGGTGCAGCGGTTGACCGCGGTGATCGAACAGCTCGGTGTAGGTCCCGGTGACCGTGTCGCCGCGTTGTGTGCGAACTCGCACGTGATGCTCGAACTGCACAGTGCTGCGCCCGCTCACGGATCTGTCCTGGTGCCGTTGAACGTCCGGCTCTCCGAACCGGAGCTGACCTACATCCTGGAACACAGTGGCGCGTCGGTTCTCGTCTCGACGGTCGAGTTCGCCGATCGCGCACAAGCAGTCGGCGAAGCAGTCGGGATCCGGGTGGTGATCGGTGGGTCGGCCGACGGCTCGGACGAGTACGAGCGTCTGCTCGCAGACGCGGGCGCGCCGGTTCGTCGGGACACCGACGAACGGGGTCTGCTCGCGATCAACTACACCTCCGGGACGACGGGACGCCCGAAAGGCGTGATGTACCACCATCGGGGCGCGTATCTGCAGTCCGTGGCGATGGCCCACCACTCCGGGCTCGGTCCGGGGTCGAAGTATCTCTGGACGCTGCCGATGTTCCACTGCGACGGTTGGTGTTTCACCTGGGCCGTCGTCGCCGCCGGTGGCACGAGTGTCTGCCTGCGCAGCATCGACACCGGACTCATCTGGCGTCACCTCGTCGACGACGACGTGACTCATTTCAGCGCGGCACCCACGGTCCTCACCATGATCGCCGAAGACCCGTCGGCGGCTCGGCTCGATCGAGTCGTCCAGGCCGCGACGGGAGGTGCACCGCCATCGCCTGCTCTCCTCGCCCGGATGGCCGGGTTGGGCATCGAGATCACCCACCTCTACGGGATGACCGAGACCTTCGGCCCGATCGTCGTGAACCAGTGGCAGCCGGAGTGGGATGACGCCACGGACGAGGTGCGCGCCGTACGCAAGGCGCGACAGGGGATCGGAAACATCGTGGCAGGGCGTGTCCGAGTCGTGTCCGACGAAGGAGGCGATGTCGCGGCCGATGGCGAGACCATCGGCGAGTTGGTGGTGCGCGGCAACAACGTCATGCTCGGCTACTACCGCGATCCCGAGGCCACTGCCGCGGCAACCCTGGACGGTTGGCTGCGGACCGGTGATCTCGCGGTGATGCATCCGGACGGGTACGTCGAGATCCGGGACCGCAGCAAGGACGTCATCATCTCCGGTGGCGAGAACATCGCGTCGGTCGAGGTGGAGCGGGTGCTCGACAGCCATCCCGACGTCGTCGAATCGGCGGTCGTCGGCCGTCCGGATGAACGATGGGGCGAGGTGCCGATCGCCTATGTCAGCGTGCGCGCCGGAGCGAGCCTGACCGCTGAGGGTCTCGTCGAGTTCGCGCGCAAGACGCTCGCCCGGTTCAAGGTGCCGAAAGAAATCGTGTTCGCGGAACTGCCGAAGACGTCGACGGGCAAGATCCAGAAAAACGTGCTCCGCGGTGGTGGGGCGTCCAGCTGACACAAAGCGTTCCGGTCATCCCAACGTAACGTTGCCAACAAGCACTGTTACGCTCGCCATTGACACTGTCAATCGTGGATAGGTACTCGCACCATGGCCGAACGGTCCTCTTGGGAAAACGACGATCTCAGCGCCCTGCGCGATCTGGCTCGCAGCTTCTGCGAGAAGGAGATCAAGCCGAACGCCGATAAGTTCATCGAGCAGCACCACGTCGACCGCGACCTGTGGAACAAGGCCGGCGAGCTGGGTCTTCTCTGCATGTCGATCCCGGAGGAGTACGGGGGCGGGGGCGGCAACTTTGCGCACGAGGCCGTCTTGATCGAGGAGCAGGCGCGCGTCGCCGACAGCTCGTGGGGCGTCAGCCTGCACAACGGCATCGTTGCGCATTACATCCTGGAGTACGGCTCCGAGGAGCAGAAGACCACGTGGCTGCCCAAGATGGCCAGCGGCGAGGCCGTCGGCGCCATCGCGATGACCGAGCCCGGTACGGGATCGGACCTGCAGAGCGTCAAGACCAAGGCCATCAAGCAGGGTGACGAGTACGTCATCGACGGCTCGAAGACGTTCATCACCAACGGAAGTCAGGCCGACATCATCATCGTCGTCGCCAAGACCGACGTGTCCGAGGGCGCCAAGGGCATCTCGCTCATCCTCGTCGAGGCGGACCGCGAGGGCTTCCGTCGTGGCCGGGTGCTCGACAAGGTCGGCCAGCGCGGGCAGGACACCTCGGAGCTGTTCTTCGACGGTGTGCGCGTTCCCACCTCGAATCTGCTCGGCACCGAGGAGGGGCAGGGCTTCATCCAGCTGATGCAGCAGCTCCCGCAGGAACGTCTGATCATCGCCGTGGCGTCGGTGGCGGGAATGGAGAAGGCAGTTTCGGAGACCATCGCCTACACCAAGGACCGCACGGCCTTCGGCCGGCCGATCTTCAGCTTCCAGAACACCAAGTTCAAACTCGCGGAGGCAGCCACCGAGACCCGGATCGGCCGGGTCTTCGTCGACGACTGCATCACCAAGCACATCAAGGGCGAGCTCGACATCCCGACCGTCGCGATGGCCAAGTGGTGGACCAGCGACCGCGCCATGGTGGTCGCCGACGAATGCCTCCAGTTGTTCGGCGGCTACGGCTACATGAACGAATACCCGATCGCTCGCCTGTGGGCCGACAATCGTGTGCAGAAGATCTACGCCGGCACCAACGAGATCATGAAGGAGATCATCGCGCGGACACTGTGACGATGTGACGACTCCCGACTCGGCGACGGCCCCGGTGACCCGCTCACCGGGGCCGTCGCCGTCCGGTTGTCCCCGGAGTGATCAAGTCGATGATTCATTAGCGGGCTGAACGGTTATACGGGGAGTCGGGGGTACGGCCGAAGCGTTTCCAGAGGGGAGCCAGAACTGACGATGTCACAGCGACCATCGCGTCTCTCGACCACTGCAGAGCAACCGTGACTCCGCATGACGACGTGCCGGTCGACGGTCGAACCAGGCACTACGGCGACTTCTACGGCGTCACCGAGACCCCGCTGGCCGACGACAGGCAGCTACTGCTGGTCTGGGGAAACTGCCAGGCCGAGGCGTTGCGGATCGTCCTGTCCGGTTCGCCCGACCTCTCGTTTCGTACCGTCCGCGTCCCACCGGTCCACGAACTCGAGTCCTCCGACGTCGACCACGTCGAACGCCTCGTCCGTCGAGCCGCGGTGATCGTCTCCCAACCGGTGCGCGCCGGTTACCGGGGACTCCCGATCGGTGGACCGGACCTGGTCGACCTGGCGCCGTCGGCGAGGGTCATCGTGTGGCCGGTCATCCGCTATGGCGGGTTGTATCCGTTCCAGGTCATCGCGCGACATCCCGCGCAGCCGTCCGCGGTACCCGCTGCTGTGCCGTACCACGACCTCCGAACGGTCCTGGCCGCGCGGGACGGCCGTCGATCGTTCGACGAGTGGGATGTCCGCGTCCCGGGCGAACACCTCCGAGAAGCAGCGCGCTGGAGTGTGGAACAGCTCGCGATGCGCGAACGCCGCCAGTGCGACATCGCGATTTCCGACATCCTGCTCGACGCCGGGGCGGACGCCGCCCACACGATCAACCATCCCGGCAACCGGGTGCTGCTGACGCTCGGTCGTCGAATCCTCGATGCACTCGGGGCGTCGGCGCCGATCCCACCGACGCGGGAGCTGCTCGGCAACATTCGCGCGCCGCTGGAACAACGCGTGATCGATGCGCTCGGTATCGACGCATCCGCGCGGATCGCCTGGGATGTCGACGGTGCGGTGATGACCGAGGAGGTCGTCCACCGCAGTCAGATACATTGGTACGCAGACCATCCCGAGTTCATCGATGCCGTGCTGGACCGCTACGTCGAGCTCATCGACATCCTGGGGTTGGCATGACGAGACCCCTGGGACACCTCCTCGTCGGGCCCCGGTCGCACGGTGTGGTGCGGTATGCGCAGTCGGTATACGACGCGGTGACCGCCGAGGGCGGCCATCATCGGTTGGCGCACATGCGCACACTCTGCGCCGGCCTGCCGGCGGGACTGGCCGACTGCGCGCTCGTGCACCTGCATGTGACAGATCGTCTGTTCGGGCGCACGCCCCTGCAAGCGCGCGACAATCTACTCGCGATGATCGCGGGTCTGCGCCGACCGGTCTCGGTGACGCTGCACGACCTGCCCCAGCCATCGGACGGGCGGTCGATGCAGGCACGCATCGAGTTCTTCCGGTCGGTGGCCCGATCGGCGACCGGCGTGATCGTGTCGAGCCGTCACGAGGCGTCGTTGTTCTCCGAATTCGTCGACCCGACGATCGATGTCGAGGTCGTTCCGCTGATGATCGACTCCCGACGCGTCGACAAGCCCTCGGCGACAGCGGAATCGACGGTCGGCGTGCTCGGCTACCTGTATCCCGGGAAGGGACATCTCGAGACCCTCCGGGCGATGTCCGGTCTCGATCCGTCAATCGGCTTCGTCGCACTCGGCACCCCGTCGCCCGGACACGAGGATCTGGCCGACGACCTGGCCAAGCTGGCGGCGGACATGGGTAGGCGGTGTGAGATCACCGGCTACCTGACCGACGACGAACTCCGGCGGGCGTCGGCCGAGGTCACGGTCCCCGTCGCCTATCACCGGCACATGTCGGCATCCGGCTCGATCAACTCCTGGATCTCCGCCGGGCGCAGGCCACTGGTCCCGCGCACCACCTACACCGAGGAACTCGCCGCGCGGTCCCCGGGCGTGCTGACGATGCACGCGAACGACGACGATGCGCTGCAGGCCGCCATCGAGCATGCGTTCGCGCATCCTGCGGACACCTGGATCGATCCATCGGTGGTTCCGTCGCCCACGGCTGTCGATGTCGGGCTGGAGCACGAGCGGCTGCTGCGGCGGTGGAGCGCGTGATGGTCGTCGGGCTCGGTGATGGTCGGACCGTCGTGCCCGACAACCGGTGGGACCTGATCGGTGATGCCGCGCCGACGCCGCTGGTGAGTGTCGTCATCCCGTACTACAACCAACGTCGTCAACTGGCGCTGGTCCTGGAGGCGTTGACGGCCCAGACCTACCCGGCTGATCGCCTGGAGGTGGTCGTGGCCGACGACGGTTCGTCCTGTTCGCCGGACGTCAGCGCGTGGACGTCCCGGTTGACGATCACGGTGGTGTCGCAGGAGGACAAGGGCTTTCGGGCGGCGGCCGCCCGCAATCTGGGCGTCGCGGCGTCGAGCGGCTCGGTCCTGTGTTTCCTCGACGCGGACACGGTTCCGACGCAGGACTACATCCGGCGCGCGACGAGGTTGCCCGCTTCAGCGCCCGACACCCTCGTGGTCGGACGGCGTAAGCATGCGGACCTGAGTGAGGTCGCTCCGGATTCGGTGGTCCGATGGCTCGCCGACCGGCAGCATCTCGAGCGTTCGCACGAGTGTGAACCCGAGTGGCTGGTCGACGCATACGACCGCACGGCCGATCTCCTGGACCCTGGCTGGGACGGCTACAAGTACCTCATCAGCGCCGTGATGAGTTGCAGCCGTGAGCTGTTCGACGACGTGGGGGGATTCGATCCGTCGTTCGTCCAATACGGGGGAGAGGACTGGGAGTTCGCGAACCGGGCCTTCATGATGGGCGCGGTGTTCGCGCACGAACCCGAAGCGGTGGCGTGGCACGACGGTCCCGACTGGGCCGAGCGTCCGGTGTCAGAACGGATCTCGGAGAAGAACGCCGAAGCCCTGGCGCTCGCGCCACTCGTCACCGATCCGGCGGCCCGGACCGCCGGGCTCTTGTATTGCATCCCCGACATCGTCGTGGCGCTGTCGGTCGAGGGACACACCGCGGCATCGCTGATGCGAACGGTCGGCAGCGTGCTGCGTGGGGCGGACGGTCGCAGCGTGGATGCGGCCATCTGGCTCGTCGGCGCACGTGCCGACACTCTGCTCGCCCAACTGGGCGTGCACGATTCGCGAATCCGGACCGGCAGCCCGGACGCGTCGACGCTGTCGCGGTGCAGATTCGTCCTCGAGGTCACCGGGCCCGTGATCTTCTCGGGCGACTCGCTCGCGCGGCTCACCGGCGAGGTCGCGCCGGGGGAGTGTGGCCAGGTGACGGTGGACTTCGACGGGGCGCCGGCGGCGTCGGTGACGGTCGCGTCGTCGCGAGCACGGCATCGGGCTCGACGGTGGTCGTCGCACACCGACCTGAATATGGATGAGCTCCTCGACCGGTTGTTCGGCGTTCGGACGGTGCATGGCGACCGTGTCGGGATCAGCGTCGCCGATGGTGAGCCGTCGTTGTCGTGGTGAGTGATCGCGCCCCCGGCAGTTGGTGATCCCGTGGTCACCGTCAGGCAGGTGGTTTCTGGTGCCCCCGGTCAGACTCGAACTGACACTGGACGGGTTTTGAATCCGTTGCCTCTGCCAATTGGGCTACGGGGGCCAGTACACGGGTCGCCCCGCGCCGGAGACCAACTCTAGATGATCGGCCGAGCGGCCTGCCAACCGGTACTCTGCGTGCACACGGACGCGGCGTGAGCGACGTGGAGGAGGGAATGTTGACGGTGACCGACAGTGCGACGACAGCAGCCGGTGAGACCACGACAACTCATCGGGTTCTGGTGGCCGAGGACGATTCCTTGATCCGGATGGACCTGATCGAGATGCTCCGCGAAGAGGGGTACGACGTCGTCGGGGAGGCGCCGAACGGGCAGGTCGCGGTGGAGCTGACCGAGTCACTGTCGCCCGACCTCGTCATCATGGACATCAAGATGCCCGTTCGTGACGGCATCGATGCGGCAACCGAGATCGCCGAGAAGCGTCTCGCGCCGGTTGTCATGCTGACCGCGTTCAGTCAGCGGGACTTCATCGACAAGGCGCGTGACGCAGGCGCGATGGCCTACCTGGTCAAACCGTTCACGAAGGCCGACCTGGTCCCGGCCATCGAGGTGGCGGTGAGCCGTTACCAGGAGCTCAAACAGCTCGAGCGCGAGGTCGCGACCATGAACGAGCGGCTGGAGACCCGCAAGCTCGTGGAGCGGGCGAAGGGGTTGCTAATGGAGAAGCAGGCCCTCTCCGAGCCCGACGCGTTCAAATGGATCCAGCGCGCGGCGATGGACCGCAGGACCACGATGAAAGCCGTTGCGCAGGTTGTCGTGGAGACCCTCGGGAGCGACTGACCACGAGCGCCTCGCCGACGCAATTCGTCTGTGCGCAAGCCAGTTTCACTGTCTTTACGCAGCCGCAACAAGATCGCGCTAGCTTTTCTCCAGCGAGGCGCGGTCCGCTGCACTCAGACGTGCCGTCCTCGTCACAAATGCCGAACGCACAGGCCGAACGCCGAACGCGCAGGCCAGACGCAAGGAGAGCATCGATGTCCTTACGCTTTTTGAGGAGCGGGGCAGTGGTCGTGACCGCGGCGGCAGCGCTGGTGGTCGCCGGCTGCAGCAGCTCTGATTCGGGTTCTGACGGAGGTTCCGAGGCGTCGTCGAGCGCCGCAGTGGAGTCCACGCCCGCACCCCCGGGTCTTGGCCTCGCGCAGAAGCTGGCGTGCAACCCGCCGAAGGCCACCCCAGGCCCGGCCAGCACCGCCGCGCTGAAGATCGGCACCCTGCTCCCGGCGACCGGATCGCTGGCCTTCCTGGGGCCGCCCATGGAAGCGGGTGTGAACCTCGCGGTCAAGGACATCAACGCCGCCGGCGGAGTCCTCGACCAGCCGGTCGAGCTCGTCACCGGTGACTCGGGGGACACCACCACCGACACCGCCAACGCCACCGTGGACCGCGAACTCAGTGCCGGCACCCAGGTCATCATCGGCGCCGCGTCGTCCTCGGTGTCGCTGAAGGTCATCGACAAGGTCGCCAACGCGGGCGCGGTCATGTTCTCGCCGGCGAACACCTCCGACGAGTTCACCTGTTACCAGGACAAGGGTCAATACTTCCGCACCGCACCCGCGGATGTCCTCCAGGCGCAGGCGCTCTCGCAGACCATGGCCGAGGACGGCGTGCAGCGCGTGTCGATCCTCGCGCTCAACGATCCGTACGGAACGGGACTGGCCGACAACACCGTTCGGGATCTCGAGGCGGCCGGCGTCCCGGCCGACCAGATCCAGAAGATCATCTACGACCCGAACGCGCAGTCGTTCAACGCCGAGGTCGATCAGGTGAAGAACTTCGACCCGGACGGCATAGCGGTCATCGGATTCGAGGAGAGCGCCAAGATCATCACGCGCATGCACGAGGTCGGAATCGGTCCGAGCGACGGCAAGCTCGTCTACGGCGTCGACGGCAACATGGGCAACGCGTTGGGTGAATCGGTGGGACCGGGTCTGCTCAAGGGCATGAAGGGAACCACCCCGCTGACCCAGACCAGCGGGGAGTTCCAGGCGGCCCTGAAGGAGCTCGACAGCGAACTCATCGACTTCAACTACTCGGGCGAGAGCTACGACGCCGCCGTGGTGAGCGCACTCGCGGCTACCGCAGCCAAGTCGACCGACGGTCGGACGATCGCAGCCAACATCATCGGCGTGACGAACGGTGACGAGAACTGCGACTCGTACCAGGCCTGCCTGGAACTGCTGAACGGCGGCAAGACGATCGCCTACGTCGGCAAGACCGGCAACCTGGCCTTCAACGCCGCCGGAGAGCCGAGCGTCGGCTCCTACGGTGTACTCGAGTTCGACGACAACAACGCCCTGCTCACCCCGACGCGCAAATACGTCTCGGTCGCAGCGCAGTAGAACCCCCGCACACGCTGAGACCCCCGGTTCCGGCCGGGGGTCTCGTCGTGTCAGCGGTTCTGATCTCGTATCCCGTTGTCGCCCAACGCGTCGGCGGCAGCGGTCGCGGCACAGGCGGACGGCTCACGGCTTCTTCTCCGAACTGCCCGCGAGCGTGCCGAGGTAGAGCTCGATGATCTTGGGGTCGTTGGCGAGGTTGCGGCCCGTGTCGGTGTAGGCGTTGCGGCCCTGATCGAGCACATAGCCGCGGTCGCAGATCTGCAGGCAGCGGCGGGCGTTCTGCTCGACCATGATGATCGAGACACCGGTGGCGTTGATCGCCTTGCAGCGGATGAACACCTCGTCCTGGAACATCGGGGACAGGCCCGCCGACGGCTCGTCGAGTAGTAGCACCGCGGGGTCCATCATCAGCGCGCGTCCCATGGCGACCATCTGCCGCTCACCACCGGAGAGTGCGCCCGCCTTCACCTTTCGCCTCTCGGAGAGCAGCGGGAAGAGCTGCGAGACGAACTCGAACCTCGTGGCGAAGGTCTTGGGCCGCAGATAGACGCCCATCTCCAGATTTTCTTCGATCGTCAAGGCGGGGAAGACGTTCTGTGTCTGCGGAACGTAGCCGACACCCTTGTCGACGAGGACGTGCGCCTTCGCCGAGGTGATGTCGTCGCCACGGAGCGTGACCGAACCCTCGCGCACGGGAATCAGTCCGAACAGCGTCTTCAGCAGAGTCGACTTGCCGGCGCCGTTGGGGCCGATGATACCGACGATCTCACCGTCACCGAGGTAGAAGTTGCACTCCTCGAGGATGTTGATGCCGGGGAGATAACCGGCGGTGATGTCGTCGGCTCGCATCAGTGCGTTTCCCGCGAGTTTGCGATGCTCCTCGGCAGTGGCCGCGAGCTGCGCCGGCGTCAACTGCCCGGGTTCGGGCTCGGTGCTCATCGTCCGCCCTCCTTCGTCTCCGGCGCCGACGGCGGCAGTTCGGTGACCTCCGAGAGGTCCCCGCCCTCCTCCAGCGTCGCCTCGATGGCTGCCTCGACCTTCTCCGCGAGCACCGCGGTGGCCCCGACCGGACGACCCTGGTCGTCGAACTCCAGTGCCTGATCGTGATGACCCCCGAGGTACGCGTCGACGACGGCCTCGTTGTCGCCCAGTCGGTCGGGGAGGGATTCGGCGATGACCTGGCCCTGGGCCATCACGACAACCCAGTCGCTGATGTCGCGGATGACGTCCATGTCGTGTTCGACGAAGACGACCGTGACCCCTTCGTCCCGCAGCGATTTGATGTGTTCGAGCAGGCTCTGGGTCAGCGCCGGGTTGACGCCGGCCATCGGCTCGTCGAGCATCACGATCTCGGGGTCGGTCATCAACGCGCGTGCCATCTCCAGCAGCTTGCGCTGTCCGCCCGACAGCGAGCCGGCGAAGTCGCCGGCCTTGGCGTCGAGCTTGAAGCGCCGGAGCAGTTCGTGTGCGCGGTCGGTGATCTCGGCTTCCTGCTTGCGCCACACCCAGGGCGCGAGCGCGGCGAGGAAGTGCTCGCCCCGCTGCCCGGCGGCCCCGAGCCGGACGTTGTCGAGCACGGTGAGTTTCGCGAGCGCCTTGGTGAGCTGGAAGGTGCGCACCATGCCGCGACGGGCCACCTGGTGGGGAACCATCCGGCCCAGGGAGTCGCCGTTCAGCGACCATGTGCCCGAGTCGGGCTTGTCGAATCCGGTGATCAGGTTGAAGAAGGTGGTCTTGCCCGCGCCGTTGGGGCCGATGAGACCGGTGATGGCGCCGCGCTGCACCTCCAGATGATCGACCTGCACGGCCTTGATGCCGCCGAAGGTTCGAGAAATGTTGTCCACCACGATGATCGGATCGGGTTTGGGCGATCCCGGCTCGGCGGTGACCCCGGCGAACAACCGTGAGCGCTCGGCGGCCGAGAGCGCGGAGAGGTCCCGGCGGGTCGCCCGGACAGGAGCGGCTTCGTGGTCTCGGCGCGGTGTGGGGTCGTCAGGCATCGAGCTGCACCTCCCTCTTGTTGCCGAGCAGTCCCTGGGGTCTGAACACCATCATCAGGATGATCGCCAGACCGAGCAGCACGTAGCGGAATGCGCCGACCTGCTGCGCCGACAGATTCAGCAGTGGGTCGTCGCCGGATGTGGCCTGACGCAACAGCGCGTCGGGAATCGCGAGCAGGAACCAGAACAGCATGGCGCCGAGAACCGGGCCGAACACCGTCGCGGCCCCACCCAGGATCAGTGCGCCGTAGGCGAAGAACGTCTGTGCCGTCGAGTAGAAGTCGGGATTGATCGATTGGGTGGCGAATGCGTTGAACACTCCCGCCAGCCCACCGATACAGCCGCCGAGCACCAGGGCCTGCATCTTGTAGAAGTAGGCGTTCTTGCCGAGCGACCGCGCGGCGTCCTCGTCCTCCCGGACCGCCTTGAGCACGCGTCCCCACGGACTGCGGACGAGGAGATAGACCATCAGACACAAGAGCGCGACGACGATCCAGCCGACCACCATCGACCACAGGTCGCCACCGAGGAACTTGACGCCGAAAAACGAGTACTGCTTGCCGTTGTCGAACGGGCTGATGGAGAAGAAACTGCCGGCGTAGCCGTAGATGCCGTTGGTGGAGCGGGTGAAGTCGTCGGCGGAGGTCGACCGGAAGACCAGGCGCAGGATCTCCGACGCCGCGATGGTGACGATCGCCAGGTAGTCCGCCCGCAGGCGCAGGGTGGGAAGACCGAGAACGACCGCCAGCATCCCGGCGGCGGCGATGCCGATGATCCCGCCCAGCCAGAGCGGCTGGTCGTAGTTGACGGCCATGATGCCCACGCCGTAACCGCCGAGCAGGGCGAAGGCGATCTGGCCGAAGTTGAGCAGTCCGGCGTAGCCGAAGTGCAGGTTCAGGCCGATGGCCAGCAGGGCGTAGAAGATCGCCGATGGACCGATGAGCTGCGCGATGGCTATCTGAAGCGCTGAGATGATGTCCATGGGTCAGCCGATCCTCGCTCGAGATCCGAGAATGCCCTGGGGCCGGATGGTCAGGATGATGATGAGGATCAGCAGGCCGCCGATGTACTTCAGGTCGGGGCTGAGGATGTAGGTGGACAACTGGACGAGCAGACCGACGATGAGACAGCCCAGCAGTGCGCCGTAGGCCGTGCCGAGTCCGCCGAGTGTGATGCCCGCGAACATGAGCAGCAGGAGCTTGAAGCCCATCTCCCATTGGACCCGGCCGCCGAGTTCGGAGAGCGCGAACATCACGCCGCCGAGTGTGGCCAGGCCGCCGGCCAGTGCCCACACGAACAGGATGACGCGGTCGACGTCGATACCCGACGACTCGGCGAGATCCTTGTTGTCGGCGACCGCGCGCATCGCCTTGCCGATCCTGGTGCGCTGCAACAACACCGCGACGCCGAGCAACACCACGATGCTGATGACGATGCAGGCCAGGTTCACCGGTGTGATCGCGAACGGACCGGAGCCGATCTGGGTCTGCGCCTGATAGTCGTCGAACGGTTCGGCCCGGTCGGAGAAGAAGATCAGGATCAGGTAGCGGAGCACCAGCGACAGGCCGATCGACACGACGAGCATGGCGATCAGCCCGGTTCGTCGTCTTCGCAACGGTCTCCACAGACCGAGTTCGTTCAGGATCCCGATGCCGACGCCGACGATGACCGCCAGGATCGTCGCCGGGATGAGTTGCACACCGAGTTTGACGTTGATCACCCACGCGATCACCGCGCCGAGTGTCACCAGCTCGCCATGGGCGAAGTTCGTCAGTCCGGTGGTGCCGAAGATGAGGCTCAGACCGACCCCGGTGATGGCGATGATCAGACCGAACCGGATCCCGTCGATGGCCAGCCTCGTCAGCTCGGCGACCGCGGACACCTCGGTGCCGGTCCGGACGTCCCCGAAGGAGAAGATGACCGGACGTGCCGTTCCGCCGCTGACGTCGACGGGCAACTCCGACTTCTGGACCTCGACGCCGTCGGGGAGCGATTCGGTGTCGACGACGATCGTGTACTGGCCCGGGGGCACGTTGATCGACCAGGCCCCGGTCGCCGACGACGTCGCCGTGCCGACGACGGTCCCCGACGCGTCCTTCGCCTCGAGCTCGACGCCCTCGACCTTGTCCGCACCGTTGCGCAACACCCCGAAGACGCGTACCGAGTCCTCCGGTGCGGCCACCGCGGGCGAGGCGACGAACAGTCCACACAGGATCGACGCGGCGAGCAGGAGCAGCATCGCGATCGCCGGGCGTCGTACCGATGGCGGGGGAGCAGGGGGATGGCTCTCGAGATCGGAATCCTCGCCGAGAGCACATCGTGGCGGCGTCTGCGGCGAGGTGCCGGCGCGTTGCGATGTCATCCTGCGGGACATTAGCGCCAGCGTCGTCACCACGTGGCGACAACGACGTTTCCCAGAGGTAACTTCTCGCGCCGACCGACCGCACCGAGAAGTCGCGATGTGCTGTCGGAGACCCGATCCGGGTCGTACGCTGGTCCGATGGTCCCGGTCAGCGTGTCCACAACCACAGACGTCGAACTCGCCGCAGCGCTCCTGGCGCAGGCCTTCGCCGACGACCCGGTGACGGTGTGGATGCAACCGGACACCTCGCGTCACCTCGTCATGTTCCGCACACTGTTGAAGTACAGCCACGGCCCGAAGTCGACGCTCGACCTCGCGATGCGCGACGGCCAACCGGTCGGTGCGGCCGCGTGGGATCCCCCGGGACACAAGGTGTCGGCGACGGCACAGGTCGTGTCGATGGTCGGGTTCTTCCGTGCGATGGGGTCGCGGATGAGTCGCGGGATGAAACTCGAGGAAGAATTCGGCAAGCGTCGACCCAAGGAGCCGCATTGGTACCTGGGCCAGATCGGGGCGCCGGTGCACGGAGTCGGGGTGGGCACCTCGCTCCTGGGACATCGGCTCGACCAGATCGACGGCCCCGCGTACCTCGAATGCTCGAACGTCCGCAACGTGCCGCTCTACGAGCGTTTCGGATTCACGGTGACCGAGGAGTTCGCGCTCCCGCTCGACGGTCCCACGGTGTGGGCCATGTACCGGCCCCTCCGATGAGAGGCCGACTGTGAGGAGTCGCCCCAGGCGTGTCGGACAGGGTCACTAGACTCGGCGACTGTGAGTCCAGCGCAGAGTTCCCCGGCAACGACCCCCGCCAAGGCACCCGGATCGACGGGCACAGCGGCACCCCGCGCCAAGGGCAAGACCAAGCAGCCGGTGTTGATGCTGCTCGACGGACACTCCCTGGCCTACCGGGCGTTCTTCGCGCTTCCCGCGGAGAACTTCAAGACGCATTCCGGCCAGACGACCAACGCCGTCTACGGCTTCACCTCGATGCTGATCAACCTGTTGCGCGACGAGGAGCCCACGCACATCGCCGCCGCCTTCGACGTCTCACGGAAGACCTTCCGGTCGGAGATGTACCCCGAGTACAAGGCGCAGCGGTCGAAGTCGCCCGACGAGTTCAACGGCCAGGTCGACCTCACCAAGGAGGTCCTCGATGCGCTGGGCGTCTCGGTGCTGGCCATCGAGGGCTACGAGGCCGACGACATCATCGCGACCCTGGCGACCCGGGCCCGTGAGGACGGATACAAGGTCCTGATCGTCACCGGTGACCGCGACTCACTGCAGCTCGTCGACGCGTCGACAACCGTGCTCTACCCGCGCAAGGGAGTGTCCGACCTCACCCGCTTCACGCCCGAGGAGGTCGAGAAGAAGTACGGTCTCACCCCCACCCAGTACCCGGACTACGCGGCGCTGCGCGGCGACCCCAGCGACAACCTCCCGGGCATACCCGGAGTCGGCGAGAAGACCGCGTCCAAGTGGATCCGCGAGTACGGATCGCTCGCCGCGCTCGTCGATCACGTCGACGAGGTCAAGGGCAAGGTGGGCGACGCGTTGCGGGCGCATCTGGCGTCGGTGCAGACCAATCGGCAGCTCACCGAGCTCGTCCGGGACATGCAGCTGCCGGCGTCCCCCGACGACCTGGCCATGGTCGGGTGGGACCGCGATCGCATCCACCAACTGTTCGACGACCTGGAGTTCCGGGTGTTGCGGGACCGGCTCTTCTCGACGCTGAGTTCCGTTGAGCCCGAAGCGGAAGCGGGCTTCGATCTCGACGGCGCGGTCCTGGGTGCCGGCGAGGTCGGCGAGTGGCTCACCGCGCACGCCCGGACCGGCCGGGTCGGTCTTGCAGTGACCGCGCCGCACGTCGTCGTCGGGTCGGACCCGTCGGGTGTGGCGATCGCAGCGGCCGACGGGTCGTCGGCCTATGTCGACGTGACCGCACTGACCCCCGAAGACGAAGCGGCACTGGGGGAGTGGTTCGCCGACCCGTCGGCACTCAAAGCGGTCCACGAGGCGAAGTGGGCTGTGCACGCACTCCGGTCGCGCGGTTGGACGCTCGACGGTGTCACCAGTGACACCTCGCTCGCGGCCTACCTCGTCCGGCCCGGGCAGCGCACCTTCAATCTCGACGACCTCGCGCTGCGCTACCTGCGTCGCGAACTCCGTGCCGACGGCGGGCCCGGCGATGGCCAGATGTCGCTGCTCGACGACGATTCCGACGGCCGCGTCGCCGAACAACACATGCTCGAGGCACGTGCTGTCCAGGAACTGGCCGACACGCTCGACACGGAGCTGGACCGGATCGACTCCAAGCCGCTGCTGACCGAGATGGAGTTGCCGCTGTCGTTCGTGCTGGCCGACGCCGAGTCGGCGGGCATCGCGGTCGACGTCGATCACTTCGGCGCCCTCGAGCGGATGTTCGCCGACCGCATCCGTGCCGCTGCCGAGGCGGCGTACGAGGTCATCGGGGAGCAGATCAATCTCGGCTCACCCAAGCAGTTGCAGACCGTCCTCTTCGACAAGCTGGACATGCCGAAGACGAAGAAGACCAAGACCGGTTACACCACCGACGCCGACGCGCTGCAGTCGCTCTACGAGAAGACCGAACACCCCTTCCTGGCCCATCTTCTCGAGCACCGCGATGCGACACGACTGAAGGTCACCGTCGACGGACTCCTGAAGTCGGTCGCCGACGACGGGCGCATCCACACGACGTTCAATCAGACGATCGCCGCGACCGGGCGCCTCTCGTCCACCGAGCCGAACCTGCAGAACATCCCGGTACGCACCGAGGCCGGGCGGGAGATCCGGCGCGGCTTCGTCGTCGGCGCCGACACCGCGACCGGTGTTCCCTACGACTGCCTCATGACCGCCGACTACAGCCAGATCGAGATGCGGATCATGGCGCATCTGTCGGAGGATGCGGGTCTGATCGAGGCGTTCAACACCGGCGAGGACCTGCACAACTTCGTCGGGTCGCGCGCCTTCGGGGTGCCGATCGACGAGGTCACCACCGAGATGCGTCACCGGGTGAAGGCGATGTCGTACGGACTTGCTTACGGCCTCAGTGCGTTCGGGCTCGCGGCGCAGCTGAAGATCAGCCGCGACGAGGCCAAGGAGCAGATGGAGGCATACTTCGCGCGCTTCGGCGGAGTGCGCGACTACCTGCACGACGTCGTCGCCGAGGCCCGCCGCAACGAGTACACCGCGACCCTGTTCGGCAGGCGCCGCTACCTGCCGGATCTGAACAGCGACAACTGGCAGCGGCGGCAGTCCGCCGAGCGCATGGCGCTCAACGCGCCCATCCAGGGCACCGCCGCGGACATCATCAAGGTCGCGATGATCAACGTCCACAAGCGCCTTGCGGCCGAAGGTCTCACATCGCGGACCCTTCTCCAGGTCCACGACGAACTCGTGATCGAGGTCGCCGCCGGTGAGCGGGACGCCGTCGAAGCGGTGGTGCGCGAGGAGATGGGCAACGCCATCACCTTGTCGGTGCCCCTGGAGGTGTCGGTCGGTTTCGGGCGGTCCTGGGACGACGCAGCGCACTGATGGGCGTGGGCGAGAGAACTTTCGGCGTCCTCACCGGCGACGGGATCGGGCCGGAGATCGTCCCCGCCGCGGTGTCGGTCGCGGACGCGGCCGCCGCCGCGGAGTCGATCGAGATCGACTGGCAGGAATTGCCTTTCGGGTTGTCTGCCATCGCCTCGCACGGTGATCCGGTGCCCGAGCAGACGCTGACGGCTCTCGACGGCCTCGGATTCTGGATCGTCGGACCCCACGACTCGGCGGCCTACCCGCCCGGTCACGGCGATCGCACTCCGGGAGCAACGCTCCGAACCCGGTACGAACTGTTCGCGAATCTCCGTCCCGCTCGGGCCTTTGCCGGTGTCCCGGCGCTGCGGCCGGACATCGATGTGCTGATCGTGCGGGAGAACTCCGAGGGTTTCTACGCCGACCGCAACATGGCGGTCGGAAGCGGCGAGTTCATGCCGACTCCGGATGTGGCCCTCGCGGTCGGGCTCGTCACCCGTGCGGCGTCGGAGCGCATCGCGCGGGTCGCATGCGCAGCCGCGATCGAGCGTGCGGGTTCCGACCGGCAACCGCGACTGACGATCGTGCACAAAGCCAATGTCTTGCGGATGACCACCGGACTGTTCCGAGATGCGTGCCGCGCCGTCGCCGCCGACTTCCCCGAGGTCGAGGTGTCCGAGCAACACGTCGATGCCATGGCGGCCCTGCTGGTTCGGCGCCCCGCCGATTTCGACGTCCTCGTGACCGAGAACCTCTTCGGTGACGTCTTGTCCGACCTCGCTGGAGAGCTCGCCGGATCGCTGGGCATCGCCGGTTCCGTCAACAGCTCGGAGACCCGCGTGATGGCGCAGGCATCGCACGGTGCGGCGCCCGATATCGCCGGGCGCGGCATCGCGAACCCGGTCGCCATGATCGCCTCGGTGGCAATGGGATTCAGACGCTTCGGCCAGATGACCGAGGACGCGGCGCTGGTCGCGGCCGGGGCCCGGATCGACGCCGCGGTCGCCGACACACTCGCGCACACCGCGACGGGCGACCTCGGTGGCGACGCCACCACCGCGGAGTTCGCGGCCGCGGTGGGTCAGCGCATCGCGGAGGGCTGACGGGAGCGCGAGCGACCGCCTACGGCTCCCTGGACGGCAGTCGCGCGCACTCGCACCCGCGTGAACCAGGAGTCCGGGAACGAACACGCGTGAATCGCGGGTATCGAGCCGGGGTGCAGCAGGCAAACTACAGTGAGTTGATGCGCTCGGCCGGACGGAGGGAAGTGGTGTGACGCGGGTGGCTCGTTGGCTCGGCGTCGTGCTCGCCGTCCTGGTCGTGGTGACCGGATGCGTGGACAACGAAGCGCGGGAGCGTGCGAACCAGGTCACCCCGATCGACATCGACGTGGCGAAGGTGCCGGAGATCTCGGCTCTCGTCCCACCCGAGATCGCCCGCACCGGACGCCTCATCGTCGGGGTCAACATCCCGTACCAGCCGAACGAGTACAAGGACGCGTCGGGAAAGATCGTCGGTTACGACGTCGACCTGATGAACGCCGTCGGCAAGGTTCTCGGACTCGTACCCGACTACAAGGAGTCCCAGTTCGACACGATCATCCCGTCGATCCAGGCCGGCACCTACCAGGTCGGCATGTCCTCGTTCACCGACACACTCGAACGCGAGAAGCAGGTCGACTTCGTGACCTACTACAGCGCGGGTGTGCAGTGGGCGCAGGCCACCGACAACGACGACGACATCGATCCGGACAACGCCTGTGGTCTCCGGGTCGCAGTCCAGACGACCACCTACGAGGACACCGACGAGGTCCCGGCCAAGAGCGCGGCCTGCGTGGCTGCGGGGAAACCGGCAATCGACAAGGTCAGGTTCGACAGCCAGGACGAGGCGGTCAATGCGCTGATCCTCGGGCGCGTGGACGCGATGTCGGCCGACTCGCCGGTCACCGCCTACGCCATCAAGCGGACGGACGGCCGATTGACGCCGGCCGGCGGCATCTTCGACTCCGCGCCTTACGGCTGGGCCATCCGGAAGGGTTCGCCGCTCGCGGTCGCGATGCAGCGCGCCGTGCAGTACCTCATCGACAACGGACAGTACGAACAGATCGCGGCCAACTGGGGCCTCGAGGAGGGGATGATCGATGTCTCCGTCATCAACGGGGCGGTGAACTGAGGTGACGTCACCACACGCCGACCCCGCCACATCGACCGAACCGGAACCGATCAAGGCGGTTCCGCTGCGCCGACCCGGGCAGTGGATCGCCGCGGTGATCATCGTCGTGCTGGCCGCACTGTTCATCTATGGTGCCGCCACCAACGAGGCCTACAGCTGGGGCACGTACGGCAACTACCTCTTCGATTCGCGCATCCTGTCGGGTGTCGGGTACACCCTGGCCCTGACCCTGCTGTCGATGGCGATCGCCATCGTGCTCGGTGTCCTCCTGGCGATCATGCGGCTGAGCCCGAACCCGGTGTTGCGCGGGACGTCGTGGGTCTACCTGTGGATCTTCCGCGGCACACCCGTGTACGTCCAGCTGGTGTTCTGGGGCCTGTTCCCGGCGATCTACAAGCAGATCGACCTCGGCATCCCATTCGTGCACCAGTTCGTGACCCTCGACATCCAGACCCTCAACGCCGCGTTCCTCTTCGCGGTGATCGGTCTGGGTCTCAACGAGGCCGCGTACATGGCCGAGATAGTCCGCGCCGGTGTGTCATCGGTCGGTGAGGGGCAGACGGAGGCCTCGGTGGCGTTGGGCATGTCGTGGTCGCAGACGATGCGACGCACGGTCCTGCCGCAGGCCATGCGGGTCATCATCCCACCCACCGGCAACGAACTGATCAGCATGCTCAAGACCACCAGCCTGGTGGCAGCGGTGCCGCTGACACTCGACCTCTACGGCCGCCAGCGCGACATCTCCGGTGTGATCTTCGAGCCGATCCCGTTGCTGCTGGTCGCATCGACCTGGTACCTCGTCATCACCAGTGTCCTGATGGTGGGTCAGTACTACGTCGAGCGCTACTACGCCAAGGGCGCGACCCGGGCGCTGACCGCGCGACAGCTCAAGACGATGGCCGAGGGGGCGGCCACGGCCCCCGGCGGCGCCGCCGGCCCGGCAGGGGGAGAGAAGGCATGAGCCCGGGAGAGCACACGGCCGGTCCGGCCAACCCCGGCGGGTCACCGACGCCGATGGTGGTGGCCGACCGTGTCTGCAAGAGTTTCGGCTCGGTGCAGGTCCTCAAGGGGATCTCGCTGGAGGTCGCACGCGGCGAGGTGCTGTGCCTCATCGGACCGTCGGGCTCGGGGAAGTCCACGTTCTTGCGGTGTGTGAACCACCTGGAGGTCGTCAACGCCGGCCGGCTCTACGTCGACGGTGATCTGATCGGGTATCGCGAACGCAGCGGCAAGCTCTACGAGATGAGCGCCAAGGACGCGGCCACCCAGCGCCGCGACATCGGCATGGTGTTCCAGCATTTCAATCTGTTCCCGCACCGCACGGCCCTCGAGAACGTGATCGAGGCGCCGATGCAGGTGAAGCGGCAGTCGCGTTCGGAAGCGGTCGACAAGGCCCGCTATCTGCTGGATCGGGTCGGGCTGTCCACACGGGCCGACGCCTACCCGGCGCAGCTGTCGGGCGGCCAGCAGCAACGCGTCGCGATCGCGCGCGCACTTGCCATGGACCCCAAGCTCATGCTCTTCGACGAGCCCACCTCGGCACTCGACCCCGAACTCGTCGGGGACGTGCTGAAGGTGATGCGCGAGCTCGCCGCTTCGGGGATGACGATGATGGTCGTCACCCACGAGATGGGCTTTGCCCGGGAGGTCGCGGATCAACTCGTGTTCATGGACGGCGGCGTCGTCGTGGAACGGGGCGATCCCCGCGAGGTCCTCTCCGACCCGAAAGAACAGCGTACCCGGGAGTTCCTGTCGAAACTGCTGTGACAGCCGTCAGCCGGCCTTGTGGCTGCAGAAGATCGCTGTTCCCGGAAAGTAGCTGCCCCGCAACGGACTCCACTGGCCCCATGTCCGGTCGAAACCGTCCGGCCATTCGGGTTCGATGATGTCGTCGAGGACGAATCCGGCCGTACGGATTTCACGGACACGGTCACCGATGGTGCGGTGGTGCTCGACGTAGGTCAGCCTGCCGTCGGCATCGGTCTCGGTGTACGGCGTGCGGTTGAAATACGGTATCCGGACGGTCAACCCCTCCGGCCCGGGGTCGTCGAGGAACATCCAGCGCATCGGGTGGTTGACGGCGAAAACCCAACGGCCACCGTGTTTCAGCACTCGCGCGACCTCGCTCATCACGCCGGCGGAGTCGGCGACGAACGGTACCGCGCCGAATGCCGAGCATGCGGTGTCGAACGATTCGGCGGCGAAGGGCAGCGTCTCCGCGGTGGCCTGCACGAGCGGTACCCGCACGCCCTCGGCGGCCATCGCGTCGAGTCCGATGCCCAGCATCCGCCGGGACAGATCCACGCCCACCGCGTGGGCGCCATGGGCGGACAGCCATCGGGCGCACGGCGCCGAACCGCAACCGATCTCGAGGATGTGACGCCCGTCGATGTCCCCGAGGAGGCCGACGTCGGACTCACGGAGTCCCTCCGGACACCAGACGAAGTCACCGCCTGCGGCATGCGCGCCGAGAAACTCGCCGTGCTCGACGTGGTAGTTCTCCGCGTCGTGATCCCACCACCAACGGTTGGCACGGTCGCTGGACGTGGAGTCGACGTCGCCGAGAATCCTCGGGGGACGGCC
Source organism: Gordonia sp. ABKF26 (assembly GCF_041103195.1). Classification (NCBI taxonomy): domain Bacteria; kingdom Bacillati; phylum Actinomycetota; class Actinomycetes; order Mycobacteriales; family Gordoniaceae; genus Gordonia; species Gordonia sp. ABKF26. The sequence goes on from NZ_JBGCVZ010000003.1 coordinate 2,813,746, forward strand.
TGCTGCCGGTTCGTTCGACGTCGTGTCCGCGGGTTCGGCCTGGTTGGGGGACATCCTGCGATGATAGGGCCCGGGTCGTGGCGGCCACTTCCGCCGGCCCATGGTGTCGACCCGACCGGCAGCGCTCGCCGGCGCCGGTCAGGTCGTGAGCTCGTAGAAGCGGAAGAAGCTGAAGTCCTCGATGGGGAGGACCTCCACGTCGGTGTATCCCGCGTCGCGGGCGTACTGCCTCACGGTCGACGGCCGGAACACGGTGCCGGTCGCCGCCGACGGCGGCGAACTCATCGAGTCCGGCAGACAGACGAACAGCGAGAACCCGTACATGATCTTGTCGAGTTCGTCTGCCGGACCGCTGAACTCGTCGGACACCGCCTCGTCCATGACGATCAGTGACGCCTCCGGTGTCAGTGCGCGACGGACCGCCGCGAGAACCTGGACGGGGCGGGGCATGTCGTGGAGACACTCGAACGCGAACGCGGCGTCGAACGGGCCGTGCGCCGTCGCCTCGTCACCGTCGGCCACGAGGAATGTCACGCGCTCGGAGACCCCCGCGGTTGCGGCGTGCGCGCGGGCCATCTCGACGGATGCCTCGTCGACATCGAGGCCGACGAAGGTCGCCTCCGGGTAGGCACGAGCGAGTGCGATGGTGGAATGCCCTGCCCCGAAGCCGACGTCGGCGATGCGGGCGCCGGGCCGCGACAGACGCGTGTGGAGGTGTTCGACACCGGCGAGCGCCGGCGCGAGCCGGGCGTCGAACCAGGGCCGGTTGAGATCTGCCTGGCACTCCCGCGCGTCGGCGCCCAGGGTCGCCCAGCTCACGCCACCACCGTGCCGATAGGCGTCGAGCAGTTCGGGCAGGTGGCGAGCCGACGCCGCGAACATGCGCGGGAGGGCACCCAGATACGACAGGCTCGAGGTGTCGGTGAGCACCTCGGCGACGCCGGGCGAGATCGCAAAAGGTGGGCGGCCGCGAGGTCAGGTCGGCGTCGAGAATGCCGAAGGCGCACTGCATCTCGAGCCACTCCCGGGCGTACCGCGCGTTGGTCTCGGTGTGCTCGGCCAGTCCGTCGGCGGTGAGTGGTCCCGCCTCGGCCAGGCACCGGTACCACCCGAGGCGCTCACCGAGATACACGCTCAGCGTCTCGGCGGTGGCGAGGGCGGAGCCGAAGAGGCGCTCGGCGAACTCGTCGGCACTCGGTCCCGGCCGGTCAGGGTGGCCACCCGCTGCTTCGGTCATGAACCATGATGTGGCCGAGTCCGGGCGGCGCGCCCTCGTTTCGGCGAACGCGGTCGCGCGAACTTCGCCGGACCGCCGGTTCGGGAGTGCGTAACCTGTGCGTCGTGGGCGACGAGACTTGCCGATGCGGTCACGACCGAGCGGCTCATGAGCACTATCGGGCGGGGACCGACTGCGCGCTGTGCGGCGCGGGTGACTGCCCTCGCTTCCGGCGGAAGTCCCGGGTTCGTCGTCTCCTCGGCGCGTTGCCCGGAGCGCGCGGCTCCGGCCGCCCGTCAGCCTGATCGCCCATTCGGCTCTCGTCGGCTGCTCCGTGCGGTCCGTCGACGCCCTTCGATCAGCAGGCTCGCCCCGCGAGTATGACGTCGGTTCCCTCGTCCGGGTCCCAGCGACGGAGTGCGGTGAACTCACCGGCGATCTCGGCGCGCAGGTCGAGGACGACCAACGCGCGGGCGAGCTGCTCGGCGTCCATCCGCCGCGCCAGGGTGACGTGCGGCGTCCACCGGCCGGGGGTCGTGTGCGCGAACGCAGTCCCGTGGTGTCCGGGCGACGTTGCGGAACCGGCCGGTCGGGACCCGATGAACCCGGCCGCCAGTCGGCAGACCTGAGCGTGGGCCGAGAGGAGTTCGGTCGACGGCACCACGAGCCGCGCGAGTGTGGACCGGCCGGCGGCTCCGAAGAGGATCGGGGCGCCGAGTCGCATGCCGACCGGGAGGCGCATGGCGACCCCGGCCAACGCCGCGTCGGCCTGGGGATCGATGCGCGACGCGGCCGCGAGCGTCACGTGCGGGCGGTTGGTGGCCGACGCGACGCGTCCCTGATGAGGCAGTCCGGCTGCGGCCAGCGCATCCCATTCGGCCCGAACCTGCTGGTCGGACGAGTCGTCGAGGAGGAGTTCGAGGGAGTGTGCCACGTGGGCATCGTCTCATTTTCCGCTGGGCCGCACGTCTCGGCGGCCTCGCGAGACGAGCCATTTGCCCAGCACAACGCCGCTGGAGTAGGCTTCTACACGCGCGTGTGCCCGATGACGCGCGGTTCGCACCTGCCCTGACCGGTGACAGGCCGGTCCAGGTGGTGTCGATCAACAGCGCTTTTCCGAATCGTACCTACTACACACCTGTCCGGAGCAACTCAACATATGTCGTCCCCCACGATCACCTCGCCGCAAGTAGCCGTCAATGACATCGGCACTGCCGAGGACTTTCTCGCCGCCATCGACTCCACGATCAAGTACTTCAACGATGGCGACATCGTGGAAGGCACCATCGTCAAGGTCGATCGGGACGAGGTTCTGCTCGACATCGGTTACAAGACCGAAGGCGTCATCCCTTCTCGCGAACTGTCGATCAAGCACGACGTGGACCCCAACGAGGTCGTCAACGTCGGTGACGAGGTCGAGGCCCTGGTCCTCACCAAGGAGGACAAAGAAGGTCGTCTGATCCTCTCCAAGAAGCGTGCGCAGTACGAGCGTGCCTGGGGCACCATCGAGGAGCTCAAGGAGAAGGACGAGGCCGTCAAGGGCACCGTCATCGAGGTCGTCAAGGGCGGCCTGATCCTGGACATCGGCCTGCGCGGCTTCCTCCCGGCATCGCTCGTGGAGATGCGTCGTGTCCGCGATCTGCAGCCGTACATCGGCAAGGAGATCGAGGCCAAGATCATCGAGCTCGACAAGAACCGCAACAACGTGGTCCTGTCGCGTCGTGCATGGCTCGAGCAGACCCAGTCCGAGGTCCGCAGCGAGTTCCTGCACCAGCTGCAGAAGGGCCAGGTCCGCAAGGGCGTCGTGTCCTCGATCGTCAACTTCGGTGCGTTCGTCGATCTCGGCGGCGTCGACGGTCTGGTCCACGTCTCCGAGCTGTCCTGGAAGCACATCGATCACCCGTCCGAGGTCGTCGCAGTCGGCGACGAGGTCACCGTCGAGGTCCTCGACGTCGATCTGGACCGCGAGCGTGTGTCGCTGTCGCTCAAGGCAACCCAGGAAGATCCGTGGCGTCAGTTCGCCCGCACCCACGCCATCGGCCAGATCGTGCCGGGCAAGGTCACCAAGCTGGTGCCGTTCGGTGCGTTCGTCCGCGTCGACGAGGGCATCGAGGGTCTGGTCCACATCTCCGAGCTCGCCGAGCGTCACGTCGAGGTGCCGGATCAGGTTGTCGCCGTCGGTGACGACGCGATGGTCAAGGTCATCGACATCGACCTGGAGCGTCGCCGGATCTCGCTGAGCCTCAAGCAGGCCAACGAGGACTACACCGAGGAGTTCGACCCGTCGAAGTACGGCATGGCCGACAGCTACGACGAGCAGGGCAACTACATCTTCCCCGAGGGCTTCGATGCCGAGACCAACGAATGGCTCGAAGGCTTCGAGAAGCAGCGCGAGGCATGGGAGGCCCGGTACGCCGAGGCCGAGCGTCGCCACAAGATGCACACCGCCCAGATGGAGAAGTTCGCCGCTGCTGCCGCCGAGGCCGCCAACGCCCCGACCGACTACTCGTCGGCGTCGGAGAGCCGCGGAGGTTCCTCGTCCAGCAGCTCGACCGGTGGATCGTCGGCCGGCGGTTCGCTGGCCAGCGACGAGCAGCTCGCCGCCCTGCGCGAGAAGCTGTCCGGCAACGCCTGACACGCACGCTCACTGAGCACATGAGAGAAGCCCTCCCGGGGAAAACCGGGAGGGCTTCTCTCATATCTCGTCCGTGCCGGGCGGGTCTTGGCGCTCCCCGTGCGGCCCGGTCTGCCAATAGTCGCGGACATCGAAGGCCGTCAGTGCCGACCAGCGTGGGGGCGTCCGGCGCGATACTCCGTCCGGGTCCGATGTGTCGTCGCCGGGCGCGCCGTCGAGCGGACCCTCGAAGTCGCGTAGCCGAAGGGCCAGGGCGGGTTCTCGATCGATCGCCGCGGCGAGTGCGTACAAGGTGGCGAGGATGTGCAGGCACCGATCGCCGCGAGCCCGACATGAACAGTCCGCGACGTCGAGACCCGCAGCGGACCACGACGCCGCCTCGACCAGCTTGCGGTGCATGTCGTCGGTCGGCTCGGTGGACGCGCCGAGCAGCTCGCGCAGAGCCGACGCGGTGGCCGAGCTCATCGGCTCGAATTCCAGGTGTGCCACGGACGCCTGGCCACCTCGCTGGACCAGTCCGCTGACCGAACGTCCCTCGACGGTCAGGGCGACGCCACCGTTGCGGGCGACACTGCGGGCGCGCGGCGCCACCGGGTTCGGTGAGCGGGTCGCGATGGGCTCGGCGAGCCGGACGATCTCGGCGCCCCAGCGGCTGAAACCGAACTCGGCGGGTGAGTTGGTCATCGGACCTCCCGATTGCGGCGAAGGACGTCGATCAACCGTTCGTCGCTGAGGCCGGTCAGTTCCGCGAGGGCCGACGAGTCGTCGGCGTGCGTGCCGAGTGCGGACTTGCGCCGGTGCAGGTCGTCGATGTGTTCCTCGAGCGAGGTGGCCGTCGTGAGGGTGGTGATCGTGACCGGACGCTCCTGGCCGATGCGGTGCACGCGATCCGAGGCCTGGGCTTCGACCGCCGGATTCCACCAGCGGTCGAAATGGATGACGTCGCAGGCGCGTGTGAGTGTGAGCCCGACGCCACCGGCCTTGAGACTCATCACCATGATCCCGGGGCCGCGGCCCGACTGGAAGTCGGCGACGAGTTCGTCGCGCCGACTCGCCGGGAGGCCGCCGTGGAAGAACGGGGCGTCGACTGCGAACTGTTCGGCGAAGTGACGGACGAGCAGTTCACCGGTGTCGCGATACTGGGTGAAGACGAGGGTGGGGGAATCGGTGCGTAGATTCTCGCCGAGGATCTCCGCGCACACGTCGAGTTTGCCCGAACGGCCCGGGAGCACCCGGGTGTCGCCGGTGACGAGACCGGGGTGGTTGCAGATCTGCTTGAGGCGGGTGAGGGTGGCGAGAATCCTTCCGTGTCTTTCGAATCCATCGCCGAAGCCGTCGTCTTCCACACGCGCCAGGTGAGCATCGTAGAGTTGCGCCTGTTCGGCCGTCAGGTCGACCAGAACCGGATTCGGGATCTTCGGTGGGAGCGCCGACGCCACCCGGGATTTGGTGCGCGCCAGCATGACCGGTGACACCGCGACCCGGAGTCGTTGCAGCGCTCCGGTATCGCCGTCGTCCACCGCCTTGGTGAACCGGCGCCGGAACACCGCCCGGTGGGGGAACAGCCCCGGCGCAGTGACGCGGAGGATCGCCCAGAGGTCGTCGAGACTGTTCTCGATCGGGGTGCCCGTCAACGCGACACGAGCACCGGCATCGACGGAGCGGGCCGCGCGGGAGACCTGGGTCCGCGGGTTCTTCAGGTTCTGAGCCTCATCGAACACGATTGTCGCCCAACGAGTCCGGCGCACGACGTCGACGCTCGACCGCAGTCGTGCGTAGGAGATCACGGTGACCGAACCGGCCGCGACCGGGGCGTCCTCGAGGGGTCCGGTGTGGACGTCGAGTGCGGGCGCGAAGCGGGCCACCTCGTGCGTCCAGTTGGTGACGAGACTCGTCGGGCAGACGACCAGCTGGGGTCCCTCGTGGGCGCGTAGTGTCAACAGCCCGATCGCCTGGACGGTCTTGCCGAGTCCCATCTCGTCGGCCAGTACGGCGCCGCCGGTCACCTCTGCGGTTCGGGCGAGCCACGCCACGCCGCGGATCTGGTAGGGCCGCAGGCTTGCCCGGAGCCTGTCGCGCAGAGCTTCCTCCACCACCAGGCAGTCCCGCAGAGCCGCGCGGGCGAACTCGGCCGTCGTCATCGCGGTTCCCGTGGGGTCGACCTCGGCGTGAGCGGCGAGAGGTAGCTGCGTCGAGGTGTCGCCGGCAAGCGTGAGTCGCCACGCGTGAACCGACTCGGCGACCCTGCTCGGATCGTCCGATGCGTGACCCGAGAGGAGCGTCGGGACGTCGACGATGTCGCAAGCGACGTCACGGACGACGAGATCGCCGCCCTCCGGAATCGCGAGGCGACATGAGTCCGCGCGGCTTCCGGCGTCGGGATCATGCGACGACCAGAGTGCGAACTGATGGAGATCCGGCAGATAGGTGGCCTGTCTGGTCAGCGTGACGCTCCTCTTGGTACGGTGTACGGAGTTAAATACTCGGTACACCGTACGGGAAAGGCGTTGCCGTGTCGACCGCTGATGATGCACGTATGTTGGTCCGCCTCCTGTGGCGGGCCGAGTGCGGCGCCGGGGGGCCGCGGCGTGGTCCGCGGCAGCGGGTGTCGGTCGACGACATCGTGACCACCGCGATCCGCCGCGCGGATGCGGGGGGACTCGGCGCCGTGTCGATGCGCTCGCTGGCTTCCGATCTCGGTGTCGGGCCGATGAGTCTGTACACCTACGTACCGACACGTGACGTGTTGGTGGCGCTCATGGTCGACGAGGTGGCGGCGGACGCCCCGATGCCGCCGTGTTCGCCGACAGTCGTGGAATCCCTGGCGGGTGTCGCTCGCGCTCTGCGTGCCGAGTGTCTGACGCACCCCTGGTTGCTGGAGGCCTCGCCCTGGCGTCAGGTGCTGGGGCCGCACCGACTCGCCCGCTACGAGCGGCAGCTCGAGCTGCTCGAGCCGCTCGACATCTCGGATGTACAGCGCGACAACATCATCGCGCTGATCGGAGCCTTCGTGGTCGGTAACGCCCGCGAGGCGGTCGGGGAGAGGGTGGCCGCGGCCGAGACCGGGATGAGCGATGCGCACTGGTGGGAGATCGTCGGGCCCGAACTCGCGGCGGTCGTGCCCGACGGCGCGTTCCCGCTGTCGGATCGGGTCGGCACTGCGGTCGGCGAGCTCCGGCAGGCGCCCGGTGCGCCCGAGGAGGCCTTCGAGTTCGGGCTGTCGCGCGTCCTGGATGGATTGCAGCCACTGCTGTCCTGATGTCCGGCGTCGATGTGCGGATCGATGGTGGTGGAGGTGCGACGCCGCAACCATGCGTTGTTGACAATGATTTTCATTCCACTGTTGACTGTCCGGGTGTTTGCACAACGGACAAATCTGACCCGATCTCTGGCGCTTCTCGCCGCCGCATCGTTCGCGCTCGTCGCCTGTGGAAGTGAAGATTCCGGTGATTCGACACCGGCCGCCTCCAGTTCGGCCAAGGCCGTCGAGCAGCAGAGCGCCACACCACGTCTCGCACTCAGCTACGACGGCGGCATCCTGGTCCTCGACGCCGAGTCGCTCGAGCAGGTCGCCGACCTGCCGGTCGACGGCTTCATCCGGCTCAACAGCGCCGACAACGGCCGGAACGTCTTCGTCTCCGAATCGGACGGGTTCCGGGTCCTCGACATGGGTACCTGGACGCGTCAGCACGGCGATCACGGTCACTACTACACGACCACTCCGGCCCTCACCGACATGACCTTCGGCGGGGAGGAGCCGGGACACGTTGTGCCCCACGATTCCCGGATCGCCCTGTTCACCGATGGGACAGGCGAAGTCGACATCGTCGAACCCGCCGAACTCCTGCGCGGAAACGCGGCGTCGACCTCCTTCACCCTTCCCGAGCCCCACCACGGGGTCGCGGTGTTCCGTGAGGACGGCACCATGGTGGTGACCGTCGGCAACGAGGATTCGCGCAGTGGTGTCGCGATCCTCGACGGCGAGCGCAAGGAGATCGTGCGCAACGACCAGTGCCCGGGCGTGCACGGCGAAGCCGCCGGCGCCGGCGGGGTCCTTGCCTTCGGCTGTGAGGACGGCCTGCTCATCGTCAACGGCAACGACATCCGTAAGGTCGACAGCCCGGACCCGTACGGCCGCATCGGCAACCAGGCCGGCAGTGACGAGTCGCCGATCATCCTCGGCGATTACAAGTCCGACCCGGATGCCGAGCTCGAACGGCCGACCCGGTTCTCGCTCACCGACACCCGCACCGGTCAGCTGCGGCTGGTCGATCTCGGCACCTCGTACAGCTTCCGGTCCATCGAGCGCGGGCCCGGCGGGTCCGGCGTGATCCTGGGAACCGATGGTGCGCTGCACGTCTACGACGTCAACACGGCGACCAAGACCGCCACCATCCCGACGATCGGCGCGTGGAGCGAACCGGACGAGTGGCAGTCCCCGATGCCGAATGTCGTGGTCCAGGAGGGCATCGCCTACGTCAGTGATCCGGCGGCCAAGAAGATCGTCGCCGTCGATCTGAACAAGAACGAGAAGGTCGGTGAGGCGGAGTTGCCGCACGAGACCATCGAACTCGCCGCCGTCACGGGCTGACACCGGCGATCCGACGAGACCTCGTCTCGACGGCGTGTTCCTGATCTCAGGCCGCGCTGCGCGAGACGAGGTCTCTGCGTGTCTGACCCGGGCAACCGCCCCGACGACACTCCGGCGCCATGGTGTTTGTCACACTGGTGGGCGTGATCAGGCTTGGACTGACCGGTGGCATCGGAGCCGGCAAATCGACCGTGGCAAAGACGTTCGTCGAGCGGGGCGCGTACATCATCGACGCGGACAAGATCGCCCGGGAGGTGGTCGAGCCCGGGTCGGAGGGTCTGGCCGCGCTCGTCGAGGCGTTCGGCCCGGAGATCCTGGCCGCCGACGGGAGTCTCGACCGTCCGGCGCTCGCCGGGAAGGCTTTCGTCGACGACGAATCCCGCACGACGCTCAACGGCATCACCCACCCGCTCATCGGGGCGCGAACACAGGCGATCCTCGACGATGCGCCGGCGGATGCAATTGTGGTGCAAGACATCCCATTGCTGGTGGAGAATCACACGGCCCCGTTCTTCCACCTCGTCGTGATCGTGTTCGCCGAGGCCGACGTACGGCTGCATCGGTTGACGACGATGCGGGGGGTCGCCGAGGCCGATGCCCGCGCCCGCATCGCTGCGCAGGCGACCGACGAACAGCGTCGAGCCGTCGCCGACGTGTGGCTGGACAACTCCGGCGCCCCCGAAGACCTGGCGGCGTCCGCGGCGCGTATCTGGGACGAGCGTCTCGTGCCTCTCGAGATGAACGTCCGCGCTCGCCGAGTCGCCGAGCCGGTCCCCGGACTCGTTGCCGCCGAGCCCAACCCGGACGGCCCGTCGGCGCGTCTGGTGAACCGGCTGTGGGCCGTGGCAGGTGAACTGGCCACCGCGGTCGACGTCACCGACGCCACGGCCGTCGAGTTGCGGGTGACCGCCCGAGATGCCGACGCCGCCGAGGGGCTGGCGAACCGGCTCGCCGACGGCGGATTCGCGCCGGCCGGGCCGGATCTGTACGGCTCGTGCGACCCCGGCCGACCCGCCACGGTGCGCGTCGTCGTCGGCTGACGAGTCCCGCGACACGAACTGACTACAAACGTTGCCAAAATGCGTACACGGCGCGGTGTGCGCTGCTAGCTTGTGAAACGCACGCCACCGCGACGGTGGTGTGGTCGAGGACGAGCGTAGGAGTGGAGTACAGCATGGTCGGTCGGGGACAGCGGGGTCGCGCGCGGATTATCGGTGGCGCAACAGCTTTCGGGGCAGTGGCATGCGCTGGCGTCGCACTGGCCGCGCCGGCCGAGGCGGCACTGCAGGGCATCGCGGTGGACACCCTCCCGGGTTACGGGTCGTCGGCCAATGGCTCGTTCAACTACGGCGTGTACGGCGCGGGCTGTGCCTACGAGCTGTCGGTGCTCGTGGGTGATCCGGGGTCGGCGAAGTCGAACCTGAAGGTCACGCTGGTCGGTGCCGGCCGCACGGTCACCATCTACGACAAAAAGCCCACGAGTTCCGAGGTGCGGCCGACCTGGCGCCCGTCGACGCCCGGGCGCTATGAGCTGAAGGCCACGCTCGACGGGGTGGAGAAGACGCGCGCCGTCACCGTCGGCACCGGCGTGCAGCTCCCGGATTTCATCCGCAACGGGTCGTGTTTCGTCCTACCCACCTACTGAGGTCCGCCGCTCTGAGGTGGTGAGCTACCGGGCGTCGCCGCGGCGGCGATGGTCATGGTCGCGAAAGGCGACCACGCCCCCCGCCGCGGCGTCCAGCCAGGCCTGGACGTCGTTCCCGTGCTCGGCCGTGCCGACGAGAGCTCGCGTGGCGATCTCGACGGCTTCGACACACTGTGCGGTGTCGAGAAGTCCGTCCCGATGCGCCTCGAGCAACTCGTCGGTGTCGAGCAGCACCGGCGGGGTGCCCGGTACGTCGACGAGATCGAGATACCAGTCCTCGGCGTGCCACCGCCCGTCGCCGTCGGGGCCGGCGAAGTGGCCGACATCCAGATAGAGACGCTGCCCCTCGCGGTAACCGCCCTGATAGTGGAAGATGTTGGCGCGCAGGCCCAATGCAGGTAGCAGCCAGGATTCCAGATGGTCGAATCGGGGATGTCCGGGTGCGTGCCGCGACATGTACAGCCCGTAATCGGTGACGCGGTACTCCTCGACCTGACGGACGAAGCCCTTGTTGTCCGTGTTCGTCATCGCGGGCACGTCGAAGACCTCCCGCTTGGGCGGGTGCGCCGGGCGTGGTTCGGGTGCCGTCTCGGCCGCGCCTCCGCGAGGGTTCGTCATGCCTCGAATCTAGACAGGCCACCGCGTCTGCACCGGGCGACCGATGATCTCGGGGCCGGAACTCGGAGTCGCCGCGTTCGTCGAGCTTCGGGGTCGTGCACCGCGCGGGAACATCGATGTCATAGGCCGCGTTTACCCTGGCACTATGGCTTTTGCAGCAGAGCGCCCCGTCATCGCGCACTCGGAGTTCCGGCCGGTCGGTGAGATCGAGCGGTCCGACGCGCGCCTGGAGGTCGTCAGCGAGTACGAACCGGCGGGCGACCAGCCCGCCGCCATCAAGGATCTGACGCGACGGATCAACGCAGGCGAGAAGGACATCGTCCTCCTCGGCGCCACCGGCACCGGTAAGTCGGCGACCACCGCCTGGCTGATCGAGCAGGTGCAGCGCCCCACCCTGGTGATGGCGCCCAACAAGACACTCGCGGCGCAGCTGGCGAACGAATTGCGCGAGATGCTGCCCAACAACGCCGTCGAGTACTTCGTGTCGTACTACGACTACTACCAACCCGAGGCGTACATCGCGCAGACCGACACCTACATCGAGAAGGACTCGTCGATCAACGACGACGTCGAGCGTCTGCGGCACTCGGCGACCTCGAGCCTGCTGTCGCGGCGCGACGTCGTGGTGGTGGCCTCGGTGTCCTGCATCTACGGCCTCGGCACGCCGCAGTCGTATCTCGACCGATCCGTCGAGGTCGAGGTCGGCCAGGAGATCGACCGCGACGCGTTGCTGCGGCTGCTCGTCGACGTCCAGTACACGCGCAACGACGTGTCCTTCACCCGCGGTGGGTTCCGCGTCCGCGGCGACACCGTCGAGATCATCCCGTCGTACGAGGAACTGGCGGTTCGGATCGAGTTCTTCGGTGACGAGGTCGAGTCGCTGTACTACCTGCACCCGCTGACCGGTGACGTCGTGCGCCAGGTCGACTCGCTGCGCATCTTCCCGGCCACGCACTACGTCGCCGGGCCCGAGCGCATGGAGAAGGCGATGGCGAGCATCGAGCGAGAGCTCGAGGAACGACTCGCCGACCTCGAGGGCAAGGGCAAACTGCTCGAGGCCCAGCGGCTGCGGATGCGGACCACCTACGACCTCGAGATGATGCGGCAGGTCGGGTTCTGCTCGGGGATCGAGAACTATTCGCGGCACATCGACGGCCGCGCCGCCGGGAGCGCACCGGCAACGCTGATCGATTACTTCCCCGACGACTTCCTCCTCGTCATCGACGAGTCGCATGTGACGGTGCCCCAGATCGGTGGCATGTACGAAGGCGACATGTCGCGCAAGCGCAACCTCGTCGAGTACGGCTTCCGTCTCCCCTCCGCGGTGGACAACCGGCCGCTGACCTGGGACGAGTTCGTGGATCGGATCGGCCAGACCGTGTACCTGTCTGCGACGCCGGGGCCGTACGAACTGGGCCAGTCCAACGGCGAGTTCGTCGAGCAGGTGATCCGACCGACGGGTCTCGTGGATCCCCAGGTCGTGGTCAAACCGACCAAGGGCCAGATCGACGACCTGGTCCACGAGATCCGGGAGCGGACCGACCGCGACGAGCGCGTCCTGGTGACCACCCTGACCAAGAAGATGGCCGAGGACCTCACCGACTATCTGCTCGAACTGGGTATCCGGGTCCGGTACCTCCACTCGGAGGTGGACACCCTGCGCCGCGTCGAACTCCTGCGCCAGCTGCGCTCGGGTGACTACGACGTCCTCGTCGGCATCAACCTGCTGCGTGAGGGTCTCGACCTTCCCGAGGTGTCCCTCGTCGCGATCCTCGACGCGGACAAGGAGGGCTTCCTCCGGAGCACCACCTCACTCATCCAGACGATCGGTCGCGCCGCCCGCAACGTGTCCGGCGAGGTCCACATGTACGCGGACAAGATCACCGACTCGATGCGCAATGCGATCGACGAGACCGAGCGACGCCGCGAGAAGCAGATCGCCTACAACAAGGCGAACGGCATCGATCCGAAGCCGCTGCGCAAGAAGATCGCCGACATCCTGGACCAGGTGTACCGAGAGGCCGAGGACGAGGCCGTGGCGGTCGGCGGTTCCGGGCGCAATGCCAGCCGCGGACGCCGCGCACAGGGCGAGGTCTCGAAGGCCGGCAGTTCAGGCGTGATCGAGAAGCGCGACGTCTCGATGATGCCGCGGGCCGAGCTCGCCGATCTCGTGTCCCAACTCACCGATCAGATGATGAGCGCCGCTCGGGATCTGCAGTTCGAGCTCGCCGGCCGACTCCGCGACGAGATCGCCGATCTGAAGAAGGAGATGCGCGGGATGGACGCGGCCGGCATCAAGTGAGGTCTCGTCTTCCACCCTGCGCTGTGTGACCGGCCGGTGTGCCGATCACCACGAACGGGGGACAGACACGTACGTGGCAAACTAGTGTCCCGATGCAGGACCCCTGCAGTTCGGGTATACGCGGTGACGCCTCGCTGATGGGCAGCGAGGCGATTTCATGTCGGGAGGTTGGGATGAGCTCTTACGAAACCGTCGTCGTCGGTACCGATGGCTCCGAGTCGTCGATGAAGGCTGTGGAACGTGCGGGTGCACTCGCGGGCGACGCCCAGTTGGTGATCGCCTGCGCGTACTTCCCGAACGAGCGCGGCGCGGGGGATGCTGCCGACGTCCTCAAGGACGAGGCGTATCAGGTCACCGGGTCGACCCCGACCGAGGAGATCCTCCGGACCGCGAAAGAACGCGCGGCCAAGGCCGGTGCGACCAACGTGGTGCAGCGCCCGGTCAAGGGAGCCCCGGTCGACGCGCTCCTGCAGCTCGTGAGCGACGTCAAGGCCGACCTCCTGGTGGTGGGCAACCGCGGCCTGAACTCGATCGCCGGTCGGCTTCTCGGTTCGGTCCCCGCGGATGTCGCCCGCAAGTCGGCCTGCGACGTCCTGATCGTGCACACCACCGGCTGAACCGGTGTCGCGGGGTCGTCACTGCGCAATCGTGGTGAGGCCCCGGACGAGATGTCCCCGTGTCAGCGGGCGGCCGGAAATGGTCCGGCCCGTCCGAGGAGTGCGGGGACATCCTTGTCGAGGGCCTCGCCCAGCCACTGTGCGGCGTCGACCAATCGCTGCATCTCGACACCGGTCGTGACCTCCGACCGGTCGAGTGCGTAGACGAGATCCTCGGACGCGATGTTGCCGGTGGCCGCGGGCGCGAACGGGCATCCGCCGAAGCCGCCGATACTCGCGTCGAGGGCACGCGCGCCGGTATCGAGTGCGGTGAGGGCGTTCGCGTAGCCAGTGTTCCTCGTGTTGTGGAAGTGCCACCGCTGCGGAATCCCTGGTGCATGTTCTGCTGTCCGCCGGGCGAGGTCGCGCACCTGTGCCGGCACTCCCACTCCGATCGTGTCGGCGAGCGCGATCTCGTCCGGGGCGGCCTCATCGGCCAGCCGGGCCACGATGTCGGAGATCCGGCCTGAACTGACCTCTCCGGTGAAGGGGCAACCGAAGGCGACCGCGATGGTCACCGTCGTCGCGAGGCCGGCCGCCCGCGCATCGCGGACGACATCGACGGCTGCCGCGATGGTGTCCGCGACGCTGCACCCCTGATTCCGGTGACTGAACTCCTCGGTGGCCACGACCACGGCATTCACCTCGTCGACCGAGGATGCGAGAGCGCGGTCGAGGCCACGGCGATTGAGGACGAGCCCGATATAGGAGACGTCGTCTCCTCGCGGCACCCGTTCCATGACTTCTTCCGCGCCGGCCATCTGCGGTACCCGCCGCGGGTTGACGAAGCTGACCGCCTCGATGCGACGCACGCCGGCGTCCACGGCCCGGGTGATGAACTCGACCTTCTCGTCGATCGAGAGCAGGGTCTGTTCGTTCTGCAGCCCGTCCCGCGGGCCGACCTCGATCAACTGCACGTCTGACATGAGATCGATCTTGCCCGTTCTGCTCCCGCGACTCCATCGGGCCTCCTCGGCCCGCTCATTCCGCTTCAGTCCATCCCGCTGTCGGTCGAACGACCGAATCCCGCGGGGCCCATGCCGGCACACACGGTGCGAGAGTGACCAGAGTGACCCTGCTTGACTGGGGTGATCCCATCTGTCACACCAGTTTTCACAATGGACCACAGGCACAGAGGGTCCTTTGATGCGGGATGTATCACTTTCGGAAGCGAAAGCGATGTACCGCGTATGATTCGTTGCTGTTCGACGATCGCTGCGGGGGGACGCGGGGGCGTCTTCGTCGAGCGACCCTATCGCCGAAACCGACGTCGGACGAGGCATGGATGACACTGCGTCCCACCGAGATGGGACTGGGGGAGATAGGCGCCCGGGGACACCCCGAGCGCCTGAAGGGGTTGATCTGCTGGATCTGACCGCGGCGCAACGCGCCATGTGGTTTGCCGAGAACCTCGTCGACGACCACTCGGTGACGGTCGCGCACTACCTCGACATCATCGACGACGGGCGCCCGTTCGATCGCGAACTGTTCCGCCGCGGCGTCCTCGAGGCGGCGCGCGACCTCCAGACGGCATACACCCGCGTCACCGAGGTCGACGGCGCCCCTCAGCAGTACATCGATTACTCCGTCCCCTTCGACGTCATCGACGTCGACCTGCGGGCCGAACCGGATCCCGAAGCGGCCGCCGAGGAGTGGATGCGCACCGACCATCAGCGGTCCGTCGACCTGCTCGCCGACCCGGTCGCCGTCGCCGCGTTCATCCGGGTCACCGACGATCGCACCTACTGGTACATGCGCGGGCACCACATCGCCTTCGACGGATACGGCGCGCTGATGTGCCTGCACGAGGCCGTCGAGCAGTACAACCAGCACCGGGAGCCCGGCGGCGGGGCCGACCCCACCGCCTCCGCACCCGCGCGGATCGGTCACCGTCCGGTGCGTCGCGCCGGCATCGCCGAGGTGGTCGCCGACGACGCCGCGTACCGGCAGAGCACGCGGTTCGAGAAGGATCGAAAATTCTGGTCCGAGCGCGCCGCCGGACTCCCCGAGCGGGTGAGCCTGGCCGCGCATCCCGCGACCACCGGGGTCCGCAACGAGACGGTCGTCTCCGCCGGCCTGCTCGGTCCCGAACTCGACGATGCGCTGCGGAGATGTGCCCGGGACCTCGACGCCTCGGTCGCCGCCATCCTCACCGCCGCGTTCGCCGCGTTCCTCGCCCGCATGTCCGGAAACGACGACATCGTCCTCAGCCTCCCGGTGACCGCGCGGACGACGGCGCGCATCCGGCACTCGGCCGGGATGGTCTCCAACATGCTGCCCCTGCGCGTGAACGGGATCGCCACGGCGACATGTGCCGACGTCGTCTCGGCCGTGACCGCGGAGATCACCGCGGGTCTCCGCCACCAGCGCTATCGCTCCGAGGACATCAGGGCGGCAGCCGGATTCGGTGACACCCTCGGCACGAGTTTCGGTCCGCTGGTCAACCTGCTGCTGTTCGACAAGCCGATCGTGATCGACGGCGCTCGCGTGCGCTACCACATGTTGTCCGCCGGCATGGTGGAAGACCTCGTGATGAACGTCTTCGCGGCCGGCCCGGACGCGCCGCTCGAAGTGGGTCTGCACGCGAACCCCAACCTGTACGAGCCGGCCGAACTCGACATGCACCGCAGGCGACTGTTGCACCTGCTCACGCAGTTCGTGACCGAGCCGCGCCGACCCGTCGCAGACCTCGAGCTCCTGATGGCCGGGGAGTCGGCGACGGTGGACCGCCTCGGTTCCGGCGGACCGGCGATCGTCGTCGGCGACGAGCACGTACTGGCCGCCTTCGATCGCCAGGTCGACTCGACACCCGACGCACCCGCGGTGACGTTCGGTGACACCACCCTGACCTATCGCGAGTTCGAGCGTGCCTGTGCGGAATTCGCAGATCGGTTCGCGGAGCGGGGCGTGCGGCGCGGTGACCGGGTCGTCGTTGCGCTGGACCGGTCGATCGAGCAGGTGTGCGCCGTCTACGCCGCCATCTCGCTGGGTGCGGCCTACGTGCCGCTCGACCCGGCCGAGCCGGAGGAACGTCGCCGGGCGATCACCGCAGCGGTCGGACCGTCGCTCATCGTCGACGCGCAGTTCGTCGCCGACGTCGGCCCGGGGCACGATTCGCCTCGCTCCCGGCGTCGTGACTCTCCTCGTCCGGATGGGCCGACACCGGCGCACCGTGGCCGGCGGGCTCCGGCCGGCCTGCCCGCCTATGTCATCTTCACCTCGGGATCGACTGGCGTCCCCAAGGGCGTCGAGATCGATCATCGGGCGATCGGGCAACGCCTCGCCTGGATGCAGCACGACCACCCGATCGCTGCCGGTGATGCCGTGCTGTACAAGACCCCGGCGACGTTCGACGTATCGGTCTGGGAGTTGCTGTGGCCGTTGCGCGTCGGAGCGCGGATGGTGATCGCGGCACCGGGTGGGCATCGCGACCCCGCCTATCTTCGCGACCTCATCGCACGGTCGGGGGTCACCGTCGTGCACTTCGTGCCGTCCATGCTCGACGCCTACCTCGACGTGGCGCTCGGACCGGAGCGCGAGGATCGGCAGACGGCCGGTGCCCCGGGCCCACGCGAGGCCGCACCGTATCAACGCGTCTCGCTGCCCGATCAGGTGCGCTGGCTGTTCACCTCCGGGGAGGCGTTGCCCGCGCGGCTCGCCCATCGGGCACGGTCGTCGAGTCGCGCCGGACTGGTGAATCTGTACGGACCGACCGAGGCCGCGATCGACGTGACCGCCCAGAGGATCACGACGGATCGTGCGGTCGTGCCGATCGGTCGTCCGGTGCCGGGCACCGTGGTCCGGGTGCTCGACGCCCGGTTGCGTCCGGTCCCGGTCGGCGTCGCCGGCGAGTTGCACCTGGTGGGTGCGCAATTGGCGAACTGTTATGTCGGCGCCCCGGGTCAGACGTCTGCCAGGTTCGTGGCCGATCCGCAGGGCACCGCGGGTGCGCGGATGTATCGCACCGGTGATCTGGTCCGATGGACCGGCGACGGCGAGCTGGAGTACCTCGGACGGACCGATCAACAAATCAAGATCCGGGGCCGGCGGGTGGAACCCGGCGAGGTCGAGGCGGTGATCGCCACGCTTCCGGGCGTCGATGCGGTCGCGGTCGTCGCACGGCACGATCTCGGGCCCGCGCCGGTTCTGGTCGCCTACGTGCGCGCTCGGCGGGAGGTGTTGTCGGGCACTGTCGGCGGCGTGCTGGACGCCGAGGCTGTCCGCGCACACTGCCGGCGGCGGCTCCCCGGCCACATGGTTCCGCTCGGGGTGGTCCTGCTCGACTCGTTTCCGACGACCAGATCGGGGAAGCTCGACCAGCGCGCCCTGCCGGTCCCGGTACTCGGTTCC
This sequence comes from Gordonia sp. ABKF26, assembly GCF_041103195.1. Taxonomy (NCBI): domain Bacteria; kingdom Bacillati; phylum Actinomycetota; class Actinomycetes; order Mycobacteriales; family Gordoniaceae; genus Gordonia; species Gordonia sp. ABKF26. Next base: position 2,831,759 of record NZ_JBGCVZ010000003.1, read on the forward strand.
GGCGCAACCGGTTTCCGGCCGCCGCACACGCCTGCGGAGCGGGCGCTCGTGGGGCTTGTCGAGGAGGCGCTCGGCCGCGACGGGGTCAGCGTCTCGGACAACCTGTTCGCGCTGGGCTCCGACTCGCTGCTCGCCGCCCGGATGGTGTCGCGCGCACGCGTCGACCACGGGCTCGGGATCGCCCTCACCGATGTCTTCGAGGCAGTCGACCTCGCCGATCTCGCCTCGCGTGCGGTGGTCATCCCGGAGTCCGACCAGGCCGCCCCGAGACAGACGCGGTCGATGCCGCGGCCGGCACGAATCCCGCTGTCGCAGGCGCAGACCCGGCTGTGGTTCATCAACCGGATGTCGCCGGCCGAGTCGACCTACAACATGTCGGGGGCGCTGCGCCTGACGGATCCGGTCGATACCGCCGCCCTGCACCGCGCCGTCCTGGATGTCGTGGATCGGCACGAGATCCTGCGTACCGTGTTCCCCGTCGTCGACGGGGAGCCCGAGCAACGAATCCTGGATCCGCAGGTGGCCGCCGATCGCCTTGGTGTGACCGTCGCCGGGAGCGGAGCGAGCGGGACTGGTGTGACCGTCGCCGGGAGCGGAGCGAGCGGGACTGATCTGGCCGCTGCGTTCTCGGCGGTCACGGAGGTGGGATTCGACCTGGCCGAGGAGATCCCGTTCCGGTACCGGGTGGTGACGGGTCATCCGGACGGCGATGTCATCGTGCTGGTGGTGCATCACATCGCGGCCGACGGGCATTCGCTCCGGCCGTTGCTGCGAGATCTGATGACCGCGTACGACAGTCGGCGTACGGGTGAGGTGCCGGATTTCGCGCCCTTGCCGTTGCAGTACGCCGATGTCGCCGTCGAGCGTGCCGAGACGCTCGGCACGCCGGAGTCGCCGTCGCCGGCACTGATCGAGGGTCTGGAGTTCTGGCGTACGGAGTTGCGTGGGGCGCCGGACCTGTTGCAGCTGCCCACCGATCGGCCGCGTCCCCGGGTGATGTCGAGCAGCGGAGCGCACGTCGACACCGTGCTCGGCCCGGAGCTGACCGCCGGTATCCGGCAGCTCGCGAGATCGTTGTCGGCCACCCCGTTCGCGGTGTTCCAGTCCGCCTTGGCGATCACGCTGGGCCGGCTCGCCGCGACCGACGACGTGAGCATCGGGACCGCGGTCGCCGGCCGAGACGATCCGGCGGTCGCCGACCTGGTCGGGATGTTCGTCAACACCGTCGTGTTGCGAACGACCGTGAATCCGGCGGACACCGTCGCCGAGTTCGTCACCGCTGCCCATCGCCGCTGCGCCCGCGCGATGAGTTGCGCCGATGTCCCGTTCGAGCGGGTCGTGGACGCCGTCGCGCCCCATCGATCACCCGCGCATTCGCCGCTGTTCCAGGTCGCGCTGACGGTACAGCCCGACCAGTTGGCCGAGCTGGCGCACTGGACCGGGTCCGCGGCGATCCTCGATGCGCGGGTACCGTCCGCGAAGTACGACGTGACCGTCTCGGTGACCGATCACGCCGATCGTTACGACATCGAAATCGCCTATGCCACCGATCTCTTCGACGCCGCCACGGTGCGGGAGATGGCAGCGCGGCTCGAGTTCGTCCTGGCACAGATGGTGGGGCAGTCGTCCCGGACCATCGGCTCGATCGACCTGCTGCGGCCGGACGAGACGCGCCCCCTGGCGTCGCCGGCCCGCGGCGCGCGTCCGGAACAGACGCTCGCCGGTCTGCTGGCGCGCGGTCTCGCCCGCGCCGACCCCGGCGCGCCGGCCCTGATCGGGGACAGTGTCCTGCGCTGGTCGGAGATCGCGACCACCGCCCATCAGCTCGCCCGGGTCCTGATCGCGCGCGGCATCGGTCCGGGTGACGTCGTCGCCCTGAGTATTCCGCGGTCAACCCGGTCGGTCCTGGCCGTGCTGGGGGTGGCGATGAGCGGTGCCGCCTTCGTGATGATCGATTCCCGTCTGCCCGTCGCGCGCCGCGCCACGATGCTCGCCGACAGTGGGGCGGTACTTCTGATCACGGCGCAGGCGCCGGACGGGGACGACGGCGGCCCGCCCGGCGCCGGGGCGTCGACGATCCCGTCCACGGTCGCCCGCCTCGTCCTGGACGATCTCGAGGTGGATCTGGGCATCGCGGGACGGCCGACGTATCCGGTGGCCGATGCCGAGCGGGTCCGGCCCATCTCCCTCGACGACGTCGCCTATCTGCAGTTCACCTCGGGCTCCACCGGCCGTCCGAAGGCGGCCACGTTGACCCACGCCGGATTCGCCGAGCTGGTCGCCGAGCAGCAGGACCGGCTGGGCGCGACCCCGGACGCGCGCATACTCCATGTCGCCGCATCGGGATTCGATGTCGCGGTCTGGGAGATCGTCTTCGCGGTGTGTTCGGGGGCGCAGCTGGTGATCAGCCCACCCGATGTCTTCGCGGGCCCCGAACTCGAGAACGTCATCGCCCGGCATCGGGTCACCCACACGATCATGACCCCCACCGCGCTCGCCACCCTCGATCCCGCAGCGGTGCCCGAACTCGCGGTCGTGATGGTGGCGGGCGAGGCCTGCCCGCCGGAGCTGGTCTCGAGATGGCACGCGGCGGGTCGCCCGCTGCTGAATCTGTACGGCCCCAGCGAGACCACCATCTGGGCCACCGTCTCCGAACCGCTGCGGCCCGCGGAACCGGTGACCATCGGTGGACCGATCTCCGGAGTGGGCGTCAAGGTCCTCGATGCGTGTCTGCGTCCGGTGCCGAACGGCGTTCTCGGCGAGCTGTATCTGTCGGGACGGGCGCTCGGGCGCGGCTACCACGCTCGTCCCGGACTGACGGCGGCACGCTTCGTGGCCGATCCGTTCGACGAGGGGGGCCGGATGTACCGCACCGGCGACCTCGTCACCCGGACACCGTCCGGTGACATCGTCTACCACGGCCGCAACGACTTCCAGATCAAGATCCGCGGTATGCGGGTCGAACCCGGCGAGGTCGACGGCGTCCTCGCGAGCCACCTCGATGTGGAGACCGCGGTGACCGTCGGGACTTCGACGCCGGCGGGGGAGACGGTCCTGGTGTCGTATGTGACCGCCCCACCTGACCGGCTGCCGGCACCCGAGCACATCCTCGACCACGCGGCTGCTCGTCTCCCGGCACACCTCGTGCCCCACACCGTGGTCGTGCTCGACGAGTTGCCGATGACCCGGACCGGGAAGGTCGACCGGCGTGCTCTGCCCGCGGTGGAGATCTCACCCGCCCGTGAGTACGTCGCGCCACGCAGCCGGCTCGAGGGCGTGGTGGCGCAGATCTTCGCCGATGTGCTAGGCGTGCGGGAGGTGAGCGTCCACGACGGGTTCTTCGAACTCGGTGGCAGCTCGCTGTCGGCGACCAAGGTCGCCTATCGCGTCGAACAGCACATCGGACGTCGCGTGCCGATGTCGGCGCTCTTCGAGAATCCCACCGTGGCGGATTTCGTGGCGGCGGTCGCCACAGCCGATCGGGCGGCCGGCCGGATGCTGACGCCGCGTGACCGCACCCATGTCGTCGACCTCACCGGAGTGCAACGCGGGCTGTGGTCGATCAACCAGATCGATCCGGCGTCGCCCGCGTACAACGTCGGGCTGACCCTGGAACTCGACGGCCGGTTGGACGTCCCCGCCCTCACCGGTGCGGTGGGCGATCTCGTTGCCCGTCACGAGTCGCTCCGGACTCGCTACCCGTTGCACGACGGCGCCCCGGTGCAGCTCATCATCCCGGCCGCAGATGCGGTGCACGCGTTGCGGATTCCGCTGGTCGATCTCGCCGGGGACCGGCTCGACTCGACCGACGGAGACCGGGTGGGCACCGAGGTAGCCGCGGTCGTCGACGCCGGATTCGATCTGACCGGCCCCCCGGCCGTCCGCGCGACGATCCTGCGACTGAGCGCCGACCGACACGTGCTGGTGTTCGTCGTGCACCACATCAACGCCGACGGGGGATCGCTCGCCCCGCTCGCTCGCGACCTCGCCGAGTTCTATGCCACCCGGATCTCGGGCAGGTCGGGATCGGGGAGCGTCGTCGGGCAACGCGTGCAGTTCGCGGACTATGCGATCTGGCATGCCGAGCGCCTGCAGACCGTGCGGCCCGATGGGATGACCGAACGGCAGCGGCAACTCGAATACTGGGGGCGGCGTCTCGACCGGGTGGGGGAGCCGGCGACGATCCCGACCGACCGGCCGCGCCCCGTGGAGCCCCGCCACGTCGGCGGCGTCGTCGATCTCGACATCCCGTCGTCGACGGCGACGATGCTCCGCCAGATGGCCCGGGTGGGCAACACGACCCAGTTCGCCGTCCTGCATGCGGCGCTCGCGGTCCTGATCGGGCGGCTGTCGGGCAGCGACGACATCGTCATCGGCACCCCGTTCGCCGGCCGCGATGATCCCGCCCTGACCGACATGGTGGGAATGCTCGCGACCACGGTGCCACTGCGGACGCGGCTGCGCCTGGACGAGCCGTTCGCGGACCTGTTGCGGCGAGTGCACACCGACGACTTCGCCGACCTGGGGCACACCGACGTGTCTTTCGACGAGATCGTCGATCACCTTGCCCGCGCCGACCGCGGGGCGGTGCGTCGCGGACGCCGTAATCCGTTGTTCTCGGTGATGATCGCGTATCAGAACCTCGAGTTCCCGGACGTCGAACTCGACGGTCTGCACGTCCGCCCGCGGTTGCCCGCCTCGTTCCCGGCCAAGGTGGATCTCGAGGTCATGCTCTATCCCGGTGATCCGGACGGCGTCGACCGAAACGGTGCCCTCGGCGGGCAGATCGCCTTCGACACCGATCTGTTCGACCCGGGCACGGTGGCGCTGTTCGCCGAGCGCTACCGGAATCTGTTGACCGACATCGTGTCGCGGCCCGACATCGCGGTCGGGGACCTCGCGCTCTGGGAGGAGGCGACGCCGGGCCCCGGCGAGGCCGAGGACGCGCGTCCGCTGTACGAGATCGTGTCGGAGGTGGCGGCCGTCGCTCCCGACACCGTCATCGGTGTCGCGGGGGCGCCGCAGGTGACCTTTGCCGATCTCGAGGCAACCGCTGTGGCGATGTCGATCTCGGTTCCCGACGATGATCCGGCGGAGGCGCTGACGATCGCCGTGGCAACGCTTCTGGCCGACGCCGACCGGTCGATCGACGACGTCTTCGAAAGCGTGCGAACCGCTGCCGACGCCGTGCTGCGACGGGACGCGGATGCCGGATCGGGTGCGGTCCCGCGAAATCGTGTGGGACCCGCGTGACGTCGGACACCTCGATTCCCCGCGCCTCGACGGGGTCCGCCCCGTCGTCGCCGCGTCCGTCGGCGCTGCGCTCGCTCGCGCTCGCCGCGACCCATGCGGGCGACGACGTCGCGATGACCGGTGTGGCCGGCCCGGTGTCGTTCCGTGCCCTTCACCGCAGGGTGTCGGCGTCGGCGATCACCCTGGCCCGACGGGGTGTCGCGCCCGACGCCGCCCTGCGTGCGACTCTGACCGCGCTCATGCCACGCGCCGGGCTGAGTGGTTCGCAGCTCGCCGCCGCGGCCGCGGAGATCGTCGTCGAACTCGACCGCCGTTTCGACGGGATCCTGGGTGTCGGTGACCGCGAATCGCTACCGGGACTCTTCCGGATCGCCGCGCGGCGGCGGGCCGACGCCGTCGCCCTCACCGACCTCGACGGGGCGTCGCTCACCTACCGGGAACTCGACGAGCGGTCGGAGCAGATGGCCTCGGCCCTCGTCGCCCGCGGTGCGGGACCCGAGACCCTCGTGGGCGTCGCGCTGCCGCGATCGGCGGACCTCGTCGTGGCGCTGCTGGCGGTACTGCGGACCGGCGCGGCCTATCTGCCCCTCGATCGCACCCACCCGGTCGCGCGGCTGACCGGGATCGTCGAGGACGCGTCGCCGGTGGTCGTGCTGGCCGACGCCGAGACGGTCGAGGCCTGGGCGGGGATGTCCGCGCCGCTGTGCACACCGCAGGACCTGTTGGCGCAGCACGAGATCCGCGCGGGCGGTGCATCGCCGTCCCCGCTGCCGGATCATGTGAGTCCGCAGGCGTGCGCGTACGTGATGTACACCTCCGGATCCACCGGACGGCCGAAGGGCGTCGTCGTCACCCACGACAACGTGGTGTCGCTGCTGGCAGCCCTCGACACCGTCGTGGAGAGCACTCCCGAGGACGTGTGGTCGTTGTTCCACTCCTACGCGTTCGACGTGTCGGTGGGTGAGATCTGGGCCGCCCTGCGCGCCGGTGGACATCTCCTCGTACTCGATCACGCGACGACACGCGCCCCCGACGACGTGGTCGAGGCCTTCGACCGGCACGGGGTCACGATCGTCAACTTCACCCCGTCGTCGTTCTATCAGTTCGCCGCGGTCGTTCGCCCGCCCCATGGTCGACGGTTGCCCGACTCCGTTCGGCGACTGCACTTCTCGGGAGAGCTGCTCGACTACGAGCAGGTGCGGAAGTGGCAGTCGGACCGGGCCGACGACGGGTCGGCGACCCGTCCCGGCGCCGACGCCGCGGGTCCGCAGCTGAACAACATGTACGGTCCCACCGAGACGACCGTCTACATGACCCGCCGCGAACTGACGCGTGCGTTCGTCGACGGGGCGACCGCCTCGGACATCGGGACGCCGCTGCTCGGTTCGCGGGTGCACGTGCTCGACGGTCGGCTCGCCCCGGTGCCCGACGGGGTGCCCGGCGAACTGTACGTCTCGGGCACGCAGGTCACCCGTGGATTCCTGCACCGGCACGGTCAGACGTCCACGCGGTACGTCGCTGATCCGTTCGGTCCGCCGGGTGGCCGGATGTATCGCACGGGCGACGTCGGTGTGTCCCGCAACGGGTCCATCGAATTCGTGGGACGACGCGACGGCCAGGTGAAACTCCGCGGCTTCCGCATCGAACTCGGCGAGGTGGAATCGGCGATGTCGGCGCTCGACGGTGTCGATGCGGCGGGGGCGGACATCCGCACGCTCGGGGACACCGAACACCTCGTCGGCTACCTGGTGGCCACCGACGGAAGCGGCGAACCGGCCACCGCCGGTGTCCACGGCTCGTCTTCCGTCGGGGCGATGACGCTGCCGGAGAACGAGATCCGAGCGCGACTCGCGACGGCGGTGCCCGACTACATGGTGCCCACCCGGTTCGTCCGGCTTCCGCGACTCCCGCTCACCGTGAACGGCAAGCTCGATCGAGGCGCCCTGCCCGACCCGGCGTCCGGGGACGACGGCCCGATCGTCGCCGAGCCGCCCGCCACCGCCACCGAGGCCGCTCTGGCCGAGCTCGTCGCCGAGATCCTGGGCGTGCGCGACGTCGGAGTCACCACCTCGCTGTTCGATCTCGGCGGAAACTCACTGACCGCAACCCGGGTGGCGGCCCGGGCAACCGAGCGGTTCGACACCACGGTCTCCGCGCGAGCGGTGTTCGCCGATCCCACGGTTCGCGGTCTGGCGGCGGTCATCGACGATCAGGACGACGGAGAGTCCGGGGGGTCCGGTGCGCCCGCGCATCCGGTGACCCGGCGCCGGATTCCGCTGACTCGGGTCGACCGCGACGGGGTGCTCCCGCTGTCGCCCGCGCAGCGACGTATCTGGTTCCTGGAGACCCTGGACCCGGGCGGGGCCGGTTATCTCATCCCCGCGGTCCTCCGACTGAGTGCCGCGCCGGACCCGGGTCCCGGCGCCGGCCGCCGTTCCCCGGACCCGGTGGTGGTCGCCGCCGCGCTCGCGGATCTACTTGCCCGACACGAGGTTCTCCGCACGCGGTTCGTGTCGGTGGACGGTGTCCCCGAGCAGGTGATCGCACCGGCCGGGGACGCCCGACACGACGTCCGGGTGGTGCCCCCGATCGACATGCGCGGCGCAAACGAGACCGACATCTCCGCCACTATCGCCGAGATCACCAGCCGGGGTTTCGATCTCGAGGACATCGCGCCGGTCCGGGCCCGGCTGCTCCGCGTCGCCGACGACGACATGATCCTCGTCCTGGTGGTGCATCACATCATCAGCGACGGTGGTTCGGTCGCGCCGATGGTCACCGACTTCGTCACCGCCTACGAGGCACGCCTGGCCGGGCGGGAGCCCGGCTGGGCGCCGCTGCCGGTCCATTACGCCGACTACGCGGTGTGGCAGCACCAGCGGCTCGGGGACACCGCCGATCCCACGTCGCTCGCGGCGCATCAACTCGAGTACTGGCGCGCCGGTCTGGCGGGGGCACCGGAGCTCATCGAGTTGCCGGTGGATCGGCCGCGGGCGCCGGTCCGCAACGACTCGGGTGCGGAAGTGTCCTCGACGTTCGACGCGGTCACCTGGAACAGTCTGCGAGATCTGGCCGGCCGACACGGCGCGACGATGTTCATGGTCGTCCACGCGCTGCTCGCGGTCACACTCGTCCGGTCCGGTGCCGGCGAGGACATCGTCATCGGGACCCCGGTGGCCGGGCGCGGCGAGCGCGATCTGGATCCGCTGATCGGGATGTTCGTCAACACGCTCGCGCTGCGAAGCCGGGTGCCTCGTGACGTCGCGTTCGACGACCTGCTCGACGTCATCCGCGACATCGATGTCGTCGCACTCGATCACGCCGACCTCCCGTTCGAGACCGTCGTCGACGAGGTCGTCGCGGTGCGCAACACCGCACATCCGCCCCTCGTCCAGGTCGCCCTCGCGTTCCAGAACGCGACTCGGCCCGCGGTCGAGTTGCCGGACCTCGTCGTCGCCGAGATCGAGGCTCCGGTCACCACGGCCAAGGTCGACCTGCAGGTCACCGTCCTCGACGAACCGGGCCGCCCCGCCGACGACGACACCCGCGTGATCATCACCTATGCGACCGCCCTGTTCGACGCCGACACCGTGGACGCATTCCTCCGGCGGATGGTCGCCCTCGCGCGAGCCGCCGCGGTCGACCCGCACCTGCCAGTGGGTGACCTGCCCACCGGGGACGACGAATCCGGCGCGGTGGTCGCCGCGCCGGGCGTGGCGTCGTCGCGGTCGACCCTGGCAGACCTGTTGGACGCGGCGATCTCGATGAACCCCGGCGGCGTCGCGGTCACCGAGAACGGACGGCACCTGACCTATGGCCGCCTCGACGCCGAGACGCGACGGCTGGCCGCCGTACTCCGAGCGCGCGGCGCCGGACCGGGCACCGTGATCGCCTTGGCCACACCGAGATCGCTCGCGGGCATGGTCGGGTTCTGGGCGATCGCGCGCACGGGTGCGGCCGTGGCGCCCATCGATCCCGCCCTGCCGGTCGAGCGCCTGCGCCACATGCTGGACACCGTCGACGCGCGCCTCGGGATCACCTCGGCCGCAGTCGTCGCCGAGCTGTCACCATCCGGCCCGGTGTCATTCGGCCCGCTCGCTCCGCTCCCGGCGCCGGTGGAATGGATCGTCGTCGAAGACCACCTCGGGATCGACGGGGCCGGGGGCGGCGTGCCCGGGAACGTCTCGACCGGAGTCGAGGCGACCACTCGTCCAAGACCCGACGAGACCGCCTACGTCATCTTCACCTCCGGGTCGACGGGCCGGCCGAAAGGCGTCGCGGTCACGCACCGAGGGTTGGCCGACCTGGTCGCCGATGCCCGCCTCAGATTCGAACTCACGCCGTCCGCGCGCGTACTCCGCTTCGCGGCACCGGGTTTCGACGCCGCGGTCTTCGAGACACTGGTCGCGGTGGCGGCCGCATCGACGATGGTCGTGGTACCGGACGGAGTGACGGGCGGCGGCGAACTCGCGGCGATCCTGCGCCGGGAGCACGTCACCCACGCGACCATCACCCCGACCGCGCTGGCGACGGTGTCCGACGTGCTCGCCGACACGGAGTCGGAGGTGTCGTCTGCCGGCGGCTTCCCTGATCTCGAGGTCATCTGCGTGGCCGGCGACGTCTGCTCGCCGGAACTGGTCCGGGCCTGGTCGCCCGGTCGCGTGATGCGAAACCTCTACGGCCCCACCGAGACCACCATCTGGGCGACGTCGTCCGAACCGATGCGCCCGGACTCACCGGTCACCATCGGCGGTCCGATCGCCGGGATCACCGTCGCGGTGCTCGATCCGCGCCTGCATCCCGTTCCGGCCGGGGTGACCGGTGAGCTGTACCTGGCCGGTTCCGCGCTCGCCGCCGGCTACCTCGGCCAGACTGTGCTCACCGCCGAACGGTTCGTCGCGGCCCCGTTCACAACCACCGGGCTCGGTGCGCCAGGAGAGCGGATGTACCGCACCGGGGACCTCGTCCGGTGGCGCATGCGAAACGGTCGATGGGCGCTGGACTTCCTCGGCCGCAGCGACTTTCAGGTCAAGATCCGCGGCTTCCGGATCGAACTCGGTGAGATCGACGCCGTCCTCGGCGAGCACGAGTCGGTGGATTTCTCGACGACCGCCGGAGTCGAGCACCCGACGTCGGGAGAGACGGTCCTCGTCTCCTGGGTCCACGGTGTCGCCGGCGTCGCGCCCGACCCCGGGGAAGTGGCGGCCCACGCGGCGCGTCGGCTGCCCGCCCACATGGTGCCCACCGCCATCCTGCCGCTCGACGAGATCCCGCTGACGGCCACCGGAAAGCTCGACAGCAGAGCACTGCCGACGCCGCGGTTCGGCGGGGAGGTCCGCGTCCCGCCGGAAACGGCGACCGAGCAGACGGTCGCGACGGTCTATGCCCAGGTGCTGGGACTCGACGCCCAGGAGGTGTCGGCGGAGGCGTCGTTCTTCGATCTCGGCGGGACATCGCTGTCGGCGACCCGGGTCATGGCACGCCTGGGAGTCGCACTCGGGGTCGAGATATCGGTGCGGGCGCTGTTCGAGACGCCCACCGTCCGCGCGCTGGCCGCTGCCGTCGACGCCGGGGAACACGCCGGCAGCGACCTGCCGGCACTCGAGGCCATCCGCCGGCCGCACCCGGTGCCCCTCTCGTACGCGCAGCGCCGGATGTGGTTCCTCAACCAGTTCGACCCGGAGTCGACCGCCTACGTGATCCCGATCGTGGTCCGCCTGCGCGGCGACCTCGACGTGCCCGCGATGCGCGCGGCGATCCTCGATGTCGTCGACCGGCACGAGGTACTGCGCACGGTCTACCCGACGGGGACTCCCGACGCCGACGCCGCCGATCCCTCGGACGCCGTGGCGAACGGGGCCGGACGGCCCGATGGCGCCGTGCCGGTCGGTGTCGAACCCGTGGCGCTCGTGCTGGACGACTGGGCGGGACGGCTCTCGATCGGCCACACGGTGATCACGCCGCGGGCCGTCCCATCGTCCGACGAGGTCGTGGACCAGGAGATCCACGAGCTCGTCGCAGCCGCGTTCGACGTGACGGTCGACCTGCCGGTGCGTGCTCGCATCGTCTCCGTGTCGCCGACCGAACACGTACTCGTGATCGCGCTGCACCACATCGCCGCCGACGGTGAGTCGGCGCCGGTGCTGGCGGCGGAGATCGCCCGCGCCTACCGGGCGCGACGATCGGGTCGGGCGCCCGACTGGCCGGCCCTGCGGTTCCAGTACGCGGATTACGCGGTGTGGCAACGACACCGGCTCGGTGACGCCTCCGACCCCGAATCCCTGATGGCACGACAGCTGCGGTTCTGGGCCGAACGGCTCACCGGCCTGCCCGACGTGCTCCCGTTGCCGACGGACCGGCCCCGTCCCGCCGTGCCCGACGGGCGGGCGGCCACGGTGCGGTGGTCGCTGCCGGCGTCGACCGTCACGCAACTGCGGCGGCGAGCAGCGGCCCGACGAGCCACCCTGTTCATGGTGGCCCACACGGCCACCGCCGCGGTGCTCGCGCGCCTGACGTCGACGACCCGGATCGCGGTGGCCACACCGGTCGCCGGCCGCGGCCGTGCGGAGATCGACCAGCTGATCGGCATGTTCGTCAACACCGTCGTCCTGTCGGTCGACGTCGAGCCGCACCTCACCGTCGCCGCCTTGCTCGAGCAGGTGAAGAGCGCCGACCTCGCGGCATTCGACAACGCCGACGTCCCGTTCGAGCGCGTGATCGACGCCGCCGACCCTCGGCGGATCGAGAACGTGGAACCGCTCGCGCAGGTCCTGCTCGTCCACACCGTCAACGGCGACCCCACCCTCGGTGCACTCGACGATCTCGACGCCGAGTTCGTCGAACTCGAGGACACCGTCGCGAAGTTCGACCTCGCCATCGGCTTCCGCGAGACCTCGGACGGCGGGCTGACCGGCTCGATCACCTATACCACCGCGCTGTTCGACGCGGCGACCGCGGAGACCATCTCCTCGGCGCTGTCCTCGGTCCTCGCCGCCCTCGCCGCCGACGCGGACCTCCCGGTCGCCGACATCCCGATCCTCACGACGGCCGAAGCCGCGGCCCAGCAACAGCTCTCGATCGGACGCGCCGTCGTCCTGCCGGACCTCACGGTGCCGGCGGCGATCGCGGCCGCCGACCAGCTGCGATCTCCGGACGCCATCGCGCTGCGCTGCGGCGAGCGCTCTCTCACCCATCGCGAGTTCGCCGCGCGGGTGGCCGCTCTCGCACGGGAACTCATCGGTCTCGGGGTCGGCCCGGAGGACTGCGTCGTGGTGTGCATGCCCCGGTCGGTCGAACTGGTCGTCGCGGTCCATGCGGTCCTCACCGCCGGCGGTCAGTACATGCCGGTGGCACCCGATGCACCGGCCGACCGCGTCCGCTACATGGTCGACACCTCGCGCGCGACGATCGCGCTGGTATGCGACGAACGGGTACCCGCCGCACGCGTTGTCCCGCGCACCCTCCTGGTGGACGCCGGAAGCCCCGTCGCCCTCGACACGGTGCCGGTCGACGACGACGAACGCCGGTCGGTGCTGCGCCCCGAGCACGCGGCCTACACCATCTTCACCTCGGGCTCGACCGGCCGGCCGAAGGGCGTCACGGTCGGTCACCGCGCCGTGCTGAACCGCTTGCGGTGGGGGGTGGACGAATTCGGGATCGGACCGGACGACTCGATCCTGCTGAAGACGCCCGTCACCTTCGACGTGTCGGTGCCCGAACTGCTGACCCCGGCGCTGACCGGCGCCCGGCTGGTCATCGCGCCTGAGGACGCGCACCTGGACCCGCACTCGATGGCGCGCCTCATCGATGCCGAACAGATCACCACGGTGCACTTCGTGCCCTCGCTGCTCGCGGTTTTCATCGGTGAACTCCAGCCCGCTCGCTCCGCTCCCGGCGCGGGTGCGATTCGGCCCGCTCGCTTCGCTCCCGGCGCGGGTGCGATTCGGCCCGCTCGCTTCGCTCCCGGCGCCGCCGGGCGCCCACTTCTGCCGACCCTGCGCCACCTCTACTGCTCCGGTGAGGCGTTGCCGCCGGCCGTGCTGCAGTCGACGCGCGCCGCGCTTCCACATGTTCGCGTCTCCAACCTGTTCGGTCCGACCGAAGCCGCCGTCGAGGTCACCGCGGCGACGCCGCACCCCGACGCGGTGGTGGTGCCGATCGGACGACCGGTGTGGAACACCCGGACGTTCGTCCTCGACGCGCGGCTGCGTCCCGTGCCCGCCGGCATCACCGGTGAGTTGTACCTCGGTGGTGTCCAGCTCGCGCGCGGCTACGCAGGCCGGCCCGACCTCACCGCCGAGCGTTTCGTCGCCGATCCCGCCGGCGGCGGAGCGCGGCTGTACCGAACCGGCGATCTGGTCCGACGCAACCGCTCCGGCGACCTGGAGTACCTGGGACGCAGCGACTTCCAGGTCAAACTCCGCGGTCAGCGGATCGAGCTCGGTGAGATCGAGGCGGTCCTGGCGACGGTCGACGGTGTCCGCCAGGCCGTGGTCACCGTCGCGAGCACCCCGGGCGGTTCGGAACACCTGGTGGGCTACCTCATCGCGCCGGACGGCGGCGGAACGAACGGGGATGAGGTCGTCGGACGCGCACGAGAGGCGGTGACCGCGTCGCTGCCGGCGTACATGCGTCCGGCCCACTGGGTCTCGTTGACCGAGGCCCCGCTCGGCAGCACCGGCAAACTGGACCGCAAGTCGCTGCCCCTTCCGCGTTTCGATCTGTTGTCGGGGACCGAGGACAGCGACTCTGCTCCCGTCGGTGAGTCGGAACAGATGGTCGCCGCCATCGTCGCGTCGGTGCTCGGGCTCGAGGACGTGCCGCTGACCCGTTCGTTCTTCGAACTCGGCGGGGACTCGATCGCGTCCATCCGGCTCACGTCGATGTTGCGCGCAGCGGGGCTGCACCTCACCCCGCGCGATGTGTTCACGGCGTCGACGATCCGTGAGCTCGCCGGCGCCGCACGAACGGAGCCGGTCGCTGTCCTCGACGAATTGCCCGGCGGCGCAGTCGGTCCGGTCGAGCTGACACCGGGGGCGGCGTGGATGCTCGAACTCGCCGACGGACCGGACGACATCGCGGACTTCTCGCAGAGCACCGTGCTCACACTTCCTGTCGAGGCCGACGAGCCGGCGATGCGGGCGGTGGTGACCGCGGTCGCCGCAGCCCACCCGATGCTCACCGCGTCGTTGCGCCTCGACGCCGATGGCTCGCCGACGATCCTGGCCGGCGACGGCGACCCCGGTGACGTCACGGTCGAGATCCTCGACCGTGCCGACGTCCCCGGCGCCGGGACGACTTCGTCGCCCGTGGTGGACGACGCCATCCGCGCCGCGCATTCGCGAGCTCTCGCGACCTTGTCGCCGGCCGACGGGCGATTGCTCGCCGCGGTCGGTGTCCGGTTCGCCGACGGTACCGGCCGGGTGCTCGTCGCGGCCCACCACCTCGGTGTCGACGCCGTGTCGTGGCCGACCATCGTGTCGGGTCTGGGTCGCGCGTGGTGGCAGTACCGGAACGGGGAGTCGCCGGCCCTCACCGCGCCGGGCACCTCGTTCCGGCGCTGGTCGGGCGTCCTGTCCGAACTCGCCGACCGGACAGCGGAGATCGACTGGTGGACGCGACAACTGCCGCCTGTGCCGCCGGAATTGGCCATCGACCGAGCCCGGGACCGACTCGCCACCACGGTCTCGGTGATCCGCAGCGTCGAGCCCGGTCTCGCCGAGCGGGTGCTGGGCACGGTCACCGAGTCGTTCGGCGCGCGCCCGGACACCGTGCTGGCCGCAGCGCTCGCGCTCGCGGTCCGGGAGTCGGTGCCGGCCTCGGGTCCGGTGTCGATGATGATCGAGAACCATGGCCGCGACGAGAGCATCGCGTCCGGCGCCGACCTGGCCGAGACGGTCGGGTGGTTCACCTCGTTCGTCCCGGTGAGTGTCGATGTCCCGGGAGTCGCGTGGGCCGGGAGTTCGACCGGCCCGGTCGAGACCGACGCCACCCCGGGTCGTCGGCTGGCGGCGATGGTCAAAGCGCTCAAGGACACCCAGGCCCGCATGCCGGACAACGGGATCGCCTTCGGCCCCCTGCGCTGGTCGCGTCCCGACTCACCGTTGCGGGGTCGGCCCCTCCCGCCGATCACGGTGAACTATCTGGGTCTGCTGGGTGCCGGCGCCGGGAGCGGAGCGAGCGGGCCGAGTGGTGGCGGCGCCGGGAGCGGAGCGAGCGGGCCGAATCACACCGGCGCCGGGAGCGAAGCGAGCGGGCCGAACATTCCTGGGGATGCCGGTATCGACATGGCTGCAACGGAATTCGCTCCGGCGGCGGACGCGCCCTCGCTTCCACCGTCGGTCCGCGGAGACATGGTGGCGCTGGCCGCGCTCACCGTGACGGCGGGCTCGTTGGCGACTGCACGCGGTCGTGAACTGAGGGTGGACCTCACCGCGCCGGCGGGGGTGTTCGACGAGTCCGCTCTGGCCGGTATCGCCGATCGCTGGGAGGCGGCGCTGTCGTCGCTCGCCGCGTATGTCGACGACGTGGGCGATCCGGGCCTCAGCGAAACCGACGTGATCGGCGGGCTGGATCAGTCCGACATCGACCATGTGCTCGCCATCCGGTCGAGCACACCACGCTCGCGCGTCGGGTACGCGATCTGGCCGCCGACGCCATTGCAACACGGCTTGTTCTACGAGGCGGAGCGCCTGGTCGGCGCCGATCCCTATGTGACCCAGTCGATCATCGAGTTCGACGGCAATCATCCCGTCGACACCATCCTGCCGGCGATCCGGGAACTGCTGGCCAGGCAACGCGTCCTGCGTTCGGGTTTCACCCGCACTCCGTCCGGCCGTCTGGTCGTGGTCGTTCCGCCGGGCGACGATCCCATGGTCACGGAGCCGGACTTCCGTGGGGTGGACCTGCAGGATCTGAGCATGGCCGAGGCGGCAGCGCGGATCGTCCGGATCGCCGACGAGGATCTGCGCCGCCCGTTCGTACTGGACGACCCGCCGCTCATCCGGTTCTCCGCGGTGTCGCATGACACGGTGACGGGTCCGGCGCACACGCTGGTCATCACCGCGCACCACATCATCCTGGACGGCTGGTCGGGCCCGATCCTCGTCGCCGACCTCCTCGCGGCACATCTGGGCCGGCCGGCGATCACACCGGCCGCCGACTTCGAGTCCTACCTCGCGTGGCTCGACGGACGCGACCGCGAGGCCGCCGTGGCCGCCTGGCGTGAACATCTCGTCGACTTCGGACCGACCCTGCTCGCTCCGCAGGAACACCCCGGCACCGACGATGGACCCCGCCGCCACGAGGTGACCGTCCGGGTTCCCGCGGACCGCCGGGCGGCGGTGGAACGAACCGTACGCCGGTTGGGCACGACGACGAGCACGATGCTGTATGCGGCGTGGTCGATCGTGCTGTCCCGTTTCACCGGGGAGCAGCGGGTCGTCTTCGGCGAGACGGTGTCGGGGCGGCCCGCCGATCTCGACGGTGCCGACGGCATGATCGGGCTGTTCATCAACACCGTGCCGGTGGCAGCCGACGTCGATCCGCGTCAGACGCTGGCCGGACTCATCGGTGAGTTGCACCGCGCGCGGGCGCGGATGCTGGACCACCAGTTCGTCGGGCTCGGCGACATCACCGCCGCGACGGGGCATCCGAGGCTCTTCGACACCCTCGTGGTCTTCGAGTCGTACCCCGTCGACGTGGACACGGTGGTGGAGGGGTCACGGACCTCGGGCCTGGAGATCCGCGACGTGAGCACCGCCGATGCCACGCACTATCCGCTGGCACTCATCGCCGCGCCGGAGGGCGACGACCTCTGTCTGACGGTCAAGGCGGACCTGGCCCTCGTCGGCGACGGGGTCGCCGAGGTGGTCGCGGCCACGCTCACCGATGTTCTGGATGCGGTGCTCGACGATCCGACGCTGCCGGTGGCGGCGCTCGATCCGATGCCGGCGGCCATGCGCTCGACGGTCGAGGGTTGGTCGCGTGGTGTGGGTGTGGGGTTGGGGTGGTCGGGTCGTTCGGTGGGGTCGGTGGTTGCTGAGCGGGTGGGGTTGTCGGTGGGTGATGTGGCGGTGTGGGTGGGTGAGCGGGTGGTGTCGTATGGGGAGTTCGGTGGGTTGGTGGGGGGTGTGGCGCGGGAGTTGGCGGGGTTGGGTGTGGGTGTGGATTCGGCTGTGGGTGTGGTGATGTCGCGGTCG
This sequence comes from Gordonia sp. ABKF26, assembly GCF_041103195.1. Lineage (NCBI taxonomy): Bacteria > Bacillati > Actinomycetota > Actinomycetes > Mycobacteriales > Gordoniaceae > Gordonia > Gordonia sp. ABKF26. Next base: position 2,849,212 of record NZ_JBGCVZ010000003.1, read on the forward strand.
TTGGAGTTGTTGGTGGCGGTGCATGCGGTGGTGGCTGTGGGTGGTCGGTATGTGCCGGTGGAGGTGGATGCGCCTGCGGAGCGGGTGGGGTTCATGTTGTCGACGGCTGGTGTGGGTGTGGTGGTGGTGCGTGCGGGTGATGTGGGTGGGGGTGATGTGTTTTCTGGCGTTGAGGACGTTGAGGACGTTGAGGGTGTTGGGGGTGTGCGGCGGTTGGTGGTGGATTGTGGTGAGGGGGTGGGTGTTTCGGGTGTTGGGGGTGCGGGGTTGTTGGGTGGGGTGGTGTCGGGTGTGGGGGAGGTGCCGGGTGGTGCGGGTGTGTACACGTTGTTCACGTCTGGGTCGACGGGGCGGCCGAAGGGTGTGACGGTGTCGCAGGCTGCGGTGGTGAATCGGTTGGGGTGGATGCAGTCGTTGTTCGGGTTGGAGCAGCGGGATGTGGTGTTGTGGAAGACGCCGGTGTCGTTTGATGTGTCGGTGTGGGAGTTGTTTTGGCCGTTGATGGTTGGTGCGTCGGTGGTGGTGGCGGAGCCGGGTGGTCATCGGGATCCGTGGTATGTGGCGTCGGTGGTGGAGCGGTTCGGGGTGTCGGTGTGTCATTTTGTGCCGTCGATGTTGTCGGTGTTTGTGGATGCGTTGCGGGATTCGGGTGTGGGGGATTCGGGTGTGGTGGGTTCGGGTCGGCGGGGTGTGGCTGGGTTGGGGTCGTTGCGTGAGGTGTTTTGTTCGGGTGAGGCGTTGGGTGTGGGTGCGGTGGAGGGTTTGCGGGGGTTGGTGCCGTCGGTGCGGGTGGTGAATTTGTATGGGCCGACTGAGGCTGCGGTGGATGTGACGTCGTATGTGGTGGCTGGTGGTGAGGTGGTGGTGCCGATTGGTCGGGCGGTGCCGAATGTGTCGGTGTGGGTGTTGGATTCGCGGTTGCGTCCGGTGCCCGTGGGTGTGGTGGGTGAGTTGTATCTGGGTGGTGTGCAGGTGGCGCGGGGGTATGCGTCGCGGGCGGGGTTGACTGCGGAGCGGTTTGTGGCGGATCCGTTTGGTGGGGTGGGTGTGCGGTTGTATCGGACGGGTGATCGGGTGCGGTGGAGTGGTATGGGTGAGTTGGAGTATGTGGGGCGTGTTGATTTTCAGGTGAAGTTGCGGGGGCAGCGGGTTGAGTTGGGGGAGATCGAAACCGTCCTCGCCGGCGCCGACGACGTGGTCGCCGTGGCGGTGGTGGTGCGCGACGACCGACTGGTCGCCTATGTCGCCGGCCCGGAGGGGTCTGCGGTACCGCGGATACGAGAGCACGCTGCCCGCCGGCTCGCGTCGTACATGGTGCCCGACACGGTCGTGGTGCTGGATGCGCTGCCGCTGAACACGGCGGGCAAGGTCGACCGTAAGGCGCTGCCCGCACCGGACTTCGTCTCCGCTGCACGGGTCGAACCCGACACCGACACGGAACGAGCCATCCTGGCCATCGTCGCCGAGGTGCTCGGGCGCGAGCGGGACGCCCCGGCCATCTCGGTGGTGGACAGCTTCTTCGAGATCGGCGGGCACTCGCTGTCGGCAACTCGGGTTGCCGCGCGCATCGCACACGTCTTCGGTGTCCGGTTCGGCGTGCGCGAACTGTTCGACGCGCCGACGGTGCGGACGATGGCCGCGTATGTCGATGCCATGTTCGTCGATCGCGGGGGTCGCCGGGCCGGCATCGTCCCGGTCACGGACACAACGGAATTGGGGTCCGTCCCGCGTCCCGCACGTCCGCCGCTGTCGACCGCACAGCAGCGCATGTGGTTCATCAACCAGTTCGACCCGACGTCATCCGCCTACAACATCCCGATCGCGCTGCGCGTGCAGGGGCGTCTCGACGTGGTCGCTCTCCGCGCGGCGCTGGCCGATGTGATGGAGCGGCACGAGGTCCTGCGGACGCGATACCCGCAAGGCGCCGACGGCCGGCCGTGGCAGGACGTCGCCCCGGCATCGGAGATCACCGTCGATCAGTGGTGGCGGAACACCGGCGTGGACACGTTGTCCGCGGAACCGTTCGACGTCACCCGCGACCTGCCGATCCGGGCGGGGATCGCCGATTCCGTCCCGACTCGGGACCGTCCCGACGACCAGGTGCTGGTCGTCGTCGTGCATCACATCGCAGCCGACGGCGAGTCCATGGTGCCGCTCGTCGACGATCTCCTGCAGGCCTACCGCTCTCGAGTCGCCGGTGTCGCGCCGGTCCGCGCTCCGCTGGCGGTGCAGTACGCGGACGTGGCCCTGTGGCAGCAGCGGGCACTGGGCTCGGTGGACGACCCGGCCTCCGAGCTCGGTCGACAGGCCCGCTGGTGGCGGAGTCGGCTTGCCGACCTACCCGAGGTCCTCGAACTGCCCGCCGACCGGCCCCGGCCGCCGGTGGCGTCTCACCGCGGTGCGGTGGTGGAGTTCGATCTCCCGGATGACCTGGCGCCTCGGATCGAGCAATTCGCCCGGACCCACGGTGTGACGGTCTTCATGGTGCTGCATGCGTCGGTCGCCGTCGTGCTCGCCCGTCTGTCGGGTACCTCGGACATCGCGGTGGCTTCGCCGGTCGCCGGCCGTGGGCGGGCCGAGCTCGACGCCCTGATCGGGATGTTCGTCAACACCCTGGTGCTGCGCACCTCCGTCGATTCCGCGGCGACATTCGGTGAGATGGTTCGGCTGGTGCGGGACACCGATCTCGACGCGTTCGCGGCGGCGGACGTGCCCTTCGAGTACCTGGTCGAGGCGCTGGCACCCACTCGCAGCGAGGCCTTCGCCCCGCTGGCCCAGGTGCTGCTGACCCTGGAGCAGACGTCGGTGGGGGAACTGACGGCACCGGGCCTGACGCTCACGCCCGTCGATGCCGGTCCGCCGGCCGCCCGGTTCGACCTGATGATCGGGATGACCGCCGACCGGGACCCCGATGGTGCCCTCGCCTCGCTGGCCGGCCGGATCGTCTACGCGACCGACCTCTTCGACGCGCGCACGGCGCACCGCGTCGCTGCCCGCATCGTCGATGTTCTCGACGCGGGCCTCGCCGATCCCGAGGTGATCGTCGGCGACATCGATCTCGTGGACGAGGGGGAGCGCGCCGCCATCGAGGGTTGGTCGCGTGGTGTGGGTGTGGGGTTGGGGTGGTCGGGTCGTTCGGTGGGGTCGGTGGTTGCTGAGCGGGTGGGGTTGTCGGTGGGTGATGTGGCGGTGTGGGTGGGTGAGCGGGTGGTGTCGTATGGGGAGTTCGGTGGGTTGGTGGGGGGTGTGGCGCGGGAGTTGGCGGGGTTGGGTGTGGGTGTGGATTCGGCTGTGGGTGTGGTGATGTCGCGGTCGTTGGAGTTGTTGGTGGCGGTGCATGCGGTGGTGGCTGTGGGTGGTCGGTATGTGCCGGTGGAGGTGGATGCGCCTGCGGAGCGGGTGGGGTTCATGTTGTCGACGGCTGGTGTGGGTGTGGTGGTGGTGCGTGCGGGTGATGTGGGTGGGGGTGATGTGTTTTCTGGCGTTGAGGACGTCGAGGACGTTGTGGGTGTTGGGGGTGTGCGGCGGTTGGTGGTGGATTGTGGTGAGGGGGTGGGTGTTTCGGGTGTTGGGGGTGCGGGGTTGTTGGGTGGGGTGGTGTCGGGTGTGGGGGAGGTGCCGGGTGGTGCGGGTGTGTACACGTTGTTCACGTCTGGGTCGACGGGGCGGCCGAAGGGTGTGACGGTGTCGCAGGCTGCGGTGGTGAATCGGTTGGGGTGGATGCAGTCGTTGTTCGGGTTGGAGCAGCGGGATGTGGTGTTGTGGAAGACGCCGGTGTCGTTTGATGTGTCGGTGTGGGAGTTGTTTTGGCCGTTGATGGTTGGTGCGTCGGTGGTGGTGGCGGAGCCGGGTGGTCATCGGGATCCGTGGTATGTGGCGTCGGTGGTGGAGCGGTTCGGGGTGTCGGTGTGTCATTTTGTGCCGTCGATGTTGTCGGTGTTTGTGGATGCGTTGCGGGATTCGGGTGTGGGGGATTCGGGTGTGGTGGGTTCGGGTCGGCGGGGTGTGGCTGGGTTGGGGTCGTTGCGTGAGGTGTTTTGTTCGGGTGAGGCGTTGGGTGTGGGTGCGGTGGAGGGTTTGCGGGGGTTGGTGCCGTCGGTGCGGGTGGTGAATTTGTATGGGCCGACTGAGGCTGCGGTGGATGTGACGTCGTATGTGGTGGCTGGTGGTGAGGTGGTGGTGCCGATTGGTCGGGCGGTGCCGAATGTGTCGGTGTGGGTGTTGGATTCGCGGTTGCGTCCGGTGCCGGTGGGTGTGGTGGGTGAGTTGTATCTGGGTGGTGTGCAGGTGGCGCGGGGGTATGCGTCGCGGGCGGGGTTGACTGCGGAGCGGTTTGTGGCGGATCCGTTTGGTGGGGTGGGTGTGCGGTTGTATCGGACGGGTGATCGGGTGCGGTGGAGTGGTGTGGGTGAGTTGGAGTATGTGGGGCGTGTTGATTTTCAGGTGAAGTTGCGGGGGCAGCGGGTTGAGTTGGGGGAGATCGAAACCGTCCTCGCCACCACCCCGGGTGTCGCCCAGGTGGTCGTCTCGGTCATGGAACTCCCTGCGGGACAGCAACTCGTCGCTCACGTCACCGGAACGGGCGTCGAGGTCGAGGCGCTGCGCGCGACGGCCGAGCAACTACCTGCGTACATGCGTCCCACGTCGTGGGTCGTGCTGGATGCGTTGCCGCTGAACACGGCGGGCAAGGTCGACCGTAAGGCGCTGCCCGCACCGGACTTCGTCTCCGCAGCGCGGGTGGAACCCGACACCGACACCGAGGTCGCCATCGCCGGTGTCTTCGCCGACGTACTCGGATTGCCGGCCCCGGACTCGGTGTCGGTGACCGACACCTTCTTCGACCTCGGCGGCAACTCGCTGGCCGCCACCCGGCTCGCGGCCCGCGTCTCCCGGATGCTCGGCATGACGGTACGGGTCCGGGACGTCTTCGACGCGCCGACGGTCCGCGACCTGGCGCGCCTCGTCGACACTTCCCTCGCCGACACCGTCACACCGGCGGTCGGCCGTCCCGCCGTGGTGCCCCGACCTTCCGTGGTGCCCCGCCCTTCCGTAGTACCTCTGTCCAGTGCGCAGCAGCGTATGTGGTTCATCAACCAGTACGAGCCCGACGTCGCGTCGTACATCATCCCGTTCGCCTTCCGCATTCGCGGCGAGGTCGACGTCGAGCACGTTCGTCGCGCGATCGCCGACGTGGTCGCCCGCCACGAGATCCTGCGGACCACCTACCCGATCGGCCGCGACGGGCGACCGGAACAGCTGATCCGCGACGTCGACCCGGGGGATTCCGGCATCGACGGTTCCACGTTCGACTGGGCGACCGTGGAGTCTGATTCCGAGGCGCTGGCCGTGACCACGGAACCCTATGACCTGACCCGCGACCTGCCGCTCCGCGCTCGCGCCCATGTCGAACCCGGCGCGGGTGCGCTGCTGGTGATCAGCATTCACCACGTCGCGGCCGACGGTGAGTCGGGTCGAGCGCTGTCACGTGATCTGCTCACCGCGTATGCGGCGCGACGTGACGGTCGGAGGCCGGATTGGATGCCCCTGCCGATCCAGTACGCAGACCATGTCGTGCGGTCGGCCGGGCGTGCGGGCGAGCAGGACGAACGCCGTCGGTGGTGGGTGCGGCAACTCGACGGCGCGCCGGTTCTGCTCGATCTACCGACTGTGCATCCGCGTCCGGGCACACCGACCATGCGCGGCGCGACAGTCGATTTCGTCATCCCGGGGCGGGTCGCGCAGGGGGTGGGCGCAGTCGCACGGAACGGCGACGCGACCGCCTTCATGGTGTTGCACGCGGCGTTGGCCGCCGTGCTGGGCCGGTTGTCGGGGACGCGGGATGTCGTCATCGGTACCGCCGCGGCGGGCCGGGACGGCGACACCGACGACCTGATCGGCATGTTCGTCAACACGATTGCGCTGCGTACCCCGATCGTTCCCGGACGGTCATTCGCCGACCTCCTGCGGGTTGTGCGCGAGGTGGACCTCGATGCGCTCGATCACGCTGACGTGCCGTTCGACGACGTGGTCGACGAACTCGGTGTGACCCGCGCCGCATCCCACGCACCTCTGGTCCAGGTGCTGCTGACCACCTCCGAAGTCGCCGATCCCGTCGCAACCGACGGCGGCGTCGCCGATCTCGACATCGAACCCGTTGCCGTCGCGGAGAACTCGGCGAAGCTGGACCTCACCCTCGGTGTGCTCACCGACCCGGCTCCGGGGTCACCGTGGCGCGGTTCCCTCACCTTCGCGACGGACCTCTTCGACGAACCCGCCGCCCGCCGGCTCACCGAGCGATTCGTCCGCGTGCTGGCCGCCGCGGTCGAGGACAGCACGCGCCCGGTCGGTGACCTCGAGTTGCTGACCGGCGACGAGGAGATGGTGCCGGTCGTGTCGGGCGACCCCGATCCCGATCCGACCCTCCTCCCGGACCTGCTCGTCGGTGCGGCGCGGATGCGGCCGGGCCACCCGGCTGTCGTCGACCCGGCCGCCACCACCGGCGGGGAGACCTGGACCTACGCCGAACTCGATTCGGCGAGTTCGCATCTCGCGGTCGCGCTGATCGAGCGCGGCATCGGTGCGGAGGATGTGGTCGTGTGCGCCTTCCCGAGGTCGGCGACCGCGCAACTGGCGTTGTGGGCGGTGGCCAAGACCGGTGCCGTGTACTGCCCGATCGATCCCCGGTACCCGGCCGAGCGCATCGCCCGCGTCCTCGCGACCGCGGATGCCGCACTCATCCTCACCGATGGGACTGTCGACGGACTGGGCGCCGGCCCGGTCGCGTCCACGGCGCGACTGCTGCTCGATCCGGCGCGCGTCAGTGACCTGCGGTCGCGTCCCGCTATCGCCCTGCCTCGTCGCCGTCGTCCGGTGACGCCCGATTCCGGCGCCTACATGATCTTCACCTCGGGGTCGACCGGAACCCCCAAGGGAGTGCTGGTGACGCACCGCGGGCTGGCGGGCGTCACCGCGGTCCTGCGCGACCGGCACCGCTCCGGGCCGGAGTCGCGCTGGCTGGGGATCAGCTCGCCGGCCTTCGACGCCGCCATGCTCGAGGTGCTCGGCGCCCACGGCAGCGCCGGGACGCTCGTCGTCGCCCCCGCCGACGTCTACGGCGGCCGAGAGCTCGCGGACTTCATCACGACGAACACGACCACGCACGCCTTCCTGGTGACCTCGGTGGCGGCGTCGCTGCCGGACCCCGGGCGTCTGCCGATGACCGACGTACTCGTGGGCGGTGAGTCCGTCCCCGACACCGAGAAGAACCGGTGGGCCCCGCATGTGCGATTCCACAACGGCTACGGACCGACCGAGACCACCATCATCAGCGTCACCTCGGCCCCGATCGGCGTAGACGAGCCGGTCCATCTCGGCAGCCCGGTTCCCGGTGCGAGCGCCGTCGTCCTGGACGAGCGGTTGCATCCGGTACCTCCGGGTGTCGTCGGGGAGCTGTACCTCGCCGGACCCGAACTCGCGCGCGGATATCAGGGGCGGCCGGCCCTGACCGCCGAGCGCTTCGTCGCCGCCCCGGCCGGTGAGCCGGGGGCACGGATGTACCGGACCGGAGACCTCGTACGACGATCCCGCAGTGGCGAACTGACCTACGTGGGCCGGTCGGACTTCCAGGTCAAGCTGCGCGGCCAGCGCCTCGAACTCGGTGAGATCGAGGCCGTCCTGACCGCACACCCCGAGGTGCGGACGGCCGCGGTCATCGGCGTCGGGAACCCCGTGAGCTCGCTGGCCGGTTACGTGGAACCCGTCGATCCCGGTGCCGGCCGGGTCCAGGTGCGACAGTTGACATCCGCGCTGCGGGAGCATCTCGCCGTCCACCTGCCGCCGCACATGGTGCCGGGCGCCCTCACCGTCCTCGAGTCCATGCCGCGCAGCCCGATCGGCAAGATCGACCGCACTCGGCTCCCCGCGATCGAACCGTCGGCCACCGACGCCGAACGGGTGCCGCCGTCGACCCACACCGAGCGGGTACTCGCCACCGTCGTCGGCGACGTCCTCGGCCTCGACGGCATCTCGGTGACCGCCGACTTCTTCGCCATCGGCGGCAACTCGCTCTCGGCCACGCGCGTCAGTGCCCGCGCCGGGGACGCCTTAGGGGTGCGCGTGGGTGTCCGCGACGTCTTCGAGGCGCCCACGGTGCGCCGGCTGGCGCGTCGCATCGACGCCGCCCATGACGACGCGTCCCGACCGCCGCCGTTGCGTCGCGCCGATCCGCGGCCGGCGCACATCCCACTGTCGTATGCGCAGCAACGGATCTGGTTCCTCAACCGGCTCGACCCGGAGTCGGGTGCCTACACCATCCCGCTGGCCGTCCGCCTGCGCGGACAGTTGGATCGACGTGCCCTGCACGACGCCGTCGTCGACGTTCTCGCCCGCCATGAGGTCTTGCGGACCGTGTTCCCGGCGCAGGGCGGTGAACCCCGTCAGGACATCCTGTCGATCGACGAGGCACGGGCCCGACTGCGCTGGGAGACCGTCGCGGCGACCTCGGGGCCCATCGATCCGGCCGGGCTCGTGGGCGATGCGACGTTCGACGTCACCACCGAGCTCCCGCTGCGGGTCCGACTCGTCGAGGTCGAGAACACCGAGCACATCCTGGTCGTGGTCTTGCATCACATCGCCGCCGACGGCGAGTCGATGCGACCGCTCGTCGCCGACCTGTGGGGTGCGTATCTGGCACGTGCCGAGGGGCGGTCCACCGAGGTGGAGGCACCACTGATCCAGTTCGCCGATCACGCTCTGTGGCAGCGGGAGGCGCTCGGGGACATCGACTCGGCGGAGTCCGTCCTCGGTCGGCAGGTGGGCTACTGGACGAACCGGTTGTCGGGGATCCCCGACCTGCTCCCGTTGCCGACGGACCGCCCGCGACCGGCGGTGGCGTCGCAGCGTGGTGGTCGGGTGACGGCGAACCTCCCGGCCGATCTGCCGGCGCGGATCGCGGCCACCGCCCGCGCGCACGGCGCCACCGAGTTCATGGTCGTCCACGCGGCTCTGTCGATCATGTTGGCGCGACTGTCGGCCACCCGCGACATCGTGATCACGACACCGGTCGCCGGACGCGGGCACGCAGACCTCGATGACCTCGTCGGCATGTTCGTCAACACCGTGGTCCTGCGCCTGGACGTGGACCCGCGGACGCCGGTCGGCGAGTTCCTCGACCGAGTGCGCGTCGACGACGTCAACGCTCTCGCGCGGACCGACGTCCCCTTCGAATACCTGGTGGATCGCCTCGCCCCGGTCCGGTCGGAGGCGTTCGCCCCGATCAGCCAGGTGATGCTGTCGGTGCTGCACGATCGCGACGGTGACGACGCGACCGGAACCGTCGCATCGCCATCGCGGGCGCTGGCCCTCGAACCGGTGGAGGTGTCCACCGACACCACCCAGCTCGACCTGACCGTCGCGGTGACGATCCGGCCCGACCGTCCGTGGGCCGTCGAGATCGTCTATGCCACCGACCTGTTCGACGAGCACACCGCGCGGACGGCGATCATCCGGCTGACCCGGGTTCTGGAGGCGGTCGTCGACGCTGACGACCTGGCGGTCGGTGCCATCGATCTGACCGACCACGACGAGCGCGCGCGGATCGCCGCACTCGTGTCCGGACCTGACCTGCCGGTGCCGTGGACGACCGTCACCGATGCGATCGTGGCCGCCGCGCGACGCTCGCCGGAGTCGATCGCCCTCGTGGCAGGCGATCGGACGCTGACCTATTGCGAGTTCCTCGACCGGACCACCCGGCTCGCGGAGACCCTGAGCGCCCACGGCGTGGGTCCGGATGTCGCAGTGGGCGTGTGCATCCCGCGTTCCGTCGAACTCGTACTCGCGATCCATGCCGTGGTCATGGCCGGCGGTGGCTACGTCAGCATCGACCCGACGACGCCGACCGATCGGGTCGCGGCCATGGTCGACTCGGCATCGATCGCGATGGTGCTGACGGCGGACGTCCGCCCGCCGGCGCTGTCCGGTCTGGCCACGCCGATACTCGTCGTCGACGGAAGCGGACCGCTCGACGGCATCTCGCGTCCGGGTACGGACCTGCGCCGTCCGTATCCGGGCAACGCCCTCTACACCTTGTTCACCTCCGGATCGACCGGAACGCCCAAGGGCGTCACCGTCAGTCACGGTGCTGTGCTCAACCGCCTGGCATGGATGTCGGTTCGTTCCCCGCTGCGTCCTGATGACGCGGTCATGCTCAAGACACCGGTCACCTTCGACGTGTCCGTCCCCGAACTGTTCGAACCGCTGATGGCCGGCGCGCGCCTGGTCATCGTCGAGGACGGCCGGCACGTGGACCCGGCCCACGTCCTCGCCGAGATCGAGCGGCATCGGGTCACCTCCGTCCACTTCGTGCCGTCGATGATGGCGGCGTTCGTCGAGTACATCGGTGACCGCCCGCAGCGGCGGGAGGCGCTGTCGTCGCTGCGGCGGATCAACGCCTCCGGTGAGGCCCTGCCCGCGGCGACCGCCGAGGCGATGGCCGTGTTGGCCCCGCAGGCCGACCTCGACAATCTCTACGGCCCGACCGAGGCCGCCGTCGAGGTGACGGCGTATCGCTTCACTCCCGGTGATGCGATCGTGCCGATCGGACGGCCCAACGCGAACACCACGACGTGGGTGCTCGACGACAGGATGCGCCCGGCGCCGGCCGGGGTGGTCGGCGAACTCTACGTCGGCGGGGATCAGCTGGCGCGCGGCTACGCGGGCCGGCCCGATCTCACCGCCGAACGGTTCGTGGCCGATCCCACCGGGCCGACGGGCGGACGGCTCTACCGGACCGGCGACCTCGTGCGCTGGGATGCCGACGGCGCTCTCGAGTATCTCGGCCGAGCCGACTTCCAGGTGAAACTGCGCGGGCAGCGCATCGAACTCGGGGAGATCGAGACCGTTCTGGCCCGCGTCGACGGCGTCACCCATGCCGCCGTCACCGTCCGGAGCGGTCCGGCGGGCGATGCGCTGGTCGGGTATGTGGCCGGCAACGTCGACCTCGAAGTGATCCGCGAACACCTCCGACAATCGTTGCCGCAGTACATGCATCCCACTCGATGGGTGATCCTCGATGCGGTCCCGATCACCGCGACCGGCAAACTGGACCGCCGGGCCCTCCCCGCGCCGAGCGACGACGCGACCGAGATGGTGCCGCCGGCCGACGCCGCCGAACGCGCGGTCGCGGTGGTCTTCGCCGAGGTTCTGGGACTCGCCGAGATCTCGGTGACAGCGCCGTTCTTCGACCTGGGTGGCAACTCGCTGGCCGCGATGCGCGTCGTCGCCCGGATCGGCGAACAACTCGGCATCGACCTCGATGTCCGCGACCTCTTCCGCGCCCCGACGGTCCGCGACCTCGCGCGGACCCTGGCACGACGCCGAGTCGCCGAGCATCCCCTCGTCGCGCGTCCCCGACCCGCCCGTATCCCATTGTCGTATGCGCAGCAACGACTCTGGTTCATCAACCAGTTCGACGTGACATCCCCGATGTACAACATGCCCGTCGCCTTCGACATCCGCGGGTTCCTCGATGTCGAAGCGCTGCGTGCCGCGGTGGTCGCCGTGATGACCCGTCATGAGCCCCTGCGAACCGTCTACCCGCTCGGCGAGGACGGCGTGCCCGCGCAGCACATCCTCGATCCGGCGACGGCCGCGGACGAACTGCGCTGGGAGTCGGTCGGCACGCCCGCGGACGCGATGGCGTGGTGCACGGAGGGATTCGACGTGTCGACGCAACTGCCGCTGCGGGTGGTGATCTCGGCGGTATCGGCGGAGGGTACGACGCCGCCGGTGCATCGGGTCGTGCTGGTCCTGCACCACATCGCCGGCGATGCGGCGTCCCTGTCGATCCTGGCGGCGGAGGTTCTCGGCGGATACCGCAGTGGCGGAGGCCCTTCGGCCGGGTCGATCGACGTCCCGGACATCGCATACGCCGATCACGCGCTCTGGCAGCGCGACGTGCTCGGGGACGTCGACGACCCGATGTCGCCGATGGCCGCGCAGTACTCGTTCTGGGCCGAGACACTGGCCGGTGTTCCCGCCGCGCTGGAGCTGCCCGGCGACCGTCCGCGCCCGCCGGTCGCCGACCCGACCGGTGGCCGCCTACCCCTCGAACTGGGCGAGCCGCGCAGCGCGGCGGTCATGGCGACCGCACGCGCACACGGGATGACCCCGTTCATGGTCTGTCACGCCGCGTTCGTCCTCACCCTGGCGCGGGTGGCCGACGTGGACGACGTCAGCGTCGGCGCCGCCGTGTCGGGACGCGGTCACGCGGCCACGGCGGGACTCATCGGCATGTTCGTCAACACCGTCGTGCTCCGGACCCCGCTGCGGGCCGAGGAAACGGTCGGGGATCTGCTCCGTCGGGTCCGCGACGTCGATCTCGCGGCGTTCGCACACGCCGACATCCCGTTCGAGATGCTCGTCGAGCACCTCACGCCGGTTCGTTCCACCGCCCACGCGCCGCTCGTCCAGGTCATGATCAACTACCTCGCCGAGTCCTCGGGTGACAGCCCGCTTCCGGGGCCGGGTTCCGGCATCGAGGCAGCGGGTTTCACCGTGGACGGTCTCGAGGTGGTGCCCGTCGAACCGGGGTCGCCGCCCGCCAAGGTCGATCTGACACTCGGTCTCGCGGAACGGCCGGTCGGCACCGGCGTCGAGCTGGTCGGCGAGATCGATTATGCCGCAGCACTGTTCGATGTCGAGACGGTTGCGACGATACGCGACGTCTTCCTCCGCATGCTCGACGCGGTCACCGGCGATCTCGACACCGTCGTGGATCGAGTCCCGCTGGTCGCGGCCGACGCGACCGTTGCCGAGGATGGAGGGCCGGTGATCCTCGACAGCGCGGGCCGGGCGGTGCCGCCACGGGTGCCGGGCGAGCTGTACGAGCGCGGCGACGACGGTGCGCCGGCGCCGACCGGCCTACGAGCACGGTGGGTCGACGCGTCCACGACACGGCCCGAGATCCTGGGGCCGGTCGCGCGGCATCCCCGAATCGACGGTCGGCGAATCGATCTCGATGCGGTGGAGCGAGCGTTGGCCGAGGTGACGGGCGTGGCCGCGGCCGCCGTCGTGAGTGCGCCGACAGCCGACGGCGTCGAGGTGGGTGCCTGGGTCGTTGCCGACGGCGACCTGGGCGTGCCCGAGCTCCGGCGTGCGCTGTCGCAGGTGCTGCCCGCGCATTGGGTTCCCACTGCGATCGGCGTCGTCGACGCGATCCCGGCCGGGGCGGACGGCCGACCGGGGCGCCGCGAGATCGCAGCACTTCTGGAAGGGGGCGGAACCGGGCATGACGATGCCGGATCCGCGGCGCCGACCGGACGATGGGAGGTGGCGGTCGCCGAGGCGATGGCGGAGATCACCGGGAACCCGGTGGTGGACGCGGACCAGGGCTTCTTCGATCTGGGCGGAACGTCGCTGTCCGCGGTGCGGCTGGTGTCGCTGTTGCGCAGGCGAACCGGTGTGCCCGTCGAGGTCGCATGGGTCTTCGCCGGACCGACGCCGCGCGATCTCGGCGCCCGGCTCGCCGCCCACGAGGACCCGGCCGCCACGGGCGCCCCGGGGGACCAGGTGGTCGTGCCGCTGCGAGCAGAAGGCGGTCGCGCCCCGGTCTTCTGTGTCCACCCGGCCGATGGTCTGGCGTGGCTGTTCGCCGGTCTCACACCGTATCTCGACGACCGGCCGGTCTTCGGTCTGCAGGACCCCTTCGTCGTGGTCGGTGACACGGCCGACGCGTCGATCCGTGACCTCGCCAAGCGGTACGTGGCCGAGATCCGAAAGATCGTTCCGCAGGGTCCCTACCACCTCGTCGGCTGGTCCATCGGTGGCTTGATCGCCCAGGAGATGGCCGCCGAACTCCGTGCGCGGGGTGCGGAGGTCGGTTTCCTCGGGCTCCTCGACAGCTTTCCCGCCGTCGGCGACGAACTCGAGATCGACGACGCGGCAGGGGTTTCGGAGGTGTCACCGGACGACACGCGGTCGACGGTCGCGGACCTGCTCGGTGGGTGGCAGGCCGTCATCGACGTCGACGCGGTGGCGACGTCGGACGATCCGGCTGCCGTGGCCGCCGCGATCCGCGAGCGGGTCACCGGACTCGGCCTGCTCGACGGCGATGCGTTCGACCGCATGCTGCAGCGGATGGCGACGTCGGCCCGGCGCACCGTCGACCACCGGCCCCGACCCTACGACGGTGACGCGATGCTCGTCGTCGCCGCGGCCGGAGACGCGGATCCGGACAGAACGTCCGGACGTTGGGCGCCATTCCTCGGTGGACGGATCACCCGGGTCGATGTCGACGCCGATCACCTCGGGATCGTCGGCAGTGACGCACTGGTCGAGATCGGACCGCGGATCGACGCCGCGATCACCGCGGCCGAGGCGCGAGCCGGCGACGGCCCCTCGGCTCCCTGATCCGAACAATCACGGACCCATCGGACCCCGCCGGTCAGCCGGCCGGCAGATCAGCGAGTGCGTCGGGGAGATCGTCGCGATGGACGACGACGAGTCGCTGCGTCGCCCGGGTGAGGGCCACGTACAGGTCGCTGAGTCCCCGTGGTGACTGATCGATGACGGCGGCGGGCTCGACGACGATCGTGGTGTCGAACTCCAGGCCTTTGCAGCTCCGTACGGTGTAGACCCGGGGCGGCTCGCGGTCCTCCAGGGCGAATCGCTCCGGGGACAATGCCGCATCGACGACCTCGCGCAGGTGGTCGGGGACCACGACGGCGGTGAGGCCGTCGGGTTCGGCGAGCTCGACGGCCCGGCGGACGGCGTCGACGATGTCCGCCGGTGCGTCACCGTCCGCCCGAATGGCTACCGGCTCGATCCCGTTGCTGCGCAACGAGGTCGGCGCCTTCTCGCCGTTGCCGATCTCATCGAGGACGCGGGCGGCGTACTCCATGATCTCGCTGGGGGTCCGGTAGTTGACCGAGAGTTCCTTGAACTGCCAGCGTTTGGCGACATAGGGTTCCAGGACCTCGCCCCATGAGCGGGTGCCCGCCTCATCGGATGTCTGTGCGGTGTCGCCGATGATCGTCATCCACCGATTCGGGATGCGCCGCATCACCATTCGCCATGCCATCGCGGAAAGCTCCTGGGCCTCGTCGACGATGACGTGGCCGAAGGTCCAGGTGCGGTCGCCATAGGCACGTTCGGCTGTCGTGGCGCGCCGGGTCTCGGTCTGGCGGGAGGCGAGTTGTTCGGCGTCGATCAGGTCGTAGGCCATCAGGATCTCGGGGTCGAGTTCGTCCTCGAGGTCTTGCGGTGCCGAGCCGGTCAGGATGTCCAGGGCATCCTGGGCCTCGGCGAGCTGGCGGCGCCACCGTGCGCGCTCGGCCCGCTCGGCGTCCTCGGTGCCGTACCCGATCAGCTCGGCCAACTCATCCAGCAGTGGCACGTCCGCAGGGGAGAAGTCCTCGCCTGATGTCGTCGCCGGCCGCGACGGCCGGTGCAGCGCTGCGCGGTCGGCGTCCGACCAGCCCGGGGTGGCCTTGCGGATCGCGCGTTCGTCGCCGAGGAGGTCGCGCAGCAGTGCCTGCGGGGTGAGGGTCGGCCAGAAGCGCAGCAGCGCGGCACGGATGTCGGGATCGCGACTCATGTCGTCGCGGATGTCGGCGATGTCCGCGGGGCTGAGCAACTGCGAACCGTCGAGCAGGCTCGATCCGATCGTCGCCGCATGCCGGGCGGCGAGTTCGGCGAGCCCGGCCTTGAGGAAGGCGTTCTGCGACAGGTTGTGCGCGCGTCGCGTCGCGCGGGCCTTGGCGCGCGCGGCCTTGATCAGCGCCGAGTCGATCTCGACCCGGTAGCTGTCGAAATCCACTGCTTCGGGTCGGGACGGCAGTGACTGCTGGGCGCGCACCGCTCGCTTGAGGACGTCGACCATCCGTAGGCCGCCCTTGACCGCCGCGGTCGTCCGCGGATCGTCGGTGCCCGCCCGCACACCGGGGAACAGGTCGCCGATGGTCGATAGGAGCACGCCGGACTCGCCCAGCGAGGGGAGCACCTGACCGATGTAGTTCAGGAAGTCGTCATTGGGGCCGATGATGAGAATGCCGCTGCGGGAGAGGTTCTCACGATGGGTGTAGAGCAGGTAGGCCGCGCGGTGGAGCGCGACGGCGGTCTTGCCGGTACCGGGTCCGCCCTGGATGACGGTGACCCCGCGGTGCGTCGAGCGAATGATCAGGTCCTGCTCGCGCTGGATGGTCTCGACGATGTCGGTCATCTCACCGGTACGCGCCGCGTTGAGGGCGGCCACCAACGCCGATTCGTTGACGACGTCGCCGTGTCCGAAGTCGTCGAGCAGGGCGTCGCCGGCGGTCAGGGACTCGTCGCTGACGCCGCGGACCTTGCGGCTACGGGTCCGGATGTGGCGTCGGCGTGCGACGTCCTCGGGGGCCGCAGGCGTCGCCAGGTAGAACGGCCGGGCCAGGGGAGCACGCCAATCGAGCAGGAGGGTGGCGTCGGTGGCGGTGGCGTCGAGCTCGCCGTCGTCGGCGAAACCGTCGTCGAGCACACCGATCCGCCCGATGCGCCGGATCTCGCCGTCGTCGAGATCGAGACGGCCGAAGTACAGATTGTGTTCGGCGGCATCGAATTTGGCGAGGTCTTCGTTGTACATCCGCTCGTACGACTCGCGTTCGGACAGTGCCTGTGGCGTGCCGCCGCGTTCGGACAGGGTCGACGACAACCGGCGCTGGGTGGTCCGCCGCATCCGATCGAGGCGGCCGTACACGCGGTCGAGGTGCCGCTGTTCCTCATCCACCCGGGGATCGGTGTCCGGCGAGAGGGCGGTCATCGATCGTGTCCGATCGACCGGGGTGAGCGGAGATCGTCGGACCGGGACAGGCCGGCGGCCCGCAATCGGGCGGTCACCGCCGGGGGATCGCCCGCCAGACGGGTACAGACGTCCGGCACCGGATCGGCGAGGGTCGCATCGTCGAGGCGTCGGGACAACCACGACAGAACGTCGGCCTGTGGGCCGAAGGGGATCGGGTCGCCGGTGACCGGGTCGGCGAGGACGCCGTGACGGGACACGTAGAGGTCGAACTCCGTGGGCAGGGGCGGCCGATCCTCGGGGAGGAAGGGGGTGGGCCGGCCATGGATCAGGGGGTGGTCGCGCGTATTCACTGTCTGTCGATGATAGTTCGGTTCGGTGGCGTCGAGCGCCTCGATGTGGTCGGGACCCAGCCATGCCGCGATGGTCGTGATCGACCGCTGACCTGCGAAGATCGGGGCGGCAGGTAGATAGCCGCGGGCCGCGACGTGTGCGGAATGGCCGACTGTGATGTTCGTGACGTGGACCGGTTGCAGACAGACGATGTCCGACGACCGCACATGTGCCAGCTTGCGGCGCAGGACGTGTGGGGCGGCGTTCGACCCGACCGCGACCACCAACCGGGAATCGGGAGAGGGAACGGACCCGAAGGCCGGATCACCCAGGATCACGTCCCGTAGTGCGACGTCTCTCAGCGCCACGGACGCGGGCACCCAGGGATAGTCGCCTGGCGGGTGCACCGCGTCCGTGGTCGTGAGATCGGTTGTGTTCAGGGTCGTGCTCGTATCTTCTGCTCGTGCGCGAGAGGATCCCGAGGGATCAGCGACGTGCCTTGCGCAGACGCTTGCGGCTCTGTTCTGCCGAGTCCTCGGCGGACGCGGCGAGCTGCCGTGCGGTCTCGGCGAGTTCGGCCGATCGAGCGCGGGCGACGTCGGCCAGCTCGGCGGACCGATCGCGCGCGACGTCGGCGAACTCCGGGGCGCGCTTGCGTGCGGTGTCGGCGAGTTCGGACGCGCGGTCGCGTGCCGAGTCGGCGACCTTCGGAGCCTTCTTCTTCGCCTGCTTCTGTGCCTTCGCGGCCTGCTTCTGGGCTTTCTCGGCGCGCTTCTGCGCTTCCTTCACCAGCTTCGGGCCACGCTTGCGCGCGGTGTCGGCGAGATCGGACGAGCGCGCGAGAGCCGTGTCGGCGAGTTCCGACGAGCGGGTGAGAGCCGCATCGGCCAGAACCGGGGCCCGGTCACGGATGCGGTCGGCGACGTCGGAGGCGGTGTCGGCGGCCTTCTCGGCGAACTCCAGCGAGCGCTTCTGGGCGGCTTCGGCGATCTCCGGAGCGTGCTCGCGGAACTTCGCCGCGGCATCGGCCGACCGCTCGGAGACGATCTCGGCGCCGTCGTGGGTGCGCTCGACGAGGTGCTCCCACGTCGACGACCCGGCGGCCGCGCCGATCGGCAGGGCCGCCGCAACCGCGGAGGCCTTCTGGCGTCCACGCCACGCGAGCGAGGGCTTGCCCTCGGTGTCGACAGCCGCCAGCAGAACTCCGCCGAGGAGGCCGACGTTCTTGATGAAGGCGTTGCGCTGGGCCTCCTTCTTGACCGGGTCCGCCTCGTTCCAGAAGTCGGTGCCGGCGGCCGTCGTGGGGATCAGCGTCCCGGCCAGGACGACCGACGCGAAGCGCGGGAACTTGCCGGTCGCGAGGAGGATGCCGCCGCCGATCTGGGCGGCCGCGTTGATCTGTACGAGCGTCTCGGTGTTCTCCGGGATCCGGCCGGCCACCTCCGGCGGGAGCGACGACCGGGCCTTGTCCACGACCGGTTCCGCGGATTGCGCAATCGGCTTGGGGCTCCGGATGGCGTCCACGCCGCTGGCGACGAACGCCGAGGCGAGGAGCGGACGGGCTATACGGCGGAGAATCATCGGTCACAACCTTCTTCAGTCGGGTTTGGCTATCGAGATCCGTCGGGTGGAGCGCGTTTCTGGCCCGTTCAACGCTACCCTCTCGCGACGAATCTGCAGGTCGCTCGGCGTGCCGTGATCAGATTGCGCGTGTGCAGGCGTCTCGGGTCACGACTCGCCGAACGATCCGAGGAACAGGTAACCGTCTGCGGCGAAGACCAAACACGCGGTGCTCACCAGCGGCGCTCACGCCACTCGGGCAGCGAGTCGCGCTCAGCACCCAGGGTGGTGTCGGTGCCGTGGCCCGGGTAGACCACGGTCGAGTCGTCGAACCGGTCGAACAGCTTCGTCGAGACGTCCTCGAGAAGGGTGTCGAAATCCTCCGGCTTCCAGGTCTTGCCGATCCCGCCCGGGAAGAGACAGTCCCCGGTGAACAGGTGGACGGTTCGCTCGCCGTCGTCGGCCACGTCGGTGAGGGCCAGGGCGATCGAACCGGGGGTGTGACCGACCAGGTGGATGGCCTCGAACGAGAGGTCGCCGACCTCTATGACGTCACCGTCGTCGACGAGGCGGTCGGGGGTGACGGGCAGTTCGCCGGCGTCCAGGCGCCCGGCCGCGGTGGGCACCCCGGTGTGCTCGGCGACGGCGGCGAGGGCCTGCCAGTGGTCGAAGTGCTGATGGGTGGTGAAGATCAGTTTCGGCGTTCCCTCGACGGCCGACAGGACTCCGGTGATCGTGTCCGCGTCGTTGGCCGCGTCGATGATCAACTGATCGCCGGTGGCGCGCGAGGTCACCACGTAGACGTTGTTGTCCATCGGACCGACGGACAGCTTGACGATGGTGGCCGCCGCCAGCGTGCGGCGCTGCGGGGTCTTCGACTCGGAGAGGTCGCCGGTGTAGGTGTCGCTGATCGGTGTCGCTGGGGAGGTCATGTCGACAGGCTATGACAGCAGGCCGTCGGAATGTGACGGTCGTGACCATGGGAGTTCGCGTGGCGCGCGTATCCTGGATCATCGGTTCGGGGAATGACACGCGGGCGGCGAGACCGATCGCCCGGTCACCGAACCCGCGAATCTTTCCGGGGCGAGCTCGTGATGACAATCTTGTCGGTGGCCGTCGGTACTGTGCCCGTGCGCCGGCCGTGCGCCCCGTGACTCGAGAATGTAAGGACTGCAGTGGTTGATCGCTTGATCGTCCGAGGTGCCCGCGAACACAACCTTCGCGGCATCGATGTCGACCTGCCCCGGGACAGCCTCATCGTGTTCACCGGGCTGTCCGGATCGGGCAAGTCGTCCCTCGCCTTCGACACGATCTTCGCGGAGGGACAGCGACGCTACGTCGAATCGCTGTCGGCCTACGCGAGGCAGTTCCTCGGGCAGATGGACAAGCCGGACGTGGACTTCATCGAGGGACTCTCGCCCGCGGTGTCCATCGATCAGAAGTCGACGAACCGCAACCCCCGGTCGACCGTCGGCACGATCACCGAGGTCTACGACTACCTCCGACTCCTGTACGCCCGCGCGGGCAAGGCGCACTGCCCGATCTGTGGCGAGCCCATCGCCAAGCAGACACCGCAGCAGATCGTCGATCAGGTCCTCGCGATGGAGGAGGGCACCCGTTTCCAGGTGCTCGCACCGGTCGTCCGGACTCGGAAGGGCGAGTTCGTCGACCTCTTCGCCGAACTCCAGACCCAGGGTTTTTCGCGCGCCCGCATCGACGGAGTCGTCCACCCGCTGACCGATCCGCCGAAGCTGAAGAAGCAGGAGAAGCACGACATCGAGGTGGTCGTCGACCGCCTGGTCGTCAAGACCAGCGCCAAGCAGCGTCTGACGGATTCGGTCGAGACCGGTCTGCGTCTGGCCGACGGCATCATCGTGCTCGATTTCGTCGACCTCGAGGAAGACGATCCGGAACGTGAGCGTCGGTTCTCGGAGCGGATGGCCTGCCCGAACGCACACCCGATCGCGATCGACGACCTCGAACCGCGCTCGTTCTCGTTCAACTCGCCCTACGGCGCGTGCCCCGAATGCGACGGCCTCGGCGTCCGCAAGGAGGTCGACGAGGAACTCGTCGTGCCCGACCCGGAGATGTCGCTCGCCGAGGGTGCCATCGCACCATGGTCCACCGGGCACAACGCCGACTACTTCCTTCGCCTGATGTCGGGGCTGGCCGACCAGATGAAGTTCGACATCAACACGCCATGGAAGAAACTGCCCATCAAGGCTCGGCGGGCACTGCTCAACGGCAGCGATCACCAGGTGCACGTCAAGTTCCGCAACCGGTACGGCCGCACCCGCTCGTACTACACCGAGTTCGAGGGTGTGCTCTCGTTCCTGGCGCGCCGCATGGACCAGACCGAGTCCGAGCAGATGAAGGAGCGCTACGAGGGCTACATGCGCGATGTGCCGTGTCCTGCCTGCCAGGGTGCGCGGTTGCGTCCGGAGATCCTCGCGGTGACCCTCGACCACCCGGAGTACGGACCCAAGTCGATCGCCGAGGTGTGTGCACTGTCGGTCGCCGACTGCGCCGACTTCCTCGACCAGCTGCGGCTCGACTCACGGCAGGCGGCCATCGCGGGCCGGGTCCTCAAGGAGGTCCAGGCCCGCATCCGCTTCCTGCTCGACGTCGGGCTCGAGTACCTGTCCCTGGAGCGCGCAGCGGGATCGTTGTCGGGCGGTGAGGCGCAGCGCATTCGTCTGGCCACCCAGATCGGGTCGGGTCTCGCGGGCGTCCTCTACGTCCTCGACGAGCCGTCGATCGGTCTGCATCAACGCGACAACCGCCGGCTCATCGACACGCTGACCCGTCTTCGGGACCTGGGCAACACGCTCATCGTCGTCGAACACGACGAGGACACCATCCGCGCCGCCGACTGGATCGTCGACATCGGTCCCCGCGCGGGTGAGCACGGTGGTCACGTCGTGCACAGCGGTAGCTACAAGGACCTGCTGAAGAACCGCAAGTCGCTGACCGGTGCGTACCTCGCCGGACGCGACACCCTGCCGGTGCCGGAGATCCGCAGGCCGATCGACCGCAAGCGGCAGCTGACCGTCGTCGGCGCACGGGAGCACAACCTGCGCGGAATCGACGTGTCGTTCCCGCTCGGTGTGATGACCGCGGTCACCGGCGTCTCGGGATCGGGCAAGTCGACGCTCGTCAACGACATCCTCGCGACGGTGCTCGCCAACAAGCTCAACGGCGCGCGCCAGGTGCCCGGACGCCACACGCGCATCAAGGGCCTGGACAACCTGGACAAGCTCGTCCAGGTCGACCAGTCGCCGATCGGCCGCACCCCGCGGTCCAACCCGGCCACCTACACCGGCGTCTTCGACAAGATCCGCACCCTGTTCGCGGCGACCACCGAGGCCAAGGTGCGCGGCTACCAGCCGGGTCGCTTCTCGTTCAACGTCAAGGGCGGCCGCTGCGAGGCATGTACCGGCGAGGGCACGATCAAGATCGAGATGAACTTCCTGCCGGACGTCTACGTGCCGTGCGAGGTCTGCCACGGTGCGCGCTACAACCGGGAGACCCTCGAGGTCCACTACAAGGGCAAGACCATCTCCGAGGTCCTCGACATGCCGATCGAGGAGGCGGCCGACTTCTTCGAGCCCGTCAGCTCGATCCACCGCTACCTCAAGACCCTCGTCGACGTCGGCCTCGGTTACGTCCGGCTCGGGCAGCCGGCCCCGACCCTGTCCGGTGGTGAGGCGCAGCGCGTGAAGCTGGCGGCCGAGTTGCAGAAGCGGTCGATGGGCCGGACGGTCTACATCCTCGACGAGCCCACCACCGGCTTGCACTTCGAGGACATCAAGAAGCTGCTCACGGTGATCAACGGCCTGGTCGACAAGGGCAACACGGTCATCGTGATCGAGCACAACCTCGACGTCATCAAGACCGCCGACTGGGTCATCGACATGGGACCCGAGGGCGGCGCAGGCGGCGGGACCGTCGTCGGCGAGGGCACCCCGGAAGACATCGCCGCGACCCCGGGCAGCCACACCGGCAAGTTCCTGGCCGAGATCGTCGACATCGACCAGGCGGTGGCGTCGGTCGGCTGACCGCAGACCGGTGGCGCGGAACGCGATTCGGGGGAGTGAGGTCGGTCAGGACCCCATCGACTTGCGGATCTCCTCGAGTCGCTTCTTCGCGGCTTCGTCGCGCTTGCGCATCATCTCGTCGACGCTCTGTCCCTCAGGGCCGGCCTCCGCGAGCTCCTGGGAGCCGATCGCAGTCGTGATGCGGTTCTCGATTTTGTCGCGGACGAAGTCGAAGGTCGGGACCCCGCTGTCGGAGTAATTCGGATCAGGGAACGCTCCCGGCACCGGGCCGGTCGGCACGATCTCCGCATCGACGATCTCGTCGGACCGCCCGGGCTCATCGGCATTCGTCATGGGTCCAGGGTAGTGGTTTCGACACGGCTCGTCGCTACGCTCCTCGCCTGCTCAACCAGCGGGGCTCGGTCGCCGCGTGTCGAGGCCACCTACTTCCGGGGCGCTCGAACCGGACCGGTGTACTTCTCGCCCGGGCCCTCGCCGGGCCCGTCCGGATAGGCACTGGCCTCGCGGAACGCCAGCTGAAGACTCTTCAGGCCGTCACGGATCGGTGCCGCATGGATGCCGAGATCCGCTTTCGACGCGTCGACGATGCCGGCCAGGGCGGTGATAAGGGTGCGCGCCTCGGGCAGGTCGATGCGTTCCGCGGGGGTGCCCTCGGCAAGCCCGAGCTTCTCGGCCGCCGCACTCATCAGCATGACGATGGACCGGGTGATGACCTCGATCGCCGGAATATCGCCCAGGTCACGGACGTTGTCGAGATCGGTGTCCGCCGGAGCTCCCGTTCCGGCGCCGCCGTCCGTCGCACCCTCCGGGGGTAACGGTGCAGGTGACGAATAGGAGTTCTCGGCCATGGCTGTTAGACTTCCATAGCACGACCGCCCTGGTATGCGCCGGGGTCGTAAGTGGAGTTCCGCTCCCACCGTTCGACGCGAGGTTCTCGCAGTTGCACGGTCCGGTTCACGCCGATCGTCGCAGATCGCATCCTACGATGCTGAGCTGCATGTCGACGGCGACGTGTGTCAGTTCTGGCATGCGGAGAACGAACCGGTCGGTATCGGAGCCCCGCGGACATCAGTCCCGGGGCTTCCTTGCTGAGGTGTCCCGCAGGTTCTCTTGCATACGTCCCTCGCCACGACGCGACGGTTACCACTGCAGGATTGAACAAGGAGGCCCCATCAGCACTGAGACCCGCATCAACGAGCGCATCCGCGTCCCTGAGGTCCGACTCGTCGGACCCAACTCGGAGCAGGTGGGCATCGTGCGTGTTGAAGATGCGCTTCGCTTGGCCTACGAGGCCGACCTCGACCTGGTCGAGGTGGCTCCGGACGCCCGTCCGCCGGTCTGCAAGATCATGGACTACGGCAAGTTCAAGTACGAGGCAGCCCAGAAGCAGCGCGAATCGCGTCGTAATCAGCAGATGACCGTCATCAAGGAGCAGAAGCTCCGGCCCAAGATCGACGACCACGATTACGAGACCAAGAAGGGTCACGTCATCCGGTTCCTCGAGGCGGGTTCCAAGGTGAAGGTCACCATCATGTTCCGCGGCCGCGAACAGTCCCGTCCCGAGCTCGGCTACCGCCTGTTGCAGCGGCTGGGCAACGACGTCGCCGACTACGGCTTCGTCGAGACGTCGGCCAAGCAGGACGGTCGCAACATGACCATGGTCCTCGCCCCGCACAAGGGTGCGAAGACCCGCCAGAAGGCACAAGAGAGCCGCGAACGTTCCGGTGGCCCGAAGGCCGCCCCGGACGAGAACTGAGCGGACGAGAACTGAGTCGATCGGCCGGACGAGAGTCCGATCCGTTCCGGCCGAGATCAGACACGCGAACCCGGACACACACCGGACCTCGCCAGGTCCGGTGCCCGAGTTCGCCCGAGAGAAGGAAGAACATGCCGAAGAGCAAGACCCACAAGGGCACCGCGAAGCGCTTCAAGGTGACCGGCAGCGGGAAGATCGTGCGCCAGAAGGCCAACCGTCGCCACCTGCTCGAGCACAAGTCGTCCAAGCGCACTCGCCGTCTCGACGGCACCACCGTCGTCAGCGAGAACGACGCCC
Organism: Gordonia sp. ABKF26; assembly: GCF_041103195.1. Lineage (NCBI taxonomy): Bacteria > Bacillati > Actinomycetota > Actinomycetes > Mycobacteriales > Gordoniaceae > Gordonia > Gordonia sp. ABKF26. The sequence continues at coordinate 2,873,984 of NZ_JBGCVZ010000003.1, forward strand.
CGCGCATCAAGCGACTGCTCAACCGCTGACGCCAGCGACCCCAGACATCTGACAAGCAAAAGGATCTAACACATGGCACGCGTGAAAAGGGCCGTCAACGCCCAGAAGAAGCGTCGGTCCACCCTCGAGGCCTCCAAGGGCTACCGCGGACAGCGGTCGCGCCTGTACCGCAAGGCGAAGGAGCAGCAGCTCCACTCGCTGACCTACGCCTACCGCGACCGTCGCGCGCGCAAGGGTGAATTCCGCAAGCTGTGGATCTCGCGTATCAACGCCGCGGCCCGCGCCAACGACATCACCTACAACCGCCTCATCCAGGGCCTCAAGGCCGCCGGTGTCGAGGTCGACCGCAAGGTGCTCGCCGACATCGCCGTCACCGATCCCGAGGCCTTCACCGGTCTCGTCGAGGTCGCCCGCAAGGCTCTGCCGGCCGACGTCAACGCCCCGGCTGCCTGATTGCACCCCAGCACCCACGACCCGCGAGTCGAGCGGACGAGTCTCCGATGACGGAGATCCTGTCCGAGCGATCCTCGCGGGTCGTGTCGTATGCAAAGCTGCATCGCGCCGCCGAGCGGCGCGAACAGGGCCGATTCCTCGCTGAGGGGGCGAACGCCGTCGCGTCGGCGCTCGCCGTCGGACGGATCGAGGTGCTCCTGGTCGCCGAAGACGAGCAGCCACGCCGCCGCGAGCTGGTCGACGCCGCGACGGCGGCGGGCGTCCCGGTGTCGGTGATCACGGCCCGCGCCGCGTCGAAACTCGGTGAGACCTCTACGCCCGCAGGAATCTTCGCGATCTGCCCGCTCCTCGACGTGTCGCTCGAGGCAGTCCTCGCCGAGGCGCCGCGGCTTCTCGCCATCGCCGTCGAGGCGCGTGAACCCGGAAACGCGGGCACGCTGATCCGGTGTGCGGATGCGATGGGCGCTGACGCCGTCGTCCTGCTCGGCGACGCCGTCGACCCGCACAACGGCAAGTGTGTCCGGGCGAGCGCGGGGAGCGTGTTCACGGTGCCCGTGGTGCGCGAGCGTTCCGTCGACGACGCGCTCGACGCCATCCGCGCCGCCGGCATCACGCTGCTGGCGACGGCGGCCGACGGCGAGGTCGACCTGGACTCCGCGGCCGATGTCCTCTCCGGCCGGGTCGCCTGGCTGTTCGGCAACGAGGCACATGGGTTGCCGGCCGACGTGCAGCGTTCGGCCGACCACCGTGTGTCCATTCCGATCCGCGGACGCGCGGAGAGCCTGAATGTCGCTGCCGCGGCGGCCATCTGTCTGTACGAGAGTGCGCGCGTCCACGGCGCGGCGGGTCGAGTCTGACCGCTGTCCGAGTCGGCCGGTAGGGTCGGCGATCGTGTCAGAAACTGTGTCACCCGACTCCGCGCCCGAACCCGCACCCGCGACTCCCGGCTCGCCGGCCGCGGCACCGCAGACGGTGCCCGCGCCCGATCCCGCGGTCGTGAACTCCCGCATCGCCTCGGCGATCGCCGCCGAACTCGGGGTGGGGGTCGGTCAGGTGCGTTCGGCCATCGAACTGCTCGACGGCGGGTCGACGGTCCCGTTCGTCGCCCGGTACCGCAAAGAGGCCACCGGCGGCCTCGACGACGCGCAACTCCGCACGCTCGAGGAGCGTCTCGGCTACCTCCGCGACCTCGAGGCCCGTCGCCAGGCGGTCCGCGAATCGATCGCCGCGCAGGGCAAGCTCGACGCCGCCCTCGACGCACGCATCCTCGAAGCCGACACCAAGGCCCGCCTCGAGGACATCTACCTCCCGTACAAGCCCAAGCGCCGCACCAAGGCCCAGATCGCGCGCGAGGCCGGGCACGAGCCCGTGGCCGATGCGCTGCTCTCGGACCCGACGACGGATCCGTCGACGTTCACCGCCGAACAACTCGACGGTGCCCGCGCGATCGCCGTGGAGCGGTTCGCCGAAGACGCCGACCTGGTCGGCGAACTCCGCGAGCTGATGTGGCAGACGGGCGTGCTGCGCACTGCGGTTCGCGAGGGCAAGGAGTCGGCCGGCGCCAAGTTCGCCGACTACTTCGAGTTCTCCGAGCCGTTCACCTCGTTGCCGTCGCACCGGGTCCTGGCCGTGCTGCGCGGTGAGCGCGAGGAGATCCTCTCGGTCACCCTCGACGCCGACCCGGAAGCGGCTGAGCGACCTGCCGGCCCCGGCCCGTACGAACAGCGGATCGCCGCCCGGTTCGGCATCGCCGATCAGGGCCGCCCCGCCGACCGCTGGCTCACCGACACGGTGCGCTGGGCGTGGCGCACCAAGCTCTTCGTCGGGCTGTCGCTCGACGTCCGGATGCGGCTGCGTCAGGCCGCGGAGGCCGACGCGGTCGCGGTGTTCGCCACGAACCTCAAGGACCTCCTGCTGGCGGCGCCCGCCGGCTCCCGAACGACGATGGGCCTCGATCCCGGTCTGCGCACCGGCGTGAAGGTCGCGGTGGTGAACGCGACCGGCAGGGTCGTCGACCACGCGACGATCTATCCGCACGAGCCGCGACGCGACAAGTCCGGCGCGCTGGCCGTGCTGGGCGCACTCGTCGAGAAGCACGGTGTCGAACTCATCGCGATCGGCAACGGCACCGCCTCGCGGGAGACCGACGCGCTCGCCGGTGAACTCCTGTCCGCGATCAAGGAGGCCGGCAAGAAGCCGCCGACGAGCGTCGTCGTGTCCGAGGCGGGTGCCTCGGTGTACTCCGCATCGGCCTACGCGTCGAAGGAGCTGCCCGACCTCGACGTCTCCATCCGCGGCGCGGTCTCGATCGCCCGCCGTCTGCAGGACCCGCTCGCGGAACTCGTGAAGATCGACCCGAAGTCCATCGGGGTCGGCCAGTACCAGCACGACATCTCCGAGACCCTGCTCGCGCGGTCGCTCGGCGCAGTCGTCGAAGACGCGGTGAACGCGGTCGGTGTGGACGTGAACACGGCCTCGGTGCCCCTGCTGTCCCGGGTGTCCGGCATCACCGCAGGACTCGCGGAATCGATTGTCGCGCATCGTGACACCAATGGTGCGTTCCGGGACCGCAAGCAGATCACCGCGGTGCCCCGGCTCGGACCCAAGGCGTTCGAACAGTGCGCAGGCTTCCTGCGCATCGCCGATGGCGACAACCCGCTGGATGCGTCGAGCGTGCACCCCGAGGCGTATCCGGTCGTCACCCGCATCATCGAGAAGGTGGGCACGGATGTCCGGTCGCTGATCGGTGACACCCCGACCCTCACCAAGCTGCGTCCCGAGGAGTTCGTCGACGAGACCTTCGGTCGTCCGACCGTCGTCGACATCATCGCCGAACTCGACAAGCCAGGACGTGACCCGCGTCCTGAGTTCAAGACCGCGACGTTCGCCACCGGCATCGAGAAGGTCTCCGACCTGACGCCGGGCATGGTCCTCGAGGGTCAGGTCACCAATGTGGCCGCCTTCGGTGCGTTCGTCGACGTGGGTGTGCACCAGGACGGGCTCGTCCATGTCTCGGCGATGGCGCATCGGTTCGTCTCCGACCCCCACGAGGTCGTCAAGTCCGGTGACATCGTGAAGGTGAAGGTCATGGACGTGGATGTGGAGCGCAAGCGCATCGGGCTCTCGTTGCGGCTCGACGATGAGCCGGGCTCCGACGGCAAGCCTGCTCGCGCACCCCGTGGGCAGGGACGTGACGACAGTCCGCGTGGTGGTCAGCCGCGCCGGAACGACCAGCGCGGCGGTACTCGCGGCGCCCCGCAGGGCCAGGGCGCTCGGGGGAGCCAGGGCAACCGGGGCGGGAACCGCAACGATCGCCGGCCGGCGCCCAGCGGGGCGATGGCCGACGCGCTCAAGCGGGCCGGTTTCGGCAAGTAGGGTCCTGGCCCGGCGGTCCGGTCAGCACGGACCGGGCCGCCGCGGTCGACGCTGCCGGGCTCCGAGCGTCCCGGAGCGGTTGGTCGGCACGGGGATTGCTGACCCCGGCCGAGTAGTTTTGCTCAGGCCCGCCCGGCGACGGCGGCCGAGACTGACGCCATGCTCAGCACCGAATCAGGCCGACCGGCCGGAATACGCTCGGTTCCGACGGGTCTGCCCACTCCCCGCGAACTCGACGCCCTCACCGGACACCGGGACCGCGTCATCGACCTCATCCGCATCGTGTCCCTCGTCGTGGTCGTCGCCGGTCACTCGATCATGCTCACCGTCGAGGTCGCCGACGGCTCGATCGAGCTGGGCAACACACTCGGCGAGGTACCCGCGCTGCAACCGGCGACCTGGCTGCTGCAGGTGCTGCCGCTGTTCTTCTTCGCCGGCGCCGCCGCGGCGACCCGCGGCTGGACCTCGCGCGGCGAGAGCGACACCCCGACGGCGGGGCAGTGGCTCCTCGCGCGGACTCAGCGGCTGCTGCGTCCGGTCTTCTGGTACCTCGGTGCGGTCGTGGCCGCCTACGCCGTCCTGTCCCGTATCGGTGCCGTGGCCACGGCCGACGTCGTCGCGCGCCTCGGGGTGCAACTCCTGTGGTTCCTGGGCGCCTACCTGCTGGTCCTGGCCGTGGTCCCGTTCCTGCAGCGGCTCTCCTCCGCCGGTGGTGTGGCGGTCGCGCTGGGCGTGTGCTGGGGGAGTACCGCACTGGTCGACGCCGTCCGGCTCGCGGACGGACCCGCTGCGCTGGGCTATCTGAACTTCCTCACCGTGTGGACGATCCCCGCTGTTCTCGGGATCGCCTACGCCAAGAGGATCCTGCGGCCCGGGATCGCCCTCATGGTGGCCGTCGGCGGGCTCGCCGTCGACGCCGCCCTCGTCTCGTGGGGACCCTATGAGGTCTCGCTCGTCACCGTGCCGGGTCAGCAGCTGTCGAACATGAGCCCGCCGAGCCTGCTGCTCGCCGGCCACGCGATCGTGCTGTGCGCGGGCGCGATCGCCGTGCGCCGGTTCCTCGCGGTCCTCGCCGACCGTCCGATGATCTGGTGGTGGGTCGTGCTGGGCAACCGCGGCGCGATGACCCTCTACCTCTGGCATCTGCCGGTGCTCGCCGCGATCGTCGGAACGTGCGCCGCGCTGGGTGTCGACCGCGCCGACGTCCACTCGGCGTCGTTCCCGGTGATCGTCGGGGCGCAGACCGTGCTGCTGCTCGCGGTCATGGTCCCGGTGGTCGCAGTGCTGTCTCCGCTCGAGAACCGGTCCCTCCCGTGGTGGGACGAACCGGTCGCCCGGCGCAGCGGGCCGGTGCGGAGCGCGGCCCTGCTGACGGTGCTGGCCGGCCTCGGCGTGGCGATCCTGATGCTCGCGCGTGGCGGTCTGACCGGGGACGGCGTGTGGTGGCTGGTCCTGGGCCTCGCGTGTGCCATCGGCGCCCGTCGGCTGGCGGTTCCCGCCGGTCGCCGGACCGCGGCGGGATCGCCTCCTGGAGACGACGCCTCCCTGCAGGTCAGCGCCCCGCGGTAGTCGTCTACCCTCGACGGGAGTCATCGTCGGCACCCGAGGCGCCCGTCGGCCCCGCTGGGTCGGCGTGCACAGCGCGACGACGATGCCGACCATCCACCGATCGACGCATGAGGAGCACGCCCACCGTGGCCACTTCCGCCGACGCAACGGCATTCCCGGGACCCGACGACCTCGAGGCGGCCGCCTCGGCGGCGATCGCGGCGTTCGAGGCGGCGGCCGACCTCGATCAGCTCGCGGCGGCCAAGTCGGCGCACCTCGGCGATCGTTCGCCGATCGCGCTCGCCCGACGCGCGCTGGGCTCCATCCCCAAGGATCAGCGCTCCGAGGCGGGCAAGCTGGTGAATCAGGTCCGCGGCCGGGTGTCGGCGGCATTGGAGGCGCGGACCGCCGTCCTCGACGCCGAGCGCGACGCGGCGGTGCTCGTCGCCGAATCCATCGACGTGACGTTGCCGAGCGGCCGACGTCCGGTGGGTGCACGCCATCCCATCACCGTGATCGCCGAGCAGGTGGCCGACGTGTTCGTCGGCATGGGCTGGGAGATCGCGGAGGGCCCGGAGGTCGAGACCGAGCATCACAACTTCGACGCGCTGAACTTCCTCCCCGATCACCCCGCACGGTCCATGCAGGACACCTTCTACATCGCACCCGAGGGGTCCCGGCAGGTCCTGCGGACGCACACGTCACCGGTGCAGGTCCGCTCCATGCTGAGCCGCGACCTGCCCATCTACGTCGCGTGCCCCGGCCGTACGTTCCGTACCGACGAACTCGACGCGACCCATACCCCGGTGTTCCATCAGATCGAGGGCCTCGCCGTCGACAAGGGACTCACGCTCGCCAACCTGCGCGGCACCCTCGAGACCTTCGCCCGTGCGCTCTTCGGGCCGGAGACGACGACCCGCATGCGGGCGAGCTACTTCCCGTTCACCGAACCCTCCGCCGAGGTCGACGTGTGGTTCCCCGCCAAGAAGGGCGGGCCGGGCTGGGTGGAGTGGGGCGGTTGCGGCATGGTCAACCCGAATGTGCTGCGCGCCAGCGGTATCGACCCGGACGTCTACTCGGGATTTGCGTTCGGCATGGGTCTGGAACGGACCCTGCAGTTCCGCAACGACATCTCCGACATGCGCGACATGGTCGAGGGTGACATCCGCTTCACCCTCCCGTTCGGTCCGGCCGCCTGACCTCGTCCGGCCCGGACCGACCCCGCCGACTTCTCACGACGCGACGAAAGTAGTTGATACACAGTGCGTGCACCACAGTCCTGGTACACCGAGGTCCTCCGCGCCGGCGACCCGCAGTGGTCGGCCACGACCGAGGAGATCGACGCCGGTTTCGTCCGCGTGGGTTTCGAGATCGAGGACATCGAGCGGTTCCCGGAGATCACCGGCCCGCTCGTGATCGGTCGCGTCGAGACCATCGAGGAACTCACCGAGTTCAAGAAGCCGATCCGATTCTGCACGGTCGCGGTCGGTGAGGCCGAGCCACGCGGAATCGTCTGCGGTGCACGCAACTTCGCCGAGGGTGATCTGATCGTCGCGGCCCTGCCCGGCGTCGTGCTCCCCGGTCCGTTCGAGATCGCCTCGCGCAAGACCTATGGACGCGTTTCCGACGGCATGATCTGTTCGGTCTCCGAGCTGGGGATCGGTACCGATCACAGCGGCATCCTCGTCCTCGCGCCCGGAACCGCCGAGCCCGGTGCCGACGCCCGCGAGGTGCTCGGACTCGACGACGCGGCCATCGACGTGAACGTGACGCCGGACCGCGGTTACGCGTTCTCGGTGCGCGGACTCGGGCGCGAACTCGCCGGCAGCTTCGGGGTTCCGTTCGTCGATCCGGGACTGCGATCGGCGGACCTGCCGGACGACGGTTCGGTCCCGGCGTGGCCCGTCGCCATCGACGAGAACTCCGGCGCCACGCGCTACACCGCGCGGGTGATCACCGGCGTCGACCCCACGGCCATCTCGCCGTGGTGGATGCAGAAGCGGCTCATGGTCGCGGGGATCCGCCCGATCTCGGCGATCGTCGACATCACCAACTACGTGATGATCGAGCTCGGGCAGCCACTGCACGCCTTCGACGCCGACCGGATCACGGGCACCGTCTCCGTCCGTTCGGCACAACCGGGGGAGAAGCTCACCACCCTCGACGACACCGTGCGCGTCCTCGACCCCGAGGATGTGCTGATCACCGATGACACCGGGCCGATCGCCCTGGCCGGCGTCATGGGCGGCGCGAGCACCGAGGTGGGGCCGGAGACCACCACCGTGCTGCTGGAGTCGGCGACGTTCGACCCGGTTCGTGTCTTCCGCACCGCGAAGCGCCACAAGCTGACATCGGAGGCCAGCAAGAGATTCGAGCGGGTCGTCGACCCTGAGATCACCGCGGTGGCCTCCGACCGTGCGGCCGGACTGATCGTCGAGATCGCCGGCGGTACCGTCGCATCCCCGCTGTCGGAGACGCACGTCCAGACCCCGATCCGGTCGACGATCTCGATCCCGGCCGACGAACCCGATCGCGTCGCGGGTATCGGGTATCCGCCCGGCACCACCCTGACCAGGCTGACCGAGGTCGGCTGCGTGGTGACCGGAACCGAAGAACTCGACGTGTTCCCGCCCTCGTGGCGCCCCGACCTCCGGCAGCGCGCCGACCTCGTGGAGGAGGTCCTCCGGCTCGAAGGCCTCGAGGACATCCCCGCGGTGGTGCCCCGAGCGCCGGGCGGCACCGGACTCACCCCGGTTCAACGTCGTCGACGCAGCGTCGGCCGCACCCTGGCGCTCGACGGCTACGTCGAGGTCCTGCCGTACCCGTTCATGCCGTCCGGCGTCTTCGACCTGTGGGACCTCCCGGCCGACGACGAACGCCGACGCACCGTCAAGGTCCTCAATCCGCTCGAGTCCGACCGTCCCGAACTGAACACCACTCTGCTTCCGGGCCTCCTGGAAATGGCGGCGCGCAACATCGCCCGCGGACAGCGTGACCTGTCGCTGTTCACGATCGGACAGGTCGTCATCGCCGGTGATCACGTGGCCGCTGTCGACGCGCTCGATGTGACGCGTCGCCCGACCGACGAGGAGATCGCCGCACTCGACGCCTCACTGCCGCATCAGCCGCTGCACGTCGGCGTCGTGCTCACCGGATTGCGCGATCCCGCCGGGCCCTGGGGGCCGGGACGCGCTGCCGATCACCTCGACGCCTTCGAGGCGGCCCGCACGATCGGCCGGGCGGCGGGGGTGACCGTCGAGCTCACCGCCGACGATCACCGGCCGTGGCATCCGGGCCGCTGTGCGCGGCTCACGGTCGACGGTCGCACGGTCGGTTACGCGGGCGAGCTGCATCCGGCTGTGCTGGAGCGGGCGCACCTGCCCAAGCGGACCTGCGCCGTGGAGATCGACATCGATGCGCTTCCCCTGGACCAGCGACTCCCGGCGCCGTCGGTGTCGGTGTTCCCGGCTGTCCTGCAGGACGTCAACGTCGTGGTCGGCGGTGAGGTCCCGGCCGCAGACGTCCAGGCCGCACTCCGCGACGGAGCCGGCGACCTGCTCGAGGACATCGCATTGTTCGACGTCTTCACCGGGGAGCAGGTCGGCGCGGGCAACAAGTCGCTCACGTTCTCGCTGCGGTTCCGCGCGGCCGATCGGACTCTCACCGAAGACGAGGCCAACGAGGCGAAGCTGGCCGCCGTCGACGCCGCGGCCTCCCGGGTGGGTGCCCGTCTGCGCTGACCCGGTCCCAGCGCGGGAACCACCCCGCCGTGAATTGATTTGCATCCTGCTGCATAATGATCAACATGGCTTCGACGAGCTCAACCAGCGGTGTGAAGGTGGCGGTGGCCGGTGCAAGCGGCTACGCGGGTGGCGAGATCCTCCGACTGTTGTGCGGGCACCCCCGCCTGCGATCGGGTGACCTCGAGATCGGTGCGCTCACCGCCGGCGGCAATGCCGGCACGCCCCTGGGGACCCATCACCCGCACCTGTTGCCGTTGGCCGATCGGGTGCTGGAGGACACGACCCCGGAGGTCCTCGCCGGACACGACGTCGTCTTCCTGGGCTTGCCGCACGGTGCGTCGGCGGTGATCGCCGACGCACTGCCGCCGACCACACTCATCATCGACTGCGGTGCGGACTTCCGGTTGCGGGACGCAGGCGAGTGGACCGCCTACTACGGCGGCGATCATGCCGGGACGTGGCCCTATGGTCTGCCCGAGCTGCCCGGCAATCGGGAGGTCCTCAAGGATGCGAGCCGGATCGCGGTACCCGGCTGCTATCCGACGGTGTCGATCCTGTCGTTGCTGCCGGCCATCGCGGCCGGGATCGCGGACCCGCATGTCACGGTGGTCGCCGTGAGCGGCGCCTCGGGTGCCGGCCGGTCTCCGAAGGTCGATCTGCTGGCCTCGGAGGTCATCGGGTCCGCGCGCGCGTACGGAGTCGGCGGCGTCCATCGGCACACGCCGGAGATCTCCCAGGCCCTCTCGGCCGCGGCCGAGCAGCCGGTGACGGTCTCGTTCACGCCGATCCTGGCGCCGATGGCGCGGGGCATCCTCGCCACGTGCACCGCGCGGACCGGTGCATCGGCCGCCGAGGCACGCGCGGTGTATGAGAAGGCTTATGCCGACGAGGAATTCGTGCACGTGCTGCCGGAGGGCAGACTGCCCGCGACCGGATCGGTCATCGGGTCGAACGCCGTGCAGCTCGGCGTCACCGTCGACGAACGCGCCGGGACCCTCGTGGTCGTCGGTGCGGTGGACAACCTCACCAAGGGGACCGGCGGCGCCGCGGTCCAATCGATGAACCTGGCGCTGGGCTGGACCGAGAACGAGGGACTGAGCACCGTGGGAGTGGCACCGTGACCGGAACCGGACAGACCGACAGCGCGGGAACAGAGCAGGATCGGATCGAAGGTGGTGCGCCCGGCGATCACCCGCGGCTCGTGCGGGGCCAGGGTGTCACGGCGCCCCTCGGCTTCCGAGCTGCCGGCATAGCCGCCGGGATCAAGGTCTCCGGCGCCCCCGATCTCGCTCTGGTCTTCAACGAGGGGCCCGACTACGCCGCTGCCGGCGTCTTCACCCGCAACCAGGTGAAGGCCGCGCCCGTGCTGTGGTCGCAGCAGGTCCTCACCACCGGCCGGCTGCGCACTGTCATCCTGAATTCCGGTGGTGCGAATGCCTGTACGGGCCCGGGCGGGTTCCAGGACACCCACCGGACCGCGGAGGCGGTGGCCGACGCGCTCAGCAACTGGGGGACGAGTACCGGCGCGGTCGAGGTCGCGGTCTGCTCGACCGGCCTGATCGGCGATCGACTGCCGATGGACAAGGTCCTGGCGGGGGTCACCGAGATCGTCCAGGACATGGGTGGCGGTCTGTCCGGCGGGACGGATGCCGCGCACGCGATCATGACCACCGACACCGTCCCCAAACAGGCTGCGCTGCATCACCCGCAGGGGTGGAACGTCGGCGGCATGGGTAAGGGCGCGGGGATGCTCGCGCCGTCGCTGGCCACCATGCTGGTGGTCCTCACGACCGACGCTAGTGCGACCGCCGAACAACTCGACACCGCCTTGCGCAGGGCGACGGCACGCACGTTCGACCGGTTGGACATCGACGGCTCGTGTTCGACGAACGACACGGTGCTGCTGCTGAGTTCGGGCGCCAGCCAGATCCCGGTCGACCAGACCGACCTGGACGACGCGGTCTTCGCCGTCTGCGACGATCTCGCCGCGCAGATGATGGCCGACGCGGAGGGCGTCACGAAGCGGGTCGTCATCACGGTCTCCGGTGCACACACCGAGGACGATGCGCTGACGGTCGCCCGGGCCGTCGCACGCGACTCGCTCGTCAAGACCGCCCTGTTCGGTTCGGATCCGAACTGGGGTCGGGTACTGGCCGCGGTCGGTGCGACGCCGGTCACCATCGACCCCGATCGCATCGCGGTGTCGTTCAACGACAGTCCGGTGTGCGAGAACGGGTTCGGCGTCGAAGGCGCACGGGACGTGGACCTGTCGGGCACCGACATCGCCGTCGTCGTCGACCTGAAGCTGGGAGAGTCCGCGGCGAGCGTCCGGACCACCGACCTCTCGCACGCGTACGTCGAAGAGAACTCGGCGTACTCGTCATGAGCGAGACGACATCGGGAGTCCACCCGATCGACCCCGCCGCAGGTCTCGCGAAGGCGAAGGTCCTCGCCGAGGCGCTGCCCGCGCTGCAACGACTCGCGGGCGCGACCGTCGTCGTCAAGTACGGCGGCAACGCCATGGTCGACGACGAGTTGAAGAAGGCGTTCGCCGCGGACATGGTCTTCCTGCGCGCATGTGGGATGCATCCCGTGGTGGTTCACGGTGGCGGGCCGCAGATCTCGGCGATGCTGAAGCGGCTCGGTCTGCAGGGGGAGTTCAAGGGCGGATTCCGCGTGACCACCCCCGAAGTGATGGACGTGGCCCGGATGGTGCTGTTCGGACAGGTCGGGCGCGAACTCGTCGGGTTGATCAACTCGCACGGCCCGTACGCCGTCGGCATCACCGGCGAGGACGCGCACCTGTTCACCGCGTCGCGGCGGACGGTGCTCGTCGAGGGGGTTCCGACCGACATCGGCCTCGTCGGCGACATCGCGTCGGTCAACACCTCGGCGGTTCTGGATCTGGTCGCCGCCGGCCGTATCCCGGTCGTCTCCACGATCGCCCCGGACCGCGACGGCGTGGTCCACAACATCAACGCCGACACCGCCGCCGGGGCGCTGGCCGAGGCGCTCGGTGCGTCCCGACTGGTGATGCTCACCGACGTCGAGGGTCTGTACACGAACTGGCCCGATCGCGGATCCCTGGTGTCCCGGATCGACACCGACACACTGACCGGACTGCTGCCGTCACTCGACTCGGGCATGGTCCCCAAGATGGAGGCCTGTCTGCGCGCGGTCACCGGTGGCGTCGACCGTGCCCACGTGATCGACGGCCGCGTGGCACATTCCGTGCTCGCCGAACTGCTGACCGAGAGCTCGACGGGCACCACCGTCGTCGTACCGGAGGAGGAATCATGACCGCGCCACTGCAACAGCGCTGGGCACAGTCGCTGATGAACAACTACGGCACACCGGCGATCGCCCTCGTCGGCGGATCGGGCGCCCACGTGACCGACGCCGACGGCAAGCGCTACCTCGACCTCCTCGGCGGGATCGCGGTCAACGCACTCGGCCATGCGCACCCGGCGATCGTCGAGGCGGTGACCACCCAGCTCCAGACGCTCGGGCACGTGTCGAACCTGTACATCGCCCCGCCGGTCGTCGAACTCGCCGAGAAGTTGCTCGACCGTTTCGGCCACCCGGGCCGCGCTTTCTTCTGCAACTCCGGGACCGAGGCCAACGAGGCGGCCTTCAAGCTCGCCCGGCGGACCGGGCGGCCGGAGATCGTCGCCGCGGAGAAGGCCTTCCACGGCCGCACGATGGGTGCGCTCGCCATGACCGGTCAGCCGGCGAAACGGGAGCCGTTCGAGCCGATGCCCGCCGGCGTCCGCTTCGTCCCCTACGGGGACATCGACGCTCTCGACGCGGTGGTCTCCGACCGCACAGCGGCGGTCATCCTCGAACCGATCCTCGGTGAGGCGGGCGTCATCGTGCCGCCCGCGGACTATCTGGCCGCGGCTCGCCGGATCACCGAAGAGCGTGGCGCGCTGTTGATCCTGGACGAGGTCCAGACGGGGGTGGCCCGGACCGGCACCTTCTTCGCCCACCAGCAGGTCGGGATCGTCCCCGACGTGATGACCCTGGCCAAGGGACTGGGCGGGGGACTGCCGATCGGGGCGTGCATCGCCACCGGCCGCGCGGCCGACCTGTTCGAACCGGGCCAGCACGGCACCACCTTCGGCGGCAATCCCGTCAGTGCCGCAGCCGCGCTCGCCGTACTGCGCGTCATCGACTCCGAGGGTCTCGTCGACTCCGTTGCGGCGGTGGGCAAGTCGATCGCCGCCGGCATCGAGGACCTGCAGCACCCGCTGGTCTCCCATGTCCGGGGCGCCGGTCTGTTGCTCGGCGTGGTGCTGACCCAGCCGTTGTCGCAGCGCGTCGAGGCCGCGGCCCGGGATGCGGGGTTCCTCATCAACGCGCCCGCACCCGACGTCCTACGGCTGGCGCCGCCGCTGATCCTCACCGAAGAGGAGGGCCAGAGCTTCGTGGCTGCTTTGCCGGGACTGCTCGACACCGCCGCCACATCGACCGAGGGAGACAAGGCATGACCCGACATTTCCTGCGTGACGACGACCTGTCCCCGGCCGAACAGGCCGAGGTGCTCGCCCTCGCCGCCGAGGTCAAGGCGAAGCCGTTCGACTTCCGACCGCTGGAGGGACCCCGCGGAGTCGGCGTCATCTTCGACAAGAACTCGACCCGCACCCGCTTCTCGTTCGAAGTCGGCATCGCCCAACTCGGCGGGCACGCCGTCGTGGTCGACGGCCGCACCACGCAGCTCGGGCGCGAGGAGACGCTGGAGGACACCGGCCTCGTGCTGTCCCGGTTCGTCGACGCGATCGTGTGGCGCACCTTCGGCCAGGATCGACTCGATGCGCTGTCGTCGGCCGCCACGGTCCCGGTCGTCAACGCCCTCTCCGATGAATTCCACCCGTGCCAGGTGCTCGCCGACCTGCAGACGATCATCGAGCACAAGGGTTCTCCCGCCGGCCTCACGATGACCTACCTGGGTGACGGCGCCAACAACATGGCGCACTCGCTCGCCCTGGGCGGTGTCACCGCCGGGATACACGTTCGGATCAGTGCACCGGACGGCTTCCAGCCGGATCCCGGCGTCATCGCCGACACCGAGCGCCGCGCGGCGCAGACGGGTGGTTCGGTGGAGCTCGTCGGCGATCCCGTCGCCGCGTCCACCGGTGCCGATGTCCTGGTGACCGACACCTGGGTCTCGATGGGGCACGAGGACGACGGCAAGGACCGCACCGCGCCGTTCCGTCCGTACCAGATCAACGACGCGCTGCTCGCGCACGCCGCCGACGACGCGATCGTGCTGCACTGCCTGCCGGCACATCGCGGCGACGAGATCACCGCATCGGTCATCGACGGGCCGCGCAGCGTCGTGTTCGACGAGGCGGAGAACCGCCTGCACGCGCAGAAGGCCCTGCTGATCTGGCTGCTGGAGCACCAGTGACTCGCGAATCGCAGTGAGCAGGAGTTCGTCATGACCGGGAATCCACGATGACCGCCGGGGCCGAGCCCTCGGAGAGCCGGCTGGCCGCCACCCGGGCGGGACGCCATGCGCGGATCATCGAGATCCTGTCCACGCATCAGGTCCGCAGCCAGTCCGAACTGCAGCGGCTGCTCGCCGAGGAGGGCGTCGACGCCACGCAGGCCACCCTGTCGCGCGACCTCGACGAGCTCGGCGCGGTGAAGCTGCGCGCGGCAGACGGCGGGGCGGGCGTGTACGTCGTTCCCGAGGACGGTTCGCCCGTCCGCGGGGTGTCCGGCGGTACCGACCGACTCGGCAGGCTGGTCTCCGACCTCCTGGTGTCGACCGACAGCAGCGGCAACCTCGCGGTGCTGCGCACGCCTCCGGGCGCCGCGCACTACCTCGCGGCCGCGCTCGACCGGGCACGCCTGCCCGACGTCGTCGGGACGATCGCCGGGGACGACACGATCTTCGTGGTGGCTCGCGAACCGCTCGACGGCGCCGGGCTCGCGCGGCGGATCGAGGGACTCGTGTAGCCGCGCCCGGACCTGAACCGAACCAGCCGACCAGCACAGAACAGACACACCACACCAAACGAACAGCCGCGACACCGCCAATCGGTACCCGGACGGTGTCGCCGGAACACCGGGGCCGATGATGGACTCGGTCAACGCGCAGAACAGGAGCTTCACCTCATGGCAGAACGTGTCGTACTCGCATACTCGGGCGGCCTGGACACCTCGGTCGCGATCAGCTGGATCCAGAAGGAGACCGGCAAAGAGGTCGTCGCCGTGGCCCTGGACCTCGGTCAGGGCGGCGAGGACATGGAGGTCATCCGGCAGCGCGCACTGGACTGCGGCGCGGTCGAGGCCGTCGTGGTCGACGCCCGCGACGAGTTCGCCGATGAGTACTGCCTCGGCGCGATCACCTCGAACGCGCTCTACATGGACCGGTACCCGCTCGTCTCGGCACTGTCCCGGCCGCTGATCGCCAAGCACCTCGTCACCGCGGCCCGCGATCACGGCGGCACCGTCGTGGCCCACGGATGCACCGGCAAGGGCAACGACCAGGTCCGCTTCGAGGTCGGGTTCGCCACTCTCGCACCGGATCTGCAGGTACTCGCCCCGGTCCGCGACTACGCGTGGACCCGCGAGAAGGCCATCGCCTTCGCCGGCGAGAACGACATCCCGATCAACGTGACCAAGAAGTCGCCCTTCTCCATCGACCAGAACGTGTGGGGTCGTGCGGTGGAGACCGGCTTCCTCGAGGATCTGTGGAACGCTCCCACCAAGGACGTCTACGACTACACCGAGGATCCGACCGTCAACTGGAATTCCCCCGACGAGGTCATCATCGGCTTCGACAAGGGCCGCCCGGTCAGCATCGACGGACGTCCGGTGAGCGTGCTCGAGGCCATCCAGGAACTCAACCGACGCGCGGGTGCGCAGGGTGTCGGACGACTCGACGTCGTCGAGGATCGGCTCGTGGGCATCAAGAGCCGTGAGGTGTACGAGGCTCCCGGCGCCATGGTCCTCATCCGCGCGCACGAGGAGCTCGAACACGTGACCCTCGAGCGCGAGCTGGGGCGCTACAAGCGCGGCACCGACCAGAAGTGGGCCGAGCTGGTGTACGACGGTCTGTGGTTCTCGCCGCTGAAGCGGTCGCTGGACTCCTTCGTCGCCTCGACGCAGGAGCACGTGACGGGCGAGATCCGGCTGACCCTGCACGGCGGCACCATCGCCGCCACCGGTCGCCGCAGCTCCGAGTCGCTCTACGACTTCAACCTCGCCACCTACGACGAGGGCGACACCTTCGATCAGTCCGCCGCGCGCGGCTTCGTCGAGCTGCACGGCCTGTCGTCGAAGATCGCCGCGAAGCGGGACCTGAATCTGTGAGTGCGGGCACCGGCGGCGGTAGCGGCCCGGAGACGGGTGGGACGACCAACCAGGGTTCGCTCTGGGGTGGTCGTTTCGCCGGTGGCCCGGCCGAGGCGATGGCCGCGCTCAGCAAGTCGACCCACTTCGACTGGGCGTTGGCCCCGTTCGACATCGAGGCGTCGAAGGCGCACGCCCGCGTCCTGAACAAGGCCGGGCTGCTCACGGCTGACGACCTCACCGGGATGATCGACGGTCTCGATCGTCTCGCCGCCGATGTCGCGGACGGCAGTTTCGGACCGGCCGAGTCCGACGAGGACGTCCACGGCGCCCTCGAACGCGGGCTGATCGAGCGGGTCGGACCCGAACTCGGTGGCCGGCTACGCGCCGGACGGTCGCGCAACGATCAGGTCGCGACCCTGTTCCGGATGTGGCTGCGCGCCGCGATGCGTCGGGTGGCGCTCGGGGTGCTCGACGTCGTCGAGGCGCTGACCGCGCAGGCGGCCGCCCATCCGGACGCGATCATGCCGGGCAAGACCCATCTGCAGGCGGCGCAACCGGTCCTGCTGGGGCATCATCTGCTGGCACATGCACAGCCGTTGCTGCGCGACATCGATCGGCTCGCCGACGCTGATCGTCGAACAGCGGTGTCGCCGTACGGTTCCGGTGCACTCGCCGGCTCGTCGCTCGGGCTGGATCCGGCGGCGATCGCGGCCGACCTCGGTTTCGACGCGCCCGCCGAGAACTCGATCGACGCCACCTCGGCGCGTGACTTCGCCGCCGAGGCCGCGTTCGTGTTCGCGATGATCGCGGTGGACCTCTCCCGGTTGTCTGAAGAGGTGATCATCTGGAGCACACCGGAGTTCGGCTATGTGACGCTCGCCGACGCGTGGTCCACCGGCAGCTCGATCATGCCGCAGAAGAAGAACCCGGACGTCGCCGAGCTGATGCGCGGCAAGGCCGGGCGGCTCATCGGTGACCTGACCGGGTTGCTCGCGACACTCAAGGCACAACCGCTGGCCTACAACCGCGACCTCCAAGAGGACAAGGAACCGGTCTTCGACGCGGTCGCCCAGCTGGAGCTGTTGCTGCCGGCGGTGACCGGACTGGTCTCGACGCTGGAGTTCCACACCGACCGCATGGCCGAACTCGCTCCGGCGGGCTTCACCCTGGCCACCGACATCGCCGAGTGGATGGTCCGGCAGGGCGTGCCGTTCCGCGTCGCCCACGAGGCCGCGGGCGCCTGTGTCCGCGAGGCGGAATCACGCGGCGTCGGCCTGGACGAGCTCGACGACGCGACGCTGGCCGGTGTGCATCCCGCGCTGACAGCGGCCGTGCGCGAGGTCCTGACGGTGCGCGGTTCGGTCGAATCGCGCAGCGCGCACGGCGGTACCGCGCCCGAGCAGGTGCAGCGACAGATCAAGGTGGTGACGGCTGCGACCAACGATCTGCGGACTCGTTGGACTGCTGGGCCCGGCGGGCGACGCTGATCCGGTACGACTGAGTACAGTGACCTGTGTCACCGACGCTGTGTGTTCGACACGCGGGTGAGACCGGGACACCGACGACTGGAGGATCGACACGATGGCGGTGTGGGACGGGGGCCCCGATATCGCGGGGGTGGTCGGCAGGGTGTTGGCCACCGCGCAGAACGGCCTCGAGGTGTTGCGGTTCGGCGGACTGGAGACAGGTACCGAGCCGGCGCCGTTCGCGGTGGTCGAGACGCACAAGATGTTCCGGCTGCGCCGGTATTTCCCGAACGATCCGTCGACCGGCCCCAACATCGTTCTGGTGCCGCCGATGATGGTGTCGGCCAACGTCTATGACGTGACCGAACACAACGGTGCGGTTTCCATCCTGCACCGCAACGGCATCACGCCGTGGGTCGTCGACTTCGGATCGCCGGACTCCGAAGAAGGGGGGATGGAGCGGAACCTCGCCGACCACGTGGTCGCCATCAGCCGGGCGATCGACCTGATCGTCGAGGCCACCGGGCGCGACATCCACCTGGCCGGTTACTCCCAGGGCGGCATGTTCGCGTACCAGACCGCGGCGTATCGCCGATCCAAGGGGATCGCGAGTCTGATCACCTTCGGCAGCCCGGTGGACGTGCTCGCCGCGCTGCCCCTGGGGCTGCCCGCCGGCCTGGTGGCGCCGGCGGCCGAATTCCTGGCGGACAAGGCTTTCTCACGCAATCTCTGGGTGCGGGATTGGATGGCGCGCACCGGCTTTCAGCTACTCGACCCGGTGAAGACGGTGCGCAGCCGGATCGACTTCCTCCGTCGACTACACGACCGCGAGGCACTCCTGCCACGTGAGGACCAGCGCCGCTTCCTCGAAGCCGACGGCTGGGTCGCCTGGTCGGGCCCGGCGATCGCCGAGCTGCTGCGGCAGTTCGTGGCGCACAACCGGATGGTGTCCGGGGGCTTCGTGATCAACGGCGACCTCGTCTCGCTCGCCGAGATCACCTGCCCGGTCCTCGCGTTCGTCGGCGATGCCGACGACATCGGCCAACCCGCGGCGGTGCGCGGGATAGTCAGGGCCGCGCCCGACGCCGAGGTCTTCGAATCCGCGCTCCCGGTCGGACATTTCGGACTCGTGGTCGGCAGCGCGGCCGGCGAGCACACCTGGCCGACGACCTCCGACTGGGTGAACTGGCTCTCCGACAACGGTCCGCGCCCCGAGCTCATCACCGAGATGTCGCTCGTCGAACCGGGCCACGGCGGCGGGGTCAGTCTGTCCTCGCGCATCACGCACGGAGTGGGCTCGGTGGCCGACGCCGGCACCGCTGCGTCGCGCGAACTGCTCGGTCTGGCCAACTCCCTGCAACGGACCTCGCGGGCGGTGGCGTCGGAATCGGTGCGGACCGTGCCACGACTGTTCCGCCTCGGACAGATCCAGAGCGGGACGCGCATCTCCCTCTCGAAACTGATGGCCGAGAACACCAAACGCGGCGGCGACAGCGAGCTGTTCCTCTTCGAGAACCGCGTGCTCACCCACGCCCAGGTGAACGCACGCATCGACAACGTGGTCGCCGGCCTCGTCGACTGCTGCATCCGTCCGGGCCAGCACATCGGTGTGCTGATGGACACCCGGCCCAGCGCCCTGGTCGTCATCGCCGCGCTCTCCCGCCTGGGGGCGGTGGCGGTGCTGCTCGCCGCGGATGCCGACGTCCGCGAGATGATGCGGCTCGCCGACAGTTCGGTGATCGTCACCGATCCCACCAACCTCGACCTCGCGACCGCCGCCTCGGACCGGGTGCTGGTGCTCGGCGGGGGGAGTGGCGATTCCCGTGCGATCGACGGCGCCGACGGGACATCTATCGTCGACATGGAGCGCATCGACCCCGACGAGGTCGTCATGCCGACCTGGTACCGACCCGATCCCGGGCTCGCGGGAGATCTCGCATTCATCCTGTTCAGCCGTGCGTACGGCAAACTCGTCCCCTGGCCGGTGACCAACCACCGGTTCGCGATGTCGGCCTTCGGCGCGGCGTCGGCGGCGGCGCTCACCGACCGCGACACCGTGTACTGCCTGCCTCCGCTGCACCATGCGTCGGGACTGCTCACGACGCTGGGCGCGACGGTCGTCGGGCGCTCACGCATCGCGCTGTCCAACGGCATCGATCCCGCGAACTTCGCGGTGGAGGTGCAGCGCTACGGGATCACCGTCGTGTCCTACACGTGGTCGATGCTCAGCGGCATCGTGCGCGACCCCGACTTCCACATCAACCAGCACAACCCGATCCGGTTGTTCATGGGCTCCGGCATGTCGGCGGGACTGTGGGAGGACGTGTGCGCCAGCTTCCCTCGCGCGCGCATCCTCGAGTTCTTCGCCACCGCCGACGGTTCGGCGATCCTCGCGAACGTGTCCGGGGACAAACTCTCCTCCGTCGGCCGGCCGCTGCCGGAGACCAATCCCGTCGAGGTCGCGGCCTACGACATCGTCGGCGACCGGTTGCTCATCGACGACTCCGGCTTCGTCCGGCGTGCCGAGACGGGGGAGCCCGGTCTGCTCCTGGCCAAGGCGAAGCACAAGTTCGACACCAACGGGACGGTCCTTCGCGACGTCTTCACGACGCGGGACCGGTGGGAGGTGTCGGGACACCTGTTCGTCCGGGACGCCGACGGCGACCTGTACTTCCTCGGGGCGACCGACCGCGTGCTGCGAACCGCCGACGGGCCGGTGTTCATCCCGCCCCTCACGCACGCGCTCTCGCGGCTCAAGAGTGTCGACCAGGTCGTCGTGTACGGCGTCGGCGAACCCGGACACCAGGTCGTCGTCGCCGCGATGACCCTTCGGCCCGGAGTCAAACCGGACTCGCTGACGGTCAGCCAACTGCGGATCGCGCTGGGGGAGTATCGAGCCGACGCCCGACCGCACCTGATCCACGTCGTCGAGGAGATCCCGAAGTCGGCGTCCTTCCGACCGCTGAGCACCGGCCTGGTGGAGGAGGGACTGCCGAAACCCGGCGCGCGCGTCTGGTACCGGGACGATGACGGCCGCTACCGCAGGTACACCCGGACCGTGGCGGAGAAGCTGGACTGGACCGGCTCCCGGACGAGCGATGCCCTAGGGTGATCGGGGTGACGACACGCGCTGAGGCCATCGACCCGATCGTGCGCGAACGCCTGGCCTGCCCGCAGGACCACGGTCCGCTGATCGACGCCGGCGACGAGCTCTACAACCCGCGGCTGCATGTCGCGTACCGCATCGACTCCGACGGCATCCCGGTGATGCTGGTCGACGAGGCGCGGGCGGTCGACGACGCCGAGCACGAGCGCATCGTCTCCTCGAAGTAGTCCGATCGTCGGTCGGGTCCGGGTGCCGGGCTCCGGCGCGCCTCACCTCACCCGCGACCCGATCTCGTCGGATGACAAGATCGAGGGGTGAGTGCTGACAACGTCGAGACCCCCGAGCCGACCGCCGTTCCCGCAACCGTCGACATCCTCGACGAGCTGCACTGGCGTGGGCTGATCGCTCAGTCCACCGATCTGGCTGCCCTGGGTGATGCCCTCTCGACCGGGCCGGTCACCCTGTACGCGGGGTTCGATCCGACAGCGGCGAGTCTGCACGCCGGACACCTCGTACCGCTGTTGACCCTCAAGCGGTTCCAGCTCGCCGGCCATCGTCCGATCGTCCTCGCCGGTGGAGCCACCGGTCTGATCGGTGACCCCCGTGACGTGGGGGAGCGGACGATGAACTCGGCCGACACCGTCGCCGAGTGGGCCGGACGCATCGACGCGCAGCTCCGACGATTCGTCGACATCGCCGACTCCCCGACAGGTGCGGTGGTGGTCAACAACCTCGACTGGACCGGTCAGCTGTCGGCGATCGAGTTCCTGCGCGATCTGGGCAAGCACTTCTCGGTGAACGTGATGCTCGCCCGAGACACGGTGAAGCGTCGTCTCGACGCCGACGGCATGAGCTACGCCGAGTTCAGTTACCTGCTCCTGCAGTCGAACGACTTCGTCGAGCTCCATCGCCGGTACGGATGCACGCTCCAGATCGGTGGCTCCGATCAGTGGGGGAACATCGTCGGCGGGGTCGACCTGGCCCGACGCCTCGACGGCTCGGCGCTGCACGCGTTGACCGTTCCTCTCGTCACGTCCTCGGACGGCAAGAAGTTCGGCAAGTCCACCGGCGGCGGCAGTCTGTGGCTCGACCCGGAGCTGACGAGTCCCTACTCCTGGTACCAGTACTTCGTGAACACCGCAGACGCCGATGTCGTCCGCTACCTGCGGTGGTTCACATTCCTCGGACGGGACGAGATCGAGGAACTCGAGCGCGCGACCGTCGAGACCCCGCACCTGCGCCTGGCGCAGCGCCGCCTCGCCGCCGAGATGACGACCCTCATCCACGGCAAGGCCAACACCGACGCGGTCGAGTTGGCCAGCCAGGCACTGTTCGGCCGGGCGGAGCTCGACGAGCTCGACGAGGCGACCCTCGCGGCCGCACTCGGCGAGACCTCGGTCGCCGACTACCCCGATCGCCGGCCGACCATCATCGAACTGCTCGTCGACACGAAGCTGTCGGAGAGCAACAAGGCCGCTCGTCGTGCCGTGTCGGAGGGTGGCGCGTACGTGAACAACACCAAGATCTCCGACCCGGAGTGGCAGCCGGCCGATGCCGACCTGCTCCATGGCCGGTGGTTGGTGGTCCGTCGCGGCAAGAAGAGTTTCGCCGGCGCCAAACTAGGCCGCTGACCAGGCGATTTGACGCGTTGTTCGCGCCTGTGTAACTTAATCGACGCACCGCAGAGAGCAACTCCCCCGGAGCCGCAAGCCCCGGGGAAGTAAAAGTGCCCGAGCCATTCGCTCGGGCGGCCTGTGCGGGGCCACTCCCGAGAACAAGAGCGTGTGTATTCATCACGCTCTGGGAAGCTCGTCGGAGCCGGCTTCACATCGAAGACGTCCGACGGGTGTGTGTTCTTTGAGAACTCGATAGTGTGTTGGTGGATTGTTTGATGCCATATTTTTGGTGTCAGATGGTTTGCTTGGATGATGTGTCCGCGACCTCGAAGTCGCGAGACGCTGATGAGTTTATTTTTTGATGCCAGTTTTTTTGAGGACTATTTGGTCAGGTTTTGCTTTCCTGGTTGAAACATTTGTGTTGAAACGTCGGCTTTCGGGTCGGTTTGGTTTCTGCATTTTTTCATGGAGAGTTTGATCCTGGCTCAGGACGAACGCTGGCGGCGTGCTTAACACATGCAAGTCGAACGGAAAGGCCCAGCTTGCTGGGTACTCGAGTGGCGAACGGGTGAGTAACACGTGGGTGATCTGCCCTGCACTCTGGGATAAGCCTGGGAAACTGGGTCTAATACCGGATATGACCAACTGTCGCATGGTGGTTGGTGGAAAGCTTTTGCGGTGTGGGATGGGCCCGCGGCCTATCAGCTTGTTGGTGGGGTAATGGCCTACCAAGGCGACGACGGGTAGCCGACCTGAGAGGGTGATCGGCCACACTGGGACTGAGACACGGCCCAGACTCCTACGGGAGGCAGCAGTGGGGAATATTGCACAATGGGCGCAAGCCTGATGCAGCGACGCCGCGTGAGGGATGACGGCCTTCGGGTTGTAAACCTCTTTCACCAGGGACGAAGCGTGAGTGACGGTACCTGGAGAAGAAGCACCGGCCAACTACGTGCCAGCAGCCGCGGTAATACGTAGGGTGCGAGCGTTGTCCGGAATTACTGGGCGTAAAGAGCTCGTAGGCGGTTTGTCGCGTCGTCTGTGAAATTCTGCAACTCAATTGCAGGCGTGCAGGCGATACGGGCAGACTTGAGTACTACAGGGGAGACTGGAATTCCTGGTGTAGCGGTGAAATGCGCAGATATCAGGAGGAACACCGGTGGCGAAGGCGGGTCTCTGGGTAGTAACTGACGCTGAGGAGCGAAAGCGTGGGTAGCGAACAGGATTAGATACCCTGGTAGTCCACGCCGTAAACGGTGGGTACTAGGTGTGGGTTCCTTTTCACGGGATCCGTGCCGTAGCTAACGCATTAAGTACCCCGCCTGGGGAGTACGGCCGCAAGGCTAAAACTCAAAGGAATTGACGGGGGCCCGCACAAGCGGCGGAGCATGTGGATTAATTCGATGCAACGCGAAGAACCTTACCTGGGTTTGACATACACCAGACGCGGCTAGAGATAGTCGTTCCCTTGTGGTTGGTGTACAGGTGGTGCATGGCTGTCGTCAGCTCGTGTCGTGAGATGTTGGGTTAAGTCCCGCAACGAGCGCAACCCTTGTCCTGTATTGCCAGCGGGTTATGCCGGGGACTTGCAGGAGACTGCCGGGGTCAACTCGGAGGAAGGTGGGGATGACGTCAAGTCATCATGCCCCTTATGTCCAGGGCTTCACACATGCTACAATGGCTGGTACAGAGGGCTGCGATACCGTGAGGTGGAGCGAATCCCTTAAAGCCAGTCTCAGTTCGGATTGGGGTCTGCAACTCGACCCCATGAAGTCGGAGTCGCTAGTAATCGCAGATCAGCAACGCTGCGGTGAATACGTTCCCGGGCCTTGTACACACCGCCCGTCACGTCATGAAAGTCGGTAACACCCGAAGCCGGTGGCCTAACCCCTTGTGGGAGGGAGCTGTCGAAGGTGGGATCGGCGATTGGGACGAAGTCGTAACAAGGTAGCCGTACCGGAAGGTGCGGCTGGATCACCTCCTTTCTAAGGAGCACACAACAACACGTGTTTCAGCAGGCATTTGTTCTGCGGCGCGTGTGTGTTCGAGGGTGAAACATCAAACACGCCACGCAAGGTGCCGGCCTCATATGGGCAGGCGCTGGTGGTGAGCTTTCCGGGCGACCGGCTTGCTGCTCCCAACACACTATCGGGGTTCTGAGAGAACACACGTTTTCTCTGAGCTGATCACTGTGACGTCGTGCTGAGCCACCCTGTGATGGGGTGTGGAGCGGCGAAGGGGTGATCGGTGTGTGTTGTTTGAGAAGTGCATAGTGGATGCGAGCATCTTTATTTCAAATCAACTTTTTGTTGGTCTGTGATTTAGCAGAATTTGTAGTGTGTGATGTCTACATTCGGTCCTCGCGGTGCGGCCCTGTTGTGGGGTTGTGGTTGTGGGGGTTGTTTGTAGGTGTTGTTGTAAGTGTGTAAGGGCGTTCGGTGGATGCCTTGGTACCAGGAGCCGATGAAGGACGTGGTAGGCCGCGATAGTCCTCGGGGAGTTGTCAAACGAGCTGTGATCCGAGGGTGTCCGAATGGGGAAACCCAGCACGAGTGATGTCGTGTTACCACCAGCTGAATGTATAGGCTGTGTGGGGGGAACGTGGGGAAGTGAAACATCTCAGTACCCATAGGAAGAGAAAACAATTGTGATTCCGTGAGTAGTGGCGAGCGAAAGCGGAGGAGGCTAAACCATGCGCATGTGATACCGGGTAGGGGTTGTGCGTGTGGGGTTGTGGGGTTCGTCTTCTTCCATCTGCCTGTGGAAGCGTGAGTGAGAAAATCATGTGTTAGGTGAAGTGGCCTGGAATGGTCTGCCGTAGTCGGTGAGAGTCCGGTAGCTGAAAACACATGGTCTTGCGTGACGGTGTCCCCAAGTAGCAGCGGGCTCGTGGAATCTGCTGTGAATCTGCCGGGACCACCCGGTAAGCCTGAATACTTCCTGGTGACCGATAGCGGACAAGTACCGTGAGGGAAAGGTGAAAAGTACCCCGGGAGGGGAGTGAAATAGTACCTGAAACCGGACGCTTACAATCCGTCAAAGCCTGTGAGTCCTTGTGGCTGCGGGTGATGGCGTGCCTTTTGAAGAATGAGCCTGCGAGTTAGTGCTCGGTGGCGAGGTTAACCCGTGTGGGGTAGCCGTAGCGAAAGCGAGTCTGAATAGGGCGTTTGAGTCGCCGGGTCTAGACCCGAAGCGGAGTGATCTACCCATGGCCAGGGTGAAGCGTCGGTAAGACGTCGTGGAGGCCCGAACCCACTTCAGTTGAAAATGGAGGGGATGAGTTGTGGGTAGGGGTGAAAGGCCAATCAAACTCCGTGATAGCTGGTTCTCCCCGAAATGCATTTAGGTGCAGCGTCACATGTTTCTTACTGGAGGTAGAGCTACTGGATGGCCGATGGGCCCCACAGGGTTACTGACGTCAGCCAAACTCCGAATGCCGGTAAGTGAGAGTGTGGCAGTGAGACTGCGGGCGATAAGGTTCGTAGTCGAGAGGGAAACAGCCCAGATCGCCGGCTAAGGCCCCTAAGCGTGTACTAAGTGGAAAAGGATGTGGGGTCGCGAAGACAACCAGGAGGTTGGCTTAGAAGCAGCCACCCTTGAAAGAGTGCGTAATAGCTCACTGGTCAAGTGATCCTGCGCCGACAATGTAGCGGGGCTCAAGTACACCGCCGAAGCCGCGGCACTCACATATAGCCCGTCGATCTTCTACGGAGGGTCGGCCAGGTGTGTGGGTGGGTAGGGGAGCGTCCTGCATCCGTGGAAGCGCCGGAGTGATCCAGGTGTGGAGGGTGTGGGAGTGAGAATGCAGGCATGAGTAGCGAAAGCAGAGTGAGAAACTCTGCCGCCGAATGACCAAGGGTTCCTGGGCCAGGCTAATCCGCCCAGGGTGAGTCGGGACCTAAGGCGAGGCCGACAGGCGTAGTCGATGGACAACGGGTTGATATTCCCGTACCCGTGTATCCGCGCCCATGCTGAATCAGTTGTACTAACCATCCTGATCCCCCGGGAGCACCTTCGGGTGCCGAGTTGGGGTGATGCATGGGACCTTGGCTGGTAGTAGGCAAGCGATGGGGTGACGCAGGAAGGTAGTGGGGCCAGTCAGTGGTTGTACTGGTGTAAGCCTGTAGGGCGAGTGATAGGCAAATCCGTCACTCATGCAGCCTGAGAGGTGATGCGTAGCCGTTGAGGTGAATTCCATGATCCTATGCTGCCGAGAAAAGCCTCTAGTGAGTTGGTACACGGCCCGTACCCCAAACCAACACAGGTGGTCAGGTAGAGAATACTAAGGCGATCGAGAGAACTGTGGTTAAGGAACTCGGCAAAATGCCCCCGTAACTTCGGGAGAAGGGGGACCCATCCTGGTGACGGCATGTACTGCTTGAGCTGGTGTGGGTCGCAGAGACCAGAGAGAAGCGACTGTTTACTAAAAACACAGGTCCGTGCGAAGTCGTAAGACGATGTATACGGACTGACGCCTGCCCGGTGCTGGAAGGTTAAGAGGACCGGTTAGTCATTTCGGTGGCGAAGCTGAGAATTTAAGCCCCAGTAAACGGCGGTGGTAACTATAACCATCCTAAGGTAGCGAAATTCCTTGTCGGGTAAGTTCCGACCTGCACGAATGGCGTAACGACTTCTCTGCTGTCTCAACCACAGACTCGGCGAAATTGCAGTACGAGTAAAGATGCTCGTTACGCGCGGCAGGACGAAAAGACCCCGGGACCTTCACTATAGCTTGGTATTGGTGTTCGGTTCGGTTTGTGTAGGATAGGTGGGAGACTGTGAAGTGGGCACGCCAGTGTTCATGGAGTCGTTGTTGAAATACCACTCTGATCGTATTGGACTTCTAACCTCGGACCCTGATCGGGTTCAGGGACAGTGCCTGGTGGGTAGTTTAACTGGGGCGGTTGCCTCCTAAAAGGTAACGGAGGCGCCCAAAGGTTCCCTCAGCCTGGTTGGCAATCAGGTGTTGAGTGTAAGTGCACAAGGGAGCTTGACTGTGAGACGTACATGTCGAGCAGGGACGAAAGTCGGGACTAGTGATCCGGCACCGGCAAGTGGAAGCGGTGTCGCTCAACGGATAAAAGGTACCCCGGGGATAACAGGCTGATCTTCCCCAAGAGTCCATATCGACGGGATGGTTTGGCACCTCGATGTCGGCTCGTCGCATCCTGGGGCTGGAGTAGGTCCCAAGGGTTGGGCTGTTCGCCCATTAAAGCGGCACGCGAGCTGGGTTTAGAACGTCGTGAGACAGTTCGGTCTCTATCCGCCGCGCGCGTAAGAAACTTGAGGAAACCTGTCCCTAGTACGAGAGGACCGGGACGGACGAACCTCTGGTGTGCCAGTTGTTCCGCCAGGGGCACTGCTGGTTAGCTACGTTCGGAAGGGATAACCGCTGAAAGCATCTAAGCGGGAAGCCTGTTCCAAGATGAGGTTTCTCACCCCCTCAGCGGGGTTAAGGCCCCCTACAGACCATGGGGTTGATAGGCCAGAACTGTACGCACAGCAATGTGTTCAGGTGACTGGTACTAATCGGCCGAGGACTTACCAACAACACCCACAACATCACCACGCAAGTGACTGTGGTGGTGTTCGCATCCACTATGTACTTCTGAAACAACACACAACAAACAAACACTGTTGTGTGAAAAAGTGTTTCACAAAGTTACGGCGGCTATAGCGGAGGGGAAACGCCCGGCCCCATTCCGAACCCGGAAGCTAAGCCCTCCAGCGCCAATGGTACTGCACCCTAATCAGTGTGGGAGAGTAGGACACCGCCGAACACAATTTCAGAAAGGCCCCGTATTCGATGAAATCTTTTCGTCGGATACGGGGTCTTTCTCGTGTGTCAGCCGCGCCGGTGTCATCGGCGGTCGGCTCTTCCCAGCAAGGTTCGAGAGCATAGATTGGCAGCTATGAATGATCGTGATCGTCCGCGTCGCGAAGGGCGCGGTCAGCGGGACACCCGCGGACAACGCGACGGCGGCCGTGGCGGCCGTCCCGATCGTCCGGGGCGTGACCGGGGGTCTGATCGTGGCAGCCGGCAGCCCGGACCTCCGCTGCCCGATGACGTAGCAGCATCCGACCTCGATCCCGAGGTGCGGCGTGATCTGTTGACACTCGACAAGGCCAATGCGGAGATCGTCGCGCGGCACCTGGTGATGGTGTCGCGCATTCTGCTCGAGGATCCCGCGCAGGCGCTGGAGCACGCACGCGCAGCTCGCGCCCGCGCATCTCGAGTCGGCGTCGTCCGCGAGACCGTTGGCATCGCGGCGTACAACGCAGGGGAGTGGCAGGAGTCGGCGACCGAGCTGCGAGCGGCCAAGCGCATCACCGGCAACCCTGCTCTGCTTCCGCTCATCGCGGATTGCGAGCGCGGTCTCGGGCGGCCAGAGCGGGCGGTCGAGATCGCCCGTGGTGACGAGGGACGCTCGCTGACCGGCGAAGACGCCACGGAGATGCGGATCGTCGAAGCGGGCGCCCGAATGGATCTGGGCGAACCCGAGAAGGCCGTCGTCACGCTCCAGGCCGAGAATCTCACACCGGGGCAGCTCGGTACGGGCCCGGCTCGGCTCTTCTATGCGTATGCGTCGGCACTCGAGGCGGCCGGCCGCCGGGACGACGCGATCACCTGGTTCATGAATGCTGCTGCTGCCGACGTCGACGACGTGACCGACGCCGAGTTCCGTCTCACCGAGCTGGCCAACGACGATGTGCCGGGCGAGAGCGTGTCGATGAACGGCGTCGCTGCCGACATCGACGCCCGGCCTGTCTCCGTCTCCGGCGTCGAACCGGATGCGGCACCCACTTCGGACGTCGCGGCGCCCGTGTCGGCCGGTGAGTCATCTGTCGACGCGGCGACGAGCATTCCGGAAGCCGAGACGCTCCCTCGTGAGATCGACACCGTTGCGGGAACCGCCGATCTGTCGCAGACCTCGACTCCGCCCGAGAGCGCAGTGCACGTGGACGAGGACGAGGAGGACGCCACCTCTGTGGTCGATGCGGAAGCGGAAGCCGTGTCCACCGACGAGGTGGTCACCGAGTCGACGATCGTGGCAGGCGTGCCGAATCCGCTGACCACAGTGGAAGACGCCGACGCACCATCGACCTCGGACGAGTCCGTTGCGGAGGACAACGGCGGTGTCGTCGCGCTCGTCGATCGTCACGATGCACTTCTCCTCGATCTGGACGGCACCGTGTTCGCCGGGCACCGTGCGTTGCCCAATGCCCTCGACGCACTCGCGCGCCTGGCGATACCGCGCTTCTTCGTGACCAACAACGCGAGCCGGCGCCCGTCCGAGGTGGCCGCTCATCTGCGCGAACTCGGGTTCGAGGCGACCGACGACCTTGTCGTGACGAGCGCGCAGTCGGGCGCCCGACTGCTGTCGGAACATCTCGAACCGGGCTCGCGCGCCCTGGTGATCGGTACCGACGGCCTGGCGCAGGAGGTCCGAGAGGTCGGCGTCGGTGTCACGCGGAGTGCCGATGATCGGCCCGCCGCGGTGATCCAGGGGCACTCGCCGGACACCGGGTGGGCGCAGCTGTCGGAGGCCGCCCTCGCGATCCGGGCCGGCGCGCTGTGGATCGCGACGAACGTCGACGCCACCCTGCCGTCCGAGCGTGGGCTGTTGGTGGGGAACGGCTCGATGGTCGCCGCGCTGCGCAACGCGACGGGCAAAGAGCCGATGGTGGCGGGCAAGCCGGCCGCCCCGTTGATGGCCGACGCGATCGCGCGTGCCCGTGCGAGCGCACCGCTGGTCGTCGGGGACCGGCTCGACACCGACATCGAGGGTGGGCACGCCGTCGGTATCGAGAGCGCGCTGGTCCTCACCGGTGTGAGCACCGTCGACGATCTGCTGGCTGCTCCGCCCGAGCAGCGGCCCACCTACGTTCTCGAGGATCTCGCCGGGCTGTTCGTCGACATCGACGCCGTGCGGGTGTCCGACCAGCCCGGATGGGAGATCGAGATCGACGGTTCGACCATTCGGGTCGGAGGCTCCGGGGCGGAGGCCGGTCTGGTGCCCGCTCTCGCCGCGGCGACCTGGTCCGCCGTCGATGCCGGTTCGGCGGATCCGGACGAGTTGCGGGTGGTCGCGGAGGGTGCGGCGAGGACCAAGCTCGAATCTCTCGGTGTCACACTCGTCGGCTAGCGTGGTGCACGATGAATCACCCGAGCGCCTCTCCGGCTGACCAAGGTCCGTCCCGGCCCACCCCGGGTGGGATGCCACGTCGGCAGTTCGATCCGGTGGCCGACGGGTTCGGCACGGCTGATGGGGTGGGCGAGTTGCCTGACGTGGACGCCGAGGTGTCCGAGATCCTCGCGCAGGTCGACGAAATTCGTGAGTCGGTGGGCGACACGTTCTCGCTTGCGGCGCTCGAACGTCAGGCCGGGCTTCTCGAACAGGCCCATGACTCGCTGACCGCAGCCCTCGACGCCGTCGACCGCCGATGACCCCGCCCGGATGCCAGGCGTCGCCGGCGACGCGGTCCTGACCGTGGCCACCAGAGCACGGCTCGATGCCGAACTCGTCCGTCGGGGCCTAGCTCGCTCGCGCGAGCAGGCGCGCGAGCTCGTCGATGCCGGTTCGGTCCGGGTGAACGGGACGGTCGCCTCGAAGGCGGCCACCGGCGTCACCCGCGACACCCCCATCGTCGTCGACGAGGGTCCACGCGACGATTGGGCCTCGCGGGGAGCGCACAAACTCCTCGGTGCCCTCGAGGCCTTCGAGCCGGAGGGTCTCACGGTCGAGGGGCGTCGCTGCCTCGACGCCGGCGCGTCCACCGGCGGCTTCACGGATGTCCTGCTCCGGCGCGGCGCCCGTGAGGTGGTCGCCGCGGATGTCGGTTACGGGCAGCTGATCTGGCGGTTGCAGAACGACGAGCGCGTCGTGGTCCACGACCGGACCAACGTCCGACACCTCGAGCCCGACGCCATCGGCGGCCAAGTCGACCTGGTGGTCGCGGATCTGTCGTTCATCTCGCTGGGGCTGGTGCTCCCCGCACTGGCCCGGTGCTGCGCACCGGGCGCCGACCTGCTGCCGATGGTCAAGCCGCAGTTCGAGGTCGGCAAGGACCGGGTGGGTTCGGGCGGCGTGGTCCGCGACCCGGAACTGCGCGCCGACGCGGTCCTGGCGGTCGCGACCGAAGCCGCCTCCCACGGTCTACGGACCCGGGGCGTGGTCGCGAGCCCGCTGCCCGGGCCGTCGGGGAACGTGGAGTTCTTCCTCTGGCTGCACAAGGAGCGGGCCCACCGGACAGGCGGGGAGTCGGGGCAGGGCGATAGGGTCGACCGGTCGGACTCGACCGACGCGGATCGCACCACCGGGTCCCCGGACGAACTCCGAGCCATGATCGAACAAGCGGTCGCCGCGGGTCCGCGCTGACCGCTCGGGTCGGTGGCGTCGCCGCTCTCCGACACCGCACTCTTTCCAGGCCGCACTTCGATGGAGGGAACCACCAGTGACCGACGAATCGGTGCCGGACCACGACCCCGGTGCCCGCGAGTTCTTGGTGGTCGCCCATACGGGACGCGAGAACGTCATCGAGACCATCGAGGCGATCGCCCGACGCTGTGCGGCCGCCGACGTCGCGCTCCGCGTGGTCGATCACGACACGCTCGACCGCGACGCCCCCGATCACGACGTGCTGTACCGGAACAACGAGGGCGAGTCGCCTCGACCCCCGAACGTCCCGGTCGATCCCGAGTACCTGCGATCGCTGGGCGCCGTCGTCGAGGTCACCACGGCCGAGTCCGCCTCGGCCGAGGGCTGCGAGCTCGTCATCGTCCTGGGAGGTGACGGCACCTTCCTGCGGGCCGCGGAGCTGGCCTACCCGGCCGAGGTCCCGGTCCTCGGTATCAATCTCGGGCACATCGGGTTTCTCGCGGAGGCCGAGGCGCACCGCGTCGACGAGGTCATGAACCAGCTGATCGCCCGGGACTACCGGATCGAACCGCGGATGACCCTCGACATCGCCATCGTCGACCCGACCGACCCGGATCCGCCGACCGCGTGCAGCTGGGCCCTCAACGAGGTCGCGGTACTGAACACGAGCAACAACGGCGTCCTGGAGCTCGTGACCGAGGTCGACGGCCGCCCGGTCTCGGCCTTCGGCGCCGACGGCGTGCTGGTGTCGACGCCGACCGGGTCGACGGCGTACGCCTTCTCGGCGGGCGGGCCGGTGATGTGGCCCGATCTGGAGGCCATCCTGGTCGTGCCGAACAACGCCCATGCACTGTTCGCGCGGCCGATGGTGACCAGTCCGCGATCGCGGATCGCGGTGGAGGTGGACAAGAACGGACGGTCGGCGCTGGCGCTGTGCGACGGCCGGCGCGCGCTCGACGTGCCCGCCGGCGCACGTGTCGAGGTCGTACGCAGCGAACGGTCGGTGCGCTGGATCCGCATCGACTCCGATCCCTTCGCCGACCGACTCGTCACCAAGTTCGCCCTCCCGGTCACGGGATGGCGAGGGAGGCAGGCATAGGCGTGCTCGAAGAGATCTCGATCACCGGTCTGGGTGTCATCGAGGAGGCGCAGGCGCGCTTCCATCCCGGATTCACGGTGCTGACCGGCGAGACCGGTGCGGGTAAGACGATGATCGTCACCAGCCTGCACCTGCTCTCGGGTGCCCGTGCCGACGCTTCGCGAGTCCGGACCGGCGCGGCCAAGGCGATCGTCGAGGGCCGGTTTCGACTCGCGGACAACGGCGCCACGCAGCGGGACCCGGTCGTTGCCGAGATCCTCGACTCGACCGGGGCCGAACTCGACGACGACGACACCGTCATTGCGGTCCGATCGGTCAGCGCCGATGGACGCTCTCGTGCACATCTGGGCGGTCGATCGGTGCCGGTCGGTGTGATGGGTCAACTCACCACCGCGGTCCTGGCCATTCACGGCCAGAACGATCAGTTGCGTCTCCTCCGCCCCGAACATCAGCGGGCCGCGCTCGACACCTTCGCCGGACCCAAGGCCGTCGCGGCGCTCGAGTCGTACCGCAAGGCCCGATCGGCCTGGGTGGAGTTGCTCGACGAGCTCGATGTCCGGCGCGCCAATCACCGCGAGCTCGCGCAGGAGGCCGATCGGCTGCGGTTCGGCATCGACGAGATCGCCGCCGTCGATCCGGTGCCCGGCGAGGACGAGGAGCTGACCGCGACCATCCGTCGGCTCTCCGATCTGGAGTCCATCCGCGGCGCCGCAGATCAAGCCCACCACCTCGTCGCCGGCGACTCGGGATCGTCGGTCATCGAGGGTCTCGGAACGGTGCGGACCCTTCTCGAGACCGCGGCGGACGACACCCTGCGCGACCTCGTGCCGCGCGTGGCCGAAGCGCTCACCGTCATCACCGATGTCGGTGCCGAACTGACCGCATTCACCTCGAGCCTGCCGGCCGACGCCGAGGAGCTCGACAAGTTGCTCGCGCGTCAGGCCGAGCTGAAGACCCTGGTCCGCAAGTACGCACCCGACGTCGACGGGGTGATCGACTGGCGCCGCAAGGCCGAGGCGCGGCTGGCCGAGATCGAGGACCCCCGTGCCTCGATCGAGGAACTCGAGGTCGCCGCGGCGGCTGCGCGCGACCGGGTGCAGACCGCGGCGGAGAAACTCCACACGCTGCGCGCGAAGGCCGCCAAGTCGATGTCCGACAAGGTGTCCCGTGAGCTCAAGGGGTTGGCGATGGGGGACTCGGCGTTGGCGGTCGCGGTCAACCCGGACCCGGCGTCGCCCGATGACCGGTTGGCCGTCACGGTCGGCGGCACCTCGGTGCACGCCGGCGCCGACGGCGCGGACAAGGTCGAGTTCGCGCTCGTCGCCCATCCCGGCGCCACCCCGTTGCCCATCGCGAAGTCGGCGTCGGGCGGCGAACTCTCGCGGGTCATGCTCGCGCTCGAAGTCGTGCTCGCCGCACCGACGTCGGGATCGGTGATGGTCTTCGACGAGGTCGACGCGGGCGTCGGCGGCCGCGCGGCGGTCGAGATCGGAAAGCGGTTGTCGAGGCTGGCCCGGGCCCACCAGGTCATCGTGGTGACCCACCTTCCCCAGGTGGCGGCCTTCGCCGACAACCACCTCGTCATCGGCAAGAGCAAGAAGGGGGCGCTGGTCACCAGCAGTGTGCGCACGCTCGATCGGGACGAGCGGGTCGCGGAGTTGGCCCGCATGCTCGCGGGCCTGGGGGAGTCCGACACCGGGCGCGCCCACGCGGAGGAACTGCTGGCGACCGCGGAGGCGGAGCGCGCCGCCGAGTGACCGCCGACGGGCGGTGAAACACATGGTGCGTGTGTGACAAAAGTTGCTCCTGTTACGGCGCGCCTCCCCGGCTGAAGCATGCCTTCGGCCGATCATGGCCGTCATGAAGATGCCTGCACTGCTCGCGCGTACCACCGAAGAACTGCCTGGCGTGACCGGTATCGCCAGAATTGACAAGAACACGAAACGGCTGCTCAACCGCGTCGGGCCGGGCGACATCGCCATCCTCGACGAGATCGACCTCGACCGCGTGACCGCCGACGCCCTCGTCGAGGCCAACGTGGTGGCCGTGGTCAACGCCTCGCGGTCGATCACCGGCCGGTACCCCAATCTCGGGCCCGAGGTCCTGGTGGCATCCGGCATTGCGCTGCTCGACGACGTGGGTCCGGAGATCTTCAAGCGGGTCAAGGACGGCGCCAAGGTACGGGTCCACAACGACCGGCTGTACGTCGGCGAGCGGCGGCTGGCTCTCGGCACCGAACTCGACGAGCGCGACATCGCCGACATCATGATCGGCGCCAAGGCCGGTCTCGTCGACCACCTCGAGGCGTTCTCCGGCAACACGATCGAGTTCATCCGCAGCGAATCGCCGTTGCTGATCGACGGGGTCGGGGTGCCGGAGATCGACGTCGACGTCGCGGGCCGCCATGTCGTCATCGTCGGCGAAGGCGCCGACCGCGCCGCCGATCTCCGCTCCCTCAAGCCGTTCATCAAGGAGTACCAGCCCGTCATGGTGGGTGTCGGGGCCGGTGCGGACACCCTGATGAAGGCCGGGTACAAGCCCTCGATCGTCGTCGGCGATCCCGAGACCATGAAGACGGCGACGCTGAAATCCGGTGCGCAGCTGGTGCTTCCGGCCGACACCGATGGACACGCGACCGGGCTCGAACGCATCCAGGACCTCGGCATCGGCGCCACGACGTTCCCGGCCGCCGGCTCGGCGGGAGACCTGGCGCTGTTGCTCACCGACTACCACGGTGCCGACCTGATCGTCACCGTCGGCTATCCCGGGTCGCTCGACGACTTCTTCGACCGGTCGCGTCGGGAGAGCAACCCGTCGATGTTCCTGACGCGACTCAAGGTCGGTCAGAAGCTGGTCGACGCGAAGGCCGTCGCCACGCTGTACCGCAGCCGGGTGTCGGGTGCTGCCATCGCCTGTGTCGTCCTCGCGGCGCTGGTGGCCGTGATCGCGGCCGTGATGTTGTCGAACGCGGGCACCGACATCACCGATTGGATCGTCGTGCAGTGGAATGCGCTGCTCGACTGGGCACGAGAGGTTTGGAACAGGTAGCCGATGATCTCGCTACGACAGCACGCGATCTCGCTGGTCGCGGTCTTCCTCGCGCTCGCACTGGGACTCTTTCTCGGGTCGGGTTTCGTCGGTGACCGTGTCAACTCGATGACCGGCACGAGTCGCGACCGCATCGGCGATCTGGAGAACGAGCGCGACGACCTCAATGCAAAGCTCAACGCCTCCAACAGCTTCGACCATGCGATCGCGCCGCGACTCATCGCGGACAAGCTGAAGGGGCAGTCCGTGTTGGTGGTGACCGCGCCCAACGCGGCGGATGCCGATGTCGATGCGGTCAAGGAGTCGATCTCGGGTGCGGGGGCCCGCTTCGGTGGGCAACTCGCCCTGACCGACGCGTTGCTCACCGACGGCAAGTCCGAGGAGCTGCGGACGATCGTCGACCAGACGATCCCGCCGGGCACGATGCTCCGCGCCGAACTGACCGATTCCGGCGGACGGGTGGGTGACCTCCTGGGCGCCCTCGTACTGTCCAACGAGACGGCGCGTCCGGCGTCGTCCGGTGATCGTCGGACGGGTCTCGGCACGCTGCGCGACGGCGGGTTCATCGATTACGCCGACAACGCCATCACCCCGACCGATCTGGTCGTCGTGGTCACCGGCGACGAGTTCGGCCCGGACTCGGGCGCGCAGGGCGCGCTCGTCGGCCGGTTCGCCGCCGCGATGGCGGCACGCGGCGTCGGCGGTGTGCTCGTCGGACGCACGGGTTCGGCGTCGGGCGGATCTCCCATCGCCATCGTCCGCTCGGATCCGTCGCTGGCCAACGCCGTATCGACGGTCGACAACATCGACCAGCCGACCGGCCTCATCACGACGATTCTCGCGCTCACCGCCGAGGTCGACGGCACGACCGGTTCCTACGGCACCGGGGCCGGGGCGACCGCGATCACCGTCGGCGCCGACGGCCGACCCGCCGCCTAGGTGTACTGACCCGGGACGTTAGGTACGGCGTTCGGCGAGTCGGCGTGACATAGGGAAGACCTCCGAGTGAGGTGTGGAGCTGTCTAGGAACCGCTCCTCAACCCGGAGGTCTTCGTGTCTCACCGTAATTCACCGTTGTCCCCGACTGGTCGGTTGCGTCTGGCTCGGTGCGTCGTGGACGACCGGTGGCCACTGCGTCGCGCGGCTGATCGATTCAACGTGTCGGTTACCACGGCCAAACGGTGGGCCGACCGCTACCGCGAGGCAGGGTCAGCCGGAATGGTCGACCGCTCCAGCCGACCCCGGTCGTGTCCGCATCGCACCAGCCGGCGCCGGGAACGCCGGGTCGTCGGGTTACGCGTCTCCCGCCGCTGGGGGCCTGCCAGGATCGCGTTTCACCTGGGGGTGAACGTCTCCACGGTGCACCGCATCCTGACCCGGTACCGATGCCTACGGTTGTCATGGACCGACCCCGCAACAGGGGCGCCCGTACGTGCCCGCAGACGCGAGATTCATCAGTACGAACGCCAAGCGCCCGGAGACTTGATCCACGTTGACATCAAGAAACTCGGCAGAATCCCCGACGGTGGCGGACACCGCATCCACGGACGCGCCCTGGGCGCCCGCAACTCCAGCGCCCACCGCGAGCCCGCACGACCCCGCAAAGTCCACGGCCGCCCCAACCTGGGGTACGCGTTCCTCCACCACGCCGTCGACGACCATTCCCGCTACGCCTACTCAGAGATCCTCGGTGATGAGAAGAAGGAAACCGCGACCGCGTTCATGACCCGGGCAGTGGCGCACTTCGCCTCTATCGGTGTCACCACCGCGCGGGTGATGACCGACAACGGGTCATGTTATCGGTCCCGAATGTTCCGACAGTTGTTGGCCGACAACGGGATCAAGCACAAGTGGACCCGCCCGTACCGGCCGCAAACCAACGGCAAGGTCGAACGCTTCAACCGCACCCTGCAGGAGGAATGGGCCTACGCCCGCCCCTACCTCAGCGAAACCGAACGCGTCGCAGCCTTCCCCGAGTTCCTTCGCACCTACAATCACGAACGCGGCCACACCGCACTGCGAGGCAACTCACCCGTCAGTCGCGTACCCAACCTGGCGGGTCAGTACACCTAGGCCGGGCTCGCCGCCTCGAACGTCAGTACCGCCACGCCCGCCTCCGGTGTGGCGGTGCGGCGTCGGGCGCCGGTGGTGTTACCCTGGAGTCCCGTAGGTAATCAGGGCATCGGCCCCGATTCGGCCGACGGGAGACACTTCTTTTGCGACCACTTCGCCATGTACACGACACCAAGCACATCTTTGTGACCGGTGGCGTTGCTTCTTCACTGGGCAAGGGCCTCACGGCTTCCAGCCTGGGTCAGCTTCTCACCTCACGGGGCCTCCGGGTCACCATGCAGAAACTCGACCCGTATCTGAACGTCGATCCGGGCACTATGAATCCGTTCCAGCACGGAGAGGTGTTCGTCACCGAGGACGGCGCCGAGACCGACCTCGACGTCGGACACTACGAACGCTTCCTCGACCGGAACCTCTCGCAGTCGGCGAATGTGACCACCGGACAGGTGTATTCGACGGTGATCGCCAAGGAACGCCGCGGCGAGTACCTCGGCGAGACCGTCCAGGTCATCCCGCACATCACCGACGAACTCAAGGCGCGCGTGCTGGCCATGGGCGAGCCGGACGCCGACGGCGAGGTACCGGACGTGGTGATCACCGAGATCGGTGGCACGGTGGGCGACATCGAGTCGCTGCCGTTCATCGAGGCCGCGCGTCAGGTGCGCCACGACGTCGGTCGGGACAACGTCTTCTTCCTGCACGTCTCGCTCGTGCCCTACCTCGCGCCGTCGGGTGAGCTGAAGACCAAACCGACCCAGCACTCCGTCGCCGCACTGCGCAACGTCGGTATCCAGCCCGACGCGCTCATCCTGCGCTGTGACCGCGACGTGCCCGAGGGACTCAAGAAGAAGATCGCGCTCATGTGCGACGTCGAACTCGACGGCGTGATCTCCACTCCCGACGCCCCGTCCATCTACGACATCCCGAAGGTGCTCCACAGCGAGCATCTCGATGCCTACGTGGTCCGCAAGCTCGGACTGCCGTTCCGTGACGTCGACTGGACGGTGTGGGGCGAGCTCCTGCGCCGCGTGCACGAGCCGCGGGAGACCGTCCGCGTCGCACTGGTCGGCAAGTACGTCGACCTGCCCGACGCCTATCTGTCGGTGACCGAGGCCATCCGGGCCGGTGGCTTCGCCTGGAAGGCGCGTACCGAGATCAAGTGGGTGCCGTCGGACGAATGCGCCACTCCGGCAGGTGCACAGGCCGCTCTCGGCGACGTCGACGCGATCCTGATCCCCGGCGGCTTCGGCATCCGTGGCATCGAGGGGAAGGTCGGGGCCATCTCGTACGCGCGCCGGCGCGGGATCCCGCTGCTCGGCCTGTGTCTCGGACTGCAGTGCGTGGTCATCGAGGCGGCCCGGTCGGTCGGGCTCGACGAGGCGAGTTCCACCGAGTTCGACCCGGACACACCGCACCCGGTGATCTCGACCATGGCCGATCAGGCCGATGCCGTGGCCGGCGACGCCGACCTCGGCGGCACCATGCGACTCGGTGCCTACGACGCCGTGCTGAAGGCCGGTTCGGTCGTCGCCGAGGCGTACGGGACGCGCGAGGTGTCCGAGCGTCATCGCCACCGCTTCGAGGTCAACAACGCCTACCGCGACAAGATCGCCGATTCCGGACTCGTCTTCTCGGGCACCTCACCCGACGGGCATCTCGTCGAATTCGTCGAGTACCCCAAGTCGGTCCATCCGTATCTCGTTGCCACTCAAGCACATCCGGAGCTGAAGAGCCGGCCGACCCGGCCGCACCCGCTGTTCCGGTCGTTCATCGAGGCGGCGTTGAAGTACAAGGCCGCCGAGCGCCTCCCGGTCGACCTGGGTGACGACTACGAGTCGAATGACGCCCCCGCGGATGCGGTGGCTGCCGTCAACGCGGTCACGGTGGAGCCGGTGGCCGGCCTCGGCGAGACGGCGCTCGACGACTCGGCCGGCCGGAGCTGACCCGTTTTGGGCCACGACTTCGAGGTCAAGGACAGCCGCACCGTCTACGACGGCGCGATCATCACCCTGCGGGTCGACGATGTCGAGATGCCTGGTGGGCGCGTCGCCGAACGTGAGGTCGTCGAGCATTTCGGGGCGGTCGCGATCCTGGCGCGCGACGACGCAGGTCGCGTGGCGATGGTGCGGCAGTACCGCCATCCCCTCGGCCACCGTCTGCTCGAGTTGCCCGCCGGGCTCCTCGACCAGGCCGACGAGGAGCCGTTGGCCGCCGCCAAGCGCGAGTTGGCCGAAGAGACCGACCTCGCCGCCGACTCGTGGCACGTCCTCGTCGACCTCGCGCTCTCACCCGGTTTCACCGACGAGGCGTTGCGGCTGTACCTCGCCGAGGGCCTGCACCATCTCGACGCGGCCGAACGCGTCGACGAAGAGGCCGACATGTCGGTGGAATGGGTGCCGCTCGACGACGCGGTCGCCCAGGTGTTCGCGGGGGAGATCGTCAACGCGACCAGCGTCGCCGGGATCCTGGCCGCGGCGGCCGCCCGGGATTCCACGACCGGCCTGCGCGACGTCGACGCACCGTGGCCGGATGAGCCGACCGCGCTGCGCAACCGTCGGGCCGACGATCGGGGCCGCCGGTCGTGACCCTGGCCGCCGACATCTCGCGATACCTCGACCATCTGACGGTGGAGCGGGGTGCGGCGGCCAACACGGTCTCGTCGTATCGGCGCGACCTCGAGCGGTACCGGCGGTACCTCGACCGCCGGGGGATCTCCGCACTCGACGCGGTGGCCGAGGAAGACATCCGCGAGTTCCTCGTGGAGTTGCGGCGCGGTGACACCGACGCCGGGTTCGCGCCGCTCGCCGACAGTTCGATCGCGCGAACCCTGGTCGCCACCAGGCGCTTTCACAAGTTCGCGATGGACGAGGGGATCGTCGCGACCGACGTCGCACATGATGTCCGGCCGCCTCGTGCCGCACGCCGGCTGCCGAAGTCGCTGCCGGTGGACGAGGTGCTCGCGATCCTCGACGCCGCGGGTGCCGACGACCACCCACGTGGTCTGCGCGACCGCGCGCTGTTGGAGTTCCTCTACAGCTGCGGGGCGCGGATCTCCGAGGCCACCTCGCTGGACGTCGACGATCTCGATCTCGACGACATGCGCGCGGTTCGCCTTCGGGGCAAGGGTGGGAAGGAGCGCCTGGTCCCGCTCGGCGGACCCGCCGTCGACGCACTCGAGGCGTATCTCGTTCGTGGGCGGCCCGCGCTGGTGTCCCGGGCGACGCCCGCACTGTTCCTCAACGCGCGCGGCGGACGGCTGTCCCGGCAGAGCGCCTGGCAGGTGCTCGTCACCGCGGCCGAACGCGCCGGACTCGACAAGGCGGTCTCGCCGCACACGCTGCGGCACAGCTTCGCGACCCACCTCCTCGACGGTGGTGCCGACGTCCGCGTCGTGCAAGAACTCCTGGGACACGCCTCGGTCACCACCACGCAGGTGTACACGCTGGTGACGGTGAACACGATGCGCGAGGTCTATGCCGTCGCACATCCGAGAGCGCGCTGACCCCTCGGATGGCCTCGGGCGCGCCGACGCCGGAATGACCGGGCGGGTGTCCTAGGCTGATACGAGGTTCGGCTGCCGACGGGCGGGCCGGCCGCACCACCGAACAGTGGCGACATCGGCAAGACAGCAGCGGCATCGAACAGAAGCGGCATCGAACAGCGAAGGGAGCGGCGGACACGTGACCACTCCGAGCGCACCGCGGTCTGGCGCCCGTCCGGGAGATCAGTACAGCATCCAGGTGTCGCCCGGTAACGACACCGAGGAAGCCGAGCACGACGCCGATGAGATCGGCCCCACCGGGCGGCCGTATCGCGACGTCCCCGAGCCGGCTCTGCTCGACCGTCACGGACCCGCCACGGTGATCGCGGTCTGCAACCAGAAGGGCGGCGTGGGCAAGACGACGTCGACCATCAATCTCGGTGCAGCCCTTGCCGAATATGGTCGTCGGGTGCTGCTCGTCGACCTCGATCCGCAGGGAGCCCTGTCCGCGGGTCTCGGTGTGCCGCATCACGAACTGGAGCAGACCGTCTACAACCTGCTCGTGCCGCCGCAGGTGGCGACCGACGAGGTCCTCATGCGGACCCGCGTCGACGGCCTCGACCTGCTGCCCAGCAACATCGACCTGTCCGCCGCGGAGATCCAGCTGGTCACCGAGGTGGGTCGCGAGCAATCGCTCGGCCGGGCTCTGCATCCCGTGCTCGATCGCTACGACGTGGTCCTTATCGATTGCCAGCCGTCGCTCGGTCTGCTCACCGTCAACGCGTTGGCCTGCGCCGACACCGTGCTCATCCCGATGGAATGTGAGTACTTCAGCCTCCGCGGACTGGCGCTGCTCACCGACACGATCAACAAGGTGCGCGACCGTCTCAACCCGCGGCTCGACCTCGGCGGCATCCTGGTCACCATGTTCGACGCCCGTACGCTGCACTCGCGCGAGGTGATGGCCCGCGTCGTCGAGGTGTTCGGCGACGCGGTCTACGACACCGTCATCGCTCGAACCGTCCGTTTTCCGGAGACCAGCGTGGCCGGCGAGCCGATCACCTCCTGGGCGCCGAGGTCGGCCGGCGCGAAGGCCTATCGGGCGCTCGCGCGCGAGGTCATCGCCCGCAACGTCAAAGGCGCATGACGCTCGGCACGGATCAGGCGCCGCCCGACGCCGCGACCCCCGACCTCGACGCACCGGCGGGCGAGGACTCGACCGAGGTCGCTCAGGAGCCGGGCTTCCGGGTCAAACTGCGCAACTTCGAGGGCCCGTTCGACCTTTTGCTGAACCTGATCTCGCAACACCGTCTCGATGTGACCGAGGTCGCGCTGCACGAGGTCACCGACGACTTCATCGCCTACACGCGCGAACTCGGTCCGGAGATGGGCCTGGACCAGACGACCGAGTTCCTCGTCGTCGCCGCGACGCTCCTGGATCTCAAGGCGGCCCGCCTGCTGCCGTCCGGAGAGGTCGACGACCCCGAGGATCTGGCTCTGCTCGAGGCGCGGGATCTGTTGTTCGCCCGGCTCCTGCAGTACCGCGCATACAAGCAGGTGGCCGCGCTGTTCGGCGAACTCGAGGCCGCCGCGCTGCAGCGCTACCCACGCGCGGTGTCGCTGGAGAAACGGTTCGAGGATCTGCTGCCCGAGGTGACCCTCGGCGTCGATGCCGACGGCTTCGCCCAGGTCGCCGCGGCGGGGCTGACGCCCCGTCCGGTGCCGACCGTCGGCCTGGACCACCTCCACGACGTGCAGAAGGTGTCCGTCCCGGGCCAGGCGCGTCGGATGGCCTCGCTGCTCAGCGCGGCCTCGGGGACCTGGCTGAGTTTTCGTGAACTGACCGCGGATTGTGCGAACGGGCTGGAGATCGTCGGCAGCTTCCTCGGGCTGCTCGAACTGTTCCGCGAGCGGGCCGTTGCGTTCGAACAGCCCGTGGCGCTCGAGGAACTCGCGGTGATGTGGACGGGCGAACGCGGCGCCGACGACCTGCGCATCGACAAGTCAGAGGATTACGGATGACAGACCAGGTTCCCGAGGTCGAGGTCCTCGACCCGACCAGGACGGCCGGCGGGGAGGACCCGGGTCCGGACGAGCCCGAGCAGACCGCGCTCCACGGCGACGGGGAGTACCTCGACGACGATCGGTTGCGCTCGGCGCTGGAGGCGGTGCTGCTCGTCGTGGACACCCCGGTGACCACCGACGAACTCGCGAACGCGGTCGACCAGGACCGCACGCGGGTCCGGGAGATGCTCAACGCCATGTCGTCGGAGCTCACCGCGTCGGGGAGCGGTTTCGATCTGCGCTTCGCCGGCGACGGCTGGCGCTACTACACCCGCGCGGAGTACGCCCCCTACGTCGAGCGGTTGCTGCTCGACGGGGCACGGTCGAAGCTCACCCGGGCGGCCCTCGAGACCCTGGCGGTCATCGCCTACCGGCAACCGGTCACCCGAGCCCGCGTGAGCGCCATCCGCGGCGTGAACGTCGACGGCGTGATCCGCACGCTCGTCGCCCGTGGACTGATCAACGAGGTCGGCACCGAACCGACCACGAACGCGACGACCTATGCCACCACCGAGTTGTTCCTGGAACGTCTCGGCCTGGCATCCCTAACCGAACTGCCCGATCTGGCGCCGCTGCTGCCCGACGTCGACCTCATCGACGACCTCGACGAGGAACTGCTGTCGGATCCCCGATTCGCCAAACTGTCCTCTCAACCGTCAGACTCGAAGGAACTGATCATCGACGGTGGCACCACCACCGACTCACAGGACTGAGAGAACATGGCATCCGC
Source organism: Gordonia sp. ABKF26 (assembly GCF_041103195.1). Lineage (NCBI taxonomy): Bacteria > Bacillati > Actinomycetota > Actinomycetes > Mycobacteriales > Gordoniaceae > Gordonia > Gordonia sp. ABKF26. The sequence continues at coordinate 2,918,471 of NZ_JBGCVZ010000003.1, forward strand.
TGGCCGAGATGGCTCACCGGGAAAACGCCGCAAGGGCGCGCCCGCACAACAGCCGCGAACCAAGAAGACCCACCGCAAGGGGTCGTCGAAGCCGAACGCCGAAGTGGGCAAGATCCGGCTCAACAATGCACGGCCGGCGCGCCACCAGACGCCCGCCGATGAGAATCAGGGCGCCGGAGCCAACTACGTCGAGGACGGCGTTCGGTTGCAAAAGGTGCTCGCCCAGGCCGGCGTGGCGTCGCGACGCGGTGCCGAAGAACTGATCGCAGCCGGTCGTGTCGAGGTCGACGGTGAGATCGTCACCGAGCAGGGTCTGCGGATCGATCCGAACACCGCCATCATCCGCGTCGACGGTGCACGCGTGATCATGGACGAGACCCGTCAGTACCTGGCGTTCAACAAGCCCAAGGGCTGGCAGTCGACCATGTCGGACGATCAGGGTCGTCCCTGCGTCGGTGATGTCGTCGCCGAGCGGGTCATGGCGGGGCAGCGACTGTTCCACGTCGGCCGCCTCGACGCCGACACCGAGGGTCTGCTGCTGCTGACCAACGACGGCGAACTCGCGCACCGATTGATGCATCCGTCGTTCGAGGTGCCCAAGACCTATCTGGCGACCCTCAAGGGTGAGGTGCCGCGCGGGATCGCGCGACGCATGCGGGAGGGCGTCGACCTCGAAGACGGTCCCGTCCTGGTCGACAGGTTCACCGTGATCGAGGTCCACGAGGGGCAGTCGCTGGTGCGGATCACGCTGCACGAGGGGCGCAACCGGGTGGTGCGCCGGATGATGGACGAGGTCGGCTACCCCGTCGTCAAACTGGTTCGCACACACGTCGGTTCGGTGGCACTCGGCGAACAGCGCCCGGGCAGTCTGCGTGTTCTGGGCAGCGACGAGGTCGGTGGGTTGTACAAGGCGGTCGGCCTGTGAGCGAGGGCACGTCGGGGTTCGCAGGCGGGACCACGCACGTCGTCGCCATCGACGGCCCGGCGGGCACCGGGAAGTCGTCGGTGTCGAAACTGCTCGCGGCGAAGGTCGGGGCCAGCTACCTCGACACCGGCGCCATGTATCGGGCGGTGACGCTCGCCGTTCTCGATGCCGGTGTGGCGCTGGATGATCCGGCCGGTATCGCCCGTGTGGCGGCCGGCGTCGACATCGAGTTGGTCCCGGACGGAGACGGTGCCAAGGTCTTCCTCGACGGCCGCGACGTGTCCGGTCCGATCCGGACCGACCACGTCACGAGCGCCGTGTCGGCCGTCTCGGCGGTCGCCGAGGTGCGCACGAAACTGGTTGCGCTGCAACAGCAGAACGCACAGGGCCGGTTCGTGGTCGTCGAGGGCCGCGACATCGGCACCGTGGTGTTCCCCGACGCCGACGTCAAGATCTTCTTGACCGCGACGCCCGAGGCGCGCGCCGAGCGGCGGCACAAGCAGAATCTGGCCGGCGGACGCGACAGCGACTACGACGCGGTGCTGGCGAGTGTGAACCGGCGCGACCATCTCGACTCGACGCGCAAGGTCTCGCCGCTGCGCGCGGCCGACGACGCGACCGTCGTCGACACCAGTGACAAGACCCTCGACGAGGTGCTCGAGGAACTGAGCGGCCTCGTGGCGACCCGGATCGGAGCTGTGGAACGGTGAGCGACAACTACTCGGACGATCTCACCGCGCTGCCCGGTGACGGCACGTGGTCGGACGAATCCGACTGGCAGCTGACCGATGTCGGGGGCTCCGACGACGCGTCCGGCGTCGAACACATGCCGGTGGTGGCGATCGTCGGACGACCCAACGTGGGCAAGTCGACGCTCGTCAACCGCATCCTGGGCCGACGGGAAGCCGTGGTCGAGGACATCCCGGGCGTGACCCGTGACCGTGTGTCGTACGCGGCCTCGTGGTCGGGTCGCCGGTTCACCGTCGTCGACACCGGTGGCTGGGAGCCCGACGCGAAGGGGCTGCAGCAGGCCGTCGCCGCGCAGGCCGAGCTGGCGATGCGCACCGCCGACGCGATCGTCGTCGTGGTCGACGCCACGGTCGGTGCGACCGCGACCGACGAGGCCGTCGCGCGGGTCCTCCGGCGGTCGAAGACCCCGGTCATCCTGTGTGCCAACAAGGTCGACAGCGAACGTCTCGAGTCCGACACCGCGTCCCTGTGGTCGCTGGGGCTCGGCGAGCCGTATCCCGTGTCGGCGGCACACGGCCGCGGGGCCGGCGATCTGCTCGACATCATCCTGGACAAGCTGCCCGAGACCCCGCGGGAGGCACCGACTCTCGGTGGTCCCCGTCGCGTCGCGCTCGTGGGCAAGCCGAACGTCGGCAAGAGTTCGCTGCTGAACAAGCTCACCGGTACCGAGCGGTCGGTGGTCGACAACGTCGCCGGGACGACCGTCGACCCGGTCGACGAGCTCGTCGAACTCGGCGGCAGGACGTGGAACTTCGTCGACACCGCGGGTCTGCGCCGCAAGGTGCGGACCGCGAGCGGACACGAGTACTACGCGTCACTGCGGACGCGGTCGGCGCTCGACGCGGCCGAGGTGGCGATCCTGCTGATCGACGCGTCGGAACCGATCACCGAACAGGACCTGCGGGTGCTGTCGCTCATCATCGAGAGCGGGCGTGCGCTCGTGATCGCGTTCAACAAGTGGGATCTCGTCGACGAGGATCGTCGGTACCAGTTGGACAAGGAGATCGATCGCGAGCTGGCACGCGTGCCGTGGGCGCGCCGGGTCAACATCTCGGCGTCGACCGGCCGGGCCGTCCAGAAGCTGGTGCCCGCGTTGGAATCCGCGCTCGACTCGTGGGACAAGCGCATCTCGACCGGCCCGCTGAACAACTGGCTCAAGGACGTCATCGCCGCCAACCCGCCGCCGCTGCGCGGTGGCCGACAGCCGCGCGTGATGTTCGCGACTCAGGCCTCGGTCCGGCCGCCGACCTTCGTGCTGTTCACCACCGGTTTCCTCGAGGCGGGCTATCGCCGCTTCCTCGAGCGGCGGCTGCGTGAGGAATTCAACTTCGACGGTTCGCCGGTCCGGGTCAACGTCCGTGTCCGCGACAAGCGGGAGCAACGCCGAAAGCGCTGAACTGCTGTCTGTCTGTGGCGCACGACACCCGCTGTGAGATACTGCGTCTCGTGCTCATCCTGGCAATCATCGTATTCGGCATGGTCATCGGCGCCCTCGCGCAGATCCTCCTCGGCGGCAAGAACCTGCGCACCGTCGACTGGGGTCTCGCCCTGGTCGCCGGACTCGTCGGCTCCTTCGTCGGTGGACTGCTCATCAGTCTGCTCTCCGGCGACGGACTCGAACTCCGCCCCAGCGGCATCATCGGCTCCCTCGTGGGCGCGGTCCTGGTGACCGCCGGGTGGATCTGGTTCAAGAAGCGTTCGGCGGTCTAGCAGCCGGTGTCAGATGTAGCGCTCCGTAGCGGTAGAAGCAACGACTCACTACATCTGGCCACCGGCCCGAAATGAGGCCTGACCAGGCGATTGGTTCGGGACCGTGCTCGTCGGCTAGGCTTTACCTCGCTCCGCTTCTCCAGGGAGCAACGGGCTGTGGCGCAGTTTGGTAGCGCACTTGACTGGGGGTCAAGTGGTCGCAGGTTCAAATCCTGTCAGCCCGACAGAAAACCCTGATGAGCATTGCTCATCAGGGTTTTGTTCTGTTCGCCGACTGCACTGCGATTGCACTCGTCACGGTCAGGCCCGAGTCGGCGGGAGCGGTTGGATGTCGACGACGTCGTCAGCGAGCGCGCCGGCGCGGCTGCGCAGACCGTCGAGAACCTCGGTCAGATTCGTCCCGCGTCGATGCATCGTGTCCATGTGCACGGATTCCCAGACCGGGAACTCGCCGTGAGCGTCGCGCGCCGTGGTGTCCCAGAGAAGTGCGTCGCCGTTCTCGCTCCAGCCGAAGGCTGTCAGCGACGCGACGAGTTCCCAGCTGCCGTCGGGCTCGATCATCCAATCGAAATTCTCATCCTGCCCGTCTCGGTACGCGGCCCGGAAGGCGCGGGTGAGTTGCCCTCCGCGCCCGACGAATCCGTCTGCGTAACCGGGCAGGACCGGCGGGTACACGAGCCACAGACCGAACGTGCGCGCCCATCCCGAGTGGCGGATGAAGTCGCGATAGGACGGCGGGAACCCGCCACCGTCGTCGAAGGAGAAGCCATCGAGTGCGGCGAAGTCGATGTGCATCCGAGTGGGTTCGCCGCCTACACGGAGGACGTCGAGGTTCGCCATGACGATGAGACTAGGACACGCCGTGAACGAGGGGGGCGACCCAATTAGGCTCGTGGCGTGGACGCAGCCGAGTACCGACGCAGCCTGACACGCATCCTTGCGGCGCGATCCGCGGTTGTCGCAGCAACGTTGGAACGCCTCGGCGGCGCGGCGTCCGACGTCGCCGGGGTGATCGACGGGGTGACGATCGACGTGTTCGTCGACCAGGACGCCGAGGGTCCGTTCGATGTGTGGGCGCGATTCGAGGGTGCGGACGCGTTCGAACTGGACCGCCGGTTCGATGACGAGAGACGACTGTTCGGTGTCGAATGGGGCGAACTCGGCTGGGAACCGGCGGTGCCGTCGCGACCGCGGGGGTGGTCGCGCCACGACCTGGAGGAAACGATCGTCGATGTCGTGGCGACGTGGCTCGACACGCTGATCCCCAGTGGGCCACTGGCCTGGGAAATCGGTTCGGGTGCAGGCACACTCGACCCACGGCCGGTGGGGCCGAGCGTCGACGGGAACGGAATCGGCTCCACAATCTGACGCCCGGCGCCCGTGTCACCTCAGATGCCGGACGAAGAATCCGGCGGCGTTCTCACCCGCGTACGCCGGGACGCCGGTGTGTCCGCCCATGTTCGCGTGCAGACTCTTCTCCGCCGAACCGAAGGCGTCGAAGAGATCCAGTGCAGCCTGCCGGTCGTTGTGTTCGTCGTCCCACTGCAGCAACACGTGCAGGGGGATCGTGACGCGCTGGGCCTCGTCGAGAATCGTTCGCGGGATGAAGCTCCCCGCGAACAGCACGGCGGCCGCGATCCGGGGTTCGGTCACGGCCAGTCGGACGCCGACGGAGATGACGCCCCCGGAATAGCCCACCGGCCCATCGATGCCGGGCAGTTCGAGGAGCCGGTCCATCGCCGTCCGCCATTCCGGGACCGACTGCTCCACCAGGGGCAGGACGAGCCGGTCGATGATGTCGGCGCTGACCTGATGGCCGGCCTGCAGCGTCCGACGCAGGTCGGCACGGGCGTGCTCGGCGTCCATCGATGTCGGTCGGTCGCCACCGCCGGGCGTCTCGATGGTCGCCGCGGCGAAGCCGTCGGTCACGGCCCGACGCGCCCGGGCTGCCAATCGTGGATACATCTGTGGAAGGCCGCCGGGGTGTCCGAGCAGGATCAGCGGAACGGGTGACGAGGTCGTCGCGGGAGTCCACAGGATGCCCGGGATGCCGCCGAGGACGAAGTTCCGTTCGACGACGCCGTCGGCGAGGTGGGTCTCAGAGATGAAATGCATGGTCGTGCCTCTCGGGAGTGCGCTTCTACGGCGCGCCCCGGACGACCTATCGCCCGACCGTGACTCCGTAGGGGAGCGCCCACATCGAATCGTTCATGGGTATCGCCTCCTCGGTCTGTCGCACGGACGGTGAACACAGTAGCAGCGGTCGACCAACTGCCACGCGGGAATCGTCGTCGACGCTAGACGGTCAGCGGCACCGCGACGTCGGCGCCGCCCTCTTCGGTGATCCGGGCGCCCATCTGGGTATAGGTGGGGGCCGCGATGAAACCGCCGGCGAAGAGCGCCTCGCCCTGGCGGAATCCGGGGGACTCCGCGAGAAGGTGTTCGGGCACGAAGCCGAAGGTGTCGGCGAGTTCGGCGAGATCTCGCGGCGCGTTCATCCGCATCAGACACAGGTTGTCGCACTGGGACAGGACGTTGGGATGGATCTTGGTCGGTCGTTGCGTCGACAGCAGGAGCCAGAGGCCGAATTTGCGACCCTCGGCGGCGATCTGCACGACGCGATCGATCAGGGTCTGCTCCACCGCATTCGTGGCGAGGGGCGGACAGATGTTGTGGGCCTCGTCGATGACGATGAGGACGGGGCGCCGCTCGTCGCGATGCGCCCACAGGTGTTCGAGCACACTGAGCGCCGCCACCTTCGGTTCTGCCGGGTGGGCGAACCCGCCGAGGTCGAGCACGGTCGCCTGCGGACGGTCGTCGATGATGTCGGTGGCCGCGACGTCGCCCCGCGCCCACAGCGCCCAGTCGAGGACCTGCAGATTCTCGATCCGCTTGGCCAACCGCTGGTGTCCTGGATCCGCCGAACTGCGAAGCGCGTCGAGGTAGGTGGTCTGATCCGACGTCTCGGTGAGGGTGGCGTCGGCGTGCAGCAGAACGTTGTACTCGTCGGCGTCGGCGATCGGATCCAGTTGCAGCACCGCAGCCTTCGCGGTGAGCGGCAGCGAGAGGAACCGCGCCCGCAGTTGCTGTCCGTCGCGCCGCGTGGAGTGGAGTACCCGGATGTCGGTGGCCGCGATCGCATCGGCCGTCGCCGGGTCGGTGGTGCCACGTGTTTCCGGCAACCGAGTGAAGTCCGCGTTCGGATCAAGGATCAGCAGCGGGAGCCGGGTGCGCAGCAGCAGTTGCTCGAGCACCACTCCGAGCGCGTAGGTCTTGCCGGAACCGCTCTGGCCGCACCAGAAGGTGTGGCGGTTGAACTTCTCGGCGGCGAGGAGGACGTCGGTCGTCGCGTTGTCGCGATGATTTCCCACTGTCAGCTGAACCACGTCCGTACCTTACTGGCACGGGCGGCTTTCCATCGGACTTACGAGCCGGTCAACTCCTTGCGCAACACGAAAGCACGGTCGCCGGTGGCGGGGTCGCGGACCGGGAACCCGTGCCTGCCATAGAAACGATGCGCGTCGACGTCGGGTTCGTCGACCTCGATCTCGAACTCGCCGGCGCCTCGCCGTGCCGCCTCGGCGACGGCCGCGGTGAGGACCGCGCCACCGAGTCCGCGGCTCCGTTCGGCGGGGGTCGTGTACATCTCGTCGAGTAGTGCGATGCCGCCGTCGACCCACACGTTGGTCCGGATGGTGACCAACCCGACCGAGATGACCGGGTCGCCGGCGACGATGGCGAAAGTCGTGGTGCCCGAGAGCAGCTCGCGGAGTCGACGAGCCAGCACCGACGGACCGGGCGACGGCTCGTCGTACTCGCGATTGAACGCATCGAGGAGGTCGGCCATCACCGGCGCATCTGCCGGCGTCGCCAACCGGGCACTGTTGTGGACGTTCACGGGTCCAACGGTAGCGGCGCCTCCGTAGGTGGGCAGTCGTTCCGGTGGTGGGTCAGCCGTCCCCGCCGAACCGGGTGAGCAGGCGGTCGACCGCGCTGCAGTCCTGCAGGATGCGCCGGCGACCGGGGTCCGCGGCGACATCGCAGAGCATCGCATCGCCGCCCGGGATCCGCTCGATGCCGACGATCGCCGACCACACCGCCCCGTCGGTGGCCGTGAACGCGTCGACACCGTCACGCAGGGCCCGCGCCAAGACGATCCGGTCGTCGGGGTCGAGGCGGTCGTGGACCAGGGCGATCATCTCGCCGGCGACCGAGCCGTGTGCGCGCTCGTCACGGCGGTGCAGGGCGACGGTCGCCTGATGGACCGGCTGCATCGACCGGTCGTCGGCGATCAGGGTCAGATAGTCCCCGATGGACGTCTCGGCGACCGTCGCGAACGCGAGAGTCGTCAGCGCGGCGTCTCGTGTCGACTCCGCCCGCGCGAGCGCTTCCCGATGCCGCCGCACCGTCGTCGACGCCGGCAGCGCGGCGTCCGGCAGCGCCCAGCCGCGCCGTCGCCGGGTCAGTGTAGACGCGTTCAGGTGCATCAGCGTGTGGTACTCCTCGTCGACCATCGACTGCACCACGGCCGCTCGACCAGCATCCGAGAAGCCGGTGCCGAACGCGTCTCGGAACAGCAGTCCGAAACCGGGTGTCACCACGTCTTGTTCGATGTCGATGACGGTCTTGTTGTACGCGATCCAACTCCAGGCCAGAACTCTCGACCGGACGTCGTCGTCGAGACGATCCCAGCTCGGATGCCCCGCGAACGGGAGCATCGTCTCGGGGAAGTCGGATCGGGTGTCGTCGTAGAGATCGTCCATCGTCGGGCCGTCGAGTTCGGCCTCGGTGCGCCGCACCGTCGCTCGCCGCGGCCAGCTGCGGACGAGCCCGCGGATCACCGCCGACTCCACCGGGTCGGAGGCGTCGTGGTCGGGCAGTCCGCCGGTCACGGCACCAGTCCGTCGAACAACCGGGCACACAGCGCGGCATATCCGTTCGCGCGGGTGCCCAGGGGGGCGCCGGCCCGGGCCAGCAGTGCCGCGAACTCGCCGGCGTCGCCGTGAGTGCCTGTGCCGGTGCCGTCGGCGCAGGCGGCCGACACCCGGGAGACGGCCCGCGACAAGGCCTCTCGAGCCGCCGGCGCACACGGATTCGACTCCTGGATGTCCCGGTACACCTCCGGCGTCCCGCCGGTGATCCGGGCCAGCATCGCCGACATGGCCGTGAACGGGGGAGTGGCCAGCAGCGCGGTGTCGTCGGCGTCGACTCCCAGGTCGGCGAGCGCTGTCCCGAACGACAGGATCGTCGCATGGGTGAGCGCCTGGATCGACGCGCACAGTCGGTCGTGTCGCTCCGCGGTGGTGACCTCCGTCCGGGCACCCCACCGGGCCAGGTCGTCGAGCAGACGGTCCGCGCCGGGTCCGTGGTGATGGACGACGACCGCGACCACCCGCCCGGGCAGACCGAGGGACGGCGCGAACATCGGATTCACCCCGACGGTCGGCCCGCCGGGGTCGATGTCGGCCAGCGCCGCCGAGAACCGCGTCTTCACCGACAGCGTCTCCACCAGCAATGCCGTCGGGCGCAGCACGGACCGTACCGTTCCCACCGCGGCGAGCGCCACGTCCTCCGGTACCGCGAGAACCAGGACATCGGCGTCGCGCATCCGCGCGGTCGCCTCCGGAGCCGGGGACCGGATGTCGTCGCCTGTGGTGGCGTCCAGGACGTGGACCATGTCGCCGTCACCGCGCCACCGATCGGCCAACATGGTTCCCACCGCCCCCGCTCCGCCGGCCACGACCACCGACCGCACACCGGGGGCGGTCGACGCGGTCACGGACTGCTCTCGGCGGCGACGGACAGGCAGCGACGCATGGTCAGGGCCTTGACCATCGTCTCCTCGTATTCCTCGTCCGGATCCGACAGCGCGACGATGGCCCCGCCGACCCCGAACGTCACCTCCGACTCGGTCGCGACCATCGTGCGGATCACGATCGACAGGTCGGCGGTACCCGTCAGCGAGAAGTAGCCGATGGCGCCCGAGTAGACACCACGCGGACCCGCCTCGAGTTTGTCGATGATCTCCATCGTGCGGATCTTCGGCGCGCCGGTCATCGAACCGCCGGGGAACGCCGCCCGCACGCAGTCGACCGCCGACAACCCCTCGCGCAACGTCCCGCGCACCGTCGACACCATCTGATGGACCGGCGCGAAGGTCTCGATGTCGAACAGGGACGGCACATGCACCGAGCCCGACTCGCAGACCCGCGACAGGTCGTTGCGGACGAGGTCGACGATCATCAGGTTCTCCGACCGGTCCTTCTCGCTCGTTCGCAGATCGCACCGCAAGTGCTCGTCCTCCACGGGATCCGCCGACCGGGGCCGGGTGCCCTTGATCGGTTTCGATTCCACCGTGCGGTCCGCGGCCACCTTCAGGAACCGTTCGGGGGACGCGCTGAGCACCGACAACCCCGAGAACTGCAGCAGCGCACTATAGGGCATCGGGCTGATCTCGCGCAGACACGAATACCCGGACACGGGGTCGAGCCTGCGATGCACCGTCGCCGAGTTGGTCAGGCACACCTCGTAGGACTCCCCGGACCGGATCTCCGCCAGACAGTCCTCGACGAGTCCCAGATACGTCTGATGGTCGTGCCGGAACACGATCGGCGCCTCCTGCGCCACCGGGACCAGCGGCGGGGTCGACGCCGGGTCGGCGAGTGGCACCGGTGACTCCCGGATGGTCGACGCCGTCGCATGCAACCATGCCGCGGTATCGGGGTCTGACGTGCCGGTTTCCGAGCGGTCGAGCGGTTCCAGTGCGAGAACGTACGCGCAGTCGCGCCCGTGGTCGATCACGACCGCGCGGTCGGCGAAGACCAGTGCCGCGTCGGCCTGCTCGGATGCGTGCGCCAACTGTCCACCGGTGTCCGCCTTGAGCTCGTAACCGAGATAGCCGACGTAGCCGAGACCGAACCCGCCCGGCAGGTCCGACCGCGGTGCCACCGAGCGTTCCCGCAGTCGCGCGCCGAGATAGTCGAAGAATGTGCTGCGGACCACCTCGCCGGAGCCATCCGAATGTTCCACTCGTACGGTCATTTCCGGCACGCGGTAGGTCACGTACTCGGCGAGCGGGCCCGAGCAGTCGCCCATGACCGAGAACCTGCCGTCCTCGTCGTCGGACGCCGAACCGTCGAGCCAGTAACTGTTCGGACCGTCGGCGAACAACCTCTCGTACACCGCTTGCGCGTCCACCGCCCGGTCGACCCGCACCGACCGCACGCGGTAGCGGTGTCCCGGCATGCGTTCTGCCGAAACGCTTGTCGTCGCCGGCGACGTCCTCGATGCTGCCCGTCCCCGCCGGTGCGCCCGCACCGGGGTTGCCGCGGCGAAGTTCGCCAGCAGTTCCCGGCCGTATTCGCTGCAGATCGACTCCGGATGGAACTGCACCCCCCACAACGGCAGATCCCGGTGGCGCACCGCCATCAGGACGCCGTCGTCGGACCAGGCCTGCTCCTCCAAGTCGTCGGGGACGTCCATCACGGCCAGTGAGTGGTATCGCACCGCGTGGAACGGGGACGGCAGCCCCGCGAAGAGGCCCCGGCCGTCGTGGTGCACGGCGCTGACCCGCCCGTGCCGCGGCTCCGGGGCCGCCACCACCGGACTGCCGAACACGTGGCACAGACCTTGGTGCCCCAGACACACCCCGAGCGCGGGTAGCCCACTGTCGGTCAGAGCCCGCGCGCTGATCCCGAAGTCGCGGACATAGTCCGGTCGGCCCGGGCCGGGGGAGACCACCACATTGTCGAAAGCCGTCAGATCCACCGACGCCCACGGCACGTCGTTGGCGACGACAACCGGCTCCCGGCCGTTGACGTCGGTCAGCAGTGCGAACAGGTTGTAGGTGAACGAGTCGTAGTTGTCGATCAGCAGGGTGCGCACCGCGGCCACCTCAGTCCGTGCTCGACCCGGCGGCCGCGCGCCGGACAGGGTGACGATCCGGCTCTGCGTCGGGCACCGGATCGCTGATCGCCCGCCGCGGATCGGTTGCCACGATCAGGTCCTCGACGCGGCATGTCTCGGCGATCAACAGGTCGTAGAGGGCGTGCAGGAAGTCGGGGGAGAGGTCGTGTTCGACGGCGAACCGGTGGGCGTGTTCGTGCACGACCCCGACACGACCCGGCTGCATCACCGCGATGGCATGCCGGCGTTTGAGTCGCGCGATGCGGGTGCACACCTCGATCCGGGCACGAACGGTGTCGAGCAGTCGATCGTCGATCCCGTCCAATTCCGTTCGCAATGCTTCGAGTTCGCGTGCACCGAGGTCGTTCTCACCCAGCGCTCGCCCGTCGATGTTCGTCGTCTGGTTCACGGCGCGACCACCTAGAAGTGTCCGAATGTGCGGCCCGCCGGCTTGAACCGCCCCGAGATGCGGCGCCGCCCCGTGGGTCCTGCGCCCGGGCTCGCGTCGACGAACCCACACCCCGACTCGGTCCATGGTCGCACCGACTGCGAGATCTCGAAGGCGTTGACGTCACCAGCTGATCACGATTCATCATCGACCGGGACGTCACCGTGGCGAGATGCGTTGTCCGGGCGGCAGTTCGATTGCGGCAAGTCCGACCTTCCGGGCGGTGCTCCCGCCGAATCCTTTGCCGCCCTCACTTTCCCGCGTGCCGCAGGTGTCCGTACAGTGCGGCGCGATAACCGCGGGTGTAACTGGGTTCCTCGTCATCGGGGTGGGGTGGACAGGCGAGCGTCGACGACGCGAGTTGTCGAGCCCACGGCGCCGGCAGGGCGTCGAGATCGGCGGCGGCGTCGAGGAAACCCTGCTGGAACAGATCCGGGTCGAGGTGTTCGTCGAGTTCGGCGTCGAAGATCGGGAACGATGTCGGCAGTCGCGTGACGACGCCGTGCTCGGTGACGATGTCGAGCTCGGGAAGATCGGGGTCGGGAGTTTTCAACGGACCGAACGCCTTTCGGCCAGCGTGCGGTACAGGGTCGCCCGACTGACACCGAGTTCCTGCGCGATCTTCGGTACGGCGACACCTCGTGCGCGCATCTGCTCGGCTCGGGCCACCTGCTCGGCGTCGAGCGCTCGTGGTCGACCGATGGTCGAGGTCGATCCGCGCAGCGTTCTCGGTGTCGAGCGGTCGGTCGGTGTGCGCGTGTCCTCGAGTTCGGCCAGCGACGCCAAGACCCCGACGATCATCGCTCCGGCCGGGTCGGCGGTGTCGATGCCCTCGCGTAACGAGCGCAGTCCGATGCGGCGTCCGGTCATCTGGTTCGCGATCTCCATGATCTCGGGCACGGTGCGGCCGAGGCGATCGATACCGACCACCACGGTGACGTCTCCCGCACGCGCGTAGTCGAGGAGCGCGGCGATGCCTGGGCGGTGGCCGGCGGGGATGGACCGGTCTGTTGCGTCGGTGTAGATGCGTGCGGGATCGACACCCGCCTCGGTCAAGGCATCGATCTGCGGCGCGAGTGGATGGGTGCCGACCGTTTCGCGGGCGTAACCGAGGGCCATTCCCGACGGTTGTGTTGGATCTGCTGTCACCGTGGCAGCGTATCTCAAAAGTGTTTCGCCACGATTTCGCGACACGCCGAGATTCGAGACTGCTTGTCGCTTACTGCAAGTCATTGGTCGGTCGTGCTGTCGCAAAATAAGAAGCCTCGTCGCGAAACAAATGAGACGATTTGAGACCCCGAGCCAGGCGCGCCGGGTGGTCCACCCCACTTCGGGGGTAGCGCCGAGCGCATCGGCGTCCGTTGCATGTGATCTGAACAACTCACCGCCGAGAGAAAGAGGTTCCGCCCATGTCAGAGTTCGGCGATATCGACGTTCGGATCGAAGACGGTGTCTTCACGATCGAGATAGGACGACTCGATGCGGCGACACACAACGGGCTGTCCCGGGTGTTTCGCGCAGCGCACGAGTCCGACGCCCAGGTCGTGGTGGTGACGGGCAAAGACCACACCTTCTTCAGCCCGGACAAGTACGACCCCGACTACATCGTCGCGGCGGGAGCCCGAGACGCGATGCTCACCATGTACAAGGAGGGTGAGGCGATCATTCGTGACTCGATCTCCTGTGAGAAGCCGATGGTGGCGAAGGTCTGGGCGCCGGGCGCGCACAGCCTGGGTGCATCCCTCGCCTTGGCCTGCGACTTCGTCTATGCCGCCGACGATGCGACGTTCAGCGATCCGCACCTCTCCGGCTTCGCGGTCCCGCCCGGCGACGGTGGCGCGCTGCTGTGGCCGGCACGAATCGGACTGACTCGGGCACGTGAGTTCCTGCTCACCGACCGGGTGGCAACTGCCGACGAGGCCGTCGAGATCGGCCTGATCAACAAGTCGGTACCGGCGGAGTCGCTCGACGCCGAGGTGGACGCCCTGGTGGCGAAACTCAAGTCCTACGACACGTTCGCCCTGAAGATGAGCAAGAAGTGGCTCAATCAGTATGTGCTGCAGGATCTGAACACCGTCGGACTCGGCATGCTGACCGCCGAGGGGATGCTGTTGGCCGGTGGCGCACTCAGCTCCGCCGGCGACTTCCTCGACACCCAGAAGTAGGCGTCGCAAGGACGACTCGATGGCACCGGCACACCGTGCCGGTGCCATCGGTGGTCGAGGGGCCGTCCGAGACCCGGGGCGGCCTACGGGAGTAGGCCGAGCCTGCGGGCCTGCACCACGGCTTCATGACGACTGTGCACCTCGAGTTTGGCCATGAGGTTGCGCATGTAGGACTTCACGGTCTCCGGGCTCAGCGACATCCGCTCGGCGATCTCCGCGTTGCGGCAACCGAGCGAGGCGTGAGCGAGTACGTCGGATTCACGCCGGGACAACCGGACCGTCGGTGCCGGATCCGGATCGGCCAGGCGGCGGAGCCGATCCTCGACGGCGTGGATCTCCGCGCTGAGTGAATCGTCACCCAGGCGATCGGCGATGTCGCGGAGCGCCAGGTAACTCTCGGTGATCGCCTCGGACACCCGCAGCTCACGTGTCGGATCGTTGCCGGTTGTCCGTGGTGTTGCCGACAGGATCCGAACACGGCGGTCGACCTCGTCGCGCATCGCGAACTCGCGCGCGAGCGCGGTCGCCCCGGCGACGACGGGTTCGACCGCTCGATCGCCCAGATCGGAGTCCAGGCGGAGCCCGCCGTAGAGCACGCCGCGGGTTTCTCGCCGGACGACGACGGGCACCGCGAGTAGGGTCTGGATACCCTCCGTGCCGACGTGATGGTCGTACTCGTGTGTGATCGTTCGTGAGTGCGCGTAGTTTCGGACACCGACCGGACGCTGTTCGGCGATCGCCCGCCCGCCCGCGCCGCACTCGGCGTGGATGACCAACCCGCGCAAGATCTGGCTGCGGGTGCCGACCAGTCCGGACAGCTTCAGATCGCCCCGGTGAACCATGCCGCCGAACAGGACCGGGAAAGCGGTCCGGCGACCGAGGTCGCGCAACTCGGCATGGATGGCGTCCTGGTCGGAGGGCCGCAGGGCGTCGTTCACGACTGTTCGTCTCCTACTTCTCGGCTGCAATAGTCGAGTGTCCCCCGTCACATCCGATGGGGTCAGCGTAGCAGAGTGTCCACGAACGGATCAGATCTGCTCTCGCAGAGCGTATTTCACGATCTTGCCGGTCGACGTGCGTGGGAGCTCATCGATGAACACGATGTCATCGGGGACCTTGAACCGGGCGAGGTGGCGGCGTACGTGATCGCGCAGTTCATCCGCGGTCACCGTGGCCGACGGCGCGACGATCACGAATGCCTTGGGTCGTTCACCCCATTTCTCGTCGGGGACACCGATGACGGCCACATCGAGCACCTCCTCGTGGCTGACGAGAACCTGCTCGATCTCGACGGTCGAGATGTTCTCGCCCCCGGAGATGACGATGTCCTTGGCTCGATCCTTGAGCTGGATGTATCCGTCGGCATGCATCACACCGAGATCGCCGGTGTGAAACCACCCGCCCGCGAAGGCAGCTGCGGTGGCCTCGGGGTCGCGGAAGTACCCGATCATGACATTGTTCCCGCGAAGCACGATCTCGCCCATGGTCTTTCCGTCCGCCGGTACATCGACCATGTCCTCGTCGACCACCCTGGCGGTCTCCGCCTGCACCATGCCGACGCCCTGGCGGGCGAGCAGCGCGGCCCGCTGGTCTGCGGGCAGGTCCGACCACGAATCCTGATGCTCGCAGATCGTGTACGGGCCGTAGACCTCCGTGAGTCCGTAGACGTGCACGATGGTGAACCCGAGCGCTTCGAGCTGACCGATCACGGTCGGAGACGGCGGCGCTCCGGCGGTGGTGATGCGCAGTTCGTCGACATGATGAGCCCCTGGCGCCTGGGCGATGGTGGAGCAGACCGCCGGTGCACCGCACAGATGTGTGATGCCGAGGTCGTCGATCGCCTTCCAGATGTCCGCACCCCGCACAGCGCGGAGACACACATGAGTGCCCGCGGCCTGCGTGACCGCCCACGTGGTGCACCATCCGTTGCAATGGAACATCGGCAGCGTCCACAGGTATCGGGTGTGGCCGTCGAACCCGTTGTGGAAAGTCTCGCCGAGGGAGTTGAGGTAGGCGCCGCGGTGGGAGTACAGAACACCCTTCGGGTTACCTGTCGTCCCCGAGGTGTAGTTGATCGAGATCGGCTGGTTCTCGTCGTCGACTCCCCAGTGGATGGGGGCGGTGTCGTCGGCCGCGGCGGAGAGGAAGTCCGCGAAGTCCTCGGTGCCGCGGGTGCCGGCGTGATCGTCGGGAACGGTCGGATCGACGACTCGCACGACGCTGTCGAGGGACGCCACCGAACCCCCGAAACCGTCTACCACCGAGGACAACTCGGCATCGACGAACAACAGGACGGCCCCGGAGTGGTCCAGTATGTACTCGAGTTCCCTCCCGGCCAGTCGAGAGTTCAGTGCGACCAGGACACCGCCGGCCAACGGCACCGCGTAGTGGGCGAACAGCAACTCCGGCGTGTTCGGTGACAGGAACGCCACCCGGTCACCTGGCCGGATGCGAGTCCGGATGGCTCGTGCGAACTGTTCCACGCGGTGCCCGAACTCGCGGTAGGTGAGCTGCCGGTCGCCGTGGATCACCGCGAGGCGGTCCGGGAACACTCGCGCGGAGCGCTCGAGAAACGACAGCGGGCTCAGCGGGGTGTCGTTGGCCGGCAGAGCGTTGTCGGGAGACATGCTGAACCTCCGAATCGTCGGGTACGAGACGTAATCGGTGCCATCGTGCGCGGTCGCCGTGACCCTTCGCTACCCCCGAAAGTGGGTCTGCCCTGCCCCCGGGGCGCGACAGGGGCTTCGCTGTTGGGGGCGAGCGTCATCTCTTTGTTCGGGTTCGTGCGCTTTCGCCGCGAGAGCCCGGATCCGGCGTTACCGTCGCACCACCTGTCGTCGGCGGTGGAGGCATGTTGATGGGACTGGCAGACTCGGGCGCCCACGCGTCCGGACCGCACCTTGTCGATACACCGTTGGGACCGGTCGAATCCGTCGATGTCGGGTCGGGCCCGCCCGTGCTCTTTCTGCACGGGTCGCCGGGCGGTTACGACCAGGGCGTCCTGATGACGCGCTTTCTCGCCGGGTCGCATCGGGTCATCGCGATCTCGCGGCCGGGGTACCTGGGCACGCCGCTCACGCACGAGACGAGTGCTCCGGCGGCGCAGGCGGAGCTGGCCGTGGCCGTGTTGGATGCGCTGGAGATCGAGCGGTGTGCACTGATGTGTTGGTCCGGGGGCGGACCCGCCGCCTACTCGCTCGCCGCTGCGGTGCCGGACCGCGTCGCATCGATGGTCGCGGTCGCCGCGGTCAGCACGCGGTTCGACCCGCGGAGCAGTCTGCGCGGCCGACTCGAACTATCCGAGGAGAGGCTTCTGTTCAGCCGCTTCGGCCAGTGGCTCGCGACGACGCTCGCCGCCAAGGCCCCGTCCACGGCCATCTCGACTCTGCTGTCGGGGGAGGGCGATCTGTCGCGCGCCCAGATCCGGGAGCTCACGGCGCGCATCGTCGCCGACGACGACCAGCGCGCGCTGGCGACCGATTTGTTCGCCACCGTGTCGGGGGGCCGAAAAGCAGGTTTCGACAACGACTTCGACCAGTTTCGCGAGCTCGACCTACCACTCGCGGCCATCACCGCGCCGGTGCTGGCGATCCACGCGCGCACCGACGCCGACGTCCCCTTCGACCAGAGTGTCCATGCCGTGGACACCCTGGTCGATGCTCGCCTCGAGGCGATCGACGAAGGCACCCACCTGTCGATGTGGCTCGGCTCCGACGCGTCGCGACTCCAGGCGTTGGTCGGTGAGCACCTGGCCGCGGTGGAGTGAAGGGCTTTCCACTCTCGGTTGCCCGGACCCTTCGTGACGCGCCCTCCGCAAGCTCCGGGCGCTCCTCAGGGGGCAGGGCAGGCGCCCTCCGCAAGCTCCGGGCGCTCCTCAGGGGGCAGGGCAGGCGCCCTCCGCAAGCTCCGGGCGCTCCTCAGGGGGCAGAGGGGCGGTCGCGCGTGGTCGCCTGTCGGGCGGCCGTCAGAACAGCGTCGGCGGGAGGGCGCCTTCGAACTCGAGCAACCAGCGCTTGGTCGACAGTCCCTGGCCGGTCACGCCTCCCGAGTAGCCGCCGAGACCGTCACCGGCGACGACGCGGTGGCAGGGGATCAGCAGCGGCACGGGATTGATGCCCATGATGGTCCCGACGCCGCGCGCGGAGACCCGGGTGACTGTCATCGCGGCGAGTTCTCCGTAGGTGACGGTGTCGCCATGGCCGACCTCCCGGCGCAGCGTGGTCAGAACCGCACGGGCGGCATCCGACATCCCGCCGAGGTCGACCGGGAGGTCGAATTGGGTGAGCTCGCCGGCAAAATAGGCGCGGAGTTGCCGGACGGCTTCGGGGAGAACGGGATCGACGGAGTCGATGCCGGCCGGTGCCTCGATGTCCGCTCGCCAGGCCACGCGCACGATGGCCGAGCCGTCGCTGTCGACGGCCAGGGTGCCGACAGGCGTCGGCACGAGAACACTGTGTGCTGGGGGCATCGCGGGGTCTCACGGTCGGGGTCGGGGTGCGGTCACAGTAGCGCCAGAGTCGCGCCCTTCGGTGGAGACAGCTCCGGGAGTATCTGGGAATATTCGGCTGGGCCGTCGTGTTCCGCCCACCATGAGTGCTAACGCAGAGTTGAGTCCTGAAGGCTGGGTCCGCGAGCAGACCGAGAAAATCCTCGAGCAGGGCACCACCGACGGTGTGACCGTGATGGACCGTCCGATCGTGCTGTTCACCACCACCGGCGCGAAGTCGGGCAAGAAGCGCTTCGTGCCGCTGATGCGGGTCGAGGAGAACGGCAAGTACCTCATGGTGGCCTCGAAGGGTGGCGCACCGGAGCATCCGGCGTGGTACCACAACGTGAAGGCGAACCCGCAGGTGACCGCGCAGGACGGCGCCGAGGTCAAAGAACTGACCGCTCGCGAGCTGAGCGATGGCGAGGAGCGCGACCACTGGTGGGAGCTCGCCGTCGCCGCTTTCCCGCCGTATGCGGAGTATCAGACGAAGACCGATCGGCAGATCCCGGTGTTCGTGCTCGAGTGAGGGGCGCGCTTCACCGTTGGAGCCCCCGGCCGCGGCCGGGGGCTTTACGCTGTCTCAGGCAGTGAGGCGGAAGGAGCGTCATGGGGAACGTCGTCGATTTCAAGGATGTCTCCACCACGGGACTCGACAGTTCACCGGTCGCCGAGGCGTTGGCCGGCCTCCGGGCCAACGAGGCCCGGTACTACAAGACGAAGTACGGGCACGATTTCGTCGTCGTCCCGGCATCGGAAGCACCCGACATCCTCGACCGGGTGACCACGATCCTGGCGAACGAGCGCGACATCACCATCGCGTCGCCGGCTCTCGAGGTCAGCGACTTCGAGGTGGGCCCGGACGACGGCAGACTCCACATGTCGTACGTGTTCTACGAGTCGGGCCTGGCCGTCAACGTCATGTACAGCATCGACCCCGCCGGGAAACGTGCTGTCGGGTTCAAGCTGTCCGAGGGTATGGACGTCCCGGCCGAGTTGGAGGCGAAGTTCAAGTTCGCCCGCCAGAAATCGAAACTCGCCGGCGTCATCCGCGGGTCCTACTTCGTCATCAAAGGGGAGTACTGACCCCGACGGTCACTTGAAGCGGATGTTCAGGGTGGCGAGACCGAAGATCTTGCGGCCACCCGACTTCGCCACCACGATGACGACGCCCGTTCGGGTCGCCGGATCGAGCGACTTGATCCGCCCGCTGTACTCGATCTCCCCGCCCTCGGCGCGGGACACGACGGCGGGCTGGGACAGGCGCACCGCGTAACGGGTCACGGCACCCGGATCGCCCGACCACGAGGACACGTACGCCGCCCCGAGGCCCATGGTCAGCATCCCGTGGGCGATCACATCGGGGAGGCCCGCGAGCTTCGCACTCGTCTCGTCCCAGTGGATCGGATTGGCGTCGCCGGCGACACCGCCGTAGTTGACCAGGTCGCCGCGGGACAGTCGGATGGTGTGCGGCGGCAGCTCGTCGCCGACGCTCAGGTCGTCGAAGCTCCGGGCCCCGGAGGTGCGACCCGTGTCATCGGCGGCCGGGACATCGCGCTCGGGACGAACCGATTTCACGTAGCGTTGGGCAGCCTCGTCGTGGCTGAAGATGTTGACGTCGTGCATCATCACCTTGCGAACCGCACTGCTCAGTTCGGGATCGACCTCGTCCGCGGTCACGCCGACGACCGTGGTGTGCATGGTGTGCACTCGTTCGCCCGCGGCGTCGGTCATGGTGTTGGTCACGGTGATCAGGTCTTTGCCCGCGATCCGACGAACGCTGCTCAGCTCGACGTCGGTGGTCAGTTCGTCTCCGGCGACGATCGGCCGGTGCTGTTCGAAGACCTGCTCGGTCTGCACGTAGGTGTCATATCCGACGATGACCTTCTCGAAGAGTTCCCGGTTGGCCGCCATCGCCGGGATCGAGGTGAAGGTGAGCGGCGTGACGAGTCCTGAATAGCCCAGTGCGGCTGCGGCTTCGGGTTCCCAGTGCGCGCCGTGGTAGTCCTGGACCGCGCGGGCGTACTCGCGCACCTTCTCGCGTCCGACCTGATACGAGCCGTCGAGGACGTAGTAGTGCCCGACTCGGGATTCGATCCCGGCGGGATCATCGGCGGTCGTGGCGGTGGTCGTCGGAGTGTGCGTCACCCCGAACACGCTAACGGTGTACCGATCCGAGTCCAACTCCGGAGTAAGTTTGCGGCCGTCGCGCGTCAGCGTCGGAGCCCCTTGCCGTGGGCGTACTCCGCCGGCCGCCCCGAGGTCTGCCAGTCGTGCCAGTTCTCCCGGTGGCGGCACATCCACCGCTCGTGCAGACGGCGGAATCCGGGTGAGATCCGACGGGCGGTCTCGATGGCGATCACGGCGGGGAGACGGAGTGCGATGACGAGTATCCCCGGAACCGGGCTCGGCATCCGGTAGCGCACCCGTGTCATGGGCAGCATGTAGATGCTCGAATATGCCGCGTACATGGCCGCGTTGTATCTGCCGCGCAGTCGCTGCAGTCCGGTCGAGCCGCTCTTCGCGAACGCCGCCGGAAACGACTCGATGAGCTCGGCACCATCGTCCCCGGCGTCGTACGTGCGGGTGGAGGTGACGAAGGCCAGCAGCCGTAAGGAGTCGGCGATCGTCTCGGGGTACCACTGCGTGCGCACACCGAGCAGGTGGCCGAGGTAACGCTGGTAGTGGAGCAGGACGCGGATCTCGCGGGGTGTCGTCTGTACTCCGGTGAGCCACAGCGCCATCGCCGGCACCACGCTGCCGCCCAGCAGAGTCAGGAGTTGATACGACTGACTGATCGGATCCCCCCAGCGTTGCCGATCCCATTCCGGATGCTCGGCGACGGTGCGACGAACCCATACGTGCATGACCCGAACGCGCATCGCCGTCGCACGACCCTGCGACCCCGGTGTGAGCAGCGCCCCGGGCTGTGAGACGTCGATCCAGAAGCGCGAGGTCTCCAGGAACCGGCGCAGCGCGTTGTCGCCTGCATAACCGCCGGCCAGTGAGAGCGGTTTCGCGACAGCGGCCTCGGTGTACATCTCCAGGGTGATTCCGCCGGCGACACTGAACAGGCCGGTGCCCCACCGGCGCCAGATGGCCTCGCCCTCCGCGATCAGCTCGGTGTCGACCCAGTCCGGGACGGTCTCGAACTCCTCGAACAGGTCGACCAGAGCAGGTGGGGGATCGCTGATGCTGTCGAGACCGTCGGTGAGTGCCTGATCGAGGAGCGCCCGCGCGGTCTCACCGCCCAGCGTGCCGTACACCTCGTCGACGAAACGTTCGGCGACCGGGTCGGTGCGGAACATGTCCTCGGCGAAGATGCGCAGGTGCTCCGGGTCCGGGAAGAGATCCTTGCGGGTCGCTCGCCGGACCAGGGTACGGACACGTCGCAGACGGCGGTTCGACATCGCGGACTCATAGGCGACCGCCGCGGGAAAGGCCGGAGCGTCGGGTGGCGGCGAGAGGGACACAGGAACTCCAGACGTGAGACGGATTCCCTAATGTGTATCACCCGTGCCGACTGTCGCGCACCTGGCACTCATGGACGTTGACTTCAAGCCAACCTGAAGTTGCAGCGTGGAGTGGACATTCCGCACAACCGAAGGAGACACCGATGCGCCGCGTTCTCACCGACTTGTGGGAGACCAGCTCCGACAACCCGTTCCCCGGACTCACCACGCACGCCTACTTGTGGACCTCGAGCCGGAACGTGATCTTCTACTCGGTCGCCTCCGATTCCGAGTTCGACAGCTTCGCCCGGCTCGGGGGGATCGATGAGCAGTACCTGTCCCACCAGGACGAGGCCGGACCCATGCTCGCCACGATCCAGGCACGCTTCGGTGCGAACCTGCACGCGCCGGCCACCGAAGCGGATCGGATCAGCGGTCACGCGCGGATCGGTGTCGCTCTCGCGGACCGGCACGTCGACGACAACGGGGTCGAGGTGATCCCGTCGCCGGGTCACACTCCGGGCAGCACGAGCTACCTGGTGCACGGCGCCGACGGTGACCGCTATCTGTTCACCGGGGACACCCTCTATCTCAGCGCCTCGGGGCGGTGGACCGCCGGTTACCTCCCCGGCATGAGCGACGCGGATCAGCTCGCCGCGAGCCTGGAACTGTTGGCCACCGTGGCCCCGGACGTTGTCATATCCAGCGCCTATGCCGGGGACTCCGCCGTTCACCGCGTCGACACCTCGGCCTGGCCGGCTCACGTGACCGAGGCGATCGCAGGTCTGTCGACAGCCGCCGGCCCGAGCCGCTAGTCGAACAGACGCCGGAACAGGTTGGTCTCGGCGAGGTCGATGAGTTCGTCGCCGCGCCCGGACAACACGGTGCGCAGGGCGTAGAGGGTGAAACCCTTGGCCTGGGCAGCGGTGATCGCCGGCGGGATGGACAGCTCCTGCCGGGCGGTGACGACGTCGAGCAGCGCCGGACCGTCGTGGGCGAGAAAGTCGTCGACCGCGCCGGCGAGGTCGTCGGGCTGCTCGACGCGCCGGCCCCGGATGCCGAGCGACTCCGCGAGCGCGGCGAAGTCCGGGTTGTCGAGATCGGTTGCGTAGTTCACGAATCCGGCAGCCTTCATCTCGACCTCGACGAAGTTCAGGGACGCGTTGTCGAAGACGACGATCTTCACCGGCAGCTTGTTCTGCGTGATGGTGAGCAGCTCGCCGAGCAACATCGCGAGCCCGCCGTCGCCGGCCAGCGCGATGATCTGGCGGTCGGGGAAGGCGGTCTGTGCGCCGATCGCCTGGGACACGGCGTTGGCCATCGAGCCGTGGGTGAACGAACCGATCAGTCGCCGGGTGCCGTTCATCTCGAGATAACGCGCCGCCCACACCACCGGTGAGCCGACGTCGGGGATGAACACCGCGTCGGCACTGGCCTTCTCGCTGATCAGGCGGGTGAGGTACTGCGGGTGGATCGGTGCCCGGTTGCGGTCGTTGTCGGCGAGATCGTCGAGGCGGCGTCGCGCCGTGGCGTAGTGGGCCAGCGAGGTCGACAGGTGCTCGCTGTCGCGGCCTGCGGTGATCGACGGCAGCAGGGCCCGGACGGTGTCGCCGACATCGCCGACGAGAGGCAGGTCGACGGGACAGCGTCGACCGATCTGTTCACCGCGGATGTCGACCTGGATGATGGTCGCCTTCGACGGATAGAACTGCTCGTAGGGGAAGTCGGTGCCGAGCATGAGCAGGGTGTCGCATTTCTCGATTGCGCGATACCCGGATGAGAAGCCCAGAAGGCCGGTCATTCCCACGTCATAGGGGTTGTCGTATTCGATGAACTCCTTGCCACGCAGGGCGTGGACGACGGGTGCCTGCAGCACCCGCGCGAGCTCGACGACCTCGTCATGCGAGCCCTGCACGCCCGCGCCGGCGAGTATGGTCACACGCTCGGCGGCGTTGAGAGTGTCTGCGGCACGGGCGATCTCGGCATCGGTGGGACGGGTGACGCGTGGGATGTGCCGGATGGGGGCGCCGGCTCGTCGCTTGGGGCAGGGCGCGAGAAACGTCTCACCCGGGATGACGAGCACCGCGACGTCCCGCTTCTCGACGGCGGTGCGCAGCGCGATGTCGAGCAGGCGCGGCATCTGGTCGGGGGTGCTGACCATTTCGCAGTAGGCGCTGCATTCCCGGAACAGCTGCTCGGGGTGCGTCTCCTGGAAGTAGCCGGTGCCGATCTCGGTGGCCGGGATGTGCGCGGCGATCGCGAGGACGGGGACACGGCTGCGGTGGGCGTCGAACAGGCCGTTGATCAGGTGCAGGTTTCCGGGGCCGCAACTTCCGACACACACCGCGAGCTCGCCGGTGAGAGCGGCTTCGGCGGATGCGGCGAACGCTGCCGACTCCTCGTGCCGGACGTGCCGCCACGAGATGGCGTCGTTTCTGCGCAGGGCATCGGTGAAACCGTTGAGCGAATCACCGGGAAGCCCGTGGACGCGCCGGACTCCGGCACGTTCGAGTTCCTCGACGATTCTCTCCGCGACTGTGGTGGACATGGCGATCCGTTCGGTCGGGGTCGGTGTGTCCCGACTATAGACGCGAGCCGGGGGACACCGGCCCCGCCGGACTTCGGCCCACACTGATTTTCCGGCGTCGTCCGGCCGCCCGCGGTGTGAGAATCGACGGCATGCCACGACGCGGTGAACCCCTCCGAAAGCTCGGATTCCTGACCATCGGCCGCTTCGACGGCGACGATCCCCGCCCCGGCCATCTCGAAACCCTGCGGATGATCGAGCTGGCCGAGGAACTCGGCTTCGACAGCGTGTGGGTGCGCAACCGCCATCTCCAGTACGGCATCTCCTCGCCGGTGGCCGTGCTGGCCGCTGCCGCGGTGCGTACCAGCCGCATCGAGCTGGGCACAGCGGTGATCCCGCTCGGCCTGGAGAACCCGCTTCGGCTGGCCGAGGACCTGGCGACCGTCGACATCCTCAGCGCGGGCCGGCTCAATCCGGGTGTCTCCGTGGGCGTACCGATGCGCTACGACGACGTCAAGACCGCCCTGTACCCCGAAACACATGCGCTGGAGAACTTCTCGAAGGATCGGGTGGCGCGGCTCCTGGACAACCTGCGCGGTGAGCCGGTCAGCGACTTCGAGGGGACCGTCGGGATCGAGACGTTCTCCCGCCGTGTACAGCCGCATTCGCCCGGACTGGCCGACCGGGTCTGGTACGGAGGCGGGCTGAGCTCCGCGGTCTGGGCGGGTCGGCAGGGGATCAACTACCTGACCTCGTCGGTGGTGACCGTCGAGGGGACGCGGTCGCGGGACTTCGCGACCGTCCAGGCCGAACACATCGACGCCTACCGCGCCAGTCACGTCGATCCCGACCGAGCGCGGGTGTCTCAGGGGCTGGTGGTGATCCCCACCGACTCGGCGACCCCGGATCAGGTACGGAAGTACCGGGCGTACGCCGAGAGCCGATCGGAACGCACGCGCACCCCGCAGGGGCCCCGCGGCCTGCTGTTCTCGCCCGACTACGTCGGTCCGTCCGCCGAACTCGCCGAAACGCTCTACGAGCACGCGGGATTCCAGCGCGCCACCGAGGTGGCCTTCGCGTTGCCGTTCTCCTTCGACGAACCGGACTATCTGCATATCGTGGGTGATCTCGCCGAACGGCTCGGGCCTGCGCTCGGTTGGACACCGGCCGGGGCACAGACTGCGGATTCGTAGCGGAAGTGCGTGCCATGTGGCGTCTTTCGTTACACCGTCCCGGTGGTCGTCGCGGATCCGACCGGTTGACGCAGGAGGGTGCGGAGCTTGTCCGGCGCGACCCGACGGAAGTCGCTGAAGTAGATCTCGTGGTGCCGGCCGCGCATACGCAGGCCGCTGTCCGGGATGAATCGATCGTGCATCTCGGCCAGCACCGGGCCCTCGTCGTCGAAGGAACCGTGGTGAAGCGTCTGTACGCACAGGCCCTCGTCCAGGGAGGCGATGCGGAGGTCGTCGAGCCGCGGCGGCGACTTCTTCGTGCCCGCCTGCACGACCGCGGCGTCGAGCATGCCAGCGTCGATCCAGTCGGGGACCATCAGCATGAGAGTCCAATTCCAGCGGCCTTTGTCGCGAGACCCGGTGAACGCGCTCATGTCCTCCGCCCACCAGAGACCCTCGAGCGGCGGCACGACGTAGTCGCGGCCGAGTTCGCGGCTGCTCGCGAACTTCAGCGCATAGGCGACCGGGTACAGCGTCTCGATCGTCGCGGCGAACTGCGGCGTGGTGTTCGGGTCGCCCGACCCGTCGATCATGAGGTAGCGCATCACGGGTATTTCGAGAACACGTATCCGGCCGCGGCGGGCCTTGTACGCGTCGAGCGTCTTCTTGAAGTCGACCTTCTCGGGCACGTCGACGACCTTATCCGGGAACACGCCGCCGCTCGTAGGTTCGGAGGGCGAGGGCATACGACGCCCCGCCGATGACGACGCTCCACACGAGTGCCGCGGCAACGCTCCCCACCGGGACCAGGGCGTCGGTGAGGGTTCCGCGCAGCACCTCGATGACGGGGGTGAACGGCTGGTACTCGGCGAACTGCCGAAGTCCGGCGGGCAGGGACTCGGCCGGCACGAACCCCGTGCTGAGAAACGGCAGGATCGTGAGGAACATCGGTGTGTTGCTTGCGGTCTCGACGCTCTTGGCCGCCAGCCCGAGATAGACCGACAGCCAGATCAGCGCGATCGAGAACACGGTGGTCACGCCGAGCGCGCCCAGCCAGTCGAGCAGTCCCGCCGACGGACGGAAACCGATCGCGATGGCGACGGTCAGGACCACGACGATGCTGAACAGCGCCTGCAGAAGGCTGGCGAGCACGTGGCCGGTGAGGACCGCCGAGCGGGCGATGTCCATGGTGCGAAAGCGGTTGATGATCCCCGATGTCATGTCCATCGCGACGACGATCGCGGTGCCCTGGACCGCCGAGGCGACGGTGACCAGCACGATCCCGGGCACCACGTAGTCGAGGTAGGCGGTCCGACCGGTGTCGCCGGACTGGGTGGTCATCCCGGCGCCGAGCTGACCGCCGAACACATAGACGAACAGGAGCAGGAAGACGACCGGAATCCCGACCAGCATCACGGTGAGGACGGGGAACTTGATGAGCCGCCGAACGTTGCGGCGGACCATGACCCGCGCGTCCGACACCGTGTGCGCCAGGGCCGTCATGACGTTCCGCCGAACTCATCGGGGTCGGTGATCGCGGGAGAGGGGTTGCCCGTGAGGGCGAAGAACACGTCGTCGAGGGTCGGGGCATGGACTCCGACGTCGGCGACCCGGATCCCGGCGGCGTCGAGTCGGTTCAGCGTGTTCCGGACAGTGGCGACGGTGTCGTCGGTCGCGATGTCGAGGCGACGTGCTTCGAGAACAGGACGCGCATCCGGCAGGAGCGAGGCCGCCGCGTCGAACGAGTCGCGGTCGGGGAAGGTCAGGCGCACCTCGGAATCGTGGACCCGGCTCTTCAACTCGGCGGCGGTGCCCTCGGCCACGATGTGCCCATGGTCCAGGACGGCGATCCGGTCGGCGAGCCGGTCGGCCTCCTCGAGGTACTGGGTGGTGAGGAAGATGGTGACACCGTCGGCGGCCAGGCGAGAGATGGTGTCCCACAGCATTCGTCGGCTTCTGGGGTCGAGTCCCGTGGTCGGCTCGTCGAGGAAGATGACCCGCGGGATCGACACGAGCGTCATCGCGAGGTCGAGCCGGCGCCGCATTCCGCCCGAATACGTCGACACCGGCCGGTCTGCGGCGTCGACGAGGTCGAACTGCTCGATCAACTCCTGCGCACGTGCGCGTCCACCGCGTCGGCCCAGCCGGCGCAGGTCGGCCATGAGAACGAGATTGTCTCGTCCGCTGAACAACTCGTCGACCGCGACCGACTGACCGGTGACGCCGATGATCGCCCGGACCTCGCGCGCCCGTGCGACCGTGTCGTATCCGCCGACGGTCACCGTC
This sequence comes from Gordonia sp. ABKF26, assembly GCF_041103195.1. Classification (NCBI taxonomy): domain Bacteria; kingdom Bacillati; phylum Actinomycetota; class Actinomycetes; order Mycobacteriales; family Gordoniaceae; genus Gordonia; species Gordonia sp. ABKF26. The sequence goes on from NZ_JBGCVZ010000003.1 coordinate 2,946,297, forward strand.
CCCGAGTCGGCGGGGAACAGGGTCGACGCGATGCCGACGGTCGTGGTCTTGCCGGACCCGTTCGGCCCCAACAGGGCGGTCACGCTTCCCGCGGGTACGTGCAGGTCGATGCCGTCGAGAACACGATGCTCACCATAGGTTTTCGTGAGCGCGCTGATCTCGATGTCGGCGGCGGTGGTCAACCGATCGGGCCCGTCGCGCCGCGGGGGTCGATCATCGATCCTGTGCGTCGAGCCGCGCCGCGACGTCGGCGGGGAACCCGCCGGTGGCGATCGGACCCCAACTGGTCGGGGTGATGCGGATCAGCGACTTGCCCTGGGTCCGCATGGCGGCGCGGTATTCGTCCCAGTCCGGATGTTCTCCGGAGATGCTGCGAAAATAGTCGACCAGCGCGTCTTCGGCCTCGGGCATGTCGAGGACCTCGGCATCGCCGTCGACCTGGACCCAGGCACCGTTGAACTCGTCGGACAGGACCACGACCCCGGCGACGGGGGTGCGGCGGAGGTTCGCGGCCTTGGCGCGTCCGGGGTAGGTCGAGATGACGATCCGCCCCTGCTCGTCGACGCCGCCGGTGACCGGCGACATCTGCGGACTGCCATTGGATCGGACGGTGCTGAGGATCATGTGGTGACGCGGCCGGATGAACTCGAGCAGTCCGGCACGGTCGACACCATCGGCTTTCGCGACTGTTCTGGCCATGCGCCGACCTTACGCCCGGACGGGGTGATTCAGGGCAGTGCGGCGATGAGCGCGGACTGCACCGCGGAGACCGGGGGCGTGGACTTGCCGTCGACGGTGACGGCGTCGTCGGTGTTGATCACGATGATGATGGTCGTGTCCGAGTCGTACTCGTGGAACAGCGAGGTGTTGTATCCGGGGAAATCGCCGTCGTGGCCCCACCATCCGTCGCGGTTGCCGATTCCGATGCCGTATCCCGAGGTGGCGGTGTTGGGCGGTGGCGAGGTGAGGATCGAATCCCGTCGCAGCTGCTGGGTGGCCGGATCGAGCACCCCGCGTCCGGTGAACAGCGCCTCGCCCCAGGTCTGCAGGTCGTCGATCGTCGAGATGACGGCGCCCGCGGTGGAGGCGAACGAGGGGTTCCAGCGCGTGGAGTTCACCGTCTGCCCGTCGGGCTGACCCTGGTCGGTCAGTCCGTCCAGGTGCGGATCGGGGATCTCGACCGACCCGCCGGGCCAGGAGGATTCGTCCATCCCCAGGGGTGTGAAGATCCCGTCGGTGAAGACCTCGCCGATGGGCTTCGCGAGCACCTTCTCGATCACTTGTCCGAGCAGGACGTAGTTGGTGTTGGAGTACTCCCAGCCCTGCCCCGGTGGGAAGCTCGGCGGCAGCGCCTTCGCGGTGTCGACCAGTTCGGCGGGCGTCCAGACGGTTTCGGGGTCGGCGAAGAACTTCCGGTCGAAGGCCTCGGACGCGGTGTACGACGGGATGCCGCTGGTCATGTCGGCGACCTGCCGTAACGTCGCGGAGCCGTTGGGTGCGCCCGCGACGTACTTGTCGATCGGATCGTCGAGGGAGACCCGACCCTCCTGCACGAGTTGCAACAGGAGTGTCGCGGTCATCGTCTTGGTGAGAGAACCGATACGCGTGTGGTCTCCGGACTCGATGGGTTCGTCCCCGCCTGCCGCCCGCACACCGGATGTTCCCGTCCAGGTTCCGGCCGGCGAGATGACCCGGGCGATGACCCCGGGGAAGTCGCCGGCGGCCCGCGTGTCGTCGATCGCCTTCTGAAACGCCGCCGCGGCGTCGGCGGGCACCGATGTCGGCTGCCCCGTGACCGATGCCGTCGACGATCCCGCACCCGAAGCCGTCTCCGCTGGCGAGCACGCGACCAGGCCGAGTGCGGCTGCCGCGCCGAGCGTCGTCATGCGGAGGAGGAGCGTGGCGCGCACAGGCTTTCGGCTCATCCGCTCACTGTATCGGCAGACCGGCGCGACGAGGCGGTTTGCCGCGAAAGCCGAGTGGCCATGGGGGAGCTCAGATACGGTGTGCCAGCACCGGCGGGACCGGGTAGATGTCGACCGCCGTGGCGAGCTTGGCCGAGACCGCTCGGTCGCGCGCGATCGCGTCGAAGCCGTGACCGTTCGGCCGGTCCGGGACGGTCGTACCGGAATCGACGACGGTCCAGTCGGAGCCGGCATCGATCAGAGACCGGTGCTTGGTGGAGTAGTACCCCGGCATCGCCACGACCGCGACCCCGGGATCGCCCGCGGCCGCGGCCATCAGGTGCGGATGGAACCGAGTGCTGATCCACGTGCTGCGGTGCCCGGCGGGCAACCCGCCGAGCCAGACATCGCGGAAGTTGAGAATGGTCGCCCCGTCCAGGCGCGAGCCGAGCAGGAACGGGACCTCGTTGTCGTGTCCGGGGATTCCCTCGACGACGGTCACCGCCGAACCGGGCACGTCCCACGCGTCGAGCGTCGTACGCACGAAATCGGCCAGCGCCTCGACGCCGGTCGATCGCGGCCCGGCGAATCTCTCGGTGAGATCGGATTGCAGGCAGAGCACGACGCCGTGCTCGGCCGGCGGATCGGTCTCTCGGTACAGCGGAGGCCGGGGCCGGGGCCGGTGCAGAGCCAGCCACGCGTCGTCGCCGGAATGCCGTGCGCCGCCGATGTCGGCGATCTCGTCGTACGACGCGGTGTCACGCACGTCCACGATGTCGAACGCGGCAAAGGCCTCGGTCAGCGCCGCCCAGGCCCGGCCCTGCAGTGTGGGCACGAGTCCTTGACCGGTCGCGGCGAGTCGGGCGCCCGATGACCGAGCCACTGCGGCCGCGGCGACGAACAGCGAGACATGGTGCGGCCATACGGTGTTGAGGTAACCGCCACCGAGTAGATGAATGGAAGTCGCCGAGTGCAGCAGATCGATGCCCGCGGTCAGACGCGGCGCCAGGCCGGCGTCGATGACGGCAGAAGCGACCCAACTCCACGGCGACTGCGATTCGGCCTCCGCCGCGTAGGTGGTCATCTGCCACAGGGTGTCGACGACGAGCAGGTCGGGGTGGGCATCGCGCAACAGCGTCGTAGCCGTGCCGGGGCTGTGGCAGTCGAGCACGACCGTGGCGTTGGGCCGCACCCGTGCCAGGTGCCGCAGCCACGTCCTGGCGATGAGTTCGTCGCCGTAGTTGGGATGACCGGCCGGCGCCACCAGATAGATGACCTCGTCAGCCCCCATCTCGCGGGCGAGACGGGAATCGGCGGTGCGGTGCCGGACCGCGGTGCCGATCCGATCGGCCAGGATGCCCGCGGTCCGGAACAGCGGGCGGGCGGTCGCCGGTCGTCTGGTCACGGTCCCCAAGGTTACGGCGTGCGCGCGAACCCGGTGCCGCCCGCACGGTGGTCGGGCAGGTGGTCTGCGAGAGCTACCGGAACGTGCCCTCGAGGTAGGCGAGCGCGCCCTTGGTGTCGGTGACGGGTCCGCGGTATCCGACGTAGCCGTCGGGGCGGATGACGAACACCGTCGAACCGTCGGGGAGGTAGCCGTCGGCGAACCGGCCGTCGGTGTCGCGCAGCAGCGGCAACTCGGTGCTGCCGACCTGCGCCGTCGGTGCCGCGACCACGTGGATGTCGATGTGGCCGTGGGCGTTCGCGGAGACCTCGTCGGCGAGCGACTCGAGAACGGCGACATCGCCGGTACCGGCGGCGGCGTCCGCATAGAGGATGAGGGAGTGGTCGACGCCACCCAGCACGTCGAACAGACGAAGCGCGTGGTTGACCGACTCGCGACTGAGGCCCGCGGCGTCCGGTGCGCGTTCACCTGCCCGCGGCGCGGCGGGGGCCGACGGAACCGTCGACCCCGCGACGGCGGGACTGTCGGCGTAGCAGATCAGCAACTGCGCCTCGCGCCGCATGACGAAGTCGATGTCGGTGGAATCGGTACCGATGCCCTCGCGGGCGTCCCGGACGGTGCGGCCCACGACCTCTTCGCCGACGGGCCGGCGCTCGAGGTCGTAGCTGTCGAGGAGTGCTGCGGAGGCGTCCCCGGCCACGGCGAGCGCGAGCTTCCACGCGAGGTTGTGTGCGTCCTGCACTCCGGTGTTCATGCCCTGCGCACCCGTCGGCGGATGAATGTGTGCGGCATCGCCGGCGACGAACACGCGTCCGCGGCCGTAGGAGTCGACGATGCGATGACTGATCCGGAACACCGAGGACCATCGCAGGTCCGAGACCGTCGCAGGTTCCGGTGCGAGTCGATCGACCACGGCCTGGATGTGGGACAACTCCGGTGCACGGGTTCCCTCGAACCCGTGCGCCACACCGTCTCCGCCGGTGGTGGGCGCGACGGCCAGCTCGTCGGGGACCAGCATCGACATCCGGTAGCGGCCACGGCCGGGCAGCGGGATGCACACCAGCTGGTCGTCGGTGGTGCCGTCCGCGGTCTGATGCATCGACCGGATGGCGTATCCGCGCGGCATCGACCAGTCCACCACGACGTCACCGAGCATGTACTGCTCGGTGAAGGCAGCACCCTCGAAGGTCAGCCCCAATCCCTTGCGCACCACACTGTGCGCACCGTCGGCGCCGATCAGATAATCCGCTCGGACGGTGGTCTCGGCGTCCGGACCCGTGAGGGTGACGGTCACCCCGTCGGCGTCCTGCTCGAACGCCGATACCGCTGAGCCCCGGTCGATCTCGGTGCCCAGATCGGAAAGGCGCTCGCGCAGGATGCGTTCGGTGGCGTACTGGGGGAGCAGGTGGAAACGGTAGGGGACATCGGGCGGTGTCGTGAGATCGACTCGCGAGACCTGGTTGCCGTTGACGTAGACGAGCTGACCACGCATCTCCAGGCCCGCGTCGAGCACCGATCCCACGATGCCCATGCTCTCGAACACCTCGAGGGTGCGGGGTTGGATGCCCACGGCCTTGGCGTACTGCGGGGGCTCGAGAAGCGGGTCGACGACACGTACTCGCACTCCGCGTCTGCGCAGTTCGACTGCAGCGGTCAAGCCGATGGGTCCGGCACCGGCGATCAGGACATCGACTTCGGTCATGGATTCCTCCCGTTGTCGGCACTCGCCGACGCTGTGAGGATTATCGACCGACCGGACGCCGACGTGGTGCGAGATCGGAGAAATCGGACGCCCGAACAGTCCTCGTCACAGCGGCGGACTACCTCGGGATGGCCCCGGGACCGATTGCCCGGGCGCCCAGTCGCGCGACCCTGGCTCGCAACTCGCGGTCGGCGGTGACCACGATCCGGTCCCGGTGCGGGTCCGCCTCGGCGACGACGTCGACGATCGTGTCGTCGCCCACGGCGGATGCGTCGACGACCCGGACGTGTTCGCTCGCCTCGACACCGCGGGCCCGTCCCTCGACGACGAGCACCACCTCGAGCGGTCCCGGCAGTCCCTCGAGTCCGCCGGCCGCGACGGACTCGAGTCGCGAACGCAACCTCTCGGCGGCTCCGCGACGGTCGCGCCACCACCCGTCGGGCACCGATCCGACGACGTTGGCGCCGTCCACGATCAGCAGGGGTGGGTGTGCCGCGCGGGGGGATCGGTCACCGGACGGGTCGGACATGGAACCATCAGCCCACACCCGCGCGTCGAGGGCAAGCGCGTTCCGGTTGCGACCGTCAGATGTCGCCGTGACAGAAGCGGTTCGCGGGGTCCAGGACAGCCTTGATCGCGTCGAGCCGTTGCCGGTGGTCGGCGCTGAACGCCTGGGCGGCGCGGGCCACCCGTTCGGTACCCGAGGTGAAGTTCGGATAGGCGGCGCCGGTGACGTACGGTGCCAGCTCGGTGCGGGTCACCCGCAGCGTCGACTCGACCGCCAGAGCGATGTGGGGGTCGGGCACCGCAGCAACCAGTTCGAGAAGGAATCGTCCCGCCCGGCCCCGGTCATTGGGTGCTTGCCGCGCCCCGCGCGCGATCGCCCCACCCGCGTGGCGGATCTCGCCGCACACGATGAGCGGCGCGGATGCGGGGGCCGGCCGGACCCGGCCGGCGACGATGTCGATGGCGGCGTCCGGGAGATCGTCGAACCACTCGGTGGTGACCATCACCGGCATCGGATCGGTCGGGTCCATGCTGACGGCGTCGATCGCGGCGAACGGCAGCACATCCCACGCGTCGACGATCGGCGCGCGCCACGCACGCCACTCGTCGAGGACCGCGCGACCGGCGTCGAGATCCCCGGACCAGCATCCGCGCACGACCGCGAAGCTCCGGCCGCGCAACGGTGCCGGGACGTCGTCGGTGGGTGGCAGGTTGACGATCGCGACGGCGGACGTCAGCTCGTCGGACTGCGCAGGTGCCCAGTCCCGGAAGCGGCGGATGATCTCCTCGGCGTCGGCGACCGGGTAGAACAGGTTGCCCGCGTACACGGTCGACACGTCGACGAGCCCGATCTCCATGGACGTCACGATTCCGAAGCCGCCTGCGCCGGCACCCTTCAGCGCCCAGAAGATGTCCGGGTGGCTGGTGTCGGTGACCCGGATCGGTGTGCCGTCCGGGGTGACCAGGTCGACCGAGCGCACGGTGTCCGACGCGAGACCGAAGCGTCGGCCGAGCCAGCCGAAACCGCCGCCCAGCGTGTAACCGACCGCGCCGACACCGCTCGCCGAACCCATCAGCGGCGCCAATCCGAACGGGGCGGCGGCGTCGACAACGGTCCGCCACGTGGCGCCGCCGCCCACGCGCGCGGTCCGGGTGATCGGGTCGACGCTCACCGAGGACAGTCGGGAGGTGTTGATCAGCAACCCGCCGTCGGCGACCCGCCCGGTGCCGTGGCCGGTGGCCTGCACCGCGACGCGCAGGTCCTCCTCGGTGGCGAACCGGACGGCTTCCACGACGTCGAAGTGATTGGCGGGAACGGCGATCACGGCGGGCCGATGCACGTCGAGCCGGTTGAATCCGGACCGTGCGTCGAGGTAGCCCGCGTCGCCGGGACCGTAGACGTCGCCGGCGATCCGGTCGCGGAGTTGCGCGAGCACCGAGGTGCGGGTGCGGACGGTCAGTCGCTCGGTGTGCTCGGGCGAGGAGGCGGGGGTTGCGGTCATCGGCAGGTCCTCGGTTGCGGCCGGAACGGTCCGGCGGGTTCGACGGTCTCCGGGCGGAGCCGGATTCCCGACCAGGGTCGCCGAGGGTCCTTGACAGCGACTTGAGACGGACTTGGTGCGCCTCAGGCGGGCGAGGTGAGTCCCCAGGTCGTCGACAGTGCGTCGATCCTGCGGACCAGCCCCGCCGCCTCCTGCGCGAGTGCGGTGTCGCGCGCGGCGGACAGGGTCGCGGCCACCACCGAGGCCGGACGACCGTTGGCGTACTCGTAGCGTGCGCGGACGACGAGGCGGTGGGCGTCGGCGTACCGTTCGCCGGTCCGGTCGGCGACGTCGGCGGCCCGATCGAGGAGTGTCGCGGCGTCGGTGAGCTTGCCGGCGACCACGAGCACCTCGGCTTGCAGACCCAGCCAGTAACTCTCACCGGTACGCGGATGGTCCTCCATGGCGGGGTCCTCGGTCCCCAGCCGGTCGATGTGTTCGAGGGCGTCGTCGAGGTCGCCGGTCATGGCCCGCGCCCACCAGTACATGCGTTCGCCGCCGCGGCGGAGGTAGGCGAGCGCGGCGGCGCCGTCGGAGGTGATGGCCGGGCCGGCTTCCAGAACCCACTCCGCGTCACCGAGCATGGACGCCGCCCCGACCGCGAAGATCGCCATGCCGAGCTGCGACCGCGGATCCGGGTGCGCGTCGGTCATCGTCGCGAACACCGCTCGGCCGGCAGCGCTGCCGAGATGCACGGTCGCCGCCCAGGCGCGAAAGCCGCGGGCCATCGCGAGCTGGTCGTCGCGGAGGCCCTCGACATCCACGTCGATCGGCGCGTAGGTCTCCAGGATGCGATGCGCCGCACCGAAGTTCCCCCGGTGGAACTCGTCGATGGCCGCGGCGTGCATGCCCAGGTGGGTGACGACCGGGTCGTCGGACCGTTCGGCGCGGCGACGCAGATCGAGCGCGAGGCGGTGGCCGGTGTGCGTGTCCGCGATCTGGATGTGGGCCGCGCAGCGTGCGTAGTCGAGTGTCGCGAGCAGGCGCGTGTCGCCCAGAGTGGACGCGAGCGTCCGGGCACGGTCCTGGAGATCGGGGTCGGCGGCGAAGTAGCCGTGCGCCGCGACCTCGCCGGCCAGCTGTGTGGTGATCGCGACGAGCTCCGCCTGCTGGTCGCCGGTCGCCCGGGCCAGCGTCGCCGCATCTCCGAGATGCCGGCGCGCACCGTCGAAGTCGTAGGTGCGCAAGGCGATGTCGCCTGCGGTGAGAAGGGCGGTGGTGGTGCGTTTCCGGTCGGCCAGCGGACCGGCGGACCACAGATGCCGGGCGACCCTGGTCACCGCGTGGGGTGAGGAGTTGCCGGCGAGCGCATCCGCGATCGCGAGATGCAGTCGCCGGGCGCGCATCGCGGCGATACCGTCGGCGATCGCCTCCCGGATGATGTCGTGGCTGAACCCGAAACCGAACGGGTCGTCGGGTCCGAGATCGATGACGCCCGCCTCGCCCGCGGGTTCGAGCAGGTCGAGCGCCTCGTCCACCGGCCGACTCGCGGCGGCCGCCACCAGGACGAGGTCCACGCGGGTGCCGATGAGAGACGCCAGTTCGAGGAGTTCCGTCGTCTCCGATGACAAACCGACCAACCGCTGGCGGATGACGTCGCGGACACCGGAGGGGACCGCGCTGCCCGCGATGGACCCGCGATCGGCCAGGATGCGGGCGAGTTCCCGGACGAAGAACGCGTTGCCCCCGGTACGTCGCTCGATCGAGGCGACGGTGGCGACTTCCGGCCACTGGCGGGTCTCGCGCCGGATGAGTTCGGAGATGTCGTCGCCGTCGAGCGGGCCGACGCGGAGGCGCCGGTGCTCCGGAAGCCGGGCGAGCGTGGCCAGCGTGCCGGCGACGACCGGTCGGGTGGACGGCGCGCGCAGCGACGCGAAGAAGGTCACCCCGGCGGTCCGGCGCGCAGCCATGTGTGCGAACAGTTCCAGCGATGCACCATCGGCCCACTGCAGGTCGTCGAGCACGATGATGAGCTTCGACGTCGCGGCCACGCCGTCGAGGAGATCGGCTGCCTGGTCGTAGAACTGGAATCGTGCGGCGGCGTCGGGCATCTGCCGCGGCGGCGGGATCACGTTGACGCCCTCGGTCACCATCCGGCCGAGCGAGCTGTCGAGGAGTCGCTCCCGGTCGGCCGGATCGAGCCGGGGCAGCACGGCACCGAGGATCTGGACCCACGGCCACATCGACGGGGCCGCCGGGTCGTCGACACAACGGCCCCACAGCACTCGGAGATCGGCGGCACCCGCGGCACGGCGGCCGGCTTCGTCGATCAGCGCGGTCTTGCCCGCGCCCGGCTCACCCTCGACCACGACGACGCCGCCGTGCCCCGACATCGAGGCGAGCACCGCTCGATGCAATGCGGCCAGTTCCTCGGTTCGACCCACGATCGACGGAGCCTCGTCGGGTTCGGGGTCGCGGACGTCAAGGTCGTGAGCGGGGCCCGCCGGGGTCGTCAGGCCGTGTTCGGCGACGTCCGACACGGTCGTCGTGATGTCCCGACGGGCGGCGGTGGGGAGATCGAGGTGCGGGGCGTGGTCGAGGATGTCGCTTTCGAGGGTCCGCAACCGAGGCCCGGGGTCGACGCCGATCTCGTCGGCCAGGACCCGGCGGGCGGTCGCGATCGCGCCGAGCGCGTCGGATTGGCGACCGAGACGGTAGAGCGCGGTCGCGAACAGGACCCACAGTCCCTCGTCGAGAGGTGAACGCTCGACCTCGCTCTCGAGTTCGGTGACGAGCAGGCGGTGGTCGCCGTCGGCCATCCGTGCCTCGAACGACAACTCCCGGGCGGCCTGCAGCATGCGGTCGAGTTGGTCGGCGGCCTCGTCCCGGAAGGCCAGGCCCTCGAACTCCGGCAGCAGCGGGCGATAGTCGTCGAGCACCTGTGCCAGCAGCGGGGCGGCCGCCGCGGCCTCGCCCTGCTGCATCAGAGCGCGCGCGGCGACGACGCGGGTCGTCAACCGGCGCACGTCGACCTGCTCGCCGGTCACGGGGAGGCTGTATCCGGTGCCGTGGGTGAGGAGGACCGTGGAGGGAGTCCGTGGCCTGCGGTGTGGTTCGAGGACCTTGCGCAGACCCGAGATGTAGGACTGGAGTGACACGTCCGCGCGCTCCGGTGGCGAATCGCCCCAGATGCCCTCGATCAGACTGTCGGCACGCACCGGCGCGCCCTCGGCAAGGATCAGCTGGGCGAGCGTCGCCCGCTGCTTGCGCGTGCCGAGTTCGACGGCATCGGAACCGATCTGGGCGCCGAGACCGCCCATGATCGTGTACGAGAGTTCGGGCATCAGCGTGAGTCTAGGTGCTGCCGGCGACCTTCCGGGCGAGTAGTGACGAACGTGCCCGGCGATCCGGCCCCTGATCGCTCGGGAGATGTCGGCGGTCGGGAGTAGCTTGACAGCCATGACTCTCGCACTGGGCATGATCACCGTCGACGCGCTTGCACCGGCGCCGCTGGCGACGTGGTGGGCCGACCAGCTCGGCGGCCGCATCGTCGAGGACAACGACGGGTACTTCGTCGTCGTCGCGGTCGGGGAGGGCGCGCCGCTGTTCGCGTTCCAGAAGGTCGAGGACCCCACACCCGGGAAGAACCGCATCCACCTCGACCTGACGACCGACGATCTCGAGTCGGAGGTGGACCGACTCGTGGCCGCCGGCGCGACCCGGATCGCCGATCGTGAGATGCCCGGGTTCGCGTGGGTGACGCTCGCCGATCCCGACGGCAACCAGTTCTGTGTGTCGGCCAGGCACGACGCGGAGGCGGCATCCTGACACGTCGCAGAGTCCGCCGGGCGTACGCCGGACGGCGCTGATGGGTTTCACCCGAGCCGAACTGCTCGCCTTCCAGGACCGCACCGTCGACGACCTCGTGGGTGCGGACTGCAAGCTGCTGTTCGTCGGGATCAACCCGGGGCTGTGGACGGCGGCCACCGGAGCGCATTTCGCCCGCCCGGGCAATCGGTTCTACCCCGCGCTCGCCCGGGCCGGCATCGTCGACCACGTGATCGACGCCTCCCGGGGGATGTCCGACGCCGATCGGACCCTGCTGCTCGACCGCGGCGTGGGAATCACCAACGTGGTGTCGCGGGCCACCGCGACCGCCGCCGAACTGACCGTCGACGAGTTCCGCGACGGCGGACGCCGCCTGCGTGAGCGGGTCCGCGTGATCGCCCCCCGCGTCGTCGCGGTCGCCGGTATCACCGCCTATCGCAGTGCGTTCGGCCACCGCGACGCGGTGGCGGGACGGCAGGACGAGACGTGGGACGGCGCGCAGTTGTGGGTGGTCCCGAACCCGAGCGGACTGAACGCCCACGAGACGGTGGACACCCTGGCCGCCGCCTACCGACGGGCCGCGGTCGCCGCCGGGGTCGTCGACGACCTCAGAAGTCCTCCGAGCTGACGACCCGGCGCCGCACCGACAGCAGTTCCACCTCGGGATGACCCGCCGCCGACCGCTCGACCGCGTCGAGCACGTCGACGACATGTCCGCGGTCGGCGGCCACCGCACTGACCCCGATGACGGTCCGACGATGCACGTCCAGGTGACCGACTTCGGCGGCCGAGACCGTGTACCGCTTACGGAGATCGGCGACGATCGGCCGTACCACCGACCGCTTCTGCTTGAGCGAGTGCACATCGCCGAGCAGATAGTCGAACTCGCAGAACCCGATCCACATCAGTGATCGGTGCGGATCAGCGTCGCCACGTGGTCGGGTACGTACTTGGACAACGAACGCGGTGGGCGGTGATAGTTGCCCGACTCGATCGGATGCTTGGGGAGGGTCACCTTGGGACGCGGGACCTCCGTGTAGTCGATGGTCGACAACAGGTGCGAGATCATGTTCAGCCGCGCATGCTTCTTCACATCGGATTCGACGACGTACCATGGACTCAGGGCGGTGTCGGTGTGGACCATCATCTCGTCCTTGGCGCGCGAGTACTCCTCCCACCGGTACACCGACTCGAGATCCATCGGACTCAATTTCCATTGCCGCACAGGGTCGTTCATACGGGACCGGAACCGCTTGAGTTGCTCGTCGTCGGATACCGAGAACCAGTACTTGCGCAGCAGGATGCCGTCGTCGATAAGCATCTGCTCGAAGATCGGCGTCTGCCGCAGGAACCGTGAGTGCTCCTCGGGCGTGCAGAAGCCCATCACCTTCTCGACGCCCGCCCGGTTGTACCAGGACCGGTCGAACAGCACGATCTCCCCGGGAGCCGGCAGGTGCGCGACATACCGCTGGTAATACCACTGCCCGCGTTCACGATCCGTCGGGGCGGGCAATGCGGCGACCCGCGCGATCCGTGGGCTGAGGTACTCGGTGATCCGTTTGATCGTTCCGCCCTTGCCCGCGGCGTCGCGCCCCTCGAAGATCACCACGACGCGAGTGCCGCTCTCGCGGACCCACTCCTGGAGCTTCACGAGCTCGGTCTGCAACCGGAACAGTTCCGCCTCGTAGACCTCGTTCCCGACCTTGGGCTGCTTCGCCTTGTCCTTCTTCGACATGAGCAGAAACACTACGGGGTGCGGACGGCCTCGCGCTCGGATTGCAGTTCGGCGACCGACGCGTCGATGCGGGCCCGGGAGAAGTCGTTGATCTCGAGACCCTCCACGATCTGCCACCGGCCGTCGACCGAACGCACCGGGAACGAGCAGACGAGTCCCTCGGGGATTCCGTAGACGCCGGGCGACGGCAACGCCACCGACGTCCAGTCGTCCGGACGGGTGCCGAGAACCCAGTCGTGGACGTGGTCGATCGCGGCGTTCGCCGCCGAAGCGGCCGACGACGATCCACGGGCCTCGATGATCGCGGTGCCGCGCCGGGCGACGGTGGGGATGAAGTCGTCGACCAGCCAGTCACGGTCGGCGGCGATGTCCGAGCCGCTCCGATGGCCGACCCGAGCATGGAAGATGTCCGGGTACTGAGTCGCGGAGTGGTTGCCCCACACGGTGACCCGGCTGATCTCGGCGACGCCGGCGCCGGTGCGTCGGGCGAGCTGCGCGATCGCGCGGTTGTGATCCAGACGGGTCAGGGCCGTGAACCGTTCGGCCGGTACCTCGGGGGCGTGGGCGGCGGCCACCGCGGCGTTCGTGTTGGCGGGGTTGCCCACGACGATCACCCGGATGTCATCCGCGGCAACCTCATTGATCACCGAGCCCTGGGCGGCGAAGATGTCGGAGTTGGCGGCCAGCAGATCGGCGCGCTCCATGCCCTTGGTGCGCGGTCGGGCCCCGATGAGCAGTCCGAAACTCGCGCCGTCGAACGCCTTGCGCGGATCATCGAGGACGTCCACCGACGTCAGGAGGGGAAAGGCCCCGTCGTCGAGTTCCATGGCGGTGCCCACCGCACCGGAGATCGCCTGCGGCAACTCCAGGAGCCGCAGTGCGACCGGCTGGTCGTGACCGAGCATCGCGCCGGCGGCGATGCGGAACACACTCGCGTATCCGATGCTGCCGGCCGCGCCCGTCACGGTCACCGTCACGGGCATCCGTCGGGTCACGCGGGCTTCTCCGTGAGGAGGACCTGCGCAGCGGGCCCGACGAGGACGAGGGCGTGGCCCACCGAATACCAGGTGAGCGGTTCCTTCGTGAACTCGGTGACCCAGGCGTCGGCGTCGGCGCGCGGGCCGGGGCAGGCCATCATCGTCGAGGCGAGGGAGCCCAGGCGCAGCAGCGAGTTGTCGACGCGGAGGTCGCCGATGTGCCGGTTGCAGCCGGCCGACAGGGCGATCCGATTCGCGGCGGGGAAACTGACCTCCAGCGGCCCGCCACCGGGGATCTGCTCTCCGGTCACCGCCGTCGAGGTGTAGGTCTTGCCGACGAAGCCGGGGACCGGGGGAGCGGCGGATGCGGAGCCGGTGCCGACGATCGTCGTACCGAGGGCGACGATCACCGCGCTGAGCAGCAGCGCCATGCGTAAGCTGATGCGGTGTTCGCGGGCTGGGTGACGGTCGTGTGCGGATCGACGTCCCGATACGGGTTGACGTCTCTGCGCCGGTTGACGGCGTTCGCCGGAACTCACGTGCACAACGGTAGCCGACCGGACAGGGGTATGGATATGACGAATGTGGGTGCTCCATGGTCCCGGTGACCTGCCGGACCGAGTTCCTGACCGGTCGCCACCATCGTTCGGCGACCGCCGCCTGGCTCCTCATGGTCGCCGGCATGGTCGCGCTCGTGGCGCTCAACGTCGCCGGCGTCGACGGCCTGGTCACCTCGGCGGTGGTCGGCGGGGCGCTCGTGGCGTCGCTGCTCGGCGCGGCCTACGGGCGACTCGGCGAACGAGGTGCTGTCCTGCTGACCGTCGACGAGGACGCGGTCTACTTCGGCAACGAGGACCGCACGCTCGTCAGCTATCCGCTCGATTCGCTGGTCACGGTCGCGGTGGGCGGGCCGGCCGATGCCACCTCGGACATGACGGGCGAACGCGCCCGGCACCTGACGGTGCTCGGTCAGAAGTACCTCAAGCTGACCTTCGCGACACAGGACGGAAAGCCGGTCGCCGCCGAGGCGACCCGACGTGACCGCGAGAACGGCGCCGACTCCGCATCGGAGACGGACTTCTGGCGGGTGGCAGTGGTCGAGGGGGACCCCGCGGTGGCGGAGATCCTGGCCCGCCTTCGGCGGCACGCTCCCGAACGGGTCGCCACCAAGAAGAAGGCTGCGACGCCGTCCGGGCCGAAACCGGGCACCGAGGCGAGTGGTGCGGCGGACGACCCGGTCGACCTGACGCGGCCGCCGTCGCGCGGTCCACGGATCGCCGACGCGGGGTCCGACGAAGCGGCGCAACGGTTGTGGGAGGAAGCGGCGCGTCGCCACGACGAGGTCCTCGGCGCCTACGGCACCTATGAACTCGATCCCGCCATGCTGCTGCGGTACCCGGCCGTCACCGACGTGACCGTCGACCAGACACAGACCTTCCATCTCGCTCTCGACGAGGCGATGACCCTGCGCACCGACGAGTACCCGGGGAACCGCTCGCGCGCGGACGCCTATCAGCAATCGGTCGCCCGGCTGCGGCGGGCCTGGATCGCCTGTGAGAAGAACGGCCGGCGGGTGGGCGCGAGCTACCTGGAGCAGAACGATCAGGACGACCTCGATCGCGCGCTCAAGCTGTACAACCACGCAGCCGCCAGCAGTACGCCCGCCGAACAGGCGACCTACTACGGTCGCGTCCGCGACATCGTCAGCACCATGACCGATCGCGGGGTGCTCCACCCACCCGAGGCGGCGGTCGCCGAGCTGCAGGCGGTCACGAGAAGGGCGCTCGAAGCGGGTACGCCGAAGGTGTGAGGGCGTGAGGACAGCACACCGTCAGTAATGACCCTGCTTGATGAACCGCCCGTCAGGTGCATACAGACCCTCGGCAGTTTCCGAGTTCGCGATGTCGATTCGGATGGCGAACGGAATGTCATCGAAGAATGGCGGGTCGGACATCTCGATGGTGACGGCGTCGCGGTCGTAGTCGGGGATCGAGCCGCGTTCCATCGCGTCTCTGCGCACCGCGTCGAACAGTTCAGGTGAGATCGCGTCGAACGCGAAACCGGCGGGACGGTTCCGGCCCGGCTGATTCGTGACCTCCGGGAAGTGACCCGGCACAACAACGACTTTGCCGCTGCGGTTCGGCAAGGTGTAGTCGACCAACACGCCACCGCTGTTCTGAATGGCGCTGGCGTCGATTCCACCTGTGTTGTGAGCGGTCCCACGGATCACGAACTCCTCGATGACGGGCGCGTCCAGGGGGACGCGTGCCGCGACCAGCTCTCTCCGAGCCACTTCGAAGGACCTGTCAAAGTCCGCGGGGTCGAAGAACTCGGCGACCGATCCGTCGGGTCGAGCCTGGATCTCGACGTCGCGAATCGTCTCGTCGTGACTGTCGATGTCACCGTCGAGGATGACGGGGCCGCCGGGGACCGGACGCGAGATCGTCATCGAGGTGAGGACCGAGTCCGGTGCGACGGGTATCACTTCGTCGTGCATCGACACTGCAATGGCTCGCAGATTTGCCGGATCGATGGCGGCCGCGTCGAAAGTCTTGTTCGCACGATCCGAGTTGGGTACCACCGAGCGATTCGAGTAGTTGTCCGAGATGTTGATGATCGTCGCGCGGCCGGTGGCTGGATCGAAGATGCGGGCGCTGTCAGACGAAGAGTCCAACTGGTAGTTCAGTTGCAGCACGTTACGCAGGCCCTGAGGGCCCGCGTACTCGATGATTGCATCCATCATTCGGCGGTGCCGGTCGGCGAGGCTCGTTTCGATTTCTTCGGTGGACGGCCCGTCGTCGGAGTCGACCGCCGAGTCGAAGCCGGACAGCGAGGGCCCCTCCACGTGCCACCCGCCGGCGACGCCGAACAGCAGTGCGCCGGCCACGAACAGGGTCACCGCCGGGTACGCGAGCGCCCAGCGCCCGGGCTGATCGTCGAACTCGGGGGTGTCGGTCTGATCCCGCGGCGGAAGTGCGTCCGGCGGCAGGGCCGTGAACGGGGTGTCGGTCAGCGACTGGAAGTTGCCCTTGGTCATCGAGGTGATCCAGCGGGCCCGATACGCGGTGTCGTCCGGCGGGTTGATGGTCGCGGTGACCATCGTCGGCTGCACGTCGTCGGCCGTGAGGCTGCTGCGTGTGAGTGCCTCCACCTCGACCTGCGGGGCGTCGGGTGAGGTGGCTCGCCTGAATTCCGGCAGCTCCGACACCCGCGATGCGCGAGGACTGATCGCGATACCGGCGAACACCAGCGGGATGCCGAAGAACAGCGCCACCCACCAGTCGTTGAACGCACCGAGGCCCACACCCACCGCGATCAGTGAGCCGGCGACCACCGCCCGGACGAGGCGGCGTCGAACCCTGTTCCGGCGAGTCCTGGTCATGGGCCGTCCTTAGTCCTCGAGCCGAATCGGTGGACTGATCATAATGTCGGCGTCCTCGGTCGACCAGCGGCCGCGTACCGTTGTTGCTGACCTGGCCGCCGAGAGTGGGCGGGTCGCGACGCAAACCGGGAACGATCAGGAGAAATGTTTCGGTGGGAAAGCTGAGCAACAGCATGTGGCGACTTCTGGGCGCCCAGTCGACTCGCAATCAGTCGAAGTCGTTGGGAGTGATCAAGGACGCCGAAGCCCACACCGACTGGGCCGCCGACCTCGCCGACGACGCGTTCGGCGCGGAGGCCGAGAAACTCGACATCACCGAGAAGCCGGCCGACCGCGCGAAGTTCCTCGCCCTGGTCCGGGAGGCCGCCGACCGCGCCCTCGACCTGCGACCCTTCGACGTCCAGTTGCAGGGTGCCCTGCGCCTTCTCGAGGGCGACATCGTCGAGATGGCCACCGGTGAGGGCAAGACGCTCGCCGGCGCGATCGCCGCGATCGGTCATGTGCTGCAGGGACATCAGGTCCACGTGATCTCGGTCAACGACTACCTGGCGACCCGCGACGCGGAGTGGATGAAGCCGCTCTTCGAGGTCTTCGGCATCACCGTGCACGCGGTGTCGGAGAACTCCGACCGGGAGGAACGTCGCCGCGCGTACGACGCCGACGTCACCTACGGGTCGGTCAACGAGATCGGCTTCGACGTCCTGCGAGATCAGCTCGCGCTGTCCGAATCGGACCTCGTGTCGCCCACACCCGACGTCGCGATCATCGACGAGGCGGACTCGGTTCTGGTCGACGAGGCGCTGGTGCCGCTGGTCCTCGCCGGGTCGACCGAGACCGAGGTGCCCGACGAGGCGATCCACGACGTCGTGTCGCGGATGAAGAACAAGCACTACGAGGTCGACGCGGAGGGTCGCAACGTCACCCTCACCGACGAGGGTGCGGCGTTCGTCGAGGAAGAACTGGGCGGTATCAACCTCTACAGCGAGGAGCACGTCGGCACGACCCTCGTGCACGTCAGCATCGCGATGCACGCGCACTACCTCCTCGAGCGCGACATCCACTACATCGTGCGCGACGGCGGGGTGCACCTCATCAACGCCTCACGCGGCCGGGTCGCACAGCTGCAGCGCTGGCCCGACGGCGTGCAGGCCGCGGTCGAGCTCAAGGAGGGTCTCACCCAAACCGATTCGGGCGAGGTCATCGACACCATCACCGTCCAGGCGCTCGTCGGCCGCTACCCGAAGGTGTGCGGCATGACCGGCACCGCGCTCGCCGCGGGCGAGCAGTTCCGGCAGTTCTACGAACTGCGCGTCTCCCAGATCCCGCCGAACACCCCCAACGTCCGGACCGACCTGCCCGACCGGGTCTACGACACCAAGGCCAACAAGGTCGAGGCGATCGTGGCCTACGTCAAGGAGATCCACGAGACCGGACAGCCGGTCCTCATCGGCACCCACGACGTGGCCGAGTCCGAAGAACTCGCGTACTTCCTCGACAAGGCGGGGGTGCCGTCGGTCGTGCTGAACGCGAAGAACGACGCGGAAGAGGCCAAGATCATCGCCGAGGCCGGTGCGCGGGGGGCCGTGACCGTGTCGACCCAGATGGCCGGCCGCGGCACCGACATCCGCCCGGGCGGCTCCAAGGACGATGCGGACGCCCACGACGAGGTCATCGAACTCGGCGGGCTGTGCGTGGTCGGAACGGGCCGGCACGACACCGAGCGACTCGACAGCCAGCTGCGCGGTCGCGCCGGCCGTCAGGGTGATCCGGGTACGTCGGTGTTCTTCTCGAGTCTCGAGGACCCGGTCGTCACCAAGAACCTCGCGTTCAAACGAGACCCGGTGTCGCCCAACGAAGACGGTTCGATGGGCAGCAAGGGCATCGATCTCATCGAGCAGGCCCAGCGGATCGCCGAGGGCGTGATGCTCGAACTCCACGCGAACACCTGGCGCTACAACAAGCTGGTCAACCAGCAGCGCGACATCATCGTCGAACGCCGGATGCAGATCCTCACCACCGACGTCGCACTCGACGAGCTCGCGGATCTGGAACCGGAACGCTATGCGCAGCTGACCGGCGAGACGACGACCGACACGGCCGACAGCGACAAGTCCGACAGCGACAAGTCCGACGCCGACCCCGGCACGACGGAGCCCGACACGACCGAGCCCGACCCGACGAAGGCCGACCCGACGATGGCCGGCACCGCCCGGGCGGTGTCACCGGTCTCCCGGGAGGTGCTGTCGCAGGTCGCTCGCGAGATCGTGCTCTACCATCTGGACCGCGCCTGGGCCGACCATCTCGCGTTCGTCTCCGACGTGCGCGCGAGCATCCACCTGCGGTCGCTGGGCAAGGAGAGCCCGCTCGACGAGTTCCATCGGCTGATCCTCGCCGAGTTCGCCGACCTCCCCGGCGCGGCGCTCACGAAGGCGCGTGAGACGTTCCGGGAGGCCGACATCACCCCCGACGGCGTCGACCTCGGCTCCGCCGATCTGCACCGCTCGACGACCACGTGGACCTACATGGTCCACGACAATCTGTTCTCCTCGGGCGGAGCGAAAACACTGCAGGGCATCATCGGGATCTTCCGGTGACCGAGCCGGAGGCGGCGACCACGCCGGCTCCGGACCGGATCGTCACGGTCCCGAACGCGCTGAGTGTGCTTCGGCTCGCACTCATCCCGGTGTTCGTGTGGCTGCTGCTCGTCGAGAAGGCGGACGGGTGGGCCTTCGCCGTGCTGATGTTCTCCGGCTTCTCCGACTGGGCCGACGGGAAGATCGCGCGTCTGCTCGATCAGTCGTCGCGGATCGGCGCGCTGCTGGATCCGGCCGCCGACCGGCTCTACATCGTGATCATCCCGATCGCGTTCGGCATCCGGGAGTTCTTGCCGTGGTGGCTGATCGGTGTGATCATCGCGCGGGACGTCCTGCTGTTCGCGTCGGCGCCGCTGTTGCGGTCGCGCGGGGTGCTGGCGCTCCCGGTGCTCTACATCGGCAAGGCCGGGACGTTCGCGCTCATGAGTGCCTTCCCGTGGCTTCTTGCCGGACAACTCGATTCGATCGTGGGAACCATCGCTTACCCGATCGGTTGGGCTTTCATGATCTGGGGTGTCGGACTGTATCTGTGGTCCTTCGTCCTGTACTGGTATCAGACGATCCTGGTGGTGCGGCGCATGCCGCCGCGTCACCCGGCAGGCGCCTCGGCAGACAGCAGGGTCTGACCGAGAACGAAAGGGGTTCGCGTGACCGACAGCAAAGTGCCAGAGACCTTGCGCTACACCGCGGAGCACGAGTGGATCGAGCGACTCGGGCCGACCACGGTGCGCGTCGGGATCACCGACTACGCGCAGGACGCCCTCGGCGACGTGGTGTTCGTGCAGTTGCCGGAGAGCGGCGCCGAGGTGACGGTCGGGGAGTCGTTCGCCGAGGTCGAGTCGACCAAGAGCGTGTCGGACATCTTCGGTCCCCTCGCGGGCACGGTGTCGGCGGTCAACGACGCGCTCGACGCATCGCCGGAACTGGTCAACTCCGACCCGTACGGGGAGGGCTGGCTGGTCGAGATCGAAGCCGCCGACGAGGCGATCCTCGACGAACACCTGGGTGAGGTACTCGACGCCGCGGGGTACCGCGCCGTCATCGAGGGGTGAGTTCCCGGCGGCCGCGAGCGGCCGGTGACCCGATCGACCCGGCTGACGGCTCTCGGAACGATATGATCGTCGTTGCCGGAGTCGACTCGCCCGCCGGTGCGATCGGCATGACCGGTACGGTTACGGCAGTGGGAACGAGGCGCGGCGTGACACCGATGCTCACGATCTCGTGCCGAGAACTACCCGGCCGCACAAGTCATGTAGATTCGACCGGCCGTCGCGGTGACATCGGGCGGGCATCGTCCCGGGCTGTTCCGACGGTTCCGAGGACGCGGTTGACGACTATGCGGTTGGCACTGACGACGACGAAGGAGAAGTGGTGAGCGAAAACGACAGGGACTTCGAGGCGCCGGTGGAGACCACATCGGTGTTCCGGGAGGAGTTCATCAACGAACTCGACGCCGGGACCAGCACCTCGAGTGAGCCGGCCGACACGGGGGTCGAGCGACTCGCTCCCGGGACCGCGCTGCTTGTCGTGAAGCGAGGACCCAACGCCGGGTCGCGGTTCCTCCTCGATCAGCCGACCACCTCGGCCGGTCGACACCCCGACAGCGACATCTTCCTCGACGACGTGACCGTCAGTCGTCGTCACGCCGAGTTCCGTCTCGGCGACAACGAGTTTCAGGTCGTCGACGTGGGCAGCCTGAACGGCACCTATGTCAACCGGGAACCGGTCGACACCGCGTCCCTGAGCAACGGCGACGAGGTCCAGATCGGCAAGTTCCGCCTGGTCTTCCTCAGCGGTCCCCGCGACGAAGCAGACGCCTGACACCCGTGACGGCGTCCACGGCCCCCCGCGGCGAAGGATCGATGTCGATCGGCACGGTCCTCGCCCAGTTGCGTGATGACTTCCCCGACATCACGATCTCGAAGATCCGATTCCTGGAGTCGGAGGGTCTGGTGACCCCGGAACGGGCACCGTCGGGGTATCGGCGGTTCAGCCAGGCCGACTGCGATCGGTTGCGGTTCGTGCTGACCGCCCAGCGGGATCGCTATCTCCCGCTCAAGGTGATCAAGGAACAACTCGACGCGATCGACAACGGGAACGGCGGCTTCGGTCCCGGCGGGACGCGGGTGCTCTCCGCGGCCCGGGGGACCGTGGCGCCGGCCACCGATTTCGGTGCTCGAGCCGGGCGTGTGTCGCGCGAGACGCTGATCGAACGCACCGGCGTCGACTCGGCGTTCGTCACCGAGTTGCAGCGCAACGGTCTGCTGATCGCCGGCCCGGCCGGCTTCTTCGACGAGGACGCGGTGCGGCTCGTCGAGGCGGCGGCCGCATTGGCCAGCTACGGCCTCGAGACCCGCCATCTGCGGGCCTTCAAGGTCTCCGCGGATCGGGAGGCGGGTCTGGTCGCCCAGATCGCCGGCCCGATCGCGAAGGGCAAGGGCACGGGTGCGCGGGATCGCGCCGAGGAACTCGTACGCGAGATCGCCGCGCTGTCGGTGACGCTGCACACGCAGTTGGTCAAGGCTGCGGTCAAGGGCGCGCTGGACTGAATTCCCGGCGCGTCGTCGGCCTCCGGTGCGCGTCGTCGCACCGGACTGAACAGCAACGACCGTCGGAAGACCGCCGCGAGTCGGCCGCCGCTGTTCACTCAGTCGGTGTAGCGTCGAGGTCACTGAATCGAGCGCCGTACAAGGCGTCTGGGAGGTGCGAGATGAGCGAGATGCGTGTGGTGGGCATCAGGGTCGAACCCCCGCAGAGTCAGCCGGTGTTGTTGCTGCGTGAGGTCGACGGCGAACGCTACCTGCCGATCTGGATCGGCCAGAGCGAAGCGGCGTCGATTGCATTGCGACAGAAGGGGATCGAGCCTCCCCGCCCTCTCACACATGACCTGATCGTCAACCTGATCAAAGAGTTCGGGCAGACCCTGCTCGAGGTCCGGATCGTGGACATGCAAGAGGGCACCTTCTATGCCGAGATGATCTTCACCGGCGATCTGCGTGTGTCGGCGCGGCCCTCGGATTCGATCGCGGTCGCCATGCGCGCCGAGGTCCCGATCATCGCCGACGAAGAGGTGCTCGCCGAGGCCGGCCTGCTCATCCCGGACGAGGACTCGGACGAGGCGCCCGAGGCGCAGGCCGACGAGGTCAAAGAGGACGAGGTCGAGAAGTTCAAGGAGTTCCTCGACAACGTCTCGCCCGACGACTTCAAGGCGAGCGGGGCCTGAGCGGTTCGTTCCATAGGTCGGAGCAGACTTGCCGGCTGTGCAGCCGAAAGCCAGATCACAGAATCGACACCGGCCGGTCACCGATTGTCTCGATCTCAAGTTGAGGTTCAGTGTCGTGGCGAGTCGCGTTGATCCCCGGTCATCCGCCGCATAGCGTCATCAGCGACATCGAGCACCGGACACGGGCCGATGAAGATGATCGGCCGACCGGAAACAGCCTGGACCGCGTACTGTGGACGTGGACGTCAGGCACCGTGGTGCGGCGTCCGATCCGAGCTTTGCGAGGGAGTCAGAAGTGGGCGATCGTCCGGTCGACAACGAAACGACGTCGAGCGACCAGTCACCCGATCGTCCGGTGACCGAGCGTGTAGACGCCGTCCCGACCCAGGGCAGTCTCGGAGACATCGCCCCGGGCCTGTTCCCGGACGACACCGTGCCCGACGAGCTCGTCGGCTACCGCGTGCCGAGCGCGTGCCAGATCGCCGGGATCACCTACCGTCAGCTCGACTACTGGGCCCGTACGTCGTTGGTCGTCCCGTCGATCCGCGGAGCCGCGGGATCCGGCAGCCAGCGCCTGTACTCGTTCAAGGACATCCTCGTCCTCAAGATCGTCAAGCGTCTGCTGGACACCGGCATCTCGCTGCAGAACATCAGAGTCGCCGTCGACCACCTGCGCCAGCGCGGTGTCGAGGACCTCGCCAAGATCACCCTCTTCTCGGACGGCACGACGGTGTACGAGTGCACGTCGGCCGAAGAGGTCGTCGACCTGCTCCAAGGCGGGCAGGGCGTGTTCGGGATCGCGGTCAGCGGCGCCATGCGTGAGCTGACCGGCACCATCGCGGATTTCCCCGGCGAACGGGCCGACGGCGGTGTCAGCGAGACCGCGCCCGAGGACGAACTCGCGGCGCGCCGCAAGAACCGCGCCCGTCGCACCGGCTAGTCCGCGTTCCGCGTAGACTGGCCCCGCGTCGCTACGCTGCGGGAGAGCGCCGACGGCAGAGATGCCGGCGGCCGCCGAAGGAGCAACACCTCTCCGTCAAACTCTCAGGCACCCAGGACCGCGGTGGTGACGACGTCTCTGGAAAGTGACGATCCGTCGTCCGCCCACGGTGAAAGGTCGTCGCGCAGCGCTGCGGGGCACCGAATCTCTCAGGCGTCACATCGGCTGCCGCCGACGACATGACAGAGGGGGAGGGCCAGCAGCCGGTGCGCGCACCGGCGCCTGCGAGAGGTGCCCTCCACCCGTGTCCACCACCGATGCGACCCCGTCCGACACCCCGGACCCGTCCACAGCCCCCGCCCCCGGGGTCTCGGCCGCCTTCGTCGACCGCCATGTAGGCCCGGACGCCGACGAGACCCGGCGCATGCTCGAAGCGATCGGCGCCACCTCACTCGACGACCTCGCCCACCGCGTCATCCCGGCGGTCATCGCCGACGAACTCGACTCCGACGTACTCGGCGCACTACCCGAGCCCCTCAGCGAGAGTGCGGTTCTCGCTCAGCTCGGCGACCTGGCCGCACGCAACACCGTCGCTCGGTCGATGATCGGGCTCGGCTACTACGGCACCCACACGCCCGGCGTCATCCTCCGCAACGTGCTCGAGAATCCGGCCTGGTACACCGCGTACACGCCCTATCAGCCCGAGATCAGCCAGGGACGTCTCGAGGCGCTGCTCAACTTCCAGACCATGGTCGCCGACCTCACCGGGATGGAAGTGGCCAACGCCTCGATGCTCGACGAGGCCACCGCGGCCGCCGAGGCGATGACGCTGATGCGCCGTGCGGGCAAGTCCAAGTCTCCGCGCGTGGTCGTCGACGCCGACCTCTTTCCGCAGACGCGTGCGGTGCTCGACACGCGCGCCGAGCCGCTGGGCATCGAGATCGTCGAGGCCTCACTGCATCCCGAGCTCCCCGGATGCGGACTTCCCGACTGCGAGTTCTACGGCGTGATCCTCCAGGTACCGGGTGCGTCGGGTCGCATCGTCGACGCCACCGCGATCATCGACGCGGCGCACGACCGCGGCGCACTCGTCGCGGCCGGTGCCGACCTCCTGGCGATGACCCTGCTGACACCGCCCGGCGAGCAGGGCGCCGACGTCTGTTTCGGCACGACGCAGCGCTTCGGCGTGCCGATGGGCTTCGGCGGGCCGCACGCCGGATACCTCGCCGTGGGCTCGAAGCACGCCCGGCAACTCCCGGGCCGTCTGGTCGGGATCTCCAAGGACGCCGACGGCAACCTGGCCTACCGGCTCGCGCTGCAGACCCGCGAACAGCACATCCGCCGCGAGAAGGCCACGAGCAACATCTGCACCGCGCAGGTACTCCTGGCGGTGATGGCCGCCATGTTCGCCTCCTACCACGGCGCCGAGGGGCTGCGCGCCATCGCGCGCCGCACCCATGCCGCGGCGGCCCGGCTGGCCGACTCGCTCGCGGCCGGCGGATTCTCGGTCGCGCACGCGAACTTCTTCGACACCATCGAGGTGCACGCCCCGGGTCAGGCCGATACCGTCGTTGCCCGGGCTCGCCAGGAGGGTGTCAACCTGCGCCGGGTCGACGCCGACACCATCGGCATCGCCTGCGATGAGACCACGGTCGATGCCGACCTCGATGCGGTGTTGCGTGCCTTCGACGTCGCCGGCGTCACGCCGCGTGCGTTCACGCAGCCGATCGAGAACCGCACCAGCGAGTTCCTCACCCACCCGGCGTTCAACCGGTACCGCACCGAGACCGCGATGCTGCGGTACCTGCGAGCCCTGTCGGACAAGGACATCGCGCTCGACCGCAGCATGATCCCGCTCGGGTCGTGCACGATGAAGCTCAACGCCACCACCGAGATGGAACCCATCACCTGGCCCGGCTTCGCGCAGCTGCACCCGTTCGCTCCGGCCGACGACACCGCGGGGATCCGAGAGCTCATCGCCACCCTCGAGAACTGGCTCGTGGCGGTCACCGGATACGACCGCGTCAGCCTGCAACCGAACGCGGGGTCGCAGGGAGAGTTCGCCGGCCTGCTGGCGATCCGGGGATACCACCTCAGCCGCGGCGACGGCGACCGCGATGTCTGCCTGATCCCGTCGAGCGCCCACGGCACCAATGCCGCCTCGGCGGTCATGGCGGGAATGCGCGTCGTGGTGGTCGGGTGCCGAGACAACGGCGACGTCGACCTCGACGATCTGCGCGCGAAGATCGACGCCAACGAGGGTCGCATCGCGGCGATCATGATCACGTACCCGTCGACGCACGGGGTCTTCGAGCACGACGTGCGTGAGGTCTGCGGCGCCGTCCACGACGCCGGCGGACAGGTCTACGTCGACGGCGCCAACCTCAATGCGCTGGTCGGCGTGGCACGACCGGGTCATTTCGGTGGCGACGTCAGTCACCTGAACCTGCACAAGACCTTCTGCATCCCGCACGGCGGCGGCGGACCGGGCGTCGGACCGGTCGCGGTCCGGGAGCACCTCGCCCCGTTCCTGCCGGGACACCCGCTCGCCGGCGAGCTGCCCGGCTCGGCGACCATCGCCGCCGCACCGTACGGCTCGGCGGCGATCCTGCCGATCACCTACGCCTACATCGCGATGATGGGGGCAGACGGGTTGCGCCGGGCGACGCTGACGGCCATCACCGCTGCCAACTACGTCGCCAAGCGGCTCGGTGAGCACTACCCGGTGCTCTACACCGGCGAGGAGGGCTTCGTCGCCCACGAGTGCATCCTGGATCTGCGGGCCATCACCAAGGCGACCGGCGTCACCGTCGACGACGTCGCAAAACGGCTCGCCGACTACGGTTTCCACGCCCCGACCATGAGCTTCCCGGTTGCGGGCACCCTGATGGTCGAGCCCACCGAGAGCGAGAACCTCGACGAGATCGACGCCTTCTGCGACGCGATGATCGCGATCCGCGGCGAGATCGAACTCGTCGGACGAGGGGAGTGGCCCGCCGAGGACAACCCGCTCCGCGGTGCCCCGCACACCGCCGAGTCGCTGGTCGGTGAGTGGGATCATCCGTACTCGCGGGAACTCGCCGTCTACCCGCAGGGGCTGCCGTCCGCGGGTGGCCGGGCGAAGGTGTGGCCGGCCGTCCGGCGGATCGACGGGGTGTACGGCGATCGCAACCTGGTGTGCAGCTGCCCGCCCATCGAGGCCTACAGCAGCTGACCCGACGCTCGGGAAGCTCCTCGCCTGCTCGTTGAGTAGGTGAGGAGCGCCGCGACGAGCCGCTTACTGCTCGTTGAGTAGGTGAGGAGCGTAGCGACGAGCCGCTTACTGCTCGTTGAGTAGGTGAGGAGCGTAGCGACGAGCCGTATCGAAACGACCCCGGCCGTCGCTTCTAACCGCCCGCGGTTCCCGACGGCACCGACGATGCCGTCGGGCTCGCCGGGACGCTGGCCGGCCCGTAGACCAGCCGGTTGATCGCGACGATCGCGCCGTCCTCGGGGGTGGGCATCGGGTTCGGAGTCCGGGGGAAGGTCACCGTCGGCGTGGCCGCGGGCATCGGGGCGTCGCCCCGGAAACCGAGCTCGGTGAGCAACCGGAGCTGCTCGGGTTCGGAGGCGAACTGGATGAACTCGGCGACGGCATCGGTCGCCGATTCGGTCACCTCCGGTCCCGACAGGCGGATCACCGGATAGTCGGCGATCGGTGTCGGACCGGACGGGATCAGTTCGGCCAGCCGCGCACGGTCGTCGTCGCGGGTCATCTGGAACAGGCGCTGCTCGGTGATGGGTACGACGTGGATCGGCGCCCGAGCGGCATCGGGAGCGTCGGCGATCGTCGTCGCGGCGCCCTGGGGTGTCCCGTCCGGGGAGAGCGGAGCGCCCTCGAGCATGGCGCGGACGCTCGAGCTCACCCGCGGGGACTCGGCGTCGGCGGTGGTCAGCGGACCGGTGGTCCGGGTGACGCGGGTGGCGACCGCCTGGGCGGCGAGTGCGCTCGCGTCGGACTGTGCCCCGATCGGCATCGCCATCCGCAGCGACCCCCAGCCCTGGAGGCCGACGTCGGTGAGCGAGTTGTCCCGACGTTGCAGCGTGGGGATCTGGGACCAGTCGAGACGTCCGTCGAGGGCGGTGTCGAGTTCGGGCGACACGGCCAGAACGACCGGTGTCGAGACCAGGGAGCGTGTGTTGCCCTCGATCGCATCGGGTTTCGCCGCGGCGAGATCTGCCGACCACACCGACGACTGGGGGACCCAGGCGGCCGGATGGGCGCCCATCGACTCGGTGTCCCACGACCCCGACAGACCGTCGAGGGTGATCTTGGCGTCGCCCGGGCGGACGTCGACGGTGACGCACTTGTCGCGTACGACCGGATTGGTCGCACCGAAGTTGCGGGCGACCGCGGCGAGCCCCGGCGCGATGTCGGGGTCGGCGATGATCGGGACCGACTCACGGCCTTCGACGCATTGCGCGGCGGCCTGTTCGGCCTGGCGATCGATCCGATCGCCGAGGTCTCTCCAGGTGACGACGACTGCGGCGATGAGCAGGATCGACAAGAGGGCGGCGACGACACCTCGGCTCACGCCGCGGCTACGGATGCTCTCCCCGCCGCTACTCCGATGATGTGCCAACGCCGATGCCCTCCCTGCTCGGTGCGTCCCTCGCCCGGTCGGCCGTGGCGACCCGGTGCGCAGTGCAGGGTACGACGATACGCCGTGCCGATCCTGGACGGTTCGGCACGGTCGTATCGCCTACGTCGAGACCGGCGAGGTCAGCCCGCCGGGTTCGCCGCCTTGTACTCGCGGCGACGGCGGTGCAGGATCGGCTCGGTGTAGCCGCTGGGCTGTGTGGTGCCCTCCAGGATGAGCTCCTTCGCTGCCTGGAAGGCGATGTTGGAGTCGAAGTCCGGCGCCAGTGGACGGTAGGTCGGGTCGCCGGCGTTCTGACGGTCGACGACCGGGGCCATCCGCTCCAGCGATGCGACGACGTCGGCCTCGGTCACGATGCCGTGCCGCAGCCAGTTGGCGAGCAACTGACTCGAGATGCGCAGTGTCGCGCGGTCTTCCATCAACGCGACGTCATGGATGTCGGGCACCTTCGAGCAACCGACGCCCTGGTCGATCCAGCGGACGACGTAACCCAGGATCGACTGACAGTTGTTGTCGAGTTCCTGCTGCTTCTCCTCGTCGGACCAATCGGTCTTGGGGGCGAGGGGAATCGTGAGGACGTCGTCGACGGAGGCGGGGTCGCGCTTGGCGATCTCGTTCTGGCGCTCGAACACGTCCACCTGGTGGTAGTGGAGCGCGTGCAGGGTGGCGGCGGTCGGCGACGGAACCCATGCGGTCGTGGCGCCGGCCTTCGGGTGCCCGATCTTCTGCTCGAGCATGTCGGCCATCAGGTCGGGCATGGCCCACATGCCCTTGCCGATCTGCGCCTTGTGCTGCAGGCCCGCGTGCAGACCGGTGTCGACGTTGAAGTTCTCGTAGGCACCGATCCAGGTCTGCTGCTTCATCTCGCCCTTGCGCACCATCGCGCCGGCTTCCATCGACGTGTGGATCTCGTCGCCGGTGCGGTCGAGGAACCCGGTGTTGATGAAGACGACGCGCTCGGAAGCTGCGTTGATGCACGCCTTCAGGTTCACCGTGGTGCGGCGCTCCTCATCCATGATCCCGACCTTGAGCGTGTTCTCGGGCAGTCCGAGAACCTTCTCCACGCGGCCGAACAGTTCGACGGTGAAGGCGACCTCGTCGGGACCGTGCATCTTCGGCTTCACGATGTAGACCGAACCCGTTCGCGAGTTCTGCAGTCCGTCATCGGACATGCCGTGGATGCCGATCAGCGACGTGATCAGGCCGTCGAGGATTCCTTCCGGGACCTCGTTGCCGTCGGCGTCGAGGATGGCGTCGTTGGTCATCAGGTGTCCGACGTTGCGGACGAAGAGCAGCGAGCGGCCGTGCAGGTCGAACGTGGTGCCGTCGGGCGCGGTGTACTCGCGGTTGCCGTTGAGCACTCGGGTGAAGGTCTTGCCGCCCTTGCTGACCTCTTCGGCGAGATCGCCCTTGTTGAGGCCGAGCCAGTTGCGGTAGCCGATGACCTTGTCCTCGGCGTCGACGGCGGCGACGGAGTCCTCGAAGTCCATGATCGTGGTGATCGCGGACTCGACGACGACGTCCTTGATGCCTGCCGGGTCGGTGGAACCGATCGGCGACGACGGGTCGATCTCGATGTCGAGGTGCAGTCCGTTGTTGCGCAGCAGGATCGACGTCGGCGAGGCGGCGTCGCCCCGGTACCCGACGAAGGCGGTCGGGTCGGCGAGAGTCGACGTCTTGTCGCCGTCGAGTTTGACCTGGAGCGCGTTGTCGACGACGGCGAAGGACCGCACATCGGTGTAGCTGCACTGTTCGAGCGGCACGGCCTTGTCGAGGAAGTCCTTGGCGTAGGCGATGACCTTGTCGCCGCGGACCTTGTTGTACGACTTGCCCTTCTCGGCTCCGTTGGTCTCGGGGATCGCGTCGGTGCCGTAGAGCGCGTCGTAGAGCGAACCCCAGCGTGCGTTGGAGGCGTTGAGCGCGAAGCGCGCGTTGAGGACCGGGACGACGAGCTGCGGCCCGGCGGTGTCGGCGATCTCGCGGTCGACGCCGGCGGTCGTGATCTGGAAGTCCGCGGGCACCTCGACGAGGTAACCGATCTCGGTCAGGTACGACTTGTACGCGTCGAAGTCGGCGGTACCGGGGGTGAGGTCGGCGTCCTTGTGATCCCGATGCCAGGCGTCGAGCTTGCTCTGCAGGTCGTCGCGGACGGCGAGGAGTTCGCGGTTGCGCGGGGCGAGGTCGGCGATCACCGATGCCGCGCCGGCCCAGAAGGCGTCCGCATCTACACCGGTACCGGGCAACGCCTCGTTGTTGATGAAGTCGTGCAGGACGGTAGCGACCTGCAACCCGTTGACGGTGATCCGGTCAGACATGGCAGCCTTTCTCGAGCGAAATGACAACGCATACATGCTACTCGTCGGTAACGGTGGGCGGCAGGCGCCTCCCGTCACGTGTGGTGAGCGCGCTCCGCGAGCTCGGTGCAGAGGGTGAGCAACCGAGACCGCAGAGTCGTCCCGAGCTCGGCGATCGCCGACTGTTCGCGGACGTAGTCGGCCCGGCCCGCTGGGGTCTCGATGCGAACCGGCTCGTACCCGAGGTCGCCGAGGTCGTAGGGACTGGCCCGCATGTCGAGGTCGCGCGCGCGGAGGGCCAGCGCGAAGCAGTCGAGCGTCAGGTCCGACGGCACGAGCGGCGACAGGGTGAAGCAGTACCGGTAGAGATCCATCGTCGTGTGCAGGCAGCCGGGTTGTTCGTGCGCGATCTGGGACGCCCGGGTGAGCGTGGTGTCGTTGCGCGGCCGTGCCGGGTCGGTGAAGAACCGGAAGGCGTCGAAGTGCGTGCACCGCAGCGGCATGGATTCGACGACGGCATCCGTGCCCGCACCCCCCAGACGCAGCGGGAGATCGTGCCGGGTGTCGTCGGTGCGGTATACCATCGCCCACTCGTGCAGGCCGAAACAGCCGAGCCGGACGGGCCGCCGGGCGGTGGCACCGAGCATGTCCACGGCCGCGACGAGAGCGTCGGCCCGGTGCCGGAGGTGCGCTGCTCCGACGCGCACCCCGGCGTCGGTCTGTTCGTAGCCGCGCAGGCCGAGGAATTCGTCTGCGTCTTCCAGTATCACGCCGTAGCCGGGATGCCAGCGCAGCACGTGCGCGGGTCGCGAGGAGTAGTAGGTGAACAGGAAGTCGATCACCGGATGTCGGGCACCGCGGCGGCGCGCGTCGAGGTAGGGACCGATCAGTTCGTCGACGGCCCGGCGATGCGCCGCACGCCGCGATCGCCACTGGTCGGCCGTCAGGACGGAGGCGCCGCGAACCGGGGCCGTGGACGGCAGTCGTGAACTCGCCACCGTCGTCACACCCGATGGGTCTCGTCGCGGACGTTGCCGACGAACTCCTCCACCAGATCGGCGAGGGGGACGATGCCGATGGTCCGGCCGCTGTCGTCGACCACGGCGCCGAGATGCGAACTGGACCGACGCAGCACCCCGGTGGCCTCGTCGAGCGGGGTGGTCGAGTCGATGACCGGCAATGGCCGGATCTTGTCGACGCCGATGATGGTGTCCGATCCGATGTGCTCGTCGAGGATCTCGTCCAGCACGTCTTTCAGATGCAGGTAGCCGGTGAACGTGCCGTCGGGCCCGCGCACCGGGAATCGGGAGAATCCGGTCTCGGTGACCGCCTTCTCCACGGCGCCCAGCGTCGGCCCGATG
Organism: Gordonia sp. ABKF26; assembly: GCF_041103195.1. Classification (NCBI taxonomy): domain Bacteria; kingdom Bacillati; phylum Actinomycetota; class Actinomycetes; order Mycobacteriales; family Gordoniaceae; genus Gordonia; species Gordonia sp. ABKF26. The sequence goes on from NZ_JBGCVZ010000003.1 coordinate 2,978,270, forward strand.
CCACCGGTGCCGGACACCTGCACGCCGACGCTGCGCATCTGTTCGAGCGGGATCATCACCTCCGACACCGTCCGGCCGATGGACTGCAGGGCCCGGGTCAGACGTTCGTGTTCCTCGGCGTCGAGCAGACCCTCCTGCTTGGACTCGCCGACCATCTCGGCCAGTTCGCCGAGCGACACCGTGGATTCGAGTTCGTCCTTCGGCTCCACGCGGAGGAGTCGCAGCGAGATGTTCGCCAGCCAGTTGTAGAAGGCGATCAACGGCCGGACCAGCCGGATGAACAGCAGGTGCGCCGGCACGAGCAGCATCGCCGACGACTCCGGTCCGGCGAGTGCGATGTTCTTCGGCACCATCTCGCCCAACAGGATGTGCAACACGACGACGAGCGACAGTGCGATGGCGAACGAGATCGGGTGCAGCAGGGCGTCGGGAACGTGTGCGAGGTGCAAGGGTGCCTCGATGAGGTGCGCGACCGCGGGCTCGCCGACCCGGCCGAGCAGGATCGAGCAGATCGTGATGCCGAGTTGTGCCCCGGCCAGCATCAACGACAGCCGCTCGCCGGCGTGGATCACGGTGCGCGCACGGGACTTCCCGCTCTCGGCGAGCGCTTCGAGGCGGTCGCGACGTGCCGAGATCAGGGAGAACTCGGCGCCCACGAAGAACGCGTTGCCGGCGAGGAGGACGACGGTCAGGCCGACCGCCCAGAGATCACCCACGGGAGTTCCCCTCGTCCGTCGGCACGTCGATGCCCTGGTGGGCGGGCACCGGGAGATCCTGTCCCTCCGGCGCGGGCCGGATGGCGACGACGTCGACCCGGCGTCCGTCCATCTGGGCGACCGTCGCCCGCCAGGTGATGTCCGGCCCGCGGTCCGGCGACTGTGAGGTGTCGTCGTCGGTCTCGCCGACGGGCGACCGACGCGGGAGGTCCACCGCGTCGTCGACGGCGGGGATGCGCCCGAGGCAGTACATGATGAGCCCACCCAGCGTGTCGTACGGCCCGTCGGGCGCGTGGTAGCCGGTGGCGTCGTACAGCTCGTCGATCCGCAACAACCCGGCGCACAGGTAGCCGTTGCCGTCGACAGCCACGTCGGCTCGTTCGTCGTCGTGTTCGTCGGTCACGTCGCCGAGGATCTCCTCGATGAGGTCCTCGGTGGTGACGATGCCCGCGGTGCCGCCGTATTCGTCGATCACCACGCACAGCTCCATGCCGTCGGCGCGGATGCGCTCCATGAGCGCATCGCCGTCGAGGCTCGCCGGCACCCGCGGGACCGGTCGGGCGATCGAGGTGACCGACGTGGTGGCCTGCCGCTCCGGTGCGACGGTGAAGGCCTGCTTGATGTGGACGACCCCGACGAGGTCGTCGAGGTCACCGTCGATCACGACCGGGAACCGGGAGTGGCCGGTGCGCGACGACGCCATGACGAGGTCGCGGACGGTGTCGGCGCGATCGAGGCAGTCGATCGTGACGCGGGGGGTCATCAGATCCTCGGCGGTGAGCTCGCCGAAACGCAGCGACCGGTCGACGAGGGTCGCGGTCTGCTGATCCAGGGCGCCGCGGCGGGCCGAATTGCGGACGAGCGAGACGAGTTCCTGAGGCGACCGCGCCGAGGCGAGCTCATCGGTCGGTTCGATGCCGAGACGGCGCACGATCCAGTTCGCGGTGCCGTTGAGTCCGTTGATCGCCCAGCGGAACACCGCCGAGAACACGGTCATCGGACCCGCGGTGGCCCGTGCGACCGCGAGCGGCTTGGCGATCGCCAGGTTCTTCGGGATCAGCTCGCCGAGGACCATCGACAGCGAGGTCGCGATCACCAGCGCGAGGATCAGCGACGTCGCCGACGCGACGGAGTCGCCGACCCCCAGTGCGTTCAGTGGTGGTCGCAGTATCCGGGCGAGGACCGGTTCGGCGATGTAACCGGTGATCAGCGTCGTGATGGTGATGCCCAACTGGGCGCCGGAGAGCTGGAACGACAGGGTGGAGTGCGCGCGCTGGACCATCCGCGCTCGCCGGTCCCCGCGATCGGCGACATCGGCGGTGATGGTCGAGCGTTCCAGCGCGGTCAGCGAGAACTCGGCCGCCACGAACAGGGCGGTCCCCAGCGTCAGGGCGATGAATCCGACGAGACTCGCGACCAGGAGGAGGATCTCCACGTCACCACCCGCCCGGCAGGGGTCGTCCTTCGGCGAAGCCGGCGGGCGACTGGATCCCCAGCACCACCTTGTCGTGCAGTTCGCGTAGGTTCCGCGCACCGGTGTAGGTGGCGGTGCTGCGGACACCCGAGCAGATGTGATCGATCAGGTCCTCGACGCCGGGACGATCCGGGTCCAGACGGATCCGCGAACTCGAGATGCCCTCTTCGAACAAGCTCTTGCGTGCCCGGTCGTAGGTGCTGTCGCCGCTCGACCGCGCCGCGACCGCCCGCTTCGAGGCCATGCCGAAGCTGACCTTGTACGGGCCCTGCGCATCGACGAGCAGGTCGCCCGGCGACTCGTGGGTGCCGGCGAACCACGAGCCGACCATGACGTTCGACGCCCCCGCGGCCAGGGCCAGGGCCACGTCGCGCGGGTGCCGGACACCGCCGTCGGCCCACACCGACGCACCGTGTCCGGCCGCGACGGCGGCACACTCGGCGACGGCCGAGAACTGGGGGCGTCCGACGCCGGTCATCATCCGGGTCGTGCACATCGCGCCCGGTCCGACTCCGACCTTGACGATCGATGCCCCCGCATCGATGAGATCGAGGGTGCCCTCGGCCGAGACCACGTTGCCCGCGGCGATCGGAACGCCCAGGTCCGCGCCGGCGACCGCCGACAGCGCCGTGAGCATCTTCTCCTGGTGACCGTGCGCGGTGTCCATGACAAGCAGGTCGGCGCCCGCGGCGACCAGCGCTCGAGCCTTGCCCACGACATCGCCGTTGATGCCGACGGCCGCCGCGATGCGCAGCGAGCCGGCCGCGTCGACATTCGGGGTGTAGATCGCGTGGCGCAGGGCGCCGACCCGATTGAGGACCCCGGCGAGCCGACCGTCGGGTTCGACGAGCACCGCGAGGCCGAGGTGCAGATCGCCGAGTGCGTCGAAGACCTCACGGGGCGGGGTGTCGACGGGCAGCGTCACGATGTCGGGGTCGGCGACGTCACGCACTCGCGCGAACCGGTCGACGTCGCGACAGCGCTTCTCGGTGACGACCCCCACCGGGCGGCCGTCCTCGACCACGACGGCCACCCCGTGTGACCGCTTCGGGATCAACGCGACCGCGTCGGTCACCGACGCCCCCGGATCGAGGGTGACCGGGGTGTCGGCGACCAGGTGCCGCGACTTCACGTACGCGATGGACGCGGCGGCCGCCTCGATGGGCAGGTCCTGGGGGAGAACCACGAGCCCACCGCGGCGGGCCACCGTCTCGGCCATCCGCTTGCCCGCGACCGCCGTCATGTTCGCCACGACCAGCGGGATCGTGGTCCCGCTGCCGTCGGACGTCGACAAGTCGACGTCGAAGCGCGAACTGACGTCCGACCTGCCCGGGACGATGAACAGATCGTCGTACGTCAGATCGTGTGTCGGCCGGTGGCCTTCGATGAATCGCACTGGAGTTCGCAGGCTCCTATTCGGTCACTTCCGAGCGGTCACCGCTCCACAGGGTGTGGAACGTGCCCTCCTTGTCGATGCGCTGGTAGGTGTGCGCGCCGAAGTAGTCGCGCAGGCCCTGGGTCAGCGCGGCCGGGAGGCGGTCGGCACGCAGACCGTCGTAGTACGACAGCGACGATGCGAATGCCGGCACCGGGATACCGAGGAGGGTCGCGGTCGAAACCACCCGGCGCCAGCTGTCGATGCCGACCTCGACGGCCTCGCGGAAATACGGGGCGAGCAGCAGGCTCGGGAGGGCGGGGTCGTCGTGGTAGGCCTCGCGGATGCGGTTGAGGAACTGCGCCCGGATGATGCAGCCGCCACGCCAGATGGTGGCCAGCGCGCCGCGGTCGACATCCCAGCCGTATTCGGCGCTGCCGGCGGCGATCTGATCGAAGCCCTGCGCGTAGGCGACGACCTTCGAGGCGTAGAGGGCGGTCTTGATGTCGTTGACGAAGGTCTCGCGATCGGCGGGGGCCGAGCCGAGGTTGCCCGACGACAGCCCGCGGGCCGCGACGCGCTGATCGGTGGCGCTCGACAGCGCGCGGGCGAAGACGGCCTCGGCGATCCCGGTCGTCGGGATACCGAGATCGAGGGCGGACTTCACGGTCCAGCGACCGGTGCCCTTCTGGCCCGCGGCGTCGACGATGACGTCGACCAGCGGCTTGCCGGTCTCGTCGTCGACCTGGCTGAGGACCTCGGCGGTGATCTCGATCAGGTAGCTCTCGAGTTCGGTGGTGTTCCAGTCGCGGAAGACGTCGGCGATCTCCGAGACCGGCATGTCCAAGGCCTTGCGCATGAGGTCGTAGGCCTCGCCGATGAGCTGCATGTCGGCGTATTCGATGCCGTTGTGCACCATCTTGACGAAGTGGCCGCTGCCGTCGGGGCCGATGTGGGTACAGCACGGCTCGCCGTCGACCTGAGCGGCGATGGATTCGAGGAGCGGTCCGAGCGATTCGTACGACTCGACGGGGCCGCCCGGCATGATCGACGGGCCGTTCAGCGCCCCCTCTTCGCCACCGGAGATGCCGGCGCCGACGAAGTTGAGTCCTCGAGCCGACATCGCGGCCTCGCGACGGATGGTGTCGGTGTAGAGGGCGTTGCCACCGTCGATGATGATGTCGCCCGGCTCCATCGCGTCGGCGAGTTCTTCGATCACGGCGTCGGTCGGGTCGCCGGCCTTGACCATGATGAGCACCCGGCGCGGACGCTCGAGGGCCGCCACGAACTCGGCCACGGTCTCGGTGCGGATGAATTCACCGTCGCTGCCGTGGTTCTCGAGCAGTGCATCGGTCTTGGCGATGCTCCGGTTGTGCAGCGCGACCGTGTACCCGTGACGGGCGAAGTTGCGTGCGATGTTCGAACCCATGACGGCCAGGCCGGTGACACCGATCTGGGCCTTCGCGGAGGAGGACGAGGAGTCGACGTTGTTCATGCGGACAGCCTATTGCCTCTGTGTCCGAACCGGCGATCTGCCTCCGCGTGTGATGCCGGTCCGACGAAGCCGGGTGCGACGGGCGGTCAGAATGCCGACATGAGGCGGTTGAGCTCGGTGAGCCACGGGATGGCGACCGCGAGGGTCGGGAGCACCAGGATCGCTGCGGCCGCGACGTAGGCGCCGGCGGCGACGACCCGGGCGGGGCGGTCGTCGCGCAGACGGTGGACGCGCGTCAGGGTGGTCGGTCCGCCGACCGCCATCGCACCGCGCGGGGCCACCGCGTCGGCGCAGGCGACCAGGGCTCGGCCCAGCGTGGTCGGTGTGGTCGCCCTGACGGCCTGATCATCGGCCAGCGCCTCGACGAGGAGTTCGGTCGCGCCGAGGGCGGAGCTGCTGCGCACGAATCGGGGGAACGCCTCGTGCAGGGCGATGAAGGCCTCGAGCACGAGGTCGTGCCGGGCACGCAGGTGGGCGCGTTCATGGGCGATGACGGCGACGAGTTCGTCTCGGGTCAGGCGATGGACGACGCCTTCGCTGACCACGACGCGCTGGCGCAGGCCCGGCAGGCAGTAGGCGAGGGGTTGCTCGACGTCGATCATCCGGACGTCACGAGCGTAGAGCGGGTCGTCGGCGTCGTCGGTCCGATCGCAGCGGTCGAGGATGTCGATGAGCTGGCGGTGTGCCTTGCGCCGGGCGCGGGTGCGCACACCGACGCGGATCACCGTGTAGAACAGGCGCGCGCCGACCAGGAGGGTCAGGACGAAGACGCCGACGCAGAGGAGCCACAGCGGCCAGCCGAGCCGCTCGATCTCGCGGACCGGATGGGTGGTCGGCGTGCCGTCCGGACCGATCACGAGGATGTTCGCCGCGATCGCCAGGCCACAGCTGAACGCCGACAACACGGCGGCCAGGGCAATGGCCTGCCACAGCGTCATCGCCGCGCGTGGCGCTCGGATCGGCCATCGTGCCCGCGACAGTGCCTCGGGTACGGGTCCGGCGAGCACCAGGCTGACGATGCCGAAGAGCAAGGCGGTCATCTGGTGATTCCTAAAAGTGGGCTGCGAGTGGTGGTGTCGCGAATCTAACCGGTGTCGCTCGTTCCGCGTGCGGCTTCGAGCTCATCGAGTGCGGAACGGAGGGCGGCCGCCTCGTCGGCGCCGACGCGTCCGACGAACGACACGAGCGCCGCGTGACGCGACCCGGGTGCATCGGCCTCGCTCAGCGCGTCGACCATCAGACTCGCCACGAGGTCTTCGCGAGGGTGGGTCGGTACGTACTTGTGCGCCCGGTCGTCGCGGATCTGCGTCACGAGGTTCTTCTTCGCCAGCCGCTGCAACACGGTCATGACGGTGGTGTAGGCGAGGGAACGGTCACGCGACAGGTCGGCATGCACCTGCCGCACCGTCTGCGGGGCAGAACTCTCCCACAACGAGTCCATCACAGCGCGTTCGAGGTCGCCCAGGCCATTCATCTTTCGCATTTTACTGCTCTGCCTCCGATAGTGGGTCCGCTGGATACCCAGTTGTTGCTCACATGCGTGCCGTGCACGTGTCCGAGGAGCGATCACGCCTCTGACATGGACATTCCCGCGGCGCTTGACACGTTGGTAAGGCTAGCCTACATTAAGTGTCACGTCGGACCGCGTGAGAGTCCTGAGGGCTGCAGAGACCCCCGGTCCACGGCACGGAAGGCCCCGCATCTCCCAGAGGTGCGGGGCCTTTCGGTATCCACAGATGGACAACGGCCCGCCCCCTCCTCGTGTTCCCGCGGGGGCACTGATCGCGAGCCGGACTGGTGTCGCGACGTCCGAAGGCTCATGCGACTGTTGACGTCATGACTGCGAACAGTGCGGACGAGGTTCTCCGGGATTCATTCGGCAAGGGACTCGACGGCGTCCTCGGACTCGGGGTCGTCGAGGCGGGGCCCGACCGGATCGTGGCGACGATGGAGATCACCGAGAGTCACCATCAGCCGTTCGGGATCGTGCACGGCGGGGTCTACTGCGCGGTCGGCGAGAGTGTCGCCAGCATGAGCGGCTTCCTGTGGCTGCAGGACTCCGGTATCGGCGGCACCGCCGTCGGGGTGAACAACAACACCGACTTCCTGAGGTCGGTGCGGGCGGGCACGGTCACCGCGACGTCCACCCCGATCCACCGGGGCCGCCGCCAGCAACTCTGGGCCGTCGACATGGTCGACCAGGACGGCGCGCTGCTGGCCCGGTCGCAGGTGCGACTGCAGAACATCGAGGTCAAGTAGGCCGCTGAGGCCCGCGTCACGCCGGCGTCGCTCGGCGCGCCGACCCTGTCCCGGCATGGCAGGATGTCTCCTACTGCCCGGCCGGACCACACCGATCGACCGCCGGCCGAACACCCCCGAGGAGCGCTCCCGGTGCGATTGTCGCCCCATGAACAAGAACGGCTGCTGATCTCGTATGCGGCCGAACTGGCCCGCAGGCGGCAGGCGCGCGGTCTGAAGCTCAACCACCCGGAGTCGGTTGCGCTGATCACCGATCACGTCCTCGAAGGCGCCCGTGACGGCCGCTCGGTGGCCGAGCTGATGACCTCGGGACGCGAGGTCCTGCGGCGCGACGACGTGATGGACGGCGTACCGGAGATGCTGCACGACGTCCAGGTCGAGGCGACCTTCCCCGACGGCACCAAGCTGGTGACCGTGCACGACCCGATCGCCTGAGCCCCGACCGAACGAGACAGGTGGTGGACGGTCCGTTCGCGACCCGTCCCGTCCGCCGAACCGCAGCACTCCAGGAAGGACCGAGATGTCGGGTACGCACTCCACCGGCCCGCGATCGACGATCGTGCCGGGCGAGGTCATCGCCGCCGACGGGACCATCGAACTCAACGCGGGCGTCGACGCCGTCGAGCTCCGCGTCGTGAACTCCGGTGATCGCCCGGTGCAGGTCGGCAGTCATGTGCACTTTCCGCAGTCGAACGAGGCGCTTGTCTTCGACCGTGCGCGGGCCCACGGCCGCAGGCTCGACATCCCCGCCGGCACCGCGGTGCGCTTCGAGCCGGGAATCGAGATGACCGTCGGCCTCGTCCCGCTCGGCGGCACCCGCGAGGTGTACGGGATATCCATCGATCCTCCCGGCGCCTGCGGCCCGGTCGGCGCCGTCCCCAGTGACGAGAGTGAGTGACGCATGGCCATCCTGGAACGCGACCGCTATGCCCAACTGTTCGGCCCGACGACGGGCGACCTGATCCGGCTCGCCGACACCGACCTGCTCATCGAGGTGACCGACGATCTGTCGGGTGGGCCGGGACGCGCAGGCGACGAGGCGGTCTTCGGCGGCGGCAAGGTGATCCGCGAGTCGATGGGCCAGAGCCGGGCCACCCGCGCCGACGGCGCTCCCGACACGATCATCACCGGTGTCGTCGTCCTCGATCACTGGGGAATCATCAAGGCGGATCTGGGTATTCGCGACGGCCGCATCGTCGCGATGGGCAAGGCGGGCAACCCCGACACCATGGACGGGGTGCATCCGGACCTCGTCATCGGACCGTCGACCGAGATCATCGCGGGCAACGGCAAGATCGTCACCGCCGGCGCGATCGACTGCCACGTCCATTTTATCTGTCCGCAGATCATGGACGAGGCGCTGGGCAACGGGATCACCACCGTGGTCGGCGGCGGGACGGGACCGGCCGAGGGCAGCAAGGCGACCACCGTGACGCCCGGCGCGTGGCACCTGGCGTCGATTCTCGCCGCCACCGATCACTGGCCGATGAACATCGCACTCCTCGGCAAGGGCAACACGGTCAGCGCCGAGTCGATGCACGAGCAGATCCGCGCGGGCGCTTCGGGTTTCAAGCTGCATGAGGACTGGGGCAGTACACCCGCGGCCATCGACGCCTGCCTGCGGGTCGCCGACGAGACCGGCGTTCAGGTCGCGTTGCACTCCGACACCCTGAACGAGGCCGGGTTCGTGGAGACCACTCTCGGCGCGATCGCGGGCCGGGGCATCCACGCCTATCACACCGAAGGCGCCGGCGGTGGTCACGCGCCGGACATCATCACGGTCGCGGCATACCCGAATGTGCTTCCGTCGTCGACGAATCCGACTCGTCCGCACACGGTCAACACACTCGACGAACACCTCGACATGCTGATGGTCTGTCACCACCTCAATCCCACGGTCCCCGAGGATCTGGCCTTCGCCGAGAGCCGGATCCGCCCGTCCACGATCGCCGCCGAAGACCTGTTGCACGACCTGGGTGCCATCTCGATGATCGGGTCGGACTCGCAGGCGATGGGCCGGATCGGCGAAGTCGTGCTGCGCACGTGGCAGACCGCCCACGTGATGAAGCGCAAGCGAGGGTCCCTTCCCGGCGACGGGCGTGCCGACAACACGCGCGCACGGCGCTACGTCGCGAAGTACACGATCTGCCCGGCGCGCGCGCACGGCTTCGACGACGAGATCGGCTCGGTCGAGGTCGGCAAGCTCGCCGACCTGGTGCTGTGGGATCCCGCGTTCTTCGGGATCCGGCCGGATCTGGTCATCAAGGGCGGCGCCATCGCCTGGGCGGCGATGGGCGACGCGAACGCCTCGATCCCCACGCCGCAACCGGTCTTCCCGCGCCCGATGTTCGGCGCCGCACCGAAACTCGCGGCCGCCACGTCGGTCAGCTTCGTGGCCCCGGGTGCCGACGCCGACCTCGCCGGCCGGATCGGCGTCGACCGCAGGCTCGTTCCCGTCAAGAACACCCGCGGCGTCGGCAAGGCCGACATGATCAACAACGACGCGTGCCCGACGATCGAGGTCGATCCCGACACGTTCACGGTGAGGGTCGACGGTGAGGTGTGGGAATCCGAACCGGTCGCCGAACTCCCGATGGCGCAACGGTATTTCCTGTTCTGATGCGATCCGGCGACACCACCTCCGCGCCCCTGGCGATGATGCTCGCACTGGCGGATTCGCGACTGCCGGTGGGCGGGCACGTGCACTCCGGCGGGGTCGAACAGGCCATCGCCGACGGATTCATCCGCACTGCAAGCGATCTCGCATCCTTCCTGTACCGCCGGGTGACCACGAGTGGTCTGGTCGCGGCGTCGGTGGCGGCGGCGGTCGCCGACGGTGCACTCGACGTGTCCCGCGCCCAGCGCGAGACCGACGCGCGCACACCGTCATCCGCAGCGCGGAAGGCGTCGCTCGCGCAGGGCCGTGGCATGGCGCGCCTCGCACGCCGGATGTGGCCGGACACCGACTGGTCGGCTCATCGGCCGGCGACGCATCTCCCGGTCATCAGCGGGTCGATCGGCGCCGTGTCGGCGCTCTCGGGATTCCACACCGCGCTGATCCTCGTGTACACCACGATGAGCGGGTCGGCGACCGCCGGTCAGCGTCTGCTCGCACTCGACCCCGCCGACGTGTCGATCATGATCGCCGAACTCAGCGCCGAGTGCGAACGGGTCGCCGCCGAGGCCGCGGTCGGTCTGGCGGACCTGTCCGACCCGGTCCTCGACATCTTCGCCGAACGTCATGAGCGGCAACCGATGCCGCTCTTCATGTCCTGACCCCCCGACCTGACCAGACGATGTCGCGCAACCGGACATCGCCGACCGAGAGGAGTTCCCATGCCCCCGCATCTCATCGACGGGCAGCCGCACACCCACGATCACGACCGGCCGCGCCGTAAGCGGGAACCCGGCGAGGCCCTGCGGATCGGCATCGGTGGCCCCGTCGGGTCCGGCAAGACCGCGCTGGTGGCCGCGCTGTGCCGGCAGCTCCGGGACGAGTTGTCGGTGGCGGTGCTGACCAACGACATCTACACGACCGAGGATGCCGACTTCCTCCGTCGCAACGCCGTTCTGCCCGATGAGCGGATCACCGCGGTCCAGACCGGCGGATGCCCGCACACCGCCATCCGCGACGACATCACCGCCAATCTCGACGCCATCGACGATCTCGTCGAGGCGAACCCGCCGCTCGACCTCATCCTGGTGGAGTCCGGCGGCGACAACCTCACCGCCACCTTCTCGACAGGTCTGATCGATGTGCAGATCTTCGTGATCGACGTGGCCGGCGGGGACAAGGTGCCGCGCAAGGGCGGACCCGGCGTCACGTTCTCGGATCTGTTGGTGATCAACAAGATCGATCTGGCCGAACGTGTCAACGCCGACCTCGACGTCATGCGCCGGGACGCGGCGAAGGTCCGTGACGGCCGGCAGACCGCCATGATCTCGCTGACCGAGGATCCCGCCGCGACCGACGTGCTGGCGTGGGTCCGGACCCAGCTGGCTGCCCCGGTCGTCGCCGGGTGACCATGCGCACCGAGGTCGACATCGTCGCCACCGTCGACCGCGGTGTGCGCCACCGGGCGGTCGGGGGCCTCGGCGTACGGGTCACCGCTACCGGCCATGTGCAGCTCATCGGTACGGCCGCGACACCGTTGGGCGGCGACGAGATCGTGGTCCGTATCGAGGTCGAACCCGGCGCGCACCTACGGGTGAGCAGCGTCGCCGCGACCATCGCACTGCCCGCCCGTGACCGCGCCGACTCGTCGGCCCGGTGGGAGATGGAGGTCGGTGACGGTGGCCGGTTGCGCTTCGACCCGCAACCCACCGTCGTCGCGGGCGGTGCCCGGCATCGGTCCGACGTCACGGTGCGCCTGGCGTCCGGCGCCACCCTCGACCTGCACGAGCACGTGCAGATAGGCCGGGCCGCCACGATGACCGACTCGACGCTGGCCGACCGCGATCGGGCGGGTGCCTGGACCGGGGGACTGCGGGTGGACGTGGACGGCGAGGTGGTGCTGGCGCATCGCCTCACGCTGGGGCACGGCACCCCAGCTGGCGCGGCCGGCCACCGCGCGGCCAGCAGCGTCTTTCGCTACCCGGACGACCGGTCGGGCGAGGTGCATGCGACGGAGTTCGCCGCTCGGCTCCAGCTGGCCGGCGGAGCCAGCCTGACGACTGCGCTCGCACGATCGGTCAGCGATGCGCAGCGGCTGGCCGACGACCTCGAGATCAGATCACTGGCCCCGGTGCAGTAGCGGGCCGGTGCCGAAGCGCCTCAGCTCGCCTCGGCCTCGGATTCCTTGCCGTCGGCGTCCTTGCCCTCGGTGGGCACCGAACCCGTGGTCTCGGGGCCGGTCGACGCCGAGTCCACGGTCCCGGAATCGGTCTTGGCCGACTCCGACTCCGACTCCGACTCCGAGGACGTCCCGGCCTTCTCCAGAGCCGACAGCTGTCCGATGGCGGTACGCGCATACACCTGCTGCTCGGTCACCGCGAGCTGCGAGCGACCACGCGTGGTGAACGCGAAGAACCAGTTGATCAGCGTGTTCAACCGGTTGCGGAACCCGACCAGATAGACGAGATGCAGTGCCAGCCAGCCGAGCCACGCGAAGTAACCCTCGGTCTCGAACGTCTTCTTGATGCCCGGGATCGGGACCTGCATCACCGCGGAGTACCGCGAGATGGTCGCCATCGACCCCTTGTCGTAGTAGCTGAACGGCTTGCGCTGGTCGGGAGTCTGCCCCTTGAGCTCGGCCTTGATGGCATCCGCCGCATACCGGCCGCCCTGGATCGCGCCCTGCGCGACACCCGGCACCCCGTCGACGGCCATCATGTCGCCCACGACGAACACCTCGGGGTGACCGGGGATGGTGAGGTCGGGGAGCACCTTGACGCGGCCGGCGCGGTCGAGTTCGACACCGGACTGCTCGGCGAGCTGCTGGCCGAGCGGGCTGGCCTGGACACCGGCCGACCACACCTTGCACTGCGATTCGATGCGGCGGGTGGTGCCGTCCTTCTCCTTGACGACCAGGCCGTCGTAGTCGACGTCGACGACCATCGCGTTCAGCTGGATCTCGACACCCATGCGCTCGAGGCGGGCCGCGGCCTTGCCGCCCAGCTTCGGACCGAACGGCGGCAGGACGGCCGGCGCGGCGTCGAGCAGGATCACCCGTGCCTCGGTCGGGTCGATGTTGCGGAACGCGCCCTTGAGCGTCTTGTCGCTCATCTCGGCGATCTGCCCGGCCAGCTCGACGCCGGTGGGGCCCGCGCCGACGACCACGAAGGTCAACAGCTTGGCCCGCTCGGCGGGGTCGTGCGACAGCTCGGCCTGCTCGAAGGCGCCGAGGATGCGGCCGCGCAGTTCGAGGGCGTGGTCGATGGTCTTCATACCGGGTGCGTATTCGGCGAAGTGGTCGTTTCCGAAGTACGACTGGTCGGCGCCCGCGGCCACGATCAGATCGTCGTACGGGGTGACCGTGATCCGCTCGAGAAGCCGGGAGGTCACGGTCTTGGCCTCCAGGTTGATGTCGAACACGTCGCCCATGAGGACGGCGGTGTTCTTCTGCTTGCGCAGGACCACCCGGGTGGCCGGAGCGATCTCGCCCTCGGCGACGATGCCGGTCGCGACCTGGTAGAGCATCGGCTGGAACAGGTGATGCGTGGTCTTCGCGATCAGGGTGACGTCGACGTCGGCCTTGGCCAGTCGCTGGGCGGCGAACAATCCGCCGAAGCCCGAACCGATGATGACCACTTTCCGGCGGGTCGTGGCTGCTCCAGCGGGGGCCTGGACGGCGGGGCTGCTCATCTCCAGACATCTCCTTCTAGGTCGTTGGGCGACGGTCGTGCGGACTTCGGCGGACCCGGTGGGGGCGCTACCCGGGGGAGCCGCGTAGCGCCGGGGCCGGAGTACGACCGTGCATGTTCTCAACGGTAGTCAATGATGATCCGATGGGCGCGGCCAGAGGGGTGTTGAGTTCACGCGGTGAGACCACCGGCCGCCGACCAGCGCTGGGACCGCTCCTGCCAGTCGGCGCGCAACAGCTCGTATTCGACCTCGGACCGGTCCCGGTCCGGGTGGATGGTGAGCAGTTCGGCCGAGTCGGCCGCGTCGTCGCACAGGTGGATCGCGCAGAGGGTCATGCCCAACTTCTCCATCACACGACGCGAGGAAGCGTTGCGCGCGACGGTGCTCGCGAACACCCGGTCGGTCCCGAGGTGATCGAAGGCGAAGGCGACGAGGGCGAACGCCGCCTCGGTGGCCAGTCCACGACCCCACACCGTGCGGCGGAGGCGATAACTCAGTTCCAGTTCCGCGCGACAACTGTGGCGCGGGGTGCGCAGCGAGATCCAGCCGAGGAAGGCGGTCGTGGCGGGATCACACAGCACCCAGGTGCCGGTGCCGTATCTCCGGTGCTCGGTCTCGGCGCGGGGCACCACCCACTCCTCGATGACGGCGCGCGGTGTCGCGGCGCCGCCGCTGACATAGCGCATGACCTCGGGATCGCTGTCGAGATGGACGAGCTCGTCGACGTCGACCGCGGACACCGGGCGCAGACGAGCCCGTGCCGTGTCGATGTTCACCCGAGCCCCTCACCGCGCGCGGGGGTGCGCGCACCGATTCGCTTGTCGTCCTGCCCCGGCGAGTGAGTCTACGGTCTGGATGACGGTGACTCCTGCAGTTCGTCCCACGCGTGTCCCGCACTAAGATCTGCGCCGTGGCCCTCGACCCAGACGCCCTCGATACCGACGCCCTCGATCCGAACGCGCGCGCAGCCGGTTCCGACTATCACCTCGACATCCCGGTCGCGCTGCGCTGGGGCGACATGGACATCAACAACCACATCAACAACGTGCAGATCTCGCGCATCTTCGAGGAGAGCCGCGTGCGATCGTTCTTCGAGTGGATGCCCGACCGGCCGCGGAAGTTCTCGTTCCTCGTCGCACGCCAGGACATCGAGTTCTCCGCGCCCGTCCACTACTCGCTCGACCCCGTCCACGTCCGCACCTGCATCGGACGCGTCGGCCGGTCGTCGTTCGTCATGGCCCTGCGCCTGTTCGACCAGGCCGGGACGTTGTGCGCCACCGCCGAGACCACGATGGTCGTCGTCGACCCGGACACCGGACGGCCGACCCCCATCCCCGACGACGCGCGGGGTCTGCTGTCCGCGCGGCTCGGGGAACCGGTGCGGTTCCACACACCTCGGACGAACGCAGCGGGCTGACCGGCCCGCGCCCGACCGGCACACCCACCCGATGCTGATCCTGCACCGCGCCGAACGCACCGACACCCTGGCCGATGCGCTGGCCGAGGTGCTGGCGCGTCCGCTCGGCGATCCCATGCGGCCCGAGATCGTCTCGGTTCCCGCTGCCGGGGTCGAGCGATGGCTCGCCCAGCATCTGGCGCGACGGCTGGGAACCGGGACCGGCGAGGACGGTATCGCCGCGAACATCGACTTCACCGGGCCGTCCCGGCTTGCGGATGCGATCGGCGCCGCGGTGCTCGGCGATACCCGTCTGCACACCGCCGCCTCGCTCACCGCGCCGGACGACCCGTGGCGCGCGGCCGAGCTGACATGGCCGGTCCTGCGGGTCCTCGACGACCGCATCGACGATCCCGCTCTCGACGTCATCGCGCGGCACATCGGTGCCGGCGACGCCTCCTCGCCCCGGATCGGACGCCGCTACGCCACCGCACGGCATCTGGCCGAGCTGTTCGACCGCTACGGGCGGTCGCGACCGTCCCTGATCGCCGACTGGGCCGCCGGTCACGACCTCGACGGCGCCGGTCGACCCCTGCGGGACGACCTCGCCTGGCAACCCGCATTCTGGCGCGCGGTCCGCGACGAGATCGGCCGCCCGCATCCCGCGGAGGATCTCCCCGCCGTCTGCGATCGCCTGCGCACCGACCCCGAAGCCGGGGGACTGCCGGAACGGTTGTCGGTGTTCGGGCCCACCCGGATCACCGAGTCGTTCCGTCGGATCGCCGCCGCCGCCGCCGTCCACCACGATGTCCACCTGTTCGTGCCGCACCCGAGTCCCCGGTTGTGGGAGGAACTCGGCGCCCTCGTCGATGCCGATGCCGGCGAGGGGGTCCCGCCGCGGCGCGGGGAGCGCGAGCTCCCCGAACTACGAAACCCGTTGCTGGCCGGCCTCTCCCGGGATCTCCAGGAACTCCAGCTGCGTCTGGCCCCGATCGTGGACCGGGATCTGCACCATGCCCCGCGGCAGCCGGTTGTGGCGGATACGGCACTGCACGCCGTGCAGTCGGGGATCCGCGACGACCTGGCCCCCGCGGCCGACCTCACCGCCGCCTCGGCGAGCTCGAACATCCCGGATACCGCGGACCCGTCGGTCGAGGTGCATGCCTGTCACGGACCCGAGCGCCAGATCGAGGTGTTGCGGGACCGATTGCTGCATCTGTTCGCGGCCGATCCGGAGCTGCAGCCGCGGGACGTCCTCGTCATGTGCCCGGATGTCGAGACATTCGCGCCGCTGATCCGTGGCGCGTTCGGCCAGGCAGGTCTGCCGCACCCCGCCTTCGATCTACGGGTTCGCCTGGCCGACCGCGGAATCCGTCACGTCAACCCGATCCTCGACGTCATCGTCGGGGTCGTGGAGCTGGCCGCGGGTCGCGTGACCGCCGGCGAGGTCGTCGACCTCCTCGGCGCCCCGCCGGTACGCACCCGGTTCGCGATGACCGACGACGACCTCGACCTGATCCGGGAATGGTTGGCGCACAGCAACGTCCGCTGGGGCCTGGGTGTCGCCGAACGGGCCCGGTACGGCCTCGAACGATTCCGGCAGGGAACCTTCGATGCCGGTCTGGATCGGATCGCCCTCGGTGTCGTCGCCGAGGAGGCCGACGACGAGTGGCTCGGCACCGCACTGCCGCTGGCCGGCGTCGAGAGCACCGGGATCGACCTCGTCGGCCGGTTCGACGAGTTCCTCGACCGCTTGGGTCGGGTGCTGGCGGAACTGCGGGAAGCAGCTCCCGCGCACCGCTGGGCCGAGACGCTCATCGACGCCGTGTCGTCGCTCACGGCGACCGAGCCCGCCGACGATTGGCAACGCGCCCAGGCCATCCGGATGCTGAGCGAGGCCTTCGGAGACACCCGGCCGGTCGAACCGGAGGAGGTGCTGCGGCTGGCGGACGTGCGAGACCTGTTGGCGGCACTGGTCGCCGGCAGACCGACCCGCTCGAACTTCCGCACCGGAGAACTCACCGTCTGCACGATGGTGCCCATGCGCTCGGTGCCGCACCGCGTGATCGTGCTGCTCGGGGTGGACGCGGAGGTCTTCCCACGCGTCCAGCGCATCGACGGCGACGACGTCCTCGGGGTGGATCCGCTGGTGGGCGAACGTAATCCGCGGGACGAGGACCGGCAGTGTTTCCTCGACGCGATCTGCGCCGCGCAGGACTCACTTCTCGTCTTCTACAGCGGTGCCGACCCGGTCTCCGGCCGGCGGATCCCGCCCGCCGTCGTCGTCAGCGAACTCGTCGACACACTGACCGGCCTGACCGGCGCCGACCCGGTCCGTCGACACTCTCTCCACGGATTCGACGCGCGGAACTTCACTCCCGGTGGCGTTCGAGGGATCTCGGGACCCTTCAGTCACGATTCGTCGATGCTCGCCGGCGCCGAGGCGCTGCGCGAGCCGCCGCGACGCCCGGTGGTGGCCGCGCGCGAGGTCCTCCCGGCGCCGGAACGCACCCTCGACACCGACGACATCGACCTCGCCACCCTCATCGACTTCCACGTCGATCCGATCGTCGCCTTCACCCGGCAACGACTCGGTGCCCGCATTCCCGACGACGACCGGCCGCACGACGATCAGCTCGACGTCGAACTCGAACCGCTGGACAAGTGGGGGATCGGCGACCGATTCCTCTCCCGGATGCTGACCGGGGTGCCCATCTCGGACTGCGAGGCCGCCGAGCTCCGGCGCGGCACCCTGCCCCCGTTCGCCTTCGGCACCCGCGAGCTCCGCGCCATCTCCCGGGCGGTGACACGCCTGCACGGTGTCGTCGAGCCGTTGCGGTCGGGAACTCCCCGGACCCTGGACATCCTGGTCCGTCTGCCCGACGGGCGGCGGGTACACGGGACGGTCGGCGAGGTGTTCGGCGACACCGGGCCGGCGGCGGTGGTGCGGGCGACCTATTCCAAGCTCAAGGCCAAACAGCAACTCAGCGGGTGGATCACGCTGCTCGCGGTCGCGGCCGCGGCGACCCAGGGCAACGACGCGGCCGGGTCGGTCGAGTCGGCGGTCCTGGTCGGGCGCGCCGCCCGTGGCGGCGGGACCAGCACCGTGCGATTCCGGAGCCCCGAGGACCCGGTCCCGCTGTTGTACGACCTCGTCCGACTCCGCGACGAGGGTCTGCGTCGTCCGCTGCCGTTGCCCCTCGAACCCGCGTGCACCTTCGTCGAGAACGACGGTCCTGGTCGGCGCAGTACGTTCTCGCTGGCCAACGCGCGCAGGAACTTCGAGGACAGATTCGGTCCCGCGCGCGACCCCCATGTGCGGTTGGCGTTCGGCGGAGACGTGCTGGCCGACGTCGAATTCGACGACCTCCTCGCCTGTCCGCCACCCGAGGACCGGACGGTCGGCGGTGTGGATTCCGGGCCTCGCGCGCTCGGCGGTGTGAATTCCGGGCCTCGCACGCTCGGCGGTGTGGATTCCGGGCCTCGCACGCTCGGCGGGGTCGAACTGCCGATGGCCGACGGCGAACCGCTGTTCGCCGGCCTCGCGCGCACTGTGTGGGTGCCGCTCAACCAGCATCGGGAGGGCACATGAGACGCCCGGCCACCTTCGACGTCACCGCCGACCTGCCGGACCACACCACGGTCCTGGAGGCCAGCGCGGGTACCGGAAAGACCTATGCCATCGTCGGTCTCGCCGCCCGGCACATCGCCGAAGGCGTACCCATCTCGGAGATGCTGCTCGTGACATTCAGTCGGGCCGCGACCGCCGAGCTGCGGGAACGCATGCGAGACCGCGTGCGGGAGTTGCTCGACGGGCTGGCCCGCCCGGGCGCGGACACCGGCCACGACGCGCTGCTGCAGATGCTGGCGCATGGCACACCGGACGAGGTCGCCGCGCGGCGTCGCAATCTGGCCCGGGCCCTGAGTGACTTCGACGCGTCGACGATCGCGACCACCCACACGTTCTGCAATCGCATGCTGGAGGCACTCGGGTTCCTCGGTGAACGCGAACTGGTCTACTCGATCGTCGAGGAGGTCGACGAGCTCACCGAAGAAGTGGCCCTGGACCTCTACCTGCGGGGTTTCTGGGCAAGCGACACACCCGAGTTCGACTTCTCCGAGGCCCGCGCCATCGCCCGCGACGCGGTGCGTCAGGCGTCGGTCGCGTTGGCGCCGGACGAGTCCGAGGCGACCGACGGGCCCGCCGCCGACGCGGTCGCCGCCCGCCGGGTGAGTTTCGCCTCCGCGGTCCGCCGCATCGTCGAGACCCGGAAACGCGATGCGCGGGTGCGGACCTATGACGACCTGCAGGCCATCCTGCACCGGATCGTGACCGACCCGGTGGTCGGCGAGCGCGCGTGCCGGCGGATCCGCGACACCTTCACCGTCGTCCTGGTCGACGAGTTCCAGGACACCGACCCGTTGCAGTGGGAGATCGTGCGGCGCTGCTTCCACGGTCACCGTCGCCTCATCCTCGTCGGCGACCCCAAGCAGTCGATCTACGGGTTCCGCGGTGCGGAGGTCCTCAGCTATCTCGCCGCGGTGTCCTCCGCCGACACCCTCCAGGCGCTCGACGTGAACCGCCGGTCCGACGGCGCCCTGGTCGACGCGCTCGGTCACCTGTATGGCGAAGCAGCGCTGGGACATCCGGGCATCGTGGTGCATTCGGTCTCGGCCGCCCATCCGGGGAGCCGTCTGGACGGCCGCCCGCCGTTGCGTATCCGCGCGTTCCTGCGCAACGACTTCTCGTCGCGCAACTCCTACAACCTGCCCTCGGTGAAGGACGTCCGGACCCGGATCGCGATCGATGTCGCCGACGACATCGCACACACACTCGCCCAGGGGACCAGGATCGAGGTCGACGGCGCCCCCCGCCCGGTCGACCCCGGTGACATCGCGATCCTGGTGCGGCTCAACAGCACCATCGAGCCACTCCAACGGGAACTCGCCGAGCGCGGCATCAACTCCGTCATCGGGTCGGGGGTCAACGTGTTCTCCACGACCGCGGCCCAGCACTGGCTGTGGGTGATGCGCGCCGTCGAGCAGCCGTCGCGTGCCGAGCGGGTGCGGCTGGCCGCACTCACGACGCTCCTCGGCTGGTCGACGGAGCGGGTGGCGACCGCGGGCGAACCCGAGATCGCCGAGCTCGGGGCCGAGATGTCGTCGTTGGCTCGGGTGTTCGGGCAGGGCGGGTTCGCGGCCATGGCACAGCGGCTCCTCGATTCGCACGGGGTCGCCGCCCGGGTGCTGGCCACCGAGAACGGCGAACGCGTCCTCACCGATCTCCTGCAGGTGTCCGCGCTGTGCAACAAGCACGTCGTCGAGACCTCGGCCGGACTCAGCGGCCTCGTGGAGTGGCTGGCGGAGCGGATCACGGACACGTCCGCCCGACAGCGGTACGAGGACCAGAGCCGGCGACTCGACCGTGACACCCAGGCGGTCCAGATCATGACCGTGCATGCCAGCAAGGGTCTGCAGTTCCCGATCGTCTATGTGCCCTATGGCTGGGACGGGACGTGGATCGGCGACCGCGGCAACATCACCTACCACGACGAGTCGGGTACGCGGCGGCTCGACGTCGGCGGTGGGCAGGCCCCCGGGCGTGCGGCCCGACGCAAACGGTACGCCGAGGAGACCGCCGGCGAGGATCTCCGACTCCTCTACGTGGCGCTGACGCGGGCGCAGTCGCAGGTCGTGGCGTGGTGGGCGCCGTCGATGAACACCACGAGTGGACCGTTGCACCGGCTGATCTTCGGGCGTGACACCGCGACACGGATTCCGTCCGAGACCGGAGAGTCGGTCTGGGCGGTCGCTTCCGACGTGTCCATCCCGGACGACGACCCCACCTGCGTGAGCGTGCTCCGCACCCTGACCGAACGCGACGCGGCGATCTCGGTCGAGCCCGCCGGCCGGATCGAGGCCGTCGGGGTGACGACGCCGGCGCAGGCCGTCGACGAGGCAGCGTCGCTCGGGGTGGCGCGGTTCCGGCGCGCCATCGATCAGGAATGGCGTCGGACGTCGTACTCGGCCATCGTCGCCGACGTCGCGCACGGCGCGCCGGGAGCGCCCGGTGGCCCGGTCGTCACCACCGGAAGCGAACCCACCGAGGACATCCTGAACGACGAGCCGGCCGTCGACCCGGCCGACATCGACGAGGCCCCGGATGGTGAACGGACCGGTACGCCGTCGCTGATGAACGGGCTGCCCTACGGTGCGGCGTTCGGAACCCTGGTGCACGAGGTCCTGGAGTACGTCGACACCTCGGCACCCGACATCGACGCGCATGTGCGCGAGTTGTGTTCGCGCGCACTCGGGGTCCTGCCGGCCGACATCGACGCCGACACCCTGGTCACCGCGCTGGTCGGCGTTCTCACCACGCCACTCGGGTTCGGGGACCTGTGGGGTGTGGAACCGGGTGATCGCCTCGCCGAACTCGACTTCGAGCTCCCGCTGGGACCGTCGGACCGCACACCCGGCGGTGCCGGGGCGACGCCGGGTGGGTTCGCCGAGCTCCTGGACCGACATCTGCCCGACGACGATCCGCTGCGGGACTACGCCGACCACCTCCGCGAACTGCCCGCCCGGGAGCTGCGCGGGTTCCTCACGGGCAGCATCGACTCGGTGCTGCGGACCCCGGATGGGCGTTATGTCATCGTCGACTACAAGACGAACCGGATCCGTCCGGGCGACCTCCTCGTCGAGGACTTCGACACCACGGCGATGGCGGGCGAGATGACCGCCGCGCACTACCCACTGCAGGCGATGCTGTATTCCGTTGCGTTGCATCGCTATCTGCGATGGCGTGTACCGGGTTACGATCCGGTCCGGCACCTCGGTCCGGTGCAGTACCACTTCGTGCGGGGAATGGCCGGTCCGGACACGCCGCCCGGTTGCGGCGTGTTCGAGTGGGCGCTGCCCGCGGAGCTGGTCGTCGACCTGTCCGACGCGCTGGCAGGGGTTTCGCGATGAGCATTTCCGATGTCCAGGTGACGGAATGGGCCACCGGTGTGCTCGCCGAGTGGAACGAGGCCGGGGTGCTGGCGGCCGCGGACGTGCACATCACCGATCGTCTCGTCGCCATGTGCGCCGAGCCGGTGTCCGAGACCGCGCGACTCGGCGCCGCGCTCGCCGTACGTGCCGTGCGCCTGGGTTCGACGTGCCTGGCGCTGGATCGGCTGGATGAGCTCGCCGGCGAGACCATCCCGGATCTCACGGTCCCGTCGTCGGAAGCGGTCCTCGACGCCTTGCTCGAGAGCCCGCTGGTGGCCGGCAGCGAGGCGGGTCCGTTGCGTCCGTTGGTCGTACGGCGCTCCGTCGACGGCCCCCTGGTCTACCTCCAGAAGTACTTCCGGCAGGAGCAGACGATCCGGGACACCCTGGCCCGGCGTGCGCAGACCTCGCCCGTGGTCGACGCGGGCGCGCTGCGCGCCGCGATCGCCGCGGTGTACACCTCGCCCGAGGACGGGTACCTGCAGAAGCTCGCCGCCGCGGTGGCCGCGACCCGCTGGACCACCGTCCTGGCGGGCGGCCCGGGCACGGGCAAGACTTACACCGTCGCACGCATTCTCGCCGTCCTGGACGCGCTGCAGGGACCCGGCCTGCGGATCGGGTTGTGTGCGCCCACCGGCCGCGCGGCGGCTCAGCTGCAGGCCTCGGTGGAGGCGGAGTCGACGGTCCCGGTCACGGCACACGCCGTCACGTTGCATTCGCTGCTCGGATGGCGCCCGGGAGCCAACCCGAGATACGGCCGCGGACGTACGCTCCCACACGACGTGATCGTCGTCGACGAGACCTCGATGCTGTCGATGACGGCGATGAGCCGCCTGCTCGACGCGGTCCGACCCGACGCGCGGGTGCTCTTCGTCGGTGACCCGCATCAGCTCGCCTCGGTGGAGGCGGGGGCGGTGCTCGCCGATCTCGTCGAACGAACCGATGCGACCGGGGCGCAAGAGGATTCGGAAACCGCAGTGGCGGTGTCGCGGACCGCGCTCGAGGCGGTGCTCGCGGATGCCGACGACGAACCGGACCCGGCGGACAGGGATCAGCTCGCCGACGGCGTCATCACCCTGCGTCGGCAGTTCCGTTTCGGCGGCGGTATCTCACGAGTGGCCGCCGCCGTGAATTCCGGTGACGCCGACGAGGTCCTGAGGCTCGTGGCGGCAGCGGACGTCCCGAATGTCGAGCTCGTGGCTCCCGACGAGCTCGACGATGTACGCGCCGATCTCGTCGAGTGGGGGAGGACGCTGGGTGTCGCCGCCCGCCGTGCCGATGCCGCAGCTGCGCTCGATGCACTGGACGCCCACCGCGTGCTGTGCGCGCACCGGGAGGGATCGTCCGGGGTCCGAGGGTGGTCGGCCAGGATCACCGAGTGGCTCGGTACCACGGGTGCCGAACTCGCCGGATGGTATCCGGGACAGCCGATCCTGGTCACCGCCAACGACCGGCAGACCTCGACCTTCAACGGCGACACGGGAGTCGTGATCGCCGACCCCGAGGGGCGGATGTCCGGAGCCGACGCCGTCCGGGTCGCCTTCCGGCGTGGCGGGACGGTGCGACTGTTGCATCCGACGCAGCTCGCCGACGTCGTGTCGGTCCACGCGATGACCATCCACCGCAGTCAGGGGAGTCAGTTCCGACAGGTGACGGTGATCCTCCCGCCCACGGGTTCGGAGCTGCTCACCCGCGAGTTGCTGTACACCGCGATCACCCGTGCCCGCGAACACGTGCGGATCGTCGGTACGCCGGAGGTGCTCGCCGCAGCGGTCGACCGTCGCGTGCAGCGGGCCAGTGGTCTGCGATCGACGGTCACGCCGTTCGACGACCGGGATGATCGATGGTCGCCACCTTCCGGCACACCCACCCCGTCTCCGTGAACCCACCCGCTCCGAGTGCGGTGGGAATCCGGACAAGGAATGGGTGTGCGGGCGCGGCGGTGTGACTGCGCGATGTGTTCGTCGACGTCCTAGATGAGGTCGCAACCACCGGGGACGAGGTCCCGCCGCTGGTAGCACTCGACGCCGAGCAACTTCTCCTGGATGTCGTCGGGCAGCGACATGAACCCCGAGATGGCCCGGCTGCGATCGATCTCGGAACGATGCGCGGTGACCGCGGCTCGCTTGCGGGCCGCCAGGTCGGACACGTCGACGACCACGTCGATCTCGGACTCCGGCGTCCCGGGCAGCTGCGCCCGGGGGATGTCTGCGAAGAGGCTCTCCGCGAGGATGTCCATCATCCATTCCGGAATCGTGGCGAAGTACAGCGAGCGGACTCGCCAAGCAGGCCCGGCGCGGTGGTACAGCTTCGTCGACGCTGCGGCGTCGGCGGCTGCGCATGCGAGTCGATGAGCATGAACGTGGTCGGGGTGACCGTAGATGCCCAGCGGGTCGTAGGTGATCACGATGTCGGGCTGGAGGGCACGGATGTGGTGGGTGAGTGCCCGGACCTGTTCGTCGAACGACGCGGCGCACAGTCGTTGCGCGTCGGGGGCCGATTCGGGTCGCCGGTCGTCGGCGTAGCCGAGCATGATCGGTGGCCGGGGCATGCCGAGGATGGTCGCGGCATCGGTGAGTTCGCGGTGCCGGACCGTGCCGTCGGTCCAGGTGCACATCACGAGGTCCACCTCGCCGCCGGCGTCGGTGTGACGCGCGATGAGGCCGCCGGTCCACAGGGATTCGTCGTCGGGGTGCGCGTGCACCAACAGCAGTCGCGGTGTGCCCATCCACCTGGCTTCCTGATCGTTCCCGCACGGCACGGATGTCGTCCGGGTTAGTCGGTCCCCGACCCAGGGTAGCCACACCACCTCTCGGTAAAGTCGGTGTCCGTCCCCACGTGTCGCACCGGGGCGGGGATCCTCGCCGCACGGTGCACGAGAACAGAACATGGAGGTCTGCGATGAGCGCTCAGCCCGAAGTCCACGAGTTCCAGGCCGAGACCCGGCAGCTGCTGGATCTCATGGTGCACTCGATCTACTCCAACAAGGACAGCTTCCTGCGCGAGTTGATCTCGAACGCATCCGACGCGCTGGACAAGCTGCGGCTCGAGTCCCTGCTCGACAAGGATCTCGACGTCGACACCTCCGACCTCCACATCACGCTCGACCCGGACCCGGAGGCCCGAACGCTGGTCGTCGCCGACAACGGGATCGGCATGACCCGGGACGAGGTCGTCGGACTGATCGGCACGCTGGCCCGGTCGGGCACGGCCGAGCTGCGCCGGTCGCTCGCGGAAGCACGCGCGAACGGGGTGTCCGACGCGGCCGCCGAGGAGCTGATCGGCCAGTTCGGCATCGGCTTCTACTCGACGTTCATGGTCGCCGAGAAGGTCACCCTGGTGACCCGCAAGGCGGGGGAGAGCACCGGTACCCGATGGGAGTCGACCGGCGACGGCACGTACACGATCGACGATGTTCCCGACGCCCCGCAGGGAACCTCGGTCACGTTGGCGCTCAAGCCCGTCGACACCGAGGATCACCTCTACGACTACTCGGATCAGTCAAAACTGCGTCAGCTCGTGAAGCGGTACTCGGACTTCATCGCGTGGCCGATCCGGATGGACGTCGAGAAGACGGTCCCGGTCGAGACCCCCGCCGCCGAGACCGAGACCGACGAGTCGGACGAGTCGAAGACGCCCGAGACCAAGACGGTCGTCGAGTCGGAGACGATCAACTCGATGAAGGCGCTCTGGGCGAAGTCGCGCTCGGAGGTGGCCGACGAGGAGTACCAGGAGTTCTACCGGCATGTCTCCCACGCCTGGGATGCGCCGCTGGAGACCATCACGCTGCAGGCCGAGGGCACCTTCGAGTACCAGGCGCTGCTGTTCATCCCGACGCAGCCGCCGTTCGATCTGTTCATGCGGGACAGCAAGGTCGGCATCCATCTCTACGTCAAGCGCGTGTTCATCATGGACGACTGCGCCGAACTGATGCCGGAGTACCTGCGGTTCGTCAAGGGCGTCGTCGACGCGGCCGACCTGTCGTTGAACGTGTCCCGCGAGATCCTGCAGCAGGACCGGCAGATCCGTGCGATCCGTCGGCGTCTCACCAAGAAGGTGATCTCGACGGTCACCGAGATGCGCGCCGGTCGTCCGGACGACTACCGCACCTTCTGGGATGCCTTCGGCCGGGTGTTCAAGGAAGGTCTCGTCAACGATCCGGACAACCGCGATGCGCTCCTGAAGGCGTCGTCGTTCGCGTCCACCCACTCCGAGGACGAACTCACCACGCTCGCGGACTACATCGGCCGGATGAAGAGCGGTCAGGAGACGATCTACTACATGACGGGCGAGTCCCGTCAGCAGATCGTGAACTCGCCGCACATGGAGGCTTTCCGCGCCAAGGGAATCGAGGTCCTCGTCCTGTCCGATCCGGTCGACGAGATGTGGGTCTCGGCGGGTGCCGAATTCGACGGCAAGACCTTCCAGTCGATCGCCAAGGGCGCGGTCGATCTCGAGGGTGACGACGAGGACACCGACGATTCGGCCAAGGAAGAACAGAACAAGACCTACGCCGATCTGCTGGGCTGGCTCACGACCACCCTGTCCGACGATGTCAGCGAGACGCGGCTGTCCTCTCGGCTCACCGAGTCGCCCGCCTGTCTGGTCGGGGACACGTTCTCGATGTCGCCGCAGTTGGAGAAGCTGTACCGGGCGTCCGGGCAGGAGTTCCCCAAGTCGAAGCGGGCCCTCGAGCTCAACCCCGATCACCCGCTGGTCGCCGCCCTGAACAAGGCCTACGGCGACGGTGATCACGAGCAGTTGGTGCCGACTGCGAAGCTGCTGTACGGCATGGCCGTCATCGCCGAGGGCGGCGAGCTCGACGACCCGGCCGAGTTCGCGAAGATCCTCGCCGGCCGCCTCACCGACTCGTTTGCCGGGAGCGGGTCGTCGGCCGGCTCGGAGTCCTGATCCCGTCCTCCCGACAACGGACGTCACGCCGGTGAGCCGCCGGAGACGAGTGATCGTCTTCGGCGGTTCGGCGGCTGTGCTCACAGTGGTGCTGGTCGCCGCGCTCGTCGTGGGTCTGGCCCGAGAGGACGACCACGCGGCCACACCCGTGGACGCGGTGCGGACCTACCTTCACGCACTTGCCGACGCCGACGCCGACGCCGCCCTGGGGGTCATCGCCCCCCGCCCTGACACTCGGTTCCTGACCGACAATGTCCTGCGCGCACAACGTGCAGCCGCGCAGCTCACCGACATCGAGGTCCGGCCTGCGGCTGAGGGCGAACCGGAATCCGCTGTCCCAGAAATCGATGGCCAAGAAACCGATGTCCCGGTGCGCTACCGGATGGGGACGCGGGTGATCGACACCGAGATCCGGACGACGCAGGTCGCCGACGGATGGGCGGTCGTCGACGGCGCGGTCGCGGTGCGGATCGCATCACTGCATGTCGTGCAACCGACGCTCTTCGGTGCCGAGGTCGAGGAGGGCGACACGGTCCATCTGTTCCCCGGGCCGCAGCGATGGGGTTCGCGCGACACCGATTTCACCGCGCGGGCATCGGACGACGATCATCCGACCGCGCCCCGGGGACCCATGGCGGTGCGGGTCGTCGGCGAACTGAGTGCCACCGGAGCCGGGGCCGTCAGCGATGCGGTGTCGGCCCACCTGGCCGTCTGTGCGGCGTCGACCGATGCCGAGGCGGGGCGGCAGGTCGAGGGCTGCACCCAACGGCTGTACCGCTCCGCGGTCGATGGCAGTGTCCGGTGGACGGCCCCGCGGAATCTGTCCGGGCTGCGCTATCTGCTTCGTGATCCGGAGCCGGGTGCACCCGCGAGCCAGGGCACTGCGGGCGGTCCGGACCCGGGCGTCGTCGACGTCGTCGGGCCCGTACGCTGGCGCGTTTCCTACACCCCGGACTACGACGCCGACGGTCCGCGGGTCGAGACGACCGACGAGCAGTATCTCGTGGGCCATGTCGACCTGACCGAGAGCCGGCCCGAGTTCGTCACCGACGGCTGACCGGCATCAGGTCAGCGAGGCCGCAGACGGAACACCGGGATACGGCGGTCGGTGCGCTGCTCGTACAGATCGAAGTTGGGCCACACCGAGCGCAACGTCTGCCAGGCCGCGTCCCGCTCGGCATCGAACAGCTCCGTGGCCACGGCCACGGACACCTCACCGTGCACGATGATCTCGATCTCGTCGGCAGCACGGACATTGAACACCCACGCCGGCATCGTCGGCCCGCCGAAATAGGAGCCGGCGATCAACCAGTCCGAGCCGTCCGGGACGGCGAGCAGTTGCGTGGTCCGAATCGCGCCACTCTTTCGTCCCGGCACGCGGATCGTGATGTTCGGCAGGTCGCCGATGTCGAGCAGGCTGAGCCGATGGCCCGACACGGATTGGATGACGCTGTCGCACTTCACGATCTGCGGGAGAAAGCGGGGCATCCAGGTGATCGAACCGATCTTCACCGCGAGTCCGCGCCGCACCTTCATCCGCCCAGTGTGCCATGACGTTCCGGCCCCGGCATCGACTCCCCGGACCTCGTGACGGCGTGTCGACGTGCCCGCAGACGGCTCGGCCGGTGCCGCCGGACCGACGTGATGCCCTCCGGGCCGGCGGACACCCGGGTAGCGTTGCGCACCGTGACGACCGGTGACAGCGCGACGCGGATCCTGATCGACGGTGGCCAGACCGGGACCCGTGTCCGGGTCGAGTCGGCCGTCGACGCCGCGGACCACGACGCGTCGCCGATCCGTACGGACCGACCGGTCGTGGAACAGATAGCCGCGACCGTGCGGGACATCATCGAGGCGGGGACCGAAGCGCCGGGACACGACGATCCGTCGGGCCGGTGGAGGGTCGCGGCCGGCGTATCCGGACTCACCCCCGGCGCCTCACGCCCAGTCGACCTTCTCGAGGCGCTCGCCGGGGTGGGTGTCGTTTCCGTTGCGCTGGCGCACGATTCGGTGACCGCGTACCTGGCTGCGAATCGGCATGAGTTCGGCGCGGTCACCGCGGTCGGGACCGGCGTGGTCACGCTCGGCGTCGGCCGGGGCGGTGTCTGCCGCGTGGACGGTTGGGGTCACCTGTTCGGTGACGCGGGCAGCGCGTATTGGATCGGACGCGCGGGCATCGCGGCGGCCCTGCGCGCATTCGACGGCCGGGGACCCGACACGGCACTCCGCGCGGCCACCGAGGAGGCATTCGGTCCGCTGCCCGAGTTGTACATGTCGGTGCAGGCCGATCCCGATCGGGTCGCCCGCGTCGCCGGTTTCGCACGGACCGTCGACGCCGCGTCGGAGGACGGGGATGCGGTGGCGCAGCGGATCATCGACGACGCCGCCGACGAGTTGGCCACGTCTGCGGTCACCGCATTGGACCGCAGCGGACGCGAAGCGGGTGATCCCGCACGCGTGAGCTGGGTGGGCGGCGTGCTGTCGGCCAGTGACCGACTCCGAAACCGGTTCGTCGACAACGTGTCTCGTCGTGCCCCCGGGGTGTCCGTGGCGCCGCCGCACGGCCGGCCCTTCGACGGCGTCCGACTCCTGGCCGACCTCGACGCCACGCACCCGCTGTCCGGGGAGGTGTACCGCGCAGACTGCCCTCACTAGCGCATGCGGCCTGCACTACGACCGCTCCCCGAGGTGCGAGCGAAGAGAGCACGAAGGGCCACCCCTCTGCTCCCTGAGGAGCGCCCGGAGCTTGCGGAGGGCCACCCCTCTGCTCCCTGAGGAGCGCCCGGAGCTTGCGGAGGGCGCGTCACGAAGGGCTCAGCGACCCTTGAACTCGGGCTTGCGTTTCTCGAAGACGGCGGTGATTGCCTCGGAGAGGTCTTCGCTGGGCAGGAACGCGGAGTTCCACGCGGCGACGTAGCGGAGGCTGTCGTGGACGGCGGCACTGCGCGAATGGTCGAGGACGGATTTGATGCCGTGGACGACCAGCGGCGGATTGTCGGCGATGTCGCGGGCGGTCGACCGGGCGAGTTCGAGGACGGCGTCCTGATCGTCGGCGACGTCGTTGACGAGACCGATCTTCTCGGCGCGGGCGGCGTCGATGTCCTTACCGGTCAGCGCCAGCTCACGCAGGTGGCCGTCGCCGATGATGAACGGAAGACGAGCGAGCGTCCCCACATCGGCGACCATGCCGACCTTGACCTCGCGCACACTGAACTTGGCGTCAGCGCTCGCGTAGCGCACGTCCGCCGCGCAGATCAAGTCGACGCCGCCACCGATGCACCAGCCGGACACGGCCGCGACGACCGGTTTGCGGCAGTCGGCAACCGCGGTGATCCCGGCCTGCAGCTTCCGGAGCGAGTCGAGGAACTCGGTGCGCGGCGCTGCCTTCGCGTCACCGGCGAGGACGCCCGACAGCGTTCCGCCCATCGCGACGAGGTCGAGGCCGTAGGAGAAGTTCTTGCCCGACCCGGTCAGCACCACCGCGCGCACTCCGGGGTCGGTGTCGAGGTGTCCGAACAGCTCGGGCAGTTCCTGCCAGAAGTCCGGCCCCATGGCATTGCCCTTGCCCGGGCCGATCAGGGTGATCTCGGCGATGTGATCGGAGACGGTGACATCGAATGCGGTCCAGGCGCGGTCGTTCCAGGCGTGGTCTGTCATGCGAGGGAGCCTACTCGGCGGTCAGAACCGCTCGTGGCCGGATCCGACCCGCAGCGCCCCGGTTCGGGCCAGGTCGTCACCGGGCACCGACGGTCACACCGCGCCAACCCTGTTAGATGTGGACATGAGCGGATACATCCAGGAAGACATCGACCCGGAGGAGCTCGCGCACCGGACCGAACTCGCGTCCGCGATCGCGGGCAGCGTCCGAGAACTGATCGATGCGACGGTGCGCACCGAGGTCGGCGAAACCGATATCGCGGAGGCGAGGCGCCTCATCGCCGCCGCCACCGACATCCTTCGGAAAGATCAGCTGCCGGGGCCGTTCGGCATCCGGTTCAACGCGGACGGGACCAAGCGGTCCTGGGGCAACGCCGTCCTCGGCCGGCGTAACCCGATCGCACCGCCGGTCGAGATCCGTCACGAGACCGACCACAGCTGGCTCGAGGTCGACCTCGGTCCCCAGTACGAGGGGCCGGCCGGACTCGTTCACGGCGGTGTGCTCGCGCTCGTCTTCGACCAGTTGCTGGGTTCGGCCGCGGAGTTCCAGGGTGTGCCCGGTATGACCGGGACCCTCACCGTGCGGTACCGGCGCGGCACGCCGCTCGGCCCGATCCGCGGCGAGGCGAGGGTCGATCGGGTGGAGGGTGTGAAGACCTTCGTCACCGGGACGATCTCGGTCGACGGTGAGGTCACCGCCGAATCCGAGGGCATCTTCATCCTTCCCCGATGGGCCCGCGGCGAGGTGCCCGAGGCCATGCGAAAGTCGGTCGGCGAGGGCTGAACTCGTCGGTCGAGGACCAAGAGCCGCTCGGATCTGTAATCGGTCGGATCCCCGATGCTCAGACCTGGGCGGGTGCCGATCGTGGACCGACGGGCGAGTAGCGCGCGCACAGGAAGGCGCCGTTGCGGGCGAATTCCCGGAGCTCGAAGTCGTACCGCCGCGGGAAGAGTGGCCGTCCCGATCCGAGGGTGACCGGTGCGATCGAGACCACGACGTCGTCGAGCATGCCGGACTCGGCGAACTGCGCGGCCAGGTCGCCACCGCCCACGATCCAGATGTCACGACCGCCCGCGGCGTCGGTGAGACGGTCACGAAGGTCCGCGGGGTCCCCGCCCACCACCGTGATGGTGTCCGACACCGGCGTGAGGGGCCGATGAGTGAAGACGAACGTGGGGATCTCATATGGCCAGGGTTTCCCGTCCGAGACCTCGTGGTCGAGGATCCACTGGTAGGTGGTCGCACCCATGACGGCCACCCCGACATGCCGGAAGAAGTCGTCGTAGTTCATCGGGCCGCCCTCTTCCTGCGGTTGACTCAACAGCCAGTCGAGGCTGTCGTGGTCGTCGGCGAGGAAGCCGTCGAGGGTGGTCGCCGTGTAGTAGCGGAATGCCATCAGAATCCTCCGGAGTGTCTGCGATGCCACATGATCGGGTCGGGGTCGAGGGTCGGTGCGGACACGTCGACGCCGGACTCCCGCAACATCCACCGGGCGACGAGCCGACGGTGTGCGGAGAACGTCAGGACGTGCGCGACGATCTGCGAGAGCAGGAACGATTCGGGTGGATCGCACAACGCATCGATGACCCGGTCCTGCCATGCGCCGCGGCGATCGATGTCGCGGACCAGAGCCAGCCAGCGCGGTGCGATGTCGCGATGGAGGTCGACGAGGTCGGTCAACTCGGTCGGTGCAGCCGGCGGGAGGTCGGCTCCCTCGATCGTCGACAACCAGGGGAGCTTGTCCGCGACCAGATGCGAGATCACTTGAGCGAGATTCTCTTCCGGCCCACTCCAGGACAGCAGCTGGTTCCCGGCCAGGCGCGGTGCGGTCCATGATGCGACGTCGACATTCTTCGCGGCGTCCAGGAGCGCCTCGATGTCGTCGAGATCGTGGCGAACCATGAGCATCACCACGTTGCCGGCGTCCTCGGTCGTGGGTGAGCCGCTGTCGACGTAGAGCGCAGTGGGCGAGTGGAAGTGGATGCCGTTCGGCGCAGGCAGCCAGTGGCTGTGCTCGCCCACCGCGCCCATCCGGCCGGGACTGTGCCCGAAGGCGCGGCTGAACGCGCGTGCGAAGCCGTCCACCGACGAGTATCCGGACTCGAAGGCCACATCGGTCACCGACTGCCCGCGCTGCAGTAACCACGCGGCACGTTCGAGGAGCACCCGGCGGCGCAGGGCCACCGGTGCCTCGCCTGCGCCGCGCCGCACCTGCCGGGTGAAGTGGAACGGCGACGCGTAGGCGCCCGCGGCCATGTCGTCGAGCGACGTGTTGTCGTCGGACAGCACCGCATCGAGCAGCTGCCGGAGGCGGTCACGGTCGGCCGGGGTGGAGGTCACCATCTGAGTATGGAACCGCGGGGCCCCCGCCCGCCCGACCGAAATTGCTCCACCGGCCTCGGCGGCGGATCAGTCTCTGGTCAGCAGCGGGATCAATCGTTCGGTCTTGGCCTCGGTCCAACCCGGTGGCTGCAGGATCTTGGCCCAGGCGGCGGGGATCGCGGACAGGTAGTTGTGGCCGTGCCCGTCGGGGACACCGACCGAGACGGCCATGTCCGCGCTGACCTGGAGGAACGTCACGAACGGGATCCAGCGCATCGCCGACAGCACGTCGCGGCCGGGATCCTCCTCGAGCCAGTCCGGTTCGCGCAGGATCAACCGCGGATTCCACCAGGAGATCGGATCGGAGGCGTGTTGCAGATACACCGCGCGACCCGACGGTGACACCCATTCGGCGGTCGGCTCGTCGAGATCCGGGGCGTCGGCGATGAATCGGACCTGCCGGCCGTCGTCGTAGGTGGGCAACACCTCCGGGGTCCCGTCGTCTCGTGCCCCGGTCGTGTCCACCCACAGTTTGTTGTTGAAGGTCGGGCCGCTGAACAGGGCGCCGTCGGTACGTGCGCTCAACGCGGGGATGGTCCCGAACGCGGACTCGGCCGCAAAGGATCCGAGGCTCTCGCCGAAGACGACGAGCTTCGGGCGTTGGGCCTCGGGCACCTCGCTCACCCGTTCCGAGACCGCTTCGAAGAGCGCCTGTCCTGCCTGCCGGGCACGTTCCTTGTCGACGAGGAACGACAGCCAGCTCGGTAGGTACGAATACTGCATGCTGACCGTCGCGGTGTCGCCGTTGTACATGTACTCGAGGGAGTCCACGGTGGCCTGGTTGATCCAGCCCGTTCCGGTGGTGGAGGCGACGGCGATGAGTTTGCGTTGCAACCCACCGGCGCGAACGAGTTCGTCCGCGGCCAGTTCGGCATTGGCTCGCAGGTCGCTGCCCGACCCGAGTCCGACGTAGGCGCGGATCGGTTCCATCGCAGGCGTTCCGTTGAACTCGCTCAGCTCGGCCACCGTCGGCGACACGGATACGAAGATGCGGCCTTGCCGCCCGAGCGAATCCCAGGTCACCAGCGAGCCCGGTCCGCCCGAACGCAGCGGGGTCGTCGGCGGGTTGGAGTCGGCGGTGGTCTCGTCGTTGACCGCGGCGAACGACGAGTTCAGGGCCTGCATCCCGTAGTTGGCAACCACGCCATTGAGCACCAGGACCGTGACGATGATGGCGATCGTGGCCGCTGCGAATGCCGAGATGCGCGGAGGCGCAACACGGTTGAGCTTCCGGACGAGCCACACGACACCGTCGCCCCACGCCTGTCCGATGGTCATCAGCAGGGCGAAGACCACGACGGCGATGAGTAGGATCTGCGGGTAGGCGGTCCACGACAGGAGATCGACGCCCATCATGGTCCGGACCTGGTCCTGCCATCGCTGGAATGCGACGAGCATGACCACCGTCCCGGCGATCGCCGCCAGGCCCAGCGCCACCCAGAGGCGGCGCATCGGTGCGGGCCACGGATCGTCCCGGGAGATCATGTAGCGGATCAGCCACGAGACGCCGACGCCGAGGCCGTACCCGACGGCCGCCGAGGCCCCGCTCACGATGCCTTGGAACAGCGGACCGCGGGGCAGGAGCGACGGTGTCACCGCCAACCAGAAGAAGAGGAGCGCGACCGTCAGCCCGACACACGAATACCGGTGGAGTCGGCGTCGCCACCAGGACGGCTTCGACTCGTCGGCCGGACCGGTGACGCCGACGCGCTCCGGGACCGGCGATTCATCCGGTTCCGGAGCGGCGGGTGGCTGCGCGGTGGGTGTTGTCGACGACACGGGTTCCTCTTTTCTCGAGAACCCGAAAACCGTAGCACCGGTCGCGGTGTGGCAGCGGCGCTTACGGCGACCGTGACCGTCGTGCCACCGGTCGGCGTCCGTTACTTGACCTCGGACCTCAGGATTCGCAGGACACCGACACCGAGGGGCAATCCGATCCAGATCACGGCGGAGACCAGCATCCTCGCCCATTCGCCCCCGGTTGCCCAGTCGGCTTCCTGGAAGGGCACGTT
This sequence comes from Gordonia sp. ABKF26, assembly GCF_041103195.1. NCBI lineage: Bacteria > Bacillati > Actinomycetota > Actinomycetes > Mycobacteriales > Gordoniaceae > Gordonia > Gordonia sp. ABKF26. The sequence continues at coordinate 3,013,242 of NZ_JBGCVZ010000003.1, forward strand.
GGTCAGTCCGGTGTCGACCCACTGCCCGAGGTTGTCGTTGAACCAGGGAACCAGCTGACTCACCACGGTCAGTGCGGTGGGCAACGCGAAGTAGGCGACGATGGCGCCCGGGGTGTTCAGGACAAGAGCGGCGAATCCGAACCCGAGCAGCAAGCCGAAGGTCTGCGACACAAACGAATTGACGAACCCGGCGAGGGTGAGGTCCCAGGCGCCCGCGGGATCGGCGAACGCCAGACCCGCGATTCCGTTGCCGATGACGCCGAGGATGAGCGCGACCGCGACCGCCGCGACCGCGGTGAGGAGCGCCGCCACCAGTTTGGCCCCGATGACGCGCTGGCGTCGCGGCTCGAGTGTGAACGTCGTCAGGGCGGTGCGCTGACTCCACTCGCCGGTCACGAGCAGGATCGCCAGGATCGGCAGGATGATGCCGGTCGGGATGTTCATCATCCCGAAGAACTGTCCGAGGTTGAGGTTCTCGGGGCTGTTGCGGTTCGCGATGAGCATCGCGACCACCACGACGGCCGCGATGACCCCGATGGAGGCGGTCAGCCAGAACCCGGCACGGGTGTCCACGAGCTTGCGGAGTTCGACCCGGACGAGCCGGGAGAACGGGATCCCGGGACGGTTGACGTCGATCGCGTCGGCCGCCGGTACGGGCGTACCGAAGTCGGCGAGGGTCATCGGTTTGCTCCTTCGAGAGTGGTGTGTTCGCGCTGGGTCTCGGCGGTCAACTGCAGGAACATGGCCTCGAGTTGGGCGCCGTCGGCCGGACGCAGTTCGGTGAGGACGACCCCGACAGCGGCCGCCGCGCGGCCGACGTCGACCGGATCGGCATCGACGTCGAGTCCACCGGAGGTGTTGCGTTGCACGGTGATACCGGCGGCCACGAGCGCCTCACCGAGAGCGGCGTCGTCGAGCGACCGGACGCGTGTGCCGGCGCCGGCGAGCAACTCGTCCTTGGTGCCCTGCGCCACGATCCGGCCCTGGCCGATCACGACGATGTCGTCGGCGACGATCTCGATCTCGTGGAGGAGATGCGACGACAGCAGCACCGTCCCGCCGCGGTCGGCATAGCCGCGCAGCAGGGTTCGCATCCAGTGGATACCGGCCGGGTCGAGTCCGTTGGCCGGTTCGTCGAGGATGAGGATCTTAGGATCGCCGAGCAGTGCCGCGGCGATGCCGAGCCGCTGACGCATACCGAGGGAGTAGTTGCGCACTCGTCGTCCGGCTTCCTCCGGGGTGAGGCTGACCAGTTCGAGCATCTCGTCGACGCGGTCGCGGCCGATGCCCATCGTCATCGCCGACAAGCGCAGCACCTCTGCGCCGGTTCGGCCGGCGTGCTGTGCCGAGGCGTCCAGGAGGATGCCGACCTGCGTCGCCGGATTCGGGATCGTCCGATAGTCGACGCCGTACAGCTGGGCCACTCCGGAGGTCGGTGGCGTCAGTCCGGCGATGATCCGCATCGTCGTCGACTTCCCGGCGCCGTTGGGGCCGAGGAATCCGGTCACCTGCCCGGGGCGGCAGGTGAAGGACACGTCATCGACCGCGACGTAGTCGCCGTAGCGCTTCGTCAGATTCTTCACAGTGATCATGTCGTCCATCGTGTCGTTCCCGCGTGGAGCGCACATCGGGCGTCCGGACACCGTCGTATCGGCCGAAAGTCGTAGGGGTGGGCACCCATCGGTCGGACGCAGACCACGTCGGAGTACGACTACGGTGACGGTGTGCGTCCCGAGCAGTATCAACCCCCGATGACGTGGACCGGCCGACTGTGGCGGCTCGCGGTCATGCTCGTCGTGTCCGGGGTCGCCTTCGGGACCCGTGCCGCCTACTTGTGGGACAACGCACGCTGGTGGTTTGTGATCGATCTCGCGTTCGGGGTGTTGTCCTACATCGTGATCTGGTGGCGGCGTACGCATCCCGTACCGGTGACCACGTTCACCAACATCGTCGGCATGGTGTCGTCGACGACGCTCGGACCGGGCCTTCTCGCGATGGTGTCCCTGTCCTCTCGACGGCGGTGGGTCGAGATCATCCCGCAGGCTGCCCTGTCCTTCGGAGTCGGGATGATCGCACTCACCTTCTTCGCGACCCCAGCCGAACAAAACGGCCCGATCATCGTCCAGTACGCGGTGACGGCGGTCGCGACAGCGGCGATGGTCGCCTGGGGCCTCTACATCGGTTCGCGCCGTGAGCTTCTCGCCAGCTGGCAGGCGCGCGCTCTCGCGTCCGAGGCGGAACAGCAGGCGAAGGTCATGCAGGCGCGTTCGCTGGAGCGGGCGCGGATCGCCCGGGAGATGCACGACATCCTCGCGCATCGCATCTCGGCCATGAGTATGTCGGCAGGTGCGTTGGCCTACCGCTCGGATCTGTCCGGCGAGCAGATCCGCGAGACGGCGCAGACCATCCAGGAGACCTCACATCTGGCGCTGACCGAGCTCCGGGAGGTGCTCGGGGTTCTGCGCGAAGGGCCCGGCGACGCCACTCCGGAAGAACCGCAGGGGGTGCCCGACCTGTCGGCGCTGATCGAGGAGGCCCGCCGGTTGGGCATGCGTCTGGAGAGCCGCTGTGACATCGACGTGAGTTCGTTGAGCCCGGGGATCTCGCGGACGTTGTACCGATGCGTGCAGGAGGCCTTGACCAACGCGCGCCGCCACTCACCGAGTGCGCCGGTGACCCTGCACGTCCGCGGCGGACCGGAGCACGGGGTGGACCTGCTCGTCGAGAACCCACTACCGCTGTCGATGGGTTCGAATGCTTCCTCACCGGGATTCGGCCTCGTCGGCCTCGCCGAGCGGGTGCAGCTGCACGGCGGCCGGCAGTCGGCGACGGTCAGTGAGGACAAACGCTTCCTGCTGCACGTCTGGCTACCGTGGCAGTCATGACCGCCCGCATCATGATCGTCGACGACGACCCGCTCGTCCGTTCCGGACTCCGGCTTCTCCTCGGGGGCGATCCAGGTCTCGACATCGTCGCCGAGGCCGGCAACGGTCAGGAGGCCCTCGACATCCACGGCGCCGCGCCCGTGGACCTCGTGCTCATGGATCTGCGGATGCCCGTCCTCGACGGGATCGCGGCGACCGGCCGATTCAAGGAGCTGACCTCACCGCCGGCGGTCATCGTCCTGACGACCTTCGACGCCGACGACTATGTGGTCCGCGCACTCGCGATGGGCGCCGACGGCTTTCTCCTCAAAGACACACCGCCCGACGACATCGTCGCCGCGATCCACGAGGTTCTCGACGGTCGGCCCGCGCTCAGTCCCTCGGTGACCGCCGCATTGATCAAGCAGGTCGTGAGCACCGGTGGCAGTCGTGCGTCGTCCGCGTCCGGGCGGGTCGACCAGCTCACGGCACGTGAACGCGACGTGGCCGTCGAACTGGCCCGCGGCGCGTCGAACGCCGAGATCGCCCAACGCCTCTACATGAGTCTCGCGACCGTCAAGGCGCACATCTCGCACATCTTCGCCAAGCTCGATGCGACCAACCGAGTCCAGGTCGCGATCCTCATGCACGATGCCGGGATGGTGTGAGCGCGTGGGTCTGCCGAGATCTACCGTCGCTGGCGCTCACGTGCCGGTCGAGCCCCTATCTGCCGGTTGAGCCCTCACCTGCCGGTTGAGCCTGTCGAAACCCCTGGTCCCGTCACCAGCGGGAGGTCGAGTGTCGTGCGAAGTCCCGGGGGGCCGTCGACGACCGCGGGGATGGCGTTCACGATCCGGCCCGCGGCGGCGACGATGGCGGCGTGGTTGTGGTCGCCTTTCCGGCTCGTCGGGCAGATGTCGACGGTGTACGACGGTTCACCGGTGATCTCGACCCGATAGCACCCACCCGGCTGGGCGGGTTGGGCCCAGTCCGGCCGGAGGTCGCCCCGGAGCCGCGTCACGTGCTCGATGACGATCACCGGTTCGCCGGCCACCTTGCCGATGATCTCGAAACGGACGGCAGCCCGGGTGCCCGCGGCGATATGACCGGCCGCGATGTCGAAATCCTCTGGGGCGGGATCGCTTTCGGAGACCTCCTCGATGTCGTCGACGACGACGCCGAGACCGGCGGCCAATTGCCGGATCGTCGTCCCCCACGCGAGTCCGAGCACACCCGGCAGGAACAGCATCGGCGTCTCGTCGATCGGTTTGCCGAAGCCCATGACGTCGAACATCACCGTGGCCCCGTCATACGTGGCGTAGTCCGCGATCTCCATGCAGCGCACCTGCTCGACCCGCTGGCAGGTGCCCGCGAAGACGAGCGGGATGAGGTCATTGGCGAAGCCGGGGTCGACGCCGGTCACGAACAGGCCGGCTCCGCTGGCGGCGGTGGTCTCCTCGATCTTGGCGATTGCCTTCGCGGGCATCACGTCCCAGGGGTACTGCAGGGTGTTGGGGGAGGACCCGACGACATGGACACCGGCGGCGAGGATGCGCACCACATCGTCGAATGCCTCGACCGGACGGGTGTCGCCCATGGCACAGTAGACGACGCAGTCAGGTTTCGTGGCGATCGCCTCGTCGACGTCGCCCACCGCCAGGACTCCGGTGGGCGTGTCGACTCCGGCCAGCGTCGCGGCGTCGACTCCGACCTTCTCCGGTGTGGACACGGACACCGCCGCGAGTTCGAACCGCGGGTCCTCGATCAGCTGGGTGAGACACAACCGGCCGACGTTGCCGGTTCCGACGAGAGCTACCCGGATGGTCATGGCGTGGGACTCCTTGCACTCGGTTGTCGCCGGTAGGCGCGGTGTACACCTGTCCGGACGTTTGTCTGTTCAGTAGACCATTTCTCGGTGGAACCTGTTCTATTTTCGTTCCGGTCGCGGTAGCGTTGCCGCCCATGGGACGCGTAGACGACAAGGTTGCAGTGATCACCGGCGGTTCACGGGGCATGGGTGCCGAGCACGCCCGCGCCCTCGTTGCCGAGGGCGCGAAGGTGGTGATCGGCGACATCCTCGACGACGAGGGCAAGACCCTGGCCGCCGAACTCGGGGATGCGGCACGTTACGTCCACCTCGACGTCACCTCGCCCGAGGACTGGCAGACCGTGGTCTCGACCGCGGTCGACGAGTTCGGGAAGCTCAACGTCCTGGTGAACAACGCGGGCATCGTGAACGGGTCGACGATCCAGAAGTTCCGGCTCGACAAGTGGAAGCAGATCCTGGACGTGAACCTGACGGGCACATTCCTCGGCATCCAGGCGGTCGCCGACCTGATGATCGACGCGGGCGGGGGGTCGATCATCAACGTGTCCTCGGTGGAAGGCCTGCGCGGAAGTCCCTGGGCGCACGGTTACGTCGCGAGCAAGTGGGGTGTCCGCGGTCTGGCGAAATCGGTTGCGCTGGAACTCGCCCCGCACAACGTGCGGGTCAACTCGATCCACCCGGGTCTCATCCGCACCCCGATGACCGAGGGGATTCCCGATGACATGGTGACCGTCCCCATGGGCCGGGCCGCGGAGTCACGCGAGGTGTCGACTTTCGTGGTGTTCCTGGCGAGCGATGAGTCGTCGTATGCGACCGGTGCCGAGTTCGTGATGGACGGCGGCCTCAGCGCCGACGTGCCGCACAAGTGAAGGCCCACACCAGGACGACCATCCCGATCAGTTCGACGAGCGTCTGCGTGATGACCGTCGCCGCGGCGAGTTCCGCGCCGACCGGCACGGCCAGTGCCAGTGGGAGGACGACGAGCGAGTTCCGCGTGGCACCGGAGAAGACGACCGCGGTCGCCGGTTCCGGCGCCAGTCGGAACAGGCGCGCCACCGCGAATCCGATCGCCACCATGATGACCAGGAATGCGGCGTAGACCGGGATGACGCCGGCGATGTCGGCGAACCGCGAACCGACCAGGGGTACCTGAGAACTCACGGCGACGAACAGCACGGCCACCATCAGAGGAACCATGGATGCGTCGGCCCCGGCCGACATCCGACGGCCGGTTGCAGACCGGTTCGCCCACGCCTGGGTGGTCCACGCCAAGGCCAACGGGCACACGATGAGGATCAGAAACGCCCACAGGAAGGGTTCCGGCTCGATCACCGATCGCCCGTCGCCGAGGAGCACCAGCAGGTAGAGCGGTGTCAACAGCATCTGGACGAGGAGCAGCAGCGGCGTGGCCGCGAGGAGCCGGCGGGCGTCGCCGCCGCCGAGACCGGCGAACACCACGACGTAGTCGACACACGGGCACAAGAGGACCAGCAGGGCGCCGAGCCGTATCGCATCGTCGGCTGGTAGTCCGAGGGACAGCACGGCGACCACGAGTGGGGCGACGACGAAGTTCACCAGCAGCACGGCGAGCATGAACCTGCGGTCGCGCCACGAAGCGAGCAGGTCGGACAGGCGGATCTGCAAGAAGGTGACGTAAAGCAGAGCGGCCAGCAGCGGCGTGATCGCCGCCTCGAGACCTCCGGCCGCGCCCGGCGCGAGCAGTCCGGCACCCAGTCCGGCGAGGATGGCGGCGAGATACAGCGCGACCTGATGGCGTTCGAGACGATCGACGGCGGTCGCAGGATCGGGCACCGCATCATTCTGCGACACCGCACACTCGTTCATCGACACCGCGGTGGCGCGGTACGGCAGACTCGACGGGTGACCACCCCGTCCCGGCGTACCGATGTCGCGCTCCTGGTCGTCGTGGTCGCGCTCCTCGTCGCGGTGAACTTCGGCGCGCATGTCGCGGACGGCGTGTTGTCGGTGGCGATCGTCCCGGCTGCAGCCGTCGTGGCCGTGGTCATCGCCCGCCTGGCCGGCCTCGGCTGGCGTGACCTCGGCCTGAGCCGCGCCGAACTACGCGCCGGCATCCCGGTCGCGGTTGCTGCGGTCCTGGTGGTCGCCGCCGTGGTCTCGACGGCGGTGGCCATCCCGGCGACGCGCGAGTTCTTCCTGTCCGACCGATACGACGACACCTCCGAGGCACTCCTCGCGGCGTTCGTCATCATTCCGCTGCAGACCGTTCTGCCCGAAGAAGTTTTGTTCCGCGGTGTGCTGCAAGGAGTTCTGGGCCGGTTGTTCGCCCCGTTGACGACGCTGGTCGTCGGCGCGGTCGCGTTCGGCCTGTGGCACATCCTCTCCTCGACGGGCCTCACCGCGGGCAACGAGGGCCTGAGCGGCATCCTCGGCTCCGGGATGCCTGCGCAGATCGCCGGGATCGCGGGTGCCGTCGTGGCGACGGGGGCCGCGGGTTTCGTACTCGGCTGGCTGCGCCAGCGCACCACGAGTCTCCTCGCGCCGATCGCGCTGCACTGGGCCTTGAACGCGACCGGGGCCATCGGCGCCGCGGTGGCGTGGCAGGTGTCGTAGACCGGCAAGCCTCCGCTCCGTCTTCCGGCAGAACGCAAAACCTCAGGGACCAGCGACCGCCTCACTCGCGTTCGGCACGATCAAGCGGTTCCGAAGATGCGGTCTCCCGCATCACCGAGTCCTGGACGGATGAAGCCGTTGTCGTCGAGTTCCCGATCGACCGCGGCCGTGTAGATGGGCACGTCGGGGTGCGCGCGGTGGAGCACCCCGATGCCCTCCGGGCAGGCGAGCAGACAGACGAACTTGATGGACTTCGGACCGTACTCCTTGATGCGGTCGATCGCGGCGACCGCTGAATGTCCGGTCGCCAGAAGCGGATCGACGATCACGACGTCACGTTCGGACAGCTCCGACGGCATCTTGAAGTAGTACTCGACGACCACCATGGTCTTGGGATCGCGGTACAGGCCGATGTGTCCGACTCGCGCGCCCGGGACCACGGTCAGCATGCCGTCGGCGATGCCCGCACCGGCACGCAGCACCGCGGCGAACACCAGCTTCTTGCCGTCGATGACCCGTGCGGTGGTGGTCTCGAGGGGTGTGTCGATGGTGACCTCGTGCATCGGGATGTCGCGTAGGACGTCGTAGGCCATGAGGATGGAGATCTCGTCGAGGAGGCGACGGAAGTCGTTGGTCGACGTCTCCTTACGACGCATCAGCGTCAGCTTGTGTTGCACGAGCGGATGGTCGATGACGGCGACGCTGCTCATGGAAACCTCTCGGTCGTCGGTAGATGAGGTGTGCGGATCCGGCCGTGTGCCGATGCTGCGCTCAGAACACGGTGCCGGTACTTCGAATCGACAACGGCGGCAGTCCGTGTCGAAGCCGGCCCGCCAGGATCCGGCCGGCCGACCAGGTTCCGCCCTCGAGCACGCAGGCGAGAGGCATGGTGGTCGTATCCGCGCCGAAACGTGCGCGCACGCGGTCGGCGACCTCGTCGATGAGCGCGACGGTGAGCGCGCGCCATTCGACGACGAGTTCGTCGCCGACCTCCCACTCATGGTCCGCCCAGCTCGCGTCGCGGAGCTCGAGCACACCGGAGTCGAGCAGCAGGCCACCGTTGCGGTACTCGGGGAGACCGGTCAGCTCGTCGAGTCCGGTCACCTGGACACCGGACCACCGAAACGGCTCGAGCAGTGAATAGGTCAGCCACTGCGACAGTTTGTGGAACGGCACCCAGCCGGCGGTGAGGCCCGGACCGACGACCGCGTCGTGGTGCCAGCAGTCGCCCAGTGGATGGGCGTCGATCGCGTTGTCCGACGGCCAGATCGCGCCGAGGTGGTCGAGGACCGCGTTCAGGATGTCCACCGCGGACACCTCCGCGCGCCCACCGCGGGTGAGGTGATCGAACAGGCCGCCGGGTCGTGCGTCCGGACCGAATATCTCGGGCCGGCCGGCCAGGACCTCGCCCAGGCGACGCAGGAGGTCGGCCCGTCCGGACAGTCCGGTGAGGGAGTTGTCGGGACCCACCTGGAAGGCGGCGCCGAGAGCATCGGCGCTGATCCGGTTCAGGCCCGCGGCATCGACCCGTAGCGGATCCGCCGGGTCGCTCGAGAACAGTCCGTCACAGAACGCCGCCCAGCTCGCGACCCCAAGTCCTTCCGAACGCGTCAGGACGAGCCCGGTCGACTGTTCGCGAAACGACCACTCGGGTCCGGCCCCGGCATCCAGCAGAACACTGACGAGCACGACGTCGATGAGGGCCCGGGTCCGCTCGGCCGAACCGGCCGTCGGCAAAGCGGCGTCGAGAGCGCCGAGACGGTCGACGCCACCGGCCTCGAAGTGTCGCCACCGGCTGTGAAAAGGTATGTCCCCGTCGGGATACCGGGATGCGGTCGTCTCCGCGACGAGGTCGGCCACCGCGTCCAGTTTCACGTCGTGGACCACAAACCACGGGGAGTCACCGGCCCGTGCCCGTTCGAGGAGTTGTCGCGACCGGCTCCGGACGGTGGCGGTCGACCGCAGCAGGCGGGCCGCCTGCGACGCCGACAACTCCACCTCTGGCGCTCCGGTCATCACAACCCCCGGCCCTTGACCTGGCGCAACTGCTCGGCGTCGGGGACCGGTCCGGGGGTGAAGTAGCCGGCGGCCATCTTCGCGTCGATCTCGACCCGGGCATCGGCGGGGACCAGTTCGTCGGGGATGTTGACGCGCTCGCCGACCTCGATACCCGAGCCGGTGATGGCGTCGTACTTCATGTTCGACATCGACACCAGGTGATGGATTCTGGTGATGCCGAACCAGTGCAGGACGTCGGGCATGAGCTCCTGGAACCGCATGTCCTGCACGCCCGCAACGCATTCGGTGCGTGCGAAGTACTGGTCTGCGGTGTCACCACCGAGCTGCCGTTTACGTGCGTTGTAGACGAGGAACTTGGTGACCTCGCCGAGTGCACGCCCCTCCTTGCGGGAGTAGGCGACCAGGCCGACGCCACCGCGCTGGGTGCCGCGGATGCACTCCTCGATCGCGTGTGTCAGATATGGACGGCACGTACAGATGTCCGAGCCGAAGACGTCGGAGCCGTTGCATTCGTCGTGCACCCGTGCCGTCAGTTCCACCGAGGGATCGGCGAGGTCGCGGGCGTCGCCGAAGATGTAGACCGTCTGTCCGCCGATCGGTGGCAGGAAGACCTCCAGGTCCGAGCGCGTGACGAGTTCGGGGTACATGCCCCCGGTCTCCTCGAACAACACCCGACGCAGCTCGGCTTCGGAGCAACCGAAACGATCGGCCACCCCGGGGAGGTGCCACACCGGTTCCACCGCCGCCTTGGTGACCAGGGCGGCGCCGTTGGGCAGCAGGACCTCGCCGTCGGGGACGAGACGGCCCTTCTCGATGGCCTCGGCGATCTCGGGGAGGATGACGTGGGCCTTGGTCACCGCGATGGTCGGCCGGATGTCGTACCCACGGCGGATCTCGTCGGGGAAACTCTCTGCGACCGTTGCTCCCCAGGGATCCAGCGAGACGATGGCGCGCGGGTCACCCCATTGCGGATACGGCCCGATGTGGTCGGTGGGTGAGGTGTTGGTGAGATCGGCCCGGTGTTCTCGTGCGAGGGCGCCGGCGGCGACGGCCAGTGCGCGATAGACGCTGTAGGAGCCGCTGTGGGTGCCGATGACGTTGCGATGCGCTCGCGTGCCCGTCGTCCCGATGACGGGACCGCGTTCGGCCGCGGTGCCGGCCCCCCAGCGGATGGGCGGCGCGTCGATCCCGCCGCTGTGTGAGGTCAGTCGGATGTGGCCCAGGGACCTGTGCTCGCCGGACATCGTCGTCGTCCTCACCTTCTGTCGAGACGGTCACCCGCCACTTCAGGGAAAGCGCCAGCATAGTTCCGGATGCCCGTGTCCGCCGGGTGATGCCGAACGGCGATGCCGAACGCCGCGGCGGCGGCACCCACCGAGGGTGCCGCCGCCGCGTCCCGGACGTCTCGACCAGATGAGTCGGCTTCCGTCAGACGTCGAACCGGTCGAGGTTCATCACCTTGTCCCAGGCCGCGACGAAGTCGTTCACGAACTTCTCGGCAGCATCGTCGGTTGCGTAGACCTCGGCGAGGGCACGCAACTGGGAGTTCGACGAGAACGCCAGATCGGCGCGGGTGCCGGTCCAGATCTGCTGACCGGTGGCGCGATCGCGACCGATGTACACGTTCTCTTGATCCGACGCCGACCAGGCCGTCGACATGTCCAGCAGGTTGACGAAGAAGTCGTTCGTCAGGACGCCGGGGCGATCGGTCAGGACACCGGCGGTCGACCCGCCGAAGTTGTTGCCCAGGACGCGGAGTCCACCCACCAGCACGGTCATCTCGGGAGCGCTGAGGGTCAGCAGCGCCGCCTTGTCGACGAGGGCGAACTCGGCCGGGAGGACGCCGGCCTTGCCGACGTAGTTGCGGAACCCATCGGCCTTCGGTTCGAGGTGCGCCAGGGAATCGACGTCCGTTTCCTCCTGCGAGGCGTCGGTACGCCCCGGTGTGAACGGCACGGTGATGTCGATGCCGGCGTCTCGCGCGGCCTTCTCCACGGCCGCCGCGCCGCCGAGGACCACCAGGTCGGCGAAGGAGATCGTCGCCCCGGACTCCCCGGTGAACGAGTCCCGGATGCCCTCGAGCGTGCGGACCACAGGTGCCAGCTCGTCGGGTTCGTTGACCTCCCACGAGGACTGCGGCTGCAAGCGGATGCGGCCGCCGTTGGCACCACCGCGCTTGTCGCTACCGCGAAAACTCGACGCCGCCGCCCAGGCGGTCTTGACGAGTTGCGCGACAGTCAATCCCGACTCCAGCAGCGTCGCCTTCAGGTTCGCGACGTCGGTCGCGGACACGACCGGTCCCTCATGCGCCGGGACATTGTCCTGCCAGAGGTAGGTCTCGGTCGGGACCAGCGGACCGCGATAGCGGACGGCGGGCCCCATGTCGCGGTGCAGCAGTTTGAACCAGGCCTTGGCGAATTCGTCGGCCAGTTCCTCGGGACGGTCCAACCAGCGGCGGGTGATCCGCTCGAAACCCGGGTCGTACCGCATCGCCAGGTCGGTGGTCAGCATCGACGGGTGGGTGGTGTCCTCGCCGAACGCCTTCGGGACGGTGCCCGCCCCGGCCCCGTCCTTCGGACGCCACTGGTTGGCACCGGCCGGGCTCTTGTAGAGCTCCCACTCGTAACCGTAGAGGGTCTCGAGAAAGGCGTTGTCCCAGGTGGTGGGGGTGGGATTCCAGATCACCTCGAGGCCACTGGTGATCGCGTCGGCGCCCTTGCCCGTCCCGTGTGAGCTGGTCCACCCGAGGCCGGCGTCCGCGACGTCTGCTGCCTCGGGCTCGGGACCCACCAGTCCGGCGTCACCGGCGCCGTGGGTCTTGCCGAAGGTGTGGCCGCCGACGATCAGGGCGGCGGTCTCGACATCGTTCATCGCCATGCGCGCGAACGTCTCCCGGATGTCCACCGCAGACGCGAGAATGTCCGGATTGCCGTTCGGCCCTTCCGGATTGACATAGATGAGACCCATCTGCACCGCGGCAAGCGGATTCTCGAGGTCACGGTTGCCCGAGTACCGCTGGTCGGCGAGCCACTCGAGTTCGGGTCCCCAGTAGACCTCGTCGGGCTCCCACTCGTCCACGCGCCCGAAGGCAAAGCCGGCGGTGGTGAATCCCATCGACTCCAGAGCGACGTTCCCGGCGAAGACCAGCAGGTCGGCCCAGGACAACGCCGTGCCGTACTTCTTCTTGATCGGCCACAGCAGGCGGCGCGCCTTGTCCAGGTTGGCGTTGTCCGGCCAGCTGTTGAGCGGGGCGAATCGCTGCATGCCGGCACCGGCGCCGCCGCGGCCGTCCTCCACCCGGTAGGTGCCCGCGGCGTGCCAGGACATGCGGACGAACAGGCCGCCGTAGTGGCCGAAGTCGGCGGGCCACCAGTCCTGGGAGTCGGTCATGAGTGCGGTCAGATCGGCGCGCAGCGCTTCGACGTCGAGGGTTTCCAGGGCCGAGTCGTAGTCGAAGTCGGCGTCCATCGGATTCGCGACATCCGGATTGTGCTGCAACACCTTGAGATTCAACTGGTTCGGCCACCAGTCCCGGTTGCCGCCGCCCTGGGTGGGGGGCTTGAGCCGGCCGTGCGCGACCGGGCATGTGCCCCCGTCGGCGGGCTCGGTGTTCGCCTCGGCGATCGGGGGATGCTCCCGGGCTTCCGGGGAAGGCGGAGCAGAGACGGACGAGGGGTCGTGCGGTGCCATCTGGGTTTCCTTTCGGGCACGATGAGAACTGCGATCGCCGGGGCGGTGATCACAGACCGGGAGCGGAGTGTGTTGTCGGGCTATCGGCCGGAGCCGGGGGTGCAGTCGGGGCAGTAGCCCCAGTAGATGACCTCGGCTTCGTCGATGACGAAACCCCGGTCGTCGGACGGGGTCAGGCACGGGGCTTCGCCGGTTGCGCAGTCGACGTCGCCGATGAATCCGCATGTACGGCATATCACGTGGTGATGGTTGTCCCCGACGCGTGACTCATATCGAGACGCGTGGCCCGATGGTTGGATACGCCGGATCAGCCCGGCTGAGGTCAGCACGCCCAGAACGTCGTACACCGTCTGTTGCGAGACCTCGGGCAGCCGTTCGCGAGCGGCACGGAGTACCTCGTCGGTGTCGGCATGGGGGTGGGCACGTACGGACTGCATCACCACGATGCGTGGACGGGTCACCCGCAAACCGGCCGCCCGGAGATGCCGGGTGCAGTCGTCGTCGGTGAGCATGGCGTCCATCGTGCCCATGTTTCTGGAATCATTCAAGTTTACCGAGAAAGTGAGGTGCCGATCACGCAGGCTCGGCGTCGTAAGATCGGGCCATGCCGACTGCGACGCCGACTCGTGCGCGGGTGACCCGGTGAGCCGATTCGACGAGATCGTCGACGAGCTCTACGGTCTCGCGCCCGACGCGTTCGTGAAGCGCCGGAACGAACTCGCTCGCGAGGCCAAGGCGGACGGTGATCGTGAACTCGCCGGGCGGATCGACAAGCTCCGTCGACCGACGCAAGCGGCTTGGGCCATCAATCAATGGGTGCGCGCGCATCCCGACGACAGTGCGCTCATCGCCGAGTTGGCGTCGGAACTGACCGTGGCACAGCGTCGCTCGGCGGTCGACAAGATGCGCGCGTTGTCCCGACGCCGCCAGGAACTGATCAACTCGTCGGTGACCGCGGTTGCGAGGGCCGCGGCCGACCGTCGGGTGCGGCTGGCAGACAGCGCCATTCGCGAGGTCACGCAGACATTGCGCGCCGCAGTGGCCGACCACGACGTGCTCGAGCAGGTGTTGCGGGGCAACCTCACCGCATCCGCCGAGTACAGCGGCTTCGGACCCGCCGGGGTGTTCGTGGTTCCGGAGCCGTCGCCGGAAGCCGATCGGAGCGAGGCCGAGACGCGCGACGCGTCAAGTGCTGCCGACGATTCGGAACCCTCGTCGTCCGATGACACCGACCGCGAATCCGACCGCGAACGTCGGGAGCTCGAAGCCCGGTTGACCGACGCGGAGGCGGGCGAGCGGGCAGCGCGATCTCACCTCGAGGATGCGTCGGACACGGTGGACGGCGTGTCGTCGGAGGTCGACGAGATCGTCGGCCGAGCCCAGGAACTGCGGGCGGAGCTGGCGCGGTGCGAGGAATCGTTGCGCTTTGCGCGGCAACGTCTCTCGACCGCCGAGCAGGGGCGGTCCGAGGCGCGGATCGCTCTCCGTGAGGCGGTCGCGGCCACCAACGAGATCCGCGCGGCGCTCGCCGAGCTCTGAGGGCGCCGCGGTGCCCCCGCGTCGCCGTAGGTCAGCGCGTCAGATGGAAGCGCAGCAACTCGGTGCTGCCGTTGAGCGCGCGACCCCAGTACCCGCCCCGGCCGTCGGCCCGGAGTTCGTCGCGCACGAATCCGACGGTGGTCCCCGAATAGTCCACGACGATGACGGGCGCGCCGTCCTGCACCGAGCGGCCGCGGTAGACCGCACCGGGGAAGGCCCAGCCGACCGCGGTGCTGTTGACGACACGCGAGCCGGTGAAGTTCTTGCCGAACCACACGGTGTCGGCGATGGGTGCGCTGGTGACGTTGCCGCGTTAGTACCCACTCGGCATCGGTGGGGCGGCCAGTGCTGTCCCGGGGGCGACAAGGGTGAGTACTCCGGCGATCGCAACCGCGGCCGCCGGTGCGGCGCAGTGCCTGTATCGAGAGTCGAGTGTGGTGCTCATCTGTCCAGTGAACGCCCGTGCCATCTCGATGACCTGGGATCGGCCATGCCGATGCGAAATCGAAAGCGACGGTCAGTGGCCGAGGAGGCGGAGCGAGTCGTCGCGTCGGAGCACGAAGAAGTACGGCTTCGGCGAACCCTTCAGATCCATGGCGCCCAAGACGGCGTCGTCGGAGATCCGGTGGAAGACGTCGTTGATCGGCAACTGGTCATACGACATCGTCGCGGTGTCGGTGCCGCGGTACCGGGTGGTGCGCAACCGGGCGCGTGACCGCCGGGTCTGGCTCAGCAGACGGGTTGCCGCGATCGGAGTCGCGAAGGACATCGAAGTGACCCCCGGTGCCTTCTCGGCGACGCCGAGTCCGCCGAAGGCTATCGCGGGGTTCATCGCCCACAGCGCCGAACCGTCGCGGGTCGGGAAGAGCAGGGGGTGCACGGTCTCGGCATCCACGAACTGTTTTCCCCACCAGCCGCTTGCGGCCAGGAACCCGTCCAGCGGGTGATCGGTCGGGAGCTCGGCACCGCGCCAGGTGCCGATCATGAAGTCGGGTTCGACCGCGGGGGAGGAGTCGAACAGGTTGAGCGCCTCGGCGGTCGTGGTCGGTGTGGTGGGCAGGATCTCGCGCACATGCATGTCGACGATCGTACGTGCAAAGACACAGGATCTGAAGAATGTCGCAACGATGGCCCGGCTGGGCGATCGCGGCGAGACGCTCGACGTCCCGGAATAGCCGTTCCGCTCACCGGGTTGCCGCAGGCATGACCCACTCCACGTATGACCCCCGTGATCTCCTCGCCGAAGGTGGTCTCGGTGTCCTCGCCACGATCAAGGCATCGGGACTTCCGCAGCTGTCCCCGGTGACCCCTTTCTACGACCGCGACGCCGAGACCATCTATGTCTCGATGACCGAGGGCCGGGCCAAGACCGCGAATCTCAGGCGCGATCCGCGCGCGGCCCTGGAGATCACCGGGCCCGACCGCTACACCTGGGCGACCGCGGAGGGCACCGTCACGCTGATCGGCCCGGGCACCGAAACGGACGGACCCGAGGTCGAGGCGCTCGTGGACTATTACCGCAAGGCCGCAGGCGAACACCCGGACTGGGACGAATACCGCAGCGTGATGGTCGCCGACCGTCGCGTTCTCATGGTCATGTCGGTGGACCGGGTGTACGGCGAACGTCTTCGCTGAGGTGGCGGCGCCGGGGTCGACGAGATTGCGATGACGAATTAGGACACGGGCTGTCCTCGCGATGACGCAGAGTGGTTCCCATGGCGACAGACTTTCAGGTGACGTTCGATTGTGGTGACCCGGCTTTGTTGTCGGGGTTCTGGGCCGAGGTGCTCGGCTACCGGCTCCAGGACCCACCGCCCGGCTTCGACAGCTGGGATGCCGCGCTCGAGGCCTTTGGTGTCCCGCCGGAACGCCGGAACGACGCGTCGGGCGTGATCGATCCCGACGGACGCGGGCCCCGGTTGTTCTTCCAGCGCGTCCCCGAGGGGAAGGCGGCGAAAAACCGGGTACACCTCGATGTTCGTGCGGCGCCCGGTCTGCGCGGCGATGATCGGATGGCCGCCTTGGAAGCCGAGGCAGACCGGCTCGTCGCGTTGGGCGCGACCAGGGTCGAACGGCACGACCCCGCACCACCGCTCGGCGAGGGGCACATCGTTCTGCAGGACCCCGAGGGCAACGAGTTCTGCCTGGACTAGGGTTCTCGACGCGACCGAGCGCGCTATGTCCGCTCTGTCGCTACGGAATCCGGTGTCAGGGAGATGTTTCCGGCCCTGCCCAGCGTCCCGTCGAGGTCTGGTTGTTCGAAGGTGACCTCGGCGGAACGCCCCTCCACCGAGAGTGTGGCAATGGTGTTGCCGAACAGTGGGCCGAGAGTGTTGCGCCAGGCGACCGGTAGGTCGGGCGATCCGCCGCGACGGGCCCACCGACGCACAACGGAGGCGAGCCGAGTGGACCACCCCACCCGGAACACCACCTTGATATAGGGCGGGATCGCGTTGTGCACCGGTGAACACACCAACTGGTGCACGTCCGCACTGGTCGCATCCGAAAACGTGGCACGCGCCGCATAGCTGTGGTGGACATCGCCGGACAGCACGCTGATCGTCGCCGGTCCCGGGTCGCGGCTCGCGACCCGGCGGATCATCTCGCTGAGCCGGACGAAGGAGTCGAAGAAGGCCGGCCAGTGCTCGAGGTCGGCCCCCTGCCGGATCTTCTCGGCCAGTCGTCCTCGACGCCCCGACTGCCGGGCGCCGATCTCGTTGAGGGTCTCCGCATCACCGATGACCGGCGGCAGCAACCACGGCAGCGACGAACCGAGCACGAGGTGGTCGAGCCGTTCGAGATCATCCTCGACCTGGTTCTCGACCCACTCGAATTCGACGTCGCTCAACATCTTCCGCGTTCCGCCGGAGAGGATGCGCCCGTTGCGGGAGTCGATCATGATCAGCCGGGTGTTGCCCAGATCCCAGCGGAAACTGAACCGGATGCCCTTCGTCCCGTCGGTCTCGCGATCGGCGCGATCCGCAACGTCGACGAGGTGGGGCCAACAGTCGCCGTCGATGTCGCGGACGCGGCGGTAGTCCTCGGACTCGCGGAGTTCGGCCGGGGAGAGGTTGCCGAGATGCTGATACACCCAGTACGAGGCCAGGCCCGCACGAATCCGGTCCTGCCACCAGGGCTTCTCACCCATCTGTCGACGCCAGGTGTCGGAGGTGTTCCAATCGTCGCGGATGTCGTGATCGTCGAAGATCATGGCGGTCGCCACGGTCGAGAGGATCCACCGGATCTCGGGGTCTCCCCAGGTGTGTCGATACAGGCCTTCGTACTCCTCGAAGTCGACGACCTCGTCCGCCGGTCCGGCGGTCGACGTCCGACTCGATTCGAGCGACTCCTTCACCTGCGGGGTCAGCTCGTCGGCGTACACCTGGTCGCCGAGCAGGATGAGCGTGTCCGGCCATTCTTCGACGGGGAGATGGCGCATGCGGATGGCATAGCAGTCCAGCGCGTCGAGTCCGAGTTTCTCGTCGAGCTTCGGATCCTCGGCCCGGGGGTACCGGCAGGATCCGAACACGAAGCGGTGCCGGTCGGCGGTCTCGGGGCCACGGGTCCGGATGACGCTGGGCGGGAACTCCGTGTCGGGGAGCGGCCACTCGAGGGCACCGTTGACGCGGACCTGGTACTCGGTGGTGGTGTCGGGTACCAGGCCGGTGACCTCGACCAACGCGTAATGGTGACCGGATACCTCGAAGGTCCGGGTGCCGCACCCGAGGACCTCCACCTCGCCCGGTTCGTCGGTCTGCACCCAGACCAGCGCGGAGGTCTCGTCGACGTGCCGGAGGATCGGACCCAGAACCAAAGCCATTCGATCAGAGTAGGCCGTCGCGTCGGCTCGTGCGGCCACGTCGATCGGCGCGATGACTTCGCCCGGGTCGACGAGTCTGTACTCCTGGTGCGTCTGCCTGCAGGGATGCAAGCCGACGGCGGCAGGGCAGGTGTATGGCGAATCGAAGGAGGAACAAATGGTGATCGTCGCCGGCTGTCTTCGGGTCGACCCGGGCGGGCGCGCGGACTACCTCGCAGGATGCGAGGGCGTCGTCGCAGCGGCCCGCCGGGCACCGGGATGTCGAGACTTCGCGATCAGCGCGGACTCGACGGACCCGGGCCGCATCAACATCTTCGAGCGGTGGGACTCGCAGTCGGCTGTCGAGGCCTTCCGGGGTGCCGGGGTCGGCGACGACCAGGCGCGGGCCATCCTTTCGGCGACGGTGGCCGAGTACGACGTCGCGGACATGCGGGTCCTGGCGGGCGCGCCGGACTGACGTCCGGGCCCCATCGGCGACGGTCGTGGGCTGTGTGCGCTGCGCGGGCAGAGGCCATGACCGGGAGTATCGACATCGAGAGGAATTGCGGACGTCCTGGATGAACGACCCCGACGCCGGTGTCGCGGCGGCGGGTGGTACCTCACCGTCCGCGCCGGTGTGGATCGCCGAGATCGTTCGACGCCGAGAGGGCTGACCCGCGCACTCGTCACCGGAAGTTGTTCTCATACTCCGCGTAGGGGACCTGGCCGGTGGGACTCGCCTCGATCGCCTCGGCCACGACAGGTGGAATCGGCGTCCAATAGGCCGGCATCGCGGCGGCCAGGGACGGTTTCACGACGTAGAGCAGGGCGAAGTTGACGATCCACAGCGGTGGCGCCATCGACATACCGACCGTCGTCGTCACCGAGTCCTTGGTGTTGCGAACCAGTTGCGCTGCCGCCGAGGTCTGTTGCGCGACGAACCCGAACGGCACCTCGACGGTGTACGCCGAGCGATAGAGTGCGACCAGGGTGTCGGTGGCGCCGTTGGCGCGCAACCAGGTGCCGACGTAACCGCCGGGCGCGAGGAGTGAATTGACCTGTCGGGTCGGGGCGCTCGCGTTTGCCGGACTCTGCAGCAGACCTTGTCGGGTCACATAGAGGCCGTAACTGCCGAGAACCGACCCACCGAACATCGGACGACCCGCGGAGTTGGTGAGAATCTGCAGGCACGCATCGATGATCTGGGCCGCATCGCGCCTGCCTCCGATTCCACCGCCGGTCGTCAGTTCACGAAATTGCTCCGCCGACAGCGCATCTCGAGAGGACAAGCCGATGCCGGCGGCGATGCGCTCGGTTCGTTCCGCGCCCAGTGGCTCGTTGATCAGCTCCGCGACTGTCGACTTCGGCGGTGCCAGGCCGGCGAAGGCGGGGGCGCCGGCGAAGGGGATCGCGAAACCGGTTGTGCTCGTGCCCGGTCGGGCATCGGCGCGGGGAAGCAGTGGCGAGATGAGCCCGACGACGGCGATCAGGGCCACCACCGTGTACGGCGGCCACGGCCGGGGTATGAGTCGTCGCCACCGTGGTTCGGGTCGGTTCCCTGCCATACGCATGCCCCTGCCGATCGAGTGACGAACACGCACTCCTCAGTGAAGACCCTGGTCAACGGGGTGTCAAGGGATCTGGGCGGGGTGGCCTGGTGTGCGGTCACCCGGCTCTGCCTTCGGAACCGGACATCCCCGGATGTGATTGTCTGGCAGTCGTGTCCCGGCGCTCGACCGCGCCGGCGATGTCCTTGATCAGGTCTCGAATCATGCTGCCGTACGGTCCTTCTGGTAGTTCGGCCGCGGCGCGGAGTGCCTCGTCGAGATGTCGGCCCGCCGCCTCGAATGACCCCAGCCGTCGATGATCGTCGGCGAGATTGAGATGTAGTGAGGGAAGGAAACCCGCCACGGAGAGATCGGCGTGGTGAGACCGCACCCGCTCATCGGTCAGTGCAAGGGCGGCGTCGAGCGCACGTACATCCCACGCGAGCGAGTCCGCCGGGTCGCTGCACAGGTCAGCGAGATGATGCGCGAGAGTGCATCGATGGAGCGCGTCACCGTCGACGCCGATCGACTCCCACAGGGCGAGGAGTCTGTCCCGGGCCCCGGTGGTGTCGCCTCCCTGTCCGAGGGCCACCGCCTCGGTCAGTTCGTGCATCGTGGAGTCTTCGTCGGGTTCGGTCATGTCACCGGGCCTCCGTCTTGGTGATCGATCGATGCGGTCGGGTGCCGGACCGGCATGACGATCGTCGTGAGGTCGCCGCCGTCGGCGGAACGAATCGTCATAGGCAGGTCGGCGGCCCGCACGTCGAGCAACAGCTCGGCGCCGATGGACACACCGACCGCGGGGAAGAGGGTCGAGACCTCGAACCACATCTCGACCGGCGGCCCGTGGATGTCGGCGGGCAGGGTGGTGACCCCCACCGACGCTGCGTCGCTCAACACCAGTGCTGTCGACGTGAAGTCCAGGTGTACTCGCTCGTCGACGCAGCCCTCCAAATACGGCAGCACACCGGATGGGGCGACGCTCGCACGCGTGGTCACCGGCGGCAGTACATCGACCATGGCGTGGTGAGAGGGGAAGGGATCGTCGAGCAGACGGCACCACAGATCGTCCCGACCGGTGAGCCGGAACCGTACCGCGCGGGTCCCGGCCTCGATTCCGACGACGCCACCTCGGGCCAGGTCGGACAGACCATCGCGGAGGTCCCCGGCACACAGCGTTCCCGACCACCGGGTGACACTCGGTTCGCCGGTCGGCAGATCATCCGGCTTCGACCTACCTGAAGGTCAAGTGCCGACTGATGTCCGAACCCCGCTGCTGTCCGAACTCCGGTGTCGGGTCAGATGAGACCCAGGGCGAGCATCGCGTCGGCAACCTGGGTGAAGGCCGCGATGTTGGCTCCGGCCGCATAATTGCCGGGCGCCCCGTACTCGTCCGCCGTGTGGAGGCAGTGATCGTGGATCGACGTCATGATCTCCGACAGCCGCTCCTCGGTGTGGCTGAACGTCCACGAATCTCGGGAGGCGTTCTGCTGCATCTCGAGTGCGCTCGTGGCCACCCCGCCCGCATTCGCGGCCTTGCCCGGCGCGAAGCTGACGCCCGCCTCGGAGAAGATGCGCACCGCCTCGGGGGTGCTGGGCATGTTCGCGCCCTCGGCCACGATGCGGCAACCGTTCTTCGCCAGTTCGGCGGCGTCGACCCCGTTCAGCTCGTTCTGTGTCGCGCAGGGGATGGCGATGTCGGTGGGCACGTTCCACAACGAGCCGGATGCGATGTGGCGGGCAGTATCGGGGCGGGCGTCGGCATAGTCCGAGATACGTCCGCGCCGAACGTTTTTGATGTCCTTGAGCAGATCCAGGTCGATCCCGGCCTCGTCGACGACGTAACCCCCGGAGTCCGAGCAGGCGATCACACGGCCACCGAGCTGCTGCACCTTCTCGATGGCGTAGATCGCGACATTGCCCGAGCCGGAGACGACCACGGTCTTGCCGTCGAGATCGTCACCGGCTGCGGCGAGCATGTCGCGGACGAAGAACACGACGCCGTACCCGGTCGCCTCGGTACGCACCTGCGACCCACCCCACGCCAGCCCTTTACCGGTGAGGACGCCGGATTCGTAGCGGTTGGTGATGCGCTTGTATTGACCGAACAGATAACCGATTTCGCGGCCGCCCACGCCGGTGTCGCCGGCGGGTACGTCGGTGTACTCGCCGATGTGGCGGTAGAGCTCGGTCATGAAGGACTGGCAGAAGCGCATCACCTCGCCGTCGGAGCGTCCCTTGGGATCGAAGTCGGCGCCACCCTTGCCGCCGCCGATCGGGAGTCCGGTCAGGGCGTTCTTGAAGATCTGTTCGAATCCGAGGAACTTGACCACGCCCAGGTAGACGCTCGGGTGGAAGCGCAACCCGCCCTTGTACGGGCCGAGAGCGGAGTTGAACTCCACCCGGAACCCGCGGTTGATCTGTACCTGACCCTGGTCGTCGACCCACGGCACCCGGAAGATGATCTGGCGCTCGGGCTCGGTCAGTCTCTTGATGATCCCGGCGTCCGCGTAGTGGGGGTGTTTCGCCAAGACCGGACCCAGACTGTCGAAGACCTCCCGGACGGCCTGATGGAATTCGGCCTCCCCGGGGTTTCGCGCAACAACCTGCGCGTACAGATCGCTGATCTTCTCGTCGAGCACGGCCACGATGGCGACCACTTCCTTCTCCGATACGTGTGGGACGGCGACGTACCCGGATGGGCACGTCGCCACCCGCACCCTATCGAGTGACAGGAATTCGACCGCAGACCGGTCCGACAGACGGTGACAACGGGTGTGTCTGCGGTGACCTGATCGGGGTGAGGTGGTCGGGGGCCGCTCGTTTCCGACACGCAGTCAGGTCGCACCGTGGTGCACCATCACGAAGTCGCGAGAACAGGTCGTCGCACCTCGAGCGACGGATGGCGGGTCACGATCTCACGCCTGGACCTCGGATCGGCACCGGTGGTGAGAGTCAGAATCCACGGCACGGACTCGGTGTCGTCGGACACCCACGGATCCACTTCGAGGTGGCTCAGGATGTCGCGTGACAGACTCTCGAGTCTCGCGACGGTCAACCGTCCGGACGAGTCCGCGAAACCGAAGCACACATCCCGCCCCTCCGGCACTCCGAACACGTCCACGTCGTTCTCACGGTGCCATTGGCGTCGCAGGAGCAACGAGTCCGACCCTTCGACGACAATTGAACACCTCGCGGGGTGGGGAAAGGCGTCCCGAGCGCGAATCGACGCTCGATCCACGAATTCCTTCACCCGACCGGGGGAACCGCACACGCGTATCCGACACTCCATCACAACCGCTTTCACGGCCACGCTTCCTTTCGCTGTTTCCGGCCATCTGCGACCGGTGCCATGGACTCTAGCCCAGAAAAAAATAAAAGCCAGTCCGGCGTTTGTCGCGAACCTGTCGGCTACGAAACATGATGTGCAACACCTAATTAGAGCGGATTAGATCGGAGGAATGTGGGTGGGCTGGACTTCTCTGGTTTCTGGGCTATGGTCACGGAGGTGAGCGGGACCGACCCGTTTGTAGAAGACAACCCATCGAGGAAAAGTGGCAGAAAAGAATTCGAGTTCGAAAAAGCGTCGACAAGAACTCAAGGAACGCCGGGAGCGAAAGCGGGCACGCGACGATGTCTCGTTGATTCGGAAGAGAAAAAGTGCGCGTTGACGATGACTCGTGTCAGCCCGCGCTGTTCAGCGCCCGGGCGATCGTGGGCCAGGCTCGATGCAGATCCTGATTCCAGTAACCCCACGAGTGGAGACCGGCACGGAAGTCGTAGGTGATGTCGACCCCGGCACGGTCCGCGCGACGCTTGAAGCTCTCGGTGCATCGGGCGACGATGCCTTCGAGGACGCCGCCGACGGGTGACGCCAGCCCGGCCAGTCCGAGTGCTGGGTCGGGCAGGCCGTTGCCGACCGCGACGTACACGGGCTTACCACGCAGCGCGGACACATGATCGGCGGGATTGTGGGCATCCCAGGTGTCGTGATCGAGCGGTCCCCACATGTTCTCCGGATTCCCACCTCTCGTGCTGACCGATGTGGCGGTCGCCTGCCGGAACTCCGGCGAACCCTGATCGAGACACCCGCTGAAGGCGACGACGCCCCGGTAGAGATCCGGATTGCGCACGGCGATGGACATCGCACCCAGCGCCCCCATCGACAGCCCGCCGATCACGTTCCGCCCGTTGCCTCGGAAGCGTCGGTCGACCAGTGGAGGGAGTTCCTCGGTCAGGAAGGTCTCCCACATGTTCCGGCCCAGGACGGGGTCGAGTCGGCGCCAGTCGGTGTAGTACGAACCCGTACCCCCGATGGGCAGGACCACGTTGACCTTCTTGTCGGCGACGAAGCGCGCGAGGTCGGTCTGGAACGTCCACCCACTCTGCGTGTAGTTGGTGTAGACCCCACCATCGATCCCGTCGAGCAGGTAAACGGTGGGCCGGGGCCCGGTCCGGTCGCGGGGGACGAGCACACTCACCCGAACAGGCCGCTTCATGGCCGCGGAGTACACGGTCATCGTCGTCCGCGTCGCGGTCTCCGGGGACACCGCGAGAATCCGCGCCGTGTCGGCGAGCCTCGGTGGAGTCGCCCCCGCCGGTTGCCCCGTCGACAGGCTCGCGACGACCGCGATCAGAAATGCACAACCGAGCCCTACGGCCCGCTGCCAGCGTGACACTCTTCGTTCCCCCTCGGGCACTGCCCGTCACGAGCCGGCGACCCACCCCCAGGTCGACGTCCGGCGTTCATCGTGTGTCGGTCGATCACTGGTCCGAACACGGACCGCGGACCCATTAGAACAGGTCGGCGGCGCTTGTGTGCCCGGAGCGCGCCGACGGCCGGGTTTTGGTCCATGCGATCCGGGTACCCGACCGATTCCGGGCTGTCGACAGTCGGGATTCTCAACGACAGAGGAAGGTAGGTGCTCTGTGAGCACATATGTCACCGCGAATCCGACCACCGGTGTCACCGACCGGGAGTTCTCCGGGCTCGAGGACGCCGAGGTGGCCACGGTTGCCGAACGATCCCTGGCCGCGTATCAGGACTGGCGTTCGACCGAAGCGTCCGAACGTGCCGCGGTGCTCGCGCGGGCTGCTGATCTGTACGAGAAGCGAGCCGGCGAGCTCGCGTCCGTGATCACGACCGAGATGGGAAAGCCCGCCAAGGAGGCGGCCGGGGAGGTGCAGCTCGCCGCCGACATCTATCGCTGGTACGCCGAGCACGGGCCCGATCTCCTCGAAACCGAGGCGCTCGATCCGCAGGGTGCGGAGTCGTCGATCGTGCAGGTCGCTCCGATCGGTCCGCTCGTCGGCGTCATGCCGTGGAACTACCCGTACTATCAGGTCGCGCGATTCGCCGCGCCGAACCTGTTGGCGGGCAACACCGTCATCCTCAAGCACGCGTCGATCTGCGCGGCCTCGTCGGCCCTGATGGCCGAGATCCTGCACGACGCGGGCGTGCCTGGAGACGCGTACATCAACGTGTACGCGAGCAGTGATCAGATCGCAGACCTGCTCGCGCACAATGCGATACGCGGTGTGTCGCTCACCGGAAGCGAGAAAGCCGGTGCAGCCGTGGCCACGGTGGCGGCGGCGAACCTGAAGAAGTCCGTGCTCGAGCTCGGGGGATCCGACCCGTTCATCCTCCTCGACTCCGCCGACATGGAACGCACGACGAAGATCGCGGCCCGGGCGCGATTGTCGAACGCCGGGCAGGCCTGCAACTCACCGAAGCGCTTCATCGTGCTCGATGACCTGTACGACGATTTCGTCGACGGGGTTGTGAAACAGTTCGAGTCGACCGCCGTCGGTGATCCGGCAGACGAGTCCACTCAGATGGGACCGCTGTCGTCGCTCTCGGCACGCGACACCGTCGCCGAGCAGGTCGACACGGCCGTGAAACAGGGTGCGACGTTGCGGACTGGTGGCAAGCCGGTGCAGCGCGACGGCGCGTTCTTCGAACCCACCGTTTTGACGGACATCACCCCGGAGATGGACGCATACTCCGAGGAGATCTTCGGTCCCGTCGCGATGATCTACAAGGTCGCCTCCGCGGAGGACGCCGTGGCGCTCGCCAACGACGTCGAGTTCGGCCTGAGCGGGTCGGTGTGGAGCGACGACATCGACAGGGCCGAGAAGGTCGCCGACCGGCTCGAGGTCGGGATGGCCTACGTCAACGAGCACGGCACCACGTTGCCGGGCCTCCCGTTCGGCGGGGTCAAGCGATCCGGTTACGGTCGTGAACTCGGGCGCTGGGGTATGGGCGAGTTCGTCAACACCAAGCTGCGTCGGACAGCCTCGGCATAGACCGAGCCACGCCGGCGATCATCGGTGGGGACGCCACCAAGCCGTGAGGGCGGGGCGACGCGACACGCGTCGGCCCGCCCTCACGTCTGTCTGCGGGGTCAGCCGCTGGTCTCGCGCGCCCGGGCCACCGCGACGTCCACTCCATGATGCCACGGCACCCCATGACCGGGAAGGAGGGACTTCGCCTCCGTCGCTGCCAGGGCGTCGAGCGACGTGCGGTTGCGATCGAGGTCGGCGGTCGCGGACCCGGCGATCATGCGGGGGCCGGTAGCCGCGGTGTAGGGATCGAGAGTCACCAGGGCATCGCCGGCGATCACCGCATCACGTAACGGGAAGTGGAGTGACACATGGCCGTACGTGTGGCCCGGGGTGGGTACCACCTGCGCGCCGCCGGGGAGCACCGCGGCGTCGCCGAAGCTCGTCACATCTATGTGATCGACGCCACGGACTGTGAACGCGCCCGCCACCGCCATCCGCCCGAGTAGGGACAGAGACCGCGGATGACGAAGGGGCACTCCGAATCTGGTGGCGTTCTGATGTGCATAACGATAGGGATGCGATGCCAGCCAGGCATCGTCGCGGTGAACGTGGACCGGTATCCGCCATTCGCGTGCCAGTCGGCGCGCCGTGCCCACGTGGTCGAAGTGGCCATGGGTGATGACCAGATCGGAGACGGCGTCGGTGTCCCGGCCGAGTTCACGGATGGCCCGGACGAGGGGTTGATACGACCGGGGGAGTCCGCAGTCGTCGAGGACCAGCCGATCTCGGTCCTCGACGATGTACTGATTCGTGTGCGCGTGTTCCAGCCAGTGAATGCCTGGTACGACGTCGCGATGGAAGGTCATGCTCGGGCGCATACCCGCTGGGGGCAGCCGCAAACCGTGGCACGACCGTGGAGGCTTGGACAAGACCGGGGGTTTCTGTAATCACCCCGGCCTCTGGCTCGACATGCGGGTTACAGCACCGCGTGAGCGTGATAGCGACACTATCAGTGTTGCCGCACAGAAAGCCAATCGCGGACATCGGTACCGGGTCAGTCGTCGGAGAAGGCCAACCAGCACAGTTCATTCCGGGCACGCTGGTCGTCGAGTACCAGCTCGCGCAGCCGGTTCGGGAGTTGTCCACGCTGCCAAGCGCATTCGAGCTTGCCCGCATCGGCCCCACGCTCCGCTCGCACCGCCTTGATCGCGTAGGCCGCGGCGCCCAGATCGTGCGATGCGACGTGGGCCGTCACCGCCGCCTGCCCGGCGGCGTATGCGGCGAAGCGCGGTGCACCACGCAGGTCGCGTGCGGCACCCATGGCATGTCCGCCGGCGGCCCGCGACGCCATCATCGCCAGCTCGCCCCGGGTCCACGCGCGGACGGCGGCAATGGCTTCGCGGGGTCGCGCGTCCTCGGGACGGGCCGACTCGAACAGGGGGAGGACGTGCTCGGCGCATGTCGCTGCCCAGAGCGCAAGGGAGTGATGATCGGCGTCGGTCAGCGTCCCGCCACGACGGATGGTGACCAGGCGAGGATCGAAGATCGTGGGCAGGATCATCCCGACCGCTCCGGTCGGCGCGGGACCGGGCGGGTGCGCCGGGCGACACGCACCTCGACGTCCTCGGGTGCGAGCAGGGCAGTGTGTTCGGGGACGACCCCGACCCGAACGGGGGCCTGCTCCGTGTCGGTCACGGTGAGTGGCGCACCGCCGGGTTGGAGATGGTCGTTACCCCACTGCATCAACGACATCACCACCGGAAAGAGGTCGCGGCCCTTGTCGGTGAGCTGATACTCGAACCGCTCCCGCTGACCGGCTTCGCGGTAGGGCACCTTGGTGAAGATCCCGGCCTCGGTGAGTTCTCGGAGGCGGCTCGACGCTACCGCGTCGGTGATCCCGACACGGCGACTGAACTGATCGAACCGGGTTGCGCCGTAGAAGGCCTCGCGCAAGATGAGGATCGCGGACCGGGTCCCCACCAGGTCGATCGCCTTGGCGATCGAGCAGCCGCTCGCCTCCCAGCTGTCGCGCTCGGCGAGCGGTCCCTTCAGGTGCATCATGACCCCACTCTACCCTGACTTGACAGAACCATAGTCAGAGCGTAGTCCTGACTATGGCAGACAAAAGTCAGCCGGTATCCGGGCCGGCGCCTGTTCCGGCCCGCGCACTGATGGAGGATCAGTCATGAGATCAGCGGTCATCGTCGACGCCGTTCGTACGCCCATCGGGAAGGGCAAGCCCACCGGCGCCTTGCACGACGTCCACCCTGTCGACCTCCTCGCGCACAGCCTGCGCGCGATCGTGGACCGCTCGGGTGTTGAGCCCGGACGCGTGGACGATGTGATCACCGGAGTCGTCAGCCAAGTGGGGGAGCAGAGCTTCAACCTCGCGCGGCGGGCGCTCCTCGCCGCGGGCTATCCCGAATCGGTGCCGGGGGTGTCTGTCGACCGCCAGTGCGGCAGTGGTCAACAGGCCATCGCTTTCGCCGCGCAGGGCATCATCGCGGGCACCTACGACGTCGCGGTCGCGGCGGGGGTCGAATCCATGTCCCGGATACCGATGGGCTCGGCCGCGGCCGGCACCGCCGATCTGAACGGGCGGGCGTTCGAGGAGCGTTACCCGGAGGGGCTCGTCGGGCAGGGCATCTCGGCCGAACTGATCGCAGCCCGATGGAACATCTCGCGCCGTGAGATCGACGAATTCTCGCTGCGATCACACGATCTGGCGGCCACCGCGACCAAGAACGGACTCTTCGACGACGAGCTCGCTGTTCTTGCGGGCCTGACGTCGGACGAGGGAATCCGTCTCGGAGGCAGTCTCGATGATCTGGCGCGGTTGAAGCCCGCCTATTTCGACGAGACGATCGCACGCCGATACCCCGAGATCGGCTGGGAGATCACCGCCGCGAGCGCGAGCCAGATCAGCGACGGATCCTCGGCGGTGCTGCTCATGAGTGACGAGAAGGCCGCCGAACTCGGTGTGCGCCCGCGCGCTCGGGTACACACCATCGCAGTCGCCGGCGACGATCCGCTGCTGATGCTCACCGGTATCATCCCGGCGACCCGAAAGGCGCTGTCGCGCAGTGGGCTGCGTATCGAGGACATCGACCTGTTCGAGGTGAACGAGGCCTTCGCGCCGGTGGTGCTGGCGTGGTCTCGGGAGTTCGGTGTGGACGTCGACAAGGTCAACGTCAACGGCGGTGCGATCGCGCTCGGTCATCCGCTGGGTGCCAGTGGTGCCCGCCTCGCGACCACCGGACTCAACGCCCTCGAACAACGCGGGGGTCGCTACCTCCTGCAGACCATGTGTGAGGCAGGCGGACTCGCGAACGCGACCATCTACGAACGACTCGGCTGACGCCAACGGCCCCGAGCGGAGCGGGGTGATCGACGGTCATCCATGAGGAAGTGCACGCCCGCCCGCTCGGAGCCGTTGCGCCGTCAGGCGATCGGGTCTCGTTCGGAGTCGAGTCTGCCGGGATTCCGCTCGGAGTCGCCGTCGAGGACCGCGACGATGCCGAGGTCGGCGAGCCGTTCCTGTTCGGTGACCGACAGGGTCTGGATGCTGCCGATCCGGCGTGCGACCTCCGGGCGCGCACGGCGCAAGTAGACGTACCACCCGACGGCGATCGCGAGAAAGGCGCCGAACACGAGGGGAAGCACGTTGAACGGCCACTCCGGTTGCGGATACACATTGTTGACGATGACGTAGCCCAGACCGAGTGCGGCGAGACCCGAGACCGTTGCGCTGACCGGCGTCAGAGCCTTGATCCGGTACAGCCAGATCGGGGTGGCGATCACCACGAGCAGGTAGCTGATGAGGAACCCCCAGTTGGCCACGTAGGCGCCGTATACGTCGAAGACCAGGCGACCTGCCGAGCTGAAGGTCGCGACCACCGAGAAGGTCAGGGCGGCCGCACCGACGACGAGGATGCCGACCCACGGAGTCCCATGGCGTGGGTGGACACGCGCGAGGGCACGGGGCAGTGCGCCCTCGTGGGCGAATGTGAACAGGGTGCGCGCCGCCGACGTGGTGACGGCGGTGACGAAGACGATGAATGCGATGGCGACCGCAGCGCTGACGAAGGTGTTGATCCAGGAGACGCCGGTCTCATCGGCGAGCTGGGGCAGGACCGCCTTGTCGGTGTCGATGCCATCGAAGTGCAGGACCTGCGGATAGGTTGCGAGCAGATACAGAACACCGATGATGAGCACCACCCGCAACAGTGCACGAGCGATCGTGCGATGGGCGTCGCGGGCTTCGGCGCCGAGCGACGCGACGCTCTCGAATCCTGCGTAGGAGCCGACGGCCGTCACCGCCGCGACGAATGTCGCGCTGTTTCCGAGGTTTGACAGGCTCCACTGCTCGCTGTCGATGCGGAAGCCGTACGCCACATAGGACGCGCCGATGATCACGGCGATCGCGATCAGCGCCAAGATCTCGAATGCGAGTTCGTATCTGGCTGCGAGAGTTGCCCCGCGCAGCGGCAGGTAGACCCCGACACCGACGACGATCAGCACGAGCAGCAGCTTGAACCATGTCGACTCGCTGCCCAACCCGATCTCGAACAGGAACGCGTCGACGTAGAGGACGCCGCCGAGCGCTCCGGTGGTGGCGAATCCGATGTAACCCAGCAGCAGGCTCGTACCGGCGACGAAAGCGAAACCCGGGCCGAGGCCGTTGCCGGTGTAGGTGCCCAGCGATCCGCTGGACACCGTCCGGCGCGCCTGGAAGCCGATGGTGAGGGCGATGAGCAGGACGATCACCAGGCCGATGACGGCTGCCCATGCCGCACCCTTGCCCGCCGCGGTGAAGAGCGCGAAGGGAACCACGGCGATCGCGACGCTCGGGGCGGCAGCGGCCAGGCCCTGGGCGAACACGCCCCATCCGCCCAGCTCGTTCTTCCGCAGGCCGGTGGTGTCGGCCGAGGTGAGCGTGCGCCCCCGGAACGACACCGTCGGCGGTGACGAGTCCGTCGCCGGTGCCGGTGCGAGAGCGCGGTCGGTGGTTTGTGGGGTCTCTGCCGATGCAGTCATGACTCCCTGTCCTTCTGCTTGGCCGATCTCGGGTGAGGTGCGTCGACGCGCAACGCCTCGGCGGAGATCGTTCATGTGATGAGCCGGTCGAGAAGGAGTATGCGCGCGCGCCGACACCGGGAGATGTGTTGCGCCCGAACAGATTCTATGTGTCCGATTCCGGCGCCGTCAGAGTGCGGAAGGCGGAGTCGGCGCGCCGGCGCGAAGATGCTCGCGCAGGGTGTGGGTCTCGTACTCGTGCCGATACAGTCCCCGCCGCCGGAGGATGGGCACGAGTTCGTCGACGATGACGTCGAGTCCGTCGACCAGTACGTCCGGCTGAAGGTTGAAACCGTCGATCGCCCCGGAGTGGAACCAGTGCTCGATGTGGTCGGCGAGCTGCTCCGGTGTCCCGACGAAGCCGGCGTGTCCGGACCCGGTGTAGCGGGTCTGCTTCAGGTACTCGCGCACCGTCGGATTGGTCCGCCGGATCTGGGCCACGATCGATTCGCGGAAGCCGAGACTCCCGGTGAACGTCTGCGAGTCGGCGGGTGCCGCCAGCACCTCCTCCGGAAACGGCTCGTCGAGTTCGAGTTTCGACGCGTCGTATCCGATGGCCTGCGACAGCCAGCCGATGGAGTACGCAGCGGGACCGCGGTCGTGCAGTTCGTCGCTCCGCCTCCGCGCCTCTTCCTCGGTGCTGCCCAGGGAGAGCAGTAGTCCGGGAAGGATCTTGACGTCATCCGGAGAACGTCCAGCCGAGCCTGCCAGACGTTTCACCAGGCGATAGTGTTCGATCGCCTTGTCGAGGGTGAGTTCGGCTGCGAAGACGCCTTCGGCGACCCGGCCGGCCAGCGCGCGGCCCTTCGCCGAACCGCCGGCCTGGAAGAGAACCGGGTGACCTTGGGGTGAGGCCGGCACCCGCAACCGGGCGTCCACCGAGAAGAACTCGCCGCGATGATGCACCTCGCGCCCGGATTCAACCGAATCCCAGAGTGCGCGAACGACATCGACGAACTCTGCGGCGCGCTCGTACCGATCGTCGCGGAGCGGGACGTCGGGCAGCCCGAAGTTGCGCGCGGGAGCCGTACCGCGGGTCGTGACGATGTTCCAGGCGCTTCGTCCACCGCTGGCGTAGTCGAAGGACAGCAGTCGCTCGGCGAACTCCAGCGGATCGTTGAAGGTCGTCGACGCGGTGGCCACGAGACCGACGTTCTCGGTGGAACCTGCCACGTATCCCCAGTTGACGGTGGGCTCGAGGTGCGCCGGATTCGCGTCGTACGCGGGGTCTCCGAGGGCCGGGACGTCGGCGAGGAACAGTGCGTCGAGGGTGCCCCGCTCGGCGGCGGCTCCGATCCGATGCCAGTATGCGGGATCGACAAACGATCGGGCATCGAGCTCTGCCGACTGCCAGGCCGCAGGCAGGTAACCGAGCACCAGCACGTTGATACCGAGGATGACGTGTCCGTCGCGCCGATCGGTCATTGACACTCCTGAGCATGGTGAAGGCGCATGCCGTTGCCGGGTGCGCGGGGGATGGTCGTCACAGCCACGGATATGGTTGAGGCACCGGGAAAGCCGAGCGAGCTCGTCGGCGCGGCGACACCGATGTCGCGAGAACCGAGCGGAGGGGCAGCGCGCGGTCGGTGTGAGTCGCGGCGTCGGTCAGCAGCGTTCGCGCGGCGTCGAGCACGTCGGCGAGTTCGGCGTCCGGACTCGCATCGAGGATGACGCGACGGGCACCGTGGGGCGGTGTCTCGCCGATGCCGAGCAGCGGTGTCCTCGGGTCGCCGAGCACGATGTCGACCGAATCGATCACGGCGGCTGTGGGAGTCGGTTCACCGCGTTCCACCCACCAGGCGAGCGGGGACGGGCCGAACGGTGGTTCGGGGATGGTCAGCGGACCCGCGATGGGATACACGCCCTCGATGTCGACGTGCTGAATCCGGTCGGAGCGCACGAAGATCCCCGTCTCGCGATCGCCGATCACCGAGTCGAGCGGCCAACTCTGTTCCAGGTCGCGCACTGCTCGCGCCACGGCGTCGGTGTGGCGCTGCGTGATCTCGGCATCATCGCGACGACGGACCCACGGGTCGATCTCGCCGAGGGAGTGCCTCGGCAGTCCGAACACCGCGCCGGTACGGCCGCCCGAGAGGTGGCCCAGGGACGCGATGCGACGCGCGAGGTTATAGGGATGGTCGCGCCGTGGGGGTGTCGCGATGAGCACGCGTGCGCTCGTCGTGCGTGCCATGAGGATGGCGGCTGCAGCGCTGCCGTCGAAGGCGACGTGGTCGGCCTCGACGCCACGGTCGTCGAGCTGATCGGTGCCGAGGATCGAGAATGCGAGTGGCAGTTCATCCCAGGCGGTGACGAGTCTCTCATCACCCAGAAGTTGCACGATGTGGTTGCCGGACAGCCCGAGTCCGACGGTGGGCGCGGCCATGGGTCAGTTGCCCTGCCCGCCACGCCCGGCCGCGAAGAGATCGGGTACCGGGTCGACCCCGTTCACCACCCAGTCGCCGAGGATGCGTGCCTTGTAGACACGCGGGTTGTGTGACGCCAGGGTTCGTGCGTTGCGCCAATGCCGGTCCAGGAGTGCCGAAGTCGACACGCCGGAGGCGCCGAGCGCGTCGAATACCGTCGTCGTCGCATTGAGCGCCGCATCGATGATCACCAGCTGTGCCTGATCTGTGGCGACCTGTGAGGTCCGGATGAGGCGTGCGCGCTCGGCCGCGTCGTCGGCGGCGTGCGCGGCGGCCAACCTGTCCAGCTCGCGTGCGGTCTGCCGAAGCGTGGACTCCGCGCCGAACGCATGGGCCGACACGCCGCCGATGACCTGCAGCAGTTGCGGATCCGAGGCCGGCACGGGGTCGAGTCCCTGCGGGTAGTTCCGGCCACGCGACCGCAGTGCGGTGACCCCATCGCGCAGGGTCGCCCGGACTATCCCGGTCAGGACTGCGAGAATCGCGACCTGGTAGAAGTGCCCCTGATACGCGAAGCGCTCGGTCACCGGGAAGACGTCACCGTGCTCGGCGGGTACATCGCTGTAGTTGGCCGTCCCGCTCGCCGTCGTCTGCTGGCCGAACCCGGTCCAGTCATCCACGAGTTCGACGCCGGGGTGGTCGCGTCGGACGAGAGCGGTCAACAGGGTGCCGTCGTCGGTGCGACCGATCACGTCGAGCCAGTCGGCGAAAAGACTGCCGGTCGCATAGAACTTGGCGCCGGTGACGCGGTGGCCCTCGCCGTCCGGCCGGATGGTGGTGGCCATCGCGGCGAGGGTTCCGTTGTTCGCTTCGGTCCACCCGCCGCCCACGAACTCGCCCGCCAGGAACCGGGAGATCCACCGGTCGTTGGCCGCCGAACGCGGTGCGTTGAGCCGGTCCTCGACGAACGCCAGGTGATTGCGCCAGACATGCGCGACGTTGGCGTCGGCCTCGGCGAGCGCGGCCAGCAGGGCAAAGGTCTGCTCCAGCGACGCGCCGAGTCCGCCGTCGGCAACCGGGATACGAATCCGGCCCAGCCCGGCGGCCTTGAGCCAGGACACCTGGTCGTGGGCGAACTCTCGTCCTCGTTCTCGTTCGAGATTGCCATCGGCGATGCGTCTGAATATCGGCCCGAAACGTTCGTCGAGTTCGTTGTCCGTGGCCGTCGCCGGCTCCAGGTACACCGGCGCAGTCGGGGCCGCGGTGTCGGTCATGTGCTCACTGCTTTCTGTCGAGACGGGAAAGGCCGTTGCCGGCGGTGTAGCGGGTCAGAACCCGACCCCGGCGAACGGCAACCGGTCGGTGCTGAAAAGCGCATCGAGGCGGCCAACGGAACCGGGCCGATGTTCGACGACCCGGCCGGCGGCCGCAAGTTGTCGCCACCGGGTGCCACCGAGGTAGGTGGTGGCCAGGGCCGAGACGCCGACACTGACGTCGGGATCGGTCTCGACGCGGCGCACCGATTTCGAACCGATCTGGAAAACAGCGGAATTCGCGGCCAGGAGGGGATCGGAGACCGCGACGGCCACCGGGTCCTCGTCACGATAGGTCCGCGCGTCGAGGGCCGCCTCGACGTCGATGAGGCGCAGCCACGTCTCGTCGTGCTCCGGCCCGAGTTCGACGGCTCTTGGGTCCTCGAGGGCAACGACGATGGGGTCGTCGAGGGCCAGGTCATTGATCACCACCGAGTCGACCAGATCGAGTGACAGGAGGTGTCGCCAGAGGGCGGCACGCGACACGTCGGTCGCGGCGGCGAACTCGGTGACCGTTATGGTCCGCCCCCGGCTTCCGAACCAGTGCTCCGGGTCCTCGGCCTGGTACACGACGTAACCGTCGTCGACCCCCGCGGCGGTGCTGTGTAGCGCCACATAGATCGGAGCCGACCCTCCGGTGCGACGGATCCGCTGCAACTCCCACCAGGGGGCCGGCAGTCCCACCGTCCCCGGTGAGTTCACCCGCTCGATCACCGCCCGGAGCTGTTCGGTCGTCGCGTCGCCGTCGGCCAGCCTGATGCGGTCATCGCCGGGCACGGTGGAACGCAGGCGGGCGTGCCGGCGATCCAGGCGTGCCGACCGGGCGGAGGACGCGACCCCGTAGCCGAACCGCTCGTAGATCACCGCCTCGGACGCCCGCAGGGTCGCGACGATCTCCCCGCGCTTGTGCGCGTCGTCGAACTGGGCCGCGACGAGCCTGCTGAGGACACCCTGCCGGCGGTGGGTCGGCAGGACGCCGACGTGGGTGACAGCCGCGTGGGGGACCCGGGCGCCGCCGGGGACTGCGAGCCAGCCGCTGTAGGAATCGACTCCGCCGATGACCACGCCGGACTCGAGCGCGCCGATGAATCGGCCGTCCTCGGTGATGGTCGTGGCATCGATGTCCATCGTCGGTAGGCCGACCATGGCTCGGAGGAAGGTGCCGAAGCCCGACCTCACCTCGTCGGGGTCGAACAGATGCCGGAACTCGAGGGTCACTTGCACGAGTATCTTCGTCGCGCGGTCGGGGAGCGAGTGTTTCACCCGACCGGATTTCATCTCATCATCGGGGAATCAATCTGTCGTGCAACGAAACCGGTCAACGCTATTCCGGGCGTGAACCATCGGATCACGATGAGCCGAAGAGATGCCGGACCAAGCACCCGGCCCGTAGGGTCGTGCCCCGATGTGCGCTGCGAATCCTCGGCGCACCCCTACGAGGAACGGTCTTCACGCCCATGCTGATCAAGCGGATTCGTCGTCGTGGCGCCCTCGCGGCCGCACTGACACTCGCGGTCGCCGTTGTGGCGACCGCCTGCGGTGGAGGTGGTGGTGGCTCGATCACGTCGAAGAACCCCGCCGACACCCTGGTGGTCGGGCTCTACACGGAGCCGACGGCCATCGACCCGCAGCGTGAGTACTTCTGGGAAACGTTCCGTGCGTCGCGCAACATCTACGAGCCGCTGGTGCAAGAAGTGCTGTCGACCAACCAGGGCGTGACCGAACTGTCGCCCGGTCTGGCGACGGCTTGGCGCCACAGTCCCGACGCCACCACTTGGACCTTCGACCTCCGCAAGGGCGTCAAGTTCCATGATGGGACCGACTTCGACGCCGCCGCAGTTGATTTCAATGTCAAGAGGTTCTCCGACCCCGAGTTCGAGTTCTACGACGAGAAGAGCGCGGCGATGCTCAAGGCGCGCTTCAACGATCTCGCGGGTACCCGCATCGTCGACGACCACACCTACGAGTTCACCTTCAACCGGCCGTACCTGGGCTTCCCGCGCCTTCTCGCACAGTCCATCGGGTCGCCGTTGATCTTCAGCCCCGCCGCGCTGCGTCAGTACGGCAACGACGGTCTATCCGAACACCCTACCGGTACCGGCCCGTACCGCTTCGTCGAGCGGAAGATCAACGACCACATCACCCTGGACCGGAACGACGACTACTGGGGCACGGCGCCGGCCCTCAGACGGCTGGTGTTCCGGACGATCCCCAACAACCAGAGCCGGCTGGCGGCCTTCCAGAGCGGTGAGATCGACATCCTCACCCGAGTCCAGCCGACCGACGTCGAACTTCTGGAGCGGCAGGGCGCTTCGGTTCCGGCGGGCACCGGAGCCCAGCTGGATTACGTGTCCTTTCTCTTCGGGAACCGCTGGGCCCAGAATCCCGCCGTGCGCGAGGCGGTCTCACTCGCGATCGACCGGCAGAGCCTCGCCGACAACATCTACTCCGGACATGCGCAGCCCCTGTGGTCGTTCCTGAACCCCGGTAACGAGGCGTATGACCCGGAACTCCGCAACTACTCTTACGATCCCGATCGTGCGCGGCAGATACTGGCCGACAACGCCATCGCGAACGGCCAGGTGTCGTTCAACATCATCGCTGACCTCGCGGGTCAGCCCGAGGCGGAGGCCATCTCGGCGAATCTGAAGGCGGTCGGCATTGACGCGCCGGTTGTCGCCCTCGAACGGGGCAACTACTCGTCCCGTATCTCCAACCCGCAACCCGACGACGGGTTCCACCTCGGCGAATACGGAGGCACATACCCCGAGTGGGCGCTGGAGGGATTCAACTCGACGGTCGTGGCCAACGGCGGTGAAGGCTACGTCGACTATCCGGCGATCACGGGGGCACTCGACGCGGCGCGCTACACCAGCGACCCGAACACGCGTATCGCGAACTGGCAGAACGCCGACAGAATCATCGCCGCCGAGCACGCGGTGATTCCGACCGTGAACTTCACCCGCTACTACGCGATCTCGCCCCAGGTGCAGGGGTTCGTGTGGCCGAACACCAATTGGTACGACCTCGGCCCGGTGTCGAAGGAGGGCTGATGGCGACGACGCTGCTCGAGAACGAACCGCGGTCCAGGACAGTCGAGGACGGCGAGCAAGACGCCGCCTGTCCTCCGACGACGCGCTGGAACACGCTGCGACGCAGAGCGCGCGGGCACCGTCTGGCCGTGCGCATCGCGGGCCGCGTACTCCTGCTCGTGCCCGTGTTGTTCGTCATCTCGATCTTGGTCTTCCTACTCGGAAAGGCGAGTCCGGGCGACCCGATCAAAGCGAGTCTGCACGGGGTGCTCTCTCCCGACGCGGTGGCCGATCTGCAGCAGGCCTACGGTCTCGACGACGGCCTGGTGGTGCAGTATCTCCGCTGGGTGTCGAGCCTGTTCACCGACGGCGGGGGTCGCTCGATCATCAACGGGTCGATCGTGTTCGACACGTTGGGCACCGCCTTCGTCAACACCCTGGTCCTCACCGCGGCAGCGGTTGTGGTGTCGGTGGTGTTCGGAGTGCTCATCGGCACCATCGCCGCGCTGAACCACAATCGATTCGTCGACCGCGCGATCATGCTGCTGGTACAGATCGGGTCCAACCTGTCGGTCTACTGGTTCGGCCTGATCCTGATCTGGGTCTTCGCGCTCGAGTGGAAAGTGTTGCCCGCCACCGGTATGCGTGATGCGGGTGGCGACGGCGGGGTGGGCGACCTGCTCCACCACCTCATTCTCCCCGCATTCTCGGCTGCTCTGATCTCGATGCTGATACTGGCACGGTTCGCGCGTGCCGGTGTGATCGAGAGCTTGGAATCCGACTATGTACGGACGCTGCGCAGCCAAGGTCTGCCGCGCCGGCGGATTCTGGCCAAACATGTCGGACGCAACGTCGCGCCCATCATCGTGACGACGACGGGCCTGGAGATCGGCACGTTGCTGAGTGGGGCGGTGTTCGTCGAGTTCGTGTTCAGCTGGCCGGGGGTGGGAACCGATCTGATGAACGCGATCAGCGCGCACGACTATCCCGTCATCCAGGGTGGAGTCATGTTGGTCACCGTGGTCTTCGTGATCGTCAATCTCGCGACCGACATCATCGCGGACCTCCTGGACCCGAGGTTGAGGAGCTGATGTGACCGTCACCGAAGAGGGACCGTTCGGACAGACGCGGCCGAAGATACTGGGTCACAGGTGGACCCGGCCGGCGTGGACATACCACCGACAACTGGTGGCGGCTGTTTCGGTGTTGACGTTCGTGCTGATCGTGTCGGTCCTCGCGCCCTGGTTGGCGCCGAGTGACCCGACGGTCGGTGATGCCGCGTCACGCTATCTGTCGCCCGGAACCGACGGTCACGTTCTCGGCACCGACGAACAAGGCCGGGACATTCTGAGCCGACTCATCTGGGGCGGTCGTGCCACGATCGTGCCGACCGCGATCGCCACCTCGGTCGCCGTGGCGATCGGCTCCTCGATCGGCCTGCTCACCGGGTGGTCACGGTCCTGGGTATCCGGCGGGGTCATGCGGATCGTGGACATCCTGTTCGCTTTCCCGGTCGTCATCGTGGCCTTCGCACTCGCCGAAGTCATCGGCATGGGCGTGTGGGTGGTGGCCGCGTCGGTGGTGTTCGCCGCCGTGCCCTACGTCACGCGGATCGTCTACGCCGAGACCCGGCGACAGCGCGAACTCGAATACGTGGACGCAGCAATCGGTCTGGGCGCATCCACGTCAACGATTCTCAGGACGGAAGTCCTGCCGAACGTCGGCGCCACCATCATCGTCTACTGGACGAGCCTGATCGGTATTCTCATCGTCCTGGCATCGAGCCTCAGTGCGCTGGGTATCGGTGTGCAACCGCCCACGCCCGATTGGGGTCGAATGGTGGCCGAGGGGGCGAAGGTGCTGATCTCGGGTAGCCCATTCGTCGCCATCGTTCCCGGCGTCGCGATCCTCGTGGTCGGACTCGCATTCAACTGGCTCGGTGACGGACTCCGAGACGTTCTCGACCCCCGATGGAGCCCCCGCCGATGACCACGACAGAACACAGTGTCGAGCTCCGCACGACGCCTCCGGACACGCCGATGCTCAGTGTGGACGGCCTGTCGGTCCGGTTCCCGCAACGCAATGGCGGGGTGGAGGCCGTCAGCGACCTGACGTTCGACCTCTCGTCGAACCATGTTCTCGCCCTCGTGGGTGAGTCCGGATCGGGCAAGAGTGTGACCGCGTCGGCCATCGCCGGACTCTTGCCCGCCAGTGCTCGTCCGGAAGTCCGGGGATCGATCTCATTGGCCGGTAGCCAGATCGTCGGAGCCACCGAGAAGGACCTGAACGCGCTGCGCGGTACGAGGGTCGGGACCATCTTCCAGAACCCGGCCACGTCGTTCGACCCCTCATTCACCATCGGTTCCCAACTGGTCGAGCTGATCCGGTTGCATCGCGACATCAGCAGATCCGATGCCCGCGAGGTGGCCGCGGAGTGGCTGCTACGGGTGGGGATTCCCGACACGGCCCGGGTCCTCGGCAGTTACCCGCATCAGCTGAGCGGGGGGATGCGTCAGCGGGTGATGATCGCGGTGGCGTGCATTCCCGAGCCTGATCTCTTGATCGCCGACGAACCGACCACCGCCTTGGATCCGACGCTTTCCGTTCGGATCCTGGATCTCATCGAGGACTTGCGCAGCGAACTGGGGATGGCCGTCCTGTTGGTGACCCACGACTTCGGGGTGGTGGCCCGGCTCAGCGATACCG
The DNA here is from genome assembly GCF_041103195.1 of Gordonia sp. ABKF26. NCBI lineage: Bacteria > Bacillati > Actinomycetota > Actinomycetes > Mycobacteriales > Gordoniaceae > Gordonia > Gordonia sp. ABKF26. Next base: position 3,053,895 of record NZ_JBGCVZ010000003.1, read on the forward strand.
TGGCGGTCCTCCGTCGCGGGCGCCTGGTGGAACACGGTCCGACGAGGAAGGTGCTCGAGGACCCGCAGCACGAGTACACCAGGACGCTGATCACCGCAGTGCCGGAACTGTCCGCGGATGCGCACCTCGCCGACCGCGCGGTGTCGTCGGATGATGCCGTTCCCGCCGCGGTGATCGATCGGGTGTCAAAGGTCTTCGATGCCACGGGATGGCGTGCCGAGGACTTCACCGCCCTCGACGATGTGTCGATCCGGATCGAGCGCGGCCGGACCTTGGGGGTGATCGGCGAATCGGGTTCCGGCAAATCGACGTTCGCTCGAATCCTTGCGGGCCTCGATGTCGCGACGAGCGGACACGCCACAATCCATCGCGACAGCGGTGAGGTCGAGGTGTCCCGGTTGCGCGGTGCCGACCGTGCGCGTCATGTGCAACTCGTCTTCCAGGATCACGGTAGTGCGCTCAACCCCCGGGTTCGGGTCGGCGAACAGATCTCTCGGCCGATCCGGCGATCGGGGCTGCTGACGGGCAAGCGGTCGTTGCGGCGGCGCGCGGACGAACTGCTCGCGCTCGTGGGTCTGGAACCGGACGTCATCCGAGATCGATACCCGCACCAGCTGTCCGGTGGCCAGCGGCAGCGGGTCGGCATCGCCCGTGCCCTGGGTGTCGAACCGGCACTGGTGATCCTGGACGAGCCGACGTCGGCTCTGGACGTGACGACTCAGGACGAGATCCTGCGTCTGCTCGCGGATCTGCGATCGACGACGGCGGTGACGTTCGTGCTGATCGCGCATGATCTGGCCGTGGTGCAGGCGTTCGCCGACGATGTGGTGGTGCTGGATCGGGGTCGCGTGGTCGACCGCTTCGATGCCCGGGATCTCACTGCCCCGGAACGAGATCCGGTCACCCGCCGCCTGGTCGACGCGGTGTTGCCACCACGCCCTCCGGCCGTGCGATCAGTGACAACGGCGTAGAAGTGCCGCGGGTCGGCGATGACGACCGGACCCGCGGCACCTACCGCGACCACGGTTGACTCAGGCTTCGCGGTCACCCTCCGAAGCGCCCACCAGTTGCGCTTCTTCCGGCACGTCCTCCTTCTTGGCCAGCGCACTGGGCCACCACACCGGTCGGCCGATGTCGTAGACCAGCGCCGGGACCAGGAGCGTCCGGACGATCAGGGCATCGAGGAGGACGCCGAAGGCGACGATGAACGCGATCTGCGCCAAGAAGATCAGCGGAATGACCGCCAGGGCGGAGAACGTCGCGGCGAGGACCACGCCGGCGGACGTGATGACTCCGCCGGTCACGGTCAGTCCGCGGAGAACGCCTCGGCGCGTACCTATCTGGAGAGCCTCCTCGCGAACACGGGTCATCAGGAAGATGTTGTAGTCGATGCCCAGGGCCACCAGGAACACGAACGCGAACAGCGGTACGACCGGGTCGGCACCGGGGAACCCGAGGATGTGGTTGAACACGATCGACGAGATTCCCAATGTCGCCGCGAAACTCAAGATGACGGTGGCCATCAGGAGGATCGGCGCGACGATCGCGCGAAGCAGTGCGCACAGGATGAGCAGCACCACGATGCTGACGATCGGGATGATCAGATTCCGGTCGTGGATGGCGGTCGTCTTCGTGTCGAGGTCGACAGCCGTCGGGCCGCCGACGAGTGCATCGGCGCCGTTCACGTTCCCGACCGAGTCGCGAAGGCGTTCGATGGTCTCCTCGGCGGCCAGTGAATCCGCCGGGTCGGTCAGGGTCGCCTGCAGTGCGACCCGTCCGTCGACGGTCTTGGGTGCGCCACTTGGATCGGTGACCGGGACGACCTCGGCGACACCGTCGACGCCGGTCGCCGCGCTCTGGACCTGCTGGAGCGATGCCCCGTTGGCGATGATGACCGCAGGCGATCCGTCTCCGGCGTCGAAGTGGGCGGAGAGAACCTCCTGGCCCTCCTGCGATTCCACCTTCAGGAGGAAGGTGTCGGACTGCGCGACCCCGTCGGCCTTGAACTGGGGGAGGAACAGTGCGAACAGGACGAGCAGCAGCGTGGTGGCCACCCAGAAACGGCGGGGGTGTCGCCCGATGCGGTTCGCCAGGGCGCCCCAGAATCGGTGGTTGCTGCTGTCGTCACGCTGCGCGGCCTCGGGTTCGATGACCGGCCGCTTCGGCCAGAAGGCGCCGCGTCCCAACAGGGTCAGAGCTGCGGGGAGGAAGGTCATCGAGGCCAGGAAGGAGGCCGCGATACCGATCGCCGCAACCGGGCCGAGTCCGCGGTTGGAATTCAGGTCCGACAGCAACAGACACAGCACGCCGGCGATCACCGTACCGGCGGAGGCCGCGACCGGTTCGAGGGTCGCGCGCCACGCCGCCCTCATCGCGTCGTACTTGTCGGCCGTGAGTCGTAATTCTTCTCGGTACCGCGACACCAGTAGAAGCGCGTAGTCCGTTGCCGCGCCGAAGACCAAGATGAAGAGGATGCCCTGGCTCTGGCCGTTCAGCGTCAGCACGTCGTTCGATGCGAGCACGTAGACCAGGAGGCTCGCGAGCCCGAGCGCGAAGACGGCGGAGACGATCACGACGAACGGAAGGATCGGACTGCGATACACCACGATGAGGATGAGGATGACGACCGCGCCGGCAACCAGCAGCAGCAGTCCGTCGATGCCGCCGAACGCGGTGGTGAGGTCACCCGCGGTACCCGCCGGTCCGGTCACGTACACCGACAACCCCTGGGGCGGGCCGTTCGCGAGTTCGGTGCGCAGGGCCTCGACGCTTTCCGAGACCTCGCCCGAGGAGTCGACGGGCACGATCATCTGGATCGCCTTGCCGTCCTGAGAGCGGATCGGTGGCGACGTGCGCTCGGAAATGCCGTCGGTGCCGGCCACCTTGCTCACGGCGTCGGACACGAAGGCGAGGTCGGCGTCGGTGATGCCGCTGGTGCGTTCGGCGACGACCACGGCGGGGATCTCGGACGAGTCGACGAAGTCGGCTTCGAGGCGGGAGACCTCGGTGGCCTCCGCAGAGGCGGGCAAGAAGGAGGTGTTGTCGTTCGCCTGCACGTCGCCGAGTTTTCCGGCGAACGGCCCGCCGACGGAGCCCAGGGCCAGCCATCCGATGACCAACAGGGCTGGCAGAATCCATCGCAAACGACTGACTCGTCGAGCAGGAGTGGGTGGGTTCACGGAGCTTCCGTTCGTTGGTTGCGGCTGACGCGGGACAGCACCATGATGTTCAGCAGGCTGAACAATTGCAAGTCTGTGGAGTGTGACGTAGAGAATCGGCAGGACGCGGTGGACAACGGGAACGACGGGATGGACGGCTGGCCGACGGGTCGGCTGCTGTCAGCGGCGGCGAGAATGGTCGAACACGCGTGGGAGGCGGTGCTGCGGGAGTACGACATCTCCAGCGCCGGACTCGTCGTTCTGCATGTGGTGAGTACGGGGCCTGCCACTCAGCGGGAGATCGCCAGGAAGGCGCGGGTGACGGATCAGACGGCGAGCCGCACCATCGAACGACTCGAACGCATGGGTTATGTGCGCCGGCAGGTCGATCCCGACGACGAGCGGCGTAAACATGTGAGCTCGACTCCGGCCGGGACCGAGGTCTATCACGCACTCCTCGAGCGAGAGCGAACCGATCCGGCGTTGATCGCGTCCATCGGTGAATCGGAATCACAACTTCGTCGGTTGCTGCTCGAACTGATTCGAGCGCAACAGGATCGGACCGCAGGATCATCATGACGGGCGAGGCTGGACTCAGCCCGCGTCGCGTGCGGCTTCGAGGCCGGCCACGAGAGCGTCGACCTTCGCCCGGTTCTCCGCCGATGTCATCAGCCCGACGAACGGCGGACGCGAGAAGGTGAGGGTCACCTGGAGGAGTTGTTCCCGTTCGCCGCCGAACAACTTTTTCCGCCGATCGGTCTCCGTGACCTCGGCAGACACGAACGACGCCGCCGGCAACCGTGTCTTGGAGGTGCCGCCCCGGAGCTTCTCGAACCACTCCCCGTCGAGCACGACCGTTTCATTCGACAGACCATGGATCTCGAGCACGTGATACCCCTTGTCCCTGCGGATGTGTCGTGATCACGATATCCGCCGGGGACGTCGACGCCGGGGTTTGTGCGAGATCGAAATACCCTTGTCCATCGGGACCCGTGCCTACTACTGTGCCGGGCGTGCATTCACCGACCCGTGGACCGAGATCCCCCTTGATGACGTATGGCTGAGGTGAGGCTCCGACAGGCCGACGGCGCGGACACGGACCGACTGGTGGCCGTGTGGCGCTCTGCGGTCGAGGCAACGCACCACTTTCTGACTCCCGCTGACATCGACGGCTTTGCCAGTCGACTCGCGCGGGATTTCTTCCCCGCGGTGGAATTGGTCGTCGCTGAGGTCGGTGGAGTCATCGTCGGCTTCAGCGGGACAGCCGACAACCGGCTCGAGATGCTGTTCGTCGATTCTGCCGCCCACGGCCGGGGCATCGGCACGGTGCTGCTCGATCATGCGGTGGAACGCGTGGGCATCGACGAGCTCGACGTCAACGAGCAGAATCCGGGTGCCGTGGAATTCTATCGGCGCAGAGGTTTCGACCAGGTGGGGCGTTCGCCGGTCGACTCGGATGGCCGGCCGTTCCCGCTTCTACACCTGCGCCGCCGCGCGGTTCCATAGCGACACTGCGCGCTGTTTCCGATGTGTTCGACCACCTGGTCGAGACTGCGTCCCTTCGCGGGCACATGGGTCGCGAATCGGTCCTCGCTGAGCGCTGCGACGGGCCGGGCCGACGTTTGCCGCCGGGGTCAGGAGTCGTGTCGGCGGTCCTTCTTGGTCTGGCGGCGTGCGCCGGCCGCGATGGTCGACGCCTCGTACTTCTTGCGGCCTGGCGAGTCGCGGGTGTCGTCGGTACGGATTCGTCCCGACGAGGCGACCTTGCCCTTGCTGTCGTTCTTGTTCTTGCGGGGCTTGCCGCCGTCCGTGGATGGTGCCGGGTTCTCGGTCCGTGCGCGTGCCAATCGCTCGGCCTTCAGCTCGAGGGCCGCGTCGCGGGAAACCCGGGCCAATCGCCTACTCACCCGGCTCAGGGCGTCCTCGAACACCTCCGCTTTGGCGGCGTTCCGGACATTCGCTGCCTTGGCGCTCCCGCGTCCGCCTTTGGCCTTGACCTTCTCGGCCCCAGCTCGTCGGTACAAGGTGACGTGTTTGTTCCGAGCGCGCCGGATGCGGGAGTGGAGGTCGATCAAACCGTCCTCGTCGAGCCCGGCCATCTGCGACTTCTTGGTCTCCCGGACGAGGAGATATTCGCTCTCTGACAGAGAATTCAGAGTCTTTTTCATGCCGGTCCTCTTTCACCACATCGTCCGGTTGGTGCACCTGATGGTAGATGTCGGCGTCCGTTTCGAGCTCGGTTTCCGCCTAATTCTCGCGACACGAGGAGCGGTTCAGGTACCCGAGGTTGCCGGTGGCGCCCCCATCGGCCGGTCGTAGGCCTTCTCGACCTCTGGGCGGAGTCGGGCGTCCTCGGTCGCCTTGCGGGCTGCAGTGGTCCACATCTGGGTGACCATCGGCAGATAGTAGGTGGCCGGAGACCCGAGGATGTACGTGGCATTGCCCTCGACGAAGGTCTTGTTGGCCGGATCGTGGAGTCCGATCATGCTGTAGTCGTTGTGCACGGGACGGCCTTCACCCTGTCCGCCAACAGAATTCGACGCGCTGTGGTTTCGACGAGCGGCGTCGGTCATCAGATCGCGGTTGGGTGCGTCGGCCCAGTAGTCGTACTGCCTCGCAACGATCTTGACGGTGTATCGGGTGTTGTCGGGGAAGTTGTTTCCGCCATAGTCTGCTCGGCAGCCGCCTTGATTGGCGCATCCGTTGTATTTGGATTCGAGATCACCGGTGAGTACGAACATCACTGTCGCGGGGTCGATGTCGCTCGTGGGCCCATAGGTGCGCAGCCAATCGTCTTGAACCTGCGCACCCTGACTGTGACCCACTACGATCTTCCGGCCCGGGATCTCGTGCAGCATCTCGTTGAGCTTGTCCCGCCCGCGGTGGGTGTTCGTCGCGCCGGGGAAGTTGTTGTAGGGCACCTTCACGACGCGATTCGGTGATGCGAACAACTCGCCGCGCAGCCAATTCATCGGCAGGGAACGGAACGCAGGGTCGAGCGTCAGGACGGTCGCGCCGCCCGGATCCGGGACTGCACCGGCGACCGGTGACCATTGTCCGATCCCGGCCGCCAGAATGAGCACTAGAATGGTCCGCAGATATCGCTTCGTCATCGATTCGCCGCCTCACGGTCTCGACACTGTCTATCACATGGATAAATGGCCGCAGGACGATCAGAAATAGGGACGGCGGTCCGTATGTGAACGAATCTCCGATACGTGGAGCACCCGTGAACCGTTGACGACGGGCCGTCAGGTGAGCGATGCAATCGCCCTGTCGGCGGCCGTCGGTGCGAGATAGTCGATGACAGGCAGCAGCGTGCGTACAGCTGCCGGCGCCACCGAGGTCGGACGATGGGTGATCGCGCGGACGATCCACCGCCCGGCTTCCTCGACGGTGAGTGCCGGGGTGTTGTCGTAAGCGGCTGTGGGAGCGATCATCTCGGTTCGCACGAGGGGGAAGTAGACGTTCGTGGCCCGAATCTGTGGATGGGGATTCTCTGCGTTGAGGCTACGGCCGAAGATGGCCAGCGCACTCTTCGACGCGGCGTATGCAGAGAACCTGGGAAAGGTGTTCGCCATGATGCCCCACGTGCACACGTTGACGATATGTCCTGACCGACGGTCGACCATGTCCGGCAACAGGCCGAGCGACAGTTGAACGGGGGTGAGGTAGTTGAGACGCATGGTGCGCTGGTAGTCGTGGAGCCGGTCGGTGGAGTCGAGGATCGTCCGACGGATCGAATGGCCTGCGTTGTTGACCAGCACGTCGATCGGTTCACTGCGAAGTTCGTCGATCAACGCCGCGGTCGACACCTCGTCGGAGAGGTCGCAGAGTGTGTGGTCACAACCTGTCTCCTCGGACAGTTCGATCAGTTCCTGTCGGCGTCGTGCGACGGCTATCACGTGCGCGCCGCGGGCGGTGAGCTGCCGCACCGATTCCCGCCCGATCCCTGCCGATGCGCCGGTCACCACCACCGTCAGCCCCTGGACATCGCGCCCGTCACCGGCGATCGCCTCGGAAACCACGCGGGGTAGCAGCGTGCGGCGTTGTAGCGCCATCCCGACGCTCCGGCCGAGGACTGCTTGCAGCTCGGTGCCGATCCTGCTCATCGGATCTCCTCCTCTGTTCACGGTGCCGAGTCGACCATCGCGCACCCGTGCCGACGACGTGACAGCGGCGTTGACTCTACGCGGTTACGCAAACGCCTCCCTGGTCGACATAGCGGCGACGGCAGGTATCTCGAAGCCGTTGATCTACACCTACTTCGGGTCGCGCGATGGTCTGCACGCGGCGTGCGTTCAGCGGGCGGGGGAGCAACTCGTCGAGGCGGTGACCGCTGCGCAACAGGTGCAGGGGGCCCAGCTGCGCGCTCTGGCGACATTGACAGCGATCGTCGAGGCGCTCGACGGCGGTACCGAGAAATGGCGGGTGCTCTACGATTTCACCCCGCCCAAGCCGAGCGCCGCACATGATCGAACGCGCCACTACCAGCAGGCGCTCAACGCACTGGGTTCACAAGGGGTGGCCGAGGTCCTGTCGGTGCGGTCTGGTCCGATGTCGTCGGAGACGCATTCGCTGTTGCTCGCGTGCTGGTTCAGCGTCGTCTCCGCGGTGATCGACTGGTGGACAGAGCATCATGACCTGACCGCCGCCGACGTCACCCGTCACTGCCGGCAGTTGGTCGAGGCGATCCAGCACCCTCGCTGAAGTAGTTCGGTCCCCGACACCTCACCGGCCATCCGCGAACTCGACGTCGTGCTGAATCTGACTCAACCGTCAGTCACTCGCCGCCACTCGAGCTGCCGCCGGATGAGTCGGAACCGCCGTCACCCGACCACCCGCCGTCGAAGCCGGACCAACTCGAGGACGAATCGGAACCCTGGGCACTGCGGCGTTGGTGCGCCGGAGTCGGACGGGGACTCTCGGAATCCTCGAAATCTGGCCGGCCGGCAGCGCGCTGCGGATCCGGCCTGAATTCTCGGATCGCAGTGGGAAGCACGAGGGCGGACACGCAGAGTCCAGTGAGTACGACGACGATCAACCAGTCGGGTGCCCCGAGCAGGGCGACGATCATCGCGCTTCCGATCGCGACCAGAACGAGAATCGCACCAAGGGTTATGCGCGGCACCTTGTCCTCCTCACGGTGTAGCGCACCGAGTTGACGGGCGCTTCGATGTCGACAGGGTATGGGGTTTGTCGATCGACACGCGCCGAGTCTCCACAGGCATGAGGCGACGTCGGCGGACCGAGGAAGACGATCGCCGATCCCGCCGCGTCTTGCGGAGCGCTCGTCGAGTTGACGCGTTCGGGATCATGGAGTCATGGAAACCCAATACGAGGCCTGGCCCGCGCTACCGGTTGATTCGTGGAGCGACACCAGGGACACGGTGCAGTTGTGGACCCAGATCGTCGGTAAGACGCGTCTCGCTCTCGGTCCCGAGATCAATCACTGGTGGGGGGTGCCGCTGTATGTCGACGGGCGTGGACTCACCACGTCGCTGATGGCCGTCGGAACTCGCGGGCTCGAGATCCGCTTCGATTTCGTGGACCACGAGTTGGTCTTCCTGGTCACCGACGGATCCACTCGTCGGATGAAGCTCGAACCGCGGACGGTGGCCGACTTCTACGCCGAATACACCGGCCACCTGACCGACCTCGGTTTCGACATCGACATCGTCGGGACCCCCGTCGAACTGCCTGACGCCACCCCGTTCGCAGAGGACACAGTCCACTCGTCCTACGACCCGCAAGCCATGACGAGGTTCTGGTGGTCGCTCGTCAGCGCTCAGCGGGTGTTGTCGACGTTCCGTGGTGAGTTCAGAGGTAAGTCGTCGCCTGTGCATTTCTTCTGGGGCGCTTTCGATCTGGCGGTCACTCGTTTTTCGGGGCGGAGCGCGCCGCAGCATCCCGGCGGGGTTCCGAACTGTCCCGACTGGGTCATGCACGAGGCCTACAGCGACGAGGTGTCGAGCGCGGGATACTGGCCGGGAGGCGCCGAAGAAGGTGCCTTTTACGCCTACGCGTATCCGCATCCCGAGGGATACGACACCCACCCTGCGGTGGAGGCCCCGGCGCACTGGGATGCCGCGCTGGGGGAGTACGTCCTGCCGTATCACCTCGTTCGCCAAGCGCCGGATCCGGACGCCGTGGTGCTGAAATTCCTTCGCCAAACTCACCAGGCGGCGGCCGAGACCGCCGGCTGGGAGTGAGCGCGACCGGTCCCGGAGTTGCTCGGACCTCGGCGTCGTCGACCGAGTCCTGACGGCGCCCGGTTACTCGCCCAACAATGCGTCCAGCGTCTCGAACGCCGCGCGCCATCCGGCGGCGGCGTACTCGTACTGCTCGTCCGTGAGGTTCCCGCCCGTCTGACCGAATCGGACCTCGGTGCCGGCGTCGACGGCGAGAAAGTCGGCGGTGAGGCGTTCACGCGCGTCCCCGGGTTCGTCGGTCATCGTCAGGACGAGCCTGGTCGGTCGATGAACCTCGATGTACTCGCCGCGCCAGTGGAATTCGGGCATGTCGTCGCTGACGATCATCGTTGCCGTCCAGGTGCCTCCGGGGCGGGCGTCGAGCGTGACCGAGTCGACGGGCACCTCGTTCGCTCCGCCTCCGAACCAGGTCGCAAAGAGCTCAGGTGTCGTCCACGCGTCGAAGACGGCGTCGGGTGAAGCGGCGAAAGTGTAGGTGAGGGTAGCCCCGGTGGTGTCGGTCATCGTGAACCTTCCTTCTGGTCGTCGACGTCCGCGGACATCGGTGCCTCGGTGCGGACGACATTGTCCGCACCGAGGCAGACCCTCGGGATGGTCAGAACTCATCGGCGCCCGCAGCCGCGGAGGTGCGCAAGCGGTCACACCGAGACCGTTGCAGGCCGTAGCTGTCGGGTCCGCGTCTCAGTGCTGAGCCATGGATGGCTCGGGTGCCGTGGAACAGTGCCCGAGCCGGTCGTGTTCGCGGGTGTCGCTCGACCGCGTAGACGATCGAGCACAGGCTGCACAGCCAGCTTTCCGGGCCCGATCACGACCAGGATCAGGAGCGCCCAGCAGAAGAGCGCCGAGGACTCGCCGTCGTTTTGAACCGGCAGCAGGCCATCGCCCTGGTGCTTCCAGAAATATGCGACTGCCATGCTTCCCGCGCTGACGAAGGCGGCAACCCGGGTTCCCACGCCGATCATGATCAGCAAACCGCCGACCACTTGGATCGCGGCGGCCCACCAGGATGGCCAAGCGCCGAACTCCGCAGTCGCGCCACCGTACGGTTCGATCGGCCACGCCCACAGCGTTGTCGTCCCATGACAGAAGAAAAGGAAACCGATGACCATGCGATAGACGCCGATCAACCACGGACCGGCACTCTCAGTTGAGGCAAGCATTGCCTAACTATTGCACGGGCGTGCCGCTTTACGATCTGGGTAGCGACTCACATCACAGGGGTTACGCTCGTGGTCCGGTGGGATGACCGGGCGAATCGTCGATTCACGGGGGAGGTCGCTCCGACGGAGGGGAGTGATGGACAGTCGATTCGCTGACGATCGAACTGGAAGTGGTTGCCGTGAACGACAACAAGCGTGCCCGAGGCCCAGCGCCGACGATGAGTCCGTCGGCGGTACCGATCGGGGAAGCACTCGACCGGGCGGTTGGTCCGCGTCGAGGTGAGGCCGACGAACTGCTCTCGTTGTTGTCGGAGGTCACCGGGAGGGAGCCCGTGGTGTGGGCCGGCCGGATGGTCGGCTTCGGCGAATACGAGTACCGGTACGCCAGCGGACACTGCGGCCGGGCACCCGAACTCGCCTTCGCAACAGGGCCCAAGAATCACACCATCTACCTGGTGAGCGATTTCGCGACCCGGTGGCCAGATCTCGTCGAGACGCTCGGAAAGAACCGAGTAGGAAAGTCGTGCCTGCATCTGACCCGCCTCGACGACGTGGATCGTGCGGTGTTGCGAACGCTTCTCGAGCGATCTCTGGCGGAGACGCGTGCAACCCACGAGGGTTGAGGCGTACAGCGACTCACGGGTGAGCAGATGACACGGACCCGAAATACGTTCGTCGATACCTTTCGTCGGCTTCGTGCTGACGAACGGGTTCACGATCTGGCTGCTGTGGCGGACCTGGGCGCGGGGCCGCACGGTTTTCGCGGGCGGATGACGTGGTGGTCGAACGTCGGTGCGCCGAAGTCGAACTCGTGTCGAACGAAGCTCGTCGGTGATCAGTGGCCGGGGCGATGGCCTTGTTCGATGGTCATGCGAGGCCAAGGCGGTTGCCGCAGGACCGCGGCTGATCCCAGTGCTGCTGCGACGAGGCCGGTGATCACCCCGATGAGGGCTACCCGGCCGCCGTCGACTGCCGGGGTCCAGGTCGTCGCGCCATCGGTCACCGTATAGGCGCCGATCGCAACCGGTCGACCGCGGAACCCGCTGCGCGACACGGGGATCATCGTGGTGCGCTCATCGATCGATATCGGGTCGCCGAAGAATGTGCCGCGGCCGCCCGCGGGCTCGCTGATCGACATCGGTTCTCCTCGCGTTCGGTGAAGGTGATCTGGACGGGATTCAGTATCGGTCGGCCGGGACCCACGGTGGGCGTGATCTGGTCGGCATGGGACACATGGGCACAGAATCGCAGCATCTCGACGCCACCACGGCGGACGTTTCCGGATCGATCGTCGGCTCCTGAGAGTTGCCGATACACTCACCGCCAACCGGCGCCTGATCCGCGGCCGCCGAACGACGACGATCGTGGAGGCTGGCGGATGGCGCAAGCCGGTGAGCACAAGGCGTGGGTCAAGGGTCTGGCGATCGTTGTCGGTCTGTTGATTCTGTACGTCGCCGTTCTGGCGGTCTATGCCGCCGGCGATTCCGGCGATGATTCGGACACACGGAAACCCGCGGCGAACGGGGTACTCGTGTACATCGACGTCGACGCCGTGAACGGTGGCGCCTTCGAAATCGGCGGTCACATCACGGTCTATGCCGGGGACGATCTGCTCGATGCGCGTGGTGACCTCGACGAGGATGTGACGATCGACGTCTCACCGCTGACGTCGTCGACCGAACTCAAGTTCTCTGCGGGTACGCGGCCGGGCACCCTCCCGGTGACGATGTACAGCGATGGTGACATCCGACTGTGGCCATTCGACAGCTACGTGTCGGATTCGGTCACCGTTCAGGCGTACGGCCCGGGTGACGTGGAATTGCCGACGGAGGTCGCTGTCACCGACTCACTGATCGGCTGGCACGTCGGAGCGGCCGACAGCGACTACGCCGGTGGGCAGGCGTTCACGATCACGTCGTCGAGGACGGCCGGATCCCTGACGTTCGATCTCGCGTTGTGCGTGATGCTGGTCGTCTTACCGATCTGCACTCTCTTCGTCTCCATTCAAACCGTGCGGCGTCGCAAGGCATTTCAACCCCCGATGGTCACCTGGTTCGCGGTGATGCTGTTCGCCGTGCTCCCGCTGCGCAACATCTTCCCCGGATCGCCTCCGTTCGGGTCGTGGGTCGACTACTCGGTGGTGCTCTGGGTCCTCGGCGGTCTCGTCGCATCGCTCGCGCTGTATGTCATCGCGTGGTGGAAGCAGGCTCCGTGAGCAGGAACCACCCGAATCTTCGGGCCGATGTCGATCCGGATTCCGGCGGCTCGGGCTAGCCCCTGGTAGGTCCTGCACCGACGGGAGGCTGGCCGCCGCCGGGACCGCCCGAACCCATTCCGGTGGCGGCCTGCTGGGTGACGCTGCCGGCGTAGTCGCCAGTCGGGTCACGGTAGATCGTGTGGACGTGTCCCCAGCCCGACGTCGTGACACCGTCGACATCGGCGCCGGCCGAACCTTGCTGCGCGGCGAACTCGATGTATACATCGGGGCCGGAGATCTGGAAGTAGATTCCGTCACCCTGGGTCATGTCGTAGGTGGTGGCTCCGGACCAGTTGACGTAGGTCTCGTCGAGAGATGCCGCGATCTGTTGAACCTCGGTGCCGTCGCCGGCGGTGTACTCGTCGCCGCCCATGATTCCGGTGACTGTGGCGTACCCCTCGTCGCTCAGCAGTGCATCGAGAACTCTCAGTGCGGCGGTCCGCTGTTCATCGCTCAGATCGGCGAGATTCACGCCCGCGCGGTCGACGAGGGTGACCGGAAAGGTCGACCATGACGTCGTCTTGGTTTCGTCGTCGTAGTCGTAGGTGACCTGCTCACGCTGTTCGTCGGTCAGGGTGGTCAGGAACGCCTGAGCCGCTTGAACGGACGACGTGATCGTCGCAGCGGTCGTGGCCGTGTCCTGGGTGGTGGCCGCAGACGACGCAGAGGTCGATGTCGCGGTCGACGGCTGTCACATTCCCGATGCCGTCGGTGTCTTGAGGGTGAGAGCACTTCGAACATCGACGAAAGGCAGGATCATGAACACCACCGGCATCACACGGATCGACGACGAGCGGGTCGACGCGCAACGGCCACGCGTGGTCGTCCTCGGCGCGGGCTACGCCGGCGCGATGGCGGCCAACAGGCTTCGGCGCAACCCCTTCGTTGACGTCACGATCGTGAACCCGCAGCCGTTCTTCGTGCAGCGCATCCGGCTTCACCAGTTTGCGTCGGGGACCGGCGATCCCCAGGTCGGACTCGACGGCATGCTGGTCGACGACATTCGGGTTGTCGTCGACACCGCCACGCTCATCGACACCGGCGGGCGTCGGGTTCATCTGGCGTCGGGCGCACACCTCGACTACGACTACCTGATCTACGCGATCGGGAGCCGGCACCGCACCCCGGACATCGCAGGTGCAGCGGAACATGCTCTGTTCATCGCCGATTGGGCGAGTGCACAACGCATCCGGGAACGCGTCGGGAGTCTGGGGGCGCACGAGACGGTCACTGTCATCGGTGGGGGGCTCACCGGGATCGAAGTCGCAGCAGAACTCGCCGAGAGCGGACACGACGTCCGGCTGGTCGGCGGCGGAGGGATCGCGACCTCGGTGGGCGGCCGGGCCCGGCGCGCCACGGAGAAGCAGCTGCACCGACTCGGTGTCGATGTCGTGGATCAGGGACGCGTGGTCGAGATAGGGGAGCGGACCGTCACCGTCGATCTCGACGGCGAACACACCGTACTTCCCAGCACGGCAACGATTCTCGCCACCGGCTTCGAGGCTCCGGAACTCGCAGCCGCCAGCGGCCTGGCGACCGACGAGATCGGCCGTCTCCGCGCCGACGTAACGCTGGGCAGCATCGACGACGATCGGGTGGTCGGCGCCGGTGATGCGGTTGCGGTCGAGGGGATCTCGTTGCGGATGAGCTGCCAGGCCGCCGAGCCGCTGGGCGCTCAGGCCGCTGACGCGGTGCTTGCGAGGATCGACGGTGAGCAGCCGACCGCCGTCGATCAGGGCTTCGTCGCGCAGTGTGCCAGCATCGGCCGACACGCGGCCACTCTGCAGTTCACGCGCCGTGACGATGCGCCGACGCGTGCCGTGGTGACAGGTCGCCTCGCGGCCTTGACCAAGGAGTTGGTCTGCCGTCAGACCGTGGCGAACATCCGGCGTGAGGCCGCGCGACCCGGTAGGTTCAGCTGGTTCAGCGGCGCGAAGGCAACGGCCGTCGAGCCTGAACCGGCAGGGCGATGACCAGCGAACGGACGGAGAAGGGGGTGTCCATGGCACACGGCGAATCCGACCGTCGCGCAGCTCGGTTCGCCGACCTCCGGCCGCTGCTGTTCACCGTCGCGTACGAGATCGTCGGGTCCGCGGCCGACGCGGACGACGTCCTGCAGGAGAGCTACCTGAGGTGGGCGGAGGTCGATGACGCCGATGTGGTCGATCCGAAGGCCTACCTCGCGAAGATCGTCACACGCCAGGCGCTCAATGCGCTGCGGTCTCGCTCGCGGCGTCGTGAGGAGTACGTCGGCCCGTGGCTTCCGGAGCCGATCCTGCTCGACGATCGTGACCTCGCCGACGACGTCGTACTCGCCGAGTCGGTGTCCACGGCGATGCTGGTGGTGCTGGAGTCGCTGAGTCCCGACGAGCGTGCGGTGTTCGTGCTGCGCGAGGTCTTCGGCTTCTCCTACATCGAGATCGGGTCGATGGTCTCGAAACCTCCGGCCACGGTGCGCCAGATCGCGCACCGCGCCCGGTCGCATGTCGAGTCACGGCGGCCCCGTTTCGACCCGGTCGACGCGCAACGGGCCAGAGCGGTTGTCGAGGAGTTCCTCGACGCCGCGCAGTCGGGGCAGATCGAGTCGCTCATCGCGCTGCTCTCACCCGACGTCGTGTTCACCGCCGACAGCGACGGAAAGGCGACGGCGGTGAAGCGGCCCATCCAGGGCTCGTTGCCGGTGGCACGCCTGCTCGCCGGCTTCGCGCGGTTGGGGACGACGATTGACGACTATCGTGCCGAGGTGGCCCTGTTTAATCACGAACCGGGCATGATCGTGTACTTCGACGGAAAGCTGCAGGGCGTCTTCACGTTTCACATTGTCGACGGCGTGATCGAACAGATCTACGCAATGCGCAATCCGGACAAGCTCGGTGGGGTCGAGGAGCCGCGAACCATCGCACGGTGAGTTCCGGCCGGGGCATATCCATTCTCACCTGCACGGTTCGACACAGCTGGACCACGGCGGGCTCGACTGCTGTATCCACCGATGGTGTGCTGTCGCGGGATCAGGTCCATGGGTGCCGGGCCGGGATCCTTCTGCGACGATGGGTCGATGATGCGAAACGCGTTCGGCCACGGTATTCCGGATCAACCGGGATGGGTGGGAGTGCCACGAGCTGATGAGCGGACCTGGGAGTGCCTCTCCGAGGGGTCGGACGTTCGGTGACTCACACCCCGCTGCGGTCGGCGCTGAGAGTTCGGGCTGGGTTGCGGCGTGGCATGCCCACCACTGACTTGCGGACGAACCTGCCCCCGGAGGCGGTGTGGGCCACGATCACCGATGTGCAGGCCTGGCCGTCATGGGGGCCCACGGTCGTCGGCGCACGTGTGGATGGTGACGTCGAGTTGGCGTCGGGGACACGCGGCACGATCACGACCATCGCGGGGGTGCCCCTGCCCTTTGAGATCACCGAGTTCGTCGATGGACGGTCGTGGGCCTGGAAGGTGGCCGGCGTGAACGCGACACGACACGAGGTGATCCCGGTGGCGGGTGGCTGCGTTCTCAGCTTCGGCGCGCCGGCCTGGGCGGTGGCCTACCTGCCGGTACTGGCAATCGCATTGCCGCGGATCGAACGGATCGCTTCAGGACTGGGGGACTGACGTTTCCGGTCGGTGATTCCCGCTCTTCCCAGCACTGTTTGTTGCCGCGCTCGTGACCACGCGCAGACGGGGCGGGTTCGTCGACACGGTAGTGTTAAAGTATCATAAACACCATCAGTAACTTGAGTAACTCGAGCACCATGATCCGGAGCTATCGAATGCCTTTGTCGTACGGCCGCAGCCCTCGCCGACGCCTCGGCATCCGAACCGTGCAGGCCGCGGTGGCCACCGCCGTCGCCCTCGTCGGCGGACTCGCCCAGGCCGGCGGGGCTCATGCAGCGGACGGGTACCCGTACGTGAATCTCGGTGACAGCTACAGCGCGGGCGCAGCAGTGTTCCCTCAGGCGACGCGGGCGGCAACCTTCTGTTCGAACTCGCTGGTCAACTACTCCAGCCTGGTCGCCAAGCGACGCGGGACCCCGGTCGCCGACGTCAGTTGCGCGGGGGCGACGACCGAGCACCTGACCCAATCGCAATACCGATGGCAGGGACCGCAGATCAACGCGGTGGGACCGGCCACCCGTTTGGTCACTCTGACGATCGGCGCGAACAACAACGGTCTGTTCAACGACTCGACCTCGGCCTGCCAGCAGGCCTGGATGTCCGCGCCGCTGTCGGCCGCCCCGTGCCGCGATGAGTTCGGTACCTCGTTGGTGGACAAGATCAATTCCTCGACCTACCCCGCCCTGGTGAACGCTTTGCGTGACATCGACCGCGCCGCGCCGCGCGCCCGCGTCATGCTCGTCGGGTATCCGCAGATCTTCCCGGCCGCCGGGAATGTGCTCTGCTCGGCGTCGCTGCTCACGGCACCCGGAGACACCGCATATCTGCACCGGGCTTTTGCGGCTCTCAACGACGCCATGCGCCGAGCCGCCGCGACCACTCACGCGACCTTTGTCGACATGACCAAGGTCTCCGCCGGTCACGATGCCTGCGCGGGCGATCGGCGGTGGGTGGAGCCGACGTTGGGAGCTGTCAGCTTCCCGGCGATGCACGCCAACGTTCGTGGCCAGCAGGCGATGGCCGATCAGGTCGTGGCCGCGCTGCGCTGAGGACCTGACCGCTGTGAGTCAAGGTGATCATCGCTGCCTTCAATACCGGGGGCCTCACAAACCTTGTATCCACGTTCCCTTGATAAAGCGGTTGCAACGCCCCGTGAGTCGTTGCGAGGCTTGCCGTGTGGAAACTGTTGCGTCGAAAGAGAAGAACCAGCCGGCGCCGCCGCATGTGATCTTCGATGATCTCGTGAGCCCGAACAGGCAGCCGTCACGGCCGTGGCTCCACCTGCTTGACGACGAGGTTGCGCCCACCGTCCTCGAGTCGGCGCGGCCCACGCGGGTGGTGTGGTCGTCGTTGTGGACGAAACGGCCGGACGCTCAGGTGGTCTTCGATCTGAGCGGTGGGCGCAGTGGTACCGATCTGCGGTGGACGCTGCTCACCGACCAGCCCGCACCGGATGATCGCCAACTGCGTCACCTCTGCCAACGTATCGGCACCCTGATCAACGCCAACCTGCGATACACCTACGGCCAGTAGGGCCAGCCGGGTCAGTTGCCGATGTCCGACAGCGCTTCGGCGTAGGAGCGGTAGTCACGGCAGGAGATATGCATCCGAGACCCAACCGGTAGGGGAGACACAACACCTGAGTAACGGGCCCAGATCGCGGAATTGCACTTCTAGGAGCTGTGGGTCGGCCAGGGCCGTGAGTGACGCGATCGGTTCGCCGCTTCGGCTCACGCCGGCTGTGCCGACGACTCGCCCTCAGATCGCTGCAAGGGCTGCGATTACCGCGTCCCGGTCAACCAAGCTCGCACCGGCGAGAGTACGTCCCCATCCGAATCGACCTCTGTCACCAGATCGGCAATGGTGATCTCACGCAGCGATGCGCGCCAGGCGCTGTCGGCCGCGTACATCGCCCGCGCGATCGGGCAGGGGCGGGTGCAGTCGCTCGGCGAGGCTGCCAACGGGCCGCGCTGTCGGATCTCTGTGCATGTGAACGAGGACTGGGAACCGTCGATCGCCTCAACGACATCAAGAAGCGTGATCTCCGCCGGCGCCCGGGTCAGCACGTAACCGCCGGCTTTACCCTGCACCGACTGCACGAGTCCGGCGCGAGAGAGGCTCTGAAGTTGTTTGGCTAAGTAGGTCCCCGACACATCATGAAACTCAGCCAGTCGCGCGGCGGGCACCGGGGCGGTGACGCCGGAGAGCACCACACAGCAGTGCACCGCCCATTCGATGCCTCCAGACAACTTCATGTCTCTACGCTACTTGACCCAGACAGGTGGAATCCGAGTATCCTGATCTCGGACACAAACTGTCCGAGATAACCACAGCGAGCCGTGGCTCGCTTGAGTCACGCCCGAGGTGGGCCAGGAAGAAGTTCGCATGTTGCCGCACGTGAATATCAGTAAGCAGTTCAGTGCCCCGTATGAAGCATTTCTGGCGTTCGACAAGAGCGCCGAAGAGGCAGGAGAGGCCGCAGGTCTCTCAGCCACGCTGGTCGAGCTGATCAAGATTCGAGTGTCTCAGCTCAATGGATGCGGATTCTGTCTACGGATGCACACCAGAGATGCTGTCATTTGCCACGGCTATGGGACCGCCGTGTTGCCATGAGGATGGGACCACCGTGGCGCGTTATTGAGGATGCTCGTCGTGGTGTCGGCCGTCAAGACGAGTGCGGTCGCGTTGCCGGTAGGACGGGCCTTCGATGACGAGGGTGTGGGCGCGCGAGGTGAGGCGGTCGATGGCCGATTGGGTGAGCAGAGCGTCGGCGGTCATGGTGAGCCATTCGGCGGGCTCTCGGTTGGAGGTGATGATGGTGGTCTTGGTTTGGCGTTCGACGACGAGTTCGTAGAAATCGTTGGTTTCGGTGGCGTCGAGCGCGCGGAGTGCGAAGTCGTCGATGATCAGGATGTCGACGGCAGTCAGGCGGCGGAGTTCGGCGTCGACGCTGTTGTCGAGGCGGGCGGCTTTGAGGCGGTGGAACAGTTTGTCCGCACGTCCGAAAACGACCGAGCGCCGGCGTCCGATGGCCATGTGGCCCAGTGCATTTGCTAGATGTGTTTTGCCGACTCCGACGGGGCCGAGGAGGATGACGGAGTGCCCGGCGTCGAGGAAGCGGAGTGCGGTCAGGTCCTCGAGGAGGGTGCGGTCATAGCGGAGGTCGTCGGTGGCTTCCCAGCCCTCGATGCGCATGGCCGGGTCGAGACCGGCTTTGGCTGATCGTCGTGCTGCTGAGCTGGATTCGCGTCGGGAAACTTCATCGGCGAGTAGCTGTTCGAGGAACCCGAGGTGGGAGGTTTTGTGCTGTCGGGCCAGGGCGGCGCGGGCGGGCAGCGTGTCGGCGAGCGCACCGAGCTTGAGCGTTTTGAGCATGCCGATCATGTCGGCGCCGAGCGGTTCGGGAGTCGTCGGTCGGGTCGTCATCAGTTGTCCTCACTGTCGGCATCGGTGATGATGAGGGTGAGTTGCGTTGGGGTGGTCGCGTATTCGGCTGGGTCGCGGGAGAATCGGGTCGGTGACTGGCCGGCAGCGGCGGGCAGGGCCGGAGTGGACTTCTCGGTGGCGCGGGCGAGCATGGAGCCGATCTTGGGCACCGAGATCACGTCGAGGGCCAACGCGGTGGCGCATGCGGTATCGACCGGACCGGGCCCGTAGCGGCTGACCAGCCCGATCAGCGCGTAGACCGACCGCATCCGTGACCACGGCTGCGGGTCGTCGACCAGGCGGGCGGCGTAGATTCCGATATTCGGGCCATGACGGTCACAACTGTCGAGTTGGGCGGTGATGTTGCGCATCGCGTACGCACTCTTGTCCGCAGGGTAGTCGTTGGCATCGGTGCTGCGCCCGCCCGGCGCCTGGCGAGGGTGCTGTTTGACCAACTGCCCGCGGTGATAGAACTTCACGCTCTGGCTGTCGGCGCGCACGTCGAGGACGGTGCCGATCCACGTTTCGGGCAGCGAGTACAACGCCTTGCCGACTGAGGCGTGAAAGTCTCTGTGTACCTTCACCTGTTTGAAGATCGGCACATCATAGGCGGCCGGTACCGGTAACAGCAGGGCAGCTTCGTCGGCGGCGAACACGAGCGCCGGCGCCATCGCGGTGGTGCCGTGCACCCGCAGGCCGGCCCGATCGGCACACCACACCTGGGCCGCGTCTTGCGCCTCGGACAGGCTGGTGAAGTTCTCGCCGGCCCAGAAGTTGTTCTGCACGAAATGGATCGTGCGTTCCACCCGTGGTTTATCGGTCGGGGTGCGTACCCGGGCGGTGTCGGTGACGAATCCGGCATGCTGGGCATAGTCGAGCCATCCGCGACCGAGTTGAGGTTCCAGCTTATGCGCCTGAGTGACAATCGCTTTCATGTTATCCGGGATCAGGACCGCGAACACGCCGCCGAAGAACTCCCACGCCGCCTCGCAGCCGGCGATCACCGCGGCTAGCGTCTGCGAATACGTCAGCCACACGAATGTGTGCCGCGAATACACCGCCGTGAGCACCAGCGCGTGCACCTTGCGGCGCCGGCCCGTCTGCGGGTCAGTGAGCATCCCCAGATAGCCGAAGTCGAGTTGGCACTCCACCCCCGGCTCACCATCGGCGACCCGTACCGTCGTCGCCGTGCGCCGGTACCCGCACTCCTCGGTAGCGAACCGCACCAACGTCCGGTAGGGCACCACACAGCCTCGACGGCCCAACAATTCGTGAATCTTGGTCACCGTCAACGGTTTCGCGTCGTCCGACCCGGCCACCCAGGCCTTGATCTGCGTGGTGAACGGCACCAACAGCTCCCAGGACTGCCCATGCCCGTTCGGGCGGGCCGGACGGACCGCAGCGACGATCTGACCGATCACCTCATCGGTGAGCCCCGCCGCCCCTGACTCGCGCGTCACACCAGCTGCCTGCGCGGCCACGACGTAGCGACGCACCGTTTTGCGGTCCACCCCCGCATGCGCGGCGATCGTGCGTAGACCCGGCGACGGTAACCCCACCGCCAGACCCAGCCACAACCGCAGGACTTCTCTGATCTCTTCCACAGCAACCTCCCGATAGCCCATGCCGCCGCCCCTTCCATGACTGCTCGTCACGGCCGAGTCAACTGACAAAACAAGAGACCACCAGCGCAACGCGCCGGTGGTCCCATAACTGGCAATCCAGGTGGTCCCATCCACATGGCAAAAATCAGCTCACAGCGGTCCCTTCACCGTGGCAAATGACAGAGATGCGATCCAGAAGGGGGAGACCGCCGATAGGCTCGCGGTCTTGCCTGCATGGTGGGAGTCTCAGTACTTCACCAGCGAAGAGCAGGCGGCTCTCACGCTGGCAGAGCAAGTCACCCGCATTGGTGACGAGCACACTGCCGCCCCGCCGGCAATAGACGTCGAGCAAGCGTTGTCGCCACAGCAGGTGGCTGCCGTCACATGGCTTGCCGTGGCGATCAACGGGTGGAACCGGATCGCCATCGCGAGCCACTATCCCGTGGCGCCCTAGGGGCATGGGAACCGTCCAACGGTCCAGCTCCTCGCGGGATGGTTTCTGAACGCGGGCAGGTGCGCGTCTGACGTACTGGCTGCGGGCGACGCGATTGTGTTTACAGTTGCAATCGAGGCGGGGCGGCGATGAGGTCCCGTCGTAGCTTGGGCCGGCTCAGACGGACGTCGAGCTGACAGAACCGTCGCCGCGCCACTGACGAATCAGCCATCGCGACCGGCTCAACCGCCACGTGGCCGCGCCGACGATCGGAACGACCCAGACGACGCCAAGCCATGTCACGCTGCGTCGCAGGCCGAGATGACGACGGGACTGCTGCACGAATAGGGGACAGGTTGGGTGTCATGCCGCGGCAGCGGCTGTGTTGATCATTGCTTCGAACTCGACAGGCGTCAACCGGCCGAGGCGGACTTGCCGTCGCCGGCGGTGGTAGGTCCGTTCGATCCAGGTGACGATTGCGATCCGTAGCTGTTCACGGGTGTCCCAGCGTTGGCGGTCGAGCACGTTGCGTTGCAGCAGCGCGAAGAAGCTCTCCATAGCTGCGTTGTCCCCGCACGCTCCGACCTTGCCCATCGACCCCGTGAGTCCATGAGTGTTCAAGGCGTGTACGAATTTTCGCGATCGGAACTGCGACCCTCGATCCGAGTGAACGATGCAGCCGGCCACCTCACCACGACGAGCCGCCGCGCTGTGCAACGCCGCCACGGCCAGTCGGGACTTCATCCGCGAATCGATGCTGTAGCCGACGATCCGCCCGGAGTGCACGTCCTTGATCGCACACAGATAGAGCTTGCCCTCACCGGTGTGATGCTCGGTGATATCAGTGAGCCACAACCGATTTGGCTCCTCGGCGGTGAAGTCGCGCTGGACCAGATCGTCGTGGACCGGCGGCCCGGATCGTCGGCCGTTACGACCTCGTTTCTTGCCGAACACCGACCACCAGGCGTTGTCGCGGCAGATCCGCCACGCGGTCCGCTCGCACATTGCTCCGACGGTCGTGGCGGCCTCGCCGGCCAAGAATCGGTAACCGAACTCTGGGTCCTCACGGTGGGCTTCGAACAGGGCATTCGCCCGATACGCCGCGGCCAGCTCGGCATTGGTGACCGGGCTGGTCAGCCACCGGTAGTAGGGCTGGCGCGAGAGCTGAAGTACCCGACACGACACCGCCACGGCAATCCCGTCGGCGGCGAGCTCTTTCACGAGCGGGTAGAGCCTTTTCCCGGCAGGTTCGCCTGCGACAGATACGCCGCCGCTCGACGCAGCACCTCGTTCTCCTGCTCAAGCAGGCGGATCCGCTTACGGGCCTCGCGCAGTTCAGCGGACTCGGTCGAGGTCACGCCAGGGCTGCGGCCCTCATCAATATTCGCGCGTCGCATCCACTTGTGCAGCGTCATCGGGTGCACACCGAAGTCGTTGGCGACTTGCTCGATCGTGACTCCTTCGCCACGATCACGAGCCACCCGGATCACATCGTCTCGGAACTCCTGGGGGTACGGCTTGGGCACAGCTACATCCTTCCCGACCGCTCGAAGGCAAGCCAGATCAGATGTCACCTATTCGTGCAGCAGTCCCGACTGATGACGTCGACTGTCGCAAACATCGCCAGAGTGCTCCAGACGGAAAACAGGACGAGCATCGCGAAGGCGAAGTAGAACGGCCGGTTGAAGTCCGCGCTGCACGCAGCATCGCGCGCACATTCGGACAGTCCGGCCTCAGCTAGCAGCACAGCCCACAATCTATCCGTCGCCAGCGACTGGGCGGAAGTATTGACCGTCCCGGCCGTCGCGAACAGGCCGTGGTGGGGTGGCCTCGTACCGCTGGCGGGCTCCCTCTAACGGTAGGTGGCATGAGGGGATGATTGGCACCTCGATGAGGCTGGGGGAGAACGGTTCTCGGTACTGTCTGACGTGAGGTTTGTTGGTCGCGATCCAAGGATTCGACTGTCGGACCTTCATGAGGTCGGGGATCGATCAGTCGGAGTAGCGGGGCACGACGGCGAACACCTCGATGTCGCGCGGTACCCCCTTGGCGCGGAATCGCCGGCGACGAGTGGCATACCGATCGGCGCCGGCGGCCTCGACGGTCGCTCCGCTGGCCAACAGCTCACCGGCTCCCGCGGCTGCCGCGACCCGAGCGGCGACGTTCACATCGACACCGAGGAAATCGTCACCGACCGCCCGCGGTTCGCCGGTGTGGAGACCGGCTCGCAGCTGTGGCCGGTAGCCCCCGACCGTCAGGGCACTCACGGCGACGATCACCTCGTGACCTGCCTCGATCGCCTCGACACCGTCGACGAACACGGCCATCGTCCCGTCGCCGAGATGTTTGACGATGCGTCCGCCGCGGCTGCGCACGATGTTCTCGGTGACGTCGTTGACGTCGCGCAGGAGTCGGAGGACCTGGTCGTCTCCGGCATGCAGGGCCCACGTCGAGAATCCGACGAGATCGGTGAACAAGATGGTGGCGGGGACTGGGGTGCGATCGGATCGACGACGTCGTGTGGTCACCAACGCCTGCCACACCTGGACCGATGCGAGGCCGAGCTCTCGTATGGCACTGGGTTTCTCGGGCCGGGACTCGCTGATGAGGCGTGCCACGCGGTCGGATGCACGCGGCCCGGTGATCGGGTTCTCGTTGTGCGGGATCAGATCTCGTGCGGCGCGAGCCGCCTTGACGACCCCGGCGCTGGAGTCGGTGCGGGCCAGCAGGTCGGCCATCCGGCGCCCGGGTCCGGGACGGTCGGGATCGTCGCGTCGGACGGGAAGCCGGTCGCCCCGACGACGGGTCGACCCACCGGTCCTATCGTTCGCTGAGGAGGGTTCGTCCGGGCCGTCCGCTGCGGATGTCGCATCGTTGTCGGTCGGACCGGGATCATCCGGGAGACCGTCGCGGCCGCGGTCACGTGTCGAGTCGTCGGCTCCGGTCACGCCTTGAGTCTAGTGGCCCCGCTCATCGCGAGACCGACACCGCCGCGTCCTCGGTGACACCGTGCCCGCACCGCGGGCGTCATCCGGCCCGTCTTCGACCACAGCGACCTGTGCCTGCGTCTCGCCGTCACCCGACAGTGAGGGGCGGCCAGCCTGATGCAGCTGATGCGAGATGCGGGGCTTTACTTGACATAATGTATCTTATCGGCACAGAAGGAAGCCGGGTCGAAGCAGGCACGAGGACTCGGCTCTGCGCCGCGGGTAACCAAGCAGGCTCATCGCCAGCGTCCCGTCGCCATGGCAGCCCAGCGATCGGCTCCCGTCACTTCTCCGGGATCGGCGTTAGGCGGCGGCGACAGCGACGAACCTGTCACCATCACCATTGGCACCCGTTGCGCGTGGCTGCCTCGCAGGCAGCACGCTGTGGAACCCATCCCGCCTCGAGGTGTGCCCGTTGCCAATGCGCAATGGCGTCAGTACATTTCGTCACCCGTGACGAAATGATGGGAACGGAGTCGCGCGGCTGGGCTACGCCACCGGTCGCCTCATCGAATTGTGTAGACCAGTCCCAGGCCATCGTCCGCGAGGGCGACCATGAAGTCTTGTGCCTCACGGAGAAACGAGTTGGCGTAGTCGGCGTTCGAGTACGGCACTGCCTCGATGATGTCGGTCTCCACGATCGGCTCAACCATGACGATGTCTTCCGCAACCTCTTTGACCACATCGGGAGACAGCACGTGCACGAACCCGACATGACCGCCGTACGGCCCCACCGGGGTCACGTTTCCTTTGACGAGCTCCAAGGAGATCCGCGGTTGCAACCGGCCGTCGGTCACGGCGAAGACGTGCTGGAGCTCTCGCCACGCCTTGTCGAGATACAGCATCCGGGGGCGGTCTTCCTCAGGTCCCCATGCATCGATCAGCGGGTCCGGCGAGAGGAACGGATACGGATTGCGTCGAGCCTCGTTCACATCGCCTGGCTGCAACGGGTAGGCGTAGTAGCGAATTCCCATGTGCGGAATACTGACAGGGGAACCGGCTCGTGCCCGGAGGTCGGACGCCGGTGTGGAGAACTCCCGTTGTGGCCGGTGCCCTGTGGAGTGTCACCTGGGGTGACCGTCCTCGTACATTTCCGGGTTATTTGCCACCGGACACACAGGAAGAGTAGTTCCCATGCCTCACAACGAATCACACTCCGACCGGTCGCCGATAGCGGACAGGGTCACGCAGGCCACCGATCACGCCCTCCATGCTGCGCGCGCCCACGAGTCGGAAGCGTTCGGTGCCGCGGCTGATTCTCTTGCGCTGCAGCCCGAGTCGCGTGAGGTGCACGCGCTCATGCTGCGTGAGTTGCTCGAAACCGTCTTTCCGGATGGGCTGACCGGCGACGATGTGTCCGAGGTGATCACCTCCACGAGCCGTGCTGCCGCCTCGTGGAACCCTGCTGTCAGTCCCGCAGGCATCGCGCTGGTGCTGACCGGTGCCCTGGGGGTGGGCGACACAGCCGGCTCCGATGCGATGTCGTCCGCCGGCCCACTGGACACCGAGACCACCGCTGCTGCACTGGTGGTCATCACCGACCTCGCCGCACGTGCAGGGGTCGACCCGACGGCGTACTTGACCCGAGCTGTGCAGGAGATCCGTCGTGCCCAGACGATGGAGATGCCCTGATCGGTGGTCACCAGGGGTCACCCGCGCTGTCAGTCGGTCGCGACGCGTACGACGATTTTGCCGCGTACGTGACCGGACTCGCTGCGTTCGTGGGCGCCGGCGGCGTCGGCCAGTTCGAACACCTCGGCGATCTCGGGCGTGAGGCTGCCGGCCTCGCCGAGTCGGGCCAGCTCGGCGAGATCCGCTGAATCGGGCCGTACCCATACATAGTGGCCCCCGAACTCGTCTCGCGCCCGTGCGTCGGTGATGGAGGCGACGGTGCCGCCGTCGCGCAGCACATCGCCGACCGAGTCGAGCGCGTCACCACCGACGTAGTCGAGGACCACGTCGACCCCCTCGGATTCGAGTGCGCGGACACGGTCGGCCAGACCGTCGCCGTAGGTGATGGGTTCGGCGCCCAGCGTTCGAAGGAACTCGTGGTTGGAGTCGGAGGCGGTGCCGATCACCCGTGCGCCGAGCGACCGTGCGATCTGCACCGCGAACGATCCGACGCCGCCGGCAGCGGCATGCACCAAGACGGTGTGCCCTGACTGCACGCCCGCGCGGCGGATCGTCTGGTAGGCGGTCAGGCCGGCGAGCGGAACCGCCGCGGCCTCCTCGAACGACCAGCCAGACGGCTTGTGCGCGAGCGTCCGTACCGGAGCGGCGACCAGCTCGGCGAACGTACCACCCGCCACTTCCCCACCGACCACGTCTTTGCGCACATAACCGAACACCTCGTCGCCGACCTCGAACTCGGGCGTGTCCAAGCCGACCTGCTCGACCACACCGGCGACATCCCAGCCCGGGACGACCGGGAACACGGTATCCATGATCTCGGCGAGGTAGCCTTCGCGGACCTTCCAGTCCACCGGGTTCACACTCGAGGCCCGCACGCGCACCAGCACGGAGTCGGGACCGACCTTGGGCGTGGGGAGATCGGTCAGTTCCAGGACATCGGGACCGCCGAAGCGGTCGTAAGTGATTGCTCGCATGCTGGCACCAACGGGTGGCTCGGCGGAATGATTCCGAGAACCCTGCGGTGTCCGCCGACGCCACACGTCGTGGAGATCGGCCCGGGCGACCAGACGTGCCCGCCTTCGGCGGGCGTGAAAATGTGGTCCGACGTGGGAACTACCAGTGCAAGCCCGATCCGGAGCCGTGGGACGAAGCCCGGTTTCAGTGTGAAAGACATTGTGCCGTAGTGTATTCACCCGTGAATCTCGCTGCTGCTGACGCCCTCGTGACCGATCCCACTGCCCGTGCCTGTGTGTGGTGCTCATCCAGCGACGACATCGCAGAACTCCGCGGCGAACCGCGGTGCGGGCGCTGTCGCGAAGCAGAACAGACCATCGCGGCGGCTCGCGAGTTCGTCGGCTTCTATGGTCTGCGACCCCTGGGCGCGTCCCTGACGTCCGACGACGACGAAGAACGCGACCACCGGGTGGCCGCCCGTGATGCCTGGGCAGTGCTGAATGGGACCCGCACACAGCCCCCACGGCGCGCCCGGTCCGGGCAGCGGGGCGTCGCACGACCGGCATCCACCACCACGAAGGCGAGCGGAAACCCGACGTCGTCCAACGCCAAGAACGTCGGGGCCGGAAGCGCCCGGACGGCGGGGGTCTCCCGACCCGACCGTGCGGAGCTGATGAGCCGCGCCCAGTCCTTGTTGGGGCAGCTCACCGAAATCGAGGAACGGCTGGCCGTCGCCCAGGCGGATTCCGGCCTGAGCGGGAAGGCCAAGGTGTCCGACTTGACCGCCAAGCGCGATTCGGTGTTGCGAACGCTCGCCGCACTGGAGAAGGCCAAGCGGGCCCTGGAGCCGGCCTGAGGGTCCACGTGCCCGGACCGTTGCGATCCGAAAAGCGGTGAGCAGGAGATGAATCACCCGATTCGCGCCCTCACCGCCACAGTGACACGATCACGACGAGAATGATCAGCTTGATGGACTGCTGAGGAGCCCCACAGGGTTTCGAGGGTTTCGCCGATCTCGTCGTCGGCGACGTTGGCCAGCGGCCGGGTCTCGCCGAGCGTGGCGGTGGTCTTGTCGACGGCGATGGCGTAGGAGCGGCGGGTGTTCGGGGAGTGGATCGAGTCGAGGAAGCTGTCGCCGGCGGCGCGGACGGTGATCCCGGACGGCAACATTGTGACCTCCCTGGCCTGCTTGCCACAGATAACAGGGCCGCTTCGCGCACCGCCGGAGCGGAGTCGTCGCAGGCCGGGTTTCATGGTGCCACAGATAACAGGGTGTTATCTGTGGCACGCCCGGGTGCGGTCAGCTGTGCAGCAGGTGCCCGAAAATGGTGGTGCCGAGGTGGTGAATCGCCCCGGGTTTGCTGGAGGCTCGGTTAGTTGGTTCCAGCGTTTGCGGGGACCGGGTTCTCACGGTAGCTGGTGACGGTTTGGGTCGACCAGTAGGCGCTCTCGTACTCGACGGGTGGGACGTGTCCGATCTCGCCGTGCAGGCGGCGGTGGTTGAACCATTCGACGTACTCAGCGACGGCGATCTCGACCTCGCCCACACCTGCCCAGCCGCCTCGCGGGCGCATCACGGGGTTACGGATGCATTCGGCTTTGAACAGCGAGTTGAACGCCTCAGCCATCGCGTTGTCGTATGAATCCCCTTTGGAGCCAACAGATGTCACCGCTTCGGCTTCGGCCAGTCGTTCGGTGTAGCGGATGGCTCGGTATTGCACTCCGCGGTCGGAGTGGTGGATCAGCCCGGCCACGTCGTGGCCGGCACGCGACCGTGCCCACAATCCCATGTTCAGGGCGTCGAGGGCGAGGTCGGTGTGCATGGTGGTCGAGACCTGCCAGCCGACGACCATCCGCGAGAACACGTCCAGGACGAACGCCGCGTACACCCAGCCCGAGTGGGTGCGGATGTAGGTCAGGTCCGCCACCCACAACGCGTTCGGTGCCGCCGCGGTGAACTGACGGTTGACCCGGTCAGCCGGCCGGGGTGTTTCAGCTCCCTCGCTGCGCGTGGTCTTGCGTGTCTTGAGTCTCGCTATCCCTTGCAGCCCATCGGCTTTCATCAATCGCTCGACGGTGCAGCGGGCAGCACTATGGCCCTGTCTGCGCAATTGGGCATGCACCTTGCGGGCACCGTAGACGCCGAGGTTGTCGGCATGCACCGCGCGGACCTGGGTAAGGAGCTCCCGGTCACGCACCACACGAGGCGCCTCGGTCTTCTGGGGGCTCAGGTGGGCTCGTACCGTGGACGGAGCGATCTGGGCGGACGTATCGCGCAATGCCGCACAGATCGGATCGACTCCGTGTTCATCGCGGTGAGCCGCGACGAACTCCACGATCAGCGCTGTGGGCGGTCGATCTCCGCCGCAAAGAAAGCCGAAGCCTGCTTCAAGATCGTGTTCGCTCGCCGCAGTTCACGGTTCTCCCGCTCCAACGCCGCGATGCGGTCAGCGTCCTCACTCGTGGTGCCCGGGCGGACCCCGCCGTCGATCTCGGCCTGACGAACCCAATTGCGCAACGCCTCGGGATGGACTCCGAGCTGATCGGCGATCCGCTTGATCGCACCTCTCGACGAATCGGGATCTCGTCGCGCTTCACATGCCATCCGGGTGGCCCGGTCCTTGAGTTCCTCACTGTACTTGCGTGGTGCTGCCATGCTCTCCATCCTTCACAGGTTCGAGAGCCTCCGACAGACCCGGGGCGGTTCATGGTGGGCGTCGGGGAGTTCGACGATAACGCCGCCGATGCCGGGGTGGGTGTCTGCCCAGCCCTGGGCGCTGGCGCGGTCGGTGAAGAAGTTGAGGTAGTGGCAGCAGGTGTCGGCGGACGGGCCTGGGCCGGCCTGTGCGCCGACGAAGACGACCGTGGTGGCCGGGTCGGCGGTGACGTGCCCGCCGTCAACGGTGACCGTGATCGGGTCGGCGGTCACCGGGTCGGCGGAGGTGATCGTCACCGGCGTGTCGAGCATCGCGGCCATACCGAGCGCGTCGACCGCGCACATGGCCGAAACCGTGGCTCCACCAGCGATCCGGACTCGATGCGGCGTCGGTGTGGCCGAGAATGGATACGCCGCCGCGATGCTCCCGGTCGCGTCGAGGCGGACGATGTCGGCGTCGTGCAGGCGGCGCAGTAGCTGCTCGACCGGCACGTCGGGCCCGGCGGCCATCTCGGTCAGATCGTCACCGGTCGGCGCCTGCCCATCGGTGGCGAAGGCACGCAGGATCGCCTGGTGCACAGCCTTTTCGGTGGGGTCTGCCGGTTGCGCGGCGGCGCGCCAGGCGCGGAGCACTGTTGCCGGAGATTCGGCGGCGGGTGGGGTGCAGCATGAGGATGCGGTGTCGTCCCCGAGTGCCGCGGTGCCGTCCGGGACGAGCCGCAACGCGGCGCGCAACGCGGCGACCGAGGGTGCGCCGTCGAGCCGCCCGGTGTCGGAGGGGTAGAGGCGGCACGACAGGCTCGGGACCTGGCCCGGCGTTGCGAACGGGTCGCAGCCGTCGACCAGCAGGGTGGGTGATCCGGTCATACCCGCGGTGGCGGCCCGGCCGGGATCGTCAATCACACGGCGGGTGATCTCGAGCTGCACCGGCTGGCCGGCGGTCGCCTGCCGGATGCGCTGTTCGAGTACCGCCACGTTGGGGCAGTCGGGGACCTGGAGGATTTCCAGTTTCACGGGTGGTCTCCTTCGTGCAGCGAGGTCAGGATCGGACAGGACCGGCGGTTGCGGGGCAGCTCGCACGTCGCGATCAACTCTGCCAGCGAGCCGCGCATGCGCTGCAGGTCCGCGATACGCCGTTCCAGCTCGGCAACCCTCGACTCGGCCAGTGCGCGGGCGGTGTCGCAGTCGTCGGGGCCGCCGTCGGCCAGCCGCAGCAGTTCGGCGACCTCGTCGAGGGTGAACCCCAGCTCCTGGGATCGTTTGACGAACCTGACCACCGCGACCGCCTCGTCGGGGTAGCTGCGGTAGCCTGCCGGGGACCGCGCCGGTCGCGCGAGCAGACCACGGCGCTCGTAATAGCGCAGGGTCTGCGCGTTGATCCCCGCCCTGGCTGCCAGCTCACCGGTCCGCATGCACACATTCTCAACCCTGTACCCGAGTACAGGGTCAAGGCCGCGCAGCCGCCGGATCCCGGCGTTCCAAGGCTTGGCCCGTCAAGCGTCGGCCTGAATCGCCCCGGGTTTGCTGGAGGCTCGGTTAGTTGGTTCCAGCGTTTGCGGGGACCGGGTTCTCACGGTAGCTGGTGACGGTTTGGGTCGACCAGTAGGCGCTCTCGTACTCGACGGGTGGGACGTGTCCGATCTCGCCGTGCAGGCGGCGGTGGTTGAACCATTCGACGTACTCAGCGACGGCGATCTCGACCTCGCCCACACCTGCCCAGCCGCCTCGCGGGCGCATCACGGGGTTACGGATGCATTCGGCTTTGAACAGCGAGTTGAACGCCTCAGCCATCGCGTTGTCGTATGAATCCCCTTTGGAGCCAACAGATGTCACCGCTTCGGCTTCGGCCAGTCGTTCGGTGTAGCGGATGGCTCGGTATTGCACTCCGCGGTCGGAGTGGTGGATCAGCCCGGCCACGTCGTGGCCGGCACGCGACCGTGCCCACAATCCCATGTTCAGGGCGTCGAGGGCGAGGTCGGTGTGCATGGTGGTCGAGACCTGCCAGCCGACGACCATCCGCGAGAACACGTCCAGGACGAACGCCGCGTACACCCAGCCCGAGTGGGTGCGGATGTAGGTCAGGTCCGCCACCCACAACGCGTTCGGTGCCGCCGCGGTGAACTGACGGTTGACCCGGTCAGCCGGCCGGGGTGTTTCAGCTCCCTCGCTGCGCGTGGTCTTGCGTGTCTTGAGTCTCGCTATCCCTTGCAGCCCATCGGCTTTCATCAATCGCTCGACGGTGCAGCGGGCAGCACTATGGCCCTGTCTGCGCAATTGGGCATGCACCTTGCGGGCACCGTAGACGCCGAGGTTGTCGGCATGCACCGCGCGGACCTGGGTAAGGAGCTCCCGGTCACGCACCACACGAGGCGCCTCGGTCTTCTGGGGGCTCAGGTGGGCTCGTACCGTGGACGGAGCGATCTGGGCGGACGTATCGCGCAATGCCGCACAGATCGGATCGACTCCGTGTTCATCGCGGTGAGCCGCGACGAACTCCACGATCAGCGCTGTGGGCGGTCGATCTCCGCCGCAAAGAAAGCCGAAGCCTGCTTCAAGATCGTGTTCGCTCGCCGCAGTTCACGGTTCTCCCGCTCCAACGCCGCGATGCGGTCAGCGTCCTCACTCGTGGTGCCCGGGCGGACCCCGCCGTCGATCTCGGCCTGACGAACCCAATTGCGCAACGCCTCGGGATGGACTCCGAGCTGATCGGCGATCCGCTTGATCGCACCTCTCGACGAATCGGGATCTCGTCGCGCTTCACATGCCATCCGGGTGGCCCGGTCCTTGAGTTCCTCACTGTACTTGCGTGGTGCTGCCATGCTCTCCATCCTTCACAGGTTCGAGAGCCTCCGACAGACCCGGGGCGGTTCAGCCCACAGTCGCCAGGAACCGCCGCCGCTCCGCCGGCAGCACCGACATATCCAGCTCATCCGCGCCCAGGTTGCGCAGGAACACCAGCTTCTCGACCTCGGCCTTCACCGCGGTCGCCGACGCCTCCACAGGGCCGGTCGACAACCACCGCAACCGCGACATCCCGATAGACGGGTCGACGACCAGCAACGCATCCAGTTCCTTACACCGCTGCGGCGTGAACTCGCGCGCCAACCGGTCATAGGTCTCCCGCTGCGCCTGCGTGCGAGCATGCGCGACCCGCCGGACCACCGCGTCCGGGCCCGGCCGGATCACCCGCGCCGAGATCAGGTACTCACACGCCAGCCGGAACAACAGAGTCGGCGAATCGTGCTCCATCGCCCGCGCCAGCAGGAACTCATCCAGCTCCTTCAACTCCATCGACCCGGCAGGCCGCCACCCCAGATACTGGGCCACCAGCCGCACATGCTCGGTCCGCGTCTGCGCCCGCTTGCCATACGAACGAAGCTGCACCGCATCGACATTCAGCTGATCCGCCAACCGGGCCACCGCCACCGGCGGCGCCGACGACACCTTGTCCGGCACGAACCCCAGCCACGGCAAGGTGCACAACGCCACCGCCAGGCCCAGACGGACCGCAGGGCCCCTGCCCTGCGGAGCAACGAACGCCAGATCCGCCGGGGTCAGCGTGAAGTACCGGAACAACTCCTCACGACTGATCTCCGGGAACTCCCGCAGGCGCTGCAACTCCTCGTCCGCGAATACCCGCGTCGCCACGAACCCCAGCCTCCAAAACGCCGACCAACCTCATCGGCAGCCAAGCCAAGCACCAACCACCCCGGCCCGCAGCCCGAACCGAGAAATCACCGCCGACCAGGCGCTACGCGAACCTCGTTGTTTTTTGCGCCATTACTACCGGGACCCCGGAATGACCCGACAACGCTCACGTGCGGTCTTTCCAGCGCTCGTTTGCTGCTTGCCGGGTCATGCCGGTCGCCGCGCCGATCTCGGCCCACGAACGGCCCAGTCGACGGGCCTTGGCCACCGCGGCGTCGAGTTGTGCGTCGGCGTCCCTGCGGGCTGTGACCGCCGCCCGGATCTCGCCGTCGACGTCGAGCGGGTCAAGATGCTCACGCCGCCACACTGCTGTGGCGGCCGCGGCGACCTCGGCTCGCACGCCGACGTCGAGGTCAGCGTCTGGGGCGAACACACGATGCCGGGCCAGGTCCTCGAGGGAGGCTGAGGGCACCCGTGTCCACTGGACGGGATCGGTCCAGGATGAGCCGTCGGAACTGTTCGAGCGGCCGCAATGGCACCGCAGAAGCCAGCCGACAATCTCGGTCGACGGCCGCAAACGATCCTCGCTCGAGGTTCGGCCCCGCTCAACGATCTCGTAGTCGGCGCCGTCGACCATGGTCGATGCGTGGCTCTCGGCGCCGTCCTCGAATACCGCCACCAACGCCGCCTCGTGCAAATGAGTGTCGGTCTCATGTATCCAACCCATGCTGGTAGGGTACACCCGAATGTCAGGATGCCCAGACGCAACCCGAATCGACGTCAGGCTTACCTGACATAATCGCTATTATCGGCGAAATGCGTTGTGGGACAACGGGTTACGTCACCAGTGACGTAACTGTACATGCATCACGTTTTCTGGCTAGGCTCGCGACACCGAATGTCATACGTTCTGCCTATGCTCGCTTCGTGGAACTGGCCGGACTCGAAGCGTGCTGCTCGGACAACCGAGCCACTTTCACGGGATCGACTTTGCCCGAGTGGAAACCGGCGTTCGGCTGCTAGCGTCGAACCTTGTGAAACGATTAATAGCGGGGGCGTTGATCGCCGGAGCAGCAACTTTCGGACTGGTCGCCGGTGCCGGCGACTCTGACGCGAAGATCAAAGAGGGGCGCTACAAGCATCAGCTCCTCATGTATGGCGTCGTGCCGACACCTGAGTCGAATGCTCGGGTCATCGGAAACACCTACCAGCAGGACTACTACGGCGTCGGCCCGGCAAACGTGTATCAGTACTCGATCCGGCCGACGAAAAACGGTGGCGTGGCTAGCTATTCGTCGCACCCGGCCGTCGAGTGGTACTACCGGACCGAGTATCGCCGAACCAAGAACGGCTACGTCGGCACGACGTACAACTTCGGCGTGCCCATCGGCAACATGCTCCTCAAAGAGCAGCCGAAGGGTCGCTGACTAGCGTCTGACAAACCACCAATCGCCGCGTCCGACAGGCTTTGTCGGACGCGGCGATTATCGTTTGGACTCGCGAGTGCTCGCCATCTCTCTACGGCGCGGGGCCAACGGGGCCGGCGTTTTGGTGCTCGGCGGCGACCACATCCTTCAGGGCATCGACGGGGACCAGGCCGCAGGCCTCCCCATCCAGTCGCCACGGTGGGCGGCTGAACGACGCGCACCACGCAGTGCTCAGTCCCCGCTCCAGATCGGATTCCCAGCGAACACGCAGCGTGAGGCGCACTTTGGCCCCGCCCTGTCGGTAGGGAAACTCATATACCGCAGTATGTCCAGACTCGGGCCTTGGTTCTGACTGCACTGATCATCCCCCTGTGCCTTCTGCGGCACTCGAACTCCCACTGGATGGACTTTGAACCCGTTGCCTCGTTCGACGGTGACCTAGCTCGACGGTGGTGAAGTGTCGCTCGTGTTGGCGGTCGCGCGCGCGAGGTGTCGTACCTACTGTTTACGGTTGGGTTCAACGATCGCGGACGGGGGGACGCCGAAGT
The DNA here is from genome assembly GCF_041103195.1 of Gordonia sp. ABKF26. Lineage (NCBI taxonomy): Bacteria > Bacillati > Actinomycetota > Actinomycetes > Mycobacteriales > Gordoniaceae > Gordonia > Gordonia sp. ABKF26. Next base: position 3,089,603 of record NZ_JBGCVZ010000003.1, read on the forward strand.
GTGCGGAGAATCGAAAGACCAGGTCAAGCGTTATGTTCCGGCCGCCCTCAACCTCGGAGACGTACTGGCGCGAGACCCCGATGGCAGTAGCGGTCTCTGCCTGGGTCTCCCCGCGCAACTGGCGCAACGCACGAAGGCCGAGGCCTACCGCACGCAGGTTGTCGCTACGGTCCCGAATATTCACGCGCCAACTATATGCGACGGCGGGGATGTCAACTATAGTAGACAGTGCGGGTGGTGAAACCTACCTCGCCTAATCTCGTCTCAACGCTCACATCACACGCGAATCTTCGAGTGAGATAGCTAGATGGCACTTGTAAATCACTGGGGGAGAGTATCTTTCAAGCGCTCCTTACATAACATCGAGAGATCGCGGGGACCTGAAGTGTTGCTCGTGGCGGTGCTCGCGCATCGATGTCAAACCATCTGGGCCGGCGTCACCCTCGCTGGTCCAAAAGGTGGTGGAGAACGCCCCGGCCGGCGGCGACGGCGGAGTAGCGGCCACGCCGATCGGCCACGCCTGCTGTACTTCGTAGCGCAAACCTTCGAGCGGGTCATCCGCAGCATCTGACCAAACGAACTCGACTTCCGTCCCCGGACGCAAACCCATCGAAGCGAGTGGATCGTTCAGATCGGCTACCGCTAGGAGTCTGAGCGATTGAGCGTCGGCGTACACCCCGCCGGGAGTGTCCGGTGAGTCGAACACACCCCACCCTTTACTGAAATGCCATACCCGCACAACGCCCGTCGACGACATTGCTTAACCGTAGCCGTCACAGCTCCGCGGGGAGACGTCGCGAAAACGTTGATCGTGAGGTAGGACGGGCTAGGAACGAAGTCAGCGCGTAGCGGGTGGCAGCGGGTTGAACGCGTCGTGAGCCATGATTCGTGGTCGAGTTCGATGTCCCAGGCTTCCAAATCGGGGGCGAGGACCAACTCATCGATGCAGGCGGCGGTCCCACCGACGAAGAAGATAGAGCTACTCCCCCTCCGTCAGCGCCCTCCAGCCCACCTAAACTACTATCTAGCATAGTTTCTAGGTTGGCTGTTGGAGGCGTGGTGATCGCAAACATTGTGGCCCAAGGGACACTCCTGGGACTGTTCGGTGCGGTCGTAGCGTGTGGTGTCGCCGCTGCCCGCCAGCCGGATCGAGGTGGGGAGGCGTGGCGGGCGCTTGTTTCGTGTGCGGTGGCCGTGAGTGCGGCCGTCGGCGTGATGGTGGTTGCTCCCCAGGGCGATTTCTCGTCGGCGATCGTGTTGGTGATGCTCTGTGTTGGGGCGCTCATGCTGTTTTCTGCTCATCTGCACGGTACGTCGTTGGCTGTAATGGTTGACCCGCTCGTGTGGATGGCCTCGGCGATGTGGGTGTTCATCGTGTTCGCCGCCACGGGCGCGCCGATCGAGATTGGCGCGGTGCCTGCTGATCCGATCGCCGAGCTGGCGTTGAGGGCGGAGCTCAATCGAACCCCGAGGTGGTCCCGCACAGGCAGTGTGATCGCGATCTTCGGTCTGGTGGCCGCGATAGTCTTCCGCCTGGCCCGGCCGGCCTCCCGCGGTGATGGCTTCGACGCCCTCGTTCCCGGCGCCCACGCCCGATTCCCACAAAATACGAAGGTGGTTAGTAGAAGTGGGGCGTGATGCGAGTGTGCGGAGGAGGTGGTGGGCATGACTGACGGTGTCGAGGTGCCGCGTACGGATCGGTTCGGCCCGCGCGGTCCTGCCCGTACGATCTCTCGTGCGGTGGGCCTTGCCGTGGTGATGCTTGAGGCGGTTGCCGCGTTCTGGCTGGTGATGCTGCTCCGAACGTCGGATCTCGTGCCATCCGACCCGTCAGGAGTCGGGCGCGGTGATCAGGTCGAGCTGCGGATGCTGACCGCGGTGGATGTGCACGACTGGGTGTCGGCGCTGAGTGCTGCGGCCTTCGCTGCGGGTGTGGCCGGTGCGCTGGCGGCGCATCTACTTCCCGCAGTCAAGGGGCGCGCGCCGGTTGAGTAGTCGGGCCGGGATTTCGACTCTTGGAACGTTTCTGTGGCTTAGGCTTTGGTGCCGCCGCCGCGGGTGTGGCGAGGTTTGCGGCTGAGGTATTCGCTGAGCACTTCCCGCTCGGCGGGTGTCACGGTCTGGGCGAAGTGCATCAGTACTGCCGCGGAGTCTCCGCTGGCGTCGAGGACCTGACGCAAGGTGCGTGAGGTGGCCTCCTCGCGGGTCTGCATGGGGAAGTACCGGTAGGCGCGGCTGACTTTTTCTCGACCGACGAACCCTTTTTTGTGCAGGTTGGTGACGACGGTGAGCACTGTGGTGTAGGCCGGTTCGCGGTCGTGGAGTTCCTCGACTAGGTCGTGCACCGACATCGCCGCACCGGCCGACCACAGCACGTCCATCACTGCGCGTTCCAGCGAACCCAGCCCAGTCATTTTCACCCACCATCTCTAGATGCGGGTCAATCTTACGACGGACTACCTCAGTTAGTAGCTCGGTCCCGTTGGAGCGCATCGGCAGCGCCGCGAGGCGGGCGGTGTTCGATGGCTGCGGAGAATTCGGTTCCAGGGGTGCTGCGGTGGATGTGACGTCGTGTTGTGGTCGGCAACGTGATGGTGAAGGTGGCTCCGTGCCCGGTTCCCAGGCTTTCGGCGAGCAAGGTGCCCCCATGGTCTTCGACGATGGAGCGGGCGATGGTGAGTCCGATACCGCTGCCGCCGGCGTCTCGGGTCCGTGAGGAGTCGGTGCGGTAGAAGCGGTCAAAGATGTGTGGAAGGTGTTGAGCGGGAATCCCGTCCCCGCAGTCGACGACGCTGATGCGCACCGCGTGTGCCGGGGCGGTGTCGGCTTTCACTACGACCCGCTGGCCCGGGGAGCTGTGTCGCAGCGCGTTAGTGAGCAGATTGAGCAGTACTTGGCTCATTCGTTCGGCATCGACATCGATGTGTACGCGCGCGGCGGTGGTGACGATGCCCAGCGTGACGCCGGCGTCGGTGAACAGCTCGGCGGCTTCTTCGTAGGTCGCGATGAGTAGTTCATTGACAGTGATCGTCGAGGGTTGCAATGGCATCTGATGCTCGTCGGCGCTGGATACGGTCGCGATGTCCTCGGCGAGGCGCTGCAACCGGGTGGTGGCGGTGCGCACGACGTCGAAGGTGTGGGAGTCGGGCGCGCGGACACCGTCCTCGAGGGCGTCGGTGATCGCGCCGATGGTGGTCAACGGGGTGCGCAGTTCGTGGGCGAGGTCTGACAGCATCCGCTTGCGGATGTCTTCCTGGGAGTTCAAACGTTGTGCCAGCTGGTTGATGGCTCGGCTGAGCTGGGTGAACTCAGTGCCGAGCTGGCGATCGGGAACACGGGTGCGGTAGTTGCCTGCGCCGATCGCCACAGCCGAGCGCGCGACGCTGGCGACTGACTGTTGTACGCGGCGAGCCAGGAACCAGCTGACGGCCGTGGCCAGGATCGTCGAGGTGACCAGGGCTGCGGTCATCGAGACGACGATGGAGAAGGTGAATGCGGCCTCGACGTGTTCGGCCTGTGCTGATCCCGGTTCGAGGCTGGACTGGCCGAGGTGATCGTGGAAGGTGTGCGGCGCGACGAACAGTGCCACGATCGCGACGCTGATGCCGCCGCCGCCGATCACGATGGCCTGGGCCAGCATCAACCGGGAGCCGAAGCTGCCCGGGATACGTGCCCGTCGTCGATCACCGTTCATGGCTGTCTCCTCGAGGTTGGCCGTCACCCATCCGGTAGCCCACGCCGCGCACGGTACGGATGAATCGACCGGCCGCGGCGCTGTCGCCGAGTTTGCGGCGCAGGCTGGCGATATGAACTTCGACAACGTGGGCATCGCCGACCCAGTTGGGTCCCCAGATTTCGGTGAGCAGTTGTTCTCGACTGAACACCACACCGGGCCGTCGGCTCAGGGCTTCCAGAACGTCGAATTCGGTGCGGGTCAGTTCCACGAGTGTGTCTTGTACCCGCACTTCACGGCCTTGTGGGTCCAGGGTCAGCTCCCCCAGTGTCCGCGGGTGTGCTGTGTCTACCGCCGAGGTCGGGCGCGGACGGCGCAGCATGGCGTCGATGCGCGCCATCAGCTCACGAGGACGAAACGGTTTGGTGAGGTAGTCGTCGGCTCCAACCGCGAGACCGATGATGGTGTCGACCTCGTCGGCGCGGGCGGTGACCATCACGATGTAGGCGTCGGTGAAGGTGCGTAACTGCCGACACACCTCGACGCCGTCGATCGAGGGCAAACCCAGATCGAGGATGACTACCGCAGGACTCACGGTGCGTGCGGCGGCGATCCCCTCTTGGCCGTCGTGGGCGATGGTGACCACAAATCCGCTGCGCTGCAGGTAGTCGGCGACAACCTCGGCGATGTCAGGCTCATCTTCGATGACCAGCGCGTGTAGCCCGTGCGGTGGTCGGGCCGCCGGCCCACGAAGGTCGTCGTCGACGATGACGCGGTCATGAGGCACGTCCCTATGGTGGCGGTGGTTTACACGACCATCCAACCCCGCGGGCATTCTTGAGCAGATCTTGATCCCGACCGCCGATCAGCCTTGAGGTTGAGTGGGCAAGGTGGCGGTGTCGCCGCGCCGAACGATATGTCCCAGTTCCCTCTCACACTGTTGATCTGCTTTCGGCCCGGCGACATCCTGTCCATCGATGCAGAGGATGCCCGTGTGACTGTCTCCTACAGCCTCACCACCAGTGATCCATTCGCCACCACCTTCCCTGCCGAGGCCACATCGCGCCGTGCTGGGCTGAGTCGTCAGCTGGTCGGCGGCACCCCGGTACTGCGGATCGAAGAACCCTTTGCCGAGCACGGGCACGGTTTCTGGGCCAAGCTGGAGGGCTTCAACCCCGGTGGCATGAAAGACCGGCCGGCGCTGCACATGGTCGAACGCGCCCGCGCCCGCGGCGAGCTGGCCCCGGGGGCGCAGATCATCGAATCAACGAGCGGCACACTGGGATTGGGGTTAGCGCTAGCGGGCATTGTGTTCGGTCATCCGGTGACCTTGGTGACCGACCCCGGACTGGAACCGATCCTGCGGCAAATGCTCGCCGCCTACGGCGCCCGGGTCGATGTCGTCAGCGAGCCCCACCCGGTCGGGGGTTGGCAACAAGCCCGCCGCGACCGTGTGCGCGCCCTGCTCGCACTCGACGAGGCTGCGTGGTGTCCCGACCAGTATTCCAACCCCGACAACGTGACCGGTTACAGCTCACTGGGTGTGGAGCTGATCGCGCAGCTGCGCCATATCGATGTCCTGGTGTGTTCGGTGGGCACCGGTGGGCACTCAGCCGGTGTGGCTCATACTCTGCGGCAGTTCAACCCTGAGCTGGAAGTCGTGGGCGTAGACACCATCGGCTCGACGATCTTCGGCCAGCCCGCACAGTCACGGATCATGCGGGGACTCGGCTCGAGCATCTACCCCCGCAACGTCGCCTACGACCAGTTCAGTGAGGTGCACTGGGTGGCGCCGGCCGAAGCAGTCTGGGCATGCCGCACCCTGGCCGCCACGCAGTACGCCACCGGCGGCTGGAGCGTGGGCGCGGTGGCCCTGGTCTCGGGCTGGCTGGCTCGCACTCGTTCGGCCGATACGCGCATCGCGGCGGTCTTCCCCGATGGCCCCGCCCGCTACTACGGAACCATCTACAACGACGAGTACTGCCAAGCTCACGACCTGATGGACGCCCCAGCGCCCACTGCCCCCCACACCATCAACGATCCGCTGACCCAGGTCGCGAGTAGCTGGACCCGGTGCCCCACCATCATCGACCCCACCCACATGCCGCACACCGAGCCCACGAGCTGACCTATGCGACGCCTCTACCGCAGTTTCCGCAGCTTCGATCGCCCCAGCCAAGTGCTGATGGTCAACCAGTTCACCATCAACCTCGGCTTCTACATGCTCATGCCCTATCTCGCCGCCTATCTCGCCGGCCCGCTGGCCCTGGCGGCATGGGCAGTGGGCCTGGTCCTGGGGATACGCAACTTCTCCCAGCAGGGCATGTTCCTGATCGGGGGAACACTCGCTGACCGCTGGGGGTACAAACCGCTCATCATCGCCGGATGCCTGATGCGGGTCATCGGATTCATCCTACTGGCCCTGGCCAGTTCGCTGCCCGCGATCCTGATCGCCTCGGCGGCAACGGGATTCGCCGGGGCGCTGTTCAACCCCGCCGTCCGCGCCTACCTGGCCGCCGACGCCGGTGAACGTCGCATCGAAGCATTCGCCGTGTTCAACGTCTTCTACCAGGCCGGCATCCTGCTCGGGCCGCTGGTCGGACTGGCGTTGACCGCTTTGGATTTTCGGCTCACCTCCCTGTGTGCGGCAGCAGTTTTCGCGGTCCTGACCCTCGTGCAGATCAAAGCGCTACCCGCAACAACACCAGCCCCAAGCAACACCTCGATCATTCAGGACTGGCGCAGCGTCGTACGTAACCGGCGATTCCTGCTCTTCGCTGTGGCGATGGCCAGCTCGTATGTGCTGTCCTTTCAGGTCTACCTCGCGCTGCCCCTGCACGCCGACCGCATAGCGGACAACCCCACCCTCGCCACCAGCATTGTCACCGCAATGTTTGTGGTGACCGGTCTGGTGGCCATCGCCGGACAGCTACGCATCACCGCATGGTTCGGCAACCGCTGGGGCAGTACCGGCAGCCTGAGCGTGGGAATGACACTGATGGCTGCAGCTTTCCTGCCCCTAGTCGCCAGCGCCGCAACGCATCAGCGCAACATCGCCCTCAACATCGCCGCACTGCTACTCACCGCAGCCCTGCTCGCCGCCGCCACCGCAGCAGTGTTCCCATTCGAAATGGACACTGTGGTGGGACTGGCCCGCGGCACGCTTGTCGCCACCCACTACGGGCTCTACAACACCATCGTCGGGATCGGGATTCTGCTCGGCAATGCCGCGACCGGGTGGCTGTTCAGCGCGGCCACCACCCGCGACATGCCCGAACTGGTGTGGATCGCTTTGGTCCTCACCGGCATAGCGGCGGCGTCCGCCCTGTTGATGTTGCACCGCCGCGGATGGCTCAGCGTCTCCGCCCCCACCGAAGCTCAACCCACCTCCACCCATTGATTACCCTAGGGGGGTAGGGTATAAAGGTGGTGTGGCGAGACGCCACAGCGACAGGCCTCCTGAGGGTCGTCGGCACCACTGCTGTACCGAAAGGGCACATCTCATGAGCACATCGACAGTGATCGTCTCCGGAATGACGTGTGGGCACTGCGCGTCGTCGGTGCGTGAAGAAGTCGGAGCACTGGCCGGCGTGACCGACGTCGAGGTCGACGTGGCCAGCGGGCAAGTCACCATCTCCAGCTCGGCCCCGATCGAGCCCGACGCGATCCGCGTCGCGGTCGAAGAGGCCGGCTACCACCTGGCGCAGTAGCCGATGAGGGGCTGAAGTGTCTGCCCACTGGCGACTTCAGCCCTTCTCCGGGCGGCGTGTGTGTCGCCACCACCGATGACAGGAATCCAGCGATGAATGTTCCAACCAAGCTCGGCGTCTTCGCTGCGGCTCTGCTGATAGTTTTCGCCGCGGCCTATGCCATCGCCGCGGGTGTCGCACCCGATCGGCCACGACCGTCGTCGGCCGAGTCCACCCATGTCGGCCACACTGCCCAACCGTCATCATCTGCGTCCCCCGGTGCCGATCAGGTTCGCGGGGTTTCGCTGGCAGCAGGCGGCTTCATCCTGGGAAATGTGGTGGCACCCCATGCGCCCGGGATGCAAGCACCGCTGAGCTTTGAGATCCTCGACGCCGCCGGGGCCGCGGTCACCGACTTCGCCACCGAGCACGACAAGCAGCTGCACCTGATCGTCGTCCGCGCGGATGGCGCCTACTTTCGACACGTGCACCCCACTCTCTCGCCCGAAGGGCGCTGGTCGCTGCCCTGGCAGTGGGCGACGGGAGGCAGCTACCGGATCTATGCCGACTTCGTGCCCGCCGCCACCGGTCAACCCCTCACCCTGACCAGCACCGTCGAAGTCAGCGGTGACTACCAGCCGGCCCCAGCCGCCGCCGAATCACGACAGTCATCCGTCGACGGGTTCGACATCGAGCTGGCCGGGCACCTGCGCGCGGGAGCCGAGTCCGAATTGACCGTCACCGTGCGGCGAGCAGGACAACCGGTCACTACCTTGCAGCCGTATCTGGGCGCTTTCGGTCACTTGGTGGCTCTGCGTCAGGGCGACCTGGCCTACCTGCATGTTCACCCTGAGGGCGCGGCACCGACCGCCGGTCAACTCGCGGGACCACAGGTCCGCTTCGCCACCACCGCCCCCACCCCGGGCCGCTATCTGCTCTACCTCGACTTCCAGGTCGACGGCGCTGTGCACACCGCCACCTTCGTTCTCGACGCCCCCACCGGCGCCCCGGCCCCGACAACCAACTCCACGGCCCCCTCGGCCGATCCGCACGCCGGACACTAACTCGCTAACCAGCGCCACCCCGGGGCCACTGCACCGAGGCACTGCGCCGAGGCGCTCACCCTTCGAGGAACTTCCCCATGACCACCTCAGCTCCGATCCACCCACCTGCGGCCACCGCCGAGCAGACAGGCACCGTCGATGTCGAACTCGCCGTGTCGGGCATGACGTGTGCCTCGTGCGCGGCACGCATCGAACGCACACTGAACAAACTCGACGGAGTGAGCGCCTCGGTGAACTACGCCACCGAAAAAGCTCACGTCAGCGCACGCGCCGGTGTCGACCCCCACCTGCTGATCGAGACCATCGAACAGGCCGGGTACCGCGCTGCGCTGCCCGCCATTCCCACAGGCGCCGACCCCGACGACGACCCTTCGGACGACGACGGGGAGCTCGTGGCCTTGCGTCACCGACTGATCGGTGCGGTGGTTCTCTCGGTACCGGTGATCGCGCTGGCAATGGTCCCGACGTTGCAGTTCACCTACTGGCAGTGGGCGTCGTTGACGTTGGCCGCGCCGGTGATCGTGTGGGCGGCCTGGCCGTTTCATCGCGCCGCGTTGCTCAACCTGCGCCACGGCGCGGCCACGATGGACACCCTGATCTCGGTCGGCACCACCGCGGCGCTGTTGTGGTCGTTGTATGCGTTGTTCTTCGGCACCGCCGGACAACCAGGCATGACCCACGGATTCACCTTGACGGTCGGCGCCTCTGACGGTGCAGGCAACATCTACCTCGAGGTCGCCGCGGGGGTCACGATGTTCGTCCTGGCCGGCCGATACTTCGAGAAGCGGTCCAAACGGCAAGCCGGTGCGGCGTTGCGGGCCTTGTTGGAGCTGGGCGCCAAAGACGTCACGGTGGTCAGGGACGGCCACCAGCATCGGATACCGATCGGCGAGCTCGCCGTCGACGACGAGTTCATTGTGCGGCCCGGCGAGAAGATCGCCAGCGACGGTGTGGTGGTGTCTGGCACCTCGGCAGTTGACGCCAGCATGGTCACCGGCGAGTCGATGCCAGTCCAGGTTGCCCCCGCCGACACCGTGACCGGCGGGACAGTCAACGCCGGCGGACACCTACGGGTGCGGGCGACCCGCGTGGGGGCAGACACCCAACTCGCGCAAATGGCCGCGATGGTCGAACGCGCCCAGACCGGCAAGGCCCACGCCCAGCGACTGGCCGACCGGATCTCAAGCGTCTTCGTGCCGGTGGTCATCACCGTCGCCATCGCAGTCCTCGGCGCGTGGATCGGCGCCGGCTATCCCCTGCAAGCGGCGTTCACCGCCGCGGTCGCTGTGCTGATCATCGCCTGCCCCTGCGCGCTGGGACTGGCCACCCCGACCGCACTGCTGGTCGGTACCGGCCGCGGAGCCCAACTCGGCATCGTGATCAAAGGCCCCGAAGTCCTCGAATCCACCCGAACCATCGACACCGTTGTCCTAGACAAAACCGGCACGGTCACCACGGGCCAGATGACACTCGTCCAGGTCACCACCTCCCCCACCACCACTCGCGCCGACGTGCTCGCCCTCGCTGGAGCGGTGGAAAACGCCTCCGAGCACCCCGTCGCGGCCGCCATTGCTGCTGGTGCAGCCGCCGAAGTCGGACAGCTCGACGAGGTCGAAGACTTCCGCAGCTTCGAAGGTCGAGGCGTGCGCGGCACGGTCCAGGGACGAGTTGTCACCGTCGGGCGTCCGACGCTGCTGGCCGAACACGACATCGCCGTGGATGACCCCCACCTCAACGAGGCACAGGCCGCCGCTGAGGAAGCCGGACAGACCGCCGTACTCGTCGGCTGGAACGGCCGCGCTCATGCGGTCCTGGCGGTCGCCGATGCGATCAAACCCACCAGCGCACACGCCATCGCCCGGCTCACCGCACTGGGTATGACGCCCATCCTGCTGACCGGCGACAACCAGACCGTCGCCGACACCGTCGCCGCTGAGGTCGGGATCGACACCGTCATCGCCAACGTCTTGCCGGCCAACAAGGCCGCCGTCATCACCGATCTGCAATCCGAAGGCAAGGTTGTGGCCATGATCGGCGACGGCGTCAACGACGCCGCTGCCCTGGCCCACGCCGATCTCGGGCTGGCGATGGGCACCGGCACCGACGCCGCCATGCATGCCGCCGACATCACCCTGGTCCGCGGCGACCTCAACGCTGCCGCCGACGCGATCGCCTTGGCACGCAGCACTCTGAAAACGATCAAAATGAACCTGTTCTGGGCATTCGCCTACAACATCGCCGCGATACCGCTGGCCGCGCTGGGACTGCTCAACCCCATGCTGGCTGGCGCCGCCATGGCGTTGTCCAGCGTGTTCGTCGTCAGCAACAGCCTGCGGTTACGCGCCTTCACCAGCCCGCCCCACTCATCGACCACAACTCCATCCACCACCCCCTCGACGTATACCCCCCAGGGGTATAAGGTGACGGTATGAACGAGCACTCCTCCTCCGAGCACTCTTCCCCTGAGCACGCCGGTCACGACGCCGCCGACGAACGCCACCACGGCCAACTCGCCGCAGCGTCACACAACCACCACGATCACCATGCTGAGCGCGCCCGCGCAGACCATGATCACGCCGAACATGATCACGCTGGGCATGGCGGGCATGCGGGCCATGGTGATCACGTCGGGCAGTTCCGCCGGCTGTTCTGGATCATGGGTGCCCTGGCTGTGCCGGTCGTAGCCTTTTCACCCATGTTCGCGATGCTCATCGGCTACGACCTACCCGATAGTCAAGTGCTGCAGTGGGTCTCACCGGTGCTGGGTACGGTGATGTACTGCTGGGGTGGGCGGCCGTTCCTGGTAGGCGCCTCTGCAGAACTGCGGTCGCGCGCACCGGGAATGATGCTGTTGATCGCCTTGGCGATCACGGTGGCCTTCGTGGCGTCCTGGGGTGCGAGCATCGGTGTGTTGCACCATGAACTGGACTTCTGGTGGGAACTGGCCCTGCTCATCGTGATCATGCTGTTGGGGCATTGGATCGAGATGCGGTCGTTGGCCCAGACAACTTCGGCCCTGGACTCGCTGGCCGCGCTGCTGCCCGATGAGGCCGAACGCGTCGAGGGCGACCACATCACCACCGTTGCTCCCAGTGAGCTGCAGGTCGGAGATGTGGTGATCGTGCGCCCCGGGGCCAGCGTCCCGGCCGACGGTCGCGTCGTGGACGGCTCGGCCGAGCTCGATGAATCCATGGTCACCGGAGAATCGCGCACGGTGCGCCGCGGCATCGGCGATCAGGTGGTGGCCGGCACGGTGGCCACCGACTCGGGGCTGCGGGTCCAGATCACCGCCACCGGCGACGACACGGCGCTGGCCGGGATTCAGCGCCTGGTGGCAGACGCGCAGAACTCCACCTCCCGCGCCCAGCGGTTGGCCGATTCCGCCGCAGCGCTGCTGTTCTGGTTCGCGCTCGGCTCAGCGATCATCACCGCCATCGTGTGGACGGTCATCGGTCAACCCGACCAGGCGGTGATTCGTACCATCACCGTGCTGGTCATCGCGTGCCCTCACGCACTCGGTTTGGCTATCCCTCTGGTGGTGGCCATTGCCACAGAACGCGCCGCCCGCGGCGGCGTGCTGGTCAAAGACCGGTTGGCACTTGAGGCCATGCGCACTGTGGATGCGGTGCTGTTCGACAAGACCGGAACCCTGACCAAGGGTGAGCCCACCGTCATCGAGATCGCGGGCGCCGACGGTGTCGATGAGGACACCGTGCTCACCCTGGCAGCTAGCGCCGAAGCCGACAGCGAGCACCCGCTGGCGCGAGCAATTGTCGCAGCGGCCGGCGACCGCGCCCAGCCGGTTCCCGCGGCCACCGACTTCACCTCGTCACCGGCGGTTGGTGTGACCGCTCGCGTCGAGGGTGCCACGGTGCGGGTGGGCGGGCCCCGCATGCTCGAGGAACAGGGCCATCAGGAACTGGCCATCGCTGATCGCTGGCGCGCCGACGGCGCAATCATCTTGCATGTCACCCGCGACACTGAGCTGATCGGAGCTGTCAAACTCGCTGACGAGGTGCGTGGGGAATCCCGCCAAGCCGTCGAGGCGCTGCACGCCCGCGGGGTCGAGGTCGTGATGATCACCGGCGACGCTGAAGCGGTCGCGCACACCGTCGCTCACGACCTCGGTATCGACCGGGTGTTCGCCGGTGTACGCCCGGAAGACAAAGCCAGCAAGGTGGCTGAGTTGCAGCACGAAGGACGCAAGGTGGCGATGGTGGGCGACGGCGTCAACGACGCCCCGGCCTTGGCCCAAGCCGATGTGGGCATCGCGATCGGGGCCGGTACCGACGTCGCGATCGCCTCGGCCGGGGTCATCCTCGCCAGCGACGACCCCCGCTCGGTGCTGTCGGTCATCGAGCTGTCGGACGCCAGCTACCGAAAAATGAAGCAGAACCTGTGGTGGGCAGCGGGATACAACCTGATCTCGGTACCGCTGGCCGCTGGAATTCTTGCGCCCATCGGGTTCGTCCTGCCGATGTCGGTCGGAGCGATCCTGATGTCAGCCTCGACGGTCGTGGTCGCACTCAACGCGCAACTGCTGCGCCGACTCGACCTGCACCCAGGCGCGAGTACAGTGCGTGCACTGCAGCACAACCGACCGCGATCCACTGAGAAGGTGAGTCCATGACCACTGCCTCCGCCCCGGGAAACTCCTCCGCACCGGAACACTCCTCCCACGGTTACATCAGCGACAAGGGCAAATACCTGGCCCGGCTCAAGCGCATCGAAGGCCAATCCCGAGGTATCCACCGGATGGTCGATGAGGAGCAGTACTGCATCGACATCCTGACCCAGATCTCGGCGCTGACCAAGGCACTGGAGGGGGTGGCGCTGGGCTTGCTCGACGACCACCTCACCCACTGCGTGCTCGATGCCGCCCACTCCGGCGGCGACGAGGCACAGGAGAAGATCGCTGAAGCCTCGGCGGCCATCGCTCGCCTCGTTCGTTCCTGACCCACCACACCGCGCTGGCTCGTCACAGGCGTCGTTCGCCGACCCACTGGGGCACCACCGGCCCCGGCGCGGGGGCGTCGGCATCAGCGGCCATCGCCAGAACCACCCCACGATCGGCCAGCCACTGTGCCGGATCAACGTTGACTCCCGTCGGATCGAGAACCTCGAAATGCAGATGCGGGCCGGTCGACACCCCACGGTTGCCCACCGTGGCGATCGATTGCCCCATCCGTACTCGCGCGCCCTGCTCGAGCAGATTCTCGTCGTTGTGGCCGTAGGTGGTGATCGTGCCGTCATCGTGGCGGATCCGCATCCACAACCCGAACCCCTCAGCGGGTCCGGAGGTGATGACTTCCCCGTCAGCCACAGCGACAATCGGCGCACCCAGATCATTACCGATATCAATGCCCTGATGGCCCCGTCCGTCACCGAAGGTGGACGTGATCTCACCCGCAGTCGGCGCCACCGCGCCGCCACTACCGGGCAGCAGCGGCGTCGGCGTTCCGGGTTCCTGCGGTTGGGGGCCATGCGGCTCGTTCGGATCGTGCGGCACGATCGCGGCGATCAGGGTGGCCACCAGCCGGGCCAGCGGTAACGCGTCGATGATCCGGAACCCGTCTATCGGATCGATGCGCGAAAACGTTCCGAAGCACTGCAGCGCGGCCACACTGCCCGCATCGCCGACACTGCCCGACTGGGCCTGAGCGCCCAGGCAGGACGCCGCCTGCGTGATCGGCTCCCCCAAACTCGCCGCTGCAGCACCACCCAATGCGGCCTTCACCGAGTCCTGCACGATCGCGATCAACTCCCCGGCCACATGTCCATCGGTCGAGGCCGCCGCCGGTGCGGTGGCGATCACAGGCGCAACGCCCACACACACCGCCACCGCCACCCCCAGCGCCTTGGGGCCCCACCGCTGCCCCGCCTTGACCCGTAGCGATGTCAACACCATCTGCATGCGGTCGCACCTTCCCCACGGACGTCGTAGACCCACGCACTAGTGCCATGCGTGTACCCGCGAGATCACACCACAAGTCACTTGTGCCCCACCAGTCACACAACATCCCGCCACGAAGCGAACTAATCGGGCATTAGCGGCGTTGTTTGCGCAGTTCACAGCCCGTTTTCCCGGCACCGGACAGGCGAGTAACTACTATCGGCGTTAGTAGAATCGTTATCGAAGCGCCGCCGGGCGGTGGCGAAGTAGCACCCTTGAGGAGGAGATCGATGAGAGCCACACGAACCGGTGTCGTCGTTGCTGCCGCAGCGGCTGTTCTGACAGTGGTGGCCGCGTGTTCGGACACCTCGACTGAGGATCATTCCTCGATGTCGGGGATGGGTACCAGCGCGGCCAGTACCGAATCCTCAGCGGCGGCCACTGCCGAACACAACAGCGCGGACATCTCGTTCGCCCAGCAGATGATCCCGCACCACACCCAGGCGATCATGATGAGCGACATCCTGTTGGAGAAGGACAACATCAACCCCCAGGTCGTCAGTCTGGCCCAGCAGATCAAAGACGCTCAGCAGCCCGAGATCGAGCAGATGCAGTCGTGGCTGAAGCAATGGGGAGCCCCACTCGAGGGCCAGGGGCACAACATGGACATGGGTACCTCGATGGCACCGGGTACCTCCCCGATGCCGTCGATGATGGGCATGATGTCGCCAGAACAGATGCAGCAGCTACGCGACGCGCAAGGCGCCGAGGCGTCGCGCCTGTTCCTGACCCAGATGATCGAACACCACCGCGGCGCCATCGCCATGGCCAAGACCGAGATTCAAGACGGCCAATCGCCCGAGGCGATCGCGCTGGCACGCCAGATCGTCACTGACCAGGAAAGTGAAATCGCCAGGATGCAGCAGCTTCTCAACAACCCCTAGCGGCCCGACCCGCCCGGGTTTGCCTCGGCTACACACACATCGCGATCACCATCGCCGCGACGACACCGGATGCCGCCAGCGTGGTCGGTACCGCCACCACACCAGCCACCGCCGCGGCGGCACCCACATGATGACGCCGCGACCGGCACCGGTGACCGGAGTCCAAGCGGCTCAGCCGCGGCCCCACGGACGACGAATCGCTGATCGACAACACACCCACCGGGCCCGCCACGGGCCCCGAACGGGCCAACGTTCCCAACGCCGAGCAGACCGCCCGCGCACCCACCAGCTGGGCGGCGCGGGCATCGGCGGCTTGCTCGACCAAGCCGGCGACCTCACGGCCCGCGCGGCTGAACAACGGAATCAGCGGAAACGCACGCCCGAGAGCGCGGGCCGCCAACACCACGGTGTGATGACGTTGCCGCCGGTGCGCGCGCTCATGGGCAACGACGGCATCGAGTTCCTCACCGGACAACGCCGCCTGTAACCCAGTCGTGGCGGCGATCCCGGCATCCTTACCCGGCAGACAAAACGCCATCGGCCGCCCGTCGGCGAGCCACCACACGTCGGGATAGCGCTCACTGCGGGCGCCCACCAACCGCAACGACTGCAGATACTCCTCACGAGCACCACGCATCCGCACCGCCGATCGCACCGCGATCGTCACCGCTCGGACAATCGCTGCCCCGGTCACCACCGCCAGCACGCCACCGGAGATCGCCTCCACCCGCGGGGATGCGCCGTGTGACAACACCCGCAGACACGACACCACCTCGGACAACGAATGGATGCCGAAATGGCCGGGAACCGCCAGCGTCACAACAGCTCCCACCCACAACATCGCAAACACGACCTGCGCGGCCGGCCAGGCCACCAACACCCAACGAGCATCGATACGGCCCTGCACCCGAACCATCCATCGAGGCCACAACCAGCCCAGCACACCCGCGGCAACAACTAACACCACCGCTGCACTCATGGATGCTCACCCATCGTTCGCCTCGATCCTCGACGCCCCGCCGTCAGCTCGCTGAGACCCACACTCAACACACCTTCCCGGCGACCCACCACCTGCACCACCAGCCAGTATGCCCCAGAAGTTCGTCGGTGACGCCGCAACTCAGGCACCGACCGCGCCGCCAATTACTAGGTTTTATAGTAGTTAGTTGACGCGGGTTGACCCGGCCTGCGCGTACCAGTCCGAGGAATGCGCCGTGACCGAGAACCCGAAGGAGACGCACTCGCCCCCCGACGACCACCGTCGTCAGTATCTGCATGCCATGCGAGACGTCTACCGAGCACCCACGCCATACTCGACCCACCAGTTTTTCCACCGCGCCCACCACCTCAGCGTCACCTCGAACCGACGCCGCCACCTCGCCGCACACATCGGTCTCGTCCGCCACCTCGCTGCGATCGGCGACCTCTCCGGGGCACGTCACCACCTCGGCAACGTCCTCATCTCCCTCGTCCTCCAAAAGCATTGCGGCCAAAAGCCTTCACAGCCTTCCACCCCCATCCAGAAGTCGTGACCACGACACCCCCAGAGGGTTAGGGCGGCTCCTACCCGGTCTCGCCACCACCCCGATCACCACACCACCCACGCCCGAACTCAGTCCTACCCACACGAAAGTCCTAGCCGCTTGCCTGCCTCAAACCCGTCCAACCGCACCGCTGCGGTCGTCCTCGCAGTCATCGCCACGCTGATTGTGCTAACCGGCTGCTCCACCCGGGAACAACCCACATCCCCACCACCGTCGGCAACCTCAGCAGAGAGCGCAACACTGACCCCAGAACTCGACCACCTCCACGCCCTGCACATCCGCGCCGACGGCACTATCCTCGCCGGAACTCACACCGGCGTAATCGCCCTCACCGCAGATGGAACCACCAGCCGGGTCGGCGTCTCCGACGACGACTTCATGGGACTGGCCGGGGTAACCGGCTCTGATCGGATCTTCGCCTCCGGCCATCCCGGCCCGCGGAGCTCGGCACCCAACCCGCTGGGACTCGTCGCCAGCGAAGATGGCGGGCAGACATGGACACCGAGATCGGTGGCCGGCGACATCGACTTCCACGCGCTCGCCACCAACGGACAACTACTCGTAGGCTTCGACGGAATCAACGGCCTGCTCGTATCGACCGATGACGGGAGAAGCTGGACCCCCGGCGCGCCCCTGGCCGCAGCAGCACTCGCGATCACCGACCGCGGCGTATGGGCGACTACCCCAGATGGCCTGCAACACAGCACCGACGACGCCCAGACCTTCACAACCGTTCCCGATGCGCCGGCCCTAGCTCTCCTGGCGGCCGCACCCGATGGCACGCTCTGGGGCATCGACACCGCCGACACCGTCTGGCGCAGCCCAGACGGCACACACTGGGAACAACGCAGCACCATCAATAGTGTCAACGCGCTGGTCGCCAGAAACGCCGAAAATGCATACGCCGCAAACGAACAATTGCTCTACACGCTCAGCTAACGGACTCGTGTGGAGCAACGAAGGAAGGAGGCGACTCAGATCCGGACGCGCTTTTGATCACGTCCACTCCACCCACTCCACGAGCAGGATCTGACAGACGGTGGCACCCGGCCGACCTGGGTGGTCACTCTCGACCACCTGACGGCACCCAGAAACGCCACGTCTTCGAAGACGTCACTGTCGTTATCGATGAGACGAGCAGCCCCGACTACCCCACGAACTTGCTGCGCGTGTCACAGCTGCGTGAGCACACCGAACCCGCGACCTCAAAGATCGCCTTGGGCGGGGACGGTTATCGAAGGCCGCCGGCTTCGGGCTGTGGATGCGAGTGCTGCAAGACGACGGCACGATCGGCGTGTATGGGCACATCAGCGAGACACTGGTGAGCGTCTGGCAGCGAGTCCTGGCCGGCGCGCAGATCGCAACGGTAGGAAACCGCGGCTACTCCACCGGCCCACACCTGCACTACAAGGTGTGGCAGCAAGATGGACCCAAACTCGATCCTGCACCGTGGTTGAGAACCCGGGGAGTCTACGTCGTCGGACGACCCGCCTTATCGGCGCGCGGGAGGTATGAGGACGAGTGGTCCCGCAGGTGTCGCGAGAGTTGTCGCACCACGGCCTCGACGTCGGCGAGCGGTGGCGAACACGCATCGGCGGGGACTACCTGTGGGGTGTCGCCACACGGCAATAATGAGGTCGACGTGACCGCTCGGCGGTCGCCCACCACGAAGACGTTTCGAACCTTCTCTCGCGCTGTGCAGCGGGTAGAGGAGCGCACAGCATTCAACTACTATCGTGGATAGTAAACCTAGTCCAGGCGCCGAGTGAGAGGGTTCGCCACAATCGATGGGCCGCGTAAGAAGGACTCGAGCTATCGAAGAGCCACGTGATCTCTTGGCGGCTTACGGTGCGCAGCCGCAGTGCTCGAGCGCTCGTGGATGCCGCGGGTCGGTCCGGGCAGGTATTCCGCGACTGCTGATGCTCGCAGCCCTGACGGCTGTGGTGATGTTATTGACCTCGTGCAGCTCAACCGGAGGCGCCGCCTACAGCAACGAGATTCAGGCCGTTGACAGCTTCGCCGACATCGCACAGCCTTCCATTGCTGTGGCCACCGAAGGTGGCGGTCGACTCGCGCCCAACGCGGTTGTCGAACCTGGGCTTCCTATTGTTGTCACGGCCAGCCGCGGCGCGTTGACAAACGTCCGTATCCCCACAGCCAGCGGCCGTCCCTTGGCGGGCTCACTGAGCGAGGACGGCTCAACGTGGACAAGCACCCAACCCCTGGGATATTCGAAGCGGTATTCCGTTCAAGCCGAGGCCGTGGGCGTGGGCGGTCGATCGGTCGTCTCGCAGCGCTTCACCACGACCTCACCGGAGTCACTGACCAGCGCTGCCATCCTCGGCGAGAAAACCGTCGGGATCGCCCACACAGTCGGGGTGCGGTTCGCCGATCCCATCCCCGACCGAAAGAAGGCACAGGCGGCGATCACCGTGTCGTCTGACCCCCAGATGCGGGGTGCGTTCTATTGGATCAGCGACTCCGAAGTCCGGTGGAGGCCCGAACGCTTCTGGACGCCGGGCACCAAAGTCAGTGTCGCCGTCAACATTTACGGAGTCGACCTCGGCGACGGGCTCTACGGCGACGAGAACTTGTCCTACGACTTCACGATTGGCCGAGCTCAGGAAATCGTTGCCGACGACAACACCAAAACGATAGTCGTCAAACGAGACGGCAAGGTCATCCGCACGATGCCGACCTCGTTCGGCAAAGACAGCACTCCGACGCCCCGCGGTATCTACATGATCGGAGATCGCGTCGAGCACATCATCATGGACTCGTCCACCTACGGAGTGCCTGTCGAGTCCGCAGCGGGATACCGCACACCCGTTCAATGGGCGGTGCAAATGTCCTACAGCGGCATTTACATGCACGGCGCACCGTGGTCGATGTCGGCGCAAGGCAGCAGCAACGTCAGCAACGGTTGCCCAAACCTGAGTCCCACTGACGCGGAATGGCTCGTGAAGAACACCCTGCGCGGTGACCCCGTCACGGTCAAGAACACCAACGCCGACACACTGCCGGGAGTTGATGGACTCGGCGATTGGAACATCCCGTGGCCACAATGGAAGAACGGCAACGCAGACACCTAGGCGCCCCCGCCTGGCTGGAGTTCGTCGACGCTCAGCACGTTCTTCCGACCATGCACGGCCGGGGCGAGTTCACGACGGGCTCACCCGCTCACTGTCTCAGGCGCTTCTCGCGGTGTACAGAACTTCGCTCGAATGCAGCACACCACCACTCGCGACGAGTGCTACTACCGGTCACCCACTGAGCCAGGGGTTAATTCACGAGGGCCGTTGGTCAGTCATGTCGAGACCCTGTGCGGGCGAACCGGTGCCGTGAGGATCAACATCAATAACGAGCAGCGGCGGCATAGCGTCCGTCGGTACTACCTGTGCGAGGCGAGGCTGATCTGGCCGCGTGGGACGACAACCACGCCGCGGGCCGTTCGGGTCTTCTTGGCCGATCCCGGCGTTCGTTTGGCCGGCGGACCGTGCACGGAGTGTCGTCAGAGACGTCAACCCGCACTTCGCCACCTTCGGTGCCAGCTCCCTTGCGGTTACCAACATTCTCGCCGACCCGCACGTCGACACCATCGACGACGACCCTACGGTCGATCCACCGCGCTACCTCTGATGGCCGAGCATTTCGGAGAGGACCCTAAAGACCTTGTTGTTGATGCGGTCGATGACCGGTGCGGCGATGGGCTAACCCCACTTTCCGGCTTCATATCCAGCATCCGCCCAAATGTCCATAATAGGTTCGTTGACAGGATGTGCGCCAGTTGTGGGGTAAATGAGCCATTCTGAAACGAATTAAAGCGACCTTTGCCGTCCGGTGTCACGATCTCATCGGAGTCTGGGTAGGCCAGGTATCCGCACTGAGCTTCGAGGCCACCCGCCGTGGCTTCTACGTCAGTACTGATCGACTCGGCATCCGCCGCCGCACCCACCACGAGGGCGTGAGCGCCACGAGATGCGCCCACTTTCAAAGACGACGTTGTGCTGCCGCGACACCGAGCCCTACCGCGGCCCGCGTCGCTCCCGCACAATCACCTTTACGTTGGAGTACGTCCGGGGCGGTCGCCTCGGACGCTCGTCCGCGGTTCGGGGCGTGGCTCGACAATCACCTGTGTGCCCTCGGTGGCTCGGCGTGGAAGGCCACCCCGGACCGTGACGGGTCGTTTCGGCCGCTGATTGAGAAGTGTTCGCGAACTTGTCGCTGTGTAAAGGTGCGCCGGCGAAACAACCCCTGACGAGGTCAACAGGTTCGAGCAGAGAGGTTCATGTGGTCGAAACAATCTGGGTAGGAATCGATGTCGGCCGTCACGCACACCACGCCGCCGCTGTGGACGACGCGGGGACGGTGCTGTGGTCACGTCGGGTACCGAACGATCAGGCGGCCATCGAAGCGATTGTGGACCAGGCGTGCCGTGTCGAATCGGTGGTGTGGGCGATCGACATGACCGCGCCGGAATCGGCCCTCCTCCGAGGGGTGTTGTCCCGCCGCGGCCAACACATTCGCTATGTACCTGGTCGCGTTGTGCACAGCATGACCGGCGCTTTCGCCGGCGAAGGCAAAACCGACGCCCGCGACGCGGTGGTGATCGCCCAGACCGCGCGCCTGCGTGGTGATCTCGCGACGGTCGCGGTCCCTGATGACGTCGCGATCGAACTCGACCTGTTGACCGGGCATCGCCGCGACTTGGTCACCGAACGCACACGAGGCATCAATCGACTGCGCGGCCTGCTGACCCGCATCTTCCCCGGTCTCGAACGGTGCTTCGACTACTCGACGTTGACTGGTTTGGCGTTCGTCACCCGCTTCACCACACCGTCGGCGATTGATGGGGTCTCCGACGAGGAGATTTACGACCACCTACGCGGTCAAGGAGTCCGCCGGCCGACCATCCCGAAGATGATCAGCAAGGCGCGTGCCGCCGCGGCCGCGCAGACCGTCGCTCTGCCTGGTGAGGCGACCACGGCATTGCTGGTGCAGCAGGCGGCTACCTCGCTGATGGCGCTCACTCGCCAGATCACCTACCTGGATAAACAGATCGCCGAGGTGTTCCGCCGAGACCGCCACGCCCGGATTCT
Organism: Gordonia sp. ABKF26; assembly: GCF_041103195.1. Classification (NCBI taxonomy): domain Bacteria; kingdom Bacillati; phylum Actinomycetota; class Actinomycetes; order Mycobacteriales; family Gordoniaceae; genus Gordonia; species Gordonia sp. ABKF26. The sequence goes on from NZ_JBGCVZ010000003.1 coordinate 3,111,509, forward strand.
TGAATCCGTACCCGGTATCGGCACCCGAAGTGGTGCCGAACTCATCGCGTTCACTGGTGGCGACCTCACGTCGTTCGGCTCGGCTGCCAAACTGGCTGCCTACGCCGGTCTTGCTCCCGTCCCGCATGATTCAGGTAACCGGCGGGGCACATTGCGTAGACCGCAGCGCTACCACCGGGGTCTGCGGAAGGTGTTCTACATGGCCGCACTCAACAGCTCGCAACGCGACGGACCATCACGGGAGTTCTACCAGCGCAAACGACGCGAGAACCGCTCTCACGTGCATGCGCTCATCTCGCTGGCCAGACGGTTGATTGATGTTGTGTGGGCACTCATCCGTGATGGCCGAGAATGGACTCCGAGGGGCGCCGGCCCGCCCATCGCGGAGGCTGCCGCCTAGCCCCTGAGATCATTCAGACGCCGCTGCACGCACCGCCGCGGTGAGGTCGTCGATCGTGTTCGGTTGTAGCCGATTCTCGTCGAGGAAGAATGTGGGGGTGCCTTGGACCCCGAGAGCCAGACCGTCAGCGACGTCGGCGCGGATCCGTTCGAGCGTGGCCGGGCTGTTGTAGACCGTGTCGAAGGCCGCCATATCGAGATCGAGGTCGACGGCGAAGCTACGGAACAGGTCGTCAGCGGGGACTTGCTGTTCGCCCCAATGGGTTTGGGTGGTGAACATGCGCTGGTACATCTGCTCGAACCGCCCCTGCTGGGCGGCGGCTTCGACCGCGCGAGCAGCACGTTCGGCGTTGAAGTGTCCGGGCATCGGAAAGTAGCGGACGACGAACGTAACGCGGTCGCCGTAGGTTCGCCGCAGATCCTCGATGACCGGGTAGATGGCTCCGCAGGCTTCGCACTCGAAGTCCAGGAACTCGACGAATTGCGCCCGGCTCTGCGCAGGCGACGTCAGCCGATGACTGTCGGGCCGGGCCACCAGATCAGACACCGCGGCGGTATCGGACGGGGCGGGTGTGGAAGTGTCCTGATCGACGAGGACGGCGACTCCGATACCGACGATAATGGTTACGAAGAACGCCCACGCGAACTTGGTTGGTCTGGTCATACGTTCAACGTAGAGGCGATGTCGGCGGGAATGAGGATCGGTCTCATCAGGCCGGGGGGTGCCTTCGGGGTAGCGCCCGGAATGTATGAACCTGATGTCTGTTCTCAGTCTTCATGGGTGCGCGCTACAAGCGGATCAGATTCTGTATCCGGCAGCGAGGAGTCTCTGGCGTTTCCTCTGGGAGCGGACCATCGAGACTCCGGGCAGACGGTGAGCCGGGCAGTGACCAGCGCGGCCAGCCGGGCCCTGCGCCGGATCGGGGGGGGGTCAGCGCTCGGGTGAATGCTGCGCTCGTTCGTCGGGACTCCTGAATGCGGTGAGGGTGATCAAGATGGCAGCGCCGCCGACGATGAATGTGTCAGCGAGGTTGAACGTTGGCCACCAACCGGTGTGGAGATAGTCAGTGACCACTCCGTCGGGGAACCGATCGATGAGATTGGCGCTTGCCCCGCCGAGGATCGCTGCTAACCCCAGCCGCCCGAGGTGCCCGGTGCCTGGCGCCATCCGCCAGGAGGTGACCGCGACGATGAAGGTGATGATTCCGGTGACTGTGGGCAGCACCCATGCCGGGGCATCGGCGGCGATCGAAAACGCCGCGCCCGGATTGAATGCCAGCCGCAGCTGCACCGGCCCCGTTCCGATGACTGCGCCGTCCGCGAGCGCGCTTGTGGCCCATGCCTTGACGGCCAGATCGGTGGCCGCGAGTCCGACAGCGACGGCCAGCAGCCCGCACCGCCGTGTGAGGCGTACGCGGCGGTGCGCCACCGGAACCGCGGTGATCACTGCCCGACCGTCACTACGGACGGAGTCCGCTGGCCAGTTCCGGTCCTCGCCCGGGCTAGCGCTTTGACCCGGCCGGCGCGGACTCCGTTGGCGATGACGACGATCTCGGCGAGTTCGTGGACGGCGACGACGGCGGCGAGGCCGAGTATCCCGAACAGCGCGAGAGGGATGAGGATCGCGATCAGGGCGAGGGACAGGCCGACGTTCTGCAGCATGATCTTCCGGGCGCGGCGGGCGTGATCGAGTGCCTGCGGGAGGGTGCGGAGGTCTTCGCCCATGAGGGCGACGTCGGCGGTTTCGATCGCTACGTCCGATCCCATTGCGCCCATGGCGATGCCGAGGTCGGCGGTGGCCAGGGCGGGAGCGTCGTTGATGCCGTCGCCGACCATCGCGGTGAACGAGTTCGTTCGGAGGTCGCCGATGATGCGGGCCTTGTCTTCGGGGCGGAGGTCGGCGTGTACGTCGTCGATGCCGGCGATCTTCGCCAGCGCGTTGGCGGTGGCGGTGTTGTCGCCGGTGAGCATCGCGACCGTGGCGCCGATGCGGTGCAGGTGCTCGATTACCGCGCCGGCTTCGGGGCGAAGCTCGTCACGGACGGCGACCGCGCCGATGACCTGACCGTCGTGTTCGATCAGGACGGCGGTGGCGCCGTCGGCCTGCATGGCCGCGACCCGCTCATCGAGCGGGCCGGGCTCGATCCAGTCGGGACGGCCCAGCCGCGCGGGCCGTCCGTCGACGAGGCCGGTCAGGCCGGCCCCGGGAACAGCCTGCACATCGCGCGCGGCGGTGGTCTCGCCGTGGGCGGCGAGGATCGCGCGGGCGAGCGGGTGTTCGCTGTGCGCTTCCAGCGCCGCGGCGACGGCGAGCACCCGCTCCTGGCCCGGAGTGCGGTCGCCCAGGCTGCTCCCGGTGCTAGGAGCAGCGGTGTCGGTGGGGGTGGTGGCGATGTCGACGACGGTGGGCCGGTTCGCGGTCAGAGTGCCGGTCTTGTCGAGGGCGACGGTGCGGACCCGGCCGAGGGCTTCGAGGGCGGCACCTCCTTTGACCAGGACGCCGATCTTGCTGGCGGCGCCGATCGCCGCGACCACGGTCACCGGCACAGAGATCGCCAGCGCACACGGCGACGCGGCGACGAGCACGACCAGGGCCCGTTCGATCCACGTGGCCGGGTCACCGAGCAGGGAGCCGAGGATCGCAATGGCGGCGGCGAAGATCATGATCGCCGGTACCAGGGGCTTGGCGATCCGGTCGGCGAGGCGTTGCGCGTCGCCCTTGCGGGACTGTTCGGCCTCGACGATCTGCACGATCTTGGCCAGCGAGTTGTTCTCCGCCGTGCTGGTGACATGCACGCTCAGGGCGCCGGTGCTGTTGATCGACCCGGCGTAGACCTGCGTGCCGGGTCCGGCTTCGACAGGCACGGATTCGCCGGTGATCGCCGAAACATCCAGTGCGGTGCGGCCTTCGGTGATGGTGCCGTCGGTGGCGATCCGCTCGCCGGGTTTGACCAACATCTGGTCCCCGACGGCCAATTCCGCCGGGGAGACGGTGACCGGGGTGCCGTCGCGGAGCACGGTCGCGGAGTCCGGGACCAGATTTAGTAGCGCCCGCAGCCCGCGGCGGGTGCGGGCGACGGCGTACTCCTCAAGGCCTTCGCTGATGGAGAACAGCACAGCGAGCATCGCGGCTTCGCCGACCTCGCCGAGGATCACCGCGCCGACCGCAGCAATCGTCATCAGGGTGCCGACGCCAATTTTGCCCTTCGCCAACCGGCTCAGGGTCGAGGGGACGAATGTCCACGCCCCGATCAGCAGCGCCACCCACTCCAGGGCGAGCGCGACCGGTTCGGGGCCGCCGGACCAGCTGGTGATGTACGCGGCGAGCAGGAACACCGCGGCCGCGGCGGCAGCCTGCAGCTCCCGCACCTGCCACCAGTGCTCCGGAGCCTGCTCGTCCTCACTGGCCGGTTCGTCGTGCCCGCATCCGCATGCGTCGCTCATCGCCGCACCCCCGCCTTCGTGTCGCCCGTTGTGCAGCAGGAGGTGGTGGCTTCGGTGCCGTAGTTCGGGCACAACACAACCGCGTTTCCGGTCGCTGCCAGGAGGGTTTCGGCGGCGGCGAGCACGTCCATCAGCTCCGGTCGGGCCAGGCTGTAGAACACCTGCCGCCCCTGCGGGCGGCCTTCGACGAGCCCACAGTCCCGTAAGCACGCCACGTGCGCGGAGACCGTCGATTGCGCCAACCCCAGCTCCGCCATCAGATCCGCCACCCGGGCCTCGCCACCGTGCGCGAGGCGGGTTGCGATTGCCAGACGGGTCCCATCGGAGAGGCTGTGGAACAACGCCACCGCGGGATCGAGGTCCGCCCTAGTCGCCACCGAGCACTCATTCATCGTCATATGACGATGATAGCGGCATTGTGTGCTGTAATCGAATCATCACGAAGAAGTGGCAGCAGGCGCGGCCGGGCGAGATGGTGGGAGCTGTTGGTATGCCGTCGATGTCGACGATCGAGTCTCTGTTCTGCCGCAGCGCACCGTGGCAGGCGGCCACCGGCAGGTGGGTACTCCCGTGGGCGCTGCAAGGCATCCATCCCCGAGGCCGGGTCCTTGAAATCGGTGGCGGCGCCGGCGCGATGACCGAACAGATCCTCACCACCAACCCCGACGAACTCGTGGATGTGACCGTCACCGACTTCGACCCGGTCATGGTCGCCGCCGCCAGCGATCGGCTGCAGGGTTTCGGGGCCCGCGCTCACGCCCAGGTCGCCGACGCCACAGCCCTGCCGTTCGAGGACGGAAGCTTCGACACCGTCGTCTCGTTCATCATGTTGCACCACGTCATCGACTGGGAACGCGCACTCGCCGAGGCCGCCCGAGTGCTCGCGCCCGGCGGAATGCTGGTCGGCTACGACCTGCTCGGCAGCGCACCGGCGCGGCTGCTGCACAACCTCGAAGGGGCACCGCACCGGTTCATCCCCCGTGGCGAACTCCGCCTGCGCCTGACGTCTTTGCCTCTGACCGACATCACGGTCCGCGAGAACCCTGCGCTCGCCCGGTTCCGTGCCCGCCGTGCCGGTGACCGATGACCACGCCACCACTGCACGGGCATCACCATGGCCCTCCCTCGGACGAGCTCGCCGAGCTCGAGCAGCGTGACGCCGCGGTGGCGTTCGTCGACCTCGCCGGATACAGCGTGTTCACCGAGTTCTGCGGCGACCAGGAAGCCGCAGAACTGGCCATACGGTTGGCCTCTCAGACCTGGCAGGCAGGCTCTACGACCGGGCACGCGGCTGGTCAAGGCCATCGGCGATGCGGTGATGCTCACCGCCGACGCCCCCCAAGTGATCCTCGCCACGATCACCGCCCCCGCGGCCGCGGCCGCCGGTCAAGACGGATTCATCGCCCTACGCGCCGGGATCGATCCACTACGGCAGCGCAGTCGTCCGCGACGGAGACCTGTTCGGGCACGCGGTCAGCGTCGCCGCCCGCATCACCGCCCTCGCTGGCGCCGGCCACGCCGTGATCACCGATCCGATCTGCCCGCCACCAGCCGAGCTGGATTGCTCGCCATGCTCGCTGACCTGCTGAAAGACACCGGAGTTGGCCTGCCAAAAGGACACCCGGATAAGGCTCGCTCAGTTCGTGCCGTCGCCGTTCAACAGCAACCCGTCGTAGCGCTGAGAACGTTGCGTAGTGCTTCCAACGAGTCCGGTTGCGCTCGGTAGTAGACGTTCATGCCGCGGCGCTCGGGGGTGACCATGCCGGCTTTGCGGAGCTGCCCCAGGTGGTGACTGGTGGTGGCTTCGGTGAGGCCGACCGCGGTCGCGAGGTCGCAGGTGCAGGTCCCGTCACCGGTGTCGGTAAGCAGGATTGAGACGAGCTTGATCCGAACGGGATCGGCAAGCGCCTTGAGCCGCAACGCGATCTGCAGCGCGGTGTCGTCATCGAGCGGTGCCGCCGATACCGGTGCGCAGCAGATCGGGGCGCTGATGTCGACCATCGGCAAGGGCTTCGGCATGACCAGATCGTACGCCCCTACTTGACATATGTCGAAAAGGTGGGCACGCTGCAGAGTGACCACAGTTCGATATATGTCTCACAGGTGAAGGTGATGGTCATGTCCCGTATGCAGTTGGCGCTCAACGTCGATGATCTCGATACCGCGATCGAGTTCTACTCCAAGCTGTTCAACACCACCCCGGCCAAACGCAAGCCGGGATACGCCAATTTCGCGGTCGTCGAGCCGCCGCTGAAACTGGTGCTGCTAGAGAACCCCGGCCAGGGCGGCACGATCAACCACCTCGGCGTCGAGGTCGAATCGAGCGAGAAGGTGCACGCCGAGATCGCCAGGCTGTCCGGGGAGGGCCTGTTCACGCAGGAGGAGATCAACTCCACCTGTTGTTTCGCAACCCAGGACAAGGTCTGGGTGACCGGCCCGGCGAACGAGAAGTGGGAGGTCTACACCGTGCTCGCCGACTCCGACACCTTCGGCACCAGCCCGAAACTGTTGGAACAGAACGCCGCCGCCGACGACGCCGAGCAGGGTTCGGTGTGCTGCGGTGGCAGCGCCGCCGAACCGGCCGAAGCGCGCACGGCCTGCTGCTGAGCCCGACGTTCAGCCCGCGCTCCCGCCTACCGCGCGATGCGGTCGGCGAGGGCGCGGATCCGCGCGGTGATGTCGTCGCGGATCAACCGCATCCGTTCGATGCCGTCGATGCCCCGTTCGGAGGGTTCGTCGGTGTTCCACACCTCGAGGGCGACGCCGTCGGGTGGGGTGACGTCGGCGGTGCCGACCACCACGACGAGATCTGCAGTTTGCATCAGTTCGTCGGTGAGTTGGCGCGGCTGATGTCCGTCCACGGTGGCGCCGACTTCGGCGAGCACCTGGGCGGACAGGTCGTTGACCTGGCCGCCGATCTTCGCGCTGGTGCCGGCCGAGGATGGGGTGATCCGGGCGGTGACTGTCGGTGTGAGATGTTCGGCCATCACCGATTTGCCGCGATTGGACACGCACACGAACAGCACCTGCGGTGTCGTGCTCACCGGCCGACCTGCTGGTCGGCGGGTACGAGTTCGTCGAGGAGGTCCTCGACGAGTCCGCGGATCTGATCGCGGATCGGGCGGACCGCGTCAATGCCTTGGCCGGCTGGGTCGTCGAGGGCCCAGTCGCGGTACCTGACGCCGGGGAATACTGGACATGCATCGCCACAGCCCATGGTGATCACCACGTCGGAGGATTCGACCGTGTCGGGGGTGAGGATCTTCGGTGACTGCGCGGAGATGTCGATACCGACTTCGGCCATCGCCGCGACAGCGGCGGGATTGATTGAGTCGGCGGGAGCAGATCCGGCGGAGCGGACCTCGACACTGCCCTGGCTCAGAGCGGTGAGGAACCCCGCGGCCATCTGTGAGCGGCCAGCATTGTGGACGCACACGAACAGCACGCTAGGTCGAGAGGAAGACATGAAACACAGGCCCTTTCAGCTGTGGAGGAAAGCTCGGAAAGTCACACACGGTCGGCCGTGAGCTCGGCAAGGAGCTCGCGAACCCGGGCATCAAGGTCATCGCGGATGGCGCGAACCTCGCCTAGTGGACGGCCTTCAGGATCGGAGACCGTCCGGTCGAGATACCGCTTACCGGGATAGATCGGACACGCGTCGCCGCAACCCATCGCTACGACCACGTCGGCGGCGGCGACCACATCGTCGGTTAGCGGTTTGGGGTACTGCGTACCCAAGTCGACGCCGATCTCGCTCATTGCTTCGACGACGGTCGGGTTGATCGAGTGCGCGGGTGTTGACCCGGCTGAGCGCACGTGTACCCGCCCAGCGGCGTGATGGGTCAACAATCCTGCGGCCATCTGCGAGCGGCCGGCGTTCTGCACGCAGATGAAGAGAACCTCGGGCACATCCTTGGGCACCGCGCCCTCAGCCTGGGCGAGGGCGCGTAACCGATCAGCCGCGAACCGGCCCGCCAAGGTCGTCAGATGCGTATGCACCCGGGAGGTACGCCGTAACACGGTGTAGGACTCGAAGACACAGCGTTCTACCGTCTGGCGAGACACCACCCCTTCGTACTTGGCGGCCAAGTCGGCGGCGGTACGGGCCAACACGGTATGAGGCATCAACAGTTCGGGCTGCTCGCGGTGTTCACCGCGACGTAGGTGTTCGTCCAACGCATTCTCAGACATCGCGAGCAGGCTCCTTCGACACATCTAGGCTAGAAGCAGTGGGAGTTGTGAAGCGTTTCCGCAATGCCAGGGACACATAGACGAGGGCGACGAGAACCGGGACCTCGATCAGTGGCCCGATGACCCCGGCGAGAGCCTGGCCGGAGGTCGCACCATAGGTCGCGATCGCGACGGCGATGGCGAGTTCGAAGTTGTTGCCGGCGGCGGTGAACGCCAGCGTGGTGGTCCGTGCGTAACCCAGCCCCATCGCGGCGCCGAGGACGAATCCGCCACCCCACATCACCGCGAAGTAGATCAGCAGCGGCAGCGCGATCCGCACGACGTCCCACGGGTGAGAGGTGATCTGCTCCCCCTGCAAGGCGAACAGGATGACGATGGTGAACAGCAGACCGTAGAGGGCCCACGGCCCCAATCGCGGGAGGAACGAGGATTCGTACCATTCGCGGCCTCTGGCCCGTTCGCCGATGCGGCGGGTGAGATAGCCGGCGATCAACGGGATTCCGAGGAAGATCAGCACCGACTTCGCGATCTGCCACGGCGAGGTGTCGATGGTCGTCTGTTCCAGGCCGAGCCATCCGGGTAGCACCGAAAGGTAGAACCAGCCCAGCACGGCGAACATGATCACCTGGAACACCGAGTTCAGTGCGACGAGGACGGCAGCCGCCTCGCGGTCGCCGCACGCCAGGTCGTTCCAGATGATGACCATCGCGATACAGCGCGCCAGACCGACGATGATCAGTCCGGTCCGGTATTCCGGTAGGTCCGGGAGCAGAAGCCAGGCCAGCGCGAACATCAACGCGGGTCCGACGATCCAGTTCAGCAGGAGCGATCCCAGGAGCAGGCGACGATCGCCAGTGACCGAGTCGAGTCGGTCGTAGCGCACCTTGGCCAGCACCGGATACATCATGATCAGCAGTCCGAGAGCGATTGGCAGCGAGATGCCGTCGATCTCCACGGCCGCCAGGGCGTCACCCAGGCCGGGAACGGTGCGGCCCAGCATCAGGCCCGCGACCATTGCTGCGCCGATCCACACCGGCAGGAACCGGTCGAGCATCGACAACTTCGCCGCGACCGCGGTGTCGGTGGTGGTCACTGGTCGGCCTCGCACGAACGAGTTTCCCCCACAACCATGGCGAGATCGCCCAGCAGGACCGACAGTTGTTGCAGTGCTTCGGTGTTCACACGGTAGTACACCCAGGTCGCGCGGCGTTCGCTCGTCACCAGACCCGCCTGACGCAGCACCTTGAGATGATGCGAGATCGTCGGCTGCGACAGCTCGAACGGCCCGGAGATGTCGCACACGCACGCCTCACCTCCCGGATGCGCGGCGACCTCCGACAGCAACCGCAGCCGAACCGGATCCGCGAGCGCCTTCAGCAGCGGGGTAACCGCTCCGGTCTCGTCACCACTCAGGCCGCGGCCTGGCAAGAGAAGCAAGTTCTTATTCGACACCCGTCAATATTGACATACATCGATTCAACGGGACAAGGCCCTCCGATACCCGGGAGCGCACTTGCGTTCCCGCATTGAGATCCCCGACTGCCACGTGCGTCCGGTGTGGTCCCGTCGAGCTGGCCGTCAACGGTCGGTCTCGTGTGAGGTGCCGGCATCCGCCGTCATCGACTGCCAGCTGCGCTGTCACCTGATCGGAGCGGCTACGCCGCACGGTATTTCGCAGGTCTGCTTTGCTGACCCCTTCCATTCTCCCGCCTCTGGTCGCGCGCAGCAAGGGTCGCGAAAAACTAATCCGCCCTACGGGTTTCAGGGCTGCGCCCCGGATGACTTTTTCGCTGTGAACACCCTTGCCACGCACTCCCGCCGGCAAGAGATGGCAGGTGTCAAGCAAAGCACCGGCCCGCCAGGGCCGACACAGGAGGGACACCCACACCCATGCAGCGCATCCTCACCACCGCCGACGTCATCGCCGCAATCCCCGGCCTGCTCGGATTCGTGCCCGCCGACTCCCTCGTAGTCATCGGTATCTCCGATCACGAGCGCGGCCTCAAGATCGGCATCACCGGACGCCACGACATCGCCGCCGCAGACGCCAACTTCGCCAACTACTTCGCCAACATCCTCAACACCCACAACACCCCACGCGCCGCAGTCATCGCGATCACCCCAGACGACGAGACCGGCGGCGCCGCCGTCCGCCTCATGAGCGATGCACTCACCAGCTACGGCATCGAAACCGACCACCGTGCCGTAGTCACCCGGTGTGACCAGCCCGCACCCTACCGTGACCTCATCACCGGAGACACCGGCATCAGCGGCGACTACCGCGACAGCTTCGCCTCAACCCGTCGCGTCATGGACGGACAGCCCATCCAAGAGCAGCGATCCGACCTGCGGGCCAGCATCGCCGCCACCACCGAACCCGCCCTCGACATCACAGGTGTCGAGCTACAGCCCGACGTCGCCGCCAAGGCTGTCGTATCGGCAATGGTGAATTGGCCCACCGAGATCCCGCGCGAGCTGTCCGCCCAGGTCGCCGCGATGATCGGCCGCCACTTGGTCTACCGAGACGCCTTCGTGCGCACCGCCGCCTACGATCCGGCCGCCGCCGCCGCCGTGTTCACCGAACTCGCCCGACCCCTGCGCGACACTGACCGTGCGAACGTGCTCACCCTCGCCGCCGCCTGCTACTACTTCGCCGGGAACGGATCGGTGGTCAACGTGATCCTCGACCACATCGCCGAGGACACCGAGCTCCCCAGCTTCGCCCGCCTACTCGACCAGTCAATCCGGGCAGGCATCTCCCCCGACGAGCTCCGCACCATCATCCCGACCGCCGAACTCGCCGACGAACTGTTCCGCGGCCACTTCCCCACCCCCGAGGACTTCGCCTAAGCCTGGCAGGGCAGGAGGCTCAGGTCAGAAGATCTGAGCCTCCACACCCTCGGGCATGGCCTCCCGCCACCACAGATCAACCCGCGGAGCCGCAGCGCGAGAACGACCATCAACCACCGCCCGCATCTCAGACGCCAACGGCACCCACAGATCAGCCAAAGCACGCTCAACCGAAGAAGACATACCTCACGGTAACGGCCAGGCCAGCGGATCGGCTACGCCGAACAGACCTGTTGGCCGAGCTGGCGCCCGGCGACCCCAAAGGACCGGCCCACGGGCCGGACTCGAATCCTGTGCGGCTGCCGCCGCACAGGCAGGGGTTTGTTTGTTGCCCCCTTCCAGTCTCGTACCTCTGGTCGGCCCGGCGACAAGGGCCGCGAAAAACTAATCCGCCCTACGGGTTTGCAGGGCTGCGCCCCGGATGACTTTTTCGCTGTGAACACCCTTGCACCGACCTCCCGCCGGCGACGAGATGGCAGGTGTCAAACAAACCACCCGGCCGCGGGAGGAACCCCGATGGCACGTCAGACCCGCAACGGCACCCAGCGCGACGTGTTTAGCCGCGCAAGCCGCAGCCACCAGAGCCCGCACACCATCCGCGCCGCCAAGCGCCAGGCCAACCGCCAGGACCGCGCCGCCAGCCGGGGCGCGAAGCCCGCGACCACTGACCTCCCCCACCCACGAAAGGGCAACCCGACATGACCGCAACACTCACAGCGCCGAACATCTACACCCCCGCCGCCGTGCCCGCCGACTACGCCGCCACCCGAGCCGGCTTTCTCTGGACCGCTGCGAACCTCGCAGCAGACACCCGCCGCCGCGCGGGCCACCGGATGCTCCTGGACGTCGACCTGCTCACCTGGACACTCGACACCCTCATCGAGCACCACCCCCGCCGCGAACGCACCCTCATCAAGACCCACCACGCCGCCGGCGCGGCCGCCCGCCGAGCAGCAGCAGCCAGCAATCCCCTACTCACCCCTGAACGCCACGGTTCCCCTGGAGCATGGATGAGCTGGCAGCAAGCCGTCATCGCCCACGAACGCGACCACCACCATCACCCCGGCCCCAAACTCTGGGAGATCTTCGCCGCCGCAGCCGAACTCGCCTGCCAACCCGGTGACGCCGCCGAAGGACTAACCCCAGGACGCTGGACCGACATCGAACGCCACCGCCCCCACCGCGCCTAAACTCACTCGCCGAAACGGCGTTGAACAGCCGAAATAGGTTGCGCGGCAACATAATACAGCCTACAATGGAAGCAAGAAACACCGCTCGCGATGCGGATGAAAGAAAGGTTGGAAGATGAGCGAGAACACCACGATCACCGTCTACACCAAGCCCGCGTGCGTGCAGTGCAACGCCACCTACAAGGCTCTCGATAGAGCGGGACTGTCCTACGAGATCGTCGACATCACGCAGGACCCCGAGGCCCGTGACTACGTGATGAGCTTGGGCTACCTGCAAGCCCCCGTCGTGGTGGCCGGCGACAAGCACTGGTCGGGTTTCCGACCCGACCACATCAAGGCGCTCGGCGCTGCGGCCGCCTGACCCGAAAGGACCACGAGACCAATGCCTTCCACCGACTACGCACAGCGTGCCGTGGCCTACTGGGTGAAGTCCGAACAGGCCTATGCCGAGGGTGATCCTCGCTACGGCGACGAGCTCGCCGAACTGGCCGCCCAGAACGAACAGTGGGCGTACGACGACCTCACCGGCGTCCGTAGCGACGTCGCCTGACACCGCCGATACCAACTAGGAGACAGCAGGTGATCGTCATGGCCGAGAACCCCGAGGTCGCACCCCCTGATGTGCCGCAGCCGCCGGCCACCGCGATCGAGCCGCTGCCGGAGCTAGAAACCGTCACAGCCGCAGATGACCTCACCCTCACCGGCGCTGTCGGTGAGGACACCGCCGAGGTCGACAACACCCTGGCCCTGGAGCTGGACATGCTCACCGCGTTGTTGTGGGCGCCACCGGCCCGGGCCCGCCAGGTCGTCGAGGCGCTGATCGGGTCGCGCGCCGACCGTGACGCAGGCACCACCAGCACTGTGCTTCCCGCCAGCAGTGTGGTGTTCCTCAGTGCCGTGCATCAGGACGTGTTCAACACCGCGGTGACGTTGCTCGACGAAGGTAGCCCCGCCACACCGGTTCTGGTCAATGCACGTTTTGCCGATCGAGGACTGACCACCCGCACCCGTAGCGTCATGCTCGAGATCGCCTCGCCGCGGCACGGTCGCCCCGTCGCCGACAGCGCCGACTTGCCTCACCTGGCCGCGGCCCTCATCGACGGCTGGTACCGCCGCGGCTACCGCGCGCTGCTGGCCCGCATGACCCAAGTGACCGCCGAGCGCCCGACCGCCGAACTCGCCGGCCACTGGACGGCTCTCACCGGACATCAACAAGCCGCCGAGACCCGGTGGCTGGCCATCCGCGACACCCTCGCCCGCATCTGAACGGAAAGGCACGGCCATCGTGATGACAGACGACGATCCTGACGCGCAGGACCGCGAAGTCCAGGACCTCGCCGCCGAGATGCGCGAGCACGGGCGCAGCTGGGCCGACATCGCCCACGACCTCGCCCTACCCGAAGTCGTCGTCAAACGAGCCGCCGACCAAGCCCACCAGCGTGCCGCTGAACTCGCGGCCCGCGACCAGATCGCCCTGTTCTGACAGACCTCCCTGATAGAGAGAGGTTCATGCCCACACTGATGATCCTTGGCCCCACGATTGTGCTGTTGCTCATCGCGGTCGGACTCACGCTGCTCGGACAGTGGCAGAGCAAAGTTCGTGACCCGCAACCCATCTACCGGGCTGCGGCCGGTCTCGGCGTTCTCGCATTCATCTACGCCGCCATCCTCTCGTCGGTCTGAGCGCGACGATCCCCAACGGGTTCTGACGCGAGGCCCAAGGAATGGAGTGCTTTCGATGACCGATTCGAGGTGGATCAAGCGCTGGCCCGAGTTGTTCGCCGGCCTCACCGACACCCAGGTCCGCGGAGTGGTCCAGGCAATCGACAACAACGTCCTCGAGGGGTGGGACCCGCAACGCGAGGACATCGAGTTTCTGACCCGCGCCGCGCGCGGTGAGTTCACCGACGCCGAAGCGATCGCTGAGGCAGTCGCGATGGCTAGCCGCGCTAGGCGGGCTAGGCCGACCGACTGAGGGTCACCTGTGACCGGTCGTAGCGGCATCACCGCCGGTGGCCAGTCCCCCAGGTGTACCGCCGCCGCCGACATCGCAGTTCCCTCGTGGAAAACGGCACCCGCGAGCAGCACAAGCGGGACGAGGAACAGTCCCGCGGCGAGCAGCAGTGCGCCGGTGAAACCCGGATCGAGGCGAGAGACCAGGCCGGCGACGAGCACGACGAGCAACGCGTTACGCGCCAACTCCACAATCGGCGTCGCCCAAGCCGGTCGCCGAACCTCCGTGGCAGCAGGTTCGCCGAGAATGCCGTAGTACACGGCGCTCGCCGCGAATGCCGCGACAACTGCCACCGCACAAGCCCATACGTTCACGTTGCTCATGTCTCATCCGATCGTGTGTCTGTGCGAAGTGTGACCACACCACGGGACGAAAGTCATCGCCGACGCCGACTCCCCGGGCGGTGACGAACACGCAGACACCGGACGAAATCAGTCGGCAGAGACTCCGGAGAAGAACGTCCGGAGGGCGACATCGGCGGCGCGACGCCGTGACATCCCCTCGGTCGCGATCGAGACCGCACCCACGAAGCACAGCGAATAGAACACCCCGACCAACCATCGCGTCTCGAGGTCGTCGGCAATGGCTCCCTCCTTCTGTGCCCGGGTGAGGATCTCGGGGAGCATCTGGTCCTCTTCCTCAGACCATTCCGGGTTGCCCTCGAATCGGTTCGGGTCGGAGAACAGGAACATGATGATGTCGCCGATGCCGAGAATGACGCGCATCAACGACTCCAGTTCTGCGCGAGCTGATTCGCAGCCGTCCACTGCTTCCTTTGACTGTCGATCGAGGATGGTGCTCGCTTCCACCAGGGCGGCATCGACCAATGACTGACGGTCGGGAAAATGCCGGTGCAGAGTGCTCCGGCTGACATCGGCCCGGTCGGCGATGTCGCCGAGCGACGTCGAGAAATCACTTGCCCATGCCGCGACGGCGGCTGACACTATGGCCTGTCGGGTGCGCAGGCGCACGCCCGAGACGGCGGCCGGCTCCGGCGCTTCGTTCACATGGCCGAGACTATCCACCGCGCGGTGACCACAGCAACGTCATGCGTTGAAAATGAGACATTGATGTGTCATTCTAGATCTTGAATGTTCCGCTCGGGAGGGCTGACTCGATGACGACTTCGGTATCCACGGCCGACCCCGGGCAGACCCCGGACATGCCGATGCGCACCGAATTGGCGATTCTGTGGGGGTACATGCGCCCGTACCGGGGACTCCTCGCCCTGGGTGTCTTCCTCGGTTTACTCGGCACCGCCGCCGAACTCGCCACTCCTCTGGTCACGAAGTGGGTACTCGACGGTCTCGCGGTGTCCGAGTCCCTTACGGCGCCGATCACGGTTCTGGCCGTGCTGCTCGTCGCCGGATCTGTGATCGGGCTGATCCAGACGATCATGTTGGGCACGCTGGCCGAACGCATCATCCTGGCCACCCGAACCGGGCTGATCGGCCACCTGCTCCGCGTCGAGGTCCCCGAACTCGCTCGCAGACCGAGCGGCGAGATGGTCGCCCGCGTCACCTCCGACACTCTGCTGATCCGGGAAGCGACGACATCGAGCATCGTCAACGGTGTCAACGGCTTCGTGGGGATGGCCGGCGCGCTGGTACTCATGGCGGTTCTGGACCTCCCGCTCTTCGCGACCACGATGGTCGTCATCATCATGGTCGGTGTCGCCGCAGCAGTCCTGATGCCCGGTCTCGCCAAGGCGCAGCAAGACGCGCAGGCCGAGATCGGTTACCTGGGTGGACGATTGGAAGGGATTCTCCGATCGATCCGCACCGTCAAGGCGAGTCGCGCCGAGGCACGTGAGTCCGACCGGATCGGCGAGTTCGCGCATCGGTCGGCGAGGAAAGGCATCCGGGCCGTCCGTATCGAGGCGTGGGCCTGGACGATCACCGGTGCGGGGATCAACCTCGCGGTGATGATCGTGCTGGCGTTCGGGGCCTGGCGCGTGGCGGACGGCTCGATGACCGTCAGTACCCTGATCGCCTTCCTGCTCTACGGGTTCCAGCTGATGATGCCGGTCTCGCTGCTCACCATGAGTGTCACCGCACTGCAGTCCGGACTTGCCGCTGCCGCTCGGATCTCCGAGATCTCGGATCTCAGAACGGAATCGGACGACGCGGTGTCCGAGCCCGCGCCGGCCCGTGTCGACCGGACCGCTGCCGCGCTCGAACTTCGCGATGTGGTGTACCGCTACGCGCCCGATGCTCCCGCCGCGCTCGACGGAATCGACCTGACGATTCCACGCCGAGGGCACACCGCCATCGTCGGACCGTCGGGTGCCGGGAAGACGACGATCTTCTCCCTCTTCCTGAAGTTCCTGCGGCCGGATCGCGGCGAGATCGTGCTCGACGGCCGACCGTTGGATCAGTGGACACTTCACGATTTACGAGCCCGGATCGCCTACGTCGAACAGGACACCCCGCTCGTTCCCGGAACCGTGCGCGACAACCTCGTCTATGCGGCACCCGAGGCCTCGGACGACGAGGTCTGGCGCGCACTCGCGGCTGTTCGGATGGATGACCGGGTCCGTGCGATGCCGGACGGTCTCCTCACCGACGTCACCACGTCCACCCTTTCCGGCGGGGAACGGCAGCGGATCGCACTCGCCCGGGCGCTGGTCGTGGACCCCGAACTCCTCCTGCTCGACGAGGTGACCGCCCAGCTCGACGGGCTCACCGAGGCCTCGGTGGCCGAGGGGATCCGACGACAGGCGACCCGCGGAGCCGTCGTCACGATCGCCCACCGGCTCTCGACCATCATGGACGCCGACCAGATCGTCGTCCTCGAGGCCGGTCGGGTGCGCGCTGTCGGCAACCATCGAAGCCTGCTCGCCACCGACGAGCTCTATCGCGAGCTGGTGGCCGCCATGCGTATCGACACCGACCTCGAACCCGCAGACCGCACGTAGTCCGGCACTTGCCCACCCGGTCGAGCCCGGGTGGGCGCTGCCGGGTGGGCGCTGTCGGGTGGGCGCTGCCAGGTGGCTGTCGGGTCAGAACCTGCCGACCACCACGTTGGTGGTCTGGACGCGCGCCCGGCAGTCACCGTCGGTGAACCGGACCCGGACGAACACCTCGTCGGCACCGTCCCGGTCCTCATCGAGAACCGAACTGGGAACCACGAATTGGCGAAGATATTCGAGTCCACGGTCCGATGCACGCAGGAATCCGTCGGTGCTCACCGAGGTGCCCGGGAAGTTGCGATCGTAGAGGTACTGCTCCTTCCCGTCGTCTCCCAGCACGATGTAGTGCATGCCACCACAGCCCCGATCGTTGATGTGGGTGACGAACCCGACGGCGTCCGCACGGGTCATCGGATACAGACCCTGGATGATGATGCGGTTCTTGCCGGCGCCGGTGATGTTCTGATCGACGATCGTCAGAGTCGCGCCCGGCGTGCGGGCGGGCGCTGCCGATGCCGTCGTCGCCAGCGGTGCCGCCACCCCGACGGCAGCGGCGATCGCCACCGCCGAAGCCAGGCGGGTGATGACCTTGCGGTGTCTGCGAGAAGCGTTCACGACCGCACCGCCTCGACCACGCGGTACTCCCAGTCGATCGAGATCCCGCCGGGGACCGGCCGCTCGTGGGACTCTGCGAGTGCGATGAGATCGGCTCGGAGTGCCTGCTCACCGTCGTCGTCGAGCTTCGACGCGGCGGTGAACGTCGGCCCGTAATGGCTCAGGAACAAGTCCGCGAACGCGGACGCGTCGACGAACCTCACGGTCAGCGCGGCAGTGTGCGAGTCCAGCGACTGCACACGGTCACCGAGCAGCGAGGCGACGTACTCCTGGTCGCCCCAACGAGTGGCGGGACGAGCTCCGGGAGGTGGCGTCACGTGGCGGCCGACGGCGGCGAGCATCCCGCCGACGAAACCGTCCGCAGTCCAGCTCGTGACGACGATCCGCCCACCCGGTCGGACGACGCGGGTCAGCTCGCGGGCCGCCTGTTCGTGATCGGCGGCGAACATGATGCCGATCGTCGAGATGCCGGTGTCGAAGGCCCCGTTGCCGAACGGCAGAACCTCGGCGGGGGCCTCGATGAAGTCGACGTCGAGATGCTCTGCGGCTGCACGGCTGCGGGCGATGTCGAGAAGTGCAGGCACATAGTCGATCGCGGTGACGTCGCCGCCCTGCCGGGCTGCGGCGAGTGCCGAGTGGCCGGTGCCGGTCGCGACGTCGAGAACACGGTCGCCGGGGATGACCGACGCCGCGGCGACGGTCGCTTCGTTGACCGGCACGGTCAGCGCGGCGATACGGTTGTAATCGCCGCTGCTCCAGACCTTCTGCTGCTTGTCGCGCAACGAGACGAGGTCCGGGGAGAGGGATGTCGTCATTGGATTGTCCATTCTATGTGGTGGGACGACTGGCCGTCGGTGACCGATGTCGGTACCGGCGCACCACAACAGTCGGTCACCGGGCATGCGGGCCACATCGGTGAGGACCTCCCATCTTTCGTCGAGCGTCCTGCCCTTGAATGGGTAGACCCACCTATTCGGCCGTCTCGCGGCCTACACTCGGACGGTGCGTCTGTTGGAGAGAACCGATCAGTTGTCGCAGATCAGCGCGGCATTTGCCCGGTTCCCGACCGGCTCGGCGTTCTCGATCACGGGCGAGAGCGGCGCGGGCAAGACGACGCTGGTCGCGCAGATCTGTGCGACCGCTGCAGATGTGCGCGTCCTGCGGGTGGCCTGCGATCCGCTCGACACCCCGCGACCACTGGGACCGGTGAAGGATCTCGGGATCGGCCGCGAGCCGATGATGCTGGCCGACGTCTGCGAGGCCGCCTTCGCCCATCTCGGCGCCGAGCCGACGCTGCTGGTGGTGGAAGATCTGCACTGGGTCGACGCCGCCTCGACCGATGTGCTGCGGTTCTTGTGTCGCCGGATCGAGTCGGTGCCGCTGCTCTTGCTGCTGACTCATCGAGATCTCGAACCGCAGGCGGCGGCGCGTGCACTTCTCGCCGAAGACGTCTGTCGGATCGAACTGCCGCCGCTCAGCGTCGCGGCGATCGCAGAGCTGGTCGAGGGCACAGGTCTCGATCCCGCGCGTGTGCATGCCGCGACCGGCGGCAACCCCTATTTCGCGACCGAGGTCTCTCGTGAACCCGATCTGCCGATCCCGTCCTCGGTGCGTGACGCGGTGCTGGCACGGACGACGAAGGTCAGCGCGACAGATTTCGAGGCGCTCCAGCTGATAGCTGCTTCGCCGGAACGCGTCGCCGACACCGCGTTGCCCGCCTTGCGCATCGACTACCCCACACTCCATCGGCTCGCCGACACCGGGCTGCTGGAGTGGCGACCCGATGGCATCTCTTTCGACATGAGTTGGCCCGGCGGGCAATCGAATCCACGATCCCACCGGGTGGGGTCGCACATCTGCACGCGCAGCTCCTGGACGCGCTGGAACAGTTGGGTACCGTGCACCCGTCGGTGCTGACCCATCACGCCGTCGCAGCCCGAGACTCCGGCCGAGCCATCCGTCATGCGTTCGCGGCGGCCGAGGACGCCATCCGCGGTGGCGCACACACGGAGGCCGTCGCCTACTACGAGATCGCGAAGCAGCATCAGCGCAACGCTTCTGCGCGCGAGCGTGCGGAGTTGCTGCTTGCGCTGGCCAACGAGCAGTACATGGTCAGCCGACTGCGCGATGCGATAGCCAGCGTCGACGACACGTTCCCGTTGTGGGCCGAGCTCGGCGACGACGCCGCTTTGGCGACAGCGCATGTGGCCGTCGGGGTCTACGAGTACTACAGCGCCAACCGGCAGCGTGCCGAGTCGCACCTGACTCGTGCGGCGGAGATCGCGTACGGCACGGGCGCCACGACGGTGTACAGCCAGGCCCAGATCCAGCGCGCGTTCCTGGCGTTCATGCGCGGCGACGTGACGGGTACCGCATCCCTACTGGCCGACACCGCCTCGGCTCCCGATGAGGAACTCCAGCTGTGGACTCGGGTCGTCTCGGAATCGGCCGCGCTGTCCGGTGGTGAGGAGGATTCGCGCCGCAGGCTTCTCGCGCACATGGAGACCGCGCGCGCACGCGGCTTCGACGAACTGGCGTCGACCGTCTATTCACAAGTGGCCAGCCTCGACGTCGAACAGGGCAGATACCGAGCTGCCGACCGGATTCTCGACGTCGGACTCCCGTTCACGGTCGAACGGGACATCCAGATCTGTCGCCACTGGCAGACGGCGGTCCGGAGTCGGCTGCAGTTGACGCGTGGCCACTGGAACGGTGCCCTCGAGGACGCCGGTGCGGTCATCGAGGCCGACGGGATGCCGATCGCCAGGCTGTGGCCGCTCCTGGTCACGGTGTTGGTGCCACTTCGCCGTGGTGCCCCGTTCGATGCCGCCGAGATCGAGAACGCGTGGACGCTGGCCAGCCAGATCGACGAACCCCTACGGCGACTCGCGGTTCTGACCGCGCTCGCGGAGATCAGCTGGATGACCGGGATCGAGGATGCGCGGGTCGTCGCGTCGGACACCCTCGACGACGACGGAACCGAGTGGGGGTCGGGAAGTCTCGCCGTGTGGCGGTCCCGGCTGGGTCTGCCGACGCAGACCGGCCGGATCGCGGAACCGTATCGGCTGTCGCTCGACGGCCGGCACGCCGACGCCGCGCGATGGTGGTCGGACGCGGGTGATCCGTTCTCGTCGGCGCTGTGTTGGTTGGACTCCGACGATCCCGGACGCGGTGTGACGATGCTCGACGGACTCGGCGCCGTGGGTACCGCGGATCGAGCACGGGCGATGCTGCGTGAACGAGGTTGCGCCTCTGTCCCCCAGCGACCCAGGCCGGCGACGCGGGTGAATCCCGGCGGCCTGACGAACCGGCAATTGGAAGTCGCACGTCTGGTGGCCGAGGGTTGTCGAACACCGAGATCGCCGGGCGCCTGTACATCTCGTCGAAGACCGCGGACCACCACGTCTCGGCGGTGCTGTCCAAGCTGGGGATGACCTCGCGTCGTGAGATTCTCGCGCAGGGCGTCGAGTTGGGGCTGAGATAGTGCCGGGTGGGCGTGCCTCGTCGGAAAAAGAAGTGGCGGGCCCTTTCGGCCGGTGCTAGCGTGAGCCGCGCTGTTCGATGATGGACAGCGCGAGACCTGGAGGTGAGTCGATGGTTGCCGTCGAGATCGCTGTCGCCCACAGCAT
This sequence comes from Gordonia sp. ABKF26, assembly GCF_041103195.1. Taxonomy (NCBI): domain Bacteria; kingdom Bacillati; phylum Actinomycetota; class Actinomycetes; order Mycobacteriales; family Gordoniaceae; genus Gordonia; species Gordonia sp. ABKF26. The sequence goes on from NZ_JBGCVZ010000003.1 coordinate 3,132,752, forward strand.
CCGAACCATCCCCATTCCTCCAGCCCGTCTCTGACCCTCGAAAGCTGTTCCCGTGCATGCGACTGAGTCGCGGATCGGCTGCGCTTCCGGGGCGGCGGGCACATCCGAAGGTCTCAACAGTGAATTCTCCAGATCATTCGTCCTGCCGTATCGAGCTGACCACGCTCGGCTGGGACGACTATTTTTCGACTCTGTTCGCCGATCACGCCCGTGACGGCGACGTGCCCGCGCGCGTCGCGCGGGTGGATCGCGGCGGGTGCGACACCCTGACCGCAACGGGTCCGGTTCGCGCGATCCGCGGCTCCGGACTCGGCACCGACCGCGAGCGGACGGTCTGCACCGGCGACTGGGTCGTGCTGCGCCGCGATGACGAGCCGGCCCACATCGTCGACGTGTTGCCGCGCCGGACGGCGATCACGCGGGCGAGTTCGGATCGGACGTCCGAACGGCAGGTGCTCGCTGCCAACGTCGACACGGTGATCATCGCGGTGTCGGTGGCGAACCGGGTGAACCTCGGCCGGATCGAACGCCTGCTGACGCTGGCCTACGACGCCGGCACGCGACCGGTGATCGCGTTGACCAAGTCGGACCTGGTCGACGACATCGTCGCCGGCGAAGCCGCGGTCACCGCGGTGGCCCCGGGCGCCGAGATGGTGGTGACGAGCACGGTCAGCGGTGTCGGTGTCGACGCGCTCGCGGCCACCATGACCGGCACCGCCGTTCTGCTGGGCTCGTCTGGTGCCGGCAAGTCGAGCCTGGCCAATGCGCTGCTGGGACGTGATCACATGGCGGCCAACGAGATCCGTTCCGTCGACGGTAAGGGACGACACACCACGGCGCACCGTGAGCTGTTGATTCTTCCCGGAGGCAAGGCCCTCATCGACACTCCTGGTCTGCGCGGTATCGGGGTCCAGGATGTCGCGGACGCGGCCGGTCAGACCTTCGCCGAGATCGAGGAGCTGGCACACGACTGCGCATTCCGCGACTGTGAGCACCGTAGCGAGCCCAGATGTGCGGTGCAGGAAGCAATTCGAGACGGTCGGATTGATGAGGGTCGATTGGAGCGCTACCGCAAACTGCTTCGCGAAAGCGAATGGTCGGCGGCCCGGGGCGATGCCCGCCAGGCGAGCAAGCGTAGCAAGCGGGACAAGGCCATCACGCGGGACATACGCGCGATGTATCGGTTTCGGGACCGACAGGGCTGAGCGGACTCAGCCCACTGGTCAGTCGTCGCCGACGGGACCGTCCAGGTGCGCCAGGGCGGCCCGCGCGGCTTCGAGCTCCTGACTGAGTTCCTCGATGCGACGCTGAGCGGCCGAGCGTGCCGACTCGATGACGGTGTCGACCGCGGTGATCGCGGTCTCGTCGCCCAGTTCGCGCATGGCCCTGGCCACTCGGTCGGCGGTCACCTCGGTGGGTCTCCCCTGCTTCCTGGTGCCGTGTGACACTGCCACCGTCCAGGTGCTCTCTCCGGCCGCGGTGATGGTCACGGTCGTCGGAGCGGTCGGCGCCTTCGTCTTTCGCGGCGGTTTGCTCGTGGCGGGCGAGGGCGCCGGCTCCCCGGCTCTGGACTGAGTGTCGGCGACGGGTTGCGCCCTCTTGGGTGTCTGGCGCGGACTCGATTCGGTGGTGGCGGGCTTGGCGACCGGGACGGGAACGTCCTGCGCGGGCTGCCGTTTCGAGGTTCGTCCGCCGGCGGCCGACGCGGGCGCCGTTCGATTCCGCCGCAACTCGTCGGCCTCGAACGGCAACTGATCGTCGACGCCCCTGGGGCTCACTGTCACTGTCGAACCATCGATCGACACGACCCGTGCCGAGGCGCCGGCCTCCAGATTCAACGACGGCATCGCGTCCCGCAGGTACACGGTGACCCGCTTTCCGGAAGCGAGTGCAGCGGACAGCGACTCGAGGTCGCCGGGAGTCAGTCCGGCCTTTGTCTGTGAACTCACCGCGCCATTGTCGCACATGCGTGCGAACGGTCATCGACAGTGCGGCAGAGCCCGGAATGGGGGTGAGGCGCTTCGACGCGGGTCAAACCATTGAGAAGCCGACCGTTACTTTTTCGTGACCTAAAGCATCGGACTGGCCTCGATGGTGAATGGCGGGACGATCGAGACCGTTCGCGGCCCTAATGTTCTGAGGGACGGTAACGGGCCTTCGGAGGGAAAACCAGTGACTCAAGCGAACACCCCGGCACACACGTCGACCTCCGCGCGTGAGGTCCCGATCGCCGACCACGCGTACGCCGGGATGACGATCGCCGCGCTGCTGTGCGTGACCTCGGCCGCCACATTCCTCACGCTCTTCCCCTGATTCGTACGCCGCCAGACTTCGAGTGGAAAGCACCACAAGTGCTCCTTGCCGGTGTGTCACCTGCGTTGACTTCGGTCCGCAGGTGGCACACACCACTGAATCGGCCGGCTCGGCAGCCGATGTCTGACGGTCAGCCCGCTCGCACCCCGGTCAGCTGCTCGGACACATCCCAGAGACGTTCTGCCGCTTCGCGGTCGCGGAACGGCACCCACGGTGTCTGCGCGCCGGGCGGTCCGCCCGCATGGCCAGGCCACTGAGGCCCATAGAACGCGCCGTCGACCGCACCCGGCGTCGTGGCAGCCATCAGTGCGGGGAGAGACGCCGTCTGGACGGTGCCCACACCGACACCATGTCTCGACAACCACTCGATCACCCGGCGGCCACCGGTCGGCACCGTCCTGCCGACCTCCGGTCGCGCCGCGAGGAGATTCGTCGGAGCGACGCCAGGGTGCGAGATCGTACTCGTCACCTCCCAGCCGGCGGCGCGACTTCGGCGTCCCAGCTCGAGCCCGAACAGGGCGCAAGCGATCTTCGACTGGCGGTATGCGCTCATCCCGTCGTAGTCGCGCTCCCAGTTGAGATCGTTCCACCGCACTGCGCCGCGTCTCGCTGCGATGCTGGTCTGCGAGGTGACCCGCGCCTTCCCTGCCTGGAGCAGTGGGAGGACGGCGATGGTGAGAGCGAAATGCCCAAGGTGATTGGTGCCGAACTGGAGCTCGAATCCGTCGGCAGTGGTCATGCGCTCCGGCGGGGTCATGACGCCGGCGTTGTTGACGAGGATGCTGATCGGTGTGCCGTCGGTCCGGAGCCGCGCGCCCAATGCCTCCACGGAAGACAAGACAGCCAGGTCGACTTCTTCGACAGCGAGCGTGGCCGCGGGATGACGTTCCCGGATACGCTCGGCAGCCGCCGCACCTTTGCCGGGATTGCGCACCGGCATGACCACTTCGGCGCCGGCGCCGGCCAGAGCTGCCGCGATCTCCCACCCGACACCGTCGCTCGCGCCGGTCACCACCGTTCGTCGACCGGTGAGATCTGGGATGGTCAGGTCATACCTGCTGCCTCGTGACATCGGAGCTCCTCGTCGGGTCGGGTTCGTTCCCACGTGTTCCGAGTGTCGCGTGGTGTCGAACCTTTAACCACGACCTGTCGATCCGTGGCTGCGCGCCACCCGTCCGCGGAAGAATGACCCGCATGATCGATCGTGCCGGCCTCGCTGACTTCCTCCGGGTGCGGCGTGGCGCCCTGCAGCCAGAGGACGTGGGGCTGCCGCGCGGGAAACGCCGTCGCACGGGCGGACTCCGGCGCGAGGAGGTCGCCGCGTTGAGCCACATGTCCACCGACTACTACTCCCGGTTGGAGCGCGAGCGCGGCCCGCAGCCGTCGCCGCAGATGATCGCGGCCATCGCGCAAGGACTGCACCTCTCGCGCGAGGAGCGAGATCATTTGTTCCTTCTCGCCGGCCACCAGCCGCCGGTGCGGGGAACCGAGGGTGAGCACGTCTCTCCGGGCATGATGCGCATCTTCGACCGTCTCACCGACACTCCTGCCGAGATAGTCACCGAACTCGGTGAGACGTTGCGCCAGAACAGACTCGGTGTCGCCCTTGTCGGCGACCTCATGCGCTTCGATGGTCCCGCGCGAAGTATCGGGTACCGGTGGTTCACCGATTACGGTTCTCGCCGGTTGCATCCTGTCGAGGACCACGAGTTCTACTCGCGCATGTACGTTTCGGGCCTGAGAGGTGTGCTGGCGCTCCGTGGCCCGGAATCCCACGCGGCCTCGCTGGCGGAACGACTCCGCGGGGAGAGTCCGGAATTCCGCGACATCTGGGCCCGGCACGAGGTGGGAATCGCCCCGCGAGACCTCAAGAGGTACGTGCATCCGGAAGTCGGGTTCCTGGAGTTGAATTGCCAGATCCTTGTCGACCCGCGGTGTTCGCACTCGCTGCTCGCCTACACCGCGACCCCTGGCAGCGCGAGTTCGGAGAAACTCCGACTGCTTTCTGTCGTCGCAGCGCCGTCGGCGCTCTGATCGAATCCGTGGGCTGCACGGGGTGAGTTCGGGGGACGGTCAGAAGTCGAACCCGCCGCCGAAGTCTCCCCCACCGCCGAAGTCTCCCGAATCGCCGCCGCCGAAGTCCCCGGAGTCCCCGCCGTCGAGCGCGCCGGTGTCGGAGCCGTCACCGGCGCCGCTCTCGAATCCCTGCGCGTCGTAGGGCACGCCTGCCATGCCGGAGAACATCGCCGAGAACAGGAACATCGAACCGAGTCCCCACGCGCCGGCGACCAATGCCGGCTTCCACCACGGCTCCGAGTACCAGCCCGCCGGCACCGGTCGCCCTGCGACACGACCGCCCGGGTAGTAGTTCGGGGTCTGCTCCGACGGGTTCGGCGAGGCTGCGACCTGCCGTCCTTCGAACTCCACGGTGCGGTCTTCGGTGACCGCGCCGGCGCTCTTCTGTCCGTCCAGTTCGGGAATCGCCGGTCCGGGGTCGAGGTTCATCGCGGCGCGGGCCGCCCGGATGTAGTACAGACCTTCGATGGCGGTCTGCTTCGCCAGTCGGGCCTGCGTCGGGGAGTTGGCCTGCTCGATCTGCGAGCCGGCCGCGGTGTACCGCTCCCCCGCGTCGGCCAGCGCCTGCTTCGACGCCGGTCCGTCGCCGACCAGCATGAACACCTGTCCCCCGAGTCGTTCGATGGCTTGTCGCGCATCGGCCTTCGCGTCGTCGAGGGTGCGGGCCGCGTTGGCGCCGGAACGCTGCTGGGCAAAGACCACCACCCCGACGACGACCACGACGATGACGGCGATCAAGATCAGTGCTTCCATGCTTCCCTCCGGTTTCGCGTGTCCGCGGCATGCCGGTCGTCACCAACCGACAATTCGGACACCACCGAGCGTACCGATGACCATCGGTCCGCTGCCCGGTCGACGAGCGGCGCCGACGCGCTGACCATTCTCGTCGAGGACCTGAATCCGCGATTGCGTGTTCGACCCGGTGACGAATGCAGGTGACCATCACGAACGATGCCGCGCTGCACGGCCGACGCAGCCATCGGTCACCCTTGTGAGGTGACCGATGGCAGCGGAATCCGGGTACTGGGCAGTCACAGCGGGACGCGCGTGGCCGAGCTCCGCTGGGAATGGGCGCGTGAGGCCGATCCCGGCGTCGGGCCGTGGCGGGCCGATGGTGCGTTCATCGCAGCGGTCACGGCCTGGCTCGACGACGATCGCCGAACGGTCTGGACCGCCGGTGCCGGTGATCTCGCTGTCGGAATGGTGTGCTTGACCGAACACGTCCGGATGCCCAGTCCTCGCCGCGCCGCCGGTGGCCGTTGGGGCTATCTCGGCCACCTCTACGTGCGCCCCGCGTTCCGCGGGTCCGGAATCGGACGGGACCTGATCCGGCACGCCACCGGGACCGCCGACGATGGCGGATACGCCAAGACGGTCCTTTCACCAACCGAACGGTCAGTGGGCCTTTACGAGCGATGCGGTTTCGTTATGAACAACGACCTCATGATCCGACGCCGGTGACCGCGACGCACGTTGCCGGGCGGTCCGCCGTGCCGGGATCTCTACCATGGCGGCGTGTTCTTCTTGTTCGGTTATGGCCGTAGGCAGAAGCATCTCGGGGCGGGTCAGACCCGCGCGTGTCCCCGCTGCCACAACACCACCCAGTGGGCGCGGATGCGCGAGTACTCGCAGTTCTCCGTCTTCTTCATCCCGATCGCGCGGTGGAACCGGCGCAACTTCGAGGCCTGCGGGATCTGCGGCGCGGCAGTGGCTGTCTGAGCGGCGTCCGGGGTGACTCGGGGAGGCTCGGTCTCATGCCGGACGCGGACCCGGTTTGCCGAGTGCGAAACTGGTTACCCTCGGAAGGGTGTCCGCCTCCCCCGATTCCCCCGCACGCACCAGTGCCGCGATCACCGGCTTCGAACGCACCTTCGTCGATGCGCTGACGGCCCTGACGGTGCCGTGGCAGGGGGCCGACGCGCCCGCCCCGCGGCTGCTCGTCGTCAACGGGTCACTCGCCGCCGACCTGCAGCTCGACGTCGAGGCGCTCCGAACCGACGACGGCGTCGCGCTCCTGTCGGGTGCGGCCGCCCCGGCGGACGCGGTTCCCGTCGCAACCGCCTACTCCGGTCATCAGTTCGGCGGCTACTCCCCACTTCTCGGCGATGGCCGGGCATTGTTGCTCGGCGAGCTCATCGACCGCGATGGCGGGCGAGTCGATCTGCAACTCAAGGGATCCGGGCGCACGCCGTTCTCCCGGGGCGGCGACGGGTTCGCAGTCGTCGGGCCGATGTTGCGTGAGTATCTGATCAGCGAGGCCATGCACGCGCTCGGGATTCCGACGACGCGTTCGCTGTCGGTCGTGGCGACCGGCCGCGACATCCAGCGGACCGGTGCCGAACCGGGCGCGGTGCTCGCCCGGGTCGCCGCGAGCCATCTCCGCGTCGGAACCTTCGAGTACGCGGTGCGCAACACCGATCTGACCCAGCAGCTCGCCGATTATGCGATCGATCGTCACTATCCGGAGCTCGCGCGGGACTCGGAGTCCGGTCGCAACCGCTACCTCGAGTTCTTCGAAGCCGTCCTCGAACGTCAGGCCGCTCTGGTGGCCCAGTGGATGTTGGTCGGCTTCGTGCACGGGGTGATGAACACCGACAACACCACGATCTCGGGTGAGACCATCGACTACGGGCCCTGCGCCTTCCTCGACGCGTTCGACCCGTCGGCAGTGTTCAGTTCGATCGACCACGCGGGTCGGTACGCGTACGGCAATCAGCCGGCCGTCCTCAAGTGGAATCTGGCCCGGTTCGCCGAGACCCTCCTCAGGTTCATGGCCGAGACGCCCGATGAGGCGATCACCGCGGCGACCGAGGTGCTGGACTCCTACGAGGCGCGGTACGAGCGCCACTTCGCGACCGGCATGGCGTCGAAGATCGGTCTGGAAGATGCGTCCGCCGACCCCGACCTGATCGCCGACCTCCTGACCCTGATGCGCGAGCATCGCGCCGACTGGACGGGTACCTTCCGCGCGCTCGCGGATGAGCTCCGCGGGGATCAGGTCCCGATCACCAGTCTCCTACCGCGCGAGTACATCGGTCCGTGGCTCGACCGGTGGCGAGCCGCGCTGGCCGCAGCCGGCCGCGAACCCGCGGCGGTCGCCTCGACGATGGATCGGGTCAATCCCGTGTACATCCCGCGCAATCACCAGGTCGACGCAGCCCTGCGCGCCGCGACCGAGGGAGATCTGGAACCCTTCGGTCGGCTGCTGGCGGCCGTCACGCATCCGTTCGAACGTCGCACCCAGTGGGCGCACTACGCGGCGCCGGCCCCGCAGGCCTTCAGCGATTCCTTCCAGACCTTCTGCGGCACCTAGCGAGACCGTCGGATGAGGACTCGTGAACCCCGGTGAGGACGTCGACTCCCGCGAGGCACTCATCGCCGAGAGGGAACGCACCGCCGCACTGATCGAGTCCTTGTCGAGCCGCCTGGCCGCTGTCGTCGAGGCGACGAGTGACGCCGCGGCCGACGACGAGCACGACCCGGAGGGGTCGACTCTGGCGGTCGAACGCGGACATCTGGTCGCCCAGCTGGAACGCTCACGGGTCCGGCTCGACGAGATCGGTGCCGCCCTGGATCGAGTCGGTTCCGGCTCGTACGGCCGGTGCGAAACCTGCGGTGCGCCAATCGGTGCGGAGCGACTCGAAGTGCTACCGGCCGCCCGGCAGTGCGTGCGATGCGCGGCGCGGAGTCCGTCGAGACGGTGGTGAGGAGGGACCAGGAATTCGTGTCCGGTTCGCCTCCCACATATGCGCGTGTGGCCATACGCGGGTAGACCGGAGGGCGGTAGAGCACGCAACGACTCGAACCGAGAGGTGTCCGGCATGAAAGCCATCCAGATCGTCAAGCCAGGAAATCCGCCCGAACTCCGCGAGGTCGACAAGCCGACACCCGGACCGGGGCAGGTGCTGCTGAAGGTGACCGCGGCCGGTGCGTGCCACTCCGACGATTTCGTGCTCAACATGCCCGCCGAAGGCTTCCCCTATCCGCTGCCGATGACGCTCGGGCACGAGGGCGCAGGCGTGGTCGCCGAGATCGGTAGCGGCGTCACATCACTTACCGAGGGAACCGCGGTCGCGGTCTACGGCCCGTGGGGCTGTGGCGTCTGTCATTTCTGCTCGCGTGGCCTCGAGAACTACTGCACCCGCGCCGCCGAACTCGGCATCGCCCCGCCCGGACTCGGCAACGAGGGCGCGATGGCCGAGTACATGATCGTCGACGATGCTCGGCATCTCGTGCCGCTCGGTGATCTCGACCCGGTTGCGGCGGTACCGCTCACCGATGCCGGCCTCACTCCTTACCATGCGATCAAACCGTCGCTGCCGAAGCTCGTCGGCGGCACCACCGCGGTCGTGATCGGCGCGGGTGGTCTCGGGCACATCGGGATTCAGCTGCTGAGGCACCTGACCCCGGCGCGGATCATCGCCCTCGATGTCAGCGATGACAAGCTCGCGTTCGCGCGCGAAGTGGGCGCCCACGAGACGGTCCTCAGCGATGCCGACGCCGTCGCGAATGTTCGGAAGATCACCGGAAATGACGGGGCCACAGCCGTATTCGACTTCGTCGGACTGCAGCCGACGATCGACACCGCGATGGGAGTCGTCGGCACCATGGGCGATGTCGTGATCGTCGGCATCGGTGACGGGGCCGCGGCCGCCAAGGTCGGGTTCTTCTCGCAGCCGTACGAGGTGTCGGTACGCGCACCGTACTGGGGTGCCCGGGACGAACTCATCGAGGTCCTCGACCTCGCCCGCGACGGCGTACTGGAGGTCGCCGTCGAGAAGTTCTCCCTCGACGACGGGCTCGAAGCGTATCGCCGGCTCGCTGCGAACGAGCTGCGCGGACGGGCGGTCGTGATTCCCGACTGACGTCCGCAGGACGCACATCGAGCCGTCGGCGAGAATTCCCCAACCGTCCCGCGCCCACATAACCTACGGTACCGTAACTTAGGTGAAGGTCGACCTGTCCGAATCCCAGGCTGTGTACGAGCACTACCTGACGCATCAGCAGGATCGAACCCGGGCGCGGCTGATGTACGGAGTGCTGGCCGCCCGGATTCGACCGGTCGTGCGCCTCCGTTCCCGGGACCGTCTCACGCGCGTTGTTCGCAGCGGTGCACCGTTGCTGATCGCGGCCAACCACGTCTCCGAACGGGATCCGCTGGTGCTCGCCGCGGCCGGATTCCGGTCGCCGCTCCGGAGGCGGATCGGCAATCTGCGGGTCCTCGCGAAGGACGAGCTGTTTGCCGATGCCGAGCAACGCAGGAAGATCGACACCCTCGGGGGAATCCCGGTCTTCCGCGGGAAGGACCATGGGGTGCGCGCCGCCGCGGATGCGGGTCGTCAGATGATCGGCGTGTGCGTCGAACGGATGGCGCGCGGTGACAGCATCGCCGTGTTTCCGGAAGGCACGTGCAACGAGGGCGACCCCACGCAGGTGCAACGACTCGGCACCGGAATCGGCCTCATCGCCCATCGGGCGCTGCGCGACGACGTCGGGGTGTGGTTGATCTCGGCGGGGATCGCCTACCCGGACGGAGGCGGGCGCCCCGTCGTCGCGTTGGGTGATCCGGTAGACCTCGCTGCGCGGCGGGACGACACGCCTGCGGCGGTCACCCGATGGATCCAGCGGGATCTGCAAGGGGTGGTCGACGACGCGTGCAGCCAGGTCCGTTGACTCAGGGTCCGCCCGGGTGACGACGCCGATCGGGTTTGGCTTACGCGCCCCAGGGTTAAGCGCAGGAGATGCAACGAGATGACGCCGCCGATCCAGCTGAACGAGACACGGCCGTATCTGACCGGGACGTCCGCGACGATCCGGATTCCGCCGATCCCGACGACCCGAGGAAGCCGGACTCGCCGACGGATCTGACCAAGCCGTCGATCGTCTTCGTCCTGAAGAAGACGGCGCGCGAGTTCTCGCGGGACCAGTGCACGGACCTGGCTGCCGCGTTGACCTATTACTCGGTGCTGTCGCTGTTCCCGGCCCTCCTCGCGCTGGTGTCGCTGCTCGGCGTGTTCGGCCAGGGCGAGAAGACGACCGACGCCGTCCTGCAAATGGTCGACGACCTCGGACCGTCCTCGGCAGTGGACACCCTGCGGGGCCCCGTCGAACAGCTGGTGTCCGCCCCCAGCGCCGGTTTCGCGCTCGTCCTCGGTCTGGTCGGCGCCCTGTGGTCGGCGTCCGGTTACGTCGGAGCATTCGGCCGTGCGATGAACCGGATGTATGAGATCGACGAGGGCCGACCCATCTGGAAGCTCCGACCCATCATGCTGCTGGTGACACTGGTCGCTCTCGTCCTCGCGGCGGCAGTGGCACTGATGCTCGCGATCAGTGGGCCGATCGCGAAGTCCATCGGTGACGTCGTCGGATTCGGTGACACCGCACTCACCGTGTGGAACATCGTCCGCTGGCCGATCCTGCTGCTGTTCGTCGTCCTGATCGTCGCGATCCTGTACTGGGCAACGCCGAACGTGCAGCAGCCGAAGTTCCGCTGGATCAGCGCCGGTGCGGTCCTCGCCATCATCACCTGGATCGTCGCGTCGGCAGCGTTTGCGTTGTACGTCTCGAACTTCGGCAGTTACAACAAGACCTACGGAGCCCTCGCCGGGGTCATCGTCTTCCTGCTCTGGCTGTGGCTGACCAACCTCGCACTGCTCTTTGGCGCCGAATTCGATTCGGAACTCGAACGCGGCCGGCAACTCCAGGCGGGCATGCCCGCCGAGGAGCACCTGCAGCTGCCGCCGCGGGACACCACCGCGTCGGACAAGAACGACGAGAAGGATCAGAGGTTCATCGAACAGGCGCGCGCGCTTCGCGAGTCGCAAGGGAACTGAGCTGCGGGGCGGTACCCCGTAACGTCAGTACAACCGACCTGGCACGAGCTCGGTCGATCGGCGGAAGGAACGTGGCACGATGAGCCGCAATCAAGTGACCGGCGCGGTGGACCGCGCCACCGACAGCCCATGGTTCGAGCGTCTTGCGCGTGCCGGACACGGGGTCAGCGGTCTGCTCCATCTGCTGATCGCCTATATCATTCTGCGCCTCGCGTTCGGCGGGGGTGGAAACGCCGATCAATCGGGGGCGCTGGGTATCTTCGCCGACTCAGCAGGCGGCCGGTTCGTGCTGTGGGTCGCCGCGGTCGCGTTCGCCGCTCTTGCACTGTGGCGACTCGCCGAGGCCATCGTGGGCCCTCACGCCACCGAGCCGGGTGAGGACAGTGACGGCGCCGAGCAGTGGTTCGACCGCGGAAAAGCACTGTCGCTGGCCGTCGTCTACGTCGGTTTCGCGTGGTCGGCAATCCGTTTCGCCACCGGCCAGGGAAAGTCGAGTGGTCAGGAGAACGCGGGTCTGACGGCGCGGCTTCTGCAGTCCGGTGGCGGCAAGTTCGTTCTCGTGGCAGCCGGTCTGATCATCATCGGAGTCGGGATCTATCACGTGTACAAGGGCGCCAGTCGTTCGTTCCTCGACGATCTCAAGATCTCCGACGACAAGGCTGCGACCATCGCGGGCGTGATCGGCTACTCCGGTAAAGGCGTCGTCCTCGCCGGTACGGGCATCCTGGTCATCGTGGCGGTCGTGACCGCGGACCCATCCAAGGCCACGGGAATCGACGGCGCGGTCAAATCGCTGTCCGGACTGCCTGCCGGTCAGGTGTTGATGGTGCTGGCGGCAGTGGGTATCGCCGCCTACGGCGTGTACTGCTACTGGCTGGTGCGATTCGCGCGGATGTGAGTCCCCGCGAATCGCACCGCCGATCACTCACGCGCCGAACGCGTTTCGTCCCTCGATCGCCGAGTTCACGAGGTTGTCCCGGTCCAGCCCGGTGCCGGAGGTGATGGCCTCGATCCACGCGTCGGTCGTGGCCACCGCGGCGAAATTCGAGTTCAGCAGTGCCATGAGGGTGTTGTGGACGTCTTCGGCAGATGCCTTCCCGGCAGCGTTCGCGAGGTGGATGGCACCGGTGGCGTCGGAGATGATCTCCACGCCGAAGCCGAGTTCCTCCGCGCCCGCCGCCGATGCCAGATCGCAGTTGTTGGTCATGTAACCGACGAGCGTGATCGTGTCCACGTCCTGAGTTCGCAACCAGTCCGCCAGGTCGGTACCGCCGAAGACGCTGCCGACGCTCTTGTGCACCGACTTCCATGACGGCGTGACGCGGGCGGCCACGTCGGGATGCAGTTCCCACGCCGGACTGCCTTCGGCGAAGACCGGAGCTTCCGCCGGCAGTGTGTGTTGGACAACGGCCACCGGGATGCCATTGGCTTCGGCGTGGTCGATGATCCGGGTGATGTTCGACAGACTCGTGTCTCTCGGCGGGTACTGGATGGCAAGCGGGCCGTCGAAGTACGTGTTCTGGATGTCGACGAGAACGAGTGCGCGTCTGGGTGCGGCCACGAAGGCTCCTTCTGATGGTTCGCGTCTACCCGTACGGCGAGACGCGGGTCCCCCGATTGTGCGAGGGCGAGCCCTCGACCGGAAGTGGCGCAGATGCCCTCCATCGATGAGAATGAGCCACGATGAGAATCGCGATCTACGCTTTCGACGGTGTGTCCACCTTTCACCTGGCTGCTCCCCAACTGGTGTTCGGTGAGGTCACCCGCGTGCTGCCGTCCGTGTCGTGGGAGACAACCCTCTGGAGCTTCACCGGTGGCGACGTGACGGTTGCCGAGGGCTACCGCCTGTCCGGTGTGGCCGGACCGGACTCGGCGACAACCGCTGACATCGTCGTCGTGCCCTCATGGCCTGAACATCTTCCCGCGCTCGATGACGCTCTTCGAGAAGTCCTGCGCGGTGCGCACGAGCGGGGTGCGACGATCGTCGGGTTGTGCCTGGGCGCGGTCGCCGTCGCGGACTCCGGTCTGCTCGCCGGACGGCCCGCGGTGACGCATTGGGCAGTCATGGACGCCCTCAGGGCGCGGCACGCCGACATCGAGGTCGACTCGCTGGTTCTCTACGTGGATCACGGTGACGTGATGACGTCGGCCGGCACGGTCTCCGCAGTCGATGCCTGTTTGCATCTGGTGCGGAACCGGCTGGGCGCCGACATCGCCAACGACGTCGCGCGGCGCCTGGTCGTCGCCCCGCACCGCGACGGTGGCCAGGCCCAGTACACGCGCCGTCCCGTTCCGGAGACGCACACGGGCAACCCGATCGGCGACGTGATCGATTGGGCGCTGGAGCATCTCGACGAGACGCTGACCGTCGACCGACTCGCGGCGCAGGCCTGTATGAGTACGCGCGGTTTCGTCCGCAACTTCAAGGTCGCAACCGGAACGACCCCCGCGCAGTGGGTGCTGTCCCAACGCCTCGATGCGGCCCGTGTCCTCCTGGAGACGACTGATCTCGCGATCGACACGGTCGCTCGCCGTTGCGGTTTCGGCAGCGCCGTCACGATGCGTCAGAACTTCGCCGCCGCGTTCGCGACGTCACCGGCCAGCTATCGGCGGCAGTTCCGGGGTGTGTGACTCGTGGTGCGTCCGGCCGACTCCCCGATTCCCGGCCTCGCCCGATCTCTGGCCCGTGCGAAACGCAGTCTGTCGTCGTCGACCTCGCCCCGGAACAACCGGCGGTCGGCGTAGTAACTCATCGACATGACCCACGGTTCCTCGGGGCCCTGCTTGGGCAGGGTGTCCAACGCCCGTTGCACATATCCGGCCCCGAAGTCGAGCAGCGGCCGCGTCGGCATCTCCGGGTCGGCCACCGCCCACACGCTGTCGTATCCCTGGGAGTCCATGTGTGCGAGCAGCTTGCAGAAGTACTCGCACAGCAAGCCGATCTTGAGGGTCCACGACGCATTGGTGTAGCCGATCGCCAGCGCGAAGTTCGGGACCCCGGACAGCATCATCCCGCGATAGACGACGGTGTCGGGAAGCGACACCGGTTGACCGTCGACCGTCAGCTCGATGCCGCCGATGATCTTGATGTTCAATCCTGTTGCGGTGACGACGATGTCGGCCTCGAGTTCTTCGCCGCCGGCGGTCCGGATGCCGGTCTCGGTGAAGGTGTCGACCCGATCGGTGACGATCGAGGCCTCCCCCGCACGGATGGTCCGGAAGAGGTCGGCGTCGGGGACCACACACAACCGCTGATCCCATGGGTTGTAGGGCGGATTGAAATGGGTGTCCACCGGATAACCGTCAGGCAGTTGTGATTCGTTGATCTTGCGGATCATCCGGCGTGCGACCGATGGAAACCGTTGACACAGTTCGAACAACACCCGTTGCTGCGCGACGTTCTTGTGCCGGGTCAGTGCGTAACCGCGTTCGGTGCCGAAGACCTTCTTCAGGGCGTTGGCGATCGCGTCTTCGCGCGGCAGCGGGATGATGTAGGTCGGGGTTCGCTGCAGCATGGTGACGTGTGCCGCCTGACCGGCCATCGCGGGCAGCAGTGTGACCGCCGTGGCGCCGCTGCCGATGACCACGACTCGCTTGTCCGTGTAGTCGAGGTCCTCGGGCCAGTGCTGCGGATGAACGATCTCGCCGCGAAACCGCTCGGTCCCGTTGAACTCCGGCGAGAATCCCTCGTCATAGTCGTAATAGCCTGAGCCGCAGAAGATCCACCGGGCACTGATCTGCACCCGTTCGGCGGTGCCGGCGCGTTCGATGTCGACGAGCCACCGAGCCGCATCGGACGACCAGGCGGCGGACACGACTCGATGTCCGTACCGGACCAGAGATCCCAGGTCGTTCTCGTCGATCGTCTCGTGGAGGTAGTCGAGAATGCGCGGGGCATCGGCGATGGCCTGTCGATCAGTCCAGGGCTTGAAGTCGTAACCGAAGGTGTGCAAGTCCGAGTCAGACCGAATACCCGGATAGCGGAACAGGTCCCACGTGCCGCCGGCCTTTTCCCGGGCCTCCACGACGACGATCGACTTGCCGGGATGCTCGGTCCGCACCCAGCGCGCCGCGCCGATGCCCGAGATCCCGGCCCCGACGATGAGGACATCGACTTCGTGTGGCGTGGTCGTCACCCGATTCTCCTTCGGTCATACTCCCCGTACGGTGCCCATCCAGGATGCCGCACATCCGTCGTTCCGCTGTGCTGGTGTGCTGGACTCACCTGTCAGCCGGGTGAGTTGGTGTTTCGGCCGTTGGACGCGCCGCTGCCGAGTCCTGGGCGACCGCCGCGCCCAGCAGGCGTCCGCCGCTGGTCACGAGCGCACGACGCCACGGTGCCACACCTTCGATCTCGATCTGGATGGACATGGACAGCACGGTCCGGATGAGGACGATGATCCCGAGGATGAGTGCGTCCTCGATCGAGGGTTTGGAGGTGATCGTCCGGATGAGGTCGGCCGCGACCAGTACCTCCAAGCCGAGAAGTATGGCCGCCCCGAGCGTGTTGCGGAGGACGGAGAATGCGGTCCCTCCGCCCTCCCCGCGGCGGAGTGACCGGACCCCCAGCACGCAGGCGATGATCGCGCCGACGATCATCGCGAATGCGCCGACAGCCTCGAACCCGACCGCGACCGTGGTGAACACGTCCTCGCCGCTCATGCGCGTCAGATTACGGGAAGCGAGACGGCTCGGGACCAACGATCGCGCGCACCGACCGGATGCGTCGTGCGGGCGTTCCCCGCGGGCGCGCTACCGGGACTACTTCGAGCCGTGCCACACGGCGTCGAACGGCGCACGCGAGGCGAGACGACCGACGATGCCGTCGTGGGTGAACTGCTTGGCGGTCCGGATCGCGTCGAGAACCTCGACGCCCTTGGTGAGTTCGGCGGTCGTGGCGGCGGCGAACACGCAACCGGCCCCGGAGACGCGCTCGTTACCCACCTTCGGGGCGCGCAAGACAGTGACCTCGGTGCCGTCGAAGACCACATCGACCGCCTCGTCGCCGGGCAGCCCGACCCCGCCCTTGACGACGACCACCCGAGGCCCGAGGTCGTGGATTCGACGCGCCGCTTCGGCGAGGTCATCGATCGACGCCAGCTCGTCCATGCCGGCCAGGGTTGCTGCCTCGAACAAATTGGGGGTCACCACGGTGGCCAGCGGCAGGATCTCCGAACGCAGCGCGTTGTCGGTGTCGAGGGCCGCCCCGGGTTCCTGGCCCTTGCAGATGAGCACCGGGTCGACGACCACGTCGCGCCACGCACGCGCGGCCAAGGCCTTCGCGACGGTCGAGATGGTGGCCGGCGTGCCCAGCATGCCGATCTTCACGACGTCGGGTTCATGCGCGACGGTGGCCACCTCGATCTGATCGGCGATCACCGCGGACTCGACGGGTACGAATCGATGTGCCCACCCGTTGTTCGGGTCGAAGGACACGATGCAGGTGATGGTCCCGACCCCGTAGGTGCCGAGCTGCGCGAACGTGCGCAGGTCGGCTTGGATGCCCGCTCCCCCGCTGGCCTCCGACCCGGCGATCACATACGACACCACCGACATCACGATCTCCTCCCGTGGCCTTCCTGGACTCGGGTCCTTTTCTACACCCCGTCGCGCACCCCTTCGCGAACCACCGGTCTGCTCGCACCGCACCGTCCGCGGGGGCGATCTCGGTTTCCGGTGCGTCCACGGCGCGGCCCACTGCCTGATCCTTCGCTCGCTTCGACGGTTTCTCGATGACTCGGATTGGGAGACACCGTGGCGCCGGGCTGAGCCCGGGCATCCGGGGACCGCGACCCGACGCCGCGCAGTCCCGAAATCCCTGACACTCGTCTGGACCGGTGTCTATAGTCGGCGACGAGGCGGATCGCGGCCATGGGACGCTGCGTCACGGCCGCCCCGGACCGCAGTTCGACGGACTGGAGAACGATGGACCTGCAGGAGATCAGCGACCGGTTCGGCATCGCGGACACGCTGTACCGGTACTCACGCGCCGTCGACACCAAGGACTGGGAATTGTGGCGCTCGGTGTTCACCCCGGAGGCGGTGGTCGACTACTCGTCGACGCCGTTCGGTCAGGCGGGCACGCGCGACGAGATCGCGGCCTGGCTCGAGGAGAGTTTCGCATTCGTGTCGGTGAGCCAGCACTTCATCACCAACATCGAGTGCACCTTCGACCACGACGGCACGGGTGACCGTGCCGGCGTGCGGGCGATGTTCTACAACCCGATGCGTTTCGTGGGGATGCCCGAACTCAGCACCTGCGGTGGTAACTACCACCACACGATGGTCCGAACACCCGACGGCTGGAAGAGCTCCGGGCTCGTGGAAGAGTGCCTGTGGTTCGAGAACTCCCCCGCGGGCACAGAAGGTAGCTGACGCGCGGCCGAGTCGCGGTGCCGAGGGCGTCGGGTCGCCGATCTCCGGGACTTAAAACCTGTAGAGGTTTATCTTTCGTGGACCTTGACGATGTCGGCAACGGGGCGTCCGGCCGCGTGTCACATGCGTGCCTCACTTGTGTTGTCCCAGTTCACTGATCCGTCGACCGGTGCGCCCTCATCCCGCGCGCGGGTTCTCGTCCTCGGTTCGGAGGGAGACCGTCGTCACCCGCATCGCGCAACGATCTGGGCATGTCTCGCGCTGGGTAACTTGTGCCGACGACCCCCATCGGCAGCAATGCCACATCTCGACAAGGATCTTCGATGACCCAGACTTCTCGAGCGATTCCGCTCGGCGCCTTCGGACCCGACGCCCGTAGCGTCGACACCCCGGTCCTGGATTCCCACATCCACCATGTCGAGCACGGTGACGGCGACCCCATCGTGTTCCTCCACGGCAGCCCGACGAGCTCGTACCTGTGGCGTCACGTCTTCACCCGCCTCACCGGACGCGGACGTCTGATCGCCGCCGACCTCATCGGCTTCGGTGATTCCGGCCGACCGGACATCGCCTACGAGCTCGACGACCACGTTCGATACCTCGACGCCTGGTTCGAGGCCCTGGACCTGAGCCGGGTGACGCTCGTTCTGCAGGACTACGGCGCCGCATTCGGGATCGATTGGGCGGCACGGCATCCTGATCGTGTGAAGGCGGTGCTTCTCGCCGAGCCGGTGCTTCGTGACATCGCTTCGGCCGATCTGCCCCAGCCCTTCGTGCAGGCGCAGCAACTCATCCGGACCCCGGGTGACGGGGAGAAGTTCGTGGTCGAGGACAACCAGTTCCTCACCCAGGTCTTCCCCGGCGCGTTCCTGGAACGGCCTGCCCAGGAAGATCTCGACGTGTACCTCGCTCCCTTCCCCACCGTGGAAGGCCGCGCGCACCTCATCCGGTTCCCCCGGAATCTGCCGATCGACGGGAACCCTGTCGGGACCGTCGAGTTCCTCGACCGCAGTGTCGAATGGCTGGAGAGCAGCTCCGGAGTTCCCAAGCTGTTGTTGACCTTCGAGCCGGGATTCCTTCTGACGCCGGACATCCTGTCCTGGGCGACCGCACATATCGCCGATCTCGAGGTCCGGGCCGCCGGCCAGGGTGTGCATTTCGTCCAGGAGGAACAGCCACAGGCCATCGCGGACGGCGTGGTCGACCTCCTGGCGCGGGCGGGAGACGTCCGATGACCATCTCCGCAGATCCCACCCAGGTCCCGGTCCGCCCGGGCTCGATCGAACTCGACGCCCTGCTGGACCGGATCGCGGACGGCAGTTTCGAGCGCGAGCACACCGGGACCGCACCCCACGAACAGGTGCGGTGGCTGAAGGCAGCAAAACTGGGCGCCTATCGGCTCACGCCCGCCGACGGCGGCGGGGGTGCCACCGTCCGCGAACTCTTCGATCTCGTCATCCGGCTCAGTCGCGCGGACTCCAACCTCGGCCATCTGCTCCGGGCGCACTACGGCACCGTCGAGGACATCTTGCTGTGGCCGCATTCTCCGCGCCGTGAGCTGTGGTTACAGCGGGTCGCGGCCGGCGAGCTGATCGGCAACGGGAACAACGAACTGAGCAGCAGGGATGCCGGGGACTTCGCCAAGTCGACCACGTTCACGCCCGACGGCGACGGCTATCGGCTGGACGGCGTCAAGTACTACTCGACGGGCACGCTGTACTCCGAGCACACCTTCGTCACCGGTGTCACCCCGGGCGGCGTGCCCGTGCAGGCACTGATACCGCTCGATCGGCCCGGGATCATCGTCGAGGACGATTGGGACGGCTTCGGCCAGTCCCTGACCGGTACCGGCACAACCCGTTTCGAGGGAGTCAGTGTTCTCGCCGACGAGGTGACCCTCCCTCCGGAGGACCTGAGCACGATCCCACGCTGGCACCTCGGTCCCTTCTACCAGCACTACCTCAACGCCGTCGTCGCCGGGAACGCCCTTGCGGTCGTTGATGACGCGGTGAACCTCCTCAGAGGTCGCACACGCAGCTTCACCCACGGGTCCGCAGATGTACCGAGAGAGGATCCGGTGCTGCTCGAGGTCGTCGGTGAGATCTCGTCGCTGGCACAGGCCACGCGTTCGGTTGTCCTCGACGTCGCCGATGATCTCGCCCGGATCCCCGGCACGGTTGTCGACGGTCGAACCGACGATGCCGTGGTGCACGAAGCAGCGCTGCGCGCCTCACAGGCCCAGGTCGTCGTCGACGACCTGGCCCTTCGCGCCGCGACGTTGCTGTTCGACGTGGGCGGTGCGTCGGCCGTCAAACGATCGGTCAATCTCGACCGCCACTGGCGCAACATCCGGACAGTCGCGTCGCACAACCCCACTCGATTCAAGAACCGCGCGATCGGTGACCTGCTGGTCAACGACACGACCCTGCCCGACAACACGTACTTCTGACCAAGTCATCACTTCCGAAAAGGAACACCGCGTCCCCCATGGCTGATCGTCGCCAACTCCATCTCAATCTGTTCATTCTGTCTTCCGGGCATCACGAGGCGGCCTGGCGTCACCCCAGTTCGACGCCGGAGCGGATGTTCGACCCCGCTTTCTACACCGAGTTGGCTCGATCGGCCGAGGCAGCAGCCTTCGACGCGGTGTTCCTCGCCGACATCCCGAAACTCGACGCGAACATCGAGTTCAACGCTGCCGGCCGACTCGACCCGTTGCTGACGTTGGCCACGATCGCCGGTGCCACCGAGCGCATCGGCCTCATCGCCACCGCGTCGACCACGTACTCCTACGCGTGGCACCTCGCCCGCGCGCTCTCGAGCCTCGACCATCTGTCCCGGGGGCGCGCGGCGTGGAACATCGTCACCACCGACTCCCCGGACGCGGCCCGCAATTTCGGACTACCCGGTAATCCGGATGCCGGCACGCGGTACGAACGAGCGGATGCGTTCGTCGAAGCAGTTCTCACGCTGTGGGATTCGTGGGACGACGATGCAGTCCGGATCGATCGGGAGGCAGGACAGTACGCCGATCCCACCCGCATCACGGCGCCTCGCATCAGCGGTCCACACGTCAACGTGGCCGGGCCGTTGACCACTCCGCGTCCGCCGCAGGGACACCCGGTGTTGGTGCAAGCCGGGTCCTCCGATCACGGCCGGGAGTTCGCGGCGCGTCACGCCGAGGCGATCTTCACCGCCCAGCAGCGCATCGACGACGCGCAGGCGTTCTACGCCGACGTCAAGGGCAAGGCGGCCGCGCTCGGTCGCGACCCCGAGCACATCAAGATCCTGCCCGGTCTCAGTCCGTTCATCGGCGGAACCGAAGCCGAGGCACGCAGACTCGAGACCGAATTCAACGAGCTGACCATCCCGGCCTTCGGACTGATGCAGCTGAAGGACTTCGCCTACGTCGACCTCGATGACCTCGAACTCGACGCACCGGTGCCGATCGAGGCCTTCGGCGATGCGGGGGACGTTACGAACAACAAGAAATCGCGCACCCAGGTCTACGCCGACATCGTCCGCCGCGAACGCCCCACCTTGCGGCAGTTGTTGCACCGCCTCGCCGGGGCGCGCGGACACCGGGTCGTGGCGGGCACGCCCGAACAGATCGCCGACACGATGGTCGAGTGGCTCGATGCCGGTGCCGCGGACGGCTTCAACGTCATGCCTCCGTACCTCCCCGGTGGGTTCGACACGTTCGCCGAGACCGTGGTGCCGATCCTGCGCACACGGGGCCTGTTCCGCGAGGGCTACGAAGGAACTACCTTGCGCGACCATCTTGGTCTGCCTCGTCCGAACCGGGTTCGGGAGTCGACGAGCAGCGCCGATCGAGCGCGGTGAGCTGCGCCGGTCCGCCTTGTCGTTACTGAATCGTGGCCGCAGAGAACGATCGTGCACCGACCGCTCCGACCGGACGACATGACACCAACGCGCTCCTAACCTGGGGACAAACCCCGAGCAGAGGAGTCAGGTGGACGAGTCGCGAACCTGTCTGGTCACCGGAGCAACCGGCTACGTCGGAGGTCGGTTGGCGCCGCGGTTGCTGGCACGCGGACACAGCGTCCGCGCGCTGGCGCGGACGCCGGACAAGCTGTCCGGTGCACCGTGGCTGTCCGATCCGGGTGCCGAGGTGGTCGAAGGCGACCTCTCCGACCGTGACTCACTGGTGAAGGCGTTCGCCGGAGTCGACGTCGTCTACCACCTGGTGCATTCGATGAGCACCGACGCCGACTTCGCCGCGGAGGAGCGGCGCGCTGCGGAGAACGTGGTCGCGGCGGCCCAGCAGAACGGGGTCGCCCGGATCGTGTATCTGGGTGGCCTGCACCCCACCGGCACCGATCTCTCCGAACATCTCGCGTCCCGAGCCGAGGTCGGTGACATCCTGATCGACTCGCCGATCGAGACCGTCGCATTGCAGGCGGGCACGCTGATCGGCTCGGGATCGGCGTCGTTCGAACTCATCCGGCACCTCACCGAGCGCTTGCCCGCGATGACCACTCCTCGATGGGTCCACAACAAGATCCAGCCGATCGCGGTCGACGATGCGCTGCACTACCTCGTCGAGGCGGCCACCGCCATGGTCCCGTCGTCACGAACGTGGGACATCGGTGGACCGGACGTCCTGGAGTACGGCGGCATGATGCAGGTGTACGCCGAGGTCGCCGGCCTCCGTCCCCGCATCATGGTGGTGCTTCCCTATCTCACTCCGGCACTGGCCAGTCGATGGGTCCGGTTCGTCACGCCCATTCGCGGCAAGATCGCTCGGCCGCTGATCGAATCTCTCGAATGCGACGCCGTGTGTCGCGACCGGGCGGTCGACGCGATCATCGATCGGCCGGAGGGCGGCCTGACCCCCTACTCGGAGGCGGTGGCCCGCACCCTCGAGCGGTCTGCGCGCGGTGACGGCCGGGCCTCGTGGGCCAATGCCTCCGCCGACGTGTCTCCGGCCGAACCCCTTCCCACCGACCCGGACTGGGCCGGTGAGGAGATCTTCGAGCGGGTCACCCGCACCAGCGAGCGCGCCAGCACCACGACGGTCTGGGACCGGCTCGAACGGCAGGCGCGGCACGGAGGCGAGATCGCGCTCGCCCGACGTCCCGATCTCCTTCGAGTACGACTCCGCGACAATCGATTCGGCAGATCGTATCGGGAGCATCAGATCGATGATGCGGCCGGGACGGCCGGCGTCGTGGAGATCACGACCACGGAGCGGTTCTTTCCGCGCGGTCTCGCCGGCCTCGCGTTCTGGCGTCTCGGCCGACCTTTTCGCGCACTCGGCATCCCCGGCGCTGATCCACTTCGGTGAACCGCCGATCCGATGACGTAGCGATGGATTCGTCAGCCCCCGGGTTAGAGTCGGCAGCACCGTGGTAACCCCCGGTGAGCGACTCGTTCGACGGAGCGGGTGACGAATGACGATCCGTCGAGGAAGGGGATGATCGGGTGTCGTTGACCGAGCGGGTCGACCGGTTCCAGCGGCGTCATCCCGCGACGGGCTTTCCGCTCGCGGTCATCTACAAGTTCGTCGACGATCAGGGCGCGTATCTCGCTGCGCTGTGCGCCTATTACGCGTTCATCTCGCTGTTCCCGCTGCTCCTGCTGTTCGCGACCGTGCTGGGGATCGTCTTGGCCGACAACCCCGACCTGCAGGAACGAATCCTCGACTCGGCGATGAGTCAGATCCC
Source organism: Gordonia sp. ABKF26 (assembly GCF_041103195.1). Taxonomy (NCBI): domain Bacteria; kingdom Bacillati; phylum Actinomycetota; class Actinomycetes; order Mycobacteriales; family Gordoniaceae; genus Gordonia; species Gordonia sp. ABKF26. The sequence continues at coordinate 3,156,036 of NZ_JBGCVZ010000003.1, forward strand.
GGTCATCGGCGGGCAACTCGAGGAACCCGAGAAACTCAGTGGCGGGGTCACTGCGATCGTCATCGGGATCGTGGTGTCGCTGTACGGCGGCCTCGGTGTCGCCGTCGCCGCCCAGAACGCGATGAACACGATCTGGGCGGTCCCGCGCAATGAGCGCCCCGATCCGATCTTCGCCCGTCTGCGTGGGCTGTTGTTGCTGTCCACCATCGGCGTCGCGGTGATCGGCCTGACCATTGTCAACGGCGTCTCGGCGGCATTCGAGCTTGGGATCGTGGGCCGTTGGCTTGCCATCCTGGCGTCGGTGGCGCTGAGTACGTTGGTGTTCACGATTGCGTTCCGGATCGGCACCGCCCGTGACGTGTCGGTACGGAACGTTCTGCCAGGAGCTTTCGGCGCAGCGGTCTGCTGGCAGATCATCCAGACCTTCGGCGCGGTCTACGTGCAGCACGTCATCGGGAACGCGAGTTCGACCAACGGGGTCTTCGCGATCGTGCTCGGCCTGCTGGCGTTTCTGTACGTGTCGTCGATCGTGATCGTGTTCTGTCTCGAGACCAATGCGGTCCGTGTCGATCGCCTCTACCCGCGGTCGCTGCTGACCCCCTTCACCGACAACGTCAGCTTGACGAAGGGTGATGAGGCGGCATACGCCGCACAGGTTCTCGCGCAGCGCAACAAGGGCTTCCAGGAGATCGATGTCTCCTTCGACAACCCGCGCGACGTCGACTCCGACGCCGAATTGGAGGACCCGCGGACGCGTGAGTGAGACGACCGCTCACGCGTCACGTGCGCGCGCCCACCCGCTGATCGAGCCGACACCGAGCGCAGCCGCCGGGCCGAGCGAGCGACGAAGGAGCGTGTCGAGGTCGAGGCGTCGAGTCGAAGCCACCCGGTGACCCGGCCTCGTGAACGAAGCCCGGATGTCAGTGCAGCGCACCCAACTCGATGAGAAGCACACCCACGATGATCACGCCGATTCCGGTGACCATCCGGCGGTTGAGGCGTTCGCGGAACAGGAAGTGTGCGGCGACCGCCGTGGCCGCGACCCCGGCGGCCGCCCAGATGCCATAGGCGACACCAAGGGGCACACCGTGTCTCAGTCCGAGTGTCAATGCGACGAACGCGGTCAGGTACCCGGCCACGACCAGTCCGTAGAAACGCCGACTTCCGGTGGCTGCGGCGCGTAGTGCGAGAGTGCCGGTGACCTCGGCGATGATGGCCGCGACGATGAAGAGATAGCCCACGGTCAGGCCTCCGGTGCGCCGGCGTCGACAGGTCGCCGGTGGCCGGTCTCGACCAGCACCACCCCGACCATGATGCACACGATGCCGATCCCCATCACGATCCCGAAGGGTTCGTCGAAGATCCAGGTCGCCAGAATCGCGGTGAGGGCTACCCCCGACGCCGACCAGATCCCGTAGGCGACGCCGATCCCCATGCCGCGCTTGAGGACTCCGGCGAGGAGTGCAAACGCGATCGTGTAGCCCACGGCGACGACCGCATACAGCGCCGGTTCGGTCTCTGAACCCTTCAGCGACAACGTCGCCGCCACCTCCGAGGCGATCGCCGCGATCAGCATCAGCCAGGTCATGTCTCTCGTTCCGCTCGGGGTCTATGGCGACTCTAGGCGAACGACGCCACGCCCTGGCCGATGGACCAGGGCGTGGCGTCATGCGGGCGTCAGCGAGAGGTGCCGGCGAGCTCACCCGAGCGGGAATCGTCGGTGGCGAGCCAATTCACCTTCGAGCCCAGCGCGGCGTCGACGCTGAACCGGCCGGCGCCGACGACCGCCAGCAGCAGCGAACCGGCCGCGAGTGCGAGGACGAACTCGTATCCGCCGTCGGAGACCCAGATCCCGCTGTCGACGTGGGCGATGAACAGCGCGCCGACCATGTCGATGACGAACAGCGCGGCGATGATCGGGGTCAGCACCCCGACGATCAGGGCGATGCCGCCGAGGATCTCGAGCCACGTGACCACGAACGCCGAGAACGACGCGGCCGGCACACCCATCATGTCGAACCCGGTCTGCGGTCCCGTCCAGCCGTTCTGCTGGAACTTCTGCAGGCCGTGAGCCAGGAAGATCACGCCGAGAGCGACGCGTCCGATGAGGATGCCCGCGCTGCGGACGATGGGGTTGGTCATGACTGAGCCGCCTTACTAGGTGGGTTTGACTTGAAGTATCAAGTGAAGGCTAGGTGGTCACACTTGATGCGTCAACCTGATCGCGGACGTGTTCACTTCGTATACACTGCGCAGATGTCCACTGCCCCCGAGCCGAACTGGCTCGACGACGAGGAGATGGACGCCTGGATTCAGGTGGCAACGGCGCTCGCCCACCTGCCCCACGCGCTCGACGCCCAGCTCCTCCGCGACGCCCAGATCACCCATTTCGAGTACGAGGTGATGTCTGCGCTGTCCGAAGCTTCCGAGCGCACTCTGCGGATGAGCCAGCTCGCGGAGCTGTCCTATGGCTCGTTGTCGCGGCTGTCACACGTGGTTTCCAGGCTCGAGAAGCGGGGTTGGGTTCGACGTCACCCGTGCCCGGAGAACGGACGGTTCACGAATGCCGTTCTCACCGAGTCGGGTTGGGAGAAGGTGGTCGCCACCGCCCCCGGATATCTCGCCAATGTGCGCGAACTCGTCGTCGATCGGCTGACGCGTGCGCAGCTCCGGCAGGTGTCGGCGATCGGGCGTCGGATCAACACCCGGCCCGCCGGGACGGCGTAGTCCGGATCTGCCGGACCGTCAGCGCGGGCCGAGTCCGAGCTGCTGTGTTCCGAGTACGTTGAGCAACTCGATCTTGCCGGCCGCATCGGTCCGTGGTGCCGCCGTCAGCACGAGCAGCACCTGGGTCTCGTCCTCGGTGAACAAGGCCTGACAATCGACCTCGATCGCGCCGACCTCGGGGTGGAGCAGGATCTTGTGGTCCTCGAAGCGTCGACTCACCATGTGGGTGTCCCAGAGCACGGCGAATTCGCTGCTCCGGCGGAGGAGTTCGGCGACCATCGCCCCGGCACGCGATTGTGCGCCCATCACGCCGTACGCGGCCCGCAGTGAGGCGACCTGTGCCCGGCTCTGCCGCTCGTGGTCGTCGGCCGGATAGCGGCTGCGCTCGTCGTCGGGGTGCACGAACCACCGGTAGATGGCGCTGCGATCCATTCCGGTGAGATGGCCGTTGTCGCCGAACAGCGCTCGCGCGCAGTCGTTCTGGATCAAGGTCTCGCCGAGGGCGGAGAGGATGAGGGCAGGCGTCCCGGCCAAGCGGTCCAGAACGCGCAGAAGCCCGGGAGCGATGTGGTCCGACGCAACCATCCGATCCGGTGCGCTGTGCCCGGCGACGCGGAACAGGTAGTCGCGCTCATCGGCGGTGAGCCGCAGGGCGCGGGCCAGCGCCGCGAGCATCTGGGTACTGGGCTGGGGTCCACGCCGCTGCTCGAGCCGGGTGTAGTAATCGGTCGACATCATTGCCAGCTGTGCCACCTCTTCGCGACGAAGACCGGTTGTCCGCCGGCGGGCGCCTGTCGGGATACCCACATCCGACGGTTGCAGCCCGTTGCGTCGGCTCACGAGGAAACCGGCCAGCGCATCACGATCCATCTGGCCAGTATCGCGGCACGGAAACCGCGTTGCCAGGGATCGGCGATCCCCCGATGACCGCACTCTGGATCGGCTTGCCAGCAAATCGGAGACTCGAAGGCATGAACCTCACCGGAAACACCATTTTCATCCCCGGCGCGACCAGCGGGATCGGCCTGGCGCTCGCCACCCGCCTGCACGACAAGGGCAACACCGTCATCGTCGGCGGGCGGCGCACCGAACTCCTCGACCGGATTCGAGAGGACCACCCCGGTCTGCACACCGTCGCGATCGACATCGCCGACCCGGCGGGTGTCGACGCGGCGGCCCGACAGGTCATCGCCGAGCATCCGGACCTCGACGTCCTCATCGCGATGGCGGGGATCATGCGCGCCGAGGACTGGTCGTCCCCGGCAGGGTTTCTCGACACCGCCGAAGCGACCATCACGACCAACCTTCTCGGTCCCATTCGGCTCGTCGCGGCATTCATCGACCATCTGCAGACGCGACCAGCCGCCACGATCATGACCGTGTCCTCGGGCCTGGCGTTCGCCCCGCTGCGGGTGACACCGACCTACAACGCCACCAAGGCCGCCATCCACATGCTGAGCGAGTCATTGCGCCTACAGTTCGCCGGTACCTCGGTCGAGGTCATCGAACTCGTGCCGCCGGCAGTACGCACCGACCTGATGCCGGGACAGCGCGACAGCGACTTCGCCATGCCGCTCGACGAGTTCGCCGACGAGGTGATCGACCTCATCGGCACGCACCCCGACGCCACCGAGCTACTCGTCGAGCGGGTGAAGTTCCTGCGCTGGGGCGAGGCGCGCGGCGACTACGCCGGCGTCGTGGCCACGCTGAACGACCATGACCCGCACTGAGGTGCGAGGAGCGCGACCACTCTGCTCCCTGAGGTGCGAGGAGCGTGACCCCTCTGCTCCCTAATCCGAAAGAAGCGCCCCCCTATGCTCCCTGAGGTGCGAGGAGCGCTAGCTGTAAGACCCGGGCAGGTTGTGAACGTGTAGGCGTTCGATCGGGGTGAGTCCGCCGATACCGCTGTGGGCTCGGTGGTGATTGTAGTGGTGCAGCCAGTCGTCGTAGGTGGCTGTGCGGGCGGTCTCTGAGCTGTAGAACTCGGCGTAGGCCCATTCCGAGGCCAGGGTGCGATTGAAGCGCTCGACCTTGCCGTTGGTTTGCGGACGGTAGGGACGGGTCTTCTTGTGCTTGATCTCGACGCCGAGAGATTCCGCGAAAACCTTTGATCGGTAACACGATCCGTTGTCGGTCATCACTCGCCGCACGGTGATGCCGTGCCCTTGGAAGAAGGCCATCGCCCGGTCCCAGAACTGCGCGGCGGTCTCTTTGCGTTCGTCGGTGAGGATCTCCGAGTACGCCAGCCGGGAATGGTCATCGACGGCGTGGTGCAAGTACGCGTACCCCGGGCGGTGTTTCTTGTTGTGCCGGTTGCCGATCGTACGCCCGAGTTTGCGGTGCCCACCGCCTTCAGGGATGCGGCCGAGCTTCTTGATGTCGACGTGGATCAGGTCGCCGGGAGCGTCGTGTTCGTAGCGGCGTGGCGGGGTCCGGCGTACCGGAAGACCGGTGGCCTGATCCAAGTGACGCAACAGCGGCATCCGATACCGGCGCAACACCGCCTCAACGGTCGATCTCGCCAGCCGCAGGTGTGCGGCGATACGTGCAGCGCCCCAGCGGCGGACAAACCGCAGCTTGATGATTCGACGTTCACGGCGCACCGCAAGTCGGGTGGGTGAGCGGCGGGGGCGGCTGGAGTGATCTGCCATGCCGGCCTCACCGGTCTGCCGGTAGCGGTCAGCCCACTTCTTGGCGGTCGCGGTGGAGCAGTTGAATCGTTCCGCGGCTCGTCGCAGAGGCCAACCCTGGTCGACGACGCACTGAGCCAGGGCCAGACGGCCACGTTCGGTGAGAAAAGCATTACGGTGGGTCATGAGGGCCTCTTGGTGATCGGCGTGTGTGTGGTAACCACATCGATACCGGAGGCCCTCACCTGTTGACCGGAACCACGCCGTTCACAACCTCCCCAAGAGTTACAGCTAGCGACGAGCCACGAAGGGTGCCGTCAACCGAGCCTGTGAATGGTCTCCACCGCGGATTCCTCCACCGCGTCGCCGTATCCGCTTCCGGCCCAGAGATTGATGCCGTCGGGATCGTTGGCGGCGGCGCGTCGGATGCCGCCCGTCAGCGTGTTGACGGCGGGGTACTCGGCCACCGCCGCTGCGGAGAACCTGTCGGTGAACAGATTGCGCAGCGCTCGTGCCGGCCGCCCGCTGAATGCCCGCGTGACCACTGTCTCGGTTCGGTCCGGATCGGCGAGAGCCGCCGCGTGCGCGGGTTTGGTACCGGCCTCGTCGGTCCGCAGGAGCACGGTACCCACTTGCACTGCAACGGGTCCCAGCGAGCGGACCTCCTCGGCACGGGCCGGGGTCGAGATCCCGCCCGCGGCGACGACCGGCAGCGGCACCCGCTCGACGACCTCGCCGATCAGCTCGTCGAGCGGAAGCGTGGGAGGGCTGGTCCGGCGGTCGAAGACCGAGCGGTGTCCGCCGGCGTCCGGGCCCTGCACGCAGAGCCAGTCGGCGCCGGCCTGCTGTGCGATATCGGCGTCGGCGGCAGTGGTCACCGTGACCCCGACACTGCACCCGTGCCGGTGCAGCTCGTCGAAGACATCGGCCGCCGGACACCCGAAGGCGAAGGAGACGAGCGGGATTCGCTCGTCGCACATCAGCCGGATCTTGGCGTCGAAGTGGTCGTCGTCCTCCCCCAGGTCGTCCACTTCCGGGAGGGTCACCCCGAGACCACGGGCGTACGGCACGAGTTCGGCGCGGTAGCGGGCGACGGCGTCTCGATCGATCGGCTCGGACTCCGGGACGAAGATGTTGACGCCGAAGGCCTCGGTGCGCGACGCCCGCACGGCCGCGATGTCGGCGCGCACCTTGTCGGGCGTCAGGTACCCGGCGGCGAGCTGGCCGACGCCGCCGGCCGACGCCGCCGCCACCACGAGTTCCGGGGTGGTCGGACCACCGGCCATGGGAGCGGCGACGACGCGTCTGGACAGCGCACGCAGGTCGAACATTCAGGCCTTGTCCTTCGCCGCGCGGACGGCGGTGAACTGCGAAAGTCTCGCCTCTGCCACCGAGTCCATCTGCTCGAGCTCCATTCCCTTCGTCTCCTCCACCTTGCGGAGCACGTAGAAGAACGACGCCGCGGCGCAGAAGGCGAAGAAGCCGTAGATGATCCCCAGTCCCACGGCCTCCGTCATCGGTGGGAACAGCATCGAGATGGTGAAATTGGCGACCCAGTTCACCGCGGTACAGACGCCCAGCGCGACACCGCGGATTCGGTTGGGGAACATCTCACCGAGCATCACCCACATCACCGGGCCCCAGGTCGCGGCGAACGCGACCACGAACAGGTTGGCGCCGATCAGCGCCACCACGCCCCAGGGGTCGGGAAGCGTGATGTTCTCGCCCTCACCGATCTGCTGGGTGAACGCGATACACGCCATGAGCAGGCCGATGAACATGCCCACCGATCCGCCGAGCAACAGCTTCCGGCGTCCGATGCGGTCGACGAACAGGATGGCCACGAAGGTCATCGCGACGTTGATGACGGCGGTGATCACCGATGTCTTGAAGGAGTCGGCCTCGGAGAAACCGACCGACTGCCAGAGCGTCGTCGAATAGTAGAAGATCGCGTTGATGCCGACGAATTGCTGGAAGATGGCCAGCCAGATACCCACCCAGACGAGCGGGTGGAGGCCGAACGAGGGCCCGGTGATGTCCTTGATCGACGACTTCGCCTCACGCTTGACCGTCAGCTTGATCTCTTTGACCCGTTCGAGCGGGTTCTCCTCGCCGGTGACCTCCTGCAGGATCCGCGCCGCCTCGGCGTCGCGGTTGCGGCCCACCAGGTATCGCGGCGACTCAGGGATCAGCAGGGCCAGCACGCCGTAGACGATCGCGGGCACGACGCCGACGAGGAACATCCACCGCCACGCCTCCAGTCCCCACCAGAAGTCGCTCGAGGCGCTGCCGGCACTGTCGGCGAGCAGGGCGTCGGAGAGCAGTGCCGCGAAGATGCCGAGTGTGATGGCCAGCTGCTGCATCGAGGCGAGCGCCCCGCGATACCGGGCCGGGGCGATCTCGGAGATGTAGGCGGGCGCGATGACGGACGCGATGCCGATGCCGATGCCGCCGAGGACGCGCCACAGGAGCAAGTCGGGGATCGTCTGGGTGAAGCCGGTCCCGATCGCGGAGATGATGAAAAGCGCCGAGCCGAGCAACATCACGCGCTTGCGGCCCCAGACGTCGGCCAACCGGCCGGCGAACCACGCGCCGAGCGCGCAGCCCAGCAACGCGATCGCGACGGCGAAGCCGGTCATGAGCTTGCCGAGTCCGAAGTCCGCCTCGATCGAGTCGACCGCGCCGTTGACGACCGAACTGTCGAAACCGAACAGGAATCCGCCGACCGCGGCGGCGACCGTGACCCCGATGACCTTTGCCGTGTGCTGTTCGGCGACTTCGCGCTGCGCGTCGGTCATGGCGTCGTCCTGACCGTCGGAGGAGTCCACCGCAGAATGTGTGTCATGTCCGTGACCTCGCTGTCCGGTTGCATGGACGCCGGGTAATCGACGTGGCGCTCAATCTACTCGCGTGAGCCGCCGAGCCTGACGCTATCGGACACAGCCGAGCTGGGATCGCAGGCACGCGCCGGGAGGCGTCGTGTCGGGTGGCCGCGGCGGTCGACGGATCCGGGCACCGGTCAGGCGGTCTCCCAGACACCGGGATTCGCCTGGATCCGGACTCCGGACGCGATCACCTCCGCCAGCGGGGCGGGGCGGCCGTAGTGATACCCCTGCGCGAGGTCGCACCCCACCTCGGCGACGATGGCGGCCTGCGACTCGGTCTCGACTCCCTCGGCGACCACCCGCATCCCGGCGGCGTGGGCCATCGTCACGATGCCGGCGAGGATCGACTTCGCACTGGGGTGTTCCTCGAGGGCGTCGACGAAGGATTTGGCGGTCTTCAGCACGCTCACCGGAAGGCGGTAGAACTCACTGAGCGACGACGCTCCGGTGCCGAAATCGTCGAGTGACACCTGTGTTCCGAGGTCGCGCACGTTGCCCAAGAGGGTCAGCAGGTCCCCGTCGAGCGGGTCGAGCGCGCTTTCGGTGATCTCCAGGCAGAACGCGGCGGGGTCCATCCCGGACCGGGTCATCGTGTCCAGGAGCCGTTCGGGGAACTGACCGTTGGTGAGTTCTCGCCGGGAGACGTTGATGCACAACATCACCCGACGCAGTTCGGGAATGGCGGCCACCTCGGCGGTGGCGGTCTCCAGGACGTAGTTTCCCACCCGGTCGATGAGATTGGATCCTTCTGCGAGCGGGATGAACTCGGTCGGTGAGATGGATCCCAACTCCGGGTGACGCCAGCGCAACAGGCTCTCCAGGCCCACAAGCGTGCCGTCGCCGGTCGACACGATGGGTTGGTAGTGGATCTCCAGCTGCTCGGTGTCGGTGTCGAGGACGCGTCGGAGCTCTTCCTCGATGCGTTGGCGGCGCTGGAGTTCTTCGCGGTGCTGCGTCTGGAACCGGACGTAGCGTGCGCGAGAAGCCTTGCGGGCCTGGTAGAGGGCGATGTCGGCGTCGCGCAGCAGGTCGGTGGCGGTGTACTCGTCACCGGCTTTCACCGTGGCGACACCGATACTCACCTCGACCTTGAGCGGTTCGCTGCGGGTACTGACCGTGATCGGCTCGTAGACCGTGCCGCGGATACCGTCGATCTGCTGCTCGATCTCCTCGGCGGAACAGGCGATACCGAGGGTCGCGACGAGGACGAACTCGTCGCCGCCGATCCGGCCCACCGCCGCCTCGTCGGGCGTCGCCGCGGCCAATCGTTGTGCGACGGCGTGCAACACCTCGTCACCCACGGCATGGCCGAGCGAGTCGTTGACGAGCTTGAAGTTGTCGAGGTCGATGTAGAAGATCGCGACGCAGCAGGCGTCGTGCTCCGCGTCGAGCCGGGCCATGTGGGATTCGAGTTCGCGGATGATGCCGGATCGGTTGTACAGACCGGTCAACGGGTCGTGCACGGCCTCCCACGCGAGTTGGGTGCGCTCCCGGTAGCGATCGGTGATGTCGACGAAGGACACCAGGACGACCACGTCGGTGCCGTCGTCGTCGATCGGGCGGCAACTGCACGACAGCCAGCGTTCGCCGGTCGGCGTGGTGATCGTCGCGGTCGTGTCGGTGACCGCTTCTCGGGTGCGCAGGCAGCGCGCGATCGGTGATTCGTCACCGACGAAGACGAGCGGCAGCTGGTGGACACTGGCGCCGGGGATCGCCTCGGGACCGAGCATGGTTCCGGCTGCCGGGTTGGCGAGTTCGATGTCGCCGTCCTCCCGAACGACGATCACCGCCTGATGGAGTGCAGCGAGGATCGTTCCCAGCCGTTCGATCAGGGGGCGACGGGTCGGCTCGGCGACGACGAGAAAGCCGTCGTCCATGGTCGTCACCGACGTGTGCGCGAGAAATGATCGTCCGTTGTCGGAACGGCGGTGGAGCTGATCGACGGTGCCGCCCAGCGAGACCGCCGCATGCGGGTCGACGTGCGCTCCGACGACCTCGTCGAGATTCCGTCCGATCGCGTCGGCCGCTCCCCTGCCGTACATCTGTTCCGCGGCCGGATTCCACGAGCGCACCGTCATCTGGTCGTCGACCGCGATCACCGCGTTGCTCACGTGATCCAACAGCGCCGCCTGTCGACGCAGAGCGGATTCGACGGCTTTCTGTGCGGTGATGTCGCGCAGGATCACCTGATAAGCGGGCAGGTCGTGCCAGACCGTGCGGACCGAGGTCACCTCCATGGGGCGGGCGACGCCCTGCGCGTCGACCATCACGACCTCTTCGGGTGTGGTCGAGGCACCGGCCTCGTCGCCCATCCCGATGATCCGCTCGATCATCTGCGGCAGTTCGTCGGGATGGACGAATTCGGCGATCGAACGACCGAGCATCGCGTTGCGGTCCTCGACGCGCGCGAATGCGAGCGCGGCGGAGTTCACATAGACGATCAGACCGTCCTGGTGGACCGCGATGGCGTCCGGGCTCAGCTCGAGGAGAAGGCGATAGCGTTCGGCAACCGCGGCGTCGCTGGGACGGGCCATCGGCTCGGCGTCCGGTGCCACGAGTCCGGGGCGGTCGTCGCCGTCGTCCTTCGGTCGTCCCACTGCGTCACCCCCTCGATCCGTCATCCCCCACCGTTCATCCTCCCCTACGAGTCATCGAAAAGGGCGCGCTGCGAGATGCAAGAGTGCGCCAAAACGGATATTGCACCCGACGAATACCCGCGTGAACTGGCCGAATGTCGGGTTTGCGCGGGATCCTGAGGACGGACCACCCACCTGGGTGGCCGCGATGACCCCTCCGTCATCGCATATCCCACAGAAAGTTCACGATCATGACTATTCAGCGTTCGACCATCTCCGGCCTGGGAGCTGTCACCGGTTACGGCTGGGGCCGAGAGGCCTTGTGGAACGGTCTGGCGTCCGGCAAGTCCGCAGCCGCGCTGCACCACGGCTTCGGCTTCGGCGGCGGCCGGCCGTCGGTCGGCCAGGATGCCGCCGGGGCCGGGCAGCCCGCATCGGACGGACCCGGGTGGATCGTGCGGGTACCCGAGGGCGGCGAACAGTCCGACGGACGCACACGCTTCTCGCGGGCGATGCGTGCCGCGGCACGGGAGGCCATCGAAGACGCGATGGCACGGGGCTGGACACCGGGCGCACGGGTGGGCCTCGTACACGCCTGCGTCCTCGGTGACCTCGACATGTATCCGATGGTGACGTCGGGGGTCGGACGGTACAGCGGACGGCAGTACCTCTCGGTGACCCCGTCGACTCCGGTGTCGCTGCTCATGCAGGAATACGGATTCCACGGGCCCGCGATCAACGTGTCGGCGATGTGCACCTCGGGATCGGCGGCCATCGTCACCGCGAAATCGTGGCTCGACTCCGACCTCGTCGACGACGTCGTGGTGGTGGCGACAGATCTCTCGGCGAAACCGGAAGTGGTCACGATGTTCGTTCAACTCGGAGTCGCCATCACCGACACTGATGCGCTCAATGCGTGCAGACCGTTCCAGGAGGGCAGCCGCGGATTCACCTTCGGCGAGGCGGCGATCGCGTTCGCGATGACCAACCGTCGCGCCGACGGGTACGCGGATGTGCTGGGCGGGGCGATGTCTCATGACGCCTTTCACGTCACGTCGATCGATCCGGAACTGACAAGCGTGCGGTCGTGTGTGGAGCAGGCGCTCACGATGTCCGGCGTCAGCGGCGAGCGCATCCGGTATCTCAACGCGCACGGCCCGGGAACCCGGCAGTGCGACCGCGCCGAGGCGGCGATCGCCGACACCATGCTGCCCAATGCCGAGGTGTTCTCGGTGAAGCCGCTCGCCGGGCACTGCCAGGGCGCTGCCGGGGCCGTGGAACTCGCGGCGTCGCTGCTCGGTTACGAACGCGGCGAGGTCCCCGCGACACCGCGGGTCGCCGACGCGGTCATCCCGCAATTGCTCGACGGGCGTACCCATCTCGAGCACGGGCTGACGTTGAAGACCTCACTCGGAATGGGCGGACACAACGCGGCGGTCGTTCTCGCGCCCCATGCGTGAGGGTCTTGACTACCTGATGAGGCGATGCGGCCTCGGCCGACCCGCCGGGGCGCATCGCACCGGGTACGCACCTGCCGACCATCTCCGGCACGCGCCGCCCGGTTGCCCGAGATCGTCCGGATTGTCGCAGTCCGCTGCGGAATGCCGCCGCGCGCCTCACAATTCAGCCATGAGCGATGACCCGAATCCGCCGGTGGCCGACTCGACGCGGACCGACCCACCACCGACGTCGGGCGCACGGCACGCACTGACGCTGTTCCTCAACTCTCCGTTCGCGGGCATGTCCCCGTGGATCCTGATGGCGCTCCTCGCGGGGCCCGGCAGATTCGAAGAGGCCGCGGCGTCGGCGTTCGCGCTGTCACTCCTGCTGGTGATCGGCGGTCACAAGCGGGGCACGAGCGTCAAACTCCTCGAAGTCTTCGACGTCACCTACTTCGGCACGATGGCGATCATCGCCCTGTTCGCCTCCGACGGCGTCATCGACTGGCTGGAGCGCTGGGGCGGGGAGATGACCAACATCGCGCTGGTCGCCTTCGCGCTCGGGTCGATCCTCGTGCGCCAGCCGTTCACCCTCCAGTACGCGCGGGAGACCACCGAGAAGGAATTCTGGGACAGCCCGCTGTTCATCCACATCAACTACGTCATCACCTGGGCGTGGGTCGCCGGATTCGGCGTCGCCGCGATCTCCGGCGCGTTCGGCGATCTGGTGCTCGACGACCCGAACAACTTCTGGACCGGATGGATCATCCAGATCGGCGGCACGATCTTCGCGATCGCGTTCACCGAGTTCTATCCCGACTACGCCACCTATCGGGCTGCGGTTCGAGAGGGCTGGGCCACCGACGAGAAGCCCGAGAGCATCCTGCACCTGTTCGGGTGGGTGCCGATCTACGTTCTCGCGATCGGCATCTCCGGACTGGTCACCGACTCCCTCGGTTCGGTCGCCGGTGTCGTGCTGATCGTCGCGGGCGTGGTCGCGATCACTGTGTTCAAGCGCATGACGGCCGCCATGGACGCGCGGCTGGAGGCCCAGTCGGGCCGACCGGCGCACGGCTGAGCGGACCCGGCAGTCGGCGCGGCCCGATCGCTCGATCGGTAGTGTCGACGACATGAAACTCGACGGCGTAGGAATCTGGAGTTCACCGCTACGGTACGGAGACACCGGGGAGGCCGCCGAAGCCGCGGCCGAGCTGGACGAATTGGGTTACACGGCACTGTGGATCCCCGACGTGGGTGGTCCGGTCCTCGAGTCGGTCGAGAACCTGCTCGGCGCCACTCAGAACGCCGTCGTCGCCACCGGGATTCTCAACATGTGGATGCACGAGCCGCACGACGTCGCGGCGGCACACGCCCGCCTCACCGAGCAGCACGGTGCACGTTTCCTCCTCGGCCTCGGCATCAGCCACGCGCCGCTGATCGACGCCCAGGAAGCGGGACGCTACAAGAAGCCGCTGGCGACCACCAAGGCGTTCCTCGACGGACTGGACGACGCGCCGCAACCGGTGCCGAGCGATGCTCGAGTGCTGGCCGCGCTCGGACCGAAGATGCTCCAGTTGTCGGCCGACCGGACCGCAGGCGCCCATCCCTACCTGGTGACCCCGGACCACACCAAGATCGCGCGCGAAACCCTCGGCGACGGGCCGCTCCTCGCGCCCGAGCAGACCGCGATCATCGCCGCCGACCGCGACGAAGCACGGGCGGTCGGCACGAAGTGGCTCACGGGCTACCTCGCAATGCCCAACTACGCCAACAATCTCCGCCGCCTCGGGTTTTCCGAGGACGACCTGACGTCGGTGAGCGATCGACTCTTCGACGCCCTGATCGTCTGGGGTGACGAGACCGCGATCCTGAAGCGGATCGACGAGCATCGAGCCGCCGGCGCCGACCATGTGTGCGTGCAGGTCCTGCAGGCGGACCACCGGGGCTTCCCGCGCGAGCAGTGGCGCCGCCTCGCGGCAGCCCTGGGCTGAGTTTCTGCTCCTCGCCGAGCGGCCGGAGCTTGCGGGGGTCGCCGCCCTGTCGCTCCCTGAGGAGGGTCGGGCTCGCAAGCTCACTTCTCCGGGCGCGATGTGCCTACGGGATGTCCCGTCTGCGGAACCCGGCGAATCCGAGTGCGATGAGCACCACCACGACCACCCCCACTCCGCCGAGTCCCCACCAATCGGGCTGCGCGGCAGACACATCGGGCACGTGGTGGAACGGACTGAATCCCAACGCCCACTCCGGGAGTTTGAAGCTGGGGCCGAGGATCGTCAGCACGAACGACACGAGGACTCCCAGCCAGATCGCGGGCCGCACGCGGGGTCGGGCGCCGATGACGGCGACGGCGATCCCGACGACGGCCCACACCGCGGGGATGGTGGCGATCGACTGGAGGACGACGTCGCCGAAGCCGAGGCCGAGATCGGCCGTCGTGGCGAAAATGCCGATGACCAGCCCGGCAACGGCGACGAGCGCCGCAGGGACGACGAGGGCGACTGCGGTGACGGCACCGAAATAACTCGGACGGCTGACCGCGGTGGCGAGCACCGCTTCCGCGCGATCCTCCAGTTCCTCGGTGCGGATACGGTTGACGATCTGCACCCCGGCGACAGACGCGATGATCCCCACCAGGCCGAGGATCGTCGTGACGAAGGCCGACACCAGGTCTGCAGGTGACGCCGCACCGGAGGCGAAGATCTGGGCCATCGCCGGATTCGCGGTCAGCAGGCCGCGAACCGACCTGGTGAAGTAGCCGAAGATGATGCCGAGTCCGACGAACGCGAGTACCCACGAGCCGATCGGAGCCCGGTTGAGGCGGATGGCCAGGGCCAGCGGCGAGCCGATGCCACCCCGTGCCGGCCCCGGACGTGCCGGCACGAGACCCTGACCGAAGTCCCGCGCGCGCTGCAACACGAAGGCGGCCGCTCCGACGACGACCGTGAAGGTGAGCCCGAGAAGCAGAGGCCACCAGTGATCGCCGGTTGCCGGGCGGGTCTCCTGAACCCACCCGAGTGGGTTGATCCACGTGGTCCACGCGGGCGCCTCCACCGAGAACAGGAAGCCGCGCAACACGAACAGCACACCGAGAAGCGACACGGCCATCGTCGTGGCGGCCCGTGCGTCGGAACCCACCTGGGCACTCACCGCCGCGACGGCGCCGAACATCCAACCGGTGACCGTGAACCCGGCTCCCAGCAGAAACGACGATTCCCACTCCCCACCGCACAGGGATGTCGCCAGGCCCGCCACGAGTCCGATCGCGATCGCGCACACTCCGGCCATGATCAACGCGGTCGACAACCGTGCGGCGCGTCCGAGTACCCCGGCGGCGAGGAGTTCGGCCTGGCCGGAATCCTCCTGACCACGAGCGGCTTTGACCACGATGAAGATCGCGCCGAGGGCAGCGATGAATCCACCGAGCGCAAGGCTGCGCCAGGCGACGAACCCGTCGACCGTGGACAGGTCGTAGGCGGGTCCGAAGATCAACCCGAGCGCCGGGTTCGAGCCGATCGTCGCGGCGAAGGCGGCGCGCTCCGCGGCGTCGGGGAACAGGAGCGGATAGGCGATGACCGACGACACGGTGAGCGCGGTCGGCAATACGATCCACGGGGCGAAGCCGCGACCTTCGTGGCGGAGGGAGGCCCGTACCAGCGGGGCGGTGCCGATCGTCGACGCCGTCATGACCTCACCGTTCTCCCGCGGGCTGGTCGGCCCCCTCGTACAGCGAGAGAAAGAGACTCTCCAGCGATGGTGGTTCGACCGTGAGTGAGCGTAGGCCACAGGAGGACAGCACCGACATCACCGGACCGATCCGAGCCGAATCGACCGTCGCGCTCAGGCGATGACCACCGGAACCGGTGTCGTGCACGTCGAGGCCCTGGACGTCGACGTCGTGCAACTGCGCCAGCAGATCCGAACCCGGCAGCGAATCCAGTTCGGCGCGAACAGAAGTGCGGGTGTGGCCACGCAGTTCCGCCAACGTCCCGGTCGCCACGACGGCCCCGTCGCGGATGATGCTGAGCCGGTTGGCGAGGGTCTCGGCCTCGGCGAGGATGTGACTCGACAACAGCACGGTGGTACCGCGGGCGGTCGCCTCGCCCACGACCTCTTGGAAGACGTTCTCCATCAACGGGTCCAGGCCCGACGTCGGCTCGTCGAGGATGAGCAACTCGACATCCGATGCCAGGGCTGCCACGATCGCGACCTTCTGCCGGTTGCCCTTGGAGTACTGCCGGCCACGCTTGGTGGTGTCGAGTTCGAATCGGGCCACGAGATCGGCGCGTCTCGCGTCGTCGAGTCCGCCCCGCATCGAGCCGAGCAGGTCGATCATCTCGCCGCCGGTCATCGTCGGCCACAGCGCCACGTCACCGGGCACATACGCCAGTCGACGGTGCAGTTCCACGACATCACGCCAGGGATCGCCGCCCAGGAGCCGGACCTCTCCCCCGTCCGCCTTCAGTAGACCCAGGAGGACCCGGATCGTCGTCGACTTGCCCGCGCCGTTGGGTCCGAGGAAGCCGTGGACCTCGCCGCGGGCGACCTCGAGGTCGAGTCCGCGGAGTGCTTCGAACCTGCCGAAGGACTTTCGCAGGCCCCGGACATCGATGGCCGGATCGGCCCCCCGACGACTGTCGGAACGTTCGACGCTCATGACGTACCTCCGGCTCGACACGACGTGCTGATCGTTCCACAGCGACCGATGGGGCGGAGGAGGTTTGACCGTCGACATCGGCGGGGCACACTGCCGACATGGCGATCAAGAAGAACGACACCGTGCGCTGGAACACCTCTCAGGGCGAGACCGAAGGGACCGCTGAGGAGAAGCGGACGAAAGAATTCACCTTCGAGGGGCAGAAGTTCAAGGCGAGTGAGGACGAGCCGTATTGGATCGTCAAGTCGTCGAAGACGGGCTCGAAGGCAGCCCACAAGGAGTCGTCCCTCTCGAAGAAGTAGCTCTCCCCTGGCTCGACCACCTCTATACCTAGAACTGCTATGCTACTAGCAGCTCTAGGTATAGGGGTTCTATGTATATCGAGAAAGACCTGGTGGCCGCTTCTGCCACCCCGCTGGTGCTCGGGATTCTCGCCGAGGGCGAGTCGTACGGCTACGCGATCCTGAAGCGCGTCCGGGAGATGTCCGGCGGTCGGATGGAGTGGACCGACGGGATGCTCTATCCACTTCTTCATCGTCTCGAACGCGCCGGTCACGTCGAGGCGTCGTGGGGCAGGGCCGACACCGGACGGCGTCGCAAGCACTACACGATCACCGCCGCGGGGCTGGCCGCGCTCGCCGAGCGGAGGTCGCAGTGGGAGGTCGTGGCCGACGCGCTCGATCAGGTGTGGCGGACGGTCGCCCTGCCGCCGGCTGCGGAGGGCCTGACGTGAACGCGGGCACCGAACTCGAGAACCAGATCGACCGGTGGCGCGGTTATGTGCTGCGCCATCAGGCCATCGCCACCACCGATGCCGACGAGATGGAAGATCACCTGCGCGGTCAGATCGCCGACCTCGCCGCCGGCGGTCTCGACGACGACGAGGCGTTCCTGGTCGCCGTCAAGCGGATGGGACGGGTCGATGCGCTCTCGCGCGAGTTCGCCCGCGAGCATTCCGACAGGTTGTGGAAACAGCTGGTTCTGACCGCGGAACCGACCGACGGCCTGGGCCGGCGGCGTCACGAACTCGGTGTGGTGATCGGTCTCGTCGTCGCAGCGGCCGCGACGGTCCGCATCGCGCTGGAAGTCATGCCCGAATGGGTCCTCGTCCGCAACGCGACGATTCTCGTGTTGCCGTTCCTCGCGGTGTATTTCGGATGGAAGCGTGGGATCACGCCACGCATCGCGGTCGCGGTGGCCACCGCGTTCGTCGGGACCGCAGTGATCGTCAACATGTACCCGTTCGTCGCCGACGGGCCCACCCAGGCCATCGTCGCGATCCACGCGCCGATCGTGCTGTGGTTCCTGGTGGGCGTGACGTACGTCGGCGGTCGGTGGCGGTCGGGACCCAGACGCATGGACTTCATCCGTTTCACCGGTGAGTGGGTCGTGTACGCAACGCTTCTCGGTCTCGGCGCGGCGGTGCTCACGGGGCTGACCGCCGGCGCCTTCAGTGCCCTCGACATCAACGTGGACACCGTGATCAGTCAGTGGCTGGCGCCGATCGCAGCGACCGGCATCGTGCTGCTCGCCGCGTGGCTGGTCGAGGCGAAGCAGAGCGTGGTCGAGAACATCGCGCCGGTGCTGACCAAGGTGTTCACCCCGGTCACCGCGGTGATGCTCGTCGTGTTGCTGGTCGCCATGGTGACCAGTGGCGACGTCGTGGACGTCGATCGTGAGCTGTTGATCCTGATCGACCTGATCCTTGTCGTCGTCCTCGGCCTGCTGTTGTACGCGATCTCGGCGCGCGATCCGCATCTGCGACCGGAGCTCTTCGACCGGCTGCAGCTGGTGTTGGTGGTCACCGCGCTCGCGGTCGACGCGGTCATGCTGACGATCATGGCCTCGCGGATCGCCGAGTTCGGATTCACCGCCAACAAGACCGTGGCCCTGGGTCTCAACCTCGTTCTGCTGGTGAACTTGTCGTGGGCTGCGTATCTGCTCTTCGGCTTCGTGCGTCGGCGCCGCGGGTTCGACGCAACGGAGCGGTGGCAGACGGACTACCTGCCGGTGTTCGGACTCTGGGCGGCCGCGGTCGTCGTCGCGGTGCCGCCGCTGTTCGACTTCGCCTGACCGGACCGGCGCCGGGAGCGAAGCGAGCGGGCCGAATGATGCACCGGCGCCGGGAGCGGAGCGAGCGGGCCGAATGATGCGCCGGCGCCGGGAGCGGAGCGAGCGGGCCGAATAGTGTGCTGCCGCGTAGACTCCGCGATCATGGCGATCGTCAACCGAGGGTTCGTGGGACGCCGCGACCGGGACGCCCGGCGTCTCCCGCCCGGGCAGTACACGACCCTCGATTTCCCCGTCCTCTCGTCGGAGCCGACGCCCGCGGTCGCCCCGGCCGGTTGGATGCTGGCCGTGCAGTCGGCAGACCACAAGGCGGCCACGTTCACGTGGGAGCAGTTCCAGGACCTCCCTCACGAGGACGTCACCACCGACATCCATTGCGTCACACGGTGGTCGAAGTTCGATACGCGGTGGCGTGGCGTCTCCTTCGACACGCTGCTACGTGCGTTGCCATGGGAGCCGGCGCCGTTCGTGATGGCGCACTGCCACGGCGGGTACACCGCCAATGTGCCGCTCGCCGATCTCGTCGACGGCCGCGGCTGGATCGCCGACACCTACGACGGCGAGCCGCTCGCCGCCGAGCACGGCGGCCCCGCCCGACTCCTCGTACCGCACCTGTACTTCTGGAAGAGCGCGAAATGGGTTCGGCGACTGCGCTTCATGACCGAGGACGCACCCGGGTTCTGGGAGGAACGCGGATACCACATGTACGGCGATCCCTGGCGCGAGCAGCGCTACTCGTGACGACCTGGCATCTCACGACGGTCACCTCGGTCGTCGACATCACCCCGACCGCGCGTACGTTGCGTCTCGCTCTCCCCGAGGCCGTCCACGCGCTACCCGGTCAGCACGTCGACATCCGGCTGACCGCGGAGGACGGGTACTCCACCGCACGCGCCTACTCGCTGTCCGATGTCCGCGAGACGCGTTCGGTCGAGGTCACCGTCGAACGCCTGGAAGACGGTGAGGTGTCGCCGTACCTCGTCGACGTCGTCGAGGTGGGCGATCCGCTGGAGATCAGCGATCCGCACGGGTACTGGTTCACCTGGCCGTCCGGTGACGATCGTCCCGTGCAGCTGATCGGCGGCGGCTCCGGTGTCGCACCGCTGATGTCGATGATCCGCGGGCGCGAGGTCGAGGCCCCGCAGACGCCGATCTCCCTCGTCTACTCGGTCCGCAGTCCCGACCGCGTCTACTACCGGGACGAGCTGCGGCAGTTGATCGAACACCGGCGCATGGACGTCCACCTGATCCACACCCGGGTGGCGCCCGACGATGCGACACGACCTGCGGGACGTCTCACCGCCGAGGAGCTCGCCGGATTGACACTCGATCCCGCGACGTCGCCGACCGTGTTCATCTGCGGTCCCAATCGGTTCGTCGAGAGCTGCGCTCAATGGATGGTCGACGCCGGACACGATCGCACCCGCATCCGGACGGAGCGGTTCGGGGAGTGATCGGCGGATCCTTCGCCGATTCTCCCGAGCAAGTGCTTGATTGGGAAGTAGCGTAGCGGCATGACCTCCGCGTACGACTTCACCGCCACCGGCATCGACGGCACACCCGTCGAACTCTCGGACTTCCAGGGCAGTCCCCTGCTCATCGTGAACACCGCCTCGCAGTGCGGATTCACCCCGCAGTACCGCGGTCTGGAAGCCCTGCACCGGGACTACGCCGACAAGGGGCTGCGTGTACTCGGCTTCCCGTGCGATCAGTTCGGACATCAGGAACCGGGCGACGAGGAGGAGATCAAGAACTTCTGTTCGCTGACCTACGACGTGACGTTCCCGATGTTCGCGAAGGTCGACGTGAACGGGCCGGAGGCACACCCGTTGTTCGCCTGGTTGCGGGACCAGAAGTCCGGCGTGCTCGGCGGCCGCATCAAGTGGAACTTCACCAAGTTCTTGATCGGGCGGGACGGTTCGGTGGTCGCGCGGTATGCGCCGACCACGAAGCCGGAGAAGCTCGCCGGGTCCATCGAAGAACAGCTGTGACGAGATGGGTGACCCTGTGAACACCGAGCGCACCTACAGTCGGACCGGTTCGTTCGCCCGGATCACGATCGCGTACTTGCTGGCCTTCGCAGTCGCTGCCGCCTGGCTGATCTGGGGTCCGACCACCGCGTACCTGTGGTTGGACACCCTCATCGCCGACCTGCTGGCCACGTTGGTCATCTTCGGGTTCAGCCGGTACTACGGCAATTCCAGCTTCTACGACGCTTATTGGAGTGTGGTACCGCCCGCACTATTCCTCTACTGGTGGGCGGCGGGCGACGTCGGGATAGATGCAGTGCACTGTTGGGTCATCGCCGTCGTCATCGGCGCCTGGGCGATCCGACTCACCGCGAACTGGGCGATCGGCTGGCCGGGACTGCAGCACGAGGACTGGCGCTACCCGATGCTGAAGTCCGGTGCCGGGCGCGCCGAGCTGCCCGTCGATCTGATGGCCATCCACGTCTTCCCCACCTTCCAGGTGTTCCTCGGCATGATCCCGATCTACGTCGCCGTCACCCACACCGGCGCGGTGGCATGGCTGACCGCCCTCGCGGCCGTCGTCGGACTCGCCGCCACCGCGCTCGAGTACATCGCCGACGGACAGTTGCGTCGTTTCGCCGCCCACCGAAAGCCCGGCGCCGTCCTCGACACCGGCGTCTGGGCGTGGTCGCGGCACCCGAACTACTTCGGCGAGGTCATGTTCTGGGTGTCGATGGCCCTGTTCGGCCTTGCCGCCTCGCCCGGTGACTGGTGGTGGCTGTTCGTGGGCGCGGTGCTGATGCTCGCCATGTTCCTCGGCGCGAGCATCCCGATGATGGAGAAGCGAAGTCTCGAGCGACGTCCCGGCTACCAGGACGTCATCGACCGGGTGCCGCGGTTCATCCCCCGGCCGCCGCGTTCGGCCGCACATCCACCGGATCAGGTCACTGCGTGAGCCGACCCCGCGTCGTGGTCGCCGGCCTCGGCGACGCCGGACTGCTGACCGCGATCCACCTCGCCTCGCATGCCGATGTCGTCGGTATCTCGTCGAAGCCGGGACTGGTCAGCGGCCAGGAGCTCGGTCTGCGGATCAGCCGGCCCGATGAGTGGGCCCGGGACTATCGGATCCCGTTCGGGCGCTTCCGCAAACTCGACGGCATCCGGACCGTCCACGGCACGCTGACGGCCGCCGATCTCGACAACCGCACCGTCTCCGTTGTCGATGCCGCCGGCGCCGCGACCGTCGAGGGCTTCGACGCGCTGGTCATCTCCACCGGGGTACGGAACGGCTTCTGGCGACAACCCGGGTTACAGTCCGCGGCCGACATCGACGCCGACTTGCTTTCTGCGCATCGGCGATTCGCCGACGCCGACTCCATTGCCGTGATCGGTGGCGGTGCGGCGGCGGTGAGCGCCGCCGCCAACCTGGCCGCCACCTGGCGGGACAAGCGGATCGACCTCTACCACCCGGGCGATCGCGCCCTGCAGCAGCATCATCTGCGTACCTGGGCCACGGTCCGCGCCCGACTGTGTCGGCTCGGGGTCGGTGTCCACGGCGGCCATCGCGCTGTCGTGCCGGACGGATTCGCGTGCGACGAGATCACGCCGGGACCGGTGAACTTCTCGACCGGGCAGCCGGCGGTGGAGGCCGACGCCGTGCTGTGGGCCATCGGCCGGGTCGCGCCGAACACGGACTGGCTGCCTGCGGACGTGCTCGACGAATCGGGATTCGTCCGTGTGTCTGCTCAACTGCGGGTGCCCGGGGTCGATTCCGTGTACGCCATCGGCGACGTCGCGGCGACCGACGATCTGCGCAGTTCGGCTCGCAATCGTGCCGATCGTCTGCTCGCACACAACATCCGCGCCGACCTCGGCGGGCGGCCCGACCGGGCGCGACGCTACGTTCCCCCACGGCGTCGGTGGGGTTCGGTGCTCGGGGTGCAGGCCGACGGACTCCAGGTCTTCGCGCCCAACGGTCGTCCGTTCCGCTTTCCGGCGTGGTCGGTCGACACGATCCTGCAACCGTGGATCGTCCGGCGCGGGATCTACGGCGGCATCCGGAAGCCCCGGTGACCGTGTCGCTCATCCCGGCGGACAGGGTGGCGACCGCGCATAGACTCGGCGCATGAGCAACGAACCGTTCTCTGCGAATCCCTCCGGCCACCCGACGCCGGGCGGGCCGGGACAGACTCCGTCAGGCGCGTTCCCACCGGGACATACGCCACCCGGGAAAACTCCGCCGGCCACCTCGTATCCCGTCGAGACCCCGGGTGCGGTGCCACCGGATGGATCGACGACGGACGCGCCGCCGGCCACACCGACGGCCGGCGAGCGTGCGAACGCCGTCGTGAAGAAGGTGGTGATCGGTCTCGTCATCGCCGCCCTGCTCGTGGTCACGTACTTCATCCTCGAGGCGTTCCTGCCGCGCTGGTGGGCCGGTCAGATCGGACAGCGCGTCGAGGGATCGTTCAGCCGCGGCATCGGCACCGGGCTGGTGCTGGGGATCGTCTGCACCTTCCTGCCTGTGCTGTTCTTCACCCTGGCGTTCGTCAACCGCAGCCGGATGAAGAACGTCCCGACGATCATGTTCGCCGTTCTCGGCGTGGTCATCGCGATCCCCAATCTGCTCACCCTCACCGTGGTCGCCGGCGGCGGAAACGGCGCACACGCCGGTGAACGGATCTTCGACGTCGACGCGCCCGGCTTTCGAGCCGCCACCGCGTGGGGCGTGGTCATCGGAATCGTTCTGGCGATCGGGGTCGGCTACTTCATCTGGCGCTACCGGCGCCGCGGTCGTCAACTCGACCAGATCAAACACCCTGCAACAGATGGGAAATGACCTCATGACCGAGCAGCGGATCATCGTGAACATCGACGATGCGGGCGTCGCCACCGCGACACTCAACCGGGCCGACAAACACAACGCCCTCGACCCGGCGATGTTCGAAGCCCTCATCGACGTGACGGGCACGCTGGCCGCCGACAAGCGCGTCCGGGCCGTGGTCGTGCACGGTTCGGGCAAGAGCTTCTGCTCTGGACTCGACGTGTCGAGCCTGGGTCAAGGTGGCGGCGTGAACTCGCTGCTGGACCGCGAACCGGGTGTGCTCGGCAACCACGCGCAGCGGGTGTCGCTGGACTGGGGCCGGATCCCCGCGCCGGTGATCGCGGCCATCACCGGAAACTGTTTCGGCGGTGGCCTGCAGATCGCGCTGGGCGCCGACATCCGCTATTCGTCCCCTGATGCGCGCCTGTCCATCATGGAGGTCAAGTGGGGTCTGGTGCCCGACATGGGCATCACGCAGACGCTGCCGCGACTCGTGTCCGCGGACGTCGCAAAGGAACTGACGTTCACCGGACGCATCATCGACGGCGCGGAGGCCCAGCGGCTCGGCCTGGTCACGCGCGTCGTCGATGATCCGCTCACCGCTGCGCTCGAGCTGGCCCACGAGATCGCGTCGAAGTCGCCGCACGCGGTCCGCGCCGCCAAACGTCTCTACGACGAGTCGTGGGCGGGCACGGATCCGGCTGCGGCCCTGATGCTGGAGAGTGAACTCCAGGTCGGCCTGATGGGCTCGCCCAATCAGATGGAGGCGGTCCACGCCGGGATGGCGCGGCGCGAGCCGAGCTTCGCCGACCCGGAGTGACCGGACCCCGGCCCTGTGTCAATCTAAGCTCCCCAATTCGAAGAAACCGCAAAAGCACTGGTCCCTGATCCGAAGGAACCGTATGACCCCTGGTCCCTGAGGTGCGAGGAGCGCTGGCGACGAGCCACGAAGGGTCGGCGACGCATCTCGCCACGACCCTTCGTGACGCGCCCTCCGCAAGCTCCGGGCGCTCCTCAGGGAGCAGGGGGGACGCTTCTTTCGGATTCGGGTGCGGAGTCTTTTGTAGCCCGCCCGGGCCGGCATTGGATCAGTTGGACAGGCCGGCGTCCTTGCTGCCGTAGGCTTCCCGAAGTCTCGGCTTCACGACCTTGCCGCCCGCATTGCGGGGCAACTCGTCGATGATCACCAGGTCCTTCGGGTGCTTGAACCGGGCGAGGTTCTCGTTGAGGTGCGGTTCGAGTTCGGCGAGGGTGAGATCATCGACGCCCTCGGCGAGCACCACCACCGCGACCGGTACCTCGCCCCACTTCTCGTCCGCACGACCGATGATGGCCGCCTCGGCGATGCTCGGGTGCCCGTACAGCGCGTTCTCGACCTCGGCGCAGTAGATGTTCTCGCCACCCGAGATGATCATGTCCTTGGCACGGTCGACGACGTAGAGGAACCCCTCCTCGTCCTGTCGGACGAGGTCGCCCGAGTGGAACCACCCGCCGCGGAACGCTTCTGCGGTCGCCTCGGGTTTGTTCCAGTAGCCGATCATCATGTTGGGTCCGCGGTAGACGATCTCCCCGACCTCACCGGGCTTGACGTCGTTCATGAGCGGGTCGACGATCCGTGCGGTGACCGCCGGGACGACCTTGCCGATGGAACCCAGCTTGCGTAGCGCGTCCTTGCCCTCCAGGATCGTCGTCACCGGCGACATCTCGGTCTGCCCGAACGCGGTCATGTTCGCGGCTCCCGGGAAGGACTCGTTCATGGCATTGAGCACAGTGTCCGAGGCCGGCGCTGCGCCCCAGCTCATGGTGCGCAGCTTGAGGTCCCGGGGTCGCGCCTTCTGTGCCGCAGATACCGCTTGCCACTGCGCAGGCACCATGAACACCGAGGTGACGCCTTCGCGTTCGAGGGTGTCGAGCATCGTGTCAGGATCGAAGGCGCCGAGCGGGTGCAGTACCGCGCGCACCCCGCGGTAGAAGATCGGTGCGAAGCCGCCGATCCCCGCGATGTGGAACAGCGGCGGCACGATCGACGCGACGTCATCGGAACCGGACTGTGCCCCGGCCGTGGCGATCGTCGTCACGGCCTGCGCCTGGATGTTCTGGTGGGTGAGCATGGCGCCCTTGGGCTTTCCCGTGGTGCCCGACGTGTACATGATGGCGGCGACGGTGTCCTCCGGAACGTCGACCTCCGGCAGGTCCGATGCGTCCTCGGCGAGGAGGGTCTCGAAGTCGAGGTGGGCGTCGTTGTCGCTGCCGTCGACGACGATGATGGTCTCGATCTGGCCGGTCGACCCGGCGACCGCGTCGGCTATCGGCGCGAGCAGCGTTTCGGTGACGACGACCTTCGCCCCGCTGTCGGTGACGAGGTACGCGACTTCGGCCGGACTCATGCGGATGTTCACCGGCACCGGGATGGCACCGATGAGGGTGGCCCCGAGGATCGCCTCGATGTACTCGGTGCGATTGAGCAAGGCCATCAGGATCCGATCCCCGAACTGGACGCCACGCCGATGGAGGGCCGCGCCGAAGGCGTGCGACCGGTCGTCGAGTTCTTTCCAGCTGGTGTTCTTGTCGAGGTAGGTGATCGCTGTCTTGTCCGGGGTCATCATGGCGTGCCGGCGCACCTGGTTGTTCCAGTGATTGCGGCGCGAGCGGTACGGCTCCGTCGTCAGATTGCTGGTGACGTCGGCACTTGCAGTCATGACTGCCTCCCATTCGTCGAGCGGACTCGACCCGTTGTGAACTCCCTCGTCGAGGGGTCGGCACTGTTGTGTCTCGCGTCACACATTAGGTCGTCCGTGTTGCCAGATTCAGGCATTCCCGCGGTTTGGGTGAGACCCGCCGGCGACCCGTCGACTGTGCATCGGATTCCGTCGACTGTGCGCCAGTTTCCGTTGACTGTGCGCCGATCTTCGTCGACTGTGCTCCGATTCTCGTCCACTGAGCGTTATGAGACGCATCCATCGAACCCAGCCGAAGCGTAGGCAACCACGGGGCGCGAGCTCAGTGAGCGGAGAATTCTCCGCTGGTCGGTCGTGATTACTTCTAGGTCACCCGACGGTCCTGCGACACCTCGCCCGCACGGCGTCGAAGGTAGTCCTGTGCGCGCTCGTCGCCGGTGAGCGCCGCGGCCCGTTCGAAGTGCTCACGCGCCGCGTCGCAGTGCCCGGCCCGTACCAGAATATCCGCTCTCGCAGCGTGGAACGGTCCGAAATCCGCTGCATCATCGCTCAATTGGTCGAGCAGGGACAGTCCGTCCTGCGCAGAACTCGCACGCCCGACGATCCCGGCGTGAACAACCCGTGCACCGAGCGTCGGCGACACGGACACCAGCGCGGACGACAGCGACCGCAGTGCAGCCCAGTCGACGACACCGGTGCGTGCGCGGTCGGCGTGAACGGACTGCATGGCCGCTTCGAGCTGGAATCGGCCGTGTGGTCGGCCGAACGACGAGGCGCGTCGAAGCATCACCTCGCCATCGCGGATCAGCTCTTCATCCCAGGTCGAGGGATCCTGCTCGTCGAGCGGAACGAACGGCCCGATTCGCGCCGGAGCCCGCGACAGCGACAGCGCGATGAGCGCGGCGAGACCCCAGGCCTCCGGGTCGTCGAGCAGCGAGGCCAGCGTGACGGCCAGGTACAGCGACTCCCCCGCCATCGATTCGACGGTGTCGGGGTCGGCGCCGTCCGCGTCGTTCCATGTGATCGCGAAACATCCGTAGACGGCCTCGAGGACTGCGGGTAGGCGTCCGGGCATCGACGCGCGGTCGGGAACGACGAACGGTATGCGTGCATCGCGGATACGACGCTTCGCACGAACCAGACGTTGCGACATCGCCGACGGCGCGACTGCGAACGCACCAGCGATGTCGGTCGCTTCGAAGCCGAGCACCGACTGCAGCATGAGCGGGGTTCGGGCTGCGGCGTCGATGGCCGGATGCGCACAGGTGAACAGGAGCTCGAGTCGCTTGTCGGGGATGGCGTCCGGGTCCACATCGTCGAAGGGGGTCACGGCGGTGGCTCCTGGAGAAAGGGCGTCGTCCAGAACGGTCGACGTGCGATGCGCCGCCGACTTCCAGACGTCGCGCTGCTCATTGCGCGCGACCGTGAGTAGCCATCCCTCCGGGTTCGCGGGCACCCCGTCGGCGGACCAGGTGACGAGCACCCGTTCGAAGGCGGTTGCCAGAGCGTCCTCGGCCAGAGCCAGGTCGCCCGAGGAAGCTGCGAGAAGCGCCACCAACCGCGAATATGACGCTCGGGCGGCATGTTCGGCGGCGGTGTGCGCTTCTCGTCGGGTCATGCGTTGGGTGTCCAGGCACCGTCGACGGTGTAGGTGGCGCCGGGCCTGATCTCGACGACTCCCCACTCGACAGGCGGTGCCTGACGCGCCCACTCGATGGCGGCGTCGAGGTCGTCGACATCGATGACGACGGTTCCGCCGAGTTGCTCTTTGGTGTCGGCGAACGGACCGTCCTGAACCACGAGTTGACCGTCGACCTTGCGCAGCGTCGTGGTGACGTCCGAGTGTTGCAGGACTTCGGCGCTCACGAGCACGCCTGCCTTCTGGAGGGCAGTGGTGTAGGCCGCGAACGCAGCTTCTCCCTGTGCGATGGCCTCGTCACCGAGGGTCGACGCGTCCATCTCCGGGTAGTGCAGGAGCAGTGAGTAATGCATGGTCTGACCTCTCGTTCGTCGGGCCGCTCATCGGTCCGTGTGCAGTGATGACGACCTCGCGGGGCGCCATTCGACATCTTCGGCAGAGATATTTTCGGTCGTTCTCGCCTGAGGAGGCCCGGAGCTTGCGGGGGGGGGGGGGGGGGGGGGGTGGTACTGCTCCCTGAGGAGGCCCGGAGCTTGCGGGGGGCGGTTGTACTGCTCCCTGAGGAGGCCCGGAGCTTGCGGAGGGCCGTCACGAAGGGTCGCCGCCGCGATCGGCGCGGACAGCGGCGTCGGGCCACATCGCCGGACACGGCAGGCCGGGCACGGTCGCGATCTCGAAGTGCCACCACTCGTTCGCGAACGTCCGACACAGGCCCCAGCGATATCCGGTGCGCTGGAGCCAGGCGGCCCCTTCCCGCGGTCCGACGTCGATGGCCCGACCGTGCACGTGGCTCGACTGCTCCGGTGGCAGGACCCACCGTCGGGCGGCTTCGGGGCTTCCGTAGGTCGCGATCGCATCCCGCCACATCTGACGCTGCTCGGCGTGAGTTCTCTTGCCGGAGGTGATCCACAACGGAACCCCCTGTGCACGAGAAGCATTCGACGCCTGTTGATAGGCCGTCGCCAGGACCGGGTCGAGGCCCGTGGTCGGCGGCGCGGCGGTGGCCGGCGCGGCGCCGAACGCTGCGACGAGCAGGACGCCGAGGACGGTGGCACAAACGATCGCGAATCGGCTCGGTAGAACGTCCAGAAAGCTCATGACCGCAGTAAACCGTACGACCGACAACTGCTGCACCCGTCTGCGCGAAGCGACTATCGTCATCGTCGGGTGGGCCGCGTGCGAGCCTGTGGAGGGTCGGAAAAATGAAGAAGCGTCTGGTGGTCTGCTGCGACGGTACGTGGAAGTCGTCGAAGGACCCGAGAATTTCGAATGTGGAGAAGATCGCCCGGGCCGTCACCACTGATGCCGACGACGGGACGGTCCAACTCGTTCACTATGTCAACGGAGTCGGAACCGGATCCGGCTGGTCGGACCGGATCATCGGCGGTGCATTCGGTCGCGGGCTGGATGCCAACCTGGTCGATGCCTACCGATTCCTCGCTCTGAACTACGAGCCCGGCGATGAGATCTTCGTCTTCGGGTTCAGTCGCGGCGCGTACACCGCACGGAGTCTTGGGGGCATGATCTGGCAGGTCGGGTTGGTTTCACCGCTCGAACTCGCGCAGCATCCGACCGAGAACCTCTTCGAAACCGTCCTGCGGTACTACCGGATGAAGCGGGAAGATCGTCCGGCGAAGACCCCAGGCGCCCCGGTGCCGGTCAAGTTCATCGGTGTGTTCGACACCGTCGGTGCCCTCGGCGTTCCCGGCATCACCCGCGTCAAGCACAAGTTCCACGACGTGAAGCTCGGCAAGAACGTCGCAGTGGCCAGACAGGCGCTCGCCATCGACGAACGTCGGCTGACATTCGATCCCTGCGTCTGGGAAGTCGACAAGGCAAATGAGGGCAAGATCGACGTCAAACAGGTGTGGTTCGAGGGGGTCCACTCCGACATCGGCGGTGGTCTGGCAGTCACTGAACCCTCGGAACTGAGTCTGTCCTGGATGGTGCGCGAGGCGGACCTTGCCGGCCTGCAGTTCTGCTACAAGCGATTCACGCCCATCAGCTTCCCCATCGACCCGTCGAACGAGAGGTACACGACCAACAAGTCGATGAACGCCGCGTACCGCATCGTCAACATCGTCAAGCTCGCCTTCGGCCCGCTCCGGATGCGCGGAGAAACCGTGCGTCACAAGGGTCAGTCGCGATTGCTCGAGGCGGACAAGAATGATCCTGCAAGGCCGCTGTATATAGCCGCGCCTGCGCTCACTCGGTGGAATGACGATGTCGGGTCACGTAAGAAGAGGGCGACGAACATCGGCGCGTGGGAAGCGCTGATCAAAGACTTGTCGGTCCGCGCGGTCGGGATTCCTCCGCTCGAGCGACCGGTCACCGCGCCGAAACCTCCGGCTGCGTCGGTCCCCAAGGCACCGCCGCTGGCTACCCCGCGATAGTCACTGCGGGGCCGGGTCTTTCGTAGCGGCGATCTGGATCAGGTTGCCGCACGTGTCGTCGAACACCGCGACGACCGCGGGGCCGATGTCGGTGGGTTCCTGGGTGAACTCGACGCCGAGTCCGCTCAGCCTCTCGTACTCGGCCTGCACATCGTCGACAGCGAACTGCGCCAGCGGGATCCCGTCTTCGATGAGCGCATCCCGGTAGGGTTTCACAGCGGGGTGGCCGGACGGTTCGAGGAGGAGTTCCATCCCCTCTGGGTCTTGAGGGGAGACGACCGTCAGCCACCACGTGTCCTCCCCCATCGGAATGTCGTGCCGTGTGGTGAATCCCAGTATCTCGGTGTAGAACTCGTGCGCCTTGCGCTGGTCGTCGACGAAGACGGACATCAATGTGAGTCTCATGGGAGGTCCTTTCGATGGGCGGGCCACCGGTCGGCAATCTCGTCGAGCGGTGCGGGGTCGAAGTAGTGGAATTTGGAGCGTCCACGTTTCTCGGTGTGGACGAGTCCGGCCGTCTCCAGCACGCCCAGGTGCTGCGAGATCGCCTGACGACTCAGGTTCAGCCCACGCCGAGATGTGAGACGTCCGCAGATCTCGAACAGCGTCTGACCGTCACGCTCGACGAGTTCGTCGAGGATTGCCCGCCTCGTCGAGTCATCGAGTGCATGGAACACGTCAGCCACACCTGACGATAGGCAAGCGGCTGCTTGCATGTCAACGGCGGCCACCGCGCTTGCCCTAGTGCCCTGAGGTGCGCACCCATTGCTCCTAGAGGTGCCGATTCTCTGTTCCCTGAGGTGCGAGGAGCGCAAGCGACGAGCCTCGAAGGGCCTGGTGAGGTATCGCGCGACGCCCTTCGTGGTTCGTCGCTATCGCTCTTCACACCTCAGGGAGCAGGGGACGGCAGCTCCCTGGCGCTAGTGGGCAGCGCTCCCGAGGTACGCCTCCTCGACCCGTCCGATGTCATTCGCAAGGGCGGCGGCGGAGTCCGCGAGCGCGATCTCGCCGTGGACGAGGACGACCGCCCGGTCGGCGACACCCAGCGCCAGCCGGACGTGCTGTTCAACCAAAACAACTGCGGCGCCGTCGGTGTCGGCGACCTCCCGCAGGACCGGCAGGATCGATTCGACGATGATCGGCGCCAGGCCCATGCTCAGTTCGTCGATCAGCAGCACCTTGGGTTCCTGCAACAGGGCGCGCCCGATGGCGAGCATCTGCTGCTCTCCCCCGGACAGCTCCCCGGCTGCGACCTTCAATCGCGCACGCAGGGCGGGGAAATGCTCGAGCGCCCGGTCAATCGCTTCGGTCCGAGCCGCGCCGCGACGTCGAACGGCCAATTGCAGGTTCTGTCGTGTCGTCAGTTGCTTGAACAGCGACCGGTCGTCGGGCACCAGGACAAGCCCGGCGCGAACCGCTGCGCGCGCATCCCCCGCACGAACGGACTGGTCGGCGACGCTGATCTCGCCGCCGAGGCGCGGCAGGAGACCGGCCAGCGTCGTGAGCAGTGTCGTCTTTCCGGCACCGTTCGGACCGAGCAGCGCGACGATCTCGCCCGCCTCGACGGACAGATCGAGACCGTGGACGCAGGCCTTACCGCGCGCATACCCGGCGTCGAGCCCGCGACATTCGAGCACAGTCACGGCGTCATCTCCTTGGTCGTCGAATGAGGTTCGGAGCCAGCGCCGTTCGATGGCGAGAGCTCATCGGGCTCGCCGATTCCCGCAGCCGCCGATGACGGCGTGCCCAGGTAGGCGTTGACGACCGCCGGTGATCGTCGGATCTCGTCGGGGGTGCCTTCGGCGATGACGGCGCCGAGGTCCAGGACGACGACCCGATCACAGAGGCTGAGTACGAGATCCATGTCGTGATCGACGAGGACCATCGAGACACCGTGCGCCCGGGCAGCGCGCAACCTGTCCCCCAGCCACCGACTCTCGGTGCTGTCGAGCCCGGCGGCCGGCTCGTCGAGCAACGCGACCTCGGGTTGGCCGGCGAGCACCCGCGCGACTGCGACGAGTTGACGCTGTCCCTGCGAGAGGTCAGCCGCGGCAACCTCACTGAGGTGACCGATCTCCAGCATCGCCAGGACGTCGCGGACGTTGTCCGCAGTGTCGCCCGGTGCGCGACGTGCGGCGATCGCCAGATTCTCGGCGACCGACAGCTCGCCGTAGAGCTCGATGTCCTGGAATGTCCGACCGAGCCCCGCCCTGCTGCGACGATGCGGTGCAAGGCCGTTGAGGGTTGTGCCGCCGAGGGTCACGGTTCCGTCCGCGGTCGCGAAACCGCTGATGGCGTCAATCAGGGTCGTCTTGCCGGCGCCATTGGGACCGATGAGGCCGACGATCTCGCCGGAACGCAGGTCGAAGCTGACGTTGTCGACAGCGGTCACCGCCCCGTAGCGCACCGTGACGTCGCGGGCCGAGAGGAGCACCTTGCCGTTGGTCGGCGAAGGTACCGGCGCAGTCGCGACGGACTGATCGTCGACCTGCGTCGGTGCCGGGCGGCGGCGTCGACCCGGCAGCGGGATCTTGTGCAGGTATCCGATGATGCCGTCGGGACTGGTGACCACGGTGAGTACCAGCAGGATTCCGCTGATCAACATGTAGTAGTCGCCGAAGGAGGCGTACTTGTCGGCGGCGAAATACATGACCCCGCCCGGGGCGATGATCCCGGCGAGGATCGCTCCGGAGATCGACGTCACGCCTGCGATGTAGAAGACCGCGAAGAGTCCGATCCCGGCGAAGACGGCGTAACTGCCCGCGGTGGCGAGGGTCTGCTGGTAGGCCAGCAGCGATCCGCCGAGGCCGGCGAGGAAGGACGCAATCGCGAAGGCGATGAGTTTGGTTGCGCCGACGTTGATCCCGGCCGCGGCCGCGGACCGTTCGTTGGCGCGGACGGCCAACATCGACGCGCCGAGTCCGCTGCGGCGCAGAACTGCCACCGCATACGCGACCAGGATCAGCACGACGAGGCACAGGACGCCGAACGCGATGCGCGGATAGCCCTCGCCCGCACCGATTCCCAGATCGATGCCGAACAGCGACGGCGCGTCGACTGGCGCACCCTGTAGTCCGCCGTTGAGTGACGGGTTGCGGAACCAGAACGCTTCGCAGAAGACGGCGAGAGCGAGCGTCGCGACCATCAGTGGCAGTCCACGGACCCGGAGTGCGGGAAGGCCGACGATCACGCCGATGACCATCGCGGCGCAGGCCGCGAGCAGCGGGGCGAGCGGGAACGGGATGTTGAGGTCGTCGGTGAGTCGGCTGAGCGCGTAGGCGCCGACGCCGGCGAGGGTCAGCTGTGCGAGGGAGACCTGCCCCGCATAACCGGTGACGACCACCTGAGACAGCGCGATGATCGCGTAGATCATTGTGGCGATCACGGCGAGGCGGAGACTGCCAGAGGTGGTGACGAGGGCGAGGACCGCGACGACAACACCGAGGATCCCCGGGATCACCAGATGGTTCGGACGCGGCGACCGGCCGAGGTCGTTGCGGGTGACCGCGCCACGGCCCGGCAATGGACGCCCGCGGATGAGGAGGAAGCCGATGATGAGGATCAGCGGGACCGCTTCGGCGACACCGGCGTCGGGCATCCAGTCCCAGGTGGTCTGGAGCTTGGTGGCTTCCGACTGCAGCATGCCGATGACGAGTCCGGCGCCGACGGTGATCGAGATCGCGGTGAAGTTGCCGACCAGCGCCGCCGCGAGGGCCGGCACGATGAACATGGTGTAGGCCACCGGGTTCAGCGGGACGATCGGTGCGATCAGTACACCGCCGAGTCCCGCGGTGGCGGACGACAGCGCCCAGTTGGCGACGGCAATGCGGTCCGGCGAGAGTCCGGTGACCAGTGCGCCCTTCTCGGATTCGGCGGCAGCCTCGGTCGCGACGCCGAAGCGTGTGTAGCGCAGGACGAGTCCCGCACAGACAGCAAGGCCGACGATGACCACGGCGAGCATCAGACGGTCCGTCGGAACCGCGCTGGAGCCGATCGTGAACGTGTCGACCTTGAAGATGGGGCCGACACTCGGTGCGTTCTCGCCGACCCGGAGCGCGATGAGTGCCTGGATGACGAGCATCAGACCGATCGCGGCGACGGCCTTGGCCAGGGCCGGGGCGGCGCGCATCGGGCGGAACACCAGCAGGTAGAGGATGACTCCGAGGATCGCTGCGACGACGACGGAGATGAGCAGCGCCCCAGCAACTCCCAGGTCGGAGCCGAGGGAGATGGTCGCCGGGAAACCGGGTATCGGGTTGAGGAGTTCCCCCTGGCGCAGAAACGCATACGTGTACGCGGCGTACAGGGCGACGGCTCCGGTGGCGAAGTTGACGACGCCGGAACTCTTGAACGTCATCACCAGCGCCAGGCCGAGGGCGGCGAAGACGGCGCCGTTGCCGAGGCCGAGGACCAGGAACGCGAGATGGTCAGTCATGGAACTCCCACTGGGAAGTGCGGGGATCGGGGGTCGCGCGGACGCGACCCCCGATCTGGAGAGGAACTAGTTGTTGGTGACGACGGTGTTCTCGAGCTTGGCGTCGGAGGTCACGTCACTGACCAGGATCGCCTTGCTGCACAGCGACGTCAGCGGCGGGAAGGCCTTGCCGTCGCAGGTGAAGGTGATGCCGGGTGCGGCCGGAAGCGGGACGTTCTTCGCCTGCGACAGTGCGGTGGTGAACGTCTGGGCGCTGACGGTGCCCTCGAGCCCGGTCAGTTCGCCGAGAGCGGTCATGACCTGGTACCCGATGTAGGCGAGGCCCGCCGGGTCGGTGTCGGGCGCGTATTGCGCCATCACGCTGCGGTATTGGGTGACGCTCGGGTCGTCGGAGCTGAGGTTGACCGTGGTGAACGCCTTGGCGCCGGAGACCGCTTCGTTGCCGACGGCGTCGAGAACGGGCTTGTCGAGGCAGCTGGCGATGAGGTACTTCGAGGCGTCGGGGGCGACGGTCTGCAGCGTCTTGAGGACCGAGATGCACTGGCGGGTGTCGCCGAGGATGCTGACCGCATCCGGGTTGTCGGCGAGACCGGCGGTGATCTGCGGTGTCAGGTCGGCGGCGCCGACCGGCACGGTGACGACGTTGAGAGCAACGCCGGCACGCTGGAACATCGGGTCGCCGAGCGCTTTCACCGATGCGGCTGCGTCACCGGAGTCGCCGATGATCAGGGTGACCTTCTTGAGTCCGTCCTTGGCTGCGGTGGCGGCTTGTCCCGCGAGAACGGCGACGATCCCGCCGGACAGCATGAACGAGCCGGGGGTCGCCATCTCGGCCTGTGACACCGGAGCCTGTGCGACGAACGGGATCTTGGCGCCCGCGATGATCGGCAGCATGACCGCACCCTGCGCGCCCAACGGCGAGACCACAACCGAAACCTGCTGCTCCACCATCTGATTCGCGCACTTGGTGGCCGAGGCGGGCTCTTCTTGCTGCTTGCACACCACCAGTTCGATCTGATGGCCGCCGATGCCGCCACCGTTGTTGTTCAGGTATTCGACGGCGGCTTCGCTGCCCTCGCGCACCATCGGCGTCGTCACCGCACCGCCCTCGGGGACGATCAGGCCGACCTTGACCGGGTCGCCCGTCGCCGGATTGCTGGGGAGTTGGCTGGTCTCGCCCGCAGTCGAGCTCTCCGAGCTGTCGTCGGCGCAGGCCGTGAGCGCTCCGAGCGCGAGCACCCCGGAACAGCCGATCACCGTCGCGGTCCGAAGCACACGCCTGAGTGAACTGGGTGATTTCATGCGATCCCCTTCGATCGTGATTCGACACGACGCCGTCCCCTGGTGTGGAGATGGGACGAAATGTCGGATTTGATGACTCGGTGGCGACTGTAACCGTCGGGTCGTCGTCGCTGGATGGTTTCGAAATAATCTGTCCTGCAATGAGTCTCGGCCTTCGAGGCGATCCATGCGCACGGCAGCATCGATCGTCGGTCCGGCACCGGAAGACCCCCCGCGGTCGACTCGCGTGGCCTCGTCGACGTGCTGCCGACGAACTCACTCTGGACTCAGAGGCAAAAGTTAGACGACCATCCAAACTTTGGTGGCGGAATGCAAGAATTGGTCGGTCGGGGTCGCCCCGCTCGTACGGAAGGCACCACATTGACCGAAGCTCCGGCCATCGGCCGCCGGGAACGCAACAAGCAGCAGACGCGTGAGCGCCTGCTGATCGCTGCGCGCGAACTGCTGGCGTCCGACGGGAGCGCCGCAACGGTGGAGTTGATCGCCGAGCGGGCCGAGGTGTCGCGGGCGACGTTCTTCAACTACTTCCCGAGCAAGGACGATCTGCTCACCGAGCTGTACGGGCAGCTGATGGGGACGTTCTCGTATGTCGTCGACGCCATGCTCGGCAAGCCGCTCAGCACGTATGAGCGCGTGGTGGGTGTGTTCGTCGACTTCGCGCGGTCGTCGGTCGCCGACCCGGACTACATGCGGACGGTGACGAGCGAGATAGAACGAATCTCGTCGATGTCCGGGACACTGGGCGAACGCAGCCATGTGTTCACCTCGGAGGTGCTGCGGCTCATCGAGCGCGGCGTCGAACAGCAGGATGTGCGCACCGACCACCCGCCGGAGTTTCTCGCCCAGATGGTGGCGGCCATCTATGTGTCGAGCATGCGGTACTGGCAGATCGATCCCGGCTTCGAGGTGAGCGAGAGCTTCGAGCGCGCCGGCCGTTACGCCGCAGAGTCGCTGCTGCCGCGGTAGGACTCAGCCCTCAGGTCGAGCGACGTCGGCTTCCCACCGTTCGCGACGCTCCTCGTCGGTCTGCTCCCACCACGGGGTTCCGCGCTCGCCGAGCGCGACCTTCGCCGCCTGGACGCCCTGACGCGACTCGGGTGCGCCCTTCGTCCGTTTCACGTCCCGACGCCACGCCATGAGGATCGACTGGAGTTCGGACCGGCGCTCGTCCGGGATCAGTGGATCCGTCGCCCGCCACTTCCGGCCGTTGACGACAATATGGTGGCCGTCCGGGGTGTGTTCGGGTTCGGGCATGTTTCCACCGTGCCACGACCGTCGCGGGTGCTGTGACCCGGATCTCTCAGGCCGCGTGAGCAGTGATTCTGTACGCGCTGATCGTTACTTCTCAGGGTCTGCTTAAGTCGCCGTGGGTAACCTCGCCGTGTCCTTGCCGATACCGAACTGTTACCCAAACTGAGATGGACAACGCTTTGCCTCTTCACCGACTGAACACCGACTCTGCGACGCGCCCCGCCACCCGCGCACTGTTCCACTCGACGTCGAGCACTCGGCGCCCCGGACGCCATCGTGCCACCACGCGTTCTGCCACCCGCACAGCGCTGCACACGGGCGCTCTGGCCGCGTTTGTCGGCGCGGTCGGCCTGACTGCCGGAACCGCCGCACAGGCAACGGCGCAGCCCGCTCCCCCGCCTGCGCCGAAGATTGCTCTGCCCGACAACGTGAAGCTCCCGGCCGGTCTGGTCCTGCCGCCCGAGATCGACGACCTCGCTCGCGACGTCCTGCCACCGTCGGCATTCGGCCCAGGCAGCTCCGACCTCCCCGGATTCAAGAAGGCAGTGAAGCCGGTCAGCGGCACCGTGACCTCGGGCTACGGCCCGCGCTGGGGTACCCACCACAATGGAGTCGACATCGCCAACAAAGTCGGAACCCCCATCTACGCCGTGACCGACGGCGTCGTCCTCGAGTCCGGCCCGGCCTCCGGCTTCGGCCAGTGGGTCCGCGTGAAGCAGGACGACGGCACCGTCGGCGTCTTCGGGCACGTCGACCAGAGCTTCGTGCACCCGGGCCAGAAGGTCCGCGCCGGTGAGAAGATCGCGACCGTCGGCAACCGCGGCCAGTCCACCGGTCCCCACCTGCATTACGAGGTCTGGGATGCAAACGGCACCAAGATCAATCCGCAGGCCTGGCTCAACAAGCGCGGCGTGCATCCGTGACGGTTGCCTGACCCTTCAACACACGATCCCACCGGCTCTTGCCGGTGGGATCGTTGTCGTTGTCCGAGATGGCACCTTCATCGCGGAACGGATTGCAGCACTGCGGATATCCGAGCTGCGGCGTCGCAGACTCGATCGACTTTTGCTGCCAGCGTATCTCCGGCGAACCCCTCGATCCGACCGCCGATGCTGATCGAGGCGATCAGATCACCCGATCGGTCCGTGATCGGCGCGGCGACGGCTGCCACCCCATCGAGGTAGTCCGAGTCGCTCACGGAGTAGCCGATTTCGCGGATGCGATCGAGGTGGCTAGTCAATGCCGCCGCGTCGGTCAGGGTCCGATCGGTGAACGCGGGCAGGCGATCGCTGATCCATCTGGCGCGCAACGTATCCGACATCGCGAGCATCACTGTTGGTCCAGCCGCCGCGTGATACGGCAGGACGGTGCCCACCGAGATGCCGGCGACCACGAGTGAGCTGTTCCCCTCCACGAGGTCGATGCAGACCGCGCCCTGCTCCGCGGGCACCATGAGGTAGGCGGTGTCCCCGAAGTCGGCGGCGAGTTCGGTCATGAACGGCTTTGCCGCGGAGCGAATGTCGAGGTCACTCAAGGCAGCTGAGCCGACTTCGAAGACCCGCAGGCCGACGCGGTAGGCGCCGCTATCGGTGCGCTCGATCCACCCGGCGTGGATGAGGGTGGCCATGAGCCGGTGGACGGTCGTCTTGTTCATCCCGCTGGCCGAGGTGAGCTCGTTCAGGGTCCACGACGGCCGGTCGGCACTGAAGTGTTCGAGCAGGGTGCAGGCCTTCAGCACGGCACCGACGACCTCCCGGCTCGAGGGCGTCTCGGGGTCGGCGAACGTAGCCACGAACGGTGTCTCGCTTCCGGGTAGTAGGGCGACCGTCTCCGACATCTTACGAAGACAACTCTGTACAGGCTTCTTGACATGTGACTCAGACCACCTTAGCGTCTCGTTACGTATTGCGATATGCATTCCGCATCACGAAACGGAGATGATTTGCATGAGCGCACCCTCGGTCAAGGAACTCACGTCACGCGGTCTCGTCTATGCCCCCGGTGTCTGGGATGGTTTGACCGCACGCCTGGCCGAGCAGGCTGGATTCAACGCGCTCTGTGCGTCGGGCTTCGCTGTCTCGGCCGCACTGGGTCTGCCCGACGCCGAGCTCTACACGATGACCGAGAATCTCCAGGCCGTCCGGACGATCCGCTCGGCCTCGACGCTCCCGCTGGTCGCCGACATCGACACCGGCTACGGCAATGCGGTCAACGCGGCCCGCACGGCGTCGAAGTTCGTCGACGCCGGGGTCGGCGGGATGTTCATGGAGGACCAGGTCTCCCCGAAGTCGTGCCCGATCTGTGTCGGCGATCCCGTCGACCTCATCAGCGTCGAGGAGGCGACCGGGAAGATCCGGGCGGTACGCGACGCGAGTCCGGCAGACGTCTTGCTCATCGCACGCACCGACGCGCGCGGCGACAAAGCGATGCGACGCGCGCACGCCTACGTCGAGGCCGGCGCCGACATGATCATGCCGGTCACCAAGACGTTCGAGACCGTCGAAGAATGGGAGCGGTGTCATTCCGAAGTCGGTGTGCCGCTGATGGCAACTCTCACCGCGTCGACCTGGACCGAACGCGAGTTCACCCCAGAAGTGCTCGGCCAGATCGGTGTTCGACTTGCACTGTTGCCCACCCAGGTTCTGATGGCGGTCACCGGCGCCGCCCAGACCACGCTGCGACGGCTCGCCGCCGGCGAAGCTCCCGCCGACGTCAGCGCCGATGCGCTGCCGCACCACGAGTTCGTCGATCTGATCGGTTTCGGCGAGGTCGAGGCGATGCAGCGCAAGTACCTCCCGGCAGCGCGGTGATGACGATGGGCCACACGATCACCGAGAAGATCCTCGCCCGCGCCAGTGGTCTCGAGTCCGTGCGCGCCGGAGAGAATCACGCGGTTCGGCCGTCACGCATGATCGCCTACGACTTCCCCGGGTACACCGATGTCATGTTCAAGCAGATGCGCGACGACTTCGGGATCACCGAGCTCGAGGACCCGAGCAGGTATGTCGTGTTCATCGATCACATGCTGACGAAGGGCAACGAACGCGAGGCGGAAGTCCATCAGGTGACGCGCGACTGGTGCGCGTTCTACGGCATCGAGCTGCACGAGGCGCAGGGCATCGGGCACCAGCTCACGGCAGAGCTGGGGCTCGCGATCCCCGGCGATTTCCTCGTCCACTTCGACGGTCACATCTCTGGCGTCGGTGCGTTCAACGCGCTCGGCTGGGGCATTCGACGGGACCTGATCGAGGCGTGGGTGACCGGGCAGATCCACCTCGACATTCCGGCGACCACCCGGTTCGACCTCGTCGGGGAGTTCCCCGAGGGCGTCGACAGCCGCGACCTCGTCCACACCATCATCGAGATGGTCGGGGCCGACGGTTGCGCCCACCAGGTCATGGAGTTCGGCGGACCAGGAGCCCGGGCCATGAAGATCGACCATCGCCAAGGCCTGTGTGGGATGGCGATGTTCACGGGTGCGGTCTCGGCGGTGTTCGAGCCCGACGAGTTGTCGCTCGACTACGCGCGGAAGGTCGCGCGAACGGATTTCGAACCCGTCCACCCAGATTCCGATGCGGTATATGCCGCTCGGTACACCATCGATCTGAATGCACTCGTGCCCAGGGTGGTTCGACCGGGATCGGCGCGGGTCGCCAACACTGCCACCGCCCGCGAACTGGAGGGTACGCCGATCACCCGCGCGTTCATCGGATCGTGTGCCAGCGGCCGGATCGAGGATCTTCGCGCGGCCGCGCTGGTCCTCGACGGCCGGAAGGTCGCGCCCACCGTCGAACTCAATGTGGTACCCACGTCTCGCGAGGTCCTGGACCAGGCCGAGAAGGAGGGCCTGCTGGACGTGCTGCGCGCGGCGGGGGCAACTATCGCCATGTCGAGTTGCGACTTCTGCTTCGGTTATCAGCAGCCGCTGCAGCCCGGTGAGAACTGCATCTCGACAGGTGTTCTCAACATCAACGGGCGCATGGGCAGCCCGGAGGCGAACATCTACATGGGTTCGCCGTACACCGTCGCCGCCAGTGCAGTCAGCGGTTCGATCGCGGAGTCGGTCCGATGAGCAGCTACCCGCCACCACCCGAGCTGATCGAGGGCAAGGTTGCGTGGATCTTCGGCGACGATTTCGACATCGATCTGGTGGTCGGCGTCTCCAACATCAAGTCCTACGATCCCGACCACCTTCGCTCGGTGTGTATGAGCGCCTACGACCCCGGCTTCGCGGATCGGGTGCGTCCCGGCGACATCATCGTCGGCGGACGCAATTTCGGGTACGGGCATCCGCACTACCCGCCGATGGTGGCACTGCGCAATGCCGGGATCTCGGCAATCGTCGCCGAATCGTTCTCCCCCGGCTTCTGGCGGGGCGAGACGTTCAACGGGATGCCGCTGATCACGATCCCCGGGGTGTCGTCGGCCGTATCGGTCGACGAGCCGGTCGTCCTCGACTGGCGTGCCGCAACATTGCGCACCTCCGCCGGTGAGGAACTCGTGGGCACCCCACCCAACCCCCGCACGATTCAAATCATCGAAGCGGGTGGCTCCTACCAGCTCCTGCTAGCCGAACACTCCCCCGCACGACAAGGACAGCCCTGATGACCAGCGTGGAGAAGCCCGTCCGGGCCGACGACCGACCCGCCGGCGCCCCAATGCCGGAACCGCATCGAGCCGGGGAGCCGCAGAAGTCGCCGACCATGGCGCGGCGGGCCGCGATCGCTGGCGGCGTCGGAACCCTGATCGAGTACTACGACTTCGCCGTCTACGGCTTCCTCGCCGTGGTGATCGCGCCACTGTTCTTCCCGTCGGACAGTCCTGGTACGTCGATCCTCGCGACCCTCGCGGTGTTCGGCGTGGCATACGTGGCGCGGCCGTTGGGCGGCATCTTTTTCGGCCGCCTCGGCGACCGCCGCGGACGACGCTCGGCTTTGGTGGCGACCGTCGTCTGCATGGGTATTGCGTGCGGCATTCTCGGTCTGCTGCCGACCCATTCGTCGATCGGAGTCCTGGCGCCCATCCTGTTGGTCCTGGTGCGTCTGGCTCAGGGATTCTCCGCGGGCGGTGAGGTGGGTGGCGCCGCCACCTACATCGCCGAGTCGGCCCCGGCGCACCGGCGCGGCTTCTTCGGCTCGTTCACCCCGATCGGTTCGACGCTCGGATTCGCCGTCGCCGCAGCCGTCGTCGGTCTCGTCACCCTCCTGACGACCGACGAACAGATGGAGTCGTGGGGCTGGCGAATCCCGTTCCTCCTCGCACTCCCGCTCGCCCTGATCTGCCTCCGGGTGCGCATGAAGCTCGAGGACACACCAGAATTCGAGGAAATGGCCGAGAAGCAGGAGGTCGCCAAGAGCCCGCTACTCGACGTCGTGCGCAACAACCCGAGGTCGGTCCTCAAGGTCGTCGGTATCGCGATCGCCATGAACGGTTCGGGCTACATCGGATTGACGTACTTCAACGTCTACCTGATCAACGACCTCGGCTTCAGCAAGGACTCCGTCTACTGGACATCGGCGATCGCCATCGCGTTGGCGTGTGCCACGTTCCCGATCAGCGGCATGATGACCGACCGCTTCGGACGTCGGCCCGTGCTGCTCTTCGGATACCTCACCTACATCGTGATC
This sequence comes from Gordonia sp. ABKF26, assembly GCF_041103195.1. Lineage (NCBI taxonomy): Bacteria > Bacillati > Actinomycetota > Actinomycetes > Mycobacteriales > Gordoniaceae > Gordonia > Gordonia sp. ABKF26. The sequence continues at coordinate 3,199,136 of NZ_JBGCVZ010000003.1, forward strand.
GCGTTCCCCGCGTTCATGATCCTCGGCGCCACCGGCAGCATCGTGGTCGTCGGACTCGTCTACTTCGTCTACATGACGCTCAACGGTGTCGTACAGGTGCCCGCGTTCCCGCTGTTCACCGAGCTGTTCCCCCGCGCAACCCGTTACACCGGTGTCTCGCTCGGGTTCAACATCGGCACCATCGCCGCGGGCGGAACCGCGCCGTACGTGGCGGCGCTGCTGGTGGAGTCGACCGGCAATGCCATGGCGCCCGCCTTCTGGGTGGTCGGTGTCTGCTTGATCGGAACGGTCACGCTGTTGGCCATTCGGGAGACCAGCAGGGCGGCTCTCCCAGCTTAAGCGTGGTCCAGGGTTATTTCAGACCGGCGAGGCGGGTTCATGAAGAACCCGCCTCGCGGGGTTGTCTGCAAAGTGTCGAGTCGTCCGAGTCCGATTCTCTCGAAACCTCGGCCGCGCCATTGACCAGGACGCGACGCTTAGTTCCCGGTGCGTTCGAGCTAGTCACTGCCCTGGCCTTTTGAGCGGGTCCGTGCAGCCCCCACTCGATATTTGGTCGGCAATCACCTCGTGGCACAGAAGGATCGACATACGACGTGCATCGGTCCCTGGCCTGCTTCTACATCACCACCCGGGCCATAAATTATTTGAAGTTCGAAGCCGCATCTTTCAGGTTTGACAGAGCCGCGTCTCTCGCATCGATGGACGACGAATCGTCGGAATATACCTCGAAAGTCACAATTCCTGAATCGTATCGGAGTCGTAAATCTCCTGATTCAAGGAGAATATTGCTGGCATCTATCTTCAAGTCAAAAAATCCATGACCGAAAGCAACGCTTTTAGGGGTGGCGTGCAGTACCAGGCCATACCCCAAGTCAACGTTCACTTGCCTGTCATCAATGTCTACTGATTCAAGTTTGTAGTAATTGTCGAACGGTTTTCCAAAGTTCCCATCCGGCAGCTTCATGTTGATAACCACTGATTTGTATGCCGAAAAAAAACATTCGATCGCTGCCTTTGCGGCATCAGCCAGTGTCATTGTCATTTGCGCTCTCCTGCGGTTCGAGCAATCACTTTAGTAACCATGCCTCAGGCACATGGAAGCGTGGCGCGAATACGATCTGGTTGCCCCCTCCCAAGAGCACGCCGCCCCCGGACGGAATGCGGGTTCCGGTCGAACCCAGCTCTTGCAACTCGACTGAACCCTCGAAGAACCTGGTTCCGGCTGGAACTTCGATCGAGCTCACCGCGTTTGCTTGGTTCCCCCACTTCGGATTCAAGGCGCTGTCCATTTGCGTCTGCATTGGCCCTTGGGGCATATCTCGCGACCAGAAACCGCCGACAGGACTCTTCCCGGCGGTGTAGGCGCGGTGCAGAATCAGGGGTTCCGTTGTGATTCTCTCCGTGTACACACCTCCACGAAACGTCTGAACTGTGTCTGGTGGAAGGGGACCAACCTCGTGCGGTCCATATTTGCGTACAGTCTCCGCACCGTCGCAAGGCGTCAAGCCTGTTGGGTCGCAGTTTGACACTGGGTTCGCAGGATAGGTGTGCGGATTCGGCGCAGGCACCAACCCCAGCGGATCTGGACTTATGTAGCGCCCACTTCCGGGATGGTAGTGCCGGTACCGGTTGTAGTGAAGGCCGCTTTCCCGGTCGACGTACTGTCCGGGGAACGCCCAGGGCGTCGATGAGCCAACCCACGTGCTCTCGCCGTAGAGCGTTCTTGCCGCTTGCCCTGCGACTTCGCCGGTCAGCGGGTCAACGAGTGCGGTGGGAGCCGCGATCTGATCAGTCACGATCGCGAAGAACTCTCGATCGACCTCGGTCTGCGTCCAGTCGACCGGCTTGGACGGCGCGAACGCAGGTGTACCCAGGTTGAGGCTCACCTCCCCATCAGGGGCGCCGTCATCGAAGTCAACGCTGTCCGACGCCGTGATCGATTCGGTGCTGCGAGTTTGAGCTAAAGGCGTGTACGCATAGGGAGCGAACGTCCAGGTAGTCGCCTCAATACCATCGTTGGATTCGGCGGCCGACACTTCAGACGTCGACTCGGTCTGCTCGACCAGCTGCTCGCCGTGCCAGTGGAACCTCGTGACCGCACCGGTTGCCGTGTTCCTCTTGCTGAGGCGTCGCCCGAGATGGTCGTAGGTGTACGCCCATGTGGTCCCGTCGGGAGTGGTCACGCTGCGCAGTCGATCGTGAGCGTCCCAGACGTAATGCCACACATCGGGTTTCCGAGACAGTCGCCTACGACTCATCGAGGTGAGGCGACCGGCGGGGTCGTACCGGTACGACGTCCGGCCGTCGTCGACGAGCAGGGTGCCGGAGTATCGCCAGCGGGGACCCTTCGAGGCTCGGCTAGCGCCTCGCACCTCAGGGAACGGAGACTGGCGGCCGTTTCGCACCTCAGGGAGCGGAGACTGGCTAGCGCCTCGCACCTCAGGGAGCGGAGACTGACTGCCGTTTCGCAACTCAGGGGACGGAGGTTGGCCGGTGTCGTGCGCACCAGGAGACGTGGTCGCTGAGATCCCGTACTCGGTGATGTTGCCGGTCGCGTCGTAGGACAGTTGCTCCGAGCTGGAGACACCGACCGCCGCAGTGATCCGTCCAAGCACATCAACCTGATAGTCGGTCCGGCCTCGATCGGCGAGCGTCGTCGTCGAAGCAGTGAGGATGCCATCAGGGCGGTACGTGTACTCAGCTCGTGCGACAGTGCGTTCCGGTCCCTCGCCAGCCGCACCGCCAGACCCGAAGTTCAGCGTCGCCGGATTTGCGGAGACCGTCGCGACTGATCGACCAACGAGCCGTCCGACCGGATCCCACGACGAATCGATCGCCGTGCCCTCGAAGCGCCGACGCTGTTCGCGCCCTGTGGCGCTGGTGGTGATGTCGCAGCTACGACCCGCCGACGAGATGAAGTCCAGCACGCCGCGCGGGTCGTAGCCGTAACGCGTGTGCACTGCGGTCGGCGTCGTCACCGAAGCCAACCGGCCCGCGCCAGTCCACCCCGACGCGATCACCCAGTCGGTAGACCCGTCGTTCACTCCGGTCAGTTGCGGCAATCCCGCCGCGTTGTACGTCGAGTGCCACCGACCGAAAACGCCCGCAACACTCTCCGGCCGACCCGCGGAATCGTAGCTGTACTCAATAACCTCGCCGTCGAAGTCGGGGTTCAGCGGGTCGGAACTGCGTTCGGCAACAACACGACCGGCTGCGTCGTACTCGAACGCCACTGTCTGTCCGGCCGCATTCGTCCGCATGGCGAGCCGTCCGCTCGCGTCGTATGTGTAGGTCGTTGTCGCGTTGTTGAAGTCGGTCTCGGACTGCAACGAACCGTCAGCGTTGTAGGAGTAGCTCCACACGAGACCGTCGGGGTTGGTGACGGCGACGAGCCGGCGTGCGGTGTCGTAGGTGAACGCGGTTCGCGATCCGTCCGCGTCGACCCGCGCCACCGGCAGGTCGTAGTGGCCGTACTCCCAACGTGTGGTCGCGCCAACGGGATCAACGTAGGCGACGCAGTTGCCTTCGCCGTCGTACTCCCACCGCGACTGTCCGCCGTCGGGAGCGACGAGACTGGTCTGGTTCCCCATCGCGTCATACGCGACAACGGTTCTGGCACCCTCGGCGTCGACGACCTCGACGGGCCGTCCAAACGCGTCGTATGCAATCCGCGTCGAGTTGCCGAGGATGTCCGCGATCTCGGTCGGCAAGCCAGCCGAGTTGTTGTGGTACCGCACCACCACGCCGTCAGGATCCGTATGCGACGTCAGCGCGCCGTGTTCGTCGTAGGTGTACGACGTGACCGCGCCGGCATTGTCGGTCACCGTCAGCGGATTTCCGCTGTCGGTATAGGTGATACGCGTCGTCATCGGTCCCGGCTCGACGATCCTGTCCGGACGACCCGGACCCGCGTAATCCACTTCCGTCGCCGCGCCGTCGGGACCGACGATCCGCTCCACGTCACCGAAGACGTTGTAGTGCAACCGCGTCGACACGCCATCCGCACCGGTGAGCACCAACGGTTGCCGGCTGTCGTTGTAGTCGGTCCGGATGATCCGTCCCAGCGGATCGATCTCCTGCCGCACCCGACTGTCTGCATCGATGCCGTACAGCGTCGTCGCGCCGACGGCGTCGGTGTAGGTCGTCATCGACCCAGAACCCGCCGTCCGGAGTTCGTAATCGAACCGCCCGGACCACACTCCGTTCATGCCGGACTGGATGGTCACACGGCCGAGGTCGTCGTACCGGTTCCAGTACTCCATCCCGATCGAGTCCCGCCACCAGGTCATTCGACCCGCATCGTCGTAGCCGAAATGGGTTGTCGCACCGACGCCGTTGGTCGACGCGGCGAGATGGCCGCGGTGGTAGGTGAAGGTGCACACCTGCTGGTCGACCGGGACGCCATCCACCCCAGAGACCAGGCGGTACCCGAGGATTCGGGCGCCGTCGCACTGCACATCGACGCGATAACCGGCGGAATGCTCGACCGCCGAGGGCCTTCCGTACTCGTCGAAGACATAACGGATCCGGTTGTGATGCCGGTCGGTCATGGCGGTGACAGCGATGCTCCCGGCCGCGACGTCGACGCCGTCCAGCTCCGGAACCGGAATGAAGAACCAACTGATGAGCGTGCGCACATGGGTCAGCTGGTAGCCGTCTGTCGCGGTTGCTCGCAGTTCCCAGTCGGTGTCGTTCACGCTTCGCGACACGGAGTCCGCCTGCGGCCTGGGGAAATTCGTCATGGTGCCGTCGGCGTCGACGATGGTCACCAGATCGTCGCCGACGATGGCACGGGCGTCGAAGGTGGACGGCGTCGTCGGTCCGAGCCACCGTCCCCACCGGTAGCGGGATCGATGTCGATGAGTCAGGCGGAGCGGAAGAACTCCCGGGAGGTCGACGTCGGTCAGCGGGAGGAAGTACTCGCCCGTCGCGACATTGACCGGTTCGCCGTTGCTGCGGCACTGCTCGGGCGACTCGTTGCCCTCGCTGGTGTCGGCGCGCTCGGTCGTGCCCGCGTCCGTGCGGTCTGGGTGACCGGCGTCGTGTAGTTGGCCGGTGTCATTGTCCGGGGTGGAGTTGGTGCCGTCTGGGTGGTCGCCGTCGGGTCGGTTCGACGGTTCGGGGTCGCGCGGTGACGACGGCGCGTCCGGGCCCGCTGGCCGTGGGTTGGCCGCAGCGGGGCGTTCCGGTGTGAACGGGCGGTCCGGAATCACGGCCGGTGGGATCGGCCGATCATCGGGGCCGCTGCGAGGCGAGGGAGTGGTTTCCGGCGCGTTCCGGACGGCGGGTTCGGGCACATGATGGGTGTTCGTCGGCACCGGACGTCCGCGGTCGACGTCGCGCGGTGTGGTGGATTCTGGTGTGGTGCGCGTAGGAGGCGTGCGGTCCGGGGTGTGGTCGGAAGTGCGCGGAGGGGCCGCTGGAGCATCTGCCCGGCTCGGAGCGCCGGGACTGGCTGGCGTCGCGCCTGGCCTCGGTTGCGCGGCATCCGGTGTGGCATGCGGCGTCGACACCGGATGATGCCCGCCGACCGGCGCGATGGGCCCGGTTGCGGGTGTGTCTGCCTGGTCAGGCGTGCGTGTCGGGGTGTCGACGGTGTCGGGTCGAATTGTCGGTGCATCCGGGTGCGTCGACGGACGTGGACCAGGCGCGTCTGTGTCTGGTCGCGCATGAGGTGTCGTCGGCGTGGCTTCGTCGGCTTTTGGCGGGTGGCCGCCGGCCGGCTCGTCATGCCGTATCGGGGTCCGGTCGACGACGGGCTCGTCGGGTTTGGTCGGTGACGGTTCGTCGTGTGTTTGGTTCGGCGCTCCGTCGCCGTCGTGGTGTCCGGGGGTCGATTGGCCGGGTGAGTGGTCGCCACCGGGTGCGGCTGCGGGTGTGGTGGTGTCGCCGCGGTTGGGTCCGGGCGGGTCGTCGTCGCCCAGATTTCGCGGGACCGTCGGAGTGTCCGAGGGGCCCGGCGCCGGGGATCCCGGCCCATCCGAAACAGGCGACGGCGCAGGCTCGGGTTTCGGCGCAGGGGCCGGAGTGTCGGGACTGGGTGCGTGTGGGCCAGGACCGTCGACAGATCCGCCGGCGACGGGCTGATCCGGGGACGCTGCGTCAGACCGCGGTGCGGGCGGTTCGGGTGCTCCCCCGGCGGGCGGAGGGTCGATGGCTCCTGCCGGTGGCGCAGACGATTCGGGCGTGGGAGCCGGATTCGGCGAGCTGCCCGGAGACGGGGGCTCGGCGGCCGGAGCCTCCGGCGCGGGACCCTCGGCCCTGGGGACAGGAGGCGCGTCGTGATCGACGGGGATGTCTGGACCGTGCCGACCGGGCAGCTCGGCGCTGGGACTGGCACCAGGCGTGCTCGGCGACGACCCGTGCGGTGCGGGTGTGGGATGTGATGACGCGGGTGGCGCGTCGGGGTGATGTGACGCCGGGCTGATGTGTGGCGTCGGCGGCGTCGAAGGGACGTTGCGACTGGTCTTCATGAAGCCGGTCAACATTCCGCCGCCCTTAGGCCCCGGGGCGATCATCATGGCCGTGTTACCGATGACGTTGCCCAGCGCCTGCGACGGATCCGTCGACCATCCGGCGCCTGCGAAGCTTCGGACGAACTCGTCCGGATGCGCGACTTGGTGCACGATCCCCGTCACCATGGTTGCCGAATTACGCATGTACTGATGAGGATTGGCGACGTTGTAGGGATTCTGTGGGCTCAGCGTGTTGAGCCCTTTGACGACCTCGGTGACCGATCCGATGAGGCCCGCTTCAAAGTGGTTGAAGCCGGTGAGCCCGGCAGTCCCGACGTCGCTGGCAGTCATGCGTGCCTGGTCGAACGCAGATGGCATGGGCGGTGCCATGTTTGCAGCACCGCTGAGTTCGCCCTTGACTCCCGGGGCCGATGAGTTGCGATGGTCGCGACCGACTTTCAGGACTCGCTCCGCCTCGGCTTTGTATCCGGGCCATGGGTCGGGCCCCGGATGTGTGGGCGGGGTGTCGCGGCGGTCGTTCTTGTAGTCGTCGAGCTCGTCGTTGTAGATGTTGGCCTTGGTGACCCACTCGTCCCGTTTGCGCTCGCCCTCTTCCCAGATGCGGACGGCCTCGGCGGCCTTCTGCTGCGCGAAGGTGACGACGCCGGCCCAACCAGAGAGCGCCGCAGCCGCTTTGGCGGCGGCGTCGCCGGCTGCGAACCACTGCGGGACCTGGCGTCCAGTGGCGCCACGGAATTCCACTGCGCCGGTGCCGGACCAGTCACCGACCGAGATCCCTCGTAAACCTTCCCCCGCCGCGACGAAGTTGCCGGCAAAGCCGGTAAACTTCTCGGCGAGAGCGGTGATGCCGGGAGGGTCGCCGAGGATCAGTTCCTTGGGGTCTTTGGTGTCGTCGAGGTTCTTCTCGTCGGGCATGGCGCCCAGCGAGTTCGCGACGTCGTCGCCGAAATCCTCGACGCCGGTGGCAATGCTGTCGAGGCCGACGGCCCGCAAACCGCCGCCGAGTATCTCGGTAGCACCGTCGACCAGTCCCCCGAGCACTTCCTTGCCGCCCTCGAGGGCGTCGAAGAGGCCCATTCAGTTGGCCTCAGGCCGTGCACCCGGCCTGGTCTGAGGCCCGGCTTCCGGCGAGTCCGCGGTGAATCCGTCCCGCTCGAACCCGGCCATCGTGTCGGTGACAAGAGTCGACGGGTCGACCTGGTGGCGGGCGATGGTCTCGAGGTCCTCGATCAGTGTTCCTCTGAGTTCCTGGCCCAACTGCCGATGCGCTGCCATCTCCTCGGGCGTCAGGGCCCACTGCGGGTCGGTGATGGCGTTCTTGTTGTGCTCCCACAACTCGCCCCACGACTTGTCTTTGACATCCTCCGGCGTGAGGTTGGGGTCGCCGATCAGGTCCATCGTGAAATTCTTGAGCTGGTCGCCCGCCCATTTCTCTTCACGCTCGTAGTGACTCGCTCCGAGTCCGAGGCCTTTCGAGATCTCTGCCGCGCCGGTGACCAGCGCCCGTACGCCCCATTCCCAGCGGTCGCAGTATTCCTCGAGTCCGCTCTTGGGGTCGGCGTGTCCGATGGTGCGGCCGTCGAGGTCGAGGTCGCCGTACCCGCGACCGAGCGCGGCGCTGTAGTCCGACCCGACGCCGGTGTCGGCGAGTCCGTCGATCACGCCGTTGATGCCGGCGCTGGCCTTATCGAGGGCGCCGGGGTCGACCTTCAGATTGTCGGTCACCGGACCACCTTGCCCTGGTCGTCGTAGTAGCAGTGCGGCGTCAGCTCGCGTATTGGCGGGAACGTCATCGTCGAGGGCGTCGCGGGGTCGACGACGAGGCCGGTGGGTTCGGGCGCCTGGTCGAGGACGCGGTCGATCAGCGCGTAACCGGGAACGTCGAGGTAGCGGACCTCGTCGAGGTTCCGGTCGGTGAGTTCGGCGAATTTGCGTAGATGCTCAGGCGTCGTGAACGCCAGCATCCAAGGGATACCGGCCTCTACCAGGGTGAACAGCCGGCCTTGGAAGTCGAGAGGAACGGTGAGAGTGGCGTCCCGCAGCGCGTTGTATAGGCGAGGTGGATCGCCGAAACCGGACAAATACGCCCGCACCTCATCGACATATGTCGTCATCACCGGACTCCCCCGCAGTCATCACCGTGCCGGTTGATGCTAGATGATGAAGCCCAGGTTCTCGCGGTGGTGTCCACAGGGGACGTCAGCAAATCGCTGATCTTGTAGTTGGGTCAGCTGTGGTTTAAGGAAGAGTCGTCCGCCAACTCACAAGGCCGATGGTTGACGTTGCGACCCTGGACGCCGTACTAGTGTGTTCGTCGAGGTAGACCAATTCGCACGCCCGACAACGGGAGGAAGCCTGTGAGTACGCCCTTCGGAGACGACTCGTTGCTGCCGAGGCCCGTCCCGGACATGCCAACGAGTCCGCACGGGCCCGCTACTGTTCTGCGTTCGGATCGTGCAGCTTGGGAACGTCGTGCGACGGTGGCCACCGAGGCCGCGCGCGACCTAGCCGCGGCTTTCAACAGCCTGAAAGAGATCGATTCATATAACTATTTCGGCGATTGTGTCGAAGGCGATAGCTTTTTTAAAGCGTTGTCGGGCGCGCTCGCGCGACTGTCCTTACAAATCGACGATAATCTCGCAACTGCGCGCATTTTAGCTACCCAATGCAATGATGCTTCGTGGCGAATCTCGTCTACCGACTCTGAAAGCGCTACGGATATTGAAACGTAGAGCTGCGATCTCGCAGGTAATCCGATTGCTTGTAATCGCAGGCGCGCCTTGCCTGGTGGCATCATGTGCTGTATCGGGAACTCCGCTTGCTGACGAGGTTGCGGTTAGCTCATCGATGTCCGAGTCCGTAGATCCGCACACCAAAATCAGGCAAACCGACGATCGTGGACGTGCTCTCCCGTTCGAGAATAAGTTTCCTAATCGCTGGAGTATAAATAACAATGGCACTACATATGAGCCATGCACCTACGTGAGTAACGTCACGCTTTCTCGATTCGGACTGAATTCCGATTCAGTTGAGGATGCAGCACTATCCGACTTTCAAACTGCGCGTGGATGCCGGTGGTACTACTTTGATGACTCTCTTTCGTCGCTCAGTCAGTCAGTCGGCAACTTGGTGCGACCCGGCTTGGGCCTTCAGGGCCACAAGGACCGGATCTCCATCGCTTTCGACTTGCTACCCGACATCGAGGTTGCGGGAAGGACTGTCATACGAGGGTCGAAAGGTCAAGGAAGCTGTTCAGTCTTCGTCCGATCCGGCGATGCGGTCGTCGGAACCTCTGTCAGCAGGTTCGATATAGTCCGACCGCCGACTGCTGAAGTTTGCAACACAGCTGTTGAGTTCCTTCGCGCAACGATTGCCGATATTCCCCTGTAGCAGACGCGATTGAGCGGTGCCGAAGGACGACACCTAGGCGAGGTTCCGTATGTGGACCCCGACACAGGCGGTGTCAACGCCCGCATGCTCGTGCTCTTGGACAATCCGTCGACTAAGGCCGAATCGACCGGCGGCTCGGGCCTTTTGAGTTTGGACAACAACGACCGGATCGCACGGAACTGCCGAGAGGCGTATGCGCGCCACGGAGTCGACTGGGGCGATGTCGTCCACTGGAATGTGGCGCCGTTCCCGGTTGCCGGTTTGAAGAACGGTTGATCGACCACGGCGGAGCGGGCGCGCGGGGCCCGTTGGGCGCGGGAAGCGGTAAGTCTTCTCCCGAATCTCGAGATCGTCCTGCTTCTCGGTGGTTCCGCTCGCGATGGTTGGCGTCGTGCATCCATTACGCGCGTCGGCAACTACGTGCCGGCAGGCAAGATTCCGCACTGTTCGATGCGCGGCTTGAACACCGCGGGCGGGCGCGAGCGGTTCGAAGCCGCGATAGCCGACGTATCGACGAGACTCATGCTGGCCTGAGCACCCACCTGGAACGGATGAGGACTGCGGTGACGTTCTGCCACGGCGTGCAGTCGCAGCTTCGGGACGCCTACACGGTTCCGACCAGCATGGGCCAATGCGCTGTGCAGCAGAATCTCTCGCTGCCGCCGAACCGCCCTATTGTCATCGCATGACGACTGACACGCATGGTGCGCAACGAGTGTTACGAACACGCTCCGCGTCCACACCGTCCACGGTGTGGCTAGCCACCGGACTGATGATCACCGGAGCAAGCATCCAGCTCATCGGCATGTTCCACGCGCTGTCGTTGGTCGACGCAGTCAGGGAGAAGCACGTCTGCGGCAGTCCGTTCGCCTCAGTGACGGATCGACTTATCGGAGGGGACTGCTGCACGAATAGGTGACATCTGATCTGGCTTGCCTTCGAGCGGTCGGGAAGGATGTAGCTGTGCCCAAGCCGTACCCCCAGGAGTTCCGAGACGATGTGATCCGGGTGGCTCGTGATCGTGGCGAAGGAGTCACGATCGAGCAAGTCGCCAACGACTTCGGTGTGCACCCGATGACGCTGCACAAGTGGATGCGACGCGCGAATATTGATGAGGGCCGCAGCCCTGGCGTGACCTCGACCGAGTCCGCTGAACTGCGCGAGGCCCGTAAGCGGATCCGCCTGCTTGAGCAGGAGAACGAGGTGCTGCGTCGAGCGGCGGCGTATCTGTCGCAGGCGAACCTGCCGGGAAAAGGCTCTACCCGCTCGTGAAAGAGCTCGCCGCCGACGGGATTGCCGTGGCGGTGTCGTGTCGGGTACTTCAGCTCTCGCGCCAGCCCTACTACCGGTGGCTGACCAGCCCGGTCACCAATGCCGAGCTGGCCGCGGCGTATCGGGCGAATGCCCTGTTCGAAGCCCACCGTGAGGACCCAGAGTTCGGTTACCGATTCTTGGCCGGCGAGGCCGCCACGACCGTCGGAGCAATGTGCGAGCGGACCGCGTGGCGGATCTGCCGCGACAACGCCTGGTGGTCGGTGTTCGGCAAGAAACGAGGTCGTAACGGCCGACGATCCGGGCCGCCGGTCCACGACGATCTGGTCCAGCGCGACTTCACCGCCGAGGAGCCAAATCGGTTGTGGCTCACTGATATCACCGAGCATCACACCGGTGAGGGCAAGCTCTATCTGTGTGCGATCAAGGACGTGCACTCCGGGCGGATCGTCGGCTACAGCGTCGATTCGCGGATGAAGTCCCGACTGGCCGTGGCGGCGTTGCACAGCGCGGCGGCTCGTCGTGGTGAGGTGGCCGGCTGCATCGTTCACTCGGATCGAGGGTCGCAGTTCCGATCGCGAAAATTCGTACACGCCTTGAACACTCATGGACTCACGGGGTCGATGGGCAAGGTCGGAGCGTGCGGGGACAACGCAGCTATGGAGAGCTTCTTCGCGCTGCTGCAACGCAACGTGCTCGACCGCCAACGCTGGGACACCCGTGAACAGCTACGGATCGCAATCGTCACCTGGATCGAACGGACCTACCACCGCCGGCGACGGCAAGTCCGCCTCGGCCGGTTGACGCCTGTCGAGTTCGAAGCGATGATCAACACAGCCGCTGCCGCGGCATGACACCCAACCTGTCACCTATTCGTGCAGCAGTCCCGAGCTCTGACGCACTCGATGTCGCGAGCGAGACCGGGACCAACGTCGCGACCGGTTTGATCGTCGCGTCCTGCCTCGCACTCGCCGGACTCTGGCTGTTGCTTGCGTACGCCAACCTGCGCGGTTTCCGCTGGGCACGCGTGGCGGCCACCGTCATCGGCGCGGTAGGCATCGTCTCCGGGATCATTTCCGTAGCAACCTATGACAGGTCAGTGACCAGCACGCTCGACGTCCTGCTGTTGGTCATCGAAGTCGCCGTACTGAGTCTCCTTTGGCATCCGCGTTCAGCGCCCCACTTGCGCCAGAAGTGACCTGACAGTCGGCCAACGCCCCGCTGCGTTTCGGCACGGTCGATGCTTCCGGCGCGTTTGGCAGAATGCGGGCATGGTCGAACAGAGCATCTGGATGCAGAAGTCCGCCGCGGATCCTAACCACTCCAGCTGGTACGTCGAACGCTTCCGCACCCTGGCGCGCGAGGGCAACGACCTGGTCGGTGAGGCTCGGCTCCTCGATGCGATGGCGTCGCGTGGGTCCCGCATCCTCGACGCCGGGTGTGGTCCGGGACGGGTGGGCGGGTACCTCGCCGAGGTCGGACATGATGTCGTCGGCGTCGACGTCGACCCGGTCCTCATCCAGGCCGCCGAAGAAGACCACCCAGGCCCACGTTGGCTGGTGAACGACCTCGCCGAACTCGACCTCCCCGCCCGCGGCATCGACGAACCGTTCGACCTCATCGTCTCGGCCGGCAACGTGATGGCGTTCCTCGCGCCGAGCACCCGTGTCACCGTCCTCGAGCGGTTGCGCGCACATCTGCGCGACGACGGCCGCGCAGTGATCGGCTTCGGTGCCGGCCGGGACTACGCATTCGACGAATTCCTCGAGAACGCAGCCACCGCCGGGTTCGCTCAAGATCTGCTCCTGGAATCCTGGGACGTCCGGCCGTTCACCGACAAGTCGGAGTTCCTCGTGGCGGTTTTGCGGCCCGCATAGAGGTCACCTGCTTGGCATCTGTAATGCCAACCGTCAAGAGCTATGAGCGACACCCGAATCAGCCGTCTGCGGTCCCGAACGTCCCCTCAGTGATCTCCACGTCAGGTGACAGTGGCTGCTGCAGCCGCCAGCGTTCAGTCAGCTTCGACGCGGCGATCTTCCACTTGCCGTCTTCGACGACGTACTCGTCGTCGTACTCCCCCAGCATGACCGTCTCGGTCCGGTCGAGCAGGTTCACCTGTCGGAAGCGCAACGACCACCGCCCCGTCGCAGTCGTATCGCTGGAGAGGGTGATGTCCGGATGCATGCCGTGGTGCATGTCGAGGATGGCGAACCGGTCGTCGACCTTGTGCAGAGCGACCCGCCGAAAGATGTCCGTCAGGGCGTCGGCATCGTCGAAGCTGCCCATCGGCCCGTAGTCGATCCGCGCGCCGGTGCGCACGAAGCAGCCGCGAAATGCGTCCGCGTCTTTGGCATCTGACGCTCGCCAGTAGCGGTACTTGAGTCGCTCGATCGCAGCGACGTGATCATGCTCCGAATCAGTCGTCATCGTCATCCGTTCTCAGCTGCACAGGCCCGCCCGCGGTCCGCTCGGGCGTCAGGGGCAGCCTAAGTCCGATCGCACCAACCTGAACCGGATTCGCGGACACCGCCAGGCTGGTCTGCGGGAGGCAGCGTTCGCCCCGAAGATTCGGGACACTACGCGAGTTGGGGCACGTTGGCCCCGCGGACGCCAGAACGGTGCGGCGTCATCCCGCAGTCGCAAGGCGGACCGAAATTGTCGGTGGTCGATGCGATCATCAGTGAGTCATGAGGGGTTCTCGCCCCAGATCTGCGTTCGCCGTCAAAGCCTTACCGCCGTCGCGCTCCCGCACCACGAGCAGCGTCGTCGCCTCGGCTTCGGTGACAACACGATCGAGGCGGGTTGGAGGAAGGAAGACGGATGAAACTCTCTGCTGCGCTCGATGTCGAGGTCGTCGCCCACGAAGCCGCCGACGAGGTGACCGTGCTGCTCGAACTGCAGGCACCGGCCGGTCCTGTCACGGACCGGACACCGACAGCGTTCCAGGTCGTGCTCGACCGGAGCGGGTCGATGTCGGGCGCTCCCCTGGCCGGCGCACGCAAAGCACTCACGAGCGTGGTCGCCCAACTCGACCCGACCGATGTGTTCGGGCTGGTTACGTTCGACGACTAGGCCGACGTCGTGGTCCCCGCCGGTCCTCTCACAGACAAGCAACGCGCGACCGATGCCGTTGCTGGCATCGACGCCGGGGGCCTCACCGACCTGTCGTCGGGCTACCTACGCGCACTGCAGGAGCTGCGACGCGGAACTACCGCGGCAGGTATTCGAGGCGGGACCGTGCTGATCGTCAGCGATGGTCACGTGAATCAAGGCATTCAAGACGTCGACGCCCTCGCCGGCGTCACCGCGAAAGCTGCCGCTGACGGCATCGTCACGTCGACGCTCGGTTACGGCCGCGGGTACGACGAAACGCTGCTGTCCGCGATGGCGAAGGCGGGCAACGGTAACCACGTCTTCGCCGACGACCCGGATGCTGCCGGTGCGGCAATCGCTGGTGAGGTGGACGGGTTGCTGGCCAAATCGGCTCAGGCCGTCACCCTGACCGTGCGTTTCGTACCGCAGGTGCAGAAGCTGGCTCTGTACAACGACCTTCCGGTCCACCAGACCGCTGAGCGCGAGCTGATGATCGAGCTCGGTGACCTGCACGCGCTGGAGGAGCGAAAGCTGTTGCTGCAGATGAAGGTCGACGGGCTTGTCGCGCTCGGGGTCACACAGGTTGCCGACCTGGAGTTGCGCTACGTAGAAACGGCCACGTTGACCGAGCACACGGTGACGCTGCCCATTTCGGTCAACGTGGTGCCGGGCGACGAGCTGGGTGATCGGATACCCGATCCGAAGGTGCAGTCCGAGAAGCTCTACCAAGAAGGTCAGGCCGAGAAGCTGGATGCCTCGCGTGCCTTCGAGCGTGGCGACCTCGCGACCGGCCAAGATGCGCTCCGGCGCGCGCGGGCACGGCTGGCGGAAGCCGCCAATTTGAGCTCGCCGGACGACCGTGGCGCGATCAATGCCGATTTGCGGGCGCTTCGCGCTCTGGCGTTCAGACTGCATGAGTCTGGCGCAGCCTACGTTTCGAAAGCAACCCGAGACTCGTACCACATGTCCAACCGGAAGCGTGGCCGGCGCCGGGACTGAGCTCGTCCTCTATGACACTGTCCCCAGGTTCTGCCCTCAACGCCGACGACTCACCGCGCCGAGCGCGACTGAACTCTTCACCAGGAGGAACGATATGCACCTCACCACCGCCCAACTCGACCGCGCCGCAGGTGTTCTCCTCGGGACAGCCGCTGGTGATGCGCTCGGCGTTCCGTACGAGTTCGAGTCCCGCGTCCTGCGCGGCGACGAGGCGCCCCAGATGCTCGGCGGAGGTCTAGGCGACTTCGCTCCCGGCGAATGGAGTGACGACACGTCCATGGCGATGGCGATCGCCGACGTCGCGGCGACCGGTGCCGACCTCACCACGGACGAGGCGCTTGACGCTATCGCCGACAACTTCCTGCGCTGGTTCGACGGCGGCCCGGCCGATATCGGCATCCAAACCCGCGCTGTTCTGAGCGCGACGAGGCGTCGGCTCAGCGGCGGTGGACTCGGCGCGGGCGCGATCATGCGCGAGGAGGCGAACGCCTACGCCGAGCAGCACCCGCACTCGGCCGGCAACGGTGCGTTGATGAGAACCGCACCCGTCGCGCTCGCGCACCTCGACGATCGGGACGCCCTAGCCGACGCCGCGCGGCTGGTGGCCGGACTCACCCACGCCGATCCCCTCGCCGGTGATTCGTGTGTCTTGTGGTGCGAGGCGATCCGGGTGACGGTTCTGGACGGCAAGTTCGACGTCCGCGCCGGACTCGACCTACTACCCGACGAGCGAGTCGACCAGTGGTTGGCCCGACGCGGCTGCTTCGGAGCCTCCGAAGTCGTTCTCGCCGAACGGGTTCACTTACCGCACTTCAATCGGCGGCCGCGGCCATCACGCAGGCCCCGATCCCCGACGCGATGCCGTGCCGTCACCTGCAGAGTGCGCTCGACACCGCAATCCGCGTCGGCAACGACACCGACACCGTGGCCGCGATCGCCGGCGGTCTTCTCGGCGCCCGGTGGAGTGCGAGTGCGGTCCCGTGGTTCTGGAGTCGTGCCGTGCACGGTTTGCCCGAGCGCGACGGGCGTCCCAGCGACTCGCGCGACTTGGTGGCGCTGGCGACGTTGGCGGTCCGCGGTGGCGAACCCGATGACAAGGCTGGCCGCCCGCTGCCAAAGCCGCCGTCGAGGGACGCTGGGCGATCTGCATGCGGTTCTTCGCCGGCCCGACACTGCTGGTCATCGACGAACTCGGCTACCTACCGTTGCCCGTCGAAGCAGCCACGGCACTGTTTCAGGCTGCGGCACAACGATATTTGAAACTAGCATCGTCATCACCATCAACCGATCAGTGGCCGAATGGGGCCAAGTCCTCGGCGACACCACCGTCGCCGCTGCAATGCTCGACCGGCTACTGCATCGCTCCGTCGTCCTCAAACTCGACGGCGATTCCTACCGCCTGCGCGACCACCACGCACGCTCCCAGAACCAGCGCATTGCGGCCGCACGAGTCCGACGAACGCTAGAGTACGAGTCACCTACAGGTGTGGAATTTCAACGAGCGCACCTAGGGAGAATCGATGAGCCTCGTTCACAATCACCGCCGAAGGGGTTTAAGCGGTGTGCGTGCGCTCCGGGGCGGGATCGGCGTTTGTTCAGGCGAAGCCCAGCTGAGAGTTACGAGCGCAACATGGGATCGACCGCGGGTACGCCCAGGGATGTCGGGACCGTAGCATTAGTTACCACGGTGAACCTGGCGGCGAGACGGAGATGCGATGGCGGGGTTGGGTGAGCACATCACCGCGATGATTCGTAACCACGCGGCTGGTGACGACGCCGCGTTCTACTCGATTGCCCTTCAGATCGCGGCGCGGGAGGCACGGCAGGGGCACCACGTGCTTGCGAAGAACATCAAGAACGCTGTGGAGGCCTCTCGCGAGCGAGCCCCACTCTCGACGGTGAGCAGTCTTCCTCGGGTACGTGGCGACATAGGTGAACTGGTCGAGGTCTCGCATCCGTCCGTTCCGCTCAAAGAACTCGTAGCGCCAGCAGACCGTCTTGCCCAGATTAAACAAGTTCTCGCCGAGCAGCGTCAACGCAAGAACCTGCTTGATCACGGGTTCACTCCTGCACATCGCCTCCTCTTGGAAGGGCCGCCGGGGACCGGCAAGACAATGACTGCGTCGGTGATTGCCACGGAGTTAGGTCTACCGCTCTACACCGTGCGTCTCGACGGGTTGCTGAGCAAGTACATGGGCGAGACCGCGTCGAAGCTGAGGTTGGTTTTCGACGTCGTTGCAGCTGAACGGGCGGTGTATCTCTTCGACGAGTTCGATGCTCTCGGCGCAGACCGCTCGGGGAACGATGTGGGGGAAGCTCGCAGAATCCTCAACTCGTTCCTTGTGTTCTTGGAGGACTCTAGTCCGGAGTCGATCGTTATCGCCGCCACCAACCATCGATCGATCCTTGATCGCGCGCTGTTCCGCCGATTTGACGCTGTCCTCGTTTACTCTTTGCCAGATGCGCGACAGGCAACGGCGGTGATGCGGGCACGTCTCGGCTCGCTCGTCGACAAGTCGAGTCTCACAAAGCTTGGCGAGTACACCAACGGGCTTAGCCACGCCGATCTAGTCAAGGCCGCTGAGAACGCGGCGAAGGCGGTACTGATGCGCGGACAGTCTGTGGTCCAACGCGACGACCTCATCGCTGCATTGAACCTCCGTCGATCGGCCAGCCTTGACTGACGCCGGCCGGACCCGGGATCACCTTTACGTCCCGCGGTCCGCGGCGTCAGAGCCCTTTAGCCGGTACTCCGGTCCGGGAGGGGGCGGTTCGAAGGCGCGAGATGTCGACCGAGCTGCGCATGGCGCGGCTCTGAATAAGGACTTGGAGGACTCGTTCGACGCCGCTACCGAGGATCGCGCGGCGCTGGAACTCTCTGGTGATGAGCTCGCGGCTCAGGGGACGATCATCGTCCTGGAGGGTGTCGATGCAGCCCACCCACTCAAAGTGGACTCGCTCAATCAGATCACTCGGCATACGAAGCGACCGAAGCAGCCGCGGTGGCTGCTGCTGTCGGTTCGCCCGGGATCTGACACCGAACCGGAGCGAGCAACGGTGTGGGTGTCCGACAAGCATCGTGCCGGTTTTCTGAAGCTGTTCGAAGACTTTCGCGACGGGGAAGTGACCCTTACGGGTCAGCCGAAGAACCGTGAGCTGGTAGCGAACATCTCTCGGATTCGGCAGGCAGTTCTGCTGGATCTGTGGACATCAGATGGAGCCCCTCCCGAGAGGGGAGTTCACTGGTGGGAAATCTGGCTAGACACGTCCGGTGGCAACGTGCAAGCGCTGGACGGGTACGCCCAAGTGCATGAGTTGAGAACGCTGCGTCGATCTGTCCGCTTCCGCGACCGCCTGGTTGTCTGGGTCGAAGCGACGTGGGCACAGCTTCAACCGCTACCGTTCACCGCGGTACCGCTAGCGGAGATTCGTCGCCCCGAGTTCATCGAAACGATCGAGGATCTGCCCGCCGCCGAGCAGGACGAGTACGTCACCGACCTGGCGCAGCGGACGACCGCCGCTAAGAACGATGCTCCGGCTGTATGTCACCTAGACACCGGGGTACTCCGCACCCACGTACTTCTTGAAGACTCGCTTGATCCGGATGACCTACACACTGTGATCGGAGTGAGCGGTTCCGACGTGAGCTCATTCGGGCACGGAACGTCGATGGCAGGTCTCGCCCTATTTGGCGATCTCGATGCTGCACTACAGGGAAACGACCCGATCTTACTTCGGCATCGACTGGAATCAGTTCGACTGATGCCCGGTCCCGGTGAAACCGCAACCGACCACCTGGACTTCGGCAGCGCTACTGTGCAAGCAGTCGCGCTTCCCGAGATCACCCGCAGCAGGCGCAGAGTCTTCGCTCTGACTCTCAGCGCGGAGCCGGACAATCCAGGGGAACCGACCCTGTGGTCCGCAGCAGTCGACGCACTCGCGGTCGGCACAGAGTCCGGCCGAGATGGAGATGAGTTCCAACTCGTATCGGAGCCCGACCCCGACGCGTCGCGGTTGATAGTCGTCGCTGCTGGCAACGTCGGGGACTACGCGAGCAACTACGCGGACAACTGCGATCTATCGCCCATAGAGGACCCTGCGCAAGCGTGGAACGCACTTACCGTCGGTGCTCACACCGAGCTGGTTGAGGCCCCGCAGCATCCGCAGTACAGCGGATGGACTGTGCTCGCCGGTTCCGGTGAGCTTTCACCCCACAGCCGCACGTCGATGATGTTCCGGCATCGGCACACGCCTGTGAAGCCTGACATCTGCATGGAGGGCGGCAACGTTCTCACCGACGGTGCTGGCCTGTTCGAGGACAAACTGCCGATCCTCTCGTTACGGTCAACTGGCGCGGCCAATAGCACCGCCATGACGTCCGCGAACGCAACCAGCGCTGCGACCGCCCAGGCTGCTCGGCTGGCTGCGCTCGCAATGGACCGCTACCCGGACTATTGGCCGGAGACTGTGCGCGGCCTGCTGACGCACGAAGCTGAGTGGACGTCCGCGATGGCCGACGCCGTGACCGGGACTAGTGGCCGCAGGAAGCGGTTGGAACAGCTCCGCCGATTTGGTTGGGGAGTTCCTACCGAGGACTCAGTGCTCAACTCCTCAAGTCGCGCGGTGACGCTGGTTACTCAGGACCAGTTCATTCCGTTCGAGGGAATGGAATACAGCTCACGGCGCTTCCGCGTGCACACTCTTCCCTGGCCCTCAGAGGCGTTGTCGGAGCTGGGGGATCACACCGTTCGCCTCCGAGTAACCCTCTCCTACTTCATCGAGCCGTCTGCCTCCCGCAGAGGTTGGAGGCAGAAATATGCCTACGCGTCGCATTCCCTTCGCTTCGACCTGCAGGGTGCACTTGAAACTCGCAGAGAATTCATCGATAGGGTGAACCGGAACGCTGAGGCACAGGAAGGCAGACAGTCGGCTTCCGCCGCGACGACATCTGACCGGTGGCTATTAGGCGAGATGCAGAGGACTCTCGGCTCGCTGCATCAGGATGAGTGGACCGGAACCGGTGCAGAACTAGCACAGTGCAACTCAGTCGCAATTTATCCAATCGGCGGATGGTGGAAGAACAACAAGCGCCGCGACAGACTAGATGTCATTTGCCACGGCTATGGGACCGCCGTGTTGCCATGAGGATGGGACCACCGTGGCGCGTTATTGAGGATGCTCGTCGTGGTGTCGGCCGTCAAGACGAGTGCGGTCGCGTTGCCGGTAGGACGGGCCTTCGATGACGAGGGTGTGGGCGCGCGAGGTGAGGCGGTCGATGGCCGATTGGGCGAGCAGAGCGTCGGCGGTCATGGTGAGCCATTCGGCGGGCTCTCGGTTGGAGGTGATGATGGTGGTCTTGGTTTGGCGTTCGACGACGAGTTCGTAGAAATCGTTGGTTTCGGTGGCGTCGAGCGCGCGGAGTGCGAAGTCGTCGATGATCAGGATGTCGACGGCAGTCAGGCGGCGGAGTTCGGCGTCGACGCTGTTGTCGAGGCGGGCGGCTTTGAGGCGGTGGAACAGTTTGTCCGCACGTCCGAAAACGACCGAGCGCCGGCGTCCGATGGCCATGTGGCCCAGTGCATTTGCTAGATGTGTTTTGCCGACTCCGACGGGGCCGAGGAGGATGACGGAGTGCCCGGCGTCGAGGAAGCGGAGTGCGGTCAGGTCCTCGAGGAGGGTGCGGTCATAGCGGAGGTCGTCGGTGGCTTCCCAGCCCTCGATGCGCATGGCCGGGTCGAGACCGGCTTTGGCTGATCGTCGTGCTGCTGAGCTGGATTCGCGTCGGGAAACTTCATCGGCGAGTAGCTGTTCGAGGAACCCGAGGTGGGAGGTTTTGTGCTGTCGGGCCAGGGCGGCGCGGGCGGGCAGCGTGTCGGCGAGCGCACCGAGCTTGAGCGTTTTGAGCATGCCGATCATGTCGGCGCCGAGCGGTTCGGGAGTCGTCGGTCGGGTCGTCATCAGTTGTCCTCACTGTCGGCATCGGTGATGATGAGGGTGAGTTGCGTTGGGGTGGTCGCGTATTCGGCTGGGTCGCGGGAGAATCGGGTCGGTGACTGGCCGGCAGCGGCGGGCAGGGCCGGAGTGGACTTCTCGGTGGCGCGGGCGAGCATGGAGCCGATCTTGGGCACCGAGATCACGTCGAGGGCCAACGCGGTGGCGCATGCGGTATCGACCGGACCGGGCCCGTAGCGGCTGACCAGCCCGATCAGCGCGTAGACCGACCGCATCCGTGACCACGGCTGCGGGTCGTCGACCAGGCGGGCGGCGTAGATTCCGATATTCGGGCCATGACGGTCACAACTGTCGAGTTGGGCGGTGATGTTGCGCATCGCGTACGCACTCTTGTCCGCAGGGTAGTCGTTGGCATCGGTGCTGCGCCCGCCCGGCGCCTGGCGAGGGTGCTGTTTGACCAACTGCCCGCGGTGATAGAACTTCACGCTCTGGCTGTCGGCGCGCACGTCGAGGACGGTGCCGATCCACGTTTCGGGCAGCGAGTACAACGCCTTGCCGACTGAGGCGTGAAAGTCTCTGTGTACCTTCACCTGTTTGAAGATCGGCACATCATAGGCGGCCGGTACCGGTAACAGCAGGGCAGCTTCGTCGGCGGCGAACACGAGCGCCGGCGCCATCGCGGTGGTGCCGTGCACCCGCAGGCCGGCCCGATCGGCACACCACACCTGGGCCGCGTCTTGCGCCTCGGACAGGCTGGTGAAGTTCTCGCCGGCCCAGAAGTTGTTCTGCACGAAATGGATCGTGCGTTCCACCCGTGGTTTATCGGTCGGGGTGCGTACCCGGGCGGTGTCGGTGACGAATCCGGCATGCTGGGCATAGTCGAGCCATCCGCGACCGAGTTGAGGTTCCAGCTTATGCGCCTGAGTGACAATCGCTTTCATGTTATCCGGGATCAGGACCGCGAACACGCCGCCGAAGAACTCCCACGCCGCCTCGCAGCCGGCGATCACCGCGGCTAGCGTCTGCGAATACGTCAGCCACACGAATGTGTGCCGCGAATACACCGCCGTGAGCACCAGCGCGTGCACCTTGCGGCGCCGGCCCGTCTGCGGGTCAGTGAGCATCCCCAGATAGCCGAAGTCGAGTTGGCACTCCACCCCCGGCTCACCATCGGCGACCCGTACCGTCGTCGCCGTGCGCCGGTACCCGCACTCCTCGGTAGCGAACCGCACCAACGTCCGGTAGGGCACCACACAGCCTCGACGGCCCAACAATTCGTGAATCTTGGTCACCGTCAACGGTTTCGCGTCGTCCGACCCGGCCACCCAGGCCTTGATCTGCGTGGTGAACGGCACCAACAGCTCCCAGGACTGCCCATGCCCGTTCGGGCGGGCCGGACGGACCGCAGCGACGATCTGACCGATCACCTCATCGGTGAGCCCCGCCGCCCCTGACTCGCGCGTCACACCAGCTGCCTGCGCGGCCACGACGTAGCGACGCACCGTTTTGCGGTCCACCCCCGCATGCGCGGCGATCGTGCGTAGACCCGGCGACGGTAACCCCACCGCCAGACCCAGCCACAACCGCAGGACTTCTCTGATCTCTTCCACAGCAACCTCCCGATAGCCCATGCCGCCGCCCCTTCCATGACTGCTCGTCACGGCCGAGTCAACTGACAAAACAAGAGACCACCAGCGCAACGCGCCGGTGGTCCCATAACTGGCAATCCAGGTGGTCCCATCCACATGGCAAAAATCAGCTCACAGCGGTCCCTTCACCGTGGCAAATGACACTAGACATGCCCGTTCGATACGCACTCATTCTGTCGCTGGCAACGGACGAGCAGGACGTAGACCTCTACACTCCGATCGCGGTGCAGCTCCGCGTGCCCGTTGAGACTGAGGTAACGACCTAGGGGTCATCGCACGAAACGGAACACGCTGGGACATCATCTGACGGCGCTGAGCAAAACTCCCCAGTGATGCTCGCCTGTGTGTGTGCTCCGCCAGCGAGGCCGGACCTCCCGAGATGCTGATGATCTGACAAACGGAGTGGTCGATATCGGCGGTCGCCCGCCATACCGTAATTTTCCCCGAATAGTGGAGTGTTGTTTTTCGCGGCAGAAACTCCGCGGTCAGAGAATTTCATCGTTCATTGGGCTGAGCATCCCGATCGTCGAGTGTCGTTGGGATGTCCCCGTGAACCGGTCCGGGTGATGTGTTCCCCTCTTCTTGACCGTGGGTTACTGGAGTTGTTGGGTTGAGGCCCAAAGGCCTTGTACTGGTCAGGGCTGATGTTACCGATGTGGCTGTGGATTCGGTCAGTATTGTAGAACTTGTAGAACTTGTAGATCTAGTTGGCCATCGTCACTACGAATCGACAATATTAGGTGTTAATGACGACGCAGCAACTGCACTCGACCCGCCACTTAAAGACGCCCTAGCCATTCGTCTCTTATAACTACTTTGCGGACTGCCAATTTGACGCTACGTGGCTGGACCGACAGGCTAACGAGTTAACCGCCGTGGTGACGAAACAACATGACTATCGGATTAACGCCTCGGACTCGGGATAAGACAAGCTTGCCCACCAGATAACGGAGTTTTGCTACGGCGCGCTTTCTGGCCGGGGCCGACACAGCTCAACAACGTCGCATGTCGAGCACTTGGCCCCAAAGGTAGGGAGCCGAGGCAACTCATTCTTGCGGAGTTTCTCACCCGACGTGCGTATCCGTTCACGCACGTCATCTAGCATATGGTCGTCCACTTGGTCTCGATGGCTCTTACCACCGGCATCGAGGTTCAGCACTTCGACGACGTCAGCGTTATCGCCTGTTAGCTCCTCGTACCCGAGCGCGTATACGTGCAACTGATCCCGAGTGACATCCTCGTCCTGGGCTCGCTCGGTCGACTTGAAGTCCACAATCGCCAGCTCGTCGGTATCGAGCTTCCGAATCAAGTCGATGCGGCCATCGACCGTGATCCCGGGGGCGATGTGCACTTGGATCTGCTTCTCGGAGTGCACAGTATTCCCGATCGTGCTTCCGTGCAATTTGAAGTAACGTTCAATCGCCTCGGCCGCAGCTCGCTCGAGGTTGCGCCGCAACTCAGGGTAGGCAAACGGAGTGTGTAGATGCCTATCAACCAAATCTGTGGCGTCATCTGCTGTCATGATCTCGCCTGCGGTCGCCTTCTTGTGCACTTCCGACAGCGCATCGTGAAGGCCTTTTCCATATCCGAGCGCCTCGTGTAGCGGTGCGTTGAAGCCGTAGAGGAATCGGAGCTTGAACTCGTAGGGGCACTCGAACAGGTACTTCAACTCCGAGAACGACAGAGTTACTTGAGGGATCTCGTGGATGGCTCGAGGCTCGAGGCGCTTACCCGTGATCGGGCTAGTGCTCGTCGACACCCACTGGTTACCGGTGCAGTGGATAAAGAACTCGGACTGTCGCTTGTGGTTGCGGCCAACCCCGGGCGAGAAGGTGACGTTCAGAAACTTCTGTGCCCTGGTTACCGCGACGTAGAACAGGCGCCGCTCGTCGTCCTTCGTCCCCTTGTACCGGTCGGGATCCTTGATCGCCTCCGCCGGGATGACGTGGAACATCGACAGTCCGCCGATGCGCTGGGCTGGAAACCTGTTGGCGCGCATGCAAGGCAGGAAGACGGCTGGCCACTGCATGCCCTTCGACTGGTGGACTGTGGCGATGGTGACGGCGTCGGGGGTCGCGTAGCCAACGTCACCATCCGACTCGGCGTAGTAGTCGGGCGCCTGGTGCTCGAGCCAGCCAGCGAACGTCTTGTACTTCTCGCTCGGCTCGCTCGAGAAGTGTATCTGTTCGAAGTCGGAGATGGCCTGGCTGAACTTCCCCAATTCGTAGAACACGAGTTCCCCCCGACCCTTCGGTCCGGGGATTGTCTCTTCTCGGATCTCGAGGGCAGCGAGGAAGTCGAGGTAGAGGCGTTGAATGTTGTAGACCCCCCAACGCTCGCCTTTCTTGAAGTCCTTGCCGGCGTCCAGGATCGCCACAGCTGAGGCCCACTTGGCGGGGTTTGGAAGCAAATCGGACTTTGCCCATAGCTCTCGGAGCAGGCTCGTGTCGATCTCGTTCACCATGTACCGGAAGATGCCGACGCACGCCTTGATCTCGTCCGCGTCGAAGAGGCGGTTTAACCCCTTTATCACGTAGGGGATCTGGCGCTTCTTCATCTCCTCAACGATCGGCCCCGCGTCCTTGGCGACCGAGCGCAACAGCACGGCGCAGTCGGAGTACGACAAGCCGCGCGGCTCCGCTCTTGGCTTGTCCGTGAAGGGCACGCCCTGAAGGTGCTCGATCCGATCGCAGATCCAGGCTGCCTCATCCTCAGGGGTGGCAAAGTCGAGGGCCAGGAGGTCGCCTCGCTCCCAGTTCTGGTGGCCAGAAGCGACCATCTTCTTCGGAAGACGGTCACCGGTTGGAATCAGCTCCGCTACAGATCGCCCCAGTTCGACGACGCCCTTGGACGAGCGGAAGTTGTCGTTCAGCACGACCTGCTTGACGTCGCCGTGCCGATGGGCGAAGTCGATGATGTTCGCGACTTCGCTGCCCCGCCACTGGTAGATCGTCTGATCATCGTCTCCGACGACGCACAGGTTCGCGCCGTACTGGACAAGCCCGCGGATCAGGCGCTCCTGCAAAGGGTTGACATCTTGGTACTCGTCGACGACGAGGTACTTAATGTCATCTCGGATGTGCCGCTGGATGACCTCGGCGTTGTCGTCCTCGTCAGGATCGATCTCCAGGAGTTCGACCGCGAGTGCGATCATCGCAGTGAAGTCGAAGTTGGCCTGCCCGTATACCAGCTTGACATAGGAGTCAAGAGAATCCAGAACCCCGGCTGGGACCAGAGACTCGTCGATCTCGTCCTCTCGAAGCGTCCCGAGGACCTGCAGGTAGAGCCGAGAGTTCTGCCAGCGCTTGAGATGACTCTGCTTCGTCCCGATGGTGGGGCAGGTGGTGAGTCCGGACTGCTTGCTGTACTTGTCGACGAGAAGTCGTGACGTGATCTCGGTCAGCACGGAGTACTTGAACGTGTCGGGCACTAGCCGCTGCAGGAGGTCGAGCGTGTACCCGTGCATGGTGCCGATATACATCTCAGCGAGGCCGGTGACTTCGCCTCGCTCCTCCTGAAGGATCCCCAGAACTCGCTCCTTCAGTTCCGCCGCAGCCTTCTCTGTGAACGTGAAGGCGACGACGTTGCGCGGTTCGACCCCCGGCCGTCCCAAGATCTTCGCGATCCTTTGAGAGATCACCTGGGTCTTGCCTGAACCAGCGCAGGCGATGATCTGCAGCGGCTCGTCGATCGTATTGATCGCGGCCACCTGATCTGCCGTGTATAAGGTCGTCAGACCTTCTGCCACAACTTCCCTCACTTACGCTCATGACCACATCAGCACCGATCGACAAAGGTCCGGCACTACACCTCGAACACCTTCATGACCTCGTCGCCGTAGTCGTTGATGACCTTGACTGCGATCTTTCCCGTGGAGGGCTTGGCGAAGGGCCGCGAGACTGTCTTGTACAAGGACTCCCAGGCGTCAGCGTCGATGTCTGCCTTCAGAGCCGTCTTGAGTCGCTTGTATGGATCATTGCCGCCCGTGAAGTAGCAGTGCCGGACAAAGAACGATTCCTCGTTGTAGTCGGTGTCGATCATCCAGAGCGCGATCTGGCCGGTGTCGCTGCTCCGGACCTCCCCCGTCGTGGGGTCGTAGACATCGACCCCTTTGAGGTCGACGATGTAGCCCTCGTCCGTGGAACGCAGGTCAATGTCGGGCTCGCCAAAGACGGTGAAGAGGTTGCCCGATCCAGTCTTCTTCAGTTCCTCGCCCATGAGGAGGTCGGCATTCATGCGGACCATTAAGACTGGTAGCCGGCCGACGTTGCGTGCTCCTTCGATCTGAGCGAAGCCTTCGTCGGAAGGTTCGATTGTGTAGCCGTCCTCTTCCGTCACGTTGGTCACTTGAGGATCGAACGCGAAGCCTAGGACGCAGAGCAAGTCGACGTCGCCATCACGGATAGCTTCCCGAGCGGCGTCCTTCACGTACTTCGCGCTGACAGTCCCGTACTGCGGCCCGATCGCGACGCCGATGCGGCTTGGGGCGGCGTGCTCCCCGTTCGAGATCTGCCGGCCGATGGCCTGGATGTACTGGCCCGCATAGGTCTCGAACGTCTCGAACTTCAGCTTCTCCGCCCGCTTGCCGTTTTGAATGCCGGCTTTGGCGAGGTTCTCGAGGATCGACTGCTCAAAGTTCGGACCGTCCGCTTTCCTGCCCGTATCTTTCTCGGACAAGGATTCCGGCGCATCACCGAACGACAGAGCCCGGTGCGGGCTGAGTGACTCAACAGTGAATGGGCCAGCTACGCGGACCTTCCTGGCATCCTCGGCCTGTCATAGAGCAGCTCAAATTCAGCATGTCGCTTAATCGCCGCATCGATTTCCGATCGACTCATTCCCGCCTTGATGTCGGGGTTGTTGGCAATCGACTTCAACATCACGTGGGCCACACGCTCGTAAACGAACCCCTGGCGGATGTCACCGCCGAACTGGTGCCGTGGGACGAAATTGGCGGTAAGCGACTGCTCCTTCTTGTGACCCTCGGGAGTGTCAGCCAGGAGGTACCACGGGAATAGAGATGACATCAGCCGCTGGCGAGCCAGGGCCAGGGCCACTCTCGACGTGTCGACGGTAATCCACCTGCGTCCCCACTGTTCGGCGACATAGGCCGTCGTCCCAGAACCGCAGGTGGGGTCTATGACAAGGTCACCTGGGTCCGTCGCCATCAACACGCAACGCTCGATGACTTTGGTGGCAGTCTGCACGACATAAACCTTGTCGCCACCGAACTGTCCCTGCCCGAATGTATCTGTCCAACTGTTTGAGAGTGGCGCGGCCGGAAAGTCATCGATGTACCTGATGTACCCAAGGTTCTTTCCTGAACCCGCGTAAACTCGGTTGGCAGCCACCAATCTTTCCATGCCCACACGATTAGTTTTCCACCCGCCTTTTGCTGGCGTCACCGTTTTACCGCTCACCGTGACAGGAAAGACAGTAGTTTGTCCTACGCGGGTGGTTTGCGATGTGAGGTTGTCGATACCGAAAGCTCGAGCGCCTGGGGGCAGGTTCCCTCCGGACTTTTCTTCCTTCGTCAGTGGCCGAGTGGACCCATCTTCAAGTACAACTGAGGTGTAGAGCGAGACAGAGTCGCCGCCGAGAGCCTTGGTCTTGAAGAGCTGGCGGTACTTCACCGCCTCAAGGTTTTTGGCAAAGACGACCACATAGTTCAAGACATTGGCCAGTACGTTCGTGCCTCCGGCGAAGCTCCCAGCCCCGCTAGTAGTAGCGAATGCGATTTGGCTAACGAAATTTTCGGGGCCGAAAACTTCGTCCATTAGCGATCGAACGAGATGCACGTTCTCGTCGCCTATCTGAACGAAACACGATCCTGACTCGGTAAGAAGATCCCGCGCAGCGAGGAGTCGATCTCGAAGGTAAGTCAGGTAGGAGTGGACACCCAGCTCCCACGTGTCTCTAAAGGCCTTAATCTGCTCGGCTTCACGAGCAGAGTCCTCCATCTTGCCGTCTCGGACAGTCCGATC
Source organism: Gordonia sp. ABKF26 (assembly GCF_041103195.1). Classification (NCBI taxonomy): domain Bacteria; kingdom Bacillati; phylum Actinomycetota; class Actinomycetes; order Mycobacteriales; family Gordoniaceae; genus Gordonia; species Gordonia sp. ABKF26. The sequence continues at coordinate 3,227,951 of NZ_JBGCVZ010000003.1, forward strand.
GCGGGCCGAAACCTGCCAGTTGCTGCCGAACTTGATGCCGTAAGGCGGGTCGACATATACCATCTGGGCCTTGCCGCGCAGATGCTCGCGTTCAGCAAGCGAAGCCATCACCTGCAGACTGTCGCCGAGGATCATGCGGTTCGACCAGTTGGCGTCGTGCTCGTAGAAATCGACCTGCTCGAGTTCGTCGAGACCGTCGAAGGTATCGAAGAGAGCCAGTTCCGGTTCATCCTCGGGACGTGCCGTTGTTCGGCGGAGGTTCTCGACCAGCACGCGCGGGTCGACCTTCTCTTGGATGTAGATGGGAGGAGCATCCGTGACGAGGTCGGAATCGTCGCCGGCTTCGTTAGGGGCGGCCGGGTACTTGCCGAGCCAGACGAGCTGGGGGTCGAGGGTTTCGTCGCGCTGATAACGGACCTTGCGGAAGGCCTCGATCTCGGGGGTCACGAAGTCCTGTGCGTCGGCCGTGGGAATGTTCTTGCGGGTCTCGCCGTGCTTGATCGAGTCAATCGGGGTCGGGCCCTTGGAAGTCTTACGCGCCACGAGCGCTCCTTGTGGTGTTGATGTCTGCGTTCGTTTCGGCGAAGTCAAGTAGGTCGGGGTCGCCGATGATTGGTTTGTCGCCGTACAGACTCTGGATCGCGTCTGCCAACCTTGTCTTGAACTGGTCGGGTTCCGTCATCTCGATGTAGGCCCATCGGCCCCATCCGCCGTGGTTGTTTACAGCTACGCACCAAGAGTTCCTGGCAGTCTCCGCCTTCTGGTTCGTCGGACCGGGACTCTTCTGGCTGCCGGAGATCTCGATGATCAGGGTCCGCTCGACGTCTTCATCCGTGCGCTTCAGACGGACCAAGAAGTCTGGGATGTACGAATGGCTGCGGCCCTTGTGGACGTACGGGATGGTGAGACCTAACTGGTCGTTCTTGACGAACGCTGCGACGTTCGAGTCATCCTCGAGGATCGCGGCCATCCGTTTCTCCCATGCGTTCCCCTCGGGACCGTTCCCATCGAGCGTCACATGCGAAATCTCGGACTTCTCGACTGGGATGGTTCTCTTCCGCGTCACGAAGTCGACGTCACCGGTCGATCCCTCCGGGTCGAACCGGTTGACCATCGGCCGCAATCGCTCGCGGCGATTGCCGGGCAGCCGGAGAATAGCGTTCCAGACTTGCTCGGCGGCAAGTATCTGAGCCTGGGTGATGGTGACGAGGAAGCCCAGCGAATACCCCTCGTGGACGACAACCTTCGTGTCAATCCACTCCGAGCAGATGCCGACGAGCTTCGGGAAGAGCCACGGTCGTTTGTCGCCCGCGCGCGTGAAGTGCTGGTCGAGGATGCGTTTAGCCAAACGAAAGGCGACTTCCTGCGTTCGGTAGATCGTCGGGTCACCCTCTTCGAGTTCCTTCTGGCCAACGAGACCACCCAGTTCGACCCATGACGGGACGGTGTCCTTGCCGATGGGGAACTCCGGCGCCTGGTCGAAGTCGGGGTGGATGTCCTCGTCGGGGATCTCGACTCGGTAACCGTCGAGTTTGGGGAAGTTGATCCGCAGGTGCTCACGTCCCTCGACCGCATGGACATGGATGGACGGCTTGGGAGGTGCCGACTCACCTTCGGCGGGTTCACCGGCGACGAACTGGAACGGGATCCCGTAGACGTTGGCGTACTCAGGCTCGAACCTGCCTGTCTCGTCACTTACCTCGTAGGAGCGGCGACGTAGGCCTCGGCCGACGACCTGCTCACAGAGGAGCTGAGACTTGAACGCTCGAACTCCAAGGATGTGGGTCACTGTGTTGGCGTCCCAGCCCTCTGTGAGCATGGAGACGCTCACCACGCAGCGGATGTCGGCACCCAGTTTGCCGGGCTTGCCCACCGTGTTCATGACTTCGCGCAGGAGGTCCTCGTCGGTGAGCTTTTCTACGTCGGCGCCCGGGTTGGTCTTGCGGTACTCGGCCTTGAACTGAGCGATCTCGGCACCAGCCGCCTGCTTGAAGTCAGCCTTCATGGCTTCGCCGGACTCGATCTGCGCGGAGTCGATCAGGATCGTCCGGGGCTTGGACAGCGGCCTACCGTCGACGACGTTGCTGAGCAGAGAAAGTTCCCCAGGCTTGTGGGCGATGATCTCGTCGTCGCGGACCACTTCTTCTCCCGCAATCCACGTATAGACGAGCTTGCTGACCACAGTGTTCGGGCAGACCACGATGAAGACCGGCGGGGTCCCGCCGTACTGCTGGAGGTTTTCCTCCCAGTGCGCGAAGGCCTTCTCGTACGAGCGATGCAGGCTGCGTAGGGCTGCCTCGAGTTCCTTCGGTGGTGCCCAATCAGTGACCGCATCCTTGGCTGCCCTCTTCGGCAGCTCCTTGCCCACGAAGTCCCAGAGCCTGAGGAAGACGACGTGCTCGGTCTCTGCATCGTCGTCGACTGGGGTTCTTGGCACTTTGACGATGCCGGACTCGATGGCGTCCATCAGGGAAAAGTCGCTGACAACCCACGGGAAGATGTAGCCCTCGGCGTAACCCGACCCAGATAGGTAGAAGGGGGTCGCGGAGAGGTCGAAAACCTGCTTGATCCCCACGTATTTCGCGATTGCGCGAAGTCCGTTGAACCACAGCCCGGCCTTCTCGTTGGCGTCTTTCTCTTCGCTGGTCTCCTTGCCCGATGCCAAGGGCCTTGCGAGGTAGCAGTGGTGCGCCTCGTCGTTAAAGACCATGATCTGCTGCTTCTTGCCCGCCTCGGTGACACCGAGGCCGCGAAGCACGCGGCTGACCATCGCCTTCGGCGACTCCTTGAAGGGATCGCTGGTCTTGTTTCCCTTCAGAAGGAGGCGAGTGTTCCGGGCGACGCCCTTGATCTCCTTGGCGTCCTTGAGCTGGAACGCATGGAAGTTCGTGATGACGATCCGCGCGCTCGCCATGCCGCCTTTGAGGTCGGAGGGGATGAGGTTGCGCAGGTCGTAGTAGTTGCCGTCGGTCTCGGGTAGTAGGACGTTGAGGCGGTCGCGAATAGTGATGCCAGGAGCGACGATGAGGAACCGGTTGGTGAACCGTGCGTCGTTCGGCGACTGCGTCTTGTTGAGCGTCTGCCAGGCGATCAGCATCGCCATCACGATCGTCTTGCCGGCGCCCGTCGCCATCTTGAGGGCTGCTCGTGGCAACCCGTCGTTGTGGGCCTCGTTCTCCGGCTCCAGCCGATTGCGCCAGTCGGCATAGGACGGGTGCCTACCGGCCACCTCGGTGAGGAAGATCGCGGTCTCGGCGGCCTCACGTTGGGCGAAGATAACCCGGTTTTCCCGGCTGGGATCAGCCCAGTGCTGAAGGAGCTTGCGACTGATAGGGGTGACGCCGTCGTAGTGCCCGCTCGCCCGCCACTTGTCGACGTCACGACGGATGTCGTTAATTAGGCTGTTCTTCTCACGACGTTCGCCGGTTAGATCGAAGTCGAAGCCTTCTTGCACCGACCCATCGGTCCCCTTGTTACCCTTCCTGGTCACCGCGATAGGGATGAAGGACTCGCTGGGTCGCCGGCCTTGGATGATGACGCCGGTCGGGCCTGACGGTCCGATCTCATAGTGCCGATCGGGAGCGTCGTAGGGCCCGTTCAGAATTGGATTCTCGATGCCGCCGCTCAACGCAAACTACCTCGAATCGCCAAAGCCATAGGAGAACCATACCGACCTTAGAGGGAGCCCCTCTAAGGACACGCGCTGCACGCTCAGACCATGTCCCACCATTTCATGTCAGATCTTTGTCAAATGAGATCGTGGGCGCTGAACGACGGCGCCCACCAGGGTGTACCGCCGAATGCGCCAATTTCGCTAGGACCACCAACCGCAAACAATGGCTCGGTAGGTCCGCAATCAACTGCTACACCGGCAACTGACTCCCCGACCGCCGCAACTCCGAGAACGCCTTGATCCCCGTCGACGTAGCGGTAGCAACCGGCCGCAACTCCGGCCCGGCCTCGGTCTTCGACACCATCACCAGGTTGTCGACGTACGGCTGGATCGTGCTGGTGTTCTGGACGGTGGCCACGATGATCAGCTGAAATCCGAACTTGCGGAACGCACTCAATGCCTGCTGAGCGAACTGTGGGTCGGACTTGGAGAACGCCTCGTCGAGCATCAGCTGGGCGAAGATGGGTCGATTGTCGTTGCCGTGCGGGCTGGCCAAGTTGAAGCTCAGCGCACCGGCGAGACAGAAGGCCATCAGTTTCTCCTGCTCGCCGCCGGAGTTGTCGCCGGCGTTGGAGTAGGTGCGGATGGTCTCCCCCGACTCGGCGTCGTGCTCCTCGCAGTAGAAGTCGAACCGGTTGCGCACATCGAGAGCGTCGCGCGTCCACTGGCGGTCCTCCGGGGTGTTGCCGGCGAGGCGTTCGCGCAGCAGCAGGATGTCAGAGTACTGCTCGAGGATGGCCTGCTCGTCGCCGAAGCTGACCGCGGTGGCACGATTCGAGATCTGGCGAGCCTTCTCGGTCAGCTCCTCGACCGCAGCGAGCTTCTTGCGGCCCGGACGCAGGCGCAGGCGGGTACCGCGGTTGAAGGCCACCGCGCCGAGGCCGGTGTTGACGCGCTCGATCTGCTCGACGATGCGTCGTTCCTCGGCGTCGGCGGCCATATGGAGACCGAGGATCGCGCCCGGGGCCTGCTCGGTGATGAGCCGGCGCATCCGCTCGTAGGCGGCGGGCAGCTCGCGCTCGTCGATGCGGCGGCAGACGGCGACGTAGTCGTGGAGACGTTCGTCGAAGTCGTCGCTGTCATTCGGGATGGCGTCCGGGAACTCCTCGTCGTAGGTATCGAGGATGCGGGCCAGCTCGTCGCGGGAGCGTCGGGCATCCGAACGCATCCGGTCGCGCTCGCGGCCGGCGGCCTTGACGATCTCCTGTCGATACGGCTCTGGATTGAGCACGTCGAGGGTCGCAGAGAGATCCTCGCGGAAGCCGTCGAGCGTCTTCTCTGCCTGCGCGGGAACGTCTTCGGGCTTCAACCGATCCATGAGGTCGAGGAGCTGGGTACGCCGCGCGTCCTGGCGAGCGATCTTGTCCTTGACCAGCGCGGCCTGCGAGATCGCGTTGCGGACCTGCTCCCACAGGTCTTCGGCCTTGCGCTGCAATGCCTCGACGTCGGGGTTCTCTTCGATCAGCAGGTCGTATTGGTCGGTGAGTTGGTCGACCCGGTCATCCACGGAGTCGACGTCGATCTCGTTCCACTGCGTGAACTGCTCGCACACACGGCGATACGCGTCGCGGCGTCGTTCCTTGGCACTGCGCTCACGGTCAAGCTCGGCACAATCCTGGCGGGCATCCTCGAACGCCCGCTCCTCGTACTCGAGTTCGTCGCGCAGGGCGGCGATCTTCGACGCGACGTCGCCGACGAAGATGTACTGCGACCGACGGAGCTGCTGACGGTCGTCCTTGACCGCGAGCTTCGCCGAATCCTTGCGCAGACCCTGATCGGTGACCGCCTTGGCGTGCTGGGAGAACTCGCCGGGACTGTCGACACACATGTGGTTGCCCAGCTTCGACAGGACCGTCATCGCCTCGGCGGCACACGGGTGTGACGCGTCGACGGGACGCAGCTTCGACGCGAGTGTTCCCGTTTCCAGAACCGGCATCGGGCGAGAGTCGGCCTGGTGCAGCTGGATCCGGCCGCGCATGTCGTGCGAGTTCACGAAGCGCAGAGCGGCGCGGAAGTGCTTGTCGGGCACCAGCAGGCGCAGACCGACGTTGCGCAACACCTTCTCGACGGCCAGGCGCCACCGCTCTTCGTCGGGGTCGAGTTCGACGAGTTCGGCGACGTACTTCAGCTCGGACTCGTCGATCTGGAGTCCGTGGGCGATCGCGCGGCGCATCTCGTGCTCGGTGCGCGGCAGCGCGGAGCCGGCGTTCGCGACGCGGCCCAATTCCTCCATCGCGGCGTCGCGGCGGGTACGTGCGGCGACCTCGCTGGCCAGTGCCTCGGCATAGTGGGCGCGCCCGGCGTCGAGCTGGCCATCGATCTTGGCGGCTTCCTCGGTGAGTTCCTCGCGGAGCAGCCAGAATCCCTCCGCTCGTGTGGGCGGGGTGAAGCCGAGCGCGGAGACCTTGTCCTCGTACGCGTTGCGTCGGGCGGTGACCTCGGTGCTGCGTTTCTGTGCGCCGCCGAGCTGTTCGCGCAGCGGAGCGAGGTCGCCGGTGGACGTGGCGATCCGGGACAACAGCAGGCTGTGGTCCTGGCGGAGCTGGTCGTGCTGGGTGGTCAGCGCGGCGAGATCGCCGTCGAGGCGGGTGATCTGGTCGTCGAGGTCGGCGACCTCGGGCTGCGCGTTGTGGATCCGCAGGTTGTTGACGTAGCTGCGGATGGTGGTGTTGTCGATGGTGTCGAGGACAGAGAAGGTGGCCGACTCCCCCGCGTACCGCTCGTGCACCTCCTCGATGTTGCCGAGGATGGTGCGCTTGCGGCGTGCGACGTCGAGCAGTTCGCGGGCTTCGACGAGGGGGTCGATCTGGTCGAGGGCGTCGGCGATCCCGACGATGCTGGTCGGGGCGTCGAGCATGAACTCCCGCACGAACTGCGCTAGACCGCCGACGCTCTTGAGCGACTTGGCTTTTCCGAGGAGCTGCTGCGCGGCGTCGGAACCGCGGATCCCGATGAGCGAGTACAGCGTCGAGAGGTACTTGCCCTCGCCGGGTCCGCCGCGCCATCCGCGGTCGCGGAACTTGGCCGAGTTGTAGTTGTTCGCGGCCCACTCGTTGCAGGCCTCGACGATGTCGGCGTCGCCGTCGTAGATGAAGTACGAGCTGTGCGCGTCGGTCATCTTGCCCGCGGCAAGCCATTTCAGCACCAGGCCGGTGATGGCCTCGCCGGAGCTTGAGGTGTACGTGACCGCGATGGCCGCCCACGCCGGGCCGGTGCCCCGCAGGTACATGATCTCGCGGTGGGCGTTGGTGCCGTCGCGCCGCTCACCCCACGCGCCGCGCACGTACTTGCCGACCGTGCGCTTGCCGCTGGACGATCCGGCCGCCGTCGCATCACCCGAGGCGTTGAAGTTGCGTCGATGATCCGGCAGGAACGCCAGCGAGATGGCGTCGAGCAACGACGACTTACCGCTACCCGACGACCCGGTGATCAGAGAACCGTTGGGACTGAACGGGATCGAATGATACCCGTCGAACACGCCCCAGTTGATCAGCTGCAACCGGGACAGGTGGTACTGGTCGACCTGCCCGCTCACCAGTCGTCTCCTTCGTCGTTCTCGCCGTAGGCGCCGTCTATGTCGGCTGCGTCCTCGTCGCGCTCCGCAGGCTCGTCGGCGAGGTCCTCTGGCGGCACTTCCCCGGTGTCACCGGAACCGATGAACTGCTCGAATTGTCTTTGCAAATCGGTGATCACCGACGCCGTCATCACCGCTGAGATCACCGTGCTGACGACGAAGGTGTCGGTGTCGTCGCGCTGCTTGCGGAGGAACTCGAGCTCCTCCATCTTGTCGAGGGCGCGTTCGATGCGCTTGTCGAAGAGTGCGAGGTCGCGGTCGATGGTGTTGGTGACGCCGGCGAAGAGCTCGTGGATCTCCTCACGGGTGATCAGGACGGGCTCGTCGCGAGCGGCGCGCACGTACTTGGCCAGGTGGAGCGCCAGGATGGCGTCGTAGGTGTGAATCGTCTCGCGCTTGAGGATCTTTCGGCCCCAACGGGAGTCGTAGCCGGCCTGCTCGACGAAGGCGACCTGCAGTTCGTCGACGATGCGCAGCCGGAGGTCGAGTTCGGAGAGGCGGCCCCGCAGCACGTCCTGGTACTCGGCCACCCACGACCACAGCTGCGGCTGCCGGTCACCGCTGATGTAGCGGCGGGTCAACAGGTTCTGCAGCGCCCAGCACGCACGGTCGGGAAGCTCGCTGACGTCGCCGTCGAAGCGCGGGGCGGTCGGCGTGTGGGTCGCGGCTCGGTTCGCGACGGTGGGCAAGTCGTCGAAGCCGGCGAATTCGGTGGGGGTTGGGTCGCCCTTCGTGGCTCGCTTCGCTCGCACCTCAGGGGGCAGAGGGTCCTCCGCTCGCGTCTCAGGGTCGCCCTTCGTGGCTCGCTGCGCTCGCACCTCAGGGAGCACGGGGTTGGATTCGTCCGCTTGCACCTCGGGGAGCGAAGTATCGGCGTCCACGTTCGGGGGCAAAGATGTCATTCGGCGTCGACCTCCGCAGTCGGAATCGGTTCGGTGAAGGTCAGGTCGGGCACTTCGATCGCGTGGTCGTCGCCGATGAGGGACCGGAATCGCACGGTGGTCATCGGCACCTTCTCCCCTGCCGCTTGCTGTTTCGAGGCCCACGACCATAGGACGATGACGTGGGCGAGATACGGCTCCTCGAGTCCCTCGATGACGTCGGCCAGTGCGACCGGGCCGGCGGCGACCGCGGCGTTCACCGTGTCGGTGAGTTCGGTCGTGTCGACCTGGCCGGACAGCGAGGCGAACGAGGTGAGGTCGGCGTCGACCGCGGCCGGGAGCGCGGGTGCGGGCGGTACGTGTTCCCGGATCTCGAAGGCGAGTCGACCGATCGAGTTCACCGTCGGCGCGGCCAGGGGCAGCTCGTAGCCGATGCGGCGATCGGCGAGGGACGTCTTGAGCAGCTCGTTGGCGGTGGCCAGGGCGTCGTTGAGCTGGCGGGCGAGGCCGCGGCTCTGCTCGAGGGTGCCCGACGCGACAAAGCGTCGAATACGGCGCGCACAGCGTTGCCTGGTACGCCCGACCTCGGCCATCTGCTGGGTGACGAGGCCGAAGAAGTTGTCCATCACCGACCGCAGGCCCGCATCCATGCCCGGGAAGCTGTCGATGATCGTCTCGATGTCGGACTTCAGGCGCGCGCGACGCTCCGGATCCTGGATCAGGTGCGAGAACGCCTGGTACGACGCGGACTGCGGCGAGTCGAGGAGCGCCTCGTAGTCGTCGAAGAGTTGACGCTGACGGTCGCGGTAGGCGAGGTCGGAGTCTCCGGGGTCGTCGAGCAGCGCGGTGGTGATGCGGTCGAGCATCGTGCCGTACTGGCCGATGTCGGAGACGATCTGCTCCATCTGGTAGCCGATGGTGCGGGCGGCGTCCTCGGCGACGCGCAGGTCGACCGGGGGGCGTCGGCCGGCGTCGAGGTCGGCGAGCTCGGCATCGAGGTCGGACATCTGTGCCTCGATCTCCGAGCGGATCTGGTCGGGATCGTTGCTGACCTGACCGGCGACGCGTCGGAGCTCCGACGCGATACCGGTGATGGAGCCGCCGGTGGCGATCGAATCCTCACGCCGTTGACGACGCATGAAGTCCAGAACCGACCGCGCCTCGCTGGTCAGATGGCACAGGTTGGGGGCGTGCGGGTCGGAGGTGTCGGTGACTCGGTGCAGCCAGCCCTGCCGAGCCCAGAGCTTGACCAGCTCGAGGCCGGTGGCCTGGTCGGTGAGGTCGAGGTCGGCGAGGTCGCGGTCCAGGCGCACCGTCAGCTCGGTCTCCGACAGTTTGGTGCCGTAATCGAGGTGACGTTCCATCAAGGTGACGTAGAGGGCCGAGTTCGTGGCCGCGAACAGTCGTCCCACGGCCGACTTCTGGATCGATCGGTTCGATTCCCACGCGTCGACCAGCGTGACCTGCGCGGACTCGGAACCGCTCGACGTGCCGGGGGCCTCGACCGGAGCCGGGAAGGCTGAGAACTCCATCGCCGCCTCACGGGGATCTCGGGGACTAGAGGACCCGGGTAGTCTGCCACGCCCGGCGGCTGCCGCCCCACCCGGTGGGTCGCGTGTCCAGCCGGGCATCGACGCTCTCGTTACTCTGAGCGGCATGGTGATGGCTGATCGTCCGGAGGTCCAGACCGCGTCGGCGCCGGTGACCGCGCTGACCGTCGTCGGGCTCGCGCAGAGCATGGTCAACGGCCTCGCGCGGGTGCCGTTCCGCAAGCCGTGGTCGGGCCCGTCCGGGCTTCTCGACAACCTCGGCCAGTCGGTCACCCGCCAGACCATCCGCGCGTTCATGGGCTACTCGATGGGACTGCCGATCGAGGAGTTCCGGTCGATGGAGAAGATCCTCGACGACGTGTGCCGCGTCGTGATGCCACCCTTCGTCGAGTTGACCGACGGCGTCGAACTCACCGACGACATCGTCGGCGGCGTGCCCGGGCTGTGGTGTCGCGCCAAGGCGAGCACCGACGCCTACGTCGACGACGATTGCGAGAAAGAAGAGATCGGCGCGACGATCCTCTACCTGCACGGCGGTGGATACATCGGGACATCGCCGATGATGTACTCGGCGTTCGCGTCGTCGCTCGTGCGGATCGCCGGGCACGAGGTGTTCATCGCCGACTATCGGATGGCCCCCGAATTTCCCTTCCCCGCAGGCGTTCACGATGCCGCGGATGTCTACCGCGGGCTATTGGGACGCGGCGTCGACCCCGACCACATCATCGTTGCCGGCGATTCCGGTGGCGGTGGGCTCGCGGCGTCGCTCGTCGCCTACCTCCGCGATCACGACCTGCCGCGTCCGGGCGCGCTCGCGCTGTTCTCCCCCGAGATCGATCTCGACCTCGACCATCCGTCGATCACCGAGAACGCCCCCTACGACATCCTGCCGTGGAGCATCCCGGTGACGCCGTACCTGCACGGCGTGCAGCCGAACGATGCGCGGGTGTCCCCCATCAACGGCGAACCCGACCCGTCGTGGTTCCCGCCGACGTTCGTGTGCTGGGGCGGCAGCGAGATGTTCCGCGACGGCATACGCGATTTCGCGGCACGACTCGAGGCGTCGGAGGTACCGACGCACGCCATCGAAGAACCCGGCATGTTCCACGTCTTCCCCATCCTCATGCCGTGGGCCGAAGCGTCGAAACGCGTGTTCCGGGCATTGTCGGAGCTGGCGGACGGGCATGTCGAGAGTGACCCGGAGGCGGTGCAGACGCACTAGATTGTGGGGTCGCGTTTTGGGTGGGTGCTCGGGGGACCCTTCGTGACGGCCCTCCGCAAGCTCCGGGCCTCCTCAGGGAGCGGTGGGTGACGTTCCTCCGCGAGCCTGGGGGCCTTCTCCCGAGAGTGATGAAGATCAGCCGAGGACGAATGCGAGAAGGAATCCGGCTGCGGTCGCGAGGCCGACCCACCACCCGCCTTCGCGGTAGGCCTCTGGCATCAGCGAGTTGGCGAGCACACCGAGCGTCGCGCCGCCGGCGAACGCCTGGACGACGCTGATCGCGGTCGACGGGATGGCGTCGGCCATCGCGTAACCGCCCACTGTGACAGCGACCAGGACGACGGCGGTGAAGATCCACATCGCGAGCGCCGAGCGGCCCGAGGCGTCGTGCTCGCGGCGCATCAACGACGCGCCGCTCACCGCTTCGGGGACGTTGCCGACCGCGATCGCCACCACCAGCACGAGCGAGCCTCCCGCGGTCAGCGAGACGCCGAGCGCGGTGTTCTCCGGCACACCGTCAAGGAAGACACCGATCATCAGTGCGGGACCGATCGCCGACGACCCGAGCTTGGTCTCGACGAGACGGTCGGCGACGACGTAGACCGCGGTCCCGGAGAAGAGCGCGACCGCCGCAACACCCGTACCGGCTTGGGTGAAGGCCGGTTCGAAGAGTTCGGTCGACACCGCCGCGATCATCGTGCCTGCGCCGAACGCCATCAGCGTCGCCAGGATCGGATTCGGCAGGTTCCAGCGCAGACCGATCGCAGCGCCGACCGCGATAGGTATGGCGGTCGCGAGCCCGTAGAGAACTGCAGTGAGCATGACGTCCAGGTTGCTCCGTGTCGCGGTCGATGGCGTGCGCGGCGCGCAGGAGCGATTTTGGGCGCCCTTCGAGGCTCGTCGACCTCGACGCGCTCCTTCGTCGCTTTCTCGGCCCGGCGGCTTGCGCTCCTCACACCTCAGGGAACAAGACGCGATGAAGGATCTGCAATCCAAGAGGTCACAGAATTGCGGATACCTCGATGGACCGTGCTGCGGCGCGAGGGATACACTGGGTCTCGTCCGACGAACCGGTCAGACCCCCGACCCGACCGGTTCGTCGGATATTTTTATGACCGGGTTGCTCCGCGTGTGACGGTCGACCGACCAGGGTCGTGTTACGTGAATTCGCGGTTTCTTTATTCCGCCGGAAACCATTCGGTAATCGATGGCGAGTGAACTGAGTGTCGTAGCAAGCAAGCGCTACTCGATGAGACCGGATCTCCGGTCGAACCACTCAGGGCAATGATGCCCGATCCACCCTCGCACGTCGAGCCGCCGCCATGCGGCCCGACCATCAGACACTGTCTCGTCTCGCCATCCCAGGAGTTCTTGTGCCTTCTTTCGACGAAACCATCACCGAGAACATCGCCGCGTCGCTGGCGGAGATCCCGCACCCCTCACTTCCCAAGGGCTCCAACATCTACGGCGGCACCAAGATCTTCCCGGACTACCAGGCCGAGAACGGGGAGTCGTACTTCACGCTCGTGCACGGCATCGCGCACGAGTCGTCGGTGTCGTTCGTCGCCGTCCTTCAGGCCACCCGTGCGCTGCGCAAGGGCTTTGAATCGGCCATGTACTTCTACGGCCCCGGCGCCATCAATTGCCTTGCCACACGCGGATTCCCGACGACCGGCGACTCCGGATTCCCGGGCGAGCAGAACATCAACAACTCGCTCGAGACCTTCATCTCCGAGGGCGGCACCGTGTTCTGCTGTCGCTTCGGTCTCGCCCTACACGGCGGACGCGAGGAGGACCTGATCGAAGGCGTCATCCCGGCACATCCGCTCGACGTCCAGGACGCACTCATCCACTACGCACGCAAGGGCGCCATCATCAACTCGACCTACATGGTCTGATATCGGTCCAGAATTGTTGGGCGAGAGTGGTTTCGACACGGCTCGTCGCTGCGCTCCTCGCCTGCTCAACCAACAGGGTTGATCAACCAGTACAACCATCACCGACTTTGGGAAGCACATGACCACCATCGGAACCGTCGCGGCGAACTTCACCCGCGATCTCGAGCAGAACTACGCGACCATCGAACAGTACGTCGCCGAGGCACGAACGCGGGGCGTCAACTTCCTGGTGTTCCCGGAGGCGGCGATCGGCGGATACCTGTCGTCGCTGGGCAACCACGGCGACACCCAGAAGAACAGCACACGATCGTTGCCGCCGGCGATCTCCCTCGACGGGCCCGAGATCGCTCGGGTGCAGTCCATCGTCGGAGATCTGGTGGTGGCGATCGGATTCTGCGAGCTCGGCGAGGACGGCGAGACCCGCTACAACGCGGCCGCCGTCCTCGACGGGACCCGCATCTACGGCAGCTACCGCAAGGTCCACCAGCCCCTGGGCGAGAACATGTCCTACTCGTCGGGCACCGGGTACGACGTCTTCGACACTCCCGTCGGCCGGATCGGTCTCCAGATCTGTTACGACAAGGCATTTCCCGAGGCGGCCCGCATCATGGCGCTCAAGGGTGCCGAGATCATCGCGAGCCTGTCCGCCTGGCCGGCAGCGCGCACCGCGACCGCGGAGAACCTGCAAGACGACCGCTGGACCTACCGATTCAACCTCTTCGACACCGCGCGTGCCCTGGAGAATCAGGTGTTCTGGGTCGCCGCCAACCAGAGCGGCACCTTCGGGTCGCTGCGCTACGTGGGCAACGCCAAGATCGTCGACCCCGGCGGGAACATCCTCGACACAACGCTTCTCGGCAGCGGTCTGGCCGTCGCCGACGTGGACATTGCCGAGAGCTTCACCGCCATGCGAGCCGGCATGTTCCATCTGAGGGACAGGCGTCCCGAGGTGTACGGGTTGCTCGTCGAGGCTGAGTCCGACGCAGACACTGACTTCGCATGGCGGGACCTCGCCCATGCCTGAGATGACCGTCCAGGTGCGCTGGCCCGACGGCCTGTTCCGCCAGTACTACTCCCCCAGCCTCGTCCTGCACGACCATCTCGCACCCGGGACCTATCGCGTCGACGACTTCCGGTCGCGGGCCACCACCGCACTCGACGAGGCCAGCGCGCGGGTCCGCGCCAAGTACGGATTCGCTTGCACGTCGGCCGCGGCGTCGGCGGAGGAGATCGCGGTCGACGCCGGGCGGCATGCGGATTCCGCTCAGGTCGAGGTGGTGTCGATGTACCCGCCGTTGCCGGGTGCGGAGGTGGCTTCGACTCGGGGCGTCGCTCCCCTCCGGCCCGGCTCAACCAGCAATAAAGGCTCAATCAGCGGTGAAGGGTCAACCAGCGGCAAACTCGAGGAGCAGTCATGAACGCACATGTGCCGGTCGTCGTCATCGGCGGCGGACAGGCCGGCCTCTCGGTCAGCTGGTACCTCGGGCAGGCGGGCGTCGACCATCTCGTCGTCGAAGCCGACACCGCGGTTCATGCGTGGGCCGACAAGCGCTGGGACAACTTCACGCTGGTGACACCCAACTGGCACTGCAAACTCCCCGGATACGCCTACGAGGGTCCCGACCCCGACGGGTTCATGACGCGCGACGAGGTCGTGGAGTGGCTGCACGGATGGCTGGAAACCTTCGAACCGCCGCTCGTCGACCACACGAAGGTCACTCGCCTGCAGCGACTGTCCGGTGATCGGTTCGAGCTGACTCTCGACGGCCCGGACGGAATGCAGTCGCTCACCTGCGACCAGGCCGTCATCGCGACCGGTGGATACCCACTGCCGGTGGTGCCGCCGTTCGCGTCGTCGCTGGATTCCGGCTGTGCACCAGGTGCACTCCGAGGAATACTTCAACCCCGAGCAACTGCCCGACGGTGCCGTGCTGGTCGTCGGGTCGGGACAGTCGGGCACGCAGATCGCCGAGGACCTCCACCTCGCGGGTCGGCAGGTGCACCTCGCAATCGGAAACGCGCCGAGAGTCGCCCGGTTCTATCGCGGGCGCGACTGCATGACGTGGCTGTCGGACATGGGTCTCTACGACACACCGACCCAGGAGTACCCCGGCGGCCGGGCCGCGCAGGAGAAGACCAATCACTACGTCACCGGCCGCGACGGAGGCCGCGACATCGACCTCCGACGTTTCGCGGCGGAGGGGATGAAGCTGTACGGCGTTCTCGACGACGGGAAGGACTCGACGCTGCAGTTCGCGCCGACGCTGACCGCCGCGCTCGACCGGGCCGACGCGGTGTACAACTCCATCTGCGGTGACATCGACCGGCACATCGAGAAGCACGGCATCGAGGCGCCGGAGAGTTCTCGGTACGAACCGGTGTGGGCGCCTGAGGTCGATCCTGTGGAACTCGACCTCGCGGGAGAAGGCGTCACCTCCATCATCTGGGCGATCGGCTACCGACCCGACTACCGGTGGATCGAGGCCAGCGCCTTTGACGGCGGCGGCCGCCCCATGCAGACGCGCGGGGTCACCGAAGTGCCCGGGCTCAGCTTCGTCGGGTTGCCGTGGATGCATACGTGGGGGTCAGGGCGGTTCCTGGGCATTGATCGTGACGCTCGGTTTGTGGCGGAGCATGTTGTTGGGGCGGTTTGTGGTGGGCGCGCGCGGTTGGTTGTGGCGCAGTAGGTTTCGGGGTTGTGGTCCGTAGTGCGTTGCGTTGGCGGGGTCGGTCGCCGGGTGGTTTCGACTCGACGCCTCGCTTCGCTCGGTGTCGGCTCAACCAGCAGAGGGGCTCGGGGTCGGCTCAACAAGCAGCGGGTCGCTCGGAGTCGGCTCAACCAGCAATGAAAGGGAGTACCCATGACGGTATCGACACGAGTTGACCTCGCGTTGCTCGGGATTCGCGGGAACCCTCCGTTGCAGCGCAGCGGCGGAGCGGGGCCCAGCGACGATGGGCACCTGATGGTCGACGGGCTGCATGCCGCGATCCCGCGGAACCCGCGGAGTCCGTTCGTCTTCGACGGCGATCGTGTGCTGTATGACGGGGTCGACATCGGTGTCGAGGTCAGCGCGATCGGGCGGCCCCGGTTCTACGACCTGCAGACCGCGGACGGGGTGAGCTACGAGAAGATCGCCCGCTTGCACGGTCGGAACGTGCTTGCGACAACCGTCCTGCAGACCTGCATCCGGTACGCCGAAGACCAGCGGTGCCGATTCTGCTCGATCGAGGAGTCGTTGAAGTCCGGCTCGACGATCGCGGTGAAGAAGCCCGAGCAACTCGCCGAAGTCGCCCGTGCGGCCGTCGATCTCGACGGCGTGACGAACATGGTCATGACCACCGGCACGAGCGGTGGACGCGACCGCGGGGCTCGTCATCTCGCGCGGTGCGTCCGGGCCATCAAGGCGGCGGTGCCCGAACTGCCCATCCAGGTCCAGTGCGAACCGCCCGCCGACCTGGCCGTCCTGACCGAACTCCGCGACGCCGGTGCGGACGCCATCGGCATCCACGTCGAATCCCTCGACGACGGCGTACGGCGTCGCTGGATGCCCGGCAAGTCGACGGTCCCGATGTCGGAATATCGCGCGGCCTGGGCCGAGGCGGTCCGGGTGTTCGGTCGCAACCAGGTGTCGACCTACCTGTTGGTCGGACTCGGCGAGGACACCGACGAGATGGTCGCGGGTGCCAAAGAACTCGCCGACATGGGCGTGTACCCCTTCATCGTGCCGTTCCGGCGTCACGCGGGGACCCTCGCCGTCGACGTCGACAACGCTCCCGCACCCGACCCGACGATCGTCGAGAAGATCAGCCGCGAGGTCGCCGGTCATCTGAGTTTCATCGGGATGTCCGGGTCGGACCAACGTGCGGGCTGCGCGGCCTGTGGTGCCTGCAGCGTGTTGCCGACGGTCGGAGGCTGACGTGTTGTCACGGGGCGAACTGTCGATCCTGTCCGGGCTTCCGCGAACGACGCCACGGTCGGAGTTCCTGATCACCGTCGCCGGCAGCCCGCGGGACCATGCGGCCTATCGGGCGCTGCGGCACCGCGAATTCGTCGAGCGTCAGGCACTTTTCGAGCGCACCGATCTCGACGACACCGACGAGGACCCGCGCACCACCGTCCTCGTCGCGACCCTGGCCGACGGGACGATCGCGGGTGGCGTGCGGATCGCCCCCACCCCCTGGGCGGGATCGGTCCACGCCGACATCGGATGGTGGTTCGGCTCGCGGCTCGTCGTCGCCGATCCGGGACTGGCAGCCGGAATCGGCGCAGCACTCGTACGAGCGGCCTGCGCACACGTCGAACAACTCGGTGCCCTGCGGTTCGACGCGACTGTGCAGGACCGTTATGCACCCATGTTCTCGAGACTCGGCTGGCTGGACCGCGGTCCCGGCCCGCGGATCGAAGGCCGGTCGCACCGCGAGATGCGCTACCCACTCGACAGAATTCAACGCACGGTCGACGGGACGAAAGCGGTTCTCGCCGATGCGCTCGCGCCGTTCGCGAACATGCCCGGCGGCCTCGGAGCCGCCGGGTTCCGCGGCGACGACGGTGTGCCGCTGCCCGGCACCGACGTGATCGCCGCCTGCGACGCCATCATCCCGTCGATGATCGAACGCGATCCCGAATGGGCGGGTTGGTGTTCGGTGCTCGTCAACATCAACGACCTCAGCGCGATGGGTGCCCACCCACTCGGCCTGCTCGATGCCGTGGGGGCGCCCACGACGTCGCACCTGACACGGATCATCCGCGGGATCTCCTCCGCGGCCGCCGCGTGGCGCACGCCCGTTCTCGGTGGCCACACGCAGGTCGGAGTGCCGTCGGCGTTGTCGGTCACCGCGCTCGGCACGACGGATCGCCCGCTCCGGGCCGGCGGCGGTGCGGTCGGCGACACCGTGACCCTCCACGCCGACCTCGGCGGCTCATGGCGGCCCGGCTATCACGATCGTCAGTGGGACTCGACGAGTTCGCGCAGCAGCGACGAACTCGTCGCCATGGCGTCGCATCTCGCGACCGTGCGTCCGGCGTCGGCGAAGGACGTCAGCATGGCCGGGATCGTGGGGACGCTCGGCATGCTCGCCGAAGCGTCGGGAACGGGCGCCGAACTGGATGTGACGGCAGTACCGCGCCCCGGCGACGCGCCGATGGGTGGGTGGCTCACCTGCTTCCCCGGCTATGCGATGCTCAGCACCGATCGCGCCGGCGCCCGACGCCCGGTCCCCACTCCTGCTCCGGTCACGACCGCCGACTGCGGCCGGCTGACCACGGAACCCGGCGTACGACTGCGGTGGCCCGACGGCGAGACGACCGTCGCCGTCGCATCGACGGTCACCGGGCTGGGGGCCGCATGAACCCCGTGGGCATGACTCTCGAGCGACCGACCTCGACGACGGTCTCGACCGGTACAGTTCGCCCATGAGGACGGTCACCCTCGGGGCCCTCGCCGCGCACTTCGGACGCGACGTGAAACGCGGTGTTGCCAAGGCGGTCGGCATCGTCGAATCCGCCGCGACCGACGGCGTCGACCTCCTTGTCTTCCCCGATGCCTCGCTCGGCGGCTATCTCGGCGATCTCCGTGAGCCCGATCCGACCGAGCTGCCACCCGCTCTCCAACCCGACGGTCCGGAACTCGCCGCGATCGCCGCCGCCGCCGGCGACATGACCGTCTGCATCGGCTACACCGAAGCGGTCGGCGAGCAGCGATTCAACACCGCCGTCTGTCTCTCGGGGGACGGCATCCTCGGCACGCACCGCAAGGTGCATCAGCCCGCCGGCGAGGCACTGGCCTACGCGGCCGGTGACTCCTTCGGTGCCTTCGACACCCCGGTCGGCCGCGTCGGCATGCTGATCGACTACGACAAGACCTTTCCGGAGTCGGCACGCACGCTGGCGCTCGACGGCGCACGGATCATCGCGGCGCTGTCCGCGTGGCCGGCCAGTGTCACCGACCGCGCCGCACGCCTACCGGCCGACCGCCAGTCCCGGTTGTTCGATCTCTACGACAGCGCCCGAGCTGCCGAGAATCAGGTGTTCGTCGTGTCGTCGAACCAGACGGGGGTGATGGGGTCGCTGCGCTTCCTCGGACAGGCGAAGGTCGTCGGACCAGGCGGCGACATCCTGGCAACCACCCGTTCGAAAGGCGGGATGGCCACGGTGACCGTCGATGTCGACGCCGAGGTCGACCGGGCGCGGCGCGTCCTGAGTCACCTCGCCGAACTCCGGCCGGACACGTACCGGTCGACGATGCCGGCGGACCAACGGTGACCGGTACGCAGCATCTCCGCATCGGTCTCTTGACCTATTCGACGAAACCCCGTGGCGGCGTGGTGCACACGCTGAACCTCGCCGAGGCGATGGCTCGGCTCGGCGCCGACGTCACGGTGTGGTCGCTCGCCCGCGGTGGCGACGAGGGTTTCTTCCGCGCTGTGGATCCGGCTGTGCGGGTGCAGCTCGTACCGTTCCCCGACCGGGAGAACGAGACGATCACCGAACGTATCGTGCGGTCCATCGACACCCTGCGCGCCGCCTTCGACCCGGCCGACTTCGACATCGTGCATGCACAGGACTGCATCAGTGCCAACGCCGTCGGGACGTGCATCCGCACGATTCACCATCTCGATCAGTTCACGACGCCGATCCTCGTCGACTGCCACGAGAAGGCGGTGGTCAACCCGTATGCGCGGATCTGTGTGTCGCGTGCCGTCGCCGACGAAGTCGAACACGGCTGGGGTCTGACGCCGACGGTGATCCCGAATGGCGTTGCGTACGAACGCTTCGCCGATGCGGAGTCGGACTCCCCCACGTCCGTCGAAGCGCGACGACGATGGACGGACCAGCTGGGCGACTACGTGCTCGCCGTCGGCGGAATCGAGCCCCGCAAGGGCAGCATCGACCTCCTGGAGGCGTATGCGGTACTGCGCGAGAGGCACCCAGGACTGAAGCTCGTCTTCGCCGGTGGCGAAACACTGTTCGACTACCGCGACTACCGTGCCGACTTCGACCGTTTGCGCGCCGAACTCGACGTCGAACCGGTCGTGCTCGGGAACGTGCCCGATGACGACCTGCCGTCACTGGTCGCGGCCTGCCGCGTGTTCGCGTTCCCGTCGGTGAAAGAGGGCTTCGGTCTGGCGGCGATGGAGGCACTCGCCGCGGGGCGGCCGGTCGTCGCGCGAGACCTCCCCATCCTGCGCGAGGTGTTCGGTGACACCGTCGCCTACGCCTCGACCGTCGCGGAACTCGCCGAGGCCCTCGACGCGTCGCTCACGGCCGACTCCGAACGCATCACGACCGGCCGTGCCCTGGCCGCCTCGTTGACGTGGGACGACGCGGCCCGTCGGCACCTCGAGTTCTACGCGCGACATCCATATCCGGTGTCACCGGTCGGCGTATACGGATGACAGACCCCCGCCGGACCGAACGCGCCGGGATGCTCGCGGTGGCGCTCACCGCGATCCTGTGGGGCACATCGGGCACCGCGGCGGCGATGGCGCCCGAACTCAGCGCGGTGACCATCGGTGCGATCGCCATGTGCGGTGGCGGGCTGTTGCAGGCGGCGGTCAACGCCCGCGGGATTCGAACCGCATGGACGGCGCCGGGAGCGGAGCGAGCGGGCCGAATGACACCGTCCCAGGTGACCGCACAGTGGCCGGTCGCGCTGCTCGGCGGCATCTGCGTGATGATCTACCCGCTCTGTTTCTTCGGGTCGATGCGCGTCGGCGGCGTCGCGCTCGGGACCGTCGTGTCGTTGGCGTCGGCGCCGCTGTTCTCGGCGGTGATCGAGCGGGTCGCCGACGGCCGCAGGCTGACGACGCGCTGGTCGGTCGCATGTCTGCTCGGCATCGTCGGCAGTGTGGCCCTGGCGGTGTCGCGGAGCGAGTCTTCGCACGGAGATGCACTGTCCGGCAGCCACTCCGCTGCGCTGGGTGTGGGGCTCGGCGTACTCGCGGGCGTCACCTATGCCGGGTTGTCGTGGGCGATGCGTCGACTGATGAGCCGGTCGGTGCCGCGCGGCGCGGCGGCCGGAACCGTCATGGGTCTGGGCGGGGTGTTCCTGCTGCCGATCGTCGCGGTCGGCATACCCGCGGTGATCGAGCACCCCGACACCCTGGGCGTTCTCGCCTACCTCGTCCTGGTGCCGCAGTTCCTCGGCTACGTCCTGTTCAGCCGCGGACTCGGCCGGATCGACAGCAGCACCGCCACCACGATCACCCTGATCGAGCCCGCCGTGGCGACCGCGCTGGCCGTCGGGGTGCTCGCGGAACCGATCACGGCGATCGGGTGGGTGGGCATGACCCTGCTCGCGACGGCGTTGCTCGTACTCCTGGCCCCTCGCCTGCCTTCATCAACCGGCCCGGCATCCATTAGCGTCGAAGCAGAATCACCGACAGGGAGGTCGACGCATGAAGCAGTTCCGAGAGGCCGTCGAGGCGCGTGACGAGCAGGCGATGAGGGCGCTGCTCGCCGACGATGTGGTCTTCACCAGTCCGGTCGCGTTCAAGCCGTACCCGGGCAAGGCGATCACATCGGCCATCCTGCGTGGCGTGCTGCGGGTCTTCGAGGACTTCCGCTACATCCGCGAGATCAACGACGCCGGCGGACACGACTCGGCGCTCGTCTTCGAAGCGGTGGTCGGCGGCAAGAAGATCACCGGCTGCGACTTCATCCACGTCGACGACGACGGCAAGATCGACGACCTCATGGTCATGGTCCGCCCGCTGTCGGGCGCACAGGCCGTCGCCGCGGCGATGGGCGCACAGTTCGACCAGATCGCCGCGGAAGCCGCCGCCGAGTCAGAAGGAGTCTACCAGTGAAACTCGGTCTGCAACTGGGCTACTGGGGTGCGCAACCGCCCACCCATCACGCCGAGATCGTCGCCGCGGCCGAGGCCTCCGGCTTCGACAGCATCTTCACCGCCGAGGCCTGGGGATCCGACGCCTACACCCCGCTCGCCTGGCTCGGGTCGTCGACCGAACGTGTCCGGCTCGGGACGTCGGTGCTGCAACTCTCGGCCCGTACACCGACCGCCTGCGCGATGGCCGCGCTGACCCTCGATCACCTGTCCGGCGGTCGCCACATCGTCGGGCTCGGCGTCTCGGGGCCGCAGGTCGTCGAAGGCTGGTACGGGCAGAAGTTCGCCAAACCCCTCGCCCGGACCCGCGAGTACATCGACATCATGCGCCAGGTGTGGGCCCGCGAGGCCCCGGTCAGCAGCGCCGGACCCCACTACCCGCTGCCGTTCGACGGTGACGGTGCGTCCGGATTGGGCAAGACACTCAAGCCGATCACGCATCCGCTGCGCAGCGACATCCCGGTCATGCTCGGTGCCGAGGGACCGAAGAACGTCGCCCTGGCCGCCGAGATCGCCGACGGGTGGCTGCCGCTCTTCTACACGCCGCGGATGGCCGACACGTACAACGAATGGCTCGACGAGGGATTCGCGCGCCCGGGTGCACGACGCAGCCGCGAGGACTTCGAGGTGTGCGCGACCGCCCAGATCGTCGTCACCGACGATCGCGAGGGCACCTACGCGGCGATCAAACCGTTCCTGGCGCTGTACATGGGCGGAATGGGCAGCGAGGACACCAACTTCCACGCCGAGGTCTACCGGCGGATGGGCTACTCCGACGTCGTCGACGAGGTGACCGCACTCTTCCGCAACAACCGCAAAGACGAAGCAGCACAGATCATCCCCGATGCCGTCGTCGACGACTCGGCGATCGTCGGCGACCTCGAGCACGTGCGTGAACAGATCAAGGTCTGGGAAGCCTGCGGGGTGACGATGATGCTCGTGTCGCCGGGCAGCGTCGCCGAGGTCGAGCAGCTCGCCGAGCTCATCCACTGATGCTCTCCCCCGCCCGCGTCACCGTCATCGACACCGTGGTGCCGTTCGATGCGCCGCTCGACGTCACCTTCGACTACCTCGCGGACCCCGCGAATCGTCCGGAGTGGCAATCGAGCCTGCGTCGGGTCGACGACCTGCGGCCCATCGGTGACCGGGCGGGTGACGTCGGCACCAGCTGGACCGACGTCACCGTGGTCCCCGGGGTGTCCCCGCGGATGGAGGTGACCGCCTGTGAGCCTCGCCGGATATGGCAGGAGATCGGACGGTGGCGGTCGGTCGACGCGGTGCTGACATTGACGTTCGCCGAACGCGAGGCCGGCACCGACGTGCATGCCGAGGCGGTGCTGACGGTGCCCGCGGTCGGTGGGTTGGTACTGGCCGCGACGCGATGGCCGGCCGCGCGAGCCGTGCGGGCCGATCTCGAACGGGCCGCACGTGTGCTGGGTGGTCGCGACGCTCGGTGAGCGGTCCCGCCTCGGGTAGCGTTCCCTGGGTGAACATCAAGAACGCGACACTCGTCCTCGGCACCGCTCTCGTCCTGGCCGTCGCCGGTTGCAGCTCCGACTCCGATTCCGGTTCGGGCACAACCGAACCCACTGCGACCGCGGCGACCGGCGGCGCCGAAACCCCGGCAGCGGGAGCGGAGAGCTGCCCGAGCGCACCCGCGAACGCCGACGCCACACCGCAGTGGACCGAGAAGGGCACCACCGGCGGTCTGCAGATGGTCGCGTCCACCGCGACCCAGGCCCCGGACATCACCGTCGAGAACCCGTTCAGCGTCGATGCCACCCAGGTCAAGGTGCTCGTCGAGGGTGACGGCGCGGTGGTGCCGGAGACCGCATCGGTGTCGGTCTGCTACGTCGGCGTCAACGGCCGCACCGGCGAGACCTTCGACAGCGCCTACGCCAACGGCTCCCCCGCGACCTTCCCGCTCGACGGCGTGATCCCGGGCTTCAGCAAGGCCATCGCCGGACAGAAGGTCGGGTCGAAGGTGGGCGTCGCCATGACGTCGGCGGACGGCTACGCTTCCGGAAATCCCCAGGCGGGCATCGAGGTCGGCGACACGCTCGTCTTCGAGATCAGCATTCTCGCGGCGTCGTAGGGGTTGGTGGCACGCGGAATCACTTGGTGACTTCGGGTCGCCGGGTGATTTCGACTCGGCTCCTCGCTCCGCTCGGTGCCGGCTCAATCAGCAGAGGGTCACAGAGTTGAAAACAGTAGCGCCACTTCCGTTTGTCGGAAGTGGCGCTTCTGGTCACCAGGTCAGATCTTGCGGTGCCGCAGGTTGATCGGCAGACCGTCGGCGGGGGTCGGGCCGGTGCCGTAGGTCAGTTCCGGGCGGTAGTCGGCGGGGACGTCCCACTCGAAGCGCAGCAGCATCTGGTGCAGGATCGACTTCACTTCCATCCCACCGAAATACAGGCCGATGCACTTGTGTGCGCCGCCACCGAAGGGTGCCCACGCGAAGCGGTGGACCTTGTCCTCGCGGCGCTCGGCGGAGAACCGTTCGGGGTCGAAGTGGGTGGGGTTGGGCCACCACTCCTTACGGAGCATCGTCGCCCACGGGTGGATGCTGAGCAGTGTGCCCTTCGGGATGTAGTGCCCGCAGACCTCGGTGTCCTCGATCGCCATCCGGAAGAGCATGCCGACCGGGGCGTTGAGCCGCAGCGTCTCCTTGAAGGCGAGCTCCATGCTGGGGAGCTTGTCGACGTCGTCGTAGTCGATCGTCGGCTTGTCGAGGGCCAGGGACTCCTCGCGCAGGCGCTGCTGCCATTCGGGATGGCGGCCGAGGAAGTAGGTCATCATCGACAGCGCGATGGTGCTGGTGTCGTGCGCGGCCATCATCACGAAGATCATGTGATTGACGATGTCCTCGTCGGAGAACGTCTCGCCCTCGTCGCTCTCGGCGTTGCAGAGCACGCTGAACAGGTCGTCGGCGTCGTTGCCGCGACGCAACGGGATCTCGGAGCGGAAGTACTCCTGCAGCACCTCGCGGCCTCGGAGTCCCTTGGCCCAGGTCCAGTTGCCGACATCCTTACGCACGATCGCCTGACCGCCACGCACGGCCGCCTCGAAGGCGTGCTCGAGGCGGTGGGCCTCGGACTCGCTGACGTGGGCGCCCATGAAGACCTCGGTCGCCAGCGACAGCGTGAGGTCCTTGGTGCGGGAGTACATCTTGAAGCCGTTGCCCGCCTCCCAGTTGGCAAGGGTCTTCTCGATGTGCGGGGTCATGATGTCGAGGTAGCCGGTGAGCCGGGGCTTGCTGAAGGCCTGCTGCATGATGCGCCGATGCTGCATGTGCTCGTCGAAGTCCATCAGCATGACACCCCGGCGGAAGAACGGGCCGATCATCGGCTCCCAGCCGAGTTCGCTGGAGAACGCCTTCTTGCGGTTCATCCAGACCGCCTCGATCGCTTCCGGGCCGACGAGCGTGACCATGTTCATGCCCAGCGCACCCGACCACGAGACCTGCCCGTAGCGATCGAACCGCTCCATCGCCGACTTGAGGGGGTCGACGAGCGCTTCGAGCGTGTTGCCGAGCCACGGGATCCCCGGGTCACCCATGACCGGCTTGAGGTCGGACCCGGCGGGCGGCTCGGCCAGCGGGCGTTCCGAGCTCGGGTACATGCTGCTCGCCTTCGCCAGCACGCTCTGGATCTGCTTCTTCCGACTCGTCATGAACCTGCCACTCCCCGTTGATCCGATGTGCGTTACATCACTATGCACCATTGGAACGGATTTTAGCGCTTGTTTCAAGGGGCTGATGCGGACGGGGTGCTCAAGCAGGTTGGGCGAGCGTGTCGGCCGCTCTCCGCGAAGCGAGCACGCGCGGCGCCGAGACGCCCAGAGCGATCAGCACGGCGAGGCCCCACAGCAGATACGACGACCCGACGAGGTGCTGCCACCAGGCCCAGGACAGCTCGGCGTCGTACCGCTGCGGGATGCGCTGGTGTGGTGCGACGGCGAAGATGACCACTCCCAGGCCGAGGAGCCACCACCAGATCGACGACGCGGCGGGGCGCGTCGCGAGGTAGGTCAGCACGAGCAGCAGCGGGACCACCCAGACCCAGCTGTGGTCCCAGGCGACCGGCGAGCAGTACAGAGCGGCGAAGGCGACCGCGATGAGGGCGGCAACGTCGTGCGGTGTCGTCGTCTGCGGGTCCGCCGGTGCCGGCGACAGCAGGCGCCATGCCACCCACGCGATGAACAACCCGACGACGAGCGAGACCAGGAACCACGCCGCGTCGGACTCGATGCCCAGGCGCCCGAGTTCACCCTTGATCGACTGATTGTTCGCGAAGTGCGGGCTCCCGATGCGGTCGGTGTCGAAGAGGGTCGAGGTCCAGTAGGTGGTCGAGTCGCTCGGTGTCAGCAGGTGGCCGAGAGCGGCGTAGCCAATCGCTGACACCGCGGCGACGGCAAGTGCGCGCCAATCCCGGCGGACGAAGAAATACAGCAGGAAGACCGCGGGGGTGAGCTTGATCGAGATGGCGAGGCCGACGAGCAGACCGTTCCACCATTTGCCCCGGCCCAGTAGGGCGTCGACGACGACGAGCGTTATCAGCACGATGTTGATCTGACCGAAGTTCAGGGTGTCGCGGACGGGTTCGAGCCAGAGGGCGACTGTCGTGGCCGCCGTTGCGAGCCACCAGAGGTCTTTCACCGGCCGGTCGAGGAGGCCGGACACGACGATCCGGCACACCACGAGCAGGCAGCCGATGGAGATCGCGGTGAACAGGGCCTGGCCCAGGCCGAGCGGTACGACGGTGAACACAGAGAACAGTGCGGCGGCGAGCGGTGGGTAGGTGAACGGCAGATAAGAACCCTCGGCGAGCTGAGGCAGCATGCCGTACAGGTGGCCGCCGTCGAGCAGGACCCGGCCACCCATGCGGTAGACGTCGAAGTCGATGCGATACGGGGTGGGCGGTTGATTCGGCAGGACGACGATCGCGACCGCCGAACTGAGGACGAAGGCGGCGAGTGTCGCCCATCGGGCCCACGGCGTTCCCAGGTAGCGATCCAGCGCATGTCGGATGGTTCCAGCAGCAGTCACGAGCCCTCACTTCCGAGCGGGATCGTATCGCGGGGCGCGCCCGGTGCAGCGGAGCGGAGTCCGGGGACTCCTCAGGCAGCCCCGGCGCTACGTCGAGGCGCGCGTGCCGGAATTGCGGGCTGGTCCGGGTAGCCGTCGAGCATGATCGTCGCGACCGCGGCGAGCGCACGATCCCACGCCGACGTCATGACCGGAGTCCAGGCATCGCCGCCGATCTCGCGCATTGCGGCGATCGTGCATTCCGCGAACGCACAGTACATCGGCCTGGTGACGCCGAACCGGGCGTGTTGCCGACCCAGCGCGTGGAGCGTCGTCGTCAGCCACTCGGCGTCGTCGACATGGTCCACGACCGACAGCAGTGCGGTGTGTAGCTTGGGCGCCTGCACGCGTGTGTCGCGGCCGAACATCGCCCGGATTGTGGGATAGCGGTCGAACAAGATCTCGTAGCAGCGAACCGCGAGTCCTGCGTCGGGCAGGTCGACAAGAGCGAGGCTGTCGCGGAGCAGTTGCTTGTCCATGTACGAACCTTGGTGCGCGGGTATTGCGAATGGACTCACGACGCTGCAGACCGAGGTAAACGGGATCTCACATCGAAGCGCGTAGGGAGTGAGGTTACGGATGGTTCGGGTCGACGCTCTCAGGTGTCCCAGTCGACCGCGTCGGCCAGGTCCAGAAGCCGACGTCGACGTGTCTCCCCCGACGCCCCGATCCATGCGATGAGTCCGTAGACGTGTGCGCGGAAGTCCGGGTGGTCGTCGTGATTCTGCGACGACGCACCGTGGCGGCGGGCGTTGTGGAGCAGCGCTCTCAAGTTGTCGTAGTCGGATCTGGCGACCTGGGGTCGGTCGTTGACGACGAGTCCGGCGAGGCGTTGGCGCTGATGGCGGTGCATGATGCGGACCTTGTCCGGGTGGACGGTGAAGCGCTCGGCTTCGACGATGCGAAGCATCGTCCACAGCGCCCGGTCGGCGTCGATCGCGTCGCCCGAGATCGCGAGGTCGTCGCCGTATCGGGTGTACCGGAGACCGTTGCGGCGGGCATAGCCGTCGAGCCGCCGATCCAGCGACCGCATCACCAGGTTGGCGAGATGGGGCGACGTCGGTGCGCCCTGCGGGAGATGACGTTCGCGAAGGACAGCTGCGTGCGTGCGGTCGATTCCCCGGAGCTCGTCGACGGGGGTTGCCGTGGTGCACAATTCGGCCAGCAGGCGCGCGATATGCGATGGGTACCCGGCGTCGCGGAACACCGCACGAACGCGTTCAACTGTGATGGTCTCGAAGCAGTGCCGGAGGTCGACGCGCACCACCGCCGGACGGTCGGTGTGCGGCCAGGCGAACGCGGCCGGCGACGACCCGGGCACGAACCCGCGTGCCGCCGAATGTGCCGGGATGCGTTCGACCAGACGTCTGAGCAGGCGCCGTTGGGTTTCGCGCATCCGCGGCTTCGGGGCTTCGATGACGCGCACACCGTCGCGTTTGTCGCGCCGCCAGATTCGGTAGTGCCGCAACGGAGGACGTGCCGTTCGCAGCCACTGTCCACGGTCGGCGAACCACTCGAGTTCCGGGACGGTGAAGTCGAGCCAGTGCGCGAAGTTCTCCACGTCGTAGAGATCGGGCAGGTCGTTGGGCACCGTTCCCGTCGACTCCGGTTCGTGAAGCAGGATGGGCCGGCGGGGTTCGGGCGTCGGGTGGGTCCACGGAAGCAATGCGTCGACGAGCACGGATGCGGGGTGTCTCGGTTCGTGCGGCGAGAGGTCGAAGAGGCGGTCGGCCACGTCGGTGATGGCTTCGGCAGGCAGAACGGTACGCAGCGCGTCGACGACCTCCGGCCACGTCCATGCCGAGTACGTCCGCGAGAACGCCGCAGCGACTTCGGCGGCCTCGTGTGCGTGGAGGAACGGGTCGGTCACGGCGTCGTCGCCTGTGTGCGGGTCGACGGCCGGTGATGAACGACGGGTGTGGTGACCAGAGCTGTGGTGCAGCGGCGCCGGGTGGCACGTGGAGCGTGCGCGCCGGCGTCGGACGCAGGAACCAACTGTGAAGTGCACCCAGGGGTTACCCCTGAGACGGATCGCGACGATCCCCTCTCACCTCGCCCGTCGTTCATCAACCGACATCGTGCCACGGTGGTGTGACAACCGAGCGGATGCCCAACGGTCGGTGAGCGGCTGTGCCGACGCCATTGTGCGGCCCTGCCAGCAGAAAACCCTGCCAGACTCATGCAGAGAGACTCCATGGTCGGCCGATCCCTCGCCAAGGTGTGAACGAATCGGGTGTGCGGTTGCGCTTCGAAGCGTCTGGGTTGAGGCACAGTGTCGACAGAGATGCGAGCGCCGGCCGTGGCCGGCAGCCCCCGAAGGAGACCGAATGATGACGCCGTCGAATGTCGCGGACGCCAGACGAGCCGCACAAGCGTTGCGCAACTCGCTTGCACTGAATGGCTTTCCCGAGCCGACTGATCCGCAAGCACTGGAGATCCTGTCCCACACCGCCGGGTACCCCGACTGGACCTCGTACAGCGCAGCACTGACCGCGGCCCGCCCTCTGTTCGCGGTCCCGGTCCTACGGATCTTCGACGTCGCGGCGGCACGGCGCTTCTATTGTGAGTACCTGGGTTGTGAAGTGCTGTTCGAGCATCGATTCGCCGACGATCTACCTCTGTATCTGAGGGTCGGCCGAGGCGAGATCGAACTGGACCTCTCCGAACACCATGGCGATGGGACTCCAGGCAGCGTTGTGTGGATCGACGCGACAGGGCTCGATGCGCTGCACGGCGAGCTACGCTCGCGCGACCACCTGACGTCGATACGACCGGGGATCGATCGATCCGCCCCGGGTGGACCCACCATGGAGCTCATCGACCCGTTCCACAACGTCTTGCGAATATGCGAATCGCGGTAGGTTTCGGTCTGGTTCCGCACCGTACCGCCCACGTCGTCCGATCGCGCGAGGGGTTACCGGGTGAGGGCGACCCGGCGCTCTGGCCGAGATCTGTTGGCACGCCGGGGGTGACACATGTGGGTTGTCGATCGGCAGGTCCCGGTGAGGCAGATTCTCGCGAGTTGCCTTCATCCGATCCCCCCTCATGAATTCTCAGGCGGTGGCCGCCGCTACAGATTCGCCGATTGTCGGCAGAGGCGCGGTTCTTGGTCGCGAATCCTAATACTGGTGTGACTGGAGTTCACCACTGTTGACGATCAACGCACAGTCAACGCAGGGAGACGCACAGTCGACGAAATACCCTGCACAGTCGCCAAATTCGTCGATTTGAGCCTGTGGATAGTCCTCGAGAACGAACGATTGTTCCCGTACAGTGGGGTCATGCCAGAGCTCGCCACACTCCTCGATCAGCTCATCGAGACCAGCCCGCCCGTCGATGACCCCACGGGTGCAGCAACATTCGACGCGTTGAACACACTGCGGTTGATCCGCAATACCGTCGATACTCAGATCGTCACCCACACAGCACAACTCGACGAACTCGGCGTCGCACAGAAGGCCGGCGACACCACCAAGAAGATGCTGATCGAGTCAGGCCACGCGCCCGCAGCAGCCCTACGCATCATGCGAAGCGTCGACGGATTGGCTTCGCTGCCCGCTGTGGCTCGCCACGCCGCCGACGGACGACTGTCATCGGAACTCGTCGACGCCATCCTTCGAGGGATCAGCTACATCGAGAAATGTTGTGGTGAGGCGTCTTCCGATGAGGTCAAGGCGACGCACGAGACCGACCTCCTCGCCCAGGCCCTGTCCGGTGCGACGCCGGCGCAAGTATTCGAACACGCCCGCGCGGTTGGCAACACTCTCGCCGACGCCGTCGACAGCGGAATCCCCGCCGCGGATGATCCGTCTCTGAACACCGTCAATGCGCACACCACCGACGACGGCCGCGTCGACATCCGCGCCGACCTCACCCAGACCGTCGGCGAGAAGTTTCTGTCGATGATCGACGAACGGTCCTGCCCAAGGCCCGAACCCGACGGAGCCAACGACCGACGCACCGCCGAGCAACGCCGCGCGGACGCATTCGAGTTGATCCTCGACCAGGCCACACTGGGTGCCAGTATCGACAGCGTCGGCAGTCCACGGACCCAACTCATGCTGACCATCCCCGCCACCGGCGTCGATCCGGCAACACTGCCATGGACCGGATCCGTCAGCCAGGCAACTACCCGACAGATCTCGTGCGACGGGAGCCTGACCGAGATCGTCCTCGACGACGGAGGTGTACCCCTGCAGATGGGACACACCCACCGACTGTTCCCACCACATCTACGCAAGGCAGTGATCGTACGAGATGGCTGTTGTATCAAATGTGGTGCACCACCGTCATATACGCAGGTGCACCATGTGCGCCACTGGGCCGACGGCGGCCCCACCGACCTCGACAACGGATGCCTGCTCTGCCAACGATGCCACACCCAAGTCCACCACCACGGCTGGGACGTCGTGATGGGCTTCGACCGACATCCCTGGCTCGTCCCGCCCGCGACCATCGACCCACAACGCCGACCCCTACCCGCCCACAACCGCCGCACCATGCGACTCGACGACGCCGCGTGACCTGAGCACAGTCTCACGCGTAGCACTTCTGCACCCGGGCTTCCCGGGACCGCATCTGTACCTTGACAACTCCATAGTGGGATCTGACTGAGCCCGCGGGTGTGTAGGCGGAAAACTGTTGCCGCCCTTCGTGGCTCGTCGCTATCGCTCCTCGCACCTCAGGGGGCAGTGGACCGGCTTGCGCTCCTCGCACCTCAGGGGGCGGTGGGCCGGCTGGCGCTCCTCGCACCTCATGGAGCAGTGGGGCCGGCTTGCGCTCCTCGCACCGCAGGGGGCAGTGGGCCGGCTTGCGCTCCTCGCACCGCATGGAGCAGTAGGCCGGCTTGCGCTCCTCTCACCTCATGAAGCAGCGGGGCCGGCTTGCGCGTCCAACTCTGGTCCCTGAGGAGCGAGCTTGCGAGCGTCACGAAGGGTTTCGCAACCTCGGTCGCCAGACCCTTCGTGACGCGCCCTCCGCAAGCTCCGGACGCTCCTCAGGGATCAGAGGGGTGACGCGCCCTCCGCAAGCTCCGGACGCTCCTCAGGGATCAGAGGGGTGACGCGCCCTCCGCAAGCTCCGGCCGCTCCTCAGGGATCAGAGGGGGTCGCTTCTTTCGGATAGATAGCAGTTCCCTGGGATTCCCTTGTCAGGCAACGTACTCGGCGAGGTGTTCGCCGGTGAGTGTGGATCGGTCGGCGACGATGTCGGCCGGTGTGCCCTCGAAGACGATCTGACCGCCGTCGTGGCCGGCGCCCGGGCCCAGGTCGATGATCCAGTCGGCGTGCGCCATGACGGCCTGATGATGCTCGATGACGATCACCGACTTCCCGGAGTCGACGAGACGGTCGAGCAGCCCGAGGAGTTGTTCGACGTCGGCGAGGTGGAGGCCGGTGGTCGGCTCGTCGAGGATGTAGACGTCGCCCTTCTCCCCCATGTGGCTCGCCAGCTTCAGTCGCTGGCGTTCGCCACCCGACAGCGTGGTCAGCGGCTGGCCGACCTTGATGTAACCGAGGCCGACGTCGACCATCCGATGCAGGATCTTGTGCGCTGCCGGGAGTTTGGCGTCGCCGTCGGCGAAGAAGGCCTCGGCCTGGGCCACCGACATCTCGAGCACTTCGCTGATGTTGCGGCCGCCGAAGGTGTAGTCGAGCACCTCGGCCTGGAATCGCTTGCCCTCGCACACCTCGCAGGGCGCGGCGACTCCGGCCATCATCGCGAGGTCTGAGTAGACGACACCGGCACCGTTGCAGTTGGGGCAGGCACCCTCGGAGTTGGCGCTGAAGAGCGCCGGTTTGACGCCGTTGGCCTTGGCGAACGCCTTGCGGATCGGTTCGAGCAGCCCGGTGTAGGTCGCCGGGTTGGAGCGCCTCGACCCCTTGATCGCGCTCTGGTCGATGGAGACGACCCCGTCCTCCTTCGCCACCGTCGAGTTGATCAGCGAGCTCTTGCCCGAACCGGCAACGCCCGTCAGCACGACGAGCATGCCGAGGGGGATGTCGACGTCGACGTCGCGCAGGTTGTTCGCGTCGGCCCCGCGGACCTCGAGATGTCCACTGGGCGTGCGGACCTCGTCCTTGACGGCGGCGCGATCCTCGAGGTGGCGTCCGGTGAGTGTGTCGGCGACACGCAGTTCGTCGACGGTGCCCTCGAAGACGATCTCGCCGCCGTCGGTGCCCGCGCCCGGGCCGATGTCGACCACGCGGTCGGCGATCGCGATCACCTCCGGCTTGTGCTCGACGACGAGCACGGTGTTGCCCTTGTCCCGCAACGCACGGAGCAGATCGTTCATCCGGGTGATGTCGTGCGGGTGCAGACCGATCGACGGCTCGTCGAAGACATAGGTCACGTCGGTCAGCGACGAACCGAGATGTCGGATCAGCTTGGTGCGCTGGGCCTCGCCACCGGAGAGTGTGCCGGCCGGACGTTCCAGCGACAGGTAGCCCAGACCGATGTCGACGAACGCGTCGAGATGATCGCGCAGCGCGGCGATCAGCGGCGCCACCGATGGGTCGTCGAGTTCGGCGACCCACTGGGCGAGATCACTGATCTGCATCGCGCAGGCGTCGGCGATGCTGATGCCCTTGATCTTCGACGACCGGGTCTCGGCCGTGAGGCGGGTGCCCTCACAGTCCGGGCATTTTGCGAAGGTGATCGCGCGGTCGACGAAGGCGCGGATGTGCGGCTGCATCGCCTCCCGGTCCTTGCTCAGCATCGACTTCTGGATCTTCGGGATCAGACCCTCGAAGGTGACGTTGATGCCCTCGACCTTGATCTTGGTGGGCTCCTTGTAGAGCAGGTCGTTGAGTTGCTTCTTGGTGTACTTCGCGATCGGCTTGTCCGGGTCGAAGAAGCCGCAACCGCGGTAGATCCGGCCGTACCAGCCGTCCATCGAGTAGCCGGGAATGGTCAGCGCGCCCTCGTTGATCGACTTCGACGAGTCGTAGAGCGCGGTGAGGTCGAAGTCCGAGACGTCCCCGCGCCCCTCGCACCGCGGGCACATGCCGCCGGTGATGGAGAAGCTCCGCCGCTCCTTGACCTTCTGGCCGCCCTTCTCGATCGTCACCGCACCCGCCCCGCTGATCGAGGCGACGTTGAACGAGAAGGCCTGCGGTGAACCGATGTGCGGAGTTCCCAAGCGACTGAACAGGATACGCAGCATCGCGTTGGCGTCGGTGGCCGTACCCACCGTCGACCGGACGTTGGCTCCCATGCGTTCCTGGTCGACGATGATCGCGGTCGTCAGACCTTCCAGGATGTCGACGTCCGGCCGCGCCATCGACGGCATGAAGCCCTGGACGAACGCGCTGTACGTCTCGTTGATGAGGCGTTGGGACTCCGCGGCGATGGTGCTGAAGACCAGCGAGCTCTTCCCGGAACCCGACACACCGGTGAACACGGTCAGCCGACGCTTGGGCAGATCGACGTTGACGTCCTTGAGGTTGTTCTCCCGTGCGCCGTGGACGCGGATGAGGTCGTGTGTGTCGGCGGGGTGGACGCCGTCGGCCCGCACGGCGTCGACCTTTGTCTCGGAACGGGTCGCGGTTCGGCTCATCGTCTCTCCATCAATGCGGCGACCGCACGTGGGCGGTCGCCGGGGTTCGGGGTGCTCGTGTCATCTCGGAGGGTCGGTTCCGCCAGATCGGTGCGCGGACTCCCGGTCGATCTAACCAGTCCGGAGGGCACGGTCGCGGCAGGTTCTCCATCGACGCCCGCGACGAGTGCTTCCGGGGGCGGGAATCGACCGGGTCCGCACATCTCTCAGCCGGCCTGGTCGATGCGGATGAGGTTGCCTGCGGGATCTCGGACGGCGGCGTCGCGCACGCCGTACGGCTGATCCATCGGCTCCTGCACGATGTCGACACCGCTGCCCTGCAGCTTCTCGAACAGGCCGTCGAGGTCGTCGGTCGCCAGCGTGAGAGCGCCGTAGCTTCCCTTCGCGATCAGTTCGAGAATCGTCTGGCGTTCCTCATCGGAGATGCCGGGGTCCGCGGCCGGCGGATGCAGGACGATCGACGTGCCCGGCTGACCGGGCGGGCCGACGGTCAGCCACCGCATGCCCTCGTAGCCGACGTCCTTGCGGAGCTCGAAGCCGAGGAGGTCGCGGTAGAAGCCGAGGGCGGCGTCGCCGTCGGTGTGCGGGAGGAAGGTGTACTGGATCGTGATGTTCATGGGATCAGGCTAGGCAGTCTCACCCAAGCTGTGCTTCTCGATTCCTGATCGGTCTGGTGATGTTCTTCGCCAGGCACGCCGGTATCCCGTCCGTCGCGTCGGCCGACTGTTCGCGGTAGACCGTCGGCGGCACCCCGACGAGTTCGGTGAACCTGGTGCTGAACGTGCCCAACGAGGAGCATCCAACCTCGAAGCACACCTCCGTCACGCTCAGATCGCCGCGCCGGAGGAGGGTCATCGCGCGTTCGATACGACGAGTCATCAAGTACGAGTAGGGCGATTCACCGTAGGTCTGGCGGAACTTGCGACTCAGGTGACCGGCCGACATGTTCACCCCGCGAGCGAGCGCCTCGACGTCGAGCGGTTGCGCGTACTCGCGGTCGATGCGGTCGCGGACCTGACGCAGCAGGGTCAGGTCGCGCAGGCGCTGATCGGAATCGGTTCGCGGCACGAATCGATGGTAGTGCGCCGACGGTTCACAGCTGGAGCAATGCGGCGATGTCGGCGCCGAGTGCGTCGAGACGACGCGAGGCCTCGGCGTGGGGTACGACGCCGTCGGGACAGTCCAGCACGACCTCGAGGTAGCACTTCAGCTTCGGTTCGGTGCCCGAGGGGCGGACGACGACCCGGTCGTCGGCGGCGGTCCGCAGCAAGATGCCGTCGGTGGGCGGCAGATCGGCGGATCCGTGTGCGAGGTCGCGGTTCTCCACCACCGGCGAGCCGGCGAGACGACCGATCGGCGTGGACCGAAGACGCTCCATCATCTCGCCGATGAGCGCGGTGTCCTCGACGCGAATGGTCAACGGCGCGGTCGCGTGCAGACCGTGGCGGCGGGCCAGGTGGTCGAGTTCGTCGGTGAGCGTGCGGCCGTCCCGGGCCAGTTCCTCGACCAGGGAGATCACCCGGACCATCGCACCGATGCCGTCCTTGTCGCGAACGGTGTCGGGGTCGGTGCAATAGCCGATCGCCTCCTCGTAGCCGAAACGCAGGCCGGGCGTGCGGGCGATCCATTTGAAGCCGGTGAGCGTCGCCGCGAACCGGAGCCCGTGGTGCGCGGCGATCCGGCCCAGCAACTGGCTCGACACGATCGAACACGCCAGGGTGTCGCCGGGTCGCGCCGGGTCACGCGCCGCCTGCTCCCCCAACAATCCGCCGATCTCGTCACCGGTCAACTGCCGCCATCGGCCGTCGGCACCGCGCGTGGCGACCGAGCAACGGTCGGCGTCGGGGTCGAGTGCGATCACGACATCCGCGTCGACGTCGCGCGCGAGATCCAGCGCGAGGTCGAGGGCCCCGGGTTCCTCCGGGTTGGGAAACGGCACGGTCGGGAAGTCGGGGTCGGGAGCGGACTGCGCCGCCACGACATGGACGTCGCCGATCCCCGCGGCGCGCAACACATCTCGGGCAACACCGCCGCCGACACCGTGCAGGGGCGTCAGGACGACACGAGCCGGTGAGGGACCGGAGTCGGGTCGTAACCCCGCGGTTCGCTGCACGTAGGTGCGGACGATCGCGTCGTCGAGGTGGATCACGGCCGCGGAGTCACGGGGCACCTGGTCGGCGGGTGGCGCCTGCGCGATCCGGTCGGCGATGTCGCCGTCGGCGGGCGAGATGATCTGGACTCCCCTGCCCGCATCATCGGTGGCGCGGCCGCCCAGGTAGACCTTGTAGCCGTTGTCGGCCGGCGGATTGTGCGAGGCGGTGATCATCACCCCGGCGTCGCAACCCAGTGACCGTGTGGCGTGAGCGATCACCGGGGTCGGCAGTCTGGGCGGCACCGCGAACACGGTGATCCCCTGCGCGGCAAGAATTTCGGTCGCCACGTCGAAGAACTCCGCGGAGCCGTGCCGGGCGTCGCAACCGACCACGACGCGGGCATCGGGACCGACCGTGTCGAGCAGATATCGGGCGAGACCCACCGTGGCCCGGGTGACGACGGCGACGTTCATCCGCGACTCACCGGCACCGACCTCACCGCGCAGGCCCGCGGTACCGAAGGCCAGCGGGCCGTCGAAGCGGGACGCGAGATCGCCGGCCGCCGCGTCGTCGCCGTGCTCGGCGGCGTCGATCAGTGCGGTGAGCACGGCCCGGGTCGACGGATCGGGATCATGGTCTCGCCAGCGGCGTGCGCTCTCGATCGTCGTCACCGGATACGACGGCCCGGGTCGACACGGTCACCGAGGGTGACGCGGGCACCTCGCAGGATCTGTGTGTCCATGCCGACGAGCGTGATCTTCTCCGTGGGCACCGGCCGCGTGCGAGGATGCCCGCCGATCACTGCGTTCGGACCGACGCGAACGCGTTCGTCGAGCACGGACCACGCAACCGACGCGCCGGCGCCGATGACGGCATCGCCGAAGACCACCGAATCGGCCACCACCGCACCCTTCTCGACGACCACGCCCGGTCCGAGCACGCTACGCCGAACCGTGCCGAGCACATGGGCACCGCCGCTGACCAGACTGTCCTCGACAACCGCCCCGGTCTCGATGCGGGCGGCCGGACGTTGCGGCTGATTGGTGAGGATCGGGCGGTCGCCGCGGAAGACGTCGAGCGCCCCGGAGATCAGGTCGCGGTGCGCCTGCAGGTACGTCTCGGGACGACCGGCGTCGATCCAGTACCCCGGCATCGCGTGGGCGACGGTCTTGCCGCGATCGACGAACCACGGGAGCAGGTGCTCGCCGAAGTCCCCCAGGCCGGTGTCGTCCTTCGGAGAACTCTCCGTCGTCCGGCTCTCGAGGTACTCCAAGCCCTCGATGAGGACGGCAGGGTCGTAGACGAAGATCTCGGTGGCGATCGTGCGCGTGGTGGCGCGCTCGGGTTTGTAGCGGAACTCGCGGACCGTCCCGTCGCGGCGGGCCTTGACGGTGGCGTGCTGGGTGGCCTCGTCCAGCGGACACGTCGTGGTGACGACGGTGCATTCGGCCCCATGACGGCGGTGGGTTTCGATGGCGTCGCGGAAGTCGAAGTCGTACACGTGGTCGGCGCTCATCACGATGACCTCGGCCGGGGCGTGGGCGGCGATGCGGCCGCGGATGCGGTACAGCAGGTCGGCGTTGCCGGTGGCGAAGCCGTCTTCGGTCTCCGCGGCGTCGGTCTGCTCGGGCGTCACGACGCGCAGACCGCCGCTCGTGCGGTCGAGGTCCCAGGGCCGACCGCCGGCCACGATCTGCGTGATGGTCTCGGCCTCGTACTGCACGCAGAGCCACACATCGTCGATGTGGCTGTGGTGCAGGTTGGACAGCGGAAAGTCGATGAGCTGATAGTTGCCTGCGAACGGCAACGCCGGTTTCGCACGCCGATCGGTCAGCACCTCCATCCGCGAACCACGTCCACCGGCCTGCACGATCGCGAGAACCTCCGAATACCGCATCACCCCAGTCTGCCGCACTGCGCCGGGTTTGCCCGGATGGCGGGGCCACGGAGCGCTGGGTGGCATGCTCGACCACAGATCTGTCGGTCCGGTCTGACGAGGAGGTACATCGGTGGCGCGCATCCGACCGGCCGAGCACGCGACGACGGAGCGTGTCGAGGTCGACTGTCTGGTCGTCGGCGGCGGGATCGTGGGTCTGGCCGTGGCCCGCGCGTTCGCGCTGCAGGGGCGCGAGGTCGTCGTCTTGGAGGCCACGGATTCCGTTGGCGCGCAGACGACGTCGCGGAGTTCGGAGGTCATCCACGCGGGCCTCTACTATCCCGCGGGCAGCCTCAAGGCGAGGTTGTGCGTCGGCGGTCGACGGCTGCTGACGCGGTTCTGCGACGAACACGACGTGTCGTGGGCGCAACCGGGCAAACTCGTCGTCGCCACCGACGACACCCAGCGGGAACGACTGGACGAGATACACCGGCGCGGCCTGGCCAACGGTGTCACCGACCTGCGTCGGATCGGTGTCGACGAACTACGCGACCGCGAACCCGAGATCGACGGCGTCGCGGCACTGTTCTCGCCGGCGACCGGGATCGTCGACGTCGACGGCGTGGTCCGTGCACTCCGCCGGGACCTCGAGGCACTGGGCGGCGGAATCGCCCTGCGCAGCAGAGTGATCGGCGGACACATCGACCGCGGCGGGATCACCGTGCACACGGATGACGGTGAGTCGGCCGTCACGCGGATACTCGTCAACTGCGCCGGGATCGGCGCGTGGCAGGTGGCCCGGAGTCTGACCGGATTCGACGGGCCTCTACCGCCTCGATTCCTCGCGAAGGGCAACTACTTCGGGCTGTCCGGCGTCCGAGCGCCGTTCCGGCACCTCGTGTATCCGGTACCCGCCGACGGTGGACTGGGCGTGCACTTCACGATGGATCTCGCCGGCGCCGCACGATTCGGACCCGACGTCGAGTGGCTGGACGTGACCGCGGGCGAGACAGCCACCGAGGACGAGCTCGACTACGCCGTCGACGATGCGCGCGCCGCGGCGTTCGAGCGCGCGATCCGCACCTACTGGCCCGGATTGCCCACGGCGGCCCTGGTTCCCGCGTACGCGGGCATTCGGCCGAAGGTCACCGGGCCGGGCGTTGCGGCAGGCGATTTCGAGATCCACGGCCCGGCGACGCACGGGATCGCCGGGGTGGTCAACCTGTTCGGTATCGAATCGCCGGGCATCACGTCGTCGCTGGCGATCGCCGAACATGTCGTCGGTCTGGTCACGCCCCCGACGACGTGACCAGACCGACCGGAGAGAGCTCAGCTCTGCGGTGAGTCACCCGGCTTCGGGTGGTACTGGTAGGCGGCACTGGCCTTCTCGCGAACCTTCATGGCCTGGATCGCGTCGTGGTGGCGCCGCGCGTGATAGGCCAGCGGGAAATACGTGAGCCGCTCGGGCAGGGTGCGGTAGGCGAATCGCAGATTGCGATGGATGCGCTCGAGGTGCCGCTGCTCGGCATCGGTCCAGGTGAGCCCCAAAATCTCGCGGACCCGCGGGTCCATCACACCGACGGTGGTGAGGTAGTTGAAGTTCTGGAACGGCACCGACGCGGTGGCGGCCGCCTTCTTGGCGGCGGGCCGCAGAGCTTTCGGTACCGACTTCGGGATGACCGGTGCGGCACGCATCTGATCGATCAGCTCCAGGGCGACCGGGTGCCGGACCAGTTTGTTCTCGATGAAGTCGTCGAAGTACTCGTCGAACTCCTCGAGGGTTTCGGGATAGTTGTTCATCGGCACCTGGACGATCTTCGCAATCCGACGGTTGTCCCGCAGGAGTTCCCGGCGCTCCTCGAGGGTGAAGTGTCGGCCCAGAACCAGCGGCGCGGCGGTCTCGATCGTGGGTAGCGCAGTGGCGATCACCCAGGCGTACGCTTCCGGGTTCAGCGCGCTGATGTGCTTTCCTTCGGCATTGCGCATCTGTAGCGGTTGATGGAGCTTGCGGAGTCGTTTGCCCTCTTCCAGGGCCTCCTGCCCCCCGTAGGTCCAGCGCAGCACGGAGTCGGCCGACCGGATCGCACGGCCGACCGGATCGGTACGGAACACGGAGTATTTGCCGACGACGTCGCCGATGACCGGGTGCATCACCTGCATCACGAACGCCGCTCCGTTGATCGGGAGGAAGGTGTACATCCCCGTGAGCTTGGCGGTCAGCGAGTCCGGCGGGATCAGCTCGATCTCGTCATCGCGGTGGTTGAGCAGAGGCTCGGCCGCCACGGAATCTCCGGTTTCGGATTCGATTGCTGTCCGCTCGTCATGTACCGCGGTCATGGTGCCCCCAACGATGGTCTCGGAAACTGCTAATTCGACAACATTCGTAGTCAGATTAGCGCAGCCGTTCCCGAAAACCCACCGTTTGCCGGATTTCAGGTGCTCGGAGGGGAGCCGGACTCAGGCCTCGGGGCCGATGACCACGGTCCGCGTGGCGAGTTCGCGGTGACGGACCGTGAAGATCCGTGTGCCCTTCTTGCGGCCGACCCGGATCTCGCTGAGATCGAGCCCGGCGTCCGTCAGACGTGCGTGGGTGGCATCGACATCGATCGAGCGCCACGCGACGCCCCAGAGTGTGACCGGCGATGACGGCACCGGGTCGGCCGGCGGTCGCGGCGCCGCGACGACCTCGACGATCAGGTCGCCCCGCCGGAAGAACAACTGGCGGGCGTCCTGCCCGATCGGCTGATCGAGCCGGAAGTCGAGGTCGAAGGTCCCCGCGAACAGCGCGACGGCGACATCCCGGTTGTCGCAGGTGAAGACCAGATGGTCGAGACCGGTGAGGTCGCTGTCGGGGCCGGCCACCGGATCGTGGCGCGCCGCCATCCCGATCGGAGACGTCTCGCCGAGCGCGCCGAGCACGGAGTCGGTGAGTGGGTAACCGCGCCGACCGAGCAGGCGTCGGGTCGCCGGGACGTCGTCGACGGTGAAGTAGACGCCATGGGAGTCGGACCCGCCGGACGGCGCCCGCAGCGAGAGCACGACATTGCCGACGGCCAGCGTCCGCCGGCCGTCGGTGTCGGTACCGACCACCCGTCCGAGCAGTCGCTCATAGGTCGCGGCGGTCGACGAGGGATCGTCGCTCGCGAGGTCGACGAGGGCGTGCGGTCCGGGCAGTATCGTCACCGCTTCTTCTTACCTTTTCGACGACGGGCCGCCGGCGGCGGCACCCGTCGGTGGATCAATTGCGCGGAACTGGTGATATGCCAAGCGCCGCAGGAGCACTCGTAGTACCGCAGCTCCGAGGATGTGCCGATGAGGTGGCGGCGCAGCCGATCGATCCCTTCGCGCGCGTCCGCGGGTGAGGCGAACGGCAACTTGTCGGGCGTCGGGCACGCCGGATAGTCGACGCCACCGCGGCGGGCGGGACGAGGCTGATCGCGAAATGCGGTGCGTGCCTCGACGTCGCGATAGAACGCCTCGAGATCGTCGTCGGAGAAGGGCACCGGTCGATTATCCCCCGAGCCGGGCGTTCGTCGCGCCGGGCGGGCCTGGTTGTGCGCAAGGGGATCGAGAGCTGACGGATCGAGAGCAGCGGAGGATCAGCGCGCCATCCAGAGTCGGCGGCGGATGACCTCACGCATACGACGTAGCTCCGACGCTGTGAGCGCCGACGGCGGATCGGTGTCGACGAGACGATCGACCTCGGAGAAGAAGTCCCGATCCGTGAGACCGAACTCCTCGCCGATCTGCCGGGACGAACCCCCGCCCAAGGGGTACCAGTTCGTCTCGAACTGGA
The DNA here is from genome assembly GCF_041103195.1 of Gordonia sp. ABKF26. NCBI lineage: Bacteria > Bacillati > Actinomycetota > Actinomycetes > Mycobacteriales > Gordoniaceae > Gordonia > Gordonia sp. ABKF26. The sequence goes on from NZ_JBGCVZ010000003.1 coordinate 3,270,001, forward strand.
TCATCTGCTGCTGCTTGCTGTCCATGGAAGCCACCGAATTCTGCGTTTTCGACCTAGAACCTGAACGTGCGTCGCGGAGCCCGTGCCGGCAGTTACCTCTACCTGTGGGCCTACGCGTGATGCACGTCACCGACGACGTCATTTGTACACCTGTCGACCGACATAAGACAGCGGGTGGCCCAGGCTGATTCCAAAGGTGCCGCAAACGTTCATCGCACGTTCGAGGAGGGCGCGGGACCGACCCTCAGACGGCCAGTCGGTCGGGGCTCGCCGCCCGTGCCTCGCGTCTGTTCGCACGAATGCTGCTCGCCAGGGACGCGCCGATGAACGCCACCCCGACGAGCCCGGTGACCACCTCGTTGATCTCGAACTCGATGCTGATGAGCAGGATCGCGGCGAGGGCTCCGATCGCCCAGTGCGCGCCGTGCTCGAGGTAGCGATACTCCCCCAGCGTCCCCTTGCGGACGAGATAGATCGTGATGGACCGCACGAACATCGCGCCGATGAAACCGAGCCCGAGCGCGATGATGATCGGGTCCGAGGTGATGGCGAACGCGCCGATCACCCCATCGAAGGAGAACGAGGCGTCCAGCAGCTCGAGGTAGAGGAAGAGGAAGAACCCGGCCTTGCCGGTGGCCACGGTGATGGGGTGCGGGCCGGACCGCCCCCGGCCGGCCTGCTCTGCCCCAGCCCCGTCTGAATCTGCGTCGCCCTCAGTCGCCGGGTCAGCGTCGGGTTCGGCCATGAACAGCGAACTCAGTCCGTCGACGGTGATGTAGGTGACCATGCCGAGGATCCCGGCGATCAGCACCGTCGCGCGGACCTCGTCGGGTGCGAGGAACTCGGCGGTGAGCACCAGCGCGAGTGAGGCGATGACCACCGCCAACTGGTCGAGCTTGCCGAGTGTCGCGAGCGGCCGCTCGAGCCACGTGAGCCACGTCTGCGGGCGCTCGGTGAGCACGAAGTTGAGGAACAGCAACAGCAGGAACATCCCACCGAACGCCGCGATCTGTGGGTGCGCCTCGGTGAGGATCGTCTCGTAGCTGGGCTGACCGTCGGCGAAGTGCGTCTGGCCCTCGGGCGGCGGGTTCATGGCCAGGTCGAGCGCCTCGACGGGGTTCAGGTTGCCGGTGATCCAGACGATCACGAGCGGGAACAGCAGACGCATGCCGAACACCGCGATGAGGACGCCGACGGTGAGGAACATGCGCTGCCAGAACGCGCTCATCCGTTCCAGGATGGTCGCGTTGATGACCGCGTTGTCGAAGGACAGCGACACCTCGAGGACGCCGAGGATGGCGCAGAGCGCGAGTCCGGTCCAGCCGAGATAGAGGTAGGCGACGACCAGCGCCACGAGGGTGACGACGAGCGACGGTGCGAAGATGCGCCCGATCACCGCAACTTCTCGGCTTCCCGCGCGAGCTCGAGCAGGGTCTCGGTGAGGCCGGCGAGAACGTCATGGTCGGCGCGTTCGGCGACCGCGGTGCCGAGGTCCTCGGCCGCACACCGCAGTGCGAACATCCGGTCACCGAAGTCGGCGGCCTCGGCCGAGGACAGGATCACCGCGTCGTCGGGAATGGATGTGCCCTCGAGCAACGTTCTCTGCTCGTAGGCACGCTGCCTGCACGAACGTTTGCAGTACTTCCGACGACGCCCCAACTCGGAGTCCACCATCGTGCGACCGCACCAGGCGCATGAGTAGGGCCGGCGCCGGCGCGCGGCGCCGAGTCGGTCACCGCCTGGGGCGCCGGTCTCCACACGGTGCGAAGTGCCTGGATCCACACCGAGACCGTACCGCTGTAGCCAGTCGCCCCGCTCGCTGCGCTCCCGGCGGCGGCCAGCCAGTCGCCCCGCTCGCTGCGCTCCCGGCGGCGGCCAGCCAGTCACCCGCTCGCTGCGCTCCCGGCGGCGGCCGTGCTGACCGCGTCGGGCAACACGGGGCGTCGCCGATGAGGAACCTGCGCGCGGATGCGCGTAGAATGTTCCTGTTGACGACCCGAAAGTCGTGCGCAGCGCTGCGTGCGAAGCAGGAATGCAACAGAGATCACCCGGCAGACCGGGAGATCCGACGAAGTTGAGAGGAACCCTTCATGGCAGATCGAGTACTTCGGGGTAGCCGCCTCGGCGCGGTGAGCTACGAGACCGATCGAGACCACGACCTCGCGCCACGACGCATCGTCCAGTACCGCACCGACAACGGCGAGATCTTCGACGTGCCGTTCGCCGACGACGCGGAGGTCCCGTCGAAGTGGCCGTGCAAGAACGGCATGGAAGGCACCATCCTCGAGGGCGCCGAGCCCGAGGAGAAGAAGGGCAAGCCGCCGCGCACCCACTGGGACATGCTCCTGGAACGTCGCAGCGAGGAAGAACTCGAAGTGCTGCTCAACGAGCGCCTCGACCTCCTCAAGCAGCGACGCAAGGGCATCACCAACTGACAAAGCGGGCGCTCGACGCCCCGAACCGAACAGACCCGGCAGGATCACCTGCCGGGTCTGTTCGTCTGTTCAGCGGCTCACCGCGTCCGGAGAAGCCCCCAGCGTTCGAGCCTGCTCTGGACACCCCAGCGGGCGACCATCGTGAATGCCTCGGACATCACGCCACCGCTCATCTTCGAGACGCCGATCTCACGTTCGGTGAAGGTGATCGGCACCTCTCGGACGTCGAACCCGGCGCGCACGGTCCGCCACGCGAGATCGATCTGGAAGCAGTATCCGGCGGACTCGACGGTGTCGAGCTGGATCTTCTCCAGCACGATGCGGCGGTACGCGCGAAAGCCGGCGGTGATGTCGTGGACACCCGCGCCGAGGGCGAGCCGGGCGTAGGTGTTGGCCCCGCGCGAGAGGAACTCGCGGCGCTTGGGCCAGTTCACGAGCTTGCCGCCGGGGACGTAGCGAGACCCGATCACCAGATCCGCACCGTCGTTGACGGCGTCGAAGAGCCGGTTCAGCTGTTCGGGTGCGTGACTGCCGTCGGCGTCCATCTCGACGATGACGGCGTAGTCGCGGTCGAGTCCCCACGCGAAACCGGCGAGGTAGGCCTTGCCCAGGCCGTCCTTCTCGACGCGGTGCATCACGTGGACGCGTTCGGCATCGTCGGCCCGCGCGAGTTCGTCGGCGACGTCGCCCGTACCGTCCGGGCTCGAGTCGTCGACGACGAGCACGTGCGCCCCCGGCAGCACGTCCTGCAGTCGTCCGATGATGAGCGGCAGATTGTCGCGTTCGTTGAACGTCGGCACGACGACCAATGCGCCCGTGCCGTCGGCGCCGACCACGCGTTGCGGCGCGTCGTCGGGCCGCCGCTGCCCTGCCGTGGCGTCAATCCCCGATGCCATCGAGCTCCTTCGTGTCACCGGTCGCCCGTGCGGCGACCCTGCGTGGCCTGAGTGAGAACCTAGTACGCGAGCGCAGCGCAAACAAAAGCCCGACCACTGCGGCGATGATCGCCAGGACCTCAGGCCACGGGCCCAGCCGGGTCGCGAGGGTCATGTCGTCGTGCAGCGGAAGACGTCCGGTCAGCACATCCGAGGTGAAGATGCCCGACTGCCGACTGATGGAGCCGTCGGGCTCGATGACGGCGCTCACACCGCTGGTGGCCGCGACGACGACGGCCCGCCCGTGTTCGACCGCGCGGACCTGTGACATGGCCAACTGCTGGTAGGTCATCTCGGTACGGCCGAAGGTCGCGTTGTTGGTGGGGACGAAGAGCATCTGCGCGCCCTCCCGCACGGACTGTCGCGCGGCCCGGTCGAAGGCGACCTCCCAGCAGGTGGCGACCCCGACGGTCACCGTCCCGGAACGACCGGGCACGTCGACGACGGTGGGTCCGGTGCCGGGGCGGAAGTCTCCGGCCATGTCGGCGTAGGACGAGAACAGGCGGAAGAACGGCCGCCACGGGAGGTACTCCCCGAACGGCTGGACGATGTGCTTGTCGTAGCGGGCTACCGGACCCTTCGCCCCGTCCCACACCAGGACCGAGTTGGTGGGCCGGCCGTCGGGGTTGCGGATGAGGGTGCCCACCAGGATCGGTGCGTCGACGGCCTCGGAGGCGGCGGTGATCTCGGCGGCGGCGTCGGCGTTGTCCAGCGGTGAGATGTCCGAGGCGTTCTCGGGCCAGAGGACGAAGTCGGGTTGCTCGGTCTGCCCCGTGTCGATCGCCCGGCCGTAGGCCATCGTGGTGCGCACGTGATTGTCGAGGACGGCACGGCGCTGGGCGTTGAAGTCCAGCCCGAGACGCGGCACGTTCCCCTGCACGGCGCCGATGCGGGCCGAGGACGTGGCGATGTTCCGGTCGAGGCTGGCAGGGGTCGCCGCGATTGCGGCGATCGGGGCGAGCAGCGCGATGGCAACCGCCGTGGTGGCGATGCGCACGACACCCGAGGAACGTTCGGCGACGGGAACCGGGCCATCAGTGGGTGCCGGGGCCGGCGTCGGACCGCCATTCGAGCGGGTGCGTCGGTAGGCGCGGACGAGGACCACGAGCAGCCAGGCGACCGAGGAGCCGAACAGCGCGACACCCGCCGACAACCCCGGTGCGCCGAGCACCGAGGCCAGCGGCAGCAGCGGACCGTCGACCTGACTGAAAGCCGTTCGCCCCCAGGGAAATCCGCCGAACGGGAACGCGGAGCGCAGCGCCTCGACGAGCACCCAGCACAACGTGAACCACACCGGTGGCACGGGTAGCCGCATCGTCACGGTGGCGATCGCGCCGAAGAGCGCGAGATATCCGGCGAGTATCGCTGCCAGAGCGAGCCACGGCAGCGGGCCGACGTAGACGCCGATCCACGGGAGCAGCGGCACGAAGAACGCCAGGCCGAAGACGAAACCGATCCAGGCGCCGGTGCGCACCCGGGGCGTCCCGACGTACATCGCGGCGAACAGGAGGCCGAGTCCGAGGACGGCGAGGAACCACCAGTTGCGCGGCGGGAAGGCCGCCCACATCGCGACGCCCGCGGCCACGGCGGTTCCGGTCTGTGTGAGCCAGGACCGGGAGACCCGCGGCGGACTCATCCGGCGTCCCGGTCGTACAGGGTCCGGCCCCGGTGCACGGTGCGTACGCAGCGCGGTAGGTCGGCCCCCGGCGAGACGTCCGGCAGCGCCGGGACCCGCGACCGCGGATCCGTCGACCATCGCTGGACCTTCTCGTGGGATCCCGCGACGACGAGGTCGTCGACCTCCCAGACCGCGTAGCTGGCGGGGGCACCGGGCGTGAGGGTGCCGGTCACGCCGTCGTTGACTCCCCCGGCCCGCCAGCCGCCGCGCGTCGTCGCGGCGAAGGCGCCGCGTGCCGAGATCGCGTTTGCCGGCTGATGGTGATGCACGGCAGCACGGATCGTCGACCACGGGTCGATCGCAGTGACCGGTGCGTCCGATGAGAACGACAGGGCGACTCCCGTTTTGGCCAGCATCGCGAAATCGTTGAGAGTTGCCGCACGGGGTGCGCCCAGACGGGCGTCGTACAGGTCGCCCGGTCCGCCCCATTCGGCGTCGAACAGCGGTTGCATGCTGGCGATGACGCCGCAGCGCGCGAGGACCTCCGCGTCGGCGGCGGTGACCATCTCGGCGTGTTCGAGCCGGTGTGCGCACCGTGCCAGTGCGGGCGTGCCGAGTTCGTCGGCGAGGTCGGCGAGGGCGCCGACGACCACACCGGTCGCAGCGTCGCCGATGACGTGGAAGCCTGCCTGGATGCCCGCGATCGTGCAGGCCCGCAGGTGGTCGCGGATCGCCTCGGCGTCGAGATAGCTGATGCCGTGGGTGTGCGGATCGTCGGTGTAGGGCTCGGAGAGCCACGCGGTGTGCGAGCCGATGGCGCCGTCGATGAACAGGTCGCCGCCCAGGGCGTCGGCCCGCGTGATCGACATCAGTTCGCGGGCGTGGTCGGCGTCGGTGACAGCCTGTCCCCAGTAACGCCGGACCTCGACGGGGTGGTCGAGTTCGGCCAGCGCCAAGAAGTCGTCCAGACCGCTGATGTCGGGTCCGCCGTTCTCGTGGACCGCGACCACACCGTGGGCCGCGGCCCCGTCCAGCGCACGACGCTGGGCACGCTCACGGTGCGCGGCGGTCACGAGGAGCCGGGCAGCGCCCCGGACAAGGTGGTGTGCCTCGGCGACCAGCGGTTCCTCCGGGTGGTACCCGACGGCGTCGGCCAGGTCCGGGATGAGGCGTCGAAGCGCGGTGGACGCCACCGCCGAGTGCTCGTCGATCCGGGCGATATAGACCGGTCTCGTCCCCACCACGGCGTCGAGCTCGGTGGTCGTCGGGAACCGGCCGTCGTCGGGTTCGGCACCCGCCCAGGTCGAGTCGTCCCAGCCGAGACCCCAGATGAGGTCGCCTCCCTCGTGCGCGGATTCGGCGGCCACCGCCTTCTCCACGAGCCGCAGACAATGCGTGCGGCTCGACGCCTCGTTCAGGGTCAATCCATCGAGCCCGAGTCCGGTGGAGGTCAGGTGCACATGGGAATCGACGAAGCCCGGACTGACGAAGAGTCCGCCCAGATCGATGATCTCGGCGTCGGGGTGCAGCGCACGTCCGACGTCGTCGGTCCCGACCCAGACGACGATTCCGTCGGTGACGGCCATCGCGGTCGCGTCGGGGGCGGCCGGCGAGTACACGGCGCCGCCGAGAAGCAGTTGGGTTGCCACGATCGTTCAGTGTGCCTTGCCGTCGGTGAAGGGTGGCGAGGGGTCCGGTTGCCGGGCGTCGGGATCCCGGGCGGTGCCGCCAGTCCGACGCAGTACAGAACGGGCTCAGCGGCCCTGTGGCAGGCCCCGGGTCCCGAACGGCGTGGTGGCCGACCCCGGTTCGGGCGTGTCGGATTCCACGACGGAGCCCTCGACGACGGTTGCGCCACGTCCCGCGCCGTAGACGCCGGTGGCGTAGACCCCGGCCCGGTCCATCGCGGTCGCGACCCGGCGCGCACCGACGGCCACGACGACCGGACGCATCACCCGACGGGTGGGCGGGAACAGCACGAGGGTCCCGGCCACGGTCGACACGACACCCGGGATGACCAGCAGCAGGGTCGACACGGCGACGAGCGCGGTGTCGGCCAGCGGTGCACGGGCGTCGACCTCGTTCCGGGACGCCCGCTGCAACTCGCCGAAGACCTTGCGGCCCTGCCAGCGCAGGACCACGACCCCGAGGACGACGGCGGCGAGGCTGATCAGCACCGCCCAGCCGAACCCGAGGGTCATGACCATCGCGACGAATGCGGCGATCTCCAGTACGGCGTAGGCCGCGAACCAGCGGAGAGCCATGATGCTTCACCTGTCCTTCGGTGCCCTTCGGCACCCGTTGACGTCAGGGTCTGCATCGGTAACGAACGAGTGCCCGATTTTTCTCCCGAGGGGGTGGTTTCGACAAGCTCAACCAGCGGTGGGCGGTCAGTCCTCGCCGCGGCCTTCGATGTCGCCCTCGGTCTGCAGGTAGACGTTGCGCAGGGCGTCCAGCAGCTCGGCCGGCGGCTCGCGCCACATGTCGCGTTCGACGGCCTCGAGCAGACGTTCGGCGATCCCGTGCAGCGCCCAGGGGTTGGACTGCTGCATGAACTGCTGGTTGGTCTCGTCGAGGACGTAGGACTCGGTGAGCTTCTCGTACATCCAGTCGGCGACGACGTCGGTGGTCGCGTCGTAACCGAAGAGGTAGTCGACCGTGGCGGCCATCTCGAAGGCGCCCTTGTAGCCGTGGCGCTGCATCGCCGAGATCCACCGCGGGTTGACCACGCGGGCGCGGAACACGCGGCTGGTCTCCTCCGACAGCGTCCGGGTGCGGACGGAGTCGGGCCGGGTGCTGTCGCCGATGTAGGCCTCGGGTGAGGACCCGGTCAGCGCGCGGACGGTCGCGACCATGCCGCCGTGGTACTGGAAGTAGTCGTCGGAGTCGGCGATGTCGTGCTCGCGGGTGTCGGTGTTCTTCGCCGCCACCGCGATCCGCTTGTACGCGGAGCGCATGTCGTCGACCGCTGGCACACCGTCGAGGTCGCGTCCGTAGGCGTAGCCGCCCCATTCGGTGTAGACCCGCGCGAGGTCCTCGTCGCTGCGCCAGTCCCGCGAGTCGATGAGTTGCAGGATCCCGGCGCCGTAGGTGCCGGGCTTGGACCCGAAGACGCGCATCGCGGCACGACGCCGGTCGCCGTGTTCGGCCATCGCCGCACGCACGTGGGCGGCGACGAAGTTCTGCTCGTCGGTTTCGTCGGCACCCGCGGCGAGCGCGACCGCGTCGTCGAGCATCGTGACCACGTGCGGGAACGCGTCCCGGAAGAAGCCGGAGATGCGCACGGTGACGTCGATGCGGGGACGGCCGAGTTCCTCGAGCCCGATGAGCTCCAGCGAGGAGACGCGCCGGGACATCTCGTCCCACACGGGCATGACACCGAGCAACGCGAGGACCTCGGCGACGTCGTCACCCGACGTGCGCATCGCGCTGGTCCCCCACACCGACAGTCCCACCGACGGGGGGTATTCGCCGTGATCGGCCAGGTAGCGCTCGAGCAGCGAGTCGGCCATCGCCCGACCGGTTTCCCACGCCAGCCGCGAGGGCACCGCCTTCGGGTCGACGGAGTAGAAGTTGCGTCCGGTGGGCAGCACGTTGATCAGGCCGCGCAGCGGCGACCCGCTCGGCCCGGCCGGGATGAACCCGCCGTTCAGAGCGTGCAGCACACGCGGGACCTCACCGGTCGTCTGGCGCAGGCGCGGGACGACCTCGGTGGCGGCGAAGGTGAGCACGTCCCCGACCGCTGTCGGCAGTCCCGCGGTCGCGGCGGCGACTGCCTCGGACGACCAGTCGTCCTTGGCGCAGGCGGCCACGAGTTCGCGGGCCTGGGCCTCGACGGCGTCGACGGAACCCCGCTCGGCCGAGCCGTCCTCGACGAGTCCGAGAGCCTCGCGGAGGCCGGGCAGAGCCGATGTGCCGCCCCAGAGTTGGCGGGCGCGCAGCATGGCGAGGACCAGGTCGACCTCGGCGTCGTCGCGCGGGGGCTCGCCGAGGACGTGCAGGCCGTCGCGGATCTGGACGTCCTTGATCTCGCAGAGCCAGCCGTCGACGTGCAGCAGCATGTCGTCGAAGACCTCTTCGTCGGGCCGTTCGGTCAGACCGAGGTCGGAATCCATCTTCGCCGCGGTGAGGAGCGTCCAGATCTGCTGGCGGATCGCGGGCAGCTTCGCCGGGTCGAGCGCGGAGATGTTGGCGTGCTCGTCGAGCAGCTGCTCCAGCCGGGCGATGTCGCCGTAGGACTCGGCGCGTGCCATCGGCGGGATCAGATGGTCGACAAGGACCGCATGGGCACGGCGTTTGGCCTGCGTCCCCTCCCCCGGATCGTTCACCAGGAACGGGTAGACGAGCGGGAGGTCGCCGAGCGCGGCGTCGGTGCCGCAGTCCGCCGACATGCCGAGATTCTTGCCGGGCAGCCATTCCAGGTTGCCGTGCTTGCCGACGTGCACGATCGCGTCGGCGCCGAAGCCGGTGTCGTGCGCGGCAACCCACCGGTACGACGCGAGGTAGTGATGCGACGGCGGGAGGTCGGGGTCGTGGTAGATCGCGACCGGGTTCTCGCCGAAGCCGCGCGGCGGTTGCACCATGATCGCGGTGTTGCCGAAGGTCAGTGCGGCGATGACGATGTCGCCGTCGGGGTTCTGCGTGCGGTCGACGAACAGGTCGCCCGGAGCCGGACCCCAGTGCTCGGTGACCGCCGAACGCAGTCCCTCGGGCAGGGTGTCGAACCACGCTCGGTAATCGCCCGCCGAGAGGCGGATCGGGTTGGCGGCGAGGGTCTCCTCGGTGAGCCAGTCGGCATCCTGGCCGCCGGTGGCGATGATCTCGTGGATCAGTTTGTCCGAATCATCCTCGGCGAGACCGGGAACCGATCCCGGACCGGACTCCGGTCCGATGTCGTACCCGGCCGCGCGCATCGCATCGAGCAGGCGCAGGAGGCTGCGCGGGGTGTCGAGTCCGACGGCGTTGCCGATCCGGGCGTGCTTGGTCGGGTAGGCCGACAGCATGACCGCGATCCGCTTGTCCGCGGCCGGTGTCCGACGTAACCGGGCGTGCGCGGTGGCGATGCCTGCCACCCGGGCACAGCGCTCGAGATCCGGCTGGTACCACGGCAATCCGTCGTCGTCGAATTCCTTGAAGGAGAACGGCACGGTGATGATCCGACCGTCGAACTCGGGCACCGCCACCTGGGTGGCGACGTCGAGCGGTGACAGTCCGTCGTCGCTGTCCTCCCAGTCCGCACGGGAACCGGTGAGGCAGAGACCCTGGAGGATCGGGACGTCGAGCGCGGCGAGTCGCTCGATGTTCCACGCCTCGTCGTCGCCACCGGCCGATGCGGTGGCCGGGGTGGCGCCACCCGCGGCGAGCACGGTGACCACGAGCGCGTCGGCCGTACCGAGCAATTCGAGGAGGTCGTCGGGCGCGGTCCGCAGCGACGCACAGAAGATCGGCAGCGCTCGCGCGCCCTTCGCCTCGATGGCATCGCAGAGCGCGGCGATGTAGCGGGTGTTGCCCGCCAGGTGCTGGGCGCGGTAGTAGAGCACGGCGATCGTGGGGGCGTCGGGCCCTTCGTGGCTCGTCGACCTCGACGCGCTCCTTCGTCGCTTGCTCGGCCCGGCGGCTTGCGCTCCTCGCACCTCAGGGAGCGGAGAAGGCTCGGCGTGCGCTCCTCGCACCTCAGGGAGCGGAGAAGGCTCGGCGGGCACCTCGACGACCGAAGAACGTTCCAGCACACCCCACGCGGGCGTCTGCTGCGGGAGTTCGAACCCGTTGCCGGTCAGCAGGACGGTGTCGGACAAGAAGTGGTGCAGGTTCACGAGGTTCGCGACGCCGCCGGCCGCGAGGTAGTCGTGGGCCTGCGCGGCGACACCGGACGGCACGGTGGAGTGCGCCATCAGGTCGGGGTCGGGCTGCTGCTCGCCGGAGCACACGACCAGGGGCTTGCCGGTCGCCTCGACCGCCGCGAGCCCGTCCTCCCACGCGCGCACTCCGCCCAGGATGCGTACGACGATGAGATCGGCGTCGGCGGCGAGTCGCGGGATGTCCTCGACCAGGATGCGAGAGGGGTTTGCGCCGCGGTAGGACACCGACGCCTCCGTCGGAGCACTGCCCGACGGTGTGTTCTCCTCATGGGCCGCCGAGGCCGTGAGCAGATCGGTGTCCGAGGTCGAGAGCAGCAGGATCATCGTGTCTCCTCGCCGGGTTGTCGCGCCCGGGTGCGTGTCGGTGCCGTGGGTGGCGGGTGCAGTGCGAGGGACTGGTCTGACTCCCGGATGGCCGGTCGATCCCGGCTCCCCGATCACAGTGGCGCGACCGCGCCGGAATCGCACCGGCTTCAGCCCGCTCGCGGTGCGTTCAGCCTACGGCCACCGCACCCGCCGGTCGTAGGCTGGTGGGATGAACCAGCCAGCCCGGGCCGCCGCCGACCGTTGCCCAGGGGTCTTCGACACGCATCCGGCGGCCGACGGCGCACTGGCCCGGGTCCGGCTGCCGGGCGGGCGGATCCGTCCGGATCAGCTTGAGGTGCTCGCCCGGGCGGCCGCCGACCATGCCGACGGGCACCTGGAGTTGACGGTGCGCGGCAACCTCCAGCTGCGCGGGATCACCGACGTCGAGGCCGTCGCCGAGGCGGTCGTCGCGGCCGGGCTCGCGCCGAGCAGCACCCACGACAAGGTGCGCAACATCGAGCTGAGCCCACTGACCGGGCGTATCGGCGGGGTCGCCGACGCGCGTCCGCTCGCCGCGGCCCTCGACGACGCGCTGCGTGCCGACCCGGCCGCGGCCTCCTTGTCCGGCCGGTTCCTGTTCGGGATCGACGACGGCCGCGGGGACATCGCCGCCCGACGCCCGGATGCGTGCGCGGTGATCCGGGCCGACACGCCGTTCGCGGCGGACATCAGCATCGCCGGGGTCGCCGTCGGGTCGGCCACCGGTCCGGAATCCATCGTGAGCGCGCTGATCGCGGTGGCTGCCGGTCTGGGCGAGGTCTCGCCCGGCGCGTGGCGGGTCCGCGACCTCGACACCGACGCCCGGCGTCGACTCACCGACCTCGTCGCGTCGGGTCTCGACCCGGTGATCGACGACGACCCGGACACCACGCCGAGCGCCCCCGGCGAGCCGATCGTCGGCTGGTTCGACCAGGACGACGGCGCGGTCCTGCTCGGCGCGGTCGTCGAACTCGGTCGGTTGCCGGCCCGGCTGGCGGAGTTCATCGCGGCGGTCCAGGCGCCGATCGTGTTCACGCCCGACCGCGAGATCCTGCTCTGCGATCTCGGCGAGGGCGTGGCCGAGACCGTCGTCCGCGTGCTCGCCCCGATGGGCCTGATCTTCGATGCCGCGTCGCCCTGGGCGTCCGTCAGCTGCTGCGTCGGAGCGCCGGGGTGCGCGTCCGCCCACGCCCCGGTCCGGGACGACCTGATGGCCCGTGTGCAGGCCGGCGACCCCGTCGACGAACGCGAGCACTGGGTCGGTTGCGCCCGTGGTTGCGGATCGCCGGCCGAATCCCACCTCTCGGTGGAGGCCACGCCCGACGGCGGATACGAACGGCGGCGCCGTTAGGCTCGTCAGCACCATGACCGAGTACCTACGAGACGGCGCCGCGATCTACCGTCAGTCCTTCGCCACGATCCGCGCCGAGTCCGACCTCTCCGCGTTCGCGCCCGACGTCGCGACCGTGGTCGTCCGGATGATCCATGCATGCGGCCAGACCGACCTGACGCGCGACGTGATCGCGACGCCCGGTGTCGTGGCCGCCGCGCGCGGCGCGCTGGAGGCCGGCGCCCCGATCCTCTGCGACGCCAACATGGTGGCCTCCGGCATCACCCGCAAACGCCTCCCCGCGGACAACGAGGTGCTCTGCCACCTGTCCGAACCCACTCTCCCGACTCTTGCCGAGCAGCTGGGGACCACGAGAACCGCTGCCGCACTGGAGTTCTGGTTGCCCCGCCTGGAAGGTGCGGTGGTCGCGATCGGCAACGCGCCGACCGCACTGTTCGCGCTGCTCGACATGATCGACGACGGTGCGCCCCGTCCCGCCGCGATCGTCGGCGCACCCGTCGGTTTCGTCGGCGCGGTCGAATCCTGCGCGGCCCTGGCCGAGCGCGACGACCTCGAGTTCATCACGGTCACGGGCCGGCGTGGCGGGTCGGCGATCACCGCGGCCGCGGTCAACGCGCTCGCGACCCCGAAGGAATGACGATGGCCCCCATGCACTCGGACAGCTCGGCCGCCGGACAGACGTCGGGTCAGGGCACGCTCTACGGCATCGGGCTCGGCCCGGGCGACAGCGAACTGATGACGGTCAAGGCCGCCCGCCTCATCACCACCGCGGATGTGATCGCGTATCACTCTGCGCGGCACGGCAACAGCATCGCGAGGTCGGTCGCGGAGCCGTACCTGCGCGAGGGCCAGACCGAGGAACGTCTGATGTACCCGGTCACCACCGAGACGACTGACCACCCCGGCGGCTACCAGGGCGCACTCGACGACTTCTACACCGAGAGCGCCGAACGCCTCGCGGTCCACCTGCGGGCCGGGCGTGACGTCGTCCTCCTCGCCGAGGGCGATCCGCTCTTCTACAGCTCGTACATGCACATGCACAAGCGGCTGTCGCCGCACTTCGACGCCGAGATCGTGCCCGGCGTGACCTCGGTGAGCGCGGCGGCGGCGGCCACCGGAGTCCCGCTCGTCGAGGGCGAGGAGACCCTCACGGTGGTTCCGGGTACGGCGTCGACGTCGGAGCTGCTCTTCCGTTTCCGTTCCGGGGACGCGATCGTCGTGATGAAACTCGGCCGGACCTTCGAGCGGGTGCGCGACGCGCTCCGCGAGGCCGGGCGTCTCGACGAGGCGTTCTACGTCGAGCGGGCCTCCACGACGGTCGAACGGGTGCTCCCGGCCGCCGACGTGAATCCCGCGGAGGTGCCCTACTTCTCGATCCTCGTCGTCCCGGGACGCCGCAACAATCCGAGGTTCGAGCCGGAACCCGTGCCCGGTGAGCTCGTCGTCGTCGGGCTCGGCCCGGGCCACGACAGCTGGACCACCCCGGAGGTGCGCACCGAGCTGGCCACGGCCACCGACCTCGTCGGGTACACCACCTACCTCAAGCGCGTCACCCCTCGCCCGGGCCAGCGCGTGCATGCCAGCGACAACCGGGTGGAGGCCGAACGCGCCGAATTCGCCCTCGACCTCGCCCGACGCGGCGCGCGTGTCGCCGTCGTCTCCTCCGGTGATCCCGGCGTGTTCGCGATGGCCGCCGCAGTCGCCGAGGTTGCCGCACAACCGCGGTGGCACGAGGTGCCCGTCCGCGTGGTGCCCGGCGTCACCGCGGCCACCGCGGTCGCCGCAGCGGTCGGCGCGCCCCTCGGACACGACTTCGCGGTCATCTCGCTCTCCGACCGGCTCAAGCCGTGGTCGGTCATCGAACGACGCATCCGTGCCGCGCTCGGCGCCGATCTGGTCATCGCCATCTACAACCCGGGGTCGGCGAGCCGCACCTGGCAGGTCGGCGCCCTGCAGCACACGCTCACCCAGACGGTGTCGCCCGACCGCGTCGTGGTGCTCGGGCGAGATGTCGGCGGTCCGGAGCAGCAGCTCACCATCACCACGGTCGCGGACTTCGACCCTGCCGTCGTGGACATGCGCACGATGATCATCATCGGATCGTCGGCGACCCGGGTCGTGCAGCGCGCAGCGGGCCCGCTCGTGTTCACGCCACGCAGCCACCGCCCGGTGGACACCACCGATCAGACTGCCGACGAGTCAGCCGAGCAGCGCCTCGAGCCAGTCCCGGGCGGCCCCGACCTCTGAGACGACCGGCGAGTCGGGCTCGTCGGGCCGGTCGACCATGATGACCTCGATCCCGAGTTCGGCGGCGGCCGCCAGCTTCGCCGACGTCAGCGGCCCGCCGCTGTTCTTGGTGACCAGCATGTCGATGTCGTTGTCGCGCAACAGCCTCGACTCCGACGCGTGGTCGTAGGGCCCGCGCGAGCGCACCACCTCGTGGTGAGGCGGGAGCGCTCCGGTCGGGGCGTCGACGACCCGGATCAGGAACCACGCCGACTCGATCCCCGCGAAGACCCCGACGTCCTGACGTCCGGTGGTCAGGAAGACCCGCCCGCCCCGGGCGGCCACTTCTCGTGCGGCAGAGGGCAGGTCGGGCACACGGATCCAGGTGTCGGAGTCGCCGGGCACCCACGGATCGCGGCGCAGACGCAGCAGCGGTAGCCCCGCGTCGGCCGTGGCTCGCGCCGCATTGCGGGTGATGGTCGCGGCGAACGGGTGGGTGGCATCGACCACGGCCTGAATCCGGTTGCTCTGCAACCAGTCGCGGAGACCATCGGATCCACCGAATCCGCCGATGCGCACCGGGCCGACCGGCAGACGGGGGTCGTTCACCCGACCCGCAAGGGAACTGATGAATTCGATGCCGGACTCGCTCAGGGCCGAGGCCAACGCCCGCGCCTCCCCCGTCCCGCCCAGGATCAGGATGCGCCGAGCGTCATCCGGCGGGCTCGAATCGGTTGTGTCGGGACCGGTCACCGCGTCGACTCACGGTCGGTGCGGAGCTTGGTCATGCGCGCGTGCGAGTACAGGTAGCTGTCGGTGGCCTCGGACCTCGCCGGGTCCAGCACACGACCGACGAAGATGACCGCGGTCCTGCGGATGTCGGCGGCGTCCAGTGTCTCGGGCAACCGGCGCAGCGGGCACCGTACGATCTGCTCGTTCGCGCGACTCGCGAACGCCACTGTCGCGGTAGGACATTCACTGCCGTAGTGCGGGGCGAGCGCCGCCACGATCTCCTCGGCGCGGTGTGCCGCGAGATGAAGTGCGAGCGTCACCCCGGTCGCGGCGAGACTCGCGAGGTCCTCCCCCGGCGGCATGTCGGTCGACAGTGTCGACACCCGCGAGATCAACAGGCTCTGGCCGACGCCCGGGACGGTCAGTTCGGTGCCCAGAGCGGCCGCGGCCGCCGCGAACGCCGGGACACCCGGCACGATCCGGTGATCGATACCGCGTGCGGTCAGTTCGCGCTGCTGCTCGGCCAGCGCCGAGTAGAGGCTGAGGTCACCCGAGTGCAGGCGCGCCACGTCATGACCCCGCGCGTCGGCGGCGGCGATGACATCGATGATGTCCGGCAACGGCATCCGTGCAGTGTCGACGAGTTCGACCCCGTCGGGACACAGCGCCAGGAGTTCCGGCGGCACCAGCGATCCCGCGTAGACACAGGTGCCGCATTCCCCCAGCAGGCGCGCACCCCGGAGGGTGATGAGGTCGGCCGCGCCGGGACCGGCCCCGATGAAGTAGACGGTCATCGGACTGCCTCCGCGGGTTCGGGCCCGGGGTCGGGCGTCGACGGCGCCGGTTTGTCGACCGCCCACTGCACGATCGGCAGTGCCGGACGCCAGGTGCTCATCGTGCCGAGGGGCGCCACGGTCTCGACCGACAGTCGGCGCAACGTGCCCCCGAGTTCGCCGTGCCGCCGGGTCACGAGGGCCTGGTTCTCGACCGTCACCGCGTTGACGACGAGCCGGCCGCGGTCGGCGAGCGCCGCCCAGGCGAGCGACAGGATCTCCTCGTCGAGTCCGCCGCCGATGAAGACCGCGTCGGGACGGGGTGCGTCGGCGAGTTCGTCGGGAGCCGGCCCCCGCACCGTGAGCCGGTGCGCCACCCCGTGGCGGGCTGCGTTGCGGCGCAGCCGCTCAGCACGTTCGGAGTCGCGTTCGAAGGCGACGACCGTCCCACGGTCGTCGGCACGCAACCATTCGATCGCCACGCTGCCGGAACCGGACCCGATGTCCCACAGGGTCTGCGCCCCGGCCGGGCCGAGCGCGCACACGGTCAGGGCGCGAATCGTCGACTTGGTGATCTGGCCGTCGTGCTCATAGGCATCGTCCGGCCGGCCGGGGAGGCGGGACCGGCGGGGCCCAACGCAGTCGACGGCGACAATGTTCAGCGGGTCCCCGGCCCGACGGCGCCACGACTCCGCGGTGTCGGTGGCGATCTGTTCGGCAGGGCCACCGAGTTGCTCGAGAACGGTCATCGTCGAAGACCCGAAACCGGCATCGACGAGCAGCGTCGCAACGGCCGCGGGGGTGGTCTCGTCGCGGCTCAGTATCAGCACGCGAGCCCCGTCGGTGACCTCGCCGAGCACGACGCTCGGCTCGGCCCGCACCGCGCTGACGATCCGGGTGGTCGCGAGATCCCAGCCGAGGCGCGCACAGGCCAGACTTGCGCTGGACACCGCCGGATACACCCGCACCCGGTCCGCGCCGACGCGGCCGATGATGCTGGCGCCGACCCCGTGGAACATCGGGTCGCCGCTGGCCAGGATGTGGACGATGCCCGCGTGCGCGGTGCCGTCCTCGATTGGCCCGCTCGCTGCGCTCCCGGCGCCCGCCACGACCTCGGCCAGGTGTTCCGACATCGGTGACCGCCACGGTCGCAGTTGCGCGCCGAGTTCGGATGCAGCGCCGTCGAGGAGCGCCAATTGTCGTGCGGCACCGTAGATCACCTGCGCACGACGCAACTCGTCACGCACCGTCTCGCCGAGTCCGGGCCAACCATCGGCACCGATTCCGATCACGACGAACTCGGATGCGGGTGGCGACCCGTGAGTTGTATCCGGGGCCGTCATCGGGGAAGTCTCCGCCACACGGCGCGTGGCAGCAGGCGCATCCCGAAGAACACGGGGCGGAGCACACCCGGGATCCAGACCTCGCCGCGTCCCTTGTGGAAGGCGCGCGCCACCGCGTCGGCCACCTGCTCGGGATTGCGCGACAGCGGTGCGGGTTTCACTCCGGACTCCATCAGGTCGCGGGTCATCGCGCCGACCACGAACCCGGGACGGGCCAACAGCAGGCGGGCGCCGGTGCCGTGCAACGCATCTGCGAGACCGCTCGCGAACCCGTCGAGTCCGGCCTTCGTCGAGCCGTAGACGTAGTTGGCACGGCGCACCCGGATACCCGCGACCGACGAGAAGACGATGATCGTGCCTGAGCGCTGAGCGCGCAGGACGGACGCGAGCGGTGTGAGCACGCTGATGTGGGCGTAGTAGTCGGTGTGGGCGATCTGAAGCGCATGTGCCACATCGGTTTCGGCGCGGGCCTGGTCCCCCAGGATGCCGAACGCGACGATCGCGATCCCGATCGGCCCGTACCGCTGCGCCAGTGACTCGACGAGTGCGGGGTGGGAGTCGGTGTCGTTCGCGTCGAATGCGACGGTGTGCACCGCCACCGCCCCGGCGTCGAGGAGGCGAGCCGTCTCGTCGGCCAGGTCGTCGGGGCGACGAGCCGCCAGCACGACGGTCCGCCCGTGAGCGAGACGCGCGGCGGTGGCCACGCCGATCTCACTGCGGCCGCCGAACAGCACGAGGGTGCCGGCCGGGTCGGCGTCCGGACGCGCCGATGCCCCGTTGCTGCGTGATGACATGACCACCAGTATCGCACCGGCCCCGAGACCGACCTCTATCGTGGGGTCATGCCTCGCACCGCCGCCGACCTAGGATCCGATGCGCTCGCGTTCCTCACCGAACGCCACCTCGGGACCCTCACCACGCTGCGCGCCGACGGCACGCCACACGCCGTCGCCGTCGGCTTCACGTGGGATCCCGAGGCCGGACTGGCACGGGTCATCACCTCGGACGGCAATCAGAAGGTCCGCAACGCCGAGCGTGGCGCCTACGCGGCCGTCACGAATGTCGACGGCCCGCGGTGGTTGACCCTGGAGGGACCCGCGACGGTCCGCCGCGAACCCGACCACGTGCGCGAGGCCGAGCAGCGCTACGCGCAGCGATACCGGGAACCCAGGCCGAATCCGCGCCGCGTGGTGATCGAGATCAGTGTGAGCCGGATCCTGGGGTCCGCGTCGTTGTTCAGCTAGCGCCGCTAGCATGTGAGGTCGGATTCTGCTCGCCGTGGGCGTGGATGTCGTCGACGGGGTTCCCGCCTCTATCACACGTCACCGACAACCTTACTGCGCTATGCGGCCGTCAGATCAGTAGCCAGACAATACTTTTCGCCTGTCCTGATCCTCCGATCGCGTGTACACTCGAACGTACATTCGTAGCAACGGGTCTCGGGGGAGGTGGCCGTCATGGCCGACACCACACCCGTCGGAGGCGATTCGGCAGCGCCCAAGACGCGTGCCGTCGAGCTGGTGACAGAGCTGCATGCGATCCTCGATGAGTTGCAGACTGTGGACTTGTCGCCGTGTACCGATACCGAGTTGGCCGACGTGGCAGCCGATACCGAACGTGCCATCGCACGACTGACCGTCGCCGGTGACCGGCAGATCGATCAGGTCGAGGCTCGTGACCTACCCCGCAAGTCCGGCTGCAGGACACTCATGCAGTTCATGACCCACCGGCTGCGGGTCTCCAACCCTGTGCGGCGTCGTAAGCAGATGGACGCCACCGCCACCCGCACCAGCCTCGGCGGCGAGGTCCTACCGCCCGAACACCCCTGCCTCGCTGAGGCGTTCGCTGCGGGAGCGGTTGGCTCTGCACACGTGCAGGCCGCCCTCGATGTCCTCGACCAGATCCCCCACGCCGTCGAGCATGATGTGAAAGTCGCTGCCGAGCGTCAGATGGCCGAGATCGCCGAAGCCCACAGCCCCGCCGACATCACCCAACTCGGCGCGCGGCTCCTCGCCCACCTCGACCCCGACGGCACACCGTCCGACGACACCGACCAGAAACGACGCCGCAACCTGTGGATCGGACGCCAACGAGCCGACGGCACCGCCACCATCTCCGGCACCCTCACCCCCGAACTCGCCGCCCGACTCACGATGATGTTCGCCGTCTGGGGCAAACCCGGACTCAACAACCCCGACGACCCCGCCTCACCCAGCGGACCCGCCGGCACCGCCGACCCCGACGCCCTCGCGCTCGCGCTCGCAGCCGATCGTGACGGCCGCACCCTCGCCCAGACGAATCACGATGCGCTCGACGCCGCACTCACCGCTGGCTTTTCAGACGGGATTCTCGGAAAGTCGCACCGCGGCCTGCCCGCCCATCTGATCATCAAAGCCGATCTGGGCGACCTGATCCGTGAAGCCGGGCTCGCGACCACCGCCACCGGCACCCTGCTGCCCATCCCCGACCTGATCGCGATGGCCGGCGACGTTCAACCATGGTTGGCAGTATTCAAGGACGCCACCGCGGTGCCGCTGCATTTCGGTAGGGGCAAGCGTCTGGCCACCCGCGAACAACGTCTCGTGTCCTTCGCCCGCCCCGACGGCGAGGTGTGCTCGGCTCCCGGCTGCGATCAACCCGCCACCCAGGTCGAACTCCATCACGCCCACAAGGATTGGGCCAAGGGTGGTCTCACCGACATCGACGACCTCGCCCCGGCCTGCCCGCGGCACAACCGGATGGTCGGCGACCAGCCCGGCCAGTACACCACCCGCATCGAACGGTCCGGACCCGACGAAGGCCGCTGCCTCTGGCGGTTGAACGCCGAACCCGGCGCGCCACCCAACCCCGAACGCATCAACCGCCGGCCCGACATACCCCGGCAGTTCGCCGCACACCTACGCGACATACGCGCCGAGATCCACGGACCGCCAACGCAGCCCGGCGATCAAGCACGCCCCGAGACGCCACACCCCCACGACGCGCGCCGCTCATGGCTGACCACCAGCCACGTCATCGACGTCCGCCCACCACGGCCCGGACCACCGATGCCCTGCCCGTCGCTCGTGGAGGCGCATCTGATGACGCTTCTCGCCGACCTCTGACCTGCACCCGGAGCGACACCCATCACACCAACGAACCTCAAGTCGACCGACTGACCTGGACCGAAGTCCGGCAGCCGAAACGACATTCGCCAGTGTCTTCAACCAGCAATGGGGTGGTTGTGGCGCGTGGCTTCGACTCGGCTCCTCGACCTCGACCCGCTCCTTCGTCGCTTGCTCGGCCCGGCGGCTGCGCTCGGTGCCGGCTCGACCAGCGGTGAGGCGGTACCCCTGGCCACACGACGAGTCCACGACTCAACCGCACGGCCATCGTCGTCGGAAGTCGGTGCCGAACTGCTCAAACACCCCTATCGCGCTGGTCAGGGTGCAGATGAGTCGATGTCGCGTGACACCAGCCGCGACTTACAGCCGGACGAGTTCGTGTGGGCGGTTGTTGAGGGACTCGCAGCCATCCTCCGTGACGACGACGATGTCCTCGATCCGGGCACCCCATCGGCCGGAGACGTAGACGCCCGGCTCCACGCTGAACGCCATGCCGGCCCGCAGCGGGATGTCGTTGCCACCGACGATGTAGGGCTCCTCGTGCACCGACAGCCCGATGCCGTGCCCGGTGCGGTGGATGAACCGCTCGGCCAGGCCGCGCTCGGCGAGCAGATCGCGCGCCGCGGCATCGATAGACGACGCGGTCACCCCGGGCCGGACAGCGGCCACGGCCGCGCGTTGCGCCTCGAGCAGTGCGGCGTAAGCATCGGCGATGTCGGCGGGCGGATCGTCGAAGCAGTACGTGCGCGTGGAATCGGAGTTGTAGCCCGGCTCCACCGGACCACCGATGTCGACCACGACGATGTCGGACCGCTCGATGACCCGGTCGGAGAACTCATGGTGGGGATCGGCGCCGTTGGGGCCGGACCCGACGATGATGAACGCCGCCTCGGTGTGCCCCTCCTCGAGGATCGCGGCGGCGATGTCGGCGGCGACCTCCCGTTCGGTGCGTCCGGGGACCAGCCAGTCGCCCATTCGCGCGTGCACGCGGTCGATCGCGGCGCCGGCGCGGCGGAGAGCGTCGATCTCCGCGGCGTCCTTGATCATCCGGAGTTCGCGTAGGACGTCGGTCGCCAATTGCGGTGTGGCGCCGGTGTGCCGGGCGAGCGGGATCACGTGCAGGGCGGGCATGGAGTCGGAGACGGCGATGCGCGGCTGCGGCGGCAACCCGGTCAGCGCCAGCGCGTGGGCGTCGTCACCGTCGACCCAGTCGGCCACCTCGATGTCGAGATCGCCCACCGCCGAGGCCGATAGCGACGGGACCTCGAGCCGCGCGATCACCAGTCGCGGGTCACCGGCCGCGGGGATCACGAGCGCCGTGAGCCGTTCGAAGGTCTCCGCCCGCGATCCCACCAGATAGCGCAGGTCCGGTCCGGGTGCGACGACGAGCGCGTCGAGATCTGCGGCGCGGGTGAGGTCGGCGGCACGGCGGACCCGGTCCCGGTACACCTCCGCGCCGAAGAGCGGTGCGGCCCCCACTCCCGATGTCGCGACCCGTGCTGCTCCGTTCCCAGATGCCATGCGACGAACACTACCGCCGACTCATGACAGAGTGTGGGGGTGACGGATTCGTTGATGCTGCTCGACGGCGCGAGCCTGTGGTTCCGATCGTTCTTCGCCCTCCCGGAGAAGATGACGAGTCCGGACGGACGCCCGGTCAACGCGGTCCGCGGTTTCGTCGACACCATCGCCAATCTCGTGGTGCGCGAACGTCCGTCGCGCCTGGTGGTGTGTCTGGACCTCGACTGGCGCCCGGAGTTCCGCACCGACCTGATCTCCACCTACAAGGCCCATCGCGTCGCGGTCCCCGACGGTGACACCGAGGCCGGGGGCACCGATGTCGAGGGCCGGGAGGTCGACGTCGAAGAGGTGCCCGACACGCTCACCCCGCAGGTCGACATGATCATGGCCGTTCTCGCAGCGGCGGGCATCGCGACCTCGGGCGCCGTCGGATGTGAAGCCGACGATGTGATCGGCACCCTTGCCTACGACGAGGCGAACGATCCGGTGATCGTCGTCAGCGGGGATCGGGACCTGCTGCAGGTGGTCGCCGACGATCCGGTACCGGTGCGCGTCCTCTACGTCGGCCGAGGGTTGGCGAAAGCCGAGATGATGGGTCCGGTGGAAGTTGCCGAGAAGTACGGCGTGCCGGTCGACCGCGCCGGGATCGGCTACGCGGAGATGTCGATGTTGCGCGGTGACCCCTCGGACGGGTTGCCGGGTGTGGCCGGTATCGGTGAGAAGACCGCGGCGAAGCTGATCACCGAGTACGGCAGCCTCGACGCCCTGGAGGCGGCCGCCGCCGACCCGTCGTCGTCGGTGCCCACCCGGAGCCGGAAGTCACTGCTCGCGTCGGTCGACTACCTGCAGGCGGCACGCATCGTCGTCTCGGTGCGTACCGACGCCGACACCATCGACAGCGGCTCGGACGTCCTGCCGGCCGAACCCGCCGATCCCGCGGCGCTCGCCGAGCTCGTCGAGGAACTCGGCATCGGGGCGTCGGTCGGGCGGTTGGCGAAGGCCCTCGGATGGCCGCAGGCCGGCTGAGGCCTCTACGTGCCAGCCGGCTCAGGTTCGATCAGCTGGGGCGCGAGACCTCGTAGCGTCCGTCGTCGTCGATGAACGTGACGGTGACCTGCTGTTGCTGTCCGCCCACGGTGACCGAGCAGGTGAACGACGCACCGGTCTCGACCCGCTGGCCGGACGGGCACTGCACGTCGGAGACCTCGCTGGCCTGGTAGTCCTCGGTCAGGATCTTCTGCACACCGTCTTGCGCGGCCTGCTGGTCGAGGTTCTTCGGTGCCCAGCCGGGGAACAGGAACGCGGTGATCAGCACGATCGCGGCGATGAGGATCAGCGCACCGCCGCCGACGAACATCAGTGTCCGGGCGGTCTTGTTCGACTTCCCGGTCGCCATCCCGCTGAACTGGTCGCCGCCCCCGTACTGATTCTGACCGTACTGATTCTGGCCGTACTGGTTCTGGCCGTAGGGGTTCTGGGCGTTCGGTCCCGCAACGCCCTGCGGATTCTGGCCGTAGGGCTGCTGGCCGTACTGACCCTGCCCGGGCGCCCCGTACTGGCCGGCCCCGGACCCGTACTGGCCCGGTGCCCCGTACTGGGCAGCCGGCTGGCCGTACTGCTGCTGTGCGCCCGGTTGACCGTACTGACCGGGATTGCCCACCTGCGTCGGCTGCGACTGGGCCGGGCCCGAATACGGTGGTTGACCCGGTGCTCCGTAAGGCTGCTGGTACGGGTTCTGCTGGTACGGATCCGGTTGCGGCTGACCATGACCCGGGTTCTGCGCGGCCGGGTTGGGGGCCATGGTGGTCGGATCCGCCTGCGGCGCGCCGGACTGCCCGCCGCCGGGAAGGTTCACGATCTCGGTCTTGCCGTCCGTACCGGACTGATCGCCGGAAGGGCCCGGGTTCGCTTGCGGATTCGGGTGAGACGGATTGGGGTTGTACGGGTCGGTCATGAATCCCTCCCACTCGGCCG
Source organism: Gordonia sp. ABKF26 (assembly GCF_041103195.1). NCBI lineage: Bacteria > Bacillati > Actinomycetota > Actinomycetes > Mycobacteriales > Gordoniaceae > Gordonia > Gordonia sp. ABKF26. The sequence goes on from NZ_JBGCVZ010000003.1 coordinate 3,294,216, forward strand.
TCCACCCGCTGACGGGTGCCGGCGAACTGTGACGTCGCGGCGATGTCGGGGCAGAGCACGCCGACACCGAATGCGGGATGAACGTTACCTCAGCTGCCTGGGACTATCAGCAAACATCGCACGTGCCCCGCGGACGCGTCGTCCGGTGAACCGACACCCGCGGACCGGCCTCCCGACTCAGCCTGGTGCGCGGCGGCTCAGCCGAGTTCGGCGGCGACCACGCCGCGGCGGATCGCTTTGACCGCTGCCCGCGCCGTCCCGCCGAGGCGGGTGTCCGACCCCACCCCGAGCCGGATCTGTTCGAGAAGATCCACGACCTGCCGGTTCCACCGCACGAAGTCGCCCGGCGAGAGCAGCTGCCCGCGTTCACCCGCCAGGAGCAGAGCCTCCCCGAGCGAGCGTCCCGAGGCCCAGGTCGCCACGGCGACCGAGAATCCGGTGTCGGGTTCGCGTGTCGGACTCACCCGATGACGCTGCTCGATCGCCGTGACCCGCGACCAGATCTCCACCGTCGCCGCCATCGCGGCACGCATCGAGCTGCTGCCCGGCAGTGCGTCGACTCCGCTGTAACTGTCACGCCGGCTCTCGTAGACGAGCGCCGCGACCACCGCGGCGAGGTCGGCCGCGGAGAGGTCGTCCCAGACGCCGGCCCGGATGCACTCGGTCACCACCAGGTCGCTCTCGCTGTAGATGCGGCCGAGAAGCTTGCCCGAGTCCGTCACGGCCATCGTGTGGCCGGTGGACTCGGTCGATTCGGCGACGCGTTCGAGGTATCCCAGTTCGCTGAGGACGCCGACGATGTGATCGAACGTGACGCCGAGCGTCGACGTCCGCTCCCCGATACTGCGCTCGGCGTTGACGATGTCGCGCACCAGCCGGTTACGGCGTTCGGCGAGCCGGAACAGGTCGTCGCCGTTCGGCAGCTGATGCGCCGGATGCGCGCGCAAGGTGCGCCGAAGGTGCGCGAGCTCGGTGTCGTCGGCGGCGTCGGCGCGCTTCTTCTGGCGTCCGCGCGGCATCTCGATGCCGGTCGAGCGCAGCGCCGACGCCAGATCGCGCCGCCCGCGGCCGGTGCGTCGGTCCGCGTTCTTCGGCAGCCGCATGTTGCCCAGCACCTCGGGCGGGTTGACGAAGTCGCGGGTGCCGACGCGTCCGCACCAGGCGTCCTCGGTCAGCACGAGCGGCTTGGGATCCTGTGCCTGAGTGGCCGGTTCGATGATGACCGCCAGACCACGGTGCCGGCCGACCGGAACGCCGATGACATGCCCGCGTTTGAGTGCCGCCAGGTCGGCGGTGATGGCGTCGTGCGTGTCGACCCGCTTGCGGTACTTGAGATCTCGCTCGCGACGCCGGATGTCTTCGCGCAGGGTGACGTAACCGAGGAACCCGGCGTAGGGCTCGTCCTCCGAATCCGACTGAGCCTCAGCAGGTTCCAGACCGCGTGCCTGCGCCGCGCGAGCGAGCTCGCCGTCGAGTTTACGGAGCGCCCGCTGCGCCTCGTCCAGTTTCCGCGCCTGCCCGACGACCGAACGGTCGGCCTGGAACTGCGCGAACGATCGGTGCAGCAGCTCGCGGGCGCCGTCGAGGCCCAACCGCCCGAGCAGGTTGACCGCCATGTTGTACTCCGGCGAGAACGAGCTGCGCAGCGGGAAGGTCCGGGCACCGGCGAGGCCGGCCACCTCCTCCGGGACCACCTCGGGTGTCCACACGACGACCGCGTGGCCCTCGACGTCGATCCCGCGACGACCGGCGCGTCCGGTCAGCTGCGTGAACTCGCCGGGGGTCAGATCGACGTGGGCTTCGCCGTTGTACTTGACGAGTCGCTCGAGAACCACCGAGCGGGCGGGCATGTTGATGCCGAGCGCGAGGGTTTCGGTGGCGAACACCATGCGCACCAGTCCGCGCACGAACAGTTCTTCGACGGTGTGCCGGAATGTCGGGAGCATGCCCGCGTGGTGGGAAGCGAGGCCGCGGCGCAGGCCCTCCCGCCATTCGTGCACCCCCAGTACATCGAGGTCGGTCGGCGACAACTCGGTGAGGTGGCGGTCGACGATCGCGTCGACCTCACCGATCTCCGCCGGTGTGAGGAGCGAGAGACCCGACCGCAGACACTGCGCCAGGGCGGCGTCGCATCCGGCACGCGAGAAGATGAAGCCGATGGCCGGGAGCAGGGCCTCCCGGTCGAGTCGCGTGACGAGGTTCGGGCGGGACAATGCCGGTCCCCGTCCGTCCCGCCTGCGGGGTCCGCTGCCGCGCCCTCGGCCGCGGCCGCGCGCCGACTCCCGCTCGTCGTCGGCCATCAGGATTCGGTGCCGGATCTGACGTTTCAGCTCCGGATTGACCCGCGGGCGCGTTCCGGCCTTGCGCGCCGGTCCGGTGTCGGCCGGGTCGAACAGGTCGAACAACCGCTGGCCGACGAGCATGTGCTGCGACAGCGGGACCGGCCGGTGCTCGTCGACGATCACCGAGGTGTCCCCGCGGACCGTCTGGATCCAGTCGCCGAACTCCTCGGCATTGCTCACCGTCGCCGACAAACTCACCACCCGCACCGACGGTTCGAGGTGCAGGATCACCTCTTCCCACACGGCCCCGCGGAACCGATCGGCCAGGAAGTGGACCTCGTCCATGACGACGTGCGACAGCCCGTCCAGCGCCCGCGATTCGGCATAGATCATGTTGCGCACGACCTCGGTCGTCATCACGACGACCGGCGCATCCGGGTTGATGGAGCTGTCGCCGGTCAGCAGCCCGACCGACTCGGACCCGTGAACGGCCACCAGGTCGTTGTACTTCTGATTGCTGAGGGCCTTGATCGGCGTGGTGTAGAAGCACTTCGTGCCCCCGGCCAGCGCGAGATGCACGGCGAACTCGCCGACGATGGTCTTGCCCGCGCCGGTCGGCGCGCACACCAGCACGCCGTGCCCGCCTTCGAGTGCCTCGCACGCCCGGAGCTGGAAGGCGTCGAGCCGGAAAGCGAGTCTCGACGTGAACGAGTCGAGTTGTGTCACAGGACGTCGTCGAAGGTTGCGCGTTCGCGGGCCGACGCACGGCTCGTACCGGCGCCGACACGACTCGCGGGAGCCGGGATCGGCGACGCCGGAGCGATGGGCTTCGTCGGCGGCAGCGGGCTGGCCTCGTCATCGGAGAGATCGGCCCAGGCCGATGCCTTCTTGGCCTTGCGCTTGTCGACGATGCGTGCGAACTGGATCGCGAACTCGAGCAGCACGGTGAGCGCGAGCGCCAAGGCCAGCATCGTGAAGGGGTCCTGTCCCGGTGTCGCGATGGCTGCGAAGACGAAGACCGCGAAGATGAGGCCACGCCGCCAGCTCTTCAGCCGGGCGTACGTCAGCACGCCCACCACGTTCAGCGCGATGATCAGCAGCGGGAGTTCGAAACTCACGCCGAAGATCACGAGCACGTTGAGCATGAAGCCGAAATACTGGTCACCGGCCAGAGCCGTGACCTGGACCTCGTTGCCCACGGTCAGCAGGAAGTCGAAGGCCTTGGCGACCACCAGGTAGGCCAGTACGGCGCCGCTGACGAAGAGGGTCGTCGCCATCGCGACGAACATGATGCCGTAGCGACGTTCGTGGGAGTGGAGACCCGGGGTGATGAACTGCCAGACCTGATAGATCCAGACCGGGCAGGCGAGCACGACACCCGCGGTCAGCGCGACCTTCAGACGAAGCATGAACTGGTCGAACGGTCCGGTCGCGAGAAGTCGGCACGAATCGTCCGGGGTCAACGTCGCGCGCGACGACGCGGGCAGATCGCAGTACGGTCCGCGCAGCACGTCGCCGAGCGACGAGATACCCAGGAAGCCGTGGCTGTACCAGACGAACCCGAAGATCGTGGTGACGATGATGGCGAGCAGCGAGATGACCATACGAGTGCGCAACTCGTACAGGTGCTCGACCAACGACATGGTGCCGTCGGGATTGAGCTTTCGCTTACGTTGCCGGGGGTCGAGTCGTCGGGGAATCGGAAGAGAGCGCACTGGCGATGCTCCGACGCGCCCCTAAGCCGATTTCTTGACGTCGGCGTCGCGCTGCGTGGTGGGCTGGGTGGAGTCACCCGCGGGCAGCTCACGCCGCGACGGATCGGCCGGCGTCGCGTCGGCGGTGGCCTGCGAGTCCTTGTCGTCGTCCTTCTGCATCTCCTTGACCTCACTCTTGAAGATGCGCAGCGACTGTCCCAGACCTCGGGCGGCGTCCGGCAGCTTCTTCGAGCCGAACAGGATCAGCAGCACAATGGCGACGATCGCCCAGTGCCACCATGACGTGAAGCCCATGAGATCACCCTTCAGATCGGATCAGACAGTGCCCAATGCTACCCGACATGCGGCCGGCCGGGAGGGGCCAGTCGGGATGATCCCCCCAGCCCAGCGGCGGTGACCCTCAGCGATAGCGCGCGCGTGCGGCTGCCGCGGAGTCGGCGACCGCCGCGGCGACCGTCGGTTCGTCGACGACCCGCACGGCACCGGCGAATCCGAGCAGGAAGCGGGTGAGCCACTCCGGCGACCCGTAGACCAGTCGGGCGCGAACGGGCAGGTCGGCGTCGGGTCGGTCCTCGACGTTCTCGACGGGGTCGAGCGGGTAGTAGTCGAGAACCCACAGATGGTCGGCGTCGATCTCGATCTCGACGGCCGGGAGGTCGGGGTTCTCGGCCACCAGCACCGACTGATTCGACGCCGCGGCCTCGGCCGGCGGGCGGCTCGGCTCGTCCAGGGCCGACGCGGTGTCGACCCGGTCGAACCGGAACAGTCGCACCCCCTCGGCCATCCGGCACCAGGCCTCCAGATAGGTGTGCTGGTCCATGACCTGGAGACGGATCGGGTCGACCACCCGGTCGGTGACGCTGTCGCGCCCGGCCGAGTAGTACCGCAGTCGCAGTGCCCGCGCCTGTTTGGTGGCCTCGCGGATCGTCGAATACGTCGGGTTCTCCCCCGACGGATCGGGTGCCGCGTCGGACGCCCCCGCGACCCCGGGCACCGTCGCACCCACCGCCTGCTCGATCTTCGCGATCGCCCGGCGCGCCGCGGCCACGTCGACGACACCCGGCGTCTCGACCAGCGCCCGTAATGCGACGAGGAGCGTGCTGGCCTCGACGGTCGTCAGCCGCAACGGCCGGTCCATGCCGGCGGTGAAGCCGACCGTCACGAAGCCCTCGCTGAACTCGAGCTCGATGAGGTCATCGGGGTAGTACCCGGGCAGCCCGCAGACGAAGAGCAGCTCGAGATCTTTGGTGAGCTGTGCCTGGGTGACCCCGAGTTCGGCCGCGGCCTGCACGATCGAGATGCCGCGGCGGGCCTGGAAGTACGGGACCATCGCCAGCAGCCTGTTGAGGCGCGACGGTGCTGCGGCGGCCATCAGGCGCTCACCCCGCTCAGGCGGTCGAGGCTCGCGACGACGAGTTCGCGCAGCTCCGGCGGATCCAGGACGACCGCGTCCCGGCCCACACTCAGGACCATGCGGGCAACCGCGGTCAGCGAGTGGATCTCGAGGGTGACGATGTCGCCGGGTTCGCCGTCGAAGTCGGCGGGCTCGGTTACCGTCGCAGCGCGACGCAGGCCGAACGCCCGGTCGGCCGCCACCCAGATCCGCGCGGTCCGGCCGTCGGACCCGGACGCGGAATCGACGGCGGCGGAGACGATCTGCTGGAGATCGGTGCCGGCCGGGACCACCACCGCGTCAGCGGCACCGACCGCGGAAACCGCCGCGATGCGCGACAGCCGGAAGGTCCGGGTGGCGTCGCGATCCCGGTCGTGCCCGACGAGGTACCACCGACCCCGATGGGACACCACTCCCCACGGTTCGACGCGCCGCGTGGTCGGCGCGGCGGCCGCCGACGACCGATGCCGGAACTCGACGGCACGCCCGTCCTGGACCGCGGCGAGCAGACCCGCGATGACTTCTTCGGACCCGAGTGATCGCGACGACCCGCCCGTGGTGATCCCCAGATCGTCCTCGGAACGGACATCCAGCCCCGCGGCCCGCAACTTGAGGATCGCCGTCTGGGACAGCGTCGAGACCTCCGGCGTGTCCCACAGCGCGGCGGCCATGGCGATGGCCGCCGCCTCGTCGGACTCCAGGGAGATCTCGGGCAGCTCGTAGGAATCGCGGTCGATGCGGTATCCCTCGGCGCCGGCGGCCATCGGCGACCGGCCGGTGACGAGCGGGATCCCGAGGTCGCGCAACTCGTTCTTGTCCCGCTCGAACATCCGGTTGAACGCCTCGTCGGACTGCCCGTCATCCGAGTAGCCCGCGACGTTGCGGCGGATGTAGTCGGCGGTGACGTACTGCCGCGTCCACAGCAGGCAGATGACGAGGTTGAGCAGACGCTCGACTTTGGGGGTTGCCACCGAGTCAGGTTAGAACGTGGCCGTTCGCCGCGTACGGAGGCACGCGGCGTCGGCCGGTATACCGGTGCTCACATCGAGGCGATGAGGCGGTCGACGCGCTCGTCGACGCTGCGGAACGGGTCCTTGCACAACACCGTCCGCTGAGCCTGGTCGTTGAGTTTGAGGTGCACCCAGTCGACGGTGAAGTCGCGGCCGGCCTTCTGCGCGGCCGAGATGAAATCGCCACGGAGCTTGGCGCGGGTCGTCTGGGGCGGCTCGTTGACCGCGGTCTTGATGGCCTCGTCCGTGGTCGCCCGGGCGACCAGGCCCTTGCGCATCAGGACGTCGAAGACGCCGCGTCCGCGTTTGATGTCGTGGAAGGCCAGATCGAGTTGCGCGATCTTCGGATCCGACAGTTCCATCGAGTACCGGTCCTGGTAGCGCTGGAAGAGCTTGCGCTTGATGACCCAGTCGACCTCGGTGTCGACCTTGGCGAAGTCGTCGCTCTCCACGGCATCGAGCATGCGACCCCACAGGTCCACGACCATGTCCATCTCGGGGTCGGGACGTCGGTTGGTGAGGTGTTCGACGGCGCGGGCGTGATACTCGCGCTGGATGTCGAGAGCACTGGCCTGCCGACCACCGGCGAGGCGAACCGGACGTCGGCCGGTCGGGTCGTGGCTGACCTCCCGGATCGCGCGGATCGGGTTGTCGAGCGCGAAGTCCCGGAATGCAACGCCTGCCTCGATCATCTCCAGTACGAGTGCCGCCGAGCCGACCTTGAGGAGGGTCGTCATCTCGGACATGTTCGAGTCACCGACGATGACGTGCAGCCTGCGGTACTTCTCGGCGTCGGCGTGCGGCTCGTCGCGTGTGTTGATGATCGGGCGCGAGCGGGTGGTCGCCGAGGAGACGCCCTCCCAGATGTGCTCGGCGCGCTGCGACAGGCAGAAGGTCGCCGCCTTGGGGGTCTGCAGCACCTTTCCTGCGCCACAGATCAGCTGGCGCGTGACGAGGAACGGCAGCAGGACGTCGGAGATGCGGGAGAACTCCCCCGCCCGGACGACGAGGTAGTTCTCGTGGCATCCATAGGAGTTGCCTGCCGAGTCGGTGTTGTTCTTGAACAGGTAGATGTCGCCGCCGATGCCCTCGTCGGCGAGGCGCTGTTCGGCGTCGACGAGCAGGTCCTCGAGAACGAGCTCGCCGGCCCGGTCGTGATTGATCAGCTGGATGAGACTGTCGCACTCCGCCGTCGCGTATTCGGGGTGCGAGCCCACGTCCAGATAGAGGCGGGCGCCGTTCTGCAAGAAGACGTTCGACGACCGGCCCCAGGACACGACCCGGCGGAAGAGATAGCGCGCGACCTCGTCCGGGCTCAGCCGGCGGTGGCCGTGGAAGGTGCACGTGACACCGAACTCGGTCTCGATGCCCATGATTCGTCGCTGCACTTGACCAACCCTACTCGCGCGGACCGCGGCGGACCGGTCGACACGCACCGGTCGCCGCGACCCGCGGCGTTCTCGTCACTGTTCGGGAGACGGCTTCTCACCAGGGGCTTCGTCGGAACCGGACTGTGTATCCGAGTCCTGGGTATCCGAGTCCTGGGTATCCGAGGCCTGGGCCCCGGCGACCGTCGGGAGCAGGCCCTCGACCGCAGACGTCGTCAGGCGCCGGAACGCGCGCCGCGGACGGTTGTGGTCGAGGACGGCGACCTCGAGGTCGCCCGCGGCCAGCACCCGCCGTTCGGCCGGGGCCCCGTTGCCGCTGTCGGCCGGGGCCGTCAGTGCGGTCACCGCGACGCCGATGGCGCGGCCGAGTTCCATGTCGGGTTCGTAGCTCTCCTTGAGGGCCGCCGCGATCGGTTCGGTCGCACCGCCCATCACGAGGAAGCGGGTCTCGTCCGTGATCGACCCGTCGTAGGAGATCCGGTACAGCTGCGAACGCTTCGGTTTGCCCGGGCGGGCGACCTCGGCGACGCAGAGTTCCACCTCGAACGGCTTGGCCTGCTCGGTGAAGACGCTGCCCAGCGCGTTGGCGTAGGTGTTGGCCAGTGACAGCCCGGACACGTCGGCCCGGTCGTAGCTGTAGCCACGCATGTCCGCGATCTGGATGCCGGCCTTGCGCAGGCTCTCGAACTCGTTGTACTTGCCCACCGCCGCGAAACCGATCCGGTCGTAGATCTCGCTGGTCTTGCGAAGTGTGTTCGACGGGTTCTCGGCGACGAACAGGACGCCGTCGGCGAAGGTCAGGATCACGACGCTCCGCCCCCGGGCGATGCCCTTGCGGGCGAGCTCGGAGCGATCGCGCATGATCTGCTCGGCGCTGGCGTAATACGGGAATGTCATCGGGCACCCCCCTCGTGCTCGGCACCACGGCGTTCGATGACGGCGCGTGCCGCCGCCTCGATGTCGGTCGCGTCCACCTCCCGGGCTCCGTCGGCTCCGACGATCGCGGCCATCGGGAAGATCTTGCGGACCAGATCGGGTCCACCGGTGGCCGAGTCGTCGTCGGCGGCGTCGTAGAGCGACTCGACGGCGATCGCGAGCGCCTCGTCGGCGGTCAGGTCGGGCCGGTACAGCTTCTTGAGCGAGGACTTGGCGAACACCGACCCCGAGCCGATGGCCGTGTAACCGCCGAACTCCTCGTGCCGGTCGCCCGCGACGTCGAAGCTGAAGATGCGTCCGCGTTCGGTCGGATCGTCGTGATCGATGTCGTAGCCGACGAGCAGCGGGATGGCTGCGAGACCCTGCAGGGCGGCGCCGAGGTTGCCCCGAACCATCGACGCCAGACGGCTGACCTTGCCGTCCAGCGTCAGGGGGACGCCCTCGATCTTCTCGTAGTGCTCGAGTTCGACGGTGAACAGGCGCACCATCTCGATCGCGATCCCGGCGGTGCCGGCGATACCGGCCGCCGAGTACTCGTCGGTGATGTAGACCTTCTTGACGTCCCGCGTAGCGATGAGATTGCCCATCGTCGCCCGGCGGTCGCCCGCGAGGATCACCCCACCCGGGTACGACACCGCGACGATCGTGGTGCCGTGCGGGATGTCACCGGCCCCGTCGGTGCCGCCGGCGAACGACCCCACGCGGTCTACCTGGGCCTGCGGCAGCTGGTCGGGTGCATGGGTCCGGAGGAACTCGGTGAACGACGAGATGTCGGCGCCGAACGAGGAACCGGAACGGGATGAGGACAGCGGGGGCAGTGAACCGAACCTGTCGCTCACTGGCCGCCCTTCTGGACGTAGGCGCGCACGAAGTCCTCGGCGTTCTCCTCCAGCACGTCGTCGATCTCGTCGAGCAGGTCGTCGGTGTCCTCGGCCAGCTTCTCGCGACGCTCTTGCCCGGCGCCGGAATCGGGGCCCACGCCCTCGTCGTCGCCGCCGCCACCACGCTTGGTCTGTTCCTGCGCCATCTGCTGCCTCCTTGAAACCGATCGCCCCTTGGCGGGCTACCGCGGTCGAGGAGTCGGGATCGGGTGTCGCTGTCGCGGCAGCCATCCGGTGTCGCTGCCGCGACGGTAATCCGGGTGTCGCTGCCGCGACGGTGATCCCTCGTGTCTCGACCCTGCGGAATCGTGTGCTCCCACACTACCTGTGGGGGCGACAAGTGTGGCGGAACGAAGCACAAGCACGCCGGAGATAGGCGCGGGGCGCGGCCGAGATGGGCGCGGGGCGCCGCGGAGATGGGCGCGGGGCGCCGCGGCATGTCAGGTGGTGAGCTGATCCACCAGTTCGGCGGCCGAGTCCACCGAGTCGAGGAGCTTGCCGACGTGTGCCGCGGTGCCGCGCAGCGGCTCGAGGGTCGGGATGCGGACCAGCGAGTCCCCACCGAGGTCGAAGATGACCGAATCCCAGCTCGCGGCCGCGACGTCGGCGCCGAACCGGCGCAGGCACTCGCCACGGAAATAGGCCCGCGTGTCGCGGGGCGGTTCGCTGATCGCGGCGAGTACGTCGTTCTCGTCGACCAGTCGCTTCATCGACCCGCGCGCGACGAGCCGGTTGTACAGCCCCTTGTCGAGCCGGACGTCGGAGTACTGCAGGTCGATGAGCTGCAGACGGGGCGCCGACCACGACAGGTTCTCGCGCTGGCGGAAGCCCTCGAGGATGCGCAGCTTCGCGGGCCAGTCGAGGATGTCGGCGCACTCCATCGGATCGCGCTCCAGGCGGTCCAGCACGTCCGCCCAGGTCTGCAGGACGTGGGCGGCGCGCTCGTCGTCGGAATGCTCCTGCTCGTGGAACTTCTGGCAGCGCTCCAGGTACTCCCGCTGCAGGGCCAGTCCGGTCAGTTCGCGACCGTTGGTCAGGGCGACCGTGGCCGTGAGCGACGGGTCGTGACTGATGGTGTGCACGGCCTGCACCGGACGCGCGAGTTCGATGTCGGAGAAGTCGACGCCGGCCTCGATGAGATCGAGGACGAGCGCGGTCGTCCCGACCTTGAGGTAGGTCGAGGTCTCGGCGAGGTTGGCGTCGCCGATGATGACGTGCAGCCGCCGGTAACGCTCGGGGTCGGCGTGCGGTTCGTCCCGGGTGTTGATGATGCCGCGCTTGAGGGTGGTCTCGAGGCCGACCTCGACCTCGATGTAGTCCGACCGCTGCGACAGCTGGTAGCCGGCCTCGTCGCCGGATTGGCCGATGCCCACGCGTCCCGAGCCGGTGATCACCTGGCGCGACGCGAAGAAGGTGGTCAGCCCCGCGATGACTGCGGTGAACGGTGTCTCCCGCGCCATGAGGTAGTTCTCGTGGGTGCCGTAGGACGCGCCCTTGCCGTCGATGTTGTTCTTGTACAACTGCAGCTTCGGGGCGCCGGGGACGCTCGCGACGTGACGGGCCGCGGCCTCCATCACGCGCTCGCCTGCCTTGTCCCAGATGACCGCATCCATCGGGTCGGTGACCTCGGGCGCGGAGTACTCGGGATGGGCGTGGTCGACGTAGAGCCGAGCGCCGTTGGTGAGGATCATGTTGGCCGCGCCGATCTCGTCGGCGTCGATGATCGGGGCCGGCCCGGAGCCGCGGCCGAGGTCGAAGCCACGAGCATCGCGCAGCGGCGACTCCACCTCGTAATCCCAGCGTGTGCGCTTCGCGCGCGGCACACCGGCGGCCGCCGCGTAGGCGAGAACGGCCTGGGTGGACGTCATGATCGGGTTCGCGGTCGGGTCGCCGGGCGCGGAGATTCCGTACTCGACCTCGGTCCCGATGATTCGCTGCATCCTTCGAGGGTAGATGTTCACTTGCCACCGGTCGCAACCACCGCAGGTGCTGAGTACGGTCGACGCCGTGAAAGCATTCCGCCGGTTCACCGTTCGAGTCCCGCTGCCCGACCGGATCGCCGACCTCGCGCCGCTGGCCTCCAACCTGCGTTGGGCGTGGCATCTCCCCACCCAGGAACTGTTCGCGACGATCGACCCGGCGCTGTGGTCCTCGACCGGCGACCCGCTGCGGGTCCTCGCCGACGCCGACCCGACGCGACTGACCGAACTGGCTTCCGACGAGGGCTTCGTCGCGCGGGTGGCCGACGCGTCTGCCGACCTCCGGCAGTATCTCGACGCCCCGCAGTGGTTTCAGCGGTACGCGGCGGAATCACCGGCGCGCGACGATGCGGGCACCGACCGGGTGGTGCCGCCGGGAATCGCGTACTTCTCCATGGAGTTCGGCGTCTCCGAGGTCCTGCCGATCTACTCGGGCGGCCTCGGCATCCTCGCCGGCGATCACCTCAAGGCGGCCTCCGACCTCGGGCTGCCACTGATCGGCGTCGGATTGCTGTACCGCTCCGGGTACTTCCGCCAGGGCCTCGATCACGACGGCTGGCAGATCGAGCGGTATCCGGTCAACGATCCCGACGAACTCCCGCTCACGCTTCTCGGGGACGCGGGCAGCGACGCCGACCCGGTGATCATCGAGGTGGCGATGCCCGGTGGCGCCACGTTGTCGGCACAGGTGTGGATCGCGACCGTGGGGCGAATCCCGTTGCTGCTCCTCGACTCCGACATCGCCCACAACGACGACCAGCCCGACGGCGCCGTCCTGCGCGCGGTGACCGACCGGCTCTACGGCGGCGACCAGGAACACCGCATCGCGCAGGAGATCCTGCTGGGCATCGGCGGTGTCCGCGCACTCCGCGAGTACGTGCGGCTCACCGGCCGAGCCGAGCCGACGGTGTTCCACATGAACGAGGGACACGCGGGCTTCCTCGGTGTCGAACGCATCCGGGAACTCGTGGCCGGCGGGCTCGACTTCGACACCGCGGAGGCGGTGGTCCGGGCGTCGAACGTGTTCACGACCCACACCCCGGTCCCGGCCGGTATCGACCGGTTCCCCGCCGACCTCGTCGCCCGATACCTCGACGCCGACGCGGACGGTCGGTCCCGGCTGCTGCCGGGGCTGAGCGCGGCGACGGTCGCCGAACTCGGCGACGAGGCGGACCCCGGGGTGTTCAACATGGCACACATGGGCTTTCGGCTCGGACAGCGCAGCAACGGGGTCTCGCAACTGCACGGCGAGGTGAGTCGCGAGATGTTCGCCGACCTCTGGCCGGGGTTCGACGCCGCCGACGTCCCCATCGGGGCGGTCACCAACGGTGTGCACGGACCGACCTGGGTGGCCCCGGAGTGGCGCGACTTCGCCGGCGGGGACGAGGATTCCGCGCCTGAGGTGTACGCGGGCCTGTCCGATGACACCATCTGGCGTACACACGAGGAGTTGCGCTCGAGGCTCGTCGGCGAGGTGCGCCGCCGTGCGCTCGCGAGCGGCCTCGAACGGGGCTTCACCCACGCCGAACTGGGCTGGACCGCCGACCTGTTCGACCCGCGTGTGCTGACGATCGGATTCGCGCGGCGCGCGGCGACCTACAAGCGCCTCACCCTGATGCTCCGCGATCCCGAGCGCATGCGCGCCATCCTCACCGACCCCGATCGTCCGGTACAGCTCGTCATCGCGGGCAAGGCGCATCCCGCCGACGACGGCGGCAAGTCGCTGATCCAGCAGGTCGTGCAGTTCACCGAGGACCCGGAACTGCGCGACCGGATCGTGTTCCTCCCCGACTACGACATCTCGATGGCGCGCGCGATCTACGCGGGTTGTGATGTGTGGCTGAACAATCCGGTACGGCCGATGGAGGCCTGCGGGACGTCGGGGATGAAGTCGGCGCTCAACGGCGGACTCAACCTGTCGATCCTCGACGGCTGGTGGGACGAGATGGCCGACGGCGAGAACGGCTGGGCCATCCCGTCGGCGGAGGGGATCGCCGACGAGCACCGCCGCGACGATCTCGAGGCGCAGGCGTTGTACACGCTCTTGGAGGAGACGGTGATCCCGCTGTTCTACCGCCGCGACGGCGACGGTGTACCCCGCCGGTGGGTGGAGATGATGCGGCACACACTCACCCGACTCGGGCCACGGGTGTTGGCGTCACGAATGGTCCGCGACTACACCACCGAGCTCTACTGCCCGGCCGCCCGGTCCTACGAGTCCGCGTGCGCCGACTCCAACGCGGGGGCACGCGACCTCGCGGCCTACCGCCGGGCATTGGAGACGGGGTGGTCCTCGGTCCTCGTCGCCGGTGTCGAGGACGAGAGGCGCGCGGATGGTCTGCACGTCACGGCTCATGTCGGACTCGGCGACCTGGCTCCCGAGTCGGTGACGGTACAGGTCGTGCTCGGCAGGGTCGGCGATGACGGCGACATCCTCGATCCGACGTTCACCGCCATGACGCCCGGAGCCGACCGCGACGCGTCGGACCGGGTGGTGTTCACCGCACTCGTGCCGCCGTCGGCGTCCGGCCATCTCGGTTACACCGTCCGGGTTCTGCCGCGTCATCCGCAGCTGTCGTCCGAGTCCGAACTCGGCTTCGTGCGGTTCCCGACGACGACCGGGTGAGCTCACGATTTCAGGGTCTTCCCGGATGCCGTCGCCGCCCTCGCCGCGCCACACTGGTCGAACGTTGCCAGTGACGGGAGGGCCGGATGTCCGTGTCGTCGACGGTCGCGAGGACGGCGTCGCAGATCGCCTCGATGCTCGGTGCGCGACGCATGCGGCTGGTCGCGGTGCTCAACAAGCACGTGACCAACCCGATCGTGCTGCTCTGGGCCGGGCGCGTGCCGGGGATGGCGGTCGTCGAGCACGTGGGCCGTCGCAGCGGACGTCGCTACCGGACACCGGTCATGGCCATCGTGTCGGGTGAGGGGTTCTGGGTGGTCCTCAACTACGGCGCCGGGTCGGACTGGGTGACGAATGTGCTCGCCGCCCAGGGTGCCTCGATCCGGCACCGCGGTCGGCAGCGTCGACTAGAAGACGTCCGGGTGGAACCGGCATCCCGCAGCCGTGCGCCGCTCCCCGATCGGTTGGACGACGAACGAGAAGTGCTCAGCGCGATCCTGCGAGACGCGTGAGTCAGCCGCCCCCCCTGGTTTGAGCCCGGCGGTGGGTCTCGTCAGCGCTTCTTGAGTCGCAGACGCGAATAGGTGAAGGCGAGCAGGAGGGCGCTGATCACCGCGAGCACGCCGTAGGCCAGCGCGGTGTGCGCGACCGAGGTCTCCCACAGCGTGATCCGCTGCGGGGCGGCGACGTTGATGGTGTACAGGTCGACGCTGCCGGCTGCGGCCACGTAACCCCAGAACGACGGGAAGATCCACGACAGCTGCTCGAGTCCGATGCCGTCGAGCTTGAACAGACCGCCGCAGAACACCAGCTGGACCATGACGACGATGACCAGTGGCGGCATGACCTGCTCGTTGGACTTGACCGCCGAGGAGATGGCGAGTCCGACGAGGGTGCTCACACAGGCCAGCACGGACACCGCGACGAGCAACGCGAGCGGCGGCGGCAGGATCGGGCCGCCGAAGTCGGGCAGCCCACGGCCGGCGAAGGTGATGCCGACCATGATTATCGTCTGCAGCACGGCGGCGACGAAGAACACGGCGATCTTCGCGAAGAGGTATGCGCCTGGGCGCAATCCGACGGCACGCTCACGTTCGAAGATGTCGCGCTCACCGACCAGATCGCGCACGGTCAGCGCGGCTCCCATGAACGCGGCGCCGACGACCAGCACGACCAGGATCTGGATCGCCTCCGCACCGTCCTTCGGCGGCGGCGCGTTGGGGATCACCTCGAGACGCGCGAATCCGCTCGAACCCGGGATCACCAGGGTGAGCAACCCCAGCACCACGGGCAGCAGCACGAGGAAGACCAGGTACCCGACGTCGGCGAAGATCAGCCGCACCTGCCGTCGGGCGATGGTCGACGACTGGCGGGTGAAACTCGTGTGCGGCACCGGGATCGGCGGCCCCGGCGGACGCTGCGGCGGTGGCGGATTCGGTGCACGGCGATGCCGGTCCAGATACCGCATGTGCGCCGTGTCCGGCTGGTCGGCGACGAAGGCGAAGATCTCGGCCCAGTCGGAAGTTCCCATCTCGCCCTGCACCTGCGCGGGTGGGCCGCAGAACGAGGTCTTGCCGCCGGGTGCGAGCAGCAGCACCTGGTCGCACATGGACAGGTAGGTCAGTGAGTGGGTGACCACGAGAACGACGCGTCCGGCGTCGGCGAGCCGCCGGAGTGTTGCCATCACCTGACGATCGAGCGCGGGATCGAGACCGGAGGTCGGCTCGTCGAGGATCAGCAGCGACGGGCCGGTCAGCAACTCCATCGCCACCGACGCCCGCTTCTGCTGGCCGCCGGACAACTTCTCCACCCGGGTGTCGACGTGTTCGGTCAGCTGGAGTTCGCTGAGCACCCCGTCGATGACCCGGTCCCGGTCGGCCTTCGAGAGGTCGGGCGGCAGACGCAGCTCGGCGGCGTAACGCAACGCCTGCCGGAGCGTGAGCTTGTGGTGCAGCACGTCTTTCTGCGGCACCATCCCGATGCGGGTGCGCAGCGCGTCGTACTCGGCATGGACGTTGCGGCTCTCGAAGGTGACCAGACCGCTTGTCGGGGAATTGAGTCCGGCCGCGATCTTCGACACCGTCGACTTGCCCGCGCCCGAGGGACCGATCACCGCGGTCAACGTGCCGGGACTGGCGCTGAAGTCGACATCGGCCAGCAGGCGCTTGCCGCCGTCGACGACGAGGCTCACCCCGTGGACGTGCAGGCCGTCGGCGACCGCGGCACTTTCCTGCCCGCGCATCAGGGTGCCGCCGGACACCACGAAGTCGCTGTTGCCGATCGTGACGACGTCACCGTCGGTCAGGGGCGCGCTCGACACCCGCCGGCCGTTGACGAAGGTCCCGTTGACGCTGCCGAGATCCTCGATCACGAGGGCGGACCCGCGGCTCGACACCTGGGCGTGGTGCCGAGACGCGAGCACGTCGCTGACCACGATGTCGTTGTCGGGGGTGCGTCCGATGCGCTGGACGCCGCGCAGTGAGATCGACTCGCGCTCCGGCGGAGTCGGCGCCCCGGGCAACCGGTACACCGCGGACACGTTCTGCTGCAGCGCCTGTAGATGCGGCGCGTTCAGCACTTCCTGCGGCATCGGATCCAGGCCACCGAATTGCCGCGCGCTCCCGGCGCGATCGTAATAGCCGGGTGCGCGCGCCGGCATCTGGCCGGAAGCCGGCACCCCGGTCCCCGGGAAACCCGCCGAGCGCGGACCCGACGGCGGCTGACCCGAGGGCGTCGGGCGCGAGCCCGGCGGAACCGGCCGGGACGGCAAGCCCGGATGGGGCCCACTCGAGGGGGCCCGCCCACCGGGTACGGGCACGTCGACCACGAGATCGACCACCGGACCGGTGTTCACGTCTCCGAGGCGCACCTGCATCGAGCCCGGCACCATGAACTCGGCCATCCGCTGACCGTTGACGAAGAAGCCGTTCGTGCTGCCGATGTCCACCAGACACCAGGCCGCCCCGCGCCACTCGATGGCGAGATGTCGACGCGACACCATCGGATGGTTGATCACGATGTCGTTGTCGGGTTCCCGGCCCAGGGTGACGCGGCGGGACCCGCCCAGTGGGTGCGGTGCCCCACCGTCGACGATCACCCGTCCACGCGTCATCGATGTGCTGTTCATCGCCGACAACTCTAGTGCGTGAAGAGGCTGTTCACGCCGTTCTGTCGAGCAGACAGCCGACCCCGTGGGAGTCGGCTGTCTGCTCGGCGGAGTCGTCTGTCGCTACAGGTACTGACCTGTGTTGGTCTCGGTGTCGATGGCCCGGCTCGCGCCCGCGCTCTTGCCCGTGACCAGCGTGCGGATGTAGACGATCCGCTCACCCTTCTTGCCCGAGATCCGGGCCCAGTCGTCGGGGTTGGTCGTGTTGGGCAGGTCCTCGTTCTCTGCGAACTCGTCGAGGATCGAATCGAAGAGATGCTGGACGCGCAGACCCGGTGCACCCGTGTCGAGTTGCGACTTGATCGCGTACTTCTTGGCCCGGTCGACGACGTTCTGGATCATCGCGCCGGAGTTGAAGTCCTTGAAGTACATGATCTCTTTGTCGCCGTTGGCGTACGTCACCTCGAGGAACCGGTTGTCCTCGCTCTCGGCGTACATTCGCTCGACGACCTTCTCGATCATCGCGTTGACGCAGGCCGTCCGGTCACCGCCGAACTCGCCGATGTCGTCGGCGTGGATGGGCAGCTCCTCGGTGAGGTACTTGGAGAAGATGTCGATCGCCGACTCGGCGTCGGGACGCTCGATCTTGATCTTCACGTCGAGACGGCCCGGGCGCAGGATGGCCGGGTCGATCATGTCCTCGCGGTTCGACGCACCGATCACGATGACGTTCTCGAGACCCTCGACGCCGTCGATCTCGCTGAGCAGCTGCGGGACGACGGTCGTTTCCACATCGGAGGAGACACCCGACCCGCGCGTGCGGAAGATCGAGTCCATCTCGTCGAAGAAGACGATGACCGGAGTGCCCTCGGAGGCCTTCTCACGCGCCCGCTGGAAGATCAGCCGGATGTGGCGTTCGGTCTCACCGACGAACTTGTTGAGCAGTTCGGGGCCCTTGATGTTGAGGAAGTACGACTTCGCCTCCTTGGCGTCGTCGCCGCGCACCTGCGCGATCTTCTTCGCCAGGGAGTTGGCCACGGCCTTGGCGATGAGCGTCTTGCCACACCCGGGCGGACCGTAGAGCAGCACACCCTTCGGCGGACGCAGCTGGTAGTCGCGGAACAGGTCCTTGTGCAGGAACGGCAGTTCGACGGCGTCGCGGATCTGCTCGATCTGGCGACCCAGACCACCGATGTCCTCGTATCCGACGTCGGGCACCTCTTCGAGAACGAGATCCTCGACCTCGGCCTTGGGCACGCGCTCGAAGGCGAAACCGGCCTTGGTGTCGATGAGCAGCGAGTCACCGGGACGCAGCTTGCGGCGCAGGCCATCCTCTCCGTCGACCTCGCCGAGCAGCGGCTCGGCCAGCCAGACCACCCGCTCCTCGTCGGCGTGGCCGACGACCAGGGCGCGCTTGCCGTCGCCGAGCACCTCGCGCAGCGTGCTGATCTCGCCGACGGTGTCGAACTCGCAGGCCTCGACGATGGTCAGCGCCTCGTTCAGGCGCAGGGTCTGGCCCTTGGTCAGCGTCTCGGTGTCGATGTTCGGCGAACAGGTGAGCCGCATCTTGCGGCCGGAGGTGAACACGTCGACGGTGGCGTCTGGATGCACGTCCAGCAGTACGCCGTAGCCGCTCGGCGGCTGACCGAGCCGGTCGACCTCCTCGCGCAGGGCGATGAGTTGCTGTCGGGCTTCCTTGAGAGTGTCGAGTAGCTTCGCGTTGCGTGCGGTGAGACTGTCCACTCGCTCCTGGAGGTCCCCGGCCGGCCGGCCGGCTGCGCCGCGCGCAGACGAGTCCGAGCCGCTCCGCGACAGCGGCGACTCGGAGCCGCTCCGCGGCGGGGGCGGAGTGTAGGCGGGGACGAAGCCCTCGTCGGATGCACTGGCGCTCTCGGGAACCCCGCGGTCCCCCAGTGCGTCGTGGCGGTCAGATTCGGTCATTGCTGACTCCTCTCGCCGGCAATCACCCGATCCCTCGATCGGAATGCTCGCGCCGTATCCCTACGCTACCGGCCGCGACGCGGAATCGCCGTCTGCCGCGCAATCGCCGGTGTTGACGGTGTGTTAAATGTGCGTCTTCGCAACGTATTCGCGATGTTTCACCGCGACCTCGGACGGGGTCAGCCCTTGCTGGGTCGACGCTGCGGGCGCAACGTGGTGGTCCCGTCGGCCAGCCGCCGGGCGGTGATCAGAAAGGCGGTGTGGCCTTGCATTTTGTGTTCGGGCCGCACCGCGAGGCCCACCGCACTCCACTCGCGCAGCAGAGTCTCCCAGGCCCGGGGCTCGGTCCAGCACTCCTGTTCGCGCAGGGCCTCCATCACCCGGGACAGCTGGGTGACGGTTGCCACGTACACCGTCAAGACCCCGCCTGGTTTCAACACCGTGCGGACCACGTCGAGGGGTTCCCACGGCGCGAGCATGTCCAGGATGACCCGGTCGAACCGTTCGTCGGAATCCACGTTGGCCAGGTCGTCGACCGTCAGGTGCCAGTTGTCCGGGCGTCCGCCGAAGAAGGTCTCGACGTTGCGGGTCGCGTACTCGGCGTGGTCATCCCGGATCTCGTAGGAGACGACCTCGCCGTCGGCACCGACCGCCCGCAGCAGCGAACACGTCAGCGCACCCGACCCGGCACCGGCCTCGAGCACCCGCGCACCCGGGAAGATGTCGCCCTCGAGCACGATCTGCGCCGCGTCCTTGGGGTAGATGACCTGGGCTCCGCGCGGCATCGACAGCACGTAGTCGACCAGCAGCGGCCGCAACGCGAGATATTGGGTCCCGCTGGTCGCGGAGACGATGCTGCCTTCGGGCGAGCCGATCAGATCGTCGTGGGAGATCGCCCCGCGGTGGGTGTGGAACTGCTTTCCCTCGTCGAGCAGCACCGTGAACTTGCGCCCCTTGGCATCGGTCAGCTGAACCCGGTCGCCGATGGCGAACGGTCCGGTGGTGGGCACTGGTGCTTCCTCTCGTGAACGATCCGAACCCGCGCGCCTGCGCGCAGCGGTTCGTGGGCCGTGTGGACGTTACCCGACCAGGTGGGTCCGACCCGCCTCGTGTCACCCGTCGCGCGGTCGGAGACGCGGTCCCGTGCGACCCGAGTGTCGGGGCGTCGGCCTGTCGGGGCCGGCGCCTACCCTGCGAAGGGTGAGCACGATGACCGGTGTCGGGGACACCTCGACCAGCACGACCCCAGCCGGGGTGCCCGGCCCGGATTCCCAGGGCACCGGTGGGCGCGGCATCGTCGGGCGGCCGCTGGCGCTGTCCCCGTCCCGCGCCGCGGACTTCAAGCAGTGCCCCCTGCTCTATCGGTACCGCGCGATCGACCGATTCCCGGAGACACCCACGGCCGCGCAGACCCGGGGCACCGTGGTGCACGCGGCGCTGGAGAACCTGTTCGACCTCCCGGCCGAACTCCGCACCCAGGACTCCGCCGAGCTCCTGGTCGAGGGCGCCTGGGCCGCGCTGTGCGAGGGCGACCCGGACCTGGCGAAGGTGATCGGCGAGGGCGGGCAGGAGGCCTTCCTCGCCGACGCGTACAAGCTGATCGCCACCTACTACACGATGGAGAACCCCACCGCGTTCGACGCCGACGCGGTGGAGGAACACGTCGAGATCGACGCCGAAGACATGCTGATGCGCGGCTTCATCGATCGCATCGACGTCGCGCCGACCGGCGAGATCCGGGTCGTCGACTACAAGACCGGACGATCCCCGGGCGAGGCCTACGAGGCCAAGGCGCTGTTCCAGATGAAGTTCTATGCGCTCGCGATCCTGCGCACCCGCGGGGTGGTGCCGGCCCGCCTGCAACTGATGTACCTCTCCGACGGGCAGCAGCTGATCTATCGCCCGGATCACGACGAACTGCTCCGCTTCGAGCGCACCCTGCGCGCGATCTGGCAGGCGATCCGCGCGGCCGTGACGTCCGGCGATTTCCGACCGAAGAAGTCCTGGCTGTGCAAGTTCTGCGAGCACCACGCCCGCTGTCCCGAGTTCGGCGGTGAGGTCCCGCCGTACCCGGGCCCGCCGCCGGGATTCGCGGCCTGATCCCACGCCGGCAGCCCGTCGGCGTGCCCCCGCACCGGACGACTATGTCGATGGTCATAGAGTGGCCGGGTGGAGAACTCGTACTACGAACCCATCGACGCCCCGTCGGATGCTGCGAGGTCTGACTCCGAGCACGACTTCGAGTACTTCCGCCCGACCGACGCCACGCTGAGCGTGTGGTCGCCGACCATGCAGCACGGCGGTCCCCCGTCGGCCCTCCTGATGCGGTCGCTGCTGCGGTGCGAGCCCGACCCGGCCCAGCACTTCACGAGGGTGACCACCGAGATCCTCGGCCCGGTGGGGTTGGGCGTCAACCGGGTGTCCGCCCGGGTCGTACGACCCGGCCGCCAGATCAGCCTCGTGGAGACCGAACTGCAGGTTCAGCAGGCCGACGGGACGTTCCGCGCCGCCGCACGATCGGTGGGTTGGCGTCTGCGCGTCGCCGACACCGCCGAGATCGCCGACGGTCCCGCTCCCCTGACCCCCGAACCGGACGAGTCGAAGGCGTTGATCGGTTTCTCCGACGACAGCGGCGAGGCGGTCGACTGGGGCACGCTGGGATTCATCGGGACCGTCGAGTCGATCCGGGTCGAGGGACGCAACGGGACGACTCCCGCGGTGTGGCTACGGCCGGCGATCCCGCTCGTCGCCGACGAGAAGATCGCGGACCTCGAGTCGATGTTCACCGTCATCGACGTCGCCAACGGGCTGGGAACCCGGCTTCGGCCGAATCGGTGGACCTGGATGAACACCGACACCACCGTGCACCTGACGCGCGTCCCGAGCGGACCGTGGGTCGGCATCGACGCCCACATGATCACCGGCCCGGACGGATTCGGCAGCACCTTCGCCGACCTCTACGACGCCTCCGGGCACATCGGCCGGTCGGCCCAAACGGTGATGCTCAGCGCGGTGCCGTAGCCACCCACTGCCCCCTGAGGAGGCCGGAGCCTGCGGAGGCCGTCTCGAAGGGTTCTGGTGAGATGCGTCGCCAAACCTTCGTGGCTCGTCGCTTGCGCTCCTCGCACCTCAGGGAGCAAGGGCTAGAACCGGCAGGAGCGGATGTCGGTCGCCAGGATTGCCTTCGCGCCCAGCTCGGACAGCTCGTCCATCAGGTTCTGGTGATCCTTGCGGGGCACCATCGCGCGGACGGCGACCCAGTCCGGGTCGGCCATCGGTGCCACGGTCGGCGACTCGAGACCCGGGGTGAGCAGCGATGCCCGGTCGAGAAGTGAACGGGGGCAGTCGTAGTCGATCATCACGTACTGCTGTCCGAACACGACGCCCTGCACCCGGGCGACGAACTGGCGTTCGGCCTTGGTGAGGTCGGCGTCGCGACGGGAGATCAGCACCGCCTCGGAATCGCACAGCGACTCCCCGAACGCGGCCAGATCGTGCTGACGCAGCGTGCGGCCGGAGCCGACGACATCGGCGATCGCGTCGGCGACACCGAGTTGGATCGAGATCTCGACCGCACCGTCGAGCCGGATGATGTCGGCGGTGATGCCGTGTCCGGCCAGATCTGCACGCACGAGGTTCGGGTAGGACGTGGCGATGCGTTTGCCCGCGAGATCGGCCACGCTCCACTGCTGGTCGGCGGGCGCCGCGTAGCGGAAGGTCGACGAGCCGAAGCCCATCGCCAGCTGCTCGGAGACCTCGGCGCCCGAGTCCCGGGCGAGGTCGCGCCCGGTGATGCCCAGATCCAGGCGGCCGGATGCGACGTAGATCGCGATGTCCTTGGGGCGGAGGAAGAAGAACTCGACGTCGTTGTTGTTGTCGAGGACCGTCAGGTCCTTGGCGTCGGTCCGGCGGCGGTATCCGGCCTCGGAGAGGATGGCCGACGCGGATTCGGAGAGCGCACCCTTGTTGGGTACGGCCACTCGCAGCATCTCGATGTCCTTTTCGTGGGGGTCGCGCCCGTCGGGCGCGGTGACAGTGGGGTCGTGCGGGATCGATCTGGACCGGGTCAGCCGGTCACAGATGTCGGTACACGTCCGGCAGCGTCAGTCCCCGCTTGATCATCATCACCTGCAGCCAGTAGACGAGTTGCGAGATCTCCTCGCCGAGCGACTCGTCGGACTCGTGTTCGGCGGCGAGCCAGACCTCACCGGCCTCTTCGATGATCTTCTTGCCCAGCGTGTGCACACCGGAGTCGAGGGCGGCGACGGTACCCGAACCCTCGGGACGGGTCTGCGCCTTGTCGCTGAGTTCGGCGAACAGCTCCTCGAAAGTCTTCACGATTCCTCATTTTTGCATGTCGAGATGCGCGCGAGACCGCCGGTCCATGCGTCGGCGACATCGTCGAGGTCCAGCCCGACGAGGGAGGTCCGGAAGACTCGCAGCCGACCCGGCTCGACCGGTGCTGCGGACTCGACGACGAGCGTCGGACAACCGGCCGCCGACGCCGCCGCGGCACCGGTCGGCGAGTCCTCGACGGCCAGGCAGTCGGCTGTCGGGACACCGAGGAGCTCTGCGGCGCGCACGTAGGGGTCGGGAGCCGGTTTGCCCACGGCGACCTCGTCGCCGCAGACCGTCGTGGTGAAGCGTTCTCGCCCGATGGTCTCGAGGGCCACCTCGGTGAGCTCCCGAACGGTGTTCGTCACGAGCACCATCGGGATCCCCGCCGCGGCCACCAGGTCCAGCGCTTCGGGTGCGCCGGGACGCCACGGCAGGTCGTCGGCGAACAGTTCGGCGACCCGGTCGAGGGTCCAGCGTCCGTCGGCATCGGGATCGCGGTCCGCGGCGGACAGACCAGCCGCGTCGTGCACCTTCGCCAGCGCGTCGGGCAGCGAGTTCCCGAGGGTGGATTCGCGGAGTTCCGGCGACATGACGAGGCCGTGCCGCGCGGCCAGCTCGGCCATCGCGACATCCCAGATCGGTTCGGAGTCGAGCAGCGTGCCGTCCATGTCCCACAGGACCGCGGCGGGCAAACGAGTCCCCGAGGGCGTCATCGAGGTGGTGGACGTGCGGGCGGAGGCGGTGTCTGTCACCCCTGCATCATCGCAACCCACTGCTCGGTGGGCTCGTCGGCGGGGTAGAACAGCTCGATGGTCAGCTCGTCGAGAGTGACATCGCGCGGCGAACCGAACGTGGTGAGGGTGCTGAAGAAGGACAGGACCTGATCGCCGAGTTCGAGTTGGAAGGGCACCAGCAACTCCGTCTTGTCCGGAGGGCCGGCACGGTCGCGCGCCAGGCGACCGTCGAGGTCGGCGACGGACGGATACGCCGACACCTCCCGTTCGAGATCGGCGAGGCGGGGGTCGCCGGTGATCCGCGCCATCCGCCGGAGCAGGTCGAGGAGGTAGGTCGCCCAGTCGTCGAAGTTGTGCGTCCGTTGTGCGAAGCCGTCCGGATGCAACGAGACCCGGAACAGGTTGACCGGGACCGAGTGCAGTTCGCGGGGCAGCATCTCCAGGAGCGTGAGCGCGGTGTCGTTGGCCAGGACGACGTTCCAGGCGCGATCGAGGGCCACGCCCATGTTCGGGTTGTGGGCGTCGAGCAACCGCTGGACGGACGACCGTACACGCACCATGGTGTCCGCATCGAGCGGTTCCTCGCTGTATCGAGGCGCGTGCCCTGCCGCGAGGAGGAGCGAGTTGCGCTCCCGCAGAGGCACATCGAGCCGCTCGGACAGGGCCTCGAGGAGTGCAGGACTCGGCCGGGACCGACCGGTCTCGACGAAGCTGAGGTGGCGTGGCGACACACCCACCTCGTAGGCGAGGTCCAGCTGACTCAGCGAGCGACGAGAGCGCCACTGCCGCAGCATGCTCCCCACCTCGACCGTCATGAGGGCCATGCTAGGTCCCGGACGGTGCCGCCACGACTACCTCGCGGGTATCGGCCACCAAGTCCGGGACATCAGGACTTCAAGCAGGACTCGATCAGCTCCAGCGAGTGGCCGATGGTCTTGGCCAACACTTCCTCGGGTTCGCCGTCGAACACCTCCCGGGACGCGCTGACCCGTCCTCGGTGATCCAGTCCGAACCACACCGTGCCCGGCGCCGCCTCATCCGGTTCGGGCCCGGCTTCGCCGGTCACCGCGACGACCAGGTCGGCGTCGAAGAGGCGCGCGGTCGTCGCCACCATTGCGCGCGCCGCCGTCTCGCTCACCACCGGCCCCTCGGGCACCTCGAGCAGGCTGTACTTCACGTCCTTGTGGTATGCGACGACGCCTCCGCGGAACCACGTCCCGGCATTGGGCGCTTTGCTCAGCTCCGTCGCGAGATTCCCACCGGTCAGCGACTCCGCGACCGCAATCCGTACACCGGCTTTCATCGCGGCGTCGGCCACGCGTCGGCAGGTCTCCGAGAAATCACTCACGTCCGACATGTGTCGCTCCCTTCGAGTCGGCGTCGGTCATCGCTGGTTCGTATCCATTCGACCGCACCCTGAAACGACTACCTGGTAGGTAGTGGTGCCGGCGGCACCGGGTGCGAGAGGTTGGGGACATGACCCGCATCGAGAGCCACCCGGTTTCCGCACTGCACACGACGGTGCTCGTCGCGCCGGCGATGGGAGTGCCCGCGCGTGTGTACCGTCGCCTGACCGAGGCGCTGACGAGGAGCGGATTCGACGCCCGGATCGTCCCGCGCCGCGGGATCGAGGAGGGCAGCGACCCACCATCTCGACGGTCCGACTGGTCCTATGCCGACGAGGCGGCTGATCTGGCCGACGCCGTGGCCGCGGTCCGGGCGGACGACACCGAGACGAGGGTTCTCGTGCTCGGTCACAGCCTGGGTGCGCAACTGGCCGCCATGGTGGCCCGGTGGGAGGAGGATGCCCCCGACGGGATCGTGGCGATCGGCGCGTCGGTCCCCCACTGTCGCCACTACGGCGTGCGCGGGGTCCCGCTCGCCGCACTGGCCGCGTCGGTCGCCCCGATCGCGGGGATCACCGGCCGGTGGCCACGACGCGGCTTCGGCGGTCCGACGCCACGCACGCTGATGCGGGAGTGGGCACGCATGGTGCTGACCGGGCGGGCGCCGTTCCCACTCGACTCCCGAATCGCGGTGCCGGTGTTGTCGATCCGGCTACACGACGACGAGGTCGTCACCGACCGTGCGGCCTCGGCGTTCGACGCCGCGTTCGCGGCGGAGGCGATCACCCACTGGCGCTACGACGACGCGCACTGCCCGGCGGGCGGGACCACCACTCACATCGGATGGGTCCGCACGCCCGACCCCGTCGCGCAGCGAATCGCGGACTGGTGGGACTCGCACACGATCGTGACGCCGGCGACCACCGAGTCCGACGCTGTCCGACAGTGACGGTCAGGGCGCCCAGGTCCCCGACGTGGACTCGATCCGTTCCCGGGTACGGGCGGCGGTGCCACGAGCCCACGCACCGGTCGAGACGACGGCGAGAACGAGGACTGCGACACCACACAGGGCCATGATCAGCCACACCGGGCGCGCGGCCGCGGCGAGATCGTCGGCGACCGCCCCCTCGATCCCGGCGAATGCCACCGCTCCGAACACCGCGACGCCGAGGGCAGTGCCGACCTGTCGACCGGTGGAGGCCATCGCCGACGCCAGCCCCGCTTGTGTGCGCGGCATCCCGGACACCGCACCGTTGGTGATCGGTGCGTTGAGGAACCCGAAACCCAGTCCGAAGACCAGGTACGACGCACCGACGTAGACGAGAGCGGTGTCGTTGCCCAGGCCGGTGAGCATCAGTGCGCCCGCCACCATCGCCATTCCCCCGATCACCATCGGCGTCCGGGCTCCCCGGTCGCCCACGAGCCGACCGGCGATCGGTGCGCAGACCACCGAAGCCGCCGCCATCGGCAACATCATGAGTCCGGCGCTCAGCGGCGACATCCCGCGAACCTCCTGTAGATACAGCGTGTTGAGAAACAGGAAGCCACCGGTGGCGGCGAAAGCGAGGACCGCACACGCCACCGAGCTCGAGAACGGCGCGCTTCGGAAGAACCGCGGGTCGAGAAGTGGTTCCGTGCGGCGACTCTCGTAGGCGATCAGCGCGACGAGCGCACCGGCGGAGACGACGAAACACGCGACCACGGCCGGGGACGTCCAGCCCAGGGGACGCCCCTCGATGATGGCGAAGGTGAGGGTGGCGAGGAAGGTCAGGATCAGGACCTGGCCGACCGGGTCCGCCCGACGGGCTCGGTCGGCCTTGGACTCCGGGACGAAACGCATCGTCAGAGCGACGGCGAGCACGCAGACCGGGACATTGAGCCAGAAGATCGCCTCCCAACCGATTCCGGTGACGAGCGCGCCACCGACGACCGGCCCGAATGCCAGGCTCATGCCGAATGCGGTGCCCCACAATCCGATTGCCTGGGCGCGTTCTCGTGGATCGACGAAGACGTTGGTGACGATCGACAGCGCGACCGGGTTGAGCATCGCCCCGCCGACGGCTTGCAGCATGCGCGCCCCGATGAGCGCCTCGGGTGTGGGCGCCAGCGAGCACAGCACGGAGGCGACACCGAAGGTCACCAGACCCACCTGGAAGACCCTCTTGCGGCCCAGACGATCTCCGAGTGATCCACCGAAGATCAGCAGGCTGGCGATCACCAGCGCGTACGAGTCGAGGACCCATTGCAGCTGTGCAGGCGTCGCACCCAGGTCCGAGCTGATCGACGGCAGTGCGACGTTCACCGCGGAGACGTCCAGGCCGACGATGAAGAGACTGAGACAGCAGGTGGCGAGGATGACGAGCCGATCCCTACGCGTGAGGACGCCGTCGGCCGAGCGGGCGCGCAACGCTGCACGTGCAGCGTTCACGACTCGGCCGCCTCGCGGAGGAGGCCGAGCAGGTCCGCGAGCTGACGGAGCTGTTCCTCGTCGAGCGCGGCGAACATGCCGGGGGCCGTGGCCGGGTTCGCGGCCACCTCGTCCACCACACGACGTCCGACGTCGGTGATCGTGACGCGTTTGAATCGGCCGTCGTCGGCGTCGGGCTCCCTGGTCACGAGCCCGCGGATGACGAGATCGTTGACGATGCCGCTCATCGCCGATGCGTCGACGCCCATCCGTTCGGCGAGGTCCCGCTGGGTCATCGGCCGTACCGCGACGCGGCGGAGTGCCCGGAACCGGCTGAAGGGGATGTCGATGACTTCGCTGATGCGGTCGCGCGATTGCTTGGCCTGATCGCGGACCAGACTGTTCATCGTGAACCACACGTCGGTCGCGGTCTGCGAGTGTGCGCCGATCGTGCCATCAGTTGTAGACATACAACGATTGTATATTTACAACTATCGCCCGGCAATGATCGTCGAGATGGAGCCGTGTTCCGGGGGTTCACGATGTAGCGCCACCGTAGGCTGGGATTCAGCAACGTCGAGCGAAAGCTGAGTCGCCATGTCGAAGATCCTGGTCATCGGACACCGCAACCCCGACACCGATGCCATCGGGGCCGCGATCGGCCTCGCCTCCCTCGAAGCCGCGCTGGGCAGTGACGTCGAGGCCGTCGCCCTGGGCCGGCCGAGTCTCGAAACCGCCTTTGCGCTCGAGCATTTCGGCCTCGACGCGCCCCGCGTGATCGAGACCGCGGCTCCGTCGGACGTGATGCTCGTCGACCACAACGAACGGCAGCAGAGCGTCGCCGACATCACCGACGTCACCGTGCTGAAGGTCATCGACCACCATCGGATCGCCAACTTCGAGACCGCGGCGCCGCTCTACGTCCGGGTCGAGCCCGTCGGGTGCACGTGCACGATCCTCACCCGCATGTATGCGGAGAACGGGGTCGACATCCCGCGCGCCGAGGCGGGGATCATGCTCTCGGCGATCATCTCCGACACCCTCCTGTTCAACTCGCCGACCTGCACCGACGCCGACCGCGCGGCCGCCGCGGAGCTCGCCGCGATCGCCGGCGTCGACGCCGACGAGTACGGTGACGCACTGCTCCGCGCGGGCACGGCCCTCGGCGACGAGCCGGCGTCGACGATCATCGGCCGGGACTCCAAGAGCTTCGCGATGGGACCGAAGACGGTGCGGGTCTCACAGCTCACCACGGTCGATTCCGCCGAGGTGCTCGACCGCCGCGACGAGTTCTTCGCCGCGATGACCGCCGAGAAGGACGCCGCAGGCTACGACCTCTACCTCCTGCTGATCACCGACGTGATCGCCTGCGACTCGGACCTCCTGGTGGTCGGCGAACCCGTTACGGCCGTCGAGCAGGCACTGGGGGTCACCGTCGCCGACGGCCACGCCTTCGGCAAGGGCGTCGTGTCCCGCAAGAAGCAGATCGTGCCGCAGCTGACCGAGGTACTGGACCTCTAGCTGCCGACGCCCTCACCGTGCCGGCCCGCTCCCCCGGCGAATCGGGTTGCCCCGGCGAGTGTGTCGGTCGCCAGGGAGACCATGCCGTGCCGCAACTCGTTGCCGATCGCCGCATCGGTGTCCAGGCCGTCCTGTTCGAGGACCGACAGCCGGTCCTCGCGCATGCAGGTCTGCGGAAACCCGGCGATCTCGGTGGCCAGGGTGATCGCGGCCGGCAGCGACGTCCCCGACGGTACGACGCGATTGGCGAGCCCGATCGACAACGCCTCCTCCGCCGGGACCGCCCGGCCGGTCAGCACGAGATCCATGGCCCGGCTCTCGCCGATCAGGCGCGGCAGACGGACGGTGCCGCCGTCGATCAGCGGGACGCCCCAACGGCGACAGAACACCCCGAAGACGGCGTCGTCGTCGGCGACACGGAGGTCCGCCCACAGCGCCAGCTCCAGTCCGCCGGCCACGGCGTGCCCCGAGATCGCCGCGATCACCGGTTTCGACAACGTCATCCGCGTCGGACCCATCGGCCCGTCGCCGTCGGGCGCCACCCGGTTCGGGACGCCGTCCGAGATCGCCTTGAGATCGGCCCCGGCACAGAACGTCCCGCCCTCGCCGTAGAGCACCGCGACGGACACCGAGTCGTCGGCGTCGAACCGGCGGAACGCATCCGCCAGCGCGTCGGCCGTCGCCCGGTCGACGGCATTGCGCCGATCCGGCCGGTCGATCCCGATGATCCGCACCGGCCCCTCGGTCCGCTCCAGAACCGTCATCGCCTGTCCCCCGTCCCTCGATCGGCCGCGGACGTACCTCAGGTGTTGAAGTACTTCGCCTCCGGATGGTGCAGCACGAACGCATCGGTCGACTGCTCGGGATGCAGCTGCAACTCCTCCGACAGCTCGACACCGATCCGACCGGGCTCGAGCAGCTCGATCATCTTGGCCCGATCCTCGAGGTCGGGGCAGGCCCCGTAGCCGAACGAGAAACGCGCGCCGCGGTACTCGAGATCGAAGAAGCCCTGCGCGTTCTCCGGGTCCTCGCTGTCCATCGTGCGGTCGCCGAACGTCAGCTCGCTGCGCACGCGCTGATGCCAGTACTCGGCGAGCGCCTCGGTCAGCTGGACGCCGATGCCGTGCACCTCGAGATAGTCGCGGTAGGCGTCCTCGGCGAACAGCGTGTTGGCGAAGTCGGCGATCGGCTGACCCATGGTGACGAGCTGGAAGGGCAGCACGTCGACCTTGCCCGCGGCCTTCGCGTCGTCGCGCGACCGGATGAAGTCCGCGATGCACAGGAACCGCGACCGCTGCTGACGCGGGAACGTGAAGCTGAACCGCACCGGCGCATCCGGTTCCGGCTCGGTGAGCACGTGGACGGTGTCGCCGTCGCTGACCGCCGGGAAGTACCCGTAGACGACCGCGGCGTGCTGCAGGATGTTCTCGGTCGACAGGCGATCGATCCAGTGGCGCAGGCGCGGCCGGCCCTCGGTCTCGACGAGCTCCTCATACGACGGTCCGTCACCACCACGGGCGCCGCGAAGACCCCACTGGCCCAGGAACAGCGCGCGCTCGTCGAGGAGCTGCATGTAATCCGCGATCGGGACGCCCTTGACGATCCGCGAGCCCCAGAACGGCGGCGTCGGGATCTCGTTGTCGGCGGCCACATCCGAGCGGGCCGGCACCTCCACGGGCTCCTCGGCGGCCTTGCGTTTCGCGGCGATGCGCTTCGACCGGTCGTGCCGGGCCTTGCGTTCGGCGGCCTTCTCCGCCGCCGCCTTCGCCTCGGCGCTGTCCGGATCGGGCCCCCCGCCGCGCTTCGTCGCCATGATGTCGTCCATCAGGCGCAGACCCTCGAAAGCATCACGCGCATAATGCACGTCGCCCTCGTAGGTCTCGGAGAGGTCGTTCTCGACGTAGGAGCGGGTGAGCGCGGCGCCGCCGAGCAGCACCGGGTACTCGTCGGCGAGACCGCGGGAGTTGATCTCCTCGAGGTTCTCCTTCATCACCACGGTCGACTTCACCAGCAGCCCGGACATGCCGATGACGTCGGCCCGCTTGTCCGCCGCGACGTCGAGAATGGTCGCGATCGGCTGCTTGATGCCGATGTTGACGACCTCGTAGCCGTTGTTGGACAGGATGATGTCGACCAGGTTCTTGCCGATGTCGTGCACGTCGCCCTTGACGGTGGCGAGCACGATGCGGCCCTTGCCGTCCTCGCCGGTGGCCTCCATGTGCGGCTCGAGATGCGCCACCGCGGTTTTCATCACCTCGGCGGACTGCAGCACGAACGGCAGCTGCATCTGACCCGAACCGAAGAGCTCGCCGACGGTCTTCATCCCCGACAGCAGAGTGTCGTTGATGATCGACAGCGGCGGCACCTGGGTCATCGCCTCGTCGAGATCGTCGGTGAGCCCGTTGCGCTCGCCGTCGACGATCCGGCGCTCCAGCCGCTCGAACAGCGGCAGCTTCGCCAGTTCCTGGGCCCGCGACTCGCGCGCCGAGGCCGCGGAGACACCTTCGAAGAGCTCCATCAACTTCTGCAGCGGGTCGTAACCCTCGCGACGACGGTCGTAGACGAGATCGAGGGCGACCTCGCGGTGCTCCTCCGGGATCCGGGCCATCGGCAGGATCTTCGACGCGTGCACGATGGCCGTGTCGAGGCCGGCCTGCACGCACTCGTGCAGGAAGACCGAGTTGAGCACCTGTCGCGCAGCGGGATTGAGGCCGAACGAGATGTTCGAGATGCCCAGTGTGAAGTGCACGTCGGGGTGGGCCTCGTGCAAGCGGCGGATGGCCTCGATGGTCTCGATGCCGTCGCGCCGGACCTCCTCCTGACCCGTCGAGATCGGGAAGGTCAGCGTGTCGAGGATGATGTCCTCTTCGGCGAGGCCCCAGTTGCCGGTGATGTCGGCGATCAGCCGCTCGGCCACCCGGACCTTCCAGTCGGCGGTGCGCGCCTGCCCCTCTTCGTCGATGGTCAGCGCGACGACCGCCGCGCCGTGTTCGACGACGAGCTGCATGATCTTGGTGAACCGGGAGTCCGGTCCGTCGCCGTCCTCGTAGTTCACCGAGTTCACCGCGCAACGCCCGCCCAGGGACTCCAGACCTGCACGGATGACCTCCGGCTCGGTGGAGTCGAGCATGATCGGCAGCGTCGACGAGGTCGCGAACCGGCTGGCGAGGGCGGTCATGTCGGCGGCACCGTCGCGGCCGACGTAGTCGACGTTGAGGTCGAGCATGTGCGCGCCGTCGCGGGTCTGGTCCTTCGCGATGTCGAGGCACTTCTGGTAGTCCTCGGCGATCATCGCCTCGCGGAAAGCCTTGGAGCCGTTGGTGTTCGTGCGCTCACCGATGACCAGGAAGCTGGCGTCCTGGTCGAAGGGCACCGCGGAGTAGAGCGACGACGTCTCCGACTCGTGCTCCGGGGTGCGGGTCGCCGGGGTCACCTCGGCGACCGCCGCCGCGACCTGCCGGATGTGTTCGGGCGTCGTCCCGCAGCAGCCGCCGACGAACTCCAGTCCGAACTCGCCGACGAACTGCGCCATGGCCTGCGCCAGTTCCTCGGGTGTCAGCGGGTACTCGGCACCGTTGGCGCCCAGGACCGGCAGACCGGCGTTCGGCATGACCGACACCGGGATGCGGGCGTGCTTGGACAGGTATCGCAGATGCTCGCTCATCTCCGCCGGACCGGTGGCGCAGTTGAGGCCGATGAGGTCGATGCCGAGGGGTTCCAGCGCCGTCAGTGCGGCCCCGATCTCCGAACCGAGGAGCATCGTGCCGGTCGTCTCGACCGTGACGTGGGAGATGATCGGGATCCTGCGACCCACCCGCTCCATCGCGCGGTGCGCGGCGACCACTGCCGATTTGACCTGCAGCAGGTCCTGGGAGGTCTCGATCAGGACCGCGTCGGCGCCGCCCTCGAGCATGCCGATCACGCACTCGAGGTAGGCGTCGCGGATGGCCGCATAGGTGGTGTGGCCGAGGCTGGGCAGCTTGGTGCCCGGCCCGATCGATCCGAGGACGAACCGGGCGGTGCCGTCGGTCGAGGGACCCATCTCGTCGGCGACGCCGCGCGCGATGGCCGTGCCCTTGTACGACAGCTCCCGGATGCGGTCGGCGATGTCGTAATCGCCGAGATTCGAGAGGTTGCAACCGAAGGTGTTGGTCTCGACGGCATCGGCGCCGGCCTCGAAATAGGCACGATGGATGCCCTCGAGGACGTCGGGCCGGGTGTCGTTGAGGATCTCGTTGCAACCCTCGAGGCCACGGAAGTCGTCGAGCGTCAGATCCGCGGCCTGCAGCATGGTGCCCATCGCCCCGTCGCCGATCAGCACCCGGCGCGACATCGACGACAGGAAGGTCGTGTCGAAATCGCGAGGATCGGTTCCGGAGAAATCAGGGGACATGGTTGACAGCGTAGTTCGCCCTCTCTGCGTGTTCGGTCGTAGGCTGGATCGGTGAACGCTGAGCAGACGTCGAACCTTCCCCAGCTGCGCAGACCCATTCTGCTCGCGGCCTTCGAGGGGTGGAACGACGCCGGGGACGCCGCCAGCAGCGCTGTCGAGCACCTGGCACTCGAATGGGACGCCCGACCCCTCGCCGACATCGACTCCGATGAATACTACGACTTCCAGGTCAATCGCCCCACTGTGAATCAGATCGACGGTGTCACGCGCCGGATCGACTGGCCGACCACCTCCATCTCGTACTGCAGCCCGCGCGGCGCCGACCGCGACATCGTGCTGGTCCGCGGCATCGAACCGAACATGCGGTGGCGGGCGTTCTGCGCCGAGATCGTCGACCTCGCGCAGGAGCTCGGGGTCGAGACCACGGTGATGCTGGGCGCGCTGCTCGCCGACACCCCGCACACCCGGCCGGTGCCGGTCACCGGCGCGGCCTACAGCAGCGAGTCCGCGGCCCGGTACAACCTCGCCGAGAGCCGCTACGAGGGCCCGACCGGCATCACCGGGGTCCTGCAGGACCTCTTCGTCCAGGCGGGCCTGCCGGCCGTGTCGTTCTGGGCGGCGGTCCCCCACTATGTGTCGACGCCGCCGAACCCGAAGGCGACGGTGGCGCTGCTGACCCGCGTCGAGGAGGTCCTCGACATCGAGGTACCGCTCGGCACGCTCCCCGAGCAGGCCGAGGAATGGGAACGCGCGGTCACCGAGATGACCGAGGACGACGAGGAGATCGCCGACTACGTGCGCGGGCTCGAGGAGCGCGGGGACGCCGAGGTCGATCCGGACGAGGTGATGGCGAAGATCGACGGCGACGCACTCGCCGCCGAGTTCGAGCGCTACCTCAAGCGCCGCGGCCAGGGGCCGTTCGGGTCCTGAATCGAGCGACCGGGCGTCAGCCGATCTTCTCGATCGAGACCACGGGGGTGGTGATCCGCCACGTGCGGACGTCCGGGTCGTCGGCGGCCCGCACCCAGAACTGTGCGGATTCGCCCAGGCGGCACGACTTCACGCCGAGCAGCGGGATGTCCTCGGAGTCACGCCGGAGCCGGCTGACCGTCCAGTCCTCGTTGTCGGTGCCACCGACCCCGGGAGCCCGGAGAAGCGTCATCTCGGTGAAATCCAGCAGGTAGGTCGACGTCCGGGTGACGACGGTGTACACCCCGGCGTCGGTCTCGGGTCGGATCTCTTGCACGCGCGCCACGTCAGCACTCTACCCAGACGCCGGCGAGCCGACATCTCGGTGTGGGACGACGCCGCTCAGGCGCCGGGGACGAGCGGAATTCCCAGCAGGGCGTCGACCGCGTCGGCGAGCGCGGCCGGCGCCGTCGTCGACGAACCGATGCCGGTGCGCACGTCCGCGCACCAACCGTCGACTGCGGCAAGCGCTTTCGGGGTGTCGAGATCGTCGGCGAGGTGCTGGCGGATGCGGGCGATGACCGGCTCGGCGTCGGGACCGGTGCTCGCGCCGAGCGCCGTCCGCCACCGGGCGAGGCGTTCGACGGCCGTGTCGAGGACCTCCGCGGTCCACATCCGGTCACCTCGGTAGTGGTCGGCGAGCAGGGCGAGGCGGATCGCCGCCGGGTCCACCCCGTCGCGACGCAGCACCGAGACGAACACCAGGTTGCCGCGGCTCTTGGACATCTTCTCGCCGTCGAGGCCGACCATCCCGGTGTGCACGTAGTGCCGGGCGAACCGCCGTGAACCGGTGAGGGCCTCGCCGTGGGCGGCCGAATACTCGTGGTGCGGGTAGATGAGATCGTTGCCGCCGCCCTGGATGTCGAACTCGATGCCGAGGCGGTTCAACGCGATCGCCGAACACTCGATGTGCCAGCCCGGCCGGCCCGGACCGAACGGTGAGTCCCACGACGGCTCGCCGGGCCGCACGGCACGCCACAGCAGGGCGTCGAGCGGGTCGCGCTTGCCGGGACGATCGGGGTCGCCGCCGCGTTCGGCGAAGAACCGCGCCATGGTCTCGCGGTCGTACCCCGACTCGTAGCCGAACTGTTCGGTGGCGTCGGTACGGAAGTACACATCCGGGAACTCGGCGTCGTCGACGGTGTAGGCGGCGCCGGAGGCGAGCAGCTTGTCGACGACCTCGACGACCTCGTCGACCGACTCGACCGCGCCGATGTAGTCGCGCGGCGGCAGGACCCGCAGGGCGGTCATGTCGTCGCGGAACAGCTGCGTCTCCCGGGCCCCGAGGTCGCGCCAGTCGACGCCGTCGCGGTCCGCCCGCTCGAACAGCGGGTCGTCGACGTCGGTCACGTTCTGGACGTAGTGGACCTCGTGGCCTTGATCGCGCAGCACCCGATTGACCTGGTCGAAGGTCACGTAGGTGGCCGCGTGCCCCAGGTGGGTGGCGTCGTAGGGGGTGATACCGCAGACGTACATGGTCGCGGTGGCGCCGGGTGCGACGGGTCGGACCGCGCGATCGGCGCTGTCATAGAGACGGAGGGCGGGTCCACTACCCGGAACGGCGGGGAGTTCGAGATCGGGCCACGACTGCATGCGTCCACTGTATTGCCCGCCGGCCGTGTATCGCGTTCGGGGGCGAGCAGTTCGGTCCCCTCGTGCCGAGTGCGCCGGACTCCCTCAGAACGGCGGCCACGGTATCGGCCGATGACCCGGCGGATGAGGCATGGTCGCGCTCTCGGCGACCACGATCGCCCGGATCGCCAGCGACTCGATCTCGTCGGCGGTGATGTGCTCGGCGAGCTGCGTGCGCAGCGTCGACCCGTCGGTCTCGAGCCGCTCGGCGAGTTCGGCGACGTCGGCGACGAGGTGCCCGGGCACCGGCTCCCCCGCCCAACCCCACAGCACTGTCCGCAGTTTGTCCTCGCCGTGCAGGCAGATGCCGTGGTCGATCCCGTAGACGACACCGTCCAGACCCTCGAGCACGTGTCCGCCCTTGCGGTCGGCGTTGTTGAGGATGACGTCGAGCACCGACATCCGCTGCAGCCGCGGGTCGTCGGCGTGTACCAGGACGACGGGGTCGCCGTACGGGTCGTAGGCCTGGAGCACGGCGAGGTACCCGGCGGGCACGGCCCCGACCGGGCAGAGGTCGACGAGGTCGATCCGCGGCTCGGTCTCCGGGATCGGATGGTCGGTGTTGTCGGGTGTCTCGACCCAGCGCTGCACCATCCCCGGCCCGAGCGGGCCGTCGCGGTGCACCGTCGTGGGAATCGTGTCCCAGCCCAGTGCCTCGGAGATCAGATAGGACGCCACCTCTCGCCCGGCGAGGGTGCCGTCGGGGAAGTCCCACAGCGGGACCTCGCCGCGGACCGGCTTGTAGACACAGCGCACCGACGTCCGGCCGTCGAGCACCGCGTCGCACACGAGGGTCGCGTTGCTGGCCGAGGGAATCCGGCCGAGGATCGTGAGTTCGCCTTCGCGGAGGACGTGGTCGACCGCGGGCTCGTCAGTCACGTGCGGAGGGGCCGGTGTCACCGGGCTCATCGGGTTCGTCCGGATCACCGGGCTGGGGTGCGTCCCCCGCCTGGTCGAACGGTTCCTCGTCGGCCGTCAGACCCGGGTCGCTCTGTGCGGCAAGGCTGTTGAAGACCTCGGGATCGATGAAGTCGAGGGATTTGCTCAACTCCGCGTCCCGCTTGTAGCCGTTGGTCCGGATACACAGGTGCCCCTCGGGATCGAGCGGTTCGCTGCACAGCGGGCACGGCTGCCGGCCGGCCGAGATCACCTTCGACGACCGTGCGGCGAACTCGCGGGCGGCGGCGGTGGTGAGGAAGACGCGCACGGCGTCCGGACCCTCGTCGGTGTCGTCGAGAACGACACTCTCGTCGAACTCCCCCTCGGTGATGGCGAGCAACTCGACCACCACGGCCTCGGACTCCGCGTCCCACCCCAGACCCATCGTGCCGACGCGGAACTCGGCGTCGACGGGCATCACCAGCGGGCTCAGGTCGCCGACCCGGTCGGTCTCCGGCGGGATCGGCGTGCCGAAGCGGCGGTGGATCTCGTCGAGCAGCGCACCGATCCGATCCGCCAGGATCTGGACCTGCTGCTTCTCGAGCATCACGCTGATGATGCGGGCCTCGTGGACCGCCTGGAGGTAGAACGTACGGTCGCCGGGCTGCCCGATCGTGCCCGCCACGAAGCGGTCCGGGCTGCGGAACACATGGATGGCTCGAGACATCACACCTCCTTCGTCGTCTGGTTCATTATCCCGATGTCGCCGGGATCGTCGCGGCGCCGTTCGCCGACGGCGTGACATCCGCCCCGGTGTCCCCGCCGACGACCGCGTCGTCGGCCGGGCGCTGCCCGTCCTGTGCCGGCGGCGGGGGCTTCGGTATGGACAGCGTCTCGGTCGTGTTCACGGTGTGCACGTACGGCCGCGACGAGGCGTACCTGATCACGCTGATCGACGCCGGTTCGACGACGATGCGTTGGAAGGCGTCCAGGTGGGTGCCCATGGCGTCGGCGATGATCGCCTTGATCACGTCGCCGTGCGAGCAGGCGATCCACACCCCGGAACCGTCGGGCCCGCCGTGGATCCGGTCCAGTTCACGGATCGCGCGCACCGCCCGCGCCTGGACGTCGGCCAGCCCCTCCCCGTCCGGGAACACCGCGGCCGACGGTTGTTGCTGCACGACCTTCCACAGCGGTTCCTTGAGCAGTTCGGAGATCGACCGCCCGGTCCACCCGCCGTAGTCGACCTCCGCGAGGTCGTCGACCACGATCTCGGGCGGGGCCTGCCCGTCCGCGCCCAGCGCGGCCAGCAGCGGCGCGACCGTCTCGGCACATCGGTCCAGCGGCGAACGTGCCACCGCCCGGATGGAGCCGAGATGGTCGCCGAGGCGTCGAACCAGATCATCGGCCTGGGCGCGCCCGCGGTCGTCGAGATGGACGCCGGCGCTGCGACCGGCGAGCACCCCCGAGGTGTTCGCCGTCGAACGGCCGTGCCGGAGAAGGATCACGGTCATCCCACAACCATAGGCACCGGCCCCGCGGGGCCGCACAGCGCGCGGAGTCCGGCGCGGCGGGCGGGGGCGTCAGGTAGCCGAGATCACGCCCGTCGACAGCAACACGATCAGGGTCACGCCGAGCACGACGCGGTAGGCGCCGAACCAGTTCATCGAGTGCGCGCTGACGAACTTCAGCAACCACGCGATCGCGGCATAGCCGACGACGAACGCGATCAGCGTCGCGACGAGCAACTGGGACCCACTGGCCTCCATGCCCTCGCCGCTCGGGTTGAAGGCGTCCGGCAGGCTGAACAGACCGGACGCGGTGACCGCCGGGATGGCCAGCAGGAACGAGAAACGGAAGGCGGCTTCCCGTTCGAGCCCCAGGAACAGGCCCGCACTGGCCGTCGCGCCGGAACGGGACACCCCCGGGATCAGCGCGAGGCACTGGGCACCGCCCATGACGAGACCGTCGCGGAGGGTGAGCTGCTCGAGGTTCCGCTGCTTCTGCCCGTACCGCTCGGCGAGCCAGAACACCCCCGCGAACACGATGAGCATGATCGCGACGAGCCACAGGTTGCGCCCCGTGGTGCGGATCTCGTCTTTGAACAGGTAGCCGATCAGGCCGATCGGGATGGTCGCGAAGATCACATACCAACCGATCCGGTAGTCGAGGTTCCGCTCGTCGGCATGCCGGAGACCACGGAACCAGGCCGTGATGATGCGGACGATGTCCCGGGCGAAGAAGACGAGGACGGCGGCCTCGGTTCCGAGCTGGGTGACCGCGGTGAACGAGGCGCCGGCGTCCTCGCCGAACATCAGCTCGGAGGCGATCCGGAGATGCCCGGAGGAGGAGATCGGCAGGAACTCGGTGAGGCCCTGCAACGCCCCGAGGACGATCGACTGGGTCCACGTCATGGTGTCGGTCACGGCGCCCGATGCTACTTGGGACCGCGGCGCCCGACCCGACACGGCACGCGCCCTCGACCCGCCTGAGTGCCGCGCGGACGCGGTCACGCAAGATGGGGTCATGTCCTCGCCGCGACCATCCCGCACCCCTCACCAGTCCCGCACGGGCATGTCGCGCCTGCGGGGTCCGGTCGCCGCAGCGGCGGCTCTGGTGATCGGTGTGGGCATGATCACCGCGTGCGGCTCCGACGACAGCACCCCCGACGTACCGACCGTGACGCCGGCGACCGCGCCGGAGGCCCCGGCGAGTTCGGCGACGGCGCCCGCGGGCACCGTCGTCCCGGCGCCTGCCGGAGCGCGCGCCCTCGCGACGTCGGGCGGCAGCGTCGCGGTGCTCTCCGCCGACGGCAACCAGATCCTCCGGTACGACACCGGCAGGGTGACCTCGCCACCGCAGACCATCACCGTGCCCGGCCTCACCGCCCTGGCCGCGGGTGACGACGGCGCATACGTCGGCGCCGGCCCGGGTGTCCTCGTCGTCGTCGATGCGGAGGGCCGGGTCCAGACCGGCGACCTCGAATCCGACCAACCGACCGCGGTGGCGCGGACCACGTCCGGCTTTCTCGTCGTCGGCACTGCGGACGGACGAGTTATCGTGTACGACAACAACTTCGCGAAGAAGCACGATCTCGATCGGTTCGTGCGGGTGGACTCGCTGACCGCGGCGCCGGACTCCGCGGAGGGGCTCGGCGGGCAGGTCGTCGTCCTCGACCGCGCACAGTCGTCGGTGACCCCCGTCGACCCGGAGTCCGGCGACCTGGGGCCGGCGCTGCGAGCGGGCAACGGGGCCACCAACTCCACCGTGGACGAGTTCGGACGGGTGCTGGTCGCCAACACCCGCGACGGCGAGATCCTCGGGTTCTTCGGTTCGCCGCTGGTGATGCGGTTTCGCTATCCGGTGGCGGACGGACCGTACGCCGTAGACTACGACGACACCCGGGACCGGCTCTGGGTGTCGACGACCGGCAACAACGAGGTGGTGGCATATGACCTGGCAGACGGTGAACCCACCGAGATCCAGCGGTTCGCGTCGGTCGTGCAGCCCGACCGGATCGCCGTCGACTCGTCGGGCACCGTCTATGTGCTCTCCGCACGGGACGGCGGGCTGCAGGTCGTCCCTGATGGGCGGGCCAGATGACTCCCGAAGCGAGCGGGCCGCATGACTCCCGGCGCCGGGAGCGAAGCGAGCGGGCCGAATGACTCCCGGCGCCGGGAGCGAAGCGAGCGGGCCGAATGACTTCTGACCGTTCGACCACGCGATCCGCGCGTACCTCGGCACGGCACGGTTCTCGTTATCCGGACGGGTGGGAGGTCACCACCGAGGATGTCGAGTGCGTACTGCTCCGTCTGCCGCCCGACGTGACCCGCGTGACCGCCTCGATGCGGTTGGCCCTCGAAGCCGAGTTCGGCGGTTGGGAACTGTCGCGGGTGCGGCTCTACTCCGACGGCACCCGCAAGGTACTGCTGAAGCGGCGCCGACCGCCGCGGGGATCCCGCGGCCCCGACCCGACCCATGAGCAGTCCCCTGACCAGAACGGCCACGATCCCCGGAGCGCACGCGCATGCTGATGTCCCGCGGCACCACCGGAGCGCTCGTCGTGCTCAACCGGTGGTGCTATCCCCTGCTGCGTTCGACGATGTTCCGTGTCGATCCGGAGCGGATCCACCACATCGTCTTCGCGGTCCTGCGGGTCGTCGGACGGTTTCCGCCCCTGGCGTTCCCGACCGCCAAATTGCTGGCCCGGCACGATCCGGTCCTGCGCACGCGGGTCTTCGGTGTCGACTTCCCCGCCCCGATCGGTCTGGCGGCCGGGTTCGACAAGACCGCGGGCGCGGTGAACACCTGGGGTCAGATCGGGTTCGGTTTCGCCGAGATCGGCACGATCACCGGTCAGGGGCAACCCGGCAATCCGACGCCGCGTCTGTTCCGGCTTCCCGCCGACCGCGCGCTCATCAACCGCATGGGTTTCAACAATCCGGGCGCTGAGGTGGCCGCGCAGCATCTGACCGGCGTGCGACGGGGCCCGGTCTCGGTGCCCATCGGCGCCAACATCGGCAAGACCAAGGTCGTTCCGGTCGATGACGCGATCGACGATTACCGGCGCTCGGCCGAGTTGTTGGGTCCGCTGTCGGATTTCGTCGTCGTGAACGTGAGCTCGCCCAACACCCCGGGGCTGCGTGATCTGCAGGCCGTGGATTCACTTCGGCCCATCTTGGCCGCGGTGCTCGCCGCGGTGCATGTACCGGTGCTGGTCAAGATCGCGCCGGATCTCGTCGACGACGACGTCGACGCCGTGGCGGACCTGGCCGTCGAGCTCGGCTTGGCCGGGATCGTCGCCACCAACACCACGATCGGCCGCGAGGGTTTGCGCACCGCATCCGACGAGGTCCGGGAG
Organism: Gordonia sp. ABKF26; assembly: GCF_041103195.1. Taxonomy (NCBI): domain Bacteria; kingdom Bacillati; phylum Actinomycetota; class Actinomycetes; order Mycobacteriales; family Gordoniaceae; genus Gordonia; species Gordonia sp. ABKF26. The sequence goes on from NZ_JBGCVZ010000003.1 coordinate 3,336,553, forward strand.
ATCGGTGCGGGTGGACTCTCCGGGCCACCGGTCGCCGCGCGGTCGCTGACCGTGCTGCGGCGCCTCTACAACCGGGTCGGCGGACGGATCGCGCTCGTCAGCGTCGGTGGCATCGAGACCGTCGACCAGGCCTGGGAACGCATCTGCGCCGGCGCCGACCTACTGCAGGTCTACACCGGCTTCATCTACGGCGGCCCGGTGTGGCTCGCCGAGTTGCACGCCGGCCTCGCGCAGCGGGTGCGTGCCGGTGGCTTCGCCTCGATCTCCGACGCGGTGGGGTCCGCGGCTCGCAACCAGCCCTGAAAGACACCGATCGCCCGGCACGACTCGTACCGGGCGATCGGCGACAGAGGGCGCAGGTGGGCGGACTCAGACGTTCTCGCCCGGCTGTTCGTAGGTGCCGATGAGGGTCGCGCGCGCGATCGCGTGGGAGAACAGGTTGAAGCCCAGGTACGCGGGTGTCGCGTTCTCCGGTAGCCCCAGGGACTCGGTGTCCACGGCATGGACGACGACGAAGTACCGGTGCGGACCGTGTCCGGGCGGCGGCGCCGCACCGATGTAGCGGCGCAGCGAGGCGTCGTTGGTGAGCGTGACCGCACCATCGGGCAACCCGGCCCCCTCCTCGTCACCTGCGCCTTCGGGCAGGCTCGTGACCGAGACGGGGATGTCGGCGACCGCCCAGTGCCAGAATCCGGCGGCGGTCGGAGCGTCGGGGTCGTACACGGTGACGGCGAAACTCTTGGTCTCGGCGGGGAACCCGGACCAGCTGAGCTGCGGCGAGAGGTCCTCCCCACCCGCGCCCATGATCCCGCTCACCTGCCCGTTGGCCAGCGCGGCCCCGTCGGTGAGGCTCTCCGAGGTCAGGGTGAAGCCGGGCAGGCTCGGTAGCGGGGAGTACGGGTCGAATGACGACATGTGTTCACCTTTCTCACGTTTCGCGCGTCGGAAGAGTGCCGGGCATTCTCCGACGCGGGTGATCCCGGTCGGGAGGAAGGCCGTGCCGCCCACTGTAGTGATGTGTCTCAGTGGTGTGTCTCGGATGCGTTCAGCTGTGCCGCAGAAAGTGCTCGAAGACCCTGGTGCCGAACAGAACCGAGTCGACGGGAACGCGCTCGTCGACGCCGTGGAACAGTGCCGCGAAGTCGAGTTCGGGCGGCAGCTGCAGCGGCGCGAAGCCGAAGCAGCGGATCCCGAGTTTCGCGAACGCCTTGGCATCGGTGCCGCCGGAGAGCATGTACGGCACCGTCTTTCCGTGCGGATCGTGCTCGAGGATGGCGGCGTTCATCGCCTCGACGAGGTCACCGTCGAACGTGGTCTCGTAGGAATCGAGATGAGTGATCCACTCGCGGCGCACGTTGGGCCCGATGAGTTCGTCGATCTCCTTCTCGAAGGCGGCCTGGCGTCCGGGCAGGACGCGGCAGTCGATGACCGCCTCGGCCTTCTGCGGTATGACGTTGGCCTTGTAGCCCGCCTTGAGCATCGTGGGATTGGCGGTGTCGCGCAGTGTCGCACCGATGATCCGCGCGAGATTGCCCAGTTTGAACAGCGACGTCTCCAAGTCGGGGGCCTCCGGGCTCAGGTCGAGACCCGTCTCCGCGCTGACCTCGGCCAGGAACTGGCTCACCGATTCCGTCATCACCAGGGGAAACGTGTGCCGTCCGATCCGGGCGACTGCGTCGGCGACCTCGGTGACCGCGTTCTCGTCGTGCAGGAACGACCCGTGTCCGGCCCGCGCCTCGGCGGTCAGGCGCATCCAGGCCAGACCCTTCTCCGCGGTCTCCACGAGATAGAGACGCTTCTGGGTTCCGTCCGGCCGGTCGACGGTGAGCGAGAAGCCACCGACCTCGCCGACCGCCTCGGTGATGCCCTCGAACAGGTCCGGACGGTTCTCCACCAGCCAGTGCGAACCCCAGGCGCCACCGGCCTCCTCGTCGGCGAGGAACGCGAACACGATCTCCCGGGGCGGAACCGTGCCGTCGCGCTTGAACTGCCGGGCGAGCGCGAGTGCCATCCCCGCCATGTCTTTCATGTCGACGGCGCCGCGGCCCCAGACGTAGCCGTCCTTGATGGCGCCGGAGAACGGATGCACGCTCCAGTCGGCCGGCTCGGCCGGGACGACGTCGAGGTGCGCATGCACGAGCAGCGCGCCGCGGTCGGAATCCGCCGGTCCGGCCAGCCGCGCGAAGACGTTTCCGCGGCCGGGACGTCCCGACTCGACGTACTGGGTGGTGTAGCCCACCTCCTCGAGTTGCTGGGCCACCCACCTGGCGCAATCCTCTTCGCCTTTGGTGGTCTCGGGTTCACCCGTGTTGGAGGTGTCGAACCGGATCAGCTGGCTGACCAGATCGACGACTTCGTCGGTCGCAGACTGTGAAGACACCACTCACTCCTACGGGATTTGGGATACGCGGGCAACCTCGGTTAGGGTTATCCCGCTGCAGCGAGATGACGGCGGGACACCGCCGGAAACACTCACCGCGGCATGCAGGTCCGAGTGGCGGAATGGCAGACGCGCTAGCTTGAGGTGCTAGTGTCCTATTAACGGACGTGGGGGTTCAAGTCCCCCCTCGGACACCAGAACAACGAGAAGAACCCCGGCTCTGAGCCGGGGTTCTTCTCGTTCTGTCAGCAGTCGTCTGCGCAGCCCGTCACGGCGCGACGGAATCCGCCAGCGCCGCCCAGGCCCGCGAGTACGGCAGGTCGATCGAGTTCTCCACGAAGGCCCGCAGGATGGCACGGCGCAGACGCCGCTGCACCGCCCACTGGCCGTTCGGCTTGGTCTTCACCGTCAGCCGCAGGACGACCTGATCCGACGACACCTCCTGCACGCCGAGCATCTCGATCTGGCCGAGGATGTCCGTCGAGTCCTCCTCGACCGCGGTGCGGGCCGCCTCGTCCGCCACCTGCTGCGCCTTGTCGATGTCGGCACCCGGTGCCACCGGGACGTCGACACGCGCGACCGCGAATTCCTGGCTCATGTTGCCCACCCGGGCGATCTCGCCGTTGCGGACGTACCAGAGGGTGCCGTCGATGTCGCGCAGCGTGGTCACCCGGAGACCCACCGACTCGACCTCGCCGACCGCCTCGCCGAGATCGACGATGTCACCCACGCCGTACTGGTCCTCGAGGAGCATGAACACGCCGGTCACGAAGTCCCGCACCAGATTCTGCGCGCCGAAACCGATGGCGAGGCCGACGATCCCGGCCGAGGCGATGAACGGTGCGATGTTGACGCCGAGGACGCTGAGCACGCTGAGCACGACCCAGACGAGCAGGACGATCGACACCGTGGACTTGAGGACCGAGCCGATCGTCGCCGCGCGCTGCGCCCGCCGGGCGGCGATCTGCGCGCTGCGTTCGGGCGAGGGCGATTTCGACCGGAGCCCACGCATGAGGGCCGTCCCCCGGCCCGGCTCGCCACCGGCGGTTCGCGGCCGGGTGGCGCGGTCGATGGAGCGATGGATCACGAAACGGACGATCAACGCGACGACCACGTAAGCGACGATGCGAGCAGGATTCTCGATCAGCCATTCGCGATTCGTTTCCGTCCATTCGAAGGCAGAGTCTTGAATCGACATGGGTCCGACCGTACGGATGATGACCTCGATGTCCAGTCGCGACGGGCCGCGTCATCGCGGGCGGCCGCGTGTGACGGAGTCGAAAACCGTTGTCAGCCTGCGGTGAACGAGACGATGTTCTGATCGAGGATCATCTGATCCTCATGTGTGCTCTCGGTCACGCCAGGCGTGAGCCGAAGCGGTACCCCGGTCCCCTCCGACGCGTCGAAGGCCGCGGTGTCGGCCACGCGCCCGGTGACCGTGAATCTGTCGGTCACACTGGGGACGCCTTCCGACCCGAGGAACTCCGGTCCGTTCATCACGTGCACGTGCAGGTGCGGCGCCACCGAGTTCCCGCTGTTGCCGACCTTGCCGAGGACGTCGCCGCGCCGCACGCGATCGCCCGCTGCGAAGCGCACCGAACCGGGTTGCATGTGCGCGTAGTTCACGTAGAAGCCATCGCCGATGTCGAGCACGAGATTGTTGCCGTCGGCGTCGTCGATCGGCAGTCCGGCCGGATACTCTCCCGGGGTCTGCTCGGGCAGGTCATTGCGGCTCGCGACGACGGTGCCGTCACCGACGGCGAGGACGTCGTCGCCGAAGATCCGATAACTCGCCGGGTTCTTCGCGTCGCCGACGAAGATCCGTCCGTCCGCGGCCGCCTGTTCCCAGTCCACCGCATACCGCTGGGCGAGGACCGGCGATCCGTTCAGCGGAAGGACCGCACGGGTGTGCCGGACGGCGTCGCAGCACGCATCGGCAGCGATGTAGTACTCGCCGGCGAGTGGCGGTCCCAGGACCGGGACGGTCGAGTCGCTGACCGTGACGGGCGCGATGCGTTCGTTGACGCTCTGCATCCCCGCTGGCGCCTCGTCAGCGCGTACCGCGATCTCGTGGACCAGTTCCTTCGGCGCGTTCCCCGAGAAGATCACGTGCAGGAAGAGGACGCCGTTCTGACCCGCGGCCAGCACGGCCGCGTACCCCTCCGGTGTGCCGGGGGCCGTCGGCACCGACGGTGCGCCGGTGGGTTTGAGCCGGCTGCGGACCCCGTTCTCGTCGAGAGCGAGGAGCGGTTCGCCATTGGCGGTGGCGTCGAGAACCTCCACCCCGGTGATCGTCACCGGTGCGCGCATGAAATTGGTCAGCGAGATCTCGTAGACGAGATGGTTGTTGCCGTCGGAACCGGCGAACGGCGTGGGGGCGAACATCACCGAACCGACCACCGGTGTGACGACGGGTTCCGGCGGGGTGCCGCTCGACCCGGCCGTATCACTGCTCGCGGAGGCATCCGAATCCGACGAGTTCGGGCCGCATGCGCTCATGAGGAGTACCGCAGCGGCACCGAGGGCGGCCAGCATGAGTCGTGTCGAGGCCATCGGTTTCCTCCGGGCTCATCGGGCCGACGTCGGTTCGTCCCGGCTGCGGCGAGCGTAGGGCTCCGGCGGGGTGGTGCGGCGACGTTCGCGCCGGACCCGGCACAATTGTGTGGTGACCCAGCGCCTGTTCTTCGACTGCGACACCGGCATCGACGACTCGCTCGCCCTGATCTACCTACTCGCACGCGCCGACGTCGATCTCGTCGGCATCGCATCCACGGCCGGCAACGTGCCCGTCGACGTCGTCACGTCCAACAACCTGTCCTGGCTGGAACTCTGCGGCCGTCCCGAGGTACCGGTCTCGACCGGTTCGGCCACTCCCCTCGTCGCGGCACTGATGACCACCGAGGACACACACGGACCGCTGGGTGTCGGGCACGCCGAGCTGCCTGCCCCCACGACGACGCCGAGCCATCTCGATGCCGCCGACGCCTGGATCGAGGCGTCGCAGGCGCACGACGGTGAACTCGTCGGCCTGGTGACCGGACCGCTCACGTCCCTGGCGACCGCGATCCGCCGGGACCCCGGCCTGCCGCAACGCCTGCGGCGACTGGTCATCATGGGCGGCGCCTTTCACACGCACGGCAACACGACACCCACCTCGGAGTGGAACGTCGCCGTCGATCCGGAGGCCGCCGCCGAGGTGTTCGCGGCCTTCGGCACCGCGGGTGCGCCCGAACCCATCGTCTGCGCACTCGACCTCACCGAATCGGTCGTGCTGACCCCCGATCATGTGGTCCGGCTCGCCGCCGCGGCCGGCAGCGCACCCGTCGAATGCCCGGACCCGACCGACGACCGCGGCCTCCGGTCGGTCGCCGACAACGAGATCGTCCGGCATCTCGTCGACGCCCTGCGGTTCTACTTCGAGTTCCACGACGACCACGACGAGGGTTACATCGCCCACCTCCACGATCCGTTCGCCGCGCTCGTCGCGCTGGTCCCCGACACGGTGCAGACGCGCGCGGCGTATGTCGACGTCGAGCTCGCCGGGACCCTGACCCGGGGCATGACCGTGGCCGACGAACGCTGGATGACCTCACCCGGCCCCAACGTCCGCATCGCGACATCGGCCGACGTCGACGCCGTGTTCGACGAACTCATCGAGACGATCGGCGCGTTCGCCCGACGCCGTGCAACGGAAATGAACGGCGCCACGGCGGAGTCCGCCCGACTAGTCTGAACGGGTGACTCGACTCGGATACCAGATCCCGAACTTCACCTACCCCGGCGTGCCCGCCGACCAGCTGTTCCCCACCGTGGTGGCGCAGGCGCGAGAAGCCGAGAACTCCGGATTCGACACCGTTCTCGTGATGGACCATTTCTATCAACTGCCGATGCTGGGTGAACCCGACGATCCGATGATCGAGTGTTACACCCTGCTCGCGGCCCTCGCGCAGCACACCTCGAAGGTCCGTCTGTCATCGCTGGTCACCGGCAACACCTATCGCAATCCGACCCTGCTCGCGAAGACGGTCACCGCACTCGATGTGGTGTCCGGTGGTCGGGCTCAGCTCGGCATCGGCGCGGGATGGTATGAGCTGGAACACGATTCACTCGGGTACGAGTTCGGGACGTTCACCGACCGGTTCGAGCGTCTCGAGGAGGCGCTGCAGATCATCCTCGGCATGCTCGCCGGGGAGGCTCCCAGCCTCGACGGCAAGCGCTACCGGGTCGCCGATGCCCTCAATGTGCCTGCGCCGCTGTCGAAGATCCCGGTGATGATCGGTGGCGGCGGTGAACGCAAGACGTTGCGGATGGTCGCGCAGTACGCCGACGAATCGAACCTGCTCTGCACGCCCGCCGACATCCCCCGCAAACTCGACGCCCTCGCCGAACACTGCGAACGACTCGGTCGCGACCGCTCGGAGATCACCGTGACCGTGCAGACGTCGGCGTGCGTGGCGCCCACCTCCGCCGAGGCGACCGCCGAGCTGGAGGCATACCTGGAGCGCACACCGGCGGCCGAGTCGCGTCGCGGATCGACGATCGTCGGCGACCCCGACGAGGTGGCCGCCCGGTACGCCGACCTGCTCGCGACCGGTATCGACGGTGTCACGGTGAACGCACCCGCCAACGGCCATGTGGCGGGACGTGTCTCGCTGCTCGGCGAGACGCTGGCACCGCTGCTGGCCTGACCGCGGCCGCCTCTGCTCTCCCTGAGGTGCGAGCGGAGCGAGCCCCTGCTCCCTGAGGTGCGAGCGGAGCGAGCCACGAAGGGCACGGTCTCGTGCGTCGGCAGCCCTTCGTGGCAGTGAGAATGGGTGTGGTGGTCGTCATGGGTTGAGGCCTGACCTGCTTCGTGGCTGACGGTGCTGTCATGGACGAGATCTGTCGGCCTCACTGCGCTGGCGATCACCGCAACACAACGACCTTGGGAGACCGGGGCGGGTGTGACCTAATAAGGGCCGTGTTCGGGCTTGAGCCCGTGACTCCTCACTGTCGTGTCCACCCGCCCCGGCGAGGTCATCCATCACCGCAGTGAAGGAGACACCGCCAGAATGACCGAGACAGCAACGGCTACGCAAGTGGTCGTACTCGGGGTTGATACCCATCAGCAAACCCACCACGCAGCGATCATCGACACCCTCGGCCTGCCGTTGGCCGATCTCGAATTCCCCGCCTCGGCTGCCGGCTACCAGCAGCTGCTGGACTGGGCCCGCACCCACGGTCGCCTCGAACAAGCCGGGGTCGAATCCAGCGCCTCATACGGCGCGGGACTCACCCGCGAGTTGACCGCCGCCGGTATCGAGGTGATCGAGGTCAACGCCCCGGACGTGCGGGCCCGCCGAGCCCAGGGCAAGTCCGACCAGCTCGATGCTTACGCCGCGGCGATGGCTGTGCTGACCGGGCGGGCCACTGGCCACGCCAAAGACACCACAGGCGTTGTCGAGTCGATCCGAATGCTGTACGTGGCAAGGAGAATGGCGGTCGATCACCGCACCGAACTCGGTGACCAACTCCGTGACCTGTGCACCACGGCACCCGATGAGTTCGCTGATCAACTCAAAACCCGCACCACCACGCCTCAACGACTCGCACTGGTCGAATCATTCACGGCCCCGGCGTCGTTGACCGATCCGCGCGCGGCGTTTGTGTTCGCGGCGAAGTCCATCGCCGGGCGGTACCGGCAGACCCACCGCGAGGTCACCACGTTGACCCGCGAACTCAACAAGCTGTTGAAACCATTGGTGCCTACCGTGCTGGGCCTGCCTCAGGTCGGCCCGATCACCAGCGCACGGCTATTGATCACGATCGGGCACAATGCCGAACGCATGCGCACCGAAGCCACCTTCGCCAAACTCGTCGGTGTCGCGCCGTTACCGGCATCGTCGGGCAAGACCGTGCGTCACCGCCTCAACCGTGGCGGTGACCGGGCGGCTAACAGCGCGTTGCACATGATCGTCGTCGGACGGATGAAATCCCACGACCCCACCCGCGCCTACCTCGCCCGACGCGGCAACGAGAAAACGAAGAAGGAAATCATCCGATGCCTCAAACGCTACGTCGCCCGCGAACTCTACAAAGCCTTCACCACCGACCTCGGAGCGCTTGACAATCTATAGGACCATCTCGTCGCTATCGCTCCTCGCACCTCAGGGAACATCAGAACCGGCCGCTCCTGCACCTCACTGGAGCAGAGGTGGGTCACTCAGCGTTCGTCGAACGCGTCCACGATCCGTTGCGCCGCGAGTGCGGGGGTCAGTGACCCGTCACGCAGCTGCTGCTCGACCTCGCCGCGGATTCCGCGCACCGCGGACGAGTCGCCGAGCCGGGACAGCACGATGTCGTTGACCATCGCCCACGTCCAGTCGATCTGCTGCTGGTTGCGGCGCGCGGTGAACTCCCCCGCCTCGGTGAGGGTCTCGTTGTGGCGCACGACGGTCTTCCAGAACTCGTCCACCCCGGTGTTCTCGATCGCGCTCATCGTGAGCACCGGCGGCATCCACAAGGCGTCGTGTGGGTAGATGAGCTTCAGCGCGTTGGTGAGTTCCCGGGCCGCGCCCTTGGCCTCGTTGAGGTGTTTGCCGTCGGCCTTGTTCACGACGACCACATCGGCGAGCTCGAGGACGCCCTTCTTGATGCCCTGCAACGAATCTCCGGTGCGGGCCAGGGTGAGGAACGTGAAGGTGTCGACCATGTTGGCGACCGTCACCTCGGACTGGCCGACGCCGACGGTCTCCACCAGCACGACGTCGAACCCGGCCGCCTCGACGAGCACGATGCTCTCGCGGGTGGCCTTGGCGACGCCACCGAGCGTGCCCGAGGTCGGCGACGGCCGGATGTACGCATTCTCCGACATCGACAGCCGGCCCATGCGCGTCTTGTCGCCGAGGATCGAGCCGCGGGTACGCGTCGAACTCGGATCGACGGCGAGCACCGCGACCTTGTGTCCGAGCTCGAGCAGATGCATACCGAGCGCTTCGATCGTCGTCGACTTGCCGACGCCCGGAACCCCGGTGATGCCGACCCGGAACGACTTGCCCGCGTGCGGGGTCAGCTTCAGGAGCAGTTCCTGCGCGGCTGCGCGATGGTCGGCGCGCTTGGACTCGACGAGCGTGATCGCACGCGCCAGGTCGGCGCGGCGATCCGCCAGCACGGCGTCGGCCAGCGCGTCGACGTCGACGGGACGTCGAGGTTGCACCGCCATCAGTTCGCGGTCGCCCCGGGCAGCTCCAGGCCGAGCGTATCCGCCAGCTTGCCGATGAGCTCCACGGCCGAGTCGGCGATGACCGATCCGGGCGGGAAGATCGCGGCGGCGCCGGCCTCGTACAGCTCCGCGAAGTCACCGGGCGGGATCACACCGCCGACGACGACCATGATGTCCTCGCGGCCGACCTCCTTCAGCGCCTCCCGCAGGGCGGGGACCAGCGTCAGGTGCCCGGCGGCCAGCGACGACACTCCCACCACGTGCACGTCGTTGTCGGCGGCCTGGGCGGCCACCTCCTCGGGCGTGGCGAACAGCGGGCCGACGTCGACGTCGAAGCCGAGGTCGGCGAAGGCGGTCGCGATCACCTTCTGACCGCGATCGTGACCGTCCTGGCCCATCTTCGCGACCAGGACACGCGGCTGACGACCCTCCGCCTCGGCGAACTGGCGCACGGCCTCGATCGCCGCATCGATGTTGCTCACCTCGCCCGCCTCATGCCGATACACCCCGCTGATCGTCTTGATCTCCGCCTGATGGCGACCATAGACCTTCTCGAGTGCCTCCGAGATCTCGCCGACGGTCGCCTGGTGACGCGCGGCCTCGATGGCCAGCGCCATCAGGTTGTTCTCCAGACCACCTTCGGATGACGCGGCGGCGCGGGTCAGGTCAGCCAGGGCCGCCTCGACTGCTGCCGAGTCACGCTCTGCGCGAAGCCGATCCAGCTTCTCCAGCTGCTCGGCACGCACCTTGGAGTTCTCGACCTTGAGGACCTCGATCTCCTCGTCGTCGGCGACCTGGTACTTGTTCACACCGACCAACGGCTGCTGGCCCGAGTCGATGCGCGCCTGGGTCCGTGCCGCGGCTTCCTCGATACGCAGCTTCGGCAGGCCCTCGTTGATCGCCTGCGTCATGCCGCCGGCCTCTTCGACCTCGCGGATGTGCTTGCGCGCCTTCTGCGCCAGCTGATGGGTGAGCCACTCGACGTAGTTCGAACCGGCCCACGGATCGATCGGGCGCGTGGTGCCCGACTCCTGCTGCAGCAGCAGCTGGGTGTTGCGGGCGATGCGCGCCGAGAAGTCGGTCGGCAGCGCGATCGCCTCGTCGAGGGCGTTGGTGTGCAGCGACTGGGTGTGCCCCTGGGTCGCGGCCATCGCCTCCACACAGGTGCGGGCCACGTTGTTGAACACGTCCTGGGCGGTCAGCGACCAACCGGAGGTCTGCGAGTGTGTGCGCAGCGACAGCGATTTCGCGTTCTTCGGCTCGAAGTCGGCGACGAGCTCACTCCACAGCAGACGCGCGGCCCGCAGCTTGGCGACCTCCATGAAGAAGTTCATGCCGATGCCCCAGAAGAACGACAGGCGCGGCGCGAACTTGTCGATGTCCAGACCGGCCTCGAGGCCCGCGCGGATGTACTCCACGCCGTCGGCCAGGGTGTAGGCCAGTTCCAGGTCGGCCGTCGCTCCGGCTTCCTGGATGTGGTAGCCGGAGATGGAGATCGAGTTGAACTTCGGCATCTTCTGGCTGGTGTACTCGAAGATGTTCGAGATGATCCGCATCGACGGCTTCGGCGGATAGATGTAGGTGTTGCGGACCATGAACTCTTTGAGGATGTCGTTCTGGATGGTCCCGGCCAGCTTCTCCGGCGGCACACCCTGTTCCTCGGCGGCCACGACGTAGAGCGCGAGGATCGGCAGCACGGCGCCGTTCATCGTCATCGACACCGACACGTTGCCGAGGTCGATGCCGTCGAAGAGCTGACGCATGTCGAGGATCGAGTCGATCGCCACACCGGCCATGCCGACGTCGCCGGCGACGCGCGGATGGTCGGAGTCGTATCCGCGGTGGGTCGCGAGGTCGAAGGCGACCGACAGTCCCTTCTGGCCGGCCGCGAGGTTACGGCGGTAGAAGGCGTTGGACTCGGCGGCGGTCGAGAAGCCGGCGTACTGGCGGATCGTCCACGGCTGGTTGACGTACATCGTCGGGTACGGGCCCCGGATGAACGGCGCGGCACCGGGAACCGAGTCGAGCGGGTACGGATGCTCGGCGTCGTCGAGCACGGCGTCGCGCTCGGCACGGGTGTAGACCGGCGTGACGTCGATCTGCTCGGGGGTGTTCCAGGTGACCTGGTCCACCGAGTAGCCGTGCGCCGAGGCGAGTTCGTCGGTGACCGCGGCCGCGGAACCGGACGGTCCCCCGCCTGCGGTCGACGAGCCGGTGTCGTCCGACGTCAGCCCGATCCCGGCGAAGCTCGGGATCGACTGTGTCACATCGGGTTCGGTCTGGGTCATGCCGTAGCTCCCGCCGTCGTCGGGGATGTCGAGGCCAGCTGGTCGAGAAGGTCACCGAGGGTGCTCACCGCGTCGATGCCGACCCGTAGTGAACCGTCGGGGCGATCGTCTCCCTCGGGCCATTCCTTGTCCGGTCCGGCGAGCAGGACCTTCGACAGTCCGGCCGCGCGAGCGGCCGCGAGCGCGGCGGGCCCCTCCTCGGCGTACCGGGCCTTGGTGCCACAGATCACCGCGATCGGGGTGCTCGCCCCGGCCACCGCGTCGCCGATCTTGTCGGCGGTCAGCGGGCCCGGGTTGACGACGGTGATGCCGCCGGCCCCCAGGAAGTTCGCGACGAAGGTGGTGCGACCATTGTGTTGGGCGACGCTGCCCAGCGGGATCAGCAGGATCGAGGGCCGGGCCCCGTGCTCGGCGAGCACGACGTCGGAACGATCCCGCAACTCCTCGAAGGCGCGCCCGATTCGCGCGAGACGCGGTGTTCCGGTGACGACATCGGTGACCGCCGAAGCCGGGGCCCCCGTCGTCTCCGACAGCGCGCGCTCGTCGATGTTCGGGAACTCGTTGACACCGGTCACCGAGATCCGACGGTGTGCGACCTCGGTGTCGCGGCGTGCGAGCGAGGCGTCGACCTTCTCGGCGATCCAGCCGGTGTCGAGCGCGACACGGTAACCGCCCGCGGCCTCGACCTCGGTGAACACCGTCCACGCATTCGTGGCCATCTCGTCGGTCAGCGATTCGACGAACCACGAGCCACCGGCCGGATCGAGGACACGGCCGACGTTGGACTCCTCGAGCAGCAGCAACTGGGTGTTGCGCGCGATACGACGTGAGAACGAGGCGCTCGAGGTGCGCTTGTCGGCCGGGATGGTCGCGTCGTAGCCCAGGACGGTGAGCTGGTCGGCACCGCCGACACCGGCACCGAACGCCGCGATGGTGCTGCGGAGCATGTTCACCCACGGGTCGCGCTGGGAGTACATCGACAGATCGGTCACGCCGTGGGTCAGCGCACCGCCGGCTGCGGGTGCGCCGACCACCTCGGCCACTCGGGCCCAGATCTTGCGCAGCGCACGGAATTTCGCGATCGTGGCGAACTGGTCGTCATCGGCCGAGACGCCGAAGGTGATCTGACCCAGCGCTGCCTCGGCCGAGAGGCCGGCGGCGGTGAGGTCCCGGAGATGGGCGACCGCGGCCGCCCCCGTGAGGGCCAGTTCGAGGCCGTTGTCGGCGCCCGCGGTGGCGAAGTCGCTTCCGTCGACGCGGAACGTACGCACCCCGTCGGGCAGCCCGGAGGCCGCGAGCGCGGTCGCCTCGTCCGGATCGACGGTGGGTCGGCCGGAGAAGGCCGCCGTCAGCGGCGACAGTCCGAAGGAGTGGACGGTGGCCGCCGTCGGAGCGGCGGCGACCGGAGCCGACTGGGCCTGTTCCTTCAGGGTGAGCAGTTCGCGGGCTGCCGCGATCCCCTCCGTGCCCGCATCGAGGGTCACCGGCACCAGATCGAGGTAGACGCCGCGCAGCGCTGTCGCGAGGTCGGCGACCCCGAGCCCGTAGCCGGGCCTGCTCACCGAGAGCCAGAGTCCGCTCGTCCCATTGGCCATCGCCTCGAGGATGAGCTCGTTGAGGTCCTCCGGGGAGGCCGCGTCGTCGCCGAAGCGCTCGGTGACACGCCAGCCGGTGGTGACATCACGAGCGGGATCGGCACCGCGGACGAACGGGAAGCGACCGGGAACACCGGGTTCGGCGAGTTCGTCGCGCCGCGTGTAGAGCGGTCGGATGGTCAGCCCGTCGGCGGTGTCGGTCGAGAGCAGCGCCTCGGGTGTGTCGGGCAGCTCGTCGACGTCGACACGTCGCGACTTCGCCAGAACGGCCGCGGCGGCCGTGGACCACGCCTGGTAGGCCTGATCGAGTTCTGGGTCCGGTTTGGGCTGGTCAGTTTGCTGTGGCATGTGGGGAAGCACACCTCCGTGAATGCACTGTGATGAGCGCGTAGACGACACTAGCCGATCGCTCGCTCGGCCCGGCGCCGAGGTGGGCGTGACGTGGCCCACTCGAGCAGGCTGACCGTCGCGGGGTCCAGAGTAGAGTGTCCGGGTGCCCGATCCTTCCACTGTCAGCGAGGACGTCGCCGACCCGATCGGGACCGATGCCGCCGATGCCGCGGACGCGGGAGCGACCGGCGACGCCCGGACCCCGGTACCCGGCCGCCGGCGATTCGATCGCCGAACCGTGCGCCGGGCGCTCTTCGCCGCCGCACTCCTCGCAGCCGTCCTCGCCGGTTCCTACTTCGTCCCGCTGCCCTCGATCGTGAGCGTGCGCGACTGGGGCGCCGACCTCGGCCCGGCCTTCGTGTGGGTGTTCTTCCTCGCCTACGCGGTGATCACCATCGCGCCGATCCCGCGTTCGACGTTCACCGTCATGTCCGGGGTGTTCTTCGGGCCGCTCGTCGGCTTCGCAGGGGCGATGATCGCCTCGTCCATCGCGGCGGTGGCCGCGTTCGCCCTGGTCCGCCGGGTCGGGCGTGATCGCGTGCAGCCCTATCTGAAGACGCCGGTGGTCCGGGCCGTCGAGTACCGGCTCGAGCGACGCGGCTGGCTGGCGGTCGGGTCACTGCGCTTCATCGCGGCCTGCCCGTTCTCGGTGGCGAACTACTGCTCGGCCCTGTCGTCGGTGCGTCCCGTGCCGTACGCGGTGGCCAGCATCCTCGGGATGGCCCCGGGTACCGCGGCCGTGGTGATGCTCGGCGATTCCCTGACCGGTGACACGCATCCGGCTCAGCTGGCGGTCACCGGCGGCTTGTTCGCGATCGGCATCGCCGGCCTGGTCTTGGACTCGCGCCTGCCGGTGGTGCGCGCCGGGGCGACAAGCTCCGAGCGTTGATGGCCACCGATCAAGCCATCAGTCTTGATTCATCCAGCTCCATGCCTTGATTCACCCTGATCAAGCATATAGCCTTGAGTGATGTTCGTTGTGACCGTCGACCAACGGGGCAGCCGGCGCGACATCGACCGGGTGGACCCCGTCCTCGCCGCACTCGAGGCGGTCGACACCGTCCGCGCCTTCGAACGCACCGCGGGTGACGAGATCCAGGGCATCCTCGCCGACCCGGTGGCCACTGCCCGACTGGCCGTCGAACTCACCGCCGACGGGCACTGGAGTGTCGGCATCGGCGCCGGCGATGTCGACGAGCCCCTCCCCCCGTCCACCCGCGCCGGGCGCGGACCCGCCTTCGTCCACGCCCGCGACGCCGTCGAGGCCGCCAAACGGCAGCGGATACCGCTGTGCGTCCGCGGCCCCGACGCCCGCTGGTGCCGCCACGCCCAGACAGCCGGCCGGCTCATCGCCGACGTCATCACCGCGCGCAGTTCCGCCGGGCGGGAGGCGGTGGAACTCATGCGGCGCGGCCTGACCCAGGTCGACGCAGCCGCCGAACTCGCCATCACCCCGCAGGCCATGAGCCAACGCCTGCGTGCCGCGGGCTGGGATCTCGAATCCGACTCCCTCGACCTCGTCGCCGATGCGCTCGCCGAGGCAGACCGACGGATGACAGCACCGACCGGAGGACCGGAATGACCACCGCCGCGATCGTCCTGCTGCTCCTGACCGCCCTGACGACGCCGATCTGGGCACTCGCGACGCGCACACGGCGCGGCCGGGCTCCGGTGGCCGTCGTCCGCAGACTCGACGTGATCGGAGCCGTCGTACTCCTCCTGCTGGCCTCGATCGCCGCCGTGCTCGCCGCCGCAGCCGGGCCCGCGACCGGCTTCCTCGCATCGGCGGTCCCGGTCGTCGCCGCCCTCGCGGCGGTCACCGGCGGCGGACCCGTGGTCCGGACGGTTCTCGTCGCCGGCGGGGTCGGCGCGCGAACAGGCCGCGGGCCCGACGCCCCGGACTCGCCGGACCACGAACCGGGCGGCGACGCCGAATCACCGGACGCCCCGGAGCACCCGGCACCCGACGCCGACGGACCGGCCGGGGCCACCGACGGCGGCCCGCTGCGCGGCGGCCGCGTCATCGGCTATCTCGAACGACTCGCGGTCGTCACCACGCTCATGGCCGGATGGCCCGAGGGCCTCGCAATCATCCTCGCCGTGAAGAGCCTCGCCCGTTATCCCGAACTCCGCGCGCCGCACGCGGCCGAGCAGTTCATCATGGGCACTTTCGCCTCGGTGATGTGGGCCGTCGGGATGGCGGGGATCGAACACCTCGTCATCCGCTGAACGCGGCGCCGACCGACTACGTCGTGGGCTCGGACGTGCCCGGATCCGCGGGTTCGGACCAACCGCCATCGGTGAGTTCGGCCGGCTCGGTCCCGACCGGCGGTACATGTCGTGAGGCGCGCCCGGCGCGCGCCGTGATCTCGGGCGCGACCGGGGTACGGGCGACCGCCTCGGCCTCGGCGACCGCCTGCGCGACCTTCGGATCCGAGGCCATCGAGAACCAGTCCTCGGTCTCCGTGTCGTCGATCGGCGAGGGCGGCGAGTTCGTCGGCTCGTACCGGAACACCCCGTCGTCCCCCTGCACACCGAACGACTTGGCGAATCCCTGTAGGGCCGAACCGAAGTCGGAGGGTACGACCCACACCTTGCTGCCCTCGCCCTTCGCCATCTCGGGCAACTGCTGCAGATACTGATAGGCCAGGAGCTCGGGCGTCGGCTTGGCCGCCTTGATCGCGGCGAAGGTCTTCTCGATCGCCTTCGCCTCACCCTGCGCGTTGAGGTACGACGCGGCCCGCTCGCCCTGTGCCCGGAGGATGCGCGACTGCCGGTCGGCCTCGGCCGCGAGGATCGCGGCCTGCTTGGCACCCTCGGCGGCGAGGATCTGCGACTGCTTGTTGCCCTCGGCGGTCTTGATCGCCGACTCGCGCTGGCCCTCGGCGGAGAGGATCGTCGCCCGCTTCTCGCGGTCGGCCTTCATCTGCTTCTCCATCGACTCCTGGATCGACGGCGGCGGCATGATCGATTTCAGCTCGACGCGCGCGACCCGGAGTCCCCAGCGGCCGGTCGCCTCGTCGAGGACGCCGCGCAGCTGACCGTTGATGGAGTCGCGAGAGGTCAGGGTCTCCTCGAGTGTCATCCCGCCGACCACGTTGCGCAGGGTCGTGATGGTCAGCTGTTCGACGCCGGCGATGTAGTCGTCGATCTCGTACACGGCGGCCCGCGGGTTGGTGACCTGGAAGTAGACGACCGTGTCGATGGACAGGGTCAGGTTGTCCTCGGTGATGACCGGCTGCGGCGGGAACGAGACCACCCGCTCACGGACATCCACGCGAGCGCGGATGCGGTCGATGAACGGCAACAGCAGCGTGAGTTGCCCGGACACGGTCCGCGTGTAGCGGCCCAGTCGCTCGATCACCGCCGCCTCCGCCTGCGGGATGAGAGCCACCGACTTGACCAGCATCACCACCACGAGCAACACGAGCAAGACGAGGACGGTCAGGCCGAAGATCTCGTACTCCATGGTCACCTTCCTGCGTTGTCGTTCCTACGTGTCCGCACTGCCGCCGCGGATCAGGCGCGCCACACCACCGCGGTCGCGCCGTCGATCTCCACGACGGTCACGTGGGTTCCCGGTTCGAGCACCTGAGACGGATCCATCGTGCGGGCCGACCACACGTCGCCGTCGATCTTGACCCGACCGTCGGTGGCGTCGACCTGTTCGGTCACCACCGCGGGCCGACCCTCGAGAGCCTCGGTGTTCATCAGCACCGCGGGCCGGTTGAGCATGTGCCTGCGGGCGATCGGACGAACCGCGACGAGCAGCAACACCGAGACGAGTGCGAAGACGACGCCGTCCACCCAGAGCGGTGGCTCGAAGACGAAGTCGACGCCCGCAGCAGCGAGTGCGCCACCGGCCAGCATGAGCAGGACCAGTTCGCCCCCGAACATCTCCGCGACCGTCAGGACGATCGCGGCCGCCAACCACAGCAGGGCGCTCATGCGTCCAGTCTGCCAGAGATGTCCGAACCCCCTTCGGCGCTCGCGACGCGGACGCATCCCTGTCCGCGTCCGGCCGGAGTGGTCACCTGGGCTCTTCGGCCGCGGTCACGAAGTCGATGAGTTCTTCCACCGAGCGCAGGAGGTCGACCTCGAGGTCTCGGAAACTGCTCACGCCGCTCAGCACCCGGCGCCAGCCGTCGCGCGGCTCCCCCCAGCCGAGTTCCGCGCACACCCCCGTCTTCCAGTCGGTGCCCCGCGGAATCCGCGGCCACGCAGTGATCTTCACCGACGCGGGCTTCACGGCCTCCCAGACGTCGATGTAGGGGTGCCCGCACACGAGGACGTGCTCCCCGACCTCGGCGGTCAGGTGTGCTTCTTTGGACCCGGCGACCAGATGGTCGACGAGGACCCCCGCGCGTCGATGAGACGCGGGTTGGAACTCCTCGAGCGCCGCATCGAGGTTGTCGAGTCCGTCGAGACTGACGACGACCACACCCTCGGCGCGGAGATCGTCGCCCCACACGCGTTCGAGAAGCGTCGCGTCGTGCACGCCCTCGACGAAGATCCGGCTCGCGCGGGCGGTGCGCGCGCGTGCACGCGGCGCGGCTCGCGAACCCGAGGCCGTCATGGCCGGTTTCTGCGGGCCCCTGGTGCGCGGCCGGACGAGCGTCACGGGGCGGCCGTCGATGAGGAACGCACCGGGGTGCATGAGGAAGACCCGCGTCTGCCCCCGCCGGTCCTCGAGTCGCACGAGGTCGCCGGCGTAGCTCTTCTCGAGGCCGACGACCGCACCGCAGAATCCGGTGGCGGCGTCCTCGACGACCAGGTCCCGCTCCGCGGCGACCTCCGCGGGACGCGGCTTCGCCCGGCGGGGTTGAGAGAGCACGTCGCGCCCGTAGCGGTCATCCATCGCACACCACCTTCTCGATCCGACCTCTCGCCGCCGCAGCGGAGAGCGTTGCCGCGGCGCACACACCGTATGCCCCGACGCCCCGCTCAGCGGGTTGCCACGCCCGACCCGACCGTCGGCCGCGGCGGTACCCTGGCATCTTGATGAATCGCAGCCGCCTCCTCTCCTCGACCGTCGCGTGGCCGACGTGTGCTCTCGGCGCGTGGTCGGCCGCCTGGCTGACCGGCCGTTGCTCGCCCGACGACGTGATCGAGACGCTGGCGGAGTCCGCCGACCGGCACCTGGTGCAGTGGCCGGACGCCCCCGGTCCGGCAGTCGAACAGGAGTTGCTCCCAACGGGTTCGGGAAGCGGAGTGCTCGACCTCCTGGCGCTTCTACGACCGGCCCGGCGACTCGTTGTCCGTCTGCCCTCGACGGGCGATCCACAGGGGCTCCCGCCCCATGCGGCGACATCGGCCGCCCTCGGCGCGGGCGAGGTCCTGCTCGTCGACGACGCGACGGGCACCGGCACGCTCGCCCTCGTGCCGACCTTCACCGTCACGACGTCCGCCGTGGACGTCGCCGAACCACCGTCCGTCATCTGCACGTGGTACGCCCACCGATATGACACCGCACTCGACCTCGGACACCTCGTCTCCGCGGGACCCAGCGCGGGCGACCTGGAGTACGAGCTGCGGCAGGCCGTCCGGGACGCCACCACGATCATCGGCGGTCTCGGCGGCCGACGGGCGACGGACGCGACCGACCTCCGCGCGCAGCTGGTCGCGCTCACCTCGCGGCATCGGGTCGCCCTGCCGCCCCACATCTTGGACGCCCGGTCGACCCGCCTGATCGACACCGCGGCGCAGGTGGAGGCGATCGTCGACCTCGCGGGCGCGCGCGGCGTGGAGATCGGCGACAGTGCCGGACAATGGGATTCCGGCGACGCGACCCTCCGCGGTCTCCAGGTGTTGACCCGGACCGCGAGGGCGGCCGCGGTCAACCAGACGATTCTGGAGTTACTGCGTCACTGAGTCGCGGTGCTGTTCACCGGCACGGACTTCTCGCAGTCTGGGTGGGCGCTCGGACACGACGCCGTACAGGTCGAGTCCGTCCCGGCTCTCCGTCGCGAACAACGACGCTCCCCATTCGTGGACGAACCAGTCCCGCAGCCGCTCGGAGCCGGTCCAGGCGTAGTACGGCCGGGCCGCCGCGACACAGAACCGTTCCACTTCGCGCATCATGCCGGTGAGGGCGTCGCCACCACGGCATTCCGGGAGCACTGCGGCGAGGCGCACGTCGACGGCATCGGCAGCCGGCGATGGCAACTGCGCGCTGGTGAGAAAATCGATCAGCCGCTCCCGGAGTCCGGGAATGGTCGCGGCCCGGAGAAAATCGGCCGGAACGAGTGGCGGCGAGCCGTCGGGTGACAGATCGGCATCGTGCGGATGCCAGATCAGGATTCCCACGAGCCGACCGTCTTGGTGAGATCCGATCACATATCCGGCCTCGAGATGAGGCCGCACCAATATCTCGGCCAGCCATTCACAAAGGGTGGGATCGGCGATGTGTTCGCCCAATACCCACCGGTACAGCGGGATCTCGTCGACCGCCCGGGCCAGGAGCTCGGCGGCGGGCCGTAGATCGGCTGTGGTGAGTGTCCGCTCTGCGGTCAACACTTGGTCACACGTCCAAACAGGGTGGTCACACAGCGGTGGGCCGCGTCGACGACGCAGCCCACCGGAGGCGAACACTCTCAGCTGACGGGTTCGCTGCTGCCCTCGGCGGAGCCGGTGGAGAGTGTTTCGAGAATCGGTCCGAGAAAATCGATTTCGAGTTCGATAGGTCCTTCTGCCATGGGGATTCCTCTCTCACATTCGCACCCTGATTCAGGTGCGCGTACCAAGAGAGTTGCATTTCGGTTGAGGCACAGATTACATTTTGATCCATTCCTATACCGAATCGTTATGTTCGCGAATCGCTTCCCATTGTCGGCCGAATCTGGTCGGCCACCCTCCTCTTCGGTCGCGCCGCAGGCACACAACACCGATCTCGACACGTACGACCGTTGTCGCCGCACCCCATGGCGGACAGATCGCCGTCGCCCCCGGCGTAACCCTGGACGAAGTCGCCGATCATCGAGATGAAACGCGGATCGGGACCCACGGTGGCGGCGCGCGCATAGTCGATGCCCAGCCGTTCGGCGACCTCGGCGCCCTCGTTGTCCAGATCCCAGATCACCTCGAGATGGTCGGAGATGAACCCCACGGGGTACACCACCACGCGCCGGACCCCCTGGGCAGCAAGGCTTTCCAGATGATCACAGATGTCCGGCTCGAGCCATGGGATCTGCGGCGGACCCGACCGCGACTGCCAGACCTGATCGAAGTCGGTGACGCCGAGTTCGTCGGCGACAGCCTGTGAGGCAGCCATCACCTGGCGCGAGTACAGGCCGCCGCCGTCCGCTGCGGGCCCCGACGCGGCGTCGGCCGAGGTCGGTACCGAGTGGGCGGTGAACACCAGCCGCGGGGTCTCGTCACCGGGGCCGAGCGTCTCGAACGCGCGGCGTACCGCGTCGGCCCCGGCCGCGACGAACGCCGGATGCGACCAGTACTGCGGAAGTTTGCGCAACACCACCGCGTCGTCGGGACGACTGCTGCCCGGCTCGCGTTCGGCCAGTGCTGTCAGCGCCCGGTCGATGTCCTCGTGATACTGCCGGCAGCCGGAGTAGCCACCCCACGCCGACGTCGGGAACACGAGGATCCGGCGATGTCCGGCCCGATACATCTCGGCCAGTGTGTCCTCGACCATCGGGTGCCAGTTGCGGTTTCCGAAGTACACCGGCAGGTCGACACCGCGCCGGCCGAGCTCGTCGCGGAGCGCGTCGATCATCTCCAGGTTGAGCCGGTTGATCGGCGAGACACCACCGAAGTGGAGGTAGTGCTCGGCCACCGACTCGAGCCGCTCACGCGGGATTCCGCGACCACGGGTGACGTTCTCCAGGAACGGCATCACGTCATCGGGTCCGTCCGGCCCGCCGAACGACAGGAACAGGACGGCATCGAAGGGCGCGGTGTCGCCCGGTGCTGGCGAGCTCATGAGCCGGTGGTCATGCCCTCCGGGAACCAGGTGTTGTGGCTGGCGCCGCCGTCGACGTAGACGATGGAACCGGTGGTGGCCGGCAGCCAGTCGCTGAGCAGTGCGCAGACCGACTTGGCGACGACGGTCGGGTCATCGACGTCCCAGCCGATCGGCGACGCACCGTCCCAGTACTCGTTGAGCATGTTGAGCTGCTTGGCGTCGTCTGTCGCGGTCCCGGCGATGGCCTTCGCGGCCAGGGTCTTGATGGGACCGGCGGCCACGAGATTCGATCGGACGTTCTTGGCGTTGCCGACCTCGCGCGCCACGTACCGGTTCACCGATTCCAGCGCAGCCTTCGCCACGCCCATCCAGTTGTAGTACGGCATCGCGGTGCGGGGGTCGAAGTCCATGCCCACGATCGATCCGCCCTCGTTCATGGCGGGCAGCACGGCCCGGGCGAGCGAGGCGTAGCTCCAGGCCGAGATCTCGAAGGCCTTCGCGGCGTCGGGGCCGGGCCCCTCCAGGAACGGCTTGGCCTCGGGGCCCATCAACGTCCGGGGCGCGAAGGCGATCGAGTGCATGACGCCGTCGATGCCCTGCGGTGCCAGTTCGGTGATCTTCCCGGCGAGTGCGTCGAGGTCGTCCTCGTTGGTGACGTCGAGACCGATGGCCGGCGGCACCTCCTTGGGCAACCGCTTGGCGATCCGGTCGATCAGCCGGAGCCGCTCGGGGATGCCGGTGATGATGACGGTCGCGCCCTGCTCCTGCGCCATGGCGGCAGCGTGGAAGGCGATCGACGCATCGGTGATGATGCCCGTGATGAGGACGGTCTTCCCGTCCAGGATTCCGCTCACGTGGATGTGCTCCTGAGATCGACGTTGATTGACGTGCCGTGTGGCCGCGCATGGCGGCTCGGTGATCGGGTGACGGTCAGTGCCCCATGCCCATGCCGCCGTCGACGGGCAGGACCGCACCGGATATGTAGCCGCCCTCGTCGGAGGCGAGGAAGCTGATGGCCGCGGCGACGTCCTCGGGCTTGCCGGTACGGCCGAGCGGGATGGCCTGCTTGGCCATCTCGATGTAGCGGTCCTCCATCGACGCGGTCATGTCCGTCTCGATGAATCCGGGCGCCACGACATTGGCGGTGATGTTCCGGGACCCGATCTCACGTGCGATCGAGCGCGCCATGCCGATCAGGCCCGCCTTCGAGGCGGCGTAGTTCACCTGTCCGGGGATGCCGGACATCGCGACCACCGAGCCGAGGAAGATCATGCGTCCCCACTTGGCGCGCTGCATCCCCTTGGTGGCGCGCTTGGCGCACCGGAATGCGCCGGTGAGGTTCGCGTCGACGACCTTCTCGAAGGAGTCCTCGGACAGTCGCATGAGGAGCATGTTGTCGGTGATGCCCGCGTTGGCGACGAGGATCTCGACGGGGCCCTGGTGCTCCTCGACCTCGGCGAACGCGCGGTCCACCGACTCGGAGTCGGTGACATCGCACTTCACGCCGAACAGTCCGTCCGGGGCCCCGGAACCACGATGGGTCACCGCGACCCGGTGACCGTCGGCCGCGAGGCGCTGTGCCACGGCCAGGCCGATTCCGCGGTTGCCGCCGGTGACCAGGACCGAGCGGGAGGGATTCTGCGCTTCGTTGCTAGCTGCCGTCATGGGTGTTCAACCTATCCGTTCTCGTTGCGTGGGTGGCACGCGGTCGGCGCGCGGGGGCGCGGCGGCACACCCCGGACACCTCCGCGTCAGGGCAGCCGGCGATTGATCGCCAGCGCGGCGAACGCCGACACCAGCGCAAACAACGTACCCGCGATCAGCCACGGCTTCGAATTGTCCCCTCGCCGGGTCTCATAACCGATCTCGTCCTGCAGCTGCTCGTAGACCTTGTTCAGTTCGTCGAGGCTGGCCGCGGTGAAGAAGTCGCCGCCGGACAGGTTGGCGATCTTGCGCAGCGAGTCGTCGTCGACCGGGACCGGCACCCGGTCACCCTCGAGTTCGACGGTGCCCGTCCGGGTGCCGAAGGAGATGGTGGAGACCGGGATCTTCTCCTCCTTGGCCTTGCGGGCAGCGGTGAAGGCACCGCGCGGATCGTCGGGGTCGTCCGGCACGGTCTCCTTGCCGTCGGAGAGCAGCACGATGCGCGCGGGCGGCGCGCCCTCGGTGCCGCCGAGCACCGCGTTCAGGGTGCTGATCTGCTGGAGCGCCGCGAAGATGCCCTCGCCGGTTGCCGTCTTGTCGTCGAGACGGAGTTTGTCCACGGCGACCTTGGTCGCGTTGTGGTCGGGTGTCGGTGACACCAGGCTCGCCGCGGTCCCGGCGAAGGAGATCAGACCGAGATTGATCCCCTCGGTCAGCTCGTCGGCGAACTTCTTGGCCGCCTCCTGGGCCGCGCGGATCCGGGAGGGCGACACGTCGGTGGCGTTCATCGATCGCGACACGTCCATCACCAGCACCACCGTCGCCTTGTTGCGCGGCACCTTCCGATCCGCCTGCGGGCCGGAGAGCGCGACCGTCAGCAGGATCAGCGAGATGATCAGGAGCGCGATCGGCAGGTGACGCAACCGGCCGCGGTCGGCCGGGGCGACCGACTTCAGCAGGTCGAGGTTCGCGAAGGTCAGCGCGCGTTGCCTACGGCGCCGCAGCATGTACACGTAGGTTACGCCGAGCAGCACCACGACCAGGAGCAGCAGCAACCACCAGGGACTGGACAGCATCGGCCTACCCCACCCCCGCCGCGAGGCCGCGACGGCGTTGTGCGACGAACTTGACGGTGTCGGCGATCCATTCGCGATCGGTACGCAGGGTCAGGACCGCCCCGCCACAACTGCGCAGCGTGCGGTGGACCCGCTGCTGGTGCGCCGCGGCCGCGGCCGCGAAGTCGCGTCGGAGATCTTCGGTGATCGTCACGTCGTGGATCTCGCCGGATTCCGCATCGGCCAGCGTGACCTCGCCGATCGCCGGCAGATCGAGGTCGCGGGGGTCGAGGACCTCGACCGCGAGCAGTTCGTGATGCGCGCCGATGGCGCGGAGCGAGCGTTCCCAGTCGATGGGTCCGAGGAAGTCGCTGATGACGACCGCGAGCCCGCGCCGACGCTGGGGCCGGCGGAGGGCCTCGATGCCCGCCCTCAGATCGCCGCGCACCCCGGGAGAACTGCGTCGGGTCGTGGCGATGGCCTTCAAGAGGTTCTGTGCGTGCGCGCGTCCCGCCCGGGCGGGAACCCGCACGAGGTCGTCGCCGGTCACCACCAGCGCGCCGTGCCGGTTGCCGCCGCCGGTCGTGAGATGGACCAGCGCCGCGGCCGCAGCCACCGCGAGGTCACGCTTGGTGCAGTCGACGGTGCCGAAGTCGAGACTGGCCGAGGCATCGACGACGAGCCAGGTCTCCAGTTCGCGGTCGGCGATCATCTGCCGGACATGCGGCTGCGTGGTGCGCGCGGTGACCGACCACTCCATCCGCCGGACGTCGTCGCCCGGCTGGTAGGCCCGTGCCTCCCCCGGTTCCGAACCCGGTCCGGGAATCAGTCCCAGGTGCTCACCCTGCAGCACGCCGTCGAGCTTGCGCCGCACGGTGAGCTCGAGCATCTTCAGGGCCGCGGTCAGCTGCGGCTCGTCGAGCAGACCGGCTCCGAGGCGCGGAAGGTCGCGATTAGCCGCCATACTGAGGTGAATTCCGGTTCGCCGGTGCCGAATTCGGGTCAACCGGTCCGGCGGACTGCGAGACCTGCTGTCCCGCATACCCATTCGGCCCGTGTCCACCGTTGGGCGCCTGCGGCTGCCCGGCCGGGTACTGCCCCTGCGGGATCGGCTGCGCGCCGACCTGCGGCAGTCCGACGGTCTGCAGGACCCGGGCGATCACCTGGTCGGCGTCGATCTCGTCGGCGAGCGCGTCGTAGGACAGCACCAGTCGGTGCCGGAGCACGTCGGGCATGATCTCGACGACGTCCTGCGGGATCACGTAATCGCGACCGCGGACCAGCGCCAGCGCGCGAGCGGCGGCCACGATGCCCAGGGTCGCGCGCGGCGATGCCCCGTAGGACAGCCAGGAGGCGACGTCGTTGAGGCCCAGCTCGGCCGGGCGGCGGGTCGCGTTGATGACGCGGACGACGTAGTCGACGAGGGCGTGGTGGACGAAGACGTTCGCCGCGGTCCGCTGCAGGCGCAGCATCGCGGCCGGATCGAGGACCTGGGACGCGGTCGGTGGGACGTTGCCCATCCGGTAGACGATCTCTCGCTCCTCCTCCACCGACGGGTAGTCGACGAGCACCTTGAACAGGAAGCGGTCCCGCTGGGCCTCGGGCAGCGGGTAGACGCCCTCGTTCTCGATGGGGTTCTGGGTCGCCATCACCAGGAACGGATCCGGCATCGAGTAAGTCTTGCCGCCGATCGAGACATGCCGCTCGGCCATCACCTCGAGCAGGGCGGACTGCACCTTGGCGGGTGCGCGGTTGATCTCGTCGGCCAGCAGGAAGTTCGCGACGACCGGGCCCAGCTCGGTGTCGAATTCCTCACGGCCCTGGCGGTAGATACGCGTACCGATCAGGTCGGTGGGCACCAGGTCGGGGGTGAACTGGACGCGGGAGAACGACCCGCCGACGACGCGGGCGAACGTCTCGACCGCGAGCGTCTTCGCGACACCGGGCACACCCTCCAGCAGGATGTGGCCTCGGGCGAGCAGACCGACGAGAATGCGCTCGACGAGCTGATCCTGGCCGACGATGACGCGCTTGACCTCGTAGATGGCCCGTTCGAGCAGGGCGACGTCGGCGTCGCTCAGCACCGAGGAGTCCGCTCCTGCCGCCCCGGGATCCCCCGTGGCCGCCTTGCCGAGGGAGTGCGATTCGGTCAACCCGTGCTCCTGTTCCTCTGAACTGCTGTTCTTCTCGGGCGGCGAGGCGTCAGCCCTGGGTGCGGCCGCGATCGCGCAGCGCGCAGGCGTCGACCCCGCGTGTCTGTGCCAGCCTAGCCGTGCGAACTGAAAAGGTGCCAAGAAGACTCGGCGGTTGTCGGTCGTTCACGACCCCCGCCCGGACCGCCGGCCGTCAGAGCAGACGCACCACGTTCGGCATCGCGCCGTCGGTGCGCAGCGGCGACACCTTGACGACGTCTCCGGACTGCGGCGCCTCGACCATCTTGTTGTCCCCGAGGTAGAGCGCGACGTGCGCACTCGCGTTGGGGCCGTAGAAGATCATGTCGCCGCGGCGCATCTGCGACAGCGGGAACTGCGGTCCCGAGGTGTACTGGTAGCCGGTGTAGTGCGGCAACTCGATACCCACTCCGGCGAACGCGTAGATCATCAGACCCGAGCAGTCGAAGCCGATCTTGTTGTAGTCGCCGTAGCTGTCGGCGACGCCGCCGTCGCGGATGCCCTGCGTGGGCCCGTTGGCGTCGCCGCCGCCCCAGGCGTAGGGCACGTTCAGCTGCGAGAGGGCGCGGTTGACCGCGATCTCCACCGCCTGCGGGCCGCGCAGTCCGGGTCGGACCATCCCACCTCCGCCGCCACCGCCGGAGGAGCTGCCGAACAGGGTGCCGAGGCTTCCGGAACCGAGTCGCGCGCTGAGGGTGTCGCCACCGCTGCTGCCGGTGACATCCGCACCACCGAGTCCGAGCTCATTCAGCAACTCCGACTGCGGCAGCTGCTGCTGACCGACGAGACCCGCGAGGATCGACTGACCGACATCGACCGCGAGGCGTGCGGCGGCCTCGGCCGCGACGGCGAGCGCCTGGTTGTCGGTGACCGGCGTGGCCGGCAGCGCCTTCAGGGCACCCTCGGCCGACGGGTCCTTCGGGAACAGGTTGGACAGCAGATCGCTCGCCGACGGCCCCTCGACCGTCTTCTTCGGGACATAGCCGCGAATGGTGTTGAGACGCTTCTGTACCCGATCGCGCTCACCGATGAGGGTGGCCTTGCGCTTCTGCTGGGTCGTGATGGCGGTCTTGGCCTCGGTCACCGCGGCCATCGCATCGATCTTGCGCTGCTCGGCGCTCTTGGCCGCGAACGACGCCTGTCGACGGGTGGCCTCCACCGCGGCGAGACGGTTGGCCTTCTGGTTGCGTGCGACCTGCAGCCGCCGGATCATCTCCTGCTGCTTCTTGCCGACCTGGTCGATCAGCTTCATGCGGTCGAGCACGGCCTGCGGGTCTTCCGAGGACACGTAGTTCGACATCGAGCCCTGCTCGGGTCCCTGCTGGTAGGCCAGCCGCGCGAACCGGTCGAACTCCTTCTGCGCATCGACGACGGCCTTGCTGGAGCGATCGAGTTCGGTCCGGGCGCCGCGTGCGGCCACCGTGGCGAGGCGTCGCTGGGCGAGGGAGTTCTGGAAATCGGCGATCGACCGGTTCACGTTCTCCTGGCGGGCGGCGAGCGCCTGATCCAGGTCGGCGATGTCCTGGTTGACCGTCGCGATGCGGTTGATCAGACCGGAGATGGGCGACTCGGGCGTCTTCTTGGGTGCCGCGTCGGCGTGACCCGCGCCGAGCGCGCAGATGAGTACGACAGCCAGGGCTGCCGAGACGCGCGCCGGCCACGACGCACCAGTTCTTCCTCGCCTCACCTGGAACTCCTCGCGATTCGTGCGGGGATCTCGCGATCCCCGGCCGGCGATCGTCCGGGTCGTCGAAACCGCGGCGATCACGCACTGCACTTGCGCCACATCGGACCCTGTAGGGGACACAGGCATCACACGTGACATCAGAACCGTACGTCACATCAACCACACGAGAAAACCGCGTTCGTGAATTACAAACGCGTGATTACCTGCGAAAATGCCGTGAACTGGCGAAAGCTCGAGCAGTTGTCGAGGTCTCGAATTGGCAACAGACCGGACGACACGCCGGCCATGGTCCGCAGGGAGGGACGAGACGGGTGTCAGGGGGTCGAGATCGGGCGCCCCGGCTGTCGCGTCGAGCGGCGCCGGAGCCTCGCGACTACCTGCCGGAAGAAGACGACTCGCGGTGGCGCGACGACGGTTCGTCCGATGTCGTGCCGGCGGGCTGCACGGGTCCCAGCGGACCGGCGGCCAGGTTCTTGCGGGTGCGGATCCGACGCAGCCTGGCGAGCACCGCACCGATCGCGACGACGAGGACCAGCAGGACGCCGACGATCGTCCAGTCCACATTCGGACCGGTCATCGTGTCGATCATCTGGCGAGCCGCCCCGGCCGGGTCCGTCAGCGTGAGGCCGTCGGTGGCCTGCTCCTGCACCACGCGGCTGAAATCCGGAGACGAGCTACCGACCGAGTTGGGGCCCAGCACGATGACGGTTCCGCCGACCTGCTCCTGCAACTGGTTCGCGATGTCGCGGTAGAGCGTGAAGCGCGGCTGCACCTGATCGATGACCACGAAGCTCACGTCGTGACCCTTGGAGTGGGCGTACTCGACGACCTCGAGCATCCGGGGCAACTGCTCGGGTGTCGCACCGGCGACACCGTCATCGGCGATGTCCCGGGACAGCTCGCCCATCTCGACCCCGACGAGTCCGGTGAGTTCGTTGTTCTCCGCAGGAGCTGCCAGCACCAACGTCGTCGCCTGCGGACCCATCCGCCACCCCTGTCCTCTCGAGATCACCGGGGTTGCGCAGACGTGGACGGCCGGTATCGCGCCGACGTCGAGTGTCCACTCGCCGAACCCCGCCCTGCACCGTACGACACAATGGAGTCGTCTGGGTACTCCGGTGGCGGCACGTCCGCCCGGCGCGTCCCGGGCACGAGCTTGGTAACAGTACGCTCGTACTGTTAGACTGGACGATGTTGTCGCGGGTGGCCCTCGCGGACATCCGATGGCGCCGGCGCAGCCCGCCGGTGCAGAACGTCAGACGGCGCACACACCGACGGAACGGGAGCGACGCCCGCCCGCCGGTCACGCCCGACCGCAAGTGGATCATCGAGTATCGCCGGCGCAGCCCGCCGGTACATGAGGAGAGTGGATTTAGACGTGAGTATCAATTCCTTCGACGCCCGCGGCACGCTGGACGTCGGCGACAACAGCTACGAGATCTACCGTCTGAACGCGGTCGAGGGCACCGGCAAACTCCCCTACTCGCTGAAGGTCCTGGCGGAGAACCTGCTGCGCACCGAAGACGGCGCCAACATCACGAAGGAACACATCGAGGCGATCGCGAACTGGGATCCGAACGCGGACCCCAGCATCGAGATCCAGTTCACCCCCGCGCGCGTGATCATGCAGGACTTCACCGGCGTGCCCTGCATCGTCGACCTCACCACGATGCGTGACGCGGTCAAGGAACTCGGCGGCGACCCGGACAAGGTGAACCCCCTCGCGCCCGCCGAGATGGTCATCGACCACTCGGTCATCATCGAGGCCTTCGGCAACGCGCAGGCCTTCGAGCGCAACGTCGAGATCGAGTACCAGCGCAACGAAGAGCGCTACAAGTTCCTCCGCTGGGGCCAGGGCGCCTTCGACGACTTCCGCGTCGTGCCGCCGGGCACCGGCATCGTCCACCAGGTCAACATCGAGCACCTCGCGCGCTCGATCATGGTCCGCGATGGCGTGGCCTACCCCGACACCTGTATCGGCACCGACTCGCACACCACCATGGAGAACGGTCTCGGCGTCCTGGGCTGGGGCGTCGGCGGCATCGAGGCCGAGGCCGCGATGCTCGGCCAGCCGGTCTCGATGCTGATCCCGCGTGTCGTCGGCTTCAAGCTGACCGGCTCGGCCAAGCCCGGCGTGACCGCCACCGACGTGGTCCTCACCATCACCGAGATGCTCCGCAAGCACGGCGTCGTCGGCAAGTTCGTCGAGTTCTACGGCAACGGCGTCGGCGAGGTCCCGCTGGCCAACCGCGCCACCATCGGCAACATGAGCCCCGAGTTCGGTTCCACCTGTGCGATGTTCCCCATCGACGAGGAGACCGTGAAGTACCTGCGGCTCACCGGCCGCAGCGAGGAGACGCTCGCGCTCGTCGAGGCGTACGCCAAGGAACAGGGCATGTGGCTGGAGAAGGACGCCGAGGAGGCCGTCTACTCCGAGTACCTCGAACTCGATCTCGCCGACGTCGTGCCCTCGATCGCCGGCCCGAAGCGCCCGCAGGACCGGATCGAGCTGTGGGACGCCAAGAACGCGTTCCGCAAGGACATCCACAACTACGTCGAGAACGGCAACTCCGCCCCGCAGACGAAGCTCGACGAGGCCGTCGAGGAGACCTTCCCGGCGTCCGATCCCGCGACGCTGTCCTTCGCCGACGACGACGCCGAGCCACTGCACTCGGCCGCCAACGGCGCCGAGGGTCGGCCGACCAACCCGGTCCGGGTCGACTCCGAGGAGCGCGGCTCGATGATCCTCGACCACGGCATCGTGACCATCGCGTCGATCACCAGCTGCACCAACACGTCCAACCCGTCGGTCATGCTCGGTGCGGCGCTGCTCGCCAAGAAGGCCGTCGAGAAGGGCCTGAGCTCCAAGCCGTGGGTCAAGACCTCGATGGCACCCGGTTCGCAGGTCGTCACCGGCTACTACGACAAGTCCGGCCTGTGGCCGTACCTGGAGAAGCTCGGCTTCTACCTCGTCGGCTACGGCTGCACCACCTGCATCGGCAACTCGGGCCCGCTGCCGGAGGAGATCTCCAAGGCGATCAACGACAACGACCTGACCGCCACCGCGGTGCTCTCGGGCAACCGCAACTTCGAGGGTCGCATCAACCCCGACGTGAAGATGAACTACCTCGCGTCGCCGCCGCTGGTCATCGCCTATGCACTGGCCGGAACGATGGACTTCGACTTCGAGACCGACGCCCTCGGCCAGGACACCGACGGCAACGACGTGTTCCTCAAGGACATCTGGCCGTCCAACGAGGAGATCGAGGCGACCATCGCCTCGTCGATCTCGCCGGAGCAGTACGCCTCGGATTACGCCGACGTCTTCAAGGGCGACGAGCGCTGGCAGAACCTGCCGACCCCGTCGGGCAAGACCTTCGAGTGGGACGACGAGTCCACCTACGTGCGCAAGCCTCCGTACTTCGAGGGCATGCAGCGTGAGCCGTCGCCGGTCTCCGACATCAAGGGCGCACGCGTGCTCGCGAAGCTCGGCGACTCGGTGACCACCGACCACATCTCCCCCGCGTCGACGATCAAGCCCGGCACCCCCGCCGCGCAGTACCTCGACGCGAACGGTGTGGCCCGCAAGGACTACAACTCGCTGGGCGCCCGCCGCGGCAACCACGAGGTGATGATCCGGTCGACCTTCGGCAACATCCGTCTGCAGAACCAGCTGCTCGACGGTGTCACCGGCGGCTACACCCGCGACTTCACCCAGGAGGGTGCACCGCAGTCGTTCATCTACGACGCCGCGCAGAACTACGCCGAGCAGAACATCCCGCTCGTCGTGCTCGGCGGCAAGGAGTACGGCACCGGGTCGTCGCGTGACTGGGCCGCCAAGGGCACCAGCCTGCTCGGCGTCAAGGCCGTCATCACCGAGAGCTTCGAGCGCATCCACCGCTCGAACCTGATCGGCATGGGCGTGATCCCGCTGCAGTTCCCCGAGGGTGAGTCGCACAAGTCGCTGGGCCTCGACGGCACGGAGACCTTCGACATCGCCGGGATCGAGGAGCTGAACAACGGCACCACGCCGTCGACCGTGCACGTCACCGCCACCAAGGAGGACGGTTCGACGGTGGAGTTCGATGCGAAGGTCCGCATCGACACCCCCGGCGAAGCCGACTACTACCGCAACGGAGGCATCCTGCAGTACGTGCTGCGCAACATGATCAAGAGCTGACAGGAGGCACTCGACGTGCCCAAGGTCAGCGATGACCGGCTTGCCGCGCGTCGTCGGGAGATTCTCGACGGCGCGCGGCATTGCTTCGCGGAGTACGGATACGACGGCGCCACCGTCAAGCGCATCGAGGAGTCCACGGGCCTGTCCCGCGGAGCGATCTTCCACCACTATCGGGACAAGGAAGCGCTGTTCCTCGCGCTTGCCCGGGAAGATGCCGAGCGCATGGCCGATGTGGCTGCCGAACAGGGTCTGGTGCAGGTGATGCGCGACATGCTCACCCGGCCGCAGGATTTCGACTGGCTCGGCACCCGGTTGGAGATCGCCCGAAAACTACGGACGGACAACGGTTTCCGGGCGGAGTGGGTGTCGTACTCGGCCGAGGTCGAGCAGGCGACCCTGAGTCGGCTGGAACGGGGCCGCCAGGCGGGACGCCTGCGCGACGACGTGCCGACAGACGTCCTGCTGAACTATCTCGACCTCGTCCTCGACGGCCTGATCACCCGGTTGGCCACCGGCCAGCCCACCGACGACCTGCACGCGGTGCTCGACCTGGTCGAGGCGTCGGTGCGCGCTCACGAGTGACGCTCACCGCGCATTCAGGATGGTGACGACCTCACTGATGGAACGGTTCGCCGACAACCGGTAGGCCCGGACCGCCTCGTCGCCCGTCAGCTGGACGACGGGATCGCCTCTCGTCGTCCAGCGCTCCGTTCCAGCGACCCCCGACCCCATCGGCCACAGCTCCGGCGCCGGCATCCGGGAGGCGTCGATGACCGGGGCCAGTCCCCGTGCCTGCCTCGCCCGCTGTCCGGCGACGGCAACCAACCAGCACTCGGCGACCGCAACGGGCCGGATCGATGACATGACCCCATGCGTGCCGTCGAAGGTCATGGTCATGGTGTCGGCGCGCTGTACCCGTATGGGCGATCCGAACAGCGTGAAGCGTGCCAGCCGGTCGTTGTGCAGATCGAACTCCGCGCCGAACCCACGCAACGCCGCGGTGCAGTCGTCGGTCAGATACCGAGCCGACGAGTCGCTCTCCCGGCGACGCTCTTCCTCCTCACGTCGCCGGTCGCCGATGGGGCGGTACTCCCGTTCCAATGCGGGCCGGTTCGCGGCCGTACCGTCGGCGAGCCGCCGATGCAGCCACGCCGGGTCGATCTGCAGGAAGTACCGGTAGTGGATCCGTCGCGGCCCGTCCGAGGCGGACACCGGAGCGTCCTCGACGAGCATCTGCACGCCGTGGTCCACCGACCAGACGGCGGCGACCCGGCCGTCGACGTCGGCCACCCAGGACCACCCCCGGGCACGGATCTCGGGCGCCGCCGACTCGAGCACGACACTCAGCGCCGTACCCGGTTGCACCGCGAGCGAATACCCGTGTGGCGAGACATCATCCCCCATCGACACACTGTCGCGGTCCACCCCGATCACCAGCGAAGCCGTCACGCCCGGAGCCTATCGTCCGGGCGCGCCCACCGGCTCGTCGAGACATCCCGTGACGTCATGGGAAAGAACCGGCCCGAACGGTGATCCATCCCACATTCTCACCTACGTTGAGGAGTTCCTAACCTTACTTAGCTCACGCTAAGGTGCCCAGGTGAACCACGACATCTCCGGTCCGGCCGTCTCTCGCCGGACCCTCATGCGCTCGGCGGCCGGCGCCGGAGCACTCGTCGCGCTCGGCGCGACTGTCACTCCGGCGCAGGCGGCGCCGGGGCAGACCGCGATCGTCATCGGCACCGGCTTCGGCGGCGCGGTGGCCGCCCGCCGGCTCGGCGAGGCCGGTTATCGCACAACAGTTTTCGAGCGTGGCCGCCGCTGGCCGATTCGGCCGGACGGCAACACCTTCGCCACGACCACCAATCCCGACAAGCGCGCGGCGTGGTTCGGCAGCCCGGCCGGCGCGAGTGCGGCGAGTGGACTGCCGGTCGAGCCCTACCCCGGTGTCCTCGACCATGTGATGGGCAACGGTGTCGAGGCCGTGTACGGCGCGGGCGTCGGCGGCGGATCCCTCGTGTTCGGTTCTTTCACTCCCGTCCCCCGCCGCCAGGACTTCGACCACATCTTCCCGGCGGCCGCCGACTACGCGCAGCTCGCCCAGACCTACTTTCCGCGCGCCAAGGCCGGGCTCGGCGTCTCGCCGCTGCCCGCGGACATCCTCGCGCACCCGAAGTACGTCGGCGCGCGGTCGTGGCTGAAGGTCATCGAGCGCTACGGAGCGTCCCCACACTTCTTCGACTTCGCGATCGACTGGGACATCGTCCGCGACGAACTGGCCGGCCGGGCAACCCCGTCGGTCACCGCGGGCGAACTGAGCTACGGCGTCAACAGCGGCGCCAAGAAGTCGCTCGACCGCAGCTATCTCCTCGCCGCCGAACGGACCGGCAACGTGTCCGTCATGCCGATGCACGAGGTCTTCGACATCCGGCCCCGGTCACGGCGCGCCGGATTCGTCGTCACCGCACGGGTTCTCGACGAGCAGGGACGCTCGGTGCGTACCGTCACCGCCGAGGCCGATCACCTCTTCATGGCCGCGGGGTCGTTCCACACCACTCGCTTGCTCGTCCAGGCGCGCGCCCAGGGGCGCCTCCCGCGGTTGTCGCCGCGCATCGGTGACGGCTTCGGCGTCAACGGCGACTTCCTCACCATCCGCGCGAACCCGCGTGAGGACTTCGGCGCCGTCCAGGGCGGACCGGGTTATGCCCGGATCTATGAGGACAACCTGCCCGGTGGGCCGGTCTCGATGGTCTACCAGGCCACCCCGCTGCCCGCGCCGCTCGGCAAGGCGGCGACCACCCACCTCGTCCAGGCCCACACCGACGAGCGGGGCACGATCGACTACGACCATCGCACGCGTCGGGCGCAGTTGAACTACCCCCACCCGGCCGACCGCAACGACCTCGACCGTCGCAGCAACGCATTCATCAGGCGGTTCCACGAACGCACCGAGGGCCGGTTCGGGTTCGGCGCGAACGGTACCCATGTGTCGTCGCGGGCGCTCGGATTCGGTTCCGCGAGCACCTATCACGGACTCGGCGGCGTGGTGATGGGTGCCGCTGCCGACATGGACGGCGGCGTGCGCGGCTACGACAACCTGTGGGTCGTCGACGGCTCCTTCGTCCCGGGCGCCGTGGGCCTGGTGAACCCCGCGCTCACCATCACCGCTCTCGCGGAACGCACCATGGACAGGTTTCTCGCGACGCGGTGAGGGTCTGAGAAATCGGACACGACGCTAGGGTAATGTGACTCGCACCACCCCGAACGATCGTTAGATACGGCCGTTCGGGGTGTCCATCCCTTCGTCACGAGGAGCGCCTCCCTTGTTTCCTGGAGTCTTCGCGAAATCCACTCCCGACAAGCCGGCCGTCGTCCGTGCCGCGACCGGTGAGGGACTGACGTACCGGCAGCTGGACGAGAACTCGACCCGCCTCGCCAACTACCTCGAGTCCCTCGGCCTTCGCCGCGGCGACAGCATCGCAGTGGTCTCGGCCAACGACTTCCACGTGTTCGAGGTCTACTGGGCGGCCCTGCGCAGCGGCCTGTACGTGACCGCCGTGAACCACCACCTCACCGCAGCCGAGACCAACTACATCCTCGCCGACTGCAATGCCCAGGTCCTGTTCGCCGGCGCATCGGTCGTCGATGCCGTGTCGGCGTCCGGCGAGATCGAGGCACTGGCGGGCCCGGGACGGCGCGTCGTCTGGGGCGGCGACATCGACGGCTTCGACAGCTTCGACGAGGTACTGGCCAATGCCTCATCCGAAACCCGTACCGATCAACCGCGCGGCACCGACATGCTCTATTCCTCGGGTACCACCGGCCGCCCGAAGGGCATCAAGACACCGATGCCCGAAGGACAGGTCGACGAGGTCCCCGACGCCTACACCGCGATCTTCGCGCCGATGTACGGCTACGACGACACCGCCGTCTACCTCTCCCCCGCACCGCTGTATCACGCTGCGCCACTGCGCTATTGCGGCATGACGAATTCCGTCGGCGGCACGGTCGTGATGATGGATCGTTTCGATCCGGAAGCAGCCCTCGCGGCCATCGAGAAGTACAAGGTGACCCACAGCCAGTGGGTCCCCACCATGTTCATCCGGATGCTCAAGCTCCCGGCGGACGTCCGCACCAAGTACGACGTCAGCAGCCTGAAGGTCGCCGTCCACGCGGCCGCGCCGTGTCCGGTCGAGGTCAAGCGCGCGATGATCGAGTGGTGGGGCCCGGTGATCCACGAGTACTACGCGTCGACCGAGGCCGCGGGGGCCACGTTCATCGGCCCCCAGGAGGCGCTGGACCATCCCGGTTCGGTGGGCAAGCCACTGCTCGGCGTCGTCCACATCTGCGACGAGGACGGCAAGGAACTCCCGACCGGCGAGGTCGGGCAGGTGTTCTTCGAACGCGAGGACGTGGCCTTCCAGTACCACAACGATCCGGACAAGACCCGCAAGGCCCAGCATCCCGAACACGAGAACTGGTCCACCACAGGCGATGTCGGGTACGTCGACGCGGAGGGTTACCTGTACCTGACCGACCGCAAGGCGTTCATGATCATTTCCGGCGGCGTCAACATCTATCCGCAGGAGGCCGAGAACGTCCTCATCAATCACCCCGCGGTGTTCGATGTCGCGGTGATCGGCGTCCCCGACGCCGACCTCGGCGAGGTGGCGAAGGCATGTGTCCAGCTCGCGGACGGTCACGAACCCACCGATCAGCTCGCCGAGGAGCTGATCTCGTTCACCACCGACAGCATCGCGGCGTACAAGGCGCCCCGATCGGTCGACTTCGTCGACGAGCTGCCGCGCACGCCCACCGGCAAGCTCGTGAAGGGCGACCTGCGCAAGCGGTACTGGCCGGAGACACCAAGCCCCTCAGCTGGTTGAGCCGCCCCACCGCTGGTCGAGCCGACACCGAGCGGAGCGAGGAGCCGAGTCGAAGCCACCTGGTGACCCGACCACTCGTCCAGACCATACCCCCTGCCGTCGGACATTAGCTTACGCTAAGCTAACTCGAACTGAGTTGTCCGTGTGAGTCGGACTCCGGCGAATCGACCGGTGCCGCACGATGTTCGGGGCTGGGAGTGCAGGGTTGTGGACACACGCGTGGGGCACTCACCCGCACCGGTCGGCCGCGCAACGGTGGCCGACCGGGTCGCCGGGCGACTCGTCGACGCCGGTGTGCGGACCGCATTCGGCGTTCACGGCGCCAACATCGAAGACGTCTTCGACGCGGCCCTTCGGCATCCTCGATTGCGCCCGGTCATCGCCAAGCACGAGTTCGGGGCCGGCGCGATGGCCGACGGGCACATGCGGCTCACCGGTGAGCCGACCGCGGTCCTGACGACGTCGGGCGGCGGGGCGCTGAATGTCGTACCGGCGCTGGGCGAGGCCTACGACAGCCGCGTCCCGGTGATCGCCCTGATCGGTTCGGCGCCGACCCCCTCGGTGGGACGCGGCGGTTTCCAGGACATGCTCGATCCGCCCGACACCGTGGATCTGCGCGCGGTCTTGTCCGGTGTGACCGGCTTCTGCGAACTCGTCGACGAGCCGTCTGGTCTCGACCTGGTCCTCGACGCTGCGTTCGCCACCATGGCGCGCGGTCTGCCGGCCGCGGTGATCGTGCCGAAGGACGTCCAGTGCTCGCCCTGGACGGGTGCAGATGCGAACGCAGACCGGCCGAAAGACACCGGCACGGTGCCCGCGGCCGTGGTCGACGGACTCGCCGGCCGGCTCGCGGACGTCGTGCGCGACGGCGGGACCGTGTG
Source organism: Gordonia sp. ABKF26 (assembly GCF_041103195.1). NCBI lineage: Bacteria > Bacillati > Actinomycetota > Actinomycetes > Mycobacteriales > Gordoniaceae > Gordonia > Gordonia sp. ABKF26. Next base: position 3,374,829 of record NZ_JBGCVZ010000003.1, read on the forward strand.
CATCTGGGCCGGCGAGGAGGCGTCCCGTCTCGAGATGTCGGTTGCGGTGGACGATCTCGCTCACCTTCTCGGCGCCGCGGTCGTGGTGTCCCCCGGTGGGCGCGACGTCGGGCGCTCCACATGTTCCGGGGTCACCGGGGTGATGGGACACCCGTCGGCGCACCGCGCCGTGCGGGATGCGCAGTTGCTCCTGGTGCTCGGCTGCCGGATGTCGATGACGGATCGCGCGGGCCTCGACGACGCGCTCGCCACGATCCCGATCGTCCATCTCGGCAGCGCGCCGCCGCGCACACCCGCTGCCGCCGAACACATCCGAACCCCGCACCTCGCCGACACCGTCGACGCGCTCCGCAACTCGCTCGCCGACCGAGTCGGCCACCGCCGGTCGCCGCGGGCCCATCCGATCGACCATCTGCCCGTGGACCCGCCGTCGAGGGCCGTCGGGATGCGCGAGGTTCTTAACACCATCGGCGACGCCCTCCCCGAGCGAAGCGCGGTGTTCGCCGACGCCGGGAACACCGGTGCGGCGGCGATCCATCACCTCCCATTCCGCGACGGGCGGTTCGTCGTCGCTCTGGGCATGGGCGGGATGGGATGGGCCATCGCAGCGGGGATCGGCTCCGCGATCGCCCTAGCCCCCGATGCCGACGGCCGGGTCGTCGTCATCGCCGGCGACGGCTCGTTCCTCATGCACGGCATGGAGATCCACACCGCGATCGAACACGATGCGCCGGTCACCCTCATCGTGCTCAACAACGACGCACACGGCATGTGCGTCACGCGGGAGGCGCGCTTCTTTCCCGACGCGCCGAGCGTCAACCGGTTCCGCCACACCGACATCGCGGGTGGGCTGGCCGCGATGTTCGCCGGTCTGCCGGTGCGCTCCGCTCCCGACCTGGAGTCCCTGCGTTCGGCGTGCGACGAGCTGTTGGCACGTCCCGGACCCAACTGCATCGTCGTGGATGTCGATCCCGACGAGACACCCCCGTTCGCCCCATTGATCGCGAGAGGTACCCCATGACCACGCACTCCCCGGCCCTGTCCGACCTCGGGGACACCGCGGCCACGCTCGACGGCGTGGTCCGGGTGGAGACCCACCCCCGGTCCGCCAACACGGCACTCGTCGTCGACAAGGTCCGCTCGGTGTATCCCCATCACCAGGTGTTCGGCGACTTCTGCCCCGTGCAGGGTTACGTCGACGCACCCCCGCGCGAACTGTACGAATGGCTGGCCGACACCCGCTCACTCGAGGAATGGACCTACAGCACACGAGGTTTCGAGCCGGCCGGGGAGCCGAACCTCTGGGTCGGATACGACCGACTGAACGAGGACACCAAGATCTATGTCCGGACTGTGGCCAACGCCGAGTCCATGACCGTCGACTACCACTGCGCCTGGGACCAGGGAGAGCACCTCTGGATGATCTATCTGATGCGGGTCGTCGACGCGCAGCTCGTCCTGAACCGCCCCGGTTCGGTGGTCCTGTGGAACAACTGCCACCACCCGTTCTACGACGAGAACCCCTACCCCGACACCGCACCGGCCGGTCGCGAGGAGTGGGTCGGCGACCTGTGGGACATGTTCGGTGCCGGACACCAGATCGAACTCGACAACCTCACGGCCATCGCCGAACACCGCCATCGCCACGGCCTTCCGCTGACCCCCGAATGGATGCGCTCATGACCGCCGCCCCCGCCCCGTCGATCTCCCTCGCCGATCTCGCCACCTACCGGCCGGCCGCGCGGGTCCCTGCGGAGTTCTTCGCGCAGTACGCCGAGGACGACGAACTCGCCGACAACGTGATGTTCCGGGCACCGGCCTTCCGGCATCATGCGGCCGACGATGAGACCTCCGCGGACATGATCGTCGCCGCCGCACGCCGTCTGCTCGATCGGCACGGCGACACCTATCTCGACGACGTGGACGTCGTCCTCACCCACAGTCAGCTGCCGGAGGTCCCCGTCCGCGGGTGTGTGGGCGAGGTCGCCCATCGACTCGGACTCGCGCCGCGGACCGTACTCGACGTGCACAACGGCGGCTGTGCCGCATTCGTCCACCTGATCGAGATCGCCGGCGCACTGCTGCGCGCGGGCGGAGGTCGCAAGGCCCTGATCGGGTTGGCGCAGAACAGCGCCGGACAGATCTTCACCCAGGAGCAGGTCCGGGTGAAGGCCCAGGCCGCGATCCCCGGCGACGGGGCGGCGGTCGCGACCCTGACGCTCGGCGACTCCGGGAACCCGGTGCTGGGCACCGAGTCGCGGTCCTTCGGCCAGTTCTCGGCGGACATGACCGCCGTCGCGCAACCGGAGCGCAAGTACTGGGAGGCGGGTCCGGGACAGATCCACGTCGGCTTCACCGAGGCGAAGATCGCCAAGGTCCTGGCCCGCGGGAACCGGATGGTTCCGGAAGTGGCTGCGGCACTGGCCGACCGAATCGGCGTGCGACCCGCCGACCTGGATGTGCTCGTCACGAATCAGCCCAACCGGATCTTCCTGCGCAACTGGCGCGAGGCCCTCGAGCTGCCCGAGTCGCGGCATCCCGACACCTTCGACGAGTGCGGGAACCTGTTCGCGGTCGGAATCCCGATGACCTTGGACGCGGCTGTCGACGACGGACGGGTCCGTCCCGGAGATGTCGTGATGATGTCGGCGTTCGCCCACGCCGGCGACTTCGCCGCGGCCGGTGCGATCCGGTGGAGCGGACGTTCGTGACCGTCCTCCTCCCCGGCCCGGCGGGTGCACGCGTCGACGACTCGATCACGCACTCGACGGATACCGTGTGGTGCGACCGGAACGAGTCGGCGTACCCACCCCTACCCGCGGTCGTGTCCGCGCTCCGCCGTCACACGACCGCAGCGCACCACTACCCGTCGTTCCGTCCCGACCATCTGCGCAGGGCCATCGCCGAGCACACCGGGTCGGACATCGACCACATCACCGTCGGCGCCGGTGCGACCGCCGTACTCGCGGCGATCCTGCACGACTCGGCGACGCGACGCCGGACGGCGGGCCACTTCGTCCCTCCGATCGTCACCCCGGCACCGACTTTCGAGGGTTTCGCGCTGCTCGCCGACATGATCGGCCTGGTGCTCGACACGACGCCGCTGCTCGACGACGGGCGTCCCGACCTGGCTGCGCTCGCGGCCGCCGCGGGTCCCGAGACCGCGGCCCTCGTCGTGTGCAGCCCGCACAACCCGACTGGAGCGGTCCTGACCGATGACGAGGTGCGCGCGCTGCTGGCGTGTGTCGATCCGTCCATTCCGGTGGTCCTCGACCAGGCGTATGTCGAGTACTGCCGGGACACGCCCGATGTCCGGATGTTGCTCGACGAGCACCCCAACCTGATCGTCGTCCGGACGTTCTCCAAGGCCCACGGCCTGGCAGGGCTGCGCGTCGGGTACGCGTTCGGGTCGGCGACCTCGGTACGCGGCGCCCGGCGCCTCGAGATCCCGTTCGCGATCACCGCGGCCGCCGAACAGGCCGCCGCGCTGGCGCTCGGCGCGTCCGACGAACTGGCCGGGCGGGTCACGGCGATGCGCCGCGAACGCGACCGACTCGCCGACGCCTTGCGGCGGGCGGGCCATCCCGCGCTGCCGAGCGAGGCGAACTTCCTGTTCGTGCCGGGCGCCGACGGCATCGAGTTCGGCCGGCGGCTACGGGCGGCCGGAGTCGTCGGACGGGAATTCGACGGTCACGGCCACCGACTGACGGTGCCCGACCGGGCCGGTACCGACCGGGTCGTCGAGGCGATCAGGCGAGCTCGATGAGCTCCTGATACTCCTCGCTCCAGTGGTCCTCGGTGCCGTCGGGCAGCAGGATCACGCGCTGAGGATCGAGCGCGGCCGCGGCGCCCGGGTCGTGCGTCACCAGGACGACGGCACCGGTGTAGCTGCGCAAGGCGTCGAGGACCTGTTCACGCGAGATCGGATCGAGGTTGTTGGTCGGCTCGTCGAGGAGCAGCACATTCGCGGCCGACGACACCAGCCCGGCCAGAGTGAGACGGGTCTTCTCACCACCCGACAGCGTGCCGGCCGGCTGATCGAGCTGGGCGCCGCTGAACATGAACGCGCCCAACAGACCTCGGAGATCCTGCTCCCCGGCGTCGGGGGCGGCGTGCCGGATGTTCTCCCACACCGAGGCCTGATCGTCCAGGGTGTCGTGTTCCTGCGCGAAGTAACCGATCTTCAAGCCGAAGCCGGGCTCGATCTGTCCGGTGTCCGGCTTCTCCACTCCGGCAAGCATTCTCAGCAGCGTGGTCTTGCCCGCACCGTTGAGACCGAGGACGACGACCCGGCTGCCCTTGTCGATCGCGAGGTCGACGCCGGTGAAGATCTCCAGCGAGCCATAGCTCTTCGACAGACCGGACGTCATCAGCGGGGTCTTGCCGCAGGTGGCGGGTTCGGGGAACCGGATCCGCGCGGTGCGGTCGGCCACCCGCTCGTCGTCGAGGGCATCGATCATCCGCTCGGCGCGCTTCAGCATGTTCTGCGCGGCCGTCGCCTTGGTGGCCTTGGCACCCAGCTTCGCGGCCTGCGCACGCAGCGCGGACGCCTTCTTCTCGGCATTGGCGCGTTCCCGGCGACGGCGTTGCTCGTCGGTCGCCCGGGCATCCAGGTATCGCTTCCAGCTCATGTTGTAGATGTCGGCCTCACCGCGCACCGCGTCGAGGAACCACACCCGGTTCACCACGTCGGCCAGCAGATCCACATCGTGGCTGATCACGACGAGACCGCCGTCGTGGTTCTGCAGGAAGCTGCGGAGCCAGGCGATCGAATCGGCGTCGAGGTGGTTGGTCGGCTCGTCCAGCAGCAGCGTGGTGTCGGACTTCCCCGAACCGTCCGACGCCGCGAACAGGATCCGCGCGAGTTCGATGCGGCGCCGCTGCCCGCCGGACAATGTCCGAAGCGGCTGGTTCAGCACCCGATCGGGCAGCCCCAGGCTGTTGCAGATCCGCGCCGCCTCGGACTCCGCGACGTACCCGCCGAGCGACGCGAACCGCTCCTCGAGTCGGCCGTAGCGCGCCACGGCCTTGTCACGCAGCTTGTCGTCGGCGGCCTCGGCCATCTGCGCCTGCTGCTTCTCCATGTCGCGCAGGATCTGGTCGAGACCGCGGGCGGAGAGCACCCGATCCTTGGCCAGGACGTCGAGGTCGCCCTCCTTGGGGTCCTGCGGGAGGTAGCCGAGTTCGCCGGACCGGCGGATCGACCCCGCATAGGGTTCGGTCTCGCCGGCCAGGATGCGCAGCGTGGTGGTCTTGCCGGCACCGTTACGGCCCACGAGGCCGATCCGGTCGCCGGGCTGAATGCGTAGGGCGTCGCCGGGCGCCGACAACAGGGTCCGAGCACCCGCTCGCACTTCCAGGTCGGTCGCGGTGATCACGACGGTCGATTCTACCGGTGCCGCGCCACTGGTTTGTCCACGCACGGGCCGGCGCACCGCATGCGCGAGTCGGCCCGCGGTGACATGGTGGCCCGATACGGTGTGGGGCGTGACGCACTCCACAACGATTCCGCAGAATTTTCCGCAGACCTCCGACCTGACCGGCCGCTCCGCACTGGTCACCGGTGCCAGTCGCGGCATCGGCGAGGCGATCGCGACCGAGCTGGCCCGACGTGGGGCGTCGGTCGTCATCACGAGCCGCAAGGCCGAGCCCCTCGAGGAGGCCGCCGGCCGGATTCGGGAGTCGGTGCCCGGCGCGACGGTCTCCGCGTGCGCGGGAAACACCGGCGACGCCGACGATCGGGCGGCCGCGGTGGCCGCCGCCGTCGCCCAGGGCGGCGGCATCCACATCCTCGTCAACAACACCGGCATCGCACCGCTGGCCGGCCCCCTGATGGATGCCGACCTGTCTGCCTACCGCAAGACGTTCGACACCAATGTGGTCGCCGCGCTGGGATTCGTCCAGGAGGCCTACCGGGCGGGCATGAAGGACACCGGTGGTTCGGTCGTCAACATCTCGTCCGTCGCGGGCCTGCGGTCGACCGGCGTCATCGCGGCGTACGGAACATCGAAGGCGGCGCTGATCCGGCTCACCGCCGAACTCGCCTGGGAACTCGGGCCGAACATCCGGGTCAACGCGATCGCCCCCTCGATCGTGCGGACCAAGTTCGCATCGGTGTTCACCGAAGGTGACAACGAGGCGCGTGCGGCGGCCTCGTACCCCATGAAGCGGATCGGCGAGCCCGAGGACGTGGCCCGCGCGGTCGCCTTCCTGGCGAGCGACGAGTCGGCGTGGATCACCGGCGAGACCCTCGCCGTCGACGGCGGCATGTTGGCGACCGGCGGTTCATGACATCGTCGTCCGACGCCACACCCCGTCCGGATCGCCGCCCGTGACGAAGGACGGGGTGTGAATTCCGGAGTCATCGTCGCGGGGGCCGGACCGGCCGGCCGTGCCCTCGCACACCGGCTGGTCGGTGCCGGTGTTGCCGTCACGCTGGTCGACCCGTCTCCCGATCGGGTCTGGCGGTCGACGTTCGCCTGCTGGTCCGACGAGTTGCCCGACTGGATCGATCCGTCCGCGATCGCCGCCCGCACCGAGCGCGTCGGCGTTGCGGGCCGCGACCTCGAGGAGGTCGCCCGCGGGTACACCGTCTTCGACACTTCGGGCCTGCAACGGTCACTGTCCCTGGACGGGGTTGCGACCGTGGCCGCCCGTGTGGTCGAGATCGACGGTGCGCGTGTGCATCTCGACAACGGAACGGTCCTGACCGGGGACGCGGTGGTCGACTCCCGCGGCGCGCTCCCCCACGACGCGCCCCGGCAGACCGCGTACGGGATCGTCGTCGGGGCGCGGACCGCCGAACCGATCCTGGCCGGACACGAGGCGATGTTGATGGATTGGCGGGGCGGCGCCGCGGACCGCCGGTCGCTGCCGTCGTTCCTGTACGTCGTGCCCCTCGGGGGCGGCGAGTACCTCCTCGAGGAGACCTGCCTCGCCGGGTATCCCGCCCTGGGCCTCGACGAACTCGAACGCCGACTCGCCGCCCGTCTGGGCGGGATGCCGACCGAGGTTCTGCGGGTCGAACACGTCGACTTCCCGCTGACCGGTTCGTCGCCACAACCGTGGCGCGACCGCACGTTCCGATTCGGCGCCGCGGGCGGCTTCAAGAACCCGACGACGGGCTACAGCGTCGCAACGTCCCTCATGTGCACCGACGCAGTGGTGGACGCGCTCGCCGCGGGTCGCGACCCCGCCGTCGACCTGTGGCCGTCGTCTGCACGCGCGGTCCACAATCTGCGTCTACGCGGGCTCAGCGCGCTGCTGCGGCTGAGCCCGTCGCAGACCATCGCCTTCTTCGAGGCGTTCTTCGCGATGCCCGTTGCCGCCCAACGCAGTTACCTCAGCGGGCGCGACGACCTCACCGGCACGATGGGCGCGATGACGCGGGTCATCACAGCGGTGGACATGCGCACCCGCGCAGTGGTGGCACGTGGCGCCATGTCGACACCGGCGTGGGCCGGCGACACCGACTGATCAGCTCCGCAACGCCCGCCACCGCCGGATCACGTCGTCGACGTCAACGGTGTGCGCGACGACACTGTGCGGCAGCGCCATCTGACGCGACGCCAGATGTGCTTCGCGCACACGGCGATTGAAGTCGACGAGGATATCGCGGACCGCGTCCTCGTCGGCGATGTCGCGCAGCGATTCCGGGAAGTCCTGCGCCTCCCGGCGCAGTTGCAGCGGCGCCGGGAGCAACGCCGACGAGTCCAGATTCTCGTCGCGGATCTTCCGTTTCACCCACCAGTCGGGGTCGTCGCTGTCGGTGAGATCGAGGGGCTTGCCCGCACCCGGGAGATCGTCGAACTCGCCGCGTTCGGTCGCCTCACGGATCATCCGCTCGACTCGTGATTCGAAGCGTCTCATGCGATCTACTCCTCGCACGGAAGGTGCTGTGGAACCGACGAGCGCCGGACCCGGTCATCGATCGTGACCGAAGCCGGCGCTCGGGGTGCCTGCGGCGTCTACTAGACGGTGAAGCCGAGGGCGCGCAGCTGCTCGCGGCCGTCGTCGGTGATCTTGTCGGGGCCCCACGGCGGCAGCCAGACCCAGTTGATCTCCAGCTCGGTGCACAGTCCGCTGCTCACCAGTGCTCCACGGGACTGGTCCTCGATCACGTCGGTCAGCGGACAGGCCGCCGAGGTGAGGGTCATGTCGATCTTGGCGACCGCGTCCTCGGTCACCTCGATGCCGTAGACCAGGCCGAGATCGACGACGTTGATGCCCAGTTCTGGATCCACGACGTCGCGCATGGCCTCTTCGACGTCCTCGATGGCAGGCAGCGAGGTCGCGGGTGCCGGAGGTGTGCCGGTCACACCGGTGTCGGTCGGGGTGGTGGTCGTCGCTGTGTCGTCACTCATGCTGTCTCCGCTCGTGTCTCGTGACTGTCCATCGTCTGTGCGAGTGCGTCCTTGAACGCCATCCAGCCCAGAAGTGCGCATTTGACGCGTGCCGGGTACTTGCTCACCCCGGCGAAGGCGATCCCGTCGCCGATCACGTCCTCGTCTCCGGCGTCCTTACCGCGCGAGGTCATCATCGAGTTGAACGACTCGACGGTGGCCAGCGCTTCCCCGACCGGCAGGCCGACGATCAGGTCGTGCAGCACCGATGTCGAGGCCTGGGAGATCGAACATCCCTGTCCGTCGTAGGACACGTCGTCGATGCTGGAGCCGTCATCGGACACCGCGACGCGCAACGTCACCTCGTCGCCACAGGTCGGGTTGACGTGATGGACCTCGGCGCCGAACGGCTCGCGGAGTCCGCGGCCGTGCGGGTGTTTGTAGTGATCGAGGATCACTTCCTGGTACATCTGTTCCATCCGCATGGCTCAGACCGTCCCGAAGAACTTCTGCGCCTTGACGATGGCGGCGGCGAGCGCGTCGACCTCGGCGAACGTGTTGTACGCGGCGAACGATGCGCGTGCGGTCGCCGCGACACCGAAGCGCCGGTGCAGCGGCCAGGTGCAGTGGTGACCCACCCGGATGGCCACGCCCTCGTCGTCGAGGATCTGGCCGAGATCATGCGCGTGGATGCCGTCGACGAGGAAGGCCACGGCCCCACCGCGATCCTCCGCGGTCGACGGGCCGACGATGCGCAGACCGTCGATGTCACTCAGCTGGTCCAGCGTTCGTGCGGTGAGCGCGTGCTCATGCGCGGCAACGGCGTCCATGCCGAGATCGGTGAGATACCGCACCGCGGCACCGAGTCCGACGACCTGTGAGGTCATCGGCACGCCGGCCTCGAAACGTTGGGGCGGCGGGGCGTAGGTCGACCCCTCCATCGTCACGGTCTCGATCATCGATCCGCCGGTGATGAACGGCGGCAACGCAGTCAGCAGTTCAGCGCGGCCGTACAGGGCACCGACACCGCTGGGCCCGAACATCTTGTGCCCCGAGAAGGCGGCGAAATCGACGCCGAGAGCACCGAAGTCGACCGACATGTGGGGCACCGACTGGCACGCGTCGAGCACGACCAGCGCCCCCACCGCGCGGGCGCGCGAGACGAGTTCGGCCACATCGGCGACCGCGCCGGTCACATTCGACTGGTGCGTGAAGGCGACGACCTTCACCGACTCGTCGAGGGTCAGCGAGTCCAGGTCGATCCGACCGTCGTCCGTCACGCCGTACCAGCGCAGGGTCGCGCCCGTGCGGCGGCACAGTTCTTGCCACGGAACGAGGTTGGCGTGGTGCTCCAGCTCGGTGATCACGACGGTGTCGCCGGGTCCGAGAGCCGACCCGCCGAGGACGTCTGCCGACCGCGGGTCGCCGAGGGTGTAGGTCACGAGGTTGAGCGCCTCGGTCGCGTTCTTGGTGAACACGAGTTCGTCCGCCGAGGCCCCCACGAACGCCGCGATGACCTCGCGGGCGTCCTCGTAGGCGTCGGTCGCCTCTTCGGCGAGCTGATGCGCACCGCGGTGCACCGCGGCGTTGTGATGCGTGAGGAAATACCGCTCGGCGTCGAGCACCTGGACCGGACGCTGCGAAGTGGCGCCGGAATCCAGGTACACCAACGGTTTCCCGTCGCGAACAGTCCGCGACAGGATCGGGAAGTCGGCCCGCAACGCGGCGACGTCCAGTGCTGCGGGAGCCTTTGACGTTGCCTCGGTCGAGAGTGTCACCTGGTACACCTCCTGTGCTGAGGGACTCGGACCGGTCAGGGAGCTCAGCCGGCCTTGGCGGCCGAGGTGAAGCGCTCGTAGCCCTTCTCCTCGAGCTCGTCGGCGAGCTCGGGACCGGCGGATTCGACGACGCGTCCGTTGACGAAGACGTGCACGAAGTCCGGCTTGATGTAGCGGAGGATGCGCGTGTAGTGCGTGATCAGCAGGATGCCGCCGTTGTCGCGGTCCTTGTAGCGGTTCACGCCCTCGCTGACCACGCGCAGGGCGTCGACGTCGAGACCGGAGTCGGTCTCGTCGAGGATCGCGATGCGCGGCTTGAGCAGGTCGAGCTGCAGGATCTCGTGACGCTTCTTCTCGCCGCCGGAGAAGCCCTCGTTGACGCTGCGCTCGGAGAACGACGGATCGATGTCGAGCGAGGTCATCGCCTCCTTGGTCTCCTTGACCCAGTGGCGCAGCTTCGGCGCCTCGCCGCGCACGGCGGTCGCGGCGGTCCGCAGGAAGTTCGACATCGAGACGCCGGGCACCTCGACGGGGTACTGCATCGCCAGGAACAGGCCGGCGCGAGCGCGCTCATCGACACTCATCTCCAGGACGTCCTCACCGTCGAGGGTGATCGAGCCCGAGGTCACCTCGTATTTGGGGTGGCCGGCGATGGCGTACGACAGCGTCGACTTGCCGGAACCGTTGGGGCCCATGATCGCGTGGGTCTCCCCCGACTTCACGGTCAGGTTGACACCCTTGAGGATGTGGATGGGCTCGGCGTCGGTGTCGGTCTGCGCGACGTCGACGTGCAGATCGCGGATTTCCAGTGTGGTCATAGTCTCAGGATTCTTTCTCCGGGCTGGGGAAGTTCGTGTGGCTGGTGTCCGGCGGTCAGGCGCCGGCGAGTTCGAGTTCTTGCTCGACCGCGGCGGACAGACGCTCGCGCAGTTCGGGCACACCGATCTTCGCGATCACCTCGCCGAAGAAGCCGCGGATGACCAGGCGGCGGGCCTGATCCTCCGGGATACCGCGGGCCTGCAGGTAGAACAGCTGCTCGTCGTCGAAACGTCCGGTGGCACTGGCGTGTCCGGCGCCGACGATCTCGCCGGTCTCGATCTCGAGGTTGGGCACCGAGTCGGCGCGCGCGTTGTCGGTGAGCACCAGGTTGCGGTTGAGCTCGAAGGTGTCGGTGCCCTCGGCCTCGGCGCGGATCAACACGTCACCGATCCACACGGTGTGGGCCTCGCGGGTCCGGTCGCCCGAGACGTCGCCCTGTAGTGCGCCCTTGTAGACGACGTTGGAGCGGCAGTGCGGCTGGCTGTGATCGACGAGCAGGCGCTGCTCGAGATGCTGGCCCGCGTCGGCGAAGTACAGACCCCACATCTCGACGTCACCGCCGGGTGCGTCGTAGTGCACGATCGGCGACAGGCGAACCAGGTTGCCGCCGAAGCTGATCGCGAAGTGCCGGACCACCGCGTCGCGGCCCGCGCGCACATGGTGCGTCGCGACGTGGACCGCGTCGTCCGCCCAGTCGTGGATGTTGACGACGGTCAGGGCCGCGCTGTCGCCCACGACGAACTCGACGTTCTCGGCGAAGGTTCCGCTGCCCTTCTGGTCGAGGACGACCACCGCGCGGGCGAACGCCTCGAGACGGATCTGGGTGTGGCCGAAGGCGGTCTCGCCCTCACCGGGCCCGGTGACCGCGATGGTGACCGGGTCGGCGAGTTCGACCTCGCGGCCGACGGTCACCACGGTCGCCTGGGTGAACGACGAATACGCCTGGGCGGCAACGCGGTCGAACGGAACGCCGCCCTCGCCGAGTCGCTTGTCGTCGCGACCGACGGTCTCGACGGTCACACCCTCGACGGCCCCGGTCACATCGGTCGTGGCCTCGCCGGTCCGCTGCGCGGAGCCGTCGTGCAGACCGCGCAGACGACGGAACGGGGTGAACCGCCACGCCTCCTCACGGGGACTCGGCACCTCGAAGGCGTTGACGTCGAACGAGGTGAACAGTTCACCCTTGTTGACGACCGGCGCCTGGGAACCTGGGGTGGACACGGGCAGTGTGGGATCGGCCATCAGCCGACAGCTCCTTCCATCTGAAGCTCGATCAGGCGGTTGAGCTCGAGCGCGTATTCCATCGGGAGTTCCTTGGCGATCGGCTCGACGAAGCCGCGGACCACCATGGCCATCGCCTCGTCCTCGGTCAGGCCACGGCTCATCAGGTAGAACAGCTGATCGTCACTGACCTTCGAGACGGTCGCCTCGTGACCCATCGTCACGTCGTCCTCGCGGATGTCGACGTAGGGGTAGGTGTCACTGCGGGAGATCGTGTCCACCAGCAGTGCATCACATTTCACCGTCGACCGGCTGCCGTGCGCGCCGTTGTTGATCTTGATCAGACCGCGGTAGGACGCCCGGCCGCCGCCCCGCGCCACCGACTTGGAGACGATGTTGCTCGAGGTGTTCGGCGCCAGGTGGACCATCTTCGAGCCGGTGTCCTGATGCTGACCCTCACCCGCGAATGCGACCGAGAGGACCTCGCCCTTGGCGTGCTCACCGGTCAGCCACACGGCCGGGTACTTCATCGTCACCTTGGAACCGATGTTGCCGTCGATCCACTCCATGGTCGCGCCGGCCTCGGCCTTCGCGCGCTTGGTCACCAGGTTGTAGACGTTGTTCGACCAGTTCTGGATGGTCGTGTAGCGGCAGCGGCCGCCCTTCTTCACGATGATCTCGACGACCGCGGAGTGCAGCGAGTCCGTCTTGTAGATCGGCGCGGTACAGCCCTCGACGTAGTGCACGTAGGCACCCTCGTCGACGATGATCAGCGTGCGCTCGAACTGGCCCATGTTCTCGGTGTTGATCCGGAAGTAGGCCTGCAGCGGGATGTCGACGTGGACTCCCGGCGGCACGTAGATGAACGAACCGCCCGACCACACCGCGGTGTTGAGCGCGGAGAACTTGTTGTCACCGGCCGGGATGACGGTCCCGAAGTACTGCTGGAAGATCTCCGGGTGCTCCTTGAGCGCGGTGTCGGTGTCGAGGAAGATCACGCCCTGCTTCTCGAGGTCCTCGCGGATCGAGTGGTAGACGACCTCGGACTCGTACTGCGCCGCGACGCCGGAGACCAGACGCTGCTTCTCCGCCTCGGGGATGCCGAGCTTGTCGTAGGTGTTCTTGATGTCCTCGGGCAGGTCGTCCCACGTGGCGGCCTGCTTCTCGCTCGAACGCACGAAGTACTTGATGTTGTCGAAGTCGATGCCCTCGAGCCCCGCGCCCCAGCCCGGCATCGGCTTCTTGTCGAAGATCTTGAGCGCCTTGAGGCGCTGCTCGAGCATCCACTCGGGCTCGCTCTTCTTCGACGAGATGTCGGCGACGACCGCCGGGGACAGTCCGCGCTTGGCGCTCGCGCCCGCGACGTCGGAGTCGGCCCAGCCGTAGCCGTACTTGCCGAGGGCGGCGATCGTCTCCTCTTGCGAGAGGGGCGCCGCTGGGGTCGGGGTGGCCGGATCGGTGACAGTCATCGCGTGGCCTTTCGGGTTGTCGTGGCAGTCGGTGTCGGAGCAGGGGCCGCGCGGCGCGATACGGGCTGGGTATCGGGATCCGCGCCGGCCCCGGGTGGGTCGGGTCTGGCCTCGTGCGTCCCGCCCGGCGGCGGGTGGATCGGCACATGGGTGGTGCAGGCGCAGTCACCGTTGGCGATGGTCGCCAGACGCTGCACGTGCGTGCCGAGGAGTTCGGTGAAGACCGCGGTCTCCGCCTCACACAGCTCCGGGAACTCGGTGGCGACATGTGCCACCGGGCAGTGGTGCTGACAGATCTGCAGGCCGGTCCCGACCTGACGGGTGTTGGTGGAGTACCCGGCGCTGGTCAGCGCGTCGGCGATCTCCTCGACGGTGTCGGCCACCGTCACCGGGTTCGTGCTGGGAAGCACATCGGCGACGATGCGTTCGACGCGCTCCCGGGCGAATTCGGCAACCGCATCGGAACCGCCGAGGTCGCGGAGCTTGCGCATCGCCGCGCCGGCCAGGTCGTCGTACGCGTGCCGCATCTTGCCGCGACCGGACGCCGTCAGCTGGAAGTATTTGGCGGGACGTCCGCGGCCGCGCTGCCCGAAGCCCGGCGAGGCGACCTCGATGTCGCCGGCGCCCTCGAGGGCGTCGAGGTGACGACGGACACCGGCCGCCGAGATCCCGAGACGTTCGCCGATGTCACCCGCGGTGAGCGGGCCGTCCTCGACCAGAAGGGTGACCACGGCCTCGCGTGTCTGACCGTCGTGGTGCGCGTCGGCACCACCGGCCGTTCCCGTGGCGCCCGTACCAGCGGATGGCACGGCGCCGACGCCGCCCGAAGGCAGCACAACATCGTTCCGCATGGTTTTCACAACACGAGTGTGACGTAATTGCTTCCCGCCTGCCAGCAAGGGTGCCCTTATCGCGGGGGGTCGTGAGGCCACCACGTCCGGCGATTACAGTCGTCGTGTGCCCGAAACCACAGCTCCGCGCCGCGTGCCGGACTACTTCGGACTCGTGTGGACCCGACTGCTCGGCGTGCTGACCTATCTCGGGCTGCGCAAACAGCGCCCCGCCGACGCCGTTCCCACCGACACCGATCGCGGCGACTACGGCAAGACCGTCGCCCGCCTCCACCACGACGACGAGCGCGAGGTCGGACCGCTCAACGCCGAGGAGACCCGCCGGCTGCGCCGTATCAAGCTGTTCGGCGCCACCGGTTCGGTCCTCATCCTCATCGGCGCCCTCGGTACCGGGGCGGTGCCCGTGCTGCAGAACCCGGTGGCCGGGATGCGGGTGCTGTCGCTGCCGTCGCGCATGTTCGGTACCGCCCTCGCACTGTCGATCGGCGGTGCGATCACGCTGGTCGTCGCGTGGCTGCTTCTCGGCCGGTTCGCGGTCGGCCGGTTCAGCGTCGAGGTCCGACACGGCCGGAGCCCGGAGCGCCGCATGAGCCGCCGCCAGGCCGACCGGACCCTCATGCTGTGGATCGCGCCGATCATCGTGGCGCCCCCACTGCTCAGCAAGGACATCTACTCCTACCTCGCGCAGAGCGCGATCGCGTTCCGCGGCATGGACCCCTATTCGGTGAGCCCCGTCCGCGGGCTCGGGGTCGACCACATCCTGACCAGGTCGGTCCCCAATCTGTGGCGGGACACCCCGGCGCCCTACGGTCCCTTCTTCCTGTGGATCGGCGAGGGCATCACAAAGGTCACCGGCGACAACATCACCGCCGCGATCTTCCTGCACCGCATCGTCGCGCTGATCGGTGTGGCCCTCATCGTCTGGGCACTCCCCCGGTTGGCACGCCGATGCGGGGTGTCCTCGGTGGCCGCACTCTGGCTCGGCGCGATGAATCCGCTGGTCATCCTTCATCTCGTCGGCGGTATCCACAACGAGGCCCTGATGCTCGGGCTGATGCTCGTCGGCCTCGAGTTGAGCTTCCGTGCGATCTACGGCGCCGAACGATTACGCCGACCCGGAACCCTCGTCCCCACCCGCGCGGGCTGGCTGCTCATCGCGGGGGGCGCGGTGCTCGCGGCGTCGGCCATGATCAAGGTCACGTCGATGCTCGCGCTGGGCTTCGTCGGTATCGCCCTCGCCATGCGTTGGGGTGCCACCCTGCCCGCGCTCCGGCATGCGCCGATCCGCGAGTGGTGGGACCGATCGCGGTGGTCGGTGTACATGCTGAGCGCGTCCGCGGCCTTCTATGTGGTGGTGCTCGGCATCGTGATGATGGGCATCTCGCTCGGCACCGGACTCGGTTTCGGCTGGACCGGCACGCTGTCGACGGGCGAGATCGTGCGCTCCTGGATGTCGATGCCGACCCTGCTGTCGGTGACCACCGGCCGGATCGGGGTCACCCTGGGTCTCGGTGAGCACACCCAGGCGATCCTCGAGGTGGCCCGGCCCATCGGGCAGCTCGTCGCCGCGCTGTTCATCGTCCGGTGGATGCTCGCCACCCTCGGCGGCCGGCTCCACCCGCTCGGCGCCCTCGGTGTGTCGATGGCCACAGTCGTGCTGTTCTTCCCGTTCGTCCAGGCCTGGTATCTCCTCTGGGCCGTCATCCCACTGGCCGCGTGGGCGACCGGCGCCTGGTTCCGGATCTCCACCATCGCCGCGTCGGCGATCATCGCCATCGTGGTCATGCCCACCAGTTCCAACACCAGCGGAGTGGTGCTGGCACAGGGACTTCTGGCAGGCGTGATCATGGTCGCGGTCCTCACCGCGCTGTTCTTCGAAGACCGCGCGCCCGGCCGCCGGCGTCGTCGTGACGAGGCCCCGACCGTCGACCGGGCACCGGCCGACCCGCCGTCGACACGACGTTGAGCACCTGCGTGGTGGGCCGGGTCACCGTTTTTCGTCCCTGGGCTCCGAGCGCCTAGTCTGACCTGTGTGCGAAGCACGACCTCTCGGCAGATCAGCGACGACGATCGAGTGAACGATCGTCGGCTCCGCGATCCCGGGTCGTCATCCGGTGAGGTCGCCGCGGATCGGCCCGGGTCGGCCGGTCTCGCGGTCGAGATCAGCGGCCTGGTCAAACGCTTCGGCGACCGCACTGCCGTCGACCGGCTCGACCTCACCCTCCGTCGCGGCGAGATCCTGGCCCTGCTGGGGCCCAACGGTGCGGGCAAGACGACCACCGTCGAGATCTGCGAAGGATTCACCACGCCCGACGCCGGCACCGTCCGCGTCCTCGGACTCGACCCGGTCGCCGACAACGACGCGCTCCGGCGCCGCATCGGCGTCATGCTGCAGGGCGGCGGCGCCTACCCGGGTGCGCGTGCCGAGGAGATGCTGCGCCTCGTCGCGGCGTACGCGGCAGACCCCATCGACCCGGAGTTCCTCCTCGACGCGCTCGGCCTGACCGAGGTGCGTCGCACCTCCTACCGGCGTCTGTCCGGCGGCCAACAGCAGCGCCTCGCGCTGGCCTGCGCGGTCGTCAATCGGCCCGAACTGGTCTTCCTCGACGAGCCGACCGCCGGCCTCGACGCCCACGCCCGACTCGTCGTGTGGGAGCTGATCGACCGTCTGCGGGCCGACGGTGCGTCGGTGCTGCTGACCACGCACCTGATGGACGAGGCGGAAGAACTCGCCGACCACGTCGCGATCATCGACCACGGGCGGGTCGTCGCCGACGGCACACCCGCCGACCTCACCAGCACCGGCGCGGAGAACGAACTGCGTTTCACCGCACCGCGTGGTCTCGATCTGTCGATGCTGGTCCTGGCGCTGCCGGAGGATTACCACTGCACCGAGGCCACCCCCGGTTCGTATCTCGTGATCGGTCCGATGACGCCGCAGGTGCTGGCCACCGTGACGGCGTGGTGCGCGAAGATCAATGTCCTCGCCACCGATCTCCGGGTCGAGACCCGCAGCCTCGAAGACGTGTTCCTCGACCTCACCGGACGGGCCCTACGACCGTGACCTCCTCCGTTCCCACCGACGCGCAGCGTTCCGGCACATTCCCTGACGGCCTGTTCCGCCCGGCCCCGCGCCCGGCGTCCCTGCCCGCGATGATCGCCGCGCAATCCACCCTCGAACTCAAGCTCCTGCTCCGCAACGGCGAGCAACTGCTGCTCACGATGTTCATCCCGATCACGCTGCTCGTCGGGCTGTGCCTGCTACCGATCGACACCGGCTTCGGGGACGGTCCGGCAGAGCGGGCGGCGCTGTTCGTCCCGGCGATCCTGACCGTCGCCGTGATGTCGACCGCGTTCACCGGACAGGCCATCGCCGTGGGCTTCGACCGTCGCTACGGCGCCCTCAAACGCCTCGGCGCCACGCCGATTCCGCGCTGGGGGATCATCGTGGGCAAATCGATCGCCGTGCTCCTGGTGGTCGCGTTGCAGTCGGTGATCCTGGGCGCGATCGGTGCCGCGTTCGGCTGGCGCCCGAGCCCCGTCGGCCTGCTGATCGGCGCGGTGGTCCTGGCGGTCGGCACCGCGTGCTTCGCGGCGCTCGGTTTGTTGCTCGGCGGCACGCTCAAAGCGGAAGTCGTCCTGGCGCTGGCGAACCTGCTGTGGTTCGCGTTCATCGGCCTCGGCAGCCTGGTCGTCGTCGACTCCAACATCCCCGACGCCGTGCACTGGATCGCGCGGTGCATCCCGTCGGGGGCCCTGAGCGAGGCACTCGAGATGGCCTCCGAGGGTTCGTTCGACGCCTTCGGGGTGGGTGTCTTGCTGGTGTGGGCCGCAGTGGCCGGCACCTTGGCCGTGAGGTGGTTCCGATTCCGATGACATCCGATACTTCGAACGCACCGGCCGGGTCCCGGTCCGGCGCGCGACCCACGTCCACCGACGACGCACCGCGCCCGCTGACCGGTCCGTGGCGGTTCGTCCCCGGCTTCGGCCGGCCGACAGCCCGATTCGTGCACCGTTGGGCCATCGCGCTGCTGATCTCGAACGTGGGCATCGTCGCAACCGGCGGCGCCGTACGCCTCACCGGCTCGGGACTGGGTTGTCCGACCTGGCCACGGTGCACCGACGAGTCCTTCGTGCCGCACGGTGAACTGGGTCTGCACGGCGCGATCGAGTTCGGCAACCGCCTCCTCACCTTCGTGTTGGTCGTCATCGCGATCGCGACCTGGGTGGCGGTCCTGCGCCTCGCCGGGTCCGCACGACGCGACAAGTGGCTGGTCACTCTGATCGCGCTCGGGATCCCCTTCCAGGGGGTCATCGGCGGCATCACGGTGCTCACGCAGCTCAACCCGTGGGTCGTCGCGCTGCACTTCCTGCTGTCCATGGCCTTGGTGTCCGCGTCCACCGTCCTGGTCTTCCGGATGCGCCCGTATCCGACTCCCGCCGCGCCGGACTCGCCCGACCCCGACGCCCCGCCGACCGCGACCCGCCGCCTCGGCATCTATCTCGCCTGGCTCGTCTACGTCGTCACCTGGGCGGCGATCTACCTCGGCACGGTGGTGACCGGCTCCGGCCCCCACGCCGGCGACGCCGACGCCCCGCGCAACGGTCTGGACCCGGGCAATGCGACACAGTTGCACGCTGATGCCGTCTTCGCTCTCGTCGGGCTGGCGATCGCCGCCCTCGTCTACGCGCGCGTCTTCGCGCGTCCGCAGCAGCGGTCGGCCGTGGTGTTCATGCTGCTGCTGCTGTTGCAGGGTCTGATCGGGTTCGTCCAGTTCGCCACCGACCTGCCGATCGCGCTCGTCATCGCGCACATGTTCGGCAGCGCGGTCCTGCTCATCGGAGCCACCTGGCAGCTCCTGGTCGCGCGGGACACGGGCACGAAAAAGGCAGACCCGCTGCGCGAGTCTGCCTGATCGACGCCGACCTCAGAGAATGGCGCGGTTGCGTGCGCGTGGGAACCGCTTCTGCCGCGCGACCCAACCGGCCATCTTGCGGTAGTGCGACGTCGACACCGTCGTCTCCGACGTGAGGTCACGATCCCATTCGGCGATCTCGAGACCGTCGACCGCGTCGACCACTGCCTGCGCCGTGGCGAGGTCGGGAACGACCCGGTCACCGAGGATGCCGTTCGCGTCGCCGACCAGCGTGATACGCACGCCGGCGTCGCCGATCGCCTGGAGGACGACCTTCGCGCTTCCACCCTCGCGTGCGACGAACTTGCGTACCGAGGCGACGACCTCGGTGGGTGCCTCGACCTTCTGCTGCGTGCTCGAGTTCTCGTCGGCGGTGGTGTTCGTCATGGGGGTCAGCATACCGGGACGATTTCGGCGTGTAGAACGGTGTCGTGCGAGCTATCCAGGTGACCCGCCACGGCGGACCCGACGTCCTGACCTTCGGCAGCGTCGACGACCCCATCCCCGCTCCCGACGAGGTGATCGTCCGGACCGCCGCGGTGGGCGTCAACTTCATCGACACGTATCTGCGCCGCGGCCTGTATCCCTCGACGCCGCCCTACATTCCCGGCACCGAGGGTGCCGGCGTCGTCGTCGCGACCGGCTCGGAGGTGACCTCGCTGCAGGAGGGGCAACGCGTGGCGTGGTGCGCGGCGCCCGGTTCCTATGCCGAGCTCGTCGCGGTCCCGGCGTCGAAGGCAGTGCGGGTGCCCGACGCGGTCGACGACGCGGTGGCCGGCTCGTCGCTGCTGCGCGGCCTCACCGCGCACTACCTCCTGGACGGGAGTGCTCGTCCACAGGCCGGCGATCCGATTCTCGTGCACGCCGGTGGCGGCGGTGTCGGACTGATCCTCACCCAGCTCGCCAAACGTCGCGGACTGACGGTCATCACGACGGTGTCGTCCAACGAGAAGGAAGAACTCTCCCGGGCGGCGGGCGCCGACCACGTCCTGCGCTACGGCGACGACCTCAGCTCCCGGGTGCGTGAACTGACCGACGGGCGCGGCGTGCCGGTGGTCTACGACGGTGTCGGCGCCGACACCTTCGAGCAGTCGTTGGCGTCGACGGCGATCCGGGGGATCGTCGTGTTGTTCGGGGCGGCGAGCGGTCCGGTGCCCCCGTTCGATCTCCAGCGGCTCAACCCGGCGGGATCACTGTCGGTGACCCGGCCGACGCTGGCCCACTTCACCGACACGGCCGAGGAACTCGACTGGCGAGCCGGTGAGTACTTCGAGGCGATCGTCGACGGCGGCGTGGAGGTGCGCGTCGGTCAGCGGTACCGACTGGCCGACGCGGCGGTCGCGCACGCCGACCTGGAGGCTCGCGTCACGACAGGCACCACGGTGCTGCTGCCGGCCGGGGTGTGAGCCGGACTCAGAAGTACGACGAGATGGTCTGCAGTCCGACGACCGCGTCGATCGCGAGTCCGCAGAACACGATGGCGAGGTACTCGTTGGACTGCAGGAACACCTTCAGCGGAGCGACCTCGGCACCACGCTTGGTGTCGCGGTAGAGCTTGTGCACGCGCTCCAGGAACCAGCCACCGGCAGCCAGGGCGATCACGGTGTAGATCCAGCTGGTCGCCGGGATGAGCAGGAGCGAGCTCACCACGGTGAGCCACGTGTAGATCAGCATCTGCCGGGTGACGCGTTCCTCGGTCGCGATGACCGGGAGCATCGGCACGCCGGCGGCCTTGTAGTCCTCCTTGTAGCGCATCGCGAGCGCCCAGGTGTGCGGCGGCGTCCAGAAGAAGATGACGGCGAAGAGCACGATCGGCTGCCAGCTCAGCGAGCCGGTGACCGCGGCCCAGCCGACCAGGGTCGGCATGCATCCGGCGGCACCGCCCCAGACCACGTTCTGCCAGGTGCGGCGCTTGAGGATGAGCGTGTAGACGCCGACGTAGAAGAGGATCGTCGCCGAGACGAGCAACGCCGAGAGCAGATTGGCGGCGAAGTACAGCACCGCGAACGACGCCGCCCACAGGAGGAGTCCGAAGATGAGGGCGCTGCGGGTCGCGACGGCACGACGCGCCAGCGGACGCCGGGCGGTGCGCTTCATCTTCTTGTCGATGTCCGCGTCGGCCACCATGTTGAGTGTGTTGGCACTCCCGGCTCCGAGCCAGCCGCCGATCAGCGTGAAAGCGATGACCGCGATGTCGACGTGGCCCCGGTCGGCCTGCAGCATGACCGGGATCGTCGCGACGAGAAGCAACTCGATGACACGCGGCTTGGTCAGTGCGATGTAGGCGAGCACCGTCGCACGCACGCGCCCGGCCCACGACTGATCGGCCGGCGCGACCGGATCGGTCGATACCTGCGGATTCGATGCGGTGTCGGTCGAGTGAGATGCGGCGGAACTGTCCCCGCTCACACGCTCCCCTATCCTCACGAACACTCCTCGTCCGCCCGCACAGACGCCCGCGGGCTACTACAGAGCATGGTAGACGTTTGCCTTTGCGAACCGTGAATCGAGGCGGGGCGACGGCGCGAGCGGGCCCACGACCGGCGACGACACCCGAACTCGCCGGTAACCATCGGTCGCCGCGCAGCGTGTCCCCCGCGCCGATTACTCTGGACTCGTACGCGCCGACGATCGTCGGTTGCCCGAATACGGATAGCCCAGTACCGATCGCCCCGAGTACCGATCACCCAGTACAAGACGGACCGAGTACGAATCGCACCGAGCAGGCACAGGAGACAATCAGCATCGTGGCCGACACAGACGAGATCCGCGCATTGACCACCCCCCGTCACCCGGACGACTGGACCGACCTCGACACCCGCGCCGTCGACACCGCCCGGATCCTGGCGGCCGACGCAGTGCAGAAGTGCGGAAGCGGCCACCCCGGCACCGCGATGAGCCTCGCGCCGCTCGCCTACACCTTGTTCCAGCGGGTGATGCGTCACGACCCGACCGACACCGACTGGGCCGGCCGCGACCGCTTCGTGCTCTCGTGTGGACATTCGAGCCTCACGCTCTACATCCAGCTCTATCTCGGTGGGTTCGGGCTCGAACTCTCCGACATCGAGGCGCTGCGGACCTGGGACTCCCTCACACCCGGTCACCCCGAGTTCCGCCACACGCGGGGCGTCGAGATCACCACCGGACCGCTGGGCCAGGGTCTGGCCTCGTCGGTCGGTATGGCGATGGCCGCCCGTCGCGAACGCGGCCTCTTCGACCCCGACGCCGCACCCGGCAAGAGCCCGTTCGACCACTACATCTACGTCATCGCCTCGGACGGCGACATCGAAGAAGGCGTGACATCGGAGGCCAGCTCGCTGGCCGGCACCCAGCAGCTCGGCAACCTGATCGTGTTCTACGACCAGAACCAGATCTCGATCGAGGACGATACCGACATCGCGCTCTCGGAAGATGTCGCCAAGCGCTACGAGGCCTACGGGTGGCATGTGCAGACCGTGGAGGGCGGCGAGGACGTCGTCGCCATCGAGGCGGCGATCAAGGCAGCCCAGGAGGTCATCGACCGGCCGTCGATCATCTGTCTGCGCACGATCATCGGCTACCCCGCGCCGAACATGATGAACACCGGCATGGCGCACGGCGCGGCCCTCGGCGAAGACGAGGTCGCGGCGACGAAGAAGGTCCTCGGGTTCGACCCGGAGAAGAACTTCGAGGTCACCGACGAGGTGATCGGCCACACCCGCAAGCTGGTCGACCGCGGCGCGGAGGAGCGCACGGCGTGGACGTCGTCGTTCGACGCCTGGGCGGAGAAGAACCCCGACGCGAAGAAGCTGTTCGACCGGCTCACCGCCCACGAACTGCCCGAGGGCTGGACCGATGTGCTGCCCAGCTGGAACGTGGGCGACAAGGACGTCGCGACCCGCAGCGCGTCGGGCAAGGTCCTCGGCGCCCTCGCGCCCGTGCTGCCCGAGCTGTGGGGCGGCTCGGCCGACCTCGCCGGCTCGAACAACACCACGATGGACGGCGAGCCGTCGTTCGGACCGACGTCGATCAGCACCAAGAAGTGGTCGGCGAACCCGTACGGCCGCACCCTGCACTTCGGCGTCCGTGAGCACGCGATGGGATCGATCCTGTCGGGCATCGCCCTGCACGGTCCGACCCGCGCCTACGGCGGCACCTTCCTGCAGTTCGCCGACTACATGCGTCCCGCGGTCCGCCTCGCGGCACTGATGGAGATCGACCCGATCTACGTCTGGACCCACGACTCGATCGGTCTGGGCGAGGACGGCCCGACCCACCAGCCGATCGAGCACCTGGCCGCGCTGCGGGCGATCCCGAATCTCGACGTCGTGCGTCCCGCCGATGCCAACGAGACCGCCTACGCGTGGCAGCACCTGCTGACCCGCCGCAACCACCCGGTCGGCCTGGCGCTCACCCGCCAGAACATCCCGATCCTCGAGGGCACCTCCGCGCAGGGAGTCGCCAACGGCGGATACGTCCTGAGCGACTCCGAGGGCGACCCCCACGTCGTGCTCATCGGCACCGGCTCCGAGGTCCACCTGGCCGTCGATGCGCAGAAGGCGCTGGCGGAGAAGGGAATCAAGGCGCGCGTCGTCTCGATGCCGTGTGTCGAGTGGTTCGACGAGCAGCCGCAGGGCTACCGCGACCACGTGTTGCCGCCGTCGGTTCCGCGCGTGGCGGTCGAAGCCGGCATCGCCATGCCCTGGTACCGCATCGTCGGCGCCGGTGGCGAGATCGTCTCGATCGAGCACTTCGGGGCCTCCGCCGACTACAAGGTGCTGTTCACCAAGTTCGGCATCACCGCCGAGGCCGTGACCGCGGCCGCCGAGCGCGCCGTCGCAGGCTGAGTGCCCACAACCCAAGAGGAGAGAATCGTGACCCAGAACGAGAAGCTCGCCGAACTGTCCGCCGCCGGAGTCTCGGTGTGGCTGGACGACCTGTCCCGGGACCTGATCAGCTCAGGCGATCTCGCGGACCTCATCGCGACCAAGTCGGTCGTCGGGGTGACCACCAACCCGTCGATCTTCCAGGCCGCGCTGTCGAAGGGCAATGCCTACGACGACCAGGTCAACGAACTGGCCGCACGGGGCGCCGACGTCGACGCGACCATCCGGACGGTCACCACCGACGACGTGCGCAACGCCTGTGACGTCCTCGCCCCGACCTTCGAGTCGACCGATGGCGTCGACGGACGCGTGTCGATCGAGGTCGATCCCCGCCTGGCCCACGACACCGACGCGACGGTGGCACAGGCCGTCGAACTGTGGAAGATCGTCGACCGGCCGAACCTGCTCATCAAGATCCCGGCCACCGAGGCCGGGCTCCCCGCGATCAGCAAGGTCATCGCCGAGGGCATCAGCGTGAACGTCACGCTGATCTTCTCGGTCGAACGCTACGAGAAGGTCATCGAGGCCTACCTCGACGGACTCGACGCCGCCGCCCAGGCCGGCCACGACCTCTCGCGCATCCACTCGGTCGCATCGTTCTTCGTGTCTCGGGTCGACACCGAGATCGACAAGCGGCTCGACGCCATCGGCACCCCGGAGGCCGTCGAGCTGAAGGGCAAGGCGGCACTGGCCAACGCGCGCCTCGCATACTCGGCGTACCAGCAGGTCTTCGAGGTCGAATCCCGCTTCCCCGACCTGCTCGCCAAGGGCGCCCGGCCGCAGCGCGCCCTGTGGGCGTCGACGGGTGTGAAGAACCCCGACTACCCGGACACCCTCTACGTGAGCGAGCTCGTCGCACCCAACACGGTCAACACGATGCCGGGCAAGACGATGGACGCCTTCGCCGACCACGGCTGGGTCAACACCGACTCCATCATCGGTCTCGCCGCGGAGTCGCAGGAGGTCTTCGACAAGATCGCCGCGGTCGGTGTCGACGTCGTCGACGTCTTCAAGGTTCTCGAGGACGAGGGCGTCAGCAAGTTCGAGGACGCCTGGAACGACCTGCTCAGCGCGACCGCCGAACAACTGTCCGCGGCGAACAAGGGCTGAACCCAGGTGGCGGGAGGCGAGGACTCAACCAGGACCGGTCCGTGGACCAACCCGCTCCGTGACCCCCAGGACAAGAGGCTGCCGCGCATCGCGGGACCGTGCAGCCTGGTCATCTTCGGGGTCACCGGCGATCTGGCACGCAAGAAGTTGATGCCTGCGGTCTACGACCTCGCCAACCGGGGCCTCCTGCCACCCTCGTTCGCCCTGGTCGGTTTCGCCCGGCGCGACTGGACCGACGAGGACTTCAGCGCCGTCGTCCACGACGCCGTTCGCGACCACGCGCGAACCGGATTCCGCGAAGAGGTGTGGGAGCGGCTCGCCGAGGGATTCCGGTTCGTGCAAGGCGCTTTCGACGACGACGCCGCCTTCGACAGGCTGCGCGACACGCTCAAGTCACTCGACGCCGAGCGCGGGACCGACGGCAATCATGCGTTCTACCTGTCGATCCCGCCCAAGGCGTTCCCCGAGGTCTGCGAGCAGCTCGAGCGCAGCGGGCTCGCCGCCCCGACCGGCGACAGCTGGCGGCGAGTGGTGATCGAGAAGCCCTTCGGTCACGACCTCGAGTCCGCCCGCGAGCTGAACGCGATCGTCAACAACGTCTTCCCGGAGTCGTCGGTGTTCCGGATCGACCACTACCTGGGCAAGGAGACCGTCCAGAACATCCTGGCCCTGCGGTTCGCCAATCAGCTGTTCGACCCGCTGTGGAGTTCGCACTACATCGACCACGTCCAGATCACCATGGCCGAGGACATCGGCCTCGGCGGTCGGGCCGGGTACTACGACGGCATCGGCGCGGCCCGCGACGTCATCCAGAACCACCTGCTCCAGCTGATGGCCCTGATCGCGATGGAGGAGCCGATCTCCTTCGAGCCCAAGCAGTTACAGGCCGAGAAGATCAAGGTTCTCGCCGCGACACGCAACGCCATGCCGATCGACGAGAACACCGCCCGCGGCCAGTACGGCCCCGGTTGGCAGGGCAGCGAGAAGGTGCCGGGCCTCAAGGAGGAGGAGGGTTTCGCGAGGGACTCGACCACCGAGACCTTCGCCGCCATCGCCCTGGAAGTCGACTCCCGCCGCTGGGCGGGCGTGCCGTTCTACCTGCGCACCGGCAAACGGCTGGGGCGGCGGGTCACCGAGATCGCGCTCGTCTTCAAACGCGCGCCGCACCTGCCGTTCGACCAGACCATGACCGAGGAGCTCAGTCAGAACGCGCTGGTGATCCGGGTCCAGCCGGATGAGGGCATCACCCTCCGCTTCGGTTCCAAGGTCCCCGGGTCGAGCATGGAGGTGCGGGACGTCAACATGGACTTCAGCTACGGCACCGCCTTCACCGAGGCCTCCCCGGAGGCCTACGAGCGGCTCATCCTGGACGTCCTCCTGGGTGAACCCTCGCTGTTCCCCGTGAACGAAGAGGTCGAGTTGTCCTGGCGCATCCTCGATCCGGTGCTCGAACACTGGGCCGCGTCGGGGTCGCCCGACACCTACGAGTCCGGGACGTGGGGTCCGCGTTCGGCCGAGGAGATGATGGCCCGCACCGGTCGCGCGTGGCGCCGACCGTGACGAGAAGTCCACACGCCCTCACCGACCGTTCCGCTCAGGAGGCCTCCCGATGATCGTCGAACTGCCCGACACGTCGACCGGAAAGGTCGCGAAGAAGATCATCGAGGTGCGCGCCGCGGGTGGCGCACTGAGCCTCGGGCGCGTCCTCACCCTGGTCGTGTGCGTCGAACTCGGCGAACCGATGGAAGGTGCCATCGAGGCCGCGGTGGGCGCCAGCCGCGAACATCCCAGCCGCGTGATCGTCGTGTATCGCGGTGTGCGCGAGGGAGACTCTCGGCTCGACGCGCAGATCCGCGTGGGTGGGGATGCCGGGGCCTCGGAGGTGGTGGTGCTGTCGCTTCAGGGTGAGCTCGCCGACCACCCGGACAGTGTCGTGACCCCGTTCCTCCTCCCCGACACCCCCGTCGTCACCTGGTGGCCCGGTAAAGGTCCCGAGCGGCCCGCCGACGATCCACTCGGCAAGCTCGGACACCGGCGCATCGTCGACGCCGGCAAGGCCGACGACTCGGTCGCGATACTCGCCCAGCGGCTCGCGACCTACTCCCCCGGCGACACCGACCTCGCCTGGACGCACGTCACGCACTGGCGCGCGATCCTCGCCTCCGCATTCGACCGTCCGCCGCACACCCCGGTCACCGAGGTCCAGGTGACGGGCGCGCAGAACTCGCCGTCGGTGGATCTCCTCGCCGGGTGGTTGCGGTCGACCCTGCGGGTTCCGACGCGACGACGCCGCGGCAGTTTCGAGATCCGGCTCCTCCGTGACGACGGCCCGACCATCCTCGCGGTGGACGAGGAGAACAACGCGGTGCTCTCGATGCCGGGCAAACCCGACGGACGCGTGGCGATGGGCCGACGCGAACTGCCCGCCTGTATCGCCGAAGAGTTACGACGACTCGACACCGACGAGGTGTATGTCGAGGCACTCAAGGGAGTGCCCGAGGTCGAGTTCGCAGACGACGCCGAAGGAGTTGCCGCCCGATGACCACCGAGACCCTCGTCTTCGATTCCAAGCAGGAACTGGTCGAGACCGCCGCCACCCGGTTCGTGGACCTCGTCACCCGCGCCCAGGCCGAACGCGGCGTCGCCAGCGTCGTGCTGACCGGTGGCAGCAACGGTATCGGAATCCTCACGGCACTGGCCGCGGACAGCGGCACCATCGACTGGTCCAAGGTCGACATCTACTGGGGCGACGACCGATTCGTCCCCGCCGACGATCCGGAACGCAACTCCGGTCAGGCACGCGAGGCACTCCTCGACAAGGTGCCCGTCGACCCGTCGCGGGTGTTCCCGATGGCACCGTCCGACAGTCCGCTCGGCGACGACATCGAGGCGGCCGCCGCCGACTACGCCGCGATCCTCGCCGGGCGGTCGAGCGACGGCGTGGCACCCGAGTTCGACCTCCACCTGCTCGGCATGGGTGGTGAGGGACACATCAACTCATTGTTCCCGCACACCGCCGCGACCGCGGAGACCACGAAGTCGGTTGTCGCCGTCGAGGATTCACCGAAGCCGCCGCCCCGCCGGCTCACCCTGACCCTGCCCGTGGTGAACCGCTCGCGGCAGGTGTGGTTCCTCGTCGCCGGGGCCGACAAGTCCGAGGCCGTCGGCGCCGCCCATCGCGGGGCGGATCCGGCCGACTGGCCCGCCGCGGGCGCCCGCGGCACCGAGGAGACGATCTGGTTCCTCGATGACGCGGCCGCTGCCGAACTGACCTGATTCCCCGGCTAGCCCGAGTTCCGTAGCGCGGTCGCGAGACCGTTCATGGTGAGCTGGATTCCGCGTCGGACGATGGGGGTGTCCTCCCCCGCCCGGAAGCGGCGGAGCAACTCGACCTGCAGCAGGTTCAGCGGTTCGAGGTAGGGGAACCTGTTGTACACCGACCGCTTGAGGGCGGCATTGTCGTGGAGCAGGTCGTCGGTGCCGGTGATCTTCGCGCACATCGCTATCGTGCGTTCGTGCTCGGCGACGATCATGCCGAACACCTTGTCGCGCAACTCCTCGTCGGGAACGAGCTGCGCGTACCGGTGTGCCAGGCCCATGTCGGACTTCGCCAGCACCTGGGCCATGTTCGACATGACGGTGCGGAAGAACGGCCACTTCGCGTAGTAGCGGCGCAGGGTCTCCAGGCGGTCCGGGTCGTCGGCGACCCATTCCTCGAACGCCGACCCCGTGCCGTACCAGCCGGGCAGCATCACGCGTGACTGCGTCCACGACAGGACCCACGGGATCGCGCGCAGATCGGAGATCTTCTCGGTCTGCTTGCGCGACGCCGGACGGCTGCCGATGTTGAGCGCGCCGATCTCCGACAGCGGCGTCGAGGTGGTGAAGTACTCGACGAAACCCGGTGTCTCGTGCACCAGGCGGCTGTAGGCGGCGCGGGCCTTCGCCGCGATGTCGTCCATGATCTCGTAGGCCGAGTCGGATTCGTCACCGAGGCCCTCGGTGTCCAGGAGCGAGGACTCGATGGTCGCGGCGAGCAGGGTCTCGAGATTGCGCCGCGCCGCGACCGGCTCGGCGTATTTCGCCGCGATGATCTCACCCTGCTCGGTGATGCGCAGCGAGCCCTGGACCGCGCCCGGCGGTTGGGCCAGGATGGCGTCGTAGCTGGGACCGCCGCCACGGCCGACGGTGCCCCCGCGTCCGTGGAACAGCCGCAACCGAATCCCCGACTGCGAGGCCGCGGCGACCAGATCGAGTTCGGCACGGTAGAGCGCCCAGTTGGCGGCCATGTAGCCGCCGTCCTTGTTGGAATCGGAATACCCGAGCATGATCTCTTGAATCCCGTTCTGGGAGTCCACCATCGCTCGGTAGAACGGGACGTCGAGGACCGCGAGCAGTGTCTGCGCACCCTG
The DNA here is from genome assembly GCF_041103195.1 of Gordonia sp. ABKF26. Taxonomy (NCBI): domain Bacteria; kingdom Bacillati; phylum Actinomycetota; class Actinomycetes; order Mycobacteriales; family Gordoniaceae; genus Gordonia; species Gordonia sp. ABKF26. Next base: position 3,404,612 of record NZ_JBGCVZ010000003.1, read on the forward strand.
CTGGAGATCCTCGATGGTCTCGAAGAGCGGGACCACACGGACCGTACAGCGCGGTGATCCGCCATCGGGGTCGTAGAGGCCGGCCTCCTTGAGGAGGATCAGCGCCTCGAGCATGTCACTCACCGAGGTGCACATGCTGATGATGTAGTTGGGCACCGCCGCCGGCCCGAAGGTCGCAACCGCTCTGGCGGCCGCCCGGACGATACCGAGCTCCTTGGTCGCGAGCTCGCTGAGTTCGGCGTCGGGGCTGGTCAACGGACGACGCGCGCTCAGCTCGGCCGAGAGGATCTCCACCCGCGCGGACTCCTCGAGCGACGCGTAGTCCGGATGCACCCCCGCCCACGCGAGCAGCTCGGCGACCACTTCCTCGTGCGTGTCGGAGTTCTGCCGCATGTCCAGCCCGGACAGGTGAAAGCCGAAGGTGCGCACGGCTTCCCGGAGAGCGAGCAGCCGATCGTCGGCGATCGGGTCGTCGTTGTTGGCGCGGAGTGCGCCGTCGATCACATCGAGGTCGGCGAGCAGTTCGGCCGCGTCGCCGTACGGTTGCCGTCCATCGATCAGATTCTCCTCGCTCGAGGTGAGGAAGTCGCCGTCGAACATGTCCCGCGCGGTCGCCAGCAGACGGGAGCGGATGGCGCGCAGAGCGAGTCGGAAGGGTTCGTCGGCCCCCGGATCGTCGGCGTCGGCCCCGGCGAGGTCGAACAGGGTGTCCGTGGCGTCGATCAGTCGCGCCGACATGCTCAGTTCCTGTGCGAGACTCTCGAGTTCGGACAGGTGGTGTCCGACGGCGGCCTGCGCCGCGAGGGTCGTGGCCAGGGTCACCACGTCGGAGTTCACGAACGGATTGCCGTCGCGGTCGCCGCCGATCCACGACCCCATCCGGATCATCGGATCGTCGGCGAGCCCGGCATCGGGGTATGTCGAGCGCAGCGCGGCGCGCACCGCGGTGTTGATCGCCGGCACGACCTCGAAGAACGACGCGTCGTAATACCGCAGACCCGAACGGATCTCGTCCTGGATGGTGAGACGTTCGAGGCGGATGAGGGCGGTCTGCCAGAGCGTCAGGATCTGACGCCGGATGGACTCGGTGACCTCCGCGTCCTCGTCCGGCATCAGCTCGGTGCGGCCGCGGAATCGCATCAGCTCGGTGATGCGGTTCTGGGCCTCGAAGACGGTGCGGCGGCGAGTCTCGGTGGGGTGTGCGGTGATGACCGGGATCACCGCGGCGTCGGTCAGGGCTCGACCGACCTCGTCGTCGCCGAGACCGGCATCGGCGAGTTTGCGGTAGGTGGCGGCGAGACTACTGTCCTGGGGCGGATCGCCGGCTCGGACGTGAATGGCCCGGCGCCGCTCGCGGTGGATGTCCTCGGCCAGATTGGCCAGCAACGCGAAGTGACTGAACGCCCGGATGACCGGGACGGCAGTGGAGACGTCGAGATCGACAAACATGTCGGCGAGCTCGGTCCGGTCGATCTCGTTGCGGCGCACGCGGAACGCGGCCACACGGGCGGATTCGACGAGATCGAACACGTCGCGTCCCGAATGTTCTCGGACGACGTCGCCGAGGATTCCGCCGAGGAGGCGAATGTCCTCGCGCAGCGGTTCGGTGAGTGCCCGGCCCTCGTCGTCGACGACGATGTGGTCGACGATGGAGATGGATGGGCGCCAGTCCGGGACTCCCCGTGCGGGGGCGGTTTCACTCATGCCGTCAAGTATCCCGGGACAGCCCGGGCGCGGCATCCCGAGATGCTATCCGGACAGTTTGATGTCGACGCCCACGCCGACGATGAAGATCACCCAGATGAGTCCGACGAAGATGGTCAGCCGGTCGAGGTTGCGTTCGACGACGCTCGAGCCCGACAGGCTGGACTGGACACCGCCGCCGAACAGCGACGACAGACCGCCACCCTTGCCGCGGTGCAGCAGGATGAGCACGATCAGCAACACGCTGGTCACGATCAATCCGATGTCGAGTGCACCTTGCACAGTCACGAGTCGCAACGCCCTTCCGTAAAGCCCCTACATACAGCTGTGGCAGGCCGGCCCGATCGACGAAGTGAATCGACTCGAGGCCAACCTGCCACAGTGTACGCGTGGGTATGACCCGTCAGGGCAAGGGGCCACCCGCGGCGATCGCCGACAGCGTCGCGAACTCGTCGGACTTCAACGATGCGCCGCCGACCAGAGCGCCGTCGACGTCCGGACGTCCGACGAGGTCGCCGACGTTCTTCGCGTTGACCGATCCGCCATAGAGGATGCGCACCGACGCCGCGGTCTCGGCGTCGGCGATCTCCACCAGCGCCTCGCGAATGGCCTTGCAGACCTCCTGGGCGTCGTCCGCGCCGGCCACGCGGCCGGTGCCGATCGCCCAGACCGGCTCGTAGGCGATGACGGTCTTGGCGATCTCGGCCGCGGACAGACCGGCGAGCGAGCCCTTGAGCTGCGCCACGTTGTAGGCCACGTGGTCGCCTGCCTCGCGGACGTCCAGACCCTCACCGATGCAGACGATCGGGGTGAGGTCGTGCTTGAGGGCCGCCTTGGTCTTGGCGAGCACGATCTCGTCGGTCTCGCCGTGCAGCGTGCGACGCTCCGAGTGTCCGACGACGACGAACGTGCAGCCCAGCTTGGCTAGGAACGCTCCGCTGATCTCGCCGGTGTATGCACCCGAGTCGTGCTGTGACAGGTCCTGCGCTCCGTAGGTGAGCAGGAGCTTGTCGCCGTCGACGACGGTCTGCACGCTGCGGATGTCGGTGAACGGCGGGATCACCGTGACGTCGACCTTGTCGAAGTACTTCGCCGGAAGGGCGAAGGCGATCTTCTGAACCAGCGCGATGGCCTCGAGGTGGTTGAGGTTCATCTTCCAGTTGCCCGCGATGAGCGGTTTACGAGTTGCCATGGTTCAGCTCTCCAGAACCTTCAGTCCGGGGAGTTCCTTGCCCTCGAGGTACTCCAGCGATGCGCCACCTCCGGTGGAGATGTGCGAGAAATCGGAGTCGGGCAGACCCAGGGTGCGCACCGCGGCCGCCGAGTCGCCGCCGCCGACCACGGTGAACGCGCCGTTTCCGGTCGCGCCCGCGATGGCCTCGGCCACGCCACGGGTACCGGCCGAGAACTTCTCGAACTCGAACACGCCCGAGGGGCCGTTCCAGAAGATGGTCTTGGCACCCGAGAGGACCGCGGCGAAACGCTTCACCGACTCCGGTCCGATGTCCAGACCCATCCAGCCGTCGGGAATGGCGTCGGAGGCCACCGTGTCCGACTCGGCGTCAGCGGCGAACTTGTCGGCCACCACGACGTCGACGGGCAGGTGGATCACGTCGCCGAACCGCTCCAGCAGGCTCTTGCAGACATCGATCTGATCTTCCTGCAGGAGCGACGTACCGACCGAATGGCCCTGTGCGGCAAGGAATGTGAACGCCATGCCGCCGCCGATGACCAACGTGTCCACCTTGGGAGCCAAGGCCTCGATGACCCCGAGCTTGTCCGAGACCTTCGACCCGCCGAGGACGACCGCGTAGGGACGGGTCACCTCGTCGGTGAGCTTCGACAGGACGTCGACCTCCGCGGCCACCAGCTCTCCCGCGTAGTGCGGGAGCAGCTTGGCGACGTCGTAGACCGACGCCTGCTTGCGGTGCACCACCCCGAAACCGTCGGAGACGAACGCGCCGTCGTCGCCGACGAGCTCGACGAGCGCCTTGGCGAGCTTCTCGCGTTCGGCGTCGTCCTTGGAGGTCTCCCGCGGATCGAAGCGGATGTTCTCCAGGAGCAGGACGTCACCGTCGGTGAGACCCTCCGCACGGGCGAGCGCGTCGGTTCCGACGACATCACCGGCCAGCTGCACGTTGCGGCCGAGTTCCTCGCCGAGACGGGCGGCGACCGGCGCCAGCGAGAACGCCGGATCCGGCTCACCCTTCGGACGACCCAGGTGCGCGGTGATGATCACCTTGGCTCCGGCGTCGATGAGTGCGTTGAGCGTCGGCAGGGACGCGAGGATGCGACCCGGATCGGTGATCGTCGACCCGTCGAGCGGGACGTTGAAATCCGACCGGACCAGCACACCCCTGCCCGAAACACCTTCGTCCAGAAGGTCTTTCAGAGTGGGAACACCCATGAGGCGTTGACTCCTAAGGTCGTTGGGGGCGGGTCAGAGCGACTTGCCGACGAGACCGATGAGGTCGACGAGGCGGTTGGAGTAGCCCCACTCGTTGTCGTACCAGGACACGACCTTGGCCTGGTCGTCGATCACCTTGGTCAGGCCGGCGTCGAACAGCGAGCTGTGCGGGTCGGTGACGATGTCGGACGAGACGATCGGCGCGTCGTAGTACTTGAGGATGCCCTTGAGCGGACCGTCGGCAGCCGCCTTGAGCGCCGCGTTGATCTCGTCGGCGGTGGCGGTCTTCGACAGCTGCGCGGTGAGGTCGGTGACCGAACCGGTGGGGATCGGGACGCGCAGGGCGTAGCCGTCGAGCTTGCCCTTCAGCTCCGGGAGCACCAGGCCGATGGCCTTGGCGGCACCGGTCGAGGTCGGCACGATGTTGATGGCCGCGGCGCGGGCGCGACGCAGGTCCTTGTGCGGGCCGTCCTGCAGGTTCTGGTCCTGGGTGTAGGCGTGGATGGTGGTCATCAGGCCCTTGACGATGCCGAACTCGTCGTTGAGGACCTTCGCCAGCGGGCCGAGGCAGTTGGTGGTGCACGACGCGTTGGAGATGATGTTCTGGCTGCCGTCGTACTTGTCGTCGTTGACGCCCATGACGATCGTGATGTCCTCATCCGACGCCGGAGCGGAGATGATGACCTTCTTGGCGCCGGCGTCGAGGTGCCCCTGCGCCTTGGCGCGAGCGGTGAAGATGCCGGTCGACTCGACGACTACGTCGACGCCCAGGTCGCCCCACGGGATCGCGGCCGGGCCTTCCTTGACCTCCAGGGCCTTGATCTTCTGCTCACCGACGACGATGGTGTCGTCGCCCTCGAGGGTGACGTCGTCGGCGAGGCGACCGAGGATGGAGTCGAACTTCAGCAGGTGTGCGAGGGTCGCGTTGTCGGTCAGGTCGTTGACCGCGACGATCTCGATGTCGGTGGTGCCCAAAGCCTTTTGCGCTTCGACGGCGCGGAAGAAGTTGCGGCCGATCCGGCCGAATCCGTTGACGCCTACCCGAACAGTCACAGTTGTGCTCCTTAGCGGTATTCATGGTCGGGCCTGGTGGTCAAGCCCTGTCTGGCCGCGCGTGAGCGGTCAGCGAAAGCACACCTGAGTGGTCACGCTTCCGCGCACGTCGCCACCAGCCTAGTAGGCGACCCTGTGCTCGGCACACCGCAGGTCCGGGTCGGGCACACCGGTGGTCCTCCGGCGCGTGACTCAGGCCTCGTCGAGCAGCTCGGAGGTGACCGCGGATTCGGTGTCGGGGATGCCGTCCTGGCGCGCCTTCTTGTCGGCCATCGACAGCAGCCGCCGGATTCGACCGGCGACGGCGTCCTTGGTCATCGGCGGGTCGGCGAGCTGGCCGAGCTCTTCCAGTGACGCCTGCCGGTGCGTGATGCGGAGCTGCCCGGCGGCGATGAGATGGTCGGGCACCTCGTCGCCGAGGATGTCCAGCGCGCGTTCCACGCGGGCCGCGGCCGCGACCGCCGCACGCGCCGAGCGACGCAGGTTGGCGTCGTCGAAGTTGGCCAGGCGGTTGGCGGTCGCGCGGACCTCCCGCCGCATCCGGCGTTCCTCCCAGACGAGCCTCGTGTCGTGGGCGCCCATGCGGGTGAGCAGCGCCCCGATGGCCTCGCCGTCGCGGATGACGACCCGATCGGCGCCGCGGACCTCACGCGCCTTGGCCGTGACACCGAGTCGCCGCGCCGCGCCGACCAGGGCGAGCGCCGCCTCCGGTCCGGGGCAACTGACCTCCAGGGCCGACGACCGGCCCGGTTCGGTGAGCGAGCCGTGGGCGAGAAACGCTCCGCGCCAAGCGGCCTCGGCGTCGGCGACACTGCCGCCGACGACCTGTGCGGGCAGGCCGCGCACCGGCCGGCCACGCAGGTCGAGGAGTCCGGTCTGCCGGGCCAGGCCTTCGCCGTCCTTGGTGATCCGCACGATGTAGCGCGCCGACTTGCGCAGTCCGCCGCCCCGCAGGACGTGGACGTCGGAGGCGTAGCCGTACAGGTCGTGGATCTCGCGTCGCAGCCGGCGGGCCACGTTGCCCATGTCGACCTCGGCCTCGACCACCACGCGGCCCGCGACGATGTGCAGGCCACCGGCGAATCGAAGCAACGCCGACACCTCGGCTCTCCGGCAACTCACCTGAGTCACCGACAGGCGACTGAGTTCGTCCTTCACCGCCGCCGTCATCGCCACCGGTACCTGTCCTCCTGTCAACAGACCACACGTCCCTCGAAGAATCGCGGAGACTTCGCCTGGGTCAGGCGTCCGCTCGGCCAGAGTAACGGGTCAGTTCACCTTCGCACAGTTCGTTCACCACGGCGGCGACTTTCGCCGGGTCATGGACCTGTCGGCCGGGCACCGCGACGTCCCCGACATTCAGCTCGGCGCCGAACAATCCGGCCGCCCGCACCAGGTGGTCACGTTCCCGCCCGGCGGGGACCGACGACGCGTCCACGAGGACGTGGTCGACCCGGAACGTGTTCGCGTGCGCGTGCAGCACATGGAGGTGCCGCTCGACCGAGAACCCCGGCGTCTCCCCCGGCTCGGGTGCCAGATTGACCACCAGCACCTTGCGAGCGTGGCTGCGCTGCAGTGCCTTCAGCTGCTCGGGCACCAGCACGTGCGGGATCACACTGGAGAACCAGGAACCCGGCCCCAGCATCACGAGATCGGCCGATTCGATTGCCGCGAGGGCTGATTCGCAGGCCGGCGGATCGTTCGGCAGCAACCGGACCCGGCGAACCTTGCCGGGTGTGGTGGCCACGGCCACCTGGCCGCGGATCTCGCGACTGATCCGCGGGTCCGCCTCGAGTCCGGAGACGTCGGCCTCGATGTCGAGCGGCACGGTCGACATCGGCAGCACGTGCCCCGTGATGCCGAAGATGGCCCGCAACTCGGCGAGCGCCCCGACCGTGTCGCCGAGGACCTCGGTGAGCCCGGCGAGGAGGAGGTTGCCGATGGGATGTCCGGCCAGTGCCCCGCGGCCGCCGAATCGGTGCTGCAGGACCTCGGCCCACAGCTCCTGTCGACGGCGGGCGAGCGGATCGGCGGTCGGCGAGTCCTCGAGCCCCGTGGGGGTACTCATCAACGCGGCGAGCGCCATTCGCAGGTCGCCGGGCGGTATGAGTCCGAGCTCGGCACGCAGGCGCCCGGACGATCCGCCGTCGTCGGCGACGGTGACCACCGCGGTGATGTCGGCGCTGAGGTAGCGCATCGCGGTCAGCGTGGCGTAGAGGCCGTGTCCGCCGCCGAGGGCGACGATGCGGGGCTCCCGGGCACTCATTCGCGCCCCAGGTCGCGGTGCATCACCCGGACGTCGTAGGACGCGGTCCCGGCGTCGTCGACGGCGCGGCGCAGGCGAGCCGACAGTTCCTCGGCGATGGCCACACTGCGGTGTTTCCCGCCGGTGCACCCGACGCTGATCGTCATATAGCGCTTGCCTTCCCGGAGATAACCCCGTCCGACGATCGACACCAGCCCGGTGTAGAGGTCGAGGAATCCGTCCGCGTCCGGCTGACCGAGGACGTAGTCGCGGACCGGCGCCTCCCGGCCGTTGTGATCGCGCAACTCGTCGATCCAGTGCGGGTTGGGCAGGAACCGGACGTCGGCGACGAGATCGGAGTCGATGGGCAGCCCGTACTTGAAGCCGAACGACTGCACCGCGATCGAGAGCCGGGGTTCGGTGTCACCGGGCGCGACGCCCTCGACGATCGCGCGGAGTTTGGCCGCGGTCAGCGCGGAGGTCTCCACGACCAGGTCGGCGACGTTCTTGATCGGGGCCAGGATCGCGCGCTCGCGGGCGATCCCTTCGACGAGGGTCTCCTTGCCCTGCAACGGGTGCCGCCGGCGTACCTGTTCGAAGCGCCGGACCAGCACCTGGTCACTGGCGTCGAGGTACAGCAGCCGGGTGCGAATCCCGGACTGCCCCAGGCTGTCCCGCAGTTGTTCGAGCTGGTGGGCGAGGTTGTCGTCGGAGGCGCGGAGCACCATGGCGAGCCGGGTGATGGCGGGATCGTCCGCCCGGACCATCCCGACCATCGTCGAGATCAGTGACGGGGGCACGTTGTCGGCGACGTACCAGCCGTCGTCCTCCAGCACGTTCGCCGCGGTGGATCGCCCCGCACCGGACATCCCCGTCACGAACAGCACCGTGAAATCGGTTCCGGTCTGCGTCGCGGTCACCGTGCTCTCCCCTTCGGTGTGGTCACTCATCGCCACCACGTCCCGCGTCACCGGTCGCCACCGTCATCTCCTTCTCGGCTCCCGCCGGGGCCGGGGTCGGGGTCTGTTCGGGCGCCGGGGTCTCGTCGGAGAGCGCGGTCTTGACCGCACGCGCCGTGGTGAGACCGATTCCGGGCACCTGGGATATCTCGTCCAAGGATGCCTCACGGAGGCGCGCCACCGACCCGAAGTGGGTCACGAGCGCGGTGCGGCGGGTCCGGCCCAGACCGGGGACGCCGTCGAGCACCGACTCGGTCATCCGCTTGCTGCGCTTGCTGCGGTGGAACGTGATGGCGAAGCGATGCGCCTCGTCGCGGACGCGCTGCAGCAGGAACAGGGCCTGGCTGTTGCGCGGCAGGATCATCGGGTCGTCGTCGCCGGGCACCCACACCTCCTCGAGGCGTTTGGCGAGTCCGATCACCGAGACATCGGTGATGCCGAGCTCGTCGAGCACCGCCGCCGCGGCGTGCACCTGGGGCGCGCCACCGTCGACGACGAAGAGGTTCGGCGGGTAGGCGAACTTCCGGGGCTGGGCCGGCGTGTCGGCGGCGGCGCTGATCTCCCCGGACACCGGAGGCGGCGCGTCGGAGTCGGTGCGGTGCCGGAGGAACCGGCGTCGCGTGACCTCGGCGATGGACGCGACGTCGTCGGAGTGCCCCTCGCCGGCCGCATGCCGGATCGAGTAGTGCCGATAGTCGGACTTGCGCGGCAGACCGTCTTCGAAGACCACGAGCGAGGCGACCACGTCGGTGCCCTGGACGTGCGAGATGTCGACACACTCGATGCGCAGCGGCGCCTGGTCGAGCAGCAGGGACTCCTGTAGCTCGGTGAGGGCCGCCGAGCGGGTCGTGAGGTCGCCCGCGCGCCGGAGCTTGTGCTGCGCAAGGGCTTCGCCCGCGTTCCGGGCGACGGTCTCGAACAGCGCCTTCTTGTCGCCGCGCTGCGGCACCCGCAGCCGCACCCGGCTGCCCCGGAGACCGGACAGCCACTCCTCGAGTTCCCCGGCGTCGGACGGCAACTCCGGGACCAGCACCTCGCGCGGGATCGACTCGCCGTGTGCACGGTCGGTACCGACGTCGACCGTGGCATCGAAATCGACCTGGGCGCCGTAGAACTGGGTGACGAACTCCCCCACCACATCGCCGTCGGTGCCGTTGTCGCTGCGCTCGACGACCCATCCGCGCTGACCGCGCACCCGTCCGTCGCGGACGTGGAAGACCTGGACCGACACCTCGAGCTGGTCGCCGGCGAGCGCGATGACGTCGGCGGTGGTGCCGTCGCCGAGCACGACGGCCTGCTTCTCCATCGCGCGTCGCATCGCACCGATGTCGTCACGCAGCCGGGCGGCACGCTCGAAGTCGAGGTCCTCGGCCGCGGCGGACATGTCTCGTTCCATCCTGCGGATCATCAGGTCGGTGCGGCCGGCGAGGAAGTCGCAGAAGTCCTCGACTATCTCGCGATGTTCCTCGGCGTCCACCCGTCCCACACAGGGAGCCGAACACTTGTCGATGTAACCGAGCAGGCACGGCCGGTCGATCTGCCGGTGCCGTTTGAACACCCCGGCCGAACAGGTGCGGGCCGGGAACACCCGGGTCAGCAGGTCGACCGTCTCGCGGATCGCCCAGGCGTGAGCGTACGGGCCGAAGTACCGCACGCCGCGCCGACGCGGCCCCCGGTACACGAACAGGCGCGGGTACTCCTCGTTCAGCGTGACCGCGAGCATCGGATAGCTCTTGTCGTCGCGATACCGGACGTTGAAGCGCGGATCGAATTCCTTGATCCAGTTGTATTCGAGCTGGAGCGCCTCCACCTCGGTGCCGACGACGGTCCACTCGACCGACGCGGCCGTCGTCACCATCTGGCGGGTGCGGGGGTGCAGCGAGGTGATGTCGGCGAAGTACGACGTCAACCTCGACCGGAGGTTCTTGGCCTTGCCCACGTAGATGACGCGACGATGCTCGTCGCGGAACTTGTACACCCCGGGATCGGTCGGGATGGACCCCGGCGCGGGGCGGTAGGTAGTCGGGTCGGCCACGTGTTCCAGGCTAGTGGCCGGGCCGGACAGTCCCGCGGTAGCGCTCCTCCAGCTCGCGGAACCGGCCCATCGCGTCGATGGCGCGCTGACCGTCACCGGCCTGAACAGCCAGGACGGTGATGTGTTCGTCGGCGGGGAACAACAGCCACGCGCCGAAACCCTTCTCCGGGTACGTGAGACCGAGAACACGATCCCACTCGAAGAGTCGGACCGTCGCGAGATTGCGGACCTCGACACCGGCGGCGCCGACGCGCAGCCGCGGCCGGGTGAACAGCAGGATGGCCGCCGAGACCAGCACCCCGATGAGGATGATCGCGACCTGGTCGGAACCGCCGAGGTTGCGGACGCCGACGTCGTCGATCGTCAGCAGCAGACCGAACGTGATGTGGATCGCGAGCACCACCACGGCCGCCGCGATGGCCCACCGGGGCAGGTTGCGGGGCCGGTAGACCAGGTCCCACCCGGCCGCGTCGGATCCGGTCGGCGGGGTGTCCGCAGGACTCACGCCGATGCTCCTCCGACGGCCGCCGGGAGGCTCTCGCCGCGCTGCAGTGCGCGCAGGGTCAGCGCCGACGCCAGCGCGGCGACGGTTGCCTGGGCGCCCTTGTCCTCCGTCGAGCCCGGGAGGCCGGCACGCGCGATCGCCTGGTCCTCGGTGAGCACCGTGAGCACGCCGTTGCCGACCGGTGTCGACTCGTCGAGCGACACCCGCGTGAGACCCGCGGTGACGGCGTCACACACGTAGTCGAAATGCGGTGTCTCGCCTTTGATCACGACACCGAGGGCGACCACCGCGTCGTGGGTGCGGGCCAGCGCCTGCACGATCACGGGCAGTTCGATGGCGCCCGCGACCTGCACGATCGTCGGTTCGGTCACGCCGTTGTCGCGCGCGGCCCGGATGGCCCCGTCGAGCAGTGCGCCACAGACGGTCTCGTGCCACTGCGACGACACGATGGCGAGACGCAGGGCCCCGGCGTCGGCGAGTTCGAGGGTCGGCTCTCCGTGGCCGCTCATGCAGGTGCTCCTTCGGATGCGCCGTCGGTGGGCTGTGCGTGATCGTCGAGGCCGACGAGGTCGTGGCCCATCCGATCCCGCTTGGTGCGCAGGTAGCGCAGGTTCTCGGCGTTGGCGCGCACCGGCATCGGGACGCGGTCGACGATGTGCAGGCCGTATCCGTCGAGCCCGACGCGCTTCGCCGGGTTGTTGGTCAGCAGTCGCATGGACCGCACCCCGAGGTCGACGAGGATCTGGGCACCGAGTCCGTAGTCGCGCGAATCCGCGGGCAGACCGAGTTCGAGGTTGGCGTCGACGGTGTCGGAGCCGGCGTCTTGCAGCTGGTAGGCCTGCAGCTTGTGCAGCAGGCCGATGCCGCGGCCCTCGTGGCCCCGCATGTACAGGATGATGCCCCGGCCCTCGGCGGCCACCATCTCCATCGCCGCATCGAGTTGCGGACCGCAGTCGCAGCGAAGAGAACCGAAGACGTCACCCGTCAGGCACTCTGAGTGCACGCGCACCAGCACGTCGTGTCCGTCGGCGTCACCGCCGGCGATGTCGCCCTTCACGAGCGCGACATGTTCGACGTCGTCGTAGACGCTGGAGTACCCGACCGCGCGGAAATCGCCGTGGCGCGTGGGGATCCGGGCGTCGGCGACACGCACCACATGCTTTTCGTGACGACGACGCCAGGCGATGAGGTCGGCGATCGAGATCAGCGCCAGGTCGTGTTCGTCGGCGAACACACGCAGCTCGTCGGTCTGCGCCATCGAGCCGACGTCCTTCTGGCTGACGATCTCGCAGATCACCCCGGCCGGCGCCAGATCGGCGAGGCGGGCGAGGTCGACCGCTGCCTCGGTGTGCCCGGGACGGCGCAGCACGCCGCCTTCCTTCGCCCGCAACGGGACCACGTGGCCGGGGCGGGTGAAGTCGGCCGCGGCGGCGTCGGGATCGGCCAGCAGGCGCATCGTCGTGGCACGGTCGGCGGCACTGATGCCGGTCCCGATGCCCTCGCGGGCGTCGACGGTCACGGTGTAGGCGGTGCCGTGCTTGTCCTGGTTCATCGAGTACATCGGCGGCAGACCGAGTCGGTCGCAGGCGTCGCCGTCGAGCGGGACGCACAGGTAGCCGGAGGTGTAGCGCACCATGAAGGCCACCAGTTCGGGGGTCGCCTTCTCGGCCGCGAAGATCAGGTCGCCCTCGTTCTCGCGGTCCTCGTCGTCGACCACGACGACGGCCTTGCCCGCCGCGATGTCGGCGATGGCGCGTTCGATCGTGTCGAACGCGACGCCGGTCTGCCCGGCTGCGGTCACGTCATCACCGTCATTTGGCGACTCGCTCATCAGAACCTCACTCGTTGTGCTCATTTCGTCCCCGCAACATCAGGAGTACCAGTCGTGTCCGAACCCAGATGAAGGCGCTCGACGTATTTGGCGATGACGTCGACCTCGAGATTGACCACGGTGCCGGGCCGGGCGGCGCCGAGATTGGTCTCGTTGAGGGTCGTCGGGATCAGGGAGATCTCGAACCAGGAGTCGTCGCCCGATCCGCCGACCGCCGACACGGTGAGGGAGACACCGTCGACGGTGATCGATCCCTTCTCGACGAGGTAGCGCGTGAGCGTCGCGGGAACGGCGATCCGCACGACCGTCCAGTTCTCCGACGGGCTGACCGCAGCGATCGTTCCCGTGCCGTCGACGTGTCCCTGCACGATGTGGCCGCCGAAACGACCGTTCGCGGGCATGGCGCGCTCGAGGTTGACGGTGCTTCCGGCGGCGAGGTCGGACAGCGAACTGCGGCGCAGCGTTTCGCCCATCACGTCGACGGTGAACTCACCGGGACGGAGGTCGACGACGGTCAGACACACGCCGTTGACGGCGATCGAGTCGCCATGACCGGCGTCGGCGGTGACCACTGGCCCGCGCACGGTGAATCGGGCGGCGTCGGAGAGATCCTCGCGGTCGGCGATGACGCCGAGTTCTTCCACGATTCCGGTGAACACGCACTCCTCCTGCTCGCTCGGAGCAGACAGGGCGGCCTCGTGTCGCCTGTTCTCTCGCATCCGGACTGTGACCGTCGGCTTCGGATTCGCACCGAATCTGCTGTCCCTGCCTGGTGGCAGGCGCTCGCGGGCTGGACGATGCGGATCCACCGCACCCTCATCACCGCCGGTGGGGAATCTCACCCCGCCCCGAGAACTGGTGACATCGACGCTAGCACGGTCCGCGATGTCAGTCGCATTGCGATTCCGGTGAGTGAAAAGCGTCGCCGACATGTCGCGTCGCTCAGTTGTCGCGCGAGGTTGTCGACGGTCGCGCCAGGGTGACGAGGACGTCCTCGCCGAGCCGGGTCACCGAGCTCGTGCTGAAGCGCAGGCCGTCGGCGAGGGTGGTCACCCCCGGGATCTCGACCGAGCTGCGACCGGCGCCCAGCACCAGCGGGGCGACGTAGGTGTGTACCTCGTCGACGAGTCCGGCCGCGAAGAACGCCCCCAGGATGTGTGGCCCGCCCTCGACCAGCACCCACAACGCGTCGGGCAGTGCTGTGAGGACGTCGGCGGGGTCGTGGGAGTCGACCTGGATCAGCGGGCCACCGGCGGGCTCGCGGAGGCGGGCGTCGGCCGGGAGGTCGCGATGGCCGAGAACGACCCGCGCCGGCTGGTGCGGATACAGCATGCCGTCGGCCGTGCGCGCGGTGAGCGTGGGGTTGTCGGCCAGCGCGGTGCCGGTACCGATGACGATGGCGTCGATCCGGGCGCGCTGTGCGTGCGCGTGATCGCGGGCCGCCGGACCGGTGATCCACTGGCTGGTGCCGTCGGGCGCGGCGATCCGGCCGTCGATTCCGGCGGCGATCTTCGCGGTGACGTGCGGGCGGCCGAGACGCTGCCGGGTGAGCCAGGGGCGGAGCGGACCGTTCTCGACGTCGGCGGCGCCGACTCCCCCGGTGACGCGCACCCCGGCGGCCCGCAGTGTGTCGGCGCCGCCGGCGGCGACCGGGTTGGGGTCGCTCACCGCGTAGTGGACCTCGGCGATGCCCGCCTCGACGAGGGCCTGCGCGCACGGGCCGGTCCGACCGGTGTGGTTGCACGGTTCGAGGGTGACGATCGCGGTGCCACCGCGCGCGGCGTCGCCCGCGGCTCGTAGTGCCATCACCTCGGCGTGCGGTCCGCCGGGTGGTTGGGTCGACCCGACGCCGACGACGGAGCCGTCGGCGTCGAGGATGATCGCGCCGACGGGCGGATTCGGTGAGCTGATCCCCATCGCCTCCCGGGACGCGCTGATCGCGCGTTCCATGGCGGCGGCGATGTCCATCGGGTCAGCCCTGGCTCTGAGCCCGAGCGGTGGCGGCCGATTCGCGGAGCGCGGCGACGGCCTGTCCGGGGTCGTCCGCACCGTAGACGGCCGATCCGGCGACGAAGCAGTCGATGCCGGCCTCGGCGGCCTCTTCGATCGTGTCCGCGTTGATCCCACCGTCGATTTCGACGAGCAGCCGCAGATCCTCGGAGTCGATGAATTTCCGGATGGCGCGGGCCTTCTCGAGGACCTCAGGAATGAACTTCTGACCACCGAAGCCCGGTTCGACGCTCATGATCAGCAGGGTGTCGAAGTCGCGCAGGATCTCCAGGTACGGCTCCAGCGCGGTTCCCGGCTTGATCGAGAGCCCCGCCTTCGCCCCCGCCGCGCGGATGTCACGGGCGACGCCGATCGGGTTCTCGGTGGCCTCGGCGTGGAAGGTGACGTTGTGCGCGCCGGCCTCGGCATACGGCGGCGCCCAGCGCTCCGGGTTCTCGATCATCAGATGGCAGTCGAGCGGGATGTCGGTGGCCTTCAGCAGGCTCTCGACGATGGGGAGTCCCAGGGTCAGGTTCGGCACGAAGTGCGCGTCCATGACATCGACGTGCAGCCAATCGGCGCGGGTCTCGCCCGGCCGCGCCACGGCAGCGGCCTCGGCCGCGAGGTTCGCGAAGTCCGCGGAGAGGATGGACGGGGCGATCATGGGCGCGGTACCAGCGGTGCACATGGTCGACAAGTGTAGGGCGCGGGGTTCGTACGGACGAAAGCGCTCCGGGGTCTCAGAGGCCGTTGGCCGGCCAGCCGGGTGTGGGTGGCAGCACCGGCCACGGCTCGGGTCCCGTCTCGACCCCGACTCTCGGAAGGTCGGGGTTCGGCGGCAATGCGTTGCACGCGATGTGGTCGGCCCGATTCTCCGGACCCATTCCCAAGCGGTCGAAGAACGATACCTGCCAGCTACCGAAAACCGGAGTTGAAGGCGTGATCTGATGTCCATGGCGATCAGCAGGCGGCAACCTCTCCCCTGTGCGTATGAACTCGATCGTGATCGGATACGCCCAACGTTTCCCGATATTGCGCCACTCGACGCCAGAATCCGATCGTTGCTCGATGGACAGCAACTCACTGCGGCATAGCGTGAACCGACTGCGATCACCGGCGTCCTCTCGGCGCAGAGGCCGCATAAACAATGTGTTCACCACCCGGCTTGTCAGGCTATTGCTCGCCACCAGACGGATTCGCTCGTCGGTACCTGGCGGCGATGCCGCCGCGAAACCCGGATATCCCCACTCCATCGACTGCCCCTCAAAGGCAAGTTCGAACGACTCCGTGTACGCACGCACAAAAGTTGCTTCAGCGCTAGACAGGTCGAGGATGTCTGTCGGAATCCACCGGAAGGAAATATCCAAATCAGGTGGTAGCCGCTTCCCAGCGGGTACTACCGAAGAGCTAGTCGTCGTTTGCTCGGAGGGCGACGGTGTTACACCACAACCAGCGATGAACAGGGCCATACTAAGCATCGCCGCGACAAAGACACCTGGCGAGCGGCCAAAGTTGCCGCCTCTAACGTTTGTAAGCATCTTCTAGGTTTTCATTGTGGCGATCAGCGAAAAGACTGATGTCTACTCGCATCTTTCTTTGGATGAACGAAGCAGCTTCGCTTTCGTCAGTAACGTTCGACATCACACCGGAGCGCTTCATTTCGGCGAAATCTGCGCTGCTGTCACCCAAGAACAGATCACGAAAGTCGGGATCATCCGCGAGTTCCGGATGGGTCTCGAAGTATCCCGCGAGAATCTGCACGTATTTCGCGTTGGGATTGACATCGTCGTCGAACATGTCGTTGCGCAGCTGCTGGATTTCCGGGTCGGCCTTGATCATGTCCGGATCGGTCGGTAGCCCGGACAAATTCAGCTTGACCTGGGGCGCCGCGGCGTCGACGAGTAGCTTGACGGCTGGATCAAGACCTGGAACCGCGGTGAGAAGCGCCTTCGCGCTGTCGAACATGGCGCCGGCAACCGCCGCGTCGTGGGCGGCCAGGTGTCTGCCGTCGATCTTCGTTTCCTCGATGTGTGCATCCAGTCCGCCGATCATGGCTCCTTCGAGGCGTCCGGTGACCTCTCCGAGCCCGTAGTCGTGCGGGTTCTTGCCGAACTCCTGTTGCATGACATCGATCTGCAGGGCGGTCAAGGAGTTGACAATCCTTCCTGCGGCTGCATCCGAGTTCAGTATTTCGAAGGTCGACTTCAAGTCGCTCGCGTCGACTTCCGACACTCCATGCGTGTGAAAGAGCTGTGGATCGGCGCCTGCCAGAACAGCAGTGTGCGAGCCGATCGCGGAGGCCAGCGTGCGAGTGAGCTCGGGGTTGAGTTCTCCCAGCGCCGGTTTCCGATCTCCTATATCGATCAGCGCATCTTTGTTGTCGCCGAAGTACTGCGTGAGCGCAGTCGAAATATTGCCGGCTCGCTGGCTTTCGAGTATCGCCTCCGGAGAACTGCCGTCCGGCGCATATGCCGCGCCTGGCATCCAGTTGAAGAGTTTGTTGATGCCGTCGCTCTCATGCCCCGCCTCATCGGTCCAATCGAACGTCAGTAGATGCTTGAGGGCTTCGGCATCCTTGAATGACCGCTCGGTGCCGTCCATATCGAACGTGGTCGGCATCGTGCTGCTGGACGGATTGCCGGTTGCCGACATCACTGCGTCGTGTACCGCGATGTGATCACTGCCCGCGACCCCGAGCATGTGAACCAGGAGACTTTCGACTTCGCCCTTACCGACGAGATTGTGATCCAACAGGCCCGGATTGGAGGCATATTCAGTGGCACCTGCACCTGCGATCTCACTGGCTCTCGCGATCAATGCCCGGTCGACGTCGCTTCCCAACTGCACGGACTCCGAACCGTACACTCCACCTGCCGGATCGACCGAGCGATGTTCCAAGATGTCCATCACCGACTTGAGGTCGTCGAAGGTCTTCAGATCGGTGACCGACCTGTGGCCGCCGGAGTGCGCGCCTGAGTCCGGAACCGTCAGTCGGCCCTTACTCGCAGCAGATTCGGTCAGCGCGTCCCGGATCGGCGCCGGGAGCTGACTCATCCCGCCGGTCACGAATGGTGCTTGAGTCCCCCAGATCTCGGCAAACACATTCGAGTCGGTCTGCCCGGTCCGCAGGTTGCGGTTCCCGAGCATGTACACACCGTCAGCGAGACTCTGCTTCAGAGTTTCTCGCTCAGCGCCGGTGTGCTTGTCGCCGAACGACACCAAGGCGCCGAGGGACAGTGGGTGCCCTTCGGGACCGCCACCCCAGTTCGGCGTATAGATCGCCTTCAGGTAGTCGAACTGCTCCTTGGGAATGACCGCAAAATCTCCGCGGGCCAGCGCTGCACGCTGTTCCGGGGTCAGGCTGGTCGCGCTGAAGAACCGATCCTTCTGCTCCCTCGTGGCGGTCCCACTCATGATGGCTTGGACATCGATACTGGCCTGGCCCGGTGAGTAGCTCGACGCCAACGGCGCATTGCCCTCCGCGTCCCCGAAGGCCGTCGCGAGCACTCGCGCCCCATTGCGATCGTCCTCACCCATCTGGTCTGCCAGTGACTGAAGCGAGAGGGTGGCCGTTTTGGCTTCTTCAGAACGCGACGCCTGGTCGGCGAGAATCGCACTTTCGGTCGCGCTCCCCGCCTCCACGCCCTTGAGCTCGGCCGCATAGTCCCGGGTGTCTCGTACAGTCCAGTCGTCGGCAACGCTGAATTTGTCCCGTTCCAGTCCGAGCGCGCGAAGCAGCGCCGTGGTGCGATTCGGGCCGATCGCTGACGAGGTATTTCGTAGGACGTTGGCAGCGTGGGTGAGGTCGGCGCCGAGCTTGTTGATCTCGACCCGATCAGAGCCGGCGCGGGCTTCACATCCGAGCTGTGAGGCGCCGACCCACCCCTTCGAGTCACCGGCCCTCATCGGCGCGTCCGCCATCGCCTGCGTCTGTTTCCGTAGACCATCCACCCCGGCGTCGAGCGCGTTCGCCGCAGCATCCAGCGACATCACGTCCCACCCATTGACAATGGACCTCGATGGTCGTGACATCAGAACTCGCTGATCGCGCGGAAGCCGCTGGCCAGTGACTCCTCCGTGTCGGCAACGTCTCCGGCTGCCTGGTAGCAGGTCTGCGACACCTGGTCCATCCTCGCCGCCGCGCGACCCAACAACGAACGAACAGTGCCGTCTTTGCCTGCGCACGCCGCGCCGATCGCCGACGCCGGCATCGCGGCCGACGCATCATCGAACGCAGACTTCCCCGACCACAACGCTCGCGTCTCCGACGAGCATCGAGCCAGTGTGTCGCCGACGCCGGTGATGATTCCCAGCTCCTCGACCCCGAACCGCTCAGCCATACAAACCCCCGAGTTTGCAGCAATCTACGACATGGCACACCGCCACGACGAACAACCTAGTACGACATCACCCCGCCACGCGTCCTCTATCCACACTCAGGACGCGGCGAGAATCTGGATCAGGCGCGTTTCGACGCCACTCCGTGTCCTCGGCCGGTGCCCGACCGCAGGTGGAGGCGCGTTCCGATGTCGGGCCCTGGTCGGTGTGATCACGTCGATCACGCGCACGCCGTCGACGACCTTCACGTCGTAGTACCAACCGCGGGCCTCCTTCGCGCGGTTGTGCACGACGCAGGTTCCGTCGGCGTTGACGGCGCTGGTCGGGCCGTGGCGGCGATGCGGTGTGGCGTGGTCGATCTCAGCGACCGGCGCACCGCAATACGGGGTGCGGCACCGTTGATCTCGTAGACGGATGTATCCGGCGAGTGCGGTCGGAAAGCCGCGCGATCGCGATTCCATCGTCACCAGCGCCCCGTTCGACGGTCGGGCATACAGGCGGCGGAGCGTCGACGCGGTCTCACCCTCCGGTGTCACCGAATCAGCGACCAGGTGTCGGGCGACGGTCGCCGGGATGGGTCCATACCCGAGGACGTCCGCAGCCGAATCGTCGAACCCCAGCAAGGACTGCTCGGAAAGGACGAGATTCAGCGCCACCGGCGTCGGCTCGGCGACGGAACGACCGGTGACGCGTTCAACCAGGGTGTCGGCCATGACTTCTGCGTGCGAGCGGCCATCGGACCCGCGCACCGAGTCGGCGTGTTTCTTGAGCGCCGCGTACACCGCGATGCCGTCCGTCATCGGCAGAAGTGCCGAGAACTGCGTCATCAGGTCGGGTGCCGGCCGGACGCTCACGTGACGATCCTTTTCCGCCTTGGCCTTCCGAGCCACCACTGCTTCGGGTTCCAACTCATAGGCATGAGACTTGGCGAGCGCCTCGATCTCGCGGTCGGACATACCCACCAGCGCCGCTGGATCACCGCAGATGCGACGGTCGACCTCCTCACGCGATTCACGTATCAGGAAGGCGGTCTCACGAACCAGGATCGTCGCGCGCCACTCGGTGAGGACTCCTGCGGTGAGCGCCGCCAGAGTATGCGGCATCTCGTGCGCCAGGGCGCGGGCGAACCCGAGGCACTGACTCCCCTTGCGAGGCGACACCTTCCGTGCCAGACCCACTTCGGCAGCCAGGCCGCGCCCGCGCCGCCGTTGAGGGACGTTGCGCGCGGCCTCGTCAGCCGCGCGTAGGTCATCGAGATTCGCAGTCTCACGCACCTGAGCCGCGGTGCAGGCCGACTTGATCTCCTCGAGAAGGGTGAGCCTGCCCACCGATTCCGACTCGTCGAGGCCGACCGGCATCGCTGACAAGCCATCCACGATGGCCCGCAGATGGTCGGTACCCAAGAAGGATTTTATGTCCGGAAATGCCTCGTACATACATTCGATAGTACCTGAATATGCGCTGTTTGGGAGCAAGTTTACGCAGCTCCGAGCAGTCTCTTTCATTTAGCCGTTGAGTTCAGTGAACAATCCTGCAACACTTAGCCACATGGCACATGGTTCGGCACCTCTGGACGACATCTTCGGCGCTCTGTCGGATCCAACGCGCCGCGCAGTCGTCGAACGACTGGGTCATGGGCCGGCGAGTGTCGGCGAACTCGCCGACCCCTTCCCCATCACCCTGCCGTCGTTCATGAAGCATCTCCGCGTTCTGGAGGACAGCGGGCTCGTCTTGACCAAGAAGGTCGGACGCACGCGGATGTGCACGCTCGACAGGCGCCGTATGCGCCGTCTGTCCACGTGGCTCGAACACCAACGCACCGTGTGGACCGAACGCACCGACCGTCTCGAAGACTTCGTCACCGACACCGAGGAGACACCATGATCGACCCCGAACTCGACCTCACGCTGCACCGGGTGATCCGCGCTCCGCGACAACGGATCTGGGATGCCTGGACCCGACCGGAGCTGTTCGCCAAGTGGTGGACGCCGGCTCCGACGGTCACCCGCGTCGACCGACTCGAAGCCAAGCCCGGCGGCGCGCTCGTGACCCGGATGAGCGAGGACGGAACCACTTTCGTCCCACACATGGACGCTGTCTTCCTGGTCGCGGACGCCCACGAGCGCCTGGTGTTCACCAATGCCGTCGACAGCTCATGGCGTCCCGCCGATCCATCGCCGGTTCCCATGACCGCGGAGATCACCCTCGGCGAACACGAGGACGGGACCGAATACAACGTCGTGGTGCGCCATCGCAGCCCGTCCGACCGTGACCGACACGACGAGCTGGGGTTCTACGACGGCTGGGGTTCGGTCACCGCTGCGCTCGCGGCCATCGTCGAAAACGAAGTCGTGCAGTGAAGATCACCGTCACCGAGTTCGTCACGCTCGACGGGGTCACCCAGGGTCCCGGCGCCGCCGACGAAGACACCTCCAACGGATTTCACGCGGGCGGGTGGCTGGTACCTCACATGGACGAGTACTTCATCCGCCAGGCGTCGGAGTGGCTCGATCTGGCCGACGGACTGCTTCTCGGGCGGCGCACCTATGAGGCATTCGCCCGCGATTGGCCCGCGATCACCGATCCCGACGACCCGTTCACCGCTCGGATGAACGGGCTGCCGAGGTACGTGGTGAGCACGTCGCTCACCGATACGGAACTGGAGTGGCAACCGGCTACCCTGCTGTCCGACCACCCCATCGACGCGATCCGGGACCTGCGCGCGGACTCCGATCGAGAACTGCAGGTGCACGGGAGCGCGATGCTGGCGGCCGCACTGCTCGAGGCCGGCGTCGTGGACGTTCTCCGTCTCGTCGTGGCTCCGACCGCACTCGGCTGCGGGTGATCGCTGTTCGGACGCAACGAGATCGGACTCGGATTCCGGCTGATTCGGCACGATGCCACTGCCGGGGGGGCTGTTGATCCTGGAGTACGAGCCGGTGGGTCCGGCCGCGGTCGCGGACTACGCGGGGGCCCGTTCCGTGATGGGCACCTAGTCCCGCGTCAACGCCGCCAGGAACATGGCGTCGGTGCCGTGGACATGTGGCCAGAGCTGTACGTGGGGGCCGTCGCCCAACAGGTCCGGGCCGAGTTTGCCCACCGTCACGAGCGGGCGGGCATCGAGTTGGCGCACGCCGTCGACCGATGCCACCACGTCGGCCACCACCGCGGTCGTCTCGGCCGGGTGTGGCGAACACGTCGAATAGACCACCACACCACCGGGTTTGACCAACCGCAGGGCTTCGGTGAGCAGTTGCTGCTGGAGGACGACGAGTTCGTCGACGTCGGCAGCGGTCCGGCGCCACCGGGATTCGGGGCGTCGGCGGAGCGACCCCAGCCCCGAGCACGGGGCGTCGAGCAGGATCCGGTCGTAACCACCATCGAGCCCACTGGACCGGGCGTCGGCGACATGGATGGTCACCGGCAGGTCGGACACGACCTTGCGGATCAGGCCGGCACGATGCTCGGATACCTCGACCGCATCGAGTCGGGCACCGTCGATCTCGGCGAGCGAACCGATGAGTGCGGCCTTTCCGCCGGGGCCGGCGCACATGTCGAGCCATCGACCGCCGTCGTCGGCGACCTCCGCCACGGTCACCGCACGAGCGATCAGCTGACTGCCCTCGTCCTGCACGCCCGCGTACCCCTCGCGAATCGCGGCGACGTCGCCGGGATCGCCGCCCGGCAGGTAGACGCAGTACGGGGAGAAGTCGCCGACCTCGCCCTCGCTGGTGAGAGCGAGTTCCTCGGCGGTGATGAGACCGGGACGCGCCACGAGATGCACCGGCGGTCGCTCGTCATCGGCGGCCAGCGCAGCCTGCAGCTGTCCCGCCGAACCGCCCAGCGCATCGCGGAACACCTCCGCGATCCATCGTGGATGCGCGTACTGGAAGGCGAGGTAGCCGACGAGGTCGTCGGCAGGTGACGGAGCGAGCTCCTCCACCCACATGTCCTCGTCCTTCTGCGATACCTTGCGCAGCACGGCATTCGCGAAACCCGACGGCCCCATTCCGTTCTCGGAACGCACCAGATCGACCGACGTGGACACCGCGGCGTGCGCACCGACCCTCGTCCGCAACAGCTGATAGGTACCCAGGCGCAAGACGTCGAGAACCGTGCCGTCGATGTCGGCGATGGGCCGTTTCGCGGCGGCCGAGATCACCGCGTCCAGCAAACCCTGTGCTCGCGCCGCACCGTAGGCCAGTTCCGTGGCGAAGGCAGCGTCGCGTCCTTCGATTCTTCTGTCCCGCAGCATCTTCGGAAGAACGAGGTTGGCGTAGGCGTCGCGTTCGCGCACTGCGCGCAAGGTGTCGCGGGCCGCCACGCGGGCGGGATCGAGATCCTTCTGCCGGAACTTCCCGCTCATCCCAGTACCGTCCCGTCGGTCAGACGCGCGCCGCGGGCCCAGTCGGGCGCGGGCATCGGCTTCTTTCCGGGCGGTTGCACGGTGCCCAGTGTCACCGGCTGCGAGCCCGTTCCGACGAACACCGCCTTCTTGCTGACCGCGAGAGCACCGGGCGCGAGTGAACCGTCCCGCACCGCCTCGGGCAGGCCGGGATCATCGGTCGACGACACGATCGACACCGGCCCCACCTTGATCCGCGCGTCGTCGAGACTCGTCCACGGTCCGGGGGCGGGGGTGTACGCGCGGATCAGTCGATCGATGATGTGCGCCGGCAGGTCCCATCGGACCTTGGCGTCGTCGACCTCGATCTTGGGCGCGTGGCTCACGCCGGCCGTGGGCTGTGGTTCGGGGGCGAGTTCGCCGGCCTCCAGGCCGTCGAGGGTGGACAGCAACAACCCGGAGCCGGCATCGGCCAGCCGTGCCAGGAGGTCGCCGCTGGTGTCGGTGGGCCGGATGGTCTCGGTCAGCACGCCGAAGACCGGGCCGGTGTCGAGGCCCTTCTCGAGCCGGAACGTGCTGGCGCCCGTCACCTCGTCGCCGGCCGCGATGGCGGCCTGGACCGGAGCCGCACCGCGCCAGGCGGGCAGCACCGAGAAATGCAGATTGATCCAGCCGTGTCGCGGGAGGTCGAGCAGTCCGGGTGGTACGAGCCCGCCGTAGGCCACGACGGCGCCGCAGTCGGGACCCCAGCGCCGGAGCACGTCGTCGACCTCCGGCTCGGACAGCCGACGAGGGGTGATCACCTCGAGCGAGTGCTCGTCGGCGAGCAGGCCGACGGGAGACCGCATCACCTTGCGGCCGCGGCCGGACACCGCATCGGGGCGGGTGATGACCCCGACGACCTCATGCGACGGCGAGTCGATGAGGGCCTGCAACGACGGCACGGCGACCTCGGGGGTCCCGGCGAAAACGATGCGCATTCATCCGATCGTAGGCGGGTCGATCTGCACCCGGATCGGCCCGGTCTGCCGATGCGTGTTCCGGCGTACCTGGCCCGCGACGAGCGCCTCCGCGAGGAACCGTCCGTCCTTACGCGGCAACCGCACCAGAATTCGATCCATCTCGTCATCTGCCGCGGCCTCCCAGTCAGCGCTTCCGGCGGGGGGCCGCACTCCTGGAGGTAGGGGCACGGGTCCGAGAACGTCCGCGTCAGTGGGCAATTCGAGATGCTCGACGAAGTCCGTGATCACCCCGGTCGGTCCGTCGACCGAGGCCATCGTGACGGCCGGCGGAAAGCCGAGTTCCACCCGCTGCCGCAACTGGATCGACGCGAATCCCACCGGGTCCCAACGGATCAGCGCTTGCACGGGAGCGAGTGACGAGTCGGCGACGATCACCACGCGACCGCCATCGCCGTGCGGCGTGACCATCGCGGCGAGTGCCATCCAGCGCCGGACCGCGTGCTCCTCGGCGCGCAGGTCGGCACGGTCGAGCTGCGCCCAGGTGTCGATGACGACCGCCGCGCCGTACCCGCCCGGAGCCACTGGTTCGGCGCCCGGTGTCGCGACCACGAGCCGCGCACCGGGTTCGATCTCGTCGAGGATCGTGTCGCCCCCGCTGGTCAGGACGGGCACACCGGCGAACGCGCGACCCAGCTCCTCGGCCGTCCGGCGAGCGCCGGTCACCGTCGCCCGCACCGAGGTGTTGCCGCACTCCGGGCAGCGGAAGGACCGTTCGGGACGCCCACACCATCGGCAGCTCAGCCGCTGGTCGGCGTCGAGTTGGAGGGGACCGTGACAGGCGCGGCAGCGCGCGTGTTCCCGGCAGCGCGTGCACGCCAGCGACGGCACATACCCGCGCCGCGGGACGCTGAACACCACCGGACGATCGGCCGCGAACGCCGAGCGTGCCGCGTCGAACGCGACTTCGGGGATACGTGCCGACCTCGCCATGGGGTCGCGTGCGATCTGGCGGTCGTCGTCGGAGATGGCCTGGACGCGTGGGCTGCGGCCACGGACGGTCGCGCGATCGGCGACGAGATCGTGCGCCCAGCCCGACGCGACCAGCGCCTGGGCCTCGGCGGTCCGGGCGAAACCGCCGAGCAGCAGGCCGCATCGCTCGTGGTGCGAGCGCAGCACCGCAACCTCGCGGGGGTGCGGATACGGCGCCCGCGGGTCCGACATGCTGTCGTCGCCGTCATCCCACACGACGACGAGGCCGAGATCGGCGACCGGCGCGAACACCGCGCTGCGGGTGCCGATCACCAGTTGCGCGGCGCCCCGCCGCACGGCCAGCCACCTGCGATAGCGCGCGGTGGGTCCGAGACCGGCCGACAGCGCGACACCACGATCGCCGATCAGCGGCTCACACTCCGCCCATACGCGATCGAGATCCCGCTGATCGGGGACGATGAGAATGCACCCGCGCCCGGACGCGAGCGTCGCCGCGGCGAGCTCGGCGAGACGACGTGGCCAGTCCTCCCCCGGCAGGGCCTGCCAGACGGCGCGCGGATGGCCGTCGACGAGATTCTCGACGTAGGAATCGGCGAGCGGATACCGATGCCAGTCGGCGAGCTCGGGCGTCTCCACGACGGAAGTCGGTTCTGGAGTCGTCTCCTTCTCGGTGCGCGCGTGCCGCGGCGGGATCGCCAGACGCACGACGTCGCCCATGGTCCCCGCATACCGATCGGCCACGGCGCGACATAGCGTCGCCAGTTGCGGGGTCAGCACCGGTTCCGCGGACACGACACGGTCGAGCCATCCCAGCTTGCCGGGGTGATCGCTCTTCTCGATGCGATCGAGAAGGTAACCGTCGACGAGCCGGCCGGAGAATCGCACGCGGACGCGCACGCCGGGCTGCGCGGCCTCGTCCTGGTCGGCGTCGATCAGGTAGTCGAACGGCCGGTCGAGATGCGCGAGTCCCAGAACAGGCAGAACACGGGCCACCGGCAGCTCAGCGGCCGGGACCCGTGCTCCTTTGGGTGTCAGTGAGAGTACTTCCGCAGAGGGTCTACAGACCCGCGGCGGCCCGCAGCTTCTCCGCGCGGTCGGTCCGCTCCCACGGCAGGTCGACGTCGGTGCGGCCGAAGTGGCCGTAGGCAGCGGTCGGCGCGTAGATCGGGCGCAACAGGTCCAGGTCGCGGATGATCGCGAGCGGACGCAGGTCGAAGTTCTCCTTGATGACGCGCTCGATGACGGCCGGATCGACCTTCTCGGTGCCGAAGGTCTCGACGAACAACCCGACCGGTGCGGCCTTGCCGATGGCATAGGCGACCTGGACCTCGATGCGGTTGGCGAGCCCCGCCGCCACGGCGTTCTTGGCGACCCAGCGCATCGCGTAGGCGGCGCTGCGGTCGACCTTCGAGGGATCCTTGCCGGAGAACGCGCCACCCCCGTGGCGGGCCATGCCGCCGTAGGTGTCGACGATGATCTTGCGACCGGTCAGCCCGGCGTCACCCATCGGACCGCCGAGGACGAACTTGCCGGTGGGGTTGACCAGGAGGCGGTAGTCGGTGGTGTCGAGGGTCGGCAGGTCGATCTCGGCGAGTACCGCGTCGACGACCTGCTTCTTGATGTCCGGGGTGAGGAGGTTGTCGAGGTCGATGTCGGCCGCGTGCTGCGTCGACAGGACCACGGTGTCCAGACGAACCGGCGTGTCACCGTCGTACTCGATGGTGACCTGTGTCTTGCCGTCCGGGCGCAGGTACGGCAGCGTGCCGTTCTTGCGCACCTCGGTGAGGCGGCGCGACAGGCGGTGGGCCAGCGCGATCGGCACCGGCATGAGCTCGGGGGTCTCGTTGGTGGCGTAGCCGAACATGAGGCCCTGGTCGCCGGCGCCCTGGCTGTCGATCTCGTCCTCCGAGATGCCGCTGCGGCTCTCGTGCGAGTTGAAGACGCCGCCGGCGATGTCCGGGGACTGCGCACCGATGGCGACGTTCACGCCGCATGACGCACCGTCGAATCCCTTCGTCGAGGAGTCGTAGCCGATCTCGAGGACCTTGTCGCGCACGATCTTGGGGATGTCGGCGTAGGCGGTGGTGGTGACCTCGCCGGCGACGTGCACCTGCCCGGTGGTCACGAGGGTCTCGACCGCGACACGCGCCTTCGGATCGTCGGTGAGGATGGCGTCGAGAATCGAGTCGCTGATCGCGTCACAGATCTTGTCGGGGTGTCCCTCGGTGACGGATTCGCTCGTGAACAGGCGTGACGAGGTGGTCATCAGATCCTCTCGAGATCTACGCGCGTCGGTGGTCGACGCGCCGCTGGCAGTGTCGGCCAGGTCCGACTGGCCGGGTGAATACATCCAACCTAATCGGTCGGTCGAGCTCCTCGACCATCAGGCACCAGTTGGCGCACTTCGTCAAGTATCCGGCTCGACATGAGTGTTTTCGACCCGAAGGGCAATGCGGTCTCGTCGCCGGTGGCGGCGAGCAACCAACCGGTGTTGTCCGCGGTCCCGAAGGCCTTGCCGTCGCCGACGGCGTTGACGACGAGCAGGTCACAGCCCTTGCGAGCGAGTTTTGCGCGACCGTGGTCGAGGACTCCGCCCGTCTCGTCGCCGGTCTCGGCGGCGAAGCCGACGATCACCGTCTCGCGGGGGATCCGGCCCTCGTCGCGGGCGGTGACCAGCCCGCGCAGGATGTCGGGGTTGGTGGTGAGTTCGATGGGCGCCGGGCCCGTGTCGCCCTTCTTGATCTTGGCGTCGGCGACGGCGATCGGGCGGAAGTCCGCGACCGCGGCGGCCATGATGACGACGTCGGCGTCGGCCGCGCGCTTGGTCATCTCGTCGGCGAGTTGTTCGGCGGTCGAGATCCGCACGATCGACACACCGGCCGGGTCACCCGGGTCGGCGGTGGACCCGGCGACGACGGTGACGCTCGCACCGCGTTGCGCAGCGGCGCGGGCAAGCGCGAAGCCCTGCTTGCCGGAGCTGTGATTGCCGAGGTAGCGGACCGGGTCGAGTGGTTCTCGGGTGCCGCCGGCACTGATGAGCACCCGGACCCCGGCGAGGTCGTATGGGAGTGCATCGGACCGGGCGAGGAGCAGTTCACCGATCAGTGCGATCTCCTGCGGGTCCGGGAGGCGGCCGCGGCCGGAGTCGGTACCCGTCAGGCGCCCCGACGCCGGGGTCATCACGACCGAGCCGTGGGACCGGAGCGTCGCCACATTGGCCTGCGTGGCGGGGTGCTCCCACATCTCGGTGTGCATGGCCGGGACGAACAGCACCGGACAGCGGACGGTCAGCAGCGACGCGGTCAGCAGATCGTCGGCGCGTCCCTGGGCGGCGCGGGCCATGAGGTCGGCGGTGGCCGGGGCGATGACGACCAGGTCGGCACCCTGCCCGAGGCGGACGTGGGCGACCTCGTCGACGTCGTCGAACACGGTCGTGGAGACGGGATTACCGCTCAGCGCCTCGAAGGTCGCCTTGCCGACGAACTCGAGTGCTGCCGGCGTCGGCACGACACGGACGTCGTTGCCGGCCTCGGTGAAGTGCCGGATCACCGAACAGACCTTGTAGGCCGCGATCCCGCCGCCGACGCCGATCAGGACGCGACGCCGGGTTCCGGTCGCTGTCGTCATCAGGGGGCCGGGACTATTCGCCCTCGGTGTGCTCGAGCAGGTCGGAGTGGATCTCGCGCATGGCGATCGAGAGCGGCTTCTCCTGGAGGCCGGGCTCGACCAGCGGGCCGACGTATTCGAGGATGCCGTCGCCGAGCTGGTTGTAGTAGTCGTTGATCTGGCGTGCACGCTTGGCCGCGTAGATCACGAGCGCGTACTTCGACGACGCGCGATCGAGCAGGTCGTCGATCGGCGGATTCGTGATGCCCAACGGCGTGTCGTAGGCCGGTGCGTCGGCGATCTCGGTGATGTCGAAATTGGTCGGGGTGCTCACACGAACTCCTGCGTCGAGGTCTGGGTGTCGGAAAGGGCCGGTCAGGTCGCGGATGCGGCCGGCTGTTCAGGTCCGACCAGCAAGGATACCAACTGATCGGCTGCTCGGTCGACTTCGCTGTTCACGATGACGTGGTCGAACTCGTCCTGAGCGGCCATCTCGGTGCGTGCGGTGGCCAGTCGGCGCTCGATGGCCTCGGGCGTCTCGGTGGCCCGGCCGGTCAGTCGGGACACGAGTTCGTCCCAGCTCGGCGGTGCGAGGAACACGGTGACCGCCTCGGGGAGTCGGGCGACGACATTGCGTGCGCCGACCAGGTCGACCTCGACCAGAACCGGCTTGCCGGCCTCCAGTGCGGCCAGGACCGGGGCGATCGGGGTGCCCGAACGCTGCAGGCCGCCGTGGATCTCGGCCCACTCCAGGAGCTCGTCGGCGGCGATCATCTTGTCGAAGTCGGCGGCGGAGACGAAGTGGTAGTCGCGGCCGTCGACCTCGCCGGGCCGCGGATCGCGGGTCGTCGCCGACACGCTGAAGTAGACATCGGGCATCGCGGCGCAGACCTTGGCGACCACGGTGGACTTGCCGACGGCCGAGGGGCCGACCAAAACGATCAGTCGACCCCTCGTGCGTCCGGTTCCCTCGCGGTCCGGGCGGTTGTTCACCGTCCGGACCACGGGTTCGTCCCGCTGCCGTATTCGGTTCGCTTGCTCACGCTCAGGAGCTGAACTTCTCGAGCAGAGCCTTGCGCTGACGGTCGCCGAGACCGCGCAGGCGGCGGGTCGGGGCGATCTCGAGCTCGGTCATGATCTCCTGCGCCTTGACCTTGCCGACCTTGGGCAGGGCCTCGAGCAGGGCCGAGACCTTCATCTTGCCCAGGATCTCGTCGTTCTCGGCATCCTTGAGCACCTGCTGGAGATCGGTGCCACCGCGCTTGAGGCGCTCCTTGAGCTCCGCGCGGACACGACGAGCGGCAGCTGCCTTCTCCAACGCAGCGGCGCGCTGCTCATCGGTCAACTGGGGAAGGGCCACGGGGTTCCTCCGTCTTTCGTTCTCGAGTGGGACTGCATCGTTCGCCCAGAAGGCGTCCGAGGCGCTGTTGCCGTGCGACCGCGGCTGGATCGCCATCGCCGGCCTGTCAGCCGGGTGTGCACCCGGCCGACGCCATCAAATGTTGGCGGCGACTGCGACCGTACCGACGTGAGCAGGCATTTGCGAGTGCGACCCCCCGTTTTCGCGGTCTTTTCTCATGTTGTAGGGCTCTCGGTGCGTTCACGCGGGCACAGCGCCGATTCACTGTTCGCGCCATCGCCCTGACTACGTGTTTTGCATCATCACCGCAGGTCAGCGCGGCATCGCGCAGCCAGCGGTTCGCTAGCAACGCGAAAGACCCGCGTCCGGACCCCGGACGCGCTGATACGCGTGTGACACGAGTGGTGTGACCTGAATTTCTGCGATTGAGGTGGGGGGTCGCGCGTGTCGCGCCGTCCGGGGGGCCGGCGGACGTGCGGGTGACGGGCAGGCCCGCCACCGGTGTCTCAGCCCAGCGCGGCCTCGACCTCGTCGCGAGTCCTGACGAACGCGTCGCGCAACGAGGTCGGGTCCGGCCCGGCGCGAAGAACCCCGCGAGAACTGGCAGGCAGCACCCAGGCCGGATCGGCGCCGTCGAACACCACGGGCAGATCGGCGGCCGTGGCACCCTGGGCGCCCAGACCGGGCGCCAGGATCGGGCCGCGTAGATCCGCCAGATCCAGGCCGTGCTCGCGGGTGGCTCCGACGACCAGACCGACCGTCGCGGTGCCGTCAGTGTTCTCGGCGGCGGCGGCATCGACGATCGACTGAGCGACCGTCTGCTCCCCCGCTCGCGCCCGCTGGATGTCGCCGCCCTCGGGGTTGGAGGTCCGCGCCAACACGAACACTCCCCGGGAGCCCTCGCGAGCGAGGTCGAGCGCGGGGCGGAGGGACTCGTAGCCGAGGTACGGCGACGCGGTCACCGAGTCGGCGCACAGCGGCGACGACTCCGACAACCACGCCTGCGCGTAGGCCGCCATCGTCGATCCGATGTCACCGCGTTTGGCGTCGGCGATCACCAGCGCACCCGCATCCCGGCAACCCGCGATGACCCGCTCGAGCACCGCGAAACCGGCCGCGCCGAACGGCTCGAAGAACGCGACCTGAGGTTTGATCACCGCGGCCACCGGCCCGAGCGAATCGACGCAGATGTCGGCGAAGCGGGACAGGCCGTCGACGGTGACCGGCAGCCCCCACTCCTCGAGCAGCGCCCCGTGCGGATCGATCCCCGCACACAGACGCCCGCGCTCGGCGACCACACGTGCGTAGCGGTCTCCGAACCCGGACGCGTCGATCACGACCGGCCGGCCAGGTCGGCGTGCCGATTCTGCAGTGACCGCACCCCGATGTCTCCGGTCATCGCGGCCTCGATGCCCTGCACGGCGGCGGAGGCCCCCTGCACGGTGGTGATACACGGGATGTTGACCGACACCGCCGCGCTGCGGATCTCGTAGCCGTCGACGCGCGGACCGGAGTTGCCGTACGGGGTGTTGATGACCATCGTCACCTCGCCGCCCCGGATGATGTCGACGATCGTGCGCTGCCCCTCGGCGGCCTCGAAGTGCTTGCGCACCGTCTCACACTTGATCCCGTTGCGCCGCAACACGTCCGCGGTGCCCTCGGTGGCCAGGATCTCGAATCCGAGGTCGGCGAGGTGCTTGACCGGGAAGATCAGCGCCCGCTTGTCCTTGTTGGCCACCGACACGAAGATCTTGCCGCTGGTGGGCAGAGACCCGTAGGCGGCGGTCTGCGACTTGGCGAAGGCGCGCCCGAAGTCGGCGTCGATGCCCATGACCTCACCGGTCGACTTCATCTCGGGGCTGAGCAGGTTGTCGACGCCGCTTCCGTCGTGTCGCCGGAACCGGTTGAACGGCAGGACCGCTTCTTTCACCGAGATGGGTGCGGTGGCCGGGGCCTCGCCCCCGTCGCCGGTGGCCGGCAGGATGCCCTGCTCGCGCAGGTCGGCGATCGACGCGCCGAGCATGACCCGGGCACATGCCTTGGCCAGCGGCACCGCGGTCGCCTTGGAGACGAACGGAACCGTCCGGCTCGCACGCGGATTCGCCTCGAGCACGTAGAGGATGTCGTCCTTCAGCGCGTACTGGACGTTGAGCAGCCCCTTCACGCCGATGCCCTTGGCGAGCGCCTCGGTCGAGGAACGCACCATCTCCAGATCGGCGCGCCCGAGAGTCACCGGCGGCAACGCACAGGCGGAGTCACCGGAGTGGATACCGGCCTCCTCGATGTGCTCCATCACGCCGCCGATGTAGACCTCGTCACCGTCGCACAGGGCGTCGACGTCGATCTCCACCGCATCCTCGAGGAACCGGTCGACCAGCACCGGGTGATCCGGGGTCAGCTCGGTCGCCCGAGAGATGTAGTCCTCCAGGGACTTCTCGTCGTAGACGATCTCCATGCCGCGTCCACCGAGAACGTACGACGGCCGGACGAGCACCGGATAACCGATCCGGGCGGCCGTGTCGCGCGCCTCGGCGAAGCTCGTCGCGGTGCCGAACGCCGGTGCCGGTAGCCCGGCAGCGGTGAGGACCTTGCCGAACTCACCGCGGTCCTCGGCCAGGTCGATGGCGGCCGGACTGGTGCCGACGATCGGTACGCCGGCCTCCTCGAGCCGATGCGCCAGTCCGAGCGGGGTCTGTCCGCCGAGCTGCACGATGACTCCGGCGACCGTCCCCGACTGCGACTCGGCGTGGTACACCTCGAGCACGTCTTCGAAGGTCAGCGGCTCGAAGTACAGGCGATCGGCGGTGTCGTAGTCCGTCGACACGGTCTCCGGGTTGCAGTTGACCATCACGGTCTCGTACCCGGCCTCCGACAGCGTGAGCGCGGCGTGCACACACGAGTAGTCGAACTCGATGCCCTGTCCGATGCGGTTGGGGCCCGACCCCAGGATCAGGACCTTCTCCCGATCGGTCTGCGGTGCGATCTCGCTGGTCGCCGCCGGATCGAGCTCGTAGCTGGAGTAGTGGTACGGCGTCTTCGCCTCGAACTCGGCCGCGCAGGTGTCCACGGTCTTGTAGACCGGACGCACGCCCAGCTCGATCCGATGCGCGCGCACGGCCGCCTCGTCGGCGAAATCCGTGCGCAGCGCGGCGATCTGACGGTCCGAGAAGCCGGTCGACTTCGCCTCGCGGAGCAAAGCCTCGTCGAGGGTGTCGGCATCGCGCAGCTCTGCTCCCAGAGCGGCGATGCCCCCGATCTCGGCGAGGAACCACGGGTCGATCGCGGTGGCCTCGTAGAGGTCCTCGATCGTCGCGCCCGCGTCGAAGGCCAGCATCAGCTTGTACAGCCGACCGTCCTTCGGGGTCCTGATGTCCTCCAGCAGCGCGGGCAGGTCGACCGTGGCCGGGTCCGGGCGGTTCGGCTCGGCCCAGAATCCACCGGCCTTCGTCTCGAGCGAGCGCATGACCTTGCCGAGCGCCTCGGCGAAGCTGCGGCCGAGGCTCATCGCCTCACCCACCGACTTCATGGTGGTGGTGAGCGTGTCGTCCGCGCCCGGGAACTTCTCGAACGCGAACCGCGGAGCCTTCACCACCACGTAGTCGAGCGTCGGCTCGAAGCAGGCCGGGGTCTCCTTGGTGATGTCGTTGACGATCTCGTCGAGGCTGTAGCCGATGGCCAGCTTGGCGGCGATCTTCGCGATCGGGAAGCCGGTGGCCTTCGACGCCAGTGCCGACGACCGCGACACGCGCGGGTTCATCTCGATGACGACGAGCCGGCCGTCGCGCGGGTCCTGCGCGAACTGGATGTTGCAACCGCCTGTGTCGACGCCGACCTCGCGGAGGATGTCGATGGAGAGGTCACGCATGATCTGGTACTCGCGATCGGTCAGCGTCATCGCCGGGGCGACCGTCACCGAGTCGCCGGTGTGTACGCCGACCGGGTCGAGATTCTCGATCGAGCAGACGACCACGACGTTGTCGCGGTTGTCGCGCATGAGCTCGAGTTCGTATTCCTTCCACCCGAGGATCGACTCCTCGATGAGGACGTTGGCCGTCGGCGACGCGGCCAGGCCGCCGCCGGCGATGCGGTCGAGGTCCGCGTCGTCGTAGGCCATGCCGGAACCGAGGCCGCCCATGGTGAACGAGGGTCGGACGACCACCGGGAAGCCGAGTTCGGCGACGGTGTCGCGCACCTCGTCCATGGTGTGGCAGACCCGCGACCGGGCGCTCTCACCGCCGACCTTCTCCACGATGTCCTTGAACATCTGGCGGTCCTCACCACGCTGGATCGCGTCGAAGTCGGCACCGATCAGTTCGATGTCGTACTTCTCCAGCGAACCCCGATCATGCAGTGCGACAGCGGTGTTCAGCGCTGTCTGCCCGCCGAGGGTGGCCAGCACCGCGTCGATGGGATGTCCGGCGTCGCGTTCGGCCTCGATGACCTTCTCCACGTACTCGGCCGTGATCGGCTCGATGTAGGTCGCGTCGGCGAATTCCGGGTCGGTCATGATCGTCGCCGGGTTGGAGTTCACCAGGGACACGCGCAGGCCTTCGGCCTTGAGCACACGGCACGCCTGGGTCCCGGAGTAGTCGAACTCGCAGGCCTGACCGATGACGATCGGCCCGGACCCGATGACGAGGACGTGGTTGATGTCTTCGCGGCGCGGCATCAGGCACTCGCTCCTTGGTTCTTGGTCTTGCGGGACTCACGGTCGCCCTCGAGCAGGGTGACGAACTTGTCGAACAGATACGCGGCATCGTGGGGGCCGGCCGCCGCTTCCGGGTGGTACTGCACGGAGAAGGCGCGACCGGAGAGCAGTTCGACGCCCTCCACGGTGCCGTCGTTGGCGCAGACATGGCTGACGCGGGCGCGGCCGAAGTCGGAGTCGAACTCCTCCCCCGCCTCGCCTTCGAGTGCGAAGCCATGGTTCTGCGAGGTGATCGAGACCTTGCCGGTGGTGTGGTCGACGACCGGGATGTTGATGCCGCGGTGTCCGAACTTCATCTTGTACGTCGAACGGCCGAGCGCGCGGCCCAGGATCTGGTTGCCGAAGCAGATGCCGAACAGCGGGATGTCCCGGCCGAGAACCCCGCGGGTGAGTTCGACGATGTCGTCGGCGGTGGCCGGGTCGCCGGGACCGTTCGAGAGGAAGACGCCGTCGGGCTCGAGGTCGGCGATCGCGTCGAGCGCGACCGTCGCGGGCAGCACGTGGGTGCGCACTCCCCGTTCGGCGAACATCCGCGGCGTGTTCGTCTTGATCCCCAGATCGATGGCGGCCACCGTGAAACGGTGCTGATCGAGGGGTTCGACGACGTAGCCGTCGCTGGTGGTGACCTCGTCGGCCAGCCGGGCGCCCTTCATGTCCGGCTGATTGCGGACCCGGGCGACGAGTTCGTCGGTGTCGGCCAGGGCCGGACCGGAGAAGATGCCGGCCTTCATCGAGCCGTGGTCGCGGAGGATGCGGACGACGGTGCGGGTGTCGATGCCGCCGATGCCGACGACGCCCTGGCGGTCCAGCTCCTCCTCCAGGGAGGTCGTCGCACGCCAGTTGGAGACGCGTCGGGTGGGGTTGCGCACGGCATAACCGGCGACCCAGATCTTGCCCGAGTCACCGTCGACGCCGGTGCTCCCGGCGCTACCGGTGCTCTCGCCGTCCTCGGTGTTCCAACCGGTGTTGCCGATCTGCGGCGCGGTGGCCACCACGATCTGCCGGTGGTAGCTCGGATCGGTCAGGGTCTCCTGATAGCCGGTCATCGCGGTGCAGAACACCGCCTCGCCAAGGGTCTCGCCGACTGCGCCGTAGCTCCGGCCGGTGAACACCTGACCGTTCTCCAGCACCAAGACCGCTGTGTTCATTCCTGTGCCCCTTGTCCCTGTGGACCGTGTCCACTGTCATGCGTCCCGGCGAAGGCGTTCACCCAGCCGGGGTAGATCGATTTGTCGTCGGCGCGCACCCCGGAGTCGATCTCGGTTCCGCTGGGCAGGACCCAGCGGATGGCGAGGACGCCGTCGGCGGTCATCACCTTGCCCGCGATGCCGCGCTCCGTCCGGACCGCGGTGACCGACTCGCGCGGAATCCAGATGTCACTCGCACCCTGGCGCGCGATGAGGATGCCTGTCTCGAATTCGGTCAGCACCGACGACGCACGATCACCGATGTCACCGACTGTCACCCGGTTCTGCCAGCTCGGCGCGACGGTGCTGCCGAGGTAGAGGCCGGTGTCCGGGCCTCGGAGCACTGTGCCCGGGTCGGCGGGGATCGTCGGGAGTGCGCCGATGAGGTCGGCCTGCGCCGCGGTCTTCTTCCGGTTCCCCGTCACCAGCAGGTAGAACACTGAGAGGATCCCGATGGCGAGCAGTGCGACGACGCCGATGAACCAGGCGTTGAAGACGATCTTGCCGTATCCGAGCAGCGAGGCGATCACCGAGGCGACGACCAGGACCGCGAGAATCCCCGGGATCAGTCCGCGCCTTGTCCTCGCGGGTCTGGTTCGGCCCGCTCGCTTCGCTCCCGGCGCCGGGGTCATCGGGTCACCTGCCCGTCGCGAGCGGTCACCACGCCGCGCAGCACGGTCGCGGTGATCGTTGCGGGCATGGTCATCGCTTCGAACGGGGTGTTGTCCGACAGGCTCGCCAGGTCGGGACCATGGACCACCCAGGACGTGTCCGGATCGACAACGGCGAGGTTCGCGGGTTCACCCACCTCGATCGGCCGGCCCTGATCGGTGAGCTCGACGATCTGCGCCGGTCGCTCACTCATGACCCGCGCGACGCCGCGCCAGTCCAGCAGGCCGGGCTTCACCAGGATCTCCACGATGATCGGCAGCGCCGTCTGCAGGCCGAGCATCCCGGGCTTGGCCTGGGCGAACTCGCAGCATTTCTCCTGCGCGGCGTGCGGGGCGTGGTCGGTGGCCACACAGTCGACGATCCCCTCGGCGAGCGCCTGCCGCAACGCCTGCTTGTCGCGGACCTCGCGCAACGGCGGATTCACCTTGTTCACCGGGTCGTAGGTGTGCAGGACCGAGTCGTCGAGGAGCAGGTGGTGCGGTGTCACCTCGGCGGTGATCGCGATCCCCTGTTCCTTCGCCCACCGCAACAGTTCGACGGTGCCCTCCGTGGAGGCGTGGCAGATGTGGATACGCGCCCCGGCATCGCGCGCGAGAAGGGCGTCGCGGATGACGATGGACTCCTCGGCGGCGCGCGGCCAGCCCGCCAGGCCGAGACGCGAGGCCGTCGGCCCTTCGTTGGCGACCGCACCGACGGTCAGCCGCGGTTCTTCGGCGTGCTGGGCGATGAGGACCCCGAGCCCGGTGGCGTATTCCAGAGCACGACGCATCAGCAGCGGATCGTCGACGCACTTGCCGTCGTCGCTGAACATCCGCACGCCCGCGGCGCCGGCCGCCATCATGCCCATCTCGGCGAGCTGCTTGCCGCCGAGACCGACGGTCACCGCGCCGACCGGGTAGACGTCGACGAGCCCGACCTCGCGCCCCGACCGCCACACGTTGTCGGTGACGGTCGAGTTGTCGGCCACCGGGCTGGTGTTGGCCATCGCGAAGACGGCGGTGTAGCCGCCGAGCGCCGCGGCTGCCGAACCCGAGCGGATCGTCTCGGTGTCCTCGCGGCCCGGCTCACGCAGGTGGGTGTGCAGGTCGACGAAGCCGGGCAGGAGCACTCCGCCCTTGCCGTCGATCACCTCGGCCCCCTCGGGTGCGGTGACCGCCGAGCCCAGCTCGCTGATGACACCGTCGACGACGAGGACGTCGATCGGGTCTCCCTCGCCGTACGGGCGGACGGCTCTGATGAGAACGGACCCGGTCGGCGGTACGGATCCGGTTGTGGCGCTCACTGTCCAACTCCTGCAATGGTTGTGAGGGGGGTCATAGGTGGGCTCCCGCGGAATCGGAACCCACGAGCAGACGGAACAGGACCGCCATCCGGACGTGCACGCCGTTGCGGACCTGTTCGAGCACGGTGGCCTTGGGCGAATCGGCCACCGAGTAGCCGATCTCCATGCCGCGCAGCATCGGTCCCGGATGCAGGACGACCGCGTCATCGGGCAGCAGAGACAGTCGGCGGTCGTTCAGCCCGAACCGGACCGAGTACTCGCGGGCACTCGGGAAGAACCCGCCGTTCATGCGCTCGGCCTGGACCCGGAGCATCATGACGGCGTCGACGGCGGGGAGTTCGGCGT
Organism: Gordonia sp. ABKF26; assembly: GCF_041103195.1. Lineage (NCBI taxonomy): Bacteria > Bacillati > Actinomycetota > Actinomycetes > Mycobacteriales > Gordoniaceae > Gordonia > Gordonia sp. ABKF26. The sequence goes on from NZ_JBGCVZ010000003.1 coordinate 3,443,135, forward strand.
CGAGGCTGCCGGAGACGCTCACCGGCCACTGCTCGACCCCGACCGGCAGCAGTGTCGGCGGTGCGACCAGCACGACCTCGGCTCCGAGTGTCGAGAGCAGATGCGCATTGGACCGGGCGACACGGGAATGGATGATGTCGCCGACGATGGCGATGCGCCGACCGTCGAGTGATCCGAGGCGCTGACGCAGGGTCAGCGCGTCGAGGAGTGCCTGCGTGGGATGCTCGTGCGTGCCGTCCCCGGCGTTGATGACCGCGGGGCCGTCACCGTCGGGAGTCGTCGTCCAGTCGGCGATCTGGGCCGGCGCACCCGAGGCCGGGTGCCGGACGATCAGCGCGTCGGCGCCCGCGGCGTGCAGGGTCTTGGCCGTGTCGCGCAGCGACTCCCCTTTGCCCGCAGAGGAACTCGAGGCGCTGACGTTGATGACGTCGGCGCTCATCCACTTGCCCGCGACCTCGAAGGAGACCCGGGTACGGGTCGAGTTCTCGTAGAACACGGTCATCACCGTGCGCCCGCGCAGTGTCGGCAGCTTGCGCACCTCGCGCCCGGTGAGCGCCTGCTCGAAGCGCTCGGCGTCGTCGAGGAGAGCAGTGGCATCGTCGCGGCTGAGGTCCTGCGTCGACAGCAGATGCCGCATCACGAATCACTCTCCGCCGCAGCCGAACTCGATGTCGACGCGAGGACGACCTCGTCGATGCCGTCGTGCTCGACGAGATGGACCGAGACCTGCTCGTCCCGGGCCGTCGGGATGTTCTTGCCGACATAGTCTGCGCGCAACGGGAGTTCGCGATGGCCGCGGTCGACGAGGACCGCGAGCTGGACGGCCGCGGGACGACCGAGATCGCGCAGGGCGTCGAGCGCCGCGCGCACCGTCCGGCCCGAGTAGAGGACATCATCGACCAGGATCACGATGGCGTTGTCGACGCCACCCGCGGGCACCATCGTCCGCTCCAGCGGACGGTGCGGCTTGCCGCGCAGATCGTCGCGGTACAGCGTGATGTCGAGGTAACCGACCGGCACGTCGACACCCGCGAACTCACCGATCTTGGCACCCAGCCGGGTGGCGAGAGATGTTCCGCGAGTGGGGATTCCGATGAGAACGACGCGGGGTGCGTCGGGCGAGTCCAGAGCAGTCTTCTCGATGACCTGGTGCGCGACACGAGCAATCGTGCGCGACACGTCGGCGGCATCGAGCAGCACCCTGGGAGCGGGGCTGGCCAAAGCCGACCTCCTTCTCCGCCTCGCAGGACGGATCGTTAAAGGATGTCTGTCTCGCGACACTCTACACCGGGCGGCGACGCCGACGAATTCCCGCGACGTACGCCACACCCGGTGCGGATCAGTTCTGCTCCGGCCGTCCGGGTGCGGGTTCGGCGGACGCGGCCGCCCGGACCTGGGGAGCGAGTTCGGCGATCTTGGCCAGCACCCCGTTGACGAAGGCGGGCGAGTCGTCGGTGGAGAGTTCCTTGGCGAGCTCGACCGCCTCGTCGACGACCACGATCGTGTCGACGTCGAGCGAGTTGAACAGCTCCCAGGTCGCCAGGCGCATGATGGCGCGGTCGACGGCAGGGAGCCGTTCGAGGGTCCAGTCCCGCAGATACGACGAGATGACCGCGTCGATCTGGGACTGGTCGTCGGCCAGTCCCTGGATCACGGTCGCGGTGTAGTCGTGGATGGAGCCGACGCTCTCGTCCGATCGGACGTACTCGCGTCGTTCGGTGACCAGCTGGGCGGGACTGACGCCCTTGGCCTCCGCCTCGAAGAGGAGGTCCACCGCGCGGCGTCGGGCCTTGTGTCGGGTTCCGGGTTGTTTCACAGGTCAGGAGTTGACGCGGCCGAGATAGCTGCCGTCGCGCGAATCGACCTTGAGCTTGTCCCCGGTGTTGATGAACAGCGGCACCTGGATCTCGGCTCCGGTCTCCAGCGTGGCGGGCTTGGTCCCGCCGGTGGAACGATCGCCCTGCAGGCCGGGATCGGTCTGGGCGACGATCAGCTCGACGGTGACCGGCAACTCGACGAACAGCGGATTGCCCTCGTTCAGCGAGACCTGCACGGTCATGTTCTCCAGCAGGAAGCGCGCGCCGTCGCCGACGGTGGCCGGCGGCAGCGAGAACTGCTCGTAGTCCTGCGCGTCCATGAACACGTAGTCGGTGCCGTCGTTGTAGAGGAAGGTCATGTCACGACGGTCGACGGTCGCGGTCTCGACCTTCACGCCCGCGTTGAAGGTCTTGTCCACGGTCTTGCCGCTCAGCACGTTCTTGATCTTGGTGCGCACGAACGCGGGACCCTTGCCCGGCTTCACGTGCTGGAACTCCTGGATCTGCCAGAGCTGGTCGTCCATGCGCAGCACGAGGCCGTTCTTGAAGTCGGCGGTGGATGCCATGTGGTTTGTGTTCCCTTGCAGTCAGATGACGGTGAATGTCTTGTCGGTGGCGGTCAGCAGGTCGGGGTCGCCGTCGGTGACCACCAGTGTGTCCTCGATCCGGACCCCGCCCCATCCGGGCAGGTACACACCGGGCTCCACGGTGACCGCTGCACCGCATGGCAGTGTACCCGCCGCGAGTTTGCCGATTCCCGGTGCTTCGTGGATCTCCAGCCCCACCCCGTGGCCCAGGCCGTGCACGTAGTGCTCCCCGTGCCCGGCGCGGTCGATCACGTCGCGCGCCGCCGCGTCGACCGAACGGAGGTCGGCGCCCGGGGTCAGCGCCGCCCGGCCGGCGGCCTGCGCGGTCTCGACGAGCTGGTAGAGGTCACGCTGCCACGATGCGGCGCGCCGCAGGACGAAGGTCCTGGTCATGTCCGAGTGGTACCCGCCGACGACGGAGCCGAAGTCGATCTTGACGAGGTCGCCGTCGGCCAGCGCGGTGTGCGTCGGCCGGTGATGCGGGATCGCGGAGTGGGCGCCGGCCGCCACGATGGTCTCGAACGCGATCCCGTCGGCCCCGAGGCGGTACATCTCCCATTCGAGGGCCCGCGCGACCTCGCGTTCGGTCGTCCCGGCCCGCAGGACGCCGTCCGCGATGATCTGCGCCAGGGCCGCATCCCCGATCGCGCACGCCACCCGGAGCAGCTCGATCTCCCCCGGCTCTTTGACGGCCCGGAGGTTCTGCACCAGACCCGACGTGCCGATCAGTTCGACCCCGGAGTCCCCGACGGCGGCGGAGAGTGCCCGGTGCCCGGCCACGGTCTCGGTGTCGGACTCGAAGCCGATTCGATCGGCCCCGCCGGAGCGGGCGTGATCGACGAGGGCCCGCGCCACAGCGCGTTCGATGATCGGTTCGACGTCGGGCACCTGCTGGGCGACCTGGGTGAGATAGCGGCCGTCGGTGGCGATGCGGTCACCCGCCGGGTCGTCCGCATCGATCAGCACAGCGGCATTGGAGCCGGTGAAACCCGTCAGATAGCGGACGTTGACGAGGTCGGAGACGACGAGGAACGAGACCGGGTCGTCGGCGGCCCGCAGTTCGGTACGCAACCGGGCGCGACGCCCGGCCGTGTCATGGTTGATCGGCACCCCCGCCACGCTACGGCGGGCACCCGAACCGCGCGAACCGGACCACTTCGACCAGGTGTGTCCGCTGTCACCAGCACCGTGCGTAAGATGACGCGCATGTCTTCGTGGTTGGTGCGCGGTCTGACGATGACCGCAGTTCACGTCCTCGCCCGGGTGTTGCTCGGATTCGCAGTGGTCCAGGCGCCGCTGAACTCCACCGTCTGGCGCACCATCGCGATCGCCGTCGTCGTCCTCATCGCCCTGCTGTGGGGTGGTTACGACGGCATCCGTGACGCGCGCGCCAACCCGGACCCCGACGACTACGAGGACCTCACGGTGCGGTGGCTGCAGGCCGGTGTCCTGGCCGGCGTCCTCGCCGGACTGATCTCCTGGATCCTCGGCACGGTCGTCCTCGCCGGGATCGGACAGGCCAGCCTGTTCGTCGAACTCGTCGCGGGTGCGTCGTTCACCGCGCTGCTCGTCTTCGTCCCGGCCTTCGTCGGCGCGGCCATCGGCCGCTTCCTCGTGCGGCGCGACCAGAACAAGGGCGCCGCCGACGACGACTGGTCGGTCCACGAGGATCGCTCGACCCATCACGAGGACGGCATCCCGGCCGACGCGGACGCGCCGACCCAGCGCATTCGCTGAGTCGGCGCAAAGGGTGACCGGCAGCTGAGCGAGCGTCAGGCCTACAGCAGCACCGACGTGCTCTTCGCCGCCGGGCCACCCGCCACCGCGGAGTAGGCGGCCGCGATCAATCCGGGATCGGGCCCCTCGAGACGACCCGGCTTGGCCAGGCCGTCCAGGACCACGAAGCGCAGAACGCCCGAGCGGTTCTTCTTGTCCCCCGCCATGCCCTGCAGGAGATCGGCGAACGCGTCGGGGTCATACGTCGTGGGGAGCCCGACGAGATCCAGGATGGTCTTGTGCCGATCCGCGGTCGCATCGTCGAGGCGGCCGGCCAGGCGCGAGAGCTCGGCCGCGAACACGAGGCCCACCGACACCGCCGCGCCGTGACGCCACCGGTAGCGCTCCCGCCGCTCGATCGCATGTCCCAGGGTGTGGCCGTAGTTCAGGATCTCGCGCAGCGACGACTCCTTGAGATCGGCCGACACCACATCCGCCTTCACCTGGACCGAGCGCCGGATGAGATCGGGCAGCACCGGCGACGTCGGGTCGAGGGCGGCCTCGGGATCCGCCTCGATGATGTCGAGGATGGTGGGATCGGCGATGAACCCGGTCTTGATGACCTCGGCGAGTCCGGCGACGATCTCGTTGCGCGGGACGGTCTCCAGGGTGCCGGTGTCGATGAGCACGGCGTCGGGTTCGTGGAACGACCCGACGAGGTTCTTGCCGGCCTCGGTGTTGATGCCGGTCTTGCCGCCGACGGCGGCGTCGACCATCGCCAGCAGCGTCGTCGGGATGTGGATGACCCCGATGCCGCGCATCCAGGTGGCCGCGACGAAGCCGGCGAGATCGGTGGCGGCGCCACCGCCGAGGCTGATGACCTTGTCGTTGCGCTTGAGGCCGATGCGGCCGAACACCTCCCAGCAGAAGGACGCGACCGACAGGTCCTTGCCGGCCTCCGCATCCGGGATCTCCACGCGATGGGCGTCGAATCCCTTGCCCGCCAGGTACTCTCGAACCTGCTCGGCGGTCTTGGCCAGCGGCGGCTGATACAGGATCGCGATGCGGTCGGCGCCCTGTGCCGCGGCGGCCACCTCGCCGAGGAGTCCCCGGCCGATGGTCACGTCATAGGGCGCGCCGGCGTTGACCCGGATGGCGATGGGTTCGGTTTCGGACATTCTCGGCTTCCTCACATCAGTTCGCGGGCGAGTCGGACGACGACGGCGTCGGCAACCGTGTCGGGGTCGGCATCGGCATCGACGTCGAAGGTGCACACCGCCTCGTAGACGGCCGTCCGCCCGGCCAGCAGTTCGGCATATCGGGCGGCGGGGTCGGCGGTCGCCAGCAGTGGGCGGTCGGTACCGGACACGCGTTCGTATCCGCGCTCGGGCGAGACTCGCAGGTACACGACGCGCTGATCGGTCAGGGCGTCGCGCACGCCTGCGGTCGTCACCGCACCGCCGCCCAGCGACACCACCCCACCGTGGTTGTCCAGGACATCGGTGACGACGTTCTCCTCGATCGTCCGGAACGCCTCGACGCCATCGGATTCGAAGATCTCCGGGATGCTGCGTCCGGTGCGGCGGACGAGCTCGACATCGGTGTCGATGAAGTCGACACCGAGCCGGTCGGCGAGCACGCGGCCGACCGTGGACTTACCCGCCCCCATGAAACCGATCAGCACGGCCGCCGGACGACGACCGGTCGTCGCACGCGTCGGGGTCGGGGGCTGGGTCATGCCCGGGGCGGACGCGCGTCGACCGCGGCCCGGTAGGCGGCGAGGTTCGCGGCGGTCTCGCCGACCGAGTCACCGCCGAACTTCTCCAGGGCGGCCTGGGCGACGACGAGTGCGACCATCGCTTCGGCGACCACACCCGCCGCGGGCACGGCGCAGACGTCGGAACGCTGATGGATCGCGCTGGCCGTCTCCCCCGTCGACATGTCGATCGTCGACAGTGCGCGCGGCACCGTCGAGATCGGCTTCATGGCGATGCGCACGCGGAGGTCCTCGCCGTTGGTCATGCCGCCCTCGAGCCCGCCCGCGCGGTTGGTCGAGCGCAGTACGCCGTCGGCGCCGGGCACCATCTCGTCGTGGGCCTCGCTGCCGCGACGGCGCGCGGTGGTGAATCCGTCGCCCACCTCGACGCCCTTGATGGCCTGGATGCCCATCAGCGCGGCCGCGAGCTTGGCGTCCAGGCGGGTCTCACCGCTCACGTGCGAGCCGAGCCCGACCGGTACCCCGGTCGCGACGATCTCGACGACGCCACCGAGCGTGTCGCCGTCCTTCTTCGCCGCCTCGATCTCGGCGATCATCGACTTCTCGGCATCGGCGTCGAAGGCCCGGACCGGGCTGGCGTCGATGGCCTCGAGGTCGGAGATGCGCGGCGGGGGGCCGACATAGGGATCGCTCGCGCCGATCGAGATGACATGGGAGACGACGTCGATGCCGAGCACCTGACGGAGGAAGTTGCGGGCGACCGTGCCCGCTGCGACGCGGGCCGCGGTCTCTCGCGCGCTGGCACGCTCGAGCACCGGCCGGGCGTCGTCGAAGCCGTACTTGAGCATGCCCGAGTAGTCGGCGTGGCCGGGCCGGGGACGGGTCAGCGGCGCGTTGCGCGCGCTGCCTTCGAGCTCGGCCTCGTCCACGGGGTCGGCGGCCATCACCGTCTCCCATTTGGGCCACTCGGTGTTGCCGATCTCGATGGCGACCGGACCGCCCATGGTCTGACCGTGGCGGACCCCGCCGAGCACGGTGACCTTGTCGGCCTCGAACTTCATCCGCGCTCCGCGGCCGTAGCCGAGCCGGCGGCGAGCCAGTTGCTCGCCGATGTCGGACGAGGTGACCTCGACACCGGCCACCATGCCCTCGACGATGGCGACCAGGGCGGGGCCGTGGGATTCTCCGGCAGTTATCCAGCGCAACACAGTGGTCGATTGTTCCATGCGGCCGTGCCCCGTCCGACGGCGGCGCCGCCGAATCACGGGTAGCACGCGTCACAGCAGACCGGCGACGACGATCGTCGCGGCGACGAGCGCCGGCCCGTGCGGATGCGCGGCGGTACCGGCCGGCTCCCGGCGGGCCACTCGGTCGGCGAGTACCACGCCCACCGCGATGAGCGACGCGAGTGTGACGACGAGAAGCGCGGCGCCCCAGTCGAGGGCGAGCGCACCGCACGCCGCGGCGAATTTGACGTCCCCGCCGCCGCACCATCGCCTTCCGAACGCCAGCGCGTACGGGGTCGCGGCCGTCAGGACGGCCACCGCCACCCCCGGGTGGACCATGCACGCGCCCATGGCACCGCAGATCCCCGGCCAGACGAGCGTATTCGGGATCCGGCGGGTCTCGGCGTCGGTCACCGCGACCACCGACAGCCACACCAGGATTGCGCATTCACCCATCCGCCGAGCATGACGCGGGACCGACGCATCACCGCACCTCTGTCCACACGCCATTCGTCGTGTGGACGACCTCGAACGTCGCGGCGTCAGTCGGCGGTGAGGGCCTCGATCATCGCCTCGCGGGGTGCGGGGAGCCCGGTGAAGAGTTCGACCTGCCGGAACGCCTGGTTCACCAGCATGACCAGACCGCCGACGACGGTTCCGCCGGCCGCACCGACCGCCGTCGCGAGCGGCGTCGGCCAGGGGTCGTAGATCACGTCCACGACCTTGCGGGCCTGCGCCAGCGTCGACGCCAGTCCGGAGGCCGCCTCGGCGGGCACGGTCGACACGACGACGGCGGAGTCCCGACACCGGCGGTCCAGGGCCTCGGCGGGTTCGAAGGGCAGGACCTCGCCACTCAGGCCCAGCCGTTCACAGAGGTCGAGGACGGGCGCGGCGCGGCCGGCGTCACGGGCGACGACCACGACGTCGGTGACGCCCGCGCCGGCGAGGGCCATGATCGTCGGCAGGGCCGTCCCGCCCGCCCCGACGACCACGGCGAGGGGCGTGGTCCCGGACGCGATGTCGGCGCCGACCGCGAGATCGGTGAGTGCACCGGCCATTCCGTCGATGTCGGTGCAGTCGGCGCGCCATCCGGACGGCACCCGCACGAGGGTGTTGGCCGACCCGACGAGCTCGGCGCGCTCGGTGCGCTCGGCCGCGAAGTCGAGGGCCGCCCGCTTGTTGGGCATGGTGACCGAGAAGCCGATGAAGTCGGCGTCGGCGCCGGACACGATCTCGGGCAGACGATCGGCGGTGCACTCGATCCGGTCGTATCGCCAGTCGGCCAGCCCCAACGTCCGGTAAGCGGCCAGATGGATACGCGGCGAGCGCGAGTGGGTGATCGGCGAACCCAGGACCGCGGCCCGGCGGTGAGCGCCGTACGGGGAGCGGATGTCGGCGGGCACGGTGTTCACGGCGGGTCCGCCGGTCACTGACTACATCCCGTGGCCACCAGCTTGTTACGGCAGGCGACCTCGCGATTGCGCTTGTGGTCTTCGAAGGTGTTGGCGAACAGCGTCGTCCCGGCGGTGTCGACCGTGACGAAGTACAGCCATCCGCCCGGGGCCGGGTCGAGCATCGCCTCGAGGGCCGGTACGCCGACCGCCGCGATCGGTGTCGGCGGCAACCCCTTGTAGCGGTAGGTGTTCCACTCGTTGTCGTTCTTGTAGGCCTCGCCGTGGACGTCGATGTTCGTGATGTCGGCGGTGTAGTTCTGCGTGGAGTCCATCTGCAGCAACTGGTCGCGGTCGAGGCGGTTGCGGATGACCCGCGCCACCTTCGGCGCGTCCTCGACGTGACGGACCTCGCGTTCCACGATCGACGCCGCGATGAGGGTCTCGTACGGCTCGAGCCCGGAGTTGTTGCGGTCCAGCAGCCCCCACTGCTCGAACATCGCCCCGCTCTTGGAGATCATCTCCTGCAGGATCTGTGTGGCGGTGTGATCGGGTTCGACCCGCTCCCAGGTGGTGGGCGCGATGAGTCCTTCGATCCGCCGGTGGTCGCCCGTCATCGCGGCGACGTTCTGGCGGGCCCACTCGGGTACGCCGAGCTCCTCCGGGGTGGCCTGCGCCGCGGCCTTCTCGAGGTCGGCGACGGTCACCCCCTCCTGCTGTCCGTTGACCGAGAACGACGTCGCGTTCTCGATGAGCTGGAAGATGCCCGGGGTGACCTTGCCGTCGATACCCGTCTTCGAATCGAGCTGCAGTCCCGGCGGGATCACCACCCGCCCGACCCGGTGTTCGGCACCGTCGTCGGTCAGCATCTCGACGGCGGTGGTCGCCGGGATCTGGGTGCGCATCTTGTACAGCCCACCCGACATCGGCTGTCCGCCTGCGGCATCGACGAAGGCGCGCACGCTGCCGACCACGTCGGCGTCGACGAGGATGCGGCCGAAATCGGCGAGTGTGGAGTTGTCCGGGATGTCGACGACCACGTCGCCGGCACCCGCCGCGTTGGTGTAGTCCTTGCGCGACTCGAGCAGGCCGGTGGCGCGCACGCCGTAGTAGCCGACGCCGGTGATGAGCGCGAGCATGAAGACGATCGCGAGAGCCAGCACCGCACGACGTCTACCCCGGCTGCGCGTGCGGCGCGGGGCACGGCGCGTCTGCGGCTCGGACTCGGTGTCGTCGACCCCGGCCCACCAGTCGTCGGGCTCGTCGACACCCCGGCCCGATGCCGGGGCCGCCGGAGCGGGGTCGTGAACCTGACGTGCGGTCTCGACAGGCGGGCCGTACCGCGAGTCGTCGTATGATTCGTCGGCGTAGCGATCCTGCTCGTACCCGGCGGGTTCGTAAGCGACTGGAGCAGAACGGAATCCGTCGTCGCGGGACCCGCGGACGGGCGGCTCCGGGGCAGGCGGCTCCGGGGCGGGCCGCTCGGGGGCGGGCCGCTTCGGGGCGGGCTGCTCGGGGGCGGGCGGACGAGCCATCGTGGCATCGGTGTCGGACTGCGGCGGCGCGGGGCGCGGCGCGACCGGCGGCGGGGTCGGCGTCTGTCCCGGCGGGATGCGGACCGGCGTCGCGCGCGGCCGCGGCGAGCCGGCCACCGGACGCGCCTGCTCGGCGGGCGGGACGGGCGGCGGGACCGGCCGACGGCCGGCCGGGTCCGCGGAGTCCGGACCGGTCCGGCGGCGACGATGCCGCGTGTGCGGGGACCCCTCGGCGGACTGGGTGAAATACCGCAGACGCTCCGGATCCATGCCCTCGGTTCGGCGTCCCTGGCCGTCGCGGTGGCGTGTGCGACGCCGATCGTCGGTCACCGGAGGCTCCCCTGACTCACCGTCGTGCATCCAACCACCCCTGAAGAATAGCGACCGCCGCGGCCTGGTCGATCACCGCGCGCGAGGACTTCACCGTCCGGCCGCTCGCGTGCAGTGCCTGCTGTGCGGTCACCGTCGTGAAACGTTCGTCGTGCCACTGCACCGCCACCGGGTCTATCCGGGACGCGAGTCGGTCCCCGAAAGCACGTGCGGTCTCCGCCGCCGTGCCCGCGGTGTTCTTGAGTGTCTTCGGGAGGCCCACGACCACGCCGACGGCCTCGTACTCGGTGACCAGGGCCGCGATCCGGTCGAGATCGTCTGTGCGCGACGGAGTCCGGCGCACCGTCTCCACCGGCGTGGCGAGGATGCCGTCGGGGTCACACACGGCGACGCCGATCCGCACGCTCCCGACGTCGATGCCGAGGAGTCGTCCTCGGGTCCGCGGCGCAGCGTCGGGCCGGGATTGCGGGTCGGGCATCAGGCGACGAACTCGCGGATGCGGGTCAGCGCGGCGGCGATGCCCGACGGATCGGTACCGGCACCCTGAGCCAGGTCGGGTTTGCCGCCGCCACGTCCGCCGAGCAGCGGTGCGACTTCCTTGACGAGGTCGCCGGCCTTGATACCGGCGTCCCGCGCGGCGGCCGTGGTGGCGATCACGAACGGCACCTTGGCATCCGGCCCGTCACCGCTCGGCGAGAAGAGCGCGATCACCGCCTGCCGGTCGGCGACCCGGCCACGCAGGTCGGTCACCACCGAGCGGAGCCCGTTGGCGTCCAGGCCCGGCACCCGGCCCTCGACCACGAGCGTCGCACCGACGGTCGTCGCGGTCTCGAGAAGACCGGAGACCGCGGCCCGTGCGGCGTCGGCGCGCACCCGCTCGAGTTCCTTCTCGGCGTCGCGCAGCTTGGTGACGAGCTGCTCCACGCGGCCCGGCACCTCCTCGGACGGCACCTTCAGCGACGACGCCAGCCCGGCCAGCAGCGCCCGTTCCTTCGACAGGAACCGGAACGAGTCCATGCCGACATACGCCTCGACGCGCCGGACGCCCGAGCCGACCGAGGATTCGCCGATCAGGGTGATGGGTCCGATCTGGGACGACGACGCGACGTGCGTGCCGCCGCACAGCTCCATCGAGAACGGCCCGCCGATCTCGACGACGCGGACGACGTCGCCGTAGTTCTCGCCGAAGAGCGCCATCGCGCCCATCGCCTTGGCCTCGGACAGACCGGTCTCGAAGGTGTTGACCTGATAGTTCGCCTCGACCGCGGCGTTGCTGATCTCCTCGATCTCACGACGCTGGGCCTCGGTCACCGGACCGCCGGCGTTGAAGTCGAAACGCAGATAACCGGGACGGTTCAGGGACCCGGCCTGCGTCGCCCCGGGGCCGAGGACCTCGCGCAGCGCCGCATGGACCATGTGGGTGCCCGAGTGGCCCTGGGTGGCGCCGTGACGCCAGGCGGTGTCCACCGCGGCCAGGACCTCGTCGCCCTCTTCGATCTCACCCTCGTCGATGCGGACCTTGTGCAGCCACACCGACTTCCCGACCTTCTGCACGTCGGTGACCGACATGCGAACTCCGGATCCGGTGCTGATGGTGCCGATGTCGGCCATCTGTCCACCGGACTCGGCGTACAGCGGCGTGCGGTCGAGAACGACCGTCAGCTCCTGCCCGGCCGATGCGGCGGGCAATCGCGCACCGTCGGCGACGAGGCCGAGGACGCGGGCTTCCGACACCAGCTCGTCGAAGCCGGTGAACTCGGTCGGCCCGCGGTCGAGGAAGTCGCGGTAGACGCTGAGATCGGCGTGCCCGGTCTTCCGGGCGGTCGCGTCGGCCTTGGCGCGTTGCTTCTGTTCGGCCATGAGCGCGGTGAAGCCCTCTTGGTCGACGGCGAGACCGGCCTCGGCCGCCATCTCCAGGGTGAGGTCGATCGGGAAACCGTAGGTGTCGTGCAGGGTGAAGGCGTCCGACCCGGTGATGGTGCTGCGCGACGCGGCCTTGGTGGCGGTCGCGGCGTCGGCGAACAGCTTCGAACCCGCGGCGAGGGTCTTGGAGAACGAGGTCTCCTCGCCCACCGCCACGTCGACGATGTGCTTGCGCTGGGTCTCGAGTTCGGGATACGACGGCGCCATCAGATCGATGACCTTGCCGATGATCGTGCCCATGGTGGGCTGACTGTCGCCACTACCGAGCTGATTCGGCCCGCTCGCTCCGCTCCCGGCGCCGAGCAGACGCATGGACCGGACGACCCGCCGCAGCAGACGACGCAGGACATATCCCCGGCCGTCGTTGCCGGGCAGCACTCCGTCGCCGATCAGCAGGGCCGACGTGCGGGCGTGGTCGGCGACCACGCGGAACCGGACGTCGTCGGCGTGCGAACCGGCGCCGTAGGCCCGCCCGGACAGCTGCGCGGCGAGATCGATGATGGGCTTGCACAGGTCGGTCTCGTAGACGTTGTCGACGCCCTGCAGGATGCAGGCCACGCGCTCGACGCCCATGCCGGTGTCGATGTTCTGCTTCGGCAGCGGACCGAGGATCTCGTAGTTGTCCTTGCCGCCGCCGGGGCCGCGGACGTTCTGCATGAACACGAGATTCCAGATCTCGATGTAACGGTCCTCGTCGGCCTCGGGGCCGCCTTCCACGCCGTACTCGGGCCCGCGGTCGTAGAAGATCTCCGAACAGGGACCGCACGGGCCGGGCACGCCCATCGACCAGTAGTTGTCCTTCATGCCGCGTCGCTGGATGCGTTCGGCGGGGACACCGATCTCATCGCGCCAGATGGCCTCGGCCTCGTCGTCGTCGAGGTAGACGGTCGGCCACAGCTTCTGCGGGTCGATGCCGAAGCCGCCGTCGGCGACGCTGTTGGTCAGCAGCGTCCAGGCGAAGGTGATGGCCTCCCGCTTGAAGTAGTCGCCGAAGGAGAAATTGCCCGCCATCTGGAAGAAGGTGTTGTGCCGGGTGGTGATGCCGACCTCGTCGATGTCGAGGGTCCGGACACACTTCTGCACGCTGGTGGCCCGCGAGTAGGGCGGGGTCTGCTCACCCAGGAAGAACGGCTTGAACGGGACCATGCCGGCATTCACGAACAACAGGTTGGGATCGTCGAGCAGCAACGAAGCGCTCGGCACCTCGGTGTGCCCGGCCTTGATGAAGTGGTCCAGGAACCGCTTCCGGATGTCATGCGTCTGCACTGTGGGTTTCGTCCTGCCGTTGGTGATCGCAGCCGTTGGTGGTGGCGGCCGTTGATGTCGCGACATCCCAGCCTACCGTCGGCGGGTCGTCGAACGGCGCAGGGACTCTCAACTGCGAGAACGTCAGCGGGACCGGCGCCGCGACACCGCGCCGCGCACGATCGACCGCAACTTCGCCACTCGCGGACCGATCTCGCGCTCCAGCCCGTGGTCGGTGGGGACGTAGTAGTCCCTCCCGACCAGCTCATCGGGCGCATACTGTTGCGCCACAACGCCATCGGGATCATCGTGCGGATATCGGTAGGCGACGCCGTTGCCCAGCTTCTTGGCCCCCGGATAGTGGCTGTCGCGCAGGTGGGCCGGAACCGCGCCGGCCTTGCCCGACTCGACGTCGGCGAGGGCCGCGCCGATGGCCGACACCACACCCGCCGACTTCGGGGCCGTCGCGAGGTGGATGGTCGCCTGGGTGAGTGCCAGTTTGGCCTCCGGCATCCCGACCAGGTTCACGACCTGAGCGGCCGCGACCGCGGTCTGCAGGGCCGTCGGGTCGGCCATCCCGATGTCCTCGCTGGCATGGATCATCAGGCGCCGCGCGATGAACCGCGGGTCCTCCCCCGCCGCGATCATCCGCGCGAGATAGTGCACGGCGGCGTCGACGTCCGAACCACGGATGGACTTGATGAACGCGCTCGTCACGTCGTAGTGCTGGTCGCCGTCCCGGTCGTAGCGCACCGCGGCGCGATCGATGGCGGTCTCGACGTCGGCCAGGTCGATGGACTCGGTCGAGTCGGCGCTCGCCTCGAGGGCGGTCAGCGCCCGGCGCGCGTCCCCGCCCGACACCGCGACGAGGTGGTCGTAGGCGGCGTCGGAGACCTCGACCTTGCCGTCCAGCCCCCGCGGGTCGGCGACCGCCCGGGTCAGCACCTCGCGGATGTCGGCGTCGGTCAGGGACCGCAGCTGCAGGACCAGCGACCGGGACAGCAGCGGGGCGACCACCGAGAACGACGGGTTCTCGGTCGTCGCGGCGACGAGCAGGACGATGCGGTTCTCCACCGCGTCGAGCAATGCATCCTGCTGTGTCTTGGAGAATCGGTGCACCTCGTCGATGAACAGGACCGTCTGCTGACCGCCGTTCTTGCCGTCGCCGATGAGCCGGCGGCGGGCCACGTCGATGACCGCCCGCACCTCTTTCACCCCTGCGGTCAGCGCGGACAGCGCCTCGAAACGGCCGCCGGTGGCCCGCGCGATGAGCGAGGCCATGGTGGTCTTGCCGGTGCCCGGCGGCCCGTAGAGCAACACCGACGCCGCGCCCGACCCGCTGATCAGCTTCCGCAGCGGCGAGCCGGTCCCGAGCAAGTGCTGCTGCCCGACGATCTCGTCGAGGTTCTGCGGGCGCATCCGGACCGCGAGCGGCGCGGTCGGGGACGGCGGCGCGGTGAGGCCGCCCGCGTTGCCGGGCCCGGCAGAACCTGCCCGAGGATCGTCGGGTGGGTCGAACAGTCCGTCCACGAGCGTGTCAGGCCAGCCAGATGCGCTGGAGCGCGACGCCCATCGCGGTCGCGAACACGGCGGTCTCGTCGTCCCCCGCCCGTCCGGCCGCGGCGGCGAGATCGGTCCAGCGGCTGACGATCACGCGGGGGTCGTTGGTGTGCAGGGCCCAGTCGTGGGTGAAGCCGGCGGCACCGAAGTCGGCCACATCGAACTCGGCATCTGGCTGGTCGGTCGTCTCCGGATCGCCCGGCAACATCCACACCGTCGACAGCCACACCCAGAGCTGGCGGGCGAGCAGCACCTTGCGCTGCATCTCCCGCTCGTGGGCGAGGGCCGGCCAGATCGAGTGCACCTCGGACCGCCACGCGTCCACCATCGACACCTCGAGGTCGGTGGCACGCGCGGAGGTCCGGGGCGGCAGCTGGGCGGTGATGGTGACGAGCGCGTAGGCGATGTCGAGGGTCGCGTCGCGGAATCCGCCCCACTCGTAGTCCATGAACTGGACACCGTCGTCGTTGAGCAGGATGTTCTCGGGTCCGACGTCGGAGGGGCTGAAGGCGCGGTGGTCGCCCTCGTCGAACAGCGTCGCCGCGCTCCGCAACGACTCGACGACCTGCTCCGGGACCACGACGTCGAGCGCGGCAGCGTGCCCGACCACCGAATCGATCGACCGCAGCGCCTCGTCGCGCAGGATGTCGCGCCCCTGCGTACCCGACGGTCCGCGGCGCAGCAGCGCGAGGAAGTCTCCTTCGCCACCGACCGTGGCCGCATGCATCCGGCCGAGGGCCTGACCCCAGGCGCTGACCGCACGGGAGGTCTCGACGGGGTCGACGCCGGCGAGGTACTCGAGCATCGAGCGGCCGTGGCCGAGGTCGGAGAGCACCATGATCCGCAGGTCGGGATCCGAGGCGATGAGTTGCGGCCCCGGACGCGATTCGTTGGGCAGCGCGGTCGCGTACTTGTACGACGCGATCTCCCGGTGGAAGGCCTGCGGGTCCTCGTGCTCGGGAAGGGCCTTGATCACGAGCGATCGGTCCAGGCTGAGAGGGTTCTGGGCGACCCGGACCCGCACCACCGTGGTGCGCCCGCTGCCGCCGAGGTCCTCGGGATCATCGAGGACCACTGCTGATCCGGCGCGGTGTGACAGCAGCGCCTCTGCCGCCCGCACCACGCTGGTGATGCGGCTTTCCGTAATGACCGTCATGTCGCCCACCAACCTACCCGTTGCAACGATGTCGCAACAGCACTGTTCGTTCATCTGTACCACGTCGCGATCGGGGCGTCAGCAGATCGGGCACCGAACACGGTGTGGCACAGCGGGTTACCGCATGGGTCGCGGAACCGTGTCCGATTCAGCCCGGCGCGGGGCCATCCGCCGGGCTCACGTCCACCGACACCTCGATCCGGCTCTTGGTGGAGTCGGTGTAGATGACCCCGCGCAGCGGCGGCACGTCGTCGTAGTCGCGTCCCCAGGCGACCGTGACGTGGCGTTCGTCGACCAGCTTGTCGTTGGTCGGGTCGAAGGGCAGCCAGCGGCCGTCGGGCATCCAGACCGCAGCCCACGCGTGGCTGGCATCCGCGCCGAAGACCTTCTCCGTGCCGGGCGGCGGCTCGGTCGCGAGATACCCCGACTCGTACCTCGCCGCGAGGCCCTGCGACCGCAGGCAGGCGATCGCGACGCGGGCGAAGTCCTGGCAGACGCCCTCGCGCCGCTGCAGGACCGTGTCGACCCGGGTGGTGATGGCCGTCGACCCCGAGCGGTAGGTGAAGTCGGCGAAGATCCGTGAGGTGAGTTCGGTGACGGCCTCGACCAGCGGCCGGCCCGGGGTGAAGACCCCGGCGGCGTACTCGTGGACCGCGGGGGTGATCTCCGGCCGCTCCAGATCCAGGACGAACTCGGCGGCCAGGGCACCCTCCCGGCCGTCGACGGCGGCCGGACGTGCCTGCTCCCACGGGGTACGGGCGGCCGGGCTCAGGAGGACACCCGGGTCCACCGGGTCCACCTCGACGACGGACCGCGCGGTGACGGTGAGCTCGCGATGCGACGTCCGCACGTGGAAGTAGCTGTCGTGGTTGCCATAGACGTCGAGCCCCGTCGACCGGTCGTCGGGCTCGGGTTCGATCTCC
Organism: Gordonia sp. ABKF26; assembly: GCF_041103195.1. Lineage (NCBI taxonomy): Bacteria > Bacillati > Actinomycetota > Actinomycetes > Mycobacteriales > Gordoniaceae > Gordonia > Gordonia sp. ABKF26. Next base: position 3,460,261 of record NZ_JBGCVZ010000003.1, read on the forward strand.
AGCGACGTCGAATGCACGCGCTGCCCGGGCAGGTCACGCGGCGTCAGGTGGCACCGCCCGTACGACGACGACACGTCGTCGTCGTAGGTGTAGGTGGTCCGGTGCATGACGCGGTAGGTGCGCGAACTCACGACTCCCCACCGGCCCAGATCGGTCGCGCCTGACGGGGGGTGGCGAAGCGGGTCCGGGTCAGCAGGTCGGAGAGTTCGCGCGCACCGGTGCGCAGCGTCGTCATCAGTTCGACGAGTTCGGGACGGCGCCGCTCGGTGTCGACGTGCACGAGATCCACGGGGTCGCTTCGCCGGAGCTCGGCGATCATGTCCTGGACGGCGCGTTCGGCCCCGGCCGACCGCAGGGTCTCCGGCACCGAGGACAGGGCTGAGTTCAACCGCTCCAGTGAGAAGATCATCGACCTCGGATTGGTCGGGTCGAACAGCAGCAGCTCGGCGACGCCGGCCGGCTGGTACAGACCGCGGTTGCGGCGCCGGTAGATGATGGACGACTCGTTGGCCACCAGGTACGACTCCAGCAGCGCCTGCTCGACGTCGGTGTCCTGCGCGTCGGCGAACATCGCGAGCGTGAGGTCGGCGAGGGTCACCGCCCGCTCGATGCGCCGGCCGACATCCATGAACATCCAGCCCGGGTCGTGCACCATCGACTCGGCCTGTAGTCCGGTGAGGGCCAGCACACCGTGCAGGATCTCGTCGTGCGCGCGGGCCAGGTCGGGGCCGAGGTCGAGCGCGGCGTCGCCTGCGCCCGCCTCGGCCCGCGACCGGACGACCAGCCTCGTCGTGCTCGCCATGACGCGTTCGACCGGGGCGAGCACCATCCAGGTGCTCGTCGACATCTGGTCCCGGACCGCCCGGGCCGTACTGATGAGCCGGTCGATCGAATACGCGATGGTCCCGGGCACCGACCGCGACACGGTGAGGTCGGCGATCTTCTCGATCGCCTCGTTCACCTGCTCGGGCGACGGCGGCCGGTCCGACCCCGACATCAGCAGCCCGGCGGTGTCGAGGTAACGCGCGGTGCCGGTCACCGTGGCGACGGCATGCAGCAGCCGCGGTACCGCCGGCGTGCCGGACATCCACGGCCGATACTGGAAGTCTTGATAGCGCTCGCGGGAGACCTTCGCCAGTCGGGTCACGAGCTCGGTCCGCTCGCCGTAGCGGCCGAGCCAGAACAGGTCCGCCAGCACTCGTGGGCTGGCCGCGGCCGCGACGTCGGAGTACTCGCGCGTCACCGGACGGCCCGCCGCAGCGCCTGCGACGACCTCGGCGGCCGGCTCGGTGCGGGTCTCCGGACGGCGCGAGACGTGCCCGCCCACCTCGGTGCTGGTGACCCAGACGTCCTTGGCGGCGATCACGTGGTGGGCGGCGCCCTCCACCCCGTCGGCGAGGACCGCCCCCAGCCCGCCGGGCATCACCGCGTAACCGGGACCCTGCGCCACGCTGAAGGCGCGCACCGACACCGGCGCCGCACGAAGCGGCGCCTGCGACCCGCCCGGAGCGCTGCCGGGGGTGACCGTGGGGGCCACCGAGAACGCCTCGAGTTCGCGCGCGACCCACTGCCAGGTCTGCGCCTCGATCCGGGCGGCGAGGTCGGCGCGCTCGGACGCGGCGAGCAGCGGGCCGATGACTTCCTCTCCCGTGCACGTGTCGGTCAGCACGAGGGACGCCAATCGATCGCGGATCAGGCTGCGCTGCAGCGGATCTCCCGCCCAGTAGGTGGTGACCGAACCCAGTTTCAGCTCCTCGTCGAGCAGGACCGGCGCCAGCCGCTCCAGCACGGTGTGCAGAGCCGGGTTCTCCAGCACTCCCGAACCGAGCGTGTTGAGGACCGTCACCGTGCCGCGCGAGATCGCCTCGACCAGACCGGCGACACCGAGCTGGGAGTCCGTTCGCAGGTCCAGCGGGTCGGCGTAGGCGGCGTCGATCCGCCGCAGCAACACGTCCACACGCTTGTACCGACCGAGCGACCGCATGTACACCGCACCGTCGCGGACGGTGAGATCGGCGCCCTCGACGAGCGGGAAGCCGAGCACCGAGGCGAGGTAGGCCTGGTCGAAGGCGGTCTCGGACATGCTGCCGGGACTGAGGACCGCCACCGTCGGATCGTCGACCCCCGGCGGGGCGTATTCGGTGAGCGCGAGGCGCATGGTGCCGGCGAAGTTGGCCATCGGCCGGGGCGCGCACGCCTGGAACAGCTGCGGGAAGGTCTTCGACATCAGCCGGCGCCCGGCGATCGCGTAGCCGACCCCCGACGGCGCCTGCGTGCGGTCGCGGTATGCGACGAAGTCGCCGTCAGCGGTGCGTGAGATGTCGACCGCATGCAGGAACAGCGCATGGGGTCCGGCGACCTCCAGACGGGCTGCCTTCCGGATGTACCCGGGGTGTCCGAAGACCATCTCGGGTGCGACGAGTCCGGCGGCGATCGTCTTCTGGTCGCGGTAGAGGTCGCGCAACAGCAGGTCCAGCAGCATCGACCGCTGCGTGACGGCCTTCTCGAGTTCGGCCCACTCGACTCCGTCGACGACCAGCGGCACCGCGTCGACCTCCCAGTCGCGGGTCACGGTGTCGTGGCCGTCGAACTCGTTGTAGACCACGCCGTCGTCGCTCACCGCGGCCGCCAGGCGCGCCGCGGAGCCCCGGAGCCGGTCGGTGCCGCGCAACCGGTAGATGCGGGCGAGGTCCGCCCACGCCGGACGGATCGCCCCACCGGGTTCGAGGAGTTCGTCGTAGGATTCGACCGGCCGGTCCGGGTCGAAGAGGGTCTGGCCCGCGGCGCGGTAGCGGTCGAACACCGCGGAGGCGTCGCCCGGCGAAGAGATCACCGAAGAACTGTACGTGCCCGCCGGAGGTCGAGGACTCCGGGCACCCCGAAGTCGATGGCCTGCCGGGACGCTCGCTCGCGCAACAGTCCGACGTCGACGGTGCCGGTGGTGTGTCCGGCCGCCTCGAACCGCCCGTTGCGGCGCGACTCGGCCTCGACCGCGTTGACCGGCGGACGGTCGTAGGCCCGTCCGCCGGGATGGACGACGTGATAGGTGGCGCCACCCACCGACCGGCCGTTGACCGTGTCGATCAGATCGAAGGTGAGCGGGGTGTCGATGGTGATCGTCGGATGCAGCGAACTCGGCGGCTGCCAGGCCCGGAACCGGATCCCGGCGACGCGTTCCCCGGTGCGCCCCGTGGCCCGCAGCGGGATCGGAAAACCATTGCATGTCAACAAGTATCGAACGTCCTCACCACCCAGGACCCGCACCTGCACCCGCTCGACGGACGAGTCGACATAACGAGCGGTGCCGGTTCCGGTCGACTCCTCCCCCAGCGTGTTCCACGGCTCGATGGCACTGCGCAGCTCGATCTCCTGGTCTCGGATCTGCACGGTCCCCAGACGCGGGAACCGGAACTCGGTGAACGGGTCCAGCCACGCGGTCTCGAACGGGTAGCCCGCCTCACGGAGCTCCTCGGCGACGAGCGCGATGTCGGCGATCACGTAGTGCGGCAACAGGTGTTTGCCGTGCAGGTCGCCACCGTGGCGGATGAGCCGGGCGCGATAGGGCTTCTCCCAGAACCAGGACACCAGGCTGCGCACGAGCAGCGACTGGACCATCGCCATCCGATGGTGCGGCGGCATCTCGAACGCCCGCAGTTCCAGCAGACCCAGCCGCCCGCGCACCGAGTCGGGGCTGTAGAGCTTGTCGATGCAGAACTCGGCCCGGTGGGTGTTGCCGGTGATGTCGGTCAGCAGGTGCCGCAGGGCCCGGTCGGTGACCCAGGGATTGGGTGGCGCCCCGTCGAATCGCCCGCCGACGGTGTCCTTGACCGCCAGCCGGTCGATCTCGGCGAAGGCGATCTCCAACTCGTAGAGCGCCGACTCGCGCCCCTCGTCGACGCGGGGTGCCTGCGACGTGGTGCCGATGAACCGGCCGGAGAACAGGTACGACAGCGCGGGATGCCGCTGCCAGTAGGTCAGCATCGACACCAGCAGATCGGGGCGGCGCAGCATCGGTGAGTCGGCGGGCGTGACGCCGCCGAGGGTGATGTGGTTACCACCGCCGGTCCCGCCGTGGCTGCCGTCCAGGTCGAAACTCTCGGTGCCCAGACGCACATGTCGCGCATGGTCGTACAGCGACTCGAGCAGTTCGGACTGCTCGGCGAAACTCCCGGTCGGCTGGATGTTGACCTCGACGACACCCGGGTCCGGCGTGACCGACAACGACACCAGGCGCGGGTCGGCGGGCGGTCCGTATCCCTCGACGACGACCGGTGTCGACGTCGCGGCAGCGGCGTCCTCGACGAGTTCGACGATCGCGAGGTACTCCTCGAGGGTCGAGGTCGGCGGCATGAACACATGGACGACGCCACCACGCACCTCGGCGACCAGGGCGGTGCGGGGCAGGAACTGGACGGGGTCGACATCGCGGACGGCGTGGCCCAACGCCGTCGACGGGTCGGCCGGCAGGTCCTCGTGGCGCGCGGACGGGTCGGCTTCGAAGAGCGTCGGAGCCGGACCCCACGAGAGCGAGTTGAGCGGCAGCCGCAGGCCGGCCGGTGAGGTGCCCGGGGTCAGCACGATGCGCCCCCGCCGGGTCGTCCACACCGCGCTCTGCCACGCGGTCCGATCCTCCGATCGACTCAACGGCACCAGGTGCGCACACGGCTCGGTGACCGCGGCGTCGAGCCGGGCGATCAGCGCCCGCCTGCGGGCGACGGAATCCGTTGCCGGCGCGAGGCTCTGGTCGTCCTCGCCGTCCGTCGAGTCCGCGTCGACGATGATGTCGGCCTGCGCGAAGGCGCGCGCGGCGGGGAGGGTGGGGTCGGTACCGGGATCACCGGGGGGCATCGCGGCGAGTTCACGCATCCGCACCAGCGGATCCTCGTAGGCCGGCATCACCTGCCCGGCCGGAAGACCGAGCGCCGCCGCGAACGCGGTGAGCAGTTCCCGCGCCGGGCCGGCATCGCCGGTGATCTCCGGATCCGGACCGTGGGTCTCGGTCTCGATGGCGGCCGCGCACTGCTCCGGCGTCGCCCACGGGTCGGCGAGCAGACCCGGGTCCCGCCAGATCGGCAGACCGTCACTGCGCCACAGGAGTTCGAGCTGCCAGCGCGGGAGCGGTTCGCCGGGGTACCACTTGCCCTGGCTGCGCCGGATCAGGCCATCGGGCGCGTAAGCCTTCTGCAGTCGACCGGCAAGCCGCCCGGCCAGCAGCCGTTTGTGGGGACCGTCCGCGGCCGTCCGCCACTCCGGGTCCGTCTGGTTGTCGATGGACACGAACGTCGGCTCGCCGCCCATCGTCAGGCGCACGTCGTTGCGATCCATCCGCTCGTCGACCAGCGCGCCGAGATCGGTCACCCGGTTCCACTGTTCCGCGGTGTAGGGCAGCGTGACCCGCGGGTCCTCGTGGAAGCGGGTCACCGTGTTGGTGAAGTCGAGCGTCGCGTGGCACGGACCGGTCGAACCGGTGATCGGCGCGGCACCGACCGGATGCGGGGTGGCCGCCAGCGGGATGTGTCCCTCGCCGGCGAACAGGCCCGACGTCGGGTCCAGGCCCACCCAGCCGGCACCGGGTAGGTACACCTCGGTCCACGCGTGCAGGTCGGTGAAGTCGGCGTCGGGACCCGACGGTCCGTCGAGGGCCTTGACGTCGGAGGTCAGCTGGACGAGGTAGCCGGAGACGAAACGCGCCGCGAACCCGAGCTCGCGCAGGAGTGCGACCAACAGCCAGGCCGAGTCGCGGCAGGATCCGATGGCGCTGGAGAGCGTGTACTCGGGCGACTGCACGCCCGCCTCGAGCCGAACGGTGTAGCCGACGGCGTCGCGGACCGCGGCATTGAGACCTACGAGAAAGTCGATGACCCGCGTCCGGCCCGCCGGCCGGTGCTTCGCCGCGAACCTCGCGATCTCCGGATGTACTGGCGCGCCCGCGAATTCACCCTCGGTGACGCCGGCGGGACGGAGGAAGATCTCCAGGTCGCGGCGCAGTTCGGCGGGATAGTCGAACCCGTAGAACTCGGCCCACTCCTCGATGAAGAAGTCGAACGGGTTGATCGCGGTGAGATCCGCGACGAGACTCACGGTGATCCCGAGGGAGGTCGAGGGTTCCGGGAACACCAGGCGCGCCAGGTAATTGCTGAACGCGTCCTGCTGCCAGTTCAGGAAATGCGCACCGGGTTCGACGGTGAGCGAGTAGGCCTCGATGGGCGTGCGCGAGTGCGGCGCCGGACGCAGGCGGACGACGTGGGGGTAGATCTTGGCCGGCCGATCGAACGAGTACACCGTCCGGTGCTCGAGTGCGACCTTGATCGTCATGCTGGGAATCTCATCACAGATGACCGGCGGGCGCCGGGTGGCGAGCACCACCGTCGGATGGCGGTGGCCGAACTCACGTCCGGCCACCGCATTTCGGGTCAGACCGAGGTGCTCCCGGCGTCCTTCTGCCCGGCGTCCTTCTGATCGGCGTCCTTCTGATCGCCGCCCCGCGGTGCGGGCTTGGCGTCGATCCCCGATTCCTTGCGCTGCTGCGCGGTGATCGCCGCGGGCGCGTCGGTCAGCGGGTCGACGCCGCCGCCCGACTTCGGGAAGGCGATCACCTCGCGGATGGACGATTCACCGGCGAGCAGTGCGGTGATGCGGTCCCAGCCGAAGGCGATGCCGCCGTGGGGCGGTGCGCCGTAGGCGAAGGCGTCGAGCAGGAAGCCGAACTTCTCCTGGGCCTCGTCGTGGCCGATGCCCATGATCTCGAAGACGCGCTCCTGCACGTCCCGTCGATGGATACGGATCGATCCGCCGCCGATCTCGTTGCCGTTGCACACGATGTCGTAGGCGTAGGCCAGCGCCGAACCGGGATCGGACTCGAGGGCGTCGACCGACTCCGGCTTCGGCGAGGTGAATGCGTGGTGCACCGCGGTCCAGGCCGAATGTCCCAGTGCGACATCACCGGACGCGGTCGCCTCGGCGGCCGGCTCGAACATCGGCGCGTCGACGACCCAGGTGAACGCCCAGTCGCCGTCCTTGATGAGACCGAGCTTCGAGGCGATCTCGCCGCGCGCCGCGCCGAGGAGCGCGCGGGTCGACTTCACCTCTCCTGCCCCGAAGAACACACAGTCACCGGGCTGCGCACCGACGTGGGCGGCCAGACCGGCGCGCTCGTCGTCGGACAGGTTCTTGGCGACCGGACCCGACAGCGTGCCGTCTTCGGCGATCAGGACGTACGCGAGGCCCTTGGCGCCGCGCTGCTTGGCCCATTCCTGCCAGGCGTCGAGCTGACGACGCGGCTGCGACGCGCCGCCGGGCATGACCACGGCGCCGACGTACGGCGCCTGGAACACGCGGAACGGGGTGTTCGTGAAGTACTCGGCACACTCCACGAGTTCGATGCCGAAGCGCAGATCCGGCTTGTCCGAACCGAATCGGCGCATCGCGTCGGCGTAGGTCATCCGCGGGATCGGGGTCGAGATGTCGACACCGATGAGCTTCCACAGGGCGGTCAGGACCTCTTCGGCGACCGCGATGACGTCGTCCTGGTCGACGAAGCTCATCTCGATGTCGAGCTGGGTGAACTCGGGCTGCCGGTCGGCCCGGAAGTCCTCGTCGCGGTAACAGCGTGCGATCTGGTAGTAGCGCTCCATACCTGCCACCATCAGCAACTGCTTGAACAGCTGCGGGCTCTGCGGCAGTGCGTAGAACGTACCCGGCTGCAGGCGCGCGGGCACCAGGAAGTCACGCGCACCCTCCGGGGTGGACCGGGTCAGCGTGGGGGTCTCGATCTCGGTGAAGTCATGCGCGGCGAGCACCCCACGCGCGGCCGCATTCGCCTTCGAGCGCAGACGCAGGGCAGCACTCGGGCCCTCGCGGCGGAGGTCGAGGTAGCGGTGGCGCAACCGCGCCTCCTCACCCGGCGACTCGTCGAGCTGGAACGGCAGCGGTGCCGACTCGTTGAGGACCTCGAGTCCGACGGCGTTGATCTCGATCTCGCCGGAACTCAGGTTGGGGTTCTCGCTGCCCTCGGGTCGTACCTCGACGACACCGGTCACCGCGACGCAGTATTCGGCGCGCAGACGGTGGGCGGCCGAAGCGACAGACTCGTCGCGGAAGACCACCTGGACGAGTCCGGTGGCGTCACGCAGGTCGATGAAGACCACGCCACCGTGGTCGCGACGGCGTGCGACCCACCCGGCGACGGTGACGGTCTGCGACGCGTCGGCGCGGCGCAGCGAACCTGCGGAATGCGTGCGGAGCACTGAGAATCCTTCCAACGTCGAAATCGGTCGGCAGAAACGCAGACCAGGTGTCCATGGTGCCGTATCCACGACCCGGGGCGTCAATCGCATACCTCCGCGACTGCGCCGAGGGCGGGTGCCGATCGTGCCAGAATGGCCGCGTGACCTTCCAAGGCAGCGGATCGATCGACACCGGCAACGTCTCCGGCGGCGGCGGGGGCGGTGGCGGTGGCGGCCGGATCGCGCTGGGCGGTGGCGCCGGGCTCCTCATCACGATCGTCGCGCTGTTCTTCGGCGTGAATCCCGGCGACCTGCTCGGCTCCGGCGGTCCGGCGCCCGGGACGTCGTCCGACGCGGCGCAGATCCAGCAGCAACTGGACTCGTGCACCTACGAGATGGCCAACGAGAACACGATCTGCCGGATCAAGGCGACCACCGTGAGCGTCGACTCGGTGTGGTCGGACCTCTGGCCCGAGTACGAGGCACCGCAGACGGTCATCTTCGCCGACGCGGTGAACACCGGGTGCGGCCCGGCCAGTTCGGCGACGGGCCCGTTCTACTGCCCCGCCGATTCGACGGCGTACTTCGACCCGACGTTCTTCGCCCAACTCCGCCGCATGGGCGGCAGCGACGGGCCCCTCGCGCAGGAGTACGTGGTGGCCCACGAGTACGGGCATCACGTCCAGAACCTCACCGGCGCCCTGGCGAAGGGGCAGCGGATGGGTTCGCAGGGGCCGCGATCGGGTTCGGTCCGGGTCGAGCTGCAGGCCGACTGCCTCGCCGGGGTGTGGGCCCACCACGCCGACGACGGCCCCGACGCACTGCTCGCACCGATCACCGAGGAACAGATCGCCGGCGTGATCCAGACCGCGAAGGCCATCGGCGACGACACCATCCAGGGTCCGGGGTCCAATCCCGAGGGGTGGACCCACGGTTCGGCCGCGCAGCGCACGCGCTGGTTCTCCGTCGGCTACCAGGGCGGCGACCCGGATCGCTGCGACACCTTCGCCACCGACGACCTGTGAACCCCGGCCTGTGAACCCCACCGACACCGTCGGCGCGCGTCGGCCCACCACCGTCGACGCGATCGCCGAGGCGCACCTCGACCGGCTGTGCACGCTGAATCCGCTCTTCGCCACCGAGATCGGCCACGGCGAGCACGACGACCGGATGACCGACTTCTCCGCGCAGGGGTGCGCCGAACGCGCCGAGGTCGCCGCCGGAACGCTGTCCGCGCTGGCCGACGCCGACATCACCGATCCGATCGACCGCGTCACCGTCGCCACCATGAGCGCCTCACTGCGTCGTGAGCTCGCGCTCGCCGACGCCGGCGAGCACATCGGCGAATGCAACGTCATCGCGTCCCCGCTGCAGGCACTGCGCGACGTCTTCGACCTCATGCCCACCGACACCCGTGAACAGCGCGAGATCTTCCTGTCCCGGCTCACCGCCATCCCGGCCTCGCTGACCGGCGTCGTCGACGGTCTGGCCCATCGCCTTCGGCACGGCCCACCGCCGGCACGCCGGCAGGTGGAAGCCGTCGCCCGCCAGGCGGATTCGGCGGCCGACGCCATCGGCGGCGCCACCGGGCCGATCGCTGCGGACACGGCGCTGGCCGGCACGCTCGCAACCGCGCTCGACGCCGCACGCACCTCGTTCGGGACGTTCGCCCACTACCTGCGCACCGAGGTTCTCGATCACGCCCTCGACGACGACGCCGTCGGCCGCGACCGGTATCTGCTGCACCTTCCCGCATATCTGGGCGCCGACGCCGATCCCGACGATGCGTACGCCTGGGCGATGACCCGCCTGCAGCAGATCATCGCCGAACAGCAGGAGATCGCCGAGGGACTGCTCCCCGGACAGGGCATCGGCGCGACCCTCGCCTGGCTGGACCGCCAGCCGCAGTATCGGATCCACGATCGCGCCGAGTTCGTCGACTGGATGCAGGCGACCTCCGACGCGGCGGTCACCGGCCTGTCGGGAATCCACTTCGACCTCCCGGCCCGGTTGTCCCGGCTCGAGTGCCGGCTGGCCCCCTCGTCGACCGGCATCATCTACTACACCCAGCCCAGCGCGGATCTGTCCCGGCCCGGCCGCATGTGGTGGGCGGTGCCCGACGACCAGACCGTCTTCCACACCTGGCAGGAGAAGACGACCGTCTACCACGAGGGCGTCCCCGGACACCACCTCCAGCTCGGCTCGGCGATCGTCGACCCCGACCTCAACTCCTGGCGCAAACTCGCCTCGTTCACCTCCGGTCATGGCGAGGGATGGGCCCTCTACGCCGAGCGCCTCATGGACGAACTCGGCTGGCTCGAGGATCCCGGCGACCGAATGGGGATGCTCGACTCGCAGCGGCTGCGGGCAGCGCGGGTCGTCGTCGACATCGGGGTGCACTGCCGACTGCCCGCGCCGGAGTCGCTCGGTGGGGGCATCTGGGATGCCGACAAGGCGTGGGCGTTCCTGACCTCGTCGGTCGCGATGGATCACTCGGTGTTGCGCTTCGAACTCGACCGCTATCTGGGCTGGCCCGGTCAAGCCCCCTCCTACGCCCTCGGCCAGCGCGTCTGGGAACAGACCCGCACGGCCGCACTCCGCCTGCACCCGGAGTGGACCCTCAAGGACTTCCATTCGCGCGCACTGGCTCTCGGCGGTGTCTCGCTGGATGTGCTCGCGGCCGAGGTCGCCGGCCGGCCCGCGAGCTGAGGCGGCCCGGCACCGTTCAGGACGCCCGACTGCGGTCCAGGTACGCCTGCCGCTGCCCCTCGTCGAACGCGCCGTAGTCCGCGCCCCCGACGAACCGCTTGAGGCGCCACATGATCGGCGACGGGATGAGGTCCTCGAGGATGCCGATCGGCGCGAGGTAACGCGGGACGGTGACCTCCCCGCGCCCGTGCTCGACACTGGCGACGATCGCGGCTGCCACGTCGGCCGGTTCGAGGGTCGGCTGCAACCGCAGGCGAACGCCAGCGGTCAGATCGGTGTGGGTGGCCGCGGGCAGGACGGTCGTCATCGTGACGCCGGTCCCGGTGAGTTCGGCGCGTATCGCCTTCGAGAAGGCGACCACGCCGAACTTCGACGCGCAGTAGGTCGCGATCCCCGGCGTGGTGACCTTGCCCGCCATCGACGACACGTTGACGATGTGGCCGCGCCCGCGCTCGATCATCCCGGGTAGCACCAGGTGCGTGCCGGTGACGACCGCTCCGAGATTGATCGCCAACTCACGGTGCAGTCCGGCGAGATCCTGGTCGACCAGTCGCCCCATGTGCTGGATCCCGGCGTTGTTGACGAGCATGTCGATCGGTCCCGTCGACTTCGCGGCGTCGACGAAGGCGGCGAACGAGTCGGCGTCGGTGACGTCGACGTGCACCGCGTGGGCCCGGCGCCCGAGTCGCTCGGCCGTGGCGGTCGCGGCGTCGAGGTCGCGGTCGCCGATCCACACGGTCGCGCCGCGCTCGACGAGGGCGGCGGCGGTGGCGGCACCGATACCGCGGGCTCCCCCGGTGACGCACACCCGCGCGCCCTGGAGTGCGATCACAGCGGGCTGCCGATCGGGTGGCGCAGGGCGAAGTACGCGATCAGGCGGATCTCACCGCTGCTCCGGAACAGCAGTGCCCGGCCGAGGTACACGCCGGGGACGAGTTCGACGATCTCGTCGCGCGTCTTGCGGATCGGAAACGTGCGGACTCCCGGATTCTTGTACTTCGGCACCCCGTAGTCGAGCGCGCGCACGCGCACCTTCGGCTCGATCAGTCCGAGGCTCGGCTCGTGCTCGAAATGGAATCCCTCCATCTCGCCGTCGACCGGGCGCAGGCCGAGGTATCCGGCGGTGATGATCGGCATCACCAGCGCCGCGATCGGCGACAGCCGGTTGAGGCCGGTTCCCGACCGCTGGTCGAAGGACTTGCCCCGCCACGTCGGATCGATCTTCATCAGCGGGTTGGCAAGGGCGGCTTCGGGAATCCCGAACAGCTTGCCCACGATCAGTCCCTCCAGCCTGCCGTCGAGGCCTTGCGGGTCACTTCCGGCACCGAAGAGCGTCGAGAGCGCCTCCCGGTCGTCGCGGTCACCGAGCTGCCGAAGGAAGCCCCATGCCTCGCAGCGCGCCCGGAGGGGGCTGTGATCGGCGAGGCTCCGCAGTTCGGCCAGCATCTGGAGCTCCGTCGGGCTCGCCTCGTCGACATCTCGTGCGGTGTTCAGCTCTGCGCTCATTACATCTCCCATCTGGCACTGTGTCGTGCCACTTAATGTGGTACCAGAATGTGCCAGATGGAGTGCGGGCTGTCAATGGCCGCTCCCGTGTGGAGGGATGGAAGGATGAGCCGGTGAGTTCGACCAGCACCGACCGCAGCTATGGCGGCGAATCTGCGGCCGGACGGACGGCGCGACGGCGCGCTGCTCTCGTCGATGCCGCGTCGACGGTGATGTCCGACGGTCGGTGGCGGGCCGCGACGGTCGCGGGTCTCTGCACCGACGCGCAACTCAACAAGCGCTACTTCTACGAGAGTTTTCCGGATCTCGACGCCCTGGCCGATGCGGTGATCGACGACATCTCCGGCGAGGTGGTCCAGGCGGCGGTCGGCGCCTACCTCGGCCTCCTCGACCGTCCGCTCGCCGACCAGGCCCGCGGTGCCGTCGACGCGGTCGTCGGCGTCCTGGGCACCGACCGACGCAAGGCGCGGATCCTGCTGGGCGGTGCGGCCGGGACCCCCGCCGCGGATGAACGGCGCACCGAGGCGATGACGGGTCTGACCGCCGTGCTGATCGAGCACGCACGGACCATCCACGACGTCGAACTCGAGGCCGACTCGCTGGCGCGGACCGCCCCCGCCTTCGTGATCGGGGGAAGCGCCCAGGCGATCCTCGCGTGGGCCGAGGGGACCCTGCCGGTCTCCCGGGCCGATCTCGTCGACGACATCAGCGCCCTGTGGCTCGCGCTGGGTACCGCCGCGAGCGAACTCGCCCGCGCACGACTGGAGTCCGGCAGGGTGGAGTGATCCGGGCCGGGCGGCTCAGCCCAGCAGGCGACCGACCTCGGCGACGACCTCGTCGAGAGCCACCCGGTGCTGTTCACCGTTGCTCAGGTCCTTGATCTCCAGCTGCCGCTCGGCGAGTTCGTTCTCGCCGAGCACCAGAGCCAGGCGTGCCCCCGAGCGGTCGGCCGCCTTCATCGCGCCCTTGAGGCCACGATCGCCGTAGGCGAGATCGATGCTGATCCCGGCGGCGCGCAAAGCGCCTGCGACGCCGACGAGTTCGGCCTTTGCCGCCGTGCCGAGCGGCACTCCGAAGACCTGGCAGCGAGCCGCCTCGGTGCCCGCCACACCCTCGGCTTCCAGCGCGAGCATGGTGCGGTCGACGCCGATCCCGAATCCGATACCGGAGAGGTCCTGCTTGGCGCCGAGCTGTCGCATCAGTCCGTCATAGCGGCCGCCGCCGCCGATGCCCGACTGCGCACCGAGCCCGTCGTGGACGAATTCGAACGTGGTCTTCGTGTAATAGTCCAGCCCGCGGACGAGGCGCGGATTGATCTCGTAGACCACCCCGAGTCGGTCGAGGTGCGCGAGCACGAGATCGAAGTGCGCCTTGGCGTCCTCGGACAGGTAGTCGATGAGCAGCGGTGCACCCGCGGTCGCCGCCTTGATCTCGGGACGCTTGTCGTCGAGGACCCGCAGCGGGTTGATCTCGGCGCGCATACGGGTCGCCTCGTCGAGGTCGAGACCGAACAAGAACTCCTGCAACGCTTCTCGATACCGCGGACGGCTCTCGTCGTCACCGAGCGAGGTGATCTCGAGCCGGAACCCCGTCAGACCGAGGCGCCGATAACCCTCGTCGGCGATCGCGATGACCTCGGCGTCGAGCGCCGGGTCGTCGACGCCGATCGCCTCGACCCCGACCTGCTGCAGCTGACGGTAACGACCGGTCTGCGGTTTCTCGTATCGGAAGAACGGCCCGGCGTAGCAGACCTTCACCGGCAGCTGACCACGGTCGAGTCCGTGCTGGATGACCGCACGCACCACACCGGCGGTGCCCTCCGGACGCAACGTCACCGACCGGTCGCCGCGGTCGGCGAAGGTGTACATCTCCTTGCTCACCACATCGGTCGACTCGCCGACCCCACGCGCGAACAGTGCGGTGTCCTCGAACACCGGCAACTCGATGTGGCCGTAGCCGGCACGACGCGCCGCGTCGGTGAGCGTGTCCCGGACCCTCCGGAAGTCCGCCGAGTTCGGCGGGAAGTAGTCCGGGATGCCCCGGGGGGCCTGAAATGCTCCGCTCACAGTCCGTGTCGTCCCTTCGGTCGTGTGCTCTCGCTGTCGCGTCCGGCCAGGAAGGGATTGCTCGCGCTCTCCTGGCCGATCGTGGTCTGGGGTCCGTGCCCGGGCAGCACCAGTGTCTCCGCGGGCAGCGGCAGCAGTTTCGCCGCGATCGAGTCGAGCAACTGCTGATGGTTGCCACCGGGCAGATCCGTCCGTCCGATCGACCCGGCAAAGAGTACGTCACCGGCGAAGCAGACCCCGACGACCGCGGGCGTGTCGGCTCCGGCCTGGTCGCGGGCCTCGTCCGGGACGTCGACCTCGACGCCGAGCAGCACCGAACCCTGCGTGTGTCCGGGCGCGAGATCGACCGAGAACGAGATCCCGGCCAGTTCCACCGGCTCGCCGTCGGCGAAGGCGATCACCTTCTCCGGCTCGGTGAACACCTCGTCGCCGATCATCGCGCCCAGGGCCCGCCCGATTCCCAGACCGGGGTCGGCGAGCATCGGACGGTCCGCGGGGTGGATGTAGGCCGGGATGGAGTACTCGTCGCAGAGCTCCGTCGCGTTCCAGGTGTGGTCGAGATGACCGTGGGTGAGGAGAACCGCCACCGGGGTGAGGTCGTGTTCGGCGAGCAATTCGCGCACCCGGGGCGCCGCGTCCTGACCCGGGTCGATGATCACCGCGTCCGATCCCGCCTCGGCGGCGACGATGTAACAGTTCGTCTGGAACATCCCGGCGGGAAATCCGGTGATGAGCATGATGCTCCTCGGGTCGGCACGGACAGGACGACGCGCACACGTCGATGTCCATTGTTGCGTAGGCGGCATGGCTCGCCACCCGCCGCACCCTGTTCTCAGGTACAACTGGCACACTTGCCCCCGAGTAAGTGACATCCACGACGATGTCGGCACACCCATGCCGGCAGACCGTCGGCACTGGAGTGCCGGGATTCAGGAGGATTCACCCGCGTGTCCACCAATGAGGAGCGCCGTGAGGCGGCGAAGCGGAAGCTCGAAGAACGCCTCGAGACCGAGCGACGCGCCCGGCGCAAGCGGAAGATCGTCATCGCCTCCGTCTCGACCGCGGTCGTGGTGGCCGTCGTCGCGGGCGTGACAGCCGTCGTGGTGAAGAAGATCATGGACGACCGCGAGGCCGCCCGCTGGACGACCTGCGCCTACGAGGACTCCCCGAGCCGCTTCGACCAGCTACCCGACCAGGTGCCGGACACCGTTCCGGCCGAGCAGCGGCCGCAGTACCAGGCCGAGCTCGACGAGCTGAAGGCTGCCGCCAAGAACGAGCGGACCTCCCCCAAGCCGGACGAACGGGTCCTCAAGTCGGGCACCGAACAGGCCACCTTCGTCACCACCCAGGGCACCCTGCCGATCACGCTCGAACGCGACGGCGCCCCGTGCAACACCGCGGCGGTCACCTCCCTGATCGAGAACAAGTTCTACGACGACTCGACCTGTCACCGCATGACCACCAGCGAGACGCTGAAGATCCTGCAGTGTGGCGACCCCACCGGAACCGGCATGAGCGGGCCCGGCTGGACGAGCCCGGACGAGCCGCCGACCGACCTGCAGCCCGCCGGACAACCCGATCCGCAGACCGGTTCCGCGCCCGTCACCTACCCGCGCGGCACGATCGCGATCGCCAACAGCAGCCAGGGCGGTCAGAATCCGAACACCGGCTCGAGCCAGCTCTTCATCGTCATCAACGACAGCCAGCTCGGCCCGGACTACTCGATCGTCGGCAAGGTCGACGAGCCCGGACTCGCGGTGCTCGACAAGGTCTACGCCGGCGGCATCAACCCCGGACCGGTCGGCAGCCAACCGGGCGACGGCGAGCCCAAGCTCCCCGTGACCATCGAGACGGCCACCATCAACTAGGCCGACCTATGTCGACGAGCCACCGCTCGCTGAGGTGCGAGGAGTGTTGGCGGCCAACGCTTTCGGAAGCAACCCACCTCTGCTCACCAATCCGAGAGAAGCGGCCCGCCATTGCTCCCTGAGGTGCGAGCGAAGCGAGCCACGAAGGGCATGGTGACCCTTCGAGGCTCGTCGCTTGCGCTCCTCACACCTCAGGGAGCAGAGAGAGGGTCGCTTGCGCTCCTCACACCTCAGGGAGCAGAGGGAGGATCGCTTGCGCTCCTCACACCTCAGGGAGCAGAGGGAGGATCGCTTGCGCTCCTCACACCTCAGCACCTGCGGCCTGGCGACCCTCGTGGGCCACGAAAGACCTTCCCCGATGCCCCCGATTTGGTGACCGCCCACGTCGCGATCAGGCGGCCGAGGTCACCCGATAGACGTCATAGACACCCTCGACGTTGCGCACGACGTTGAGGACGTGGCCGAGGTGCTTCGGGTCGCCCATCTCGAAGGTGAACTTGCTGATGGCGACCCGGTCGCGGCTCGTCGTGACCGACGCGGACAGGATGTTGACGCGTTCGTCGGCGAGCACCTTGGTCACATCCGACAGCAGACGGTGCCGGTCGAGCGCTTCCACCTGGATCGCCACAAGGAACACCGATTCCGGCGACGGGGCCCACGACACGTCGAGGATGCGTTCCTCCTGCTGGCGCAGCGATTCGGCGTTGGTGCAGTCGGTGCGGTGCACGCTGATCCCGCCGCCGCGCGTCACGAACCCCAGGATGTCGTCGCCGGGTACCGGGGTGCAGCACTTGGCGAGCTTGATCACGACGTTGTCGATGCCGTCGACCATCACACCGGCGTCGCCGCCCTGCCGCGACCGCGTCGGCATCGTCGACGGTGTCGACCGCTCGGCGATCGCTTCTTCGGCGTCCTCGATGCCACCCAGTGACGCGACCAGCCGGTTGACGACATGCCGTGCAGAGACATGGTTCTCGCCGACCGCGGTGTACAGCGCGGTCACGTCGGTGTAGCGCAGTTCGCGCGCGATCGCCGACATCGATTCCGCGCTGAGGAGCCGCTGGAGTGGCAGTCCGCCGCGTCTGACCTCCTTGGCGATGGCGTCCTTGCCTGCCTCGAGGGCCTCTTCGCGGCGCTCCTTGGCGAACCACTGCCGGATCTTGGCCTTGGCGCGCGGCGAGACCACGAAGGTCTGCCAGTCCTTCGACGGGCCCGCGGTCGGGGCCTTGGAGGTGAACACCTCCACGACCTCGCCGTTCTCGAGCGTGCGTTCCAGCGCGACCAGCCGGCCGTTGACGCGCGCGCCGATACAGCGGTGACCGACCTCGGTGTGCACCGCGTAGGCGAAATCGACCGGCGTCGACCCGGCGGGCAGCGTGATCACGTCGCCCTTCGGGGTGAACACGAAGATCTCGCGGACGGCGAGGTCGTAGCGCAGCGACTCGAGGAACTCACCCGGGTCCGCGGCCTCCCGCTGCCAGTCGAGCAGCTGACGCATCCAGGCCATGTCGTCGATCTCGGCGGTGTCCGACTTCTTGCCCGACTTGCGGTAACCGTTTTCTTTGTAACGCCAGTGCGCGGCGATCCCGAACTCGGCGGTGCGGTGCATCTCGTGCGTGCGGATCTGCACCTCGAGGGGTTTTCCCTCGGGACCGATCACGGTGGTGTGCAACGACATGTACACACCGAATCGCGGCTGGGCGATGTAGTCCTTGAAGCGACCTGCCATCGGCTGCCACAGCGAGTGCACCACGCCGACGGCGGCATAGCAGTCGCGGTCCTCCTCGCAGAGGATGCGCATGCCGACCAGGTCGTGGATGTCGTCGAAGTCGCGACCCTTGACGATCATCTTCTGATAGATCGACCAGTAGTGCTTCGGACGCCCTTCGACGGTGGCGTTGATGCGCGCGCCGGCGAGCGCGTTGTTGATGTCGGCGCGCACGCGGGCGAGGTAGGTGTCGCGGGACGGTGCGCGATCGGCGACGAGCCGGACGATCTCCTCGTACCGCTTGGGATGCAGGATGGCGAAGGACAGGTCCTCGAGCTCCCACTTGACCGTCGCCATACCGAGTCGATGTGCCAGTGGCGCAATGACTTCCAACGTCTCGCGAGCTTTTCGGGCCTGCTTCTCCGGCGGCAGGAAGCGCATCGTGCGCATGTTGTGCAGTCGGTCGGCCACCTTGATGACGAGAACGCGGGGGTCGCGCGCCATCGCGATGATCATCTTGCGGATGGTCTCGGCCTCGGCCGCACTGCCGAGGGCGACCTTGTCGAGTTTGGTCACGCCGTCGACGAGGTGGGCCACCTCCGGCCCGAAATCCTTCTCCAGTGCCTGCAGGGAATAGCCGGTGTCCTCCACCGTGTCGTGCAGGAGTGCCGCGATGAGCGTGGTGGTGTCCATGCCCAGATCGGCGAGGATCGTGGCGACCGCCAGCGGATGGGTGATGTAGGGATCGCCGGACTTGCGCTTCTGCCCGCTGTGCCGTTCGTCGGCGACGTCGTAGGCGCGCTGGAGCAGCGCGACATCAGCCTTCGGGTAGATCTCGCGGTGCAGGGTGACCAGCGGTTCGAGGACGGGGCGGACCTGGCTGCGGGTCGCGGTCATGCGGCGCGCGAGGCGTGCGCGCACCCGGCGCGACGCCGAGGCGGACGCGCCCGGCTGGATGGAACCCACCGCACCCGTGCCGCCGACCGGCCGGTCGGCGCTCTCGGGCGTCGTCCCGGCGTTCTCCGCGGGGGTCACGCCGCGCTGCGCCGTGTCGGATTCATCGGGCATCAGCGGTCCTCCTCACGGTTGTCTGTCGACACACGATGAGCCCATCGCGCCTGCCCGGGCGGGCTCAGACGATTCTAGTCGCGGTCCAGCCGTCACCGTGTCGACGCCGTCAGTCCGACGCGACCGCGTGGACGGGAACGTCCGGTCCGAGACCCCGGGCGATCGTGTCCCGGCCGCCGAGACCGGCGAGCTCCATGATCACCGCGACCCCGACGACCTGCGCACCGGCGCGGTGCAGCAATTCGGCCGCGGCCACCGCGGTCCCCCCGGTAGCGAGCACGTCGTCGACGAGCAGCACACGACGGCCGGTCAGGTTCAGGCCGTTCGCCGGGATCTCGAGCGTCGCCTGCCCGTATTCGAGGCTGTAGTCGACGGCGATGACCGGCGGCGGGAGTTTGCCTCCCTTGCGGACCGCGAGCACCCCGACCTCGAGCTCACGTGCGACCGCACCGCCCAGCAGGAAGCCGCGCGCATCGATGCCGGCCACGAGATCGATCGAGGAGCAACCGTGGGTCAGCGCAGTGACGATCGTCGACAGCCCCTCCGGGTCGGCGAGTACCGGGGTCAGGTCTTTGAATGCGATTCCGGGAGCCGGGAAGTCGTCCACGAGGCGAGCGTGTTCGGCGATGGCCGCCCGTGCTCGCGAGACCGCCTCCGCCGTACGTTCGGGCACGACACCACCCATCGGTTCACTCCCCTGCTCAGCCACGGATCGTCCACCGATCCATGTTCCATCCGGTGCCGTCGCGGCCCATCCCGGCCACCACGTTGCCCACCCGATCCTTCCATTGCCGCACCCGCGGTGCCGCGAAGAGGGGCACTGACGGCATCGTCGACCAGGTCGCGTTCTCGATGGACCGCGCCAGACGCAGCCGGTCGGGCGCCGAGACCGTCGTCGCGAGCTGATCGACCCCTCGACTCACCATCGGTTCCCGGATTCCGGACAAGTTCAACGGGTCCCCGCCGCGCAGGGCGTAGGCGTCGCGGCTCGGGTCGGCGGCGCCGGCCGCCGCGAACGACGCGCCACCGGCGACGATCAGGACGTCGGCGTCGCGGCCGAGCGCGTCGGGTCCGATGTCCGGTGACGACACGTCTTCGACCGCGAGGCCCGCGCCGCGACACGACGCCGCGATCGCCGCGGTCATCTGCTGCCACCGTGGTGTCGGCGCGACGTAGCCGATGCGCACCGTCCGGGTCGCGACGGCCGAGGTTGTCGTGTCACCGGTGGCCGAATCCTCGCCCTGGCCGGTCGCCGCCCGCACGAGTCCCCGCGCCCGTTCGATGTCGGGTCGCTGGTAGGCCTGACCGAATTCGGTGTTCATCTGGCCGGCGAGGTTGTCGGCGGGAGAGAGCACCCGCAGATTCCAGACCTGCGCACCTCCGCCGAAGTCGCGCGCCAGGTCGGCGCGCGGCACACACGAGGCGAACGCCCGTCGCGTGCGGACGTCGCCGAACACGCCGCGGCCGGCCAGGACGAGTTCTTCGACGCCGAGCGCGCGCGCCGGCGAGGCCGGCCCGGCTGCACCCGCGGATCCGGCGACATCACCGTCGACGAGGCCCGCCGTCACGTCGACGACGTCGAACCGTCCGTCGGGGAGCCGGCGGGTGGCGTCGGTACCGCGTCCCCAGACGACGATGCGCGAGGTCTCGGGCTTGTCACCCCACCATTTGTCGTTGGACACCAGGACGAGCCCGCCCGATCGCGAATACCGGTCGATGCGGTAGGGACCCGACGCCGGGTAGTGCGCGTGATCGACGGGGCCGAAACCCAGATCGAATCCGGTGTTCCACGCATCGGCGATGCGTCCGACGGCGGCCCGGTCCATTGCCCGGATCGGGTCGATGACGTCGGACAGTCCGGCCACGCGGGCCACGACGTGCGCCGGCATCAGTGTGCCGGCGCCGAAGAGGGAGAGCCAGTTGCGGTACTCACGCCCGGGCGCGAAGGTCACCGTCGCGCTCTTGTCGCCTGCCGCGCAGTCCACCGACTCGATGTCCCGGTATCCCGCGGTGGTCGCCGGGGTGAAGCCGGGCATCCGTCCACTCATCGCCGCCCAGGCCAGCAGGAGATCGTCGCAATCGAGGGCCACCCCGTCGGAGAAGGTCGCCTCGGGACGGAATTCGTAGCGCAGGGTCGGCGACCGGCCGGGGACCTGGGTGACCGTGCCGACGTCCCGATCGGGGATCACCTGACCGGCCGGGCCCAGCAGACTGAACCCGGGCAGCAACCGGGTGGTCGCCATCAGCACGCCGTCGGCGTTGCCGCCCACCGTGTTCGCGTTGTAGGTCGAGATCCGGGCGTCGACGACGTAGTCGATGGTCGGGGGCCCGTCGTCGCCGCATGCCGTCAGCAGCCCGGCGACCGAGACGACCCCGACAAGGAGGCTCAGGACCCTGACGAACTCCCGGCGCCGAACGATCACGTCGGAGAGACTAGCGGTTCCGGCGGCGTTTGCCGGTCGGGACCGCGCGGTCCGCCTCGTCGGTCTCGACGGTCTCGCCTCGTCGCTGGGTCCGGACGGGACGCGCGTCGCCGACCGGCGCACCGGCCTCGACCGCGGCGCGACGCTTGAGCACCTTGTCGGTGTGGCGGGCGATCTCGGGGCGACGTTCCTTCAGGGTCGCCAGGAGCGGCGCCGCGAGGAAGACCGACGAGAAGGTACCGACCAGGACACCGACGAGCTGGATCAGACCGAGGTCCTTGAGTGTGCCGACACCGAGCAGCCAGACCGCGATGACCATCAGCGCGATGATCGGCAACACCGAGATGACGGTGGTGTTGATCGATCGCATCAGCGTCTGGTTGACGCCGAGGTTGGCCTGTTCGGCGTACGTGCGGCGGGTTGTCTGCAGGACCGAGCGGGTGTTCTCCGAGACCTTGTCGAACACGACCACCGTGTCGTAGATCGAGAAGCCGAGGATGGTGAGCAGACCGATGACCGTTGCCGGCGTGACCTCCCAGCCGACCAGCGAATAGATCCCGGCGGTGACGATCAGGTCGAAGAACAGCGACCCCATCGCCGCGATCGACATCTCCCGGTCGAACCGCACCGCGATGTACACGAAGACGATGACCAGGAAGACCACCAGCGCGATCAGCATTCGCTCGGTGATCTCACTGCCCCACGTGGAGCTCACATCCGAGATGCTCACCTCGGCGGGCGCGAGTTCCGGTCCGAACTCGTCGGCCAACGCACGCGTCACCGACTCCGCCTGGGCGAGATCGAGTGTCTCGGTGCGCACCTGGACCGTCTGGCTGCCGCCGGCACCCGCGGTCTGCACCGACTCGGGAGCCTCGCCCAGCGTGTCGGCGACGACCTTCTCCACCGACTCCGCGGTGATCTCCGAGGAGGCCACCGGTACCGACATCTGGGTGCCGCCCTCGAAGTCGATGCCCAGGGTGAACCCACGGATTCCGATCGAGGCCAGGCAGATCAGCAGGATCGCGGCGGTCACGCCGTACCACATGCGCCGACGCCCGACGATCTGGAACGCACCGGTACCGGTGTAGAGCCGGGACAGGAACGAGCGGTTGCGATCGGCGACGAAGTCGGCGTCCGCGCCGGGCTGGGCCTTGTCGGCGTCGAGAACGGCCGAGTCGCCGGCTGCCTTGTTGTCCGGCCCGGTCATCGCACCGTCCCCTTCTCCCGAGTGGCATCAGTGGTGTCGTCGGCGTCCGCGGTGCCAGCGGGCGTGCCGTCGGGGGCAGCACTCGCCTGTCGGTGTGCCGCGACGCGACGCTGGCGGGCGACCTCGCTGATCGCTCCGAGGCCGTTGACGCTCGGTTTCGACAGGAACGTCGAGCGGCTCGCGTAGACGACCAGCGGGTGGGTGACCAGGAACACGACCATGACATCGAGGATCGTGGTGAGACCCAGCGTGAACGCGAAGCCGCGGACCTCGCCGATCGCCAGGACGTAGATGACGGCGGCGGCGATGAAGCTCACCGCGTTGCCGGACCAGATGGTGCGGCGCGCGCTCGCCCAGCCGCGGGGCACCGCGGACCGGAAGCTGCGCCCCTCGCGCATCTCGTCCTTTATTCGCTCGAAGTAGACGACGAAGGAGTCGGCGGTCATACCGATACCGATGATCAGACCCGCGATACCGGCCAGGTCGAGTGTGAATCCGATCCAGCGGCCGAGCAGGACGATGATGCCGTAGACCATGGCGCCGGCCAGGACCAGCGACAGCACCGTGAGGATGCCGAGCATTCGGTAGTAGGCCAGGGCGTAGATGAAGACCGCGATCAGGCCGACCAGTCCGGCGATGAGGCCCGCCTGCAGCGAGGCGAGACCCAGTGTCGCCGAGATCGTCTCGGCGTCCGACGCGGTGAACGAGAGCGGCAGCGAGCCGTACTTCAGCACGTTCGCGAGCTCGTTCGACGACGATTCGGTGAACGGGCTGGCGCTACCGCCGCTGATCCGCGTCTGACCACCCGGGATGGGCTCGTTGATCGCCGGTGCCGAGACGACGCGCGAGTCGAGCGTGAACGCGGTCTGGGTCCGGTTGGGTGCCTGTTCGGCGGTGTACCGAGGCCAGAAGTTGGCGGCCTCACCCTCGAATTCCAGGGTCACCACCCATTCGCCGGTCTGCGGATCGGTACCGGCGTTGGCGTTCTTGATGTCGCGACCGTCGATGATCTCCGGGCCCAGGAGGTAGACCTCCGAGCCGTCGGTCGAACAGGCCACGAGGTACTGGTCGGGGCGATCGTTGCCCAGCAGCGGATCGTTCGCCGTCGGCGAGCAGTCCATCTTCGCCATCTGCTGCTGCAGTGCCTCGAGCTGCTGCGGGGTCGCGTTCGCCGGCGCCTGGCGCAGTCTGCGCTGCTCGTCGATCGCGGCGGCCGCGGCCTCGGTGGGCAGGGCGTCGGCCTGGTCGTCGGCACTCTCGGGCTTCGGGGGTTGCGGGGTCGCCATGGCCGGCTGCCCGACCACCGGCCGGACGTACAGGCGCGCCGTCTGGCCCAGCGACTTGGCCTGCGCACCGTCTTGGCCGGGAACCGTGATGATCAGGTTGTCGCCGCTGACGACGACCTCGGAACCGGAGACACCGAGGCCGTTCACACGCTGCTCGATGATCTGCTTCGCCTGGTCGAGCTGCTCTCGGGTCGCCGCCTGCCCGTCTTCGGTCCGCGCGGTCAGCGTGACCCGCGTACCGCCCTGCAGATCGATGCCGAGTTTCGGTTCGATGGTCTGGGGTCCGGTGAAGAAGATCAGGCCGTACACGACCGCGAGCAGGCCGATGAAGGCCACGAGCGGGCGCCACGGCGGGATCTCTCGAGCCGGTCGCGACCGCTTCCCTGCAGTCCGGCCCTTCCCCGAAGTCCGAGAGGGAGTTGTCACAGCTGTTCAGGTCTCCTTGAGAGCGTCAACCGGCCGACGGGCATCACGACCGGCACGACCCACCACCGGCCCGCGGCCAGGTCCCGCCGGAGCCGCGTACGACGCGGCCGTGCGGGCAGGTGGGCGCGCCGCGTCGCAGAATCGACGCGGCGCGGATTCGGCTTACTTGTCGGTGTCGCGCGCGTCGTCGGCGGCAGGCTTGTCCAGGCTGACCGAGTCGACGTCGTCGTAGTCGTCGGCCGGGATGTCCGGGGCGACGTGACCCGCATAGGTGGCGGCGGCCTCGTCGGTCGGGACCACGCGCATGACCGCGAGCCGGTTCCAGCGGGTGACCACGCCGGTCGCGATCTCGACGTCGACGACGTCGGGCGAACTCGCATCGATCACGGTGCCGAAGAGGCCGGAGGTCAGCTGGACGCGGGTTCCGGTGGACACCGAGTTCTGCATCTCCTGCATCTCGGCCACACGCTTCTTCTGCTTCCGCATCGACAGGAACATGAAGCCGGCCAGCAGGGCGAGCAGGAGCGGGAAGAGCAGAGCGTCCATGAGTGCGAGTCAGTCCTTTGGGTATCGGGATGTACGGCGTGAGCGAGCGGCCTGTCCGGAGGTGATCCGGGCAGCATCAGCTCAGCTGTGCTCCACACAGTGTGCCACGTCTTGCGCGGAGGTCATCCCCGCAGGTGGTGCCGGTGTGGTCAGAGGTCGTCGAACAACGTCTCCGCGCCGACGTCGCGCGGACGCACGCCGAAGGTGGCGTTCATCGCACCCGCCGGTGGGGTGAGACCGAGGTGATGCCAGGCGGCGGCGGTGGCGACCCGCCCGCGGGGCGTCCGGGCGATCATCCCGGCGCGCACCAGGAACGGTTCGCAGACCTCCTCGACGGTGGCCGGCTCCTCGCCGACCGCCACGGCCAGCGTCGACACGCCGACCGGTCCGCCGCCGAAGGCACGGATCAGGGCGTCGAGCACGGCTCGGTCGAGCCGGTCGAAACCGAGTTCGTCGACGTCGTAGACCGCGAGCGCCGCGCGGGCGACGTCCACGGTGATCGAGCCGTCGCCGCGCACCTCGGCGTAGTCACGGACCCGGCGTAGCAGCCTGTTCGCGATACGGGGCGTGCCCCGCGAGCGGCGAGCGATCTCGCCGGAGGCGTCGCCGCGGAGTTCCATGCCCAGAATCCCGGCCGACCGATGAAGCACCCGGACGAGCTCGTCGGGTTCGTAGAACTCCATGTGGGCGGTGAATCCGAACCGGTCGCGCAGCGGCCCGGTGAGCGAACCGGACCGGGTCGTCGCCCCGACCAGCGTGAACGGCGCGACGTCGAGCGGGATCGAGGTCGCACCGGGTCCTTTGCCGACCACGACGTCGACGCGAAAGTCTTCCATCGCGAGGTACAGCATCTCCTCGGCCGGACGCGCGATGCGATGGATCTCGTCGATGAACAGCACATCGCCCTCGACGAGGTTGGACAGCATGGCCGCGAGGTCGCCGGCGCGCTCCAGGGCCGGCCCCGAGGTCACCCGGATGGCGGCCCCCATCTCCGAGGCGATGATCATCGCGAGCGACGTCTTGCCGAGCCCTGGCGGACCCGACAGCAAAATGTGGTCGGGTGTGCCGCCACGCCCCTTGGCACCGTGCAGAACGAGTTCGAGCTGCTCGCAGACCCGCGGCTGCCCGATGAAGTCGGCGAGCGACTTCGGGCGCAGACCCGCGTCGAGATCGCCGTCGGAGCGAACCGGGGTCGCGCTCACGTCCCGGTCGTCGACGTCATCGGTGTCGTCGAACATCTAGGACGCCTTCCCCAGCAGCGACAACGAGTGCCGGAGCGCCGTCGACGCATCGGCGCCGGGGTGTTCGGCGAGGACCGCGGTGACCGCCTTCTCGGCGGGGCCCGCGGTGAATCCCAGCCCGACGAGGGCCTCGGCGACCTGCTCTCGGATGCCGCCGACGACGGTCACACCGCTCGCGGGCTCGCCGGTGGGCCGGTCGACCTTGTCCCGGAGTTCGACACAGAGCCGTTCGGCCACCCGCTTGCCGATGCCGGGCACGGACGTGAGGGCCTTGGTGTCGGACTCCGCGAGTGCTCGCCGCAGCGCATCCGGTTCGAGCACCGCGAGGGTGGCCATCGCCAGTCGTGGGCCGACACCGGTCACCGTCTGCAGCAGAGCGAAGAGGGCGCGGGCGTCCGGCTCGGTGAAGCCGTAGAGCGTCATCGAGTCCTCGCGGACGATCATCGAGGTCAGCAGCGTCGCCTCGTCGCCCCGGCGAAGCCGGGACAGCGTCGCGGGTGTGGCGAGCACGCGGTAACCCACTCCCCCGCAATCGATCACGGCATGGTCGAGAGCGATCTCCAACACCGGTCCGCGAACTGACGCGATCATGCGCGACTCCCCTCTCGTGCCTGGGCCACCCGCGCGCGGTGACGGGCCGCGGCGGCGTCGGCCTGCTTCTGCGCGGCGGCCATCCGTTCCATCATCGGTCCGCGCCAGCAGTGACAGATCGCCAGCGCGAGCGCGTCGGCCGCGTCGGCGGGACGCGGTTTGGTCTGCATGCCGAGAATCCGGGTGACCATCGCGGTCACCTGCGCCTTGTCGGCGCGCCCGCTGCCGGTCACGGCCGCCTTCACCTCCGAGGGGGTGTGGAAGCGGACCGGGACATCGCGCTGCGACGCGGCGAGCGCGATGACGCCACCGGCCTGCGCGGTCCCCATCGCGGTGGACACCTGGTTCTGGGCGAAGACGCGTTCGATGGCGACCACGTCGGGCTGGTGGACGTCGAGCCAGTGACACGCCGAGGTGTAGATGGCGAGCAACCGCTCGGCGAGGTCCATGTCGCTCGGGGTGCGCACCACGTCGACGTCGAGCGCCGTCACCGACCTCCCACGCCCCGACTCGACCAGCGCGATACCGCACCGGGTCAGACCCGGATCGACACCCATGACGCGCACTCGTACCCTCCCAGGCCTCGCGGACAGTTGCGAACAACTGTTCGAGATCCTATCGGGACGGGTGGACAACGCCGGTGATCAACACACCGGGCCGAGTCCTGAGGTCAGTCGTTCTCGAGTTCGGCGAGGACGTCGTCGCTGATGTCGACGTTGCTGTAGACGTTCTGGACGTCGTCGGAGTCCTCGAGCGCGTCGATCAGCTTGAACACCTTGCGGGCGCCGTCGGCGTCCACGGCCACCTCGACCGACGCCCGGAAGCTCGCCTCGGCGGAGTCATAGTCGATCCCGGCCTCCTGCAGGGCGCTGCGGACTGCGATCAGATCGCTTGGCTCGCTGACGATCTCGAAGGACTCACCCAGATCGGTGACCTCTTCGGCACCGGCGTCGAGCACAGCCATCAGCACGTCGTCCTCGCTCTGCCCGTTCTTCTCGAGCGTCACCACGCCCTTGCGGGTGAACAGGTAGGACACCGAGCCCGGGTCGGCCATGTTGCCGCCGTTGCGCGTCATCGCGGTCCGGACCTCGCCCGCCGCGCGGTTGCGGTTGTCGGTGAGGCACTCGATGAGCACGGCCACGCCGTTGGGTCCGTAGCCCTCGTACATGATGGTCTGCCAGTCGGCGCCGCCGGCCTCTTCGCCACCGCCGCGCTTGCGCGCGCGCTCGATGTTGTCGTTGGGGACCGACGACTTCTTCGCCTTCTGGATGGCGTCGAACAGCGTGGGGTTGCCCGCCGGGTCGCCGCCGCCTGTCCGTGCCGCCACCTCGATGTTCTTGATGAGCTTGGCGAACATTTTGCCGCGCTTGGCGTCGATGGCCGCCTTCTTGTGCTTGGTGGTGGCCCATTTGGAGTGGCCGCTCATGTCCGTCGATTCCTTTCCCGGCGCCGGCACGTGCGGCGGGCCGCAGCCCGCATCCGGCGCACTCCTGCCTCTGTTCGGCCGCCCAACTTGTTGTGCGCCCTGTTGGTTGCGCCCGGCGTGCCGGGCTCATGGTCTACCTCTGGTTCGGCACGATCTTACCGACGCACCATCTCCACGAAGTATTCATGTACGCGCCGGTCGCCGGTCACCTCTGGGTGAAACGACGTCGCGAGGACGTTTCCCTGACGGACCGCGACGATCCGCCCGGCCGCCGGACCGTCGGGCACGCGCGCCAGCACCTCGACCTCGGGGGCGATCGTCTCCACCCACGGCGCGCGGATGAACACCGCGCGCATCGGCGCAGCACCCTCGACGTCGGTGATCCCGGTGAAGTCGAGATCGGTCTCGAAGCTCTCGACCTGGCGGCCGAATGCGTTGCGGCGCACCGTCACATCGAGGGCATCGAGGTGCCGCGCGTCCGGTCGGGTGTCGAGGATCGTGGATGCGAGCATGATCATGCCGGCGCACGACCCGTAGGCCGGGAGCCCGTCGGACAGCTTCTCCGCGAGCGGGTCGAACAGGTCGAAGATGCCGAGCAATTTGCTCATCGTGGTCGACTCGCCGCCCGGAATGACGATCCCGTCGATCTCGTCGAGCTCGGCCGGACGACGAACGGCGATGGCGTCGGCACCGCTGGCCTCGAGCGCGTGGACGTGCTCGCGGACGTCACCCTGCAGCGCGAGGACCCCGATACGCGGCCGGTTCGTCGCGGTCACCGATCGGTCCGGGCGGGGTCGCGCCGCCCGGTGCGGGTCAGGCCCTCCTGGGTGACCGCGGCCACGAGTCGTCCCTGTAGGTCGAAGATCCGCCCTTGGGTGAGGGAACGTCCGGCTCCCGCCGACGGCGAGGTCTGGTCGTAGAGGAGCCAGTCGTCGGCGCGGAAGGGCCGCATGAACCACATGGCGTGGTCGAGGGAGGCCACCTGCGGCTTGGAGTCCGGATGCGGCACGCGCGACGAACCGATCAGGGTCATGTCGCTCATGTAGGCGAGCGTGCCGACGTGGAACACCGTGTCATCGGGCAGCGGATGTCGGTAACGGAACCACACCCGTTGCTGGGCAGCGAAATAGGGCGACGTGACCAGCTTGTCGGCCGGGACGATGCGGAGGTCGAAGTTGCGCCACTCCTGGAAGACCGCGCGCTCGCTCTCACTCAGTTCCTCGGATCGGTCGGCGAGCTCATCCGGGCGCGGCGCCGGCGGCATCCGGTCCTGGTGCTCGTAGCCCTCGTCGGTGCGGACGTGAAACGACGCCGACATGGTGAAGATGGCCTCACCGTTCTGGACTCCGGTCACCCGCCTGGTCACGAAGGATCGTCCATCCCGGATGCGGTCGACGAGGAACACCGCCGGGCGGTCCGGATCGCCGGGGCGAAGGAAGTAGCCGTGCAACGAGTGGACGTCGAACTCCTCGGACACCGTCCGGGTCGCCGACATCAGGGCCTGGCCTGCGACCTGACCGCCGAAAGTGCGCTGCAGGCGACTCGGGAAGGCACCGCCACGGTAGATGTCGTTGTCGATCTGCTCGACCTGGAGTATGTCCTCGATGGCTGCCACGCAGACCAGTATCGCGCACCGGACCGGTGGACACTCCCCTGCCCGCCGGCCAGGCGTTCCGCGATCAGAGCTCGTCGAGCGTCATGATCCCGTCCTGGATGGCGCGGGCGACCAGCGACGCCTTGGTCGGGGCCGGACGGCCGATCTCGGCGTACTTGGCCCGGATACGGGTGAGGTGGGTGTTGACCGTGCCGAGCGAGATGTAGAGCTCCTGTGCCACAGCAGGTTTGGAGTCGACGAGCATCCAGGTGCGCAGCACCTCGACCTCGCGTGAGGTGAGGTTGGGCTTCGCCCGGTCGACGGCCG
Organism: Gordonia sp. ABKF26; assembly: GCF_041103195.1. Taxonomy (NCBI): domain Bacteria; kingdom Bacillati; phylum Actinomycetota; class Actinomycetes; order Mycobacteriales; family Gordoniaceae; genus Gordonia; species Gordonia sp. ABKF26. Next base: position 3,490,478 of record NZ_JBGCVZ010000003.1, read on the forward strand.
GTGCCGCGGCGACCTCGGGGATGTCGGTGGTGGCGGACACGGCGACCGCCCGGTGCAGGTGGGGGTGGCCCGGTCGATGTCCCAGACCCAGCGGCTGACCCGCACGCGACGTCTGGATCTGGTGGCCGGGCAACGGCATCCGGCGGGCCGCGAGACGCGCCAGGGCTTCCTTCCGGCGGGCGATGGCCTCCGCATCGCGACGAGCGCTGACCGAGCGCAGGTGCTGGGGAGCCTGGTGGGCGATCGCAGTCATGTGTGCTTCCTCTTCACTCATTCGAACCGGTGGTCTTCCGGGTCTTCCCGGCGATGAAATGAAGATTATGGGCTGATGGCCCGCTGGTCGATGGGGAGAACTCCCCTACCCGTGGGGAGAACTACCCACGGTGAAACCGCAGGTCAACAGCGTGCAAAGGAGAGTCGACCTCAGCCCTCGGCGTTCCGTGCCGCCTCGGCGTCGATGAGCGGGAGGTCCTCGCGGGTGACGATGCGCGACGACACCGCGTATTCCACGAGTTTGGTCCGGCGATTGCTGGCGAGTTTGCCTCCGCCGCCGCGCATTCCGCTCACGCCGAGCTGGTCGAGTTTGTCGCAGACGTTGTCGAGCTTGCGGTTGAACTTGGTGAGCGGCCAGCCCAGCCGTCGGGCCGCCTGCGCCGACGACGGGATGGCACTCGACCCTGTCCCCTCGCGTCGGAGGATCTCCTCGGCCAGCACGATGATGAGCAGTTTCTGGCTCTCGGTGAGCGTCGGCACGCCCTGGGTGGTGTGACCGCCGCTGTACTCCGGGCGGGTCACGGACTTCACCTGCGGCGCGCGGGCGAACAGGCTCAGTTCATAGGTGGTGGGGCCCGCGGTGAACACGATGGTCGTCTCGCCGAAGACGAGCGGCATCCGCGCGCCGGGACCCAACGTCGCGGAGAACCCGACATCGCCCGCCGACACGCTGGCCGACAGGTGCGTACCCAGATTGGTCAGCCACCACAGCCCGTTCTCGTTGTGGATGACCAGGAATCGACGATGGAGGTAGGGATTGTCGTCGATCGACAGATCGGCTTCCCGACCGATGAAGAATCGGCGATCGGCGTCGAGGGCGATGCGTTCGCCGCAGTACTCGACGTAGGTTGCCCCGGTATCGAGCGCGGCGTCGCCGGGTTCTGCGGGGGTCGCGGCTCGATCCTGCCCCGTGGTCATCTGCTCTCCGATCAGCTCGGGTCGGGTGCCGGAGCCTGTCCGGCTGCCTCTCCCTGCGCCGAACCGTCGAGCGCGGGCATCGTCAGGGTCGGCACCGACTCGTGGACGGACACGACGATCACGGTGACATTGTCGTGCGCGCCGAGTGCCAGCGCGGCGTCGACGAGCCGCTCGGCAGCCTGTTGGGAATCCGCGGCGTTGCGCAGAATGTCGCCGATCTCTTCGTCGGGCAGTTCACCGGTCAGGCCGTCGGTGCACAGCAGCAGCACGTCACCCGGGAAAGCCGGGGTGCTCGAGTAGTCGGCCACCGGGTCGACCATGCCGGCGCCCAACGCACGGGTGATCACGTTGCGACGCGGGTCGGTGCGGGCCTGCTCGGGGGTGAGGAAGCCGGCGTCGATGAATTCCTGGACCTGGGAGTGGTCGGTGGTGAGTTGGTTGAGCGACCCGTTCTGGAATCGGTAGGTCCGCGAGTCGCCGATGTTGAGCACGAGCCAGTGGGGGCTCTGCTCGTGCGTGACGAGCACGACGCCGGTCGCGGTGGTGCCCGCGCGACGCTCGGTCTCGGTGTCGATCTCCCCGATCCGACGCTGGGCGGCGAGCAGCAGATCATCGAGCTGCAGCTGGGTGGCCTTGAGCTCCCCCGCGCTGGTGGCCTCCGACAGGGTGAGAAGCGCTGCCTCGCTGGCCAGCTCCCCGCTGTCGTGACCGCCCATGCCGTCGGCGAGCAGGTACATCCCCGGCAGCGCGAGCGCAGCGTCCTCGTTTGTCTCGCGGACTCGTCCGACGTTGCACGCGGCAGACCACTCGAGCCGCAATTCACCCACGATGTGTGTGCCCGAGACCGAAGCGTCTCGAACGATGGTCGCCGCATCCATGATCAGCAGATACTACCGCCGCGGAGCCCTTGACCCGCTACGCCTGTCGACTGTTCGGTCTCGGGCGTGTTGGGCGGGTGCTCCGCGGCGGACGGCGGTCCGTCTGACCACCTACGATTCGGTCGAACCGGTCACCAGCCGCGCTCGGCGAGGCGGTGCGGCTGCGGGATGTCGTCGACGTTGATGCCGACCATCGCCTCGCCCAGACCGCGCGAGACCTTCGCCAGCACGTCGGGGTCGTCGTGGAAGGTGGTCGCCTGCACGATGGCCGCGGCGCGCTGTGCCGGGTTGCCCGACTTGAAGATCCCCGATCCCACGAACACGCCCTCGGCGCCGAGCTGCATCATCATCGCGGCGTCGGCCGGGGTGGCGATGCCGCCGGCGGTGAACAGCGTGACCGGCAGCTTGCCTGCCTCGGCAACCTCGGCCACGAGATCGTAGGGCGCCTGCAATTCCTTTGCCGCGACGTACAACTCGTCCTTCGGCAGCGACGTCAGCCGACGGATCTGATCGCGGATCTGACGCATGTGCGTGGTCGCGTTGGACACATCGCCGGTGCCCGCCTCGCCCTTCGAGCGGATCATCGCCGCGCCTTCGGTGATGCGGCGCAGGGCCTCACCGAGATTGGTCGCACCGCACACGAACGGCACGGTGAACGCCCACTTGTCGATGTGGTTGCTGTAGTCGGCCGGGGTCAGGACCTCGGACTCGTCGACGTAATCCACGCCCAGGCTCTGCAGGACCTGCGCCTCGACGAAGTGACCGATGCGGGCCTTGGCCATCACCGGGATCGAGACCGCGGCGATGATGCCGTCGATCATGTCCGGGTCGCTCATCCGCGACACGCCACCCTGGGCGCGGATGTCGGCGGGCACCCGCTCGAGGGCCATGACCGCGACCGCGCCGGCGTCCTCGGCGATCTTCGCCTGCTCGGGGGTCACGACATCCATGATCACGCCGCCCTTGAGCATTTCTGCCATGCCACGCTTGACCCGGGCCGTGCCCTGGCCGACCTCGGGAACGGTCGCGCCGTTGTGACTCACTGAAGATCTCCTCGTGTCGCAGTCTCGACCAGCCGCGATCGCGGCGTCGGTACGCCCACCAGTCTAGGTGAGCGGCCGATCGCCCCCGACGAGGGTCAGTCAGCCTGGCCTGGGGTGACGCGCTCGATGATCTCGAAGTACTCCGGGGGCGTGGCGTGCCCGCCGAGCCGGAGCCACCGGACGGGCCGCCGCTGCGCGAGAGCCCTGGTGTCGCGGACGGCGTCGTTGTAGAAGCGACGGGCCATCATCACCCGCGTCTCGGCATCGGCGAGCTCGACGACGAGCGCCGCGGACCGACGGTTCGGGTCGGTGCGCGCCAGCGCCGCCGACACGGCGTTCTCGGCGTCCTCACGCGCCGACGGAGCCGCACGCTCGGCCCGGTCGGCCAGCAGCGCCAGTTCGCGCGCCTGAGCGGCGACGTCGTCGCCGACGGGCTTGCGGTACCCCGCGGAACCGTCGCCCGCGATCATCTCGGCGGCGACGGCACGCACGACCACCGCTCGACGGTCGAGACTCGACTCGAGCGCCTGACGGGCGAGGTCGACCCGCACGTTGAGGCGGTCGAGCCGGTTCGCGGTGTGGTACGCCCAGCCCATCACGAGCAGCACGGCCACCACACCGAGAACGATCCAGGTGGCCATCAGTCCGACACCACGACCGGACCGGCTCCCACCGTGACGGTGTCGTAGACCCGGAGGATCTGATCGGCGACCCGCGACCAGTCGTATTTGTCGGCGCGGATCCGGCCGGCGGCGACGAGGTCGGCGCGCGCTTCCGGATCGGTCAGCAGCTCGACGAGCCCCGCCGCGAGCTGATCGGGGGAACCAGTCTCGACCAGCCGACCCGCCCGGCCGTCGTCGAGGACCCGGCGGAAAGCGTTCAGCGAGCTGGCGATCACCGCCGCACCCGCCGCCATCGCCTCGACCAGGACGATGCCGAAGCTCTCGCCGCCGAGGTTGGGTGCGCAGTACACGTCGGCCGAAGCCAGCGCCCGCGCCTTGGTCGCGTCGTCGACCTGCCCGAGGAACACGAGATGCTCGGCGAGCGCGCCCGCCCGACGGCGCAACGCCGCCTGATTGCCGCCGCCGACGACGAGGACCCGCACATACGGGAACTTCTCCACCACCGCGGGCAGGGCGCGCATCAGCACGTCGATGCCCTTGCGTGGTTCGTCGAAGCGACCGAGGAACAGGATCGTCCCACCGGGATGCGGATATCCCTCGAGGGGCTCCGCGTCGGCGAAGGACGCGACGTTGATGCCGTTCGGGATCTCGACGGCATCCGAGCCGAGCGATTCCATCTGCCACCGGCGCGCGAGCTCGGAGACGGCGATCTTGCCCGCGATCCGTTCGTGATAGGGCCGCAGGATTCCCTGGAAAACACTCAGCCACAACGACTTCGACGTCGCTGTGTGGAACGTCGTGACGATCGGCCCGGACGCCACCATCAGCGACAGCATCGAGATGCTCGGCGAATTCGGTTCGTGCACGTGCAGGACGTCGAAGCCGTTCTCGGCGACCCAGCGTCGCAGTCGGAGATAGCCCTTGGGACTGAAATTCACGCGGGAGACCGACCCGTTGTACGGGATCGCCAGCGCCGGCCCCGCCCGGACGACGTACTCCGGCAGGTCGGTGTCGCGGGCGGCCGGGGCGAGCACACTCACCTCGTGACCGCGGTCGAGGAAGACGTCGGCGAGTTCGGTGACGTGGGCCTGGACCCCGCCGGGCACATCGAACGAGTAGGGGCAGATCATCCCGATACGCATGGCACTCCCCTGGTCGTCGTTCCCGAATCCTGATGGTGCGGGCCGGTCATCGCGGCGGCCCGTCCCGTTCCACGCGACTGCGTTGCCGATCGGTCCAGTCCGCCTCCCAGAGCGGCTGCAGCATGTGCCAATCCGCCGGATGCGCGGCGATGTTGTCCGCGAAGGCGTCGGCCAGCGCCTGCGTGGCGGATTCGATGCCGCCGGAGACGTCGATCGGCTCGCCGAGGCTCATGCGGGAGTACGGCGCCTCCTCGAACCAGTGATGGGCCGGCAACAGTGCCGCGCCGGTCTCGATCGCCAGCCGCGCCGACCCGGCCGGCATGCGGGTTCGCTCGCCGAAGAAGGTCACCGGCACCCCGTGCCGGGCGATGTCCCGCTCCCCGAGCAGGCACACGATGCCCCCGGCACGCAGCCGGTCGGCCAGCAGCCCGAAGGGCGGCTGCTCGCCGCCACTGAGCGGGAAGATCTCGAAGCCGAGCGACTCCCGGTAGGCCACGAACCGCTCGAACAGCGTCTCCGGCTTGAGTCGCTCGGCGACGGTCGCGAATCGGCCGTAGTGCTGGACCAGCCAGACTCCGGCCATGTCCCAGTTGCCGGTGTGCGGCAGGGCCAGGATCACGCCCTTGCCGGGGGCCAGCGCGGCATCCAGACGAGCCCGGTCCGCGTCGGGGAGCACCGCGGTCTGCGCCACCGTCGCGCGATCCTGCGCGGGCAGCCGGAACGCCTCACACCAGTAGCGCGCGTACGACCGCATCGCGTCGGCGAGGAGGTCGTCGGGCACCTCCGCCGGTTCGACACCGAGGACACGGGCGAGATTGCGCCGCAACTGATCCGGACCGCCGGACCGGCGCCCGGCGAAGTTCCCAGCGCGGTCGAACACGGCCCGCGCCGCCCGCTCCGGTGCCCATCGGACCGCGGCCCAGCCCGCCCGGTACCCGAGGTCGGCCGCCAGTGCGCCGAGATCGGTCATCGCTCTCCCACGGGTGGCGTCGGTCCGTCCGGGCCGGCCGTCGGGCCGTCCTCGGATGCGGTGTCCTCGGGTGCAGGCGTGATCGGGATGAGGTCCCGCGCGCCCGGCGACTGGGCGATCGACCACATCCGCTGCCCGACGGTGATGACGCTGGCGACGGCGAGGAGCCACATCGCCACATGCACGGCCCACCACAACCCGAGGCCCGTGAGCCCGGTGCCGACGAGCACGATGATGAGCCGGTCCGGCCGCTCGATGAGACCGCCGTCGCCGTAGAGACCGCTCGCCTCCGCGCGGGCCTTGGCATAGGAGATCACCTGGGAGGTCACCAGACAGATCAGGGTCGCGACGAGCAACAGATCGTGGGGTTCGGTGATGGCGCACCACCACGCCAGGCCGGCGAAGATGGCGCCGTCGGCGACTCGGTCGCATGTCGCGTCGAGGACCGCACCGAAGCGCGTACCACCGCCGCGGGCACGGGCCATCGCGCCGTCGAGCATGTCGAACATCACGAACAGCCAGATGACCAGCGTGCCCCAGAAGAGCTGTCCCATCGGGAAGAGGGTGAGCGCGGCCGCGACGCCGGCCAGCGTGCCGATCACCGTCACCGAGTCCGGCGTGAGCCCGGTCCGCAGGAGCGCCCGACCCATCGGGAGGGTCACCTTCGAGACCGACGCCCGACCCAGAATGCTCAGCATCGCCGAGTTCCTCCCCCATCTCGCCGCGCGCCGCGCGCCGGCGCGTCCCGGTCACTCATCGTCTGACTCGCCTCACCTGATCGCACGCCGCGGACGTCAGTCGCCCAGACGCTGCCAGGCATCGGCCAGCAGTCCGCGGGTGTCTCGCAGCAGCTGTGGCATGACCTTCGTCTCGCCCACGATCGTGATGAAGTTCGCGTCGCCCATCCACCGCGGCACGATGTGCTGGTGGAGATGCTCGGAGAGCGAACCGCCCGCGGCGTAACCGAGGTTCAGTCCCACGTTGAAGGCGTTCGGATTCGACACCGACTTGATGGTCCGGATCATCCGCTGCGTGAACGACATCAGTTCGGCCGATTCCGTCGCGGTCAGGTCCTCGAGGTCGGCGACCTGCCGGTACGGCACCACCATGGTGTGCCCCGGGTTGTACGGATAGAGGTTCAGCACCGCGTAGACGGCCTCGCCGCGCGCCACGATGAGACCGTCCTCGTCGGACATGGTCGGGATGTCGAGGAACGGGTGTCCGGTCTTCTCCGCCGGTTGCGGGTCGGCGATGTAGGTCATCCGGTGCGGACTCCACAGCCGCTGCAGGCGATCGCCGACGCCGACCCCCTCGTCCCGGATCTCGCCGGGCGCGTCCCCGAAGGCGGCGTCACTCATCGAGCGCCCCCGCCACCACGACCGTCTCCACGTCGCCCAGGGCGATCTCGATCAGCTCCTTGGTGGGCGACTCGTTGCGCCTGCTGCGGACCCACTCGACGATGACGGACACCGCGTCGGCCACCGGCACGCCGTTGACCTGCGTCCCGTCGCGGAAGCGGAAGCTCACCGCGCCTGCCTCGACGTCGCGCTCGCCGGCCAGCAACATGAACGGCACCTTGCCGGTGGTGTGGTTGCGGATCTTCTTCTGCATCCGGTCGTCGGACGAGTCGACCTCGGCGCGGACGCCGGCGGCGAACAGATCGTCGACGACGCCCTGGAGGTGCTCGACGAACGCCTCGGCGACCGGGATGCCCACCACCTGGACCGGGGACAGCCAGGCCGGGAACGCTCCCGCGTAGTGCTCGGTGAGTACACCGAAGAACCGCTCGATCGACCCGAACAGGGCGCGGTGGATCATCACCGGGCGGTGCTTGGCGCCGTCGGAACCGGTGTACTCCATCTCGAACCGGTCCGGCAGCATCAGATCGACCTGGATGGTCGACATCTGCCACGTCCGGCCGATGGCGTCGCGGGCCTGCACGGAGATCTTCGGCGCGTAGAACGCGGCGCCCCCGGGGTCGTCGACGAGGTCGAGTCCGAAGCTCGACGCGGCGTCGCGCAGGACCTCGGTCGCCTCTTCCCAGGCCTCGTCGGAGCCGATCGACTTGTCGGGATTGCGGGTCGACAGCTCCAGGTAGAAGTCGTCGAGACCGTAGTCGCGCAGCAGATCGAGCACGAACTGCAGCAGCGACCGCACCTCATCGCCCATCTGCTCCCGGGTGCAGTAGATGTGGGCGTCGTCCTGGGTGAAGCCGCGCGCACGGGTCAAGCCGTGGACGACGCCGGACTTCTCGTAGCGGTACACCGTGCCGAACTCGAACAGGCGAAGCGGCAGCTCACGATACGAACGGCCCCGCGAGTTGAAGATCAGGTTGTGCATCGGGCAGTTCATCGGCTTGAGGTAGTAGTCGATGGCCGGTCGGCGGACGGTGCCGTCGGCGTCGACCTCCTCGTCGAGCTGCATCGGCGGGTACATGCCGTCGGCGTACCAGTCGAGGTGACCCGACCGCTTGAACAGCTCGCCCTTCGTCGCATGCGGGGTGTAGACGAACTCGTAGCCGGCCTGCGAGTGGCGGAGTCGCGAGTAGTCCTCGAGCTCCTTGCGGATGATGCCGCCCTTGGGGTGGAAGACCGGCAGGCCCGAGCCGATCTCGTCGGGGAAGCTGAACAGGTCCAGCTCGGAACCCAGGCGGCGGTGGTCGCGCTTCTCGGCCTCCGCGAGCATCTCGAGATGCGCGTCCTGGGCCTCCGCCGACTCCCACGCGGTGCCGTACACGCGCTGCAGACCGGCGTTGGCCTGATCGCCGCGCCAGTAGGCCGCCGAGCTGCGGGTCAGCTTGAAAGCCGCGATGTATTTGGTGGTCGGGACGTGCGGCCCGCGGCACAGATCGCACCAGATCCGTTCGCCCGTACGAGGATTGAGGTTGTCGTAGACCGACAGTTCGCCACCACCGACCTCCATGACCTCGGCGTCGTCGGCGGCACCCTTGTCGTCGATGAGCTCGAGCTTGAACGGCTCGCCGGCCAGTTCGGCGCGGGCCTCGTCCTTCGACGCGTAGACCCGGCGCGAGAATCGCTGACCCGACTTGATGATCTGCTTCATCTTCTTCTCGAGGGCTGCGATGTCCTCGGGTGTGAAGGGCTCGGCGACGTCGAAGTCGTAGTAGAAGCCGTCCTTGATCGGCGGGCCGATGCCGAGCTTGGCCTCGGGGAACAGCTCCTGGACCGCCTGCGCGAGAACGTGTGCGGTCGAATGCCGGATCACGCTGCGGCCGGCCTCGGTGTTCGCGGCGACCGGTTCGACATCGATGTCGGCGTCGGGTGCCCACGACAGGTCGCGCAGATCGCCGCCCGCGTCGCGGACGACGACGACGGCCTCCGGCCCCTTGTTGGGCAACTCGGCCTCGCGCAGTGCGGTGCCCGCGGTCGTCCCAGCCGGCACACGGATCGTGGCGGGGCTGGTCACCTGGACGTCGTCGGGCACGGGGGCGCTCCTAGGGTCGGGGCGGACACGCGAAGACGCGTCCGGGTCGGGACGTTTGCGACTCTGATGGTATCCGCGCCGGGTCGTCGCGGGGTGCACCCCTACCTCGTGGCGCCGGCGGTCAGCCGAAGACGGGGCTCGCCAGCCACTCGTAGTCGAGACCCACCCAGCCGGCGACGGTGTGCAGGGCACCGAGCACCCAGAGGGTCGCGATGACGATCGCGCAGGTGCCGAGCCAGAAGATCGCCTGCACCGACCAGTGCTGACGGCCCATCCACTCCATCCAGGCGTCGTACTTGGCGCGCGCGAACTTCAGCAGGCGGTGGGCCCACTCGAACTCCGATGCCAGGATTCCGAGGCCGAGGAACACGATGAGCCATCCGGGGCCCGGGTACGGGATCGCGACGATCCCGCAGAGCAGGACGATCGTGCCGATGGTCCCGACCGCGATGCGGTAGATGCCGTGCCACCGCGGATTGCTGCGTACGGCGAAGCGACGGTGACGCGCGAGGATCCGGAGCCGGTGCCGGCGGGACCCGCGATCGGCCCGGTCCGACGTCGACGATCCACGCCGCGCGGTGTCCGGCGTGGAGGTCTCGTTCACTCCGGACTCGCTCGCCCCCGGTGTCGGCATCGTCTCCCACCCTGTTCGTCCGGCCCGATGATGTGTGGGGCCGGTGTGCGTCCCGGCCGTACGTGCCGGAAAAGTGACGTCCAGGCTACGCGATCGAGGCAGCGTCCTCCGGCGCCGGCAGTGTCGACGTACGACGCCGGTGCCGCGTCCGCGCAGCGTCGACCAGGGTCGCCGACACCGTGACCGCGAGCAGCAACGGGTAACACCCCGAGTAGAGAACGACCAGCACGTCCCCGACGAGGGAGCCAGGTGGGTCACGCGGCATCATGAACAGCCCCAGAGCGATCGCGTGATCCGACGTCAGATACGGCCCGCTGTCCCACCAGTGCCGCCACCAGGTGAACGTCAGGCCCACCACGCCCGCCGGGGCGAGCCAGTACCACCACGTACGAGCCGTCGTCCCCCGCCGCAGGGCCAGGTCGAGCCCGACGATGAAGAGGGGTACGCACCAGACCCAGTGGTGTCCCCACGCGAAGGGCGAGACCGCACACATCGTCATCCCGACGATCGTCGCCGCCAGGAGGTCGCGCGACTCGCGATGGGCGAGCACCGCGGCGAGCAGCCCGAGACCGGCGACGATCACCGCGAGCGGTAGCCACAACCAGGTCGGCGCCACGAAGACGGGCCCGCCGGGCGCGCGCTCGGCGAATCGTCCTATGTCGAAGTGGGCCAACAACTGTGACACGGAGCCGCGTATCGACTGGTTGGCGGGCGAATCAGCCCGGCCGACACGGTCGGTCTCGGTCAGGTGGCGGGTCCAGTAGGCCCACGAATCGCCCGGGATGACGACGAATCCGATGGCCACGGTCGCCGCGAAGGTCGCCACCGCGGTACCGGCCGCGCGCCATTGCCGGCTCGCCACCAGGTAGACGACCGCGAACAGCGGTGTCAGTTTGATTCCGGCCGCGATCCCGATCGCGACTCCGCGCCACCGCGAACTCTTCCCGAGGAACACCAGGTCGACCAGGATGAGCGTCATCACCAGGAGGTTGACCTGCCCGAGCCAGATGGTCGTGCGGATGGGTTCGAGGGCGGTGGACGCGATCGCGATCAGCACGGCGAACGCGCCGAGGCGGGTATCGAAGCGGTATTTCAGGCTGCGGAGGCTCATCGCGACGACGCCGGTGAGCGCCGCGAATCCGATTGTCCACCACACGATGTTGGCGACAGTCTCGGTGAGCAGGGCCAGCGGGACGAAGGCCACCGCGGCGAACGGCGGATAGGTGAAGTGCAGTCGCCACAGGACAGGGGCGTCGTACAGCGGTCCGGCGTCGAGCACCGTGGCAGCGCCTGCGCGGTAGACACGGACATCGGTGGCGTTCTCGAAGAGTCCGTAGAACGGGTTGGTGATGGGGAATGCCGCGACGTGCCAGGCGATCACCCCGAGCGCGACGACGGCCGCGACGACGATCGCCGCCGTCGGGATCGGTGCGGGCACAGCACGTGGCGACTCCGGCAGATCGACGGCAGTCTTCGCGGCCACGCGGCGAGAGTACGCCCCAATTGTGAGCCCGCTCACGCGAAACGCCGCGTGACGAGGTCGGTTGTTCGACAGACAGCCCGGTCTCGGCGGCCCGGGCCGGACTACCGTCGATCTCGGTGGGTGACGAGATCACCTTGGGGACGACACCATGCCACCGAAAGCACTCGGCACACTGGCCGCGGCAACTCTGGCAGTGACCATCGCCGCCTGCACGGGCAGCGGCATCGAACCGGCGGCGATGACGCGCGCCGGCGCGTTTGATCCCGTGGTCGAGGGGCCGGCGCCACCGATTCGCATCGCCGTCGACAGTCCGTCCGAGCCCGTACGCCCACACATCGATCCGTGGCCACTCCCCGACGACGCCGCGCTCCGGCCAGACCAACAGCGTGCGACCGAGGCACTGGTCGACCTTTCGACCGGGAACGCCGGCGAGAAGCTCGCGCAGCGGTCGACCTGCCGCGTCCTGAACGCCATCCAGTCACCGCCGGCCGACGCGCCGGGCTGGCAGGTGCGCATCCTCGCCACGGTGACGATGCGGCACGGTCATGCGCTCCTGACTGCGCCGCAGCAGCGGTCAGCGGATGCCGCGGTCGTCGTGCTGGCCCGGGTTCTCGCCGACCTCGATGCGGTTGCGGGACAGCCATACCGGCCCGTGTTCGTTCAGGGGTGCAGTCCCTACTGACCGCGACCGGACGTGCTACACCCGCAGAACGCCGGTGCGGCAACTACCACTGCCATCGCAAACCGGCATTGTTCGACTGCCGGCAGGTGGCGATGCCGTCGGTTTGGTACACCATCGCGCGAGCACCGAGCGTGGGGCAGGGGGTGCCGAGTCGGACCTTGGGCGCACTGGTCACGGCGTGACTGCGCCATCCTGCCGTTTCGGCGGAGCAGTACAGCGCGCCGTCGGCAGAGTCCATGCCGTACTCGTGCTGGTAACAGGGTCCGCCTTCGCGTTGAACCGAAGACGGCGCCGCCGACGCCTCGCCGACACCAGCCAATGCGCCGATGACTGCTGCGGCCACGGCAAATCCGGCGATGCTCTTCTTTGCCATTACGGTTCTCCTCAGAAGTTCTCGTAGCGGTAGGCGGGGCGGGGACAGAGGGCATGGTCGCTGCCGAGGAACAATCCGTCCGCTGTGGACAGCCCACGTGAGTCCGCAGCATATCCACTGAATGGCGACGAAAATCGAGGTGAAGGGGCTGTTCATCTGATCGGTCGAACGCCCGATGTTTCGCCCAGACGCGGCGAAATCGCGAGAGCTTCTATCGTCGATGGTCGATGGCCAGGTTGTGCGTCCATCGGAGCGAGAAAGTGGAGGACCGATGACCGCAGGAGACAGCGACAGTCCGACCGACCGCGAGATCCTGGGTGATCTGGCGCGACTGCGTGGCGACATGACCCGATTCCAGATGGAACATCAGTTCGCGGTCGACGAGATCCTGACCAAGGTCACCATCCTGCGCACCGAGTTCCTTCACCTGCATCACTACAACCCCATCGAGCACGTGACCTCGCGGGTCAAGACACCGGAGAGCATCTTGCGCAAGGCCATGCGCAAGGGCATCGCCCCCGACCTGCCCACGATCCGCTCCCAGCTGACCGACATCGCGGGCATCCGCGTCACGTGCAGCTTCATCGCCGACACCTATCGAATCCTGGAGACCTTGACCTCGCACGACGACATCCGCGTCATCGAGATCAAGGACTACATCGCCGCGCCCAAGCCCAACGGCTACAAGAGTCTGCACGCGATCGTCGCGATCCCGGTCTTCCTGTCCACCGGACCCGTCGAGGTGGTGGTGGAGATCCAGATCCGAACCGTCGCGATGGACTTCTGGGCGTCGCTGGAGCACAAGATCTTCTACAAGTACGACGGCCGCGTCCCCGATCATCTGTCCGCCGAGCTCGCCTCGGCGGCTCGCACCGCGAACGAACTGGATCAACGGATGGAACGGCTGCACGCCGAGGTTCACGGCGACGGGCCCGATTCGGGGCGCGACCCGATCAACGACGACGTGATCCGGTATCTGCGGCAGCATTCGTCGTGGCCGGAGGTCGAGGAAGGCCGGCCGGAAGCCCCCTGACCTCCCCGCCGGCGGATTCGGATGTCACGGAACCCGGTCAACGACAAGAGCCTCGCCGGAATCCGGCGAGGCTCTTGTGATCCGGTGGTCCCGGCTGGGATCGAACCAGCGACCTTCCCGGTGTGAACGGGACGCTCTTCCACTGAGCCACGGGACCGTGTCGGGCGCCTACTGTCGATGCCAGGGGCGCCTGTGCACGAGCCAGAAGATTACACGGGTTGCGCAGAAGTCCCAAATTCCGACGGTGGGCCACGTCACAGCGAGGAGTTTCGGGTCGCCTGGTGAATCACATGCTGGGGATTCACTCTGTCCCACGCTTCTGACCAGGCGATTTGGATAGTTCGGAAACCATCGCGTAAGTTTCTCTTCGCACCGCGAGCAGCAAGATCCACAAGATCGCTCGTGGGCATGCGGATGTAGCGCAGCTGGTAGCGCATCACCTTGCCAAGGTGAGGGTCGCGGGTTCGAATCCCGTCATCCGCTCGGCGCGAGTCGACTCGCATCTGGTGGTGTGGCCGAGTGGTGAGGCAACGGCCTGCAAAGCCGTGTACACGGGTTCGATTCCCGTCGCCACCTCCACCGCTACACAATTTGATACCCGCGCGATTAGCTCAGTGGGAGAGCGCTTCCCTGACACGGAAGAGGTCACAAGTTCAATCCTTGTATCGCGCACCACGACAAAACCCCCGGGCCGCCCCGGGGGTTTTTCGTTGTCATGAATTCGCTACCTCGACGCCGACCACTCGCCCACGATTTCCCCCAGCGACGCCGCCGACGGCGCGAAGGGAGCAGGCAACACGGTCCGCGAAAAGCGGGGTGCCGGCGCCGGGGTGATCGCGTCGTCGACGCGCACGAACGAGCCCCGCTGCACCGCGACCGGGTCCACGGCGGCCTCGTCGAAGTCGAGAACCGGTGTGACGCAGGCATCCACGTCCGCGAAGACGCTCCCCCACTCGTCGCGCGTGCGCGTACCGAAGCGGGCCTGCAGTGCCGCGCCGATCACCGGCCACGAGGCCCGGTCCCACCGATCGGGCAGATCGCCCACCCCGAGGGTGTCGACGAGGTTCCGCCAGAACTTCTCCTCGAGCGCACCGACGGCGACGAATCTGCCGTCGGCGCACCGATACGTGGCGTAGAACGGTGCCGACCCGTCGAGCAGGTTGCCCTGATCCCGAGAACCCCAGCGTCCGGCCGTCTTCCACGACCATTGGAGCGCGGCGAGGAGTCCGGCACCGTCGACCATCGCGGCGTCGATCACCTGACCGCGGCCGGTACGCGTGCGGTCGTGCAGGGCGGCCAGCACCCCGACGACGAGCAGCATCGATCCCCCACCGAAATCGCCGACGAGCGACAGCGGCGGCACCGGTGGCGATCCGGCCGGACCCATTGCCTCGAGCACACCGGTGACGGCCAGGTAGTTGATGTCGTGTCCCGCAGTGGCGGCGCGGTCACCGCTCTGGCCCCATCCGGTCATCCGCGCGTAGATGAGTTGCGGAGCGTCGGAGCAGATCTCGGGCCCGAGGCCGAGGCGCTCCATCACACCCGGCCGGAAACCCTCGACGAGAATATCGGCGCGCAGGACCAACTCGCGGATGCGCGCGAGGTCGGTGGGATCCTTCACATCGGCGTCGACGCTGCACCGTGACCGGTACAGACCTGCGTCGGCATCCGGGATACCGTCGGGCCCGGGCAGATCGGGGCCGGGGCGCCGGATCCGGATGACGTCGGCACCGAGATCCGCGAGCAGCATGCAAGCGTGCGGGGTCGGCCCGAGGCCGGGCATCTCGACCACCCGCACGCCGGCGAGCGGGCCGCTCACGACGCCGGACGGTGGTGGAGAACGCCACCGATCGTGAAGTCGACGTAGTCGCGCACCAACTGGTCGACGTCGTGGGAATCGTTGAGCCACCAGCTGATCCCGTTCATCAGGTCGAGCACCGCGATCGCCGATTGGTGCGGGTCGCGAACCTCGAACAGGCCCAGCCGCGCGCCGGCATCGATGACATCGCGGATCCGACGCTGGTAGTACTTGCGATAGTCGGTGACCACGCGGCGATGCTCGGGCGTGAGCGCCGACAGCTCCCGCAGGGCGACAAGGTGTTCCACCCGGTGTCGCGCCAATCGCCGGACATGCGCCTCGATCAGCTTGGTCAACCGCTCGACGGGACCGCCTTCGCCGTCGAGCAGCAACAGGTCCTGCTGCGGATCCTCGGTCATCCGCAGGGCGATCGCGTAGAGGATCTCCTCCTTGGACTGGAAGTGGTTGTAGAGGCTCGCGCCCCGCATGCCGACCGCCTGCGCGATGTCACGCATCCCGGCGTTGGAGTATCCGTGTTCGGCGAAGTATCCCGCGGCGGCCTCGACGATCTCGTCGCGGCGCCGGCGTGGCCGTCGATCTGTTCGCTGCCGCTGATCGTCGGCTGCCGAGACGGCGTCGTCCTCAGCCCTGACCGGTTCCATAGGCCTTCCTCAACTCGCGCTTGAGCAGTTTGCCCTGGGCGTCGGTCGGCAGTGCGTCGACGACGTGGACCTCTTTGGGCACCTTGTACTTTGCCAGGTCGGTGCGGCAGTACTCACGGATGTCGTCGCCGTTCACCTCTGCACCCGCGCGCAGGACCACGAAGCCGGTGACGGCCTCCGACCAATAGGGGTCCGGAAGCCCCACGACGGCGGCGCGCTCGACGTCGGGGTGCGCCTGCAGGACACGCTCGACCTCTTGTGATGCGACGTTGAACCCGCCGGTCTTGATCATGTCCTTGCGCCGGTCGCGGAAGAACAGGTTGCCCTCCGCATCGATGCGGACGATGTCACCGGTGTGCACCCAGCCACCCTCGAAGACCTGCGCGGTGCGCTCGGGGTCCTTGAAGTAACCGAGCATGACCGACGGTGTGCGACAGAGCAGCTCGCCCTCTTCGGCGTCGTTGCCGTCGGCGTCGACGACCCGGACCTCCAGGTGCCCGACCGGCTTGCCGATCCAGGTCGGGTCCTGGTCCGGTACGTCTTCGAGCCGCCGGAACCAGCCGACCGAGCCGAGCTGGGTCAGCTCGGACTGTCCCCAGTATGTGCCCCAGACGGACTCGGGTGTGGCCGCGGCCCACGCGTCGACCGCGTGCGGCGACACCTGGCCGCCGTAGGTCAGGCAGCGACGCACCGTACCCACGGTGTCGGGGCCGAAATCGGGGTGATTGGCCAGTGCGATGAAGAACGTCGGCGTCTGCGCCAGGACGGAGATCTTCTCGTCCCGGATCATCCGCAACGCCGTCGCCGGGTCGACCGCGGCCGGCAGGACGAGGGTGGCACCCAGCAGCGTCAGCGACGTCAGCGAACCGATCCCGGCGATGGTGTGGAAGGGCATGACGTAGAGCCACACGTCGTCGTTGCGGCAGCGAAGTCCCCATGTGTACGCGGGCGAGGTGGAGATGAGGTAGTTGCGGTGGGCGATCTCGACGCCCTTGGGTGTCGACTCGGTCCCGCTGGTGTAGACGATCATCGCGAGGTCGTGTTCGTCGACCTCACACTCCGGTTCGGAGTCGTCCGCCGCGGCCACCGACTCGTCGAAGGAGTTCCACGAGTTCCCCTCGGCGTCGCCGACGACGAGGACCGAGATGCCGAGACTGTCGGCGATGGGGCCGGCCAGCGCGGACAGCGGTTGTTCGACCACCAGCACCGTCGGCTCCAGGTGGCGGAGCTGTTGTGCGACCTCGCCTTCGCGGAACATCGGGCTCACGCCGGAGTACGCGGCGCCGACCTTCAATGCGCCGTAGTAGGTGGCGACCGTTTCGACGCGGTTGCGGCTCATCACCGCCACCCGGTCCCCTCGCCCGACGCCGAGGTCGAGCAGAACATGCGCGACGCGATTGGCCATCGCGTCGAGCTCGGCGTAGGACGTCGACGTCCGTCCGCCCTGTGCGTCGTACGCCACGATCGCCGGGGTCGATCCCTGGGACCGGGCCAGTCGTCGGAGCTGGTCACCGATGGTGGCCCGGCCGAGCATCGAGGTCTGTGCGGGCGACAGGGCGCGCGTGGTCGGGTTCATGGCGGGGGCACTCACGCGAACATCTGGTTGTCGAAGCGGTCGAGGAAGGTGATGTCCTCGACCGGGGTCCGGGTCAGCTTGCGGGGAAAGTCGTCGCGCGGGTAGCCGACGGCGATGTGCGCTGCGGTGAGGTAGCCGTCGGGGATGCCGAGCAGGTCTTTCACCTCGTTCTCGGCGGCGCAGAGCAGGGTCGTCAGTGCGGTCGCCACGCCCTGTTGCCGGAGCGCGAGCGTGAGGTTCTGGACACTCGGGTAGATCGACGCCCCGCCGACGACGCTGAGCCTGCCCAGTTCGTGGTCGGTGGGATGCAGACCGTCCATCTCGGCACAGACCACGATCAGCGCCGGCACCTCGGCGAGGTGGTGGGCGAAGTAGTTGGCACTCTCCACGGTCTTGGGGATCGCGCCGACCTTCTTCGAACCCTCGACGACCGCGGCGTAGTAACCCTCCCAGAACGGCAGGTAGAGGTCGGCGAGAGCTTTCTTCGTCGTCTCGTCGCGGACGACCACCCAGCGGACGGGCTGACGGTTCCCGCCCTGCGGGCCGAATCGCGCGTCGTCGAACGCCCGGTACAGCACCTCGTCCTCGACGGGCCGCTCGCTGAAGTAGCGGCAGGTGCCCGTGGTGCGCATTGCTTCGCTGAGTTCCATGTCAACCCTCCGTGATCACTAACCGTTGTTAGTATGACTGAGCACACACTTACACACCCGATTCGCGACGTCAATAGCCGCGAGGAGTGCATCGATCCGGTATTGACGTCGAAGTACTAACAGTGGTTAGTTTTAGTCATGACATCCGTTTCCTCGCCCTCGGACACCCGGCCGCGCACCGCGGACATCCGCGCGGCGGTCGCGGCCGGCAACATCCCGACCCTGCTCGCCGTTCTCGTGGAGATGACCGGTGACCGCCGGTGGATGGCCGACCGATACCGGCCGACCCGCAGCCGCGGCATGGACGACAACTCCTCGGGCGGGCTCGCAGCGGACATCCAGCAGGAGATCCGCGAGGCGGTCGTCGAGGCTCTCGACGACTGGTACGACCGGGGGCAGCCGACGCGCACGCCCGCCGACGAGACACTCGTGGCCGCCCTGATGTCGTTCACCGCGGGCGAGCAGGTGGCCCCGGAATTCGCGCCGATGATGACCGAGATCGTCCGCGGCGACCTACGGGGTACACACCTGCCGACCGTGCCCGCCGATCTCGCCACGTCGATCGACGCGCTGGTGATCGGCGCCGGGGTGGCCGGCATGCTGATCTCCACGCAACTCGCCGAAGCCGGCGTCGAGCACACCGTGCTGGAGAAGAACGATGAGGTCGGCGGCTCGTGGTACGAGAACCGCTACCCCGGCGCGGGCGTGGACACGCCGAGCTACCTGTACTCCATCTCGTCCTTCGACCACCCGTGGTCGACGCACTTCGGCAAACGCGACGAGGTGCAGGGCTACCTTCAGGCCTTCGCCGACCGGCACGCGGTGCGTGATCGCGTCCGCTTCGGCACCGAGGTCATCTCGGCGACCTACGACGCCGACACCCAGCGCTGGACGGTCCACGTCCGGGATCGCGACGGCCGTCAGGACACCCTCACGGCCCGGATCCTGGTGAGCGCGGTCGGACTCCTCAACCGCCCCAAGCTCCCCCAGCTCTCGGGCCTGGCCGACTTCACCGGTCCGATCTTCCATTCCGCCCAGTGGCCCGACGAACTCGACGAGCCCGACGCCCTCACCGGCAAGCGGGTGGCGATCGTCGGGTCCGGCGCCAGCGCGATGCAGATCGGGCCGGCGATCGCCGATCGGGTCGGGTCGCTGACGATCTTCCAGCGCTCACCGCAGTGGATCGCGCCGAACGACGACTACTTCGCACCGGTCGGCGACGCCGTGCACTGGCTGATGGACAATCTCCCCGGGTACCGGGAGTGGTACCGCGCACGTCTGTCGTGGATCTTCAACGACAAGGTCCACTCGACCCTGCGCGTCGACCCGGAGTGGCCCGAGCCGACCGCGTCGATCAACGCCGTCAACCACGGTCACCGCGAGTTCTACCTGCGCTACCTGCGCACCGAACTGGGCGACCGCGACGACCTCATCGAACTGTCGACTCCCGACTACCCGCCCTTCGGTAAGCGGATGCTGTTGGACAACGGCTGGTTTCGCATGTTGCGCAGGCCGAATGTGGAACTGGTCCCGCACGGCGTCGAGCGGGTCACGTCCCAGGGACTCGTCGACGGCACCGGCGCCGCGCACGACTTCGACATCATCGTCTTCGCGACCGGGTTCCACAGCGATCGCTACCTCTACCCCATGGACATCGTGGGGCGCAGTGGGCAGAACACGGTCGAGGCGTGGGGTGACCACGACGCGTATGCCTACCTCGGCATCACCGCGCCCGATTTCCCGAACCTGTTCATCCTCACCGGACCGAACACCGCACTGGGACACGGCGGCAGCTTCATCAGCATCCTCGAATACCAGGTGCGCTACGTCTGCGACGCCATCCGCGCGATGATCGAGAACCGCTTGGGCGCACTGGAAGTCCGGCGGGACGTCACCGAGGAGTACAACGACGCCGTCGACCGCGCCCACGCGCAGATGGTGTGGACGCATCCGGCGATGACCAACTGGTATCGCAACCCCGACGGACGCGTGGTCGCCGTCCTGCCGTGGCGGATCGTCGACTACTGGGACAAGACCCGCCGCGTCGAGCTCGCCGACTTCACCACCGAGCCCCTCCGATGACGGCGGGACTACGGTGTCTGTCATGACCTCGCTCATCTCCGCCACCGACCTCGCCACCCGTCTCGACGACGAGAACCTGCGCATCGTCGACGCCACCGTGCACCTGACCTTCGATGCCGACGGCGCACATGTCGCCTCCGGCCGGGACACCTATCTGGCCGGTCACCTGCCCGGCGCGGTGTTCGCCGACCAGATCGCCGATCTGAGCGATCCCGACGGCGAAGCTCCCTTCGCCGCGGCCGACTCGGCGCGGTTCGCCACGGCGATCGGCGGGCTGGGGATCGGCGACGACTCGACCGTCGTCGTCTACGACACCGTGAACGGCATCTGGGCCACCCGCCTGTGGTGGCAGTTCGGACTCGAGGGATTCGACGACGTGCTCGTCCTCGACGGCGGATACAGCGCCTGGACCGCAGCCGACCTGCCGGTCGAGACCGGCGAGGTCACCCGTCCGGCAGCGACATTCACCCCGAGCCGCCGGTCCGAGCGCATCGTGTCCACCGACGAGGTCGCCGCCGCCACCGGCGATCCGTCCGTCCTGCTGGTGAACGCACTCGACCGGGAATCGTTCGCGGGCGGCCACATCCCCGGCAGTGTCAACGTGCCGTTCGCCGAACTGGTCGACGACGCCGGCCGGCTCCGGCCGCTCGACGAGCTCCGCCGACTGTTCGACGACGCGGGCGCCCTCGACCCGTCGGTGCGACCGGTCACCTATTGCGGCGGTGGGATCGCCGCCACCGCAGCCGCATTCGCGTTGCGCACCCTCGGCCGGGACGACGTCGCCGTCTATGACGGGTCGATGAACGCCTGGACCGCCGACCCGGCCCGCCCGCTGTCGTGAGCGGCCCCGATGTCACCGGTACGACCGAGGTCGTCGTCGAGGTCGTGACCGACCCCGCCGCGGCGGGGGGTGTCGCCGAGGTCGCCGCCATCACGTTTCCGCTCGCGTGCCCACCGCATGCGTCGCCGACCGACATCGAGGACTTCGTCGCGGCGAACCTGCGGGAGAGCAACTTTCGTGCCCACATCACCGATCCGCGCGCCGATGTCCTGGTCGCGCGGGACGGCGTCGGCGGCCCGATCCTCGGCTACGCGCTCGTGATGCACACCGAACCGGCACACCCCGACGTCTGCGCGGTCGTGACCGAACGTCCGGTGAGCGAGGTGTCCAAGATGTACGTGCTGCGCGACCACCATTCGCGGCAGGGCGCGACCCCGTCGCATCTGCTCATGGGCACCGCGATCGAACGCGCACGGTCACACGGCAGCACGCTCATCTGGCTGGGGGTGAATCAGCTGAACGCCCGCGCCCAGCGGTTCTACACGAAGATGGGTTTCGAACGCGTCGGTGTGAAGACCTTCACCCTCGGGGAGAGCACCGAACACGATTACGTGTTCACGCAACGGCTTTGATCCTGCGGCTCGATCGGGTGTCGCGACGAGACCTGGTGACTTCGGCCACGCGCGGCCGAGGCACCACGCGTTCCGTGTGACCATTCCAGTGTGTTCGCAGTACGTCAGGAAGTGATCACCGCGATCTCCGCTTCGGCCGCCGACGACGGGATCGTGCTGGACACCCAGCAACGGCTGCTCGTCGATCGGCTCGCCGACCTCGTTCCGGAGGGACGCCGGCGAACACGACGCTCGTCGGGCCGGCGCGGACTCTACATCTACGGATCGGCCGGCCGGGGCAAGACGTGGCTGGCCGACGCCTTCTACGACGCCACTCCGACATGGAGGAAGACGCGGGTCCACTTCCACAGCTTCTTCGAGGAGCTCCATCGCCGCGTACACGCGCATCGGAACGACCCACAGTCGCTACGCCTGGGCATCGACGATGTCGTCGGCAACAGCGAGTTGCTGTACTTCGACGAGCTTCACGTGCACGACTCCGGGGATGCACGTCTCCTCACCCGGCTGCTGGACCATGTACTCGCCCGGCGGATCACCGTCCTGGCGACGTCGAACTACGCCCCGGATGATCTGCTGCCGAACCCCATCTGGCATCACCTCTTCGAGCCCGGGATCACGATGATCAAAGTCCATTTCGACGTCCATCACCTGGACGGGCAGACCGACTATCGCGCATCTCCCCGCGGGGACTCCGTCGGCTTCGCCGCGGGAACCTGGATCACAGCACCGCCGTCGAATCGCCTGTCCGAGACCGCCGAGACAGTCGGGCTCACCGTTCGCGGCCGAACTTTCGAGGTCCGTTCCGCGCGTGACGGATGGCTGCAGGCCTCGTTTGCGCAACTGTGTGACGCGCCGGTGTCGACTATCGAGTATCTGACGTGGGCTCGCACGTATCCCCGCTGGACGATCACCGACGTTCCGACATTCGATGGCGCCGACGAGGAGGCACAGCAGAGGTTCGTCAACCTGGTGGACATCCTGGTCGACGAGAACATCGCCGTCACCTTCACCTCGCCGCACACCTTGCCGGACTTCTGCACCGCCGCAACGGCCTCCCGGCCCGATGCCTTCCGCATGACCAGTCGTCTGCAGTTGCTCCGGCCGACTGCGTAGTCGCAGCGTTCCGCCGGCGTGGTCGACCGCCGGTTGATTTTCTTGTGCGGCCACATGTGAGCTCGCGCCCTACTCATGCCCTGACGCCCACCCGCAAACCCACCCCTCTTCTGTAAACCCACCGCGCTCGGACCGGCTGGGTTTACGGAAAAGGGGTGGGTTTGCCGGTTACGTTGTCAGGCAGCCGACTCCGCGAACCGCGAGAGCGCGAGCAGGCGGGACGTGGCACGCAGGTACTTCTTGCGATAGCCGCCGGCGAGCATCTCGTCGGTGAAGATCTCGTCGAGCTTCGCGCCGGCGACGGTGACCGGGATGTGGGCGTCGTACAGGCGGTCGGCGAGCACCACCAGGCGCAGCGCCACCGACTGGTCCTCGGCCGGGTGCACTCCCGAGATGCAGACCAGGGAGACGCCGTCGACGAGATCCTTGTACTTCGACGGGTGCAGCGTGCTGAGGTGATCGCACAGGGCGTCGAAGTCGTCGAGGGTCGCCCCCTCGGTGGACTCGGCGATCTCGGTCAGTTCGGACTCGCTTCGCGGCTCCGGCGCGGGCGGCAGGTCACGGTGGCGGTAGTCGGGGCCGTCGACACGGATGGTCTCGAACACCGCGGACAGTTTGCGGATCTCCCGCAGGAAGTCCTGGGCGGCGAACCGGCCCTCGCCGAGCTGGCCGGGAAGCGTGTTCGAGGTGGCGACGATCGAGACGCCCTTGGCGGTGAGCTCGGTGAGCAGGCGGGAGACGAGCATGGTGTCGCCCGGGTCGTCGAGTTCGAACTCGTCGATACACAGCACCGTGTGCTGCGAGAGCCGCTCGACCGCGTTGACGAAGCCGAGCGCACCGACCACGTGGGTGACCTCCACGAACGTCGCGAACGACTTCGGCGCGGGCATCGAGTGGTAGATCGATGCCAGCAGGTGGGTCTTGCCCACGCCGAAACCGCCATCGAGGTAGAGACCGACTCCCTGGGCCGGCGCCTTCCGCGAGAAGAGGCCCTTCTTCCCGGAGCGCGCCTTGGACGCCCGCACGACGAAGTCGCGCGCCTTGGCCACCGCCTCGGCCTGCGACGGCTCGTTCGGGTCCGGGATGTAGGAGTCGAAGCTCACGTCGTCGAACGTCGACGGGGGCACCATCTCGTCGATGAGTGCGTCGGGCGAGGTCGCAGGGTTGCGATCGCAGAGTCGGGCCACCATGTGTGGAGAGTAGCCATCCGCGGAATGATGAACACATGTTCCACCTGCAGAAAGCGACCCAGGTCACATCCGACGACGAGCTGGGCCGGTTGGCCGAGCTGTACCGGTACCCACCGCGCCCGGCGTCGGGTTCCAACGCCGCCACCCCCTTCGTGCGCGCCAACATGGTGTCGTCGATCGACGGTGCGGTCACCTACGACGGTAAATCCGGCGGACTCGGCGGACCCGGCGACAAGGCCCTGTTCCGCGTGCTGCGCGGACTGGCCGACGTCATCCTCGTGGGTGCCGGTACCGCGACCACCGAGGGGTACGGCCGGCCCCAGGCCGACGACGCGCTCGCCGCGCATCGCGAATCGCTGGGGCAGGCACCCGCGCCGGCACTGGCGCTGGTGTCTCGGTCGTTGTCCATCCCACCCGACTTCGAGCCCGTCGCCGACCCGAACACGGTCGTCCTCACCTGCACGAACGCCCCCGCGGGTCGTCGACGCGCGTTGATCGACGCAGGCGCGACACTGGTGGACTGCGGTGACGACACCGTCGCGACGTCGGCGATCCTCGAACACTGCACCGACCGCGGATGGTCCCGCGTGCTGTGCGAGGGCGGACCCCGTCTGCTCGGTTCCCTCGTGGCCGCCGACGCCCTGGACGAACTCTGCCTCACCACGAGCCCGCACCTGGTGGGCGGCGATGCCGGACGCATCGTGACCACCGGCGGCGCGGAGTCCGGCGGAGCATCCGCCGTCCTGCACGCGCTGCGCCCGGCGTCGATCCTCACCGACGACGACGGGTTCGTGTTCACCCGGTGGCTCCGCCACGGGCGCTCGTCGACCCGGTGACCCGCCGGTCCCATCCCGACGCGCCCCCGCACCCGGCCGGGGCGTCTTCGCGGTGGCGTTGACTACTCTCGCGGACATGCCAAGAGCGCACACCCCGGCCGTCGGCGTAGGACCACGCACCCGTCCGAGGGCTCTCGCGGGTGTCGTCGCCGGCGCGGTCGCGGCGATCGTCCTGTCCTCCTGTGCCGTCGGCCCCGATCGCGGACCGGACCTGATCCCGGGTGGCGGCGGCCAGCAGGGGCCTGCCCCGTCCTCGTCGACCGCCCCGCCGGTGCCGGCGCTCGCGGCGCCGAAGACCGATCTGGCGTGGAGTGACTGTGCCGCCGAGACGACCGAACGGTACGGGGTGGCACGTCCGGAGGGTGTGACCATCGAGTGCGCCGAGTACGACTCGCCCATCGACCGCGACAAGCCGGACGGCGAAGCGGTCTCGATCGCGGTGACCCGCGCCCGGACGGCCGAGACGCCACCCGATGCCGCGCCGCTCGTCCTCACCTCCGGCTCGGACCTGCCGTCGTCGCGAACCCTGATGGTCATGACGGCCGGACCGGGACGGGCGCTCCTCGCATCGCACCCGGTGGTCGCGGTCGACCATCGCGGGATCCCACTCAGCACCGACATCGACTGCATGACCCGACTCGAACGCGAGACGATCGCGAACAACGGCCTCACCGAGCGAGGGACGACCACCGACGCGCGGATCTCCCGGCTCGCATCGGCAGCGTCGTCGGCGTCCGACGGCTGTACCGAGACACTCACCCCGTACCAGCTGAGTTTCGGGGCGACGAACGCCGCCGCAGATCTCGAGTCCCTTCGTCAGCGCTGGGGGGTCGAACACCTCGGACTCATCGGCGCCGGCGAGGGTTCCGATGTCGTGCTCGCCTACGCCTCCCTGTACGGCGGGCGCGCCGGGCGGATCATCCTGGACACCCCGACGCCGTTCGGCGCGAACGCGCGCGAACGCGCCCTGTCACAGGCGCGGGGCGTCCAGGTGGCGCTGCAGGGCTTCGCACAGCGCTGTTCGGCGCTGGGCGGCTGCGCCCTCGGCACCAACGGAGTCGCGACGATGACCCGTGTGCTGGCCAAGGCGCGCGCAGGCGAGCTCCCCTCCCTGTCGGACACCGCCGCGCTCAACGCGATCACGACGACCCTCGCCCTCGCCTCGGACCGGCCGCAGTCTCTCCTCGACCTCGCCGACGCGATCGCGGCCGCCGACCGCGGGCAGACCGCCGCGCTCGTCCGTCTCGCCGATCGCGCCGCCACCCTCCGGCTTCCCGACGGCGCCCTGGTCTCCCGGTGCAACGACGTCACCGGACCGGTCGGCCAGAACGAGGTGCCGGGTCTCGTGGACGCGTGGTCGAAGCAGAACCCTCTCACCGGGGCCGACAGCGCGCTCTCGCTCGTCCGGTGCAACGGCTGGGCCTCGGGCAATCCGGTCCGGCCGCCCACGTCGCTGCCGGCCGACCCGTTGATCCTCAACGGGACACGCGACCCGATCAACGGCGGCGAGGGAGCCGCCGCCCTGGTCCCGCTGTTCATGAACGCCGACGCCGAACCGGTGACGGTCGCCTGGGACGGACTGGGGTTCTCGGTGCTGGGCCGAAGCGTCTGTGCCGCCGAGGTGGTCACCGAGTATGTCGACCGGGCCCCGCTGCAGGGCCCGACCCAACGCGGCTGTCCGACCTGAGCAACGCCGGAGGCGCGCTCGGGGTTCTGAGCTCGACGGCGAGCGTAGTACGGTTCGCGGGTGGCGAATCTCGACAGGTATCTCTATCCACCGATGAGTGCTCAACGGATCATCCCGATGGTCCTGTGGCCGATCAGCCTGCTCATGGTCGTGCACCGCTCGGTGTTCCTGGGTGTCAACGGTGACCGCACCGACGACTTCAAGCCGGTGTACGCCGCCGCCTACAACTTCCTGAACAACCTGCCGGTCTACGGCGAGAACTACGCCACCGTCGACCCGCACTACCTCTACCCGCCGTCGGGCACCCTGCTGATGGCGCCGGTGGCGATCATCGACTACGAGCGCGCCCGCTGGGCCTTCATCGCCGTCAGCGTCATCGCGCTTCTCATCTGCGCCTACCTGCTCACCCGGATGTTCGGCTACGCCCTCGACTCGTGGGTCATGCCGACGGTCCTGTTCTTCTTCTTCAGCACCGAGACCGTCTCGCACACACTGATCTTCACGAACTTCAACTCGTTCGTACTGCTGGGACTGATCGCATTCCTCATGCTGATGCTCAACCGGCACGATTGGTGGGCCGGTGTACCGATGGGATTGACCCTGGCCGTCAAGCCGGTGCTGGCGCCCCTGATGCTCCTGCCGCTGCTCAACCGCCAGTGGCGGGTGTTCGCCCTCGCCATCGTCATCCCGGTCGTCTTGACGGTCGTCGCCTGGCCCCTCTCGGTCGACGCGAACGACTTCATCAGTCGGACGGTCCCGTACCTCGGGGAGGCGCGTGACTACTACAACAGCTCGATCGCCGGCAACGGTGCCTACTTCGGTGTCGCCCCGTGGCTGATCCTGCTGCTGCGCGCGGCGTTCGTGCTGATGGCCGCGTTCTCGCTGTGGTTCCTGTACCGCTACTACCGCAAGACCAACGAGCTGATGTGGCTGGCGGTCTCGTCGGGAGTCCTGCTGTGCACCACGTTCCTGGTCGGTTCACTCGGTCAGGGCTACTACTCGATGCTCCTGTTCCCGCTGCTCATGACGGTATTGCTCCCCGGGTCGCCGATGCGCAACTGGCCTGCGTGGCTCGGCGTCTACGGCTGTATGACCTTCGACGGCTTCTACTCCGACCGATGGACGGCGTTCGGCTGGATGGTCGAGTACAACAAGGTCACGTGGGGCTGGTCGCTGCTGATGATCGCGGTGTTCTGCTCGCTGCTGTTCCGCTACCTCGACATGCGGTCCGACGGGGTGGCCGGCATGGTGCCGCCGGTCCGGCCGGAGTCCGATGCGCCGCGTGTCCCCGCCGGCGGGATCGACGCCTCCGCCGACACGGCCACCGGCGCCGAGGACGCGGTCAGCCTGTCGAAACAGCGCTGACACAGTCGGTCCGGCCAGGCGCGCTACCGTGGAGGGCATGACCGACAGCACCCCGTCGACCGACGCCGAGAATCTCGCCGATCTGACCGACGACCAGTGGAAGCAGCGCCTGACCCCCGCCGAATACCGGGTCCTGCGCCAGGCAGGCACCGAAGCACCGTTCACCGGCGAGTACACCGACACCAAGACGGTCGGGGTATACCGGTGCCGCGCCTGCGACGCCGAGTTGTTCCGCAGCGAGCAGAAGTTCGAATCGCATTGCGGCTGGCCGTCGTTCTTCTCCCCGTTGGCCGGTGACAGGATCATCGAGGTCGAGGACAACTCACTCGGCATGCGGCGTGTCGAGGTGCTCTGCGCGAACTGCAAGAGCCACCTCGGTCACGTCTTCGCCGGTGAGGGTTACGACACCCCCACCGACCTCCGCTACTGCATCAACAGCATCAGCCTCAAGCTGGAGTCCGCCGACTAGCGTCCGCTCCCCGGCTCAGGGCAGCGCGTCGATCAGCGCGGACACCTCGACGCGCGGACCGGTGAAGAACGGCGTCTCCTCGCGGACGTGCAACCGGGCCTCGGTGGCGCGCAGGTCACGCATCAGATCGACGATGCGGTGCAGTTCGGGCGCCTCGAACGCCAGCAGCCACTCATAGTCGCCGAGCGCGAACGACGACACGGTGTTGGCGCGGACGTCCTTGTACGCACGGGCCGCCTTGCCGTGGTCGGCGAGCATCTTGCGACGCTCCTCATCGGGCAGCAGGTACCACTCGTAGGACCGCACGAACGGGTACACGCAGATGTAGTTGCCGGCTTCCTCGCCCGCGAGGAACGCCGGGATGTGGCTCTTGTTGAACTCGGCCGGGCGATGCAACGCGACGTTGCTCCACACCGGGTTGCACGCGCGTCCCAGAACCGTCTCGCGGCGGAACCTGGCGTAGGCGGCCTGGATCGGCTCGACGTCTTCGGCGTGCCACCAGATCATGAAGTCGGCGTCGGCGCGCAGTCCGGACACGTCGTAGACACCGCGCACCACGACGCCGCTGTCCTCGAGCGACTTGAAGAAGTCCGCGGCATCCGATTTGGCCTGATCACGATCGGCACCCAGTTCACCGGGGCGGACCGCGAACACCGAGAACATCAGGTAGCGAATCGTCGAGTTGAGTTCTGCGTAATCCAAGCGGCTCATGGAAGCCATCGTGCCACCGCAGCCCACCCGACGACGAGGCAGGTCAACCCTGCCGGGTCACGCCAGATCGTCGAGCAGTTCGGCCACCGCGCGACCGGCCCGGCCGATGCAGGCCGGCACCCCGACCCCGGCGTACGACGACCCGGCCAGGGCAAGACGCGGGGGCCGCACACTCAGCACCTGCGCCATCGCGGCGAGGTGTCCGGGCGCATAGACCGGCAGTCCCTCGTCCCAGCGCTGCACATACACGTCGACGACCCGCGACGACACCGGCGGGACGCCGGCGGCCCGGCACACCTCGTCGAGATCCTCGAGCGCATCGTGCCGCAACCGCTCGTCGACCCCGGGTTCGGTGGTCTCATCCGGAACCGGCGCACCGAACCGTCCGAACGACGCCCGGACCGACACCGGCCGGCCGGTGTCGGACAGGTGGGCCCACTTCTGCGAGCTGAACGTGAAAGCCTTGGCGCGCAATCCTTCTCCAGTGCCCACCAGCACGCCGGAGTGTTCGGGTAGCACCGTTCCCGGCGCAAGCGCGATCGACACCACGACGGAGGAGGCGCGCCGGACCGCCCGCAGCGGAGCGGACAGCTCCGGCACGGACCGGTGCAGCAGGTCGCCGGCCCGCCAGGCGGGCACCGCCAGGATCACCCCGTCGTACGGAGGCCGATCCACGGCACCATCGGATCCGAGCACCCAGCCGTCTGCCGACGGAGTGACATCGGTGACGGGACCGGCCATCTGGGGATCGATACCGGCCGCGGTCCGCAGGGCGTCGAGGAGGACCGCGTAGCCGCCCACGAGCGCACCGAAGACGGGGCCGGAGGCACCCGCGCCGGCGGTGATGAGGGCGTCGACGGCGGCACTGAGCGACGGCGTACCCGCGTCCAGACTCGTCGCGAGGGCCGGGAGCGCCTCACGGACCCCGATGTCACGGGCGAGACTGGAGTACACCCCGCCGAGCATCGGATCGACGCTCCGAGCGACGACGGAGGGCCCGAACCGCTCGGCGACCAGCTCCCCGACGGACATGTCGGCGCCGGCCTGCCAACTCAACGGCCGTCCGGGTTCGTCGGCCATCCGAACGAGGTCGGCGGGGTCGGCGAGACCCTCGACGACCGCCGGGCCGGCCGGGATCCCCATCAATGCCGGACCGGGCAGCGGATGCAACCGCTCCCCCGACCACACGGCGGGACGCCGCGGTGTCGGTGAGACGATCCGGTCGGCGAGGCCGAGTTCGGTGACGAGGTCGAGCGCCTCGGGACGCCGGACGATGAACGCCTCGGCTCCGACGTCGACGGCCCGCTCGCCGACGGTCGCGGTGTGCAGCACACCACCCAGCCGTCCGGATGCCTCGACGAGGTCGATGTGGGCGTCGGACCCGAGCGCACGACGAAGGCGGTACGCGGCGGTCAGGCCGGAGATCCCGCCGCCGACGATCGCGATCCGGACGCGCGGAGACATCAGAGGCTGTGGATCACTTCGACGGCCCGCGTCAGCACATCCGGGTCTGTGCCGGGCAGCACGCCGTGACCGAGGTTGAAGATGTGCCCGATCGCCCCGGCCGCCACCGCGCGGTCGCCGTCGGCGACGACCCGCCGAACCTCACTGTCGACCACGTCCTGGCCGGCGAACAGGAGTGTCGGGTCGAGGTTGCCCTGCACGGCCTTGCCCGGACCCACCCGGCGGACGGCCTCCTCGAGCGGCACGCGCCAATCGACGCCGATGACGTCGGCGCCGACATGCGCCATGGGGGCGAGGAGCTCACCGGTGCCCACACCGAAGTGGATGCGCGGCACCCCGTATTCGGCGACCTCGGCCAGCACGCGGGCGCTGTGCGGCGCCACGAAACGCTGATAGTCGGCGGCCGACAGCATGCCGGCCCACGAGTCGAACAGCTGGATCGCGTCGACGCCCGCGTCGAGTTGGACGCGCAGGAACGCGATGGTGATGTCGGCGAGACGTGCCATGAGTTCGCCCCACGTCTCCGGGTCGCCGTGCATCATCGCCTTGGTCCGCTCGTAGTTGCGGCTCGGCCCGCCCTCGATGAGGTACGAGGCGAGGGTGAACGGTGCACCGGCGAAGCCGATCAGCGCCGTGGCGTCGCCCAGTTCGCCGAGCAGGAGTTCGATGGCCCGCGCGATCGAGCCGACGGCAGCGGGCTCCAGTCGCGGTATGCGCGACACCGCGTCGGGCGAGCGCACCGGCTCGGCGATCACCGGTCCGGTTCCGGCGACGATGTCGAGGTCGATGCCTGCGGCCTTGAGCGGCACCACGATGTCGGAGAAGAGGATCGCCGCGTCGACGTCGTGCCGGCGGACGGGCTGCATCGTGATCTCGCAGACCAGTTCCGCGTCGAAGCAGGACTCCAGCATGCCGTGATCGGCGCGAATGGCCCGGTATTCGGGCAGCGACCGGCCGGCCTGCCGCATGAACCACACCGGACGGCGTGAGGGGGTCGCGCCGGTGGCCGCGGCGACGAGCGGCAGGTGCGACCTATGGACCCGGGTACCAGTTGCGTTCGACATCACCGCTTACTCTGCCATGCCCCCCGATCCCGCACGTGTGGTGTCGGCGCGCCTCCGCCGTGGCCGGGCGCGCCCGCCCTACGGTCGAACGGTGACCTCTTCGGGAGCTCCGGACGAGCCTGCTGATTTCCGCGCGGCGGTGGAGTCGCTGCATGCTGCCCGGGTGCGCCGCGAGATCGAGGTCGGACCCATCCGCCCGCCGCAGCGCCTGGCGCCCTACAGCTACGCCGTCGGCGCCGAGGTGCGTCCGCCCGAGGACCTCGACGTGGTGCCCACCGATTCGCAGGGCAGCGCGTTCGGGCGGCTCATCCTGCTCTTCGACCCCGCGGGCCAGGATGCCTGGAACGGCACCATGCGTCTCGTCGCGTTCCTACAGGCCGAGGTCGAGGCCGCACTGGCCATGGACCCCCTGCTGCCCGAGGTGGCCTGGAGCTGGATCAGCGATGCGCTCGGCGTACCGGTCGGCGCGACCGCCACACCGGAGGGGTCGGCGCACCGCGTCGAGGTGACCGCCCTCGGTGGCACCGTCACCTCCACCACGTCGGTCCGTTACGGCGACATCGCCGGGCCGCCGCGTGCACACCAACTGGAGGTGCGAGCCTCGTGGACCGCACTCAGCGCGGACGGGCTCGGGAGCCATCTCGAGGCGTTCTGCGATGTCCTCGCCTCCGCAGCCGGTCTCCCACCGGTCGGGGTGACCGAACTCGGCGCGACGTGAACGATCCCGCGCCCGACGACCCGGCTCCCGACGACCCCACACCGGAGGTCACCCCACTGCTCCAGCCGGCCGACGGCGTACCCCCGGTCCTCGCGACGGCTGCCGAATTCGCAGACGCCGCAGCAGCTCTCGCGGCGGGCAGCGGACCGATCGCCATCGACACCGAACGCGCATCGGGCTACCGCTACTCACAACGGGCCTATCTGATCCAAATCAAACGACACGGGTCGGGCAGCTTCCTGCTGGACCCCATCGGCGATCCGGACGCACTGGCACCGGTGATCGACGCTCTGCGCGGACCGGAGTGGGTGCTGCACGCCGCCGACCAGGACCTCCCGTGCCTGCGTGAACTCGGTTTCGAGTGCGTCGAGCTGTACGACACCGAACTGGCCGGACGCCTGCTGGGCCTGGCCAAGGTCAACCTGGCGGCGATGGTGGCCGAGTTCCTCGGGCTCGGGCTCCTCAAGGGTCATGGTGCGGCCGACTGGTCGCGTCGTCCCCTGCCCGACGAGTGGCTCAACTATGCCGCACTCGACGTCGAGGTCCTCGTCGAACTGCGTGATGCGATGGACGCCGCGCTCGCCGCGGCCGGCAAAGACGGTTGGGCGCGCGAGGAATTCGCATACATCCTCTCCCGGCCGCCCGCCCCGCCGCGCACCGACAGGTGGCGCAAGACCTCGAACATCCACACCGTCAAGTCGACCCGCGCACTGGCTGCTGTGCGCGAATTGTGGACCGTGCGTGAGGAATTGGCGCAGCGCCGGGATGTCGCACCCGGCCGCGTCCTGCCCGACACCGCGATCGTCAACGCCGCGACCGTGAACCCCGAGTCCATCGCCGAACTCACCAAGTTGCCGGTCTTCGGCGGTCCGCGGCAACGACGCCAGGCCGGGATCTGGCTGTCGGCGCTGCAACGGGCCCGCGAGATCCCCGACAGCAAGCTCCCGTCGCGCAAGACGGCCGGGCCGGGCCTGCCACCGGTCAGTCGCTGGGATCAGCGCAATCCGGAGGCCGCGGCACGACTGCAGGCGGTGCGTCCGGCGCTGAAAGAGATCACCGAAACCCACACCCTGCCGATGGAGAACCTTCTCGCTCCCGATGTGGTGCGGCAACTGTGCTGGGACGGGCTGCCCGAGCCGATCACGGCCGCGGCGCTCGATGCGCACCTGGC
The DNA here is from genome assembly GCF_041103195.1 of Gordonia sp. ABKF26. Lineage (NCBI taxonomy): Bacteria > Bacillati > Actinomycetota > Actinomycetes > Mycobacteriales > Gordoniaceae > Gordonia > Gordonia sp. ABKF26. The sequence continues at coordinate 3,523,943 of NZ_JBGCVZ010000003.1, forward strand.
CGCAGCGGGCGCCCGCGTCTGGCAGCGGACACTGTGTGCCGAGCCCCTGACGCAGGCCCTCCTCGAGGCCGCTCGACCAGGGCCGACAGCAGCGGGCGAGTAGCCACAAGGCGTCGTTCGCGTACATTCGGTCACGACCCGAATGCGAACCACCCGAGTGCACGAACCGCCCGGGGGAAGTCATCTTCCCGAGCGGACCACCTCCTGCGATGGGAGCAGTTCTGTGGCCACAGTCTCCGTCGGCATCGACTCCGACCTCGACCCCAGCGCGGCCTGGGCTCTCGCGAGCAACCTCTCGCGCTTCGACGAATGGATGACCATCTTCGGCGGCTGGCGTTCGCCGGTGCCCGACACGATCGCCGAGGGAACCACCATCTCGTCGCTGATCAAGGTCAAGGGCTTCCGCAACGTCATCCACTGGACGGTCACCGATTACGACGAGCCGCGCCTGATCGCACTCTCCGGAACCGGACGCGGCGGCGTGAACATCGATCTGGCGATGAAGGTCGACGAGATCGTCGACGGCTCCCACTTCGACCTCTCGGCCGAGCTGTCCGGCGGGCTGCTCAACGGTCCGGTCGGCCGGCTCGTCGCCAAGGTACTGGAAGCCGATGTGCACAAGTCGATCTCGAACCTGGCGACGCTGCGCTGAACCCTGGCTGCGGTCAGCCGGCCCGGCGCAGCGTGGCCGCCCGGACGACGGCGAGCGCCGACCCGGACTCCTCGAAGATCCGCCGCTGCCGGGTGGCCCCGTTACCGTCCCGTCGCATCGCACTCAGCGCCTGCTCGACGTGCTCACGTTCGCCGAGCCGGTCGAGCGCGGGTGCGAGGGTCGTGAACAGCTGATCGGCGCGGGTCCAGATGGACATCAGCGCCCCGGTCGCCGGGTCCAGCGCGCGGTCGTCGATCCCGTCGTGAGCGGCGATCCAGTAGGCGGCGGACAGAAGCGCCGGATCGAGGACCGCGCCGGAGCGTGACCGTCGTCCCCCGTGCCGTAGGTCGTCGAGAGCGCTCATCACCGCGGCCCGGACGACGGTGGCGAAGACCTGTGTTTCCTCCGCCCGCATCTGCACGTCGCCGACCCGCACCTCGACCGTGGGTAGGTGATCCGACGGTCGGGCGTCCCAGTAGAGCATGTGCGGATCCAGGATCGCGCCGGTCGCGACGAGGAGTTCGACGGTGTCGGCGAAGTGCTCCGCCGAGCGCAGATGCGGCGGTGGCCCCGATGCCGGCCACCGCGACCACAGCACCGACCGCCAGCTCGCGTGGCCCGAGTCCGCGTCGCGATAGATCGCCGAGTTGGCCGCCAGCGCCAGCAGCAGGGGTAGCCACGGCCGCAGCCAGTTGCACACCGTGACCGCCGTCTCGGTGTCGGGCACGCCCACGTGGACGTGGCAACCGCTGATGCCCTGCTCGTGGGCGAGCATGCCGTAACGGTCGGCGATCGCGCGGTACCGGCCGGTGTCGGTCACCGGGAACGAGTCGGGCACGCGCGGCGGCACCCCGCACGCGACCACGTCGACACCCACCTCCTCGGCGGCCGCGGCCAGGATGTCACGTAGCCGACGGAGGTGATCGCCGATCTCCGGACCCGAGCCGGCCGTGGGCGTCGCGATCTCGATCTGCGAGGAGGTGAGCTCCAACTCGAGGTCGAGACCGCGCGCCGACGCCGCCGCAGCCACCTCACGATTGCGCCCGACCGGCCGTCCGGTTTCCCGGTCGACCAGGACGAACTCCTCCTCGACCCCGAGGGTCGGTGCCGGCGGGTCATCGTTCACCAGGTGAAAATGCCCAGCCGCGGTACCGGCCAAACCGGACCTGTCCGGCATGGGGACCGTCGCGTTCAGTCCACTGTGGGTGTCAGTCCTCTGCGCGGCTCTCCGCCGCGTCGGGCGCGTTCTGGATCGCGCGGTCGAGGCCCGGCCCGGCCTGCATGCCCGACACCGTGGCGGTGATCGACCGGGCGAGGTCCTGTGCGGTCAACCCGAGATCGGCGAGGATCTCACCCCGGGAGGAGTGGGGGACGAATTCCTGCGGGATGCCCTTGATCTGCACCGGCACCAGCACCTCGGCCGTCGACAGCGCGGTCGCGACGGCGGAACCGACACCGCCGCTGGTGCATCCGTCCTCGAGGGTGACGACCAGCCGATGGCGGCGCGCCACCTCGACCACCGATGTCGGTACGGGCAGCACCCACCGCGGATCGACGACCGTCGCGTCGATGCCCTGACGCGCGAGGCGTTCGGCGGTGTCCACGGCCAGTCCGCAGAACGCGCCGACCGCGACGATCAGCACGTCGCCGCCGGCCGGGCCGAGGTCACGGTCGGTCCGGTGCAGTACGTCGACCCCGTCGTCGAGCCGCTCGACGGCCCGGATGTCCTCGGGGACCGCGCCTTTGGAGAACCGCAGCGCGGTCGGACCGTCGGCGACACCGAGTGCCTCGTCGAACTCCTCGCGGAGCCGGACCGCGTCCCGCGGTGCGGCCACCCGCAGACCGGGCACCATCGCCATGAGCGAGAGGTCCCACATGCCATGGTGGCTCGGACCGTCGGGGCCGGTGATGCCGGAACGGTCGAGGACGAGCGTCACCGGCTGCTTCAGCAGCGCGACGTCCATCAGCAGCTGGTCGAATGCCCGGTTGAGGAACGTCGAGTAGATGGCGACGACCGGATGCAGTCCGCCGAGGGCGAGCCCGGCCGCCGAGGTCATCGCATGCTGTTCGGCGATGCCGACGTCGAACATGCGATCCGGGTAGCGATCGCCGAACGGGGTGAGTCCTGTCGGTCCGGGCATGGCCGCGGTGATGGCGACGACATCGGGGCGGTTGGCGCCGGCGTCGAGCAGCGCGGCGGAGAACACCGCGGTCCAGTCCTGCGGTGACACACTCGTGGGTCGCCCGGTGACCGGATCGATGATCCCGGTGGCGTGCATCAGGTCGGCGACGTGGTTCTCGGCGTGGGCGTACCCCATGCCCTTGCGGGTCACGGTGTGGACGATCACCGGTCCGCCGAAGTCGCGTGCCTGCCGCAAAGCCGATTCGACCGCGTCGATGTCGTGACCGTCCACGGGCCCGACGTACTTGAGACCGAGGTCGGTGAACATCGCCTGCGGGGCCAGCAGATCCTTGAGTCCGCTCTTCATCCCGTGCAGGACCGCATAGGCCGGTTCGCCGACGACGGGCACCTGCTTGACGACGCGCCGCCCCTCGTCGAGGAACTTCTCATACCCCGGCTGCAGCCGGAGCCCGGACAGATGGCTGGCCAGACCGCCGATTGTCGGCGCGTACGAGCGCCCGTTGTCGTTCACGACGATGACCACCGGGCGATTGCAGGCCGCGATGTTGTTGATCGCCTCCCAGCACATACCGCCCGTCAGAGCGCCGTCACCGACGACCGCGACCACCGTGCGGTGCGACTGACCGGTCAGCTCGAAGGACTTCGCCAGTCCGTCCGCGTACGACAGCGCCGCCGAGGCGTGCGAGGACTCCACCCAGTCGTGTTCGGACTCCGCGCGCTCCTGGTAGCCGGTGAGCCCGGCACGCTGACGCAGCTGATCGAAGCCGTCCTTGCGTCCGGTGACGATCTTGTGGACGTAGCACTGGTGGCCGGTGTCGAACAGGATCGCGTCCGACGGCGAGTCGAAGACCCGGTGGATGCCGAGCGTCAGCTCGACGACACCGAGATTCGGACCGAGGTGCCCGCCGGTGGCCGCGACCTTCTCGATCAGGAACGTCCGGATCTCGGACGCGAGGGTTTCCATCTCCTCGTCCGACAGCGGCCGGAGATCGGCCGGTGAGCTGATCCGGTCGAGCACACCCATCGTTTCCTCCATCACCGGCGCGAGGCCGGGTCGGCTGTTGTGCCGACGACGTCCGGCACATGTCAGGTCAGTCTACGGAAGCATTCGTCGCGAGCCGGACCGGCGGATGGCCGGGACACCGCCGTCGCCGGACCGTCCGGGCCCGCGTTGCTCACCCGGGCGCGGACGGGAGGAGGCAGGCCACCGCTTCCACGTGGTGTGTCAGCGGGAACGCGTCGAAACCGCGGATCTCCGCGACGCGGAATCCGCGCTCGGCGAAGAGTCCGAGATCACGTGCGAACCGGGCTGCGTCACAGCCCACGTGGACGACGATGCCGGGCCGGGCGTCGGCGACCGCGGTGATCACCCGCTCGCCTGCACCCGTGCGGGGCGGGTCGAGCACGACGACGTCGGGCCGCCCGGTCAGGTCCGCGATCTGGGTCGCGACCTCGCCCCTGTGGGTGCGCACCCGATCGCCCTCGCCGGCGAAAACACGGTCGGCGGCGTCGAGGGCGGCCGGATCGGAATCGACGATGTGAACGGAGTCCAGCCCACCCGGACCGTCGAGCAACGCGCCCGCGAACACTCCCGAGCCGCCGTAGAGATCCCACGCCACGCGCGGCGGCGTCCCGAGATGCGCACCGACGAGTTCGGCGACGGTCTCGGAATAGGTCCGGGGCGCTTCGCGGTGCGCCTGCCAGAATCCCGTGACCGGGATGTCCCAGGACCGCTCGCCGACACGGTGCACCGCGTTCGCGCCGCCTTCGAGGATCGCCTGGGCGCGGGGTCGCGACCGCCGGACACGGTTCTGCTGCGCGCGGCGCCGGCTGTCGGCGCGGCCCCGCCGCGGCTTCTCGACCGGTGCCAGCTCGGTGACGTGGCGTGCGCCGTCGGCGTCGAGCACGACCGCGAGCTCGGAGTGCGGGGTGAAGCGACCGTCGGCGAGTCCGTCGAGCATCCCCGCGGCGGGTTGCACGCAGGGCTCGGTCACGATCGTCCGGCCGCGGAACGCCGACTGGCCCGGGTGCCCCTGCCCGTCCACGGCCAGGCGGGTACGGATCCGCCAGCCGAGGTCGGCGTCCCCGAGCCGCCGGACACCGGCGGTCGCGAGCTCGGTGCTCGCGACGACGTTCCGCGGGAGGTGGCCCACCCGGTCCAGGACATCGAGCAGCACAGCCTGTTTCAGGTCCCGGGCGTGATCGGGCGCCACGTGGCCGAGATCGCAGCAGCCGGCTCCGGCGGACGCCGCCGGACACGGCGAGGGCACCCGATGGGGTGAGGCGGCGAGCACGTCCACCGCATCGGCCCGCCAGTACGAGTCGTGCCGGTCGTCGGTGATCTCGGCGACCACCCGTTCGCCGGGGATCGCCCCGCGCACGAACACGACCCGGCCGTCCGCGCGGCCCACCGCCTCACCGCCGTTGGCCGATCGGTCGACGGTGACCTCGACCCGGCGGGGCGATCCCGACCCGGTCACGGTCGCCGTTCGGGTTCGCCCAGTGCGCGGCGGGTCTCCCCCGGCGCCCAGTACGCACGGTCTTCCTTGCGCCGGTCCGACGAGGTGAGCTGCCACGGCACCGAGGTCACCATGACGCCGGGTTCGAACAGCAGGCGTCCCTTGAGGCGCAGCGCCGACTGATTGTGCAGGATCTGCTCCCACCAGTGTCCGACGACGTACTCCGGGATGAACACGGTGACCACGTCACGCGGCGACTCGCGGCGCACCCGGCGCACGTATTCGACGACCGGACGGGTGATCTCGCGGTACGGCGACGCGATGACCTTCAGCGGCACCGTGATGTCGCTGGCCTCCCATTCCGAGACGAGTTTGCGGGTGTCGCGGTCGTCGACGTTGACCGTGATCGCCTCGAGGACGTCCGGCCGGGTCGCCCGCGCGTACCGCAGGGCACGCTTGGACGCCATGTGCAGGCTGGACACGAGCACGATCGAGTGGGTGCGGCTCGGCAGGACGGCCTCGTCGTCCTCCTCAGCGCGGTCGAGTTCCCGCTGCACCGATGCGTAATGGTGATGGATGAGCTTCATGATCACGAACAGCACGACCATAGCGATGACCGCGATGTAGGCCCCTTCGGTGAACTTGGTCAGGAGCACCACGACGAGGACGGTGGCCGTCATCACCAAGCCCACGGTGTTGACCACCCGGGACTGCATCATGCGGCGGCGCGCGCTCGGATCGGTCTCGGTGCGCAGCAGGCGCGTCCAGTGCCGCACCATGCCGGTCTGGCTCAGGGTGAACGACACGAACACACCCACGATGTAGAGCTGGATCAGCGCGGTCACCTGCGCGCCGAAGGCGACCACGAAGATGATCGCGGCGATCGCCAGGAACAGGATGCCGTTGCTGAACGCCAGCCGGTCGCCCCGGGTGTGCAGCTGCCGCGGGAGGTAACGGTCCTGCGCGAGTACCGAACCCAGCACCGGGAACCCGTTGAAGGCCGTGTTGGCGGCCAGCAGCAGGATCAGGGCGGTGACGGTGGCGACGAAGAAGAACGCGGGTGGGAACGAGTCGAACACCGCGTGCGCGAGTTGCGCGATCATCGCCTTCTGCTGATAGCCCTCGGGCGCGCCGATGAGATCCTGCTCCGGATTCATCACGTACTTCGCGCCGATCTTCTCGGCCAGCAGGACGATGCCCAGCAGCAGCGTGATCGAGAAGGCACCCAACAGCAGCAGCGTCGTCGCGGCGTTGCGCGACTTGGGTTTCCGGAACGCCGGCACGCCGTTGCTGATGGCCTCCACCCCGGTCAGCGCCGCACAGCCGGACGAGAACGACCGGGCGACGAGGAAGACGAGTGCCAGCCCGGTGAGGTTGTCCTGCTCGGGCACGATCCCGAAGTCCGCGGTCTCGGAATGGATGTCCTGCCCGAGCACGAAGATCTCGGTGAAGCCCCAGATGAGCATGCCCAGGACACCGATGATGAACCCGTAGGTGGGGATCGCCAGAAAGGCGCCGGACTCCTTGATGCCGCGGAGGTTCACCGCGGCGAGCAGCATGATCGCGCCCACGCAGAACCACACCTTGTGCTCACCGACGAACGGGATCGCCGAGCCGATGTTCTCCGCGGCGGAGGTGACCGAGACCGCCACCGTGAGCACGTAGTCCACGAGGAGGGCGCTGCCGACGGTGAGGCCCGCGTTGGGTCCCAGGTTGACCGTCGCCACCTCGTAGTCGCCGCCACCCGACGGATAGGCGTGCACGTTCTGCCGGTAGCTCGCGACGACGACGATCATGACGATCGCGACGGCGATCGCCACCCACGGCGTGAACGCGAGTGCGCTGATCCCCGCGACGGACAGGACCAGGAAGATCTCCTGCGGCGCGTACGCCACCGAGCTCATCGCGTCGGACGCGAAGACCGGCAGGGCGATCCGCTTGGGCAGAAGGGTATGACCGAGGGTGTCGCTGCGGAACGGCCTGCCGAGCAGCAGGCGTTTCGTCGCGACGGACACCTTGGAGACGGTGGACACCAGGCAACCCTAGAGCGTCGGCGCCGAGCCGGGTAGGTTCGACTCGCGGCAGACGAGCCGCATGTGGAGAGGAATGCCGTGCAGGTGGTCATCATGGGTTGTGGGCGGGTCGGATCCTCGCTCGCAATGGCGATGCAGAAGCGCGGACACGACGTCGCGATCATCGACCGCGATCCGAGCGCGTTCGTGCGATTGAGTCCCGATTTCGCGGGCCGCACGATCACCGGGGTCGGGTTCGACCGCGAGATCCTGGTCAAGGCGGGCATCGAACACGCCGACGCCTTCGCCGCGGTGTCGTCCGGGGACAACTCGAACATCATCTCGGCGCGGGTGGCCCGCGAGACCTTCGACGTCGAGCGCGTCGTGGCCCGCATCTACGACGCCAAGCGCGCCGAGGTGTACGAGCGTCTCGGGATCCCGACGGTGGCGACCGTGCCGTGGACGACCGAACGGTTCGTCTCGGCACTCGGCGAGACGACGACGATGGAGTGGCGCGACCCGTCCGGTTCGCTGGCCATCGCGCAGATCGACGTCGACGAGTCCTGGATCGGCATCTCGGTCGCCCGATTCCAGGAACAGACCGGCGCGCGGGTCGTGTTCCTCAGCCGCGTCGGACGCCCGGTCCTGCCCGACGCGAAAACCGTTGTCCAACAGGACGATGTGATCTACGGGGCAGTCATGCTCGACAATCTCAAGAACGCCCGCGGCCTCGCCGCGAAGCCGTTCACCCAGAACGAGTCCGGATGATCCGGGCCGAAGGAGTCCTGAAGTGAAGGTCGCCATCGCCGGAGCCGGCGCGGTCGGGCGCTCCATCGCACGCGAGTTGCTCGTGAACGCCCACGAGGTCACGCTTTTCGAGCGCGACGCCGGACACATCGACACCGACGCCGTCGCCGGCGCGGACTGGGTGCTCGCCGACGCGTGCGAACTCGCCAATCTCGAGAACGCGCAGCTGCAGACCTACGACGTGATGATCGCCGCGACCGGCGACGACAAGGCCAACCTCGTCGTCAGCCTCCTCGCGAAGACGGAGTTCGCGGTCAACCGGGTGGTCGCCCGCGTCAACGATCCCCGCAACGAGTGGCTCTTCGGCGAGGACTGGGGCGTCGACGTGGCCGTGTCGACGCCGCGACTGCTGGCCTCCCTCGTCGAAGAGGCGGTGTCGGTCGGCGATCTGGTCCGGCTGATGACCTTCCGCCAGGGACAGGCCAATCTGGTCGAACTGACCCTGCCGTCGAACACGCCGCTCGCGGGCAAACCCGTACGCAAGCTGGAACTCCCCCGGGACGCGGCACTCGTCGCGATCCTGCGCGGCGGCCGGGTGATCGTCCCGCAGCGCGACGACCCCATCGAGGGCGGCGACGAACTGATCTTCATCGCGCCGACCGAGGCCGAACCCGCCCTCTACGAGGCTATGCAGATCGTGCGGTGATCTCGGCGTCCGCCGAGGCCGCCGCGCGGGCCGCTTCGGCGCGCTGCGCGCGGCGGACGAGCAGGATCGTCGCGAGCACCACGAGAGCGGTCAGGGGCCACCCCATCGCGATGCGGGTGAAGGCCAGCCACCCGGTCGCGCCGTCGTCGTACAGTTCCGATTGGGTGAGGTAGCGCGCCGCGAAGAGCAGCGCCCACAGCGCCGTGGCGATGTCGTAGGCACGCAGGATGGAGCGTTGTCTGCGCCAGCTCGACCCCTCGCCGTTGACCAAGTGCCACGCCACACCGATGAGGGGCCGGCGCACCAGGATCGAGATCACGAAGACGATCGCGTAGACGAGGGTGCTCCAGATGCCGAAGAGGAAGTAGCCCTTCGCATCCCCCACCCGATCGGCGATGAAGACGCATATCCCGACACCCAGCAGGCCCGAGATCGCGGGTGTGAGCGGTTCGCGGCGTACGAGTCGTACGACGAAGAGCAGCGCTGCCACGCCGAGCGCGGCGTAGATGGCCGTGCGGAGGTCGAAGAAGGAGTTGACTGGGACGAACACCACCACGGGCACCGTCGAGTAGACGAGGCCCGAGACGCCACCGATCTGTTCGAGGACCGTCGGCGTCGTCCGCTCGGGAGCCGACGGTTCAGATGCCGACTGGTCGGGCGCCGGGCCGGTCACTCGTCGACGCCGTGCAGCTCGTAATAAGGGTTGTAGATCACCTTGTGTCCGTCCTGCTCGGCGAGGCGGCCGCGGACGGTGACCTTGCGGCCGGGTTCGATCCCGGTGATGCGGTTGCGACCCAGCCACTTGAGCATCACGATGTCGGAACCGTCGAAGAATTCGGCCTTCACACCCGCCTTGGCCGACCGCGAACACGTCTCGACGGCGCGGAGCTCGCCGTGCATGGTGACCTCGTCACCGCGGCAGCATTCGGATGCGCGCTGGGCGCCCGTCGCCTTGGATTCCTCGGCGATCTTCTCTGCGTCGGCGTCACCGAGATCTTCGGTCAGCCGACGGGTAAGTCGTTTGAGATAGCCGGCAGTGGGCATCTCGACCCTCCCAATGGATTTCGGCCGGTACCGCGGGCTGTGCAGAGCGGTGACCGTGGGTCGCCGAACGAGTGATCGGTGACCTGTCCGCCAGCGTAGACCCCGGCCCGTGCCAGTGACAACGTAGACGACCACGGGGGCATTCCGCGGTGCCGGGCCGCCGCGAACTCGGGTCTGCGCGGGGCCCCGGGACACACTAGGGGATGATGCCCTGATGCCCGGCACCGACCGTCTGCACCGCCCGCCGCCGACCGCTCTGGTCGTGATCCCGGGAACGGGTTCCGACGCCGACCACGCCTCCCGCTCCTTCGGCGTCGCCGCCGCCGACCTCGGCATCGAGCTCATCGCCCTGGAACCGACGGCGTCGCTGATCGACGGCCACCGACTGGGGCTGGAGCGTGCCGCTCGAGCGCATCGGTCGATCCTGGTGGGCGGCGTCTCGATCGGGGCCGCGATCGCGCTCGACTGGGCCATCGGTGATGCCGGACGACGGTGCTCCGGAGTGCTCGCCGCGCTGCCGGCATGGAGTGGTGAGGCCCACACCGCCCCCGCGGCCGCGAGTGCCGTCGCCACCGCCGAGGCCCTCGAGCGTGACGGACTCGAGGCGACCATCGCCGCGATGGCGAGCAGCAGCCCCGGCTGGTTGGCCGCGGAACTGACCCGGTCGTGGCGGCGCCTGCACCCGGGACTCGCCGCCGCCCTGCGCGAGGCGGCCGGCTACCGGGCTCCGGTGCCCGCCGAGATCGGCGGCCTCACGGTGCCCCTCGCCATCGTCGCGGCCCCCGACGATCCCGTGCACCCGATCGCCGTCGCCCGTGAATGGCACGCCGCCGCACCGCGATCGGCTCTCGCAGAGGTCGCCCTCGACGACTGGGGCCGGAACCCGGGGCTCCTCGGAGCCGGCACGCGGGACGGCATCCTCGGTCTGATGGACCCGCAGGCGTGACCGGACGTCAGCGCCGTCGCAGGAAGCGCTGCATCGCCGATCCCGACGACGGCGGCTCCTGGTCATCGGCGTCCGCCGGCACATCGGGCGCCTCGGCCGCGGGTGATTCGTCCTGGGGGACCTCGACAGCGGCATCCGCGTCATCGCGATAGGTGTTCTCGCCGTACACGGTGGCGTGCGCGACCTGATCGAGCGCGCCGCCGGCGACGGGACCCGACTCGTCGGTCGCGTCCGCGTCGGCCCCGGCGACCGGAGCCTGGGCCGTCGGGTTATGGGCGCTCGGGTTCTGGGGATTCTGTCCGGCCGCGGGGTCGGCGAACATCTGTTGCTGGGCGGCCGCGACCTGCTCGGCGAGCACCGGGGGCAGCACGATCGGGAGCGGGTCCCGCGGGGGGAAGGGTTCGGAACCGCGCCGGACGACGGTTTCGGCGAGCACCGCACGGCTCAGCCGTGCGAGGTCCTCGGAGTTCTCGGTGGGCCCGCTGCCCACACACCGGACGAGCCAGCGCGGCCCGTCGACCCCGATGAACCGATGGGTGACACCGTCCACCTCGGCCACCACCTCACGCCCCCAGTGCCCGTCCTCGACACTCGTGGTGGCGCCGTCGTCGCGGAGCGAACCGGCCAGTTCCCGGACCACCTCGCGCCACATCCCCGGGGATTTCGGTGCCGCGAAGGCCGTCACCGAGATGCGGCCGATGGGGGTCACCAGGTACACGTTCTGCGGTTGGTGGGCCTCGGACATCTCCACGGTGACCTGGCCACCCTCGACCACCGGCACCAGCACCGAGCCGAGGTCGAGATGGGAGTTCTCGAGCTCCTGCGGTCGGGTGGTCAGCGCCTCGAGGTCGTAGGGACCGCGCGCCTGACCGACCCGCAGTTCCTCTGATCCGTCCTGTGCCATCGCGTCACTCCTGGTTCGTCACCGCCGGCGACGACGATCTGCCGGCCACACGGAAAACAGTAATCCACCACCGCCGGGCAGCGGTCAGGCGAGAATCGCCGAACCGCCGCTCGATCCGTAACCGCCGTCGCCCCGGGCGGTCTGGTCGAGTTCGTCGACCTCGACGAAGTCGGGCAGCTCGACCCGCTGCACGATCAGCTGGGCGATCCGGTCGCCGCGCGCGATCGAGATCGTCTGCTCCGGGTCGTGGTTGATCAGACACACCTTGATCTCTCCGCGATAGCCGGCGTCGATGGTGCCCGGGGTGTTCACGACCGACAGGCCGGCCCGGGCGGCGAGGCCCGACCTCGGGTGGATCAGCCCGACGGTGCCCACCGGCAGGGCCACCGCGATCCCGGTTCCGACGAGCTGCCGGCGCCCGGCGGGCAGTTCGAGATCGATCGTCGAATAGAGGTCGACCCCCGCATCACCCGGGTGCGCCCTGGTCGGCAGGGGTAGGTCGGGGTCGAGGCGACGGACCGCGATCGACGCCGGGGCGGAGGGCTGCGCAGGGGGGAGATCTGGGGTCACGGACGCAGACTACGCTGGTCACGTGACCGCAGATCATTCGCCCGAGCGCCCCGGGGGCACGTCGGACGCCTCCCCCGCACCCACCGGGCGGAACGCCGGCGTGACCGACTCGACGACCGATCGGTTCGACGAACGCCTGTACGTCCCCTGGTGGTGGTGGCTCGCCGCCGTGGTCCTCACCGGCGTGGTGGGCTACGAGATCCAGCTGTCGGCGCGTGGGAGCGCCTGGAGCATCATCGGCTACGTCGCCACCGGCGTGCTGTGCGCGGTGATGCTGTGGTCGATGGGCCGCACCCGCATCCGGGTGACCCCGGATCGGGAACTGCACGCCCATCGCGCCGTCCTGCCGCGCGGCGTCGTGGCCCGCGGGGCCACGGTTCCGGCGTCGGCCAAGAGCGCGGCACTCGGCCGCCAGCTCGATCCGGCCGCCTACCTCGTGCACCGGTCCTGGGTGAAGACGATGGTCCTCATCGTGCTCGACGATCCCGACGACCCGACCCCGTACTGGCTCGTGTCCACCCGGCGCCCGGCCGAACTCCTCGCCGCCCTGGGCATCGAGGACGCCGCGGCCGACCGTCCCGCCCCCACCGCCTGACCCCGGACACGACGAAGGGGCCGCGCCGGTGTTCGGCGACGGCCCCTTTCGTCAGCTGTCAGTCGCTGGCGGCGGACCTGCTCACGCGCAGTCGACGCAGATGAGCGAGCTTCCGTTCTCCTCGGCCAGCCGGCTGCGGTGATAGACGAGAAAGCAGCTGGTACAGGTGAACTCGTCGGCCTGCTTGGGGATGACACGCACCGACAGCTCTTCGCCGGAGAGATCGGCGCCGGGGAGTTCGAAGGATTCCGCGGTGTCACTCTCGTCGACATCCACCGCCGAGGACTGGGCCTCGCTGCGCCGGGCCTTCAGCTCTTCGAGCGAGTCCTCGTTGAGGTCCTCGGTCTCCGTCCGCCGTGGCGCGTCATAATCTGTAGCCATTCTGTGCCTAACTTGTCGAGAGTGTGAGGGGCGCTCACGGTGACGGCGCTGACGTCGCCACCCGGTGTTCTTGCGCACGACTCCGCCGGGATTGTCTTACCGATGGGGTCACTGCAACGTCGTCTCGGGCGAGATTCGTACCAGAGAAACAAACGTATTGCGTGATTTCGATCACGGTTAGATATCAGGCGCACCCCGGGTCTGGAAGCGCGGGCGCCCGAAGCATAGTCGACGCCCCATCCAAGGTCAATACACTGCACCCAACTCGTCGGTAAGTTTCACCTCGTCCGTCGGCAGACGACCCGATTCGCGCGGCCGACACCGCTCCCGGCGAGGCACGCGGTCCGCCGCGGGGCCACCCTCTAGAGTGATCCGAGATCACGCAACGCCCAGTTGAGGAGCCAGTTCACGGTGGTGTCGAAGATTACGTCCGGCTATCCGACAGACGAGCAGGGCCGACCCTACCGTCGGCGCCGCTACGCGCCCGCGATCATCACGGTCGTCGTCCTGATGGTCGTCGGTGTGGTGGTGTGGGCGATCGCGCTCGGTGGCGGCGACACCGAATCCGTACCGACGGCCTGCAATCAGCCGACTCCCCCGACGTCGGTGGAGGCCGGCGCACCCGCACCGGCCGCACCGCCGACGCTGACCGTCGTCGGGCGCGACGAGATGCTCGGGGTCGCACCGGCTCCGCTGTCGACCTTCGGTGTGCGGGTACTCAACGCCTCCGACGAACGCGGCGCTGCCCGGACGGTGTCCGACGACCTCACCGCCCAGGGCTTCACGCCCGTGCCGGACAACCCATACGCCGATGATCCGGTGTACCCCAACCGGGATCTCGACTGCGTCGCGCAGATCCGGTTCGGCCCGGCGGGTCGCGCCGCCGCGGCGGCCACGTGGCTCGCGTTCCCGTGCGCCCAGCTCGTCGACGACGGCCGGCGCGGGACGGCCGTCGATGTCGCCCTGGGTGTCCACCACTCGGGCGGCGAGATGTCGCAGGACGCGCAGGCCGCCCTGGAGGCACTGCGCTCGGCGGACCCGAAGAACCCGGCGAGCGGCGTCGACCCGGTACTCGTCGAGGCCGTGCACTCCACGCCCTGCTGACTCAGGTCAGCGGGCGACGCGCATCGAATTCGTCCAGCAGCGCGAGGAATTCGTCGGCCACACCCGGCGCGACAGCGACGGTGATGTGTCCCTCGTCGGCCCGGGAGTCCGGCGGCGGCGTCTGGACGACGGCGCCGGCTTCGGCAGCGATGAGGCCTCCCGCCGCCCAGTCCCACGGGCTCAGCCCGTGCTCGTAGTGCGCGTCGACCGCGCCGGCGGCGACCATGCACAGGTCGAGGGCTGCGGCGCCGATGCGACGCACGTCCCGCACGCGCGGCAGCAGTTCGGCGACGATGCGGCCCTGCTGTCGGCGTCGTGCTGCGTCGTACCCGAAACCCGTTGCCACCAGGGCCAGTTCGGCACGACTGACAGGGTTGCAGCGCAACGGGCGCCGGACCCCGGTCGAGTCCGCGGCCCAGGCTCCGCCGCCGAGGGTCGCGCCGTAGGTCACGTCGCGGGCGACGTCGACGACCACCCCGGCCACCGACCGCCCGTCGACCTGCGCCGCGACCGACACCGCGTAGGCCGGGACGCCGTACATGAAATTGACGGTGCCGTCGATCGGGTCGACGACCCATCGGACGCCGGAGGGCACCGCGCGAGTGCCGCCGTCCTCCTCACCCAGCACCTCGTCGTCGGGGCGCGCCTGACGGAGCAGCGAGCGGATCAGTCGCTCGGTCTCGGTGTCGGCGAGGGTGACCGGATCGGTTTCCGTCGACTTCGTCGACACAGCCTGCACCGTCGACGTCGTCGACCCGGGCTGCACCGTCGCGTCAACGGTGCCCGGTTCCGGCGGCTCGCCGTGTCCCGGTGTCGCACCGAACAATTCGGGCCGGCGGCGACGCACGTGCGCGGCGGCCTCCCGGGCCACGGCGTCGGCGACCGCGGCGAGCTCGTCCACCGGAATTGTCTGATCCACGCCTTCCATGTCAGCACATGGCCCGACCGCATCGCCGATCGCGGTGACCGATCTCTCGCCTCGAACGGGCGAAAGGTGTCGACAAGTGTTGCGATGTCGCGCGTTCGGCAGGTCGCGTGGATAGCCTGGATGTCGATTGCCGCCGACCCGGACAGGGAGCCCCGCCATGACCGACACGTCCGTCCCCGAATCGTCCGACCCCGACGGTTCGACGCCCTCGACCAACCTCGGTTTCGGCGTCGACGTCGGTGGGTCCGGGATCAAGGGCGGGATCGTGGACCTCGATTCCGGTGAGCTCGTCGGCGAGCGGTTCAAGGTGCTGACCCCACAGCCGGCGACACCCGACGCCGTCGCCGACGGGGTGGCCGAGGTCGTTGCGCATTTCGACTGGACGGGCCCGGTGGGCATCACCCTGCCCGGCGTCGTGACCGACGGGATCATGCGCACGGCCGCCAACATCGACAAGGCCTGGATCGGCACGGACGTCTACGAGCTGTTCAGCAAACACCTCGACGGCAGGCAGGTGTCGGTGCTCAATGACGCCGACGCCGCGGGCATGGCCGAGGACGCGTACGGCGCCGGCAAGGACGTCGCAGGGGTCGTGATGCTGTTGACGTTCGGGACCGGGATCGGATCGGCGATCCTGATCGACGGCACCCTCGTGCCCAACACCGAGCTCGGACACCTCCAGGTCGGCAAGAAGGAAGCCGAGCATCAGGCCTCCTCCCGCGTCCGGGAGGAGAAGGGCTGGTCCTACGAGAAGTGGACCGAGAAGGTCTCCGAGGTGCTCGAGACCTACGAAGCACTCTTCTGGCCGAAGCTCTTCGTCGCCGGCGGAGGCATCAGCCGCAAGTCCGACAAGTGGATTCCGCTGCTGACCAACAAGACCCCGGTGGTACCGGCGGTACTGCTCAACACAGCAGGCATCGTCGGCGCCGCCATGGCGGTCTCGCGGGGCCTCAAAACCTAGCGCCGCGCGTCCATTGACCAGGTCTTTGACACACCGGACCGGACGATGTCGTTACAATGGTCGTCACCGGTCATTCCAACCGCGAAACCAAGACCTCGTCCACGGCGGCTCGTGCTGCCGTGTCGCGTCTGGTGACAGACGACAGTAGACACCACAGAAGACAGTTCGAAAGGTTGTACGTGGCAGCCATCACGACCCATCAGGGTGATGTAGAGGCCGAGGAGTCGACCGAGTCGACCCCCGCCGCGACCGACGCCCCGGCCAAACGGACCGCCAAGAAGGCTGCGAAGAAGACCGCCGCCCGGAAGGCTCCCGCCAAGAAGGCAGCAGCGAAGAAGGCCACCAAGAAGGCGGCCCCGAAGAAAGCTGCCAAGAAGGCCGCGTCGGCCGAGGGCGCCGGCGACGATCCGAACGCCGAGCCCGACGACCCGGACTCGATCGACGACATCGACGGTCCCGACGCCGAGCTGGAAGACGTCGAGATCGACGACCTCGAGGTCGACGACGATGACGATTCCGACGAGTCGGACGACGACGAGGAGTCCGCGGACGCGAAGGCCCCGGCCGCCGCCGGCGCCGCCTCCGCCACCGCGAAGGCGGGCGCCAAAGACGAGTCCGCCGCTGCGAAGTCGGGCGACTTCGTGTGGGACGAGGAGGAATCGGAGGCCCTGCGCCAGGCGCGCAAGGACGCCGAACTCACCGCCTCGGCCGACAGCGTCCGCGCGTATCTGAAGCAGATCGGCAAGGTCGCCCTCCTCAATGCGGAGGAAGAGGTCGAGCTCGCCAAGCGGATCGAGGCCGGGCTCTTCGCCACCGAACGTCTCCGCCGCATCATGGATGCCGGCGAGAAGCTCAGCACCGCCCAGAAACGCGATCTCAACTGGATCTCGCGCGACGGCAACCGCGCCAAGAACCACCTGCTCGAGGCGAACCTCCGCCTGGTCGTGTCGCTGGCGAAGCGCTACACCGGCCGCGGCATGGCGTTCCTGGATCTGATCCAGGAGGGCAACCTCGGTCTGATCCGCGCGGTCGAGAAGTTCGACTACACCAAGGGTTACAAGTTCTCGACCTACGCCACCTGGTGGATTCGCCAGGCGATCACCCGTGCCATGGCCGACCAGGCCCGCACCATCCGTATCCCGGTGCACATGGTCGAGGTCATCAACAAGCTCGGTCGAATCCAGCGCGAACTGCTCCAGGACCTCGGCCGCGAGCCGACGCCCGAGGAGCTCGCCAAGGAGATGGACATCACCCCGGAGAAGGTGCTGGAGATCCAGCAGTACGCCCGGGAACCGATCTCCCTGGACCAGACCATCGGCGACGAGGGTGACAGTCAGCTCGGTGACTTCATCGAGGACTCCGAAGCCGTGGTCGCGGTGGACGCGGTCAGCTTCACGCTGCTGCAGGATCAGCTGCAGTCGGTCCTGGAGACCCTGTCCGAGCGCGAGGCCGGCGTCGTCCGCCTGCGGTTCGGTCTCACCGACGGTCAGCCCCGCACGCTCGACGAGATCGGCCAGGTGTACGGCGTGACCCGCGAGCGCATCCGGCAGATCGAGTCCAAGACGATGTCCAAGCTGCGCCACCCGTCGCGGTCGCAGGTCCTGCGCGACTACCTGGACTAGCTCACCGTTTCGTTCGACGCTGTCGCCCCCGTGCCTCACCGGTACGGGGGCGACGGCGTTTTCGTGCCCGCACGCACACGCGAAGGCAGATTTGTCAAGGTTTGCGCGCGCTCCGATTTCGACACAGGCGGAGAGTCGGAGTTTCGGCGAGGCACTACATAGGATGGCGCGGTGACTTACGCAGTGACCGGGAGCAGACGCGGCGCCATGTTGGTGCGCCGCGCCACCGTTGACCTGCTGCGCACAGCCTCGATGCTGTGTCTGTGAGGCGACCCAACCCGCCCCGGGGCCCACGTGCGTCCCCACCTTCTGCGTTTCTCTTCTCGCGGCCGCATCGTGCCCGCTCCAGCCTCGTCACGCCCCTGACGGTGTGACTTCCCGGAAAGACCCACTATGAGAACGATTGTCCTGATCGGCCTCGTCGGCTTCGCTGCACAGCTCGTCGACGGCAGTCTCGGCATGGCTTATGGCGTCACCACCACGACCCTCCTCCTCGCCATCGGCACCAACCCGGCCGCCGCGTCGGCAACGGTGCACCTGGCCGAGATCGGCACCACGCTGGTGTCCGGCGTCTCGCACTGGAAGTTCGGCAACGTCGACTGGCGCGTCGTGCGCCGGATCGCGATTCCGGGTGCCATCGGCGCATTCCTCGGCGCGACGATCCTGTCGAATCTCTCCACCGAGACCGCGGCCCCCGTCATGGCCGTGATCCTCCTGCTGCTGGGTCTCTACATCCTGGTGCGCTTCACCTTCCAGGGCATCCCCCGGCACAACCTCGGCAAGCCGCTGCGCAAGCGTTTCCTGAGCCCGCTCGGATTCGTCGCCGGATTCGTCGACGCCACCGGTGGCGGCGGCTGGGGGCCGGTCGGCACCCCGGCCATCCTGGCCAGCGGCCGCCTCGAACCCCGCAAGGTGATCGGTTCGATCGACACCAGCGAGTTCATCATCGCCGTCGCCGCCAGCCTCGGCTTCCTGTTCAGCCTCGGTTCGCAGGGCATCAACTTCGCGTGGGTGGGCGCCATCCTCGTCGGCGGCGTGATCGCCGCGCCGATCGCCGCCTGGCTCGTGCGCCACATTCCGCCGCGCCTTCTGGGCGCCTCGGTCGGCGGCCTGATCGTCCTCACCAACACCCGCAGCCTGCTGAAGAGCGACTTCATCGATGCCCCCGGCTCGGTGCGCAACGTCTTCTACGTCGTGATCGCCATCGCCTGGGCAGCGGCGTTCGCCTACTCGCTTCGCGAGTACCTGCGCGACCGTGAGAACGAGTCCTCGGACGCGGTCACCCACTTCCGCGAGGAGCAGGAAGAGGCGCTCGTGGGCGCCGAGGGCACGGAGCGTTCGGGCACCGAGGCGGCATCAACGTCCGACATCCCGGCCGCCGACACCGAACCCGAACCCGACGCGGGCGCGAGCGGCACGCACTCCCCCACCCGGACGAGCTGACCGTCCGACCCGACCCGCGCAGAACACGTAGAGTGGTGCGACCCGGCCCCCATGGCCGGGTCGCATTGCGTTCGGGCGATCGTTGTCCAGTTGTTGCGCGAGGTAAACGGTGAGTGACGACACACCGAGCGCAACCCCGGAACAATACGAACGCCTCGAGCGTCTGACAGAGTGAGGTAGACGCATCGCCCGGATGTGTCGGCTCGAAGGGAAGGCGACCGGACACCGGCGCCGGACCGGGACGGAGGAACGACAACCATGACTGACATCGCCACCACAGCCCCGATCTACCTGCCGCTCACTGCCGCCGATCGCTGCGATCGCTGCGGCGCCGCAGCCAAGGTACGGGCCGTCCTGCCCAAGGGCGGCGAGCTTCTCTTCTGCCGCCATCACTTCAACGAGCACGAAGCCCGTCTCGTCGAGCTGAGCGCCACCGTCGTCGAGTCCGCCGGCGAGTTGGTCTGACGATCCCGACGATCTGACACGGGCGTTCCTACGCGCACAGAGCCCGGCCGGGATCATCCGGCCGGGCTCTGTCGTGTCGTGCGTCTGTCCGTCGTGTCGGTCATGTCCGGGCCTTCGCCCGACCCGACCGATCAGCGCCACTCGCGCAGCGCGGCGATCCGTTCCTTGAGTTGCTCGGCACTGGCCATCGCGGTCGGCGGCCCACCGAGACGGGTCCGCAATTCGTTGTGCACCATGCCGTGCGGTTTACCCGTGCGATGGTGATGCATGGCGACGAGAGTGTTCAGTTCCTTGCGCAGCGCGTGCAGGTTCTCACCGGTCGTCCCGGGGGGTCGGCCGGGCGTCGGTTGCTCGGCATTCCCCGGGGACTCCGCGGTCGACGCAGCCGTCCGCGCGGTGACCTGGTCCTCCTGCCGCTTGCGCAGGAGGGCACGCACCTGATCGGCGTCGAGCAGCCCCGGAAGACCGAGGTAGTCCGACTCCTCATCGCTGCCCGCGAACGTCGCCGTGCCGAACGACGTGCCGTCGAAGATGACCTGATCGAGCTCGGCGTCGGCGTGCAGGGACTGGAACTTCGGCTCGTCCTCCCCCGGCTCGTCCTCCTGCTTGTTGGCGTCGATCAGCAATTGGTCGTCGAGGCCGTCGCTCTCGCGGTGCGGCTTGCCGAGCACATGATCGCGCTCGACCTCCATCTGGCTGGCCAGGTCGAGCAACACCGGCACCGACGGCAGAAAGACGCTCGCGGTCTCACCCGGCCGACGCGATCGCACGAAGCGGCCGATGGCCTGCGCGAAGAACAGCGGGGTCGACGAACTGGTGGCGTACACGCCCACGGCCAGGCGCGGCACGTCGACACCCTCGGACACCATGCGGACCGCGACCATCCACTCGTCGGTGGACGCGGCGAACTGGCCGATCCGCGACGACGACTTCGGGTCGTCGGAGAGCACGACCGTCGGTTCTCTACCGGTGATGGCGGTGAGGAGTTCGGCGTAGTCGCGGGCCGCGGTCTGATCGGTGGCGATCACCAGGCCGCCCGCGTCCGGTGTGCCGGTCGCGCGTAACTGTCCGAGGCGGGTGTGGGCGGCGGTGAGCACCGCCGGGATCCAGTCTCCGTGAGCGTCGAGGGCAGTGCGCCAGGCGCGCGTGGTGTGTTCCGCCGAGAGCGGCTCGCCCAGGCGCGCGGTGTACTCCTCGCCCGCGCTGTCCCGCCAACTGGCCTCACCGGAGTAGGCGAGGAACACGACCGGGCGGACGACGCCGTCCTTCAGGGCGTCGGCGTAGCCGTAGGTGTGGTCGGCCTTGGAACGCTGATGCCCGCCGGCCTCCGGTTCGTAGGTGACGAACGGGATCGGCGAGTCGTCCGAGCGGAACGGCGTACCGGTCAGCAGCAGCCGGCGCTCGGCGTCGTCGAAGGCCTCGCGGATCGCCT
Organism: Gordonia sp. ABKF26; assembly: GCF_041103195.1. Classification (NCBI taxonomy): domain Bacteria; kingdom Bacillati; phylum Actinomycetota; class Actinomycetes; order Mycobacteriales; family Gordoniaceae; genus Gordonia; species Gordonia sp. ABKF26. The sequence continues at coordinate 3,545,057 of NZ_JBGCVZ010000003.1, forward strand.
CACCCCAGGACTTGGCATCGCCACCATGGTGGATCTCGTCGAGGATGACCAGCGTGCGGTAGTTCTCGGTGCGCACCCGATGCCGAGCCGGGTGGGCGGCCACCTGCGCGTAGGTGACCACGACGCCGTGGAAGTCCGAACTGGTCTGTCCGGCGGCATTGGTGAACCGGGAGTCGAGCGCGATCCCGACGCGCGCCGCGGCCTCGGCCCACTGGTGTTTGAGATGCTCCGTGGGCGCGACCACGGTGATCTTGTCGACGGTGCGGTCGTCGAGCAGTTCGCGGGCGATGCGCAGACCGAAGGTCGTCTTGCCTGCGCCGGGGGTCGCCACGGCGAGGAAGTCCTTCGGCTTCTGCGTCAGGTACTTGGTCAGCGCACGACGCTGCCAGGCGCGGAGCTGCTGTGTGGGGGCGCTCGTGGACCCGGACGGACCACTGGCGGAGGGTTCGGCTGACGTCACCTTCAGTGCTGCTCCTCCACGCGTGCGGGTGTACTGCCGGACATGAAATGACCCCTCGCGTGCGGCACCCGCGCCCAAGGGGACCCGCCAATCGTACCGCCGACCGGCGACAGCTCCCGCATCCCGACACCGGGCCGAGGTGCCCACGGAAGTCGCCCCTCGTGGGCGATCCGAACGACTCGCCTGGTGACCCGAGTACCCAACCGCCCCTCCGATCAGGGATATTGAACACATCACAACGCGTAAGAGGAATCCGGTCCCGCTGGCCGACGAGACGTCGTCGGTGGCTGCGCCGAGCCTGCCCGCGGGGGCGCCACCCGCGCCCGTGTCGGCCGCGATCACCGCCCCGATCGGCGACACCGCGACCGAACCCCTGCGCTCCGCCGCGTTGCGGGCCGCGGCCGCGTCCGGCGACGTCGAGGTGCCCGCCGACGCCGGCCGTTCGGCGAAGCCGGGCAACGACGACCCGGTTCGGGACGAGGCACCGACCGGGCCCGGCCTGCCGGTGCTGCCGAACATCCATCGCGTGATCTGGCGGACCATCGTCAAGTCCTGGGACGACGGGATCATCGGCTGGGCCGCGCAGGCCGCGTTCTGGCAGGCGCTGTCCCTGCCGCCGCTGCTGCTCGGGTTGCTCGGTTCGGTCGGTTACGTCGCGGGCTGGTTCGGTCCCGACACCGTCGACGTCGTGTACGCCCGCATCATCGACTTCGCCGACCGCACGTTCACCCCGACCGTCGTCGACGACCTGATCACCCCCACCGTCGACAGCGTGCTCGGTCGCGGACGGATCGGGTTGATGTCCGTCGGCTTCGTCCTGTCACTGTGGGCGGGATCGTCGGCCGTATCGTGCTTCATCGCCTCGATCGCCCACGCCCACGATCAGCACGAGGTCCGTAATCCGGTGTGGCAGCGGTTTTTCGCGCTGTTCCTCTACGTCGGATTCCTGAGCGTGGCGGTGTTCCTGCTGCCCCTCGTCGCCCTCGGACCGAACTACCTCCGGGCGATCGTGCCGGAATCGTGGGGATCGTTCGTCACCACCCTCATCGACTACGGCTACTTCCCGTTCGTCGCGGTCCTGCTCCTGTTCGTGCTCACAACGCTCTATCACCTCGCGCTGCCCAATCCCCTGCCGTGGCATCGGCTCATCGGCGGCGCCGTGGTGGCCGGCGTGTTCTTCTGGGTGGCGAGCTATCTGCTGCGCATCTACCTCACCAAGATCACCGAGGCCGGGGTCTCCTATGGAGCGCTGGCCACGCCGATCGCGTTCTTGCTCTTCACGTTCTCGCTGGGATTCGGCATCGTGATCGGCGCGGAGTTCAACGCCGCGGTGCAACAGTTCTGGCCGGCGAAGGCCTCGACCACGACTCAGGTGCGCCACTGGGTGAATTCGCAGACCTCGGACTTCACCGGACAGCTCCGGACCCTGCCCGACCGGCTGTCCTCCGGTCCGATCCGCAGGCAGCCGCGCGAACGCGGGCGCGGCTGACGGTGCCGGGCCCGCCGCCGGGCGGCAGCGGGCGGGCCCGATCAGGCAGCCGCTACTTACGCATCTTGCTGTAGATCTTCTTGCACTTCGGGCACACCGGAGACCCGGGCTTGGCCGACCGCGTCACCGGGAAGGTCTCGCCGCAGAGGGCGACGACGTGGTTCCCCATCACCGCGCTCTCGGCGATCTTGTTCTTCTTCACGTAGTGGAAGAACTTGGGGCGGTCGTCGTCATCCCGATCGGTCGCGTCGGCGTCGGGACGCTCGTCGGTCTTGGTGTCGGACCATTCGTCGAGGTCCGGGCGTTCGATGGTTTCGGTTCCCATGCGTCCATTGTGCGTCAACAGGCGGCGGCGGGCGAAGCCGCGGGTGCATTCGATGATCGAAAGTGGGACAGTGGAGAGGGTGTTCGAACAAAGGGAATCCATGGGTGAGACCGGTCGCGGTCAGTACGGCCACAGGAGCGCGTCACCACACGTCGACGAGCACGGCCACCCCCTGTCGAAATGGTCGGCCGCCGAGACCTACCTGATCACCGACGCGCCGGACTCGCTGGAGGCCCAGCACCGGGCACGCGTTCGGAAATACCTGTTCCTCATGGCTTTCCGCGTACCCGCCCTCCTGATCGCCGGCATCGCCTACGGCATCACCGGGTCGGGCCTCCTGGCGCTGGCGATCGTCGCGATCTCCATCCCGCTGCCCTGGGCGGCGGTCCTCATCGCCAACGACCGTCCACCGCGCAAGCGCGGCGAGGTCCCCCAGTACAAGTACGGCGCCGACCACCACGTCGTGGGCCCGCCCGCACTCCCCGACACCGAGAACAAGCTGTCGCGCACCGTCGACGGGCAGGTCGTCGACCCCGACGATCCCCGCGCCTGACACCTCGACCCGTTCACCGCATCGCGGCGCGGTTCCGTCGCGCGCGACATCTCAGCAACTTCTCAGCCGCTTGTCGAGTCGCGAAAAAGAATGCGCAGGTCACCAAGCCTCATCGAGGTTTGCTCCGAAGCACTCTCGGGAACTATCGGCCACACATGGACGTTGGACCCAGTGAACGCACTCAAGTCAGGAGGCCGCATGTCACGCTCGACAGTTGCACGTTCGACCCCGACCAAAGGTTTCGCCGAAGTCACCCCTCCGGGTACCCGGCCGGCGATGACCGAACAAGATCTCGACGCCCAGTCTCCAGCGGCGGATCTGGTCCGTGTCTATCTGAACGGAATCGGTCGTACCGCTCTCCTCAACGCGGAGCAGGAGGTCGAACTCGCCAAGCAGATCGAGGCCGGCCTCTACGCCAAACACGTTCTGGCGAACAAGAAGCGGCTCTCCGCCGCCAAGAAGCGTGACCTCGCGGTCATCGTCCGGGAAGGTGAGGCCGCCCGTGCGCACCTGCTCGAGGCGAACCTCCGCCTGGTCGTCTCGCTGGCCAAGCGATACACCGGCCGCGGCATGCCGCTCCTCGACCTGATCCAGGAGGGCAATCTGGGTCTGATCCGGGCCATGGAGAAGTTCGACTACGCCAAGGGCTTCAAGTTCTCGACGTACGCCACCTGGTGGATTCGTCAGGCGATCACCCGCGGCATGGCGGATCAGAGTCGCACGATCCGGCTCCCCGTCCACCTCGTGGAGCAGGTCAACAAGCTGGCCCGTATCAAGCGCGAGCTGCACCAGCAGCTCGGCCGAGAGGCGACCGACGACGAACTGGCCAACGAGTCGGGCATCCCCGCGGAGAAGATCGCCGACCTCCTCGACCACAGCCGCGACCCGGTGAGCCTGGACATGCCGGTGGGCAGCGACGAGGAAGCACCGCTCGGAGACTTCATCGAAGACGCCGAGGCCACCTCCGCCGAGAACGCGGTGATCGCCGGACTGTTGCACTCCGACATCCGGGCCGTCCTCGCCACGCTGGACGAGCGGGAACAGCAGGTCATCCGGATGCGCTACGGCCTCGACGACGGCCAGCCACGCACCCTCGACCAGATCGGCCGCATTTTCGGGCTGTCGCGAGAGCGCGTCCGTCAGATCGAGCGCGAGGTCATGGGCAAGCTCCGCCACGGTGACCGTGCCGAGCGCCTGCGTGCCTACGCGAGCTGAGCGTCCCCCCTCGCTCGACTGCCGCCTTCACTGAGTCTCTCGGTCGGGTCCGCCGATCAGCCGAGTCGTCTGGGTCCGGTGTCCCGCCTGTCGGGCACCGGGCCCACTCGTATCCGGGCATTGAGCACGGCCACCCCGTCGACCGAGGCCAGGATCGGGTCGCAGACGACTTCGCGTACCTCCGGGATGTCGTCGACGAGGGTCGAGATGCGGAGCAGGAGATCCGCGAGCGCCTCCTTGTCGGCCGGCTCCTCCCCGCGATATCCCGACAGCAGCGGAGCCGACCGCGGCTCCTCGATCAGTTCACGAGCGTCGAGCTCGGACAGCGGGACGGCGCGATAACCGTGATCGCCCAGCAGATCGAACGTCCGCCCGGACAGACCGAACGAGATGACCGAACCGAACGACGGGTCGTCGCGGACCCGGATCACCGTGCCGACGCCCTTCGGTGCCATCTTCTGCACGTGAAGCACCCGATCACCGGTCAGCTCGGTGAGTTCGGCGAACGCGGTCACCACGGATGTCGCGTCGGGCAGGTCGAGGCGCGCGCCCTCGCGGTCGAGCCGGCCGCGCCATTTGTCCGACGTCGCCTTCACCGCCACCGGTAGTCCCAGCTCGCGCGCGGCCGCGGACGCCTCGTGCATGGTGGTGACCTCCCGGAACGGGACCACGTGGATGCCGTACCAGCGCAACAACTTCGCCGACTCCACGTGTCCGAGCAATCGCTCGCCGGGAGTGTCGGGGACACCCTCGCCCGACATGGCCTCACGCACGAACATCCGGGCCGTCTCGGGGTCCGTGCCCTCGGGACGATGCACGACGGACTCCGGCCGCTGGCGCCACCGGGCGTACTGCCAGGCCCTCGCCAACGCTGCCGCGGCCCGCTCGGGTGAGCCGTACGACGGGATCGACCCCTTCGTCGGCATCCCGCCCGGACCGGGCCTGGTCAGGCCCGGTGGGATGCCGTCCACGGCCAGGAAGGTCGTGACGATCGGTTTGTCGCCATCGGCGTCGGGCGTGTTCGCCGCCGCCATGAGGGCGCGGGCATGCCAGTCGGCGCCCACCGCCACCGGCGGCACGAAGACGACGATGATCCCGTCGATACCCGGGTCGGCCATCGCCGCGGAGACCGTCGACTCGAACTCCTCCTCGGAGGCACCGGCTCCCAGATCGATCGTGTCGACGACCTCGAGGCCGCCGTTGCGCGCGGTGTCGGCCGCCAGGCTGCCGAGCACCGAGGAATTGCCGATGATCCGGACGCGCGGTCCCCGCGGGAGCGGCTGATAGGCGAACAACGCCGCGCAGTCGAACAATTCGGGGATCGTGTCGACCTGGATCACCCCCGCCTGTTCGAGCATCATCCGGGCGATCTGGTCGTCGAGGGTGGCCGCCGATCGCGCCGCGCGGACCGGTGTCATGGCGCCCCGTCCGGACTTGACCGCGATGATCGGCTTCGAGCGGGACACCCGGCGCGAGATGCGGGAGAACTTGCGCGGGTTACCGAAGCTCTCGAGGTAGAGCAGGATGACGTCGGTGGTGGCATCGGTGTCCCAGTACTGGAGCAGGTCGTTGCCCGACACATCTGCGCGGTTGCCGGCCGAGGCGAACGTCGACAGGCCGATCTGGCGTCGGGCTGCGGTGTCGAGGATCGCGATCCCCAGCGCGCCGGACTGACAGAAGAACCCCACCCGGCCCGCGCCCGGGATGCGCGGCGCGAGGGTCGCGTTGAGTGCGACCGCGGGGTCGTTGTTCGCCACCCCCAGGGCGTTCGGCCCGACCAGACGCATCCCGTGTTCGCGGACCTGGGCCACCAGCCGGCGCTCGTTCTCCAACCCCTCTTCCTCACCGGACTCGCCGAAGCCCGACGACACCACGACGAGCGTGCGCACACCCTTCACGAGACAGTCGTCGAGCACGTCGTCCACGCGCGCGGCCGGCACCGCGACCACCGCGAGGTCGACGGGATCGGGGATGTCCCGCACGGTCTCGTACGCACGGATCCCGCGCACCGACGGCGGGCGTTCCCGAGTGCGTCGACGCGCCGGCGTCGGTTCACGACCGGCCCCGCGTCGGCCCGGTTCGGACTCCTCGTCCTCGACCCGGGCGGGTCCGTTGACCGGGAACACCGGTCCGGTGAACCCCCCGGCGATGATGTTCGCCAGCAGCGCGTTGCCGACCTTGTTCGGGTCCGTCGAGGCGCCGATGACCGCGACCGAGGTGGGACGCAACAGGTTCGCCACGCTGCGCGCCTCCGAGGCGCGTTCCCGGGCGTTGCGCACCGACAGCATCGCCTCGGTGGGGTCGATGAGGAACTCGACGTGCACGGTCGAACCGTCGAAGCTCCGCGCCAGCTGATACCCGGCGTCGCGGAACACCGCGACCATGTTCGGGTTCTCGCTGAGCACCTCGGCCTCGAAGCGGGTGAAGCCGTTCTCCGCCGCCGCCCCGGCGAGGTGTTCGAGCAGGATCGGTCCGAGACCACGCCCCTGGTGTTCGTCGGCGACGACGAAGGCCACCTCCGCCGATTCGGGTTTGCCGTCGAAGCCGAGGCCCTCGTAGATGCCGACCGCGATGATCTCGCCCCCGAGTTCGGCGACGATCGCGACCCGCTGCTGATGGTCGACGGTCGTCATCCGTGCGACCTCGCGCGGCGGCAGGGTCGGGGTCGGACCGAAGTAACGCATGTAGCGCGTCCGCTCGGACAGCTTGGAGTGGAATGCCACGATGCGGTCGGCGTCGTCGGGCACGATCGGCCGCAGATGCACGACGCCGCCGTCGGAGGCCAGCACGTCGGCGATCCAGTGCCGCGGGTAGTCCCACGGGCTGCGTGGTTCCGGCTGATCGGCCACCGCGGCGGGCGGGTCGGAAGGCGAAGCGTCCGTCGCGGTCGTGGTGTCGTCAGTCACGGGGATCCTCCGGGTCGAGACCGTGGAGCGGGTACACCGCGCGTCGCGTGGCGAGGATTGCGCGATCGGTCTGGCGCTGGGCGTTGGCGGCGACGCCCTCGGGTGGCTCCTGACCGGCGTCACCCGCCCACGGCTGGTAGTCGACGATGCCCCCGTCGCCCATGACCCGAACCGGCGGGGCGGCGTAGTCGGAATGCACCTGCTCAGAGATCTGTTCGGCTGTGGCACACCAGGATTCGTCGATGACCGACGATACGTCGACCTCGCGCCCGAGAGCCACCCCCAGCAGGTGCGTCCAGCTGCGCGGCACCACGTTGACGACGCCGTAGCCGCCGCCGCCCACCGCGATCCAGCGGCCCTCGCAGTACTTGTCGGCGAGGTCGCGCATGGCGATCATCGCCGCCCGCTGGCCGTCGACGGTCAGCGAGAGGTCGGTTAGCGGATCGGCCCGATGACTGTCGGCGCCGCACTGGCTGACGATGATCTGCGGCCGGAACTCGGCGATCAGTGACGGCACCACGGCGTGGAAGGCGCGCAGCCACAATCGATCCTCGGTGTTGGGCATGAGGGCCAGGTTGACCGCGCTGCCCGCGGCATCGCCGTCGCCGACCTCGGTCGGCCATCCGGTGCCCGGCCACAGTGTCGCCGGATGCTGGTGCAGCGAGACCGTCATCACACGCGGGTCGGCCGCGAACTCGACCTGGACGCCGTCGCCGTGGTGGGCGTCGACGTCGATGTAGGCGATCCGGTCGAAGCCGTTGTCGAGCAGGTACTTGATCGCGATGGCGCAGTCGTTGTAGATGCAGAACCCCGCCGCGCGCGAGCGCATCGCGTGGTGCATGCCACCACCGATGTTGACCGCTCGCGTCGCCGCCCCCGAGACCACCGTCTGGGCCGCGGCCAGCGTGCCGCCGACGAGCAGGCGCGCGGCCTCGTGCATCCCGGTGAAGACCGGGTTGTCGGCGTCACCGAGACCGAACAACCGCTCGAGCAACGGGCCCGACAGCGACGCGGTCCCGGAGCCGACCGCACGCACGGCGTCGATGTAGTCGCGGCTGTGGACGACGGTCAGCGCGTCGTCGTCGATGGCCTGCGGCGGGACCGTCTCGACGTCGTCGAGGACCCCGAGGCTCTGCGCGAGGGTCATCGTGAGGGCGAGTCGGACCGGGTTCATCGGGTGCGTGTGGGCCCAGCGATAGGACAGGAAGTCCTCGCTCCAGATGACCGCCGTCGTCATCGGGCGCTCGTAGTGTTGATCACGACCTCAGGCTAGTGGTACACCTCGCGCAGCGGCCACGGATGTCGCGTCGGACACGAGCGGGCACCGCACCATCCTCGTCGCGGACCACCCGGCCGCGGTGAGATCGCGGTCACCGCTCGCAAAGAGGGTAATCTTGGCGGGGACGAAAGGGATTGCGCACAGTGAACGACCTGGTTGACACCACCGAGATGTACTTGCGAACGATCTACGATCTCGAAGAAGAGGGCATCGTGCCGCTGCGGGCACGTATCGCCGAGCGTCTGGACCAATCCGGTCCCACCGTGTCGCAGACCGTTGCCCGGATGGAGCGCGACGGTTTGCTCCGCGTTGCCGGCGACCGACACCTCGAACTGACCGACCGCGGCCGCTCGCTCGCCGTCGCGGTGATGCGCAAGCATCGTCTAGCCGAGCGTCTGCTGGTCGATGTCATCGGGATGCCCTGGGATCAGGTCCACGAGGAGGCCTGCCGCTGGGAGCACGTGATGAGCGAGAACGTCGAACGTCGCCTGCTCGCGGTCCTGGAGTACCCGACGACGTCGCCGTACGGCAACCCCATCCCGGGCCTGGAGCTGCTGGGCGTGGAGGTGCCGAGTTCCGACGACGGTGCCACCCGTCTCGCCGACCTCCCGCCGGGCGAGACGGTGCCGGTCATCGTCCGTCGTCTGTCGGAGCACGCGCAGTCCGACACCGAACTCATCGGCGCGCTCCGGGAGGCGGGTGTGGTCCCCAACGCCCGCGTGACGGTCTCGAACACCGCGGGCACCATCACCATCGACACGCCCGGTCACGACGGTCTCGAGCTCTCGCCCGACATGGCGCACTCGCTGTTCGTCGAGAAGGTCGTCGAGAAGGTCTGACCCAGCGAAGGTCTGACCCAGCGAAGGTCTGACCCAACAGGGTCCGGTCACCCGGCGGTGCGCAACGTCGCCGCCGGGATGACGACGCCGAGACGTTTCGCCGCGTCGTAGGACTTGTCGATCGTGCCCCACAGCCTGGCCGGGCGTACGCCTGCCCGTAGGGCCGAGTCCAGCAGCGTGGCCAGCGGTCCGGGTTCTGTGCACGCGAGCGCGACGTCGAGCGCGACACCGGCATAGGCCCCGTCCCCGCCGATGTAGTGCAGGTGCGCGAGAAGTGTTGCGGCGGTTGCGCGTCCGCGTCCGCGTCCGGCGAGTCGTCTGGTGAGTTCTCGCCACAGGCGTTCGGCAGCTCCCCGCAGTTCGGTGACGGCCAGGGCGAGCGCGGCGTCGCGGACGTCGGGGCGGAGGATCGCCCGTTCGAGCAGGTCCAGTTCGTCGCAGTCCAGCGCCCGGTCCGCTCCGATCATCGCGCTGATCACCAGGTCGAGCGCCAGCGCCGAGACCTCGACGTCGTCGGTGTCGGGATCGAACCGGTCGAGATCGGTCCGGTCCAGGTCGTGGCCGCGGCACAGATGGCACTCCGGCCGGGGGCGACCCGGACCGCACTCGCCGTCCAGCGGTTCGAGCATCGACCTCATCTCCGAGCGCCGTCCGAGGATTCGTCGGCCCGAGCGCACGGCTTCGGCGATCGCCGTCGGACTCGTGTGCGGGTCGTCGATGCGCCCGACCGCGTCGGCAGACACCTCGACCGACCATGCTCGGTCCTCGGGACACCAGATGGTGGTCCACTCGGCGCCTGCGTCGAAGGTCGCCAGCGCGAATCCCGCCGCGACGCCGCCTACCTCACCGAAGTACCGGTCGCTCATCGCCATGATCCGGCGGTGGCGGTGGTCGTCGACGGGATGCCGGTCGTCGGCGATGACGACCACGATCTCCTCGACGCCATAGGTGGAGGTGATCTCTCCGAGCCCGCCGAGGACGGTGACCAACTCCCGGCTGGGGCTGCCGTCGTCCTCGAGGGCGAGGTCGTGTCGCATGGTCGCGTTCACGGTCCGGTCGGCGGCGAAGGCGATCACGATGATCGATCGCTCCGGGACGAATCCGAGACGTGCGGGGATCGAGGTGAGCAGCGTAGACGGGTCGTGTGGCCCCGACGGACGTGATTCGAACATCTGCATGGACGCAGCGTCACCCGCAGGCGGCCGCGCGAACGCCGGGGAACTCGTCCTGTGGACAACTCGGGTCGAGTCATCCACAGGGGCGGTGGGGAATCAGCCGAATGCGGCCGCGTTCGCCTTGACGAACAGTGCGTCGAGCGCGGCGGCCGCCTCCGGCGCCACCGGACCGGCTGCGGGCCAACGGTATTCGGTGTAGACCCGGACCCCGTCGCGCTCGCCGAGCAGGGTGAGGGCACTCGTCGTCGTGGGGACGCCGCCGCCGGTCACGATCGTGCGACGGATGGTGGCCGTGTCGACCCCGTCGAGCGCCGGTGGCGGAGGTAGGACCTCGGTGGTGACCGTCGACGACGCACCGAACGTCGTCGTCGTGGTCTGCCCGCACCGCTGCGCCAGGTCGACCACGTCGTCGAGAGTCGTGTCGACGCCGGCCACGACCGTGGTCAGGGTGGACCGCTCCCCCGGGCCGGGCCCCAGGTAGGCGACCGCGCCGTCGGCGGCGACGGTGGCCGGCGCGCAGTCCGGCGGCGACACCTCGGTGCCGGTCTGTCCGGGCATCGGTGCGCCGGTCACGTCGGCCAGCGCGTTCGCGACCGCGGACGCCGGGATCTCGCTCGCCGCGCCACCCGGGAAGTCTGCGGCCGACACCGATCGCGCGGAGAGGTCCGGGCCGGACGGCGCCGGTTCCCCGGCCACCGAGCACGCGGAGAGCAGGACCGCGGCGGCCACCAGGCAGGCGGCCGGCACACGGGTCCGGCCCGGGAAAGGCAGACACGGTCGGGGCACACGCGGCTCGGTCACAACGGTCTACTGTGCCACCGCCGCACGCCCCGCACGCCCTCCGACACACCGCGCGCACCAGGCCGGGAATCACCCGCGTGCCGAGGTGGTTGCACCCAGATGACTCTCAGCACCCCGGTGCGGGACAATGGACGTTCAGCTGTCTCGATGGACAGCTGCCAGCAGAAGGAGGGACGACGTGGACGAGCAGCCCGCGCGCGACGACGCGCTGTATGAACTCGCCTTTCCCGCTCCGCAGGTGACCCGGCCCGACGGCACGGGTCCGGTACTGATCCACGCACTCGAAGGGTTCGCCGATGCCGGGCATGCGGTCGCCCTGGCGGCGGCGCATCTGCGCGACAGCCTCGAGTCGGAGTTGGTCGCGACCTTCTCGTCCGACGAACTGATGGACTACCGCTCGCGCCGGCCGACCATCTCGTTCAGCGGCGAGACCTTCACCGACGTGGAGATGCCGTCGCTGGCGCTGCACGCCATCCGCGACAACTCCGGCAAGGGGTTTCTCCTCCTCGCCGGTTCCGAGCCGGACCTCCGGTGGGAACAGTTCGTCGACGCGGTCCGTCGCCTCAGCGACGGCCTCGGCGTCACCGACGTCATCGGCCTGAACGCGATCCCGATGGCCGTGCCGCACACCCGCCCGCCGTCGATCACCGCGCACGGCAGCGATCCCGACGCCCTGGGCGACCTGCCCCGGTGGGGATCGGCGATGAAGCTGCCCGCCAGCGCGTCGATGCTTCTCGAACTCCGCATGGGTGAGCACGACTACCGCGCCTCGGGGCTGTCCGTACACGTCCCGCACTACCTCGCGCAGACCAACTATCCGGCGGCCTCGGCACGGTTGCTGGCGGCGGTCGCCGAACTCGCCGGCCTCGACCTCCCCCTCGCCGCTCTGGACAGCGCCGCGGAGAAGGTGCGCGCACAGGTCGACACCGAGGTCGAGGGCAACAGCGAGATCGAGTCGGTGGTGGCCGCGCTGGAGACCCAGTACGACACGTTCACCCAGGCCGCCCAGGAGCGGGCCTCGCTGCTCGCCGCCGAGGAATCCCTGCCCAGCGGCGACGAACTCGGAGCCGAACTCGAGCGGTTCCTGGCCGAGCAGACCGGCAACGGTGAGGCGGACCCCGGGGACGAGGGTCCACGATCACCGATCTGATCCCCGAGACCGCATCGATTCCCGGACCCCACGTCCTGGTCCCGACCGACGACGAGGACGCCGCCCTGCAGCGGTACACCGACTGGTGGACGGGGCGTGGTCTCGACCTCTACCCCCATCAGGAGGAATCACTCCTCGAACTCCTCGCCGGCAGCCACGTGATCCTGGCGACGCCGACGGGCTCGGGTAAATCACTCGTCGCGGCGGGTGCGCTGTATTTCGCGCGCTGCCGCGGCGAGCGCGCGTTCTACACCGCCCCGATCAAGGCGCTCGTCAGCGAGAAGTTCTTCGAGCTGTGCGCGATGTTCGGCGCGGACCAGGTCGGTCTGCTGACCGGTGACGCCGCGGTCAACGCCGACGCGCCGATCGTGTGCGCGACCGCCGAGATCGTCGCCAATCTCGCGCTGGCCGCGGGCGGTGAGAGCGACATCGGCACCCTGGTCGCCGACGAGTTCCACTATTACGGCGAACCGGACCGCGGCTGGGCATGGCAGGTGCCGCTCATCGAACTGCCGTCGACGCAGTTCCTGCTGATGTCGGCGACGCTTGGCGACGTCTCGTTCTTCGTCGACGATCTGACCCGCCGCACCGGACGCGAGACCGTCGAGGTCACCGGTGCGCAGCGGCCCGTCCCCCTCGAACACACCTACGCGATGACGCCGGTCCACGAGACGATCGAGGAACTGGTCGACCGCGGCCGGGCGCCCATCTACGTGGTGCACTTCACCCAGGCCGCCGCGGTCGAGCGCGCACAGGCACTGCTGAGCGTCCGCATCTGCGACAAGGCCGAGAAGGCCGCCATCGCGGAAGCGATCGGGGACTTCCGGTTCTCCACCGGCTTCGGCAACACCCTGTCCAAACTCCTGCGCGCCGGGATCGGTGTGCATCACGCCGGGATGCTCCCGCGGTACCGGCGCCTGGTGGAGCGCCTCGCCCAGCAGGGTCTGCTGAAGGTCATCGCCGGGACCGACACGCTCGGCGTCGGGATCAACGTGCCCATCCGTACGGTGCTGTTCGCGGCGTTGAGCAAGTACGACGGGCGCCGGGTCCGGCGCCTGCGGGCGCGCGAGTTCCATCAGATCGCCGGCCGCGCCGGGCGTGCCGGGTTCGACACGATCGGCTACGTCGTCGCCCAGGCCCCCGATCACGACGTGGAGAACGCCCGCGCGGTGGCCAAGGCCGGCGACGATCCCAAGAAACTGCGAAAGCTGGTGCGCAAGAAGCCCCCCGAGGGCTTCGTGTCGTGGGGTGAGAAGACGTTCACCCAGCTCGTCGACGCCCCCGACGAGCCGCTGCGCAGCCACTTCCAGATGACGACGGCCATGCTGCTCGAGGTGCTCGGCCGACCGGGCGACTGCTTCGCCGCGGTGCGCCACCTCCTCGAGGACAACCACGAACCCCGCGACCGGCAGTTGCGCACCATCAAGCACACGATCGAGCTCTACCGCGGGTTGCGAGATGCCGGCATCGTCGTGCAGCTCGACGAACCCGACGACACCGGACGGCACATCGCGCTGAGCGTGGACATGCCGGCGAACTTCGCATTGACCAATCCGCTGTCCGCCTTCGCGCTGGCGACCTTCGAGATCCTCGACCCCGAATCGTCCACGTACGCACTCGATGTGGTCTCCGTCCTCGAATCGACGCTGGAGAATCCCCGCCCGCTGCTGCTCGCCCAGCGTAAGGTGGCCCGCGACGCCGCGATCGCCGAGATGAAGGCCGACGGCATCGAGTACGAGGAGCGCATGACCCGACTGGAGGAGATCACCTGGCCGCAGCCGCTGGCCGAGGAGATCTTCGCCGCCTTCGACATCTATCGTCGCGGCCATCCCTGGGTGTCGTCGTTCCCGCCGGCGCCGAAGGCGGTCCTGCGCGAGATGCTGGAGAAGGCCATGACCTTCACCGAGCTGATCTCCGCCTACGGCCTCGCCCGCAGCGAAGGCGTGTTGCTGCGCTACCTGTCGGACTGTTATCGAGTTCTGCGCCAGGGTGTTCCGACGAGCGTGGTGACACCCGAGATCGAGCGGATCGTCGAGGATCTGGGCACCATGGTCCGCGAGGTCGACTCGAGTCTCGTCGACGAGTGGGAGGCCCTGGCCGCGCAGGCGGCCGCCGCCGAGTCACTCGCCTCGACGGGCGAGCCGGTCTAGAGCGGGGTCACGGCCCCGGTCGCGCCGACGAGATCACCGATGACGGAAGCGAGTTCGCGGTAGGCCTCGTCGTGGCGTGCGGAGGCCCGGAAGACCAGGCCGATCCGACGGCCCGGACGCGGGGTCGCGAACGTCGCGGTGGCCAGGTCGCCCGACGCCGTCTCCGACGCCACCGCCGTCTGAGGGATGAGCGTCACACCGAGACCGCCGACGACGCAGTGGACCGCCGTGGTCAGCGAGGCGGCCCGGGTCTGTCCGAGATCGGGCCGCACGCCGGCGAGCCGGCACACCTCCAGGGCCTGGTCGCGCAGACAGTGCCCCTCGTCGAGGAGGAGCAACGGCAGGTCCGCCAGGGCGGTGGGGTCGACACGGCGACGTCCGGCGAGGGCATGTCCGGACGGGAGCGCGAGAACGAAATCCTCACGGTAGATGGGGACTTCGACGATGCCGGGCACCTCGACGGGGAGGGCGAGCAACGCCACGTCCAACGTGCCGGTGCGCAACTGCTCGACCAGTCGCGCGGTCTGTTCCTCCACCACCCGGGGCACGAGATCCGGAAGCCGCTCGCCGAGCCCGCGCAGCAGCGTCGGCAGGACGTAGGGTGCCACCGTCGGGATGACCCCCAGCCGCAGCACCCCGCGTAGCGGTTGTCCGGCGCCCGCGGCCGCCGAGGTGAACTCGTCGACGGCCTCCGTCGCCGCGATCGCCCGCGGCAGGAGTTCGACCCCGTCGGCCGTCAACTGGACACGCCGCGTGGTGCGTTCGACGAGGGTCACCCCGAGCCCGGACTCCAGCGCGGACAGCGCCTGCGACAGTGACGGCTGACTGACACCGAGATCGGCTGCGGCAGTTCCGAAGTGACGGCGATGAGCGAGAGCGACGAAGGCGCGCAGACCGGCGACGGTGGGCTGATAAGTTCTATCGGGCATGCCTATCAGTGTAGTGCTAATCATCACGTTTCGCTTTCGGCCAGAATCCGGCACGATGGTACTCGTACGTCGCGAAACTCTTTCGCGCGCAAGTTTCCGTACATTCACCAGCTGAAGGAGCGACACATGGCCCTGCTCACCATCGGTGACCAGTTCCCCGCCTACAACCTCACCGCCGTCATCGGTGGCGACCTCAGCAAGGTCAATGCCCAGCAGCCCGACGACTACTTCACCACCGTGTCGTCCGACGATCACCCCGGTCAGTGGCGCATCGTGTTCTTCTGGCCGAAGGACTTCACCTTCGTCTGCCCCACCGAGATCGCCGCGTTCGGCAAGCTGAACGACGAGTTCGCCGACCGCGACACCCAGGTCCTCGGCGCGTCGGTGGACAACGAGTTCGTCCACTTCCAGTGGCGCGCACAGCACGAGGACCTCAAGACCCTCCCGTTCCCGATGCTGAGCGACCTCAAGCGTGAACTGGCCACCGCTGCAGGCGTTCTCAATGCCGACGGAGTCGCCGACCGCGCCACCTTCATCATCGATCCGAACAACGAGATCCAGTTCGTGTCGGTCACCGCCGGCTCGGTGGGCCGCAACGTCGACGAGGTCCTGCGGGTCCTCGACGCGCTGCAGTCCGACGAGCTGTGCGCATGCAACTGGAAGAAGGGCGATCCGACCATCGACGCCGGCGAGCTCATGACGGCCGGCGTCTGAGAGGAGAACAGATGAGCATCGAGAATCTGAAGAACGCACTCCCCGAGTACGCCAAGGACCTCAAACTCAACCTCGGATCGATCAGCCGGACCACCGCGCTGAGCGAGGAGCAGTTGTGGGGGACCCTGCTGTCGACCGCAGCGGCGAGCCGTAATGCCAAGGTGCTGAGCGAGATCGCCGACGAGGCCGCCGACACGCTGTCCGCCGAGGCCTACAACGCCGCACTCGGCGCCGCGTCGATCATGGGTATGAACAACGTGTTCTACCGGGGTCGCGGCTTCCTCGACGGCAAGTACGACGACCTGCGTCCC
Source organism: Gordonia sp. ABKF26 (assembly GCF_041103195.1). Taxonomy (NCBI): domain Bacteria; kingdom Bacillati; phylum Actinomycetota; class Actinomycetes; order Mycobacteriales; family Gordoniaceae; genus Gordonia; species Gordonia sp. ABKF26. Next base: position 3,561,353 of record NZ_JBGCVZ010000003.1, read on the forward strand.
GGCCTGCGGATGAACATCATCGGCAACCCAGGTGTCGACAAGGCCGCCTTCGAGCTGTGGTCGTTCGCGGTGTCCTCGATCAACGGCTGCGGCCACTGCGTCGCCGCACACGAGAACACCCTGCGCGAGGCCGGCGTCGACCGTGAGGCGATCCTCGAGGCGCTCAAGGTCGCCTCGATCGTCAGCGGCGTCGCCCAGGCGATCGCCACCACCGAGGTGCTCGCCAACGCCTGATCCGCCGCAGCGCGACGAACAAGGGCCCCGGCTGCTCGAGCAGCCGGGCCCTTGTCGCGCTCGATCTCGGCCGGGGTCAGCTCAGGGCCGCGCGCATCCGGTCGGCGAGTTCGCCGACCTCGGCGGTCGTCATCACGAAGGCGGGCGAGATCTGCAGCGCCCCTTGACCCGCCGCGCGCGTGCTGACGCCGTGCTCGCGCAGCGCGCGAACCGCGGCCGGAGCGGTGGCGGCGTCGGCGAGCTGGACCGCGGTGACCGCACCCAGACCGGTCCGGACCTCGGCGACCGCATCGAGATCGGTGAGCGGTGACAGCGCCGCGGCGAGGTCACCCTCCAGACGCGTCGCCTCGGCGAGGAGGTTCTCGCGCCGGATGATGTCCAGGTTGGCCAGGGCGGCCGCCGCCGCACCCGCGTGCCCGCCGTAGGTGTAGCCATGCCGCCACCAGACGCCACCGGCGAAGAACGGCTCGGCGATCCAGGGGGCGATGAACACCGCGCCCATCGGGACATAGCCGGACGTGAGGCCCTTGGCGGTGGTGATCATGTCGGGTTCGAGGCCGAATCGTGCCGAGGCGAACCAGGATTCGCCGCCGATGCGACCGAAGCCGGTGACGACCTCGTCGACGACGAAGAGGATGTCGTGGTCGCGGCAGATGCTCCGCACCTCGGCGAGGTAACCCTCCGGCGGCAGGTAGATGCCGCCGGCACCGATGATCGGCTCGCAGAAGAACGCGGCGATGTTGTCGGCGCCCACCCGTTCGATCAGGCCGAGCAGGCTCTTGGCGTCGTCCCACTCGACGTTCTGGACGTCGTGCATGAGTTCGCCGTACCCGTCGTGGTTCAGCGGGATGCCGGCCAGCGAGGTGCCCGCGGCGTGCATGCCGTGGTAGGCCTTGGTGCGGCTGACGACGACCCGCTTGGACTCGCGTCCCTGCTCCACCCAGTAGCGACGGGCGAGCTTGACAGCGGTGTCGATCGAGTCGCTGCCGCCGGAGGTGAAGAAGATCTTCGACCCGGGCACCGGCGCGATCGCACCGAGTTCCTCGGCCAGTTGCAGGGTCGTGTCGCTCGCGATGTCACCGAAGTTCGAATAGTGCGCGATGGAGCCGAGCTGCCGGGCGACGGCGTCGGCGATCTCGGTACGACCATGGCCCACATTGGTGAACCAGAGACCCGCGGTCGCATCGAGATAGGACTTGCCGTCGCGATCGAAGATGCGCGCACCCTCGCCCCGGGTGACGACGAACGGACCGCTCGCGGTCACCGCACCCATGTCGGCGAAACCGTGCCACAGCGACCCCGGAATTCCGGTACTCGAACCATCAGCCATGGCCCCAATGATGCCGGTCCGCGCACCCTGCACGGCCACTGGGGTGAAGTCCCGCGCGCACCGACCCATATCCTGGAGGGATCATGCCGGACCCGTCTTCCTCACCTTCCCCGTCGCCGGGAAGTGCCCCGTCTGCAGGCTCACCGGGTGTGTCGCGCCCGGACCTGCTCCGCGCACTCGACGACGTGGGCCTCGTCGACGCCGACCGGCTGCGGCGTCGCATCGACCGCCTCACGGCGCGTCCGGATGACGCGAAGTGGGAGCAGCTCGTCACCGACGTCGACAAGGCACGTGCACGACTCGACCGGCGGCGCGCGAGCGTCCCCATCCTGCGCTTCCCGGACGAACTCCCCGTCTCGGCGGCACGGGAGGAGATCGCCGAGGCGATCCGGGACCACCAGGTCGTGGTCATCGCGGGTGAGACCGGTTCGGGCAAGACCACGCAGCTCCCGAAGATCTGCCTCGAACTCGGCCGGGGCATCCGCGGGTCGATCGGGCACACCCAGCCCCGGCGGATCGCCGCGAGCTCGGTCGCCAAACGCATCGCCGACGAGACCGACACCGAACTCGGCGAGGCGGTCGGCTACTCGGTCCGGTTCACCGACCGCTCTGGCGCCGACACCCTCGTCCGGGTCATGACCGACGGCATCCTGCTGCGCGAGATCGCCACTGACCCGATGCTGCGCCGCTACGACACCCTCATCATCGACGAGGCGCACGAGCGCAGCCTCAACATCGATTTCATCCTCGGATACCTACGCCGGTTGCTGCCGCGACGACCCGATCTCAAGGTCATCATCACCTCCGCGACGATCGAACCGGCCCGGTTCGCACGGCATTTCAGTACGCCGACGACATCGGTCCCGGTCATCGAGGTGTCGGGTCGCACCTATCCGGTCGAGATCCGTTACCGGCCGCTGAGCCTGCAGGAGCGCCCCGACGACGGCGACGATGCCGGCGGCGGCGAGCATGCCGACCTCGACCAGATCCAGGGCATCGACGCCGCCGTCGACGAACTGTGGGCCGGTGGCCGCGGCGACATCCTGGTGTTCCTGCCGACCGAACGCGACATCCGGGAGACCGCGGACGCGTTGCGCCGCCGCACCGGTGGCGGCAAGGGGCCCGGCGCCGAGATCGTGCCGCTCTACGCGCGGCTGTCGATCGCCGAACAGCAGAAGGTCTTCTCCCCGTCCGACGGACGCCGGATCGTGCTGGCGACCAACGTCGCCGAGACCTCGGTCACCGTGCCCGGCATCCGGTATGTCATCGACACCGGCACCGCCCGGATCAGCCGGTATTCCACCCGGACCAAGGTCAATCGCCTGCCCATCGAGCCGGTCTCCCAGGCCAGCGCCCGCCAGCGCGCAGGCCGATGCGGTCGCGTCGCGCCGGGTGTCTGCATCCGCCTCTACAGCGAGAACGACTTCGAATCCCGGCCGGCGTTCACCGACCCCGAGATCCTGCGCACCAACCTGGCCGCCGTCATCCTGCAGATGACCTCCCTCAAGCTCGGCGAGATCGCCGACTTCCCGTTCGTCCAGCCGCCCGACGACCGCGCGATCCGCGACGGTATGGGCGTTCTCACCGAACTCGGCGCCATCACCGTCCCACGCGAGGGCGGCCCGCCTCGGCTCACCCCGACCGGCCGGTCGATGTCGCGGATTCCGGTCGATCCGCGGGTCGCCCGAATGCTCATCGCCGGACACGAGCTCGGCTGTCTCGACCACCTTCTCGTCATCGCCGCCGCGATGTCGCTCCCCGATCCTCGGGAACGGCCGGCCGAGCACCGGGAGGCCGCCGACGCCCAACACCGGCGCTTCATCGTCCCACAGTCGGACTTCCTGTCCTACGTGGAGCTGTGGCGATACCTCGGCGAACAGCGCAAGGAGTTGTCCGGCAGCCGCTTTCGGCGCATGTGCGAGCGGGAGTACCTACACTTCCTTCGCATCCGGGAGTGGCAGGACCTCCATCGACAGCTGACCGAGATCGTCAAGGACCTCGACTGGTCGGTCGCGCCCACCGAACTCGACGCCGACGCCGTCCACCGGGCCATCCTGTCGGGTCTGCTGAGCAACATCGCCGCCCGCAACACCGAGGGCCGCGAGTTCACCGGTGCGCGCAACACCACACTGCTGATCTTCCCCGCCTCTCCGCTCGCCAAGAAGCCACCCGCCTTCATCATGGCGGCCGAAATCCTCGAGACGTCCCGACTCTTCGCCCACACCGTCGCCGGGATCGATCCGCTGTGGGCCGAGAAACTCGCCGGGGATCTCGTGAAGCGCACCCACAGCGAGCCGCATTGGTCCGCCAGACGCGGGGCCGCGATGGCCTACGAGCGGGTCACCCTCTACGGCGTCCCCCTCGTCGCCCGGCGGCGCGTCGACTACGGCCCCATCGACCCGGTGGTCTCGCGGGAGCTGTTCATCCGGCACGCTCTCGTCGAGGGCGACTGGCGTACGCAGCACGCCTTCTTCGAGCGCAACCGCACACTCCTCGACGCCGCCTCGGACGTCGAGAACCGCACGCGCACCCGGGGTCTGGTGATCACCGAGGACCAGCTCTTCGAGTTCTACGACCAGCGGCTACCGGCCGACGTCACCTCCGCGCGGCACTTCGACTCATGGTGGAAGAAGGCCCGCCGGGCCGAACCGGATCTGCTGGATCTGCGTCCCGAGGACGTCACCGGCGGCACCGATGTCGCGCCGACGGACTACCCTGGCGCCTGGCAGCAGGGCGACACCCGACTCGAACTGCGTTACCGCTTCGAACCCGGCGCGACCGACGACGGGGTCACGGTCGTGATCCCGCAGGCTTTGCTCCCCCATGTGCGTCCGGCCGGATTCGACTGGTCGGTCCCCGGCATGCGCGCCGAACTGGCCACCGCACTGGTCAAGTCCCTGCCGAAGCAACTCCGCAAGAGCATGTCCCCCGCGCAACGATTCGCCGACCTCGCCCTCGGCCGACTCACCCCCCGCAAGGAGCCGCTGGCCGCCGGACTGGCGCGCGAGCTGTCGGCGATCACCGGGATGAGGGTCACTGCAGCTGATTTCGACGTCGAACGAGTGCCGGCTCACCTCCGGATGCACTTCGCGGTCGCCGACGATGCCGGACGGATCATCGCCCGCGCGGACTCGTTGTCCGAGCTCCAGCAGAAGGGTGTGCCCGCGGCGCCGCGAACGGTGTCACGCACGCTGTACCGGGCCTGGACCGCCGACGGGATCGGCACGCTCCCCGAACAGACGACGGTCGACGTCGCCGGGCAGCGGCTGACCCGGTACCCGACGATCGACGTGGTCGCCGATGACAAGGGCCGCCCGCGTGGCGTGATCGTCGTGGACGCGTCCTCCCCCGACGCCCGCGAGCGTCTCCGTCGTCGCGGGCTCGTCGCCCTGCTCGAACTGGCGATTCCCCCGCTGTCCAAACGCCTCGCCGGCTCACTCGATCCGGCCGAACGACTCGCCCTGAGCCTGAGTCCCTATGCGGACATCGAGGCACTGCTCGCCGACTGCACTCGACGGGCCATCCGGGACGCGACCATCGGTGTCGCCGACGCCGAGCTGGCGGCAGTCCGCTCGCCACAGTCCTTTTCGGCCTTCCTCGAGCGGATCAGGCCGCGCGTCGCCGAGGCCGCCCCGGACTATTTCTCGCTCGCCGTCGCGGCGCTCGAACGGCTGGCGCCGGTCCGCGCGGCGATCGACCGGCACGCCGGATCGCTGGCTGCCGACGACGTCGCCGAGCAGATCGACCATCTCGTGTTCGACGGCTTCGTGGCAGCCACCGCACGGCGGCATCTGGAGAACCTGCCGCGGTACCTCGACGGTGCGCGGGCACGTCTCGAGGCGCTGCCCGCGTCCGCCGCGCGCGACAAGGCCGGCGTCGCGGTCGTCGATCGCGTCGTCGAGCGGTGGGCCCAACGGCTCGAACAGGTCCCTGAGCACCGACGGGCGATCGTCGACGACGAGGCGCAGTGGCTCGTCGAGGAACTACGGGTCGGGTTGTTCGCCGAGCGTCTCGGTACCGCGTTCCCCGTGTCGGAGAAGCGCGTCCTACGAGCTCTGGACCGACTCGGCTGAGACGGGATCGGTGGTGGCGGTCTCGACACGTCCGCCACCGGACGCCGACGACTTCAGATCGTCGATCTCGCGCTGGAAGTCGTCCACCGAGTCGAACGACCGGTACACCGACGCGAACCGCAGGTACGCCACCTCGTCGAGATCACGCAGCGGACCCAGGATCGCGAGACCGACTTCGTTGCTGGGGATCTCGGCCGATCCGCTCGCGCGCACCGTGTCCTCGACCTGCTGGGCGAGTTGCGCGAGTGCGTCCTCGGCGACGTGCCGGCCCTGACAGGCACGACGCACACCGCGCATGACCTTCTCGCGACTGAACGGCTCGGTGACCCCGTTGCGTTTGACCACGGCGAGCACGGCGCTCTCCACCGTGGAGAATCGGCGCCCGCACTCCACACACGAGCGACGCCGTCGGATGGCCTGCCCTTCATCTGCGACACGCGAGTCGATGACCTTGGTGTCGTCGTTCTTGCAGAAGGGGCAGCGCATCGTGTCCTCACGCAGGTCGCGGGACGCTGGAACGCACCGAAACCGTGCGCCCGGCCGCTTCTCGGCCGGCCCCTGTGACATCGAGGATACCGCCCGGCCTCAGCGGTACCGGGGGGTGAGCAGGGGCTGACCCACCTGCAGCGCACTCGACGGCAGATCGTTCATCGCGACGATCTCGTCGATCACGATGTCGCGGGGCATCTCGGGCGCCACCCGGCCGGCGATCGTGCTGAGGGAATCCCCGGCGCGCACGTGGACGACCTCTGCGCTCACCGCGGCGGGCGTCATCGAGTCCGAATAGTTCTGACCGACGACACCGAACACCCACACGACGAACGCGAGGCCGACGCCGGCGAGGACCGCGACGGCGGTGCGGCGACGGCGACGGAACACCGCTGCATCCGGACCGACCGGCCCGCGGCCCCGGGCACCCACCGGGGAGCCGCAGTGCGTGCCGCCGACGCGTGGCGTCAGTGGCGACCCGCCCACCGGACGGTTGCCTGCCGGCCGGTTGTCGACGGGCCGAGAACCGTCGGACAGCGGGGTCCGGGTCCGGATACGGTCGGCGCGGTCGGTGCGCGCCCGGATGGTGTCGGGACGCTCGGTACGGACGGGAGCGACGAGAGTGGCGGTGCGCATGGTGCCCTCCGGGTGTTCGGTGCGGGATCTTCGGGTGTTCGGGTGTCTGGCGTTCGGTGTTCGAACTTCGATCAGATGTTCGATGCACTGATGTTCGAATTTGTAGCACGGCGCACCGACAAAGTCTCGCGACACATCGAACAAATGTTTGAGGTGCAGGTCGCACTCCGCTAGGCTCGGACGCGGCTGAACATCCCCACGGGCCATCTACCAGCACGTTCCGAAAACGAGAGGAACCGAACATGAGTGACACCGGCGATAGGCGCGGCCGAGCGCGGGGAGCCGACGACGAGGCCCCTATCGACGTCGCCGCCGCCGAGGCCTCACTCACCCCGCGCCAGCTCGGGGTCCTGGAAGTCATCCGCCGCTCGGTACGCGAGCGCGGTTACCCGCCGAGCATCCGCGAGATCGGCGACGAGGTCGGCCTGGCCTCGACATCGTCGGTCGCCCACCAGCTACGGACCCTCGAGCGCAAGGGTCTGCTCAAGAGGGATGCGAACCGGCCGCGTGCGGTCAACATCGCGCCGAGCGAATCGCCGTCGCCGGAGACCCCGTCGGCCGGCCGGCTGCCCGAGCCGACCTTCGTGCCGGTCCTCGGCCGGATCGCGGCCGGTGGCCCGATCCTGGCCGAGGAGGCGGTCGAGGACGTGTTCCCGCTTCCTCGCGAGCTGGTCGGCGAGGGCTCGCTCTTCTTGCTGCGCGTCGTGGGCGAGTCGATGATCGACGCCGCCATCTGCGACGGCGACTGGGTCGTCGTGCGGCAGCAGAACGTCGCCGACAACGGCGACATCGTCGCAGCGATGATCGACGGCGAGGCCACCGTGAAGACCTTCAAGCGTCAGGGCGCCAATGTGTGGCTGATGCCGCACAACGAGCTGTTCGATCCCATCCCGGGCAACGACGCCGTGATCCTCGGCAAGGTCGTCACCGTGATGCGGCGAGTCTGACCTCTCCCCCGACCGAACGGTCGAGCACCGCCGCGGCAGCTTCTCGCGCCGCGGCGGGGTCGGACGTGGCCAGCGCGGCGTCGGCGGCGGCGCGGCAGTCCTGGGCGGTCACCTCGCCGAGCCGAGCCCCCACCGCGGCGGCCGCGGTCGGCGCGCTGGACAGCGAGGTCACCCCGAGACCGACGAGCACGCAGGCGAGATTCGGATCGGCAGCCGCCTCACCGCACACCCCGACCGGCTTGCCCTGGCGGACACCCGCTGCGGCGACACCCGCGATCAGGCTGAGCACCGCAGGCTGCCACGGATCGGTCAATCCGGCGAGATCGGCCGACATCCGATCGGCCGCCATCGTGTACTGCGTCAGATCGTTGGTGCCGATCGACACGAAGTCCACCTCGGCGAGCACGGCCTCGGCCAGGATGGCGGCCGCGGGCACCTCGATCATGACCCCGGCGACCAGGCCCCGGCCGCGGACCTCCGCGGCGAAGGCGCGCGCCTCGGACGGCGAGGCGATCATCGGCGCCATGACCCACGGCGCGACGTCGGAACCCGACGCGGCGTGCGCGATCGCGTCGAGCTGGTGGGCTCGGATCTCGGGATGCGCCAGGGCGATTCGATCCCCACGGACACCGAGCGCGGGATTGGATTCGTCTGGGTGGGTCACGAACCTCAAGGGCTTGTCCGAGCCGGCGTCGAGGGTACGGATCACCACCTTCTGGCCGTCGAAGGCATCGAGTACCTCGCGGTAGATCGCCGCCTGCTCGTCGACCGATGGTTCGTCGGCGCGTTCGAGGAAGGCGAGTTCGGTGCGGAAGAGTCCGACGCCCTCGACCGGGTGCCCGGCGGCGGCCCGCGCCGACGATCCGTCGGCGACATTGGCGAGCACCGAGACGGCGATGCCGTCGGCGGTCTGCCCCGGACCCGTCCACCCGGCGACGAGCTCGGCGTGCCGACGATCCTCCTCGACTCGCGCCCGCGCCGTCTCCGCGTCCGGCTCCACCTCGACCCGGCCGGTCGTCCCATCGACGAGAACCGTTGTGCCGGGTCCGATCTCGGCGAGATCGGCCACGGCCACCACACACGGGATCCCCAGTTGCCGGGCGATGATCGCGGTGTGGCTGGTCGGCCCACCCAGCCGGGTGACGAGCGCGATCGTGGTCGTCGGGTCGAGACCGGCGGTGTCGGCGGGTGCGAGGTCGTCGGCGAGCAGCACCGAGGGCACCTGCGGTGTCGGCACGCCCGGTTCGGGTAGACCGAGCAGTTCGGCGAGCACGCGGTCGCGCACATCGTTCAGATCGGTGACCCGCTCGGCCATCAACCCGCCGAGTTTGGTGAACACCGCCGCGAACTGATCGGTCGCGGCGACGGCAGCGGCCTCGGCCGTGGCGCCCTTGGTGATGAGCGCGCTCGCGGCCCCGATCCACCCCCGGTCCTCGGCGAGTCCCGCGGTCGCCGCGAGCACCTCCGCGGTCACCCCGGTGTTCTGGGAGGCGCGCGTACGCAGTCGCGAGGCGACGGCGCCGGCCGCCGTGGCGAAGCGTGTCACCTCGTCGGCACGACGCTCCTCGGGGATCTCCACGCCGACGCCGAGCTTCTCCGGCGAGTGATCGGGTCGCTCGCCCGGCCACAGCGCGGGACCGTGGGCCAGTCCGCCGACCACCGGGGTCCCTGTCAGGATCTGCGCCATCGTCTTGCCTCTCACTCGACTACCGATGTGACCACCGTTACAAAAAGTGCTTGACTTGTCAACACAAACAGGCGTAAACACAATTACTACAACATGCAATCCCACACGCCTCAACAAGCGGGGTGGTCGGAACCGGAGATCGGAGCGGTGTGTACGCCGAGGAGAGACAACAGGCGATCGTCGACGAGGTGCGCGTCGCCGGACGGGCGTCGGTGGCTGCGCTCGCCGAGAAGTTCGACGTCACGAGCGAGACCGTCCGTCGAGACCTCGCCGTCCTGGAGCGTGCCGGACATCTGCAGCGGGTCCACGGCGGTGCCGTGCGCGCCGAGGTCATGCGCGCCCTGGGCGAGCTCGGCATCGACGAGCGCGAGTCGAGCCAGATCGAACAGAAGACGGCGATCGGCCGGGCGGCGATCCGTTTCCTGCCGCCGGACGGCGGTTCCGTGCTCTTCGACGCCGGCACCACGACCTACCGCGCCGCCGAGGCGACCGCGCCCGATCGGAGGCTCACCCTGTTCACCAACAGCCTGCCCATCGCCGGCCTGCTGGCCGGCACCCACCCCGACGGGCTCCATGCGCTCGGCGGACGCGTCCGTGGTCTCACCCAGGCCACGGTGGGCGTCGAGACGGTGGACGCGCTCCGCCGCCTGCGGGTCACCACCGCGTTCCTCGGCACCAACGGTCTGAGCGAGTCCCATGGGCTGTCGACTCCCGATCCCGACGAGGCGGCGGTGAAAGCGGCGATGGTCGCGGCCGCGCAACGCGTCGTGGTCCTCGCCGACAGCTCGAAGATGGATCGCGAAGACCTCTCCTCCTTCGCCGGGATCGACGACGTCGACGTCCTCATCACCGACTCCGGGATAGACCCGGCCTTCTCGGCGGCACTGTCCGCGCGCGGCGTCGAGGTCGTGATCGCATGATCGTCACCGTCACCGCGAACCCCAGCCTCGACCGCACCCTCGAGCTCGGCGCACCGCTGGCACGCGGCGAGGTGCAGCGCGCCGGTACGGTCCGCACCGAACCCGGCGGCAAGGGCGTCAACGTGGCCCGCGTCGTCGCGGCCGCCGGCCTGTCCACCCGAGCCCTGCTCCCCGCGCGGACGGGCGACCCGCTGTGTACCGCACTCGACGAACTCGGACTCCCCTACGACGCGGTGCCCGTCGACGGCGAGGTCCGCTCCAACATCACGATCGCCGAGTCGGACGGCACGACCACCAAGATCAACGCTCCGGGTGTCGCGCTGACCGCGCGGGATCGCGATGCGCTCGTCGAACTCATCCGGGCGCACGCCGACTCCGCCCAGTGGGTCACCCTCTGCGGCTCCCTCCCGCCCGGCGTACCCGACAACTGGTACCGCGCGATCGCCGACGACCTGGTCCTGGCCGGGTGCCGCGTCGCGGTGGACACCTCCGGCGCCCCGCTCCGGGCGACCGTTGCCGGTCGCGTCGACCTGATCAAACCCAACGAGGACGAACTCGCCGAACTGACCGGCGCCGACCCGGCCACGCTGCGGGAAGCCTTGTCGCGCAACGACCTCGAACCCGTGGTCGAAGCCGCGACCACGATCGCGGAACAGATCGGCGGCAACGTCCTGGCCACACTCGGAGCCGCCGGCGCCGTCCTGGTCACCGCATCGGGCGTCTGGTCGGCGACACCCCCGCCGATCGTGCCGCGCAGCACCGTCGGCGCCGGCGACTCCTCGCTCGCCGGCTTCCTCATCGCCCAGAGCACGGGGGCCTCGCCCGCGGACTGCCTCCGGTCGGCGGTGGCCTACGGCGCCGCGGCCGCCTCGTTAGCGGGCACCCAGGCCCCGACTCCCGACCATCTCGACCTCCCCGGCGTCCGGGTGACCGAACTGTCGGGAGCCGCCCGCATGAGCTGACGCCACCTTCACGGACCCGCACCGCACATCCAGTACCACCCGTTGACCCCGTACCCCCTGTCACCGAAGGACATCCCATGACCGAGCAGATCATCACCGCCCAGACGGTGAGTCTCGACGTCGACGCCGGCGGCGATCCCGCCGCCGTCATCACCACGCTGGCCGACGCGCTCGCCGCGGCCGGCCGGACCACCGATCCCGCCGATCTCGCGCGGGCCGCGCTGGACCGGGAGGCCAAGTCCGCCACCGGGCTTCCCGGCGGCATCGCCATCCCGCACGCCCGGACCGCGTCGGTGACCACGGCCAGTCTCGCCATGGCGCGGCTGTCCCGGAAGGTCGACTTCGGCGCGCCGGACGGGCCTGCCGACCTGGTCTTCCTCATCGCCGCCCCCGAGGGGGGCGCCAGCGCGCACATGAAACTCCTCAGCTCCCTGGCCCGCTCACTCGTCCGGCCCGACTTCGTGGCCTCGCTCCGCGCGGCGGAGAACGAGGAGCGAGTGATCGAACTGGTCGACGAGGCCATCAACCCCGCACCCCCCGCCCCCGCCGCTCCGGCGGCCGCAGCGCCCGCAGCTGCAGCGGTGTCGACCGCGAAGTCCGAGAGCGCACCGGCCCAGAAGGACCCGGCCCCGACCGATCCGGCCCAGACCGCGGACTCGAAGCCGCGCATCGTGGCGATCACCGCGTGCCCCACCGGGATCGCCCACACCTACATGGCCGCCGATGCGCTCAAGTACGCGGCCGAGCGGGCCGGTGTCGAGTTCGCGGTGGAGACCCAGGGGTCCTCGGCCACGACCGCTTTCGACCCGGAGGTGATCGCCTCGGCCGATGCCGTCATCTTCGCCACCGACGTCGGGGTGAAGGGTCGCAACCGGTTCAGCGGCAAACCCGTCATCGCATCCGGGGTGAAACGGGCGATCAACGAACCCGACGCGATGATCGCCGAGGCGGTGGCCGCGGGGCGCAACCCGAACGCGACGCGCGTCACCGGCGATGGGGCCGATGCCGAGTCGGCCGACACCGCAACGTCGGGCGTGGGCCTCGCGGGCCGCACGCGCCAGGCCCTCATGACCGGTGTCAGCTACATGATCCCGTTCGTCGCCGCCGGCGGACTGCTCATCGCACTCGGCTTTCTCCTCGCCGGTTACGAGGTCGCCAACACGACCCTCGACGACGGCGGCACCCTCAGCGACGGCGCCTTCATCGCCCTGAACAACAGTCTGTGGGACCTGCCGTCCGGCGGACTCCTGCAGTACCTGGGTGCGGTGAGCTTCGCGATCGGCTCGGGGGTGATGGGACTCGCGGTCCCGGTGCTCGCCGGCTACATCTCGTTCGCGATCGCCGACCGACCCGGTATCGCACCCGGTTTCGTGGCCGGCATCGTCTCGCTCGCGGTGGGCGCCAGCTTCATCGGCGCGTTGATCGGCGGCCTCATCGCCGGTGTGGTGTGCCTGTGGATCGCGCGGACCCCGGTGCCCCAGTGGGCGCGCGGCCTCATGCCGGTCGTGGTCATCCCGTTGTTCGGCAGCATGATCGTCGGCGGGTTGCTCTACATGGTGCTCGGCAAGCCGCTCGCCTGGCTGACCGAGCAGATGAACAGCGGCCTGGAGAGCATGTCCGGCGGATCGGCCATCGCCCTCGGGATCGTGCTCGGTCTGATGATGTGCTTCGATCTCGGCGGGCCGGTCAACAAGACCGCCTACCTGTTCGCCACCGCCGGGATCGCCGACGCCGCGACCGCAGGCACCGCGCAGTACCAGATCATGGCGGCCGTGATGTGCGCCGGCATGGTCCCGCCGCTGGCGCTCGCACTCGCCACCGTCCTGCGCCCCGGCCCGTTCACCGAGCCGGAGCGCGAGAACGGCAAGGCCGCATGGCTTCTCGGCGCGTCGTTCATCTCCGAGGGCGCCATCCCGTTCGCGGCGGTCGATCCCTTCCGCGTCATCCCCTCGATGATGGCCGGCGGCGCGCTCAGCGGTGCACTGATCATGGCGTTCGGCGTCGAACTCCGTGCTCCGCACGGCGGCATCTTCGTCTTCTTCGCGATGAACAACTGGGTGCTCTTCCTCGTCGCACTCGTCGCCGGTACCGTGTTGTCCGCCGTCCTGGTGATCGCGGCCAAGCAGGTCCATCGCAGTCGCGACGCCGTCGCGTTCGACGAACTCGAGGCGGTCGCCGCCTGACGCCTCGACGACGCGACCACCCGACCACCCGACATCCGGGTCAGACCCCGGCACCGAATCGCACGATGACCGACCCCACCCGACACCCCCACCCACTCGAAGGAGTTCCCATGCCCAGCACCACCGCCACCGTCGGCTCCGCCGTCGGACTGCACGCCCGACCCGCCACGATCATCGCCGAGGCGGTCGCCGAGATCGGCAGCCCCGTGACGCTGGGTCTCGAGGGCGGCGATCCGGTCGACGCGGGATCGGCGCTGATGATCATGACGCTGGGGGCCGAGAAGGGGACCCGGGTGGTGGTCACAGCCGACGACCAGGCCGCGCTCGACACCATCGTCGATCTCGTCGAGAAGGATCTCGACGCGGATTAGTACGTACGCAGCGAACCCGCTCAGATCCGGAGGTCCGCGATCTCGCCCGCGAACGCGGCCGGGACGCGGACCTTCATCGTCGTGCCGGCCTCGGTGTGCTCCGAGGAGATGACCTCACCCTCGCTGTGAACACGAGAGACGACGTCGCCCCGGTCGAACGGCACCTCGATGGTCATCTCCACGTCCTCGCGACCGACGAACTCGCGAACACGTCCGAACAGTTCGGGCAGTCCCTCGCCGGTCCGGGCGGAGATGAAGACCGCATCCGCACCGAGCGCACCGCGCAACTCGGTGAGGCGGTTGCCGTCGATGGCGTCGATCTTGTTGATCACCAGCAGCTCTGGCGGCGCGGTGACGCCCTCCTCGGCGACGATGTCGTTGATGACCTGACGGACGGCCGAGATCTGTTCCATCGGAAAGGCATCCGCGCCGTCGACGACATGGAGCAACAGGTCGGCGTCGACGACCTCCTCGAGCGTGGACCGGAATGCCTCGACGAGCTGGGTCGGCAGATGGCGGACGAACCCGACGGTGTCGGTGAACACGACCGCGCGCCCGTCGTCGAGCGTGGCACGCCTGGTGGTGGGATCGAGGGTCGCGAACAAGGCGTCCTGCACGAGCACCCCGGCACCGGTCATCGCGTTGACCAGACTGGACTTGCCGGCGTTGGTGTACCCGGCGACGGTGATCGTCGGGATCGAACCACTCTTGCGCGCAGCGCGTTTCGTCGTCCGCGCCTTCTTCATGCCGCGGATCTCGCGGCGCAGCTTGGCCATTCGCTCCCGGATCCGGCGACGGTCGGTCTCGATCTTGGTCTCACCCGGACCGCGAAGACCCACGCCGCCGTTGCTGCCCGCCCGGCCACCGGCCTGCCGGGACATCGATTCACCCCAACCGCGGAGCCGCGGGAGCATGTACTCCATCTGCGCGAGGGAGACCTGCGCCTTGCCCTCCCGCGAGGTCGCGTGCTGGGCGAAGATGTCGAGGATCAGGGCGGTGCGGTCGATGACCTTCACCTTCACCACCTTCTCCAGCGCGTTCAGCTGGGCGGGGGTGAGTTCACCGTCGCAGACGACGGTGTCGGCGCCGGTCGCGAGGACGATCTCGCGGAGTTCCTCGGCCTTGCCGCTGCCGATGTAGGTGGCGGGATCCGGTTTGGAGCGACGCTGGATCACCGCGTCGAGGATCTGGGATCCGGCCGTCTCGGCGAGCGCGGCCAGCTCGGTCATGTTGGCCTTGGCGGCAGCCGCGCTGCCCTCGGTCCACACGCCGACCAGGACCACGCGTTCCAGTCGGAGCTGCCGGTACTCGACCTCGGTGACGTCGGTGAGTTCGGTGGAGAGTCCCGCGACGCGTTGCAGAGATGCACGCTCGGAGAGCTGGAGTTCGCCGGTGGTGGGGTCCACGCCGTTCGGGTCCCCACTGGTGGGACCTGCGGTGTCCCGGACACCGAGATCGGCTGCGGACATGATGTCTTCTCGTGATTCGGTCATACGAGATCCATGGTCTCACGTCCACCAGGATGCGAGCACGCGAATATCGAGCTCAGCGCTGCCAGCCGGGCCGGAGCACCCCGTCGGCGACGAGCATCGACGGCCCGCGCAGGGTCGATCCGTCGGGACGGATCGTCACCGTGACCTCTCCGCCCGGGATACCGATGCGCAGCTCCCCCGCGTCCGTTCCGCGGGCGTCCAGCGCGGCGCGCGCGGCCGCGACCAGGCCGGTCCCACAGCTGCGCGTCTCCCCGACACCCCGCTCGAAGACCCGCATGCGCGCGGTCAGCCCGCCGTCGGGTCCGTCGACAGGAGGCGTGAGGAGCTCGACGTTGGCGCCGTGCGGGAAGTCGTCGGCCTCGATCGTCACCCCGGCCCCGAAGTCGATGGCGGCGAGATCGTCGGCGGTCATGTCCGCGACGACGCATGCCAGGTGGGGATTGCCCACGTCGACCATCGCGCCCGGGTAGATGTCGTCGCCGATGCGGACCACCGACGATCCGTCCAGCCGTGCCACGCCCATCTCCACGGTGACCTCGGCGTGTACCGCGTCGAAGGAGTGGATGGTGACGCCTCGCGCGCCCGCGCGGGAACCGACGGGGAACGTCTCGGTGTCGACCAGGCCCGACGCGCGTACGAAGTGCGCGAACACCCGGACGCCGTTGCCGCACATCTCGGCGACCGAGCCGTCGCCGTTGCGGTAGTCCATGAACCAGTCGTCGGCGGACACCCCGTCGGGCAGCGCGTCGAGGACACCGGCGGCCACCAGGGCACCCGACCGCGCGACGCGCAGCAATCCGTCGGCGCCGATCCCCCGCTGCCGGTCGCACAGCGCGGCGACCATCTCGGCGTCGAGGGACAGCTCGGCCTCCGGGTCGGCGAGGACCACGAAGTCGTTCTGGGTGCCGTGCCCCTTGACGAAAGGCAGGCCGCCGGCTTGCACACCCGGTGGGGCCAGGCCGTCGTTCGCACTGCTCTGCGGGGCGGAAGTCACGGAGAACAGCCTACGGGGCGTCGCCGGCGACGACACGCAGCGCTCGGTCGAGGAGGTCGGGTACGGCGGCGTCGAGCCACACGGCCCGATGATCGCGCCGAAACCACGACCGCTGCCGCCGGACGTACCGCCGGGTCCCGATGAACGTCAGTTCCTCGGCCTGCGCGAGGTCGTATTCGCCGTCGAGGGCGGCGAGCACCTGCTTGTAGCCGATCGCCTGCGAGGCCGTGCGCCCGTCCCGCAGGCCACGGGCACAGAGTTCCTCCACCTCGTCGACGAGACCCTGCTCGAACATCGCACTCGTGCGCCGTCGGATGCGGTCGTCGAGTTCCTCGGTGTCCCGGTCGAGGGCGAGGATGATCGTGCCCCACCGCGGCTCGCCGATCGTCGGCTGTGACGCGGCGAACGGCGCACCGGTCAACTCGACCACCTCCAGCGCTCGCACGATGCGGCGGCCGTCGGTGGCGAGGATGGTCGCCGCCGCGGCCGGGTCGACCGACGCGAGCAACCGGTGCATCGCGCCCACCCCGCGCTCGTCGAGCATGTCCTCGTAGCGCCGCCGGACGTCGGGATCGGTGGCCGGGAACTGCCAGTCGTCGAGGAGTCCCTGGATGTACATCATCGATCCGCCGACGATCACCGGGACCCGGCCCGCGGCGCGCAACCGGTCGACGTCGGCCCGCGCGGCCTGTTGATAACGCGCGACGGTCGCCACCTCGGTCACGTCGAGCACATCGAGCTGGTGGTGCGGGATGCCGCGGCGCTCGCCGGGCGGGAGCTTGGCCGTTCCGACGTCCATGCCCCGGTACTGCTGCATGGCGTCGATGTTCACGATCTCCCCGCCGAGCCGTTCGGCCAGGTCGAGGGCGAGGTCGGATTTGCCGCAGGCAGTCGGCCCGACGACAGCGATCGGGGTGGGAGCCGACGGGAGGGATGCCTCGCTCACCGAACACGTCCGCCGCGGTCGACGGTCCACGTCGCGACCGCATACCCCACCCCGAAGGGCGCGTCGTCGAAGTCGAGTGCGGCCCGGACCGAACGGTCGCCGACGAGGCCGGCCGAAACCTGCCACGCGACCCGGCCGCCGACAACCTCGACATCGCACTGCTGCTGATCGAGTGCCGTCAGCGCCGCGGTATCCGCCGCACCGAGCGCTGCGACGACCGTGTCGTTGAGCGCCACCGCCGACTCCCGACGACCCCCGCCCGGGGCCTTGTCGGTGAGCGCGGTCGACCCGTCCCCCACCACGAGGACACCGACCCGCTCCGTCCCCTCGTCGAGCCGCGCGGACAATCCGGCACCGAGGGCCACGCACTCCGCGGGCGGCGTCGTCGAACCGACACTGCACACCTGCAGGGGTCCGAGCGCCATCCGCTCCGCAAGCCAGCCGGCGATGAGAATCGACAGACTCATCCGACGCGACGCACCGCCGGGGTCCGTATCCCCCGTGATCATCGGGGTCACCGTGTCTGTCGCGACCGCGACGTCGACGCCGAACCGCGCGAAGGTCCCCCGGACCGGCTCGCACGCCGGACCCGCGGTCGGCACGTCGGCGGCGCCGAGAGCCACCCACCGGTCGATGCCGTTGTCGCGCACCGCCGCCACCGCGTCGAGCACCGCCCGACGCACCGGTTCGGTGTCGGAGGCGGCCGGTCCGGCCAGTTCGGGAACGAGCAGAGGAGCACTCGGAACGAAGACGAGGGCCGCAAGCACACCACGACGCTAGTCGAAAACAAAGCGCCCGCTCGCTCCGCTCCCGGCGCCGGGACATTCGGCCCGCTCGCTCCGCTCCCGGCGCCGGGACATCCGGCCCACGACCCACCAACTCGGCACGGACGCCACATCGACGGGCCTGAACTGCTTGAATGGAACGGTACTTCTCGGCGATCGCGGGCATCGGATGCCCGGCGGGAGCCGACTCCAGCGACCGGCAGCCGTGACGCGCGGCACCACTGAGCGGCAGGACACGTGCACATGACCAACCCGACCGAATCGGCACCAGCGACCGGATCGTCCGCCCCGGGCGACGCTTCACCCGACACCCAGCCGGCGCAGGCAGGCCAGAGCTCTCCGACACCCGCGCCCAAACCCGGCCCGCGCCCCAAACCCGGCCCGCGGCCGGGCGTCGCATCGGAGCCGGTCGTCACGCACCTGGTCACGGCCGATCCGCACCGCTTCGGCCGGATCGACGAAGCGGGCGTCGTGTGGCTCAAGACCGAGGACGGCGAACGCGAGATCGCGTCGTGGCAGGCCGGGACGGTCGAAGAGGGACTCGCGCACTTCGGACGCCGGTTCGATGATCTGGCCACCGAGGTCGAGATCCTCGAGGAACGACTCAGCGCCCGGTCGGGCGACCCGCGCAAAGCGCAGGGTGCCGCCAAGCATCTGCTCGACGAACTGCCCAACGCGCATGTGATCGGTGACGTCGCCGCGCTGCAGCGCCGGCTCGAGGCCATCGTCGGCAGCGCCGACGAGGTCGCCGAGACGATCCGCGCCGAGCGCGAGAAGAACCGCGCCGAGGCGGTCGCCCGCAAGGAAGTGTTGGCCACCGAGGCCGAGCAGATCGGCGCCGACGCGACCAACTGGAAGAGCGCGGGCGACCGGTTGCGCGAGATCCTCGACGAGTGGAAGTCCATCAAGGGCGTCGACCGCAAGACCGACGACGCGCTGTGGAAGCGCTACGCGAAGGCGCGCGACGCGTTCAACCGCCGGCGCGGTGCGCACTTCGCCGAACTCGACCGCGAGCGCGCCGGAGCGA
Organism: Gordonia sp. ABKF26; assembly: GCF_041103195.1. Classification (NCBI taxonomy): domain Bacteria; kingdom Bacillati; phylum Actinomycetota; class Actinomycetes; order Mycobacteriales; family Gordoniaceae; genus Gordonia; species Gordonia sp. ABKF26. Next base: position 3,580,430 of record NZ_JBGCVZ010000003.1, read on the forward strand.
AAGAACGCAAAGAGGCGCTGATCGCCCGCGCCGAGGAGCTGTCCGGCTCGACCGACTGGGGCCCGACGTCGGCGAAGTTCCGGGAACTGCTCGGCGAGTGGAAGGCCTCGGGGCGCGCACCGCGTGACACCGACGAGGCGCTGTGGCAGCGGTTCAAGGCCGCCCAGGACGTGTTCTTCGGAGCGCGCAACGCGGCATCGTCGGAACGCGACGCCGAGTTCAGCGCGAACGCGACTGCCAAGATCGCGCTGCTCGACGCCGCCGAGAAGGCCATCGACCCGGCTGCCGACCTCGACGCCGCCCGGCGCGAGTTCCGGTCGTTCCGCGACCAGTGGGACGAACTCGGCAAGGTCCCGCGCGACCAGATGCACAGCCTCGAGGCCCGGGCGCGGGCACTGGAGAAGCGCATCCGCGACGCCGAGGACGCGCAGTGGCAGCGCACCGATCCCGAGGCGCTGGCGCGGGCGGCGCAATTCGCCGATCGCGCAGCGCAACTCGAGGACCAGGCACGCAAGGCCGCCGAACGCGGCAAGGACCGGGACGCCGCGAAACTGCGCGACCAGGCGGCGCAGTGGCGCGAGTGGGCCGACGCCGCCGAGAACGCCGTCACCGACCGCTGAATCCGCTGACCGCCGACCCCGGTCGGGGTTCGGCGGTCAGTTGTCGGCGGTCAGACCTCGCTGGTCAGATCTGAGCGGTCAGGGCTGCTGCGGCTTCTTGTGGTAGAGCGCCGAGGCATATGCCTCCTGCTCGGCGGCCTGGCGGCGGCGTTCGTCCTCGAGGGCGAGCTGGTAAGAGCTACGTGCCCACACCACCCGCGACCAGTGGAACGTCAGCACGAAGACCGCGATCCAGCCGAGTACGAGCCCGACGCCGACGCCCGAGGGCGGCTCGACGCCACCGACTCCCGGGGTGTTGCGCGACCACCACGCCAGCATCCCGGCGACGCATGCGATGGCGCACCCGCACAGCGCGATCCAGGCCAGGAACCAGCGTCGGGTGAGCAGCGCGAGCATCGAGACGACGATGCCGAAGATCGTCACCAGATAGACGAAGATCCTCGAGACGATCGTGACGCGTTCGGCGGCCGCCTCGGGCGTGAAGGTGAGCACCTCGAGGCCGGTCACCGAACCAGTGTGCGGCAACACCATCGACACCATGGCCAGGACGACGGCCACGGCGACGACGACCGCACGGGCTCCCGGATCGATCTCGCCGGCGACCCGGCGTTCGGCCTTGCGCAGGTCACGCTCGTACTGCTCGAACGTCGACTTCTCGGTCACGGACTTCTCGAACGCCGTCTTCTCGGGGTCGGGCTTTCCCGGGTCGGACTTGCCGGGGTCGGACTTGCCGGGGTCGGACTTGCCGGGGTCGGACTTGCCGGGGTCGGACATGGTCATCGCCTCACTTCGTGATGGTGGTCAGCTGCCGCAACCGGTACCGCAACCGGCGTCGGCCTCGATCGGGGCCGGGGCGGGGGCACCGACCCCCGGCAACCCGAGCCCGACGCCGACGGGCGCAGTGGTGGGGGTACGGCTCTGTTCATGCGCATCGCCGGCGCGGGTCCGACGGTGCGCGAGGACGCCGGAGTCGGCGATCAGATGGTGCGGCGCGGCCGCGGTGAGCTGCGCGTGCACGATGTCGCCGGGGCGGATACCCGCCGCCGTGCCGGGTGCGAAGTGCACCAGCCGGCCGTCGCGGGCCCGTCCGGTCATGCGCTGGGTCTTCGCCGACTTGCGACCCTCGTCGGCGACGACGAGCAGTTCCACCTCGGTGCCGACCAGCGCCTCGTTCTCCGCCAGACAGATCCGCTCCTGCAGGGCGATGAGCCGTCGGTAGCGGTCGGCCACCACGTCGGGCGGGACCTGCTCGGCCATCGTCGCCGCGGGGGTGCCGGGGCGGGGCGAGTACTGGAAGGTGAACGCGCTCGAGAACCGGGCCCGTTCGACCACGTCGAGGGTGGCCTGGAAGTCCTCCTCGGTCTCGCCGGGGAAGCCGACGATGATGTCGGTGGTGATCGCCGCATGCGGCATGGCCTCGCGGACCTTGTCGAGGATGCCCAGGAACTTGGTCTGCCGGTAGCTGCGGCGCATGGCGCGCAGGATGCGATCGGACCCGGACTGCAGCGGCATGTGCAGCTGCGGACACACGTTCGGCGTCTGCGCCATCGCCTCGATCACATCGTCGGTGAACTCGGCGGGATGCGGTGAGGTGAATCGGACGCGTTCGAGTCCCTCGATGTCGCCGCAGGCGCGCAACAGTTCGGCGAAGGCACCCCGGTTGCGCGGCTGGTCGGGATCGGCGAAGGACATGCCGTAGGCGTTCACGTTCTGTCCGAGCAGGGTGACCTCGACGACGCCTTGGTCGACGAGAGCCTGCACCTCGGCGAGCACCTCACCCGGCCGTCGATCGACCTCCTTGCCGCGCAGCGACGGCACGATGCAGAACGTGCAGGTGTTGTTGCAGCCCACCGACACCGAGACCCAACCCGAATAGGCGGAGTCGCGCTTGGCCGGGAGGTTCGAGGGGAACCGCTCGAGTGCGTCGAGGATCTCCACCTGGGCGGCGTCGTTGTGGCGGGCGCGATCCAGCAGCGCGGGCAACGAACCGATGTTGTGCGTGCCGAACACGACGTCGACCCACGGGGCCCGCGACAGCACGGTGTCCTTGTCCTTCTGGGCGAGGCAGCCGCCGACGGCGATCTGCATGCCCGGCCGGTCGGACTTGACCGGCGCGAGATGCGACAGGTTGCCGTACAGCTTGTTGTCGGCGTTCTCGCGGATGGCGCAGGTGTTGAAGACGACCAGATCGGCGGCGTCGTCCTCGGCCGCGCGCACGTACCCGGCGTCCTCGAGGAGACCGGCGATCCGCTCGGAATCGTGGACGTTCATCTGGCAGCCGTAGGTACGAACCTGATAGCTGCGCGCGGCGGGTGCTGCCTGCTCAGGCCGATCCGACAACTCGATACTCACTCTTACGAGGGTACGGGGCGCAAGCAAATCGACTCCCACAGGACACCCGGATGCACGTCGGCGGATAGGGTTCCCCAATGACCATTTCGCCGAGCAAGTCCGCGGACCCCGGGTCCAAGCCGATGATCGCGATGCGCGGGGTGCAGAAACACTTCGGGTCGTTGCACGTCCTCAAGGACATCGATCTCGAGGTGCCCGCCGGCCAGGTCGTGGTGGTCCTCGGACCCTCGGGTTCGGGCAAGTCCACCCTGTGCCGCACGATCAATCGCCTCGAGCCGATCGACGGCGGCGAGATCCTCGTCGAGGGTCAGGTCCTGCCGGCCGAGGGCAAGGATCTCGCCCGCCTCCGCGCCGACGTCGGAATGGTCTTCCAGTCCTTCAACCTGTTCTCGCACAAGACGATTCTCGAGAACGTCACCCTCGCACCGATCAAGGTGCGCAAGAAGAGCAAGGACGAGGCCGGTAAGCGCGCCCTCGAACTGCTCGAACGGGTCGGCATCGCCAGCCAGAAGGACAAGTATCCCGCCCAGCTCTCCGGCGGCCAGCAGCAGCGGGTGGCGATCGCCCGCTCGCTGGCGATGGACCCCAAGATCATGCTGTTCGACGAGCCGACCTCGGCGCTCGACCCGGAGATGGTCAACGAGGTGCTCGACGTGATGGTGTCCCTCGCCAAGGACGGCATGACGATGGTGGTCGTGACCCACGAGATGGGCTTCGCGCGCAAGGCAGCCGACCGCATCATCTTCATGGCCGACGGGGCGATCATCGAGGACTCCGACCCGGAGACCTTCTTCAGCAACCCCTCGACCGACCGTGCCCGGGACTTCCTCGGCAAGATCCTGGGGCACTGACATGAGACAGGTACGCACCGCCGGGTTGATCCTGGCAGTCGGCGCCCTGCTGGCCACCGTGCTGTCGGCGTGTGGCAGCACCGAACCCCGCAATCTGCTCGATTCGATCCGCGACGGTTCGGTCGTGTTGGGTGTCAAGTTCGATCAGCCGGGCCTCGGTCTGTACGAGCCGGACGGCAACGTCGAGGGATTCGACGCGTCGGTGTCGCGGTATGTGGTCAACCACATCGCCGACGAGCTCGGTGTCCCCCATCCCGAGGTCACCTGGCGCGAGACACCTTCGGCGCGACGCGAGGCGATGATCGACAACGGCGAGGTCGACCTCATCGCGGCCACGTACTCGATCAACGCGGCGCGCTCGAAGAAGGTGTCGTTCGGCGGCCCGTACCTCGTCACCTATCAGGGTCTGATGGTGCGCGCCGACGACAACACGATCGATGAGCTCGCCGACCTCGACAAGGGCAAGAAGCTCTGCTCGGTGACCGGTTCGACCCCCGCGCAGAACGTCAAGGCACAGCTGCCCGCGGTCCAGTTGCAGGAGTACGACTCCTACTCGGCGTGCGTCGAGGCATTGCGCCGGGACAAGGTCGACGCGGTCACCACCGACGAGGCGATCCTGGCCGGCTACTCCAACTTCTGGGAGGGCGAGTTCAAGCTCGTCGAGATGACCTACCTCAAGGACGCCTGCGTAAAGGACGCCCTGAAGACCGCGGGCAGCCCGTTCTCGACCGAGCGTTACGGCGTCGGGCTCGCCCTGGACGACACCGCCTCGCAGGACGCGGTGAACAAGGCGCTCGACGCCATGCTCGCGCCCGCGGTCGACGGCGAGTCCGCCTGGAACGCCGCACTGCGCGAGGCGCTCGGCAACCCCTACGTGGACGAGATCATCGCCCGTGCCGACCGGCCGGACTCGAAGTTCCCGTACCTGCCCGATCCCGGCGATCTCGACTTCCTCGACTCGCCCTCCACCCCGTGCCCGCCCGGGCTCCAGTGAGCGACGGAGCAACCGATGAATGACGTCTCTCTGTGGGAGAGCATGGGTCCCGAACTGTGGCCGGCCTTCTGGGTGACCATCCAGTTGACCTTCTACTCGGCGATCGGCTCGCTGGTCTGGGGCACGATCCTCGCCGCCATGCGCGTCTCCCCCGTGCCGGTCATGCGCGGATTCGCCGAGGTGTACGTGAACATAGTCCGGAACACACCCCTGACCCTGGTGGTCTTGTTCTGTGCGATCGGCCTGTATCAGAACCTGGGACTCACGTTCGCGCCGACGATCGAGTCGAACAACTTCTGGCTCGCCGTCCTGGCCTTCGTGCTGTACACGTCGACGTTCGTCTGTGAGACGTTGCGGTCGGGCTTCAACACGGTCCCCCTCGGCCAGGCCGAGGCTGCTCGTTCCCTCGGTCTGTCATTCGCGCAGGTCTTCGGGATCATCGTGCTGCCGCAAGCGATCCGGTCGGTGATCGGTCCGCTGGGCAGCGTCCTGATCGCGCTCACCAAGAACACCACGGTCGCCTCGGTGATCGGTGTCGCCGAGGCGGCGGCCCTGATGAAGACCGAGATCGAGACCTACTCCGATCAGCTGTTCGTCATCTTCGGCGTCATCGCAGTCGGGTTCATGATCATCACACTCAGCGAGGGTGCCGTCTTCGGCTACCTCGCCAAGCGACTGGCGGTGAAACGATGAGTGCCGACTCGACCGTTCTCTACGACGCGCCGGGACCACGCGCCCGGGCCCGCAACCGCCTGCTGGCGATCGCCTTCCTCGCGATCCTGGCCGCCATCGCGATCTACGTGATCGCCGTCCTCGCCGCCAACGAACAGTTCACCGCCGAGAAGTGGTCGCCGTTCGTCACGTGGAGCACCTGGACCGGCTACATCCTGCCGGGCCTGTGGCGAACCCTGGCGGCCGCGGCGGTGTCCATCGTGCTGTCGCTGCTGCTCGGGGCCGTCCTGGGCATCGGTCGGCTCTCCGACCACCTGTGGGTGCGGACGCTCTCGGGGGTGTTCGTCGAGGTCTTCCGTGCCATCCCGGTGCTGATCCTGATGGTGTTCACGTGGTTCCTGTTCGCCATCTACGGCATCTTCCCGTCGTCGTTCCTGGCGTTCGCGGCCGTGGTCACCGGTCTGACCCTCTACAACGGGTCGGTCATGGCCGAGATCCTGCGGTCGGGAATCAACTCGCTGCCCAAGGGCCAGACCGAGGCGTCGATGGCACTGGGGCTGCGCAAGAGCCAGATGATGCGCATCGTCCTTCTGCCGCAAGCGATCACCGCGATGATGCCCGCGCTGATCTCGCAGATGGTCGTGGCCTTGAAGGACAGCGCGCTGGGTTACATCATCGGGTACTCCGAGGTGGTGCGCAGCGGCCTGCTCTCGGCATCGCGCTACGGCAACTACATCCCCGCGCTGATCGTCGTCGCCATCATCATGATCCTGATCAACTTCGGGCTCTCGACCTTCGCCACCGCTCTCGAGCGACGGCTTCGGCAAGGGCGCCGGTCGTCCGGGCCGCCCGCGGACCCCGAGGCTACGGAACTCGCGGCGTCGGAGAACATGCCGACCGCTAAGTAGTACGAGGTGAGGCGCTCAGCCGCTACGAAGCGCGCTGAGCGCCTCACCCACGACCTCGAAGGCGAGGGACTGGGAATACCCGCGCCGCACCAGCATCCCGACGAGGCGACGCATCGCCTTGTCACGCTCGGCGCGATCATCGCCGATACGGTCGACGACCGAAGGTGTGAGTTTGCGGGCCACCAGACCGGACGCGATCTCTCGTTCGTCGTCGGGGTCGATATCGGCCAACGCCTCGGATATGACCGACTCGTCGACGCCCTTGGTGCGCAATTCATGCCGTAGCGCCACGCGTCCCTTACCGGAATTGAGGTGCCGGGACCGCACCCACTCCGACGCGAACTCCTCGTCGTCGAGCAGCTTGTGCTGTTCCAGGCGTGCCATCACCTCGTCGACAACCTCGGGCTCGAAACCCTTGCGCGTCAGCCGATCCCGCATCTCTTGCCGAGAACGCGCACGGACCCCGAGCAGCCGCAACGCCGAGTCCCATGCGCTGGGACCCTTGCGGTCGGGATCACTGTCCCGCTGCCTGCGTGTCTGGTCGGGGTCCGATGCCTCGCTCAAGAACTACCTCAGAATTCGACCGGGGCCGGGGCGATGTCGTCGGCGTCGACCGTGGCACCGATGCCCAGCTTCTCCTTGATCTTCTTCTCGATCTCGTCGCGGATGTCGACGTTCTCGAGGAGGAACTTACGGGCGTTCTCCTTGCCCTGACCGAGCTGATCGCCCTCGTAGGTGAACCACGAGCCGGACTTGCGGATGAAGCCCTCCGCCACGCCCATGTCGATCAGCGAACCCTCCTTGCTGATGCCCTGGCCGTAGAGAATGTCGAACTCGGCCTGCTTGAACGGCGGTGCGACCTTGTTCTTCACGACCTTGACGCGCGTCCGGTTACCGACCGCGTCGGTTCCGTCCTTCAGGGTCTCGATCCGACGGACGTCGAGACGCACCGAGGAGTAGAACTTCAACGCCTTACCACCCGTGGTGGTCTCGGGCGAACCGAACATGACGCCGATCTTCTCGCGCAGCTGGTTGATGAAAATCGCGGTGGTCTTCGACTGGCTCAGTGCCGAGGTCATCTTGCGCAGCGCCTGGCTCATCAGACGGGCCTGCAGACCGACATGGCTGTCGCCCATCTCGCCCTCGATCTCGGCCTTGGGGACCAGCGCGGCCACCGAGTCGATGACCAGGATGTCGAGAGCACCCGACCGGATGAGCATGTCCGCGATCTCGAGAGCCTGCTCACCGGTGTCGGGCTGGGACACCAGGAGCGCGTCGGTGTCGACACCGAGCTTGGCGGCGTAGTCGGGATCGAGTGCGTGCTCGGCGTCGATGAACGCGGCGATGCCGCCCTGTGCCTGGGCATTGGCGACCGCGTGCAGGGCGACGGTCGTCTTACCCGACGACTCCGGGCCGTAGATCTCCACGACGCGGCCGCGGGGCAGCCCGCCGATGCCGAGGGCGACGTCGAGCGCGATCGACCCGGTGGGGATGATCTCGATCGGCTGACGGGTCTCCTCGCCGAGCCGCATCACCGAGCCCTTGCCGAAGTTCTTGTCGATCTGCGCGAGGGCGAGGTCGAGAGCCTTCTCGCGGTCTTGGGGCGCAGGTGCCATGGGAGTTCTCCTCGGTTGTGAGCCGGATTTCCGGCGGGCGGTCTGTGCGGTCCGGGCGTTCATGTGATGAAAGGTAGCCGGTGGGTCCGACAACTCTTCAGACGCAGACGCGGCCCGTGTGGTTCCGTCTGATTTCACCTCTGGGCACCAGGATGGACGAACACCTGTTCGATGGCAAGTGCGACACGCGGTCGCGTGTCACCAGCGGTGGCGCGGCACGTCGAAGTCGCGACAGATCGCGACCCAGACGTCGCGCGGGTCGACCCCGTCGTCGATCGCCTGTGCGCCGGTACGGCCGCCGACATCGATCAGGATGTGATCGGACAGGATCGAATCCGCCGAGGGCACACCGAATTCGGCGGTCATCAGCTCGGTGAACTCGGTCAGACGCACGGGTCCAGCCTAGGGGACGACGCCAGGACCCGATGCGCCACCGCCACCGGGTCGACGACGTCGGCCACCGACTCCCCGATCGCACCCGCGGCTCGGGCGTGCGCCGGATCGTCGAGCACCGCGCGCACGGCCTCGGCGACGGAGACCGGGGTGACCGGGCGGACGACGCGGCCTGCGCCGGCACGCCGGATGCGCGTGGCGAGCTCCCACTGGTCTCCCCCACCGGGCACCGCGACCACCGGCACCGATGCCATCATCGCCTTGGCGAGGATGCCGTGCCCGGAACCGCAGATCAGCAGATCAGCGTGGCTGAGCACCTCGTCCTGCCGGCCCGCTCCGACGGTGATCAGTCGGCCGTCGAATCTCGCGAGGTCGGCGTCGGCCGGGTACCGCAGCCCGGAGACCACCACTCGAACCGTCCTGCCCAGCGAGGCGGGCGACAGCGCGTGGAGGGCCGCGCCGAGCATGTCGGCGGCACCGGTCTCGGCCGTCGACGGTGCGACGACGACGAGCGGATCGTCCCCGGCCGGCACGGCGAAGAGTTCGTCGGTCGGCTCCCACACCAGGGGCCCGACGAGATGCGCGGCCGCCGGCCAGTCCGGTCGCGGGACCTCGAGCCCGGGCAGGGTGGCGATCAGGCGCGCTGATGGCTCCGCGTCGGCTGCGCCCAGACCGATCGAGCGTCGGGCGACCTCACGCTGCCGCACGCCCTGCCGGATCGACGACGCGGTGGCCGCCCGCATCAGGGTGTCGCGCAGCCGTCCGCCGATGCCGCGGCCCGGCTCGAGTCCGGAACCGATCGGCGGCAGTCCCCGGGACGGCCGGTACAGCGGATGCGGGGACAGCTCGATCCACGGCAGGCCACACAGCTGGGCAGCCCAGCCACCGCCCACCGTGATGACATCGGAGACGACGAGTTCGGTACCGGCCGACTGCATCGGCCCGACGAGTTGCCGGGCCATCCGGGCGGCGCGTGCGCTCAGCTTGGCCCCTGCGTCGGTGTCGTCGTCGGAGTCCTCGGCACGCAATCCGGGCAGTTCGGCGATCTCGATCCCCCGGCGACGCGCGGCGTCCGACCACCCCAGGGAGGTGAACACGATCGGATCGTCACCGGCCGCTCGAAATCGTTGGGCGAGCGCGAAGGCCGGGAAAGCGTGCCCGGCGTCGGAACCCGCGACGATCGCGACGCGGACGGGCACGTCGCGACCGCCTCCCGGACGCGTCAGCTCGACCGCGTCAATTCTGCTGGGGCGGTTCGGTGGTCGGCGGCGCAGCCTGGGTCGCGGGCTTCTGCAGGCCGGGTGCGGTGGCACCGCCCGAGGGCAGCGCGTCGCCGCGCATGCTGGCGCGGATCTGCTCGAGGCGAGAGTGACCGGCCATCTGGACGCCGGCCTGCTCGACCTCCTGCATGCGGCCCTGGACGGAGTTCTTGGCCAGTTCGGCCGAACCGAGCGCGTTGGCGTAGCGGCGCTCGATCTTGTCGCGGACCTGATCCAGGCTCGGCGTGTTGCCGGGAACCGACAGTTCGCTCATCTGGTTGAGCGAGGCCGAGACCTGTTCCTGCATCTTGGCCTGCTCGAGCTGGCTGAGCAGCTTCGACCGCTCGGACAGCTTCTGCTGCAGGATCATCGCGTTGCGCTCGACGGCCTTCTTGGCCTGATCGGCGGCCTGCAGCGACTGATCGTGCAGGGACTTGAGATCCTCCACGCTCTGCTCGGCGGTCACGAGTTGCGCCGCGAACGCCTCGGCGGCATTGGTGTACTCGGTCGACTTCTGGGTGTCACCCGCCGCGGCGGCCTGGTCGGCCAGGGTCAGGGCCTGACGCGTGTTGGCCTGCAACCGTTCGATGTCCTCGAGCTGCCGGTTCAGCTTCATCTCGAGCTGGCGCTGGTTGCCGATCACCGAGGCCGCCTGCTGCGACAACGCCTGGTGCTGGCGCTGGGCGTCTTCGATGGCCTGCTGGATCTGGACCTTCGGGTCTGCGTGCTCGTCGATCTTCGCGTTGCCGAGTGCTGTGAGGTAGCGCCACAACTTCACGAACGGGTTCGCCATGCTCGTCGTACTCCATTCCGGGGTCTGAGAACTCTGGTGACCAATCTAGCGTCTGTGAGTCCCGGGTGATTCGGTGTCGTTCGGATGGTGCAAACCGGCGCCCGTCGGACCGTGCACACGGCGTCCTTCGGCGGAACCGGGGATCAGGCAGCGGCCAGAGCCGTGGCATCACGCCGCCCGGTGGGAGCGGGGATGACGACCTTGGTCGCGGTCAGGCCGGCGTCTGCTGCATCCACACCGGCGGCGTCGCCCATCGGCTCGGCGCCGACCACGACCGGTTCGGCACCGGCCGGACGCATGGCGCTCCCGACCTCGAGGAGGAGGTCGGCGATCTCCACGTCGAGCGCATCGCAGATCGCGGCGAGCAGTTCGCTCGACGCCTCCTTCTGCCCGCGCTCGACTTCCGAGAGGTACCCCAGACTCACCCGCGCTCCGGTGGACACCTCGCGCAGGGTTCGGCCCTGTTGCGTGCGGACCCGACGCAGGCTGTCGCCGAGCGCCTCGCGTAAGAGCATCGCCATCGAGTCTCCTCCCTACTGACCTTCTCGCCACGCACACCTGACGGTGGCGCGTCTGCTGCCCTAGCCAACGCTTCGCGGCGTCGACGAGTTCCCGCAGACCGACCGGTGGGGTCACCGAAGCACCGTCTGGTCGACGATAGTCGAACTCAGCGGCCGCCGCCGGTTCCTCCCACAGCACGTCGCCGCGGTGCCGACGGTTGCGGTTCCGGATCATCGCGGTCGGACCGGACCTTGACGGCCTGCCAGGTGTAGTCCAGTCCGGTGTAGATCGTCACCACCACCGCGAGTCCCATGAGGATGTCGGCGGCGACCTGCCACGGACCGCCCAGCGGGAGCAGGTAGAGGCCGATGGCGAGCGCCTGCAACAGCGTCTTCAGCTTGCCGCCCCGGCTGGCCGGGATGACCTTGTGCCGCAACACCCAGAAACGCAGCGCGGTCACCCACACCTCGCGGGCGACGATCACCACGGTCACCCACCACGGCAGGATGCCGAGGATCGACAGGCCGACGAGCGCACCGCCGATCAACGCCTTGTCCGCGATCGGGTCGGCGAGCTTCCCGAAGTCGGTGATCAGGCCACGCTGCCGGGCGATCATCCCGTCGTAGCGATCGGTCAGCGCCGCGACACCGAAGACGATCGTCGCGATCGCGCGCCACAGCGTCGACTCACCGGACTCCATGAACAACGCCACGAGGAACACCGGGACCAGGACGATGCGGAACACGGTGAGCGCGTTCGCGATGTTGACCACCGGCACCGGGTCGACCGGGTCGGTGATGTGATCGGGCCCGCGGCCGACGTTGGCGATGCCCTTCTCGTCGACGGCCCGCCTGATCCGGTCGGTCATGAGCTCGTCCCCGATCGCGGCGTCGTGCCGCAGTTCGGGGCAGTCCTCATGTACACGCCCATCAGGGTATCGGCAGGCCCGGTGAACGTGGTGAACAGGTCGGTCCTGCGCGCCGCGCCGGCGTGGACTGCGCGCGCGCCGGACAGGACTAAAGTGGATTCCCATGCCCCCCGCCGAACACGTCGTCGTCCGTCGTGCGCGCACCTCCGACGTCCCGCGGATCAAAGAACTGATCGATCAGTACGCCGGCAAGATCCTGCTCGAGAAGAATCTCGTCACGCTCTACGAGTCCGTCCAGGAGTTCTGGGTCGCCGACATCGACGGGGTGGTCGTCGGTTGCGGTGCGCTGCACGTGCTCTGGGCCGACCTCGGCGAGGTCCGCACCGTCGCCGTCGACAACGCGCACGCCGGGCGGGGCATCGGCCACCTGCTCGTCAACCGGCTCATGGCGGTCGCGCGGGAGCTGCAGCTCTCGCGCGTCTTCGTGCTCACCTTCGAGACGACCTTCTTCGCACGCCACGGATTCGCCGAGATCCAGGGCACCCCCGTCACGCGGGAGGTCTTCGAGGAGATGTGCCGGTCGTACGACACCGGCGTCGCGGAATTTCTCGACCTCAGCTATGTCAAACCCAACACCCTGGGCAACACCCGGATGCTGGCAACCATCGAGCAGGAGTGACCATGCCGTTCTTCGCCGTGCAGTACACCTACCGTCCCGCCAAGGCCGCCCTGCGGGATCAGCACCGGCCACTGCATCGTGAGTGGCTCGCCGAGGAACACTCGGCCGGGAACGTGCTGATCGCCGGCCCGTACCCCGACGGTTCGGGCGCACTCATCGTCATCCGCGCCGCCGATCTCGAGGCGGCCGAGGCGTTCCTCGCCAATGATCCGTTCCAGGCCCATCAGGCAGTCGACGCCATCCGCATCGACGAGTGGACGCAGGTGTTCGGGCCGTTCCCGGCCTGACCCACGTCCACCCGTCGATCCGGGACGGACCGACCGGTCAGAGGTCCTTGGTCTTCGGCGCCGGGGTGTCGGAGCCGGTCGGATCACCGGCGGACTCGACCTCCGGCGTCTTGGCCATCCCACGGCTCTTGATCAGGCTGGCCACCGTCGTGATCACCAGGACACCGAGGATCACCGACAACGACAGGGCCGTCGAGATCTCGGGGACCGCCACGTGCTCGCCGCCGTTGATGAATCCCAGGGTGTTCTCGTGCAGGGCGTGCAGCACCAACTTGACGCCGATGAACGCGAGGATGATCGACAGGCCGATGGACAGGTAGACGAGACGATCGAGCAGTCCACCGATGAGGAAGAACAGCTGACGCAGACCCATCAGCGCGAACGCGTTGGCGGTGAAGACGAGGTAGGGCTCGGACGTGAGTCCGTAGATCGCCGGGATCGAGTCGAGCGCGAACAGGACGTCGGTGAAGCCGATGACGATGAGGACCATCAGCATCGGGGTCGCGAGGCGCTTGCCGTTGACGCGGGTGAACAGCTTATCGCGGTCGTACGAGTCATGCGTGCGCAGGTAGCGCTTCACAAAGCGCTCGAGGCGCGTCTCGCGCTCCTCCTCGTGCTCGACCGGGTCGTCGCTCTCGCGGAGCAGCTTGACGGCGGTGAAGATCAGGAACGCGCCGAACAGATAGAACACCCAGCTGTAGGCGTTGATCGCGGCGGCGCCGACGGCGATGAAGATGCCGCGCATGACCAGGGCCATCAGGATGCCCAGCAGCAGGACCTTCTGCTGGTACTCCTTGGGCACCGCGAACTTCGCCATGATGATGACGAAGACGAACAGGTTGTCCACCGAGAGGGCCTTCTCGGTGACGTACCCGGCGAAGTACTCACCGCCGAAGGTGGAACCCCAGTTCCACCAGACGAAGAGACCGAAGATGACGGCGAAGCCGATGTAGACCGCCGACCAGATGCCCGACTCCTTCAGCGACGGCGCGTGGGGCACGCGCACGTGGGTGAAGAAGTCGAACACGAACAGTCCGAGGATCACCGCACAGGTGATCAGCCATACGGACAGCGACACATCCATTCCATACCTCCAGCAGGCAGCATGAGCTGACGAGCCAGAGGTCTCTCCCACCGAACGGGGGCCGACGCTCCGGGTCCCGGCCGCGACGATGATCGGCATCGTCGGGGGTCGTGACCGTATTGACGGAGACGCCGCTTTGGGGATACTCCCCTCATGGATCTTCGGCCACCATATACAAACCGCCGGTGACGCGCAGAAACCGCTGGTCAGGCGAATGCGTCAGGTGTCGGAACTGTCCGTTTCGCCGTCCCCGCCGGTGATGGAGGCGATCACGCCGGCGAGATCGTCGGGCTTGACGAGCACCTCCCGCGCCTTCGATCCCTCGCTGGGTCCGACCACTCCACGCGTCTCCATGAGGTCCATCAACCGGCCGGCCTTGGCGAAACCGACCCGCAGCTTGCGCTGCAGCATCGACGTCGAGCCGAACTGACTCGACACGACCAGTTCGATGGCCTGCAGGAGATCGTCGAGGTCGTTGCCGATGTCGCTGTCGATGTCCTTCTTGTCGCCGGCCTTCGCCGCGGTGACGCCCTCGGTGTACTCCGGCTCGGCCTGCTCCTTGGAGAAGTCGACGACCGCCGCGATCTCCTCGTCGGTGATGTAGGCGCCCTGCATGCGGATCGGCTTGTTGGCGCCCATCGGCAGGAACAACCCGTCGCCCATGCCGATCAGCTTCTCCGCACCCGGCTGGTCCAGGATGACGCGTGAGTCGGTCAACGACGACGTCGCGAACGCCAGCCGCGACGGCACGTTGGTCTTGATCAGACCGGTGACCACGTCGACCGACGGGCGCTGCGTCGCGAGCACCAGGTGGATACCGGCGGCGCGCGCCTTCTGGGTGATCCGCACGATGGCGTCCTCGACGTCGCGCGGCGCGGTCATCATCAGGTCGGCGAGCTCGTCGACGATGGCCAGGATGTACGGATACGGCTTGTAGACGCGTTCGCTGCCCAGCGGGGCGGTGATGTCACCGGACCGGACCTTCGAGTTGAAGTCGTCGATGTGACGCACGCGCGAGGCCTTCATGTCCTGGTAGCGCTGCTCCATCTCCTCGACGAGCCACGCCAGGGCCGCGGCGGCCTTCTTGGGCTGGGTGATGATCGGCGTGATGAGGTGCGGGATCCCCTCGTACGGGGTGAGCTCGACCATCTTCGGGTCGATGAGGATCATCCGCACCTGCTCCGGGGTCGCCCGGCTGAGCAGCGAGACCAGCATCGAGTTGACGAAGCTCGACTTGCCCGAACCGGTCGAACCGGCGACGAGCAGGTGCGGCATCTTCGCCAGGTTCGCGCTGACGAAATCGCCCTCGATGTCCTTGCCGAGGCCGATCACCAACGGATGCTTGTCTTTTCGGGTCGACGGCGAGTTCAGCACATCGGCGAGGCGGACCATCTCGCGGTCGGAGTTGGGGACCTCGATGCCGACCGCGGACTTGCCGGGGATGGGCGCGAGCAGGCGGACGTTGTCCGTCGCCGCGGCGTAGGCGATGTTGCGCTGCAGCGCGGTGATCTTCTCGACCTTCACGCCCGGGCCGAGTTCGATCTCGTAGCGCGTGACGGTCGGGCCGCGGGTGTATCCGGTCACCGCGGCATCGATCTTGAACTGCTCGAGCACCCCGGTCATCCGGTCGATCATGTCGTCGTTGGCGCTGCTGCCCATCTTGGGCGGATCGCCCTCGAGGAGCAGATCGGGCGGCGGCAGTCGATAGTCCCCGTCTCCCGTCGGGTCCGACGGGACGAACGCCTCGTCGTCCGCACTCTCGTCCGCGGGGTCGGGCTGGGGTTCCGGTTCGGGTGCGGGGCGCGGTGCCGGCCGCGCAGTCGCCCGCCGGGCGGGGGTGGTGCGGGTACGGGGGCTCGGTGCGATCACCTCGGTGACCTGATCGGTGACACCACCGGGGGCATCCGCGAAATTCTCGGTGACGGCCTCCTCGAGCGGTGCGGCGTCGGCGACGTCGGTGGGCTTGCGCCGCGCCGTTCGTCCCGAGGTCCGCGCGGGCGTCGAGTCCGGCGGGTAGTTGTCGTACGGATTCGACGAGTACGGGCGGCGCCGGGACCGCGATGCGAGGGCGTCGGAATCCCAGCGGTCCGAGTCGGCGTCCGCATCGCCGCCGGCCGGATCGCCGAAGTCGGGATCCTCGTAGTTCTCGGCGTCGGTGTCCCACGCCTCCGCGTCCCACTCGTCGTCGTCCCACGGCGCGTCGTCGGCGCGCCCCACCCCGAGACCGAGGTAGCCCGCGGCGGCGTCCACCACCTCGCGGACGGTTCGACCACTGAGGATGAGCACGCCGAATGCCATGCACAGCAACAAGATCGGGACGGACACCCAGGCGGTGACACCCGCCGTCAACGGTGTGCCGACGGCGAAACCGACAAAGCCTGCGGCCCCGGAACGGCCCGGGAGATCAACCGGCGCCCCGGCGACGAGGTGCATCAGACCCAGTAGCGGCAGGACCACGAGGAACCCGCCCGCCAGGTAGCGACCGCGTCGCTCCGGAGCAGCCGGGCGGCGCATCAGGACGACGGCCAGCGCGAGCAGACCGACCGGCACGACCACCGCCGCGGTGCCGATCACCGCACGGATGAGGGCTTCGATGAAAGCGCCCACCGGGCCGGCCGCGCCGAACCAGACGCTGGCACCGACGAGCAGGCCGAAGGCCAGGAGCCCGAGCGCGATTCCGTCACGTCGATGGCTGTGACCGCCGGCGCGGGGCCGACCACGCTCGTCCACCCCGGCGTCGTCGTCGAACAGGTCCGCATCGAAGTCCGAGTCGTCGTCGTACTCCCCGACCACTTCCGTGCGCGGCCCGCGCCCGACGCCTGAACCCGCCCGTGCGGCACTTCCGACTCCGCGCGCGAACAGCGACCACCCGGCGCCGATGCCCTTGCCGACCGCGGACGCCCCGGCCGCGGCGACCGACCGGCGATGCAGGTCCACCGACTCGGCGGGCGCCGATCGTGAGGTGGAGCGGGAGCCGCCTCGCGAGGCCCCGGCCTTCGACCTCGTGGTACCGCCGCTCGTCGGCTTGCCGGTGGACTTGCCGCTCCTCGAGGCGCCACCCTTCGAACCGCTCGTCGAACGCCGGCCGGCGGTCGGATTCCCCGATGTCGAACTCCCGCGCGTCGACCCACCGCGTGCGGAACCGCCGCGTGTGGAGCCGGCGGCGCCGCGCGAAGAGGACGCGCGCGTACCCGTGCTTGCCTTCGAAGCCATACGGACAGACTAGTGGGCGGTGATCACATCAGTCACACGGGCAACACGGACAACGGGGTACGTGTCGAAGTTGTGACCGCTCTACAGACCCCGGGAACTCGCTCGGACACCTGAGATCGCCGAGTCGTCGCCGGTGAAGGTGACGTCGACGGGGGAACGACCGAACGCGAAGAGCACCAGCTCACCGATCCGGCCGGTGACGACAACCTCCTCGCCCGATCCCTCGGTGACGAGGTCCTCGCCGTCGGGGGTACGCAGCGTCACCCGGGCCGGGACCTTCTTGAGCGTCATCTTGCCCATCGACTTCGCCGGAGTGCGCAGCTCCGCCTCGAGTTCCGGGGTCAGCGCCCGCGGGGTCCAGGGGCCGTCGGGATCGGCGCCGCCACGCAGGACGTCCTCGTGGTGGACGAACATCTCGGCCAGATTGGCGAATCGGTCGACCAGTTTGAACGGCGAGAAGACCGGTGGCCCCGACGCCAGCAGCGCGAGTTGCTCATCCCAGTCCTTCGACGTCGCCTGGACCCGCACTTTCTCGGTGTGGCCTGCGAAGGCGGGGATGAGGATGCCCGGGCCGGTGTCGGGTCGCCGCTCGCGGACGACGAGATGGGCCAGGAGGTCGCGGGTGGTCCAACCCTCACACAGGGTGGGCGCGTCGGGGCCCACCTTCGCGAGGGTCTCGACGAGGGCTGCTCTTTCGTTCTGTGCACCGGTCACACGACCACGGTAGCGACATCACCGGGAATTCGTTCCTTGGCGCCGGTCAGTCCCCCACCGCGATGACCGTGGGCACGATCATCGGCCGGCGACGATAGGCGGTCGACACCCAGCGCCCGACCGCTCGCCGGATCCCCTGGGCGATCCGGTGCGTGTCGGAGACGCCCTCGGCGGCCAACGAATCGAGCGTCTGGTTGACGATGTTCGCCGCCTCCTTGAGCGCGTCGGGGTCATCGGAGAATCCGCGGCCGGAGACTTCGGGCGTGCTCACTGCCCGGCCCGTCGCCACGTCCACGGCCACCGTGATGGCGATGAAGCCGCCCTCACCCAACACGAGGCGTTCGGAAAGCGTCGACTCCCCCACGTCGCCGACCGAGAGGCCGTCGACGTAGACGTGCCCGACCGGAACCCGTCCGACGATGTCGGCCCGGCCGTCGACGAGGTCGACCACGACGCCGTCCTCGGCGAGGACCACCCGGTCCTCGGGCACACCGGTCGCGACCGCGAGTGCGGCGTTGGCACGCAGGTGCCGCCATTCGCCGTGCACGGGCATCGCATTCGAGGGGCGCACCGCGTTGTAGAGGTAGAGGAGCTCGCCGGCCGACGCGTGGCCCGAGACGTGGACCTTCGCGCTCTGCTGGGTGATGACGGTCGCGCCGCGCTTGGCGAGACCGTTGACGACGGCGAACACCGAGTTCTCGTTGCCGGGGATGAGCGAGGACGCCAGCACGACGAGGTCGTCGGCCCGGATGTTGATCTGCCGGTGCTCGCCGCGTGCCATCCGCGAGAGCGCCGACAGCGGCTCACCCTGCGAACCGGTGGAGATCAGCACGACGCGATGGTCCGGCAGGCTCGCGGCGGTGTCGAGGTCGACGACGACGCCGTCGGGGACCGAGAGGTAGCCGAGGTCCTGCGCGATCTGCATGTTGCGCACCATCGAACGGCCGACGAAGGTCACCCGCCTGTTGTGGGTGTGGGCGACGTCGATGATCTGCTGGATGCGATGGACGTGGCTGGCGAACGACGCCACGATGACGCGCTGCTTGGCCTTGCCGATGACCTGGTCGAGAACCCCGCCGATCTGGCGTTCGGGAGTGACGAAGCCCGGCACCTCGGCATTGGTGGAGTCCACCAGGAACAGGTCGACGCCCTCGTCGCCCAGTCGGCTGAAGCCGGCGAGGTCGGTCAGGCGGCCGTCGAGCGGGAGCTGGTCGAGCTTGATGTCGCCGGTGTGCAGCACCACGCCGGCGGGGGTCCGGATCGCCACCGCGAGCGCGTCGGGGATCGAGTGGTTGACCGCGAAGTACTCGCACTCGAACGGGCCGTGCGACGTCTTCTGGCCTTCGACGACCTCGACGAGCTTGGGTCGCAGGCGATGCTCGCGACACTTGGCCTCGACGAGGGCGAGCGTGAACTTCGCACCGATCACCGGGATGTCGCTGCGGAGCCGGAGCAGGAACGGCAGGGCGCCGATGTGGTCTTCGTGGCCGTGGGTCAGGATCACCGCGTCGACGTCGTCCATGCGGTCTTCGATGTACCGGAAGTCCGGCAGGATCAGGTCGACACCCGGCTGTGCGTCCTCGGGGAACAGCACACCGCAGTCGACGATCAGCAGACGGCCGTTGTACTCGAAGACGGTCATGTTGCGGCCGATCTCGCCGATACCGCCGAGAGCCACCACGCGCAGACCACCCTTGGGCAGTCGTCGGGGTGTGCCCAACCGGTCGACGGGGGCCGGGGTCGCCGGCTCGGTCCGACGCCCACCGCGGGCATCACCGCGTTCGTGACGCGGCCGGCGGGTGTTCGACGCGGGGTTCGCCGGACGCTTGGCCGCATGCTTCGGGGCGGTCGCGTCAGAGGTGGCGGGAGTGGCGGGCGGCGTGGCCACGGCCGGCGGCGGACTGGGCGGGCCGGCCTTGCGGGCGGCCGCCCGGCGTCGGGTCCGGGGACGGTCGGTGCCGTGGGTGTCGGTGCCGGGGGTGTCGTTGCCGGTGTGGGGACCGGTGGTGTCGTTGTCCGTCATCAGACCAGGACACCTGCCGCACGCAGATCCACGATCAGCTGCTCGATCTGCGCCGGGTTCGCCGGGACCTGCGGAAGGCGCGGGTCGCCGACCTCCAGCCCGAGGATGCGCAGTGCCGCCTTGACCATCGTGACCCCGCCGAGCCGGCCCATGGCGTTGACCAGCGGGAGCATCGAGGTGTTGATCGCCCGGGCGGCGTGGAGATCGCCCTTCTCGACGGCGATCTGCATGTCCCGCAACCGATCCGGGACGAGGTGGCCGATCACGCTGACGTACCCGGTGGCACCGATCGAGAGCCACGGCAGGTTGAGCGCGTCCTCACCGGAGAGGTACTCGAGGCTGGTGCTCGCGATCAGACCGGCCGCCGAGTGCAGATCGCCCTTGGCGTCCTTGACCCCGCGGATGTTGGGGTGTTCGGCGAGAGCGAGCATCGTCTCGTTCATGATCGGGACGACCGACCGTGGCGGGATGTCGTAGAGCAGGACCGGCAACGCGGTGGCGTCGGCGACGGTCCGGAAGTGCGCGAGGAGGCCGGCCTGAGGCGGCTTCGAGTAGTACGGGGTCACGACGAGCAGCGCGTGGGCGCCGATCTTCTCGGACTCGATCGCGAACCGGACGCTCTCGGCGGTGTCGTAACTGCCTGCGCCCTGGGTGATCCGGGCCCGGTCGCCCACCGCGTCGAGGACGACCCGGAGCAGCTCGAGCTTCTCCGGCACCGTGGTGGTCGGCGACTCGCCGGTGGTACCGGACACGACCAGCCCGTCACAGCCCTTGGAGACCAGGTGGTCGGCGAGGACGGCCGCCTTGTCCAGATCGAGGCTTCCGTCCGTGCGGAAGGGGGTGACCATCGCAACCACGTTCGTCCCGAAGGGATGCTCGTGCAGCGGTTCCTGGACTGCGTTCATGGTGCTCAAGGCTACCGCCTCCCTGTCCGTGACGATCCTCACCCTTCCAGCACGAACGGTGAGGTCGCGACCTCGGTCCCGTCGGCCAGGGTGCCGATCTCGAAATCACCGAACACGGTGGGCGCCACGCGCATCAGCTGGCGTAGGCATTCCACCGCCAGCTGGCGGATCTCGACGTCGGCGTGCTCGGTGGCACGCATGCCGACGAAGTGCCGCCAGGCCCGGTGGTTGCCGGTGACGACGATCTTGGTCTCGGTGGCGTTCGGCAGCACGGACCGAGCGGCCTGACGTGCCTGTTTCCGACGCAGGATGGCGTTGGGGACGTCGGCGAACTTCGCCTCGAGCGCCGCGAGGAGTTCGGTGTAGGCGGCCCGGCTGGCGTCGGTCGCCGCGGTGAACAGGTCCTCGAGTTCGGGGTCGCCCACGATCGCCGGCGGCGCGACGACGTTCGAGTCGTGCTCGGGCACGAACCGCTGGGACAGTTGCGAGTACGAGAAGTGCCGGTGCCGGATCAGCTCGTGGGTGCACGACCGCGAGATGCCGCTGATGTAGAAGGTCACCGAGGCGTGCTCGAGCAGCGACAGGTGCCCGACCTCGAGGATGTGCCGCAGGTAGCCGGCATTCGTCGCGGTGCGCGGGTTCGGCTTGTCCCAGCTCTGGTAGCACGCCCGACCGGCGAACTCGACGAGCGCCTCACCACCCTCGGCGTCGGTGCTCCACGGCACGTCCTCCGGAGGGGTGAACTGGGTCATCGCCACCATCTGCACCTTCAGCGGCACCAATTCGGACACGCATGTCTCCTGTCGTCCCTCACGTACGGCCACACCTCCGCGTGCCCTGCGGTACCCGATTCTCCCCCACCGCCTCCGTACCGCACCTTCGGGCTGTGCCCGCGGGTAGAGTCCCTGGGGGCGTGCTCGACGACCGGGGGTGGGATGCGATGACGACACGACGCGATTTCCTGCGCACCGGTGCGGTCGTGACCGGGACCGCGCTCGCCGCACCCGCAGTCGTCGCCCACGCGGCACCGCGGTCGCCCGCGTCCTCGTCCGCGCGCGTCTTCGCCCACGGCATCGCTTCGGGCGACCCTCTTTCGAATGCCGTCATCCTCTGGACCCGCATCACCCCGACCCCGGCGGCGACGCCCGGTTCCGGGATCGGACCGGAGAGTCTGGTTCGCTGGGAGGTCGCCGGTGATCCCGGGTTCGGGACTGTCGTGGCGTCGGGCCAGACCCGCACCTCGGCCGACGCCGACCACACGGTGAAGGTCGATGTCACCGGCCTGGCCCCGCGGACCCGGTACCACTACCGCTTCACCGTCGTGTCCGGCCCGGCGGCCGGTGCGGTGTCGCCGGTGGGGCGGACGCGCACCGCGCCCGCGGCCGGCGCCGACGTCGCGAAGATCCGTTTCGGCGTCGTCTCGTGCGCCAACTGGGAGGCCGGTTACTTCGCCGCCTACCGTCATCTGGCCGCGCAGCCCGCACTCGACGCGGTGGTCCATCTCGGCGACTACTTCTACGAGTACGAGACCGGCCGCTACACCGGCAAGACCGGAACCGTTCGGGCGCACGAGCCCCGGCACGAGATCATCACGTTGCGCGACTACCGAACTCGCCACGCGCAATACAAGACCGACCCGGATCTGGCCGCATTGCACCGGGAACAGCCGTTCATCTGCATCTGGGACGACCACGAGTCGTCGAACGACTCGTGGTCGGGCGGCGCGGAGAATCACCAACCGGGCGAGGGGTCCTGGGCCGCGCGGCGCACCGCGGCGCTTCGCGCCTACGCCGAGTGGATGCCGATCCGCCCCGCCGTCGACACCGCGGGCCGGCATCTGTTCCGCAGGCTCCGCTTCGGCCGTCTGCTCGAATTGTCCATGCTCGATCTGCGCTCCTATCGCGACCTGCAGGTCAGCGCGCGGTCGGCGGCCATCGACGATCCCGCCCGCTCGATCCTCGGCCGCGCGCAGATGTCGTGGCTGACCAACGGACTCACGTCGTCGGAGACCCGCTGGAAGATCGTCGGCAATCCGGTGATGATCGCCCCGGTGCTGATCCCCCCGCTGGATCCGCAGACGACCGGGGCGGTCACCGCACTGCTGGGCATCCCGCGTGAGGGTATCCCGTACAACGCCGACCAGTGGGACGGTTACGCGGCCGATCGCCGGCGGTTGCTGGAATCGCTCCGCCGCGATCGTGTGGACAACGTCGTGTTCATCACCGGCGACATCCACTCGTCGTGGGCCTGCGACATCCCTGCCGACCCGGCGAATTACCCCGGCGGCGGGAGTGTCGCGACCGAACTGGTCGGCACATCGATCACGTCCACCAACATCGACGACATGCTGAACGTGCCCGCCAACACCGCGGGGGTCGCCGTGTCCTCGGCCTTCGGTGCCACCAACCACCACGTGCGCTGGAGCGAGTTCGACGCGCACGGCTACTCGGTCCTGACCGTGACCCCGGTGGCCACCCAGATGGACTGGTATTTCGTGCACGACAAGACGAACCCGCAGTCGGGCCAGTACTACGCGAAGTCCTATCGGGTCGCCAGCGGCACCCAGCGGGTCGTCCCGGCGGGCGGGCCCGCGGTCTAGCTGCCGGTGTCGACCTGATCGAGCAGCGCCGACAGCTTGGCGTGGGTGTCGGGCCAGCCGTGGACCGCGATCGAGGTGATCCCGAGGGCCTTGACCGGGTAGTCGTTGCCGCCTTCGTCGAGCCGGTCGCCGAAGAACAGGATGTCGCTGGTGCCGAGTCCGAGGATGTCCATCAACTTCAGTGCGCCATAGGCCTTGTCGATGCCCTTCTTGGTGACATCCACCGACGTCGAACCGCCACTGCGCACCTCGAGGTCGGGAAGTCGCTCGGCAGCGTAGGCGCGCAGTGACTCCTTCTTCGCCCCGTCGGGGTCCCAGGCCGCCTTCGCATCGACCGGGGCTTTCTGGCCCAGCGCGCTGAAGGTGATCTGGCTGCCGCGGTCCTCGAGGATGTCACCCCACGTCTCGCTCGCCCACAGGCCGAGTTCCCGAGCGCCGGTCTCCAGCACGTCGAGAGTGCGCTGCTTCTCGTCGTCGGTGAGGAATTCCGCGTAGACCGTCTCCCACTCGTCGCCGGACCATCGCACGTACTGGGTTCCGCAGGTCGGCATGAGGTGGAGGTTCCCGACGCTGTCGAAACTGCCCAGGCGCGCGAGCACCTGCTTCTCGAACTGGGTGAAGTTGCCGCCGGAGATGATGCAGCCCAGGCTCACGTCGAGCATGCGACGCAGGAGCTCGACCATCTTGTCGTCGAGCGGGCTCTTCGACGGCGCCAGGGTGTCGTCGAGATCGAACATCACCAATCGGTAGTCGTTGCCCTCATACGACACGGTCATCTCTTCGTCTCCCATCGCTGTCGTGAACTTCTGATCTCCAGGATTGCATCAACCGGTGCACAGCACCCGCCGTGACTCACCCACCGTGCGCGAGGCGTTGCAGGTCGGGCGCGAGGTCCCCGCGCCCGGCCACGACGACGTCGTCGAGGTCCTGCCAGCCGGCGAAGTTCCGCAGATCCGCGGACAGCCGCTCGGCGACGAGATCCCGGGGATGCCCCGGTTCGCAGTACGCCCCGAGGACCAGGAGTGTGCGGTTCTTGCGGTCGGCCTTGAGGTCCACGCGCGCCGCGATGTCGGTGCCCAACAGGTACGGCAGCACGTAATAGCCGTGCACGCGTTTGTGTTCGGGCACATAGATCTCGATGCGGTAGTGGAAGTCGAAGAGACGCTCGGCCCGCGGACGGAAGAAGACCAGCGGGTCGAACGGCGACAGGATGGCCGAGGTGTCGACGCGTCGCGGCATCGCTGCGCCCGCGGCCAGGTAGGCGGGGTCGCGCCAGCCGTCCACGGAGATCTCCTGCAGCGCCCCGCTCTCGACGAGTTCGGCGACCGCGGGTCGCGCGTCGGCCGGCCGGAGCCGGTAGTAGTCCGCCAGATCGGCGACGGTCGCGACTCCGAGTGCCTGTGCGGCGCGGCTGACGAGTTCACGGTGCGCCTCGGCGCGGCTGGGTCGCTGCGCGAGAATGTCGGCGCCGACGACCCGTTCGGTGAGGTCGTAGTGGCGTACGAAGTTGCCGTTGCGCACGGCGGACAGGTCACCTGCGGCGAACATGGCCTCGCACAGGTGCTTGACCTCGCCGCGTTGCCACCAGCTGCCTGCCGCCCCGGGTGCCCGTTCGATGCCCAATTCCGCTTCGATGGCGCGGGGCGTGGTCGCGCCCAGCGCCTCGATCACCGCCCGGACGTCACTCACCAGAGAACGGTTGCGACGCATCACGTCTCGCGTGTGCCGATACCGTCCATCGGCGAATTCGTCCATCCGCCACCGGAAGAGCGGCCAGTCGGCCACCGGGATCAGCGCGGCCTCGTGCGCCCAGTATTCGACGAGCAACCGCTGACTCCGCCCGGGTCGCCACGCGGCGCGGTGCAGCAGATCGGGGTCGTAGGGGCCGAGCCGGGAGTACAGCGGCATGTAGTGGGCTCGCGCGGCGATGTTGACCGAGTCCATCTGCAGGAGCCTGGTCCGGCCGACGACCCGCTTCAGGTGCGCCATGGTGGGTGCCGCGGCGGGCCGGCGGTCGGTGAAACCCTGTGCGGCCAGCGCGGTTCGGCGCGCCTGAGCCGGCGAGAGACGATCCGGCGGCATCAGGCCTGCCGGGTCCGCCGGT
Source organism: Gordonia sp. ABKF26 (assembly GCF_041103195.1). Classification (NCBI taxonomy): domain Bacteria; kingdom Bacillati; phylum Actinomycetota; class Actinomycetes; order Mycobacteriales; family Gordoniaceae; genus Gordonia; species Gordonia sp. ABKF26. The sequence continues at coordinate 3,605,865 of NZ_JBGCVZ010000003.1, forward strand.
AGTCGACGAATCGGTACGGGATCCCGCTCGTCGAGGTCTGCCACTCGCCACGGACCGCCACCGTCCAGTCGTCGGTGATCTCCGGCGCATGCGCGTCGGCACCGTCGACCTCGACGTCGATCTCTGTCACGCACAGTTCGGTGGCGAATTCCATTGCCAGCCGGTAGATCTCGCCACCACCGATGACCCCGATATAGTCGCCGCCGGCCAGCTCGAGCGCGTCGGCGACCGACCCCGCGACCGTCGCCCCGTCGGCGGACCATCCCGCGTCGCGCGTGACCACCACATTGGTACGGCCGGGCAGCGGCCGAAAGCGCGGCGGCAGCGAATCCCAGGTCTTGCGCCCCATGACAACCGGGTGCCCGACCGTCAGTTCCTTGAATCGAGCCAAGTCTTCGGGGACCCGCCACGGGATCGTGTTGTCCCGGCCGATCGCCCCGCCCCGTCCCTGCGCCCAGACCAGCCGCACCTGGCGCGACCCCTCCCCCGCGAGGTCGGATGTCACACTGCCACCGGGGCTTTGATCCCGGGGTGGGACTGATAATCGACGATGGCGATGTCGTCGTACTCGTAGTCGAAGATCGAGTCCCGCCTGCGCAGTTCCAGTTTCGGATACGGATACGGCTCGCGCGACAGTTGCAGCGTCACCTGGTCGACGTGGTTGTCGTAGATGTGGCAGTCGCCGCCGGTCCACACGAACTCGCCGACCTCGAGGCCCGCCTGCTGGGCCATCATGTGGGTCAGCAGCGCATACGACGCAATGTTGAACGGGACCCCGAGAAACAGATCGGCGCTGCGCTGGTACAGCTGGCACGACAGTTTGCCGTCGGCCACGTAGAACTGGAAGAACGCGTGGCAGGGCGGCAAGGCCATCTGCGGGATCTCCCCCACGTTCCACGCGGACACGATGTTCCGGCGCGAATCGGGGTTGGTCTTGAGTAGATCCAGAGCGGCCGCGATCTGATCGATGTGCTCGCCCGACGGGGTCGGCCAGCTCCGCCACTGCACCCCGTAGACGGGTCCGAGTTCACCGTTCTCGTCGGCCCATTCGTCCCAGATGCTCACCCCGCGCTCCTGCAGCCACCGCACGTTGGAATCACCGCGCAGGAACCACAGCAACTCGTAGACAATCGACTTCAGGTGCACCTTCTTGGTGGTGATCAGCGGGAAGCCCTCGGCGAGGTCGTAGCGCAACTGTCGACCGAACAGGCTGCGTGTCCCGGTTCCCGTGCGGTCGGCCTTCGGTGTCCCGGTCTCCATGACGAGGCTCAACAGGTCCTCGTACGGTGTCGGGATGGTCCCGGTCGATGACATGTCGCGGATGGCCGTACTCACGGCTGCCAGTCTAGGCAAAGCCGCGGTCGTACCGCCGGGCGCACGACACGACGCCACGTCGGGTTGTGACAGCTGTGACTCATGTGGTCCGGGCGGTACTCTCCCCTCGTGGCCACCCGCAGCACGACCCGCGCCAATCGCTACGCGAAGCGTCGTCGAAAGCGTGTCGCCGCGCGCGACAACGACCTCACCGACACCCAGTGGCTTGCCCTGCAGGATGCCTGGGGTGGATGCGCGTACTGCGGCGCGGTCGGTGTCGCCTTGCAGCGGGACTGCATGCTGGCCATCTCCCGGGGCGGCCGCTACACCGTCGCCAATGTCGTGCCGTGCTGCGGTTCGTGCAATGCGAGCAAGTGCAACTCCGAGGTCACGACGTGGATGCGGCGCAAGAAGCTGGACGAGAAGGCGTTCCTGGTCCGGCAGTTCGAGGTGAGCAGGGCGCTCGCCGAAGCCGTCGACCCGGACGCCGACAAGGACGGGTGATCACCCCGCTCGCGCCTCGCGTCGAACCCGGCCGGGCGATGACCCGTTGACCCGCTTGAACGCCCGGCTGAACGCCGCTTCGGACGAGTAGCCGAGACCGCCCGCCACCGATGCGACCGACGCGTCCTGATCCCGGAGACGATCTGCCGCCACATACATCCGCCACCGGGTGACGTACTGCATCGCCGGCTCGCCGACGACGGCGGTGAACCGCGCTGCGAATGTCGACCGCGACATGGCGCACACCCGGGCCAGACGATCGACGCTCCACGGTGCAGCCGGATCCCGGTGGACCGCGGCGACCGCTCGGCCGAGTTGGGGATCGGCGAGAGCTCCGAGCCATCCGGTGCGGGTGCCCTCCGCGTCCTGCAACCACGAACGGATGGCGTGGATGACGATGATGTCGGACAACCGGGTGATGACCGCTTCGCCTCCGGGGCGGAGTTCGCCGGCCTCGTCGATCACGATGCGCATGAGGTCCCGCAGCCACGATGCGTTCGCACCCGAGCGGGATTCGGTGGCGCGGATGGCGAGGACCGGCGGCAGCATCGACGTCAACGATCGCGCCGAGGGATGGTCGAATCTGACCACCGCACAGATGAGGACAGTTCGATCGGGTCCGTCGCCGCCGTGGCGCAGGATGGCATACCGGTCGCTCAGGTAGTCATGGGGCAGATCGGTGACGACCGGGGCGAAGGTCGCCTCGGCGTGTCCGCGGATGACGTGCGACCGGCCGTGTGGCACGACGACGAGATCCCCCGGCCCGAAGCTCAGCGTCTCACCATTCGGCGCGGACAGGCGCAGGACTCCCGACACGACCAGGTGTACACACAGGCAGTCCTCCCACACCGGCATCGTGAGGGCCCACGGCTCGCTCAGTTCGGATCGGCAGTAGAACGCGCCGTTCAGCCGGAAGAAGTGCAGGGCCTCCCCGAGCGGATCGGGGGTGTGGAACGGGTCCGGATGTATGTCGTCGGCGGTGCGCACCCCTCCATGATCGACCATCGCGTGCAGAACGTCCGGAGAATTCGGACGTTTGGACAGGAATGACGGACTCTTCGCCATGGAACGTCCGGCCATCTCTGACGATTCTGGACTCACAGCATCAGTCAAGGAGGTCTCATGTACACAATTCTCGGCGCGACGGGCACCGTCGGCGCACAGGTCACCACCCGCCTGCTCGACGGCGGACATCGGGTTCGGGCAGTCGGCCGTTCGCCCGAGCGGCTCGACGCCCTGGCTCGGCTGGGCGCCGACACCGCGGTCGGCGACACAACAGATCCGTCCGCGCTCGCCGCAGCGCTGCGCGGCTCGTCGGCCGTGTTCGTTCTGCAGCCCGCGGACTACACCGCCACCGACCATCTCGCCTCGCAACGGACGATGACCGAATCGATTGTCCGTGCGGTCCGTGAGTCGGACGTTCCGCGAGTGGTCGCCCTCAGCAGTGTCGGAGCGGAGATCCCGGCCGGCACCGGGTTTCTCGTCGGTCTGCACATCCTGGAGGAGGGCTTGGCGGCGTTGTCCGATGTCGAGGTGCTCGCTCTGCGTGCGGGCTGGTTCTACGACAACGCCCGCTCCTACCTCCCGCTGATGCAGAACGCGGGCTTGATCGCGGACTCGCTCGACGCCGAGGTGCGTGTTCCGATGGTCGCCACGCGGGACATCGCCGCGGCAGCGCTGGACGCGCTGGTCGAAACGGGTTGGGGCGGCGGACATCTGACGAGTGAAATCCTGGGTCCGGTGGACGTCGATCAGCGGACTGTGACAAACGCACTGGGCGACGCCTTCGGTCTCCCCGAGTTGCACTACCAGCGGTTGTCCGACGACGACATGATCGCGACCCTCGTCGCCGAGGCCGGCTTCAGCCCCGACGTCGCGCGTCACCATGTGGGCATGACCCGAGCCATCAACGACGGCCGGGTCGTCGGCCGACGTCCGGGCACCACGGTGATCACCGGTCCGACGACGATCGACGACTACGCCACAGGCCTGGCGGCAGCCGCGATGGCGACGACCTCCAGTCCCACCGATCAGCTGTCCCGCTGATAGACATCCGGGATGCCGTCGTGATCGTCGTCCCGGGACTCTTCTTCGGCGACCCGGCGGTAGTGCCGGTTGCGCATCCGCAGGATGACCGCCGCGGCCGAGGCGGCCGTCAGTGAACCGACCAGGACACCGATCTTGACGTACTCCGCGCGGTCGGATTCCGGGTCGTACGCAAGGTCGCCGATGAGCAGGGAGACCGTGAATCCGATGCCGGCGAGCATGGCCGCCCCGGTCACGTCGATCCATCGGATGCTGGCGTCGAGGGTGGCGCGCGTGAACCTGGCGAGAAGTGCGGTGGTGCCGACGATGCCCACCGTCTTGCCGACCACCAGACCGAAGATGATGCCCAGCGCAACGGGATTCGTGAGCGCCTCGCGGAGGCCGCTGAGACCGCCGATGGTGACGCCGGCGGCGAAGAAGGCGAACACCGGGATGGCGAAGCCGGCCGAGATGGGCCGGATCCGGTGTTCGAAATGCTCTGCCAGGCAATGCGGGGTATCCGTCTCGTCGCTCCCGGCCCGACGGAGCACCGGGACCGTGAAGCCGAGGACGACGCCGGCGACGGTGGCGTGGACTCCGGACTCGTGGACGAACGCCCACGTGAAGGCCGCCAGCGGGAGCAGGAGCCACCACGAGGTGATTCGCCGCTGCACGAGCACGGCGAACGCCGCGAGCGGGACGAGGGCCACCGCGAGCGCGGTGCCGTTGATGGAATCGGTGTAGAACACCGCGATCACCGTGATGGCGAGCAGGTCGTCCACCACGGCAAGGGTCAACAGGAAGGTGCGTAGCGCAACGGGCAGGTGCGTGGAGATGACGGCCAGCACGGCGACCGCGAACGCGATGTCGGTGGCGGTGGGTATGGCCCAACCCTGAACCGCGCCGTCGCCGGCCCGCATCGTGATGGTGACGAAGATGAGTGCGGGAACGGCCATTCCGCCGACCGCCGCCGCAATGGGCAGGGCTGCGCGGGCGGGGTCGCGGAGGTCGCCGGCGACGAACTCGCGTTTGAGCTCGAGTCCGACGACGAAGAAGAAGATGGCGAGCAGGCCGTCGGCAGCCCAGGTCGCCAGGGACAGATCGAGATGCAGACCAAGCGCGTCGGATCCGACATGGATGTCGCCGAGACCGAAGTACGCGGCGGACCACGGGGAGTTCGCCCACATGATGGCGACGACCGCGGCGACGAGAAGCAGCATGCCGCCGATGGTTTCGCGCCGGAAGATGTCGGCGATGCGAGAAGCCTCGGGCCAGGAGCCGCGCGAGAAGAGCGTCGGGGTGGCCCGACGTGAGTCGGTGTCAGTCATGGTGCGTACGGAGTCCTTCGTCGGGTGGGCTACGTACGCGTCGTGGCCGCCCATCGTGCAGGGCTCACCGTCAACGCGCAGCCGACCAGACTTCCCGGCACACCGCGTCTCAGTCTAACAGCTACGCATCTACGCAGCCCTGTGCACAGCAGACCCGGAGTGAGTTGCGTTGCGCGCCTTCCACTCCCACACCGCGTAGAGCACCTCGGTCGTGTACCCCAGGTCCATCCGACCACCACCGATCGGCACCGTCGCATCTACCCCGATCCGTTGATCGGGTCGCCACCCGCCCGGTTTCGACGTAGGTGGCGCCACCTCGATCTCAGTGCCGTCCGGTCGATGAAACGTGAACCGCTGCTTCCCGTGTGCGGTGATCGAGAACTCGCCCCGATGCAGCGAGCGGTGACACGACCCACACAACAAGATCAGATTATCCGGATCCGTCCGCCCACCCGCCGACCAGAACCGCACATGATGAGCATGCAGATGACGCGTCCGACCACACCCCGGCATCTGACAACACCGATCCCGCACGAACAACGCCCGCACCAACGCCTTGTTCGGCGACCGCTTCCGACGACCCACCCCCAACAACGCCAGTTTCCCCGGCTGGCCAGCAATTCTGCGGCTCACCACCTCCCGCGTCGACGCACCACACCGGGCTTCGGCCACCTCAGCCTCCGACAACGCCGGCCCATCATTGAGATGAGACTGGTCCACACCCTCACCGGCATGAATGAGAATCTCCGCACCCGGCGCGAGATCGGGCATCGCGATCCCCTCATGCACCATGTCGGCCATCGCCACCACCGCCGGCGCCACATTCGACGGCACCTGCCGCCACAGATCCCGCCGCCGCGACGGAACCATCTCCGAATCAGGTTCAGTGTTCCGCGGAACACTCTCAGCCGACGATAGATCCGGGTCATCACAGGTCCGGGTGCGTTCATACTCGGCGCGCACCGTGCCCGCCAGGAAACGTGCACCGTCCAACGGAGACAGGGTCAACGACACCGACAACGAACCGTCGAAGTTCCACTTCCACCGGCCCGTCGACTCCACCGGCGGCCGGCTTTCGTCTTCGACGCCACGGTTACGGTCGATCTGGCCCATCGCCCGTACCGCCCGATCCAACTGACTCGCCGTGCACGACAACGCCAGATTGACCAACTCCTGCTCACGCTCAGGCGTGGCCACCCGCGTCAGGGCGCGGACCTTCGAATACGAGAGCCGACCTTCGCCAAAAGCGTTGCCGATCAACGGCAATCCTCGGATCGCCTTCGCGACCCTCACATGCTCATGCGCCGTTCGCGGTGCGATGCCGGCCTTCCACGACAACCAGTGCGCCAGCGAGTGAATCCCCGGCCCCCGCCACGACTCCCGCCCATCCAATTCCGCCACCAGTTCAAGGAAGTTCGCTGTCAGTGCCGTGATCTGCGCGGCATACCCCAGCACCCGACCCTCGAGCACCTCATCAGACAGCGACTCCGGATGCGCATCATCGAACATCGACGACACATCCCCACCCGAACGAAAAGCACTGACCCCCACCGCAACCCCCTGAAACAAACGAGAAGTACAGCAACAAGGTATCGCCCGGCACCGACAATCGCGCGGGCCTCAAGCCGAGTCACGAGTGTTCCGCGGAACACTCGCCAGCCACTCCAGAAGCTCAAAACGAATCGTCGCGATGACGTCGATCCCGCGTCCATCTCTGTACTTTCACAGCTCGCCGAGAGAGCGCTGATCGACGAGCGGCAACCCAGGCCGACCTAGACCGGGCGGACCTAGTCGGCACCGCAAGCGGCCAAATCACCGACCGCAAGCTCGTGTACGCCTGGATCTACGGCGACTTGGTTCACGCCACCACACCGCGATCCCCAGTGATCAAAGACCTCAGCATCGACGACCGCTACCACGCAGCCGCCCCAGGGCTCCCGCGGGCGAGGACGGAAAACCACCGCCGATGCCCAGCGACCCGTCACAGGATCTCGACCCCACCCAGTGGCTATCAGTTCACCAGGCACTCATCGACGCAGGGTTGGTCGACTTCGACGAGATCGAGCAGGTCATCAACGCCGAGACCGAGCACGCCGAGAACAGTGCATCTGGGGCCGATCGACACGGACCGATTGAATAATGCTGCGCCACAATCGATCCTATCGAAGAATGCGTTGTCATTCAGGCCGCTCGAGGAAGATACAGGCGCTCTTGGTCGACACGATAAGCGCAGCAACGGCCGCGCCCCGCTCGCTCACCCCTCCATCAACCCCGCGGCAACCGTCGCACCCAGCTCCCAGCATGCTTCGCGGTCGTCTTTGCCCGGGGCCCCGGAGACGATGACGTGTTCGGCGGCCTTGGTCCAACCGAGCCCGCCGGTGATCGAATCGACCGCTCGCACAGCACCTTCGGTGCCCTGATTGCCGTGGAGGTACAGCCCGAACGGCCGGCCCTGGGTCGAGTCGAGGATCTGGTAGTAGCTGACGTCGAAGGCGTGTTTCAGTGCGCCGCTGATGTATCCGAGATTGGCGGGCGTGCCGAGGAGGTACCCGTCGGCGTCGAGGAAGTCGGAGGCGGTGACGGCGAGCGCGGCCCGTCGGATCACCTCGACGCCCTCGATCTCCGGATCGGTCGCGCCGGACACGACGGCCTCGAACATCTCCTGGCACGCCGGAGACGGCGTGTGGTGGACGATCAGCAGCCGGCTCACCGGTCTACTGTTCCCGGCCGTGGTACTGGGCGACGGCCCGCTTCATCATCGAGCGGGCGCGGGTGCGGTCGCCGGCGTAGTCGTAGGCACGGGCGATGCGGTAGGTGTTGCGCCAGTCGTTCGGGTCAGCCTCCCACTCGGCCTTCACCTGAGCGAAGAGTTCGTCGGCCGCGTCGCGCTCCATGCGGCCCGATGCGCGGTGCGGCAGGTGGGAGATGTCGAGTTCGCGACCTTCGTCGGCGATGATCGCGGCGAGTTTCTGGTGCTCGAGCCCCGCCCGCAGCGTCGCGTAGACCAGCCATGCCCCGATGAGCGGCAGCGCGATGACTCCCACGCCCAGACCGATGCCCGCCAGCGAACCGGAGGCGATCAGCTGGAAGCCGCGCCATCCGAGCAACACGAAGTAGACGATCAGCGCCACGACCAGGAAGCCGATCATCCAGACGATCGGCCGGGAGTCCTTCTTCCGCGGGCCCAGGCGCGGTGCGCCGCCTTCGGTGTCGTCGTCGTGGGCTGGTTCACCCTGCGGGTCGGCGGGGGTCATCGGTCAGAGGTCCATCAGTTCTTCGAGCCCGATGGTGAGGCCCGGGCGGCCGGCCATGCTGCGCACGCCCAGGAGCACTCCCGGTGCGAACGACGCCCGGTCGAGGGAGTCGTGCCGGATGGTGAGCGTCTCACCGGCGGTGCCGAGCAGCACCTCCTGATGGGCGACGAGTCCGGCGAGCCGTACCGAGTGGACGCGCACGTCGTCGACGACAGCGCCGCGGGCGCCGTCGAGTTCCTCGGTCGTGGCGTCGGGGCTCCGTCCGACTCCGGCCTCGGCCCGCGCCCGCCCGATCAGCTCTGCCGTCCGATAGGCGGTACCCGACGGCGCGTCGGCCTTGTGCGGGTGGTGCAACTCGATCACCTCGACCGACTCGTAGTACTTGGCGGCCTGCGCGGCGAAACGCATCGACAGCACGGCGCCGATCGCGAAGTTGGGTGCGATGAGGACGCCCACGCCGGGGTTGTCCGACAGCCAGCCACGGACCGTGTCCAGTCGTTCCTCGGTGAATCCGGTGGTGCCGACGACGGCGTGAATCCCGTTGGCGATGAGGAACTTCAGGTTGTCCATCACCACATCGGGGTGGGTGAAGTCGACGACGACCTGGGTCTCGGTGTCGGTGAAGAACTCCAGGGAGTCCCCCTTGTCGACACCCACGGTGTAGGTGAGGTCGTCGGCGTTCTCGACCGCGGCAACGATCGCCTGCCCGACCTTGCCCTGGCTGCCCAGGACGCCCACCTTGATACCGCTCATGCCCACCCTCTTCTTGTCGACGCGCCACATCCCAACCGTTGCCGGGCCAGTCTAGTGGCGTCGGAGCCTCAGAAGATCGGGGCACCGCCGCGGCGGTGCTCGAACACCAGCGACGTGGTGGTGCCGGCGACCTCCGGCCGGCCGTTGAGTCGTTCGACGAACTGGCGCAGCGCCTCGGTGTCGGCAGCGGCGACATGCAGCAGATAGTCGTCGGTGCCGGCGAGGAAGAACACGTCGATCACCTCGTCGTGGGTGGCGATCTCGCCGACGAACTGCCGAATCCGCCCGCGCGCGTCGGACTGCAGGCTGACGGCGACCATCGCGCGCAACGGACGTCCCAGCGCGGCCGGGTCGACATCGGCGAAGAAGCCGCGGATGATGCCGAGTTCGATGAGCCTCCGCAGCCGCCCATGGCAGGTCGACGCGGCGATGCCGACGCGCTGGGCCAGTTCGCTGTTGGGCATCCGCGCATCCGACTGCAGTAGTCGCAATAGCTCCTGGTCCGTCGCGTCGAGGTCGCCCGTCCGAACATCCTTCGGCGTCGCGGGCATCGCATGCTCTCCGATCACAGAATCGTCGGCGAATCCCGACTGTCGAGAATATTCTTCAGTCACATTGTGACACGGTCGACGTTCCTTCACGCTGGAATCAGTTCATCGAGGAACATTCAGGAGACGCAACCAGTACGGAGTCACCATGCGTATCGGCATCCCCACCGAGATCAAGAACCACGAGTACCGGGTGGCCATCACCCCGGCCGGCGTCGCCGAACTCCACAATCGCGGTCACGACGTCGTGATCCAGGCCGGTGCGGGTGAGGGCTCGGCGATTCCCGACAACGATTTCAAGGCCGCGGGCGCTCAGATCCTGGGATCGGCCGCCGAGGTGTGGGAGCAGGCCGATCTGCTGCTGAAGGTCAAGGAACCGATCGCCTCCGAGTTCCCGCTGATGCGCCGGGATCAGACCCTGTTCACCTACCTTCACCTCGCGGCGGGCCGAGAGTGCACACAGGCACTGCTTGCCTCGGGCATCACCTCCATCGCCTACGAGATGGTCCGCAGCGCCGACGGTGCACTCCCCCTCCTGGCCCCGATGAGCGAGGTCGCCGGACGCCTCGCACCGCAGGTGGGCGCCTACCACCTGATGCGTTCGGCGGGTGGCCGGGGCGTACTGATGGGCGGCGTCCCGGGAACCGAGCCCGCCGACGTCGTCGTTCTCGGCGGTGGCGTCAGCGGCGTCAACGCGGCCCAGATCGCGCTCGGTATGGGCGCCCAGGTCACCGTCTTCGACATCGACATCGCCAAACTGCGGGCCGTCGACGCCCGCTTCGGCGGTCGCGTGCACACCCGGTACAGCACGGCACTCGCGATCGAGGCCGCCGTCGTCGACGCCGACCTGGTGATCGGAGCCGTTCTCGTCCCGGGCGCCAAGGCACCGGTCCTCGTCTCGAACAGCACTGTCGCCCGGATGAAGCCGGGCGCGGTGCTCGTCGACGTCGCGATCGACCAGGGTGGTTGTTTCGAGGACTCCCGGCCCACCACGCATGATGATCCGACCTTCGCCGTCCACGAGACCGTCTTCTACTGCGTCGCGAACATGCCCGGCAATGTCGCGCGTACGTCGACCCAGGCGCTCACCGGCGCGACCCTCCCGCACGTCCTCCGGCTGGCCGATTCGGGACCGACGAAGGCGTGCGCGGCCGACCCGGCACTCGCCTCGGGGCTGAGCACGCGAGACGGCGAACTGTTCACCGCGGAGGTCGGCGCCGCACTCGACCTGGAAGTGTCGCCGAACCCCTTCGCGCACAACTGAGCACAAGCGGTCAGAAGGTCAGCGTCGTGGTGCCTCGACGTCGCGCACGCCAGCCATAGCGTCGCTCGGTCATCGATCCGTGGCCGTCGTGCCCGACCCGCAGAAGGGTCGACGCCCGGGTGCCGTATCCGGGGATGTTGATGAACATCGACGACAGCGCCGCCTCGGCCTGTGGGCCGACGCCGGTGTCGGGCAGCCTCGCCGGGTCCGGCCGATCCTGGTCGGCCAGCATGGCGAAGTAGGACTCGTCCAGGGTGGCGGCGGCTGGATCGGCGCCCTCCGCCTCGACCAGCTCACCCAGCGCCGCCGCACCGTCGACGACCTTCGGCCAGTCGTTGTCCAGGGCCCCGTTGGAGAGACCGTGCACGCCGTCGGCAACCCGCTCGGCGCGCGGCTCCGGCCAGTTCGTCATCCACCACAGCTCGTTCCGATCGGCGACGAGCAGATTGACCGGGTCGTACGCGGCAGCGTCGTCGACGACCCGGTGCGCGTACACCTTCGGATCGTCGTCACCGACCAGATAGTCCACCGGAAGCTGTCCGCGCGAACGGATTCCGGTTCGTCGAGCCGGACCGACGCGAACGTTCGTGACCATCGCCACCCGGTCGGGCGTCTCCGCCGAGACGGCCATCCACGTCCCGCCGGCGACGGCATCGCGACCCCCGAGGATCGGCAGGTCGTCCCAGTGCGACAGCGCGAACGTGCGGCGGCGGTGCTGCTCGTCCCGGTTGGCGGCGACGATCAGACGCCGGGTGGGGTGGGCGTTCCACGCGAAGAGGATCAGACACATCGGGTCTCAGGTCACCTGCTCGGGTCCGGGGAGGAGTCGGCTCATGGTGGACATCCGCCGCTGCACACCGGCGATCTCGCGGACCGCCTGCCCGAGGAGGCTGCGGTCCAGCGGGGACAACTGTCTGACGTCGAACCGATCGCCGGGCGGGTCGCCGTTGTCGAACTGCGCGACCTGATATCGCAGTCGGACGCGCTGCAACACGTCGAAGACCTCGATGAGCATCGACGCCTGCTCGTCCGGCAGCATCTCGCTGCCGGACGCCGCGCGCAGACGGCCCCGGGTGTCGACGTCGGTCGAACCGACACTGACCGCAGCCCATCGCGCGATGTTGACCAGCGGTGTGACCGCATGCTTCTTGATGTCGACGACGTTGCCCCGCCCGGTCAGCACATCACGCCGGGAGCGCAACCGGGCACGCCTCGACAGAGTCTCGGCCAGAAGCAGATTCATCGTCCTCGGGTCACGCCGCAGGCCGGCGATCATCGCCACCGCCGGCGTCGCCGACGACGCGCCGCCCCCGCGGACCGGCCGGCCGTCGAGCATCAGCGACGTGAAGATCATCCCCTTGCCCGCGAGCGGGTCGTCGATCCAGCCCCGCGCCGCCGCCTGCCACTGCGAGTGCGTCCGCGCGAACAGCGGCTTCGATGCGAGGGCGCCGTTGGCGTCGACCCGCAGTCCAGCGTTCCGCAACACCTCGTCGACCTCACCGAACGCCGCCCGGTACCGATCGATCTCGTCGGCGACCGAATCACCGAGAGAGACAGCCGAATCCACGTCGGAGCTCAAGACCGGTTCCCGACGGGCGGTGCTGCCCAGCGACAGCCAGGTGAACGCCGCCGGATCGAGCTCGGGATGGGCGGCGAGGACGACATCGAGCGCACGACCGACGACCGAATCGACGATCAGGGACGCCGCGCGGGTGATCTCGTACGGCGGCCGGTCGCGGCGCACCAGGTCGGCGACGAACTGCGGCAGGCGGCGCGCGTGCCCCTGCAGCTCGTCGACGTCGATCGACCGCCGGATCTGTTCGCGCAGAGGGATTCCGGCACCCGCCGGGTCGGCGACGAAATCGCCGGGACCGACGACACCGACCACATCGCCGTCGGCGTCGCACACCGGGACGATCGAGAGGTCACGATCGACGAGTTCGGTCAGGACGTCCACGGCGGCCGCCCCGGCATCGACGACGAACGCCGGCTCCGTCACGATCTCCCCGACCTCGGTGTCGACGCTGCGCCCGGCCGCGACCACCTCGGCCCGGATGTCGCCGTCGGTCAGCACACCGTGGCGTCGGTCCGGCAGCGGGATGACCACATAATCCTGTCCGCGCTCGGTCATCAGCGCGGCCGCCTGACGGACGGTCATGTCGGCCCGGCCGATCACCGGTGCGGTGCGCAGGAGTTCGGCGACGGCGCGCGCGGCGGAGACGTCGCCGGCGTCGCGACGGCGCGCGACCGTCAGCTGCACCTTCTCCTCACCGGACATCTCTGCAGAGTCTAGGCGCGCGTCGCGACCGACCGGGCCGTCGGCCGGTCGGATGATTCCGGGTCGGGCCGGACACCACAGGACCCGTGCGGCACTCCAACGGAGCAGACACCCGCTCGGAGCAAAGGACACCCCGATGATCAAGCCTCACGTCGCCGCCGCGACCACCCTGCTGGCCGCCCTGGCCGTGGCGCTGGGCACCGCAACCCCCGCAACCGCGGTCACGCCCCGGTACGCCGACACGCTCACCGCCGGGCAGGGCATCCTGATCGGCGACGGACTGTGCTCCATCGGATTCTTCGGGACCAATGCCGACGGCGACCGTCTCGCGGTCACCGCCGGACACTGCGCCGACGGTGTCGGCGACGAGGTCACCACCACCGACGGCGAGCCGATCGGCGAGGTCGTGGAATGGAAGGACGACGGCGGCACCCCGGACGGGTCGATCACCCTCGCCGATCCCCGCGGCTACACCGTCATCGCGATCGAGGACGAATGGGACGTGGACCCGGTGTTCGTGACGGCGGCCGACCCCGAGGTCGGCGAACCGGTGGCCAAGACCGGTGAACGCACCGGCACGACAGTCGGCACCGTGACGGGACTGCTGCATCAGGACGCGGCACCCGAACACCGGCTCGTCAACGCCGAGCTCGTCGTCCTGGGCGGCGACTCCGGGTCGCCCTGGTACCAGGAGACCCGCGCCGGCCGGTACGTCCTCGTCGGGATCTCCTCGAGCGGGAACTTCGGTACCCAGAACCCCGACCAGGCGATCTCGACGGCCCAGACCATCGAGGGTCTGTACGAGCAGATCGCCGGCTCCGGAACGGCCTGGACCGACGGATTCGAGATCTGGTTCGACGAACCCGATCGTCGGTAGAGCCACGACACGGCGAAGGGGCCCGCCGTCCGCATGGACGACGGGCCCCTTCCGGACCCACTCGGTGTCAGATCAGGCGTCTGCGGTGGCTGCCTCGGCAGCCGGTGCCTCCGCCTTGTCGGCGTCGTCGTCGACCGGGACGAGGCTGATCTTGCCGCGCTCGTCGATGTCGGCGATCTCCACGCGGAGCTTGGAGCCCACGTTCACGACGTCCTCGACCTTGTTGATGCGCTTGCCCTTGCCGAGCTTCGAGATGTGCACCAGGCCGTCGCGACCCGGCAGCAGCGACACGAACGCACCGAACGCGGTGGTCTTGACGACGGTGCCGAGGAAACGCTCCCCGACCTTCGGCAGCTGCGGGTTCGCGATCGCGTTGATGCGGTCGATCGCGGCCTGCGCGGACGGGCCGTCGGCGGCGCCGACGAACACGGTGCCGTCGTCCTCGATGGAGACGTTCGCGCCGGTCTCCTCGGTGATGCCGTTGATCGTCTTGCCCTTGGGGCCGATCAGCTCACCGATCTTGTCCATCGGGATCTTGATGGTGGTGATCCGCGGCGCGAACGGGCTCATCTCGTCCGGCTCGTCGATGGCCTCGGCCATCACGTCGAGGATGGTCAGCCGGGCGTCCTTGGCCTGGCTGAGCGCACCCGCGAGCACCTGCGACGGGATGCCGTCGAGCTTGGTGTCGAGCTGCAGGGCCGTCACGAAGTCCTTGGTGCCCGCGACCTTGAAGTCCATGTCGCCGAACGCATCCTCGGCGCCGAGGATGTCGGTCAGTGCGACATAACGGGTTTCGCCGTCGACGGTGTCGGAGACGAGACCCATGGCGATACCGGCGACCGGGGCGCGCAGCGGCACACCGGCATTCAGCAGCGACATGGTCGACGCGCAGACCGAGCCCATCGACGTCGAGCCGTTGGAGCTCAGTGCCTCGGAGACCTGACGGATCGCATACGGGAAGTCCTCGACGCTCGGCAGCACCGGCATCAGGGCACGCTCGGCGAGAGCACCGTGGCCGATCTCGCGACGCTTGGGCGACCCGACGCGACCGGTCTCACCGGTCGAGTACGGCGGGAAGTTGTAGTGATGCATGTACCGCTTGGACGTCTCGGGTCCGAGCGAGTCGATCTGCTGCGCCATCTTGACCATGTCGAGAGTGGTGACACCCATGATCTGGGTCTCGCCGCGCTCGAACAGCGCACTGCCGTGGGCGCGCGGGATGATCGCGACCTCGGCCGAGAGCGCGCGGATGTCGGTGATGCCGCGACCGTCGATGCGGAAGTGGTCGGTCAGGATGCGCTGGCGCACGAGCTTCTTGGTCAGCGACCGGTAGGCGCCGCCGATCTCCTTCTCGCGACCCTCGAACTGCTCGCCGAGCTGGGCCAGGATGTCGGCCTTGAGCTCGTCGGTCTTGTCGTCGCGCTCCTGCTTGCCCGCGATCGTCAGGATCTCCGACAGGCGATCGGTGGCAGCGGCGGCCACGGCGTCGTAGACGTCCGACTGGTACGGCGGGTACAGCGGGAACTCGGCGGTCTCCTTGGCCGCGGCGGCGGCCAGGGACTTCTGCGCCTCGCAGAGGCGGGCGATGAACGGCTTGGCGGCTTCGAGGCCCTCGGCCACGATCGCCTCGGTCGGCGCCTGTGCGCCACCGGCGACGAGGTCGATGACGTTGTCGGTGGCCTCTGCCTCGACCATCATGATCGCGACGTCGGCGGTGTCACCGGAGCCGGCGACGATGCGGCCCGCGACGACCATGTCGAACACGGCGCCCTCGAGCTGCTCGACGGTCGGGAACGCGACCCACTGTCCGGCCTTGTTCTCCTCGGTCGGGATGAGCGCGACGCGCACGCCGCCGACGGGGCCGGAGAACGGAAGGCCGGCGAGCTGGGTCGAGGCCGACGCGGCGTTGATCGCGACGACGTCGTAGAGGTCGTTGGGGTTGAGCGAGAGGACGGTCACGACGACCTGGATCTCGTTGCGGAGACCGTCGACGAACGACGGGCGCAGCGGACGGTCGATGAGGCGACAGGTCAGGATCGCGTCGGTCGAGGGGCGGCCCTCGCGACGGAAGAACGATCCGGGGATGCGTCCGGCGGCGTACATCCGCTCCTCGACGTCCACGGTGAGCGGGAAGAAGTCGAAGTGCTCCTTCGGGTGCTTCGACGCCGCGGTGGTCGAGAGCAGCATGTTCTCGTCGTCGAGGTAGGCGGTGACCGACCCGGCGGCCTGCAGCGCGAGGCGTCCGGTCTCGAACCGGATCGTGCGGGTGCCGAAGCTCCCGTTGTCGATGACGGCGGTCGCCTCGGTGATGGCGTCGTCGTAGTCGTCGGCGAAGTCTTCGGTCGTGTTCACATCTGTCATGTGGGGTGGAATCCCTTCGTAGCGGCTGCCGGTGGCGGCCGTCTGACGCGGCCACGCGAAGTCGGCCGCTTGTGCGGTTGGGGGTGGTCATCGCGGAGGTGCGCAGCACGTACTCACATGCCGCATCGAGCGGACATGTCCTCGAGAGCGCACGCGCGGATCGGACCGACCCAGAACGCGCCGAGAATGCGCGGCAGCACGGTGAATGGCGCAGCGTATCTGCGCCGGATGAGTGCTCAGACGGCCTTCGATCGAAGCGGCCGGAATCCTGCGCGCCCGGGGATTGCCCGGGCGAGGTTTCCGGCGGCCACTACCGAGGACCGATCTGGCTGGTCGTTCCGTACTGCCTCGAGTTCCGGCACGATCCGTCTGTCAGCGTATCACCGCCGACTGTCAATACCTCAATACGACGAACATGCATACGACAAACCGGCCGCCCCCGGATTCGGGGGCGGCCGGTCGAAGTCGTGGGATCAGCGACGCAGGCCGAGGCGCTCGATGAGCGAACGGTAGCGGTTGATGTCGACCTTGGCGACGTACTTGAGCAGACGACGACGGCGTCCGACCAGCAGGAGCAGGCCGCGCCGGCTGTGGTGGTCGTGCTTGTGCTGCTTCAGGTGCTCGGTGAGGTCGGTGATGCGCTTGGTCAGCATCGCGACCTGGGCCTCGGGCGAACCGGTGTCGGTCTCGTGCAGACCGTACTCGGCGAGGATTTCCTTCTTCTGCTCGACAGTCAAAGCCATGGAGATACTCCTGTTTCTCAGTACCGCGTCCGAAACGACAACGGTGCGCCACCGCGGACTGCAGCAACACCGACTGATCAGGCTACAGCCCGGGTGGGACGCGGCCCAAATCGGCGCCGGGAGCGCAGCGAGCGGGCCGTGAACCCTCAGCTCTCGGCCGCGGCCAGGATCTCCCTGGTCTTCGTGACGTCGTCACCCATCGCGGTGATCAGGTCGTCGACGCCGTCGAACTGCTCCATGCCGCGGATGCGATGGACGAAGTCGACGGCGACGTGCTGGCCGTACAGATCGGCACTCTTGTCGAGCACGAACGCCTCGACGGTGCGAGTCCGGCCGGAGAACGTCGGATTGGTGCCCACCGACACCGCGGCCTCGTACCGCTCCCCCGGCTCGACCTCGCCGACGACCGGACCGGCGCCGAGGATCGTGAACCAGGCGGCGTAGACGCCGTCGGCCGGGATGGCGGCGTACATCGGCGGCGCCACATTGGCCGTCGGGTAGCCCAGGTCGCGGCCGCGGCCGTCGCCACGCACCACGACGCCCTCGACCCGATGCGGTCGACCGAGCGCCTCGGTGGCACGGTCCACGTCACCGGCCGCGACACAGGAACGGATGTAGGTCGACGAGAACGTCACCGCGTGTTCACCAAACAGCGACACCGATTCCACCGAGAAGCCGAATTTCCCACCGAGTTCGGCGAGCTTGGACACGTCCCCGGCCGCCTTGCGACCGAAGGTGAAGTTGTCGCCGACCACCACGACGGCGGCGTGCAACGTCTCCACGAGGATGTCGTGGGCGAAGTCCTTCGGCGACCGGGCGGCGAGTTCGGGGGTGAACGGCATGACGCAGAAGACGTCGATGCCGAGTTCCTCGGCCAGCTCGGCGCGCCGCGTCAGCGTCGTCAGTTGCGGCGGATGGGATCCCGGCCGGACCACCTCGGACGGATGCGGATCGAATGTCATCAGCACCGCCGGCACCCCGTGCTCCTTCGCCGCCGTGGTGGCGGCGCTGATGAGCTCGGCGTGTCCCCGGTGGACACCGTCGAAGACACCGATGGTGACCACGCACCGTCCCCAGTCCGCGGGGATGTCGTCCAGACCTCGCCATCGCAACACGCGACCAGACTACGGGCACCCGGTGTTCCAAACCACCACCGCCACTCGCGTTTGCGGTGGGGTTAAGCTCTTGGTCATGCCTCGGGGATCGGATCGTCCGGTGACAGAACTGTCACAGGTGACCCAGGACTATCTGAAAGTGATCTGGACCAGCCAGGAGTGGGAGGACGTCAAGGTCACCACCAAGCTGCTGGCCCAGTCCCTCGGTGTGTCCGCATCCACCGCCTCGGAGGCGATCCGCAAGCTCGCCGACCAGGGATTCGTCTCCCACGAACCGTACGGCGCGGTCACCCTGACCGACGAGGGTCGATCCGCGGCCATCCTGATGGTGCGCCGCCATCGTCTGATCGAGACCTTCCTGGTGCGCGAACTCGGATACCGGTGGGACGAGGTGCACGATGAGGCGGAGATCCTCGAGCACGCGGTCTCCGACCGTCTGATGGCCCGGCTGGACGCGAAACTCGGTTTCCCCGACCGGGATCCACATGGTGACCCGATCCCCGCCCTGGACGGCACGATCCCCGCGCCGGACGCGGCCCTGCTGGCCGACCTGGATGTGGGGGCGTCGGGCGCCATCGCCCGGATCTCCGACACCGATCCCGAGATGCTGCGCTACTTCGATCAGGTGGGCGTCGCGCTCGACTGCGTGGTGACCGTCGCCGAGAAACGCCCGTTCGCGGGCACGATCTCGGTGTCGCTCGACGATGCCGATCCGATCGACCTCGGCGACATCGCCGCGCGCGCCATCTTCGTCGTCCCGCGCGCCTGACCCGGTCCGGGAGCGCGGTCACCGGCGTCAGCGCAGCGTCGCCGGCCGGACCACCATCACCGAACTCGCGCGACGACCCTTCTCCTGGATCAGCGCGATCGCCTGCTCCCGCGGGTCGACGACGACATAGATCTCCTTGCGTCCGATCGGCTCCAGCCACCGTCCCTGACTGATCGACTCGGCCTCGTCGTCGTCGATGTCCCGGCGCGGGAACGAGATCTTGACCGCCTCGTCGATGTCGAGGCTGACGCGCGGCTCCTCGCGCACGTCGTCGAGCGTGCGCGCATGGTCGAGCGTGAACGGGCCGACCGCGGTCCGGCGGAGTTCGGTGAGGTGCCCGCCGAGTTCCAGGGCGGCGCCGAGATCGCGTGCCAGTGATCGGATGTAGGTACCCGACGAACAGTCCACCACCACATCGAGATCGACGAACTCCCCGTCGCGTCGGGTGGCGAGCAGCTCGAAGCGGGACACGGTGACCGGGCGCGCCGCGAGGTCGAAGTCGGCGCCGGTACGCACGAGCGCGTGCGCCCGTCGGCCGTCGACCTTGATCGCGCTGACCTTCGCCGGGACCTGCTGGATGTCACCGGTGAGTTCGACCATCGCCGTGGCGATCTCGGTATCGGACACCCCGGATGCGTCCGCGGTGGAAAGGATCTCCCCCTCGCGGTCGTCGGTCGTCGTGGACGCACCGAGCCTGATCGTCGCCGTGTAGGACTTCGTGGTCAGCGACAACAGACCGAGAAGTTTTGTGGCCCTCTCGATCCCGACGACCAGGACGCCGGTCGCCATCGGGTCGAGGGTGCCCGCATGGCCGACGCGGCGGGTGTTGAAGATCTTCCGGCAGCGCGAGACGACGTCGTGGCTCGTCATACCGGCCGGCTTGTCGACGACGAGCAGCCCGGCGTTCTCGATGGTTGCGTCGGCCACGTCAGGTCAGCGCGATCGTGGTGGTGATGATGCCCCGCTCGACCAGCCAGCGACCGGAGAACTCGAGCAGCGGCGGCCCCCCGTCGGTCGCGGCCGGGTCGATGAGAATGCGCGAGGTGAACGTGCCCGACGTCGGGGTGGACTGCTCGAAGGTGATGTGCGCGTCCTCGAAACCCAGCCAGCGCTTGGCGACCGGGAACCACGCCTTGTAGGTGGCCTCTTTGGCACAGAACAGCAATCGGTCCCAGTGCAGGTCGCCCGATCGCGTCGCGAGGACCTCCCGCTCGGCCGGCAGACTGGTGTGCTCGAGCACGCCGTCGGGCAGGGCGTCGTGCGGTTCGGCGTCGATGCCGAGGGACCGCACCGACATGGCATACGCCACCGTCGCGGCGCGATAGCCGTCGCAGTGTGTGAGGCTGCCCACGATCCCGGCCGGCCAGACGGGTGCACCCTTGTCGCCCTTGAGGATCGGGACCGGCTCGTGACCGAGCTCGCCCAGCGCCTGGCGGGCGCAGTGCCGGACGGTGGTGAACTCGCGGCGGCGCTTCTCCACCGCACGGGAGATCAGGCTCTGCTCGGCCGGCATCAGGACCAGACCGGGCGGGTCGGCGAACGCCTCCGCCGAGGCGACGCCCGCCGGCAGGAGTTGCTCGATCATCGGTTGTCCTCTCGTGCTTGGCGTTCGGCCTGTCTCTCGGCCTGTCGGGTGCGGCGCTCCGCCTGCCGCTGCTCGACGCGCTGGCGGAACTCGGCGGCGCGTTCGGCATAGTCCGGGGGCAGATCGAACCGGACCCCGTGCTCGGGCAGATCGGCCGCGCCGAGCCCATCGCCGGGAACGATGTTGCGCATCAACGGATTCGGCAGTCCGCGACGCTTCCATTCCCGCGGGTAGCCGACCGACACCTCTTCGAACCGGATGCCGTCGTACCAGGTGGTCCGCGGGATGTGGAGATGGCCGTAGACACAGCAGGCCGCGTTGAACTCGGTGTGCCAGTCGGCCGTCAGTTCGCTGCCGCACCACAGGGCGAACTCGGGATAGATGAGTGCGTCGCACGGTTCCCGACGCAGGGGCCAGTGATTGATCAGGATCGTCTTCTCGGCCGGATCGATGGCCTCCAGCCGGCGTCGGGTGATCTCGATCCGCGCTCGCCCCCAGGCGTCGCGGGTGGGGAACGGCTCGGGCGACAGCAGGAACTCGTCGGTCGCCACCACGTTGCGCTCCCGGGCGAGCGCGAGCGCGGTCAGCTTGTTCGCCGTGCCCTCGGGGCGGAAGGTGTAGTCGTAGAGCAGGAACATCGGGACCACGCGGACCGGATCCGAGCCGTCACCCGGGTCGAAGAGCGGATAGATGTCCTCCGGGGTGACCACACCGATGTCGCGGCAGGCCTGCACCAGGTAGTCGTAGCGCGCGACCCCGAACACCTGCAGCGGATCCTTGGCCGTCGTGTACAGCTCGTGATTGCCCGGCACCCAGACGACGGTGGCGAAGCGCGCCCGCAGTCGACGCAAGGTGTCGACGACGTCGTCGGTGCGTTCGGCGACATCACCGGCCACGATGAGCCAGTCCTCCGGCGACGTCGGCCGAATGCTGTCGATGATGTGCTCGTTGCCCCGATGTGCGATGTGCAGATCGCTGATCGCCCACAGAGTAGCCACGAGGATCCATCGTGCCAGAGTCGCGGTCTCAGGCGCGGACCGCACCCGCCTGCCGCCAGCGTCCGGATCGGATCCGCCACACCACGGTGGCCAGCCGGACGAGCATGAACACCACCAGGCCCGACCAGACGCCGGCGAGGCCCCAGTCGAACACCAGCGACAGCCAGATCAGTGGCAGAAAGCCGACCAGGGCGCCGGTGAGTGTCGCGGTGCGCAGGAAGGCGGCGTCGCCGCTGCCGAGCAGGACGCCGTCGAGCGCGAAGACCACCCCGGCGATCGGCAGCATCCCGACGAAGAACCACCACGGCACACCCACGGCATCGAGGACCGCGGCGTCGGAGGTGAAGATGCGCGGGATCAGCGTCGCGCCGGCGGCGAACAGTGCACCCATCGCGGTGGCGGCGACCACGGACACCGCGGTGACGCGACGGGCCACGGAGTCGGCGGCGCCGAGGCGTCCCGCACCGAGTGCGGCGCCGACCAGGGCCTGGGCGGCGATGGCCAGCGAGTCGAGGAACAGCGCCATGAACTCCCACAGCTGCAGCACCAGCTGATGAGCGGCGACCTGGGCCACCCCGAATCGGGCGGCGACTGCGGCCGCGGACACGAAGCAGATCTGGAACGACAGACTGCGCACGACCAGATCACGCGCCATGACCAGCTGGGCGCGGATGATCGACCAGTCGGGCGCGAAGGCGCGCGAACCCGGGACCCGTCGCGCCTCACGGACCACTCGCACGGCGAACAGCATGCCGGTCACACCCTGTCCGATCACGTTGGCCACCGCGCTGCCGTCGAGGCCCAGACGCGGGAACGGGCCGATGCCGTGGACCAGGCCGACGACGAGCACCGCGGCGAGGGACAGGCCGACCACGACGTAGACGACCGGACGACGCGTGTCCTGCACTCCGCGCATCCACCCGTTGCCCGCCATCGACAACAGGATCAGCGGGACACCGAACATCGCGATCCGCAGCCAGCCCGCCGCGTCCTGGGCGACCGCGGCCGACTCCGGCGACGACGTTCCGACCAGCAGGCGCATCACGACCGGGGCACACGGATACGCCACCGCGACGATCAGGATGCCGACCGCCACCGCGATCCAACTCGCCTGCACGCCTTCGACGACCGCACCGGGCCGGTCACCGGAACCGAAGCGTCGCGCGGACCGGGCCGTGGTGCCGTAGGACAGGAAGGTCAGTTGGGTGCTGACGATCGAGAGCACCAGGGTGCCGACTCCCAGTGCGGCCAGTTGTTCGCCGCCCAGACGTCCCACGACGGCAAGGTCCAGCAGGAGGTAGAGCGGAGGCGCGATGAGAACCGCGAGAGCCGAGACGGTCAGCGTGGCGATGCGCGCCACGCCTGGGGAATCCTCGCTCAGAGCGACTCCAGCAACCTGGCGACCACGTCGTCAGCGGTACCGGTGTCGCTGTACCCGGAGGCCTGACGATGTCCGCCGCCACCATGGGCCCGGGCGATCGGGACGAGATCGACGATGTCCTTGGATCGCAGCGAGACCGTCCACCTCCCCGGCTCGCTCTCTTTGAAGACCGCGGCCACCTCGGCTTCGCGCGCGGTACGGATCGTGTCGATCACGCTCTCGGCCTCGTCCCAACTCATCCCGGCCAGTGCCTGGTGATCGACGATCGCGTAGACGAGACCCTCGCCGTTGCACGCCGACGGGGCGAGCTGCGCCGACGCCAGGACGCCCGACATCATCGAGAACCACGCGAACGGATGCGAGTCGAACAGGATGCGGCTCCACCTCCGCGCGTCGACGCCGGTCTCGAGGAGTCGGGCCGCCACCCGGAACGACGCCGGACGAGCCCACCGGAACGAACCGGTGTCGGTGCTGAGACCGGCGTAGATGCAGGTGGCGATGTCGGCGTCGAGTTCGACGCCCAGGTCGTCGAGGACGTCGAGCACCAGGACCGCGGTGCAGTCGGCGTCCGGGTCGACCAGGTCGAGGTCCCCGAAGCCGGGATTCGACGCATGGTGGTCGATCACAACCGAGGTCTGCGCCGCGGTGAACGTCGCGCCGAGCGACTCGAGACGATCGAGGTTGGCGGCGTCGACCGACACCACGAGCGGATGTCCGACGACCTGCGCGGGCGAACACAGCAGCTTGCTGCCGGGCAGCCCGGCGAGCGACGCCGGCAGTTGCTCGGTCCCCGGGTAGGACACCTCGACGTCGACGCCCCGGCGGTCGAGTGCCAGCCCCAGCGCCAGACCACTGCCGATCGTGTCCGCATCGGGGCGGACATGACAGCAGATGGTCACCGCGGTCGCAGAGGCCAGCGTCGCGGCGATCGCCGCGCTCGACGAACCGCTCACTCTTCGGTACCGGTGGAGTCGTCCGCCGAACGGTACGGGTCCGAATCGCCCGCCGGCTTCGCCTCCGCCGCACGCCGGGCGACGATTTCGTCGTTCGCGCGGGCGCGGGCGACGAGCTCCTCCATCTGACGTGCCGCGTCGGGCACCGTGTCGAGCACGAAACGCAGGGTCGGGGTGAAGCGCACCCCGGTGCCCGCGCCGACCTTCGACCTCAGCACGCCGGTCGCTTTCGCCAGCCCCGCGGCCGCGGCCTCGACATCGGGCTCGGCATCGATGGATTCGCCCATCACGGTGTAGTAGATCGTCGCGTCGTGCAGGTCGTTGGTCACCCGGGCATCGGTGACGGTGACATACGCCAGTCGCGGATCCTTGATCTCGTGCGCGATCGCCGACGCGACGATCGACGAGATCCGCTTGGCCAGGCGCTGAGCTCGTGCCGGATCAGCCATTACAGGACTCCTTCCGTAGCGCTGCGTGCGCGCCGACCGGAAACCGGTCGGCGCGCACCACAGCTGTCGAGATGTCGTACGAGGGCAGTCGCTGCCGCGATCAGTCGCGCGGCTTCTCCCGCAGCTCGTAGGTCTCGATCACGTCGTCCACCTTGATGTCCGAGTAGGTCAGCGTGAGACCACATTCGTAGCCTTCGCGAACCTCGGTGGCATCGTCCTTCTCGCGCTTGAGCGAGGAGACGGTGAGGTTCTCGGCGACCACCACGTTGTCGCGCAACAGGCGGGCCTTGGCGTTGCGCCGCATGATGCCCGACTGCACGAGACAACCGGCGATGTTGCCGACCTTCGACGACTTGAAGATCGCGCGGATCTCGGCGCGGCCGAGCTCCACCTCTTCGTAGATCGGCTTGAGCATGCCCTTGAGCGCGCTCTCGATCTCGTCGATGGCCTGGTAGATCACCGAGTAGTACCGGATGTCGACGCCCTCGCGGTTGGCCAGCTCGGTGGCCTTGCCCTCCGCACGGACGTTGAAGCCGATGATGATCGCATCCGAGGCCGCCGCCAGGTTGACGTTGGTCTCGGTCACGCCACCCACGCCGCGGTCGATGATCCGCAGCGAGACCTCGTCGCCCATCTCGATGTTCAGCAGCGCCTCTTCGAGGGCCTCGACCGTACCCGAGTTGTCACCCTTGAGGATGAGGTTGAGCTGGCTGGTCTCCTTGAGCGCCGAATCCAGGTCTTCCAGGCTGATCCGCTTGCGGCTGCGTGCGGCCAGCGCGTTGCGCTTGCGCGCGTTGCGCCGGTCGGCGATCTGCCGGGCGATGCGGTCCTCCTCGACCACGAGCAGGTTGTCGCCTGCGCCGGGGACCGAGGTGAAACCGATGACCTGGACCGGACGCGACGGCAGCGCCTCGGGGACGTCGTCGCCGTGCTCGTCGACCATGCGACGGACACGTCCGTAGGCGTCACCGGCGACGATCGAGTCGCCGACCTTCAGCGTGCCGCGCTGGACCAGCACGGTCGCCACCGGGCCACGGCCGCGGTCGAGGTGCGCCTCGATGGCGACACCCTGGGCGTCCATGTCCGGGTTGGCCCGCAGGTCGAGCGACGCGTCCGCGGTGAGCAGGACGGCCTCGAGCAGCGCGTCGATGTTCTCGCCCTGCTTGGCCGAGATGTCGACGAACATGGCGTCGCCGCCGTACTCCTCGGGGATCAGACCGTATTCGGTCAGCTGTCCGCGGATCTTCTGCGGGTCGGCGCCTTCCTTGTCGATCTTGTTCACCGCGACCACGATCGGCACGTCGGCCGCCTGGGCATGGTTGACCGCCTCCACCGTCTGCGGCATGACGCCGTCGTCGGCCGCGACCACGAGGATCGCGATGTCGGTCGCCTTGGCACCGCGGGCACGCATGGCGGTGAACGCCTCGTGACCCGGGGTGTCGATGAAGGTGATCAGGCGATCCTCGCCGTTGAGGTGGGTGTTCACCTGGTAGGCACCGATGTGCTGGGTGATACCGCCGGCCTCGCCCTCACGGACGTTGGCCTTGCGGATCGTGTCGAGCAGTCGGGTCTTACCGTGATCGACGTGGCCCATGACGGTGACCACGGGCGGACGCTGTTCGAGGTCTTCCTCGCCGCCCTCGTCCTCGCCGTAGGTGAGGTCGAAGCTGTCGAGGAGCTCGCGGTCCTCGTCCTCGGGGCTGACCACCTGGACGCGGTAGTTCATCTCCGAGCCGAGCAGCTCGAGTGTCTCGTCGTTGACCGACTCGGTCGCGGTGACCATCTCGCCGAGGTTGAACAACGCCTGGACCAGCGATGCCGGGTTGGCGTCGATCTTGTCGGCGAAATCGGACAGCGACGCGCCACGGGCGAGACGGATGATCTCGCCGTTGCCGCGCGGCAGCCGGACGCCACCGACGGCCGGTGCCTGCATGTTCTCGTATTCGGCGCGTTTCGCCCGCTTCGACTTGCGACCGCGGCGCGGTGCACCACCGGGACGACCGAAGGCGCCTGCTGCGCCGCCGCGTCCACGGCCGCCACCGCCACCGGGACGACCGCGGAAGCCGCCACCTGCGGGTGCACCGGGTGCACCGCCGCCGCCACCGGGGCCACCGCGGTATCCGCCGCCGCCACCGCCACGGCCGCCGCCACCGCCGGGTCCGCCACGACCACCCGGGCGGGCGTCCGGACGGGCCGCGCGCGACGGCATGGCGCCGGGACTCGGGCGCGGGGGCATGTTGCCGGGATTGGGTCGGGGGCCGCCCTGACCGGGAGCGGGACGACCGCCGCCGGGACGCGGACCACCCTGGCCGGCCGGGCCGGGACGACCGCCGCCGGGACGCGGACCGCCCTGTCCCGGACCGGGACGGGCAGCCGGACGCGGCGCGGGCGCCGGTGCCGACGAGTACGGGTTGTTGCCCACCCGCGGTGTGCGCGGGCCCGGCTTCGGGCCGGGACGCGCGCCCGGGGACGGTGCCGGGGCCGCAGGTGCCGCCGACGCGGCCGGGGCCTGCGGGGCGGGTGCCGCGGGGGCGGGCTTCGGGCTGGGACGTTCCGCCGCCGGTGCGGGCGCAGCCGGCGCCGGGGTCTCCACCGGTGCGGGTGCGGGCTTGGGTGCGCCGGGCTTCGGGCCGCCGGTACGCGGACCGGGGCTCGGGCGGTCGGCGGCGGGTGCCGCCGGGGTCGCAGATGCACCGGGCTTCGGTGCACCGGTGGTGCCGGACGGCTTGGGTCCGGGCTTTGCGCTCTGGCGCGGGCCGGGGGCCGGGGACGACTTGGAGTCCTTGGCTCCCCCGTCCTTGCCGGGGAATGATTCACGCAGTCGACGGGCCACGGGGGCCTCTACCGTCGACGACGCCGATTTGACGAACTCGCCCTGTTCCTTGAGTCGCTCGAGCACCTGTTTGCTGGTGACGCCGAGTTCCTTGGCCAGTTCGTGCACGCGGGCTTTGCCTGCCACTGCTCTCCTCACTTGGAGGCCAAGCGGCTCACCCGCTACGGCCTCGATTTAAGTCCGGTACATGCTCATCGTGACTTCACGGTGTGCTCATGTCTTCTGCTACCTGTTCTGGCTCCGGGGAGCCTTCCTCTGGTGGGTGATCGCGCCGAGCTGTTCGGTGAGATCGTCCGGGTCCACGGTCAGACCGGGGGTCCGGAGCGCCGTGGCGAAGGCCCGGCGTCGCGTCGCGGTGGAGATGCACTCCGCCCGCGCGTGCAGCCACGCGCCTCGCCCCGGCATGGTCTTCGCGGGATCGACCACGACTGTCGGGGTGCCGTCGCGCAGTTGCGCCACGACACGAACCAACTCGACGGCCTCTGCCCGCTGCCGACAGCCGATGCACATCCGGATGGGTGTGCCGTCGGCGGGCGACCGTGGGGCGGATCGCTGAACCATCGATCAGTCTAGCGCGAGCGAACGCGCGGAGGACAATCGACCGTCGCGCGCGTCACTCCTGCCCCGCCTCGGCGGCCGGCGCGGCGTCGGATCGGATGTCGATCCGCCACCCCGTCAGCCGGGCCGCGAGTCGGGCGTTCTGGCCTTCTTTGCCGATGGCCAGCGAGAGCTGGTAGTCGGGCACGACGACTCGCGCGGCCTTGAGTTCGGCGTCGACAACGGTCACCGACACAACCTTCGCGGGTGACAGTGCATTCCCGACGAAGGCCGCCGGGTCGGAGTCGAAGTCGATGATATCGATCTTCTCGCCGGCGAGTTCGCTCATCACGTTGCGCACGCGCTGACCCATCGGCCCGATGCACGCGCCCTTGGCGTTGAGGCCGGAGACCCCGGTGTGTACGGCGATCTTCGACCGGTGTCCGGCCTCCCGCGCCACGGCGACGATCTCGACGCTGCCGTCCTCGATCTCGGGCACTTCGAGCGAGAACAGCTTGCGCACCAGGTTCGGGTGGGTCCGGGACAGGGTGATCTGGGGTCCGCGGGGTCCACGGCTGACCCCGACCACGTAGCACTTGATCCGGTCGCCGTGGGTGTAGACCTCGCCGGGCACCTGCTCGGCGGGCGGGATGATCCCCTCGGTGGAGTTGGCGTCGCTGCCGATCTGGACGACGACCATGCCCCGGGCGTTGGCGCGTGAGTCCTGCTGCACGACGCCACCGACGATCTCGCCCTCGTGGGCCACGAGGTCGCCGAAGTTCTTCTCGTTCTCCGCGTCGCGCAGACGTTGCAGGATGACCTGCCGCGCGGTCGTCGCCGCGATGCGTCCGAATCCCTCGGGGGTGTCGTCCCACTCGTGGACGACATTGCCGTCCTGGTCGACCTCCTGTGCCATCACACGGACTGCGCCGGACTTGCGGTTGACGTCGACGCGGGCGTGCGGCGCGAATCCGTCGGTGTGCCGGTAGGCGGTCAGCAGCGCGGTCTCGATCGCCGTGATGACGGTCTCGATCGAGATGCCCTTGTCGGCCTCGATCATTCGCAGGGCGGCGATGTCGATGTTCATGTCGTCGGTCTCCTATTCACTTGTCGTGTTCGGTTGTCGTGTCCAGCCGGCGTGCCGCGGCGGGTGCGCGGCGCGCCTCGATCTCGTGCGGTTCGAGGCCGCACAGTTCCAGTTCGCGGACGCTGGGCTGGGAGAAGTCGACCTGCACCACGGCCGTGGTCACCGAGCCGAGCTCGACCGTCTCCACCGCTATCCGTCCCTTGTGGTTCGCGACCACCTCGACCGCCGGGGCCGGGTCGTCGAGCAGCCTGCCGATGCGGCCGGTGACCGTGCGCGCGGGCGAGCCGGGGTCGCCCGTCAGCTCGACGACCACCCGGCGGCCGGTGTTGCGGCGCCAGTGCCGGGGCAGGGTCAGTGGGCTCTCGACGCCGCGCGAGGTCACCTCGAGCACATATGCGAGGTCGGCGAAAGCGGGGGTGGCGTCGAGGAGGTCGGAGATCTCGGTGCTGAGGCCGGCGAGGACGTCGAGGTCGCTGCCGCCGTCGCGGTCGACCACGATCGACAGTTCCTCCTGACCGTCACGGGTGCGTACCGCGACGTCTTCGAGGTCGAATCCCCGTTCGGCGACAAGCTTTTGGACGAGTTCGCTCACGTGCGTCGGGCTGATCGGCATGCCACTCCCCTCGTCTTCAGTTGTCGGGCCGTGCCGGGTGTCGCACGACGTTGCTCCGAACATCGTAGTGGATCGATCGGGTGGAGAACTGCTGGCATGATGTCCCGGGTGAGCATGCCCCCGATCGCGCGACGGACCGTGCGGCACCCGATCGACCGGCGCACGGCGTTGCGCGGCGGACTCCTCGCGGGTGCCGCCGTGATCGGTGCCGGCGCGGCCGGTGTCGGACTGACCGGTTGCGATTCGTCACCCTCCGCGGAGACCCTCCTCGCCGAAGACCTCGTGCCTCTGGTGCGGTCGGCGACCGTCGACGAGAGCACCGCGCGCGCCCTGGTCGCCGTCGAGCCCGCCTACGCTACCGCGCTCGGGGTCGTGGCCGATCAGCGCGCGCAGCACGCCCGCGCGCTGCGTGAGGAGATCATCCGCCTCGACCAGGACGTGGCGGCGACCCTCGATCGCCCGGCCACCTCCTCGACCGCCGCGACCTCGGCTGCGGGCGCGCCCCCCGCCGCACCGTCGTTGGCCCGGCTCCGCACCGATCTCGATGCCGCGGCCTTGCAGGCCCGTACGATCGCCCTCGCCGCGGGCGGGTATGTCTCCGGGCTCACCGGCTCCGTCGCCGCCGCGGTCACATCGATGCGAGAGGTGCAGCTGGCATGACCTCACCACTGAGCACGACCCCGAACAGCCCGGCCGCACAGGCCGATTCCGACGATCCGCTCGCCGTCGCCGCCGAGGCGGAGAACGCCGCCGTCTTCACCTACGGCGTCATCACCGCGTTCGTCGCCGCATCGCGCCGACGCACCGTCGCCGACTACGCCGACGCGCACCGGGCGCGTCGCGACGAGATCGAGCGGGCGATCCAGGCGGCGGGGAACACACCGCCGCCGGCCGCCGCCGGTTACACGCTTCCCGTCGAGGTCACCGATCCGACCACCGCGGCCCGCGCGGCCCTCGCCGCCGAGATCGACTGCACGGTCGCCTATCGCGCATTGCTGGAACAGGCCGACGACGAGACCGGCCGGCGGATCGGCGTCGACGGACTGACCGAGAGTTCGGTGCGCGCCGCCCGGTGGCGGGTGGTGCTGCA
Source organism: Gordonia sp. ABKF26 (assembly GCF_041103195.1). NCBI lineage: Bacteria > Bacillati > Actinomycetota > Actinomycetes > Mycobacteriales > Gordoniaceae > Gordonia > Gordonia sp. ABKF26. The sequence goes on from NZ_JBGCVZ010000003.1 coordinate 3,636,524, forward strand.
GGAGAGCCCGGTCACGGTGGCGTTCCCCGGGTCTCCCGCACAGGGCTGAGCCGCGATCAGGCCCGGGCGGCCGCCACCACCGTGTCGACCGCGGCGTCGACCGCGACCTCGGCGGCCTCTCCGGTGAAGCGATCCCGGATCTCGATGGTGCCGTTGGCATATCCCCGTCCGACGACCACGACGGTCGGCATGCCGAGGAGTTCGGCATCCTTGAACTTCACACCCGGAGAGGCTTTCCGGTCGTCGAGGAGCACTTCGAGCCCGGCCGCGTCGAGGTCGGCGGCGAGCTGTTCGGCGCCCGCGACGGCGGCCTCGTCCTTGTTGGCGATGACGAGGTGAACGGCGAACGGCGCCACCGACTTCGGCCAGCGCAGACCCTTGTCATCGTGGGACTGCTCGGCGATGACCGCGACCAGACGCGACACCCCGACCCCGTACGACCCCTGCGTGAGGCGGACCGGTTTGCCGTTCTCGCCGAGGACGTCGACCTCGAAGGCGTCGGTGTACTTCTGGCCGAGCTGGAAGATGTGCCCGATCTCGATACCCTTGGCGCTCACCAGGGGTCCGGCGCCGTCGGGCGACGGATCGCCGTCCCGGATCTCGGCCGCCTCGACCGTTCCGTCGGGCGTGAAGTCGCGACCCGCGACGAGCCCGACGTAGTGCCGGCCCGGCTCGTCGGCACCGGTGATCCACGCGGTCCCGTCGACGACGCGCGGATCGACGAGGTAGCGGACCCCGTTCGCGGCCAGCGCCTTCGGTCCGATGTATCCCTTCACCAGGAAGGGGTTCGCGGCGAAGTCGGCATCGGTGAGCAACTCCACCTCGGCCGGCTCGACCGAGGCCTCGAGACGCTTGAAGTCGACCTCGCGGTCACCCGGGACGCCGATGCCGGTGATCTCCCAATCACCACCCGGCGCACGGAGTTTGACCAAGACGTTCTTGAGTGTGTCGGCGCCGCTGTACTGCCCGTCGAGCGTCGCGTTCGCCCAGTCGACGAGGCTGTCGATCGTCGGGGTACCGGGTGTGTCGTGGACGACCGCCGCGGGCAGGTCGTCGTACGGCAACGGGTCGGGCGCGCGGGTGATGACCGCCTCGACGTTGGCGGCGTAGCCGGACTCGACGCAGCGCACGAACGTGTCCTCGCCGACCGCGGACTCCGCCAGGAACTCCTCGGACGCACTGCCTCCCATCGCGCCGGAGGTCGCGGCGACGATGACGTACTCGATCCGCAAGCGCTCGAAGATCTTCTGGTAGGCCTCGCGGTGCGCGTTGTAGGCGGCCTTGAGCCCGTCGTCGTCGAGGTCGAAGGAGTAGGCGTCCTTCATCACGAACTCGCGGCCGCGGAGGATGCCCGCGCGCGGCCGTTCCTCGTCGCGGTACTTGGTCTGGATCTGGTAGAGGATGACCGGCATGTCCTTGTAGGACGAGTACTCGCCCTTGACCAGGGTCGCGAACAGCTCCTCATGCGTCGGGCCGAGGAGCATGTCGGCACCCTTGCGGTCCTTGAGGCGGAACAGCGCGTCCCCGTATTCGGTCCAGCGGTTGGTGGTGTCGTAGGGCTCACGCGGCAGCAGGGCCGGCAGGAGGATCTCCTGGCCGCCGATGGCGTTCATCTCCTCGCGGACGACGTTCTCGATCGCCTTGAGCACGCGCAATCCCAGCGGCAGCCACGAGTACACGCCGGGTGCGACCCGGCGGACGTAACCGGCTCTGACCAGCAGCTTGTGGCTGGGGACCTCGGCGTCGGCGGGGTCGTCGCGCAGGGTCCGCAGGAACAGGGTCGACATGCGTGTGATCACGACCAACCAGCTTAGTTATGGTGTTGCGGTGCTCGTCATCCTGCCTCCCTCAGAGACGAAATCCGACGGCGGCCGCGGGGCTCCCCTGGATCTCGACACGCTGTCCTTCCCCGAGTTGAACCCCGTCCGCAAACAGCTCGCCGAGGCGCTCGTCGCCCTGTCCGCCGACCTCGACGCCAGCCGCACCGCGCTCGGTCTTGGGGCCACCCAGCTCGACGAGGTCGACCGCAACGCCGAACTCTGGCTCTCGCCCACGCGGCCGGCGCTCGAGCGCTACACCGGCGTCCTGTACGACGCGCTCGACCACCGGTCGCTGACCCGGGCGGGCAAGACGAAGGCGGCCGACCGGCTGGCGATCGGCTCGGCGCTGTTCGGCGTGGTGCGAGCACCCGATCCGATTCCCGCCTACCGCCTCTCGGGCGGGTCCAAGCTGCCCGGCATGCCGACCCTGGCAGCGCTGTGGAAATCGGACCTGTCCCCCGCGCTGGACGCGGTCGACGACTTCGTCGTGGACCTGCGGTCGGGTGTCTACCACCAGCTCGGACCGGTACGCGACGCGGTGACGGCGACGGTCATGACCGAGCAGGCCGACGGATCGCGCAAAGTGGTGAGCCACTTCAACAAGCACTACAAGGGCCTCATGGCGCGCGAATTGGTCCGCACGCGCCGCACCGTCCGCGACATCGACGGACTGGCCGCGGTCCTCGCCGACGCCGGGCAGCGGGTGGAGATCGAGGCTCCCGACCGCATCGTCGTGCTGACCGACTGACCCCAACTCGATGGGGCGCTACCGCTCGTCGAACTCGAACAGCGTCGCGCCACCGGGCTCGACGGTCTGCAGAACGGTCGCCCTCCTCGGTGCGACGCGGTAGACGTGCCACGGCGGCGGGCCGGCCGACGGCGCACTGAAGTCGGCGGTCAGCGCGATCCCGGACTCGTCGACGCGACACGGCCAGCCGTCACTCGCCCACAGTTCGGCGAGTTCGGCGACGATGTCGGGTTCGGTGATCCGGCGCGCGTGCCCGTCGACGACGAGATCGGCGTCGTCGAGGGCGACCGACAGGGTGCAGCGCGGGTCGCGCGCGAGATTGCGCGCCTTCCGGGTCGAGGGTCCGGTCTCGAGCCACAGCGCGTCTCGATGCCACAGCGCCCCGATGCCGGTGACGTGCGGACTGCCGTCGGAGTTGATCGTGGCGATCCACCACGTGTGCCGGTCGGGACCGCCGGTGCCGGGTGCCTGGGACACCCCGGCCGCCAGTCGCGCCGCGACGGGTTGCCAGTCGAGGATGTCGATGTCGTAGAGCTCAGCGAGATTCTTGGCGTCCATACAGAGGTCGACCGCGCCGGCGGTCACAACTCATCGCTGGGCGTCGTGGCCCGGGGTGCTCGTCTCGGCGTCGACGCCTGCGTCGGCGGCTTCTTGAGCGGCTTGTCCCTCGGCCACCTGTTCGGGCGTGAACCGCATGAACAGCACGACGATCGCGGCGAGGACGGCGATGCCGGCGCAGGCTCCGAAGGCCAGTCCGTAGCCCTCGGCCTGCGCCGCGAGCTGAGCGGGATTCATCGTCTCCACGGGCGCGGTGGTGCCGCCCTTCGACAGTGCTCGCGAGGTCACCATCGCACCGACGACGACCAGGCCGACGGCGCCGCCGAGGTTCTGCGCCACCTGGGCCAGTGCGGTCAGCGGTCCGATCTCGGTGGTGCCCACCCCGGCCACCACGGACAGGGTCAGCGGGATGACCGCCAGACCGACGCCGAAGCCGATGACGACGACCGGGATGAAGATGCTCGGGAAATAATCCGGCGAGTCGGTCGCGATCGACGATGCGTACAGGCAGCCGACGAGGATCACCGCGCCGCCGACCAGGACGAGCCAGCGCGGCTGGATCATCAGCGCCAGCTTCGACGCGATCGCCGCGGCGATGCCGAGTCCGAACGCGAAGGGCACCACCGCGAGCCCGCTCTGGATCGGTGAGTACTGCAGGATGCCCTGCAGGTACAGCGAGATGAAGACCGCCATGCACATCATGATCATGCTGGCCAGCAGGATCGCGAGCAGCGCCGCGACACGGGAGCTGTTGTCGAAGAGGGAGAACGGCAGCAGCGGGTTGCGGGCACGACGTTCGACCACGATGAACGCCGCCAGGGCGAGGGCGCCGAGGATGAACGACCCGACGACGACCGGCGCGGTCCAGCCGTTCGGTCCCTCGTTCACCGCGAGTACGAGCAGGGTGCAGCCCAGCGTGCCGAGGACCGCGCCGGGGACATCGAGGGGCAGTCGTTCGCCCTGGGACTCCCGGAGCGCGACGATCGCCCCGACCACGACGATCAGACCGATCGGCACGTTGATGAGGAAGACCAGACGCCACGACAACTCGGTCAGCACCCCGCCGAGGATCAGCCCGGCCACCGAGCCGACACCGGTCATGGCCGCGTAGACCGCGAAGGCCTGGCTGCGCGGTTTGCCGGGCGCGAAGGTCGTGGCGACCAGGGCCATCGCGGTCGGCGCCGCGATCGCGGCCGACGCACCCTGCAGAGCCCGCCCGGCGAGAAGACTGGCCTCGTTCCATGCCAGACCACACAGCAATGACGTGAGTGTGAAGGCGACGACCCCGACGATGAACATCCGCTTGCGACCGAAGGTGTCGCCGAGTCGGCCGCCGAGGAGCATGAGCCCGCCGAAGGCCAGCACATAGCTGCTGATGACCCAGTTGGCGCTCGACTCCGACAGGGCGAGTGCGTCCCGGATGCTCGGCAGCGCGAGCGCGGCGACGGTGCCGTCGAGCACGACGAGCAGTTGCATTCCGGACAGCACCAGGATCGGCAGGCCGAAGACCGGACGGAACTGCTCGCTGTTCACCGTTCCAGTGTTCACGGTTCCGGTGTTCACAGGTCCGGGAGTCGACATAGAGAACGACCGTACCGGCCGACGGCCGGGACATGCCAATCCCCGTTGATTCGGTCGGGCGCCGGTTCGGCCGGGTGCCGGTTCGGTCAGGCGCCCTCGGTGAACGCGGCCACGTCGCCGATGACCACGATCGCGGGCGGGCGCAGTCCCTCCGCCTCGGCGACCTCGCCGGCGTGGGCGAGATCGGTACGCAACAGCCGTTGGGTCGGCAGCGACCCGTTCTCGATCATCGCGACCGGGGTGTCGGGTCGGCGGCCGCCCTCGAGCAGCGCGTCGGCGAAGACGTCGACGCGTTCGACGGCCATCATCAGGACGAGGGTGCCCCGCAGCCTGCCCATCGCCGACCAGTCGATCAGCGAGTCGGGGTGACCGGGTGGCACGTGCCCCGAGGCGATGACGATCTCGTGGGTGACGCCGCGGTGCGTGACCGGGATGCCCGCCGACGCCGGTGCGGCGATCGAGCTGCTGATCCCCGGGACCACGGTCACCGGGACGCCGGCGGCCACGCAGGCCTGCAGTTCCTCGAAGCCCCGTCCGTACACGTAGGGGTCGCCGCCCTTGAGACGGACCACGAACTTGCCCTCCTTGGCCTTCTCGACCAGGACGTCGTTGATGGCCTCCTGCTTCATCGCGCGGCCGTAGGGCACCTTCGCGGCGTCGATGATCTCGACCTGCGGGCCGAGCTCGGCGAGCAGTTCGGGCGGCGCGAGCCGGTCGGCGACCACGACGTCCGCCTCGGCGAGGAGCCGCTGCCCGCGGACGGTGATGAGGTCGGGGTCACCCGGACCGCCGCCGACGAGGGCCACGCCTGCGGCATGTGGTGCGGCGTCGTCGACGCTGAGCGAACCCTCGGCCAGCGCGCGGCTGATCGCGGCGCGGAGCGCGGCCGACAGTTTGTGATCGCCGCCGGCGAGGACGCCGAACTGCACGTCGCGGTGACGCCCGGACGCCGGTGTGACGGCGGTGCCGTGGCGGGCGTCGTCGGCGCGCACGCAGAACGTGTGCCTGCGCTCGGCCTCGGCGACCACCGCCTCGTTGACGGCCGGGTCGTCGGTGCAGGCCATCGCGTACCAGGCACCCTCGAGGTCCCCGTCGACGTAGCGACGATGGGTGACGGTGATGCCGGTGAAGGACTCGACGGCGGGCGTCGGGTCGAGCGCGACGACGTGGACGTCGGCGCCGGCCGCCACGAGGTTGGGCAGGCGCCGCTGGGCGACGGACCCACCACCCACCACGACGACCTTCCGTCCGCGGAGGTCGAGGCCGACCAGGTAGTGCCCCTCGCCGGAGGGGAAGGCGTCGGGCCCGGGGACGTGCGGGGGTCCTGGGACATTCGACCCCGGGACATTCGACAGGGCGGAGTCAGGCTCGGACATGGGAGCTGACACTACCGGGACGGCCGGGTCAGAGCGGCACCTCACCCGTGGAGCGGATGTGCGCCCACACGTCGGCCGCCGGGACCCCGAGGCGATGGGCTGTGGACTGCAGGAGCACGCCGAGCAGGGTCGAGGTGCAGAACGCGGCATCCAGCGAGTCGTCGGCGTTCACCCGGATCTCGTTCCACCACAACGGGTTGCGATCCGCGGCGGCCTCGGCCATGGCGATCGCGGTGGTGAACCCGGCGGGTGTGGTGGCCGAGGACCCCGGGTCGGTCATCGTCGGGTCGGTCATGGTCGGGTCGGTCATCGTCGAGTCGATCACTGTCATGCCGGTCACTGTGTCCGTTGCTCGCGTGCGCGCTGTCGTTCTAGTGCGCGCTCGCGCGACTCCTCGAACTTGCGCACCTTGATGTCCATCTGTTCCAGGAACTGCGCGAGCAGTTCGCGGTAGTGCTCGCCGATCGGGCCGAAGTCGTCGCGCTCGAAGATCCGCCACTTGCGCAGGACCGGCATGACGACATCCGACATGTGTTGCGGCAGATCGTAGATGCCGCCCTTGGCGATCAGCACCGCGTTGCGCCGGAAGTTCGGCATGGTCGCGCCGGGCATCTGGAAGTTCGTCACGATCGCGTGGATGGCCGCCATGGTCTGATCGGGAACGAGGTCGAGGGCACCCGCGACGATGTTGCGGTAGAAGAGCATGTGCAGGTTCTCGTCGGCCGCGACACGTTGCAGCATGCGGTCGGCGATCGGGTCACCGCACGCCTTTCCGGTGTTGCGATGCGACACCCGGGTGGCCAGTTCCTGGAAGCTGACGTAGGCGACCGCGAAGAGCATGTCGAAACTGTGGTCGCGCTGGCCGTCGTCGTCGGGCAGCGGGTTGAACCCGGACGTCATGTGCGCCATCCGGATCTCTTCGAGTTCGACCGGGTCGACGCCGCGGGTCACCACCAGGTAGTCCCGCATGACGATCGAGTGGCGGTTCTCCTCGGCGGTCCAGCGGCCCACCCACCAGCCCCAGGCGTCGTCGAGGGTGAAGTTGTCGGCGATCACCCGGTGATACGACGGCAGGTTGTCCTCGGTCAGCAGGTTGGTGATCATCGCGGCCTTGGCGACATCGGAGAGCCGGGATTGCGACGGATCCCAGTCGTGTCCGCCCAGGGCCGCGAAGTTGCGTCCGTCGTCCCAGGGCACGTAGTCGTGCGGGTGCCAGTCCCGGGTCATCTTCATGTGCCGTTCGACTTCGGTCTCGCACACCGGCAGCAGTTCGCGCAGCAGGTCCGAGCCGGTCATGCCGGGGTTGCCGAGGTCGGTGTCGGGGGGTCCGATGAGGGTTGTCACATGCTCTCCTGGTCGCGGGCCGGGGGTCGTACCGTTCACTCTGCGCGACGGGACGGGTGGTGTTCGTGAGGCAAAAGTCCCGCCTGGATGGGGTCCGACGTCGCGAGTTGGCGGAGCCGGACATCCGGTACTTTCAGACCCATGGCCCCTGTCACGACGGATTCGCCCACCACCGATCCGACCGCGTCACCGACCCCCGTACGCGCCTACCTCGTCGACGACCACGAACTCGTCCGGCGCGGCCTGCGGGACCTTCTCGGGACCGCGGGCGACATCGAGGTGGTCGGTGAGGCGGCGTCGGTCGGCGAGGCCCTCGTCGGCATCCTCGCGACCAGGCCCGACGTCGCCGTCCTCGACGTCCGCCTGCCCGACGGCAGCGGGGTGGAGCTGTGCCGGGACGTCCGTGCCGCCGAACCCGGGATCCAATGTCTGATGCTGACGAGCTATGCCGACGACGACGCGCTGCTCGCCGCGGTTCTCGCCGGAGCGTCGGGTTTCGTCCTCAAACAGATCCTGGGCCACAACCTGGTCGCCGCCGTCCGGACCGTCGGCCGGGGCGGCTCGCTGCTCGACGACCGGTCGACGGCGGCGCTGCTGGCCAAGTTGCGCGACGGAAAGCAGACCGAGAAGGACCCGCTCGCCGAGCTGACCCACCAGGAGCGCGAGGTGTTCGCACTCATCGGCGAGGGGCTGACCAACCGCCAGATCGCCGAGCGGATGTTCCTGGCGGAGAAGACGATCAAGAACTATGTGTCGCGCATCCTGGGCAAGCTGGACATGCAGCGACGCACCCAGGTCGCGGTGATGGCGACCAAGCTTCGCGACGGCAGGGACTGAGCCGGGAGGCGAGCTATCCCAGGAGCGGCACGGACCAGGTGAGCGTCGTCCCGCCCGTGCGGGTGAAGACGCTGAACGTCCCGTCGCAGTCCTCGGCCCGCCGTGTCAGGTTCTCCAGTCCGCGATAGGTCACGTCGGCGCCGATGCCGATGCCGTCGTCGCTGATCTCGACCGTCAGCACGTCGTCGGCGGTCACCGAGACCTCGATGTGCTCGGCCCGCGCGTGCCGCAGCGCGTTGCTCAACCCCTCCCGCAGGACCGCGTCGATGTGCGGTCCGAGGGAATCCGGCACCACCGTGTCGACCGGGCCGTCGAACTCCACGCTCGGGGAGATGGATGCGTGCCCGGACAATTCGGCGACGATGTCGAGGACCCGCCGTCGCAGTGTCGGATCGGCATCGGGTCCATACGCCGTCTGCAGGTCGAAGATCGAGGTCCGGATCTGCGCGATCGTGCGGTCCAGATCGGTCATGATCTGTTCGAGGCGCGCGGTCGCGGCAGCCGGGTCGGTGGTCCCGGCCAGCAGCGTCTGGACCGACATCCCCACCGCGAAGAGTCGCTGGATGACGTGATCGTGCAGGTCGCGGGCGATCCGGTGCCGGTCTTCGAGGACCTCCAGATCGCGGGCGATCTGCTGCTGCTCGGCGTAGACCACCGCCAGTGAGGCGACTTCGGCGACACCCGCGAGACCGGCGATCTCCTCGTCGTCCCAGTACGGCCGTTTGCGGTGGGTGATGAGCATCCACCCGAACGCCCCCGAGGCGCGCTGGAGCGGCTGCACCGAGGTCCAGCGCGCGCCGTGGCGGATGAGCGAGTCGGCGATCTGACCGGCTCGCTGCACCCGCAGGGCCGTGGCGTCCGGCGCGATGAAGGTGTCGACCTCGACCGGGTCACCGGTGTGACCACGCAGTTCCACCTGTCCGGCCAGCTCGGTGAACAAGTACACGTCGACGGCGCCGACCAGATCGGCGACGTCGGCACACATGCGGGACATGGTGTCCGACAGCGCGATTCCGGCGAGCGGCTCCGACCCGCGCCGGGCGAGGACCTGCATCCAGCGGTGCCGGGTGCGGGCCCGCTCGAACAGGCCCGCATTGTCGACGGCGATCCCCGCGGCGACCGCGAGCACCGCGACGACGGTCTCGTCGACCTCGGAGAAGTCCTCCGCGGACCGCTTCTCGGTCAGGTAGATACTGCCGAAGACCTCCCCGCGCACCATGATCGGCGCCCCGAGGAACGTGTGCATCGGCGGGTGGTTCGGCGGGAATCCGACCGAGGTCGGGTGGGCGCCGAGGTCGTGGATGCGGTGCAGGCGGGGGTCGTCGATGAGCAGGCCCAGCACCCCGCGTCCGACGGGGAGGTGCCCCATGGTGGCCCGCTGGGCATCGGTGATCCCGATGTGCACGAACTCACTCAGGCCGCCGTCGGGACCGCGCACGCCGAGGGCGCCGTACTGGGCATCGACCAGCCCCGCCGCGACCTCGACGATGCGCTGCAGCGCCCGGTCGAGTTCGACGCCCTGCCCGACGACGAGGACCGCCTCCAGCAGTTCCCGGAGCAGCGCCGGGTCGTCGGCGCCGTGGTCGGCCAACGCGTCGAGCGTCTCCCGGAGCCGATGGTCGAGCATCAGGACATCCCGGCGGTGTTCCCGGCCCGCGACGCCGATCTCGCCGGGGCCACCGCGGCGGCACGGGAGACAAAGCGACACAGCGCTTCCGGGATCGCCGCGGGGTGCAGGTGCAGGTAGGAGGCGTGCACCGAGGAGGTCGTCACCCCGTGCGTCGAAGCCCGGCCGGCTGTGTCCCGCCACGCCCAGGCGGGTGCGAGCGCCCCGTCCCCGACCCCGCTGCGGTGGAATTCGTGGCCGGTCACGCGTTCGCCGGTCCGGAACAGGACCGAGTCGCTCACGGCGACGGCGTCGCGATAACCGAGTGTCAGAGTGGGGCCGAAGTGGCCGGGGATGTCGAGGACGCCGCTCATCGGGTGCCCGTCGAGCTGCTCGCACAGGTACAGCAGACCCGCGCATTCGGCGTGGATCGGTCGGCCCGCGGCGGCATGCGCGCGGAGGTCGGCGCGCAGCACCTCGTTGGCGGCCAGCGCCTCGGCGTGTTCCTCCGGGAAGCCACCGCCGATCACGACACCGGCCGCGTCGGCCGGCAGCCGGTCCACGAGCGGGTCGAACACGACGACGCGCGCGCCGGCGGCCGTCAGCATCTCGGCGTGCTCGGTGTAGCCGAAGGTGAACGCCGCTCCCCCGGCGACGGCGATCACCGGAGACCCGGTCAGATCAGTGGGGCGATGGGGCGCAACGGCTTCCGCCGCCGACCACGGCGCCGCGTCGGGTGTCGACCGGCCGCGGGCGGCGGCGACGATGGCCGGGAGATCGAGGGCACCGCGCAGGTGCTCGGTCATCGCGTCCACCGCCGCGACCGCATCGGCATTGCGTTCGGCGGCCGGGATCAGGCCCAGGTGGCGGGAGGGCACCGTCAGCGACGGGTGACGGCGCAGCACGCCGAGGACCGGCAGTCCCACCCGCGCGGCCGCCTGCCTGAGCACCATCTCGTGACGCGGCGAACCGACCCGGTTCAGGATCACGCCCGCGATCGACACCGAGGGGTCGTAGGACAGGAATCCGTGCAGCACGGCGGCCAGCGACTGGCTGTGGCCCGCGGCGTCCACGACGAGGATCACCGGCGCGCCGATGATCGACGCGACGTGCGCGGTGGACCCGACACCGAGGGAGCCGTCCTCGTCCGCGGTGCCGGAGTCGACGATGCGGCCGTCGAACAGGCCCATCACGCCCTCGACGACCGCGATGTCGGCGCCCGCGGCGCCATGGGCGAAGAGCGGCGCGATACGGTCGGCGCCCACCAGATTCGGGTCGAGATTGCGCCCCGGCCGGCCGGCCGCGACGGCGTGGTACCCGGGATCGATGTAGTCCGGACCGACCTTGAAGGGCGCCACCCGGTGACCGGCCGCCCGCAGGGCACCGATGAGGCCGGTGGTCACGGTCGTCTTGCCGCTGCCGGACGACGGCGCGGCGATCACGACGGCCGGCGTCGAACCGGCGGCCGGAGCCCCGGTGGTGGCCCCCGTGGGTGTCACCATTCGATCCCCTTCTGCCCCTTGCGGCCGGCGTCCATCGGGTGGGCGATCTTGCGCATCTCGGTGACCAGATCGGCGGCGTCGACGAGTTCGGCCGGCGCGCGCCGGCCGGTGATGACCACGTGCTGGCGTCCGGGACGTCGGGCGAGGGTCTCGACCACCTCGGTGGTGTCCACCCATCCCCAGTGCAGCGGGTAGGTGAACTCGTCGAGGACGTAGAAGTCGTGTTCGCCTGCGTCGAGACGGCGGGCGATCTCGGCCCACCCCGCCTGCGCGGCGGCGGCGTGGTCGTCATCGTGGTCGGAGTTGGCGCGCAGCCACGACCAGCCCTGGCCCATCTTGTGCCACTCGACCGGACCGCCGGCACCGGTCTCGGCGTGGACCCGATCGAGGGCGAGCATCGTCGACTCCTCCCCGACCTTCCACTTCGCGCTCTTGACGAACTGGAACACCGCGACGCGCATGCCCGCGTTCCACGCGCGCATCGCCATGCCGAAGGCAGCGGTCGACTTGCCCTTGCCGTCGCCGGTGTGCACCGCGAGCACAGGCTGATTGCGGCGCTGTCGCGTCGTCAGCCCGTCGTCGGGGATGCTGACCGGAACTCCTTGGGGCACTCGACTTCTCCTCGCGCTGTCAGTGGTCGGTTCGGTGGCGGGTCAGGCCGCCCCGCGTGCGGGTGCCGGTCCGGTGAGGGCGGTGGCCGACAGTTCGTCCATGGGGATCAGGCTCGCGCCGAGGTGGGCCGCGAGATCGCCGGCCAACCCGAGCCGGACCATTCCCTGCTCGCAGTCGACGACCACGGATCCGATGCCGCGCCGCCGGATGCCGTCCGCGGCCTCCCGTGCGCGTGTCATCGCGCTCCGTCCCGACGCGTCACGGCCGGACGTGGCCCGCCCGTCGGTGAGCACCACGAGCAGCGGCCGCCGGTCGGGTTCGGCGCGGCGACACCGCTGCACGACGTCGGCCGCCAGTTGCAGACCCTCACCGAGGGGCGTCCGGCCACCGGTACGGATCTCCTCCAGTCGGCGCACCGCGATCTCGACCGACTTCGTGGGCGGCACCGCGAGTGTCGCGGCGGACCCCCGCGCGACGACGACGGCGACGCGGTCGCGGCGGGTGTAGGAGTCGCGCAGCATCTCCACGCACAGCTCGGACACCGCGGCCAGCCGCCGCCGGGCGGTCATCGAACCGCTGAGATCGACCACGAACACGACCAGGTTCGACTCCTGACCGATCCGCTGCGCGGACCGCAGATCCGGGGCGGCGATCCGAACACTGCCGGGCCCGGTCCCTTGCTCGCGTCCGGCGGCCCGGCCGGCGGCGGCGAGGACGGTGCCGAACAGGTGGACCGGTCGGGCGGCGTCGAAGTCGACGGCGTGGGTGGTGTGCCCGCGGCGGCTGCGGGCCTTCGAGCGGCGGCCCGGGTCGCCGTCGCCGAGGCCGTCGACGCGCAGGGTCCTCAGCCGGCGACCGGTGGGGGCCGGCGCCGCGCCGAATGCGGGGCCGGGTGCGTGCTGCGGGGCGTCGTCGGTGCCGGGTGCGTCGGCGGCCTCGGGTGCGGCATCGGGTGCCGTGCCGGCCTCTGGTGCCGCCGGCGGCTCGCCTCCACCACCGGGTGGTGGCGTCTCGGGTGGTCCCGGGTCGTCGTCGGGCGTCTCGGGTCCGGCGGCTTCGTCGCCCGCCGACATGGCCTCGTCGAGCTGATCCTGGGTGAGCCCGGATTCGTCGAAGGGATTGCGGCGCCTGCGATGTGGCAGCGCGAGTTCGACGGCCGCGCGGACATCGACGTCCTCGACCACGTCGGCACCGCGCCAGGCGGCGTGCGCGAGCGCGGTCCGCGCCACCACGATGTCGCCGCGCAGGCCGTCGACGTCGAGGTGCGCACAGATCCCGGCGATCCGCCGCAACTCCCGGTCCGGGAGTCCGACGGCGCCCACTGCGGCCCGCGCGGTCGCAATGCGTTGCGTCAGTTCGTGTTCGGCGTCGGCGTGGGCGGCGACGAACGATGCCGGATCGGCGTCGTAGGCCATCCGCCGGCGCACCACCTCCACGCGTTCGTCGACCTCGCGACCGGCCGCCACGTCGACGGCGAGCCCGAACCGGTCGAGCAACTGCGGACGGAGCTCCCCCTCCTCCGGGTTCATGGTGCCGACGAGCACGAAATCGGCGGCCTGCGTGTGCGACACGCCGTCGCGCTCGATCGTGACCCGCCCGCTCGCCGCCGCATCGAGCAGCACGTCCACGAGATGGTCGGCGAGCAGATTGACCTCGTCGATGTAGAGGACCCCGCGGTGCGCACGGGCGAGCAGACCGGGAGTGAACTCCGCGCGGCCGTCCCGCAGCACCGAGGTGAGGTCGAGGGAGCCGATCACCCGGTCCTCGGTCGCGCCGATCGGCAGCTCCACGACGCGGCCGACGGACTCGTCCGCCGCCCCGGGGGAATTCAGCAAGGGTCCGAGTCCACGGACGATCGTCGACTTCGCGGTGCCCTTCTCGCCGCGGATCAGGACACCTCCGATGCCCGGCGAGATGGCCGAGAGGATCAGCGCGAGTTTCAGCTGCTCCTGGCCGACGACGGCGCTGAAGGGGTACCGCACCTCAGCAGGTGGACCGGCAGGGGCGGGAGGTTCACCGTAGGGGGTCATCGCGACCCGGCGCGGAGCATCGACACGTGGGGTATCCCGTCCTCGAGGTAGTCCTCGCCGTCGCGGGCGAAGCCGAACTTGCCGTACATGTCGGTCAGGTAGGCCTGTGCCTCGATCCGGCACGGCCGGTCCCCGACCTCGTCGAGCGCCGCGGTCATGAGGGTTGACACGAGACCGTGGCCCCGATGGTTCCGCTCGGTGCACACCCGCCCGATCCGGAAGACCTGACCGCCATCGGCCTGCGGTTCCTCCAGCAGACGCAGGGTGGCCAGCACCGACCCCGCCTCGCCGGACCCGTTCTCGTCGGTGATCCAGAACTGTCGCGTGGTCGGTTCCAGATCCCGTCCGTCGAGTTCGGGGTACGGACACGCCTGCTCGACGACGAAGACCTCGACCCGCAGCCGCAGTATCCGATACAGCGTGGCTGCGTCGATGTCATCGGCCAGGGCGCGATGCACCCGCGGTTCGGAGATCATGTGTCGTGGTTAGCACACAACGCGACCGGACTTCATCTCGCGAGTGATCAGCCGGCGGTGGCGGGGGCGAGCCGACCCGTCTCGGCCGGGGTCTCGGTCCGCTCGGTCAGCTGCAGGGACTTGTTCGTCCAGTCCCAGACCTGGCGGTACAGGTCGCGGTTGCCGTTCAGCTTCTGGCCGAAGGAAGGGATGATCCCGGACAGCTTCGACGACCAGCCCGCGTACTCCTTCGGGAAGCACTGCTCGAGCACCGAGATCATCGCCGGGACGGCGGTCGAGGCACCGGGGGATGCACCCAGCAGACCGGCGATGGTGCCGTCGCCTGCGGCGACGACCGCGGTGCCGAACTCCAGCTGCCCACCCACGCCGGTCTTGCGGATGACCTGCACGCGCTGGCCGGCGGTGATGAGCTCCCAGTCGGCGCCGAGCGCGCGGGGAACGAACTCCGAGAGCGTCTTCACCCGGTCGGCGGGGCCGGCGGCGAGCTCGCTGATGAGGTACTTCAGGAGTCCGAACTCCTTGGGTGCGATCGACACCATCGGGAGCAGGTTGCCCGGCTTGATCGACGCGGGCAGATCGGTGATCTTGCCGCTCTTGAGGAACTTCGGGGACCACCCGGCGTACGGACCGAACAGCAGGCCGGGCTTGTGGTTGATGACCCGGGTGTCGAGGTGGGGCACCGACATCGGCGGCGCACCCACGGCAGCCTGCCCGTAGACCTTCGCGTGGTGCTCGGCGACGAGATCGGGGTTGGTGCAGCGGAAGAACTCACCGGACACCGGGAACCCGCCGAATCCCTTGGCCTCCTTGATCCCCGACTTCTGCAGCAGATGCAGTGCGCCACCACCGGCACCGACGAAGACGAACTTCGCGTGCACGGACAGCTTCTCCCCGGTCCGCCCGTTGCGGACCTTGACGATCCAGCTGCCGTCGGACTGCTTGGACAGGTTGGTGACCGAGTGGCCGAAGTAGATGTCGGCGCCCTGGGCGACGTAGTTGAGGAGTTGCTGGGTGAGCGCGCCGAAGTCGACATCGGTGCCCTGATCGAACCAGTTCAATGCGACCGGGTCGGCGAAGTCGCGCCCCTGCGACATCAGCGGCAGCCGCGCGGTGAACTCGGCGGGGTCGTCGATGTACTCCATGCCCTCGAACAGGGTCTGCGTGGCGAGATTGTCGTAACGCTTGCGCAGGTACTTCTGCCCCTCCGCGCCGTGCGTGAACGCGACGTGCGGGATCGGGTTGATGAACTCCGACGGGTCGCCGAGGATGCCGTTGTCGACCGCATGGGCCCAGAACTGGCGCGAGACCTGGAACTGCTCGTTGATGGTGAGCGCCTTGTCGATGTTGACGTCACCGTCGGCGGTCTTCGGCGTGTAGTTGAGCTCGCAGAGCGCCGAGTGGCCGGTGCCGGCGTTGTTCCACGGGTCGCTGCTCTCCGCGGCTGCCGCGTCGAGCTGCTCGAACAGGCTGATCGACCAGTCGGGCTGCAACTGCCGGAGCAGTGCACCGAGGGTGGCGCTCATGATTCCCGCACCCACCAACGCGACGTCGGTCGTGATCTCCGTTTTCGACACCTGGACTCCACTTCACCTGGTGGGACACTGTGACCTGAGTTCGTCGCGGCACGTCGTCCCGGATGGCAACTTCTTCTACCGGGCACTTCTCGCCCGATCCTTCTCAACCGCCATTGTCCAGCATGGCATGTCCCCCGACAGAATCGACCTGCGCAACTGTGTGCTGCACGACACCTGAGCAGTCGGTGACCTGTCACTATGCTGGCTGCCGTGAGCGCATCCGACGCCGCCGACTGGCGGCCCGACCGATTCCTCGAGGACTACCGGCAACGCGTGCTCCCGCTGGGCCCCGACCCCGACGGCGAGTCGCCGGTCACCGCAACCCTGGTGCGCCGCGCCGAGACGTCACCCGCACGCGGTGCGGTGCTCTACGTCCACGGCTTCACCGACTACTTCTTCCACGAGCCGCTCGCCGACTTCTTCGTCGACCGCGGTTACGCGTTCTACGCCGTGGATCTCCGTAAATGCGGACGGTCACGCCAGGCGCACCACACGCCACACTTCACCACCGACCTCGCGATGTACGACGAGGAGCTCAACGCCTCGCTCCGGATCATCCTCGGCGAGGTCGGCCCCGACTGTCGGGTCGTGGTGGCCGGCCACTCGACCGGCGGTCTCATCACCGCGCTCTGGCTCGACCGGCTGCGGCAGCGTGAGCCCGACCTGCACGCCGCGGTCGACGGGCTGCTGCTCAACTCCCCCTGGTTCGATCTGCAGGGCGATGCGATCCTGCGCACGCTCCCGGTGACCATGCTCATCAAGGCGGTCGCCGCTGTCGCGCCGACGAGGGTGATCCCGAAGGAACTCTCGCAGGCCTACGGCGAGAGCCTGCACGACAGCGCCCACGGCGAGTGGAACTACGACCTGTCGGCGAAACCGCTGGGCGGCTTCCCGGTCACCTTCGGGTTCCTCGACGCGGTCCGCACCGGGCAGCGGCGCCTGCACCGCGGCATCGACGTCGGCGTTCCTGCACTCGTGTTACGTTCGGACAAAACGCATTTCGCCCGGACCTACTCCGCGTCCACCGATCACGCCGACGCCGTCCTCGACGTCACCCACATCGCCCGCTGGAGCGGCTGTCTCGGCGGCCGGGTGACCGCGGTACCGATCCCCGACGCCCGGCATGACGTATTCCTGTCCGTCCGGCACGCTCGTGAACACGCGTATCGCGAGGTCGATCACTGGTTGTCCGCCGTCCTCTCAACCGAAAGCGAGAACCCCCTATGACCGCCACACAGGTCGTCGACCTGGCCATCATCGGCTCCGGGAGCGGCAACGCCATCCCCGACGACCGGTTCGCGGACAAGACCCTCGCGATTTTCGAGGAGGGCGTCTACGGCGGCACCTGCCTCAACGTGGGCTGCATCCCGACCAAGATGTTCGTCTACGCCTCCGAGGTGGCCGAGATCGCCACCCACGGCGCCCGCCTGGGCGTCCACGCGAAGGTGGACTCGGTCGACTGGCCGGGGATCGTAGAGCGCGTGTTCGGCCGCATCGATCCACTGTCGCAGGGCGGCAAGGAGTATCGCGTCGACCGGTGCGAGAACATCACCGTGTACGACTCCCATGTCGAGTTCGACGGACGCGACGACGACGGCCGCTATCGACTGGTCACGCGAGACGGCGACACGGTCCTCGCCGCCGAGGTGGTGCTCGCCGCCGGGTCGCGCGCGGTCATCCCCGACGTCATCGCCGACTCGGGTGTCACCTACTACACCAACAACGACGTCATGCGTCTGCCCGAGCTGCCCGAACGCCTGATCATCGCCGGGAGCGGTTACATCGCCGCCGAGTTCGCGCACGTCTTCGGCGCACTGGGCTCACATGTGTCGATCATCGCGCGCGGACCGGCACTGCTGCGCAAGCAGGACGCCGACATCTCCAACCGCTTCACCGAGGTCGCCCGGGAGAAGTGGGACGCCCGGCTCGAGACCACGATCACCGACGCCGAGAACCTGCCCGACGGCGGTGTGCGAGTGGAGCTTTCTGATGGCACGACGATCGAGGCCGATGTGCTCCTGGTCGCGACGGGGAGGCAGCCCAACGGCGACCGGCTCAACCTCGACTCCGTCGGCATCGAACTCGACGACGAGGGCCGGGTGCGGTGCGATCAGCACGGGCGCACCGCCGCGCGCGGCGTGTGGACGCTCGGCGACGTCAGCTCGCCCTACCAGCTCAAGCACGTCGCCAACCACGAGCAGCGGGTCGTCCAGGCCAATCTCCTGAAAGGTTGGGACGCAGCCGATCTGGATGCGTTCGACCACCGGTTCGTGCCGGCCGCGGTGTTCACCCACCCCCAGATCGCATCGGTGGGCCTGACCGAGGGAGAGGCCCTCGACGCCGGCCTCGACATCGCCGTCAAGGTGCAGGCCTACGGCGACGTCGCCTACGGCTGGGCCATGGAGGACACCACCGGATTCTGCAAGCTGATCGCCGAGCGGGGCACCGGGAGGCTGCTGGGCGCGCATCTCATCGGCCCGCAGGCACCGACCGTCATCCAGCCGGTCATCCAGGCGATGCACTTCGGACAGACCGCACACGAGTTGGCGCGCGGGCAGTACTGGATCCACCCGGCGATGCCCGAAGTCCTCGAGAACGCACTGCTCGGGCTCGAGATCTGACCGAGCCGCGATCGCCGGGCGGCTCAGAAGATCGTTGAGCGCAGCGCGATCTCGCTGGCGAGGGCCGGAGCCGCGTGCTGCGGGATCCAGTGGTCCACGCCGGCGAGTTCGCAGAAGCGGAAGTCGCCGTAGACGTACCGGCCGCTACCCTGCGCCTGTTCGCGGCCCAGCGCGGTGTCGGCGTCGCTCCACAGCAGCGTCGTCGGGATCTCGACGGGCGGGCATGCCATCGTCGCCTTGATGTCGCCGGTGAAGTTCGCGCGGTACCAGTTCAGCGCCGCGGTCAGCGCCCCCGGCTCTCGGAGAGGGGCGAGCTCGTCCGCGGTGATCCCGACGGCCCGCAGCTCCGCCCCGTCGTCGGCGAGCAACTTCTCCTCGGCCCCGTCGGCGACGAAATCGAGGATGTACGACGAACGTTCACGCTGATCGCTGCCGACGAGCGCGTCGCGCATGGCCGACGGGTGCCCGGTGCTCCCGACGACGAGTCCGGTGAACCGGTCGGGATACTTCCCGGCGAGGTGCCACGCGACGATGCCACCCCAGTCGTGTCCGACCAGGATCGCGTAGCCGATGCCCAGCGCGTCGAGCACACCGATCACATCGGAGACGAGGTGGGTGAGGCGGTAGTCGTCCACCTCGGCGGGTCGCGCGCCCGGGCTGTATCCCCGCTGATCGATCACCAGGGTGCGCAGACCCGACTCGTGCAGGCGCGGGAGGACCTGGTCGTAGCAGCTTCCGTTCACCGGGAAGCCGTGCAGCAGCAGAACCCACGGACCGGTCTCCGGTCCCCCGATCCGGACGTCGAAGGTGAGGCCGTTCACGGTCACCTGCGTGGCTTCAGTCATTGGGCCACGATAACCCGGCCGGCACCACCCGTCGACGGTGGCCGCAACGCCTAGAAGGCTTCGAGGTGGTGCCGGATGATCGGCGGATTGTGTGGCGGCCCTTGTTCGATGAGGCGCGTCACGGCGTCGAGGTCGAGGTGCTCGGTGACGAGGTCGGCCATCTGGTCGACCTGCCGTCGGCGTTCGGCGTCGACGTCGGTGTCCGGTGCCACACGGAATCCGCGCACCCCGGCCTCGGCGGCGACGTCGACGAGCAGACGGCGACGGAAATCGTTGCACGCCAGCAGTCCGTGCCAGTGCGTACCCCGCACGGCTCCGCGGACCGCACCCTCCGGTCCGTACCTGTCGTCGACGATCCAGGTGTCCTCCGCCGACCGGACCACGCGGCCGTGATGGATCTCGTAACCGCTGATCGGGCCGGCCCCGGTGCCGGTGACCTGCCGCACGGTCTTGTCGGTGTGGAACTCGATGTCGAGGTCGAACAACCCCAGTCCCGGCACCCGCCCGCGACCGGATTCCACCCGGTCGTCGAGCGTGCGCCCGAGCATCTGGAAACCGCCGCAGACGGCGACGATCGGACGGCCGCGAGCGGCGCGTTCGCTCAGCGCCTCGCCGATGCCGCGCGCCCGCACCCACTCGAGGTCGGCGACGGTGGCGCGGGTGCCGGGCACGACCACGAGGTCGGCGGCCGCGACCCCGGCCGGGTCGTCGACCCAGGTGACGTCGACTCCCGGTTCGCAGGCGAGCGCCTCGACGTCGGTCGAGTTCGAGATCCGCGGCAGACGGATGGCCGCGACCCGTAACCGGGCGCAAGGGCCGGAGCCGGACTCGGTGAACGACCGTGGCGGCCCGACGCGGCGCCCGACCGGCGCGGCGAGGGAGTCCTCGGCGTCGAGCCACAGGTCGTCGGCGAACGGCACCACGCCGAGCGTCGGCCGTCCGGTGATCGCCTCGACCTGGCGAAGCCCGGGTTCGAGGATCGACGGGTCGCCGCGGAACTTGTTGATCACGAAACCCGCGATCAGCGCCTGATCGGCGTCGTCGAGTACTGCGGTGGTCCCGAACAGGTGGGCCAGCGATCCGCCCCGGTCGATGTCGGTCACCAGCAGCACGGGGAGACGTGCCGCCTGGGCGAGACCGAGATTCGCGATGTCGTTGGCGCGCAGATTGATCTCGGCGACCGAACCCGCACCCTCGCAGATGACGACGTCGAAATCCGCACGCAGACCCGCCAATTCGTCGGCGACGACGGCGCGTAGACGTGCCCGCCAGGCCAGGTAGTCGGCGGCGCCGACGTCACCGGCCGGCCGGCCCCGGAGGATGACGTGCGAGCGGCGGTCACTGCCCGGTTTGAGCAGCACGGGGTTGAACCGGGTGGACGGTTCGAGCCCGCATGCGAACGCCTGCAACGCCTGCGCGCGCCCGATCTCGCCGCCGTCGAGGGTGACCACCGAGTTGTTCGACATGTTCTGCGCCTTGAACGGCGCGACACGCACGCCCGTCCGGCTCAGCGCCCGGCACAGTCCGGCGACGATCAGGCTCTTGCCGGCATCGCTGCTGGTACCACCCACGAGCAGCGCGCCACCGAGTCCGTCCACCCGAACAGCGTAGTGGTCCCGGGACACACCGCCGGATGGCGCCGACCCCAGTGGCGTCGTTCACACGACACACCGTTCGCCTCGCGAACCGGCAGCGCTGGATACAGTGACCCCATCGAACAGGTGGACAGCCTGTCGTCGAGCAACGGGGGGTCGTCGGACGTGGAGGTCGTGAAGCCCGGATCCGTGTTCGCCGGGTATCGCGTTCTCTCGCTGCTCGGACACGGCGGCATGGGACAGGTCTGGCTCGTCGAACATCCGACGCTGGGCCGGCGCGAGGCGCTCAAGATCATCTCACCGAATCCCGCCGACCCCAGTTTCGCCGAGCGGTTCCGCAACGAGGCCCGCACCGCGGCCGCACTCGATCATCCCGGCATCGTGACCGTCTACACGCATGGCGTGGAGAACGGGAGCCCGTGGTTCTCGATGACCTATCTCGAGGGCGATGACCTCACCGCCGCACCGGTCCTGCCCATCGAGGACGTGGTGACGATCGCCGGCAAGGTCGCCGACGCCCTCGATTACGCCCACACACAACGCGTCATCCACCGCGACATCAAGCCCGCGAACATCGTGATCGCGCGCGGGCCCGATGGCCGGATCACGCGCGTCACCGTGCTCGACTTCGGCATCGCGCGGCTGATGGACGGCGCGAAGATGACCGCCACCAATCTGTTCGTCGGCACTCTCGCCTACGCCGCGCCCGAGATCCTCACCGGAGACGCGGCGATCCCGGCGTCGGACCAGTACGCGCTCGCCTGCACCATGTTCCAACTGCTCACCGGAACCCAGCCCTTCCCCGGACAGACCCCCATGGCGTTGATCGCCGGCCACGTCAACTCACCCGCGCCGCGGATTTCCGAGCGTCGGTCCGATCTCGGCCATCTCGACCAGGTGTTCGCACGTGCCCTCGCCAAGAACCCGGCCGACCGGTTCTCGTCGTGCTCGGAGTTCGCGGCGACGCTGGCGCGGGCTGTCGAGACCGCTCCGACGAGTCCGCACGCCAGGCGGCCGGAACCGTCTCCGATGATGCCCGAGGGATGGGTCGCGACCACCCCGGCTCCCACACCGTCGTTCCCACACCACCAGTCGCCGGGTCAGCACCAGCCCACCCAGCAAGCACCCGCCCACAACCCCCCACCGCCCGGCGGCGGCCGGTACACCCCGTTCCCGGCGTACGGTCCGGCCGGGCCACCGCCCGGCCCCCCTCCCGGATACCTGACCGGCCCCGGCGGGCCCCAGGGGCACGGCCCGGGACCCCGGGGATCGGGCTCACGCACCGCATGGATCATCGCCGCGGTTCTCGGCGTCCTCGTCCTCGTCGTCGGCGTCGTCGGCGCCGCCATCGCGCTCAGCGGATCGGAGTCGGAACCCGGGACGACGGTCGCCGGATCGTCGACGACCGGGCCCAGCACCTCGGGCGGATCATCCTCGGGCGGCGGCACTTTCGAGTCCATCGCCTCCAGCGGCGACAGTACGTGCGCGGTGCGCGAGAGTCGGCTGTACTGCTGGGGCGGCAACGAGCGCGGCACTCTCGGCGACGGAACCACGACCGACCGGCCGCGGCCCGTCGCGATCACCGGCATCTCCGACGTGTCGGCGGTCAGCATGGGCGGCCTCGGCACGACGTGCGCGATCAGTTCGGGCGACCTGTACTGCTGGGGATACGGGGTCGGCCAACCGGGGCAGAACGTACCGCTCCCCACGAAGGTGGCCGGTCTGTCCCGGGTGACAGCGGTGTCGGTCGGCTTGACCATCTGCGCGATCAGCGACGGCGACGCCTACTGCTGGCGTAACAACGCGAGCGGACAGGTCGGCAACGGCAGCACCGGGTCGGTGGAGGAGCCCACCCGTGTCGCCGGCCTGTCGAACGTCACCGCCGTCTCCACCTCGCACACCACGAGTTGCGCGATCGCCGGCGGCTCCGCGTACTGCTGGGGGAACAACCGGGAGGGCCAGATCGGCGACGGCACCACCATCGACCGACTGACCCCGACCCGCGTTCTCGGACTCGACACGCCCACGTCGATCAGTACGAGCCTGTACTCGACGTGCGCGGTGGCCGGCTCCGGTGGCGTGTTCTGCTGGGGACAGAACACCAGCGGTCAGCTCGGCGACGGAACCGAGCAGAACCGGCGCACGCCCACCCGGATCGACGTCCGGGGTGCCACCGAGGTGTCGACCGCGGCCTACGGCGGCTGTGCCGCGGCAGGCAGCTCCGCCTACTGCTGGGGTTCGCGCAGCGACCAGCCCGACAAGAGCCCCGACCGGGTCAACGGACTGTCCGGGGTCACCGAGGTCACCACCGGTTCGGCGAACGTGTGCGCCGTCGCCGACGACGAGATGTACTGCTGGGGCCTCAACGGGAAGGGGCAGCTCGGCAACGGGACCACCACGACGAGCAGCGAACCGCAACCCGTCCGGTTCCCCGCCTGACCCTCAGTCGTCTGGCCCGTGTCAGTTGCCTGGCCCGATTCAGTTGTCTGGCCCGATTCAGTTGTCTGGCCCGTATCAGTTGTCTGGCACGGTGAGGATCTCGGCGCCGTCGTCGGTGACGACGAGGGTGTGCTCGAACTGGGCGGTCCACCGGCGGTCGGCGGTCACCACGGTCCAGCCGTCGTCCCACATCTCCCACGGCAGCGCGCCGAGGTTGATCATCGGCTCGATCGTGAACACCATCCCGGGTTCGAGGACCGTGTCGACATTCGGTTCGTCGTAGTGCAGCACGATCAGCCCGTTGTGAAAGGTCTCACCGATGCCGTGGCCGGTGAAATCGCGCACGACCGTGTAGCCGAAGCGGTTCGCGTAGGACTCGATGACGCGACCGACGACATTCAGTTCGCGGCCCGGCTTGACGGCCTTGATGGCCCGCTCGGTGGCGATCCGGGTCCGGTCGACGAGGTCGACAGCCTCCTGATCGACGTCGCCGGCGAGGAACGTCGCGTTGGTGTCGCCGTGCACGCCGTGGATGTAGGCGGTGACGTCGATGTTGACGATGTCCCCGTCCTCGATCACCGTCGAATCCGGGATGCCGTGGCAGATCACCTCGTTGAGCGACGTGCAGCACGACTTCGGAAAGTCTTTGTAGCCCAGCGTCGATGGGTATGCGCCGTGGTCGATCATGTATTCGTGCGCGATCGCGTCGAGCTCGTCGGTGGTCACACCCGGGGCGACGGCCCGGCCCGCCTCGGCGAGTGCGTTGGCCGCGATCTTGCTCGCGATGCGCATCTTCTCGATGGTCTCGGCGGTCTGCACCCAGGGCTCGTGGCCCTCGTTGACCGTGGGCTTCCACACGTACTCGGGACGTTCGATGGAGTCGGGCACGGACCGGACGGGCGACACGATCCCAGGCGTGAGGGCACTACGAACTGGCATGCGGTCCAGACTATCCCTGCCCGTCGCGGCGAGGCCCGTGGGCGGACTCCGGACCGAACGCCACTAAGCTCGCCGGGAGGAGCCGATGGGAGGCCATCGGGGTCGACGGTGGAGGTGAGGCAGTGCGGACCAGGGGGTGGCGGGCGGCGCTCGTGATGGTGCTGGCCGTACTGAGCCTGTCGGCATGCTTCGTGACCCCGATCGAGCAGGACCGGCACTCGCCGGGCGCGCATCTGCGCACCGGCCCCCAGACCGCGACGCTCGTGGAGTCCGATGTCACTCCCGTCGTCGAGAACCCTGCTCCCCGGCTGCCCGCAACCGTCGACTCACTGCGGTATGGCGACGTGAGCGTCGACGACGCCGACCGGATCATCGCCGTCGACATCAACGGAACCCTCGGCAACATCGTGTACGCCCTCGGACTCGGGTCTCGCGTGGTGGGGCGTGACACGTCCACCGCCTTCCCCTCGGCGAGGTCGCTCCCGGTCGTCACCAACCGCGGGCACAGTCTCAACGCCGAATCGGTTCTCGCACTCGACCCGAGCGTCCTGCTGGTCAGCGAGTCCACCGTGCCGACCGCCGCAGTCGACCAGATCCGCGACTCCGGGGTCGCGGTCGTCGTGTTCCCGGCCGCCCGCAACCTGGAGTCGAATGACACCCTGATCCGCTCGGTGGCGGCCGCTGTCGGCGTCGCCGACGCCGGCGAGAAGCTCGTCGCGCGGACCGACGCCCAGATCGAGCAGGCGCGCGCACTGGTACCGAACCCGTCCGGGGACCCCACGATGGCGTTCCTCTACATCCGCGGACGCAACCTGCTGCTGCTGGCCGGGCCCGGATCGGGCGCCGACGACCTGATCGAGGCGCTCGGTGGCCGGGATGCCGGCGCGGCAGCCGATCTCACCGGCGCGTTCACCGCGATCAGCGCCGAGGCCATGATCACCGCCGACCCGGACGTGATCCTCGTGATGACCCAGGGCGCCGCCACCGTCGGCGGGCCCGAGGGAGTGCTGACCCTGCCGGGTGTGGCCGACACCGAGGCCGGCCGCAACGGACGGGTCGTGCAGATGGACGAGAGTCAGATGCTGGCGTTCGGACCCGAGGTCGGACTGGTGCTCGGCGCCCTCGCGAAGTCGATCTACGCATGACCGACCCCGCGCGGACCACGACGGAGCCGACGACCGAGCCGACGACCTCGTCGGCCGTCGCCACTCCCCCGGGCGGCACACCGCACCGGGTCCGCGACCTCACGGTGGTGGCGGTGATGCTGGCCGCCACCGTCGTTCTCGTCATCGTGTCGGCCGGTACCGGCAAGGTGTCGGTGCCGCCACTCGAGGTCCTCGGCAGCATCGCCCACCACTTCCACCTCGACCTGGGACCACTCCCGTCACACCCGAACGGCGAGGGCGCACTCTGGAATGTGCGATTCCCCCGCATCGTGCTCGGTCTGTTCGTCGGTGCCGCACTCGGCGCCGCGGGCTGCCTCCTCCAGGGGGTGCTGGCGAATCCGCTGGCCGAACCGGGCATCATCGGCGTCTCCTCAGGCGCCGCGGTCGGCGCCTGTCTGATGATCGTGCTGGCCGGCGGCACCGCCGGAGTCGGTGGCGCCGCGGGCAATTGGGCTCTCGCCGGGGCCGCTTTCGTGTTCGGCCTCATCACGGCCGCGGCCGTGTACCTGCTGTCGCTCCGAGACGGTTCGTCGTCGGCGATCATGCTGGTCCTCACGGGTATCGCGGTCAACGCGTTCGCCGCGGGGATCATCGCGTTCCTCACCTTCGTCGCCACCACCGCGGCGCGCGAGCAGATCATCTTCTGGCAGCTCGGCTCGCTCGCCGGCCGCACCTGGAGCGAGATCTGGGTCGTGGCACCACTGGTGATCGGTGGTGTCGCCGCCTGTCTGTTCCTCGTGCACAAGCTCGACCTGCTGGCCCTCGGTGACATCCAGGCCGCCTCTCTCGGCGTGAACGTGGAGGCCGTCCGCCGACAGGCGATAGTCCTGACCGCGGTGCTGACCGCCGCCGCAGTGGCCTTCGCCGGGATCATCGCGTTCGTCGGCCTGGTGGTGCCGCACGTGATGCGTCTCATCGTCGGGCCGCGCCACGCGATCCTGCTGCCGACCAGCGTCATCGGCGGAGCACTGGTCATCACCGGCGCCGACCTGGCCGCCCGGACGATGCTGGGTGACGCCGACCTCCCGCTGGGGATGTTCACGTCCCTCATCGGCGGTCCGGTCTTCTTCATCCTGCTGCGTCGAAGCCGTCATGCGGGTGCCGGATGGTGACCGCCGACAAGCCGGCGACCACGGTCCTCGGTATCCACGCCCGGGACGTCTCGGTCGTCCTGGGCGGGCGCGAGGTGGTCCGCGGGGTCTCCCTCGACGTCGGTCCGGGCGAACTCGTCGCGCTGGTCGGCCCCAACGGGTGCGGCAAGTCGACGCTGCTGTCGGCACTGTCGGGCACCCGCGCACCACAGCGGGGACACATCGAGGTCGACGGTCGGGACGTCACCTCGACCTCGATGCGCGAACTCGCCCGACACCGCTCGCTGGTCACGCAGCTGAACCGCGTGGACACGCCCTTCACCGTGGCCCAGGTCGTCGCGATGGGCCGGTACCCGTGGCTGCGGACACCGCGCGCCGCGAACTCCCCCGCCGTCATCGCCGACGCGATGGCTCTGTGCGAACTCGGCGCCATCGCCGACCGCCCGTTCGGGCAGCTCTCCGGCGGCCAGCAGGCACGCGTATCCCTGGCACGCGCACTCGCCCAGGACACCCCGGTGATGATGCTCGACGAGCCGACCGCCGCCCTCGACATCCACCACCAGGAGCAGGTCCTCGACATCTTGCGGGTTCACCGCGACGCGGGGAACGCGGTGCTGCTCGTGGTCCACGACCTGACCCTCGCGGCCGCCTACGCCGACCGGGTGGCAGTGATGAAGGACGGCCGGTTGCTGGCGATCGGACCGACGTCGGAGGTGATGACCGTCGATCTACTCAGTCGCACCTACGATCACCCCGTCGAGGTGATCGAGCACGCCGGTCGACGCGTGGTCCTGCCGGTCAGGACGCCGAGCGAATCGCGTACCCCGGTCCGAGACCACCGAAGAAATCCCGGGTGACGGCCACCGCGTTGTTCGAGTCACCACCACCGACGACGAGGGTCGCGAAGGCGATGTCGCCGCGGTACCCGGCGAACCAGGCATGCGAACCGCCGGCGAACTCCGCCTCACCGGTCTTGCCGAACACGGCTCCCTGACCGTCGATCACCGACGCGGTTCCGCTCGTGATGACCGCACGCATCATCGGACGCAGCTGGTCGTAGACCTCGGGCGCCATGGTGGGCCTCGGGCCCTCGACCTTGGTGGGCTTGTCCAGGATGAGTTGGGGCACCGGCGCCTTGGTGCCGTTGGCGACGGTTGCCGCCACCAGCGCGAGGCCCAGCGGGGACACGAGCACCTTGCCCTGCCCGAAGCCGTCCTCGCTGCGGGCGACGAGCTCGTTCTCGATCGGCACCGAGCCGGACACCGCGTCGAGGCCGGCGATCTCGTACTGCTGTCCGATGCCCATCGCGGCCGCGGCATGCGCAAGGTCCGACGGCCCCATCTCACTGGCGAGCTTGGCGAACGTGGTGTTGCAGGACTGCGCGAACGCCCGGAGCATCGACACGGTCCCCAACGAGAAGCCGTCGTAGTTCGGGATCAGTCGTGGCCCGATCTGGATCGCGCCCGGACATCCGACGGGGGTGTCGGGGGTGGCCATCCGGTGGCTGATGGCAGCCGCGGCGGTCACCATCTTGAACGTCGAACCGGGCGGGTACAGACCGGTCGTGGCGATCGGGCCCTGTCGGTCGGCGGCGGGGTTCTGCGCGACCGCGAGTATGCGTCCGGTGGACGGTTGCACGGCCACCAGCGCGATCTGGAAACGATTGGTGGCGTTGACCGCTCGCTGGGCCGCGTTCTGCACCGTCCGCGACAGGCTCAGCGAGACCGCCGGCGCCGGATCCGGGTCGTGGTCGGCGAGCACGTCGGCGTCGAGCCCGTTGGGATTGACCGTCACCACGCGCCAGCCCGCCCGACCCGATACCTCGGAGTCGACGACCTTCTTGACCTCGGTGAGCAGGGCGGGCGCGAATTGCGGGTCCTCGGGGACCAGTTCGGCCTGTTCGTTGGTCACCACACCGGGGATCGCCAGCTGATCGCGCAGGCGGTCGAACTGCTCATGCGAAAGCCGGGCGAGCGGGTACTGCTGCCGGTTCGCGGTGACCTGCTCGGTGATCGTCTGTTCGTCGAGCGACGGACTGAACCGACGCAGCACCGCCACCGCAGCGGTCACCGACTCCGCGATCGGCGCGCCCTGTTCGGCGGCGGCGGACGCATCGAAGTTGATGCCGACGACGCTGCCGTTGACCATCACCTCCGAGCCGTCGGCCTCGTTGACCGTGGCGCGCGGCGCCTCGACGATCTGGAGCGAGAGTCGTTGATCCGCGCCGAGTTTCGGGTGGATGTTCGTCGACGCCCAGCGCACCGCCCACCCGGTGTCGGACCGGCCCATCCGCAGGGTGGCGTCGTAGGCCCAGTCGCGACCGCGCGGCAGCGCCCAGCGGTAGTCGACGTCGACCTCGGCGGTGTCACCGGTGACGCGGACACGGCCGGCCTGCGACTCGAGTGCCTCGGCACCCAGACCGGACCAGGCCGCCTCCATCGCGGACTCGGCGGCGGCGGGCGCGTCGGTCAACGCGGCCGCGGATCCGACCTCACGGTCGGCGTAGGCCTGGAGGAAACGTTCCGCGGCATGGCGCGGGCCGTCGTCCTCGGAGGCCGAACAGCCGACCGTCGCCACCGTCACGGCAGCACACAGCGCGACGATCACCGCCGGGGTCCATCGAGTTCGCATGTGCCACATCGACGTCGAGTCTAGGGTGGCGGGGTCGGATTACCGGGACGCCACGCGGTGGGGCGTTCAGTCGACGAGGACGGTGGCGAAGGTGCCGACCTCGGTGAACCCGATGCGGTCGTACACCGCGCGTGCGGTGACGTTGAAGCTGTTCACGTACAGACTCGGGATGCGACCGTGCGCGGCCACCGCCTCGGCGACCGCCGCGGTACCGCCCAGCCCGAGCCCCTCACCACGCCGGTCCGGGGCGACCCAGACACCCTGGATCTGGCCGACTCGACGGGACAGTGAGCCGATCTCGGCCTTGAACACCACGTCGGGGCCGTCGAACCGCGCGAACACCCGCTGCGCGGTGATGAGCGAGGCGAGACGCCGCCGGTACGACCGGCCGCCGTCCCCGGCCGTCGGATCGACGCCGACCTCCCCGATGAACATGTCGACGGCCGCGGGCATGTACGCGTCGAGGTCGTCGAGGGTGACCAGCCGCACGAGCGGGTCGACAGGCACCGCCGAGCAGGTCGTGAGCGCGAGCAGTGGCTGCACCGGTCTGACCTCGCGCGCCGGACCCCATACCGGCTCGATCTGATCCCACATCTGGAGCACGAGTTCGGCGCGGCCGACGATCGACGAACAGGCTCGCGGTCCGGCGATGGCGCGATCGGAGAAGTAGTCCAGGTCTCCGGGCGACCCGCTGAGCGGGATCAGGTTGGCCCCGGAGAAACACAGCGACGACGCCGGGTCGTGCGCCGTCCACAGTTCACCACCGAGCAGGCGCGGATTGATCCCGTGCGTCTCGAATCGGGCCGCGACCATGCACATCGCCACCGGGTCCGAGGTGAGGACGCGCTCGACGACAGCCGCATCACGAGCACCGAGCGGCTTGTCGCCCAGAAGCTTCAGCAACGCCGCTCCTCCCTCTCGAGCCTTGCGCCCGACCTACGAGACGGTCACCACGGGTGGGCCCACGTGAGTACTGTCTCCAGTTTCTCCTGATTCCTCGGCGATCCGCAGCGCTTCTTCGATCAAGGTCTCCACGATCTGCGCCTCGGGGACGGTCTTGATGACCTCACCCTTGACGAAGATCTGTCCCTTGCCGTTGCCGGACGCGACCCCGAGGTCGGCTTCCCGGGCCTCACCGGGACCGTTGACCACGCAGCCCATCACGGCGACGCGCAGCGGGACCTCCATGCCCTCGAGTCCCGCGGTGACCTCGTCGGCGAGTTTGTAGACGTCGACCTGGGCGCGGCCGCACGACGGGCACGAGACGATCTCGAGCTTGCGCGGGCGGAGGTTCAGCGACTGCAGGATCTGGTCGCCGACCTTGATCTCCTCGGCGGGCGGCGCCGAGAGCGAGACCCGGATGGTGTCGCCGATGCCCT
The DNA here is from genome assembly GCF_041103195.1 of Gordonia sp. ABKF26. Lineage (NCBI taxonomy): Bacteria > Bacillati > Actinomycetota > Actinomycetes > Mycobacteriales > Gordoniaceae > Gordonia > Gordonia sp. ABKF26. Next base: position 3,667,294 of record NZ_JBGCVZ010000003.1, read on the forward strand.
CGCTCAGCAGCGCGCCGAAGGCGACCGCGGACTTGATGGTGCCCTGGAATGCCGGGCCGGCCTCGGTGACGCCGAGATGCAGCGGGTAGTCGCTGGCGGCGGCGAGCTGCCGGTAGGCCTCGACCATGATCACCGGGTCGTTGTGCTTCACCGAGATCTTGATGTCGCCGAAGCCGTGTTCCTCGAACAGGCTCGCCTCCCACAGAGCCGACTCGACCAGCGCCTCGGGCGTCGCCTTGCCGTACTTCTGCAGGATGCGCTTGTCGAGGGAGCCGGCGTTCACGCCGATGCGGATCGGGATACCCGCATCACCGGCTGCCTTGGCGACCTCTTTGACGCGTCCGTCGAACTCCTTGATGTTGCCGGGGTTGACGCGCACGGCGGCGCAGCCGGCGTCGATCGCGGAGAAGATGTACTTCGGCTGGAAATGGATGTCGGCGATCACCGGGATCTTGGACTTCTTGGCGATGATCGGCAGCGCCTCGGCGTCCTCCGGACGCGGGCACGCGACCCGCACGATGTCGCAGCCGGAGGCGGTCAACTCGGCGATCTGCTGCAGGGTCGCGTTGATGTCGTGGGTCTTGGTGGTCGTCATCGACTGCACCGAGATCGGGTGGTCGCTGCCGACCCCGACCGAGCCGACGAACAGCTGGCGGGTCTGGCGGCGCGGAGCGAGCACCGGCGGCGGTCCGGCGGGCATGCCGAGTCCGATCGGCACGGCGTTCGCGGAAGTCGGGGCGTTCATCTCGTTCACCTCTGGGGAATCGGAGTGTCGGTGTGTTCGGGCTGGGTCACAAGGTGTTCGTCGTGCGGGCTCACCCCGGATGTGTTCACCACGGGTTGATCGGGTTGACGATGTCGGCGGTCAACGTGAGGACCATGAAGCCCGCCATCACCACCACCGCCGCGTAGGTGATCGGGAGCAGCTTGTAGTAGTCGACGGCTCCGCCGGGCGCGCGGCCGAACCAGCGGCGGATCGTGTCGCGGCCCTTCTCGTAGCCGACGATGGCCATGTGCCCGCCGTCGAGCGGGAGCAGCGGCACGAGGTTGAACAGGCCCAGGAAGAAGTTGATGCTGATCAGCAGCATCCAGAACATGTCCCAGAGACCGCGCTCGACGGCCTGCCCGCCGAGCACCGACGCGCCGTACACGCTGACCGGGGTGTCGAGCGCGCGCTCCCCGCCGGTGACCGCCGTCCACAGGTCACCGATCTTCGACGGCAGCGACAGCAGCGCGTTCCAGGTCTCGACGATCAGGTCGCCGGTGAAGGCGAACGCGCCGGGCACGATGTCGGTCACGCCGTACTGGATGATCCCGGGCGGGACGTCGTAGGCGATGCCGACCATGTTGTAGGTCTGGGTCTCGCTGGTGCCGTCGGCACGCGTCGCCGTGACCGTGACCGGCTCGGGGGTCATCGTCAGGTCGAGTCGCCGACCGTCGCGGTCGACGGTCAGGGCGACCGGGCCGGTGGACTCGCGGATCACCGGGGTCAGGTCCGAGGCCTGGCCGACCGGCCGGCCGTCGATCGCCACGATGTCGTCGCCGGGGAGCAGTCCGGCGGCGCCCGCGGGACCGGTGCCGGTGCAGGGCGAGTTGTTCTGTTCGTTTCCGGCGATGGTGATGGTCGACGACACGCACTGTGTCTCCGCGACCCGCGCGGGTACCGGCGGCGGACTGAGGTCGGGCAGCCCGAAGCTCAATCCGACGATGATGATGAGGACGAAACCGAGGATGAAGTTCTGGGCCGGACCGGCGAACAGCACGACGAGGCGCTTCCACGCCTTCTGCTTGTACATCGCCCGGTCTTTCTCGTCCCAGGCGAGCTCCTCGTGCGGGGTCATCCCCGCGATGTCGCAGAAACCGCCCAGCGGCAGCGCCTTGATCCCGTACTCGGTCTCGCCGCGGCGGGTGGACCAGATCGTGGGACCGAAGCCGACGAAGTAGCGTCGGACCTTCATGCCCGTCGCCTGGGCGGCCCACATGTGACCACACTCATGCCAGGCGACCGACAGCAACAGCGCCACGGCGAACAGCGTGACGCCGATCGCGAAACTCACGTACCTACTCCATCCGGATCACGGGACGCACCCGCTCACGAGGGCCGCCGATCAGCGGGATGCCGCCGCGACCAGCTGCGCGGCGCGATCCCGGGCCCACCGATCGGCGGCGAAGACCTCTTCCACAGTACCTGGCGTCCGGCGCCACTGATCGGCCTCGCCGAGCACCTCCTCGATCACCTCGACGATGCGCGGGAACCGGATCACACCTGCGAAGAACCCGGCCGCGGCGGCCTCGTTGGCCGCGTTGTAGACCGCCGTCAGGCTGCCCCCCGCATCGCCGGCGCGCCGCGCCAGATCGATCGCGGGGAACACCGCGTCGTCGACCGGCTCGAAGGTCCACGACGACGCGGTCGAGAAGTCGCACGCCGCCGACGAACCGGGCACCCGGTCCGGCCAGCCCAGCGCCAGCGCGATGGGCAGCTTCATCGACGGCGGCGAGGCCTTCGCCACCGTCGCGCCGTCGACGAAGGTCACCATCGAGTGGACGATGGACTGCGGATGGACGGTGACGTCGATGCGGTCGTAGTCGACGTCGAACAGCAGGTGCGCCTCGATGACTTCGAGAGCCTTGTTGACCAGGGTCGCCGAGTTGAGGGTGATCATCGGACCCATCGACCAGGTGGGGTGTCGGCCGGCCTGCTCGGGGGTGACGTCCTCGAGCTGTGCGCGGGACCACCCGCGGAACGGGCCGCCCGACGCGGTGAGGACCAGCCGGTCGACCTCGGCGGCCGTCCCGGCGCGCAGGCACTGGGCGATGGCGGAGTGTTCGGAATCGACCGGCACGATCTGCCCGGGCGCCGCGGCGTCGAGGACGAGGGCGCCGCCGGCGACGAGCGACTCCTTGTTCGCCAGCGCGAGCCGGGCACCCGAGCGGAGCGCGGCGAGACTGGGTGCGAGCCCGATCGAGCCGACGACCGCGTTGAGGATCACATCCACACCGGTGTCCGCGACAACCGCGTCGATGAGGTCACACATGGCGTCGGGTCCGCCGAGGACCCGGCCGCCGAGACGGTCCGCGAGCTCCTGCGCCCGCGCGGTGTCCGCGACGGCGATCCGCGCGGCCGGAACGCCGAACGCGGCGGCCTGGTCGGCGAGGAGATCGGGGTTCGACCCGCCGGCACCGAGACCGGCGACCTCGAAGAGGTCGGGATGCTCGGCGATCACCTCGAGCGCCTGGACGCCGATGGAACCGGTGGAACCGAGGATCAGCACACGTGTGGGCACGCACCCATTCTGGACCATCGGGTCGCGCGGCCCACCGTGGCCGGCGACACCGGACCGACCCGCGGGCGGGGCGTGCCGCTATGCTGCTCGGAGAACTACTACCGATCGTCAGACATCTGACGTCCGCGCTGTGAGGAGTGGCTGTGGCAAGCACCGATGTGGAGCACACTGTGGGGCACGGCGATGGGGGGCATGGCGAAGTCGAGGTCATCGACACCGGCTGGCGCCGCGAGCCCGCCGATGCCCCGTCCGCCCGGTTCGGCTGGCACGGCGCGGCGACCAAGACCTTCTACGGTGCGGCCATCTTCTTCGCGCTGTTCCTGCTCGCGATGATCATCGGCAACCACACCGGCCACATCGAGGACCTCTACCTCATCGCCTTCGCCGTGGGCACGCTGTTCTTCGCGGTCCGCGGCTGGTGGATGAACCGCGGAAAGTGGTCCTGACCGGCCACCTCGCCAGACCCAGAGAAAACGCCGAGCGGTGATCCGCTCGGCGTTTCTCGTGTCTGCCTCGTCGAGACTCAGCGCTCTTCGGCCGCGAGCTGGCCACATGCGGCGGCGATCTCCTGACCGCGCGTATCGCGGACGGTGCAGGAGACTCCCTGCTCGCGGACCCGCCGGACGAATTCGCGCTCGACCGGTTTGGGACTGGCGTCCCATTCCGAGCCCGGGGTCGGATTCAGCGGGATGAGATTCACGTGCACCAACGATCCGAGCGCGCGGTGCAGCTTCTCCCCCAGCAGATCGGCGCGCCAGGGCTGGTCGTTGACGTCCCGGATGAGGGCGTACTCGATCGAGACGCGCCGTCCGGTGGTGTCGGCGTAGTATCGCGCAGCCTCGAGCACCTCGGCGACCGACCACCGGTTGTTGACCGGGACGAGGGTGTCGCGGAGTTCGTCGTCGGGCGTGTGGAGCGAGACGGCGAGCGTGACCGCGAGCCCCTCGTCGGCGAGCCGACGGATCGACGGCGCGAGACCGACGGTCGAGACGGTCACCGAGCGCGCCGAGATGCCGAGTCCGTCCGGCGCGGGCGAGGTGATCTGCCGGACCGCGCTCACGACTCGCTTGTAGTTGGCCAGCGGCTCGCCCATGCCCATGAACACGACATTCGACAAGCGCCCTGGTTCGCCGAGCTCGCCGTCCCGCAGCGCGCGCGCCGCGGCCCGGACCTGGTCGACGATCTCCGCGGTCGACAGGTTGCGGTCGAGCCCGCCCTGCCCGGTCGCGCAGAACGGGCAGGCCATGCCGCACCCGGCTTGGCTCGAGATACACAGGGTGTTGCGGTCGGTGTAGCGCATGAGGACGCTCTCCAGAAGAGTGCCGTCGTGCAGGCGCCACAGCGTCTTGCGTGTCGAGTCGTCGTCGCACGAGATGTGCCGGACCGGGGTGAGCAGTTGCGGGAAGAGCTTGTCCCGCACCGCTTCACGAGAGGTGGCCGGCAGGTCCGTCATCTCGTCGACGTTCCCGTTGAGACGCGCGTAGTACTGCCGGGCCAACTGGTCGGCCCGGAACTTCGGCAGCCCCAGCTCGGCCAGCGCCGCGACGCGACCGGCGGCGTCGAGGTCGGCGAAGTGTGTCGGCGGACGCCCGCGTCGGGGCGCGTCGAACACAAGTGGCAATGAGGTCATTTCGCCATTGTCGCATGTCATGATGAAGCGATGACGACACCCGAGGATCGACCGCACACGGGTTCGGTACCAGCGTGGGGCGAACAACCCGCCGGGTCGCCGGTCCCGGCGGCCGGCCACCCGCACACCCCCGAGCAGCACTCCCCCGAGCCCGACCCCCGCGATCGTCTCCGTCGCACGGTCGCCGACGTGGAGCACACACGCACCAGAGCCACCTGGTTCGGAGTGGTGATCGGTGCGATCATCCTCGTCCTGCTGCTGGTCTTCATCGTCCAGAACCTCGGCTCGCAGACCATCGAGCTGCTGTTCTGGGAGGTGAATCTGCCGCTCGGGGTGAGCCTGCTCATCGCGGCGATCGCCGGCGCGCTGATCGTCGCACTGGTGGGTGGCCTGCGCATGTTGCAACTGCGGCGTGCGCTGAAGAAAGCCGCGAAGTAGCGCCCGGTCAGAGCAATCCGGTCAGCACGACCCACACCACGAACGCCGACGGCAGCAGGCTGTCGAGCCGGTCCATGATCCCGCCGTGCCCGGGCAGCAGCGTGCCCATGTCCTTGATCCCGAGGTCGCGCTTCACCTGCGACTCGACCAGGTCGCCGAGGGTCGCACAGACAACCAGGACCGGTCCGAGGATGATGCCGATCCACCAGTGGCTCCCGAGCAGATACACCACGCAGCCGACGGCACCGACCGTGCCGACGACCAGCGACCCCACCATGCCTTCCCAGGACTTCTTCGGGCTGATGGCCGGTGCCATCGGGTGTTTGCCGAACAGCACGCCCGCGGCGTAACCGCCGACATCGGAGCACACCACGACCACCATCAGCGTGGCGACCCGCGCGGCTCCGTCGTCCTGCACCACCAGATGTGCGCCGAAGGAGGCGAGCAGCGGCAGCCACGCGAGCACGAAGACGGTGACCGCGAGGTCGCGCAGGTAGTTGACCGGCGCATGGTTGATGCCCTGCCCGAGGAGCTTCCACACCATGGCCACCAGGACCGTCGCGACGAACGCGACGAGCGCGCCGGTCGGACCCCAGGGCCAGCTCGCCCAGATGATGGCCTGCCCGCCGATGAGCAGCGGCCAGAGCGCAACCTCGTAACCCCCGGTGCGGAGGCGTTTGACGACCTCCCAGGTGGCGATCGCGAAGGCAACCGCCACGAGGCCGTACCAGACCTTCGGTACGAAGATCAGTATCGCGATGATGCTGATGCCGAGTGTGCCGCCGACCGCGATGGCGGCCGGCAGGTCGCGCCCCGCGCGCGACTTCTTCTCACCGCCTCGTTGCGGAACCTCGTTCACACCTCGAGCAATTCGTCTTCTTTGTGCTTGACCAGCTCGTCGATCTGATGCACGTAGGTCGCCGTGGTCTTGTCCAGTTCCTTCTCGGCGCGGGTGACCTCGTCCTCGCCGGCCTCGCCGTCCTTCTGGATGCGCTTGAGCTCGTCGGCGGCCTTGCGGCGCACGTTGCGGATCGCGACCTTCGCGTCCTCACCCTTGCCCTTGGCCTGCTTGACGAGGTCGCGGCGTCGCTCCTCGGTGAGCTGCGGGACGGCCACCCGGATGATCGTGCCGTCGTTGGTCGGATTCACCCCGAGGTCGGAGTTGCGGATCGCGGTCTCGATGTCGCGCAGCGTGGACGCCTCGTACGGCTTGATCACGACGAGGCGCGGTTCGGGCGTGTTGATGCTGGCGACCTGCGTGACGGGGGTCAACGAGCCGTAGTACTCGATGTTGACCTTGTTGAACATGGCCGGGTTGGCGCGCCCGGTCCGGATCGAACCCATGTCCTCCTTGGCGACGTTGACCGCCTTCTCCATCTTCTCCTCGGCGTCGAGCAACGCGTCGTCGATCATGTGTTCGTCCTTGTTCCGTTCGGTCGGGGTTCTCGTCGATCTCGGGGTGGGGCGTCGGGTCAGGTGCTGACCAGGGTGCCGATGCGGTCGCCTGCGACCGCACGGGCGATATTGCCCTGTTGGAGCAAATTGAACACCAAGATCGGCATCTTGTTGTCCATACACAGGCTGAAGGCCGTCGCGTCGGCGACCTTGAGTTCCTTGTCGAGCACCTCGCGATGGGTGATCTCGGTGAAGAGGGTGGCATCGGGGTTGGTGCGCGGGTCGGCGTCGTACACACCGTCGACCGCCTTGGCCATCAGGACCACCTCGGCCTTGATCTCCAGCGCGCGCTGGGCGGCGGTGGTGTCGGTGGAGAAGTACGGCATGCCCATGCCGGCGCCGAAGATGACCACGCGCCCCTTCTCCAGATGCCGCTGCGCGCGCAGCGGCAGATACGGCTCGGCGACCTGTCCCATCGTGATGGCTGTCTGCACGCGGGTCGAGACTCCCCGCTTCTCCAGGAAGTCCTGCAGTGCAAGGCAATTCATGACCGTGCCGAGCATGCCCATGTAGTCCGAGCGGCTCCGGTCGAGGCCTCGTTGCTGCAGCTCGGCGCCGCGGAAGAAGTTTCCGCCGCCGATCACGACAGCGACCTGGACACCGGAATTGACGACGTCGGCGATCTGGTCGGCGACGGTGCCCACGACGTCGGGATCGAGCCCGACCTCGCCGCCACCGAACATCTCGCCGCCCAACTTCAGCAAGACCCTACGGAATCCATCCCGCCGGATGGGGTCGGACGCTTCACTCATCGGCTTCCTCACTCGTCGGTTCGGTGAACTATCGTACGTCGTCACCGGAACCGACCCGCGACACGCGTCGTGCGCGCCTCGGGAAACCGCCTCGCGCGAGGTCAGCCGCGCAGCGCCGCCTCGAACTGCGGCCAGGCGCGATGCAGTTCGTCCTGCCAGTACGGCCACGCATGCGTGCCGCCCTCGTAGAGGTGGAACGTCGCAGGCACACCGATGTCGCGCATCCGGCGCTGGAGATTCCGCGTGCACTGGGCCGTGGCGGTCTCGATCACCGCCCCGACCGCGATCTGGTCGAACAGCTTGGAGCCGTTGCCGTCGATGCCGGGACCGTCGAGGGTGTCATACCGTCCCGGCATCCCGGACCCGTTCGAGACATAGATCGACATCCCCCGGAACGCCTCGGCATGCAGATAGGGGTCGTTGGCACGCCAGGCGGGATCGTCGGGGGGGCCCCACATGTTCAGGGTGTTGGCGCCGCCACGCCCCTCGACGACCATCCGGACGACAGCCTGGCCAAGCGGATCGCTGGTCTGGGCGCAGCCGCTGAACGAGCCGATCGCCCGGTACACCGACGGCGCGTGCAAGGCCAACTGGAACACCGACGTGCCCGCCATCGAGATCCCGGCGATCGCGTTGCGCCCGGTGCCGCCGAATCGGTCGTCGATCGTCCCGGGCAGTTCCTCGGTGAGGAAGGTCGCCCATTTCTGCCTCCCCAACACGGGGTCGGGGCGGTGCCAGTCGGTGAAGTAGCTCGCCGCACCGCCCATCGGGACGACGACGTTGACGTTCTCGTCGGCGAAGAAGGTCCGGATGTCGGTCCGGTCGAACCAACTGCTCCCACCTTCGCCGCCGGCCGCGCCGTTGAGGAGATAGAGCGTCGGCGCGGGCCGGTTCCCGCGGGCGGGCCACACCTTGACCGGGACCACCCGGCGCATCGCCGCCGACCGGACGGCGACGTCGATCTCACCACCGCGTTGAACCGTCTCGCCGACGATGCGAGCGGGCGCGGGTGTCGCGGCGGCGGGCACCGCCAGCCCGAGAGTCGCAGCGACCAGCGCGATCACGAGCACGGCCGGTCGCACCGGCGTGTGCCGGTGCCGTGGTCGGTCCTCGTTGACAGACCCGTCGTCCATACCCCTCGCCTTCATTCGGGTGCGACCGGCGTCACACGCGCAACCCCGGCAGTGTGCCCGACGCACCGCCCGATGTCCACATGGGTCAATCGTCCAGCACCGCAACGGCATTCGATGACACAGAGATACACGAACCGATACACCGTCTCATCGCATCGAGGTTGTCCCGTTTCCCCGACCGTCGAGGTTACCGTGCGGTAGGGTGCGTCCCGGTCGGCCGCTCCACCGTCCGGGAGACCTCGGACGCCTCTCGAGCGAGCGGTCGCCGGATCCACTTTCCCACAGGCGAATCGAGGAACACACATGATGAAGTTCGGCCTCATCGAGCAATGGGAGCCACGTCCCGGTCACCTGACCAGCTGGGTCGCCTCCCTCGCTTCGGTGACGAATGCCGATCGGGCTCCTGTGCATCCCTCCCCGCCGTCCCACCAGCAGGAGGAGTACCTGCGGGTGGCGTGGCGCAACGAGTCCGCGGGGTTCCGCTTCGCGCGGCTCTGCCTGATGGCCTTCGACGTCTCGGCACCGCTCGACGTGTCCGCGATGACGAAGGCGGTCAACGAGTTCGTGAAGCGCCACGACAGTTTCCGGTCCTGGTTCTCGATGGAGGACGACGGTTCGGTCCTCCGCCATCTCGTGCCCCCGGAGGTCGTCGAACTGGTTCCGGTCGCACACGGCGACCGCGACGCGTCGCAACTGCGGACGCACGTGCAGGACGAGACCTCCGGGCCGTTCAACTGGGACTGTTTCACCTTCGGGGCCATCGAGTGGGAGGGCGGGTTCACCCTCTACGCCGCGGCCGACCATCTCAACACCGACGGGATCTCCCAGGCCATCACCTGCGTGGACCTGTTGACGCTCTACATGAACGAGGCCTTCGGCGGCGATGCCGAGCTGCCCCCGGTCGGCAGCTACCTCGACTACTGCGTGCGCGAGCGCGCCGTGTCGCGCCGGCTGACCCGCCGATCACCGCACGTCCAGCGCTGGATCGACCTTGTTCAGGCCAACGGTGGGCACCTGCCCGGCTTCCCGCTGCCGCTCGGCACCGGCGCGCAGACCTACACCCGCAGCGCAATCGTGAACTCGACCCTGTTCGACGAGCCCACGGCCGCGCGCTTCGAGCAGATCTGTCGCGATCTGGGCGCCAACATGATCGCCGGGATCATGACGGCGGCCGCCCTCGTGTATGCCGAGTTCACCGGTCGGACCGAGTATTTCGGGATGACCCCGAAGAGCACGAGATCGGGTGCCGCGGAACTGAAGTCGGTCGGCTGGTTCACGAGCCTGATCCCCGTTCCGCTCACCGTCGGCGACGACACCACGTTCCGCTCCCTCGCGCCGGCGGCCGCGCGCAGCTACGAATCCGGAAAAGAGCTGACCGACATCTCGTTTCACCGGGTGCTCGAACTCGTGGAACCCGGTGACGAGATCGCGGTCCGGTCCGGCTGGGCGGTACCGATGGTGTCCTACATCGACGTCCGCAAACTGCCCGGCGTCGAGATCTTCGAGGCCGGGAACGGGTGCCTCTTCGGCAATCGCGGGAGCAGCGAAGAGGTGTACATGTGGGTCAACCGGTTCTCCGGCCAGACCTCGATCACGTTGCTGTACCCCGACACCGAGATCGCGCACGACTCCGTGGCGCAGTACGTCGAACGATTCGTCGCGGTGATGTCGGCGGTCGCCGACCTCGGCGATTACCGACCATCGCTGCCGGCTCTCGCTCCGTGACCGCCGGTCCCGCGGCGGGCCGGGAGACCGCCGGCGCTCTGCGCGATCGTCCGGGCGCATGGGCGGCCCTCGCGGGATGCCTGCTCGGTGTGTTCATGCAGATGCTGGACACCACCATCGTCAACATCGCTCTGCCCGATCTCGCACGGGATCTCGGTGCGTCGACCTCGCAGCAACTCCTGGTGCTGACCGTGTACACGCTGTCGTTCGCCTGCACCCTGCTGACCGCGGCAACGCTCGGGGCGCGAGTCGGACGCCGCCGGATGTTCGTCGCCGGGATGGTGGCGTTCACGCTGACCTCGGTCCTGTGCGGGGTGGCGACCGGCCCTGGTGAGCTCATCGCCCTCCGCGGGATACAAGGCGTCAGTGCGGCGCTCATGTCCGCACAGACCCTGGCGCTCATCGCGGCCCTGTTCGACAAGAGGCGTCACGGACTCGTCTTCGGCGTCTACGGGGCCGTCGCCGGTCTCGCCGCCATCCTCGGTCCGGTGATCGGCGGCGTGCTCGTCGACGCCGACGTCCTCGGATGGGGCTGGCGCGCGATCTTTTTCGTCAACGTCCCGCTCGGCCTGCTCTCCTGTCTGCTCGCCCACCGCCGCCTACCCGACGCGCGCGAGCCGGCGCCGGGACGCGTGGACGTCCCGGGCGTGGTTCTGTCGGCGACGGCGCTGTTCCTGCTGCTGTACCCACTGGCCCTCGGACGCGAGATGGGGTGGCCCCCGATCCTGTGGATGATGATCGGGGCAGCCGGAGTCCTGTTGGCGCTGTTCGCCCTTCACGAGGTCCGCGTCGACGCCCGCGGAGGCACTCCCCTGTTGCGACCACAGCTGTTCGCCTCGCGCCGGTTCGCGGTCGGACTTCTCCTGTCCCTCGTGTTCTTCAGCGTGTTCGCGGGATTTTTCTTCACCGTGTCGATCTCGGCCCAGTTCGGACTCGGCTACTCGGCGTTCCGAACCGGGTTACTGGCCCTGCCCTTCGCGATCGGCGCCGCGGTCGGCTCGCTCTGCTCGCCCCGGGTGGTTGCCCGGTTCACGGCTCCGTACACCCTGATGGCCGGATCTCTCGCCGTCGGAGCCGGATTCGTCTGGCTCGCGATGATCATCGAACCGGCGGCGGAGAGCTTGCCGATGCCCGGGATTCTCGGTCCCCTCGTACTCGGCGGCGTGGGCACGGGTTTGTTCATCGCACCACTGCAGGCGGTGATCCTCTCCGACACGACCGAGGCCACGGCGGGCACGGCAACCGGGACGATCCCCACGGTCCAGCAGATCGGCGCCTCGCTCGGCCTGGCGGTCGTCACCCTCTTCTTCTTCGGTCAGGTGGCCGGCCAGACAACCGAGACGGTTCCGGCGGTTCGAGCCGAACTCGTTGCCTCGCTGTCGGAGTCACCCGTTCAGCCGATGTTCCATGAGGCGGTCGCCGACCGTTTCGCCTCCTGCGCGAGCGATCAGCTGCGGTCCGCTCATCCGGAGCGACCGGTGCCCGCCTGCGCGGGCGGACCGACGTCGCCGGCGGTCGCCGCGGTCGCCGCGCAGGCCCGACCCTGGACCCAGGATGCGGCGCGGTCGGTGACCGCCCGGACGTTCCTGGCCGCGCTGCAGACGACCCTGGTGACACTGGGCCTCGTCGCCATGGCGATCGCGGCACTCACGACTGCTCTGCGGGCACGACAGACCCCGTGAACGCACATCGCCCCGTCTCCTCGACGGAGACGGGGCGATGCGGAGCGAGTTCGATCAGGCCTGGCCGACCTCGAACCGGGTGAAGCCCTTGATGGTCACGCCGGCCTCGTCGAGCAGTGCCTTCACGGTCTTCTTGGAGTCCTGCACCGACGACTGGTCGAGCAGCACGACATCCTTGTAGAAGCCGTTGACGCGACCCTCCACGATCTTGGGCAGAGCCTGCTCCGGCTTGCCCTCTTCCTTGGCGGTCTGCTCGGCGATACGACGCTCGTTCTCGACGACGTCCGCGGGAACCTCGTCACGAGTGGCGTAGCGCGCCTTCAGGGCAGCGACCTGCATCGCGGCGCCGCGAGCGGCCTCTTCGGCACCCTCGCCCTCACCGGTGTAGGACACGAGCACACCGACCGCCGGGGGCAGATCGGAGGCACGTTTGTGCAGGTACACGGCCACCGGGCCGTCGTAGTACGCCACGCGACGGAGCTCGAGCTTCTCGCCGATCTTGGCCGAGAGGGCGGCGACCGCTTCGTCGACGGTCCCGTCGCCGAGCGGAGCCTTCTTCAGTTCGTCGAGATCGTTCGTCTTGGCCGCGGCCGCCGCGTTCACGATGTCGTCGGCGAGCTGCTGGAACTCACCGTTCTTCGCGACGAAGTCGGTCTCGGAGTTGATCTCGATGAGCGCGCCGTCCTTGGCCGCGACCAGGCCCTCGGCGGTGGAACGCTCAGCGCGCTTGCCCACGTCCTTGGCACCCTTGATGCGCAGCTCTTCGACGGCCTTGTCGAAATCGCCGTCGTTGTTGGCCAGCGCGTTCTTGCAGTCGAGCATTCCAGAGCCGGTGAGCTCACGGAGACGCTTCACATCAGCTGCGGTGTAGTTCGCCATCGTCGGCGAGCCTCCTTCGGGAAGTGTGTTGGGACCGGACTGCAGAGCAGTCGGGACTACTGAGCGGCCGGTGCGTCGGTCGCGGCGTCGCCGCCTGCCGGCGCGGCAGCCTGGGTCAGCAGTTCCTGCTCCCACTCTGCCAGGGGCTCGCCGCCGCCGGCCTCGGGCTTGGCGTCGCCACTGGCGGCACCGGCACGGGCCTGGACACCCTCGGCCACGGCCGAGGCCACGACACGGGTGAGCAGCGCGGCGCTGCGGATGGCGTCGTCGTTGCCCGGGATCGGGTAGTCGACGAGGTCGGGATCGCAGTTGGTGTCGAGGATCGCGATGACCGGGATGTTCAGCTTCCGCGCCTCACCGACGGCGATGTGCTCTTTGTTGGTGTCGACGACCCACACGGCCGAGGGGACCTTGGCCATGTCACGGATACCGCCGAGCGTGCGCTCGAGCTTGTTCTTCTCACGCGTGAGCATGAGGATTTCCTTCTTGGTGCGACCCTCGAAGCCACCGGTCTGCTCCATGGTCTCGAGTTCCTTCAGGCGCTGCAAGCGCTTGTGGACGGTCGAGAAGTTGGTGAGCATGCCACCGAGCCAGCGCTGGTTGACGTACGGCATGCCGACACGGGTCGCCTCCGCGGCGATCGACTCCTGCGCCTGCTTCTTGGTGCCGACGAAGAGGATGGTGCCACCGTGGGCGACCGTCTCCTTGACGAACTCGTACGCCTTGTCGATGTAGGTCAGCGTCTGCTGCAAATCGATGATGTAGATGCCGTTGCGGTCGGTGAAGATGAATCGCTTCATCTTCGGGTTCCAACGGCGGGTCTGGTGCCCGAAGTGTGCGCCGCTGTCAAGCAGCTGCTTCATGGTCACGACAGCCATGATCGTCCTTTTCTCGCAGTTGTCGTCGGCACCGTCGGTACCGACCCTGGCGCCTGCGGCCGAGTGCCACCCGGGACGGCATGGACCGTTCCGGGACTGCTCACTTGGCGTGTGTTTTCTCGACTGTGCTGGTCAGGGCGTCGAAGCCGCTGAGCAACACGGAACCGAATGCAGGCGCGCGAAGTCACCTCATCAACGATCGATGAGGTGCGGTGAGAAGTTTACGCCGCCGCAGAAGGAACACCAAAACGCCTTCGCCCACGTCGGAGTGCGAATCCGGCAGCGGTGCACCAACCGGCGGATCCCGCACGGCCTCTGCTGCGTCCAATCCAGGTGCCATTTCCTTCACCGCGTGTCGTGGCCACGCTCGTGCTCGCCGCCCTCTGGTGTGCCGGTCCGATCGCCACTGCCTCCACCGACGGGGTGTACTCGGCCCCGCTGACACCTCGGCCGACCGTGGTGACGGCCTTCGACGAACCGGAGAAACGCTGGCAGCGGGGGCACCGGGGCGTCGACCTCGCCGCCGGGCCCGGACAGGCCGTCCGCGCGGCCGGTGCCGGGCGGGTGCGGTTCGCGGGAACGGTCGTGGGACGGCCGGTCGTCTCGGTGGCGCATCCCGACGGTGTGATCACGACGTACGAGCCGGTGGAGGCCCGCGTCGCGGCGGGTGACCACGTCTCTCGTGGCGAGATCATCGGGACGGTGATCGGCGGGCATCCGGGCTGCCCGGTGGTCGTCTGCCTGCACTGGGGAGCTCGGCGCGGCAGCGGCCGCGGGTCGGACTACATGGACCCGCTGGGACTGCTCGGCGCGGTCCGAGTCCGACTCAAACCGGTTGGATGACCCACGGGCGCGCCGCCCGGAGTCCTCAGGCCCGCGGGTGCGCCTGACGATGGACGGCGCGCAGGCGCTCGACGCTCACATGGGTGTAGATCTGTGTCGTCGCGAGCGACGAGTGCCCGAGCAGTTCCTGGACGACGCGCAGGTCGGCACCGCCCTCGAGCAGGTGTGTGGCGGCGCTGTGGCGGAGCCCGTGCGGTCCGGTCGCCGGCCCGCCGCTCGCGTCGACCGCCCGTGCCACGACCGAGCGCGCCATCCGCTGGTCCAACCGGCCCCCGCGGGCACCGAGGAGCAGCGCCGCCCCCGAGGCGTCGGTCACCAGGGCCGGGCGTCCGGTCCGGAGCCAGTCGTCGATCGCGCGCGCGGCCGGCTCACCGTAGGGCACCGACCGTTCCTTGTCGCCCTTGCCGATCACGCGCACCACCCGCCGGTCGGCATCGACGTCACCGACGTCGAGCCCGCACAGCTCCCCCACGCGAACCCCGCTCGCGTACAACAGCTCCAGGATCACCCGGTCGCGTAATGCGATCGGGTCGTCGGCCGCTCGGTCCACGCCGGTGGCCGCGATCGCGGCTTCGGCCTGGGCCGGGGCCAGGACCGCGGGCAGGGTCCGGTGCGCCTTGGGCGCCTTCAGCCGCTGCGACGGGTCGGTGGCCAGGTAGCCCTCGCGGACCGCCCACGCGCAGAAGGTCTTCGCCGCCGAGACCTGTCGGGCGACGGTTGTCCGCGCAGCGCCACGGCGGGTCAGTTCGGCGAGCCAGGCCCGCAGCAATGCGAGGTCGATGGCGCCGACCTCGATCCCCCGGGCACCGGCGAACGAGACCAGCGCACGAGCACCACCGACGTAGGCACGGATCGTGTGCTCACTGCGCCCTTTCTCGAGGCGCAGGTGGTCGGCGAAGTCGTCGAGCATGGTCACGACCTCACCGTGTCGGACAGCCGGGCGCAACAGCACACGCGGCGTCGTGGCCGAATCGGTGCCACGATGGTCGGTCCGCGTCAGCCCTGGGCGCCGACACCCTCTTCCTCGGCACGCAGGTCGGCCTTCCACTGCCGGAAGCCCTCCTCGGTCCGTCCGCGCCGCCAGTAGCCGGAGATCGACGCGTTCGCCGCCCCCACTCCGCGCTCCTTGCGGACATAGGCCCGCAGGTTGTGCATGACCGCCTGCGCCTCACCGTGGATGAACACGTGCGGCTCGCCGTCGAGCCATTCCGCCGCGCGGACCGCCTCGATCAGCGGGGCGTTGTCGCCGGCGAGTGAGTCGTCCACCTCGCCCGCGGGCCCGCCGCGATGCACCCAGGAGATCTCCGCCCCGACCGGCGCCCGGAGTTCGAGCTCGTCTTCGGGACCGGCCACCTCGATGAAGACCTTGGCGACGGCGTCGGCGGGCAACGCCTCCAGTGCGGCCGCCACCGCAGGGAGTCCGGCCTCATCACAGGCCAGCAGGTGCCAGGGAGCGTCTGTCCGCGGGCGGTAACCGCTGCCCGGGCCGATGAAGCGGATCGTCTCCCCTGGCTGGACCGACGCCGCCCAGGGGCCGGCGATGCCCTCGCTGCCGTGGACGACGAAGTCGACGACGAGCTCGCGGGCCGCCGCATCCACGCGGCGGACGGTGTAGGTGCGCAGCACCGGTTGGCGTTCCGCCGGC
The DNA here is from genome assembly GCF_041103195.1 of Gordonia sp. ABKF26. Taxonomy (NCBI): domain Bacteria; kingdom Bacillati; phylum Actinomycetota; class Actinomycetes; order Mycobacteriales; family Gordoniaceae; genus Gordonia; species Gordonia sp. ABKF26. Next base: position 3,683,638 of record NZ_JBGCVZ010000003.1, read on the forward strand.
TCGGCGGAACGGATCTCCTGGAGATCGAACGGCTCCGGGTAGGTGACACCCGGCGGCGCGAAGACGAACTTCACGTACATGTCGGTGTCGGGCTCCCCGGACTTCCCCAGCGCCGGCTGGAAGTCGTCGAATCCTTCTCCACCCAGGAACAGGCGTACGAAGTGCGGACTGATCCGCTTGCTCCGCAGCACCGTCATCGTGTTCACGCGTTTCGCCATCGAACCTCCCTTTCAGGCGTCAACCCTACGCCTTCCAGATTAGGTGACCCTTAGCTTTAGTCGAGCGAACCACCCATCCGCGGTTGTAAGGTTTCTCTTCGATCGAGCGATGTGTATCTGAGACTTTGCCATTACTAAAATCAGACGTCGCGAGACCCGACCAGAGGTGACTCCATGCCGGATCAGCCCGTGGATCAATCCACCCCGCGCCGCGGTTCGCGGTTGAGCGTGGACGACTGGCTGGAGGCCGCGACCCAGATCTTGGTCGACGACGGCATCGACGCACTGAAGATCTCGCGTCTGAGCGCGCGTCTCGGTGTGACCAAGGGCAGTTTCTACTGGCATTTCACCGACATCGGCGCATTGAAGGCCGCGCTCGCGGAACACTGTCGGCGGGCTCAGTCGGCGGCAGCCGATCGGATCGAGGCGCTCGAAGCCCTACCGCCGGTCGAACGGGTGGAAGGGATGGCGCGCCTGCTGTCCGACCCGCGCCGCTGGGCGATGGAGTCGGCTCTGCGCCGGTGGGCCGACACCGACGCATCGATCGCGGACTCGGTCGACCAGCTCGACTGCCGGATCTTCTCGATCGCGATCTCGGCGATGCGCGAGCTCGGCTTCTCGGAGGCCGAGACACACGCTCGGGCCACGACGTTGCTGTACGCGGGCATCGGCTATGTCCACGCGCACGGCCGGCTGAACGAGGCGACCCCCGACGATCTGCGCGTCATCATCGACGTCCTCACCCGCCGCTGAGCTCACGCCAGCCGCCATCGTCCATCGACGTTCTGCACATACCCCCTGATGTCGAGGTGCGCCAACGCCGACCGGACCGCCCCGATGTCGAGACCCGCGGCGAAGGCGATCTCGTCGATCCCCACGGCGCCGCGGCCGGGAATGGCGTCGTGGACACGCAGTTGCTCGGCGTCGAGTCCGTCCGTCGGCTTCGTGCGACCGCGGCCGATGTCACCCCCTCCGTCGGGGCGCACCAGGTTGACGATCGAGGCGACGTCGGAGACCAGCACCGCGAGGTCGTCGGCGATCATGCGGTGGCAGCCGACCGAGGTCGCCGAGGTGACCGGGCCGGGCACCGCGCCCAGCGGCCGGCCGAGCTTGCGCGCCCACGCGGCGGTGTTCGCCGCGCCGGACCGTCGTCCGGCCTCGACCACCACGGTCGCACCGCTCATCGCCGCCACGAGACGGTTCCGGGTGAGGAACCGGTGTTTGGCGGCCGTCGTCCCCGGCGGGTACTCGCTGATCACCGCACCCGTGCGCGCGATCGCGGTCAGCAGAGCCGCGTGCGACGCCGGATAGTCCCGGTCGATGCCGCACGCCATCACCGCCGCGGTCACTCCACCCGCCGCGACCACCGCACGGTGGGCGGCGCCATCGATGCCGAACGCACCCCCGGACAGCACCGCGAAACCTTCGCCCGACAGTCCCGACGCGAGTGTCTGCGTGACGTGTTCGCCATAGGCCGACGCGGCGCGGGACCCGATCACCGCCACCGACGCGGCGGCGAGATCGTCGAGGCGGGCGGGACCGCGCACCCACAGGGCGAGCGGTTCGCCCCCACGCGCCGCGGTGTCGGCCTGTCCCAGTGCCAGCATCGACCAGGCAGGCCATTCCGGGTCGGCGCGGGTCACCAACCGTGCGCCGATCCGGTCGGCGGTGTCGAGGTCGACTGTCGCACAGTCGGAATCACACCGGGCCGCGGTCGCGCCGAGCACCGCGTCGTGACCCCCGGGCACGGTGCGTCGACGAATCGCCGATGCGGCCTCGACCGGACCGATGTCGTCGACGAGCGCGATGATCGCGGCACACGGCGGTTCGGCCACCCGAGCCAGATAAGCCCACGCGATCGATTCGGGAGAACGGGACTCCGACGGATGGGCGGCGGTCACCAGGTCGCTCCTCGGTCTCGGTACAGAAGCGCCTGCGCGACATCGTCTTCCACGGGACGACCCGTACCGCGCAGATCACAGAGGGTCCACGCCAGGCGCAGCGCGCGATCGGCGCCGCGAGCCGTCACGCGGCCGTCGCGCAGGAACAATTCGATGGGCCGCAACACGTCCGGCGGCAGTCGGAACCGCTGTCGCAGCGCGGACCCGGGGACCTCGGCATTGGTGCGCCACCCGAACTGCGCCCACCGGTCGATCGCGGTGGCGCGCGCAGTGGTCACGCGGGCCCGGACATCGGCGCTGGACTCCCCCGCACCGCTCATCAGGGCCGTGTTTCCCGGCGGATCCATGCGTACGCGGATGTCCACGCGGTCCAGCAGTGGCCCCGACAACTTGCCCAGATAGCGTCGTCGAACGACGGCCGAGCACACACAATCCACGTCGTGGGCGGGCGCACACGGACACGGGTTCGCCGCCAGGATCAGCTGGAACCTGGAGGGGTAGACCGCCACGCCGTCTCGTCGCGGCACCCGGACCTCACCGTCCTCGAGGGGTTCTCGAAGCGACTCCAGGGATTTGACACTCATCTCGGCGCACTCGTCGAGGAACAACACCCCTCGGTGTGCCTTGGACACCGCACCCGGACGCGCGAAACCCGTACCCCCTCCGAGCAGGGCTGTGGTCGTCGAACTGTGATGCGGGGCGATGAACGGTGGCTCGGTGATCAGCGGACGCCCGGGCGACAACTCGCCCACCAGCGAATGGATGGCCGTCACCTCCAGGGAATCCTCGAGGCCCAGCGGCGGCAGAATACCCGGCAACCGCCGCGCCAACATCGTCTTGCCGATCCCCGGCGACCCCGTCATCAACACGTGATGCGCTCCGGCCGCGGCGATCTCGAGCGCATGCCGCGCCTCCTGCTGCCCCACGACGTCGGCCATGTCCGGGATCGGCGGCGGCTTCGTCGTCGTCGCCTCGTGCACGGTGTCGAGCACGTGATCACCGGCCAGCCACTGCGTCACCTCCTTGAGGCTCGTCGCGCCGCCGACGTCCATCCCGACGACCAGCGCCGCCTCGGCGACCGTCTCGATCGGCACGACCGCCCGGCAGTAGCCAGCCTGCCGCGCCGCGATCACCGCCGGCAGGACTCCGCGGATCGGCCGCACGTTGCCGTCCAGACCGAGTTCGCCCAAGAAGATCGTCGATGACAGTCTCTCCGCCGACACCTGTTGGGTGGCAGCCAGGATCGCGACGGCCATCGACAGATCGAACCCCGAACCGATCTTCGGTATGTCGGCCGGCGACAGAGCCACCGTCACCTTCAACTCGGGAAAACTGAACCCGGAGTTCTTGATCGCGGCCCGCACCCGGTCCCGCGCCTCTCGCACCGACGGATCCGGGTTGCCGGTCACCGCGAATCCCGGCAACCCCGAACTGACACTCGCCTGCACGTCGACGACGCTTGCGGCAAAGGCATTGAGCCCCACCGCCTGTGTTTGCCCCAGCATGAGCACAGTCTCGGCGGTGACGCGCGTGGCGGACGGCGCCGAACCGCTCCGACAGCCGATCTGTGGATGACCCCGTGGTTGTGCACGTCGCCCTGCAGGCGCAAGCGGGGTCGTTCGTCAGTCGTGCCGAGCTAGGTATCGGCGACCTTCCGATCTCTCACGAACACCTTTAGCGTCCTCCCGTCATCCTGGTAGCTCAACTCCGCCGATACGTCGTACTTCACGTAGGCGCGGCCCTCACCGCCTGTGGTGTGATCGATGACCTCGAAACGAGTGACATCGCTCGGAGCGGGCGCGGATCGCGAGTCCTTCGACGTGGCCAACAGCCATTCTCTGAACTGGTCGGCTTCCTCCCACGCCACACAGACACCGCAACGAGTCGACCTGGACTCCGTCTCGAGCTCCGGGAAGTCCTCCAGGTCAGTGGTTTCGCAGCGTTCGCCCCACACCTCGGTGACGTACCGCTCGAACAAGGAAGCGCGTGCGCGCTGTATGCGTCCATCTGCCCTCCTGACGACGAAAGATACAGACTCCCCGCGCGAACCCGAGGTTGTCCAGCGATTTGACCCAGCGGTCGGCACGCACACACGGGACCCGCTCCGTCGGTCGGCACGCGCACACGGGACCCGCCCCGTCGGTCGGCACGCACACACGGGACCCGCTCCGTCGGTCGACACGCAGACTAGGCTCGACAACCGATGAGCGACGGAACTTTCGACGATGAGTTCGTCGGCGATCTCGACCGACTACTTCGATGGCGGCGCGACGTCCGTCGCTTCCGCCGCGAACCACTCGAACCCCACGTGCTTCCCGAGATCCTCGAGGCGGCCGAACTGGCACCGTCCGTGGGCAACAGTCAGCCGTGGCGCTGGGTCGAGGTGCGGTCCGCCGAAGCCCGACAATCGGTGCGCGAGAGCTTCACTCGCTGCAATGCCGGTGCGCTCGGCGGCTACACGGGCGAACGCGCACAGCTCTATTCGTCGCTCAAGCTCGCCGGGCTCGACGACGCTCCCGTCCACCTCGCCGTTTTCTGCGAACCCGCTGTCGAGCAGGGCCGGGGACTCGGCCGACAAACAGTGCCCGAGACGTTGGAGTATTCGGTCGTCACCGCGATCTCCACGCTCTGGCTCGCGGCGCGGGCGCGGGGCGTCGGGGTCGGGTGGGTGTCGATCATCGAACCCGACCGGGTGACCACGGCACTCGACGTACCGTCTTCCTGGAAGTTGGTCGCCTATCTGTGCATCGGCCACCCCGCCCACGACTCGGAGACGCCGGAGCTCGAACGCGTCGGCTGGCAGTCACGGACGAGGTCCGAGGAGCGGTTCTTCGTGCGCTAGGAATTCGCGGAGGCCGCAGCTCGAGCCCGGGCCAGCTTGAGCTCGCGGTAGAAGGGGTTGTGCGAGTTACCTTCCAGATTCAGTGGCACAATCAAGTGGCGGATCGCCGCGTCCTCAACCAGCCAGGGTTCGTCGTCCGCCAACCACGAGACCCGGGTGTTGTTTCCCATCCATTCACTGAGGACCGGCTCGCCGGCACCGAAATGCCTTCTGGTCCCGTGCAAGGCGAGCTGGATGCCGAGCTCATCAGCCAGGAGCACACCGAGACTGAGGCGCAAGGTCGACGTCGACGCACGTCCTTTGTAGTGGGTTCGCAACCGTCGACGAAGGTTCTGCCGACTGACTACGCCCGAATTGGAGGGCCTCCGAGGACTGATGCCGACATACAGCAGTGTCAGGCCATCCCGGCTTCTACACCCTGAAGTGTCGATGAGCCGGGACGGCGGGCGCCTGAACCACCACCCGTATACGCCCGACAATGCAGGGACCACAGAATCAACCCGGATGACCTCATCGCGACCGTACAGCGGTTGGCGGAAGAACTCGCCGAATCGGACAGGTGCGAAGCGATCGGAGAACTCCGTCATGTCAGCATTCTTCCGACGCACGCGCCTCGACACCAGATCGTGACCCCTCGGATCGCGCGAACCGGTAGTAACTCCAGTAACAATAGTCACGTCAATCACTTCTGCCACGAGAGTAACTGGAGGACGCGCGTGTCGAGCCGTCTCACCACGAGTGTCCGGCTGGCGCTCGCCGGGGTCATCGCGTTCAGCGGTACCGCAATCGCCCTGACGACCGGCGCCGGCGTCGCGCACGCTGCACCCTGTGGCAACGCGAGCACCGGATCGAGTTTTCTCGGCTCCGGATCCAGCGGTTCGAGCGGATCGAGCGGTTCAGCAGGCTCCTCCGGCAGTTCGAACATCCCGAATCCGGGTCCGCAGGCCCCGCTCGTGCCCTACGTCGGCGCCAAGTCCCGCACCGTCGGCTGGGTGACGGGCCCGCTCAGCGCCAACCGGACGTTCAGCCGGTTCGGCATCGGCGGCACCGACCTAGGCGTCGCCTGGGACAACGGGCGCGGCCAGACCCTGATGGCGTTCGGTGACACCTTCGGCAACTGCAACGCCCCGAGACAGCAGTGGCGTCACAACGTGCTGCTGCGCACCGACGACGACAACCTCGCCAACGGACTGTCGGTGCCCGACGGCCGGGCTGGCGACGTGACGTCCGGTTCGGTCATCGCGCCCGGACAACCGAACTACGCGCAGGAACTCATCCCGTCGGTCGGCATCTCCAACGTCGAGGTCACGACCATCCCGACCGCGGCCATCTCCCTCCCACACGGTGACGGCTTCCGCCAGTACATCAACTACATGTCGGTGCGATCGTGGGGATCGCCGGGCAACTGGGTCACCAACTTCTCGGCGATCGCCCATTCCGACGACAACGGCCAGACCTGGGTCACCGACCAGGACACGATCCTCGTCAACGCGCCGGTCTCGCTCCGACTCCCCGGCGAGTTCCGTCCGGTGGAGTTCAACAACGGCAAGTTCCAGCAGAACGCCTACGTCCGCGGTCGCCCCGGGACGCCCGAAGCGGACTACGTCTACCAGTACGGCACGCCGAACGGCCGCTTCGGCGCCGCGTTCCTCGCGCGGTTCAAGCCGGCGGACATCCTGAAACTCGACGCCTACGAGTACTGGGCGGGAACCAGCCGGGGGTGGGTGAACGACATCGCCGCCATCCCCGACGACGGCTCCGCGGTGGTCGTCCGGCAGCCGGTCACCGAACTCTCGGTCGCCTGGAGCCCATACCTCGAGAAATACATCATGCTCGACGGCGACAACGACATCACGCTGCGCACCTCCGACCATCCCGAAGGACCGTGGAGCGCTCCGAAAACCATCGTGCCCCGCGGCGCACTGGTGCTGTACGGGCCGATGATGCTGCCGAACTCCCCTGCCTTGCAGAGTGACTCGAAGGACCTGTACTTCAATGCGTCGAGGTGGAGCGACTACAACGTGATGCTGATCCGCACGGACCTGAGCAAACTCTGACGCACCTCACACGTACACGCCCCGGTGATGCCGCACCCGCGCGCGAGCCAGATCATCGGGCGTGGCCTGATCGAGCCGCACGCTGACGACGTCGAACCGGATCTGCGACCACCGGCGGTCCTGCGCGGCCAGCCACAACCGGGCGAGTCGACGCATCCGGGTGAGCTTGGTCGGCGTCACCGCCATGACCGGATCATCGTAGGTGCGGCTCGCTCGCGTCTTGACCTCGACGATCACCAGGATCGACCCATCGCACGCAACGAGATCGAGCTCGCCATATCTGGTACGCCAATTGCGATCCAGGACAACCCAACCCAGCGACGTCGCGTAGTCCGCGGCCACGTCCTCGCCGAGTCGGCCGATGTGGCCACGTCGATCGGGGCGGGGATGTCCGCGCGGTTCAGAACTCATGCCGATCAGCTTCGCGCAGAACCGCTTTCGGCGACCCCTCGAGAGCGAGCAACGCCCTGATCTGTGGAGGATCAGGGCGTTGTCAACAGATTTCGATCTCGATCAGGGCTCGTCGGGCAGGCGGAGTTCCGACTTCTCCAGCTCTTCGATGTTGACGTCCTTGAACGTGATCACGCGAACCTGTTTGACGAAACGCGCGGGCCGGTACATGTCCCACACCCACGCATCGCTCATGCGGAGTTCGAAGTAGACCTCGCCGTCGGTGTTGCGCGGGATCATCTCGACCGCGTTGGCGAGGTAGAAGCGCCGCTCTGTCTCCACCACATACGTGAACTGCCCGACGATGTCCTTGTACTCGCGGTACAGAGAGAGTTCCATCTCGGTTTCGTACTTCTCGAGATCCTCAGCACTCATCCTGTCAGCCTATCCCTGTTGTCGTTTGCGCTGGTGACCACACGTGCCGCGACATTACGGTACGACATGCGGTGTTGGGGTGAGGGGCCTGCCGCGTCGATGCGCGACATGTGCAGCGCCGTGCTGTAGCCCTTGTGGATGGCGAAGTCGTAGCCGGGCAGGTCGTCGTCCATCGCGACCATGATGCGGTCTCGGGTGACCTTGGCGATGATGCTGGCGGCGGCGATGCACGCGGCCGCCCCGTCTCCCCCGATCACCGGCAGTGACGGCGCGGTCAGTCCCGGCACCGCGAAGCCGTCGGACAATACGTATCCGGGTTTCACGTCGAGCGCCGCCACCGCACGTCGCATGCCCTCGATGTTGGCGACGTGGATCCCGATGCGATCGATCTCCGCGGCCTCGATGACCACCGCGCTCCAGCTCTGGGCGTAGCGCGTCACCGAGCGGTACAAACCCTCGCGCGTGCGCTCCGAGAGACGCTTGGAATCGTCGAGTTCCGCCAGCGAGACGAGCTGCGTGGGTTTGAGCACACACGCCGCGACCACGAGCGGCCCGGCGCAGGCACCGCGACCGGCCTCGTCGACGCCGGCAACAGGTCCGAGGCCCTGGCGATGCAGCGCGAATTCGAACGTCCGCAGCCCCGCGGCGCGGCGGACGGGAGAGCGCGGAGGCCATCGAGTCGTCACAGTGCACCCATCACTGCTGCGGATTGAACGAACCGACACCACCGATCCGCGAGAAGGGGTAGATGATGAAGCGCACCTTGCCGCGGATGTCACTGACCGGGACCGTGCCCTGATACTGGTCGTCCACGTGGTACCGGGAGTCCTGGGAGTTCAGCCGGTTGTCGCCCATCACCCACACGTTGCCCTCGGGGACCTTGATCGGACCGAAGTCCGGACCCAGACACGGCGGCACCTGGTTGCCCGGCCCGGCGACGCCGGGGCCGAACGAGGTGACCGTCTCCTCCTGGAGCTTCATGTCGATGTAGGGCTCACGCAGCGGTCGCCCGTCGACCTTGACGCCGACACCCTCGTCGTTGCGACATTCGACGGTCTGACCACCGGTGGCGATGACGCGCTTGACGAGATTGTTCTCGTCCGGTGGCGCGAACCCGAACCACGAGAGGGCATCCTGCGCCTTGTGCATCACCGGGTTCGTCGACCGGGGTGACACCCAGGCGCCGTTCCACGACTCCGACGGACCCTTGAACACGACGACGTCACCGGGCTGCGGATCGCCGAACCGGTACGTCAGCTTGTCGATGACGATGCGGTCGTTGGTGCACCCGTCGCAGCCGATGAGCGTCGACTCCATCGACTCCGACGGGATCACGTACTGCCGACCGATGAAGGTCTGCAGAACCCAGGTGAGGAGCAGGACGCACCCCACGATGATCACGACTTCGCGTAGGAGCGAGCCCGATCCGGACTTACGCTTTCCGCGGTCGTCGGTGGGGTCGTCCCGGTCGGTCTTCAACCGCCACGGACGCTTGGCGTCCTCGTCGCGGTCACCGTCGGGTCGCTGTGTGTCGGCCACCTCGTCAGGTTAGACGCGTCAGCGCTTTTCCTTGATCTTGGCTGCCTTGCCGCGCAGATCGCGCAGGTAGTACAGCTTGGCGCGACGGACGTCACCGCGGGTGAGGACGTCGATCTTGGCGATGTTCGGGCTGTGCACGGGGAAGGTGCGCTCGACGCCGACGCCGAAGGACACCTTGCGGACGGTGAAGGTCTCGCGCACGCCGCCGCCCTGGCGGCGGATGACGACACCCTTGAACACCTGCACGCGCTCCTTGCTGCCCTCGATGACCTTGACGTGGACGTCGAGGGTGTCGCCGGGGCCGAAGTCCGGCACGTCGTCGCGGAGGGACTGCTTGTCGAGGAAGTCGAGCGTGTTCATGTGTCGTGGTCCTTGTCTGGCGGGAAACGTTGAGCAGAGGAACCTGGCGGCCCGAGGGCTCGACCGGTTCGTGCTCCGAGTCGTTGGCGTCACTGTCGACGGTGTCACAGACATCGCGGTCACGGACGGCCCCGTGGCGGGGCATCGTCGACAGGCAACCCGACTATTGTGCCAGAGACACCCCGAGCCGACGAAATCGCGGAGTGGCTATGCGCGCGGCCCGATGACCACGACGTCCTCGGCCTGTAGGGCGGAGATGGTGGCGGCGTCCATCGGGGTCGCCGCCGCGATCGCCCTGGGCGTGACACCGGCGTGCACCATGTGGTCGAGGATCGCGAGCTCCGGCGCCCGACCGTTGGCCGTGATCGCCTCGTCGTCGGCGAGCTCGACGCCGGCCCGCTGGTAGGGCTGCGGATCGTTCGTCCCCACGACGACCACCCGGGTACCGCGGTCACCGGTCCCCAACCCGACCGCCGTCCGGAACCACCCGGCGATCGACGACGGAACCGTTGTCTGCAGTCGCTCGGCGCGGGTCCGCAGCCAGGTGAGATCGCTCGCGCCGACCCCGCTGTGGGCGGCATGAGCCCGCCCACCGGCCAGACCCACGACGCCGGCTGCCACCGCTCCTGCCGCGCCCATCGCCCCGAGCGGCATCATCGGCATCATGCCGCTCGTCGCCGCAGGCGCGCCGGCACTCTGACCCGCGTCCTCCGACCGTTCGGTGTGGTCGTCACCGGCGGCGGTGAGTGCCATCCGGCCCGCACCCGCGGCCTCCACCCGCCACGTGTCGTCTCCGACGGCGGCGTTCACCTCGGCCCGCCGCGCGTCGCGGTCGGCGATCAATGCGATCACCGTCATCCGCTGTCGGGTGTCGGTCACCGTCCGGGCATAGGCGTCCAACGACGTCCCCAGCGCACGGAGTCGTTCCGCCGCTCCGGGCAGGTCGGCGCCGGCAGTGCGCCCGACCCCGCCCACGACGGCCTCATGGAACCGGCCTGCGGTCACGTCGCCGGCCGTGTACGACCCGATCGCCGACGTCACCGTCTCGGCAAGGCCGTCCAGCGTCGCGGCCAGCGCGCGGGCCCGCTGCGCCGAGTCGTGCAGGGCGACGGCGTCGGCTCTCGGCCACACCCCTGGTGCCAGCCCCTCCGCGATCCGCTCGGCCTCGCCCGGCCTCATCGCGCCGCGCTCCGGCCGAGATGCGCGGACGCGTCGGCGTCGGCGCCGACCAGTGCGTCGACGCCGGTCTCGAGGGCCCGACGGTGTTCTCCGAGTCGATCCTCGGCGTCCCGCAGGGACGCGGCGACCTCCGTGGCCGCCGGCGCGAACCCCGTCCGGAACGCACCGGCTGCGCCATCGGCGCCCACCGCCGCGTCGATGTCGAGGAGCAGCGTGGACAGTTCGCCGCGCACCGCCGCCAGCCCCTCGGCGGCCTGCGCAAGACGCAGCGCGAGGGCGACGGCCGCGGCGGGATCGGCGCTCACCCGGTCGGCGTGGTTCTGTCCTCCGGCGACCGGATCAGGATTCGTCATCGGCCATCACGCTCTCGAGGCGGATGTCGGCGTAGTCGATCGCCAGATCCGGTGCGCCGGAGAGCACTTCGGCGACACGGACGCGCAGGGCGGTGTCCGCCTCGGCGATCAGCGTGGTGAGCAGGGTCGACAACTGATCCGCGCGGTAGCGCCGCAGCGCGGCGGGTTCGATGGCGATGTCCACCGCGAGCCCGCGTGCGTCGACCGTCGCCGCGACGAGCCGGTCGTGACTGGTGGCCCGAGAGGTCAGCTGCGACAGAACCTTCCGGATGCGCTCGAGTTCGGTGCGCTGACGGTCGAGCTCGTCGACCATGGCCGAATATCCCTGCATCGTCCCCCGAACCCCCTGCGAGTCGACTCTCCGGCAGATCCTAGCCGGAATCGCCCGGATGGTCCGTGGCGGTGTCCACAGCGTCCGGAAGCAGGTCGGGGCGCCGCACACGCGTGCGCTCGAGGGCCTGCTCGGCACGCCAGCGGGCCACCTTCGCGTGGTCGCCGCTGAGCAACACGGGCGGGACGTCGAGGCCGCGCCAGCTCACCGGCCTCGTGTAGCTCGGACCTTCGAGGAGTCCGTCGGAGAAGGAATCCTCTTGATGCGACCGGGGATTGCCGAGCACGCCGTCGAGGAGACGCACGGTCGCCTCGATCATGGCCATGATCGCGACCTCTCCCCCGATGAGGACGAAATCGCCCAGGGAGACCTCTTCGACGCGCACGCGTCGGGCGGCGTCGTCGAAGACGCGCTGGTCGATGCCCTCATACCGGCCGCAGGCGAACACCAGGTGCTTCTCGGCGCTCCAGCGACGCGCGGTCTCCTGGGTGAACGGCACACCGGCGGGCGTCGGCACGATCAGCAGGGCGTCGTCGGGGCACACCTCGTCGAGGCACGGTCCCCACACCTCGGGTTTCATGACCATCCCGGGTCCGCCGCCATAGGGCGAGTCGTCCACGCTGCGGTGGACGTCGTGGGCCCAGTTTCGTAGATCATGGACCGCGACGCTGATCCGTCCGGCGTCGATCGCCTTGCCCAGCAGGGCGACTCGGAGCGGATCGAGGTACTCGGGAAAGATCGACACGACGTCGAGACGCATCAGGGCGCCTCGTCGAGCGAGTCCGGATTCAGCAGTCCGTCGGGTGGGTCGATCACGATGAGTTCGCGGCTGACGCCCGGCACGATCTCCCGCACGAACGGGACGAGCACCTCGCGGTCGTCGGTGGTCCGCACCGACAGCAGCTCACCGCCGGGCAGGTGCAGGACCGATTCGACGACGCCGACCGCGGAACCGTCGACGAGTTGTACGGGGACGCCCTCGAGTTCGTGGTCGTAGAACTCATCCGGGTCGTCGGACGGCTCGACCTGAGAGGAGTCGATGAGGAACAGCGTGCCGCGCAGGGCGTCGGCCGAATTCCGGTCGGCGACACCGGCCAGGGATACCAACAGCCGCCCGGAATGTTCCCGGGCGGCTGTGACGGTGAAGTCCCGCTCCCCGGCGCCGCGCGGCAGACGGCCACGCAGCACCGAGTTCGGTGCGAAACGCATCTCGGGCTCGTCCGTGCGGACGTCCACGACGAGTTCTCCACGGATTCCATGCGACTTGACCACACGGCCGACGACGAGATCCACGATGCGTTCGGTGTTCGGGTTCTCGGTCAGCGGTCGGTGTCGACGATGTCGACGCGCATCCCGCGTCCGCCGATTCCGGAGACCAGGGTCCGCAGTGCGGTCGCGGTCCGACCGTTGCGTCCGATCACCTTGCCGAGATCGTCGGGGTTCACGTGGACCTCGACGAGCCGGCCGCGGCGGCCGGTGACGAGGTCGACCCGGACGTCATCGGGGTTGGAGACGATTCCGCGGACGAGATGTTCGACCGCGTCGGCGACGACTGCGCTCACGCGTCACCCTCGGCGGCGGGCGCCTCGGCTGCCTCGTCGTCCTTCTTGGCGGCCTTCTTCTTCGGGGTGGTCGCGGCGGCGACGGGCTCGTTGTCGGCGGCGGCGAGCGCAGCGTTGAACAGGTCGAGCTTCGACGGCTTGGCCTCGGCGGTCTTCAGGGTGCCCTCGGCGCCCGGCAGGCCCTTGAACTTCTGCCAGTCACCGGTCACCTTGAGGATCGCGGCGACGGGCTCGGTCGGCTGCGCGCCGACTCCCAGCCAATACTGTGCGCGCTCGGAGTCGACCTCGATCAGCGAGGGCTCTTCCTTCGGGTGGTACTTGCCGATGGTCTCGATGACCCGGCCGTTGCGGCGGGTGCGGGCATCGGCGACGACGATGCGGTACTGCGGGTTGCGGATCTTGCCGAGCCGCGTGAGCTTGATCTTGACAGCCATGTCTACTTCGCTTTCGTATGGTCACTGCGCAATTCAGCAGACCGCCCGGAATGGCGGACCCGGTTTTGCGTCTGTATCGGTGTGACCGTCGGGCGGCCGTGACCGGATCCGACGAACCAGCGAGCCATTGTGCCAGACCAGACGGCGGACACCGAATCCGGCACCGGCGTCCATGCCGACGAAGGCGGCCGATGTACCGGCATGTGGTCACCCACCCCGCGAAGGCGACCACATGCCGCACGTCGCCATTCCGTCACTCATCGGTGTCGGCTCATCGGTGTCCGAGATCACGACACCGCCGGAGCCTCCCTCGACCCCCGGCTCCGACGGTTCCGCGTCGCCGGACCCAGGCTGAAGGGATTCCGGCGTGGACTGGTCGGCATCGTGGGCCGAACCGTTGCAACGCCGTTGCTACGTTACGCGGCGGTAAGAAGAGCAACCAGATGCCATCGTGTGGCGTTGCTCACACGATGTGGCGACCCGACGACACCACTGCTACCGGGTGCCGCAGCGCGCCCAGATTGTCACATGGGTTGTCTGCGTAGACCACGAAGTCGGCACGATGACCGTCTTCGAGGACGTCGGCACCGAGCCAGCCCCGCGCCGCCGTCGACGCCGCCGCGATCGCGGCCGCGGGACCGAGCCCGATGCCCGACAGCGCCTCGATCTCGTCCACGATGCGACCGTGCTCGACGAATCCGCCCGCGTCCGTTCCGGCGTAGATCTGCACTCCGGCCTCGTATGCGGCGTCGAACACGCTCGGCGCACCCGCGTGCAGAGCCCGCATGTGCGCGGCGTAGGTCGGGAAGCGCTCGGCGCCGTCGGCGATCCCGGGGAAGTTCTCGACCTGGATCATGGTGGGCACCAAGGCAATCGAGCGTTCGACGAGCTGGTCGACGAGATCACCGGTCAGTCCGGTGCCGTGCTCGATGCAGTCCACACCCGCGCCGATCAGGTCGACCAGGGCGTCGGTTCCGAAGACGTGGGCAGTGATCCGCGCACCGTGCTCGTGCGCGACCGCGACCGCCGACTCGATCTGCGCTCGCGTCCACAGCGGGGCCAGATCGCCGACCTCGCGATCGATCCAGTCCCCGACGATCTTCACCCAGCCGTCGCCGGCCTGCGCCTGCCGGGCCACCTCGGCGGCCAGTTCGTTCGGATCGTCGAGGTCGACGCCGTAGTCGCGCAGATATCGCTTGGGTCGCGCGATGTGCTTGCCCGATCGGATGAAGCGCGGGCATGCGGGATCGTCGTCCAGCGGGTGCGTGTCCAGCGGCGACCCGACCTCGCGGATCAGCAGGGTGCCGGCGCGCGCATCGGCATAGGCGAAGCCGCGGGCCTGCTCGATGTCGACCCCAAGACCGGGGGCGATGCCCACATGATTGTGGGCATCGACGAGGCCCGGCAGGATCCAGCCGCCGTCGACGGCCGTCTCGGCGTCGGGAACCGGTGTCGCACTGATGGTGTCACCGCTGACCCAGAACTCGACCGGCTCCGCGGTCAGCGGGTCGGTGCCGCGGTAGTGCTTCGGCGCTCCCATCCCGTCCCTGCTCGCGCCCACGTGACTATTTCTTCTTCTTGGGCTGCTGGAACTGCGACACGTCGAGACCTTCGAGTCCCGGCGGCAGCTGGTCGAGGCCGGCCGGCATGTTCGACAGGTCCGGGAACCCGGCCGGCATCCCCCCGGGCATGCCCGGGAAGCCGCCGCGGACCTTCGGCGGCGTGGGGCCGCGGCCGGTGCTCTTCTTTCCGCCGCCCTTCTTGCCCTTGCCCTTCTTGCGGTTGGACTTGCGGTTCATCCCGCCCATGCCCATGCGTCCCGACATCTGCGCCATCATCTTGCGGGCCTCGAAGAACCGATCGACGAGCTGGTTGACCTCGCTGACCGTCACCCCCGAGCCGTTCGCGATCCGGATGCGGCGGGAGGCGTTGATGATCTTCGGATTGTCACGCTCGGCGGGCGTCATGCCGCGGATGATCGCCTGCACCCGGTCGAGCTGCTTGTCGTCGACCTGCGACAGCACGTCCTTCATCTGGCCCGCGCCGGGCAACATGCCCAGGATGTTGCCGATGGGTCCCATCTTGCGGATCATCAGCATCTGGTCGAGGAAGTCCTCGAGGGTGAGCTCGCCCTGCGTGATCTTGGCGGCCGCGGCCTCGGCCTGTTCGGCATCCCAGTGCTGTTCGGCCTGCTCGATGAGGGACAGCACGTCGCCCATGCCGAGGATGCGGCTGGCCATGCGGTCGGGGTGGAAGACGTCGAAGTCCTCGAGCTTCTCGCCCGAGGACGCGAACATGATCGGCTGGCCGGTCACCTCGCGCACGGACAGCGCCGCACCACCGCGTGCGTCACCGTCGAGCTTGGTCAGCACGACGCCGGTGAACCCCACACCGTCGGCGAAGGCCTCGGCGGTGGTCACCGCGTCCTGACCGATCATGGCGTCGACGACGAAGAGCACCTCGTCGGGCGAGGTCGCATCCCGGATGTCGGACGCCTGCTTCATCAGCTCCGCGTCGATACCCAGGCGACCGGCGGTGTCGATGACCACGACGTCGTAGTGCTTGGCCCGCGCCTCGTCCACGCCTGCCTGCGCGACCGAGACCGGATCGCCCGAGGTCACACCGAGGACGCCGTCGCCGCCGACGCTCGTGCCCGGATGGGGCGCGAACACCGGGACGCCGGCGCGTTCGCCGACGATCTGGAGCTGCGACACGGCCCCCGGACGCTGCAGGTCACAGGCGACGAGCAGGGGCGTGTGACCCTGCTGCTTGAGCCAGTTGCCCAGCTTTCCGGCGAGGGTCGTCTTACCCGCGCCCTGCAGGCCGGCCAGCATGATGACGGTCGGCGGGTTCTTGGCGAACCGCACGCGGCGGGTCTCGCCGCCGAGGATGCCGATGAGTTCCTCGTTGACGATCTTGACGACCGTCTGCGCCGGGTTCAGCGCCGCGGAGACCTCTGCGCCCTTCGCTCGCTCCTTGATCCGGGCGATGAAGGACCGGACCACGGCGAGCGAGACATCCGCCTCGAGCAGGGCGAGCCGGATCTCGCGACAGGTGCGGTCGATGTCGGCGTCGGAGAGCCGCCCCTTGCCACGCAGGTCCTTCAGGGCACCGGTCAACCGGTCGGAGAGGGAATCGAACATGGCCCCATCCTTCCATGTGGGTCCCGGGACCGAACAGCTAGGAGATCGGCACTCCGGACCGCCCGGTCCCGCCGTATGACTGTGGCCCGTCGCCGTCTTCCTCGCGCACCGGTTGCGGAGGCGGGCAGACCGCGACGACGGCGTCGGCCAGCTCCGCCCGCGCGGCGTCGGTGTCGGTCGCCAGTCGCAGGCCGAAGATGTCCACGCCGGTCGCCCCCAGGGTCGCGACCTTGGCCCACCGGATGTCGGCGCCGTGGCGTTCCAGGACCGCGCTGACCCGGCTGAGCAGGCCGATCCGGTCGTCCGAGCGGACCTCGAGCACTGCCTCCCCCGCCGGCGCATCGAGCCACGTCACCCGTGGCGGCGCGACGGCGAACAGCGCGGGAACCGCGTTCTTCGGATGGCCTGCCCCGTCCACCTCGGGATCGGTGCTGCCGGCGCTGGCGCCGATGGTCACGACGGTGCCGGGGATCGTGGTGACCGTGCCGATCGTCGGGACCGGCGAGTCCCGTTCGCGCGCGTCGAGCCGCGCGAGCACGTCGATCTTGCCGTCGATCGCGGCTATGAGCTGCTGGCGCAGCAGTCCGGCATCGGGCGGACTGCCGAACATCGGCACCACGAGGAACGAGTTGATCGCCTTGCCGTCGGCGCTCTGAGCGCAGGCGGAGTGGGAGCGCAGCCCGCCGAGGGCGAGGACCCCGGCCATCTTCGACAGCAGGCCGGGCTGATCGGGCGCGACCATGGTGACGCGATAGGTGTGCTGGCCCTCGGCCCGGACGAGCCGCACCGCGAAATCACCTTCGGCCGCGGTGGCGAGCTGCTCGGCGGTCAGCGGATCGGGAGCGCTCGGCTTCTCCCCGTCGATGAGCCGCATCGACCGGCGGACGAGGTCGAGGATCAGCGAGGCCTTCCACTCCCCCCACACCCCCGGTCCGGTGGCGAGCGAGTCCGCCTCGGCAAGTGCGGCAAGGAGTTCCAGGAGAACACGGTTGTGCCCGAGGGTCTCGACGACGGATTCGGCCGTGGCGGGGTCGTCGAGGTCGCGGCGGGTGGCGACCTGGGGCAGCAGCAGGTGATGCCGGACCATGTCCGACAGGATCGTCACGTCCTGGGGCCAGAGCCCGAACCGGTTGCCGACCTGAACGGCCAGATCCGCGCCGACGATGCTGTGATCGGCACCCCGCCCCTTGCCCAGATCGTGGATGAGCGCGCCGAGTACGAGGAGATCGGGCCGGGACACCCGCGTGGTCATCGCGCTCGCGTACGCGGCGGTCTCCACGAGGTGACGGTCGACGGTCCAGGTGTGGATGGCATCGCGGGGCGGCAGGTCGCGGACGGCGCCCCACTCCGGCAGCAGCCGGCCCCACAGACCCGTGCGGTCGAGGGCCTCGATCGGATCGACCATGTGGTGCCCCGAACTGAGCAGCACCAGCAGGTCGCTGCGCGCCTCGGCCGGCCACGGCTCACGCAGTTCCGGCGCGTAGTCGGCGAGCCGGCTCAGCGTCGATGCGCCGATCGGCAGACCGGTGCGTGCCGACGCCGCCGCCACCCGCAGGATGAGTCCCGGGTCCTTGCTCGGGATCGCGTTGCGCGCCAACACGATCTCGCCGCTGTGTTCGACGACGCCCTCGTCGAGCGGACGACGCAGCGGCGAGCGCCGCAGCTTGGCCAGACCGCGACGCGGCAGGGCGTTGCCTGCTGTCCGCAGGCCGGCGTCGATGGAGTAGCTGATGGTGCGGGCCGAGTCGCTGATGACCCGCGCGAGGTCGAACCGGTCCCCGATCCGGAGTGCTGCCCCGATCTCGTCGGCGTCCTGCGCCTGCACGTGCTCGCGGGGACGTCCGGCGATGCGATGCAACTCGGTGCGGATGTCGAGGAGCCTGGTGTAGGCGACCTGCGGTCCGGCACCGGGCGAGTCGGGCCGCAGGCTCGCCATCCCATGGGTGAGCTGCGCGATCGCCAGCGCTCCCAGCAACTGCACGTCGCGCAGCCCGCCCCGGCCGCTCTTGAGATCGGGTTCGGCACGGTGCGCGATATCGCCGGCGCGCCGCCAGCGGTCCTGGGCGTGGGAGACGACTTCGGGGAACCGGGTGCGGATGTCGTTGCGCCACTGCTGACGGACGCCGCCGATCAGCAGCGTGGACAGATCCTCGTCACCCGCGATGTGGCGGGCCTCGAGCAAGCCGAGCGCCGCGGTGACGTCATCCCCCGCGACCTGCAGCGCCTGCGGCACCGTCCGCACGCTGTGGTCGAGCGGGATGTTGGCGTCCCACAACGGATACCAGAGCCCATCGGCCACCTCGGACACCCGTTCGACGGGCATGTCGTCGTGCAACAGGATCAGGTCGAGGTCGGAGTACGGGAGCATCTCACCGCGGCCGAGCCCGCCCACGGCGACGATCGCAAAACCGCTGTGCGGCTTGATGCCGAGTTCGGCACCCTTGCTGGTCAGCCAGAACTCGTGCAGGTCGACGAGCACCTGGCGCAGTGCCGGTGCATCGAGTTTTCCCGAGCGGCCGGACTCGGTGAGTTGCCGTCGGGTCTTGGCCAGGTCTGCGGCGCTTACGACTGCCTCCAAAGTGTGTGGGAGAGAGATGATTCGAGCTGTCGAACGGTACGGCCCCGCGTCCGACTGGTCGTCGGGCACGGGGCCGTTCACCGGGAGTTCGTCAACGCAGCACGGGCTCGCTACAGAGCGTCGCCGCCGCGCTCACCGGTGCGGACGCGGACCACGGATTCCACCGGCGACACCCACACCTTGCCGTCACCGATCTTGCCGGTCCGGGCGGCCTCGACGATCACATCGACGACCTTGTCCACGGCCGCGTCGTCCACCACGACCTCGACGCGGACCTTGGGCACGAAGTCGACCGAGTACTCGGCGCCGCGATAGACCTCGGTGTGGCCCTTCTGGCGTCCGTAGCCCTGGACCTCACTCACGGTCATGCCCAGGATGCCGGCCTGCTCCAACCCGGCTTTGACATCCTCGAGCGTGAACGGCTTGACGATTGCAGTGATCAGCTTCATAAGTTATCCCTCTCCACAGGATTCAGCGTAGTAGCGAATGGCTTCGAGCGTCATGCCAGCTCATAGGCCGTCTCGGCGTGTTCCGCCTCGTCGATGCCGGTCTTCTCGTCCTCATCGCTGACGCGCCAACCCAGCGGCTTGAGCGCGAAGGCGATGATCGCGGTGAGAACAGCGGTGAACACGAGCGCGAACAGTGCGATGACGACCTGGACCACCAGCTGCTTGTAATCGCCGCCCCAGAAGAGGCCCACGTCCTCGCCGATCAGACCGATGGCCACCGTGCCCCAGAGGCCCGCGACGAGGTGGACGCCGACGACGTCGAGCGAGTCGTCGTATCCGAACTTGTTCTTCAGTCCGATGGCCGTCGCGGCGAGCGCACCTGCGACGAGACCGAGGATCAACGAGCCGATCGGGGTCAGCGAGCCACACGCCGGGGTGATCGCGACCAGACCGGCGACGATGCCCGATGCGGCGCCCACGCTCGTCGCGTGCTTGTCGCGGATGACCTCGACCACGAGCCAGCCGATGATCGCGGCAGCCGTCGCGGCGGTGGTGTTGACCCACACCTGTCCGGCGAGGAGGTCGGCGCCCAGCTCGGAGCCGACGTTGAACCCGAACCAGCCGAACCACAGCAGGGCGGCGCCGAGCATGACGAACGGGATGTTGTGCGGACGGTACGCGGTGCGACCGAAGCCGACGCGCTTGCCGATGATCAGGACCAGGACCAGCGCCGCGATGCCGGCATTGATGTGGACGACCGTGCCGCCGGCGAAGTCGATCGGGGCGACGTTGGCCTCCCCGTCGGTCGTGCCGAACATCTTGGCCGCCAGGCCGTCCTCACCCGCACCCAGGAGACCGCCGCCGCCGACCAGGCCGCCCCAGACCATGTGCGACAGCGGGAAGTAGACGATCGTCGCCCACAGGACGGTGAAGACAATCCAGGTGGAGAACTTGACGCGCTCGGCCAGGGCACCGCTGATGAGAGCGACGGTGATCACCGCGAAGGTCAGCTGGAAGCCCATGAAGACGATCGCCGGGATCGAGAGGCCGCCGGTGACGTACAGCTCGGTGTCGCCCTCGCCGATGGTGCTCATCAACTGGTCGGACCCGAACAGAGCGAACGGGTTCGCGAAGATCCCGCCGATGTCGCTGCTACCGGTGATCCCGTCGCTGAACGACATCGAGAAGCCCCACAGCACGTACACGACGCTGATCGACGCCAGCGCGCCGAAGGACATCATCATCATGTTCAGGACGGACTTGCCTCGCGCCAACCCCCCGTAGAAGAACGCGAGGCCTGGGGTCATCAGCAACACGAGCGCGGCCGACACGAGCATGAATGCCGTGTTGCCCGTGTCGATCGGGCCAAACGATTCGTTTGGCAACTGAGCCAAATCCACTACGAAACCTCCTCAGGATGCGCCGACGGCTCGGCGCCTCCACAGAGATTGTCGGCAGTCGGTTTCAGCCGTGGTGCCCTGACGTTTCGGGCGCGTAACCCCCTGAGCGGTTTGTATTGCGCACAGGTAACGTCCCAGTTCGGCTCTGAGCCGACTCTCAGACTCCTCGTCCGACGTCTAACCCGACATTTCCGATCACAGATTCGGAATTCACAGCAGCAGCGGAGTTCACAGCAGGGCGTCGACGAATGCGTCCGGTTCGAACGGCGCGAGATCGTCGGCTCCCTCGCCGAGCCCGACGAGCTTGACCGGTACCCCGAGTTCCTTCTGGACGTGGAAGACGATGCCACCCTTCGCGGTGCCGTCGAGCTTCGTCAACACCACACCGGTGATGTTCACGACTTCGGCGAACACGCGGGCCTGCATGAGGCCGTTCTGTCCGACGGTCGCATCGAGGACCAGCAGCACCTCGTCGACGGGTGCCTTCTTCTCGACGACGCGTTTGACCTTGCCCAGCTCGTCCATCAGGCCGGTCTTGGTGTGCAGGCGGCCCGCGGTGTCGATCATGACCACGTCGACACCCGTCTCGATGCCGCGGTCGACCGCGTCGAACGCGACCGCGGCGGGATCGGCCTGTTCCTTGCCGCGCACGATCTCGGCACCGACACGCTCACCCCAGGTCTGCAGCTGATCGGCGGCGGCGGCGCGGAAGGTGTCGGCGGCTCCGAGCAGGACGCGACGACCATCGGCGACGAGCACGCGCGCCAGTTTGCCGGTCGTGGTCGTCTTGCCGGTGCCGTTGACCCCGACGACGAGCACGACGGCGGGGCGACCGGCGTGCGGCAGCGCCCGGATCGACCGGTCGAGGGTCGGGTCGAGCTGCTCGATCAGGACCCGCTTGAGCAAGGCCCGGGCCTCCCCCGCGGTCCGGACCGGATTGGCCGCGAGTTCGGTTCGCAACGTCTCGACGACGGTGGCGGTGGTCGCGGCGCCGAGGTCGGCCATCACCAGCGTGTCCTCGATCTCCTCCCAGCTCTCCTCGTCGAGATCGCCCGCACCGAGGAGTCCCAGCACACCCTTGCCGATCGCGCCCTGCGACCGGGACAGCCGGCCACGCAGCCGACCGATCCGGCCCGCCGTCGGCGCGATGTCGTCCAGCGGCGGCGCCGTGGTCGCCTCCGCGACATCGTCGGGCACCCGCGTCTCGGGTTCGACGATCTCCGGCTCGACTGCCGCGGGTTCCGCCGTGTCCGGTTCAGCCGTGTCCGGAACCACCGTGTCCGGCGGTGCGGTCGCAGGCCGGGCGGCCTCCGGTTCCACCGTCTCGGGCTCAACCGTCTCGGGCTCAGCAGCCTCGGGCTCGGCTGTCCCGGGCTTGCTCGCCTCCGGCTCGGCGGTCGCCGGCTCGGCGGTGTCCGGCTCGGGAAGGGATACGTCGGTGACGCCGCGTCGAATCGAGTCACGCGGGACCGCGGCGTCGTCGCCGACACCCGGCTGACCGTCCACGTCGGTGCGATCTCCCGGCGGCCGCACGGTTGGCTCGGCCGGCTTGCGCACGGGTTCGGGCTTGCGCGCCGGCGGTTCCGCGAGCGCCGTACCGGCGTCCCCGCGGCTGAAACTGAAGCCCGACCCGGCCTGGTAACCGCCCGACCGGTCGACCTGACGGGTCGTGCCGTCGACGACCTCTGGCTGTCGTTCGTCGGTGAGCGAGATGCGCCGGCGGCGCGACAGCACCAGACCGAGCACGATCAACGCGATCACGACGAGCACCGCGACGACGATGCCGATGATGATTCCGGTGTTCACTGGCTGGTGTCCTCCTGTTGTCCGACGGGCATGTTCACTCCGCGCATGCGTTGTGAGATGACCGTCGTGATGCCGTCGCCGCGCATGCTGACCCCGTAGAGCGCATCCGCGACCTCCATCGTGGGCTTCTGGTGGGTGATGACGATGAGCTGGGACTTCTCCCGCAGTTGCTCGAACAATGTGATGAGTCGCCGCAGGTTGGTGTCGTCGAGAGCGGCCTCGACCTCGTCCATGACGTAGAAGGGTGACGGCCGTGCCCGGAAGATCGCCACCAGCATCGCGACGGCCGTGAGCGACTTCTCCCCACCCGACAGCAGTGACAGCCGCTTGACCTTCTTGCCGGGCGGACGCGCCTCGACCTCGATGCCGGTCGTGAGCATGTCGCCGGGTTCGGTGAGGACCAGTCGCCCTTCGCCGCCCGGGAACAGCGTCTGGAAGACCTGCGCGAATTCGCGTTCGACGTCGGCATAGGCCTCGGTGAACACCTGCAGGATGCGGGCGTCGACCTCCTCGACCACGTCGAGGAGATCCTTGCGCGCCGCCTTGACGTCTTCGAGCTGTGAGGACAGGAAGTTGTATCGCTCCTCGAGCGCGGCGAACTCCTCGAGTGCGAGCGGGTTGACCTTGCCGAGCGTGTTGAGGTCTTTCTGCGCCTTCTTCGCGCGGGCTTCCTGGGTCGCCCGGTTGTACGGCATCGGCGCCGGCGCGACGACCTGCTCGCCGCGTTCCCTCGCCTGCTCGTACTCGGCCATCTCCAGCGCCGACGGGGGCATCGGCACGTCGGGTCCGTATTCGGCGATCAGATCGTCGGGTGCCATCGCGAACGTCTCGAGCACCTGCTCTTCGAGTTGCTCGATGCGGAGCGCGACCTGGGCTCGCGCCACCTCGTCGCGGTGGACGGTGTCGCGCAGTGAGTTCAGCGTGGTCGTCAGCTCGCCCGCCCGAACGCGGAGCTCGTCCAGGGTTGCGGTACGTGCGGTCCGTATCTCCTCGAGTTCGTCGCGCCCGGCCTGCGCCGAGGCCACCGCTGCCGCGAGGCGCTCACTGACCTGCGCGCCCGCGCGTTCGACGGCCACCGCGACGCCGGCGGCCTGTCGCCGGATCTCGTCCTGGCGGCGGGCTCGTTCGCGCGCCTCCCGCTCGCGCTGGGCGGCGCGACGCAGCGAGTCGGCCTTGCCCCGGACCGAGGCGAGGCGTTCCTCGGCGGTCCGCAACGTCAGACGCGCCTCCATCTCGGCGCTGCGCGCCACCCCGACCGCCGCCGATGCGGTCGCGCGCTCGGAGTCGTCGGCCGACATCTCGGTCCCCACCTCGGGCTCGTCGCGCGCGAGCCGAAGCCGCTCGGTGAGTTCCTGCAACGATTCGAGGGTCTCCGCGCGACCCTTCTCGAGGAGGTTCCGCTGGCGCGTCAGTTTGTCGGCCTCGGCGCGCGACGCCCGGATCTCCTGACCGAGCCGGGCCATCTGCTCGTACGCGGCGCCGACGCCGGCGTCGGACTCGTGCAGCGCGGCGAGCGCCTCCTCGGCCGCTTCGCGTCGCTCGTGCTGTTCGGTCAGCGCACCGTCGAGCGCCGCCTCCAGTTCTTCGACGCGTCGGCGCGTCGCGCCGAGTTCGGCGGTCGCCGCATCGATCGCGGACTGGACCTCCAGCGTGGAGGGTCGGCGCGACGAACCCCCCTCGACCGACGCCGCCGAGATGCGGTCGCCCGCGGGGGTCACCGCCCGCACCCCGAGGCGGCGGGCGAGTTCGAGTCCCTGGGCGGGATCGTCGACGATGACGGTGTCGGCCAGGACGGTGTCGATGGCACCGCGGATCTCGGGCCGGGTGTCGACCACCGAGGCGGCCCACCTGGCCCCGTCCGGCAACGCGACCTCACTCTTCCGGTCCGGACCGGTGAGCCCGCCGCAGATCAGCGCCGCCCGTCCCCCGTCGCCGGATTTGAGGGCCGCCAGCGCTCGCACCGCGGCTATCCCGTCGACGGTGACGATGCCGTCGACGGCGGGTCCGAGCGCCCCGGCGATGGCCGTCTCGAAGCCCGCCTCGACCGTGACCAGCTCGGACATCGGACCCAGGAGACCCTCGGGCGCGTTCTCCAGCAACCAGGCACCGCCGTCGCCCCGTTCGAGTCCCATGGCGAGCGCGTCCACCCGCGCCGACAGCGAGGCGATGGCGTGCTCGGCCTCGCGGTGGGATGCCTGCAGGGTCGCGACGCGCTCGTTGGACAGGTTGAGCGCGGCGACGCAGCGTTCGTGGTGCTCGTCGAGAGCGCGTTCGGCGGCCTCGAGTTGCGCCAGCTCTCCGGCGGCCGAGTCTTGTTGCGTCACAGCACCTTCGGCGCGCTCGGTGGCCGCCGAGATCGCGTTCGTGAGGCGTTCGGCCTCGGCGTCGACCGACTCCGAACGCGTCCGTAGGTTGTCGACCTGCCCTTCCAGACGCGCCAATCCCTCCCGACGGTCGGCGATGGCGCGGACGGCGGCGAGGTGAGCGGCCTCGGCGGCTTCGGCGATCGACTCGCGCTCACCGAGGACTTCTCGGGCGGTCTCCAGCTGTTCCGCGGCGATCTCGACGCCCTCGGTGAGTTCGGCTTCGAGTTCGGCGGCCTCCAGGGCCTGCTCGTCGAGTTCGTCGGGGTCGGGTCCGGACGCCTCGCCGGACGGTTCACTGAGGTATCGGCTGCGTTCGGCGGCGACCCGGCGGGTCGCGTCGACGCGCTCGGCCAGCGCCGACAGCCGGAACCACGCGCGGTTCGCGGCGGCCGCGGCGGGCGTGATCTCGGCGAGATGCTGTTCGTGTTCGGCCACTTCCGCGTTCGCGCGGTCCAGCTCGGCGGCCACCTCGTCCTGCCTGCGACGGACCTCGTCCTCGACGGCCGCGTGTTCGGCCATCTCGGTCCGGCGGGTGACGAGGTCGTCGGCGGCCAGGCGTAACCGCGCGTCGCGGAGATCTGCCTGGACGGTCTGGGCGCGGCGCGCCACCTCGGCCTGCCGGCCGAGCGGCTTGAGCTGACGACGGAGTTCGGCGGTCAGGTCGGACAGGCGCGCGAGATTGGCCTGCATGGCGTCGAGCTTGCGGACCGCCTTTTCCTTGCGCTTGCGGTGTTTGAGGACGCCCGCCGCCTCTTCGATGAACGCGCGGCGGTCCTCGGGCCGGGACTCGAGAATCGCCGACAGCCGGCCCTGGCCGACGATGACGTGCATCTCTCGGCCGATGCCCGAGTCGGAGAGCAGCTCCTGCACATCCATCAGCCGGCACGTACTGCCGTTGATCTCGTACTCACCCGCACCGTCGCGGAACATCCGGCGCGTGATCGACACCTCGGAGTACTCGATGGGCAGCGCGCCGTCGGCATTGTCGATCGTCAATGTCACCTCGGCGCGGCCCAGCGGCGGCCGGCCGGATGTGCCGGCGAAGATGACGTCCTGCATCTTCCCGCCGCGTAGCGCCTTGGCACCCTGCTCGCCCATCACCCAGGTCAGGGCGTCGACGACATTCGACTTACCGGAGCCGTTGGGGCCCACCACGCACGTGATACCCGGCTCGAAGCGCAGGGTCGTCGCCGAGGCGAACGACTTGAAGCCCTTCAGGGTCAGGCTTTTGAGGTGCACGACGGTACAGACTACTCACCATCGCGACATGTTCCGGGCTCCGCTCACCGTTCGACGAAGCCGTCGAGGTCCCCGCGCGGTTCATCCACACGCTCGACGACCAGGTCGACCCGTCCCGGCGTGGTGCCGGACCGGAGCGCCTCCAGCAGGGCGAGCGCCGAGTCCCGTGTCCCTTCGGCGACGACGAGCACCCGGCCGTCGGCCTGGTTCGATGCGTAGCCGACCAGACCGAGTTCGAGGGCGCGGGACCGCGTCCACCACCGGAAGCCCACGCCCTGCACGTGTCCGTGGACATGCGCGGTCAGCCTGATGCGGTCGGCGCCGTCCCCGATCCGGGTCTCGTCGGTCATCGGGTCAGTCCGTCTCGATCCGCAGATCCACCTCGGCACCGGCCTTCACCGTGCGCCCGACCGTGCACACCGCGTCGATGGCCCGTTCGACGACGACCAGCAGGCGCGCGGCGGCATCGGGGTCGAGTTCGGACAGGTCGATCTCGAGGGTCTCCTCGATGCGCGGGTAGACCTCGTTGTCGCGGTCCGCGTCGCCGCTCACCCGGATCGTCGCGTCGTAGTCGTCACCGAGGCGACGCGCCAGCGGGCGATCCGAGGACATGCCGGTGCAGGCGGCCAATGCGATCTTGAGCAGCTCACCCGGGGTGAACACACCGTCGACATCCTGTGAGCCGATCAGCACCTCGCCGCCGCGCGAGCTGCGTCCGGTGTAGCGGCGCGTGCCGGTGCGCTCGACCCAGAGGTCGGTGTGGACCTGGTCGGCGGGAACCCCGGCGGCGGGGGCAGTTGCTTCGGTGGTCATCGAAGGCGGGTCCTCTCACAGTCTTTCCGGCGGGTGCCACCGGCATCGCGAACAATAGTAAGAGCCCCGGCACATGAATTGTTCCCGGCGCCTCGGCGAAGTCGCTTGGGTCAGCGCGCGTTCGATCGCTCACTCGGGGGCCGCTGACAGCGAGGGCAGAAGAACGAGCTCCGGTTCATGAACTGTTCCCGCCGCATGATCGCTCCGCAGCGTCGGCACGGCTCCCCTGCCCGTCCGTAGGCGTTGAGCGAGCGCTCGAAGTACCCGGACTGTCCGTTGACGTTCACGTACAGGGCATCGAACGACGTACCGCCGACCTTCAGCGCCGCCGCCATCACCTCGGTGACGGCGTCGATCAGTTCGCGTAGCTTCTTGCGGCTGATCGTCTCGGCGACCCGGGCGCCGTGCAGACGCGCGCGCCAGAGCGCCTCGTCGGCGTAGATGTTGCCCACCCCGGAGATGACGGTCTGGTCCAGCAGCACCCGTTTGATCTCGGAGTGCTTGGCGCGCATGCGTTCCACGACACGGCCGGGATCGAAAGCCGGGTCGAAGGGATCGGTGGCGATGTGCGCCACCGATATCGGGACGTCAGCGGATGCCGCGTCGGTCGTGCCGGAATTATACTGGGGCGCATACACATCGGGGGTGTAGTCGTCGAGATGCCAACCGCCGAAGGTGCGTTGGTCGACGAAGCGGAGTTCGTTCTCGTCGTCGAGGACGGCGCGGACCCGCAGATGCGTGTGGTCGGGGGTTCCGACCCGTGCGATGAGCATCTGGCCGCTCATCCCGAGATGGACCACGAGCGCCGCCCGGTCGGTGGAGTCGGCGAGATCGATCCACAGGTACTTGCCGCGGCGGCGGACGCCGGTCACCTGCTTGCCGGCGAGCCGGCCGATCAGATCCGGCTCACCCCCGGCATGACGACGGATCGCGCGGGGATGGAGGACCTCGGTCGAGGTCACCACGCGCCCGGCGAGATGGGTCTCGAGACCGCTGCGGACGGTCTCGACCTCGGGCAGTTCAGGCATGCGACACCGCGGGCAGGTCGTGCACGAGGCGGAAGTTCACGAGGCCGGGGTTCACGAGGCGGAAGCGCGCTCGGTGAGCACTTTCCAGGCATGCGCAGCGGCCTGCTGCTCCGCTTCCTTCTTGGTCCGGCCGACGCCCTCGCCGAGACTCTCGCCCGCGACCAGCGCGGTCGCGGTGAACTCCTTGTTGTGGTCTGGACCGGTCGCGCTGATCTGGTACTGCGGCGGACCGAAGCCGCGCTCGGAACTCAGCTCCTGGAGCGAGGTCTTCCAGTCCAGGCCCGCGCCGAGGCTGCCGGCACGGTCGAGACGCTCGTCGAACAAGCGCAGGATGACCCGCTGCGAGGTCTCGAGACCATGGCTGAGGAAGACCGCGCCGAACAGTGATTCCAGACCGTCTGCCAGGATCGAGTCCTTGTCGCGGCCGCCCGTCATCTCCTCGCCGCGACCGAGGAACAGGTATTTTCCGAGCCCGCCCTCGTCCCCGAGCCCGCGGGCCACATCGGCGAGGGCGTGCATGTTGACGACGCTCGCGCGGATCTTGGCCAGTTCACCCTCGGGACGATCGGGATAGCGCAGGTAGAGACGCTCGGTGATGACGACGCCCAGCACCGAGTCGCCGAGGAACTCCAGGCGCTCGTTGGTGGGGAGGCCGCCGTGTTCGTACGCGTAGGACCGATGGGTCAGCGCCAGCGTGAGGAGCTCGTCGGGGATGTCGGTGTCCAGGGCGTCGAGCAGCGCGGCTCGCGGACCATCCTCCCGCACGGCCTCAGTCACGATGTCGTTTCCGGTCGGGATCCGCGGTGTCGGCGGCGTCGCCCTCCGACGCCGATACCGAGTCGTCGGCGTCGAGGTCCGCGAACTTGCTCGCGAGACCAGCCCACCGGGGGTCGATGACCTCGTGGGAGTGGCCCGGTTCGGCGATGGCGAGCCGGACGCCGCACACCTGGCACAGACCTTGACAGTCCTCGGAACACAACGGCGACATCGGCAGCTCGAGCGCGACCGCATCGATGATCGACTGCTCGAGATCGATGCGGTCATCGGCGATGCGATGGATGTCGTCGGCGTCGGTCGTCTGTTCGGTCGCGCTGTCCGGATAGGCGAACAGTTCGGTGAGGAAGACCGTGACCGTTCCGTCGACGGGTTCGAGGCACCGTGAACACTGACCGACGGTCTCGCCGCACACCGTTCCGGTCACCAGGATCCCCTCGGACACCGCCTCGAGGCGCAGGTCGAGATCGACGTCGGAATCCGCCGGGATACCGACCATCTCGACGCCGAGCCGCTCGGGTGTCCGCACCGTTCGGTGCACCTCGGACATGGTGCCCGGGCGGCGTCCCATCGAACGCACATCCAGCACGAACGGCTCGCGCCTGGGGGTCGAACCGGGACCGTGCGACGGCTCTGATGTCACAGCATGATCAGCCACAAACGCCCACCATACGCTGGCGTCCCCGAATGATCGACCGACGCCGGCGGCGTGTGGACAGCCGGGTCGACGACCGTGTCACACCCAGGGTCACACCGCGAGCGGCGAACCATGATCCCGGTCGTAGGTGTGACGCGCGGACGCCTCACGTGAGCGTGAACCGTCACCCTTGTTCTCGGTCCGGCCGGACTCGTCGACGCCGCGGGGGTACTCGACGTAATCGTGCATTCCGGCACCGGTGCGCAGCTGGTGCCGCCCACGGTTCACCGACCGCAGCGTGCCGGTCAGGACCTCTTCGAACTGGGCGAGCTTCTCGTCGACGTAGACGTCGCAGTCACCGCGCAGACGATCCGCCTCCGCGTGGGCGGCATCGATGATGCGCTCCGCCTCGGACTTCGCGGCGCCGACGACCTCGGTCTCGGAGACCAGCCGCTGCTGCTCGGCGATGCCGTCGGCCACCGACTTGTCGTAAGAGTTGTTGGCCGCGTCGATGGTGCGCTGGGCCTCGGCCCGCGCCCGGCCGGTGACGGCCTCGAACTCGCGAGCAGCGCTCGTCTGCAGGCGATGGGCCTCCTCGGAGGCATCCCCGACCAGCGAGTTCGAGTGCGCGCTCGCCTCGTCGACCATTCGGTCGGCCTGCGCCTTCGCCTCGGACAGAATCCGGTCCGCCTCGGCGCGGGCGTGCGCGAGAACGGCCTCGGACTCCGAATCCGCCTTCGCCACCGTCGTCTCGGCATGCTCGCGGGCATCGCCGATGAGCGTGTCGCGCTGATCGAGCACGTCCTGCGCGTCGTCGAGCTCGCCGGGGATGGAGTCCTTGATGTCGTCGAGGAGTTCCAGCACATCGCCGCGCGGGACGACGCAGCCTGCGGTCATCGGCACACTCCGTGCCTCTTCGACGATCGCGACCAGCTCGTCGAGAGCCTCAAATACCCGGTACACAGCCACCCCAATCCGGCGCTTGCCTGGTTGCAACAGTTGGTGAATCTGTGACTATTGTGCCGAATGGTGCGTCTGTGACTCGTGAAGCGCGTGGGGTGTGTCGCAGCTCGTGTCCGATCAGGCCGTAAGCTCGCCGGACAGTCGACCCAGCAATCGGCCGTGCACGTGTTTCGACAGGAACGGCGAGACGTCGCCTCCCAATTTCGCCACCTCTTTCACGAGCGAACTCGACACGTGCGCGAACCGCGGGTCGGTGAGCAGGAAAACGGTCTCCACGTCGGCGAGCTCGCGATTCATCTGAGCCATCGGCACCTCGTAGTCGAAGTCCACCGCGGAACGCAGTCCCTTCACGATCGTGTGGATCGACTCCTGGCGTAGATAGTCGACGAGGAGGCCCTCCCACCGATCGACCCGCACGTTCGGGATGTCGGCGCAGTCCTCCTCGATGAGTGCGATGCGCTCGTCGACCGCGAACATGCCGCGCTTGTTGGGATTGACCACCACCGTGATCACGACCTCGTCGAAACACGCCGCAGCGCGTTCGACCACGTATCGGTGACCGAGGGTGAAGGGATCGAAGGAACCGGGACACACAGCCGTCGTCATGGTCCGAACCTACCGGTCAGACCAGGCGGCCGATCTCCACCCGGGTGTCTCCGTAGGACTTGTCGACGACCACCTCGTAGTCCGACGGCCAGACCTCTCCGATGGACCGCGCCGACCGTTCGACGACCACCAGCGCGTCGTCGTCCAGATGTGCGGTCAGCAGGGTCAGGTCCTCGGTGATCCGTTCGGCGACGACGTCGTACGGCGGGTCGGCGAAGACCACTCCGAAGCGCCGTTCCGGGGCGCCGGCGAGGTAGGCGGACACCGCACGCGTATGTACGGTGGCGTTCGAGGCCACCCCGCAGGCCCGCACGTTCGCGGCGATCGTGGCGGCGGCCCGGCGGCCGGAGTCGACGAACGTCGCCCCGGCGGCCCCCCGTGAGATCGCCTCGAGCCCCAGCGCCCCCGACCCCGCATACAGATCGAGCACCCAGAGGCCGTCCAGGTCGGATCTGGCGGCGAGCATGTTGAACACCGACTCGCGAACCCGGTCCGACGTGGGTCGGGTGCCCTCTCCCGGAACGCGCAGCCGGCGACCCCCCAAGCGGCCGGCGATGATCCTCGTCATGAAGCCATTCTGCAACCCGGGAAGCCGCCCGAACCAATCGTGAATCACGTCTTTGTGACCCACTTCACATTGCATGTCTGATCAGGGACAAGGTAGGTGTTCCGCGGACCAATTTCCGCAGGTACATGACTTCGCCGACACGCGTTGTTAACGTCGAATGCGTTATGAGCCCTTCCCAAACAAGAACGGCCCCAACAACCACCCTCGCCGTCGACTATCGGACACCCACAGTCGACGACGGCACCCGCCTCTGGGAAATCGCTTCGGACTCAAAGGTTCTCGACGTCAACTCGAGCTACTCCTACGTCCTGTGGTGCCACGATTTCGCCACCACGTCCATCGTCGCCGAAGTAGACGGTCGCGCAGTCGGTTTCGTCACCGGCTACCGTCGGCAGAGCGATCCGTCCACCCTCATGGTGTGGCAGGTCGCCGTCGACGACGACGTCCGTGGACACGGCATCGCCGCGACGATGCTCCATCAACTGTTCGATCGCGTCAACCAGCAGGGCATGGTGGCCATGCACACGACCATCAGCCCGGACAACATCCCGTCGCAGCGCTTGTTCGCATCGGTCGCCAAGGCTCGCGGACTCCGCTTCGAACGCCGGGATCTGTTCGCTGCCAACACGTTCCCCGACTCTCATGAGCCGGAGGACCTCTACATGCTCGAACCGGAGATCCCCGAGCCCTGAGGTTCTGAGCACTGGGTCCGCCTGCGCAGATCGCAGGTGGACGCTGCGCGTCCGGGCTTCCGGCCCGCACACCACTTGTCGGACGCAGACCCCGTGATCGATTGTCCCCGATGACATCTCGACCATCGCCGACCCCGCCCCGTGGGACCCATCCGGTCCGGCGATCGCAACGAAGCGAATGACGAGCCGGGCACACCTGAAGAGCCCCACATTGTCACACCAGAAGGAAGCACAAGACATGCAACTTCTCGACACCCAGATCGACGACGCCATCTTCACCACCCATGAGTCCGAGGTGCGCAGCTACTGCCGCAACTGGCCTGCCGTGTTCACCACCGCGAAGGGCTCACACATCAAGGACCAAGACGGTCGTGAGTACCTGGACTTCTTCGCCGGCGCCGGTTCGCTGAACTACGGCCACAACAACCCGGTCCTGAAGAAGGCGCTCCTCGAGTACATCGAAGCCGACGGCATCACGCACGGTCTCGACATGGCGACCGTTGCCAAGGGGAACTTCATCGAGAAGTTCACCAGCCACATCCTCGAGCCGCGCGGCCTCGACTACAAGATCCAGTTCCCCGGACCGACGGGTACCAACGCGGTCGAGTCGGCGCTGAAGCTGGCCCGCAAGGTGACCGGACGTACGTCGATCATCAGCTTCACCAACGCTTTTCACGGCATGACCCTCGGGTCGCTGTCGGTGACCGGCAACTCGATGAAGCGCGCCGGCGCCGGTATCCCCCTCGTCCACGCGACCCCGATGCCGTTCGACAACTACTTCGACGGTGTCATGGAGGACTTCCACTGGTTCGAGCGCGTGCTCGACGACTCGGGCAGCGGCCTGAACCGTCCGGCAGCGGTCATCGTGGAGACGGTCCAGGGTGAGGGCGGCGTGAACGTCGCCCGCGCCGAGTGGCTGCGCGCGCTCTCCGAGCTCTGTGAGCGTCGCGACATCCTGCTGATCGTCGACGACGTGCAGATGGGCTGTGGCCGCACCGGCGAGTTCTTCTCGTTCGAGGAAGCCGGCATCAAGCCCGACATCGTCACGCTGTCGAAGTCGATCAGCGGTTACGGCCTGCCGTTCGCGCTGACCCTGTTCAAGCCCGAGCTCGACGTGTGGACCCCCGGCGAGCACAACGGGACCTTCCGCGGCAACAATCCCGCGTTCGTCACCGCCGCCAAGGCCATCGAGACCTACTGGGCCGATGACGCGCTGACCCGCGACATCCATGCCAAGGGTGAGCGGATCCACGAGGTCTTCACCGACCTGTGCAGCCGCTACGACGGCATCTCCACCCGCGGTCGCGGCATGGTGCGCGGACTCGCCTTCGACGACCACACCGCCGCCGGCAAGGTCTGCGCGCAGGCCTTCGGCGCGGGGCTCCTGGCCGAGACGTCGGGTCCGTCCGACGAGGTCGTCAAGCTGCTCCCGCCACTGACCATCTCCCGCGAGGATCTCGACCGTGGCCTGACCATCCTGTCCGACGCAGTCAAGGAGGTGATCGGATGATCGTCCGCACCACAGAAGAGATCACCGGTACCGAACGCGAGGTCGCCGACCCGAAGGGAAACTGGGTCTCCAAGCGCATCGTGCTCGGCGGCGACCAGGTGGGCTTCTCGTTCCACGAGACCACCATCAAGGCCGGTTCGGTGAACGAATTCCACTACGCCAATCACGTCGAGGCGGTCTGGCTCGTCGAGGGCACCGGCAACCTGCTCGATCGTGAGACGGGCGAGACCTATCCCCTGGCGCCCGGCACCATGTACCTGCTCAACGGACACGAGCGCCACACGGTGACCGCCGACACGCAGATGCGCATGCTGTGCGTGTTCAACCCGCCGGTCGTCGGCACCGAGGTGCATGACGAGAACGGCGTGTATCCGCTGGTGGCCGTGCCGCAACCGACCGGCAAGCACGCCGACGAGGCCGTGTCCTCCTGATCTGCTGACACAAGCCCCCCAACAATCGCCACCCCGCGTGGCAGTCGCTCAGATGTCTGTCGCGACTGCCCTCGGAGGTGGCGATTGTCGTTCTATCGCCTCCCAGAAGGCCAGCACCGCGTCGACCGTCTGAGCCGCCTGCTCGACCGACGGGATCACCCGGGCCCCGCGAACGGTGATCTCGCGCGCATCATGCATTGTGCGCGCCACCGACCTCGCCTCCTCGGGAGTCCACTCCCCTCGATCATCGGTCGTCACGAACAGCACCGGACAGGTGATCGCCTCGGCCGCCCAGGTCAGGTCGGTGCGGTGGAGAATGGCGGTGCGGACGGCCCGGATCATCGACCGTCCGGAGACCCGTAGCGAGCGCCGCAGCAGGTCGATCGCCTCGGGATCGTCTCGACGTGTGTCGTCGGTGAACAACGTCGCCACGATGGCCGACCACACCGGGCCGCGTGCGCCGATCACCCGATAGATCGGCAGCAGGAGCCGAATCCGTCGTCGTAGGTCGCGTTCGATCGGACCCGTCGGCGCACTCATCGCCACCAGCGTGGTGACGAGTGTGGGTTCGACCGCGGCGAGATGCAGGCCGACGTGCCCACCCCAGGCGTTGCCGACCCAGTCCACCGCGGCCGAACCGGTGAGGTCGCGAACGGTCGCGACTATCTCGACCGCGGCGTCCGCACACGCGGCGATGTCGGCGGGCTCGGCCGACTTGTCACTCTCCCCGCACCAGGGCGCATCGACGATGAACAGACGCCGGTGTGCCGCCAGGCCCGGGACGACACGATCCCAGGCCGCCGAGTCGACGAACATGCTGTGCCACAGCACCGCCGGGGGCCCGTTGCCCACAGCACGGACGTGCAGACGCCCCAGCGTCGTCGGTACGAAGAAGTCGTCCATCGGTGCTCCCTGCCTGACGAGGTGGCACTCGAGTCGGACCACCCTTTAATTCACATTACACAGTGTATCTTCAATTATGTCTAGACTCGTCGACGTGGCCAGGACCTACTCATCGGAAGTTCGCGCGGAGCGAGCCCGCGACAACCGCGCCCTGGTCCTCGAGACCGCCACCGAGATGTTCTGCGAAGACGGGTGGGTGGCGACGACGATGTCGGGGGTGGCGACCCGCGCGGGACTCACCCGACCGACCGTCTACCGACAGTTCGACAACAAGCTCGACCTGCTCGACGCCTGCATCGTCTCGGCCCTGCGACGAGACGAGGACGTCCCGGTTCGCGACAGTGCCGACTACCAGGCCATGGGACGCGGCGACCGGCACGCTCGCATTCGCGCGGCGGCCTCGTGGTTGCGCGACGCGCACCTCCGATCGGCGGCCATCCAGCACGTTCTCGACGAAGCCGCGGTCACCGACGGCGACGCGGCGGCGCTTCGCAGTGCACGCGAGCAGACCCGCTGGCACGAGGTCCGCTTTGCCCTCACACTCGTCCTCGACCGGGAGCCGGACGACCACACCGTGGACTCGATGTGGATGCTCGCCTCGAGAACCCTGTGGCTCCGCCTCACGCGGGAGCGCGGCTGGACCGCGGCCCGATGGGAACAGTGGTTCATCGCGCAGACCACGGCCACGGCGGACCGCATCGAGGAGATCTGAGACCGGCCTATCCTGGCGAGAGTGCGTACTCGTCTCCAGCTCGGCTCCACCCCGGCCGAGCACACCCCGCTCGACGACGACGTCGCGGACCGGATCGCGCTGGCCGCCGACATCCTCGCCGGGCGCCGTTTCGCGGTGCTCACCGGAGCGGGCATCTCCACCGATTCCGGTATTCCCGACTACCGGAGCCCCGGGTCGCCGCCGCGCACGCCGATGACCCTCGAGATGTTCCTGTCCTCCGCCGACTTCCGCCGCCACTACTGGGCCCGCAATCACCTCGGCTGGCGGCACATGGACGCCGCGGTCCCCAACCGCGCTCATCTCGCACTGACGGGGCTACAGCAGCGCGGGTGGCTCTCCCGGGTCCTGACGCAGAACGTCGACATGCTGCACACCAAGGCCGGCACACGCGGGGTCATCGAGCTGCACGGGTGTTACGGACGAGTCCGCTGCCTCGACTGCGACTGGCGGATCTCGCGGCACCGCCTCGCCGAACTCCTCGAGGAGGTCAACATCGAGTTCGCCCGGCGGGTCCGCGGGCGCGGGGCCATCGAGGTCGCCCCCGATGCCGATGCCACCCTGTCGGACACGTCGGACTTCGTGATGATCGACTGCCCGAACTGTGGCGGCATCCTCAAGCCCGACATCGTCTACTTCGGCGAGACCGTCGCCAAAGACGTTGTGGACGAGTCATATTCGGTGGTCGACGATGCCGACGCCCTGGTGGTCGTCGGATCGTCACTCACCGTCATGTCCGGTCTGCGGTTCGCCCGGCGGGCACACCGCGCCGGCAAGCCGCTCATCATCGTCAACCGGGGAGTGACGCGTGCCGATGAGATCTCGACCCTGAAGATCGATCACGAGGCCGGCTTCGTTCTCCCGGCGCTGGCGACCTTCTGACATCCGAGCGACAGCTCAGCGCGAGACGACCACCAGATCGTCCGCGTGGACCACCGGACGCTGCAGCTCGGGCGGGAGGTCGCGCGTGGAACGACCGACCATCGACGTCACGTCGTCGACACCGTAGGCCGCGACTCCCCTGGCCCGAACGGTGTCGTATCGGTCGACGAGTTCGACGACGTCGCCCTCGAAGAACCTGCCCGTCACCCCGACGATGCCCGCGGCGAGCAGGGAACGCCGTTTGCGCGACACCGCATCGACCGCTCCGTCGTCGAGCGCGATCCGGCCCCGCGCGTCGGCGGCATGACGCACCCAGAAGCGCCGGGCGGACAGTCGCTCGGGTCGCGCGGCGAACACCGTCCCCACCGAGGCGTCGGCCAGCGCCTGAGCCGCCGACGAGGCGGCCGCCAGCAGCACGGGCACGCCGGCATCGGCCGACAACCGTGCGGCGGCCAGCTTGGACGCCATGCCGCCGGTGCCCAGCGCGCCGCCGGATCCGGCGATCACCCCGTCGAGATCCTCGGGGCCGTTGACCTCCGGGATCAGCCGGGCACGCCGTCCGTCGACGTCGACCTTGCGCGGATCGCCGTCGTACAGGCCGTCGACATCGGAGAGCAGGATGAGTGCATCGGCTCCCGACAGATGGGCGACAAGCGCGGCGAGGCGGTCGTTGTCGCCGAAGCGGATCTCGTTGGTGGCCACGGTGTCGTTCTCGTTGACCACCGCGACGGCGCCGAGCGAACGCAGACGGTCAAGCGTCCGTTGCGCATTCGCGTGATGACTGCGGTTGGAGATGTCGTCGGCGGTGAGCAGGACCTGACCGACCGTGCGGCCGTACCGAGCGAACGAGGTACCCCACGCGTGCGCGAGGGCCAGCTGCCCGACGCTGGCCGCCGCCTGCTTGGTGGCCAGATCAGTGGGCCGTCGCTTGAGGCCGAGGGGTGCGATCCCGGCGCCGATGGCCCCCGAGGACACGACGATCACATCCGACCCGGCCCGCATCCGGGCCTCGAGGGCGTCGGCCAGGGCGTCGAGTCGGTTGCGGTCGAGTCCCTCGGTGAGGTCTGTCAGCGCCGACGACCCGATCTTCACGACCACGCTGCGCGCGTGGGCGATCCGGTCGCGCACCGATCCGTCGTGGAGCCGATCGACGGAGCCGGCGGTCACGGGAGGTCCCGCTCCCCGCCGTCCTCGTCCGGCAGGCCGCGCCGCAGGCGTCGGGCCTGCTTGCGTTCGGCGGCCCCCACGCGATCGGAGCGGTCGAGGCGGATGTCGGTGCCGCGGCCGGTGATCGGGACGTCGTCGCCCATGGGCGTCGACGGCTCCCAGTCGAACGTGACCGCACCGATGGTGACGGGCGCACCCGGTTGCGCACCCCGCTTCACCAGTTCGTCTTCGACGCCGAGACGGTTGAGCCGGTCGGCCAGGTAGCCCACGGCCTCGTCGTTGTCGAACTGGGTCTGCGCGATCCAGCGTTCCGGGCGTGCGCCGCGGACGATGAACCCGCCCTCGTTGTCGGGATCGGCCTCGATCGTGAAGCCCGTGTCGTCGACGGCCTTGGGCCGGATGATCGCACGCCGGGCGACCTTGGCGGGCTGGGACTCCCGGTACTCGCGCACCATGCGTGCCAGTGCGAAGGTGAGCTCGCGCAGACCTTCGTGGGCGACCGCCGAGATCCGGAACACCGGCCAACCGCGTTCGGCCAGTTCGGGTTCGATCAGATCGGCGAGCTCGGCGGCGTCGGGTACGTCCAGCTTGTTGAGGATCACCACACGCGGGCGAGAGGCGAGGTCGCCGAGTCCGTGATCGTCGTCGAGTGCCGGGACGTAGGCGGCCAGCTCGGCCTCCAGCGCATCGATGTCGGAGATCGGGTCACGCCCGGGTTCCAGTGTGGCGCAATCGACGACGTGCGCGAGCACCGCGCAGCGCTCGAGGTGTCGGAGGAACTCCAGTCCGAGCCCGCGGCCGGTCGAGGCGCCCGGGATCAGACCGGGGACGTCGGCAATCGTGAAGACGTCGCCGGCGGTCTGCACGACCCCGAGGTTCGGGACGAGCGTGGTGAAGGGGTAATCCGCGATCTTCGGTTTCGCGGCCGAGAGCACCGACACGAGCGAGGACTTGCCCGCCGAGGGGAACCCCACGAGGCCGACATCGGCCACGGACTTGAGTTCGAGGACGAGCGAACGCTGTTGGCCCTCCTCCCCCAGCAAGGCGAAGCCGGGGGCCTTGCGGGCCTTCGACGCGAGCGCCGCATTCCCCAGTCCGCCCCGACCGCCCTGCGCGGCTTCGAAGACCGCACCCTCCCCGACCAGGTCGGCGAGGATCGTGCCGCGCTCGTCGAGGACGACCGTGCCGTCGGGCACCTTGAGGACGAGGTCGCCTCCGGTGGCACCGTCACGGTTGTCGCCGGCCCCGGGCTTGCCGTTCGACGCCTTGGCGTGCGGGTGGAAGTGGAAGTCGAGCAGGGTGTGCACCTGGGGGTCGACGACGAGGCGCACCGAGCCGCCGTTGCCGCCGTTGCCGCCGTCCGGTCCGCCGAGAGGCTTGAACTTCTCGCGATGGACCGACGCGCAGCCGTGGCCGCCGTTCCCCGCGGCGACGTGAATGGTCACGCGGTCGACGAACCGAGACATCGAAATCCTTCTTCCGTCAAAAAAGAACAGGGCGGGCGGGGTACGCGATGACCCTGCCCGCCCTGTGTAGAGCTGTGTCGTGCCGGTTGCTCAGGTCAGACCGAAGCGGTTTCCGGGACGATGTTGACCGTCTTGCGGCCACGCTTGGAGCCGAACTCCACCGCGCCCGCGGCCAGCGCGAACAGGGTGTCGTCGCCACCGCGACCCACGTTGACGCCGGGGTGGAACTTGGTGCCGCGCTGGCGGACCAGGATCTCGCCTGCGCTCACCTGCTGGCCGCCGAAGCGCTTCACGCCGAGTCGCTGGGCGTTGGAATCGCGACCGTTGCGCGAGCTGGACGCGCCCTTCTTGTGTGCCATGTGTCAGTCCTCCTGAGGTCTTCTCGAAGCGGGTCGAACTACTTGATGCCGGTGACCTTGAGGACCGTCAGCTTCTGACGGTGACCCTGGCGCTTGTGGTAGCCGGTCTTGTTCTTGAACTTGTGGATGCGGATCTTGGGGCCCTTGACGTGGTCGACGACCTCGCCGGTGACCGAGATCTTGGCCAGCTTGTCGGCATCGGTGGTCAGATTCGACCCGTCGACGACCAACGCGACCGGCAGACTCACCGTGCTGCCGATCTCTCCGTCGATCTTCTCGACCTTCACAGTGTCGCCCTCAGCGACCTTGTACTGCTTTCCGCCGGTCTTGACGATCGCGTACGTTGCCATCGAAGTATTCCTCTTACTCGTCTACTCGGACCCTCGGGGCGCGGGCGCTCCTGGGGCGTTTGTGTTGTGCGTGCCGGGGCGGGCCGCAGGGCACCCAGTCACGTGGCCGGGAAGCTGCGGTTCGCACCAGAGGGCCTGCCGACGGGATTCGCACCGTTGCTGTGCCGAAGCGGGCAGAACAGCGCAGACCCTCCGCGGGAGGCGACTTTCCAAGGTTACGGGAATGTCGGCGGTCGGGTCAAACTCACCCGACGCCGGCCCGTCACCGTCCGGCCACCGCCCCTCAGTCGTCGGCCGGCGGTGGTCCCGCGGGACGCCCGGCGCCGCGTTTACGCGGTCGGCGCCGGACCGCGACCGCCGTCTCCGGAGTTCCGGAGGAGACCGGCCCCGAGGTCGTCAGCGGTGTGTCCGGGACCACGTCCACCGCGGTCATCACCACGTTCTCGGGTGCCGTGGTCGTCTGGGCCGGACGACGGACGACCCGACGCCGTCGTCGCGCCTGCGCCTGACCGTCGGATGCGGCGGTCCCGGCAGCCGCCGGTTCCGGCGCTTCCCGTTCGGTCGTGTCCGCTTCCGCCTCGACTGGTTGTGCCCCGACCGGCTCCGCGGAGGTGTCGGCGGCCGGAGTCGAGCTGTCCGCAGCTGCGTCCGACTCGGCGTCGGTGACCGGCTGCCCGGCCGGCGCGTCGACGCCCGGTGCCGCGTCCCCGCCGAAACCTTGCGGCGTGTCACGGTCCGGCTGATCTCCGCCGTTGTCCTCGGCGTGCTCGTCGTCGTGGGAGTGCGCGGCCATCGCCCGGAACATCGGATGCTCGGCGGGCTTGTGGGCCGGCGCGACCGCCGGAGCGGCCTCCGGCTGTGCGTCGGCCTTCTTCTTGCCGCGACGCGACCGCTTCGAGCCCGAGCCCTCCCCCCGCGAGGAGTCCTCGGTCTTCACCTCGACGGGATTCGCGTGCACGATGATGCCCCGGCCGCTGCACGCCGTGCAGGTGGTCGAGAAGGCTTCGAGCAGACCCGTTCCCAGGCGCTTGCGGGTCATCTGGACGAGACCGAGCGAGGTCACCTCGGAGACCTGGTGGCGGGTGCGATCACGGGCGAGGGCCTCGGTGAGCCTGCGCAGCACCAGATCCCGGTTGGACTCGAGGACCATGTCGATGAAGTCGACGATGATCATGCCGCCGATGTCGCGCAGCCGCATCTGGCGCACGATCTCCTCGGCGGCCTCGAGGTTGTTGCGCGTCACCGTCTCCTCGAGGTTGCCCCCCGAGCCGGTGAACTTGCCGGTGTTCACGTCGACGACGGTCATCGCCTCGGTGTGCTCGATGATCAGCGTGCCGCCGGACGGCAGCCACACCTTGCGGTCGAGCGCCTTCGCGAGCTGCTCGTCGATGCGATGCACCACGAACGAATCCGGCGCGTCGGCGTGCGGCTTGTCGAACTTCTCGACACGCTCCATCAGGTCCGACGCCACCGAGCTGACGTAGCCCTCGACCAGGTTCCAGGCCTTGTCGCCCTCGACGACGAGCTTCTTGAAGTCCTCGTTGAACAGGTCGCGGACCACTCGCACCAGGAGATCGGGCTCCTCGTACAGCGGTTTGGGGTTCGACGACCCGCCCTTCTTGGCCTGTGCGACCGCCTCGTCGATTGTCTTCCACTGCGACTCGAGGCGTGCGATGTCGGCTCCGAGTTCCTCGGCGCTGACCCCCTCCGAGGCGGTGCGGATGATGACGCCGGCCTCGTCGGGGACGAGTTTGGCCAGGATCTGCTTGAGACGCTTGCGTTCGACGTCGGGCAGCTTGCGGCTGATCCCGGTCGACGAACCACCGGGCACATACACCAGGTAGCGACCGGCGAGGGAGATCTGGGTGGTCAGACGAGCGCCCTTGTGCCCGACCGGGTCCTTGCTGACCTGGACGAGGACATTGTCGCCCGGCTTGAGTGCCTGTTCGATCTTGCGCGAACCGCCGTCGAGTCCGGCGGCGTCCCAGTTGACCTCGCCCGCGTACAACACGCCGTTGCGTCCGCGGCCGATGTCGACGAACGCGGCTTCCATGCCCGGCAGGACGTTCTGAACCCGACCGAGGTAGATGTTGCCGACCATCGACGACGACGTCGCGGTGGTGACGAAGTGTTCGACGAGGACGCCGTCCTCGAGGACCGCGACCTGGGTGTAGTCCTCGACCGCGGCGTGTTCGTGCCCGTCGTTGCCGGAGATGCGACTGTTGGCGCTGCGTTCCCGGACGACCATGACACGGTCGACCGCTTCGCGGCGCGCGAGGAACTCCGACTCGGTCAGGATCGGCGGCCGACGGCGACCGGCATCGCGGCCGTCGCGACGACGCTGACGCTTGGCCTCCAGGCGGGTCGAGCCCGAGATGCCCTGCACCTCGTCGCGGGCCCGCTTGCTGCGCGGCTCACGCTCGTGCACCACCGTGTTCGGCGGATCGTCGGGAGACGCCTCGTCGGCCTCGCCCCCGCCCTTGCGGCGGCGCCGCCGGCGCCGGCGGCGGGTCGACGACGAATCGCCGTTGTCATCGTCGCCGGACGCGTCGTCACCGTCATCATCGCCGGTGTCGGCGTCGTCGCCGGCCTCGTCGGCGCGGCCGCTCGATGCACCGGCGGACTCGGCGTCGGCTGATTTGTCCGAACCCGACCTGCGACTGCGGCGCCGTGTGCGCTTCCCCGACGGGCGGCCCTCATCCGAGCGTGACTCGTCGGCCGACTCGTCCTCGGACGAGCTGTCCTCGGAGTCCGTCTCACCGGCGGTGCTGTCGGAATCACGGGTCGCGTCGTCGCTCGACGCGTCGGTACCGGCGGAGTCGTCGGCATCCGACTCGTCGGAGTCGGACTCGCCGTCTCCACCCTGGTCGCCTCGACCGCGTCCGCGACCACGACGCCCACGACGACGGCGGCGGCTCCGACCCGAACCCGAATCGTCGGCAGAATCGTCGTCGTTCGAATCCTCGGCGTTCGAATCCTCGGCGTTCGAGTCTTCGGCATTCGAATCGGTGGCGTTCGAATCGCCGGCGTCGTCGGCCTTCGACTCGTCGACCACCGGCCGGTCCGCCGCTCCGCCTGCCCCGGATTCGGGTGTCGCGGCCTCGGGTGTCGCGGCGTCGGTTGTCTCTGCCTCGGTTGTCGCGGCTTGGGAGGTCGGGGCCTCGGAGGTCGTGGCGCCGGCCGACTCGTCACCGGTGGTCGGCGCAGGGGCATTCGCGTCGGCCTTGGCCTTCGCGCGCCCGGACCGGGCGGAGCGGGGCTTGTCGGCCGGGGCCTGCGGCTGCAAGAACAGCGGTTGCACGCCGGCAGATGGCTCGGCCTCGCCTGCTGACGGCGCCACCGGCGCGTTGTACTGCGCCGACGCCGCCGAGAACAGTGTCGGGGCCTCCGCTGCCGGCGTCGGGCCGGCCTCGTCCGCCGACGTCTCCGTCGGCGACGGGATCGGTTCGGTCTCGGTCTCCTCGACCGCGACCGGCACCGGAGCGGCTGAACCGGTCTCGGTTGTTTCCACCTGGGCTGATTCGGCCCGGCCAGATCGGGCCTCGGCTGTTTCGGCCTGGGCCGGCGAGGACTCCGCCGCCGGAGCCTCCGCCGGGCCGTCTGCGGCCGGCGGGGTCTGCGCCGGCGTCGCCGCGGTCTCGTCGACCCCGGCGCGCACCCGGTCGGCCACGGCTTTCGCCAGGTCGCGTTCGACGCTGGACTGCGGGCTGCGAGTCTGCACACCGAGGCTCGCCAGGTGAGCCAGCACCTGTCGGCTCGTCAGGCCCAAGAAGCGCGCCAGGGCGTGCACACGAAGTTTGCTGGGAAATTCCTCCGCCGATTCCGACGCTGCGTTCGCGTCAGCCGGCGACCCGTTGTCGGTCACTCAGTCTCCTCGAACCCCCGGGCGCGTCGGGCTGACGCGGCCACGCGAGGGTCTGCTCTGTGTCCCGGACCTGATCGGACCGGTGTTGTGTGGTCTGCGCGTCGTTGCGACGACCCGATCTGCGGGTCACCCGACGACGCTCTTGCTGTGTCGATGACCGCATCCCCGGACGCCTTCCACGCCACCGGGCACAGGAGAACCTGAGTGTTCGGCTGCTGGCAGCAGTGCGAACTCGGTGGGGTCAGCTGCGGTTCCGTGGCGTCGCGATGCGTCGGTGACGCACCGCGA
The DNA here is from genome assembly GCF_041103195.1 of Gordonia sp. ABKF26. NCBI lineage: Bacteria > Bacillati > Actinomycetota > Actinomycetes > Mycobacteriales > Gordoniaceae > Gordonia > Gordonia sp. ABKF26. The sequence continues at coordinate 3,728,252 of NZ_JBGCVZ010000003.1, forward strand.
CGCGCCGGAACCAGGGCGCGTCATCCGGTTGCCGTCGACAAAGTGTGTCGGCGATAACTGCACAAGTATCCCACACCGCGGTCGGATGACCGCAAAGGATGAGCGTTTGACGGCGCGCGTCGAGCTGACGAACCTGTTTCAGCCCGTGAGACCGGGGAACCAGAGCGCGATCTCACGCTCCGCCGATTCGGGCGAATCGGACCCGTGGACCAGGTTGTACTGAGTGTTGAGGGCGAAGTCGGCACGGATGGTTCCGGGCACGGCCTTCTCCACCGGATCGGTGCCGCCGGCGATCTGCCGGAACGCCGCCACCGCGCGGTCCCCCTCGAGGACCGCCGCGACCAGCGGACCCGAGGTGATGAACTCGAGCAGCGAGGGATAGAACGGTTTTCCCTCGTGCTCGGCGTAGTGCCCGCGGGCGACCGCGTCGTCCGCGGTCTTGAGCTCGAGTGCCACCAGGGTCAGTCCCTTGCGCTCGATACGGCTGATGATGTCGCCGACGAGGCCGCGTTCGACGCCGTCCGGCTTGATGAGTACGAGAGTGCGTTCAGTCACGACTGACACCCTATCGACCGGTGACGCTTCCGCACCGGTCAGGAGCAGTACTCACCCGCGACCGGGAAGAAACCGTAATTGAACAGGCTGCCGGTTCGGGACCGCGGATCGACGACCACCTGGATGCAACCGCCCGGTGAGGCGAGAGCCCCGGCCAACGCGAGGTCGAACTGTTGCGCCAGACCGAGATTCGCGGGCCGGTACTGAGTGGGTACCGGCAGGCCGGCGATCGCCTCGGGCGCCTTCATCGACGCGGCACGCTCGGTGATCGCGTGCGTGGCGACGTAGCTGTACTCCCCCGGCCCGACCGGAACCGGCGCACCGGCTTCCGGCGCACCCGTGAGGTTCACGATCGCGAGCGGGGCCTGTTCGTCCTCGGGCGCGGCGGCGGCCGTCGCCGGGACGGTCAGCGCGAGTGCCGCGGCGGCGAGCAGAACCGCGGGCAACGCGGAGCGGCGGGTGCGGTCGGAGATGACGGTCCGGGAGAGCTGGAACTGCACGTATGTCCTCACATCGGGTATAGCGGGAAGTGGTTCGACAGGCTGCGAGGAACGACCTGTCGCCCCCGCGGCTTGGGCCATTGTTGCAGCCGACCCGCCGGGCCGCCCCGGTTCGGCGGTAACGGTCCGGCCACAGCTCTTGCGGCCACCAAAGCCCGTACTGAGCACCGCGAACACGGCTGGTCAGGCGCCCATGCGGACGGTGCCGAACCGTTCCCGCTAGTCGATCGGTTCCTGGCCGGGCAGCATTCCGCGCTCGACGCGTTTCTCGACATCGCCCTTGATGTAGCGGATGTAGAGCCAGACCGACCCGAAGACGACGCCCACCACCGCGATCGACCAGTGGAAGACCCCGCCGGCGATCACGACGATCTGCAAGCCGAGGTCGAGGTTGATGGCATACGGCCTGGCCTGCATCCCCGCGGCGACGATCATCGCGATGACGACCACCGTGAGATAACCACCGGACAACCAGGTCAGCCCATCGCCCAGGCGCCACACGATCGGGAAAGCCAGGATCATGACGATCACTTCGAGGATCATCGTGCCGGCCATCACGCCGCGCAGCCCCTTCCACGGATCGTTCGTGGGTGGGGTGTACCGGGTGGTCATGAAGGTTCCTTCCCGAAAAGGGTTCGCGCGGCGCCTGCGGTCACGACGGACCCGGTGATGACCACGCCCGCGCCCGACACACGCTCCCCGTCGGCTTCCTCGGCCAGGGCGATGGCCTCTTCGACGGCGTCGGGCAGGAAGGGTTTGACGACGACGCGGTCCTCACCGAACACCTCGCGCGCGTACTCCGCGAGCGTCTCGGGGTCGAGGGCGCGCGGTGATCCGTTGTCGGTGACGACGACCGCGTCGAGCACCGGCTCCAGGGCCTCGAGGACCCCGCGGGCGTCTTTGTCGCCGAGCACGCCGACCACGCCGACGAGACGGCGGAAGTCGAATTCCTCGGCCAGGGCCTGCGCCAGTGCGGCCGCTCCGTGCGGGTTGTGTGCCGCGTCGGCGAACACCGTCGGCGCGCTGCGCAACCGCTCGAGCCGCCCGGGGTTGTCGACCGTCGCGAAACCCGCACGGACGGCATCGATGTCGAGTTGCCGATCGGCACCCGCACCGAAGAACGCCTCCACCGCCGCGAGGGCCAGCGCGGCGTTCGCCGCCTGGTGCGCGCCGTGCAACGGCACGAAGATCTCGTCGTAGACACCGCCGAGCCCCTGGATGGTCAGCATCTGTCCGCCCACCGCGATGCCCACATCGAGGACCGCGAACTCCGAACCCTGGCGGGCGACGATGGTGCCCGCGTCGACGGCCGCGCGCAGCAGCACGTCCATGACCTCGGGGCTCTGTTCGGCGATCACCGTGACGGGGTCGACGGTTCCGGCGGCATCGGGTTCGGCAGCCTTGATGATTCCGGCCTTCTCCCCCGCGATCGCGGTCAGGGTGTCGCCGAGATAGTCCGCGTGATCCATCGCGATCGGCGTGATGACCGAGACCGTGCCGTCGATGACGTTGGTCGCGTCCCAGCGTCCGCCCATACCGGTCTCGACGACGGCCACGTCGACCGGCGCCTCGGCGAACACCGCGTACGCCATCGCGGTCAAGACCTCGAACTTGCTCATCCGCGGCCCACCCGCGGCGGTCGACGAATCGTCGACCATGGTGATGTACGGCTCGAGTTCCCGATAGGTGTCGATGTACGTGCGGGCCGCAATGGGCTTGCCGTCCACCGAGATCCGCTCGGTGACGCGTTGCAGGTGCGGACTCGTGATCCGTCCGGTGCGCCGGTGCAACGCCGACAGCAGGGCATCGACCATGCGGGTGACCGATGTCTTGCCGTTCGTCCCGGCGATGTGGATCGCCGGGTACCCGTGCTGCGGAGAACCGAGCAGGTCCATGAGCGTGGCGATGCGGGTCAGCGACGGCTCGATCTTCGTCTCGGGCCACCGGGTGTCGAGTTCGGCCTCGACCTCGGCGAGTTCGGCGAGATCGTCGGCGCTGTCGGTGACGCGCAACCGAGCCGGCTCGGCATCCGGATCCGGTTCGTCCTCTCCCAGGATCGCGGACAGACCCAGGGGGTCGCCCGCCGCATCCATTCCCAGGACGGCGGGATCCTCTTCGGGAAAACCGGTGTCGTCGCTCACGCGCCGGCCAGACTCGCCAGCTTCGCGCTCAGCCGTTCGACCTCTTCGGTCGCGATCCGTTGACGATCCCGGATCTTGGCGACCACGTGGTCGGGAGCCTTGGACAAGAACTGCTCGTTGCCCAGTTTCGCCGACGTCGTCGACAGTTCCTTCTCGGCGACCGCCAGGTCCTTGGTGAGCCGCTTGCGTTCGGCTTCGACGTCGACGGTGCCCGAGGTGTCGATCGCGACGACCACCGTCGCGACGCTGAGGCGGACCTCGATGGTCGCGGTGGCACCGAAACCGGGGCCGGCCGGGTCGAGGCGCGCCAACGAGGTCACGTACGGCAGCAGCGGTTCGAGCCCGGCTTCGCCGAGCCCGTCGAATTGCACGGCGACGCGCTGGCCGGGACGCAGACCCTGGTCGCTGCGAAAACGCCGGACCTCGGTGATCAACCGTTGCAGATCGTCCACGCGGGCTGCCGAATCCGACGACCAGTCACGTCCGGAGGTGGTCGGCCACGGCGCGATCACCAGCGATTCGCCCCCGGTGAGTGCCTTCCAGAGCACCTCGGTGACGAACGGCATCACCGGCGACAACGCCCGCAGCAGCGGGTCGAGGACCGCGCCGAGAACGAGAGCGGTTGCCTCCGAACGCTTCTCGTCGTTCTCGGCGATCTGCACCTTCGCCAGTTCGAGGTACCAGTCACACACCTCGTCCCACGCGAAGTGGTAGAGCGCCTCGCAGGCCTTGGAGAACTCGTAGGACTCGAATCCGGCGTCGATCTCGGCGAGCACCTCGTCCAGGCGGCCGAGAATCCACCGGTCGGCGTCGGTCAGCGCCTCGGCATCGGGCAGTTCACCGAGCTTCGCGCCGTTCATCAGCGCGAACTTGGTGGCGTTGTAGAGCTTCGTCGCGAAGTTGCGCGACGACTGGGCGTGGTCCTCACCGACCGAGATGTCCGAGCCGGGATTGGCACCGCGGGCGAGCGTGAAGCGCAGGGCGTCGGCGCCGAAGCGCTCCACCCAGTCGAGCGGGTCGATGCCGTTGCCCTTGGACTTCGACATCTTGCGACCGTGTTCGTCGCGCACCAGCCCGTGCAGGAACAGGTTGTGGAACGGGATCTCGTTGCCCGGCCCCAGATCCTTGCCGACATAGGTGCCGAACATCATCATGCGGGCCACCCAGAAGAACAGGATGTCGTACCCGGTGACGAGAACCGAGGTCGGATAGAACTTCTCGAGATCCGCGGTCTGGTCGGGCCAGCCCATGGTCGAGAACGGCCACAGCCCGGAGGAGAACCAGGTGTCCAGGACGTCGGTCTCCTGCACATAACCCTCGGGGGCCTGCTCGTCGGGTCCGACGCACACCACGTCGCCGTCGGGTCCGTACCAGATCGGAATCCGGTGACCCCACCACAGCTGACGCGAGATGCACCAGTCGTGCATGTCGTCGACCCAGCTGAACCAGCGCGGCTCCATCGACGTCGGGTGGATCACCGTCGACCCGTCGCGCACCGCGTCGCCGGCCGCTGCGGCCAGCGTGGCGACCGCGACCCACCACTGCATCGACAGCCGCGGTTCGATCGGCTCACCGGTGCGCTCGGAGTGGCCGACGCTGTGCAGGTACGGACGCACCTCCTTGACGATGCGCCACTGTTCGGCCAGCGCCTCACGCACCTTGACGCGCGCCTCGAACCGGTCCATGCCGTCGAATTCGGTTCCGGTGTCGGCGATCCGGGCCGACTCATCCATGATCGTCGGCATCGGGAGGTTGTGCCGCTGCCCGAGCGCGAAGTCGTTGGGGTCGTGCGCAGGAGTGATCTTCACTGCGCCACTGCCGAATTCGGGGTCCACATAGTCGTCGGCGACGATCGGGATCATCCGGTCGACGAACGGATGCGGCAGCTCGGTACCGACCAGGTGGGCATAACGCTCGTCGTCGGGATGAACCGCGATCGCGGTGTCGCCGAGCATCGTCTCCAACCGGGTCGTCGCGACGACGATGTGGGGTTCGGCGTCGTCGAGCGATCCATAACGGAAGCTGACGAGCTCGCCTTCCACGTCGGCGTAACTCACCTCGATGTCGCTGACGGCGGTCTTGAGGACCGGCGACCAGTTGACCAGACGTTCGGCCTGGTAGATCAGCCCGTCGTCGAACATCTTCTTGAAGACGGTGTGCACCGCCCGCGACAGACCCTCGTCCATCGTGAAGCGTTCGCGCGACCAGTCGACGCTGTCGCCGAGCCGCCGCATCTGCTCACCGATGTTGCCGCTGATCTCGGCCTTCTCGGCCCACACGCGGTCGATGAACGCCTCCCGGCCGAGATCGTCACGCGTCTTGCCCTCGGCGGCGAGCTTGCGCTCGACCATCGTCTGCATCGCGATGGCCGCATGGTCCATGCCGGGCAGCCACAGCACCTCGTAGCCCTGCATGCGTCGACGACGCGAGAGCGCATCCATCAGGACGTGCTCGTAGGCGTGGCCCATGTGCAGGGAGCCGTTGACATTCGGCGGCGGGATCACTATGGAGAACGGCGGCTTGTCACTCGCCGCGTCCGCGGTGAAGTACCCGGCGTCCACCCAGCCCTGGTAAAGCGACGCCTCGTGCTCAGCGGGATCCCAGGACTTGGGCAACCCGGTCTCGGGTACGGCAGTCCGGGGCGACGCTGTCTCGGGCAACGCGGATGTCTGGTCGGGTGATGTCACGGGCGCTATTCTATGTTTTCGCCGGGCCGGACCTCGCCCGGGACCCGTCCGCGTGACCGCGCCCGCCGCTAGCCCGCCGACACGCGCAACCTGTGCAGGTCCTCGGGTGCGTTGACGTTGACGAGCCAGTCCGGATCGGAGATTCCGACACGGTGGGTGGTGAGTGCCTCGATCGCCCCCAGCATCCGCCGTTCGCCCCCCGCGACGATGTCGGCGATCAGTCCGGCCGCGTCCGTGCGGTAGATGCCCGCCATCGGATGATCCCGCTGCGCGTCGTGCGCGATGACCGCCTGAGCCGACCCGGTCACGCCCAGCCGCAATTCGTCGATGAGCTCGGGGGCGATGAGCGGCATGTCCGTGGCACACACGAACGCATACTCGGCGCCCGCGGCGGCAGCGGCGGACAGACCCGCGACGAGACCCCCGAGCGGGCCCGTCCCCTCCTGCTCGTCGGTCACCCAGCGCACCTTCGACGCATCGATACCCGGCGCCGCGCGATCCCGGATGTCGTCGACGCCGCGGAATGCGGCGGATGTCTCACCCGCGACGACCAGCACCGGATCGCACCGTTGCGACACCACGCGCACCACCCGGGCGAGCATCGGTTCGCCGTCCCAGTCCAGTGCGGCCTTGTCACTGCCCATACGCCGCGAGCGTCCGCCCGCGAGCACCAGGGCGGCGATCACCGATGTGTCCGATTCCGTGTGTTGAGTCACAGTGCCCAGTGTGCGCGATCTGGCGCACGGGCGGGGCAAGATGGACATCATGAGCAAGACTCACGACACCGAATCGATGGCGACGCACCCCGTCGACGAGCCGCACGAGGTCCGGCGCACGCACCGGAAGTCCTACGCCGCCGGAGTCCCGGCGGTCGCGGTCGCCCTCAAGCGCGGAGTCGAGCAGATGGGCGCGCTCCGGACGGCACAGACCTTGATCAAGCTCAATCAGCGTGATGGGTTCGATTGTCCCGGCTGCGCCTGGCCGGAGACGCCGGGCCACCGCAAACACGCCGAGTTCTGCGAGAACGGCGCCAAGGCGGTCGCCGAGGAGGCCACGCGTCGAGCCGTCACCCCCGAGTTCTTCGCCGCCCACAGCGTCGACGACCTCCGGACACGCAGCGGCTACTGGCTCTCACAGCAGGGACGCCTGGCGCACCCGATGTATCTCGGTCCGGGTGACACCCACTACCGCCCGCTGAGCTGGGACGAGGCCAACGCGGTCATCGCTGACGAGTTCGCCGCGATGGACTCGCCGGACGAGGCCGTGTTCTACACGTCGGGTCGCACCAGCAACGAAGCCGCTTTCCTGTACCAGCTCTTCGCCCGAAGCCTGGGTACGAACAACCTCCCCGACTGCTCGAACATGTGCCACGAGTCCTCCGGCGCCGCTCTCGGCGCGTCGATCGGCATCGGCAAGGGTTCGGTCACCGTCCCCGATCTCGAGGCGGCCGACCTCATCCTCATCGCGGGCCAGAATCCCGGCACCAATCACCCGAGAATGCTCGCCACCCTGGAGAAGGCGAAGCACAACGGGGCCCGGATCGTGGCGATCAACCCGCTGCCCGAGGCAGGCCTGATGCGTTTCAAGGATCCGCAGAAGGTCGGCGGGGTCGTCGGCGCGGGTACCAAGCTGGCCGACGACTTCCTCCAGGTCCGGCTCGGGTCCGACATGGCTCTGTTCCGCGGCGTCGCACGTCTGCTCCGTGACGCCGAACGAGCCGCCCCCGGAACGGTTTTCGATCACCAGTTCCTCGACGAGTCGTGCGCCGGGGTCGAGGAGTACCTCGACCTGCTCGACGACGTCGACCTCGACCGGGTCGTCGAGGTCACCGGCGTGACCCGCACCCAGATCGACGAGCTCGCACGGACGGTCGCCACTTCGCGCCGCATCGTGCTGTGCTGGGCGATGGGCTTGACCCAGCACCGCCACGGCGTCGCGACGATCGCCGAGGGCACGAACGTGCTGCTCCTGCGCGGCATGATCGGCCGCGTCGGCGCCGGCCTCTGCCCCGTTCGCGGCCATTCGAATGTGCAGGGCGATCGCACCATGGGGATCTTCGAGAAGATGCCGGAGTCCTTCCTCGCTGCTCAGGACGCCGAGTTCGGCATCACGTCCCCACGCGAGCACGGGTACGACACCGTCGCCGCCATCACCGCGATGGCCGCCGGGAAGGTCCGCGTCTTCGTCGGGATGGGCGGCAATTTCGTGTCCGCCTCACCCGACACCGACGTCACCGCCGACGCCCTGCGGCGCTGCGCACTCACCGTGCACGTATCCACCAAACTCAACGAATCCCACCTCGTCACCGGTCGTCGCGCACTCATCCTGCCCACCCTCGGGCGCACCGACCGGGACATCATCGACGGTGTGGCACAACGTGTCTCGGTCGAGGACTCGATGTCGGCAGTGCACCTGTCCCGTGGGTCGCTGCCGCCGGTGTCGGCGCACCTGCGCAGTGAGGTCGCGATCATCTGCGACCTGGCGACCCGCGTTCTCGGTGCCGATCACCCGGTTCCGTGGCAGGAACTCAAGCGCGACTACGACCGCATCCGCGACCGGATCGAGCGGGTTGTACCCGGCTTCGATGACTTCAACATCCGCGTCCGCCGGAGTGACGGCTTCGTGCTGCCACACCCGCCCCGCGACACCCGGTCGTTCGACACCCCGAACGGCAAGGCCAACTTCGCAGTCCATCCCCTCGAATGGGTGGACGTCCCGGCCGACCGCCTCGTCCTGCAGACACTCCGCAGCCATGACCAGTACAACACCACCGTCTACGGCCACGACGACCGTTACCGGGGCATCTCCGGCAACCGCCACATCGTGATGGTCAATCCCGACGACATCGCGTCCCTCGGCCTGCGCGCCGGGCAACTCGTCGACATCGTCTCGGAGTTCGACGGCGAGGCCGGAGTCGAGGAACGACGGGTCCGCGGCTTCGAGGTCGTCCCGTATGACACACCGCGCGGCAACGCGGCCGCGTACTACCCCGAGACCAACCCGCTGGTCCCGCTCGGATCGGTTGCCAAGGAGTCGAACACACCGGTCTCCAAGGCGGTGATTATCCGCATCGAACCGGTCGAATCCGCCTAGCCGGAGACGACAGCAGCGAGCCCCGCCCGGAGGACCGGGCGGGGCTCGCTTGTCGTCGGTGAGTGGTGAGCTGCGGGTCAGGCGCTCTTGTCGCGACGTTCGTCGCTGGAGGCCTTTCGCGGCACGATCGTCGGAAGCACGTTGTCCCGGACGGTCTCACCGGTGACGACGACCTTCTCGACGTCGTCCCGGCTCGGGATGTCGTACATCACCGGCAGCAGGACCTCTTCCATGATGGCGCGCAGGCCACGGGCACCGGTCCCGCGGTGGATCGCCTGGTCGGCGACCGCCTCGAGTGCATCCTTGGTGAACTCCAGCTCCACGTTGTCCATGTCGAACAGCCGGGTGTACTGCTTCACCAGCGCGTTCTTCGGCTCGGAGAGGATGCTGACCAGCGAATCCTTGTCCAAGTTGGTCACCGAGGCCACGACCGGCAGGCGTCCGATGAACTCGGGGATCAGACCGAACTTGATCAGGTCTTCCGGCATCACATCGGCGAACTGATCCGATGTGTCGACCTCGTCCTTGCTCGCCACCTCGTTGCCGAAGCCGAGGCCGCGCTTGCCGATCCGCTCGGACACGATCTTCTCGAGGCCCGCGAATGCGCCGGCGACGATGAAGAGCACGTTCGTCGTGTCGATCTGGATGAACTCCTGATGCGGGTGCTTGCGCCCGCCCTGCGGCGGCACCGACGCCTGCGTACCCTCGAGGATCTTCAGGAGTGCCTGCTGCACACCTTCACCCGACACATCGCGGGTGATCGACGGGTTCTCGCTCTTGCGCGCGATCTTGTCGACCTCGTCGATGTAGATGATGCCGGTCTCGGCCCGCTTGACGTCGTAGTCGGCGGCCTGGATCAGCTTCAGCAGGATGTTCTCCACATCCTCACCCACGTAACCGGCCTCGGTGAGGGCGGTCGCGTCGGCGATCGCGAACGGCACGTTGAGCATCTTCGCCAGAGTCTGCGCCAGGTATGTCTTGCCGCACCCGGTCGGGCCGAGCATGAGGATGTTCGACTTCATCAGCTCGACGGTCTCGCCCGTTCGGGAGTCCTTCTTCTCTCCCGCCTGGATCCGCTTGTAGTGGTTGTACACCGCCACCGCGAGTGTCCGCTTGGCCGTGTCCTGACCGATGACGTACTTCTCGAGGAAGTCACGGATTTCCGTCGGCTTGGGCAGCTCGTCGAGCTTGACGTCGCCGTTCTCGGCCAGTTCCTCTTCGATGATCTCGTTGCACAGATCGATGCACTCATCGCAGATGTACACGCCGGGGCCGGCGATGAGCTTCTTCACCTGCTTCTGGCTCTTGCCGCAGAAAGAGCACTTGAGCAGGTCGCCGCCGTCTCCGATTCGTGCCATCTCGCGCTGTACCTACTTCCTCGTTGCCGGACTGTCGTGTCTTGTCCGTCGCGTCGCACGCAGCCGGGCATGGGTCATTTGATCGACACTCGAATGCCCAGTAACCCGACGGTACCCGCGTGCCGCCCGAACTTCGACCGATAAGGCCAAATGTCGCGGCAGAAAATCACCGGGACTTCTGTACTGCCACAACTACTTCTTTTGCGACGACTACTTCTTCATCGACTTCTTGCGGTACTCGAAGACCTCGTCGATGATCCCGTACTCCTTGGCCGCCGCGGCGGTCAGGATGTTGTCGCGGTCGGTGTCCTTACGGATCTTCTCCTTGTCCTGGCCCGTGTGGCCGGCCAGGATCTCGTCGAGCCGGTCGCGGATGCGCTCGATCTCGGCGGCCTGGATCTCGAGGTCGGACACCTGACCCTGGTACGCACCGCCGGTACGCGGCTGGTGGATCAGGACCGTGGCGTTCGGCAGTGCCGCGCGCTTGCCGGGCGTTCCGCCGGCGAGGAGGATCGCCGCGGCCGAGGCCGCCTCGCCGAGGCAGACGGTGACGATGTCGCAGTGCACGTACTGCATCGTGTCGTAGATGGCGAGCATGTCCGGCACGCTGCCGCCCGGCGAGTTGATGTACATGGTGATGTCGCGGTCGGGATCCTGCGACTCCAGGACCAGCAGCTGCGCCATGACGTCGTTGGACACGACCTGGTCGATCGGGGTGCCGACGAACACGATCCGCTCTTCGAAGAGCTTGGCGTACGGGTCGTACTGACGCTGACCGTTCGGCGTGTGCTCGATGAACTGCGGCAGGATGTACCGCGCCTCGATGTTCTTCAGCGCCAGGGCCGACGCGGGAATCCCGGCGGCGACCTCGGCGGGCATGCCGTCGTGGGAAAGGGAGTTGGTCATCTGTTGCTCCATTGAGTAGAGGTGGCTCGGCGGTGGCTGTCAGGCGCGGTCATCGACCCCGGGTCTCACTGACCCGGACGCGAGATCACCTTGTCGACGAAGCCGTATTCCTTGGCCTCTTCCGCGGTGAACCACTTGTCACGGTCCGCGTCGGCCTCGATCTTCTCGAGCGGCTGACCGCTGAACTCGGCGTTGAGCCGGTTCATCTCCTTCTTGGTGAGCGCGAACTGCTCGGCCTGGATCGCGATGTCGGCGGCGGTACCACCGATACCCGCGGACGGCTGGTGCATCATGATGCGCGCGTGCGGCAGTGCGTGCCGCTTGCCCTTGGTGCCGGAGGCGAGGAGGAACTGCCCCATCGACGCCGCCATGCCCATCGCGTAGGTCGCGACGTCGCATTCGGCGAGCTGCATGGTGTCGAAGATCGCCATGCCGGCGGTCACCGACCCACCGGGCGAATTGATGTAGAGGTGGATGTCCTTCTGCGGGTCCTCGGCCGCGAGCAGCAGGATCTGCGCGCACAGACGGTTCGCGATGTCGTCGTCGACCTGGGTGCCCAGGAAGATGATGCGCTCGCGCAGCAGACGCTCGAACACCGAATCGGTCAGGTTCAACCCAGCCACACCCGAACTCATCGTGGGTGTGTGGATGGTCGGCTCACTCACGGGTTCCTACCTTTGCCTTGTTGTCATGACCTGTGCGTCACCCGCGGGCGACGCACACGCTCATCGAATACTTCTCTGATGACGTCCTCACCGACACTAACCAATCGAGACCCGCGGGCACTCCCGAGGACACGCCACTTCGCTGAGAGCAGAACCACCTTCGGCACCGTGAACGATCTGTGCGCCATGGTGGACCGACGGCAATCGCCGGTCCTCGTGGACGAGGACCGGCGATGGCGCGGATCAGGTGCGGCACTCGGCGCCGCGGCCGAAGTCGATCAGTTGTCGGTGTCGGACGTCTCCGCGTCGGACTCCTCGGCGTCGTCCTTGCCGCCGAAGAACTCGGCGGTGTCGACGGTCGCGCCATTGGTGTCGGTGACGGTCACGTCGCCGACGATGGCGGCCAGCGACTTGCCGCGACGGACGTCGGCATAGACGGCGCCGACCTGGTTGGCCTGTGTCAGCTGCTGGATGAACTCCTGCGGCTGCATGCCATAGCGCTGGGCGGTGAAGATGATCTGCTGGGTCAGCTCGTCCTGGCTGACCTCGGTGTCCTGCTGGTCGGCGATGGCGTCGAGCAGCAGCTGCTGCTTGACCGACTTCTCGGCCTCGTCGCGGGACTCCGCGTCCCACTCCTCGCGGGTCTTGCCCTGCGCCTCGAGGAACTTGGCGACCTGCTCGTCATCGTGCCCCAGGGCGTGGATGACCTGGTGCTGCTGACCCTCGACCTCTTCGTCGACGACCTTCTCCGGCACGGGGATCTCGACGGTCTCGAGCAGCTTCTCGAGGACCGCGTCGCGGATCTTGTTGGCCTGCTCCAGCTTCGCCGACTGCTCGACGCGCTCGGCCAGGCTGGCACGCAGCTCGTCGACGGTGTCGAACTCGCTGGCCATCTGGGCGAACTCGTCGTCGACCTCGGGCAGCTCGCGCTCCTTGACCGACTGAACGGTCACCTTCACCAGCGCCTCCTCACCGGCATGATCGCCGGCGACGAGCTTGGTCGTGAACTCCTTGTCCTCGCCCGCCGTCAAGCCGATGAGTGCCTCGTCGAGCCCGTCGATCAGCTGGCCGGAACCGACCTCGTGGGACAGGCCCTCGGTGGTGGCCTCCTCGACAGTCTCGCCGTCGACGGTCGCAGCCAGGTCGATGGAGACGAAGTCGCCGTTCTCCACACCGCGTTCGACGCCCTTGAGGGTGCCGAAGCGGGCGCGCAGTCCTTCGAGCTGCTCGTCCACGGCTGCCTCGTCGACCTCGATCGCGTCGACCTCGACCGACAGGGTCGAGTAGTCGGGCAGGGTGATCTCCGGGCGGACGTCGACCTCGGCGGTGAAGGTCACCGACTCGCCGTACTTCAGCTCCGAGAGGTCGATCTCGGGCTGGCCGATGGCCTTGGTCTCGGTCTCGGCGACGGCCTCGGAGTACTTGACCGGAATCGCGTCGTTGACGACCTGCGCGAGGATCGAGTCGCGCCCGACGCGGGCCTCGATCAGCTTCGCGGGCGCCTTGCCCGGACGGAAGCCGGGAATCCGGATCTGCTGGGCCAACGACTGGTAGGCCCGGTCGAAGTCTGCCGACAGCTCCTCGAACGGGACCTCGACGTTGAGCTTGACCCGGGTCGGGGTGAGTTGCTCGACAGTGCTCTTCACGCCTGAATACTCCTTATATCTACGGTGGTGGAAGTTCGGTCGTTCGCGGGCCGTGCACCGGGTGACCGGTTGGCCACGTCGATCAAGTCGGGATGACAGGATTTGAACCTGCGACCCTCCGCTCCCAAAGCGGATGCGCTACCAAGCTGCGCCACATCCCGGGGTCCGAACACGCGAGAGGACCCCGGAGGGCGACCGCGCATCAGGGCCAACAAGAGATAGTACGTGCCCCCACGGCCGAGCCCGCCGACGGGTACCGCACAGCGGCGATGAATGCCCCGGGGCCCGACAGTTGCCGACCCTCGGACCCACCCCGATTTCGGGTTCCGGCCACCCTGCCGGTACAGTCACTCATCGCACGCGACGCCGGATTTCGACGGCAACGCAGGCAACGCGGGTGTAGCTCAATGGTAGAGCCCTAGTCTTCCAAACTAGCTACGCGGGTTCGATTCCCGTCACCCGCTCCACCGGGCCCGGAGGCGCAACGCCTCCGGGCCTTCGACGTGTCAGGGCTCCGGGGGCGCGTCCCACGGCAACGGCAGCGGGACATATTCGTACTCGATCTCCGGGGCCGGCTCCTCGGCGGGATGTCCGGGCGCCGATGGATCGCCGGGCCCGGTCGAGATGATCGGCGGCGGACAGGGTGCGAACTGACCGTTGCCGACCGCCATCTTGCACGGCTCGGCGTCTGCGAGCCCCGCGCCCGCCACGAGTCCAGCGCTTCCGACGAATGCCGCCGCGGCGAATGTTAGTGTTGCTATGAGTCTGGTCATCGAGGTTCCTTAACGGTGAATCACCTCTCATGCCGGAGAGGTTTCGAGGATGCGAACGCGCTCCTTTCCGAGGGCACCGCTCACCGCCCCCACGGTCGACGTTCCTCCGCTCGCCTTCGGCCACCTGCGGTTTCGCGCGGGATGTCTCAAATCCCAGCCAGAGTCACCCGACCGGACCACACACCTGCGGACGGCCACCGCCGGCAGACCGGACTGTGATCCACGCCACACGTGGCGTACCGTTGATCCATGTCCTCCAGCCACACGAAAACCCAGCGTCGCTGCGGCTCCTGCGGCGCGCCCCTGTACCTCCGTCGCGACGTCACCGAGTCCGAGGCGGGCGTCGGCCGCGTCGATGTGATGCTCGTCTGCCGGGACGAAGCGTGTTCGCAGCCCGCGCGCCACCTTCGGACCGAACACCCACAGCCCGTCTGACCCCGAAACCCAACGGTCCCCAAAGCCCAAGTAACACTGGGACAAACGATCCTGTTGACATCGTCGGTACGTCGACGAAGATGAGTCGCACCAGCCGCCGACAGACCATCACGACTCGCGAATGTGACAACCGTCACACACGAGGTGCGTAGCCACGCTCACCTCGGGTTTTGCCACGTCGTATCGCCCGTTCGCGATCGCGGGGTCATTCAGGGTGCCCGACTCCTTGGACCCATGACAACGGTTGTGTAACGATGGTGCAGCGCTCAGGCCGATGCGCGGAAAGACCCATCGAACCGAAGGTACGACCTGTGTTGAACTCCCCTGTGCCGACCCCGCGCGCCTCGCGTCGCCGCTCGGCTCGACGCCTCACGGCTGTCGTCTTCGGCGTCCTGGCGATGGCCCTCGCACTTCCCGGCGTCGCGAACGCCGTACCGGTCACCGTGATCCCCGGCTTGCCGCCGGTCGAGATCCCGGCGATTCCCGGCCTGCCGACACCGCCGGCGCCGAGCACCCCCGAGGCCCCGCAGCCGCCGTCGTCGACCACGACGACCGAGGAGAAGCCGGCCGACCCGGCCATCCCGAACGTGAAGACCGAGACCGGCTACATCGCGCTGGCCGACGACAACACCCACACCATCACCTGGTGGCACAACGGCGAGGTCGTCAAGAAGATGCCGATCTCGATGGGGTCCGACAAGAACCCGACCCCCCACGGCGTGTACTACACCAAGGAGAAGTACCGCGACATGTACATGGATTCGTCCACGTACGGCGTCCCGGTGGACTCCGCAGAGGGCTACCGCACCTACGTCGAGTACGCGACCCGCATGTCGTGGGACGGGATCTTCATCCACGCCGCACCCTGGTCGGTCAATCAGCAGGGCCGCAGCAACGTCAGCCACGGCTGCATCAACGTGACCACCGAGTACGGCAAGTGGGTGTACGACAACGTGCCCCGCAACACCCCGATCGTGGTGCGTAACACCATCGGACCGAAGTACCAGAACACCTGAGTCCGGAACAGACATGACGAGGGGCCGGTCACCAGAGGTGACCGGCCCCTCGTCATGTCGCTACCCGGCCGCGAAGGTCGCCTGCACCTGGAGCCACCGGGCGATCACCTGACACCCGGTCGACGCGGGATCCGTCACCGACGTACGCCGGTAGGGTTCGCTGCGGTAGGACGTGTGCCGTCCGCCGGCGGCATTGCTGACCCACAGGCCGCTGATGCGTATCCGTGGCGGGAGGTACCACCGGATCTCGCGCCAGGCAGCCGTGAGACGCGCGAGGTCGCGTCGCCACTGTGCCGGCCGGACAGAAGTACGGCGCGCATTCTGCAAGTCGTTGGTGCGCAGGACCTTCCACGCACTTCGACCCCACCTGCCGACCCCGGCGAAGGTCATCGACCCGGTGAGATCGGCGATGTCGCGGACCAGTGAATCGGCAGCCGCGTTGCAGATCATGTCCTCGGCTGCGCCCACCCAGCGCACCGGAAGTCCCGCGGGTAGACCGACTCCCGGTCCGGCCACGCCCCATCCGCGACAACCGGGAACCGCACCGGGCGGCTGGTGCGGATC
The DNA here is from genome assembly GCF_041103195.1 of Gordonia sp. ABKF26. Lineage (NCBI taxonomy): Bacteria > Bacillati > Actinomycetota > Actinomycetes > Mycobacteriales > Gordoniaceae > Gordonia > Gordonia sp. ABKF26. The sequence goes on from NZ_JBGCVZ010000003.1 coordinate 3,744,591, forward strand.
GGCGACCAGGCCCACACCGAGGATCCGGTCCGAGTCGGGCGCGCCGTCGACGTCCAGGTCGGCGAGGGCCGTCCGGATGACCACGGCACCCTGTGAGTAACCCACCAGTGCGATCGAACCTGTCGAGGTGTGGATGGCCGCGCGCAGTCGGCGCGCTCCGATGGCCACGCTGTCGACGAAACTCATGCCGCCCGGAGCCGGCGCGGGCCCGTAACTCGCCGGGTACCCGACCCACCGGCAGACAAAGCGGTCGTCGAGCTCGTCCGCCACGCCCGCCAGCAGACCGGACACGTCGGTCCGGGCGTCGTCCTCGAAGGACTCCCCTGTGCCGCCCACCACGAAGACGGTGATCGTCGACGACGCGCCGCCCGGCTGTCCGGCGCGGACCCCCACACTCTGCTGCACCTCCCCCATGGTGGCGACGGCAGGTGAGAACCGACCGCAGGAGCGCTGAGTGCTCGCTGAGAGTCCTCCGCTGCCGGCCGAACGGGTCAGGATGCTTGGGCGGGCGGCGGCTTGGCGACGTAGTCGGCGGTCTCGATGATCGCCACGAAGAATCCGCTGCCCTCGATCACGTTGGCGCTGTGCACCAGCCCGGCGGGGATGTAGATGCTCGCCGGCGCCTCGACCTCATAGACCTCGTCCCCGAGTGTGATCTCGTAGACGAGACGGTCGAGCGACAGCAGGATGTTGATCTCCGGGCAGTCGTGCACGTGCGGTTCGCAGTAGTCACGGGAAGCGGCCGAGACGGCCCGCATCTCGTGCGCCACGACCCGCTTCTCGGCTTCCGGGAACAGGTCCCCGCCGGCCAGCACGCGTCGGGTGATCGGCGCGTCGGCGGCGCCGTGGAAAGGAACGTCCTTCAGTGGAGACACCTCACCCCGCGAGATCAGTCCGGCATGAGACCGGATGCTTTCGCTGACTGTCACACTGCCCCCTCTTGTCATCCCCGACCCTTCGCATGAGCAACGACCTCACGGTCCCGCACGATGCTACTAAGGTTCGGCTATCCACACCGACCGGGGAGTAACTTGTCAGGTCTGGCAGACCGGGCACCAATAGAGCTTGCGGCCCTCGAGTTCGGCGATCAGGACCGTTGTCCCACAGATCCGGCACGGCTCGCCGGCCCGCCGGTACACGTATGTCCGCGGACGATTCGGCGCGTACGCCGGCGCCCCGGAGTCGTCCTCCGGACGTATCACGTGGATGCGCCCACGCCGCACCCCGATCTTCATGAGGGCCACGAGGTCGGCCCAGAGTGCATCGAATTCGCCACGGAGAACACGCTTTCCGGGACGCATCGGGTCGATGCCCGCCCGGAACAGGATTTCGGCCCGATACACGTTGCCGATTCCGGCGACGACCTTCTGGTCCATGAGGAGAGCGCCGACGGGTCGCGCGGACCGCGAGATCGCGGTCCACGCCCGCTCGGGGTCGGCATCGCGCCGAAGGGGATCCGGCCCGAGTCGGGCGAGCAACGTCTCGAGGTCGGCGGGGTGGTAGATCTCACAGGCGGTCGGACCGCGGAGGTCCGTGCCGGCCGTCTCACCCTCGATGCGGAGTCGAACCTGACCCACGGGTTCGGGCAGGGGCACGGTGAGTTCGGTGAAGGCACCGTAGAGCCCGAGATGGATGTGCACGAGGCGCTCGACACGGCCGTCTCGATAACGATGGACGAGATGCTTGCCCCACGCCTCGGCGGCGTGAAAGGTCAATCCGTCGACCTCTGCCGCTCCGTCGGCGAACCGTCCCTGCGGGCTGCTGACACGAACTTGCTGCCCGCCGAAGAGACGCTGCTGCCGGCGCGCGAGTCGATGGAGCGTGTGGCCCTCGGGCACGGGCTCGGCCCGCGACTACTCGGCCGGGGCCCCCGGCACCTCGGGAGCCTCACCGGTGCGCTCGTACTCGGCGAGGATGTCGATGCGGCGCTGGTGCCGCGCCTCCTCCGACCACGGGGTGGCGAGGAAGGCGTCGACGATGGCGAGCGCCTCCTCGGTGCTGTGCATCCGGCCGCCGATCCCGATCAGCTGCGCGTTGTTGTGCTGCCGGGCGAGCTGTGCGGTCTCGACGCTCCAGGCGAGGGCGCAGCGCGCGCCGGGGACCTTGTTGGCGGCGATCTGCTCACCGTTTCCGCTGCCGCCCAGCACGATTCCCAGGCTGCCGGGGTCGGCGACGGTCCGGGCCGCGGCGGCGATGCAGAACGCCGGATAGTCGTCGGCGGGATCCATCACATGGGCTCCACAGTCCACGACCTCGTGACCGGCCGTCGCGAGATGGTCGGCGATCTGGTTCTTGAGTTCGAATCCGGCATGGTCGGCACCGAGATAGACACGCATGGCGCCACTATAGATTGAGGGCGTGGACACGCCCCTGCCCATCCCCCACCAGCCGAACGGCGGCGCACCCACCGCCGGGGCGCCGATCCCGAACGTGCCCGGTGTCGCCGACCCGCCGCCACCCGCTCCGGCCGACCCGGGCCGTCGGTGGCTGCGGCCGGCCCACTACGCGGCGCGACCCCGTCTCCACCCCTGGGAGATCCCGGCGCTCGTCGTGGTGATCGTCACGACGGTGGTGGGATACGGGGCGATCATCCTGCTCGTCGCGCTGGGCACGCTCGACCAGCTGTTGTTGGGCGCGTTGCTGTTCCCGCTCCTGCTCTTCGTGATCCGCGGTCTGACCTATGCATCGCCGCGGGTGAACGGGGTGCAGATGACGCCGACCCAGTTCCCGGACGGGCACCGGATGGTCGTCGAGGCCGCCGCACGCTTCGGACTCGAGTACGTGCCCGATGCCTATGTCGTCCTCGGCAACGGTGCGATCAACGCGTTCGCGTCCGGGCATGGGTTCCGGCGTTTCGTCGTCGTCTACTCCGACCTTTTCGAGGTGGGCGGCGCCGCCCGGGACCCACAGGCGCTCGAGTTCATCATCGGGCACGAGGTCGGCCACATCGCGGCCGGGCACACCTCGTACTGGCGACAGCTCTCGACGATCGTCGGGATGAACATCCCGGTCCTCGGCGCCGCGTTGTCGCGCGCGCAGGAGTACAGCGCCGACAACTACGGCTACTACGCCAGACCCGGCGGGGCGCCCGGGGCGATGGGGGTCCTGGCCGCGGGCAAGTACATGCTCTCGGCGGTGGACTTCGACCAGTTCGCCGACCGGGCGACCCACGAGCGCGGCTTCTTCACCTTCCTGACCAACGCGATGTCGTCACATCCGGTGCTGACCTGGCGTGCCGCCGCTCTCCGCGACCGGACCCGGCCGGGGGCGATGCTGCTGCGCCCGCGCCAGATCGTCCGAGGCGTCGGCAGCGGCAACGTGGTGGCGGTGGCGCCGCCGCCGCATCCCGCGACACTCGCACCGGACGCACTACCCAACGGCATCGAGCCCCCGCCGCGTTTCTGAAACGTGCGGAGCCGTTGTCGCGCAACCGGACCCGGTCAGTCGAACTGCGGGTCTTCGTCGCGCGTCCGCTTGAGTTCGAAGAAGTGGGGGTAGGACGCCAGGGCGCGCGCACCGTCCCACACCGTTCCGGCGTCCTCACCGCGCGGGATACGCGACAGCACGGGGCCGAAGAAGGCCACGTCGTTGACGTGGATGGTGGGCGTTCCGACGTCGTCGCCGACCTTGTCCATCCCGGCGTGATGACTCGTGCGAATCGTCTCGTCGAAGTCGGTGCCGTCGGCCGCCTCCGCGAGCGAGGCGTCGAGGCCGAGTTCGTCGAGCGCTCCGGCGATGACCTCGTCGAGATCCTTGATGCCCTGGTTGTGGATGCGGGTACCCATCGCGGTGTACAGCGGCGCGAGTATCTCGTCGCCCTTCTGGGCGGCTGCAGCGGCGATGACGCGGACGGGGCGCCACGCGTGCTTGAGTCCCTCGCGGTACTCCTCGGGAATGTCCTTGCCCTCGTTGAGGACGGCGAGACTCATGATGTGGAAGTGCACGTCGATCGGCCGGACCTGCTCGGCCTCCAGGATCCAGCGCGAGGTGATCCAGCACCACGGGCAGAGCGGGTCGAACCAGAAATCGACGCGGTCGGTGGTCTGTGCCTGCACTGACATGAAACGTCCTCTCGAGGGTCTGCTGTTCACCGGGTGCCGGGCGGCCGGCCCGGCGGCGCCGTCGGACGCCTCAACATCGCCGCGCACCGAACTGTTCCCGAGATCGCGGGCGGACCCACGGCAACCGGCCGAGCGATCCCGGACCCGTCGCGTTGCGGAGGACACCACCCACGTCCTGAGCTGGATAAGCTGGCCTGCGTGACTGCTCCGAACCTCACCAGAGACCAGGCCCGCGACCGCGCAGCAATCCTCGACGTGTCGAACTATCAGATCGAGCTCGACCTCACCGACGGTTCCGGGGCGCCCGGGTCCGAGACGTTCAGATCCACGACGACGGTGCGGTTCACGGCGACGGAGGGCAGTGAGACGTTCGTCGACCTCGTCGCTCCCGCCCTGATCTCGGCGACCCTGAACGGCACCGACCTCGACGTGTCCGGCTTCGACGAGTCGGTCGGCATCCCGTTGACCGGCCTCGCCGCCGACAACACGCTGACGGTGGTCGCCGACTGCGCCTACTCCAACACCGGGGAGGGTCTCCACCGGTTCGTCGACCAGTCCGACGACTCGGTCTACCTCTACTCGCAGTTCGAGACCGCCGACGCCAAGCGGATGTTCGCGTGCTTCGACCAGCCCGACCTCAAGGCGACCTATACCGTGACGGTCACCGCGCCCGCGGACTGGAAGGTCATCTCCAACGCGGCGCACGCGGAGGACCCGGCCGACCCGGACGGCGCCACCTCCGCCGTGGTGCATCGCTTCCGGGAGACCGTCCCGATGAGCACCTATCTCGTCGCCCTCATCGCAGGGCCCTACGCGGAGTGGACCGACGTCTACTCCGACGAGCACGGTGACATCCCCCTGGGCATCTACTGCCGCGCGTCGCTCGCCGAGTTCATGGACGCCGAGCGACTGTTCACCGAGACCAAGCAGGGATTCGGGTTCTACCACGAGAACTTCGGCATCCCCTACGCCTTCGGCAAGTACGACCAGCTGTTCGTCCCCGAGTTCAACGCCGGTGCGATGGAGAACGCCGGCGCCGTCACCTTCCTCGAGGACTACGTCTTCCGGTCCCGCGTGACCAAATACCTCTACGAGCGTCGCGCCGAGACCGTCCTGCACGAGATGGCGCACATGTGGTTCGGCGACCTCGTCACCATGCAGTGGTGGGATGACCTGTGGCTCAACGAGTCCTTCGCCACGTTCGCCTCGGTGCTGTGCCAGTCCGAGGCGACCGAGTACACCAGCGCCTGGACGACCTTCGCCAACGTCGAGAAGTCCTGGGCCTACCGCCAGGACCAGCTGCCCTCGACCCACCCGGTGGCCGCCGACATCCCCGACATCGCCGCGGTCGAGGTCAACTTCGACGGCATCACCTACGCCAAGGGCGCGTCGGTGTTGAAGCAACTCGTCGCCTACGTGGGTCTCGACGACTTCCTCGCCGGGCTGCGCAGCTACTTCGCCGCGCACGAGTTCGGCAACGCGACGTTCGCCGATCTGCTGGGCGCGCTGGAGAAGTCGTCGGGACGCGACCTGTCGGACTGGGGCGCCCAATGGCTGCGCACCACGGGCATCAACGTCATCCGGCCCGACTTCGAGCTCGACGACTCCGGCGCGTTCACCCGGTTCACCATCGTCCAGGACGGCGCCGCTCCGGGCGCCGGCGAGACCAGGGTCCACCGCCTGCGTGTGGGCGTCTACGCCGACAACGGATCGGGCGCCATCGAACAGACGCACAGCGTCGAGCTCGACATCGAGGGTGAACGCACCGATGTCGCCGATCTCGTCGGTGTGCACCGCGGAGATCTGGTGCTGCTCAACGACGGCGACCTGACCTATGCCTCGGTCCGCCTCGACCCGGAGTCGCTGGCCACCGCGACCGCCCGGATCGGCGACATCAGCGATCCGATGCCGCGCACCCTGGTGTGGTCGGCGGCGTGGGAGATGACCCGCCAGGCCGAGATGCGGGCCCGCGACTTCGTCGAGCTGGTACGCCGGGGCATCGCCGGCGAGTCGGAAATCGGTGTGGTGCAGCGAGTCCTGTTGCAGGCGACGACGGCCATCGAGTCCTACGCCGATCCCGAGTGGGCGGCGACGACAGGCCGTCCCGGGTTCAGTTCGCGCATGCTCGAACTCGCCCGCGCCGCCGATGCCGGCTCCGACCATCAGCTCGCGTTCGTCAACACCTGGCTCGCCGGCCGGATCAACGACGACCAGACCGACGTGGCCCACGCGCTCCTCGGCGGCGCCGACCCTGCCGAGCACGGACTCGGCGGTCTCGCCGTCGACACCGACCTGCGGTGGAAACTGGTGACCGCGCTCGCCACGGCCGGGTCCATCGACACCGACCCGGCGTCGACTCCGGTCATCGATGCCGAGGCCGAGCGTGACAACACCGCGACCGGCACGCGGTCGGCGGCCCTGGCGCGGGCAGCACGTCCACTGGCGGAGGCCAAGGCGGACACGTGGACTCGGGCCGTCGAGGACGACACGCTCTCGAACGTCTACACCCGCACCATGATCGGTGGGTTCGCCCGCCCCGGACAGGGCGAACTCCTCGAGCCCTACGTCGAGAAGTACTTCGACGCGGTTCCCCAGGTGTGGGCACGACGATCCAGCGAGGTCGCACAGACGGTCGTCATCGGCCTGTACCCGAGCTGGGCGATGTCGCAGCACGCCCTCGACCTCGCCGAGGAATTCCTGTCCGGGGACCATCCGTCGGCGCTCAAGCGACTGATCTCCGAGGGTCGCGACGGTGTCGCACGTTCGCTGCGGGCTCGGGCGTTCGACGCCGAAGCCTGACGTCTCGGACGTCGTCGACGCCTGACCGCGGACGGATGCGACAGCGGGCGCCGGGGTTTCGCGGTGTGGCGATGCCACCCTCGGAGTCCCGGCGTCCTGCCGTCTACCGGCCCGAGCGGGCGCCCGCCACTTCCGTGGCCGCCGCGTCGATGAGCGTCGCGGCAGACTGAGTGTTGGTCGAGCCGGTGGCGCGGGTCATCGTGGCGCGAGCTACCTCAGGGTCGGTGTCCGAGCCGATCACGGTGACGGTGAGAGCGCCGCCGGGACCCATGAATCGAACAACGCCGGGAGTCCACGTCCGGAAACCTTCGAGCCGCACCGTCTGCCCGTCGAACGTGACCTTGCCCGAAGCCGCCGCGTCCCAGTCGACCAGGCCGTAGCCGACCCGTTCGAGTCGGATCAGGCGGCGACCGACCGCCTGGGTGATCGCGGGCAGTTCGGACGCGAGATCGTGCGTCCTGGGCCACCACGCACCATCCACCGCGCCCCGCGCCGAACCTTCGGGCTTGAGCGAGAAGCGTTGTTGATCAGAACCATCGACCACCGGTTCGTCCGCCACGGTGTCGGCGCCGGCGTCGCGGACCGCCGGGTTCCCGGACACGCGCGTCACCGACTTGCCAACGGGTGACGCCAGCTTCGTGGCAGCCCGGCTCGGTGTGGTGGGTCCGAGGTGTCCGTGGCGGTGTCCGGGTCGCGGGGCGCCCGGTCGTCACCACCGTTGTTGTCGTAGGCGGCAACTCGTCGTTCGGAGCGTTTGAGTTCTTGCCGTGCCACGCGTCCCCGGCGGGACGAACGTCGGGCCCCGGCGAGGATCATGGCAAGACCCAGCATTCCCAGGGCGCCCAACACAACTCCGTGCAGAAGGAGCGCGCCGGTCGTTCCGGAGACGTGGTACCCGAAGACGGCGAAACTATCCGGGGGCAGTGTTTGCGCACTGCCGTTGTTGGCGATGAATCCCACCGCCGCCGCGAGCACTGCCGCGACGAGGATGACGACTCCGATGATGACCGTCATAACGGCCCCTTTCCATTGCCCCCGACAGCAGTGGATCTTCCGTCGGGCAAGGTGGATTGACGCTCAGCGAGTGAGTGAGCAGCCGATGATCTGGTCGTTTTCGAGCTCGGTCACCGCGTTGACGACGAGTGAGCGCATCTCGTCGAGCACGGCGATGGTCTCATCGTCGAGACCGCTGGCGTGGACGCCCTCTGCCAGGCGGACGTTGAGCCGGCGAGCATTGGGTGGGAGATCCAGTCGTCCAGCCATCAGCGCGCCGACTCATGGTGCCCGAGAGGAACATCCGAGAACGTCCCACCCTGGACGAGGTGGTCGGGCCGTACTCGCTCGTCGTCGTGGGCGTCGTCATGAGGACGATATCGGGGAATGGTGGTGGTGAGGAACCTGGAGGTGGTGATCATGTCGAATGCCTGACTCCGCCGCAACCGTGCGGTCGCCAGGGCCGGTGCTGTGGGCGGTGAATCCGCCGAACTCGTGCCGGTCCTGTACCACCACCGTACGCCTCATTCGAGATCGCGAAGTGCACGGTCGGCCGGATCGGCAGATCTTTGGCATACTGACGGGGCCGCCGCGACCATCGGTGTCCGGTTCATGAATTTCGTGACGCGCTCCGGTTTCCGATACCGAAGACGCACCAGGCCACCACAGAAGGCCACGAGGACCAACATGTCCCCGATCGACACACCCGCCGTCAGCCGAAAATTCGTGAGTTCCTATACGGACTTGGCCGCCGAGGTCCGCGCATCCGGACTCCTCGACCGGAGACGGGTTTTCTATATTCACCGGATCACCGTCACCGTCGTCGCTTTTCTGGCTGCCTGGACTCTCGTCGTCATGCTCGGCGACACCTGGTGGCAACTCGTGCTCGCCGTCGCCCTCGGCGTGATCAGTACGCACTTCGGGTTCCTCGGCCACGATGGCGCGCACCGGCAGATGTTCAGCTCCGCCGGTGCCAACGAGTGGGCGGCACGGCTCCTCGCCGCGTCGGGAGCGGGGCTGTCGCTGCACTGGTGGCGGGGAAAGCACAACAAGCATCACAAGGCGCCCAACCAGATCGGCGTGGACCCCGATATCGCCGACGGCGCGATCGCGTTCGTGCCCGAGTACGCCGCCGCCCGGACCGGATTCTCTCGCTGGTTCGCTCGGCGTCAGGGGTGGCTGTTCGTCCCGCTGCTCATGCTCGAGGGCGTGTCCCTGCACATCGCCAGCCTGCGCGGGCTCGCCGAGCGCACGCCGGTTCCACACCGTGCGCTGGAGATCTCCCTCATCGTGGCCCGCCTGGCTCTCGGCGTCGCGGTGCCGTTGCTCGTGATGACACCGATGCAGGCGATGTGCTTCATCGGCATCCAGCTCGGCGTCTTCGGCATGCTGCTCGGCGGCGCCTTCGCACCCAACCACAAGGGGATGCCGTTGGTACCGAAGGACTTACGTGTGGACTTCCTGCGGCGACAGGTGCTGATGTCCCGCAACGTCAGGGGTGGGCGCCTCACCGATTTCATGATGGGTGGGTTGAACTATCAGATCGAACACCACCTCTTCCCGAGCATGCCACGACCCAATCTGGCCAAACTGCAGCCGCTCGTCCGTGCCCATTGCGCCCGGCACGGCGTGACCTACACCGAGACCTCCCTCCTCGCGTCCTACGGCATCGTGATCCGCTACCTGAACCAGGTGGGCATCGGTGAGCGCGATCCGTTCACCTGTCCCCTGGTTCGCACCTACCGCTAGGGGCGGGCATCCACGCGCCCGAGTCCCTGCCGGAGCACGTCCCTGCCGGCCGAACGTCAGCGCCGTCGCCATCGATAACGCACCTGCGGGCGGCCCGCGGAGCCGTATTGGGTGTCACGTTCGAGGACGTGGTCGTCCGCGAGCCGCTCGAGGTAGCGCCACGCGGTGACCCGAGACGATCCCAGGGCGCGTGCGACCTCCGAGGCGGTGAGTCCGTCGGGACTGTCGCGGACCGCCCGGCTGACCGCGTCCTCGGTCTGCGGTGCGGCACCTTTCTTGGCCGACCGACGGGTGTCGCTCGTGCGCAATTCCGCCAGCGCACGGTCGACGTCGCGCTGGCTCACCGCGTCGGCCTCGCCGGTCAGGGCCTCGCGATAGCGCAGATACTGCTCGATCTTCTCTCGGAACGCGGCGAAGGTGAAGGGTTTGAGCAGGTAGAGCAACACTCCGCGGGACATGGCGCTTCGGACGGTCGCGAGGTCGCGTTGGGCGGTGATCGCGATGACATCGGGCGCCGGGCGCACCCCCGACAGCGCAGACGCGAGGTCGACCCCGCGGGCGTCGGGCAGACCCAGGTCGAGCAGAACCAGGTCCACCGAACCGGCGGCGGCCATCCGCAGCGCCTCCTGGGCCGTGGACACGGCACCCACGACCTCGAAGCCGCCCAACCGGACGAGATAGTCCCGGTGCGCCTCGGCGATGACCGGTTCGTCTTCGACGATCAGGACGCGGATCACGGTGTGCCCGCCTGCTCGTCGACGCGCATGTGTACCGAGATGACCGAACCGTAGGTGTTCTCGGCGCTGATCGTCCCGTGCTTGCGTGCGACGACCTGCGAGACCAGCGCGAGGCCGAGGCCGCGGCCGGCGGCGTCACCACCCGCCTTGGTCGAATAACCCCGGGTGGTCGCGCGCTCGAACAGTTCGGCGTTCATGCCGGCTCCGCTGTCGGCGACCACGATGTCGAGCATGCGGTCGTCGCCGACGACGGTCACCTCGACCCATGGATCGGCCGGGTCGCAGGCGTCCAGTGCGTTGTCGATGAGGTTGCCCACGACCGTGATCATCTCGCCGGGTGTGAGCACCCGGGTGGCGGCATCGCTCACCTGCGACTCCTCGGTCAGCGACAGCGGGATGCCGCGCTCGGCGGCCTGCGCGGTCTTGCCCAGCAGCAGGGCGACCAGTGCGGGTTCGGCCACCGCCTGGGTCATCCGGTCGATGAGCTGTTGGGACAACTCGAACTCGGTGGTCGCGAGTCGGACCGCCTCGTCGGGCCGGCCCATCTCGACGAGCGCGACGATCGTGTGCAACCGGTTGGCGGCCTCGTGTGCCTGGGACCGGAGGGCCTCGGCGAACCGCGTCATCGAGTCGAGCTCACCCATCGCGTCCTCGAGTTCGGTGCGGTCACGGATGGTCACGACCGACGATCGACGGCGGCCGGACACCGGGGACCGGCTCACGAGCAGCACCCGGCCCCGCTCGGCGTAGGTCACGTCCGTCTCCTCGTCGCCGTCGGTGAGGAACGCGGGCAGTTCGTCGGGAGACGTGTCGGCCTCGATGCCGAGAAGCCGTCGCGCTTCGGAGTTGACGAGGGCGGGTCGTCCGTCCTCCACGACCACCAATCCCTCCCGCACCGACCGGAGCACGGCGTCGTGATGGTCGTACATCAACCGCAGTTCCGCGGGCGCCAGACCGCCGGTCTGCCGCAGCAGGCGTCGCCGTATCCACCACACACCGCCGACAGCGGTGGCCAGGGCCGCGAAGGCGGCGAGGGCGATCAGCGGCAACTGGCCACGCCACGCCGAGGTCAGGGTGCTCTGTGTGATGCCGGCGGCGACCATCCCCACCACCCGCCCGTCCGTGGTGCGAACGGGTGCGATCGTGCGGATGGAGGGCCCGAGGGTGCCCGTGTAGTTCTCGGTCACGGTCTGCCCGCGAAGGGCCGCATCGATGCTCCCCAGATATGGCTCCCCGATCCGGGTGGGGTCGGTATGGGTGTAGCGGGTCCGGTCCGGCGCCAGGATGGTGATGAAGGCGATCCCGGTCGCAGCGCGCACGCGTTCGGTCACCGGCTGGAGAATCGCGCTCGGATCCGGGGACGTCAGCGCGGCAACGGTCGACGGCGACTCCGCGAGGCTGACCGCCACCGCGGTGACCTCCGCGCGCGCCGCGCGATTTCCGTCGATCCGGGCGTCCACGGCCGCGAGGACGCTCTCGGCGACGACGACCACCGCGAAGACCGACAGCGCGAGGGCCGCCACCTGCCCGGCGAGCGTTCGCGGGTACCACCGCATCCCAGCCGACCTCGTTCCCACTCTGAACGTAATGAACACAATCGTGACCCGCGTCACCCCACCGGGCCACAATCCTAATCACAGTTGTCCGAGGTGGATGAGGAGAGAATCACCGATGAACATCCGAGGCAGATCCGGTGGCTCACCGGCCGGAGAAGATTCCGACCCGATCGCGACCACGCCCGACGATACGTCCGGCGCGCCCGCGAAGAAGCGGGACCGCACCCATTGGCTCTACATCGCCGTCATCATCGCGGTGGTCGCGGGTGTCGTGGTCGGGCTCGTCGCGCCCGGCGTCGGCAAGGACCTCGGCGTGCTCGGCACCATGTTCGTCAGCCTGATCAAGATGATGATCGCGCCGGTCATCTTCTGCACGATCGTGCTGGGCATCGGCTCGGTTCGCAAGGCCGCGACGGTCGGCAAGGTCGGCGGCCTCGCGTTCGTCTACTTCCTGGCGATGTCGACGGTCGCACTGGCGATCGGCCTGGTCGTCGGCAACATCATCCAGCCCGGCGACGGCCTCAACATCGACGCGATGTCGGGCAAGGGAGCCGAGCTGGCCGAGGACGCACACGAATCGGGCGGAACCCTCGACTTCATCCAGGGCATCATCCCCGAGTCCATGTTGTCCGCGCTGACCGAGGGAAGTGTCCTGCAGGCCCTGTTCGTCGCCCTGCTCGTGGGCTTCGCGATCCAGGCCATGGGCCGCACCGGGGAACCGATCCTCACCGCGGTCTCGTACTTCCAGAAGCTCGTCTTCAAGGTTCTGACGATGGTGCTCTGGGTCGCCCCGGTCGGCGCGTTCGGCGCCATCGCCAATGTGGTCGGACAGACCGGTTGGGCCGCGGTCCAGCAATTGCTGACCCTGATGCTCGCGTTCTACCTCACCTGCCTGGTCTTCGTCTTCGGCGTGCTCGGCGTGCTGCTGCGCACGGTCTCCGGGGTCTCGATCTTCCGCCTGGTGCGCTACCTCGCCCGCGAGTACCTGCTGATCTTCGCCACCTCGTCGTCGGAGTCGGCGCTCCCCCGCCTCATCGCCAAGATGGAGCATCTCGGCGTCGAGAAGACGACCGTCGGCGTCGTGGTGCCGACCGGTTACTCGTTCAACCTCGACGGCACCGCGATCTACCTCACGATGGCGTCGATCTTCATCGCCGATGCGATGGGCGACCCGTTGTCGGTCGGCGAGCAGATCGGCCTGCTCGCCTTCATGATCATCGCCTCCAAGGGCGCCGCCGGCGTCAGCGGAGCGGGACTGGCCACACTCGCCGGCGGACTGCAGGCCCACCGGCCGGAGATGCTCGACGGCGTCGGCCTCATCGTCGGTATCGACCGGTTCATGTCCGAGGCACGTGCGGTCACGAATTTCTCCGGCAATGCGGTCGCCACCCTGCTCGTCGGCTCATGGACCAGCACCGTCGACAAGCAGCGCGTCGACGATGTGCTGTCGGGTCGGGACCCGTTCGACGAGTCCAACATGGTCGACGACGAACTCGAATCGGACGCCACCGCCGCGCGAGGTGCACACGAGAAGGTCCTCACCCACTGACGCGGACACCACGGCAACGACGAGGCCGCCCCACCGGAAGGTGGGGCGGCCTCGTCGTCTGTGCAGAAGGGCGGGTCAGCCGGCGGCGGCCGCGGTGGCCATCACCCGCAGCGAGGCGATCAGCCCGTCGATCAGGTTGCCCTGACGAAAACCGGTGACCGCGGCGGTGACGCCGAGCGCCGCCACACGATCGTTCACGCGGGTGGAGACCGAACTGCCGGAGACGATGACCACGTCGCGCGAGTTCGGCGACACGGCGATCAGCGTGCCGTACGCGGGCTCGGGCGACTTCGCGAGGATCTCGCGGGCACTGGCCTCCACGTCGCCGTCGAGGTCACCGATGTACACCGAGAAACGGACGAGGGCCTTCTCGCTGGCGGCCTTGAGCGTGTCGTCGAGCGCGATCAGGTCCCGCTTGCTGAAGGGCGGCGTCGTCGGCGAGTCACCGGGGTAGCGAGCCGCGGAGATGCGGCCGCTGTTGGTGAACACCGCGCCCACCGGCAGCTCGGCGGCCGAACGGGCCGCGACCTCGGCGCTCACATTCGCGTGCGTAACCTCACCACTTGCCACTGGCCGAACTCCCGTCAACGTCGCTTGGTTCCGCGTGCCGCGGAAGTGCCATCGGTTCGATGTCGGTGGCACTGAAGAGAAGCGGTGCATGCTCCCACTGCTGGTCGAGGGTGTACTCCTTGACCTTCGGGTACTTGACCCCGGAGGAGAACACCATCGCGACAACACAGAGCAGCACGAAGAGCACCGTCACGATCGTGACTGGCACTCCGATGGGGACGATCAGGCTGTCGACGTCCATGTCACCCTTTCGATGGTCGCGCCGGACCCGCCCGGTTGTGGGCGCAGGTCATCGTTGATCAATCTAACCCACCGAACACCGCCCGGCGCACCGGGGCCTACAGCGCGTCGTAGACGCGCGAGGCGCCCCCGCGCGGCCTCCGCGACGCCTCACGCAGCGCCGGAGCCGATGTACTGGAGCCAGGCCGGATCGATGTCCTTGATCGTGGCGAGCAACCGCCAGTGCCTGCCCTTCGGCGCGACCGGAACCGTACGCAGCGCCCACCCGAGCTCCCCGAGGAGGCGGTCCGCCTTGCGGTGATTGCACGACGCACAGCACGCCACGCAGTTCTCCCATGTATGCGTTCCGCCCCGGCTCCGCGGGACCACGTGGTCGATCGTCGTCGCCCGTGCACCGCAGTAGCCGCACCGCGCCCGGTCCCGGCGCATCAGTGCGTCCCGGGTCATCGGGACCGTCGCCCGGTAGGGCACGTGGACATATTTCCGGAGCCGGACCACGGTCGGGATCGGGACCGCGGTACCCACCGAGTGCATCGCACCGCCGTGTTCGTCGGCGTGCACGAGGTCCGCGCGACCGCGCAGCACGAGAACCACGGCACGCCGGACCGTCACGGCCGTCAGCGGTTCGTAGGTGGCATTGAGGAGCAGCACCCGACGACGTGTCCAGGTGCGGGTGCCGGTCGCGTTCTCCTCGGTGTCGACGTCCCGCATCGGTGTCGCACCGCCCGTTGCCCGCGACCTCGCCCTACCGTGCGTCGCCCTCGCGTGTGATCTGTGCGTCATTTTCGCCTCCCACCACTCCGACGAGCACAAGTCCATCACGGCGGCGGTCTCCGTGGGAACCGTTTCGCGGTGTCGGGCCAGCTCAGAGCCCTGGAACCGGCGCGACGTTGAGAGGTGCGGCCGGGGTGAGGACAATGGCGTAGGTGACTGGCGAACCCAACACATCCCCTCCGACCCCACCGGCGCCGGAAACCCCCGCGCGGACCTTCTACGACGAGGTCGGCGGCGCCGAGACGTTCCGGCGCCTCACCGCTGTGTTCTACACCGAGGTGGCGCGCGACGAGGTGTTGCGCCCGCTGTATCCCGAGGAAGACCTCGCCCCCGCCGAACGCCGGATGCGGATGTTCCTCGAGCAGTACTGGGGCGGTCCGCGGACCTACTCCGACGAGCGGGGCCACCCCCGGCTCCGCATGCGCCACAATCCGTTCCGCGTCGGGCCGATCGAACGGGACGCGTGGCTGCGCTGCATGCACACCGCGATCGCCTCCATCGACGAGGAGACCCTCGACGCCCCGCACCGCCGAGCGTTGATCGACTACATGGAGATGGCGGCGCAATCGATGATGAATTCGCCCATCTGAGAGCGGTTTCCCTCCCGACACGCCGCCCGACTCGCCGACTGACCTGGATTTCTCCGAGAAAACTCAGGTAAGGCACAATGACCACGGTGAGCGACGAGACACCAGATGTTGTCCCCGCCGAGTCATCTGACGTGGGCCAGCCCGAGGACGCGCCGTACGACGACGGCGCGATCGAGTCCGATGTCGATGCGCTCGACGAGCCGACCCCGGATGAGTCGGTCACCGAGGCGGCCGTCGTGGCCGCTGACACACCGGTCACACCGCCCGTTGTCCCGCAGCTGGATCCGTCCGACACCTCGTGGTGGAAATCCGCGGTGTTCTACCAGATCTACCCGCGCTCCTTCTCCGATCTCGACGGCGACGGGATCGGCGACCTCGCCGGGGTCATCGACAAACTCGGTTACCTCGAACTCCTCGGAATCGATGCCATCTGGCTGAGTCCGATCATGGCCTCCCCCATGGCCGATCACGGTTACGACGTCGCCGACCCCCGCGACATCGATCCCCTGTTCGGCGATCTCGACGTGTTCGACGACCTCATCGCCGAGGCCCACGAGCGCGACATCCGCGTCACGATGGACCTCGTCCCCAATCACACGAGCGATCAGCACGAGTGGTTCGTCGCCGCGCTCGCGGCGGCACCCGGCAGTCCCGAGCGGGCGCGATACATCTTCCGCGACGGCCGTGGCGACGACGGCGACGAGCCGCCGAACAACTGGCACAGTATCTTCGGCGGACCGGCCTGGACCCGGGTGACGGAGGCCGACGGTTCGCCCGGACAGTGGTACCTGCACATCTTCGCGAAAGAACAGCCGGACCTGAACTGGGAGAACCCCGACGTCTTCGCCGATCTGGAGGAGACCCTGCGCTTCTGGCTCGACCGCGGCGTCGACGGTTTCCGCATCGACGTCGCCCACGGGATGGCCAAGCCCGCCGATCTGCCGGACATGGATCTGTCGGCGACCAAACTCCTGCAGAACTCGGACGACGATCCGCGCTTCAACAACTATGCGGTGCACGAGATCCACCGCAAGATCCGCAAGGTTCTCGACGAGTACCCCGGTGCGGCCAATGTCGGCGAGATCTGGGTCAGCGACAACGAGCGTTTCGCCGAGTACTTGCGCCCCGACGAACTGCATCTCGGTTTCAACTTCCGGCTCGCCAAGGCGCCGTTCGACTCCGGTGCGATCAGAGAGGCCATCGAGAACTCTCTCGACGCGGTCCTGTCGGTGTCGGGCACGCCCACGTGGACACTGTCGAATCACGATGTGGCCCGCGAGGTCACCCGCTACGCGGTGGTCGATCCGGAGACCGGCTCGCTCGACGTCGAACGGGGAACGAGGCGCGCGCGTGCGATGCTCGTCGTCGAGATGGCGCTGCCCGGAACGATTTTCCTCTACAACGGATCCGAACTGGGGTTGCCCAACGTCGACGACCTCCCGGACGACGCCCTGCAGGACCCGGTGTGGGAGCGTTCGGGACGCACCGAACGCGGCCGCGACGGATGCCGCGTCCCGATCCCCTGGGAAGGGACCGAGCCCCCATTCGGATTCAGCACGTCGACCGACACCTGGTTACCGATGCCCGCCTCGTGGCAGGCCCTCAGCGTCGAAGCCCAGCTCGAGGACGTGGGTTCGATGTTGTCGCTCTACCGCGCCGCCATCGACCTGCGCGTGACGCGACCGGAGTTCGCCGGCGAGCACATCGAATGGTACGGCGCACCCGAGGGGTGCCTGGCGTTCCGCCGTTCCGAGGGCCGGCTGGTCTGTGCACTGAACGCCGGCGAGGTGCCGGTTCCGCTCCCGCCCGGTGAATTGCTGCTCGTCAGTTCGCCTCTCATCGACGGGATGCTCCCGCCGGACGCGGCGGCCTGGCTCGTGTGACGGGCCCGGCCGCCTAATTCAGGACGGTGACCGCGAGATCGCGATGGCGGCGCTGGTAGACCGACCCGAAGCGCGCGTCGATCCGAATCCACGCCGCAGACATCCGGATTCGCACCGGTTCGTCGGCGGCGATCGCGCCGGTGTCGGAGGTCTCGGTGACCGCGCGCCCGGCCGCGTCGCGGATGAACCCCATACCGGTGAGGGCGAAGACCGACCTCATGCTCACCGCGGCCCGCAGTGCACCGTCGTCGGAAGTGACCTCCAGGACATCCTGGTCGAGCAGACCGGTTGCGGGACCGTGCCCGCTGCCGTCCTCGCGCGCGACACGGGCGCCCTCCCTGGACAGTTCGACGATGCTACGGGCGGGGACGTCGTCGATGTGCCGGAAGCCGACCGCGGCGGGAAGCGCTCCGCGCCAGGCACTGTCGAGCGAGAAACCGGGGTCGACCGCGTCGCCGGGGCCGGCCGCCTCGACCTTGGATCGCAGGGTCGACGCGTCGCACACGACGTCGGTCGGCGCGACCCGTCCGGTCACCGAACGCGTGGCGAGGACATCGAATCCGGTGTGTGCCCACAGGGCCACCAGCCCATCCGATCGCGCCACCACCCGGACGACCGCGGCGTCGTCGAGACGCACGGCATGTGCCAGGAACGCGAGAGCATTGGATCGGTCGGACGACGCGATCTCGATGAACCGCTCCATCAGCTGGGTCCGGCGGATCGAGTGCTGGATTCGTCTCTCACCCGGCGGAATCCGGCGAGGTAGTCCTTCTGCTCCGGGGTCAGCCGCGCAATGCGTTGCGCCTCGACGTCGAAGGCGACGAGCTGGGTGCTCGCGACGACGGCCGGGCGCGAGGCGGGGTCGGCGCCCGCCGCCCGCACCTCGTAACCGACGGTGAAGTCGACAGCGCGCAGTCGCTCCACGTACATCGTGACCTCGATGGGCCCCTCGGAATGACGCAGCTGCGCTTGATATCTCACGTGTAGATCGGCGACCAGACAACCGTCCCGCAGCGGAGCGGTCGGCCGGCCGTCGTAGAACAGCCACGGGATACGAGCCTCTTCGAGCAACGTCACCATCCGGGCATGGTTGATGTGCGCGTAGACATCCATGTCCGACCACCGGACCGGCACCTCGACCACATATCCGGCGGCGGTCGCGGTCCCGGCGTCCTCGTTCAGCACGTACGTCATCCCCTGTCAGATCGGTATCCCCGGGGTGGCCCTCGCGGCCGCCCGGGTGCCACCCTACGCACCGGGCCACCAGGTCAGGCAGGCGCGATGTCCACCGGAAGCCCGTTGAGGACGACGGTTCCCGACAGCGGGTCCAACAGGGTGCCGTCGTTGAGCTCGTTCACGTTGACCCCCGGTTCGGTGGCGGCGACACTCAGTCGGACGCCCTCGACATCGTGGCCCCATCCGTGCGGCAGGGACGCGACGCCGGGCCGGATGTCGGTGGTGATCTCGACGGGTACCGTCAGCGACCCGCCCGAGCCGCGGATCTTGGCGACGTCGGAGATCCCGAGCCGGTCGGCGTCGTCGGGATGTATCTGCAGGGTGCAGCGGTTGGTACCGCCGGTGAGTGCCGGCACGTTGTGCATCCAGCTGTTGTTGGACCGCAGATGACGACGACCGACCAGCAACACGCCGCCGTCGGCGACGGGAACCGCGTCGTGGTCCGCGGACACCTCGGCCCACAGACGGGCGAGGTCGCCGATGAGCGGGTCGGGAGCGAGCTCGACCTTCCCGGACGCCGTCCGCAGGACCCCGGGCAGCCGTGGTCGCATCGGCCCCAAGTCGATGCCGTGGGGTGCGGCCAGCAGATCCGCGAACGTCAGTCCCGCGCGGGCTCCGAAGGCGTCGCCGTACGCGCCGACGCGCAGCAGCATGTCCAGGCGACGCCGGTGTCCCGGCGCGTCGGGGAGCATCGCGACCAGTGAGTCGACGTCGCGACCCGCGACCGGTGAATGCGGGTCGGCGACCTCCTTGGCCAGTGTCGCTCCGATGACCTGCTCGTCGACGAGCCCGGGATCGGCATCGACGTCGGCGCCCGAGAGACCGAGGATCAGCCGGGCGACGATCTCGATCTCGTCGGGCCGACCCGGCGGCAGCGGCAGGACCGGCGGCGAGTAGCGAGCGGTGGCCCGGACGGCCAGATTGTTCAGGATGGCGTCGAAATGCGGGCTCTGCGATGGACGCGGCGGCGGCAGCAGAACGTGCGCGTGCCGTGTCGTCTCGTTCAGGTACGGGTCGACGCAGACCACGAATCGCGCGTCGTCGAGTGCGCGCCCCAGGCGTCCACCGTTGGGCGCGGAGAGCACCGGGTTGCCCGACACCGTCACCAGCGCGCGCAGCCGTCCGTCCCCGGGGGTCTCGAATTCCTCGGCCATCGCGACGGCGGGCAGTTCGCCCCCGACCTCCGCATGACCGGACACCCGGCTGCGCCACCGTCCGGTGCGGAATCCCCGTCCCGCGCGGGCCGGGCGAGGGGCCGGCGCGGTCGGAGCGAGCGGGAACATCACTCCGCCCGGCCGGTCGAAGTTGCCGGTGAGGATGTTGATCACGTCGATGAGCCAGCTGCCCAGCGTGCCGAATCGCACTGTGGTGGTACCCATCCGGCCGTACACGGCAGCCGAGGGGGACGTGGCGATCGATCGCGCGAGCGCTCGGATGTCGGCCGCCGACACACCGCAGTACGCCTCCACACGTTCGGGCGTGAAGGCGGCCATCTCCCGGCGCAGGGCATCGACGCCGATGACGTGTGTGGCGATTCCGCCGAGGTCGTCGGCAACGAGATCGTCGTCGAACAGGCAGTGCACGACCGCGGACAACAGGGCCGCGTCGGTGCCCGGACGCGGAGCGAGATGGGTGTCGGCGAGTTTGGCCGTACGGGTACGGGCCGGGTCGATGACGGTGAGCCGTCCGCCACGCCGGCGCAACGCGGTGAGTTTTCCGGGGAAGTCCGCGGCCGTGGTGACGCTGCCGTTGGAGACCACCGGATTCGCCCCGATGATCACGAGGTGGTCCGTGCGATCGAGATCCGGGACCGCGAAGGTCCCCGCGTGTCCCACCAGATAACCGGTCGCCGCCTGCTTCGGCATCTGGTCGAGTGTGCTGGCGCTGAACACATTGCGGGTGCCGAGGGCCCGGATGAGCAACGGCGCGTACATCGTGCCGGCGACGGTGTGCGCGGACGGGTTGCCGAGATAGAAGCCGATCGATTCGCCGCCGGAGGTCGCGATCACCTCGGTCAGCCCGTCGACGGCGGCCGCGAACGCTGTGTCCCAATCGGTGTCGACGAGCCGCCCGTCGCGCCGGATCATCGGCCGGTCGAGACGATCCGGGTCGTTGTCGAGCTGCGCGAAGCTCGCGCCCTTCGGACAGATATATCCGGCGCTGAACACGTCCTCGGCATCGCCGCGTGCCCCGGTGACGATCTCGCGGCCGGTCGTGGAATCCCGGTCGATACTGAGGGTAAGACCGCAGGTGGCCTCGCAGAGTGGACAGATGCGCGGCGCAATTCGAGTCATACGCCCAGGCTAGGCCGTCGTGACACCGGTCGTCGGACGATTACTCCGACGGCCGCGGGCTCAGCGGATCACGCTGCGCAACTGGCGGGCGGCGACCGTGAGGGTGGCGAGGTCTGCGGTCCCGGTCTCGTCGATCTCTCGGAGCACGCTGCGAACCCGACTGAGCCGGCTCGACTGTGAGGACTCCCATTCGGCAATCTTCTCCGCCGTGCTCTCCTCGGGTTCGCTCACCTCGAGGATCTTCAGCGTGAGCGCTCGCAGGGCACCATGCATGTCGTCGCGCACGGCCAGCCGCGCGAGCGCATGCCACCGGTCGCCGTACTCGAGTCCCGACACCGCCGTGAGCAACTGCTCGAGCTCGAAGTGTTCCATCACGGCGAAGTACAGCTCGCCGACCTCGGCGGCGTCGCGGTCGGCGATCTCGGCGGCGTCGATGATGTCGAGCAGGCAGAACCGGTGCAGGCTCGCCGCGACGGTGCGGGCGAGGTCCTCGGGCACCCCGCGGTCGGCGAAGCCCCGGGCACGCTCGGTGATATCGCGGAGCGACGTCGGGCCGTACCAGTCATCGACGACGGCGGACAACGACGCGACCCGCTCGCCGTAACGAGTGATCTCGGCGGCCATGGCCAGCGGCTGCGGCCGGAAGGCGAGCAACCACCGGGAGGCCCGGAACAACAGGCGTCGCGCGTAGAGCATCATCTCGTCGACGGCCTCGACCGGCGCGGGCGCGTGCCGGATGCCCTCGACGACCTCGTTCATGCCGAAGACCTTGTTGGACACCACGTATGCACGCACACCCTCTTCGGTGGTGCAGCTGCTCCCCTCGCTCAACCGGAACAGATGGGTCATGCCTGCGTGGTCGATCACATCGTTGACGAGGGTCGTCGCCACGATCTGGCGGCGTAGACGGTGCCCGCCGATCGCATCGGGGTACCTCGCACGGACCGCGTCCGGGAAGTAGCGCGCGATGCGGGGCGCGAACACGTCGTTGTCGGGCAGGTCGGTGGCGAGCAGGTCGGCTTTGGACTCGAGTTTGACGTGCGCCATGAGCGTGGCGAACTCGGGTGAGGTGAGGCCGCGGTGCAGATCCCCGTCGACTCGTCTCCGCAATTCGCGTGGCTCGGGCAGTGCCTCCAGGCGCAGGTCGACACCGCGCTTGGCGGCGAGGTGTTCGAGCATGCGGGCGTGCACCTCCACGCGTGTCAGCTCGAAGGTCCGGCAGAATCCGAGTTCGGAGTTCTGCGAGATGTTGTCGGCGAGAACGAGTTCGGCGACCTCGTCGGTCATCGACTCCAGCAGCGGGTCCCGATCGGCGGCGTCGAGCTCACCCGCCGAGACTGCCGAGTCGAGCAGGATCTTGATGTTGACCTCGTGGTCGGAACAGTCGACACCGGCCGAATTGTCCAGGGCGTCGGTGTTGATGCGGCCCCCGGCCAGGTCGAATTCGATCCGACCGCGCTCGGTGACCCCGAGGTTGCCGCCTTCGCCGATCACCTTGGCCCGCACCTCGTTGCCGTCGACGCGGATCGGATCGTTGGACTTGTCGCCGACGCTCCCGTGCGATTCGGTCGAGGCCTTGACGTAGGTGCCGATGCCGCCGTTCCACAGCAGGTCGACCGGGGCGAGCAGGATCGCGCGGATCAGGTCGGGCGGCGACAGCTCATCGACGGCTTCGTCGAAGCCCAGTGCTTCCGCCATCTCCGGGGTGATCGGGATGGACTTGAGATCGCGCGCCCACACTCCGCCGCCGGCGCTGATGAGGTCGGTGTCGTAGTCGGCCCATGAGGAACGGGGCAGTTCGAAGAGCCGCGTGCGCTCCTCGAACGACGCCGCCGCCTGCGGGTCGGGGTCGACGAAGATGTGCCGATGGTCGAAGGCGGCGACGAGTCGGATGTGCTCGCTGAGCAGCATGCCGTTCCCGAAGACGTCGCCGCTCATGTCACCGATCCCGACGACGGTGAAGTCCTGCGACTGGGTGTCGGTGCCCATCTCGCGGAAATGACGCTTGACCGACTCCCACGCCCCGCGGGCGGTGATGCCCATGGCCTTGTGGTCGTATCCGGCCGAGCCGCCGGAGGCGAAGGCGTCGCCGAGCCAGAACCCGTACGACGTCGACACGTCGTTGGCGATGTCGGAGAACGACGCGGTGCCCTTGTCGGCCGCGACCACCAGGTAGGTGTCGTCGGAGTCGAGCCGGACGACCCCGCGGGCGGGGATCACCTCGCCGGTCGTGAGATCGATGTTGTCGGTGACGTCGAGCAACCCGGCGATGAACTGCCGGTAGCACGCGATTCCCTCGGCCCGCTGCGCCTCCCGGTCCCGCGCGGCGTCCCCGGATGGCGGCGGCGGTCGCTTGACGACGAAACCGCCCTTCGCGCCGAGCGGAACGATCACGGCGTTCTTCACCGCCTGCGCCTTCGCGAGTCCGAGGATCTCGGTTCGGAAGTCCTCGCGACGGTCCGACCACCGCAGGCCGCCGCGGGCGACCGAACCGAATCGGAGGTGGACCCCCTCGACACGCGGTGAGTAGACGAAGATCTCATGCAGCGGACGGGGTTTCGGGGTCTGCGGGATGTCGCGCGGACGGAGTTTGAACGAGATGACCGGACAGTGGTCGGTGTCGGGGTCCCGGCCGCCGACGAAGTAGTTCGTGCGATCGGTCGCGCTGAGGACCGCGGCGAACGCGGAGACGATGCGGTCGGCGTCGAGGCTCAGCACGAGCCCGATCTCCTCGGCGAGCCGTTCGCGCAGTCGTTCTCGGCGCTTCTCGTCGGCGGTCTCGGGGTCGAAGGACGCCACGAAAAGATCCACCAGCCCGCGGGTGATGGCGAGATGCTGCCCGAGTACGGCGGCCACGTGGGCCGAGCTGTAGGAGAATCCGCACTGGCGCAGGTACTGGCCGTAGGCCCGCAGCATCGCCGCCGACCGCCAGTCCAGACCCGACCGGATGACGAGTTCGTTGTAGGCGTCGACGTCCGCGCCGGCCAGCCAGATGCGCCGGAAGGCCTCGGTGAACCGGTCGGCGAGATCGTCGGCGTGATCCAGGTCCACGGTCATCCCGGCCGCGAGCTGGACACTGAATTCGTATGCCCAGCAGACTGTCTCATCCAACCGATGGATCTCGTAGGGATGTTCCTCCAGGACGTCGAGGCCGAGACTGTGCAGCACCGGCAGGACGTCGGTGAGTGTTGCCGACGCTCCGCAGAGGTAGAGCGTGAAGATCCACCGGTCCTGCTGCGCGTCTCCTCCCGACTCGGCGGCGTCGAGGGTCACGTCGATCTCGCCCGGCTGCAGACCCACGACGCGAATCAGGTCGGCGAGCGCCGCGCGCGGTTCACGAAGCTCCTTGTAATCCTCCGACAACGAGGACAACTGGCGCAGCAGCACGTCCGGGCCGCCCCCGAGCCCGGGGATGTCCTCGGCGGCAGCCAGTTCGCGAACCCGCTCGTCCCAACCGCGGATCGCGGCCGCCAGCGAGGCCTGCATCCGCGCGTGGGCCGGCGATCCCGTGTCGACGGACCCGAGCTCGGCAGCGGTCGTCGGGTCGATGCAGACCAGCACCTGCAACAGCGCCAGCGGCATCTCACTGACGCGCGCCGTGTATTCCAGTGCCGTCCCGTCGACTTCGGCGACCAGCGCACGTTCGAGTGCCAGCCGGCTGTCGGTGTTGTAGCGGTCCCGGGGAAGGTAGATGAGCGCGACCGCGGTGCGTCCGTCGAAGTTGGTGCGCACGAAGAGGCGCAACGACCGCGTCGCCACCGCGTCGAGCATCTCGGTGAGCCGACGTTCGAGCTCGTCTTCGGTCGACGAGAACATCTCCACCAGCGGGTAGTTCTGCAACAGTTCGATCATCGACTGCCCGGCAAAGGAGTCCTCCTCGACACCGGCGTGCGCGAGGACATCGTGCACCTTGCCCCGCAGCACCGGGACGTCGAGAACGGCCTGGTGGTTGCCCGCCGAGGTGAGGGTGCCGAGGAACCGGTGCTCACCGTTGTGTTCACCGCTCCCGTTGAACGTCGGAACCTGGAGCAGCACAGGAAAATTCGTCCGCTGGATGCCGGTCGCAACGAACACCCGGCTCACCCTGGGCATCAGTCGGCGGTCGGACACCGACGGGAAATCGCGGTCGATGGAGTCGGTTCGCCACACGCCGAGACGTTCGGCGTCCGCCACGGAGCCGTCCACACCCACCCGCGCATAGCCCAGTGGATGAAAGTGATTACCCGCGAACCACTCGAGCAGAGCTGCGTATTCACCGCGCTCGGCATCGCCGACGCCGGTCCGTGCGAGCGGCGCGTCGGCCATCTCGCCGGCACACGCCACCATGCGCGCACGCATGTCCGATGCGTCGGCATCGACGTCGATGACCCGCGAGACGACTTCGCGGAGATCTTCGCGCAACGGCTCCGGGTCGATCCCCGGATGACGCGCGAGACCGCTGACGACGATCCACGACTCAGAGGTCGTCTCGCCGGCGTCGACGGCGACGAGTGTGCCCTCGGAGTCGCGTCGTACCGGCATCACCGGATGATCCATCCGATCGACGGTGAGGTCATGTGCCTCGACCGTGGCCAGGACGGCTTCGACGAGCATCGGCATGTCGTCGTTGACGACGAGGATCTCGACCGTTCCGCCCTCACCCGCAGTCACCTCGACGAGCGCCTGCCCGCGACGGCGGACGCGAGCGGCATCGAGATGCCTGATGACCTGGTCAGCGGCCGACTCGCCTGCCGACCCGTCGGTCCGCGACCTGAAGTAGTGGTTCACCGCGTCCGGAACGAGTGACGTCACATCTGCCGATGCTAGTCACCCGCGCCGGACGGGGTCGGGATTAATCGCGAGTGAGTTTGCGGTGTGTGACGCGGTGGGGGCGGGCGGCGTCGGCGCCGAGACGGTCGATCTTGTTCGCCTCGTAGGCCTCGAAGTTGCCCTCGAACCAGAACCACTGCCCCTCTTCGACGTTGCCCTCCCACGCCAGGATGTGGGTACAGGTCCGGTCGAGGAACCAGCGGTCGTGGCTGATCACCACGGCACAACCCGGGAACTGCTCGAGCGCGTTCTCCAGTGAGCCCAGGGTCTCGACGTCGAGGTCGTTGGTGGGCTCGTCGAGCAGGATCAGGTTGCCGCCCTCTTTCAGGGTGAGCGCGAGGTTCAATCGGTTGCGCTCACCGCCGGAGAGCACCTCGGAGCGCTTCTGCTGGTCGGGCCCCTTGAACCCGAAGGCGCTGACGTACGCGCGCGAGGGCATCTCGTTCTGACCGACCTCGATGTAGTCGAGTCCGTCGGACACGACCTCCCACACCGTCTTCTTGGGGTCGATGTTGGCGCGGCTCTGGTCGACATAGCTCAGCTTGACCGTCTCGCCCACCTTGACGGTGCCCGAATCCGGCTGCTCGAGCCCGACGATGGTCTTGAACAGGGTCGTCTTGCCGACGCCGTTGGGTCCGATCACGCCGACGATGCCGTTTCGCGGCAGCGTGAACGACAGATCCTTGATGAGAACCCGGCCTTCGAAGCCCTTGTCCAGGTGGGAGACCTCGACCACGACGTCGCCCAGACGAGGCGGCGTCGGGATCTGGATCTCCTCGAAGTCGAGCTTGCGGGTCTTCTCCGCCTCGGCGGCCATCTCCTCGTACCGGGCCAGACGGGCCTTGTTCTTGGTCTGACGGGCCTTGGCGCCCGAACGAACCCAGGCCAGCTCTTCCTTCAGCCGCTTCTGGAGCTTCTGGTCCTTCTTGCCCTGGACCTCGAGACGCTCGGCCTTCTTCTCCAAGTAGGTCGAGTAGTTGCCCTCGTACGGGTGCAGCTTGCCGCGGTCGACCTCGCAGATCCACTGCGCGACATGGTCGAGGAAGTACCGGTCGTGGGTCACGGCCAGCACGGCGCCGGGGTAGCTCGCCAGGAACTGCTCGAGCCAGAGCACCGACTCGGCGTCGAGGTGGTTGGTCGGCTCGTCGAGTAGGAGGAGGTCGGGCTTCTGCAGCAGCAGCTTGCACAGCGCGACGCGGCGCCGCTCACCGCCGGAGAGGTGGGTGACCGGCGAGTCGGCCGGCGGACACCGCAGGGCGTCCATGGCCTGCTCGAGCTGCGAGTCGAGGTCCCAGGCGTCGTTGTTGTCCAGGTCTTCCTGGAGTTTGCCCATCTCCTCCATCAGCTCGTCGGAGTAGTCGGTGGCGAGCTGCTCGGCGATCTCGTTGAAGCGGTCGAGCTTGACCTTGATCTCGCCCATGCCCTCTTCGACGTTCTCCTTGACCGTCTTCTCCTCGTTCAGAGGCGGTTCCTGGAGCAGGATGCCGACCGTCGCGTCGGGGTCGAGGAAGGCCTCGCCGTTCGACGGCTGGTCCAGGCCGGCCATGATCTTCAGGATCGACGACTTGCCGGCGCCGTTGGGACCCACCACGCCGATCTTGGCGCCCGGGTAGAAGGACATGGTGACGTCGTCGAGGATGACCTTGTCGCCGTGCGCCTTGCGAACCTTCTTCATCGTGTAGATGAACTCAGCCACGTGAAAACTCCTTCGGACCTGCTCGATGCCGTGTGATTGTCAGCCGCGGACGCGGGGGTGGGCGCCCAGAGCGCACACACATGGAATCCAGCCTAGTCGCCGCCGGATGCCGGGCGACGGTCCGGTGCGCTTGCACCCGCCTCGCCGTGAGCCGACATTTCCACGTTGGCTCGCGGTGGCGAGGGTTTACCGGGACAATGTCGTGGGGCATAGAAGGGGGAATCGGGTGAGGCGGCCGTGCGGGTGCACGGTGGCGTGGCGATGGGAGCGATCGATGGGTGGGTTACCCAGATGGACGGTCGTGTCCGTGGTTCTGGGCGTGATGGTCGGCTCGATGGGCGTTGTCGCCTGCACCCCGCCGCCACGGGAGTGTCCGCCGACGATCTCGCCCCTGTCCGGCCCGGCCGGGGACTGTCTGCGGTTCGGTGTCAGCACCCCGAGCGGCCCGCTCCGACCGGCCGAGGTCGCATCGGTCACCGAACTGGTCGGGGTCCGGCCGACCGTCAATCTGTTCTTCGAGGACTTCACCGCCATCCCGCCGATCGCCGCACTCGATGCGGTGGTCGCCGAGGGCGCCGAGCCCGTGGTCACCTGGGAGCCGTGGCGTCATCTCGGTGGCGCCGCCTACGACCGGGGTGCGTTCTCGATGTCCTCGATCGTCGCCGGCGTCCACGACGATTACCTGTACCGCTGGGCCGATGAACTCGTCGCCTGGGGCCAGGTCGTCTACCTGCGGTTCGCGCACGAGCCGAACGGCGACTGGTATCCGTGGAGTCCCGCGGGAGGGACACCTCCCGAGCTGTACATCGCCGCATGGCGGCACGTCCACGATCTCTTCGCCACCAAGAACGCGCGCAACGTGAAATGGGTATGGGCCCCGAATGTTCCACTCGCCGACGACGCTCCCCTGTCCCGCTGGTATCCGGGTGACGAGTACGTCGACGTCCTCGGGATCGACGGCTACAACTGGGGCGCGGTACCCGGCCATCGATGGACCTCCCCGAAAGAGCTGTTCGCCGACTCCCTGGAGCAGCTCCGTGCCCTGTCCCCGCAGAAACCGATACTCGTCACCGAGGTCGGGTCGGCGGAGGTCGGTGGGTCGAAGGCCGAGTGGATCGCCGACCTGGTGACCTATCTCGACGAGGCCGACAACGTCACCGGCTTCGTCTGGTTCGACCACGACAAGG
The DNA here is from genome assembly GCF_041103195.1 of Gordonia sp. ABKF26. NCBI lineage: Bacteria > Bacillati > Actinomycetota > Actinomycetes > Mycobacteriales > Gordoniaceae > Gordonia > Gordonia sp. ABKF26. The sequence continues at coordinate 3,773,314 of NZ_JBGCVZ010000003.1, forward strand.
AAGCGGACTGGGGCTTGGGCAGCACGGCGGCAGCAGGCGCCGCGATGGCGCGCGCACTCGAGAAAGCGGGACTGAGGTGACCCTGGTGGACGCGTACATCGATGCTGACCTCGAAGAGGCACGCCTGCACTCCGTGCAGCAGCTGAACGTGCTCGACTCACCGCCGGAAGACCGGTTCGCGCAGATCACGAGGATGGCGAAAGCCGTTTTCGGCGTACCGATGTCGACGGTGTCGCTGCTCGACCGGGACCGGCAGTGGTTCAAGGCGGTCGACGGCATCGATCTGCAGAATCTGCCGCGCGAACAGACGGTGTGCCAGGTGACCGTGGCCCGCGCCTACGATCATCCCGAGGATCCCGCCCTCATCATCCCCGACGTCTCCAAGGTCGAGGCCTTCGCCACGATCCCCCAGATCGCCGCCGAGGGCGGAATCCGCTTCTACGCCGGCTATCCGCTGTACGGCCCGGGCGGGCATCCGGTGGGAACGTTCTGTCTGTACGACACGCAACCGCGGGAACTGACCGCCGACCAGCAGGCGGCGTTCCGGGAACTCGCCGCGTGGGCGCAGCGGGAGATCGCGAACACCGACGACCTGGAACGTGCCGCGCTAGTGCAGCGCCAGCTGTTGCCGCCGCCGCTCGACGTCGTCCCGGGCTGGTCGATCGCCGCGATGTGCTTGCCTGCCTTCGCCGTCGGCGGAGACTTCTATGACCACTACCCCTGGACCGACGGCCTGGTGTTCACGGTCGCCGACGTGATGGGCAAGGGTCTCGGCGCGGCGATCCTCACCGCGACGGTCCGCTCCGCGATCCGCGCGGCCTCCCGCGCCCTCGACGCCGCGGCCCGGGACTCGACCGACGCCGACCTCGGTCAGGTGGTGGGCACGGTCGCCGATCAGCTCGCCGACGACTTCGCCGGCACCGAGACGTTCGCGACCGCATTCCACGCGCGGCTGCACACCGACGACGGCCGGCTCGAGTACGTGGACGCCGGCCACGGCCTGTCGGTGGTCCGCCGCAGCACCGGACGCGTCGAGTCGCTCAACGGCGGCGGTCTGCCGATCGGCATCCTGCGCGACGAGACCTGGGACACCGCACAGATCGACCTGGCTCCGGGCGACATGCTGGTCATCACCTCCGACGGGCTGCTGGACCTCCTGCCCACCGGCGACGACGCGGCGCTGCGCGCGCTCTTCGACGGCACTGCCACACCGTCGGACGTGTGCTCGATGGTGCGCGAACTCGTGGCCGCACAACCGCCGATCGACGATGTGACCGTCGTGGCCATCCGTCGAGACGACACCGGATGAGCGAGAGCGTCGAGGAGGCCACCCTGGCGCGGACTGCCCCGTCGCCGTGGTTGCGACTGCTGATCGTCGTCGCCGCGGTCCTGGGCATCAACTACATCGTGTGGCGGTGGCTCGCCTCGGTGAACTGGGACGCGTGGTGGATCGCGGTACCGCTCGTCGTCGCGGAGACCTACAGTCTCATCGACTCGCTGCTGTTCGGTCTGACGATGTGGCGGCTGCAGCACCGTCCCGAGCCTCCTCCCCCGCCCGAGGGCGCCACGGTCGACGTCTTCATCACCACCTACAACGAGCCGCTGGACCTGGTGATGACGACCGCGATCGCGGCGAAGGCGATCACGTATCCGCACACCACGTGGATCCTCGACGACGGTGATCGCGCCGAGATGGCCGAGGCCGCGGCGCAGGCGGGCATCGGGTACATCACGAGATCGTCGAACTGGCTGGACAAACCCCGCCATGCCAAGGCGGGCAATCTCAACAACGCGCTGATGCAGACCGAGGGCGAGTTCCTGCTCATCCTCGATGCCGACCAGATCCCCGAACCGCAGATCCTCGACCGTACCCTCGGGTACTTCCACGACGAGAAGATGGCCCTGGTCCAGACCCCGCAGTACTTCGTGAACGTGCCACCCTCGGACCCGCTCGGCAGCCAGGCGCCGCTGTTCTACGGCCCGATCCAGCAGGGCAAGGACGGGTGGAACGCAGCCTTCTTCTGCGGTTCCAATGCCGTGCTGCGCCGGGAGGCGTTGATGCAGCTCGGGATCACCCAGTACGTCTCGGCCGTCTCCGACGGCATCGACCGCGCCCTGCGCACCGCGCGATCGGTGCTCAAGTCGACTCGCAAGCAGGTGGGCCGCGACAACCCCACCGCCTCGGCCGCCCTCGATGCCGTCGACGCGGCGGTCAGAGACGCACGGGCACAACTGAAGAAGAAGGAGCCGCTCGCCGACATCACCTACCGTTTCCAGGCCCGGGTCGACGAGGCGGCGCGCGGTCTCGCCGACGCCGACGTCGAGGCGATGCGCGCCGACCTGGAGGCGATCGAGGCGCTCACCGAGCTGAGCGAGCGGGAAGCGGGCGCCGGCGCCGTCGACTACGACGCGCTCGCGGTCCTCGCCGAGCGCGAATGGTCTCCGCTGGGCGCGATCGAATCGATCCGGGCGATGGTCGAGGCCGTCGACGTCGGGAGATCCGACGAGGCTCAGCCGATGCTCCCCCTCGCGACCATCTCGGTGACCGAGGACATGGCCACCTGCATGCGACTCCACGCCCTCGGCTGGAACTCGGCCTATCATCACGAGAACCTCGCCTTCGGCCTGGCCCCGGAAGACCTGAAAACCATGGTCACGCAACGACTCCGGTGGGCGCAGGGCACCATCCAGGTGATGCTGCGAGAGAACCCGCTGGTCCAGAAGGGTCTCACGATCACGCAGCGACTCATGTACTTTGCGACCATGTGGAGCTATCTCGCCGGGTTCGCGGCCATCGCCTACATCGCGGCGCCGGTCGTCTACCTGGTGTTGGGCATCCTGCCCGTGCAGGCCTACAGCTGGGACTTCTTCCTGCGGCTCATCCCGTTCCTGGTGATCAACCAACTGCTGTTCCTAGTCGTCGCGCGGGGCACGCCGACCTGGCGCGGCCAGCAGTACAGCCTTGCCCTGTTCCCGGTGTGGATCAAGGCCTGTACCACCGCATTCCGCAACGTCTACATGAATCGTCCGCTCGGTTTCGCGGTGACCCCGAAGACCAAACAGTCGCAGGATGCCCTGCCGTGGCACATCGTCCGGCCGCAGCTGATCGCGATGGCGCTGCTCGTGGTGGCGTCGGTGATCGGCATCGTGCAGTTGTATCGGGGGGCCATCTCCGTTCTCGGGGTGGGCGTGAACCTGTTCTGGGTACTGTTCGATCTGGTGATCCTGAGTGTTGTCATCACCGCGGTGCGGTACCGCGGTCCCGATGAGGAAAGGCAGTGATGGCGAATTTCGCGACCCGCAGCGTTGATGGAGGTGCGGTGGTGATTCGGCCCGAGGGTCGGCTCAACATGGTTGCCGCCCCACGGCTCCGCGACCAGTTGCACGAGTTGGTCGGATCGGGGTCGTCTCGGATCGTCGTCGATCTGTCCGGTACCGACTTCATCGATTCGTCGGGGTTGGGTGCGCTGGTCTCCGGCCTCAAGGTGGCGCGTCAGGCCGGCGGCGACCTCCGGATCGCTGCTCCCACACCGCAGGTGGTCACCGTGCTCGAGTTGACGAACCTCAATCGCGTTCTCCGCGTTCACCCATCCGCCGACTCCGCGTTCGACGGAGCCTGACGGGGACCGCCCGCTCATCCAGAGATCGAGGACCCGGCGATGACCGAGAACACCGCGACCCGCATCCTCGAGGAGATCACCTCCCTCGAGACGATGGATCACATCCACGCCCTGCTCGCCGACCTTCTCGCCGAGTGCCCGATCGACGACATGGATGCCATGCAGTTCGAGCTCGCGGTCGCCGAGATCGGCGCGAACGTCGTCGAACACGCCGGCGAGGGCTCCACGGTCACGCTGCGCCTCGAACTCGAGGTCGCACCGGATCGGGTCGAGGCCCGCTACTCCGACGACGGGAACCCCGCTCGCGTCGATCTCGACGCGATCAGCCTGCCCGACGACTTCGCCGAGCGCGGTCGTGGCCTGGCGATCGCGATCAACGTGCTCGACGAACTGGGATACCGCCGCGCCGACGGGAAGAACCACTGGCGTCTGGTCCGGAACCGTTCGGCCTGAACCAAAATCCATCGAACAGGTCCGATCCCGCGTCCGGGCATCGAATCCCGGGCGGCCCCCCGTGGAGATCGACCGGACGGTCGACGAGGCCTACCGTCATTTCCGGGACGTCCGGGTACGAGACTTCGTCCCCTTGCTCGTCGAGCGCCGCGTCGTCGAATCACTGCGTGCACCGGCGGAGATCTGACCCGTCAGGTCACGCCGCCGACTCCTGGGCTGCCGGCGCCGGCGCGACGGTCGGCGCGTCGACCGCGCGTCCCTGCGCGGGCGTGCCCCGATAGGTGACGACGCAGCGGCTCAGATCGAGCCCGACGGCCACCGCCGTCATCTCGAGATCGGAGCGGCGTGACCCGTCCGCCGATGGGTACTCGTTGGTCTTGATCTGGCCGTGTGCCATCACCGGCCGCCCCTTGGCGATCGCCAGGCCGACGCCGGTGAGCAGCCGCCGCCAACAGCTGACCGTGAGGTACAGCGTGGGACCGTCTGTCCATTCGCCGGTGCTCTTGTCGATGCGGCGCGACGTGCATGCCACGCGGAACGAGATCACATCCTCGCCGGTGGTCGTCTGACGCCGGCGGGGATCGGACACTACGGTTCCGATGACGGTCGTGTACGTCTCAAACATGGTCGTCTCCTACGGGTGTCGGCCACGGGAAGGTGTGGCCGCACCAGGATCACCCGCGACGGCATCAGAAAACGTCCACCTTCCCCGGCTGTGGAGAATCGAACGGGTTACCCACAGATCACCGGCGCACCGGTCGTTCCCACCCTAGGATCGCGGAATGCGGATGCGCGGGTTTCTGGTCGGTCTGATCGCGACAGTCATGATGCTGCTGGCCCCGCCCCTCGCGGGCGCGGCGCCGAGCACACAGACCGGGTTGACCGGCCTGACCGAGGCGATGGCAGGCCGACTCGCACTGGCCGACACCGTCGCCGCGACCAAGTGGGCCTCCGGCGCAGCCATCGACGACCCGGCCCGCGAACAGGTGGTCCTGGACACGGTGTCGCAGTTGGCGCTCGACCGCGACCTCGATCCCGCCTACGTCCGCAGCGTCTTCCGCGACCAGATCGAGGCGAGCAAGACCGTGCAGCGCGGGTTGTTCGCCCGATGGCAGTTGCCCGGTCAGACGGCGCCGCCCGCGACGCCGGATCTCGGCCCGGTCCGGACGGCGATCAACGCGTTCACCGTGGCGATCGTCGACGAGCTGGCCGCAGCACGAGGACTCGTGACAAGCCTTCGGTGCCCACCGGAGCTGGTCGCCGCGACCGGATCCACCGCTGCCGGGCTCGGCTTCGATCCGCTGCACATCGGTGCCCTCGTCCAGGCCGGGTCGTCGGTCTGCGCGGTGTCGACGGGGTCCAGCTGAGGCGGATACGGCTCAACCGCGCTTGTTGAGCTCCTTGAGCATCTCGTTGTAGCTGCCGAGGTCGGCGTCGTGGTCGCGCACGGCATTGCGGTCATAGCGTCGCGCCTGCCTGGTGTCGCTTCGCTGCCACTGCACGAACAGCGAGAGCAAGACCACCACGAGCGGGATCTCACCTGCAGCCCAGGCGATTCCGCCGCCGACGCGCTGATCGTCGAACAGGTCGTAGTTCCACGGGAGATTAAGTCCACGGTAGTAGGTCTCGGCGATGACCGCGGTGGTCATCATCAGCGCGATGCCGAAGAACGCGTGGAACGGTATCGAGGCCATCACGAGGCCGAGCTTGGCCACCGGTGACACCTGACGCGGCGCCGGGTCGATGCCGATCACCAGCCAGTAGAACAGGTAGCCGCTGATCAGGAAGTGGAGATTCATCAGCAGATGAGCCGCGTGATACTGGACCACGGCCTCGTACAGACCGCCCAAGTACAGCACGTAGAAGCTGCCGACGAACATGACCGCGGCGATCAGCGGGTGGGTCAGAATCCGGGACGGCGCCGAGTGCACACCCAGCTGAATCCATTCGCGTGGTCCCGGCGGATTGCCCCGTCCTGCCGGCGGCAGCGCCCGCAACGCAAGCGTCACCGGGCCGCCGAGCACGAGCAGCACCGGCACCATCATCGACATCAGCATGTGCGCGATCATGTGGATGCTGAACATCGCCGGCGCATAGCGGCCTAATCCCGAGGACGTCGCCAGCAACAGCAGCAGACACCCGAGAACCCATGCCACGGTACGGCCGACCGGCCAGGCGTCGCCCCGGCGCTTCAGGCGGATGACGCCGCGCAGATACACGACGGCCAGGACGATGGCGGCGAGACCGAAGATCAGATCGAAGCGCCACTCGGTGAGAAGGCGGACGAACGTCGGCGGTCCGTCGAGGTCGTATCCGATCGCGTTCTCGGTCGCCGAGATCTCCGCGGTGTCGACGAGGGGCGGCGGAGTACGGCCCAGACCGACGGCGAGCCCGAAGGTCGCCGCGAACACCGCCAACTCGACCAGGCCGAACCGGACGAACAGTGACGGCTTGGCGTCGGAATCCAGTTGCGCGATGGTCACCCGCCGATGCCAGGCACCCAATCCGCCGAGGACGACGAGGGCCACCACCTTGGCCACGACGAGGCGGCCGTACGTGTCGGTGAACAGGTCCCCCACCGGTACCCGCACCAAGGCGTTGACGACGCCGCTGGCGCCGACGACGAGGATGCACCAGAACGCGACGCGAGAGAACCGTCGAACCGCGAGCGCACGCCACCGTCCGTCGGCGAGGGCGTAGACCACGACGGCGGCCAGCCCACCGAGCCACAGGGTCGCCCCGATGATGTGCAGGATCAGGCTGTTGGTGGCCACGTCGTGGTTGCCGCCCGACGACGAGTGGCCTGCCAGCGCCGAGGGCATCAGGCTGAACACGGCGAACGCGATCACCGCGATCGTGGGGCCCCAGTGCAGGGTGATCCGCGCGATGATGGCCGCCACCAGCGCGAACACTGCGGTCCAGAACCACGTGCGCACCTCTGCGACCTGGCTGTACGCGGTCAGCAGATTGGCGGGTCGGATCGCTTCGCCGAGGGGGGCCCCGCTGACCTCCGACGCCGAGAACGGCATCAGGAGGAGGGCGCAGACCGACCATGTCAACGCACTCGCCGCGACGATGCGGATGGCGCGATAACCCCCGACGTCGAGGACACCACTCGCTTGGGGCGGGACGAAGAACGCGGCGAACACGGCCGAACCGAGCGCGATGGCCGCGGCGAACTCGCCGACCGCGGTCAGCGCCGGCGCGCCGTAGGTGGTGAGGGGCCCCGGATCGGGTACGCCGGTCAGCCGCAGCGCCGACGCCGCGGAGATCGCGGTGACGGCGACTGCGACGATCGCGGCGAGCCAACCCGATGCCCACAGGATCGCGGTGACGACGCCGCGCGGTTCGTTCATCGCGTCGCGATGCTGCTCCGCGGAGGCGGGCGTCGACGTGCGGGTCATCCCTCAACTGTAGGACCGGCAGCTGACGCGATCCCAATTCGACCTGGCCCGCCGTGGCGCACGGCATACCCGCGGCCGTGTCGTAGACTCTCTCTGCCCGGCAACTGGTGTGCGATGTCACGCCCGCCGGTCAGCCTCCGTAGCTCAGGTGGATAGAGCAAGGGCCTTCTAATCCCTAGGTCGCAGGTTCGAGTCCTGCCGGGGGCACCGTGACAGTCTTGCCGGCCTCCGGCCGGTGTGGCTTCCCGATCCGCACCGCCAGATCGGGAACCGACCAGGGCACTCCGCGCGTCAAAGTCCTGCACCACCACTTCGGTGGGTCGCGACTCCCTGGAGGATCATGATGCTCCCCGCCCCCCTGTCCGGGTTTCCGCCGCCGTCCCGCGGGCGACGATTTGGAAGCCGTTCGACGACTTCACAATTCGGCATCGATCCCGCCGAGGTCCAGGAGATCGCGCGCACCTGGCGGGCCTCCGGGATCGCGATCCACGCCGCGGATGTCGAGGCCATCGGTGCGGCGTTCGCGCCGTCGAGCCGGGTGGCTCGAGCCCTCGCTGCGGCCGCCCGCCCCGCGCGCCTGGCGGTCGACTCGATCGGCGAACGACTCACCTCGATGAGCGGGATGCTGCGGACCTTCGACTCGACGGTGGCCGCCACCGACGCGCGATCGGGCGGGCTCTTCGGCGACCTGGCGGACCGCTGATGCGGCCCACCGTCTCGCAGCTGCGCGCATGGAGTCCACAGTCGTTCACCGACGCCGGATCCGCCGCGGTCGCGGTCGCCGGGTCCCTCGACACCGGCGTGGACACCGCGGTCCGCGCCGTCGACAGCGCGTCGTCGTGGTCGGGTGTCACTCATGATGCCGCGAACCGAGCCATCTGGGCGGAACACGATCATGCGGGCGAGATACGCAATGTGCTGCACATGGTCGCCGACGAGGCGACCGACGCCGGTGCCGACCTCTGTCACGCCCGCGACTTCGCGCTGGGCGTGGTCCGCGGAGCCGAGGGGCTGGGCTTCACCGTCTTCGACGACGGCACGGTCACCCATCCCGACACCGACCGCGCCGGCCAGGCCGCCCTCCTCGCGGACTCTGTCTCCGATGCGCTCGACACCGTCGACACACTCGACGAGCGGTATGGCGAACGGCTCGAGGATCTGACCGCCGACCTCGCGTCGATGATCACCGGTCAGCCCGATGTCCGAGTACCGGGCGGAACAGCCATGGATGCCGATGCTGTCGTCCGCAAGTTGGAAGCGCTCCCGCCGACCCAGGTGCGGGACATCGTCGAACAGATGGACCCGGACGACGTGCGTCGTCTGATGCAATCGAACCCGCACGTCGTCGGAAACCTGCCCGGTGTCCCGTTCGCCATCCGGGCGCAGGCCAACGAAATCAACATCCGGAACGCTCTCGTGGACGAGATCCGGGCCGGCCGTGCAGAGGGACTCCGGGCCCGGACTCTCCGTGGGCTTCTCGAGCCGACACCCGAGCCGACCACGGCGGGAACACCCCGCGGTGACGACGGGCTCGTCGAGCGGACCTTCCTCACCTTCGTCAACACACCCCGGGGCCGCCTGGTCGAGATGATCGGAGCGCTGCGGCCCGGCACCACGAACACCGCGATCTACGTTCCGGGCACCGGGACGAACCTCGACACCGCAGTCGGCCGCAACCGCACGGCGGCAACCGAACTCGCGACCCGCACGGGCGGGCCCGTCTTTCTCTACCTCGACGGCGACCTGCCCCCGGACCTACGCGCGGCGGCGAGCCCGAGTTTCGCTGCCGCCATGGCGCACCGCCTGGAACTGTTCGGCTCGGAGTTGGACGTCGAGATCGCGCGTCACGCGCCCGCGGCGACCACCACCTACATCGGCCACAGCTACGGCGGATCGATCGTGGGCTCGGCCGAACAGCTCGGTCTGGCCCCCGACCGCGTCATCTATGCGTCGTCGGCGGGCACCGGAATCTACGACACCCCGCATCCCCAGGGCGTCGATCGCTACTCGCTGACCTTCCCCGGCGACCCCATCCACTATGTGCAGTCACTCCCCGGCAACCCCCACGGGCACGACCCCGACACCGCACCCGGCGTGATCAGGCTCGACACCGGCACAGTCGAGGTGCATGAACGCACAGTCGATGCAGACGGACGCACAGTGAACGAAAACCGACGCACAGTCGACGGGGGGCTCGTCACCCACGGCGCCTACTGGAACGATCCGGAGTCGACGGCCTTCCAGAACATGGTGAAGGTCATCACCGGCGCCGAGCCCGATCTCTACGTGCCACGCAAACCCGATGTCGCCGAACTCCCACCGCCGGTCGGCGCACCCGCTCCCCTGTGGTGGCTCTATCTCTTCAACGATCGTGCCGATGGGGACATCGACCTACCTGGCCCGTTTCCCGACATCCCGCTACGGCTGCCGTGGTGAGTGCTCCTCCCGGTCGACGTCGACCGTCCCCCGCCATCCGCCGATGAGCCGCATGGAGTGGTAGATGACCAGTGCCGCGACCGATCCCAGCGAGATGCCGGCGAAGACGAGGTCGCCGACCTGCCAGGTGTAGTCGGCGATGCCGATGATGAGCGGGATCGCCGCGGTGAACTGGTTGATGGGCTTGGAGAAATCGACCTTGTTCCGCACCCAGATCTGTACGCCGATGACGCCGACCAGACCGTAGAGCGCCGTCGTGACACCGCCGAGCACACCCGGCGGGATCGCGGCGATCACGGCACCGACCTTGGGCGAGAGCCCCAACAGGATCGCGGCGCCGCCCGCCACCCAGTAGGCCGCGGTCGAGTACACCTTGGTCGCCGACATCACGCCGATGTTCTCGGCATAGGTCGTCGTGGCCGAACCACCGCCGCTGCCCGCGAGCATGGTGGCCACTCCGTCCGCGGCCAGCGCACGACCCATGGTGGCGTCGTAGTCCTTACCGGTCATCATCGCGACCGACTTCACGTGGCCGATGTTCTCGACGACGAGGACCAGCACGACCGGGAGGAACAGCGGCAGCACACCCAGCTCGAACGTGGGCGTCTGGAAGTCGGGCAGCCCGATCCACGCGGCGTCGGCGATGCCGGAGGTGTCGATGTAGTCCTTGCCGCTGTCGATCCGGTCCAGGATCAACGCGAGGACATAACCGACCACGACGCTCAGGAAGATCGCGAGGCGTCCCAGCAGGCCGCGGAACAGCACTGCCGAAGCCACCAGCAACACCAGCACGATCGTCGCGAGAACAGGATCCTCGACGAAGTTGTTCTTCGCCGCCGGTGCGAGATTGAGGCCGATCAGCGCGACGATCGCGCCGGTCACCACCGGTGGCATGAGGGTCTCGATCCATCGGACACCGGCGAAGTGGCTGATGAGTCCGATGACGACGAGCATCGCGCCGACCGCCACGAGTCCGCCCAGCGCCGACGACGCGCCGTCGGAGGCGACGGCGGCCGTCACCGGCGCGATGACGGCGAAGCTCGAACCGAGGTAACTGGGCAACCGGTTGCGGGTGATCAACAGGAACAGGATCGTGCCGATACCGGAGAAGAACAGCGTCGTCGACGGCGGGAACCCGGTCAGCACCGGCACCAGGAACGTCGCCCCGAACATGGCGACCACATGTTGCAGACCGATGCTGACCGTGCGAGGCCAGGTCAATCGTTCCTCGGGCGCGACCACCGCGTTGTCGGTCAGCCTCCACGACAGCAGTTTCAGAGACCTCGTCTCCGGTTCACTCATGCCGAACAGTGTGCGGCACAGACCTCACCGACGCCTCACTTCGGGTCCGCGGTCACCTCGGCACGCCCGCTCGATATGCAACTAGACTCATATACACCTTGTTGCATAGTGCGTTGTTGCAGTGTTAGCTTGCTCTCATGGCGCTCGAACATGCGATTCTGGTGTCGCTGGCCGAGCGACCGGGAACGGGCTACGAGATCGGTCAGCAGTTCGACCGCAGCATCGGCTACTTCTGGTCGGCCACGCACCAGCAGATCTACCGGACACTCAAGAAGCTTCTCGACGACGACCTCGTCAGCGTCGAATCGTTCAGCCAGGATGGTCGCCCGGACAAGAAGGTCTACACGATCTCCGATGCCGGTCGCGACGCCCTCGCCGAGTGGGCCATGAGTCCGACTCCGCTGCAACCGCTTCGCAGCGACATCGGCGTGAAGCTACGGGCCGCGGAGTTCGGTGACCTCGCCGCCATCATCGGCGAACTCAAGGCACACCGCGACGAACATCTCGCACAGCTCAAGCTCTACACCGGCTTCCAGGCCGACTATTACCCCGATCCCGACGCGCTGATCGGCCGCAAACTGCACCAATACCTCGTCCTCCGCGGCGGCATTCGCCAGGAGGAGGGATACATCGAATGGTGCGACGAGGTCATCCACAGCCTTGAACGCGAACTGGCCGAGAGCTGAATCCGCCAGTCCCCCAGACCACGAACACCGCCCACCCAGGTCCCACCGAGATGAAAGGTCGCGCCATGTCAGCCCCGACGGCACAACCGAATCAGCACTATCCGCACCTGTTCACGCCCCTGCAGATCGGCGGCATGACCATCGAGAACCGATTGGTCATGGGGTCGATGCACACCGGTCTCGAAGATCGGTTCTGGGACACCGACAAGTTGGCCGCGTACTTCGCCGAACGAGCGAAAGGTGGTGCGGGACTCATCATCACAGGCGGGTTCGGCACCAGCCGGACAGGCCTGCTCGCGTTCGCCGGCGGCAAGATGACCAACGTCGTCGACATGACCCGCCACAAGCGCGTGACCAAGGCCGTGCACGACGAGGGCGGCAAGATCGCGATGCAGCTGATCCACGCCGGCCGATACGGCTACACACCGTTCAAGGTCGCACCGGGCACCGATCCGTCGCCCATCCACCCGTTCAAGCACCTGAAGATGACCGAGCCGATCATCCGCCACGTCATCCGGTCGTTCGGCCAGTCCGCCAAGCTCGCACGCAAGGCGGGTTATGACGCCATCGAGATCATGGGCGGCGAGGGCTATCTCATCAACCAGTTCCTCTGCCCCCACACCAACGACCGCACCGACAAATGGGGCGGCAACACCGAGAACCGCCAGCGCTTCCTCGTCGAGGTCATCAAGGAGATCCGCCGTCAGGTCCCGCGCGACTACCCGGTGATCCTGCGCCAGTCGATCGCCGACCTGATCCGCAAGGGCCAGACCTGGGACGAGGTCGCGCTGATGGCCCGCAAGGCCGAGCAGTACGGCGTCGACGCGATCAACACCGACATCGGCTGGCACGAGGCGCAGGTCCCGACGATCGTCACCTCGGTGCCGCGCGGCGCGTTCGTGAAGTTCACCGAACGCCTCCGTGACGAGGTCTCGATCCCCCTCATCGCGGCCAACCGCATCAACACCCCGGAGCTCGGCGAGGAGATCCTCGCCAACGGCCGCGTCGACGCCATCCAGATGGCGCGCCCGTTCCTCGCCGACCCCCACCTGGCGAACAAGGCCCGCGAGGGCCGGTCCGACGAGATCAACACCTGCATCGGCTGCAACCAGGCCTGCCTCGACCACGCCTTCGTCGGCAAACACGTGTCGTGCCTGGTGAACCCGATCGCGGGCCGCGAGACCACCCTGATCCTGGGTCCGACGCGAAAGGCCAAGCGCGTGGCCGTGATCGGTGCGGGGCCGGCCGGCCTGTCGGCAGCCGTGGCCGGTGCGCAACGCGGCCACAAGGTCACCCTGTTCGAGGGTGGCGACTCGATCGGCGGCCAGTTCTCCATCGCCGCACGCATTCCGGGCAAGGAGGAGTTCAAGGAGACGATCCGCTACTTCACCCGCCAGATCGATGTGCTCGGTATCGAGGTCCGGCTCAACACCCGCGCCGACGCCGAGGCGATCATCGCCGAGAAGTTCGACGACGTGATCGTCGCGACCGGCGTCGTGCCGCGCATCCCGAGCTTCCCCGGCGTCGATCATCCGATGGCGATGTCGTACGCCGAGGCCGTGCTCGGGCATCGGGAGATCGGCAAGCGGGTGGCTGTGATCGGCGCCGGCGGTATCGGTTTCGACGTCAGCGAGTTCCTCACGACCGATGAGTCGCCGACCCTGAATCTCAAAGAATGGGAACAGGAGTGGGGTGTCACCGACGACCCGGAGAAGCCCGGATTCGTCACCAAGCCGCGGCCCCTCCCCCCGGTGCGCCAGGTCTACCTGGTCCAGCGCAAGGCCGGCAAACAGGGCAAGTCGCTCGGCAAGACCACCGGCTGGGTGCATCGCGCGACGATCAAGATGAAGGGCGTCGAGCAGATCACCGGCGCAACCTACGACAAGATCGACGATCAGGGACTGCATCTGAGCTTCCGCGACGACGAGGGCAACGTCACCGACACCCGCGTTCTCGAGGTCGACAACGTGGTCATCTGCGCGGGCCAGGAATCGGTCCGGGATCTCGTCGACCCGCTGACGCTGGCCGGTGTCACCACACACGTCATCGGCGGGGCCGATTACGCGGGTGAGCTCGACGCCAAGCGCGCGATCCGCCAGGGCACCGAGGTGGCCGCGGGTATCGACTGACGGTCGGCCTCGGCGTGAGAGGCGGCGGCTACCATTGCGACATGCCGGTACCGCCGCCCTCCGCCACCGCCCGCGCCGTCGTCACCGGCGCCTCGTCCGGGATCGGACGAGAACTCGCCCGTGCGTTGGCCGCTCGGGGCCACTCGGTGATCCTCGTCGCCCGTCGCGGTGAACTGCTCGAAGAGCTCGCGGGCGAACTGCGGACGGCCCATGAGGTCTCGGTCGAGGTGCGTGCTGTCGACCTGTCCGACCCCACGAAGGTCGAGGTGCTCGCCGCCGAGTTCGCCGGGCGCGACATCTCGATCCTCTGCAACAACGCGGGCATCGCAACATTCGGTCCGGTCGCCGAGCTCGACGCCGACTACGAACGCGCGCAGGTCCGGTTGAATGTCAACGCCGTTCACGACCTCACCCTGGCGGTACTGCCCCAGATGGTGAAGCGCGGCTCCGGCGGCATCCTGATGGTCGGGTCGGCAGCCGGGAACATGCCGATCCCCAACAACGCGACGTACGCGGCGTCGAAGGCGTTCGTGAACAGCTTCAGTGAGTCCCTGCGCGGCGAGGTGTCCGCGCAGGGCGTGCACGTCACCCTGCTCGCGCCCGGACCGGTGCGCACGCACACCCCCACCCCCGACGAGGCGTCCATCGTCGACAAGGTCGTCCCGGATTTCCTGTGGCACTCCTCGGCCAAGGTCGCCGAGATGAGTCTGGATGCATTGGCGCACAACAAGATGCGGGTCGTTCCCGGCACCCTGTCGAAGGCGATGTCGGTGGCGGGCGGTTACACACCGCGCGCCGTGGTGGCGCCCATCGTCGGCGGCTTCTACCGCAAGTTCGGCGCCGAGTAGCCCTCGCGGCAACGTTCAGCGCCGCCGGCGACGTCCGGTACCGAAAATCGCGCGGCTGAACTCACGTCCGGCCGCACTGGCCGCCGAGCGCAGGAAACTCTGCATCGGCTTGCTGGTCAGCACCTCGGTCAGCAGCCCCGGCTCCTCTGATGCAGGACCCGGTGTCGGGGCCGGCGCAGGCGACGGAACCGGAGCCGGCGCATCGGCGGGCTCGCCCGGCGCCAGGGTGTTGGCGGCGAGCATCTCGTAGGCCGACTCCCGATCGACCGAGGTGCCGTACTTCGCATACAGCGGTCCGGCTTTCGCAGCCGCCGTGATCGCGTCGGCGCCGATCGCCTCCATCGACGAGCGCGGCGCACGGATCACCGTCCAGGCGACCGGTGTCGGCGCGCCGCGCTCGGACAGCACCGTCACGATCGCCTCGCCGGTACCGAGGGAGGTCAGGGCCTGTTCGAGGTCGTAGACCTCCGACACCGGATACGTCTTGACGGTCGTGCGCAGCGCCTTCTGGTCGTCGGGTGTGAAGGCCCGCAGCGCGTGCTGGACTCGCGCACCGAGCTGCGAGAGCACCTCCTTGGGAATGTCGGTCGGCAGCTGAGAGCAGAAGAAGACGCCGACGCCCTTCGACCGGATGAGTTTGACGGTCTGGACGACCTGGTCCACGAAGGCTTTCGACGCGTCGTCGAACAGCAGGTGCGACTCGTCGAAGATGAAGACCAGCTTGGGTTTGTCGAGGTCGCCGACCTCGGGCAGGAATTCGAACAGGTCGGCCAGGATCCACATGAGGAACGTCGAGAACAGAGCGGGGCGGGCCGCCTGGGTACCGAGCTCGAACAGCGTGATGATGCCGCGCCCGTCGGGCGCCATCCGGATGAGGTCGGCGGGATCGATCTCGGGCTCGCCGAAGAACGTGTCACCGCCGTCGGCCTCGAGATTCGACAGTGCACGCAGGATCACGCCCGCCGTCTGACGTGACACCCCGCCGATCCCCTTCAGTTCGGCCTTGCCCTCGTCGCCGGTGAGGAAGGCGATGACCGACCGCAGGTCCTTGAGATCCAGGAGCGGCAGACCCTTCTTGTCCGCCCAGTGGAAGATGAGGCCGAGTGTCGACTCCTGAGTGGCGTTGAGTCCCAACACCTTACTGAGCAGGATGGGCCCGAAGGAGGTGATCGTGGCGCGGATCGGCACCCCGATCCCCTCCGACCCCAGCGAGACGAACTCGACCGGGTGCGCGGCCGGTTGCCAGTCGTCACCGGTCTGCCGGGAACGGTCGGCGATCTTGTCGTTGCTCACGCCCGGCCGGCTGAGTCCCGACAGGTCACCCTTGATGTCGGCCATCACGACGGGGACGCCGTTGCTCGACAGCTGCTCGGCGATCAGTTGCAGCGTCTTGGTCTTTCCGGTCCCGGTCGCACCTGCGACGAGACCGTGTCGGTTCATCATCGACAGTGGGATACGGACCTTCGCCTCGGGATTCACCTGCCCCGACACCGAGACGGCGCCCAGCTCGAGTGCGGTGGAGGTGAACGCGTATCCGGCGGCGATGCCCTGGGCGGGACTGGAGGCTTCGGTCACGAGCACACGATAGCCCTCGGGGGCCGATCTCCCGCGGTTCTGCGCGCTGGGTTGGCTAAGGTTGTCGGGTGCAGGACAAACTGGTGTGGATCGACTGCGAGATGACCGGACTCCGACTCGAATCGGACAAACTCATCGAGATCGCGGCCCTGGTGACCGACGGCGACCTCAACATCCTCGGCGACGGCGTCGACGTCGTGATCCACGCCGACGATGCCGCCCTCGCCTCGATGCCGGATGTGGTGACCAAGATGCACGCGGCGTCGGGTCTCACCGAGGAGGTGCGGGCGTCCACGGTCACCCTCGCCGAGGCGGAGAAGATGGTCCTGGACTACATCCGCAAGCACGTGACCACAGCCGGAGCGGTTCCGCTCGCGGGCAACTCGATCGCCACCGACCGCGGATTCATCACCCGGGACATGCCCGAACTCGACGCCTACCTGCACTACCGCATGGTGGACGTCAGCTCGATCAAGGAGCTATGCCGTCGCTGGTATCCGAAGGTCTACTTCGGTCAGCCGGAGAAGGGTCTCGCACACCGGGCACTGGCCGACATCCGCGAGTCGATCCGCGAGCTGCGCTACTACCGCGCAGCGGCGTTCGTGCCGCCTCCCGGACCCGACACCGACGCTCTTGCCGACATCGTGAAAGACCTCGGCCCCGCGTGAACACGCTGGTCGGTTAACCGATTGGAGTTCTGCGGCACCGACCCGCTAGAGTGTTGATGGCTCTGAGACCCGGCGCTGACGCCCAGGTTTCCGACGCCGATGGTGGATGTAGTTCAGTTGGTAGAGCACCAGGTTGTGATCCTGGCTGTCGCGGGTTCGAGTCCCGTCATCCACCCCGACGAAGCCCCGCCCGCGATCCGCAGGCGGGGCTTTCTCGTCCCCGAATCTTTTTTCGCAGGGCTGTCGATACCTGTGTTCCCCGTACGTCACCATGGTGTCGGACCGATCCGGTTCGACATGATGGCCACATCCGCACCGAGGTGCGTCCGGCCGAGAACTGGAGGAACGATGAAGTACGCATTGCTGCTCATGGGACACGTCAACGATCCGGCGTGTGGTGAGGACGGGGGCGCCAGTCCCGAGGAGTTCTTCGCCTTCGACGAGGAGATCACCAAGGCCGGTGTCGTGGTCAGCTCCTTCGCCCTGGAGGACGAGCGCGCGGTGGTGCACACCGACGACAGCGGCGAACGTGTCGTGGCGTCGAGCGGACCGTTCGCGGAGGTGCGGGAGTTTGTCGGCGGGGTCTACGTCATCGACGTCGCGAACGTGGACGAGGCGATCGAGTGGGCCCGACGCAGCCCCGGTTCGGCGCCCGGCGGCCACGTCGAGATCCGACCGCTCGCACCCTACTGAGCGATGACGAGTCCTTTGCATCGTCCGGCGGCCACGGAGTCCATGAGGTCCATGGGGTCCGTGACCCGCCGGGCGGTGTCCGGCATCGACCGAGATGTCCGCGCGCGTGTACTCGCCACTCTGACTCGGAAATTCGGCGACCTCGACCTCGCGGAAGACGCGGTTCAGGACGCGATCGCCCAGGCGCTGACCACCTGGCCCCGGAGCGGCGTCCCGGACTCGCCGGAGGCGTGGCTGACGACGACGGCCAAACGCAAGGCACTCGATGTGGTGCGACGTGAATCCGTTCTCGCCGGCAAGCTCGCCCGGTTGCACGCCGAGACCGAACGCGCCCCGGCGCCTGCGGGTTTCGCGGACCCGGCCGATGCGCCGCCGCCGCAGCTCCCCGACGAGCGACTCGGCATGTTCTTCGCCTGCACCCACCCCGTGCTTCGCACCGAGGACCGTATCGCGCTCACCCTCCGGTTCGTTGCCGGCCTGACCACCGCGGAGGTCGCGCACGCCCTGCTGATCGGCGTCCCGACGGCTCAGCAGCGAATCGTGCGCGCCAAGAAGCGAATCGGCGCGCTGGGGGTTCCGTTCACCCCACCGCGCGACGACAACCTCTCCGCCCGGCTCGGCGGGGTTCTGCGCGTGGTCTACCTGATGTTCTCCGAGGGATTCGCCCGCTCGAGCGGCGACGCGCACATCCGCGACGATCTCACCGGCGAGGCCCTCACCCTCGCACGAACCCTGCGGTCTCTGCTCCCTCGCGCCGAGACGTCCGGGCTGCTCGCCTTGCTGCTCCTCACCCAGGCTCGCCGTCCGGCGCGACTCGACGGGAACGGAAGGCCGGTCCCGCTGGGCGACCAGGATCGCCGTCTCTGGGACCGAAGCCTCACCGACGAGGGCATCGCTCTCGCCGAAAATGCGGCCGCACAACCAGATGCGGGTCCGTACACGATCCAGGCGGCAATCGCCGCGGTGCACGCCGAGGCTCCGACCGCGACGGAGACCGACTGGGCTCAGATCGCGGTTCTGTACCGGCTGCTCGAGGCACATGATCCCGGGCCCGTGGTGCGCGTCGGCCGCGCCGTCGCCGTGGGTCGCGCCTACGGCCCGGCGCGCGGCATCGCGATGCTCGATGAGTTGCGGTCGGATCCACAGCTCGACCGCTTCCGGCCGTTCCACATCGCGCGAGCGCTCACGCTCTCGGAACTGGGCGACGACGTCGGCGCGGCTGACGCGTACCGCCGAGCACTCGACCTGCCCGGAAACGATGCCGAGGACGACTACCTGGCCGATGCATTGGCCGGACTCCGGTCGGGCCCGCAGATGTAGTGCGTCGTTGCTCCTGGCGCAACGACGCACTACATCTGGCCCGTCGTTTCGGTGGTCGCACCCCGACCGGGGACCTTCGACCTCAAAAGTCCCCGAAGCCCGGCGCATGAGCATGCGGCGCAGTAACGTCCACCCCATGCCTTCCTACTGGGTCATGCCTGCTGTCGCGCTGATCTCGTGCATCATCATCGGGATCGGCTTCATCGTCGGAATCCCCGGCGACCGGGACCACAGCGACAAGGACTGAGGTCGACGCCTCGGACGAGGCACGATCACACGGCCGTACCGTCGGGGTGCGTGCCGCGATGACACCGGATGTCTGGCGGTGTCGTCCGACGCCCGGAAGGACGCCACGTGGACCTCACACGTAGACAGTGGCTGGCCGGTGCCGCCACGACCGCCGCCGGTGCGGCGCTCGGCAGCACCCTCGCCGCGGGCCAGACCACCGCATCGCCTGCCGAATCGACGAACCTTCTCGTCGGCTGCGGGATCGCGGACGTCACCGGCGCGGTCGCCGGGCAGGGCATGATGGGGTACTCCAATCCCGAGCAGATCGCGGCCGGACTTCTCCAGCGCTGCTGGGCGCGGGCCTACATCGTGGTCGACCGCGCCACCGGCAAGCGCATCGTCTTCCTCACCGCCGACCTCGCCTGTCTGTTCCAGTCACATCACATGGGGCTGATGACCAAGTTGCGCAAGCGGTTCGGGTCGCTCTACACCGAATCGAACGTGAACCTGAACGCGCAGCACACGCACGCGTCGTGTGGTGGCACATCGTGGGACTACGCGTACTCCCTCGCCGCGTTCGGGTTCAAGAAGAACTCCTATGACGCCGAAGTCGACGGCATGTTCGCGGCCATCGTCCGCGCACACGAGAACCTCGCGCCCGGCACCCTGACGATCGGCCGCGAGGAACTGCACGACGCCAGCCGCAACCGATCCCGGGTCGCCTTCGACGCGAACCCGTCGTCGGACAGGCGCCACTTCCCGAACGCGATCGACCCGCAGGTCACGGTCCTCCGACTGCGTCAGCACGACCGTTCCGGGGGCCGGGACATCGGCGCGATCACATGGTTCCCGACCCACGGAACGTCCCTCACCGACCGCAACGTCCTCATCGCCGGCGACAACAAGGGGTACGCGAGCCACCTGTGGGAACGTGCGCAACCAGGATTCGTCGCCGCGTTCCCGCAGACGAACTCCGGTGACATGACACCGAACCTCGCGCTGGCGCAGTTCGATCCGACCGGACCGACCTCGGACAACCGCCGGAACTGCGAACTCATCGGTGAGCGTCAGTACATCGCGGGCCGGCGCGCTTTCGAGGCCGCCCGCCCGATGACCCAGGGCGGCGTCGATTCGATCGTGCGGTACGTCGACATGTCGTCGGTCTCGATCTCGGGTACCTACACACCCGACGGGCGTCCGGCCTCGACCACTCCCGCGATGATGGGTGCGGGCGCGGTGGCGACCAGCAGCGAGGACAACTACGAGCAGCCGCTCCCCTTTCTCGTCGAGGGCATGACCAACCCCCTTGTCACCGCCCTCGGTGGTGACCGCGTCCCGCCGATCGCCCCCTGGATGCGAGACATGCAGGCGCCCAAGTTGATCGCGTTCCCGCTCGGTCTGCTCCCGCCGTCGGGCTGGATTCCGTCGGTGGTGCCGCTGCAGCTGATGCGGATCGGCGAGATCGTGCTCGTCGGCGTGCCGGCCGAGGTGACCGTCGTCGCCGGTCTGCGGCTTCGACAGGTCGTCGCCGACGAACTGCGCACCGACCTCGACAACGTTCTCGTGCAGGGGTTCGCGAACGCCTACACCCAGTACGTCACGACGCCCGAGGAATACGACCTGCAGCACTATGAGGGCGGTGAGACCCAGTACGGCCGGTACACCCTGTCCGCCTATCTCCAGGAATTCGCCGCGCTCGCAGCGGCCATGGCGTCGGGGCGCGGGCTCGGCCGCGGTCCGGCGCCGGTCGACAAGTCGGGCCTACAGCCCGATCTGGTGCCACCGGTGCCCGCCGACCGTCCCATCGAAGGACGTCGCTTCGGCGACGTCCTGCGCCAGCCCGACGCCACCTATCACCCCGGTTCGACGGTGACCGTGCAGTTCGTCGGAGCCCACCCCAACAACGATTCCCGGCACGGCCGGACCTACCTCGAGGTGCACCGGCGCACCGGGGGCCAGTGGACGACGGTCGCCGACGACAATGACTGGTCCACGGAGTTCCGGTGGGCGCGACCGGCCGGCAGTCCGGACACGTCGCGCATCACCATCACCTGGCGATCACCCGCGAATGCGTCCGGGGTGTACCGCATCCGCTACTTCGGGGACCGACGCGACGCGAGCGGGTCGACGAGACCCGTCACCGGCACGAGCCGGACGTTCCGCGTCGCCACCGCACGCTGAGCGTCAGGTGTTGTCGGCGTTGCCCTTACGCCAGACGGACCACGGGATGTTCCAGTCACCGAGTCCGTCGGTGCCCGACAGGGTTCCGCCCGTCGTGTTCTTCACGACGACCGGGTCGCCGCGGAGGGTGTTCTCCATGACCCACAGCGCGTTCTCCGGGCTCAGGTTCAGGCAGCCGTGACTCGTGTTGGTGTTGCCCTGCGCCCACACCGACCACGGTGCGGAGTGGAAGAAGATACCGCTGTAGGACATCCGCGTCGCGTAGTCGACCGGCGTGCGGTAGCCGTTCGACGAGTTGACCGGCACACCGTAGGTCGAGGAGTCCATGATGATGTGGTCGTGCTTGTCCGAGACCAGGTAGATGCCGTTGTCGGTCTCGTCGCCGGCCTTGCCCATCGACGTCGGCATGGTCCGGATGACCTTGCCGTCGCGTTCGAAGACGACCTGCTTGGTGTTGTCGTCGGCCGTGATGACCATCGAGCGTCCCACGGTGAAGTTGGTGCGCACGTTCTCCTGGCCGAACAGCCCGTCACCGAGGTCGATGCCGTAGGTGTTGACCGCGACGCGCACCTTGGTGCCCGGCTTCCAGTACTCCGCCGGCCGCCACCGGACCTCGCTCGGGCTGATCCAGTAGAAGGCACCCTCGACCGGCGGGTCGGTGGTGATCCGGATGGCGCGCTGCGCCGCACGACGATCCGCGATCGGCTCGTCGAACTTCACTGCGACCGGCTGCCCGATGCCGACGGTCTCGCCGGGACTCGGTGTCAGGTACGCCTGCGTCAGGTTGTTGGGGCTACTGGTCGTGAAGGTGACCTTCTTGGTGACCGCGCCACCGATGCCGACGGCGTCGGTCTCCAGTGTGTAGGTGCGGTTGTAGCCGAGGGCCTCGTCGCTGACCCAGACGGTGTCGTTGTCGGCGAGGGTGCCCTTGACGGGAGTGCCGTCGGACTTCTTGATCAGCACCCGGCTGATCGTGCCCTCACTGGTCTTCACCTTGATGGGTGCGCCGGGCTGCACGCCGACCGCGTTGTCGTTCAGGGGACGTTCAGCCCACTCGGTGATCTCGAGACCGGGCTTGAGCAGGTCGTCGAAAAGACTGGAACTGCTGACGTTGTCGGAGTACGACGCTTCCTGCGTGCACGACGTCACCAGCGCGACGATTGCCAACATCACACCGCTGATGATCAGCGGCATCCGCCGAGTACGACCGATCCCCATCTCACTCCCGCCTGTCGGCGTCCCGACCCCGAACCGGTCGGTCACGCTGCCCCGCAACCTGTGAAAACCTGACATCTCGACCCCGAACCGCCGAACCGGACATTCCGAACCCGATGTCGCGGACCAGTGTACGAGAAATCGGACCGAACACTTCGCCGGTCATCCGTTCGAGTGGCGTGTTGCGCACCCGAAACGCCGAACGTTCACCTGTTGTTCATCGATCGCCACCGGCGACCGAAACCCGCTGAGATGCCACAAGACGCCCCGCTCGATGCGAGGCGTCTTGTGGACTCTGTGCGCCATCAGGGACTCGAACCCCGAACCCGCTGATTAAGAGTCAGCTGCTCTGCCAATTGAGCTAATGGCGCTTGGCGTTGCGAGAAGGAACCTTACAGGACCCTCGCGGCAGAAGTGAAATCGCCTGGTCGGCGCGGTTTCTGCCGCACGACGGGCCCGCAGGGGCGAACTCGCCCCGCCCCCGGCGGAGTCAGCAGATCACTTCGACGCGACCTTGCGCACGACGATGAGCAGCACCAGCGCACCGACGCCGGCGATCGCGTACTTGACCGCGGGTGTCTGCAGGGTCGCGAGGGCCTTGGACTTGGCGTCGTCGGCGAGCCGCTGCGGGCTGGTGCGTTCGGCCAGCGCGTCGAGCGTGCTGGCGAGGTCCTCGCGGGCCTTGGCGATGTCCTGCTCGATACGTTCGGTATCTCCGGCCACGTTGCATCCTTCCGGCGCTTCTCGTTTGTCTCTCCGCTTCCCCGACCGGCCGAACGACCTCTCGGGGCCGGGGATGAACCGCCAGATGGCAGCGTCTCGATGCTACGACATCCCGGCATCCGGGCATGTGGCCATGCATTAGCCTGGCTCTCATGGCAGAGACCACCACCCGACTGTCCGTGGGCGACAAGGCCCCGCCGTTCACGCTGCCCGACGCCGACGGCGACCCGGTCTCGCTGGCGGACTACGCCGGACGCAAAGTCGTCGTCTACTTCTATCCCGCGGCATCCACCCCGGGTTGCACCAAGCAGGCCTGCGACTTCCGGGACAATCTGGGCGAGCTGAACGAGGCGGGTATCGCCGTGCTCGGCATCTCCCCCGACAAGCCGGCCAAGCTCGCGAAGTTCGTCGAGGCCGAGGGACTCACGTTCCCGTTGCTCAGCGACCCGGAGAAGAAGGTGCTCACCGAGTGGGGCGCGTTCGGCGAGAAGAAGATGTACGGGAAGACCGTCACCGGCGTCATCCGGTCGACGTTCCTGGTCGATGCCGACGGCACGATCGAACTGGCCCAGTACAACGTCCGCGCCACCGGGCACGTCGCCAAACTGCGCCGCGACCTGTCTGTCTGAGCCACCCGATGCCCGAGTCCGCCGAACCGCTGGTACCGCGCAAGCGGCCCACGCAGGAGCGCAGCAAGCGCAAGTTCCAGGCGATGCTCGAATCGGCCCGGGAGCTCCTGATCGACGTCGGGTTCGAGTCGCTGACGTGTGAGGAGATCGCGACCCGAGCCGAGGTCCCCATCGGGACGCTCTACCAGTACTTCGCGAACAAGTACGTCATCGTGTGCGAGTTGGACCGCCAGGACACCGTCGACGTCCGCGAAGAGCTCACCGCGTTCTCGTCCGAGGTGCCGTCCCTCGAGTGGCCGAGTCTGCTCGAGAAGTTCCTCGACCACCTCGCCGCGCTGTGGCGCACCGACCCGTCGCGGCGAGCGGTATGGCTCGCCGTTCAATCCACCCCGGCGACCCGTGCGACCGCGTCACTGAACGAACGCGTCCTCGCCGAACAGGTCGCACGGATCATCGCGCCGCTCACGCCGTCTCAACGCGAGCGACGCGAGATGATGTCCCAGGTACTCGTCCACACGGCCTACTCGCTGCTGAGCTTCTCCGTTCAGGACGGCCACGACCACGACGAGACCGTCGCCGAACTGAAGCGGATGCTCGCGGGCTACCTGCTCCTGGAGGAGTCGACGACGGTCTGAGCGTGGGCGGGGCTACCTGCCCTCGAGGATCGCCACGGCGGCGGCGGTGTCGCCGTCATGGGTCAGCGACACGTGAACGTTCGTGTCGCGCAAGTGTTCACCGATCTCGCCGGACAGCCGGATGGCCGGGCGGCCCCAGGTGTCGGTCACGACCTCGATGTCGCTGTGCCGGATGAGCGGCAGCAGCGGCGAACGCGAGAAGCGGCTCACCGACCACGCCTTCACGACGGCCTCCTTGGCCGCCCAGCGGGCGGCCAGATGCCGGGCGTCGTCACCGGTCCCGGCGGCCGAGTCCCGACGCTCGCCGACCGTGAACCGGTCGGCGAACGTCGTACCCGGCTGCCGGAGTTGCTCGCCGAACTCCGGGATCGACACGATGTCGATCCCCACCCCGAGGACGCTCATCCCCGCGGGTTCGCCTGCACCGTCGGACTCACCGGGTGTCACCGGCTTCCCGCCACCGGCTCACCGGCGACGTAGACGTCGGCGCCATCCAGACGGGTCTGCGGATCGAGCAGCATGCCCGCCTCGGCGTCGTGCTCGTCGACCGACTCGTCGAAGCGACGGTTCGGCGGACGCTGGTAGGCGGGCTCGCCACCGCAGATCGACTGCAGGAAGCGCTGGCTGCCCTGACGCGTGCGCTCGTCGGCGCGCTGACGGTAGGCGTCGCGCGCCGCCGGGTTCAGCGAGGCGATGAACGCCTCCGGGTGCACCACCGCGATGAGCCCGGACACGTGGCCGAAGCCGAGGCTGGTCAGCAGGCCGGCCTTGAGCGGGAACAGCTCGCCGAGCTGCAGCGTCTCGCGCGGCCACACCAGGTGCGGGTATTCCGCCATCTTGTCGTCGACGCAGTCGAGGCTGCGGTTCGGCGGGATGACGCCGTCACGCAGGATCTGGCACAGGCCGATGAGCTGGAAGGCTGCCGCGCCACCCTTGGCGTGACCGGTCAGCGACTTCTGCGACACCACGAACAGCGGTGCGCCCTTGCCGCGGCCGATCGCCGCCGCGAGCCGCTCGTGCAGCTCCGACTCGTTCGGATCGTTGGCCTTGGTGGAGGTGTCGTGCTTCGACACGACCGCCACATCGTCGGCACTGACACCGAGCGAGCCGAGCGCACGGGCCAGCGGCGAGGACAGCGACCCGCGAGCCGCGCCCAGGGCACCGAGACCCGGAGCCGGGATCGAGGTGTGCACGCCGTCGCCGAAGCTCTGTGCCCATGCGACCACACCGAGCACGGGAAGCCCCATCTCGGCCGCGACGTCGCCGCGGGCGAGCAGGATCGTGCCGCCGCCGGCCGATTCGACGAACCCGCCGCGTCGACGGTCGTTGGCCCGCGAGAACCGGCGGTCGTCGATGCCGCGCGCGGTCATCTTCGCCGAGTCCGCGGTCGCCGACATCGAACCGAAGCCGACGATGCCCTCGATACCCAGGTCGTCGAAACCGCCCGCGACCGCGAACAGCGCCTTGCCGAGGCGGATCTTGTCGACGCCCTCCTCGACCGACACCGCGGCCGTCGCGCACGCCGCCACCGGGTGGATCATCGCGCCGTAGCTACCGACATACGACTGGACCACGTGTGCCGCAACGATGTTCGGCAGCGCCTCCTGCAGGATGTCGTTCGCGTTGGCCTCCCCCAGCAGGGTGTTGACGTACAGGTCGCGCATCGAGGTCATGCCGCCCATGCCGGTGCCCTGCGTGTTGGCCACCAGACCGGGGTGCACCCAGCGCATCAGCTCGCTCGGGGTGAAGCCCGACGACAGGAACGCGTCGACCGTGGCCACCAGGTTCCACAGTGCGACCCGGTCGATCGACTCCACCATGTCGGGGCTGACGCCCCAGCGGGTCGGGTCGAAGCCGGTCGGGATCTGACCGCCCACGGTCCGGGTCAGCGCGAACTGACGCGGGACGCGGATCTCGGTGCCCGCCAGGCGGGTGACCTGCCAGTCGCCGTCGGCGTTCTGCGCGACGCGGGTCTTCTCCGGGTTGGCACTGGCGAACGCCCGCGCCTCGGCCTCGGAGTTGACCGTGAAGGTCAGGTCCTCGTCGACGAAGACCGAGGTGAGCAGCGGCGAGGTGTTGTCGACCATCGCGCCGTCGTCGGCGTAGCGGCGGATGCCGCAGCGCGCGACGACCTCGTCGTGGTACCGATCGGCGATCTCGCTCTCCGGCACCGGGTCTCCGGACTCGGTGTCGTACCAGCCCGGCTTCGGCGCCGAATCCCAGTGCACCAGTCCGGTGTTCCAGGCGAGCTCGAGAACACCTGCGGCCGAGAGCTTCTCGTCGACCTCCATCTCGAAGCGAGTGCGGGCCGAACCGAACGGGCCGAGCTCACCGGCGCCCACGATGACCACGAGGTCCTCGGGTCGGGCGTCGATCGCGGGCCACTCGGGACGCATCGCCTTCGGCGCGCGCGCCGGTGCGGGCAATGCCGCGACGGTTGTCGCCGGCTCTTCGTCGGTGTCCGTGGACTCCTCGGCGGCCGCCGCCGCGGTGGCCGCGAGCGCCTTGAGGTCGGTCGAGCTGTCCAGGCCGCCGGTGAAGTCGGCGAGCACCGGTGCGCTCGCCGCACTCGAACGCTGCTCGGGCGTGCACAGGGTCAGCAGGTTCGCCGCCATCTCCGCCGTGCTCCAGGTGCGCACACCAGCCGCCTCGACCGCGTCGACCATTCCGTCGTTGTGACCCATCAGTCCGGTGCCGCGCACCCAGCCGATCAGGGCATGGGCGAGCGTCGTCTTGGAACCCCAGGACTCCTCGGCCGACCAGCGCTGCACGAGCGCATCGAGCGAGGCCTTGCTCTCGCCGTAGGCGCCGTCGCCACCGAACATGCCGCGGTTCGGCGAACCGGGGAGCACGATGTGCACGCGGGAAGCGATGTCGTGGTCGGAGTGGACGTCGGCGAGCCCGCCGATGAGCCGCTCCACCGACCAGAGCAGCACCTTCATCTCCAGCTCGGCACGACCACCGGCGTCGGTGAGGTCACCGGCGACCCGCGGTGCGGCGAACGGGAAGAGCAGCGTCGGCTTCATCGCCGGCTTCACCACTGCCGTCGTGCCACCGAGGTTCTCGGTCTGCTCGGCCGCGATCCAGTCGACGAGGTCGTCGACGTCGGCATAGGAGGCCATGTTCGCCGGGGCGATCCACAGCGCGGCACCGGCCCGGGCGTTCTCGCGGTACAGCTTCTTGTAGAACGCGAGACGGTCGGAGTTCAGTCGCGACGTCGTCGCGATGACGGTCGCACCACCGGCGAGCAACCCGGCGACCACGCCGGCGGCGATGGAGCCCTTGCTCGCGCCGGTGACGACGGCGATCTCACCGCTGTAGCCACCCTTCTCCGGGTTCTCCGCAGCATGCGCGATCGCGCCGAAGACGCGGCCGTGCACGGCGTTTCCGTTCGCGAGGGCCTTGCCCTGCCACCAGGTGGCGTGGTCGGCGACGGTGTCCCCGGCTCCGGCGAATCCGCCGACGATCGTGTCGAAGTCGGCGTCGAGATCGTGCTCGTCGGTCAGCCACAACCGGACGAGATCCTCACGGGCGGTTGCCCACCGGTCGTCGATGAGGACGACCTTGGCCGCGTCGAAGGACGGCGCGACGGTCCGGGCCCAGTCCGAACCGAGTTCGGCGCTGACGAGCTCGGCGAGCTCGGCGTTCGGGTCCGCAGCCGCCTCGGCGAGATCGGCGACCTCGGCGAGTCCGAGCTTGTCCAGCAGGGTGTACGCAGCCGACGCCAGCGCGCCGGAGCGACCGGTGATCTGTTCGGTGAACTCACCCAGCGCCGCGGCGTCGACCGTTGCGCCACCGCCGGATTCGGCCGCCGGCTTGCCGACCGGGATGCCCTTGACCGCACCCACCGCGGACACGGCCTTGTCGATGAGCGCATCGAGGGAGTCGGTGTTCGTCAGCGGCCCGTCGAGCAGGTTGCCCAGGGCCTCACCGCGGACGGACGCACCGTCCCGGGTGCCCAGCGCCAGCGCGACGGTGGTGTGCAGACCCCACCCCTCGCCCAGCTGCCAGACACTCGACACGCGGTCGGTGATGTAGTTCTGGCGCTTGCCCAGCGGACCGAGCACCTTGCGCACCTGATCGCTCACCGCGTCGGTGAGCACCGCGCCCAGCGGGCGGTATCCGCGGGCGAGGGTCTCGACCGTGGACGACAGCGCGGTCATGTCGGCTTCGGCGGCACCGTCGATGGCACCGAGGCCGAGTTCGCCGCCGATGTCGAGCAGCAGCTGGTTGCGCCGCGACGACACGCCGTCGCACAGCGCCTCGATCGTGTCCGCGGAACCGATCTGATCGACGCGCATCTTGGTCCACAGTGCGATGACGGACTTCACCGCGTCCGAGGGGGTGAAGGCGATGTCATCGGGCCGCGGACCACCCGCGGGAGCCGCAGGAGCGGCCGGGGCGGGCGTGGCCGCGGGCGCCGGGGCGGCGTCGGCCGCCGACGTCTCGGCCGCCGCGGGAACGTCGGGTTCGTCCTCGTCGGGCTCGTGACCGGCATCCTTGGCCAGGATCGTGTCGGTGTCCCGCTCGACGTTGAGGACCTCGGTGGTGGCCGCGGCGTAGTCGTCGAGCTTGAGCGTGTTGGTGGCCAGACCCGACAGCGTCGGGGCGCCCTTCAGACCGATCTCGACGAAGCGCTGTACCGCCAGCCCGTTCCGCTCGGGTCCGCTGAACAGCAGTTCCTGGGTCTCGATCCACCGCACCGGGCTGGCGAACTGCCAGGCGAGCAGCTCGATCAGGACCACGCGGGCGAGTTCGTTCGGCGTCGCCTCCCAGGCATCCCAGTCGGCGAGGACCTCGTTCAGCGGATCCGACGGCACCAGTGCCGCGATCTCCTCGACGAAGTCGCGCCCGAGATTGAACAGACGGGGCACCAGGTTCGGGATGTAACGACCGATGAGGATGTCGATGTCGATGTCGGCCGGCAGCAGTTCGGCGAGCTTGCCGCGGAACTCCGGCACGCCGGCGCGCAGCACGCTGGAGTGGAACGGGACGTCGATGCCCGGGATCAGGATGAAGGCCCGCTTCCCGCCGAAATCGGCGCGGCGCCGGTCGATCTCGGCTTCGAGGAGTTCGAGGCCACGAACCGTGCCGGCGATCGCGTACTGCGAGCCGAGCAGGTTGAGGTTGACGACCTCGAGGAACTCGCCGGCCTCGGCACCGACGCCGGACACGAACGCGGTGACCTCGGCATCGGCCAGACCGAACTGGCTCGGCCGGATGGCCGCCATCCGATAGTCGCTGCGTCCCTGCTCATCCCGCGGGACGAGGTGGTGCATGGCCTCGCCGCGCTGGAACACGACCTCCAGGACGGCTTCGAGCGGCAGCACTCCGGCGCACGCGGCCAGCGCGTTGTACTCGCCCACGGAGTGACCACAGGTGATGGCGCCCTCGACGAACCCGCCGGATTCCTTGAGTTCGGCGATCTGGGCGACACCGAGCGTCGCCATGGCCACCTGGGTGAACTGCGTCAGGTACAGCACGCCGTCGGGGTGGTTGTAGGTGGTCCCGTTGGCGACGAGCGTCGTCGGATTGTCGCGGACGACAGCCAGGATCGAGAAACCGAGTGCCGCACGGGTGTGCTTGTCGGCGCGGTCCCAGATCTTCCGGGCGGCCTTCGACCGGGACCGGGCGTCGAGTCCCATGCCCTTGCTCTGGATGCCCTGGCCGGGGAATGCGTAGACGGTGCGCGGCGCGGCGAGCAGGCCGGTCGCGCTCATCACCAGGTTGTCGCCGACCTTGGCGCTCACCTCGACGACCTCGCGGCCGTTGTCGAGGCCCACCCGGTCGACACGCACGGTGATGCGGTCGCCGAGCCGGACCATGCCGAGATAGCGTGCGGTCCAGCCGATCAACGGACGGGGCGATGGCGTCGGGTTCTTCGCGTCGGTCGCGGTGACGACCTGCTGGGCGGCCGCGGACAACCACATCCCGTGCACGATCGGGTCACCGAGACCGGCGAGCTTGGCCGCGGACGCGTCGGTGTGGATGGGGTTGCGGTCACCGGACACGACGGCGAAGCCGTTCA
This sequence comes from Gordonia sp. ABKF26, assembly GCF_041103195.1. Classification (NCBI taxonomy): domain Bacteria; kingdom Bacillati; phylum Actinomycetota; class Actinomycetes; order Mycobacteriales; family Gordoniaceae; genus Gordonia; species Gordonia sp. ABKF26. Next base: position 3,804,087 of record NZ_JBGCVZ010000003.1, read on the forward strand.
TCCGGTTCGGCGCGGTGATGGTGGCCGTCCGGATCAGCTTCCGGGTGGCCGACTGCTCGGCGGCAGGCGCACCTCCGGCCCGGGCCGGGTCGGTGAGCTCAGCGGCGCCCAGGCGTCCACGGATCGCGAAACGCTCGTCGAGCGTCGCGATCGGGCCGTCCGGCCCGGCGACTTCCACCGACACCTCGACAACTCGGCCCACGTCGGCGTCACGGACCGCGCCGGCACGCGCGGTGACGGTGAGTTCGGCAGCCGCGGAGGGGATCTCGCCGGTCAGCGCGATCGCATGATCGAGGTGGACCAGATCGAGCAGTCCCTCGACCACCGGGTCACCGGACTCGGTTCGGGCGGCGCCGATGACGCTGAAGACGCTCGGCCAGCAGGCGCCGACCAGGGTGTCGGGCACGGCGAACCCGAACGGGTCGGTCGGGGTGGTCGGACGCAGGTGTGGCGGCAGGGAGAAACCGGTCACCGCCGCGTGGTCGGCGACCGAGTCCGGCTGCCAGGAGACAGTCGTGACCGACACACCGTCGTTCACCTCGGCGAGGCTGCCGCCGGCGGCCACGGTGAGGATCTCGCGCATCGCGTTCGACGCGTCGTCCAGGCCGACCAGCGGCGAACCTCCGTCGCGCAGGCTCTCGCCGGCCAGCAGCGGGATGCGCACGGACGCACCCGAGATCGGGACGACGAGGTCGAAACGGGTGACGGCATCGGCGGCGACCTGTTCCAGGACCGCTCCGCTCACGGCGTGCTCGGCCCGCTCGGGTCCGACCACGGTCCAGGCGTCACGATCACCGAGCAATGCGATCGGACTCGCCACGATCCGGCCCGCCCAGCTGACGTCGTCGGACTCCAGCACCGAGGTCAGCACGCCGGCCTCGTCGGCCAGCCCGGCGCGGTGCCGGGAGGCGACGGCGGCCGGACGCTCCCCTGCGGCCTGTAGGTCGGCGGCGACGCGCGCCTCGAATCGGTCGAGCAACTCACCGACGGGCTCGTCGACGCGGGTGATGCCCGCGACGGCAACCGGCCCCGGGATCACGCACACGGCGTCGGCGCCGTAGCGGGGATCGTGGGCCTGCCACAGGGAGTCACTGCGCCACCACCGGCGCACGTCCTTGTCGATGACCGGCACGAAGTTGACGGGCTTGCCGGGAGTGCGGCAGAGCTCGAGGAAGAAGGCGACGTCCGCGGGATGCAGGATGTCGGTGTCGATCTCGGGGTACACGCTGCCGAGCGCGTCGATCGCGGCATGCGGATCGGCGGCGGCGGTGGCCTCGGCGAACATCGTCGGGATGGGCCCGGAGTCCTGGGGGTGCATGCGCGCCTCGGTGCGCTGCAACATCTCCACGAAGCGCTGCTGCCAGGTGATGTCGGCCCACGGGACCTGTTCACCACGGGCGTCGCCGACGGCCAGGGCGGCATATCGGTCGAGCCATTCGCGGTAGGTCATGGTGGCGACGTCGCCGAAGTAGGGCTTCGCGGTGTCGGCCATCGCGGCGATGATCTCGTCGCGGCGGGCGGCGACGGCCTCGGCGTCACCGGCGACCTCGTCGAGCAGTCGACCGCACCGTGAGGCGGTGTTGTCGACCTCGTGGATGTCGGCGCCGAGCTGGGACCGGCCGGAGGCCATTCCGGCGGTGGCGTGACCGGCTCCGATCCACTCGTCGATACCGGCGGTGTCGACGAGGAGCTGCTTGACCTCAGGGGTGGTCGTCGCTTCCTTCGCCGCCATGGCCGCGGTGCCGATGAGGATGCCGTCCAATGGCATGGCCGGGTAGCCGTGGGCGGCCGACCAGGTGCCGGTGAGGTACTCGCTGGCGCGTTCGGGGGTGCCGATGCCGCCGCCGACGCAGATCACGACATTGGGGCGGGCACGAAGCTCGCCGTAGGTGGCGACCAGCAGGTCGTCGAGGTCCTCCCACGAGTGGTGACCGCCGGCGCGACCGCCCTCGATCTGGACGATGATGGGGTGGTGCGGCACTTCGGCCGCGATGCGCACCACGGACCGGATCTGCTCGACCGTGCCGGGCTTGAAGGCCACGAATCGGAGTCCGGCTTCGACGAACTCGTCGACGAGTGCAACGGCGTCCTCGAGCTCGGGGATCCCCGCGGAGACGATCACGCCGTCGAGCGGGGCGCCCTGCGCACGCGCCTTCTGCACGATGCGCTTGCCGCCGAGCTGCAGCTTCCACAGGTAGGGGTCGAGGAACAGCGCGTTGAACTGTGCCTCGCGGCCGGGCTCGAGCAGGTCGGTGAGCGTGGCGATGTTGCGCGCGAAGATATCTTCGGTGACCTGGCCACCGCCGGCCAGTTCCGCCCAGTGCCCGGCATTGGCCGCAGCGGCGACGATCGCGGGATCGACGGTGGTCGGCGTCATGCCGGCGAGCAGCATCGGCGACCGTCCCGTGAGCCGGGTGAAGGAGGTCTCGACGACGGTGCGCCCGTCGGGCAGTTCGACGAGGGTCGGCGCGAACTGGGACCACGGCGTGGCGACCTCGGGCACGCCACCCGGGCTGAACAGATTGCGCTGTCCGACGCGCAGAGCGGCCGGAACCAGTCCGACGCCCTGTCCGCGGACGAGTGAGGCGGTGAGGCGGGTGGCGATGTCTCCGGGTCCGAAGTCCAGGACCCACTTGGCGCCACCGGTGACGATCGCGTCGACCGACGCGACCCAGTCGACGTGCCCGACGAGGATGTCGTGGGCGTGGCGGGTGGCGAGGTCACGGTCGATGCCGCACCGATCGGCCCACTGGCCGACCAGTTCGACGGCCTCGGCCATCGCCGGGTGATGGAAGGCGACCGACACCTGCAGGTGGTCGAACTTCGGCGCGAAGGGTGCCCCACCGGTGACCTTGCGCTTACGCTCATCGGCCTCGGTCGCGGCGATCCGCTCGCAGAGGGCGGCGAAGGCGGCGAGGTGCCGCGGCGCACCGGACAGCACCACCGCGGTACGGCTGTTCCTGATGGCGACGACCGGCGCCGTCGTCAGATCGCTCTCGGGCAGGCCATCGCGGTACTGCGCCAGGATCTCGTCGACGCGAGCCGGGCTGATGTTGGTCAGGGCGAGCATCGGCGTGCCGTCGGTGGTGACGCCCAGCCCGCGGCGGCGCGCGGTCAGCGAACCGGCTGCACCGATGAGGTGCGCAACCGCCAGCAACAGACCCTGGCCGGATTCCGCGACCCGACCGTCGGCACCGACCGCATCGGTGGCCAGCGACCCCTGGGAATGCCCGACCACCGCGTTCGGCGGCAGCGCGGCAGTGTCCAGACCCTGTTTGCGGAGGGCTTCCACAGCGGCGAGCTGGGTGAGCAGGACGCCCGGGCCGGAGAGGGTGAAGTCGGCGAGAGTGGCCTCGGCGGGGACGTCGTCTCCCGCGTCGTGGGCGTGGACCCAGGTGAGGGGGTGGAACCCGGACACACGTGCCACGACGAGTTCGTCGGCGACCGGCTCGACGAGCCGTTCGGCGGAATCGACGATCGTGGCGACCCGGTGTTCGAGGTCGGCGTCGACGACCAGCTCGGTCAGCGTGGGCAGCCATGCGCCGCCCTGCCCGCCGAAGCTGATCGCGTAGGGCTCGCCCTGCGTGAGTCGCTCGATGAGCGTGGCGGTGGGGCGTTCTGCGTTGGCGGCGCCCTGCGAGCCGGAGCGGAACTGGTCGACGGTCACGGATACTCCTCTGTGGTGGTCGGTCTCAGAGTGTGGATTTGCGGAGTGCGTAGGTGCGGTGCGGTAGATGTCTGTGGGTGTTGTGCGGGCGGCGGGTGCGCGGCCGCTGTGGCCGCGAGAAACGCTGTCAGCAGCGGCGTATGGCGTGCGCTGCCGTGAACGGTCTCGTCGACGTCGCGCGCACAACCGGCCGCCGAGGCGACACTGCCGGGTCGAGCTAGCTGGTACTACAAAGGAACACGCCTGCTGCACAACAACATTGACGAGCACCGACTCTTGGGGAGCCGGTGTCGGCGTGAACGTGACTCCTATGATGACACACGAAAGTGAGGGAACCCTCATGTTTGTCGGTGACCTACGGGTATACCGACGAGTAACCCCGCGGGTAACTTGGGCCACCGTGCCAACCGCCATGGGAAGGGTCGGAAAACCGCCAGGCCAGGCAACATACCCAGGGGTACGCCAACGGCCGAGCATCCGCTCGGTCAACCGTTATCAAAACGTGATGTGATGTGGAGCACGGCCGCGCGTCACGAGCCGGAGTGCCGCCGACCCCGGTGCCCTAGAGTCGCGCATATGAGCAGTTGCATCTTCTGCGGCATCGTCGACGGCACATCCCCCGGGCGCATCGTGTACTCCGACGACGACGTGCTCGGTTTCCTCGACATCCGCCCCGTCACCCGCGGGCACACCCTCCTCGTGCCGCGCGTCCATTCGTCCGGGCTCGACGACCTGGACCCGGCGATCGGCGCCTCGCTCTTCCGCGCCGGCCAGCGACTGGCCACCGCGATGAAGACCGGACCGATGTCGGCCGACGGCGTGAACCTTGCACTGAACGACGGCCGCGCGGCCTTCCAGACCGTCTTCCACACCCATCTGCACGTCGTGCCGCGGCACGACGGCGACAAGCTCAGCTTCGCCAAGGGCTTCCTGGTCCGCCGCGATCCCGACCCCGACGAGACCGCCGCCCTGGTACGCGCCTGCATCGGGTCCGCCGGATGACCCTCGCCGGGACACCGGACCCGGACTCCGGCGAACCGATTCCGGACGCGGTCGCCGACCTCGTGCGTCGCGCGGAGTGGATCACGGTGTTCAGCGGCGCAGGCATGTCGGCCGAGAGCGGGATCGCGACCTTCCGGGACGCCCAGACCGGGTTGTGGGAGAAGTTCGACCCCGCCGAACTCGCCACCCCCGAGGCGTGGGCGCGCGACCCGGCCCTGGTCTGGGGGTGGTACCGGTGGCGCGCTCGCGAAGTGCTTGCCGCGCAGCCGAATGCCGGCCACCTCGCACTCGCCGAGCTCGCCGCCTCGCGCACCGTCATGGTCGTGACGCAGAATGTCGACGATCTTCACGAGCGGGCGGGCAGCGACGTCGTCAGCCATCTGCACGGCAGCCTGTTCGCCCCCCGGTGTTCGGTCTGCGGCACCCCGTACGACGGCCCCGGCGCATATCCCGACCCCGCTGACCGCCCCGATGCGACGCCGGCGGACGACCCACGCGTCGACCCGCCCACCTGCCCGCGCTGCGGTGGTGTCGTGCGGCCCGGCATCGTCTGGTTCGGCGAAGCGCTGCCCGAATCGGATTGGCAGCGTGCAGATCAGGCGTTTCGCGCGGCGGAGGTGGTGCTCGTCGTGGGTACCAGCGGGATCGTCTACCCGGCAGCCGCGTTGCCGGAGCGAGCGGTGCGCGCGGGCATCCCGGTCATCGAGTTCAACCCGGCGCCGTCGGCGCTGTCCGACGTCGTGACCCACAGCCTGCGGATGCCCGCCGCGGTCGGCCTGCCCGCGCTGCTCAGATCAGTGCGCTGACCGGCGGACCGGGCGCGGCCGGCGTCACTCCCCCGCGGTGAGATCGATCGGTTGCCACCTCACCGCGTCGCCGGCGGTGTCCGCGGTCGGAACAGCGACGAGGGAGCCCGGCTTGCATCCACGTTCGTCGAGCGCGGTCGCAACGTACTCCAGGACGCGTTCGGGATCGAGTTCGAACTCCGACTCGCGCACCCGCACGAATTGCCAACCGCAACGACGCAACTCACGCTCACGCTCGAGATCCGAGCGCGCCTGCTGTCCGGTTCCGGCGAACTCGTCGGCGTCGCACTCGACGGCCATCCGGGCATCGGCACCCAGCACGACCAGGTCGACGACGCGGTTGTTGACCGTGACCTTCGGGGTGACGTGGTAGCCGAGGGCGACGAGGCGGTTGAACACCCGCTGTTCGAGCAGGTTGTCGAACGGAGGCACGCGACGGTCATCCGGGACGTCGATGGGCATGACCCCGATCGACGGCCCCTCGTTCGCCGTGACATAGGACAGCAATGAATGGCGAAGGTCGTTGGGGCGCAACTCGTCGAGGCCGATCGAATGGAACAGCCACAGCTGGTCCATGGCACGAGTCGCCGCCACGTTGAATCGGCGTTGCGACTCCGCCCGGGTCAGCGCCGAGATCGCACCGGCATCCGAGACGACCATCGACAGGAAGATCACGCGTCGCTCGTCGCCCTGGAAATCGGGCGGGGACCCGACCCGGATCCGGCGGGAACGCCAGGTGTCGGGATCGAACTCGGTGTGCAGCGCCTTCTCGATCGCCTCGACCTGCTTGACGCCCTGCAATGCGATCACGCCGAAGTCCAGTCCGTCATAGGCCGGATCCGCCAGGCAGCCCCGCAGTGCGTCGACGATCGCGCCCACCTCGGCGTCGTTGACGACACCGTTGCCGGTTCCCGTCGCCGTCCCGTCGACCGCGACCGCCCGCAACGGTTCGAGCCGGTCGGAACCGTACTGGCGCACGGGGATCAGTGGTGCGGACCCGTAGAACTGGCGAGACGAGAACTCGATGATCTCGGGCATCGACCGGAAGTGTTCGCGAAGGCCGACGACGTTGCCGAACCGACTGCGCAGCAACGAGAACAGACTCGACCGCGGCGTCAGCCCGTCGCGGAGATACGTCGGCAGATCCGGCAGCGCGGCGTCGAGTTCGGCGAACGCCGAGTCGAGTGTCGTGCCGTTCAGACCGGCGGGCGCACATTGCTTGTCGTCGCCCACCACGATCACCCGGGGAGCCAGCCACAGCAAGAAGGCACTGGTGATGTCGGCCTGCGACGCCTCGTCGACGATGACGACATCGAAGGAGTTGCGGCGCGGCGGCAACGTCTCGGCCACCTGGCTGATCGACATGATCCAGGCGGGGACGGCATTCTGCGCCTCGACCATGGCCTCGCGCGCCGCGCGCCGGAAACGATTGGCGTGCTTGCCCGATCCCTTGCCCAGGTTGATCATGTGGTCGCGGTAGGACTGGACGGCCTGCAGCTCGCCGGATGTGGTGCGTGTCAGCAGCTCCCGGATGGCCTGCGCAGACGCGAGACGAGTGGTCAGGGACGCGATGTCCACGTCGATGGCGTCGAGTGCCGACTGCAACCGGTCCTCGGCGAGCGGATCGCTACGGTCCTGCACCCAGGTGTGGGCGAATCGCCACGCCCATGCCGCGCCCATGTCCCGAGCGCGTTCGGTCCAGACCGGATCCTGCGCACCGGCCCACATGATCTTGGCGAGTTCGGGTGCGCGGCCACGTAATCGGAGTCCGAGGAGCTCGAGGGCGTTCTGCTCGTCGGCGTCGGCCGCGGCCGCGGTGAAGGCACGACGAGCATCGCGGATCGAAGCCGGATCGGCCGTACCCAGCGCCGAGAGCAGCGCGTCACCCTCCGGCGACGGCCCCTTCTCGAGTTCGGTCGTCAGCCCGTACACGCGATCGGCGAGTTCCTGCTCGGCCAGGACCGCGTCGTTGGCAACGGCGACCGACCGGGCCTGATGCGCCACCTCGGCCACCTCGGCGACGGTGCGCGGGCGCGGACCGCCGGGGCTGATCGCCTCGAGTTCGCGCACCAGATGCTCACGCCCGGAGAGCAACCGGGAGATCCATGACAGCTGGGTGTCGAGGCGCACGAGGTGGTCCAGCTGAGCCGACCGTGACCCCGAGGCGTCGACCGGGACGTGCAGGTCCGCGAGGATGCGATGCACCTGGTGCGTCGCGTCGACGACGGTGAGGTGATCGGCGACCCGCCGCAGCGACGCCTCGTCCCGGGGCGGACGACCGTCCACCGTCGCCCGCACCGGCGCGTCCTCCACGGCGCGCTGCTCGGGCGAGCGGCGCAGCCGTCCCCGCCACTGACCGCCGTCCCGCAGGAAGTCGGCGGCGGCATCGAACAGCGCGGCGTCCCCGGGCCGGTTGCCGTCGACGACGACCGCGTGCCCGCCCAGATCGCGGTCCCGGCGAGCAGCTTCGGCGATGACCGGCGACAGCGTCGTCACCCGCGACCAGAGGTGCGCGGCCCGACCGGCGAGCAACCGGTCGGCCATGTCGATCATCGGACGCGGGTAAGAGGACACCTCGCCGGACGCCACGGCCAGGTCATCGCAGATGTCCTTGATCCGGACCAAGCGGCCACTGTCGACCCCGTCGAGCACAGACAGCAGGGTCTCGGCACCGGCCATCGGTCCGCGGGGCCGGGACGCGATCCGCTCGCAGATCGCATCCATCTGCCCCGGGTCGGGCAGGTGGTCATCGAGGTCGACGAAGCGCTGTGCGATGCGCGAGGTGGAGCCCCCGGTGCTCGCGAGCAACTCCGCGAGCCGGACGAACTCGGCCGAGTCCAGCGGCGGCACGGCGCCGTGCACAGGGCCCGGCAGCCAGTCGAACGCGGCGGCGTCGGCCCGTACCCGCCGGACGATCTGCGCCGGGGAGCCGCGGTAGTCCCCCGCGACCCATTCGTGTGTCTCGGTCTCCCCGGCGCGCAGATCCCACAGGTCGCGGAGCGTCTGATCCCGTTGCCGCAGAGCATGTTCCCGCCTAGCAGCCAGATCGGCGATCTCGGCGTCGGCGACCCCAGGAGTGAACGACGCCTTGCGTTCGGCGAGCTCGGTCACCGCGTCCACTATCCCCTCGGCACTGTCCTGGGAGACATCGGCGATCGACACCGTGAGCGCCCGCAGCGCGGGCGGCAGCATGTCGTGCAGGACGTGGAGCGCATGAGCTTTCTCGCTCACCACCAGGACCCGCTGACCTTTTGCCAGCAGTGCCGAGGTGACGTTGGCGATGGTGTGGGTCTTTCCCGTGCCGGGCGGACCCTCGACCACCACACCGGTGTCGGCGCCGAGCCGGGCGAGGACGTCGCGTTGTTCGACGTTGGACGGCAGCGGGAACAGCGCATCGGCGACCAGCCCCGCGGGATCGAGAACGCCGTCACCCCGAAGGGCGGCGAGTCGGTCGGCGGCCTCGATCGGCCGGACGAGCTGTGCCAGTCCGACCGGCACGTCCGAACCCTCGTCCCGCAGGTCGTCGATGATCGCGTCGTAGAACGCGAGCGAGTTCTCCACGCCACGCCGGCGGAGCACGACTGCCGGACGGGTCTCGACCGACAGGGTCACGCGCTCGGTGTCGACGTCGATCGCGTCGCGCCACTCGGCCATCAGCTCGGTGGTCTTCGCCGTCAGCACCGACGCCTGCGCGGCCAGCTTGCCGCGGATCTTGACCGCACCCGCGAGATCGAGACCGTCCAGCGCCGCCAGGAGATGCGTGTCGTGCAGGGCCGGGGACGACCCGGCAGCCAGGGCCAACCGGATCGTGTCGTCGGCGTCGCGTTCGGCGACGAGCGCCTGGGTGAGAAGGTGTTCCCGGACGAGCGGCGCCGCGTCGTCGTTCGCGGCCTGCCGGACCGTGACCAGCGCCGACGCGACGACGAGCTCGAGGTCTTCGGGATTGTCGAGGAGGTCGTCGACCAGCTCGCCGAGGTCGGCGTGGCCCGAGTCGTTTTGTCCGGCGTCCTCCGGTCGCAGCTCCACGACGACCTGCCCCGGGACCGCGTTCGTGCGTGCGGAGATGGAGGTGGAAGGGCCGAGCCAGACGTGACCGGGATGATCGGCGATGTCGAGCACGTCCCCGGAGCGGGACCGGACGAGATCAGCCAGAAACGACATCAGCCGGGTGACCTGATCGCGCAGCACTTCGCGAGTGTCATCCTGCATACCGATGTGTTCCTCTCGTCGCCGGCGACTCTTACGCTACAAGACGCTGGTCAGAGGGACCCGCGCAGTCGCGCGGGACGGCGCCGGATTCTCTCGCGGGTGCTTCAGCCGACGGTGCGCGAACGCAGCGCGCGGTAACCCCCGTCGACGTAACGCACGTTGGTGTAGCCGCAGTCGGCGATCTGTTCGGCGATGCGCGGCGCCTCCGAGCGGACCGACACGACGGCGATCTCGGTGTCGCGATCGCGGATGACCGGGAAGGTGCCCGAGGGAGTGGGCGTGAACCGCCTCGGCACCTCGGTCGGATCGACCACGAGCGCACCGGGCAGGCTGCCCTGATGTCGCACCACCTGCGGACGTGCATCGACGACCACTGCGTGCCCCTCGCGGCTGTGATTCATTGCCTCTGCTGCCGAAATCGAATTCACCACTGACACCGGTGACTCACCAACCCTGTTGCTCGAATTTTGTCCGTGTACATCGTGTTTCGCGGTGACCACCGCATGGTGACCCCGCGGGATGACCCCCGTCGACCAGGTTACGGAACGATCTCGAATTGACAAGTTTTCTCACGCAGCTCTCAGAAGTGCGCCGTTGTACGCAGTTTCTGGTACTGGGAGCCCGCCGGCGGCGGGACAGTCCGGGGTCGGTTCAGGAGTGGCGACCGCGACCGGCCACGCGCGGTGACGGACGCTTACCCCAGCTGTCGCCGCGGCGACCGTCGCGTCCGCCACCATGACCACCCGCTCCGCGCTTGCCGCCGCCACGAGTACGCGGTGACCCCATGTCCTTGCGGATGTCGATCGGGTTCTTGCCGATCTTCGTGTGCCGCAGATTGGACAGGGTCTCGCTGTCGAGGTCGTCGGGCAGTTCCACGAGGCTGAAGTCGTCGCGGATGCTGATGTTGCCGAAGTCGGCTCGGGTCAGGCCGCCTTCGTTGGCGATGGCACCGACGATCGCGCCGGGCGACACCTTGTGCTTCCGGCCGACGGCGATCCGGTACGTCGCGAAGCTCGCGCCCGGGCGACGCGGTGCACGCTCGCGCTCGGGGCGCTTCTCCGACTGCGGCGGATCCGGGGTCATCAGGAATCCGCCGTCCCGCGTCTCGAGTGCCAGCGCGGCGGCGATGTCGGCCATCGCGACGTCGTTGTCCCGCGCATAGTTCTCGATCAGCCCGCGGAACAGATCGAGATTGTCCGACGACAGGTTCTGCGTGATGGAGTCGGCGAACTTCGCCACTCGCTGCGCGTTGACATCGTCGACACTGGGCAGACCGATCTCGGTGAGCGTCTGTCGCGTGGCGCGCTCGATGGCGCGCAGCAGGTGGCGCTCGCGCGGCGAGACGAACAGCAGCGCGTTGCCCGAACGACCGGCGCGACCCGTGCGGCCGATGCGGTGCACGTACGACTCGGTGTCGTGCGGGATGTCGTAGTTGACGACGTGCGAGATGCGATCGACGTCGAGTCCGCGCGCGGCGACGTCGGTCGCGACCAGGATGTCGATCGAACCGTTCTTGAGCTGGTTGATGGTCCGTTCACGCTGCGCCTGCGCGAGGTCGCCGTTGATGGCCACCGCGGAGAATCCGCGGGACCGCAACTTCTCGGCCAGCTCCTCGGTCGCCTGCTTGGTACGGACGAACACGATCATCGCGTCGAAGGTCTCGACCTCGAGGAACCGCGTCAGCGCATCCAGCTTGCGCTGGTGGGAGACCTGGAGGTAGCGCTGCGTGATGTTCTGCGCGGTCGCGGTCTTCGCCTTGACCGTGATCTCCTGCGGCGAGTTCAGGTAGCGCTGCGCGAGACGCCGGATGGCGCTGGGCATCGTCGCCGAGAACAAGGCGACCTGCTTGGTGTCCGGGGTCTCGGCCAGGATGCGTTCGACGTCCTCGGCGAAGCCCATCGTCAGCATCTCGTCGGCCTCGTCGAGGACGAGGAACTCCAGCCCCGAGATGTCGAGCGTCTTCTTGTCGAGGTGGTCGATCACACGACCCGGGGTACCGACGATGACCTGCGCGCCACGACGCAGCCCGGCGAGTTGGACGCCATAGGACTGCCCGCCGTAGATCGGCAGGACCTTCACCTCGGGCATATGGGCCGAGTAGCGGCCGAACGCCTCGGAGACCTGCAGGGCGAGCTCACGAGTCGGCGCCAGGATCAGCGCCTGCGGAGTCCGCGCAGACGTGTCGAGCCGGGACAGGATGGGGATGGCGAAGGCTGCGGTCTTACCCGTACCGGTCTGCGCCAGACCCACCACGTCGCGCCCCGACAGGAGCGTCGGGATGGTGGCCGCCTGAATCGGCGAGGGCGTCTCGTAGCCCACGTCGGTGACGGCGGCGCGAACGCGCGGATCGATCTCGAGGTCGTCGAACGTGCCCACGGAGGGGTCGGTCGGGGCGTCGTGCTCGCCGTGATCGGAAGTACTCATGCGGCGGAAGTCTCATTCATCGCCCTCAACTGTAATGGCCCTGCACCAGAATGTCGGCATCGCGGCTTGCCGGGGTCGCATCAGCCCCCTGAGCAGGGCACGGACCACGATCGCCGACCGGTGTGATGCATCCCACGAATACTGGTACTGTCGGTGCCACTCATCCGGCCATCGGTCCCGGTCACACGCATACCGATGTCCGGAATGTCCATTTGTTCTCCCGTCTCAGGAGTGCCATGCAGCAGCAGTACGCCACCCCGTCTGATCTGACGATCGACGACAAGGCGACGACCGTCGACACGATCCTGCGTTACCGCGCCGAGCGCCCCACGATGCCGCTCTTCCGCAAGCGCTCACACAATCAATGGGTCAACGTCACCGCCAAGCACTTCACCGACGAGGTGGACGCGGTCGCCAAGGGACTCATCGCCTCGGGCGTGCAGGCCGGGGACCGCGTCGCCATCCTCTGCTCGACCCGTTACGAGTGGACCGTCCTGGACTACGCGATCTGGCGCGCCGGCGCCTGCACCGTCGCGATCTACGAGACCTCGGCCCCTGACCAGGTCCAGTGGATCCTCGAGGACTCCGGCGCCACCCTGCTGTTCGTCGAGAACCACGAGCACTACACCCGCCACCTCCGGGTGATCGACGAGACAGCGACCCTCAAGGAAACCCTGGTCATCGATGACCACGCGCTTCCCACGGTCACCAAGCGCGGCGCGAAGATCGCCGATGCCGACCTCGACCAGCGTCAGGCGAACGCGTTGTCGTCCGACGCCGCCACGCTGATCTACACGTCGGGCACCACCGGCCGTCCCAAGGGCGTCGTCCTGACACACGCGAACTTCCTCGCCGAGACCGCCGCGACGCGGGACGCGGTCGGCGCCGGAATGCGCGAGGGCAAGTCGACGCTGCTCTTCCTGCCACTGGCCCACATCTTCGCCCGGGTCGTCACCGTCGGGTGCGTGGAGAACGGCGTGATCCTCGGACACACCAACGACCTGACGAACCTCGTGGCCGACCTCGGCGTGTTCAAACCGAACTACGTGCTGTCGGTGCCCCGCGTGTTCGAGAAGGTGTACAACTCCGCCAAGCAGAAGGCCTACGACGGCGGCAAGGGCTCGATCTTCGACAAGGCGACCGACACCGCGATCGAGTTCAGCAAGGCCACCGAGGCCGGCAAGGTCGGACTGGGCCTCAAGCTCCGCCACGCCGTCTTCGACAAGCTGGTCTACGGCAAGCTGCGCGACGCCCTGGGCGGCCAGTGCGAAGGCGCCATCTCCGGCGGCGCCCCGCTCGGCGCGCGTCTCGGCCACTTCTTCCGCGGCGTCGGCATCCCGGTGTACGAGGGCTACGGGCTGTCGGAGACCACCGCGGCGGTCACGGCCAACAACGAGGACAACCAGAAGGTCGGCTCGGTCGGCCGACCGATCCCCGGCGTCACCGTCGCCATCGCCGAGGACGGCGAGGTCCTGCTCAAAGGACCGGTTGTGTTCGGCGGGTACTGGAAGAACCAGGCCGCCACCGACGACGCCATCCGCGACGGCTGGTTCCACACCGGTGACATCGGCACGCTCGACGACGGCTATCTGTTCATCACCGGCCGCAAGAAGGAACTGATCGTAACCGCCGGCGGCAAGAACGTCTCCCCCGCCCAACTCGAGGACACCATCCGGGCGCATCCCCTGGTGAGCCAGTGTCTCGTCGTCGGCGACAACAAGCCGTTCATCGCGGCGCTCATCACCATCGATGCCGAGGCCGTTCCCGGATGGCTCGAGCGCCACGGGCTGCCTGCCGACACCCCGGTCTCCGACCTGGTCGACAATGCCGACCTCAAGGCGGAGATCGACGCCGCGGTGAAGGAGGCCAACACCAAGGTCTCCAACGCCGAGGCGATCAAGAAGTTCTCCATCCTAGAGACCGACTTCACCATCGACACCGGAGAGCTCACCCCGACGATGAAGCTCAAGCGCAACGTCATCCACGACGCGCACAAGGAAGCGATCGCCGACCTCTACACCTGAGCGAATCTCTCAGCACGACTCGCCGCGGCCCGGGATGACCCCGGGCCGCGGCGCTGTCTATCGTGCAAGTCAATGAAACGAGACCTGGCCATCGATGCCACCCGCGGGGTGGCGATCTGGAGCATGATCACGGCGCACTTCGCGCATGAGTCCACGCTGGCCACCCCGACGCACGCCTACCCCTACGTCGACGGCATGTCCGCGTTCGTGATGCTGTCGGGAATCGTCCTCGGCCTCGTCTACCAGCGGTGGGTCGCGCGTCACGGACTCGCCTTCGCCTACCGGCGGCTGGCCAAGCGGATAGTCGTGCTCTATCTGTGCCAGCTGGTCATCGCGCTCGTCGCGGTCGCCGCGGCCCTGGCCGGTCATCGCTGGCTGACGCTCTTGCTGCCGGTCGACGGCTGGGCCGACGGCATCCGGCTCGCGCTGACGATGCAGTACCTGCCGAGCGGCGGCAACATCCTGCTCCTGTACATGGTCCTGCTGATCTCGGCGTTCGGACTCTTCCCTCTACTGCGCCGAGGCTGGTGGATCTGGGTCCTCGCCGCCTCGCTGGGTCTCTACGTGTTCTCGCTGATCTACTCCCCCGGCTGGTTCTACCTCAGCGCCTACCAGGCCGCCCCGCACATCCAGAACGTCGCCGGCTGGCAGATCATGTTCGTCCCCGCGCTCGTCATCGGCTGGAACTGGTCGACCTGGAAGGTCCCGGAGTTCGTCGACCGGTGGCTGGTCGCGATCGTCGTCGTCGCCCTCGCGGTGGCGTTGTTCTTCCACTTCGGCATCGACCACGGCCCCTGGGCGCATCTCGAGCCCTACGTCGCCGACAAGCTGGACTTCCGACCGGCCCGGGCCATCGGCGCGTATCTCGCGATCCCGGCCATCTACGGGCTCTTCCGGCTGTTGCTCAAGTGGTGGCACCACGACTGGCTGCGACCTCTGGTCATGACCGGGACCCGCAGCCTCGACTCCTACGTGATCCAGGCGATCGCCCTCGTCGTGGTCCCCATCCACATCGCGCACCGCCCATGGAACTCGGTCACGATGGACGCCGTGGCGCTACTGGTGTTCGCCGCCTGCTGGGGCTGGGCCGAGTTCCGCCACGTCGCCCACATCGACAAACTGCACAAGCTCCCGGTACGGGTGGTCGACCTCGTCCGCCCACGCCGAGCCGAGGTCGCCCCCGGATCCGGACCCGGCGTACCCCCGTACGAGAAACCGGACGCCACTCGGTCTGCGGGACCGGTCGTCGACGACCTGTCGGCCGGTGTGGTGTCCGACGACCTGTCCGGAATGGATCGGGACGTGATCGACCCGGCCGGGTCAAGCATCGACGAACCGATGGGAGTTCATCCGTGACAGGTGAGATGACACGCAGCGTCCACGCCGGGAACGACGCGTCGGGTCCGTCGGTGCGGACTCCCATCACGATGGCGAATTCGTATCACCTGCCGCCCGAACCCGAGGCGATGAGCTGGTCGGGCACCGAGCAACTGTTCTACACGCGCAACACGGGCGCCAACCAGGTCGCATTGCAGGACAAGCTCGCCGCACTCGAAGATGCCGACGACGCCGTCGTCCTCGCGTCCGGGGTGGCCGCATTGCACGCCGTGTTCTTCACCCTCCTGTCCGCCGGTGACCACGTCGTCGTGTCGGACACGACGTACGAGGCCACGTGGAAACTGTGGTCGGACCTGTTGCCGACGAAATACGGGATCGAGGCGACCTTCGTCGATGTCGGGGATCTGGATGCCACCCGCGCCGCCGTGCGGCCCGGCACCACCCGCATGCTGATCGCCGAGACGATCGCCAACCCGACCACCAAGGTCGCCGACATCGGCGCTCTCGCACAGATCGCCGCCGACACCGGAGCGCTGCTGCTCGTCGACTCGACCTTCACCCCACCGGTGTTGTACCGCCCGCTCGCCGACGGCGCCGATCTGGTCGTGCACTCGCTGACCAAGTACATCAACGGTCACGGTGACGCGATGGGTGGCGCCGTGCTCGGCCGGCCGGACCTGATCGCGCAGATCCGGGAGCAGGCGATGGTCGACGTCGGCGGCGTGATCTCGCCGTTCAACGCGTGGTTGATCGCCCGCGGTGCGATCACCCTGCCACTGCGATTCGCTCAGCATCAACGCAATGCCGAGCGGGTCGCGGCCTTCCTCGACGACGACCCGCGCATCGCCTACGTGCGCTACCCGGGACTGTCGTCGCATCCCGAACACGACCTGGCCGCGCGACAGTTCGGCGGTCGCGGCTTCGGAGGCATGATGGCCTTCGCGGTCCGCGGCGATCCGGCCACCCAGAATCGCTTCGTCTCGGCGCTGACGACGATCACCTCGGCGGTGTCACTCGGTCACGACGAATCGCTCATCGTCCACGTCGGTGCCGACGGGCCGCGGGTCGCCGCGTACCCGGAACCCTTCCGCGAGTGGGGCCATCTGCGATTCTCGGTGGGCCTCGAGGACGCCGACGACCTCATCGCCGACCTCGCCGCAGCGCTCGACGCGACGTTCCCGGCCACCCCAGGTGGTTGAGCCGGCGCCACCCCCTGCTGGTTGAGCCGGCACCGAGCGAAGCGAGGAGCTTCCCCCGCTGGTTGAGCCGGCACCGAGCGAAGCGAGGCGCTTCCCCTGCTGGTTGAGCCGGCACCGAGCGAAGCGAGGAGCCGAGTCGAAACCACCTCCCCCGCAACCACTCTCAGGTCGCTTCGTACAGAATCCCCCGGCCGATCGCCTCACGGACGACGGGCAGCGCGGCGTCGGCCAGGGCGTCGGCATCGACGCCGTGGAAGTCGGCGAGGAGTTCGAGCAGGACACCCAGCGGCACCTGTCCCCGGCAACCGGCGAGCAGGGCGCGCGAGATCTCGTCGACGCCGAGAACTGCGCCGGGACCCCCGGGCCGGCGAACCGCGGCCGACACCTGTTGCCAGCCCTCGTCACCCGGGAGCGAGTGCTCCTCGAGCATGACGGGCGCCACCGACAGCCGCCGCGCGAGCAGTCGGCCGTCGGAGGTCTCCCGCAGGTAGCGCCGTCGCGCGAGAAAGGCCTGCGCCTCGTATCCGGTCACCTCTTCACCGGCGCCGGTGATCTCCTCGACCACGACGTCGGGAGCGCGGTTCTCGTCCGGCATCGGAAGCCGGACGGTGATCGAGCCCATCCCGATCGCCGCGATGCCGTTGGTCTCGAACCATTCGAGCCACTCCGCTCCCCGCTGGGCGGCGTCGGACTCGTCCTCACCGGCGTCGGACAGCCACAGGGAGATGTAGCTGATGGGGTCGGCGACCTCGCGCTGCACGACCCACGCGTCGAGTCCGGTGCCGGCGAGCCACGACCGGACGCGCTCCTCCCACGGTTCGCCGTCGCGGATGATCCAGTTGGCCAGGATCTGGCCGGTGCCACCAGGATTCAGATGCGCGGGCAGCCCGCGGACGAGTTGTTCGCAGAGCCCGTCCCCGACGACCCCGGAATCGCGGTAGATGTAATCCTGGCCACCGGCGCCGACGACGAACGGCGGATTCGACACGATGAGATCGAAGCGTTCCCCGCCGACGGGCTCGAACATGCTGCCCGAGCGCAGATCCCACGACATCCCGTTGAGGCGGGCCGTTGCCGCGGCCAGCGCCAGCGCTCGGTCGTTGGTGTCGGTGGCCACGATCTGCTCGCAGTGGGCGTCGAGATGCAGAGCCTGGATGCCGCACCCGGTACCGATGTCGAGCGCGCGACGGACGGGCTCACGGATGACCGCTCGGGCCAGCGAGATCGACGCACCACCGATCCCCAGGACGTGGTCGCGGGCAACGGGTCCGGGCCGCATCGCGGCGTCCTGATCGGCGACGACGAGGTAGTCGCGGGTGTCGTCGGCGTGCGGCCGGATGTCGAGGTTCGCGCGAACCCGCGACCCATCGACCCGGACCAATACCCCCTGGGCGATCAGCGCGTCGATTCCGGCCGTCGGGAACGACGCGGCGACAGCGTCTTCGGGCTCGTCCGAACCCAACAGGAACAAGCGGATCAGAGTGGCCAGCCGACCGTCCTCGCCTGCGGCGTCGCGCGTGGCGGCGAGCGCAGGCCACCACACACCCCGCACGAGCGCTTCGTGCGCGTCGGCGCCGAGCAGGCCGGTGACGCCGTCGTTCGTGTACCCCGCCGACCGCAGATCGGCACCGAGCGCCGCGACGACGGTGTCGTCGGTCAGCGGATGGCCGGCGGCGTCGTCGGATGGCTGGGGTCGTCCCTGGTCGGCGGTCACGGTCGCCAAGGCTACCGACGAGACCGCCGACCGCGGCCCGACGGGTTCAGCACGATGCGAGCACCCGCCGCATGGCGTCGCGTTCGGCCGGGGTCACCCACAGTCCGTACGACTTCTTGACCTCGATCTGCCGGCCGACGTAAGTACATCGGTACGCCTTGTTCGGCGGGAGCCACGTGGCGGCGTCGCCGTCGCTCTTCCGTTGGTTCACGGTCCCGGAGACGGCCTGCAGATTCCGCGGATCGTTCGCGAACTCGATGCGCTTGCCCGCGGCCCAGCCCGCCGCGCCCTTCTGCCAGGCGTCCGACAACGCGACGACGTGATCTATCTGAACGAGAGCCGACGTCTCCTGTCCTCGGGTGAACGGGATGGTCGTACCGGTGTACGGGTCGGCCAGCGTGCCGGCGAGAACTCGACACCCGTCGTCGTGGACCGTGATCCCGGTGAGGTCTCGGCGGAGGATGTCCTCTCGCGTCCGGCAACCGTTGCGGCCGAACTGCACGTCGACCGCGTCGTCCCACGCCTTGCCGAACCGCGCCCGGGCATAACCGGTCTTGGGGGCACGTCCCTTCACCTGGAGAGTTGCCAGGTCGGCGAGGGCCTGACCGACGCCGGGTACCGGCGTCCGGACCTCTGGTGACGGCAGCGCAGATGTCGACGAGCCGACGGGCGGAGCCGACGGGCGGAGCACCTGCCCCGATTCGGTGTCGGTCCCGGATACGAACAGGGCACCGAGTCCCACGACGACCGACACCGCGGCGATCATCACCGACAACCATGCCGCTCGACGTCTCACCTCGAAATCGTTGCACGACGCACCGACAGTGCTTCCGGTCCACCCGGTGCGCGGACCGGCGCCGCGCACCTTAAGATTCGTTCGACTAACTTCCCCTTCGCGGATTGCTCTGGTCGCGCACGACGCCGTGATGGCGGCGGGCGCCGACACTCCTCGCCGGGGTACCAGACGACTATTCGGGTAGTGGGTGCATGAGTTCAGGTCGGGGCAATGCAGCACGGCGCGTACAGCCATGGGTACTGCGACTCGTCGCGGTGTTCACATTGACGATGTCGCTGCCCACTCTGGCGGCCGGGACGAGCACTGCCGCGATCGTCGGTAGCACGGCACCGTTCTCGGCAGCTCCGCTGCGCGCGACGCCGGTCCACGAGCTCACCCCGACCGTCGATCCGGAAACCGAGACCTATCCGGAACGCCTCGAACGCATCGAGACCCTGACCCACCCCCTGCTGCCGACGCCGAAGTCGCTCGAGGGCGCCGAGACACGCTGCGCGAGCGGCGATTTCACCACCCTGTCGGTCGTGTACGAGTCGATCTTCGAGGCCGTCTACGACATCCTGCCGCCCTCGTTGCAGGCGTCGGCTCGCGCGAGCCGGGCTGCGGCGCATCGCGACATGCGCAGGCTGCACATCTCGACCCTCGCCGTGACCGAGCATCCGCTCACCCTCGGTGCCGACGACGACGATCCCGCCCTCGACTACCGCGACCCGATCTCGCAGCTTCTCGTCTCGAACCTCCTCAAGATCCGCGACGGCCGGCACACCGAGGCGATCCCGCTCGGGAACATCACCGTGATCCAGGCCGTCGAAACGGTGTGGCTGTACATGTTCACCACCGTCCTGATCCCGGCCCGGCTCCTCGTCGGGTCGGCACCGGACCTCGGCAGTCCGTTCGCCGGCACCGACGCCGACGGCCTCGCGCAGTTCGTCACATACAACTGGCTGCTGTCCGCCTTCGTCTTCTCGTCCGAATTCGCGGTGAAGGCCCTCTTGCGCGCCACGGCGAAGACCGTTCTCGACCAATGCGTCGCACGAGTGACCGACGAGCAGCGCGCCCAGGCGGGACGCCCGAGTGACACCGTCCGCTTCGACATCCCCATCCCGCCGATGGTGGCCGAGATCGCCGACCACCTCGCACTGGCCGATGTCGAGACCTGCACGCCGATCGGCTCCCTCACGCTCGGCCGGTTGGTCCGCTACGTGTCCGCGCAGGCGCAGGAGAACAACCCCGCCGATGCAGCCAGGATTCGCGGCGAGACGACGCGAATCCTGAGCGTCATGCGCGGAATCCGCATCCACCACAACCTGATCCCGCTCGACCCGGCGGAGGATCGCTCCGTCGGGGAACTGGGCGTCTCGCTCTTCGGTTCCCTGATCCCGATCTTCGGCGGCGCCCCGCTCGACATCTTGCTCGGCATCGGACACAACCTCGGCCACGGCGCGGATCCCTGGGAAACCGTGTCGCTCGACGAGCTCACCGTCAGCAAACCGATCACCGCGGCGCACTACGCGTACAAACTCGCGCTGCACCTGATCCGTGAGGTCGGCAATGTCGTCGAGCCGTCCATCCTCGGAGACAGCCCACTGCGTCCGACCCGCCTGCTGGTGACCGTATTGGGACTGCCGATGACCTATGGGCTGGTGACCGCGCACCATGTGATCCGGTCGATGTGCCTGCGCGTCGACGACACCACCGGTAGCGGGTTGGGCGCCGAGGCGAACCGACGGAAGACAACCGACCCCACTCCGCGAGTCGGCGTGACCCGGAAACGCGAATCAACCCGGCCGTCGGCGTCAAGAACTGCGGAGCCGTCGCGAGCCACCTCCACGATTCCGTGTCCCGAAGCACCTCGATTCAGCATTCCCGGCCTGAATTGAGCGGACGAGTCCGCATTCGACGGACTTGTCGCTCTATATCCGAAGTGACTCCCGACACCGGGAATGCAGACGTCCATGAATCCGCCTCGTCTTTCGACTACCGTGGTCAGTGTGTCGAAAATACAGACAGTGACCTTTGTCGACGATCTTGACGGTCGCGAACTCGATCCCCAAGACGCACAGACGGTTTCGTGGTCGTGGCTCGGCGTAGACTACGAACTAGACGTGTCCTCGACCAATCTCGACAAGATCGAGCAGGGAAAAGTGACCGTCGCGAAATTGCTCAAGGCGTCGACCCGAGTCGGTGGGCGTCGGCGGTCACCATCCGCACGAACGAAGACCAATTCCGGCGGGGCCGGTTCGTCGGTGAATGCCTCAATTCGGGAATGGGCGGCCGACAACGGTTACGAGGTCTCCGCTCGCGGCCGGATTC
Source organism: Gordonia sp. ABKF26 (assembly GCF_041103195.1). Lineage (NCBI taxonomy): Bacteria > Bacillati > Actinomycetota > Actinomycetes > Mycobacteriales > Gordoniaceae > Gordonia > Gordonia sp. ABKF26. Next base: position 3,825,576 of record NZ_JBGCVZ010000003.1, read on the forward strand.
CGAACGACATTGTCGAGGCGTACAACGCCGCCCACTGATCCAGTCGACGACTGCCTGATCGATCGCCAGAGTCCGATACCGCGGACTCTGGCGATCCGCATTTTGGCCAGGCCGTCACGTACACCCTGATCGCGATCGCGCTGCGCCGCAGACGATTCGGTACACACGACGGAAACTCACTGCGGCGTCGAATCGAGACGCTGGGCCGGCTCCGTCGCACGAGCAGCACCTTCCGCGACATTCACGCTGTCAATGGACTCATTTGATAAGCTGATGCGCACGAACGGTGTGCCACCGGCGTGCGGAGCAGTTCACCGTCGGAGGCCACCCCGAGGGGGACAGGACAATCGGATGAGCACAACGGAGAACGAGCCGGTCGACCACGACGGCGCTGACAGTGAGGCCCCGGACGAGGTCGCCGTGGCGGCACGGGTCAGGGTCACACTCGACGACGGTTCGACCAGAGAGGGCGAGGTCGTCGACGACTTCGCGGACCTGGCCGGCGACACCACCATCGAAACCCGCATCGACGACGAGCACACCGCGCGCCTGCGCCGCTGGGCGATCTCGACCGACGATCACGACATCGTCTTCGCCGACGACGACGCGGTCGAGGTCATCCCGGCCCAGATGTGACTCAGAGGGGCGCGAGCCTGATCATTCGACGGTCCGACGAGAAGATCCACCCGTCGCCGTAGGGCTCGAGTGCTGTGCCGGTGACGAACGCATCCGGGTCGGAATCGATGGCGAGGAACGGTGCCGTCCACGCGATCTCGCCGGTGGTCACGTCGACAGCGGTGAGGGTGACGCCATCACTGCCGGCCAACAGACGGTCGCGATAGCCATCTGGGTTCACGCCGGCAGAAGCATCGTCGCGCCACGCTCTGTGCCACAAACGTTTACCGGTTCTGAGGTCGACACCACCGTCGCTGCGGGCGGTGCTGTCCGTCACGTACACAACGCCGCCGGCGACCGCGGTCACGGCTCCGGTTGCGTTGGTGTCGCGCGATGTGAGGTCGCTGTTCGTCCACAATCGGTCGCCGGTGGCGCGGTCGTAGGCCGAGTCGCCGAGTAGGACGGGGTCGGAGTCGGTCGTGGACTCGTACCCCGGCCGTTGGACGGTGGGATTCGAGCTCGACGCGACCACCTTCCCGTCCGGCCCCCTGAGCAGTTGCTCGGACGCATTGCCGGCCGACTCGCAGCCGGTGTCGGCGTGGACGAGGAACCCGCCCGGCAGCAGCGACGAGGTTCCGACGCATTGTGTTCCGTTACTCCACAATTCGGCGCCCGATCCGGCATCGAACAGGGCGACGTCGCCACCGGTGCGCACGAGCCCGACACCATCGATCACGGTGAGCGCCTCGCTGCTGTACACCTCCTCATAGGAGGCACCGACGTCGAATTGGCGGGTCCAGTGAGCCGACACGTCGTCGAAGGTGCCCGAGTGGACTCGCACGTCGTTCTCCTCGACGCTGCCCTCGGCGACGTACAGGGCGTCAGACGTGGTCGCGATGGCGAAGATACTCTCGGACACCGTGCGTCGTGTCGAGTCACCCGAGTCGATGTCGTAGCTGACGAGTTCGTGGTCCTTCTGAAGGGCGTGGCAGTAGATCTTGCCGTGGAGCGGAACATCACTGCAGCTGACGAGATCGTGCGCGGGAGCCTGCCAGCGCACGTCTCCGCTGCCCGCGTCGATGCCGATCATCAGGGGATCACCGAGGGTCGTCCCCTCATTCGGGGTGCCGACGACAGTGAGAAGCGTGTCGCCGGACCGGATCATCCCCGGCTCGCCTGCGGCGAACGCGGTTCCTCCGCGCGGGTCGGCGAACGCGGCGAACGGACGACCCAGCGACTCCGCGGGATCGAGCGACCAGGCGAGACCAGGCGTCCCCGCAGTGGTTCCGGTGATCTTCTTGACCGTCGACGGAACGCGGTCCACCCACACCACGGCCGCCGCGGAGACCGTCACGACCGCGACCACCGCGGCGGCAACCAGCGTCCAGGTACTCCGGGCCGGCATCGTCAGAGCTCCAATCCTGGTGTCAACGCGATGTTCTCGAGCTCTTTCATCGGCAGCGGCTCGGTCGGCGAGGCTGCCGAGGAACTGACCGAGACGCGGGTGCCCGTCGGGCGGGTCACCACCACGGAATGGGTCGTCTCACGGATCTGTTCGCGTGGGTCGGTCGTCGACGACCTCGACTGCGACATGACGTCGGTCTGCACCAGGGTCCCATCGGGAAGGGCGCGCAGCGTCTTCGGGCTACCCCGGCCCGGAACCGGGCGTTCTGCGGACGGCCTCGGCTGGCCACCGATGATCGTGATGTCTATGGCCACACCATCCCCGAGATCCGCGACACCGGTGCACAGCATGCCCTCCGCGGGCGAACCCACCGGCGCCATGGGCGGCAACCGCGCGCCGCCGAGATCGACGGTGGCGAGAACCGCGTCGAGTTCGCGTGCCTCCTCACGCGTCACCGGGGTGCCCTTGTACGACTCGAAAGGGCTCTCACAGTGTTCGATCGGCGTCGGCGTACCCGGGGCAACCGGGGTGCTGACACGAAGTCCCGGGTCGTCGACGATGCGCACCAGGTCGTCGATGGACAACGGCACCGAGCCGCTGCGGTCTTGCTGGTTCGCACCGGTCGCGTCACTGGCCCGCGCGGCGATCCAGGATCCGTCGGCCACGTAGGCGCGGGCCGTCCTGCTGAGGGTGCGAACGCCGTCCACTTCCTGCCAAGTGTCGTGGACGTCGACCACCACGCCGTCGCGCAGAGTGCGGCGTTCATCGAGTTGCCCTGCCACACAGGGCGGAATCGGTAGCGACGAGCGTTGTACATCGACAGACACCGAGCCCCTCGCATCTCCGTTGATCAGCTCACCCCCGGCGTACGTCGACCCGCGGGGCTCCGGGGCCGGGGCCTTGAAAGAGGTGATCGGCTGGAAGATGAACGATTGCCGCGGGCTCGCGAAGGCGATCTCGGCCCGGGCCGGGAGCGCTCTCGCCAGCGCGGTGGACATCGCGGTCGCCTTCGGTCCGTTGAACCACGGGAACTCCGGATTGTCGTATGTCGGCGGCGGCCCCATTCCGGTGAACGCGGTGTAGCCCGACTCCTCGGGCACCTCCACGATGTCGCATCCGGGGATCGGTGCTTTCGGGTCGACCGGCTCGTCGACCACCGTCGGTGCCTCGGTGGCAGCGGGATCGGACTGCTCGGTCCCGGACGACGCCGGCGGCGGTGTCGTCGTGAGTCCGGGATCGGGTGACGGCAGCACGAGCCCGACCACCACGAACGCGAGAGCGACGATCGACACCAGCACCAGCGCAGAGGTCCAAGTCCGCGTCGACGGCGACGAACTCGTGTCGTCCAGCATCTCTGCCGACCCCGCTTCCGTCGACGGACGCGTCACGCCGGACCGCGCCGAACACAATTCAGAGTGCGCGAGGGGGGACTTGAACCCCCACGTCCTGAGACACTGGAACCTAAATCCAGCGCGTCTGCCAATTCCGCCACTCGCGCGTGGGCGCGACGCCCCAGGAAGGCGGGGAGTCACGCAGTGTAACGGCGACCACCCTACCGGCCGCGTTCTGATCATCGCAGGCCAGGTACCGTCGTAGGCATGTCCTCCACCCGTCGCCGCGCCCACCGGCCCGCGCTCACGGTGCTCGCCGTCTCCGCCGCCGTGGTGTGCCTGGCGCTTGCGTGGTGGCAGTGGTCGCGGTACGAGTCGGCGTCTGGTTCCGGATTGAACCTCGGTTACGCCCTGCAGTGGCCGGCGTTCGCGGCGGCGGTGATCTACGCCTATCGAAAGTTCGTCATCCTGGAGAGCGATCCCGACGAGGCACGCAGGGTCGGCGCCGGGAAGTCCACGGACCAGATCCCCGAGGGAATCCTCCCCGAACGTCCGACGACTCCCAGTGCGTCGTCACTGACCTCGTCGGACCCCGCGAACGACGTCGCCCTCGCCGAGTACAACCGCTATCTGGCCGAGCTCCGCGACGCCGACGCCCGTCCGACCGACACGAAACCCACCCCCTCATCGAAAGGCCAGCAGTGACCGAGACCGATTCCACCGCCCCCGCCCTCGCCGCCCCGGTGGAGAAGGTCCGCGGCGCGTTGTTGCGGTATCGCGTCCTCGCCTGGATCACCGGCGTGTGGTTGCTGCTGCTCGTCGTCGAGCTCGTGCTGACGTACGGCTTCGACAATCACGCACTCGACTTCGTGCCGTTCGTGCACGGCTGGGTCTACTTCGTCTACCTGATCATGGCCATCGACCTGGCGATCAAGGTGCGCTGGAGTGTGGGCAAGACCGTCATCACCGCCATCGCCGGCACGATTCCCTTCCTGTCCTTCTGGTTCGAGCACAAGCGCACCCAGGAAGTGAAGGCGCAGTTCAACCTCTGATATCCCCACGCTGGACGTCCGTTCACCCGGGTCCGGCTCACTGGACTCCGTGCGGATCGTCCAGCTCGCGAACTTCTACGGCGGACGCTCCGGCGGTCTGCGCACCGCGGTGGACCGCTGGGGCGCCGGCTACGTGGAGGCAGGTCACGACGTCGTCCTGATCGTCCCCGGCGCCGACCCCGGCGAGGAGGCACTTCCCTCCGGTGTCACCCGGATCACCGTCGCAGCACCACGCATCCCGGCCTCGGGCGGCTACCGCCTCGCGTCTGCGCGTCGCGTCGCCGACGTCCTCGCCCATCTCCACCCCGACGCCCTCGAGGTCTCTGACCGCCTGACCCTCCGCGGTTTCGGCCGGTGGGCGCGCGCCCGGGACATCCATTCGACGATGGTGTCCCACGAGCGCCTCGACCGCCTACTCGGTCAGATCATGCCCGGCCCGACGGCGCGGGCGCTCGCCGATCGAGCCAACGCGGCCACCGCCCGCGACTACGACACCGTCGTCTGCACCACCGACTTCGCCGCCGCGGAGTTCGATCGCGTCGCGGCGCCCAACGTCGTCCGTGCTCCGCTGGGTGTCGACCTCGACGTCTTCGACCCGCGGCACCTCGATCCCAATCTGGGCGAGCAATGGTCCGACGGCACCGGCGCGCTCATCGCCCACTGCGGACGCCTCTCGGTGGAGAAGCGCGCCGACCGAAGCATCGCGGCACTCAACAGGCTCCACCGTTCCGGGACGCCCGCACATCTGGTGGTCGCGGGCGACGGGCCGATGCGAGGCCCGCTGCAACACCTGGCGCGCGGACTACCGGTGACATTTCTGGGGCACCTCACGGACCGGCGGCAGGTCGCCGCACTCCTCGCGAGCGCCGACCTCTCGCTCTCCCCCGGGCCGCACGAGACGTTCTGCCTCTCCGCGCTGGAATCACTGGCCGCCGGTACACCGGTCATCGGATCGCGCTCGTCGGCCGTCGCGAGCCTCGTCGACGACACGTGCGGCGCTGCTGCCGAAAATTCCGGGTCGGGCTTCGCCAGCGCGATCCGGCAGGTGCTCAGCCTCCCTCGGCTCGATCGCGAACGAGCGGCCCGGCACCGGGCCACCCAGTACCGCTGGCCCGATTCGGTCGCGCGGATGCTGGGTGTCCACGCCGGCAGCTGATCACCCTCGCACCTCTCCCGTGCACGGTCGACGAATGTCGACGCGCTCTCGACGGGATCGGACGCGCGCTCGACGGACCGGGCGAGACCGCCAGGACCCTCGCATTCCCTCGGGGATTGAAACTGTACCGTCTGGACGGTACAGTTGTAGATGACGTCAGGAGACCCCCGGGTCCGATCAGAAGGAGGACGACATGGGACGCACATCCGGACGCACCGCCGCCGATACGCGACGGTCCATCCTCGACGCCGCGGCCCGTCTCGTCGCGCGCCAGGGTGCCGCGGTATCGGTGTCCGAGATCGCCGCCGCGGCCGGGGTGTCGAAAGGCGGGTTGCTCTATCACTTTCCCGCCAAAGACGGACTGCTCGAAGAACTCGCCGCCGACCTGATGGCCAAGTTCCGGGCCGAGGTCGAACGAGTCGCCGGCGAGGAGGCCGAGACACCGGGACGACTCACCAGGGCCTACATCCGGGTGAGTTTCGCCGACGCCCGGGACTCCGCCGGTCTGCGCGACCAGATCGCTTTGGCCGCGAGCCTGATGTACGAACCGGGCCCGGCCGAACTCGCCCAGCAGGACGCCGATCACTGGCGAACCACGCTGGCCGACGACGGCCTCGACCCGGCGATCACACGACTCATCATCGCGGCCGCCGATGGCTCGAACACCGCCCCGCTCTGGGGAGCGGTCCTCGACGACGGCGACCGGGCCGCACTCGAAGCAGACCTCATCGCACTCACCCACGGCTCGGGTCCGGTCGCCCCCAACCCGACAACCACACTCGACAACACCTACGAAAAGAAGGGATCATGACCGACATCACTTATCGCCCATACCGTTCCACCGACGCCGAGGACGTCAAGAAGATCATCGACGAGGCGTTCTTCATCCACCGGTACGTCCGCGGTCGTCGCGTTCTCGACAGCGCACTCGAGGTCTATCTGCGTGAGCAACTGGTGGCGAGCACCTGGAGCCGCGTCGCCGAGAAGGACGGTCACGTGGTCGGGATCATCCTGGGACGTGTCGACGGTGAGCCGCACCTGCCCGAGCGGGCGACGAACAGGGCACTGCTCTGGGCACACACCGCCCGAGCCGCCGTTCTCGGACTACCCCAGCTGAAGTCGCTGCGCGGCTTCTTCGCATACGAATCGGTGGCCCACCGGCTCGGCGCCCGCACCGGCAGGCCGCTCGACGACGAACTGACCCTCTTCGCCGTCGCCTCCACCACCCGGGGACACGGCGTCGGAGCCGCACTCTACCGCGCGTTCCTGGACCATCTCCGGGGACGCGGCCGCTCGGACTTCCATCTGTACACGGACTCGCTGTGCACATTCGGATTCTATGAGCGACAAGGGATGTCGCGTGCCGGCGCCGACGACATGAACATCTTGCTCGACGGCCGGCCCCATACGTTGGGCGTCTACATGTACACCGGCACGGCGAGCTGATCTCGTCCGCGCGTCGACGCGACGGGCGTCAGCCCGCGAGCGCGCGCAGCGCCGGGACCAACTGCGCCAGCGCTTTTCCGCGGTGACTGAGCCCGTCTTTCTCCCCCGGCGACAATTCCGCCGCGGACCGGCCGGCGGCGATCTCGTCCTCGGGGGCGAACAGCGGGTCGTAGCCGAATCCGTGCGGCCCGCGTTCTTCCCGCAGGACGCGTCCACGCCACTCGCCGCGCACCACCGTCTCGGTCCCGTCCGGCAGCACGAGGGCGCACGCCGACACGAACGCCGCGCCGCGGCGTTCGTCCGGGGTGTCCGACAACTGGGCCAGCAGGAGCGCGTTGTTGGCCGGGTCGTCGCCGTGCCGGCCCGACCAGCGCGCCGACAGCACGCCCGGCATTCCGTTCAGGGCATCGACCGCGATACCGGAATCATCGGCGAGACAGGGCAACCCGGTCGCTCGAGCACCTGCGTGAGCCTTGATCAGCGCGTTGTCCTCGAAGGTGGCGCCGGTCTCGGGCTCCTCCGGGTAGTCGGGCACCGCGTCGAGGCCGACGATCTCGACCCCGGTGATGCCCGCGGCATCGACGACGCGCTGGAGTTCGGCGAGCTTCTTGGCATTGCGGCTCGCCAGGAGCACCGAGGACATCAGGCCCGTCCGGGGAGTTCGCCCGGGTACGGTTCGGCGAGCACCGCGCGCTGAGCCTCGAACAGCTTCTCGGTACCGACGGCGGCGACGTCGAGCAGCGCATCGAGCGTCGAACGCGGGAAGGTCGCTCCCTCGCCGGTGCCCTGCACCTCGACGAGGGTGCCGGCATCGGTGGCCACGACGTTCATGTCCACCTCGGCCCGCGAATCCTCCTCGTAGGGAAGGTCGAGTCGGACACGGCCGTCGACGACACCGACGCTCACCGCGGCGATCGCGCACGAAAGAGGTTGCGGGTCGGACAGTTTGCCCGCCGCGCGCAGGTAGGTGACCGCATCTGCCAGCGCGACATAGGCGCCGGTGATGGCCGCGGTGCGGGTACCGCCGTCGGCCTGCAGGACGTCGCAGTCGAGAGCGATGGTGTTCTCGCCCAGCGCGCCGAGATCGATGCACGCGCGCAGCGAGCGACCGATCAACCGACTGATCTCGTGGGTGCGTCCGCCGACCCGCCCCTTGACCGACTCACGCGACGACCGATCGTGGGTGGCGGCCGGCAGCATCGCGTACTCCGCGGTCAGCCACCCGAGCCCGGAACCACGACGCCAGGGCGGCACGCCGTCGGTGACACTCGCGGTGCACATCACCCGGGTCCTGCCGAACTCCACCAGGACCGAACCCGCCGGGTGGCTGGTGAACCCGCGGGTGAACGTGATGGGACGGAGTTCGTCGTCGGCTCTGCCGTCAGCTCGTGTGGTCACGGGTCTCACTGTAACGACCGGCGCGCGCACGACATCTAGGTGAGGTCGATGACCTGTCCCTGGCTGACGAGCTCGGTCGGGCCGGAGAACGTACTGCGGGCCTCGGCGAGGATCTCCGCGGAATCCGACCACGGCGCGACGTGGGTGATGGCGAGCGCACGGACGTTGGCCTTGGTCGCGGCCTCCCCCGCCTCGATCCCCGACATGTGCAGATCCGGTGGGCGTTCCGACGGTGCGTGTGTCCACGACGCCTCGCACAGGAACAGGTCCGCGTCGGCCGCGAGATCGATGAGTTCGTCGCAGGGTGCCGTGTCCCCGCTGTAGGCGATGACCTGCCCCTCGGGTCCGGTGATCCGCAATCCGAAGGTGTCGGGCGGGTGGTTGACGTTCATCGCCCGGATCCGCATCCCGCCCAGCGTGATCTCCTGATCGTCGCTCCATTCGTGGACGTCGAACGTGTCGGTGATGTCGTCGAGCTGGCCGGGGAACTCCGATGACCCGTAGCCGATCCGCAGCGCGGTGCCGTGCGGCCCGTACAACGGTGCCCGCCGGCTGGCCGGCTCGGGCGCGTACCGCCGCCAGACGAGCATCGCGGGGAGATCGAGACAGTGATCGGCGTGGAGGTGGCTGAGGACGACGGCGACGTTGCTGGGGTCGGCAACGCGCTGCAGCTCACCGAAGACTCCCGGGCCGCAGTCCACCAGTACCGGTTGTTCACCGGGAACGGAGAGCAGATAACCGGAGCACGCGGCGCCCGGCCCGCCCACACTGCCCGAGCACCCGAGGACCGTGAGACGCATAGGCCCCACTGTGCCACGATTCCGCGCCCGGGCGTCGGCATACGGGTCACAACTGCGCGGCGAAGCGCGGTGGGTTCCTCAGACGTGCTGCACGGCTCCGATGACCGGACCGAGGAATCGGTTCGAGAGCTTCGCGAAGAGGTCCGGATCGCCCGTCGCCTGGAAGACGCGGGTCGCGTCGCGGCCCGTGTGCGGATGCAGTAGGTCGGCCTCGGTGAGGACCCGGAAGAGGTCCTTCGCGGTTTCCTCCGCGCTCGACACCAGGGTCACCTCGTCGCCCATCGCGAGCTGGATGACCCCTGAGAGCAACGGATAGTGCGTGCAGCCGAGAACCACGGTGTCCACCCCGGCCTGCTGCAGCGGCTCCAGGTATCCCTGGGCGAGCCCCAGGATCTGCCGGCCGCTGGTGATCCCGCGTTCGACGAAGTCGACGAATCGCGGACACGGCACCGCGGTGATCACCGCGTCCCGCGCCGCCGCGAACGAATCCTGGTACGCCCGTGAAGAGATCGTGGCCTCGGTGCCGAGGACGCCGATCCGGCCCGTCTTGGTGGCGACCACCGCACGACGCACCGCGGGCAGCACGACTTCGATGACCGGGATCGGTGCGTACCGCTCGCGAGCATCGCGTAGGCAGGCGGCCGACGCGGTGTTGCAGGCGATGACGATGGCCTTCACGCCGCGCTCGGCGAGGTCGTCGCCGATCGCGAGGGCGTGGCGTCGGATCTCCGGGATCGTCAACGGCCCGTACGGCCCGTTGGCCGTGTCGCCGATGTAGACGATGTCCTCGTCCGGCAGCAGGTCGATGATGGCGCGTGCCACCGTCAGCCCGCCGACGCCCGAATCGAAGATCCCGATGGGCGCGTCCTGGCCGCCCGCCGCGATTATGGCGTCACCCCCGGGTTGGTGGCCGCCGGCTTGCGCCGATCGCGAGCCGCCAGCGCCCACGCCGCGAACACACCGGCGATCGCGCCGAACAAGTGGGCCTGCCAGGAGATCAGCGGATCCGAGGGCAGGACGCCCCAGAGGATCGATCCGTACACCAGGAACAGCACGAGGCCGCCGAGGATCTGCCACAGATCGCGGTTGAACAGACCGCGGACGATGAGGAAGGTGAGCCAGCCGAACACGATGCCCGACGCCCCGACGGTCACCGAGTACGGCGCCGCGAACAGCCAGACGCCGACCCCCGACACCACCCAGATGATGCCGGTGACGATCAGGAACCGCTGCGTCATGAGCACGAGGAAACACAACACCGCGCCGGGCATCAGATTGGCGAACAGGTGCTGCCAGTCGCCGTGGAGGAACGGCGCCCACACGATGCCGTCGAGCCCGTCGACCTGTCGTGGTTCGATGCCGTTCTGGTCGAGATCGACGCTCGTCGCCACGTCGATCGCCTCGATCACGAACAGCACCGCGACGATGCAGGCGGTGATGATCGCCGATCGCAACCACAGCGGGCGGGTGCGCCGGGTGGGCTGCTGCCCGACCGGCGGGGTGTACGAGCTCATGGCCTGGTGGTTCCTCGGGTAGCGGAGTTCCTCGGTAGCGGGATCATGCCCAGAGCTGGCCGTCGAGTGCCTGCTCCGCGTCGTCGAGACTACCTTCGTACGCCCCGGTCGACAGATACTTCCATCCCGCGTCGGGGACGACGAACCCGATGTCGGCACGGGTACCCGCTTTCAGGGCGCGACGGCCGATGCCACGCGCCGCCTGCAGGATCGCTCCGGTGGAGATCCCCGCGAAGATGCCCTCGAGCTCGATCAGTTCGCGGACGCGCGCGACCGCGTCGACGCCGGTCACCGAGAAACGCCGGGTGAGCACCGAGTCGTCGTAGAGCTCGGGGATGAACCCCTCGTCGATGTTGCGCAGACCGTAGACCTCGTCGCCGTACCGCGGTTCGGCGGCGACGATCTCGATGTCGGGATTGCGTTCGCGGAGGAACCGCCCGACGCCCATCAGGGTGCCGGTCGTCCCGAGACCGGCCACGAAGTGCGTGATCTCGGGCAGATCCGCGAACATCTCGGGCCCGGTGCCCTCGTAGTGCGCCGCGACGTTCGCCGCATTGCCGTACTGGTACAGCATCACCCAGTCGGGGTTCGCCGCGGCGAGTTCCTTGGCCACGGCGACCGCGGTGTTGGACCCGCCCGCCGCGGGCGAGGAGATGACCTGGGCCCCGAACATCCGCAACAGCGAACGGCGTTCCTCCGAGGTGTTCTCCGGCATCACGCAGATCAGCTCGTAGCCTTTGAGTTTCGCCGCCATCGCGAGCGAGATGCCGGTGTTGCCGCTGGTCGGCTCGAGAATGGTCGACCCCGCCTGCAGCAACCCGTCCCGTTCGGCCTGCTCGATCATGCGCAGGGCGGGACGGTCTTTGATCGACCCGGTGGGGTTGCGGTCCTCGAGCTTGGCCCAGAGGCGGACGTGCGGGCCGTCGTCGGAGTCGTGCCAGCGCGGCGAGAGCCGCTGCAGACCGATGAGCGGGGTGTTGCCGACCGAGTCGATCAGGGAGTCATAACGTGCCACGCTCAGCCGCCGGCGACCGCGGGCAGGATGGTCACCTCGTCGCCGTCGTCGATCGGGGTGTCCAGGCCGCCGGAGAAGCGCACGTCCTCGTCGTTGACGTAGATGTTGACGAAGCGGTGCAGCTTGGCGGTGCCGTTCTCGTCGGGCGCGACGAGACGTTCCTTCAGGCCGGCGTTGCCCGAATCGAGGTCGTCGATCAGCGCGGCCAGCGTCGAACCCGACCCCTCGACGCGCTTCTCCCCGCCGGTGTGGGTGCGCAGGATCGTCGGGATGGATACGGTGACAGACATTCTCAGCTCCTGATCTCGATCTCTTCTTCGGTGACCGCACCATCGACGATGCGATAGCTACGGATCTCGGTGGTCTCCGGATCGCGTGTGGACACCAGCACGTAATGCGCGCCGGGCTCTCCCGCGTAGGAGATGTCGGTGCGGCTCGGATACGCCTCGGTGGCGGTGTGCGAGTGGTAGATGACCACCGGCTCCTCGTCGCGGCGGTCCATCTCGCGCCAGACGGCGAGCTGTTCGGCCGAGTCGAAGCGGTAGAACGTCGGCGATCGCTCGGCGTTGACCATCGCGATGAAGCGCTGCGGGTCGTCGGACCCCTCGGGACCGGCGATCACCCCACACGCCTCGTCGGGATGGTCGGCGCGTGCGTGCGCGACCATGGCGTCGACCAGCTCCTGCCCGATCGTGAGCATCGGTGTCCCGTTCTCCTGTCCAGACGTGTACGCGCCCCGAGGTCGTTTCCGAAGGTCTCCTCGCGGGTGTCCCCATTGTGGCGGATCTCGCCGACGTGCAACGTCGGCGTCGCGGCACCTATTCCGCCACCAGGTCCCTCCACCTCGACGCGCGGGGCTGCATGAGCGGATCGACCGTCATCCGACGAGACGTCATTCGGCAACCGTACGTACCCCCGATCCGACGCGGGACGCCGCTAGTGTTGCGTCCCAACGGCACCGGGGGTGTGTCGAAAAGTCAACGGAGGAGGCGCTTCTCATGCAACGAGCCCAACGGGTGGCCGCGGCCGCACTGTCGACGGGGATCGTCGCCGCGATCGTTCTGACCGGATGTTCCACCTCCCAGACGGGTTCGCCGACCGCGACCAGGGCGTCGGCCTCGACCACGGTGATCGTCGACCCGGCGGCCCAGCTCGCGGCCGCGGCCACGAACACCGAGGCCCTGACCGGCGCCCACCTCGACCTCGTGGTCGACGGCACGGTCCCGAACCTGAACGCGAAGAAGGTCACCGCGGATCTGGTGACCACCCCGGCGGACGCCGCCAAGGGTGAGGCCACCGTGGTCTTCGGCACCAAGGACCCGCAGGAGGCCTCGGCCCCGTTCGTCTACGTCGACGGAGTGCTCTACGCCGACATCGCCGGGGACGGATACCTGAGCTACGGGGACGGGAAGTCCATCTACGACGTCTCGGTGTTCCTCGACCCGGAGAACGGCCTGGCCAACGTGCTGAGCGAATTCCAGAACCCGGCCAAGGTCGGCTCGGAGACCGTCGACGGCGTGGAGACGGCACAGATCAACGGCACTGTGCCGGCGGGTGCCCTCGCCGCGCTGACCGGCGCGCGTCAGGTCGTCGGGCCGCAGGACGCGCCGGTTCCGACCACTGTCTGGCTGACCACCGGGACCAACCAGCTCGCCCGGCTCGTCTTCAGCCCGAACCCCGCGGACCCGGACACCACGATCACCGTCGACCTGACCAAGTGGAACGAGACCGTCGACGTGGAGAAGCCCGACGTGATCCAGACGCCGACCGAGACCCCCTCCGGCACCCCGACTCCCGGCCAGCCCACCCGTGAACCGGCCGGAGGTTAGAACGCCATGCCCACCTCTGCCACTGCACACCGAGGAGCTTCCGTGAGATCCACCCGCCCGGGCCTGACCCGACGTGTCACCGTGCTCGCCGCCTCCGTGGCGGCGACCGCCTCCGCCCTCGTCGGCACCGCGGTCGCCGACCCGGCTCCGGCGCACGCGTACTACGACTACTACGGCGCGCTGGCGCTGTCGCCGTCGACCGGTTCGGTCGGCCGCGCCCTCGACTACGGGTCGTACGCCGCGGCCTCCGCCGCCGCGACGCGGGTCTGCCCGGCCGACGACTGCCGCGTCGTCGCGCAGTTCGTCAACGGGTGCGGCGCGATCGCGTCGTCGCCGAGTTACTGGGGATACGGCACGGGATCACGGCTCTACACCGCCCAGGCCAACGCGCTCTACTACGCGGGCGGCGGCTCGATCTACTACTGGGGCTGCACCAGCGGGCACGGCTGAGGGCGTCGGAGCCCGGCCCGCGGAGCGGTCATCGGAACGCCGACGGCGCCGCCTGCGCGTAGGTGGGGATCGATGCGACCGGTTCCGCCGCGAGGACCGCGTCGACGATCGCCCGCTGGACGACGTCGGCCGCGACCCGGCACACCTCGGCGACCACCGCGACGTCGGCGTGCATGCCCGCGGGCGCCGGCACGGGCGTCGCCGGCCGGACCGCGCCGGTCGCGATGCCGAAGACCGTGTCCCCGTCCAGCGGCGAGTGCGCCGGCCGGATCGCGCGCCCGAGACCGTCGTGCCCGGCCATCGCCAACCGCTTGGTCATCGGGGCGTCGAGGACGGCGTCGGTCGCCACGACACCGATCGTCGTGTTGAGCACGGTCTGTTTCGCGGCGAGGTCGGCGAGCCGGTCGAGGTCGGTGGCCGACGGACGGGACAATCCGAGATCGGCGAGTTCGGCCTCGCCCAGATCCCACGGCAACCCGGTCTGCGGGTCGATGACCGCACCGACCGGATTGGCGACCATCAGTGCACCGACGGTGATCCCGGCCGCGGGGCCGGCGTCGATCGTCACCGATGCCGTCCCGACCCCGCCCTTGAGCGCGCCGGCCCGGGCACCGACACCTGCGCCGACGCATCCGACGGCGAACTCGGTGTGCGCCGACCGAACCGCCTCCGCTCCGAAGTCCGCGTCGGGCCTGTGATCCCACGCACCCACCGGCAGGTCGAAGATCACCGCGGCGGGGACGATGGGCACCACATGGCCCCGATCGTCGAGCGGTAGGCCCACACCGTCGGCCTCGAGCGCGCGCATGACGCCGTCGGCGGCGGCCAGCCCGTAGGCGCTCCCCCCGCCGAGCACGATCGCGTGCGCGGTCTGCACCGTGTTCGACGGGTCGAGCAGGTCGGTCTCGCGCGTACCGGGACCGCCGCCGCGGACGTCCACCGCGGCGATCGCGCCCGGTGCCGACACGCGCACGACCGTGGTGCCGGTGGCCCATCCGTGGCCGTCGGGCGCCGCTGGGGATCCGGCCACCCGCGCATCGTCGTCGATGCGATGCGCATGCCCCACGGAGATGCCTGCGATGGCGGTGATGCGGTTGCCGGCGCGGGCCGGTCGACCGTGTGTGCTCACAGAACTCCTGACGTCGATGCGGACACAGACCTCGAACTCCCTGGACGTCGGCTCACATCAGCGCTTCGACGAGCAGATCCTGCATCACCGTGAGCCAGTGGTAGACGTCGAGATGCGCGGCGTGCGGGTGATCCGGCGGCAGCTGCTCGGGGGTGTCCTCGGAGATGCCGAGCATCGCGCCGAGCGCGAGCCGGACGTCGTTGAGCGCGGTGAGCCAGGCCGCGGCCTCCTCGGGCGTGAGGACGAGGTCCCCGCCACCCGCCGGGAGCGTGTCGAGCAGCACCCGGGCCGCACCGAGCTTGGCGTCGATGATCTGCGGCTCGTGCACGCTGCGCAGCGCCGAGTTCAGTTTTCCGTTGACGACCTCGGCGGAGAGCTCGTCGTCCTGGTCGGGGCGATGGAAGTCCGGTAGGAGGCGCCCGAGGGTGACGTCGTCGGGTGCCTCCGAGTGACCGACACTGATGCCGGTGAGCGTCGCCAGGTCGTCGTGGGGCGCGGAATCGGCCCGCTCGGTGAGTAGTTCGCACATCGAGGTGACCATGGATGCGAGCAGTTCTGCTTCGTGCGCGTCGAGCTGCGATGCGATCCGCATCGTGTCGCCGCGCCCTTTGCGTTTCCAGGTGCGCACGCGTTCAGTGTGCCCGGAGTGTGCGCGAAGCGGACCGGCCGGTCACGAATCCCGCTGCATCGTGGCCCACAGACCGGCGGCGTGCAGCTTCGCGACGTCGGCCTCGACCTTGTCGCGGTCGCCGGAGGACACCACGGCCCGGCCCTCGGTGTGGACCTGCATCATCAGTTCATTGGCCCGGGACTCGGAGTAGCCGAAGATCTTCTGGAAGACGAAGGTGACGTACCGCATCAGGTTGACCGGGTCGTCCCACACGATCGTCATCCAGGGCTTGTCGAGTCCCGCCGCGCCGTCGGCGACCTCTGGTTCGGCAACCGCCGTACCGCCGGGGGTAGCCTCGTGCGCACGAGTTTCGTCAGGCGCCATAGGGACAGGGTAAGCGATTGTGAGCATCGACAACACCGCGCTGCTGACCGATCAGTACGAACTGACGATGGTCGCGGCAGCGCTTCGCCACCCGGTTGCGCACCGCCAGTGCGTATTCGAGGTCTTCGCGCGCCGCCTCCCGGACGGTCGGCGCTACGGCGTCGTGGCCGGGACCGGCCGCGTCCTCGACGAGCTCGCGGCGTTCCGGTTCGGCGACGAGGAGATCGCCGTCGTCGAACGATTCCTCGAACCCGACACGGTGGCCTGGCTGCGGGACTATCGGTTCTCCGGTGACATCGACGGCTACCGCGAGGGCGAGCTCTACTTCCCCGGGTCGCCGATCCTCACCGTCCGCGCGACGTTTGCCGAGGCGGTCCTGCTCGAGACCCTGATCCTGTCGATCCTCAACCACGACAGTGCGATCGCCTCGGCCGCGGCGCGCATGGTCAGCGCCGCCGGGTCGCGGCCGATCATCGAGATGGGATCGCGGCGCACCCATGAGCGCGCGGCCGTCGCCAGCGCGCGTGCCGCCTACATCGCGGGCGTCGCCGCCACCTCGAATCTGGAGGCGGCGCGCCGTTTCGGCGTGCCCAGCGCCGGCACCGCCGCCCACGCGTTCACCCTCGGCTTCACCGGACCCGACGGCCCGGATGAGAAGGCCGCGTTCGCCGCACAGATCGAGGCCCTCGGCGTCGGCACCACACTGCTGGTCGACACCTACGACATCACCCAGGGCGTGCGCAACGCCATCGAGGTGGCCGGGCCCGGGCTCGGTGCCGTGCGCATCGACTCCGGCGACCTCGGTGTGCTCGCCCGACAGGTACGCGCACAGCTCGACGACCTCGGTGCGACGGAGACCAAGATCGTGGTCTCCGGCGATCTGGACGAGTACGCGATCGCCTCGCTCCGCGCCGAGCCCGTCGACACCTACGGTGTCGGGACCTCGCTGGTCACCGGTAGCGGGGCTCCGACGGCGGGGATGGTCTACAAGCTCGTCGAGGTCGACGGTCTGCCGGTGGCCAAACGGGCGAGCCACAAGGAGTCACGCGGTGGGGCCAAATCGGCCGTGCGTGCGGCACGATCGAGCGGCACGATCGTCGAGGAGATCGTCTATCGCGCCGACGGCACCCGCCCCGCGCCGAACGGGCTCGGCTTCCGGGACCTGCAGATCCCGCTCGTCCGCGGCGGCACGCCCGTCGAGGCGCTGCCGACACTCGCCGATGCCCGCGCCCATCTGGCGGCCGGCCTGGTCAGTTTGCCGTGGGAGGGTCTGGGCCTGTCCCATGGAGATCCCGCGGTGCCGACCCGCTACGAACTCGGCTGAACCGCCCCACACGCCCGGACCCGATGACCCCCGACGACAGGAGACATGGATGAGCGCCGAACGCAGCGACGGCACCCGTCCCGCCGACGCGCTGATCGTCGTCGACGTGCAGAACGACTTCTGCGAGGGCGGAGCCCTCGGGGTCAACGGCGGCGCCGCGGTGGCGCGGGCGGTCACGTCGATCCTCGACGAGTATCGGACCGTCGTCGCGACCCGCGACTACCACATCGACCCCGGTGCGCATTTCTCCGACGAACCCGACTTCGTCGACACCTGGCCGCCCCACTGCCGCGTCGGCACCGACGGAGTGGCGTTCCATCGCGAGTTCGACGCCGGCGCCACGCACGAGGTCTTCTCCAAGGGCGAGTACAGCGCCGCGTACTCCGGGTTCGAGGGTGCGGCGGAGGACGGCTCGACCCTCGCCGCATGGCTGCGCGAGCGGAAGGTGAAGTCGGTCGACGTCGTCGGCATCGCCACCGACCACTGCGTGCGGGCGACCGCCCTCGACGCGGTCGAGGCCGGGTTCCGCACCCGGGTGCTGCTCAACTTCACCGCCGGCGTCGCGCCGGAGACGACCTCGACGGCGCTGTCGGCGTTGCGGGAGGCGGGCGTGGAACTCGTGGGCGACCTGCTCTACGACGGGTCGAGCCGGACCGGATAGCCGGCCCGCCGACCTCGCGATTCTCGATCCTGGCGTCGATCGAGGGAACCGACCGGCGCCGCGACACGTCTGAGACAACACGCCCTTACCCGTACGCGAGCTCACCGCGACCACAGCAAGGACAACCGGAACCCACCTCATGCCCAACACACCCCCGGTGACCGACCTGCTCGACGCTGCGGTCACCGCACTCGGCGGCCGTCGCCGCGACGGCCAGGTCGCGATGGCCTCGGCGGTCGCGCACGCCATCGACACCGGTGAGCACCTGGCCGTCCAGGCCGGCACCGGCACCGGCAAGTCGCTGGCCTACCTCGTGCCGGCCATCCGCCACGCCGTCGAGAGCGGCCGCACCGTCGTGGTGTCCACCGCGACGATCGCGTTGCAGCGTCAGCTCATCGAGCGCGATCTCCCTCGCCTGGCCAAGGCGCTGAAGAAGCCGATCGGCCGCGAGCCCACCTTCGCGATCCTCAAAGGTCGCGGAAACTATCTGTGCCTGAACAAGATCCATTCCGGAACCGCGGAGGAACCGGACACCGAGCTGTTCGACCCGTTCGAGTTGTCGCGGACCGGCCGGGAGGTGACGCGCCTGCGAGAGTGGAGCAGCGACACCGAGACCGGTGACCGCGACGACCTGGTCCCCGGCGTGTCCGACCGGTCGTGGCGGCAGGTCAGCGTCACCGCACGCGAGTGTCTCGGCGCGGCCAACTGTTCCTACGGCGAGGACTGCTTCGCCGAGCAGTCGCGCCGCCGGTCCGGCAAGGTCGACGTCGTGGTCACCAACCACGCCCTGCTGGCCATCAACGCGACGAGCCCGGCGAACGTCCTGCCCGAGCACGACGTCGTCATCATCGACGAGGCCCACGAACTCGTCGACCGGATGACCTCGGTGGCCACCGACGAGCTGTCGGCCGCCTCGGTGGCGCTCGTCGCCCGCCGGTGCGGGAAGCTCGTCGACGAGGAGACCGCCGATGCCCTGCTCGGCGCCGGTGAGCAGCTGGGTGAGCTGCTCGACTCCGCACCGATGCGCCAGTGGACCGGCCTGCCGGCCGACGCCACCGCGGTGCTGGTCATGCTCCGCGACCGACTGTGGCAGGCCCGTACCGCCATCGGTCCCGTCCGGATGGCCGGCGCCGACGACGGTGCGGCGGCCGCCCGATCGGCCGCGCTGACCTCACTGGAGGACATGCACGACACCGTCGTGCGGATCCTGGGTGCGTTCGACGAACCCGACGAGGCCAAACGACGCGACGTCGTGTGGGCGTCGCTGGACACCTCGCGCCGCGGCGCCGAACCCCGGCCGATCCTGCACATCGCGCCACTGTCGGTCGGCGGCCTCCTGCGGGCCTCGCTGTTCGCCGACGCCACGGTCATCCTCACGTCGGCGACTCTCACCATCGGCGGCTCCTTCGACGCCCTCGCCGCGACCTGGGGACTCCCGGCGTCCGGGCGCGGGACCGACCGTCCGGTGACGGACGAGACGAACGTCTCCGACGTCACCGCGAGCGGGAAGGCGGTCCCCTCGGATTCGGGTTCGGCCCGCTGGACCGGTCTCGACGCCGGCTCGCCCTTCGACTATCCGCGGTCGGCGATCCTCTACGTCGCGCGCCACCTCCCCCGGCCCGACCGCTCGGGCATCGCGTCGCGGACGATGGACGAGATCGCCGAACTCGTGAACTCCGCCGGCGGTCGCACGCTGGGCCTCTTCTCCTCCATGCGCGCGGCCCGCGAAGCCGCCGACGCGATCCGCGACCGCACCGATCATCCCGTGCTGTGTCAGGGCGACGACACCACCTCGACCCTGGTCCGGCGGTTCGCCGACGATCCCGCGACCTGCCTGTTCGGCACGCTGTCCCTGTGGCAGGGGGTCGACGTACCCGGCCCGTCGCTGAGCCTGGTCCTGATCGACCGCATCCCCTTCCCGCGTCCCGACGACCCGTTGCTGACCGCTCGACAGCGCGCGGTCGACGCCCGCGGCGGCAACGGGTTCCTGTCGGTGGCGGCCAACCACGCCGCCCTGCTCCTCGCCCAGGGCGCCGGCCGGTTGCTGCGTTCGGTCGACGACCGCGGTGTCGTGGCGGTCCTCGACTCCCGGCTGGCGACGGCCGGTTACGGCGGCTATCTGCTCGCGTCGTTGCCACCGATGTGGCGCACCACCGATCCCGCGGTGGTCCGGTCGGCACTCGCCCGGCTGACCGATCCCGCTCGTTCGGTGGGCTGACCTCGACCGACCCGGAGAGCACCCGACGGGGCCGACACGGCCGCGCGGTCCAGGACAAGACAATCCCGTCCGCGGGGCACTAGGTTGGGTACCGGTGATACCAACGAAGGCGAGACCGACAGCGCACCCCGGCCAGTCACGGGAGCTGACGACAGGAGGCTCCACGTGATCGGGCGCATGGGTATCGACGACATCGCACCCCTGGTGTCGGCGGGCCAGCAGCCAGCCAAAGCCGTTGTGGGAGAATACTTCCCGGTCAGCACCACGGCCTGGCGCGAGGGGCACGACGCCCTGGGTGTCACACTGCACGTCGAGGCGCCCCGCCGCGAGGCATTCGACATCCGGATGGTCCCGGCCCCGGAACCGGACACCTTCAACGCGGCCTTCGTGCCCGACGCCGTCGGGTTCTGGTCCTACCGCATCGAGGCCTGGAGCGACCCCTACGCCACGTGGCGGTCGGCCGTCATCAAGAAACTCGACGCCGGACAGGGCGCGGCCGACCTCGCCAACGACATCGAGACCGGGGCGCGGGTGCTCGACACAGCCGCCGGGTTCGTCTCCGGCGAGGACCGCGAGTTGCTGCTCGACGCCGCTCGTCAGCTCCGGGCGCGCCGGCGCCGCGTCGAGAACCGGGTGGGTCTGGCCATCTCCGACGAGGTGGTCGAGTTGCTCTCCGCGCACCCCGTTCGCGAACTCGTCACCAAGAGCCGCACCTACCGGGTGTGGGTCGACCGCACCCGGGCGCTGTTCGGCTCGTGGTACGAGCTGTTCCCCCGCTCCACCGGCGGCTGGGACGGCGAGGGCAATCCCGTCCACGGCACGTTCCTCACCGCCGCCCAGGACCTGCCGCGCGTGGCCGACATGGGATTCGACGTCGTCTACCTGCCGCCGATCCACCCCATCGGCGAGGTCAACCGCAAGGGTCCCAACAACACGCTCGTCGCGGGACCCGACGACGTCGGTTCGCCGTGGGCCATCGGGTCGGCGGACGGCGGTCACGACGCGATCCATCCCCTCCTCGGCAGCGAGGAGGACTTCGAGTATTTCGTCGGCCGGGCTCGGGAACTCGGATTGGAGGTCGCGCTCGATCTGGCACTGCAGTGCGCGCCGGACCATCCGTGGGCGATCGAACACCCCGAGTGGTTCACCACCCAGCCCGACGGCACCATCGCGTTCGCGGAGAACCCGCCGAAGAAGTACCAGGACATCTACCCGCTGAACTTCGACAACGACCGCAACGGCATCTACCGCGCGGTGCTGAAGGTCGTCCTGCACTGGGTCGGGCTCGGCGTCGACATCTTCCGCGTCGACAATCCCCACACCAAACCGCCGAACTTCTGGGAATGGCTGATCAGCGAGGTCAAGAAGCGGCACCCGGACGTGCTGTTCCTGTCCGAGTCGTTCACCCGGCCGGCCCGGCTCTACGGCCTCGCACGACTCGGCTTCACCCAGAGCTACACCTACTTCACCTGGAAGACGCTGAAGTGGGAGCTCGAACAGTTCGGCCGGGAGATCGCCGACCACGCCGACGAGGCCCGTCCCAATCTGTTCGTGAACACCCCCGACATCCTCCACGCGAGCCTGCAGCACGGCGGACCGGGCATGTTCGCCCTACGCGCTGCCCTCGCCGCCACCCTCGCCCCGACGTGGGGCGTCTACAGCGGGTACGAACTCTACGAGCACGTCGCCGTCACCGAGGGCAGCGAGGAATACCTGAACTCGGAGAAGTACGAGCTGCGGCCCCGCGACTACAAGGCCGCGGCGAGTCGTGGCGAGTCACTCGAGCCGTGGATCACCTCGCTCAACGAGATCCGCCGCCGCCACCCGGCGCTGCAGCAACTTCGCAACATCCACTTCCACCACGTCGACAACCCATCGCTCATCGCCTACTCGAAGATCGATCCCGTCTCGGGCGACCGCGTGGTCGTGATCATCAACCTGAATCCGTTCGGCGCGGAGGACTCCACGGTCTGGCTCGATCTGCCGAAGCTCGGTTTCGAGTGGTACGACCACTTCTCCGTCCGGGACGAGGTCTCGGGCGAGGAGTACTGGTGGGGCCAGGACAACTACGTCCGCCTCGAGCCCTGGCGCGCGGTGGCGCACATCCTCGCCCTGCCGCCCCTCGACCCCGCCGTCGCACAGCAACTCGCCCTTCGGATCCAGTGAGGTATTCGTGACCGATCGCCCTGATCCGCCGGGCCTGCCGGACCTGCCGGACCCCGCTGCCACCGACCACGACCTCCGTCGGCTGGCCGCGCAGACCCATCCCGACCCGCACGCGTTCCTCGGTGCCCACGACGCCCCCGGCGGCACCACCATCCTGCGTACGTTGCGCCCGGACGCGCTCTCGGTGTCCGCGGTCATCGGCGGGGTCGATCACCCGATGACCCGCCAGACCGACGACCTCTGGGTGGTCACCGTACCGATGGCCGACCTGATGGACTATCGGTACCGCGTCGTCTATCCCGATTCCGCCGGCGGCACCGCGGAATTCGTCGTCGCCGACGGCTACCGCTTCCTGCCGAGCCTCGGCGAGATCGACATCCACCTGTTCAGCGAGGGCCGTCACGAGTCACTGTGGAACGCCCTCGGTGCGCGCGTGACGTCGTACACGACCACCGACGGCGAGGTGAACGGCACCGCCTTCTCCGTGTGGGCACCGAATGCCCACGGCGTCACCGTGATCGGCGACTTCGACGCCTGGACCGGACGGGTCGCGCCCATGCGCAAGGTCGGGGTCAGCGGCGTGTGGGAGGTCTTCGTCCCCGACGTCGGCGACGGCACCCACTACAAGTTCCGCGTCCACGGAGCCGACGGCGTCATCCGCGACAAGGCCGATCCCATGGCCTTCCGCACCAGTACCCCGCCGGCGACCGCGTCGCGGGTCACCGTGTCCGAACACGTGTGGTCCGACGACGCCTGGATCGCTCGCCGGGAGCGGTCGGCACCCGAACGTGAGCCGATGAGCGTCTACGAGGTCCACCTCGCGTCGTGGCGTCAGGGCCTCGGGTACCGCGAACTCGCCCACGAACTGGCCGAGTACGCGGTCGAGAAGGGCTTCACCCACGTCGAGTTCCTACCCGTCGCCGAGCATCCGTTCGGCGGCTCGTGGGGCTATCAGGTCACGTCCTACTACGCGCCGACGGCCCGCTTCGGGACGCCCGACGACTTCCGCTACCTGGTCGACCATCTCCACTCCCGCGACATCGCCGTCATCGTCGACTGGGTGCCGGCCCACTTCCCCAAGGACGACTGGGCGCTGGCCCGTTTCGACGGCACCCCGCTCTACGAGCACGCCGATCCGATGCGCGGTGAGCAGCTCGACTGGGGCACCTACGTCTTCGACTTCGGTCGCCACGAGGTCCGCAACTTCCTCGTCGCGAACGCCCTGTTCTGGTTCAGCGAATTCCACATCGACGGTCTGCGCGTCGACGCCGTCGCCTCGATGCTGTACCTGGACTACTCGCGCCCGGCCGGGCAGTGGCGCCCCAACGTCCACGGCGGCCGCGAGAACCTGGAGGCCGTGCAGTTCCTCCAGGAGACGAATGCGACCGTCCACAAACACTTTCCGGGCGTGATCACGGTCGCCGAGGAGTCGACCGCCTGGCCGGGCGTGACCCGCATGACCGATCTCGGCGGGTTGGGTTTCAGCTTCAAATGGAACATGGGCTGGATGCACGACACCCTCGACTATCTGTCGCGCGACCAGATCCACCGGAGCTTCCACCACCACGAGATCACCTTCTCGCTGGTGTACGCGTGGAGCGAGAACTTCGTGCTGCCCCTCTCCCACGACGAGGTCGTGCACGGCAAGGGCACGCTGTGGACGCGGATGCCGGGCGACTCGTTCGCCAAGGCCGCGGGTGTGCGGGTGTACCTCGCCTACATGTGGTCGCACCCGGGTAAGCAGTTGCTGTTCATGGGACAAGAGTTCGGGCAGACCGGCGAGTGGGCCGACAACCGCAGTCTGGACTGGCATCAGCTGGAGGGCTGGGAGGGCGAACTGCATTCCGGCATCTCGGCTCTCGTCACCGACCTGAACCGGATCTACCGCTTGCGACCCGCGCTGTACTCGCAGGACACCGACCCACTCGGCTACGAGTGGATCGACGCCAACGACACCGCGAACAACGTGATCAGCTTCCTGCGATACGGCACCGACGGCTCGGTCGTCGCCTGCCTGTTCAACCTCAGCGGTTCCGATCGCTCCGACTATCAGGTCGGGCTGCCGTCGGCGGGCGTCTGGGACGAGATCCTCAACACCGACGCCGACGCCTACAGCGGCGCCGGACGCGGCAACATGGGGTCGGTCACGGCGGACGGTCCGTCATATCACGGGCGTCCCGTGTCGGCGCGGGTCATGCTGCCCGCCAACTCGGCGATCTGGCTGGTGCCGCGGCGGAGCCGGCCCGCCGTGGCCTCACCCCGTCAGTAGAGCGCGCTGGCGAGCTTGCGACGGGCGCTCACGACGAACTGTTCGGCGGGATCGAAGAGTTCGAACAGCTCGAGCAGTCGCGTGCGCGCACGGGTGCGCTCCTCGCCCGCGGTCACCCGGACCACGTCGATGATGCGGTCGAACGCGGCCTCGGGTTGCTGCGACAGCAGCAGGACATCCGCGGCCGCGAGTTGCGCGTCGACGTCACGCGGGGACGCCGTCTCCACGATCGCGGGATCGTGCGCCTGCGCACGCAGGATGAACTCGAGATTGCGTGCGGCAGATGCCGCTTCGAGGTTCTCCGGCTCCGCCTCGGCGATGGCCCGATAGTCTGCGAGGGCACCGTCGAAGTCACCGTCGTTCAGCTTCGCCTCGGCCGCGACCAACCTCGGGTCCTCGGGTTCCGGTTCGGGAGCGGGCCCGTCCGGCACACCGGGCAGGACGTCGCCGACCTGGGCGAAGATGTCGTCGATCCACTGGGTGATCTCGGCCTCGGAGCGGACACCGTTGAAGGCGGTCACCGGCTGACCCTGCACGATCGCGACGACCATGGGGATCGACTGCACCCGGAACGCCTGTGCGATACGCGGATTCGCATCGACGTCGACCTTCGCCAGCATCCAGCGCCCGCCCGATTCGGCGGCCAGACGCTCCAGGACCGGCGAGAGCTGCTTACACGGACCGCACCACTCCGCCCACAGGTCGATGACGACGAGTTGCTGCATCGACCGGTTGAGGACCTCTGCCTCGAACGTCTCCTCGGTGACGTCGAGGACCGCTGCCGACGCGGGTCCCGCGCCGGCGGCCGCCGGTTGTCCGCCCGGGGCAGGCGCCTGACCGGGCTGGGCCGCCTGGGACTGTGCCCGTTGTGCCTGCGCGCGTTCGGCTTCGGCGCGCTCCTTGAGGCCGCCGAGATCCACCGCGCCGGACATGGCCATGGCTGCTGCCGCCTGCTGTCGGGCCGCGGCGGCGGCCTGCTGACGATTGGTTGGTCGCGTCACCCCTCCAGTGTGTCACGACCCGCGACGCGGAATCAGTCGGCGTCGCGTGAACCGGCCCCGTCCGGGGTTGCCGCGCGGGCACCGTCGGGACGAACGACGGGCGCGAGTGCGACGGCGAGTGCGAGTGCCACCACCGCGGCGAGCAGTCCGGTGTTCAGCGAGGTCCGGCTGCTGATGAAGCCGACGACCGCGGGGCCGGCGAGCATGCCGAGGTATCCGCATCCGACGACCGCGGAGATCGTCCGACCGCTCGACTCACCCGACAGATTGCCCGCCGCGGTGAAGATCTGCGGGATCAGGCCCGCCAGGCCGAGCCCGAACACGCCCCACCCGACGATCGCGAGCGCGGGTACGGGCGAGAGCACCGCGATCACGATGCCGGCGGTGCCGAGCAGACCGCCGTAGCGAACGACGGCCACCGGGCCCACCGACGCGACCACCGGGTCGATCACGAACCGCGTCACGGTCATCGTCGCGCTGAATGCGCCGAACGCGATGGCGCCGACCGCCTCGGCGGAGCCGAAGGTCTCCACCACGTGCAGTGCACTCCAGTCGTAGGCGGTGCCCTCGGCCAGCATCAGCGCGAAGGCGACCACCGCCAGGAGCACGAGGCGCCGCCGGTCCACGGTGTGCCACCACTTCGCGGACTCGGTGTCCGAGGTCCGACCGCCTCGTGCGCCCGTCTCGTCGGAGCCGACCTCGCGGCCGGCCAGTCCACGGGCGTTCCACGCGACGACGCCGACACCGGCCACCGCGGCGCAGGCCACCGTGAGGATGACTCCGACGTCGGCCCACAGCGTCGCGGCGACCACTCCGGATCCCACCAGGCTGCCCGCGGAGAAGAAGCCGTGGAACGACGACATGATCGGACGGCGGTAGGCCCGTTCCACCACAACTGCCTGCGCGTTCATCGACACATCGAGACAACCGTTGGCGAAGCCGAAGGCGACGAGTGCGGCGGCGAGGGTCAGTGCGTCGACGGCGAGCACCGGCGCGATGATCACCGCCGACAGCAACACGGCGGCCCCGATGGTCACCGGGCGGGAACCCCGACGGTCGATCAGGCGGCCGCAGACCTGCATGCCCACGAACGCCGAGGCGCCGAGCAGCAGGAGCAGGCCGCCGAGTTGATCGTGGCCGACCCCGGTGCGCTCGCTGATGACCGGGATGTGCGCCACCCACATCGCCGCGAGGAACCCGTTGAGCGCAAAGATCGCCCCGACGCTGCGGCGTGACCGGCGTAGCGTCGGGGCGATCGAAGGTGCGGTCGGGGCGGTCAGGCTGTGGCCTGCCTCGGTGCGCGATCGGTGGACAGCTCGGCGAGATGGCCGTTACGGCGCGCCCACCACTCGAACACGATCGTGCCGAACGGCGGCAGGCTCGACACCAGCGCGAGCAGGGTCACGATCGGGATCCCGATCCGGCGCGAGCCCACCGGCAGCTCCCACTTCACGGAGTTCCACTTGAGCTGCACAGCCGTGACGAGGGCGACGACCACGAAGAGCACGAAGACGATCCCGTGGATCATTCCCGGCTTGGCAATCGCCTCGTCGTCGTCGTTCACCCGCTTGACGACCATGGCGACCAGCAGTATCGCCCAGGTGATCGCCTCGGCGACGGCGACGAACCGGAAGCGCTTGGCGGGTGTGGTCAGGTCGAAGAATGACAGCATGGCCCTCATTGTGCCGAATCGGACAGAAAACTACTACAAGGTGTCGTAGACGTCTCGTTCCTCACGCCTTCGGAACCCGGATGATCAGGGCGTCGCCCTGGCCGCCGGCTCCGCACAGCGCAGCCGCCCCGACACCACCGCCGCGTCGCTTCAGCTCGAGCGCCACATGCAGCGCGATCCGCGCGCCGGAGGTGCCGATCGGGTGCCCGACCGCGATCGCGCCGCCGTTGACGTTGACGATCTCGGGGTCGATGCCGAGTTGCTTGGTCGAGGAGAGTCCGACGGCCGCGAACGCCTCGTTGATCTCGATGAGGTCGAGGTCCGCCGGCGCGATGCCCTCGCGGTCACAGGCCTTGACGATGGCGTTGGCCGGCTGCGCCTGCAGGCTCGAGTCCGGTCCGGCGACGACCCCGTGGGCGCCGATCTCGGCCAGCCACGTGACACCGAGCTCCTCGGCCTTGGCCTTGCTCATCACGACCACGGCGGCCGCGCCGTCCGAGATCTGCGACGAGTTGCCCGCGGTGATGGTGCCGTCCTTGCGGAAGGCCGGCTGCAGGCCGGACAGCGACTCGGTGGTCGTGTTGGCCCGGATGCCCTCGTCCTCGGCGAACTCGATCGGGTCGCCCTTGCGCTGCGGGATGGACACCGGGACGACCTCGTCGTCGAAGACACCGTTCTTCCATGCGGCGGCGGCGAGCCGGTGGCTGCGCGCGGCGAACTCGTCCTGCTGCTCACGGGTGAAGCCGTCGGCGTCGTTGCCCTGCTCGGTCAGCGCCCCCATCGGCTGATCGGTGAAGGCGTCGAACAGTCCGTCGAAGGCCATGTGGTCGACGAGTTCGGTGTTGCCGTACTTGAAGCCGCCGCGGCTGTTGGGCAGGAGGTGCGGTGCCTGCGTCATCGACTCCTGGCCACCGGCGACGACGACGTCGAACTCCCCGGCCCGGATGAGCTGATCGGCCAGCGCGATCGCGTCGACGCCCGACAGGCACATCTTGTTGATGGTCAGGGTCGGGACGTCCCAGCCGATGCCCGCCTTGATCGCCGCCTGGCGAGCAGGCATCTGACCGGCCCCCGCGGTCAGCACCTGGCCCATGATCACGTACTGGACCTCCGAGGCGGGTACGCCGGACCGCTCCAGCGCGCCCTTGATGGCGACTGCGCCGAGGTCCACTCCGCTGAAGTCCTTCAGCGAGCCCAGCAGGCGGCCGAAGGGTGTGCGTGCACCGGCGACGATGACCGTTGTCGTGTCGGCAGTCGAAGTCATGAAGGAACCTCCGGGGGTGTCGAAAAGGGGGCCAACCGAGCGCCCGCTCTGTGCGCTCAACACCTCAACGCTACCGTTGTCCCATGTCTTCCTCTGCAACGGACCCCAGCACCACCGCACTGATCTCCGACCTGATCATCGCCATCGATCACGTCGGCATCGCCGTCCCCGATCTCGACGCCGCGAAGGAGTGGTACGCCACCCACCTCGGGTTCGAGACGCTGCACCAGGAGACGAATGCCGAACAGGGTGTCGAAGAGGCCATGGTCGGGCCGGCCGGCGGCACCGGCGCGGTGATCCAGTTGCTCGCGCCGCTCGACGAGTCCTCGACGATCGCCAAGTTCATCGACCGGAACGGCCCGGGTCTGCAGCAGCTCGCCGTGCGCGTCACCGACGTCGACGCGGTGACGGCGCGACTCACCGAAGCCGGCGTCCGGGTCCTCTACCCGGCAGCCAAGCGAGGCACCGCCGACTCGCGGATCAACTTCGTCCACCCCAAGGACGCCGGTGGCGTCCTGCTCGAACTCGTGGAGCCCGCCGCCACCGCGCACTGATATCCCGCAACGGTCGAAAACCGTTGCGTCACTGACCGACTCACCGTGCCGAGCCGGTCGGGCCCGCCGGCGGCCCGACCCGCTCGGCACGTCCGCGTGCGGCGTCGCCGAGGCCGGGGAGATCCCGCGCGCTCTCCGATACACTGGCCGCCATGCCAGGTCCCGCACGGCAATTGCCCTTCGCGATCGTGATGCGCGGTTATGACCGTGAGCAGGTCGCCGACCACCTCCAGCGGCTCGACGCCGATCTGCGCGTCCTCGCCGCGGATCGCGACGCCGCCACCGCCAACGCGCACGAACTCGCCGCGCATCTCGAGGACGCCCGCGACGAGATCGCCGAGCTCCGTCGCGAGGTCGACAAGCTCTCGGTCCCGCCGACCACCGCGCAGGGCATGAGCGAGCGACTGTCCCGGATGCTGCAGCTGGCATCCGACGAGGCGTCGGAGATGCGCGCCGAGGCCTCGGCCGAGGCCGCCGAGACGCTGTCCATCGCCCGCCAGGAGGCCGCCGACATGCGGTCTTCCGCCGCGACCGACGCCGAGCGTGTCCGGGGCGAGGCCCGCACCGCCGCGAAGAAGCTGGTCGACGAGGCCGCCGCCCGGGCCCGGCAGGTCAAGGAGACCGCGGCCGCCAACGAGTCGGAGTCCGCGCGCCTCATCGCCGAGCGCTCCGCCGCGATGGAGGCCGAACACAGCAAGACGATGCAGGCCGCCAAGGACGAGGCCCGTCGACTCGTGGAGAAGGCGAAGGCCGACGTCGCCGAGATGGAGGCGGTCAGTGCCGCCGAACGCAGGGCCGAGCGGGAACGCCACGACGCCGAACTGGCCGACCAGCGCGAACGCGCTCTCGACGAGGCGGCTCACATCCGGCAGACCGCACTGGACATCGCGACGGAGCGGCTCGACCGGTCACGCGAACTCGCCCAGGCGGCCGATCGCACCCGTCAGGACATCGCCGCGAACCTCGGACATCTCCGCGACAAACTGGCCGAGCTCCCGGAACTGCTGGCCCAGCCGGACGATTCCGAGTACTCCGTGCTGTCCGACTCCGACGACCTCGAGCTCCTCAACCGCAAACTGTCGCCCGAGGCGCGGTCGCCCGAGGTGCGATCCAACGCCTGACTGGAGGACTGTCCGCTGGTCGAGCTGGTCGAAGCCACTCCTCAGAAGAGCCGGAACTCCGTACTCTCCGCTCCGCGCAGTTCGTCGTAATCCAGCACCACACACCGGATTCCGCGGTCCTCGGCGAGCGTCCGGGCCTGCGGCTTGATCTGTTGCGCGGCGAAGACCCCGGCCACCGGGGCGAGCGTGGTGTCGCGGTTGAGCAGGTCGAGGTACCGCGTCAGCTGCTCGACGCCGTCGATCTCACCGCGTCGCTTGATCTCGACCGCCACCGTGGCACCCGACGCGTCCCGACACAGCAGGTCGACCGGCCCGATCGCGGTCATGTACTCGCGGCGGATGAGGGTGTGACCCGGACCGAGCGTCTCGACGTGCTCGGCGAGCAGTTCCTGCAGATGCGCCTCCACGCCGTCCTTGACGAGACCGGGGTCGACCCCGAGCTCGTGCTGCGAGTCGTGCTCGATCGACGCGATCGTGATGCGGAGTTCCTCACCGGCCTTGTTGGTGACGACCCAGTACGCCTGTGCCTGCGTGCCGTCGGGAACCTGCGCCTCGGTGAGCCAGCACGGCGGACTCATCCAGTTCAGCGGCTTGTAGGCCCGGTCGTCGGCGTGCACGCTCACCGACCCGTCCGACTTGATCAACAGCAACCGTCGAGCCATGGGCAGATGAGCGGTCAGCCGCCCCACGTAATCGACCTGACACTCCGCGATGACGAGACGCACGTGCCCACCCTAGGCCATCCGGACGAGGGTTTCGGTGACCCCCTGTCCGTCGGCCACGGGTCGCTGCTCACCGGTCGTAATAGTGCTTGAGCAAGAACGTCTCGGCGTCGGTGATCGCGTCGCCCATGGTCGAGTGCACGTGCGGTAGCGCCGGATCGAAACCCTGGAGTTCTTGCGGCGCATCGAGATCGGGCAACGCCGTGTCGTTGCGGTGGCGGTCCACACTGGCTCGCACCACCCCGTCGGGGTCGACGAGCATCGCCCGTCGACCGGTCTGGTCTAGCCGCCGCTTCATGCTCAGGACCATGGTGCGGGCGACGGCGTCGATCACCCCGATCCGCGAGATCTCGACGATCACCACGGTGTACTGGTTCATGTCGGCTTCCAGACGGCGATGCACGCTCTCGGCTCCGGCGAAAGTCAGATCACCCTGGAGTTCGTATACCCGTATGGTGTCGCGGCAGGTCCGCAGATAGCTGCGCTCCCGCTCGCTCCACTCCGCTCCCACGGATGTGTCCGAGAGGTCGTAGACCGACCGGATTGTCACCCGGCTCTCCCTGGTCACGTTGAACATGTGCAGTCCGAGATCCTTCGACAACGAACGGCACACCTGGACTCCGCGGACGCTGTTGCCGTGCTCGTCGAGGCGGGGTGAGTACACCCCGATGCCGAGCTGGCCCGGCAGGACCGCGAGGATGCCGCCGCCGACGCCGCTCTTGGCTGGCAGGCCGACTGTGGTGACCCAGTCACCCGCACCGTCGTACATGCCGCAGGTGGTCATGACACTGAGGAGGCGTTGCGCCGTCTCACCGGAGAACACCGAACGGCCGGTACGCGGGTTCACCCCACCGTTGGCGATGGTGGCTCCGATTCCGGCGAGATCGTCGGTGGTCACGCGAATCGAGCACTGCCGGTAGTACAGGTCGAGCGCGGCGTCGGGACTGGTCTCGAGCGCCCCGAAGCTGTCGAGCATGTAGGCGATCGCCCGGTTGCGCGATCCGGTGGCCGACTCCGAGGCATAGACGTCCTCGTCCATCGTCAGTCGTCGACCGGCACACCCGGAGTAGAACTCGAGCACGTCGGCGAACGCCGCCGCCACCGCGGCCTCGTCGACGGCGTCCATCGGCGGCAACAGCATCGACGCCGCGAAGATCGCGCCGGCGTTGATCATCGGGTTCTTCGGCCGGCGCCGGTCGTCGACGCTGATCTCGTTGAACGCCTCCCCCGACGGTTCGACGCCGATTTTCGCGTCCACTGCGACCGCACCGTGCTTCTGCAACGCCATCGCGTACGTGAGCGGCTTCGACACCGCCTGGATGGTGAACGCCGTGGCCGTGTCGCCGTGCGAGTAGGTGTGTCCATCGTGCACACAGAGGGACAGCGCATACCCGTTCGGGTCCACCGCAGACAGTTCCGGGATGTAGTCAGCCACCGCACCCCCATGATCCGATCGGCACTCGTTCATGATGTGGCTGAAATATCCGTCGACGAGGGACTCCATGTCCTCCATCTAAGCGTGTCCCGTGCCACCCCGACACCGCGACGGATCTCCGCCGCGTCGGGTACACCCCGGGGCTCCACCCGATGACTAGGCTGGCGATGACCGGGGACCGAGACACCGACGCTGGGAGTACCCATGAAGTTGCTCGTCGCATACATCGCGACCTCGGGAGGCGACGACGCGGTCGCTCTGGGTGCCTGCCTTGCGCGCACCTTCGACGCCGAACTCGAACTCTGCATCGTCATCCCACCGGAGCCGGAGAGCACCGACCCGTCCGAACAGGTGTCGGTGGAACGCCTCTCCGACGCCCTGGACAGCGCTGCCCGACGCTGGCTCGACGCGGCGGCAGCCAAACTGCCCGACGACATCGAGACCACCACGACGATCGCCGAACATGCCAATCCGGGTGAGGGACTGATCGTGCAGGCCCGACGGACCTCGGCAGACATGCTGGTGATCGGCGGCGCAGGCGGCGGCATCCGCGGACGACACACGCTCGGGACCGTCGTGAACGACATCCTGCACTCGGCACCCGTCCCGGTCGCGGTGGCGCCACCGGGATTCGCTCACCTCGGCGCCGACGAGGTCCGGGAGATCTCGGTTGCGATCGGCAGTCGACCCGGGACCCAGCTGCTGTTCCAGACCGCGCTTCGCAGCGGCGTCCGTGCCCAACGGCCGATCCGCTTGATCTCGCTGGTGGCCGTCGACGACGTGCAACCGTGGCGCACCGAACCCGAGGAACGCGCACTCGACTCCGCTCGGGAACACGCACGACGCAGTCTCGAGGCGGCCAGAGAGCAGCTGCCACAGGACTTTCCGGTCAGCTCCGCGGTGGCCCAAGGATCGACGATCGAAGACGCGGTCGGTTCGCTGGACTGGCAGGACGGTGACGTGGTGATGGTCGGGTCGAGCCGGCTCGCGGCGCCCAGCACCTTGTTCCTCGGAACAACCGCGGCCAAGATCCTCCGGGCGGTGTCCGTGCCGATGATCGTGGTACCCAAGGGCACCGACTGAACCTGGACACTGATCCAGAAATGCACTGTGGCCCCTCACGAATCGTGAGGGGCCACAGTGGGAAATTGTGTTCGGCGGTGTCCTACTCTCCCACACTGATTAGGGTGCAGTACCATTGGCGCTGGAGGGCTTAGCTTCCGGGTTCGGAATGGGGCCGGGCGTTTCCCCTCCGCTATAGCCGCCGTAACTTTGTGAAACACTTTCCACACAACAGTGTTTGTTTGTTGTGTGTTGTTTCAGAAGTACATAGTGGATGCGAACACCACCACAGTCACTTGCGTGGTGATGTTGTGGGTGTTGTTGGTAAGTCCTCGGCCGATTAGTACCAGTCACCTGAACACATTGCTGTGCGTACAGTTCTGGCCTATCAACCCCATGGTCTGTAGGGGGCCTTAACCCCGCTGAGGGGGTGAGAAACCTCATCTTGGAACAGGCTTCCCGCTTAGATGCTTTCAGCGGTTATCCCTTCCGAACGTAGCTAACCAGCAGTGCCCCTGGCGGGACAACTGGCACACCAGAGGTTCGTCCGTCCCGGTCCTCTCGTACTAGGGACAGGTTTCCTCAAGTTTCTTACGCGCGCGGCGGATAGAGACCGAACTGTCTCACGACGTTCTAAACCCAGCTCGCGTGCCGCTTTAATGGGCGAACAGCCCAACCCTTGGGACCTACTCCAGCCCCAGGATGCGACGAGCCGACATCGAGGTGCCAAACCATCCCGTCGATATGGACTCTTGGGGAAGATCAGCCTGTTATCCCCGGGGTACCTTTTATCCGTTGAGCGACACCGCTTCCACTTGCCGGTGCCGGATCACTAGTCCCGACTTTCGTCCCTGCTCGACATGTACGTCTCACAGTCAAGCTCCCTTGTGCACTTACACTCAACACCTGATTGCCAACCAGGCTGAGGGAACCTTTGGGCGCCTCCGTTACCTTTTAGGAGGCAACCGCCCCAGTTAAACTACCCACCAGGCACTGTCCCTGAACCCGATCAGGGTCCGAGGTTAGAAGTCCAATACGATCAGAGTGGTATTTCAACAACGACTCCATGAACACTGGCGTGCCCACTTCACAGTCTCCCACCTATCCTACACAAACCGAACCGAACACCAATACCAAGCTATAGTGAAGGTCCCGGGGTCTTTTCGTCCTGCCGCGCGTAACGAGCATCTTTACTCGTACTGCAATTTCGCCGAGTCTGTGGTTGAGACAGCAGAGAAGTCGTTACGCCATTCGTGCAGGTCGGAACTTACCCGACAAGGAATTTCGCTACCTTAGGATGGTTATAGTTACCACCGCCGTTTACTGGGGCTTAAATTCTCAGCTTCGCCACCGAAATGACTAACCGGTCCTCTTAACCTTCCAGCACCGGGCAGGCGTCAGTCCGTATACATCGTCTTACGACTTCGCACGGACCTGTGTTTTTAGTAAACAGTCGCTTCTCTCTGGTCTCTGCGACCCACACCAGCTCAAGCAGTACATGCCGTCACCAGGATGGGTCCCCCTTCTCCCGAAGTTACGGGGGCATTTTGCCGAGTTCCTTAACCACAGTTCTCTCGATCGCCTTAGTATTCTCTACCTGACCACCTGTGTTGGTTTGGGGTACGGGCCGTGTACCAACTCACTAGAGGCTTTTCTCGGCAGCATAGGATCATGGAATTCACCTCAACGGCTACGCATCACCTCTCAGGCTGCATGAGTGACGGATTTGCCTATCACTCGCCCTACAGGCTTACACCAGTACAACCACTGACTGGCCCCACTACCTTCCTGCGTCACCCCATCGCTTGCCTACTACCAGCCAAGGTCCCATGCATCACCCCAACTCGGCACCCGAAGGTGCTCCCGGGGGATCAGGATGGTTAGTACAACTGATTCAGCATGGGCGCGGATACACGGGTACGGGAATATCAACCCGTTGTCCATCGACTACGCCTGTCGGCCTCGCCTTAGGTCCCGACTCACCCTGGGCGGATTAGCCTGGCCCAGGAACCCTTGGTCATTCGGCGGCAGAGTTTCTCACTCTGCTTTCGCTACTCATGCCTGCATTCTCACTCCCACACCCTCCACACCTGGATCACTCCGGCGCTTCCACGGATGCAGGACGCTCCCCTACCCACCCACACACCTGGCCGACCCTCCGTAGAAGATCGACGGGCTATATGTGAGTGCCGCGGCTTCGGCGGTGTACTTGAGCCCCGCTACATTGTCGGCGCAGGATCACTTGACCAGTGAGCTATTACGCACTCTTTCAAGGGTGGCTGCTTCTAAGCCAACCTCCTGGTTGTCTTCGCGACCCCACATCCTTTTCCACTTAGTACACGCTTAGGGGCCTTAGCCGGCGATCTGGGCTGTTTCCCTCTCGACTACGAACCTTATCGCCCGCAGTCTCACTGCCACACTCTCACTTACCGGCATTCGGAGTTTGGCTGACGTCAGTAACCCTGTGGGGCCCATCGGCCATCCAGTAGCTCTACCTCCAGTAAGAAACATGTGACGCTGCACCTAAATGCATTTCGGGGAGAACCAGCTATCACGGAGTTTGATTGGCCTTTCACCCCTACCCACAACTCATCCCCTCCATTTTCAACTGAAGTGGGTTCGGGCCTCCACGACGTCTTACCGACGCTTCACCCTGGCCATGGGTAGATCACTCCGCTTCGGGTCTAGACCCGGCGACTCAAACGCCCTATTCAGACTCGCTTTCGCTACGGCTACCCCACACGGGTTAACCTCGCCACCGAGCACTAACTCGCAGGCTCATTCTTCAAAAGGCACGCCATCACCCGCAGCCACAAGGACTCACAGGCTTTGACGGATTGTAAGCGTCCGGTTTCAGGTACTATTTCACTCCCCTCCCGGGGTACTTTTCACCTTTCCCTCACGGTACTTGTCCGCTATCGGTCACCAGGAAGTATTCAGGCTTACCGGGTGGTCCCGGCAGATTCACAGCAGATTCCACGAGCCCGCTGCTACTTGGGGACACCGTCACGCAAGACCATGTGTTTTCAGCTACCGGACTCTCACCGACTACGGCAGACCATTCCAGGCCACTTCACCTAACACATGATTTTCTCACTCACGCTTCCACAGGCAGATGGAAGAAGACGAACCCCACAACCCCACACGCACAACCCCTACCCGGTATCACATGCGCATGGTTTAGCCTCCTCCGCTTTCGC
Organism: Gordonia sp. ABKF26; assembly: GCF_041103195.1. Classification (NCBI taxonomy): domain Bacteria; kingdom Bacillati; phylum Actinomycetota; class Actinomycetes; order Mycobacteriales; family Gordoniaceae; genus Gordonia; species Gordonia sp. ABKF26. Next base: position 3,862,379 of record NZ_JBGCVZ010000003.1, read on the forward strand.
TCGCCACTACTCACGGAATCACAATTGTTTTCTCTTCCTATGGGTACTGAGATGTTTCACTTCCCCACGTTCCCCCCACACAGCCTATACATTCAGCTGGTGGTAACACGACATCACTCGTGCTGGGTTTCCCCATTCGGACACCCTCGGATCACAGCTCGTTTGACAACTCCCCGAGGACTATCGCGGCCTACCACGTCCTTCATCGGCTCCTGGTACCAAGGCATCCACCGAACGCCCTTACACACTTACAACAACACCTACAAACAACCCCCACAACCACAACCCCACAACAGGGCCGCACCGCGAGGACCGAATGTAGACATCACACACTACATTTTTCTGCTAAATCACAGACCAACAAAAAAGTTGATTTGAAATAAAGATGCTCGCATCCACTATGCACTTCTCAAACAACACACACCGTTCCACCGCACACACCTCCGCATCCCATCACAGGACACCTCACCGGCATGACTGATCGAACAGCAAGGTCAGAGACAACACTCGCGTGTTCCCTCAGAACCCCGATAGCGTGACAATGAACCCGCCGGCCCTCACAGGCACGGCCGTAACCCCCGACCCTCCCACACGTGTGGAAGCGGTGAGTCTGTCTGATGTTTCACCCTCGAACACACACCCACCGCAACACAAACGGTCACGTAGAAGGTGTTGTTGTGTGCTCCTTAGAAAGGAGGTGATCCAGCCGCACCTTCCGGTACGGCTACCTTGTTACGACTTCGTCCCAATCGCCGATCCCACCTTCGACAGCTCCCTCCCACAAGGGGTTAGGCCACCGGCTTCGGGTGTTACCGACTTTCATGACGTGACGGGCGGTGTGTACAAGGCCCGGGAACGTATTCACCGCAGCGTTGCTGATCTGCGATTACTAGCGACTCCGACTTCATGGGGTCGAGTTGCAGACCCCAATCCGAACTGAGACTGGCTTTAAGGGATTCGCTCCACCTCACGGTATCGCAGCCCTCTGTACCAGCCATTGTAGCATGTGTGAAGCCCTGGACATAAGGGGCATGATGACTTGACGTCATCCCCACCTTCCTCCGAGTTGACCCCGGCAGTCTCCTGCAAGTCCCCGGCATAACCCGCTGGCAATACAGGACAAGGGTTGCGCTCGTTGCGGGACTTAACCCAACATCTCACGACACGAGCTGACGACAGCCATGCACCACCTGTACACCAACCACAAGGGAACGACTATCTCTAGCCGCGTCTGGTGTATGTCAAACCCAGGTAAGGTTCTTCGCGTTGCATCGAATTAATCCACATGCTCCGCCGCTTGTGCGGGCCCCCGTCAATTCCTTTGAGTTTTAGCCTTGCGGCCGTACTCCCCAGGCGGGGTACTTAATGCGTTAGCTACGGCACGGATCCCGTGAAAAGGAACCCACACCTAGTACCCACCGTTTACGGCGTGGACTACCAGGGTATCTAATCCTGTTCGCTACCCACGCTTTCGCTCCTCAGCGTCAGTTACTACCCAGAGACCCGCCTTCGCCACCGGTGTTCCTCCTGATATCTGCGCATTTCACCGCTACACCAGGAATTCCAGTCTCCCCTGTAGTACTCAAGTCTGCCCGTATCGCCTGCACGCCTGCAATTGAGTTGCAGAATTTCACAGACGACGCGACAAACCGCCTACGAGCTCTTTACGCCCAGTAATTCCGGACAACGCTCGCACCCTACGTATTACCGCGGCTGCTGGCACGTAGTTGGCCGGTGCTTCTTCTCCAGGTACCGTCACTCACGCTTCGTCCCTGGTGAAAGAGGTTTACAACCCGAAGGCCGTCATCCCTCACGCGGCGTCGCTGCATCAGGCTTGCGCCCATTGTGCAATATTCCCCACTGCTGCCTCCCGTAGGAGTCTGGGCCGTGTCTCAGTCCCAGTGTGGCCGATCACCCTCTCAGGTCGGCTACCCGTCGTCGCCTTGGTAGGCCATTACCCCACCAACAAGCTGATAGGCCGCGGGCCCATCCCACACCGCAAAAGCTTTCCACCAACCACCATGCGACAGTTGGTCATATCCGGTATTAGACCCAGTTTCCCAGGCTTATCCCAGAGTGCAGGGCAGATCACCCACGTGTTACTCACCCGTTCGCCACTCGAGTACCCAGCAAGCTGGGCCTTTCCGTTCGACTTGCATGTGTTAAGCACGCCGCCAGCGTTCGTCCTGAGCCAGGATCAAACTCTCCATGAAAAAACAGTGAAACAAAACCAACCCCCAAAAAGAGCCGGCGTTTCAACACAAATCAGGAAAGCACAACCTGACCAAAATAAACCTAGCAGTATGTGACACCCAGACGGGGCCGAGCGCCACACAAAAAAACAAACATCAACATCCACAAAAGATGCTCGATGCCATCACATTGGCATCAGACAATTCATCATCACACTATCGAGTTCTCAAAGAACACACACCCACCAGCTACCCACCCCTTCACAGGGCCCTCACCAGCAGACTTGCATGTCAACCAACCAAGCCACCCCGTCTCCGGGGCAACTCTTCCAGCCTACCAGACCCAAACCGCAGTCCGCAACTCCGAAAAACTTCGGACTCAAGGAACCTGGCAACCCTCACCATCCTACCCGAGACACAAACAGTCCCAACCAGAACAAACAAGGGGCGGCCAACGAAAAACCCGGTCTCCACTCCCCGCCATCAGACCCTCTCAGGCCCTCCGGGGCGGCGCCGTGGCTCGCTGACTTGAAGAAAGTTACGCAACGGGATCGCCGGGGTCAAATCGCCTGTTCGCCGCCCGTCGTACTCGCCATCCGTGCAGGTCACAGCTCATCGGTCGGCGCCGAAATGCGCTGCCGCGCGGACAAACCGACGAATCACAGCGATGTGACGTGCGTCGCAAACCATCCTTTTGGTCAGGTCATCACCCCCTCTCGGGCAGTTATGCGCAGGTCAGGACGCTCTTACCGTCGACACATGACCGCGATCGATCTGGCAACGACCCCCACCACCACGTCTGTCGACGCGTCGCCGGCACTCCGACCCCCACCGCGTGTTCGCCGATCTCCGCTTGTCCCCTCGGGCTTCACACGTTGTGGTCTCCTCTCCTGGCGTCGGCAGGCAGGAATCCTGCACATCGCCCATCCCTTCGACGAACGCAGCATCTCCGATGCGGTGGTGGTCGACGGACTCGTGGCTCTCGTCGAAGCCGGGCTGCTGGCCGGCCAGGAGCAGTTCGAGTCGGCGGCGATGGGCATCATCCGCACCTCGGCGGCCACGTCCGACGATGCCTGGTCGGCCTTCTACGACAACTCGCTGCGCGAACTGCGTACGGGCGCATCGGCATTCGCGCCAGTGCACGAGCGTGCGCGCAGGCTCATCTCCGGCCGGACCGTCCTCGAGGTCGGATCGTGCTTCGGCTTCTTCGCCCTCGCGTGCGCTGTGGACGGCCTCCGGGTCTCCGCCTGCGACATCTCACCCGGAGCGGTGTCGCTGCTCTCCCGCGCTGCGCGCCGGCGCGGTCTGCCCGTCGCCGCGTCGGTCGGGAACGCGACCGCCCTCCCCTACGCCGACCAGTCGGCCGACACCGTCACCCTCATCCATCTACTCGAGCACCTCGACCCTGCAGGCGCGCACACCGCGATCGGCGAAGCGCTGCGGGTCGCCCGCCGACGCGTGATCATCGGTGTGCCGTTCGAGGACGAACCGAGTCCGCACTTCGGCCACCTGGTCCGACTCACCGAAGACGACCTGTACGACTGGGCACGCGCGGTCCCGCACGCCGAGGCCGAGGTCGTCGTCGATCACGGCGGCTGGCTCGTCCTCACCCCCGCACACTGACCCCGAACGGGGCACCGCCTCAGATCAGCCCGCGCTTGCTGGCGATGTACACCGCATCGGTCCGCTTGGACACACCTAGCTTGCGAATGATGTTGCGGATGTGGAACTTCACGGTCGACTCCGAGATGTAGAGCGTCTCGCCGATCCGCTTGTTGGACAGTCCGTCGGCGAGCAGCCGGAGCACCTCACGCTCCCGGTCACTGAGTGCCTCGGACGGCTCGTTCTCGCCTGACACCGCACGCAACACGACTGCCGCGCTGCGTGGGTCGAACGCGCTGCCGCCGCCGGACACGGCCTGGATCGCGCGCACGAGTTCGGTCGTGTCGACGTCCTTGACCACGTACCCCCGGGCTCCCGCCCGCACGGCGCGCACCACCAGGTCATCGTCGAGGAACGTCGTGAGCACCAACGCCGCGACCTCCGGGTGGCGCTGCGCGATCTCCTTGATGAGACGCAGGCCCTCGTACTCGGTGCCGGCGGACAGCTTGAGGTCGACGACCACGACATCAGGACGGTGCGCGTTCACCTCGGCGAGCGCGGCGTCGGCCGAACCCGCCTCCCCGACCACGTCGACCACGTCTTCGCGCTCCAGCAGCGACCGCATGCCCTGGCGCAGCAGAGCGTGGTCGTCGACGAGCAGTGTGCGGATGGGACGTCTGATGGCGTTGCCGCTCAACCGAACTCCTTTGTTTCGAGCCGACCGTCGGCGTTGGCGGTGCTCACCGTGTCGAACGGGAGCGTTACGGCGACCCGGATCCCGCCGATGCGCGACCGGCGGATCCGGAGCTCGCCCCCGAGTTCGGCGGCGCGATACGACATGTTCGCGAGGCCGCGGTGCCGACCGGCCGTGAGATCGCCGAGCGACGCGGTGCGCATCACCCGGCGCAGATGCTCGGGGTCGCCGACGCCGTCGTCGTCGACCGACAGTCCGACGGTGCCCGCCGAATAGGTGAGCGTCACGGTGACCTGGTGGGCGCGGGCATGGACGGCGGCGTTGAACAGCGCCTCGCCGGCGATCCGCAGGAGGGCGTGCTGCACCTCGTCGGCGAGCTCACGCGACCGGCCCCGAACGTGGACGGCCGTCCGCAGGTCCGGGGGCATGTGCAGCGAGCACAGTTCGGTCAGGACGTCGCGGACACTCGGCGACGGTGCGTTCGTCGCGTTGTTGAGCGCGTAGATGAACGACCGCAATTGTTCGACGGCCTCCTTGGTCAGCCGGCCGGCCATCTCCAGGCGATCGAGCGCGGGGCCCTCGACGAGGTCGCGGCACAGTTCGATCTGCACGCCTGCCGACAGCACCGACTGGGTCACCGAGTCGTGGAGTTCCCGGGCGATCCGGGCGCGCTCCTCGTTGAGCACGGTCGCCCGCATCGCGGCCGACAGCTCCCGCTGGGTGCGCTCCAGTTCGGTGTTGCGCTTCGCCAGTTCCGTTGCGTGGCGGTCGGTCTCGGAGAACAGCTCGGCGTTGAGCAATGCGACGATCGCCTGGCTGGCCAGGATGCGCAGGACGACCAGGTCGGTGGGGTCGACCAGTCGACCGACCGGTGTCCAGGCCGACAGTCCCCCGACGACGCTGCCATCGAGTTCGACCGGCACGTGAACGTGGTCCTCCTGCAGGATCGCGCCGTGCAGGACGGTCTCGTGCCCGCGCAGGATGTCGTTGAGCCGGTTCAGTACCTCGTCGGGCAGGTCGTCGGGGGCGGCGGCCCGTTCGGATCCTTCGAAGGCGTAGAGCCGGCCGCTGCCCGCGCTGATGAGGTGACGCGGGGCCGATTGTTCCAGCCGCCCGTCCGCGAGCGCGAAGACGACCCAGTCCGCGCCGAGGTGGTCGCGGGCTGCCTCGACCACCGCGATGACCAGCGCTTCGGGGCCTTCGGCTGTGCGGACGAGAGCGCGCGAGATCCGCTCGAGCGCACCGACCACGCGGCTCAGCCGCGCCTCGACGCCGCGAAGCGCCGCGTAGTGACTCCCCTTGACACTGCGGAGTCCGACCAGGCTGTCGAGGTCGGCCTGTTCCGGAAGAGCGCTCCGCTCGGGTGACGGACCGGTCATCAGAGCGCTTCGGCGTAGAGGTCCCGGATGCCCGCGGCCTGCGGTCGCCGCGGGTTGGTGGTCATGCACGAATCGGCCAGCGCGTGGGTGGTGAGGCGGTCGAGGTCGGTGGTGCGCACGCCCAGCGGTTCGAGCGATGCCGGCATGCCCACCCGGGCGCCGAGCGCGGCGACGGCGTCGGCGAGCCGGTCGGCGACGGTCCGGGCGTCGCCGGAGGTCTCGACCCCGATGGCGTCGGCCAGGTCGACGAATCCGTCCGCACACACGTGGGCGTTGTACCGGATCACGTGCGGCAGCAGGACGGCGTTGATCGCACCGTGCGGGGCGTCGCAGTGCCCGCCGACCGGGTGACTCATCGCGTGGGTCGCGCCGAGGATCGCATTGGTGAACGCCATCCCGGCACGCAGCGCGGCCAGCGACATCTCCTCGGCCGCCACTGCGTCCCGCGGGTCGTCGACGAGCCGCTCGAGATGCGTCCATACCCCGCGGATCGATTCCAGCGCAAGCGAATCCGTGAGACGTCCATGTGCGAGCGAGACATAGGCCTCGACGCAGTGGGTCAGCACGTCCATCCCGACCTGAGCGGTGACCTCGGCCGGGGCGGTCATCAGCAGGGTCGGGTCGCTCACCGTCACGTCCGGCACGAGCGACCGCCCGATGATGGTCACCTTCGTGCGCCGCTCGGCGTCGTTGATGATGCAGAACTGGGAGACGTCCGCGCCGCTGCCGGCCGTTGTCGGCACCGCGATGAGCGGCGGGAGTGGGCGCCGGGCGCGGTCGATTCCCTCGTATTCGAGGATGTGACCCCCGTTGGCGGCCAGCACGGCCACCCCTTTGGCGGCGTCGATCACCGAGCCTCCGCCCAGGGCGACGAGTCCGTCGGCGTCGTGCGCCTTGTACGCGAGAAACGCGGCCGCGACCTCGCCGGACCGCGGGTTGGGCGACACATCCAGGTAGGAGGCCGCATCGAGGCCGCCGGCCCGCAGCCCGGCAATCAGCTGCGCGTACCAGGGTGTGCGTTCCAGACAGCGGTCGCTGACCACGAACGGCCGGCGCATCCCGAGTCCCGCCGTCGCGACCGGCACCTCCCCGAACGCGCCCGGTCCCAGGACGATCTCCGGCGTGTGGAACTTGGCGACCTGGCCCGATGTCCGCCGGCGCGCATCACCCAGCATCCGACCTGCCTCTCGTCCTCTGCCCCGATCACAACCACCACACCGACCGTCCCGGCTCACCGGTACCCCGACGCTACCCACCTCATCTGAGCGCCGCACCCAACTCGTCGCAGCGCGCGAGCATCTCGGCACCGTCTCGAACGCTGACGACACCACTGCAGTGTTCGGCGTAGTCGGCCATCGCGCAGCCGGATTGCGACCAGTACCGTTCGGGTTCCGGTGTGATCCAGGCGATCCGATGCGACCGGCGGCCGACCTCGGCGACGAGGTCGACACGTGGGTCGAGTCCGTTGCTGCGCGCGTCCCCGACGACGAGCACCGACGTCCGCCTGCTGATCAGGTCCCCGAAATCGCCCAGCAACTCGCCGAACATCCGCCCGTAGTCGCTCGTCGCGGCGAGATTTAGACCGTCGGCGGCGAGCACCGCCGCGAGAGCCGAGTCGGCCGCCGCGGTCCGCAGGGCGGTCGTGACGCGCACCGGCCGATCGACGAACGCGACGACCTCACATCGGTCGCCGAAGCGGTGCAGTGTCTGTGCCAGACGCAGGATGAACCCGGTGACCGGGCGGACCGACAGCGAGACGTCGACGAGTACCAGCATCCGGACCGGACCGGGCCGCCTGCGGCGCCGCCACAGTTCGGCGGGCACGCCGTCGGTCGCGACCGCCGCGCGCATGGTCGCGCGGATGTCGAGGGCGCCGCGGTCGACCGGGCGGACCACCCGGCGCGGTGCGCCGCGCATGCGCTGGATCAGCCGGTGGCAGGCGCGATCGATCACGGCCTGGTCGACGTACCCCTCGGCCGGCCGGTCGGACCCGGACACCGCCTCGACGCCGCCGTCGGCGTCCAGCCGGGCAACCAGCGCATCGACAAAGGCACCGAGTGCGCGTTCGAGTTCGGCCCGCCGGGCCTCGCCGAGATCCTCGTTGCCGTCGGCGCCGTATGCCTTGCGCGGATCGTAGGCGTCGAGCGCAGCGAGGATGGCGTGGGCGCCGGTCAGCCCGAGCGGCCGGCTCGAGACCCGGGCCGCCGATCCGGTCAGCTCGCCGACGGTCGCCGAGTCGGCGATGTCGACCTCGACCGTGTACGTCACTCCCCCACCGGTCGTGCCGCCGTCCGGGTCGACGCCGAGCTGTTCGGCGCCGGCCGACACGCTGAAGTCGTTCTCCTCCCGGTGAGCGCTCTCGGCGTCACGGTGCGCGGCATCGGGATCATCGGCCATCAAGTGGCCGATCTCATCGGTGTGTTCGTCGGCCCCTATCTGGCGGGCAGCGCCCTCGAACTCGTCGTCCCAGACCACGTCGTCGGGCAGATCAGCCGCGACGCCACGGACCCGGGGAAGGTCGTCCTCATCCGGCTGATCGGGGTCGGCGCCGAGGAAGAACAGTGCGAAGGCACGCTCGAAACCCGCTGTCTCATAACCGTATTTCACGCACACGCTCTGTAGCGCCGCACGCAGGACCACCGGCTCGGCGGCACCGACCATCGACAGGGTCCGGCGGATCTCGATGACCTCGGCGGGCGAGGCCGCGACCCCCGAGCTCCGCAGGACCCGTCCGAACGTGACCGCGAGCAGGTCGAGCGGGTCGGCACGCCTCGACGCGACGACCGACATCGGGGTCATCGGCCCGGGCGGCTACCCGCACTGCGGGCACGCCCGGCACCGAACGCACGGGCGGTCACCGACCCGCCGGGCGTCGTCCCGTCGACCCCGACGGGTGACCCGACCGCCGTTGACCCACCGGAGTCGGCGCCGGCGGACAGTGCGCGCCGGGCGATCTCACCGTCGGAGCCGAACTTCACGAGCAGGGCGAGCAGAGCACCGTGGTCATCCGCGCCGATCGGTCTTCCCGGTTGCCCGTCGCGTGCGCCGAGGTAGGAGGCGGCTCGCGCCGCGTCGATCACCTCTGCGATGGACGGACTCTTGCGCAACGGGAGGTCCCGGAGACGACGCGCGAGATCGACCACCTCACCGATGATCGCTTCCTCGACGTCGGGCGCACGGACCGCGACGATGTCCCGCTCGGTCTGCGGGTCCGGGTAGTCGACCTGGAAGTGCAGGCAGCGACGCTTGAGCGCCGGCGAGAGTTCGCGGGTGTCGTTGGAGGTCAGGATGACCCACGGCGACGATCGGGCGGTGAACGTCCCGAGTTCGGGGACGGTCACCTGACGCTCGGCGAGGACCTCGAGCATGACCGCCTCCATCGCCTCGTCGGTGCGGTCGATCTCGTCGACGAGCAGGACCGTCGGCGACGGCGACGTGATGGCCGCCATCAGCGGCCGGGCCACCAGGAAGTCCTCGGTGTAGACGCCGACCTCGGCGCGCGCCAGCGCCGAACTGGCGGCCGAGAGGGTCGTCTCGGCAGCGAGTTCGACACTGATCCGATCGCGCAGCATCTGCACATGGAGAAGCTGTCGCGCGTAATCCCATTCGTACAGGGCGCGCGACTCGTCGAGACCCTCATAACACTGCAGCCGGACGAGCTCGCGCCCCGACGCCGCCGCCAGCGCTTTCGCCAGCTCCGTCTTGCCGACCCCGGCCGGCCCCTCCAGCAGGAGGGGCCGGTCGAGGAGTGTCGCGAGATGGACGACGACCGCCAGTTCCGGACCGATCAGGTAGCCCTGCCCACCCAGCGCGTCGGTCAGCTCCTCCACGGACGGGAAGGAACGGCTGTCCGGGGTGTCCCGGGTGATGTCCTCGGGCGTTTCCCGAGGTGCGCAGACGTGCGTCATCGGATGTCGGACTCCTTGTCGGCCTGTGGCTCTCGGATCGGGCGGGTTCGGATCAGGCGGGTTCGGATCAGGCGGGCGGGCAGGACGGATCAGTAGCTGCCGGTGAAGGCGTGCGCCACCATCGGGATCAGCGATTCGACGGTGCTCTCACGCGGGTTGCCCGGCGTGCACCAGTCGTCCATCATGTGCTCGGCGATCGCGCGGATCTGCTTGTCCGAGGTGTCCATGGTCTCGCCGCGGCCCTCGTACTTGCCGGTGTTCATGCGGTTCTTGTCGTAGCTGCTCGTCGACAGTTGACCGAAGTTGTCCGGGATACCGAGGTCCTTGCCCAGGCGGATGGCCTCCTCGACGGCGGCGTCGGCGGCCTGGACCGTCGTCATCTTCGACGTGTCGACACCGAGCAGCGCGGCGATCTCGGCGTAACGCTCGTAGCGAGACGGCAGGTTGTACTCCCAGACGCGGGGCAGGGCGATGGCGTTGTTCAGCCCGTGATGGCTGTCGTAGAACGCGCTCACCGCATGCGACAGCGAGTGCACGAGACCGAGACCGCCGGAGTTGAACGCCTGCGCGGAGATGTACTGCGCGTACATCATCCCGGTGCGGGCCGCCAGGTTCCGCGGGTCGTACACGGCGGTGCGCAGATGGTCGCGGATCAGCTCGATCGAGTACTTGGCATTGCCCAGTGACGGTGCGAAGTCCAGACGCGAGACGTACGGCTCGCTCGCGTGGGCAAGCACGTCGAAGCCACAGAACGCGGTGAAGTGTTCGGGGCACGTGTAGTAGAGCAGCGGGTCGTCCATCGCCAGGTCGACGAGACACGTGTCGTCGAACGCCACCCACTTGTGCGGCTTGTTCATGTCCGAGGTGTCGGTGATGACGTACGCCCAGGAGGTCTCCGACCCCGTGCCGGCCGTGGTCGAGACCGCGATGTGCTTGGGGTTCTCCTTGTTGGTGGCCTTGGAGAAGCCCTCGAACTCGTTGATGTTGCGGCCGTCGTGCGCGATGACCATGCGGGCGCCCTTGGCGGCATCATGACTGGACCCGCCGCCCACCGAGATGATGCCGTCGCACTTCTCCGACTGGTAGAGGGCCGCGGCGTCCATGCAGTTGTAGTCCTTGGGGTTGGACTCCACCTGGTCGTAGAGGACGACGTCGACGCCTTGGTACTCGATCTTGCCGATCAGTTCCTCGATGATCCCGGAACCGCGCAACCCCGTGGTCATCAGCAGTGCGCGGGTCATGCCCAGATCCTTGGCCTCGACACCGAGCATGTCGTGCGCGCCGACACCCAGCTTCGCCTTCGGGAACGGGTGGAACTCCTTGATCGGGAAGTCCCAGATCTGGTTCAGCTCAATGGCCATGGTGGTGAACTCCTTGTGACGGTTGGGTCTGTCACAACGAGAATGTCGCCCAGATCACAACCGGGACAAGGGGTCCTGCCCGTACTCGACTACAGTGCACCCGGCCGGACGGGCCGGCACCTGTCCGATCGGACAGGGTTCAGTCGCGCACGCGCTCGATCTCGCCGCCGAGACTGCGCAGGATCTCCACGAAGTGGGGGTATCCGCGATCGATGTGCTCGACGTCGTGCACCTCGGTCACCCCGTCGGCGACGAGCCCGGCCAGCACGAGGCCGGCGCCGGCGCGGATGTCCGAGCACCAGACCGGCGCGCTCGACAGGCGGTCGATCCCGCGGATGACCGCGTGGTGGCCGTCGGTCCGGGCGTCGGCCCCGAGACGGACCATCTCCTCGACGAAGCGGAAGCGGGCCTCGAAGACGTTCTCGGTGATGACCGACATGCCGTCGGAGATCGCGGCCAGACCGATCGCCATCGGTTGCAGATCGGTGGGAAAGCCGGGGAACGGCAGGGTGGACACGTTGACGGCGGTGGGCCGGCGGTCGTGCCGGACCCGGAAGCCGTCGTCGAAGGTGTCGACCACGGCCCCGGTGTCGCCCAGTTTGTTCAGAACCAACTGCAGGTGTTCGGGTTTCACGCCGCGCACGGTGACGTCACCGCGGGTCATCGCGGCCGCGATACCCCAGGTCGCGCCGACGATGCGGTCCCCGACCACCCGGTGGGTCGTCGGATGCAGTCGGTCGACACCGACGACGGTCAGGGTCGAGGTGCCGGCACCGTCAATCTGTGCGCCCATCTGCTGCAGCATCACGCAGAGGTCGACGATCTCGGGCTCACGCGCGGCGTTGTCGATGGTGGTCTGTCCCTCGGCGAGCACCGCGGCCATGAGGATGTTCTCGGTCGCACCCACCGACGGGAACTCCAGCGCGATCGGAGCGCCGACCAGGGTGTCGGCCTCGGCCACCACACAACCGTGCTCGATGGTGCTCGTGGCGCCGAGCGCGCGCAGACCCGCCTGATGCATGTCGAGCGGCCGCGAGCCGATCGCGTCGCCGCCGGGCAGCGCGACGACCGCGCGATGGCACCGCGCCATCAACGGGCCGAGGACGCAGACCGAGGCGCGGAACTGACGGACCGCCGCGAAATCGGCGTGGAATTTCGGCTCGGCGGGAGCGGTGATGGTGACCGTCTCGCCATCCATCTCGACGACCGCACCCAGACCGCGGAGCACGTCGGCCATCAGCGGGACGTCGGCGATCTCGGGTGCATTGGTCAGCACGGTCGTCCCCTCGGCGAGGAGGGCCGCGGCCATGAGTTTCAGGACGCTGTTCTTCGCGCCACCCACTGCCACCTCGCCGGACAGACGCGCTCCCCCGGACACCAGAAACCGATCGCTCACGCCTGCCACCTTAACCGCCCGGGTTCGCGGCCCCCGGCCCAGTGGGTCCGACCCCGCACGTCCGAGACCGCGCGTCGGGCCACCCGGCCATCGCGCAGTACATTCGACGCATGGCGGTACACCTGACGAGGATCTACACCCGGACCGGTGACGACGGCTCCACCGGACTGAGCGACTTCTCCCGGGTTCCCAAGACCGATCCGCGCGTGGTCGCCTACGCCGACTGCGACGAGGCGAATGCCACCATCGGTCTCGCCCTGGCACTCGGCGGAGAGGTACCCGACGACATCCGAGCGGTCCTCACCACCGTCCAGAACGATCTCTTCGACGCCGGAGCCGACCTGTCCACACCCGTCGTCGAGGATCCCCAGTACCCGCCGTTGCGCATCGCGCAGGACTACATCGACGCACTCGAGCGGTGGTGCGACGCCTTCGGCGCCGAGCTGCCCGCGCTGGACTCCTTCATCCTGCCGGGCGGCACGCCCCTTGCCGCCCTGTTGCACCAGGCACGAACGGTGACCAGGCGAGCGGAACGGTCGGCGTGGGCCGCGGTGTCGGCTCATCCGGACGACACGAGCGTCTTGCCGGCCAAGTACCTCAACCGGTTGTCCGACCTGCTGTTCATCCTGTCGCGGGTCGCGAACCGCACTCGCCCCACCGCGGGAGGCGACCAGCAAGGCGCGGACACACCCGGTGACGTCAAGTGGGTTCCGGGCGGTAGCCGACAGCGGCCGGCCTCGAAGCGCGAGTCCTAGGCGCTCTTGCGCCGCTGCGATCGCGCGGACTGCCGGGATTCCAGCCAGGACTGGAACGCGGTCACCGCACCCGGGCCCATCGCCAGTTCGTAATCGTCGTCGGCCTGGCCGGCCGACTGCACCTGCAGGATGAGCATCCCGTCGAGGATCTCGGTCTCGGTCCCCTCCGGCGCTCGACGACCGGAGATCTCCATGCCCTGTCGGGCGAACGTCACGTTCGGTCCCGGTTTCAGGGACGTGAGGCGGTAGTACCGGAGCGAGTGATCGCTGTAGTGCACGGTGCCGTGCCGCCATCCCTCGTCGACCGCGGCGGGCACGGTGCGCAGCAGGACCGGCGTGCCGGCACGCCGGAGCTGGGCGAGACGAATCGTCAAGAAGGCGCACAACAGGACCGCCACCGCCAGCAGCACACTGAGCAACACGACCGCCAGCGACATCACCTACTCCTTCGTGCAGTCACCGCGTGCGGGCGAAAGCGTCGAACCCGGTAGGGCTCAAGACGGCTCGGGCTGCGCACACGCGGGACAGGGGGCTGTGATGACAAGCATGCCAGAACCTGCACATGACACGCCAAACGGCCTCGGCCGGCCATCGGATCTCTCCCGATGGCCGGCCGAGGCCGCTTGTTGAACCCAGACCGCTCGCGCGGGCCGTTCTAGCGTGAAAGGTGTTGTGCCGCAGTCAGACGCGCGTGAGCACGGTGGTACTCCGGCGAATCCGGCTCCGCCTCGTCGAGCGCGGTCTTCTCCGCGTTGACGTCGACGTCGTCGGCCCAGTCGGCAGACTCCGCCAGCACCGTCACGGCCTCGCCGGTGACGGAGAGGAACCCGCCCTCGACCGCAGCCGCACGACGGTTGCCGTTCTCCTCGACGATGACCACGAAGCCACCCGGGACCAGCTGGCCCAGGAGCGGCTCGTGGTTGGCCAGGACACCCAGCTCACCGACGGTGGTCTGCGCGATCACGAACGTGGCCTCTCCCGAGTACAGGCTCTGATCCGCGGAGACAACCTCCACGTGGAAGGACTTCTCAGCCATGGCGAATCGCTACTTTCCGCTGATCTTGGCGGCGGCGGCCTCCACGTCGTCGAGTCCACCGCAGCTGTTGAACGCCTGCTCGGGCAGGTGGTCGAACTCGCCCTTGGCGACACGGTCGAAGGCCTCGATGGTGTCGGCGAGCGGGACGACCGAGCCCTTCTGGCCGGTGAACTTCTCGGCGACGAGGAAGTTCTGGCCGAGGAACTTCTGGATACGGCGCGCGCGCTGCACCGTGACCTTGTCCTCTTCGGAGAGCTCGTCCATACCGAGGATGGCGATGATGTCCTGCAGCTCCTTGTACTTCTGCAGGATGCGCTTGACCTCGTTGGCGACGCGGAAGTGCTCGTCGCCCACGATCGACGCCTCGAGGATGCGCGAGGTCGAGGTCAGCGGGTCCACGGCGGGGTAGATACCCAGCTGCGAGATCGGACGCGAGAGCTCGGTGGTCGCATCGAGGTGAGCGAACGTGGTGGCCGGCGCCGGGTCGGTGTAGTCGTCGGCGGGGACGTAGATCGCCTGCAGCGAGGTGATCGAGCGACCCTTCGTCGAGGTGATGCGCTCCTGGAGCTCACCCATCTCGTCGGCCAGGGTCGGCTGGTAACCGACCGCGGACGGCATACGACCGAGGAGGGTCGAGACCTCCGAGCCGGCCTGCGTGAAGCGGAAGATGTTGTCGATGAAGAGCAGCACGTCCTGGTGCTTCACATCGCGGAAGTACTCCGCCATGGTCAGCGCCGAGAGAGCCACGCGCATACGCGTGCCCGGCGGCTCGTCCATCTGGCCGAACACCAAGGCGGTGTCCTGGAGAACGCCCATCTCCTCCATCTCGAGGTGGAGGTCGGTGCCCTCACGGGTGCGCTCGCCGACGCCGGCGAACACCGAGGTGCCGGAGAACTCACGCGCGATACGCGTGATCATCTCCTGGATGAGGACGGTCTTGCCGACGCCCGCACCACCGAACAGACCGATCTTGCCGCCCTTGACGTACGGGGTCAGCAGGTCGATGACCTTGATGCCGGTCTCGAGGATCTCGGTCTTGCCCTCGAGCTCGTCGAAGGCCGGCGGCTTGCGGTGGATGCTCCACTGCTCGCCGTCGCGGCCGAGGCCCGGGCTGTCGAGGCAGTCACCGAGGGCGTTGAAGACGTGACCCTTGACGACGTCACCGACCGGCACGACGATCGACTTGCCGGTGTCGGACACAGCCGCGCCGCGGACCAGGCCGTCGGTCGGCTGCATCGAGATGGTGCGCACCAGGTTGTCACCGAGATGCTGGGCGACCTCGAGGGTCAGCGTCTTGGCGACCGAGGAGAGGGCGACCTCGGCGTGGAGGGCGTTGAACAGTTCAGGAATCGAGCCCCGCGGGAACTCGACGTCGACCACGGGGCCGATGATGCGGACGACCCGCCCGTCGGCGGAACCCGCCGACTTCGCGGAGGGGGTTTCTACTGCTGCGGTCATGGTGCTTGGGTCACTTCCTCTTTATCGAAGTATGGGTTCTCGTCGATCCGGGCTCGTCTGGCGCAGACGGCTAGTTCGCCAGTGCGCTCGAGCCGCCGACGATCTCGCTGATTTCCTGGGTGATCTGGGCCTGGCGGAGCTGGTTGGCCTCGCGCGACAACGACTTGGACAGTTCCTCGGCGTTGTCGGTCGCGGCCTTCATCGCGGTACGGCGCGCGGCCGATTCCGAAGCCGACGAATCCAGCAGTGCCGCGTAGACCCGCGTCGCCACGTACTTCGGCAGCAGCGCGTCGAGCAGTGTCTCGGCCCCGGGCTCGAAGGTGTAGTTGCGCGACGGGGTGTCGTCGGACGAGTCATCGTCTTCGGAGACGACCAGCGGGGCGACCCGCCGGACCTCGGGCACCTGCGCCAGCATCGACTGGAAGCGGGTGTAGACCAGATGGAGCTCGTCGACGCCCTCGAGCTTGCCGTCACCTTCCGGACGATCGACCTCGGTGCCCGAACCGGCCTGGAAGAGATCCACCAGGAAGCTGGTCGCGGTCGCGGCATCGGAGTACTGCGGGGACTCCGAGAAGCCCGTCCACGAGTCCGAGATCTCCAGACCACGGAAGCTGAAGAACCCGACACCCTTGCGGCCCATCACGAACAGGACCGCCTCTTTGCCCTCGTCGCGCAGGAGTGCGATGAGCTCGCGGGTCGCCTTGAGCACGTTGGCGTTGTAACCGCCACACATTCCGCGGTCACTGGTCACGACCAGGATCGCGGCGCGCTTCGGGTTCTCCCGCTCGTTGAGCAGCGGGTTGTCCAGCGATCCCGAGTTGCTCGCCAGCTCCGAGAGCACGGCGGTCATCTCCTGCGAGTACGGCTTGGCCGCGGCCACCCGTCCCTGGGCCTTGGTGATACGCGAGGTCGCGATCAGCTCCTGAGCCTTGGTGATCTTCTTGGTCGACTGGACCGACCGGATGCGTGAGCGCAGCTCACGAATGCTGGCCATGAGCCCTCACCCCTTCCTTTTCGCGATGTCCGTTGACGAGTGAGATCACTTGCGGATCTTGATCTCTTCGTTCTCGACGTTGTCGGCATCCATCGCCTCGGCCTCGGCCTCGTTGACGACACGACGGCCGTCGTGGGTGAGGTAGCCGTTCTTGAACTTGTTGGTCTCGGCGATCAGGGCCTCTGCCTGGTCGTCGGTGAGCACCTTGCCGCCGGCGATCGAGTCGTAGACACCGGTCGCGTTGTGGTGCAGGTGGCTCAGCAGCTGGGTCTCGAAGTTGCGCACGTCGTCGACCGGGACCGAGTCGTAGTGGCCCTCACCGCAGAGGTAGATCGAGACGATCTGGTCCTCGACCGAGAAGGGGCTGTACTGGTCCTGCTTGAGCATCTCGACCCACCGGGCACCGCGCTCGAGCTGCGCCTTCGACGCGTCGTCGAGGTCGGAGGCGAAGGCCGAGAAGGCCTCCAGCTCGCGGAACTGGGCCAGCTCCAGACGCAGCGAACCCGAGACCTTCTTGAGGCCCTTGGTCTGTGCGGCACCACCGACGCGCGACACCGAGGTGCCGACGTTGATGGCGGGACGGACGCCCTTGTTGAAGAGGTCCGACTCCAGGAACACCTGTCCGTCGGTGATCGAGATGACGTTGGTCGGGATGAAGGCCGAGACGTCGTTGGCCTTGGTCTCGATGATCGGCAGGCCGGTCATCGAACCGCCACCGAGTTCGTCGGACAGCTTCGCGCAACGCTCCAGCAGACGGGAGTGCAAGTAGAAGACGTCACCGGGGTATGCCTCGCGGCCCGGCGGACGACGCAGCAGCAGCGAGATCGCGCGGTAGGCCTCGGCCTGCTTGGTCAGGTCGTCGAACACGATGAGGACGTGCTTGCCCTGGTACATCCAGTGCTGGCCGATGGCCGAGCCGGTGTACGGGGCGAGCCACTTGAAGCCGGCCGAGTCGGACGCGGGAGCCGCGACGATGGTGGTGTACTCCATCGCGCCGGCCTCTTCGAGCGCCGACTTGACGCCCGCGATGGTCGAACCCTTCTGACCGATGGCGACGTAGATGCAGCGGACCTGCTTGGAGGGGTCGCCGGTCTCCCAGTTGGCCTTCTGGTTGAGGATCGCGTCGATGCAGACCGCGGTCTTGCCGGTCTTGCGGTCGCCGATGACGAGCTGACGCTGTCCGCGGCCGATGGCGGTCATGGCGTCGATGGCCTTGATACCGGTGGCGAGGGACTCCTCGACCGGCTGGCGCTCGAGCACCGACGCGGCCTGCAGCTCGAGGACGCGCTGCTCGTCGGCCTCGATGTCGCCCTGACCGTCGATCGGGGCGCCCAGCGGGTTGACCACGCGTCCGAGGAACGCGTCGCCGACGGGGACGGAGAGCACGTCGCCGGTACGGCTGACCTGCTGGCCTTCTTCCAGGGACTCGTAGTCACCCAGGATGACGGCGCCGATCTCGTCCTCGTCGAGGTTCAGTGCGACGCCGAGGACGCCGCCCGGGAACTCGAGGAGCTCGTTGGCCATTGCGCTCGGAAGGCCGCTGACGTGAGCGATGCCGTCCGAGGTATCGGTGATGATGCCGACCTCGTCGCGCGACGCTTCGGCTTCGAACGACGAGACGTACTGCTCGATCGCTCCCTTGATCTCGTCTGGTGAGATCGTCAACTCCGCCATGGGTTCTCGTCTTTCCTTGATGTGGCTCTGAGACTCAAAGGTCTGAGCTCTGGGGCTTCGTGGGTTCGGGTGGTCGGGTGAGGAACTCGTCAGCGCGGCAGTGTTTCCGCGGCCTTGGCCAGTCGCGTCGCGACATCGGCGTCGATGACCTCGTCGCCGACGCTGATCCGGAGACCGCCGAGCAGCTCCGGCGCGATCTCGGTCTGCACCGAGATGGTCCGACCGTAGATTCCGCCGAGCACGCTCGACAGGCGATCGATCTGGGCGTCCGACAGCGGTGAGGCGGACACCACGTGGGCGACCGACTCGCCGCGACGGGCGGCGGCCAGCTCGGCGAGCTGATCGACCGCGACGTCCGCGGCCTGGCCGTGCAGCAGGCGCACGGTCGAGGACAGCAACGTCCAGGTGTGGGTGCCGACCTTGTCGCCGACCAGCTTCTGGAGCAGGTCGACGCGCTTGTCGGCGTCCTTGCCGTGGTCCGACAGCAGCGAGGAGAGCTGCGGGTTGGCCTCGAGGACTCGGCTCACACGGAAGAGCTCGTCCTCGACCTGCTCGATGACCCCGTCGCGTTCGGCGGCGGTGAGCACGATCAGTGAGTTCTGGCGGCGCAGACCGACGACGAAGTCGCTCGACGACGACCACCGCTGACTCGAGGCGGTCGCGAGCACCTCGACGACCACCGGGGCGACCTTGCCGTCGAACAGGCGGTGCACCAGGGCCTTCTTGCCCTCGGGGTTCTCGTCGTCCTCGACCAGACGCTTGCGCAGCACCGGGTTCTCGCCGAGGAAGTTGATCGCCGCGGTGAGGTCACCCGACGCGGCGGCGAGCGCCGACCCGTCGAGATCGAGTGCCGCCGAATCGAATTTCTCGGAGACGGCCAGTGCGGCATCACGGCTGGCCGCACGCATGGCGTGCAGACCGACGAGCGAGGCGCTCGAGGCGACCGCGTTCGACGAACCCGCCGACATCTCCTCGAGTTCGTCGATCACCCGGTCGACGCTGGCCGCCTGGGCCGAGTCGTCGGCCAGGTGGTTGCGCACCAGTTCGCCGGCCTTGTCGACGGCGGTGAGTCCGAGGTCGGTCCGCAACTGACGGACCAGGTTGGCACGCACCAGGGCGACCTGGTTGCGGCCGTGCTCGGAGATGCGCTTGACCTCGTGATCAGCCTGGGCGCGGATGTCGGAGGTGATCGCCTCGGCATCGGCCGCGGCGTCCTTCTGCATCTGCTCGGCCTCGGCCTTGGCCTCGGCGACGGCCTTCTCACGTGCCTGCTTGCCGTCGTCGACGCGCTTGGCGGCAGCCGCACTCTCGGCGAGCTGCTGACGGACGGTCTCCTGTCGATCCCGCATCATCTTCTGCACCGGCGGGCGGACGTACTTCCACAGCAGGAAGATGATGACCGCGAAGCCGAAGAGCTGAGCGATGAAGATCGCGGGGTCGAACGCAGCACCGATGTCGTGGAGCCAGGTGCCGATGGGGCCCTGGTCGGACTCGGTCTCAGTGTTGGCAGCCATGATCAGTTCACCGCTCCGCTCGTCGATCGGGTATCGGAAAGAGTTGCCGAGTCGACACCGAGCACACGCGCCGCAAGTGTCTTGGCGAGTGCGTCCACATCAGCTGCAGCCGTCGAGGCGGCCTGCTCACCCTGCGCCGCCAGCTCGGAGCTGGTCGACTGCAGGGCGGCGTCGGCCTCGGCGGTCGCTGCATGCTTCATCTCGTTCAGCTGTTCACGACCCTGGGCGCGAGCATCGTCGCGCTTGGCGGTGGCCTCACCGCGCGCCTCTTTGAGGAGCGAACGGAACTGCACGTCCGCATCCTCGAATTCGGCGGCGGCGGTCCGGTTGTCCTCCACGGTGCGGTGGATCATCGCGTCCCGCTCCTCGAGGACCTGCTGGATCGGCGGAACCACGAACTTGCGGATGACCAGCAGCAAAATCACGAAGATGAGCAGGACAACGAAGAACGTTCCATTCGGGAGCAGGAAGTTCTCTGCAGCAAGCGTCATTGTGGTGAGGTGTCGTTTCTACTCGGCGACAAAAGGGAGAGCGACGATCAGCCGGCGCTGATCGGGGTGGCGAACACGAAGAGCGCCATGAAGGCCAGGTTGATGAAGTAGGCCGCCTCGACCAGACCGACGGTGATGAAGAACGGGGTGAACAGGCGACCCTGTGCCTCGGGCTGACGGGCGATACCGGCGATCAGCTGGCTACCGGCCAGACCGTTACCGATACCGGCACCGACGGCGCCACCGGCCATGATCAGGCCGCCACCGATGAGTGCGCCGAGGCCAATCATTGGATCCATTGTGATATTTCCCTTTCGTTGCTGACATCTGGTGTGTCAGGTCTCTGGTTGCGCCGACAGGTGCCGGAGCAGGTCGTCATGTTCGGTTGTGGGCGCGGTCGTGAGTTGCCCCGCGCGGGTGCCCGGTCCGGGCGGTCAGTGATCCTCGGTCTCCATCGACTGCGAGAAGTAGAGGATCGTCAGCAGCGCGAAGATGAACGCCTGGATCAGACCGACGAAGAGTTCGAAGGACTTCCAGATCGCGTTGGGCGCCCACATGATGTACGGCGGGAACAGGGCGATCAGGGCGACCATCATGCTGCCGGCGAAGACGTTGCCGAAGAGTCGCAGCGACAGCGAGATCGGCTTGGTGAATTCCTCGATCACGTTGATCGGCGCGAGGAATGCGACGTGGCCCTTGATGATTCGCTTGGGGTGACCCAGCAGGCCGCGTGCCCGGAAGCCGGCGATCTGGTACCAGACGAAGACGAAGATCGCGAGGGCGTAGGCGAAGTTCACGTCCGCGGCGGGCGGCTTGAGGATCTCGTGGTGACCGACCTGCACCGGCAGGATCGACAGCCAGTTGGAGATCAGGATGAAGGTGAAGAGCGAGACCGCGAGCGGGAGGACGTACGGGGCGATCTTCATGCCGATGGCACTCTCGACCTGACCACGCATCTGGATGGTGATGGCCTCCCAGAACAGCTGCACACCCGACGGCACACCGGTCGAGGTGACCTTCGACTTCAGGTAGAAGGCCAGCGCGAGCAGGATCGCCGCGGCCAGCGCCGTCGCGATGATGGTCTCCAGGTTGAAGGTCAGTCCGAACAGTTCGAACTTGGTGTAATGACCCACCTGGATGGCCGGTTCGCCATCCTCTGCGGCAAGGTTGAAGGCGGTCGTCATGGTTGGCTACGAAGTCCTTTCATCACCGGAATGACCGTGTTCAGCACCAAGACCACTTGGCCGATGGCGAGTCCGAACATCGCGCCCAACCCGTCGGGTTGGACCAGAAAAGCCGCCAGCAGCGCGAGCGCCGTGATGGCACCGAGTCGCATGGCGGAGTTGAGAGCAAGTGCGGTCTTACGAGGGTTCTCGTCGGCGACCACGACGTCGACTGCGCGTCGGACGAGGATCGCGTTGACGAAGATGCCGGCGACACCGAGCAGGAAGAAGACCGCGAAGAGCGGATGCCCGACGGCGAGCGAGACGGCGGCGACGACCACGATGAACCCGCCCGCGATGAGCGCGGGGCGGCGGAGTCCGGTCGGCGCCTGCGGATAGACGGGGGCCGAATCAGGGGCAGATGCGGTCATGTCCCTCTCCTCAGCTCTCCTACTCCATACCGATGGCACGGGGCACCCGCGTGCGTGCAGCAACACATGGCCGCTGGGCGTCAGCTCGCGTTTGGTGTGACCCTACCAACACCATTCCTGGCGTCTCACCGGGGGGTATACGTGGCAAGAGACGGAACCGGGGCTTTGTGTCCGGATCTGGCTCCCACTGACTACTACGGGCGATAGTACACCAGTATTTACGGTTTCCTTACCTTAGGCCCAGCGGAAGCATTCTCGGCAAACGCCAGGTCCCGCTCGCCTGCTCAGCGATAGGCCTTGGTGGCCGTACGGAGTTCGGCGAAGCGCCGGTGCAGCCGCGGCGCCATCGTGACCAGCATGGCGACCACGAGTCCCGCTCCGAAGGCCGGGGCGACGACCGAGAGCGGGAACAGCGTGCTCGCCGCCGCCGAGAACGCCAGGACCCCCACCCACAGGTAGATGATCAGCGCGACGCGACGCTGCGAGTGCCCGAGCTCGAGCAGCCGGTGGTGGAGGTGCATCTTGTCCGGGGTGTAGAAGCCCACCCCGGCCCGGGTCCGCCGGATCACGGCCAGCAACATGTCGAGCATCGGGATGAAGACGACGGCGGCGACGAGGATCAGCGGGGACAACAGGGTGAAGATGTCCGCCGGGCCGTAGGCATTGACGGCGATGCGGCCGGACGCGCTCGTGGATGCCGCGGCGAGCAGCAGCCCGATCAGCATCGCACCCGAGTCGCCCATGAAAATCCTTGCGGGAGAGAAGTTGTGCGGCAAGAAGCCGAGGCACGCACCGGCCAGCGCCATCGAGATGAGGGCCGGCGGGTAGTAGCTGACATCGCCCCCCTGGTCGCGCAACAGACCCAGGGAGAACATGCAGATCGCGGCCGCCGCGATGAGGCCCAGTCCGGCGGCGAGACCGTCGAGTCCGTCGACGAAGTTGATCGCGTTGATCGTCGCGACCGTGATCGCGACAGTCAGCAGACCGGCCTGCAGCGGGTCGAGCACGAGCGTGCCGATGTCGGCGAACGGGATGTAGAGCTGCAGCCAGCTGATGCCGAGCAGCACCAGCACTCCCGCCGCGGTCAGCTGTCCGACGAACTTCGTCAGCGCGTCCAGCCCCCAGCGGTCGTCGACGACGCCGACGAGGACGATGACCGTGCCGGCGGCGATCACCGCCGTCATGTCGGTGGTGTAGGCGAACCCGCGGTTGAGCGCCGGGAGGTTGGCGGCCAGGGCGATACCCGCGACCACTCCCCCGAACATCCCGAGCCCACCGAGGCGGGGCGTCGGGATCACGTGCACGTCGCGGACTCGCGGTACGGCGACCGCACCGGCGCGGATGGCGAAGACGCGGACCGCGGAGGTCAGCAGATACGTCATCGCCGCGGCGGTCAGACCCACGAGCAGGAGCTCGCGCAGAGGCACGCCCGTCCCTCCCC
The DNA here is from genome assembly GCF_041103195.1 of Gordonia sp. ABKF26. Lineage (NCBI taxonomy): Bacteria > Bacillati > Actinomycetota > Actinomycetes > Mycobacteriales > Gordoniaceae > Gordonia > Gordonia sp. ABKF26. The sequence continues at coordinate 3,885,868 of NZ_JBGCVZ010000003.1, forward strand.
CGTCCGAGGCGGCGAGCAACACCGGTGCGGCACCGGTCATCGCGTCACCACCGGCGTCCGGCGGGGCAGGGTCTCGAACATTGCGACCACGCTACCCGTAGGCCAGTTCGGCGATCTCGCGACGGATCCGCCGGTGCGTCTCACGATCGTCCGTCGTCATCGCGGCGACCATCGCGTCGGCGATCGGCGGATGCATGGCGGGGGTCATGCCCCGCTCGGTGACGACCGGCGTACCGATCCGGATCGCCGAACCCTCGGAGACGGGTCGGGTCTCGAACGGCAGGACGGCCTTGTCGACGACGATGCCGGCCGCGCCGAGCCGGTACTGCGCCTCCATCCCGGAGATACCGAAGCCGCTCACGTCGATGACGGCGAGGTGGATGTCGGTCCCCCCGGACACCACCCGGGCACCCCGGGCCGCGAGCTGGCCGGCGAGACCCCGGGCGTTGTCCACGGTGCGGCGCGCGTACCCGGCGAACTCGTCGGTCCCCGACTCCGCGCACGCCACCGCCTTCGCGGCCACGGTGTGCATCGCCGGGCCGCCCTGCACGAACGGGAAGACCGCCTTGCGCAGCGCCTCGCCGTGCTCGGCACGGGCGAGGACGACACCGCCGCGTGGGCCCCGGATCACCTTGTTGGTCGACAGGGTGACGATGTCGGCGTACGGCACCGGTGACGGGAGCAGGCCGGCGGCGATGTGCCCGGCGAGGTGCGCGGCGTCGACCCACAGGATGCACTCGGCCTCATCGGCGATCTCGCGCAGTGCCGCGAAATCGAACGTGCGCGAATACGAAGCCGCCCCGGCGACCAGGATCCGTGGCCGGTGCACCAGGGCGAGATCACGGACCTGGTCGTAGTCGACGAGTTCATCGTCCGGGCGCACCTCGTAGTGCAGGGGCGAGAACCATCGGCCGGAGAAGTTCGCCCGCGAACCATGTGTCTGGTGGCCGCCGTGTTCGAGGCGCAGCGCGAGCACCGGATCCCCGGGCTGGGCGAAGCCGGCGTACACGGCGAGATTGGCCGCGCTCCCCGACAGTGGCTGGACGTTGACGTACTCGGCGTCGAACAGCGCCCGGGCGCGGGTGATCGCGAGCTCTTCGAGTTCGTCGACCACGTCGCATCCGCCGTGGTACCGCGTCCCGGGGTACCCCTCCGCGTACTTCGCGTCGAAGACCGACGCCATCGCGGCTCGCACCCCCGGCGTCGGCTCGGTCTCGCCGGCGAGCAGCTGGAGCGTGTCGCGGCGACGATCCACCTCGCGGCCCAGCAGGGCATCGACCGCGGCGTCACCGGTCGGGGCGTCGCCCGCCTCGAAGCCGTGTGGTCCGAACTCCGGCGCGTCCGGACTCATGGCTCCGCGAGCAGCGAGGCCGGGTCGGTGTCGAGTACGTCGGCGACCGCGTCGGTCGAGACGGCGCCCTCACGCAGGATGCGCGGACTCGGCCCGGAGACATCGACGATCGTCGACGCCTGCGCGGCCGGCGCCGGGCCACCGTCGAGATAGACCGAGACCTCGTCGCCGAGTTGTTCGCGCGCTTCGTCGGCGGTCGTCGCCGGCGGGCGTCCCGAGACGTTGGCGCTCGAGACCGCCATCGGGCCCACCTCGCGCAGCACGTCGATCGCGACCGGGTGCAGGGGCATCCGCAGCATGACGGTCCCGTCGGTGTCCCCGAGGTCCCACGCCAGCGAGGGCGCCTGCCGGACAACCAGACTCAAACCGCCGGGCCAGAACGCCTCGATCAGATCACGCGCGGGCTGCGGGACCGACAGGACCAGTCCGTCGATCGAATGCCAGGAACCCACCAGTACCGGGACCGGCATGTCGCGTCCACGGTGCTTGGCAGCCAGGAGGGCGCCGACGGCGTCGGAATCGAAGGCGTCGCAACCGACTCCGTAGAGCGTGTCGGTGGGCATCACGATCAGCCGTCCGGCCTTCGCCGCCCCGACCGCCGCCCGAATCCCCGACGAGCGGTTCTGTGGATCGTTGCAGTCGAAAACAGTGCTCACGCGATCATCCTGCCATGCCGTGCCCGGTGCCCCCGGCCTACCGTCGGCGCGCCGTCACGAACCGTGGCCGACCCGTCAGATCCGCGTGCCGGGTCACGTCCTCGAAGTCGCCGTGCGCGTGCAGGCACGCCACCACCGCGTCCGCGGTCGTGTCGTCGTGTTCGATCCCGACGACCCCACCGGGAGCCAGTGTGCGGGCGATGACCGGCACCATCGGCTCGATCACCGACATCCCGTCGGCCCCGCCGAAGACCGCGCGGGCCGGATCGTGCGCGACCTCGGGTCCGACCGCCGCATCCAGCGGGACGTAGGGCGGGTTGGTGACGAGGACCGACACACTGCCCATCGGGACGGAATCGGCGATCTGCTCGGGATCGGTGACGTCCGCGGCGACCACCTCGACCCGCGATCCGACCACCGTCGCCGCGTCGGTGGCGTTGCGGCGCAACCACACCAGGGCGTCCTCGTCGGCCTCGACCGCGACCACCCGGGTCCCGGGACTCATCGCCGCGACACCGATCGCCAATGCGCCACTGCCGCTGCAGAAGTCGGCTGCGAGTGCCGACCCGGGCCGCTCGCGGAGCCGGTCGACTGCCCATTCGAGGAGATACTCGGTCTCCGGTCGGGGGATGAACACACCCGGCCCGACGGCGAGCTCCACCGGGCCGAACGCGGCGGTCCCGACGATGTGCTGCAACGGGATCCGTCGGGCACGCCGCTCGACGGCGGACCGGAAGGCGCGGGCCTGCGCATCGTCGATCGCGTCCATCAGGACAAGGCGGCCCGCATCGACTCCGAGCACGTGCGCCATCAGCCAGTCGGCGTCATGGCGTGCGGAGTCGATCCCGGCCGCGGCGAGACAGGCGGTCCCCGCGCGCAGTTCGTCCGACACCGGGGTCGGCGTTCCGGTCACGGGGTCTATTCCGCTTCCATGCGGGCCTGCCGGTCCGCGGCGACGAGGGCGTCGAGGAGGTTGTCCATGTCGCCGGCGAGCACCGCGTCGAGGTTGTTGGCCTTGTATCCGATGCGGTGGTCGGTGATGCGGTTCTCGGGGAAGTTGTAGGTACGGATCCGCTCGGACCGGTCGACGGTGCGGATCTGCGCGGCACGCCCCTGCGCGGCGGCGGCCTCGGCCTCCTCCTCGGCCGCGGACTGGAGCCGGGCGGCGAGGACCTGCATCGCCCGGGCCTTGTTCTGCAACTGGGAGCGTTCGTTCTGGCAGGTGACGACGATCCCGGTGGGCAGGTGGGTGATCCGGACCGCCGAGTCGGTGGTGTTCACACCCTGCCCGCCCTTGCCGGACGAGCGATAGACGTCGATGCGGAGTTCGGACTCGTCGATGGTCACCTCGGCGACCTCTTCGGGCTCGGGGTAGATCAACACCCCGGCCGCCGACGTGTGGATGCGTCCCTGCGACTCGGTGACCGGCACACGCTGCACGCGGTGCACGCCGCCCTCGAACTTCAGACGCGACCACACCCCGTCGCGGACGGCCTCTTTCGACTTGATGGAGAACGTGGCCTCCTTGTACCCGCCCAGATCGGACTCGGTGACTCCGAGCACCTGCGCCTTCCAGCCGTGCCGCTCACAGTATTTGAGGTACATGCGGGCCAGGTCCGAGGCGAACAGCGCCGACTCCTCGCCGCCGGCACCGGATTTGATCTCCAGGACCACGTCGTCGGCGTCGTGGGGATCGCGCGGGGCCAGCAGGTCGGTCAGGGTGGCGTCGAGCTCGTCGACCGCCTCCTCGAGCGCGGGGATCTCGGCGGCGAACGATGCGTCGTCCGTGGCCAGTTCCCGGGCGGCCTCGAGATCGTCGCGCGCCGTCTGCAGCCTGGTGTAGGTCGCCATGACCGGCGCGAGCTCGGCGAATCGCTTGCCCACCCTGCGGGCCGCGGCCGGGTCGTCGTGCAGGGCGGGGTCGGCCAGCTGACGTTCGAGGCCCGAGTGCTCGGCGAGGATGTCGTCGATGGCCGAGGGACTCTGCGTACTCATGAAGGCGACCTCACTTGTCGTCCGGCGGCACACCGGCGGGCAGTGGCGCCGGAGAGAACGGCACCGGGAAGAACACGGACCGGAAACACAGCGACGCCCGTCCCGACAATCGTCGGGCGGGCGTCGCAGAGTGGTCTACTTGGCGCGCTTGCCGTAGCGCTTCTCGAACCGGGCAACGCGGCCGCCGGTGTCGAGGATCTTCTGCTTGCCCGTGTAGAACGGGTGGCACTGCGAGCAGACCTCGACGTTGATCCGACCGTTGGCAGCGGTGCTGCGGGTCTCGAAGGTGTTGCCGCAGCCGCAGACGACGGTGGTCGTCGCGTACTCGGGGTGAATTCCCTGCTTCATGTCTGGTACGTCCCTTTCTGTGGTCGCCGGGTCACCGTCGCTTGTCGACGGTGTGAACCGGAACCGGACTCGACCGATCAGTATGCCACGGAGGGCATCACCGGGAAAAATCCCGATCACCGCGGTCGCAGATGCCTCAACGGCGGGCCCGTCGAATCCATTCCCGGCACTGTCCGCCGCACCGAGCGGCATCCCGTACACGTGATACACATCGCGATCCTCGTAAGGGTTGCCTAAGTGTAGTACCGTGGCGTCGCCCGCCGGTTTGTCCCGCGGCGCACGCACCCGCACACCGTCTCCGAAGGATCATCGATGTACGACGCCGCCTCCACCGGCAGCAGCCTCGCAGTCGACACCGCACCGGCATCCCCCGCGCGCCGCACCGGCAAGGCAGTCCGCTCGCCGTGGAACCGGCGCAATCCGTACCCGGCGACCGTCGTGACCAATGAGCTGCTCTCCGGCCCCGGCTCGGCCAAGGAGGTCCGGCATCTCGAACTCGACCTCGGGGACAGCGGCATCAGCTACGAGCCCGGCGACGGAATCGGCATCGCGCCCGCCAACGATCCGGAACTCGTCGACCTCCTCCTCAACCGGCTCGGCGCGGCCGGCGACGAGATCATCGCCGACCGCAAGGCCACCTACACCCTGCGCGAGGCGCTGACCAGCAGGTACGAGATCTCCGCACCGTCGAAGTACCTCGTCCGTGCGGTTGCCGATCGCACCGGGCACCCCGAGTTGTCGCGATTGCTCGATGCCGGCGATCCGCAGGCGCTCGACGCATGGCTGCACGGCCTCGATGTCCTCGATCTCCTGGATCTCGACCCGACCTTCGCCCCGACCCCCGAGGAACTGCTCGAGGAGCTGAGTCCGCTCGCCCATCGGGAGTACTCGATCTCGTCGAGCCCCCGGGTCCACGGCGACACGGTGCACATCACGATGGCCACCGTGCGCTACACCGTCGCCGACCGGGATCGCGGAGGTGTCTGCTCGACACACCTCGCCGACCGGTGCGCCCCCGGTGACACCGTCCCCGTCTTCGTCTCCCCCAACAAGAGATTCCGTCTGCCCGCCGACGACGTGGCGGCGGTCATGATCGGTCCGGGCACGGGAATCGCGCCGTTCCGGGCCTTCCTGCACGAGCGGGCGGCGACCGGCGCCACCGGGAGCAACTGGCTGTTCTTCGGTGATCAGCATCGTGCGCACGACCACCTCTATGCCGGGGAACTCGACCGGCTCGTCGCCGGTGGTGTGTTGGATCGGCTCGATCTCGCGTTCTCTCGCGATCAGGAACACAAGGTGTACGTCCAGGACCGGATGCGCGAGCACGGCGCAGAGCTGTTCGCCTGGCTGGAGGCCGGCGCGCACCTGTACGTCTGCGGCGACGCCGCGACGATGGCCGATGACGTCGACGCGGCGCTGCACGAGATCGTCGCCGAACACGGCGGTCTCGACGCCGACCAGGCCGCCGGCTACGTCGACGGCCTTCGCTCGGAGAATCGCTACCTGCGCGACGTCTACTGACATGGCCGATTCCGCCGGGGACGATCCGCCCGCCCGCAGCGATCTCGAGATCTTGCTGCGGACAGCCGGATTCGGAGACTCCTCGGTGAACCACGACGTCCCGGCGGTCGCGGCCCGGCTACCGGGACTGGCCCAGGTCGTCGGCGTCACGGTCGCCGGTCCGGTGATCATGAACGCGGTCGGGGTCCACGACGACCCGGTATCGGTCGGCGGCCCGATTCGGGCCGACTCCCATCGGATAGCTCTGCGGCTCAACCCCTCTCGCCTGTCGTCGACCTTGCTCAGCGATCCGGCGGCCCATGTTCCACCGACCCTGCGGTTGTTCGACCATCGCGGCAACACCGCGCACGCCACCTATCTGACCGAGAACTCCGACCGGCTGGCGTTCGAGGCCCTGGCTCTCGACGGCGGCGGCGCGGGCCTCGACGGGTCGGGGTCGGATTCGTCTGCCCAGAATTCCTCTGGGCCGCAACGGGTGAGCACGACTGCATCGCGCCGTGACGACCAGGTGGCCCAGCTGGACGCGATACTCACCGACGGCGGCGGTGCACGCCTGGCGAGCCTGCCCCACCTCGACTGCCGGCGCACCGTCCGCCTCGAGACCCGCGCGGTGATCGCGGCACTCGAACACGCGGCCCGGCTGGGGTTGACCGTGACGTTCGCGACGGCGGCCCCGGGATGCATGCAGATGCGCCAGGATCGCCTCGACGGCGCCCGTGAGCATCGCGGGCAGATGGTGCTGGCCGCGGGCTCCACCCGCGTCATGGTCAATTTCGACCTGGTGGGCGAGTGCTGGGTCACGTGGCCCCACGGAGTGTGGGGTCGCACCGGATCACTGGAGATCTACAACCGCCGGGGCGAGTGTGCGCTGGTCGTCACCCAGACCGGGGCGCAGGCTCCGGCGGTCGCGCAGGCGTGGGCGCATCTGACCACCGACCTCGCCGGCTGAGCGACGCTGTCTCCGCCCCATCCGACGAAGCCACCCCACGCTCCCTGAGGTGCGGGCGAAGCGTTCGCTTCGCGCAACCTCAGGGGGCGTGGGGTGCGGACGAACTCAGTCGTCGTTGTTCCCGCCCGGTGCGGTCTTCTGCACCGTCATCAGGAACTCGATGTTCGTCTTGGTCTTCTTGAGCTGGCTGATCAACAGATCGATGGCCTGCTGCGAATCGAGACCCGAGAGCACGCGACGCAGCTTGTGCACGATGGAGAACTCCTCCGGCGACAGCAGCAGCTCGTCCTTACGGGTGCTCGACAGGTTCACGTCCACCGCCGGGAACACCCGACGCTCGGAGATCTTGCGGTCGAGCTTGAGCTCGGCGTTGCCGGTCCCCTTGAACTCCTCGAAGATCACCGTGTCGCCGGTGGAGCCGGTCTCGACGAGCGCCGACGCGATGATCGTCAGCGATCCACCGTTCTCGATGTTGCGCGCCGCGCCGAGGAACCGCTTCGGCGGGTAGAGCGCGGTCGAATCGACACCGCCGGAGAGGATGCGACCCGACGCGGGCGACGCGTTGTTGTACGCACGACCCAGACGGGTGATCGAGTCCAGCAGCACCACAACGTCTTTCCCGCTCTCGACGAGTCGCTTCGCGCGCTCGATCGCCAGCTCGGACACCGAGGTGTGGTCTGACGGCGGCCGGTCGAAGGTCGACGCGATGACCTCGCCCCGCACCGAACGCTGCATGTCGGTGACCTCCTCGGGACGCTCGTCGACGAGGACGACCATGAGGTGGCATTCGGGGTTGTTGGTCGCGATGGCGTTGGCGATGTCCTGCAGGATCGTGGTCTTGCCGGCCTTGGGCGGCGACACGATCAGGGCGCGCTGCCCCTTGCCGATCGGCATGATGAGGTCGATCACGCGGGTGTCGAGCCGTTCGGGGGTGGTCTCCAGCCGCAGGCGCTGATTCGGGTACAGGGGCGTGAGCTTGTTGAACTCGGGACGGCGCTTCGCCGTCTCGACGTCGCCGCCGTTGATGGTGTCCAGGCGCACCAGCGGGTTGAATTTCTGCCGCTGGTTCTGCTGATCGCCCTCACGTGGCACCTTCACCGCACCGGTGATCGCGTCGCCGCGCCGGAGCCCGTTCTTGCGAACCAGGTTCATCGAGACGTAGACGTCGTTCGGTCCGGCGAGATAGCCCGAGGTGCGCACGAAGGCATAGTTGTCGAGAACGTCGAGGATGCCGGCGACGGGCTGCAACACGTCGTCGTCGGAGACCTGCGGCTCGTTCGGGGTGTCGCGGTTCTGCCCACGGCGACGCTCGCGGAACCGCCGGCCGCGCCGGCGACCGCCGCCCTCGCCGTCGTCATCACGATCCTGGCCACCGTCACGATTCTGGCCGCCGTCACGGTTCTGACCCTGACCGCCGTCGCGGTTCTGCTTGTCGCGGTTCTGGCCGCCATCGCGGTTCTGGTTGTCGCGGTTCTGGCCGCCATCACGGTTCTGGTTGTCGCGATTCTGGTTGTCGCGGTTCTGGCCGCCATCACGGTTCTGGTTGTCGCGATTCTGGTTGTCGCGATTCTGGTTGCGGTTGCGGCGATTACGCTGCTCACCGCCGTCGGCATCGCCCGCGGCGTCGGTCGACCCGTCCCGCCCGCGGCGTCGGCTACGATCTCCGCCGGTTTCCGACGAGTCGGTATCGGCGGCGTTGTCGCCCGTGCGGGCTTCTGCGGCCTGGGACTCGTCGGCCTTGGCCGAGTCGGTCGCGGCGGCGCCGTTCCGGGGGCCGTCGGTTTTCGCGCTGTCGGCCGCAGGCGCCTCTGCCGGTGCGTCGGCACCAGCGGCCTTGCGGCCGGCGCCGCGTGCGGCGCGCGTGCCGCCCCGGGGGGCGTCGGTCTTCTCGGTCGTGTCCCCACCGGACGACGCCGGGGACTCGCCGATGGTCAGTTGCTCCTCGGCCGCGGCGGCCGGCTTCGACGCGCCGGCCTTCGACCGGGCCGGGGCGCTCTTCGCGGCGGGGGCGTCGCCGCCCGCCTGGCGCTCCTTGATGGCCGCGATCAGGTCGCCCTTGCGCATCCCGGAAGTGCCCTTGATGCCGAGTTCACCGGCGACCGTCCGGAGTTCGCTCAGCACCATGCCGGACAGGCCGGTACGTGCACGTGTCTTGGTGGCCGGTCGTCCCGAGTCGGGGCCGGCCGAACCCGCGGATTCCTGCTCGGCAGGTGCGGTGATCAGGTCCGTATCGGTCACGGAAGTCCTTTCGTTCCTCCCACAGACGAGAACTGCGTGAGGTCTACGTTTCCCTGCTTCGGTGCGCTAGGGAGTCCGTCCGCGGTGGACGGTGAGAATGTGCGGTCCGCTGCGAGCGTGCTCGGAAACACCTGCGCTTCGGCACCGTCGACAGAGATCCATGACCCCGGCCCGGATACACAGCCGGCCATCTCCGATCGGTGAAGGATGAGAAGCGGCAGGACAAGCCTGCGCGGCTAGACCAGAATATGGTAACCCCGTTCGCATGATAGGGGCAACACGCCGGAAGCGCCAAACGAGCGCGCGACGGCCGGCGGGGATCCACCGGTGGAGAAGGCGTCAGCCGACGGAGATCTCGACTCCGCCGGCGACTGCCACCGACCGGGCGTCGAATCCGAGGCCCTGAGCGAGCTGACGGATGTCCGCCGGCACCGGCGACGTTCCGAGTACGAGGACGGTCGGTCCGGCCCCGGACACCGTCGCGGCGTGTCCCCTCGCCCGCAGCGCGGTCACGAGGTCACTCGTCGGCGCCATCGCCGAGGCGCGGTAGGGCTGATGGAGTCGATCCTGCGACGCGGCCATGAGATTGCGCGGGTCGGCCGTCAGGGCGACCACGGCGAGGGCCGAGCGGCTCAGGTTGAACACGGCGTCGGCGCGCGGAACCGCCTCCGGCAACAGTCCGCGGGTGAAGGAGGTCGACGACTCGGTGTCGGGGATGAAGACCGTCGCGCAGATGTCGGGATGCACCGTGAGCCGGTGCGCGTGGTACGACGCGACCCCGTCGGCCGATTCGGTCCACGTGACGACGGCCGAGCCGAGCACGCTCGCGGCGGCATTGTCGGGGTGTCCCTCGAATTCGCTGGACAGCTGTACGAGTTCGTCGTGCGACAGACCGGGCCCGAGACCGGCGGCCGAGATGAGGCCGGACGCAGCGGCCAGCCCCGACACCGCCGCGGCGGCGGACGACCCGAGACCTCGCGAGTGCGGAATCCGGTTGACACAGCGCAGCGTCAGGCCGGGCGCCCGGAGACCGGCGTGTGCCAGACCACGGCGCAGGGCGCGGACGACGAGATGCGAATCGTCGCGCGGCACGTCCCCGGCACCCTCACCCTCGACCTCGAGGGTCACCCCTGCCGGGACGGTCTCGACGATCACTTCGTCGTAGATCCCCAGAGCCATTCCGAGACAGTCGAATCCGGGACCGAGGTTGGCACTCGACGCCGGCACCCGGACCCGCGCCGACAGCCCGACCGGCACCGTGCGCACGGTCGGCTCCGCACCGGTCACGTCACCGTCGGCGTCCGATCCGACAACCGGACGCCCGGCCCCGTCAGCCGACACCGAGAGCATTCGCGACCGCCACCGGGTCCACCGGAATGGCCTCGACCGCCGGGATGCCCGCCAGCGCGGTGTCGGGGTCCTTCAACCCGTTACCGGTCACCGTGCACACCACGGTCGATCCGGGCTCGATCCAACCGTCGGCACTGGCCGCGAGCAGACCCGCGACGCTCGCCGCCGAGGCCGGCTCGACGAAGACGCCCTCCTTGCCTGCGACGAGACGGTAGGCCTCGAGCAGCTTTTCGTCGGTCGCCGCCCGGAACTGGCCGTTCGACTCGTCCTTCGCCGCGACGGCCTGGTTCCAGCTCGCCGGCGACCCGATGCGGATCGCGGTGGCGATGGTCTCCGGCTCCTTCACCGGCGCACCGTTCACCAGGGGCGCGGCGCCCGCCGCCTGCACGCCGAGCATGCGCGGCACCGACGACGAGACACCATCCGCGTGATACTCGGTGTAGCCCTTCCAGTACGCGGTGATGTTGCCCGCGTTCCCGACCGGCAGCGCGTGGACGTCGGGTGCGCGACCCAAGACGTCGACGATCTCGAACGCGGCGGTCTTCTGACCCTCGATCCGCGCGGGGTTCACCGAGTTCACGAGCTCGATCTCGGTGAACTCCGCCGTCGCCTTGCGGGCGAGCTCGAGACAGTCGTCGAAGTTGCCCTCGACCTGGATGATCTTGGCGCCGTGCATGACCGCCTGCGCCAGCTTGCCCATCGCGATCTTGCCCTGCGGGATCAGCACCGCGCAGGTGATGCCGGCCCGGGTGGCGTACGCGGCGGCCGACGCCGAGGTGTTGCCCGTCGAGGCGCACAGGACGGCGGTCTTGCCGTTGTTGACCGCGTTGCTGACGGCCATCGTCATGCCACGATCCTTGAACGAGCCGGTCGGGTTGAGGCCCTCGACCTTCAGGTACACCTCACACCCGGTCAGCGACGACAGGTGGGGTGCGCTGATCAGCGGGGTGCCGCCCTCGAGCAGCGTGACGACCTTCCAGTCGTCACCGACGGGCAGCCGCGACCGGTATGCCTCGATCAGGCCCGGCCACGCGCGGTGCACGGGCGTAGAAGTCGCTTCAGTCATCGGTACCTTCCAATCGCAACACACTCGACACCTTGATGACGGCGTCCATGTCTTCAAGCGCCGCAACACAATCCGATTGCGCACGGTCGGGCGCACGGTGGGTCACCACGATCAGCCGGGCATCGTCACCCGCACCCTCCTGACGCACCGCGGCGATGCTCACCGACCGCTTCGTGAATTCACCGGCGACCTGGGCGAGCACACCCGGTCGGTCCGCCACCCTCATCGAGATGTAGTAGCGGGTGAAGACGTCGTCGATCGGGGCGACGGGCAGCGAGGCGTAGGTCGACTCGAGCGGTCCCCGGCCACCGTGGACGCGGTTGCGGGCGGCCATGACCATGTCGCCGAGAACGGCCGACGCCGTCGGCGACCCACCGGCACCCTGGCCGTAGAACATCAGCCGGCCGGCGTTCTCGGCCTCCACGACGACGGCGTTGAACGCGCCGTTCACTGTTGCAAGCGGATGGGTCAGCGGGATCAGCGCGGGATACACGCGCGCTGAGATCCGCTGCGCGCCACTGGCATCGCGGACCCGCTCGCAGATCGAGAGCAGCTTGATCGTACAGTCGAACTTCTTGGCCGCGACCAGGTCGGCGGCGGTGACCGACGAGATGCCCTCGCGGTGGACGTCGGCCGCCGTCACCCGGGTGTGGAAGGCGATCGAGGCGAGGATGGCCGCCTTGGCCGCGGCGTCGTAACCCTCGACATCGGCCGTGGGGTCGGCTTCGGCGTACCCGAGTCGACCGGCCTCGGCGAGGGTGTCGGCGTAGTCGGCGCCGGTCTCGTCCATCGCCGACAGGATGAAGTTGGTGGTGCCGTTGACGATTCCGTTGACCCGCTCGACGGTGTCGCCGGCCAGCGACTGCATCAGCGGCCGGATCACCGGGATGGCACCGGCGACGGCGGCCTCGAAGTAGAGGTCCACCTTGGCATCGGCCGCGGCGGTCGCGAGTTCGCCGGTGTACTCGGCGAGCAGCGCCTTGTTGGCGGTGACCACGGACTTGCCGCTCTCGAGCGCGGACCGGATCAGGCCACGCGCCGGGTCGATGCCACCCATCAGCTCGACGACGATGTCGACGTCGTCGCGGGCGACGAGGGATGCCGGATCGTCGGTCAACAGGTCCTGCGCGATCTTGCGCGGACGTCCCAGATCGCGCACCGCGACACCACGGATCTCCACCGGTGCCCCGACGCGCGCACGCAGATCGTCGGCGTTGTCGGTGATGATGCGCACCACCTCGGCGCCGACGTTGCCCATGCCGAGCACCGCGACACCGATGGTGCGCGGGTCGACCTCGGTTGCGCCGCTGGTGTTCTCCATTGATCCGGTCACAGGCCCACCTCCAGGCTGAGGAAGTCGTCGATGGTCTCCCGGCGCAGCAGCAGCCGGGCGTTCCCGTCGGCCACCGCCACCACGGGCGGTCTCATGGTCATGTTGTAGCGACTCGACATCGAGTAGCAGTACGCGCCGGTGGCCGCCACCGCGATCAGGTCACCGGGTCCGAGATCCTCGGGCAGCCAGCAGTCCTTGATCACGATGTCGCCGCTCTCGCAGTGCTTTCCGACGACGCGGCAGACCACGGCGCGCGCCTGCGACACCCGGGACACGAGCCGGACGTCGTATTCGGCGTCGTAGAGGACGGTGCGGATGTTGTCGCTCATACCGCCGTCGACCGAGACGTAGCGTCGGACGGCCCCACCGCCGAGTTCCACGTCCTTGACGGTGCCGACGCGATACAGGGTGACCGTACCCGGACCCGCGATCGCGCGGCCGGGTTCGACCGCGATGATCGGCATCGGAAGGCCGACGGCCGCCGACTCCCGTTCGACGATCGCGGCCAGTGTCTCCGCCACCTGCTGGACCGGCAGCGGACGCTCCTCGGGGAGGTACGAGATGCCCAGTCCCCCACCGAGGTCGACGATCGACATCTGGGAGGTCTTCTCGACGCCGAACTCGCCCACGACGTCGCGTAGCAGTCCGAGCACACGGTGGGCGGCCAGTTCGAAGCCGTCCATGTCGAAGATCTGCGAGCCGATGTGGCTGTGCAGGCCGACGAGCCTCAGGTTGTCGGTGGCGAACACGCGTCGGATGGCCGCCATCGCCACCCCACCGGCGAGGGAGAAGCCGAACTTCTGGTCTTCGTGTGCGGTGGAGATGAACTCGTGGGTGTGCGCCTCGACACCGACGGTCACGCGCACCAGCACGTCGGCGACGACACCGCGCTCGCGGGCGACCGCGTCGAGTCGCTCGATCTCGATCATCGAGTCGAGGACGACGTGCCCGATGCCGGCGTCGACCGCCGCGCGCAACTCGTCGACGCTCTTGTTGTTGCCGTGCAGCGCAATCCGCTCCGGCGGGAATCCGGCGCGCAGCGCGATCGCGAGCTCGCCGCCGCTGCAGACGTCGAGGGACAGCCCCTCGTCGTCGACCCACCGTGCGATCTCGGTGCACAGGAACGCCTTCGACGCATAATGCACTCGTCCGTACGGACCGAACGCGGCCATCATGTCCCGGCACCGCGACCGGAAGTCGGCCTCGTCGACGAAGAACGCGGGGGTGCCGAACTCCTCGGCGAGCTCACTCACCGGCACGCCGGCGAGCCGCAGTTCGCCCGAGTCGTCGCGGGATGCGTTGCGCGGCCACACCTGCGCGGGGATCTCCGCCAGCACGGCCGGGTCGTTCGGGCGCTCGGCGAGATGCGGTGCGCCCAGCAGTTCGGCGTGCCGGGGGCCGGCGGGGTGCGCGTTCACATCTGCTCCGGTGCGGTGACGCCGACCAGGCCGAGGCCGTTGGCCAGGACCTGACGGGTGGCCTCGCACAGGGCGAGTCGGGCGCGGTGGATGTCGGCCGGCTTCTCGTCACCCTGCGGCAGGACGCGGCACTTCGCGTAGAAGCGGTGATAGGTGCCGGCGAGTACCTCGAGGTAGCGACACACCCGGTGTGGCTCGCGCAGGGTGGCCGCCGTCGCGACGACGTCGTCGAAATCGCCGATGGTCCGGATCAGTTCGCCCTCGGCGGGATCGTCGAGAAGGTCCAGATGTTCCAGCGACGACACGACGCCCAGGTCGGCCGCGTTGCGGGCCAGCGCCGACATCCGCGCGTGGGCGTACTGCACGTAGTACACCGGGTTGTCGTTGGACTGCTTGGTCAGCAGGTCGAGGTCGATGTCGATGTTGACGTCGACGGACGAGCGGATGAGGGAATAGCGCGCACCGTCGACCCCCACCGCATCGACGAGATCGTCGAGGGTGATGACGGTGCCCGCACGCTTGCTCATGCGCACGGGCTTGCCCTCGCGGACGAGATTGACCATCTGGCCGATCAGCACCTCGACGGTGGCCGGGTCGTCTCCCAGCGCCGCGGCGGCCGCCTTGAGCCGGCTGATGTAGCCGTGGTGGTCGGCCCCGAGCATGTAGATGCACAGGTTGAATCCGCGGTTGCGCTTGTCCCGGTAGTAGGCGATGTCGCCGGCGATGTAGGCCGCGTTGCCGTCGCTCTTGAGGACGACGCGGTCCTTGTCGTCACCGAACTCGGTGGACCGCAGCCACCACGCGCCGTCCTTCTCGTAGAGGTTGCCGTTGGCCTTCAGCTCGCCGATGCACTCGTCGACCAGGCCGGTGGCGAACATCTTGTCCTCGTGGGTGAAGACGTCGAAGTCGGTACCGAAGTCGTGCAGGCTCTGCTTGATGTGGGCGAACATCAGGTCCACGCCGACCGAACGGAACGTCTCCAGACGGTCGGCCTCGGGCTGCGACAGCACGTCGGGGGCCGCCTGGACGACCTGCGCGGCGATGTCGGCGATGTAATCGCCCGCGTAGCCGTCCTCCGGGGTCGGGTCGCCCAGTGCCGCGGCCTCCAGCGACCGGGCGAACCGGTCGATCTGGGCGCCGTGATCGTTGAAGTAGTACTCGCGCGTGACCGCTCCACCGCGGGCGGCCAGGACGCGTCCGAGCGCGTCGCCGACGGCCGCCCAGCGCGTACCGCCGAGATGGATGGGGCCGGTCGGGTTCGCCGAGACGAATTCGAGGTTGATGACCGACCCGGCGAGTTCGTTTCCGCGCCCGTAGTCCGCTCCCCGCGCGAGCACGGCGGCGACGACGGTGTTCTGCGCGGCGGCGCCGAGCCAGACGTTGACGAATCCCGGACCCGCGACGTCGGTCTTCGCGATGCCCTCCGCGGCGGCGAAGGCCTCCGCCAGCCAACCCGCGAGTTCCCGCGGGTTCACGCCGAGTCGCTTGCCCATCTGCAGGGCGACATTGGTGGAGTAATCGCCGTGGTCAGCGTGACGGGGGCGCTCGACGACGATGGAGTCGGGCACCAGGTTCTCGTCCAGTCCGCGGTCGCGGACCACGGTCAGGGTCACGGCGCGCAGCAGCGCGGCCAGGTCGGCGGGAGTCACAGGACATCATCCTATTGGCCATCGCCTGATCACCGACAATCGCACCCCGCTCGACCCACCGGGCCCACCAGTACACTCGTGGGCGCCGAGCGCGCGCCGGGCCTTCCGCCCGCCCGCCGGCACCCGCAGTCGGATGAGGAAAGAAGTCAATGGCGCGCAAACCCGGGGCGAACGTCCCCAAGTCCCGCAAACGAGCAGGATCCGTTCCCTCGGCGACGGGACGGCAGGTCGACTGGATGCTGATCGGCGCCGTCGTGGTGGTCATCGGCCTCATCGCGGGTCTCGCGATCTATCTCGTCCCCAAATTCAACGAGCAGCGCGCCGAGCAGAAGGACGATGTCGCCGTCGAATCGGTGTCCGAGTTCGTGCCCACACCGCAGAACCCGGACCCGGCGGCCGCCATCCCGGGTGTGACGAAGCGGTACTACGAAGCCGCCCGCCACGTCACCGCCACGCAGCGCGTCGCCTACGACCAGTCGCCGCCGTTCGGTGGTCCCCACGACGAGATCTGGGCGACCTGCACCGGCGTCGTGTACCCGAACCCGCTGCGTTCGGAGAATGCCGTCCACGCTCTGGAGCACGGCGCGGTGTGGGTCACCTACAACCCGGACACCATCTCGCCGGAAGACCTCGACTACCTCAAGCAACTCGTCCGCGGCGAGCAGTACCTGTTCCTGTCTCCCTATCCCGGGCTCGACAAGCCGCTCTCGCTGCAGAGCTGGGGGCACCAGCTCAAGCTGGACTCCGCCCGCGACCCCCGCGTCAACCAGTTCATCACCGCGCTGCGTCGCAACATGATGCCCGGCGTCTACCCGGAGAATCCGCAGACCGCCGCGTATCCGGAGACCCAGGCGACCTGTACGGCCATTCCCGGCTTCGACCCGTCGAATCCCCCGCCGGCAGACCAGGGCGAGCCCGGCCCCGACGCGGTTCCGATGAACGGCGGCAGCGCCAACCCGATGCCCGCGGGCTGACGCGGGTCACACCCGAACGGCAGTCCAGGCACCTCCCCGGGCCCGACGACCCGACGAGACGACGAGACGACGAGGACCCAACGATGACCGACAGCAGCGATCGTCCGCACACCCCGGACGAGACACCGACACCCGAGGCTCCCGAGCACACCGTGGAGACATCGTCGCGCCCACGGATCCTGCTCGCTCTCGGTGGGGCCGCCCTGCTGCTCTTCGGCGTCGGTCTCGGCCTTCTCATCCAGGCCAGCCTCGCCGACGACTCCACCGGTGAGGACTCGCCCGCGGCGAATTCGGCCGCCGTCGGTTTCGCCCAGGACATGACCCGCCATCACGAGCAGGGTGTGGAACTCGCGGCGATCGAACTCGAGCACGGCACCGACCCCGAGGTGCGGAGCATGGCGTTCGACATCCTCACCGCCCAGAGCAACGAGATCGGCCAGATGCAGTCGTGGCTGTCGCGCTGGGGGCAGCCCGTCACCAATCCCGGCGCGACCATGGCGTGGATGGGCCACGGGGACTCGGACTCCGGACACGACCATTCCGATCCCGCGGATCACACCGAGGGCGGTCATGATCACGGCAGCATGGACCACGGGGACGGCGACCACGGCAGCATGGACCACGGCGACATGTCGATGCCGGCGTCCGGGGCGCCCGCAGCAGGTGGCGCGGACTCCGACGCAGCAGAACAGCCCGCGATGCCGGGCATGGCGACGTCGACGGAGATGGAACAGTTCCGTGCGATGCGGGGTCCCGAGGTCGACATCAGGTTCCTGCAGCTGATGCTGCGCCACCACGAGGGCGGCCTGCACATGATGGAGTACGCCGCCGACCCGGCCAACGTCGATCAGGCCTATGTCCGTGACCTGGCGTCGAGCATGAAGCGAACCCAGGACAAGGAGATCGCCATCATCACCCAGATGCTGGCACTGCGTGGCGCGCAACCGCTTCCGATGAACTGAGCGGCGACCTACCCGTCCGCGCCGTGCACTGAGCAACTTCGGTCGGGCCGTCCGCGCGCCCGACGAACGATACTGGGGACCATGCTCTCCCCACGCCTCGCCGACGCCGTCGACGCGTTGCCGCTGACGCCCGGTCTGCGCGTGCTCGAGATCGGTTGTGGGCCCGGGGCGGCCGCACGCGAGGTGGTGCGGCGTGTCGGTCCGTCCGGTTTCGTGCTGGGTGTCGACCGGTCGACGCGGGCCGTGAGCGCCGCTCGTCGGTCGGCGATCGCCGATGGGCTCGCTCCCGACCGGTTCGACGTCGAGTGCAGCGCGGTCGAGGACTTCGTCCTCGGCGATCGCATCCCGTTCGACCTGGCGTTCGCGCTGCGGGTCGGCGCTCTCGACGGGCGACACCCCGGTCTCTACGACGCGGCCGTGCGGGCCGTGGCCCGGGCCCTGCGTCCGGGCGGAATGCTGTTCGTCGACGAGGGAGACCCATTGCGGCGCATCGACTTGCCGACGGGCTGAGGCGGCCCGGTCCGGTCAGTCGTGCGCGAGAGCGCGTCTGACGGCCTCGCACTGACGGGCGAAGAAGTCCTGCGCGGTCGCCGTCCGGGGCGCGACGATGTCGAATCCGTGAAATGCGCCGGGTATCACGTCGACCTGGCACTCGACCCCTGCCGCGCGAAGCCGCTCGGCATAGTCGCGGTCCTCGGCGGCGAACAGGTCGAGGGTGCCGACACCGATCCACGCGGGCGGCAACCCCGCGAGGTCGGTACGCCGCGCCGGGACCGCCTCGCGGGTGTCGGCGTCGCCCAGATAGCTGGACCATCCGAAGGCGTTGGCCGAGGCGTTCCAGAGGCGATGGTGCGGATCGGGTTCGCGTGTGCGGTCGTCGAGCATCGGGTAGGTCAACAGCTGCAACCGCACCGCCACCCCGTCATCGCGCGCCCGGAAGGCCAGTGCCGCCGCCAGTCCCCCGCCGGCACTGTTGCCGCCGATCGCGATCCGGGTGGTGTCGGTGTCCGGCTGGTCCGTCATCCACCGCAGTGCGTCGAGACAGTCCTCGATCGCCGCGGGGTACGGATGTTCCGGAGCCAGACGGTAATCCACCGTGACCACCTCGATGCCGGCACGTTCGGCCATCGCCCGCGCCCAGCGGTCGTCCTGCGCGGCACTGCCGGTGACGTAACCGCCGCCGTGAATCCACAGGAGTGCGGGTAGCCGTCCCGAAGAGTGTGCCGGACGGAACACGCGCACCGCGACCCCGCTCGGCGTCGTCGCGGTGGTGACCGGCGCCCGTCCGTTGCGGACCCGGTACAGCCGACGGACGACAGGGAGCGTGCGTCGTGACACGAGCTGCGCGGGCGCGATCAGGGCGACCCGGCGGAGGTCGGGAGCGAAGTCATTGCGAATTCTCCAGCGGATCAGCACAGACGGAGACTATTCGCCCACAGTGACCTGTGCGCGGAGTTCGTGGCGATTCGCTGGGATACTGTGTCATGCTCTGTCCAGCGTCGCGTGCCGGTGGCGGACCGCGTCAGGCATGGAGGCGCCGGGACGAAAGTTTCGTCATGCCAGTCAGTTTCAACCACATCATCATCGGCGCGCACGATCCGCAGGGATCCGCCGACTTCTACCTCGACGTACTCGGCGCGCGGCCGGCCCCCAGCTGGGGTCCGTTCGTGAACATCCTTCTCGACGACGACACGCTGTTGCAGTTCGCACCGGCACCGGTCGCGGAGCCCATACACATGGCCTTTCTCATGGACGACGCCGACTTCGATCGCGGGTACGACGCTTTGTGTCGTCAGGGCATCGAACACTGGGCCGATCCGCAGATGCGACGACCCGGCGAGGTCTCGACCGAGGATGGCCGCCGGGTGTATTTCAAGGACCCGTCCGGGCAGTTGCTGGAGATGCTCACCGAGCCGTATCTGTGAGGTGGTCGTCCGGGTCGGCTCGACAATGCCGGAGAGTTTGACAAAAGCAAAAGCGCCACTCGAAGCCAAGTGCGCCGGTTGTCACCGGCGCTTCTGATCTCAAGTGGCGCTTCTGCGGCAATGGTGCGCCTCCGTGAATCTCTTTCAAGCCAAACCGACGAGTTCGGACGTCTACACGCGGCGGTCACGGCCATGTCAATCGCGGATGTCGAGACCGTCGAATCGCCCACACGATCCGCAGACCCCATCCGCCAACAACGTCGCCTCTCTCCGCAGGAAGTGGCACAGCTGGTCAACGACTACCGAGCAGGAGCAACGACCCGCGATCTCGCCGCGAAGTACAACATCCACCGCATGACCGTGACCCACCATCTCCAGCGCAGCGATCAGCCAACTCGCTCCAACCGCGCCTTCGAGGGTGCTCGTCTTGACCGCCTCATCGCGGAGTACCAATCCGGCCGCTCGACCGAGGCACTTGGTCGTCAGTACGGCGTCGCCGGCAGCACGGTTGCCCGCACGCTGCGACGAAACGGGATCACGCTGCGGTGACGGTTTCGGCGTTGCCGTTCGCGGCCGAGAGACCTACACAGTTGTCTCGTCCGGCGAGGTTCGATCCAGGCGATGGACTAGTTGACCAGCTTCGCGACTCGTACGTACCCGATCGAAAAGTATGGCATCAGCCGTTACGTTCGCCGAACAGCTGGCGCCAGCGAAAAATAGCAGGTCATGACTGTCAAGCACTGCACTCGGACGGTAGTGCTGGAGTCAAATGCTTGATCCGGCCGGGGCCAGTAGCGAAGATTGGGAAGTCTCAATAATCTACGACGAAGGTGCCGCCATGCTCATCGATAACAACACCCTGCAGCAGATCCAGCATGCCAGGGATGCACTCTCCCGTGTGCCGGCAGGCGAGATTGACCGCTGGTTCGCAGCCTCCGACTCGGTGCCGGACGAGCTACCTACTGTGACGGAGCCGGAGACGATCCAGCGGTACGACATGCCGGACGACTAGCACGCACCATTCGTCGCGCTCCTGGAAAACGTGGTCGTAAGGATCGCGCACCAACCGGGCTTCGCTTCAGAGAGGGCTATCCCCTCCGCCTGCACGGTCGCCTCATTCTCCAGATGTCGCGTTCCCGCCGTGGGAGGTCGCCGTCTTCATCGACAGCTGCTTCTGGCACCTGTGCCCGCGCCACGATCAGATACCGGCGACGACCCCGGGACTTTCGGACGAACTAGTCGCCTCTCGGTCAGGGCCCGTAGCCGCCTACGTTGCCGCACAATACAAGAGCCTCCTGAAGATTGGCGGGTTCCAACGACGAGTAGACCGTACCGACAGCGTTGTTCATATAGCCGCCGGGATCTATGCGGCAACGTACATCCACGTTCGGTCCGAAGGCGGGGTCCCCCACGATGAAATAACCGTCCGCCTCTACCGAGGGCGAGTTGTGCACGCGGAGAAGTCGAGGGCATCTTTGCTGACGAGATAGAGGTAGTACACCGCGCCGGCGCTTGCGCCGAGCTGGCACATCTTCGTCCCGGATTCTAAGGCTACTCCCGGTGGTGACTCGGGAGTTTGCGGTGTGGTCTGGGACGACGTATCAGGCCGCGACTGTTGACTTGGACTGGCTGTCGGCGTACGAGAGCGCGTCGCAGCGTTCGACGGAGGTGACCCCGCTACGGATAGGGAGGGCTTGTCTGGTCCCGGTTCTACCGAATCCTGAGTGTGAGTCTAATACCCGGCGAGAAAGGCAACGATCGCGACCGTTGAGAGTACGGCGAGGACTGTTACCAGAACCCACCGATACCTGCCCGTGATCGGTTGCGGTAGTGGCGGCTGAGTCACGATGCTCGCGGGCCGTGCCGGATTGGTGCTCTCGGTCCATTGCGTTCCGTCCCACCATCGGACTCGGCGCGGGTCGTCAGGATCCTCGAACCAACCTGGCCCCGATGTCATAAGCCATCACGCTACAGTCGTGTGGCTGGAGCCTCGAGCGATCCGGAGTGCCGACTCAAGGCTTCACGGACCAAGCCGCCGCTCGCGGCATATCCTTACTAGCCGGTTGTTCCGTCCGGCGAGATTTGCCTTCGCGCGAAGTACCGGGTAACCAGCTTGACGACTCGTACGTACTCGATCTCTAGGCTACTTGCATCAAGTTCGGCGAGATCGTCGCGGATGACTACGCTTGAGGGAGGGAGAAGCCTCGCCATGTCGCAGATGTCGTCACGCAGCTCGTCTTCGAATGTGTAAGGGGCGAACCAGCGGCTGGTCGTCTGAGCATCGTCCACGGTGAGCTCCATTCCCGCGCGGCGATTTCGACCATCTTAACCGTCGACGGGACCTTCTGGACCTGCTGCAAGACGACGTTTTGGTAACGCGCAGGATCGGGCTGCTAGCCGTCACTATCGGGATCGGGAACAAGCCGCAACGCTGACCGGCCGAGGCTCGGAGCAACATCTGGGCTGCTATCCGCGTCCCAGCACTCGATGTCCTCGCTGAAGATAACGCCATGCTCCAGCACGGCACGCGCCTGCTCGCCGACCCGATGCACCATCACTCGGGACTCATACGTGTCGCCCGGAACATCAAAGACGATCTGCAATAGCGCGCCCTCGAAATAGGCGGAAGCAACTATATCTAGTTCACGAGCTGCCCTCACGACCTTCATCGCCGTCTCGTAAGTCGCGGCCGATAACGGAACATCCACCTGGACCACACCGCTCCACGGGTTACCCTCGCGGACGAGATCAGCCCGGTTTGGCCGGGTGGATCGTCGTGTGTGTGAAGGCTGGTTCTCCAGCATCCGCAAGTGACCGTTCATGCGGCCTGCTTCGTCACGGCTGGTGTGGTGATGTCCACGTGGCATCTACTATTATCGTACACCTGTTCGAGCAAAACAAACAGATGTACGGGCGGACACCGGTGCTGGCCGGACGTGATCACGTGCAGAACGATACTCGTTTTCGACCTCGACCCGCCTGCGACGAGCTGAAACGGTGCTATCCGTTTACCCGCGATACCCCGGCAGCATGTCGCAACGCGGGACAGCTCAGCCGGGCCCGCGGTTGTCTGCGCGCGACGGCGAGCAAAACCGCCCATTCACCCCCCTGAGTTCCACATGGTAGATTCCGCCGTCGCGGCCGTCGTGACCGAGCCGGCGCGGTCACGGGCTGGTCGTATTGACACAATCCGTGGCAGATGCGACGCCCTACGATCCAGGTGGCGCGAAGCCCTACGGAGTGTCGAGGTATGTCGTCCAGAGCGCAGTCGGCCGTCGTGGGTAGATTTGGCGAGAAACGTGCAGTTCGGCGAGAGGAAGAGCGTATGTCGAATCGGGCGCCACTAGGTCCCGACGTTCCGTCGACTGCTTCCCGACTGCCCAATGGCCAGCTCAAGGACACACCGGCCAATCGAGCCCTGCACCCAATCGAGACACCTCAGGCGGCATTCGGCAGCGAGACACTCCAAGATCGCGCGTACTACGCCGATGACCGTTCGCTGGTATTTCATGGAGACGTGTCGAAGGTGCTCCAGGTGTTGGCGAACGAGGGGCTGGAGGTTGACTGCATCGTGACTTCGCCGCCGTTTTACGGCCAACGGGACTACGGTGTCGATGGCCAGATCGGTCTGGAGCAGCACCCCCAAGAGTTTGTTGATGCGTTGGTGGAAGTGTTTGAGCTGTGTCGCCCGGTCCTGAAGGACACAGGGAGTATGTGGGTGAATCTCGGGGACACCTACTGGAGTGGCAAAGGCGCACACAAGAGCAACGAAGCGAAGCAAGGTGCTCGCCGATTCGGGGTGCGCCCGCAAGACCTCCCAGGCGATGGGGGGTGGGCTCGTCCGAAGCAGCTTCTCCTAATTCCTCACCGATTCGCAATCGCCATGCAGGATGCTGGATGGCTAATCCGTAACGACAACGTGTGGGTGAAGCCCAACCCAATCCCCGACCAGGTCCGTGATCGCTCCTCAATCAGTCACGAGTACGTGTTTCATATGACGAAGGAGCGCTGGTATTACTACGATCGGGAACCGGTCGGTAGGTTGTCGGCGAATGGACGGACCCTTCCTCCACTAGACACATGGGTCGTTCGGCCGTCGCGGGGATCGAAGAAGCACAAGGCATCTTTCTCTGAGGAGTTAGTTCGCATCCCTGTGCTCGCCACGACTCCAGCGAATGGAGTGGTGCTTGACCCATTCGGCGGCAGTGGCACTACGCTGCGCTTTGCTCGCAAGAATGGTTTTCGCAGCATCGGGATTGATCTAAACAGTGACTACTGCGAAGAAATGGCCGACTCACTTCGCGAGATTGCCGCCTCGGAGGACTAGTGCCCAAGTACCTTGCAGGTGCCGAAATCAGACATGCTGTCGAGCAACTTGGCCGGTCGTCTGCGAAGGGGCGACTGTGTGAGTTCTTGATCGGTGTTAGGGCGCTGCGGCTCGCGGGTGTCGACCAAACGGCGGTCGCTGAATCCGTGCCGGTGTTCATTCAGGCGCTGGAGGAGTTTACTCGCTGGACGTCGGATGACGAGGCCGACAGCCCCTACTTCAATCCATTCGGTGGCCAGGCAGGTTTCAAGAGTCGGAAGTTCCGCTCGAACGGACCATCCAACACCATGCACGGCTGGGCCACCCAGGCGAACTCGCCGTTCGAAATCCTCAACACGCGACCGAAGTCGATCAAACGGCGCACGCTGTCGTCGACGCAATTGCGCGCCTTCCTCATCCAGAGTCGCAGGGATGACGACCGCCCGAGGTTAATCGATGCCGCGGTGTGGTTCTATCGCAGTGCCGACCTAGAAGGCAAAGACGGAACGACGCCAGACCGGTCAGCTTTGGAAGGCAGGTTCGTCAGAGATCTTGGGCTCGAAGAAGACGACATAACCGCCGTCTTCCGCCTTTCGGATGAGGACACCGAAGAAGACGGCTTCAATGGCGAAATTGCCGGTTCGGCGGACGGTCTCAAATTAACGTCCAACACGCCAGACGAAGCCGATTCAGGATCGGAGCTATCGTGACGCTTCAATACATCAACGACGTTGCTGACCCGAGTACCTATCTTCCGCACCATGCGTCTGGCCCGCAGGAGGTGGCGTCCAATGACGGGGGCCGTCTATCTGAGGTACTGGAGTACATTGCTGGAACGGGCTTCACATTTGACCCCTGGCAAGTTGCCACGTTCGTGACCGCGATCCGAACGAAGCCGTTTCTGATCCTGGCTGGCATCTCCGGCACAGGGAAGACCAAGTTGCCGCAGCTCATCGCGCAGGCTACCGGCGCGGAGGCGGTCATCGTTCCTGTCCGCCCCGACTGGACGGACTCCAGCGACCTGCTCGGTTATGAGCGTCTCAACTCGGAGTTTGTGCCGGGGCACCTACTGAAGCTGTGCGAGAGGGCAATACGTACGCCGGAAACGCAGTTTTTCATGGTGTTAGACGAGATGAACGTCGCGCGAGTGGAGTACTACTTCGCGGAGGTCCTGAGCGTCATGGAAAATCGCCGGTGGGAAAACGGCGTGATAGTGACCGAGCCGCTTAACCTCTCGGCACCGAACCAGGACGGGGTGGACTGGAGCTCGATCTACCTCCCAGCCAACGTGTCAATCATTGGCACGGTAAACATGGACGAAACCACGCACGGATTCTCTAAGAAGGTCCTCGACCGCGCGTTTGTCCTGGAGTTGTCGCAAGTCGATCTCGCAGACTATGTGTCAACCGGCGCGAGGAAACCGCCGAGCCCATCCAGCTGGGGTTCGTCGGCATGGGCGCCGGCCCACCTCCGCCTGGCGGACATTCCCGACCCTCAGTCCATTCAAGCTGTAGTCGAGTCCGTGAACGCATTGGTGCGCGCAAACGAGAGTTTGCAGCGGGCGCAACTCCAAGTCGGCTTCCGGGTTCGCGACGAGGTGGCCTTGTTTTGCCTCAACGCGATGGGATCTAAGGAGCAGTTCGTGGACCGCGATGAGACGGTCATCGCGCCGCTCGATTTATGCCTGAGTATGAAGGTACTTCCCAGGATTCAGGGCGGCGGTGCTCTACTCCGGGATGTCCTCAATGATCTCGAATCATGGACAGCACCGGGCCGCTCGGACACCGCCGACTCTGAAAGCCCATCCGGATTCCTCAGAACCCACGAGCGGATTCAATTGATGCAGCGGCGCCTGGACCAGACCGGGTTTACATCGTACTGGGTCTGACGCGTGAGCCTCCGCATCCAGACTGAACGCTGGGACATCACAGTCGAAGGCCCAAACCGCGCTAGCGTCTGGGAAAACCGTGCGGCGAGACAGGCCCCACACCTTCGAATCAGAACAGACAACCACGACCGCATTTTGGAAGTAGCGACAGACAATGCGACGCATTGAACCGCCCCGGGTCTGTCGGAGGCTCTCGAACCTGTGAAGGATGGAGAGCATGGCAGCACCACGCAAGTACAGTGAGGAACTCAAGGACCGGGCCACCCGGATGGCATGTGAAGCGCGACGAGATCCCGATTCGTCGAGAGGTGCGATCAAGCGGATCGCCGATCAGCTCGGAGTCCATCCCGAGGCGTTGCGCAATTGGGTTCGTCAGGCCGAGATCGACGGCGGGGTCCGCCCGGGCACCACGAGTGAGGACGCTGACCGCATCGCGGCGTTGGAGCGGGAGAACCGTGAACTGCGGCGAGCGAACACGATCTTGAAGCAGGCTTCGGCTTTCTTTGCGGCGGAGATCGACCGCCCACAGCGCTGATCGTGGAGTTCGTCGCGGCTCACCGCGATGAACACGGAGTCGATCCGATCTGTGCGGCATTGCGCGATACGTCCGCCCAGATCGCTCCGTCCACGGTACGAGCCCACCTGAGCCCCCAGAAGACCGAGGCGCCTCGTGTGGTGCGTGACCGGGAGCTCCTTACCCAGGTCCGCGCGGTGCATGCCGACAACCTCGGCGTCTACGGTGCCCGCAAGGTGCATGCCCAATTGCGCAGACAGGGCCATAGTGCTGCCCGCTGCACCGTCGAGCGATTGATGAAAGCCGATGGGCTGC
This sequence comes from Gordonia sp. ABKF26, assembly GCF_041103195.1. Classification (NCBI taxonomy): domain Bacteria; kingdom Bacillati; phylum Actinomycetota; class Actinomycetes; order Mycobacteriales; family Gordoniaceae; genus Gordonia; species Gordonia sp. ABKF26. The sequence continues at coordinate 3,912,626 of NZ_JBGCVZ010000003.1, forward strand.
AAGGGATAGCGAGACTCAAGACACGCAAGACCACGCGCAGCGAGGGAGCTGAAACACCCCGGCCGGCTGACCGGGTCAACCGTCAGTTCACCGCGGCGGCACCGAACGCGTTGTGGGTGGCGGACCTGACCTACATCCGCACCCACTCGGGCTGGGTGTACGCGGCGTTCGTCCTGGACGTGTTCTCGCGGATGGTCGTCGGCTGGCAGGTCTCGACCACCATGCACACCGACCTCGCCCTCGACGCCCTGAACATGGGATTGTGGGCACGGTCGCGTGCCGGCCACGACGTGGCCGGGCTGATCCACCACTCCGACCGCGGAGTGCAATACCGAGCCATCCGCTACACCGAACGACTGGCCGAAGCCGAAGCGGTGACATCTGTTGGCTCCAAAGGGGATTCATACGACAACGCGATGGCTGAGGCGTTCAACTCGCTGTTCAAAGCCGAATGCATCCGTAACCCCGTGATGCGCCCGCGAGGCGGCTGGGCAGGTGTGGGCGAGGTCGAGATCGCCGTCGCTGAGTACGTCGAATGGTTCAACCACCGCCGCCTGCACGGCGAGATCGGACACGTCCCACCCGTCGAGTACGAGAGCGCCTACTGGTCGACCCAAACCGTCACCAGCTACCGTGAGAACCCGGTCCCCGCAAACGCTGGAACCAACTAACCGAGCCTCCAGCAAACCCGGGGCGATTCACATCATCCAAGCGGACGCATGTACGACGACGTTGGAGCAAGGCTCTTAGAGGAGACCAACTATCGCTTGAGCGTGGTGAGCCGACGGGGTAGCAAACCGCACGTGGCCCACCTCGACCCGAGTCTTATACGCGACGTGCGACCCATCCCAGGACACGACGATGTACTGAGCGGTAACATAAACTTCCGATCCCAGGTCGGTGATAGCCGATTCGTTATCGATGACGGCGAATCCGAGATCGAGGTCATCGTCGAGGTCCGCCCATCAAAACTGGACTACGAAACTGATTACGAGGATCTTCTCGCTGGCGTCAGTGGCCTGGCTCGCCAATTGGTAATGGAATTCCTACGCGCCACTACCAGAGGTGCTAGCACTGGTAGTGGCGACGACACCCGCCAGATTGAGTGGCTCCTTCTGTTGCGCGAGGAGATTCACTCACTGGAGCAGGCGTTGTCTTACGTCGTGGCGAACCCACATCGACACTTGCTTCGAGAGACACGAATGGTGCCCGCCGAGCGCATTCGGCGTGCCTCAGCGGCGACGCGACGGGCCATCGCAAGAGGACAAGGTGAGGGAACCTGGGGAACTATTGACGGCATCGGTCCTCACCGGGAACGTCTACCGGCATCGCAGCCATACGAGACACTTAATAGCCCGGAGAATCGTTGGCTCAGAAGCCAACTTGAGCGGACGACCAACATACTGGCGCAACTGCGCCAGGACTACCGTGCGACACTCATCCGACGGCCCGATAGGAAGCCGAACGCCCGCACACAATCGGTTATCAACGAACTGGCTTCCATGGAATCGACCCTCGCGCCCTTCCTCTCCAAGTCGCCATTCGTCGACGCACCCCAATGGGTAGCGCAGTCGTTCACATCGCTCACACTTCAGGGGCAGCCCGGGTACCGAGAGGCGTACCAGGCGCTCCTGAGACTGAACATGTCATTGATCGTGGGCGGCGAGGCCATCAACATCCCAATTCGCGACATCTCCGAACTCTACGAAATATGGTGTTTCCTAAGCGTCGTGCATCAGGTCTCGCAGGTGCTGGGAGCGACCGTGGACATCTTCGACCTTGTGGAACTTCGTGACACCGGTGTGCGCCTCACGGTCGTGCCCGGCGCTCGGAGCACCGTGAGCGTTGAGACCGACACATGTAAAGCCAGGGTCACCTACAACCGAGAGTACACGATGCGCTCCGGCCCCCAGCGCCCCGACATCGTTGTCGAGATCATGCGAGACGATATGCCGCCTGTACTCCTCCTGCTAGATGCGAAGTATCGGCTGGACACAACCCCCGATTACGTACAAACCTTCGGTTGCCCGGGTCCGCCCGCCGATGCGATCGGCCAGCTACACAGGTACCGCGACGCCATAACCGTCAAGTACCCAAAGTACGGCGCGGGGCGACCGGTTGTGCGTGCAGTCGCTCTGTTCCCGCTCGGGGAGTATGACTCACATAATTGGGTCGATCATCAATATTTCAAGGCCATCGACGAGGTCGGTATCGGCGCATTGCCTTTTCTCCCCAGCAACATGTCGTGGGTGGACGAATGGCTAGAGCACGGCATCAAGGCGCCAGCTAGACAACTCGCATGGCCCGGACCAGACTTCATCGCTTGGAGTCATGTCGCTCGTCCCGGTGTTTGACTCTCAACGATCGGTCCCCCGACATACGCCACGCTGCTTCGCTTTCAGATTCAGCCGTATACCGTACGCGCAAGTTCGCTGCGATCAGCCGTTCGCGAGGTTGAACTGCCGTTCCGGCGAGCGCCTCAACAAATGCGTCCAGCGTCGCCACGTGAGCGATGGCAGGATCGTTCAAATACCCGACGTAATCCTCTGCGACTTGGCGAGACGGTCGGTCTTCTGTGTGATGCACCACCAATAGGTTGGCTGTGGAGACCTTCCCGATCAGGTCGTTCGACATTATCGTTGCCAGCGCGTGGCACCGAACCAACTGATTGACCTGCGGCGTTTGCAACGCTGCGTTCACGCTCCGCCAGAGCCCTGTGTACGCAGCCAAGTCTCGGTATGGCCGCCTGTCGATGTAGACTTGACGACTATTAAACCGGTCGGAGTACTTGATTTCCACTGCGAGGAGCTCTGCTCCCCTAGATGTTCGCATTTCGATCAGCGCGTCGATCCGAGTCATATCGTCCAAGTACTGGCTGCGGCGGCGTGGCGCGAACTCAACCCAAAGTCGAACCACCTCATAAACGTCCGGTCGTTCCATCACTCGCCCCAGAACCCTTGCAGCCCATAATGGGTACTCGCTTAATGGACCTAGCAGGTTGAGGGTGAGCGCCTGACTTGAAGTGAGGTATTTCGTACACCTGACCGGGTCGACGCCCCAACCCTCCAAACGGCGCCGCTCATATAGGCGACGAGCGCAGGGCGACGTGAAGTTTCGTGCAGCCAACGCATCGCGATCAGTTAACACGCTACCCATGGGACGCTGCACCCGGCCTGCAGTGTGCCCGTATTGTGGAATACCCAACACTGCAGCGCGATACCAAGACTGATGGAAGCGGACACGGCGTGCTAGCAACGGTTCGGTTGGACGTTGAGGCCCTATCGCGTCCAACAGCCGAGCGTCTAAATGCGAATCCGACGTACGTGGCTCAACCGAGCGGCAGTTAGGCCGCGCATCTGCCGATTGCACAGTTTGTATCACCACAACGCACTCCTGCTTGGTTTACGGTAATCGGCCCCATCGCATGCACTTCGTAGATCCTGATGACGCACCTGTGCGACAGTTGAGCTACGGACGGGCGCGGTTGTCGCTCTCCGCGTGGGCGAGAGCGCCATCCGGTCGCGGAACTTAAAAGGCGGTCAAGTCCAACTCTCCGAGCCTGACGAAGCTAGCGTGCCAGTTCGACGAGGGGCGCACTGTCCGTCGAGCGAACTCCCGTCAGCTTCGCATAGTCGCCAGTGCTGGAAACTACAGCGCATTCGAGCCCACCTTCCTTCGTCCGGCACCGTAGTCTGCTACGTGAACAGATCACGGTAGACACCGCGCGCGACGGCAAGTTGAGCTCCCTTCTCGTCCTCGACAGGTTGCCAAGCCCGGGGACAAACCCATGTCAATCACCCAGTTGGGGGGTGAGATAGTCCTCAGGCGGGCAGTGCTACGATTTCACGGAGTGACTGTGGCCTGAGTTCAGGTGCACCAACCATAAGCTCCGGTGGCCTGGGCTCAGTTGCACTGCTGTTCGCGCTCGCCGTTGTTCTACAATTCGGTTCGAAGTTCTTCGAACGGACCCATGTGCTCGCGCATGTAGGAAGGACGGTGTCCGTGCTCAGAAACTATGTGACACAGCTTTGTTCGGCTGCTACCGCTGTCGGTTCGTCTATTTTGGCGAGCGTGATCGCGTCAGCAGGCCTGAGCTGAGGCCACAGTCACTCCGATTTCCGTAAGGACTGCGCGATGGCTTCTGACTCTCATGATCCTGACGCCCGTCAGGTGTCGTATCCAGGATTCAGTTCCGCGGTGCGGTTGTGCCACACGACCGTGCCGAACAAAGCGGGGGGATCAAGCGCGATGACCGCCTTCTGACGCAAGTGGAACGCGGTCGGCGTCGAACTTTCCTGGAGATAGCGCCGGACCGCCTCAACAGGGTCGTCACCCAACTGCGCAGTGTCGACGAGCCGGAATATCGAGTCGACGTGGCGACCCTTCAGTCCCAGGCGCACATCCTCGGGATGCCGTCCAAACACCGATGTACCGAAATCGATCACTTGCCGCTGTCGGCGAAGCTGCGTCTTTTCAGGGTCGATTCGCACAAAGAACGAATGAATATCCAAATCCTTGACACGATGCCGACCTCCTGAGGCGTAATGCAGGGCGCCTCCCTGGGTGAGTGCAGAAAGCAAGTACGCGTCCTGGTACGCGTGCAGGTGTGGGTTCCGCCTGAAGAACGTCTCGACCTCGTCGTGGGCGATCTTGGCCAGTTGGCGCAGGTGCTCGTCCGTCAGTTCCTCGTGCGAGTATTCGGCGATATCGTCCGATGCCATTGCTAGAGCCTAGACAACCCCACGCCGCTATGCAGGCACGACGGGCGATTCACCAGACATAGACGGGGATCTGGAGGGAGCCAGTCTGGCGGGGGTCGGACATCGACGGGCAGGTAGATTGGGACCCCGACATGAACCCCATGCCCCTCCCTGGCGACGTCAACCCTGAACTCACATCGCTTGTGGATCGCTCAATATGTGCAGTGGCCGGATCTGACACACTGTTGCCGAGACATAGAGACGGGGGATCTATGACGAACAACGTTTCGGCTCGACCCGACGACATGCGCACGTACGGCGGCGCCGTGGGCGCAGCATCGACCGACATCGCTACCGCCGCGGGCGACAGTCAACTCGCCGCGGCGTCAGAGCAGGTCGCGGGCAGCAAGACTGCACTGTCGCTAGTGGTGCTCGACGCTGCCGTGAAGGCTGCGATCACGCGCGCAGCCGAGCAGTCCGAGCCGGTAGGTCCGAGCGTCGTCAACGCCGCGGCCTCCTACGAGAACACTGATGCGACTTCCGCCAGCCAACTCCGCGAGGGCGAGTTGCGCCTGTGACAGTACTCACCCGATCCGCTGTCCGAGCCTGGACAGCGGCCGCTGCGGCGACGACGGCGCGAGGTTCGCTCACATCGCAGGCGCGCGTGCTCGAGGCGGCCAGCACGCGCATCCGCGACGGCGGCAGCAACCTGGGTGGTGAAGGTGGATGGTCCGGTGTTGGGTATCAGAACGCGTTCGCGACGATTGACCAGCTTTACACCGCGAACATCCGGACCGCAGACATCGTCACCCAGGCAGGCGATGCTGCATACAACGGCCTCACCGAGATGCACTACGCCGCGGTTGCTCTGCTCGCGCAGGCAGACGCCGCCGAAGCCGATGGCTGCAAGGTGAGCGACACCTGGCAGGTCACGGCCGCCGATACGGGCAGCGACGACGCCGAGGCCAAGGTGGCACTCTGGCAACCGATCATCACCCGCTACTACCACCAACTCGAGAACGCGGACAACGCCAGCTCCGGCAAAATCCAGACGGTCGCGTTCCCGCTGCTCCTTGGAGCGCTCGCGGGCGCCAGCCTCCTCGAGATTGCCGCCGTCGCGTTCGCAGCAGCCGCGGCAACTGTCGGCGTGGCCTTGGCCATCTCCTGGGCGATCGAGCACTTTCCCGACATCGATATCAACGAGCTTCTGAGTCGCAGCAATATCGATACGACCGGAGGCGGGAGCGGCGAATGGGTACCGGAGAACGAAACCGGATGGTCGAAGGAAGCCAGCGACTATGAGCGGCAAGTCACCGGCACCGATTCGGGTGTGACCTACCGGATTCCGTCGGAAGACGCCCCCAGCGGGGCCATTAAGGTCGACGGCATGGAGCCTGCTTCGGACGACTCCAGAGAGACGTGGATTGAAGCGAAAGGCACCTCCAGCTACGACTGGATGATCGAGGACGACGGATCGATCCGGAAGAACACCAAGTTCGCAGAACAGCTTCCCGATCAGTTGCAGCGTCAGTACGACGCCGCCGAGGAGCACGACGCCGAAGTTGAATGGCGCGTCGCCACCCCGGCACTCGAAAAAGCAATAAAGCGTCAGATCGAAGACCTCGGACTCGGTGATCGCATCCGGGTCGAACATATCCCACCGGAGAAATAACAAAGTGACTTCGATGATCATTCTTGGCGGTTGGGACTGGCGAGCACAGTCCCTAGAATCGGCCGCCCAGTCCACCTCCCGAATGGTGCTGGCGATGCCGAACGAGCCAGCCGGAGAGTGGGTCACTCCTCGCAACGAGGGCGGCACCTACATCTACGACTCCCTCGACGATGCCTCAGATGTCTCCGATCTCATGGGGCGTATCGAACGGACCACGTTCGACTCGGCCGGCGGACGCCGCCCCAAGCCGGGCTTCGACATCAAGGTCTATCGACTCACCGACGCTAAGGACTACGCCGTCGAGTGCCGAATTCGCGCCGGTCTTGAAGGCCCGCGTGGCGTTCGCAATCACACCCTCGCCAGGCTGAACTTCGATAGCGACGATCAAGTGTTGGTGGCCCGCGCCGTGAAGGATCACATGGCTGCTCTGGTCCGCGCCTGGCACCCGGACTACCTCAGCGCGCACACCTACGAACTCAGAGACGCGCAATGCTGGGACTCGTCCACCCGTCAGATCCCGGTCGGATGGGACACCTACCTCAGCGACTCTGTCTCACTTGATCTCGCCCCGCTCAATGGCAGCGACATCATTCGTTCAGAGGAAGACGGCGGACTGTACCTGACGCTGCCCGGCACTCCAGACGCGCCGAGCGTTGAGAGCGCGCGCCTCGTGCGGCAGGCTCTCGGGTACGAGTAGCAGGTTGTCGCCTAACAATCCGCCGTGCAGCACCGTAAGACGTCGTCATTCAGCCACCTACGACCCGATCAAGGAATCATCCATGACCGACTTGATCGAGCATCTCTGGTCGCGGGCGCAGCAGCAACAGGCCGGGACCCCTGCGCCAGGACTGAACCTGTAGCCAGATGCCCGCAAAGATCTCCGCCAAAGAATGGAAGGCCCTGACCGCAGAGGTCGCGCCGGTCGTTGAGAGCTGGATCAACGACCACGCCGACGTCTTGACCCCCAAAGGGCAGAAGTTCGCCGAGCGAGCAATAGCGAAGGGGAATCTCGCGGGCGATGCCGGCACCAGGCAACTGTTCGAACCGGTGCTCCTCATCGCCACTGCCGCCGAACCGCTCGACATCGACCGCCTCTTCGAGGTGTGCGACCGAATTCCATTCACCGGCAACTACTTACAGTAGGAGTACGTTCGCGCCACATTTGCCGCCGCATACCGCATCTACCGTCGCGCTGGCGACGACGCAAACGCCGCGCAGCCATGGCTGATGCTTTCGTACCCCGAGAACAACGAACAGCATGCTGATCCCTTCGCCACACGGCCCGAGGTCGTGCGCAACCGCGCCAACGGATCGGCCGTTGGTCACAGTGCCAACTATCCGCGCCCATCGACCACAGTGCCTGCGCTACAACATCTCCTCGGGGCAGTTCGCGAATGGACGATCATGTGGGCGTATGGCAGTTCTGATGTTTGGCCGCGCGAGAATCTCGATGGTTCGCTGGCCGAGGCGATTGCATCCGCCGCTGCATTTGTCGCTGCGCGATGAGCCTCGTTCGCGGGTGTCGGGCGGTCGGCATATCCAGGTCAGCCCGCGGAACACCAGGTACCGATCTTGGCGTCTCGCCGGGCTTAGCTGGTCTACCGATCAGACGCGCGACGCCGGATCTGCTGTCCTCCACTAATGTTCATTCGCCACCGCGCCATTTGCTCACTTATCTCGTACATGTCCGCCACCACGGCAGCGGACATGCCACGAATAGCGAGCTTACGTGCGACGTCCGTGGGGAGAAGTAGCTCGCCGCTGAGAAAGTCCGCTTCTTCCTCGTGAACACGGTTGTCGGTGCGACAGCCGTTAGCGTCGAGCAACCTCGCAGTGTGAGGATGCTCGCGTACCACGTGCGCCAACTCATGACCAACCGTTGACCTGATGCGAGTCATCGGATGCAGATCGTTGACCAGGATCACCGAACCGAACGGACCGACCGGAATCTGCGCACCAGAGAATTTACTGTAACCCGCAGCGCCAAAGTGGTCCTGTGACTCCTCACTGGCGACTGTCGACATCTCAATCACCGTGACGCCGTACAGTTCAGCGAGAGCGAACGGATCGAAGACGCCGTTGTTCCCGGCACCCACTTCGAGGCGCAGCTCTGCAGCAAGACGTCGAAGCTCAGCTTTGGTTCCGCGCGGCATGGTCATTGTTTCGACCGCACCGCCTGTTTCAACCGCACCGCAGCATCGATGACGTCCTCGAGATACTTCACGTCGTCAGCGTCCAGGTCTGGCCGCGCCCGTAGTAGCGGCGCGATCTCGGTCATCAGACTCGGGACATCGTCGCTCTGCCCAGGCTCCCCCGCAACGAACCGCTCTGCCGGGATCTTGAGGTAGGCCGTCAACGTCATCAGACCCTCGGCGTCTGGCTTATAGCCATTCGCGAGTCGGGACAGGAGCGAGGGGCTCACTCCGATGTCCTTCGCCAACTGTCGCATCGAGACCCCCCTCTCACGCCGAACTGCGTCGAGCGCCGCGTACAGAGCGTCCGTATCGATAGTCCGCTTCATGCTCAACTTTGCTGTGCTCCCATGCTACCAAGTGTTGCAGATTCGATGCGCTGGCGCACTTCCGGATCATGTTGTAGTTTCGTATCAGCGTTTCACTTTCGAAGCGCGCGAATCTAGCCTAGGAGTCAGCATGGCCATCACGGCCCGTACCGGACAGCAGTGCCCCGTCAGCGGCGTGTGGAAGGCGCAGTCGACGCCCTCGACAACCGCCCCGATCGCAAAGGGGAATGTGATGCCGCCCTACAACAACCAGGCAGTCACCTGGGAGCTACAACGGCGGGCATGAACGGTTGCTGCGCCACCGCTAGAGAGAGCGAGAGGGGGTGATTGAGGTGGCAAAGAACACCGGAAGCGGTTCGCGCCGCGGCTCCGTTCGTTCACGGACCCAGGTCTCAACCAAGAGCGGATACATCAAGCGGAACTCCAACACCGGCCGGTTCATGGACGTCAAGGCGGATGGGAAGCCCTTCAAAGGCGTCCGACGGGAAAACTAGCGATCGACCGTCGTGCCGGGCCTGGTGGTCACAATGGGGAAGTCGTGACACCCAGGTCCGGCCAGGCATTCTCGAGGTAGGCGCAGACACCGCGCCCAGAGGAGCAGAAGCCGATGCGTGTGTACCAACTATTCGGCCGCCGGCTGCACCGTGATACGGATCAGAGTTAATCTCGATCGACTTCGAATATGCGATTTAAATTCACTCCGCATATCCCCGAGCCCAGGGACGTAAGCGCGTCTTAATACCCAGTGCGCTAGCCTCAACCTCATGGCCCGAATTCAAACAGTCACCGTCGTTGACGATCTCGACGGACGCGAGCTCGATCCCGAAGCAGCCCGTACTGTCTCCTGGACGTGGTTGGGCGTCGACTACGAGTTGGACGTCTCCCCCGCCAACCTCGACAAGATCGAAGAAGGCAAAGTAACGGTCGCCAAGCTGCTGACTGCGTCCACGCGTGTTGGCGGGCGACGACAGGTTCGCGGTTCATCGAAGCGAAACGGCGCCTCGAAGGCCAGTTTCTCGCAGAACGCACAGATTCGCGAATGGGCTATAGCCAACGGGCTTGAGGTCTCACCGCGCGGGCGTATTGCACGCGACGTCGTGGAGGCGTACGAAGCGGCGAACTAGGCGAGGCGCCCCGGCGCAAGCTGATCGGCGATGAGGTAGCGGACGACGGTCGGATCGCCGGGCACGTGATCGGACTTGACTTCGATGGCATCGAAGCGTGTCCACCACGTTCTGCTTGCGCTAGAGGAGGCGAGTCGTGCGCACGCCTCACACCCTGGTTCGTATGGTGGATCGTCCATGGGTCTTAGACGCACCGACGGTCAAACCGGTTCCATCGTCGAAGGCGGCAGACACGGGAGAGCACAACGTAAGGCGCTATCGCGAATGCCTCACGCGGCAGGGGCACGTCGTTCAAGAGCTTTTCGACCACGATACCGATCATCACGGTTCGAGTGACTCATCTCTCGACGTACTACCTCGGCTGAGGACGCACTTGAGGGCGCTAGTGCGCGGCCTCGAACGCATCGACGATTTCGGCGGGGATACGACCGCGAGCGCTGATCTCGTAGCCGTTTGAGTGTGCCCACTGCCGGATCGCCTGGCTCTGTCCAGCAGGTCGACGACGCTGCGCAAGACTCTGCGAGCCGCGAACGCTACCGACGGGCCGCGACGCCGCCACGTACGCCTCCAGACCGGCGAAGAACTCTTCCGCATGCGCGGGCGACGTATCAAACTCGTATTGCTTACCGTCCAACCCGAACGTGACGGTCACCGCGCTATCCAACTCTTTGCCGTCTATATCGTCAGTGACCTTTACGACTGTTTGTCGCGCCATTGCTTTCCCCTCCGGATGTAAGTTGCGGAACCTCCCCAGTTTCCGCCGCGTTCGGCACCCTAACACAGAGCGACTACGTACGCTTCGCGGATGCCCGACGACTCGTTCATATGCGGATTGGCCGGAACGTCGGTCGTCCGATTGGCGGACAGGAGCTCTCTTGATACCTCCCTGAGTAGGCACCCCGAACGGGGCGAGTCCCTTCATGAACGGTAGTCCGGTGCGTAATCATCGAACTCGAAACTGCGGTTCTCAATTCTGGCGATCAGTTCCTGGATACCGTTGCACTGACATTCGTTTCGCTTCACTCAGCAGCAGACTAGTAGGCCAGCAAAACAGGGCCATCGTTTTCTTTACCGGTGTCAAGCTGAAGCCAACTCACGCTTCTATCGTCGGCAATCAAAATGACCCCCTCGACGGCACCCACTCCAAGAAGGCATTGGTTACCTCGGCAATGTCTTTCGGGGAGAACAGACCATAGTGAAATACCGTCTCGAGCCAGCCGCCCACGAACACGCTTTGCCCCGTCAGGTACTCAGTCCACTCCGACAGGATCAGTAGCCCCAGGCATTCCTCTGCCTCGGCAATCTCGTCAGGCGAGTACCCGGAACGGTACGTCAGGCGTAATACCTCGTAGACCGGTGAGGAGCGTCGTTCAGCCTCGCTCGAGCCCTCAGAGAATCGAAGCACCTCGGCTCTTGTGCCTGGTTCCACGTGCTAGTGTGCCGCTGCAACGACGTCATCGCGCGACCCGCCGGCGACCACCGTCCGCGCCGCGGAGATCAGCTCGTCCACCGTTGAGTGTTCTCCATGTTCGGAGACGACGGCACCAGCCACGGAGCGTGCCAGTCCATCGCGTGTATCCCTACCGTCGCGGGGGCGTCGGACGCACGACATTGCTGCCGATGTCGTAGATCCGCCACGTTCCATCGACACGCTTGAGTTCGTACAGCAGGCCCTTCCCAACGATCGGGATCGGCACGTCCTCCCGCGTCATGTGCTTGTCTGCTCGCATCACCCATAGCCAAGACCGGCACGATTCCCGCCGCTGTAGGCAAACGGAACCAGGAACTGTTAGCATTTCTAACCCTTTCGAATCACCGAGATTTCCGAAAACCGCCAAGGCTGATACCTATCGTACTAAAATCGCAGTCACTGATGTCAGTGACAGGAGAACACAGTGGCTGGAGAGCAGTTCAAGAATGCCACACTAGAAGTCAAGCGGCAGAACATACGGCGCACTGCGGCAGAATGCGGTCTGCGTGTGACCGCCGAGAGAAATGGCACGCACACGCCTAATTCGTTGCATTACGTCGGCAGGGCAATCGATGTTGCTGGATCAGCACAAGGAATGGCGCGATTCTTCAGGGCCTACGAAAGGCATGCCCAGAACAGGATGGGCGTCTGCGAGCTTTTCTACGATCCTCTTGGGGCATATGACAACGGGCGCCGGATACCTTCGATCGGGGGTCATGGCAACCATGTGCACATCGGCTTCGATCCGCCTCCGTGAGCAACCTTCTCATCAACTCACTTAGTGGAAGGACGCTCTATGCAAATAACCGGAGTCTCGAATCAGGGGAGCAAGTGCGTAAATCATCACGCCGTCCCGGTGAATGCAATGTTCTGCCCTTGGTGTGGTGTTTCGATTGGCCTTAAAGTGTCTCCACAGCAGGCCCCGGTCGTATGGGGCGAACTCAATGGTCCCCGATGGTCGCAATCTCACGGCGCAATTGGTTGCCCGAACGGACATGCTGTAGGTGCGTATACAAAATTCTGTAACGACTGTGGACTCGCGGTTCCAGTGGACATTCAACACGATGCGCAAGCTACCCTCGGCAATCAGATTGCAAAGCAAGGATTCTTCGAGACTAGAGTTCAACGCTTTCCGTAACCAACCAGAACCTGACATTGTCTTTAACTATTCGTAGTAGACCAGCCTTCACTGACTTCGGCATGTCTAATCTCTCGAAGCGGAGGGAGATCGGGGTGTCTGCTGTCGGATTGACATGAGGAGGCTTTGAAATTGGAGTTTGCACTCGTTGGAATTCAGAGATTCTGGTACAGAAATGGCAGCGAGCGACTCAGCTCAGGCAGATCCAGTGAAAACCAATCGTTATGTCCGTGAACACTGAGGCTGGCACCATCTACTACCGCAGCGTAGGTTAGGGGTCGGTTGAGCGTGAGAGGATTCGCGCTGCTGCGATACACTCCCGCTGTATTGAATCGCTCTCGAATCTCGGTTGATAGACCATCAGAATCGACCGCCAGCATTGTGGTGTTCGGCATTCGTGACTTGTTGAGATCGAGCACAACGCTGGCTAGCGACTGAAGCAGCGGAGGTGTCGACGCTATTCCTTTGGAAATCACCTCTTCTACTGGAGGTGACAACGTGAACCGGCCTAGAGCCCCTGAGAGCCTGCTCGTTACGCTGTGAACCCAGTCGAGGTGTTGCTCAACTGTCTGCAGACCTAGGCCCCCGCTCCATCCATAGACGGGCACCATCTCCAAGTCACTCGTATCTCGTCGCACATAGAGCGATACGTAGGCGCGCGTTCGAAGTTGGTTCAATTGGGTTCCAACTTCGATCCAGTCTGGATTCTGGGCGACTCCATTGAGTGCTCTTTCCAAAACCGTGCCCGAAGCGTGCGCAATAAGTTGAGCAGACTCGAGTTCAGCGGTCTGCACAGGACGGAATCGCTGCGCCTGCAGACCGACGCCGATTACCTGCTTAGTCTGAGTCCATGACATTCTATAGTCCTCTCGCGAAAGGTCGCCGATCGGCGACAGTTGGTAGCGATTGAGGAGTGAGCCTTCTTCTTGTCACGTCGTGCTACGGTGACTGGTGCTGATTACCGCGGCGTCGCAAACCAGCAGGTCGAAGCGGAACGGACAAACCCTGTGACGCAGCCGGTAGATGTGTTGCCCTCGAGTGTGACGAAAGTGCCGTTGTTGTTAACGCCACGGACGAGACCCATGTGTGTCGAACCTGTACCAAACATGTCGCCCTGTTTGGGCCGCGAATGAAGCATGCCGGCGGAGCGTGCCCAAGTGCGTACGGAGCTTACAAGTCCGGGGTTTGCCCAAGGAGGCCGTCTGTTGCCTGTTCGCAGGTAGCACCACGAAACGAAGAATGCGCACCATGGCTGAGGGCCTGACTGTGGCCAGAACGCTCGTACGTAACGTTGTAGGGGGATGCCTCCGTTCTGGCCGGTCTCGCAGACGCCTCGTTCGCCGAGCGCCATATAGACCATTTGCAAGCCCAGCGAGCCAGCCAAGCCGTCGGGTTCACCGCCTTGCAATTCGTCGTGTTCAACGGGTACGAGTCCGACAAATACTGCAGGGTCCGGTGCAGGTATCGATGTGTGGCTGTCCATTCGAATCTCCCGAATCGCCTTCAAGATAAATAATCGACATTGTCTACGCGGTCGGGTATTTCTATGCTAAGGCGTCTCGAAGACAGCCAGTCGCGACTTCGCATATGGCTGCGCAAAATCGGTTGAGAGAATGAAATTCTGAAAAATTCAAGACGTAGACGGCAGTTGGGTGATATGTCGGCTGGTCGGCCCGGCGCCTATGATAACGGTACTGCGAGTAACCTGCCGTTCAGGGAGAACCCCAGCGGGGGTCAGACTTCTGGTCGCCGGGCGTTTGCTGACGATGATCGACGAGGTAGACGCGAGTCGCGGACCGCCCACCAGCGTGCGGTTACTCCTACTTCAACGCAGTCCGATATCCACGTACGTACGGTGGTCGGTCAAACTGTAGACAAGAAGTCCCGGGTCGACTCGTTCCCCAGCATTATGTAGATCGCCGCTGACACTCCAGCGCTTACGATCACTACTCGGGGGAACAAATGCTCAGAGTCCGATCTCTCGTCATCCTGTTGCTGTTTGCCGCATTGCTTGCTGCGGGGCTCCATGCGACACCGTCCGCCGTCGCTCCAGCGCACGCCGCGACCAACTGCGACACGCTGCCGTCACGGCTCGACGCCTATGCACGCGAAACCAACACCTACAACAGCCAAGTCGGCGCCATCAACGCTCGGGGTGGCGGCAACCCGGGGCAGGTTGCCTACTACAACTCGTGGAAGTCGCGCCTCGTCGCACAGCGCAGCGCGCTCAACGGAGAACTGTCCCGTTGTAAGTCCCAGGGCCGCCTCGGCGATGTTCGTCCACCGACTGGACCTGGTGAGCGAAACGCACCGCCGCCGCGCCAAACGCCGCCTCCCCCGCGACAGACGAACCCGACGCCAGGATTCCCGGCGCCTCAGCAGTACCGGCCCGGCTCCAACGTTGTCAGCGACCGAACGAACTCCATCGGATCGCGCGAGGTCCGCTTCCGCGACGGCGGGACAGCCTCACTGTTCTCCCTTGAACGTGGGCGTGCTTCGGGTATCAGCGGTCGCCTATCTGCTGGCATGCGGGACCAGGGAACACCCTCCGTTCCCCGAATCACGCCTCGAGGCTACGGCGGGAAGTTCAACATTCGCGGTCACCTGCTCGCGAACCGCCTCGGCGGCCTCGGGGGCGATGCTCGCAACATCATGGCAATCACAAGGAGCGCAAACGCTAGAATGTCCCAGGTCGAGAATCATGTCTACCGGGCGCTGAAGACCTGCGGAGGCGGCAAGGTCGACTACACCGTCATACCTGTGTATGGACGTTCGGTCGTGCCCGAGCGCATCGTCATCCGCGCGGTGGGCTGCGGACTCAACATCTCGCGCGTCATCCCGAACGTCTAGGAGTAGCAGTGACAACTGGAGCATTCCAGCGTCTTGTCGACCTGGTAGCCCCGCCGTCAGCCGGTGCCGCTGTCCAGTGGGCCGACGTCGAAGACCGCCTCGGGCTTACGCTTCCCTTGGACTACAAATTAATCGTGGAGACGTACGGCGCCGGACTGTTCGGCGACGAGGTCACCGTGTGGGTTCCGGGCGGCGCGGGTGGAGAGGATCTCTTCAGCGAGGGTCCGGCCGCGCTTGAGGTGTTCGGTGAAGTGCGCGAGTTCGTCGTAGAAGATCATCAGACCTGGGTGGAACCTGACGGCTCTGAGTCGCCGGTTAACGCCGCCGCGATACCCGCGGGATTCACCCCGTGGGGTGGCGGAGCAAGCGGGGCATACGGATTCTGGCACCGGGTCGGCGACGATCCCGAAGCGTGGCCAGTCCTGTATGTCGACTTTCGCGAGGCGCTCTACCTCTACCACCGGGGCGGCATAGCGGGGTTCATCGTCGATCTGCTGACATCGACATATCCGCGCGACCGCATCCTGGTGGAGTTACCCCGGTCTCCAGGGTTTGCTGCGATCCCGTAGTTCCCACTTCGGGCTCGAAATGCCCGCCGCCGGCCTGTCCTCTCACAAAATCGAGGGCAGGCCGTCGTCGTCACTCCCAGTTGTTAAGCAGCTCAACGAGCTCCGAGATCTTAAACTGCACGCCGTTGCCTGGGCGGGTCTTGCCGTTCATCCATTCGCCCGTGGCCTGTCCGATACGGAGGTTCCCAACGTGTTTACCGCTGTTGTCCGCTATGTGGAGCGTGATCCCGTTATTCTTGAGTTCGATTCGCACGTCACTGAGGTCGGCTGTGATCTTCATGCCACTGGGTGTACAGCACCACACGTCCTCGCATAGCTGAAACTGGGATCTTCTGAGGACACACCAGATCAGACTCACACTCGCTTCCCTCTGGGCTGCTGCGTCCCATGACATCTGGCAATCAGTCGACCCAACGCCGCTGTATCCGTCACAGTTCCATCGTCCCGGCCCGAATCTCACTAACGAAATTCACCCGAACGGCCGACAGATCGCGCTATCGGCCATCGCTACCCTCCGGGAATGTCGATCGCACCGAGCCCCGGTGAACATTGGGTCTACCGCAAGAACGACCGGGCAGCCTCGCAGGAGGTCGAGGTTCTCGCGATCACGACTGACGGCCGTAAGCAGCGCTGCGAGATCCGGTTTGTCGAAGATAGCCGGACAGAGACGGTGCCCGTCGCTCGATTACGCACCGCCTGGGAGAACGTCGAGGCGTTCGACATGCGGATGAGCAACTGGGAACGGCTCGGCGACTTCGACCTTCACGACGTCGAGCAATACGCCCTCGATGACGTGTTCGAGACACTCGTTCCCGAAAGCGTCGCCACATTAGAGTATCGACCGGTCCGGTGCGCGGTTACCGTTCATGACGAGGCCAGCTTCGCCGACCTGATCGGCGTTCCCGTTGATGACGTTGCACGCCAGTGCTTCTCCTGCATGATCGAGGGCGATCTGACTCTGTCGCCAGAGGGAGCGCTGATCGCAGCTGAGCTGATGTGCCGTCGCGATCCCCAACCCGTGCTCGACCTGGTGATCGCAGAAGAGGCAGACGCGCGAGAGAAGTGCCGCCACGGGCGCTCCTGGGGTGGCAGCAAGATCCACGGACGAGATCGATCGGACCCGCAGTTCGAGTGGCAGGTGTATTTGGAGTCGACGCGCCCGCGCCTGGAGCTTCTCCGTCAGTGGTGCGGGTTCCGATCGGTCACCGCTGACGAACGCCGGCGCGCGGCTGAGGACGAAGCGCGCCGGCTCGACCTCCTGCTGGTTCGAGCTATCGAGGCACTCCCTGACACCCAATCGGCCCTCGCGGACATCCTTCGGCGTGAGCACGAACTGGAGCGAATCACCCCCGCCCGAGTACGTCCGCAGGTCGACCGACCACTTCGTCCCGACGAGGTGCAGGTCCGCGAGGTCAAGGTTCGCGGTCGCCGCTGGTGGTGAGGTTCGCTCGACGGCGGATTGTCGCTACGACATCGTCGATGTATCCAGCAGGCGCCGCAGCACCCATATGACTCGCGCCAGTGCGAGTACCGAAAGCAGCAGCGCCGTTCCGACAAACGCCTGAATCCACCAATGGCCCCGGAAGGTCGATGAGTCCCCGAGTATGCCCACAAGTGCGCTCGCAAACAGCAAGGCGAGACTGGGAAGTACTCCAATGACAGCATTCCCGACGCGCCCCTTATCGCTATCGGGCAGGAGCCGATCGATGGTGGACATCGGCGTACGCAGAAGGTTGACGAGTACGGAAACGCTCGTGAGCGTGAACCCAGCCATCGTCCCGGCGATCGTCGCAATCACCTGGTAGGTGGCTAGACGCTGCGGGGGCGCGACATCCTCCAGTCCCAGGGGAATCCACTCCTGTTTTCCGGCAAGTAACCAAGCGGCGATGATGAGAAGCGCGACTAGCAGGTCCGCCCACCGGTGACGAACCCATGAGTGCTGCAGTTTCCGCACCGGGCCGAAGCGGAAGAGCGGCGTCTTATGCGGGCTGGCCATCGTCCTGGTTTTCGACAAACTGCGCACGGTGGCCGCTCGGCGTCTGATCGACTATGGGTACGACCCTGCTGAGGTAGTCGCTCCTGTCGCGGAGGGCTTTGCCCAACACCTGACGGGCATACGCCACCGATTCAGCGGGATCGGCCAGTCGGTCAGCATCGACATCGACCTTCTCAACGAATCGATCGGCCAAAAGGTCTACCGTCCGCTGTTGCCCGCGGATTGTGCCGGTCACGCGAGCCGATTGCATCTCAGACAACCCAGATGATCCGCGGAGCTGGCTCGTGAGTTCCCGGATGCGTTGACGGATCGTCTCTTTGAAAGATCGACTCCCTCTGCGACCGACGGCCATACCGACGTGGACCACACCCCCATTCTGCGCAAGTGCGCGACTCGCAGCGAGAGTCTCGACCCAATCGCCGCCGACCAGGTCACGATCGATCCGCTCGGCGGGGATGGCCACCTCGATCGACGAAAAGCGCATCTCGTCGAGCACCTGATCCAGATCCTGCGTCAAGACAGGGTCAACGCCGACTTCGATCGATAGCTTGGCCGACAGGTAGTCGCACAGCCGCTTCGCTCTCGGCCCGTCCCCACTCGTCAGCATGGCGACGACGTTGTTCTCACCGAACATGCAGTAGGTCGGTTCAAGTAAACCTTCGCCGCTGGCGAGCCCAATGGGTTTCCGTGTACCGCTGCGGTCGCCGATGCTGGGCAGGTTCTCTCGGCGCACCTTGTCTAGCACGACCATGGGACGTCGCTCGTTTCGCTCCTCTGCGTGAGCGATCAGCACCATTCCATCTCGGCACGCGAGATGACGATCCAGTCCCGCTTCCTGAGCCTCGCGGAGCACTCGCGTCACCTGCCTCGCAGGGAATCGACCCGAGAGTGAAGCACCATCGACATCGACGATCCGCCAGTACTGAACACTGCGTTGCATCGCGCGCTCCTCAATTCTCGTTCTATGTAACCGTATGCGGCACCACCGACAGGCACTCGTCCGCTTGGGGTTGGCGTCGCGCCCAGGCGTCCAGACATTACGGACATCCCGCCGCTCGAGAGAGCCGACGGGCGAGCCTCGCCGCAGAATCCGGCAATTTCATCCAGCCGGAGGACAGTCTGGGTTACGCACACGCCAACTAGGAGATTCGAACCACTTCGCGCTCAGTCGGTTGGTACCTCAAGTCCGTCGACCAGCTCACCGGGCACAGTGTCGAGTCCGGCGGCGATCTTCAGAATGTTGTGCAGTGTCAGATTGCGGCGTCCGCGCTCCACCTGACCGAGGTAAGTCCAGTGCAGCCCGCATCGCTCTGCGGCCTTCTCCTGACTGAGCCCGAGTTCGGTTCGCCGCGCAAGCACCCGAAGACCGAACTCACGGGTCGCCGGCGAGACAGGCGACTTGGACGGGGCAGGCACACCACCAACCCCATACGTCCCATGACCATCAATCCAGAGACGTTGAATCCCATGTCTATGAATCCTGGTACATTGGTCCGACCGAGACCGGGCGGTGCCTGGGGTCGGCGAATTGGACACCCTATCTGGTGGGGAGGTGGAGCTATGGGCGGCGGAGGCGGTTTCCTCGGTGGCGGCGGTGGCTTGATCTGAGCCTCGTGCGTCACCACAAGCAGTCAAGAACCCCTGGGCGTCGTGTACACGCCCAGGGGTTCTTGATATTACTACTGCCAGAGCGAGCAGATTGTCGGTGCCGTCCCGATTCGGCTCAGTCTTGATATACGCGGCGGCGCGGCCCGACCGGTGCACGGTATGAACGTCGGCTCGCGAAAACGGACCCTCGACGTAGGCGTACCCACCCTTGGTGTCGATCCAGTCGACCATCGCCGCGCGGGGGACACCAACCGGTATCTAGGTGGAGTGGTCGCGCCACCTAACCACAACGACGTGCTCAAAGGTCGATCCATCCAGACATCCTTCGGCATGTGATCTGGAAGGCCACTGCCACTCCATCCGTGTCGTGGCGACGGCTGTTGCATCGCCTGACTTCGTCTCTACACAGCACCCCTGGCCACCAACCGTTTGATGCGAAATAGTCTGGGCCACAACGCTTTCGTTTGCTATACTAACTATATTCATGCGTGACCCGTTCGAACGAATTCACACCATCAAGCTGGCACTCATTGCCGTCAGTCTTAGTTTCGCCGGGCTCGCGCTGATGGCTACCAGCGTGTGGTTCCTGGACGACGACAAGCTCTCGAACTTCGTATTTGGCGTTGGTGATGCCCTTCTCATCGCCGCCGCGCTCGGCATCGTCATCGACCACCTGCTCAGCAAGAGTGACGACGAGCGAAACGACGCCCGGCTTGACCGGCTCCTGAAGGCCAACGTGTCAGCCTTCCGGGAATCAGTCATCAAGGGATTCGCCTTCGACGCCGAGGATCTCGCCCGCGTCGCCACACCCGACATGCTCGACCGCATCACCACGAACAGCCTTGCCCTGCGTCTCGGTGACGCAGAGTTTGCCGAGGAAGTCTACGAAGACGTCCGGGACCAGGCCATCACTGCGGAAGAGCGCTGGCACGACGCCAAGATCTCCGTCCGCCTTTCGATGGATACGGCCACGAGCAAATCTCGTATCCCGGCGTACATCGCCACGATCCGCTGGGAGTACACCACGGTTCCGAAACACGCCGTCCGACGATTCGCCGTCGTCTCCGATCGGGAGGACTACCGCGAACTCGTTAGCGAACTCGGCGCCATGTCGGCATGGTTCTTCCGGCCACAGGGCGCCATCGACGCCGGCTCCACCGAGGCGTTCGAACTGGCCCAGTTCAGCGTCAACGGCGAACAGCGCACAATCAAGCGGTCTACCCGCAAACGCGGACAGATGTTCACCGCAGCCATCGGCAAAGACCTCGTCGACGCTGGCCAAGCCGTCACGATCGCCTACACATACCGAGTCATGCTGTTCCAGCACGGACACCTGCTGCATCTCGACATGGAACAACCAACCCGCAATGTCGACATCGAGCTGGATTACAGCGACACCAACATCGACTACGTCAACGTGCTTGACTTCTTCGTCAGCAGCCACAAGACCAACATTGAGCACATGCCGCCGACAGTGCCCGAGCGGTCGGTCGTTGTTTCGCACGACGGGTGGGTCATGCAAAGGAGCGGGGTAGTTTTCGTATGGGTTAGTACGCCAGCGATGCGGTACACGACGACACGACAGTGAATGAGACCCGGCTGGACTTGACTACTTCGGTGCCTGTTGATTGCCTGTGACGGCCCTCCGACTCAGCACTGGAGTCCCGATCCACGGCACCCGCCGTTTCACGTACACGCATGATGAATTTCCGCACAGGATCGCCTGCATGACGGAAGCCTCCATGATAATGAACCCAACATCTACTGCCTACTGAGCCCGACACGTTGAACCAGGGACGTGAAACCATACCCCTCGCAGCCGTAAGGCGGAGCTGGTCGCCGACTTGGCCCTGCCGGGCCCGCATGGACAGAAGGCCCAACCAGAACACTTGCCCGGCCAGACGATCGAACACAAGAACACCCAGGCACGCATCACGAGCGAGCCGCCCGGTTTGCGTCATTGCCACGTGCGAGGAGCGTCCAACTGCATGCGCCGGAACAAGCACGCTTTGGTAGCTCGCTCCACTCGTGCGAGCAGGGTGGTTGTAACTATCGTCCATGAGAAGGACAGTCATAGACAATGATCGTCAGGTAGCATCCCTGCAATCCCCTGCTAGACGACACCAGGAGTCCACGCTGACCGATCTTTCGCACTGGAACCGGTTCCGCCTAGACGAGACCAGGCTCCTCGAGACCAGACACTGGATCGTCGCAGTTAGACCACGCCAAATCACAATTGGAAGCTGCGCACTTCTGTTGAAGCGAAGTGCGCCCAAAATACCAGATCTCAAACGCGCCGAGATGCGCGACTTCCAAAGGGCAGTATCGGCTTTCGAATCGGTCGTCTCCCATGCTTTCCGGCCGGCGCATTTCAACTACGTCGCGTCCATGCAGCATGATCCTTCGGTCCATTTCCATGCCATCCCTCGCTATAGCGGACCCGTAAGATTTGGGGGTGCGTACTGGCATGATGATGACTGGCCGTTTTTTCTCGACTTCCCGCGCTCCTCAGAGGACACGTCCATCGCAGTGCTTTCAGCCGTCAAATCAAAACTATACGAGTCGGCCGTGGCCAAAGGATATGCAAAGTGACTGCTCCCATCAGTCGGCTCGAGATCGATGCCAGAATCCGAACTTCGATTCTTAACATGACCGAAGTATCGTCCGCGCTTATTGTTGGCTCACAATCAATCCTAAATGGTGACCAATTTTCCGATTTGGACTACTTCATATTCACTAGCAACATAGATGATTGGGATCGAGAGTACGTTATCCAGCTCCTCGCTGCTTGCGATTTAGAACCCCAGGTTGTGTACTGGAACGGCCTCACCAAGTTTCATTCCATTGTCAACGCAATCGGCGTAGATTTTAGCGTCCTCGATCGGTCGCGTGAAGATGATATCCGACGGTGGCCTACCTTGTTCTACTCGGTAGACGGAATCTTGAAGGATCACGATAATGTGGTTCGGAACAACACGCTTGATAGAGCGTCTTCTGCGAGCTCGAGTATCGAGAACACGCTAGACGGTGCACTCTACCATTTGTCGAACGTGGCCATTCAGCTCCGACGACGAGAGTTCCTCAACGCTCGATGCAGAATGACCGGAGTCGTTGAGTCGCTACTATGCCTAGTCGAGGAAAGAACTCTCGGCAGACCAAACTTTCGCGAACCGTCTCGGCGATTCGAGAGCAGGGCCGTGGATGGCGGCGATCTCGTTCACAGTTTGGCTTTTTCGGCATCGCCATCAGAGATGGTAAAGAACTGCCAGAGCGCCCTCAACTGGATAGAGTCGCGGAGCGAATCTGTTGCGTTACGAGAAGTCAAACTGGCGTTGATTCGCGAAATCCGGCACAACTTGCAGGAGGCCTGCTCCGCGTGAGACATCCGATCTTAGCGATAGATCTCGGCGGCGTGTTGCTCCACGATCCGACCCGTGGAAACTTCTGGCGCAACATCGCGCGTGGCGACGAGCAATTGGCAGCTGCGGCCAGGCATCGATGGCTTGCCGAACTTCGGACGCCATTCGAAACCGGACACTTATCTGAGAATGAGGTTTGGGGAGCACTCTCGCTTATCACTCGATTAAAACCCGAAGATATTCGTTCTCAGTTCTTGGGCGGGTTTACCGAGATCAACCTCGGCATCAGTGCACTCAGGAGTTTCTCCAGCACCGGCGGTAGAACGGTTCTTGCAACAAACCACTATGCCCCATGGCTTGATATCTGGAATCGAAAGTTTGCGTGGTTTCGTAAGATCGACTACATCGCGTGTTCCTCTGAAATGGGTTACCGAAAGCCGGATGAGAGGTATTTCGTGGAACTACTTGAGATTGTGAACGCTCCGGTTGAATCGGTGATCTTTGTTGACGACGATCTAACCAACATCGAATCAGCTCAGTCTTTGAATATCGAGTCTTTGTACGCCGACGGCTCTGACGCGTGGGTTAGATCACTGGGACTAGCGAACGAAGATACTTCGCATGGCTGATGATGCCCGAAGTCTGGTGAATCATGTGCGGCGCCAGCTAGCTGACTATACTGTCGAGTCTCCAGTTGACGAACACACTGATCCACGAATACATCAGTCGATAGAGTGGCTAATCTCGTCGCAACTCTCTTCCGGGGGATTTGGCAATGACAGTCCGGCTTATTCTGCGATCGCAGTGAAAACAATCCGGACGTGGCGGCCGGCGTGGGTAGAAACAGACGAGTTTTCACGCGCGGCAAGTCACATAATGTCATCCGCACCAGCGGGACGTATGGAAACAGTCTGGGACACAGCAATGGCGGTAATTGCCTTGCATGAGTCGCGCATTTCCGCCGTTCGTGAGTGGGTTGACCGAGCTACGAACTACTTGGCACTCATCACGCCCGATCCCCATTTGAAGCCCCATCACGCAGCGCAACTCGTAATTACTCTGACGTCTACTCAACCAAATTCTTCGAATATCTCGTTGTGGGTTTCTCTCCTACAGATCCATAGAATTCACCCGGCGACGCCTTATTGCCTAGGTCAAGTGTCGTCTGCGCTTTCTATCGCCCTGGATGCCAGTACGGACTTTCGTCTACAGTGCGATGAGCTGGCCGCATGGCTTGGCAGTGTAGACGTCACTAAAGCGAACTTCGTTGAGTATTGCTCCGCACTTATCGGACTGTCTGGGAGCACTCATCCGGCACATGCGGCCAGGGTGGCAGCATGCATCGATGATTTGTTCAACGACGGGCGAAGACTCGACGGTAGTTGGTATCACGACTCGTGGGAGACTAGCTGGGCTCTCGCCGCACTGCGTCTAGCATCAGCCCGTCAGGCTGTCACACTACCGGTTCACGATCTAGCGTTGATACTCGAAGAAGCCGAAGATCTGGCACAGAACCTCGAATCGGTATACGTAAAACAGTACAACAGCATAAACACTGGCTATTTCTGGCGAACGCTCACCTATAGCCAAGTCCTTCTTATCTTGACAGGACTTGCCATTTATGGACTATTTCTGTCTAAGGACTCAGGCTGGTATATTGGGTACATTTCATTGGTGCTTGTGCCTGGAATCGCTACCGTCAGGCAGCTATGGCAGCTGCACTCGAGGGTTGCAAATCGAGACTTATAAGATCTGCGACCGAGTCAAGGACTACACTAGCGCCAGAATCGACCAGCGTTTTCTCGTCGTAGCCCCCTGTTAAGACCGCGATAGCACTCAGCCCGTTCGTTACGGCTGCGACAACGTCCTTCGGAGTGTCTCCTACTACGAATCGCTCGTTAAAGTTGCGATCTGCTCGGCCGCTTATGGCCGACTTGACTAGATCGTTTCGGTTCGGCGCGTAATCGCCGAATGTGCCTGAGTCGAACAGATGCCATAGGCCGGCCTTTTCTAGCTTGGCGTGTGCTATTTCGCGCAAATTGCCTGACAATAGTTCGATTCTGTGTCCAGCATCACGAAGCCTTAGTAGCGTTTCCTCGGTTCCACGCACCGGTTCAATTTCGATATTTCGGGACACGCTTGCGTAGTACCGCGTCATTGTATTCTCGATCTTCACCAGGTTATCCCGGCTGAGTTCAATTGAGTGGCTTGTCGCCAAGCGCTGAATAATTTCGAAATCTGTACACCCGGAAAATTCGACCTCGTGGATCGAGACATCAACATTGACGACCTGATTAAATGCGACTGCGAAAGAGTCCTTATGCCCCTCAGCCGAGGCTATGATTGTTCCATCGATGTCGAAAAGATAGCAGTTCATAAACTCGTCTTAGTATATCACAAGAATGTATAGCTTACTAGTAAGGTAAAGCGGCACTCTATCTTTATACGAAGGTGACGATGGCTTACTGATCTAATATAAACGAGACTGCAGTGCGGTCGACTGGAGATTCGGCGTTGTTTGCCAATCCAGAGGTTCTTCCCTCGAGATAGAGCACCGCGTCATATACGTAGCACCCTGTCGAAAGCGAGTCGGCATCGGGGCCCGCAGCTTCAATCGTCTTTCGCGCCTCGAAGACGCGCTCCACAATGTGGCCGGTTGAGGAATCGCGAGTACGCTTGATTATGATTGTGCCGTCAGATCCGTAAATCCGGCCCATAACTGGCACCGAGATAGCAGCGAAGACAGTGTCTTGATTCTTGTTAGTTCGAACTATTGAGATTCCGCAGTCGTACAATCCCGCCAAGACATTCGTCCTGCCGGAAATCGGGTTCACGCTCCAGCCGAATCTGGAGCCGGTGCCGCTGCTGTTGGCAGACATCTCAAAATTATCGAGGGCCGACGTTAGAACGCTGTTGACCGCACTTGCCGCCTCTTCGAGACCGTCCGCACGCGACTCACTGGTAGGGAGCGACAAGATATCCATGCAGTAGGACGACGCCATGTCGAGCGCGTCCATAACTGCGGAGTACTCCCAACGCACGACGGTTGGACCAATCACGAGTCACCGACACTTTACTATAGGCATACGGACACTGTAGTGTACCAACCCCCGACCACCTCGGCACATGCCCCCCACCTGGCCCAAGTGCTGCGATGCGTGATCCGGGTGCGATGTCGCTTGGGAATGTCAAAGGCGTTATTTTTGGCGACGTCAGATCCCCGGGCGTGCCTTTCACGATCAGCACCTACGACCCACGTTCGCTCAACAAAACCTGACCCAATCCTATTACACCTTGACAAGGTGTCTTGATGGCGATGGCACTGCTCAGAGTTGGGACCTAATTGGCGACGTATTTGCGTGCGTGGCATTTACGCTGGCGGATTTGTGTCAATATTTTCTCCGGTGCGCATCAGACCTGCCTCAGCAGCGCGCTGTCGGAACGTCTGCAGTCTGACCGCGAATCGCGGATCAGCGGTCCACCCTGTCACCTGCCAAACAGGCCAGATCGGCATCTCCCACGTTGCTCGAACGCGTAACGACAGTTCATAGGGCTCAACGTTCACCGAAATCGGAAGTTCGTCAAGGATGACTCGGCTGTGCCATCTGTGGCCCCACTCGGACTCGGAGGAGTCATCGACCGCGAATGCGGTGTCGGCTACGTCGTCGTTGACCAGAATCTCGGGGCTCCGGAACGACTCTCGGTTCATCCAAAAGTCCAGCACGACGGTGGCCGTTGACCCCTGAAAGAGCCAGAACATGCCGACGGGACGGGACGTCTCAGTCAGATCTCGAGCTAGGCCCGCAAGTACCTCGATTCCGACATCGCTTCGCCGCAGCACAGTCCTCGCGTTCCACCCGATCTGGGTCTCGTAGGCAACCTGACGGGCTTCCAGCGACGGCCTGTGCGCGAGCAAGCCCTGGTCTGCGAGCCAGAAGAACGCACCGATCGGTTCCTCGGGATTCATGCCGTGCTGCTGTCGGAGTTCCTCGAGCCGAGTAACTGCGCGCTCCACACTGCCCTGTCCAAGGCAGTCGATCAGCCATGGGAGTCGAGCCAGTCGCTCGATGTACGGACCATTGCCTCGTCGCACGGCGCGAAGCTCGTCCCGCAGTCCCGCTCGCATGGGGTCGACGGTCGTAGGGCCAGCCATTACTTCATCGTGTCAGTTTTCTGTCAGTGAAGTCCGCTAGGTCATCCCTCAGTCTGGTCTCACCGGTCGGCAACCCGCTGACCACGACGAACGGTGAGGAACGAACAGGTGAGTGAACTGGAACGGTGGGGCAACTCGGGGTCGGCGATCGTGCCGTCGCGTGAGGAGCGCAACCACAAGAAGGCAGTCGCCCAGTTGATGCGCGAGACGCGCCTGACGGGCCTTCGGGTCGACGCCGAAGCCGCCCTGACAGGGAAGATCATGGAGCGGGCCGTCGACATCGACAACTACCGC
Organism: Gordonia sp. ABKF26; assembly: GCF_041103195.1. Taxonomy (NCBI): domain Bacteria; kingdom Bacillati; phylum Actinomycetota; class Actinomycetes; order Mycobacteriales; family Gordoniaceae; genus Gordonia; species Gordonia sp. ABKF26. Next base: position 3,940,081 of record NZ_JBGCVZ010000003.1, read on the forward strand.
AAGCAGCTCGCCAACGGCGACCCGGTGCTCGACGCGGTGCTCACGCGCATCGAGGTTGGGTTCGTCGCCAAGGTCGAGCGCATCCAGCACAACTTCGGTTCGGAGTTCCCGCTGTGACCGCCGCGCTCTTGGTCGGCACGTCCAGTTGGCTCGTCGGCGTCGCCGTCGGCGCCTCGGCTGTGTTCCTACACCTTCGGGGCCGGCGCTGTCCCGACCCGGCAGCGCACGTCTTGACCGACGCTGACCGCGAACAGGTCGAACGTGAGTTCGCTAGCCACGTGGCCGCGGCGCACCGCGCGGTGAGTGAGTTCGCGGATGCCCTTGCTGGAGACGACCGCATCCTCCGCGCCCGGCTCCGGCGCTTCGAAACGCAGGAGGGGCAATCGTGACGATCTTTGCGGTCGCCCTGGCGATCGGGTTGCTGTGCGTCATTCTCAGCGGTCTGCTGGCGACCGGGCCGGCAGCCACGACATCCGGCGCCGAACAGTTGCAGCGGACCCTTCGGGATGCCGACCAGAAAGTCGAAGACGAGTTTCGGCTCGCACGGCGAGCCATGAACGAGGCAGCGGGGCAGTCATGGCGCAACCTCGTCGACTAGCCCCGGACAGCAGCCGCCCGGACGTAGCCAGTCCGGGTCGAGCCGCAGAACCCATTCCACATCACGATCACGGAAGGACCCCGCAGGTGTCCACCTCACCGAAGACGACTCCGGACGGCAGCTGGCCCGGCAGACGTGATCTCGTCGCCGAACAGGCGACCGCTGCAGCCGCCGATCGTCAAGTCGACTACGTCCTCACCAGCGAGATCGACGACGCACGGGCACGGCTCAGCGCCTGGGTCCACGAACGCGCCGAGGCAACGGCGGAGCGCGTGGGGTTCAGATGGGCGCCGAGCGCCCACGCCCCATCCATCTACGCCGACCTGTGTATGGCGGTGTTCGCTTCGAGCGTCGTGGGGCACCCGCTCGCCGTATCGTCGCAGCACTCCGACGCCGTCATCCTGATCTCGCCGGAGGCCAACTACGCCTGGCGGTTCGTCCACGACGTGGCCCACGTTGAGCGCAAGTTGACCTTCTCGCTCCCGGACGAGTTCGCGCTGGCGCTCTGGCACCTCGACGAACTAGAGCGCGACGGCTTCTCCCCCGACGCCCTGGAGTACGCCTTCCTCAAGGCCGACACGCTCGGTCAGGTCATAGTCAACGCGCTGGCGCGTCGCTTCCCGGAGGATCAGGCGCGGTTCGCGCTGGAGTGCCAGCAGTTCGGCTTCGAGCAGGGCATCCTGCGCGAGATCGCCAGGGAGTCGTCGTGAGCGACGGCGCGTCGACCGGCGTGTTCAGCCGATTCATCCGCGGCTGCTTCTTGGTCCTCGCCGCGGCGATCGCGCTCAGCCTCGCCGTCGAGATCATGCGTGCGATTTGGGTGCCGTTGGTCGTCATTGTCGGCGTCGTCGCCGCGTTCTTGATTGCGGCCGTTGTATTCAATCGCTGGCGCCTAAATCGCTGGTGAAAATGGAGTAATTCGACTCCGAGACAGTCGGTTCCGTTCGGTGTTGTGCAATGAGCTTATGGTATTGACCGGTGCATTAAAGCATCATTAAATAGGGACATTGCGCGGTGCATCTGCGCACCATTAATCAAACTAATTCATTTCAAAGGAGGCTACCCCTATGTCCAAAACACCCCACTCAACATCCGGCAAGTCCCCGCGCGGCGGCCGACGCGGACGCGCTCGGCACCGCCAGATCAGCGTTCGGGGCATCCGCCGCGACCAGCCGGACATCGCCAAGCTTGGCCGGGCCGTCATCAGTTTGGCCCTGGCCGAGGCCGAGCGGGCTGCCGCTGCCGATGCCGCCGCGCGCGGCACGCAGGCGAAGACCCCGCCGCAGCTCGACGACCCGAACGGCAGCGACGAGCCCCGCCCGAACGACGGAGGGTCGCATGACTGAGACGCGTCCCGCTCGCCCTGACACGCTGGTCTGGCAGGAAGTGTTCTGGCCGGTGCCGTTTCCGGAGTCGTCGGCCGTGGCGCTCCTGCGGCACTTCGCAGCGCAGCGGCACGCCCCGCGCCTCATTCTGGAAGCGCGCGCCGACAGCGCGGGCGTGCAGTACGTGATCGGCTCGCAGGCCCGCCACGCTCCAGGCGTCCGCCGCGCCATCGAGCAGCTCGCCACCGGCAGCATCGTGACGTCGTTTCCGACAGACGAGCGCGAGGACGTCGACACGGCCCGGGCCATCCGACTCTCGACCGATCGGCGTCCGCTGGTGGCCTTCGACCCGGCGGCCTCGGCGCGCTCGGTCCTAACGGCCCTGACCGCCGTGGCGCCGCGCGAGGAACTGGTCCTCCAGGTCGTCCTGGCCGAACGCCGCACGCCGCGACCGGCGCCTCCCGCGCCGCCGAGCACCACGCAGTCGACCACCGCCAAGTTGGTGCGCGGCATCGACCGGACACCCTCGAACGAGGAACGAGCGGCTCTGGGCGCCAAGCTGGCGCAGCACGCCTTCGCGGCCACTGTCCGGATCGGCGCCACCGCCGCCACCCCGGAGCGTCGCCGCACCTTGCTGCTCGGCGTCGCCAGCGCCCTTGGCACCGCCGACGCCCCGGGCGTGCGCCTCACCATCGGCACCGCCAAGGCGGAGAAGCTCAACCGCGGGGAGACGACCGCCTGGTGGCTGGGAAGGGCACAGACCTGGAACGTGGCCGAGGTCAGTCACGTCCTCGGCTGGCCCATCGCCGGGCCCCACGACCCGCCGCTGCCCGGACAACCCGCCCAGCATCCGCGACCGCTCCGTCCCGCTCGGTTTGCTGAGGACGGCGATCGGATCGTCGCCGAGGCGACGGCGCCGGGGGCGAGCGGACAACTCGGCTACGGCATCACCGATGCCATGCGCCACACCTGGATGCTTGGTCCCAACGGCGTCGGCAAGAGCGCCCTCATGCTCTCGCTCATCTGTCAGGACATGGCTGCCGGACGCGGTGTCGTGGTCATCGAGCCCAAGGACTTGGTCGCCGACGTCCTGGCCCGCATCCCGACCGAGCGCCGCGACGACGTCGTCGTGCTCGACCCCCTCGATCCCGAACCCGTCGGCATCAATCCACTGGCGGGCAGCCGGGGCCGGCGCTGGCAGGTCACAGCCGACACGCTCTACGGGATGTTCCGGGCGCTCCACGGCGACGGACTGGGGCCGCGCTCGGCCGACATCCTGCGCAACGCCCTCGAGGTCCTGGCGCGCCGCGACGACGCCAGTCTGGTCATGCTGCCGCTGCTGCTGTCCAACACCGGGGTGCGCCGCTCGCTGACCCAGCACGCCATGCGCGACGACCCTTTCGCCGCCGGTCCGTTCTGGAGTTGGTTCGACAGCCTCTCCCCCGACGCCGCCGCCCGCGTCGTCGGGCCGCTGTCCAACAAGGTGCGTCCGCTGCTCTCACCAACGCTGCGCGCGGTCCTCTCCCAGCGCCGCCCCCGCTTCAACGTGCGCGAGGTCCTCACCGACAACAAGATCCTGCTGGTGCCGCTGCACGCCGGAACACTCGGGCCGGAGAACGTCCAACTGCTGGCGGCCGTCGTCATCGGGGAGCTGTGGCAAGCCATCCGCGAACGCGTCACCATCCCCGAGACCGAGCGCGCGCCGGTGAGCATCTATATCGATGAGGTGCAGGACTATCTGCGCCTGCCCACCGACCTGGCTGACGCGCTGGCCACCGCCAGAAGTCTGAGGGCCGGGTTCCACCTAGCGCACCAGTTCCGCACCCAGCTGCCACCCGCGATGCTGGCGGCCGTCGAGGCCAACGCCCGCTCGCGAATCGTCTTCCAGCTCGGCGCCACCGACGCCCGCGCCATGGCCACCGGGCAGTCGTTACTCGCGCCAGAAGACTTCAGCGCGCTCGGCAAGTACGAGATCTACGCCCAGGTGGTCCGGGATAACACCGTCCAACCATGGGCCTCGGGCCGCACGTTGCCGCCACCGCCGCGCTGCTCCGACCCGGAAGACATTCGCGCCCGCTCCCGGTCTCGCTACGGCCAACCCCTGAGCGACATTGAGGCGGGCTTCGCCGAACTGCTTAACCCACCGACTGAGCGGGTGAGCAACCGGCGCCGCCGATCCCACCCCGAGACCGCGTCGGCTGCTGGCCCCAATCCCGACCACGTAGACGACCAGGATGACGCCGCCGCCGGCTCTCGGCGCACCCGTGCGCGCCGCACCCATGACGGGCGACCCGACGCCGACACCCGCGCCGACGATGCCGAGGGCGACGCCTCGTCGCGCCGCTCCCGCCGAGGAGGAACGTCGTCATGAGGCACCCTCTCGACCACCCCATCGCGCACCCGACTGCCGCCCCGTCATCGGCGGTCCCAGGCCAATCACGGCCGCCACGCCGCCCGAAAGATGGCGCGCTCCCGCGCGCCATCCGCCAGACCCCGTCCGGCCGTCAGCGGACGTATCAGAAGCAGGTTGACGCCATCGCCCAGCGTCTGTCCGATCGCGATCTCGCCATTCTCGAAAGCGTGGCCGCGCACCGGTTCCTGACGATCGAACAGATCCAGGCCCTGCACTTCCGAGGACACGCCTCGCACGCGACTGCCGCCCGCGCTGCCAGACGCGCCGCCGCCCGGTTGCGCTCGCTCCGGGTGCTCGGCGAACTCGATCGCCGCGTCGGTGGCATCACGGCGGGGAGTAGTCCGCTGGCCCACTACGTCGACGTCGTGGGCGCGCGCATCCTCACGATGCGCAGCGGCCACACTTCGGCGCACCGGTTGCCGCCTGATCCGTCCACGCGGTTCCTCGACCACTGCCTGGCCATCGCGGACGCCCGCGTCGCCGTGCAGTCCGCCGTCGACACCGACCCGGACGTCACGATCACCGAACTCGCCATCGAGGGCGCGGCTGCGCGCCGCTACGCCGGTCCCGGCGGGGCAGGGCAGTCGCTCCGTCCCGACATGTACCTCGTCACCCAAACCACCGAATACGAGGATGCCTGGTTCATCGAGATCGACCGCGGCACGGAGTCGATCCCGACGCTCATCAAGAAATGCCAGCAGTACGTCGACTACCGCGCCAGCGGCCAGGAACAGGAACGCACCGGCTTCTTCCCCCTCGTCATCTGGTCCATGACGGCCACGACACCAGAACGAGCCGCTCGCCGCCGATCAGCCCTCGCCGAAGCCATCGACCGCGACCCGCGCCTGCCGAGCGACCTGTTCCGCATCGTGGCGCCCGGTGACCTGCCGGCGCTCATCCTGCAGGGAGGCGACCTATGACGGCATCGCCATCACCGTCACCGCTGCTGCCGCGCCGCGAACTCCTCATCGGCGATGCCACCACGCGGCTCCGATCCCTGCCGGATGCGTCCATCGACACCGTCCTCACCAGCCCGCCGTACTTCCGCCTGCGTGACTACGGCATCACCGGGCAACTCGGCCTCGAAAGCTCAGTCGACGAGTGGGTGACGGGTCTGGTGGCGGTGCTCGACGAACTCGCCCGGGTCCTCGTGCCCACCGGCACCGTCTGGCTCAACCTCGGCGACAGCTACTCCGCGCACCCCCGTGACGGGGCTGAGCGGAAGTCACTGCTGCTGGCGCCGGAGAAGCTGGCCATCGCACTGCAAGCAAACGGCTGGATCATCCGCAACAAGATCATCTGGGCCAAACCCAACCCGATGCCCTCCAGTGTCCGCGACCGACTCTCCTGTACCTACGAAGTCGTCTACCTCCTCGCTCGCCACCCGACGTACTTCTTCGACCTCGACGCCATCCGCCAACCCCACCGATCGGCCGCGGCCGCGAGCGCGGATGCACAGTCGGCGAGGAAGACCCGCGAAGCCTGGCGCGGCCCCAACAGCAACACCGCCGTCGGCCTCGACATCGTGCGCCGGGACGGCCGCGTCGGTCACGTTCTCGGCAAGAACCCGGGCGACGTCTGGGTCATCGCGCCCGGCTCCGTCCGAGGCAGCAAGCATCACGCCGTCTTCCCAGAACGTCTCGCCGCACGCTGCATCGCCGCCGGCTGCCCGGAAGCCCGCTGTCAGACCTGCCGACTGCCGTGGCGCCGCGACGTCATCCGGCGTCTCGGAGCCACCGCCGTAAGAAGCGCCCTGCACCCGACGTGCCAGTGCGAGGCACCACCGGAACCAGGCATCGTGCTCGACCCATTCATGGGCGCCGGTACGACCGCCGTCGCCGCCGAGACCCTCAAGCGTGACTGGCTCGGCATCGAACTCAATCCCGACTTCGCCGCCGCCGCGTCCGCTCGCATTCGAACCGAACGTCAACGGCGGGCCAATCAGCAGCGCGCCGGACCCGAACCCGCCGCTGCCTGAACCGTTCGCAAACGGACAGGGCCGAGGCCTCGTCGGTGCCATGCGGCTGACCCCGCGATCTCACAGGAGATCGCCAGCCGCACCACCACCGAGGAGGTCCCCATGTCCGCACCGGACGACCCCAAAGCAGGGGTCAAGACGCTTGCTGTGCGTCTCAAAGGCGCGGTGCACGCGCAGCTGGCTCTGATCGCCAACCTGCGCGGCAGCACCATCACCGACGAGATCAACGCAGCCCTGGACGCCCACATCGCGGCAGCCAAGGACGCCCACGATCTCGCCAACCGCGCCGACGAGGCGCTCGCCGACATCGAACGCGACGCCGCCGCCCGCCGCGACGCCATCGCGGCGCTGTTCGGCACCGCGCCGCCGCCGACGTCTTCCAAGAGTCCCGCCCGTGGCCGCAAAGCCACGGACGGACCGGCCACCTAAGAGCAAGCCGGTCGCCCCGGCCCTCACTCCCCCGAAGCGGCGGGCGCACGAATGATCCTCCGGCACCTGCCGCCGCGACCATCCGTGCTGTCCGCCCTTCGGGGGCCCACTCACCACCAACGCAATCGAAAGGAGGACACATGAACCACGAACCACAGCCACCAAAATACGCGCCGACCCAAGAACCAGCGCACACGCCGGAGCACGATCGGCTCCACGATCCGCCGCGCATCTACGTCGCCAGCCTGGCCGACTACGTCGACGGACGCCTGCACGGCACCTGGTTAGACGCCGCCCGCGAACCAGACGCCGTCGCCGCCGACATCCAGAAGATGCTGGCGCGCTCGCCAGTCCCCGGCGCCGAAGAGTTCGCCATCCACGACTTCGAGAACTTCGGATACCTCCGCCTCGGCGAGTACGACCAACTCGACTGGGTCTGCGCCGTCGCACGCGGCATCGCCGAGCATGGTCCGGCGTTCAGCGCATGGGCCGATGTCATGGACGGCAACCTCGACGGCCTCGCGCACTTCACCGACAACTACCTCGGCGACTACCCGACGCTCCGCGACTACGCCACCGAACTGCTCGACGACTACGGGCTCGACGAACTGCTCGACCGCGTCGTCCCTGAGTCCCTGCGCGGTTACGTGAAGGTGGATATCGATGGATACGCCCGCGATCTCGAACTCAGCGGCTCGGTGGCCACCTACCCGCACGAATCGGGCGTCTGGGTATTTACGGGGTAGGGCGAGCTGACCCGGACCCCGAAAGTTGTTAAGCGAACCTTAAATTCATTGCACCAATGCACCGTGTCAATTAGAATTGATTGATAGAGAAGGAAATTCACGCAATGAACAATGTACAACGCCGTGTCATCGGCCACCTCGTTCGAAAAGAACGTATCGCACAGCACCTGAGCGCCCAGACCGTCGCCGACCGCGCCGGGATCAATAAGTCCACGCTCATCCGTATTGAGAACGGCGACATCGCCAACCCGACTGTCGACAGTCTCAAGCATATCGGCGACGTGCTCGACATCCCCGTGGCGGATCTGTACACCGCGGCCGGGTGGCTGCCCAGCAGCCAACTGCCGACACCCGCGATCTACCTCAAGGCGAAGTTCAAGCATCTCCCGCCATCTGCCATCGCGGAGATCGAGACCCACATCGAGCGAATCGCCGCCACCCACGACCGGGCCGCGTCGGGACCACAACCGGGCGAAGACGAATAGCACTAAAGATCATGAAGGGAGGGAAATGATATGCCACACAACGCACTCGATCACGCAGGCGCCTTGCGACGTCTCCGCAAGCTCGTGCCGCACCGCCCACTCAGTATCGACGAAGCCCTCCACATCGCCGAACTACAGGCCTCACATCTGCTCATGATGCACCACGTCGACGCGCCTCCCATCTCCGAGGAAGTCATCCTGAGCCTCCCCAAGATCCGACTCGAACACGTCGCATCGCCGCTTTCCGGCGCGTGCTACTGGGATGGCACGGAGTGGGTTATCGAAGTCAACCAACAGCAGCGGTTCACCCGGCAGCGCTTCGTGACCGCCCACGAGTTCAAACACATCATCGATCACGGCTACACCGACTACCTGTACCCGCCGATCACCTGCGATCACCAACTCGACCACGCTGAGTACGTCGCCGACTACTTCGCCGGCTGCCTACTTGTTCCCCGAGTGTTGCTCAAACGCGCGTACATGCAGGGACTCCAAAGCGTCCACGATCTCGCCGACCTGTTCCAGGTCTCTGAGCGGTCAATCACCATTCGCCTCAATCAAATCGGCATCGTCGACGCGACGCCGCGCTGCATGGGCCGCCACCATGCGGTTCGTTCGACACAACTCGCTGCAGCGCCGGTCCGCACTCCAGGAGATCAACAATGACCATGACCACCGATCCGCGCTCAGATCAGGACGGAACCGGGGATGCGCGACGCGGCGTCATCTACGCGCGCGTTTCGACCGCCGATCAGGCAACCCGTGGCGGGGAGCGGGATGGGTTCTCCATACCTGCACAGATCGAGCAATGCCAACGCAAAGCCGAGTCCTACCAGTGCGAGGTCGTGCGGGACTTCGTTGAACGTGGCGAGTCAGGAACGTCCACCGCCAACCGGCCGGCACTCAAGGAGATGCTCGACTTCATCGAAACGAACGGCATCGAGTACGTCTTCGTCCACAAGCTCGACCGCCTGGCACGGAACCGACGCGACGACGTCGAGATCACCTGGCGGATACAGCAAGCAGGAGCGCGCCTGATCTCGTGCACTGAGAACATTGACGAGACGGCGTCGGGCATGCTGCTCCACGGCATCATGAGTTCCATCGCCGAGTTCTACTCGCGCAACCTTGCTACCGAGGTCGTCAAGGGCATGGAGCAGAAGGCACGGACGGGGGGAACGCCGGGACTCGCTCCCCTCGGATACCGAAACGTCGCCGCCATCAACGCCGACGGTCGTGAGATCCGAACGGTTGACATCGATCCCGAGCGAGGGCCGCTCATCACCTGGGCCTACCAGCAATACGCCACCGGCGCTTGGACACTCCGAACATTAACGGAGGCGCTCGAAGCCAAGGGGTTCACCTCACGCGGCGCACGTAACCGCCCAGGGCAACCGATCAGAATCAACTCACTCAGTAAGCTCCTGCGCAACCCGTACTACAAGGGCGAGGTTGTCTACCGCGAGATTTCATATCCGGGACGACACGAGCCCCTGATCGATCCGCAAACGTGGGAACAAGTTCAGGTCGTCCTGGGCGAGCACGCGAGCGGCGAGAAGCAACGCGAACATCCGCACTACCTGAAGTCCTCGGTGTTTTGCCGCTGCGGAAGCCGCCTCGTGGTGACGATGGCCAAGAACCGCCAAGGTCGGATCTACCCCTACTTCATGTGTATCGGCCGCCACCAGAAGCGAAATGACTGCTACCAAAAAGCGATCCCCATCGACATCGCCGAGAGCCTGGTGGAGGATCTGTACCGCGACGTACAGCTGACGCCCGAGCAGCACGAATCGGTCAGTTCGTTCGTTCAGGCCGAGTTGTCGAATAGTCAGGCAGCCGTGGATCAGGCGCACCGGGAACTGACCACTCAGAAGGACCGCTTGCTAACCGAACGCACTCAACTCCTTCGCGCGCACTACGCAGGTGCCGTACCGCTCGACCTCCTCAAGACCGAGCAAGACCGTATTGCCCGACAGCTCGCCACAATCGAGACGCAGATGGAGAGATCGATCACCAAAGCGGTCGAGATCGAGCACAACCTCCAGCTCGCGATGCGTTACGCAGCGAACTGCCACATGGGTTACATGGCTGCCGCACCATCCGTCCGTCGGCTCTACAACCAGGCTTTTTTCATAAAGATCGAGCTGGGTGAGGACGAGGCCACGGGGACCTTGAAGGAACCGTTCGAGTCCATACGAACCGCCGCCTCGACGGTCGGACGCGAATCTGCGGCGTCTCCGGCCCTCGGACCTCAGAACCCGGGCGACCTCGAGAAACAGAACAAACCCGCGCACGTAGACGCGGGTTTGAAAGAAACGGTGTTGGTGCCCCCGGCAGGATTCGAACCTGCGGCCTTCTGCTCCGGAGGCAGACGCTCTATCCCCTGAGCTACGGGGGCTCATCGGGCGGGACTCAGCCTAGCGCACTGTTCCACCGGCATCCCAATCGGGCAGCTCACGACACGCCGAGGGGGCTCTGCACCCGCACCGACGACCCGTGCTCACCGCGCAGGACATGCAGTTGGGCCGGGATTCGTGCCCGGAGTTCGTCGACATGACTCACCACGCCGACGACACGCCCACCGGTCCGGAGGTCGTCGAGAACACCCATCACGAGGTCGAGCGCCTCGGGGTCGAGGGTGCCGAATCCCTCGTCGATGAAGATGGTGTCGAGCACGCGTCCGCCCGACTCCGCGGAGACGACGTCGGCGAGGCCGAGTGCGAGAGCGAGCGATGCGAAGAACGTCTCCCCGCCGGACAGGGTCGTCGTCGCCCGGAGTGCACCGGTGTACTCGTCGCGCACCTCGATGCCCAGGCCGCCGCGCCGGCCCCGGACACCCGCGGCGTCGGTGTGGACGAACTCGTAACGGCCCGAGGACATCTCACGCAACCGGCCGGACGCGGCGACGAGCACTTCATCGAGGCGCGCGGCCAGCACGTACGACCGCAGGGACATCCGGCGCGCATTCTGGCCTCGCCCACTGACCAGCTCGGCCAGTCCCTGGAGTTCGGCGTGACGGTCCCGCATCGGCGCCAGGGCGTCGAGGGCCGCCCAGAACTGGGTGACGAACTCCTCGAGCCCCGCCGCCTGCCGACCGGCCACGGCGTGTGCCTTCGACGCGGTGTCGAGGCGGCGGCGCGCGGCATCGCGATCGGCGGTGAGGCGGTCGAGGTCCGGCTCGGGAGCCGTCATCGCAGCCCGCACATCGTCGTCGGCGAGGGTCTCCTCCGCGGCGGCGCGCAGACTCGCCGCCTCCTGCAGCATCGCGTCCCACGCGGCGATGCGGGTATCCGGGGCGAACGCCGCCCGAACCGCCGTGACGTCGTCGAATCCCGCGCCGGCGCAGGCAGCGGACAACCGGTCGGTCGCCTCGGCCACCCGATCCCGTGTTCGCGCGGCCTCCTGGCGGGCGTCGCGCAACCGACGTGCGCGGCGGACCAGGTCGGCGAGTTCACGTCGCCGCTCGGCGACCCCGCCGCGCCCACCGGTCGCTTCGCGGACTGCCGCGTCGAGCTCGGTGAGGTTCTCGCGCAAGGAGTTCACGCGCTCGCGACGCGCCGACTGTCCCGCCTCGGTGTCGGCGATGACGGTGCGCCACGCATCGATCTCGGCGTCGATCCGGTCGACGGCCTTCTGCAGTGCGGGAAGTCGAGACGCGGCACGCTCCGCCGCCGCGAGTTCGGCACTCACACGGGTGAGGTCGGCATCGACGGTCGCGGCGTCGGCACCGCCGATGACGGCGTCGAGATGGGCGCGGCGTTCGCCGAGCGCGGCCACCGCGGATTGCGCGATGGCCTTGATCGCACTCGCCCGCTCCTCGGCTGCGGTCGCCTCCTCCTCGTCGGTGGCCGTCTCGAGCGAGGCGGCGACATCCGTTGCCGGCTGCGGGTGCGCAACCGAACCGCAGACGACGCACGGCTCTCCGTCGACGAGCTCGCCTGCCAGTTCCACGGCCATCCCGGCGAGGCGGCGTTCCCGGGCGTCGAGCACCCGCTCCCGGGCGTCGGTATGCGCGTCGCGTGCGCCGAGCAGCTCCTTGTCGGCGGCGGCGAGCCGCACGAGGACCTCGTCCCGGTCGGTCAGGGCGTCGCGGACCCGTCGCAGTGCGTCACGCTCGGCCCGCAGCTTCGGGGCCTGTATGCGCAGGTCTCCGGCTGCCTGGAGCGCGTCGGCGGCCTCGGCACGCCGACCCGGTGCGGCCTCGAGCGACTCCCGCGTCTGGGCGACCCGGCGATCGGCGTCGGCGAGGGCCGTGTCGAGTGCATCTATCTCGGCGACCAGTGCCGGCCGCTGCGCAACCCGCTGGGCGAGGGGTTCCCATCGACCCGATTCCTCGGTCCAGCGGTCGATCGCGGCGTCCAGGCGCTCGTCGAGGTCCGCGTCCGGCTCGACGGCACACAGGATCTCGCCCTCGGGCATCCGGCACAGTTCGGCACGCGCAGCGGCAACGGACTGTTCGGCGGCCGAGAGTTCGCGCGCCACCCGGTCGGAGTCGTCGGCGAGCGGCACGATCGGCGCCGCCCGCAGCGCGAGCCGGCGAGCGTGCGCGGCGGCCGCCAGCGACTGCTCCCCGTCGGCGAGCCGGGCCAGACGCTCGGTGGCCGCACGCCCCCGGCGTCGCAGCTCCACGAGCCGGCTCCCGCTCTCGTGGGCGGCCTGCGCCTGGTCCGCCGCAGCCTGTGCCGCAGTCGATTCCGCGAGCGTGCGCTCCGCGACCGCCCGGGCACGCTCGAGACACTCCTGCGCCCAGTCGAAGTCTGGCTCGGCGGCCGGGTCGGCACCACCGACCGCCACGATCTGGCCGGCGATCCGGTCGAGCACCGCGGTCTGCTCGGTCAGCCTGGCCGCGCTCTCGCGGGCCCGCTCGCGCAGCCACTCCTCCAGATCACCGAAACGTTCGGTGTCGAACAGCCTCTCCAGCAACGCTTCCCGCTCATCGGAGTGCGCGCGCAGGAACCGTGCGAAGTCGCCCTGGGGCAGCAGCACCACCTGGAAGAACTGGTCGGCACTCATCCCGAGCAGCCGGACCACCGCGTCACCGATCTCGGGGATACGGGTCAGGTCGGGACCTGACCCGTCCACCCACATCAGCGTCGCCCGGGCGTTCACCTTACGGGTGCCGTTCCCGCGCTTCTTGGGTCGCTCGTGCTCGGGCGACCGCGTGATCCGCAGACGACGGGACGCGATGGTCGCCTCCAGTTCGACCTCCGGGATCTCGTCGGCCGCCGCGTGATCCGAATGCAGTCGCCGATTGACGTCACGCACGCCAGGGACCCGCCCGAACAACGCGAAGGCCACGGCGTCGAGCACCGTCGTCTTACCCGCACCGGTCTGGCCGTGCAACAGGAACAGTCCGTCGCCGCCGAGGTCGTCGAAGTCGACGGTGATCTCGTCGGCAAAGGGGCCGAACGCGCGGATGCGCAAGCGATGCAACCTCATGCGGATTCCGCGACGATCGCCTCGATGTCGAAGAGAGTCAGTTCGGCGGCGTCGGATTCGGGCTCGCCGACCACGGCGCGCAGTGCCCGCTCGAGGAGCACCCGCTCCCCCTTCGTCGGCTCATCGCGCACGTCGGAGATGAACGAGGCGACGATCTCGGCGTCGCTCCGCCCACGCACACGGGACCGGTAGTCGACCCCGGAGCCGGAATGCGGACGCTCCCACTGCACGTGGACGGCGAACGGGAAACGCTCACGCAGGCGTCGCATCGCATCGGTGGGGCGGACCGGGTCGGTCAGCGTCACCTCGACGTAGTGGTCCTGCGCCGCGTCGTACTGCTGATCAGTCAGCAGATCGCCGAGAACGCCGGTGAGGGAGCTCAATTCGCGAACGACGGGCAGCTCGTGCGGACGAACCTCCGCGACACCGTCGGCGTCGAGGTCGATCACCAGGGCGGCCTTGCGATGGGTTCGCTCGCCGAAGGAGTACGGCAGCAACGACCCGCTGTACCGGACGGTGTCGGTGACGCGCTGCGGCGAGTGCAGATGACCGAGTGCCACGTAGTCTGCCCCGGAGAACGTCTCGGCGGGAACGGTTTCGACACCGCCGACGCTGATCGAGCGCTCCGACCCGGAGGCGGCGGCCCCGCTGACGAAGGCATGCGCCACCACCACGGACCGGGCGCGGCGCGCGGCGAGGTCGGTGCGGACCCGCGTCATGGCGGCGTCGAGCACCGCGGTGTGGCCGCCGGCCGACTCGACCCCGAGGTGGCGGCGCGCGGTGTCGGGTTCGAGATACGGGATGCCGTAGATCGCGACGTCGCCGTGGGCGTCGGCGAGCAGGACCGGCCGGTCGATGTCGGCGATCGAGGTCCGCAGGTGCAGGCCGCCGGCCGCCGCGAACCCCGATCCGGCGCCGAGCCGGGTGGGTGAATCGTGATTGCCCGAGGTGACGACGATCTGCGCTCCCGCAGCGGCGATCTCGGCCAGGCCCTCGTCGTACACCCGCACCGCGTCCGCGGACGGGACAGACCGGTCGTAGACGTCCCCGGCGACGATGACGGCGTCGGCCGACTCCGCCGCGACGAGCTCGGCCAGGTGGGTCAGCGCGCGGCGCTGGTCGGCGAGGAGCTCGACCCCGTGGAACGTCCGGCCCAGGTGCCAGTCGGAGGTGTGCACGATCCGCATGGGCGCAACCTTACGGTCGGGTCCCGACAGATCGTGGGACGCGCGCTCGCCGGCGCCCGGACCCCGGGACGGCGGTCGGCTACCGGGCGTCGGTGGCCACCGCGTGTGGATCGACGACCTGGGGTGGAACGGTCTGGTGCGCGGGGCGCACGAAGAAGAACGTCGCGACGACGCCGATCAGCAGCGCGGCCGCGGGTAGGTACAGCGACTGTCCCATCGCGGCGGCGAAACCCTCGCGGAGGAACTCCGGCAGCTGGCCCGCCGCGCCGTCCTGCGCGTTCTCGGCGTCGACCCCGGGCAGCTCGGCCGCGAGCCGGGTCTGCAGGAGCGCGCCGATCATCGCCGAACCCAGCACCGAGCCGATGACCCGCAGTGTGTTGTACACGCCCGCACCGGCACCGGCCTGATGCCACGGCAGGTTGCGGGTGGCCGTCGCCGCCAGCGGCGCCCAGATTCCGGCCGAGGCCACACCCATGAGGCACAGCGGGACGACGATCAGCCAGACCGGGGTCTCCGGACGCGCCACGAAGCCCAGCCACGCGATCGCGATCGCGTTCAGCAGCAATGCCGAGGACACGATCGTGCGCGGGTGCACGCGGTCGACCATCCGCCCGACGAACGGGGCCAGGACACCGGTCAGCACGGCCATCGGCACCAGGACCACCGCCGACTCGGTCGGCGACATCCCGCCGACGAGCTGGAGGAAGAAGGTCAGCGGGATCATCATCGCGGACACCGCGAAACCCATCGAGGCGATGCCGATGGTCGACAGCGAGAAGTTGCGGTCGCGGAACAGCGACAGCGGGACCAGCGGCTCCGTGCGGATCCGGGACTGCCAGTAGACGAAGACCCCGAGGACCACCAGACCACCGACGATGAGCAGCCAGATCCAGGCATCCCAGGCGAAGGTCTCCCCCTCCTGGATGCCGAAGACCAGCGCGGACAGACCGACGGCGGACAGCGCGACGCCGATCCAGTCGAACTGGTGGTCGTTGGTCCCGACCCGTGGGACGAGGATCGCGGCGAGGACGAGACCGACGACGCCGACCGGCAGGTTGATGAAGAAGATCCACTCCCAGCCGAATGCGTCGGTCAGGACACCGCCGAGCAGCGGTCCGACGAGGGTCGCGACGCCGGCGACGGTGCCCCACACACCCATTGCGGCGCCGCGCTTCTCGGCCGGGAAGATGCGCGTGATCAGTGCCATCGTCTGCGGGGTGATGAGCGCCGCGCCGACACCCTGGAGTGCGCGCGCGCCGATCAGCTCCCCGATCGACGACGACAACCCGCACCAGAGACTCGCCACGGTGAAGACCGCGAGACCGATCTGGTACATCGTCTTGGGACCGAACTTGTCACCCAGCCTGCCGGTGATCAGCAGCGGCACCGCGTAGGTGAGCAGGTACGCACTGGTGACCCAGACGACGCCGTTGACGTTTGTGTCGAGATCGGCCTGGATTCGCGGCTGGGCCACGGCCACGATCGTCATGTCGACGAGGATCATGAAGAAGCCCACACAGAGCGCCAGCATCGCGGCCCACGGCCGGGTGGTGACCATCTCGTCGGTACCCGCGTTCTCGCCGCGGGTGGCGTCGCTCGATCGCATTTTCCCGATGCTAGACCTGTCCGATTCGCCGACGACCCGCACGATCGCGGGGTTCGACCGCGACCGGGTCGTCTGTCGCCGGACATCATCGTCGTCGGACGTCATCGTCGCCGGACATCATTGTCGCCGGACATCATTACTGTGGAACCCATGACCACCGAGTCCGACCAGAGCACCGCATCCGAGGACGAACAGGGTTCGTACGTGATGACCGGCGAGGAATTCGTCCGGGACACGAAGTACATCGAGACCCGCATCACCGCCGACGGCCGGGACGGCTACCCGGTCGAGGCGGGCCGCTATCGGCTCGTCGCCGCCCGCGCGTGCCCGTGGGCCAACCGGACGCTGATCGTCCGGCGGCTCCTCGGGCTCGAGGACGCCATCTCCCTCGGACTGTGCGGCCCCACGCACGACAAGAACTCGTGGACCTTCGATCTCGACCCCGGCGGAGTCGACCCGGTCCTGCAGATCCCGCGGCTCAAGGACGCCTACGAGAAGCGGATCCCCGGCTATCCCAAGGGGATCACCGTGCCCGCGATCGTCGACGTGCCGACCGGCGAGGTCGTCACCAATGACTTCCCGCAGATCACCATCGACTTCTCCCTGGAATGGACCGCCTTCCACCGGGACGGCGCACCGGAGCTCTACCCGGAACGTCTGCGCGACGAGATCGACGAGGTCAGCCACGGCGTCTACACCGAGGTCAACAACGGTGTGTACCGCTGCGGTTTCGCCGGCAGCCAGGAGGCCTACGACGCGGCCTACGATCGCTTGTTCACCAAGCTCGACGAGCTGTCGGACCGACTGTCGACGCAGCGCTACCTGGTCGGCGACACGATCACCGAGGCCGACGTGCGCCTGTTCACCACCCTGGCGCGGTTCGACGCGGTCTACCACGGTCACTTCAAGTGCAATCGCAGCAAGTTGAGCGAGATGCCGGTCCTGTGGGCCTATGCCCGCGACCTGTTCCAGACGCCCGGCTTCGGCGACACGACCGACTTCACGCAGATCAAGCAGCACTACTACATCGTGCACACCGATGTGAATCCCACCCAGATCGTGCCCAAGGGGCCGGATCTGCGTGGCTGGCTCACCGAACACCATCGTGCCGACCTCGGCGGTCGGCCGTTCGGCGACGGCACGCCACCCGGCCCCCCACGACCCGCCGAAGTCGTGCCCGCACAGGATTGGGTACCCCAGAGCGAGAGAGACCGGACATGAAAGACAAGACGACACAGGGACTGTCGACGGACAAGGGTCGCACGCCGCCGGGCAAGGCCGTCGAGGTGACCGGCGGTCTCCTGGACCGGGCGCAGCGGCTGCAGGCGCCCGCGGTGAAGAAGTACGTGGACTCGCTGCGGCGGAAGTACCCCGACGACTCCCCCGCGCAGATCATCGAGCGGCTCGAGAAGCGCTATCTGAACGCGGTCACCGGTTCCGGCGGAGCGGTCGGCGCGGCCGCCGCGGTGCCCGGAGTCGGCACGATGACCGCCTTCGGCGCGATGACCGGGGACACGGCGTTCTTCCTCGAGGCCTCGGCGCTGCTCGCGCTGTCGATCGCCGAGGTGCACGGCATCCCGGTGCACGAATCCGAACGCCGCAAGGCACTCGTCATGACCGTCGCACTGGGCGAAGAGGGCGTGCTGGCGCTCGGTCGGGTGGTCGGCACCGGCGGCGGCGCCCTGCGCAGGCTCGGCGGCGCGGCTCTGCCGTCCGGGGCGATCACCAAGCTGAACAAGACCCTGGTGAACAAACTCGTCCGCAAGTACGCGATCCGCCGGGCGCCACTGATCTTCGGCAAGCTGATGCCCGCGGGGATCGGCGCGGTCATCGGCGGCGCGGGCAGCCGCGCCCTGGGCCGCAAGGTGGTACACAACGCCCGGGATGCCTTCGGACCGGCTCCCCGGGCGTGGGTCATCGACGTCGACTTCACCGAGACACCCACCCCGGATCCGCTCCCGCCCGGTTCCTGGTGATCGCGGCACCCCCACTACCCACTCCGTCCGCGCCCGCGCCCGGGTGGATTCGCCGGCTCGTCGGCGAATCGTGGCGATACCGGCGCGTCGTGGTCATCACGATGACCGTCACGCTGATCGCGGTCGGGGTCGACGTGCTCATGCCGTTGCTGACCAAGGCGGCGGTCGACCATGCGACCGGCGTCGTCGACGACGGTCTGTCCCTGCGCACCGTCATCGTCGCCCTGGTCGTCTTCGCCGTCGTGCGGTACGCGTGCCACATGGGCCGGCGGGTGTTCGCCGGGCGACTGGCCGTGAGCGTGCAGAACTCGCTCCGACTCCGACTGCTCGACACGCTGCTGCACCTCGACGGTCGCAGCCAGCACCAGATCCGCACCGGTCAGATCGTGTCCCGGTCCATCACCGACATCCAGGTGGTGCAGAGCCTGCTCGCCATGGCGCCGTTGTCCCTGGGCGCCGCGGTGCAGATGGTCGTGGCCCTGGCGATCATGGCCTACCTGTCGCCGCTCCTGACCGGCGTGGCGCTGCTGATCGTCCCGTTGATCGCCGTCGAGGTGTGGCGGACGCGACGCCGCCTGTTCGCCGCGACGTGGTCGGCCCAGCAGTCGGCCGCCGACGTCGCCCAGCACGTCGAGGAGACCGTCACCGGCGTACGGGTCGTGAAGGGCTTCGGGCAGGAAGACCGTGCCGTCGACGACCTCATCACCCGCTGCCGGACGGTGTTCGCGCGACGGCTGCGCGCCGCGCGGATCAACTCGCGGTTCGCCCCGACGCTCGCCGCGATCCCGCAGCTGGGCATGGTCGGGGTGATCGTGGTGGGTGGTTATCTCACGATGACCGGCGCGATCACCGCCGGCACCTTCCTCGCGTTCAGCACCTATGTCGCCACGATGACGGGTATCGCCCGGTTGCTGACGAACCTCATCGTCAACGCGCAACTCGCGCGCGCGGCGGTCGAACGCGTCTACGACGTCATCGACCATCCCCACGACCCGGGCGACGCCGCGACCGGCTCACTTCCCGACGGCCCCCTGGGCGTCGAACTGGCCGGGGTGGGATTCGCCCATCACACGCACGACGCCGACGACCCGCCCGCGGTGCTGTCCGGGATCGACCTCCGGATCGAACCGGGCGAATGCGTGGCGATCGTGGGTCCCCCCGGCTCCGGGAAGTCGACCGTCGCCGACCTGGTCAGCCGGTTCGAACGACCCGACACCGGGACCATCTCCCTGCTCGGCGAGGGCACCGGAGCCGACGCGGACCGCCCCCGGTACCGGATCGACGACCTGGCGCCCGAGGCCCTGCACCGCGCCCTGGCCGTGGTCTTCGACGAGCCGTTCCTGTTCTCGGACACCATCACCGCCAACATCGCGATGGGCCCGGCCGCGACCGCACCCGATGTCGCCGACCGGGTCCGAGTGGCGGCCGCCGCCGCCGACGCCGCCGAGTTCATCGACGCACTGCCCGACGGTTACGACACCGTCATCGGCGAGCGCGGGCTCACCCTGTCGGGCGGTCAGCGCCAGCGCATCGCGCTGGCACGGGCGCTCTTCGCCGATCCCCGCATCCTCGTCCTCGACGACGCGACATCCGCGGTCGACGCGACCACCGAGTCCCGCATCCTGGGCGGGTTGCGCACCCGGCGCGCCACAATGCTGGTGCTCGCCCACCGCCGGTCGACGCTCGTCCTCGCCGACCGCGTCGCCGTGCTCGACGACGGCCGGATCACGGCGCTGGGCACCCTCGCCGAGCTCGAGGCCACGTCACCGCGGTTCCGCGAGCTGATGTCGAGCACGGCGCCCCCCGACGGCACACCCGGTGAGGCCGCGGTGGTCGACACCGCGCCGCCGCTGCGCGGCCCGACCGCGACCGACATCGAGAACCTCTGGCCGACAGTCGAATCCGAGTCCGGCGGCGTCGCAGCCCGGACCTCGCCCGCGGCCGGGGCGGGCTCCCGGACCGGTCGCGGGGGTGGCGTCGCCAGCGCACTGGGTTCCATGCCGGCCACCCCCGAACTCCAGGCGTCCGTGGACGCCCTCCCGCCTGCGGTGGAGCGTCCCGAGGTCGACGTCGACGCCGCTCGGCGCGAGAACCCGGTCTTCACCCTGCGCGGCCTCCTCGCGCCGGTTCGGTGGCTGCTCGCCGCCGCACTGCTCGCCATCGCGGTCGACACCCTCGTCGGTCTGGCCTTCCCGAGCATCGCGCGGGCGGTCATCGACGCGACGGGGCACACCGAGCGGTCGACCCTGCTGTGGGCCGCGCTCGGCGGCGGCGCGCTGGTCGCGGTCGGCTGGGTCGCCGCGAAGTCGATGACGATCACCTCGACCCGGGCCGGCGAACGCGTGCTGTTCGGCCTGCGCATCCGCAGCTACGCCCACATCCAGCGACTCGGACTCGACTACTACGAGCGCGAGCTGTCGGGGCGGATCATGACGCGCATGACGACCGACATCGACGCGTTGTCGACGTTCCTGCAGACGGGGCTCACCTCGGCGATCGTGGCTGTCCTGACCCTGGTCGGCGTCGGGGTCGCACTGTTGGTCACCGGTCCTGTCCTCGGGCTGCTGGTGATGCCCGTCTTCCCGCTGCTGATCGGCGCGACGATCGTCTTCCGGCGTGTGGCGAGTCGCGCATACACCCGCTCGCGCGAACTGATCAGCGTCGTCAACGCCGACTTCCAGGAGAACATCGCCGGCATCAAGACCACCCAGACCTACCTGCGCACCGACAGCGCCCAGACGCGGTTCGCGCAGCGGTCGGCGGAATGGGTCGAGGCGCGGATGGTGTCGCAGCGCGCGATCGCCGCCTACTTCCCGCTCATCCAGCTCATGTCGGACGTCGCCACCGCGATCGCGCTCGGGGTCGGCGCCGGTCAGGTGGCCTCGGGGTCGCTCTCGGCGGGCACCCTGGTCGCCTTCGTGCTCTACCTGACGATGCTCTTCGGTCCGGTCCAGCAGCTGTCGCAGGTGTTCGACGGCTACCAGCAGGCGGCGGTGGGTCTCCGGCGCATCGGTGACCTGCTGCGCACGCCGAGTTCGTTGCGTACCTCGGCGCGGGCCGAGTCCCCGCCCGACACCGGATTCGACGGCGTCGTCGACTTCGAGCGGGTGGGCTTCCGCTATCAGGGCTCCTCGACGGACGCGCTGGCCGGCGTCGACCTGCACATCCCGGCCGGGTCGTCGCTGGCACTCGTCGGCCGGACCGGCGCCGGGAAGTCCACGATCGTCAAGCTCCTGGCCCGCTTCTACGACCCGACCACCGGCCGCGTCGTCGTCGACGGCACCGACATCGGCGACTACGACCTCGCCGGATACCGCAGGCGACTCGGTCTGGTCCCGCAGGAGCCGCACCTGTTCACCGGCACGGTCGCCGAGAACATCGCCTACGGCCGGCCCGGTGCCGATCGGGCCGCGATCGTCGACGCCGCGGCCGCGGTCGGCGCGCTGCGCATGATCGCCGTCCTCCCCGGCCGGATGAATCATCCGATCGGCGAGCGCGGACAGGGACTGAGTTCGGGGCAGCGCCAGCTCATCGCGCTGGCGCGGGCCGAGCTCGTCGAACCCGATCTGCTCCTGCTCGACGAGGCGACCGCGACCCTCGACCAGGCGACCGAGGCCCAGGTGCTCGCCGCCGGCCGCGCGGTGACCCGGCACCGCACCTCGGTGATCGTCGCGCATCGGCTGGCGACCGCCGCCCGCGCCGATGCCATCGCCGTGGTCGACGGCGGGCGGATCGTCGAGCTCGGAACACACGACGAGTTGCTCGCGTTGGGAGAGAGGTACCGCGGCTTCTGGGATGCCGGTGTCGATCCCGACGAGCCGGCGGTGCCCGACAACGATCCACCCGCTCCGACCAGCGCACGGACCGCCGCCACGACGGTCACGCGGGCCACCTCGGACCTGACTCCGTAGTAACAGGTCGGTCAGCGCGAGCGAGTCGACGACGCGTAGCATCGTCAGGTGGTTCACCGATAGTCTCCACAAGAGACGACGCGTGGCAGAGAACCCGGCACCTTCAGGGAATTGAGGCGAGATACCGCTGTGAGCAGCAGTTCGATTTCAGACTTCGGACAGAACACGTGGCTGGTCGAGGAAATGTACCAGCAGTACAAAGAAGACCCGAACTCGGTCGACCCGAGTTGGCACGAACTACTGAAGAACTACGAGCCCGGCGACAACGGCGGCTCCGCCGCGGCCGCCTCCCCGCCCTCGAATTCCGCAAAGCGCTCCGCCACAACGACTTCCACCACCTCCTCGTCCTCGAGTTCGTCGACCAACGGGTCCGCGCGCAGCGCGTCCGCACCGGCCGCGGAGGCCGCACCGCGCAAGCAGGTCACCCTGGATCAGACGCCCGCCCGCACCGCGCCGCGCAAGCCCGCCCCCGCCAAGGAGTCCACCGCGACGAAGGCCGCATCGGGCCACAGCGTCGCCAGTCGCGACGGTTCGGCGCGATCGCAGCCCAAGCCCACCAAGCCGGAAGCAGGCAAGGCGAGCGCGTCCGAAGGCCAGAAGTCCGAGAACGCCGATGGCAACAAGGTGCTGCGCGGTCCCGCCGCGGCCATCGCGAAGAACATGGCGCTGTCGTTGGAGATCCCGACGGCCACCAGCGTCCGGGCCGTGCCCGCCAAGGCGATGATCGACAACCGGATCGTCGTCAACAACCACCTCGCGCGTACCCGCGGCGGCAAGATCAGCTTCACCCACATCCTGGGTTACGCGATCGTTCAGGCCATCAAGGCGTTCCCGAACATGAACCGGCACTTCGCCGAGATCGACGGGAAGCCCAACGTCGTCACGCCGGCACACACCAACCTGGGTCTGGCCATCGACCTGGTCGGCAAGGACGGCAACCGCACGCTGGTCGTCGCCGCGATCAAGCAGTGCGAGACGATGGGTTTCGCCGAGTTCTACACCGCCTACCAGGACATCGTCCGCCGGGCCCGCGACGGCAAGCTCGGCGCCGACGACTTCTCCGGGGTCACCATCTCGCTGACCAACCCGGGCACCATCGGCACCGTGCACTCGGTCCCCCGCCTGATGAAGGGCCAGGGCGCCATCATCGGTGCCGGCGCGATGGAGTACCCGGCCGAGTTCCAGGGCGCGAGCGAGGAGCAGATCGCCGAGCTCGGCGTCGGCAAGCTCATGACCCTCACGTCGACCTACGATCACCGGATCATCCAGGGCGCGGAGTCGGGCGACTTCCTGCGCACGATCCACGAACTCCTGATCGACGACGCGTTCTACGACGAGATCTTCACCGCGTTCCACGTGCCGTACGAGCCGATCCGCTGGCGTCGCGACCTGCCCGCGGGCCTCGTCGACAAGAGCACCCGGGTCCTGGAGCTGATCGCGGCCTACCGCAGCCGCGGCCACCTGATGGCCGACATCGATCCGCTCATGATGGACAGCGACGCGCGCAGCAGCCATCCGGACCTCGACATCCAGAACTACGGCCTGACCCTCTGGGACCTCGACCGCAGCTTCAAGGTCGGCGGGTTCCACGGCCAGGAGAAGATGAAGCTCCGGGACGTGCTGTCGATCCTGCGCGACGCGTACTGCCGGCACGTCGGTGTCGAGTACACCCACATCCTCGAACCCGAGCAGCAGAAATGGCTGCAGGAACGGGTCGAGATCAAGCACGTCAAGCCGCCGGTCGGCGAGCAGAAGTACATCCTGAGCAAGCTCAACGCCGCCGAGGCGTTCGAGACGTTCCTGCAGACCAAGTACGTCGGGCAGAAGCGCTTCTCGCTCGAGGGCGCCGAGTCGGTCATCCCGATGATGGACGCGGTGATCGACCAGAGCGCCGAGCACAACCTCTCCGAGGTCGTCATCGGCATGCCGCACCGTGGCCGCCTGAACGTGCTCGCCAACATCGTCGGCAAGCCGTACTCGAAGATCTTCACGGAGTTCGAGGGCAACCTGAACCCGTCGCAGGCGCACGGGTCGGGCGACGTGAAGTACCACCTCGGTGCCGAGGGCAAGTACTACCAGATGTTCGGCGACAACGAGATCAACGTGTCGCTCACGGCCAACCCGAGCCACCTCGAGGCCGTCGACCCGGTTCTCGAGGGTCTGGTGCGCGCCAAGCAGGACCTCATGGACGACGACGATCGGTTTCCGATCCTGCCGCTCATGCTGCACGGCGACGCCGCGTTCGCCGGTCAGGGCGTGGTCGCCGAGACGCTCAACATGGCGATGCTGCCCGGCTACCGCACCGGCGGCACCGTGCACATCGTGGTGAACAACCAGGTCGGCTTCACCACCGCACCCGAGCACTCGCGGTCGACCGAATACTGCACCGACGTGGCGAAGATGATCGGTGCGCCGATCTTCCACGTCAACAGCGATGACCCCGAGGCCTGTGTCTGGGCCGCCAAGCTCGCCGTGGACTACCGCCAGGCCTACAACAAGGACGTCGTCATCGACCTCGTGTGCTTCCGCCGCCGCGGACACAACGAGGGCGACGACCCGTCGATGACGCAGCCGGCGATGTACGAGGTGATCGACACCAAGCGCGGCGTCCGCAAGAGCTACACCGAAGCCCTGATCGGCCGCGGCGACATCTCGACCAAGGAGGCCGAGGACGCACTGCGCGACTACCAGGGTCAGCTCGAGCGCGTCTTCAACGAGGTCAAGGAACTCGAGAAGTTCAGCGTCGAGCCGTCGCCGTCCGTCGAGTCCGACCAGACACTGCCGACGAAGCTGGTGACCGCGGTCGACAGCACGACGCTCGAGCTGATCGGCGACGCCTTCGTCAACGTGCCCGACGGCTTCACCCCGCACCCCCGCGTGAAGCCGGTCCTGGAGCGTCGTGCCGAGGCCGCACGCAAGGGCAACATCGATTGGGCGTTCGCCGAGTTGCTGGCGTTCGGGTCGCTGGTCATGGAGGGGCGCACAGTGCGTCTGTCCGGCCAGGATTCGCGTCGCGGTACCTTCACCCAGCGTCACTCGGTGCTCATCGACCGCAGCTCCGGCTCGGAGTACACCCCGCTCAACCATCTGCAGCCCGCCGACGAGGAGAGCAACGGCGGCCGGTTCATGGTCTACGACTCCCCGCTCTCGGAGTTCGCGGTCGTCGGCTTCGAATACGGCTACTCGGTCGGCAACCCGGACGCGCTCGTGGTCTGGGAAGCGCAGTTCGGCGACTTCGTCAACGGCGCGCAGTCCATCATCGACGAGTTCATCTCGTCGGGTGAGGCCAAGTGGGGCCAGCTCTCCGACGTCGTGCTGCTGCTGCCGCACGGTCACGAGGGGCAGGGACCCGACCACACCTCGGGCCGCATCGAGCGCTTCCTGCAGCTGTGTGCCGAGGGTTCGATGACGGTGGCCCTGCCGTCGACGCCGGCGAGCTACTTCCACCTGTTGCGCCGCCACGTCCTCGACGGCATCAGCCGCCCGCTGATCGTCTTCACCCCGAAGTCGATGCTGCGCAACAAGGCCGCGGTGAGCCCGGTCGAGGACTTCACCGACGACAAGTTCCGCTCGGTGATCGACGACCCGCACTTCGAGAAGGCCGACGCCGGGAGCGGAGCGAGCGGGTCGAATGACTCGAGCGCCGACCGCAGCAAGGTCAAGCGCGTCCTGCTGGTGAGCGGCAAGCTCTACTACGAGCTGGCCGCCCGCCGCGACAAGGAGAAGCGCGAGGACATCGCCGTCGTGCGCATCGAGCAGCTCTACCCGGTTCCGCACCGCCGGCTCCGCAAGACGCTCGAGCAGTACGGTAACGCGAGCGAATTCCGTTGGGTACAGGAAGAACCCGCCAACCAGGGCCCGTGGCCGTTCCTCGGCCTCTGGTTGCCCGAGGTGCTGCCGGACGTGCTCGGCGGACTGCGCCGGGTGTCGCGCCGTGCGATGTCCGCGCCGTCCTCGGGATCGAGCAAGGTCCACGCGGTCGAGCAGCAGGAGATCCTCGACGAGGCGTTCGGCGAGTAGGACGACCGTCGCACCGCGGCCACCAGCCCTTCGGGGTTGGTGGCCGCGGTCGTCGATGTCGTCATCTCAGCCGGGATTCGCAGATGTCCGCCGCGGCGGCGACGGACTTGCCAGGGGACGTCATCCTTCGCGCGAATGCAGCGGCCGCCGAACGGGTCTCGGCGGCGAGCACGGTTCGCAGGCCCGCGTGTGCATCCTCGTCGGTGAACGTCGACAGCCGGACGGTCGCCCCCACACCGAGCGCCCGGACCCGCTCGCCCCAGAAGGGCTGATCGGCGGTGACCGCGCAGACGAGGGTCGGGAGTCCGGCCCGCAGGCCGGCCGCGGTGGTCCCGGCGCCGCCGTGATGGACCGCGGCGACACACCGCGGTAGCACCGACGCGTGGTCGACGCCGGCGGTGTGGAAGACATCGGGGTCGTCGGGGTCGATGCCGGTCGCTTCTCCCATGGCGATGAGGCACCGCACCCCGTGCGCACGCGCAGCGGTACGCCAGCGTGCGACCAGCGTGTGCGGGTCGAGGATCGGCATGCTGCCGAAGGTGAGGAACAGCGGCGGCTCGCCGGCGTCCAGCCACTCGGCGAGTTCGGTTGTGTCCGCGCCGATCTCGGTGATGCCGGGCCGGCTCGACGCCGGGAGGTCGAAGAAGCCGACAAGGGGTCTGCGGTCGTCCCACTCGGCGGCGAGACCCGGCACCATCTCCGCGTCGTAGGCCTGGATCTGCGGGGTTCGGTCGGCGACCAGACGCCGCGGCAGCGGCCCGCGGCTCGGGCGGAGTCCGATCCGGCGCCGGAAGCGGTTCTCGTTCCAGCCGGTCGCGGCCCAGGTCAGCCGGTCGGCGACGCGCCAGGACCGGCGCTTGGCGGCCGGTGACCATCGTTCGGTGAGGCCGGGCACGGCACCGATGAGTCCGTTCTCCGACATCGGGCCGTATCGCAGCACGGTCAGCGGGACGCCCAGGTGTTCGGCCACCGCGATCACGCGGTCCTGGCACAGTGGCGCGGCGACGAGGAGACCGGTGCCGTGCAGCGGCGCCGACTCCGGGACGAACAGACGCTCGAGGTCGGCGTCGAGGGCGTCGAATCCGCCTCGGACGGTGCGCAGCGCGAATGCGATCCGCGCCAGCGGGTTACGACTCGAGCGCGCCGACCGCGCGCCATGCGACGACCATGCCGCATCGGAGTCGAGGCCGATCTCGTGGACGTCCCCGACCCCGGTGGCCCGCGCGAGGCCGGAGAGGTTCGGCGGGACGAGGACGCTGACGCGATGGCCGCGCGCCTGCAGTTCGAGGGCCAGACAGACCCCCGGCTGGATGTCGCCCCGACTGCCGTACAGGACGATCGAGATGTGGTGCGCCGTCACCAGAACCGGTGCCCGACCCGCCAGGCGGTCAGCTCGTCGGCGATCAGGGTGCGCAACCGCCCGGCGTCGCCGAAGTGGTCGGGGTCGATGCCGAAGAAGGTGAGGGTGACCGTGTCGCCGTAGGTGACCGCCCAGGCGGCGATCGCCGGACCGCGTACCCGCCGCTCCTGCGCGGGCATGCCCTGCATGACCGCTCGGATGGCGAACCGGGACGCGGTGCGGCCGCCGATGCGCAACGCCGACTCCGGGGTCGTCCCCAGGTTCGACACGGTCGTGTCGGGTCCCGGGATCGCGCGCATCAGCCGGCCGATGAGTCGCCGCGGCAACATGCGAACGATCGGCTGGAGGTTGTCGGCTGCCTGATCGCCACCGGACTCGGCGTACTCGACGAAGGCCCGCTTGCTCGACGACCGGATGGTGGTGAGGTCGGAGCCCGGTTCGACGGGATCGGCGATCCGGACCCACACCCCGCCCGATGCGTTGGCGCGGTGGTCGTCGTCGCCGTCTCTCGTGCTGACCGCGATGCACACCGTCATCGGGCCGTCGAGCGGACGACCCGAACGGTGCACGATCCCGGCCAGGAGCGCAGTGAACAACGAGTTTCCGGTGCCGCCGTGTTCCGCGGCGCGCGCGGCCCAATCGGTCGCCGAGACGTCGACCGTCGCCAGCGTCGTGTCCGGGTCGGACCCTGGTGGGACCCGCCTCGGGGTTGTTCGTGCGGACCGCGGATCGGCCTGGTCGTCGCCGGAGCGGGCAGACCGCGCCGCCCGGGCCTCGCGGAGCAGAATCCCCACGGATCGCGCGGCGGCCCGTATCGACAGCGCGGCGTCGGCGGCATCGGCGCGCACGGCGTCCCAGGAGCGTCCGCTGCCGGTCGTGGGAAGGCTCGCGGTCCGCCCTGCCGCCGCGTCGGCCACCAGCCGGTACAGACCGTGGCCGTCGGTGATCATGTGGGAGGCGAGCAACGACACCGCACGGCCGCCGCCGGTGATCCGCGCCGAGTCGAGCTGCCATCCGGACCCGTGCACGGGATCGAGACGACTCGCGCGGAGCACCGAATCGGCCCATTCCCCGACCCTGTCGGCGTCGACGACCTCCACCCGCCCGGCCTGCGCCGGATGCGGCGACCGAACCCAGCGGTGGCGGGCGAACGGGACCCGACGGCGGGACACGGCACGGTGCAGCGGTCCGGCCGCGAGGCCGGCCCGCAGCGAGTCGATCGCCTCATCCCCCGGATCGTCGTCGAAGACCCACGTGATCTGGATCGGGGCACCCATCCCGAACAGTTCCGCCACGAGCAGATAGGACTCGTCGGGGCCCGTCACGCGAAGCACCTGGGCGGGTGGGATGTCGGTCACCGTTGCAGTCATGTGTTCTCCTCGGTATCACCGGGTTCAATGGGTCACCAGATCTCGTGGGGCAGCCCCCACGCCGTCAGTTCACGGTCGAGCAGGTCCGCGACGACGGCGTCGGAGGAGAAACTCGACTCGTCGCAACCGAGCACGGTGAACGTCACCTGGTCCCGCGTGCGGACGAGCCACGACTGGACCCCGTCGCCGAATCGCTGTCCCGCCGAGGCGTCGACGCCCTGCGCCATTCCCCGGAAGGCGATCTTGCGCGCCGGCCTGCCGCCCAGCACCGTCGCCGCGGGCGGCACGTCACCGAGGTTGGAGATCACCGCGTCGGGAATCCCGTTGCCGGCGCTGACGATCTTGACGATCACGGCCGGCGGGAGGAACCAGGCCAGTGGTCGCAGATGGATGTGCGGGGCCCGCCGGCCCTCGGACAGGCGGACGAAGGCCGCCTTGCACGCGGACCTGATGCCGCCGAGGTCGCCGCCGGCGACCGGCTCGTCGGTCAGGTACACCGACACGCCCGCGATCGGATTGGACCTGGTGTCCGCCTCGCTCTCGCGGCGGTCCACCGGAACCCCGACCTTGATCGGATTCGGCAGCGGTGCATGGCCACTCGAGCGCAACAGGCCGCTGACCACGGCGATGAAGAGGGTGTTGGCGGTGCCGTCGTGTTCGGCGGCGACCCGGTCGAAGTCCGCCGCCGGCACGGTTGCGGTGGCCCAGGTGAACTCGGCGGCGGGCGACCGTTCGGCGATCGGGGGCCGGGCCGGGCGCGGGTCGGGTTCGGGGCCGCCGGCCTTGCGCTGTTCGAGTGCCGCCCGGGCGAGTCCGGCGACGACCGCCACGACCTGCGACCCGGCATCCACGACATCGCCGGCCCGCCGGCGACGCCACGAGACCGACGGGAGGGTCGGCTCGTCGGCCGCCGCGGCCCCGGGACCGGACGCGGGGTCCAGCGGCACCGCTGAGGCCTCGGCGGCCTCGGTTGCGGCCGCGAGCATGCCACGACCGTCGGTGACCACGTGCAGGGCGCACAGGGAGACCACGGTGCCGCCGTCCGCGGTGGGGACCGACCGCAATCGCCAGCACCGCCCACCTTCGGCATCGAGAGGAACAGCGGACATCTCGGCGGTCGCCCACTCGTCGATCTCCGTCTCCGACACCGGCTCGCTGTCGGCTGCCAGTCCGGGTGCGTCGGGCGCCTCGACCCAGCGCGGACGCGCCCCGCGGACATCCGGCACGACGAGCATGCGGTTCAGCCGACCGCGCGCCAGTGCCGCGTTCATCGCGGTGAGTGCCTCGATCGAGACCTCCTCGTCGAACACCCAGACCAGCTGGAGCACGACCGACCAGCCGAGTGCCGGTGTGACGAACCAGAACGGGGCGTCTTCCGACGTCAGCCGGTCGCCACGGATCGCCGACCCCTCGGCGCGTACGCGTGTCGCGAGGCCACGCACGCCCCGCTCTGCCCCGGCCGCCCGCTCGCCCTCGGGTCGTCCTCCCGCGTGCGACTGCATCGTCGTCATACGTCCACCTTCGTTCCGCTACGCGTCTGCGGTCCCCGCGAACACGGTTCCCTCGTGCATGAGCTTGTCACCGAACTCTCGACCGCGTGCACGGCGTCCACCAGCGCCGCGTCCTCGCTCACCAGGACCGTCGTCAGTCGCGCGGCCCGATCGGCGACCGCGGGGTCGAGCATCGCCGCGACGGCATCGCACAGCCGATCCACGTCCAGGTCACGTCCCACACGGGCCATCGGCATCGACACGCCGACACCCAGCCGTTCGAGTTCGGCACCCCAGAACGGCTGATCCGCGCCGTACCAGCAGATCACCGACGGCCGGCCGGCGTGCAGCACGGCCGCGGTGGTCCCGGCGCCCCCGTGGTGGACCACGACCGCGCACCGGCCGAAGACCGTGCGGTGGTCGACCTGGGTCTCGACCCGCACCGCGTCGGACTCCACACCGCTGCGCACCTCGGCGCTCAGTTCGGTCCAGCCGGCACAGACCAGAATCCGACGACCGAGCCGGCGGCCGAGCTCTGCGACGGCGCGCAGGATGCTCTCCTCTCCCCGCAACGGCATGCTGCCGAAACCCACGTAGACCGGGGCGTCGCCGGCGTCGAGCCAGGACGCGAGTGCGTCGGAGCCGGTGACCGGACAGTCCCCGGGCAACCCGAGAAACCCCACCGTCGGTCGCGGGCGAGCCGTCGAGTCGGCGACCCACAACCGATCGTGCGGTCCGGACCGGTCGTCGGGCACTCCGAACAACGGGTCGTAGGCCTGCAACTCCCGACCCGCCGCCGCCCGCAGTCGAGCGGAGTAGGGCTCTGACGTCCCGGTCGAACCCAGTGCGGCGCGGAGGCGACGCTCCCGTCGCCTGGTGAGCAGCCCGAAAACGGCGTCGTAGGCGACCCATTGCGCACGGACGGCACGGGGGCCGCCCGGAAGCCGGCCGGGAACAGGGCCGACCCGGTGGTTGCGGCGTACGGGGGCGTGGTGGATCGATACCAACGGGACACCGGCCGATTCGGCGAAGGCGAGCGCGGGCTGCTCGGTGATCAACCCGGTCACGATGACGTCCGCTCCGTCGACGACCGCTGCCATGTCGGTGACGAGGTGGTCCCATCCGGCGTTTCGCAGCGACAGCAGGACGCGCAGACGTCGCAGCGGGTGACGCCCAGCCTGAGCGCGGGCCCGTGCCACCATCTCGAGGTGGGCACGCGTGTCCTGGCCGAGCGGCACGACCTCCGGCCGCACGGCGCCGTCCGCCCAGGTCCGGGCGGACCGGACCATGTTGGGCGGCACCGCGAGACGCACATCGTGGCCACGGAGTGCGAGCGCCCTCGCCAGCACCGATGCCGGTTGGACGTCCCCGCGGGTTCCGTTGATGACGAACGAGATCCTCATGACACCGTCCCGGTGATCCGCGTCTCGGGCCGCGCGCCGCGGCGACCGGTCGTGTTTAGAATCGGTCGCCCATCCGACCACACCGACACGCGAGGGGTTCGACGTTGAGGTTCGTGATCGCGGTCAACGGCAGCCGCGGCGATGTCCAGCCGGCCGTCGCCCTCGCCGCCGAACTCCTGGGACGCGGCCACGGGGTGACCCTCGCCGCGCCACCCGATCTGGTCGGATTCGGCAGCGGCGCAGGCATTCCCACCGAGGCCTACGGTGCGAGCACGCGCGACCTGCTGGCCTCGGATCTGGTACGCGAGGACATGCGGTCCAAGAACCCGCGCACCCGGTTGCGCGCGGTGTCGGCCATGTCGGTGCGCGGCGGCCGAGTGATGCAGCAACGCCTGCTCGAACTCGCCGACGGGGCGGATGCGCTCGTCGCGAGCAGCGCGGGTCAGGAACGCGCCCACAATGTCTCGGCGGTCCTCGGGATCCCCCACATCCCGCTGCACTACTGCCCCATTCGACGCAACGGCTCGGTGTCCCTGCTCGCCCACCTCGGCATCGATGCGCCGGCGGCGATCAATGACCTGAGCTGGCGGGTCGCCGAGCGAGCCCTCTGGCTCGCCACCCGCTCGGCCGAGAACACCCTGCGATCCGACCTGGGGTTGTCCCCCCTGACCCGCCCCTACGCCGAACTCATCTCCCGCACCGGGGTTCCCGAGATCCAGGCCTATGATCCGGCCCTCTTCGAGAGCCTCACGACGCAGTGGGGCCGGCGTCGGCCGCTGGTCGGATTCTTCACTCTCGCCGCACCGCAACGAGCCGGGGTGGGTGATGCCGGACTCGATGACGAGTCGGGACCGGGAAGCCTCGCCGACTGGCTCGACGCCGGCGACGCCCCGGTGTACGTCGGCTTCGGCAGCATGTTGCCGGCCGACCCCGACGGCCTGGCCGACGCATTCCGAACCGCGGCGCGGCGGCTCGGGATCAGGTTGCTGGTGTCGGGCGGTTGGAGCGGTTTCATGTCGAGCGAATCCGTCTCGGACGCATCGACATCCGGGGACGCCGTGCGCGTGGTCGGGCACGTCGATCACGACGCCGTACTGCCGCGGTGCCGTGCCGCGGTCCATCACGGCGGCGCCGGGTCGGTGGCGGCGGGCCTGCGCGCCGGACTGCCCACCCTGGTCACCTGGGTCGGAGCCGATCAGCCGATCTGGGGACGGGCCCTGAGCAGCGCGCGGGTGGGCGCCACGTTGCCGATGGCGCGAGTGACCGCGGAGTCGCTGACTCGGACACTCGACCGAATCCTGGACGCGGACACGCGTGGGCGATCCGACCATCTCCGCGACCGGCTCATACCCCCTGCCGAGGCCATACGGTCGGCGGCCGACATCGTCGAACAGACGGTCTCGACGCCGGCCACGCGTCGGCGCGCCGGCTGATCCCGGGGCGGGCGGACTCCCGCGATCACGGCAGGACACGATCGGAACCACCGCCCCGCAGCAGGTTTCGCGGATCGATCCGACCCGTCCGGGAGTCATAGGACCGCAGCACGACGAGACGCATCGCGTGCGCGACCGCGATCGCGGGCACATAGACCGCCGCCGCGCCGGCTGCCAGCCCGAAGCGCCGATGCAGCAGGAACGTTCGCGGGAGGAAGCTCATGTAGTGGACGAACGGCACCATGCCGGTCTCCATCCGACGCGGCGACACCCCGACGGTCAGCGAGCGGAGAAAGGCGTTGCGCCCGCCCGCGTCACCCACGCAGAGCCCCATGTCCACGTCTTCGAAGATGTTCCGGCGCATGCTGACCCGGTCCCGGATCGCCGCCCAGGTCGTGCGCCGCAGCACCATGTTCGAGCCGTAGAGCACCGGCACTTCGGTCACGGGCTTCTCGCGCCGCAACCGGTTCAGCGGGTGCAGGCGGGTCTTCCACCGGTCGAATCGTCCGGCCAGGGGCACGTCGTAGGCCTCCCCTCGCCCGCACAGTGCCGCCCAGTCCTCCCCGACGTCGGCGGCGAAGAACTCCACGATCGTGCTCGCCCAGTCCGGAGGCACCCGGGTGTCGGCGTCGATGCGGGCGACGAGATCTCCCGTCGCGGCATCGAGTCCGGAGTTCCGCGCGTACACCAGCCCCTGTCGGGCCTCGTCGATCACGCGGATCCACGGGTGAGTCGAACGCCAGGCGTCGATCACCGCACGGCTGCCGTCGGTCGAATTGTTGTCCACCACCACGATCTCGGTGATCCGGTCGGACTGTGCCGCCAACCGGGCGAGACACTCGCCGATCGTGTCCTCCTCGTTGTAGACCGGTACCACCACCGAGAAGGTGATCGGCGTGCTCATGGTGTCTGCTCCTCGCGCTGATCGATCGGTCATCGGCGCGGACACTCAGGTCCGCCGCATGTAGGTCCGCAGGGTCACCGGCACCACCACGGCGAGGACAGCCGCCGCGCCGAGAAGCGTGTAGACGATGTCGGTCCCCACGTTCTCGCCGGCGGCCAGTCCGCGCGCCGCCGTCACGAGATGTGAGACCGGGTTCGCCGACGCACAGGCCTGCATCCACCCGGGCATGGTGTCGACCGGGACGAGCGCGTTGGAGACGAAGGTGATCGGCATCAGCACGAGCATCGAGACACCCTGGACGGTCGACGCCTTGTCGAGCAGCACGCCGAGAAGCGCGAAGATCCAGCTCAACGAGAAAGCCACCACCACGATCAGGACGCACGCGACCGCGACACCCACAGGGCTCGCCGGCCGGTATCCCATGATCACCCCGACGCACACCGTGATGGCCGAGGCGACCACGTAGCGCAGGGTGTTCGCCATCAGCGCGCCGGCCAGTGGTGCGATGCGCGCGATCGGCAGCGACTTGAACCGGTCGAAGACCCCGCGATCGAGGTCCTCGCGCAACTGGACGCCGGTGACCACCGACGCCGCGACACACACCTGGACCAGTACCCCGGGGATCAGCAGCGGGAGATATCCCACGACGTTCCCGGCGATCGCCCCGCCGAAGATCGAAGAGAACATGACCGTGAACACGATGGGCAGGACGATGACGTCGAACAGCTGCTGCGGATTGTGTTTGATCTTCAGCAGACCCCGGTGCGTCATCGTGAGGGACTGCATCACCGCCGCGGTCGGCCGGACCCGGTCGGGGGGCTCGGGCGCGGGCTCGGCGGCAAGCGAGTTCGTGTGCAGCGAACCGGTGCTCATGCCCGCACTCCCGTCGAATCGATCTCCGCTGCAGCCGGTGCGGTTCGGGTGGGGTCGCCTCCGTCGGTCAGCGCGAAGAACACCTCGTCGAGGGTCGGCCGGACCACGTTGACCGACGTGAGTGCGAGCCCACGGGCGCGGAGAGCACCGAGGATGTCGGCGAGCGGGTCGATGTCGGCCATCGGCAGCACGAGGACCCCCTCGCGGCGAGCGATCGTCGGCTCCCCGCTCGAGGTGAACGGCGCGCACACCTGGGCCGCCGCCGTCAGATCGTCGGCGTCGGCGAGCTCGAGTCGCACACTCATGTCGCCGACGCCGGCCTTCAGGTCGTCCGCCGTCCCGTCGGCGACCACCCGGCCACGGTCCATGACCGCGATGTGATCGGCGAGTTCATCGGCCTCGTCGAGATATTGGGTGGTGAGCAGGACGGTCGATCCGCGCGCCACCATGTCGCGCACCGTCTGCCACATCTGTGCCCGCGTGCGGGGGTCGAGCCCGGTGGTGGGCTCGTCGAGGAAGAGCAGGCGCGGACGTGTGATCAGCGACGCCGCGAGGTCGAGGCGACGGCGCATACCGCCGGAGAAGTGCCCCACGCGCCGGGTCGCGACCGTGCCGAGACCGAACTCGTCCAGCAGTTCGTCGGCCCGGATGCGTGCCCGGCGGCGCGACGAGCCGATCAGTCGGCCGAAGATCATCAGGTTCTCGCGGGCGGTGAGATCCTCGTCGACGGAGGCGTATTGGCCGGTGACCCCGATGAGCGACCGGACCGCCGTCGCCTCCGCGACGACATCGTGCCCGAAGATGCGGGCGTCGCCGGAGTCCGGGCGCAGCAGCGTCGCCAGCATGCGCACGGTGGTGGTCTTACCCGCGCCGTTGGTTCCCAGCAGCGCGAAGACGCCGCCGGCGGGTACAACGAGATCGACCGCGTCGACGGCCCGTGCGCCGCCGAATTCCTTGGTCAGACCGCGGGCCTCGATGGCCGGGACGGTCG
Source organism: Gordonia sp. ABKF26 (assembly GCF_041103195.1). Lineage (NCBI taxonomy): Bacteria > Bacillati > Actinomycetota > Actinomycetes > Mycobacteriales > Gordoniaceae > Gordonia > Gordonia sp. ABKF26. The sequence goes on from NZ_JBGCVZ010000003.1 coordinate 3,976,018, forward strand.
TGGACATGGCACCCCCGATGCGTGTGGTCGACTTCGGCCCCACGGTAGGTGAGCGTTCCGGGTGCCGCAACGGCACCGATCACGATATCCGGCGCTGCCCGACAACGTTTTTCGTCGACATGCCGTCTGACTACGCATTCCGGGGTGCAGCGACCCGAGCGCGGCGGCGGCTTGTCATCAGTTCTTTACATGAACGCAATCAGACTCGGCGCCGACCTCATGGAGCAATGGTCGTTCAGCGAAACATGCAGCCACACAATCAACTTCCCTGATTCTTCGGCCCGGCTCGTCGACGCCGACACTCCCCCTCGGTGATGAACGTCACGCGCCCGTGCCACTGCACGCGCCCGTCGCATGCACTTAGGCTCGCTACAGACACAGGCGGTGTCGACACGGCGCTCGGTCCCGGAGAGTTCCTCCGGAAGGCGTCGTCCGGGGCCGCGCGCATGCATCGTGGTATGCGCGATTCCTGTTGTCACAGATCAGAACTCATGGGCCGGGGGGCCATGCCGAGAACGGCATGGCATGGTGTCGCGGCCCGGGAACGGATGACCGACGCAATGGACCACCGCGCATGAAGTTCACCGAGCTGTCCGACTACCCCGTACCTGCCGGGACGGTGACGATCTGGACGCCGACCACACATACGGATCCCTCGGGCTGGCAACCGGATCCACGCCCGTTCACCTACGATCAGTCGGCGTCGATACAGCGATCGGCCAACGGCGCCTCGGACGAACACTCCTGGCTGGGAGCGATTTTCGAGATCGAGAACGATCTGGACGTCGAACGCTTCGACACCTGCCTGCGCCGGTGGCTCACGCGCCACGAAGCGCTTCACTCGACGTCCGACCCGACGAGCGCCGATGCGCGTCGCACCTACCGCGGCGCCCATCTCGGCGTCGATGCCGAGGTCGCCGGTGACTTCGACTCGGGGGACGATGTCCGCGAGTTCCTCATCGAGACCTTCGACGCCGGACTCGCGCCGACACGCTGGCCGCACTGCCTCGTGGCCACCATCGAGTCGTCGCGCGGCGTCACCGTCGCCTTCGCCGCCGACCACGTGATCATGGATGCGTACTCGATCCTGTTGAGCATGACCGAAATCCGTCGCCTGTACACCTCGTCCCGGATGGGCACCTTTACCGAGATGACCGCTGTCGGAAGTCATCTCGACTTCAGCGTCCACGACCGGGCGGTGGGGCTCGGCATGACCGCCGAGCATCCGGCCGTCACGCGATGGCGCACATTCCTGGACGACTCCGCGAACGCCCCGGGAATCGGCCTCCCGCTGGTCCGCCCACACCTGCAGACGCGGGACCTGGCGCGCACACCGCGGCAGCGCGGAATCTCCGAATACGTGGCAACCGACCGCCTGGCGACTTTCGTGAGCTCCGCGGCCCGAGCAGGCGGACACGGAACGCAGACGGCCGTGTTCGCCGCCCTCGCGGTCGCCCTGCGCACCCTCACCGGCCGCGACACGCTACGACTGACCATGCCGATGCACACACGATCGGAGGCCCGGTACGCGGGATCGGTGGGCTGGTATGTCGGGCTGGCTCCGCTCGAGATCGACCTCTCCGGCGCGGGCACCTTCGACGACGCCCTGGCCGCCACGGCGTCCGCGATCGACGCGGTCCGGCACCTGCCGTCGTTCCCCTACCAGCGCGTCGTCGAATTGCTGGGCGTCGGAGGAGAACCGGAGTTCGTCGTGTCGTATCTGGACATCCGTCACGTCGCCGGGGCGGACGAGTGGGATGCGGCCAGGGCGCAGATCCTGCGCGGCGGGTCGCGATCGGACCGGGAGGTCTACCTCTGGATCGCACGGGTGCCCGGCGGGATCACGGTGTCCGCACGACACCCCGGCCACGATCCGGCGGACGCGAGCATCCGTGACCTCATCACGACCTACTCGTCGATCCTGCAGGCGCTCGCGACCGAGGGCACCGCCCTGCCCCTGTCCTCCTACACCTGCGCGCCCTTCGCCGGCCCCGCCGCGATGGACGACGCCCGACCCGCATGATCGAGGAGGAAACCCGATGAGAATCACGGCGATGGGCAACTGGCGGCCGCAACCGGGAACAGCCGTGCGCTTCGATCCGACCGAGGTCTGCCGCGAAGCCGCCGCGAGCGCGGTCGTCCACGCGACACCCGTCACCTTCCTGGCCGAGAACCACGTGCGCGGTGCAGCGGTCGCCCGGGCCGCGGGGCGCACGCATCGCGGATACCTGGGATCGGGCACCGAGATCGACGGCGACCTCGACACCGCGGCACTGGGCACCGCCCTGACTCGCTTCGTACAGCGTCACGAGGTGCTGCGCACCTGGTTCGAATGCCACGACGGGGACGTCACCGCCCACCTCGTCGATCCCGCCGCCGTCGAATTCGAGGGGCAGGTCGACCGCCGACTGGAGACGGCCGACGATGTGCACCCGTACCTCATCGACCGGTTCGACCGCGAGACCTCCAGCGACGCCTTTCCCGGATTCGCCTTCGGAGCCATCAGCCGGCCCGGCGGTTTCGCCCTCTTCCTGGCGTGCGATCACGCCCTCTCCGACGGCGCGTCACAGGCCCTGGCGCTCGACGAGATCGCGCAGATCTATGCGGAACTGGTCGGAGGCGACGAGCCCGATCATGCGGTGCCCGCCGAGCCTGCTCCGGCCGCCGGGGGTTACTTCACCTACGCCGCGGCCGAGGCGGAGTCGACCGCGCAGCATCTGGCGGGTTCCCCCCAGACCCGGGCCTGGCAGGACATCTTCCGCAGGCACGACCTGCAGATGCCGCGGTTCCCCCTCGACCTGGGCCTGGCTCCGGGCGACACCGCACAGGTGACCGGTGTCGAGGTCTCGCTCCTCGACGGCGCCGGGATCACCGCCTTCGACGCCGCGTGCCGAGCAGCGGGCGGCCGTTTCATCGACGGCATCTACGCGGCCATCGCGATCACCGACCGAGAGCTGGCCGGCGCCGACGAGTACTACGGCATGACGGTGTTCAACACCCGCGCCGCTCTCGACGGGTATGCCACGTCGCAGGGGTGGTTCTGCACCTTCGCGCCGGTGGCGTTCGCCCTGGCCGGAGCGTCGACCTTCGCCGAGCTGATCCCGGCGGCCCACACGGCCCGCAGGCACGCGCGCGACCTCGCGACGGTGCCGGTGGCGGCCGCGCTCGCCGCCATCGCCGCCGCGGGCGCCACCCCGGATGCGATCATCACCGCCCCGAACCTGCTCTCCTACATCGATTTCCGATGGTTCCCCGGTGCGTCGCGGGAGGCCTTCCGGCGCGGTGCGCTGTTCACCGGGGAGGGCCGGACGGCCAACGCGTCGGCGTGGATCAACCGCGACCATGACGAGCTCTACCTGGGCAGCCAGATCCCGGGCACCCCGTTCGCGGAGTCCGTGGCGCGCCCCTACTACGACCATCTGCGCGCGGTCATCGCCGACATCGCGCGCGCCGGCGACCGGCAGATCCGTGGGCCGGCGGCGACATCAGGGCCATCCGACCCGGCCGCGGCCGCGGCCCTGCGCAGAGGAGCGTGAGGACGAGTGCACGTCACCACCATCGATCGCTACTGCCCGCCTGCGGGCGAGTTGTTGTCCTGGTCCGTGGACACCTCGACCGCCCGGTCCGAGATCTCCGATGTCCCACCGTCGTTCAACCAGACCGTGCACCTGGCCTCGGCCGGTGAGTCGAGCACCTGGCTGGCCGCCGCGTTCACCGTCCGCGGCCGGGTGGACCGCGCGGCGCTCGGGTCCGCCTACCACGCTCTCGTCGCGCGACACGGCACCCTGCGGTCGTCGTTCTCGGCCGGTCCGGAGGGGGTCCGGCGGCATTCCCACGACCCGGACGACCTCGTACTCCGCGCCGACACCGTGATCCACACGACCTCCGACACCGTTCTGCGCGAACGGCTTCGCGACACGCTCGATCGTGCGTGTCACCCCTTCGGCCATCCCGCGTACCTGTTCGCCGCGATCGACCGCGCCGACGCGTCGACGATCATCTGCGGCTTCGACCACTGCCACGTGGATGCCTACTCGATCTCCATCGTGATCGACGACCTGCATCGCCTGTATGAGGGATATCGCTGCCACGGAGCATCTTTCGATCCCGCGGAGACCGCGATGAGCGGGAGCTTCGTCGACTTCTGCGCCGCCGAGTCACAGGCGTCCACGGTCGCACCGACCGATCCCCGGATGCGCGCCTGGCTCCGCTTCTTCGACGACCGGGACGGCGCCCTGCCCACCTTTCCCCTGGACCTCGGGGTCGAACCCGGCGCCGTCGCGGCACAGGCCACCGAGGTGCGCACGCTGCTCGGGCCGGCGGCGACGGAGCTGTTCGCCGAGCTGTGCCGACGCAACGGCGCCAGCGTGTTCGGCGGAACCCTGGCCGCGATGGCCGACGCGGTACGACGCTGCGGCGGCGGACCCGAACTGCCGCTGCTGTTCCCGATGCACACACGTCGGGAAGAGAAGTGGCGCACTGCCATCGGGTGGTTCACCACCAATGCGCCACTACGGGTCGTGAGCACCGGTGACCTGATCGAGACGATCCGGCGCACCGGGCCCGAGCTGCGCCGGGCCGTGACGCTCGGCGAAGTACCCGTTCCGCAGGTCATCGAGGCGATGGGCGGACTGCGCCGCACCCGGTCGGACATCTTCATGGTGTCCTACGTCGACTACCGGCTGCTCCCCGGCGCGGACCGCCATCGGGTCATCGACGCCCACCACATCTCGAACGCGACCACCGCCGACGATGCGCAGTTCTGGATCTCGCGCACCGGCGACGGGCTGGCGCTGCGCGCCCGGCACCCCGACACGCTGACCGCCCACCGCACCATCCGCGCGTTCACCGACGAACTGATCCGGACCTTGCGCACCGGCGTCGACCTCGCGGACGCCGACGGCGCCGAACCCGGCGGCGGGTCCGACACCGCGCGGGTCGTCGGCCTCTGAACCCCTACCCGATGGTCGCCGCCGCGAGGGCCGGCAGCGCGGCGGTGATCAGGGCGAGCAGTTCGTCCCGGGTGATCGTCCCGGCATCGGGCGTCTCGGCGGTGAGCCAGCGGATCGTCGTCTCCTCGACGAAGGCGATCCAGCCGTGCACGCTCATCACCACGACCGGGGTCACCTCGACCCCGAAAACCGGCGCGTGGTCGAGCACCCGGGCGACCATCACCTCTCGGGTCCGGTCGAAGACCTCCCGCATCGCCGCGTCGGAGCTGGAGGCACCACGGATCAACGCGGTGTAGGCGGTGCGGTTCTCGCTCACGTAGTCGACGAACGCGGCCATCGAGGCCGAGAGGATCGCTATCGGATCGCCCAGGGACGCATCGGGCTCGGTGCGGGCGAGCATCCGGTCCGCCTGCGCCTGCGCGATCGCGACGTGGAACTCCTGCTTCGAGGCGAAGTAGTGGAACAGCAGCGCCCGGGACACCCCGGCGGCGTCGGCGATCGCGTCGATGGTGATCTCCTCGAGCGGCCGGTCCCCGACCATGGCGAGGCCGTACTCGATCAGCTGGTCGCGTCGCGCCTCGGGGCTCATCCGCGTGCGCTTGTGCGGGGTGCGCCGGTCACCGCCCTGTGCGTCGATCGACTTGTCGTTGATCACCGACACTGTGCACTTCCTCGTCCTGTTGCCACCGGACCAGACTACTCCTATTGAGTCTTGTTCAATAGCTATTGACACGTGTTCAGTACCACCCTATGGTGACACCATGACAACGAACGATGTAGAGATCGCCATCATCGGTGCCGGCTTCTCGGGTCTGGGCGCCGCGGTCCGCCTCAAGCAGAACGGCTTCGACGACTTCGTCCTCCTCGATCGCGGCCGCGACTTCGGCGGGACCTGGCGTGACAACACCTACCCCGGCGCTGCGTGCGACGTGCCCTCGCAGCTCTACTCCTTCTCGTTCGCGAAGAACCCCACCTGGTCGCGGTCGTACTCGCACCAGCCCGAGATCCACGACTACATCAACGGGGTCGCCGACAGGTTCGGCATCGCCGCCAAGGCCCGCTTCGGCACCGAGGTGACCCGGACCGAGTGGAACGAGGACGAGGGCCGGTGGATCATCGACACGCTGCAGGACGGGAAGACCGACCAGGTGCGTGCGCGGGTCCTCGTCGGCGGTGTCGGCCCGCTGTGTGAGCCCAACCTCCCGGACATCGAGGGCATCGAGTCCTTCGAGGGCAAGATCGTGCACTCCGCCCGCTGGGACAACGACCACGACTTCGGCGGCCAGCGCGTCGCGGTGATCGGCACCGGCGCATCGGCCATCCAGCTGGTCCCCGAGGTCGCCAAGGTCGCCGGCCGGCTGGACGTCTACCAGCGCACCGCACCGTGGATCGTCCCGCGCACCGAGCGGGCGTACAGCTCGGTCGAACACTGGGCCTACAAGAACGTCCCGGGTTACCAGTCCGCGGTCCGCGGCGGGATCTACGCCGCCAACGAGGTCGTCGCATTCGGCCTCACCTACTCGCCCAAGGCGCTCAAGCCCGTCGAGTTGCTCTGCCGCGCCAACATCCTGCGCGGTATCGGCCGCGACGCCGAACTGCGCCGCAAGGCCACCCCGACGTTCCAGGTGGGCTGCAAGCGAATCCTGCGCTCCAACGACTGGTACCCGGCCCTCGCCCGACCCAACGTCGACCTCGTGACCGACGGCATCGACCGGATCACGCCGACCGGGATCGTGTCGCGGGACGGCACCGTGCGCGAGGTCGACGTGATCGTCGTCGCCACCGGATTCCACGTCACCGACTCCCCGGTGTTCGAGAAGATCATCGGCAAGGACGGCCGCAGCCTCGCGCAGGTGTGGAACGAGATCGGCATGCAGGGCTACAAGGGTTCGTTCGTCCACGGCTTCCCGAACATGATGCTGATGGTCGGTCCGTCGACCGGACTGGGCCACACCTCGATGGTGTACATGATCGAGTCGCAGCTCAACTACCTCGTCGACTACCTGAAAACCTCTCGTGCCCAGGGGATCACCCGGACCGAGGTGAAACTCTCCGCTCAGCAGGAGTTCAACGCCGGCATCCAGCACAAGTTGCGCAACAGCGTGTGGGTGAACGGCGGATGTGCCTCCTGGTACCAGGACGCCAATGGCAACATCACGACGCTGTGGCCCGGCTTCACCTTCGCCTTCCGGCAGACGACCCGGTCCTTCGACGTCGCCGCCTACGATGTGACCCGCGGCGCCCGGCGCCCCGTCGCACCTGCGGCACCGGCCGGTTCCGCCGCGGGCGAGGACGTCGCCGCGCCCGCCACCGCCAACGCCTGACCGACCGAACCCACCACAGGAGACAAGACATGAAGGACTTTCGCGGCAAGGTCGTCGTGATCACCGGGGCCGGTTCGGGAATGGGCCGTGACATCGCGGTCAAGCTGGCACGTCGCGGTGCGCGGCTGGCCATCTCCGATGTCACCCCCGACGGTCTGGCCGTCACCGAGAAGCTGGTGAAGGAGGCGGGCGCAGAGGTCCACTCGCAGCTGCTCAACGTCGCCGAGCGCGAAGCCGTGCTCACCTACGCCGACACCGTTGCCGAGCACTTCGGCGTGGTCAACGTCGTGTTCAACAACGCGGGTATCGCTCACCACGGCGAGATCGAGCGCACCGAGTTCAAGGACATCGAACGGGTGATGGACGTCGACTACTGGGGAGTCGTCAACGGCACCAAAGCGTTTCTGCCGCACCTGATCGCCTCCGGCGACGGGCACGTCGTGAACACGTCGTCGCTGTTCGGATTGCTCGCCGAACCGGGGCAGGCCGCCTACAACTCCGCGAAGTTCGCGGTGCGTGGGTTCACCGAGGCGCTGCGCCAGGAGATGATCGTCGCCAAGCATCCGGTGCAGGTGTCCTGTGTGCACCCCGGCGGCATCAAGACCGCGATCGCCCGCAACGCGACCGTGTCCGGCGACCACGACCAGAAGGCCACGGCCGCACTGTTCGATCGCTACCTCGCCCGTATGACGAGCGAGGACGCCGCGGACGTGATCATCGAGGGCGTGCGCAAGAACAAGGCGCGCATCCTGGTCGGCACCGACGCCAAGGTCCTCGATCTCGCAGTGCGCCTCGTCGCGTCGAAGTACCAGTGGGTGTCGGCGAAGCTGACCGGCTGGGCGCTGTCGAAGGCCGGCTGACACCAGCCGGGCGCACGGCGGCGCCGGGAGCGGAGCGAGCGGGCCGAAGAATCACGGCGACGCCGGGGCACCAACACGCGGTCGGGGCGTGTTGGCGTCCCGGCGCTGTCGTGTCTACAGGCCGTGTTCGCCCAGCCAGGCGAGGGCGACCTCGCGTGGGTCCGACCCGCCGTCGACCTCTGCGGACATGGTGGCGAGGTCGGCGGTGGTGATCTCACCTGCCACCTTGTTCATCGCCTTGACCTGGTCGCGGTTCAGCGCCGCGGACCGGAACACCGGTACGAGTACTTCCGCCCGCGGACCGGTCTGATCGGCCTGCTCGGCGCCCGCGGGCCGGGCGTCGGTGGCCGGGGTGCCGGGGCTGTCCGCGGTGTCGCCGCCCCCCTGCGACGTCCGGAGCGCCTGCACCTCCGATGACGTGCCGTCGGCGTCTTCCCCGGCGATCTCGAGCGGCGTCAGCAGGCCGACCGCCGTGCCGCCTGCCGCGCGGCGGAGCACGTCCTCGGAGGAAGCGACGAGTTCGACCGGACCGAACGCGCACCCCGCATCGGCGAAGGCCCGCATGGTGGCCGCGTCCGGTTGACCGAGAGCGGCGACCGGCAGGCCCGCGGGCAGCCGGGCACAGTCGGCGAGACCGGTGGCGCCGACGTCCCCGGCGAGGGTCGTCGACACGAAGATCTGTGGGGCCGCCGACACCGGAGTCTCGTCCCCCACCGACACTCCCTGCGGCAGTGAGCGATTGAGGTCGCGGTAGACGTCTTCGGCGCCGATCGCGGACGACGACGGGGAGAGCATCGTCAGCAATTCCCCGGTGAAGCCCGGGAAGAGATCGAGTTCGGCTCGATCCATCTCGTCCAGCAGCGTCGGCATGTCCCCGCGGAGTTGGTCGTCGGACACCACCGAGCCCGCGTTGCGCAGCGCCCCCGCGTACACCTCGGCCATCACCCGCATCGCCGGTTCGTCCGACGATCCGATCACCAGCCCGCGCGGCGGGGTCGACGGATCGTCGGCGCAGCCGGCGAGCACCACCGCCAGGACGACGAGGAGGCCGGCCACCGTGACGAGACGTTTGCGGACAAGACGTTCAGGCACCCCGCCACCGTATCTGCAGCGGAGCCTGGGGATCGAACGAGGCGCCCGGGTAAGATCGGCAGCCGTGCCCTCGCTCCCCCGGCCCGGTCCGCGCGGGTTGTCACCGCGCCGCGACCGCCGACCGCTCCCGCAGATCCGCGTCCCGGTGGCGCGTGCGATCGTGGACTGCGCCGTCTACATCGACGGTCACCGGCAGCCGGGGCGCGTCAGCTACACCGAGGGTCTTGCTCGGGTGCGCGCTGCAGGCGAGGGCTTCGTGTGGGTCGGTCTCCATGCCCCCGACGACGCGCAGATGGCCGATGTCGGTGCCACGTTCGGGCTTCACGAGCTCGTGGTCGAGGACGCGGTACACGCACATCAACGACCGAAACTCGAGGTGTACGACGACACCCAGTTCCTGGTGTTGCGGACCGTGCAGTACGTCGAGCACGAGACGATGGCCAAGGCAAGCGAGGTCGTCGAGACCGGCGAGATCATGGTCTTCGCCGGACCGGATTTCGTCCTGACCGTGCGGCACGGCGAGCACACCGAACTGTCGGAGCTGCGCCGCCGCATGGAAACCCATCCCGATCGCCTCGCCCTCGGCCCGACCGCGGTCCTGCACGCTGTCGCCGACAAGGTGGTCGACAGCTACCTTGCGGTCACCGAGCGGATGGACGTCGACGTCGCGGCCATCGAGGAGGTCGTCTTCGGCCGACAGGGTCACTCGCTCGACATCGACCCGGTCTATCTCCTGCGTCGCGAAGTGCTCGAACTACGGCGCGCGGTGACACCGCTCGCGACACCGCTGCAGAGTTTGACAGCGAGCGGTAACCCATTGGTGCCCAAAGAGATCCGACGGCAGTTCCGGGATGTCAGCGACCATCTCACCACCGTCATCGATCGCGTTCTCGAGTACGACGAACTGCTGACCTCGCTCCTGCAGGCCGCGGCCGCCAAGGTCGGCATCCAGCAGTCGACCGACATGCGCAAGATCTCGGCCTGGGTCGCGATCGCGGCGGTACCCACCATGGTCGCCGGCATCTACGGCATGAACTTCGACCACATGCCCGAGCTCCACCAGGAATGGGGTTATCCCGTGGTACTCGGCTGCCTGGTCGCGCTCTGCGCCGGCCTGTTCGTGGTCTTCCGTCGCAGTCACTGGTTGTGATCACCCCCGCGTGACCAGACGCCCGACCGGAGGATTGCCCAGCCGACACGACGGGTAGTCGTTCGCGATGACCCGCACGAACCACGCCCGCGACACGGCGCGCGTCCTGCTCGACCGGGCCGGCCGTACCTATGCCGACGACGCAGGCATCACACTGAAGAACACCCCATCCCCGCTGTTCGAGCTGCTGGTCCTCGCCCTGCTTCTCAGCACCAGGATCTCCGCGGACATCGCCGTCGCGGCCGCACGCGAACTGTTCGCGGCCGGTTATCGCACGCCGGAGAAGATGGCCCGAGCCGAGTGGCAGAGCCTCGTCGACGCCCTGGGTCGGGGCCACTACGTCCGGTACGACGAGAGCACGGCCACCCGCCTCGGCGAGGCAGCTCAGCGGGTCCTCGACGAGTATCACGGTGATCTGCGTCGTCTCGCCGACGACGCCGGGTCCGACCCCGGCCGCGCGGCAGAACTGCTCCAGGGGTTCACCGGTATCGGCCCGGTCGGGGCCGACATCTTCCTGCGCGAGGTCCAGTCGGTGTGGGAGTGGGCGACACCGTATTTCGACACACGCGCACTGGCCGCGGCCCGCGACCTCGGGCTACCCGACGATCCGGGACGGCTCGCCGACCTCGCGGACGGACGTCCGGAGGCCCTGGCGGCCGCGCTGGTCCGCGTCTCGCTGGACAAGTCGCTGCGCGCGGATATCAGCTGATCCGATCGCGGGGCCTATGCTGGGACGACGATCACGACCGTCTCGCCAGCGCCGAGGTTTGTCCCGTGCCCGAATCGGTTATCCGGGAGAGTCCGCGCTCGGCCGTGCCGGACGCCCGGAGACGACAGGAGGACGCACAGGTGTCAGCTGACCCGATGGTCGACGTTTCGACGGAGCACGACACGACCTTCCGGCGACCGCTGTTGCCGGGTGCGCGCGGACCTCTGTCGGCCACCGTCATCGATCTCCTCCGGGGTGACCCCGCATCAGCGTCGATCCCCGAGTTGCCGGTCGACGACGCCGACCCGTACGGCGATGACCTGCAGCTCGCCCTCTACCTCTGCTACGAGATGCACTACGTGGGCTTCGTCGATGCCGACACCGAGTGGGAATGGCATCCCGCGCTGCTCACGATCCGGGCGGCGCTGGAGCGGTCGTTCCTCGCTGCCCTGCACCGCGACGTGCCGGCGGCGGCCGCCGAGGACTCCGCCGACCACGAGATGGACGAGCTCTGCATCGAGAACCCCGACGGCGACGGTGCCTCGTACCGACTCCGCGACGCCGGCACGTGGGAGCAGTACCGCCAGCTGTTCGCGATGCGCTCGCTCTATCACCTGAAAGAGGCCGACCCGCACGCGTGGGCGATCCCGCGTCTCCGGGGCCACGCGAAAGCCGCCTTCGTCGCGGTCGAGTTCGACGAGTTCGGCGGTGGCCGCGGCGACGCCGTCCATCAGGAACTCTTCGCCGACCTGCTGCGGGCCTCGGATCTCCGCGCCGATTACCTCGGGTACCTCGACACCGTGCCCGGCGTCGCGCTGACGCCGGTCAACCTGATGTCACTGTTCGGACTCCATCGCCGGTACCGAGGTGCCGCGGTCGGCCATCTGGCGGCCACCGAGATCACCTCGCCCCCCGGATCCCAGCGCCTGCTCGCCGGCCTGGAGCAGCTCGATGCGCCGGAGGCCTGCCGACGTTTCTACCGCGAACACGTCGAGGCCGACGCGGTTCACGAGCAGATCCTGCGCACCGACGTCGTGGGTGATCTCATCCGCAGCGAACCGGACACCGAGGCCGACGTGATCTTCGGGATCCGCGCCTTCTTGTTCGTCGAGGACGCGCTCGACCGTCATGTCCTGTCCTCCTGGGAGCGCGGCGAGAGCGCCTTCCCCGGCATCTGACACCCGACACCGCGCGCGGTGAGACGCCGCGATCCGGGGACGCCCGCTCGTCCGGGGCGTCAGTCCGTCCGGCGACGCTTCTTGCGGTGGCTGGTGTCACACAGCGGGTAGGTCTTGCTGCGCCCGCATGCGCACACGGCGACCATGAACCGGTCCGATTCGACCTTCGCGCCATCCGGGAGTTCGATGTCGACGGGTCCGGAGACCAGCACCGGACCACCGCGGATCACCCGCACCGCGTTGCGCTTGGCGTCGCCGCTCACGCCGACCCACCCGCCGAACCGGATTCGCCGGGCGCGACCGCGACGATCGCGACCAGTCGCTCGATGCGGCGGTTGCGCTCGAGCATCCCGATCTCCTCCATCCAGCCCGCGCGCGCCGAGAGAACCGGGCCGAACGGGATGACCCGTTCGGCCACCACCTCGGCGGTCAGGCCACCGGCACGGAGGGCACGCAGCGAGGCCTCCTCGTCGGCGAATTCCGAATGAACGAGCACGAAGGTGCCGCCGGGCACCAGCAGGTCCGGAACGTGCGCGCACAGCGGGTCGAGGACGGCCCGGCCGTCGAGGCCGGCGTCCCATGCGTGCGAAGGTCCGGCCGGATGCAGGGCCGCCTCGGATTCCGGCGGGGTCGGTACGTACGGCGGGTTACAGGTGACGACGTCGTACCGGCCCCGATGACGGCGGAGGTCGCCGTGGGCCACCTCGATGCGCACCCCGGCCTCGGCCGCCGCCTGTCGCGCATACGCAACCGCCTCGGCGGACGCGTCCACCGCGGTCACCTCGGTCGCACCCGCCCGGGCCGCCGCGATGGCGATGGCGCCGCTGCCGGTGCACAGGTCGAGGACGCGGGCTCCCGCCACGCCGCGGGAGCGCAGGGTGTCGATCAGCAACTGGGTGTCCTGCTGCGGCAGATAGACATCGAGCTCGGGCCGGGGGGCGGTCGTCGTGGGCAGCGACGATGATGTGAGGGTCACGCGTGGCACCGCCCGACTGTCGTGCCGATGGTCTCTGCTCCCCGTGACTCCATGCGCCCTCACCTTCTCAGACCAGCCGTGCTCTCGATGCTCAGACGTTCCCTCTGTCATACGTTCCGAAACCTCGGAACGGATGTGTTCGCCCGCGATTCGCGAGGAGGCCGGAACTCCTCGAGACGTCTCAGGCCGGAGTTGCCGACGCCCGGTCGGGCCTGGTCACGTCGATACCCGCCTCGCGCCACGCCTCCCGCAGCGCGTCGGCCCCCTTCAGCCGCACCCAGGCGGCCTCGTTGGCGGTGATCGGGATGGCCCGGAGCATGGTGACCGGGTCCATCGGTTCGGGAAGTTCGACGATGCCGAGTTCGTCGGCCTCGAGCAGTACCGCGGTGAACGGGGAACCGTCCCAGAGGGGTTCGCCGAGATCGACGAGTGCGTCGGCGGCGATGATCAGGCCCTCGACGGCCGGCGCGGCCGCCAGCGTCGCCATCCGTTTGTGCAGGCCCGGCAGCGGTGTCCCCGACGACATGCGCACGACGAGCTCGGCACGGGGTCCGCGGACCGGATCCGCGTGCAGGTCGGTGGGATCGGACATCGGATGCCGCGCACACCCCGACGTCACGTAGACCACCGTGGGGCGATCACCGGTATCGGCGGCCGCGAACCGCAGGACGTCGATCGGCTCGACGCCCAGGAACGTCACCGACGCCCGCTGCGGCGTCTCCCCCAGCCGGTCTTCCAGGAATCGTCCGACGACCTCTGTCACGGCTTCGCTCACACCCGACAGGCTACCGACTCCGGCGCGCGGGTCCGGGACGCTCCTCTAGCCTGGAGCAATGGTCCGGGTTCTGGCGGTCGCCGACGAGGTGGTGGATTCCCTCACCTTCGGCGTGGGGATCGAATCCCGTCCCGACCTCATCCTCGGCGCCGGCGACCTGCCGTTCGAATACCTCGAGATCCTGTCGTCGCTGTGCGACTCGCCGTGCGTGTTCGTCCCCGGCAACCACGACCGCGACCTACGCGGGTACCGGCGCGGCCGGACCGGCTGGACCCGCGCAGGCCTCCCGGTCGAGGACCCCGGCCCCTGCGGTGCGGTCAACGCCGATGGTCGGACCGTCTCGGTCGCCGGGCTCCGCATCAGCGGTCTGGGCGGCAGCCGGCGCTACAACGGGGGCACCAACCAGTACACCGACACCCAGCAGCGGCTGCGCTCGCTCCGCCTGCGGTGCACCGCCGCCCTGTCGCCGCCACGGGGCGCCGACATCCTGCTCACCCACAGCCCGGCGCGCGGCGTCGGCGACCGGGACGATCTCCCCCACCGGGGTTTCGACTGTTTCCACCCCCTGGTGCGGTCCCTGCAGCCCGCGCTGCTGATCCACGGGCATGTCCATCCCTACGGCGAACGGCCGGCGGATCTGCCCATCGGGTCGTCGACGACGTCGATGAACGTCGTCGGGTTCTGTCAGTTCGACATCGATCCCGTGACCCGGGACGTCGAGATCGTGAGGCGCAGATATGGCGCGTGACACCGGTTTTCCCGACGCCGACGCCGAGAACGATTTCGCCCGGCTGCGGCGCCAGGCCGAACGAGCACGTCTCGCGCAGTGGTTCATGCGTCAGCCGGCCGACGTGAACACCATCCTGCCGTTCGACGAAGTGGTCGCCGCGCTCGGCCGAACCGGCGAGACCTCACTCGGGCTCCAGGTGGTCGAGGTGTCCTCGATCGTCGGCAGCGTCGACCGGACGAAGGACTTCGACCGTTACTTCCGGCCCACCTCGTCGCGTGGGCGTGAACGCTGGCAGCGCCTGGCCGCAGCGCAACGACGCGGCGAGTCGGTGCCACCGGTGCAGCTCTACCGGATCGGGTCCATGCACTTCGTCATCGACGGCCATCACCGCGTGTCCATCGCGATCGCGCGGAACTGGGCCACGATCGACGCGTACGTCACCCTCATCCACACGCGCATCTCTCCCGAGGGCATCACCGGGACATCCGATCTGGTCCTCAAGGACCATCGTCGGCTGTTCTTGTCGCGCGTACCGCTCGAGGGCGCCCAGGCCGACGCCATCCGGCTCAGCTTCCCGTTCGACTACGCCGAACTCGCCGAGAACGTCGAGGCCTGGGGATTCCGTCTGAGCCAGGAGATCGGCGAGTTCCTCAGCCGCGCCGAGACCGCCCGGCGCTGGTTCGGTGAGGAGTTCCTGCCGGTCGTGCGGATGGCCCGGCGCGCGGGTATCCGACCCGACCTCGAGAGCGACGCCGAGCTGTACATGTGGGTCGCCTGCGAGCGTTATCGCCTCGTGCGCAGGCACATCTGGGACGAGCACGTCTTCGACGAGCTGCTCGACCACTCCCGGCGGCGCAAGCGGTGACCCACCGCCGGGAGGACGCGGCTCAGCGAACCCGCAGCGATGCTCCCGAGCTCTGATCGAACACCGCGATCTTCGAGGCGTCGTAGAACAGTTCGGCCGAACTGCCGCGGGTGACCTTCGAGTCCGGGGACAGTCGTGCGATGAGCTGATTGCCGCCGAGATCCGTTCCGGAGTCGGCGGACAGCTCCGCGAGGGCATCGCTCGACGCCCGGCTCGAGCCAACGCTGAAGTAGGCGTAGATGTCCGACCCCATCGACTCGAGGACATCGATGTTCGCGGTGAACGTCGCCCCCTGACCGCGGGTCGTCGAATCGACGAGCGACGCGTCCTCGAGATGCTCCGGGCGGATGCCGATCAGCACGTCCCCGCCGCTGCCGACGTCGCCGGCACGCGACACCACCGCACGGTGGTCGTCGAGCGAGATCGTGCCGATCGCGGTCTCGATGCCGTCGGAGCCGAGGCGACCGGACAGGAAGTTCATCGCGGGCGAACCGATGAAGCCGGCCACGAACACGTTGGTCGGATTGTTGTACAGCTCTTGCGGTGTGCCGATCTGCTGCACGTACCCGCCGCGCAGGACGACCACGCGGTCGCCGAGGGTCATGGCCTCGGTCTGGTCGTGGGTCACGTAGACCGTGGTGGTGCCCAGACGCTGCTGCAGCTGCGAGATCTCGGTGCGCATCTGCACGCGCAGCTTCGCATCGAGGTTCGACAGTGGCTCGTCCATCAGGAACGCCTTGGGCGACCGCACGATCGCCCGTCCCATCGCGACGCGCTGCCGCTGACCACCGGAGAGGTTGGCGGGCTTGCGGTCGAGGTACTGCCCGAGGTCGAGGATGCGCGCGGCCTCGTCGACCTTCGCGGCCACCTGATCCTTCGGCATCTTCGCGAGGGTCAGCGGGAAGGCGATGTTCTCGCGGACCGACATGTGGGGGTACAGCGCGTAACTCTGGAACACCATCGCGATGTCGCGGTCCTTCGGCGCGCGCTCGTTGACGCGCTCGCCGCCGATCCGCAGTTCACCCCCCGAGATGTCCTCGAGGCCCGCGATCATGTTGAGCGTCGTCGACTTGCCACAGCCCGACGGGCCCACCAGGATCACGAATTCGCCGTCGGCGATCTCGATGTCGACCCCGTGTACGGCCGTCGAGCCGTCGGGATACTGCTTGGAGACGTTGTCCAGAACGATGTCTGCCATGGGTTATCCCTTCACGGCGCCGGAGGTCAGGCCGGCCACGATTCGACGTTGGAAGAAGAGCACGAAGATGATGATGGGGATGGTGATGACCACCGCGGCGGCCGAGATCGACCCGGTCGGTTCCTCGAATTGCGAACTGCCGGTGAAGTTCGCGATCGCCACCGGTGCGGTGATCGCCCGTTCGGTCGACGTCAGGGACAACGCCAGGAGCAGGTCGTTCCAGGCGAAGATGAACACCAGGATCGCCGCGGTCACGACGCCGGGGGCCGCGAGGGGTGCGATGACCTTGCGGAAGGCCTGCCACGGCGTGGCGCCGTCCATCTTGGCGGCCTTCTCCAGCTCCCACGGGATCTCGCGGAAGAACGCGGACAGGGTGTAGATCGCCAGCGGCAGCGCGAACGTGATGTAGGGCAGGATCAGGCCGGGCCAGGTGTCGAACAAGCCGAGTCGTCGCTCGATGTTGAACAACGGGGTCACCAGCGAGATCTGGGGGAACATCGCGATCAGCAGAGCGGCGCCGATCAGGAGCTTCTTGCCCGGGAAGTCCAGGCGCGCCACCGCATAGGCCGCCATCGTCCCGAGGATCACCGCGATGACCGTCGTGATGAGTCCGACACCGATCGAGTTGATGAGCGCCGAGGTGAATGCGCTCGTCTCGAAGATGTTCTTGTAGTTGTCGAGTGTGAACTCACTGGGCCAGAATCGCCCGTCGGTCACGCTGCCTGCCGGTTTGAACGACAGACTGATGATCCACAGCAGTGGGATGAGCGCGTACAGGATCACCAGGATGTTGGCGATCGACCACCAGGCCTTGGACTTTCCGCTCGTATTCAACGGCTTACCTCCCCTCGTCGTCGGAACCCGGTGCGGCGGTGCCGAACCCCTTGATGAACACGAACGCGATGATCGCGACGCAGATGAAGATCAGGATCGAGATCGCCGAACCGACGCCGAGATTGAAGGCGCCGAACAGATTGTCGTAACCCAGCATTGACACCGAGTAGGTGTTGTTGGACCCGCTGGTGAGGACATAGATGTTGTCGAACACGCGGAACGCGTCGAGTGTGCGGAACAGCAGCGCCACCAGGATCGCCGGCTTCATCAGCGGGAGGATGATGCGCCACAGCCTCGTCCACGCTCCGGCACCGTCCACCTGGGCCGCCTTGAGCAGATCGTCCGGCACGAGCGCGAGTCCGGCCAGCAGCAGCAGGGCCATGAACGGGGTCGTCTTCCAGACCTCGGCCAGGACGATGATCGCCAGCGAGGGCCATTGCTCGGTCAAGGGAGCACTGCCGTCGGGCAGCAGATTCGCGAGATATCCGGTGCCGGGTGTCCAGGCGTAGTACCACGAGAACGCCGCTGCCACCGTCACGATGCCGTACGGGATGAGGACGACGGTACGAATCGTGCCGCGTCCGAAGATCGTTCGGTGCATCACGAGCGCGATGGCCATGCCGAGCACGAGTTCGATGATCACCGAGACGACCGTGATGCCGACCGTGACACCGAAGGCGGTCCACCAGTAGTTGTCGGTGAGGACGGTCGCGTAGTTGGCGAACCACACGAACTCGCGTTCGCCGGGCGCCGAGAGGCTCATCTTGTTCAGCGACAACCAGACCGCGTACACGATCGGGTAACCGGTGACCAGGATCATCATGAGCGCGGCCGGCGCGACGAGCCAGAAGGCCAGTCGGCGCTCGGCGGCCTTGCCCTCGCTGCGCCTGCGCGGTGCGGCCGGTGCGTCGTCGGCTCGCGGACGCTCGGCGACCGCCGTCGTGCCGGCTGCGGTGGCAGCAGCCGGACCGGCGGCCGGAGCGGGTGCGGCCGCCGGACCGCTCACCGGCGCGGCGTCGTGCCGTCCGCCCGGCGGCGGGGTCCACACCTGGTCGGATTGCACCGGCGGCGTGTCACCGACGATCGGGATCGGGCCGGTCTGCGGCGGGGCGTCGTCCGGCAGGGCATGACGTCCGGCGCGGAACCGTGCGTCCTCGCCCGAAACATCACGACCCGGCTGGTCGCCGCCGGCCTGTCGGTCGTCTCCGGGTGTCGTGTTGTCGCTCACGGGATCAGCCCTTCCCCGTCGATGGCCTTCTGGACCGCTTCGGCGAGTTCGTCGACGAGAGCCTCCGGCTCCCAGGCGCCGACCGGACTCAACTTGGCCTGCAGCAGCGTCGAGATCGCCTGGTAATCGGGCGACTTCGGGCGCAGCGCGGCGTGTTCGGGTTCGAGCTGCCGCTTGATCTCGTCGGCCATCGGGTAGGCGAGCCGGAAATCGGCGTCGTCGTAGATGGATTCGATGACCGGCGGCGGTCCGGCGCTGAACGAGAACGCCTTCTGCCCCGCCTCGCTGGTGATGCACTTCGCGGCCTGGAAGGCGAGATCCTGCTGCTTCGAGGTGCTGGCGACGGCGATGTTGATGCCGCCCAGGGTCGTCTTCGTGGGGAGTCCCTCGAAGCCCGGGTAGGGCGCGAAGTCGAAGACCCGCCGCATCTCCCGGTTCAGCGGGACGACCTGCGCCGCCGTCGGCGGGTTAGCGGTGTCGGCGTAGAGGTTCGCGTACTGGGTGAGGTCGAGGAAGGCGACGCTTCCGGCGACGGCGTTCTCGCGCATGCCGGCGAAGACGAACGGCCAGTTGACCTGATACAGAGCCTCTCCGCTCTCCATCCCGAGTCGCGCGGCGCCCTCGTCGGAGTTGGTCAACGAGGGATCGGCCCCCGGTGCGGTCGCCACGCGCTTGAGGGTCTCCAGGGCGCGCACCGTGGCGGCGCGGTGTTCAGGGGTGTCGTTCAGGGTGACCTTGTCGGGGTCCTGCGGATCGACGATCTGGCCGCCGGCACTCGCGAGCACCGAGTTGAACCACACCATCAGGCCCTCGTATTGCCTGCCCTGCACCATGATGTAGGTCGGGCCGCCGTTGCGTCCGCTGACGAGCGCGTCCTCGAGCATGCCGTTCCACGTCGACGCCGGGCGGCGTCGGTCGACGTCCTCGGCGAGGACATCCGGCCGGTACCACAGCAATTGGGTGTTGGTGGAGAACGGGATGGCGTAGAGCCGTTCACGCTCGTCGTCGTCGGTCTTCCACACCGCGGTGTCGAGCGGGCCGCCCAGGGTGCGTGCCGAGATCTCCGCCGCCATGTCGTCGGGCACCGGCACCATCCAGCCCGCGTCGGCGAATTCGGCGGTCCACACGACGTCCATACCCATCAGGTCCAGACCGCTGTCGTTGCCCGCGAGGCGCCGTGCGAGCTGCAGACGCTGATCGTCGGCACCCTTGGGCAGCGGAGTCGTCACGACCTTGTACGCCCCGCCGGAATCGGCCGAGCACTTGTCGCCGATCTCGGCGAAGGTGTCCGCGCCGTCGGCCGGCGGATAGAAATTGAGTACGCCCGCTTCATATCCCGAGCCGCATGCGGACAGCACGGGCAGCATGGCCGCCGCTGCCACCGCCGCGGCGAGGACCTTCCGTCTCACGCGTCTGGTAGATCCGTCAGTCCTGACCCTGCTCCGCACGCAGCCTCCTCGATGTCGTACGCGGCGGGCGCACCAGGTGCTCCGCCGTGAGCGTCCGAAGTGCAACGCTATACGTGAGGATTCGTGACATGCAACACATTCGGCATGGGCGTGCCACTCCGCGAGCGATTGTGATCCCACCGTGTCCGAGCGGGAGACGTCGGCTCAGAAGGTCAGACGGGTGAGCATGTCGCGTGCCCTCTCTGCGCTTTTCGGGTCGCACAGCACGTCATAGCGTCCCGCGACGAGTTGCATCGTCGAGGCGAAATCACGCTGGCCGCGCGTGGCCGCGTACGGAATGGTCGCGGAGATCACACCGAAGACCATGCCGCCGACGATGCCCACGAGGATGGGCGCGATGGGCGAACCGGTGAACACGAGCGCCACCAGGCAGCCGAAGAAGAAGCCGAGCCAGGCACCGGACACCAGCCCGCCGCCGATCACCTTGCCCCATGTCAACCGGCCGATGACTCGTTCGACCTGCATGAGATCGACGCCCACGATGGTGACGTCCTGCACGGTGAAGTTCTCGTCGGAGAGGAAATCCACCGCGCGTTGGGCCTCGGCGTAGGTTCCGTAGGAACCGATCGGCCAGCCCTTCGGCGGGGTGGGCAGGCCCGGCGTCTCGCGGCTCGGGCGCATGGGGTTGGTCATGTCGGGGCCTTCCCTGTTGTGCGACTGCTGCGGTGGGACTCGACCGTGAGACTCGTCTCCCACCGGTGGGCGTTCGGTGTCTGCCGTCGGCCTCCACGGAACCGATGGCACTACCCTTACTCCCATGTCGTCGGTGAGCAAGGTGTTCGTGGCCAGATTAGTCGGGTTGGCCGTCCTTGGTCCCGACGGTGAATCGATCGGTCGCGTCCGCGACGTGGTGATCTCGATCCGCATGTCCGGACAACAACCGCGCGTCCTCGGTCTGGCGGTCGAATTGACCACCCGGCGTAGGATTTTCGTTCCCATGCTGCGCGTGACGGCGATCGAGCCGCAGGCCGTTGCCCTCAACACCGGCACCGTCAGCCTCCGCCGGCTCCATCTGCGGCCCGGCGAGGCGCTGGCGATCGGGCAGGTTCTCGACACCCACGTCCGGGTCGTCGATCCGGACCTACCCGAACTCGCCGACGCCGACGTGACGGTGATCGACCTCGGCATCGAGAAGACCCGGACCCGCGACTGGGTCGTCTCCCGCGTCGCGATCCGCGCAGGCCGCCGCGGTCTCCGACGCCGCCACGAGACCCAGGTCGTGGAGTGGTCCAGCGTGCAGGGCATCACCCAGAGCGCATTGAACCTCCCGGGACAGGGAGTGGCACAGGCGTTGTTGCAGTTCGAGGGCATGCGGCCGGCCGACGTCGCCAACGCCCTGCGCGAACTGCCCGCGAAACGGCGCGACGAGATCGCCTCGGCCCTGGATGACGAACGGCTCGCCGACGTGCTGCAGGAATTACCGCCCGACGACCAGAAAGAGGTGCTCGCCGCGCTCGGTCGCGACCGCGCCGTCGACATCCTCGAGGCGATGGACCCCGACGACGCGGCCGATCTGCTCGGCGAACTGCCCGACACCGAGGCCGAGGCGTTCCTGGAGGAGATGGACCCCGTCGAGTCCGAACCGCTCCGGCGCCTGCTCCTGCACTCCCCCGACACCGCCGGCGGTGTGATGACCTCCGAGCCCATCGTGGTGACCCCGTCGACCACCATCGCCGAGGCGCTCGCCCGCGTCCGCAATCCCGACCTCACGCCCGCCGCGGCGAGCCTGGTGTTCGTCGTCCGCCCGCCGACGGCGACGCCGACCGGGAAGTACCTCGGGTGCGTACACCTGCAGGCCCTGCTCCGGGAGCCCCCCGCCCATCTCGTCGGCGGCATCCTGGACACCGACCTCGTCCAACTCCACCCCGAGGACTCCCTGGAGACGATGACGAGATACTTCGCGACCTACAACCTGGTCTGCGGACCCGTCGTGGACGAGGCCGGGCACCTGCTCGGCGCGGTGAGTGTCGACGATCTCCTCGACGAGATCCTGCCGCGCGACTGGCGCGAGACCGAGCCCGAGGACGCTGTCGAGCCCGTCGGAGACGTCATCCGATGAGCGAACCGGGACGCAAACTCGACACCCCCAGCACCCGTCGCACGATCTCGTTCAATCTCGACTCCGACGTCGTCGGGATGTACAGCGAGCGGGTCGCCAGGTTCCTGGGCACCGGGCGCTATCTGGCGATCCAGACGGTCGTCGTGATCGTGTGGATCGCGCTCAACCTGGTCGCGGTGTCGATCAGATGGGACCCGTACCCGTTCATCCTGCTCAACCTCGCGTTCTCCACCCAGGCGGCGTACGCGGCCCCGCTGATCCTCCTGGCCCAGAACCGGCAGGAGAACCGTGACCGAGTCTCGCTCGAGGAGGACCGGCTGCGGTCCGCCCAGACGAAGGCGGACACCGAGTTCCTCGCACGTGAGCTCGCCGCCGTCCGGCTCGCGGTCGGTGACACCGTGACGCGCGACTACCTGCGCAAGGAACTCGACGACCTGCTCGACGAACTCACCGAACGACTCGGCGCCACGTCCGACGACGAGCCGCCCGCCGGTACGGGTCCGCGCGACCGCTCGCGCTGATCTCCGGAGTGCACCGGCCCCGACGTAACACCCGGAGCCCGTCGGCGCGATGGGTTCACTGACACCAAAAGTGGAGTTCGTGTCTGGGACGTCAGACCCATATGTATGGTGGGTCACAGTTCGGACCGGATCCCGGTGTCGACCACGACACGACGGATTCGTCCGGTGCATCCATGCGAGCGGCTCTCGAACCGGGCCGCGGGTGGTGATCGCCGCGTTCTCGGGGGCAGATGTGTGTGTTGACAACGGAGTGGACATGACCGGGCAGCGTCCCGGGGCCGTGTCGGGCGACGGGAGCCGTCGATGAGGCCCCTCGACATCGTCCGCCGCCGCCGCGGACCGCGTCGTCCGTCCTCTTTCCCCCGCCGCGCCGCGACTCTCGCCGTGGGTGGTGGCCTGGTCGGTGCGCTGGTGCTGGGCACCGCGACATCGAGCGCCTCCGGTGGCACCGTCGCCGCACCCGTCTCCGAACCGGCTGCCCCCGTGGTGCTGGCGGAGGTCGTCGCCGGCTCACCGGTCGCCCTGCTCGGCTTCGCACCTCCGCCGGAGAAGCCCGCGACCGCCCTGCCGGCACCACAGTTCCGGCTCGCCGCCGATCTCCCGTCGGGTCCGCTGGGAATCCCCGGCGTGGTCCTCCAAGCCTACAAGCTGGCCGCGAACCGCGTCGCGGCCGAGAGCCCCCAGTGCAAGCTCCCGTGGTTCCTGCTCGCCGGCATCGGCCGGATCGAGTCCAATCACGCGAGCAACGGCTCGGTCG
Source organism: Gordonia sp. ABKF26 (assembly GCF_041103195.1). NCBI lineage: Bacteria > Bacillati > Actinomycetota > Actinomycetes > Mycobacteriales > Gordoniaceae > Gordonia > Gordonia sp. ABKF26. Next base: position 3,999,695 of record NZ_JBGCVZ010000003.1, read on the forward strand.
ATCAGTACGGTACGACCATCAATCCGATCGCCGGCCCGGTCCTCGACGGCTCCCTGGCCGGCAACGCCGTCATCAAGGACACCGACGGCGGGCGCATCGACGGCGACGCCGGACACGACCGCGCCATGGGCCCGATGCAGTTCATCCCGAGCACATGGGCCGCGTGGGGCTCCGACGCCAACGGGGACGGGAAACCCGACCCGAACAACATCTTCGACGCCACCTACTCGGCCGGCCGGTACCTGTGCGCCGGTGTCACCGACATCATGAACGAGCGCACCCGGGTCTCGGCGGTGCTGCGCTACAACCGCTCGATGGAGTACGTCGCGAACGTGCTCGGCTGGGCCGGGGCGTATGCGACGGGCGTGATGCCGACGAACCCCATCCCGGAGATGAAGCGCAAGCCGTCGAGCAGTTCGAGCAAGTCCAGCAAGCCGAGCACGCCGAGCACACCCGGGTCCGAGTCGTCCTCGTCGTCCTCCTCGCGCCGGCCGAGCCCGCCGCCGCAGCCGTGCATCATCGTCTGCCTGCCGTCGATCCCGCCGCTGTTCCCGGGCCAGCCCGCACCCCCGCCGACCAAGAAGGACGCTCCGGCCACCAAGCAGGCCCCGGCGGGCAACGCCGGACCGAACCGGCCGGGCGCTTCCGGCGCGCCGGTTCCGGTTCGCTGACACCGCGATCGAAGGACCTCCGCAGGGCGTCGTCGGTGCCGCCGGTAGTCTGGACCAGATGACAACAGGAGTCGCGCCCACGGAATCGGCAGTTCGCGCCGCTCTGGGCAAGGTCAAGGATCCCGAGATCGGCAAGCCGATCACCGACATCGGGATGGTCAAGTCGGTCACCGTCAACGACGACGCGAGTGTCGACGTCGGCGTATACCTCACGACGTCGGGCTGTCCGATGCGCACCGAGATCTCGCAGCGCGTGGAGACAGCCGTGGCCGACGTCCCGGGCGTCGGCGCGATCCGCGTCGAACTCGACGTGATGGACGACGAGCAGCGCACCGAACTACGCAAGAAGCTCCGGGGGGACAAGGCCGAACCGGTCATCCCGTTCGCCCAACCCGGCTCGCTCACCCGCGTCTATGCGGTGGCGTCGGGCAAGGGCGGCGTCGGCAAGTCGAGTGTCACCGTCAACCTCGCGACAGCACTCGCCGAGCGCGGGCTCAGCGTCGGCGTCCTCGATGCCGACATCTACGGTCACTCGGTTCCCCGCATGCTCGGCAGCGACGCCAAGCCCACCCAGGTGGAGCGCATGATCATGCCGCCGATCAACCACGGGGTCCGCTTCATCTCCATCGGACAGTTCACCGACGGGAACACCCCGGTGACGTGGCGTGGCCCGATGCTCCATCGCGCTCTCCAGCAGTTCCTCGCGGATGTGTACTGGGGCGACCTCGACGTGTTGCTCCTCGACCTGCCGCCGGGCACCGGCGACGTCGCCATCTCCATCGCCCAGCTCATCCCTGGAGCGGAGATCCTGGTCGTGACGACCCCGCAGCAGGCCGCGGCCGAGGTCGCCGAGCGCGCCGGGGCCATCGCCCTGCAGACGCGGCAGAAGATCCTCGGTGTCGTGGAGAACATGTCGTGGCTGGAACTGCCCGATGGCAGCCGCATGGAACCGTTCGGGTCCGGCGGCGGTGAGCAGGTGGCACAACGCCTCACGCGTGCCGTGGGCGCTCAGGTCGACCTGCTCGGTCAGGTGCCGCTCGAGACCGCCCTGCGCGAAGGTGGCGATGCCGGGGTCCCGGTCGTGCTGTCGGCGCCGGAATCGGCCTCGGGGTCCGCACTGCGCGCGATCGCCGGCAAGCTGGCGGCGCGCAAGCGCGGTCTGGCCGGGATGAGTCTGGGACTCGACACCATCCGGAACGCCTGACCGGTTCGCCTAGGTCGCGTCCCAGTCCGCTGCGGCGGGACGCGACCCCGTGCGCGGCGTGCGGTCCGGGGCGGCGCGGTTGCCCGTCGCGGAGTCGGACCTGTCGGCGGAATCCTGCTTCTCGAACGACAGCGGCGCCGAGACCGGTTTGATCTCCGGCGCCGCCGGGGTGGTGTTCCGATTGACCGTCGTCGCGCTCTCGTTCAGACGGAACAGCGAATCGTCGCCGTCGAGAAGATGTTTCGTGACGATGGAACGCGGCGTCATACCCCGGAGCTCGTTCAGATCGGCCAGCGGTTTGCGCAGATCGTCGAACTCGGGACCGAGCTCGTCCTTGAGCTGAGCGCTCGCACCGGTCGCGTATTCGCGGACCTTCTTGAGCGACTGCATCGTCCACGAGACGGCACCGGGGAGGCGTTCGGGGCCGAGGATGACCAGCGCCGCGACCACCAGGATCGCGATCTCGCCCCATCCGATGCTGCTGAACATGTGCCTCGTCCTGACTTGTGCGCTGGTGTGGTTAGTCGCTCGCCGGTGTGATGGTACCGCTGAACGTCCGACCCGCCCGCCAGTACTGGAACGGGACGGATTCACCGATGTTCGCGGTCCGGATCGCGACGTTCAACTCGTCGGCGCTCTCGATGGGGCGGTTGTTGAACGAGGTGATCACGTCGTTCTCGCGGACCCCCGCCCGTTCGGCAGGACTGCCGGCCACGACGTTGCGGACCTGCGCTCCGAGGACCCGTTCGTTGCGGACCGAACTCGCGTTGACCCCGATCTGCGGATGGTTGACGCGGCCGTCACGGATCAGCGCTTCCGCGATGGGCTTGGCCTCGTCGATCGGGATCGCGAAACCGAGCCCGATGTTGCCGCCGCCTGCGCCGAGGCGTCCCGCGGTGTTGATCCCGACCACCTGGGCCTCGGCGTTGACCAGGGGGCCTCCGGAGTTGCCCGGGTTGATCGCGGCGTCGGTCTGGATGGCGTCGATCACCGCGTCGGTGTCGGACTCCGCATCGGGGGTCAGCGCCACAGCACGATCGGTCGCGCTGACGATGCCGCTGGTCACGGTTCGGTTGAGTCCGAGCGGCGATCCGAAGGCGACGACCTCTTCACCGATCTGGAGGTCGCCGGAACTGCCGAGGACCGACACCGTCGGGTTCTCGACATTGTCGACCTTCAGCACCGCCAGGTCCGTCTTGGGATCGCGTCCGACGATCCGCGCCGGGACGCGCTGGCGATCGAAGAAGACGACCTCGAGTTTGGCGCTCTTGTCGTTCGCGGCCATCGAGATCACGTGATTGTTGGTGAGGATGTAACCCTCTTTGTCGATGACGAATCCCGACCCGGTCGCATAGGCACCGGCGGCGCGGACGTCGATCGCGACGACCGACTTCTCCACGGCGCGGGCCACCTCGGCAACCGACGACCGCGGCCCGGCGTCGCCGCCGGTGTCGTCGGTGGACAGCTCGACCGTGTCGCTGGTGAGCGGCGCGGCCACTTCTGCGGTGTACCGGCCCATCAGGCCGCCGACGAGTCCGATGAGCAAGGCGATCACCGCGAGCGTCGCCAGGGCCACCCAGCTGAGGCGCTTGCCGAGCAGGATGTCGCGCACGCCGAGTTTCGGACCGGCGTCGGTGGGGGTCTCCGGTGCCCCGGTGGCCAGCGCAGGTGCGTCGAGCCGGGCCGGACTCTCCGGGTCGCGCCACGGGTCGTCCGGCGTCCGGGGCTGTTCGGTCTGACCGTAGGTCGCGAGCGGATCCCGCTGCAGGGTCTCGGTCGACCCCGCCGGCCGACCGAAGGCCTCGGCGAGGACCGGGTCCGGGGCCGCGACCTGGGGCTCGGGCGACCGACCGTCCGTTGAGGTGGCGAACGAACCACGCACACCCGACGGCCGGCCGAACACCTGCGCGGTCGACGGCGAGACGGGTGCGTGCCGCGGCCTCGACGGCGTCAGCCGTTGCGACTCGGGCGGTTCGGCCCGACGCGCGAACTGCGCGTCACCGGGATCGCGAGAATCGGCGTCGGGAGAATCGGCGTTGGGGGCCACGTTCACCGGCCCCGGCGGCGGAAGGCGCGGCCACGGGCCGCGGGGATGCCGTCGGTCGGCGCGTCGGGCGACACCGTCGGCCCGAACTCCGTCGGGCGGGGTCGTCCGGAGGTCATGTCGATCTCGCGGGTGGGGATCTGGGAGAGCTGACCGAGCAGGGAGTCCGGGATCGACACGCGGCCGGACTCGCGCAGACGGGTGCGGGCCAGGGACTGCGCCTCCACGGCCGCCACGCACTCGTGGCACAGCGCGAGGTGGTGGGCGGCGCGCGCGTGCGCGGACATGCCGAGTTCACCGTCGACGAAGGCCGCGACCGCCTCGGGGGCCAGGTGCTCGGTGGGTGCGAAGCCGCGCCCGCCGGCCGTTCCCGGCGCACGGTAGCCCCGATTGGGCAGGAATGACGAGGGAGCCGGACTCCAGGTGTTCCACCTGCTGGGCGTCCAGGAAGACCGCCGACGACGGAGGTTGGGGGTAGGTGGTTCGACACCGCCACTCCCGGTCGGACGCCCGCGATCGCCGTCCATCATCGTCGTTCACCCCTCTCCACGACGAAACCGCCGCACGATGAATCCTGTGTTGCCACTGGGCCTGCTGCTCTTCTGCCACGGTACCGACCGGCGGCATCCGATGCCGTCCGCCGAACGCGCAGTCCTCGGCGGACCGGGGACGTCGTCGGCATTGTGCGCAGCGGCACAGGCAACATCTCAGCTTATCCGAGACTCACAACGAAGCTCGGCGGAGCAGGGTTCCCGGGACGCGCGGCGGCGCGACACCGAACTCAGGAATGCGAGCCGATCGCGACCGACCGGCTGCTCGTGTGGCCCTGTGCCGCGAGGGCGTCGCGGATGCTCTGCCGGCCGCGGTGGATGCGGCTGCGCACGGTACCCAGCTTGACGCCGAGCGTCGCCGAGATCTCCTCGTAGGACAGCCCTTCGATGTCACACAGGACCACGGCGGCGCGGAAGTCGGGCGCCAGCGTGTCCAGGGCGCGCTGCAGGTCGGGGTCGAGGTTCGTCGCGTCGAAGATCTGCTGCGGATCGGGGGTGTCGGCCGGCACGCGGTCGTACTCCTCGGGCAACGCCTCCATGCGGATCTTGCTGCGGCGGCGGACCATGTCGAGGAACAGGTTGGTGGTGATGCGGTGCAACCAGCCCTCGAAGGTGCCGGGACGGTAGTTCGACAGCGAGCGGAAGACCCGGATGAAGGTCTCCTGCGTGAGGTCCTCGGCGTCGTGCTGATTGCCCGACAGGCGATAGGCCAGACGGTAGACGCGGTCGGCGTGTTCGCGTACCAGGTCGTCCCAGGACGGCATGAGCAGTTCATCGCCGGTGGCGTCGAAACCTGCGGTGCCCGCGGGCACGGCATCGGCGGATTCGCGGGGATCGATCATGGTCGGTGGTCGGTTCCTCTCTCGTGAACACGCACCCGGTGACCCAAGCACTCACCGAAGTCGAACAGGTGACTCCGGTTGGGTATTCCCGAACTGCCGGGCGTTCACACCGACCTCCCGGGAACTGTCCCAACCGGAACAGCTCTCACCCTCTCCTATCCGAGTGTGGCCGCCGTATGAGGCGCCTGAGTGTTGCCTGAGGATGCGTCGGCCGTCCGGTTGCGAGCGGATTCGTGCAGGTCTGGCGTGCCGCGTCCGGTTCGGCCGCGGGCTCGGACTAACCTCGACGCGTGACCGAGTCAACGCCGTCCGCGCGCCCCGACCTGATCGCCTACGCCGAGTCGGCCATCGTCGAGGACGACGCCGTCATCGCCGCCCGCGCCCGCGCCGAGGAACTGGGCGCGACGCCGGTCTCCCCGGCGGTCGGCGCCTTGCTCGCCCTGCTCGCCCGGACAGCCGACGCACATGCCGTCGTGGAGATCGGGACCGGCACCGGGGTGAGCGGCCTCTGGTTGCTCAACGGCATGTCGACCGAGGGCGTGCTGACCACCATCGATCCCGAACCCGAACACCACCGGGCCGCACGGGCGTCCTTCGCCGGCGCCGACATCGCCCCCGGTCGTACCCGGCTCATCAACGGCACCCCCGTCGAGGTCCTGCCGCGGTTGTCCGATGCGTCCTATGATCTGGTCTTCGTCGACGGGCCCCTGCTCGACCTGCCCCGATTCGTCCGTGAGGCGGTCCGGATGCTCCGCCCGGGTGGGGTGGTGGTCGTCCACAACGCCACCGCCGACGGCACGGTCGGCGATCCCGCCCGTACCGAGCCACCGACGGCGGCCGCCCGCGAGGCTGCACTGCTGATCGCCGACGACGAGCAACTGTTGCCGGTGGTCATCCCGTTGGGGCCCGGAGTGCTCGCCGCCGCGAAGATCCGCTAGGCGGACTCATCGGCCGGACTAGACGTCCGTCGAGAACCGGACCCCGTTGTCGGGGATCTCGATACCCGGCCACACCCGCGCACCGCGCAACAACTCGCAGCGCGCGCCGATGTCGGCGCCGTCGCCGATGACCGTGTCCCGGACCAGCGCGCGCGGCCCGATGCGGGCACCGAAGCCGATGATCGACCGTTCCACGACCGCGCCGGCCTCGATCACCGCGCCGTCGAAGATGACCGCGCCGTCGAGACGGGCACGCGGGCCGATCTCGGCGCCCCGACCGACCACGGTTCCGCCGATGAGCAGAGCGCCCGGGCCGACGCCCGCACCCTCGTGGACGAGGGATTCGCCGCGACGGTCACCCAGGGCCGGTGACGGCGCGATCCCGCGGACGAGGTCGGCCGAGCCGCGGACGAAGTCCTCGGGCGTACCCATGTCCCGCCAGTAGGCGTGGTCGACATGCGCATGGACGTGCGCGCCCTCGGCGAGCAGTCGGGGGAACACCTCACGTTCGACCGAGACCGGCAGCCCGGACGGGATGGACTCGATCACCTCACGCTTGAACACGTATGTGCCGGCGTTGATCTGGTCGGTCGGCGGGTCCTGCGTCTTCTCCAGGAACGCGGTGACGCGACCGTCGCCGTCGGTGGGCACGCAGCCGAACGCGCGCGGGTCGCTGACGCGCACGAGATGGATGGTGACGTCGGCGTCGGCGGCACGATGACTGTCGATGACGTCACCGACATCGGTGCCACCGAGGACGTCGCCGTTGAACACCACGATCGTGCTCGCGGTCAGCTCGTCGAGCACGTTGCGGATGCCGCCGCCGGTGCCCAGCGGCTCGTCCTCGGTGACGTAACGCATGCGCAGGCCCAGTTTCGAACCGTCGCCGTAGTACTCGCTGAAGACCTCGGCCTTGAACGAGGTGCTGAGCACGATGTCGCGGATCCCCGCCGCGCGGATACGCGACAGCAGGTGGGTGAGGAAGGGCAGTCCGGCCGTCGGCAGCATCGGCTTGGGCGCCGACAAGGTGAGCGGACGCAGACGGGTTCCCTTGCCGCCCACGAGGATGACGGCCTCGACGTCCTCCCTGATGTCGTCCGATCCCCCCACGGACTGTCTTTCCACCGACTCACGCACGGTGTAGTTGTCCACTGGATCGGTTCCTTCCTCGAGGTGACCGGAGGCCACTCCGGCCTTCGGTGTTCACTGACGTTCGGTGTTCACTTCAACACTCAGCCGTCGTTTTCGCTCGCCGACGCGCGGCGCGCCGCACGAACGGCCAGCCGGGATCGCACGCCCAACCCGATCCGCAGGGCCAGTCGCAGCGGCGCGCGCCAGGGCCCCGGGTTGCGGTCCGCCTGGAACCGGTAGGCACTTCGATGGTGCGCGGGCAGCATCTTCTCCGGATGCCGACCTGCGCTGTGCCCCTTGGTGTGTACGACCTCCGCGGTGGGCACGTACACGTTCTGCCAGCCCGCCTTGCCGAGCCGGTCGCCGAGGTCGACGTCCTCCATGTACATGAAGTAGCGGGCGTCGAAGCCACCGATGGCGTCGAACGCCTCGCGCCGAACGAGCAGACACGAACCCGACAGCCACCCCACCGCACGCTCCGACGGGGTCTCGTCGTCGGCACGGTAGGCCGCGGTCCACGGATTGGACTTCCAGACCGTGCCGAGGATCGCGTGTCCGGTGCCCGACACGAGGTCGGGGACCCGGCGGGCCGACGGGTAGATCGACCCGTCGGGTTCGCGGATCAGCGGACCGAGCGAGCCCGCGCGCGGCCACCGTTGCGCCGCGGCCATCAGCTCCTCGATGGCACCCGGCTTCCACTCGACATCGGGGTTGGAGATGAGGATGAACTCGACATCGGGGTCGATCTCGGCGACACCGCGGTTCATCGCGCCGCCGTATCCGATGTTGCCGCCGGTCCGGACGAGGGTGACCGTGTCGTACTCCTGCTCGGCCCGTTCCGGCGCGCCGTCCTCCGAACCGTTGTCGGCGATGACGACCTGCGGCATGACGTCGGTGACCGCGGCGAGACTACGCAGGAAGGTCACGAGGTGATCGCCGGAGAAATAGGTCACCGTCACCACGGCTGGCTGAACAGACACGCCGCTCAGGGTAACGAACCGGTGCCGGCGTCCGACGCGGCGATCGCCGCGTGCAGCGCGTGTCGCCACGGACGGAGCGCGGTGAGTCCGGCAGCCGTCCAGGACCGTCCGGACAGCACCGAGTAGGCCGGGCGCGGCGCCGGGCGCGGGAACTCGGCAGTCGTCGTGGGCCGGACCCGGTCGGGCCCCGCTCCGATCTCCTCGAACACCCCGCGTGCGACGGCGAACCAGGTGGCGCTGCCCGAATTCGTCGCATGCAGGACGGCGCCGGCGACCTCGGGCCGCGCCCCGCCGGCGACGAGTTCCCAGAGTCCGTCGGCGAGGTCGTGCGAGTAGGTGGGTGACCCGAGCTGGTCGTCGACGACCGAGACCGTCTCCCGCGACTGTTCGAGCCGTCGCATCGTGCCGACGAAGTCGCGGCTGTCGGGTCCGCCGGTGTAGACCCACGCCGTCCGCACGACGGTGGTCCGCGGATCCGCGGACAGAGCGGCGCGCTCGCCGTCCAGTTTGGTGCGGCCGTACACGGTGGCCGGGGTGCCGGAGACGTCGTCGGGTTCGTATCCGTCGCCCGCCGACGGCCGGCCTCCCTCGTCGGTGGTTCCGGGGAACACGTAGTCGGTGGAGACGTGGATCAGCCACGCGCCGGCATCGGCAGTCCGGGCGGCGAGGACCTCGGGCCCGGCGGTGTTGACGCGGCGCGCGCCCTCGGTGTCGGACTCGGCGCCGTCGACGTCGGTGTAGGCCGCGCAGTTCACCACCACGTCGTCGGGGGCGAGGTCGCCGAGCGCGGCGGCAACCGAGGTCGGGTCGGCGATGTCGATGTCGGCCGAGGTGAGCGGTCGCACGACGGTGTCGGGAACCCCCGCCGAGCGATCCTGCAGGGCCGTTCCGAGTTGTCCGCCGGCGCCGACGATGTACACGGTGGGGTTGCTCGGCGTGACACGCATGGGCCCCATCGTGCCGGACCCGGGGAACGTCCTCCACCCGGCCCGGATCGCGTACGTGACGACGGCTACTCGCCCGCCCGGCGTTGCGTTCTCGAATTCCGGAATCACTTCAGTAGCCTGACGAGAGCACACAACACCTGACTCGTCCTGCACATCAGCATCGGCATCCTCAGGCGTGACCCCTGTCGCGTCGACGTCCCGTCGCGATGTGTCGACCTCGAAAGGGACCGTTCACCAGTGGATTCACCACCCGACGGCCCGCGCCGGCGTTCGCAGACGCGCCGTCCGGCGGGGCCGGGTCCGGATGGGCGTCAGCCGATGCCCGGCGATCGGCGCGGCCCGGAGCAGCCCGGTGCCCGGCGACGCCCGGTGCGGCCCCCGCACGACGGTGGACCCGACGGCCGCGGGGTCCCCCGCGGCTCCGACCAGCGTCCCGGTGCACCCGGCACTCCCCCGCCCCGCGCGCGCCGGCAGCCACCGCCGGACCCGCGGCGTCGCGCCGCCGACCCCCGCGACCCGGGGCGCCGGGCGGCCGCCGATCCGCGAACCACCGGTCGCCGGACGTCCGGCGACCGCCGGGCGGCACCCGAGTCGGTGGAACCCGTACCGAACCGACCGCGTCGTCCCGGTGAGCCGCGGCCCGTCCGACGGACCTCCGGCGAGATCCACACCCGCCCGGCTCCGGGTGCGAAGAAGAAGCGTGAACAGACACCCCGCACGGAGGCGGCCGAACCGAAGGCCGGCCGCCGCCGCACGCGGGACAAGCCGGCGACATCGCCCAAGGCAGCGACATCCGCCACAAAGACGACGCCGGCGAAGGCAGCGACCTCGGCCAAGTCGGCAGCAGCGACCACCCCGCCGACCACCCCGCCGGGCCGCCGACCCCGAACCGGCGGCTGGGCTGCCGGCGCCGGGTGGGGTCGCGCGCTCATCGCCGTCGCATCGGTCGCGGTCCTGTTGTGCACCGGCTACGCCTGGAACACCATGTCGGACCTGCAGACCCGGATCACTCAACTCGGCGGACTCGACCTCGGCGGCGCCGCCGACGGGGCCGTCGACATCCTCCTGGTGGGCACCGACTCGCGAACCGACGCCAAGGGCAACCCACTCTCCCCGGAGGAGCTCAAGCTCCTGCGCTCCGGGGACGAGGTCGCGACCAACACCGACACCATCCTGCTCATCCGCATCCCCGACGACGGCTCGTCGGCGACAGCGATCTCGATCCCCCGCGACTCCTACGTCGACGTACCCGGAATCGGCATGAGCAAGATCAACGCCGCCTACGGCACGACTCGCGAGAGCGTCCGGGCGCGGGCGGTCGGCGAGGGCAAGTCCGAGGGTGAGGCCGAGTCCGAGGGCACGCTCGCGGGCCGGAAAGCGTTGGTGGACACGGTCGCCAATCTGACCGGCGTGCAGGTGGACCATTACGCGGAGGTCGGCCTGCTGGGCTTCGTGCTGCTGACGAACGCCGCCGGCGGCATCGACGTCTGCCTGAACCAGGCGGTCCGCGATCCCTTCACCGGCGCGCGGTTCCGCGCCGGTCGTCAAACCCTCGACGGCCCGAAGGCCCTGAGCTTCGTACGCCAGCGTCACGGGCTCCCCCGAGGCGATCTGGACCGCATCACGCGACAGCAGGCGTTCATGGCGTCGCTCACGCAGAAGATCATCTCCGCGAACACACTGACCGACCCGGGCAAGTTGTCGGAGCTGCAGAACGCGGTCTCGCGCTCGGTGGTCATCGACGACGACTGGGACATCATCCGATTCGCCGAGCAGCTCAAGGATCTCAGCGGCGGTCGGGTGAAGTTCGCGACCATCCCGATCGTGACCGAGCAGGGCTGGAGTGAGGACGGACAGCAGAGCGTGGTCGAGGTGGACCCGCGCGAGGTGCAGGACTTCACCGGCGACCTGCTGGCACCGAAGGAGTCGCAGGGCATCCAGCGCGGCGACTACACGGTCGACGTGGTCAACGCAGGCACCATCGACGGCCTCGCGTCGAATGTGGCGAACATCCTGACCAACAAGGGTTTCCGGGTCGGGGCGACCTCGAGCGGCAAGGCCGACACGAAGGACTCGATCGTGTACGCCAAAGACGAGAGCGACGCCGCACGCCTCCTCGCGAAAGATCTGGGCGGCGCCCGGGTCGTGGCGGATCCCGCCCTGGGCGACGACCAGCTCAAGGTCGTGCTGACCAACACCTACGCCGGTCCCGGCTCCATCAGCGATACCGGCGACCAGACCGACAACACACCGGCGAGCGAGCGCGTCGGCAACAAGCGCCCGCCCATCACCGCGGGCAACGAGGGGCCGATGTGCGTCAACTGAACAACCCGAACACCATCACCGACGCCGTCTTCGCCGCGGTCGCCGACCATTCGCGGCCACTGCTGACCTACTACGACGACTCGACCGGGGAGCGCACCGAACTGTCCGGCGCCACGCTGGGCAACTGGGCGGCGAAGACGGCGAACTACCTGGTCGACGAGATCGGGATCATGGCGGGCGGTGTCGTCGCCGTCGACCTCCCGGAACACTGGCAGACAGCGGGGATCCTGCTGGGCGCGCTCTGGGCGGGCGCCGAGGTGCGTCTCGACTCCCACGACGGCGCGGAGGTCCTGTTCACCAGCCGTGACCGTCTCGACGATCACCCGGACGCGGACGAGGTCGTGGTCGCCTCGCTCGATCCGTTCGCGTTGCCGCTGCGCGACCTGCCGCCCGGTGTCGGCGACTACGGCAGCGTCGTCCGCGTCCACGGCGATCAGTACTCGTCCCGCCATCCGGCCTCGGCCACCGTCGAGGGCGCCCTGATCGGCGAGGCGCTCGACGACGCTCGGGCCGTCGCGGAACGCGACGGCATCGGACCGGGCTCGCGCGTGGTGTCCACCCGGCCGTGGCATACGGGCGATCTGGTGATCGCGCATCTCCTGACACCATTGCTGGTGGGCGGCAGCCTCGTTCACGTCACGGGGGCCTCGCCGGAACGGGTCTCGGCGATCGCCGAGATGGAGAAGGCCACGCTGGTCCTGTCCTGAATTCCGGCGGGCACGCCGCCGATCGGGCACAGTGGGGACATGCGAATCCCCCGCGCGGTGGCCCGCCTCAACAAGCGCGTGACGAACCCCATCCAGCGACAGTGGGCGCCCCGGCTGGCCCCCTACGCGATGGTCGAACACGTCGGCCGCAAATCCGGCAAGCACTACTCCATCCCGGTGCTCGCGTGGGTCGACGGCGACCGGCTCACGATCATCCTCACCTATGGGCGGCACACCGACTGGGTCCGCAACGTGCAGGCCGCGGGCAGCTTCGGACTCATCCGGAAGAACCGGCACTACCGGGTGACCGGCCCACGGGTGGTGCCGTCGGACTCGCCCGACATCGCGCGTGGGGCGCGCATCCCGGCGCGACTGTTCGAGTCCGCGCTCCTCGGCACCCTGCACCGGGCGTGATCGGATGGCCGACGATGCGCTCACGGACTTCGATACCGAGGACGTGACCCTGTGCGGGACCACCCGCCGAGTCCACCGGCTCGGCAGCGGCCCGGCGGTCATCGTCATCGCCGAGATGCCGGGGATCAGCCCCAAGGTGGCGAACGTGGCGCGCCGGATCGCCGGCGCCGGTGCCACAGCCGTCCTCCCATCGCTGTTCGGTGTCGACGGCCGGGACCCGCGTCCGGAGAACCTCGGTGCCGTCGGTTCGGCGACGAACATGCTCGGCACCGTCGCCCGGGCCTGCATCACCCGTGAGTTCACGATCCTGGCGACCGGGAAGACCTCCCCGGTCGCGTCCTGGTTGCGCGCGCTGGCCGCCCGTGAGCACGACCGGTGCGGCGGCCCCGGCGTCGGCGCGGTCGGGATGTGTTTCACCGGCGGGTTCGCTCTGGCGATGGCCACCGACGATCGCATGCTCGCCCCGGTCCTGTCCCAACCCTCGCTGCCGTTCGCGGTGTTGCCGGGACGGGCCCGTGCCATCGACGTGAGTGAGTCGGATCTGGCTCTGGTGCAAGCCCGGTGCGCGCGGGGCCTGGAGGTCATGGGTCTGCGGTTCCGCGGGGACCGGCTCGTGCCGGAGGCCCGATTCGCCCACCTTCGTGAGCTTCTCGGCGACGCCTTCATCGGCGTCGAACTACCCGACGAGTCCGCGAACCCGGATTCGATGCTGCCACAGCCACATTCGGTGCTGACCGAGGACCTGATCGACGAACCGGGACAGCCCACCCGCGAGGCCTACGACCGGGTCATCGACTTCTTCACGGAGAAGCTCGGACTACAGGCTGCGACAAGACCACCGGCCTAACCGACACGAGAGACCTACTCGCCCAACAGCTCCTGCTGCAACGCGGCGTCCTTGTCGAGCACCATCTGCTCGAGACCCTTCTGGAATTCGACCATGCGTTCCCGGAGGCCGGCATCCGACGACGCCAGTATCCGCACCGCGAGCAGACCGGCATTGCGGGCCCCGCCGACCGAGACGGTCGCCACCGGGACACCGGCGGGCATCTGCACGATCGACAGCAGCGAATCGAGTCCGTCGAGGTGTCGGAGCGGGACGGGCACGCCGATCACGGGCAACGGGGTCGCGGAGGCGACCATGCCCGGAAGGTGTGCGGCGCCACCGGCTCCCGCGATGATCACCTCGATGCCGTGACCGGCGGCACCGGCCGCATAGTCGAGCATGCGCTGCGGGGTGCGGTGCGCCGAGACGACCCCGACCTGGAACGGCACGTCGAACTCGGCGAGCGCCTCGGCCGCGGCCTTCATCGTCGGCCAGTCCGAGTCGCTGCCCATGATCAGGCCGACCCGCGGGCCGTGTGTCTCACTCATGAATGTTCATCCCATCCGTCGGTCCACGTCGCCTGCGACATCCATTGGGCCGCCCGTTCGGCACGCTCGCGTACCGACTCGGGCGAATCCCCTTCGCGCCCCACGATGTTCACGTGCCCGATCTTCCGGTCGGGTCGCTCACCCTTGCCGTAGAGGTGCACCTTGGCCTCGGGCATCCGGGCCATCAGATGGTGCATCCGCTCGTCCATCGACATCGCCGGCGCCTCCTGGGCACCGAGGATGTTGGCCATCACCGTCAGCGGGGCGCTCGGTGCGGTGCTGCCGAGCGGATAGTCGAGGACGGCGCGGAGATGCTGCTCGAACTGCGAGGTCACCGCCCCGTCCATCGTCCAGTGCCCGCTGTTGTGCGGCCGCATCGCCAGCTCGTTGACGACCAGTTCGCCGTCGACGGTCTCGAAGAGCTCCATCGCCATCACACCGACCACGCCGAGCTCGTCGGCCAGTCGCAGCGCCATCTGCTGGGCGCGCGCGGCCACCTCGCCGTCGAGCCCGGGCGCCGGCGCCAGAACGACGGCGCACTGACCGTTGCGCTGGATGGTCTCGACCACCGGCCACGCCCCGCCCTGCCCGAACGGGGACCGCGCGATCATCGCCGACAGCTCTCGCCGCATCGGCACCTTCTGTTCGGCGAGCAGCGCCGGCGCGTCGTCCGGGTAGTCGTCGAAGACGGCGAGTGCGTCCTGCGCACCGTCGACGAGCCAGACGCCGCGGCCGTCGTAACCGCCGCGCACTGCCTTCACGACGATGGCCCAGTCGTTGGCCTCGCCGAACTCGACCAGACGCGCGCGGGCGGCGGCGCGATCGCCGGACAGGTCGGCGAAGTCGGGCACCGGCAGGCCGAGTTCGGTCAGCCGGACACGCATCGCCAGCTTGTCCTGCGCGAAGTGCAGTGCCTTCGACGGCGGGAGCACGGCCACGCCCTCGGCCTCGAGCGCGCGTAGATGCGCCAGGGGGACGCCCTCGTGGTCGAAGGTCAGGGCGACGGACCCGGCCGCGGCCCGGCGCAGATCATCGAGTTCGTCGTGCGACCCCAGAACGATGTCGGCGCTGACCTGGGCCGCCGGATCCGACTCCGAGGCGGCGAGCACCCGGAGGCACTGGCCCAGGGCGATGGCCGCCTGGTGGGTCATCCGTGCGAGCTGGCCACCGCCGATCATGGTGACGGTCGGCATCCCCGACGACCGGCCGTTCGTACGTTCGGCGTCCGGCACCGGCGGCACCTGGGACGACGGGGACACGGCGCCGTCGGCCTGCTCGCGTGAATTCACGCGAACCATCGTGGCATGGGCGCGGCGTCATTCGCACGCCCCCGCCCAGGAAGCGCCCGGCGGTTGTCGTTTCGTACACTCGGATCTTGTGCCATTGATCGACGAGATGATCGCCCGCCTTCCCGCGCCGGTCCGTCGGCTCGTCATGCGGCACCACGAACTGATCAAGTTCGCGATGGTCGGCGGTACCACGTTCGTCTTCGACATGGCGATCTTCTACAGCCTGAGCCTCACCGTGCTCGAACAGAAACCGGTCATCGCCAAGGTCATCTCCGGGGTCCTGGCCACGATCCTCAGTTACATCCTCAACCGCGAGTGGGCCTTCAAGAACCGTGGCGGACGCGAGCGTCACCACGAGGCCATGCTGTTCTTCGCCATCAGCGGCGTCGGCGTGATCCTGCAGGCCGCCCCGCTGTTCGTCGCCAACAACGTCTTCGACATGCGCTCGAACCTCACCGTGTCGGAGGTCGTGGTCGTCGACTTCGTGCTCGGCTTCATCATCGGCAACCTCCTGCAGATGGCGTTCCGGTTCTGGGCGCTGCGGAAGTTCGCTTTCCCCGAGGAGCAGCTGCGGGGTGGCGACGCCGGATCGACCGATCTGCATCCCTCCCTCGCCGAGCTCAACGATGAGGAACTCGGTCACGCCTGACGCGTGGTTCCGCGGCCCGGCCGGTCTTCTCGTCGATGTCCTCGGCGAGATCGGAATCACCGCGGTCGGTCCCGACGTGCTCGCGTCCGGTGACCAGCCGGGCGGGCACGACGATCGCGAACACCGGTGGCCGACGGACGGTGAGTTCGAGCCGTCCCCCGTCGGATTCGATGAGGGCCCGGGCCAGGGACAGCCCGACCCCGCTCCGGCCGGCACCGGGTCGGTGTCCGGCCGAGAATCCCCGTCGGAAGATGTGGACGGCGATCTCGTCGGCCACCCCGTCGCCCTCATCCGCGACGGTGATGCGCACCAGATCGCCCGCGGGCAGGGTCCCCACATGGATCCGGCATGTCCCGCGGCCGTGCTGCAGCGCATTGTCGACGAGCACGCTGACCGCCTCGCGCAGCCGGCCCGGATTCGAGGTCAGTGCATGCGGCACCCCGTCGAAGGTCACGACCAGCTCCCGGCCCCGTGCCTCGAAGGCGTGCCGGAAGTCCCCGACCAGGGTCGTCAGCATCTCGGACATGTCGACGAACTCCGGGGCGGGCTCGTCGGCGCGTGACGCCTCGACCAGCTCGTCGAGTTCGGTGGACAGCCGTTCCACCTGGTCGAGCGCGGCTTCGGCCTCGGTGATCACCGCGGGGTCGTCGTGGAGGGTCAGTTCCTCCAGACGCAGCTGGATGGCGGTGAGCCGGCTGCGCAGCTGGTGCGACGCGTCCCCGGCGACCTCCCGCTCGCGCTCGAGGCGCAGGGCGAGCTCGGTGTTCGCGTCGGCCAGCGCGCGCGACACCCGGTCGAGTTCGGTGATCCCGTACATCTTCCACTGGGTCCGGAAATCTCCCCGGCCCATGGTCGCCGCGCGGTTCGCGAGATCGGTGAGCGGATCGACGATCCGCCCCGCGGTGACCGCGGCGACCAGCGTGCCGCCGATCACGGACGCGACGACGATGACGGCGACGATCGAGGCCGCGGTGAACTGGTCGTTGCGCACCTCGTCCAGCGGGATCGACAGGGTCAGCGTTCCCGCGGCACCCAGCGCGATCGATTCCGAGAGTCGGGAACCGCCGATCTCGGCACCCACGACCGTGCGCTGCGGGGTCCCCGACAGATCGGGGAAGGTGACGGTCAGGCGGCCGTTCGGCGGCAAGAGCAGCTGGAAGGCCTCGCGATCGAGGGACTCCGGCGGGATCCGGCCATCGGCCCCCTCCTGCCGGATCAGTTGATCGGCGATGACCTTGAGCCGGTTGTCGAGGTCCTGATGCGCGTTGTCGGCCACCCACCACCACGCGACGACGCTCAGCGGGATGCCCAGCAGACCACCGACCGCCAGCAGGACGGCGATCATGGTCGTGAGCAGGCGACGTCGCATGGCTTGCTACGAGGGGTCGAACCGGAAACCGACGCCGCGCACGGTCACGATGTGGCGGGGACGGTCGTGGCGGTCGTCGCCGATCTTCCGGCGCAACCAGGAGATGTGCATGTCGAGGGTCTTGGAGGACCGCAGATCGGCCGAGCCCCACACCTCGGTGAGGATCTCCTCGCGGGTCACCACCTCGCCTGCACGTTCCATGAGGAACCGCAGGAGGTCGAACTCGCGGTTCGCGAGAGTCAGGTCATGTCCGTTCACCAGTACGCGACGCGCACGCGCATCCAGTCGGATGGCACCGCCCTCGAGCACGACGTCGCCGGGCTGGCGGCGCCGTAACAGCGCACGCACGCGGGCCAACAGCTCGGCCAGGCGGAACGGTTTGCCGACGTAGTCGTCGGCGCCGGCGTCGAGTCCGACCACGAAGTCCACCTCATCGGTGCGCGCGGTCAGCATCAGCACCGCGAGCGCCGGACGCTGGGCACGCACCCGCCGGCACACCTCGAGTCCGTCGAGCACCGGCAGCCCGAGGTCGAGGATGAGCAACTCATAGCGGGTGTCGAGTGCCTTCTCCAGGGCGTCGGCGCCGGTCGAGACGACCTCGCAGCCGTAGCCCTCGCGCGACAGCGCCCGCGCGAGCGGTTCGGCGATCGCGGCGTCGTCCTCGGCGAGCAGCACGGTGGTCATCGGTCTCGGGCCGCTCGGTCGGAGTGGTCCCCGTGGTGACCGATACCCGCGGCGGGCTGGTCATAGGAGTCGCGCCGGCGTCCTTCCAACGGATGATCCTCGTCGTCGTGGACGTCGAGTACCTCGTGGTACAGCAGCGCATGTACCCGCTCCACCTGCGGGATGTCGTCGAAGGACAGCGGCTCGTCCGACGCCGATTCGATGACCAGCGTGCCGGTGCGCAGCATGCGGTCGACGAGGCCGTGCCGGAACTCGACCGTGTTGATCCGGCGGATCGGGATGTCGATGCCCGACCGGGTGATGATCCCGTTGCGGAACATCACCCGCCGATCGGTGAGCACGAAATGTGTTGTCTTCCATGCCAAGAGCGGGCGAATGAAGTACCAGCAGAAGCTCGCAGCCCATACCACCGCGACCACGAGGAGCAGAACGGTCTGCGGTGTGGACCGCAGCGACGATGCGGTGATGACCCCGACCAACACGCCCGCGGCCGCCGTCACGATCGCGAACAGCAGGAACGGACCCAGCAGGCACTTCCAGTGCGGATGTCGATGGAGGACGACACGCTCTCCCGGTGCCAGGTTCTCCCGCGGATAGGCCATGCGGCCCAGCATAAACGGCACCGGCCCGACCGGGGCCAACCCGCGTGAACGCGCCGCTCGGACACCGCCGGATCGCGGGACGGCCTGAGTAGACTGCCAACCACAGGCCACCGCCGTCGGAGAGCAGTGAGCATGTCAGGGCCCCGACACCAGATCCGACCATCGGCTTCGCGACCGGTCGGCGAGGAGAATGCCATGAGCTACCAGGATCCCCGTGACCCGCGGACCGCGCGCTACGAGTCCGGCTACACCCCTGAGTCACGCGCGTACAGCAGCCAGAACGACCCGTATGCGCGAGATCCCTACGCGGCAGATCCGTACGCCGGCCAGGGCGGTTATCCCCAGGGCGGCTATGGGCAGGGCCGGCCGCCGAAACCCCGTCGCGGCCCGGACATCAATCCCGTCACGTTCGCCGGCGGTGTGGTGATGACCGGTGTGGTCACCGGCCTGGCCGCCTGGCTGGTGGCCTGGATCATCTCCGCGTTCGTCGAGAAGGTGAACGAATCGGGCAAGCTCGGCGTGTGGAACCCGGTCGCCGCCAGCGAGCTCTGGTTCGGGGTCGTCGGTTTCCTGTGCGCCCTCGCCGCCGGCGCCCTCTGGTACGTCCTGCACATGGTCACCCCATCGCCCGACCAGTTCTACCGCTGGATCGTCGGCCTGCTGCTCGTGGCGGCCGTGCTCATCCCGATCCTGACCTACAACCAGATCTCGGTGGGCATCGAGACCGCGATCGTGCACCTCGTGATCGGCCTGCCCTCCCTGACGATCATCCCGGCCATGGCCGGCAAGAGCCTGCAGCGCTAGTCACTCCGGCCGCCCCCGCTGGCCGAGCCGAGTCGAAGTCACTCCGGCCGCAGATGGGTCACGTCGCCCGCCGCGGCCACCACCTGCTGACCATCGGCGTCGACGACGATCCGGCCGGAATGGTCGACCCCGGTCGCGGTGCCGACGACCTCGCGATCGCCGGGTAGGACCAGACGAACGCGGCGGCCGATGGTGTCGCTGCTGTCGCGGTATCGCGCCGCCAGCCCGTCCAGGTCGTGCGGCCAGAGGTCGAGCAGGTCCGAGAGCGCCCGTAGGTACGACGCGGCCAGGTCGGTCAGCGGCACGTCGCGGCCGGTCGCGAGCCCGAGCGAGGTCGCGGTCGGGACCGGCAGCTGGCCCGCCGCCATCGTGGTGTTGAGTCCGGTGCCGATCACCGCCACTCCTCCCGGCCCGGTCGGGCCGTGCTCGGAGCGGGTGTACTCCGAGAGGATCCCCGCGACCTTCTTGCCGTCGATCAGCACATCGTTCGGCCATTTGAGCGTCGGGCGCACACCCATCGCGTCGTCGACGCCCTGGACCGCGGCGAGGCCGGCCAGCAGCGAGAGCCAGCCCAGGTCCTCGGTGTGGTCGGCGACGTCGATCGCGGCCGACATGGCCAGCTGTGTGCCGGCGGGCGCCGTCCATGTCCGCGCGTGACGTCCGCGTCCCGCCGTCTGGTCGGTGGTGATGCGGACAGTTCCCCCGACGGGTTCGGCGGCGGCACGGGACACGAGGTCGGCGTTGGTGGAGCCGGTCGCCTCGACCACCTCGATCCGGTGCCACCGGGTGTCGGCGAGTCGGGTACGGAGCAGATCGGCGTCGAGGCTCATGGACAACGAACCTACTGTCCGCCGCGGTGGGACGGTCGGGTACCGCCTGTTTCGACGAGGTGCGCCCATCCCACCGACCGATCGCTCGGAAACCTGAGGGATATCTCACGTTGATCCGGTTGACGTGGCTCACACCCGGGTAGTTAGCATCGTCAGTCATGACCACTGCTTCTCGCGACGACGCCGCCGCTCCCGACATCCACACCACGGCGGGAAAGCTCGCCGATCTGCGTAATCGTCTCGACGAGACGAAGCACCCGGTGGGTGAGGCCGCCGTCGAGAAGACCCACGCCAAGGGCAAGCTGACCGCGCGGGAGCGCATCACGCACCTGCTCGACGAGGGGTCGTTCGTCGAACTCGACGCCCTCGCCCGGCACCGCAGCACCAACTTCGGACTCGCTGAGCGCCGTCCGCTCGGCGACGGCGTCGTCTCGGGTTACGGCACCATCGACGGCCGCGAGGTCTGCGTCTTCTCGCAGGACTCCACCGTCTTCGGCGGCAGCCTCGGCGAGGTCTACGGCGAGAAGATCGTCAAGGTCATGGATCTCGCGATCAAGACCGGCCGTCCGCTGATCGGCATCAACGACGGCGCCGGCGCCCGTATCCAGGAGGGCGTGGTCTCGCTCGGTCTGTACGGCGAGATCTTCCACCGCAACGTGCGCGCCTCCGGCGTCATCCCGCAGATCTCGCTGATCATGGGCGCCGCGGCCGGCGGTCACGTCTACTCCCCCGCGCTCACCGACTTCGTGGTGATGGTCGACCAGACCAGCCAGATGTTCATCACCGGCCCCGACGTCATCAAGACGGTCACCGGCGAAGAGGTGACGATGGAGGAGCTCGGCGGTGCGCACACGCACATGTCGAAGTCGGGCACCGCCCACTATGTCGCCTCCGACGAGGAGGACGCCCTCGAGTACGTCAAGGAGCTGCTCGGCTACCTGCCGAGCAACAACCGGGCGGACGCACCGCGTCTGCCGGTCGCGCAGCCGGCCGCCGGTTCCATCGAGGACACCCTCACCGAGGAGGACCTCGAACTCGACACGCTGATCCCGGATTCGCCGAACCAGCCGTACGACATGCACGAGGTGATCCGCCGCATCCTCGACGACGACGAGTTCCTCGAGGTCCAGGCCGAATACGCGACCAACATCATCATCGGCTACGGACGCGTCGACGGCCGTAGCGTCGGCATCGTCGCCAATCAGCCCACCCAGTTCGCGGGTTGCCTCGACATCGACGCCTCGGAAAAGGCCGCGCGCTTCGTCCGCACCTGCGACGCCTTCAACATCCCGATCGTCACCCTGGTCGACGTCCCCGGCTTTCTGCCCGGCACCGACCAGGAGTACCGCGGCATCATCCGCCGCGGCGCCAAGCTGCTCTACGCCTACGGCGAGGCGACGGTCGGCAAGATCACCGTCATCACCCGCAAGGCCTACGGCGGCGCCTACGACGTCATGGGTTCCAAGCACATGGGTGCCGACGTGAACCTGGCGTGGCCGACCGCCCAGATCGCGGTCATGGGCGCCTCGGGCGCGGTCGGGTTCGTCTACCGCAGTCAGCTCAAGGACGCCGCCGCCAAGGGCGAGGACGTCGACGCCCTGCGCCTGCAGCTCCAGGAGGAGTACGAGGACACCCTCGTCAACCCGTATGTGGCCGCTGCACGCGGATACGTCGACGCGGTCATCCCGCCGAGCCACACCCGCGGACAGATCGCCACCGCGCTCAAGCTGCTCGAGCGCAAGATGGTCAATCTGCCGCCGAAGAAGCACGGCAACATCCCCCTGTGACATCAGCCGGTCGTCCCGAGAGCGAGAATTCCGTGAGCGAAGAGTCGACGAAGTCCGAGCGTCCGTTCCTGACCGTCGTCGGCGGCCAGCCGACCGACGAGGACCTCGCCGTGCTGGTGACCGTCCTCGCCGGGGCCGGCTCGGGCGGCGGCGACTCCGAGCCCGCGACGCGCAACGACTGGGGCCGGCCCATCGACCGGTTGCGCCCGCAGTGGGGCGGTCCCGGGAGCTTCACCAACCTCCGCTACTGAGGTGACACGCTCATCCGAGATCGGGCCGGGTCCCACCGGCCCGATCTTCGTGCTCGGCTCGGCCTCGCCGGCCCGGCTCCGCATCCTGCGGGCGGCCGGCGTCGAACCTGTCGTTCGCGTGTCGGACGTCGACGAGCATGCGCTCCTCGCGCGGCTTCCCGGCTCCACGCCGGCCGGTGTGGTCGTCGCCGAACTGGCCCGCGCCAAGGCCGAGGCGGTCGCGGCGCTCCCGGAGATCGCCGAACTGGCCGGCTCCGGCGATCCTGTCGTCGTCATCGGCTGTGACTCGATGCTCCACCTGGGCGATCAGCTCCTCGGTAAACCGCACACGCCCGAGCGCGCTGTCGCGCAGTGGTCGGACATGCGCGGTCGCAGCGCCGACCTGCTGACCGGACACCACCTGATCCGGCTGGACCGGCGCGCCACCGCCGGCGGCACGAGTTCCACCACGATCCACTTCGCCGACGCCGACGACGACGTCATCCACCGGTACGTCGCCAGCGGCGAACCGTTGCAGGTCGCGGGCGCCTTCACCCTCGACGGCCTCGGCGGCTGGCTGGTCGAGCGCATCGAGGGTGATCCGTCGTCGGTCATCGGCATCGGGCTGCCGTTGGTCCGCACCCTCCTGCGCGACGTCGGCCTGTCGGTGACCGACTTCTGGCACCGCTGATCGAGCGCACCCCACCGCTGATCGAGCGCACCCCACCGCTGATCGAGCGCACCCCACCGCTGATTGAGCTTGTCGAAATCACTCCGCCTCGAAGAACTCCGGCCAGTACCGCTTGATGCAGTCCACGGGCTGTCCCTGGCGGTTGAACTGCGGGCCGGTGAGGCCGACCGTCAGGGCCACCGCGCGCTCGCGCGCCGACCCGTGTCCGGAGGCGCCCCCGGTGTCGCCGATGATCGGCAGCAGGCTCGCGACCTGCAGGATCTCCTTGGCGCCGAGCGCATCCCGCTGGTAGGCGGTGGCACCCCAGTTCGCGGCCAGGCAATCGGCGATGAGCTCGCTGTTCTTGCCGGCCGGGAGTCGGCGGTCCGGGATGTCGAAGGCCTCGGCCATCCGGAACACCACGTTGTGGCCGTATTCGTGCGCGACGACGATCGCGGCGGTGAAGTCGCCGACGATCGGCGACGGGACCCCGAAGACGTTGCCGTCCCAGATGGCCGCGAAGGTCTCGACCGGCAGTACGACGCTGCCCTCGGTGGGGGTGCCCTGCCCGTTCGGCTCGGTGTCCGCGCCGCAGAAGAACGCGTTCGCCTCGTCGGAGGGAATCGGCACGGGGCGCGAATCCTCGTCACCGACAATGCATTCGGTGGTGAACGAGGTGCCCGACCCGATGAGCACCCGGCCTGGCGCGGGATCCCCCAGCCGAGCTCGTCGAACCATCCGCCCCACGTCTGGTCGAGGTCGTCGAGGAGCGTCGTGAGGTACTCGGGCACCGCGGTGTCGACGTTGGCCGGGGTCACCCCGCTCGTCATGAGTTCCGCGGTCGGCGTCGGCAGCTTCGGACAGTCGTCGGGGCGGCACTGGGCCGGGTCGGCGTCGGACGGCCGAGAGGAATCCGAACCCGCGGAACCCGGCGGGCGTGACGGCGTCGGACTCGGGGTGGCGCTCGTCGACGCGGACGACCCCGGAGCCCGCCCCGAATCGTCGGACGGGATCAGCGAACATCCGCTTCCGACGGTCAGCGCCGCCACCGCGGCCAGGGAGACCGCCCACCGCACCGCGAGGGGGCCACGTCGATCGATCATTCGGCGAACCTAGCAGGCGATGACCCGCTTCACCTGCGGTTTGTCGTCTGATCGAAGCACGCTCCGGCCGATGCCCTACCCTTTATCAGCGGGACCGCAGATGGTCCGCGTGATCCACGAGGAACGTCCGAACAGCGAGCTGGAGAGCACCGTGAGCGTTGACACCGACCCGAATCCGGCCTTCGCCGAATACGCCCACCCCGAACGGCTGGTGACGACCCAGTGGCTCTCGGCGCATCTCGGCGCCAAGGGACTCAAGATCATCGAGTCCGACGAGGATGTGTTGCTCTACGACATCGGCCACATCCCGACGGCCCAGAAGATCGACTGGCACCTGCATCTCAACGATCCGGTCACGCGCGATTACATCAACGGCGAGCAGTTCGCGGAGTTGATGCGCAGCAAGGGAATCGAGCGCGACGACACCGTCGTGATCTACGGCGACAAGAGCAACTGGTGGGCTGCCTACGCGCTGTGGGTGTTCACCCTGTTCGGTCACGAGGACGTCCGGTTGCTCGACGGCGGACGCGACGCCTGGATGGCCGAGGACCGCGACACCTCCTTCGACGTTCCCGACTATCCCCGGTCGGACTACCCGGTCGTTGAGCGCGACGACACCGCGATCCGGGCGTTCGCACCGCAGGTCCTGGAGGCCCTGGGCACCGAGCCGCTGGTCGACGTCCGTTCGCCGCAGGAGTACACGGGCGAGCGCACCCACATGCCGGATTACCCGGAGGAGGGCGCGCTGCGCGGCGGGCACATCCCCACCGCCATCTCCATCCCCTGGGCGAAGTCCGCGGCGCCCGACGGCCGTTTCCGCAGCCGCGCCGAGCTCGACGAGATCTACGCCGATCTCGATCCGCAGACACCCACCATCGCCTATTGCCGTATCGGCGAGCGGTCGAGCCACACGTGGTTCGTGCTCACGCACCTGCTCGGTCACTCCGCGGTCCGCAACTACGACGGCTCGTGGACCGAGTGGGGCAATGCCGTGCGGGTTCCGATCGCCGTCGGCGACGAGCCGGGCGCCGTACCCGGCAGCGAGTGAGCCCGACCGCACGATGAGCCTGCCCCCAGCCCTGGCCGAGATCGTCGACGACTTCGGTGCGCTCGGCGACTCCGACAAGATCACGCTCCTGCTCGAGTTCGCCGGCGAATTGCCCGATCTGCCTGCGCATCTCGAGCAGGATGCGATGGAACCGGTACCCGAGTGCCAGTCGCCGGTGTTCCTGTTGGTGGACGCCGCCGACCCGGCGTCGGTGCGGTTGCATTTCAGTGCGCCGCGCGAGGCGCCGACGACCCGCGGGTTCGCCGCGATCCTGCACCAGGGACTCGACACCGCGTCGGCGCGCGAAATCCTCGACGTGCCATCGGATTTCTACTACGACCTCGGACTCGGGAGCGCGGTGAGCCCGCTCCGTCTGCGGGGGATGGCGGGAATGTTGGGCCGGATCAAGGCCCAGGTGCGTCACCAGGTGCCCGACCTCTCCGGGCCATGAAATTCATCCAGATCCGCGACGAACCCATCGAGCCCGGCGGCCTCGTCGAATGGACCCCGTATGTGCCGGGCGGGCTGGGCACCTGGGATTACGACCCCCGGTTGACCTCGCACAACCACGAGCAGCATCTCCGCGACGCGTTCGAGTTCCGGATCCGCAACCGTCGTGAGGGTGGACGCGAGGCGTGGCTCGGGCTGAGCATCGAGTTCGACGAGCCGCTGTCGATCCCGGCCATCCGCTCGGTGCTGACCCAGTGGATCGACCGGCACGAGGTCCTGCGGAGTCACGTCGTGATCAAGGACTCCGGACTGCAGCGACTCACCACCGCACCGGGCAGTGTGAAACTGAAGATGGGCCGGATCGGCTGGTATGCCGAGTCCGGCCCGCTCGTCGAGCAGCTGGCCGGTTCGTTCGATCGCGCCACCGCGCCGCTGCATTGGCCGGCGTACCGGTTCGCGACGGTCGGTCGCGAGCGGTCGTTCACCCTGCTCTTCGCCGCCGACCATTCGCTGGTGGACGGATACTCCCTGATCATGGCGCAGCAGGAACTGGTCTCGCTGTACCGCGCGGCGCGAGAGCATCGTGGCGCGAATCTGCCGGAGGTGGGCAGCTATGTCGACTTCAGCGCCGAGGAACGCCGGATCGCCGACCAGACCGGCCGCGACCACCCGGCCGTCTGCCTGTGGTCGGAGTTCCTGGCCGCCGGGGCCGGCGACATGCCCGGCCTGCTCACGACCGAGCCCGCCCGACCAGCAGAGCCCGCCCCGGACGAGCGCTCCGCGGACACCGCACAGCCCCAGGAGTCACTGTGGGGTGTCATCGCCGATGACGAGACGGCCAACCGGTTCACCGCGATCTGCTCGGAGGCGGGTGGCACCCTCACCGCGGGGGTGCTCGCGGCCTTCGCAATGGTTCATCACGAACTGACCGGCGACCGGGAGTTCCGCTGCGTGCTGCCTCGCCACACCCGCAACGATGCCGGCTGGCTGACGTCGCTCGGCTGGTTCGTCGGTGTCGCTCCCTTCTGCGTGGACATGTCCGACTCCCCCACGTTCGACCAGACCGTCGCCCGGTCGACCGCCGCGCTCAAACGCGGTCGTCAGGGGGCGTCGTTGCCGTTCCTGCGCGTGGCCGACCTGATCGGTCACGAGGGCGGACCCAGGTTCGTGATCTCGTTCATCGATACCCGCTACGCCCCGGGCGCCGGTGTGGCCGACGCCGGGCGCGCGAAAGTCATCCGGAGTCACAGTTACTCCCCCGACGAGGTGTACATCTGGATCAATCGCACGCCGTCGGGCCTGCGGTACTCCGCCCGCTTCCCGCGGGAGTCCCCGCTGCGCGATCTGGGCGTCGCCTCCTCGGCGACCGACGTCCCGACACCGAGCGTCCCGTCAGGCGGCGGGACTGCCGCCCGCCCGTCGTCGGGGACGCTCCTGGAGGCACAACGTGAGGGAATCGTCACATTTTCCGAGCGCGGAGGTCCGGGTGCTTCCGCTCGCGACATCGATGCCTCCGCCGGTCCCGTCCACGCCTACCTGCACGGTTTCGCCGAACTGATCCGCGACCTCGGTGAGGCGAGCACATTCTCTCCGGCGTTGTGACCCAGGGCTCCACCGAACGATTGCTCGGTGGGCTAGGGTATTGCCCGGAAGGTCGCGACACCTGCACCTCGAAGGTGTCGCATCGCCCTCGCCGTCCCCATCCCGGCCGGTGACGGCGTACCACCAGACTTGACCGACGTCCGACAACCGTGTCGCGTGCGCTACCGCGTCGTGAGCACCCGAGTACGAGTAAGGCCCAGGAGAACAAGTGCCCAGTACCTCTGCGAACACCCCGTCCGCAATCAGCAAGGTCCTCATCGCCAATCGCGGCGAGATCGCTGTCCGCGTGATCCGCGCCGCCCGGGATGCAGGCATCGCGAGCGTTGCCGTCTACGCCGAGCCCGACGCGAACGCGCAGTTCGTCAAGCTCGCCGACGAGGCCTTCGCACTGGGCGGGCAGACCTCGGCGGAGTCATACCTGGTCTTCGACAAGATCCTCGACGCGGCGAAGAAGTCCGGCGCGGACGCGATCCACCCCGGGTACGGCTTCCTGTCGGAGAACGGCGACTTCGCCCAGGCCGTCATCGACGCCGGACTCATCTGGATCGGTCCGTCACCGCAGTCGATCCGCGACCTCGGCGACAAGGTCACCGCGCGCCACATCGCGCTGAAGGCCGACGCCCCGATGGCCCCCGGCACCAAGGACCCGGTCAAGGACGCCGACGAGGTCGTGGCCTTCGCCCAGGAGCACGGCGTGCCGGTCGCCATCAAGGCGGCGTTCGGCGGCGGTGGACGCGGGATGAAGGTGGCGTACACCATCGAGGAGATCCCGCACCTGTTCGAGTCGGCCACCCGCGAGGCCGTCGCCGCGTTCGGTCGCGGCGAGTGCTTCGTCGAGCGCTACCTCGACAAGGCCCGCCACGTCGAGGCCCAGGTCATCGCCGACCAGCACGGCAACGTCATCGTCGCAGGCACCCGCGACTGCTCGCTGCAGCGTCGTTTCCAGAAGCTGGTCGAGGAGGCCCCCGCGCCGTTCCTCACCACCGAGCAGCGGTCCAAGATCCACGAGTCCGCGAAGGCCATCTGCCGCGAGGCCGGTTACTACGGTGCCGGCACCGTCGAGTTCCTGGTCGGCAGCGACGGCCTGGTCTCGTTCCTCGAGGTCAACACGCGCCTGCAGGTCGAGCACCCGGTCACCGAGGAGACCGCGGGCATCGACCTCGTGCGTCAGCAGTTCCGGATCGCCAACGGCGAGAAGCTGGAGTTCACCGAGGACCCGACCCCGCGCGGCCACTCGTTCGAGTTCCGGATCAACGGCGAGGACGCGGGTCGCAACTTCCTGCCCGCCCCCGGGCCGATCTCGGTCTACAAGGAGCCGACCGGCCCCGGCGTGCGCGTCGACTCCGGTGTCGTCGAGGGTGACGTCATCGGCGGACAGTTCGACTCTATGCTGGCGAAGCTGATCGTCACCGGCGAGACCCGCGAGCAGGCTCTCGAGCGGTCGCGTCGCGCGCTCGCCGAGTTCCAGGTCGAAGGCCTGGCGACGGTCATCCCGTTCCACCGGCACATCGTCTCCAACCCTGCCTTCATCGGCGACGGCGAGAAGTTCGACATCTACACCAAGTGGATCGAGACCGACTGGGACAACCCGATCGAGCCGTACACCGGCGGCGAGCCGATCGACGAGGACGAGGCCGCACCGCGGCAGAACGTCGTCGTCGAGGTCGGCGGCCGTCGCGTCGAGGTGTCGCTGCCCGGCGATCTCGCGCTCGGTGGCGGCGGCGGATCGGCCAACGGCGTCGTCCGCAAGAAGCCGAAGGCACGCTCGCGCAAGAAGGGCGGCGGCGCAGCCGTTTCCGGTGACGCCGTGGCCGCTCCGATGCAGGGCACCGTCGTCAAGGTCGCCGTCGAAGAGGGCCAGGAAGTCGCCGCCGGCGATCTGGTCGTCGTGCTCGAGGCCATGAAGATGGAGAACCCGGTCACCGCCCACAAGGACGGCGTCGTCACCGGCCTCACCATCGAGGCCGGCGCCGCCGTCACGCAGGGCACGGTGCTGCTCGAGCTGAAGTAAGACTCACTGGAGCTTCGCGACTGTGCAGCCAGTCGAGATCAACGCCGGGACGTGGTATCTGCGTGCGCTTCGTGCGGACGAGCGGATCACCGACGTCCCGGCGTTGTCTCGTCTCCAGGTCGACGACCCCACCGCGTATGTCACTGCGGCACATCACGGCTGGGAGTCGGAGACGAGGTTCGTCTGGGCGGTCTGCATCCCGACCACCGGTGAGCTCATCGCCGTGATCGGGGTGACGCGAGACGGTTCGTCGGGCCGGCTCTGGGGCGAGGCGCGCGACGGCTACGACGAGGCGCTGGATGCCGCGATCGGACCGGTCTCCCGGTTCGCCGAGGGTGCGCTACAACTGGCTGTCGAGACCCCGATCGAGCGCGAGATCGGATGAGCCTCGAAGCCACCGACCGCCACCCGTCGACGCCGTTTGGTGAATTCTTGGTGAACACCTGACGCTGCACCGGCAAAGCCCCAGGACGAAACCGGCAATTCCGGCATTCGCTTTCTAGGTGAAACCGGCGGTCCGGCAGCATGATTGGGCAATGACCGGTGAGATGCTCCTCCTCGTGCTGTTGGTGATCACGGCACTCGGCTTCGACTTCACCAACGGATTCCACGACACCGGCAACGCGATGGCCACCTCGATCGCCACCGGAGCTCTCAAACCCAAGGTTGCCGTGGGGATATCCGCCGTCCTCAACCTCGTCGGCGCGTTCTTGTCCGTGGAGGTGGCCGCCACCATCACCAAGGACGTCCTCAACATCCAGCAGACGTCGGGCGACGTCGTCACCGGACTCACTCCGACCACCGCCCTGCTGATCATCTTCGCCGGACTCATCGGCGGCATTCTCTGGAATCTGTTCACCTGGCTGTTCGGCCTACCGTCCTCGTCGTCCCATGCACTGTTCGGCGGGCTCATCGGTTCCGGTATCGCGGCGATCGGCCTCTCCGGCATCAACTGGCACGGTGTGCTCTCGAAGATCATCGTCCCCGCGCTGTTCGCGCCCGTCATCGCGTGCATCGTGGCGGCCTGCGGCACGTGGCTCGTCTTCGCGATCACCCGTCGTATCGACGCGAACCGCAAAGAGGCCGGGTTCCGGTACGGCCAGATCGCGAGCGCGTCCCTGGTGTCGCTTGCTCACGGAACCGGTGACGCACAGAAGACGATGGGGGTCATCGCGATGGCACTCATCGTCACCGGCCACCTCGACGCCTCGACGGTGAGCCACGGCCTGCCCTTCTGGGTCGTCTTCTCCTGTGCCGCAGCCATTGCGATCGGGACCTACCTCGGCGGGTGGCGCATCATCCGGACGTTGGGCAAGGGTCTCGTCGAGATCAGCTCACCCCAGGGCATGGCGGCCGAGGCTTCGTCGGCCGCGATCATCCTCACCTCGAGTGCGGCCGGGATGGCCCTGTCGACCACGCAGGTGGCAACCGGTTCGATCCTGGGTTCGGGCGTAGGCAAGAAGGGTGCGCAGGTCCGATGGTCGGTCGCGGGACGTATGGCCGTCGCGTGGATGACAACGCTGCCGGCCGCGGGACTCGTCGGTGCCTTCTGCTACTTCATCGCCAATCTGTTGGGCGACGTCGCGGGCGGCATCGCCATCTTCGTCCTCCTGCTCGCCGCGTCCGGGTACCTGTACTGGCGCGCGCAGCAGAACAAGATCGACTCGCACAACGTCAACGCCGAATGGGACGACACCACCGACTCGATCATTCCGGCTGATCAGGCCAAGCCCACCACGATCGCCTGACGGTCACCGACGCATCCCGAAAGGACTCGAACACCGATGGACATCGTCGAATCGATCATCAAGGTCTTGCTGGTGGGCCTGGTTTTCGGCGCCGGACTCCCCGCGCTGTTCGCCGTGGGCCTGCGTTGTCATGCCCAAGGTGCGCCCGGCGTCGGCGCGGACGGCACCATCTCGAACGGCAGTGCCTCCCTGCGACTGCTCGGTTACGTGATCTTCGCGGTTGTCGCACTCGTCATCGTCACCGCGCTGCTGTGGATCACCCGCCAGACCATCTACTACTACTTCGACGTGAAGATCTTCCCGTTCGGTTACAAGTAGAGGCACCGTGGCGGACCGAGGCCAGTTTTTGAAGCGGATCGTGGATTGGCTGCGGGTCGGCTACCCCGACGGGGTGCCCCGCGAGGACTACGTCCCGTTGTTCGCGCTCCTGCGTCGTCAGCTGAGCGAGGAAGAGGCGGAGAGCGTATCCGCCGACCTCATCCGCGATCGAGGGGACGCACCGCCGCCGCCCGAACCGATCTCGAAGATCGACGCCGGGGTCAAGATCACCGCGATCACCCAAGACCTCCCCCACGAGGACGACATCGCCCGCGTCCGAAGGCATCTCGAGGCATCGGGCTGGCCGTTCGACGACGAACCGTTGCACTAGGAGTCGGATAGCACTCGCGACAAGGACCTGTCGGTGCGTCATGGTTACATACGTGCACAGACCGAGCCGAGATCCGCAGACCCCTTGACTCGAACATATATTCGAGTACAGTGGAGTCATGTCATCGGGGGCGGGGGCCGGATCCACAGCGGTGGACCCATCACAGCATTCCGTCGAACCGCGCCTTCGTCCCGACAATGAACTCTCCGCCGCCGAACTCGTCGAGGTCCTGAATCATTGCGCCGGCCTGGCGGCCGCGTCTGCGCATCGAATGATGACCGTTGCCAGTCTCATTCACGACGAACGCGAAATGGACTACACCCAGCGCCGCGCCGAGGTGCACACCGGCGAACTCGACTCCATCGAAGCCTTCGACGCCCTGTCGGCACGCGTCGCCGCCGGGGAGAACCCGTATGAGCAGTTCGGCCCGACCGGCCTCGAACAGGCCATCGCCGAAGTCGGCGCCACCCTCACGGTCACCCCGGCCGAAGCGAAAGAACTCATCTTCGCCGGTGACGCGCTGCGCTACCGGCTCGCGTTCACCGGACACGCACTCGCGTGCGGTCGAATCGACAGGCGCCGCTTCCTGATCGCCCTCAAGCGCACCGAACTGATCACCGACGACGAAGAAATGCAGACCGTCGACGCCCACCTTGCCGAGGCGATCTTCGCCCGAGCACCGATGTCCACGGCTCGGTTCACCGCCATGGTCGACGCGATCGTCGCGGCATGGGCACCCGAGGCGATCCGCCGCCGCCAGGAACGGGTGACCAAAGACCGCAAGGTGACCGTCACCCCCGATCGGTTCACGCCCGGACAGTCCCGGATCAACGGCACGTTGCCCGACGTCGATGCCGCCGAATTCGACGCCCGCCTCTCCTCGATGGCCGCAGCGGTACATCCCGGGGACCCGCGCAGCCTGCCCGAGCGACGTGCCGACGCGCTCAAAGCACTCGCCCGCAGCGAATCCGCAATCGCCTGTCTGTGCCACGACTGCGCCACTGCCGCAAACGAAGCCGGCACCACCACGGTGGTGCAGGACTTTGATGAGACCAGCGACGACCTCGACACCCCCGCCGACGTCCCGGCCATCGACGCGGTTGTCGCCGACCCGCAGGAGCCGACCGTTTCGCCGTCGCCGTCGCAGGCTCCGCGCGCAACGTTTCACATCGTGGTGAACCTGTCGACGCTGATCGGCCTCGACGACGACCCCGCCTTCCTCGACCGGCTCGGCATCGTCGACGCCGACACCGCCCGAACGCTGCTCGCCGAAGCCCGCCGCACCTACATCCAACCCACACCTGCCGAACCGGAAACCGCACCAGCACCGGTCGCACCCGAGGCCGACAGATCTTCGACGCGATACACCCCATCGAAGAAGCTGCAGGCGTTGGTGCGTGCGGGTGAACTGTGCTGCACCTTCCCGGGCTGCAACGCCCCGGTGTGGCAGATCGATCTCGATCACACCGATCCGTTCGACCACACCGACCCACGACGCGGCGGGCCGACCGATGCGCGGAATCTGAAACCGCTGTGCCGGTTTCATCACCGAATCAAGACCTTCACCAGCTGGCAGGACCACCAGGACGACTTCCTCACCGCGTGGTTCACCACACCCACCGGCCACATGTTCGTCGGCAACGCCTTCAGCGGACGCGACCTGTTCAACAAACTCACCCCGAGACGGCCACCCGACCACCCCGCCCGAGCACGGCTGAACGACCTGCGCAACAGCGACTTCCGGCGCCAGCAACGCGCCGAACAGCGCTGGAACGACGCCAACCCACCACCCTTCTAGACACCAGGCTCCCGAGCACCGCCGGTCAGAACAACTCCGCCACGGTGCTCGAAGTCATGCGCCCATCTCGATTCTCGCCACCCTCCCACCGATGGTCGCGACCGCGATGACAGCCAAGCCACGACCACCGGGTGCAACAGCACTATCCGGGACGGAGCTGATCAAACCGCCACGCGGCGAGACGCCGCACGGATATCGTCTCATGTGTCCATGTGGCGAGCTGAGGGATGGAGAGTTCGCGATGAGCATCCGAACCGAGCACTTCGACGCCGTCATCGTCGGTGCCCGGTGCGCCGGCGCGGCAACGGCAATCGCACTGGCCACCAGGGGATCACGTGTCCTGCTCATCGATTCGGCCCGCTTTCCGTCCGACACCCTCTCGACGCACCTGCTCTGGCCGTCGACCATGGCCGAGATCCACGCGCTCGGCGCCCTGCCCGCCGTCGAGGACGCGGGCGCACCGCGTCTCCCGATCGCCGAGGCCGTCCTCGACGAGATCGGCTGGCGCACCACTTATTCACCGGTCTCGGGCATCGACTACGCGATGTGCCTGCGTCGCGCGCACCTCGACGCCGCCCTCCAACGAACCGCGATCGCCGCCGGCGCCGACTTCCGACAACCATGTCGCGCAACGTCGTTGATCTGGAAGGACGGCCGCGCCGTGGGCGTCGTCTACACCGATGACGACGATCGCGAACACCGTGCCGTCGCCCCGATCGTGGTCGGCGCGGACGGTCGCAAGAGCATGGTTGCCCGCGAAGCGAGGGCCGAGATTCCGCTGATCTCTTCACCGAGCGGTCGGTCCTGCTACTTCGCGTACTGGACGGACCCCCGAACCGAGCTGCGCCACATCGCCTCCCAGTGGCGCGTCGGCGCCCTCCTCGGCACCGCCTTCCCCTGCGACGGCGGCCAGACGCTCTGCCTCCTTCAGCCGCCGATCGGAATGGACAGCGAGTTCCGCGGCCGGAAGGCGACCGACGCCTACCTGGCAGGTGTCGCCGCGCTACCCGGACTAGCTGTACTGACCCGCCAGGTTGGGTACGCGGCTGACGGGTGAGTTGCCTCGCAGTGCGGTGTGGCCGCGTTCGTGATTGTAGGTGCGAAGGAACTCGGGGAAGGCTGCGACGCGTTCGGTTTCGCTGAGGTAGGGGCGGGCGTAGGCCCATTCCTCCTGCAGGGTGCGGTTGAAGCGTTCGACCTTGCCGTTGGTTTGCGGCCGGTACGGGCGGGTCCACTTGTGCTTGATCCCGTTGTCGGCCAACAACTGTCGGAACATTCGGGACCGATAACATGACCCGTTGTCGGTCATCACCCGCGCGGTGGTGACACCGATAGAGGCGAAGTGCGCCACTGCCCGGGTCATGAACGCGGTCGCGGTTTCCTTCTTCTCATCACCGAGGATCTCTGAGTAGGCGTAGCGGGAATGGTCGTCGACGGCGTGGTGGAGGAACGCGTACCCCAGGTTGGGGCGGCCGTGGACTTTGCGGGGTCGTGCGGGCTCGCGGTGGGCGCTGGAGTTGCGGGCGCCCAGGGCGCGTCCGTGGATGCGGTGTCCGCCACCGTCGGGGATTCTGCCGAGTTTCTTGATGTCAACGTGGATCAAGTCTCCGGGCGCTTGGCGTTCGTACTGATGAATCTCGCGTCTGCGGGCACGTACGGGCGCCCCTGTTGCGGGGTCGGTCCATGACAACCGTAGGCATCGGTACCGGGTCAGGATGCGGTGCACCGTGGAGACGTTCACCCCCAGGTGAAACGCGATCCTGGCAGGCCCCCAGCGGCGGGAGACGCGTAACCCGACGACCCGGCGTTCCCGGCGCCGGCTGGTGCGATGCGGACACGACCGGGGTCGGCTGGAGCGGTCGACCATTCCGGCTGACCCTGCCTCGCGGTAGCGGTCGGCCCACCGTTTGGCCGTGGTAACCGACACGTTGAATCGATCAGCCGCGCGACGCAGTGGCCACCGGTCGTCCACGACGCACCGAGCCAGACGCAACCGACCAGTCGGGGACAACGGTGAATTACGGTGAGACACGAAGACCTCCGGGTTGAGGAGCGGTTCCTAGACAGCTCCACACCTCACTCGGAGGTCTTCCCTATGTCACGCCGACTCGCCGAACGCCGTACCTAACGTCCCGGGTCAGTACAACTAGCACGCCGCCTCGAAGGGGCGGAGATGACCTCGCGCGTCCGTTCGTGCACCGGCATCGAGTCCTACTTCCGCCGATCGAGCGGGCCGGGCTGGGCGCTGCCCGGCGACGCCGGACACTTCAAGGATCCCGTCACCGCACAGGGCATCCGAGATGCCTACCGGTACGGCCGCCTGCTCGGCGAAGACCTCGCGCCCATCCTGCGAAACCGCGACCCCGACCCCGACGCCGTCGACATGGCCACCGCGGCCTGGGCGAGACGTCGCGAGCAAGAGTGTGTCGAGATCTATCAGTGGACGAACTTCTTGGCGGCCGGCACCCCACCGTCGCCGCTCGAGTACGAGGTCAATCGCCGGGCCCGTGATCGACCCGGGTACGCCGCGACACTCGGGGACATCTACAACCGGACGACGCCGCCTGCGGCGATGCTGCCCCTGTCTGCGCTGCCGGGACTGGTCTACAACGCAGCCCGGCGGGCGTCCTCACGCGCGGTCGCGACCGATCTGCGCACCCAGTCGCAGCGCATGCGACGCGACCGACACGAACGCCGCACCCTCGAACGACTCAGCCCATCAACACCGACGACGACGGGTAGCTCTCGGCGAATCCGGTGGGCAGCGGTGCGATGAAGACGTTCTCGGTGCGGGTTCGGGTGATCCGCCAGCGACCGTCGTCCTTGCGGAAGGCGTTGTTCAACCGACTCGACCGAAGGAGCGCGGTTCCGTCGGCGAACAGCCACGGCTGCATGTGAATCCACTGCCCCTCCGCGTCATCACCGTCGACCCGGATCTGCTCCGACGTGAGGTAGTGCGCATTGAGCAACAGCGCGGGGTCCCGTTTCTCACCCCAGAAGCGACGGAAATGCTCACGGATCGCCTGCTTGCCCTCGGCACGGCCGAACTGTCCGTCGTAGTACTCCCCGACCCCCTCCCACACCGCGTCGTCGGTGTAGAGGTCGACGATGCGTTCGATGCGCTCCGCGTCGTCCGCGAGACCGGGTTCGGGACACGGAGTGTCACACAGGAACATGTATCGCGCCTGAATCCGGCGGATGTCGGCTTCGGCCTCGAGCGTGTCGACCCGCGCCACAAGTGCCGCGATCCGGGCGTCGGTGTCCACATCGGTCATCGCCCGAGCACCTCTGCCACGGCGCGGGCCTGCTCGATCCACGTCTCGAGCTGTGCTCCGTTCACACCGGGCGGCAGCTGCGACAGCCGGAGCGTCATCGAATAGCCGCCGCGGGCATCCCGGATCGGCAGCACGAGGGAGCCGACGTCGTACGTCTGATCGGACCGCATGTCCCGAATGCGGTAGTCGACAGGCGATTTCCCGATGGACGCGCAGATCTCACGTTCCTGCGACGGCGTCAACCGGCCCCGTTCATAGGACTTCGTCGCCGCCCGCATCTCCTCGTAGGCGGTCGAGCCCTCCTCGGGCAGGAAGGACACCAGATAACCATGCTGCCGGACGAAGTCGAGCCGGTCGCGATGCAGTTGTCGCACATCGTCGTCGGCGTCGCGGAGTTTCGCCAGCCACCGCTCGCGGGTCTCGTCGTCCTGATCGAAGACATAGGTGTCACCGATCGGCGGCACCATCGGAATGCGGTATGCCAGACCCTCTCCCCGGTCGACGCCCGGCGCGGTGGCCGAGAGGACCACGGCCATCTCATCGCGGCTCACGGCCGTGAGGACCGACACCTCGCATCGAACGGACGTGGCCAGGGCCTCGACCTGCGGGCGGGCCGCGTGCGCGGCGTGGATCGTCGGCAGGATCTCGTGGTCCATCCGGGCCATCAGCGACGTGGACACGAAGCTGCCGTAGCCACCCTGGAAGAAGATGAGCGGTGACACGGGGTTCGTCACGGCCAGGTCCAGGACCTCGCAGAGCGCGATCCAGTGATCGCCCGCCTCGACCACGTTGCGGATGCGGGTGTCGATCCAGGCCACGGAGTCGGCCAGCACCGGGTCCCCGGACGGCGACGGGAACCACTCGATGCCCTCGAGCTTGTTCTCCCACCGCTGCGCGACCGTGAGCACTACGTCCTCCTGCTCACCACCGAGGATGTTGATGCACAACGACTCGCAGCGCCGCATCTTCTCGAAGGTGCGCGAGGTCTTCATCGGCATGAAGGAGACCAGCGGCGGGTCCATCGAGACCGAGCTGAAGGTCCCGACGACCATGGCCAGCACCGACCCGTCGTCGCCGCGTCCGGTCACCACCACCACGCCGGTGGGATAATGCCCCATCACATTTCGGAAGATGCTCGGGTCGATGGCGCTGATCACATTGTCGGACATCGCTTCTCCTCGGATCGGTTCGTCGCGGCAGTCAGGCGGCCGGGGAGTCGGCCGATTCCTTGACGTAACGCTTCTGCAAAGTGGCACCGAGTCGCTCCGGCCGCAGGAAGGCGATGCAGAGTGCGCCACCGACGAGCAGGACGATCCCGGTGATGGTGAAGGCCTGATGCACGCCGTCGGCCATGTTCCCGGCCATCTCCGCGCTGGGCTTCTCACCCTTCGGCGGTGAGACGTACCCGGCGTCGGTCATCAGCCATCCGACGAGGATCGGTGAGATCACCGCGCCGAACGACGCCACACCGCCGAGGGTCGCCATCAGGATGGGCCGCTGCCGGGCGCCGACCGCGTAACCGATCGCGGTGGCGGTCATCGGGAACGCCAGACTGCATCCGCCGGCGAGGCACAGGAGTGCCACCGCGGTGATCCCCGACGTCGCCTGGATCGCGATGAAGGACAGGCCCGCCAACACCGCGGCGCAGCCGAACGGTACGGCGATCGCCAGATGGGCCGAACTCCCGCGCCGCATCATCCGATGCCCGAGCGCACCCAGGCCGAGCAACACGAGCGCTCCGACCACCCACGGCACGGTCGTCATCGCGCCCACCTCACCGAGCGAGAGCCCGACGACGGTACCGAGGTACTGGGGCAGCCAGGTCGTCAGGAAACCCTGGACCCAGAAGTTCGACGCCCCGCCGATCACGGCGGACAGGAAGGCCACGCTGAGCAACGCCCGCCAGATCACGACCGGCTTCTGCTCGTCGACCGCGGAGGTCGCGACCTCCTTCGTGCCGGTCTCGCCGGCGTCGAGTGCCGGCTCATCGGGCGATGTGGTCTTCTTGGGCCGGTAGGGACCGTCCGCGCCGATCGCCCACCACGCGATCACCCACACCAGACCGATGATCCCGAGAACACCGAACGCCCACCGCCAACCCCACACGGCGATGACCCAGGCGAGCAACGGTGCGGCGAAGACCGGTCCCAGGGTTGACCCGGCGGCGATGAGGTTCGACGGCAGCGCACGTCGTGTCGGCGAGAACCAGGTGTGCGCGGAGGTGAGCGACATGGCGGTGGCCGGGCCCTCCGCACCACCGAGCACGATGCGGGTCACGAGGAGGACGGCGGCACCGCCGCCGAGCAGCATCGGGAACTGGAGGACCGCCCACGTGACGCCCATCGCGAACAGGATCCATTTCACCGAGATCTTCGATGCCAGGAACCCGGTGATGACCGAGACGATCGCGTACAGGAAGAAGAACGCACTACCGATGAATCCGAATTCGGTTGGTGTCAGGCCGAGTTCGGGCATCGCGTCGGCCGAGACCAGACCGAGGACCGCTTTGTCGGCGAAGGCGATGATCTGGAACAGCACCAGCATGCCGGTGATGATCCACGCCCGTCTCGACATGCGGCTGAAGTCGATTCGTCGATCGGGGGTGGGTGATGACGACGACGTCGTCACCTCGGATTCTCTGATGGTCATTGCGTTTCCTTGGGCTGTCGGGCTGAGATGACGCCTGGATTTCGAGGGCTGACATCGACGTTATGGGCACGCGCGCCTACGGCGATACGAGGGAAATCTTTACTGTCGCCGTGCTGCGGGACAGGGCAGACTGGTGCCAGAAAGAAGGAGGAACGGTGAGCTCGGCCTACTGGAAACAGCCCATCAGTGAGCAGGCGACCGCGGTCCACGAGAAGGTGGTGTCGGCGGAGGTCCTCGCGCAACAGGTTCGTGAGGAGATCGTTCGCACAGACGCCGACCTGCGCGCGTGGGTCGGGCTGTCCCCGGCCGTCGTCGACGACGCCCGCCGCCAGGATTCGATGCCGGGTCGTCGACCCCTGCGGGGTGTCTCCCTCGGAGTCAAGGACCTCATCGACGTCTCCGGTCTGCCGACCCGCGCCGGTTCGACCATCACCTCGTCGTCTCCCGTATCGTCGGATGCGCCCTGTGTCAGCAGGTTTCGCGATCTGGGGGCAGTGGTCCAGGGCAAGACGGTCACGACCGAGTTCGGCTACTTCTCGCCCGGGCCGACACGGAACCCGCACCAGCACGAGCACACCCCGGGCGGGTCGTCGAGCGGATCGGCGGCCGCCGTCGGAGCAGGCGTCATCCCGATGGCGCTCGGCACACAGACCGCTGGTTCACTCACGCGTCCGGCCGCATACTGCGGCGCGGCGGGCCTGGTCCTCGCCCACGGCTCGACAGACCTGTCCGGGGTCACCGGCCTCAGCGAGTCGCTGGATTCGCTGGGCATCCTGACACGGGACATCGCCGACCTGCAGTACGTGTACTCCGCCTTCTCGGGTCGCTCGCCGATGGTCCCGGGGCGCTCCACCGTCCGGACCGTGGTGGTGTGGGGCGGCAGCGATCTGCACCCGATCCACCCCGCGATGTCGGAGTTGATCAATCGGTTGCCGGGGCTGCTCGGCGGTGCCGGCGTCGAGACCCGGGCGCTCGAGTACGACGATCATGTACGCACCCTGGCCGACGACCACGTCACGGTCATGTCCCATGAGGCGGCCGGCACGCTGGACGGCGTCGTCCGGGAACACGGGACCGCACTCAGCCCGCAACTGCGCGAACTCGTCGACGCCGGGCGCGCGGTCGGCGTCGACGAGCACGCGGCCGCCCTCATCCGCCGTGACCGTTCCCGTGATCTCCTCGCCGAGGCGCTCGGCGATCACACCGTGATCGTCGGCCCCGCCGCGCCCGGCCCGGCGCCGCACGGTCTCGCAGCCACCGGTTCGCCCGTGCTGAGCCGTCCGTGGCAGCTCCTCGGGTGCCCGGTCGTCGTCGTGCCCGGTGCCACCACCGACGCCGGGATGCCCCTGGGCCTCCAGGTGATCGGGCTGCCCGGCCGAGAGTCGGCGCTGTTCGAGGTCGCCGCGGTGCTCGAGACCGAGCTCCGGTCGCATCCGGTCGTTCCGGCCTGAGTCCGGTTGGAAGAGAGAAGATCTGCCATGACGATCAAACCCCGTCCCGAGACACATCACCGGATGTTCCTCACCTGCTACGAGGACACCTTCAACTACGGCTGGCATCACGTCGACCTGTTCGTGCACGACGAGCACGGCCGGGAGGTCAACTGGGTGCACTGGACCGTCGAAGCCGACGGTCCGGAGGCCGCCGATGAGTCGGTCCGGCGCGAGGAGCCCTGGCTGAACCGGACCTCGGAGTGGCGGCACCAGGTCAGTGCCGTCGGCATGAACTACTGGACGGCAGACGCGGCGTGGGTATGACGGCAGCAGATGTGACCGCAACGGTGTACGTCGTCGACGACGACCCCGAACTGTGTGAATCGGTCGACTGGCTTCTCGGCAGCATCGGGATCTCGCCGCGCATCTGCCACAGTGCCGACGATTTTCTCGCCCAATACTCCGGGGACAGCCCCGCATGCATCGTCCTCGATGTCCGCATGCCGACCATGAGCGGTCCACGCCTACAGGAGAAGCTCAACGAGTTCGCGCCCCATGTCGCCATCATCTTCGTCTCCGCCCACGGCGACATCCGGATGTCGGTGTCCACGCTGCAGGCCGGCGCGATGGACTTCCTGGAGAAGCCCTACGACCCCCAACGATTGCTCGACGCGGTCCAGGCGGGCATGGAGAAGGCCGTCGAGCGTTTCCGCACCCACGAGCAGAAGCGATGGGTCGAATCGAAGGTCGCACTGCTCACCCCACGTGAGCGGGAGATCCTCGCACTCGTGGTCGAGGGGCTGCCCAGCCAGAACATCGCCCGCCGGCTCGACATGAGTGTCAAGACGGTGGACGTCCATCGGGCTCGCATCAAGAGCAAAACCGATGCCGACAGCATCAGCACGCTCGTCCGGGACATCCTGCGATTCGACGTCGCGGTGCCGACCGGCCCATAGACCTGCGGCTCAGTAGTAGTCGAGCACGAGCTTGTCGCCGGAGGTCCGCGAGACGCACACCGCGATGACCTCTCCGGACTCCCGCTCGGCCTTGGTCAGGACGTTGTCGCGGTGCTCGGGCTCACCGGACAGGACCTGCATGATGCAGGTGCCGCAGATGCCCTCCTGACACGAGGTGTCGACATCGCAACCGTTGTCCTCGAGGACCTCGACGATGCTCCGGTCGGCCGGGACGTGATAGGTCTCGCCGTCGAGCTCGACGTCGAACGCGGAGTTCGCCGACGCATCCGGCTGATCGGTGGCGTGGAAGTTCTCGAAGTGGACCGCATCCGCCGGGACGAAACGCTCGGCCAGTTCCCGGACCTTGGTCATGAAACCGTCCGGTCCGCAGACGTAGACGTGCGAGTGCTGCGGCGCCGATTCCAGCGCGGTGGCCAGGATCGGTCCGTGGGCCTCACGACCCACGCCGACGTGCGCGTGCAGCTTCTCCGGGCAGCGTTCGCGCAGCAGCGGCAGGAATGCCGCCTCCTCCGCCGTACGGGCGAAGTAGTGCAGCTCGAAGCTGATGCCGTGTACGTCCATGTACCGCGCCATGCTCAACATCGGGGTGATCCCGATGCCGGCGGCCACCAAGACGTGATGCGTTGCCGTGGTGTCGATCCCGAGCAGATTGCGTGGTTCGCTGATCTGCAACCGGTCACCGACACGCAATTCGTGCAGAGCCGCCGACCCACCGCGGGACTGGTCCTCGCGCTTGACCGCCACGGCGAACGACTCCCGGCCGTCGGGACGACTACACAGCGAGTACTGCCGGGTGAT
This sequence comes from Gordonia sp. ABKF26, assembly GCF_041103195.1. Taxonomy (NCBI): domain Bacteria; kingdom Bacillati; phylum Actinomycetota; class Actinomycetes; order Mycobacteriales; family Gordoniaceae; genus Gordonia; species Gordonia sp. ABKF26. Next base: position 4,042,278 of record NZ_JBGCVZ010000003.1, read on the forward strand.
GGCGGTCGGCCCGACGACGTCGATGTGCGCACCCGGCGTGTACTCCCCCATCGTCGAACCATCCGGCTTCGACAGGTAGAAGGTCTTGATGCTCGGGGTCTCCTGGACGATCGCGGAGACGACGACGTCGGTGAGGGCCATGGGAGTGCTCCTGGTGGTGACAGTGGGTTCGGCGGTGCGGTCAGCGGACGAAGAGCCCGCCGTTGACGTCCCAGCACGCGCCGGTGACGAAGAAGGCGTTCTCGGCGGTCAGCAGGCCGACCATGTCCCCGATGAAGTCGGGGCTGCCCAGCTTGCCGACGGGTATCCCGGCGATCACGGCGTCGAGTTTCTCCGGCGGCACGGTCGCCTTCACGACGGGCAGGTCGTGGGGTCCCGGCGCGATGGCGTTGACCGTGACACCGCGCGCCGCAAGTTCTTTCGCGAAGATCTTGGTGACCGTGAGGATCGCACCCTTCGACGTCGCGTAGTGGGCGCCGGTGGCGGTGCCGCCGTTCTGACCGGCCAGCGAGGCCATGTTGACGATGCGGCCGTAGCCCTCCTCGGCCATCGCGGCACCGAAGACCTGGCAGCCGAAGAAGATGCTGTTGACGTTCGTGTTCAGCACCCGGTTGAAATCCGGCTCGTCCAACGTCATCAGATCGGCGGCCTGGGTGAGTGCGGCGTTGTTGACCACGATCGTCGGTGTGCCCCACACCGACTGCACGTGCGCGAGGGCGTCGACGAAGTTCTGGCGGTGCGCGACGTCGAGGACTGCCGCCTGCGCGGTCGACCCGTCGGGCGAGAGTTCCTCGGCGATCCGCTGCGCCGCGTCGAGTGCGATGTCGGTGAGCAGGACGCGATGACCGTCCCGGTGCAACCGCCGGGCGATGAACGAACCCATTCCGCCGGCGGCTCCGGTGACGACCGCTATCCCCTTGGTGGTCGAGCTCATGTCCACTACCGCCCTCACACCAGGTATCCCGAGGCGCTGACCGCGTCCTCGCTGTCGATGAGGCGGGCCACCTTCAGGCTGATCCGGTCGGTCCCGTCGGGTCCGAGCTCGATGGTGTGGGTGAGCTCGGCGCCGATCGTCGAGAAGGTGTCGCGCTTGAACGCGTTGAGGATCTGCGCCGAGCGCAGGATGACGGTGTCGTCGCTGACATCGGACACCGTGAATCGGGAGACGATCCGGACCGTCCGGGCCGCCGCGACAGCCGACGGCGCATATCCCTGCATCATCCGCTCGACGCGCAACCGGCGCATCCGCTTGTCGTCGTACACCATGTTCAGCGACGAGTCGAAGTCCTCGGTGTCGGGGTCGATCGGGATGACGTAGTGCGCGTCGTCGGTGTAGAGGGCCTCCCACGCCGGATAGTCCTTGGCGTCGAGGAGTTCGGCCTCCTTCCACACGAGCGCGATCGCACGCAGGACGCGCGGGTCGTTGAAGGTGTGCAGTTCAGTCATCGCTCATCATCCTCTTCCACATGCCGTAGGACTCCCGCATCCCGGTCTCGTCGGTGACATGCGAAGTGGGCCAGCCTTCCTCGGTCGTGTATTCGCGGTTCTCCCCGCGATTGACCAGGATCGGCATGTTCGGATTGCCGCCGGCCCCGATCTGCACCCGGTCCCACCCCTCCGCGTCATCCGGGCTACCGAAACCGAAGGGGCCCTGGAAGTGTTCGTGGATACGCAGGCGTTCCCGGTTGATGCTCTCCGGTCCGCCGTCCATGCCGATGGCCATGTGCCAGACCTCGGTGACGTCGACGCTGATCGGGATCAGGACACGGAAGAACGACGACGACATCGCGATGTTCGGGAACATGTTGAGGTTGAACCCGCACCCGTGCATGGAGCGCATGTACCGGCGGATGCGTTCGGGACTCTCGCCGGCCTCGGTGAGTTCGTCGACGAGATGCTGGAATCGCGGCTGGATCTCCTCGTTGCCGTCGTCGACGTCGAGATCGGCATGCGCCGCCGCCATGATGGCGACGCTGTGCCCGTTCCCGAGTGCGTGCGTCTCGGCGGCCGGGTCGTCCATGAACGACATCATGTTGGCGGTCTCGGCGTCGACCGAGGCCATCCACGATTTGTGCACCATCGGGAAGTGGTAGCCGTCGGTCGTGTTCTCCAACTGGATCTTCCAGTTGCCCTTGAACCGGAACTTGTGGCTGCCGAGGACCTTGGTCGGAAATCCGTTGGACTGCTTGAGGAATCGGTCCATCCAGATCTTGGCGTCGCCCAGGTGGTCCTCGAGCGGCTCGATCTCGGTGTTGAATGTCGCGAAGATCATGCCGAGGTAGCTCTCGGTGCGCAGCTTCTGCAGCGGGAAATCGTTCTTCTCGACGACGCCCTCGTACCCGTCCGGGTACGGGATGCCGCGGAGTCGACCATCCAGGGTGTACGACCAGTTGTGGTACGGGCAGGTGAACCCGTTGGCCTTGCCGCTGCGCTGATCGCACACGGTCGCGCCGCGGTGCCGGCATCGGTTCAGCAGAGTGTTGAAGTTGCCCTTGCGATCCCGGGTCACGATGACGGGCTGGTCACCGACCTGGGTGGTCTTGAACGATCCGGCCTCGGGGACCTCGCTCTCGTGGGCGACCCACACCCAGGTGCGGTAGAAGATCTTGCGCATCTCCTCGGCGAAGATCTCGGGATCGGTGTAGAGCTGACCGGCGACGCGGTCCTTCTCGGCGAGGTCCGCGAAGCCGCGGGTCGGCCGCTCGATGGTGGTCATCGATGTTCCTTCGTGTGTCGATCGCGCCCTGGGGGCACGAGGAGGGGCTGTCGGTGCGCGGCCGTCAGGAGGCGACGTCGTCGCGGATGGTGAGGGCCCGGCCCATCCGCGCCTCCACCTTGAAGTACTTCCAGAGCGCGTACTCGCCGACCATGGTGGTGCGCAACAGGTTGCAGGCCGCCTTGACCGTGGGCTGGTCGCGCACATCGGCGAGGACATAGAACGTCCACGGCCACCCGTCCGACGGCCCGACCATGTGGGCGTCGTCGTCGAAGGTGCCGATGATGTCGACGCCGTCGAGGTTCTTCAGCCCGGTGAGGAACTCCATCGTCGCCTCCCACACCGGACCGATGTCGGCTTTGGGCAGGTCGAAGAAGTTCTGGTTGTTCCCCACGCAGAACAGCGTGCGCAACGGTTCGTCGGTCATGGGCGATGCACTCCTCGGGTCGTGATGTCGGGGCTGATGTGTGGGGGTCAGGGGAAGCTCGGGATCCCGGCGTCGAGGCCGAGGAGAAGGGCTCCGGCGGCCTCGTAGGTGTTGGTCTGCAACATGGCGTGCTGGGCGGGCACCAGGGCATCCTGCAGGAACCGCTGGAGCGGGTGGGTCTCGTAGATGGCGCCGGTCCCCGCGAGATCGAAGACCTGCAGCACGACGCTGCGCCCGACATGCGCGGCGTGCGTGGCACTCAACCGCAGCAGCGCCTGGTCGTCGGTCGAGATGTGCTGTCCCGCGACGGCTTTGGCCCACACCCGATCGGCGCTCTCGTAGAAGAACGCCCGCGCCGAGCGCAATTCGGCCTCGGCCACCGCGAGTCCGCTCTTGTACGCCGGCCGGTTGCCCTTGCTGGCACCCCCGGTGATCGAGGTCCGCGCGGCGCCGACCTCGATCGCGTAGTCGAGTGCGCCCCGGGCGGCGCCGAGGGTCACCACGGCGAGCACCTGCGCGGCGTACGCCAGCGCCGGATAGCGCGTCAGCGGTTCGTCGATCTGCGGCGCGCCGCCGCGCACGAAGGTCATCTCCTCCGGCACGAACACCCGATCGGCGCGCACGGCATGTGAACCCGTGGCCTTCATCCCGGCCACATCCCAGTTCTCGACGATCTCCACGTCGGCCGGATCGAGCAGTGCCGTCAGCGGTTTGCCACCGGTCTCGGGTCCGCCGGCCAGGCCGATGCCGATGAGGTCGGCGCCGCGGCACCCGCTCGCGAACTGCCAGACACCGGTGCACAGATAGCCGCCGTCGACCTTCTGGGCTTCCTGCATCGGGAACAGACCGCCCGCATAGGCGATGTCGGGTCCGTGCGCGTAGATCTTCCGTTGTGTCTCGGCCGGCAGTGCGGCGAAGTACACCAGCGACGATCCGAAGCTGGACACCCACCCGGTGGCCGGGTCGACGGCGGAGATGCGCTCGACCAGCGCCATGAAGTCCGACGGGGCCATCGGCTCACCCCCGAACACCGCGGGCGTCGACGCCCGGTACATGCCGGCGCGTTTCAGCAGCGCGATGAAGTCGGCGGGGACGTACCGCTGCGAGTTGAACTCGTCGCGACGATCCCGGAGCACGTCGAGCGCATGATCGAAGGCTGCGTCGCGCGCCGCCCCCACCGGTTCCGCACACACCCGTTCGGTCAGGCTCTCCGCGGTCATCATTGTCTCCGTTCGGAATCGACTCTCGATCTCGAGATCGACACTATGGACGCGGCGCCGGGCGCGGTATCGGGATTTCCCGCGCCGCGGGTAAGCAATTCCTTACTTGCGTGTCGTCACCTGCATGGCATCGTGGCGAGGGCGAATGCCGGACTCGACGAAGGTGAGGTGATGGCGATGTTCCCCGCTCGCCGGGACTTCGAGCAGATGATCCTCCACACCGGCACCGGCATCCTCATCCACGAGGCGAGTTCGAAGAACATCCTGTGGGCGAACCCGGCCGCCTGCCGCATCTTCGGATTCACCCTCGAGGAGCTGAAGCCCCTCAAGGCGCACCACATGAGCGCCCAGGAACGGCAGTACCGCCGGGAGGTCGGTGTGGCCTGGCTGCAGTCGGCGGTGGTCCACGGGTCGAGCCGCAAACAGTGGAAGTATCGCGCGAAGGACGGCACCGAGTTCCTCACCGACGCCCGCGCGACCCTCGTGCGCTGCGAGGACGGGCCGGTCGTGATGGTCGAGTTCCGCAACATCTCCGAGGAGGTCGAGTTGCAGGAGGAACTCACCTGGGTGTCGGAGTCGTTGCAGCGCATCATGACCCATACGTCGGCCGGCATCGTCGTCCTCGACGACGACAACTGCATCGACGACATCTCACCGCTGGCCGCGAAGCTGTTCGGCCGCACCCCCGCGGAACTGTCGGGCGTCCACCTGGAAGACCTGGGGCGGTGCGAACCCCGACTCACCAGTGATCCCGTCGTCGAACGACTGGCGGACGGTGCGGGTTCGGTGGAGATCCAGCAGGAGATCATCAAAGACGACGGCAGCACCGTGTGGCTGGCAGGTGAACTCGAGATCGTCGCCCACGACGGCATCCGGTCGCGGGTCCTGACCGTCCGCGACGTGACCGACCGGGTCGAATGGGAACGACGCAACGCCTACCAGGAAGCCAATCTCCAGTACCTGAGCCGCTATCACGCGATGGGCGACATGGCGATGATCCTGGCCCACGAACTCGGCCAACCGCTCGCGGCGTCGACCAATTACCTCAGCGGACTGAAGGCCCGTGTCTCCGCCGAGACGGTCGATGCCCGCAGCCTCGCCTACGGGATCGACCAGATCGAGAAGCAACTCCACCGCGCGGCCGACATCGTGGCGTCGGTCCGCCGCTACGTCCGACGCATCGAGAGCACGACGACGCTCATGGACCTCAACGAGACCGTCGAGGAGAGCCTGTACTTCGTGCGACTGCGCGCAGCCGAGCAGGGGGTGCGCGTCTACGCCGAGATCCCCGACCGCGACCTGCCGATCCAGGGCGAGAACGTGCTCATCGGTCAGGTCATCATCAATCTCTGCGTGAACGCACTCGACGAGATCGTCCGGCCGACGACCGAGGTCAAGGAGCTGTCGATCCAGACCGGCGAGGCCGACGGACTGGCGTCGGTGTGGATCCGGGACCAGGGCCGCGGCATGACGGGCGCACCCACCGATCGGCTTGCGTCCGGCGCCTTCTCGGCCAAACAGGACGGCTCGGGCATCGGGCTGATCATCTCCGAGCACATCGTGGAACGCCATGGCGGCACCATCAGCTACCTGCCCAACGAACCGTCGGGTACCACGGTCCGCGTGACCCTGCCGCTCGCCACCGGCTCGTCCGGATAGGAGTCAGGACGAGCCGTCGAGGATCGCGTCCATCAGACGGATCTGGTCGGCGGGCGCCGTGGTCACCGGGTCCAGCACGGCCGTCACCTGGAGTCCGAAGATGGTCGTCATCAGCAGTTCGACCCCGACGCCGATGTCGCGGGCCGGTAGCTCACCCGCATCCACCGCTTCGTTCCACAGATGCGTCATCTGCGCCTTCCACTCCGCGACCGCCGCGTTGTTGACCTCCGCCATCACGGAGTCGGTCATCGCTCGCTGCCACAGCGACATGGCGATACGAGCCTCGAGGGTGGCCTCGTCGGTCATCGGCATCAGTTCTCGACACAGGGCCCGCAGCGCCGCTCTGCCACTGCGGCGTCGGGTCGCCGACGCGATCCGGGCGTTCGTCGCCTCGATGACGTATTCGTATGCGGTGCGCAGGATCTCGTCCTTACCCGCAAAGTAGTGACTGAGCGCCCCGTTCGTGTACCCGGCCTCCGTGGCGAGATCCCGCATGCTGATCCCGTCGACTCCCCGCGTGGCGAGCAGCCGCCAGGCCGCGGCGACGATGGCCCGGCGGCGCTCATCGTGGTCGACCAGTCGTGGCATCACATCTCCCTGGCTCGGTTCGGCCCCGGGTAAAGGTTTTACCGACCCTCGTTCGGCTTCCGGCGGGCGCACCCCGGATGTAGCCTCCATCACAGTTCTTGGTTCTACGTTCGTTGAACCATAACCGACAGGAGAGCTCGACATGGTCGACACCACCCATCCGACGTCGGCTCCCGCACGATCGGCCCTCCGGGGTTCGATCGGTGTTGCCGGCATCGTCTTCCTGGTCATCGCGGCGGCCGCGCCGCTCACCGCGGTGGCGGGTTCGCTGCCCGTGATGATCGCCATCGGCAACGGCGCGGGAGCGCCGATGGCCTACCTCATCGCCGCGGCCGTCCTGCTGGTGTTCAGCGTCGGCTACGCGGCGATGAGCAGTTCGGTGACCGACACCGGCGCCTTCTACGCCTACGTCACCAAGGGGCTCGGCCGCAGCGCCGGCGTCGGCTCGGCCGCGCTGGCGCTACTCGCCTACACGACCATCCAGGCGGCGATCTACGGCCTGGCGGCATCCACCATGCGCGACGTCGTGATCCGATTCGGTGGTCCCGACGTGCGGTGGTGGTTGTGGGCGTTCGTGCTCATGGCCATGGTGGCCGTCCTCGGTTATCGCAGCATCGACCTCGGCGCCAAGGTGCTCGGCGTCCTCCTCGTGGCCGAGATCGCGTTGATCGTCGCGTTGACGGTCGCGGTGCTGGCGCAGGGCGGCGCGCACGGCGTCGACGTCGTGTCCTTCACGCCGTCGGCCTTCCTCTCGGGTTCGCCCGGTATCGCGCTGATGTTCGCCATCGGTTCGTTCGTCGGCTTCGAGGCGACGGCCATCTACGGCGAGGAGGCCCGCAATCCGAGGCGGACCGTGCCGATCGCGACCTACGTCGCCGTGGGCACCATCGGTGTCCTCTACGCCGCGGCGAGCTGGGCGGTGGTGCTCGCCTTCGGCTCGGATCAGGTACAGGCCGCCGCGCAGTCCGATCCGGCGAACCTGACCTTCATCGCCACCACCACCTTCCTCGGGAGCGTCGCCGCCGACGTCATGATGGTGATGCTGGTGACGAGCCTGTTCGCCGCACTGCTCGCCTTCCACAACGCCATCGCGCGGTACACCTTCGCGCTGTCGCGGACCGGGTACGCACCGCGTCGGCTCATGGATGTGCATAATCGCCACGGCTCGCCGCACATCGGCTCGGTGGTGCAGACGGCGACCGCGTTCATCCTGGTCGGCGCTTTCGCGGTGGCCGGCGCCGATCCCGTGCTGCAGTTGTTCACCTGGATGGCCGGTGTCGCGATCGTCAGCATCCTGGTGCTGATGGTGCTCACCAGCGTCGCGATCATCGTCTGGTTCCGGCGGGACACCGCCGACAACCGCCTGTGGCACACCAGGATCGCGCCGGCCTTGGGAACCGTCGGGTTGCTCGGCATCACCGCGCTCGTGGTCGCCAACTTCACCACCCTCATCAGCGGATCACAGGTCCTCGCCATCGTGTTCCTGCTCGTCATCGCCGCCGTGTTCATCGTGGGCGCATGCATCGGCCGCTGGCGTCACCCGGCGCGCCGAGACACCCCGGCCACGTCCGCATCCTGACCAGCCAACCCAGCCAACCCAGAAAGCGTGTTCTCATGATCGACATCTCGAACCTGCACACCGGCCTCTACATCGGTGGCACCTGGCGCAGCGCAGACGCCACCGTCACGACCCTCAATCCGTCGACGGCACAACCACTTGCCGAGCTCGCATCGGCCGATGACGCCGACGTCGACGCCGCGGTCAGGGCCGCGCATTCGGCCTTCCGCGGCGAGTGGGGCGCCCTCGCACCGTCGCGCAAGGGCCTGCTGCTGAACCGGCTCGCCGATCTCGTCGAGCGCGACATCGAACAACTCGCCGCGCTCGAGTCGCTCGACATGGGGCGTCCGCTCGGCATGAGTTCGGCGCTGATGATCCCTAACCTGATCGCGACCCTGCGCTACTACGCGGGATGGGCGGACAAGATCAACGGTGAACTCATCGCGAACGACGGCTACCTGGGTGGACCGGTTCCCACGCACGCGTACACCCGGCGCGAACCGATCGGCGTGGTCGGGGCCATCATCCCCTGGAACGCGCCGTTGATGATCCTCGGGTGGAAGCTGGCTCCCGCCCTGGCAGCCGGCAACACGGTGGTCATCAAGCCCGCCGAGGACGCCTCGCTGTCGGTGCTCCGCCTTGCCGAACTCGTCGACGAGGCCGGTTTCCCGGCCGGAACGGTCAACGTGGTCACCGGCCTCGGCCGCGTGGCCGGCGCCGCCCTGTCCCGCCACCCCGGGGTCAAGAAGATCTCCTTCACCGGCTCCACCGAGACCGGTCGGACCATCCTGCGCGACTCCGCGGACACGTTCCGGCGCACCGCACTCGAATTGGGCGGCAAGGCACCGCAGATCGTCTTCGACGACGCCGACCTCGACGCCGCCATCCAGGGGTGCGCGATGGGCATGTTCTTCAACCAGGGCGAGGTCTGTGCGGCGGGCACCCGGGTGATCGCGCACCGCAAGGTCTACGACGCGATCCTCGACGGACTCACCGGCGCCGCACAGGCCCAGGTTCTCGGCGACCCGTTCGACCCGTCGACGACGATGGGCCCGCTGGTCAACGCCCGTCAGCGGGACCGCGTCCTCGCCCTGCTGGAGACCGGCGTCGACGAGGGCGCCGAGGTCGTCAGCGGCGGTGCGGCGCCGGACTCCGCCGGGTTCTACGTGACACCCACCGTCCTGGCCGGGCACAACGACATGACCGTCGCCCGCGAGGAGATCTTCGGACCCGTCGGCCTGGTCATCCCGTTCGACACCGACGACGAGGCGCTGGCATTGGCCAACGACAACCAGTACGGACTGTCGGCGACCCTCTGGACCACGGACCTCACCCGCGCCCACACCGCCGCCGCGCGCATCGATGCGGGGGCCATCGGCATCAACGGATGGTCACCGCTGGCACCGCAACTCCCGTGGGGTGGGGTCAAGGCGAGCGGTATCGGTCGCGAGCTCGGGTACGAGGGCATCCTCGCCTACACCGAGTCCAAGACCGTCACCGTCGTGCTCTGACATCCCATCCTCCCCACACCGTTCTCAGGAGCAGCCATGTCCTCTCATCCCCTACCCGGCGCCGACGAATCCGCGCCGCACGCAGCAGGTTCCGGGCGATCCCCACGTCCATCTGTCCTCGTCATCGGCGCCGGCTTCGCCGGACTCACCGCGGCCCGCGAGCTCGAGGCCGCCGGCATCGAGGTCCGCGTCGTCGAGGCACGCGAACGCATCGGCGGCCGTGCCTGGACCGACGAACGCCTGGGCGGCCATGCCCTGGAGATGGGCGCGACGTGGGTGCACTGGATGCAACCGTTCGTCTGGACCGTGATCACCCGCTACGCGCAGACCATCTACCCCAGCCCCGACATCGAGTCGGCGTACTGGGTGAGCGACGGCGTCGTGCACTCCGGCACCGAACACGACCTCGACACCAAGCTTTCCCGGCTGCAGGAGACCATCGTCGACGGCTCGCGCGAGTTCTTCCCGTATCCGCACGACCCGCTCGCCATCCTCCGCGACCCCGACACGGATCCCGAACTGCGGGAACGCTTCCTGGCCGCCGACAAGGGCAGCGTCCTCGACTGCCTGCACAACGGTGATTTCACCCGCGAGGAGATCGATCTCGCCGACTCGTACTGGTCGGCCGGTTATCAGGGCCCGACGGCCACGGCGTCCCCGCTGATGGCCAAACACTGGGCCTCGCTGAGTGATCACCGCAGCTCTCTCATGGACGAGCAGACCCTGCGGTTCAAGCTCACCAACGGGATGCGGGGCCTCTACGAGGCGATTGCCGGCGACCTGCGCGGCGAGATCACCCTGGGCACACCGGTTCGCTCGGTGGCCCACGATTCCCACGGCGCCCGGGTGACACTGGCGACCGGTGAGGTCGTCGCGGCCGACGCGGTGATCGTCACCGCACCCATCGGCGCGCTGCGCACCATCGACTTCAGCCCCGCGCTGTCGGCCGAGCAGACCGCACTCATCGCCGATGGGACCAACTCGGTGGGGTTCAAGATCTGGATCAAGGTCGCCGGCCACCACTCCGTGATCGCCGGAGCGCCCGGACAGCACCCGATCTCCCTGCTGCGCAGCGAGTACTTCCTCGAGGCCGAGGACGCCACCATCCTCGTCGGCTTCGGCTCCGACCACACCGCCATCGACCTCGACGACGTCGCCTCGGCACAGAAGGCCGTCGATGTGTGGCGCACCGATCTGACGGTGCTCGACTGCGGGGGTCACGACTGGGTGGCCGACCCCTGGTCCGGTCAGACCTGGGCGACACTCAAGTCAGGTCAGTTCTTCAACGGCTGGAGCCTGTTCCACGACTCCACCACCCGCCTGCACTTCGCGGGGGCCGACTTCGCGAAGGGCTGGAACGGCGTGGTGGTCGACGGCGCCATCGAATCCGGGATCACCACCGCACGCAGGGTGATGGCCAAACTGCGGTGAGCGTGCGAACGCCGGAGCCGCCGTCCGGGTGGCTGTTAGCCTGCCCCCATGTCGGAGCCGCCGCCGTTCAGCCCGGTCGTCACCCTGCTCACCCTCAGCCGGGTGTGGGAGGCCGAGCTCGGCTCCGCGCTCAAGCCCCTCGGACTGACGACGCGGAAGTTCGGTCTGCTCGGCCACATCCGCGGCACACCGGACATCTCCTTCAGCGAACTGGCCCGCCGGTCGCGCATCACGGTGCAGAGCGCACACGCCGCGGTCTCGGGCTTCGTCGACGCCGGCCTCGTCGACGACGCCACCGCCCACGCCGGGGCCGCGTCGACGTTGCGGATCACCCCGGCGGGCGAGGAGGCGCTCACCCGCGCCACCGAGGCGGTCACCCGGCTCGACGCCGAGTTCACCTCGCGTGATCCCGAACTCGCCCAGGCACTGCGCGACGTGATGAGACGCACCATCTCGGAGTCCTGATCCGCCGCGGTGCCGTACGGGGCCACCTTCAGTTAGACTGAAGGTTGTGAAGGTCCGCCATTACCTCCGTCGACCCCCGACCGTGTCCGCCGCCGAGGCACTGCGCCTGGTCGCCGAGGGCGCCGTCGTCGTCGATGTCCGCCGCGAGTTCGAATGGAACCGCGTCCACATCCCGGATGCGGTGCACATGCCGCTGGAGGTGCTGCCGACGCGGTGCCTCGAACTGCCCGAGGACACCCTGCTCATTGCCTTCTGCACCGGCGGGATCCGATCCGCCGGTGCGGCAAACCTGCTCGTGGAGAACGGCTTCGAGGCCGTCAACATGAGTGGCGGCCTCATCGGCTGGCGAGCGGCCGGTGGCGACCTCACCGAGTGAGATCGCCACCGTCGACGGCTCAGGCGTTCGCGTTGGCGAACGACTCCAGACTGCTCGTCGCGTCGATGTACTCGGTGACCCATCGTTCGATCACCGCGGAGGTCTTCTCGACCTTGCGGAATTGCCCGACGACCTGCCCGACGGGGTTGAAGGCGACGTCGATGCTCTCGTCGGGGTGCTTGTGCGTCGCCGCGACCGCCATGCCGGAGACCATGTACTGCAACGGCATTCCGAGCGGTTCGGGGTTCTTCGGGTCCTCCCAGGCCTCGGTCCAGTCGTTGCGGAGCATGCGGCACGGCTTGCCGGTGAACGACCGGCTACGCACCGTGTCGCGACTGGAGGCGTCGATGTAGGTCTGCTGCTGGACCGGGGTGTTCTCCGCCTCTTCGACCATCAGCCACTGCGAACCGCTCCACGCGCCCTGCGCACCGAGCGCGAGGGCCGCCGCGATCTGCTCACCGCTGCCGATGCCCCCGGCAGCCAGAACCGGCACCGGCGCAACCTCTTTGACCACCTGCGGCCAGAGCACGATGGAACCCACCTCGCCGCAGTGACCGCCGCCTTCGCCACCCTGGGCGATGATGATGTCGACGCCTGCGTCGGCGTGCTTGCGCGCCTGCTTCGGCGATCCGCAGAGCGCGGCCACCTTGCGGCCCGCGGCCTGGATCTTCTCGATCATGTCGGCGGGCGGCGTCCCGAGCGCGTTCGCGATCAGGGTGACCTTGGGATGCTGCAGCGCGATCTCGACCTGCGGGGTGGCCGTCGCCTCGGTCCAGCCCAGGAGCTGCAGGGAGTTGTCGCTGTCCTCGTTGAGCGGCACACCGTGGTCACGCAGGAGCTTGCGTCCGAAGTCGAGGGTCTCCGCCGGGACCATCGACTGCAGCATCTTGGTGAGCTCGTCACCCGACATGTTCGAGTCCATGCCCTCGTACTTGTTCGGGATGACGATGTCGACGCCGTAGGGACGGTCGCCGATGTGCTCGTCGATCCAGTTCAGCTCGATCTCGAGCTCCTCCGGGGTGAACCCGACCGCGCCGAGCACCCCGAATCCGCCCGCCTTGCTCACCGCGACCACCACGTCGCGGCAGTGGGTGAACGCGAAGATCGGGAACTCGATACCGAGCTCATCACAGATCGGGGTGTGCATGCAGGACTCCTCGCCGGTCAGAATTAGAACGTGTTCTACTCTGAATACCAGGCCAGGGGGTCACGGACAAGCGTTCGACGGGAACCCGGGCCGAATCGATCCCGTCACTGCCCGTACGGCTGCCGCGCCGTCTCCGGGTCGCCGTAGGTGATCGCGCGCTCTCGCCGACTGTCGGTGAGCAGCGTTGCGCCCCAGGTCATCACGGTGCCCATCCGATTGCGCACACCCGCCAGGAACGCGATGTGGATGACACCCCACGCGACCCAGCCCAGGAAGCCCGACAGTTGCAGGGGTCCCGACTGCACGATCGCGTGCCGGCGCGCGATGTAGGCCGCCGTGCCGAGGTCGCGGTACTTGAACGGGGACCGGTCCGTTTGTCCCGCAACGGTTTCGGCGATCACCGCGCCGACGTGCCGGCCGCCCTGCATGGCCACCTCGGCGACCCCCGGGAGGTCGCGGTAAGCGCTCATGTCACCGCACACGAAGACGTCGGGGTGACCCGGGACCGACAGGTCGGCTTCCACCGGTATCCGGCCGCCGCGGTCCTGGTCGGCCCCCAGCGCCCGGGCGAGCGTGGTCGCGAACGGGACGGCCTCGACACCGGTCGTCCACAGCGTCGTCCGCGCGGGGTACGTCTGCTTGTCGCCGTCGGCCTTGCGGGTCGTCTCGACGTGGTCCTCCCCCACACCGGTCACGTGTACGCCGAGGTGGGTCTCGACCCCGAGTTCGTCGAGTGTGCGCTGCGCCCTGGCCGACAGCTTGGTGGAGAACGACGGCAACACCCGATCACCGCCGTGCAGGAGCAGCACCCGCGCCTGCGCCGGATCGATCGCATCGAACTCGCGCTCGAGCGCGAGCGTCGCGACCTCCCGGATCTGCCCCGCGAGCTCGACTCCGGTCGGCCCGCCGCCGGCCACCGCGAAGGTGAGCCAGGATCGCTGCTCCTCCGGGTCGGTGACCGTCTCGGCCATCTCGAACGCGGCCATGATCTTGCGCCGGATGGACAGCGCGTCGTCGAGGGTCTTCATTCCCGGTGCATGGGCGGCGAAGTCCTCGTTGCCGCGGTAGGCGGTGCGCATCCCGGCCGCGACCACCAGATGGTCGTACGACAGGCGAAAGGACGATCCGTCGATGCGATCGACCGTCAGCTCGCGGGCGTCGACGTCGATGTCCGATGCCTCGCCGAGCACCACGTCGAGGTTCTTGTGCCTGCGTGTCAGATGACGGACCGGGCTGGAGATCGCGCCTTCCGACAGCAGCCCGGTGGCGCACTGATACAGCAGCGGTTGGAACAAGTGACTGGTTCCGCGGTCGACGACGGTGACGTCGACCGGCTCGTTCTTGAGCCGGCGGACACAGTGCATGCCCGCGAATCCGGCGCCGATGACGACAACTCTGGGTCTTGGGGTGGCCACCGGGCCGATTGTTCCAGACATTCCCGCGCCTGCGGCGGGTGTTTACCGCCCGGGACGTCGGGTATGCCCCGCGATGTGGAAGCCAGAATCTCGCTGTCCGTGAACGGTGCCCTCTGCGACGTCGTCGTGGACACGCGCACGACCCTGCTCGACGGCCTCCGCGACCGCCTGGGCATCTTCTCCCCCAAGAAGGGATGCGACCACGGGCAGTGCGGCTCGTGCACCGTGCTGGTCGACGGTCGCCGGATCGTCAGCTGCCTGTCGTTCGCGGTGGCCTATGAGGGCACCGAGATCGTGACCGCCGAGGGGCTCGGTGACGGCGACGACCTGCACGAGATGCAGGAGGCGTTCATCGACGAGGACGCCTTCCAGTGCGGCTACTGCACCCCCGGCCAGCTGTGCTCGGCGGTCGGCATGCTCGACGAGGCGAAACAGGGCCACCCGAGCCACGTCACCGAGGACCTCGACCCCGCGGCCACCGATGACGCGAACGGCCTGGCCGACGACGAGATCCGGGAACGGATGAGCGGCAACCTCTGCCGCTGCGCGGCCTACCCCAACATTCTCGCCGCGATCCGACAGGTGGCCGATCGATGATCCCGTTCACCTACGACCGTGCGACCGATGTGGCCGGCGCTGTCGAATTCCTGCGCGACCACGACGGTGCGAAGCTGATCGCCGGCGGCACCAACCTCGTCGACCACATGAAGCTCGGTGTCGCCGATCCGCCTGCCCTGCTCGACATCTCGCGCCTCCCGCTCGACGGCATCACCGAACGGCCGGACGGTTCGCTGCGTCTGGGCGGCACCGCGCGCAACGCCGACACCGCCGCCCACCCCCTGGTCCGACGCCGCTACCCGGTGTTGGCGCGCGCGCTCCTCTCGGGGGCGTCACCACAGTTGCGCAACCTCGCGACCAACGCGGGCAACCTGCTGCAACGCACGCGGTGCGTGTACTTCCAGGACGTCACGACGCCGTGCAACAAGCGGACGCCGGGCTCGGGTTGCTCGGCCATCGGCGGCTACACCCGGTACCACGCCATCCTGGGCGCGTCCGACGCCTGCGTGGCCACCCACCCGTCGGACATGGCCGTCGCCCTGACCGCACTCGACGCCCGCGTGGTGGTGCAGGGTCCCGACGGCGAGCGCGTCGTGGACATCCTCGATCTGTACCGGCTTCCGGGGGAGCATCCGGAGCGGGACACGGTCCTCGAACCGCACGACGTCATCGTGGCCATCGACGTGCCGCCACCGCCGCCCGACTCGGCGTCGACCTATCGCAAGGTCCGTGACCGCGCCTCCTACGCCTTCGCGCTCGTGTCCGTCGCCGCCGAGCTGCGCATGGACGGTGACGTGATCGGTGAGGCACGCATCGCACTCGGCGGTGTCGCCCACAAGCCCTGGCGCGCCGAACGCGCCGAATCCGTGGTGCGCGGACAGCGTCCGTCGACCGAACTCTTCGCCGCGGCAGCCGATGCCGAACTCGGCGACGCGCGCGGTCTGGACGGAAACGAATTCAAGGTGCCGCTCGCACGACGCACCCTGGTCGCCACCCTGCGGGAACTGAGCACCCGATGACCGCCATCGGCACCTCACACGCCCGGATCGACGGCGCCGACAAGGTCCGCGGCACAGCGCCGTACGCGTACGAACATCTCACCGACGCGGTGTACCTGTGGCCGATCACCGCCGCCGTCGCGCGTGGCCGCGTGACCGGATTCGACACCGCCGCAGCCGAGTCGACGTCCGGCGTCCTCCTGGTCCTCACCCATGAGAACGCACCCCGGCTGGCAGACACCTCGAACGGCGACCTGACGATCCTGCAGTCACCGGAGATCGCCTACCGCGGCCAGCTCATCGGCGCCGTCGTCGCGGAGAGCCCCGAGACTGCCCGGGAGGCCGCGGCGGCCGTGATCGTGACCTACGACGACGACGATCACGACACCGAGTTCCGCGTGGACCACCCCGACAGCTACCGGCCCGAGCAGGTCAACGGCGGGTTCGAGCCGACCTCGCTGGACGGGGACCCGGATCGTGTTCTCGACGAGGCGACCGGGGGACGTGGCGAGTCCGGCGTCGTCACGATCGACGAGTGGTACTCGACGCCGGAAGAGCACAACAACCCGATGGAGCCCCACACCGTCGTGGCGACGTGGCAGCCCGCCGAATCGACGCTGACGCTGTACGACTCGACCCAGTCGACGCAGGGCGTGGTGTCCGCGCTGGCTCCGGTGCTCGGACTCGAACCCGATCAGCTGAGAGTCGTCGCGCCGCACGTGGGCGGCGGATTCGGCTCCAAGGGGTCCCCGCATTCTCACGACGTGCTGGCCGCATTCGCGGCGATGGGCCTGCCCGGGCGACCGGTGAAATTCGCCGTGACCCGGCAGCACATGTTCGCGTATGTCGGACACCGCGCGCCCACACGATCGCGGCTGCGACTCGCCGCCGACCGCGACGGCCACCTCACCGCCCTGGTTCACGAAGCACACACGCACAGCGCGCACGTCAAGGAATTCGCCGAGCAGGCCGCGGTCACCTCGCGGTCGATGTATGCCGTCGCGAACCGCCGGACCGACCACCACGTCGTCCCGCTCGACGTTCCGGTCCCCTTCTGGATGCGCGCGCCCGGCGAGGCGCCGGGGATGTTCGCCGGCGAGGTGGCGATGGACGAACTCGCACACGCGATCGGGATCGACCCCATCGAGCTGCGCGTGCGCAACGAACCGCCCGAGGACCCCGAGACGGGCAACCCGTGGTCGTCGAGGCGGCTCCTGGACTGTCTCCGCGAGGGCGCCGACCGATTCGGCTGGGACCGGCGTTCCACCGAACCCGGGTCCCGACGCGACGGCCGGCACCTCATCGGTCTGGGCGTCGCATCGTCGACCTATCCCCACATGGTGCAGCCGGGGAACGAGGCGTCGATAACCCACCGGTCCGGCCGCTACTCGGTGCGGATCGCCGCCACCGACATCGGCACCGGCGCGTGGACGACGCTGCTGCTCATCGCCGCCGACGCGCTCGGGGTGCCCACCGACGTCGTCGACATCGAGATCGGCGACAGCGCTCTCCCGAGCGCGACCGTCGCCGGCGGCTCGTCGGGCACCTCGTCCTGGGGATCGGCGATCGTCACCGCCGCGCATCAGTTCCGCGCGCGATTCGGCGACGATCCGCCCGAGGGCGCCGATCTCAGCGCGGAGGCAGCCGACAACCCCGATCTCGAGAAGTTCACGGTGGCCTCGTTCGGAGCGCACTTCGTCGAGGTCCGCGTCGACGTGGACACCGGCGAGATCCGGATCCCGCGCATGCTCGGGGTGTTCTCCATCGGGCGTGCCATCAATCCCCGCACCGTCCGCTCGCAGCTCATCGGCGGGATGACCTTCGGCATCTCGATGGCGTTGCACGAGGAGAGCGTTCGCGATCACCGCTTCGGGCACGTGGTCACCCAGGACCTCGCCGAGTACCACATCCCGGTGCACGCCGACATCGCCGACGTCGACGCGATCTGTCTCGACGACCGCGACGAGCACGCCACCCCGATGGGTTCACGCGGTGCGGGCGAGATCGGCATCGTGGGCAGCGCCGCGGCCGTGGTCAACGCGATCCACAACGCCACCGGGGTGCGGGTCCGCGATCTCCCGGTGCACTGCGACGACCTGCTCGACGGGCTGCCGGACCAGTAGACCGTGCGGGATCAGGCTGCGCCCGGGTAGCTCGACCATCCCGGCGACGGCGACAGCGACGGCCACGGTTCGGTGGCGGCCGTCGGCAGCCAGTGCGGCATCCCCGCCGGAGTCAGTGCCGCGCAGGACTTCTGATCCGCTGTCGGGGTCGGATACAGCGCCGCGAAGTCGTGGCGGGAGGTGAACCACCCGCCGAACACATCGGCGCCCGGGGTCCGTTCACCACCGCGTGTCGCGGCCGCGGGATCGTCCCCGACCCGCCGGATGTCGATCTCGACCGGCCGCGGGGTGTCGAAGCCGACGGTCCACCCACCGGCGTGCTGCACGGATCTGTATCCGTGGCGGCACAGCACGATTCGCACCCATCCGTTGTCATCGACCCGGCGCAGCGCGCTGTAGAAGGCGGTGCCGACCTCGCGCCCCGTCGACGGATCGGTGGGATAGGCCGTGACCATCTGATCGATGTTCGACGGGGCGGCCTCGACGAACCCGGGATAACCCCACCGCACGGACCGGCCGGCATTCGCGAGTTCGAAGGACTCGGTGAAGGCTCGGACGAAGGTGCCTTCGGCTGATTGCGGGTCGAGGACGCCGGTGGCGGCCCAGCGGAAAGTGGTGTCGACACCGGGCGGCAGATGCGCGTCCTCGACGAGCCGGGGCGCCGGGTCGGCGACGTCGGGACCGGCCGCGCACGCCGCGAGCCCCGTTCCCAGGACCAGCGCGGCGATGATCGCGGTGAGGCGTCGACGACGATCGTGCGCCACGGCGATCACCCGCTTCGAGAGAGTGCGGTCCGTTACCCGGCTATGTCTGCACCCTAGACATGGACGCTTGTCCCACGCGGGATCCCCGTGCACCGGAACGGCGACGAGAAGGTCTCGAAATGGGCACGCTCACCGCAGGTCAGCGTCTCTCGTCGATGTCCTCGCCAGTCGACAGATCCCCACATTCGACGGGTGTGACCGCCCGGGAGCGGAGGTAGACCTGCGCCCCGACGTCACCACCGATGTCGCGCAACGCGGGCCCGAAATGGTCGGCACCGATGTACACCGGGTGTCCCGGCCGGCCCTCGAAGACCGCTCGCGCCAACGCGGCTCGATCAGCCCCGACCGCATGGAGCAGCCGGGCGGTGATCTCCGGGCCGCTGTCCGGGGTGTCGACCACGTGCACCACCAGTCCCGCCGCATCCGGTCGTGCCATCGCCCACCGCAGGGCCGCTGCCACCGAGGCGCCGACACCGTCGGCCCAGTCCTCGACGACCAGCGCACCGGCGCCCGGGGGCGGTTCGACGACCGCCGCTCCCATGGCGACCGCCACCTCCGCGCATCCGCCGTCGCGCAGCGTCGCGACCGCGTGTCCGAGCCACCGACCGTCGTCCGCCAGGATCTTCGGCATCCCGTACCGGGTGCCCGCGCCGGCGGCGAGCACCACACCGAGCACCCGACCCGGCGATCGCTGAGCTCGTCGGGGCGCGGCGGCGTCGGTCATCGCTCCATCTTCCACGCGACGGCCACGCGCGCGCCTCCTAGGCTGGACAGCATGATTCTCGACGAGATGGACGATGCCGAGGTCCGGGCGGCGTTGCGGTCGTGCTGCGCCTCGACGGCCTGGATCGAGCGCATGATGCGCGCGCGGCCGTTTCACGATGTACCCGCACTGCTCGACTCCGCCGACCGCACGTTGGCGGAGCTCTCCGAGGACGACGTCGACGAGGCGCTCGCGGGGCACCCCCGGATCGGGGACCGGCCGGACAACGCCTCGTCGGCGCGAGAGCAGGCCGGCGTCGCGAGTTCGGCGGCGTCGGTGCTCGCCGACCTGAGGAAGGGCAACGCGGCCTACGAGGAGCGGTTCGGGCACGTGTACCTGGTCTTCGCGAACGGTCGTCCCGCCGACGAGCTCCTCGCCCTCCTCCACCATCGGATGACCAACGACGCCGCCACCGAACGGCGTGTCCTGCGCGAGGAGTTGGCGAAGATCAATCGCGCTCGCCTGCTCCGTATGCTGTCGACCGAGCGCACCGCCGACGAAGGGATCCCGAGATGACCGGTCTGTCCACACATGTCCTCGACGCGGTGTCCGGGGCACCAGCGGTCGGCATCGAGGTGTCGCTCCAGGACGCGTCGGGAACCCAATTGTCCACGGGTACGACCGATTCGGACGGTCGCATCACGACGGTGAACACCGAACCCCTCGTCCCGGGGATCTACCACCTCGTCTTCGACACCGGTAACTGGTTCGCCGACAACGACATCAAGGGTTTCTATCCCGAGATCGACGTCTGTTTCGAGATCGACGACCCCGGGCGCCACCATCACGTGCCGATCCTGTTGAGCCCCTTCGCCTATTCGACCTATCGGGGAAGCTGACCGGCGGCGGGGCACCCGCCCCGCCGCCGCAGCCTCAGCGGATCTCGATCAGCAGATCCCCCGGCGCGACCTGGGTGACCTGCCCGATCGCCAGGCGGGCGACCTTGCCCGCGACCGGTGCGGTGATCGCCGCCTCCATCTTCATCGCCTCGATGGTGCCGATCGTCGCACCGACCGCCACCTCGTCGCCGACGTCCACCGACAGCGACACCACACCGGCGAACGGTGCACCCACGTGGTGCGGATCGGACCGGTCCGCCTTCTCCGCCGACGCGACCGCCGAGTCGATGGCGTGATCGCGCACCGCGATCGGGCGCAACTGCCCGTTCAGGACGCACATCACGGTCCGCATGCCCTGCTCGTCCGGCTCACTGATCGCTTCGAGTCCGATGAGCAGTTCGACGCCGGGTTCGAGTTCGACGCGGTGTTCCTCGCCGTAACGCAGGCCGTAGAAGAACTGGTTGGCCGACAGCGTCGAGGTGTTGCCGTATGCCTCGTAGTGCTCCTCGAATTCGCGTGCGGGGCCGGGGAACAGCAGGTGGTTGAGCCGGACCTGACGGTCGCGTCCCGGCTTGTCGAGGATGGCCTCGTCGTCCGCGGAGAGTTCGGTGACCTCGGGCGCCGGCGCCCGGCCCTGCAGCGCCAGGGTGCGCAGCGGCTCGGGCCAGCCACCGGGCGGATCACCCAGTTCGCCGCGCAGGAAGCCGATGACCGAATCCGGGATGTCGTACGACGCCGGGTCGGCCGCGAAGTCCGATGCGGTGATACCGCGACCGACCAGGGCGAGCGCGAGATCGCCGACGACCTTCGACGACGGGGTCACCTTGACCAGCCGGCCCAGCATCGAATCGGCTGCGGCATAGGCCTGCTCGACCGCCTCGAAGCGGTTGCCCAGGCCGAGTGAGATGGCCTGCTGGCGCAGGTTCGACAGCTGCCCGCCGGGGATCTCGTGCGAGTAGACGCGGCCGGTCGGCGCCGGGAGGCCGGACTCGAACGGCGAGTACACCTTTCGCAGTGCCTCCCAGTACGGCTCGAGATCGCACACCCGCGCGAGGTCGAGACCGCTGTCCCGCTCGGTGTGGGCGGTCGCGGCGACGATCGCCGACAGCGGCGGCTGGCTCGTGGTCCCGGCCAGCGCGGCACTCGCACCGTCGACGGCGTCGGCACCCGCCTGCCACGCGGCCATGTAGGTCGCGAGCTGCCCACCGGGGGTGTCGTGGGTGTGCACGTGGATCGGCAGGTCGAACTCGCGTCGCAGCGCGGTCACCAGGGTGGTCGCGGCGGGAGCACGGAGCAGACCAGCCATGTCCTTGATCGCCAGGACGTGGGCGCCCGCCGCCACGATCTGCTCGGCCAGGCGCAGGTAGTAGTCGAGCGTGTACAGGTCCTCGGCCGGGTCGGACAGGTCGCCGGTGTAGCTCATCGCGACTTCGGCGACCGCCGTACCGGTCTCGCGGACCGCATCGATCGCGGGTCGCATGGCGTCGATGTTGTTGAGCGCGTCGAAGATGCGGAAGATGTCGATGCCGACGTCGGTCGCCTCGGAGACGAACGCGGTCGTCACCTTGGTGGGGTATGGGGTGTATCCGACGGTGTTGGCCCCGCGGAGCAGCATCTGCAGGCAGATGTTGGGGATGGCTTCCCGCAACTGCGCCAGGCGATCCCACGGATCTTCCTTCAGGAAGCGAAGTGCCACATCGTAGGTCGCACCGCCCCAGCATTCGACCGAGAGCAGTTCGGGGGTCAGTGCCGCCACGTACGGTGCGACGTTGAGCAGCCCGTTGGTGCGCACGCGCGTCGCGAGCAGCGATTGGTGTGCGTCGCGGAACGTCGTGTCGGTGATGCCCAGGCGCGGGTTCTCCCGCAGGTCGCGCGCGAAGCCCTCGGGGCCGAGTTCCAGCAGTCGCTGCCGCGAGCCGTTCGCGGGCGAGGCCAGCACCGAGCGCTCGACGGTGGGCAGCTTGTCGCGCGGGTACACCGTGGTGGGCCGCTCGCCGTGCGGCTTGTTCACCGTGACGTCGGCCAGGTACGAGAGGATCTTGGTACCGCGGTCGGCCGACGAGCGCGACGTCAGCAGCTCGGGACGCTCGTCGATGAACGAGGTGGTGACGCGTCCCGCGCGGAAGTCCGGGTCGTCGAGGACCGCCTGCAGGAACGGGATGTTCGTCGCGACGCCGCGGATGCGGAACTCGGCGACCGCGCGCCGCGCCCGACGCATCGCGGTCGGGAAATCCCTACCGCGACAGGTGAGTTTGACCAGCATCGAGTCGAAGTGACCACTGACCTCGGCACCCAGGGTGGCGCCGCCGTCCAGCCGCACCCCCGCGCCGCCCGGGCTGCGGTACGCGGTGATGCGCCCGACGTCGGGCCGGAACCCGTTCGCCGGGTCCTCGGTGGTGATGCGGCACTGCAGGGCGGCTCCGCGGATGCGGATCACGTCCTGACTCAGGCCGAGGTCCGCGAGCGACTCGCCCGCGGCGATCCGCAGCTGCGAACTCACGAGGTCGACGTCGGTGATCTCCTCGGTGACGGTGTGTTCGACCTGGATGCGCGGGTTCATCTCGATGAACACGTGGCGACCCTGCTCGTCGAGGAGGAACTCGACGGTGCCCGCACAGGAGTAACCGATGTGGCGCGCGAAGGCGACGGCATCGGCGCAGATCTTCTCGCGCAACTCGTCGGAGAGATTCGGGGCGGGAGCCAGCTCGATCACCTTCTGGTGCCGGCGCTGGAGGCTGCAGTCGCGCTCGTAGAGATGGATGACGTTGCCGTGGGTGTCGGCGAGGATCTGGACCTCGATGTGGCGCGGGTTGACCACCGCCTGCTCGAGGAACACCGTCGCATCGCCGAAGGCGGCCTCGGCCTCGCGCGACGCGGCAGCGATGGCCTCGGCGAGATCGGCACGCTCGTCGACGCGGCGCATCCCGCGCCCGCCGCCACCCGCGACCGCCTTCACGAACACCGGGAACTGCATGTCCTGCGCCGCGTCGAGCAGTTCGTCGAGATCCGACGACGGCTCCGAGCTCGCGAGAACGGGGATGCCCGCCGCCTTCGCCGCGGCCACCGCGGTCGCCTTGTTGCCGGTCATCTCCAGGATGTCGGCACTCGGGCCCACGAAGGTGATGCCCGCCTCCGCGCACGCCGCGGCCAGACCCTGGTTCTCCGACAGGAATCCGTAACCGGGGTAGATCGCGTCGGCACCACAGCGAACCGCTGCGCTGACGACCTCGTCGACCGACAGGTAGGCCCGCACCGGATGTCCCGGCACCCCGATCTGATAGGACTCGTCGGCCTTCAACCGGTGCACGGAGTTGCGATCCTCGTACGGGAAGATCGCGACTGTGCGCGCCCCCAGTTCGTAGGCGGCGCGGAATGCGCGGATGGCGATCTCGCCGCGGTTGGCGACCAGAACCTTGTCGAACATCGTGGTGTTCTCTTTCTCTCACGCCTGCGCCGGTCCGGCGCGTGCTCAGCGACTCGCACAATCGCGGTGGAGATCGCGCGAACAAACCCCCCGACGGACACGGTTCGACGCAGGTGCCCCCGACGACGCCGACCCGTTTTCCACGGGCAGTTCACGTCGTGATCCTACTCACCGAGACCGGCCTACCGGCCACCCCCTCACACTGCCTTCGACGCCTTCGGAAAGGGCGCGCGCCACCGCATTCCGGATCGTCCGAAACGTTCCGACGCAGGGGCGCGGCGACCCCGTCACCGGGGGCGAAAACAATTGCCGCGCAATGTACGTGGCACTCATTGCGACAGTGTTGAGAAATACTCTCCAGTGCCGTTCGGCAATGAGAGATCCGGTGCCGCGGTAATTCGGGAATGCCGATCGAGCGCTCCGTCGGAATGCCGATCGATCGTTCCGTCCCGAGCATGCTTTGGCCGCGACCGGCGGTCGGGATTAGCGTCGTTCCGACCACTCGACAGGAAGGCGCGCTCGTGGGCTTCACCCGTTACGTCGCATTGGGCGATTCGTTCACCGAAGGCGTCGGCGATCCGGATCCGACCCGACCCAACGGTGTGCGGGGATGGGCCGACCGCGTCGCCGAACGGCTCGCCGCATCAGCAGACGGCGGGGAGTTCACGTACGCCAACCTCGCCATCCGCGGCCGGCTGCTCGACCAGGTGATCGCCGAACAGGTGGGCCCGGCCATCGAACTCGACCCCGACCTCGTCACCATCTACGCCGGCGGAAACGACCTCATGCGTCCGTCCCTCGACGTCGACGCGATGATCGCGCGCTACGACCGAGCACTCGGCGACCTCGCCGCGACCGGCGCCACCGTCGTCGTCTTCACCGCCTACGACACCGGATGGGCTCCGGTCTTCCGGATGCTTCGCGGGCGCGTCGCGATCTACAACGAACTCGTCCGCGCCGTGGCCGAGCATCACGGCGCACTGATCTGCGATTTCTGGCGGATGCCGGGGTATGACGACTACCGCATGTGGGACAACGACCGCCTGCACATGTCGCCGCTCGGACACGCACACATGTCCGGCCGGGTCCTCGACCTGCTCGGGGTCGACCACGATCTCACGCCGGCGACCCTCGCCGCCGCCGCGGTCGCGACCCGGCGGGAGCAACGACGCCAGAATGCGGAATGGGCGCGGACCTTCCTCGGGCCATGGGTGATGCGCCGTATCCGCGGCGTCTCGTCGGGGGACGGACTCACCCCGCGATGGCCGCACCCCGTCGGCGCCGCCGAGCTCGGGTAGTCCGCTCGCCTGGCCGGTCCGGCCCGCTCCGGCGGACGCGAACGTTTGCGTCGGTGACCCGCGCGATATCCTGATCGTTCGGAGGTGTGAACAATCGATGATCGGAACCAGCGGGATGACGGCGTGACCAGCCGCACCGACGCCGACGGAACGACGGACAGTACCCCGGATCTCCCGCCCCCCGATCACGCCGCCGAGAAACCCCACCCCCGACTGGCGGTCGCGGTGCTCTGCCTCGCCGGGATCGTCGTGGCGCTGATGCAGACCATCATCGTCCCGCTGATCCCCCAACTCCCCGCGCTGTTGCACGCCGACGCCTCCGACACCACGTGGGCGATCACCATCACCCTGCTGCTCGGGGCGGTCGCGACACCGATCGGCGGGCGGATCGGCGACATGTACGGCAAACGCCTCGCCATCCTGGTCAGTCTCGGGTTCGTCGCCGTCGGATCCGTCGCGTGTGCCGTCGCGACATCCCTCCCGCTGTTCATCATCGGCCGCGGGCTGCAGGGTCTCGGCTTCGGCATCGTCGCGCTCGGGATCAGCGTGATGCGCGACATCGTCCCGCCCCGCCACCTCGGCTCGTCGGTGGGAACCATGAGCGCCTCGCTCGGTATCGGCGGTGCACTCGGCCTACCGGTCGCCGCCCTCATCGCCCAACACGTGAGCTGGCACGCCCTGTTCTGGTCGTGTGCGGGCGCCGCCACCCTGGCCGGTGTCGGTGTGGCCCTCACGGTGCGCTCGACCGCCAAGCCCTCCGGTGGCCGGTTCGACGCCCTCGGCGCACTCGGCCTGACCGTGCTGCTCGTCTGCTTGCTGCTGCCGCTGTCGAAGGGCGCCGAGTGGGGCTGGTCCCACCCACTCACGCTCGGCCTGTTCGCCGGCTTCGTGGTGTCCACGAGCGTGTGGGTTTTCGTCGAGCTCCGTCGCGCCAGTCCGCTGATCGATCTCCGCATCCTGGCCAAGCGCCCCCTGCTGCTGACGAATCTGGCCTCGATCGCCACCGGGTTCGCCTTCTACGCCATGCAACTCATCCCGATCCAGCTGCTGATGGCCCCGACGAACAGCCCGGACGGCTTCGGGTACGACATGGTCCACGCGAGTCTGATCCTCGCGCCCAGCGGACTGGTCATGTTCGTGTTCTCGCACATCAGCGGCCGCATCAACGCCGTCTTCGGCGCGCGGATCTCGCTCGCCCTGGGCGCGGTCATCATCGGCATCGGCTATGTGATCTTCATCGTCGGGATCGCCGGCCCATGGGATCTGACGTGGATTCACATGCTCGTGATCGCCTGCTGCATCGGCGCGGGCCTCGGCATCGCCTACTCCGCGATGCCGGCCCTGATCATGCAATCGGTCAGTGTGGAGCAGACCGGTGAGTCCAATGGTGTCAACGCACTCATGCGGATCGTCGGGACCTCGACCGCCGCCGCGGCGGTCGGCATGCTGCTCACCTGGTCGATGATCTCGGTTCCCGTCGCCGACGGGACCTCGATCGGGGTCCCGACCGCCGAGGGGTATCTGTGGGCCTCCGGCATCGCCCTCGTGATGAGCGTGATCGCCGCGGTGGTCGCCTTCGCGATTCCTGCGCACGGACGCAGCACCGAAACCCCGGTCTGACGCGACGACGAGGACTCGGAACCGGCCCGCCGGCCACGAGATGCGGACCGCACCGGATGCACGTAGCGTGACGCCGTGCTTCTTTCGACGTCGATCTCTGCGATCCGCTCCGGCGGGCGCATCGGCCTCGTACGGTGGGAGCCACTCACCGCTGCACCCCGCCTCCTCGACAAGGCACGCTGATGGACCTCACCGCCGTCTCCCACTACCGGTTCGCGCGCGTCCGCGACGAGGCGTTCCCCGGTCCCGGTGAACAGATCGTCGCCGGTGGCACGTGGGTGTTCTCCGAGCCACAGCCGGCGACCACCGGACTGGTCGACCTGAGCGAGATGGATTGGGCACCTGTCGAAAACCTGCCCGGAGGCGGCCTCCGGATCGCGGCCACCTGCACGATTGCCGAGCTCGCCGCGATCCCGCCGCGCCCCGGCTTCGAGGCCCAACCCATGTTCGCGCAGTGCGCGAACGCACTGCTGGCGTCGTTCAAGATCTGGAACATGGCCACGGTCGGCGGCAACATCTGCCGGTCATTCGCCGCGGCGTCGATGGTCTCCCTCGCGGTCGGACTCGATGCGACCGCGCACGTGTGGACACCCGACGGCACCGACCGCGACCTGCCCGTCGCCGAGCTGGTCATCGGGAACGGGATCAATCTGCTCGGACCGGGAGAAGTACTGCGCGCCATCGATTTCCCTGGTCATGCGTTGCGTGCGCGGACCGCGGTGCGCAAGATCGCTCTCGCCGAACTCGGCCGCTCGGGGGCCGTGGTGACCGGCCGGGTCGACGACGACGGCGCCGCCACCTTCGGGATCACCGCAGCCACCCAATGGCCGACGGTCCTGCGCTACCCCGTGGTGCCGACCCGCGACGCGCTCCACGACGACATCGTCGCGGCCAGCGGCTATTACACCGATCCGCTGGGCTCGGCCGACTGGCGCCGCGGGGTCTCGGCCGTCCTGGGCGAGGAGATCCGAGCGGAACTGGCCCGGCGGACGCCGGTGACCGACGAGGGATTCGGAGCCGACGGATGAGGTTCGAGGTCAACGGCGAGCAACTCGACGCCGAACCCGCCGCGGGACAATGCCTGCGAATGTTGTTGCGCGAGCACGCCCATTACGAGGTCAAGAAGGGTTGCGACGCGGGGGACTGCGGGGCGTGCTCGGTGCTCGTCGACGGAGAACCCGTGCACTCCTGCATCTTTCCCGCTCATCGCGCCGCCGGGAAGTCGGTCACGACGGTCTCCGGCCTCGGTACCCCGGACGACCTGCACCCCGTCCAGCAGTCGTTCGTCGACAACTTCGGGTTCCAGTGCGGGTTCTGCACCGCCGGGATGATCGTGACGGCCTCCACCGTCACCGCCGACCATCTTCCCGACCTGCCGCGCCGGATGAAGGGAAACCTGTGCCGCTGCACCGGTTATCGCTCCATCCGGGATGCGATCACCGCGGCCGTCGCGCCCGTCGACGCCCCGACCGCGGCGCCTCCGGCCACCGGACCACGCCCCCTCGTCGGCAGTTCGGTCAACCCGATCGCGGCTCGACGGGTGGTGACCGGCACCGAGCCGTACACCTTCGACGTCCCGACGCCCGGGACGTTGCACATCCACGTGCTCGGGTCGCCGCACGCACACGCACGGATCACCGCCATCGACACCACCGACGCGGCCGCGCTCCCGGGCGTCGAACTGATCCTCACCCACGAGAACGTCTCGACCGCCAGGTTTTCCACGGGTCGGCACGAGAATCGCCTCGAGGACCCGGATGACACACTCGTCTTCGACCCGGTCGTGCGGTTCGTCGGCCAACGGGTCGCGGCGGTGGTGGCGTCGTCCCCGGCCGTCGCCGACCAGGCGCTGGCGCTCATCGACGTCACCTACGAGGTGCTCCCGGCGGTGTTCGACCCGGAGGAGGCCCGAACTCCCGGGGCGCCGCTGCTCCACCCCGATCGCACGCCCGCCGACCGGGTCGCCGAGGCCGACCGCAACGTCGTCGCCACCTTCCACGAGGGTTTCGGCGGCGACATCGACGACGCCCTCGCCGCGTCGTCGGCAACCGTGCACGGAACCTGGTCCAGCGGACGGGTTTCGCACGCCCAGCTCGAGACACACGGCTCGATCGGGTGGCTCGACGAGCACGGACGCCTCGTCATCCGGACCAGTACGCAGGTCCCGTTCCTCGTCCGCAACGAGCTCGCGCTCCTCGTCGACCTGCCACCCGAGCGCATCCGGGTCTTCAGCGCCCGCGTGGGCGGCGGGTTCGGCGGCAAACAGGAGATGCTGACCGAGGACCTCGTCGCCCTCGCCGTACTCCGCACGGGCAAACCCTGCGCCTACGAGATGACGCGCACCGACGAGCTGACCCGAACCACCTACCGGCATCCGATGCGGGTCACCGTCGACGTCGGCGCCGACGAGGACGGCCGGCTGACGGGCCTGCGGGTGAACCTGTTGTCGGACACCGGCGCCTACGGCAACCACGCGATCGGCGTGATGTTCCACGCCTGCGCCGAATCGGTGTCGGTGTACAACTGCCCGGTCAAGCGGCTCGACGCCGAGGTCGTCTACACCAACAACCCGCCGTCGGGCGCGTTCCGCGGTTACGGCCTCGGCCAGGTGGTCTTCGCCGTGGAGAGCGCGATGGACGAACTCGCGATCGAACTCGGCATCGACCCGTTCGAGTTCCGGCGTCGCAACGCCGTCGCCGACGGCGACCCACTCCTCATCGCACGCGCCGAGCCCGAGGTCGACCTGGTCTACGGCAGCTACGGACTGGACCAGTGTCTCGACCTCGCCGAGCGGGCGATGCGCAGCGGCAACGGGGTCGAGGCACCGCCGGGCGAACGATGGCGCGTGGGTGAGGGCATGGCCATCGCCGCGATCGCCACCATGGCCCCGCGCGGGCACTTCGCCGACGTCACCGTCGCGGTCGAAGCCGCGGGCACCTACCACGTGGGGGTCGGGACCGCCGAGTTCGGCAACGGCACCACCACGGTGCACGCCCAGATCGTCGCCACCGCCCTGTCGACCGGGCTGGATCGCGTCTCGCTGTGGCACGGCGACACCGATGCCGTCACCCACGACACCGGGGCCTTCGCCTCGGCCGGCACGACGGTCGCCGGAAAGGCCGTGTACTCGGCCTGTCTCGCGCTGCGCGACGCCCTCGTCGACGCTGCCGCGCGCCTCACCGGCTCCG
Organism: Gordonia sp. ABKF26; assembly: GCF_041103195.1. Classification (NCBI taxonomy): domain Bacteria; kingdom Bacillati; phylum Actinomycetota; class Actinomycetes; order Mycobacteriales; family Gordoniaceae; genus Gordonia; species Gordonia sp. ABKF26. The sequence continues at coordinate 4,072,366 of NZ_JBGCVZ010000003.1, forward strand.
AACCCACAGCGATCGGACTCGTCGCCGACGGCGCACTCGTCGACGGCCGGGTCGTCGGGTTCGCCGACCTCATCGGTGCCGTCGATCCGTCGAACCGGGTAGACCACCCGGGCGGCCCGCGCGCCGTCGCCGGGGGCGCCGAACGCGGTGAGATGAGATCCATCGCGTTCAACCTGCAGGCGTTCCGCGTCGCGGTCGACACCGAGACCGGCACCGTGCGCATCCTGCAATCGGTCCATGCGGCCGACGCCGGCACCGTGATGAACCCCGAGCAGTGCCGGGGACAGGTCGAAGGCGGTGTCGCACAGGGAATCGGGACCGCCCTGTACGAAGAGATCATGATCGACGACCACGGGCGGCCACTGACGAACGTCTTCCGGGTCTACCGCGTGCCGCAGATGGCCGACGTCCCCGTCACGGAGGTCTATTTCGCCGACACCAGCGACGAACTGGGTCCGTTCGGCGCCAAGTCGATGAGCGAGTCACCGTACAACCCGGTTGCGCCGGCACTCGCCAACGCGATCCGACGGGCGCTGGGCGTCAGGCCTTGTGAGACGCCGATGTCGCGAGACCGGATCTGGCGGCTCACCCGGTCGGAGTGAACTCGATTCGTTAGCACCGCGTAACACTCTGCGCGACAACCACATCGGGCCGCGGCGCGGTGGTCACAAATCTGCGCCCACTCTCGCCTATCGCTTGCGGCGGCGGAACTTCGGGCGGAAACTCCTGCTTGTCACAGTTGTCCAGAGAAGGGCGTCGCCATGACTCACACCGCACCCACCAACGAGAACCACGGTCCATCCGTCAAGCAGGGCATTGCCGCGGGGACTTCCATCGGCGCCGCGATCATCCTCATCGTCCTCGGTGTCATCCAGCTCTTCCAGGGCATCGCTGCGGTCGCCGAGGACGAGGTCTTCGTCCGCGGCGTCGAGTACGTCTACAAGCTCGACTTCACCACGTGGGGTTGGATTCACATCGCCCTCGGGGTCGTCATGGCAGGCGTCGGCGTCGCACTCGTCACCGGCGCGACATGGGCCCGGTTCACCGCGATCGTGATGGCCGGCCTGTCCATCATCGCCAACTTCCTGTGGTTGCCCTACTACCCCTGGTGGTCCATCCTGATCATCGCCCTCGACATCGTGGTCATCTGGGCCGTGTCCACCTGGCACCCGAAGGCCGAATACCGGTAGGGGGGCCCGGGCGACCAGGCGGGGTCGAGATGACCACGGACACCAACGGGCACGACGTCGAGCGCAGCGTCGGCATCACCGATGCCGAACGCGCCGAACTCGAACGACTCAGAGCCGAAGTCGCACAGTTACGCCAGGAGACCGGGAGCGGGCCTCCGTCCGGTGCCGCGACGTCGATACAGCGGCACCGGTGGCGCTGGTTCGCGGTCGCGCTCCTGTGCGTGCTCGTCGCGGTGCTCGCCATCACCTCGGTGACCTCGCGGTTCGTCCGCGGCGAGATCCTCGACACCGATCGCTACGTCAGCACCGTCGCGCCGCTCGCCTCGGACCCCGCTGTCCAAGCGGAGATCTCGAACACGATCACCGACGAGATCTTCAGTCGCATCGACGTCGAGGCGCTCACCGCGGCCGCGCTGACCACCCTGACCGACGCGGTTCCGGCCACCGAGAACGCACCGCGCGTCGATCGTGCGGTCGAGGGCCTCGCACCGGTGCTGGCCGGCCAGGCACGCGGATTCGTCCAGCAGACCGTGTCGTCATTCGTCGCCAGCGATCAGTTCGAAACGCTGTGGTTGCAGGCGAATCGGGCCGCACACACGGCCCTGGTCGCGGTGGTGACGGGCGATGTCGGGCCGTCGTCGGTGACCGTGGACGACTCCGGCACGGTGAGCATCTCGCTGGGCACCGTGATCGACAACGTCAAGGCACGCCTGCTCGACCGCGGATTCACTTTCGCCGAGAAGATACCCGCTGTCGACAAGCAGTTCGTCCTCTTCCGCTCGCCCGAACTCGTTCGGGCCCAACGCGCCGTCTCGGCGCTCGACACCGCCGCCGACGTCCTGCCGTGGCTGACGATCGCGCTCGCGTTCGCCGCGGTCGCGGTCGCACCCCGCGGCCGGCGCATGCGGGCTCTGTCACTCGCGGGGCTCTCGCTGGTCCTCGCGATGCTCGTCCTGGCCATCGGCCTGCTGATCGGGCGAGCGCTCTACCTCGATGCGATGCCTCCCGACATCCTCTCCCCCGACGCCGCATCCGCCGCCATCGACACCGTGCTCGACCCGTTGCGTCTGGCCCTGCGTGCCGTGGCGGTCCTCGGCCTCGTGGTCGCCGTCGGTGCCTACCTGCTGGGCGGGTCGGCGTCGGCCGCGGCGGTGCGACGCGGGTTCGGCCAAGGCCTCGACTCGGTGCAACGGATGCGGCGGTCACGACCGCCGAACGCGTTCGAAGAGAGCCTGTTCCGTGCACGGATCGCGTTGCGCAGCGCGATCATCGGTATCGCAGCGCTGCTCCTCGTGTTCTGGAGTTATCCGACCGGGCTGGTGGTGCTGCTCATCGCCGTCTTCGGCCTCCTCGCCCTGCTGATCCTCGAACTCGTCATCAGGCCGGCGAAGACCTGGGCCGAGGGTGTGGCGACGCCGGATGAGGAGACGCCGGATGAGGAGACGCCGCCGGGCGAGGCGGCGCCGGTCGTCGAGACCGTATGAGCCAGGCGTCGGTCGCCGCCGAGGTCGCGCCGCCCACCACTCGCAGGTGGTGGGCGCGCGCGGCCATGGCCCTGGCCGTGGCCGCGATCCTGCTCCCGGTGGCCGCCGCGGGAATCCTCGGCCTTCTCGGTCTGCTGATCATCTGCGTCGGCTGCGTCGTGGTCATCGTCGTCGCGCTGTACTGGTTCCTGATCAGCCGGGGCGTCCTACGGGTGGTCGCGGCCGTTCTCGCCGTCGCCCCCGTCCCGCTGCTCGTGGTGTTCCTCATCCGCGAGCGACAGCTGTGGGTCGTGATCGTCGCCGCGCTGCTGGCAGCCGCAGCGGTGGGGTGCGGCCGCCGCGCGCTCCGACCGTCCCGCATCGACTCGCTGATGCCCGAGCACGCGGCCCCGGATGTCCACCGTCCGTTCATCATCATGAATCCACGTTCCGGTGGCGGGAAGGTCGTCCGGTTCGACCTGCAGCGTCAGGCCGAGTCCCTGGGCGCCGAAGTCGCGTTGCTCGACGGGCCGGTGGAGATCGACGTGGTGCAGCTGGCGCGAGACGCCGTGGCCCGCGGAGCCGACCTGCTCGGGGTCGCGGGCGGTGACGGCACCCAGGCGCTCGTCGCGGGCGTGGCCGCCGAATCCGGCGTCCCCTTCCTGGTCGTCAGCGCCGGCACCCGAAACCATTTCGCGCTCGATCTCGGACTCGACCGTCAGAATCCCGCCCGGTGTCTCGACGCTCTACGGGACGGCGTCGAGTTCCGTGTCGACCTCGGTCACATCAACGGCCGCCCCTTCGTCAACAACGCGTCGTTCGGGATCTACGCCGAAGTCGTCCAGAGCCCGCAATACCGGGATGACAAGACGCGCACGGTGTTACGCATGCTCCCCGACCTGCTGGGCAGAGGCTCGACGTCTGGTCTGCGCGCTGTCATCGGCAACGAGTCGATCGCCGACCCCCAGGCGATCCTGGTCAGCAACGGCCCGTACGCCACCAACGACGTGGCCGGGCTCGGTCGTCGCACCCGCATCGACGAGGGGCGCCTGGGCGTCGTCACCGTCTCGGTGTCCGACACCCGGCAGGCCGTCGGACTCCTGCGGCGTACGCACGATCAGGGGCTCGTCCAGCGGACCGCCACCGAGGTGACCGTCGACGCCGACGCCGAGGTCATCCCCGTCGGGGTCGACGGCGAATCGCTCCAGCTCACGACGCCGGTGCGATGCACGATCACGCCCGGTGCGCTGCGCGTCCGGGTCCCGCGGCACCGCCCCGAGACCCGGATCGCGCCACCGCAACTGGACTGGCTCCAGCTGTGGTATCTGGCGTGGCGTCCCCACCGCGCCGCCTGACCACAGCTGGAGCGCGTACCTCAGCCGCGCAGCAGTCCCTTGGCGACGTGGGTCACCTGGATCTCGTTGCTCCCCGCGTAGATCATGAGCGACTTGGCATCGCGCGCAAGCTGTTCCACGCGGTACTCGGCCATGTAACCGTTGCCGCCGAACAGCTGCACCGCCTCCATGGCGACGTCGGTCGCCGCCTTGGACGAGTACAGCTTCATCGCCGACGCCTCGGACAGGCTGAGCGGCTTGCCGGCCTTACCCCGTTCGATGGCGCTGAAAAGCATGTTCTGCACGTTGATCCGCGCGATCTCCATCTCGGCCAGCTTGAGCTGGATGAGCTGGAACTGGGCGATCTCCTGGCCCCACAGCTTCCGGTTCTTCGCATAGTCGAGCGACAGGCGTTGCGCCTCGTTGATGATCCCCAGCGACAGGGCGGCGATCCCGACGCGCTCCGCGGTGAAACCGGCCTTGGCGCCCTCGGATCCACGCGAATCGGCGCCGGTGTCCTCGGTCTCACCGAGGAGACGGTCCTTGCCGACGCGGACGCTGTCGAAGAAGAGCTCACCGGTCGGCGAACTCATCATGCCCATCTTCTTGAACGGCTTACCCTGGGTGAGCCCCGGCATACCCTTGTCCAGCACGAACGACAGCACCTTGCGGTCGCGCATCGGCGTTCCGCTGCCGTCGTCGAGCTTGGCGAACACGACGATGGTGTCGGCGTAGGGGCCGTTCGTGATGAAGGTCTTCTGCCCGTTGAGGATGTAGTCGTCACCGTCACGACGAACCGTGGTCTTCATGCCGCCGAGCGCATCCGACCCGGAGTCGGGTTCGGTGATCGCCCAGGCGCCGACCTTCTCCATGGTCACCAGCTCGGGCAGCCACCGCTTCTTCTGCGCCAGCGTGCCCTTGCCGCGGATGGTCGAGGCGGTCAACCCCATGCTCACACCCAGCGACGCGACGAGGCCCAGACACACACCCGCGAGCTCGATGTTGACCATCATGAACATCGAGCCACCCATGCCGCCGCCGTCGCCGGAGGACTTCTTCTTCTCCCCCTTGGCTTCTGCCTCGAGTTCTTTCTCGAGCGCATCCTTGGCCATGGCATCGACACCGAAGCTCGACAACAGCTTGCGGGTGATGTCGTACGGCGGCAGGACGCCGGACTCGAGTTCGTCGAGATGGGGCCGGATCTCCTTGTCGATGAACGCCCGCAAGGCGTCCCGAACCATCAGATCTTCATCGGACCACTCGAACATCGTCACACTCCCAGACCGGTGTCCGCCCGGGGGCGAACATGTTTCAGTTTCGTCGTCCCCAACTGTGTCAGGAGTCACTGCCGATGTCTAGGTACGCCGTCGCGAATCTGTTCCTATTGCGTATCTGCGCAGGTGTACGCGGTCGCGGGGCGGACCTCGTGGGCGAAGAACTGCTCCACGCCCGGGCACAGCAGGGCCTGGGCCACCGGCATCGCCACCACCACCCAACGGTCGGCGAGCCCGGAGCGGCCGTCGCGCCAGAGATGGACGCGGCCGACGAAATCCACGAGGCTCTCGCCCCCGTGTGGCCGGGCACCGGGATCGGCGAACCACGCGCCGAGCTCGACGGGATCGATCTCCTCCGGAGTGCGGCCTGCCCACGCTCCGACGTCCAGCGTCCGCAGGGCGTCGTCGACGAGGGCGTCGGAGGCACCCAGGAGTTCGGCGGTCTCCCGGGACGCGATCTCCGGACCGCAACAGTGGACCGGGGGCGTGGACGCCGCGGCCAGGCGGAGCACGTCCCGACGGCCCCGCTCGTCCAGAACCGGATCACCGCCGAATCGCACCGACCGATTGGGGCCGGTGCGACCGGCGGTGATGATCTGCATGCGCGAAACGATCGCCGCCTCAGTGCTGGGCGGCGACCGCCGGGGCGCGGTCGGCGGTACGCGAGCGCGCCATCGCCCCCAGCAGCAGGGCGAACACCACGGTGAGAACCGTCCACAGGATCACCTGGTTGGCGATGGCGTAGACCCGGAAGTCCCCGATCACGTCACCGGGGAAGCCCGGGAACACGATCTGACCGGCGTCGTTGCGAACCGGCTCGGGGACCTCGGCGAAGGACGGCAGGAACGCGAGCACGATCGCTACGCCGGCCAGATAGGCGGCGACAGCGGCGACGGCCGAGACGAATCCGCCGATCCGCGGACGCAGCCACAACGCCAGGACCACGGCCGCGATGGCCAGGATCACCGACGCCACACTGATGGTGAGGAAGGCTCCGGTCCTCTCGCCGATGGTGTCGTCGTCGCCGACGGCGGGCGGATTCGCCGGGTAGGCGAAGAACGGAACGGCGAACACGGCGACGAAACCGATCGCGCCGAGCACACCCGCGACCGCGCGCGGGTCGGTCGCCGGATGGCGACTGCCGAGATGACTCCAGAGCACCGTGAACGCCACCGCGAAGAACGCACCCATGCACACCGCGAACACGACGTTGCCGACACCGGCGCCGAGGTTCTCCTGCATGGCCCGCGTGAACAGCTCGCCGCCCTCACCGTGCGTGTGGCCACCCGGTTCGGCGGCGTGGGCCAGTGCCTCCTCGGCCTCCGAGCGGGCGCCTTCGTAGTCGATGGCCTTGGCGACGACCGGTTCGAGGTAGAACCGGGCGAACACGAACGAGACGATTCCGGCGATCAGACCTGCGAGCAGGCCGGCGCCGATGAATTTCTTCTCCATATGTACTTGGCTTCCTGTGGGATACGGCCGGTCAGGCCGGCTCAGTGGCAGGGGAAGCCGAGGAAGTGGCGTGCGTCGTGCACGAACTCGTGGACGTGGGTGTCGGAGCCGAAGACGGACACGACGCCCTGGTCGTACCCGAGGAAGTAGTAGGCGAGACCCGCCAGGAGCACGGTCAGGCTGAGCCAGAGGGCTGCACTCGCGACCGACAGGTTCGGTACGGGCAGGGCACGGGCCGGGGCGGCCTGTACGGCTGCAGCAGTGCGGGGAGCTGTCATGGTGGGGTCCTTTCGCCGATCTCGCGTCGGAGATGTCGTGGTGTAGGAGTCCGGAGGACTGCTACGCGCCGGCACGGCATCCTGACTCACGTCACCCCGTCACCGTCGACCGCGTCGATATGTCGACACGTCGACCGCGTCGACATATTTACGGTGTCGATATGGGCAGCGTTCACAGTGGCGCGACCGTTCCGGACTCTCACCGGATTCCCCGCACAGGCGTGGGATGACTCTATACCGCGTTCTGTCGTACGCGTGAGACATAGTGGAGAGATGCCCCGCGCTTCGGTGCTCGACCGCTTCACCGCCCCCACCCGACGGTGGTTCTCCGGCGCCTTCACCGCTCCCACCGCCGCGCAGAAGGGTGCGTGGACGTCGATCGCCGACGGCTCGCACACCTTGGTCATCGCCCCCACCGGATCGGGCAAGACCCTCGCCGCGTTCCTGTGGGCCCTCGACCGCCTCGCCGCCGACCCGGACTCGCGGCCCGCCGGCACCAAGGTCCTCTACATCTCGCCGCTCAAGGCATTGGCCGTCGACGTCGAACGCAACCTGCGGGCCCCGCTGACCGGCATCACGCGGGCGGCTCAGGAGCTCAACCTTCCCGAACCGAACATCACCGTCGGCGTCCGGTCCGGTGACACCTCCGCCGCGGACCGCCGCGCACTGGTCAAGACACCGCCCGACATCCTGATCACGACGCCGGAGTCGCTGTATCTGATGCTCACGTCGGCAGCGCGAGAGAGCCTCACCGGCGTCCAGGCCGTCATCGTCGACGAGGTGCACGCGGTCGCCGCCACCAAGCGCGGTACGCACCTCGCGCTGACCCTCGAACGACTCGACGAGCTGCTCGAGAAGCCCGCGCAGCGGATCGGGTTGTCGGCGACCGTCCGGCCGCCGGAGGTGGTGGCGGGGTTCCTGTCCGGCGCCGCGCCGTGTCAGGTGGTCAAGCCCAAGGCCGACAAGACGTTCGACCTCCGCGTCGATGTCCCGGTCGAGGACATGGCCAACATCCCACCCCCGGTGTCCGATGCCGACCCCGCCGCACTCGACGACGCGTTCTCCCCGACCGCCGGGTCGCTGTGGCCGTACGTCGAGGCCTCGATCGTCGACCAGATCGAGGCCAACCGGGCGACGATCGTGTTCGCCAACTCCCGGCGCCTCGCCGAGAAACTCACCGCCCGGCTCAACGAGATCCACGCCGAACGCCACGGGCAGCCGGCCGAACCGACCGGCAATCCGTCGGTCGCCGGCGGCGCCCCCGCGTTCGTCATGGGCAGCGGCGCGAGCTCCGGCGCCGAACCCGTCCTGGCCCGCGCGCATCACGGCTCGGTCAGCAAGGAGCAGCGCGCCCAGATCGAGGACGACCTGAAGGCCGGGCGCCTGTCCTGCGTCGTCGCGACCAGCTCCCTCGAACTCGGCATCGACATGGGCGCGGTCGACCTCGTGATCCAGGTGGAGTCCCCGCCGTCGGTGGCCAGCGGGCTGCAGCGCATCGGCCGCGCCGGCCACCAGGTCGGCGAGATCAGCCAGGGCATCCTGTACCCGAAGCACCGCACCGATCTCCTGCACTGCACCGTGACGGTGAGCCGCATGCTCGACGGGGCGATCGAGGAGATCAAGGTCCCGCAGAATCCCCTCGACATCCTCGCCCAGCAGACCATCGCGGCCGCCGCGGTCGACGACCTCGAGGTCGACCACTGGTACGAGGTGATCCGGCGTGCGGCGCCCTATCGCGAACTGGGCCGGGGCGTCTTCGACGCGACCCTCGACCTGATCGCGGGTCGTTTCCCGTCGGACGAGTTCGCCGAACTGCGCCCGCGGGTGAACTGGGACCGCGACGCCGGGGTGATCACCGGCCGGCGCGGAGCGCAGCGGCTCGCGGTCACCTCGGGCGGTTCCATCCCCGACCGCGGCCTCTTCGGTGTGTTCATGGTCGGCGAGAAGGCAACGCGCGTCGGCGAACTCGACGAGGAGATGGTCTACGAGTCGCGTGTCGGCGACGTCTTCGCACTCGGCGCGACCAGCTGGCGGATCGAGGACATCACCCACGACCGCGTCCTGGTCTCCCCCGCGTTCGGTCAGCCGGGCCGGTTGCCGTTCTGGATCGGCGACGCGATCGGACGCCCCGCCGAACTCGGCGCTGCGATCGGTGCGTTCACCGGTGCGATCGCCGACCCCGGCAAGCTCGACGACCATGCCGAACGCCTCGGCCTCACCGACAACGCCCGCACCAACCTCGAGACACTCATCGCCGAGCAGCGGGAGTCGACCGGGCACCTCCCCACCGACCGCACCCTGGTGGTCGAGCGGTTCCGTGACGAGCTCGGCGACTGGCGGGTGATCCTGCACTCCCCCTACGGTTTACGTGTCCACGCACCCTGGGCGAGCGCGATCTCGCAGCGCCTGCTGGAGACCCTGGGCATCGAGGGTGCCACCACGGCCTCCGACGACGGGATCATCCTGCGCATGCCCGACACCGACGACGCCCCGCCCGGCGCCGACGTGTTCCTCCTCGACCCGGACGAGGTCGAGCAGCTCGTGACCGACGGTCTCGCGGACTCGTCGATGTTCGCCTCCCGGTTCCGCGAATGCGCCGCTCGCGCACTGTTGTTGCCGCGACGCGACCCCGGACGGCGTGCCCCGCTGTGGCAGCAGCGCCAGCGCAGCGCCCAACTGCTGTCCGTCGCCTCCAAGTTCCCCGACTTCCCGATCGTGCTCGAGGCCGTCCGCGAGTGCCTGCAGGACGTCTACGACCTCCCCGCCCTCCTCGATCTGCTGACCCGCATCCGCACACGCCGCATCCGGGTCGTGGAGACCGAGACACAGAGCCCGTCACCGTTCGCCGCATCGTTGTTGTTCGGCTACGTCGGGGCGTTCATGTACGCCGACGACGCCCCGCTCGCCGAGCGCCGGGCGGCCGCGCTCTCGCTCGACACCAGCCTGCTGGCACAACTCCTCGGTCGCGTCGACCTCCGCGAACTCCTCGATCCGGCCGTCATCGCCGACGTGATCGCCCGTCTCCAACGCCTGTCTCCCGAACGCCAGGCCCGCGACGCCGAGGATGTCGTCGACCTGCTGCGGTGGCTGGGACCCCTCACCACCCAGGAGGTCGAGGCCCGGTACCGCGGCGACGAGCCGGCGACCGATGTCCTCGCCGAGCTGCACCGCAGCGGCCAGATCATCTCGGTGAACCACAACTCGCGCGCGCTGTGGGCCGCAATCGACGACACCGCGCGGTTGCGGGATGCGCTGGGAGTCCCTGCACCGCTGGGTATCCCGGCGGCCTTTCTCGAACCGGTCCCCGATCCGGTCGGGGACCTGATCGGCCGGTATGCCCGTACCCACGGGCCGTTCACCGTGCCCGAGGCCTCCGCGGCGCTGGGCATCGCGACCGGGGTCGTGCGCGACACCCTGAACCGCCTGGCCTCGGAACGACGCATCGTCGAGGGCGATTTCCTGCCGGAGGGTGGCGACACCACTCCGCGGGAGGGCCAGTGGTGCCACACCGACGTGCTGGGGCAGATCCGACGCGGCTCCCTCGCGGCGAGCCGCGCCGAGGTCGCTCCGGTCGGCACCGACGTCCTCACCCGTTTCCTCCTCGACTGGCAGCACGCCTCGCCCGGGACCCGATTGCGCGGCGTGGACGGGGTCGCGACCGTCATCGACCAGCTCGCCGGATTCCCGCTCCCGGCGTCGGCATGGGAGTCACTGGTCCTGCCCGCGCGGGTCTCCGACTACGCGCCGCCGATGCTCGACGAACTGCTCAGCGCCGGCGAGGTGATCTGGTCGGGGCACGGCCGGATCGGCAACTCCGACGGGTGGGTCGCGCTGCATCCGGCCGACGTAGCCGTCCTCACGCTGCCCGACGCCGACGAGATCGACACGACCCCGGTGCACGACGGGGTCACGGCCGCACTCGAACCCGGCGGCGCACTGCGCTTCCCACAGATCGCCGCCGACATCAGCACCGGCACCACGACGCCTGCCGCCGACATCGAGACCGCCCTGTGGGACCTGGTGTGGGCGGGACAGGTCAGCAACGACAGCTTCGCGCCCGTCCGGGCCCTCCTGCAGCCACGACGAAACCCGTCCGCCCCTCGCTCGGCCCCGGCTCATCGCGCACGGGGGCGGGCGCCCCGCCTCCGCGCCGGTCGTCTGTCCGCCCGGTACCTGACCGAACACTCCACGTCACCGCCGGTGTCCCCGACCGCGAGCGGCCGCTGGTTCGCCCTCGACCACCCCTCGACCGAACCGACGATCGCCACCCAGGGCCTCTGCGACCAACTGCTCACCCGGTACGGCGTGATCACCCGCGGGAGCGTCGTCTCCGAAGAGGTCACCGGCGGATTCGCGCGGGTCTACAAGGCGCTCACCGTCTTCGAGGACAACGGACACGTCCGCCGCGGCTACTACGTCGACGGTCTCGGCGGGGCGCAGTTCGCCTCGCCCGCCACGGTCGACGAGCTGCGTCGGCATGCACTCCCCGATCGCAAACCGCCCCGCGAGGCGACAGTGCTGGCCGCGACCGACCCGGCCAACCCCTTCGGTGCGGCGTTGGACTGGCCCCCGTCCCGCGACACCGAGGCCGGACACCGCCCGGGTCGCAAACCGGGGGCGCTCGTGGTGCTCGTCGACGGCGAACTCGTGTGCTTCGTCGAGCGCGGTGGCAAGACGCTGCTCACGTTCAGCGATTCCATCCCGCGACTGGAGTCGGCGGCCGGGGCGCTGGTCGCACTGGTTCGGCGCGGCCGGATCTCCCGCCTGACGATCGATCACATCGACTCGGAGCCGGTGCGCGCCACCGACTTCGGCAAGGTGCTCGTCGAAGCCGGGTTCTCGACGACCCCGCGCGGCATCCGGCTACGCTACGGTGATCATGCCTGAGGAGAGCGATGCCTGAGGGCGACACCGTCTTCGCCGCCGCGGCGCGTCTGCGGGCCGGTCTCGCCGGTCGCGTGCTCAAGTCGTCGGACTTCCGCATCCCGTCACTGGCGACCGCGGATCTCTCCGGACGGGAGGTGTCGGCGGTGCGCTCGGTGGGCAAACATCTGCTGATCGACGTCGCCGAGAGCAGCCCGGGAGCCGGCGACGCCGTCAGCATCCACTCGCACCTGAAGATGGAGGGGGCCTGGCACGTTCATCCTCGCGGGCAACGGTGGCGGCGGCCCGCCTATCAAGCGCGTGCGGTCCTGCGAACTGCCGACCACGAGGCCGTGGGTTTCGACCTGGGGGTCCTCGAACTCCTCGCCGACCCGGACGCGGCGCTCGCCTACCTCGGTCCCGACCTGCTCGCCGACGACTTCGATCGTGAAGAGGCGATCCGGCGACTCGCCGCGCACCCCGACGAGACCATCGGGTCGGCACTCCTCGATCAACGCCTCATCGCGGGGATCGGCAACGTCTTCCGCAGTGAGATCTGCTTCCTCCGCCGTGTCCTCCCCACCCGGCCGGTGGGCGAGGTGGATCTCGGCCCGGTGGTCGATCTCAGCCGGCGTCTCCTGTGGGCCAACCGGATGCGCTCGGCGCGCACCACCACGGGCAACACCTCACCCAACGCGCGGATGTGGGTGTACGGCCGTCACGGTCGGTTGTGCCGGCGCTGTGCGACCCCGGTGAAGCGCGGCGAACTCGAATCCCCCGGCGGGGAGCGCTCGGTCTACTGGTGTCCCCGGTGTCAGATCTGAGGCGGCCGAGGCCCCCTCACACGGGGTAGCGCTCGGGCTCGGGCCCGAACTCGAAGCGGCGGGCCGTGATCGAGTCGACCGTGATCTCCACGTAGTGGTACTTCATCGTTGCGATCCAGGGTCGCAGCGGAAGCTGGTCGGCCGCCTCGATCTCGTTGAACGACACGAGGATCCGCGCCGTCCCCTTGGCGACCACGCTCCAGCCGTCGGCGTCGGTGTGTCCGTCGGTCTCGAACGCCACCCGCGAATTCACCGCCAGCTCCGACAATTTGGTGCCCTCGCCGGACCGCAGCAGGATGCGGCCGTCGATCGCGTGGAAGTTCACCGGGAAGATGTCGGGCTGACCGTCGACACTCAGGGCGAGCCTGCCGAACTCAGCGGCTCCCAACAGTTTCCAGGCCTCGTCGGGGGTGAGTACCCGAACCGATTCGTCGACCATGACCGTCTCCTTCTCCCCCACCCCGATCGTGCCGCGCGATCAGGGGCAGCGACAGAGGCCAACGTCCCGACTTGACCGGGCCGCCGTCACTTCGGAACGGGCACCGGCTCCAGGATCTCGGCGCGCGCCTCGGGGGCCGCGGCGCGTAGTGCGTCGGCGGAGTCGTCATCGGGCTGCTGCTGGGAGGCCACCTCGGCCTCCACCCGCGCGATGTAGGTCGCGACCTCGAAGTCGCGTTGCTCGGTGGTCCAGCCGAGCAACGGCGCGAGCAGGTCGGCCACCTCGTCGGCGCAGTCGACCCCGCGGTGGGAGTACTCGATGGCGATACGGGTGCGGCGGGCGAGCACGTCTTCGAGATGCAGCGCCGCCTCGTCGACCGCCGCATACACCACCTCGACGCGCAGATACTGCGGCGCCGCGGCGAGCGGCTGCAGCAGGCTCTTGTCACCGTCGGCGTAGTAGAGCACGTCGTCGATGAGTGAGCCGTACCGGTTGAGCAATCGCCGAATGCGATACGGGTGCAAGCCGAAACGCTGCCCCAGGTGCTCGCACTGGTTGATGAGCGCGAAGTAGCCGTCGGCGCCGAGCAGCGGGACCCGTTCGGTGATCGACGGCGCGACGCGGGTGGGGATGAAGTCGTTGCAGGCGTCCACGGCGTCGGCGGCCATCACCCGGTAGGTGGTGTACTTGCCGCCCGCGATCGACACGAGACCGGGTGCAACGGTCGCGACCGCGTGCTCGCGCGACAGCTTCGAGGTCTCGTCGTCCTCACCGGCGAGGAGCGGACGCAACCCTGCGTACACACCTTCGATGTCGTCGTGGGTCAGCTTGGTCACGAGGACCTCGTTGACGCGTTCGAGGATGTAGTCGATGTCGGCGCGGGTGGCGGCCGGATGCGCGAGGTCGAGGTTCCAGTCGGTGTCGGTGGTACCGATGATCCAGTGCGTCTCCCACGGGATGACGAACAGCACCGAGTTGGCGGTGCGCAGGATGATCGCGGTCTCGCTGACGATGCGATCGCGGGGCACCACGATGTGCACCCCTTTGGAGGCGCGGACCTTGAAGTGCCCGCGCTGTCGGGACAACGCCTGCACCTCGTCGGTCCACACCCCGGCGGCATTGATCACACAGTGCGCACGGATCTCCGTGACGTCGCCGTTCTCGGTGTCGCGCACCCGGACTCCGAGGACGCGGTCGGACTCGCGCAGGAATCCGATCACCTGGGTGGAGGTCCGGATGACCGCCCCGTAGTTGGCCGCCGTGCGGGCAACCGTGAGGCTGTGGCGAGCGTCGTCGACGACCGTGTCGTAGTACCGGATCCCGCCGATCAGCGAGTTGCGTTTGAGTGCCGGCGCCACGCGCAGCGCGCCCGATCGCGTGACATGCCGTTGTCCGGGAACGGACTTGGCGCCACCCATCCGGTCGTAGAGGAAGATGCCGGCTCCGACGTAGGGCCGCTCCCAGACACGTTGCGTGAGCGGATACAGGAACGGCAGGGGCTTCACCAGGTGCGGGGCGAGGAACCGCAGCGACAACTCGCGTTCGCGCAGAGCCTCACGCACGAGCCCGAATTCGAGCTGCTCGAGATAACGGAGCCCACCGTGGAACATCTTCGACGACCGGCTCGACGTGCCCGAGGCGATGTCGCGCGCCTCCACGAGCGCCACCCGCAGGCCGCGCGTCGCCGCGTCGAGTGCGGCGCCGACGCCCACCACGCCGCCGCCGATGACCACGACGTCGAACTGCTCCTCCCCGAATCTCCGCCACGCCTCGGCGCGGTAGAGGGGCCCCATGTCGGCCGGCCGGTCCGGGTTGAACTCGGTGTTCATGGTTGCCGAGCCTAATTGATCTCGGCGAGTCGGACAGCGTGCGACACTGTCCGGCGTGGGTAGGTCAGGCAAATACGTGGCGGCGATCGACCAGGGCACCACCTCGACCCGGGCGATGATCTTCGATCACAAGGGGCGCGTCGTCGGCGTCGAGCAGCTCGAACACGAACAGATCTTCCCGCGCGCGGGCTGGGTCGAGCACGACGCCGCCGAGATCTGGCGTAACACCCGGCGCGTCGGCGCCGCTGCCCTCGCGTCGGCCGAACTGACCGCGAAGGACATCGTCGCCTGCGGCCTCACCAATCAGCGCGAGACCACCGTGATCTGGGAGCGCGACACCGGCAAGCCGGTGCACAACGCCATCGTGTGGCAGGACACGCGAACCGATGATCTGTGCACCGAGCTGGCCGGAGATGTCGGCATGGACCGGTTCCGCGATCGCACCGGCCTGCCGTTGTCGACCTACTTCGCCGGCCCGAAGGCCCGCTGGCTCCTCGATTCCGTCGACGGCCTCCGCGAACGCGCCGAGAACGGTGAATTGTGTTTCGGCACAATGGACTCCTGGATGGCCTGGAACATGACCGGCGGGGTGGACGGCGGCCGGCACGTCACGGATGTCACCAACGCATCGCGCACCATGTTGATGGACCTGCGGACCCAGACCTGGGACGCCGACATCTGCGCCGAGATGGGCATCCCGATGGCCATGCTGCCCGAGATCAGGAGTTCTTCAGGCGATTTCGGCGCCCTCCGGGGCAACGGCCCCCTCCCCGGGGTACCGCTCGCCGGCATCCTCGGCGACCAACAGGCCGCGACCTTCGGCCAGGCCTGTCTGGAACCCGGCGAGGCCAAGAACACCTACGGGACCGGCAACTTCCTGCTCCTCAACACCGGCACCGAGCCGGTCTTCAGCGAGCACGGACTGCTCACCACCGTCTGCTACCGCATCGGCGAGCAGCCCGCACGATACGCACTCGAGGGCTCGATCGCGGTGACCGGTTCGCTCATCCAGTGGCTGCGCGACAACCTCGGGCTGTTCTCGCAGGCGTCCGAGGTCGAGAAACTGGCCGGCGGGGTCGACGACAACGGCGGCGTCTACTTCGTCCCGGCGTTCTCCGGACTCTTCGCACCGCGCTGGCGCTCCGACGCCCGTGGCGTCATCGTGGGTCTGACCCGGTTCGCCGACAAGGGCCACATCGCGCGGGCGGCGCTGGAGGCCAGCGCTTTCCAGACGCGTGAGGTCATCGAGGCGATGCAGGCCGACTCCGGGGTGGAACTGTCGACGCTGAAGGTCGACGGCGGGATGGTGGTGAACGAACTGCTCATGCAGTTCCAGGCCGACATCCTGGACGTCCCCGTCGTGCGCCCGGTCGTCAACGAGACGACCGCCCTCGGCGCAGCCTACGCGGCCGGGCTGGCAGTGGGTTTCTGGGAGAGCGAGGACGACATCCGCGCCAACTGGGCCGAGGACAAGCGGTGGGAGCCGGGGATGGATGCGGACGAACGCGACCGCCTCTATGCGGGGTGGAACCGGGCGGTCGAGCACAGCTTCGGCCTGACCTGACCGAAGCCGCCCCTCACACCACGTGGTCGGCGAGGACGGCGACCACGCCGGCACTCCCGCCGAGCGCGGCCGCGGCCTCGTATGCCGTGTCGCGGAGCGCGTCGCGGGGTGATTCGCCGGCGGCCGACGTCGACATCGCGGCGACCGCGCAATCGACGGCGCGGGCGCGGCGGAAGCTCTCGCGCTGGGCGCCGACGTCGCCGCGGCGCTGATGCGCGAACGCGTCGAAGTCGTGCTGGGCCGCGACGAGACGGAGCCGGGCGATCCCCGCCGCCGTCGTAACGCCCTGCCGACGCCACTGGCCGATGATCTCCCGGATCTCGGGCGTCGACACCGCCGTCACATCCAGAACGGTGGCGACGATGAGGTGCAGACACGCGGTGAGGTCTTCGTCCGGGACCGCATCGACGAGTCGGGCGACGCCGCCGGGCAGCCGGTCGACACGCCTCAACACGGTGTCACCCGTCGTCGCCTGCGGGACTTCCGGATCACACCGGCTCCGGTCTCGCGGGGACCGGACCGTCCGCGGTCGTTCGGTCGTCGTTCGAAACCGGCTGCGCTGCAGTGCCGTTGCCGTCAGGGGAATCGGCGTCGCGGGGCGGGGCGGACCGCGGGGACGAGGTCTCGCCGGGATCGGCCGGGCGCGGTTCGGGGACTGTCGGGAACGCCTGCCGGATCCAGTCGCCGATGACGGGCGGACCCACGAGCGGCATGTCGCCGACGATCTCCGCCCCGTGTTCCCGGTTGTGCAGGTATGGCGCGGCGCGGTGAGAGGCGTCGTCCGCCCCGGGGCGCCGGCCGCCACCCGGCATGCCGGCGGGTGGCATCCCCGCGGGGCGCTGGCCGACCGGGCCGGCCGGGGTTGCCGATGTGGGTGCGCCGGCCGTCGGGGACGCCGGTGTCGGAGTGGCGGACGGGGCCGAGAGCGGTGGTGGCAGCGCCCCGGGAGTCAGGACGGCGGGCGTGGCCATCGACGCGGGGACACCCGATCCGACGCCGCTGCCCGGAGCGCCTCCGCGGGAACCGGACTCCCCGGTCCCGTCGGGGCCCACGCCACGATGCGATCCCGAGGTCGCCGCACCTCGTGGCGTCGAATCGGGGGTCGCCCGACCGCCACGCACGAGGCCGTCGGACCCATCGGTGCCACCGCGTCCCGCGGGGCCCGACGGCGGACCGGCCGGACCCGTCGGCGTCGTCGACGAACCCGGGCCGCCACCTCCCGGCGGTGGCCCGGCCGCCCCGGCCGGCACCGGCACACCGGAGGATGCCGGGCGGCCGAAGTCACCGGCATCCACGGTGTTGCCCGCCTGGCCGCGCGCGGCATCCGACCCAGAGCCCCCGGTGCCGGACGGCCCACCGGCCGCTGCTGACCCGAGGCCGCCGGTGACCCCGTTCGCGCCGGACGGATCGTGCGGGAGAGAGTGCTGCAGCCCGATCATCGGCGACGAGTACGCGCCCGTCATGGTTCGATCGGCCTCATGCCGCACCGTGGGGGCGTCCTCGGGGTGGTCCCGGATGTGCTGCTGCAACTCGCGCAGCCGTCCCTCCTGGCCGCGCGCCGACCCGAGGATGCCCGTCGCGCCGGTCAGCGCATCACCGATCCGGCTCGCGGTGTCCGACGTCGCCGCCAGATCAGCGGACAGCGACCGGCCCGCTTCCAGCGCCGCGTCGGACGCCAGCCCCAGCATGCTGTCGCCGAACATCGCATGCATCCGTTCGGCCGCTCGCCGGACGGACTCGATCGCCGTCAGGATCGTCTGGACGTCACCACTCGCACGTCCCGGTTCCATGGTGCTCAGGACGTCGAGGATCTCGTCGATGCTCATACCGGCCCACTGCGTGCGGTCGCCGTCGAACATGCGCTCGTTGCGGCTGCCGTGGGTGTTGTAGGACTCCTCCGGCGAGGTCACGACACCCCCTTGGTCGCTGGCCGGGACGAACGAATTCGTCCGACCCTACCGTGGCATCCCCGGCCGCGGTGAACACCGGCACCGCCTGTGCACAGCGGAAGGCCCGACTCAGTCCAAGTCGTCGTGGCGCACCAGCTGGCGCGCGGCCTCGGTGATCGACCCGGTCAGCGACGGGTACACCGAGAAGGTCTGCGCGAGGTCGCCGACCGTGAGCTTGTTCTGCACCGCGAGGGCGATGGGCAGGATCAGTTCGGAGGCATTCGGTGCCACCACGACGCCGCCGATGACCACGCCGGTGGCCGGCCGGCAGAAGATCTTCACGAAGCCCCGCCGAAGACCGCTCATCTTGGCGCGCGGGTTGGTGGCCAACGGCAGCATCACGGTGCGGGCCGGGTACTCGCCGGTGTCGATCGCGTTCTGCGACACCCCCACCGTCGCGATCTCGGGGCGTGTGAAGATCGCGGAGGCAACGGTTTTCAGCTTGATCGGGCTCACGCCCTCGCCGAGGGCGTGATACATCGCGATGCGGCCCTGCATGGCCGCCACCGAGGCGAGCGGGAACAGACCGGTGCAGTCACCCGCCGCATAGATCCCGGCGACCGATGTGCGGGACACCCGGTCGACCTCGATGTAGCCGCCCTTGCCGACGGCGACGCCGGCGCGGTCGAGCCCCAGGTCGGTGGTGTTCGGGACCGAACCGACGGTCATCAGCACGTGACTGCCGGTGACGGTCGACCCGTCGGCCAGGTGCGCGGTGACCGAGTCGCCGTGACGCTCTACCTTGTCGGCGCGGGCGTGCTTGACCAGTTCGACGCCACGCTCGGCGAGCGCGTCCTCGAGGACCAGGGCCGCATCCTCGTCCTCGTGCGGGAGCACCCGGTCGCGGCTCGACACCAGCGTCACCTTCACGCCCAGTTCGGTGTAGGCGTGGACGAACTCGGCGCCGGTGACGCCCGAGCCGATCACGATGAGGTGTTCGGGCAGTTCCTCGAGGTCGTAGAGCTGACGCCAGGTGAGGATGCGCTCGCCATCGGGCCGGGCGTCGTCCAGGACGCGCGGCGACGCTCCCGTCGCCAACAACACCACGTCGCCGTTGTAGCGTTCGGTGGTCCCGTCGGCCAGCGTCGCGACGACGCTGTGTGTCGAGACGCCGACCTGCCGTTCGTCGAGCACCGCACTACCGGCGACGAGCTTGACTCCCTCGCTGATGAGCCGTGAGCGGATGTCCGCGGACTGCGCGAACGCGAGGTCGCGGACCCGCTGGTGGATCTGCGGGAGCGTGACCGAGGTGTCGTCGGTCTTGATGTTGATTCCCAGGTCGACAGCTCGCCGGACCTCGGTGCGGATGCCGGTGGACGCGATGAAGGTCTTGGACGGCACGCAGTCCCACAACACGCAGGCACCGCCGATCCCGTCCGAATCGATCACCGTGATGTCGGCGCCGTAGGCGGCCGCCGCGAGCGCCGCCTCGTAACCCGCGGGTCCACCGCCGATGATGACGATCCTGGTCACTGTCACTCCTGTTCTCCACGCCGGGTCGTCGCGCCATCCTTTGTGGGGATGCGGCGTCCGGCTGCGTGTTGTAGCTCGACGGGGAGCGCGGGGTGGTGCGTTCCCTCGGGTCGGCGAGACGGTCGACCCCGTGTCCGCCGCCTACCAAACTAGTCGTGCGGGTGCGGCGGTGTGAACGTGGTCGCACACACCGCCGGGGCGACGGTGTCGCCTTCCGGACTCGGCGACGACCATCTAGGCTCCTTCCGTGCCCATCTATGCCGCCTACGGATCCAACATGCATCCCGAGCAGATGGCCGAGCGCGCGCCGCACTCGCCGATGTCGGGCACCGGATGGCTTCGGGGCTGGCGTCTGACCTTCGGGGGCGGCGACATCGGCTGGGAGGGGTCGCTGGCCACGGTGACCGAGGACCGCGACGATCCCGACGCGCGGGTGTTCGTGGTTCTCTACGACGTCACCACCGAGGACGAGGACCTCCTCGACCGGTGGGAGGGCTCCGAACTCGGCATCCACCGCAAGATCCGGGCCCGCGTCGACACGGCGGACGGTCCGGTCCTCGCCTGGCTCTACGTCCTCGACGCATTCGAGGGCGGACTTCCCTCGGCGCGCTATCTGGGCGTCATGGCCGAGGCGGCCGAGATCGCGGGTGCACCCGCCGAATACGTGCAGGATCTGCGACTGCGCGAGTCGCGGAACGTCGGTCCCGGCCCGGGTCCCGCGGAGTAGCCGACGCTGACTAACCGGCCGCGCTCGTCGCGTTCAGCACGATCCCGGCGAGTGCACGGACGCCGATCGCGAGGGCACGCTCGTCGAGGTCGAAGTTCGGCGCATGCAGATCGACCTGCGGGCCGAACCCGTCCCACACGCCCAGACGGGCCATCGCTCCGGGCACCTGTTCGAGATACCAGGAGAAGTCCTCCCCACCGGGCGACTGCGGCGTGTCCGCGATGGCCCTGGGCCCGATCGCGGCGACCGACCGCTCGAACATCGCGACCGCGATCTCGTCGTTGACGACCGGCGGCACGCCACGGAAGTACGAGAGGTCGTAGCGGACACCGAGCGGTGCCAGGAGTTCACCGACGACGCTGCGTACCAGCGGTTCGAGTTCGGCCCAGGTGGTGTGGTCACCGGTGCGGACCGTCCCGCGCATGCGTCCCTCCTGCGGGATCGCGTTGGCAGCACTGCCGGCGTTGGCCGCGCCCCACACCATCACCGTCCCCGACCGCGGGTCCACGCGACGCGACAGCACCCCGGGCAGTCCGGTGATCACGGTGCCCATCGCGTAGATCAGGTCCCCGGTCAGATGTGGGCGTGACGTGTGCCCGCCTGCGGAATGCAGTTGCAGATCGATGTGGTCCGCCGCGGAGGTCAACGGGCCGGACCGCAGCCCGACCGTACCCACCGGCAGTCGCGGATCGCAGTGAAGGGCGAAGATGCGGCCGAGACCGCTGGTGACCCCGGCCTCGATGGCGTCGAGGGCGCCACCGGGCATGACCTCCTCGGCCGCCTGGAAGATCAACCGGACACCGACGGGCAGCGGTTCGGCCGCGGCGAGCAGTTTCGCGACGCCGATCAGGATGGCCGTGTGCGCATCGTGCCCGCACGAGTGCGACGCGCCCTCCACCGACGAGGTGAACGGCAGTCCGGTGTGTTCGGTGACCGGCAGAGCATCCATGTCCGCGCGCAGGGCGATCCGAGGCTCACCGGCGGGTCCCAGGTCGCACACGACGCCGGTACCCAACGGCAGTCGACGCGGGTCGAGCCCGGCGGCGGTGAGTTCGCTCATCACCAACTCGGTGGTGCGCACCTCCTGCCGGGACAACTCCGGATGCGCGTGGATCTCGCGGCGCCACGCGATGAGGTCGGTGCCGTGCTCGGCGAGCCACGAGTCGATGGGATCGCCCGCCGCGGCGAAACCCGCTCCCGCGGCCGACATCAGAAGACCCCGGGCGGGGTCGGACGCGCGAGATCGTCGAGCAGGGGTGCGCGCAGTCCGCGTTTGATCAGTGCCAGATTGGCGCCAACGGTCGCGGCGCGGGCGCCGGCGACCTCGGCGGCCCGGGCCGTGAGGTGCTCGGCACCGACGGCCTCGTCCACGATCCCCGCGCCGACCGCGTCGTCGGCACCGTATCGGCGGCTCGTGTACATCGCCTCGGTCGCGGTGCGGTCGGTGAGACGAGTGCGCAGCAGGGTGGCCATCCCGCGGGTGAACGGCATGCTGAGGGCGGCCTCGGGCAGCGACCAGAATCCGCGCTCGGTGCGCATGAGGACGTGGTCGGTGCACAGCGCGAGCATGGCGCCCGCACCGAAGGCGTGCCCGTTCACGGCACAGACCGTGGGGACCGGCAGGGTGAGGACCTTCGCGTACAGCGCGTGGACACGGTCGAGGTAGGCGGGCAGCTGATCGGGGGCGGCGAAGATGTGATCGGTGTCCAGTCCGTTCGAGAAATACTTCCCGGTGGCGGTGATCACCAGCGGACGCGTCGGGGCGGCGACGACCTCGTCCAGCAGCCGCTCGACCTCGTCCAACCATTCCACCCGGAACCGGTTCTCCGGATTGGACTCGCTGATCTCCTCACCGCGCGCTCCGAGATGGAGTTCGACGACCTCCCCGGCATCGTTCAGAAATGGCATGTCCCGACCTTATCGCCCCCGGTGTCGTCGTCGCCGACCCGATCGGTCGGCGCACCGCCGTCACGGGGTCGTGCGGGCTGCGGAACGGTTTAGGGTTGGCGCATGGACCCCACCGTCGACGCAGACGCCGCAGCCATCGTCGCCGCGGCCACGATCGCCGCCGAGACCGACGCCGCCGCACACGATGTCGCCGTCATCCTGGGATCGGGCTGGGCCCCCGCGGCGGAGGCCTTCGGCAGGCCCATCCGCTCGTTGCCGATGGCGTCGATCCCCGGTTTCGCCCCACCCGCGGCTGCCGGCCACGGCGGCGTCGTCCACTCCGTCCGGATCGGTGATCGGCGGGTCCTGTTGATGCTGGGGCGGATTCACGCCTATGAGGGACACGACCTCGCCCGCGTGGTCCACCAGGTCCGCACCGCCGCGGCAGCCGGTGTCCACACCGTCGTGCTCACCAATGCGGCGGGTGGCCTGCGCGCGGACATGTCGGTCGGGCAACCCGTCCTCATCTCCGACCACCTGAACCTCACGGCCCGCTCCCCCCTGGTGGGCGCTCGGTTCGTCGACCTGGTCGACGCGTATTCACCGCGGCTGCGGGACATCGCGCGCGGTATCGACCCAGGACTCGCCGAGGGTGTCTACGCCGGACTGCCCGGCCCGCACTACGAGACCCCCGCCGAGATCCGGATGCTGCGGACGATGGGTGCCGACCTGGTCGGGATGTCGACCGTCCACGAGACCATCGCCGCCCGGGCCGCCGGGCTCGACGTGCTCGGCATCTCGCTGGTCACCAACCTCGCCGCCGGCATGACCGGCGAACACCTGAGCCATGCCGAGGTTCTCGAGGTGGGACGCGCGTCGGCGACCCGGATGGGTGAGCTGCTGGCACAGATCATCGGCGAACTGTAGACCCGCACCGATGTCCGCCGGCCGAACCGAAGGAGCGACATGAGCTATCCACCGACCGGTCCCGGCGGCCACCCCCAGGGCGGTTACCCGTCGGGCCCGGTTCCCCCGGGGCCGCCCCGGTCGCCGTGGTCGTCGCCCGCGGTGCTGGTGGCGATCGGCGCGGGTGTGCTGCTGGTGGTCGTGGGCGTGCTCGCGGCGCTGCTGTTGATCCCCGCGGACGACGAGTCCGCCGACCGCGACACCGCTGACGGCGGACAGCCGTCCGCCTCGACCTTCACGAGCACCGTCACCCGATCCGCCGAGACGACGACACCGACCGCCACGCCCCCCACGACGACCACCACGACGTCGCCGACACCCGACCGGCCCACCCCCGGTGTCTCGGGCGCCGATTGGCAGGGGTTCACGACCGGCCCCCGTTGCAACGCCGCGGGCGACCCCGCAGTCGTCGTCGGGCAGACCTCGCGGTCGCGCGTCGTGATCTGTCAGGTCGGCACCCAGACCGGGCGCTGGTACTACAAGGGTCTCGCACCCGAAGGCGGGATCGAGGTGCAGTTCCCGACCCGCACCGGCGACACCTTCGAAGCCCGCAACGGCGCGGTCCGCTACCTCGTCTCGCCGACGAGCCTCACCATCGTCGAGGGCGGGACCGTCCTGGCCGAGGAGCCGATGCTGGCCTACTGGTCGCTGCCCGGTTGAGGCTCGGCGTCGTCGGACCGCTAGGAGTAGCGCGGACCGAACTGACGGTCCCCGGCGTCGCCGAGGCCCGGCACGATGTAGTTGACCTCGTTGAGACCGTCATCGACCGCGGCCACCACGAGCCGGCACGGATGCCCCGATTCCTTCAGCGCGGCAACACCTTCCGGGGCGGCGACAACGCACACCGCAGTGATGTCGGTGGCATTGCGGGCCACCAGGAGTTCGATCGTGTGCAGCATCGAACCACCGGTGGCGAGCATCGGATCGAGGACGAACACCGGGCGTCCCGCCAGGTTCTCCGGCAGCGACTCCAGGTAGGGCACCGGTTGCGCGGTCTCCTCGTCGCGGGCCAGACCGACGAAACCGACATGCGCCTCGGGGACCATCGCGTGCGCCTGCTCCACCATGCCGAGTCCGGCACGCAACACCGGCACCAGCAGGGGCGGGGATGCCAGCCTCGAGCCCGTGTGCGCCGTCAGCGGTGTGTCGATCGCGACATCGGCTCGGGGCGCGCCGGCGAGCGCCTCGTAGATCAGCATCTGGGTCAGGTCGGACAGCGCCGCCCGGAATCCGGCGTTGTCGGTGGTCTTGTCGCGCATGGTGGTCAGCCGTGCGGCCGCAAGGGGATGGTCGACGATCAAGGACTCCATGCTCACCACCCTATTTCCTCAGCAGAGGCGGCGTGCCCCGTGGGCGAGTCCGGCCCACCCGTCGTCATGCGCTCGAAATTCGATGGAACCCATCTCGGTCGCGGCGCGTCTGAATCCCATGAGCCCGTCCTCTTCGCTCCCCGATCCCATGCCTGCCCGTCCAGGTCTCTCGGCCGGCAACCGCCTGTCGGCCGATCCCTCTGCGCTGCACGATTTCTCCGACGCACACCGGACCAACGCGCGGATGCTCGACGGCGAGGCCGGCAGCGACGAGGCCGCCGTGGTGGACCTCGCCATCACCTTCGGACTGATCGGAATCGAGTTCCTCACCGCCGTCGTCGAGTTCCTCGAGCTGCATCGCCGGAGTCTCGAGGCCGCGGCGCGGCGTGAGGAGCGCGTGGGGTCCACCACGGGTTCGGCAGCGGCGTCCTACGCCGACTGCGACTGCGCGGCTGCCGACGGGGTCATGGCGCACAGTGAGCTGACGCTGTGATCGCCGTCGAACTCCTCATCGAGCCGTTGCGTCAGCTCCTCGCCGCGCTGGGCACCGGCGTCCTGGCACCGGGCAACCCCGTCGAGCGGGTCCGGACGGACGCAGCCGCCGTCGAATCGGTGCGCCGCCGATCGATGTCCGCCACCGAATCGGTCCGCACCCGCTGGGACGGGGCGGGAGCGGCGGGTGCCGAGGACGCGACGGTGGCGATCCAACAGCAGCTCGGCGGACTCACCGACTGCGCCGCCGAGTTCGGCCGGCTCGTCGACAACGCGAGTCGCACCGTGCACGCCGCGTCGACCGGCCTGAACGGACTGGTGGACTCTTTGGAACGGCATGTCCGCGACCTCGGCGGCGGACTGGTCGGTCCGACAGGGCTTCTCACGCTTCTGCCCATCGCCGTCGAGCACCTCGGCCGGGGCGTGCAGATCGTGGCGCGCGCTCGCGCCGAGCTCGGTTCGGACACCGAGGCGCTGGCCGCTCTGACCCGGCGGACGGCTCCCGCCGAGGTGACCGGCGTCGCCCACGGGAACGAGCGACCGTCGGCGGGCCCGACCTCCGGCGGCATACCGATCACGCTGCCCGACGGCTCGGTCGCCTACGCACCGAACCGACGAGCGGCGACCGCGGTGCGGGCCGCGCTCAGTCAACGCGGGGTCCCCTACGTCTGGGGCGGCACCACGCCGGACGGATTCGACTGCAGCGGCTTCACCCAGTGGGCCTACCGTCAGGCCGGGCTCGAGCTCCCCCGCCTCGCCCAGGATCAGGACACCGCAGGCCATCAGGTCTCCCAGTCGCAACTGCAACCCGGGGACCTCGCGGTGTGGTCCGGGCACGTCGCCATGTACATCGGGAACGGTCAGATGGTGGAAGCCGGTGACCCAGTCGACGTCTCGCCGGTGCGGACCGCCAACCTCGACCAGGCGTTCGAGGGCTTCTTCCGGCCGCGGTGAGCACCCGGGGACGCTCATGTCCGACATCGGCCCGCCGAGTTCACGGAAATGTCGTCGGCACACCACCGACCGTCTGTGGGGGCACTACTGGATTCGCCGTCGACGATCGCTAGGCTGTGTCCCCATGGCCGGAGACATCGTCCCGATTGAGCTCGGACTCACCGACGGAAACAGCTTCACCCTGTGGGCACCCCGCTGGCGTGAGGGCGACGACGAGTGGGAGGCCTTCCTCGGACTCGACGAGGACCTGTACGTACTGCCCGGCGTCGCCGAGCTCGCCGCCTTCATCCGGACCAATGAGGACAACGACCTCGTCGAGCATCCCGCCTGGTCGACGGTGGTCGGTGTGCAGGCCGAGGAACTGGTCCCCGATGAGCGTCACAGCTACGACCTCGTCGGTGTGCCCGAGCTCGCCGCCGAGGATCCGACGCCGGAGGTCATCGCCGAGCTCGAGGACGCTCTCGAGATCGTGCGTATCCTCGGCGAGGTCTGCGAACTGACGCCGGTCACCAAGTTCTTCAACGGCAACCCGATCCTCGGAGCCGTCACGACCGGCACACGCAACTTCGACGGCCGCGAGGGCACCGACCTCTGGGTCCGCATCGGCCGGTTGATCGCCAAGCACTGGGACGACGTACTCGACGCCATCGACGGGGTCATCAGCACCCCGAAGGTCGATGCGAAGGCCGTCGAAACCGCCGAGGCCGAGTTGGAGGCCGCCGCGTCCGCGGAGGACGAGGACGAGCCCACCGATGACGACATCGAGATCGTCGGTGCCGCGGACACCGACGATGACGAGTCCGTGGACACCGAGGACGACGAGCACGTCGACGACGACCATGACGACGAGGACGACTACGACGACGACGATTTCTGGGCGTCGGTCGGTATCGACCCGGTCAAGATCGTCACGAGCGCCGGCGAGTACCTCACTCTCCGCTGCTACCTCGGCGACGATCCGGTCTTCCTCGGGAGCAAGGGCAAGATCTTCGTGTTCACCTCGGCGCGCTCGCTGTCGCGATTCCTCGCCGACGAGAACGAGCACGACCTCGCCGACCTGTCGACCTTCGACGAGGTCCGCACCGAGGCGACCGACGGCTCTCTCGAATTCGACGTCATCGACGACAACGTCTACGTGCTGCCCGGCCTGGCCGACGACATCGCCGACGGTCCGCGTCGCATGGATCGCGACCAGCTCGACCTCGCCGTCGAACTGTTCACCGACGCAGCCGACTACGCCGGCGACAACACGGTCACCGAGGCCCTGGGCACCACCACCCCGCTGGGATGGTTCGTGGACTACACGGTCAACCCCGACCCCAAGCGGATGGCGCCCAGCGGCCCGTTCGACAACGAGGCCGAGGCGTGGCGCGCGCTCGAGCACGACTTCGAGGCCCGCCTCACCAAGAAGGGCTGACCGGCCCGTCGGCGGTCGATCGCACGCCGGCCCGGGTGCCGCTCAGCCGAGCAGCACCGCGTAGCCGGGCTTGATGACATCGTCGATGAAGGCCAACCGCTCGTCGAAGTGGATGAAAGCCGACTTCATCGCGTTCACCGTGAACCGCTCGAAGTCGGCCCAGCCGTAACCGAACTGATCGGCGAGCAGACCGAATTCCCTGCTCATCGTGGTGTCGGACATCAACCGGTTGTCGGTGTTGACGGTGACGCGGAACCGGAGTCGGGCCAGCACGTTGAACGGATGCTCGGCCAAGGAGCCGACCGCGCCGGTCTGGACGTTCGAACTCGGGCACAACTCCAGCGGAATCCGCTTGTCCCGCACGATGTTCGCGATCTGCCCGAGCCGGGCACCCGCGAACGAGTGGGCGGCGAGATCGACCCCGGTGGGCAGTTCGATGTCGTCGAAGACGCGGACGCCGTGGCCCAGCCGGTCCGTCCCACAGAAGCCGATCGCCTCGTGGATCGACGGCAGCCCGAAAGCCTCGCCGGCATGGATCGTGAACGGCGCGCAGTTGGCACGCATGTACTCGAATGCATCGAGGTGACGGGTCGGCGGATGCCCGGCCTCGGCGCCCGCGATGTCGAAACCGACGACTCCCCGGTCGCGGTAGCGGACCGCGAGTTCGGCGATCTCACGCGACCGGGCCGCGTGGCGCATCGCGGTGACCAGGCAGCGCACGGTGATGCTCCGACCCCGCTCGGCCGCCGCCGCCTCACCCTCGGCGAACCCCCGTAGCACCGCCTCGACGACCTCGTCGAGATCCAGCCCGCCCTCGAGATGCTGTTCGGGCGCGTACCGGACCTCGGCGTAGACGACGCCGTCGTCGGCGAGATCCTCGACGCACTCCCGCGCCACGCGCTCCAAAGCGGGAGCGGTCTGCATCACCGCGACCGTGTGGGAGAAGGTCTCGAGGTAGCGCTCGAGCGAGCCGCTGTCGGCGGCTCGGCGGAACCAACGCCCGAGCGTCTCGGCATCGTCGATCTGCGCACCGTTCTCGTCCCGCGGCAAGCCGTCGTAACCCACCTCGTGGGCCAGCTCGAGAACCGTCGCGGGCCGGAGTCCGCCGTCGAGGTGGTCGTGCAGGAGCACCTTCGGGGCGAGGGAGATGTTCGCCGGGGTCAGCGTCGTCATGGAGTGAACCTAACGCGGTCGATGATCAGTGGCCGGGCGCCCGCGCCGACCGCGTGTTCCGCGGCGTCGGGCTCGATGGTCGTCGCCCCGGCCAGGGACGTGCGGGCACCGGCGATCCGGTCCTCATCCTGCGTGTGCACGGTGAACAAGGGTTGACCCGCCCGAACACGCTCCCCCGGCTTCGCATGGATGATGACTCCCGCCTCGGCCGCGACCGCCTCCCCCGGTTTCGATCTGCCTCCGCCCAGACGCCACGCGGCGTCGCCGACCGCCCGGGCATCCATCTGCGCGACGACGCCGTCGCGCGACGCGGTGACGGTGTCGTGGTGTCGTGCCTGCGGTAGCGGCCCGTCCGGATCTCCACCCTGTGCGGCGATCATCGCCCGCCAGGTGTCCATCGCCCGACCGTCGGCGAGATGAGTTGCCGGATCGGCGTCGACGAGCCCCGCGGCATCGAGCATCTCCCGGGCGAGAGCGAGGGTGAGCTCGACGACGTCGGCTGGACCGCCTCCTGCGAGCACCTCCACCGATTCGGCCACCTCGACGGCGTTCCCGATCGCGAGTCCGAGCGGTGTGCTCATGTCGGTGATCAGCGCGCGGGTGTCGACACCGGCGTCGTGGCCGAGTTCGACCATCGTGGACGCCAGTTCGCGGGCGTCGTCCTCATCCGGCAGAAACGCGCCCGAACCGGTCTTGACGTCGAGAACCAGCGCGCCGGTCCCTTCGGCGATCTTCTTGCTCATGATCGACGAGGCCAGCAGCGGAATGGATTCGACCGTCCCGGTGACGTCGCGGAGCGCATAGAGCTTGCGGTCGGCCGGGGCCAGGTCGGCACCCGCGGCGCAGATGACCGCGCCGACCCGCTCCAGCTGGTCGAGCATGTCGGCCGTGCTCACCTCGGCACGCCATCCCGGGATCGACTCCAGCTTGTCGAGCGTCCCGCCGGTGTGACCGAGCCCGCGGCCGGACAGCTGCGGCACGGCGACACCGAACGATGCGACGAGCGGCGTGAGCGGGAGGGTGATCTTGTCGCCGACGCCGCCCGTGGAGTGCTTGTCGACGGTGGCGAGTGACTTCCCGTTCCGCTGCAGCCCGGACAGATCCAGACGGCGTCCGCTGTCGATCATCGCGTGCGTCCAGGACGCGATCTCCCGGCGATCCATGCCGCGCAGACAGACCGCCATCAACAGCGCCGACATCTGCTCCGGCGCCACCTCGCCTCGGGTGTAGCCGTCGACCACCCACGCGATCTGGGCGTCGCTGAGAGCGCGCCCGCCCCGCTTGGTGGCGATGACCGACACCGCGTGGATGATCTCCCGGTCCTCGACCGTCATGAGCGGACCGCGTCGAGATCGTCGGGTCCGAAGGCGTCGGGAAGCAGAGCCGCGAGCGGCCGGGGCCCCGCCGGGTGGTCGACGAGGAGCTCGCGACCGCCGTGCTCGAGCAGCACCTGCCGGCACCGGCCACAGGGCATCAGGACCACTCCGCGGGCGTCGCAGACACTGACCGCCCGCAGTGCCCGGTCGCCCCCGTTCACCAGGGCGGCAACCAGCGCGACCTCGGCGCAGATCCCCAGCCCATATGAGACATTTTCCACATTGCAACCAGCGATGACACGACCCTCGGCCGTGATCCCGGCAGCGCCCACCGGGTACCGGGAGTACGGCGCGTAGGCCCGGTCGATCATCGATTTCGCCTTGTCCCGCAACACATCCCACTCGATGTCAGCAACCACGTGAATCTCCTGTCGCACGGCGTCATCGACCGTTCATCCGGATTTCATCACCGCAAAGCTTGGGTAAGGCAAACCTAAGTCGTAATGTCTTGTCGCTCAGATCGGTTCGGGCAATTTACCACCGGAATGGGCATGGGTTTAGAGTCTCTTCCTATGGGTCCATGGTCGAGTCGGAGCATGCCGATTCGACGCGTCCATCGACGATGTTGGAGGCCACTTTCCCGATGAGCACCTCGACCGAAGTCGCACCCGACCCGGTGCGCAGACGATCTCTTTATCGCGGCGATCCCGGCATGTGGTCGTGGGTCCTGCACCGCATCACCGGCGTCACGATCTTCTTCTTCCTGTTCGTCCACGTGCTGGACACCGCGGTCATCCGCGTCGATCCCAACCAGTACGACGCGATCATCGAGACCTACAAGACGCCGATCATCGGCCTCATGGAGATCGCCCTGGTCGCCTGCGTCCTGTTCCACGCCTTCAACGGTGTGCGCCTGATCCTCGTGGACTTCTGGTCCAAGGGACCCAAGTACCAGCGGCAGATGCTGTGGGTGGCCATGACCCTGTTCGTCATCGTCTTCGGTGCCGGCACGGTCCGCCTGCTGCAGATCCTGTTCAGCCACCTGTAGGAGACACCAGAGATGACCACCTCGGAAGCCACCGGTGTCGCCAAGACCCTCGGCACGCAACACGACCGTCCCGCGAGCCTGGACAACCCGCGCTCGCCCCGCAAGCCCAAGGGCGGCAACTTCGAGAAGAACGCGTGGCTGTTCATGCGGTTCTCGGGTCTGCTGCTCGTCGTCCTGACGATCGGCCACATGTTCATCATGCTGGCGTGGGACGGCGGCGTGCATCGCATCGACGCCTCGTTCGTCGCGGCACGCTGGAGCTCGCCCTTCTGGCAGATCTGGGACCTCACCATGCTGTGGCTGGCCCAGCTGCACGGCGGCAACGGTGTGCGCACCGTCATCGCCGACTACTCCCGCAAGGACTCGACCCGTTTCTGGCTGAACGTGCTGCTCGCCGTGTCGATGATCCTCGTCCTCACGATGGGCACCTACGCCCTCCTGACCTTCGACGTCAACAGCGTCGGCTAGAGGAGACCTAGAACATGCAGGAACACCGCTACGACGTCGTCATCGTGGGCGCCGGCGGCGCAGGCATGCGCGCGGCGATCGAAGCCGCCCCCCGTGCCCGCACCGCGGTGCTGACCAAGCTGTACCCGACCCGCAGCCACACCGGCGCGGCCCAGGGCGGCATGTGTGCGGCACTCGCCAACGTCGAGGAAGACAACTGGGAGTGGCACACCTTCGACACGGTCAAGGGTGGTGACTACCTCGCCGATCAGGACGCCGTCGAGATCATGGCCAAGGAGGCCATCGACGCGGTGCTCGATCTCGAGAAGATGGGGCTGCCCTTCAACCGGACGCCCGAGGGCAAGATCGACCAGCGGCGCTTCGGCGGCCACACCCGCGACCACGGCAAGTCGCCGGTCCGGCGTGCCTGCTACGCGGCCGACCGCACCGGCCACATGATCCTGCAGACGCTGTACCAGAACTGCGTCAAGCACGACGTCGAGTTCTTCAACGAGTTCTACGCCCTCGACATCTGCCTCACCGAGAACGAGAAGGGCGAGCAGGTCGCGACCGGCGTCGTCGCCTACGAACTCGCGACCGGCGAGATCCACGTGTTCCACGCCAAGTCGATCGTCTTCGCCACCGGCGGCTCGGGCCGCATGTACAAGACGACGTCCAACGCGCACACGCTGACCGGCGACGGCATGGGCATCATCTTCCGCAAGGGCCTCCCCCTCGAGGACATGGAGTTCCACCAGTTCCATCCGACGGGTCTGGCGGGTCTCGGCATCCTCATCTCCGAGGCGGTCCGCGGCGAGGGGGGCATCCTGCGCAACGCCGACGGCGAGCGCTTCATGGAGCGTTACGCCCCGACCATCAAGGACCTCGCGCCGCGCGACATCGTCGCCCGTTCGATGGTGCTCGAGGTGCTCGAGGGTCGCGGCGCCGGGCCGAACAAGGACTACGTCTACATCGACGTGACCCACCTCGGCGAGGACGTCCTCAACGAGAAGCTCCCCGACATCACCGAGTTCGCGCGCACGTATCTCGGCGTCGATCCCGTCACCGAATACGTGCCGGTGTTCCCGACGTGTCACTACGTCATGGGCGGCATCCCGACGAACATCAACGGCCAGGTGCTGCGGAACAACGACGAGGTCGTGCACGGCCTGTACGCCGCGGGCGAGTGCGCGTGCGTGTCGGTCCACGGGGCCAACCGCCTGGGCACCAACTCGCTGCTCGACATCAACGTCTTCGGACGCCGGGCGGGCATCGCCGCGGCGGACTACGCGAACTCGGCCGAGTTCGCCGAACTCCCCGAAACGCCCACCGAGATGGTCGATTCGTGGCTCGAACTGCTGCTCAGCGACCACGGCCACGAACGCGTCGCGGACATCCGCACCGAACTGCAGGCGTCGATGGACGCCAACGCCTCGGTGTTCCGCACCGAAGAGACCCTCAAGCAGGCCCTGACCGACATCCACGGGTTCAAGGAGCGCTACGCCCACATCCGTGTCCATGACAAGGGCAAGCGGTTCAACAGCGATCTCCTCGAGGCCATCGAACTCGGCTTCCTGCTGGAGATGGCCGAGGTGACCGTGGCGGGAGCCCTGAACCGCAAGGAATCGCGCGGCGGCCACGCCCGCGAGGACTACCCGGATCGTGACGACGTCAACTACAAGCGGCACACCATGGCCTACAAGAAGGGCACCGATCTCCTTTCGGACATCGAGTTGGAGTACAAGCCGGTCGTGGAAACCCGCTACGAGCCGATGGAGCGTAAGTACTGATGACATCTGTTCTGGACAAGCCCGCGCCGTCCTCCGACGAGCCGCCGTTGCCACCGGTGCCCGACGAGGCCACCATGGTGACGCTCAAGATCTTCCGCTTCAACCCGGAGAACCCCGACGCCCAGGGCTTCGAGAGCTTCCGCGTCCCGGCGCTGCCGACCGACCGTCTGCTCAACCTGCTCCTCTACGTGAAGGGCTACCTCGACGGGACACTCACGTTCCGTCGGAGCTGCGCCCACGGCGTGTGCGGCTCGGACGCGATGCGGATCAACGGCGTCAACCGTCTCGCCTGCAAGCTCCTGATGAAGGACATGCTCCCCAAGGACAAGTCCAAGGAGATCACCATCACCATCGAGCCGATCCGCGGCCTGCCGGTGGAGAAGGATCTCGTCGTCGACATGGAGCCGTTCTTCGACGCGTTCCGCGCGATCAAGCCGTTCCTGATCACCTCGGGTAACGAGCCGACCCGCGAGCGCATCCAGAGCCAGGCCGACCGCGCCCGTTTCGACGACACCACCAAGTGCATCCTGTGTGCCTGCTGTACGACGAGCTGTCCGGTGTTCTGGACCGAGGGCTCCTACTTCGGCCCGGCCGCGATCGTCAACGCGCACCGGTTCATCTTCGACAGCCGTGACGAGGGTGCCGTCGAGCGTCTCGACATCCTCAACGACGTCGACGGTGTGTGGCGCTGCCGCACGACCTTCAACTGCACCGACGCCTGCCCGCGTGGCATCCAGGTCACCCAGGCGATCTCGGAGGTCAAGCGCGCGCTCATGTTCTCGCGCTGACCCTTTCGAACTCTCTCTGCAGCCCGGCAACGGCCCGCACCCTCAGGGGTGCGGGCCGTCGTCGTCGGTGACGGTCGAGGTGGCCCTCAGGGTGCTTCCGGGCGGAAAAGGCCGGCGACAATGGATTCCGCGCTGCGCGCCTCCTCGTCCGGCTCGGCGGGCCACAGCAACATGGCGAGCACCGAACGGATGAGGAACCGCGCATCCGCGGGGTCGTCGGGATCGACGCCGACCAGATCGGCGGCCACCGCGTGCACCGCGGGAGACGACAGGACCGTCGGCGTCGCGTCGATCAGGTTGTCCGGTCGGAGGAACTGCCGGATGACCCGGTCCCCCCGCAGGGCCCGCAAGGTCTCGATGATCGCCGTCCGGGCACGTTCGGGTCCCGTGAGGTCGGCGATCGACGCCCGGATGGCGGACAGCACCGGCGCCGAGGTGGTGGCCAACACGGACTCGATCACCGCGGCCCGCCCGCCGGCGTGCCGGTAGATCGTCGCCCTCGAACAGTGCGCCCGGCGACCGAGCTCGTCGAGATCGAACGCGTCGAGTCCGCGCCGGGCGATGAGAGCCGCGGCGTGCGCGACGAGGCGTTCGCGGGCGGCGTCCCGCCGTTCACCACCGACCAGCCAGTCCTGGGCCACGAGCCCTCCATTCTCACCATGAGACGGATTGCACCCTCTGGGCGCCCGTCACCCGCTGGTCACGACGCTACGGTGAGACGGTACCGCGCGCCAGGCGATCCCACCGATCTCTGCTTTCCGGATTCGCGTGCCACCGCGTCCGCCGCCGTCGACCCTGGTGTCATGGACACCACCGAGGACCCCACGACCTTCTACTCGCGCCTTCACACCGACTCCCCGGTACAGCGCATCGGCGACTCCTCGTTCTTCGCCGTCGGCTCCTGGGATCTCATCGCCGACGCGGTCCGCCGCCCGGAGGACTTCTCGTCGAACCTGACCGCCACGATGGTGTGGCACGGCGACGGCTCGGTCTCGGAGTTCCCGGTCGCGGGTCTGGGTGATGCGGTGCACGTCCTCGCGACCGCCGACGGTGCGCGCCACCGGGATCATCGCAAGCTCGCGATGACGTCGGTCTCGCCGGCGCGGATCCGAGAGCTGGAGCCGACCATCCGCGGGCACCTCGAGCGATCCTGGAGCGCCAATCTGCACGACGGTCGGATCGACTGGGTGAGCGCTGTGGCACAACGGATTCCGATGGCGGTCGCGTGCGAGCTGCTCGGATTCCCGGCCGACCACCGTGCCGCACTCACCCGGTGGGCGATCGCGACCAATGTCCTGATCGACGGCGTCATCACGCCGGAGCAGCTGACGACGGCGACCGCGGCGGTCGGCGAGCTGACGGGGTATCTGTCAGCGGCGTTGACCGGCGCCGGGAGCGAAGCGAGCGGGCCGAATGACACCGGCGCCGGGAGCGGAGCGAGCGGGCCGAATGACACCGGCGCCGGGAGCGAAGCGAGCGGGTCTGGCGCGCGGACTGCGTTGGCCGAGGTGGCCGCCCGCGTCGCGGCGGGTGGCCTCGACCACGAGTCGGCCGTGATGATCCTGTTCCAGTTGGTGGCCGCGGGCGCCGAGTCCACCACGAGTCTGCTCAACAGTGTCGTCTGGCTCTTGGACCGTCATCCCGAGGTCGTCGATCGTCTGCGCCGGGACCCCGAACTCATCCCGGTGTTCGTCGAGGAGGCACTGCGACTCGAGACCCCGTTCCGTGGCCACTTCCGGCACGTCGTCGCCGACACCACGCTCGGCAACACGCGGCTTCCGGCCGGTTCGCACGTCTTCCTGATGTGGGGTGCAGCCAACCGCGACCCGGCCCATTTCGACGACCCCGCTGCGATCGACCTCGATCCGGCGGCCCGGAGGTCGCACCTCGCATTCGGCAAGGGTCTGCATCTGTGTGTCGGGGCCGCACTGGCGCGGCTCCAGGCGCGACTCGCGACAGAGCATCTGCTGACTTCCACCTCGACCTTCCGCATCGATCTGGGGCAGACGCACTGGGAGCCGGGGGTTCTCGTCCGCCGTTTCACCACGCTGCCGCTGACGGTCACCACCTGACGCAGGGACAGGCCCGCACTCCGAGGGAACCGATCCGGCGCTCGATGCGTCGAAGAGAGACCGAGGACGACCGGACGGTCGCCGGATCGGCTCTCGCACATCGAACGGAGTTCCCCATGGCCCGCGCCCTGTTGTTTCGGCTGCTGTTGACGTTCGCGGTGAGTGTGCTCGCCTGCCTTCTGGTCTTCACCCCGGCCGCGGCAGCACCCACCACCGACACCCAACGGATCACGATCATCCTGACCTCCGACCAGCAGCACAACGGCGCCGTTGCCTGGACCGACGCGGACGGCCGACTGCGGACACAGTCCGATGTCCCACTTCTGCAACGGGATTCGGAGGGCAACTGGACGGCGTCCCTGGTGTACACGAGAGCCGCGGGCGATGTGCCGGTCGACGCCCTGTTCCAGTCCGGCGGTCGCCTCTCCCGATGCGAGATCCGGATCGACGGCGAGCACGCCGCCGACCACACCGCAGACGGCCCGCGCCCCACGAGCTCGTGTCGCACCGGTTGATCCCGGCGCTGTGCACCCCCCGGCTCGATCCACTCCCGACCGCGTCGACGAGAGGAATGGCCGCCGCGGCCGTACGCTTGCTCTCGTCATGAGCACCAGAACAGAGCGGATCGAGCCGCCGGAGCGGCTGCGGGTCTTGGAGATCCGGCATGCGGAGTCCGAGCCGCCGGGCGCATACGGGCCCGCGTTGTACGACACCACCGAGACGACCACGCTACGGATCTGGCGCGAGTCCGCGTCGGTCGATCTGACGGGTTTCGACGCCATCGTCGTTCTGGGCGGCGCGATGGGCCTGGGTGACGCGGGCCGTATCCCATGGATCGGCGACGAACTCGACCTGTTGCGTCGAGCCCGGGACCGGGGAATGCCCATCTGGGGCGTCTGCCTGGGTGCGCAGATGTTGGCCGCGGCGCTCGGCGGCGAGGTGTACACCGGTGACGCACCGGAACTCGGCGTGCACCGCGTGATCCTGAACGACGCGGGTATGGCCGATCCGGTGTGGGGCGGTGCGGTCACGGCACCCACACCCCGCGAGATCGACACTGTGCAGTGGCATTTCGACACCTTCACCCTGCCGCCCGGGGCGACACTGCTCGCATCGTCGGAAACCTGCGTCGCTCAGCTGTTCCGCGTGGACAACTGCTACGGCGTGCAGTTCCACCTCGAGGCCGGCGGCGAGCTCGTCGGCGACTGGCTGTCACATCCGGATTCGCGGTCCTCGGTGGTCGAGGTACTCGGCGAACCCGCCACCGATCGGTTCCCCGCCGACGCGGCGGCCACCGAGAGCGTGACCGCACCGATGGCGGATGCGGTGATGCGGCGATGGCTGCACGAGGTCGTCGGCAACGGGCGCTCCCGCTGGTAACGTGCGGCCGATGACCTCGACGTGGACTCGTCGTACCGCGTGCGCTCTCGTCGCCGTGCTCACCTTCGGGCTCGTGGGCCTGGTCGTCGGTACCGAGCCCGCGGTCGCCGTCCCGCCGCCGGCCCCGCCGCCACCGGCCATCACCACTCCGGCCACCGAACACTGCCCACACAAGGTCGCGACGCCGCCCGCCGTCGACGAATCCGAGGTCGTCGCGCCCGGTTCGCCGACCCCCACTCCCCTGCCGGTTCCGTCGCCGGCCGTCGGCGGTGACGAACTCGCCGGCTGCGGCGTCGTCGCCGATCCCGCCGCGGGACCTGTTCCGCCGCGCCTGACCTCGGCCGGCTGGTTGATCGCCGACCTCGGGTCCGGGCGGGTCATCGCCGCCAAGGACCCCCACGGCCGTTACCGGCCGGCATCGACGATCAAGGTGCTGCTCGCCCTCGTCGTCCTCGACGAACTCGACCTCGCCGCACGCGTCGAACCGACCCCCGAGGACTGGACCGCCGAGGGCGACTCCTGCGGTATGGGGCCCGGGGGTGTCTACACCGTGCGCGATCTGCTCACGGGCCTGTTGTTGGTGTCGGGAAACGACTGCGCGCACGCCCTCGCGCGTCAGCTCGGCGGCGTCGACGCGGCTCTGGAGAAGATGAACGATCGGGCGGAACTGCTCGGCGCGCAGGACACGCGAGCGGCGAGCCCGTCCGGCCTCGACGCCGCCGGAATGTCGTCGTCACCCTACGACCTGGCGCTGTTCTTCCGCGCCGCACTGGCCGAACCGACGTTCCGCGAGATGATCGCGCTGCGCACCTACCGCTTTCCGGGATATCCGCGGCGCCCCGACGTGCCGGGCGACAAGGATCACCCGGCCTACGACATGTACAGCACCAATCGCCTTCTCCTCGACGGTTATCCGGGGATCATCGGCGGCAAGACCGGTTACACCGACGACGCGCGCAAGACGTTCGTCGGAGCCGCCGAACGGGACGGCCGGACGGTGGTCATCGTGCAGATGTTCGGCCTGTCCGTCGACGGCGACCTGTACTGGGATCAGGCCGCGTCGATGTTCGACTACGGATTCCGGACCGACCCCACCATCTCCGTGGGCCACCTCGTCGAACCGTCGTCGCCGGAGCGGACGTCGTCACCGGACGGGGCGTCGTCGTCACCGCCCGACCCACAGACCGAGAAGCGAGCCACGGCAACGGGTTCCGATCGAGCGTCGTCCACTTCCGTCCAGGTTCTGATCGGACTCGTGGCCGCGCTCGTGGCGGTGATCCTGATGCTGCTCGGCCTGCGACTCGCCGGCCGGCGCTGACTCGCGGCACGAGATCCCGGCTCGGACCGGCCCGGACCGGGTGTCAGCGTCGCCGGAGGACTCCGACGAGCGCGGCGACTGCCGCGCCCACACCGGCGGCGGCCGCGAGCGCACCGGCCCGGGGCGCCGGGTTCACCTCGACGGTCGGCGAGATCACCACCGGCCGCCGGAGTTCCGCGTCGGGCTCCTCGACCACCTGATACGAGCTGTTGATGGGGTCGGTCGCACACCAGGCGGTGGCGTACAGGACGATCCGCGACGCCAGATACGCGAAGACGAAGACACCGAGGATCGGGCCGAACGCAACCCCGGCCGGGGAACTGAGGACCGACTGAAGGTACAGTCCACCAAGCGATTTCATCAGCTCGAAGGCGATCGCGATGATCAAGCCGGCCTTCATCGCGTGTGTCATGGGCAAGGGCACCAACGGAAGCCGCGCGAGCACGAAGGTGAAGAGCAGCCAGCTGGCGACGACGGACACGAGGATGGCGACCGCCCGCACCACGACCGGGGCCCACGACGCGTCGTCGAGTCCGACCCAGGAGAGCATCGTGGTGGTGAGGCCGCTGTTGCCGAGGGTCGTCAGCGCCATCGTCACAGCGAAGGCGATACCCAGCAACGCGAACGTGAGGAGGTCCCACACCTTCGACAGCACGGGGTTGCGGTCGACGCGGCCTCCGTACATCTCGGTGAAGGCCACCCGGACGCCGGAGATCCACCCGATCCCGGTGAACGCGGCACCGATCAGCCCGACGATCCCGACCGCGGCGCGCGAGGAGATCGCCGAGTCGATGACCTCACTGAGTTGCTCACCCATCTTGCCCGGCGCGGCTTCGACGATGGCCTTCTGCAGGTCCTCCAGCAACTGGGGCTGATTGGCGAGCACGAAGGCCGCCACCGAGAACACCACCATGATGATCGGGACGAGCGCGAGGATGCCGTTGAAACTGATGGCTGCGGCGTACACGTTGCCGCGCCGATCGTTGTAGCGCTCGACGGTCTGCACCAGATGCTCGACGGCGGGCCACTTCTCTCGCGCCGCCGCGAAGGCCGCCTTGGCCTTGTCGACGGTCGACTTCCCGGTGTCCACCGCCGACTTCGCAGTGTCCACCGGCGATTTCGCGGTGTCCACCGGCGATTTCGCGGTGTCCACCGGCGATTTCGCGGTGTCCACCGGTGATTTCGCCGGGTCTGGCGCGGAGGTCATGAATGGCCTTCCTGGTCGGAGCGCGGGGACCGGCCGTCCCTGTTCGGTCCCGGTACGGGCGTCCTGCGGGTCCGGTGTCACCGGCCAGGCGCCAGGAACCCCACCTTGTCATAGACAGATGCCAGCGTCTCGGAGGCGACGGTCCGAGCGCGGGCCGCGCCCCGGGCCAGGACGGCGTCGAGTTCGGCCGGGTCCGAGAGGTATTCGTCGACGCGCCCCCGTAGCGGGGTCACGAACTCGGCGAGTACCTCCGCGGTGTCGACCTTCAGATCGCCGTAACCCTTGCCCTCGTACTTGGCGACCAGATCGTCGACGCCGACGCCGGACAACGCCGACTGGATGGTCAGGAGGTTGGAGACGCCCGGCTTCTCGGCGACATCGAACCGGATCTCCGATCCGGTGTCGGTGACGGCGGAGCGGATCTTCTTCGCCGAACGCTTGGGGTCGTCGAGCAGGTTGATCAGACCCTTGTCGGTCTCGGCGGACTTGCTCATCTTGGCGGTCGGGTTCTGCAGGTCGTAGATCTTGGCGAATTCGGAGACGATGTGCGCCTGCGGCACCTTGAGCACCTTGCCGAAGCGGGAGTTGAAGCGTTGCGCGAGATCGCGGGTGAGTTCGAGGTGCTGCCGCTGATCCTCCCCGACGGGCACCCGGTCGACTCCGAACGCCAGGATGTCGGCGGCCATCAGGATGGGATAAGTGAACAGGCCGACACCCGCCGCGTCGACGCCCTGCTTCGCCGACTTGTCCTTGAACTGGGTCATCCGGCTCGCCTCGCCGAAGCCGGTGATGCACGACAGGACCCACGTCAGCTGTGCGATCTCGGGGATGTGGGACTGGACGTAGATGGTGGAACGCTCGGGGTCCACGCCGACGGCGAGCAACTGGGCAACGCTCAGACGGGTGCGGTCGGCCAGGACCTTCGGCTCGAACGGCACGGTCAGCGCGTGCATGTCGGGGATGAAGTAGAACGCGTCGAAATCGTCCTGCAACGCCACCCACTGCCGGACGGCGCCGAGATAGTTCCCGAGGTGGAAGGAATCGCTGGTCGGCTGGATGCCCGACAGCACACGCGGGCGGGTCGGCACCGCACCGGCCGACGGGTCTCCGGTGCGCTCTGCGTCGCTGGTCATGACGCCCAGTTTGTCAGATCCCGTCACTCGTACCGCACGGTGACCGGCGCATGGTCGGACCAGCGGAGGTCGTATGCCGCGGCACGTGCGACCTCGGCCTTGGTCGCGCGGCCGGCCAGCATCTTGTTGGTGAGCTGGTAGTCGATACGCCACCCGGAGTCGTTGTCGAAGGCTTTTCCGCGCCACGACCACCAGGAGTAGGGACCGGCGTCGTCGGGGAACAGCTCGCGCATGACGTCGCGCCACCCGGCCGCCAGCAGATCGGCCACCCACGCACGCTCATGTGGCAGGAAACCGGGGCTCTTCAGATTGCCCTTCCAGTTCTTGATGTCCGCCTCGGCGGGCGCGATGTTCCAGTCGCCACCGACGACGACATGCCGGCGACGACGGACGAGCCGGCCGAGATGGTCGCCGAACTCGGCCATGAACCGGACCTTCTCGTCATGTTTGGCGATGTCCTTCGCGGCGTCGGAGAGCGCGGCCCCCTTGGGGAGGTACAGGCTCGCGGCGGTCAACGGCCCCAGATCGGTGTCGAGGTCGACCTCGACATAGCGCCCGAGTTCGTCGAACTCGGCGCTCCCGAACCCGACCCGCACCGCGGCGGGTTCGCCCCGGGTCAGCACGCCGACGCCCGCGTGGCCCTTCACGGCCGACTCGCTCATCGTGAGATGCCAGCCCTCGGCCAACGCCGGCGCCAGGGCGTCGCGGGCGAGTTCCGCACTGGCCCGGACCTCCTGCAGCAGGACCACGTCCAACCCGGACCCTTCCAGTCCGGCCTGATCGAGCCAGGGCAGGAAGCCGCGGTTGGCCTCCGACCGATGTTTCACCGCTGCGCGGATTCCGTTGACGTTCACCGTGGAGATCGTGAGTGGCACGGGGCCA
This sequence comes from Gordonia sp. ABKF26, assembly GCF_041103195.1. Taxonomy (NCBI): domain Bacteria; kingdom Bacillati; phylum Actinomycetota; class Actinomycetes; order Mycobacteriales; family Gordoniaceae; genus Gordonia; species Gordonia sp. ABKF26. Next base: position 4,114,605 of record NZ_JBGCVZ010000003.1, read on the forward strand.
CATCCTACGGACCGGGTCGGACAGCCCCGGCCGGCCGTGGCCACGGCGCACATGCCGAGATAGAGGTAAGGCAACCCTTGTGCGGACACCCTAAGATATGTAAGCATTGCCTAATCCAGGCACGAAGGTGAGTCCGAAGATGTTCGTTTGCATATGCCGCGCCGTGACGGTCGACGAGGTCCACGCCCACTGCGACGCAGGTGCGTACACCGTCGACGCGATCAGCGACCGATGCGGCGCGGGCGAAGGCTGCGGAACCTGTCTGGACCAACTGCACGACATCCTGAGCGAAAGGGCGTCAACCGCGACGACCGCTGCATGACCTGACAGCCGACCCGACGAACCTCGCGCGACACGACGCGCGGGGGGTTTTGTCGTGTTACGGTTCGACCGGACATTCACGGCGAACCGGAGGCTGACACATGCGTGGCGACGACGAGGTCATCGAACTGCTCAACGAACAGCTCACCAGTGAGCTCACGGCGATCAACCAGTACTTCCTGCATGCGAAGATGCAGCAGAGCTGGGGGCTGACCGAGATCGCGGCCAAGACCCGGGCCGAGTCGATCGAAGAGATGACGCACGCCGAGATCCTGACCGATCGAATCCTGTTCCTCGATGCCCTCCCCAACTACCAGCGCCTGCTGCCGCTGCGTATCGGACAGTCGATCCGCGAGCAGTTCGAATCGGATATGGCGATCGAGGTCGAGGTCGTGGAACGACTCCGCCCCGGAATCGCGTTGTGCCGGTCCAAGGGTGACATCACGAGTGCGAACCTCCTGGAGCAGATCCTCGCCGACGAGGAAGAACACATCGACTACCTCGAAACCCAGCTCGAGCTGATCAACAAACTCGGCGAGCAGCTCTATCTCTCGAAGACCATCGCCACACCGCCGACCAACAGCTGACCCACGCGTTCGGTCAGGATCCGACCGGCCGGCGCCGCGACGTCGCAAGGGCCACCACGGTGACCGCGATGCCGGCCAGCGCGAGCAACACCCCGACGACCGACGGTGCGAGATACCCGTAGCCTGCGCTGACCACCACACCACCGAGCAGCGCGCCGGCCGCGTTGGCGATGTTGAGTGCCGAATGGTTCAACGCGGCGGCCAGGGTCTGCGCGTCAGCAGCCACATCCATCAGCCTGGTCTGCAGCGCGGGCAGCATCGCCGTACCGGTGAGCGCCACCATGTACGTGAGAAACAGCGCTGCCCAGGCGTTCTCAGCCAGCACCGCGAACGCGCCGAGCGATAGGGCGCTGGCGGCGAGGCCACCGAGGATCGCCACCGACACGCTGCGGTCGGCGATGTAGCCGCCGACGAAGTTGCCGGTCACCATGCCCAGTCCGTACAGCATGAGCGCGAAGGGCACGACCGACACCGACAGCCCGGTGTCAGTGGTCAACGCCGAGTTCAGATACGTGTAGAACGCGAACATCCCGCCGAATCCGACGGTCCCGATGACGAGGGTGAACCAGACCTGGGACCGCTTGAGTGCACCGAGCTCGGTGAGCGGATCGGTGGTCTTCATCCCGGTGAGCGCCGGAAGGGCGCGCATCAGTGCGATGACGGTGGCGACCCCGATGACGACGACGATCGCGAACGCCGACCGCCAGCCGAAGGTCTCCCCGAGCCAGGCGGCGGCCGGCACGCCGAACACGTTGGCAACCGACAGACCGAGCATCACCTGCCCCACGGCCTTGGCGCGATTCCGCGGGCCCGCGAGGTGAGCGGCGACCAGCGCCGCGACGCCGAAGTAGGCGCCGTGCGGCAGACCGGCCACGAACCTCGCCACCAGCAGCAGCCCGTAGTCCGGCGCGAGAACCGTGGCCAGGTTGCCCACGGTGAACGCCACCATCAAACCGATGAGCAACGTGCGTCGAGACATCCTCGCGGTGAGCGCCGCGATCAGCGGAGCCCCCACCACCACACCCATCGCGTACGCCGAGATGACATGTCCGGCAGTCGGTTCGGACACTCCGAGCGAGCCGGCGATGTTGGGCAGCAGACCCATCGCGACGAACTCGGTCGTACCGATCCCGAAACCGCCGAGCGCGAGGGCGAGAATCGTCCAGCGACGTACCCGGCGGGACACGCCGACCGAGACGGCCCCCTCGGGACGGTGGACCTCCGGAGCGGCGAGCCGATCCGTCAGCGAGACGTCGGCCGGGGCATCGGTGGTGGAAAGAGCGTCAGACACGGTTGATGCCAACCGTGTCCGGGAGGCCCTGATTCCGGACCCGGCGGTGAGTTCATTCACACCCCCCTGCCCGCGCGATCATCGCATCGGCCGGGTCGCAGTCGGGCGCCGCGACCGTGCGCCCCGGATCAGCTGCCGGCCTCGGCGCCGCCGCCCCCGGACCCGCCTCCCGCCGGGGCCGTGTCGGCCGCCTCCGAATCGTCTCCGGGCGGCTCGTCCCCCGCCGGTTCCTCCCCGGCCGGCTCCTCCCCGGCCGGTTCCGCCCCGGCCGGTTCGTCCTCGGACAGCTCGCCCGACGACGGATCGGTGGCGGCCGGGACCTCGTCGCGGACGGGCGCCGGGGCGGGATCCTCGTCGGGCGCCTCGACACCGCTCGCGTCGTCGGTGCCGGCGGGTCCCCCGGGAGTGTCGGCGGTCGGGTCGCCCGGGGCCGGTGACGGCACCACCGGGTCGTCGGATCCGGTGGCCGGTTCGACCCGAACCGGTTCGATGGCGTCACCGGTTGCGGTCGCGAGCCTCGTGAACGTCGACGACCGCAGACTCGACGCATCCGCCGCGAGAACCGTGACGGTGCCGGCCTGTGGCGCCACCGGTCCGACGATCGTTCCCGCCCAGTACCGCACGAAGTTCACCGGGAGCAGGACGATGCTGCGGAGGCTCGCGGCAAGGGCGGTGGCTCCGTCGACGAATCTCGCCGGCGACAGCGTCAGGATCCCCTGCAGGATGTCCTCGAAGACGAACAGATCCGGCAGATAGGCGCCATATCCGAGCTTCGGCAGCGGTGGCAGGAGGTCCTGCACGAGCCGGATCACCGGCTGCAGGTTCGCGAGTTCGATGCCGTACGGCAGGTCGATCGTCGGACGACCGGACAAGAAGTCCCCGATGTCACCGGAAAACCCCAGATCGCGCGCCCACCCCTGAACGAGTTCGGCGAATGCGGAATCGGCGGTGACCACGCACACCGCGGTCCCCGGATCGCAGCGAACGGTCCGCCCGTCGTTCCACGTCGATGTGCGCGGATCCCGATACATCTGGAACGGATAGAGGTTGTGCTTGGTGAAGTAGCCGAGCAGGCCGTCGATCGCGCCGATCGGGTCGTGGATCGGATCCGGCAGGTCACAGATGGGATCGCCATCGATGCAGACCGACACCACCCGACCCTCGAGGTCTCCGAACCCGCCGTCGGTCTCGGACGCACCTCGTGCCCCTGCCATCGTCAGACCCGGGATGATCCCGATCAACGACAACTCGATACCGCGGCCGGTCTTGTCGCCGGAGCGGCGGGGATCCGCGTACAGCTCGCCGGAGATGTTCCCCGTCACGATGTCCACCAGAACCGGATTGCCCTGCTCGTCGAGCATGACGTCGCCGTTCTCGTCGGTCGCGACGACCTGCTCGACGTTGCGACCGTTCCCGATGTCGGCGAGTACGTCACCGGCGACGCGGGCACCCTGCGAATAGCCTGCGACCACGATGTCGGCGCCTGCCCCGCATCGTTGCTGATAGCCGGCGATCGCCGATGCCGTCGCACTCCTGCCCTGTCCGGTGCTGTCGTCGTATCCGGCGGCACCGAGCGGCCAGAGCGTGGTCGGGTAGTCGACGTGGATCACGTCCTTGGGCGCGGCGAGATAGGGACTCCCCGGGTCGTCCTCGATGACCACCTCGCCGTTCTCCACCGTCGGCACCTTGCCGGTGTAGCGCTGCTTCACACCGACGAGATGGGCGCTCTCCGGGTCGTTGGTCCCGGCCACGATGATGACCGCGCCCGAGTCGCTGCATTCGGCGGCCGTCGCGGGAGGGGCCCCGGACAGGCTGAGAGCTGCCGCGACCGCCAGGGCAGTCAGAGCGGCGATCGTGAGCGAGGTCCGTCGGGTTCGGAGACGAGCGATCGCGGCCATGGGGCGCTCCTGTGCGAACCCGGACCACCCGATCGGAATCCTCCGACGCAGCCGGGGCTGGTCCGAACGCTAGATCTGCGACGGTGAAACCGACAGCACGCTGAGGGACGCTAACGACCGTGACCAGGCACTATGCATCTGACCACACATGATTTCACTCGGTCGGAGGACAGCTCATGCCACCTTCGGACCGCGCTTGGAAAGTGTTGGACGCGGCCTGACCGGGACGGTTCTCCGGCACTCACATCCGTGTTATATCCTTGTCGCCAGGTCATGAGCATCAGCGTCAAGCCCCGGCTGGCTGATCGGCAACCCTCCATCCGCGGTGGGGTGCTCCGGGTGATGACCGGGTTGTGGGATCGCAGCGACGATCCCCGGCAAGCGCGGGTCCGAAGGTCGGACCCCACCAGGGTCGAGTTGGCCCTGCCGACCGTAGAAAGTGATCAATCGCCATGTCTGATGCCCCTGACGGCACTTCCGCCGACGGCACCTCCCCAGTGGACAACTGGAGCTTCGAGACCAAGCAGATCCACGCCGGACAGGCCGCCGATGCGGTGACGAACGCGCGGGCGCTGCCGATCTACCAGACGACGTCGTACGTCTTCAACGACACACAGCACGCCGCGAACCTCTTCGGGCTCGCCGAGCCGGGCAACATCTACACCCGCATCATGAATCCGACCCAGGATGCCGTCGAGCAGCGGATCGCCGCACTCGAGGGTGGCGTCGCCGCGCTGCTCGTGGCATCGGGCCAGGCCGCGGAGACCTACGCGATCCTCAACATCGTCGAGACCGGCGGCCACGTGGTGTCGAGCCCGCGCCTGTACGGCGGCACCTTCAATCTCTTCCATTACACGCTGCCGAAGCTGGGCGTCGAGGTCACGTTCGTCGACGATCCCGAGGACCCGGCGTCGTGGCAGGCCGCGGTCAGGGACAACACCCGCGCGTTCTTCGGTGAGTCGATCTCCAACCCCAACAACGAGATCCTGGACATCCCCGGCATCTCGGAGGTCGCCCACCGCAACGGCGTACCGCTGATCATCGACAACACGGTCGCCACGCCGTACCTGATCAATCCGCTGGCCCACGGGGCCGACATCGTCGTGCATTCGGCCACCAAGTACATCGGCGGCCACGGCACGGCGATCGGCGGCGTCATCGTCGACGGCGGGACCTTCGACTGGCGTGTCCAGCGCGACGGGAAAGACCTGTTCCCCGGTTTCACCACCCCGGACCCCAGCTACCACGGCGCGGTCTTCGCCGACCTCGGGGCGCCCGCGTTCGCACTCAAGGCCCGCGTGCAGTGGCTGCGTGACACGGGTGCGGCCATCGCACCGTTCAACGCGTTCCTCCTCGCGCAGGGCCTGGAGACCCTGAGCCTGCGCATCGAGCGCCATGTCGCCAACGCGCAGAAGGTCGCCGCCTTCCTCGAGGGACACGGCCAGGTCGAGTCGGTGGCGTACGCCGGCCTGGAGTCCTCCCCCTGGTACAAGCGCGGCCAGGAACTGGCCCCCAAGGGTCAGGGCGCGATCATCGCCTTCGAGATCACCGGCGGCGTGGACGCCGGCAAGAGGTTCGTCGACGCGCTCAGCCTGCACAGCCACGTCGCCAACATCGGCGACGTGCGCTCGCTGGTGATCCACCCGGCCTCGACCACGCACAGTCAGTTGACCCCCGAGGAGCAACTCGCCGCGGGCGTGACCCCCGGACTGGTCCGACTGGCCGTGGGCATCGAGGGAATCGACGACATCCTGGCCGACCTCGAACAGGGATTCGCGGCGGCCAAGTGAAACAGGTGAGGCAGCTTTGTCGGTGAGTATCGACCTGAACGCGACAGCGTCTGATCAGCCCGATTGGGAGTCTCTCCCGGACGGGGAACTCGTCGGCATCCCGATCGGATCGCTGCCTCTCGACAGCGGAGCACGGATCGACGACGTCACCCTGGCGTTCCAGCGCTGGGGGACGTTGTCGCCGTCCCGCGACAACGTGATCCTCACTCTCCATGCGCTGACGGGTGACTCGCATGTCACCGGACCCGCCGACGCCGATCACGACTCGGCCGGATGGTGGGACGGGTTGATCGGGCCCGGGCAGGCCATCGACACCGACGAGTGGTGCGTCATCTCCGCCAACGTCCTCGGGGGATGCAAGGGGTCCACCGGCCCGGGTTCCATCGCCCCCGACGGCCGTCCGTGGGGTTCTCGTTTCCCGCAGATCACCGTACTCGACCAGGTACGCGCCGAGGTGGCATTGCTCGATCGCCTCGGAATCACCAGCGTCGGTGCGGTTCTCGGCGGGTCGATGGGTGGTGCGCGCGCCCTCGAGTGGGTCATCGAGTACCCCGACCGGGTGCGCAGTGCACTCGTCCTCGCCGTCGGCGCCCGCGCGACCGCGGACCAGATCGGTATCCAGTCCGCTCAGATCGCCGCGATCAAGGCCGACCCGGACTGGCGCGGTGGCGACTATCACGGCACTGGACGAACCCCGTTGCAGGGCATGGGAATCGCTCGTCGAATCGCCCATCTCATGTATCGCAGCGAGCCCGAGCTCGACAGCCGATTCGCGAACGACGCCCAGGGCGACGAGAATCCGCTGACCGGCGGGCGCTACGCGGTGCAGAGCTACCTCGACCATCAGGCGTCGAAGCTGATGTCGCGCTTCGACCCGGCGAGCTACGTCGTCCTCACCGAGGTCCTCAACCATCACGATGTCGGTCGCGGTCGCGGCGGAGTAGCCAAGGCGCTCAACGCATGCACCGTTCCGGTGATCGTCGGGGGAATCGACTCCGACCGCCTCTACCCGATCCGGCTCCAGGTCGAACTCGCCGAGGAGCTGGGCAACTGCGTCGGCGGCCTCCAGGTCGTCCACTCCGACACCGGTCACGACGGCTTCCTGACCGAGTTCGACGCCATCAGCGATCTGCTCAAGCGCACAGTCGAACTCGCGCGACGCGACGCCTGAGGGCGTCCCGATCCGGCCGTCGGCGACCTCTCGTCAGCGCGGCGCGGGAACCGTGGGCACCGGACTGCTGGGCTGAGGCGACGGCGGGATCTGCGGTGCCGACTCCCCGCCCCGATCAGCGGGCTGCCCTGAGTCGGGCACCGACGGCGCCTGGGTCGCCCCCTGGGCGCGCGTGCTGCTCGGCCGTGCCGAACCGGTGCGCGGAGACTCCGGCGTCGGCGTCGTATACGTCGGAGGCGGAGGCGTGGGCGCGGCGCTCGGCGGGAGGAAACCCGGCGGCAACAGTTCCGGCGGGATCGTCGGCGTCGATCCGGGCGGGAACGGCAACTCCGGCCACGGGAACGGCGACAGCGTGCGGGTGCTGGTGCTCGTCGACGGGCGGGTCGGCGGCAACTCCGTGGTCGCCCAGGCCGGCGGATCGTTCCAGCCGGTCTGCGGCATGGGCTGTTGGGTCGGGACAGGGGCCACGACGGTCGGCTCGACGGGCTCATCCGGAATCCGGGTGATCGGCTGCGAGGGGGGTCTCGGGGCGACCGGCGGGTCGCTGTCACTGGTCGCCGCGGCCGGTGGCACGCTGCTGCTGACCGAGGGCTGCGGATCAACGGCCGGACGATCCGCGAATGACGAGCTCACCGCGTAGATCGTCATGAGCGTGGCGGCGATGACGGCTCCGGCGACCGCGATGGGTGTCGCGGAGAGCCACTCACGTTGCGGTTTGCCGCCGATGAACGCCAGACGCGCTGCGCCCGAATAACTCTGGAGCGCAAGCAGGGCTGCGCCGGTGGCCACGACCAGTTCCGGAGCGGTCGGACCGACAACTTCCAGATCATGCCCAGATGCGATCGTGCGCACCGCGGGAAGGTTGGCGAGGCCGCCGATGAAGATCACTGCGTCCGGCCGTACGCCGCGCGATCGTGCGGCGTCGATGTACCGGGTGAACACCTCTCTCGCGTCCCGGATCATCGGCTCGATCGCCTGCTCGACATGCGCCGCCGACAGCGTCACGCGCCCCGCGCCCGCCGAGACCGCCACCACGGACTCGGCCGCGGACGAAGTCCCGCCGTAGGAGATCTCTTCCTTCGCGGTCCGGCAGGCGCTGCGCAACTCGCTGCGATCGGCCCGGGTGCGGCCGGCTTCACCGAGGGCCGGGTTGTCCGCGGTCAGCTGGTCGACGATGGATCGGTCCAGGCGACGGCCGCTCAGAACCGTCGAGTGTTCGGGATTGCCGATCCGGCCCTCGCGGGGGTCGACGGTGTAGAGAGACATACCGGTGTCGCCGCAGTCGACGACGACCGCGGCGGTGAAGCGGTCGACCTCCCCGGTGTCGGCGAGGTAGGCCAGAACGGCCTCGTCCTCGCCGGCGAGGCGGACCTGGCGGCGGGGGCCGCTGCCCCTCGAACGCAGTTGTCGGCGCTGACTGCCCGTGCGTGCGGCCACCCCGATGGGTCCCACCCTCGTCGCGGACTCGCGGGCTGCGGACAGCATCACGTCGATGCCGGCGTTGACGCGACCGGCCGGATCGAGACCGTCGGTGGGGTCGACGTCGATGACGCGCGAGTCGACCACACTGCGACCGAGATCGTCACGCGTCAGGAGGACGTAGTGGATCATGCCAGCACCTGCTGACACGCCCATGGACGTCACTTCGCTCACGGTGTCGTCGGTTGGTGATGCAGTGATACAAACTCCAGCGGTCGGTGCGTCTGCGGCAGGGCAGCGGAAAGTGCCTGGTCGAGCGGACGACTGGCCGTCAGGTCACGCTCAGGTCTCTATTGTAATCAATCCGTGCCCAAAGAGTCGATCGACGCCGCCAGCCACAGCATCACACCGCCGACCGTCGCCATCACCGTGACGTCGAACGTCTTACCCCTGACCTGCAGCAATCCGGCTTGCGACGACGGTATGAAAGCTCGTAGTACGGCGCCCACGAGCAGCGCCGCCCCGAAGACGAACGAACCACGCCGCCAGCGATCGAACATCACGAGCAGTGCCGCGACGAGCACACCCACCATCACCAGCAGATACGGGAGCTGGACGAGCATCTCCCGGAGGCGGGTGCGGTCGGCGGAAGCGCGGGTCCGGCCTCCCGGGCGGGAGTTGTCCACACCACGCGGCTGGGAGTGAGCGGACTCACTCGGGTGCTCGTCTCGGGTCACGCGTCGCCGCCACCCCCGGAGGCGAGCGTCTGCTCCGCGCGTTCGACAACGTTGACGAGCAGGAACGCTCGCGTCAGCGGTCCCACGCCGCCGGGGTTCGGTGACACGTGGCCGGCGACGTCCCAGACGTCGGGATGTACGTCGCCGACGAGACGACCCTCGTCGGTGCGGCTGACCCCCACGTCGACCACCGCGGCACCTGGCTTGACCATGTCCGCGGTGATGAGGTGCGGCACACCCGCGGCGGCGACCACGATGTCGGCGCGTTCGATCTCGGACGCGAGATCGGTGGTCCCGGTGTGGCACAGGGTGACCGTGGCGTTCTCGCTGCGGCGGGTGAGGAGCAGACCGATGGGCCTGCCGATGGTGACGCCGCGCCCGACGACGGTGACCCGGGCTCCGGCCAGCGGGACGTCGTAGCGGCGCAGCAGGTGGATGACGCCGCGCGGGGTGCAGGGCAGCGTCGATTCCTTGCCCAGGACCAGCCGCCCAAGATTGATCGGATGGAGTCCGTCGGCGTCCTTGAGCGGATCGATCCGCTCGAGCGCGGCGTTCTCGTCGAGGTGCCGGGGCAGCGGCAACTGCACGATGTAGCCGGTGCAGGCCGGATCCGCGTTGAGTTCGTCGATCGCGGCGTTGAGTTGTTCGGTCGTGGCGTCGGCCGGGAGATCTTTGCGGATCGACGCGACACCGATGCGCGCGCAGTCGGCGTGCTTGCCCTTGACGTAGGAGTGCGAACCCGGGTCATCGCCGACCAGAACGGTTCCGAGACCAGGGGTGACACCCGCCAGCCGGAGCTTCTCCACCCGTTCGGCCAGATCAGCGAAGATCTCGTCGCGCGTGGTCTTCCCATCGAGTCGTATCGCGGTCACGCCGACATTCTTCCACTCGTGCCCGCGTAAACCGACATCGACGGACGGACGCGTCATGCACAGCCGGGCATCGCTAGGGTCGGGGTGGTGACCGTGGTACCCGTAGACGTCGACCTCGCCCGCGCGGCGATCACTCCCCATCTCCGACGCACGCCGATGCTGCGCACGGTCATCGACACCGTCGACGGCCCGGTCGACGTGGCCCTCAAACTCGAGTACACCCAGCTCGGCGGATGTTTCAAACCGCGAGGCAGTCTGTGGGCGACCCTCCATGCCCGTGACCAAGGGGTCCTGACCGACGCCGGTGTGCTCGTCGCCTCCGGCGGCAATGCCGCGCTCGGCGCGACGGTCGCGGCGCGAATCGTCGGCGTCCCGGTCACCGTGGTGATCCCCGAGACGGCACCGCCGGTCAAGATCGACGCGCTGCGCACGGCGGGTGCGCGGGTCCACCTCATCGGACGGCGCTACTCCGAGGCCGCCGACGCGGCCGAGGAGCTCGCAGATCAGACGGGCGCACTGGCGCTCCACGCCTACGATCTACCGGACATCGTCGCCGGCGCGGGCACGATCGGTCTCGAGCTCATCGACGACGTGCCCGGGCCACTCACGACCGTCGTCTGTGTCGGTGGTGGCGGACTGCTGGCCGGCCTCGCCGCGACGCTACGCCCGGGCGATCACCTCGTCGGCGTCGAACCGCTCGGTGCCTCGTGCCTGCACCAGGCACTCGCCGCAGGGACGCCCGTGCCCGTCGAACTGGAGAGCGTGGCCGCCGACTCTCTCGGCGCGACCCGGGTCGGCGACCTGTGCTGGAATGCCGTCGCCGAGAACCCCGCCGTCCGCAGCATCATCGTGACCGACGACCAGATCATCGCGGCGCGACGGATGCTCTGGGACTCCCATCGCATCCTCGTCGAACACGGCACCGCCACGGCCGTCGCCGGTGTGACCTCGGGACAGATTCGGCCGCAACCGGATTCGACGCTGTGCATCGTGCTGTGCGGGGCCAACACCGCGTTGGCGGTGTGAGGGGCGGGATCGAGTGGAATACGCTTCGTACGGCACCGACTACGCTGACACCATCATGTTCCGAATCATGTTCTACCAGCCGTGCATCCCGCCGAACACGGGCAATGCGATCCGGCTGGCCGCCAATACGGGGTGCGAACTCCACCTCATCGAACCGCTCGGTTTCTCCATGTCCGACGCGCAGGTGAAACGCGCGGGACTCGACTACCACGAGATGGCCAATGTCACGGTTCATCCCAACCTGGTGACCGCCTGGACGACGCTGAAGCCGGAGCGGGTGTTCGCGTTCACCGCCCACGCCGAGCGGTACCACACCGACGTCGACTACCGGCCCGGTGACGTGCTGCTGTTCGGCCCGGAACCGACCGGGTTGCCCGCGGAGGTCCTCGACGAACCCGAGGTCACCGACCGGGTGCGCATCCCCATGCTCGCCGGTCGTCGTTCCCACAACCTGGCCAACGCCGCGAGCATCGTGGTGTACGAGGCGTGGCGGCAGCACGGCTTTTCCGGTGCTGTCTAGGATCAGCCGACGCGATAGCGCTTGGTTCGTGCCGTGGCGCCGCCGATGAGCGCGATCCTGCTGTTCGGAACCCCGAGGTGAGCGGCGAGCAGTTCGGAGACGGCCTTGTTCGCCCGGCCCTCCGTTGCAGGCTCGCGGACGTAGACGATGATCGCGCCGTCGGGCCCCGTCTCGACCAACGGGCCCTTGCTGCTCTTCGGTTTGACGGTCACCACGACCTGTTGCGGCATCGACTCTTTCCCTGATTCTGCTCGAGCACTACTGCCAGTCCCTGGATCTGCTTCCCACCCGAAGATCCATGCGTTGCAGACGATCTGCGACGACGGTCACAGCACCTTCGGCGTTCTGCACCCGTCCGCGGACCAGCAGTGCGGGCGCCGTCTGGGCGAGTACACGGTACCGCGCCCACAGGCCGACCGAGCACACCACGTTGACCATCCCGGTCTCGTCCTCGAGGTTGATGAAGGTCACCCCGGACGCGGTGGCGGGTCGTTGGCGGTGGGTCACCGCACCACCGATCAGCACCCGCGAACCGTCGGGCACCGACAGCAGTCGGTCGGCGGCCAGCACGCCCATCGCGTCGAGCCGGGGGCGCAGGAACTGTGTCGGGTACGACGTGGGTGTGATCCCGGTGGCCCAGGCGTCGGTGGCCGCGAGTTCGACGTCGGACAGTCCCGGGAGTGTGGGGGTCGCCTGCGCCGACTCCAGGGCCAACTGATCGTCACGCACCGTCGCGGCGGCCCCCGCCTCCCACAGGGCCTGTCGCCGGCTGAGGCCGAACCCGTCGAAGGCGCCGGCGCCGGCGAGCCCCTCGAGTTCCTTGGTCGTCAGCCCGGCGCGGCGAGAGAGATCGGTGATGTCGAGGTACGGGCCGTCGGACCGCCGTTCGACGATGCGCTGCGCCGCCTCCTCCCCGACCCCGCGCACCCCGTCGAGACCCAACCGGACGTCGAGACCCTCGTTCTCCAGGGTGGCGTGCGCGAGTGAGGCATTGATGTCGGGACGATGGATCGTGACGCCGTGTCGCCGGGCGTCGGCAACCAGGGTCTGCGGCGAGTAGAAGCCCATCGGCTGAGCCCGCAGCAACGCGGCGCAGAATGCCGCCGGATGATGCAGCTTGAACCACGACGAGTAGAACACCAGTGACGCGAAACTCTGCGAATGACTCTCCGGGAAACCGAAATTGGCGAACGCTGCCATCTTCTCGAAGATGCGGTCGGCGATGTCCCCGGTGATGCCGTGCAGGTTCTCCATCCCCTCGTAGAAGCGTTGCCGCAGACGTTCCATCTTCTCCGGCGACCGCTTGGATCCCATCGCCCGGCGCAGCTGATCTGCCTCGGAGGCGTCGAAGCCGGCCACGTCGACGGCCAGCTGCATCAGCTGTTCCTGGAACAGCGGCACTCCCAGGGTGCGTTCGAGCGCCTTGCTCATCGACGGATGCTCGACCGTCACCGGCTCTTCCCCGTTGCGCCGCTTGATGAACGGATGCACCGAGCCGCCCTGGATGGGGCCGGGACGGATCAGTGCCACCTCGACGACGAGGTCGTAGAAGCAGCGCGGCTTCAACCGCGGGAGCGTGGCCATCTGCGCACGTGACTCCACCTGGAACACGCCGACCGAGTCTGCGCGACAGAGCATCTCGTACACTGCCGGTTCACCGAGGTCGAGGGTGGCCAGGTCGACGTCGACCCCCTTGTGTTCGGCGACCAGATCGATCGCGTAGTGCAGCGCGGAGAGCATGCCGAGGCCCAGCATGTCGAACTTGACCAGCCCGATGGCGGCGCAGTCGTCCTTGTCCCACTGCAGGACGCTGCGGTTCTCCATCCGCGCCCACTCCGTGGGGCAGACATCGGCGATCGGCCGGTCGCAGATCACCATGCCGCCGGAGTGGATACCCAGATGCCGTGGCATCCCGAGGATCTCGCCGGCCAGCTCGGCGACGTCGGTCGGTGCCGTGTCGGGCATCTTGGCCCAGGCGTCCTGCTGGCCCGGCGCATAGCCGAGCGCCCGGGCCATGTCCCGGATCGCCGACTTCCCTCGGTAGGTGATGACGTTGGCGACCTGCGCGCTGCGCTCCCGGGTGTAGCGGCGGTAGACGTACTGGATGGCCTCCTCGCGTCGGTCGGATTCGATGTCGATGTCGATGTCGGGCGGCCCGTCGCGCTCGGGGGCCAGGAACCGTTCGAAGAGCAGCGTGTTGGCGACCGGGTCGACGTTGGTGATGCCGAGGGCGTAGCAGACGGCCGAGTTGGCCGCGCTCCCCCGACCCTGGCACAGGATGTCGTTGTCCTTGCAGTAGTCGACGATGTCGGCGACGACGAGGAAGTAACCGGGGAACGTGAGCGTCTCGATGATAGCGAGTTCGTGCTCGATCTGCCGGTAGGCCTGCGGATGTTCGGCCGGTGTGCCGTAGCGACGGCGTGCCCGGGTCATGGTGAGTTCGCGCAGCCAGCTCGCCTCGGTGTGACCGTCAGGAACGTCGAACGGCGGCAACTGCGGCGCGATGAGGCCCAGATGGAATGCGCAGTCCGCGGCGATGCCCACCGCGTTGTCGATGGCATCGGGATGCGCGGGCAGCAGCCGGGCCATCTCGTCACCGCTGCGCAGGTGCGCTCCGGCGACCCCGGGCATCCACCCCGAGATGGTGTCGATGTCGGTGCGGGCCCGAACGGCGGCCATCGCCATCGCCAGCCGCCGGCGTCGCGGCGCGGCGAAATGGGCGCCGGTGGTGGCGACGGTCGGCACGCCCGCACCGGCGGCGAGGCCGGCGAGCACCGCATTGCGTTCGTCGTCGTCGGCCATGCCCTGCGCGGTCAGCTCGACGACGACGTTGCCGTGGCCGTAGGTCTCGATCAGTTCCCGCAGCGCCTGCTCGGCGGCCGGGATGCCGCCGCGATCGAGGGCGCGTCGCAGAGCACCCTTCCGGCACCCGGTGAGGATGAGCCAGTGCCCGCCACCGGCACCGGCCAGGGTGTCGCGGTCGTAGCGGAGCAGCCCCTTCTCCCCGGCGACCATGTGCGCGGCGGCGATGATCCGGGACAGGCGCCGATAGCCCTCACCGTCCCGGGCGAGGACCAGCAGATGCTCTCCCGGCGGATCGTTCTGACCCGTCCGAGCGACGTCGGGCTCCAGCGACAACTCGGCGCCGAAGACGGTCGGCATCTCGAACTCGCGGGCCGCCTCGGCGAAGCGCACGATGCCGTAGAACCCGTCGTGATCGGTGACGGCCAGGGCGCGGAGACCGAGTCGTTGCGCCTCCTCGACCAGCTCTTCCGGCATCGACGCACCGTCGAGGAAGCTGTACGAACTGTGCGCGTGGAGTTCGGCGTAGGACACCGCCGAGGAACCACGGGAGATGTCCTCGGCCTGATAGGCGCCGCGCTTGCGCGACCACGCCGGACTGTCACCCCCGTCGCCGGGAAACGGTGCCCATTCGCTGAGATCCGGGCCGAATTCGGTGCCTGGCCGGTCGGCGTTCCCGGGCGCTCGGCCCGCGAGCACCCGCTCCATCTCCGACCATGTCGGAGGCCCTTGATCCCAGCCCACTCACAGAGTTTATCGAACATGAGTTCGATACGACAGCGGGACTGCCGCCCCCGTCGATCAGCTGTTGTTGACCCGGCCACGCTCGACGATGCCGGACCGACGGTCGGCCACCCGAGCAGGGTCGAAACCCGCCATCCATTCCACCGAGGTGGAGTGCTCCGCATCGAGCGCCGGACCGACGAGATGATCCTCGGCACGCCGGTACGAGTCGAGCATGGTCCGCACCGCGAGCTGGTCACTCCCGGCGATGGACACCGCGAGGTCCATCGCCGAGGCCATCAGCTGATCATGGGCCACCACCTCGGTCACCAAACCGACCCGCAGCGCCGTCTGGGCATCGACGAACTCCCCGGACAAGCTCATGCGGCGCGCGAAACCCCGGCCGACCGCCTCCGGCAATCGGGATGTCAGCCCCCAGCCCGGCAACACCCCGACCCGTGAATGGGTGTCGACGAAGCGAGCCCGTTCGGACGCGATCAGTACATCGCACGCGAGGGCGAACTCCAGACCACCGGTGGCCGCAACGCCGTTGACGGCGCCGATGATCGGCTTCGAGATGGGGCGCCACGGATGCCCGACAGGTACGTCCGCATGATCGAGCAGTCGAGCACTCTCGGTCGACGAGCCCAACTCGGCCAGGTCCAGGCCGGCACAGAATGCCGACCCCGCGCCGGTGAGGATGACGACGTCGACGTCATCGGCGTGATCCGCGTTCGCCAGCTCGGTTCGGAGAGCGTCGATCAGGCCGGAACTGAGCGCATTCCGGACCTCCGGACGGTTGAGGACGAGCGTCCGCACTCTTCCGGATTGCTCGATCAACAGAGGCGGTTCGACCGGCGTGGACGTCTGATCACTACTCATGCGCTGCCTTTCGGTTCGTCGCCTGCGCGTGGCGCCGGGGTCAACCCGCCGACGGCGGACGCTCGGCGAGCCCGAGCCGCAGGTGTTCACTGTGGTAGACGGCCTCGTCGAGCAGCTGGGCCACATGACTGTCGTACAGGCTGTAACTGATCGACCGACCCGATCGCGTGCCGGTGACCAGTCCGAGATTCCGGAGCAACCGGAGCTGATGGGAGACCGCGGACTGCTCCATGCCCACGGCGTCGGCGAGATCGGTGACCGAACGCGGACCGGAGCGCAACGCGGTGAGGATCAGCAATCGGCTCGGGGTAGCGAGCGCCTGCAGCGTGGTGGCGACATGCACAGCCGACTCCGGGTCGAGCCGCGCAGCCGGCCGCATCCCCTCGTCGATGCCGTGTCCCATGCAGCGAGATGCTACCGGTTGCCCTTCACATGAATATATCTTCATATGAACTGTTACTGTCAGGATCTGGTCGGCGGCAGACGGGAGACACGATGGGCGCGACGAGAGCGACCGACACGACGGAACGCGCGGCACCTGACGATGCACCGGGACAGCGAGCCGAACGCGGGAGCGTCGTCCCGCCGTCGTTGATCCGGACCGGGCTCCGCCTGCCCGAGGTGCGCCGAGCGGGTATCGCGCTGGCTCTGTTCCTCGCGGGGTGGTTGCTCCAACTCGGCAACGCGCCCGAATGGTCGTGGTGGACCGTGTTTCTCGCGTGCTACCTGAGCGGCGGGTGGGAACCGACCCGGTCCGGCCTGCAGGAACTCCGGCAGCGACGACTCGACGTCGATCTGCTGATGATCGTCGCCGCCATCGCGGCCGCGTCGATCGGACAGGTCGTCGACGGCGCGCTGCTGATCGTGATCTTCGCGACCTCGGGCGCACTGGAGGTCGTCGTCACCCAGCGCACCGCCGACTCGGTGACCGCGCTGCTCGGGCTGGCCCCCGAGCGGGCCACCCGCTACGCAGCCGACGGCACGACACACGAGATCGACTGTCGCGACCTCGACGTGGGACAACAGATCCTCGTCCGACCCGGTGAACGGATCGGCGCCGACGGAGTGGTCGTCCGCGGCCGGAGCGACGTCGACCAGCAGGCGGTGACCGGCGAGTCGGTACCCATCGTGCGCGAGGCCGGTGACGAGGTGCTCTCCGGCACCGTCAACGGCACCGGCGCCTTGATCGTCGAAGTATCACGTCCGGCGTCGGAGTCGGTGATCGCGCGCATCGCGACACTCGTCGCCGAGGCCTCCGAGACGAAGGCGCCGACCCAGCTCTTCATCGAGAAGGTCGAGCAGGCATACTCCGCGATCGTCGTGGTCGCCACACTTCTGGTGCTGGGTATCCCGATGCTGTTGTCCGACAGCGCCTTCGATGAGTCCCTGCGCCGAGCCATCGTGTTCATGATCGTGGCCTCACCCTGCGCTGTCGTCCTGTCGACGATGCCGCCGCTGCTGGCGTCGATCGCCAACGCCGGCCGCCACGGCGTCCTGGTCAAGTCCGCCGCGGCGATGGAGTCGGTCGGACGGACCTCCGTCGTCGCCTTCGACAAGACCGGCACCCTGACGGAGGGGCGGCCCCAGGTCGTCGATGTGACGGCGCTCGATGGTCGCGAGCCGTCGGAGGTACTGGCACTCGCCGCAGCGGTCGAGCACCCCAGCGAACACCCGCTGGGTCGCGCGGTCGTGACGGCCGCGGCCGACCGCGGGCTGGATGTTCAACCGGTCGACGACTTCCGGGCACTTCCCGGGCGCGGCGTCACCGGCACGGTCGGTGGACGCCGGATCACCGTCGAGCGCACGCTCGCCGCCTCGACCGGCACCGTGGTCGGCGTGCTCGTCGACGACGTGGAGATCGGTCGGGTCGAGCTCGTCGACCGTCTCCGGGACAATGCGGCCGACGCGGTACGTCTGATCGGCGACGTCACGTCGGGTCCGGTCCTCCTGCTGACCGGCGACCGCCCGTCGGTCGCGGCCGACGTCGCCGCCCGGACCGGCATCGACGAGATGTACGCCGACCTCCTGCCGGAAGACAAGGTCCGGGTCGTCGGCGAGGCGGGCGGGCACGTGCTGGTGGTCGGCGACGGGATCAACGACGCACCGGCGCTCATCGCAGCCGGGACCGGCGTCGCGATGGGGCGCCGTGGGGCTGATCTCGCAGTTCAGACGGCCGACGCGATCATCGTCCGCGACGATCTCACCGCGGTCGCCGCACTGATCCGGTTGTCACGCCTCGCCCGTCGCTACGTGATCGCCAACCTCTGCATCGCGGCGACCGTGATCGTCGCGCTCGTGACCTGGGACCTGATCGGAACCCTGCCTCTCCCCCTGGCCGTGGCCGGTCACGAGGGTTCCACCGTTCTGGTCGCCCTCAACGGCGCACGTCTGCTCCGAAGTTCTGCGTGGTCGGGGTCTCGGGGTGCACAGTCGGCGTAATCGGACGCACAGTCGACGGTTTCGGGCGCACAGTCGAGTTCGCGGCGCTGACGCCGTCGTCGCGCCGGGCTTCGGTGATCGCCCAGATCGCGAGACCGAGACCCAGGATGATCCCGTGCGCGATGCGCACCGGCCCCGGCGCGAAGAACTGCGGAAGAAAGAGCAGGAGCCCGATCGCGGTCATCCGGACACCCCACCGTTGCGGCGACGCAGCCCGGCCGTCGTCCCGCACGAGCCGAACCGCCACCCACCCCAGCAGCACCCATCCGGCGACAAAGGTCACGAGCGGGACCGGCGACATCCGGAAATCGTCGGCAACCGCCATCGCGGCCGGATCACCACCCGAGGTGACCCACTGACCGACGTCGTTGAGCGCGAACGTCTCCGCGCCGTAGTACGGGAGGAGCAGACAGGTCGCGAGCCAGGCGAGCAGTTCGGTCGACCGTCGTCGCGGATCGTCGGCTCCCCGGCGCAGAGCGATGGCCAGGGCGACGAATCCGATCATCGCCGCCACATGTGCGGCGACCCAGCTCGGGGAGCCGAGATGCCGGGCGCCGGCGACTCCGACCTCCGGGCCGAAACCACGCAGCAACGGATACAGCAGGAAGGAGAGCGCTGCGAGACCGAGTAGTGCGGAGCTAGGGGGCAGTGCGAGGCGAGAAGCGGGGTACATGAGCCAGTCCGTTTCAATTCGTGAGCAGTGCTCTCACTATTAGAGAGCACTGCTCACGAATGGTCAACACCGGCGACTCGCGACGGGACGAACCGTTGCCAAGGCCGCAAGTTGGTGTCACTCTGAGTACCAGACACATCCGCGGCCCGCGGGGCGCGGACAGCCAGCGGGCCGTC
The DNA here is from genome assembly GCF_041103195.1 of Gordonia sp. ABKF26. Classification (NCBI taxonomy): domain Bacteria; kingdom Bacillati; phylum Actinomycetota; class Actinomycetes; order Mycobacteriales; family Gordoniaceae; genus Gordonia; species Gordonia sp. ABKF26. The sequence goes on from NZ_JBGCVZ010000003.1 coordinate 4,133,932, forward strand.
GGCCCGCCCATCTGATGGGATCTCTCACATGACGAGCTACTTCATCACCGGGGGCAGCGGATTCATCGGACGTCGCGTTCTCGATCGTCTCCTGACAGCCTCTCCCGACGACACGATCCACGCCCTGGTTCGCGAGTCGTCACGCGCGGCCTTCGTCGCGATGCTCGACGACCTCGGCGCGGGTGACCGCGTGACACCCGTGGTCGGCGACCTGACCGCGCCCGGGCTCGGCATCTCACCGGACGCGGTCCCCGCGATCGATCACGTCATCCACCTGGCCGCGATCTACGACATGGCCGCCGATGCCGAGTCGCAGCGCGCCGCCAATGTGGTCGGGACCTCGCGCGCCGCGGACTTCGCGATCGCACACGATGCACTGTTCCACCATGTCTCCTCGATCGCCGTGGCCGGTGACCACCGTGGGCGCTTCACCGAGATGGATTTCGAAGTCGGACAGGGATTTCCGACTCCGTACCACCGCACCAAATTCGAGGCCGAGCGCGTGGTCCGCGATCGTGAGGGACTCCGCTGGCGCGTCTACCGGCCGTCGATCGTGGTCGGCGACTCGCGTACCGGCGAGATGGACAAGATCGACGGCCCCTACTACTTCTTCGGCCACCTGGGAGCGCTCGGCCGGCTGCCCTCGATGCTGCGGTTGCCGATGCCCGACCTGGGGACGCTGAACATCGTGCCCGTCGACTACGTCGCCGACGCGATGGTCGCACTCATCGGCGTCAATCCCACTCGCAGTGGATTGGTGTTCCACCTCAGCGACCCGAAGTCGCTCACCACCACCGAGATGTACAACGCGCTGGCACCGGCATTCCGCGCCCCGCGCGGCTTCGATGCCATTCCGCGGGCGGCGGTGGAACCCGTGATGGCGTTGTCCGGCATGGGAATCGCGCGCGTCGGACGCAACCTCGTCGCCGCGCAGCAAGGCATACCCGGGGCACTGCTCGATGCGGTGACGATCCCGGTCGACTTCCGCGCCGACACCACCGTCGCGGTTCTGCACGACCTCGGCATCACCGTGCCCGACTTCGCCGAATACGCTCCGCGCCTGTGGACCTACTGGTCGCGACACCTCGACCGGTCACGCAACCGCCGCACCGATCCGCGCGGGCCGCTCGTCGGCAAGAACATCCTCATCACCGGAGGGTCGAGCGGGATCGGCAAGGCCACCGCCCGGATGTGTGTCGCCCGCGGCGCCAACGTCCTCATCGTCGCCCGCAATGCCGAGGAACTCGCCTCGGCGACAGCGGAACTGAACTCGACGACGAGCAAGAAGGGCATCCCGCCCGGCCAGGTGACCTCGTATCAGTGCGACATCACCGACGAGGAATCGGTCAATGCCCTCGTCAAGACCGTCCTGGCCGCACACGGTCACGTGGACATCCTGGTCAACAACGCCGGGCGGTCGATCCGTCGTGCCACCGTCAACTCGGTGGACCGGTCGCACGACTACCACCGGGTGATGGCGGTCAACTACTTCGGCGCGGTGAACCTCGTCCTCGGATTGCTGCCGCACATGGTCGCCCGGCAGGCAGGCCACGTGGTGAACGTGACGTCGGTCGCGGTGCAGTCGCGCGGGCCCCGTTTCGGCGCGTACGCGGCGTCGAAGGCCGCACTGGAGGCCTTCAGCGACGTCACCGGCACCGAGACCGTCTCCGACCATGTCACCTTCTCCAATGTTCGCCTCCCCCTGGTGAAGACGCGAATGATCGCGCCCACCGAGGCCTACGACAACCAGCCCGGGACCTGGAATGTGGACCGCGCCGCGGCGCGCGTCCTGCACGCCATCGTCGACCGGCCCAAACGCGTCGACTCGCTCGTCGGGCTCGTCGCCGAGATCGGGCACCGGGTGACCCCCGGCCTGACCACCCGCATCCTGCACCAGGAGTTCCTCGTGTTCGGCGAATCGGCAGCGGCGCTCGGTCGGTCGGATCGTGATGCCGGCGGGCAGAATTCGTGATCGACACCCCTTATCTCGAGGTCGACGTCGACCGCATGACGCGTAACCTCACGTTCCTCGCCGACCGTGCGCGATCGATCGGCGTGGCGGTGCGTCCGCACGCCAAGACCCACAAGTGCGCCGAGATCGCCCGCATGCAGCTCGATCTCGGTGCCGCGGGTCTGGCGGTGGCGACCATCGGCGAGGCCGAGGCCTTCGCCGACGCCGCCGAGATCACCGCGTGCACAGACATCTTCATCGCCTACCCGATCTGGCCGACACCGGCGAAGGCCGCCCGGTTGCGGGCCCTCGCGGACCGGGTGTCGCTGCGGGTGGGTATCGACTCCGTCGAGGGCGCACGGCATCTCGCAGCGCTGCTCGGCGAGCAGCGGATCGAGGCCCTGGTCGAGGTCGACTCCGGACAGCACCGCACCGGAACCGCGCCCGCGGGGGCCGGTGAGGTCGCGGCGGCAGCAGTGGCAGCCGGACTCGACGTCGTCGGCGTGTTCACCTTCCCCGGTCACGGCTACGGCGTCGGCGACACCCGGCGGCGGGCCGCGGACCAGGAGGTGGCGGCGCTCCGTACGGCGGCGGACGGTCTGCGAGCGCAGGGGATCGATCCGCGGGTACGCAGCGGCGGGTCCACGCCCACCATCGAATTCGTCGGCGACCCGTCGCACGCGGGTGTGCTCACCGAGATCCGTCCGGGCGTGTACCCCTTCAACGATGCCCAGCAGATCGAGATGGGCGCCTGCGGATTCGACGACGTCGCGCTGACCGCGGTGACGACCGTGGTGCGGAGCGACGCCGGCCGAGTTGTCGTCGACGCCGGCAGCAAGATCCTCGGCGCCGACCGCGCCGCCTGGGCCACCGGTCACGGGCGGCTCCTCGACCACCCCGAGGCTCGCGTCGTGCAGTTGTCGGAACACCACGCCGTCGTCGAGTTCCCGACGGAGTCGACGTCGGTCCCCCGGCCGGGCGATGTCCTCAGGGTGGTACCGAACCACGTCTGCAACGCGGTCAACCTCGTCGACGAACTGGTGGCGATCGACGGCTCGGACAGCCGGTGGCCGGTCATCGCGCGAGGACGCAACACCTGATCTGGTTGCCGGGCCTGCGACACTGGACGGATGGACCGCTCCGGTGATCGCGTCGCCCGCTCGGCTTCGGCGTCTCCGGAAGGGCGGGGACGACGGTCGGTGGTGACGCGCACGGCGGCCCGGTGGCGGGAACTCTCGGGACCGCAGCGGTACCGGCTCTACACCCGATGCACCCTCCAAGCCGTCATCGTCGCCATCTCGATCGTCTTGAGCGTCTCCGCCGGTACCGGATGGTCGATCGCCGGGATCCTCCTCGGCGGTGCGGCCGCCGTCGTCGCCCTCGAGGCACAGCCCGACTTCGCCGTCGGGCCGACCGCCCGCTGGCGTCGGGGCCTGCTCATCGGTGCTGTGCTCGTGATGGCAGCGGTCTGGGTGGCCGCGGTGATCGCCTCGCACACCGCCGCCGAGGATTCCGGCGTCGCGGGCTCCGACATCGACGCGGCACGCACGCTCGGCATGTACGTCGCCTTCCTCGTCGCCTTGTCGGTACTGCCGTTCCTCCGCCACCGCTGGTGGGTGCTGGCCGCACTGAGTCTCGGATCGGGTGCGCTGCTGTCGGGTTCGGTGCCGGGCGCGGTCCGACTCACGGTCTACGTCTTCGTCATCGGGCTCGTCATGGTCGCCACCACCCTCGCCACCCAGTGGGGCCTGCACGTGATCGACGACCTCGAGCGCGCCAAGGCGGTCGAGGCACGACTCCGCGTCGCCGAGGAGAGACTGCGCTTCTCGCGCGACCTCCACGACGTCGTCGGACGCGGGTTCTCCGCGATCGCCGTCAAGAGCGAGTTGGCCGGTTCCCTGCTCCGTGCCGCGGAGTCCCCCACCGCGGATCGCGAGACCGTGACCGCCCGGGCGGCGACCGAGATCGACGAGATCAAGTCGCTCGCCGTCCGGTCGATGGAACAGATGCGTTCGCTGGTCCGCGGCTACCGCGACGTCGACCTGACGGGTGAGGTCGCCGGCGCCCGATCGCTGTTGTCGGCCGCCGGTTGCCTACTCGTCGTGGACGGTGAGCCGGCCGAGGTACCTGATCGCTACCGTGAGGTGGCCGCGTGGGTGGTCCGCGAGGGTACGACCAACATCGTCAAGCACTCGGCCGCGTCGTCGGCGCGACTGACGTTGCAGCCGGACGGTATGTCGTTGCGCAACAACGGGGTCGGGGTGGGTGACATGCACACACCGTCACCGCGGTCAGGCCTCCGTGGCCTCGCCGAGCGACTCGAGCCCGTGGGCGCGACTCTCGACACCAGCGTGCGCGACGATGAGTTTCTTCTACAGATCGGTTGGGCGAAGCCATGATCCCGGTCCTGATGGCCGACGACGAGACTCTCGTACGGACAGCGATGGCGACGATGCTCGATCTCGAGGCCGACATCGAGGTGGTCGCGCACGTCGAGTCGGGCGAGCAACTCCTCGAGGAGTGGCGAGCACGGGTCGACGCCGGCGAACCCGTGGCGGTGGCCGTCCTGGATCTCCAGATGACCGGCATGGACGGCATCGACACCGCCATGGAGCTCCTCACCCTCACACCGGACGCCGGGGTTCTCATCGTGACCAGCCACGGACGGCCCGGTTACCTCAAACGTGCGCTGGCCGCGGGTGTCCGGGGCTTTCTGCCGAAGACCACCCCCGCCACCACACTGGCGCAGGTGATCTCGACGGTCCATGCCGGTGGTCGGTACATCGATCCCGAGCTCGCCACCGAGGCGATCAGCACCGGCGACTCGGTGTTGACCGCCCGCGAGGCGGACGTCCTCGAGTTCGCCCTCGACGGGGCGTCCGTGGAGGAGATCGCCCGCCGTGCCCACCTCTCGTCGGGGACGACACGCAACTACCTGTCGTCGGCGATGTCCAAGCTCGACGCGTCGAACCGCTACGAGGCCGCCCTCAAGGCTCGCGAACTCGGCTGGATCTGACACCCTGGCGTCACCCGACGAGTCGTCGAGTCGACCGTCGGAACGCCCACACCGCAACACCGATGAAGGCGGCGAACAACGGGAATCCCATCGCGATCTTCGCGGTCGCGAGCATCCCGGTGGCATGCGTCTCGTAGAACCACAGCTGGACACCGAATCGCGACGCGAGGACCGCGGTCAGGACGAGTGTGGCGATGTCATGCGCGCGCAGCACGACTCGGTCCTGACGCCACGAATATTTGTTGCCGTGCAGCAGGTTCCACAGCATTCCCGTCAGCGGCCTACGCATCAGCACGGTCGCCAGCACGATGACCGCCTCGATCCCGTTGGCCCAGATCCCGAGCAGGAAGTACCCGTCCGCCGACCCGGTGGCGGCGGCGACCGCACCGGCGGCGGCCACTCCGATGATGCCGCCCGACGCCTGCACCACGGGCTCACCCCGGGCGAGACGTATGCCCGCGGTGAGGACGGCGACGGCGATCGCGGCGCCGATGGCGATCGGCAGTGTCGCCACCGCATCGGCCGCGACGAACACCACGACCGGGATCGCGGAGTAGATCATCCCCGACACACCGCCGAGCTGATCCATCAAGACCTGTTGAGCGTCGGTGGTCTTCGGCCGAGAATCGGCCGCGTCGTTCTTCTGCCGGGTCTCCTTCTGGGTGGTCTCGTCCACGGTGGTGCCCTCCGATCGTCCTCGGGTGTCGAACATCTGGTTGCGCGTGCATTCGGCGGCATGGGTCATGACTGTTCCCGCCCACCGAGATGCCGTGCGAGAAAGCGCTCGACGGCGCGATAGAAGGTCATCTGATTCTCCGGATTGACGAACCCGTGGCCTTCGTCGTCGAAGACGAGGTACTCGACGTCGATCTTGCGGTGCCGCAGCGCCTCGACGATGGTGTCGGACTCGGCCTTGACGACGCGGGCGTCGTTCGCTCCCTGCGCGATCAACAGCGGACGCCGGATGTCGTCGACCCGGCTGATCGGTGAGCGAGCACGGATCTCGGCGACCTGCTGCGGGTCGTCGGGATCGCCGACGTAGAGGTGCCAGTTGTTGGCAAGGGACTCCTTGCCGAGGAACGACGGTTGCGTGCGCATGAAGTTCTCGAGGTCGGAGATGCCGACGTAGTCGACGGCGGCGGCGAACACGTCCGGGGTGAACGCCGCACCCACGAGTGCCGCGTACCCGCCGTAGGAACCACCCATGATGGCGACGCGGTCACGGTCGGCGTACCCCTGTGCCACGGCCCAGTCGACGGCGTCCAGCAGATCGGTGTGCATCTTGCCGGCGAGCTCACCGATCCCCGCGCGGGTGTGCGTCGGCCCATATCCGACGGAACCGCGAAAGTTGACCTGCAGCACGGCATATCCGCGATTGGCGAGCAACTGCACCGTCGGCTGGTATCCCCACGAATCGCGGTACCACGGACCGCCGTGGACCAGCACCACGAGGGGCAGTCCGGTCGGATCGGTGCCGACGGGCAGGGTCAGGTACGACGGCAGCTCGAGGCCGTCGCGGGCGGTGATCGTGACCGGGGTCATCGGTGCCAACGCCTCGGGATGCAGATGCGGGAACGGACGATAGAGCCGACGGCTCTCGCCGGTGGAGTGATCGTAGAACCAGGTCGCACCCGGGTCGCGGTCGTGGGTGAAGCTGACGATCCACTTCTGTCCGCTCTCGTCCGAGGACAGTTCGCCGACATCGCCGTCGGACAGGACTTCGAGGTTCTTCAGCACCTCTGCGAACTCCGTTGTCAGCGCGTGGATGACCTGCCGTTCGCCGAGATAGCGGACGCCGATGAGTTCGCCGGTGCCACGGTCACGGAGCAGCGCCGACGACATCTCGGCCACCGCACGCCGGGCACCGTCGATCTCCAGCGTCGGATGCGCGTCGACCTCGGTGATCTCGCCCGTCCGTACATCGATGCGCACCAGACGTGTCAGGTCTGCACCATCGCTCGAACCCGCCCAGATCCCGGTGCGGTCGGGAGTGGATTCCAGCGGGGCCACTCCCAACGGATAATCGTCCCCGTCGAAGGTGACGACCGGACTGAGGTCACCGGTGGCCGAGTCGAGGCGGGCGATCTCGTGACCTCCCCCGTCGGTCTGCGAGAGGCGGATCATGTCGTCCCCGGGTCCGCGCATCCAGGACATGGCCACGCCCGGGCTCTGCGCCACCAGGGTGATCTCCCCGGTGGCGATGTCGATCTCGTGCAGGTCGAACTCGCTCACGTCGCGCGCGTTCATCAGGAAGGAGATCGTGCCCGACCGGCCGGCGACCGTCTCGGCTCCGACGACTCGTGCCCCGGGGAACGGGGTCAGGTCGACCGAACCGGCATCGTCGGCATCGAGGTCGACGCGGAACAGATGCCAGTTCTCGTCACCGCCGGTGTCCTGGAGGTAGACCAGCCACCGCGGATCATCGGTCCACCGGAAGTTGCGAACGCTGCGCGTCGCATCCGCGGTGACACAACGTGGCTCACTGCCGGGCTCGAGATCCTCGACCCAGACGTTGAGTCGGTTACGCCACGGGGCGAGGAACGCGATCCGCGTGCCGTCGGGCGAGATCGTCGCGCCGGTGCGCTGCGGCGGGCTGAAGAAGTCCTCGAGCGGGATGAGTCCTGGTGCGGTGTGTTCTCGTGTCGTCGTCATGCATTCGACCCTGCCCGCGACGAGGCGTGGCCTGTAGTGTCGCCGATCATCAGAATGTCGTGACATTCCGGTGCGGCGACCCGTGACAGATGTCAGAGTGCGCAGGTCAGGTCGGTCGGAATCCTTGCCGGACCAGGAACTCGCGCGCCCGTCCGAACTTGCGATCGGTGGAGAACGCGTACCAGCGCTGATTCACGCCCGCTTCGTGGACGACGTCCCGGAACCTGCGGAACGCGCCTCGCCCCTCGATCGCACGTTCCAGACGATTCCTCAGATCGGGATCGGAGATGCGCGTGGCGAAGTCCGCCATGTCCCGCCAGCTGTCGCGCGAACCGACGCAGTCGAAGCGCAGCCAGCGATCCGGGTCCTCCTCGACATCGATCTCCTCATCAAATACCCCCGGCTCGAGACTCTCGTCGTCGTAGGCGAAACCGGTGGTCAGGTCGACGTAGCCACCGGTCGATCGGCTCGGATCGCCTTCCATCTGGTCGCTGAGCATCTCGAGATCCACCGTGACCGGCCGTCCCGGTGCGGGTTCACCGCGCAGACTCGCGAGCAGGTCCTCGGCGAGTTCGGCGTCGCCGGACTCCCCCCGTCGGTTGAGTTGTTCGACGATCGACACGGCCACCGGTTCGGCTCGCTCGCGGCGCTTCTGCAGTGCCATCGGCACCCCGGGGCCGACCTGCTGGAGTACGTCGTGCAGATCGCATCCGATGACGGCATCCAGGAAACGATCGGCATCCGACGACGCGATCGACCCGCGTACCTCGCCCAGATCGAGTTCGCGTATCTCCTTCTGCGCGGGCCACTGCCCGACGAGCATCGGATGCGGAACGGTGGGGCGTGGTGGCGTCTCGTCGTCCCCATCGGCCGTCCGTCGACCGTACTGATCCGGGATGTCGCCCCAGCCGAAGTACGCCAGCGGCGTTTTCGGCTTGATGCCCAACACGTCCAACGGGTCAACCTTCAGATCTCCCACGACACACCGATGGGTCCACTCGTCGCCGAGATCGAAGGTGTACTGGAACTCGGAGCCTGTCGCTGCGAACGCGGCGACCTTGGCCGTGGCGATGTCCACGGGCTCGGAGATCGGGCCGGCGATACCACCGGCCAGGTCGGCACCGAGCGCGGCGTCGGCGACCACCCTGCCGTCGTCCAGGGTGAAAAGTGACAGATGGGAACGATCCCATCGAGCGAACGCGTCATCGACGGCGGTCGCCAGATCCTTGAACGTGTGCGCCGGTCCGACCGCGAAAACCCTGCCCGGCCAGGGCCACAGTTCCGTACCTCGACCACCGAGCAGTTCCACGGTCACCGACAACCATGTGCGCGCCATGCGTCGAGAGTGACATCTTGGAGGCGAAGACGCACCGTTTCGTACTCGGGCGTTTCGTTAGTCACTCATAGACCCCCTCGACGATCCACTCGCCTGCGCGGTAGCACAGCAGCAGGGCACGCGAATCGTCGAGCAACACCTGTGCCCGGGCGATGAGTCCGGTCTCGGTGGTTCCGGCCGGCCCCGGTGGCCCGGTGGGCCGGTCGGTGCTCCCGACCGGCCAGGGCCCGGCCCACCAACACAGCCCCCAGCTCGATCGGCGTGCCCGGGATGATGCCAAGGCGACGGTCACCGGTTCGGCGGTGAAGGCCCCGCGTTCGGTCACCTTCACCGGTTGCCCCACGGCGTCGAGCACATGGATCGCGGTCTCCACCAGCACCGTCGGGCTGGGTTGTGGCAGGCGCCCGGGCCACGGCGCCAATGGGTCCCGGTGCGGAGCAGGCTCGTCGCCCAGGGAGACCATCGTGATCCGTTCGGCGGGTCCGCGACCACCGCTCAACACGGGGATGCGCACGGCGTCACCACCCAGCAAGCCCTGTATCCGCACCAGCGAACGCCGGGCGCGCTCCTCCACGTCGGGCTCACCGGCCAGTCCGCCACGGGCGAGATCGTCGGTGAGCTGGTAGTGCAGCGCACCGGCCTCGACGACCTCGACCGGCTCGAGCCGCAAGCGGACGATCGGTGAGTCGGGCCGGGTGTCCCGCACCGTGACGCGCTGCGCACCTCTCCCCTGGGCTGTGCTCCCGTAGGGGGCTTCGAGCGGGGAGGTACGTCGTGCCGCGCCGGTCAGCCACCCCTCGAGTTGCCATCGGATACGATCCGCGGTCGTCTCCGGCGTCAGCGGTTGGGCGCACCGCCAGGTTCGCGAATGCTGTTGTCCGCGTTCGGTGGTCGCGGTGATCGTGAGTCGCGTACAGGCCACCGCGGCATCGCGCAGGCGTCGGTGCAGCGCGTCGGCGAGGGTACGGCCGATGAACGCCGCGACGTCGATGCGGTCGACCGGCGGGTCGCAGGTGTGGTCGACGTCGAGTTCGGCGGGCACACCGCGGGACGAGGGGACGCGCCCCGGCAACGCGTTGGCGAGCCGATGCGCGACCACCGCATCCCGGGCGAACCGGGTGGCGACGTCGGTGACGGACATGTCGGCGAAGGCGCCGATCGTGCCGATCCCCAGCCGGCGCAGCAACTCCACGAGATCAGCCCGGGACGGATCGCTCATGCTGGGTTCGACGGCGAGATCGGCGACGGGCCGCCCGGCGAGATATTCCCGGTCACCTCCGGGCTCCACCTGATGCCCGTTCCGGGCGGCGAGGACAGCGGTGAAGATCTCGTCGGCGATGCCGACCTGCGACTCGATGCCACATGCCGACACCACGTCGACGAGTTCCTCCGCGAGGGCCTCCATCCCCCCGAAATAGCGGGCCGCGCGGTCGCCGGCGATCACCAGGAGACCCGGCCGGAGCACTTCGAGAGCTGGTATCACCTCGGCGACCGCGGCGACCACCGGTTCGAACAACCGCCCGTCCCGGTTCTCGTCGGCGGTGACCACGGTCATCTCCGTACACGCCGCCTGCGCCTGGCGTTTGCGCATCCCACGGCGGACACCCGCCGCCCGGGCCGACGCCGAGCAGGCCACCACCCGATTCGCCGACAGCACCGCCACCGGATGCAGTGGGGGCAGGTCCGCTTCGGCCGAGGCCGCCATCGCCGGCCAGTCCGGGCACCAGAGCGCGAGAATCCGCCGGGCCCCCGTCTCCTCGGGGGGCATCAGTTCGCCACCGCGAGCACCGGGGAGGTACTCGTCGCCGCGACCATCTCGACCGTGCGGTCGGCGCCGTGACCCGCCGCCAGGAGCTCGACCTCGGTGCTCGCGGACTGCCGGCCGCGGCCGGACACCGTGACCTGCAACCGCATCCCGCCGATGCGGCCGTAGCCACTGCGCGCGGAGTCGAGACCGGCTGCGCGGGAAGCGGTTCGGCCCGGAAGGTGCGGGCTGTGCCGGTAGGTGAGGACACGGGCCTCGATGGCCAGCTGCGCGCCCGGCCAGGTGCCACCGGTCACCAGCAACACCGACGACTGCTTGCGTACCCGACCCATGACCACCCGGGCACGTGACGGGGCCACCACCTCGGTCCGTGGGCGAGTCCCCACGCCGTCGCCCGCCAGGTCCAGGATCACCAGGTCCATACCGTCGAGCAGGACCGCCGCCACCTCGACCGGATCGGGGCCGGGATCGGGGATGGTGGCGATACGGGACAGGTCGGCACCCATCTCCGCCGCCGACAACAAGCTCAACCGTGGCAGACCGACGATCCCCACCTGCCCACCGGCACGGGTCACCGCTGCGATCATCGCGACCAGCACCGAGCGGGCACCATCGAGACCGACCACCGTACCCCGCGGAATCCCGTTGTGCGGCATCACCTCCGACAACGAATCCGGCATCGGGAGTACACCCACCGCCCGATCGCGGACCTCGACCACCCGCTGATCGGGCCGACCGGACATGGCCGCCATCCGCCGACGCAATCCCGCCAGTTCGTCGGCGCGTCCACGGGCCGCGACATCGGTCACGGCAACACCAGCTGACACATCCATCTCCGGACACCCTCCAGTCGACATGAGGTACTCGAGCGAGCCGGGAAGGTGCGCGCCACCAGGGTCTCGAACAGCCTTCCGAGTGATCCCGAGGGGTACCCCCGGCCGCAGATCATTCGAACACTTTTTCGATGTTTCGAGAGTAGAACCAACCACCGACAAGCGTCAAATGACATCGAAATCCGTTGCGCGACAGCACATGTACTCGAACACGTCGAATCGGCGCAGATCAGGACTGCGCCGACTCGGAAGAGCAGGGGTCAGAACAGGGTGAGGGCGTGCTGCAACTCGGGCGCGGCCACCGTCGTCGACGTGTCCCGACCCGCCTGCCGGAGACCACCGGACCCCGCGAGGCCGTGTCGGTGCACGAGCGGCTTCATCCGGTCACGGAGCCACGACGAGTACTCCGGGGTGACATAGGCGCCACGCCCGTACAGCCCTCGGTAGCGGCGGATGAGAGCCGGATGCTCTTCCGCCAGCCACTCCAGGAACCACGGCTTCGTCGAGGACCGCAGATGCATCGGGAACGCGGTCACGCCCGACGCACCGGCGTCGGCGAGGGCCTCGAGCAAGGAGTCGAGATGCGCGGAGGAGTCGGTGAGAAACGGGATGACGGGGGCCACCATCACATGCGGCGCGATCCCGGCGTCGGCGAGGTCGCGGATCAGCGAGAGCCGTGCCTGCGGTGACGGTGTCCCGGGCTCGATCTTCTTCTGCAGATCCGGATCGAGGATCGCCAGCGAGATCCCGACGCTGACCGACACCTCCCCCGCGGCCTGACGCAACAGCGACAGATCACGACGGATCAAGGTGCCCTTGGTGAGGATGGAGAACGGCGTCCGGGACTCGGCGAGCGCGGAGATCACACCCGGCATGAGCCGGTATCGCCCCTCGGCCCGCTGGTAGGGGTCGGTGTTGGTGCCCAGTGCCACCGTCTCCCGGCTCCACGATCGGCGCTTGAGTTCCTTGCGCAACACCGCCGCCACGTTGAGCTTCACGACCACCTGGGTGTCGAAGTCCGTCCCCGCGTCGAGGTCCAGGTATTCGTGCGTCGGACGGGCGAAACAGTAGCGGCAGGCATGCGTGCACCCGCGAAAGGTGTTGACCGTGAACTGGAACGGGAGCTGCGAGGCCTCCGGGACGCGGTTGAGCGCACTCTTGGCCAGCACCTCGTGGAATGTGACACCCTCGAACTCGGGCGTGCGAACGGACCGGACCAGACCCGAACGGCTCAGCCCGGGGAGCGACCCGTCGTCGACCTCCACCGCCTGATCGGACCATCGCATGATCCGAGTCGAACATACGTACGACTCGACTGTCAAGTGCGTGCCCGCCGTGCGGGCCGCGCCGCTATCATCTCCGTATGTCGACGACCGCCGGACCCCACCATGCCCCGGGTCCCCAGTATCTGGTGGCCGGACGATACCGCCTGAAGTCGCGGATCGGCGGGGGCGGCATGGGCACCGTCTGGCTCGCCCGCGACCAGCTCCTCGACCGTGACGTCGCCGTCAAGCAGGTCGTCTCCACCGAGGGCCTCACCGAGGACTCCGCGGACAATGTTCGCCAGCGGGCCATGCGAGAGGGCCGCATCGCCGCCAAACTCTCCCACCGCAACGCGATCGCCATGCACGACGTGGCCCTCGACCGGGGCGAACCCTGGTTGGTCATGGAGTACCTGCCGTCGCGCAGCGTCGCCCAGATCCTCCATGCCACAAAGACACTCGCACCTGCCGAAGCCGCCCAGATCGGCGCGCAGGTGGCCGATGCGATGGTCGAGGCCCACGCCGCGGGGATCGTGCACCGCGACATCAAGCCGGGCAACATCCTCATCGCCGAGGGCGGCCGCCACACGGGCCTGGTCAAGATCACCGACTTCGGGATCTCACGAGCCAAGGACGATGTCACCCTCACCCAGACCGGCGTGATCACCGGCACGCCGGCATATTTCGCCCCCGAGGTCGCCCGCGGAGCCGATCCACAAGAGGCGTCGGACGTGTACTCACTGGGCGCGACGATCTACACGATGGTCGAGGGCCAGCCGCCGTTCGGCGTCGACGACAACTCGATCGCCTTGCTGCACAGGGTCGCACGGGCCCGCATCAATCCCATGCAGAATGCCGCCGAACTCGAGCCGGTCCTGCTGCGTCTCCTCGAACCCAGCCCGACCAAACGCCCGACGATGAGCCAGGCTCGAGATCTCCTCACCTCGTTCGCGGCCGGCTCCCGCGGCACCCGTGATCAGGTCCTGACCGGCCTGATCACCCGCCCGGGAGCGGGTACGCCGGTCTGGTCGCAGCGGACCAACCGATCGTCCACCACCGGTCCGCACCGCCCCGCCGGCGCCACCCTGCCCCCGTACGCCCCGACGATGTCGGCCGATCGCGGCTCCCGCGACCTGCCGCGCACCCGACAGGGCATGTCCCCCACGATGATGTCGACGTCGCAACCACACTCGTCGACGCCGAGACCGCCCACGGCACAGCACCATCCGTCCGATGGACGCCGGCCGTCGTACGGTCCGCCCGCGCAACCGTCGGGCACGTCGAGCACCGCGCTCGCGGTGTCGATCTTCGTGTTCTTCGCGGTGCTCGCCGTGGTCGTCGTACTCGCGATCGCGCTGGTGCGCTGAGCGGTCGTCCGCGGCGGGCGCTCAGCCGATGTGGCGGGTGGCCGCCCACCGGGTGAGGGCGTTGCGGTTGGACTGCTGCGTCTTGCGCAAGACATTCGACGCGTGGGTCTCGACCGTCTTGATCGAGATGAACAGCTCCTCGGCGATCTCGCGGTAGGTGTACCCCCGCGCGAGCAGACGCAACACCTCCAGTTCTCGCCTGGTCAGCGAGTCGAGTTCGGGGTCGAGCGGCGGCTCGGGGGCCGAGGACTTGCCGGTGAACGAGTCGAGGACGAAACCCGCCAGACGCGGACTGAAGACCGCGTCGCCGTCGGCCACCCGACGGACCGCGTCGGCGAGTTCCGGACCTGCGATCGTCTTCGTCACGTAACCGCGGGCGCCGGCGCGAATGGTCGCGATGACGTCCTCGGCGGCGTCGGACACGCTCAGCGCGAGGAACACCGGTGGAACCGAACCCGGTGCGGCCGAACCGATCCGATCGAGCACGCCGCGCAGCACGGCCACCCCGCCACCGGCCGGCATGTGCACGTCGAGGAGGACCACATCCGGCGCCGTCGAGACGATCCCGTCGATCGCGTCGGCCACGGCACCCGCTTCGCCGACGACACGCAGACCCGGCTCGTCGGCCAGTTCGGCACGGACCCCGGAACGGAAGACGGCGTGGTCGTCGACCAGGTACACGGTCACCGGACCGGAGGGGTCGGGGCTCGTCGGACTCGCTGTCATCGTGCCTTCCTGTTGTCGGCCGGGGCGACCGCATCCATGCTCATCTCGCCGGTCCGCGCGGGTGGCTCGGACCTCTCCGGGTCAGATCTCTCCGGGTCAGATCTCTCCGGGTCGGATCTCTCCTCCACCGAACCCCCGTCACCGCGCGGCATCATGAGGCCCACGTTGGTTCCGCGTCCGGGCGTCGAGGTGATCCGCACGCGCCCGCCCATCCGTTCCACGCGAGCGCGGATCGACCGGGAGATCCCCTGCCGGTCGTCGTCGACCGTCTCGGGGTCGAAGCCGAGGCCACGGTCGCGCACGTACACCTCGACCTCGTCGTCGGTGATCTCGCCGTATACGTCCACCGTGCGCTCGCCGGAGTGCTTGGCGGCGTTGACCAGGGCTTCGCGCGTCGCGCCGACGAGAGCGGACCATCGTTTGGCGTCGCGGGTGTTGTTCGGGCGCAGATCACCGACGGTGATGATCTCGACCTCGATACCGTAGGCGTCCTCGACCTCGGCGCCCACACTGCGCAGCGCCGCCGCCAGGGAACCGCGTTCGGTCGCCGGATCACCGAACAGCCACGCCCGCAGCTCGCGTTCCTGGCTCCGGGCCAGCCGTGCCACCTCGTCGGGCCGACCCGCCTTCTTCTGGATCAGCGCCAGGGTCTGCAGAACCGAGTCGTGGAGGTGCGAGGCGATCTCCTCGCGCTCGGCATTCCGGATCCGGGCGGAGCGCTCCTCGTTGAGGGTGCGCAGCAGGCGCATCCACAGGGGCACGGTCAGCAACACGACGCCGATGAGGGTCGCGCCGACCGCGAGGATCGTCGAGTTGAGTCCGCCGAAGCTGCGGTCGCCCGCGACCACCACGACGACCAGACCGCCGACGACGAGCGCGACGCCGCCGATCAGCCGGGTCCAGGTGAGCAACGGGGTACGCGGTGCCCGATGGGACGTGTCGAACTCGCGCCACACCAGGCTTGCGCCGAGGGCGATGAACACGAACGGGACGAGGTAAGACGCCGGGGTCCCCGAGGCCGCGAACCCCACCACGGCCATCGCCACCAGCCCGATCATCGCCAGTCCGAGCGACTGACGGCGCACACCCGGCGCCGGTGGCGCGGTGTCGCTCCCCTGGGGGCAGAAGAACCAGAGCAGACCGTACGCGGCAACACCGGCCCCGGCCAGCGCGGCCAGCACCACGAACACGATCCGCACGCGGAACACATCGACACCGAGATGGTCGGCCAGTCCACCGGCGACGCCGGCGACCACGCGCCCGCCGTCGCGGCGCACCAGCCTCGGGACCGGTTCGACCTCCATTCGACTCACTCCTCGATCGTCCCATGCGATCGGCTCCGCGACATCGGGGTCAACCCCGGTTCGTGCGTGTCGATCTCAGGGTGTGTCGCTCCACCACCCCTGCACACCGGATTTCTCCGGGGGACAATTCAGGGGATCACCCGATGTGTTCGTGGCCCGGTGGGCGGCACGATGATCGGCATGGAGACCAAGGAGTTCCAGCAGCAGATCCAGGGCATGTGGTCGACCCGCCCGTATCGGCCCGACGATCGGACGATCGCCGGCGTCTGCACCGGCATCGCCGCGCGCTACCGCGTGGACCCGACGCTGGTGAAGGTCGCGTTCGTGGTGGCGGCGTTCTTCGGTGGCAGCGGACTCATCCTCTACCTCGCGGCCTGGGTCGCGTTCCCGGGCGCCGGCCGCGCACGCGCCGATGCGCTCCGGGTCGAATCCGCGCGAGCCGGCCACAGCTCGCACGGCTCGCTGCACGGACTCGGCAACCCCCAGGTCATCCTCCTGGTCGTGCTCGCGATCGTCATCGTCACGTCTGTCGGACCCAACCGGACATGGGGTTCCGGTGGACTCGTCGGCGCGATCCTGATGCTCGGCGGCTGGTTCCTGTTGTATCTGCGCACCCCGACTCCACCGGTAGGCACGAGCATCGACACCGCGGCGGTCACCGACATCGTCGTCCCGCCGCCGGCGGCCGGTCAGTTCGAGCGCTGGGTACCGCGTGGGATGAGCAGTCCGGCCGGTACCCATCCGGTGACGCCTGCGCCCCGGGTCGAGTTGGAAAAGGACCCTTCGAGGCTCGTCGCTAACGCTCCGCACACCTCAGGGAGCGGAGGGGCGGTCGCCGACGCTCCGCACACCTCAGGGAGCGGAGGGGCGGTCGCCGACGCTCCGCACACCTCAGGGAGCGGAGGGGCGGTCGCCGACGCTCCGCACACCTCAGGGAGCGGAGGGGCGGTCGCCGACGCTCCGCACACCTCGGGGACCAGTGGGGCGCGCGACGACGTCGACCTCGACGTGAGTCCGCCCGCGTGGGATCCGCTGGGGGCGGCGCGGTTCGCGTGGGATCTGCCCGAGCCGGCCAGCCCGGCGGAGCCGCCCGCCCGCATGCGCCGACGCTCACCTCTGACGCTGATCGTGATCGGTCTCGCGATCATCGCGGGCGCCGTCGGCACGGGCCTGCACCAGATCGGCGTCGACTGGTTCACCGTGCCGCACATCCTTTCGCTCTCACTGGCCGTCATCGGCGCGGGACTGCTGGTCGCCGCCGTCGTCCGGCGCCGGACCGGGGAACACAGCACCGGCCTCGTGCCCATCGCGATCGTCCTGGGAGCCGCCGTCGTGGTCACCACCGTGATCTCCGGAGTGAGCGGGCTGTCCGGACCGCTACCCGCCGGAGGGGCGGGCGAGCGCGAATGGAAGCCGTTGACCGAGAACGACATCCAGGCCGAATACTCGCTCGGCGTCGGCGAGATGACCCTGGACCTGCGCGCGGTGGATCTCACCACCGACCGGACGGTGCGCCTGGAGAACGGCGTCGGGACGATCCGGGTCCACGTCCCCGACACGATGAACGTGCGTGCCAACTGCCAGACCGGCATCGGTGACTACACCTGCCCCACCGGGCTCGACGGCGGCCGCGACGGCACCGATGGCCCGGTCCTGCAGATCGACGCCCGCACCGGCATGGGAGAGGTTCAGGTCCTGCGATGAACGCACCCGACAACACCTACGGAGACGACCCGGCGGCCACCAGCGACGACCGGGGATGCGGGTCCACCCATCGCGCACCGGGGCTCGGACTCCTCGGGATCGCGGCCCTCGCGGTGGCCGGATGGGGACTCGCCGACGGGCCGGCACTGCCCGAGGCCGCCGACCTCGGGTGGGTCGCGGTCGGGATCGGCCTGCTGATCGGGCTCGTGCTGATCGTGTCCGGGACTCGTTCCCGGCGCTGACCGCGACAACGGTCCCGATTCCCGGCGGAGACAGAGAAGCGGCCGGTGGCATCTGCCACCGGCCGCTTCTCATCGCCTCATTCCCATTCGATGGTGCCCGGCGGCTTGCTCGTCACGTCGAGCACCACGCGGTTGACCTCGGCCACCTCGTTGGTGATGCGGGTCGAGATGATCTCGAGCACCTCGTAGGGCACGCGCGTCCAGTCGGCGGTCATCGCGTCCTCGCTCGACACCGGGCGCAGGACGATCGGGTGTCCGTAGGTCCGGCCGTCTCCCTGGACACCGACGCTGCGCACATCGGCCAGCAGCACCACCGGGCACTGCCAGATCTGTGCGTCGAGTCCCGCGGCGGTGAGTTCCTCGCGCGCGATCAGATCGGCCTTGCGGAGCATCTCCAGGCGGTCGCCGGTGACCTCGCCGACGATCCGGATCGCCAGACCCGGTCCGGGGAACGGCTGACGTGCGACGATCTCTTCGGGCAGCCCGAGTTCGCGGCCGACCGCGCGCACCTCGTCCTTGAAGAGCAGCCGCAGCGGCTCCACCAGGCTGAACTCGAGGTCGTCGGGTAGGCCGCCCACGTTGTGGTGGCTCTTGATGTTCGCCGTCCCGCTGCCGCCGCCGGACTCGACGACGTCGGGATACAGCGTGCCCTGCACGAGGAAGTCGACCTTCTCCCCCGCCTCTGCCTCCTCGCCGAGGACCTCGCTGACCGCACCCTCGAACGACCGGATGAACTCCCGGCCGATGATCTTGCGCTTGGTCTCCGGATCGCTCACGCCGGTCAACTCGCGCAGGAACACGTCCGCGGCGTCGACGGTGACGAGTTTGGCGCCGGTCGCGCCCACGAAATCGTGCTGCACCTGTTCGCGTTCACCCGCGCGCAGTAGTCCGTGGTCGACGAAGACACAGGTCAGCCGATCCCCGATGGCCCGCTGCACGAGCGCGGCCGCCACCGCGGAATCGACTCCACCGGACAGTCCGCAGATGGCCCGTCCGTCGCCGATCTGGTCGGCGACCGCGTCGATGAGCGCGTCGGCGATGTTCGCGGCGGTCCAGGTGGCCTCGAGGCCCGCGATCTCGTAGAGGAAGCGCGTGAGGATCTGCTGGCCGTGCGGCGTGTGCAGCACCTCGGGGTGATACTGCACCCCGGCCATCCGGCGCTTGAGGTTCTCGAACGACGCGACCGGCGCACCGGGCGTCGACCCGGTGACGGTGAATCCCTCGGGCGGACTCTGCACGGCGTCGTTGTGGCTCATCCACACCGGCTGGGTGTCCGACAGGCCCTGATGCAGAACACCTTCGCCGTTGACGGTCAGCGTGGTGCGCCCGAACTCGCGGCCGCCGGTGTTGGCGACCTCGCCACCGAGCTTGTCGGCCATCGCCTGGAATCCGTAGCAGATGCCGAACACCGGGACGTCGAGGTCGAAGAGGGCCGGATCGAGATCGGGCGCGTCCTCGGCGTACACCGACGAGGGACCACCCGACAGAATGATCGCAACCGGATCCTTCTCCTGGATCTTCTCGATCGGAGCGTCGTGGGAGATCACCTCGGAGTAGATGCGTGCCTCGCGCACCCGGCGGGCGATCAGTTGCGCGTACTGCGCGCCGAAGTCGACGACGAGCACCGGCCGCGGACCCTCGAGGAAATCCTCGGGGGAGTTCGCAGGAGAATCTGTCGCAGAAGAGTCTGTCACCGGGCCGAGTCTAGTGGGCGGACCGGCGCCCGTCCCTGGTCACCCCGCCCGGCGGATGCGGGCCCGCGATACCCGCGTGAAATACTCCGGAATCGACATGACTGCATCGCCGGAAACCCCCCATCGCTGGTCGCTGAGCATCGGCGACCTCACCCAGGCCGCCGTGTTCGCCGCGCTGATCGCCGCGCTCGGACTGCCCGGGACCATCAACATCGGCTCCAGCGGTGTGCCGATCACCCTCCAGTCGCTCGGCGTCATCCTCGCCGGTGCGGTTCTCGGACCCAAGAAGGGAACCCTCGCGGTCGTGCTCTTCATGGTGCTCGCGATCGCCGGGCTGCCGATCCTCGCCGGCGGCCGCAACGGGTACACCTCGCTCTCCTCGCCCACCGCGGGCTTCTTCATCGGGTTCCTGCCCGCCGTCATCGTGATCGGCGTGCTGACCGCGATGATGCTCGGTGTCGGCACCACCCCGCGCTACCGCGTGATCTGGGGCATCGGCATCAACGTGCTCGGCGGGATCGTCGTGCTCTACGTGTTCGGGATCGTCGGCATGCTCCTGCGCACCGACCTGACGGTGTGGGCGGCGCTGTCGGCCAACGGCCCGTTCATCCCCGGTGACATCGCGAAGGCCGTGGTCGCCGCGCTGGTCGCCGCCCAGGTCCATCGCGGGCGGCCCGGACTCATCGCACCGATGCGACTGTCGCGGCGTGCCGGCGTCGCCGACAGCTGACGCGGCGGTGGCCCGAGCCGGATGATCGAGTTCGAGAACGTCTCGCACGCCTACGACGGTCGTGTCGTGCTGCGCGACGTCTCGCTCACGTTGTCGGAGAACCGCATCGGGATCGTCGGGGCCAACGGCAGCGGTAAGTCGACGTTGGCGCGGATGATCAACGCGCTCGTCGTGCCCGACTCGGGGACGGTCACCGTCGACGGCCTGCCGGTCGCGAAGAACAAGCGTGAGGTCCGCCGACGGGTGGGGTTCATCTTCTCCGACCCCGACCGCCAGATCATCATGCCGACGGTGCTGGAGGACATCGAGCTGTCCCTCCGCCGGACCGATCTCGACAAGGCGGCGCGCGCCGATCGCGCTCGTGCGGTACTCGCCCGGTTCGGACTCGGCGACCACGCCGACCATCCCGCCCAGCGACTGTCCGGTGGACAGAAGCAACTCCTCGCCCTCGCGTCGATCTTCGTGACCGACCCGGCGATCATCGTCGCCGACGAGCCCACCACCCTGCTCGACCTGCGCAACACCCGCATGCTCACCCGGGTCTTCGACACCCTGGACGAACAGCTCGTCGTCGTCAGTCACGACCTCGACATCCTCGCCGGCTTCGACCGGGTGATCGCCATCGACGAGGGGCGCGTCGTCGCCGACGACTCCCCCGGGCCCGCGCTCGCGGCGTACCGCAGGCTCATGTCGTGAACGTGCTCGGCGTCTACCGGCCCGGCAACACCCTCGTGCACCGCCTGCCCGCCGGGTTCAAGTTCCTCGCGATGGGCGTGCTCATCCTCGTGGTGTCGCTGACCGTGCGGTCGCTGCCGGCTCTCGGGATCGCAACCCTCGGCGTCGCAGTGATCTACGCACTGGCCGGGATCGGCCCCCGCGAGGCATGGCGGCAGCTGCGCCCGCTGCTGTGGCTGCTGCTGTTCATCTTCGCGTTCCAGGTCGTGTTCACCGATTGGCGACGGGCCGTGGTGATCTGCGGGGTCCTCGCGCTGTCGGTCGCACTCGCCGCCGTCGTCTCGCTGACCACCCGCACCACGGACATGCTCGACACGATCGTCCGAGCACTGGGGCCGCTGGCCCGCTTCGGTGTGCGCGTGGACCTCATCGCGATCGCGTTGGCGCTCACGATCCGGGCGATCCCGCTGATGGTCGAGGTGGTGCGCGAGGTCGACGAGGCGCGCAAGGCCCGCGGGTTGCGTCCCGGGCCACGCATCCTCGTCGCCCCGGTCGTGCTCGCCGCGCTGCGCACCGCCGACGGCTTCGCCGACACCCTCACCGCGCGCGGCCTGGACTGACTCCCCGCTGCCGCCGACGGACGACGACTCAGAGCAGATCCGAGAGTGCGTCCTCGAGCCGGGGAAAGCGGAACTCGAACCCGACGTCGGCCAGGACATCCGATCGCGCACGGCGTCCCGTGAGCCCGAGCGCCGGATCCGTACGCAGCACCTCCGCACCGAGTTTCAGCAACCAGGCCGGCGTCGGCGGCGCCGGCGGGCGTCCGATCTCCGCGCGCAGCATCGCCATGAGCTCGGTGTTGCGCACCGGATACGGACTGGCCGCCACGACGACACCGTCGGGAAGAGACACCGCGTCGTCGACGCGCAGTGCCGCGCGGGCGATCGCGAGCCAGTCGTCGATGTGAATCCAGCTGAACCACTGCCGGCCGTCGCCGACCCGCCCGCCGAGACCGAATCTCGTCAGGCCGGCGAGACGGCGCATGGCCGGGGCATCCGCGTCGAGGACGATCGACGTCCGCAGCACGGTCAGGTGATCGGTGTTCGCGCCGTCCACCGCGTCCTCCCACGGCTGCGCGACGCCGGTCATCTGTGGCAGGCCGAGGGGGACCGGCGTCGACTCCGTGCACCACTGGTCACCTGCGTCGCTCCAGATCGCCGTCGTGCTGGACTGCAACCAGTACGAGATCGGGGTCGACCGCGCCCGGGAGGCGACGACGAGAGCGCGAGTCGCATCCACCCGACTGCTCCGCAGCGCGGCGATGTTGGCCTCGGTGGGACGACAGTCCACGAGCTTGCCCGCGAGGTTCACCACCGCCGTCGGCCGATCCGCGGCCAGCACTTCGACCCAGTCGCCCTGGGTCTTGCCGTCCCAGATCACCTGCTCGAAGGGCGACGACGGATCGATCCGCCGCGTGAGGATGACCGGATGGTGTCCGCGCGCGGCGAGATCGGTCGCCAGATGCGTTCCCAGCGAACCACTTCCGCCCGCCAACACCACGGTCGGCGACTCTGTGCCCGACATGCGCTCCCCCGTTCGGCCGTGCACGCCGACCCTACCCCGGCGACGACGCCGAACGGGATCCCCCACTCACAATGCGCGCTGTCCGCGCACGGTTGCTACGAGATCCGCTGGGCCGTGACCGGTACGACGGGGATGATCGGCAACCGGAGGGCGCCCGGCGCGTCGGCCGGGACCACCGGCGACCTCGGCGTCGTCGGCTCGATGCGGCGGTACGGGTCACCCTGTGCGGGGCGCTGATCCTGTTCCCCCTTGTTCGGCCACAGCGCCGCTGCGCGTTCCGCCTGCGCGCAGATCGTCAGCGACGGATTGACACCGAGGTTCGCCGACACCGACGCACCGTCGGCGATGTGCAGCGTCGGGTAGTTCCACACGCGCTGGTACGGATCGATGACACCGTTCTCCGGGTCGTCGGAGATCGCGCACCCGCCGAGATAATGCGCCGTCAGCGGCATGTTGACGATGTCGCCCCACGTTCCGCCTGCGACACCGCCGTTCAGCTTCGCCGCGATCCGCCGAGTCGCCTCGTTGCCCTTGGGAATCCAGGTGGGGTTCGGTTCCCCGTGGCCCTGCTTGCTGGTGACATAGCGAAGCGGTCCGCGCTTGCGGACGAAGGTGGTCAGTGAATTGTTGTTGTTCTGCATGACCAGTGCGATCACGGTCCGCTCGCTCCACTGTCGCACCACGACCAGCCGCACCAGCAGCAACGGATTGCGGGCGACCTGGCGGAGGAACTGGCCGAACCGGTTGCGGCGGCTCCCGCCGTCGGTCAGCAGGGTCTGCAGGTACGCGATCGCGTTGGAGCCCTTGCCGTATCGCACCGGCTCGATGTGCGTGTTCGGTTCCGGATAGAACGACGAGGTGATCGCGACCCCGCGCGAGTAGTCGTTCTCCGGGTCGATCCGGGAACCCATCGCGCCCAGGATCGACTCCGAGTTGGTCCGCGTGAGCCTGCCCATCGCGTCCGAGATTTGCGGCAGCGTACCGAGTTTCGCGTGATGCAGGAGTCGCTGGGTGTTGAACGTGCCGGCCGCGAGGATCACCTGCCCCGCGGTGATCGTCCGCCGGCGACGCCCCAGCGGCCCCCACGACGACGAGTGATGGGTGCCCACCTCCCACACACCGTCGGCGCGCCGGCGCAGCGAGTCCACCGTGGTGCGGTCGATGATGGTGGCGCCGTTGCGTTCCGCGAGACCGAGGTAGTTCTTCAACAGGGTGTTCTTGGCACCCACCCGGCAACCGGTCATGCACGCGCCGCATTCGGTACAGGCGGTCCGATCCGGACCCGCGCCACCGAAATACGGGTCGGCGACGGTCTCGCCGGGCGCCCCGGACAAGCCCGTCTTCGCACCGAAGAACACACCGACCGGCGTCGGTGTCACCGTGTCGCCGACACCCATCTCCGCCGCGACCTCGGCAACGACACGATCCGAGGCGGTGACCGTCGGGTTGGTCACCACGCCGAGCATCCGGCGGGCCTGGTCGTAATACGGACCGAGCTCGTCCTCCCAGTCGGTGATGTGGTTCCACTGCGGATCGGTGAAGAACGGCGTCGGCGGCTTGTACAGGGTGTTGGCGTAGTTGAGGGACCCGCCGCCGACCCCAGCCCCGGCCAGGATCATCACGTCCTTGAGTGCGTGGATGCGCTGGATGCCGTACAGGCCCAGCTTCGGCGCCCACAGCCACCGGTTCAGGCGCCAGCTGGTCTTGGCGAAGTCCTCGTCCTCGAAACGACGACCCGCCTCGACCACGCCGACGCGATACCCCTTCTCCACGAGCCGCAGCGCACTCACGCTCCCGCCGAACCCGGAGCCGACGATCAGAACGTCGAAGTCGGTGGCGTGTTCGGTCGACCTGTCCAATCCCATGGCGAACATACTAACGCGCATTGTCACATAAGGAGACC
The DNA here is from genome assembly GCF_041103195.1 of Gordonia sp. ABKF26. Lineage (NCBI taxonomy): Bacteria > Bacillati > Actinomycetota > Actinomycetes > Mycobacteriales > Gordoniaceae > Gordonia > Gordonia sp. ABKF26. The sequence goes on from NZ_JBGCVZ010000003.1 coordinate 4,158,676, forward strand.
CAGGTCACCCTAACCCTTCGTGACACGCCCTCCGCAGGCTCCGGGCGCTCCTCAGGCAGCGCGGGGACGGCTACCGCCCCTCGCACCTCATTGGTGAGGGGCACTCAGGCGTGGACGGACAGCCCCACGCGCTGGAACTCCTTCAGGTCGCAGTACCCGGCCTTCGCCATGGCACGACGCAGCGCCCCGACGACGTTCAGTTCGCCGTAGGGATCATCGGACGGCCCGTTGAGGACACGCTCCAGACTCGGGCGGTCCTCGCCCGCGGCGACCTGCAGGAGCGCGCCGCGCGGGGTGTCCGGGTGCGCCGCGGCCGACGGCCAGTACCAGCCGTTGCCGGGCGCCGAACTCGTTGCGGCGAGCGAGGTTCCGAGAACCGCGGCGTCGGCGCCGCAGGCGATCGCCTTGACCAGGTCGCCCGAGCTGTGGATGTCGCCGTCGGCGATGACGTGGACGTAGCGACCGCCCGTCTCGTCCAGGTAGTCGCGACGCGCGGCGGCGGCGTCGGCGATGGCGGTCGCCATCGGCACACCGATGCCGAGGACCTCGCCGGTCGTGGTGGCCCCCGCGGCCGAGCCGTAGCCGACGATGACGCCCGCGGCGCCCGTCCGCATCAGGTGCAGGGCGGTGCGGTGATCGTGCACGCCGCCCGCGATGACGGGCACGTCGAGGTCGGCGATGAAGGTCTTGAGGTTGAGCGGTTCGCGCGCGGCGCCGTCGGCGTCGACCTGTGCCACGTGCTCGGCCGAGATGATCGTGCCGTGCACCACCAGGATCTCGACCCCGGCGGCCAGCAGCGCCGGGGTCAGTTCCGGCGCATGCTGAGGGCTGACCCGCACGGCCGTGGTGACGCCGGCATCGCGGACCTGCGCCACGGCCTCGCCCAGCAGGCCGCTGTCGAGCGGAGCCGCATGCAGCTTCTGCAGATGCCGAACCGCCGCATAGGGATCCGGATCCTCCGCCGCGATCGCGACGAGTTCGGCGATCTTGGCCTCGACGTCGCGATGACGGGCCCACAGCCCCTCGCCGTTCAGGACCCCCAGCGCACCGAGCTTGCCGAGTTCGATCGCGACCGACGGCGACACCAGGGCATCGGTCGGATGACTCAGGATCGGCGAGGAGAACCGGTAGGCATCGATCTGCCACGCCGTGGAGACGTCCTTGGACGAACGGGTCCGACGGGACGGGACGATGCTGATGTCCCCCAGTTCGTAGGTCCGTCGGGCTGTCCGGCCCATGCCGATTTCGACGAGGTCACGCACCACTGCGCCTTTCTGCGGAGTTCAGCTGCACAACGACCCTACGGCCTGGCCCGCCGGACGAGTCCGGCGGGAACGGCCTCGGGGAGTTCAGCGGGAATAGTAGTTGGGCGCCTCGGCGGTCAGAGTGATGTCGTGCGGATGGGATTCCTTCAGTCCCGCCGCGGTGATCTGGACGAACCGCGCGGTCTGCAGATCCGGGATCGTCGACGCGCCGGTGTAGCCCATGGCGGCACGCAGGCCGCCGACCAGCTGGTGGATCACCTGCGACAGTGGGCCCCGGAACGGCACGCGTCCCTCGATGCCCTCGGGAACCAGCTTCTCCTCCTTCAGGACGTCGTCCTGGAAGTAGCGGTCCTTCGAGTACGACTTCGCCTGCCCACGCCCCTGCATCGCACCGAGCGAGCCCATGCCCCGGTAGCTCTTGAACTGCTTGCCGTTGACGAGGACCAGCTCGCCGGGCGCCTCGGCGGTGCCCGCGAGCAGCGAACCGAGCATCGCGGTCGACGCGCCGGCGGCGAGTGCCTTGGCGATGTCGCCGGAGTACTGCAGACCGCCGTCGGCGATCACGGGCACACCGGCCTTCTGGCAGACCGCCACCGCTTCGAGGATCGCGGTGATCTGGGGGGCGCCGACGCCCGCGACGACGCGGGTGGTGCAGATCGAGCCCGGGCCGACGCCGACCTTCACCGCATCGGCACCGGCATCGACGAGCGCCTGCGCGGCCTCACGGGTCGCCACATTGCCGCCGACCACGTCCACGCGGTCGCCGACCTCGGCCTTCAGCTTGGCCACCATGTCGAGCACGAGCCGGTTGTGCGCGTGGGCGGTGTCCACGATGATCACGTCCGCGCCGGCGTCGGCGAGTGCCATCGCACGGTCCCACTGCGGGTCGCCGGTGCCGACGGCTGCGCCCACGAGCAACCGTCCGTCGGAGTCCTTGGTCGCCAGCGGATGCTGCTCGGTCTTGACGAAGTCCTTGACGGTGATGAGTCCGGTCAGCCGGCCGTTGCCGTCGACGATCGGCAGCTTCTCGATCTTGTGCCGGCGCAGCAGTCCCAGCGCGGCCTCCGCGGAGACCCCTTCCTGGGCGGTGATCAGCGGCGCCTTGGTCATGACCTCGGCGACCGGTCGGCTCTGGTCGACCTCGAAGCGCATGTCGCGGTTGGTGATGATGCCGACGAGCTCACCCTTGTCGTCGACGACGGGCAGGCCCGAGATGCGGTAGCGCGCACACATCGCATCCACCTCGGCGAGCGTGTGGGAGGGCGTGCAGGTGACCGGATCGGTGACCATCCCGGCCTCGGACCGCTTGACCGTCTCGACCTGACCGGCCTGTTCCTCGATCGACAGATTGCGGTGCAGGACACCCATACCGCCGGCACGGGCCATGGCGATCGCCATCCGGGACTCGGTCACGGTGTCCATCGCCGAACTCACCAGCGGGACCCGCAACGTCACGTTCTTGGTCACCCGCGACGAGGTGTCGACCTCGCTGGGGATCACGTCCGACGCCGAGGGCAGCAACAGGACGTCGTCGAAGGTCAGGCCGAGCATCGCGACCTTGCCGGGATCGTCTCCACCGGTACGAACAGCAGTCATCGGACCATCGTATCGACTCCCCTGGTGCGGCGATCGTCACACAGGCGTCTTCGTGCCGGTGAGACCGCCTGATCGACTCCGGTCACGGCCGCCGGGACCGGTGAATGCTTGCGGCGCGGGCGGCTGGGGATCGGCTACGGTGGTGAGGTGCGTGACCACCTGCCACCCGGCCTCCCGCCGGACCCGTTCGCCGACGATCCCAGCGATCCCGCATCCGCCTTGGACAGCGTGGAACCGGGTATCCCGCTGGACGAGAACGAACGGCTCGCGGTCGAGGAGGATCTCGCCGATCTCGCACTCTACGAGGCGTTGCTGGCCAATCGCGGCGTGCGCGGCCTCGTCGTGGTCTGCGAAGACTGCCACGAAGACCACTACCACGACTGGGACATGTTGCGCGCCAACCTGATCCAGCTTCTCATCGATGGCACCGTCCGGCCCCATGAGCCGGCGGTGGATCCACGCCCGGATGCCTACGTCACGTGGGACTACTGCCGCGGGTACGCAGACGCGCGCAGCCATCTCGACGACGAACGCTGACTGCCGCAGACGAACGCGGACAGCCCGCATCGGCTCGCCGGTCCGGTGACCGAGTCGTCGGCCAGACCATACGAGTGAGGCCCTGCACCGCTTCGGTGCAGGGCCTCACTCGTTGAACGTGGTGCCGGGGTCGTCAGCCGATCGGCCGACCCGATGCATCCACACCGGGCGGCGGGGTCCACGGGATCTCGGGGAATTCGGCCGGGTAACGCGTGACCTTGGTGCTCGAGGACGGCGTCGAGGGTTGTGTCGGAGCACTCGACGAGGGGACCGTCGACGGCACCTGCGGTTCGCTCGTCTGCTCGGACGGCGTGGTCGGCTCATCGGTACCGCCACCGGGCGGGGTCGACTCGCCGGGCGACGAGGGCTCGTCCTCGCGGCTGGTCAGATCCGGTCGGGTCGGCTCGGTCGTGGCCGGCTGTTCCGCGCCGGTCGACGGCGCGGGAACGGTGAGTTCGGTCGGCAGACCGGCGCCGTCGCGGATGCGGTTCATCCACTCGGTCATCTCGTCGCGCATCTCGCTGTCCATCGGTCCCATGCGTTCCTGCGCCTCGGCCAGCAGGCCGGCCGCCGCGCCCGGGTCGCCCGCCGCGATCGCGGCCTCGGCTCGCTCGAGATTGTTGCGGACATCGTGCGCGGCCTGCGTCTGCGACGCCGCCTCGGCGAACACGACCTGCTTGATGCCCCACAGCGGGTCACCGGGTTGCGAGCCCTCGGAGAGCACGGTCAGACCGGCCGCCGCGACGATGACGATCGCGGCCGCACCCGACACGACGCGGAGGTGACGGACCATCCGGCGCCCGCGACTGGCCCGCTCGGTGGTGCCGATCGCCCGTTCGACATCGTCGACGGACACCAGCTCCGGCTCCGGGGTGGACATGATCTCGGACTTCCAGCCCGACAGCATCTCGGCCAGTTGGTATTCGGCCGCGTCGCGGGTCGGCACCGGCACGTCGCGGGTGAGCGCGTCGAGGAAGTTCTCGTCGAAATTGACCTCGGAGAGGTCGAGGGCGTCGTCCTCGACCGAGGCGGGATCGACGCCTGACGGAGCCGAGTCCAGCGGTCGGGGTCCGGGACCGGCCGGCGACGGGCCACTCGCACCCGGCGCACGGCGATGCGCCGGTGGCTGGCCGGGTCGGTTCGGCTGGTCACCACCGACGACACGGCGTCTACGCCAATCAGACTGTCCGCTCATCGTGACCTCCTGTCCGTCTCAACTCGTCTTTCAATTTCGCCAGCGCCCGGTGCTGGGCGACTCGCACCGCCCCGGCAGTGCTGCCGATGGCCTGCGCGGTCTCCTCCGCCGACATGCCGACGATCAACCGCAGTACCAGGACCTCGCGCTGTTTCTCCGGCAGGATGCCCAGCAGGGCTCGCATCCGTCTGCTGCCGTCGGCGTCGATGGCGAACTGCTCCGGACCGCCGGCGACGTGCGAGACCTCGGGGATCTCGTCGACCGGGTCCGATTTCACCCGCGCCGCCACCCGCATGGCGTCGGCAACCTTGTGCGACGCGATGCCGTAGACGAAGGCCATGAACGGTTTGCCCTGGTCCCGATAACGGGGCAGTGCGGTCATCACCGCCATCAATGCCTCCTGCGCGATGTCGTCGGCGGAGAACAGATGGCGTTCCCCGACCCCGATGCGTCCTCGGCAGTAGCGCAGGATCGGTTCCTGCACGCTTTCGAGAACTGACGTGAGAGCGGCACGATCGCCTTGGCCCGCGGCCCGGACGGCGTCGTTCAACTCACCACCTGTCAACTTCATCGCGCGTAGGAATCCCCGTGTTACAGATCGGCCAACCGGCCTCGCCGCCAGTCCTGGTACGGGCCCCGACACGGTGACGCCGCCGGTGGCGACCGTCGTGGACCGCGGCTGGTGAGCAGCGTTCCCCGACGTCCCCGGCGGCGACGGCGTGGCAGACCCCAACACACCTTAGCGATCAACCCCCGGGCATCAGCGCCATGCCCTTGCCGATCAGCGTGGCGCGGAGCTCGCGGTGGCGTGCGGCGTCGTCGTCAGAGGCGGACCCGGTGCCCAGCAGCAGACTGATCGCGGCCCACTCCAGCGGGAGGAGACCCTCGTCGCGAGCGTCGTCGGCGACACCCCGCGCAGCCGTCGCCGCGGCGCCGCGATCCCCACCACCCGCGGTGGCGGCTGCGGCGATGAGATCGGTCTTGATGCGATGCCGAGCCGGAACCGGGGTTCCCGCCTCCTGTATCTCCCGGATCAACAAGGCCCCCGCCCGGGCATGGCCGAGCCCGGTCGAGACGTCGCCACGATAGAGACCGAGTTCGGCGCTCACCCACTCCCAGCGCAACCGACAGCGGGTCGCCGTGGCCCAATCGGCGTCCGGCGCCTGCCAGGACCATTCACCCCGGGCCGGTCCGGGAGACGGGTCGAGAACCGACCTCGCCCGATCGAGCAGCCGGCGAGAGGCACCGAATCTCAGCAGGCCCAGATTGTCGGCCGCGAGCCCGATGAGTCCGTCCGCGACCGCGGCACGCGTCAGGGAGACCTCGGCCGGGCCCGGCGATCCCATCCCATCCGAGAGACCCACGGTCGCGAGGGACCGGCCGTCGATCCCATGTGCGATCCGATGACGCCCGGCCTGACGCACCAGCGATGCGCGGGTGCTCTGGCAGAGCGACAGCAGTGCGGTTCGCGGTCCCGGAGGCGTCGACGGGCCGGTCTGCGGACCGACGACCCGCTCGAGATCGATGAGCGTCGTCAGCGCGCCCGCGTAGTCCCCGCGTCCACCGGCGGAGACCGCGTCGGCCCAAGCGCGCAGAAGCGGTGCCACCACCGACGCGGTGGACGGGTGTCGACGCAGCTCAACGGCGTTCTCGAGCGCCGCCCAGGTGTTCTTGGTCACTCCGACTTTTTTGGTTTGCATGAATTTAACGAACGATTCCCAACGTTAATTCTCTGGACAGATCACGGGTGCATCATCGGAGGATTTCCGACGTGTAAATCGGTTCGCTCGACGTCACCACACCCCGGCGCACGTCACGCTGGACAAAGACTACGCGAGGTTCGCTGTATTCGCTGGTCACATGGGGTGAGACCATCCGATCCAGGGGCCGCATGAAACCCTCGCCACTGCTGTGCTATCCGACCGACATCACCTAACCCGCCGTTAACATTTCTGAGACTTTCGCGGCAATCACGTCCCATTTCGGGCCTATTGACGCCATTTCTCAGGCCCGCTTAATGTGAGTTCAGCGTTGCAGGAAATCGACGTTTCTCACCGAGCACCTCGGTGCGGCCCACGACAAGGAGTAGCTGTCATGCCTCAGCCCAATCATCTCCCCGGCCCCAACGCTGACATCTGGGACTGGCAGATGTCAGGACTCTGCCGCGGCGTCGACTCGGCCATGTTCTTCCATCCGGACGGCGAGCGCGGCCGGGCCCGAGCGCAACGTGAGCGCCGCGCGAAGGAGATGTGCCACCAGTGCCCGGTCATCGCGCAGTGCCGGGAGCACGCCCTCGCGGTGGCGGAGCCGTACGGCATCTGGGGCGGCCTCTCCGAATCCGAGCGCAGCATCCTGATGAAGCGCGGCGTCGGCCGCCGGATGGCCAGCTGAGGCCCGGGGCGACGAGCCCATCTGACGACGGCGAGAGCCGGGTATCCCTGCGGGGATACCCGGCTCTCGTGTTCGTCGGTGTGCGACCGGCGAGGTTCTACGTCAGTGCGCGTGCCCGTGACCGGCGTGACCGGCGGGCTCGTCGGCCGGCTGGTCGGTGATGGCGGTCTCGGTGGTCAACACCATCCGGGCCACCGATGCCGCGTTGACGACTGCTGAACGGGTCACCTTCACCGGATCGATGATGCCCTCGCCGACCAGGTCGCCGTAGGTGAGGCTGGCGGCATTGAATCCCGAGCCGTCGGCCGCGCCTGCGACCTTGTCGACCACGACCGCACCGTCGAGGCCCGCGTTCGCGGCGATCCAGTACAGCGGTGCACGCGCGGAGTCGCGTACGACCCGCACGCCCAGGGCCTCGTCGCCGGTCAGCGACTCGGCGAGTGCGTCGAGCTTCTTCGACGCCTGCACGATGGCCGAGCCACCGCCGGGGATGATGCCCTCCTCGACCGCGGCCTTGGCCGCGGCGACGGCGTCCTCGACGCGGTGCTTGCGCTCCTTGAGGGCGGTCTCGGTGGCCGCGCCGACACGGATGACGGCGACACCACCGGAGAGCTTGGCCAGACGCTCGGCGAGCTTCTCCTTGTCCCAGTCGGAGTCGGACTGCTCGATCTCGCGCCGGAGCTGGGCCGAACGGTCCGCGATCGCGTCCTTGGTCCCGGCACCCTCGACCAGGGTGGTCGCGTCCTTGGTGACGACGACGCGGCGGACCGAGCCGAGCACCTCGAGGCCGACGGTCGACAGGCTCAGACCGATGTCGGAGGAGACCACGGTTCCGCCGGTGACGACCGCGAGATCTTCGAGGAAGGCCTTGCGGCGGTCGCCGAAGAACGGCGCCTTGACCGCGACGGCGCGGATCGTCTTGCGGATCGAGTTGACGACGAGGGTCGACAGCGGCTCGCCCTCGACGTCCTCGGCGACGATCAGCAGCGACTTGCCCGCCTCGACGACCTTCTCCAGCAGCGGCAGGAACTCCGGCAGGGAGCTGATCTTGTCGCGGTAGAGCAGCACGAGCGCGTCTTCGAGGACCGCTTCCTGGCTGTCGACGTCGGTGACGAAGTACGGCGAGAGGAAGCCCTTGTCGAACTGGACGCCCTCGGTGATCTCGAGGTCGGTGCTCAGTCCGGAACTCTCCTCGACGGTGACGACACCGTCGGCGCCGACCGCGGTCATCGCCTTGCCGACCATCTCGCCGATCTCCTCGTCCCGGGAGGACACGGTGGCGATCTGTGCGATGGCCTTCTCGCCCGAGACGGGGGTGGCCGCGGCGAGCAGGGCCTCGCTGAGCGCATCGGCAGCCTTGCTGATCCCCTGCCCGAGGGCGATCGGGTTGGACCCGGCCGCCACGTTCCGGAGACCTGCCTTGACCATCGCCTGCGCGAGAACCGTTGCGGTGGTGGTGCCGTCGCCCGCGACGTCGTTGGTCTTGGTGGCGACGGACTTCACCAGCTGCGCGCCGAGGTTCTCGAACGGATCGTCGAGTTCGATGTCGCGGGCGATGGTGACGCCGTCGTTGGTGACGCTCGGTCCGCCGAAGGCCTTGGCGAGGACGACATGCCGTCCGCGGGGGCCGAGGGTGACCTTGACGGTGTCGGCGAGCTGGTCGATGCCTCGCTCGAGCGCCCGTCGCGCGGTTTCGTTGAATTCAATCTGCTTGGCCATGAATCACTTTCTTCAGCAGGAGCCGATCGCCGCAACGCACATCGCCCCGGTACCCCTGCACGGGGCGCCGGGGCGATGTGAGACGCGAAAACGGCTCGCGGGGTCTAACTCGGCCGGTCCTACTTGCCGATGACGGCGAGGACGTCGCGTGCCGAGAGGATCAGGTACTCCTCGCCGGCGTACTTGATCTCGGTGCCGCCGTACTTGCTGTAGATGACGGTGTCGCCTTCTTTGACGTCCACGGGGACGCGGTTGCCCTGCTCGGTGACCCGACCCTCGCCGACAGCGATGACGGTGCCTTCCTGCGGCTTCTCCTTGGCGGAGTCCGGGATGACCAGGCCCGAGGCGGTGGTCGTCTCGGCCTCGACGGCCTGCACCAGGATCTTGTCCTCAAGCGGCTTGATGTTCACGCTCGCCACGATGTGAGTCCTCAACTTTCGTACTGAGAAAGAATCTGCACGTTCACGGCCCTGTGAAACCCCGTCGTCGCGGGTATCCGAGGCTTCGCTCAGCGCCAACTAGCACTCTATACATGCGAGTGCCAGCACTCAAGGGTGGTGGCTGCAAAAACCCGGACGTGTTCGCTGCCCGCGAATCCGTCGACGACCCTCGACTACAGCTGGCTGACTCGCACCGACATCGCCGGGTCCGACGCCACGGTCAGCGGTGACGGCCGCGCTCCCCCCGCGATCACATGGGCACCGAGGGTCGCGATCATGACCCCGTTGTCGGTACACAGCCGCGGCTTGGGCACCCGCAGGTCGATCCCGGCCGCCGCGCAGCGCTCCTGGGCGAGCGACCGGATGCGTGAATTGGCGGTCGCGCCGCCCCCGAGGACCAGGGTGTCCACGCCGAGGTCACGGCACGCACGGACCGCCTTCATGGTCAGCACGTCGGCGACCGCCTCCTGGAACGAGGCCGCCACGTCCGCGACGGGCACCTCCGCGCCGTCTCGCTCACATTTCTCCACATACCGTGCGACAGCAGTCTTCACTCCGCTGAACGAGAAGTCGTGCCGCGAGTCGCGGGGACCGGTCATCCCGCGCGGAAAGGCGATCGCGCCCGGGTCGCCCGCGCGGGCGGCGCTGTCGAGTGCCGGACCGCCCGGGAAGCCGAGGTCCAGCAGACGGGCGACCTTGTCGAAGGCCTCCCCCGCCGCGTCGTCGACCGTGGTGCCGAGTTCGACGATGGGCTCGGCGAGATCGGTGACGTGCAGGAGGTGGGTGTGCCCGCCGGACACGAGCAGTGCGACGCACTCCGGCATGGGTCCGTGCTCGAGGGTGTCCACCGCGACGTGGCCGCCGAGATGGTTCATCGCATACAGCGGCACATCCCAGGCGAGTGCGTAGGCCTTCGCCGCGGCGACCCCGACGAGCAGCGCACCGGCCAGGCCCGGGCCGATGGTGACGGCGATGGCGTCGGGACGGTCGATCCCGGCCGTCTCCCGCGCCCGGCGCATCGTGGGGACGATCGCCTCCAGATGCGCACGCGATGCGATCTCGGGGACCACGCCGCCGAACCGCGCATGTTCGTCCACGCTCGACGCCACCTCGTCGGCGAGCATCGTCGCGTATCCGGGGGCGTCACCGTCGCCCGGCGTCCACCGGACGATGCCGACACCCGTTTCGTCGCAGGAACTCTCGATACCCATGACGATCACGCGGGGCCCTCCTCCGGTTCGAGCGGCCGGCCCGAGACCGGTAGCCGCAACATCGTGTAGGCATCCGCGCCGGACGGCTGATAGTAGTTGCGGCGAAGACCCGCGGTGCTGAACCCGTGCCGCGAGTACAGCGCGATCGCCACGTCGTTGTCGGTGCGCACCTCGAGGAACACCGGGGCGTCGTTCTCGTCGGCGACGACGAGCATGGCCTCGAGCAGGGCCTTGCCCACTCCCCGGCCCCGATGGTCCGGATCGACGGCGATGGTGTGGATCTCGCACTCCCAGGCGTCCGGCTGTCCGAGCAGGGAGACGCCCGCATACCCGATGACGTCGGCCCCGGCGCGTTCCCGCGCCGCGAAATAGGTGTTGTAGGGCGCGTTGAGTTCGGCCCGGAAAGCCGCTGCCGGCCAGGGGGAATCGTCGGCGAACATCTGCCGTTCCAGCGCGGCACAGCGCGGGATGTCGCCGTAGGTGAGGGCGTCGATCATCAATTCGGGTGTGGTCATCGCGCCGCACCCGCCCGGCGGTCCTTCTGCTCGACGGCGTCGGGGCGTCGGAGATACAGCGGGACAAGGGGTGCGGGCTCCCGTCCGGCGATGATGTCGGCGGCCGCGGCCGCGATGAGCCCGCGGACGGTCGGTACCGCGATCGCGGGTGCGCCGCCGGTCCAGCCGGTGAGCTCCAGATGGGCGGCAGAACCGGCAGCAGCCCCGATCCGTCCTGCGGACCGGTCGGCGGCGAGTTCATCGGCGACCACCCCGGGCGCGGCCACCTCGGGCCCGCGCAGCCGGCGGCCGCCCCCGTACAGCGCCCAATACACCTCACGCCGGCGCGCGTCGGTCACCACGAGAATCCGAGACGAGGCATCGGCGGCGCCCGGATCGGCTTCGGCGGCAAGTGCATCCAAGGAGCACACACCGTACGCCGGGATCCCGAGCGCATCGGCGAAGGCGGCGCCGGTCGCCATCCCGACCCGGAGCCCGGTGAACGGCCCGGGCCCGCAGCCGACGACGACCGCGGTCAGATCGGTTCGGGCGGCGCCGGATTCGGCGAGACTCTCGGCGATGAGGCTGGTGAGCAGTTCCGCGTGCCGCCGATGGTCGGCGACCACACGCTCGGCCAGGACCCGCACCTCGCCGTCGTGCAGGGCGGCCACTCCGGCCACCACCGAGTCGGTGGCGGTGTCGACCGCCAGCACCAGACCCTCGCTCATTCGGCGCTCACCCATTCCCACTCCACATGTCGCACATCGCTGTCGGCGTCCCGGCGCAGCCGCACGACGAGATGCCGATCGGCCAGCCGCTCGGCCACGCCCTCACCCCACTCCACGACGACGACCGCCTCGTCGAGGTCGGAGTCCAGATCGAGGGCGTCCAGCTCGTCGAGGACGCCGGAACCGTTCCCGGTGCCGCCGAGCCGGTACGCATCGACGTGGACCATCCCCGGTCGGTCTGGGCGGCCCGGTCGGTGCTCGCGCGCGATGATGAAGGTCGGCGACGTCACCCGGCCCACGACGCCGAGCCCGGCTCCGATCCCGCGGGCCAGCGCCGTCTTCCCCGCACCCAGCGGTCCGTCGAGGATGACCACGTCCCCCGCGGTCAGGGTCGACGCCAGCTCGGCACCGAAGGCCTCGGTGTCGGCGACGTCGGGAAGTTCACGCGCACCGCCGGGACCCGGTCGGCTCATCCCCGGCCTCGCTTCCACCAGCGCCGGCGGGGAGCAGGCAGCGCGACCCGCGCGCGGTCGACCAGTTCGACGATCGCGTCGCTCACCAGACGCGGCTCCTCCATCTGGACCATGTGACCGGCGCCCTTGGCGACCACCAGTCGCGAGTCGGCGCCGAGTTGGGAGTACATCCGCACCGAGTTGCGCAGCGGCGTCAGTCGGTCCCGATCGCCGCACACAACCGTGGTCGGGACCTGCGCGATCACCGGCAGGGCGGTGGATTCGTCGTGGATCTCCAACGCGTGCAAGAAGTTCACGATGGTCTCGATCGGCGTGCTCTGGATCATCTTGTCCACCGCCGCACCGAGCGCCGGACTGTAGAACGTCGGTCCGAAACTCGCTGCGACCAGCACCGGTTCGAGAGCCGAGCGGGTCAGTCCGCGGCCGGCCTGTACGAGGCGCGGGGCGCGGCGGACACTCATCCGGAAGGCGTCCACCACCGGATTGCGCAGTCCCTCACCGAGTCCGGCGTCGGTGATACCGCGCGATGCCGTCGCCACGAGACCCACACCGGCCACCGGACCGTGGGTCGAGAACAGTGCCGGGTGGCGGCGAGCGAGGCCCATCAGGGTCATGCCCCCCATCGAATGACCTACGAGGACAACGGGTCCGACCGGGACGGTGGCCCGGACCACGGCTGCCGCGTCGTCGGCGAGCTGGGCGATCGTGCACGTCTCGGTCGGAGCCGGGTCGCTCTCCCCGTGACCCCGATGGTCGAAGAACACCAGACGGTAGTTGCGGTCGGACCACTCCGCGGCGAGTTGCTCGCACTGGAAGTGCCAGCTCGACAACCGAAGACTGAAGCCGTGCACGAACACGATCGTCAGGTCGGGCGCCGAGTCGGCCGTCACCGTCCCGAGGTCGACGATCCGCACCGCCAGCTCGAGGCCGTCATCGGTGGTGACCGTGGTCGCCCGCTCGCCGTAGAGCGCGGTGAGGTCGACGTCGGCGTGTGGGTCCGCCCGGCCGACCACACTCTTGCGAGCGATGTTTCGTGCCGCCCCCACGGCCGCCATACCGCCCAGGGCGGCGATCCCCGCCACCCCGGCCAGCAATCCGACGCGTTCGGAATCGTCCACCAGTGGTGCCCCGCTCACTGTCCGGTCCCCGCGTTCTCGGGTGTCACCGTGTCCTCGGAATCTACCCCGGCGACCCTCTCGCCGACGTACCTACGGACCACCCGCGTCCCGACCTGCGAGACGATCTCGTAGTCGATGGTGCCGATCGCGTCCGCCCAGTCCTTCGCGGTCGGGCCGCCGGCGGCTCCGGTGCCGAACAGTTCGGCCTCGTCCCCTTCGCGGACACCGGCCCCGTCCGGTCCGAGGTCGACGACCAGCTGATCCATGCAGATCCGGCCCACGCCGTCGAACATCCGATCACCGATCCGGACCCGGATGCGGCCCGACAACAGTCGCGGTACGCCGTCGGCGTATCCCGCGGCGACCACGGCGACCACCGTGTCGCGCGGCGCGATCCATGTCTCGCTGTAGGACACGCCCTGCCCCGCGGCCACCTTCTTCACGAGCGCGATGCGCGCGGTCAGCGTCATGGCCGGGATCAGCCCGAAGTCGCCCTGTGCGGGCACCGGGGTGCGGCCGTACACGGCGATCCCGGGACGGACGAGGTCACGGGCCAGATCCGGGCGGGTCAGCGCCGCCGGCGAATTGGCGATGTGCACCCTCTGCGGCGTCGCCCCCAGCCGGACCAGGTCGGCCACCGCGAGGTCGAGCCGTTGCGCCTGGGCGTCGTTCAACGGGTGCTCGGGCTCGTCTCCGCGCGCGAGATGGCACATCGCCGCGCGCAGGATCACCGATCCGTCCGCGTGTGCCTTCGCGACCCGCTCGGCGAAGTCGGCCCACTCGTCCACCGCGACGCCGCTGCGATTGAGGCCGGTGTCGACCTTGGCGGTCACCAGGGCGGGTCGACCGACGCGCCGCGCGGCGGCGACCACCGCGTCGAGCTGCGCGATCGACGAGAGCGCGATGTCGATGCGGTCGGTGATCGCACCGGCGAAGTCGGCACCCGGCGTGTGCAGCCATGCCGTGATCGGGGCGTCGATGCCGGCTGCCCGCAGCGCGGCGGCCTCGGTGAGGTGCGCGACACCGAGTTCGGTGGCACCCGCGGCGAGCACGGCACGCGCCACCGGCAGCGCGCCGTGGCCGTAGGCGTCGGCCTTCACGACCGCCATCACGTCGGAACCCGAGACGGCACGCAGCACACCGACGTTGTGGGCGATCGCGCCGAGATCGACGGTCGCGGTCAGAGCAGGGGAAGTCATCGTCGTTCATTGTCCCAGATCGCCGGGTCGGGCCGACCCCGGCTGCCCGCAGCGAGAGGAGGGCGACGATCTACCGACGGGGTCTGAGTAGTCACACCGATGCACCGGCGTGCTCCGGGCGGTTGAGTGGACCCCACTGCAGTCCCGACCGTCGCCGCACCCACGGAGTCACCATGTACAACAATCCGAATCCGCAGGCCACCGCCGTGTTCGCCCCCGCCCGCCTCGCGCCCCCGCCGTACGGCCAGGACCTCGCCGCCTTCTCCCCCGTCGATCCGATCATCCCGCCCGCCGGCCCCGCCCGTCCGGGCCTGAGCGCATCGCTGACCTCCTGGGCCGCCAATGCGATCGCCTGGGTGGCGTTCATCACGGCCGGGGTGCTCTTCCTGCTCGCCCTCGGCCACGCGATGGCCGGCGAACCCGCCGACGCCTACGGGGTCGCGGCCCTGGTCGCCTTCGGCGTCGGGGTCGTCGCGGCGGTCGCCGCCTGCGCGGCGCTGGCCATCTCGGTCACCCAGCGCATCCGGCACGGCGCGCTGCGGCGCGCGGGCATCATCGCCGATGCGATCGTGCTGTCGTCGGTCACCGCGTTCACCGCGCTGACGGCGCTGTACCCACTCGTGTTCGTGCTCGGCGCGTGGTGAACTCGCGGATCGCCGGACGCAGCGCCGACAGCAGGGCCGACGCCCCGATCGGCGCGCCGCCACTCGCGAGCTCCGCCGCCCGGGCGTGGACGCGCGCGGCCGCCGCACCGGCGATCCGAGGCGGTGTCCCGGCGGCAAGAAGGGCCCCGGCCACCCCCGACAGGACGTCCCCGGCCCCGGCGGTCGCGGCCCACGACGACCCGGCGTCGTTGCCGAGGACGTGACCCGTCGGGTCGGCGACCAGCGTGACGCGCCCCTTGAGCAGCACCGTGACGCCCCACCTCGCGGCGAGGTCGGCGACAGCGGTGAGACGGTCGGCGCCCAGCTCGGTGCCGGTCAGCCGGGCGAACTCGCCGGCGTGGGGTGTCAGCAGGGTCGGCGACGTCCGTCCGTCGACGAGACCGGGGTCGCGGGCGATCAGGGTCAGTGCGTCGGCGTCGGCGAGGACCGGCAGGTCGGTGGCCAGGACCGTCCGCAGGGTCGCCGCGGCGGCGTCGTCGGTACCCATCCCGGGGCCGAGGACCCACGCCTGGACGCGACCGGCGTCGGCGAGATCGGGCGTCGCGACGACCTCCGGCCACCGCGCCACCACCTCGGCGTGCGCGGACCCGACGAAGCGCGTCATCCCCGAGGTCGCGGTCACCGCCGCGCCGGTGGCGAGGACCGCGGCGCCGGGGTACCGATGCGACCCGGCGATGACCCCGACGACCCCTTGGGTGTACTTGTCATCTCCGGGACCCGGTGTGGGCCAGTCGATCTCGTCGTCGACGAGCGCGCTGAGCGTCGGTGTGGCGAGTCGGCTCGTCGCGGGCAGGACATCGTCGAGGCCGATGTCGACCAGGACGACCGCCCCACAGTGCGGAGCGGCGAGCAGATGCGCACGACGCCGGACCCCGAAGGTGACCGTGATGTCGGCACGAACCGCCGGATCGTGGACCTCACCGGTGTCGGCGTCGACACCCGACGGCAGATCCACCGCGACGACCGTGGTGTCCGGATCGACACCCGCGAAGACCTCGGCGGCGTTCGTCCGCAACGGACCCCGGCCGCCGAGACCGACCACGCCGTCGACGATCACGTCGAGTCCGTCGGGGAGTCGCTCACCGGTCCGTCCGCCGGCGGCGCGGAAGGCCGCCAGACCGGCGGCGTGGGCCTTGTCCGGAGCGAGGAGGACCGCCTCGACCCGCACTCCGCGGCGGCACAGTTCGGCGCCGGCGAACAGCGCGTCGCCACCGTTGTCCCCGGCACCGACGACGACGCCGACCGCCCGTCCGTAGCAGCCGCCGGTCCGGTTCAGCTCCGCCGCGATCACCTGGGCGACCCCATGCGCCGCCCGGCGCATCAGGACGCCGCCGGTGAGCAGGTCCCCCGAGGCCCGCTCGGCGTCGCGGACCTCGTCAGCCGTCAGATAGCGGATCGGCATGCGGATCGACTATTCGACGGTCACCGATTTGGCCAGGTTCCGCGGTTTGTCGACGTCGTAGCCGCGCGCCTGGGCGACGCTGGCGGCGAACACCTGCAGCGGGACCGTCGAGACCAGGGGCTGCAGCAGTGTCGGCGTCTTCGGGATCGGGATGAACTCGTCGGCGACCGCACGGGCGGCCACGTCGTCGGGCTCGGCGATGACGATCGTGCGCGCGCCACGGGCCTGGATCTCGCGGATGTTGCTGACCATCTTGGAATGCAGCACGGCGCGTCCGTCCGGGGACGGCATGACCGTGATCACCGGCAGCCCGTCCTCGATCAGGGCGATCGGCCCGTGCTTGAGCTCACCCGCCGCGAACCCCTCGGCGTGCATGTACGCGAGTTCTTTGAGCTTGAGGGCACCTTCGAGCGCGACCGGATATCCGACGTGGCGGCCGATGAACAGCACCGTGTTGTGATGCGCCAGCGAGCGCGCGAGTTCGCGCACCGGTTCCATGGTGTCGAGCACCTGGGCGACGGAATCGGCCATCGCCTCGATGGCCGCGAACTCGCGGGCGACCTCGTCGGCGTACTTGGTGCCCCGGGCCTGCGCCAGCGCGAGGCCCACCAGGTAGGCGGCGACGATCTGCGCGAGGAAGCACTTGGTCGACGCGACGCCGATCTCGGGGCCGGCGTGGGTGTAGAGGACCGCGTCGGATTCCCGCGGGATCTGTGCGCCGTTGGTGTTGCAGATGGCCAGGACGCGAGCCTTCTGGTCCTTCGCGTGCCGGACGGCTTCGAGCGTGTCGGCTGTCTCACCGGACTGCGAGATCGCGACGACCAGCGTCGACCGGTCGAGCACCGGGTCGCGGTAGCGGAACTCGCTGGCGAGTTCGATCTCGACCGGGAGTCGGGTCCAGTGCTCGATCGCGTACTTGGCGAGCAGACCCGCGTGGTAGGCGGTTCCACAGGCGACCACGAACACCTTGTCGACGTCGCGTAGGTCGTCGTCGGTCAGGCGCTGTTCGTCGAGCACGATGCGGCCGTTCTGCAGATGCCCCAGGAGGGTGTCGGCGATCGCGCGCGGCTGCTCGGCGATCTCCTTGAGCATGAAGAAGTCGTAGCCACCCTTTTCCGCGGCGGCGAGATCCCAGTCGATGTGGAACGGCTTGCCCTCGCGGACGTTCTGGTCGAAGTCGCTGACCGTGTACGAGTCGGCGGTGATCACCACGACCTCGTCCTGGCCGAGTTCGACTGCGTCCCGGGTGTGTTCGATGAATGCGGTCACGTCCGACGCGAGGAACATCTCACCCTTCCCGACGCCCACCACGAGCGGTGTCGACCGTCGCGCCGCGACGATGGTGTCCGCGTGGTCGGCGTGGGTGAACACGAGGGTGAAGGCCCCCTCGAGACGACGGAGCGCCGCGTAGGCGCTGGCCACGAAGTCGCCGGCGGTCGGACCCAGCGCGTAGTACTTCGACACCAGGTGCACGGCGGTCTCGGTGTCGGTCTCGGACGTGAACTCGACCCCGTCCTCCTCGAGTTCGGCGCGCAGTTCCGCGTAGTTCTCGATGATGCCGTTGTGCACGACGGCGAGCTTGCCGTCGTCACTGGCGTGCGGGTGCGCGTTGCGATCGGTCGGCTTGCCGTGCGTCGCCCAGCGGGTGTGTCCGATTCCGGTGGTCCCCGACAGGGATTCGCGACCGACGGTGGCGATCTGCTTCTCCAGGTTCTCCAGTCGGAGCGCCTTCTTCTGGATGGCGGTGCTTCCCTCGCCGTCGAGGATCGCGACGCCCGCCGAGTCGTATCCGCGGTATTCCATCCGTCGCAGCGCGTCGACGACGATGTCCAGGGCATCGCGCCGCCCCACGTATCCCACGATTCCACACATAGCTAGTCAGGGTACCTGCGGACGCGGGAGTGGCAGCGCGCCGCGTCGCGTCCCGAGCCGGGGTCACAACGGGCCCCGATCGGGTGATTCCGCACCGCCGTCACTCGATGGTGTCGGGCACCACCGCGTTCGGCGCACCGGACGGCACCGGGCTCGCCGCGCGGCGGCGCTTGCGTTCCTTCGCGCCCAGCAACTTGGCGATCTTGTCCTGCATCTCCGGAGGATCGTCGAGATCCACCGCAGGCACCTTCCCGAGCACCGTGTCGGCGTCGACGAAGGCCTCGTAGCGGTCGTCGCCGTCGAGGGTGTGCAGCAGGAATCCGGTGGTCATCGCCCGTACCGCGGTGTGGGTCTTCTTGTCGGCGCCGTTGCCGCCGAGCAACGACTTGATGGACCGGTGTTCGATCAGTCCGCGCGAGGTGGCGCCCGGCGGGGTGCGCAGCACCGCGGCCGGCCGGGGGTCGGCCGACGACTCCGACCCGTACGCCTGCGCAAGCGGGAGCGCGTTGCCGTCGATGGTGTCGAGTTCGCCGATGGCCGAGACGATGAGGCCCGGAGCACTCAACCGACGGGCCGCGGGCAGCAGCGCGGAGGTCGTCGGTGCCGGGAACAGCGCGACCACCCCGCGGGCCTGCGGTTGCGGCTGGCCGTGCAGCACGCCCTCCGATGCGGCCAGTACCGCGGCGGCGGCACCGAAGCCGTGACCGGCGAACCCGATCTTGCGCGGGTCGACGGTGATCTCGCCGAAGCCGAGCGGGACCCTCGTCACGATCGACAGTGCCGAGCGGAGCTGGGCGGCCATCGCGTCATCGGACACCAGCAGGCTGCGCTGACCCGCGGGGACGGCGACGACGATGCCCCACGACGCGAGGTGGTGACACAGGTCGCGGTACCGCTCGACCGAGGTCATCCATCCGTGGCCGAACGCGACGGCTGGGAGTCGTTCGCCCTCGGCGGGAGTGAAGACGACGCCCGGGGTTCCGACGATCCCGAGGTCGCCGCGCAACACACGATGGGGGCCGCGTCGGGCGAGCGCGGACATCAGCTTCGCGGGCGACTGCGGCTTCTGCTTCTTGCCTGGCACAGCAGACAGCCTATGTGTTCGGCGGCGGCAGATGGGGACTGGCGTCGGCCACGTCGGCCGGCAGCAGAATGCCCGGGGTGGCGTCCGCGGCATCGGCGTCGTTCTCGAGATCGTCGCGCAGCCGCTGTGTCTCGGACCGCACCGCGTTGCGACGATGGTCGGCCATCGCGAGTTCGAGGTCACGCTGCTGCGCGGAGAACAGGTGCGATGCCTCGGCGACACCGGCGGTCGCGGTGCGGGCCATCGCCTCGATCTGATCGGCGAGGTTCACTGGTCGCCTGCCAGGGCGAGGTCACCCGAGGACCGGTCGGACGATGCGTCCGGTGTCGGCCCAGGTGAATCAGGTCCGGCGGGTTCGGTGTCAGCGGATCCAGTTTCGGCGGGTTCGGTTTCGGCGGGCCCGGTTTCGGCGGTTGCCTCCTCGACGGTGGCCACGGGTGCGTCGAGTCCCTCGGTGCCGCCGAGCCGAAAAGGGATGTCGATTCCGTCATCGGGTTCGGGGACGGCGCGGGCTGCCTCGACCTCGTCGGGTGCCGAAGCGGACACGGCGGATGCACTCGCGGCACCGATCTCGTGGGTTCGGTCCTCGGTGGTCGATTCGGCGAGCCACGTCTGGGTGACCGGCGAGGGCGCGGCGACGGTGTGCACGGGCGCCGACGCGACCGGTGGGTCCGGTGTCGCAGGCGGCGGATCGGGCATCGCGGACGGAACGCGGCCCGAGCGCTCGGCGTCGACCGGATACGCCTCGTCATCGATGCCGTCGACGGACCGGTTCAGGAGGTCGAGAATCCCGGCGACACCCCGGGTCGTGGTCTCCAGCGACGTGGTGAACAGGGCGAGCCTCGACGAGATGTCCTCGACCGCCACCCCCATCGGCACCCGACCGGTGAGCACCGCCTGCGGCAGCTCTGCCGGCGGCACACCGGCAGCGGCCGGCGCCGACAACCGGGCGAGCGTCAGATAGAAGGTGCGTAACAACCGGTCGATACCCGACGCTGCGGCCGAGGTGGCCTCGGTGAGGGTGCGCAGGATGTGCAGATCCGACTCGGCACGACGCTGATGATCGATGACCGTGGCGATCGCGACGGTCGCGGACTCGCTGTTCCAGCCGTCGTCGAGCCGGACCTGCTGCTCGGGGAGATGGTGGAGCTGTTCGGACACGGCGCGATGCGCCGACACCAGGGCTCGACTGTCCGCGGACAGTGCCGCGATGTCGAAGCCGTCGACGGCACCCACTCCGTTGCGGATGGTGGACTCGTCGGGCGCACCGATCCCCATCAGGCGCCCCACCGACACGAGCTCGATCAGCGCCTCGACGCCTTCCCGGGCATCAGATCTCAGCACCGACAGCGAGTCCGCGCCGCGCCTCACCGGCCGTCCACCTCCGCCGCGGGTAGCGCTCGCGAGATCTCCACCGCCGCGCGGCCGTCGCCGTCGGCCATGGTCAGCGCACTGTTGCGCAGGGTGTCGGCGAGCGCCGCGGCTGCGGCGGCCTGTACGCGCAACCGGCGCGACAGGGTCGTGCTCATGTCTGCGTAGGTCGCCGCCGATGGTCCGAAGGTGACGGAGTCGGCGTCCCGCACCGTGGATTGTCGAGCCCAGGCCCCGAAGTCGTGCGCGGCCAGATCGTCGGCGACCGCCGACAGCACCAGTGAGGACCTGCGGTAGTACGACGCGACCGCCGACACCTGGCCGACATCCATCGCGATCCGCTGCGTGCCGGTGTCGTTCATGTCCCCACCCCCTCGACGACGTGCCGTGATCGTACCCACCCCGACGCGGACCGCCACGACATGAACCTTGGACGCACGCGGCCGCCCTCCGGTTCCATCGCCCCGAATCTCCGCGGTTGGGATTTCCGACAAGGGCCACGACCGCGTGACCTTCCGTCACCGACGACGATCATCGAGAGTGACATCGACCACACAGGCGTCGAGAGGACATGCAATGAGAACGTCGAGCGCGAGCTTCGGACTCTGGTACGACTTCCGCAACCCCGCGAGTGACGGCGCCACCAGGGGTTTCGGGGATTTCTATCGCGCGACACTCGACCAGATCGCGTGGGCCGAGTCCATCGGGATCGACTCGGCGTGGCTGACCGAGCACCATTTCATGGACGACGGTTACACCCCGTCACCGTTCCTCCTCGCATCCGCGATCGGTGATCGGACGACGACCATGCGCATCGGCACCAACCTCGTGGTGTCGCCGCTGCACAATCCCATCCGGCTCGCCGAGGACGCGGCCACCCTCTCGCTGCTCACCGGAGGACGATTCTCGCTCGGCGTGGGCCAGGGATATTGGGCACCCGAGTTCGCCGCCTTCGATCGGCGTCTCATCAACCGGCCGAGCCTGCTCGAGGAGGGTGTGGAGATCGTGCGCCGATGCTGGTCGGGCTCTGCCGACCCGTTCGACGGCAAACGCCTTCACAAACCGGCCCTACCGGTGACCCCCACCCCCGAGATCACCCCGGACCTTCTCGTCGGGGCGATGGCCGACCCGGCGATCGAGCGTGCTGCGCGGATCGGTGACGGGTTCCTCAGCACCCAGAACGCCCATCACGCCTCGTACCTCGACGCACTCGAACGCCTCGGACGGCCCCGCTCGGAGGGACGTATCTTCGCGGGACAGTGGACGATCATCGCCGACGACCCGGAGCGGGAATGGTCGCGGATCGGCGGCCATGCGCTCTACCAGATCAACAAGTACATCGAGATGGGCGCGTTCGGACCCGTTCCGCAGTTCACCGAACCCGACCAGCTCGTCGACGCCGGCTCCGTCACATTGTGGGATCCCGCAACCGCCGTCGACGAACTCACGACGCTCCTGACGCAGACCCCGCAGATCGAGGATGTCCACTTCTGGGCGCAGTTGCCCGGCGAAGACGTCGACAGCGGCAGCGCACGCATCGAATTGCTGGCCACCGCGGTCATCCCCGAGGTCCGGGCCAGACTCGCCGCCGCGGCGGCGGTCGAGGTGCCCGCGTGATCGGGGCCGAGGTACCCACTCCCGCGGCCCACCCACTCGTGATCACCGACTTCCTCTTCCGTGCCCGAGACATGTTCGGCGACAAGGCGATCGTGGATCACATCGACGGTGCGGAGGTCTTCCGATACACCTATCGCGAGTACGCCGATCGGGTGATGCGGCTCGCGGCCGCCCTCATCGCGAGCGGCGTACGCCCGGGCGACCGGGTCGGCACACTCGCCTGGAATCACCGTCGTCACCTCGAGCTCTACCTCGCCGTGCCATTGGCCGGCGCCGTGTTGCACACGATCAACATCCGACTCTCGCCACCGGAGATCGCCTACATCGTCGACCATGCCGACGACACGATGATCTTCGCCGACCGGTCGTTGGAGTACCTGCTCGACGACGTGCGGGCGCAGCGCCCGGACATCTCGATCGTGTCGATCGACGAGGACGGCGACGGCAACTGCACCGGCGACGGGGGCGTCGGACGACCGTCGCTGGACTCGATGGTCGGATCGGCCGAGCCGCTTGCGTCGCCCATCGCCCGCGCCGACGACGACCTCGCGGTGCTCTGCTACACCTCGGGCACGACCGGGGCCCCGAAGGGGGTTGGGTATTCCCACAAGTCGCTGTATCTGCACACGATGGCGGCGTGCCTCGCGGACGGCCACGCGATCTCCGAACGCGACCGCGCGCTCCTCGTGGTCCCGATGTTCCACGCCAACGCGTGGGGGGTCCCGTTCGCCGCGTTGATGTCCGGTGCGTCGCAGATCCTGCCCGGCCCGCACCCCACACCCGCGCAGATCGCCGGCATCATCGCCGCCCAGCGGGTGACCTACACCGGCATGGTGCCGACCGTGGCGGTGGACCTGCTCGTCCACGCGCGACAGGCCGGCACCGACCTGAGCAGCCTCCGAGCGCTCGTCCTGGGCGGGTCGACGCCGACGCTCGGCCTCATCCGCGACCTCGAGGATCTCGGCGTGCCCGTCTTCCAGGGATGGGGCATGACCGAGATCTCGCCGATGGCGACCTTCTCACGCCCTCCTGCCTCGACCGATGACGACCCGGAATCGCGCTGGACGTACATCCGCAAGCAAGGTCGGCTCCTGCCCGGCCTGCAGTGGAAACTCGTCGACGACGCCGGCCAGGTCATGCCCCACGACGGGATCAGCCGCGGTGAGATCCTGATCCGCGGCCCCTGGGTCGCCACCGGTTACTACCGTGCGGACCATCCGGACAGGTTCGACGACGGTTGGCTGCGCACCGGTGACATCGGGATCATCGACGAACACGGTTGTCTCTCGATCGTCGATCGAACCAAGGACCTCATCAAGAGCGGCGGCGAATGGATCAGCTCCGTCGCCCTGGAAGAAGCACTGCTCGAGCATCCGTCGATCCAGGAGGCCGCGGTGGTCTCCGTTCCGCATCCGCGCTGGCAGGAACGACCGGTTGCCTACATCGTCGGCGAGGACGGCCTCGACGTGGACGAGGTCCGGGCGGAGCTGGCCGCGCGGGTCCCGCGCTGGTGGGTGCCCGACCTGATCGTCGCCGTCGACCGTCTCCCGCGGACGAGCGTCGGGAAACTCGACAAACGGGCGCTCCGTGAGCAGGCCGCCGGGACGCCCGACTTGTGGGAACCCACAACCGCCGCGGATTCTCCCGTTCCGGTGACGCACGGCGATTCCTAACGTCGACAGTGTGAAGTTCAGCCTGTTCTACGTGTTGGAGAGTCCGGATGGCGACTTCCGCCGGGCCTATGCGGAGATGCTGTCGCAGGTCGAGATCGCCGAGCGCCTCGGGTTCGACGGGGTGTGGCTCGCCGAGCACCACGGCAGCGCCTACGGATCGATGCCCTCGCCACAGGTGGCGGCGGCCGCGATCGCCGCCCGGACCTCCCGGATGCGCATCGGGATCGCGGTCAGCAACCTGACACTCGCGTGGCCGGTTCGGATCGCCGAGGATTTCGCGATGGTCGATGTCATCTCCGACGGTCGGCTCGACTTCGGCGTCGGACGCGGTTACCAACCGCACGAGTTCCGCGCGATGGGCGTCGCCGACAAACAAGGCGTCAGCCGTGAGGTCTTCGACGAGGCGTTCCAGATCGTCACCGGCCTGTGGACCAAGGCCGTCGGAGAGCCGTACACGTTCCACGGCAGGCACTTCCACATCGACGGCGTGGACTGCCGGCCGACGCCGATGCAGCGGCCGACACCACCGATCTATGTGGCATCGATCAGTCCCGAGACCTTCGACCTGGTCGCCGACCACGGACACAACATGCTGGTGACACCGACGCTGATGACCCTGCCCGAGCTCAACGCGTTCGTCGTCGGCGCCAAACGCACGCTGATGGACCGGGGCCGCGATCCGCTGTCGCTCGACTTCCCGATGAACTGGCAGATCCATCTCGCCGAGAACGACGCACAAGCCGTCCGGGAGGCACGGCCGAGCCTCGAGTGGTACTTCGACAACGTCATGTCCGCGGTCCCGCAGGGTGACGCGACACCCGCGGGCTATGAGCGATACGCGGCGTTGGCCGAAGCGGCCGCCGAAGGGGCGATGTCCTTGACCGGCCTGCGCGAGGGCGGGATCTGCTACGTCGGCGACCCGGACGGACTCATCCGCGAGATCGAGATCCTGCGCGAGGAAACGGGTCTCGATCATCTCATCTGCTGGATGCGATTCGGCGGTATGGCCCACGAGGACGTCGTGCGGTCCATGGAGCTGCTCGCCGAACATGTCATGCCACATTTCGCGGACGCCCCGGCGCTGGTTCCCCGCGCCCTGCGCCACGAGGAACCCGCCACCCAGACCGACAGGTTTTTCGACATCGAGTTCGACGAAGAAGGAGAAGTCCATGAGCTATCTCGCGGTTGAGAACGATCGCCGGATCTACTTCGAGCACCACCGCGGAGGAGGACGACCCGTCGTGCTGATCCACGGCTGGGGCGCCAACACCCGCTGCTGGGACACCACCGCTCCCGCGCTCGCAACCGCGGGACACGAGGTCGTACTCGTCGATCTGCGCGCATGTGGCCGCTCCGACAACGACTTCGAGGATGTCTCGATCGCGACGCTGGCCGACGACGTCGTGCAGGTGGTCGATCACCTCGAACTGTCCGCTCCGGTCATCAACGGCTGGTCGCTGGGCGGCGCGGTCGCCACCGCCGCGGCGGCCGCACTCGGTTCGCGTGCCGGGGGGCTGGTCCTCACCGGTGGTGCATCGCCGCGGTACACCGCGACCGATGGCTGGCCTTTCGGCGGCACCTCCGATGATGTCGACGGCGTCCTGGCCGGAGCCGCCGCCAATCGTGCCGACACATTCCGTGGCGTCGCCGCCGCAGTGTTCGCGACGGCGCCGAGTTCCGATGTACTCGATTGGATCTGGGGCATGTTCATGGAGATGGGACCGATCGGCGACGAGACACTTCGCGACCTCGCCCGAACCGATCTGCGCAAGGAACTCGGCGAGCTCGACATCCCCATCCTGTTGCTCCACGGTCGCGACGACGCGTTCGTTCCCTTCGCCGGTGCCGAGGCCGCCGCCGGCCTGAATCCCCATGCGCGCCTGGTGGCATTCGACGGGTGCGGACATGCGCCGTTCCTCGAGGACCGCGACCGGTACCTCGCCGAACTGACCGGCTTCCTGACGTCATGAACACCCGTCCACGGGTCTGGATCGTCACCGGCGGATCGCGCGGCATCGGCCGGGCGGTCGCCGAGAACCTCATCGGGCGAGGCGATTCCGTCGTATCGCTCGCCCGCGGCGTGTCGACCACTCCGTTCACCAGAGCTGCTCAGGTCCTCGAACTGAAGACCGACATCACCGACTCGTCGTCGGTGGCCCGCGCGCTGGCCACCGTCGAGGAGCAGCACGGCAGCGCACACGGGCTGATCAATGTCGCAGGCGTGCACCGCGGTGGACGCGTCGACGACCTGAGTCGCGCGGACTGGGATCTCGTGCTCACCACCAACCTCACGGGCGCCTTCGAGATGTGCAAGGCCACGGTCCCGATCCTCGAACCCGGCTCGTCGATCGTCAATGTCGGTGCCGTGGTGGGGTTTCGCGGATTTCCCGGCGACGTGGCATACGGTTCGGCGAAGGCCGGCCTCAGCGGGATGACACAAGTCCTCGCCGCCGAACTCGCCCCGCGCGACATCCGGGTCAACCTGGTCATCCCCGGTTTTGTGGATACCGACATGACCTCCGGACTCAGCGACCGGGCCAGGGCACGCATCGTCTCGTCCATCCCGGCCGGGCGGACGGGACGACCGGAGGAGATCGCGCAGGTCGTCGTCGATGTCGCGTTGTCCACCTACATGTACGGCGCCATCGTCCCCGTCGACGGCGGGCTCATGAACACCTTCAACGGCGGTGGACGATGACGCGGCCCCACGACGCCTCACCCGGTTGTGGCAACCCACAACCGGCGCAGAACGCAAGGGTGACTCACACCACATCGACCCATAACGTCGTTGTTGCACACAGTTTTTCGCCTGCCCCGCCGGGTGGGGAGTCACAAGGAGGCCGATCGGTGTCAACCAGTACAGCAAGCGTCAGCACGGAGCAGCAGAACAGGGCTCTGGTCGCGGAATTCATGGAGGTGTTCTCCCGCGGCGACGTGGACGCCATCCTGTCCTACCTGGCTCCGACGGCCACCTGGTGGGTGGGCGGCGGGATCGAGGGCATCTCCGGAACCAAGAACAAAGAGGAGTTCGGCGCGATGCTGGCCGGGCTCTCCGCCACCACGAAATCCGGTGCCATTGCACTGAAGCCGCTGGCGTGGACCGCCGAGGGCGAACGCGTGGCCGTCGAGACCGAATCGTACTCCGAGATGAACAACGGCAAGATCTACAACAACCTCTACCACTTCGTCTTCGTCGTCCGCGACGGAAAGATCGACGAGGTCAAGGAGTTCCTCGACACCGAACACACCCGCGCGGTCTTCCTCGGCTGAGGACCCCGGCCCATTCCCTCTGAACACCCAGTACCCCAAGCTTTCTGAACAAGGAGTCAATGCCATGGATGTCGGCGTACTGCTCGTCTTCCAGAACTACCACGACAACATCAGCGACGAAGAGGTCTTCCTCCGTGACCTCGAACTCGGCGTCCTGGCCGAGAAGTCCGGTTTCGACTCGGTCTGGTCGGCCGAACACCACTTCGACGACTACTCGATGTGTCCGGACAACTTCGCGATCCTGTCCTATCTCGCCGGCCGGACCTCGAAGGTCAAGCTGGGTATCGGCGCAACGATCCTGCCGTGGAATGATCCGCTGCGCGTCGTGGAGAAGGCCATCATGCTCGACCAGATGTCGGGCGGCCGTGTGCTTCTCGGCATGGGGCGCGGTCTCGCGAAAATGGAGTACGAAGCCTTCGGGATCCCGATGGACGAGGCCCGGGCCCGATTCAACGAAGCCGCCGAGATGGTCTTGCGCGGCCTGCGCACCGGTGTCGTCTCCGGTGACGGCCCGATGTACCCACAACCCGAGATCGCGTTGCGGCCGGCCCCGAATCCCAACGCTTCCTGGGACGGACGGCTCTTCGCGGCGGCGATGTCACCCGACTCGGTCCCGGTGGTCGCCGACCTCGGGGTCCAGATGATGACCTTCATGCAGTTCCCGTTCGAGAAGCACGCCGAGGCCATCAACGGGTGGAAGCAGATGTTCCGCGACGCGCAGGGCACCGAGCCCGGCCCGCCGGTCATCCAGGACTTCGTCATCTGTCACGAGGACGAGGAGGAGGCCCGTCGCCTCGCCTACGAGCACATCAACCGCTACTTCCTGTCGGTCATCAAGCACTACGACTTCGCCGGTAAGCACTGGCGGGAGACCAAGGGCTACGAGACCTACCAGGCCGGGGCGGACATGATCCGCGAGGCGGGTATGGAGGCCGCGGCCGATGCCTATGTCGAGGCGAACATCTACGGCACCCCCGAGCAGTGCGTCGAGAAGTACGCATACCGTCACCAGCTCATCGGCGACTTCCTGCCCAACGCGGCCTTCGCCTTCGGCGGGTTGCCCTTCGACACCGCCGAGCACAGTCTGAAGCTGTTCGGCGAGAAGGTCGTCCCCGAGGTCCACAAGATGAAGGCAAAGACGCCCGCGACCGTCTGAGCCCTTCCGAACATCGCTGCGGCGCCGGCGCGCCGACCGATCCCCGGCGCCGCAGCGACCCCAATCCCCACAGCATCGAAGGAGAATCGATGAGCGAGAACGTCATCGACCAGGTGGCCCTCGAGTTTCGTGAGGTGATGGCCCGGGTCTGCACGCCCGTCGCGGTCGTCACCGCCTTCGACGGTCCACGAGCGCACGGCACCACGGTCAGCGCATTCACGTCGTTGTCGATGGGACCACCGATGATCCTGGTGTCCCTCGATCGCGGCTCCGACCTGCTCGCGATCGTCCGCCGCACCGGACGATTCGGCGTCAACGTGCTGGCCCACGACCAGGCCGAGGTCGCGCTGCGGTTCGCGCGTAAGGGCGACGACAAATTCGACGGGGTCTGCTGGTCGGATTCGGCCGGGCTCCCCCGCATCGACGGCGCCTCCGGCTGGCTCGCGTGTACGACCGAAGCCCTGGTCGACGGCGGTGATCATGTTGTCGCACTGGGCAACGTCGTCGCGACCGGCACCACCCCCGCACCACCCCTCACCTACCACGACCGGGTGTTCGGCACCCACCGAGCATTCGAGGTCGCCTCGTGAACACGACCGCCGACACCCCGACACCCATCGCGACCGAGGCATCGACCCAGGCCGTCGCCCGCGCCGTCGCGGCTGTTGCCGACGGCGGTCTGGTCGTCGTCGACGACGACGACCGGGAGAACGAAGGCGACCTGATCGGGTCGGCCGCCTCGATCACCGACGAGCAGATGGCGTTCCTGATCCGGCACACCACCGGCATCATCTGCGCCCCCATGTCGGCCGACCGCGCCCGACGGCTCGACTTGCCGCAGATGGTCGAGGACAACCGGGACGCGCACGGCACCGCCTTCACCGTCAGCGTCGACCACCGCGACGCCGGTACCGGGGTCTCGGCGCACGACCGCGCCCTCACCATCCGCGCACTCGCGTCCGACGACACCCCGGCCGGCGATCTGCGGCGCCCCGGGCACGTCTTCCCGCTGCAGGCACGCGATGGGGGCGTCCTCACCCGCGCCGGACACACCGAGGCTGCCGTCGACCTGGTCACCATGGCCGGCGTCGGTGAGGTGGGGGTCATCGGCGAGATCATCGCCGATGACGGGACGATGCGACGCGGCGAGGACCTCCGCGAGTTCGCCCGACATCACGGACTGCCGATGCTGCGCATCGCCGACCTCGTGGCCCACCGGAGGGCGTCGGGCTCCTTCGTCCGTCAGATCGCCGGCGCGGCGATGCCCACCGTCTTCGGCGAGTTCCGGGCGGTCGCGTACCGGTCCGACATCGATGGCATCGAACACCTCGCACTCATCATGGGCAATGTCGCCGAAGCCGGTGCCGGCGACGACGGCGCGCTGGTCCGCGTCCACAGCGAGTGCCTCACCGGCGACATCGTCGGTTCCCTGCGCTGCGACTGCGGTGCGCAGTTCGAGCAGGCCCTTGCGGCGATCGCCGAGGAAGGCTGCGGTGCCATCGTCTACCTGCGCGGTCACGAGGGTCGTGGGATCGGGCTGGGTCACAAGATCCGTGCCTACGCCCTGCAGGAACAGGGCTACGACACGGTCGATGCCAACACCGTGCTCGGCCTGCCGGTGGACTCCCGCACCTACGGAACGGGGGCGGCGATCCTGTCCGACCTCGGCATCCGACGTCTGCGACTCATCACCAACAACCCGGCGAAGTACGGCGGACTCGGCGGTCACGGCCTCGAGATCGTGGGACGCGTCGGACTGCCGACCGTGCCGACACCGCAGAACGTGCGCTACCTGCGCACCAAGCGGGAGCGGATGGGTCATGTACTGGACGACGGCGCCGTGGCCGGCACCTCTGGGGCATGATCGGGATCACATCCGGTTGGTACTGTGAAGGCCACCATGAGCTCGTGGTGGTGAGGAGGCCGTGCGGATGACATCCACCGCGCAGTCGACCGGCGCCGACCCCACCTCGGACACCGACCCGATGGTCACCCCGAGTCGGGAGCGCGCTGTCATCTCTGCGTTCGCGGAGATCACCACCGAGGCCATCACCGACAGCCGACTTCCAGACCTGCTGAGCCTGGTCGGTCAGAAGCTGTGTGCACTTCTCGGCGTCACCCGCTGCTCGGTGTACCTGCGGCACTCCAACGGCAGCTATCGCGGCGCCGCGGGCTTCTGCCAGGAGGCCGGTGACATCACCGAGGCGGTCAAGAGGCAGGTCTCGGGTTTCGACGGCGACCTGTTCAGCCAGGAGGTCATCACCACCCGAGCTCCGGTGGTGATCGCCGACGCGCTCAACGATCCGCGGCCCCATCGCCGGACGATGGCGCACTGGGACGTCCGGGCGATGCTCGGTGTCCCCCTCACCTTCGACGATGCGGTGATCGGCCTGATCTTCGTCGACAGCCGCGGTCGCGAGCACGAGTTCACGCCCGGGGACATCGAGGTCGCCGAGCTCTTCGCCCGGCTGTCCGCCCTGTTCATCAGCCAGGCGATGCTCAACACCCGCCTACGCGGTCAGGCCGCCGAGATCGCCCGGAACAACGCCACTTTGGCCTATCTTGCCGACGTCCACCATCGACTGACGAGTGCGGTGCTCGAGGGCGCCAACATACATCGCGTGGTCGAGCTGCTGTCGGAGCTGTCGGCGAAGCCGGTGATTCTCTACAACAACTCCTTCGACGTACTCGCCTGGGCCGCACCGGAGGCGCTGAAACTGGGCACTCCCCCGGTGATGAGCGAGAAGGTGCGCGCCACCGCCTCGGTACGACAAGCACTGGCCGAACTGTCGGTGAGCACGCCGTCGGCCATCGTCCCCGCGCAGCTCGCGGTCGGCCTCGGTCGCCGGCATCTCATGTGCCGCATGGTGATCGAGGGAAAGCAGACCGGCTTTCTCGGCATCGTCGAGGTCGGTCGGAGCCTGGAGGCCCTCGACGCGAACATCGCCGAACGCGGCGCCACCGTCCTGGCGCTCCAGATGCTCTCCGAACGTCGGCAGATCGAAACCGAGGGACAGGCGCGCGACGACTACCTGTCGGATCTGTTGCGCAACAGCCGCGACAAGGAACACTTGGTCAGGCGGGGTCCGCAGTTCGGGATCGACCTGACCAATCCCCATGTCCTCGTTCGCTTCACCGTCGACGATGCCACTGACAGACTGACGGCGTCGGCGATCCAGTCCCTGGTCACGCGCACGTTCGCCTCGGTCATCTCCATCTCCCCGCCGCCGGCCGTCCGACTGCCCGGGGCGGTGGTCGTGATGGTCCGCCTGGAGTCCGACGACCTCGACGAGGTCGGGCGCGTCCGCGACCACGTGTCGACCATCCGAGATCGGCTCTCCGACGACCTCTCGCTCGGCGCGACTCTGATCTCGGGGATCTGCCGCACACCGGTCGACTACCCGCATGCCCATCGCGCCCTTCGTGAGACGGGCTCCGTGGCAGAGTCTTTCGGCTGGGACAAGCGGGTGATGACGCTCGACGAACTCGGCCTGTTCCGGGTGATAGTCTCCAGCGGCCACGTCAAGGAGGCCCTGCACTTCGCCCACTCCTTCGTCGCGCCGGTACGGCAACACGACGACGGCACCCTGTTGGCCACGTGGCGCGCGTTCGTGACCGCCGACGGCAAGGTCCAGGCCACCGCGTCTGCACTGGAGGTCCACGAGAACACCATCCGGTACCGGCTGGGGCGGATCAAGGAGATCGCGCGACGTGACCCGACGTCGCTGGACTGCCTGCTGTCGGCCAAGATGGCCTTTCAGGTCCTCGATCTCGCAGGTCAGTGACCCACGGAGGCACGAGTTGGAGATTCCTCCAACAGGTCCGCACGACGACGGTTCTCCATCCGGCGGTCACGCCATAGGTTCGTTTCATGGCCCGAAGCACGACCCCCGACCTCCCCGCGAACCCGATCCCGGTGGACATCGGTGCGCTCGCGACATGGATGGACGAGCAGGGCCTGCCCGGCGGGGGCCCCATCGACCTCCGGCCACTGACCGGCGGCACCCAGAACGTCATGGTCGTCGTCAGCCGGGGCGGGCACGACTACGTACTCCGGCGGGGCCCCCGGCACCTGCGACCACGATCCAACGCCGCGATCGCGCGTGAGATGACGCTGCTGTCGGCGCTGGGCTCCACCGATGTGGCTCATCCCCGGTTCGTCGCCGGCAGCGCCGATACCGACATCCTGGGCGCTTCCTTCTTCCTGATGGAGCCGGTGGACGGGTTCAACGCCGCCGACAGCCTGCCGGCCTCCTACGCCCGAACCGCCGACGGGCGCGCAGCGATGGGCTATGCCCTCGTCGATGCGCTCGCCGGACTGGCGGGCGTCGATCATTCCGCGATCGGCCTCGACGGCTTCGGCAGTCCGGACGGCTTCCTCGAACGGCAGGTGCCCCGGTGGCTCGCGGAACACGAACGTTACTCCGCCACAACGGGATACCAGGGTGGTACATTCCCCGATCTCGAACGCATCGCCCGCTGGATCGAGGACAATCGCCCCGCCGACTTCCGGCCCGGCCTGCTGCACGGCGACTACCATGTGGCCAACGTCCTCTACGATCACCGCACCCCTGCGGTCGCGGCGATAGTCGACTGGGAGATGGCGACGGTCGGCGACCCGCTTCTCGATCTCGGCGTGCTGCTGGCGATCTGGCCGGACGGCCCGCGGCACCCCGATCTCTACGAGAGCGCCCTCGGGCTGGCCGGCGACCTGCCGAGCCGATCCTCGATCATCGCCCGCTACGCCGAACGTTCCGATCGGAACCTCGATGCGCTGGACTGGTACACCGTACTCGCCGGCTTCAAACTGGGCATCATCCTCGAGGGCACGTATGCCCGGTCCTGCGAGGGCAAGGCACCCCGCGACGTCGGCGAGCGACTCCACCGCTACGCCGACGGCCTCTTCGTCCGGGCCCGCCGCATCGTAGCGAGCGCCTGACTGTCAGACGCACCCTCCCGTCATACCTGTCACGATCCCCCACAGAAACGGAGCACCACCGATGGCCTGGGATTTCTCCACCGAACCCGAGTTCCAGAAGAAGCTGGACTGGATGCGGGACTTCGTCCGCACCGAGGTCTTTCCCCTCGAGACACTCGACCTCGACTGGGATCAGTTGCGCACGGCGATCGCACCGCTGCAGGACGAGGTCAGGGCGAACGATCTGTGGGCGGCACATCTCGATCCCGAACTGGGCGGGCAGGGATACGGTCAGGTGAAACTCGGTCTGATGCAGGAGATCCTGGGGTCGACGCCGTACGGACCGCTCGTGTTCGGTTGCCAGGCACCTGATTCCGGGAACTGCGAGATCCTCGCCGCGGTGGGTACCCCGGAGCAGAAGCGCCGATGGCTCGAGCCGTTGCTTGCCGGCGAATACTACTCGTCCTTCGCCCTGACCGAACCCGACAACGCCGGCGCCGATCCCACCAACCTCACCACGACCGCTGTTCGCGATGGGGGCGAGTGGATCCTGAACGGACACAAGTGGTTCATCAGCAACGCTGCCACCGCCGACTTCATGATCGTCGTCGCCGTCACCGACCCCGACGCGGAACGTCACCGGCGCACTTCGCAGTTCATCATCCCCATCGACGCCCCCGGGCTGGACGTCGTCCGCGACATCGGGTCCGTGGAGAACCCGCGTCCGCGTCCGCACACCTACGGATCGCACTGCGAGGTGCTTCTGCGCAACGTGCGGGTGGACGACACCGCCCTCCTCGGGAATCCGGGCGACGGCTTTCTCATCGCCCAGAAGCGCCTCGGCCCCGGTCGCATCCACCACTGCATGCGCTGGATCGGTCAGGCGAGCCGCGCGTTCGACATGATGTGCGAGCGCGCCACGTACCGCTACGCCCACGGCTCGGTCCTCGCCGACAAGCAGACGATCCGCACCTTCATCGCCGACTCGGCCGCCGAGATCCAAGCCCTGCGTCTGATGACCCTGCACGCCGCATGGCGTATCGACGAAGAGGGAACCGCGGCCGCCCGCAAGGACATCGCCCTCATCAAGTTCTTCGGCGCCAAGATCCTGCACGATGTCATCGACCGTGCTCTGCAGGTCCATGGCTCGCTCGGTTACAGTGCCGACCTCCCGCTCGAATCGATGTATCGCGCAGCCCGCGCCGCACGTCTGTACGACGGACCGGATGAGGTGCATCGCGACAGCGTCGCCCGGCAATACCTGAAGGGGTACACACGCCCGGCCGACGACCGGCCGACCGAGCACATCCCCACCCGTCGTGAAGCCGCTCGGCGCAAGTTCGCCGACCTCCTTGCCGAGCAGCCCTGACCGCACCTCCACCCACCAGTGGCGTTCACCTACCAGAGAAAGCGAACACCCGTGTCCCTCAACGGAAAAACCGTAATCGTCACCGGCGCCGCACAGGGCATCGGCCAGGCGACGGCCGCACGTCTCGCCGCCGACGGCGCCCATGTCATCGCCGCCGACATCCAGGACTGCGGGGTCACCCTCAAGGAGATCGCCGAGGCCGGCGGCTCAGCGGAGTACATCCGACTCGACGTCCGGGTCGCGGATGAATGGTCGGGAGCGGTCGAGAAGGTGATCGCGTCCCGCGGCGCGATCGACTGTCTCGCCAACGTGGCGGGGGTGGTCAACATGATCAGTGAGGACACCGTCGTCGGCCTCACCGAGGAGGCGTGGGACGTCGTGGTGGGCACCGACCTCAAGGGCGTCTGGCTGGGGATGCGGGCGGCCATCCCGAACATGATCGACAACGGTGGGGGTCGCATCGTCAACATCTCGTCCATGGCGGCGCTTCGGGGTCTGCCCAATCTGGCGTCGTATTCGGCCGCCAAGGGAGGTGTCGTCGGGCTCACCAAGCAGGCAGCCTACGAATACGGCCCGCACAACATCCTGATCAACGCGATCGCCCCGGGCACCATCGACACACCCATCCTCGCCGACATCACCGAGGAGATGCGGCAGGCGAATGCCAACGCGCACATCGTCAGACGACTCGGACTCCCGTCGGAGATCGCCTCGATGGTCGCCTACCTCATGCGCGAGGGAGACTTCCTCACCGGCGAGATCTACCCGGTGGACGGAGGTTGGGCCGCGAAGGGCAACTTCTGATCAGTCACCCAGTTCGATGCCGTGTGAGGTCACGGCATCGAGAAGCGCGGTGGGCCGGTCGACGGCCGGGACGTCGTGCACCAGCGCGAAGGAACAACCGAGTTCGCGCGCTCCGCCGTCGGCGGTCTCGCTGTCCCCGACCATGAGCACCTCGTCTGCCGGAACACCCAGCGGGTCGAGAGCGGCATGGAAGATCCGGGGGTCGGGTTTGATCGCCCCCACCTCGTAGGACAGCGCGAACGCGGCGACGAGATCCTCGACACCGTGCAGAGCCAGGACCTTGCGCAGGTCGAAGGCGATGTTGCTGACGATGCCGACCGGAACCTGTGCGGCGCCGAGCTTCTGCAACACGGTGACGGTGTCGGTGAACGGGACCCAGGAGGACGGATCGAGTACTCGGTTGTAGAGCGCGTTCGCGTGCTCGGCGTTGCTCATCCCGGCCGCGCGCAGCAGCGCCAGATAGCCGGTGCGATGCAGCGTCGGGTCGAGATCCCGGGACTCCCAGGCATGTCGGTCGTCCCCGACGATGCCGTCGGGCAGCCCGACAGGTGCGACCATGCGCCGGATGATGTCCGCCTGCCGGTCACGGTCGAACTCGGCGCCGGTGTCGTCGCGCAGGTCGGCGAACCACTCGTCGCGGGCCTCGAAGCGGAACAGCGTGCCGGAGAAGTCGAACAGGACCGCCCGGGGCGCCGGACCGGTCATGCCCCGACGCCTTGGACGACATCGGCCAGCCGGCCGGCCACCGACAACGCCTGGTCGGCCGTCGCGGCCTCCACCATGACGCGGACGAGCTGCTCGGTTCCCGACGGCCGCAACAGGACTCGGCCCGTCTCGCCCAGTTCGGTCTCGGCGGCCGCGACCGCCTCCCGGACCGACTGCGACTGCGACACCGCATGTTTGTCGGCGACCCGGACGTTGATCAGTTCCTGGGGCAGCACGGTGACGATGCCGGCGAGGTCGGCCAGCCGCGCCGAGGTGGCAGCCATCCGTGCCATGAGCATCAGCCCGGTCAGGATGCCGTCACCGGTCGTGCCCGAACCCGGGACGACGATGTGGCCCGACTGTTCGCCGCCGATCGCGTAACCGCCCCGGCGCAGTTCCTCGAGGACATATCGGTCCCCGACCGCGGTGGTGTGCACGGTGATCCCGGCCTCGCGCATCGCGATGTGCAGGCCGAGATTGCTCATGACGGTGGCCACGAGCACGTCGTCGCGGAGCTTGCCCTGATCTTTCAGGGACGTCGCGAGCACCGCCATGATGGCGTCGCCGTCGACGATCTGACCGGTGGAATCGACTGCGAGACAACGGTCTGCGTCACCGTCGTGCGCCAGTCCGAGGTCGGCGCCGTGTTCGAGCACCGCAGCCTGCAACTTGTCCATGTGCGTGGACCCGCAGTCGGCGTTGATGTTCAGGCCGTCCGGCTCGGCGTGGATCGCGATGACGGTCGCCCCGGCGTCGGCGTAGGCCAGCGGCGCGAGCTCCGACGCCGCACCATGCGCACAGTCGACGACGACGGTCAGCCCGTCCAGTCGCGTGTCGATGGCCTGGGTGAGGTGATGCCGGTAACGGTCGCCGGCGTCGGGCGCGGCGACGATGCGTCCCACCGCGGCACCGATCGGCCGGACGACCTCGTCGTCCATGGCCGCCTCGATGCGGTCCTCGACGTCGTCGTCGAGCTTGTGCCCGCCGGCGGAGAAGAACTTGATCCCGTTGTCGGGCATGGGGTTGTGCGATGCGGAGATCATCACACCGAAGTCGGCGTGGTAGTCCGCGGTCAGGAATGCGACCGCCGGGGTCGGCACGGTGCCGACGCAGATGGCGTCGACTCCGGTGGCGGCGAGACCGGCACACACCGCTGCCTCCAGCATCTCGCCGGACGCACGCGGATCACGTCCGACGACCGCACGCGGGCGCCGGTGGGAGTTCGTCGTGGAACTCTCTGCGAAAACGACCGCGGCGGCCGAGGCCAGGCGCAACGCGAGCTCTGGGGTGAGCTCGGCGTTGGCCAGGCCTCGGACGCCGTCGGTTCCGAAAAGGCGTGCCAAGATCAGCGCTTGGAGTACTGCGACGCCTTGCGGGCCTTCTTGAGGCCGTACTTCTTGCGCTCGACCGCACGCGGGTCACGGGTGAGGAAGCCGGCCTTCTTCAGGGCGGGACGATCCTCCGGGGTGACCTCGATGAGCGCACGCGCGATGGCGAGACGCAGCGCGCCGGCCTGGCCCGAGGGGCCGCCGCCGACGAGCTTGGCGAAGATGTCGAACGACTCGGTGCGCTCGACGAGGACCAGCGGCGCCTTGATGAGCTGCTGGTGCACCTTGTTGGGGAAGTACTCCTCCAGCGAGCGGCCGTTGAGGGTGAACCCACCGGCGCCCGGCATCAGACGGACGCGGACGACGGCTTCCTTGCGGCGGCCGACGGTCTGGATCGGACGATCGATGACGATCGGCTCGCGGACGTCTTCGACAGCAGCGGTCTCGTAGTCGTCAGCGGCGACCTCGACGGCCTCCACGACCTCGACAGCAGCCTCGGCGACAGCGGCCTCTTCGACGGCCTCGACGGCCTCGTTGATGTTCTCGTTGCTCACTGGGCCACCTGCTTGATCTCGAAGGGGACGGGGCGCTGGGCCGCGTGCGGATGATTCGGGCCGGCGTAGACCTTCAGCTTCGACGCCATCGCGCGGCCGAGCTTGGTCGACGGCAGCATGCCCTTGACGGCCTTCTCGATGACGCGCTCCGGGTAGGTGGCGAGCAGCTCGGTCGTGGTGCGGGACTTCAGGCCACCGGGATGCCCCGAGTGCGTGTAGTTCAGCTTGCGATCGGCCTTGTTGCTGGTCAGCGCGATCTTCTCCGCATTGATGATGACGACGAAGTCGCCGCCGTCCATGTGCGGGGCGTAGGTCGGCTTGTGCTTGCCGCGGAGCAGGTTCGCGACCTGCACGGCCAGCCGGCCGAGCACCACGTTCTCGGCGTCGATGACATGCCACGTACGCGTGATGTCACCGGCCTTCGGGGTGTAGGTAGGCACAGTTGTCCTCAACTCTTGTCTTGTGGGTGCTGGTCGGGTGCACGGCAGAGGTTGTTCCCGGCGACCAGTGGGGACCCGGGTCTCCGCTGACCTGGACACACAGATGTGCACCAGGTGCCGAGCACCAGCGATCCAGCTTACGCGACCGCGCTGGTCAGGGTCAAAACGGGCGCCGGCCTCCGGCCGGGGTCAAAACGGGCGCCGGCCTCCGGCCGGGGTCACAACGGGCGCCGGCGTCCGACATCGGCCCGCTCTACGACGGCAGCACCCGGATCGTCCGGACCGCCTCCGCGCATTCGGCCTCGGCCGGCTCGGCCGCGGTACCCGCCTGACAGCCGATCGAGACCTGTAGACCGTCATCGACGACGACGTACCAGCGAATCGCACCCCCGGATGCCGGCGACTCGCGGTAACCGATCACATCGCGGCCGGCGAACCGGGTGGCGGCGGAGAACTCCGTGACGACGTCGTCGCCGCGCTGTTCGATCCGGTTGCGCAGGCTGCCGGCGACCGAGGCCAGGGTGGAACCCTCGCGCACCTCGGTGAGCACGGCGATGATGCGCCGACCGTCGTCGGGGTCGACGAACACCGCGCGAGTGGTGGACGGGTCGTCGGCGGCGTCGCTCGGGGTGTCCTGGTCGGCCTGCCGCCAATCCCCCGGGACGGTCAACGTCGCGCGCCCCAGGCGGACGTCCGCCGACGACGCGCCTGATGCGGGTTCGCGCTGCCAGAGGCCCACCCCGACCGCACCGCTCACGACGAGGACCGCCACCGCCGCGGCCACGAGCAGCGAGCGCGACCGCCGTCTCGTGCTGCCGACCGGCAACGAGTCCGGCGGGCGAGGGTCACGCCCGGGGTCCGCCGCGTCGTCGGCGGCGCCGCCCGTGCGGTGTCCGAGCCGGACGACCAGGTCACGGTCTACGGCGACGACCCGTCCCGCGACCGCGTGCGCGGAGATGACCTCGATCGCCGCGGACACGTCGTCCCCCGCCGCCCCGTCGACGAACACCGCCTCGACCGAGTCGTCGATGACGTCGATCCCCGCGCCGTCGATCCCCTCGCCGTCGGCCGGGGCCGACGACGCGAGACCGGCTCCCGGACGGATGATCCCGGAGCGTTCGACCGTCCAGCCGTCGGGACCCCGGCCCACGATCTGCACGTCCCACCACGAGGGTCGCGGGTGGGCGGGGTCGGTCGGCGGATGCGGCAGGTGGGTGGTCTCGACGACAGCGCAGCGCTGCACGGTGAGGTCGGCGTGACTGCGGGCGACGAGAACCGCCCGCGGCAGCAACGACACCGGTTCGCCGGCGTCGCCGAGGTCGGCAAGGGTCGACACACGACGCGGTCCCCAGGTACTCGGGTGCCCGACGATCAGCGGCCGTCCCGCGGACAGAGCGAGGTCGGCGAAGACCCGCCGCCACGCCTGGCGTGGATGCTCGCGCCGGCCGTCGACCACGACGCTCATGTGATCCACCGACTCGAGCAACATCCGCACGTCGCGATCCACCCGGCGCAGGCCGCCCTCCGGCTCCCAGACCAGCGGCGTCCCGAACGCGAGATCGACCACGGCCGGGCGGGGGTGCCGCCGTCCTGCCCGGTGCACCGGCCCCACGTCCGAGGCCGGCGTCCCGCCCGCTCGCGTCATCTGCGGATCCGGCCTAGTCGCCGACCGCGAGATGAGCGACCTGGATCATCTCCGGTGGCCGGACCCGCGACACGAGCTCACCGCGGCCGGGTATCAGCGACTGCAGCCGTGACCGACCGGTGATGAAGCCCTCGTCGCGGTCGCCACTCATCAGCAGGATGTCCGACGACAGGTCCTTGAGGCGGGCTATGAGCGGGTCGAACATCGCCCGTCCCAGTCCACCGGACCGCCGGGCGAGCACAATGTGCAGGCCGATGTCGCGGGCATGGGAGGCCAGCTCGACGATCGGCAGCATCGGATTGCCCGTCGACGTCACCACCATGTCGTAGTCGTCGACCACGACGTACACCTCCGGCTGACCCTCGAGCCAGGTGCGGTCCCGCAGCTGTTGAACGGTCACGTCCTCCGGCGGCATCCGGTTCTTCAGGTAGGCCGCCAGCTCCGTCATCATCGACGCCGCGCGGTCGGGCGAACTCGCGTACCCGGCCAGATGGTCGCCGTCGATGATCCCCAGCATGGTGCGGCGGTAGTCGACGAAGACGATCCGGACCTGCTCGGGTGTGGCGCCCGCGACGAGCCCGGTGACGATGGTGCGGAGCAGGTTGGTCTTGCCGTGCTCGACATCGGCGAAGGCCATGAAGTGCGGCTGGGCGGTGAAGTCGAGCACCACCGGCGCGAGCTCGAGCTCCCCCACACCGATCGCGACCTGGTTGGGCGCGAGGGTGAGCCCGGCGTCGGCGACCGCGCGCTGTACCGACGCGTGGTCGATCTCGGTGCTCAGTTTGCGCACGGCCATCGCCCCACGGCCCGGATAGGCGGCGGTGAGCCTCTCCACGGACTGCGCGACACCGGCGGGGAGCGATTCGGCACTGCTGACCGGGTCGAGGCGAGGCAGCGCGATCAGCATGTGCAGCTCCTGCCCGGTCAGGCCGCGTCCGGGACGGTTCTGCGGGACCAGAGCGGCGGCGCGACGCCCCATGTCTGAGTCCATCGGGTCGCCGAGGCGCAGCTCGATACGCGTACCCATGAGATCGCGGACCGCCGGGCGCACTTCGGCCCACCGGGACGCGGTGACCATGACGTGCACGCCATAGCTCAGGCCCTGGGCCACGATTGCGGTGATCTGTTCCTCGAGCGACTCCAGTTCCGTCCGCAGCACGTTCATGCCGTCGAGGACGAGGAACACGTCGCCGAACCGGTCCTGGGCCAGCGGGTCGGTCGCCGGCGAGGTGACCCCGGACCGGAACCACGACGCACGGCGGGCCCGGTAGTCGCGCATCGATTCGATGCCCAGGCGGGCGAACAGCAGCTCGCGGGACCGGACCACGGCCGCGACCTCGGCAACCGTACGTCGGACCGCGTCCATGTCGCCCCGCGAGGCGACCGAACCGACATGCGGGAGTCCGGCGAGTCCGGTCAGACTGCCGCCGCCGAAGTCGAGACAGTAGAACTGCACCTGCTCGGGCGTGTGGGATGCCGCCGCCGACATGATGATCGTGCGCAGCGTCGTCGATTTGCCCGACTGCGGACCGCCGACCACCGCCACGTTGCCCGCGGCACCCGCGAGGTCGATGACGAGGGGGTCGCGTCGCTGATCGTAGGGCCGGTCGACCACACCGACCGGGACGGTGAGGTCGCCGGGGACCGCGGGTCGTGACCAGTCCCGTTCGCCGAGAAGGTGTTCCACGGTCGGGGACTCGTCCAGCGGCGGCAGCCACACGCGGTGGGCCGGCGGACCGGCGTCTCCCATGCGGTCGACGATCGTCTCCATGAGTGTGGGCACCGGCGCCGAGACCGGTTCGAAATCGGCGGGTTCCTCGGGGGCGGGCGGTTCCTCGTCGAGCAGACTCTCGGCCTGATCGAGCAGGGACCGTGACGCGCCCTCGTCCAACGGGACCGGCAACGCGGTGAACACCTTCAGGTTGCCGCGCCGCAGCGACGCTGTGGTGCTCGGATCGGACGACTCGACGACCGTCGGCGAGTGGTAGGCACCCGACACGTAGGACGTGTTGAACCGGATCGGGTCGGCCGAGTCGCACTTGAGGTAGGCCGAACCGGGAACGCTCGGCAGGTGATAGGCGTCGGGCACACCGAGAACCGACCGGGACTCGTTGGCGGAGAAGGTCTTCAGACCGATCCGGTAGGACAGGTGCGAGTCCAGACCCCGGAGCTTGCCCTCCTCGAGGCGTTGCGATGCGAGCAACAGGTGGATGTGCAGCGAGCGGCCGAGTCGTCCGATCGCGACGAACAGTTCGGCGAAATCCGGCTTCTGCGAGAGCAGTTCGGAGAACTCGTCGACGACGATGAACAGTGCGGGCAGCGGATCGAGCCGCACTCCGGAGGCGCGGGCGCGCTCGTAGTCGGCGACGTTGGCGTAATTGCCCGCGGCCCGCAGCACCTCTTGGCGCCGGTTCATCTCACCGGAGAGCGCGTCCTTCATGCGGTCGACCATCGACAGTTCCTGCTCGAGGTTCGTGATGATCGCCGCCACGTGGGGCGCGGACTCCAGGCCGAGGAACGTCGCACCGCCCTTGAAGTCGACGAGCACGAGATTCAGCTCGGACGGCGAGTGGGTCGCCAGCATGGCCAGCACGAGTGTGCGCAGGAACTCCGATTTGCCCGACCCGGTGGCGCCGATGCACAACCCGTGCGGACCCATGCCGCCGTGCGCGCTCTCCTTGATGTCGATCTCGACGGGCGCGCCGGTGGGCGTGTAACCGATCGGCACGCGCAGGCGCTCCCGGCCGGTGCGCCCGCGCCAGGCGGTGGATGGATCGAACCGCGCCGCGTCGTCGATGCCGAGCAGCGCGGGCAGGCCCGGGTCGGCCGAGGTCGCCTCGGACTCGAGGTGGGCCAGTGTCGCCGCGGTGGCCAGTCGGTAGCGCGCCATGCGGCGGGCGATCGCCTCGGCCTCGGGAATGGTGAGCGAGTCCATGTCGGCGAACTCCTCGACGCCGGCCGCGCTGCGTGCCGAGACCTTGCCGCCACGGACGACGAGCTGCAATCCGCGCCGCACCGCGAGACCGTCCGGCGGCGCCGTCAGGTCGAGGATCGTGACCCCCTCCATGCCCGCGTCGTTGATGATCCGTTCGTCCCCGGCGACGTACCCGTCGTCGATGATCACCACCAGGTGCGCCCGATGGGCGTTCGGCGGTGCCGAACGGCTGAAGCGGCCGCGCTCGAGGAGGTCGGCGGCCATCGAGTTCTCCAGGTCCGCCAGGGTCGGATAGATCATCCGCATCGCGCCGACGCCGTCTCGCAGCGTCGGATGCCCCACGTGCGGAAGCCATTTCGCCCAGTCCCAGGCCTCTCCCGCGGGATCACCGGTGACGATGCCGATGTGCAGGTGATCGGGACCGTGAAAGGCACACAACTCCACGACCA
This sequence comes from Gordonia sp. ABKF26, assembly GCF_041103195.1. Lineage (NCBI taxonomy): Bacteria > Bacillati > Actinomycetota > Actinomycetes > Mycobacteriales > Gordoniaceae > Gordonia > Gordonia sp. ABKF26. The sequence goes on from NZ_JBGCVZ010000003.1 coordinate 4,202,299, forward strand.
TCGACCGGACGAGGTCGCGGGTCTCCTGCCGGGCGCCCTCGATGTTGACCGCCGGGAAGCCGCGCAACGAGATCGAGGTCGGCAGGCGGTACACGGCCGAGTGGGTGCGCACGAAGCGACGCAGGGCCACCATCGACACCGGTTCGATGTCCTCCAGCGGCCCGGTCTCCGGTGGCATCAGTCGCGTGGCCAGGCGCTGGACGCCGACACCCACTCGCACATGGGCGAAGTCGGCATCATTGGGGCGGCGTTCCCACATCCGCCTGCTGCCGATCACGTCGAGCAGCGCACGCGGGTCCGGATGACTCCAGGTGCGCGCCGCACGCTGGTTGTCGACCGTCTCGAACACCTGGCTGCGCAGCTGGCCCAGATAGCGGAAGTAGTCCTTGCGCTCCTCGTTGAGTTCGCCCGCCCGCTTGCCGCCGCCGCGCCCGCCCGCGGCGAACATGCCGAACATCGACATCAGCATCATCAGCGGGAACATCATGAACAGCGGGTTGGACAGGATGTTGCGTCCGCCGGTGACGACCATCAGCGACACCATGCCGACCACCGCGACGACCATCACCACCGGGAGCAGCCTCATCAGGAGATTGCCCGGCACCACCCGCGGTACGTCCGGCGGCGCCTGGATGTTGACCTCGCCGCCGGGTGTGCGTGGCGGCGTGATGCGCGGCCGACGCACAAAACCCTCGGTCGTCGTGACCACACGTCCCCCCTGACATGTCGCGCCTGTGTATCCCCGGGCGGGCGAACCCGCTGAGGTTGGCTATGTTAGCTGCTGAACCCAGGGGGAGGATTGACCTGATGTCGTCTGTGGACGGATTCGCACCGGGGTACCCGACGACCGCCGCCGACGCGGACATCGGGGACCGCCGGCGGGGTGAGGCGGCCGTCGAGCCCCAGCTCGTCCGGGTGTCGGTGCTGGGCGGCAACACCCAGCTCGACGTCGGCCTCCCCGCAGGCATCCCCATCGCGGGACTCATCGGCGACCTCGTCGCCCAGATCGAGTCGCGCAACCCCTCACGGTCGGACCCCGACGATCCCGACGCCGACGCGCGCAATCCCGGACGCCCGCACGACCGCCAGAACAAGTGGACGCTCGCCCTCGTCGGGCAGGAACCGCTCCCCCTGCACCGGTCGCTGTCCGAGTCGGGCATCCGCGACGGCGACCTGCTCCTGTTGACCTCGACGCGCACCGGGGAGTCCCCGGTGCTGTTCGACGACGTGGTCGACGCCGTCGCCCGATTGAACGAATCCCAGTTCGTCGACTGGACCGCCGCCGCCGCCCGACGCGTGGGTTACGCGCTCGCTCTCGTCGCCGCGGTCGCGGCGGCGGCATCCCTGGCCGCGATCCGGTCCGACACCGGTGCCCTGTGGTCCGCCGGCCTGTCGGGCCTGGCTGTCGTCGGGTTCGTCACCGCATCGACGATCGTGTCCCGGTACTACCGCGACGAGCAGACGTCGACCATCCTGTCGCTGTGCGCCGCACCCATGGCGTTCGTGACCGGCATGGTCCTCACGCCCGGGTCGTTCGGGGCCGCGCACCTGACGCTGGGCTTCGCGGTGACACTCGTCGCCGCGGTCGTCAGCTACCGCATGACCGCCGCCGGCCCGACCGCGCACAGCGCCGTGACCAGCGCCGCTCTGCTCGGTGCGGCCGGCTCCGGGGCCCGGCTCCTCATCGATGCACCGGTGCCCGATGTCGCCGCCGTCATCGCCGCGGTCGGCCTCCTCCTCATCGGACTCGCGCCCCGCACCACCATCCTGCTCGCCAAACTCCCGTTGCCCCCGGTTCCGACGGCCGGCGCCGCCATCGACGTCAAGGACATCGAACCGCGCCCGGCCATCGAGGGCATCGGGGCGATCGGCGCGACCGCGCTGCCGAAAGCCGATGCGCTGGAGCGTCGTTCCTATCTGGCCAACGCCTATCTGACCGGCATCGTCGGCGGCCTGACCCTCATCACCGCGATCGCGGCGGTCCTCACCGCGGCCCCGCTCGCCGGATTCGAATGGCGCAACGCCGTCTACGCCGCGATCATCGGCGTCGTGCTGTGCCTACGAGGCCGATCCCACAGCGATCTGTTCCAGGCCGGTATCCTCATCGTCGCCGGGTCGCTCGTGGTGATCACGCTGATCACCGGGCTCGCCTTCGGCGACGACCGATGGCCGGTCATCGGCTTCGCGCTCGGCGTCCTCGCGGTGATCGCCGCATTCGTCTTCGGGGTCGTCGCCCCGAACCAGGACTTCTCCCCTGTCATGCGCCGCTGGGCGGAGATCGGCGAGTACATCCTCGTCGCGCTCATCGTGCCGCTGCTGCTCTGGTTGCTCGATCTGTATCGCATGGTCCGCGAGATCTGATGCGCCGCATGCGCATCCGCGGCGCCGGGCTGCTCGGGTCGGCTCTGGTCGCTGCGCTGATCGCGACGTCGACGTCGCCGGCCGCGGCGGTGAACCCACCGCGCATCGATCCCGGCGCCCTGATCCGGTCGGCCCCGGTCGCCCCGCCCGAACCGACCGAGCAGCGCCATCTGTGCAACACCACGGAATTGACGCGCAATGTATCGAAATCGACTGCGGCGCAGTCGATGATGAACCTCCCCGAGGCGTGGCGGTTCAGCCGTGGACAGGGCCAGCGGGTCGCGGTCATCGACACCGGGGTGACACCGCATCCGCGGCTCGGCCGTGTCGTCGCCGGTGGCGACTACGTCTCGGGCGGTAGTGGACTCGACGACTGCGACGCCCATGGCACCCTGGTGGCCGGCATCATCGCCGCACGGCCCAGCACCGCCGACGCGTTCGCAGGTGTGGCACCCGCGGCGTCGATCATCGCCATCCGCCAGTCGAGCAGCGCGTTCCAGAAGAAGGACGATCGCGCCCGGGACGACGCGGCGCCGTCGGTCGGGTCGGGGTACGGGTCGGTCCGGACCCTTGCGCATGCGATCGTGCGCGCGGTCGACCTGCGCGCCACCGTCATCAACATCTCCGAGGTCGCATGTGCTCCGGCGTCGGACTCGGTCGACGATCGCGCCCTCGGCGCGGCCATCCGGCACGCCTACGACCGCGACGTCGTGGTGATCGTCGCCGCGGGCAACCTGACCCGCGACGGCGCCTGCCAGAACCAGAATCCGGCCCCCGCCGCCGACGATCCGGGAGGCTGGCGGTCGGTCTCCACCATCGCAAGCCCCGCGTGGTATGCGCCGTACGTACTGACCGTGGGTTCCGTGGATGCCGACACCGGTTCTCCCAGCGACTTCAGCCTGCACGGGCCGTGGGTGAGCGTCGCGGCTCCGGGCACCGACATCGTGAGCCTGGACAGTCGACGCGGTTCCCGGCGGCTGGCGTCGGCGCAGGAGAGCGACGGTGGACCGATCCCCCTGATCGGCACCAGTTTCGCCGCACCGTACGTCGCGGGTACCGCCGCACTGATCCGGTCGCGGTTTCCGGAGCTGTCCGCGCGCGAGGTGATGGAGCGCATCATCGCCACCGCCCACTCGCCGGGCGATGGACACGATCAACGGATCGGGCACGGGGTCGTCGACCCGGTCGCCGCCCTCACCGCCGAGTTGCCGACCGATCAACGGCCGGACCGTGCGTCGGCGCCGATCGCCGCCCCGCCGGTGGCCCAGCCACCCGATCACAGCGCCCGCACCGTGGCGATCGTCGGCAGTGCGGTCGCGGCGATCGTCATCGCAGCGGTGCTCGCGATCGCCCTACCTCATCGACGGGTGCGCAAGCTCGACCCGGACGAGTTCTGACCTCGCGCCGCGACCGGCCACACCGCTCGCGGCGTCGTCAGCTGGACGAACGCGCGGGACGCAGCTCGCGCGGAAGCGCGAAGGTCAGCGTCTCGTTGGCCGTGTTGACCGTCTCGACCGTGCCGTAGCCGCGCTCGGCCAGGTAGTCGAGGACGCCGCGGACCAAGACCTCGGGCACCGATGCGCCGGAGGTGACGCCGACGGTGGTGACACCCTCGAGCCAGGTCTCGTCGATCTCCCGTGCGTAGTCGACCAGGTGGCCGGCCCGGGCACCCGCTTGCAGCGCCACTTCCACGAGGCGTACCGAGTTCGACGAGTTCTGCGACCCGACGACGATCACCAGATCGCACTCGGGCGCCATCGCCTTGACCGCCACCTGGCGGTTCTGGGTGGCGTAGCAGATGTCGTCGCTGGGCGGGTCGTTGAGCAGCGGGAACTTCTCCCGCAGGCGCCGGACGGTCTCCATGGTCTCGTCGACGGAGAGGGTGGTCTGCGACAGCCACACGAGCTTGGACTCGTCGCGCACCGTGACCGAGTCCACACTGTCGGGGCCGTCGACCAGCTGGATGTGTTCGGGGGCCTCGCCGGCCGTGCCCTCGACCTCCTCGTGGCCCTCGTGACCGATCAGCAGGATGTCGTAGTCGTCGCGCGCGAACCGCTTGGCCTCCTGGTGGACCTTGGTGACCAGCGGACAGGTCGCGTCGATCGTCCGCAGGTTGCGTTCGGCGGCGGTCTGGTGGACCAGCGGGGAGACCCCGTGCGCCGAGAAGACGACGATCGCACCCTCGGGCACCTCGTCGGTCTCGCCCACGAAGATCGCACCGCGCTCGGCGAGGGTCTCCACGACGTGCCTGTTGTGGACGATCTCCTTGCGCACGTAGACGGGAGCGCCGTGCTTGTCGAGCGCACGCTCGACGGTCTCCACCGCACGGTCGACACCAGCGCAGTAGCCCCGGGGTTCGGCGAGCAGGACACGCTTCGTCTCAGACATGCTTCCCAGGGTACGGGTTACGCGGCGTTGCCCGTGATGGCAGAGTGTTGGCATGGATCGCGCACCATACCCGGCCCGGATAGCCGCAGGTCTGATCGTCACCGCCCTCGAGGAGACACGGAAGCTCCCGGCGCTCCTCATCACCTTGCCGATGACCGCGGTCAGCCAGACACTGCAGGCCGGCATGCGGGCGCAGCAGAACATCGCCGAACTGGCCATCAAGGGCGACGCCGCTCTCGAGATGTTCTTCGACCGACCCGACGAACAGCCCGAGTGGGCGCGCTTCGACGAGGACGAGGCGGAGGCCCCCGAGCCGGACTCGACGCCCGCTCGCGCCACACCGACCCCGGATCGCGAGCCGGCAGCCAAGACCCCCGCACCGACCAGCATCGACGACGAGGTCGAGGAGGCCGCCACCGACGCCGATCTCGCCGCTCCGCCGCGAGCCGACGCCGGACGCTTCGCGCTGTACAGCTCGACCCCCGACGACGTCGTCGCGGCCGAGGTGCCGGGCGCCGAGGCGGTGGGCGCCTCCAACGGCTCGGGTCCCGAGATCGTCGAACTCATCGACTACGACTCCTTGACCCTCGCTCAACTGCGCGCCCGACTCCGCTCGGTGGCCATCGACGATCTGATGGCGCTCGTCGACTACGAGAAGACCGCCCGCAACCGCGCTCCGTTCGTGACGATGCTGGAGAACCGGATAGCCGCGCAGAACAAGCGCTCCACCGAAGCGTGACCGGGGCCGACACGAGCGACACACCGCGACGTTCCTCGTCGCCGAACTCGGCCGAACACCCGTGGCCGGTCCGGACGGTGAACACCAAGATCGCCGACTGGATCCATCGGCTCGGACAGATCTGGGTGGAGGGTCAGGTCACCCAGATCAGCCGGCGCCCGGGTACCCGGACCGCATTCCTCACCCTCCGCGACCCCGCCGCAGACATCTCGATCTCGGTGACGTGCAGCCCGGACCTCTTGGCGCGCACCGAGGTCCCGCTCACCGACGGCAGTTCCGTGGTGGTCCTGGGCCGGCCGAGCTACTACACCGGCCGCGGCACGGTCTCCCTGCGGGTCAGCGAGATACGCGCGGTGGGCATCGGCGAGCTGTTGCTGCGCATCGAACGACTGCGGCAGCTCATGGCCGCCGAGGGACTCTTCGACGCGCGCCTCAAGCGGCCGCTGCCCTTCCTCCCGCGGGCCGTCGGGCTCATCAGCGGACGCGCGAGCGCCGCCCAGCACGATGTGGTGAGCGTGGCGACGGCACGCTGGTCGGACGTACGGTTCGACATCCGGGAAGCGCCCGTGCAGGGTCCGACGGCCGTCGCCCGCATCCTCACCCATCTCGCCGAACTCGACGCACATCCAGATGTCGAGGTCATCATCATCGCGCGGGGCGGGGGCAGCGTCGAAGACCTGCTCCCCTTCTCCGACGAGGCGTTGTTGCGCGCGGTCGCACGATGCCGGACACCGGTGGTCAGCGCGATCGGACACGAACCGGACAATCCGTTGCTCGATTTCGTCGCGGACCTGCGCGCGGCGACCCCGACCGATGCCGCCAAACGCGTGGTCCCCGACGTCGAGGCCGAACTCGCCGGGATCGCCGACCTGCGTCGCCGGAGTGCGCAGGCGCTGCGCAACTGGGTGCGCCGGGAGTCCGGCGTCGTGGGGTCGTTCCGGGCCCGTCCGGTACTGGCCCGTCCCGGGGTGCTGGTGGACTCCGAAGCCGCGCGGGTGGCCGAGCTGGTCCGCGCGCTGCGTCGGGATGTGTTGCGCCACATCGACTCCGAGGAACGTCGCGGCGACCATCTCGCCGCGCGACTGTCCACCCTCGGTCCCGCACAGACGCTGGCGCGCGGCTACGCGGTGGTCCAGCGCACCGACACCGACCCGCCGCATGTGGTCGGCGCCCTCGCGGACCTGCCACCGGGCGCGTCCCTGCGCATCCGGGTCGCCGACGGCGCCGCGACCGCACGGGTCGACGGACCAGCCCCACGACGCTCCCGCGCCCGATCCGCCACGAGACCGACGAACGCGCAGACAGACGGAGGAGACGCGTGAGCACCGACGAGACATTCACCCCCATCGACGAACTCGGATACGAGGAGGCACGGGACGAGCTCGCCGAGATCGTCACCACGCTCGAGCACGGCGGGCTCGATCTCGACGCCTCGCTGGCACTGTGGGAACGCGGCGAGGCCCTCGCCACGCGCTGCGAGGAGCACCTGCGCGGAGCACGGGAACGCATCGAGGCGGTCATCTCCGAGAAGAGCACCGACCGCGACGACGAGGACGACGACTGATCAGTCGAACCGCGCGAGCACCTCACGGTCGAGAGCGCTGATGCGAGCATGTTCGGCGGACGGTCGCGCAGCGGCTCGGGCGAGGACCGGCCGACGATCCTCCCGGCCCCTCGATCGGGAGGAAAGCGGCCGCCCCACCACGGTTTCGGAGGATGGCCCCAGACCCGGACCGGGCGCGGTCGCCGCCACTGCGGCGGGCGGTACGGCGTGCACGACGATCGCGCCCGCACGTTGCCCCGGAACGACCACCACCAGCATCACCAGGACCGCGGCCACTACGAGTCGCGTCCACACGAAGTGTGGCCCGAACCCGGATCCCCCATCCATGAGCGCCTCCTGGAGACGACGCTATGGACTCCGACCCGGGTCCTCACGAGTAGTGCGCTACCCCATTCGCAGCGGGGCCTGGGCGACGACCGACGACGCGATCGTCTCGATGTCGGCATCGCTGCCCCGCGACAGCACCGCGATGCGAACGGCGCCGAGATCGGTGATCCAGAACTTCTTGCCCTCCGCCGTCTCGTAGGTCACCCACTGGCGCCCACCTGCCTGCCGAGTGCCGGTGCCGGCGATGTCGCCGAAATCACCCCGACTCCCGCCCAGATACGGCACGAACACGTCCTCCGGCGCATCGGTCTGGCTGAGCTGGACATACGCGCCACCGCTGCTCAGCCACCCCACCGTGCTGATCCGGTGCCCCTCGATCGCGTCCGACGAACCGGAGTTGGGCCGCCACCCCGCCGGCGTCGGCGGGCGGCGGATCGGGAACGGGAGCTGACTCGCGTCGGCATTCAAAGCGCTGACCACGTCGAACGGCGGCAGCTTGCTGTCGGCCACGTCTTTCGACGCCCCGACCGAGCAGTTCCCCGACGCGATCAGCACCAGCGCGCACAGGGCGAGCAACGGCACCAACGACCAGAACATGTCCTTGCCGTTGATCAGAATGCGGGGTTTGTCTGCCATGGCGCCGAGTATCCCACCAGCAGGGTCACTGACCGAATGCCCGGTGTGACATGCAAGGATGGTCTCTGAGACCACCGCCACAATCACTCGGCGCTCCCCGATCAGCGCCGAACAGAGGAGTCGATTGCCCATGACCGCCAGCACCCATCAGGCCCCGGACCGCAACCTCGCGATGGAGTTGGTCCGCGTGACCGAGTCGGCTGCTCTCGCGGCCGGGCGATGGGTCGGCCGGGGTGACAAGAACGGCGGTGACGGCGCCGCCGTCGACGCGATGCGCGAACTTCTCTCGTCGGTGTCGATGCGCGGTGTCGTGGTCATCGGCGAAGGCGAGAAGGACGAGGCGCCGATGCTCTACAACGGCGAGGAGGTCGGCAACGGCGAGGGCCCCGACTGCGATGTCGCCGTCGACCCCATCGACGGCACCACGCTGATGGCAGAGGGCCGCCCCAACTCGATCTCGGTGCTCGCCGTCAGCGAGCGCGGCACCATGTACGACCCGTCAGCGGTGTTCTACATGGACAAGATCGCCGTCGGGCCGGACGCCAAGGGCGCCATCAACATCAACGAGTCCGTCGAGTGGAACATCAACTCGGTCGCCAAGGCGAAGGGGATCGACGTCGCGGACCTGACGGTCATCGTCCTCGACCGTCCGCGCCATGCCGATCTCATCGGCGAGATCCGTCAGGCCGGCGCCAAGATCCGCCTCATCTCCGACGGCGACGTCGCCGGTGCCGTTGCCGCGGCCGACGACTACTCCACCGTCGACATGCTGATGGGCGTCGGCGGCACCCCCGAGGGCATCATCACCGCGGTGGCGATGAAGTGCATGGGCGGCGAGATCCAGGGCAAGCTGTGGCCCCAGACCGACCAGGAGCGCCAGAAGGCCCTCGACGCCGGCCACGACCTCGACCGCGTCCTGACCAACGACATCCTCGTCAGCGGCGAGAACGCCTTCTTCTGCGCCACCGGTGTCACCAACGGCGACATGCTGCGCGGCGTCACCTACCGACCGAACGGTGCCACCACCCGGTCGCTGGTGATGCGGTCGAAGTCCGGCACCGTCCGTCGTATCGAGGCCGTGCACAAGCCGGCCAAGCTCCGCGGGTACTCGCGTCTCGATCTCTGAGATCGCACCGAATGCGGTGACTTCCGATCCCGGGCCCCCACCGGCCCCATGTCCACGAGGCTCGACGACGAGCGAACCTCTGGCGTGGGGCCGTTCTCGTCGGGCGATACGATGCGGTCCGTGAGTAAACCAGCCTCAGCCCCCGAGTTTCTCTACTCCGATCTGCTCCCCACCGGCGCCGACGAGACCCCGTACCGGTTGATCACGACCGACGGTGTGTCCACGTTCTCCGCGGGCGGTCGGACCTTCCTGCAGGTCGATCCGGAGGCCATCCGGAGGCTCACCGCCGAGGCCATGCACGACATCAGCCACTACCTGCGCCCGGCTCACCTCGCGCAGCTGCGCAAGATCATCGACGACCCGGAGGCGTCGGGCAACGACCGTTTCGTCGCCCTCGACCTGCTCAAGAACGTCAACATCTCCGCCGGCGGCGTGCTGCCCATGTGCCAGGACACCGGCACCGCGATCGTGATGGGCAAGAAGAGCGAAGGGGTCCTGACCGGCACCGACGACGCCGAAGCCATCTCCCGGGGTGTCTACGACGCCTACACCCAGCTGAACCTGCGGTACTCGCAGCTGGCCCCGCTGACGACCTACGAGGAGAAGAACACCGGCTCCAACCTGCCCGCGCAGGTCGAGATCTACGCGACCGAGCAGGGACCCAAGGGTCCGGAATACAAGTTCCTGTTCATGGCCAAGGGCGGTGGCAGCGCCAACAAGTCGTTCCTGTTCCAGGAGACCAAGGCGATCCTGAACCCGACGAGCATCCTCACGTTCCTCGACGAGAAGATCCGCTCACTGGGCACGGCGGCGTGCCCGCCGTATCACCTCGCCGTCGTGATCGGCGGTACCTCAGCCGAATTCGCGCTCAAGACCGCCAAATACGCGTCGGCCCACTATCTCGACAACCTGCCCACGGAGGGTTCGATGTCGGCCCACGGGTTCCGTGACCTCGAGCTCGAGGACAAGGTCTTCGAACTGACCCAGTCCTTCGGCATCGGAGCACAGTTCGGCGGCAAGTACTTCTGCCACGACGTGCGCGTCGTCCGCCTGCCCCGCCACGGCGCGTCGTGCCCGGTGGCGATCGCGGTGTCGTGTTCGGCCGACCGGCAGGCCCTCGGCAAGATCACCGCCGACGGGGTCTTCCTCGAGCAGCTCGAGACCGATCCGGCCCGCTACATGCCCGCAGCCGGTGTGGCCGAAGACATCTCGGGCGGCGAAGTCGTCGAGGTGGACCTCAACCGGCCGATGGCCGAGATCCTCGCGCAGCTCTCGGAGTATCCGGTCAAGACGCGTCTGTCGCTGACCGGGCCGCTGGTCGTCGCGCGCGACATCGCCCACGCCAAGATCAAGGAGCGTCTCGACGCAGGCGAGCCGATGCCCGACTACCTGCGCGACCACCCCGTCTACTACGCGGGACCGGCGAAGACCCCCGAGGGCATGGCGTCGGGATCGTTCGGGCCGACCACGGCCGGCCGGATGGACAGCTACGTCGAGCAGTTCCAGGCCGCGGGTGGCTCGATGGTCATGCTGGCCAAGGGAAATCGATCCAAACAGGTCACCGAGGCCTGCGGCTCGCACGGCGGTTTCTATCTGGGCTCGATCGGCGGGCCCGCGGCACGTCTGGCGCTCGACTGCATCAAGAGCCAGGAGATCATCGAGTACCCCGAACTCGGCATGGAGGCCGTGTGGAAGATCGAGGTCGAGAATTTTCCCGCATTCATCGTTGTTGACGACAAGGGCAACGACTTTTTCACCGACCCGAGCGGGGCCGTGAACGTTCCGCTGAGCGGCATAAGGATTCGATCGAAGGAGTAGTCACCGATGACCGAGGCAGACGAGCAGTACCGCATCGAGCACGACACCATGGGCGAGGTCCGGGTGCCCGTCGACGCCCTGTGGCGGGCCCAGACGCAGCGCGCGGTCGAGAACTTCCCGATCAGCGGACGCCCGCTCGAGCGCACGCAGATCCGCGCGATGGGACTGCTGAAGGCGGCCTGCGCCACGGTCAACTCCGACCTCGGCCTCCTCGACACAGAGAAGGCCGAGGCGATCGTCGCCGCGGCGACCGAGATCGCCGACGGTCTCCACGACGACCAGTTCCCGATCGATGTGTTCCAGACCGGTTCGGGCACCAGCTCGAACATGAACACCAACGAGGTCATCGCGTCGATCGCGAAGTCACGCGGCGTGGACGTCCACCCCAACGACCATGTCAACATGTCCCAGTCGTCGAACGACACGTTCCCGACGGCGACGCACGTCGCCGCGACCGAAGCTGCCGTCACCGATCTGATCCCGGCGCTCGAGCACCTGCAGAAGGCGCTTGGCGACAAGGCAACCGAGTGGCGTGAGGTTGTCAAGAGCGGTCGCACGCACCTGATGGACGCCGTACCGGTCACGCTCGGTCAGGAGTTCGGCGGCTACGCGCGCCAGGTCGAGGCGGGTATCGAGCGGATCACTGCGACCCTCCCCCGCGTCGGCGAACTGCCCATCGGCGGCACCGCCGTCGGCACCGGCCTCAACGCCCCGGCCGGTTTCGGCACCAAGGTCGTCGCCGAACTCGTACGACGCACCGGTGTCGAGTCCCTCACCCTCGCGAAGGACAACTTCGAGGCACAGGCGGCCCGCGACGGGCTCGTCGAACTCTCCGGTCAACTGAAGACGATCGCGGTGTCACTCACCAAGATCGCCAACGACGTCCGCTGGATGGGCTCGGGTCCTCTCACCGGACTCGGTGAGATCCTCCTCCCGGACCTGCAGCCGGGCAGCTCCATCATGCCGGGCAAGGTCAATCCCGTTCTGCCCGAAGCGGTCACACAGGTCGCGGCGCAGGTCATCGGGAACGACGCCGCGGTCACCTGGGGAGGTGGCAACGGAGCGTTCGAGCTCAACGTCTACATCCCGATGATGGCGCGCAACGTCCTCGAGTCGGAGAAGCTGCTCGCCAACGTCTCCCGGTTGTTCGCCGATCGGTGCATCGCCGGCCTGCGGGCCAACACCGAGCGGTTGCGCACCCTCGCGGAGAGTTCGCCCTCGATCGTCACCCCGCTCAACAGCGCCATCGGGTACGAGGAAGCGGCAGCCGTGGCCAAGCAGGCCCTCAAGGACGGCAAGACGATCCGGGAGACGGTCCTCGACCGCGGCCTGGTCGGCGAGAAACTGACCGAGGACGAGCTCGACGCCCGACTGGACGTGCTGAAGATGGCCAATCTCGACCGGGAGCGCTGAGAACCGTGGCGGCGCAACTGCTTCCCTTCCCCACCGACTGGCAGACCGCGCTCGTGCTCGTCGCCCACCCGGATGATCCCGAATACGGGATGGCGGCGGCCGTCGCCCGCTGGACCGGCGAGGGCCGACGCGTGGTGTACGCGTTGGCCTCGAGCGGCGAGCGGGGCATCGAGGGTCTGGCACCGGCCGAATGCGGCCCGCTGCGGGAAGCCGAGCAGCGCGCGTCGGCGTCGATCGTCGGCGTCGACGAGGTCGAGTTCTGGGGCTTTCCGGACAGCGATATCCGCAATGTCCCCGAGTTGCGGGCCAAGATCGCCGAGACCGTCGACCGCGTCCGCCCGCAGGTCATCGTGTCGCTGTTCGGCGGCCCCGAATGGGCGCCGGGGATGCCGAACCAGCGCGACCACATGGAGTTCGCGGCGGCGGTGCTCGACACCTACGACGCCCTGGAGTCGCCACCGTCGTGGTTGTTCGAGAACGGCCCGGCGGCGACCCACGTCGTCGAGGTCGAGGATCAGATCGACACGGCCGTGCATGCTCTGGCCGCGCACGACCGATACCTCTCGGTCCTCGACCCGGACACTCCCGTGCTCGATCAGGCGCGGACACAGATCGAGATGGCGACGGCGCCGCGGGACGACGACCCCCGCGGCCACGTGGCCGGCTTCGAGCTGAAGCGAGGCCGCCGGAGCTGACGTCCGCTTGGTCATTGGCCCTCCCGTCGGTGACCTTCGGCCCCTCCCGCCGGGTGCGCCACCGGTGGATGGTGTGGGGGTCCGTTTCTCCGCACACCGTCGGAGCCAGCCTCTCCCAGGGGGACCGTCATCACCTTCACGGCCGTTCTCGTCGTTCTGTTCGCCGCCTTCGTCGCTTGCGCGATCATCGGGTTGTCGGTGTGGCTGCTGGTGCTCTTCGGCGTGCTGACCGGGCTGCACTCAGTGGCCTGGCTGACCGAGCGGACATCGGCCTGGCGGCTGCCCGCCGAGACCGACCCGTCCCCGCTAGAGCTGCGCTGACCACCGCAGCGCGAGACCACCGCCGTCCGGCGGAGTGGTCAGCGTGAACTCGCCGCCGACCTTCTCCGCGCGGAGTGCGAGATTGCGCAGGCCGCTGGGGGTCACGTCCGACGGCAGGCCGATGCCGTCGTCGATGACCTCGACCACGAGTTCGTCGGCGACCGCGATCGACACCGTCACCGTCGTCGCCCGGGCGTGCTTGACGACGTTGCTGACCGCCTCGCGCGTCACGGCGACGACGTGCTCGGCCAGCGGTGGCTCGACCACCGACAGCGGGCCCGAGGTCCGGACGTGCATCTGTATCGGCAGGTCGTCGATCTGCTGGTCGATGACCTCCTGCACACGCTGCCGCAGACGGGTCACCGTCATGTCCTCGGCCTGCAGATCGAAGATGGTCGTCCGGACCTCCTGGACGATGTCCTGCAGGTTGTTGATGGAGCGGGTGAGTCGCGAGCGGATGTCGGGTGAATGAGTGCGCTGCAGCGTCGCTTGCAGACTGAGACCTTCGGCGAAGATCCGCTGGATCACGTGATCGTGTAGATCGCGGGCGATGCGTTCCCGATCTTCGAGGACCCGCATCTGGTGGGTCTGCATCGTCGCGGTGGCCATTTGCAGTGCCAGTGCGGCCTGGTCGGCGAAGTCCGCGCTGAGCCCGAGGAGATCCCGCGCGAACGGTTCTCGTCCGTCGGCCCGCATCGCGATCAGCACGCCCCTGGTGGAATCCGCCGTGCGCAGCGGGGCGGCCATGACCGGCCCGTAGCGCGTCGAATCGCCGACGTCGTATTCCAGGTGATTACGGAGTACCGGGGTCCGCTGGACGAACGCGGTTCCCGATGTCGACCCGGTGATGGGGATGCTCTGCCCGCGGAACACGTGCCCGTCGGCTCCTTCGGCCACCGTGATGACGAGTTCGTCGATCAGTTCGACGGGCTCCTCGGTGTCGTGGGGTTCGGCGATGAAGACGAGGTCGGCATCGGCGAGGTTCAGCACCTTCCGTGCGATCTGTTCGAGGACATCCTGATGGTCTGCGCCGGTCAGCAATTCGGTCATCACGTCGCGGTTGGCCTCGATCCAGGCCAGCTGATTCTGTGCCTGCTCGTAGAGCCGGGCGTTGTCGATGGCGATCCCGGCCGCCGAGGCCAGCGCCTGGATCACCACCTCGTCGTCCTCGGTGAACACCCCGCCGTTCTTCTTCTCGGTCAGGTAGAGATTGCCGAAGATCTCGTCCCGAACCCGGATCGGGGTGCCGAGGAAACTGGTCATCGGCGGATGATTGGCGGGGAATCCCACCGATTCGGGGTGCTCGGACAGGTCGGACAGTCGCAGGAGTTCGGGCTGATCGATGAGCTGGCCGAGGACGCCGCCCCCGGTGGGCAGGTTGCCGATCAGCACGCGGGTGTCGTCGTCGATGCCCTGCGAGAGGAATGCGGACAGGTGGTGGCCGCTCCCGAGCACACCGAGCGCGCCGTACTCGGCGTCGACCAGCCGGATCGCCGACGCGACGATCGATTCGAGCGTGGTTTCCAGGTCGAGCCCGGAGCTGACGACGAGCATCGCCTGGAGAAGTCCGTCGGTCTGATCGCGCACGTCGGCGATCTGACCGATCCGGTCGGAGACCTCGTCGAGCAACTCGCGCAATCGCATCTGCGACAGCGCTTTCTGCATTTCGAGCGATCTCGGGTCGAGTTCCGAGAATTCGGAAACCATATTCAGATCATAGTCAGAGACGAATTCAACCGCCGTGCTTCGGTCGAACGAGGTTTCGGACCGCGGAATCCGGGGAAATCGTTTGTTCGCCGTGCGCACATTCGGCGATATCGTTCGCCGCGCCGTACAATCTGTGCGTCCGTTGCCGGAGGGAGACGGCATGATCCGGGTTTTCCTGGTCGACGACCACGAAATCGTCCGCCGGGGTCTTGTCGAACTCCTCGACTCCGTAGCCGACGTTGAGGTGGTCGGCGAAGCCGCGTCCGTCGCGCAGGCGCTGGCGCGGATTCCCGCGGTGTCGCCGGACGTCGCCGTACTCGATGTCCGGCTGCCTGACGGCAACGGCATCGAACTGTGCCGCGACCTCCTGAGCAGGGTGGACGGCCTCCGCTGTCTCATGCTGACCTCGCTGACCGACGACGAGGCGATGATGGACGCCATCCTGGCCGGGGCCAGCGGCTATGTCATCAAGGACATCACCGGTATGGAGCTGGCACGGGCCATCACGGAGGTCGGCGCCGGTCGATCGCTGCTCGACAACCGCGCCGCCGCGGCCCTGATGGACCGATTGCGCGCGCGACAGGACGCCGAGAAGCCCGTGGACGACGGTCTCAGCGAACAGGACCGCACACTGCTCGCCCTCCTCGGAGAGGGTCTGACGAACCGTCAGATCGCCGCTCGCATGCATCTCGCGGAGAAAACCGTCAAGAACTACGTCTCGCGACTTCTCAGCCGGCTCGGGATGGAACGGCGCACGCAGGCGGCCGTGTATGCGGCCAAGGCCGCGAACCGCGATCGACGACGCTGAGCCCTCCCCGACAGGGTCCTTGGTCCCCACGATGGGGGATCTTCGTCGCATGCGCGCCGTGACGCGGGGTCGTGTACTGGAAGGCACGGACCCCACGGGGGTCACCGGTGTGCGGCCTGCAGAGGGGGCAACCGCGTTGACTGCGTCCACAATCGTCGGGATCGACGGTTCGGCCACCGCCCGCACGGCGGCGTGCTGGGCGGCACGCGATGCCCGGTTGCACGATTCACCGCTCCAGCTCGTGTCCGCGGCCTGCCCGTCGGCCGGCCTCGTCGCCGAGAGCCCGCAGGCCCTCGAGCCACTGCGGAGGCGCGCCGAGCGGGCGCTGTCGGACTCGCGCCGGGCGATCGCGGAATCGGGTCAGGCGACCGCTCAGATCGACTGGATCACCAGCCGGATCGAGTGCGCACCGCCCATACCCACTCTGCTCGACGCCTCGGCGGCGGCACGGATGCTGGTCGTCGGCAACCGAGGTCATCGCGCAGCCGACCGCGTTCCGCTGGGATCGGTCGCGGTTGCACTCGCCGAACACTGCCGGAGTCCGTTGACCGTGGTCCGTGACCCGGGTCCGGTCGCTCGTGAATCGTTGTCGGCTGCGGTTGTGGTCGGCGTGGACGGGTCGCGCGCGAGTCGCCGGGCCGCGACCGCCGCTTTCGCCGAGGCAGCGGTCCGCGGTGTCGCCCTCACGGTTGTCCACGCCTGGAGCGACTCGGACGGGTCCGACCGTGATCCGACGACACTGTCACCAGAGCACGACCTGATCGCCTGGCGGAACCTGCGCACCCGGGTTGCGACGGGCTGGCTCGACGACGAACTCCGTTCGCTGCGCGCAGACCACCCGACGGTCCGGGTTCGGCGCTCCGTCGTTCGGGATCGTCCGGCGCGAGCACTCCTCGATCACGCACAGGCCGCGCAGCTGGTGGTGGTCGGCGCCCGCGGGCGCGGCGGCTTCGACCACATGCTGCTGGGTTCGACCGCCCGCGCTGTCCTGCAGGGAGCCCGATGCCCGGTCATGGTCGTCCCGTTCGGTCGATGACCCGACGCCGGCGCCGTCCGTCGAACGATGTGTCATTGGACCCTTGAGATCTATATCACATACGCTGAGACTGAAGTGGTCGCTCGTCCGAGTGTGGGAGGGCCCTCGGACGACCACGACCCGATACGTCCCCGAACGACAGAAGGTCCACCGAGATGACAGTTGTTTCCGCGCTCGTGGAAACCGAAGGGTCCCCCTTCGACCGGAACTGCGACAGTTGCGGACGCAGCTTCACCGTCCGCATTCGCCTCCGTCGGTCCGATCTGGATGACCTCGCCCGGGTCAACGGCTGGCACATCGGCACCGACACCACGTGGTGCCCGGGGTGCCGATGCGCCCGGATGAGCCTCTCGACGTCCTAGTCCGGGTGCGGCTCGCCGTCAGCCCGCCTGACCGGCGAGTCCGAACAGCGAGGGAACCACACCGACCAGCTGCGAGAGCAGTCCGGTTAGGACATCGGCACCCGGGACACCCGACGTGGCGGGCGGTGTCGTCCCCGGAGGCGTCGTGCCCGGAGCGGTTTGAGGGGTTGCTCCGGGCGCTTCGCCGGCCGGTGCCCCCTGATTGACCCCGATGGTGATTTTCGGGTTCTTCGCCGGATCGAGCCACACGAGGATCTGCTTCATCAGTTCACGCTCGATGGCGACACAGCCCATGGTCGGTTGACCGTTGGTGACGTGGAGGAACATCGCCGAGGCCCGGCCCGGGGTGCGCTGCGGATTGTGCGCGATGTTGACCGCATAGTCGTAGACCGGCCCGGAGTTGTACAGGTTCTCACTGTCCCCGCCCGGGCTCTGCGGCTGCCGTACGTGCGTGTTGTAGGTCGGCGACTTCATGTTCGAGTCCCACCAGTCCTGTTGGTCGACCTTGAGGTAGGGCATCTTGGTGCCGGGGTTCGCCGCGCGGCCGAACGCCTGGTCGAGCGCGAAGGTGCCCGCCGGCGTCCGGTGGACGTTGTCCTTCGGCTCCCCCATGCCCAGCGATCCGAGCGATGCCTTCGTCGGGCCGATGACCGGTTTCCACCCACCGTCGGCGCCCTTGTCGAACGCCGTCAGGGTGGCGGTGGTGTCGGACGCCTTCGGCGCCGTGACGACGATCATCTGGCTGGTCGCCCCGCCCGTTCCGGGTGCGTCGGCGCCATCGGCCGATCCGGTCCCCGCCAACTGGTCGAGGATGCCGTCGAGCAGCGGAATCTCCGATCCGGGCGTCGCGCCGGGACCCGGCGTCGTGGAGGTCTCCGGCGTCGTCGTCCCGGGTGTAGTTGTCTCTGGGGCGGCGAGCGACTGGCCGGCACCGCCGACAGTCGCGGCCAGCACCGCGATCACCAGTAGTCCCAGCAGTCTCATTTGCCTCATCAGTAACTTCTGCACCACACCAGTGTGACAGTGCGCAAGAGTCGATGAGTCACGTCCTGGTCACGGTGCGGTTCGGATCGGGTGTCGGCCGGTACCCCTCAGACCACTCGCGCGCCGCCCGTGAAATGCGGTTCTCGATAGAAAAACTGTGAATTGTCATGATTTGCGATGCAGGACAACCCGTGATTCCCAGAAACCATTCTCGTCTATTTATAGAAATAGCCAGGATCGTGTTTGCGCGTTTGTTATTAAATCATTACTGTCGCAAACGACGTCGCCTCGAGAAGGCGTTCGTCACACCGGATAGCCAGTCGATCAAAGGAAGAACAAATGACATCCTTGGAGAACGTCGAACTGCTCACCGCCATCGTCGACCTGTTGAATGCGCTGGGCGACTTCACCCCGATCGAACCGCCGACCGCCTGATCCGACACCGAAGGCCGCGTCGACTCCCGCCCCTCGGGAAGTCGACGCGGCCTTCGCGTTACGGGCCGAACCTGTTGTGTGGCCGAAGATCACGCACCCCGGGCCGATGAGCCGCCGACTACGGTGCGAACTCCTCGAGCATCTCGGTCACCAGTGCGGCGATCGGCGAACGCTCGCTGCGGGTGAGCGTGATGTGTGCGAAGAGCGGGTGCCCCTTGAGCTTCTCGATGACTGCGGCCACACCGTCGTGACGGCCCACCCGGAGGTTGTCGCGCTGGGCGACGTCGTGCGTCAGCACCACCCGCGACCCCGAACCCAACCGGGAGAGAACGGTGAGCAACACGTTGCGTTCCAGCGACTGCGCCTCGTCGACGATGACGAACGAGTCGTGCAGTGAACGTCCACGGATGTGCGTCAGCGGCAGCACCTCCAGCATCCCGCGGCTGAGAACCTCGTCGATGACCTCCGGTGACGCGAGTCCTTCGAGGGTGTCGAACACCGCCTGCGCCCACGGACCCATCTTGTCCGACTCACTACCGGGCAGGTAGCCCAATTGCTGCCCACCGACCGCGTACAGCGGACGGAACACGACAACCTTGCGCTGCGTGCGCTTCTCCAGGACGGCTTCGAGTCCCGCGCAGAGCGCCAACGCCGATTTGCCGGTGCCCGCCTTGCCGCCGAGCGACACGATCCCGACGCTGTCGTCGAGGAGCAGATCGAGCGCGACCCGCTGCTCGGCCGACCGTCCGTGGAGTCCGAAGGCCTCGCGGTCGCCACGTACCAACTGCACCCGCTTGTCGGCATTCACCCGGCCCAACGCACTCGACGTGGCGCTGAGCAATCGGATTCCGGTGTGGCACGGGAGCTCCCGGGCCTCGTCGATGTCCACGACGCCCTCGGCGAACAGCGTGTTGATCGCGGCGGTCTCGACGTCGAGTTCGGTCATGCCCGACCACCCCGACACGACGACGTCCTGGGCGTGGTACTCGTCGGCGGCCAGCCCCACCGCGCCGGCCTTCACACGCAGCGGCGTGTCCTTGGACACCAGGGTCACGTCCTTGCCCTCGGCGCGCAGGTTCAGGGCACACGCGAGGATGCGGGAGTCGTTGGAGTCGGTGCGGAATCCGGCGGGCAGAACCGCGGGGTCGGTGTGGTTGAGCTCCACCTGGAGGGTGCCGCCGTCATCGCCGATCTCGAGCGGCAGGTCGAGCCGACCGTGTTCGAGTCGCATGTCGTCGAGCATGCGCAACGCCTCACGTGCGAACCAGCCGAGTTCGTGGTGGTGACGTTTGCCCTCGAGTTCGCTGATGACCACCAGTGGCAGCACGACGTGGTGTTCGGCGAAGCGCATGACCGCCCAGGGGTCGGACAGCAGCACGGAGGTATCGAGGACGTAGGTGCGTGTGGTCACGTGGGGCTCCTACATTCGTGCGGCACCCGCACAAACCGGTGTTGGTCGACCGGCGGTCCAATTGTCCGCTGTCCCGGCGTCAGCCGAGGTGGACGAGGACCGGGGCCGGCCCCCTCGCGTTGTTCGCACAAACCACGAATTGAACCTCCCGAACGAACCGCTTCCCCGCGGTCCGTCACTCGCCAACGTACGCGCGAAAACCTCAGGCGGCGCGCCGGAATCGGGTGTGTCGGCGTGAATTGTGGGTAAACCGCCGTATCGTGAGGAGCGGAGACGCAACACGGCGCCACCAGGACTTTTGTCGTCCCGGTGGCGCCGTGTTCATGTCCGCGATGCCGTCGCGGTGGGCCGAGGAGTCAGCGGCCGGCGCGCGCGAGGATGCGGGTGCGCGCGGCCTCCGCCTCCGTGCCGAGTCCCGAGACGGTGTCGAGCTTGACCGCGTCGGCCAGTGCCGCGGCGATGGCCGCCTTCACGTCGTCGTCCTCGTAGTCGGCGATGAGAGCGCGCTCGGCGTCGAAATCGGCGATGTCGTGGCCGATGGGTTCGTCGAGGGCCAGCGCGCTGTCGATGGCGAGGACGGTGGCGTCCTGGTCGGCGATGATCCCGGCGTTGAGGAACGCGCCGAAGGTGGTTGCCTGCCCCTGGTCGTCATTGGCGATCTTCGTCAGGATCTCGACGAGTGTCTCGTCGCCGGCAACCGCCGTCAGGCGCTTGATGAAGTGCACGCACTGGTTCTCGTGCACGGCCATCAGCGCGAGTACGTCGAGCGGGCCGAGCGGGTCGACCTGCTCCGGGATCTGCCGGTAACCCTGCGTGACGTGGATGCGGCGACGCTCCTCGGCGTCCACCGGATCGATGGCGCGCCGGACGACGAGGTAGTCGCGCAGCACGATGGCGTGCCGGTTGTCCTCGGCGGTCCACACGCCCACGAGCTGCCGCCAGTCGGAGAACGCCGGGAAGTGCTTGGCCAGCACCCGGTGATACGACGGCAGGTTGTCCTTGGTCAGCAGGAGCGCGAGGAGCCCGGCGCGTGCCTCGTCGGACAGGAAGGCCTCCGACGGATCGAAGTCCGAACCGCCGAGGAACCCGAAGTTGCGTCCGTCGTCCCACGGCACCCAGTCGTGCGGATTCCAGGGGCTCGCAGCCGACTGGTGGTCTTCCGCGATCTCGGGAAGAGCCTTCTCGAGTGCGATGATCAGGTCGTCTTCAGTGAGGGCGTTCATCGGTGAAAGGATACTGACGCGATGCCCGGCCGGGCAATCGAGGTCAGATCCGGCTCATGAGGCCCCACTCCTCGAGACCTTCGTAGAGCGGGAAGTCGAGCGCGAGCTTGGACACGCGCCCGCGCAGGGCGGTGACGTCGGCGGACTCACCGGCGGCGAGCGCGGTCGCGATGATGTCGGCGACCTCGGTGAACTGCTCGTCGCCGAAGCCGCGCGTGGCCAGCGCGGGAGTACCGATACGCAGGCCCGAGGTGACCATGGGCGGACGCGGATCGAAGGGCACCGCGTTGCGGTTGACGGTGATACCGACCTGGTGGAGCAGGTCCTCGGCCTGCTGGCCGTCGAGCGCGCTGTCGCGCAGGTCGACCAGGACGAGGTGGACGTCGGTACCACCGGTGAGCACCGAGACCCCGGCCTTGGCGACGTCGGAGCCCGTGAGTCGCTCGGCGAGAGCCCGGGCACCGGACAGGGTGCGGCGCTGGCGCTCAGCGAATTCCTCGGTGGCGGCGATCTTCAGGGCGACGGCCTTGCCCGCGATGGCATGCATGAGCGGACCGCCCTGCTGCCCGGGGAAGACCGCGGAGTTCAGCTTCTTGGCCCACTCCTGCTTGGCCAGGATGATTCCCGAACGAGGACCGCCGAGCGTCTTGTGCACGGTCGAGGACACGACGTCGGCGTGCGGCACCGGCGACGGGTGGAGTCCGGCGGCGACGAGGCCGGCGAAGTGCGCCATGTCGACCCAGAGGTGGGCGCCGACCTCGTCGGCGATGGACCGGAACGCCTCGAAGTCGAGCGTCCGGGGGTAGGCCGACCAGCCGGCCACGATGACCTTCGGCTTCACGTCGAGGGCGATCTTGCGCACCTCGTCCATGTCGATGCGGAAATCCTCTTTGCTGACGCCGTAGAAGGCGTTCTCGTAGAGCTTGCCGGAGAAGTTCAGGCGCATGCCGTGGGTGAGGTGACCGCCGTGGGCGAGGTCGAGACCGAGCATGGTCTCCCCCGGCTCCATGAGCGCCTGCAGCACCGCGGCGTTGGCCTGGGCACCCGAGTGCGGCTGCACGTTCGCGAAGTCGGCACCGAACAGTTCCTTCGCACGGTTGCGTGCGATGTCCTCGACGACGTCGACGTACTCGCAGCCGCCGTAGTACCGGCGTCCCGGATATCCCTCGGCGTATTTGTTGGTGAGCACGCTGCCCTGCGCCTGCAGGACCGCGCGCGGCACGAAGTTCTCCGAGGCGATCATCTCGAGGGTGTCGCGCTGGCGGCTGAGTTCGCCGTTCATGGCGGCGGCGACATCGGGGTCGAGCTCGGCCAGGGACATCGAGTTCACGGATGACGGGTTCGCGGTCATGCCCCGATTCTAGGTACCAGGCGCCGGGAGCGAAGCGAGCGGGCCGAGTGACTACTCGAGTTCGCGCCGCAGACTCCCCGCCCGCTCCCTGAGGAGTCCCGGAGCCTGCGGAGGGACGTCACGAAGGGTGTGCCAGTTCCCGCCGCAGACTCGCCGGGATGAGTGGCTCGTCGAGCAGGCGTCCGAAGGCGGCGGCGCGGTCGTCGGCGGTGTCGAGCCACTGCCCGAGCAACCGATAACCCTCGACGTAGGTGCTGATGTACGCGCGCCACAGCGGTGAGGTGAGGAAGCGCAGCATCTGCCGGGCCCGTTCCTCGGGAGCGAGGAGCCAGCGGCGGAGGTGTTCGGTGACCGTGTCGGCGTCGGCATGGCGGTCGTGCAGCATGAGTGCGGCGTCCTGCCGGACGGACAGGAGCCCGGCCGTGGCACGTCCGACGCGCATGGCGCGCTCGGCGTCGAAGCGGAGGCCGAGGTCGGCGTAGATCTCCTGCGCCCACGCGCCCCAGTCGGTGCCGGCGATCGCGGCGAGGGCGTGATCGGCGAGGCCCTCGGCCATCAGGCACTGCGGCGTGTTGACCAGGAAGATCGACTGCTCGTCGTGTCCGGCGCCGAGGAGGAGTTGCTCCTTGCGGCAGTGTTCGGTGTGGTGCCCGGGGTAGGCCTCGTGCGCGATGAGGGCCGGCAGGGAGGACATGTACTGCGTGAGGTCGGCGTTGATGGCCACGCGCGAGCGGTAGTCCCCGAGGTAGTAGTTGAATCCCGACCACGGCTTGTCGGTGACGACCTCGAACTCGACGATCTCGTTGTCCGGCAACGGGTATGTCGATCGAACCCGTTCGCGGAGGGCGCCGCTGAACGCGCGGACGCATTCGTCCACCCGTTCCGGCGGGATCTCGTCGGCACGCCGGTGCGCGGCATAGGCGTTCCGGAGATCGTCGCCCGTGGCGCCCGGGACGCCGAGCGCCTCCGCGAGCTCGGAATGTGCCTGGCGGTAGCGGTCCGGGTCGGCCATCGCGATGTCGACGTCGAAGTAGGCCCGGACCTCGTCGACGAACCCGACGTCGTCGCCGGCGAACTTCCGGGCCGAGCACTCCAGCGCGCGAAGGTGCGCACCGACGAATTCGGCGCGCGCCGCATCGAGTGCACCGGGCAGGTCGTCGAGCAGACCGCGCGCACGTTCGGCGAGCCGGACGGGATCGGGAACGGGCCCGTTCTCGACCTCCGCTCGCAGTGCGGGATCGCCGGTGTAGGCGTCGACGAAGCCCCGTTCGAGGCGATCGAAGGCGAGTCCGAGTCGGAGGTATTCGGTCACCAGCGGGTTTCGGGCGCGGGTGGCGTCGGCGACGGGCGAGGACGGCATATCGGCAGGCTACCGATCGGGGCCGTCACACGTCGCCCTAAGCTGTACGCATGATCACTCCGGGAGCGGCGGATCCGACATCGGCGGAGCTGCCCTGATGGCCCGCAACGCCACCGATCGGGATCCGAGTCTGTACCTGGAGCTCGACCGGAGGCAGTGGCGTGAACTGCGTGAGTCCATGCCCCTGGTCCTCAACGAGGACGAACTGGCCGAGCTCGTCGGCCTCGGTGAGCAGATCGACCTTGACGAGGTGGCCGACGTCTATTTACCCCTGTCCCGTCTGATCCACCTGCAAGTCGCTGCGCGGCAACGGTTGTTCGCGGCGACCTCCACCTTCCTCGGCGAGCGACAGACAAATCGTCAGGTGCCCTTCGTCATCGGGATCGCCGGCAGCGTCGCGGTCGGGAAGTCGACGACCGCACGCGTTCTCGCCGCCCTGCTCGCCCGCTGGGAGTCGCATCCGAAGGTCGACCTGGTCACCACCGACGGATTCCTGCTCCGCACCGCCGAGATGCAGCGCCGGGGCATACTGCACCGCAAGGGGTTCCCCGAGTCCTACGA
Source organism: Gordonia sp. ABKF26 (assembly GCF_041103195.1). Classification (NCBI taxonomy): domain Bacteria; kingdom Bacillati; phylum Actinomycetota; class Actinomycetes; order Mycobacteriales; family Gordoniaceae; genus Gordonia; species Gordonia sp. ABKF26. The sequence continues at coordinate 4,226,925 of NZ_JBGCVZ010000003.1, forward strand.
TCGCCGGGCGCTGCTCCGCTTCGTCACCGAGGTGAAGTCGGGTGCGCGCGAGGTCGCCGCGCCGGTGTACTCCCACCTCGCCTACGACATCGTGCCCGACGTCTATCACTATGTGCGCCAGCCCGACATCCTCATCCTCGAGGGCCTCAACGTTCTGCAGACCGGCGAGACGCTGATGGTGTCGGACCTCTTCGACTTCTCCATCTATGTCGACGCCAAGATCGACGACATCGAGTCCTGGTACATCTCGCGTTTCCTGCAGATGCGGACGACGTCGTTCGCCAACCCGGACTCGCACTTCCACGCGTACGCGTCGCTGACCGACAACCAGGCGACGGCCGCGGCACGGGATCTGTGGACCTCGATCAACCGCCCGAACCTGATCGAGAACATCCTGCCCACCCGGCCGCGGGCGTCACTGGTGTTGCGCAAGGACTACGACCACTCGATCAACCGGGTGCGCCTGCGGAAGCTCTGACCGATGATGCGGCTCGGCGTTCGTCGAGTCCGGCCGGGTAGCCGCCGGCGAGTGCGATGCGGTTCCAGGCGTTGATCATCACGATCGAGGCGACCAGCTGACCCATCTCGGCGGCGTCGAAATGCGCGCGCACCGAATCGAACACGTCGTCGGGTACGCCGTTCTCCCCGATCCGCGTGACACTCTCGGTGAGGGCGAGCGCGGCCCGCTCGGCCGGCGTGAACGCCGGGCCGGCCTCGCGCCACGCGGCGATCAGCATCAGTTTGTGCGGATCGATGTCCTTGGCCAGTGCGTCGGAGGTGTGCATGTGCAGACAGTATGCACACCCGTTCAGCTGCGACGCGCGGATCACGATGAGTTCGGCGATCACCGGGTCGACGCCCGCCGACGCCGCCCGTTGCAGTGCGACCAGAGCCTTGTAGACCGACGGATTGTCCTGCGGTATCCACATTCTCGTCGCCGGCCGGGTGTCGGCGCTCACCGCCGGTCCCCCGCCCCGGCGCGCTCGCGACCGGCCAGCCACCCGTCGAGCGTCGTCGTGGTGACCACATCCGGATGGGCGGGCACCAACCCGCCGCCCCGGATCGCCGGCCCGCCGAACCGCACGCCCAGTACCCAGCGCGGCGAGCCGGTCTGTGCGGCAATCGCTTTCGCGACATCGACCAGGTCCATGGTCACCGGTCCGCTCACCTCGACCTTCCGCCCGCCCGACGGACCCCGCTTTTCGGCCGGAATCACCGTCGCCTCGTCGGCGACCGCCACCGCCACGTCGGCCACAGCCGCCGGCGCACACCGCATCCGGGGCACCGCGGCGATCGGGCCGAATCGCATCGTGGACATCATCTGCTCGGCGAGTTCGAACCACTGCACCGAGGCGACGATGGTGAGCGCGGCGGGGTCCACGACCTTCGCATAGGCCGCTTCCTGCGCGGCCTTCCCTTGGTAATAACCGAATTTGGCATTCACCGCGGGATCGTCGGCATTGGCGATCGACACCACGACGACGTGTGCGACGCCCGCGGAGGTGGCGGCGCGCCCGATGTGGGTCGCCGTGGTCTCGAAGAAGTCGATCGCGGCCGCGGCCTTCAACGTCTGGAGACTGAGGCAGTCGACGACGGCGTCGGCTCCGTCGAACGCCGCCGCCAGACCGCTTCCGGTGTAGGCGTCGACGCCGCTCGCACGGTGGGCACGCACCACCTCGTGCCCGCGCTCGACGAGCAGGTCGGCGACCCGACTGCCCAGCGCGCCGCTGGCTCCCACGATCACGATCTTCATCTCGTTCCTCCTCAAGGACGGACAACTGGATGTTCTGGGTTTAGGCTAGGCCGCGATTAGCTCAAGAAAGTGGTCCAATCCGATGGCAGAAAAACGGGTCAATTCGACGCTCCCCGATCCGTGGGCCGAAGTCGCCGAGCGGCTCGGCGCGGACCTCTTCCTGGACCTGCAGCCCGATCCCGCCGCCGGTGCCCGCGGACGGGGCGCCACCCGGCGCCGGGCCCTCACCGAGGCCCTGCGCTCGGCGATCCTCGAGAATCGGCTACCCGCGGGAACCGCCCTGCCGCCCTACCGGTCCCTCGCCGCGGACCTCGGCCTGGCGCGCGGCACCGTGTCGGCGGTGTACTCCGAGCTCATCGCGGAGGGATGGCTGACCGCTCGGCAGGGATCGGCCACCCGGGTCGCCGACGGCGCCGCACGTCCACCGGCCGTCGACGATCCCGGCGCCTCCACCGTTGTGCCCGCACTCCGCCACGACTTCTCGCTGGGACGGCCGTGTGCCGGCATGTTCCCCCGCAACGACTGGATCCGCGCCACCCGTCGCGCCCTCACCGACACCTCGGACGAGGCCTTCGGCCCGGCTCATCCCCGCGGTCGCACCGAGCTGCGGAGCGTGCTCACCGGTTACCTGGCCCGCACACGGGGGGTCCGCATCGGCCCGGACCAGATCATCCTCGGCACCTCGGTCCTCTCGGCGCTGGAGTTGTTGGCGCGCACGGTGATCGACGGCGTCATCGCGGTGGAGAGCCACGGACTGCCGTTCCACCGGCACGCCCTGGAGCGCGGCGGGGCCCGGGTCGTGCCGGTGCGGATCGACTCCGACGGCATGGTGATCGACGAGCTCGAACACACCGGCGCGGCCGCGGTGCTGCTGACCCCCAGCCACCAGTTCCCCACCGGTGTCGCCCTCTCCCCGGCCCGGCGCATGCAGGTCGTCGACTGGGCGCGACGGACCGGCGCCGTCATCGTCGAAGACGACTACGACGGCGAGTTCCGCTACGACCGCGAACCCGTCGGCGCCCTGCAGGCCCTCGGACCCGACGTCGTCATCCACACCGGTTCGCTGAGCAAGAGCCTGTCGCCGGCCGTCCGCGCCGGGTGGCTGGCCGCTCCCGCACATCTGGTCGAACCGATCCTGGGCGGCAAGGGATTCCGCGAAGCCGACGCAAGTATCGTCGATCAGCTGACGCTGGCCGAGCTGATCGGCTCGGGCGCCTACGACCGGCACATCCGCCGCAGCCGTCAGGCCTACCGCACCCGGCGTGACGCGCTGGTGACAGCCCTGGCCGGCGCCGGTCTGGAAGTGCCCGGCGTCGCCGCGGGCCTGCACGCGCTCATCCCGGTCGCGCACGCCGAGGAAGGGGCGATAGTACATCGGGCCTACGAACGTGGGGTCGCGGTGACCGGGCAGTCCCTGTTCCGGCATCCCGACGCCGATCCGCTCCCCACCGGTGGGATAGGTGTCGGCTTCGGGACTCCCGCGGCGTCGACCTTCAGCAGCGATCTCCGCGCGCTGACCGGGTTGCTGGCCGACTCCGTCGCACACTGACCCCGGTACGGGTCGACACCGGAGGGGCTACTTGCCGAACCGCCGACTCCGCGCGGAATAGTCGCGCAGGGCGCGCAGGAAGTCCACCCGGCGGAACTCCGGCCAATAGGCGTCGGTGAACCAGATCTCCGAATAGGCGCTCTGCCACAACAGGAATCCCGACAACCGCTGCTCTCCGGACGTACGGATCACGAGGTCGGGGTCGGGCTGACCCTTGGTGTAGAGGTTGGCGTCGATCGCCTCCACGGTCACCGCGTCCACCATCTCGGTCGCAGTCGCCCCGGCGGCCACCTTTTCCTCGAGCAACGCGCGAACCGCGTCCACGATCTCCTGCCGTCCGCCGTACCCGACAGCGACATTGACGTTCATCCCGCGCCGTTCGGCGGTCCGGTCGGCGGCCGCCCGCAATCGCCCGGCCACCGGCTCGGGCAGTGAGTCCAAGGTGCCGACGATGCGGATGCGCCACTCACCGTCGGGCGAGGAGATCTCGTCGACGATGTCCGGCACGATCTCGAGGAGCGCGTCCAGCTCGTCGGAGGATCGGTTGAGGTTCTCGGTCGAGAGCAGGTAGATGGTGACGGCCTCGATACCCAGCCCCGCACACCAGCCGAGCATGTCCGCGATCCGCTGTGCGCCCACCCGGTGTCCGTGGCTGACGTCCTCGAAACCCGCTTCGCGCGCCCACCTCCGGTTGCCGTCGCAGATGATCGCGACATGCCGCGGCAGACGCTCGGTGTCGAGGAGCTGGATGAGCCGGCGTTCGTAGACCGAGAGGACGGGGCGTCGAAGCCGATCCGGCAGCAGCTTCATCGTCGGATCGTTCCGGCGTCGTCTCGGCCTCGTGTCACGCAGGACACCTTACGCGCCGAGACGCATCTCGCCGGCCACCGGCGTTGCGGCCCTGCGTGCCGGCGCGGAGCCGCCGACATGCCGTCGATGCGTCAAGTTACGGTACCGTAGGTTCGGTGAGCACGTTGCTGAACCAACCGGCCGACGTCCGCCCACGCCTGCGCGGAGTCATCCACCACTACTCGGCCTACGTGGCAGCGGTCGCCGGCCTCGCCCTGGTCATCGGCGCGGCCACGGTCGGCGATCCCGTCGCCGTGGTGCCGTGCGCCGTCTATGCGGTCACCGTTCTCGGACTCTTCGCGATCAGCGCCGGCTACCACCGGATCCCGTGGAAGACCGCACGTGCACGCACCCGGATGAAGCGCGCCGATCACGCGATGATCTTCCTGTTCATCGCCGGCACGTACACACCGTTCTGCGCGCTGGGCCTGCCCTCGCCGACCAGTTGGTGGGTGCTCGGCATCGTCTGGGCGGGCGCGACCGCCGGTGCGACCCTCAAGATCCTGTGGCCCGGCGCACCCCGGTGGCTGGGCGTCACCCTCTACATCGTGCTCGGTTGGGTGATCGTCGTCGTCGCGCCTGCGCTCATCGGTGAGACCGGTGTGCTCGTCATGGTCCTGCTCGCGCTGGGCGGCGTCTTCTACAGCGTGGGCGGCATCCTCTACGCGGCCCGTTGGCCCGATCCGTGGCCGGGCACCTTCGGCCATCACGAGGTGTTCCACGCCTGCACCGCGGTCGCCGCCCTGCTGCACTACGTCGCCGCCTGGCTGCTCGTGCTCAGCTGACCTGCCCTTTCGATGACCGGATGCAGTCCGGAACGGGTGGCCATCGCTATGCTCCTCCCGTGAACCCGGACATGCGCGCCCTCCACCGCCTTCGCGGTGGTGTCGTCGGCGCGCTGTCGGCGAGCACCGCGGTGGCCGCACACGGACTCGCGGCCGGTTCCCTGCCCGCCACGACGTCACTCGTGATCATGACCGCCGCCTGTACCGCGCTCGGCTGGGCGATCGGCGCGATGTCCCGGCGACGTCCGGGGTTTGTCGCCACGATGGGGCTCCTCGCCGCCGGGCAACTGCTCGCGCATATCTCCCTCACCGCGCTCGACGCCTCGTCGGGCCACCACGCCGCCGCGGCGTCGCTCACGCACGCCCCCAGCCAGTCGATGCTGCTGGTGCACGGGGTCGCGACACTGCTGACCGCGGCCGCGATCCGGGTCGCCGAGCCGGCGCTCCTGTGCGTCCTGACCGCGATCGTCGCGCTCATCCGGGCTGTTCTCGATCCGCCCGCCGACGATGTCACCGGGCTCGTCCCCCGCCCGACACACGACGACGCGCGGCCCCGTCTGCGCGCCATCGCCGCCCTCGACACCCGCGGACCGCCCGCCCTCACGCGCTGATCCCTTCCTCCGCCGACCCGTCACCCCGACGGGCCGGTCGGTGCGCGTCTGCCATCCCACCTGACCGTGGTCGATGCCGCGTGCCGTCTTCCGCATGAGAGGCCAACACGTGTCCCTGCCCAATCTGTCCCGTTCCGACAATCCACCCGAGAACCCGCCCGGCACCCCACCGGACGGCGATCCCCGCGCCCGCCGGTCCCCACCTGCCACCTGGCAACCGTTGCTCCGACGACTGCACTTCTACGCCGGCATCTTCATCGCGCCGTTCCTGGTCGTCGCGGCCATCACCGGCGGGCTCTACGCGATCGCGCCGACACTCGAGCAGGTCGTCTACCGCGACCAGCTCCACACCGAGAGCACCGGCGATGCCCGCCCGGTGTCCGAACAGGTCGATGCGGCGGTCCGGCTCCGTCCCGACCTCACGCTGTCCGCAGTCCGTCCGTCGACCGAGCCCGGCGACACCACCCGCGTCCTCTTCGACGACCCAGCGCTCGGGGCGTCCAAGCGCCTGGCGGTGTTCATCGACCCGGTGACGCTCGAGTCGACCGGCGAGCTGGTGTCATACGGCAGCAGTGCATCACTGCCGCTGCGCACCTGGCTCAGCGAGCTGCACCGCAATCTCCATCTCGGCGAACCGGGCCGCATCTACAGCGAACTCGCCGCCTCCTGGCTGTGGGTCATCGCCCTCGGCGGTCTCGCCCTGTGGCTCACGGCATTCCGAGCTCGGTGGCAGCGACGGCTCGCCGAGCTGGTCACCGTCGACCGGTCGGCGACCGGACGCAACCGCACCCGGAACCGCCACGGGGTCATCGGCGTGTGGATCGCGGTGGGGCTCGTCTTCCTGTCCGCGACCGGCCTCACGTGGTCGAAGTACGCGGGCGAGAACGTCTCCGAACTCCGCACCGCCCTGAGCTGGACGACGCCCGGCGTCGAGACCGCGTTGTCGGAGACGCCGTCGGCGCCCGCCGGCCACGGGGACCACGGCGCACACGAGGGTCAGGTGCCGGATCTGCCGAGCTCGTCCGGTGAGTCGGTGGCGCAACTCGACCGCGTCCTCGACACCGCGCGGGTCGCGGGAGTGGACGGCAGGGTCGAGGTGACCATTCCCGCCACCGCGGACACGGCGTTCACCGTCGCGCAGACCAGGCAACCCTGGCAGTTCGGCCAGGACTCGATCGCGGTGAACGGTGCGACCGGTGGGGTCGTGGACATCTCGCGGTTCGCCGACTGGCCGCTCGCTGCGAAACTCACCACCTGGGGCATCGCCCTGCACATGGGAATCCTGTTCGGCTGGGTGAGCCAGCTCGCACTCCTGGTGCTGGCGGTTGCGCTGGTGATGCTCATCGTGCGCGGCTACCAGATGTGGTGGCAACGACGGCCACGACGCTCCGGGGCGCTCGCCGTGGGCCGCCCCCCGGCTCGTGGCGCACTGCGCCGGGTGCCCGTGCCCGCGGCCGTCGCGGTCGGTGTGGTGGCGGCCGCGGTGGGCTGGTTCGTGCCGCTGCTCGGACTCAGCCTTCTGGCCTTCCTCGCGGTCGACGTCGCGCTCGGACTACGCGAGCGCCGCGGCCGATCCGCCTCCTCGACGTAGCGCTGCGCCTGGTCGGCGGGGACTCCACCGGGGGGCGCAGACTTCACCTCCCCATCATGTCCCCGCCGCCTGCAGGTGGAATCGAGGTCAGGTGGTCCTGGTCGGGTGTGCCCATGGGCACATCGCGACGTCGATTCCTCGGCTGGTCGGCGCTCGTGACAGGCCTGGCGTTCACCCCGGGCCTGCTCGGCGGCACGTCACCGGCAGTACCCGCTCTGGCCCATTCCGGCGGCGTGTTCGGCCTCGGCATCGCGTCCGGGGATCCGCTCCCCGACGGGGTTGTGCTGTGGACGCGCTTGTCGCGCAACCCTTTCGCCCCGGGCGGCGGGATGGGGACGGGACCGGTCCGGGTCGACTGGGAGGTCGCCGCCGACGAGTCGATGACCCGGATCGTGCGTCGCGGATCCGTGCACGCAACTTCGGAATGGGGACACAGCGTGCACGTCGACGTCCGCGGACTCGCGCCCGCCGCCGACTACTTCTACCGGTTCCGCGCCCTCGGCGAGATCTCCACCGTCGGACGAACCCGGACGGCGCCTGCCCCGTACGCACGCGTCGACACGCTCACGCTGGCCGTGGCGTCCTGCCAGAACTGGGCCGACGGCTACTACCACGCCTACGCCGACCTCGCCGCCCACGCGCCCGATGTCGTCCTGCACCTCGGCGACTACATCTACGAGAAGCCGATCCCCGCCCGGGGCGGCGCGAGAAACGCTGCCGCTCTTCCGCTCTCGGCGACCCGGGAGGCAGTCGACCTCGAGGACTACCGGGAACGGTACGCGCTGTACAAGTCCGACCCGGACCTGCAACTCGCCCACGCGACGGCACCGTTCGTGATCACCTTCGACGACCACGAGGTGGACAACAACTGGGCGGGTGCGGTTGCCGAGGACCACGCACCGCTGACCGCGTTCGCGCTGCGCCGCGCACGCGCCCTGCGCGCCTGGTGGGAGAACACCCCGGTGCGGATCGCCGCCCGGCCGAGCGGAACCGTCATCCGTGCGCACCGGCGGCTGGGTTTCGGCGATCTCGTCGACCTCACCCTCCTCGACACCCGCAGTCACCGCAGCGATCAGGCCAACGGAGACAACGACACCGGTCAGAACGCGTCCACCGCGGACCCGTCTCGGACGATCCTCGGCGCCGAGCAGGAACGATGGTTGCTCGACGGTTTCGCGTCCTCCCGACACCGCTGGGACGTTCTCGCCCAGCAGGTTCCGATGGCCGACCTCGCCCGGACCGTCGGCTCGACCCGAGCGGTCAGCATGGACGGGTGGAGTGGCTACGAGGCCTCGCGCGCCCGCGTGCTCGACGGCGCAGCGGACCGTGGGGTACGCAATCTGGTGTCCCTCGCCGGCGACATCCACCGCAGCGTGGTCGCCGACCTACGTACCTCGTACACCGCTGAATCTGCCACGCGCGGAGTGGAACTGGCCGCAACGTCGATCACCTCCGGCGGCGACGGAGAGGACAGCGACGACGGCGACCGCCGCCTGAAAGAGGCCTCGCCCCACGTCCGGTTCGGCAACTCACAGCGCGGCTACCTGCTGAATCGGATTCACGCCGACCGGTGGGAGGCCGAGTTCCGCGTGGCGCCGTCCGTACGGTCGCCACGCGGAACGCTTCAGCGTCGAGCACTGATCACGATCCCGGACTCCACCGCCGAGGTCGACGTGGTCTGACCCCCGGTTCTTTCGGGATCAGCCCCGCGCCAGCGCCGCCAGCACCTGAGCGCTGGCCTCCCAGCCCATGCACTTGTCGGTGACGGACTTGCCGTAGACCAGCGGGGTGGCCTCGGTCGACTGCGCGCCGGGCTCGAGGAAGCTCTCCAGCATGACGCCGCTGACGGTCGACGGCTCACCGGCCTCGCGGGCCGCCCGGAGGCGGGTGGCGATCTCGGTGGCGACCTCCGCCTGGCGGACATGATCCTTGCCGGAGTTGGCGTGCGAGCAGTCGATCATGACCCGCGCCGGCAACCCGGCCGCGGCGAGCGCCTCGGCCGCCGCCGACACCGACTCCGCGTCGAAGTTGGGGCCACGCGTGCCGCCGCGCAGGATGATGTGGCAGTCCTCGTTGCCCGCGGTCTCCACCACGGCGCCATTGCCGAAGTCGTCGACTCCGAAGAAGACATGTTCGGCCGCAGCGGCTTTCACGCCGTCGATCGCGACCTGGACATTGCCGTCGGTGCCGTTCTTGAATCCGATCGGCATCGACAGCCCCGACGCCAGCTGACGATGGACCTGGGACTCGGTGGTACGGGCGCCGATGGCACCCCACGCGACCGCGTCGGCGATGTACTGCGGGCTGGTCGGTTCGAGGAACTCGCAGCCGACGGGCAGACCGAGGTCGATGATGTCGAGCAGCAACGACCGGGCGGTGCGCAGACCACGCTCGACGTCGAAGGTGTTGTCCATCCCGGGGTCGTTGATCAGCCCCTTCCACCCGATCGTGGTGCGCGGCTTCTCGAAGTAGACGCGCATGACGATCTTCAGACGCTCGGCGTAGGCATCGGCCAGCGGCGCGAGGCGTCGTGCGTAGTCGATGGCCGCGATCGGGTCGTGGACAGAGCAGGGTCCGACGATGACGAGCAGGCGGTCGTCCCGCCCGGCGAGGATGTCGGCGATCTCGTCCCGGTCGCGCTGGACGGCGACGGCGCGTCGTGCGGACAGCGGCAGTTCGCTGCGGACGGTGTCGGGCGAGGGGATCGGACGGAAGGCCCGGATCCGGCGGTCAGAGGTCGATTCGGCGTTGTCGTCGGATCGGATCGGAAGGTCCGGCAAGGTGGTCACGGTGTGTGCCTTTCGAGGTCATGCCCGTGTCGATGTGGTGACGAGGCATGCCCTGGGTGTGGTCGGAGCCCCGCTCAAACGACAAGAGCAGCGACCGTCTGGTCGCTGCTCGGGCTCCGGGTGTGTCGTACGCGCGTCAGATCAAACGCATCATCGTGGCCCCACCCGGAGCCTCGATAAAGCGCCAATACGCGCGCACGGTGCTGATCACGGCGACCACACTAGCACAGGCGTTTCGCGTTCCCGGTCTCACGGGTGTCCCCGGTCGATCAGCTCGCTGAGCACGAGGATGGACTCCGACCGATCCACCGGGCCCGCCTGCCGGATGCGTTCGAGCGCCTGCTCGAGGTGCCGTACGTCGCGGGCCATGACGCGCAGGATGGCATCGGCCTGACCGGTCACGGTCGCGGCGCTCACGACCTCGGGGATGGGGTCCCAGGCGGCTTCGAGCTGTTCGGGCGAGATGTTGCCCCGGCAGTACACGAGCACGTAGGCCTCGGTGGTCCACTGCATCGCCTGAGGGTCGACGACGGCGGTGAAACCCCGGATGACCCCGTCGGCAACCAGTCGGTCGACGCGCCGTTTGACGGCGGGAGCGGACAGTCCGATCCGCTCCCCGATCTGCTGGTAGGTGGCCCGGGCATCACGGGTGAGGCAGGCGAGTACCTGCTCGTCGAGATCGTCCAGTGGTCGCAACAGAAGCCTCCTCTGCCAACAATTCTCGACGATCCGTTGCGCGATCACGCAAGAAACGTCGATTGTTTGCACCGAAGTCCAAAGATACGCTCGATCCATGACCATGACGAGCCCGGCAGCCGGTACGCCCGGACGTTCCGGCGCGCCTGTCCCGGTCGCCCGTCCGGCCCTCGCTGATCTGCTCGAACCCCATGTAGCGCACAACTATTCGCCACTGCCGGTGATCGCCGCCACCGCCGAGGGCGCCTGGATCACCGATGTCGACGGGCGCCGTCACCTCGATTGCCTCGGCGCCTATTCCGCGGTCAACTTCGGTCACCGCCATCCCCGCATCGTCGCCGCGGCCCTGGATCAGCTCACGCGGGTCACCCTCACCAGCCGCGCTTTCCGGTCCGATCGACTCGAACCGTTCTGCGCCGCACTGGCTTCCCTGTGCGGCAAGGACATGGTCCTGCCGATGAACACCGGCGCCGAAGCGGTGGAGTCCGGCATCAAGGTCGCCCGCAAATGGGGCTACGACGTCAAGGGTGTACCCGACGGCCGTGCCACGATCGTCGTGGCCGGCGGCAACTTCCACGGCCGCACGACGACGATCATCTCGTTCAGCGACGATCCGGCGGCCTATGCCGGATTCGGTCCGTACACACCGGGATTCGTCCGCGTCCCGTTCGGCGATCTGGCCGCGCTGGAGGCCGCCGTCGACGAGAACACCGTGGCCGTCCTCCTCGAACCCATCCAAGGTGAGGCCGGCGTCATCGTCCCGCCCGATGACTATCTCCCCGGCGCGCGGACCCTCTGCACCGAGCGTGGCGCGCTGCTGATCGTCGATGAGATCCAGTCGGGCCTCGGCCGCACCGGCCGGACGTTCGCGGTGGAGCACTGGGGCGTCGAACCCGACGTCTACCTACTGGGAAAGGCGCTGGGCGGCGGATTGCTGCCCGTGTCGGCGGTGGTGGCCGACCGCAACGTTCTCGACGTCCTGCACCCCGGTGAACACGGATCGACCTTCGGCGGCAACCCGCTCGCCGCCGCAGTCGGTCACACCGTCGTCGACATGCTCGCCGAAGGGACGTGGCAGCGTCGGGCGGCCGACCTCGGTGAACACCTGCACGGGCGGCTACACGACTTCGTCGGGGACGGTGTGGTGACGGTCCGCGGTATCGGACTGTGGGCGGGCATCGACCTCGACCCCGCGATCGGCACCGGTGAGGACTTCTGCCGGCAGCTCTCCGAACGCGGTGTGCTGGCGAAGGACACCCATGGGTCGACGTTGCGGCTGGCGCCGCCGCTGGTCGTCACCGAGTCCGAGATCGACTGGGCGATGGAACGATTCGCCGCGACCCTACGAGACCGCCGGTGACCGCCGGCCACGGTTGAGCCACCAGGTGCTCGTCGAGAGCACGGTTGCGAATGCGCACCACGCCGGGTAGGGCGCGAGCGCGGCACCTGCCGCCGGGTTGGTCTGTGCGGTACGCCGCGCGAGATCGGCACTGCTCACGGTGAGCGCCGCCGCCGCGACCGACGCGGTTCCGAGCGCACCCCGGCCGAAGTAGATCCAGCTCCAGCCGCCGTTGAGCACGAGGTTGGCCCCGAGCGCTGCGAGATACCTCTGCCGCTGTGTGTGATCGCCGTTCTCGTCCAGTTGATCCAGCGTGACGGCGGACGTCACGGCGATGTCGGCGTAAAGCGCGGTCCACGCGACCGGGAAGGCCCAGTCGGGCGGCACGAACGACGGCTTCGCCAGCTTGGGGTACCAGGTCTCGACCGCCGGTTTGGTCACCACGCTGCCGATGGCCGCTGCGGCTGCGGTCGCGAGTGACGTCCCGATCAGGGTGGAGATGCGCATGACTCCACTTGTACCCCTCGACTCAGGTGTCGGCGGGCCGTCGGTCGTCGGTGGTGCCGGCGGCCGTCGTGGCATCCGGGGAGCCGGGTACATCCGGAGTCGCGGTGCCCGACTCGGCCGGACCGGGCGAGTCGGTGCCCTCGTCGAAGGCCTGGTCGGGTTCGGGGTGCTCGGTGTCGAAGGAGGCGGGCAGCTTCTTCAGCTGTCGGCTCATCGACCAGATGAGGAACGCCGTGCCGACGAGCAGCAGCAGGATCACGAGCAGGCCCAGCGGTGAGGCCTTGCCGAACTCCGGCCCCTGCGGCTCCTCCGCGAGGATCATCACGGTGTTCACGACGGTGCTGTTCATCACGCCTCGATCCCGGCGAACAGGTCGGTCTCGGGCAAGGCGGTCTTGACCCGGGTCCGGGCGAGCTCGAACTCCTCGGTCGGCCACAGACGCTGCTGCCATTCCAGCGGCACCGCGAAGAACACCCCGTTCGGGTCGATCTGCGTGGCGTGCGCACGCAGGGCGTCGTCACGCTGGGGGAAGTACTTCGAGCACTCGACCTGGGTGGTGACGCGGCCCATCAGGTCGCCGCGACTCGGGTCCCACTTGCTGAGCCACTCGGCGAACGGGCTCTCCTGGCCGTGTCGCGCGAACTCGTCGGAGAAGAGCACCATCCGGTCGCGGATGAAACCGTGGGTGTAGTAGAGCTTCGACACCGTCCACGCCTCGCCGGTCCCGGGGAACGCGTCGGGATCGCCGGATTGTTCGTAGGCGGCCACCGACACCTCGTGGCATCGGATGTGGTCGGGATGCGGATAGCCGCCGTGCTCGTCGTAGGTGATGATCACGTGCGGGCGGAATTCGCGAACCACGCGCACCAGCGCCTCGGTGGCCTCCTCGAGGGGCACCGTCGCGAACGACCCCTCCGGCAGCGGCGGCAGCGGGTCGCCCTCGGGCAGCCCGGAGTCGACGAAGCCGAGCCACGTCTGCCGGACGCCGAGCGACTCGGCGGCCTTCGCCATCTCCTCGCGGCGGACCTCGGTCATCCGCTCCTTGATGCCCGGCCGGTCCATCGCCGGATTCAGGATGTCGCCACGCTCACCGCCGGTGAGTGTGACCACGAGCACTTCGTTGCCTTCGGCCGCATATTTCGCGGTCGTCGCCGCACCCTTGCTCGACTCGTCGTCTGGGTGCGCATGCACCGCCATCAGACGGAACACCCCCGACTTGGGGTCGCCGACGTGGGATTCGGTCACAGTTCCTCACCTTCGGATCGCTACTCCTCCCATGGTAGGTATTGACGCGTGAACAGTTCGGACGGGGGCGCCGCAGACGCCGGTGACGCACCACGCACGACGCCTGACACGGCACGACCGCACAGCGGACCGCGCGCCACCTACCCGGAGCATTCGGAGACCGCCCGGGGTCGTCGGCGCTGGTTCGTCGCCCTGTCGGTACTCGTCGTCGTCGCGGGCGTCGCACTCGCGGTCATCGGTTACAGCAAGTTCTCCTCGGCCGACGTGACGGGCGAGGCCACCGGCTACGAGATCCTCGACGACTCGACCGTCGCCGTGCAGTTCACCGTCGAACGTTCCGATCCGAGCCGGCCCGCGGCCTGCGTGGTGCGCGGACGTTCCCGCGACGGCGGCGAGACCGGCCGGCGCGAGATCCTCATCCCCGCCGACCCCGCGGAACGCATCGGCGTCCGCACCGAGATCACGACGTCGAGGCCGCCGGTCATCGGTGAGGTGTTCGGCTGCACGCTCGACGTGCCCGCCTACCTGAAACCGTCGGATCAGTGACCGCTCCCCTGGCCGGACGCGACGAATCGCAGGCGCCGCGCGCCGCCTTCGCCTCGATCGGCAGCCGCTACTTCCCGCTCCTGGTCGCGCTCTTCGTCGGCGTCATGCTGATCAGCAACGTCACCGGGACCAAGGGCGTAGTGCTGTTCGACGACTGGCTCCACATCGATCTGGGCCCGATCCAGATGAACGGACTCGTGACCGACGGCGCCTTCTTCCTGTTCCCGCTGGCCTACGTCCTGGGCGACGTGATCAGTGAGGTCTACGGGTTCCGGGCGATGCGCCGGACCATTCTCGCCGGTTTCGCGGTGCTCATCCTCGCGTCGTTGTGTTTCTGGCTCACCATTCATCTGCCGGCTGCAGATTTCTACGAGGGGCAGGAGTCTTTCGAGACCGTCGCCGGAGTCGTCCCACAATTCCTGCTCGCCGGGTTGGCCGGATATGTCGTAGGCGAATTCCTCAATTCCTTCGTTCTCGTCAAAATGAAGGAACGAGCCGGCGAACGTCATCTGTGGGCGCGCCTGCTGGGTTCGACGATTGTCGGCGAATTCGCCGACACCCTCGTGTTCTGCTCGATCGCGGCCACCGCGCTGGGCATCTCGACCTGGGGAGACTTCATCAACTACACGATCGTCGGTTTCGTGTGGAAGACGCTCGTCGAAATCGTCATCATGCCGCTGACGTATTTCGTTGTGGGATGGCTGAAGCGGGCGGAACCGACCTATCAAGACGCGCTCCGGGCGGCCTCGCGCGGCACAACCGATGTGCCATAGGTCTCAGCACCTGGTACTCTGATCGGATACACGGCTCCGCGAGGGGTCGTGTTGCTGCATTTATAGCAGTCCATATGCCCCTGGTGTAAACGGTCGCCCGGGGCCGCGGACAACACAAAGGAGTGACCGATGACCGACACCCAGGTGACCTGGCTGACCCAAGAGTCGCACGACCGCCTCAAGAGCGAGCTCGACTCGTTGATCGCCAACCGTCCGGTCATCGCTGCCGAGATCAACGAGCGTCGCGAAGAGGGCGACCTCAAGGAGAACGGCGGCTACCACGCCGCTCGCGAAGAGCAGGGCCAGCAGGAAGCGCGCATCCGCCAGCTGCAGGAACTGCTGAACAACGCGAAGGTCGGCGAGGCGCCGACCCAGTCCGGCGTCGCGCTGCCCGGTTCCGTCGTGACCGTCTACTACGACGGTGACGAGAAAGACACCGAGACCTTCCTCATCGCCACCCGCGAGGAGAGCGGCCAGGGCGGACTGGAGACCTACTCCCCCAGCTCGCCGCTCGGTGCCGCCCTCATCGACGCCAAGGTCGGCGAGACCCGCGAGTACTCCGTGCCCAGCGGTGCCACCATCAAGGTGACCCTGGTCAGCGCGGAGCCCTACCACGGCTGATCGACACTGGACCAGAGCCCGGGACGACATGTCGTCCCGGGCTTCGTGTTTTAGGGCTCAGTGCTCTGGGCTGTACTTGCCGGCGACGCGGCCGTCCGACAGGCATCGGTGAGCCCTAGGCGTTGTCGACCCCGTAGACCGCCTGCGCCGGCGCGAAGCCGTCGTACTCGAGCTGCTCGATCAGGCCCTGCCGCGAGAACGCCATCATCGACCGATAGTCACGGGCCTTTTTCACCGCCTGCGCGTTCCAGTCGACGGCGCCCGTGGCTTCGATCTCGGTCACCGCGTAGGTCGCGTCGGTCGTCGAGAACCCCTCGTACTCCAGCTGATCGATCAGACCCGGCTTCGAGAACGCCATGAGCGACAGGTAGTCCTTGGCTTTCGCCACGGCGCTCGACTGCTCCCACGTCGCGAGCGATTCTGCATCTGTCGTCGTCGCGGGTGTCGAGGGTTCGCCGTACACCTGCGCCGCCGTATCACCGAAAGTCGCGGTGTCGGTGTCGTTGTGCACAACGATCGGGAAGAGCGCCAACGCAAATCCGCACACCGCGACCAGGCCGGCGATGAACAACGGCCACATACGGTCTGGGACTTGCGGTCGTGCTCCGGCCGGCGCTGCGCCGGAGGAACGGTGGGGTCGGACATTATCGGCTTCGGTCATCGTCCTGATCCTTCGTGATGTGCGGGTCCTGGGAAGCGGTACCGCATCTGAAGACAGACTGACATCGAGGTCTGACAAAACCGTTGCCACACAGTGTCATCCGTTCGGATGAGTTTCTCGGCAGGCCTGATGACCCGCGGTAGTCGACCGGCAGACCTCAACTCGACTGATGGACTTCGATCGAAGTCCAGGAGTCGAGTTGAGGTTCGCCGGTCGCGTCGCCCGCAACTAGGACAGAGCCACCGTCACGCCACCGGAGAACATCGAGTCATGGAGCTCGATGGAGGCCGGTGTCGCCCCTGCCGGCATGTCGTAGACGAGCTTGACGGTCACGGCATTTCCGGGATTGATGTTGTCCCACACGGGGATGTCCGACCCGCCGAGCGCGATCTGGGCCGAGGTGTCCGGCTCGAAGCTGCGGTCCTCGGCGTCGAGCAGTTTCTGTCCCGTCGGTGAGAAGCTCTGCGGCTGGTCGGACGTGTTCTTCACAGTCATGGTGACGATCACGAACTGCCCCTGGGCTTCCTCGGTGAGGTACGGATTGTCACCCACCGACGTCAAGCCGGGTTCGACGCCGGTCACCACGAACTCGAACTTGCCGTCGCGTACCGGTGTATTCAGGCCCGGCGCCGCGTCCTCGCCGTTCGCGTCACCCGAATCACGCTGCTCACCCGGCTCGGTCGCGGTGGAAGCACCCGAACCAGCGGTGCTGTCCGTGTCATCCGACCCTCCGCCGGAGGTCGCCGCGAGGATGATGATCAACAAGACCACGATGGACCCCAGGATCCAGGGCCACTTTTTCTTCTTCTTCGCAGGTGGATTCGGGTACGGCTGCGGTGGAGCACCGTACTGGGGAGCACCGTACTGGGGAGCACCGTACTGAGGAGCGCCGTATTGCGGCGCCCCGGGCTGCGGCGGCTGTCCGTACTGCTGCCCTTGGTACGGCTGGCCGTAAGGCGGCTGCTGGCCCGGGTCGGGTCCGGGAGCGGGGTTCGGATTCTGGGGGTCGGTCATCGATCGTCCTTCTCTGCTGTGCGGCACCTGGGAAGCGGTCCCGCATCTGCACGCACTGTCGCACCGGGGTCCGACAAAACCTTTGCCGCACAGTGTCATCCGAACAGACGAATCTTTGCAGTCGGTACGCTCGACCGACCCGGCGGGCTCGTCGCAACCGAACGACCGAGGCATCGGTCAGGGCCACGTGCTTCAATGTGACCCATGGCACGTTCCCATGAGCTTGAGTCCTTTGATATCGACTTCTTCGACGATGCGCCGGTCCGGCACGTCATCGACGTGCGTCTGCCGGTCACGCCGGAACGCGCGTGGACCGAGTTCACCCGTCAGAACACGCTGGACTGGTGCCGCGCGATCAAGAAGATCGAATTCGTGTCTCCGCCGCCATACGGTGTGGGGACCCAGCGCCGGGCGGTCCTCGGTCCCGGTTACGTCACCCTCGAGGAAGACTTCTTCGACTGGACCGAAGATCCCGAGACCGGTCACTACCGCAACGGCTTTCGGGTTCTGCGGGCGAACGTCCCGGGCATTCGACGCTTCGGCGAGGCGACCGAGATCCTGCCCGCCGACGTGGGATGCCGGCTCAAGTGGACCTTCGCACTGGAGCTCCCCACGTCCTCGCGGGTGGTCACCGCCTTCTCCGGTCCGGCGTCGTCGACGGTCTACAAGACCATCGAGGCCGACACCCTCAAGCATTTCGCACGCCTCGAACCCGCCAAGTGAGACGCTGACCGACCACCAGGACAGGTTAGCGCCGCCGTCCGTGCTCAGTCGCGCAGGAACCCGGCGTCGGCGAGGGCCCGCCGGACGTCGTGCTGATGATCGTGTCCGCGGGTCTCGACGCTCACCGTCACCTGCACCTCCCCGAGATAGAGGTCGTCGGCGACGCGCGAGTGCACGACGTCGAGCACGCTCGCCCCCAGATCGCGGAGCAGTTCGAGGAGCGTGACAAGACCACCCGGGCGGTCGGAGACGGTCGCCGTCACGGTGAGGAAACGTCCGGCGGCGGTCAGGCCGTGCGTCGTGACATGGCGCAGCAGCAGCGGATCGATGTTGCCGCCGGACAGCACGACGCACACGGTCCCCGACAGGGCGAGCCGCCCGCTCACGGCCGCCGCCACCGCCGCGGCCCCGGCCGGCTCGACCACCAGCTTGGCCCGCTCGAGCATCAGCAGCAGCGCGGTGCTCAACTCCTCCTCGCTGACCGTGACGACCCGGTCCACGAACTCGGTGACATGCGCGAACGGGACCGCCCCCGGGGTCGCGACGGCGATGCCGTCGGCCATCGTGTTCATCGCCGCGACCGGCATCGGCCGTTCCTCGGCGAGCGATGTCGGCCAGGCGGCTGCCTGAGCGGCCTGCACGCCGATCACCTCGACCTCGGGACGTCGCAGACGCACCGCGGCGGCGACGCCGGCCAGCAGTCCACCGCCGCCGAGCGGCACCACGATCGTGGCGACATCCGGGATCTGCTCCAGGATCTCCACCCCCACCGTCGACTGTCCGGCCACGATGTCGAGATGGTCGAACGGATGGATCAGGGCCGCGCCCGTGGCCTCGGCATGTCTCTGTGCCTCGACGAGCGACTCGTCGACCGTCGATCCCGCCAGCACCACCTCGGCGCCATAGGCTTTGGTGGCGGCGATCTTCGGCAGCGCGGCACCGGTGGGCATGTAGACCCGCGACGCGATGCCGAGATCCGATGCCGCCCAGGCGACTCCCTGCGCGTGATTGCCCGCACTGGCCGCGACCACCCCGCGCGCGCGTTCCGCCGCCGACAACCGGGAGATGCGCAGGTACGCGCCGCGCGGCTTGAAAGACCCGGTGCGCTGCAGATTCTCGCACTTGAGCCACACCTGGGCCCCACTGCGCTCGGACACCACCCGCGAGGCGATCGTCGGCGTCCGCCGGATCACCCCCGACAGTTCCGCAACGGCCCGGTCGACGTCGGCGGCAGTCAGCAACATGGGCACCAGTATCCGCCCCGGGTCAGCGCAGCGCGTTCTCCAGATCGCCGAGGATGTCGTCGATGTCCTCGATGCCCACCGAGAGGCGGACGAGGTTGGCCGGCACCTCGAGCAGCGATCCGGCGGTCGAGGCGTGCGTCATCGCGCCGGGGTGTTCGATCAGCGACTCGATGCCGCCGAGCGATTCGGCGAGCGTGAACACCTCGGTGCGCGCGCAGAAATCCTTGGCGTCGTCGAGGCCGCCCTTGACCAGCACCGAGACCATTCCGCCGTAGCGCTTCATCTGCTTACCCGCGACCTCGTGTCCCGGATGGTTCTCCAGACCCGGGTACAGGACGGCGTCGATCTTGGCGTGGCCGTTCAGGAACTCGACCACCCTCTCCGCGTTGTCGCAGTGCCGATCCATCCGCACCCCGAGGGTCTTGATGCCGCGCAGCGTCAGGAATCCGTCGAACGGTCCGGGAACCGCACCGGCACCGTTCTGCAGGAACGCGAACGCCTCGTCGAGCTCCTCGCTGTCGGTGACCAGTGCGCCACCGACGACATCCGAGTGCCCGCCCAGGTACTTGGTCGTGGAATGCAAGACGACGTCGGCACCCAGCACGAGTGGCTGCTGCAGGTACGGCGAGGCGAAGGTGTTGTCGACGACGAGCTTCGCGCCGGCCTCGTGCGCGACGGCGGCGAGAGTCTCGATGTCGCCGACGTTGAGCAGCGGGTTGGTAGGCGTCTCGGTCCAGACCAGCTTGGTCTCCGGCCGGATGGCGTCGCGCACCGCGGCGACGTCGGACACCGGGGCCACCGAGTAGGTGATGCCCCACTGGCTGAAGACCTTGTCGATCAGCCGGAACGTCCCGCCGTAGGCGTCGTTCGGGATCACCAGATGATCGCCCGGCCGCAGCGTCGACCGCAGCAGGCAGTCGGTGGCCGCCATACCGGAGGCGAAAGCCCGTCCGTAGGTGCCGCTCTCGAGAGCGGCGAGGTTGGCCTCGAGGGCGCGTCGGGTCGGGTTGCCGGTGCGTGCGTACTCGAACCCGTCGCGCAATCCGCCGACACCGTCCTGGGCGAACGTCGAACTCGCGTAGATCGGGACGTTCACCGCGCCCGTCTGGGGATCCGGGTCGTAACCGGCGTGGATGGCGCGGGTCGAGAAGCCTTGCCAGCGAACCGAGTCCGCTGCGCTGCGTCGTTCACTCACGGTGGTGCTCCTATCCGACGATCGGGTGGCTCGACACGAAGGCGAGCAGGTCGTGGCGCGTGATCACGCCGATGGGCTTGCCGTCTTCGACGACCATGAGCGCGTCGCAGTCGCCGAGCGCCTTGGTGGCCGCCGACACCGGTTCGCCGGAACCGATGAGCGGGAACGGCTCCCCCATGTGTGCCGACACGGGGTCGGCGAGGCTGGCGCGACCTTCGAAGACCGCGCTGAGCAGATCACGTTCGGTGACCGCGCCCGCGACCTCGCCGGCCATCACGGGCGGCTCGGCACCGACGACCGGCATCTGGGACACGCCGTACTCGCGGAGGATCTCGATCGCATCGCGCAGCGTCTCCTGCGGGTGGGTGTGCACGAGGTCGGGCAACGCGCCCGTCTTGCCGCGCAACACATCCCCGACGAGCGATTCCTTGGTGTTGGAGTCGAGCGGGGTGCGCAGGAACCCGTAGCTGCTCATCCACTGGTCGTTGAAGATCTTCGCCATGTAGCCGCGACCGCCGTCGGGAAGCAGGACGACGACCACGGCGTCGGGACCCTCACGCTCGGCGACCCGAAGGGCCGCGACGACCGCCATCCCGCACGAACCGCCGACCAGCAGTCCCTCTTCGCGTGCCAGTCGCCGCGTCATGTCGAACGAGTCGGCGTCGGAGACGGCGATGATCTCGTCGGGGATGGCCGGGTCGTAGGCCGAGGGCCAGAAGTCCTCACCGACGCCCTCGACCAGGTACGGCCGACCGGTCCCGCCGGAGTACACCGACCCCTCGGGATCGACGCCGACGACCTTCACCGCGCCGTCGGAGATCTCCTTGAGGTACCGGCCGGTGCCGGTGATCGTGCCGCCCGTGCCGACGCCCGCCACGAAGTGCGTGACCTTGCCGTCGGTGTCGGCCC
Source organism: Gordonia sp. ABKF26 (assembly GCF_041103195.1). Lineage (NCBI taxonomy): Bacteria > Bacillati > Actinomycetota > Actinomycetes > Mycobacteriales > Gordoniaceae > Gordonia > Gordonia sp. ABKF26. The sequence goes on from NZ_JBGCVZ010000003.1 coordinate 4,248,325, forward strand.
AGATCTCGGGACCGGTGGTCTCGTAATGACTCTGCGGACCGGCCGGGTTGGCGTACTGATTGGGCTTCCACGCGCCGTCGATCTCGGTGACCAGGCGGTCGGAGACGCTGTAGTAGCTGTCCGGGTGGGACGGCTCGACCGCGGTCGGGCAGACCACGACCTCGGCGCCGTAGGCACGCAAGACGTTGCGCTTGTCCTCGCCCACCTTGTCCGGGCAGACGAACACGCACTTGTACCCGCGCTGCTGCGCGACGAGTGCCAGACCGACGCCGGTGTTGCCCGACGTCGGTTCCACGATGGTCCCACCCGGCTTCAGCTCACCCGACGCCTCGGCGGCGTCGATCATCCGCACGGCGATACGGTCCTTGCTGCTACCACCGGGATTGAGGTACTCGACCTTGGCGGCGACCAGGCCCGATCCGGGTGAGGTCACCGAGTTCAGTTTGACCAGCGGGGTGTTGCCCACCAGGTCGACGACGTGATTGGCGATGCGCATGTGTCCATGGTCCCAGAGTCGGTCCCGGAGAGTCGCCGCGGACCCCGACACCCGGCCGACGAGCGGACCGGGCGGCCGCGCCCGAGCCTCTAAACTGGCACCCGTGTCCGGTTCGAGCCGCAAGATGACCGCCGAGAGAATCATCCGGGACGTGGGAGCCACGGCTGCTGCGACCGCCGGCGCTGCGGGTGCCGGATGGGCGGCCTACAACCTGCTGAACAGTCAGGCGGCCGAGGCCCGAGTGGTGATCCCGCACCGCACCGACAACGCCCCGGACGGTGACGGCGTGTACCGGCCGGACGGCACCAGCGAGCGCTTCACCCGCGACACCGTCTACGACCTGTACCTCGTGGTGTTCGGCGATTCGACAGCCGCCGGGCTGGGTGCCGAGACGGCCGAGGAGACGCCGGGGGTACAGATCGCCCGCCGGGTCGCCGCGGAGACCGATCAGGTGGTCCGCTACGCCAACAAGGCCATCGTGGGAGCGACGTCGAAAGGGCTCGCCGCCCAGATCGAGGCCATGTTCGTCCACCACGAGCGACCCGACGTCGCCGTCATCCTCGTCGGCGCAAACGACGTCACCGCCCGCAACAGTCCGCTTCCGTCGGCACGCAGGCTCGGTGAGGCGGTCCACGCACTCGTCGACGAGGGCGCGAAGGTGGTCGTGGGTACCTGCCCGGACTTCGGGGTGGTCACCGCGATCCCCCAGCCGCTGCGAATGGTGTTGCGACGCTGGGGACTCACGCTGGCCGCGGCGCAGCGGTCGGCGGTCCGTGCCGCCGGGGGCCGTCCCGTGCCACTCGCCGACCTGCTGACCGAGGAGTTCCTCGCGCGCCCCGAACACATGCTGTCGCCCGACCGCTTCCATCCGTCGGCCGCGGGGTACGAGCTGGCCGCCGACATCCTCGTGCCCGAGGTCCTCGCCGCGATCGGCGAATGGGGACCGACGCCGCTGCCCGAACCGCCCAAGGTGTCCGAGGCCGTCGAAGAAACACGACTCGTCACACGTGTCAGGAAGCTGTTCGCAAGCTCCTGACCAGCGCCTTTCTGCGCACGTCGACCGTGCGACCAAGCAGATGCTTGGTGCGGTAGTTTTGAGGTATGCCTGAAGCTGTCATCGTCGCCCATGCCCGTTCCCCGATCGGCCGCGCCGCCAAGGGATCCCTCAAAGACGTCCGGCCCGACGAACTGTCGCGCCAGATGGTCGAAGCCGCTCTCGCCAAGGTGCCCGAGCTCGACCCCGCCCTGATCGAGGACATCCACTGGGGCATCGGTCAGCCCGGCGGACAGGGCGGCTACAACATCGCCCGGGTCATCGCGGTCGAGCTCGGTCACGACCACATCCCCGGTGTCACGGTGAACCGCTACTGCTCGTCGTCGTTGCAGACCACCCGGATGGCACTGCACGCGATCAAGGCCGGCGAGGCCGACGTCCTCATCTCCGGCGGCGTCGAGAGCGTGTCGAGCTTCGGGATCTCCGGTGGCGCCGACGGCGCGCCGAACTCGAAGAACCCGCTCTTCGACGATGCCATGGCCCGGACCGAGAAGGCCGCTGCCGGCGATGCCGGGATCTGGCACGATCCCCGCAAGGACGAGCTCATCCCCGACGTGTACATCGCGATGGGCCAGACCGCGGAGAACGTCGCGTCGTTCACCGGCATCTCCCGCGAAGACCAGGACCGGTGGGGCGTGCTGAGCCAGAACCGCGCCGAGGACGCCATCAAGTCCGGCTTCTTCGAGCGCGAGATCGACCCGGTCACGCTTCCCGACGGCTCCCTCGTCACCACCGACGACGGCCCCCGCGCCGGCACGACCTACGAGAAGATCTCACAGCTCAAGCCGGTCTTCCGTCCCGACGGCACCATCACCGCGGGCAATGCGTGCCCGCTCAACGACGGCGCCGCGGCGCTGGTCATCATGAGCGACATCAAGGCGAAAGAACTGGGCCTGACGCCGCTCGCCCGCGTGGTCGCCACCGCGGCGACCGGCCTGTCACCGGAGATCATGGGCCTCGGCCCGATCGAGGCGATCCGCAAGGTGCTCAAGGTCTCCGGGATGTCGCTGTCGGACATCGACCTCGTCGAGATCAACGAGGCGTTCGCCGTTCAGGTCCTCGGGTCGGCCGCCGAACTCGGCATCGACCACGACAAGCTGAACGTCTCCGGCGGTGCGATCGCGCTCGGGCACCCGTTCGGAATGACCGGCGCCCGCATCACGACCACTCTGCTCAACAACCTTCGTACCCACGACAAGACCTTCGGCATCGAATCGATGTGCGTGGGCGGCGGTCAGGGTATGGCCATGGTGCTGGAGCGCCTCAGCTGAGCAGTGCTGGAGCACCTCAGCTGAGCAGTGCTGGAGCGCCTCAGCTGAGCAGTGCTGGAGCGCCTCAGCTGATCGAGGTCGTCTCCGTCTCGTCGACACCCCTCGCCGCGTCAGGTCCTCGGACCGCGACGCTGCGGGGGGTTGTTCGTCGGTAGACGAACCATGCGATGACGACCGCGCCGACGATGTAGATCTCGGCGGGAATCGCCCAGACGTTGTTCGTCGCGGTGTTGTCGTGGATGTAGTACTGCGAGATGTGCCCGGCGAGGTCTCCGCCGTAGCTGATCGCCAGCGCCCAGACAGCGGCGTCGAGCCATCCGCCACGGTTGGCCACGCGGAAGCAGAGCACGCCGAGGACGCCCACGGCGATGTCGTTCCACCCGAGTTCCCACTGGAACATCGACGGAATGAAATCCGGTCCGATGCCTTCGGCGATCTCGGGCGCGTTCGGTCCGACGTGCCCGATGCCGGCGAGGATGCCGAACGCACCTCCGGGTACGAGAATCCAGAGCAGCACGAGTTCGGCTGCGCGGCCGAGAGTGCGTCGCCGCACCGATCGGTCCACCAGTATGTGCACCACGGCGCCGATGATCATCAGCGCCAGCTGAATCAGAAAGAACACCATGTCCGCACGGTAGAACCGCTGCGGCGGGTTGGCCCCCGCAACCGCGATCGGGCGGCACAGTTTGTCGCCATCCGGCCCGGACACGCCGGCGGCCCCGCACCTCAGAGGTGCGGGGCCGCGGGCGTCGGACGACTAGTCGGAGTTGAAGTAGGTCAGCAGGCGCAGGATCTCGACGTAGAGCCAGACCAGGGTGACGGTCAGGCCGAGAGCGACGCCCCAGGCGGCGCGGTCGGGTGCGCCGGCGCGGATCAGACGATCGGCGGCGTCGAAGTCCAGCAGAAAGCTGAACGCGGCGAGAGCGATGCAGACCAGCGAGAAGATGATCGCGATCGGGCCGCCGTCGCGGAGCACCCCGGCCTCGCCGGTGAACAGGCCGATGACCAGGTTGCCGAGCATCAGGACCAGGACGCCGATCATGCCGGCGAACAACATGCGGGTGAAGCGCGGCGTCACGCGGATCGCGCCGACCTTGTACACGAACAGCATGCCGAAGAACACGCCGAAGGTGCCGAGGACAGCCTGTCCGATCAGGGCTCCCGCCGAGGTGTCACCGGCGACGGCCCAGTTCGCGAAGACGAACGAGATGGCACCGACGAACAGGCCCTCGAACGCGGCATAGGCCAGCACGATGGCCGGGTTGTCCTGCTTGCGCCCGAAGCTCGCCACCAGGACGAGGACGAGACCGGCGATGGCACCGACCAGCATGAGCGGCGTGGCGAGAGCTGCCTGGGCGGCCTCGGTCGCGCGGCTGCTGATCGCGAAGTAGGTGGCCACGGCAGCCACCGTCAGCACCCCGAGGGTGATGGCGGTCTTCGTGACGACGTCGTCGATCGTGAGCTGACGGGTGGCCGGCGGTGCCGGCTGGGTGTAGGGGTCAGTGGCCTGACCGTATTGATTGACCGCGGCGCCGGCGCCGGCCATGCCGGCCCCGAAACCCGCGTACCCGGACTGATTGTCGCGGACCACGCCGCGCATCACCGGATTGCTGCTTTCTCGCACGAAGCGCTCCTTAATCGGTACGGATGTATACCGTCTCAACGTCGGGCCTTTCCTGTGAGTTCCCTGACGAGAACGCGGAACGACCGAGTCGACGTCGACTTTACCGACTCTTGACTCTTCTGTCGTCGAAGACCCGTCGTGGAGTCACTCCACGCCTTCGCGCAGCGTCCGCAACCGGCTGCGGACAGCGGCCTGATCCAAGCCCTCCCCGGTCCCGAGTGCGGCCCGGCCGAGGAACATCGCGGTCAGCATGGACTCCGCCCGCGCGAAGTCGTCGCCCCATGCGAGGCCCGGTTTCGCGAGCATCAGCGAGGCGATCCCGTGGGCCGCGGCCCAGAACTCGAGGACGATGTCCGCGATCTCCGCGGGGTCGAACACGTCGAGGTCGGCCAGCTCGGTCACCGTGGCGACGAACCGGGAGTAGGCACTGGCGGCGAGCACCTCGTCGACCTTCGACGGATGCCCTTCGGGAGTGGGTTTGCCGAACGCCACGCGATAGAGAACCGGCGTGGCGACGGCGAATCGTACGTACGCCATCCCCTGGTTCAGCGCTCGTTCGAAGGCGTCGTCGATGCCCTCCGACGCGGCGGCCATCTCGTCGTCGAGGCGCTCGAAATACCGGGCGCACACCGCGTCGAGAAGCGCCTCCTTGTCGGCGAAGTGCAGATAGATCGACGGCGGCGTGACCCCCACACGGTTGGCGACCGCGCGGATCGACATCGCGGTGTCGTCGCCGTTCTCCACCAGCAACTCACCGGCGGCCTCGATGATCTCCTCGGCGAGGATCTCCCCCGAACCGCGTGGTGATCTCGCTCGTCTGCGTGTCGTCACTGCACTCCTGAACCTGTCCTGCCGCCGTTCATCCGCCTCTGTGGGGTATTCGGTGTCAGGCCCTCGTCGGCGCGGTGTCGCGCGCCGGTTTCTCGGCGGGATGCCCGACCTCCGGGGCTTCCTCGGTCAATCCGATCCGATCGTGCAGCCGTCTCAGCGGACCAGGCGCCCACCAGTTCGCCCGCCCGGCCAGACGCATGAACGCGGGGACGAGGAACATCCGGATGATCGTCGCGTCCATCAGGACGGCCAGGGTCAGGCCGACCCCGAACATCCGCATGAACGACACCTCCGACGCCGCGATGGCGGCGAAGACGATGCTCATCAGCAGTGCCGCGGCCGTGATGACCCGCCCGGTGCGCGCCAAGCCCAGGGCCACCGCGTGGTCGCTGGCCGCGCGGGTCCGGTCCGATCGCAACCACTCCTCGCGAATCCGTCCCAGGAGGAACACCTCGTAATCCATCGACAAGCCGAACGCGACGCAGAACAGCAGCACCGGCATGGTCGCACTGAGGGTGCCGGTGGCGGTGGTCCCCAGTCCGCCGAGGTGCCCCTCCTGGAAGAACCAGACCATCGCGCCGAACGTCGCCGACAGCGACAGGATGTTGAGGACGAGCGCCTTCAGGGGAAGAACGACGCTCCCGGTGAAGAGAAACAGCAGCACGAACGTCGCGATCGCGATCAGGCCGAGCACCCACGGCAGATGCGCGTAGATCGACCCGACGGTGTCGTCGGTGGCGGCGGCGAGCCCGCTGAACAAGGTCTCCGTCCCCGTCGGCTGTGGCACCGCCCGCAGCTCGTCGAGCTGGGCGATCCCCGACTCGCTCATCGGGTCGCGGTCGGTCGAGACCTGCAGGACATGGACGTCGCCGCGGCTGTCGTCCGGACTGCCGGGGGCGGCCTGCGCACCCCGGACGAAGGTGCCGGCCGACGACCCTGCGGAGTTCACGTCGCCGACCGTCGACAGGGCGCGGGTGTAGGCGGCCAGGGTCGCGTCGTCCACGGGCCCGCGCACGACGACGGTGACCGCTGCGGACAGATCGTCCTCGAAGTCGTCGCGGATCTCCTGCTGGATCGCGTGCGCACTCGCCGACTCGGGCAACACCCGGTCGTCGGGGAACCCCAGCTTCATCGACAGGAACGGCGCGCCGAGAACCAGCAGGAAGACCGTCACGACCGCGGCGACCGGCAGTGCGTGGCGCAGCACCCACTGCACGAGCCGGTACCACCAGGTGTCCTCGGGTTCGACGGGCCGAGCCGGCGGCAGTCGCAGCAGGCGTCGGAGTGGCTTCCGGGCGTCGAGGGCGTCGATGCGATCACCGAGGAGCATGAGCACGGCCGGCGTCAGTACGAGCGCCGACACCGCGGCCACGACCACGACGCCGAGGCCCGCGAACGCGAAGGACCGCAGGAAGTACTGCGGGAACAGCACGAGCGCGCTCAGCGACAGGGCGACGGTCACCGCGGAGAAGGCGACGGTCCGCCCGGCCGTGGCCAGGGTCCGGACGATCGCGTCGGGCCGGCTCAGGCCGTGCTCGACCTCTTCCCGGTATCGCGTGAGGATCAGCAGCGTGTAGTCGATCGCGAGCGCGAGACCCAGTGCGGTGGTGAGGTTCAGGGCGAACACGGAAACGTCGGTGACCGATCCGATCACCCGGAGGAGCGCGAAGGTCAGGATGATCGAGACGATGCCGATGCCGACGGGGACAGCCGCGGCGAGCACCCCGCCGAAGATGAAGATCAACACGATGAACGTGATCGGGATCGCGATCGCCTCGGCGATGAGCAGGTCCGCGGCGGTCTGCTCGTTGACCTGCGCGAAGACGAGTCCCTGGCCACCGACCTGCACGGTGATCCCATCCCGGACACCGGCCAAGGCGTCTTCGATCTCCTCGGCGTGGGCTGGTGCCGAGTCCTCGCCTCCGTCGAGCGACGCGATGATCAATGTCGACGTCCGGTCGCGACTGACCAGCGCGGAGTCGAGCGCCGGATTGGCCCACACCGACAGGATCTGGTCCTGCACGTACTGGTTGCGGTTCAGGACGGCGACGATGTCGTCGCCGACCGCTCGGGCCGTCGGGTCGCGCGAGATGTCGACGCCATCCGGCCCGTCGAGCTTGAGGACGACCTGGACCCCGCCCCGGTTGAACGTCTCGTCGAGGACCTTCTCGGCTCGGGCCGACCCCGAATTCGGGTCGCTGTAACCGCCCGCGAGCAGGTGTTCGGCCGCGGTGGCGCCGTACGCCCCGCACACCACCAGCAGGATGAGCGCACCCAGCAGCACTCGTTTGGGCATGGATATGACCAGCCGTGTCGCTCTGACCAGCATGCGGACCCCTGTCGCGTCGGTCGACTTTACGGCGTTAAGTTATCAGCAGTAATTTAGGCGGTCAAGGTCGCTTCGGCTGGTTGCGGCATTCCCAGTCCGCGTCGGACGGTGCGCAGTTCGCGTTCGATCACCGTCGACTCCGATCCGAGCAGTCCGGTCGCCCGCACGATCTCGCGTAGCCGGACGGCGGGACGCGCGACATCGACGAGATGATGCAGCGGCGTCCGGCGCAGACCCATCCGCCGGGCGACCGGCCGCTCGACCCACCGGGTGCTGATGGCCGAGAACGACGACATCAGCAGGGGCCTGGTGAGTGCATCCACCGCGGAGACCAGGAGCCCGGGGACCGGTATGGGGGCGGCACCGTGCACGACGCGCGGGAGGTCGTAGCCCTCGCGGAGCAACGCTTTGATCAGGACCTTGGCCGAATCGTCGGGCCGCAGTTCGAATTCTCCTGCCACAGCGAACAACTCAGTGGCCGCGTCATGCGTCGGCGGCAGCAGGTCGTCATCGACGCCGATGACCCAGCCGATCCAGCGCCAGAGATGAGTGATCGCCTCCCGCTCGGCGCTGCTGTAGTGGATGCCGAAATCCCGTGCGACGACGAGGGGTAGGGCCAGGAAGCCGCACGAGATGGTCATCACCGAGTACGTCTGGTTGATCGGCGCGCCCCACTCGTCTTCGTCCCAGCCCCGGCCGTCCTCTTCTGACAATCCTCCCCCGGGTGGGCGCCGCAGAACGTCGCGGATGTAGGCGTGGAGGAGCCGAATACGCAGTGTCGCAACCCAACCGGGACGACCCGGGAGCATCGAACCGGGAGCCGTCGCCTCGGCGACCCAGCGCGCCGTCGACTCGACCCGATCTCGAGTCCCCGATCCCAGTCGGCCCGTGGCGACGAGCGGACGGACGAAACCCTGGGCCTTGAACCCGTAGATCAGCGACTGGTACAACGTCGACGACTGCAGGGTCCCGAAGCGCCACCACGCGCGGGCGCCGGCCTCGGCCCAGGCGGCATCGAACCACGGCGGTGGGGTGCTCGCGACCTGCAGCAGATGCACCATCGAGCTCGGCATCTCGAGATGGTCGGGATCGGACGCCGTGTCGGCGTCGCGCTCTTCCAGCAGCGTGACCAGGGTGGAGAACGAGATGCCCCGCTCCCTGGCCTCGGCGATCACCGCGTCGGCAAGCGGGTCGCCCTGTATCAGACCCGCCTCGAGACGCTCGACGATGGCGGGATGCCGTTCTCGGACGGCTTCCCAATTACGTGCCCCGGTCACTGCTGCCGCGTCCATGCCCCATGATGGCCCCGGCTTCGAGGCCGGTCAAGGATGCTTCGACTCCCAGACTTCGACTCGACCGGCAGACGTCGATCGAAGTCTGGCGGTCGAGTTGAGGTCTGGCGGTGGCGACGCCGGACCACAGGGCAGCCGCCACGGCGCCGGCTGACTATGCTCACCAGGGGCACCGTCGTCGCGCGGACCCTGCGCCCCCATAGCCCAATTGGCAGAGGCAGCCGACTTAAAATCGGCACAGTGTCGGTTCGAGTCCGACTGGGGGCACTCACGGCCGGGCGTTTTCGCTGTCTCGAGTCGCCGTTTCCGGCGCTCGTCCACGTTCGTCGACCCGATCCGCGTCGATCAAACGCATGGCCGTTCAGCCGAATACGTGCGTGGACACCGCTCCGATCCCCACGGTTACATGACTGCCGGTGGTACCGAACGACTCTCGGGACCTTCCGAGTCCGTTGCGGCCCATCGAGACCACTCAGGACGACCCGTCGGGGAACAGATGAAGATATTGATGCGTGGGGCGATGATCGCCCTCTTTCTCGTCGTCGCACTTGTCACGCCGGTCCATGCGGCGAATGCCGTACCGACCGGGTGCAGTGACCGCGACATCGCGCAGGGAAATGCCGAGGCCCGGTCACTGAACGCTCGCATCGCGGCGCACAACTCCAAGCCGAGACAGTTCCGGATTCCGGAGCAGCAACTACAGGCCACCGCCTACCAGGCCGAGGCCAATCGACTGAACACCGAACGTGCGGCCCTCGTCGCCTGGGCCAACGGGTGCCGCGTACACCTGCAGGGAATGGGCCCCGGCTCCGGCGGTCCACACCGGCCGAGCACTCCCCCGCCCCCGCAGCGGCCGGGCACCCCGGCTCCGTCGGTCACCAATCCGACGCCGGGTTACCCAGCGCCACAGCGCTACCCGTACAACGACAAGATCTCGAGCGACCGCACCGACCGGACGACCCTCACGCGGACCACCCGATTCCGGGACGGCGGCGAAGTCAACCTGACACGGATGCAGGGTCGCGCGGCGACCGGCATGAACGCCGCCATCACTCCGAACATGCTGCGGACCGGCACTCCGAGTACGCGCTCCGTCACTCCGCCGGGGTACCGGCCGGGCCTGGAACGCGGGCACCTGCTCGCCAACCGGCTCGGCGGTCTCGGCGGCGACGCCCGGAACATCGTGGCCCTGAGCAATGCGGCCAACACCCGCATGCGGGTCCTCGAGAATCGCATCGCTCGTGTCGTCGCGAGGGGCGAAGCCGTCCATTACAGTGTGACCCCGATCTACGGGAACGGGTACAGCCGTCCGCCCACCGACATCGCCGTCGGCGCATTCGGCGTCCGGGGCGGTATCGCTCATTTCGAGATCATCCCGAACGTGAGGTGACCACCATGCCGAAGCACACCATCGATGATCTGATCGCGCTGATCCCACCACCGGCGGCGCAGCCGGCGACGATCGACTGGGGGCCCACCGAACGGCGACTGGGATTCCGGCTGCCGACCGATTACAAGGCGCTGGCCGACACCTACGGGCCCGGGGTCTTCTGCGACGACTTCCTCGTGTGGACCGGACTCCCCTGGCCCGACGCGCCGGTCGAGGAGGCGGGCCGCCGCGCGGTGGCCGAACTCGAGCCACTCCTCGAGGACCTGAGCATCGTGACCTGGGCTCACGACGATGGCACCGACACGGCCGTCGATCTGGCCGGCGGCTCCTTCTTCGGATGGGGGCGTTCCACCGACGGCGACTCGGGTTATTGGCACCGGACGGGCGACGACCCCGACGAGTGGCCGGTGCTCATCACCGACGGAGTGATGGTGTGCGACTACCACTCCGGCGGGCTGGTCTCGTACCTGTACGACTTCTGGACGGGGGGCTTCCCGAACCGGCAGGTCTTCGCCGGGCGCGAAGCGCCGGAACGGCTCACGTTCGAGCAGGTGGCCGTCGGTTCCTAGCGCGGCGCCGGAGAGGCGCCATGCCGGAGCGACTACACGAGGCCCGTCCACGCGACTGCGTGGACGGGTTTCCACGATCCCGGCAGGGGCGTGCTGTACTCGGTGGCATGTCCACTCGGGTTGTCTTCCTCGCCGACTCCTCGGTCGCCCTTCTCACCCTCGGTATCTCCGTGTACTCGATCGCGATCCTGGTCTGCATCGGCATCGGCATCAACGCCGCCCGCTTCGGTCGACGACGCGTTGCCGTCGCGATGGCGTGGGTGGTCGGGGTACTGACCGTGGCCGGTGTCATCGTCGCGATTCTGAGCAGTACTGCAGGCGGTTAGCCCTCCGGGCGCAACTCCGCACGTTGCCGTGCGATGAAGTGCGCGGCAAGGCGATTGGTGAGTCCGGGCGCCAATCTCTGCATGCGCCACGAGATCCTGGAACGTCGCGGTACGACGAGTAGCGATCGGTTCGCGGCGATCGCGGCCAGGGTGTCCTGCGCCAGCCGATCCGCGTCGTAGGCCGTCGCGGAACCCTGACTCGCCAGATAGAAAGAGCGGCCGACGAATCCGCCGACCGAGCCCTTGTCCAGGATCGGTGTCTCGACTGCGGACGGGCAGACGGCCGTCACCTTGACGCCATGCCCGACCGCCTCGGTGCGCAGCGCCAGCGACATCCCGACGACCGCGTGCTTGGTCATGACGTAACTGGTGATCAGGCCGGCCGCAACGAGGCCGGCCATGGATGCCGTGTTGACGATGTGCCCCGACCGCTGACCGATCATCACCGGATAGGCGGCCGCCACCCCGTGGACGACGCCGCGGATGTTGACATCGATGATGGCGTCCCACTGGTCCGGCGTCAGCATCTCGGTGGGGCCACCCCACGTGATCCCGGCGTTGTTGAACATGAGGTCGAGTCGTCCCGCCTCCGCGACGACGTCGTCGACCACGCGCTGGACCGCCGCGCGGTCCGTCACGTCGAGGTGCACGGCCCGAACCGCGCCCGGCCCGCCGGACAGCGACGACGCCACCTGTTCGGCCGCGGCGAGGTCGATGTCGGCGCAGATGACCTGCGCCCCCTCGGCGGCCAGCGCACGGGTGAGCGCAGCCCCGATGCCGGAGCCGCCCCCGGTCACGATCGCCACCTTGCCCGCGAGGTCCGGTCCACCCCTCGTCCGCCGACATCCGAACACGTCAACCCCCCTGTCGATTGCAGTCCGTGTCCCACGGCCGGCGATGACGACGGTCACCGCGGGCGGGCTCAGACGAGCATGACCGATCTCGACCCGAGCGGCGCCGCTTTGCCCGGACCGGGCCTTGACATCCTCACAGCCCCCTCTTAATGTTGCTGCAATCACAAATTGAAACGTTTTAATTCGCCGAGACGGTCCCCTCCCGACGATCTGCGTTTCCCCGTCCGTCGTCTGTCAGGAGCCGCCATGTCCGACCCCCAGCGCGTCTGCTTCGTGCTCCACCTCCGCCCGGAACGCGTCGAGGACTACCTCGAGGCACACACCGAGGTCTGGCCGGAGATGCTCGACGCCCTGCGCGAGACCGGCTGGCGCAACTACTCCCTGTTCCTCCGGAAGGACGACGGCATGGTCGTCGGCTACCTGGAGACCGACGACTTCGCGACGACCAGCGCCGCCATGGAGGCGACCGACGTCAACACCCGCTGGCAGGCGCACATGTCCGAGTACTTCCTCCCCGCGGTGGGCAGCGGCGATGGGGGCGGCGGCGCCGGGGGCGCGAACCCCGACACGATCCGCACCGAACTCCTCGAGTACTTCCACCTCGACTGACCTCGCACCACGCAGCACACGACACGTACCGACGGGCGCACCGACATCAACGAACTCCGGTTTGACCTCTCCGATCCCGACCCTCTGTACTGATCTCCGACGCAAGGAATCACCATGAAAGTAGGAGCGCGCTCCACCACCGGCTGGCGGGCGACCATCTCGGTCGCCATGTCGAACTACATCGAGGCCGGCTCGATCATCGCGATCGCCACCAGCCTCACCTTCTGGCAGGACGAGTTCGGCATCAGCAACTTCGCGGTCGGCCTCCTGGCCGCGCTGAGCGCCAACGCGTTCGGTGCCGCAGTCGGCGCCGCGATCGGCGGCCCGCTGTGTGACCGCTACGGCCGCAAGGCGATCTACACCTACGACTTGCTCGTCTACATGGTCGGCGTACTGATCGCGGCCTTCGCGTTCAACTTCACCATGCTGCTCGCCGCCTTCATCATCACCGGCCTCGCGGTCGGCGCGGGCGTACCGGCCTCGTGGACATACATCGCCGAAGAGGCACCGTCGGTCGAACGCGCCAAGCATGTCGGCACCGCGCAGCTCGCCTGGTCCGTCGGACCCCTGATCGGCTTCGCGCTCGCCGCGGCACTCGCTCCGATGGGCCTCCTCGGTTCGCGGATCATCTTCCTGCACCTCTTCGTCGTCGCGGCGGTCGTCTGGTGGATTCGCCAGGGACTCGCGGAGTCGAAGATCTGGTCCGACGAGGCGGTCAACGAGACGCGCGAGCTCACCGCATCGGTCGGCGCCCGCGGCATCAAGGGCCTGTTCTCCAAGAAGGTCAACATCACGGCCCTGCTCCTGCTCGGTGGCATCTACCTGTTCTGGAACACCGTCGCCGGCCAGGCCGGCATCTTCATGCCCCGTGTCTACGAGACGGCGGGCGTCGAGAGCGCCGTCCAGCAGAACCTGCTGCAGGTGCTCGTCTGGGGCTGCACCGTCCTCGCGACCTACTTCGGCTTCATGCGATACGCAGATCGGGTCTCGCAGCGCGCGCTGTACGTCTTCGGCGCCGCCTTGGGCATCGTCGCCTGGATAGTGCTGGTTGCGTTCACCGACAGCGGTGTCGCCACGATGCTCGTCTTCGCGGTCCTGTGGGGCATCTCCTCGGGTATCGGCGCGCAGGCGTTCTACAGCCTCTGGGCCAGCGAGATGTTCGCGACGCCCTACCGTGCGAGCGCCCAGGGCGTCATGTTCTTCGCCGTCCGCACCGCAACGGGTCTCCTGAGCTACTTCTTCCCCACGATGCTCGCGGCCACCGGGCTCACGACGGTCGGCATCCTGCTGGTCGCACTGCTCACGATCGCTCTGATCATCGGCGCCATCGCGGCTCCGGACACCCAGGGCAAGACCCTGCAGGAGATCGAGGTCGAGCGCTACGGCGCACCGCTGTCGCCGGAACTCATCGAGCACCCGGTATCGACGAACAGCCCGGTCGTGGGCGACGCACCCACCGCAGAGTCCACCAGCAAGACCGCCGTCTGAGTCGTCTCGACCGGGCCGTCCCGCTCGGTTGAAACGTATTAGTCCATCGACTTCCCCGCCGCCGGCTGTTCCCCGACGCCGGCGGCGGGGAAACCCAACCGAAAGAACACTGATGACCACCTTTGACGAGACGATCCTCGACAATCTCGAGATCGAGCTCCCCTCCTGGGCGTTCGGCAACTCCGGCACCCGGTTCAAGGTGTTCGGCACCCCGGGCACCCCCCGCACCATCCACGAGAAGATCGCCGACGCGGCCACCGTCAACCAGCTGACCGGACTCGCCCCGACGGTCGCCCTGCACATCCCCTGGGACACCGTCGACGACTACCGCGCGCTCGCCGCATATGCGCAGGATCTCGGCGTCGATCTCGGGACGGTCAACTCCAACACCTTCCAGGACGACGACTACAAGTTCGGCAGCCTGACCCACACCGACAAGACCGTGCGCCAGAAGGCCATCGACCACCACATCGCGTGCATCGACGTGATGAACGCGACCGGTTCGCGGGATCTCAAGATCTGGCTCGCCGACGGCACCAACTACCCGGGTCAGGGAGACATCCGCGGACGCCAGGATCGTCTCGCCGAATCGCTGGCGACCATCTACCAGCACATCGGCGATGACCAGCGACTCGTGTTGGAGTACAAGTTCTTCGAGCCGGCGACATACGTCACCGACGTCCCCGACTGGGGGACCTCCTACGCCCACGTGACCGCTCTCGGTGAGCGGGCGATGGTCTGCCTCGACACCGGCCATCACGCGCCGGGCACCAACATCGAGTTCATCGTCGCCCAGCTGCTGCGCCTCGGAAAGCTCGGGTCGTTCGACTTCAACTCGCGTTTCTACGCCGACGACGACCTGATCGTCGGTGCGGCCGACCCGTTCCAGCTGTTCCGCATCCTCTTCGAGGTCATCCGCGGCGGCGGCCTCGACGCCGGGTCCCCGGTCGCCCTGATGCTCGACCAGTGCCACAACGTCGAGGAGAAGATCCCCGGGCAGATCCGTTCGGTGCTCAACGTCGAGGAGATGACCGCCCGCGCGCTGCTCGTCGACACCGACGCGTTGACCGCGGCGCAGGAATCCGGAGACGTGTTGGGCGCGAACGGAATCCTGATGGACGCCTTCTACACCGACGTGCGTCCGATGTTGGCCGAGCGTCGTACCCGGCGCGGACTCCCCGCCGACCCGATGGCCGCCTACGCCGGCTCCGGCCACCGCGAGCGCATCGTCGCCGAACGCGTCGGTGGCACCCAGTCGTCCTGGGGCGCCTGAGCGCTCCTCACACCTGCTCCCTGCTTTCTCGAACTGCCCGCTTTCCCGATCTTCAGGAGATCTCTCGCCATGACCAATCCCGCAGTCGCCGCGCTCATCGCGCGCTCCAACCGGCTCGGCTCCGATCCGAAGAACACCAACTACGCCGGCGGCAACACCTCCGCGAAGGGCACCGACACCGACCCCGTCACCGGCGAGGACGTCGAACTGCTGTGGGTCAAGGGTTCCGGCGGCGACCTGGGCACCCTGACCGAGAAGGGCCTCGCCGTTCTTCGTCTCGACCGCATGCGCGCGCTCGTCGATGTCTACCCCGGCCTCGACCGCGAAGACGAGATGGTCGCCGCCTTCGACTACTGCCTGCACGGCAAGGGCGGGGCGGCGCCGTCCATCGACACCGCCATGCACGGCCTCGTCGACGCCGCGCACGTCGATCATCTCCACCCCGACTCGGGCATCGCGATCGCGACCTCCGCCGACGGAGAGGTGCTGACCCAGAAGATCTTCGGCGACCGCGTCGTGTGGGTGCCCTGGCGCCGCCCGGGCTTCCAGCTCGGTCTGGACATCTCCGAGATCAAGAAGAACAACCCGCAGGCGATCGGCTGCATCCTGGGCGGACACGGGATCACCGCCTGGGGTGACACGTCCGACGAGGCCGAAGCCCACTCGCTCGAGATCATCGACACCGCCGAGAAGTACATCGCCGCCAACGGCCGCTCGCAGCCGTTCGGCGCACCGCTGGACGGGTACGGCGCACTCCCGGCCGCCGAACGTCGTGCCAAGGCCGCGGCCCTCGCGCCGTTCATCCGCGGTCTCGCCTCGATGGACAAGCCCCAGGTCGGCCACTTCACCGACGTCGAACCGGTTCTCGACTTCCTTGCCGCACAGGAGCACCCGCGACTGGCAGCTCTCGGAACCAGCTGCCCGGACCACTTCCTGCGCACCAAGGTCAAGCCGCTCGTCCTCGACCTCCCGGCGTCGGCATCGGTCGACGAGTGCAAGGAACGCCTGTCCGCCCTGCACGAGGCCTATCGCCAGGACTACCGCGCCTACTACGACCGCCACGCGACCGCGGACAGCCCGGCGATGCGCGGCGCGGACCCGGCCATCGTGCTCGTCCCGGGCGTCGGCATGTTCAGCTTCGGCAAGGACAAGCAGACCGCACGCGTCGCCGGCGAGTTCTACCTGAACGCGATCAACGTGATGCGGGGTGCCGAGGCCATCTCCACCTACGCACCGATCGACGAATCGGAGAAGTTCCGGATCGAGTACTGGCTGCTCGAGGAGGCCAAGCTCGCGCGGATGCCGAAGCCCAAGCCGCTCGCCACCCGCATCGCACTGGTCACCGGCGCGGCGTCGGGCATCGGCAAGGCCATCGCGGCCCGCCTCGCCGCCGAAGGTGCGTGCGTCGTGATCGCCGACCTCGACGCCGAGAAGGCACGCGCCGCCGCCGAGGAGATCGGTTCGACCGACGTCGCCATCGGCGTGGCTGCCGACGTCACCGACGAGGCAGCCGTGCAGGCGGCGGTCGACGCGACCGTGCTCGCCTTCGGCGGCATCGACCTCGTGGTCAACAATGCCGGCCTGTCGCTGTCGAAGTCCTTGCTGGACACCACCGCTGCCGACTGGGACCTGCAGCACAACGTGATGGCCCGCGGCTCGTTCCTCGTCAGCAAGGCAGCGGCGCGGGCCCTGATCGACCAGAAGCTGGGCGGCGACATCCTCTACATCTCGTCCAAGAACTCGGTCTTCGCCGGCCCCAACAACATCGCCTACTCCGCCACCAAGGCCGACCAGGCCCATCAGGTCCGGTTGCTCGCGGCCGAACTCGGCGAGCACGGGGTCAAGGTCAACGGCATCAATCCCGATGGTGTGGTGCGCGGTTCGGGGATCTTCGCCGGCGGCTGGGGCGCCAAGCGCGCCGCGGTCTACGGCGTCGAGGAGAAGGACCTGGGCAAGTTCTACGCCCAGCGCACCCTGCTCAAGCGCGAGGTGCTGCCGGAGAACATCGCCAACGCCGCGTTCGCCCTGTGCACCTCGGACTTCTCGCACACCACCGGTCTGCACGTGCCGGTGGATGCCGGCGTCGCCGCCGCGTTCCTGCGATGAGTCGCTCCACTCGGTCCGCCCAGGTCGCCGCGATCGACCTGGGCGCGACCAGCGGCCGGGTGATGCTCGCCGACGTGTCGCAGGGACGACTCAAGCTCGAGCAGGTCGCCCGGTTCGCCAACGATCCCGTGCACGTGTGGAACGGTCGACGGTCGGCGCTGCACTGGGACGTGCCCGGCCTGTTCCGGGCGGCCTCGGCGGGCCTGGCCGAGGCTGCCCGGCAGTCCGACGACCTCGTCGGCATCGGCGTCGACTCGTGGGCGGTGGACTACGCGTTGCTCCGCGACGGCCGGATGCTGGGTCTGCCGCACCACTACCGGGACGACCGCACGGCCGCGGGCGTCGACGCCGTGCACGCCGAACTCGGGCCGGTGGACCTGTACCTGCGCAACGGCCTGCAGTTCCTGCCGTTCACCACGGTGTACCAGCTGGCCGCGGAGAAGGCCGACGGTCTGCTCGATCAGGCCGACAGCGCCCTGCTGATCCCCGACCTGATCACCTACTGGCTGACCGGCAGGCGGGGCACCGAGCGCACCAACGCCTCGACCACCGGCCTGCTCGCCGTCAACGGCCAGTGGGACACCGCGATGATGGAACGCCTCGGGCTGCCCGTCGGACTCTTCCCCGAGATCGTCGAGACCGGGTCCGACCAGGGACCACTGCTCCCCGATGTCGCCGACCGGCTCGGTCTGTCGGCGTCCACCCGCGTCACCGCCGTCGCCTCGCACGACACGGCCTCGGCCGTGGCGGCGATCCCGATGGACCCCGCGCGGGCGGCCTACATCTCCTGCGGCACGTGGGGTCTCGTCGGTGTGGAACTGACCGAACCGGTCCTGTCCCGCGACGGATGGAAGGCCAACTTCACCAACGAGGTCGGCGCCGACGGCCGAATCCGCTACCTGCACAACGTGATGGGACTCTGGCTGCTCAGCGAGACGGTGCGTCAGTACCAGCGCGAGGGCTACCGGGCCGACCTCGGCGAGCTGCTGGCCCAGGCCGCGGAGGTGACGCCGACCGTCGATGTCTTCGACACCGACGACGCGCGCTTCCTCCCGCCGGGTGACATGCCGGCACGCATCCGCGGGTGGTACGACGAGCGCGGCATGCGACCGCCGATGACCCGCGCCGAGATGGTGCGCGCGATCGTCGAGAGTCTCGCATCCGCATTCGCCGACGGCGTCGAGAAGGCCACCGCGCTGTCGGGGATCCCGGTGGAGACGGTGCACCTCGTCGGCGGCGGGTCGCAGAACCGGCTGCTGTGCCAGCTCACCGCCGACCGCCTGGGCCTGCCCGTCCAGGCCGGGCCCGTGGAGGCGACCGCACTCGGCAACGTCCTCCTCACGGCACGCGCCCATGAATTGATCGATGGCGATCTCGAGGCGATGCGGACTATCGTCGCCGACAGGTTCCCGCCGCAACACTATGCACCCCGACGCAGTCGCGGCACGCGTACGCGCGCCGCGGTCGGGGCCGGAAAGGCATGACCATGGACACCGGTTCCGCTATGAAGCGCCGCGTACCCAAGCCGCGCGACCTCGCGCCGCTGATGCAGTTCAAGAAGCCGCAGTTCGATGCCAAGAAGCGCCGCCTCGACGCCGCGCTCACCATCGAGGACCTCCGCAAGATCGCCAAGCGGCGCACCCCCAAGGCGGCCTTCGACTACACCGACGGGTCCGCCGAGGCGGAGCTGTCCATCGAACGCGCACGTCAGGCGTTCTCCGACATCGAGTTCCATCCGTCGATCCTGCGCGACGTCTCGAAGGTCGACACCTCGTCGACCATCCTCGGCGGACGCTCGGAACTGCCGTTCGGCATCGCGCCGACCGGGTTCACCCGGATGATGCAGACCGAGGGCGAGTACGCGGGTGCGCGTGCCGCCGGACGCGCAGGCATCCCGTTCTCGCTGTCGACGATGGGCACCGCGTCGATCGAAGACGTCAAGGACGCGAACCCGCACGGGCGCAACTGGTTCCAGCTGTACATGTGGAAGGACCGCGAGCGGTCGATGGCCCTGGTCGACCGAGCCGCGAAGGCCGGTTACGACACGCTTCTCGTGACGGTCGACGTCCCGGTCGCCGGGGCACGCCTGCGTGACAAGCGCAACGGCATGTCGATCCCGCCCGCCCTCACCGCCAAGACGGTGGTCAACGCGATCCCGCGGCCGCAGTGGTGGATCGACTTCCTGACCACCGAACCCCTCGCCTTCGCGTCCCTCGACCGATGGTCGGGCACCGTGGCCGAGCTGCTGGACACCATGTTCGACCCGACCGTCACCTTCGACGACCTGGCCTGGATCAAGTCGCAGTGGCCGGGCAAGCTGGTGGTCAAGGGCATCCAGACCGTCGACGACGCCAAGGCCGTCACCGGACTCGGCGCCGATGGCATCGTCCTGTCGAATCACGGTGGCCGACAGCTGGATCGGGCACCCATCCCGTTCCACCTCCTGCCCGACGTCGCCCGGGAGGTCGGGGCGGACACCGAGGTCATGCTGGACACCGGCATCATGAGCGGCGCCGACATCGTGGCATCGGTCGCACTCGGCGCCCGGTTCACGCTCGTCGGACGCGCCTACCTGTACGGCCTGATGGCCGGGGGCGAGGCCGGAGTCGACCGGATGATCGAGATCCTGGGCGAGCAGATCGCGCGCACCATGCGCCTGCTCGGGGTCGCATCCCTGGAGGAGCTGACCCCCGCGCATGTGACCCAGCTCGAGCGTCTGGTGCCCCGGGCACGTTCCTGACGCGCACGCTGTCGCAGAAGGGCCCGATTCGTGCGATCGGGCCCTTCCGCGTCTGTTCAGGCGGATCGCGCCCCGACGTCCGGAGACTGTTCCCGGCGATGCGCGAAGTGGTCCACCAATCCCACCAGCAGCGCGATGAGGACCAGGCCGGCGGCAGTGGCGAGCCCGATCTGGAAGGCACGGGCCCAATCGCCGCCGCTGTTGGCGACCTGGGCGAAGAACACCGCACCGACGAGCGCGATACCGGCCGCGGCCCCGATGCGCTGGCCGGTCTGCAGGACGCCGCCGGCGATGCCGGCCTTGGTGACCGGGACCTGGTCGAGACTCAGCGTGAGGTTCGGCGAGATCACCAGACCCGAGCCGACACCGGCGACGAGCAGCGGCAACGCCGCGGCGTACCCGACGTTGTGGCCCGGCACGAACTGGACGGCGAGGATCGTCGTGATCATCCCGAGGACGACGAGCCCCAGGCCGAGCAGCACCAGCGACCGACCCACCCGGTTGACGATGTTGCCTCCGACTGCTGCCGACACCGCGGACCCCAGGGCGAACGGCGTGACCGCCAGCCCCGCCTGCAGCGCCGAGTAGCCCAGACCCTGCTGGACGAACAGGGTGTAGATGAAGAAGACCGTGGTGAATCCGGCGAAGTAGACCATGGCGATGATGCACCCGAGCGAGTACGACCGCATCGAGAAGAGCGAGAGGTCGACGAGTTGCTGATGCCCGACCCGGCCCTGACGCCGCTCCCACAGCACGAAGGCACCCAGCAGCACCGCGGCCACGATCAGCAGCAGCCACTTCTGCGCGCCGGGCCACTCCTGCTCCTGCACCATCGGCAGCATCAATGCGAACACACCGGCACCCAGCAGCAGCACACCCAGCGGGTCGAAACTCCCTCGCAGCGGCTGCTTGGTCTCCGACGGCCGGGCCGGGATGAGCCGGATGGCGGCGACGAAGGCGGCGATGCCGATCGGCACGTTGACGAAGAAGATCCAGCGCCAGCCCTCGGCAGACCCACCCAGTTGGATGAGGACGCCGCCGAGGAGCGGCCCGACCGCGGTCGAGATGCCGATGGTCGCGGCGAACATGCCGAAGGCCTTGCCGCGCTCGGCCCCGCGGAACAGCAGCTGGATGAGGCCGGAGACCTGCGGCGCGAGAATGCCGCCGGCGACTCCCTGGATCAGCCGGAACACGACGAGCTGCGTGGGCCCCTGCGCGAAACCACATGCCGCGGAGGAGAGTACGAACAGGGACAAGCCGACGAGGAAGGTCACCTTGCGGCCGCGGGCGTCACCGACGCGACCGGCCGGCACCAGCACGAGTCCGAAGGCGAGTGCGTAGCCGGAGACGACCCACGAGAGATCGGCCGAGTCGGCCCCGAGACCGGATTCGATCGACGGCAGCGCGACATTGACGATCGAGACGTCGAGGAGCGTCATGAAGCCGACGACCAGGCACACGGCAAGCGCCTTCCAGCGTCGCGGGTCTGGTTGATAGTCCGCGGAGAACGGGCTGGCCGGAGTCGACATCGAGCCGCCTTTCATTCGGGGGTACCGCGCTGTTCGTAGTCAATCAGCCCGGGAGATGGGCGACCCTCCCGACTCTGCGTGACGCGTGTTGCGGTACGGCGTCTGGTGAGATGAACACATGGGTGTGAGCATGCGGGACGTCGCGGCAGCGGCCTCGGTGTCGGTGGGAACGGTCTCGAACGTCCTCAACGCGCCCGGCAAGGTCTCCCCCTCGACCGTCGCGCGGGTGCAGGCGGCGATTGATCAGCTGGGCTTCGTTCGCAACGACGCCGCGCGGCAACTGCGGGCCGGGCGCTCACGTTGTGTCGGCATGGTGGTCCTCGACGTGGGCAACCCCTTCTTCACCGACATCGCCCGCGCCGCCGAGCAGCGGGCCGCCGACCACGACCTGACGGTGCTGCTCGGCACGTCCGACGACGACGAATCGCGCGAACAGGCCTACCTCGACACCTTCGACGAACAGCGGGTCTTCGGCCTTCTCGTCTCGCCGATCGGCGACGACCTTCGGCGATTCGACTCGCTGCGCCGTCGCGGCACCCCGGTGATCCTGGTCGACCGGGATGCCGGGGGATCCCCGTTCGATTCGGTTGCCGTGGACGACATCGCGGGCGGTCTGCTCGCGGTGTCGCACCTGTGTGAGACAGGGCGACGCCGGATCGCCTTCGTCGGCGGCCCACCGGGACTACGGCAGGTCGCCGACCGCCGGCGCGGCGCCCAGGCCGCGGTCGACGGCGTCGACGGTGCGTCGCTGGAGGTCGTGCACACGTCCACTCTCAGCGTGCTCGCCGGGCGTGAGGCGGGCACGGCACTGCTGGGCCGGGCGCCCGGCGAGCGCCCGGACGCCGTCTTCTGCGCCAACGACCTCCTCGCCATCGGCGTGCTCCAGGCCTTCACGATGCTGGGTGGCGCCGTCGCGGTTCCGGACGACATCGCGATCATCGGCTACGACGACATCGACTTCGCCAGGTCGGCGGTTGTTCCGTTGTCGTCGATCCGCCAGCCGACCACCCGGATCGGCGTCACCGCGGTCGACCTGCTGATCAGCGCGGCAAACGATCCCGCGGAACGCCACGAGCCGGCGAACCTGGTGTTCCAGCCCGAACTCGTCGCCCGGGCGTCGACCCTGGGGTGATCGCCGGTGTGATGCGCGTCATCGCCGGGTACGCGGTGTGAGGACTCTCCTAAATAGTGCATGACTCTGCAACATTGCAGACTTCTGCAAGTTCCGTACGGTGGAAGTCGTGCACTCCACCGGCCTCCGCGAAGCGAAGAAAGCGGCCACCCGCTCGGCGCTCGCCCGCGCCGTGCTCCGGTTGTCCACCCGGGCCGGCATCGACCATGTGACGATCGACGCCGTCGCGGCCGAGGCCAACGTCTCGGTCCGGACGTTCCACAACTACTTCAGCGGCAAAGAGGACGCGCTGCTGTATTTCGTGTCGTCGCTGTTCGACACGATCGTGGAACGAATCGAGGCCCGGCCGACGGACGAGAGTTTCTTCTGCTCGGTCCGCACGGCTCTCATCGATGCCGCCACCTCGCCCGATGTCGGCGACCCCGCCGAGATCGTCGCGCTGCTACGCCTTCTCGACACCGATCCCGGGTTGACGGCCAGGTCCCGGGACATGGAGTTGGGCGACACCGTCGAGGCCCGACTCGCCGAGTTGTGCGCACAGCGCGGCCAGCCGGCACACACCCTGTACCCGCGACTGGTCCTGCACAACGCGATCACCACCATCCGCGTCGCCCTCGAATTCTGGGTGACGCATCACGACGACACCGCAGACGAGCCGGCTGACCTGGCCTCGGTCCTGGAGTCCGCCTTCGATCAGCTGGCATCCGGCCTGTCGCAACCGATCCCACCCATGAACGATCTCGCCGTCCCATCCCCCGAGGAGCTTTGACGTGGCAACACACCTGTACCGACTAGGGCGATGGGCGTTCGAGAACCGCCTCAAGACCATCGCGATCTGGGTTCTGGTCCTCATCGGACTGGGCATCGGCGCGAGCCTTCTCGCCAAACCGACCTCGGAATCGTTCTCGATCCCGGGCATCCCGTCGGAGAAGGCGCAGGACCTGATGGTCGAGCGCTTCCCCGGTGAGGCGACTTTCGGTTCCGACATCGGCGTCACGTATGTCGTTCGCGCACCGGAGGGTTCGACGCTGACCGAGCCGCGGTTCCAGGAGGCCATCGACTCGATGGTCGCCGGACTGAAGTCGGTCGAGGACGTCAAGAGCCCCGACTCGATCACCAACCCGTTCGTCTCCTACGGCACCGAGCAGTCACCGGGTCAGCTCCGCGAACTGTCGGCGGCCTTCCAGGAGAAGACCTTCGGCAAGAACGCCGAGGAGGCGGCCGCCGACGCGCAGGCCACGTCACCGATCAACGCGGCGGGCACCGTCGCGCAGCTCGGCGCCTCCTTGAATGTCGAGGCGTCGTCGGACGTCACCGAGACGATGCGCGAACAGATGGACAAGATCGCCGACGACGCGCGCGCTGCGGGGCTCACCGTCGAGATGAAGGGCTCGGCCACCCAGCAATTCGAGCTCGGGATCACCTCTGAGCTGATCGGCATCGGCGTGGGCGCGCTGATCCTCATCCTCACGTTCGCCTCCCTCGTCGCGTGGGGCATGCCGATCATCACCGCGATCGTCGGCGTCGCGATCGGGATGCTCGGCGTCCAGATGGGCACCCACTTCTTCGATCTCAGCAACGAGACCCCCATCCTCGCGACGATGATCGGCCTCGCGGTCGGCATCGACTACGCACTGTTCATCGTCTCCCGCTATCGCCACGAGATCCATCGATCGACGAGCCGGGCCGACGCGGCGGGCAGAGCGGTCGGCACCGCCGGTTCCGCGGTCGTCTTCGCCGGCAGCACCGTGGTCATCGCGCTGGCCGCACTCGCGATCGTGAACATCCCGTTCCTGACCGCCATGGGTATCGCCGCCGCGGGCACCGTCGTCGCAGCCGTGCTGGTCGCCCTCACACTCCTGCCGGCGATCCTCGGCCTCTTCGGCGGCAAGGCCTTCGCCGGACGGGTGCCGCGCCTCAACGCACCCGATGTCGGACCGCATGACGCCGACCGCGTCCACAACGGCCAACGTTGGGTCCAGCGCGTCGTGGCCCGGCCGCGCACCGTGACGGTCGCGATCGTGGGCATCATGATCGTCCTCGCGATCCCGATGGCCGGGCTCAAGCTCGCGCTGCCCAACGACGGGACCGCGGATCCGTCCGAAACACAGCGCCGCGCCTACGACATGGTCGCCGAGGGCTACGGCCCCGGCTTCAACGGACCGCTTGTCGTCGTCGCGGACGGTCGGGCCATCGAGGACACCGGCGAGCGTCTGCGCGCCTTCGACACCCTCGTCGACGACCTCGGTCGTATCGACGACGTCGCGGTTGCCCAGATCGGCGCGGGTGGTCTCAACGAGGCCCAGGACACCGCGAAGATCACGATCATCCCGTCGACCGCGCCGTCGGACGAGGCGACTCCCGCACTGGTCGAAGCGCTCCGTGAGATGGAGTCCCAGGCGCAGGGCGCGACGGGCATCTCGTACGGTGTGACCGGCCAGACCGCGATCGAACTCGACATCTCCGACCGCCTGTCGAGTTCACTGATCCCCTACCTCCTGGTCGTGGTGGGTCTCGCGTTCATCCTGCTGATCATCGTGTTCCGCTCGATCCTCGTCCCGCTGACCGCGGCACTCGGCTTCCTGCTGAGCGTCGCCGCGACCTTCGGTGTGACGGTGGCCCTGTTCACCGATGGCGATCTGGGAATCGTCGACAACCCGCAACCGCTGGTGTCGTTCCTGCCGATCATGTTGGTGGGCATCGTGTTCGGGCTCGCGATGGACTACCAGGTGTTCCTGGTGACCCGGATGCGGGAGGCGTACGTGCACGGCGCCGACGCCAAGACGGCGGTGGTCGAGGGGTACCGGCACAGCGCCCGCGTGGTGGCGGCCGCCGCGGCCATCATGATCTCGGTGTTCGCCGCGTTCATGCTGCAGGACATGGCGTTCATCATGGTGATGGGCTTCGCGCTCGCGGCCGCGGTGTTCTTCGACGCCTTCGTCGTCCGGATGACGCTGATGCCCGCGGTGCTCACCGTCCTGGGTGACAAGGCCTGGTGGCTGCCGCGCTGGCTGGATCGCATCCTGCCCGAGGTCGACATCGAGGGCGAGAAGCTGGGACTCGGCAACGCCCCCGCCGGCTCGGCGACGGGGGCCGACGCGGACGCCGAGGTCCGCGCCGGCCGCTGAGGCAGATCAGTCGACCCGGAACTCCCCGAGTTCGGACCAGCTGTCCCCGTCGATCGTCGTGTTGATGACGTCGGGGGTGCGCTGCAGGTACTTGGGGAGTTCCTGCTGGGCCTGCTTGAAGTGCGGAGCGGTGACGTGCGCCTCGGCGGCGTCGTCGTCGAAGGCCTCGACCAGCACGTAGGTGTTCGGGTCCGCCAGCGACCGCGACCAGTCGAACCACTTGTTGCCGGGTTCGGCGCGCGTCGCCTCGGTGAACTCACGTGACAGCTCGGGCCACTCGTCGGCGTACTCGGGCTTGATCGGGAACTTCACGACGATGAGGATCATGACTCGACCCTAGTACTCCGCGTGAGGACGAAGCGTCGCAGAATGCGACCGGGACGGCTGTCCCAGAATGTGTCACGAAGTGTTCCACCCGGAAGGCGGGATTCACGAGACCCCGATCGCGGCAGGGCATAGAGTGTGAAACAGACAACAATTGTCCTCACTTCAGGCTGCAATGGAGGCACCATGCCGGACATCACGAAGTTCTACATCGACGGCCAGTGGGTCGAGCCCGCCGAGCTCAATCTCATCGACGTCATCAACCCGGCCACCGAGAAGTCGGCCGGTCAGGTCGCGATCGGCAGTGCCGCCGACGTCGACGCAGCGGTCGACGCCGCTCGTCGCGCATTCGTCACCTGGGGTCAGACCACCGTCGAAGAACGCCTCGAGGTCCTCAACCGGATCATCGCCGAGTACCAGAACCGCATGGGCGATCTCGCCGCCGCGGTCACCGAGGAGATGGGTTCGCCCGTCGGTCTCACCAACGCCGCCCAGGTACCCATCGGACTCGGCCACCTGATGACCGCCGCCGCGCAACTCCCCGACTTCACGTTCGTCGAGGACCGGGGCAGCTCGCGCATCGCCAAGGAGCCGATCGGCGTGTGCGGCTTCATCACTCCGTGGAACTGGCCGCTCAACCAGGTGATGTGCAAGGTCGCCCCGGCTCTGGCCACCGGCTGCACCATGGTCCTCAAGCCGTCGGAGGTCGCACCGTTCTCGGCCGCGATCGTCGCCGAGATCTTCGACGCCGCGGGCGTTCCCGCCGGTGTCTTCAACCTCGTCAACGGTGACGGCCCCGGCGTCGGTGCCGCGCTGTCGAGCCATGAGGGCATCGACATGATCTCGTTCACCGGTTCCACCCGGGCCGGCATCGAGGTCGCCAAGAGCGCGGCGCCCACCGTCAAGCGCGTCGCCCAGGAACTGGGCGGCAAGAGCCCGAACATCATCCTCGACGACGAGGACTTCGCGAAGAACGTCGCGGGCGGCATCGCGACGATGATGATGAACTCGGGCCAGTCCTGCAACGCCCCGAGCCGGATGCTGGTCCCGGCGGGTCGCGTCGACGAGGTCGCCGAGATCGCCAAGGGCGTCGCCGTCGAGCTCACCGTCGGCGACCCGACCACCGACGTGAAGCTGGGTCCGGTGGTTTCCGAGGCGCAGTTCGACAAGATCCAGGGCCTCATCGAGCGCGCCCTCGCCGACGGTGCCACCGCGGCCGTCGGCGGCGCCGGCCGTCCCGAGGGCCTCGAGACCGGTTACTACGTGAAGCCGACCGTGTTCACCAACGTCACCAACGACATGGAGATCGCCCGCACCGAGGTGTTCGGCCCGGTCCTCGTCGTGATCGGCTACGACTCGATCGACGAAGCGATCAAGGTCGCCAACGACACCGAGTACGGCCTCGCCGGCTACGTGTCGGGCCAGGACGTCGACGAGGTGCGCCGCATCGGTTCGCAGATCCGCGCCGGCTCGATCTCGCTCAACGGCGCGCAGCTCGACCCGAGCGCACCGTTCGGCGGTTACAAGAAGAGTGGCAACGGCCGTGAGTGGAGCGACTACGCCTTCGACGAGTTCCTCGAGGTGAAGTCGCTGCTCGGCTTCGGCGCCTGACCGACCGGGTTTCCGGGTGAGGGATGCGTATCGGACTCCGATACGCATCCCTCACTTCTTCCGACCGGGTCGCCGTTAGGATCTGGCGCATGCAGATCCCCGTCGCGTCCGACGCCGGCCCGGTCCTCGACGCCGAGGTCGTCGGCGAGGGCGAACCGCTCCTGCTCATCGGCGGCATGTCCGCACACCGCGGGATGTGGACCGACGAACTCCTCGACGCGCTGACGCCGTATTTCTCGGTGGCCGTCTACGACCACCGCGGCATCGGGACGAGCAGTCGCGCCGACGGTCCGTTCACCATCGCCGACCTGGCCGCCGACGCCCGCGGCATCCTGGACGGCCTCGGCTGGGACGCCGCCCATGTTCTGGGCACCTCCATGGGCGGCATGATCGCGCAGGAACTCGCTCTCGCCGCACCGGACCGCGTGCGCAGTCTCGTCCTCGGGTGCACGACCGCGGGCGGCCCCGGGGCGATCGGTGCACCCGGCGCGGTCCGCCTCGTCGAGGCGATCTCCTCCCGCGACGCGGCGCGCGTCGCGCGCACGGCATTCGAGGTCAACCTGTCAGCCGCGTACACCGCCGGCGCCGGCGCGTTCGACCACTTCGTGTCGATGTCGACGCAGCGGCGCGTGCCCTCGGCGGTCGTCGCGTGGCAGGCGGGTGCCTGCGCGGGACACGACACCCGCGACCGGATAGGGACACTCACCATGCCCACCGCGGTCATCCACGGAGACGTCGACGAGGTGATCGCGGTCGCCGAGGGTGAGCGCCTCGCCGACCTGATCCCGCAGGCGACCCTGGAACGATGGACCGGCGTCGGGCACATGTTCTGGTGGGAACGTCCCGAGGAGACCGCCGAGGTCATCCGAAAAAATGCGCTCGGGCGGTAACGCCGGTCCCCTCTCCGAACGACATCCCTGACATCGGCACCGTGTGATCGGGTGGCCGCGTATGTCAGGAGCTCCATGTCGCACTCGCACAGCGAACCGCCCGTCCCCTCCACCCCCGCGGGCCAGACGCCCGAGTCGCCACGCAGATTCTCACCCCGACGCCGCATCCTCACCGGGATCTCGGTGGTCGCGATCCTCACGCTCGGCCTGTTCGGGGCGAGCACCCTGCTCAACACGTCGAACACCGCGAATGCTCTGCGCGGACACCCCGAGGTCTTGCGCAAGGGCTGTACCTGGGACTCTTCGGGCAACTACGTCCAGAACTGCAAGGTGTGGTCGGAGTCGCAGCAACGCGAGGTGATCGTCCAGATCCGCGCGTCCAGCGGCAGCGACAGCGGCGTCTACCTGCTCGACGGCATGCGGGCCAGCGAGGCCCGCTCGGCGTGGACCACCGACGTCCAGGCCGCCAAGGTCTACGACGCCAAGGCCGACACCACCCTGGTCATGCCGGTCGGCGGCGCGTCGTCGTTCTACACCGACTGGGATGGCGGCGCCGGCGACAAGAACACGGTCATCAAGCAGGAGACGTTCCTGACCTCGGAGCTGCCGGGCTATCTCGAGAGCGAGTTCGGCGTGGCGCGCAACAACAACGCGATCATCGGACTGTCGATGTCCGGCGGTCCGGCGGTCACCCTCGCCGAGCGCCACCCGGAGCAGTTCAAGGTGGTCCAGGCGATGTCCGGTTACTACCAGACCGACAACCCGGTCGGCGCCCTCGGCGTCATGGCCACTCAGACGATGGTGTCGAACTACGTCAACGGTGTCGTGAACATGTGGGGTGCGCCGGGAAGCACCCGCTGGACCGACAACGATCCGTCGAAGAACCTCACTCAGCTCGCCGACAACGGCCAGGTCCTGATCATCTCCTCGGGTAACGGCTTCCTGACCCCGTCGGAGATGGCCAAGTTGTCGCCGCAGGATCAGCTCAGTGCGATGGCACTCGAGATCCTGTCGGCGGTGTCGACCGTGCTCATGCAGCTGCAGGCGAAGCAGGCCGGCGTATCGGTGATCTCCTTGCCGAACTACGGCGGCCACACCTGGGAGAACTGGGGACGCGCCCTCGGCGACGGCAAGGAGCACGTGCTGACCACGCTGCGCAACAACCCGCCGGTGACCGCGAAGACCACCGTCGTCTCCGCCTCGGGCAACCCTGATCCCGAGGGCCCCGCGAAGGTGACCCTCGCGGCCAAGAAGGCGGCCGAGGAATCGCCGGCCCTCGACCTCTCGGGCCTGTCGGCGCGCGGCTCGTCGGCGAGCGAATCCGCTTCGGAGTCGGCGTCCTCGACATCCGAGTCGTCGGCATCCGAGTCGTCGGCATCCGAATCCCCCTCGGCCGGACTCGCACCGTCCGCGGTGTCGGGGTCGGAATCGGTGGATGCCTCCGTCCCGGAGTCGGCCACCAGCGCGGAGTCGAGCGCGCCGAGCGCGCCCCGGCTCGCCCCGAAGGGTCCGGCCTCGTCCACGCCCGCGACCTCGAGCAGCACCCCGGTTCCGTCCCGCTGAACGGCCCCGCCCCCTCACGGTTTCCGTTCCCGCTCACCAGAATCGTGTGAGCGGGAGCGGAGTACGCGAGCGAACGAATCCGCCGGCCGCGCCTGCTGCTAGCGTTCAGCCATGACCGCCGACCCTGATCTCGCCGATCTCGTCGGCCTCGACACGACCCTCGTGGTCGTCGCCTCCGGAGTGATCCTCGTCTGGGGACTCGCCCTGGGCGTCTGGAAATACCACGGCATCCGCACCTCGCCGGACCGGACGGCTCACATCTACGTGGACATCGCCCACCGTGCGGCGCTGATGTACTCGTTCGCCACTCTCGTGCTGGCGGCGCTGGTCGAACTGAGCGCCTTCCCGACGACCGTCAACGTGATCGCAGCGGCGGTCCCGATCGTCTTCTTCGTCGCCGCAATCGCCGCGTACTGCATCCACGGGGCCCTGCGGGACACCACGAATCAGTTCGTCGACCCGACTCCCGGCACGTACCTGTTCATGCTCGCGCTCATCGTGGGTGAGATCGGCGGCGTACTGGTACTGGTGGCCGGGGTGCTGGTGCGGTTGGCCTGAGAGCCGACCGGGATCTCACCGATCCCCGGTGTGCCCGCGCAGCCAGGTCGTGACGGCGTCGAGCACCACCCCTTGCTCGGGCTCGTTGAAGATCTCGTGGAACAGGTCGTCGTAGATGACGAGTGTCTTGTCCGCGGACCCGGCCAGCCTCTCCACGAGCTCGCTGCCGCGCGGGTCGGTGAGCGCGTCCTCGCTGCCGTGCATCACCAGGATGGGCAACTGCAGCGACGGCAGGCGTTCGGGGAACGACCGCATGGTGCCGATCATCGCCCCGCCGAGTCCGGCCGGGATCTTGCCGCGCGTCACCAGCGGATCGGCGTCGTAGGCGGCGACGACGGCCGGGTCCCGGGAGATGCTCGACGAACTCAGCTCGGTGGTGGGCAACCCCGGTGCGATCCGGCCGATCAGCGGCGCGAATCGGACGGCCAGGTCGGGCAGGTCGTCACCGGGCAGCACGGCCGCCCCCGAGAGGATCAGCCCGTCGAGCCTGTCCTGGTGGTCGAGCGCGTAGTCGAGGGCGATGCACCCGCCCATGCTGTGCCCGATGAGGAACGTCGGGATGCTCCCGTCGGCGACGTGGGCGAGGACGGTGTCGAGGTCGTCGGTGAAGTCGGCGAACCGGCGCAACCGGAGGCGCTTGCCGCCCGATCGGCCATGACCGACATGGTCGGGGATCGCCACGAGGTAGCCCTCGGCGACGAGACGATCGGCCACATGCAGGTACCGGCGTCCGTGCTCGGCGAGGCCGTGCACCACCACGACGACGCCGCGCGGACTCTCTCGGGGACGGTAGACGTCATAGACGATGGTGTGCCCGTGCCGACCGCGAAAACTGTGCTCTTCCGGTGTCATTCCCTGATCTCGTTTCGGTGTTCAGTGCCAGCCCAGTCGCGCGACCACGGACCTGCCCGCCGACTCCAGGGCGCCCAGCGGCCGGAGCGCGGCCTCGCCGATGCCGACGAGCGTCTCGACCCGTCCGACGACCCGCTCGAGCCGTCCCACGACGTCGGACATGCGGTCGACGGTGGCGTCGACCTGGTCCAGGGTCCCCGACAGGCGCACGAGCGTCGAGTCGAGCTTCGCGATGGTCGAGTTCAGCCCGTCCATCGTGGGCCCGAGCCCGTCGAGGGTCTCCCCCATGTCGGCGAGGATGCCCTCGAGTTGTTCGACGGTCACGTCGGCGTTCAGTGCGGCTTGTGCCAGCTTCTTGATGCGCTGACGTTCCGGCGGTCTCGATGATGTGTGCTCGCCCCTGTCGGCCATGAGGTGGATTATGACCCATTCCGGCCGGGCCGGGTGCGGGGTCGGGCGAACCATTCGAGGCTCGGGGAGCGCAGGCGCCCCGCACCGCTCACGCCAGCTGCGGGGCGACCTTCGAGGCGACGAGTTCGAGGTGGTCGCGATCCGACAGGTCCAGGGTCTGCAGATACATGCGCGTGACGCCCAGCTCACCGTAGGTCGCGATCTTCGCGGCCACCTCGTCGGGCGTTCCCGCCGCGCCGTTCTCACGCAACTCCGCCGGCTCTCGGCCGATGGCCTCGGCCCGGCGCCGGAACTCCGCTTCGTCGCGGCCGCAACACAATACGAGCGCGGCCGAGTAGGTGAGGGACTCCGGATCGCGACCGGCGTCGACGCACGCCGTGCGAACGCGTCCGATGAGATCGCCGGCGACGTCGAGCGGTTGGAAGACGACGTTGAACTCGTCGGCGAAACGCGCCGCGAGCGCGGGCGTCCGCTTCTTGCCACTGCCGCCGATGATGATCGGCGGGCGCGGGCTCTGCACGGGTTTGGGCAGGGCCGGCGACTTCGAGAGGCGAAAGTGCTTGCCCTCGTGGTCGAATTCATCACCGAGCGGGGTCTGCCACAGCCCGGTGATGATCTCGAGGTTCTCCTCGAGGCGTTCGAAGCGCTCCTTCAGCGGCGGGAAGGGAATCCCGTACGCCTCGTGCTCGCGCTCGTGCCAGCCCGTACCGATACCCAATTCGACACGGCCACCGCTCATCTGGTCGACCTGGGCGACTGCGATCGAGAACGGCCCGGGAAGGCGGAAAGTCGCCGACGACACCAGGGTCCCCAACCGGATGCGTGAGGTCTCGCGGGCCAGCCCGGCCAGCGTGATCCACGCATCGGTGGGTCCGGGCAGACCGTCGCCACCCATGCCGGTGAAGTGATCGGAACGGAAGAAGGCGTCGTAGCCCAGTTCCTCGGTCGCCTTGGCGACGGTGAGCAGGTCATCGTAGGTCGCACCCTGCTGGGGCTCGGTGAAAATTCGCAGCTGCACGTTTTCAACCTACGCCCGCTGGGCACCCCACCGACGGCGAGGCGGCGTGCGATCGGACCCCATCCGGCCCGACGGCCATTCCGAATCGCTCCACGCACGACACCGTTCCTCGACAAAGGAGTTCACCATGAAGACGGTCACGCGCACAGCCCTCGGATTCGTCGTCGCGGCCGCAGGTGCGACCGCGGTATCCCTCGCCGCCGCACCGTCCGCCGGCGCCGCCCCCGCAGTATGCCCGGCACTCCCCGGCCAGTCCTCATCCCAGGCCTCGTGCAGTGCGGAATCCGGACCCTCCGGACTGGCACTGGCCATCACCGACAACGGCGGTGTCGCCACCTCGACCGCCGACAACTTCGCCGGGCCCGCGGCGATCGCACTCGGCCCCGGCGCGACGGTCACCATGGACGGAGTACGCCCCGGTCTGGCCATCGGCATCGCGGGGCCCGGCGGTGAGGTCGTCGTCGACGGCAAGAACGGGCCGACCTGCAAGGGACCGGCTTTCGCGGGCGACTTCCAGACCTTCAAGGGTTGCCTGTCCTGACCGCCCCGCACCCCACCGGGATCCGGTGGCGAAATGCGCACCAATACAGCGTCTTTCGCTACGACATCCCGGTGGGGACCAGCGCGTCAGGACAACAGACCCCGCACGTACGCCGCCTGGCCGATGTGCTGGGTGTCGTCGTCGATCACGCTGATCAGCCGCACGCCCAGCGTGACCGGCGGATCCCAGTTGTGGTCGACGATGCGGTCGAGATCTGAATCCGTCAGCCCGCCGATGTAGTCGGCGCTGACGGCGTGAGTGGCGTCGTAGTAGTCCCGAAGCAGTCCGGCGTCGTCCACGATCGCGCGTGCGGCCTCGTCGGCCGATTGCCCGTACCCGATCTCGCCCGGGGAGAACGGGAGATCGAAGCGGTCGGCCCATCCACCGGCCGCCCAGACCTCCTCGGTGCCGGCGACATCGGCGATGTGGGAATCCTGCACGCGCGTCAGATGCCAGACGAGCCATGCGATGGTGTTGGTA
Organism: Gordonia sp. ABKF26; assembly: GCF_041103195.1. Classification (NCBI taxonomy): domain Bacteria; kingdom Bacillati; phylum Actinomycetota; class Actinomycetes; order Mycobacteriales; family Gordoniaceae; genus Gordonia; species Gordonia sp. ABKF26. The sequence goes on from NZ_JBGCVZ010000003.1 coordinate 4,282,614, forward strand.
CTGGGCGCGGGCGCGGTGTTCAAGAGCTCCGGCGTGGCCCCGTCGAGTACAGCGTGAACGTTCTCGGCCACTCGCCCCAGACCGTCGAGCAACACCTCGGAAGATCGCATGGTGCAAGTTTAGGTTCGCCGTGGGCACAACGATGGCGACTCCACCGATCCGACAGCATCATTCCTCCGGTGTCAGAACCGAACACCCCGCGGAAGATCCGCTTCAACGCCTTCGACATGAATTGCGTTGCGCACCAATCGCCCGGACTGTGGCGTCACCCCGACGACCGGTCGTGGAACTACAACACCATCGACTACTGGGTCGACCTCGCACGATTACTGGAGACCGGCGGATTCGACGGCCTGTTCATCGCCGACGTCCTCGGTACCTATGACGTGTTCGCCGGCAACGACGAAGCCGCCATCCGCCAGGGTGCACAGGTCCCCGTGAACGACCCCCTGCTACTCGTCTCCGCGATGGCGCACGCCACCGAGCACCTCGGCTTCGGCGTCACCACCGGTACCGGCTTCGAGCATCCCTACCCGTTTGCGCGGCGACTGTCGACACTCGACCACCTCACCCGCGGCCGCATCGGCTGGAACGTGGTCACGGGCTACCTCCCGGCCGCGGCCCGCAACATGGGCGCCGACGACCAGCTCGAGCACGACGAGCGCTACAACCAGGCCGACGAGTACCTGACCGTGCTGTACAAGCTGTGGGAGGGTTCCTGGGAACGCGACGCGGTCCTCCGTGATCGCGAGGCGGGCATCTTCGCCGACCCGGCCCGGGTCCATCACATCGGCCATCACGGCACCCACTTCACCGTGCCGGGAATCCACCTGGCCGAGCCGTCGCCGCAGGGATCGCCGGTCATCTATCAGGCCGGCGCCTCGCCCCGGGGACGCCGCTTCGCCGCGGAGAACGCGGAGGCCATCTTCGTCGCCGCACCGACCAAGGCCATCCTGCGCGATGTCGTGAGCAAGGTGCGCGATGAGCTCGTCCTCGCCGGGCGCGACCCATACGACGCGAAGATCTACACGCTGCTGACGATCATCACCGATTCGACTCCGGAGGCCGCCCGCGCGAAGGCCGCGGAGTACCAGTCCTATGCCAGCAGCGAAGGCGCGCTGGTCTTCATGTCGGGCTGGATGGGCATCGACCTCGCGAGCTACGAGATCGACGAACCGATCGGCAACGTGCACAGCAACGCGATCCAGTCCGCGGTGGCGGCATTCCAGCAGGCCGGCGACACCGGCGAGGAATGGCGTGTGCGGGACATCGCCGCGTGGGGCGGCATCGGCGGAATGGGCCCGGTCCTGATCGGCTCCGGCGACGAGGTGGCAGAAGCCCTGCAGGACTGGGTGACCGAGACCGACGTCGACGGTTTCAACGTCGCGTACGCGGTGACACCCGGATCTTTCGAGGACATCATCACCCACGTGGTGCCCGCCCTGGAGCGGCGCGGACTCTACGACCGCGCCTACGTCCCGGGTACCCTGCGCCACAAGCTCTTCGGCCGCGGTGACCAGTTGCCCGAGAACCACCGGGGGTCGACGTATCGGGTCGGTGGGGCCAACTCGACCATCGACGATTCGATCAGGAAGACCACACAGCTCGCCGGCGCGAAAGGCGATCTCCGGTGATCGAGGTGGCGGGCCTGACCAAGGTCTTCGGGGTCGGGTCACCGAATCCGACGACGGTCCTCGACGACGTCGATTTCACCGTCGATGCCGGTGAGATCTTCGCCGTCGTCGGGCCGTCGGGTGCCGGCAAGAGCACGCTCGCCCGCTGTCTGAACCTGTTGGAACGTCCGACCTCCGGGAAGGTCGTCGTGAACGGCGAGGATCTCACCGCGCTGGGCACCTCGGGCCTGCGCGATGCCCGGCGCCGGATCGGGACCGTGTTCCAGTCGGCAAGTCTGCTGTCCCGCCGCACCGCGGCGCAGAATGTCGCTCTTCCACTCGAATATCTCGGTGCCACACAGCGATCGACCGCGTCGCGCGTCGGTGAACTGCTCGACCTGGTCGGTCTCGCCGACAAGGCCGACCGGTACCCGCATCAGCTGTCCGGGGGTCAGCGACAGCGCGTCGGGATCGCACGGGCTCTGGCGCTCAAACCGTCGGTCCTCCTGTCCGACGAGGCGACGTCGGGCCTGGATCCAGCTGCCACGGACACATTTCTCCGACTCCTCACCGACGTGCGGGACGAACTGGGTCTCGCGGTGGTGTTCATCACCCATGAGATGGACACCATCGTGCGGGTCGCCGACACGGTCGGCCGACTCGACCATGGCCGCATCGTCGAGCACGGCCGCCTGGATCGGCTTGTCCTCGACCCGGATTCGGTTCTGGGGCGCGCACTTCGACCGCGTGGTCCGAGCGCCGAAGCGGCATCCGCCGAGACTCCGGTCTCCGTCGTCTACAACTCCTCGACCGTCCCCGCGGACTGGCTGACGCGTCTGGGCAAACGGCTCGATCTCCCCATCTCGGTGCTCGGCGCCAACGTCCAGACCATCGACGGGACCGTCTTCGGCGACCTCACCGTGTCGGTGCCGACCGGGCACGCGTCGGCATTCATCGGGGCCGCAGGCGAACTCGGGCTGGCCGCACGCCTTCTCACCGACACCCCGGCATCGGGTGACTCCGCCACCACCACAACCGATGGCTCCGCCACGAAGAGCCCGGGGGTGGCCGCATGAGTACCACGTACTCGGCGAACATCACGGTGCCGCTCGACGAGATCCCCGACCTGCTCATCCCGGCGGCGATCGACACGGTCCTGATGGTGAGCATCGTGATGGTCGTCGTCCTGGTGGTGGGTGTCCCGCTGGGCGCGCTCATCCACAACCTCGCTCCCGGTGGTCTTTTCGCGAGACGATCGCTGCACACTCCGCTGTCGTGGGTGATCAGTATCGGTCGTTCGCTGCCCTTCCTGGTGTTGATGACGGCGATCATCCCGTTCACCCGCCTGATCACCGGCACCAACATCGGCATAGCCGCGGCGGTGGTCCCGATGTCGATCGCCGGAATCGCCTTCTTCACACGGATCGTGGAGAACTCCCTGCGGTCGGTCCCGGCGTCGACCATCGACGTCGCACGCGCCTCCGGGGGTTCCAACGCGCAGATCATCTGGAAGGCACAGGTTCCCGAGGCACTGCCGAGCATCGTGGGCGGACTGACGATCAACACGATCGCGATGATCGAGTACTCCACCATCGCCGGCACCATCGGAGCCGGCGGACTCGGCTACGTCGCGGTCACCTATGGATATCAGCGCTTCGACCAGGGAGTCATGGTCGCGACCATCATCGTGCTCATCGTGACGGTGGCGATCATCCAGGTCGCCGGCGACGCTCTCGCCCGCAGTCTCAACCCGGTCACGTCCCGCCGGGTCAACCGCTGAACCTCACAAGCCCGAAGTCTGCTGCTCCCTGTTCGGGGAGTCGCCGACCCACTGCCGCCCTGTCCCCGGCAGCCACCAACCCACCCCCGAAAGGCCACTCATGACACAGGACACCGGTTCGACCACCGAGACCTCACCCGATTCCCCCTCGCCACCGGGAGATTCCGGCATCGAGATCTCGGCCCGACGACGCTGGCCGCTGATCGTCGGTGCGCTGGTCGTGGTCGCCGTCATCGCCGCGGTGATCGGCTGGCGATTCCTCGGCTCCGACTCGACGTCACCCAACGAGACCGCCGGTGCGACGCTGACCGTCGTGACCGCCGAGGGCAATGCCTCCGAGCAGGCACTCGTCGAGTTCGTCGCCGACGAGGTCGCACCCCGGTACGACATCAAGGTCGCGTTCAAGGGCCTGTCCGACTCCACGACGCTCAACCGCGCGGTCAGCGACGGTGAGGTCGCCGGCACCGTCTATCAGCACAAGCTGTGGCTGTCGCAGGTCCTCGAGGCGAACCCGGACTTCCAGGAGGAAGCCGCGACCCCGGTCTTCCGCTGGGGCTTCGGCATCTGGTCGGACAAGTATCGCGACGTCGCCGACCTGCCGCAGAACGCGCGCGTCTCCCTGTATTCCGATCCCGCGAACGAGGCGCAGGGACTCTGGCTGCTCGAACGCGCCGGACTCATCACGCTCAAGCCGGGCGTGGACAAGTGGAAGGCGACGCAGAAGGACATCGCCACCAACCCGCGCAATCTGCAGTTCGTGCTGCTCGATTTCGCCGCCCAGTCGCGCTCACTCGCCGACCTCGACGCGACCGTCGGCTACACCGAGTACTACCTCGCCGCGAACATCGACATCGCCAAGCAGATCTACGCCCCGCCCGCTCCCGACGAGTTCGCCGGGCAGCTGACCATCGGGACGCAGTGGAAGGACACCGAGAACATCACGAACCTGGTTGCCGCGTTCAAGGATCCTGCCGTGCAGGAGTTCCTGCGTACCGATCCTCGGGTGAAGGGCATCCTGCTGCCGCTGTGAGCAGCGGGAGCGCCGGCGCACGCCTCGTCAACGCACCCGGGTCGCCCATCGCGTCCCGGGTGCGGGGCGCATAGGCTCACCGCGTGAGCCGCACACATCACGGGCACGGTCACGCGCACTCGCTGTCCGACATCAGCCACACGCTCTCGCCGTTCGCCCGATGGTTCGTCATCGGCACGCTCGCCGTCACCGCGGTCGCGGTCGCCGTCGGGATGGTCGTCCTGTGGCCGTCGGAATCCGAGCACCCGATCCCCACCCAGTTCCGTTCCGCCGACGGCGGGCCGATCACCACGGTCGACGGCGAGATCGTGGACCAGTTCCATGCGAACTGCCTCAACTCGGTGGCGGGATCGGTGCTCGAGACCGCGGACATCCCGGTGAACCCGGTCCCCGGCGGCCCGTGCATCCTCAACGCGGTCCGGTTCTCCTCCGGCGACGTGGCCGGCCAGTACACCGTTCTGGAGATCCCCACCAACCGGGCGCAGGCCGGGTCGGGGCCCGACACCGTGGCGCCGGCGGCCGGCACCCTCGACGACCCGCAGGCAGGCCAGCCGACGTTGAACGTCGGGGACGGCATCCGGCTCTCGACCGTGCCCGGCCCCGACGGCAACCGCTACACCTTCTTCGACTTCCAGCGTGGGCCGGCGATCATCTTCTGGGCGGTGCTGTTCATCGCCGCGATCGTGCTGGTCGCCGCCTGGCGCGGCTTCCGCTCGATCATCGGGCTGGCGATCGCCTTCGGGATTCTCACCGTGTTCACCCTGCCCGCCATCCTCGACGGCGCGTCCCCGGTCGCGGTGGCGGTGGTCTCGTCGGCGGCGATCCTGTTCGTCGTCCTCTACCTCGCCCACGGGGTGAGCCTGCGGACCAGTTCGGCTCTCCTCGGGACGTTGACCTCTCTGCTGCTCGCGGGATTCCTCAGCTGGCTCGCGATCCGGACGATGAACCTCACCGGACTCTCGGGTGATCAGACCACCAATCTGCAGGTGTACCAGGGCAACATCTCGGTCAGTGGTCTCCTGCTCGCCGGGTTCATCATCGGCACCCTCGGCGTCCTGAACGACGTCACGATCACCCAGGCCTCGGCGGCCTTCGAACTGGCCGCGGCCGGCGAACCCTCACGGCTGGCCACGTTCCGCGCCGCGATGCGTGTCGGCCGTGACCACATCGCGAGCACCGTCTACACACTCGTCTTCGCCTACGCGGGCAGCGCTCTGCCGCTGATGCTGCTGTTCTCGGTGGCCCAGCAACCGCTGGGCGGACTGCTCACGACCGATGTCGTGGCGGTTGAGCTGGCCCGCTCGTTCGTCGGCGGTATCGCGATCGCGCTGTCGGTTCCGCTCACGACAGCGATAGCCGCCGCGCTCACCACCCCGGCCGGCGCCGGAAAAGACGGTCGCCGCGCACGCCGCGGCCTGACGGCGCTCAGCACCGTCCCTTCGGCAGGTCGGCCAGGTTCTTGCCGAGCCAGTTGCCCAGTCGCGTCAGCATCTTGGTGCCGTCGGTGAACGATCCGCTACGCGGTATGGCGGCCATCGACACCGCGACCTGACCACCGGTGGTGCTGATGATGCCCAGTTGCCGGACGAGATGCGCCGAGGATCTCGACGTCGCCGGACCCCAGCCGCCCTTGACCGCGGTCACCGCACCCTGACTGCGTCCCACCTTCGCGATTCCCCACTGCTGGTTCGGGGCAACGGCACTCATCAGCCGGACGATGTGCTCGCTGTCGGGGAGACACGGCAGATGGGCGCCGAAGATCGCCTGATCGCGCAACGCCCACGCGGTGTACCCGGGATACGACGGCGGGTTGTCGACCTCGGAGGACACGTGCGTCCGGACATCGTGCCCCTCACGCAAGACCGCGCTGACGGCATCGACGGAGGCGTGCCCACCGCCGAGGACTCCCCACAGTTCACCGGCCGCGTCGTTGTCGGAGAACGTGATCGCCTTGTCCTCCATCGCGGCGACCGCCGGCCCACGCTCGCGTTGCGCGGCAAGTGACACCGGTACCTTCATCGTCGACCACGCACGCCCGGACTTGAGCGATCCGAGTGAGATGACCTCGTCGCCGCCGACCGGCACGATCGCGATCCCGAGCTGGCCGGGCAACGACTTCCGCATCGACTTCGTCAGTGCGGCATAGCTTTTCGCCAGTTTCTTGTCGAGCGGCTCGGGTGGTTTGAACCACGTCGCGAAGGGCTCCGGCAGCGGCGGCAGCACGGGGAGCGGTATCGCCGTCGCCGAGCCCGCGCCGATCACCACCGACATCACGACCGCGCAGAACACCACGCCGATCCTTGTCACAACTTTCACAATTGTCTCCTGAGTCACTCCAGACACATGAGACTATGGCGGTTCGAGTTCTCGAACCAGGCTGTATACCCAATCGGGACCTAGCTGGGACCGGTGTCACACCTGCCCGAGAAGTGATCAGGCGGAACAGCGACCACGCGGTAGACGGGCCAGGTTGCTGTTGAGCCAGTTCGCCACCGAGTTCAATGCCGCGACACCACCCGACATCGAGCCCCCGACCGCGCTCATCGCCACCGCAGCCCGTTGACCGTCGCGGAAGGTGAGGATTCCGATCTGCCGGACCAGGTATCCGTCCGTGACACCCGGGCCCCAGCCGCCCTTGACGGCGGTGGCACGCGGTGCCGGCATGATCTCGATGCCCCACTGTTGGTTGCCGGCCACCTGCCCCATGAGCGCGACCACATTGCGCGCACCTTCCAGGCAGGGCAAACCGGCAGTGAACGTCGCCGCGTCGGGCAACGACCACACCGTCTGTCCGAAGACCGTGAAGCCGGCGCGACGCTGTGTCGCCGGGACGACCGTCGTGGTGTCGCCACCGTCGCGCAACACCGCGGTCACCGCACCGGCCGCCGATTGTCCACCGCCGAGCGAGGACCAGAGACTCTCCGCGGCGGCGTTGTCGGAATCGACGATCGCGGCGCGCGCCGAAGGACTCGGGCCGTTGGCGCGTTCCGCGGCGACCGCCAGCGGCACCTTGATCGTCGACCACGCCACCCTCGGCGCGTCGTCACCGAGCGTCAGTGCCGGGACGGCCGACCCCCCGACGGGCGCGATCGCCATGCCGACCGTCAGGCCGGTCGACGCCGCGACCTTGCGGAAACTGGCTGCCAGGCCCCCGAACGCGGCAGGAGGAACAGTCGACGACGCGGTCGGCGCGTTCGGACCGGGCGCGGGTGTCGATGCGGAGGGGTCCGCGGTCACCGTGACCGTGACCGGTTCGACGGGCTCCGGCTCGGGTCCGCCCGCGCATCCCGCGAGAAGCGCGGCCATGCCCAGTGCGATCGCACCTGTCATCCGGGGCTTCGGACTCGACGTACGCCGGGACTGCTGTTCGGTGATCCCCATCAGTAGATGTGCACCACGGCGTCGTTGCCTCCGCGGCAGGCGACGATCGCGCCCTCGGGCACGCAGTTCATCGCATAGGCCTGGCCGGTGACCGGGCTGATCGCAACCACGACGCGCGGGGACCGCGCAGCCCCCGACACCGCGTAGGCGTCGCGGACTGCGAACGCGAACGGGCAACTGGTCACCGAGGTACCGATCCCGACCGTCGCATCGCACGGGCTCGAGCCAGGAGGCGGCGCTGCCGGGGCCGGGGGTGCCGGCGGGGCGTTCTGGACGGTCGGCGGAGGTGCGACCGTCTCGGTCACCGTCGGCGTGGTCGGTTCGTCGTCGGCCCGCGTGGTGGTGTCGTCGCCCGAGCCCGCGATCAGGACGCCGCCGAGGACGGCGAGCCCGACGAGCGCCACCGCGATCAAGGCGATCAGCACCGGAATCGCGACCGAGCGGCGCTGGGCCGGCGGGTATGCGGGCGGATACCCGGGTGGTCCGTACGCCGAGGCCCCCTCGTGCGGACCCGAGAAGCCTGGCGGATACCCCTGATCCCGACCCCCGAGGTACTGGGCACCCGAATAGTGCTGCGGCGGCGCGTAACCGTGCGGGCCCGAGAACTGCTGCGGGCCGGAGAGCTGCTGCGGGCCGGAGAGCTGCTGCGGGCCGGAGAGCTGCGTGGTCCCGGCTCCCGCCTCAGGACCCGTCGTGTGCCGTACGAGGGTCGGTTCGTACACCGGGTCGGTGGGCGCGATGACCGTGTCCGGCGCACGCACGACACCGGTCGGCGCCTCCGGCGCTGCGGGCGCCGGCTTGACGAGGATCGGCCCCGACCGGACATCGTCCACGCCCCCGGCGAGAGCGGCGCGGGCCGCCCGGGCGAGCGCGAGCGCGGAGCCGTGGCGCACCGCGGGGTCGGCGGCCAGGGCCGTGCGGATCACCTCGTCCATCGCGGGCGGTACGTCGGCGTTGACCGCACTGGGTGATGGCGGCGGTGACAGCACCGCCGCCTTGATGGCCGCGCTCACCGTCTTCGCCGGGTGCGGCACGCGGCCGGTCAGACACTCGAAGAGGACACATGCCAGGGCGTAGATGTCGCTGGCAGCGCTGACCTGCGCGGCGTCGAAGAGCTCCGGCGCCATGTAGGCGATCGACCCGACCGCCGTACCGGTCTGGGTGAGGTGGGTGTCCTCGGCAGCGTGCGCGATACCGAAATCGACGAGGTAGGCGAAGTCGTTGGCGCCGACCAGGATGTTCTCCGGCTTGATGTCGCGGTGCACGAGCCCCTCGGAATGCGCGGCGTCGAGCGCTGCGGCCACCTGCTCGACGATCGACACCGCGCGTTCAGGGGCGAGCCGGGTGTTCTGCGTCAGAAGCGCGCGCAGATCCTCGCCCGCGACCAGGCGCATGTCGATGAACAGCACCCCGTCGATCTCACCCCAGTCGTGAATCGGGATGACGTGGGGCTCCCCGAGCCGTGCCGCGGCATGCGATTCGCGGCGAAACCGCTCCTGGTACATCGGATCGTGGGCCAGTCCGGGATTGAGCAGCTTGAGCGCGACGACCCGATCCTTGGTCGTGTCGTATGCGCGGTAGACCTCGCCCATCCCACCGCGGCCCAGCAACTCGTCGAGGCGGTACGGCCCGAACTGTGTGTTGACCCGACTCCCAGCCATACGCAGGAGCATATGCCCCCAATCGGACACCGTCTGTCGGCCGCTCGATTGCAACTTCCCCGCCGGGACATCGCGTCGGGCGCCCGAAGGCGTGGCCTCGCATGGCCGCCTCACATGACTACGCTGTCCGTATTCGGCCCGCTCGCTCCGCTCCCGGCGCGAGGCGGAACCGGCCCGCTCGCTCCGCTCCCGGCGCCAGGCGCCCCGACTCATGTGAGGAACCGCCCGGACATGTCTGCTCTGACCAAAGGCCAGAACGGCCCGTTGCCGACCCCCGATGTCATCGTCTCCGTGGATCTCGCGACCGCCGCCGACCTATCGGCGCTGCTGGTGACCGACCGTGGCGTCGTACGCACCGACGACGACTTCGTCTTCTACAACCAGCCCTCGGGACCGGGCGTCCGGTTGCAGCAGGCTCCGGGAGGTGGTGCGCAACTGTACGTCTCGACGACCGGGATTCCAGCGGACATCGATGCGGTGCGCGCGGTGATCACCCTCGACGACGCGTCGTCGACCTTCGGCCGGTTCGCACCGCCGGTTGCGCGGGTCACCGACGCCGCCGGCCGCCCTCTGTATGACTTCACCATCACCGGTCTCACCAGTGAGTCCGTTGTCGTCGCGCTCGAGGTGTACCGCCGACACGACGACTGGAAGGTTCGTGCGGTCGGGCAGGGATACGCCGGTGGTTTCGCCGACCTCGTCCGTGACCACGGCGTGAGCGTCGACGACGAACCGCACGCTGCACCCGCCCCGCCGGCGCCGGTCAGCTACTCACGTCCGGCTGCGCCCACGCCGCCCCCGGCACCCCCGGCCACCCCGCCGCAGCCCGCCGCGGTGCCGCAACCCCCGGCCCCGCCGTCGTCCCCGGAGATCAGTCTCCGCAAGGGCGCGCCCGTCAGCCTGACCAAAGGGCAGCGGGTGACCCTCCGCAAAGAAGGCGGCGTGGCGCTCACCGACATCCAGATGGGGTTGGGATGGGACCCGGTACGCGGCGGATTCGGCCGGGGCGGCTCGATCGATCTCGACGCCTCGGTGCTCATGTTCTCGGGTGGGAAGTGCGTGGAGACCGTCTACTACGGCCATCTCAACAGCAAGAACCGTTCGATCCTACATTCCGGGGACAACCTCACCGGCGAGGGCGAGGGCGACGACGAGGTCATCCGCGTTGCGCTGCAATCGGTCCCACCCCAGATCGACGCGTTGATGTTCATCGTCACGTCCTACCGGGGCCACACATTCGAGAAGATCGAGAACGCCTACTGCCGTCTCGTCGACGAGACGACCTCGGCCGAGCTGGCCCGCTACACCCTCAAGGGCGGTATGCCGTTCACCGCCGTCGCGATGGCTGTCATCTCCCGCGACGGCGGCGAATGGAAGCTCCGGGCGATCGGCGACGGTTTCAACGCGAAGACACCGAAGAAGGCCATATCGCACGTCGGCACATACCTCTGAGACCGATCGATCAGATCACGCCGTGCAGGGGCGGCTCCTCGCCGCGCAGCACCCAACGGCCGATGTGCTGGTACTTCCAGCGGACCGGATCGTGGAGCGTGTGAGTGCGGGCGTCACGCCAGTAGCGGTCGAGACCGCTCCCGGCTGCGGCACTGCGGGTTCCGCTCACCTCGAACAGCGCCGAGGCCACCGGCGTGGCAACCCGATCGGCGACCGCCTTGGCCGTGGCGACGGCGATCGACGCCTCGGCGACGGCAAGCGACGCGTCGACGCCGGCGCGACCCGACTCCCCCGACGCCGCACCCACGGCCGTGTCGACCCGACGGCCGGCGGCCGCAAGAGTCGCCTCGGCGGTCGCCACATCGACCTCCAGCTCGCCGAATCGCTGGACCACGAGCGGATCGTCGACGGCGCGATCGACCTCGGCCTCGAACCACGGCCGTGACTTGGTGCGCACGAACTCGGCCGCCTCCCGCAGCGCACCCCGCGCGATCCCGACGTCGATCGCCACATGCAGCAACTGGGCGAACGCGCCGTACCCGGTGGGTGTGGACGTGGCCGGTGCGCGCGCCACCAGATCTTCGACCCCCACTGTCACCCCGGTGAAGCGGACGGTCCCCGAACCGGTCGTGCGCTGCCCCACGGCATCCCAGTCATCGACGATCTCCACGCCGGCGGCGTCGGCCGGGATGAACGCGACGTACTCCCCGGGCACGAGGTCGCCGACGGCGACGTCCGATTTCGCGAGGACGGCCAGGGTGTCTGCGAAAAGTGATCCGGTGCAATAGAACTTCTCACCGTCGAGGACGAATCGCGTCGGGGAGCCCTCCCCCACCGGGCTCAACCGCGTCGAGATGTCGGCGATGGTCTTGCCGCCCCGCTCGGACTGGGCATTGGCCACCCGCCCGCCGCCGAGCACGTCGGTGAAGATCCGCTCCTGCAACGCCGGTCCTGCCGACAGCCGGACGAGGTTGAGGTAGACGAAGTGGCTGTGCGGGATCTGCGCGATGCTCGCGTCCGCCGCGGCCAGGATCGACACCACCTCCGCCAGCACGCTGGGCCGCACGTCGAGACCCCCGAAACGGGCGGGGACGGTGAGCGCCAGCAGACCGGACTCCGAGAGCCGATCGATCTCGGCATGGGGCAACCGCCGCTCGCGGTCCCGTTCGGCCGCCCCGACCGCGAACTCTGCGGCCAGTTCGCGGGCCACGGACAACGCCTCGGCGTCGGTCCCGATTCGCGTCGCGGACCGTCGGCCCTGGCTCACTGCGGTCACGCCACTCCCGCAGCAGTCCGAGATGACTCGCTCTGGGCGCCCTCGATCTCACGGACCAGGGGAAGGACCTTTTCCCCGAAGTACTCGATCTCCTTCTGGAAGTGCAGGAAGCCGCCGAGGATGAGGTCGACGCCCAGACGCTTGTAGGCGACGATGCGCTCGGCCACCTGCTCCGGGGTACCGATCAGTTGCGTGCGGAAGCCGTCGTTGTACTGGACGAGGTCCTCGAACGAGGAGTCGGCCCACATGCCCTTCTTGTCGCCGGTGGAGTTGCCGGCCTGCTGCACGGCGTCCCGGAAGCCCTCCACCGCCGGACGATTCGCCTTCTCGACGATCTCGCGCAGGGTGTCGCGGGCCTCCTTCTCGGTGTCGCGCGCGATGATGAAGCCGTTGAGCCCGAACTTCACCTCGCGCTCGTGAGCGCGTGCGACGGCGCGGAGGTCGTCGAGTTGTTCGGTGACGCCGTCGAAGTCCTTGCCGTTGGAGAAGTACCAGTCCGCGTAGCGACCGCCGTTGTTGCGGGCGGCCGACGAGTTCCCGCCCTGGAACAACTCCGGGTTCGGACGCTCAGGGGTGTTGAGCGGCTTGGGCTTCAGCGTGAAGTCGTGGATCCGGTAGAAGTCACCGCGGTAGTCGACCTCGTCCTCGGTCCAGATCTTGCGGATCACCTCGAGGAACTCGCCGCTGCGCCGATACCGCTCGTCGTGCTCGAGCCACGGCTCGCCGAGATGGGTGAACTCGTCCTTGAACCAGCCGCTGACGACGTTGATCGCGAAGCGGCCCTTGGACAGATGGTCGGCGGTCGCGCCGAGCTTGGCCAGCACGGCCGGATGCCAGAGTCCCGGGTGCACCGCCGCGATGACCTTCAATCGCTGGGTGGCGAGTAGCAGGGCGAGGCTGAAACTGGTGCTCTCGTGCTGGTATTCGGCTCCGTAGCTCGCCTCGTACCGCACCTGTGACAGCGCGTATTCGAACCCGTTGTTCTCGGCGGTCTGCGCGAGTTTGACGTTGTAGTCGTAGTCCCAGCCGGTGCGCTGCTCGATGGTGCTGGTGACCAGCCCGCCGCTGACATTGGGCACCCAGTAGGCGAATTTGATCTGATCCGCGATGGACTCGGTGGACATGGCTACCTCCGCGAGGTGTCGGTGAAATGGGCGAGAAGGGACGTGGTGAGAGTGAAACAGGTTGTCGCTCAGGATGATGCGGCCTGCAGGCGCGGCAGGAATGCGGTCCGCACGGCCTCGGACGGGCCGGCCGACGCCGGGTCGAGCAGGCCCAGCCGGGCGAGAGCGGGCCGGACCCCGTCGCCGAAGTGGTATGCCTCTTCGAGGTGCGGATAGCCGGACAGGATGAAATGGTCGAGTCCGAGCGCGGCGTATTCGGCGATGAGTGCGGCCACCTCGTCGTACGAACCGACCAGAGCGGTACCGGCACCACCACGGACCAGCCCGACCCCGGCCCACACGCCGGGGTGGATCTCCAGCGAGTGCGGATCGTTGTGGTCGGCGAAACCGGTTCCACGACCGTGGAGTTCGGACATACGCCGCTGCCCCTCGGACTCCGAGCGCGCCAGATTCTGCTGAGCGGTGGCGACCTGCGCGGGGTCGAGCGCACCGAGCAGACGAGCCGCCTCGGCCCAGGCCTGCTCGGACGTCTCGCGGGCGATCACGTGGAACCGGATGCCGTGGGAGAGCTCGCGGCCCTGCGCGGCGGCGAGGCCGTTGACCCAGGCGATCTTCTCGGCGACCGCGTCCGGACGCTCACCCCAGGTGAGGTAGGTGTCGGCGTGTTTGGCCGCGACGTCGCCGGCGGCCGGCGAGGACCCGCCGAAGAAGATCTCCGGCGTCGGATCGGGGCGGCGGCCGAGCTGCGCACCTTCGACGCGGAGGTACTTCCCCACCACGTCGACGGGCGCGTCCTCGGTCCAGAGCCGCCGGATGATCTCCAGGTACTCGTCGCAGCGCTCGTACCGCGCGTTCTTCGCCAGGAAGTCGCCGAAGGCGCGCTGCTCACTCGACTCGCCACCGGTCACGACGTTGACCAGCAGACGGCCCTGCGAATGCCATTGGAACGTGGCGGCCATCTGCGCTGCCAGTGTCGGCGAGATGAGTCCGGGCCGGAACGCCACCAGGAACTTGAGGCTCTCGGTGGCGTCGATCAGTGCGGCCGTGGTCAGCCAGGCGTCCTCACACCACAGCCCGGCCGGGGTCAGGACCGCCTCGAAGCCGTTGGCCTCGGCGGCACCGGCGAGTTGCTTGACGTATCGCAGATCGGCCGGGCGGTCCCCCGTCATCTGGCTGCCGTGTCCGCCGGCGATCAGGTTGCGCGAGTCGCCGTAGGTGGGCAGGAACCAGTGAAAATGCAGAGACACCGCGAGGGCACCTTTCGGTCGAGACGGCAGAGAGCGAGCACGACACCGCCACGATTCTCGTTCTCAGAGAGGGCCGCCACGGTGTCTCGGCCCAGTGTCGGGCACCATCACGACGACGGACCACAGTTGAAATCGCCCTGAGGGCAAATCGACAACCGCGGGTCCGGCCAGCTAGACGATGTGTTCTCGCAGGTCAGTCGGTCGACGGGCGCCACTGGCCCATGCCGAGAAAGACCATCACGAGCTGCCGCTCGGTGCGTTCGACGATCTCCTGCTCCGCGCCACGGCCGCGGTACTCCCCGTCGAGCAGATCGGCCACGGCGGTGAGCATGATGACGACGATCAGTTCCGCCGCGAGTTCGAGGTCGTCGGGCTGCCAGCGCGACAGGTCGGGGATACGCGCGAGATCGATCGCGAGCTCTTTGGAGAACAGCCGGAGTTCGGTGTCGATCGCGCGCCGGATCTCGGCGATGCCGCCGTGCTGTTCCCGCACCAGGAACCGGAACTGCGATTCGTTCTCGCGCACATGTCGCAGCAGGATCGCGAGCGAGTTCTGCGCGGTCGGCAGGGCCTCGCGCGCCGCCAGGTCGCGTCGACCGTCACGCAGCGCCCGGCGTAGGACGCGCATCGAGTCCTCGACGACGGTGACCCCGAGATCTTCCATCGACGCGAAGTGGCGATAGAAGGCAGTCGGCACGATCCCGGCGCCGCGGGCGACCTCGCGGAGGCTGATGCTGCCGAAGCTGCGCTCACCGACCAGTGACCGCGTGGTGTCCAGCAGCGCCTGGCGCGTCTGGTTCTTGCGGTCCGCACGCGTCTGAGCATCGCGTCGACCCGGCTCTCGCGTGCGTGTCACGCACCCGAGTCTATGCGTCCTGCCGAGGACCGCCGCGAACCGGCCGAGAGCCGGGGTGACGGCAGTCACAACGGTGAACCCTTGACGATCACCGACCACCGCATGTCACACTTGCCGGTGTACACATGTACACCGAAATGAACCGAACGGAGCCCAGCCCATGAGCATCCGCACACCCCAGGACCAGACCCGCGCCGACGCCGACGCCACGCCCGGCCGGTGGAGCCGTCTGGTCGGTTCGATCGTCGAAGCCGCACTCTCGCCGCATCCGGTCGACCGCTATCTCGAACTTCTCGACCCGATGATCACCTGGCGCGACCTGCGCGGCGAGATCACCCGCGTCGAGCGGCCCACGTCGCGCACCGTCCGACTCACCATTCGTCCCACCCGGCAGTGGCAAGGCCATGAAGCGGGCCAGTTCGTGCAGCTCAAGGTCGTCATCGACGGCGTCCGCCACACGCGCTGTTTCTCGCCGGCCAATGCCGCCGCGGGCCCGGACGGCGACATCGAACTGACGATCACCGCCCACGACGACGGCTTCGTGTCCACTCACCTGCGCGAGCACGCCCGCGCCGGCGACGTCGTCGGACTGTCCGCCGCGAGCGGTGACTTCGTGCTGCCGGAGACCGATCCGACCTCGGCGGTCTTCGTCAGCGGCGGCAGTGGGATTACACCTGTACTCTCAATGGCGAGAACACTCGTCGCCCGACAGTACGCCGGACCGATCACGTTCGTGCACTACGCGCGCACCCCGGCCGACGTCGCCTACGGCACGGAACTCCGTGAGCTCGCCGCCGCGCATCCACGGTTCGATCTGCGCCTGCACCACACGCGCGACGAGGCCGACGGACACTTCACCGCCGCGCACCTCGACGGAATCCCCGGACTCTCCGACGCCGACGTCTTCGTCTGCGGCCCGGCCACGCTGATGGACGAGGTCGCCCGGGCACACGCGGAACTCGAGATCTCGCAGCCGCTGCACAGCGAGGCCTTCGCTCCAATCGTCCCGGCCGTCGACCCAGACTCCGTCGAGGGCGAGGTCACGTTCTCCACATCGGGGACATCGGCGGCCAACGACGGCCGTCCGATCCTCGACCAGGCCGAGTCCGCCGGACTCACGCCCGAGTCCGGGTGCCGGATGGGCATCTGCTTCTCCTGTGTCGCGACGAAGAAGTCCGGATGCACCCGCAACGTCCTGACCGGCGAGGTCGACGACGAATCCGACACCCAGATCCAGCTGTGCATCAGCGCCCCGGTCGGCTCCGTCGACATCGAGATCTGATGTCCGCGAGCTGACACCCCCACAGATCCACCCTCCCCAGCCACATCTCCTCTCCCAGAAGGAGGCATTGCCATGACCATCGACATCAGCCGTGACCTCGAGACCACCATCGGTGACAACCTGCCCGCGCTGCACCGAGTCGGCGCCGACGACACCGTCGCGAACGACCCGAACACCGTCGTGCTGTCCTACGAGCAGGTCGAAGCGCTCGGGAAGGACCTCGACGCCCTGCGTGCCCGCATCGTCGCCGACCTCGGCCAGAAAGACCGCGACTACCTGTACTCGGTGATCCGCGCCCAGCGCGGCTTCGAGATCGGCGGGCGCGCACTCATGTATCTCGGGTTCTTCCCGCCGGCCTGGATCGCCGCGGTCGGCGCGCTCTCCGTGTCGAAGATCCTCGACAACATGGAGATCGGCCACAACGTCATGCACGGCCAGTACGACTGGATGCGCGAGGACACCTACAACTCCCGCGAATTCGAGTGGGACACCGTCTGTCCGGCCGACCAGTGGAAGCACAGTCACAACTACCTACACCACACCTTCACCAACATCCTCGGTGAGGACCGCGACATCGGCTACGGCATCCTGCGCATGGCCCGCGATCAGAAGTGGAACCCCTACTACCTGGGGAACCTCGGGTACGCGACCGCACTGATGCTGCTGTTCGAGTGGGGCGTCATGCTGCACGACCTCGAAGCCGAGAACGTCATCACCGGCAAGCGCAAGTGGAGCGACATCAAGGGCCTCGTGAAAGGCATGTGGCGCAAGGCCGGTCGCCAGGTCCTGAAGGACTACGTGGTGTTCCCGGCGCTCACCGGCCCGTTGTTCGTCCCGACCCTCGTCGGTAACGCGACCGCGAATCTCGTGCGCAACGTGTGGACCTACTCGATCATCTTCTGCGGCCACTTCCCGACCGGCGCCCAGACATTCACGTCGGAGGAATGCCAGAACGAGACGCGCGGCCAGTGGTACCTGCGGCAGATGCTCGGTTCGGCGAACATCACCGGGAGTCAGCTGTTCCACATCATGAGCGGCAACCTGTCCCACCAGATCGAGCACCACCTGTTCCCCGACATCCCGGCCAGCCGCTACCCCGAGATGTCCGCAGAGGTCCGGGAGATCTGCGAGCGCTACGGGCTGCCCTACAACACCGGGTCCCTGAGCCACCAGCTCGCGTCGACCTGGAAGAAGATCGCCAAGCTGTCGCTGCCCAACTGGATGACCCGCGACGACGATGATCTGACGGTGATCGTCGAGCGTGAGAAGCCCGCGTCGGTCGCCTGAGCCTGTTTGATCGGTGTGTCCCGGGGGTAGCCTCGGGACACACCGATCGAGGCTTTGTGCCGCAACCAACTCCTCCAGGGGGATTCCCACAGCGATGGTCGACAGCATCGAACGCAACAAGGATCTGTTCCAGGAATTGATCGAGTCCACGGCCACGCACGTCGGCCGGATCGCAACGATCATCACCGGCGCCGTAGCAGGCGTGACCCGCGAGATCGGTGAGATCGTGACCGACGGGTTCGAGATGCGCGAGGCCGCCCGCAAGGCCAAGGCCGACGAGCGGTCGGACGAGACCTTCGGCATCATCGATGCCGAGTTCGCGGACGCATCGACCGAGGTCGACCCGACGGATCCGTATGCCGAATCCGAACAGGCGAGAGAGGTGACCGGACTGGACATGGACGAACTCCCCGACCGCATCGACGTCGGCGAGCAGGCCGGGATCGATCAGGAGGGTGAAATCTCACGGGAGGCCGATCTCGCCTCCGACGGCGGTGCGACCGACAAGGACGAACCGGACGTCGACGATCCGCGCGATGTCGCGGCCTCGGAGCCGCGGATGGATCCGACCGCGGGGTCCTGACCCCGGCTGATCGGATCACCCTGGGCACAATCGTTGCCCGCAGCGACGACCGCACGTACCTTGGTCGGCGGTTGTCCCTGCTCTTCCGGAGGTTGTCGCCCGATGTCGGTGCGCTCTGTACTCACGTTCCCGAACCCGGTCAACGACTATGCCGCGCGGTCCACCGCGGGTCTCGTCGTCGTCCTCGCCATCGTCGCGGTCGCGGTGGACACCCCCGTGCTGTACGGAATCCTGGCCCTCGGATTCGTCCTGCGCGTGGCGTCGGGGCCCACCCTCTCGCCATTCGGACAGCTCTCGGTGCGCGTGCTCGTGCCCAAGGTCATCCGTAAGGAGAAACTGGTACCGGGGCCGCCCAAACGGTTCGCACAGACCATCGGACTCGTCGTCAGCGCCACCGCATTCGTGCTGAGCCTGCTCGGCTACGGGTTGGCCGCTCAGATCACCACGGGCGTCCTGATCGCAGCCGCGACCCTCGAGGCCGTCTTCGGCTTCTGCCTGGGATGCACCATCTTCGGATTCCTGCAGCGCCGCGGCGTCATCCCCGAGTCCGTCTGCGAGGCGTGCAACAACATCTCGCTCCGCAATCCGGCCGCCGTCTAGCGCCATTCATCACCAACGGCCGTGCCCACCACCCGCGAGGTGGTGGGCACGGCCGTTCGTCGTTTCAGGTGGCCGGTTCAGCCGTCCGACTTCACCGAGCGGTCCGGAACCGTCATGGCCATCATCATGATCTCGGTCTCGCTGTAGTCGCGACCGGGGTGTTCGGCCGCGAGGTGGGCCTGGACAGCCGGCACGAAGTCGGTCTCGAGAGCCGTGATGGACTCGCCACAGGGGCAACGCAGGTTATATGCCATGTGTCGCATGGTAACCGGGTTGCTGGGTACTCAGTCGAGGATTCCCATCGCGATTCCGTCGAGGATGTCGTGCTCGCTCACGACCAATTCGGTGATGCCGGCCCGCGCGGACAGCACTCTCGCGAGCTCGAGGGTCACCAGAGCACCCCCGCCGATCACGTCGACGCGGCCGGGGTGCATGGGCCCCAACGCTGCGCGGTCGGCGCGTGTCATCCCGATCAGGTTCCGGCAGACCCGATCGAGTTCGGGCAGCGAGATCCTCGACAGATGGATCTTGTCGGAGTCGTATTCGGGGAGGCCGGCGCCGAGCGCGGCCAGCGTCGTCATCGTCCCGGCGACGCCGACCCACGTGCGCGCCGACTCCACCGGTACCGCGGCAAAGGCCTCGGCCAGACGTGTGCGCGCGAATTCGGTCGCCTCCGCCAACTCCTCGGGAGTCGGCGGATCCGAGGGCAGCGCCCGCTCGGTCAGACGGACACATCCGATGTCGGCCGAGTGCGCCGCGGTCACTCCGTCGGCATCGCCGAGCACCACCTCCGTCGAGCCGCCACCGAGATCGGTGACCACGAAAGGCCCAGCTGCCGAATCCAATTCGCCGACGGCGCCGCGGAACGACAGCCGCGCTTCCTCGTCACCGGTGATGACCTCGGCGATGGCGCCCGTGGACACGCAGCCGAGCAGATCGGCGGTCATCGCGAAGAACTCGTCGCGGTTCGACGCATCGCGGGTCGCCGACGTCGCGACCATCCGTACCCGCTCGACGCCGAGCGATTCCATCGTGTCGACGTAGTCACTCAGTGCGACCCGCGTCCGTTCGATCGACTCGGCGGCGAACATCCCGGTCGCGTCCACGCCGTAACCCAGTCGGACGACCCGCATCTCACGATGGAGATCGATCAGAGTCCCGTCCGGTCCCGGCTTCGCCACCAGCAATCGGATCGAGTTGGTGCCGCAGTCCACGGCGCCGACGACGCTCACCCGCCGTCCCCTGCGGGGTCGGCCGGCTCGGGCCAGTCTGCCGGGATCGCGGTGCCGCGCAACCCGTTCGCGGCTGCGAGCGCCACCGCCTCGTCGCCGAACGGGTTCAGCCCCGGGCCCTTGGCCAGTGAGTGCGCGATCAGGACGTGGAGGCACTTCACCCGATCCGGCATGCCCCCGCCGGTGAAGTCGGTCCCGAGCGGCTCGATCGCGTCGCGTTCGGCGAGGTAGTCCTCGTGCGCACTCCGGTATGCGGCGGCGAGCTCCGCGTCGTCGTGCAGGCGCGCGGTCATCTCCTTCATCACACCGGCCGACTCCTGGCGGCTGGCCTCGGCGGTCAGACGCGGATCGGTCAGGTAGTACAGGGTCGGGAACGGCGTGCCGTCAGGCAGCCGGGGCGCGGTCTTCACCACGGCGGGCCTGCCGTCGGGTGTGCGATAGCTGATCTCGAGGACCCCCCGCGGCTCGCGCCCGAGCTGGGCGGCCACCGTCGCGAGGTCCTCCGCGGAGACGTCGGGGTGAGGATTGGTCACGCGGAGATGCTCACTGCACGCCGGGTGGGGTCGACAAGGTGTCCCAGAGATTTCCGTACCACGGTGCGCGAGCACGCTCCTCGGCACGTTCGGCGGCCTCGCGCCGCGCCTCGTCGGCGGGGAACAACATCACGAGCGGGATCTCTCCTGGTTTGACGAACTGCAGACGTGTCCGCGCCTGGGCCTCGATGTAGGCGGGATCGTTCTGCTCGTTGACCTTCTGCTGGTAGTCCGCGACCTCGCGTCGCAACTGTTCGTTCGACGCGGTCAGCTGACGGAACTCCGACCGCTGGCTGAAGTACGTCCGCAGCGGCATCGCCAGGGTCAACGCCACGACGCACACCACGACGACGGTGATCACGAGTGTCGCGAGGCTCGCGGGGGTCATCGCGATTCCCCGCAGGCGAGCACCGAGTCCGTTGCGGGCGGGGCGGCGCCGGTTCCGCGGCGAACGCTCCCGTGCGACACGAGGGGTGCCGGCGTCCGAGGTGTCGGCATCCAAGGCGTCGTCGGCGGTCGGCGGGGCAGGGTCGGCGTGGACCTCCTGCTCGACGGCCTCGACCATGTCGTCGGACGACACGGGCTGGGTCGGGCGAGCGTGCCGCCGCGTGCGACGGGCGCGTTCGCGTGAGCGCGCGTCTACCCGACGATCGCGCCCACGCTGACGCCCGTCACCGCGGTGACGTCGCTGCGAAGCCATGCAGACAGCTAATCACGAACCAAACGAGAAACGCGGGAAGGCGAGGTCGCCCGCGTACCGTGCCGCGTCACCCAGTCCTTCCTCGATGCGCAGCAGCTGGTTGTACTTGGCGACCCGCTCGGAACGAGCGGGCGCACCGGTCTTGATCTGACCGCAGCTGCAGGCGACCGCGAGGTCGGCGATGGTGGTGTCCTCGGTCTCGCCCGACCGGTGGCTCATCATCGTCTTGTAGCCGTTGTTGTGCGCGAGCGCGACGGCGTCGAGGGTCTCGGTCAGCGTGCCGATCTGATTGACCTTCACCAGCAGCGCGTTCGCGATGCCCTTGGAGATGCCCTCCTCGAGACGCTCGGGGTTGGTCACGAACAGGTCGTCGCCGACGAGCTGCACGCGATCGCCGATCGACTCGGTCAGCTTGGCCCAGCCGTCCCAGTCGTCCTCGGACAGTCCGTCCTCGATCGAGACGATCGGGAAGTCGCTGATCAGTTTCTCGTAGAACGAGACCATCTCATCGGCGCCCAGTTCCTTGCCCTCGAGCTTGTAGGCAGCGTTGGAGAAGAACTCGGTCGCCGCGGCGTCGAGCGCGATGACGACGTCACGGCCGAAGTTGTAGCCGGCCTTGCCGACCGCCTCGCCGATGACCGCGATGGCCGCCTCGGTGTTCGGCAGGTCGGGGGCGAAGCCGCCCTCGTCACCGAGGGCGGTGCTCATGCCCTGCTTGCCCAGGACACCCTTGAGAGCGTGGTACACCTCGGCGCCGCAACGGAGTGCTTCCTTGAAGGTCGGCGCGCCGACCGGGGCGATCATGAATTCCTGGAAGTCGATGCCGTTGTCGGCGTGCTCACCGCCGTTGATGATGTTCATCATCGGCACCGGCAGGATGTGGGCATTCGGTCCGCCGATGTAGCGGAACAGCGGCAGCCCGGCCGATTCGGCGGCGCCCTTGGCGACCGCGAGAGAGACACCGAGCAGCGCGTTGGCGCCGATGCGGCTCTTGTCGGGGGTGCCATCGCAGTCGAGCAGCGCCTGATCGACGAGGCGCTGTTCCTCGGCCTCGATACCGATCACGGCCGGGGCCAGGTCGCCGAGGACACCTTCGACGGCCTTGGTGACGCCCTTGCCCAGGTACCGTTCGCCACCGTCGCGCAGCTCGACGGCCTCGTGTTCGCCGGTCGACGCACCGGACGGCACTGCGGCACGGGTGAAGGTGCCGTCGTCCAGGACGACCTCGACCTCGACCGTCGGGTTGCCCCGCGAATCGAGAATCTCACGCGCACCTACCTGCTCGATGATTGCCACGGTTGCACCCCAATCTCGGTGGACGAGTTCGTCGGCGATATCCCAGGGGGCGAGGCCTCCGCGGGGCCGCCTACGCCGACGACGACCGGTTCTGGTGCCGGCCGATACGCAAGAGCCTAGTGGCTGCGCCGAAGCCGCACGTGACAAGGTCGGCGCAACCGGCGCGGCCGTCGCCGACGGCGGTCAGAAGCGGACGTTGATCGAGTAGGCGTTCGCGTGATCGCGCACGTCGAGGACGTAGGCCATCGAGTTGTTGTAGGTCCGGACGGCCTTCTCCCACCCCTCCGGATTCGTCATGTCGTTGCCGGAGGACACACAGAGATAGCGGGCCGCCGACAAGGCGGCGTCGTCGATGTTGTCCGGGTCGGGGACGCCGTCGCCGCTGGCGTCGACTCCGTAGCGCTTCCACGTCTCGGGGATGAACTGGAACGGTCCCATCGCGCGGTCGTGGGTGGGGTCCCCGTCGAGCTTGCCGCCGTCGGTGTCACGGATCTCCATGTTCCCGCGCGTGCCGTCGAGCTTGGCGCCGCGGATGGGTGGGCTGACGTCTCCGTTCTCGGCCACCTCCGATCCCCGGTACTGGCCGTGTTTGCTCTCGACGCCGGCGATACCGGCCAGCGTCGTCCAGGCGATGCCACACTCGGGGTGCTGCTGACGCTGGATCTCGGCGGCGTTGCCGTATGCCTGCAGGGAGATGATCGGGATACCGGTGGACTCCGAGATCGGCACCGCCCAATCATGCATCTTGTTCGCGGTCCGCCCGGGCGCGTTGATGTCGATGTAGGGCTGGGGCACGCCCGCCCCCGGCGGGATGCCTTCGGGGATGTCCGGCCTGCTCAGCGACGGCAGGTCGATGCAACCGGCCAGCAGCACCGACGACGCGATGGCCACCGTCGAGGCCACGAGGCCATTCTTCCACGAGAGCCGCCGCCTCGATTCCCGACGCGACGCATCCCGGCCCACCACACGCATTCCTGCCGTACTCCTGTCCCGGTCGGGGGTGCTTTCCCGGGCGGAACCGCCCGGTGGACCACGATCGCACAACCGATCGGGTCGCCCGAAGATCAACACACAGTCTGGTGACTCAACTGACCGCGGTGGAGATCGGTTCCCGTCGGGTTTCCCGGGGACCCACGGTCCGGAACCCGATGTTGCTCGCCGTCGACTCCGGCGTGTTGTGCGATCGCGCGGCGACGCGGTAGCGGTGACAGTACGAGTCGTGGCACAGGTGGCTGCCGCCGCGGAGAACCCGTGCGCTCCCCCGGGCCGGCCCCGACGGATCGGTGCGGTCGGACACCCGGTAGTACCGGGCGCTGAACCTGTCGGCACACCATTCCCACACGTTGCCGGCGCATTGGTACAGGCCGTGGCCGTTGGGCTCGAAGGTCCGGACGGGTGTGGTGCCGACCGGGCCGGTCGGCTCGTTCGGGAAGTCGCCGCGGAAGATGGTGCAGCGCGGATCGTCCGCGGTGGGCGGCTCGTCGCCCCAGGGGTACCGTGCCCCGCGCCGTCCGCCCCGGGCCGCGTACTCCCACTGCGCCTCGGTGGGCAGGGCACGTCCGGCCCAGTCGCAGTAGGCCTGGGCATCGCGGTGGCTGACGTGGACGACGGGGTGATCGGCCAGGCCGTCGAGGGTGCTGCCCGGACCGGCCGGGTGTCGCCACGATGCTCCGTCGACCGCCAGCCACCACGGGGTGCCCGGCACCGCCTGTCCAGGGGCGGTCGCGTAGGTGTGGAAGACCGCGGATCCGCCGAAGGTCTCGGCGTCGGTCCGGTGACCGGTCGCCGCCACGAAGGACGCGAACGCGGCGTTGGTCACCGCGGTGGTGTCGATCGAGAAGGCGTTGAGCTCGACCTCGTGGACCGGCGTCTCGCCGTCGGTGCGGTAACCCTCGCCGAAGGCATCGCCCATGTCGAAGACTCCGGCCGGGACACTCACGGTCTCGACGAGGTGCGGGCCGGACCCGAGGATCCCGTTCTGCTCGACCGTCGGTGACTCATCCGCGCCGTCGCGCGCGGGTCCTCGGGGATGACAGCAACTCACCCCGCCATGATGCCGCGATCCATCAGGGCGCCGAGGATCAGCGACGCCAGCCGGTCGATGTCCGCGCCGGTGGTGTCGAATCGCAGATCGGGGTTCTCGGGACTCTCGTAGGGCGCGTCGATGCCGGTGAGCCCGCGCAGTTCGCCGCGACGGGCACGCTCGTAGAGCCCCTTGGGGTCGCGGCGTTCGCACTCGGTGACCGGTGTGGACACGTGGACCTCGATGAAGTCGAGGTCGGCGGCACGGTGGAGTTCGCGGGCGATCTCACGATCCGAGCGCAGCGGCGAGACCATCGACGCGATGGCGATGACCCCCGCGTCGGCGAAGAGTCGGGCGACGTGTCCGACGCGCCGGATGTTCTCCGCGCGGTCACCGGCCGAGAAGCCGAGGTCGTCGGAGATCCCGTGCCGGATGTTGTCGCCGTCGAGCAGATAGGCGACGCGACCGCGGCTGACGACGGCCCGTTCGAGTGCCACGGCGACCGTGGACTTGCCCGACGCCGGCAGACCGGTGAGCCACACCGTGGCGCCGCGCTGTTCGGTGTGCGCCCATCGTTCGGCCCGGGCCAGCGAACTCGGATGCCACTTGATGTCGTTGCGGGTCGCCTTGCCGGGGACGACCTCGCGCGGTTCGAGGATCGTCCCCGCGCCGACCGTGTCGTTGGACGCCTCGTCGATGAGGATGAACGCGCCCGTGTCCCGGTTGCTCGCATAGGGATCCGCCGGCACCACCGACGACGTCCGCAGCGTGACGGTGCCGATGTCGTTGAGCACGAGTTCACCCGGGGCGACATGTTCGATGAGGGTGTCCGGGTCGAGGCGCCGCTCGAGCGACTGGACGGTCGCACGCACCGTCGACGGACCGTGTTTGAGCGCGACGCGGTCACCGGCGCGCAGCGGCGAGTTCGACAGCCAGCACACGTGTGCGTCGATCTCTCGCGCGAGGACCGGCACGTGCGCTCCCGGTGCGCCGCTGACGATGATGTCGCCGCGGCCGATGTCGATGTCGTCGTCGATCTGGATTCCGACCGAGAGCGGTGCCACCGCAACGTCTCTCGTGGGATCCAGGGTGTCCAGTGCGGTCACGGTCGACCGACTGCCAGACGGCAGCACGACGATCTCGTCACCGACACGCAGTGTTCCGGAGGCGAGCCGGCCGGTGTAGGTGCGCCGGTTCGACTCGCTGGGACGCGACACCCACTGGATCGGGAGGCGCAGTTCCTCGGTCACCGGCGCGGGCGCGTGCAGTTCGACGTCCTCGAGGTACTCCAACAGGGTTGCCCCGGGGTACCACGGCGTGTTCGACGAGCGGTGCACGACGTTGTCCCCGTGTTTGGCGGCCACCGGGATCGCCGGGATCTCCCCGATCCCGAGTTGCACCGCGAGTTCGGCGAGATCGGCGCGGATCTCGTCGAAACGGTGCTCGGAGTAGTCGACGAGGTCGATCTTGTTGACCGCCGCGATCACGTGGGGCACACCGACGAGCGTCGCGATCCGCGCGTGCCTGCGGGTCTGCCGGAGCAACCCGTGCCGCGCGTCGACGAGCAGGATCGCGACATGCGCATTGGACGCCCCGGTGAACATGTTGCGGGTGTACCGCTCGTGTCCGGGTGTGTCGGCGAGGACGTAACTGCGTGTGGGCGTGGAGAAGAAGCGGTAGGCCACGTCGATCGTGATGCCCTGCTCGCGTTCGGCACGCAGGCCGTCGGAGAGGGCGGCCAGGTCGATGTCACCGTCGCCGTCGGTGACCGCGGCGAGGTGGTCGGTCGGCAGACTTCCGGTGTCGTGCAGGATCCGGCCGATCAGTGTCGACTTGCCGTCATCGACGCTGCCCGCGGTGGCGATGCGCAGGAATTGCCGTGCGGCCGTGCCGGTCTGGTCGCCACCGGATACGACCGGCTGCGGAGAGGTGAGAGTCATCAGAAATACCCTTCGCGCTTACGGTCTTCCATGGCGGCGCTGGACGTGCGGTCGTCGGCACGGGTCTCGCCGCGCTCGGAGACGGTGGATTCACTGATCTCGGCGATGATCTCGGAGATGGTGGTCGCGGTGGACCGGACGGCGCCGGTGATCGTGAGATCGCCGACCGTGCGGTACCGCACCCACTCGGTCCGTACCTCGTCGCCCTCGCGGGGGCGAGAATGCTCCGAGACCGAGAGCAGGATGCCGTCCCGGTCGAACACCTCGCGCTCGGCGGCGAAGTAGATCGACGGGAGTTCGAGGCCCTCGAGTTCGATGTAGCGCCAGATGTCGGTCTCGGTCCAGTTCGAGAGGGGGAACACTCGGACCGATTCTCCGCGACGGATCCGCCCGTTGTACAACGACCACGGCTCGGGGCGCTGCGCGCGGGGATCCCATTGGCCGAACTCGTCGCGGAAGCTGAAGATGCGCTCTTTCGCGCGGGCGCGCTCCTCGTCGCGACGGGCACCGCCGAAGGCGGCGTCGAATCCGCCCTTCTCGAGTGCGTCGAGCAGGGTGCGCGTCTGCAGGCGGTTCCGCGAACCCGACGGGTCGGTGGACTCGGCGACTCGTCCCGAGTCGATGGACTCCTGGACCGAGGCCACGATGAGGTCGATGCCCTCGGGGTTCTCCGCGGTCGGCGCGACCCGACGGTCACGGAACTCGATCACCTCGTCGAAATTGTGCCCGGTGTCGACGTGCATGATCGGGAAGGGCAGCGGCGCGGGCCGAAAAGCCTTCTCGGCCAGCCGGAGCAGGACGATGGAATCCTTGCCGCCGGAGAACAGCAGCACCGGCCGTTCCAGTTCGGCGACGACCTCGCGGATGATGTGGACCGCCTCGGCCTCCAGCACCCGGATGGCGGTCACATGGTCGACGTCGTCGCCGGGACGGTCCCGGCCGGCGGTCGCCCGATGGAGCGAGCCCTCGTCTACAGCGGTCACAGTGGGTATCCGTTCCGTTCGGCGTCGTCTCGATAGCGTCGGGCCCACTCCTTGGACCGCGAATTGGACTGTGGCTTCAGCGGCGGCGGGGGCGCCAGCTCCGGGTCCTGCCCGATCTTCTCCAGCACCCGCGCGGTCGCCTTCGTGGGATCGTTGACCAGGTCGCGGAACTCGATCTCCAGCGGTTCGATCCCCTCGGCGGCAAACCAGTTGCGCCACTGTCGTTCCTGGTCGACGAGGATGCCGGCAAGGTGCGCGATACCGCCTGCGTGATACACCGCGTCGTCGTGCTCGTCGGCGTCGGAGCCGTCGTGGCGCCACACGCGGGTCTGCACCGCACGCCACATCGAGACCGCCTGCGGCACAACATCATCACGATGGACATGGACGTAGAGCGGGTCGGCCCCGTCGAACAACCACCGGACGGCTTCGCGCAGCGCGCCCGAGGCGATGCGGCTGCGCGAGATCAGCAGCGGCGTCTGGTTCCACATCAGCTTGCCACCCCACACCCCGTTGGGGGTGCGCCCCGCGGCCCGGACGTCCGCGCGCCACGTCGCCGAATCGCGGGTGTCGATCACCCCGGGGTCGAGTGGATCGAGCAGCTCGACGATGGCCGGATCGGCGACTCCGGCGAACCATTCACGCGGCTGCGGCGCCTGAGACGAGTCGGGAAAGTACTGGAAGAACTCCTCCGGACGACCCGCGACGCCGGTGGCGGCGAGCGACTCCACCAGCAGCGTGCTGCCGCTGCGCTGGCTCGCGCACACCAGATAGTTTGCCGGTCCCGCTGAGGACGTCAGTGACATGAACGATGAGTCTAGCGAGCCGGAAACCCACCGCAAGCTGGCCTTTTACGCGCAAGAGGGTCGAAACCATTGACACCGGAACGCCGCTGTGCAGGGTCAGGACCGCGGTGTCCGAGTCGAGGAGTTCTCGCGGCGCGCCGCTCAGCCCTCGCCCGACGTGATGTCGCCGGCCAGCTCGCGCCGCGCGCCCAGCGGACGCCGCGACGGCAACGCCTCCTCCTCACTCGCGACCTGCGCCGCCTTGGCGTGGAATGCGTCCATGAAGGCCTGTGCGATCGCCGTTCCGGTGGCGTCGTCGGGTAGCTCGTCACCGGTGCGCGCCCGCCAGTCCACCAGTGCTCGCGCGAGATCGGACCGGATCCGGGCGTAGGACGGGTCGTCGGCGACATTGTTGCGCTCATGGGGATCGGAACGCAGGTCGTAGAGTTCGGCGCGGGGCCGATCCCGTTGCACTTCTTGCTGATCCAGCGATCGCGCGGACAGGCTGTCGGCGATGTCGAGCGGGAGCAGCAGCGCCGGTCGCGCCGCGTAGTTCTCGATGTAGCTGAACTCCTTCGTGCGCACGGCCCGGATCGGATCGAAGGCATCGTGGTACGTCTTCTCGGTGAACACCTCGGTCCGGACCGCGGCGTCTGCCGCGCCCGCGAGCGCCGCGGCGTGCGAGTCTCCGTCGACTGCCTCCGGGATGTCCAGACCCACCAACTCCAGCAGTGTCGGGGTGAGGTCCACTCCGGAGAACAGGTCGTCGTAGACCGTCGGTGCGATGCCGAGCCGCGCGGGCGGCCGCATGATCAGCGCCACCCCGGTGCCCTCGGCATACAGCGTCGACTTGGCGCGCGGAAAGGCCAGGCCGTGGTCGGTGACGAACACGATCCAGGTGGAGTCATCGAGGCCCAGTTCGGCCACGGTGTCGAGAAGCCGGCCCACGGCGGCGTCGGCCTTGGTGATCGACCCGTGCAGACCCGCCAGGTCATCGCGGACGTCGTCGGTGTCCGGCAGGAAGCCGGGTACGGCGATGGTGCTGGTGTCGGCAGGTTTGTACTCGTCGGCCGGGTAGGGCCGATGCGTCTCGAAGAAGCCCGCGGTCAGGAAGAACGGCCGATCGTCGTGGGCATGACGCCGCAACCAGTCCTGGGAGCGGTCGACCACGTAGTCGCATCGCGAATCCGACACGTCCACCGAGTCGAAGCCGAGCCGGCCCGGGTCGGCGCTCTCGTGCTGCATCCCGAAGAGCGCCGATCGATACCCGGCGCCACCGAGGAGCGCCGGGAGGGTCTGCACGTCCGGGAAGTACTCGAAGCCGTGGTGTGCGAGGCCGACGAGACCGTTGCCGTGCGGATAGCGCCCGGTGAACAGGGAACCGCGGGCGGGCGAGCAGAGGGGCGCCGTCGCGTGCGCGTCGGCGAACCGGATACCGGACGCGGCGAGGTCGTCGAGCACGGGACTCTCGACGCCGTCGGCGCCGTAACACCGCAGATGGCGACCGAGATCGTGCCAGTGCACCAGGATCACGTTGTCGCGGCGCGCGGCATCGGGTGAGGAGAGCATCCACCCATGATGACGCAGACGATTCCCGTCCCGGGCCCCACCCACGCGGGCCGATTCCGACAATCCGCCCACCGCACAGCCAGACGACATCAAATCACCGTGCGCAAAAGTCCTGGCCGGGACCGAATCCGGGTGTGCGGGCGGCCGTGTGAGCCGATATGCCCTATGCCGGAGACCCTTTCGGGTCTAACCTTCGGTGTGGTTAGCCTCAGCGAACCTGCGGCGCCACCGAACCGGGAGGGAAGGCTTCGTGACACTGGTCGTATCGGACGGCGGCCTGTTCGCAGCAGCGAGCGACGCGCCCTCGACGTTCACGCAGATGTTCGGCAGCGGTTTGATCGGATTACGCGAAGGGCTCGAAACCGGCATCGTGGTCATGGTTCTCGTCGCCTACGTGGTGAAGACCGGACGACGAGACGCGCTCAAGTGGATCTGGTCGGGTGTGGCCGCCGCGGTGGCGATGGTCGTCGTGGTGTTCCTGGTGATCCACTTCGGCACGTCCACCATGACCCCGCTCGCGGCCGAGACCATCGCCGGGGTCGCCTCGCTGGTCGCGGTCGGGATCGTGACGTTCATGGTGCTGTGGATGAGCAAGGCCGCCCGGCACATCTCCGCCGATCTCAAGAGCGGGATGTCGCGGGCGCTCGTCGCCGGTCGGGCCTCGGTGATGGGACTGGCGTTCCTCGCCGTCGGGCGCGAGGGGTTCGAGACCGCGTTGCTGATGGTCGGTTATGCCGAGAGCGTTTCCGGCGGAGTGTGGCCGTTGATCGGCCTGCTGCTCGGGGTCGTGGCCGCGGTCGCACTGACCGTGCTGATCTACCTCGGCGCGATCCGACTGGATCTGCGGTTGTTCTTCATCTACACCGGCATCTTCCTGATCTTCGTGGCGGCCGGGATCCTCACCTACGGCGTCGGCGCCCTGCAGACCGTCGGGTGGCTACCCGGGCACGGGGCGGTGGCCTTCGACGTCTCCGGGGGATACGACGCGTCGTCCTGGTACGGCACCGTGCTCGGCGGCATCTTCAACTTCCGGCCCGACCCCACCGTCCTTCAGGTCGTCGCGTGGGTCACCTACGTGGCCGTCGTACTGACGATCTTCTGCCGGCGGCAACTGAGCCCGGCTCCCCAGGTCTCCCCCGCCGCCTCCGCTCCGGGCTCGACGACCACGCAGAACCCCGCATCCGCGGAAGCCGCAACCGAAAGGAACCCTCAGTGAATCGCAGAACCGTGATGGCCGCCGGCGCGGTCGTGGCACTCGTGTCACCCGTGCTGCTGGCCGGCTGTACCCAGAAGGCCACCTCGGACGGTGCGATCACGGTCACGTCCACCAACGATGCATGCGACCTCGCGAGCACGGAGGCGACCACGGGCAACGTCGATTTCGCCGTCACCAACTCCGGCGACAAGGTCACCGAGTTCTACGTGTACGGCACCAACAACCGCGTACTCGGCGAGGTCGAGAACATCGGTCCCGGACTGTCGGGCAACCTCAGCGTGGAGATCGTCGAACCCGGCACCTACACGGTGGCCTGCAAACCGGGCATGGTCGGAACCGGCATCCGCACCGAACTCACCGTCGGCGGCGATCGCAAGGAAAAGGCCGACGTGCCCGCGGACGTGACCGCCGCCAAGGGCCAGTACCTCGAGTACGTCCGCAACCAGCTCAACACCCTGCACGCACAGGTGACCGCCTTCGTCGGCAGCGTCAAGGCAGGCGACCGCGACGCCGCGCGCGCCCAGTTCGGACTCGCACGCACACCGTACGAACGCATCGAGCCCGTCGCCGAATCCTTCCCCGACCTCGACCCCGCCATCGACATGCGGTGGGACGACACCGAGGACGGCGCCCAGCCGTTCACCGGCTTCCACCGCATCGAACGTTTCCTGTGGCCGCCGCAGCCGGCCGAGATCGGCGACGCACCCGGCCAGATCACCCCGGCCGACGCGCAGAACGCGGCCGCCACCGACAACCCGCAGACCATCGCGCCGGTCGCCGATCAGCTCCTCGCCGACGTGACCAAGCTCCGCGACGAGGTCAACGCACCCGGGTTCGAGTTCGAGACCGGGTCGTTCGTGAAGGGCCCCCAGGCGCTCATCGACGAGGTCGCCGCCACCAAGATCGACGGCGAGGAAGACCGGTACTCGCACACCGACCTGTGGGATTTCGCCGGCAATCTCGACGGCTCGGAGACCGCGATCGCGACACTGCAGCCGATCATCTCGGCGAAGGACCCGAAGCTGATGGACACCATCACCGCCCAGTTCGCCACCGTGCGCGACTCGGTGAACACCTATCGCTCCGGCGACGGGTACGTGTCCTACACCGAGGTCTCCGCGGACCAGCGCAAGGAGATGTCCAACCAGATCGACGCGCTGTCGGCGACACTGTCGCAGGTTCCCGGAATCGTGCTGGCCCAGTGAGTGATCCGACCTCCGACCCGCGCGACGGCGAATCCGATGCCGCACCCCGGTCCCCACGGCGCGGGTTCTCCCGTCGCGCGGTGATCGGCGGCGCCGGCGCCGGACTCGTCGTCGCCGCGGGCGGGGTCGCCCTCGGGCGGGCCTCGGCGTCGTCGCAGTCGCCACCCGGTCAGATCGTCGAGTTCCGCGGCGAGCACCAGGCAGGCATCACCACCGCAGCCCAGGACCGGTTGCACTTCGCCAGCTTCGACGTCGTCACCGACTCCCGCGCCGAACTCATCGCCATGCTGCAACGCTGGACCGCGGCGGCCGAACGGATGACTCGCGGCGAGGAGACCGTCGACGACGGCGCGACCGGACTCGGTGACTACACACCACCGGCCGACACCGGCGAAGCGCTCGGACTCGGCGCCGCGAACCTCACTCTCACCATCGGTTTCGGCCCGGGACTGTTCGGTCCCTGCGCCGCCGACCCCACCCGCCCCGACCGGTTCGGCATCGGTGACCGCAAACCCGCTGCCCTGCAGGACCTTCCCGGTTTCGCGGCGGAGAAGATCGAACCCGCACGGTCCTACGGCGACATCTGCATCCAGGCATGTGCCGACGATCCGCAGGTCGCGGTCCACGCGATCCGCAACCTGGCCCGCATGGCCTTCGGCGTGGCCGCGGTGCGCTGGTCCCAGCTCGGCTTCGGCCGCACCTCGTCGACCACCCAGTCGCAGTCGACACCACGAAACCTGTTCGGGTTCAAGGACGGGACCAACAACCTCCGGGCTGAGGACACCGAGCTGCTCGACCGCTGGGTGTGGGTCGGCGCCGAGGACAACCCGCCGGCCGCCCGCTGGATGACCGGCGGCACCTACCTCGTCGCCCGACGCATCCGCATGGACATCGAGCCGTGGGACCGCGCCCACCTGCTCGAACAGGAACAGATCGTCGGTCGCACGAAGGCGGCCGGCGCACCGCTGGGACAGACCGACGAATTCGACACACCCGACTTCGCGGTCACCTCCGGCCGCACGCCGGTCATCCCCCGCGACGCCCACATCCGGCTCGCGCACCCGGACAACCTCGGCGGCGTCCGAATCCTGCGGCGCGGGTACAACTTCACCGACGGCTCGGACGGCTTCGGCCACCTGGACGCAGGCCTGTTCTTCATCGCGTTCAACCGAGACACCGGACGGCAGTTCGTCCCGATGCAACACGCGCTCTCCCGCAGAGACGCGATGACCGAATACCTCATCCCCAACGGGTCGTCCGTCTTCGCCATACCCCCCGGGCTCGCTCCCGGCGAGTGGTGGGGACAACACCTCTTCGCCTGAGTCGCGCCCCGACGAGAGGGCCTCAGGTCCGGAGCAGGCGCACGAGGACGCCGGCGGCGTGCGCCCGTGCGGCCCGGTCGGCCCCGTCGGCGTCGCCGGCCTCCAGCGCCGCGACGATCCGGCGGTGTTCGGTCACGGCATGCCGGCGGTTGTCCTCGTGCGACCACATGTCGGACCGGTACAGATGTGACTGGGTGTCGAGCTTCAGCAGGGCATCGCACAGCGGCGCATTGCCCGACAACGACCGGACCGCGGTGTGGAAGTCGAGGTCGAGTTCGGCGTCGCGTCGGTGATCGGGATCGGTGTCCAGCAACCGCTCCTGTTCTCGGACCCGCTTCCACAGACCCGCCAGCTCCGCGCGCGTCACCCGCACCGTGGCCTGGCGGGCGGCGAGACCGTCGAGCACCTCGCGGACCTCGAAGACGTGCCGCAGCATCGCGTCGTCGAGCACCGCGACCTTCGCCCCGACTCGCGGGGTGTAGACGGCCAGCCCGTCCATGACGAGTTGCTGGACCGCCTCCCGAACCGGACTCCGCGAGACGTCCAGTCGAGCGGCCAACCCCGGAACCGAGAGCGACGCACCGGGTTCGAGGGTGCCGTCGAAGATCTCGTCGCGTATGCGGCGCAGGACCGACTGCGTGAGCAGGGCGCCGTCGTCTCCGTTTCCAGTCATGACCGTCCCAGCGTAGAAGGCCGCGGCCCAGACGGCATCATCGCCGACGGCATCATCCCGCGGCCATCACGCGCTGCGCCTCGCGATCGGCTCCGGCGGGTGCGACGCCGTTCTTCATCCCGGCCAGTTTCGCGTTGATGTTCTCGGCGACGGTGATCGGTGGATATCCGGGGTGATCGGTGCGGGCGCACCCGGGCAGCGTCTCGATGAGGGCCTCGGCGTTGCCGTCGAAGAAGAACGCCGCCGACCGGCGACGGAGGATCCGGCCGTCGACGACCGGCGGGTCGACGCGGTGCACGGTCGAACGCCACCGGTCGTTCGTCCACCGCGCCATGGCATCCCCGAGGTTGACCAGCAATGCGCCGTCGGCGGGCGCCACGTCGTGCCATCGGCCCTCGTGATCGAGCACCTGGAGCCCGGGTACCTGGTCGGCCCACAGCACGGTGAGGATGCCGAAGTCGGTGTGCGCACCCATCCCGGTCAAGTCCCCGGCGAGTTCGATCTCCCCTTCGGGGAGGGTGTAGTTGTTCAACTTCAGCGCATCGATGGAGTGGTCGGTCATCGAGTCGAAGTAGCCCGCAGGCAGACCGAGCGCATCGGTGAACGCGGTGAGCAGAACTCGGGAGAGGTCGCGCGCGGCGCCGAACCAGTCCTCTACGGCACCGCGGAAGCCCGGGGCCGCGTCCGGCCACGTGTTCGTCGGGTAGCTGGACTCCGGTAGGTCCAGGTCCGGGAACCAGGCACCCTCCGAGCCGACGGTGAACGCCTCGTAGAAGTCGTTCATCTGGTTGGCCGCCGCGACACCGAGACTCATGCTCAGCGATTCGCTCTTCGGGGGGCTGTAGCCACGGTTCTGACCCGGCCGGGCATATCGCTTCTTCTCCTCGAGCGGTAGCGCGTAGAACTCGTCGAGCGCCGCGGTCAGGGCATCGATGACGGCCGGTGCGATGCCGTGACCGACGATCTGGACGAAACCGACTCCGCTGCAGGCGTCGTCGAGGGCGCGCGCCACTCGGCTCCGCTCCGCGGGCGTGCCGTGCGGGTCGCGGTAGGCCGAGATGTCGATCGTGGGAACGGTGAACATGTGTCCTCCGGGTGGAGTCGAGACGAAAGTGGAGTGGTGCGAGCGTGGATGCGACGTGTCGTCAGCGTCGGCGGTTGACGGCGGCGTTGAGGATGCCGAAGATGCCGAAGACGAGGATGCCGAAGACCGATGCCAGGACGATCGCGGCGATCAGGTCGTCGGACTGCAGGCGGGCCCGGTAGATGTCGAGCAGCGTGCCGATTCCCGGTTCGCCCTTGGCGAAGAACATGTCTCCGATGATGGCGCCGACCACGACGAGCCCCGAGGCGGTCCGGAAACCCGTCATCATCGACGGCAGCGCCGACGGGAACTCGAGCATCAGCAGGCGTTGCACCGGCGTCGCCTTGCACAGCGTGAACAGCTCCTGCGAGGACTTGTCGACCGAGACGAGACCGAAGTGTGTGTTGGCGATGATCGGGAAGATGGCGATGATCACGCACACGATGGTGCGGGCGACCATCCCGTAACCGAACCACAGACCGATCAACGGCACGATCGCCAGCACCGGGATCACCTGGAGCACAACGGCCCAGGGGTAGATCGCGCGTTCGAGAAAGGACCCTCGGCTCATCAGGACCCCGATGGACACCCCGATGAGCGCGGCGACGACGAAGCCGACGAGGCACACCTTGGCGGTGACCCAGAGCGCGTCGAGCATGGGGCCCACGTGATCCGGTTCGAGCAGCGAGTCGAACAGCACGGCGTGCGGGGGTGGGAGCAGAAAACGCCGTGCGGGAGCGAGGATCAGATAGCTGACCGCATACCAGGCGCCGATCGCGACGGCGAGGGACAGTACCGGTGGGGCCCCGTATCGGAGCACGCCCAGCGCCGCGCGGCGCGCGGTACCGCGCCGCGATGACCCCGACGGTCCCCCTGCGGACGCCGGCGTCTGATCGGGTTGCACGCCGGTGACGGGGCGGGATCGGGCGGCAGTGGTCATCGTGCACCTCGGAGGGTTTCGGAGATCTCGGCGACACGGTCGGTGAAGCGGCTGTCATGACGCAGATCCGGGTGGCGGGGGTGAGCGAAGTCGATGCCGATGTCGGCGACGATTCGCCCGGGACGTGCGGACATCACGATCACCCGGTTGGCGAGGAACACCGCTTCGGACACCGAGTGCGTGATGAACATCGCGGTGAATCGGCGTTCGGCGTAGAGCCGTTGCAACTCGGATTGCATGTCGAGTCGGGTCATCTCGTCAAGAGCACCGAAGGGCTC
This sequence comes from Gordonia sp. ABKF26, assembly GCF_041103195.1. Lineage (NCBI taxonomy): Bacteria > Bacillati > Actinomycetota > Actinomycetes > Mycobacteriales > Gordoniaceae > Gordonia > Gordonia sp. ABKF26. Next base: position 4,319,565 of record NZ_JBGCVZ010000003.1, read on the forward strand.
GTCGAGGAGCAGCAGTTCGGGCTCGGAGGTCAGTGCCCGGGCCAGTGAGGCACGCATCTTCATGCCGCCCGACAGCATGCGCGGCAGCTGCGACTCGAATCCGGTGAGACCAACCGCATCGATCGCGGCCTGCGCCCGGCGCCGGCGTTCGCCCCGCGGCAGTCGTGCGATCTCGGCGCAGAGTTCGACATTGCCCCGCACGCTGCGCCAGGCCAGGAGGGTGGGCTCCTGGAAGATGAACCCGACCGACTCCGTGGCGAGCGCCACGCTTCCGTCCGTAGGCTTCTCGAGTCCCGCGACCATCCGGAGCAGGGTGGACTTGCCGCATCCCGACGGTCCCACGACCGCCACGAAGTCGCCGGTGCGCACGTCGAGGTCCACCCGGTCCAGCGCACGGGTCCCCGAATGGAATCGCTTCGTCACCCCGGAGACGGAGGCGACGACATCCTTGGTGAGATGTCGCGCATCCACGTCGTTCACCGTGTCGTAGAGTCTCATGCGGCCTTCCCGTCTTCGCTACATGTAGGCAACAGCCAATGTCTGCCTGTTCATGATTGGTTACATGTATTTCAGCCCGATGACATCGTGTAAAAACTGCGTCACCGGCAACGGGGAACCAACCCCATCACCGAATCTCTCCAACGACATAAGTTCAGTTCAGAGGCATTTACCGACGGATTCATGTCGATGAGACCGCGCCTCGTCCCGGCTGGCGGAATCCGAATCGGCCGCCTAGCTTCACATGTAGATCGCGAATGTGTCGCGAACGTCCGGCCTGAGTCCAGGAGATCCCATGACTTCTCACCCACCGTCCCGTACCAACGCCTCGCGTCTGGCCGTGGCCACGGCGGCGACCCTCTGCGCGGCCGTTCTGGCCGGATGCTCGAGCTCGGGGTCCGACGACACCGCGGCGTCGAGCCTGCCGCCGGCGCCCGCCGAATACTCCCTTGCCGGAACCTGTCCTGACAACGTCGTGATCCAACTGCAGTGGCAACCGCAGTCCGACATGGCCGGGGTCATCGGACTCCTCGGCCCGGGGTACACCGTCGACACCGACAACAAGTCGGTCTCCGGGCCGCTCGCCTTCGACGGCATGGACACCGGTGTCGACATCACCTTGCGCGCAGGCGGTCCCGCGATCGGATTCCAGTCGGTCCCCTCCGCGATGTACTCCGACGACTCCATCCACCTCGGCCTCGTCCACGGCGACCAGATGATCTCCGCGGCCAGAGATCAACGTGTCGTCGGAGTGACGCCGTTGCTGCAGTACAACCCGTCGATCATCATGTGGGACCCCGCATCCCACCCGGACGTCACGACGATCGCCGACATCGGCAGATCCGACGCCAGCGTGGTGGTCTCCAAGGATCAGATCTTCCCGCAGTGGCTGGTGGCGAAGGGGCTGCTCGAGCAGAGTCAGCTCGACACCAGCTACGACGGCGCCCCGGCCCGCTTCGTCGGCGACCCGTCCATCACCCAGCAGGGATTCGCCAACTCCGAGCCCTACACCTACGAGAACGAGACCCCGTCGTGGAACAAGCCGGTCGCCTACGCGATGGTGAAAGACGCCGGGTACGACGTGTATGCGTCGAACGTCTCGGTACGCGCGGATGACGTCGCGGAGATGTCGCCGTGCCTGGCGAAGCTGGTCCCGATGATCCAGCAGACCGGCAAGGACTATGCGGCCGCGCCGGAATCGATCAACGCGACCATCGTCGACTGGGTGTCCCAGGACGTCTCTTTCACCCCCTATTCGGCCGGCGAGGCGGCGTACTCGGCGGGGCTGCTCAAGGATCGCGCGGTCATCGCCCCGGGCACCGACGGTGTGTACGGCAGTTACGACATGGTCAAGGCACAGAACGTGATCAACGACCTCGTGCCGATCCTGAACGCCGGCGGCGCCGACCTCCCGCCGTCGCTGCCCGCCGATCAGCTGTTCACGACCCAGTTCATCAGCGAGCAGATCCGCTGACCCGGCGTCCGCTCCGCCGTCTTCGACCACAGAGAGATCCACGATGACCGAGACCACCCCACTGCACTCACCGGCCGACATGGCCGAGCTCGACCGCGAACGCCGGATGGGCGGGCTGGGCACCGAGACCACCGCCCGCGAGATCCGCCGCATCAGCCTTGCCGACCTCGACAACCGCCGCGACGAGATCGCCGATCAACTCTGGACGGCCGCAACCGACATCGGCTTCTTCCAGGTCGTCGACCACGGCATCGACCTGGCCGCGGTGGACCACGCGTTCGACATGTCCGCCCGGTTCTTCGCACTCCCCCGTGAGGTGAAGGAGCAGTACCCGCTCAAGAAGGGTCAGAACGCCGGCTGGGAGTACCGCACCCAGGTCCGCCCGTCGATCGGAACCCCGGACCAGAAGGAGTCCTACCAGTTCACCCGCCCGCGCATGGAGGGTCTGTGGCCGAGTGAGGACGAGCTGGCCGGATTCCGCGCCACCATCGAGGAGTTCGAGCACCGGTGCTGGTCGCTGGCCATGACCCTGCTCAGCTGCTTCGCCGAGCGCCTCGAGCTTGCCCACGACTTCTTCACCCGGGCGCACGACCCGTCGGCGGACACCTATCAGAGCACGCTGCGGCTTCTGCACTACTATGCCTTCCCGGACGAGTTGATCGATTCCGAGAACAGCTGGCGCGCAGGCGCACACACCGATTTCGACGCGCTGACCCTACTCTTCCAGCGGTCCGGCCAGGGCGGCCTCCAGGTGCTTCCCGGAGCGGAGGCCGACGGCCAGGCGTGGACGTCGGTCGAGCCATCCGACGACGCCATCACCTGCAACATCGGCGACATGCTCATGCGCTGGTCCGACGACCGGTTGCCGTCGAACTTCCACCGGGTCCGGGCCCCACGACGAGGCGAGTACACCGGTCCGCGCTACACGCTCGCGTACTTCGCACAGGCGAACTCCGACGTGCTGATCGAGAGCGCCGGCGGCACCTACCCGCCGATCACCGCTGCCGACTATCTCGCCCAGCGCATCGCCGCGAACTTCGCGAAGTGACGGACGCACACCTCCCCGGGGCCGCCGATCCGACGGCGGCCCCGGCCTTCCGCGACGTCACCGTGTACACCGCGGGTCGATGGCAACCCCATTGCGACATCCACGTCACCGAGGGGGTCGTCACCTCGATCGAGTCGACCACCCGGGGAGCCGGGGGCACCGGCGGATTCGTGATCCCCGGCTTCGTGAACACCCACACCCACCTCCAACAGACCCTCATGCGCGGCGTCGCCGAATGCACGCCCCTGCTCGAGTGGTTGCTTGCGGTCGGCGAGGAATCGGTCGCGATCACCCCCGAGCGCGCCTACCTGGCCGCCGTGTCGGGGTGCCTGGAACTGTTGCGGTCGGGCACGACGACCGTCGTCGAACACATGTGGCCCCACCCCTCGGGCGAGGTCCACGACGCCGTCGTTCGAGCACTGCGCGACACCGGAATCCGCGCGATCCTCGGCCGCGGAGTCGCGGACCGGGCCGATCCGACTCGCAAGTGGGGATTCGAGCCGCGGCTGATGCAACCGCTCGGCGACGTTCTCGAGCACGTCGACCACCTCCGCAACGAGGTCGCCGGGTCCCGGATCTCGATGGCCCTGGCGGTACCCAATCCACGCTCGGTCACCGAGGCCGGGATGGGGACGATCCGCGAATTCGCCCGAGACCGCGGCCTGCCGGTGTCCATCCATCTTCTCGAGACACTCACCGACGAGCAGATGTGTCTGCAGCACACCGGATTCGGAGCCGTCGATCACCTCGACCAGAACGGCTTCCTGTGGGATCGGGTCCTCGCCGTCCACTGCGTCGAGCTCGACGACGCCGGCCGGCGAACCCTCGCGGCCCGAGGCGTGGCGGTGTCGCACAACCCGTTGTCGAACATGCGGCTGGGAAGCGGGGTGGCCCCGATACCAGCGATGCTGGAGCGCGGACTGGCCGTCGGGCTGGGTGTCGACGGCGCCGCGAGCAACGACACCCAGGACATGCTGGCGACCCTGCGTATCGCCGCCTACCTCCAGCGGGCCGTCCATCGGCGCGCCGACCTCCTCGGGTACGTCGGGATGCTCGACATCGCCTGCGGCGGTGCGAACTCCGCACTCGGCCTGCCGCCGGTTGCCGGTGGCGTGACGGTCGGGGCCCCCGCGGACCTCACGCTGCTGCGCTTCGACCGCGATTACGCCACACTGCCCGTCCGGGATCCCGGCGCATCGCTGCTCACCACCGGCTCGCGGTCCATCGTCGACACGGTGATGGTCGGCGGCGAGATCCTCGTCGAGGACGGACGCAACACCCGGATCGACGAGGCCGGGTTCACCGAGCAGCTGGCCGCGCTCGCCATCTGAAGCGAGAGCTGACCCGACGTCGACTGTGCAGCGAATTCCGTCGACTGAGCACCAGATTTCGTCGACTGTGCGCTCACCGTTCCTCGCTCGCAGCGTCTCGGCCCCCGCTCAGGCCGGGTTCTCGTCGAGCACGGCCGCCCACGCCTCCGGCGAGTCGAGAGTCATGCCCCGCTCGGCTGCGCGCTTCTCGGCTGCCCGGACATCGGACATCAACGCGAGCGCGCGATCTCGCGCCTGGGCCTCGACGCTGTCGTCGCCTGCGGTCACCGTCACGGTGAGGGTCTCCGCCGGGATGGTGTCGACGGGATAGTGCGCCGCGGTGAGACGTTCGAGCACCTTCTGCAGCAGCGCGAGCGCGGGTTGGGTGGTCGCCACCCCGTCGAGCACTGATCCGCGCCGCTTCTCGGCGGCCTTGCGTTCTTCCCACTCCCGGATCTGCGTCTCGAGATCCGAGTGCGCCCCGGACAGCACGCCGGGGGTGCGGCCCGAGACCTTGGCGGTGAAACTGCGGGCGACGTCGTCGATGTCGAACGGGGCGTCGGGATCGTCGGCGGCGATCCGCGCGTGGAACAGCACCTGCAGCAACAGGTCTCCGAGTTCTTCGCGGAGCTCGACGGGATCGCCGGCTTCGATCGCGTCGAGGAGTTCGTAGACCTCTTCGAGCAGGTAGCGGCGCAGCGAGTGGTGCGTCTGTGTGCTCTCCCATGGCCCGTTCCGCCTCAGGGTGTCCATCAGCGCCACGGACTCGAGCAGTGCCATGCCGGCGACCGTCTGCGCGGCGACGACCTCCTCCCCGCGCGCGATCCGGGACCGCACCAGTGGATGGTCGGGGTCGGTGCTGACGAGTACCGACTCCGATTCGTCCGGCGAGTCGTCGAAGACCGGCTCGACATGGTCGAACTCCCACAGCATCGCCGCGGGCACGTCCTCGGTGACCCGCACCGGTCCGGCGAGACTCTTACGCGCCCGGATGGGGATCAGGTCTGGCCGTGCCGGGTCCAGCAGCACCACCGTCACGCGACCGGCTCCGGCCGGAGCTGCGTGAGGAACGTCGTCAGGTACTCGATCAGTTCGTCGTCGCGCAGACGCGCCGACCCGACGCCACCGGTGCGCGGGATCGGCAGGTTGACCACGGATGTCGTCGCGCGGTAGGTGGCCGACGAGTAGAGACGACGCAGGCGCACCTGCTCGCTGTCGAGGAGCGAGAGCGGCGAGATCTTGACGCCCTGACCGGCGAGACCGATCTCGGCGATCCCCCGCTCCCGGCACCGCAACCGCAGCCGGGCGATCGACGCGAGGCGCGTGGTCTCGACCGGCGGCGGACCGTAGCGGTCGTTGAGTTCGACGAGGACCGAATCGACTGCGGCGTCGTCGGTTGCCGACGCGAGTTTGCGGTACGCCTCGAGACGCAGGCGGTCGGAGTCCACGTACTCGACCGGGATGTGCGCATCGACGGGCAGATCGATGCGAACCTCACCCTTCTCACGGGATTCGACCGGCTTCCCGTCCGCGGCAGCGCGATACGCCTCCACCGCCTCGCCGACCAGACGGACGTAGAGATCGAAGCCGACACCGGCCACGTGCCCGGACTGCTCGGCGCCCAGCACGTTCCCGGCGCCGCGCAATTCGAGATCCTTCAGTGCCACCGCCATGCCCGCGCCCAACTCGTTGTTCTGCGCGATCGTCGCGAGCCGGTCGTACGCGGTCTCCGTCAGCGGCCGGTCCGGACTGTAGAGCAGGTACGCGTACCCGCGTTCACGACTACGGCCGACTCGACCGCGCAGCTGGTGCAACTGCGAGAGACCGAGGTTCTCGGCGCGGTCGACGATCAGGGTGTTCGCGTTCGAGATGTCCAGGCCCGTCTCGATGATCGTCGTGCAGACCAGCACGTCGTATTCGCGATTCCAGAACCCCGAGACCGTTCGCTCGAGCTGATCTTCACCCATCTGCCCGTGTGCGACAACGACTCTCGCTTCCGGGACCATCGCCGCGATGTCCTTGGCCATCTTGTCGATGGTCGAGACGCGGTTGTGCACGTAGAACACCTGACCGTCGCGCAGCAGTTCTCGGCGGATGGCGGCGGCGACCTGTTTGGGCGCGTAGGCGCCGACGTAGGTCAGGACCGGATGCCGCTCCTCGGGCGGGGTGAGGATCGTCGACATCTCCCGGATGCCGGCCATCGACATCTCGAGTGTGCGCGGGATCGGGGTCGCCGACATCGTCAGCACGTCGACGTGGGTGCGCAGCGACTTGATGTGCTCCTTGTGCTCCACACCGAAGCGCTGCTCCTCGTCGACGATGACGAGTCCGAGGTCTTTCCAGACGATCCCGGTCTGCAGGAGGCGGTGGGTGCCGATGACGACATCCACCTCGCCCTTCGACATCGCCTGGGTGATCTCGCGGGATTCCTTGGCGTCGGTGAACCGCGACAGTCCGCGCACCCGCACCGGGAACCCGCTCATCCGTTCGGTGAAGGTCTGCAGATGTTGTTGCGCCAGAATCGTCGTCGGGACGAGGACGGCGACCTGCTTGCCGTCCTGCACCGCCTTGAACGCGGCGCGGACCGCGATCTCGGTCTTGCCGTAGCCGACGTCGCCGACCACGACGCGGTCCATCGGGACCGCACGCTCCATGTCGGCCTTGACCTCGGCGATGACCGTGAGCTGATCCACGGTCTCGGTGAAGTCGAAGGCGTCCTCCATCTCCTGCTGCCACGGCGTGTCGGGACCGAACGCGTGTCCGGGCGCGGCGTGGCGGGCGGCATAGAGTTGGACGAGCTCACCGGCGATCTCACGAACGGCCTTGCGCGCCTTGCGCTTCGTGTTCTGCCAGTCCGATCCGCCGAGCTTCGACAGCGACGGCTGCTCGCCGCCGACATAGCGGGAGAGCTGGTCGAGCGCATCCATCGGGACATACAACCGGTCGGCCGGTTGCCCACGTTTGCTCGAGGCGTACTCCAGCACGAGGTACTCACGCCGGGCACCGGACACGGTCCGTTCGATCATCTCGACGAACTTGCCGATGCCGTGCTGGTCGTGCACCACGAGGTCGCCCGCGGCCAGGGCGAGCGGATCGACCTGGTTGCGCCGCTTGGCCGGCAGCCGCCTGCCGTCCCGGACGTTGGCGACCCGCGTGCCGGTGAGGTCGGCCTCGGCCACGACCACGAGTCCCGCATCGGGACAGACGATCCCGGCGCGCAGCGGGGCGCAGAACACGGTGACCTCACCGGGCTGCGGACGATGCCCGGGGTCGGCGATCACATGCGGCACCTCGGCGTCGGACAGCCGCTCCCCGACGCGCTGGGCAGTGCCCTTGCCCGCCACCACGATCGCCGCGGTCTTGCCGTCGGACACGTGTGCGCGCAACTGCGCGAACGTCGCCGCGATCTCCTGCTCGTCACCGCGCGGCGCGGGACCGGGCGCGAGATCGAGTTCGAGTTCGTCCCCGCTGCCGGTCGCCAGCGGACTCAGCGTCCACCAGGGACGGCCGGCGGCGAGCGTCGCCTTCCGCACCTCGTCGAGCGGGCGGTACGCACTGGCCTGCAGATCGATGCCGAGGCCCGTCGACGACCTGCCGTCGATCGGCGCCCCGGCACCCATGGCGGCCGCGGTCCACGACGCCTCGAGGAACTCCGCCCCCGTCTTCGACAGATCCGATGCACGGGTCCGCACCTTCTCCGGGTCCAGGATGAGCACCCGCGTGCCGTCCGGGATCACCTCGGTCAGCAACTGCATGCCACCGTCGACGAGCGCGGGGATCAGGGCCTCCATCCCCTCGACCGGAATGCCCTCGGCGAGCTTGCCGAGCATCTCGGCGAGGGTCGGGTCGTCGGCGTTGCTCGCCGCCAGATCGCCGGCGCGCGTGCGGACCTTCTCGGTCAGGAGCAGCTCACGGCAGGGGTGGATCCGGACCTCGCTGGTCTCGACCTCCGGCTGACTGCGCTGGTCGGCGACCGAGAACGCGCGCATCTCGGTGATCTCGTCGCCCCAGAACTCCACGCGGACCGGATGGTCGGCCGTGGTCGGGAACACGTCGAGAATGCCGCCGCGCACCGCGAATTCGCCGCGGCGCCCGACCATGTCGACGCGCTCGTAGGCCATCTCGACGAGCTGGGACAGCAGCGCGTCGAAGTCGATCTCGATGCCCTCGCGCAAGGTCACCGTCGCGACGTCGCCGAGCCCGGGGGCCATCGGCTGGACCAGAGAGCGAACGGTGGTCACGACGACCCGCAACGGGGTGTCACCCGGGTTGGCGAGGCGATGCAACACGGCGAGCCGCTGGCCCACGGTGTCCGCACTCGGGGACAACCGCTCGTGCGGCAGTGTCTCCCACGACGGGAACTGCGCGACGGCGTCGGCGTCGTCGAGGAGTTCGGCGAGCTCGGCGGTCAGATCGTCGGCCTCCCGGCCGTTGGCCGACACGACGAGGAGCGGGGACTCGGCACCGGCGACCAGGCACGAGACGAGGAACGGCCGCGCCGCGTCGGGTGCGGTGATGTCCAGCCGACGCTCGTTCCGGTGCGTGTGCACCTCGCGGAAGGACTTGTCCGCACACGCGAGCGCGGCCAGACCGGACAGAGCAGACTGCGTCGACACTCCGTCGATTCTATGGGTCGACGATCCGCCGGTCCCCGCCCGGTCAGCAGGAGTTCTCGCGGTCGGTGCCGCTGTCCTACCCTCGTCGGCATGAGCGAGCGCGTACCCGAGGCACCCGCGACCCCCATCCGGGTCACCGACGCGACGATCGACGACTGCGACGCCATCGCCGACATCTACGCCCACTACGTGCAGAACACCGTCGCGACCTTCGATTATCTGGTCCCGTCCCTGTCCCAGTGGCATGCCAAACACGCCGCGATCACGGCCGCGGGACGGCCCTTCGTGGTCGCACGCGCCGTCGACGACGGGGTCGAGCGAGTCGTCGGCTACGCCTACCTCGGGACCTTCCGGACGATGCCGGCCTACGACCTGTCGACCGAGGACTCCATCTACGTGCGGCCCGGTCAGGGCGGGCGCGGAGTCGGAACCGCGCTCATGGCGGCGTTGCTCGAGCGGGCGAATCCGGACAACGTCCGCCAGATCGTCGCGGTGATCGCCGCGACGGGCGGTGACGGGTCGATCGCACTGCACCGGCGGTTCGGATTCACCGAGGTGGGCCGTCTACGCGCCATCGGTCACAAGGCCGAGCAGTGGATCGACTGTGTCTACATGCAGAAGGATCTGTGGCCGGGCGGCGACGCTCCCGACGGCGCGGACGGCTGACGACCGGAAACACCGGCGCGGAGGTTCGCCAAGGACGTCACCGGTCCAGGCCGGCGGCCTCGGCCGCCGCGTCGGCGAGCCCGACGCCGGTGCCCTCGTAGATGTGGAACGCCACGTCGGCGCCGCGCAGGAGCAGTTCGTCGCGTTCGTCGTCGTATTGCGCGACGACGGCGATCGTCCCGGTGACGCCGAGTTCCTCGATCCGTTCCAGCGCCACCAGATTCGAGCCGTGGAAGGGCATCGCCAGGACAAGCAGTTCGAGCTCGTGGACGCCGACCGCACGGTCCCAGAAGTCGGTCTCGGTGGCGTCGGCGTCGAGCACCCGGACGCCGCGTCCGGCGAGTTCGCTCGCCTTCAGCGGATCGTTCTCCACACCGATCACCGGAAGGCCGTACTCGTCGACGAGCCGCTCGTACACCGAGTGCCCGACGCGGCCCATGCCGAGGACGAGCACCCGCGCCGGCGCCAGCACGATCGGCGCGTCGTCGGGGTGTCTCCGGGCCGCGGCCGTGGTCGGGACGAACGCCGACAACCGGTTCACCAGGCCGGAACCGCGGCGATTGAGCAGGGACGAGAACACGAAGCTTCCCGCCACAGCCACCGATGTCACGACCAGCCAGTCCTCGCCGATGACCCCCGCTCCCACCCCGGTCGCGATCACGATCAGCCCGAACTCCGAGAAGTTGGCCAACGCGAGTCCGGTCAGGATCGACGTCCGCCGACGCAGGCCGAACAGGGCGAGGACGAGTGTGTACACCGCCCCCTCGAACGGCAGCAGGACGATCAGGAGCAGGCCGAGCAGAACCGTTTCGGTCGTGGGGGTGACGTGCAGCCCGATCGACACGAAGAAGCCGACCAGGAGCAGTTCACGGAGCCCGAACAACGTGCGCGACAACTCCCCCGCGCGAGGATGCGACGCCAGCAGGACGCCGACGACCATCGCACCGAAATCGCCCTTCACCCCGACGGATTCGAAGAGCCAGTAACCGGGCACGAGGGCCATCACGATCCCGAACAGCGTCTGCAACTCGCCGTGGCCGAGGGTGTTCCAGAGCCGGCGGACGATCCACGCGCCGGGTATCAACAGCACGAGGGCCAGCGCCCAGGCGCTGGGCGGTTCGCCCTGCATCGCGGTCAGATAGACGACGGCGACGATGTCCTGGAGGACCAGGACACCGATGGCGATCCGGCCGTAGAGGGAATGCGACTCCGAGCGCTCGTCGAGCACCTGGACGACGAACACCGTACTCGAGAACGACAGCGCAAACCCCAACAGCGCGAGCGTCTCCCAGCCCTCGCCGGCGAGCATGGGCACCCCGACCGCACCCAGGATGCCGAGGAAGCCCGTCGTGAGACCGAGGATGACGAGGAGGTTCACCCCGGTGGTGACGACCACCTCCCGCCGGAGCAGCATCCGAACGTCGAGCTTGAGTCCGATCGTGAACAGCAGGATCGTGACGCCCAGTTCGGCCATCGTGTCGACGATCGGCAGTTCGTCGATTCCCGGGGCGTGCAAGATGAATCCGGCGGCGAGGTAGCCGACCAGCGTCGGGAGACGTGCCGCGCGCGCGAGGAAACCGCATCCGAAGATGACGACCAGGTAGATCCCGACGGTCTCCATCTCCGGAGTCTCAGCGGAGGGCGGGGTTCGGCCGGTCGGCACCTGGGGTCGACATCAGGGTGATCCTTCCGGCCGGGGGACGCAGAGTGAATCAACCATAGTTGCGCGTCGGTCAGGCGTCGTCGACCCTCGTCCGCTTCAGCGATTCCACGTAGTCAGGCCCGACCAGGGTGGGATCCGGGTCGAGCCGCGTCAGCCCGTTCCAGCACAGGTTGACCAGGTGAGCGGCCACGACCTCCTTCGACGGCTCGCGGACATCGAGCCACCACTGCGCGGTGACCGACACCATCCCGACGAGCGCCTGGGCGTAGAGCGGGGCGAGTGTGGGATCGAAACCGCGTCGTTCGAAGTCGTTGGCGAGGATGTGCTCGACCTGGCTGATCGCATCGTTCAGGAGACTCGAATACGTGGCCGTCTCGTCGGTGCTGGCGGTGCTGTCGCCGCGGACCAGGATGCGGAAGCCGTCCGTGCGCTCCTCCATGTACGTCAGCAGCGCGAGCGCCACCTGCTGGATGCGGTAGAGCGAACGGTTCTTCGAGAGCGACGAGGTGACCATCTCGAGCAGGGTCTCCATCTCGCGGTCCACGACGACCGCATACAGCCCCTCCTTGCCGCCGAAGTGCTCGTACACGATCGGCTTCGAGACGCCGGCCCGCTGCGCGATCTCCTCGATCGACGTGCCCTCGAAACCGCGCTCGGCGAACAGACCCCGAGCGACTTCGATGAGCTGCAATCGCCGCTGCGCGCCCGTCATCCTCGCCCGGGGCGCGCGCTGCACCTCGGCCGAACCCTCCGCTGGACGCCCGATAGCCATGGGCCCAGCGTAGTGGGGATCAGTACAGGCTCGACCAGTACGACCAGAACCGGACGGCGATCAGCACGATCACGAGGCCGACGCCCACGACGAGGATCGGGGCGTGATTGCGCGCGAGAACCAGCGCGAGGCGCGAACGCGAGGTGAGACCACTTGCATGCGCATTGCGCACACTGACGAAGACGAAGATCGGCAGGGTGACCGCCCACACCACCATGCAGTAGGGGCACAACGCCCCGATCGAGTACAGGCTCGAGTAGATGAGCCACCCGATGAACACCATGGCGGCGGTGACCCCGACCTGCAGCCCCGCCCAGTACCACCCCGCGAGGCGGGCCCCGGCCAGCAGCGCCATCCCGGTCGTGACCGCGACCGCGAAACCGGCGATGCCGAGCAACGGGTTCGGGAAGCCGAAGAGCGCCGCCTGCGGCTCGGCCATCACCGAACCGCAGCTCAGCACGGGATTGAAGTTGCAGGACGGCACGTAGTCGGGGTCGGCGGCCAGTTCGAACCGTTCCACGGTCAGCACGAACGCGGCGACGAACCCGATGGCCCCGCCGACACTCAGCAGCCAGGCGACGATTCGCGTCCACGAACGCACGGCCTCGGCCAGGTGGGCCCGGTCGTCGTCGGGCCCGGCCTCCGAACTGGTCAGCGCACTGTCACTCACCCGTCCAGGATGGCACCGCTTCGGGCGGACTTCGACCCTGGACGCGCGAAAGTCACACTGGATCGGTCCAAATGTCGGCAGTCTCGTTGTTCCGTGCGTAATGTCGAGCCAGACACCGGGGATGGGACACCGACAGTGCAATTGTGGGATTACCTCAGCGAGAACGCACGATCACTCACTTTTCTGACCTATCAGCACGCGTCGCTGTCGTTCCAGACGGTGCTCGTGGGTACGGCCGTGGCCATCCTCATCGCCGCCGTCGTCTACCGGCTCCCCCTGGCGAGCGCGCTCACGCTGACGTCGAGCCGTGTGGCGCTGACCATTCCGTCGCTGGCACTGCTCGCACTGCTGATCGTGCCCTTCGGACTCGGTGTGACGCCGTCGTTTCTGATGCTCGCGTTCTTCGCCACGCTGCCGGTCATCGGCAACGCGGTGGTCGGACTACGCTCCGTGCCGCCGTCCGTCGTCGAATCCGCCCGCGGGATCGGGCTTTCGAGGTGGCGGATCCTGCTCACCATCGAGCTGCCGATCGCCTGGCCGGTGATCCTGACCGGTATCCGGGTGTCGACGCAGATGATCGTCGGTGTCGCGGCGATCGTCGCCTACGTTCTCGGCCCCGGCCTGGGATCGCTCATCTTCAATGGGCTTTCCCGCCTGGGCGGCGCCAATGCTCTCGAAATGGCCCTTGCCGGAACGATTCTGATCGTCATCATCGCCCTCGTCTTCGACGCTCTGCTGGTCTTGCTCGGCCGACTCACCATCTCCAAGGGACTCTCATGACCGACTCCGCCACCTCGTCCGCGCCGAACGGCGACAACCGCAGCGTCACCGGCGAGTCCATCCGGCTCGACGGTGTGGTGAAGCGCTACCGCGGCACCACAACCCCGGCCGTCGCACGCCTCGACCTCGAGATCGACGCCGGCGACATCGTGGCCTTCGTCGGCCCGTCCGGATGCGGCAAGACGACGACCCTGAAGATGATCAACCGGCTCATCGAACCCACCGAGGGTCGCATCTACATCGGCGGGCGCGACGTCACCGCGGAGAATTCGGACAAGCTGCGTCAGTCCATCGGCTACGTCATCCAGTCCGGGGGCCTCTTCCCACACTGGTCGGTGAGCAAGAACATCGGCGCCATCCCCCGAATCCTCAACTGGGACAAGAAGCGTATCGCCGAACGCACCGAGTACCTGCTCGACCTCGTCGGTCTCGACGCCGCCACCTTCGCCGACCGGCTCCCCAAGGACATGTCCGGCGGCCAGCAACAGCGCGTGGGCGTCGCCCGCGCCCTCGCCGCCGACCCGCCGGTCCTCCTGATGGACGAGCCGTTCGGCGCCGTCGACCCGATCACCCGGGCTCGCCTGCAGGACAAGCTGATCGCGATCCAGCACGAGCTGGCCAAGACCATCGTCATCGTCACCCACGACTTCGAGGAGGCGACCAAACTCGGCGACAAGGTGCTGATCCTCTCCGAGGGCGGCCACATCGAGCAGTTCGCTCCCCCGGAGGAGATCCTCGCCAATCCGGCGAGCCCCTTCGTCGAGGAGTTCGTGGGTTCGGGCGCCACCCTCGCCCACCTGACGCTGACCCGCGTCCGCGACGTCGACTTCCGCGAGGTCGTCACCGCCCAGGTGGGGGAAGCCTCCGGCGCCGTGGTGTCGCGCGCGAAGGCGGCCGGCGAGGACTGGGTCGCCGTGGTCGATCAGCACGGCCGCCCACGCGCCTGGCCGTCGGTCGAGGAGATCCGCGCCAAGCCGGAGGTCTCGGACTACCTCGATCACCGGCTCCCCGTCGTCGCCAAGTCCTCGACGCTGAACGACGCCCTCGACTCGATGCTCGCGACCAGCCAGGGCGGCGTGCTCGTGACCGACGGGCGCGGCGCGGTCGTCGGTGCCCTGAACATCGCGTCGGTGATGGAGGCGATCCGCGGACAGCTCGCGACCGTTCGCGACGACGACGATCACGGCGGCTACCTCGACCACGCCGAGGGATCGGCACCCGTCGAGACCCCGGTCGTCGCCGCCGACGACGAACCCGGCTTCGAGGACACCGATCCCGGCACCGGAACCGCCGCGGTCGGCGCGCCCGAGACGAGCGCCGACCGGTGACGGGTTTCATCGCCGAAGAGGCGAGGATCACCGAGACCGCGAAACCGCCTGCGCCGGAATCTGTCCCGAAGGGATTTCGACGCCGTCTCGCCCGCATCCCGATCGACGTCTGGTTCGAGCCGCTGGTGATCGTGGTCGTCGGCGTCGGTTTCGTCATCTGGTACGCGAACACGACGTTCACCACCACGGAGAGCGCGTCGATGTCGTGGCCCGCGCTGCGCGCCACCATCCTCGATCACATCCAGCTGACGCTCGTCGCGACGATCATCGTCGTCCTGATCGCCATTCCGCTGGGCATCGCGCTCACCCGGCCGTCCCTCCGGTGGCTGAACCCCATCGCCGTCAACATCGCCAACATCGGGCAGGCGGCGCCGGCGATCGGCCTGCTGGTGCTCTTCACCTTCTGGCTCGGCACCGGTTTCACCACCGCCATCGTCGGTCTGGTCGTCTACGCGGTGCTCCCGATCCTGCAGAACACCATCGTCGGACTGCGGCAGGTCGACCAGCGGACGGTCGAGGCATCCCGGGGCATCGGCCTGTCGGCCGTCCGGACCCTCGTCCAGGTCGAACTCCCCCTCGCCGTACCCGTCATCCTGAACGGGGTGCGGACCGCGCTGGTCATCCTCGTCGGTACCGCCACCCTCAGCACGTTCATCGGCGCGAACAGCCTGGGCACGCTCATCACCACCGGCATCACGCTGTTCCTGCCCAAGCTGCTGGTGTCGGGCGCGATCCTGGTCGCCCTGCTCGCCATGACGATCGACTGGCTCGGTCGCCTCGTCGAACTCGCCGCCACACCACGGGGGATCGCATGATGGCTCGGTCACGCCTGTCCCGCTCGCGCGCACTCACTCTCCTGGCCGCGTCGGCCGCCCTGGTGATGACACTGTCGGCGTGCGGGCTGGTCAGTTCGTCCGGAACCTTCCGTCCCGCCTCCCTTCCCGGCGGCGAACGTCCGCTCGAAGGGACGTCGATCGCGGTGACGTCGAAGAACTTCACCGAGCAGGTCCTGCTCGGCAAGATCACCGCAACCTACCTGGCTGCAGCCGGGGCCGACGTCGACGACCTGACCAACGCGCCTGGTTCGATGTCGTCGCGACAGGCGGTCCTCAACGGCGACGCCGACATCGTCTGGGAGTACACCGGCACGGCGTGGCAGACCTACCTCGGCGAGACCGAGACGATCTCCGACCCGCAACAGCTCTACGAACGCGTCCGGGACGCCGAACGCGCCAACGGCGTCGAGTGGCTGCCGCCGTCGAACTTCAACAACACCTACGCGTTCGCGGCTTCCTCGCCCACCGCCAAGAGGCTGAACGTCCGCACGATGTCCGACATCGCCAAGCTGCCCGAGTCCGAGCGGACGTTCTGCATCAACGACGAGTTCCTCTCGCGCGCCGACGGTTTCATCCCGATGCTGGAGGCCTACGACATCCCGCTCGGCGCCCCGGGCGGCGTGCCCAAGGGCAACGTGACCACCATGGATTCCGGTGTCGTCTACACCTCGACCGCACGCAGCGAACCCTGCAACTTCGGCATGGTGTACTCCACCGACGGCCGGATCAAGAACCTCGATCTCGTCGTCCTGGAGGACGACCGCAAATTCTTCCTCCCCTACAGCGGGTGCGTCGTCGTCAACACCGGCCTCAACGAGGCGAATCCGGAGATCGCCGAACTCATGGCGCCGGTCTCGGCCAAGCTGACCGATCCGCTCATGCAGGAACTGAACGGGCTCATCGACATCGACGGGGCCGACCCGTCCGACGTCGCGTACAACTGGCTCAAGGACGAGGGGTTCATCGTCCCGGTGGACTGACCGTCGACTGTGCGTCTATATCCGTTGACCGTGCGTCCATATCCGTTGACTGTGCGTCCCACGTTCGACTCGCACACAGTCAACGATTTTCGACGCACAGTCAACGATTTCCGACGCACGGTCAACGAGACGGGTTCGGGGCGTACACCGTCATCCAGTGCGGGTGCAATCGGAAGTAGATGACTTCGACGTCCCAGTCGAAGGCGTCGTCACCGTAGATCTTCTTGAAGTGCGCCACCAACTCGGGCCAGTCATCGGCGCGAGGACCGTCCAGCGGGTTGAGGATCTCGACCGTCCCGTGCGTGAACACGCCGAGTTCTTCGCCCTGGATGTGCGCGGCGCTGGCGGCCGGGCGTGTCTGGAGGTGCCGGGCCTTCGCGGCGGTGCGCGCGGTCCCGAAGACCCACTTGCCGTGGAGGAAATGACCGTCGACGGCACTGATCCGCGGTTCACCCGATGCGGTCACCGTCGAGAGCGCGAGCACTCGCATACCGGTCAGGACCTCGGTCAATCGGGTTGCGTCGACGGTGTTCTCGGTATTGATGATGGAACGGAGGTGGTCGGTCGATCGGGACAGGGACGCGTCGAGAAGCGTCTGAAGGTCGCGGAGTTCGTCCGGGGTCTCGTACATGGTGAGAGTTCCTCGTGGCCGTTCACCGGCGACGACCGTCGTCGCCGAGGAACCCCATGGTGCCACCGGAAGCCGGCTACGAGGGCTGTTCGCGGCCGACCGTTCTTGCTGTCTGGAGCGGCAGACCCAGTGGCGGCGCCTCGGGATGCAGAGCCGCGCCGGCGGCGAGGAGGTCGACGTCGACACGGCGTCCGATGCCCGCACAGACGGCGTTCAACGACGCCAGCACGCCCGCGCGTCTGCCGAAACCCGCTGTCGCGAAACCGGTCACGTCACTGCCCTCACAATCCCCACGCGGTGGCGAGCAATTCGTGCGAGATCAATCGATGGTCGAAGTCGTGCGTGACGCTGGTGACCAACAACTCGTCGGCGCCGGTCACCCGGGCGAGTGTCCGCAGACCGTCCACGACGGTCTCGGGATCACCGACGAACTGGGTGCGTACCCGATCGTCGACGAGAACGCGCGCACCGTCGTCGAGGGGACGTGCCGTATCCGGGTCCGGATACGGTTGCGCGCCTGCCCCGCTCCGGATGCCGTGCACCCAGTGTCCGTAGGTGGACGCGCGGTGACGTGCGGTCGGCTCGTCCTCGGCGACAACGACATCCGCGGATACGACGACATAGGGTTCGGCCAGGACCGACGACGGGCGGAAGGCGCTGCGATACGCCTCGACGGCCTCGAGGACCGTGCTCGGGCTGACGTGATAGTTGGCCACGAACGGCAGGCCACGCGCCCCCGCGGTCTGGGCACTCTGCCCCTTGCTGCTCCCGAAGATCCAGATCGCCACGTCCGCGCCGCGTCCGGGCACAGCGGTCAGTGCAACGTCGTGGTGAACGAAGTCGCCGGACAAGAGTGCGAGGACGTCGCCGACGGCGTCGTCGAAGTCCGGCGGTGACGCACCGTCGAACTGCGACGCCTCGAACGCGGCGACGACCCGCGGTGCGTTCAGGACCGACTCGACGGGGAACGGCGTCGGGATGAGCAGGCCGTCGATGATCTCGTCGGGCTGTCGGGGTGCCGGCTCGCGGGGTGCCGGTTGCGGGTCAGCGGTCGACAACTCGGTGCGACGTTGAGCGGACCGGCCGAGGCCGAGGTCCAGCCGGCCGGGGTACAACGCGTCGATCGTCCCGAATGCCTCCACGATCGACACCGGGGTGTGCAGTCCGCTCTGTACCGCCGCCGACCCCACCCGGATGGACTCGGTCGCGCCGGCGATCAGCCCGATGAGGGTGGTCGTCGACGAACTGGCGACCGCGACGAAGTGATGCTCGGCGAGCCAGAACCGCCGGTATCCCAGGCGTTCGGCGTGCTGGGCCAGCGTGACGCTGCGACGCACTGCCGTCGCGGCGTCACTCCCCTCGGTGACCGGCGCGAGGTCGAGCACCGACAGCGGTATCGGTTCCTTGTCTGTCATGCCTCTCCTGACCGTCTCGAGTCCTCCGCCGAACACGCCTCATCCTGATCACCGAAGCGTGGTCGGCGGCAGATCGGAAGGGTTTGACCCACCACGATCCGATGACCGGGTCCCGGAATCCCCGGTTTCCCGCCACCGTTCGAGACGGGGACAGACATCCACGACACGACTGAGGGAGGACTCGATGGCCGAACACGTGCATGTTGCCGTGGCGCTCGACGGTTCGGGGTCGCATCCGGGTGCGTGGCGCGCGCCCGGGGCCCAGCCACACACCCTGACGACGGCGGCATACTGGCAGCGACTGATCGCAGAGGCCGAAACCGGGTTGCTCGACTTCGTCACCTTCGCGGATTCGTTTGCCCTGCACCGCGTGCGCCCGCGTACCGACCGGGCGACCGGTGGACTCGACTCGGTACTGCTCGCCTCCCGTCTCGCACCCACGACCCGCTCGATCGGGCTGATCCCGACGGCGACGGTCACCCACACCGAGCCGTTCCACGTCTCCAAGGCGATCGCGACTCTCGACTACGTCAGCAACGGCCGTGCCGGAGTCGTCCTGCGCACCACCGCGGACCCAGCCGAGGCCGCTCTGTTCGGCAGGCGGAGTTTCCCCGACGACCCGGCGGTGCTCGCCGACCTCGCGTCCGAGGCGCTGGACTTCGCGACCGTGCTCGGACTGCTCTGGGACTCGTGGGAGGACGACGCCGAGATCCGCGACGTCGCGACCGGCCGCTTCATCGACCGAGACAAGCTGCACTACATCGACTTCGCCGGGGACCATTTCTCGGTGCGGGGCCCCGCCATCACCCCGCGCCCGCCGCAGGGGCGGCCGGTCGTCGCCGCGACCGGCGCACATCCCACCGACCTACAGGTGATCGGGCGGGGTGCCGATGTCGGGTTCATCAGCCCCCGCGATGTCGACGACGCCGTGCGCGCGGTGGACGCCGTGGGTGCCGCCCATTCGGACGCCGGTCGTGAGATCGACGATCCCGCACTGTTGTTCGTCGACCTGTCCGTGGTGCTGGCCGCATCGGACGAGGAGGCGGAAGGGCGTCGGGCTCAACTGGACGACTGGGCCGGTGAACCGTTCACACCCGACAGTGCTGCGTTCACCGGTACACCGACCGGACTCGCCGACGAGATCGAACGCTGGGCGGCGGTGGCGGGAATCAGCGGTATCCGGCTGCACCCGGCCGCCTTGTCCGAGGACCTACGCGCGATCACGCAAGGGCTCGTACCGGAACTGCAACGCCGCAACCTCTTTCGTTCCGGATACACCGAGTCGACGCTGCGCGGACACCTCGGCCTCGACCGCCCGTCCAACCGATTCGCCACTGGAAAGGCCGGTGTCGCATGACCAAGCAGGTGCATCTCGCCGCACACTTCCCCGGGGTCAACAACACCACGGTGTGGAGCGACCCGGCGTCGGGCAGCCAGATCGAGTTCGACTCATTCGTCCATCTCGCCCAGACCGCCGAGCGCGGGAAGTTCGACTTCTTCTTCCTCGCCGAAGGCCTGCGACTCCGCGAGCAGAACGGGCTGATCTACGACCTCGACGTGGTCGGGCGACCGGACACGTTCACCGTCCTGTCCGCCCTGGCCGCGGTGACCACCCACCTCGGCCTGACCGGCACCATCAACTCGACCTTCAACGAACCCGTCGACGTCGCACGGCAATTCGCCACCCTCGACCATCTGTCCGCCGGACGCGCGGCCTGGAATGTGGTGACCTCGTGGGACGAGTTCACCGGCGAGAACTTCCGTCGCGGGGGCTATCTGCCCGAGGACCAGCGCTATGCACGCGCCAAGGAATTCCTCACCGCCGCGGCGACGCTGTGGGACTCGTGGCGCGACGATGACGTGCTCGCCGACACCTCGAGCGGCCGATTCCTGGCTCGTGAGGATGCCGGCGAATTCGACTTCACGAGTTCGCAATTCGACATCCACGGGCACTTTCCGACCCCTCGTCCGCCGCAGGGTAGGCCGGTCATCTTCCAGGCCGGGGACTCCGATGAGGGACGGGAGTTCGCGGCCGCGACCGCCGACGCCATCTTCTCCCGGCACGCCACCTACGACGCGGGCCGAGCCTTCTACGCCGACGTCAAGCGGCGGCTCGCCTCCCACGGCCGGCGTCCCGAGGAACTCCTGGTGCTGCCCGCCGCCACGTTCGTCGTCGGCGACACCGACGCGCAGGCCGCCGAACTCGCCCACGAGGTGCGCCTGCAGCAGGTCAGCGGGCAGACTGCGATCAAGTTCTTGGAGCAGTTGTGGAACCGCGATCTCTCCGCCCACGACCCCGACGGCCCGCTCCCGCAGGAGGATCCGGTCCCGGGCGAGAACACGGTCGCGAAGGGACGAGCGAGCGTGCGTATGCACCGCGACCCGGTCGCCGTCGCCCGCGAGTGGCGCGACCTCGCCGAGGCGAAGAACCTGACGACGCGTGAACTCATCATCGAGGTCACCGGCCGCCAGTCATTCGTCGGCTCGCCGCTGACCGTCGCGCACACGATCAACGACTTCGTGCAGGCCGACGTCGCGGACGGCTTCATCCTCGTGCCCCACATCGTGCCCGGCGGGCTCGACCGGTTCGTCGACGAGGTGGTGCCGGTCCTGCAAGAACTCGGCGTGTATCGCACCGACTACGAGGGCACCACGCTGCGGGACAATCTGGGGCTGGCGCATCCGGCGGGCTGAGCCTCGTCAGGACCCCGTCGCTTGCCGGGCACCTCAGGACGGCTCCAGCGCGCCTCGACTCATGAGCTCCGCCACCAGGACTCGAACCTGACCCCGTAGCCAGGCGTATTTACTTGTCTGACCAGCGAGAATAGAGGGCATCTGCGCTGGTCACCCACACACTACATGTGGACATAGAGGCAGGCAATTACCCGTAGATGTCGGCGTGTAGGGCACGATAGGTGCATGACGACCAGGGGAAAGCCGAGACAACGCCGGCGGTTTGGCAAGATCAGGCAGCTACCGAGCGGGCGTTATCAGGCGAGCTACGCCGATCCCGGTGGGAACCAACTTCGCCATGTTGCGCCTCGTACCTATGATGCGAAGCTCGACGCCGAGGGATGGCTCGCTGCCGAGTCGAGACTTATCCAGTTGGGCGAGTGGGTGCCGCCGGCCGAGAGGGTCGAGACGAGGGCTGCGAAGCTCGTCACCTTCCGTGAGTTCGCCGAACAATGGCTCATCGAACGCGACCTCGCACCTAAGACCCGGGCGCTATACCGGGGTCTGCTCGACAGTCG
The DNA here is from genome assembly GCF_041103195.1 of Gordonia sp. ABKF26. Classification (NCBI taxonomy): domain Bacteria; kingdom Bacillati; phylum Actinomycetota; class Actinomycetes; order Mycobacteriales; family Gordoniaceae; genus Gordonia; species Gordonia sp. ABKF26. The sequence goes on from NZ_JBGCVZ010000003.1 coordinate 4,341,503, forward strand.
GATTCTCCCGGTTCTTGGTGACGAACGGCTCTCAGACATCACACCGGCGCTGATCCGAACATGGTGGGCCGGCCTGGGCAAAGAGACGCCCACTCGCTCCGCACACGCTTACCAACTCACCAAGACTATCTTCGCGACCGCGGCCGGGGACAAGCTCGTATCCGAGAATCCCTGCCAGATTAAGAACGCCGGCAAACCGCCCAAGCGCCGCGACATTGAGCTACTGACCCTCCCGGAATTGCGTACAGTGACGGCCGCGATGCCGGAGAGGTACCAGGTGGCGGTCCCGGTCTTGGCATGGTGTGGCCTCCGATTCGGGGAACTAATCGAACTGCGGCGCAAAGACGTTGTGCGCCGCGACTCGTCAACCGTGCTCAGGATCAGGCGCGCCGCAACTCTGGTGGACAATGAACTCGTGGTCGGTCCGCCGAAATCCGACGCCGGCGTTCGTGACATCCATGTTCCTCCCCACGTCGCTCAACTGCTCACTGAGCACATGGCGCAATGGACCGGCCATGGTCCCGAGTCGTTCGTCTTCACAACCACGAGGGGCAAGCGGCTCAGCGCCTCAGCGTTCACGAAGACCTACAAGCTCGCAGTGGCGAAGGTCGGCAAGCCGCAGATGCGCATACATGACCTGCGACATACCGGCGCGACATTGGCAGCGCAAGCCGGAGCGACCACGAAGGAGCTAATGGCCCGGATCGGCCACACGACCCCCGAAATGGCTATGCGGTACCAGCACGCAGCCGCGGACCGCGACGCCGCCATTGCCGCTCGACTCTCGGAACTCGCCGAAGAAAGTTGACCAGCGGTTCCCCAGATCACCTTCGTAGCGACACCCGCACGATAGCCTTTGTATGGACATGCCGACCCAGGTGTGTAATCCCGAAGTCATTGAGACCCGTTGTTCAACAATGGGTTCAACAGTCGTGCAAGGAGTCCGATGTCACCGTTCGTGTCCATTCAGCAGGCCGCAGATCACCTCTCGGTTAGCCCCAAGACCGTGAGGCGCTGGATAGGTGACGGCCGGTTGACCGCCCACCGCGCAGGGCCCCGGCTCATCCGCATTCCAACCGCCGAACTCGACCGGATGATGGGCAGCGTGGGTCCCAGCACGTACTAGGTGCCACCCGCGGCAGATTGGGTCCAGCAGGACATGCACCCTGCTCGGCCTTGTCTGCCGCGTTGCTTCCGGAGAGCCCTTGAGTATCTGCACGAACGGCTCATTCTGAATGTAGGCGGTGTATCCGCCGCATCCTCGATCCCCGCAGACCGGAGCAATCCATCATGCCCGAAAAACCCTCCGTTGCAACGGAATACGTGTCGATCTCAGAAGCATCCCGTCGTACCGGCGTGGGCCGCGAAACCATCTCCAGGATGATTCGACGCTACCCGGATCGAATCCCGCACCGGACCTTGGTCACCGCCAAGCGGTACGACTTCGCCGCCATCGAGCGAGTGTTCGGCCGATGAGCAGCGAGATTGCCGCGGGCAGGATCGCCCACCTTCTCCGTGTCCCGCTCCCGGACCTCGTTGCCGCGATCCGGACGGGCGAGATTGCCGGCCGCGTAGCCGGCTCGACCGCCACCGTCCACGAAGGCGTATCGAAGCTCATCGTGTGGGCGGCGGCGCACCGCGAGACCAGATCAGCAAACACAACCACCGAGTAGGAGTCGAACAATGCCGAGTGCCGGCGAGCGAATGATGGGCCGCGGCGAGTGCCCGAGCTGCGGCCAGATGGTGCAGCGTCGACGGGACTTCGCCCTCCGCAAGCATCCCGGATGCGATTACGTGGACGACCCCTCGGAGGCGTTTCACTTCGCCCTGCTCGACGCCGCGCTGATCCTGTCGCCGGCCGCCACCGCGGCCAACCCGGAACCGGGCGGTGTGAACGTGTTCATCGCCCGCGACGGCCGCACATACGCCGATCTCGATGCGTTGGCCCCGACCGAGCCCGCCATGCGGCTGGGCGACTCCGCGAGATAGCTCACCCCTCAGAAGAGGAAACCCCCGACGTGCCCTGGACTGGTCCCCAGGAGTTGGACTGGTAATTCGGGAGGTTACGCCACGAGGGTCTGAGTCCGGTATTGCACCGGGCTTAGACCCTCGAGGCGTTCGGAGGTGCGGTTGTAGTTGTACCAATGGATGTAGTCATGCAGGGCGGCCTCGAGGGCTTGAGTGTCGAGGTAGGTGACGTGGTGGAAGCATTCCTCCTTCAGGTGTCCGAAGAACGCTTCCATCACGGCATTGTCGTAGCAGTTCCCTTTACGTGACATCGATTGCTGCGCACCGGCTTCGGCGAGTAAACGTCCCCAAGTTTTGTGCTGGTATTGGAAACCTTGATCGGAGTGCACCAACGGGCGCTGGCCGGGTTCGAGGGTGGCAAGTGCGGCCCGCAAAGACGAGTGGGTCAGATCTAGATTCGGCGATCGACTGATCGAGTAGGCAATGATCTCGCGGTTGTACAGGTCCAAGATCGGTGACAAGTACAGCCTGTTCTCGCCGATATGGAACTCGGTCACGTCGGTGACCCACTTCTGGTTGGGCGCCTCGGCGGTGAAGTCGCGGTTGAGTAGGTTGTCGGCGATGACCCCGGTCTGGCCCTGGTACGACACGTAACGACGCCGGCGGACCTGACAGGCCAGACCGAGCTGACGCATCAGCGCCAGCACGGTCTTCTTCGCGATCTGCTCGCCACTGTTGACCAACTCGCGGTGTACTCGCCGGTGGCCGTACCGGCCCTTGTTGGCGTGAAAGATCTCGCTGATCGCGGCCTTGGTCTGTTCCCATGGGTCGGGGCGGGCGAGTCGGGCCTGGTGGTAGAAGAACGTCGAGCGTGCCAGCCCAGCCGCGGCGAGCAGATCGCCCAGTCGATGTTCTGCCTTGAGGGAGACGACGGCGTGAACCTTCAGGACCGTCGGTGCTGCTGCCTCAAGGCCTGCAATTTTCCCAAGTATGCGTTCTCCGCCCGCAACCGCTCGTTGTCCCGACGTAACTGTTCCAGCTCGCTGAGCTCTTCGACCGGCTGGGTGCGAGGGCGGCCACGCGGCTTGGGTTTGAGCCCATCGACGCCGTCACGACGGTAGATTCGCGCCCACGCTTTGAGCTGTTGAGGGGAGGACAGGCCGGCCTCTTGACTGAGCGTGAGCGCGTTCTCGCCGGCCAGGAAACGCTGCACCAGAGCGACTTTGAACTCGAATGAGTACGTGCCCTGGACTCGCTTCTCCACCAATGCACCCCTGCCATGAATTCGCCAACGCTGATACAGCGTCTTCACCGCATCGCGTGACGCGCCTACCTTCCTAGCGACCCAGCGATCAGCGAAACCTTCCTCGAAAAAGGCTACCGCCCGCTCACGCTGCTCCACCGACAACGAACTACGTGGATGCATACAACTCTCCCCGGGTAGTCGAAACTGATTTTCAGTCCAACTCCCGGGGAGCAGTCCAGCCCACGCCGGGGGTCTCAGAAACGATCGAAGGAACTCCCAATTCCTATGTCAACCAGCATAGCATCACCGGCCACCTCGGACACGCAATCCGGGACCGACGACCGCGCCTTTCTGTTTCAGTGGCAGAGCAAGCTCGCCGACAACCAACGCGGCAAGCACTACGTCGGCGTCCTGTTTGCAATCGCCCGGTACATCAACAACGACTCCGGCGAAGGATGGGCGTACCGCACGGCGCTGATCGAGGCCACCGGACTAAGCGCCTCGACAGTGAAGAGACATATTCGCGACGCTGAGGCCGATGGATGGATCGTGCGAACCGAGATTGGCAGCAGCAAGCGGCATCGGGCCACCACCTACAAATGTCTCATCCCGCAGTGGGCGGCGGCGTCACCCCGCCCTCATGTCCGAGCCGCATTGAACGAGGACTCAGCGAGTGCTCGCGATGGTATCGCGATGGGCTCGCGAGACGCTCGTGAGTCCACGGGGTGTCACACCAGGTCGAACGGGGTGACAGGCCAGGTCGAGCAGGGGGTCAGTAGTGAGCCCCTAGGGGGTCACCCACGAGCCCCTCAGGGGGTCAGCAGTGAGCCCCCAACTACTCCTGTACTACTCAATACAACTACTCAGGTAAAGAACTCGTGCCGCGTCGCGCCACGGTCGTGGACGGACCCGCGTATTCACGGCGAGCGCACCGACACGCCGATGCCCCTGCATCCCGAGTTCGAGGGCAACATCGCGACGCGCAAGGTCGCGGCGAACTACGGTTTCGACCACGACCGCGCTGTCGATGCCTTCCATGTCGCCGTAGCCGAGACCCCCGGGTTCTACGACCGCAGCAACTGGGGAGGCGTCTTCACGTCGTGGATACGCGGCGAGACTGACGAGCAGTTGCCGCCGATCTCCGACTACATTTCATTAGCCAAACCCCCGAATCGCCCAGCAGGGGACCGCTCAGCCCCGGCAACCGCGACCGCAGCGCCGAGAACGTGCGCCGCCGAGGGCTGCTCGAACCCTCTCCTGCCGGCATCCATGTCGAGCCTCGACCGCTGCATCACCTGCGCGGTTGCAAGTCCCATCGGAGGCGCTCGGTGATGACCACCTCTCCGATCTGGACCACGTGCCGCTGCGAGCAGGGTCACCGCAACGTGGCCCGCTGGTTGTGCTGCGCGACTGGCGGATTCAACGTCGCCGGCCTGCCCTACGTCCGCCGCGCTGGCTCCGCTGCCGTCCTCTGCCCACAGACGAGAACGGCGTGGCTCTACTTCAGTTGCGCATCGGCGGAGGCCAATCGCTACCGGCCCGGATCGGTCTGCAACGGCTGCCTGACCACACACCACGTCGTCATCCTCGCCCCTCAACCCAAGGAAAGACATGTCCCACAACCCACCTGACGACCTCTCCGATCTAGGAGAACGGCTGCCCCTCGGTGATCCACGCGGGCCGATTGCGCACCGGCATCACGGCCGGCATCAGGACGAGTGGATCGCCACTCGCGAGGCCGACGACCGCGCTCGACGGTGGCGGCGGCCAGCTACCCCGCTTGAACTGGCCCTGCTCGTGCACCACCGGATGCTCGACCCCGAGGACCCCCGCACGGTCACATGCACGAACCGATGGCGCGGAACGATCCGTTGCCAAACGTTCAGCGCGGGCCGGATGGAACTGCAAGACGATCGAATCGCCGGCACCGCGCCGGCCCCCGGAACCGAAAGCGAACCAGCATGAGTGACACCACCGACATCGACCCCACGTCGACCCCGGACCTTACGACCGACAGCGACGTCGACCCCCTGGACGACACCATCAGCATCGAGGACACCGAGAAGACCACCGGTCGCGCCGCGGGGCTTCGAGCACGAGCGCAAGACGCCGAGGCCGCCCGAGACGCCGCCCTCACCCTCGTTGAGGCACTACGCCAGCGCGAAGCTGAACGACTTGCGGAGACCAAGCTGGCCGCCGTCGCGGACCTCTGGGAGTACGGCACGGTCTCGCCGGCCGACCTCATCGACGACGCCGGCCTGATTGACCCCGCCAAGGTTGAAGCCGCCGTGGACGAGCTACTGGAGGCCCGCCCCGGCCTTGCCAAGTCGGAGCTTCGCCGGCCGACGCCCGGGAGCTACGCCGACCAGGGACAGTTCCGCACCGGCCAAGTCATCAGCAAGCGCAAATCGTGGGCCGACGTGTTCTAACTCGACGCAGGAATGGCCTTTTGGGCAGATCGGGCAAGCGAGACAATAGAACCGTAAGGCTCGAAGCGTCATCGCTCGCCTGACCCACTCTCTCACTCGCGTCATAGCCGTGAGGATTCCCCAACACCCAAGCACCACAGAGGAATAACTCATGGCTCTGACCAAGAACACTGCGACCGGCGCTATCGACGCCGCAGCCGTCTCCGAACTCGTCGTCGAACCCCTCGTGGCCGACGCGAAGATTGCAACCATCGCGACCGTCCTCACCAACGTCGGCGGGTCGGCACTCCGCGTGCCAGTCATCGGTGACGACGACGACCACGTGACCTTCGCCGCCGAGGCTGCCGAACTCGACATCGCCAACCCACAGATCACCGAGAAGGTATTCGGGTGGTCGAAGGTCGCCAGCCTCGTCGGCATCTCATCGGAGACCGTGGAGGACGCCCACAATTCGGGTGGCGGTGTGCTCAACATCGTCGGTCGATCCCTGGCACGCTCGCTCGCCAACCGCGTCGACCGAGCCAGCTTCGGCAACGCTGCACCCGCCAACGGTTGGGCCGGCATCCAGGCCGCGCACGCCGCGATGCACAATGCCGGCGAAACCGACCTGTCGAACGTCGATGCGGTGCAGGATGCTATCGCCCTGATTCGCGCAGCAGGCGGCAATCCGGCACACGTGGTGACCTCGCCCGAGGTCTACGCCACACTCGCCAAGGCAAAGACCGGAAGCGGCTCGAACGTGCCGCTGCTGGGACAGTCCGCCTCGACCGACGCCCAAACCGTCGCCGTCGCAGGGCTGCCCGTCGTGGTCTCCCAGCACGTCGCGGCGAGCACGCTCTACGTCACCGCGCCCACGGCAACCGTGTTCGCCATCCGACGAGATGCGAAACTCGAAACCGACACCTCGGCGCTGTTCACCAGCGATAGCGTGGCCGTCCGGATCACACTGCGAGCAGCATTCGGCGTCGTCAACGCCGAGCACCTCGCCAAGATCGACGTCGCGTAACCCCGGAATCTTCCGCGTGCCAGTCACACGCGGATAGCCCCGACCGCCGCGTCGGTCGGGGGTCCTCTCAGGGATCAATGGAGCCCGCGCACCTGTTCACGTCAGACATGCCAGGTGGGCGGGTTCTGTTGTATGACAACGATTTACAAACACAAGGAGGGTTGCGACATGGCGATCACCGAAGACGAACTGCGCGACTATTCCGCCAACGCCCAGACATGGTTCGAGTCCATCCCGAGCGGAAACCTGACCGCGTCCAAGGTAGTGCTCGCACGCGAGGTGTGCCGAGCCATCACCCGACTCGACCAGATCGCGGCCGAGCTCCAGGACGCCGAACTGATCGTGGCCGGCGCGGCACACCCCCTCGTCACCGAGCAGCGGAGATTGGGGGAGGCGACAGCGAAGCTGATCGACTCATTGAGAGTGCCCGAGGATTCCCGTCGAGGTCGCCGCGGCCCTAGGCGACCCCGGCGGGCGCAGCTGCGAGGCCCGGCGGCGACGAGTAGCGAACGTGATGTGGTGGCCCGCATGGTCGGTCGCGCCTGAACGTCAGGCTGCTGCCACGACGTCGATCCGCCGGCCGACGCACGTCTCGTAGTCGGCGATGGCCTGCTTCAGCTCGTTATATAGGGGCCATAGCCGCTCGAACTCGTCCTCGTCACCGAGGGCCTCGCGCACCTTGCGTTCCAGGTCTCGGACTCGGATTAGCGCGTGGTCGCGCCGCTCGCGGGTGAAGATGTCGACGTATGCCCGCTCGACACGGTGCCGGCGCTGCTGGGCGCTCTCGCCTACTCGGCCGCGGGTGCGGTCCCACGGGGAGCGTTGCGTCGTCGGAGATGACGGCATGATCACAAGAAGGACGAGCAGGAATGCGAGACAGAAGACGGCGAGCATTGGCGGGGACCTCCAGAACATGGTGGGAGTGAGTGGGTGTTGGGTGGCTGACTGTGGGCCGGGGCTCACGCGGCAATGGCCGTGACCGCCACCCGCCGTCTCATGCAGTGCTCGTAGAACCGGACCGCTGATCCGAGGTCATTGCGGATCTGGATGAACCGCTCGTACGGGTCCTCGTCCTTCTCGGCCTCGTCGTAGAGCGCCGTGAGCCGGGCCAACTCCTCGCGGGCCTCCTTCAGCGACTGCGACGAGAACCGATGCATGTAGCTCAGCTCAGCGGCTTCGCGGCGTGCGGCCAGACTTTCACCGAGTCGCGGCCGGCGAGTTCCTCGGGTGCGCTCCCACGACGATTGGTGCGGTTCCGGCGAGGATGCCGAGACGACGAGGATCACGACGAGGGTGGCAAACAGGATGACGGGGAACATGGTGGAGACCTCCGGGAAGTGGGGCGAGAGGTGGGGGTAGGTAGGTCGACCGGCGAGACCTGCCCGGGGGGGCCTCGTCCACCTGACCGATCCCGGCCGGTCGCGACATCGGGACCACGACGGGCACCCGGCCCGGGTGCATCTGCCAGGCCGTTGCTCGGCGCGAGACCCCGCCGAACCGCCGGCGTGTAACCAGCGCACCGACCACACGACGCGGCCCGGCATACGGCCGACCACACCAGCGCGAGGAACCGCGTACGGAACAACCGCGTGATGTCTTCGGTGACCTCCTCGGCCAGCGCGTCATCGACCCACGCCGCATAGTGGGCCCGCTCGGCGTCCTGCCAGAACTCCACCTCGGCGCGCTCGGCCGCACGCTCGGCGCGCAACTCGGCCGCCACCGAGACCATGACATCGCGGTACAGAACACGCGGTTCGATCTTGTCGAAGTACGCGGCGCGGTCGGTGTCATACCCGATTGCGAACTCGTCGGCGCGCTGCATCTGGGCATCACGGACCGCGTAGTAGGTCGTCTTGCAGCGTTCGACGAATGCTGTCGCCACGTCACTGCACCAACTGTGCGACAAGCGATTCGACCGTTGCCAGACGCTCCAAGACCAGCTCCGGTGACCAGTCCAGGGCGTCTTCCAGGCCCCACACGGCATCGACGAGCTCGATGCGCACGGCGTCGTCGGCGGTGGTCTCGGCCACGTCGTGGAAGTACGAGAGGGACGACTCGGCCGCCGCGATGACGTCGGGGCTAGGGGTACGGGCAGCAAGGGACATGACGCCTCCAGGCGAGAAGTATGAGGAGCGTGGCGAGAACCGCCGGCGTGCACACCGTACGCACGAAAACGTATGTCGCGCAACCGATTCCGTAGGTCATTAGGGGGGAGGAACCCCCCGCCCCGGTCGCGCCACCCGGCACGCAGCACTCTGGTGACGGCCCCGCGCCGAGGTTTTCAGGTGCTCTTAGACAAGAAACTCGCGATACGCCGTTAATACTCAGTCCATGGCAAACATGACCAGCTGGCAGATCTTCGGTGCGGTGATTCAGATACTCGGGTCGATCGCGACTCTCGTCGGCCTGGGGCTCGTCGTGCGTGACGTGCGGGAGGTCATCGCGAAGTACTTCGGCCTCCCGAGAAAGCGCGACGCGAACGTGACACTGGATGTATCAGCGACAGCAACGTTCGAGAGTCACGCGGGTGTCGTAGTGCAGTTCAGGCTCCGAGGCGCCGTCGAAGACAAGCTCGACCAGATCGAGGAAGCGGTTCGCGACTTGCGAGACGGCATGGCGGAAGCAGACGGCCAACGTTGGCGACTTTCATTGCGCGACGCCGAACTCGGACGCCAGATTAGCGAAGCGGAGGCGCGGGCAAGGAGTTACACCGATGACGAGTTGAGGCGACGGAGTGAAGAAGCCAGGACAGTAGGCGCACGCGATGTGACGATCGCCTTGCTGGGCATCGTCGCGACCATCATCGGTCAGATAGTTGCGCTGTGGCCGTTCTAGGTAAAGTCTGCTACTGGAGGCGTAGGTTAAGCTCGGCCGACCACTCGGCGGTCTGAATGGCGGCCTCCAGCACCCGCTCCTGGTGCTCGGTGTCGTTGGCTCGGTTCTCGTTCTGGTCGGACATGGGACGATGCTACGTCGACCACGGTAGGGCTGTCGCAGGAGTTTCGTGCACAGCCAACGGGCACCCACGGGTGGCAGGAGCTTGACCCCATCCCGGACGTCCCACGAACCTTGCCTACCTATCGCGTCAGGCCACGACCGATTGCCACCTGGCCCGAAGGCAAGGCGGTAACCATGTGGCACCGGCTTTCGATTCGCGAAGTCGCAAGTGGTGGCCCTCATCGACGGTGAGGGACTGAGCTACATCGAGCAGGCTGGTTTACGTCGGGCTCTGCAATGACGACGAGTGCCCCGGTGCCGAGTCGAACGGCACTGCACCGACGGGGCTTTCGAGCGGGGCTACGTCGGGTAGCAGCGGGTGCAGCGGGTGCAGCGGGTCGTCGCACGAGGGCGGGCAGCCTTCCGCCCGTTTTCGCCGCAGAGGGCGGTCACTGATAGGTCGTCAGCGCGCAGGAGGTCGACGGCCGGCACGAGATGCAGAACGCCGCCGACGGTTACGCCACGATCAGCATGGCCGCTGATGACGTCCTGGAGTGCGGCTCGATAGCCGGTGTCGTAGTCGGGATCATGGGTCGGGTCCGGTGCGACGTCGAGGATGCGCGTCAGCAGCGCGGGGAGGATGGGGCCGGGAATGCCGGCCACCCGATCGGCAGCGGCGAGGTACCCGCGAGTCCATTGGTCGTCATCAGGGTTGAAGTCGTCGGCGCTCACGAGGCATACCAGCCGAACGCGAAGCAGGCGTGAAACACGCCAAGTGGAACGAAGTAGATGACTGCGAGGAACAGCGCAGTACTGAGTACCATTGCGGTACGGCTCATTCGGGTCTTCTCCGATGTAGTCGAGACCCTGGCTCAGCGTTGGCGCGCTGACCGGGGTCGATCTTTCTACGGAGGTCATAGAGTGCACGTCTAGTGCACGACCCGAATCTGAGAATGAGGAAAACCCGCGTCTACCTGCGGGTTATTGTTGCTCCGCCACCAGGACTCGAACCTAGAATGCCTGAACCAAAATCAGGAGTGTTGCCGATTACACCATGGCGGATCACTGCGCTGACGATTGTGCCACAGCACCGCGGCACTCACGTCGGCGCGACCTCGTTTCGACGACGCGCCTCCGGTCGGGATCGCGTCGTCGAAACGAGGCCTGAGACCGATCAGTCCTTGGGGCCGCCGGCCACATAGACGACCTGGCCGGACACGAAGCCCGCACCCTCACTGATGAAGAACGACGCGGTGTGCGCGATGTCCTCGGGCACACCGACACGGTTGACCGGGATCTGGCCCGCTGCGGCGCGCTTGAAGTCCTCGAAGGGCACACCGACGCGCTCGGCGGTCGCCGCGGTCATCTCGGTCTCGATGAATCCGGGTGCGATGGCGTTGGCGGTCACGCCGAACCGGCCGAGCTCGATCGCGAGGGTCTTGGTGAATCCCTGCATGCCCGCCTTCGCCGCCGAGTAGTTGACCTGGCCGCGGTTGCCCAGGGCCGAGGTGCTCGACAGGTTCACGATGCGTCCCCACTCCGCCTCGACCATGTACTTCTGAGCAGCCTTGGTGACGTTGAACGCGCCGCGAAGGTGAACCGCCATGACCGCGTCCCAGTCGTCGACAGTCATCTTGAACAGGAGGTTGTCACGGGTGATGCCCGCGTTGTTGACGACCACCGTCGGCTTGCCGAGTTCGGCGACGACCTTCTCGACCGCGGCGTTCACCGAGGCCTCGTCGGCGACGTCGGCACCCACCGCGATGGCCTTGCCACCGCCGTCGGTGATGGCCTTGACGGTGTCGGCGCAGGCGTCGGCGTCGAGGTCCAGGACGGCCACCGCCAGTCCGTCGTCGGCCAGACGCTTGGCCACGGCCGCGCCGATCCCCCGTGCGGCCCCGGTGACGATCGCCGTCTTCTGCGTGCTCATTCATTACCTCCGTGTGGTCGTTTCACGAACCGGACAACTCCGGCGCGCTTGGTTCTCGCTCCCGCACCCACCCTGATCCGTCGGTGACAGTCGACGGGACATCAGCAGGATCTACCGATTGATCGCTCGGCGTTCGCGGTCCCTATGTGTTCTATCAGGCCCCGTCGGGAGGATCGGGCACAAACAGCGCGCTGCATTTCGGCCGTGGGGCACCGATGCGTAGGATCGCACCCGACGTGCGACCGCGGGCCGGGTCAGCGACCCCCGTCGGCGCCGTCGAGGAGACATGATCGTGGCAGTCACCGATCAGGAAGAGGGTGGGCATTCGATGACGGGAACGTCGCCATCCGTGGCCGTGATCGTCCTGGCCGCGGGCGCCGGTACCCGCATGAAGTCCAAGACCCCGAAGATCCTCCACACCATCGCCGGACGGTCCCTCGTGGGCCACGCGCTGCACGGAGCGGCAGGCATCGGACCCGAGCACCTGGTCGCGGTCGTCAGCCACGAACGCGAACGGGTGACGGCGGCCATCGGTGAGATCGCCGCGCTCCTGGGTGTCGAGGTCGGCATCGCCGAGCAGGACTCGCCGCGCGGAACCGGCGACGCCGCCCGGGTCGGACTCAGCGCGCTCCCCGAGGATTTCGGCGGCACCGTCATCGTCACCGCCGCCGACGTCCCCCTGCTCGACGCCGACACCCTGCGCGCCCTCGTGGACACCCACCTCGACGGCGGCGGGGCCGCCGTCACGCTGACGAGCTTCGTTGCCGACGACCCGACCGGATACGGACGCATCATCCGCGACGGGGACGCCGTCGCGGCGATCGTCGAACACAAGGACGCGACCCCCGAGCAGCGGGCGATCACCGAGGTGAACGCCGGCGTGTACGCCTTCGACGCCGCCGCGCTGCGCGTCGGTCTGTCGAAGCTGTCGACGGACAACGTGCAGGGCGAGTACTACCTGACCGACATCGTCGAGATCGCCCGCGGCGAGGGGCGGGCGGTCCGCGGACACACGGTCGCCGATCCGGTACTCGTGGCCGGGTGCAACGACCGCGCTCAACTCTCCGCGCTCGGCGCCGAACTGAACCGACGCATCATCCGTCGTCATCAGCTCGACGGGGTGACCGTCGTCGACCCGGCGACCACGTGGATCGACATCGACGTCACCATCGAGCCCGATGCGCAGATCCGGCCCGGCACACAGCTGCACGGTCGTACACACATCTCCGCCGACACCGTGATCGGACCCGACACGACTCTCACCGACGTCACCGTCGGAACGGGTGCGCAGGTGATCCGGACGCACGGCAGCGACGCGGTCATCGGTGCCGACGCCACCGTCGGTCCGTTCGCCTACCTTCGTCCCGGGACGGCGCTCGGGGTCGCGGGCAAGATCGGCACGTTCGTCGAGACCAAGAACGCGACCATCGGCGACGGATCGAAGATCCCGCACCTCACCTACGTCGGCGACGCCACCATCGGCGAGCACTCCAACATCGGTGCGTCGAGCGTCTTCGTCAACTACGACGGAGTCGCCAAGCACCGCACGGTGATCGGCGACCACTGCCGCACGGGCTCGGACAACATGTTCGTCGCCCCGGTCACCGTCGGCGACGGGGCGTACACCGGCGCCGGAACCGTCGTGCGGCAAGATGTACCGCCGGGGGCCCTCGCGGTCTCGGCGGGAGAACAACGCGTCATCGAGGACTGGGTCGTGCGCAAGCGGCCCGACACCGCGGCGGCGCGGGCGGCCCTCGACGCACGCGAGAACGACTCCGGGACGGCCTGACACCCCGACCCGTGCTCGACCCTGCAGATCCGAAACGACACGAACAGAAGAGTTTTCATGACCTGGACCACTGACAACCAGAAGAACCTGATGCTGTTCTCTGGTCGTGCCCATCCCGAACTCGCCGAAGCAGTCGCCGACGAACTGGGCATCAAGGTCACGCCGCAGACCGCCCGCGACTTCGCCAACGGTGAGCTGTTCGTCCGCTTCGAGGACTCCGTGCGCGGCTCGGACGCGTTCGTCCTGCAGAGCTGCCCGTACCCGCTGAATCAGTGGGTCATGGAGGCGCTCATCATGATCGACGCACTCAAGCGCGGTTCGGCGAAGCGCATCAGCGTCATCCTCCCCTTCTACCCGTACGCCCGCCAGGACAAGAAGCACCGCGGTCGCGAGCCCATCTCGGCCCGCCTCATCGCCGACCTGCTCAAGACCGCGGGCGCCGACCGGATCATCACGGTCGACCTGCACACCGATCAGATCCAGGGATTCTTCGACGGCCCCGTCGACCACATGCACGCGCAGGGCCAGCTCGCCGAGTACATCCGGGGCAAGTACGGCACCGACAACATCGCCGTGGTGTCCCCCGACTCCGGTCGCGTGCGTGTCGCCGAGAAGTGGGCCGACACCCTCGGTGGCGCCCCGCTCGCGTTCATCCACAAGACCCGTGATCCGCTCGTGCCGAACCAGGTCAAGTCGAACCGCGTCGTCGGCGAGGTGGAGGGCCGGACCTGCATCCTGATCGACGACATGATCGACACCGGCGGCACCATCGCCGGCGCGGTGCGCGTCCTCAAGGACGCCGGTGCCGGCGACGTCATCATCGCCACCACCCACGGCGTGTTCTCCGACCCCGCGGCCGAGCGTCTCGCGAGCTGCGGCGCCAAGGAAGTCATCGCCACCGACACCCTGCCGATCCCGGCGGAGAAGCGGTTCGAGAACCTCACCGTCCTCTCGATCGCTCCCCTGCTCGCGCAGACGATCCGCGAGGTCTTCGAGAACGGCTCTGTCACAAGCCTGTTCGACGGCATCGCCTGACCCTTCGAGGCTCGCTTCGCTCGCACCTCAGGGAACAGAAGGCAGCTCCGATTCGCACCCCAGGGAACAGAAGGCAGCTCCGATTCGCACCCCAGGGAACAGCCGCTTCGCTCGCACCCCAGGGAACAGAAGGCAGCTCCGCACGCACCCCAGCGAGTGGCGCCCTCGCACCTCGGCTCCCTGAGGTGCGAGGAGCGTTAGCGACGAGCCACGAAGGGCCGCGCCGCGAACCGGGTACCGTGTGGTCCGTGGACGCGACGATCTATCACAACCCGAAGTGTTCGACCTCGCGGAAGGCGCTCCAGGCGCTCCGCGACGCCGGCATCGAGCCGGCCATCGTCAAATACCTCGACGAGCCGTACAGCCGCGAGCAACTCGTCGAGCTGTTCGCCGACGCCGGGATCACACCCAAGCAGGCCGTCCGGACACGCGAGGCGCTCTACAAGGAACTCGATCTCGCCTCGGCCACCGACGATCAGATCCTCGACGCGATGGTCGAGCACCCCATCCTCGTGGAACGCCCGATCGTCGTGACCGACAAGGGCACTCGCATCCCGCGGCCCATCGACAAACTCGACGAGATCCTCTGACCGCCCGGCAGCGGCCGGGTCAGGCGGGTGCGGGTCGCGCCGAGACCACCGGCGCGGGCAACGGCCGCTGCACCGAGGGCACGGCCAGGGCCGCGACCCCGCGGACGAGCGCCTTCGTCATGTCGAAGTAGTCGAAGTAGTCGCGCCACACCGTGATCCGGCCCTCGCGCACCTCGAAGCGACCGCACACCCAGAACTGAAGGTGCAGCCGGCCGAACCGGAGTTCGTCGACCCGCTCGGTCAGCACCACACCGGTGTCGTCGGCGCTCACGTTGATCATCCGGTAGTTGAATCCCACCGAACTCTTACGCGCCACCCCGCCCAGGACGCCGGCCACCTTCCGCTTCCCGCGGATCGTCGGCAACGAGACGTTCGTGTAGGCGATGTCGTCGTCGATGGTCTCCAGTGCGGCGGGCACGTCGCCCCGCGCGAACTCGGTCAGCAGGGTCGTCACGATCTCGATCGGGGTCTGTGAGGTCATGTCAGCAGTATCCCCGAGCTCGGCGTCGGCAGCGGGGGATGTGACATCCCGGCTGGTCATCGGCTACTCTGGTCGCCGTTGTCTCGGCGAGGGTGACCCAGTCACCGTGATCGGCGCGGCCATCGCAGCACTCTGCACGCCCTACGGGCGGATGGATGCCCGCGTCGGTCCTCGTGCCCGGTGTCGCTCGTCGCGACGCCGACCGAACACACCCACCGATCGCGAGGAGACCATCATGGCCACCCAGACCAGCAAGCTGTCCGTCAGCACCCGCACCGAGAAGGGCAAGGGCGCGGCGCGTCGCGCACGTCGCGAGGGCAAGGTCCCCGCCGTGCTGTACGGCCACGGGACCGATCCCCAGCACCTGCACCTCCCGGCTCGCGAGTTCGCCGCGATCCTGCGTAACAGCGGCCTCAACGCCGTCATCGATCTCGACATCGAGGGCAGCAGCCAGCTCGCGCTGACCAAGCAGGTCGACGTCCACCCGATCCGCAACTACATCGAGCACGCCGACCTGCTGATCGTCCGCCGCGGCGAGAAGGTCACCGTCGAGATCGCGATCATCGTCGAGGGCGATGCCGCTCCGGGCACCCTGGTCGTCCAGGACGCGAGCGTCGTCGAGGTCGAGGCCGACGCCCTGTCGATCCCCGAGCAGATCGTCGTCAGCGTGGAGGGCGCCGAGGTCGGCCTGTCCGTGCACGCCGCCGATCTGGACCTGCCGGAGGGCGTGACCCTCACCGCCGATCCGGAGACCCTCATCGTCGCCGTCAACGAGGCGCAGCTCGCCGCCACCGAGTCCGAGGCCGACGGCTCGGCCGACGCCGAGGGTGAGGGCGACGCCGAGGCCTCCGCGGAAGCCGCCGCGGAGTCGGAGTGATCCGACTCTCGGCCCTTCGGTCGAGTGGTGAGGTTGCCATGAGTGGGTCTGCCCGGCAGTGAAGCTCCCACAGTGGTGAAACTGGTTGTCGGACTCGGTAATCCCGGGTCCAAGTACGAGAAGACGAGGCACAACGTCGGCGCGATGGTCGCCGACGGTCTCGTCGCCTCGGCCGGCGAGCGCTGGAAGGTGCACAAGAAGTCCGGCGCCGAGGTCGCCGAGGTACGCCTCGGCGGCCAGTCGGTGCTCGTGGCCAAGCCGCGCACCTACATGAACGAGTCCGGTCGTCAGATCGGACCGCTCGCGAAGTTCTACTCCGTGTCCGTCGACGACCTGATCGTCGTCCACGACGAACTCGACATCGACTTCGGCGCCGTCCGCCTGAAACGGGGCGGCGGCGAGGGCGGCCACAACGGCCTGCGGTCGATCAGCCAGGTACTGGGTACCCGCGACTATCTGCGAGTGCGCATCGGCATCGGCCGCCCGCCCGGCCGTCAGGACCCGGCCGACTTCGTGCTGAAGCCGTTCCCGTCCGCCGCCCGCAGCGAGGTCGAACTCCTACTGGCGAACGGCTGCGACGCCGTCGAACTGCTGCTCGGACAAGATCTGGAGTCCGCGCAGAACACCGTGCACGCCTGGTAGGGATTTCCCCCGACGCGCATCGTCCACGTGATCGCGGCGCGCGCTCGGCGGTGATGCGACGATGGGTCGATGTCGGACGCCACCACGAGTCTGATCATCCTCGCAGTGACCGTCGTCCTGTTCGTGTGGAATCGGTTGCCCGCCGGCGTCGTCGCCATCGGTTCGGCGCTCGCGCTCTATCTGTGTGGCCTCGTCAGCGTGGAGTCGATGACCAGCGGTCTCGGCGCGACCGTCATCGTCTTCATCGCATCGCTGTTCGTTGTCAGCGAGGCACTCGAGGCGTCCGGTATCACGGGGTGGATCGGCCGAACCGTCGGCCGCGTCGCCGGCACCGGGCGAGCGCGAGCCGTCCTGTCGATCATGGGTCTCGCCGGTGGTCTCAGCGCCCTGATCACCGTCAACGGTGCGGCGGCGGCGCTGGTGCCGGTGACGGTCGCGATCGCCCGGCACGCCGGCATCATGCCCTCCCGGGTACTGATCCCCCTCGCCTACGCATGCAGCGCCGGCGCGCTGCTGACGTTGTCCGGGAGTCCGGTCAACGTCATCATCGACGAAGCCGCGGTCGAATACACCGGCACGGGTTTCGGATACTTCTCCTTCGCCCTCGTCGGACTCCCGTTGCTCGCCGCGACCGCGGCCATCGCCGTCCTGTTCGGCGACCGGCTACTCCCCCGGCGTGAGTCCACCACGCTGCCAAGAGATTTCAGCAACTATCTGGGAGCAGTCGCCGAACACTACGAGCTGGACCGGCGGATCTACCGGCTGCACGTCGGCCCGGGTTCGGTCGCGGTCTCGTCCACCCCGGCCGAACTCGTGAGCGCCGGACACGACACCGAGGGCGAGCGCGCAGACGTCGTTCTCGTCGCCACCGAACGTCCGGGCGCCCGGATCGTCGACGACACCACGCCACTTCAGGTGGGCGACGTGCTCGTGATCTCCGGGGCGGGGCGCATGGTCGAACAGCTGGCCCGCGACCACGAACTGACGATGGAGGACGTCGCGGGTCGGCGCCGCAGGCAGGGGTCGCTCATCGGGCGCGATGACGGCATCTGCGAGCTGGTGGTGCCACCGCGATCCGCCTGGGTCGGGACACCGGCCTTCCCCGGGATGATCCGCGAGGACGGCCTGCTCGTCCTCTCCATCCGGCGGCGCAACACTGACGTCGGGGCGCGGACCGTGGACCTCCAGGAGGGCGACATGGTGCTGGTTCACGGACCCTGGGGCGCCATCGACGCACTCGCCGACGACCAGCGCGTCCTCGTCGTCGACTCCGCCGAACAGGTACGACGCCAGACCGGTCGGCTCGCCCGGTCCGCACCGCGGGCGGGACTCGTGCTCGTCGCGATGATCGCGCTCCTCGCGACCGGCGTGGTCCCGCCCGTGGTCGCCGGTCTGCTCGCGGCCCTGGCGATGGTCGTGTCCGGCGTCATCAACTCGGAACAGGCCTATCGTGCGGTGTCCTGGCCGACCCTGGTGCTCATCGCGGCGACCGTACTCATCGTCATCCCCATCGCGGTGGCCGCGGCGCACGACGTCGGCGTCGACGCCCGACCGGTCCTCATGCTCGTGTGCGTCGCGGGAGCGGCGTCATTGCTGACCCCCATCGCCACGCCGGCGAACATGATCGTGATGAACCCCGGCGGGTACCGATTCGGCGACTACTGGCGGCTGGGTGCGGTCACGATGATGTGCTGGCTCGTGATCGCCGTTCTGGTCATCCCGGTCGTCTGGCCGCTGTCGGGCTGAGACGGTCGAGACCGTGGCTCTAGAATCACGGCGGCAGGCAATGCGAAGGGATCGGCAACAGTGGTCAACCTCTCGGTGAAGACCGGACATCAGAACGTCTCGATGCTCGGCATCGGCGCCTACCGTCCGCGACGCCTGGTCAGCAACGACGAGGTGTGCGAGGTCCTCGACTCCTCCGACGAGTGGATCTTCGAGCGCAGCGGCATCCGCAACCGCCGGTGGATCAGCGGCGACGAGTCGGCGCGGTCCATGGCCGCCGCGGCCGCCGAGCGGGCCATCGCGAACTCCGGCATCGCGAAGGAGAAGATCGGTGCGCTGATCCTCGCCACCAACAGCTGGAAGACCAAGATCCCGCACGGCGGGCCGATCGTGGCCTCCGACATCGGGCTGAACGGAATCCCCGCCTACGACGTCGCCGCGGGGTGCGGCGGCTTCGGCTACGGACTCGGGGTCGCCGCCGACACCATCCGTGCCGGCAGCGCCGAGTACGTCCTCCTCGTCGGCGTCGAGACCATGTCGGTGGTCATGGACCCCACCGACCGCAACACCGCGTTCATCTTCGGCGACGGCGCCGGGGCGGTCGTCGTCGGGCCGAGCGAGGACAACGGGATCTCCCCGACCGTCTGGGGCAGCGACGGCGAGAACGCCGAGGCGATCGGGCAGAACTGGGACATCCCCGAGTACATGGACCGCGCGCAGGCCTATCAGGACAAAGACCCCGAGACCGACCCGGTCGGTCGCATGGTGGTGACGATGGCGGGACCCAAGGTGTTCCGCTGGGCGGCCATCACCCTGCCCAGGGCCCTCGCCACCGTGCTGGAGACCTCCGGCGTCGGCGTCGAGGACATCGAGGTCTTCGTGCCCCACCAGGCCAATGCCCGCATCAACGACCTGATGAAGAAGAACCTCGGCTTCCCCGACGACCTGCCGATGGCGAACGACATCGAGAACACCGGGAACACCTCGGCGGCCTCGATCCCCCTCGCCATGGAGGAGATGCTCGCGACCGGCAAGGCCAGGGGCGGGCAGACCGCGCTGCTCCTCGGCTTCGGCGCAGGCCTCAGCTACGCGGGCGCGGTCGTGACCCTGCCCCCGGCCCCGGCGATCACCAGTTTCGACGGGCGCTAGGCGTTTTCCTTGCGGAACACCGAAGTGCCCCACAGGGTTCCGAGTCCGGCGAGGACAAGCGACGCGAGGACGCCCCACAGGACCTGAGCACTGGCGAGGTCGCCGGAGAAGGTGTCGCGCACCGCGTCGACGATCCACCGGAACGGCATGAAGTCGCTCAGGCTCTGCAGCCACGACGGCCCGAGGGTCATCGGGAGCAGGATGCCCGACAGCAACAGGACCGGCATCATCACCATGTTGATGAGGGGCGCCATCACATCCTCGCTCTTGGTGGTCAGCGCCAGGGCATTCGACGCCGCGGCGCACGCGCCACCGATCAGCATCGTGATGATGATGCCGAGGATCACGCCGACCACCGAACCGCGCATGCCCATCAGGTAGCCGAGCACCACCAGGATCAGCGCCTGCACGAGGAGCTGCAGCATGTCCCGCATGAGCCGGCCGGTGAGCAGGGCCGTGCGGCTTGCGGGAGTCACCCGTTCGGCCTCGATGACCCCTTCGCGCCATTCGCCGATCAGGCTGAAGCCGGCGAACAGCGCACCGAACAGGCCCAGCTGCACGAGCAGACCGGGCACCAGGAACGTGTACGGATTGTCCGCGCCGCCCGGGAACTGCGCGACAAGCGGCTTCAGCAGAGGCCCGAACAGCACGAGATAGAGGATCGGCTGCATCACGCCGATGAGAACCCAGGCCGGGTTCCGCAGGTTCATGCGGATCTGTCGGCGGAACACGATGGTGCTCTCGCGGAGGAACGTGGTCATCGGTTGGCCCCCTGCTGATCGAGTTCGGACGACGCGGCGGCGGCCGAGTCGGATTCGGTTTCGGCTGTCTGCGAGGCGATGTCGTCGCCTCGCTCGGTTTCGGCGTCACGAAGCGACCGGCCGGTGAGGGTGAGGAACACGTCGTCGAGGGTCGGCCGGATGACCTCGATGGAGTCCAGGGTGATGCACGCGGCGTCGAGGTCGCGCAGCAATCCGGGAACCGCCCGGCCGGCCCGTGGCACACGGCTTCGGACATGTCGGCCGTCGATCTCGATCCGGCCTTCGCCCCCACCACCGGTGACCGCGGCCAGTTTCTCCGCAGCCGTGGGCACGGCCGCGGAGTCGGCGACCTCGAGTGCCACCAGATCACCGGAGACCTGTGCCTTCAGGTTGTCGGCGGTGTCCGCCGCGACGATGCGGCCGTTGTCGATGATGATGATCCGGTCGGACAGCTCGTCTGCCTCGTCGAGGTAGTGGGTCGTGAGGAAGACCGTTGCGCCACGCTCGGTGCGAAGGCGCCGGATGTGGTCCCACAGGTTCGCGCGCGCCTGCGGGTCGAGACCGGTCGTGGGCTCGTCGAGGAAGACCAGGGACGGTTCGTGGACCAGCCCCATCACGATGTCGAGCCGGCGCTTCTGGCCGCCGGACATGTTCTTGGGCTGCCGCTCCCACAGACCGTCGAGCTGGAGCTGGGAGAACAGGTCGTGACCGCGGCGGGTCGCCTCGGCACGAGACAGCCCGTAGAGCATGCCGTGATCGACGATCTCGTCGCCGGCCTGCGCCTGACTGAAGGTGCCGCCGGCCTGCGAGACATAGCCGATGCTGCGCCGGACGGAGACCGGGTCGGCGACCACATCGAAACCGTTGACCGTCGCGGTTCCCGCGGTCGGCCGCAGCAGGGTCGTCAGCATTCGCAGCGTCGTGGTCTTGCCCGCGCCGTTGGGACCGAGGAACCCGACCACCTCTCCTTCCGCGATGTCGAGGTCGACACCGTCGACGGCCCTCACCTCGCGCTTCTTCTTTCCTTTCCCGGTGTGGAACACCTGGACCAACCCGCGTGCGTGGATCATGCGGACTCCCCTTCTCGATGCCTGAACGGTGTGTCGACGGGCGCGCTGTGCGGTGCACGCACGTCGTCGTGTGCTGATCGTCGGACCTCGGGGCGACTTTCCGACGCCCCGACGGTGGTCGATCGACCTACCGACCAGGTTCCACCGCATCGAGGACGAATTCGGTCCGCATTTCGCAAGTCCGTAACGAATACGGGCGGGGTCCCGCTACTTCCCAGTAAGAGACCGTGTGAGTACCGTCGTATGTCGGGTCACATATTCGCCGGGCACGTTTTCGGGAAGGGTTCACCATGGCGGTCATCGCAGACACCACTGGCATCAACAACATCGGCATGCTCGGCATCGGCGCGTACCGCCCCGAACGCGTCGTCACCAACGAGGAGATCTGTCAGCACATCGACTCGTCCGACGAGTGGATCTACACCCGAACGGGGATCAAGACCCGCCGGTTCGCGCGTCGCGACGAGAGCGTCATGGAGATGTCGGTCAACGCCGGGCGCAAGGCGATCGCCAACGCGCTGCTGCAGGGCTCCGACATCGACGCCGTCATCCTCGCCACCAACACCCACCTGCTGCTGACCCCGGCCGGCGCGACCAAGGTCGCCACCGAACTCGGCTGCAACGGCGTCCCCGCCTTCGACGTGACCGTCGGCTGTGCCGGCTTCGGCTACGGAATGGCCCTCGCCTCCGACATGATCCGCGGCGGAAGTGCCACGCACGTGCTGGTCATCGGAGCCGAACAGCTCTCGGTGACCATGGACATGACCGACCGCACCAACTGCTTCATCTTCGGCGACGGCGCGGGCGCGGTCGTCGTCGGACCCACCGAACAGCAGCAGCTCGGCCCGGTGATCTGGGGCTCCGACGGCTCCCAGTTCAACGCCATCCGCCAGGACTTCGACTGGGTCACCTTCCTCGACAGCGACCGCACCCAGCGCCCGTACCTGCGGATGGAGGGCACCGCGGTGTTCCGCTGGGCCGCGTTCGAGATGGGCAAGGTCGCCCACCGCGCCCTCGAGGCAGCGAAGCTCGGCTCCGAGGACCTCGACGTGTTCGTCCCCCACCAGGCGAACGCCCGCATCAACGAACTGCTCGCGAAGAACCTCAAACTGCGCGACGACGCCGTGGTGGCCAAGGACATCGAGTACACCGGCAACACCAGCGCCGCCTCGATCCCGCTCGCCATGGAGGACCTGCTGTCCACCGGCAAGGCGCAGCCCGGGCAGACCGCGCTTCTCCTCGGCTTCGGTGCCGGACTCTCCTACGCCGCGCAGGTCGTCACCATGCCGCCGGTGCCGTTCGAGTAGGGCGGCGTATCGCGTCCGGGGGCAATCTGGTCCGCTCAGCGGTTCACGGTGCCCCCGGATTTGTCATGCCGGCCGGTCGCGCTGCAGGCCCAGCGCTTGGCGGACACGCGCCACGACGTCGTCGGGCCGCTCCCGCAGGTCACTCCATGTGAAGTTGAGGACGGTCCAACCCAATGCGATGAGGTCGTTTCGGCGTCGGCGGTCTCGCTGGAACGTCTCCGCGTCGCGATGGAATGCCATCCCGTCGATCTCCACCGCCAGCAGCCGATCCGGGAACGCCAGGTCGATGAAGTAGCCGCCGGCCGGATGACCGCACGACCAACCGCTCACGCCCCCGGCGCTCAACGCGTCGACGGCGAGCCGCTCCGCCACCGAGCGCGCACCGGATTCGACCCCGTCGGCAAGGGCCGCGATCGCGGGTCCGTCCTCCTTACCGCGTCGACGATCAGCGGCGACTCGTAGCTGACGCAGCGAGACCTTGCGAACGAGCAGAGCGTTGTCGAGGACTCCGCTGTCGCTCTCGATCGCGGCTTCCAGCACGGACAGCGGCAACGCTGTCACGAGCAGCTCCTTGCGGGTCACCACCTCCGCGTCCGTGAGGCGGCGGCGCCGGACCCGAACGCCCTCGACCGGAGTGCCATGCCGCGATCGCGGCGCGGTGACCGTGAACTTCTTCGGCGGCTCGTCCATCAGCCCGTGCCACCACGCGGCTCCGGCTCCGGACAGCGCCGCACCGCGGCCCACGGTCGCGACCGCCAGCCGCGCACGGGTGGCCGGCGTCGCCGGATGATCGGCGAGCGAATACACCCCACGTGAGTGCCGCAGCCAGTCCCCGCAATCGACTCGACGCCGGACCGCGGACCGCGTGAGGCCGAAGTCGAGCGCATCGGCCATGGTCAGTACGCCGTCACGGACGAGAGCGCGGCGCCTAAGGCCCGGGGGAAGCTGCACGATGATCAGACGCGCAGCACGGGTGACGGGTTCCCGGTTTCTGGCGGGGGCATCAGATGCCGCATACCGGCACAACCTGCCCCCGGGCGCTCGACCGCGAGCGAGTTTGGCCGCCCTCTGCACGCCCGGTAGCCTGGAACCTCGTGAGTTCCGAGGTGATCAGTCGCGAAGTGACGCGTCGTCGTACCTTTGCCATCATCTCCCACCCCGACGCCGGTAAATCGACGATGACCGAGGCGTTGGCGCTGCACGCGCGGATGATCAGCGAGGCCGGCGCCGTCCACGGCAAGGCGGGCCGCAAGTCGACCGTCTCCGACTGGATGGAGATGGAGAAGGCGCGCGGCATCTCCGTGAGTTCGACGGCGCTGCAGTTCAACTACTCCGCGGCCGCTCAGCCGGACCCCGAGATCCCGAGTGTGATCAACCTCGTCGACACCCCGGGTCACGCGGACTTCTCCGAGGACACCTATCGGGTGCTCACCGCCGTCGATGCGGCGGTGATGCTGATCGACGCCGCCAAGGGACTCGAGCCGCAGACCCTGAAACTCTTCCAGGTGTGCCGCCACCGCGGCATCCCGGTGATCACGGTCATCAACAAGTGGGACCGGCCCGGGCAGAGTCCGCTCGAGTTGATCGACGAGATCACCGAGCGCATCGGCCTCACGCCGACCCCGCTGTTCTTCCCGGTCGGCATCGCGGGCGACTTCCGCGGTCTCCTCGATCGACGCACCGGCGAATACGTGCACTTCACCCGCACCGCAGGCGGCGCCAAGATCGCGCCCGAGGAGATCATGTCCGCCGACGACGCGCAGGCTCGCGAAGGCGACGAGTGGACATCGGCACTCGAGGAGAGCGAACTCCTCACCGAGATGGGCCAGGACCACGATCAGGAACTGTTCCTCGCCGGACAGACCTCGCCGATGATCTTCGCCTCGGCGATGCTCAACTTCGGTGTGCGGCAGCTCCTCGAGGTCCTGGTGGAGCTCGCTCCCCCGCCCGGCCCCCGAGCCGATGTCGACGGCACCGACCGGCCGGTGACGGATCCGTTCAGCGCGGTGGTCTTCAAGGTGCAGGCCGGGATGGACTCGAGTCATCGGGATCGCCTGGCCTACATGCGGATCGTGTCCGGTGAGTTCGAACGCGGCATGGTCGTCACCCACGCCCAGACCGGAAAACCGTTCGCCACCAAGTACGCCCAGGCCGTGTTCGGCCGCGACCGCTCGACGGTCGACACCGCCTATCCGGGCGATGTGGTCGGCCTGGTCAACGCCACCGCGCTCGCCCCCGGCGACACCCTCTACGACGGCCCCAAGGTGCAGTTCCCGCCCATCCCGTCGTTTGCACCCGAACACTTCTCGACGCTGCGCGCCACCACGGCCGACAAGTACAAGCAGTTCCGCAAGGGCATGGACCAGCTCGAGAGCGAGGGCGTGGTCCAGGTGTTGCGCAACGAGACCCGCGGTGAGGCGTCGCCGGTGCTCGCCGCGGTCGGACCGATGCAGTTCGAGGTCGTGACGGCCCGGATGAAGGCCGAGTACAACGTCGACACGATCATCGAACCCCTCGGCTACACCCTCGCCCGGCGCACCGACGCCGACAGCGCGGCCGAACTGAACCGGCAACGCGGCGTGGAGGTCTTCACGCGCACCGACGGCGCGGTGCTGGCCCTCTTCAGTGACAAGTGGCGCCTGCAGTACATCGAGAAGGAACACCCCGACCTCACTCTCGAACCCCTTGTCGCGGCTGCGGACTGACCGGACGGTGGGTTCCCGGGGACGGCCCGTACGCGCTGCCGTGCTGATGGGCGCGGCGGTGTCGGCACTCATCGCCGCCTGCGGCTCGGACACCCCGCCGCAGTCGACGACCACCACCTCGACCCCGACGCCCACCGCACGACCGGTCGACTCCGCGATCTGCGCCGAGAAGCCACCCCAGGGCAGCGTCGACCGCAGCGGCCAGAACTTCGAATTCCGCCACGGCGACATCAAGGTCGCGGTCACGAAGACCCCGGCGGACTCCGGCCGCGGGCCCGCGGCGGGTCCGAGCCGCGCCGCCGACTCGAGCTGCTACGAATTCGACCGGTGGGGACCCGCACGGCCCGACGTGCCACCGGACTCGCTGCTGTTCGTGTTCAAGGACGCCGGTGCCGGCGGCGCACAGATCGAGTTCCTGATCAGTGAACTGACCGGCGGCCTGTTACCGCCCGTTGGCGCGACCCGCCCCACCGTCGGGCCGTTGACCAGGCCGATCAACGCCCAGATCGGTGTCTCGATCAACGGCGTCTATCACCACTCGTCCACCTGCCAGCTCAGTGTCAGCGGGATGTCGGGCACACTCGCGGCCGGGTCGTTCTCCTGCCCGACGGCGACGCGGGTCGACGCCAACCCACTCGCCCCGAACGATGACGTCGCCTACGACCTCGACGAGTCGTCGACGACGAAACAACCGGACGCCGAGGGCAATTCGACAGAAAGTGTCGCACTGTCGGGGTGGTTCCAACTCACGCCCTGACACGGGTGTCGCCAGGTGGTCTCGACATGGCTCGACCAGCGGGGCAGCCGACTCGACCAGCGGGGGCGACCGACTCAACCAGCGGCGGCACCGACGATCCGCGCCACAAGGGCGGGGTCGACGTCGTCGATGGTGGCCGGGTCGAACGCGGGGCTGCGGTCCTTGTCCACGAGTACCGCCCGCACGCCTTCGCGGAAGTCATGGGTCTGCGTGATCTGTTCTGCCGCATACAGTTCGCGGTCGAAGCACTCGTCGATCCCCGACTTCGCGCCGGCACTGATCATCGCCGCGGTCACCCAGAGGCTGGTGGGTGAGGCGCTCTCGAGGAGGCCCACCATCTCCTGGGCCCAGTCGTCGCCGACCGCACCGCGCAGACCCCCGAGGATCGCGTTGACGTTGTCGTCGGCGAAGTACTCACCGATCTTTCGCAGGGGCACGTCGCTCGTGTCCTCGGTCCCGGAGGTGGCGAGCGCGTCGGCGAGCGGAGCACCCGAACGGATGCTGTCGGCGACCGCCGGCAGGTCTGCGGAGGACACGAAATGCGTTGCCAGGCCGACGGCCACCGCGTCGACACCGCGAATCCGGGCGCCGGTGAGGCCGAGCCACATGCCCACGCCTTCGGGGAGTCGCGGGAGGAAGTAGGTCGAGCCGATGTCGGGGAAGAAGCCGATCGCGGTCTCGGGCATAGCGATCATCGCCTTCTCCGTGACCACCCGGATCTCACCGTGCACGCTGATCCCCAGCCCGCCGCCCATCGCCGCCCCGTCGATCAGGCTGATGTAGGGCTTCGGGTAGTCGGCGACGAGCTGATCGAGTCGGTACTCGCTGCCGAAGTACCTGCTGATGGCCGCGGCGTCGCCGTCGATGGCGTGCTCGCGGATCGCGCGGATGTCGCCGCCCGCGCAGAATGCGCGGTCGCTCGCCGAGGTGATCAGGACCGTGTCGATCGCGTCGTCGTCGCCCCATTCGCCGAGGGTGACGTACATGTCGTCGATCATGCTCTGGTCCAACGCATTGAGAGCCCTGGGCCGGTCCAGGACGATCTCGCCGACGCCGTTGGACACCGAGGTTCGGAGGTGAGACATACCCCAACCGTAGCGGTGACCCCGGACCAGAACACTCCGGCCGTAATTCCGTTGGCAACGCCGGACTCGTCCGCTACGGTGGTCACCACTGCACGCAGACCTGTCAGGAGTGATCCACCGCGATGAAGAACTGAAGTGGCCCCGGCCCGTCGGCACAGCCGGCGGACATCATCGACGCCCTCGTCGGTGTACCCGACCCACTTCAGGAGTGCTCATGCCATCTTCCATCGTGCTGTCCGACGTCTCGTTCGCCTGGCCTGACGGGACCGTCGTCTTCGATCACCTCGACCTCGCTCTCGGTGCCGAGACCTACGCTCTCATCGGTGCGAACGGTGCGGGCAAGTCGACGCTCCTGGGCCTGATCGCGGGCCGGTTGCGGCCGGCGTCCGGCAGTGTCACCCTCGCGGGCGGGGCGTCGACAACCGAGGTCGGCGTGGTCGCACAGGACCCGCAATCCGATCCGTCGTCCACCGTGGCGCAGGCTCTCGGCATCCACGAGATCCGCTGCGCCATAGCGCGAATCGAGAACGGTTCGGTCGATCCGGCGGACTTCGACGCCGTCGGGGACGACTGGGGCGTCGAGGAGCGCGCCATCGGACTCCTCGAGCAGATGGGCCTGCCGCGCGACCTCGACCGCCCGGTCGGCGCCATGTCCGGCGGCGAGGCCACCCTGCTGGCGATCGTCGCCGCGCTTCTCGCCAATCCGACGATCCTGCTTCTCGACGAGCCGACCAACAACCTGGACACCGACTCGCGCGCACGGCTTTTCGACGCCATCATCGCGTTCACGGGCACGGTGGTCGTGGTGAGTCACGACCTCGAGCTCCTCGAGCGCGTCGACGCAACGGTGGAGCTGTACCACGGCCGCGTGCGACTGTTCGGCGGCCCGTACTCGCAGTACCGCGAGATCGTCGACGCCGAGCAGGAAGCCGCCGAGGCCGCGGTCGCCACCGCGGCCGGCGACTTGCGCAAACAGCGCCGGGAGATGTCCGAGGCGTTGATCAAACTCGACCGGCGGGCCCGGACCGGCGCCACCGCCGAACGCGAGAAGCGGGTACCGAAGATCGTCGCGCACAATCGGAAGAGTGAGGCACAGGTGTCGGCGGGCAAGCTCCGCAACGCCCATCGCGACGACGTCGCCTCCGCGGCAACACGTCTCGACGAGGCGCGCGAGGACATCCGCGCCGACCGGACCGCCCGGATCGTCGTACCGACGCCGGAGGTGGCCCCGCGCGCCCAGATCATCGCCGACGACCGTCTGCGCGTCGACGGACCCGAGCGGGTGGCCCTCGTAGGTCCCAACGGTTCCGGGAAATCCACGCTGATCGCCGACGTCATCGCGCGCGAATCCGTCGTCGTGCCGTACGCATCGGTGCCTCAACGGATCGCCTTCCCCGACCCGGCGCGATCGATCGCCGAACACCTGGCGCGGACCCACCCGGACATTTCCACCCAGGAGGTGCGGGCGCACCTCGCGCGGTTCCTGTTCCGGGGGGCCCGCGCGGATCGCGCACTCGTCGAACTGTCCGGCGGGGAACGACTACGCGTCGCCCTGGCCGACGCCCTGCTCGGCGACCCCACACCGCGGCTCCTGATCCTCGACGAACCGACGAACAACCTCGACCTCGACACCGTCACGCAACTCGTCGACGCTCTGGAGGCCTGGACCGGTGCGCTCCTGGTGGTCTCCCACGACGCCGGGTTCCTGGATCGGATCGGGATCGAGCGGCGGGTGTCCCCGCCCGCCGCGGAAGCAGATCTCGAACGAACAGACACCGAACAAACGGACTCCGAAGCAGCCCGCTGACGAACAGTCGATGACGCGCGCGGCGTGGAGGCCGATTCGCCTGCATACTGCGTGCGATGGCCGCGCCCGCACCCGTCACCGTCGATTCCCCGGTGGACGAGCCCACACCTGTCGTCCTCGTCCACGGCTTACGAGTGAGCGGCGCAACGCTGCACCGCGTCGCCGAGGCGGTCGCCGGTTCTGCCGCACCGGGGCGGGAGGTCGCCACCCCGGACCTCCCCGGCCACGGTGCGCGACGCGATGAGACGTTCTCGATGTCCGGTGCGGTGGACACGGTGCTCACCGAGATCCGCCGACTGGGCCGACCCGCGGTCGTCGCCGGGATGTCGATGGGCGGTTATGTGGCGATGGCGGTCGCCGGACGCCACCCGGAGGCTGCCGCGGCCCTGGTCCCGATGTGCGCGACCACGCAACCGAGTCCGCTGCTCGCCGCCCCGTTCGAGACTTTCGGGGCGGTGACAGCGTTCCTCCCGCGTCAGGCCGCGATCATCAGCCAGGTGGCCACCCGCCTCGCCGTGGGGCGGCAGGTGTCGGCGGACATGGAGATCGGCGGGCTCGCCCTGGGTTCGATCGCCGACGTCGTCGCCGGGATCAAGCGATTCGACGCTCTCGGTGAGATCCGCCGCTATCCGGGTCGCACGGTGTTCGTCAACGGGAGCCAGGACCAGTTCCGGATGCACGAGCAGCGGTTCGTCGAGGCGGCCCAGAATGGATCGCTCACCGTCATTCCCGGTGCGAGTCACCTCTTCCCGCTCATCCAGCCGGAACTCGCCGGTCGTCTCATCGGCGAGGTCGCGGCGGCGTGTGACACCGCCGCACTCGGTGGGTCCGCGGAGGCCGCCGGTGGCGACCCGGCCGAAGGCCGCCCCATCGACCCGGCCGAAGGCCGCCCCGTCGAACCGGCCGACGGCCGACCCGTGTGCGTCGCCGAACTCGACACATAGGTCCTACCTCAGGGTGTCTGAGCCGCACCCAGTTTGAGCGTCGAAGTCGTCTCGTGATCGGATGACAGCAGTTCACTGCACCACTCGTCGCGGTGCCCGGCGCGAACGACGCACCCGAGGAGGAGGCTGGATGGTCCCGATCGAGGTCACCGGCGTACTGCAGAAGCAGGCCTGGGCCGACAAGGTCCTGCCGCCGGTCGAGGAGGTCCGGCCGCAGCTGTGGTCGATCCCGGTACCCATGGGTCCCAATCCGCTGCGATACGTCCTCGTCTACGCCCTCGGACTGCCCGACGGCGGTCTCGCGCTCATCGATGCCGGCTGGCCGTCCGACGAGTCATGGGATGTCCTCGTCGCCGGCATCCGCTCCACCGGCCACGACCTCACCGACGTGCGCTCGATCGGTGTGACCCACCTCCATCCCGACCACTTCGGGCTCGTGCCGCGCCTGCTCGAACACGTCGACGCCGAGCTGTGGATGCATCGCGACGACGCCCGGTATCTGCGTCACCACTCCGACGACGAGGTCGAGAGCCAGCTGGAGCAGGCGCGGTCGGAACTCCGGCTGCTCGGCGCACCGGCCGAGGTCGCCGACGAGGGCCTGGTGGGATTCATCCGCATGCCCGACGGCCGGACGGTCGACCGCGAGCTGACCGGCGACGCCCCGCTCGACATCCCCGGCTGGGATCTCCGCGCCATCTGGACCCCCGGCCACACCGCGGGACACCTCTGCTTCGCCGACGACACCGCCGGCGTCATCTTCACCGGCGACCACCTGCTGCCGCGGATCAGTCCGAACATCTCGACCAATCCCATGCAGACCGACAGCCCCCTCGCCGACTACCTGATCTCGCTGGCCAACACCGAGAAGATGCGCGACCACGAGGCGCTGCCGTCCCACGAGTACCGATTCCGCGGCCTCGGCAACCGGGTGACGGGGCTGCTCACGCATCACGAAGAACGACTCGGTGAGATCACCGCGACGGTGGCCCGGCATCCGGAGAGCACGGCGTGGGAGATCACCCGATCGGTGACCTGGTCGCGCCCGTTCGAGGAGCTGTCGCTCACGCTCAGCCGCCTGGCACTGCGGGAGACACACGCCCATCTGGTCGTCCTGCAGGAACGCGGGATCCTCGACGCACGCGTGCCCGCCGGCGCTCCCGACGACGACACGGCTGCCACGAACCCGATTCGCTGGTTCCTCACCGACAGCGCCACATCGGCTGAGCCGCAACCGATCTCCATGACCGAGAACACCTGACATCCCGCTCCACCCACCGATCCAGGAGTCCCCATGAGTGCAGTGCTCACCGAGTTCGCCGACGGCGTCGCCGTCATCACGATCAACCGCCCCGAAGCGAAGAACGCCGTCAACCGCGAGGTCTCCGAGGGCATCGCCGCCGCCATCGACGAACTCGAGGCACGCGACGACCTCACCATCGGCATCCTCACCGGCGCCGGCGGGACGTTCTGCGCAGGGATGGACCTGAAGGCCTTCACGCGCGGCGAAGTGGTGTCGCTGGAAGGCCGCGGATTCGGCGGGCTCGCCGATTCGCCGCCGACCAAGCCACTCATCGCCGCCGTCGAAGGCTGGGCGCTGGCAGGTGGGTGCGAACTCGCGTTGTCGGCCGACCTCGTCGTCGCGGCGAACAACTCCAAATTCGGTATCCCCGAGGTCAAGCGCGGGCTCGCCGCCGCAGCAGGTGGGCTGCTCCGCCTGCCGAAGATCCTGCCGTACCAGGTCGCGATGGAACTCGCCTTGACCGGCGAACCGCTCACCGCCGAACGCGCGCACCAGTTCGGGCTGGTCAACCGGGTCACCGAACCGGGTGAGGCACTCGCCGGCGCCCGCGAACTGGCCGCCGTCATCGCCGCGAACGGCCCCCTCGCCGTCCGGGCGACCAAACAGGTCACCTCGATGGCGATCCGCTACACCGATCCCGAACTGATCAAGAAGCAGTGGGACTTCCTCGGCCCGGTGTTCGCCTCCGACGATGCCAAGGAGGGCGCCATCGCCTTCGCCGAGAAGCGGGCGCCGCGATGGACGGGTAAGTGACCTCCCCGGACGCCGTATCAACTCGGCCCGCTCGCTCCGCTCCCGGCGCCGGATCCACTCGGCCCGCTCGCTCCGCTCCCGGCGCCGGATCCACTCGGCCCGCTCGCTCCGCTCCCGGCGCCGGATAAGGTGACCGGGGTGGACCTGCACCTCGTGACCTACTTCATCGCCGTGGTCGACCACGGCGGCATCACGAAGGCCGCCCAGTCGCTGTACATCTCACAACCCTCGCTCTCCCAGGCCATCCGGACACTCGAGAAGCGACTCGGCGTCACCCTGTTCGACCGCACCGGCCGTCGTCTCGAACTCACCGAGGCCGGTCGCAAACTCGACGTCGCCGCCCGGCGCATCCTGGCCGACGTCGACCGAGCCAAGGCCAAGGTCGACGCGGTTCGCGAGTTGCGCGCCGGCCGCGTGGACGTCGTGACCTACGCGGCGTTCAGTGTGGATCCGGTGGTCAACGTCGTCCGGCTGTTCCGGGAACGTTTCCCGCGCTTGTCGGTTCGGGTCGTCTCCGCCGACAGCCCCGCCGGAGTGCTGTCGGCGTTGCGATCGGGCGACGCCGAGGTCGGGATCATGGACTCGGCCGCCGAGCACGCGACGTTCACGGCCATCCCGATGGCCGAGCAGGAGCTGGTCGTGGCGGCGCCGGCCACGCTCGCCGACAGCCTGCCCGATCCGATACCGCACGCGGCGGTCCGCTCGTTACCTCTCGTCATCGATCACAGCGACCCGATCACCGCGGCGCTTCTCGACGGGCTCCTCGACGACGACGGCAAGAACGTGGTGGTCGACTGCCAGTTGCCGTCCGCGGTGTGGAGTCTGGTCAAGAAAGGAACCGGGGCAACGGTTCTCCCGCGTACCGTGGCCGACCGGCAGCTCGCGGGACTCCGGCGCCTGGCACTCGACCCGCCCCTGACCCGACCGTGGGGCCTCGTCCTGCGATCGGGGCTCCCCTCGCCGGCCGCACTCGCCTTCATCTCCGCGGCGAAGGTCCACTGCGGGATCGCTCCCGATCCCGCCGAACCACGGGATTGGTGAGTTCCACCATGGAATTGCGGCAGGTCGAATACTTCCTGGCAGTGGTCGAGAACAAGGGCATCGGTGGTGCGGCATCGGCCCTGGGTGTCGCCCAACCCACTGTGTCCCAGGCACTCCGGGCGCTCGAACGCGAACTCGGGGTTCAGCTGTTCCACCGCATCGGTCGCGGGATGGTCCTGTCGGCGGCCGGGCGCACGATGGTCGGTCCCGCACGGCAGATCGTGCGGGACATGGATGCCGTCGACGATCTGCTCTCCGCGTCGGCGGACGAACTCACCGGCCACCTGGACATTCTCGCCTTCGCCGCGACCGCCGTCGGGCCCGTCGTCGATCTCGTCGCCCGGTTCCGGGCCACGTATCCGCGAGTGTCGGTGCGACTCGGCGAATTACGCGACGAGACCAGGGCCGCGTCGGCCATCGAGGACGGTCACTGCGAGTTCGCCGTCGCCCACCTGCCCATCGCCGGTGACGATCTCGAGGTGATCGTGATCGGCGAACACGAACACGTGCTGGTCTACCCACCCGGTACCGAGGTGCCCGATGGCCCGATCCCGCTGAACAACCTGCCGTCGATCCCGATGGTCTTCGTGCCGCGCGGCTACTCGGTGGCCGACGAGTTCGAGGAGGCCATCCGAGTCGCGGGCGTCCGGCCACCGCTGGCCGTACTGTCGGAGATCCGCGAGGAACGGCTTCCCATGGTGGAGTCCGGGATCGGCGGTACGCTCCTCGAGCGGTCGGTCGCGGAGTCGGCCGACGAACCGGTCGTCATCCGCGAGATCGAGCCGAATGTAGTGCGTCCCTTCGCGATCGCTTTCCACCCGCCGTCTCTGTCGGCCGTCGGCCAGGCATTCGTCGACCTCGTGCGCGAATCGGCGGGATGACGGGTGGAACACCGGGCCCCACCGGTGCGGATCAGGTGGGGCCCGGTGAGTCTCGGTGTCAGGCGACGCGCTCGAAGACCGCCGCGAGTCCCTGGCCGCCGCCGATACACATGGTCTCCAGCCCGTAGCGCGCATCTCGACGGTGCAGTTCGCGGGCCAGCGAGGCCAGCATGCGGCCGCCGGTCGCGCCGACGGGGTGTCCCAGGGAGATACCCGAACCGTTGACGTTGGTGCGCTCGAAGTCGCCACCGGCGCCGAACCGGCCGAATCCCCACTCGCGCGTCACCGCCAGCGCTTGCGCCGCGAAGGCCTCGTTCAACTCGATCACGTCGATGTCGGCGAGTGTCAGTCCGGCCTTCGCGAGCGCCTTTTCGGTCGCGGGTACCGGTCCGATCCCCATGGTGCGCGGCGGTACCCCCGCCAGACCCCAGGACACCAGCTTCACCAGTGGACGTAGGCCCAGCTTCTCCGCGACCTCGGGTGTGGTCACGATCGCCATCGACGCGGCGTCGTTCTGGCCACTGGCGTTGCCCGCCGTCACGGTCGCGTCCGGATCGGTCGTGCCCATGATCGGCTTCAGTTTCGACAGCGATTCGACCGAGACATCGGGACGCGGATGTTCGTCGGTGTCGATGACCTGATCGCCTTTGCGGCCGGGCACCGTGACCGGGATGATCTCCTCGGCCAGTATGCCGTCCTTCTGGGCGCGGACCGCTCGTTCGTGCGATGCCACAGCCAGCTCGTCCTGCTCCGCGCGGGAGATCTCGTACTCCTTGCGCAGGTTCTCGGCCGTCTCGATCATCCCGCCGGGCACCGGATAGTTCTTGCCGCCGGCGGTCGAGCGAGCACGAACGAGGCTGTCGTGCATCGCGATACCGGTGCGGGCCCCACCCCACCGCATGTCGACGGAGTAGAACGACGCATTGCTCATCGACTCGGCCCCGCCCGCGACGACGAGGTCGTTGTCGCCCGCGGACACCTGGTAGGCGGCCTGGATGACGGCTTGCAGGCCCGAGCCGCATCGTCGATCGATGTGCATGCCGCCCACCGTGATCGGCAATCCGGCGTCGAGTGCTATCACACGACCGAGCGCCGGCGCCTCGCTGTTGCCGTTGCAATGTCCGAGGATGACGTCTTCGACCTTCTCCGGGTCGAGCCCCGTGCGGTCGAGCATTCCGGTCAGCGCGGCGACCCCGAGGTCGACGGCGGTGAGGCTCGTGAACATTCCGCCGTAGCGGCCGATGGGGGTGCGTACCGGTTCGCAGATGACGACGTCGCGCATGGGTGACCTTTCGGGTGAAGAGAAGCGTGCGGGGTTCGGTGGGCGCGGACCGTCACATGAAGCGACCGCCGGTGACCTCGAGGACGGTGCCCGTCATGTACGACGACATGTCCGAGGCGAGGAACAGGGCCACGCTCGCGACCTCACCGACCTCACCGGCGCGTCGCATCGGGATCTCCGCCATCTTCTGGTCCCACGCCTTCTGCGGCATCGCCTCGGTCATCGCCGACCGGATCAGGCCGGGCTGGATCGCGTTGACCCGCACACCGTGATGGGCCATCTCCTTGGCTGCGGCCTTGGTCAGTCCGACGATGCCCGCCTTGGCCGCCGAGTAGTTGGTCTGTCCCACCATGCCGACCTTGCCGGACAACGACGAGATGTTCACGATCGCACCGCGCTTGGCCTCGCGCATGATCGCCGCCGCCTTGCGCGTCCCGTTCCAGGTGCCCTTGAGATGCACGGAGATGACCTGGTCGAAGTCGTCTTCGGTCATCGTCCGCATCGTCGCGTCCCGGGTGATTCCCGCGTTGTTCACCAGGACGTCGAGGGATCCGAAGCCCTCGACCGCCGTCGCGAGCAGTGTGTCGACCTCGCCCGCGTCGACGACGTCGCACCGCACCGCCCGGGCCACCTCGCTGCCGCCGAGTTCGTCGACGGCGGCCTGCGCGGCGTCGAGGCTGAGATCACCGAGGACGACTCGGGCGCCTGCGCCGACGAACGACCGGGCGATCTCGAGACCGATGCCCTGCGCGCCGCCGGTCACGACGGCGGTGCGTCCTTCGAGCAGCAACTCGGCGGTGGTGCTGGGAGCCATGTGTGGTGTCGTCCTTCCGGGAACGGTTGAGTGACCTCAATCTATCGAGATCCGGCGCCGTCGAACCCCTCCGCGCTCATACGCAGCGGCTATCGGATCGATCCCGGTTTCGTATTGGACGGTCGCAGGCGGACACGCCAGAGTGGTTTCATGACCGGTGTGATGCAACCAGCCACGACCTCCCAGGTGGGCCCAGAGGATTTCGCCGACATCCTCGCCGCGACGCGTGCGTTCGTCCGCGAGGCGGTGGTTCCCCGTGAGCAGGAGATCCTCGACACCGACGCGATCCCGGACGACATCCGCCAAACAGCCAAGGACATGGGCCTTTTCGGCTACGCCATCCCACAGGAATGGGGCGGCCTCGGCCTCGACCTCACCCAGGACGTCGAACTCGCGATGGAGCTGGGCTACACGTCCCTGGCACTGCGGTCGATGTTCGGCACCAACAACGGCATCGCCGGCCAGGTCCTCGTCCACTTCGGCACCGACGAACAGAAGACCGCCTGGCTGGAGAAGATCGCGTCCGGCGAGGTGGTCGCCTCGTTCGCGCTGACGGAACCGGGGGCCGGGTCCGACCCGGCCGGACTGCGCACGAAAGCCGTCCGCGACGGCGATGACTGGGTGATCACCGGCGAGAAGCGGTTCATCACCAACGCCCCGCTGGCCGATCTGTTCGTCGTGTTCGCGCGAACCCGGCCGGCCGACGACGCCGGCACCGGCATCGCGGTGTTCCTCGTCCCCGCCGATGCCGCGGGGCTCAGCGTCGGAGCCAAGGATCGCAAGATGGGCCAGGAGGGCGCCTGGACCTCCGACGTGCACTTCGACGGTGTCCGCGTGCCGGATTCGGCCCTCGTCGGCGGCAGTGAGGACGTGGGCTACAAGGCCGCGATGATGAGCCTCGCCCGCGGCCGGGTCCATATCGCCGCACTCTCGGTGGGCACCGCCCAGCGGGCGCTCGACGAGTCTGTCTCGTGGGCCGCGACCGCCACCCAGGGCGGTACCGCCATCGGCGAGTTCCAATTGGTCCAGGCGATGCTCGCCGATCAGCAATCCGGTGTCATGGCCGGGCGCGCACTGGTCCGGGAGGCGGCCCGTGCCTGGGTCGACGACACCGACCGGCGCATCGCCCCGTCGGCTGCCAAACTGTTCTGCACCGAGATGGTCGGCAAGGTCGCCGACCTCGCCGTGCAGATCCACGGCGGCAGCGGCTACATGCGCGACGTCCCGGTCGAGCGCATCTACCGCGAGGTGCGATTGCTCCGCCTGTACGAGGGCACCAGCGAGATCCAGCGACTCATCATCGGGCGCAACCTGGTCAAGCGCGCGCAACGCTGACCCCGCCGGCGTGCGCCGCGCCGGCGCCTCGTTCGTGCGCCGGCGCCCGGGACCTCAGGCTTTCGCCAGGCGCTCCCGCAACGCCACCTTCTGGACCTTGCCCGCCGCCGACGTTGGCAGCTCGTCGACGACGAACACATCGCGAATCTTCTTGTACGGCAACACCTGTGCCGCGACGAAGTCCGACACCGCATCGGCGTCGATGACATGACCGCCCCGGGCGACGAGAAAGGCGACCGGTTCCTGACCCACCGCACCCGCCTCCCGGGCGACGACCGCGGCCGCCTCGACGTCGGGATGCGTCACCAGGATCTCCTCGAGCTCGCGCGGATACACGTTGTAGCCCTTGTAGATCAGCATGTCCTTCGCGCGGTCGCAGATGTAGAGGTACCCGTCGGCGTCGCGGTAGGCGATGTCACCGGTGTCGAGCCACCCGTCGACGAACTGTTTGGCCGTCTTGTCGGGGTGATCGAGGTAGCCGTCGGTGACCTGCGGTCCACGCACCCACAACTGCCCCTTCTCCCCCGGCGCGAGGACGACGGTCGGATCGTCGACGGCGCGGATCTCGATCTCGGTGTCGAACGTCGGCAGACCCACACTGCCGAGCCGGTATCGTCCCGCGGACGTCAGGGGCGCCGAGGACACCAGGCATGTCGCCTCGGTGAGGCCGTAGCCCTCCACGATCGCCGCTGCCGGGAACGCCTTTTGGAGCTGCTCGAGAGTCACATGGTCGATCGGTGCGGCGCCGGAGGAGACGACCCGCACCGAGGTCAGGTCCCGCGCGGAGACGTCGGGGTGCACGGCGAGCGCGTGCCACATCGCTGGGCTACCCGTCACGTACGACGCCCGGTGCTCCTCGATGAGGGCCAGCATCCGTCCGGGTTCGAAACGACCGGCGAACACGTGCGTGGCGCCGCACAGAAGGAGAAACGACATGTTGATGAGGGCATGCGCGTGGAACAGCGGGGACACCACGACCGTCGCCGCGTGCCCGGGGACGACCCCCGGGTTCTCCGCCGACCGGGGTGCCAACGTCAGGAGCCCGTCGGCACCCACCTCGACGGAATGTCCCGCCCGCCAGCCGATCATCTGCGTGACGTTGCCGAGGACGTTGCGATGCAGGACCCGCACGCCCTTGGACACACCCGTGGTGCCACCGGTGAAGGCCAGATGCGCGACGTCGTCGCTCGTGGTCGAAACCTGCGGTGCCGCACCATGCCCGGCGACGAACTCCGCGAGGGGGACGGTGTCGATGCCGTCCCGCGCATCCGCGGCCCCGTCCACCGTCACCACCGTCGTCAACCTCGTACCGGCGGCGGCTTCCAGGAGACGCCCGGACTGTTCGACCTGCGTGAAACCCACCACCGCACCGGTTTCCGCGATCTGACGCCGCAGACCCGGTACGGGCTGCAACGGATTGACCAGGGTCACGGATGCGCCCGCGCGCAACGACCCGTAGTAGGCGACGACGAACTCGACGCTGTTGGTCAGGTACAGCAGGACCACATCGCGATCGGCGACCCCCGCGGAGCGCAACGCCGACGCCACCGCGGCCGACCGTGCGTCGAGCCCGGCGAACGTGAGCGTCGTCGCGCCGTCGACGACGGCTGCACGATCGCCGTACAGGGCCGCCATACTCGCCGGCAGTACCGCCATCGTGGTCTCGGGATAGCGGAGAGTGGTGGGCGTCGGGGCAGACATCGCGATGTTCCTCTCGAGAGGCGTTGTGGGAGTGCCGAATCGTTCGTGCCGGCTCCGGCTACCTCGGCGCCATCCGGATCGCCCCGTCGAGGCGGATGGTCTCGCCGTTGAGGTAGGAGTTCTCCAGGATCGAGGCCGCGAGCCGGCCGAACTCCTCCGGACGCCCCAGCCGTGCGGGGTTGGGGATGCTCGCGGCCAGCGCATCGCGCACGTCGTCGCGCAGACGCGCGAGCAGCGGCGTGTCCATCGTGCCCGGCGCGATGGTGTTGACACGGATGAGCTTGCTGGCCAGGTCCCGCGCGGCGACCAGCGTCATCCCGACGATGCCCGCCTTCGACGCCGCGTAGTTGATCTGGCCTATCTGTCCCTCGAACGCCGCGACCGACGCGGTCATGACGATGGCGCCGCGTTCGCCGTCGACCGGTTCCTGCCGCGCGATGCGTTCCGCGCCGAGCGCGAGCGCATGGAACGACCCGACGAGGTTGAGCTTGATGACGAATTCGAAGTCCTCGACCGAACCCGCCTTGCCCTCCTTGTCGAGGATGCGCATCCGCCGGCCGGCTCCGGCACAGTGCACGAGTCCGCGCAGACCTCCGCGGTTGTCGGCGACATCGAGTGCGGCGGCGAACTGTTCGGCATCGGTGATGTCGGCGGCGGCGAACGAGGCAGCGGTGCCGAGTCCGTCGGCCACGGCCTGCCCGTCCGAGGTCGGCAGATCGATCAGGGTGACCAGCCCACCGGCGTCGACGACACGTTGGGCGGTTGCGAGACCGAGACCGGATGCGCCACCGGTGATCGCGATCGAGCGTCCTTTGAGTTCCATTGTTATTAAGTACCTTTCGATGTGATTTTTCGTGCTCCCTGAGGAGCGAGCGAAGCGAGCCCAACCCTGCTCCCTGAGGAGCGAGCTTGCGAGCCCAACCCTGCTCCCTGAGGAGCGAGCTTGCGAGCCCAACCCTGCTCCCTGAGGAGCGAGCTTGCGAGCGTCACGAAGGGTCCTGGCGAGGTGCGTGGCAGACCCTTCGTGACGCGCCCTCCGCAAGCTCCGGACGCTCCTCAGGGAGCGAGAACAGGCGCGCCCTCCGCAAGCTCCGGACGCTCCTCAGGGAGCGAAGGGGGCCCACCGCTCCTCGCGCCGCCGGAGCGGAGGCTCTGCCGTCAGAGCAGTTCGAGGATGGTGGTGTTGGCCATGCCG
Source organism: Gordonia sp. ABKF26 (assembly GCF_041103195.1). Lineage (NCBI taxonomy): Bacteria > Bacillati > Actinomycetota > Actinomycetes > Mycobacteriales > Gordoniaceae > Gordonia > Gordonia sp. ABKF26. Next base: position 4,382,045 of record NZ_JBGCVZ010000003.1, read on the forward strand.
CCGGCTTCGCACATCGACTGCAGCCCGTACCGGATGCCGTTGTCGCGCATGTGGTGGACGAGCCGCGTCATGAGGATCGCGCCGGATCCGCCGAGGGGATGGCCGACGGCGATCGCACCGCCGAGTGGGTTGAGACGCTCGATGTCGGCGCCGGTCTCGGCTTGCCAGGCCAGGGGCACCGGGGCGAAAGCCTCGTTGATCTCGAAGGCCCCGATGTCGTCGATCGACAGCCCGGAGCGCTTGAGTGCCTTCGCCGTGGCCGGGATCGGTCCGGTCAGCATGATCACCGGGTCGTCGGCGGCGACGACCGCGGTGTGGATTCGGGCGATCGGCGTGAGACCGTGCGACTTCGCGGTCTCGGCGGACATGATCAGCAGGGCAGCCGATCCGTCGGAGATCTGCGAGGAGTTGCCGGCGTGGATGACGCCGTCCTCGCTGAAGGCCGGCTTGAGCTTGGCGAGCGACTCGAGGGTGCCACCGCGCCGGATTCCCTCGTCGCCCTCGAGCACTCCCGGGATCGGGGCCAGCTGGGCGTCGAACGCGCCGCGGTCGGCCGCCTGCGCGGCGAGCTCATGCGATCGCAGCGAGTACTCATCGAGACGGGTGCGATCCAATCCCCATTTCGCGGCGACCATCTCGGCGCCGATCCCCTGGCTGAACTTGTCGACGCCGTAGCGGTCGAGGACCGTGGGCGGCTGATGCTCGCCGTTCGGTGCCGCGCTGCCCATCGGCACCCGACTCATCGACTCGACACCGCCGGCGATCACGACGTCCTGCTGACCCGACGCAACCGCCGCGGCCGCCATGCTGACCGCCTGCTGGCTCGATCCGCAGGCACGGGTCACGGTGGTCCCGGGGACACTCTCGGGCCAGCCGGCGGCGAGTACGGCCGTCCGCGCGACATTGCCCGCCTGTTCGGCGGCCTGGCTGACACAACCCCACACCACATCGTCGACGACGGCCGGATCGAGGCCGGTCCGCTCGACGAGCGCCTCGAGTACGTGGGCCGACAAATCGGCGGGATGGATACCGGACAGGGCGCCGCGGCGGCGGCCGATGGGCGCGCGGACCGCGTCGACGATCACTGCATCACGCATGGGGACTCCTCGAGGTCAGGGCAAGGGATGTGGTTGTGTCCGGCGTGCACGACGCCGGCGGACGCCGATCGCCCGTTGTGACGAGCCGACCACCGGGGCGCTTGGCAGACAAGTCGATTCACACTCACAGTCGATGAGGCCCTGCCTATGGGACGCGTAGGTCACGGTGTGGCGCCTTCGACGGCCGGCGCGTGCGGACGCAACCGGGCACGGTCCCGCTCGGGATCGGCGAACACCAGGGCGAGTAGCGCGCACACCGCGGCGACGATCCCGAGCACCTGGAACGCGGTGGCGTAGCCCTCGGCGGGTGTGGCGGCCGCGTCGACGATGACACCCGTGGCGTACGGCGCGACGAGACCGCCGATCGCCATGATCGCCAGGAAGACGCCCAGCGTGCCCGCGGTCTGCCGGGGCGGGCAGATCTCGGCGACGGCGGCGTTGAACAGCGGGAACACCGTGGCCGCGGAGCCATAGCCGATCGACAGGATCGCTACCGCGATGATCGGGGTGCCGACCGAGGGCAGCAGGAACAGCAGGACGCCCGAGACGAGGACCCCGACCGACGGCACGACGATGCGCAGCATCCGCGACGTCGCCCCCTTCGAGATCATCCGGTCACTCGTGATCGAACTCAGCACCATCAGGACCAGGCCGACGATCGAGGGGAACGCGAACATCGACCCGGACTGCAGCCGGCTGTAGCCCAGTCCTTCTTCGAAGTACGACGGCAGCCAGGTCAGCACGACGCTGACCAGCGCGTAGACACTCATGACCACGAGGGCTCCGGTGACGAAGGTGCGCGAGCGGAAGATCGAGATCCACGGCGTCGCCGGTTCGGCATCGGCGCTCGCGGCGGGCGTCTTCTTGGACGCCTTGCCGCTCGCGATGTACGGGCCGTTACGCCAGGTCGACAGCCAGACGACGCACCAGACGAGGCCGCCGGCGGCGAGGGAGATCAGCGCCCAACGCCATCCGAAGCTCACGGTGATCACGGCGAGCAGCGGAGCGATCGCGATCTTCGAGATCGACGCCGCCCCGGCGAGGAGTGCGCCGGGCAGCGCGCGTCGGGCCGGGGGGTGCCAGGAGTAGGCAGCGGTGTGCAGGAGCGCCGAACTCGGACCTTCGGCGAGACCGAGGAACAGCCGGCTGAGGATGAGGACCGCGAACGACGCCACCATGACCATCGGTAGCATCGCCGCGGCCCAGCACAGCGCCAGCAGGACCAGCGACCAGCGCAGGGTCATCCAGCGGTTGAGCAGTCCCGCGAAGAAGCCGCCGATCGTGAACGTCAGGAAGAACAGGCTGCCGACGAGACCGATCTGGGACGAGCTCAGGCCCAGCTCTTCGCGGAGCGGTTGCGCGATGATGCCCAGCACCGCCTTGTCGGCGTAGTTGATCACGTAGAGGCTCACCAGCAGAGCCGTGAGACCCCAGGCGCCGGCGCGGGATTCGCCGCGCGGGCCGAGGCCCCGCGGGGTCCGGCCCGCTTCGAAGTCGGTGGTCTGCGTGGCCTCTCCGGATGAGGCGCGCGCCGCGAACGCGGGCCTCTTCCCGGGTCCTGATCCGGAGGTGGTCGTGACCGGCATGGTGATACCTCTTCCGACGAGTGGTCTGGGTGACGATGCGATCGCCGAGTGGGGTGGATCACATCTGTCCTGATTCAAACCGCGCGTGAACACCACTGACAACGTTCGCTCGGCAAACGATCCGACTGCGCCTGCCTATGTGTCCAGGCCCGCGCCGGCGCGAGCTGGGGTCATTGGCAGGCCCTATCGGAGACTTAGCGTTGGTGCGTTCGGCACCCCTCGTTTCATTGGCACGCGCTATCGCTCCCTTAGTTCACGGCGACTACCTCGCCGAGGTCGAGGCGTGCATGCTGTGAGACGGACCGTGTGGAGTCGCACGCCACTTCGCCGCCGATGGTGCGTTCGCACCCCGACCGACTTCGGAGACAAGCCACCACCATGACCCGCCTCGCGCAGACCCTGGGCCTCACCGAGATCCAGACGGAGATCCTGGCCAACGTCCGCTCGTTCGTCGACAAACAGATCATCCCCGCCGCGCAGGAGCTCGAGCACGCCGACGAGTATCCACAAGCCATCGTCGACGGCATGGCCGAGATGGGCCTGTTCGGCCTGATGATCCCCGAGGAGTACGGCGGGCTGGGCGAGTCACTGCTCACCTACGCCCTGTGCGTCGAAGAACTCGCTCGCGGGTGGATGAGCGTGTCCGGGGTGATCAACACCCATTTCATCGTGGCGTACATGATCCGCCAGCACGGGACCGACGACCAGAAGCAACGGTTCCTGCCACGCATGGCGACCGGTGAGGTCCGCGGCGCGTTCTCGATGTCCGAACCGGAACTCGGGTCGGACGTGGCGGCGATCAAGACCATCGCGAAGCGGGACGGAGCCGACGCATACGTCATCAGCGGGCAGAAGATGTGGCTGACGAACGGCGGGTCGTCGACTCTCGTTGCCGCTCTGGTCCGTACCGACGAGGGCAGCGAACGGCCGCACAAGAACCTCACGGCGTTCCTGGTGGAGAAACCCGCCGGATTCGGCGAGGTGCTGCCCGGCCTGACGATCCCGCGCAAGCTGGACAAGATGGGCTACAAGGGCATCGACACCACCGAGCTGATCTTCGACGGTTATCGCGCGCCGGCCACGGACATCCTCGGCGGCGAACCCGGCCGCGGTTTCGCGCACATGATGGACGGCGTCGAGGTCGGGCGGGTCAACGTGTCGGCGCGCGCCTGCGGAATCGCCCAGCGCGCATTCGAACTCGGCGTGAAGTACGCACAGCAGCGATCCACGTTCGGCAAACCCATCGCCGAACATCAGGCCATCGCGTTCTCGCTGGCCGAGATGGCGACCAAGGTCGAGGCCGCGCACCTGATGATGGTCAACGCGGCGCGATTGAAAGACTCCGGCGAGCGCAACGACGTCGCCGCCGGGATGGCCAAGTACCTGTGCAGCGAGTACTGCGCCGAGGTCACGCAGGCCAGCTTCCGAATCCACGGTGGCTACGGCTATTCGAAGGAATTCGAGATCGAGCGGCTGATGCGCGACGCGCCATTCCTGCTGATCGGCGAGGGCACCAGCGAAATCCAGAAACAGATCATCTCCAAGGGACTGCTGCGCGAGTATCGGGAGCGATGACCGCCGCAGCGATGAACGTCGTCAGAACCACCCGCCCACAACAGTTTCGAGGGATCACATGCAGCGCCGCATCTTCACCGAGGACCACGAATCCTTCCGCAAGACGATCAGGGACTTCATCGCCAAAGAGGTTGCGCCCGTCTACCACGACTGGGAGAAGCAGGGGCATCCGCCGCGCGAGTTCTACAACCGGCTGGGCGAACTCGGCGTCCTGGGTATCGAAGCGCCCGAGGAGTTCGGCGGCGGAGGTGTCTCGGACTTCACCTACTCGATGGTGATAGCCGAGGAGACCTCGGCCGCGGGTGTCACCTTCGGCAGCTACTCGGTGCACTCCAACCTGATCCTCCCCTACCTCGTCGAGTACGCCACCGCCGAGCAGAAGCAGCGCTGGCTGCCCGGATTCTGTTCCGGCGAACTCATGTTCGCCATCGCGATGACCGAACCCGGAACCGGCTCGGACCTCGCCAACATCTCGACCACGGCCAAGCTGTCCGAGGACGGGTCGCACTACGTACTCGACGGCGCGAAGACGTTCATCACGGGTGGAGCGCTGGCCGATCGCATCCTGGTGGTCGCCCGAACCGCGGCGTTCGACGAGTCGAATCGTCGTGCGGGGCTGTCGATCCTGGTCGTCGACACCGCATCCGAGGGTTTCGCGGTGGGTCGCAAGATCGAGAAGATCGGACTCAAGGCCTCCGACACCGCCGAGCTCTCGTTCAGCTCGGTCCGGGTTCCCGTCGAGGATCGGCTCGGCGAGGAGGGCGCGGGCTTCTCCTACCTGGCGCACAACCTCGCGCAGGAACGGCTGACCATCGCCATCGGGGCGTCGGCCACCGCGGCCGCCGCCGTCCAGCACGCGATCGCCTACACCAAGGAGCGCGACGTCTTCGGCAAACCCGTTGCCGCGTTCCAGAACACCAAGTTCGTACTCGCCGAGTGCTCCGCCGAGGTGGAGGCCATCCGGCAATTCGTCGACCGGGCACTCGAACTCCACAACGAGGGCGAGCTCACCGTCCCGGACGCGGCCCGCGCGAAGCTGTTCGCCACCGAGACGGCGGGCAAGGTCATCGACAAGTGCCTGCAGTTGCACGGCGGGTACGGCTACGTCCTGGAGTACCCGATCGCCCGGCTGTACGCCGACACCCGTGTCACCCGCATCTACGGTGGCACCAGCGAGGTCATGAAGACGATCATCGCCAAGGATCTCGGCCTGTAGGTGTAGCGCCAGCGGAGTGCGGGATTCGTGCCGGTTTCCAGTACGAATCCCGCACTCTGTGAGGACCATCAGGCGATCGCTCGGCGCACCTGCGCCGCAACGTAACCGGGCCGCTCGACCAGATCTGCCCAAGTGAAGTTGAGTACCGTCCACCCCAGGGCGATGAGCGTGTTGCGGCGGGTGCGGTCAGGCTGAAAGGCGGCCGCGTCGCGGTGATGCGCCATTCCGTCGATCTCCACCGCAACCTTTCTGCCGATGAAGGCGAAGTCGATCTCGTAGCCGGACACCGGGTGATTCGCGACCCAGCCCGTGATCTCGTGCTCGCCGAACAGTTCCACAGCGAGCCGCTCGGCGACCGAACGAGCACCAGAACCCAGGAGCGCGAGCATCTTCGCCATCTCGTGTGCACCTCGGCAGCGTCGTCGACGCTGATACGTCTGCACCAGAGCATCGACGGTGACCCTCTTGTCCTGCAAGGCGCGGTCGAGCACGTCGATCTTTCCTTCGATGGCACCCTCGAGGACGGACAGCGGCACGGCCGTCACCGTGAGGCCCTTCTCGACCACGACGTCGGACTCGTCGAGGTTTCTTCGCACGACGAGCGTCCCCTTCACCGGCGAACCGTGCCAACTCCGCGAAGCGGTGACGGTTGTCGTCGCCGGCCGTGTGGTCACGAGACCGTGCCACCATGCGGCCGACAGTCCGCTGAGTACGGCGTCTGCGGAGACCTGCAGAGTGGCCAGGCGAGTCCGGGTCCTCGCGGTCACCGGATGATCGGCCAGCCGATAGACGCCGGAACTCGCACGAACCCACTCACCGGAGTTCACCCGCCGTCCGATCGCGCCGCGACTGAGACCGTGCTCGCCGGCTTCGGCCGCGGTGACAACGCCGTCGCGCGCCAGAGCGAATGCCCGCAAGGCAGGTGCAGTGGCCATGCACAGGTAGACGCACGCCGAACCGTGCAGGTTCCACGTCCGCGGCAAAGTGCGGTATTTGTGCCGACTTCCGAGACCGATCCCGCACTCTGCGGCCGGACCCGGGGTCGTTGTCTTAAGATTTCCTGAGCAATCGGCGGGTAGCGGAAGTGGTGTGCGTGGTGGGGTTTGTCCGGGGCGGATTCCAGGTGTCGGCGACGGTGTTGGTCACCGCGTTCGTGGTGTCGATGATGGCGGCGGTGGCCGCGCCCGCGCAGGCCGCCCCCATGCGCTACACCGGCGGCACCTATGTCGCGCTCGGCGATTCGCGGGCGTCCGGGAGTTTCTACACCCCGACCCCGGCGTACTTCGCGGGATGCAAGCGGTCGGCGTTCAACTACCCGACCCTCGTCGCCGGGGCGACCCTGCCGCGGCGTTTCATCGACGCCTCGTGTGCGGGCGCGCAGGCGACACACCTGTACCGGTCCCCGCAGCACACCAGCGGCGGCACCAAACCGATCCAGCTGCACCTGGTCCCCCGTGATGCGCAACTGATCACCGTGAGCATCGGCGGCAACGACATGCGGTGGAACGCGATCCTGAACCAGTGCCGGACCCCCGCGTTCACCGACCGCCGCTGTCGCCACAACCGCGCCCTCGAGAACGAGGTCCGGTGGCGGATCGACCTGATGGAGAACCGGGTGACCCCGGCGCTGCGTGCGATCCGGCAGAAGGCGCCGAAGGCCCAGATCATCGTCGTCGGGCTCGGTGGTTTCATCGGCTTCAGCGGATGCTGGCCGCTCGTACCGCTGAGCGACCCCGACGCCCGATGGATGCGCGAGGTCTTCAACCGTGCCAACGGCGCGCTCTGGCGGGCGTCGACCGAGGTCGGCGGCACCTTCATCGACGCGAACCGGCGATCGGCGGGCCACGATGCGTGCAACCTGATCAACCCCTGGTACGAGAGCTCGCTGTCGAATCGCATCGCGCTGCCCTTCCACGTCAACCAGGCGGGCGCCGTCGCCTTCGCGGCCATGGTCAACGGGGCCATCCGCCGTTAGCCCGGCACCGGCCACCCACTAGCGTCTGACGGGTGGCTCATCTACTCGGCGCGGAAACCCTAGGCCTGGAATACCCGACCACCAAGGTCTTCGAGTCGGTGTCCCTCGGGGTCAACGAGGGCGACCGCATCGGCATCGTCGGCCGCAACGGCGACGGCAAGTCGAGCCTGATGGCGATGCTCGCCGGACGGATGCAGCCGGATTCCGGTCGCGTCACCGTGCGTGGCGGAGTGCGGATCGGTGTCCTGGACCAGGTCGACGTCTTCGACGAGGACGAGACCGTCGGGCATGCGGTCGTCGGCGACCGCCCCGAACACGAATGGGCGGGCGACGCCAAGGTCCGCGACGTCATCGGCGGCCTGCTCGGGGACGTCGAGTGGGCGGCGCCCACCAGTTCGCTGTCGGGCGGTCAGCGCCGTCGGGTGTCGCTGGCCCGGCTGCTCGCCGGCGAGCACGACGTCCTCGCGCTGGACGAGCCGACCAACCACCTCGACGTCGAGGCCATCACCTGGCTCGCCGAGCACCTCAAACGGCGCTGGCCGGCCAACGCCGGCGGGTTGATGGTCGTCACCCACGATCGGTGGTTCCTCGACGAGGTCTGCACCGTCACCTGGGAGGTGCACGACCGGATCGTCGAACCCTTCGAGGGTGGTTACGCGGCCTACATCCTGCAGCGCGTCGAACGCGACCGGCAGGCCGCGGCCGTCGAGGCGCGTCGGCAGAACCTCGCCCGCAAGGAACTCGCCTGGCTGCGTCGCGGCGCCCCCGCGCGGACCTCCAAGCCGAAGTTCCGCATCGACGCCGCCAACGCGCTGATCGCCGACGTCCCGCCGGTGCGCGACACGGTCGCCCTGCAGTCCCTGGCCACCGCGCGTCTGGGCAAAGACGTCGTCGACCTCCTCGACGTGTCGGTGTCCTATGGCGACCGCGACGTCCTCGACGGCGTCGAGTGGCGACTCGCCCCGGGTGAGCGAACCGGCATCCTCGGCGTCAACGGCGCCGGCAAGTCGACGCTCCTCGGCCTCATCGCCGGCACCGTGGAGCCGACCGGCGGACGGGTCAAGCGTGGCAAGACCGTCAAGGTCGCGACGCTGACCCAACGCCTCGACGATCTCGACCGGTACCTCGACGACCCGGTCCGGAAGGTGATCGCCGAACTACAGACCACCTACACCTTCGGCTCGGGATCGAAGGCGCAGGAGCTCTCGCCGTCGCAACTCCTCGAACGACTGGGCTTCGACAGCGCCCAGCTCTCCACCCCGGTCAAAGACCTGTCCGGCGGGCAGAAGCGTCGGCTGCAGCTGCTCCTCATCCTGCTCGCCGCCCCCAACGTGCTGATCCTCGACGAGCCGACCAACGACCTCGACACCGACATGCTCGCCGCGCTCGAGGATCTCCTCGACTCCTGGCCGGGCACGCTCATCGTCGTCTCGCACGACCGGTACTTCCTCGAACGCGTCACCGATCAGCAGTTCGCCGTCCTCGACGGCAAACTGCGTCACCTCCCGAACGGGGTCGACGAGTTCCTCAAACTGCGTGCGGCACAATCGAAGGGAAACTCGGCGACCGCGTCGACCCCTGCCGGCGCAAACTCGAGCCCGTCTCTCAGTGGCGCCGAGTTGCGTGCCGCCAACAAAGAGCTGGCCTCCTTGGAACGTCGGATCGACAAGCTGCACAGCAAGATCGACTCCGCCCGAGCCGCACTTGCCGACCACGATCAATCCGATTACCAGGGGCTCGCCGCGGAAACGGAGAGCATCCGCGCCATGGAGGCCGAGCTGGCCGAGGTCGAGGAACGCTGGATGGAACTCGGCGAAGCCCTCGAGTGATCGCTACCGGCCGAACGACTCCCGGATCACGGTCATCACGTCGGGCAGCGACTCGTCGACGACACTGCTGTGGTCGGCGCGCGCATAGGTCTTGAGATCGACGTCGGTGCCGGCGTCGCGCATCGCCGACCGCAGCGACCGGCTCAGCGGATAGGGCAGCACCGGATCGAGAAGACCGTGCGCGAGAGTCACTTTCGCCGGATACCCGGAGGTGGGGACCTCGGCATACTCGCGCAAGGCGTTGCGGAACTCCGGCTCTGCGGTGAACGACGACGCGACGAGCGAGCCCGGGGACACCGACCGCAGCGCATCGACGAGATCGCCGTTGCACCGGGCTCGCGCGCGGTCGAGGAAACGCTTGCCGTCGGAGGTCAGGAAGTCGGCGACGCCGAGTTCCGGGTGGGCGTGGTCGAGTCCGGCGAGGGTGAACAGGAACGGCGCACTGAGGACGTTGAGCGCGCCGAGACCTGGGACGCGGGGGCCGAACAATCCGAACAGGTTCTCCAGCGACGAGACCGGGGCGATCGCGACGATGCCGGCCACCGGCAGCTCGGGTGCATGGTCCGCGGCGAGGCGGCCCGCCTGCAGCGCGGCGTGACCGCCTTGCGAATGGCCGGTCGACACCCATCGCGACCCGAGTGAGGGATCGACCGACCGGGCCGCGCGGATCATGTCGAGCACCGAATACGCCGCCGCCCGGCCGCCGAGGTACTCCGTCTCCCCCGCCGATCCGAGCCCGGCGTAATCGGTTGCGGTCACGGCATAACCGGCTGCGAGTGCCGCCCGCACGGGAGCTTCGACGCCATCACCGAGTCGGTGCAGGGTCGGCGCGCACTCGTCGGCCAGTCCGACCGTCCCGTGCGCCCAGGAGACGATCGGCCAGCCACCGGCGGGCGGCGTCCCCTTCGGCACCCAGTACACGCCGCTCGACATCGCGGGACGGCCGTTCTGATCGCGCGTCGCGTAGGTGAGCCGGGTGCCCGATGCGGCCGCCGACGGGAGTTCGTCGGCAACGACGTCGGTGGTGGTGAACACGAAACCGTCGGCGGGGGCGGCGGCCGTGGCGGCGCCGGTCGCGGCGACGGTCGCGAGCCAGAGCAGCAGGACGATGAGGATTGGCGTCGCGGTCCGCGGTGGTCGGCAGAGCATCGACCGACTGTACCGGCCATGGAAACCTGCAGAAGCGGGTCAGCCCCCGGTGGGTCCTTGCGCGCGGTGATGTCCCGATGATTTCGGAGGTGCCGGCGTAAGCGGTGGGTGAACCGGAGTGCGAATTTCGGTCCACCCCGCCCCGAATTCCGCCCGCAATCGGCCGCGCAGGGCGGCGACAGACAGGAAACCCGACCGTCCGGCGACCGCGTCGAGCGGTAGGTCCGGCTCGGCGGCGAGCAACTCCATAGCGTGCGCAAGTCGACGTCGCTTGAGCAAGATCGCTGGCGAGGTGTCCGCGTCGGCGAAGTGCCGATAGAGATGGCGGCGGCTCATGTGCAGCGCCGACGCGATCGTGTCCGCCGAATAGCGCGGATCTGCGAAGTGTTGTTCGATCAGCTCGGCAGCGGCCTCGCGCACCATGACACTGTCGCGCTGGGGATGACGCTCGTGGTAGCTGTGCATACCGATCGCCTCCCGGATCATCCGGATCGCCGCGAGCTCCATCTCCGTGGTGACCTCCCGTCCCAGCATCGCAGCGTCACTGGCGAACCGACGCACGAACTGCGCCGTCGACCTCGATACGAGTGAGTCAGCGGCAACCGGGAGGCGCGGCGCCGATCCGGACTCACTGCTGAGACCGAGCAACCGCTTGGGGATGAGCAACATCGCGCTGTCTGCGACACAGTCGACGACGTTCACGAACGGACTGTCCAACGCCAGGACGACCAACTGCCCCTCGCCGTACGCCATCTCCGTGCCGTACTGGGTGATACGGAGATCGGACTCGAGAACATGAGCGGCGACGATCACCAGGTCGATCGGCATCTCTCGGATCGCCGCCCTGGTCAGCTCCGTCGTTCTTGGTGTGTGTAACTCGCAGTGCGCCATCATCATCGACATCTTGCGGTGATAGATGATCGACTCGTAGCCCTCTGGAAACTCAGCATTGACCGAACTGAACGCCGACGAATAGGCCGCGAGACCTGCCCGTCCGCGGAGGCGAATGGGTTCGGGCAACTCGTCCGGATGCCGCACCCCCCACCGCTCGTACCAAGCATCTACGACGGCGGGTTCAAGGCCCCTGCGGGAGTAGCCTCGGCCGTTCATCCGCGCACCTTCACCCATCCGCTCCTGCGGTCTGACAACTGTTGCGACGGAAGAGGTCCGGAGTCACACCGAACTCAGCGCGAAATCTGTTGCGCAGGATGGCCGCCGACGTGAACCCCGAGGCCGCGGCAACTCTGTCGATGGTGATGTCGCCCTGCGTCTCCAACAGGGTCCGGGCCCTCTCGAGCCGACGCCGGGCGATCAGTGCTGCCGGTGACTCACCGACCCCGGTGAACATCCGGTACAGATGGCGTCGGCTGACATGCATGCTGCGGACGATCGAGTCGACGGTGAACTCAGGGTCGCGGTAGTTCTGTTCGATAAGTGCCACCGCGGCCTCCTGGGTGCTCGTGACGTTGTTGCCGATCTGTGCGGTCTCCGTCCGCACACTGCGTAGGGCGCTACGGACGACGTCGATCGCGGCGAGCTCTGCCTCCGCGTCGGTTTCCGCCCCGCGTACCGCGACCTCGTGGGCGAAGTTCCGCACGAACGCAGCGGCGGAGCGGGCGAGCGGGGTCTCGATGATGGGGGGTACATCCTCCCCGGCATCCTCGGCCAGCAGCGCGGAGGGTATCCACACCCCGACTGGATCACTGATGTCGAAGGACGTGTGCGTGAATCTGCGCGACGTATTGAGTACGGCGAGAAAGTCCTCTCCTCGATACGACGTCGAACGGCGACCCTGGGTGATGAGCCCCGTGGTAGGCATGGACTGGGTGCCGACGATGACATAGGACTCGCGTCCGGTCGTATCGGGCGGGCCGTTGCCGACCATCGTGCAGGGCGTACGCAGCGCGGCGAAGGCACAGATCAGCGAGAGGGGACGCCAGAAAACGATCTCGGCGAAGCTCTCGACTCCCTCCGGTCCGGAGACCGTAAGTGCTGCCGGCAGGTACTGCGCGGCACCTTCCCTACCAGCCCGGTAGACATGGCGGGTCGCGCTCTGGCCCACCGGGCTGAATGCTCCGATCTCCCCGTACCACTGCTCGACGACATCGTCCGCGAATACCGAAGCCGTGTCGGGTGACTGCCCAGAAGGTGTCATCCCCTGTCCCGCTTCCAGACCGGCGCGACGATGAGCGACGCGAACATGAAGCACAGCGCGCCGACGAACGTACCGGTGTTGGCGAGGGTGTTGTCCAGGCTGTTGCCGTCGGCGAGGACGTAGGCACCCACCGCGGACACCGCGAACGCGACGCAGCCGACCCAGTTGATCTGGGTCGACCACCATTCGACGCTCCGCGGATTCCACCATCGGTCGGTGCGGGTGTAGGCAATGATCGCGGCGACACCGCTGATGAGGAACGCCACCGAACCTGCCGCGTCGGGAGACCAGACGAAATGCTTGTCGGCCGCGGCGGTATGGGCGGTGAGCGCGGAGGCTGTACTCACGTTGAACATGATAGTGCCGGCCGATTGGGTCGATGCGGCAAGCCATTCCGCACGCACCATCGTGCCCGAACCGTAATCGACGGAGACGGTGGCGGGTCCGCTGCGGAGCAGCTGGACCAGTCCGGCCGCGGTGAAGAACCAGGCACCGACGAAGTAGCACAGGTTGGAGTTCGACGCCCCCGCCCAGGAGCCGAAGCCGGGGGCCGATCCGAGTGCGAACAGTGCGGAGCCGATGACGAAACCCCAGCACTGCTTGTTGAGGGTCGGTTCGAGCAGGAGGTGGCGCCAGTGCCGCGGCTCGACAGCGATGCTCATGTGTTGTGCGTCCTCAGGAGTCGGACACCACACGTACCGGTGCCGGGGCGTCGACGGCGCCCCGGCACCGGGACATCAGTGGTGGAAGTGCGAACCGGTGTCGGACACGCGCGGCATCGGAGCGTCGAGACCGTCGAGGAAGTCGACCTCGGCCACGATGTCGGTCAGCAGCGCGGTCGCCAGATCATGGCTCAATCCCGCTCGGACGACGATGCGCTGCAGGGTCATCGACGCGAGGTTGTCCGCCATCGGGTAGGCGGGTACGAGCCAGCCCTTCATCCGGAGTCGGTCGGACAGGTCGAACAGTGTCCAGTTGTCGGTGTGATCGGACTTGAGTCGCCACGCGAAGACCGGGATGGTGTCGCCTCGACTCACCAGCTCGAACGGTCCGATCTCGGCGATCTTCCCGGACAGGTATTGCGCGACGTCCAGTGAGCTCTGCTGGATCTGGCGATACCCCTCCCGCCCGAGGCGCAGGAAGTTGTAGTACTGCAACAGAACCTGTGCGCCCGGACGCGAGAAGTTGAGCGCGAGGGTGGGCATGTCACCGCCCAGGTAGCTGCAGTGGAACACCATGCTCTCCGGCAGGGCTTCGGTGTCGCGCCAGATGATCCAGCCGAGGCCCGGGTAGACGAGGCCGTACTTGTGCCCGGAGGTGTTGATCGACACCACCCGCGGTACCCGGAAGTCCCATTCCAGTTCCGGCTGACAGAACGGGGCGATCATCGCGCCCGACGCGCCGTCGACGTGGATCTTCACGTCCAGCCCGGTCGACGCCTGGATCTCGTCGAGCTTCTCCGAGATCGCTTTCACGGGCTCGTACAACCCGTTGTAGGTGACACCCATGATCGCCACGACACCGATCGTGTTCTCGTCGACGTACTTCTCGAGGTCGTGACCGTCCAAGACGACGTGGTCCTCGGTGACCGGAACCCACCGCGGCTCCACCTCGAAGTAGTTGAGGAACTTCTCCCAGCAGACCTGAACCGCGGTGGACAGCACGAGGTTCGGCGATTCGGTCGACTTGCCCTCGGCCTTGCGACGCGCCTGCCAGTGCCGCTTGAGTGCCAAGCCCCCGAGCATCGCCGCCTCCGACGAGCCGATGGTCGATGTCCCGATCGAACTCTCCACGTCGGGCACGTGCCACAGGTCGGCGAGGATCTTCCAGCACCGGTCCTCGATCGCCGCGGTCTGCGGGTACTCGTCCTTGTCGATCATGTTCTTGTCATAGGTCTCGCTGTAGAGCTGTCGCGCCTCGTCGTCCATCCAGGTGGTGACGAACGTGGCGAGGTTGAGACGTGCGTTGCCGTCGAGCATCGCCTCGTCGTGCACGATCTGATACGCCGTCTGGGGCAGGCTCATTCCGTCCGGGATCTGGAACTTCGGCAGCTCGGTCGCCTCGCCGGGCCGCACGAAGACCGGGTTGATGAACAGCGAATCGGTTGCGTTGGTGGTTGTTCTGGCATTCGAATGCTCGGTGGTGGTCATACTCTCTCTCCTTGGGAGTAGGGGTTTCAGTCGGATTGACGTACTCGGGCAGTCCGTGGGTGACCTGGCTATCTAGACCTCCACCGGCGGGTAGAGACGATCCATGTTGTACTGACGGTTTCGACGAGCCGCCCAGGTGGACACGGCGAGGAACACCGCCGTGAGTCCGGCCACCACACCGACCGCGATCCACAGGCGATGATCGACGCCGCCGACCGTCAGTTGCCGCAGGCCGTTGACGGTGTACGTCATCGGATCCACCCAGTGGATGTATTGGAACGGTTTCGTGGTGGTCGGGACGGGGTAGATACCTCCCGCCGAGGTGAGCATGATCATCAGGAACGCCAAGGTCACCACTCGTCCTACCGCTGGACCGAACAGCGCGTTGAACATCTGGATCATCGCGAGGAACATGGCGACCATCAGCAACATGAAGCCATACGTTGCAACGGGATACGCCGGTCGCAGACCGATCGCGAAGACCACCACGAGATAGAGGATGGTCGCCTGCAGCAGTCCGACCATGAAAGTCGGCGCGAACGACGCCAGTACCACGCGGAACGAATTGAGACCCTGCGCGATCGGCCGGGATTGCAACGGGTTGAACAGCATCCAGGCGATGATGCTGCCGACGAAGAGCGCGAGCCCGAAGAAGAACGGGGTGAAACCGGTGCCGAAGGTCTTGGCCTCGTTGAGGGTGTTCTCCTTGAGCGCGACCGGGCGTGCCAGAGTGGCGGTCAGTTCGTCCTTCTGCTGTTGTGACCACGCGGGAATCGCCGCGACGCCCTCGTTGATCCCGGTCGCCAGTTGCTGGGTACCGGCCGCTAGTCGGACGGTACCCGCCGCGAGCTGGTCGGCCCCGTTGCTGAGCTCCACCAGACCGGTACTCAGTTGGTCGGCGCCGGAGCTCAGTTGCGAGGACGCCGAGCGCGCGGCGAGAACGTCATTGCGCAGGCCGTCGTCGGCGAACAGGCCCAGCGCGATCCGCGTCGGGCTCTGCGGGTTCGACAACTGGCCGGACAACAGTTGCGCGTCGGTTCGCAGCTGGGTGAGCTGGTTGTTCGCGTCGGGACTCAATCCGCCGGTGTCGAGCAGCGATTGGGCTGGTGCGATGGTGTCGGCGATGGCACGCACGTTGGGGTCAGGACTGGACCGCAGGCGATTCACAGCGTCGGACAGCAGTCGACTCGCCTGTGACTGCCGTGAGGACACTGCTCCGAGCTGCTCGGCGATGGACCCGCTCGTGGCGCCCAGCCGAGACGCGGTCGCCGCGAGTTCCTGCGGACTCGGTCCGGAACCAGGGCCCTGACCGAGTGCGGCGATCAGCGGGGTCGTCGCGCGCTGGACGACCGTGTCGAGCTCATCGAGGGCGCCGGCCAGCTGCTGACTGCCGTCCCGCGCCGTCACCAGGTTGGTGGCCAGTTCCCCGGCACCGGTGTTCGCAGTCTTCATCCCGGCGTTCAGCTCGTTCGCACCGGCCTGCGCCTGTCGCAGCTTCGGGATCATCTGGCTGACGTCGTTCAGGACGATGTCGAAGGTCTGCGCGCCGACCTGCGCACCGACCTGGTTGACAACTTGCTGGGCGGCGTCCTGTCCCATGACCGTCGACAGGTAGTTGTTCGCGTCGTTGTAAGTGAAGATCAGCTCGGCCGATCGCGGCGTGCCGCTCGTCGGGGACGCCAGGGCCTCGCTGAAGTCCTCGGGCAGGGTGATCGAGAAGTAGTAGGTCCCGTTCGCGACGCCTTCCTCGGCCTCCTTTGCCGAGACGGGGTGGAGGTCGAGTTGCTTGGAAGCGATCAGACCCGCCGCGACCTGATCACCGGCTTTGAGAGGCTCCCCCTGGACGACGGCACCGCTGTCTGCGTTCACAAGGGCCACGGGAATCTTGTCGACGGCGTTGAACGGATTCCAGAAAGCCCACAGGTAGAGCGCGCCGTACATCAGCGGCATGAGGATGATGACGATCAGCGCGAGTCGGGGCATGCGGCCCCGGTAGTAACGCTTGAAGTCGCTGCCCGGAGAGAATGCGGCAAGCATGTTCAGTTCCGATCTTCTGAGACGATTCGCACGAACTCGTGGTCGGTCAGGTTGTCGACCAGGAGGACCTCACGTATGCCGACACCTGGATGGACACCGTTGACGTCGGCGGTGATGACCGTCTGTTCACGCCCGAGGTCGACCAACCGCTCGAGTAGCCGGTGCGCGCTGCTGGTCCGCGTCATCCGGTCGACGCCGCCGGTGACGAGCAGTGGCGGTCGTCGCAGGTTCGCCATCGCGATGCGGAACAGTGCAGCCGTCAGTTCGGGCAGTTCCTCGACGAAGGCATCGAGGTGCGGAAGGGTCAGCGGCCCGAACACCGGTCGGCACAACCGCTCCAGATCGTCGGCCGTCGACTGCCCCACCCATCGGAACCACGGGGCCTGCCAGCGGATCTGCTCGGTCAGGACGTCACGGACCCTGATCGTCTGGTCGATGCCGTCGACCTCGTCGATGTCGGCGATCGCCGCGTTCTTGAAGAGCTTTCGGGCGTCGTTCGTCCTCCCGAAAGCGGTGAGTGAGCCGCTGGTGGGCGCCATCCGCCCGGCCAGTGTGAGCAGGAGTGCCGTTCGTCCACGACCGCCCGACCCCTGCAGGACCGTGACCCCGCCCGCGCGGATCGCCACGTCGGTGGGTCCGAAGATCGGCCCCCAGGAGGCACGTACCGCAATCTCCTCGGCGACAATCAGGAACTCATCCGAGTCGCGGAATTCGTCCGCGACGCCGATCGGACCAGGCCCTCCCTCTCCGGAATCTCCGGTCGCGCTCATGATGGACCTCTCATCAGGAGTGGCGTTCCGCGATGGAATGACGCGGAGATCAGCCCCTCGTTCGGCCCCGACGGCACACGACACAGAATCCTCGGCCCGTTCATCGGGACGTGAACCTGTTCGGACAACGCTTCGATTGAGACATCCACATGCCTGGCTCAGCATTCGTCACGGCCGGAGATTAGCGTCGAATTGCGTCGCGTCACAGCGGAAGTCCGCTATCGATCAATCAACATCAGGCCGGCGTCAGGTCGTCGCCTCGAACGATCCCCCGTCGTCGAGAAACACCGAACCGGGGTAGGCGAACCGAAACCAATATCGACAGAAAGTGCTGTTGTACAGCGCTTTTCACAGCCTTCGCATCGAAACCGGGCGCTCCGGGCAGCGACCGGAATCGGGCGGGTGCCCACCGGTCGGGCACCCCGACGGTCGTACCCGACCAACCCAAACAGGGCACGAATCCGTGCCTGAAATGTCCCAAACCCAACCGTCGACACCGGACACATATTCGCGTCTGCATTCTGTGACCACAACGCAGCGAATCTGTGCCAGATGGGTCTCGAACCACCGGCAGGACGGTTCCCGAGTATTAATGTCCTGATCGACCGAGATGGTCACGGATTCGCGAAAGTCGATACCTTGCAGGGTTGATCGCATCCATTCAGCGACATCACCCGTTGACATCTTCGCGTACCGCCAGCTCCTTCGAGTCAATTCGCTCGTCTTATAAAGAAAGTGGTGATCAAGTATGTGCACCCGAGTCATTTGGCCTGACGCCGCGGGCGCAGTGCTCGTGGGCCGCAACATGGATTTCCACAAGGACTTGATGACCAACCTGTGGACCCAGCCCCGTGGGATCAGTCGCGACGACGGCGTCGAGGGAGAGCTGACCTGGACCTCGAAGTACGGGAGCGTGATCGCTGCTGCGTTCGACATCATCTCGGTCGATGGCATCAACGAAGCAGGACTCGCCGGTCACGTCCTCTGGCTGGCAGAATCCACATACGGCGAGCACGACAAATCCAGGCCTGCGCTCAGCCAGGCGGTCTGGCTGCAGTACTTCCTCGACAACTTCGCAACCGTCGCCGATGCCGTGCAGTGGGTCGAGGACACCAATGTTCAGGTCATCCAGATGCCGGATCCGACCGGCGGGAACCCGCCGACCATTCATCTCGCGCTCGACGATGCAACCGGCGACTCGGCGATCATCGAGTACATCGACGGGAAGCCGCGTGTCTATCACGACAGCTCCTTCCGGGTGATGACGAATTCACCGACCTATGACAAGCAGGTCGAGCTTCTCCGGCGTTGGGAGGGCCTCGGCGGCGACCAGCCCCTCCCCGGTGACACCGAGGCAGAGCACCGATTCGCGCGCGCGGCGTACTACTCCGGGCGACTACCCCAGCCGAAGAGCAAGGTCGAGGCGATCGCCGGGATGTTCAGCGTCATCCGCAATGCTGCGCAACCCTTCCGGTTGCCCGATCCCGGAAAACCCGATGCCTCGCAGACGATCTGGCAGACGGTGACCGACCTGACGAACAAGCGTTTCGTCTTCGAGTCGACCACACGGCCGAACATCGTCTGGGTCGACCTCGAGGATCTCGACTTCGCCGAGGGCTCTCCGCAACTCAAACTCGACCTGCAGGGCAAACTGTCGGTCGAAGGCGGGATCGCCGGCAACGTCAGCGGACAGTTCGCCGATCAGGGTCCGATGACGTTCCTCTCCTTCGCACTCCTCGCCCAACTCGCCACACTGCAGGATCCGTCGCACCAGTCGTGACCACCGACCTGCCCGGCTGGCAGCCGACGGTGTGGATGCGGGCCCTCCTCGCCACACCGTCGGCGACATGGCCGCTGGGCCGGTCGATCCGGGGCGCGGTGACCGTTGCTGCCCCGGTGACCCTCGGTGCGCTGACCGGTCACCCTTTGGTCGGGATGTGGATCAGCATGGGAACGCTGCTGCTCGCGGCCGGCGAGAAGTCGGTGGCGTACCGGGCCCGCTTCCGACAGTTCGCGACGACCACACCACTCGCGGCCGCCGCGTACTTTCTCGGAGTCCTGTCCACCGCACCGGCCCCGGTCACCGTGGCCGTGATGGCCGTGATCGCCGGCGTCTCCGGCATCGTCAGCGGGTACTCGGGAACAGTGTCGGTGGCGACGATGCAGGCGATGGTGATCGCGGCGATCGCGATCGGGGTCCCAGCAGCTCGACCCTATTGGGAACCGGCGGTACTGTTCCTCGCCGGGGCGGTTCTCTATGCCGCGGGACTTGCGGTCGAGGTGGCCATCAGCCGGTCTCGGCCCCAGCGAGACTCATTGGTGACCCTGCTGCGGTCACTGTCCGTGCTCGCTCGCGCACAAGCTGCCGGCAACACCGATCTCGCCGTGGAGCGGGCGCAGGCCATCAGTGCGCTCGACGCCTTCGATCACATGGCCATCACCGGGCGCGGTACCGCAGGTGGACCGACCCCCGAGTACGACCGGGCAGCGGCCATCTCGCGGGCTGCCGATCAGCTGATGGCCCGCCTGCTCGCCGACGATGCAGATCGGGACCTATCCACACAGACGGCGCCGCGGCTGGCCGAATGCGCCGCTGCACTCACCCATCGGCGCCGACCCGGGGCTCGCCCACCGGACGGGACGTTGATCCGCCTCGGCATGCTGGAGGACGCGATCTTCGGCGACGCGCCCTCGCCGGTATCGACCGCACCGCCCGAACGCACCACGCCGTCCCCGCCGGGTCCGGCCTTGCTCGCGTCGGCCGGCCGACTGGCCTTGTGCACAGCAATCGCCTACGCCATGTACTTCGTCCTGCCCGTCGCACATGGGTACTGGATCGCGCTGACCGTCGCGCTGGTGATGAAGCCCGACCTCGGTTCGGTGTTCGGTCGTGCGGTCCTTCGTAGCATCGGCACCGTCGGCGGCGCCTGCGTCGCCGTCGCGGTCGGTGTTCTCCCTCATCAACCGATCATCTCCGGGCTTGTCATCGCGGTCCTTGCGGCAACCTTGCCCTGGGCCATGACGCGGTCATATCTGGGGCAAGCATTGGTGCTCACACCGCTGATCATGATTCTGCTCGATGTGGTCGTACCCCACGCATCGATCCTCCATCTCAGTGAAGCGCGGGTGGCCACGACGGTGATCGGCTGTGTCATCGTGATCGTCGTCGGCTACCTCGTCTGGCCGGGGGCTCGCCGCGTGCACATGGTCGAGTCATTCGGCGCCACGCTGACCGTTCTCGCACGGTACGCCCAAGACGTGGCGGGCAATGCGTCACCAGACGTCGTGACCGCCGATCGCCGGATCGTGTATCGACGGCTATCGGATGCGCGAACCTCGTTGCAGCGCAACCTCTCCGAGCCTCCCCCGGCGGGAGCTGAAGCCTGGGCCTGGATTCCGGTGGTCAGCGCGACGGAGCGCGTCGCCGACCGGGTCACAAGCGCATCCGCAGCGCGGACACCACCGGCGACGACCCCCGACGCCGACGAACTCTCGGTCCTCGCCGGCGAGCTCGCCGACCTCGACCATCAGGTCACCGCCGAGCACCGCGCACGCCGTACCCCGACACCACCCGCACGCGCAGCGCACTCCCCCGACCCCGCTGTGCGTGAACTCGCCGACGAACTCGCACATCTGCGGTCACTGATCGGTCGCGAATCCCGACCTGCGCCCCACGAACTGGACAGCACGACGCAGACCGACAGACGATAACCGTCCTCGTCGAACTCGACGGCTGGCTGTTGCCCGCGCCTCGTCGAAGGGTCACGTGCGGGCGCCGGCACGAACGGTCAGGTTCGGTCGGCCCCGAGCACTCGCGCCCCGGCTGCCGGACCGCTGGCGGTGCGGACCGAGCGCGCGACGCCGGCGCCGGACAGTTCCGCGGCAACGTTCACCGCGCTGGTCTCGTCGGCGCAGAGGAAGGCACACGTCGGACCCGAGCCCGAGACGATGCCGCCCAGCGCCCCGGCATCGACCCCAGCGCGCAGGGTCCGGCGGAGGGTCGGCTGCAGTGAGAGCGCGGCGGGTTGCAGGTCGTTGTGCAGGAGCGGCGCCACCGCGTGCGGGTCACCCGACGCCAGCGCCTGCATCAGTTCGTCGGGACGACGCAGCAGATCGCGCCCGGCGTCGTCGGCGCACTCGCCAGATCGGCTGTCGCGCAACCGATCCAGCTCGCCATACACCGCCGGCGTGGACAGCCCCTCCCGCGCGAGGGCCAGGACCCAGTGGAATTCTCCGCGAGAGAGGACCTGCATCAGCCGCTCGCCACGTCCGGTGCCGAGTGCGGTGTTGCCGTGCAGCGCGAACGGCACGTCACTGCCCAGACCCGCGGCGATCGCGGCGAGGTCGTCCCGGCCGATGTCGAGTTTCCACAGCGCGGCCAGTGCGACGAGCGCCCCCGCGGCGTCGGCGCTGCCGCCGGCCATGCCGCCGGCAACCGGGATCGTCTTGTCGATGTCGATGGCGACCTTGCCGGAACGGTCCGCCCAGTCGGCCAGTGCCAGGGCCGCCCGAACCGCGAGGTTGGACTCGTCGGCCGGGACCGACGCGGCGCCCTCGCCGCGGACGGTGACGGTCATCTCGTTGGCACGGGCCACCCTGACGTCGTCGTGCAGGGACAGCGCCTGGAAGACGGTGACCAGGTCGTGGTAGCCGTCATCGCGGCGCGGACCCACCCCGAGGTGCAGATTGACCTTCGACGGAGCCCGCGCGGTGACGGAGTCCGACACCACCGACAGCGACGTTCGCGACACAATGATCCAGCCTAGCGCCCCGGGGTCGGCCCCGTGCCCACCGCCGCAACCGGCCGTGGGCCCAGCCGGGGTCGGTCAGGGGCGCCAGCCGCGGTCCACGAGTTCGCCGACATGCTCGACGACGAGCACCGCGCCCGCATCGCGCAACTCCCCCTCCGCGAACCCACCGGACCGCACCGCCACGCAGTCCGCAGGCAGTCGGTGCGCCGACGCCACGTCCCACACCGTGTCGCCTACGACGACGGCCTTGCCGCCGCCGGCCTCGTCGAGGGCGACCGACAGGATGTCGGGTGCCGGCTTGGACGAATCGGCGTCGTCTGACGTGGTCACGGCGGCGAAGTCGTTCCGGGACAATCCCATCGACTCGAGCGCCGCGTCGGTGAACTCCGACTTGCCCGACGACGCCAGAGCGACCCGATACCCGGCGTCGAGCAACCCGCGGACCAGGTCGGCAGCGCCCGGCAGCGGCCGCACGTCGGGCAGCAGGCCACGGTACGCGCTCTCCCACTCGTCCCGGAGGGTGTCCCCCAGCGATTCCTCCACGTCGTCGCCGAGGATCTCGCCGACCAGACGATCACCACCCATGCCGATCGCCCGGTGCACCTGCCACCACTGCGGGGTCAGGTCGTGGCCGGCGAAGGCCCGCATCCACGCCAACGCGTGGAGGTAGGTGGAGTCGACGAGCGTACCGTCGACATCGAGAAGCACGGTGTCGATCGACCCATCCGCTTTGTGGTCAGGCATCTGCACCTCGTTTCCGGGGTCGAGAACCGCGCCCCGTCGTCGAATGTCCGCCTGCCCGGGCACCACCGTCTCGAGCGCCCAGGTTTCGGACCTACGACTCAACGCCTACACCGACGCGACCGATCTCGCAGAGGAGAACCCCATGGCAACCCGATTCGGCTACACCTTGATGACCGAGCAGGCCGGCCCGAAAGAGCTGGTGCGGTACGCAGTCGGCGCCGAAGACGCCGGCTTCGACTTCGAGGTGTCGAGCGACCACTACTTCCCATGGCTCTCGGCCCAGGGACACGCCCCATACGCGTGGACGGTCCTCGGCGCCGTGGCCCACGCGACCGAGCGGGTCGACCTGATGACCTACGTGACATGCCCGACGATCCGCTATCACCCGGCGATCATCGCCCAGAAGGCCGCGACACTGCAGATCCTCGCCGACGGTCGCTTCACCCTCGGCCTGGGCTCCGGGGAGAACCTCAACGAACACGTCGTCGGCGAGGGCTGGCCGTCGGTCGCCGACCGTCAGGACATGCTCGCCGAGGCGATCGAGATCATCCGCAAGCTGCACACCGGCGAGCTCGTCGACTTCCGCGGCGAGTTCTTCCAGGTCGACGCGGCCCGGATCTGGGACCTCCCCGATCAGCCGGTCCCGATCGGTGTCGCGGTCGCGGGCAACGCGGGTATCGAGACGTTCGGTCCCCTCGCCGACCACCTGATCGCCGTCGAACCCGACGCCGAGTTCATCAACGCCTGGAACGCCCATTCGTCGACCCCGACCGTCGACGGGCAGGGCTCGCGCGCGATCGGACAGATCCCGATCAGCTGGGATCGCAATCGCGACAAGGCGATCGAGCGCGCTCACGATCAGTTCCGCTGGTTCGCCGGCGGCTGGGATGTCAACGCCGACCTGCGCACCACCGCGGGATTCGCCGCCGCGACCCAGTTCGTGACGCCGGACGACGTGGCGGGCAACATCCCGTGTGGCCCCGACCTCGATCAGATCGTCGAGGCGGTGAAACCCTTCTGGGAGGCCGGTTTCACCGACATCGCGCTCGTCCAGATCGGCGGCGACACCCAGGAGGAGTTCCTGCGCGACGCCGCTCCCGAGCTGCTGGAGAAACTGCGCGCCGCGTCGAACTGAGTCCCGCGATTCCCTGCTCCCTGAGGAGCGAGCGTCGCCCCGCCCCCTGAGGAGCGAGCTTGCGAGCGTCACGAAGGGTCCTGGTGAGATGCTTGGCAGACCCTTCGTGACGCGCCCTCCGCACGCTCCGGGCGCTCCTCAGGGAGCAGAAGGGGCCGCTTCTATCGGATCAGGAGGAGTGAGACGTCGCTCGCGCTGGTGCATCGAGCGGAATGAGTCGTCGCCCCTGGCTGGTTCAGAGACCAGCGGTCGTGCGGGCGAGCCGGACGAAATCGTCGACGTCGAGTTTCTCGCCGCGCACGCCGGGATCGATATCTGCTTCGCGCAGTCGGCGTTCGGCCTCGGCCGCCGACCCGGCCCATCCGGCCAGTGCCGACCGCATCGTCTTGCGGCGCTGGGCGAATGCCGCGTCGATCGCCGCGAACACCCGCGCGCGTTCAACCGGATCGGTGGAGTGATCGTCGGTGCGTTCGATACGGACGAGCCCCGATTCGACCTTGGGTTCGGGCCAGAACACGTTGCGTCCCACCGCACCGGCGCGGCTCACGCGCCCGTGGTAACGCGCCTTGACGCTCGGCACGCCGTAGGTCCGGCTGCCCGGGCCCGCGGCGAGGCGGTCGGCGACCTCCGCCTGCACCATCACCAGGGCGGTGGTGATCTCGGGGAAGAGACCGAGCAGGTGCAACAGGACCGGCACCGACACGTTGTACGGCAGGTTCGCGACGAGCGCGGTGGGCACCGCGGGGAGGTCGTCGCGCGTCACCTGCAGCGCATCGGCGACAATGACCTGAAAATTGTCCTGACGGCCCGGCGCGTACTCCGCGATCGTCGCCGGAAGACGTTGGGCGAGAACCGGATCGATCTCGATCGCGACGACCTTGCCTGCGGTTCCGAGGAGCGCGAGGGTGAGCGAGCCCAACCCCGGACCGACCTCGAGAACGGTGTCCTCGGGACCGACACCCGACGCCGCGACGATCCGCCGGACCGTGTTCGCGTCGTGGACGAAGTTCTGTCCCAGCGTCTTGGTCGGCCGGACGCCGACCTCGGCCGCGAGTTCCCGGATCTGTGCGGGACCGAGCAGACGGGGAGCCTCGTCGGGCTTGCCCGCGGGCGTCTCGTCAGGTGCCGGCGTCTCGTCGATCAGCGCAGGCCCAGCTTGGACGAGCAGGACGGCCACGCGCCCCAGCCCTGGACCGCCTGGGTCTTGCTGGCGACGGCGATCTGCTCCTCGCGGCTGGCGAGGTCGGCGCGCGGCGCATACTCGAGACCGCCCCAGCGTTCCCAGGTGTTCTGATCGAACTGCACCCCGCCGTAGAAACCGTTGCCCGTGTTGATGGCCCAGTTCCCGGTTGCCTCGCACGCGGCGAGAGCGTCCCAGACGGACCCGAACGGCACGAACGGCGCGCCCGGTTTGGTGCCGATGCGGACGGTGGCCGCGACCGGTTCGGTGAGCACTTCACTGGTCAGCTTGTCGCGCTTGACAACTCGGCCGTTGACGGTGGTGACCTTGTACGTCACGCGCGCCTCACCGGGCGTGCCCTTCTTCTCGACCACCTTGCGATCGCGGATGAGGGTCGGATCTTCCTTCTTGACCTCCGGCGGCGCGACCGGCTCGGTGAGCGTGACGTCCTCGGTCTTGATCCGCGTGACGACGATCTTCAGATTCGGGGTGACCTTGGTGTCGGCCGCGGGAGTGACCTTGTCCTCGGCGCCCAGCGGCGTCCCGAGCGACTCGAGCAGATCCTTGACGGTGTGCGCGGCGACGGTCGGACGCTTCTTGGCCGGCCCGTCGACGAGGTTCACCGGCTTGGGCAGTGCGACCTCGATCTGGCCGCCGCCGACCGGCAGCTCCTGGCCGAACGCGGTCTCCTCGGCGGCGTGGGTCAACCCACGCTCGGCCATCAGCTGGTCCACGGTCGAGGCGTTGGTGACGATGGTCTCGCGCTTGCCCTCGATGTCGAGGGTGAGCTGCTTGAGCTTGTTCACCCGGATGGTCTGGCCGTCGCCGAAGCCGGAGTCGGGCGCGGGGCTCACCTTGTCACCGTCGGCGGGCGCCAGCCCCTCGGACTCGAGGAGGCTCTCGACGGACATCGCCATGGTGGACACGTGCCGGACGTCGCCGTCGACGTCGATCGCGACGTTCTTGTGCATGGTGACGCCCATGATCCCGCCGGCCGCGACAGTGGCGCAGACGGCGCCGACCGCGACGCGGACACGCAACGAGTTCGATCCGTTGATCTTGGCGAACACCGACTTGGACGACACCGGCTCGGACGACTCTGGATTGGGCAAGGAAGACAAGGGCACGACATCCTGATAGGCAACACTGGCACCACGCCCGCCGAGTGGATCAGCACGTCGGCCAGGCGGATCACAGTACGATAACGAACCGGCCAGATTATGGCAAAGGGATGCCGTAGACCCGTCGCGCGTTGGCTCCGAGAAGACGCGCCATCTCCACATCGGTCACGCCGCGCACCTCGGCGAGCGCTCGCGCCGTGTACGGGAGGCAGTAGGACCGATTCGGCTGGCCACGGTAGGGATGCGGGGTCAAAAACGGGGCGTCGGTCTCGACGAGGATCTGGTCGTCGGGCACGAGTTCGGCCGCGACCCGGAGTTCGTCGGCGTTGGCGAAGCTCACAGTGCCGGCGAAGCTGAGCATGAAGCCACGGTCGACACATTCGCGGGCAACGTTTCGGTCACCGGAGAAGCAGTGCATGATCACGGAGTCGGGTGCCCCCTCCGCGGCCAAGATGTCCAGCAGGTCGCGGTCGGCCTCGCGGTTGTGGATCATCAGGGGTTTGCCCACACGCTTCGCGAGGTCGATGTGCCAGCGGAAGGCCTCGTGCTGCACCTCGGGCGGCGCGCACTCGTCCGACTTCCCAGGCCAGTAGTAGTCGAGCCCGGTCTCGCCCACGGCGACGACGCGCGGATGACGAACCATCTGCTCGAGTTCGGCGGCAGTCTCGTCGTTCAGATCGCCGGCGTGCATCGGGTGTAGGGCCACCGCCGCGTACACCCGGTCGTCCCAGTCCCCGGCGGCGACCGCCCAGCGCGCGTCGACCATGTCGTCGGCAACCGTGACGACATGGTCGACACCGACGGCATGCGCGTGGTCGCAGATCGCACGGACCGTCTCGGCATCGCGCCCGCCACACGCGGCCAGGTGGGTGTGGGCGTCGACGAGGCCGGGCAGGGGCGCCGGGTCGGGCGGTGGTTCGCGTCGACGCCGCTTCCTGGCGGCCTTGTTGCTCAGAGATTCGTCGCCGCTCGTCTCGGGATCGCTCTTGTCCGGGGCGCCAGGGGCGTCGCTCATGGCACCACCTTGGCACAGCGCGCCGACACCCTCCGGTTGCGGCCCTCACGCCCGGGCATCCGGGTCAGAGCGTCACCGTGCCCTCGATCACCGTCGTCGTGTCGCCACCGATCCAGATGTTCTCGCCGTCGTCGTGGACGTGAACGCGTCCGGCACGGCCGAGTGCGGCGCCCTGGGCCGCGACATACGACGCCGGGGCGTGACCGTTCGCACGCAGCCACATCGCGATACCCGCGTTGAGACTGCCCGTCACCGGGTCCTCGGGGACGCCGATGCCCGGCACGAAGGCCCGGACCTCTCCGAAGACCTCACCGTCCGACTCGTACATCCCGAACAATCCGACCTTGTGATCGCCGAGCGCCGGGATGTCCGGCGTCACCTCGAGCACCCGCTCCCCGGACGCGAGTTGCAGCACCATCCATTCCGGCCCGTTGTCGACCCACTCGGCCGCGAGGACCTCGCCGGCCACGATCCCCAGTGCGGCGGCGACCTCGGCGACGACCGCGGACTCGACGGGGCCGGATCGTCGCAACGGCGGTGCCGCGAAGGCCAGCCGTGCACCCGAACGGCGGAGTCGGACCAGGCCGACGCCGCACTCCTGCACGATGTCCTCCCCCGCAGGGTGGCCGCCCGTCGTCAGCCACGCATGCGCGGAACCGAGCGTGGGGTGACCGGCGAAGGGCAACTCCCCGTCCGGGGTGAAGATCCGCAGGCGGTAGTCGGCTGCGGCGTCGGTCGGCGGCAGCACGAACGTCGTCTCCGACAGATTGGTCCAGCGGGCGAATGCCGCCATCCGGTCGTCGGGGATGTCGGCGGCATCGAGCACCACGGCCACCGGGTTACCACCGGTTCCGGTGGCGGAGAACACATCGATCTGGGCGAAACGTCGGGTCATCGGTTCATCGTCTCACCCTCAGTTGCAGCCCGGTCAAAGGTTTTTCGGGCCCGTCACCCCGGGACGGCGAGCGGTCGCCCGCCGCCGCGAGCACCACCACCGCGGGAAAACGGTTCGCCCGGCCGCGCAAATCGCGCCGGAGTCGTCCGGGACGGGTAGCGTGGCGAAGCGTGTTGGGATTGCCAGATTCGATCACCGTCGCACTGTTCGACCTCGACGGGGTTCTCACCGAGACCGCGGTGTTGCACCGCAAGGCATGGAAGAAGGCGTTCGACGCCTTCCTCGCCGCGCGTGCGGGCGGCGAGGACCATGCCGATTTCGTCGAGTTCACCGACCAGGACTACCTCGACTACGTCGACGGACGTCCCCGGGAAGACGGCGTGCGAGCCTTCCTCGCCTCCCGCGGCATCGACGACGTCGACCCGCAGACCGTGACCGCCATCGGGAACGGGAAGAACGACATGTTCCTGGTGTCCCTGGCCGAGGACGGCGGGCAGGCATATCCGGGTTCGGTGCGGTACCTCGAGGCGGCTCGTGATGCGGGCCTCCGGATCGCGGTCGTGACCTCCTCGAAGAACGGAGCAGCAGTGCTGGATGCAGCGGATCTGTCGAAATTCGTCGAGGTCCGGGTGGACGGGCTCGACATCGTGTCGAAGGGCCTGAACGGCAAACCCGCTCCCGACTCGTTCCTCCTGGGCGCCGAGCAGATGGGCGTCGAACCCTCTGCGGCAGCGGTCTTCGAAGACGCCATCTCCGGCATCCGGGCCGGCAGCGCGGGCGAATTCGGCTACGTCGTCGGCGTCGACCGTGTCGGCGGTGGGCAGGCCGAGGCGATGCGCGCGGCCGGCGCCAACGTCGTCGTGACGGACCTCGACGAATTGCTCCCCGCATGACCGCCGAGCACGGCCACGACTTCGGCTTCGAGATCCACCCGTGGCAGCTAAAGTGGCGCGGCGGAGTCGACCTCGACATGCTCGGCCGGACCGAGACACTCTTCGCACTGTCCAACGGACACATCGGTTTACGCGGGTCGTTCGAAGAGGGCGAGCCCGTCGATCATCCCGGCACCTATCTCAACGGCTTCTACGAACTGCGCGGCCTGCCCTACGCGGAGAGCGGTTACGGTTACCCCGAGTCGGGACAGACCGTCGTCAACGTGACCGACGGCAAGATCATCCGGCTGCTCGTCGAGGACGAGCCGATGGACCTCCGGTACGGGCGTACCGAAGAACACGAGCGGACCCTCGACTTCCGTACCGGCACACTGCGTCGCCACACCGTCTGGACCTCACCCACGGGCCGCAAGGTGCGCATCAAATCCGAGCGGCTCGTGTCCTTCACCAAGCGCACCATCGCCGCGATCCGGTATGAGGTCGAGCCCGTCGACGAGGACATGAAGCTCGTCCTGCAGTCGGACCTCCTCGCCAACGAGCCGGTGCCCGCCCCCGGGAACGACCCGCGCCTGGCGGCCGCGCTCGACGCACCCCTCGTCTCCGATCTCGCGACATGCCGCAACTACTGGGGCATGCTGGTCCACCACACCAAGAAGTCCGGCCTGCACATCGCGGCCGGGATGGATCACGAAATCTACTTCCCGGACAAGGCGGACACGTTCATCCGCGCCGACGGCGACCTCGCCCGGCTCACCATCGCGGCGAACGTGCCGAAGGGCAAGAGCCTCACGCTGACCAAGTACATGGGGTACGGCTGGTCGGCGCGGCGTTCGGTGCCGGCACTGCGCGCCCAGGTCGACGCGGCCCTCGCGATGGCGATGGAGACCGGCTGGGACTCACTCAAGGCCGACCAGGTCCGCTACCTCGAGGACTTCTGGCGCGACGCCGATGTCGAACTCGACGGCGATCCGGAGCTGCAGCAGGCCGTCCGGTTCGCGCTCTTCCACGTGTTGCAGGCCGGCGCACGCGGTCAGTCCCGCGCCATCCCGGCCAAGGGCCTCACCGGCCCCGGCTACGACGGTCACACCTTCTGGGACACCGAGAGTTTCATCCTGCCGATGCTCACCTACACGGTCCCCGCCGCCGCCGGCGAGGAACTACGGTGGCGCCACTCCACCATGGACAAGGCGAAGTCCCGCGCCGCCGAACTCGGCCAGCGCGGGGCGATGTTCCCGTGGCGGTCGATCAACGGCGACGAGTGTTCGGGCTACTGGCCCGCCGGCACCGCAGGCGTGCACGTGTCCGCCGACATCGCCAACGCCACCGCTCGCTACCTTCGAGCGACCAACGACGAGCAGTTCGAAACCGAGTGCGGCGTCGAACTACTCGTGGAGACCGCGCGACTGTTCGCCGGGCTGGGTCACCACGATGTGAACGGGAAGTTCCGCATCGACGGGGTGACGGGTCCCGACGAGTACACCGCGGTCGTGAACAACAACACCTTCACCAACCTCGCAGCGCAACAGAACCTGCGGGACGCGGTGGCCGCCGTGCACCGCCGGCCCGATCTCGCCGAGCATCTCGGGGTCACGACCGCCGAGGCGGCGCACTGGGAGGCGTGCGCCGACGACATGACGATCCCCTACGACGACGCCCTCGGCGTCCACCAGCAGTGCGAGTCGTTCACCCTGCTGGGCGCCTGGGATTTCGAGTCGTCGGTCGGGCGGTATCCGCTGCTGCTGAACTATCCGTACTACGACCTCTACCGCAAGCAGGTGGTCAAGCAGGCCGACCTGGTCTTCGCGACCTATCTGTTCGGCGATGCCTTCACCCCCGAGCAGAAACTGCGCAACTTCGACTACTACTACCCGCTCACCGTCCGCGACTCGTCCCTGTCGGCGTGCTGCGAGGCGGTCACCGCCGCCGAGGTCGGCTACCCCGATCTCGCCTACGATCTGCTCGCCGAGTCGGTGTTCACCGACCTGCACGACCTGCACAACAACGTCAGCAGCGGACTACACATCGCGGCGCTCGCGGGTGCCTGGACCGACTGCGTGGCCGGTTTCGGCGGCATGCGCGACTTCGGCGGGAACATCACGTTCGCGCCCCGGCTCCCGAAGCGGCTGACCTACATGTCGTTCCGCATGATCATCCGTGACTCGAAGATCGTCGTGGCCGTCGACAAGGACAACGCGACCTATCGGTTGCTGTCGGGCCCGCCGATCGACCTCGCGCATCACGGCGAGAAGTTCACTCTCGAGTCCGCCCCGATGACCATGCACATCCCGGAACTGGAATATCGCGAGCCGCCCAAGGCCCCGCCCGGGTGTGATCCGTATCGTCGGGAGATCTAAAGCCCCCGACGCTTGACCTTGACACGGTGTCAAGCGGTCAGGTGGGCGGTGAAGGAGGTGGTCGATCATGACCGACCAGACAACCCGCCCACTCGATCCGGCCCTGATGGCAGCATTGTCGGCCGATGACGCGTCGATGCGGCTGCGGGCCGCGATGGCGGCGGGCAGCAACCCGCATCCCGGGTATGCCGAGGAGCTGATCCGACGCTGCGGCGTGGAACCGGACTTCTTCGTGCGGGACATGTTGACCTGGGCCCTGACGCGGTTGCCCGCCGAACTGACGGTGCCCGGCCTCATTCCCGAGCTGGCGTCCGCGTCTCCGCAGGCGCGGGCACAGGCGCTACACACCCTGTCGAAGATCGGTGACCGGTCGGCGTGGACGTCGATCACCCCCGCGCTCCTGCACGATGCGGACGACGAGGTGGCTCGCGCCGCCTGGCGGACCGCGGTCGTCCTGGTCCCGGCGGGCCGGGAGGCCTGGCTCGCGAACGAACTGGCCGGCGAACTCGGCCGCGGGAGCACCGACGTCCGACGGAGCCTCAGCCGTGCCCTGGCCGGACTCGGCGACGCCACGGCCGGACCGCTTGCCGTCGCGAAACAGCGGGGCAACGGCGCGGTGCGCGCACACGTCGTGGCCACCGAACGGCTGATCGACGACCCGGACAGTGACTTCGCCGCTGCGTCGGACTTCGTCGCGCCGACGACCAGCCCTGTCCCCGACGACGATTCGGCCGTCGAAACAAGGGACGGAATGTAGCGGTGCTGATCGGCGAGGTGGCGCGGCAGACCGGTTTGAGCAGCCGGATGCTGCGCCACTACGACTCACTCGGACTCGTGCGACCGACCGGCCGGACGTCCGGCGGCTACCGGGAGTACTCCGAGGCCGACCTCGAGCGGCTCATGCACGTCGAGAGCCTCCGATCGCTCGGACTCTCGCTGCGCGACGTCGGCCGCGCGCTCGACGAGCCGGGGTTCGCACCGGACACGCTCATGGACCGCCTCATCGACGACACGAAGGCGAGGATGGCTGCCGATGCCCAGCTCCTCGCGCGTCTACAGGACGTGCGGGGTGCCGGGCCCACCGAGTGGTCCGCGGTGCTGGGAGTGGTCAGACTGCTCCGTGCCGTCCAGTCCGACAACGCGGCCGATCGTCAGACTGCCGCGATGCTGGCCGGCGAGGTCAGGGTGTCCGGGGACTCGCTGGCGGACGCACTCCTGAAGGAGCCCGATCCCAACGTCGCCGGTGCCCTTCGGTGGGCGCTCGCGCAGAGACCCGGCGGTGTCGACCGCCTCGTCGACGGTGCGGCCGACCCCGATCCGGTTGTTCGACGCCGGGCGGTCACCGCGCTCGCCGCGATCGAGGGGACCACACAGGTCACGTCGGTTCTCGAGGGACTGCTCGCCGATCCCGATCCCGCCGTCCGACGCACCGCTGCCCTGACCCTCGGACGCCGCGGTGCCGCGGTCTCGGTCGATGCCCTGGTCGAGCTCATCGGTGCCGGCGACCGCGATGTCGAGGCCGCCGAGGTCCTCGCCGGCCACGAAGCCCACCGCGAGCGGATCGTCGACCTGCTCGTCGACCGCCTGGGTGCCGACCCCGACGCGTCCGTTCGATCGCGCCTGGTGCAGGCTCTCGCCGAAATACCGGGGACCTCGGCGACCTCCGCCCTTCAGGTGTTCATCGGCGACGCCGACAGCATGGTCGCCCGGACGGCGTTCGTCATCCTGGATCAGCGACCGGACGACTGAGCGACTTCTCTCAATCCGTTGCGACAGAGCCACAATGGCGCGATTCCCCGATCCGGGACATCGCAGAGCAGGGGCGCGTGATGTCGCCGTCGATTCTCACTCGACGTGAAACGTTGGGGCTCATGAGACTTCTGTTCACCTCGGCTCACTGCAGTTCACTGCAGTTCACTGGCGGTACTGCTGTTCACTGAGGAGACACAAGTGAATTACGTTGGCGTGTAGATCAATTGGGCATCATTGGTTGTGGAAACTGCTCGTCTTCGAACGGATTATCGAGTACCTTGGTGGCATGACCCCGATTGCCGAGATGCGAGACTTCGTGATCACCCTCGAACCACCCACCGACCCGACCGGCCGGGAGATTTTCGACCGACTGGACGAACTTCGGTTGCTGTACAACGTCGTCGGTCATCAGATCGCCGTGCACGCAGCATCGTTCGAAGCGACCGGCGCGGCAGACAAGGTGGGGTCGACCACACGCGGGGTGCTGATCGAGATGGGTTTCGCGCCGGCTGTCGCTCACCGCAGCATACGGATCGGAGAGCGGATCGACTCGTTGCCGAAGCTCGGCGACTGCGCCTCCGACGGGCATCTGGCGAGCGAATGCGTCGACGCGGTTGTCCGCGGCCTGACCGTCATCGAGAAGCAAACACCCACAGGACTTTCGGACGAGGACCGGGCGGCGTATGAGTCCGAGCTGCTGGCTCAAGCCTTCTCGGGTGCCACCCCCACCGAGATCGCCGACCACGCACGCACCATCGCCCACCGCAACGCCGACACCGCCGACGACGCCATCCCGGTTGCCGAGGACGCCTCGCTGAACGTGGTGAACTCGCGCATCACCGACGATGGCCGTGTGGAGATCAAGGCCGACCTCACCGCTGTGGTCGGTGAGAAGTTCCTGTCCATGATCGACGAACGATCCTGCCCGCGACCCGAACCCGACGGCAGCGAGGATCGACGGACGCGGGACCAGCGGTGGGCCGACGGCTTCGAGTTGTTGATGGATCAGGCGGCGATCGGAGCGACCCTCGACACCAGCGGTTCGCCTCGAACCCAGCTGTTGGTGACGATCCCGGCCGATGCGAAAGATCCGGCGCGACTGCCATGGGTCGGTCCGGTGTCGCAGACCACCGCCAAGCGACTCGCGTGCGACGCCCTTGCGAGCGAGATCGTCCTGGACGGGGAAGGCGTGCCCTTACAGATGGGGACAAGTAGGCGGCTCTTCCCGTCCCACTTACGAAAGGCCATCACGGTCCGTGACCTGTGTTGCATCAAATGCGGTGCGCCCGCTGCACATACGCAGGTGCATCACATCGTGCCGTGGATGGACGGCGGCCCCACCGACCTCGACAACGGGTGCCTGATCTGCCAGCGCTGTCACACCCAGGTACATCATCACGGCTGGGAAGTGACGATGGGACATGACCGCCACCCCTGGCTGATCCCGCCTGCTGACATCGACCCACAGCGCCGCCCGCGGCCCGCCTACAACCGACGCACGATGCGACTCGACGACGTGTTCGTGTAGGTCCTGCGTCACCGCACGCACTGCCGGACAAGCCATCTCAGACGGGACCGAGCACCCGACACGACAACACCTCACGACCACAGATCCTGACGGCATGGCCGTCGCGGCGTTCCTTGACAACTCCACAGTGTGAAAGCCGAGCACGGCGTGGGCGTCGTTGCGGTCCGTCTCCTGGATCTCCGGGAGATGGACCGCAACGAATCCGCGTTACTCGACGCGTTACTTGACGCATCAGTCGTCGCGGTCTTGGTCGCGTCAGTCGCCGCCGTCTTGGTCGCGGCAGTCGCCGCCGTCCCGGTCGCCTCAGCCGTCACCGTCTCGGTCGTGTGTGCCGCCACCACGCGGGTCTGGCCCTCGCCACCTCGGACGCTGCATTGTTCTGCACCTGGGTCGGCGCATGAGCCCGTTCATGGACCAGCACGATGGTCAGCGAGCTGGTGGTGACCGTTCCGCAGCTCCCGCGGCCTCCGCAGACCCAGCGCCGCGCGCAGGATCAACACAGCGCCGACCAGAAATCGTCTGGACCGCAATTGGGTGCCGTCCCGGCCGGTCGGTAGTCTGTTGGGCACTATGGCACCCGATCTGACCAGCCCCGATCCGTCCGGCGCATCCCACGGCGACGGACGCCCGTACTACATCACCACCGCGATCGCCTACCCCAACGGCGCTCCGCACATCGGGCATGCCTACGAGTACATCTCCGCCGATGCGCTCGCGCGGTTCAAGCGGCTCGACGGGTTCGACGTCCGGTTCCTCACCGGCACCGACGTCCACGGGCAGAAGATGCAGCAGACCGCCGCCGCGGAGGGCATCCCCACCGCCGAACTCGCGAAGCGGAACTCCGACCGTTTCCAGTCGCTGCAGGAACGCCTCGGGTCCAGCTTCGAGCGCTTCATCCGCACCTCCGACGAGGACCACAAGCGCGCCTCGGAAGAACTGTGGAAGCGGATGAGCGACCGCGGCGACATCTACCTGGACAAGTACTCGGGCTGGTACGACGTCCGGGACGAGACGTTCTACGCGGAGGCCGACACCCGGGTCGACGAGTCCGGCGACCGCGTCGCCACCGACACCGGGCATGTCCTCACCTGGACCGAGGAAGAGACCTACTTCTTCCGCCTCTCGGCGTATCAGGACAAACTGCTGGAGCTCTACGAGTCCCGGCCGGAGTTCGTCGGTCCCGACGTCCGGCGCAACGAGGTCATCAGTTTCGTCAAGGGCGGCCTCACCGACCTGTCGGTCTCGCGCACCACCTTCGACTGGGGCGTCCCGGTACCCGGACATCCCGAACACGTCATGTACGTGTGGGTCGACGCCCTGACCAACTACCTCACCGGCGTCGGTTTCGCCGACGACCCGGAGACCTTCGCGCGGTTCTGGCCTGCCGACCTGCACATCATCGGCAAGGACATCATCCGATTCCACTGCGTCTACTGGCCCGCGTTCCTGATGAGCGCCGGGGTCGAGTTGCCCAAGCGCGTGTTCGCGCACGGTTTCCTGTTCAACAAGGGCGAGAAGATGAGCAAGTCGGTCGGCAACGTCGTCGACCCGGAGAACCTGATCGACGAGTTCGGTCTCGACCCGGTGCGCTACTTCTTCCTCCGCGAGGTGTCCTATGGTCAGGACGGTTCGTACTCGGCGGAGGCGATCGTGTCCCGCATCAACGCCGACCTCGCCAACGAATTCGGCAACTTGGCGCAGCGCACCCTGTCGATGATCGGCAAGTACTTCGACGGCACCCTGCCGGCACCGGGCGAGTTCACCGACACCGACACCGCGCTGCTGACACGTGCGGATTCCCTGCTCGACATCGTGCGCGCCCACATCGACAACCAGGCCATCCACCTGGCGCTCGAGGCGCTCTGGTCGACGCTGGCCGAGACCAACCGGTACATCTCGGCACAGGAACCGTGGAAGCTCGCCAAGACCGACCTCGACCGCACCGGCACGGTCCTCTACGTCTGCGCCGAGGTGGTGCGCATCGTCGCGCTGCTGAGCCAGCCGGTCATGCCGGAGTCGTCCAACAAGATCCTGGACCTCCTCGTCGTCGGCGACGACCGCCAGTTCACCGCAGCCGCCACCCGGTTGGAACCCGGTACCGCGCTGCCGAAGCCGACTCCGGTGTTCCCCCGGTACGAGAACTGAACCCGCACATCGAGAATGGTCGCGTGGGACGGGGTGGGGTCGGACTCGCTCGGCCCGGACGCGGTGGCGCCGGCACTCGATGTGCTGCGCGCACTGCACGCCGAGACCGCCGCGCGTCGCCTGCCGCCGCCGGCCGCGCTGATCGGTGACTGGTACGACGCCGACGCCGTCATCGCACCGTCGATCGAACTGACACCCGGCTGCCTGCCCCCGGATGACCCCGACCGGTTCTGGTTCGGGTACCTCGGGTTTCCCGTGCGGCCGCACGATGCGTCGCTGCCACCGAACGTCGGCGGACACACCGACGGCGTGCTCGTACTCCGCGACGGACGCTGGAGTCGCACCGGCACCGGTGTACCCGACTGGGCGGAGGCGGCCGTGCGCGCCGCCGGAGACCGGGCGGACCCCGTCACGCGGCGCGGATCCGCCGCTGCATCGACGGCGGAATGGCATGCGCCCGAACGGAGTTCACATCTGGATGCCATCGCACAGTGCCTCGACGCCATCCGCGCCGGAGAGGTCTATCAGGCGTGCGTGTGCACCCGCTTCACCGGCACGCTGAGCGGCCGGCCCGTCGAGTTCTTCACCGGACTCGCCGGCGCCACCGCGCCGGCGAAAGCCGCTTTCCTGCAAGGTGACTGGGGGGCGGTGGCGAGCCTGTCGCCGGAGTCGTACCTGCGCCGGACCGGCAACATCATCTCGTCGTCGCCGATCAAGGGCACCCTGCCCGCCTCCGCCGACCCCGATGCGCTGGCCGCCTCTGCCAAGGACATCGCCGAGAACATCATGATCGTCGACCTGGTCCGCAACGATCTGGGCCGGATCGCGGTGACCGGCAGCGTGCGGGTCCCCGAACTCCTGACCGTCGTACCCGCCCCCGGCGTCTGGCACCTGGTGTCGCGGGTGGAGGCGATCCTGGCGCCGGGAACGGGCAACGACGCCGTCCTGGCGGCGACGTTTCCGCCGGCGTCGGTCACCGGCACCCCGAAGCTGCGGGCGATGGAACTGCTCGAGGGCTGGGAGTCCGACGCGCGCGGCGTGTACTGCGGGGCCATCGGCATGGCCGGCCCCGGGCGGGCACTCGACCTCAACGTCGCCATCCGGACCGTGGAGATCACGCCCGACGGGGCACTCGCCCTCGGTGTCGGCGGCGGGATCACCATCGACTCCGACCCGGCCCGGGAATGGCAGGAATGCCTCGACAAGGCCGCCAGCATCGTCGGGTCGCGCGGTTGGGCATGATCGACCCCCTCGTTGGGTACGATTCCGCCATGACTGTGCCCATCCGGTCGTCCACCGATCTCGCGGTGCTCGATCGTGATCTGCGCCGTGACCACGATGCCTTCATGTCGGGCGGCACCCCGCGTGCCGACGTCCCGGGGGATGTCGTCGAATCGTGGGGCCGTGTCCGGGCGGGCAGGCACCGGTCCACCGTCAACACGCACAACCCAGGCCACATCTCGGACGACGAGCTCGAGACCCGGCGCGCCACGCACCCCCTGAGAGACGCGGTACAACCACTTCAGCGATTGTTCGCCCAGTCCGCGGACGATGCCTCGATGACGCTGGGCGTGTTCGACGCGGACGGCGTGCTGTTGTGGCGCGGCGGCTCGGCGTCCGTTCTCCCGGAGGCCGACCGGCTCGAACTCGTCGAGGGCAGCCGATGGGACGAGAACTCCACGGCGACCACGGCGGTCGGCCTCGCCGTGCACCTCCAGCGCCCGACCCGGCTGTTCGGTGCCGAGCACTACTACAGCTCGCTGCACGGGCTGTTCTGCACCGCGGTGCCGGTGCACGACCACCGCACCGGCGACATGATCGCCATCGCGGGCCTGGCGGGCCCGGCCATGGAGATGCAGCCGGCGGCATCGGCGTTCACCTCCGCGCTGGCCGCCCTCGGCGAACACGAGATCACCCTCGCCCACCAGCGCGAGCTCGCCGACCTGCGATTCGCAGGACAATCGCAGCTGGCCGGGCTGCACGGGCCGGGGCTGCTCATCGACGACGACGGATGGGTCGCCGAAGGGCGCGGCTGCACGCCGCCCGTCCGCGTCGCCGCCCCGACGGACGACATGCGGCAGTTCGTGCCGGGGCTCGGGATCTGTGTGGTCGAACGCCTCGGGCAGGGGTGGCTGGTGCGTCCGGCGGGCCCGTCCGGCCCGGTCCTGGCCGAGCTCTCCCTCGACGGCGAGCCGACCGTCACGGTCACCGGCGACGGCGAGCCGTGGCGCACGGTGCTGACCCGTAGGCATGCCCAGATCCTGTTGCTCCTCGCCGACGCCGGTGACCAGGGCCTCACCTCACAGCGATTGAGCCAGCTGCTCTTCGGCGACGACGGCCACACCGTCAGCGTGCGCGCCGAGCTGTCCCGACTGCGCCGGGTGGTCGGGGCGCTCGTCTCGAGCCGGCCGTATCGACTGGCGCCGCGAGTGGAACTGCGCGTCAGCCCGGATCAGCTCGACGTCTTTCGAGTACCTGTTGGTAGACGTCGCGCCGAGAGGCACCGGAACCCTGCGTGACCTCGGCGCACGCGTCCTTGAGCCGCATGCCGCCTGCCACGAGTTCTTCGGCCCGATCGGCGAGGTCGTCGACGTCGGGTTCGGCGGCCACGGCACCGGCGATCACCACGGTGATCTCGCCGCGGACGCCGTCAGCCGCCCACTCGGCGAGTTCGGCGAGCGGGCCGCGCCGGACCTCTTCGTAGGTCTTGGTCATCTCGCGGCACACCGCCGCGCGGCGGTCCGGACCGAGGATCTCGGCCGCGGCGACCAGCGTGTCGGCGAGTCGGTGGGGCGACTCGAAGAACACCGCGGTCCGGGGCTGGGCGACCAGTTCGCGCAGCCACGCGGCTCGCGCGCCGGGCTTGCGGGGAGCGAAACCCTCGAAGCAGAACCGCTCGGAGGGCAGCGCCGACACCGCGAGGGCCGTCGTCACCGCCGACGGCCCGGGCAGTGCCGTGACCGGGAGTCCCGCGTCGGCGCATGCCACCACCACGCGATACCCGGGATCGCTGACCGACGGCATCCCGGCGTCGGTGATCAGCAGTACCGTCTGCCCCTCGGCGATCGCGCTGACGAGACCCGGGGTACGCGCGGCCTCCACCTGGTCGTAGTAACTGACCAGCCGCCCGCCGATCTCGACGTCGAGCGCCGCGGCCAGCGACCGGGCGCGCCGGGTGTCCTCGGCGGCGACGATGTCCGCGGTCTGCAGGGCCGCACGCAGACGCGGCGAGGCGTCGTCGATCTGTCCCATCGGCGTGGCGGCCAGCACCAGCCGGCCGAGACCGTGGGACACGCGACCGGGGTCGGCGACAGCACTGGTGTCCGGAGGCCCGGAGGCGTCGTCGTCGGCGTGGGACATGCCGGGGTGGGCGGTGTTCATCGACAGCCAGCTTACGAGGGACCACTAGGATCGATCGGGTGACCATCACCGCCGTGCACGACACCCCGGTGTCCGGCGGCGACCCACGGTCTCCGATTCCGCGACCCCGCCTGGGCCCGGACGTGCCCGCACCGCTGTTCGGTGCCCCCGACCGCGGGCGTGGACTCCTCGTCGGAGTCGTCATCGCACTGCTGGCCACCATCACCCGGTTCTGGGCCCTGACCCACCCCACCGACAAGGGCACACCGGTCTTCGACGAGAAGCACTACGTCCCCCAGGGCTGGCAGGTGCTGTCCGGCGGCAACTGGATCGAGGACAACCCGGCGTACGGCCTGGTCGTGCACCCACCGGTCGGCAAATGGATGCTCGCGGCGTCCGAGGCGATCTTCGGCTACGGTCCACTCGGCTGGCGTGTCGCACCGGCCGTCTCGGGCGTGCTGGTCGTCGTGCTGATCTACTGCGCGGTGCGCCGGCTCACCCGGTCGACGCTGGTGGGCGCCATCGCGGGGATCTTCGCGATCTGCGACGGCGTGCTGTTCGTGCAATCCCGGATGGGCATGCTCGACATCTTCCAGACCCTCTTCATCGTGGCCACGTTCGCCGCGCTCGTCGCCGATCGCGACCAGGTCCGGGAACGCATGTACCGCGTGTACCTCGAGGGCCGTATCGCCGACAGCCCGTTCGGACCGCGACTCGGCTTCCGCTGGTACCGGTTCACCGCCGGTGTGATGCTGGGGTTGAACTGCGGCACCAAGTGGTCGGGGATCTACTACGTCATCTTCTTCACCGCACTGGCGATCGGCTTCGACGTGGCCGCCCGCCGCGCCTATCACGTGCCGCGCCCCTGGGTCGGCACCCTGGTGCGCGACGTCGTCCCGAGCGGCGCGAGTCTCGCGGTGATGCCGGTCGTCATCTACTTCTTGACCTACATCCCCTGGTTCACCAGCGAGACCGCCGTCTACCGCTACCAGGTGGGCAACACGATCGGAACCGACGGCCCGTTCGCGTGGGTGCCGGGTGCCTGGCGATCGTTGTGGTACTACGAGTCCGGCATCCTCGAGTTCCATTCGGGGCTGACCAATTCCGCGGGCAACCATCACCCGTGGGAGTCCAAGCCGTGGACGTGGCCGATGAGCCTGCGTCCCATGCTGTACGCGCTCGAGAACGGGCCCGACCAGTGCGGCGGGGGTGAGTGCGTCCGCGCCCAGATGCTCATCGGCTCGCCCGCGCTCTGGTGGCTGTCGTTGCCGATGCTCCTGTGGGGACTGTGGTCGTGGATCGTGCGTCGCGACTGGCGGTACGCGGCTGTCCTCGTCGGATACCTCGCCGGCATCCTGCCGTGGTTCCTCGCGCTCGACCGGCAGATGTACTTCTTCTACGCGACCGTCCTCGCGCCGTTTCTGGTGATGGGTCTCGCCCTGTGTTGCGGTGATCTGTTGCGTTCGGCTGCGGCGACGGCGCGCGCCCGGCCCGAGCGCCGTGCGCTCGCGATCCTGGTCGTCGCGATCTACGTGGGCCTGGTCGTCGCGAACTTCGTCTGGTTGTGGCCCATCCTGACGGGTTCCCCGATATCACCGGGCCTTTGGCGCCAGCAGATCTGGCTGCCCAGCTGGGGCTGAGCACTCCTGGCGCACAACCGAATCCCGTG
The DNA here is from genome assembly GCF_041103195.1 of Gordonia sp. ABKF26. NCBI lineage: Bacteria > Bacillati > Actinomycetota > Actinomycetes > Mycobacteriales > Gordoniaceae > Gordonia > Gordonia sp. ABKF26. The sequence continues at coordinate 4,424,126 of NZ_JBGCVZ010000003.1, forward strand.
AGGCCTACGCGGCCTCACCGTGAGACGGGGAACGGCGGCGGTGCGGCCTCGTTGCGGTACTTCCGGTGGTACTCGGCGTAGAGGTCGGCGTTCTTCTCCCGGTCGAGCGCGTTGATCAGTGCCGGATCGAGTCCGTGCTGGACCAGCCGGTAGCGGCGATAGACACGGTTCAGCGCGATGGAGAAGAACAGGTACGACAGCAGGATCGGCATGGTCATGGTGATCCGCACCCCCCACGGCCCCGGGACGAACAGCATCGGCAGCACGAGGATGATGCACGGTATCGACCACCGAGCGACCATCCGCGCCGAGGCGCCGGGACCGACGAGGTCGTTGATCACCCAATCCTGCACCCAGACAGGCAGTCTGCCGCCGTACCAGTACGCGACATAGCGCCACCAGGCCGGGCGCGGGGACTCGTGATTCATGGGCGAACACTCCTGATCTCGGTGGTGTACGACCAGGGTAGCATTTGTCCTAGGACAAAAATGGGGAGCGGGGGTTACAGTGTCCGTTGTGATCTCCGGGCAGACAGTGAACGCGATCGTTCAGAGCGCTCGGGACGCGATCGTCTCCGGCCGACTCCGACCGGGTGACACGTTGCCGCCGATCCGTGAACTCGCAACCGAGCTGGGCGTCAACCGCAACACCGTGGCCACGGCATACCGGCAGCTCGTCGTACTGGGCGCGGCGGACACCCGAGGCCGCGGCGGAACGGTGGTCGCCGACCGACTCCACCCCGGCAGCGAACTCGCCGCCCCGGCAGATGCCGTCGACCTCGCCGGCGGCAACCCGGACCCCGATCTCCTCCCCGACCTGCGCGCCGCGATCGCCGCGTCACCGTACCGGCCCACGATGTACGGCACTTCCGCGGTGGCTCCGGCGCTCCGGGCCGCGGCGCCGGTGCTGTTCGGCGATCATCCGCAGGAAGGCGAACTGGTCGCGACCCACGGCGCCGTCGACGCGATGGAACGGCTGTTGAACACCCACCTCGTCCGGGGTGACGGTGTCGCCGTGGAGAATCCGTGTTTTCTCGCCAGCGTCGGCACGATTCGCGTCAACGGATATCGCGCGCTACCGGTGGAACTGGACGGGTCCGGCATGCGACCCGATCACCTGGCGCGGGCGCTGGACGAGGGCGCTCGGGCCGTCATCGTCACCTGCCGCGGCCACAACCCCGGCGGGATCGCCCTCTCCGAGACCCGTGCGGGAGAACTCCGTACGCTCCTCGAGCGGTACCCCGAGGTGCTGGTCATCGAAGACGACCACTTCTCGCTGCTGTCGGTCTACGACTACCGGCGCGTGATCCCGGACAACAGCCGGCACTGGGCCGTCGTCAGGTCCGTCGCGAAGTTCCTGGGTCCGGACCTGCGGGTCGCCCTCGTCGATGCCGACCCGACGACAGCGGCCGCACTCGACGCGCGACTCCGGTCCGGCCGCCCCTGGGTCAGCCACCTGCTGCAGACCACCGCGGCGCACCTTCTCACCGATCCGGCGACGACCGAGCTCATCGTCACGGCTCGCGACGAATATGCCCGTCGCACAGGATTTCTCATCGATGCACTCACCTCCGCGGGCGTCGCGTCGACGCTCGGACCACCTGACGGGATCAACACCTGGGTCGACCTGCCCCGCGAGGTCCCCGCGGAGAAGGTGAGCACCGAGCTCGCCCGGCGTGGCTGGGCGGTACAACCCGGGACGATCTTCGCCGTCGACAGCGCCACCCCCCGAAACGGCCTGCGGGTCACGACGTCCCGGCTCGACCGGGCGGCTGCCGAGACGTTCACCGCTGCTCTCGCCGCGTCGATCGCGGAGATCGACGCTCCGTAGGCGGCCCTCGGCCCTTCCCACCCCCGGCACGGCCCCGCCGACGCCGGTGGGCCGCGCACCATCGCGCGGCCCACCGGGTGTCATCGCCCCATCGGGGGCAGATCGGTTGCTAGACCGCAGGTCCGGGCAGGCGATCGGTGTCGCGCTGGCCCTCGTCCCGGTTCCCGTCGGTGCGGCCGTCGTCACCGACAGACGGCGCGGCGGGCGACGACCCGTTGGTCGATCCGGCGGCCTCCGAACCGTTCGCCTGCTCGACGAAGTCCGGGTCGATCTTCTCCAGGTGCCGTACCGCGTCGGCGTCGATCGACTGGAGTTCGCCCGTCGCGATGGCGACCGCCTGCTCACGGACGTGCTCGTCGACCTGGGCCGTCAGGACGTGCCGGGACACGATCAGCGGGTCACGCCGGAGGTCGAGATAGAGCGACAGGCACATGCCGATCATCACCACGACGAACGGCAGCGCGGCGATGATGGCCATCGTCTTGATGCCGTCGAGGGCGTCGTCGCCGCTGATCGCCAGGAGAAGCGCGGCGACCACGCCGGTCAGCACACCCCAGAACACGGTCAGCGAGCGCGACGGATGTTCGACGCCCCGCTGCGAGAGAGTGCCCATGACGAGCGAGGCCGAGTCGGCGCCGGACACGAAGAAGATGCCGACCAGGATCATCACCAGGGCCGAGGCCACCCCGGTCCACGGCATGTGGGCCAGAACATCGAACAGCGTGCTCTCGCTGGCCGCGGTCGCCGGATCGAAGGCCAGCGTGCCCTCGATGTCCTGATGGATCGCGGTGCCGCCGAAGATGCAGAACCAGACCAGCGACACCGTCGTGGGGACGACCATGACGCCGATCACGAACTCGCGGATGGTGCGACCGCGGCTGATCTTCGCGAGGAACAGACCGACGAACGGGGTCCAGGACACCCACCACGCCCAGTAGAAGATCGTCCAGTCCGCCAGCCACTGATGACCCGCCTCGGTCGTGACCGTGGCGTCGGAGCGGGCCGCGAAGGTGGTCAGGTCGGTGGCGTAGGCCCCGAGAGTGGTCGGCAGCAGATTCAGGATGAAGATGGTCGGACCGGCGACGAAGACGAACAGCGCCAGCACCACGGCGAGCACCATGTTGATGTTCGACAACCATTGGATACCGCGCGCGATTCCCGACACCGCCGACGCGACGAAGGCCGCGGTCAGGAGCGCGATGATCGCGACGAGCAGCATCTTGGTGGGCTCGTTGACCCAGCCGAGGGTGTCGAGACCCGATCCGATCTGCAGCGCGCCGAGTCCCAGGGAGGCCACGGTGCCGAACAGGGTGGCGAAGATCGCGAGGATGTCGATGACCTTGCCGCCCGGCCCGTTGGACACCCGCGGACCGAGGAGCCGTTCGAACACCGCACTCATCAGCTGCGTCCGACCCAGCCGGTACGTGCTGTAGGCCAGCGCCAGACCGACGACCGCGTACATCGCCCACGGGTGGAAACCCCAGTGGAACATCGTCGTCGCCATGGCCGCGCGGATGTCGTCGGGACCGATTTCCGGTGGCGGACTGGCGAAGTGGTAGAGCGGCTCGTAGGCGCCGAAGAACATCAGTCCGATGCCCATGCCGGCGCTGAACATCATCGCGATCCAGCTGATGGTGCGGAACTGCGGCTTCTCCCCGGTCCGGCCCAGCGGAATCCGGCCGTATTTGGACACGGCCAGGAAGATCGCGAAGATCACGAAGCCTGTGGCCGAGAGGATGAACAACCACCCGAGGTTGTTGGTGATCCAACTCAGCACCTCGGTCGTGGTGGTGTTGAGGCTCTCCTTGTCGCCGATCCCCCAGATCACGAAGGCGATGACCAGAACCGCGGTCACGGTGAAGACCACCGGGTCCAATGTCTGCTTCGGACGCCTGGTGATCACATCCTGTTCACTTGTCATCGTTCAAGCCAATCAATCTCGGTGAATCTATTCAAGTTCGCCCGAGCACACGGTTGAGCATCTCAACGATCAGGGAATCGTCGAAGCCCAGCTCACGGGCGATTTCGACGTATGCGGCGGCGGCTGCGAAGCCGGCGTCGAGCGCATCGTGGCGACCGGCCTTGATGAACGATCCCTGCCGCCCACGGGTCTCGATGACCCCGGCCGCCTCGAGCTCCCGGTAGCTGCGCGCGACCGTGTTGGCGGCCACGCCGAGCCGCGACGCCAGCGCCCGCACCGTCGGGAGGCGTTCGCCCGTGAGCAACTGCCCGGATTCGATGAGGTCGATGACGCCGACCCGCACCTGCTCGAAGGGCGGCCGATCGGAGTCTGCGTCGATCCGCAGTGCGGCGAGCGCCGACGGGGCGGCGTCGCTCGCCGCGTCGGGGGTCGATGAATCCGAGGTCACGACGCGCCCCCTTCCCGAGAATCACGTGCGAGTGGACACGACATGCACCGCGGCCCGCCGCGGCCCGAGCCCAGCTCGCGACCCTCGATCTCGATGACCTCGATGCCGGAATCGCGGAGTCGCCGATTGGTCTCGGAGTTCCGGTTGTAGGACACCACCACCCCGGGGGCGAGGGCGAGGGTGTTGTTGCCGTCGTCCCACTGCTCCCGTTCGGCGGTCACCGGGTCGAGGCCGGTGTCGATGACACGCAACTTGGAGATCCCCATCGCCTCGGCGGCCGCGTCGAGGAAGGGCCGTTCACCGGTGATCCGGACCGCATCGGTCGCGGCGTCGTGGACGAGGGTGAACGCGGACATCGTGTCGCGGATGTTGGGATACATCACCACGGCGTCGGTGTCGACCATCGTGCAGACGGTGTCGAGGTGCATGAAGGCCCGCGACTGTTCGATCGGCACCGCGAGCACCGTGTGCGCCAAATGGTCGTCGAACAGGCTGCGCGCCAGCGCTTCTGCCCCGGCAGGCGTGGTGCGCTCACCGACCCCGACGGCCACCACACCGGCGGCGAGCAGCAGCACGTCGCCACCCTCGACCGGCGCCACCTGCGACTCGTAGGCACGTCGGGCGCCGGTGAACCGCGGGTGATGGGCGTAGATGAGATCAGTCAGCGACGTCTCCCGGGCCCGTGCGGGCAGCGCGAGCGAGGTGATCGCGAACCGTCCACCGATCCAGAACGAACTGTCGCGGGTGAACAGCAGATTGGGCAGGGGCTCGATCGCGAACTCCGGCCCGTGGTGCATCCGCCGCACCAGTGACGACCGCTCTGCCGACGGGGTGATCGGCAGCTCGTCGAACGTCATCCCGGCCATCAGCACGTAGGCGAGGTCGGCCGGCGACAGACCCCGCAAGTGGGCGGCGAGATCCTCCGCGAGGTGCGTTCCCAGCCGGCGTGCGCTGACGGCCGCCGCGATGCCCTGGATTCGGGCCGCACCGCTGTGCGCGATCGTCTCGGCGAGCAGGTCGCCGAGGAGGTACACGTCGACTCCCCGGCCGCGCAGCACCTCCGCGAACGCATCGTGCTCCTCCTGCGCGCGCCCGACCCACGGGAGCCCGTCAAAGAGGAGCTGATCGCTGTTCCGCGGGGTGAGTCGGCGCAGTTCGTCGCCGGGACGGTGCAACATGACCGCCCGCAGGACGCCGACCTCCGAATCGGCCCCGAGCGCGTAGTCGTATCCCGGCGCGCGGCCACCGTTGCCGGACGTCATCGGCCCACGCGTCCGACGGTCCGCCGAGACGGGTGATCCGACTGCCCTGCACCGGTCATCGCTCAACCGTAATTCGTCGTCCGCCCGCGCACATCACTCATCGGCACCGCGGGGGTTCGTGTCGGTCGGCGTCATCGTGGGGCCGTCGCCCACGATCGCCGGCGCGGTCTCCCGCGCGAAGATCCACAGGACCAGCGCAACCGCCGCCACCACCCCGGTCAGCACGAACGCCGGGCCGAAGCCGACCCGATCGGCCACGAACCCCACGATCACGGGTCCGGTGACGGCGCCGAGGTCCGACGACATTCCGTAGGCGGCCAACGCCGAACCGCCTTGCTGACGGTTGCCGAGGACGTCGGCGAGGGCCGCCTGATGGGTGGGTGCGAAGAGACCCGAGCCCACTCCGGCGACCACCGACAACGCCAGGGCGACGCCGACGTTCGGCGAGAAGCCGAGCGCGATGGTCGCGACGACGGTGATGACGAGACCGGGCAGCATGATGGGCCGCCGCCCGAACCGGTCCGACAACCGGCCCGCGACCAGGATCGCCAGCACATTGCCCGCGGCGTAGATCGCCAGCACGATCCCGGCCATTCCCGCTCCGGCACCGAGACTCTCGGTGATGAACAACGGCACCACCGCGACCCGGACGCCCATGGACGCCCAGCCCTGGGTGAAGTTCGAGGCGAGGATCGCCCGATAGGCGCTGTCGCGCAGGGCGGTCCGGAAACCGATCAGCGCGCCGGCCGGGCCGTCGGCCTGATCGGGGGCGATGACCTCCCGCAGCTGGGTGGCCACCACCGTCGACGCGACCAGCAGCGCAACCGCGTACACCACGAACGGGACACGGAGGCCGAAGCCGACGAGTGCCGCCCCGATGAGCGGCCCGGTGATGCTGCCGATGAGGAACCCGGCCGAGAAGAAGCCCGACACCCGCCCGCGAATGTCGCTCGGCGCCATCCGGATCAGCAGCGCCATCGCGGAGATGCTGAACATCGTCGAGCCGATTCCGCCGAGGCCGCGGAAGACGAGCAGCTGCCAGTAGGTCTGGGCGAACGCGCACGCCAGCGTGCTCGCCGCGACGATCAGCAGGCCGGTCAGATAGATGCGCCGCTCGCCGAAGACCGTGACCAGGCGGCCGGTCGCGGGCGCGAACATGAGCCGCATGACGGCGAACGCCGACACGACCGCGGTCGCGGCCGTGAACGACACGTTGAAGGTGCGGGCGAAGGTCGGCAACGCGGGCGCGATGAAGCCGTATCCGAGTGCGATGACGACGTTCGCCGACAGCAGGACCCAGATGCCGCGGGGGATCTGCCTCATGGCAGCTCGGGCAGGTCGTCGAGGGCTCGCGCGGTCAGGGTCCGGCCGAGTTCGATCATCTCGGAGGCCTTGTGGAAGTCGAGCGTGCGAACCGTCCGCCGAGGCACCCTGATCAGGACGTCGGGCGGATAACCGGCGACCTGATAGCGGGTCAGGGCCTCCTGCATGATGTCAAGGGACCGGCTGAGCACTTCCACGCGTCCCATCCGAGCCGGCTCGTCGACGCCGAACCCGGCCTGCTCGGTGGTGGGGACGGAGTCCGGCCCGGCCGCCGCGTCGACCATGTCGGCACCGCCGGTGGCGGTCGCTGCCCCACCCGTCGTCGCCCCGTCTGTCGCCGCCCCGCCTGTCGCCGCCCCGCCTGTCGCCGCCCCGCCTGTCGCCGACGGCTCGCCGCGCTCGGTCGGGGGCACCTCGTGGCCGAGCCGGTCCCGGACCGCGCGGATGAACTCGTTGTCGAGGATCGGCGCCACGTTGCGGCGCAGCAGTCCCTTGGCCTTCGGCTCGCGGATGGCGCCCGCCTCCGGACCGCCGTCGGAGCCGATGATGACGCCGATGGTCACGTCACTCGACACCGTCGAGGTGGGCGCCACCGGCAGTGGATCGAGGATGCCGCCGTCGGCGAGCAGCCGGCCACCGTGCTCGTGCGGGCTGATGACCCCCGGGATCGCGATCGACGCGCGCAGGGCGTCGGCGAGGACACCGCGCTGGAACCAGACCGCACGACCGGCGTTCAGGTCGGTGGCGACGGCGGTGAACGGGACGGGGAGATCTTCGATCACGGTGTCGCCGAGGATCTCTCGTACGCGGAGAAGGATGCGCTCGGCGCCGATGACACCCGGCTTGGTCAGTGAGACGTCGAGCAACCGGACGACGTCGAGCTGCGACAGGCCGGAGATCCAGTCGACGTAGTCGTCGAGTTTGCCCGCGCAGTAGAGGCCGCCGACGAGCGCACCCATCGACGAGCCGGCGACGGTGACGATCTCGAATCCGCGTGCCTCGAGTTCGGCGATCACCCCGATGTGCGCGTAACCGCGGGCGCCTCCACTTCCCAGAGCCAGCGCCACGCGCGACGGTCGAGCCATGGGGCAACAGTACCGCCGGCAGTTGTGCGCCCCGAATCGCAAGTGGCCGAACCCGCTGTGGTCGAGCTCGCTACTGATCGGTGAGGAGTCGGCGCGGCCCCGGACCGAGTTTGTTGAGTTCGTCGCCGGGGTTGAGGAGGTGACACTCCCCGAGCGAGAGGCAACCGCAACCCACGCACGAGCCGATCATGTCCCGCATGTTCTCGAGCAGCGCGATGCGGTGATTGATGTCGTCCATCCAGCGTTTCGACGCCGCTTCCCACATCGACTTGGGCGGGGATTCATGGTCGCCGAGTTCGGCGAGCACCTCACCGATCACCGACAGCGGGATACCGGCGACCTGCGACGCGCGGATGAAGGCCACGCGCCGCAGCATCGCCCGGTGATAGCGGCGCTGGTTACCCGAGGTTCGCCGACTGAAGATGAGGCCCTGGTCCTCGTAGAAGCGGACCGCCGACGGGGCGATACCGGCCCGCTGGGCGAGCTCCCCGACCGAGAGCTCCAGCTTCTTCAGCGTCATGCGTCGATGGTAAGCGCCGCCGGTGCGTCGGCCCCGGTCCGCGATCGGGAACGACGCGCCGCGTTCGTCCGGTCAGGCGCGGACCACCATCACCGGACACTCGGCGTGGTGCATCACCTTCTGGCTCGTCGAACCGAGCAGCAGCCCGCGGAAGCCACCCCGCCCACGACTCCCGACCACGAGGAGCGACGCGTCGGCGCCCGCCGCGTCGAGCAGGGCCTTCGCCGGGTCCTCGGGCAGCACGGAGCGTTCGATCGTCACGTCCGGGTAGTCCTGCGCGTATCCGGCCAGCCGCTCGGCCAGCACCTCCACCGCGTCCTGCGTCATCCGCGCCACCTCGTCGGCCCCGATGCCGTAACCGTGCAGCGCGTCCGCGTCGAGGGGGGTCCATGTGTGCACCGCCCGAAGTGGAACGTTCCGCAGCGACGCCTGTCGGAAGGCCTCGGCGACCGCGGCGTCACTGACCGGCGAACCGTCGACACCCACGACGACGGGGCCGGCGTCACTGCCCTCGGCGGCCACCACCGCGACCCGGCCGTGCGCGTGGGCGGCGACACTGGTGCTCACCGAACCCAGGAACAGTCCCTTCACGCTGCCGAGACGGCGCGTGCCGACCACGATCATCGCCGCGTCCTTGCCCAGCTCGAGCAGGACCCGGGTCGCGTCGCCGTCGACGATCGAGGTGGCGACCGTCACCCCGGGCGCCACTTCCTTCGCGGCGTCGGCGGCCGCGTGCACGGCGTCGGACGCGTCCTGGCGGATGGCGTCGACGACGTCCTGCGGGATGATGAGGCCGGGGGCGTAGTCACTCGTGCTGGCGTCGTACACACCGACCACTTTGAGATCGAGACCTTCGGCCGCGGCGGCCCGGGCGGCCCATCGCACTGCTCCCGTGGCCGCGTCCGACCCGTCCACGCCGACGAGTATCGCATTCATGTTGTGGCTCATCTCCTCTGATCTCGACAGACCCGGGTGGGGTCCTCGGGTTCGGCCGCGGGCCGTTCGGGTCGCCCCGCGCGGCCCGGTTCGGCCCCGCCCTCCATCCTGCCCCGACGTCGTGGCCGCGGCAATGAGTACGAAGTCCTGATCGCGGTGGCTTTCTGCACGATTCGCCCGGCGTGTAACCTGGTGGACACCATGACGTCACCGCTTCCGCAGCACGGCACCAACGACTTTCGCGCGATCCTGATCCACGTCGGAATCACCGTCGCCCTCGGACTCGGCCTGCTGTTCCTCGCCCACGCGTCGTCGGATTCGCTGCAGACCGTACTCGTCGTGGCCTCCCCCGTCGTGGTTCTCGTGGGCGCGAGCGCGATGCTGTATCGCACGTACCTGGTCTGGAAGCGCAACGGCCGCTGGCAGGTGTGGCAGGGCGGTGCGTGGTTCCTGCTGTTCTTCTTCATCGTGATGCTGTTCAACTCCGCCCCGCTCCTCTTCGAATGATCTGCGCGGCGACGACCGACGACTGATCACCCCGGGCGGACATGGTCCGACCGGTAAAGTCAGGACTCACCTGAGGTGAGGGGGCGCCGTGTCCGTCGGTCCGGCTCACGACGAGCCACTCCTGCCCGGCACTCTCGTCGGGCCTCATCGCATCGACCGCCTGCTCCGCGGGCGCCCGCACGGTACGGACTATCTCGCGACCGTCCGCCACGGCGGCGCCGGGGACCCCCCGACACCGGGTTCGCCTACCGAGCAGGTTCTGCTCACCGTCGTCGACCGGGGGACCTCGGCCGACCCCGGGTTCCACGGTTGGTTCCCCGTCGCGCTCGAAAAGGCTTCCACGATGCGGCATCCCGCGATCGCACGCGTCGCCGGTCATGGTTCTGCCGGCGGGCGGTCATGGGTGGCGGTCACACCCGTGCCTGCTTCCGACGCCGCACTGCTCGTCCGCCGCCGGCCCGACGGCATCGGCGACGAACTCGCCGTGCGCATCGTCTCGATCGTGGGCGAGGCGCTCGACGCCGCACACCGCCGAGGACTGGTGCACGGAAACGTCTCCCCCGCCGACATCCTGCTCGCCGAGTCCGCAGACCTGGCCGCCTCCACCGCGGCGACCCCCGGGGTCGTCACGCTCACCGGGTTCGGCCTCACCGCACCGGCGAACGGTGACCAGATGCCGCATCCGGCAGACGATGTCGCTTCCCTGGGTCGAACACTCGTCGAATTGCTCACCGGCACAGACTCGGTCGCACGGCATCGGGTGTCGGGAGCCGTGTCGCCGGCCTTCTACGCCGTGCTGGCGCGCGCACTCGACGCCGGTTCCGATCACCGATACCGCACCTGCGCGGAATTCGTCCGCGCCGCCGAACTCGCCCTACATCTCACGCACACCGGCGGCGAACCTCCGACCGAGGTCATCGTCGCGAACGCGCCCCGCCCGGACCACGTCCCACGTGTGTTCCAGCCCGCAGGTCATCCGGACCGGCCGACCGAGATCAGCACCGACCGGAACCGGACGGTCGCGGCGACGGGGCAGCCGTCCACGACACCGGTGCCGGCGCCGCCACGACGCCGTCGATGGATCATCGCACCATTTCTCGTCGCGGCGCTGGTCGTCGCCGTCGTCGTCGGATCGCTGATGCTCCTCGGTGCGCGCACCACCCGGCCCCCGTGGCCGTCGACCGTCGCCCCGATCGCCGCGGCCTTTCCGCAACTCCTCCCCGACACACCCGAGGGGACCGGCTGGCGCGATGCCGCCTGCGCGGCCGTCTTCCGCGACGGCGTCGACGGCATCTCGTGTACTGACGACGCGAGCGTCGGATTCGTGGTGTGGCGCACGCCGACGCCGGCCGCACGTGCCGCTGTCACGGCCGACCTGAAAGGTTTTCCGGGAGATGAGATCAGCTGGCGGGACGGGCCGGCTTCGACGAGCCGGGACAGTGTGGAGGACGGCTGGGTCGTCACGAATTTCAGCGGTTCACCACACGCGGAGTACACCCTGGTGACGACGTGGCCCGGGCACACCGGCCGCGAGATCCTGGACGACTGGTGGCGAACCGCGCCGCTGGGCTGACCGCCCGGACTGTCGCCCGCCCGGCGGCCGGTGCGAGGTGGTGGGTCAGCGCCCGCGGAGCGCGTCGATCCGGCCGGCGACCTCCGCGGCGGTCGACGGACGGGAACCGGCAAGCGCCAGGCAGTTGGCGATCAGGGTGCGTTCGTCGCGGTCCAGATTCTCCGACAGCGCCGGCGGGGTCGACAGCGCCGCCCGGATCGCCAGCAGGGGTTGGGCGTCCGGGACCTCCCCGTACACCCCGTCGCCGGTGAGGGCACGGTGCAGACAGGCTCCGAGCGACCAGATGTCGGTCGCACGCGAGGGCACGTCACCCGCCAGCAGTGCCGGATCCATGTACTGCACCGCGCCGGGCTGGGCGAAGCTCGTGATGGGTTCGTCGGCGGCGAGGACCCGGGCCAGGCCGAGATCGGAGATCTTGCCACCGGTGTCGGTGACCATGATGCTCGACGGCGTGATGTTGGCGTGCGCGATCCCGGCTTCGTGCAGTGCGTCGACCCCGCGCGCCGCGTCGGCGATGGCGGCCAGCTTCTCGTCTCGGCCGAACTCGCGGGCCGGACTGCCCAGCGAGCCGAGCGGGAAGTACTCCATCGCGTACATGAACTGGCCCTGCAGCACCGCGTCGTAGAGGCCCGCGAGGTAGGGCGACACGACAGCCGCGAATGCCCGCAGTTCGCGCACGCCTCGGCGGTAGGCGTCGTCGCTGCAGACTCCCCCGAAGACCTTCACCACCACGCGGTCGGTGCTCAGACCCAATCGGGCCGGCGGCACGGCGAGGTAGAACGTCCCGTTGCCGCCCATGCCGAGCTTCTCGAGCACCGTGAAATCCGCCAGTTGCTGCGGGATCTCGACTGTCGCCATGTCAGTGCCTCTCCGATGATGAACCGATGTCGGGGCTGGATGTGTCGGGGGCCGCTCGCGACGGCGTGGGTTGCGCCACCGGCGGCGGATAGAGGGCCGCCACGCGGTCGCCCAGCGATTCCTCGCTTGTCCCGGTGTTGTCGACGACGGTGACCGGAACCGGTGTGCCCGGGCCACCCTCGTCCGGTGCGGCGACGGCGAACGACACCGCATCGTCGCGATGCCGCCGCGGATCCTGTACCGACACCGAGACTCCCTGTTCCGCAACAGCGTTGAGATCTGCGAGCCACCGTCGCCGGGACCCGGATGCGACGACGGTCAGCGAGCGCGATCCGAAGAGCGCCAGACCCGCGGCCACCAGCGCAGCGGTCCGGCCGCTGCGACTGTCGGCGGCGAAGCAGGTGACGGTGCTGCGACCCGGGGCCACCGCCGCGTCGGCGGCCTCGTCGATCACGGCGACCGGGGCCGATCGCAGCGACTCCCCCAGGGATCGGTCCACACTGTCCACGACGATGATGTCGGCATGCGCGTTCTCCGACATCGCGTCGAGGTCGGCGGCCGGATCGGCGCTGAACCGGCACAGCACAGAGACCGAACCCGCGCCGGTCAGCGACGAGCCCAGCTCGGTGAGCTTCTCCACGGCCGAGGCGATCGCCGCGAAGTCCGGCACCACCGGGATACCGACCTCGAGTGGACGGGCGGACCGATCCGGAGCAGTGAGCAGACCGGCCAGCACGACGTCGAATCCGGTGGCGCAATCCAGCATTCGCCGGTGCCTCGCCCGCAGGTCCGCGACCGTCCCGACGGGATCGCGGATCAGCACCAGGACCCGGGGTGCGGTGGCGGTGGCCAGCGCACGCCGCTCGGCTGCCGCGATGTCGTTGGCCACCACCCGGTCCGGGTACACCACGCGCAACAACGGCTCGGTCAGGATCGTGGTCACCAGCGCCATCACGACGAGCATGGCGAACAGCTCGTCGCTCAGCACGCCGAGCTCCCGGCCGGCGGCGAGGATCACCAGCTCGGTCAGTCCGCGCGTGTTCATCAACACCGCGATGGCCGCACTCTGCCTGGTGGGTATCGCACTCACCCGCGCGCCGGCATAGGCACCGACGAACTTGCCCGCGATCGCGACGAGCAGGACCAGGAGCAACTGCCCCATCCCCGCGAACCCGATCTCGGTGAGGTCGACGTTGAGTCCGGTCACGACGAAGAACATCGGCAGCAGAAGCAGCACGCTCGCCTGCTCGAGCCGCTCGAGGATCTCCCGGTGCAGTTGCTCGGCCCCCACCTTCGGCATCACCGCGCCGAACACGAAGGCGCCGAAGATCTGGTGGATGCCGATGACGTCGGTCGCCGCCGCCGAGAGGAACAGCCCGATCAGGATGACCGCCAGGATGTCCGGGGTGAGCCGGCCGGCCGTGTCGCGCCACGCGATCAGCTTGGCCAGCAGGGGACGAACCACGCCGAACATCACGGCCGCGTACACGAGCGTGAGCCCGACGATCTTGGCGACCTCGAGCGGACTGCCGCCCTGGATGATCGCGATGATGAAGGCCAGCAGCGTCCACGCCAGGATGTCGTCGATCGCGGCCGCGGCCAGGCTGAACACACCGGGGACGGTCCGCATCATCCCGCGGTCGGTGAGGATTCGCGCCAGTACCGGGAAGGCGGTGATCGACATCGCGACGCCCATGAACAGCACCATCCCGAGCCGTTCGATCTCCATGCCCCCGACCATGTTGTGCGAGGGGTAGAGCAGCACTCCGAGCCCGGCACCGAGAGCGAACGGCAGGGCGATCGAGAAGGCCGAGATGCTCGCCGCCGCGCGTTCACGCCCCTTGGTCAGCCGCATGTCCAGTTCGAGGCCGACGATGAACATGAACAGCACGAGACCGATCTGCGCCAGCGCGCCCAGCAGCGGCCGGACGTCGTCGGGGAACAGCCACTGGTCGGGATCGCCGGGCAGGAGTCCGAGCAGGCTGGGGCCCAGCGCGATCCCGGCGGCGATCTCGCCGACCACGGCCGGCTGACGGCACGCCCGCGCGATCATCCCGCCCACCCGTGCGGCGGCGATGACGACCGCGACGTCGAGCAGCAGGAAGGCGATCGTGTGTTTCTCCATGACCTCGGTTCCCTCAGACGCGGGCGTGGTGCGACTCGAAGATGAAGTGCCGACCGCCGATTCGCACATGCGATCCGGGCACCAGCACATGGGCACGATGCGGCAGCAGGCGGGTCTCGCGGTTGCCGTTGCTGGGATCGGCGACGAAGGTGCCGTTGGCGGACCCGAGGTCGACCAGTTGCACCGTCCACTCCACCAGCCGGATCTCGACGTGCCGCCGCGACAGCTGACCGGTTTCGTCCTGTACGCGAATCGGTTTGGGCGAACCCGCCGGTCCGCCTCCGGCTGATCCCGGCTCTCGACCGATGACCAGGTCCTCGTCGAGCAGGAAGGTGAATCCGTTGTCGAGCAGCAACCAGCCCAGCGGCGGCCGCTCCCCCTCGACGAGGAACGTCGTCAACTGATCCATCCGGATTCCGCAGACTCCGCACAGCCACGACTGCGGGTGGTTCAGATGGCCCCGCGAGCAACGTATCCCGTGGACCATGGCCCGGGAGGCCTCGATCTTGACGACCTCGGTCGCGGGCTTCTGATGCTCTGCCTTGGGCAGGGGCGCGCGCGGTTCGAGAGGCTCGGCGAACGGATTCGACGCGGCTCCGGGTTCGACGGGCGCGCGTCCGCCCGGCGGCATGGTGTCCCGCGGCGCGGGCTCGGACGGGAGCGGCGCGTTCGGCGACAACGGTTCCGCCTCGAACGGGCCGCCCAGCGGAGTCGAGGTGAACGGCAGCGGGCCCGGCGCGGGCGATCCGAGACTCCCGGCGCCGGGGGCCATCCGTTCGGTGGTGCCCATCGGGTCGGGCTCCGGTTCCGCTTCGGGTGCCGGAGTTCTGAGCATCTCGGGATCCGGCTCGTCGAGCCCTCCCAGCGCCTCGGTCGGCGGCCCCGCATCCGGGTCGGGTCGGGGCGGTTCGACCACCCGGTCCGGCCGCGGCTGCGCCGCTCTGTCGGGCCGAGGCTGCGCCGCTCTGTCGGACACCGCGTGGAACTCGGTGCCGCGCAGACCGAGTGGAGTGTGCAGCAACGCACCCGCGGCGGGCACCGTGCCCTCGACCAGGTCGAATCGCTCCTCGCCGACCTCGGCCGGCTCGGTGCCGGCGAGATACAGCCCGAGACCCTCGTACGGCCACGGCACGGCGCGGTCGTAGGTGTCGCCGGCGGCCGGCTCGACACGCTTGCCGTCGGTCTCGCCGTACACCCGGCCCGAGAGGAAGATCGCGATGCCGGCACTGTCGGGTGCGGCGAAGGCGATGTCGACCGGGTCGGCTGCGGTGGCCACCAGTTGCGCCAGCGCCCGCACCAGGTGCCGTCCGCGTCGGGGTGCCGAATCCGGCACGGAGACCGCCGATTCGATGTCGAGGAGGTCGGTGAGGAAGGACGCGGGCACCGTGTCGTTCAACAGGCACAGGAACGCCGGCGTCCGGATCACGACCCCCTCCCCGCGGATCAGCGTCACGGTCGGTGTGACGCTGGGGATGTCGCCCGGACTGGTCACAGGAAACGACCTCCCTGGAATCGCCAGTGGGGGAAGACCGCTCGCAGTGGCCCGTTGACCGCCACCCACACGAGCAGCCACGTGGTGACGAACTGGACCGAGAACACGAAGGGATTTGGCCGGAGGGATTCCGGGATGAGTCCCGTGTTGTCGATCACCACCCACACGAGAATTCCCTCGTTGATGGCGGTGAGGAGCCCGAACAGCGTCGGCCAGTCCTTCTCCCACCGGAACTGCTGCAGGAAGTGGTACAGGAATTCCCAGAACACCCCGAGGACGATGACGGTGACGAGCACGGTGAAGGCGACCCGGTAGACGTCGAGGATCGTCGGATCACCCGAGGAGATCAGCCAGAGGAACGGGACCAGCACGACGGTCCACAGACCACCGAGGATGCCGAGCACGAGCACGCGGGTCTGGATTCGCCCCCACAGGGTGGGCAACATGTCAGTCGACTCCCTTGTTGTTCATCCAGCGCCACCACTGAGCGGTCGACCGCCACGGCGTCAGGCGCTTGCAGAAACCCTGGCGCGCCAGGTCGTCGACGATCTCCAGGGCGGCGATCTGCAGGCCGAGGAACGTGTCGACGCCGGGAAAATAGCCCCCGAGTGTGGCACTGCCGGAGGCGTAGAGCTTGCCGTTCCCGCTCCGCGTGCCCTTCAGCTCGAAGTCACGTTCGACATCCATGCGGCCGACGGGGTTGATGCCGGCACCGGTGTGGTCGAGCAGGTCGCGCAGCAGGCGGTGCTCGCGAACGTCGGCTTCGAGTCCGGTGCAGTCGATCACGTAGTCCGCGTAGATCTCGAAGGTCCCGTCGGGCCGGTGGTCCTGCCGGATCGGTGCGTGCGGGTCGACCCGCACCGTGGTCACCACACCCTGACCACCCGCCGCGGGCACCAGACTCTCCGCCTTGCCGACGGCGACGCGGTACCAGCCCTCGCGCCGCCCACGCGCCAGCTGCTCCTGCCAGTCGTCGCGGACCGGCGTGTTGGTGCCGCCCATCTGCTTGTACGCCTCGGCCCGCTCATGCCCCTCGAGCTTGCGCATCCGGGCCTTGAGCTGTCCGCCCCAGACCGACTTCGGGTAGTTGAACCCCTGATAGGCCCAGCCGTCCTTGCCCTTGCGCCGCATGAAGATGTGCGGCCCGTGCGGTTTGTCGTAGTAGGTGCGGAACAGGTGCACGATCTGCGTCTGGAGTCCGTACGCGTCGCGATCGTCGATGAGTCGCTGGAGAACCCGGGAGGCGACGATCCCGGCGCCGCGGATCACCACGGTGCCGGGCTTGCGCTGCAACGACTGATAGATGTGTTCGTGGGATTCGTAGGCGTTCACGACCTTGCTGGCGTCGCGGTAGGTCTCCCGGAACGCCTGCAGATCGGGCAGCAGTTTGATCCCGGGGTAACCGATCGCGACGTGGACCCACTGGCTGCGGAACGCCACCCGCTTGGTGGGCGAAGATCCTTGCGGCGGTGTGAGAATCGTGAAATACCCGCCACCGGCGCGGCGCCGGATCATCCGGACCTGGCCGCGGTGCAGGCACTTCAGGTAGCCGATGCGCTCGCACTCCTTCTCCATCGAGGCGAATGCCTGTCCGGCCTTCGGCGTGTAGAAGTTCGCGAAGACGGGTTCCACCAACACGTTCCACAGAGGCTTGAACTTCTTGTCCGCCCACGCCTCCCGGACCGCGTACGACGGGAAACCCCAGATGTTGTCCGGGGTCGACGCCGAGTCGGAACGCAGGCGCTCCCCGCGGGGGATCTGCGACACCCGCGTCAGATACTCGTAGCTGTGCCACGGCACATCCTGCGGGCCGAGCACCGCGATCCGATCGAGCGGCACCCCGCTGATCCGCAAGTAGTCGACGGTCACGAACGAGCCGATGCCCGACCCGACCGTCACGAACGGGACGTCGACGACGGGAATGCCCGCTCCCTCGACCATCGCGTCGGTCCAGATGTCGGTGTCGATGAGTTGCGGGGTCAGATCGCCGAGGGCACCGCCGGGACCGGGCGCACCCCGGTTCGGCGACCGCGGGGCCTGCCGCGGCGTCGGACCGGGAGCAGGCGGGGGCGGTGGACCGGGCCGATGGGGACCCGGCGCACCCGGGCGGGGACCGCCCGGATGGGGCATACCCGGCGGGGGCCCGCCCGGCGGGGGGACGACACGCGTCGGACCCTGCGGCGGCTGATTCACGACCGGCTCCGGACCCGGGTCACGACCGCGGGCGCTTCGTGCCGGCGGGCGCAGGTGGAGTGCGTCGGGGCCCGGAAGCGCTGGGACGCGTGAACACGACGGGACATCGCTCCTCCAGGTGAGCAGACACGGGCACGGACGGTGGTAACTCTAACCCGCGACCATCGCCTCGACCGGGTTATATAACCCGATCGAATTACACCCGTCTCACCAGGTCAGCCCCCGAAGCCGGACATCGGCCGACAGGTGCACCAGCCCATTGTG
This sequence comes from Gordonia sp. ABKF26, assembly GCF_041103195.1. Taxonomy (NCBI): domain Bacteria; kingdom Bacillati; phylum Actinomycetota; class Actinomycetes; order Mycobacteriales; family Gordoniaceae; genus Gordonia; species Gordonia sp. ABKF26. The sequence continues at coordinate 4,442,463 of NZ_JBGCVZ010000003.1, forward strand.
CCGGTATCGAACGTGACATCGACTGTTGACAAATAAGGCGGCGTCGAAATACGTTCGAGTCATCCGCTGTGGTCTGTTTCACCGACCGAGCCGCCCAGCCGAAGGGATGCGACGATGACGAAAGCACTGACCCCGACCGATCGGGAGCACGAGGCCCCCGCCCGCTACGTGCCGCAGCACGACAAGTCCGGCGGCGACCACGACTACGGCCAGGTGCTCGACGACCTCTCCGCGGCCTCCGTGCACCGCAACTTCGACCCCTACGTCGACATCGACTGGGACGCGCCGCACATGGCGATCACCGAGAACGACCCCCGCTGGATCCTGTCCTACGAGGTCGATCCCATCGGGCGTCACCCGTGGTACCAGCAGCTCCCTCAGGAGAAGCAGATCGAGATCGGCATGTGGCGCCAGGCCAACGTCGCCAAGGTCGGACTGCAGTTCGAGTCGATCCTCATCCGCGGCCTGATGCAGTACAGCTTCAAGCTCCCCAACGGCGCGCGCGAATTCCGGTACACCACGCACGAATCCAAGGAGGAGTGCAACCACACCCTGATGTTCCAGGAGTTCATCAACCGCACCGGGGTGGACGTGCCGGGCGCCAAGATCGGCTACCGGCTGATCTCTCCGTTCGTCCCGCTCGTCTCGACCGTCTTCCCCACCCTGTTCTTCTTCGGGGTCCTCGGCGGCGAGGAGCCGATCGACCACATCCAGAAGGACTTCCTGCGCACCCGCGCCAGCCTGCATCCCACGATGGCGGCGGTGATGCAGCTCCATGTCGCCGAGGAGGCGCGCCACATCTCGTTCGCCCATCACCTCATCCGTGAGCAGGTGCCGCAGCGTGGCCGTTTCCAGCGGTTCATCCTGTCCCTCATGCTCCCGCTGACCATGCGCATCCTGTGCGGCGCGATCGTGGTGCCCCCACGTGGATTCGCCAAGCGTTTCGACGTCCCCGACGAGGTCATGAAGGACATCTTCTGGCGGTCGGCGGAGTCGAAGCGCTTCCTGCGCAACGTCTTCGGCGACGTTCGGATGCTCGGCGAGCAGAGCGGGCTGATGAACCCGGTGTCGCGACTGCTGTGGCGTGCACTCGGCATCAGCGGCCGCCCCTCGCGTTTCCGCAGCGAGCCCACATACACCGCGGCCTGAGCCGCACCGAACGCAGGTAGATCCCGAGACCATGCCCCACGTCGTCACCCAGGCGTGCTGCGGCGACGCGTCGTGCGTCTATGCATGCCCCGTCAACTGCATCCACCCCACGCCCGAAGAACCCGATTTCGGCATCGCCGAGATGCTGTACATCGATCCCGCGACCTGTGTCGACTGCGGCGCGTGTGTCAGTGCGTGCCCGGTCGGCGCCATCGTCCCGGGTCACCGCCTGCCCGCGGGCCAGGAGCGGTTCGTCGAGGTCAACGCGACGCAGTACCACGATCCGGTCGACGGGGCCGCTCGCTTCCCCGTCGACCCGGCCCGTCGGCTGCCACTCGCACCCATCGACCGGCCGCGGCAGCTGGCCGTCGAGCGCTCGATCTCGATCGGCATCGTGGGGTCGGGTCCCTCCGCGATGTATGCCGCCGACGAGCTGCTGCGGCAGCCGCAGGTCTCGGTCACCATGTACGAGCGCCTCGACCGACCGTTCGGGCTGGCACGCTTCGGCGTCGCACCCGATCACCTGCACACCCGCAAGGTGATGGAGCTGTTCGACGACATCGCGCGCAACCCGCGTCTGGAGATCCTGCTGAACACCGAGGTCGGGCGGGATCTCACCTTGGCCGACCTGCGCGCCCGACACCAGGGCGTGATCTGGGCGGGCGGCGCCCCCACCGACCGGCGACTCGCACTGCCCGGATTCGACCTCCCGGGTGTGTCCAGTGCGACCTCCTTCGTGGGCTGGTACAACGGCCACCCGGACTTCACCGACCTCGACGTCGACCTGGACACCGAGCGTGTCGTGGTCGTGGGCAACGGCAACGTCGCCCTCGATGTCGCGCGCATTCTCGTCGCCGACCCGGACACGCTCGCGGCCACCGACATCTCTCGCAGTGCGCTGGCGACCCTGCGGGCCTCGTCGGTGCGCGAAGTCGTCGTGATGGGACGTCGCGGACCCGCGCACGCGGCGTTCACCCTGCCCGAACTCATCGGACTGGTCGATTCGGGTGTCCCGGTCACCGTCGATGCCGCCGATCTCGATGCGCTCCCCGCGCCGGCCGATCTCGACGCCACCGTCCGCGGCAAACTCGAGATCCTGGCCGAATGCGCCGCGCGCCCCGAGCCGACGGGCCGTCGAATCCGGCTGGCCTTCTTCAGCTCTCCGTCCGAGGTGACCGCAGGCCCCCACGGTCGGGCGAGCGCGTTGGTCGTCGGCCGCAACCGGCCGGTCGTCGACGACGCCGGGTCCGCGGTGGGCATCGAACCCACCGGCGACACCACCACTCTCGAGACCGGGTTGGTCCTCACCTCGGTCGGCTACCGCGGCGTGCCGGTACCCGGCCTGCCGTTCGACGACGCCGCGGGGGTCATCCCCCACCTCGACGGCCGCGTTCTCGACGGGACCGAACCCGTGTCGGGCATGTACGTGACGGGGTGGATCAAGCGAGGGCCGTCGGGCTTCATCGGCACCAACAAGACCGACTCCGCGCAGACCGTCGCATCGTTGCTCGACGACCTCGAGGCGAAGGCGCCGGAGGTCTCGGTGCCGCGTCGGCGTCGGCTACTCGGCCGACGTCTGGGTGTCGCACAGTCCGTCGCCGGCCTCGACGGCGGGGCCACTGCACTAGATTGAGCAGCCATGGGGCCCGCGTATCAGCGCACCACCGTGCGTGCCGATCTGTCCGACCTTCCCGCCGACGTCGCCGCGACGCTGCGCGACCACGCCGAGTCGAAGCAGCTCACGGTCACCGATGATCTGCCGGCGTGGATCACGCGGAGCATCAACCCGCCGTCGACGACGTTCCTCGGCAAGGTTTTCGGACGACGCAGCAACCCGGTCGACCCCGACTCCGAGCACCAGACGCTGATCGTGCTGCACCCGACCCACCTGATCGTCGTCGTGTCCGGGGCCAAGCGCGGGGTCGCGGCGTTGTCGTGTCCGCTGGCTGTCGCGTCGATGTCGTCGACCCCGTATGTTCCCGAGTCGGACGGATTCTCGGTGACCGGGTTCGCCGGTGACGAGGGTCGCCCGGGCAGCTTCTACCTCGGAACCGGCGAGCCGGCCGGGCCGGAGTGCCGCGAAGCCGTTCGCACGGCGATCGTCGCCGCGAAGAATCCGTGAGCTCCGCGGACCGCACTCCCGCCCTCCCCCGACCTGCCCTCGGCATCACGCTGGCCCTCATCTCCTCGGCCTGCTTCGGCATCTCCGGCGTACTCGCCCGGGCCATGATCGAGGCGGGGTGGTCGGCCGGCGCGACGGTCACGGTGCGCATCGCGCTCGGCGGACTGGTGTTGGCCGTGCCCGGCCTGCTCGCCTTCCGCGATCGCCGACGGCCCGTCCCGGACCGACCCGGCCGCCGGTCCTGGCCCGTGCTCGTCAGCTATGGCCTGCTCGCCGTGGCAGGCTGTCAGCTCGCCTACTTCTACGCGGTGACCTACCTGCAGGTCGGGGTCGCACTGCTCATCGAGTACACCGCGCCGGTCGCGGTGCTGGTGTGGCTGTGGCTCCGCCACGGTCAGCATCCGGGACGGGTCACGGTCCTCGGCGCGGCCCTCGCGATCGCCGGACTGGCACTCGTGCTCGACCTGACGGGCGACGTGCCGATCAGTGCGGTCGGGGTGCTGTGGGCGCTGGCCGCGATGGTCGGGGCCGCCGCCTACTTCGTGATCTCGGCCGACGATCGCACGGGCTGGCCGCCGTTGAGCCTCGCCGCCGGCGGCCTGCTCATCGGTGCGCTGGCCCTCGTCGGCGCCGGACTGACCGGACTCCTGCCGATGACCATGACCACCGTTCCGGTCCGGGTCGGTGCACTCGAGGTGGCCTGGTGGGTGCCGCTGGTCCTGCTCGGTGTGGTCTCGGCCGCCATGGCCTACGGCTTCGGCATCGCGGGCGGGCGGCTCCTCGGCGCGCGCGTGATGTCCTTCGTCGCCCTGTCCGAGGTCCTGTTCGCGGTGGTCTTCGCCTGGCTGGTTCTCGACGAACTGCCGGCACCGATCCAACTCGCCGGCGGCCTGCTCATCGTGCTCGGCGTCGTGTGCGTCCGTCTCGGCGAAGCCGCCCCGGCAGCGTCACACGATTGAGAATCACCGTGCGCGTTTGTGAATAATGTTGCGCACGTTGCACATCTGTCCCCAGGTTCGGCGTGTTGGGACTGAATGTGTCGCACGTCGCAACGCGCCGGGGTACTGTCGTGCCCCATGTGGGGGGAGGAACCACGCGCGACGGGGATGTTCTCGAGGTTTGACTACATCGACGCCGCGCTCACGACCGGGGATCGGTTCACCGATCTCGTGCTCGGGGTCGACGACCCCGACACCCGGCTCCCGGACGTCCCCGGCTGGACGCTGACCGACTGCCTGGGTCATGTCGCGTCGGCACCGTCGCGCTTTCTCGGACTCGCCCGCGGCGAGGGCGAATGGTGTTGTTCGGCGGTCGACGTCCCCGACTTCAACGCCAAGCAGATCGCCAACCTGCCCACCCGGGACGTGCGACTGCTGTGCCGTCGGCTGGCCGACGACCTGCGCGAACTCGTCGACGAGGTGTCGCACTTCCACGCCCAGGTCCCCAAGATGCACTTCGACGGCGACCGCCTCATCCGCGCGGACGCCGCACTGGGTCTGCTGATCGGTGAGTTCGTCGTGCACGCCCACGACATCGCCCGGGCCGTCGGCGCCCGCTGGTGGGTCGAGCCCGAGGTGGTGTCGATGATCATCCGCGCCCGCCAGCACATCCTGCCGAGCTGGGTCGATCCGGTGAACGCCGCCGGCCATTCCGGCACCTACGACATCCGGTTGCGCGGGTGCGGCGAACGCCATGTCTACGAGTTCACCGACGGCGAGCTCGTGATCGACCCGCCGGAACCCCGCCGCCCCGACGTACACATCAGCGTCGACCCGGCCACCGCCCTGCTGGCCGGCTACGGCCGGGTGTCGCCGGGATGGATCGGCCTCACCGGCAAGGCGATCGCCTGGGGCGCCCGCCCGTGGCTCGCACCGCGGCTGGCCCAGCGATTCCTACCTGCCTGAGCGGGCGCGCTGCTCCCTGATCCGAAAGCAGCACCAGATTCCTGGTTCCCGTAATCCGGAGAGAGGGCCGCCCCTCTGCCCCCTGAGGTGCGAGGAGCGAAAGCCGCCGGGCCGAGCAAGCGACGAAGGAGCGCGTCGAGGTCGACGAGCCTCGAAGGGCGGCGACCATGGTCACCAGCCCCTCGAGGCTCGCTTCGCTCGCGTAGGCGAGCGCCGTTCTTCGATTGTGCGGCTGACGTATCAGGTTCAGCGACCGGTCGGCGAACCAGCGGGGCGGCTCACCCGACGACCCTGCCCGCGGCTGCCCGCGCGCTGCTGATCGCCGGCCCGCGAGTGTCCCGCGCCTCGACCCTGACCGCCTGTGCGACCCTCGGCCGAGCGCGAACCGCCCGACCGTGAGTCACTCCGGGCCGGACGTCCGCGGCCCTCGCCGCGGGTGCCGCGCGCGTCACCGCCGGCGGCGTTCCGGCCACCGCCGGTGCCGGCGCTCCGGTTCTCGCCTCGAGCACTGCCGTTACCGCCCTGGCCTCGGCCACGACCGCCGCGGCGACTCCCCTGTGACCGGCCACCCTGAGCGCGGCCGCCCTGGGACCGACCACCCTGAGCACCGCCGCCACGCGCGGCCTCGGCTGCGGCGCGCGCGGCTGCGGACACGCGGGGCGCGCGCTCGCCGACGAGCTCGTCGACGGCCGCCGACGAGGCGTCGACGGAGACGGGGGTGACGTTGATCTTCGCCTTGCGCAGCAGCTGCGCGACCTCACGACGCTGCTCGTGCAGGCACACGGTCACCACGTCGCCGGCCGACCCGGCCCGGGCGGTGCGGCCCGAGCGGTGCAGGTACGCCTTGTGCTCGGCCGGCGGGTCGACGTGAACGACGAGCTCGATGCCGTCGACGTGCACGCCGCGGGCGGCGACGTCGGTGGCGACGAGGACGCGGACGTCTCCCTCACCGAATGCGGCGAGGTTGCGGTCGCGCTGCGCCTGGCTGAGGTTGCCGTGCAGGTCGACGGCGGGGATCCCGGCCTCGGTCAGCTTCTTGGCGAGCTTCTTGGCCTGATGCTTGGTGCGCATGAACAGGATGCGGCGCCCGGTGCCGGAGGCGAGTTCGGCGACGAGATCCTGCTTGTTCGCCGAGGAGACCTCGAAGACGTGGTGGGTCATCGCGGCGACCGGCGACTCCGCCGAGTCCACCGAATGCAGCACCGGGTTGTCGAGGAAGCGCTTGGCGAGCTTGTCGACGCCGTTGTCCAACGTCGCCGAGAACAGCATCCGCTGTCCGTCGGCGGGGGTCGCGGCCAGGATCTTGGTCACGACGGGGAGGAAGCCGAGGTCGGCCATGTGGTCGGCCTCGTCGATCACGGTGATCTCGACCTCGTCGAGGCGGACGATGCCCTGGCGCATCAGGTCCTCGAGACGACCGGGGCAGGCGACGACGATGTCGACGCCGCGGCGGAACGCCTGCTCCTGGCGGGTCTGCTTGACCCCGCCGAAGACGGTGGTGACGGTGAGTCCCACGGAAGCGGCAAGCGGCTCGACGACCGCGGCGATCTGGGTCGCCAGCTCGCGGGTGGGCGCCAGGATCAGGCCGGTGGGTGCTCCCACGTAGCGCTTGACCTGCATCTCGGCCAGGCCGGCGACGAGCGGGATGGAGAAGGCGAGGGTCTTGCCCGATCCGGTCTTGCCGCGGCCCAGGACGTCTTTGCCGTCGAGGGTGTCGGGCAGGGTGTCCTGCTGGATCGGGAAGGCGTCGGTCTTGCCCTGCGAGGCCAGGACCTTGACGAGTTCGGTTGGAACACCGAGGGATTCGAACGACACACCGGGAGCAGACGCAGCGGCGTCGGCAGGGGTGGTCGTCGGGGTTTCGAGTACAGCAGTCATGTGGTGTGCAGGTGTCTTCCTGTGCTTGGCACGCGAACAGCACGACTGACGTGCAAGGCGGTGCCGGTGGCGAACACGCGGGTGCGCGAGCTCGTTCGCCGTATGAAGTCAATGGCAGGTGGCCGACCTGTGTCGGAATCTCCAGACCTGCGAGAGAGGCGTTCTACGACGCTAGACGCGGCCGGTACGGGCGCATCACTGACAGCAACAGTACGCGTCGGTCATCGATACCGCGAATCGCTGTGATGCACGTCGCGTTTCGCCGGAACCTGTGCCACCGTCTCAGAACGCCTCGCTGAGCATCACCGCGACGGTACCCGGCTCCAGTGCGTCGAAGACGTGCTCGACGTCGCCGGGATACGAGATGTAATCACCCGCCGCGAGGACTTCGGCGGAGTCCGTGGGACCGAGACGCGCACGGCCACAACTGATCACGACATGCTCGATGATCCCGCGCGCATGCGGCGCCGAGATTCTCGGCTTGCCGGGTTCGGCCCTGATGACATACATGTCGCGCCGCGACCCCGGCGAGGCGGTGGACAGCAGGGTGGCCGAATAGTCCGCGTCCGCGGCCGGGATGACCGGCCCCTCGCCGAAACGGATGACCTCGACCGTCGGCATCGGCGAATCCAGCAGCGCCGAGAACTGCACGCCCAAGGCCGTCGAGAGGGCCCAGAGGGTTTCCACGCTCGGATTCCCCTCCCCCGATTCGAGCTGGGACAGGGTCGACTTCCCGATTCCGGCTCGGCGCGCGAGTTCGGTCAGGGACAGACCGGCCCGCGTTCGTTCCCGTTTCAGCGACGCCGCGACGAGCTCTTTCGGGTTCACCGACCGTGCATCGTTCATCAAACCGTCCGATCGTCCATCTTGACGAACACACTCCTCTTGTTCACTATGATAGTCATGCGTTCGGCTTGGAGAACACTCGACACGGCGACCCTGCGCGCCGTCGTCGTGATGTCTCTGTCGGTGCTCGTCATCGGGGCGTCGTACGGCGTGGCCGCGCACACCGCGGGTCTCGCGCTGTGGCAGATCGTCCTGATCGCCACGGTGGTGCTCGCCGGCTCGTCGGAATTCGTCTTCGTCGGCATCCTCGCCGCCGGCGGGCTCCCGATCCTGGCTGCACTGGCGGGCCTGTTGGTGAACACCCGCAACTTCGGATACGGCCTCGCCGTCGGGAAACACCTGCGCAGCACTCCCGAGATCCTGTTCGGCGCACACCTCATCAATGACGAGACAGCAGCTCTGGCGACGGCCGAGTCCGACCCACGTCGCGCACGCGCCGCATTCCTGTTGTGCGGTCTGGGTGTTCTCGTCTCATGGCCCGTCGGGGCCGCCCTGGGGGCCGCCCTCGGCGGCGTGGTCGCCGACCCCGCGAGCCTCGGGCTCGACGCCGCGTTCCCCGCCCTGCTCGCCGCATTGGCCATCCCGGCCCTTCGCGACGGCGCCACCTGGGCGGCCGTGACCATCGGCGCAGCGGTCGCCGTGGCGTCGACACCGTTTCTGCCGGCCGGGTTGCCGATCATCGGTGCGCTCGGGGGGTTTGCCGCGCTGGAGACGGCCCGGCGGTTCCGTGCGGCACCGCCGCGTACACCGGATCGGTCCGACTCCGACGCCGCCGACGAGGACGTCACGACACGTGACATCGTCGGGCACAACACCATTCGGAGCGGGCAGTGAACACCGGGGCCTCCCTCGCGATCGGCGTCGCACTCCTCGCCGTCGGCACCTACGCGATGCGCGCCGCCGGACCTGTCCTGCGGAACCGGATCTCGGTGTCGGAGGCGACCGAGAAGCTGATGGACCGGGCGGCCGTCGTCCTGCTCGTCGCCGTGGCGCTGACGGGCGCGTTCTTCATCGACCACGACTTCGCCGGATGGGCGCGGCCCGCTGGTGTGGCGGTCGGCGTGATCGCGGCGCTGCTCAAGGCGCCCCTCGCCGTCGTGGTCATCCTCGCCGCCGCCACCGCCGCGGGATTACGAGCACTCGGCGTCGCCTGACGTCATCGTCACGCAACGTCACCGCACAACGTCACCGGACCACGGCCGGAGTCGTACAGCTGTCCGGCACGGCGACCAGCGAGCACGCCACCGGCATCTGCGTCGGACGATAGTCGCGGCGAACTCCGTGGTCGCGGGTGATCTGACGATAGGCGGCGACCGCATCGGTCGGGTGACGGGCCAGACTCGGGTCATGCTGCGCGTCAACGGTGTACAGACCGAAACGCGAGTCGAAGTCACCCCACTCGTAGTTGTCGGTGAGGCTCCAGTAGTTGTACGACGCCACGTCGATGCCGTCCTGACGGGCTCGCTGCAGCCAGTACACGGTGTCGCGTAGGTGGTCGGCCCGCCGGTAACCGTCCGGCCGCCGGCCTCGGGGGTCGGTGGCCAGACCGTTCTCGATCACCCGGATCTGCTTTCCCGGGAACTGTTGCGCGACATGACGGAGCACGTAGTAGATGCTCTCCGGTGCCTGCGAACTCTTCCAGAACTCACCCGACGCGCCGTTGGCGACGGAAGCGTCGCCGACCGAGAAGGAGTAGTAGTGGTCGACGCCCACGAAATCGAGTGTGTTCCGCATGCGTTGCGGGAACACCGATTCGAGCCATGTCTGAACACCGGCGATCGGGTAGTACGCCATGTTCGACGACACCTGCGCCCCGGGTTGGACGCGGTGGATGTGGCGGTGGATCGCCCGGTGCGCCGTCACGATCCCGTCGGCCATGAGCCCCGCGTTCTGCGGTGCCACTCCCCCGTACATCACCTCGCGCCGAACGTATTCGGTGGGTTCGTTGAAGGTGATCCACAGCGGGTCGGCCCACGCATACCGGTCGACCACGCGCTCGGCGAAGCGTACGAGGTCGGCCGACATCTGCGGACGATTCCAGCCGCCGAGGTCGACCGCCCAGCCCGGATGCACCCAATGGTTGAGGGTGATCATGGGCCGCATCCCGGCGTCCACGACCGCGCGGATCACCCGATCGTAGAACGCCCACCCGGCCGGATCGTCCCGACCGCGCGACGGTTCCACCCGCGACCATTCGACCGACGTTCGGTAGATACCCACTCCGAGGCTCTCGGCGCGGGCGATGTCCTCGGCGTAGCGATGGTAGAAGTCGACCGCGTTGCCGACACGGTGGGCAACCCGGCCCTGATCGCCGTATCGCACCCAGTTCGAGTCGCGGTTGTACCCTTCGGACTGGAAACCGGATTGGGCGACGCCGAACTCGAAGGCAGGACCGAGCGACGGAACATTCGCCGACGCCGTCCCGACACCACCGAGAGCGCAGATCCCGACCAGGATCGCGGCCGTCGCGGTGGCCGCGGCACGACCTCGACTCCGCCTGAAACCCCCGCCTATGGAACGTCTTCCGAGCGCGTTCAGAACGGGCTCCCCGTGATCGGTGCGGCGCGGTCGCACGGAACCGGTCGCGGGTTCTCCGGATCGAGCGCATTCAGCACGAAGAACGCCGCACGCCGCGAACCCGCGATCCCGGCATGCTCGGTGTAGTCGACCGAACACCCGTCCTGGACGACGATGTTGCGTACGTTCGAACCGCCCGGCGGCAATCCGAGGGTGTAGGGCACGACGAGTTCGTCATACCGCGTGGCGATGTTGGTGTACCGGACCGACGGCAGGTAGAAACCGCCGGCGGCGATCTTGCGCAGCACCGGCGCCCCAGGGTCGAGCTGGGCGCAGGCCTGACAGAACGGCACCTGCTCGGGTCGTAGCCCGAGAGACCGGACGATCGGCATGATCACGTCGTTCCCACCGACCCCGGAGCCCCGCCACGCCGGGGCCAGCGACACGTAGTTGTCGATGGCGTCTCGTCCGCCGAGATACTTCGCGTAGTACGCGGGCACCACCGACCCCTGCGAGTGGCCCACGATGTCGACCTTGGACGCGCCGGTCGTCCGGCGGACCTTGTCCACGAACTCACCGAACTGTGCGGCGCTGGTCGACATCTCGCCCATGCCGCCGATTGCGCTGATCGGCCACGGCGCCCCCGTCACGGCGCCGTAGGTCGGCGCGAACACGCAATAACCCTCGTTCTTCAGCAGCGGGACGTAGGTACCCCAGTTGGTCTGCTGCGACCCGCCTGTGCCATGGACCAGGATGACCGGATTAGGATGGCGCGCAGACGGTTTGCAGTTCCAGTCATTCGAACCGGGAAGTGAGCCGCCCGGTTCGGCCAGTTCGTTCGGGATGCCGCCCAGGAAGTTGTAGGCGACCGGCAGGGTCTCGGCACGGGCGGGTGACACGGTCATCACCAGCACACCGATCACGGCGACGACCAGGCCCCACAGGGTCTTCGGCGATCTCATGGACGAAACCTAACAAACCGTCTCAGGCCGGGACGTGGGTTTCACAGGACCCACTGTGAAAACCAGATTGCCGCGCGGCCCGCCTCCGCCACCGGGCCAGACCGCCATCAGTCCGAGCCGGGTTCCTCGTCGCGGTGCCGGATGTCACGGACCGTGGCGACCGCCGAGGCGAACACCAGCACGAAGCCGAGCACGAGCAGGGTCACTGCGGCATAGTGCATGATCTGCTCGTAGTGCCCGACGTCGAATTGTTCGGCAGCGATGCGCAGGCCGACCACCACGAGCCAGGCCAGGAACGCCATGGTGAGGGCCCTCCGCTGGAAGACCGCACTTCGACGCCGGTGCTCGTACTCGCCGAGTTCGTCGATGGCGTCGAGGACGATCCCGCTCATCCGCGCGTGTGCCGGGGAATCATGCGGCAGCTTGGTCAGGATGTCGACCTTTTGCGAGAGCTTCTGGTGGCGGTCGTTGGCGTCGAGCCGCGCGATGACCGCACCGATCACCGCGACGAGCAACGTCCCGGCGAACGTGAGCATCGCGGCGGTCATGGGCGAAAACCTACACCGCAGGGCTTGGCCACGACCCTGGAAGCGACCGGGTCAGCGGGAGTGACGGTCTGGGTGCCGAGGCGGTCAGCGCGTCTCGCGGGTGGCCGCGAGGCCGGCACGCGCCAGGATTCGCTCGGCACGACGGAATTCCAGCGAATGGCACCGGCCGTCCGCGAGGACGCTGCCACTCGCTTGTCGCAGCAGGATCGCCGCGAGTGAGGACGCCGTCCGCGGCGGGATGACCAGCAGGGTCACCGACCGTCCGGACGCGGTGAGAGTCATCAGAGGAGGCTTCTCCGGCGAGTCCGGCGAGTCCAGACCGGGAAGACGACGAAAGCTGCTCCAGTTCACGTCGATGCCGCTGACATCGCCGACCGACGACCGCGCCGTCGTGAGCATCCCGGGGAGTTCGTCGGCGAGTTGGACCGTGTACGGATACCAGGCACCGGCGACAACCGCGGCCGGGTCGACGCCGAATCGCACCCGGGCGGGGCCGAGCAGCGGCTTCATCCGTCGAGCCGATTGTTCGGGGCGACCCGTGGGCTGACTCCCACGGGACGAGTAGCGACCTTCACCGTTGCCACCTGACTCGACCACCCGTGGGCGGTCATCTGACACCGGTGACGCCGACAGTGGTCTGTCGGATGTTCGATCCAGTTGGTCGCAGTGTACGCCCGGTTCTCATCGCGCCGCCGCATCCGCGTGACTCCCGGGTACACGGGTCACCGCGGATCGCTGACCCCGCGCACGATCTGCGTCGCCGCCGGCACGTGCCCGACCGAGAGGCCGCGCGCTAGGACTGCCCTTCCACTGTCACCGTCACGGTTCGGCGCCGCGGGCCGGAATCGGGTGGGGTGCCCGCTCCACCCCGATAGGAATACTCGAAAGCGATCGATGTCGAGCCGGGCGCCACTGCGACGAACCGCATGGTCAGCTCGATTGCACTCCCGGGCGGGGCCGGCTCCTGTTCGCCGCCCGACCCGTCGGCGAGCAACGGTGTGAGCACCTCGGGATCAGGATCATCGGCCACCCTCCACTGATCGCCGACGCTGTGGTTCACGGTGCCGAACTCGACGGCCAACGTGTCGCCGACGTCCAGATGAACCTCCCCGACTGTCGAGGGCACCGACAGGCCACGGGTCGACGACCCGCCGGGCGTGCCACTGCCGGTTGTGGTGCCGGCGCAGCCCACCAGAGCGCCGGCGATCACGATCGCAAGAGCGGGCGCCGTTGACCAGGGACCACCTGCTACACGGCACCAACTCACCGCAACCTCCTTGCCCGCACCGAACGCCCCCTACCGAGGGCGGCATCTGCAATGCTGCCCGCGACCGGAAGTCGGTGCAATTCACGACATCTCGATCGTTGCGACCACCAGCATGTTCACCCCCACGGCGGGCCCGCCGTTTCCTGGTGGTGGTCGCGGGCCATCCCGCCACCTTCACCGGGCGGTGGACGACCCCATCGCCCGCCGGACGCGGAGAAAGCATCCCGTTTCTATTTTGATGTAGTTGGACTACATTCAAAGTGCTATCGTCGCATCTCAGCGAGTCGACCTGCCACACCGAGAAGCATTTCGGAAAGTGTGCCCGTCGAGCAGATCACCCCATGGAAACAATCAGTGAGGACCCCGTCATGCACACAACACGATCCGCCAACCGTCTGATCGCACTCGTGTCAGCACTGCTGTTCGCGCTCGGCCTGAGCATCGGCACGTCGCCGCACGCTCAGGCACGGCCGACGCCTCCAGGCGGATCGACCGTGACCCTGATCATGATCAACAAGACGGGCTGGGACCTGTCGCTGAGCGGATGGCCGTCCACCGACACCTGGGGAGGAAGTTCGTCGATCACACAGTGGATCGACCCTCCCGCCCCGGTCCTTCCGCGTGGCGGCGTCGAGGTCGTGCGTGCCTGGTCAGCGAACCCGGCGCACATGTCGGCGTCGGTGACGTACTCCAACAGCTACCGGTGGGCGCACTGGCGCTACCAGTCCGAACTCAGCTGGGCGCTCGGTTTCACCACCCTCGGCAACACCGGCGCCTCCGACGGTGAGATCAACTTCGCGCGCATCGACCGCTTCGGCGCGCACTCCCAGGCGACGTACGTGCTGGGATGATCATGACATCGACTCGACTCCAGACACTTTCGGTGATCGCATGAATCCGATCGGCTTTGTTCTCGGTTTGGCACCTTGGTTCTTGTTCTCGCTGCTCAGCCACCGGCACGGCGACGACTCGGTCGCCATCGCCGCACTCTGTGCGGCGGCACTCGCCGCGGTCATGGCATGGACCAGCCGTGGGCGGGGTGGAATCAAATTCCTCGACGTGGCAGGTGTGGTGACCTTCGGCGCCATCGCCGTCGCCGGCTTCATCGGTGGCGACTCACTCGGAGAGTGGCTGACAAACTTCGCCCGCGGCGGCTCCACCCTGCTACTCGCCGTACTCATGTTGATCTCCGCGGCCACCGTCCCCTTCACCGAGCAATACGCCAAGGACTCGGTACCCGAAGAGCGATGGTCGAGCCCGTTGTTCCGGGCGACCAACCGGAAGGTCAGTGCTGTCTGGGGACTGGCCGTCCTGTTCATGGGCGTCGGCCATGTGGTGGCCGGACTTGTCGAGCCGGCGTCCGCACCGTCGGACGGTTCCCGCCCTGTCGACCTACTGCTGAACTGGATGGTGCCCATCGCGCTGCTCGTTCTGGCCGGCAAATACACCAAGCATGCGGTCGGAGCGGCGCGTCAGGAACGCGATCGCGAACCGGGAGAGGTCACGAGCCCCGGCAACTGACGACGAGGCTGGGGGTTGCAGACCCGACTCTGAGCCGGGGACTCAGGGGGACGCGCGGCGCCTGCTCGATCGCCTCGCGCAGGTTCCCGTTGGACAACGAGAAGCGGCCCCACCCGGGACGCGGGTGAGGCCGTCTGAACTGCTGTTATCGGTGGAGCTATGGGGAATCGAACCCCAGACCTACTCGATGCGAACGAGTCGCGCTACCAACTGCGCCATAGCCCCGGGAGGTCTTGCGACCAACCGCGAGCCACTTTATCAGCCTGGGGTCGTCGACTCCCAAACGGCTGGTACACCACTAGGCTGGACGAGTGCCTCGGATGTCTGATCAGCAGTTGGCCGGAATTCTCGACAATGTCGTGGGGGTGATCAACCCCGTCCTCGATGCCCTCGCCGAGCGGGACCCGCTCGGGCTGAAGGGCCACACCTTCCACGATGACGATCATCCCGACTCGCGCCTGCAGCAGGCCCAGCATGCGGCGTCGAAGCTGCTCGACGTCGCGGAGTGGCCCGGCACGAAGGGCTGGTCCGAACGGTCGATGCACAAGCGGGCGAGCTGGTGGGTGACCCGCATCGGCACCCTGAACACCGGCGCCGTGGCGTTTCCGGGAGTCTTCGGCGTGTGGGCGAAACGTCTGCCGATCACGCCCTACCTCGGGTTCGCCAACCAGGCCATGGTGCTGGTGGCGATCGCCCGCGAGTACGAGGTCACCGATCGCAAGCGGCAGGTGCAGCTGCTCGCGTCGGTGCTGTGCAAGCGCGATCTCACGAACCCGGATGTCACCGCCGAGTCGGGCGAGTCCCTGCCGTCGGAACCGAAGGAACGCGAGAAGTCGCTGTTCGCCGCGATCTGGGATGCGGCGAAGCTGCTGCGCGCCGTCGACGACGAATTCGAGAAGCGTCCGCAGCCGATGGCGCTGTTCCGGATGCTCGCCTACATCCCCGTCATCGGCGCCCCGGCGACGTACCTCGGCGAACGGTTCGCACTGTCGCGGGCCGCGAAAGCCGGTCAGGCGTGGCTGGATTCGCATGGCAGGCCGGCATTGACCAAGTAACCCACAAGCAGTTCGGCAGTAGGTGTCGCCGAGCGAAACCTACTGCTGAACTGCGATGCCGGGTCAGCCGACGCGGCGGTACTGCAGGTCCTCGCGGTCCATTCGACGCCGCTGGAACGGCGGGATGTGATCGAACACGGGATCCTCGTCGTCGATCTCGAGAACCGTTGCGCCGCCGGGTCGCCGAAGTCGCGGAGGCGGAGGTGCGGCGGCGAACTCCGGAACCGCTGCGGCGCGTCGACGACGCTCCTCCTCGGCGCGCGCCGACCGCTTGGCACGCGCGAGACGTTGCGCCCGGATCTGCTGCTCGGTCTTCACCGCACGACGCAGGTACGCGAGGTAACCGACCAGGAGCAGACCGAGCACGCCGGTGGCGACCCAGCCGGGCATCCCGACGACGAACCCGGCCACGATCGCCAGCAGTACGAGTACGAACAGCCCCAGAGTGACGCGCTGACGTTCCCGGTACTTGAGTTCGCGTTCCTTGTCCGAGGAGTAGATGCTGCGTCCGGACCGTCGACTGCTCGACGAGCGCGCCGCGGGGCGGCTGTCCTCGACCTCGTCGACCTCGGCCTCGTCCGTCTCGTCGGTCTCGTCCTCGTCGACCGCGGACGGCTCGTCGGTGTGCCGAGACCCACGGGCGTAGTCGTCGTACTCGTCTTCGTCGAGTTCGTCTGCGACGTCCTCGTATTCGGCGTCGTCGTAGTCGACGTCCTCGTATTCGGCGTCGTCGTGGTCGGTGTCGTGGTCGAGTTCGTCTTCGGCGTCCTCGTACTCGCTGTCGACGTCCTCGAAGTCGTCGTCGTCTTCGGCGGCCTCGGACGTGGCGTCTGCCTCGTCCTCGGTGGTGTCATCGTGTTCGAGGTCGGCCTCGGCCTCGATGTCGTCGCCGGTCTCCGCCGTCGAGTCGCCGTCCACCAGCCCGTCCTCGGTCTCGTCGAGTACGGTCTCGGCCACCTGGGTGTCGTCGTCCACGGATTCGGCCACCGGCTTCTCGACCTTGGCGTTGCCGGAACGACGCATCCGGGTCGAGGGCTTGGTCTCATCGACTTCGGCGTCGTCCGCGGCCTCCACGTCGGCGTCCTTCTCGAGCGTCGCGGTTGTGCTGCGGCGCGAGGACTTCCAGGACGGGTCGTGCGGGTGCCGGGCCGACGACCGGCGGCGATTGCCCGAAGCGGTCGTGGCACGCGACCCACCACGGTGCAGCAGACGCGTCTTGCGCGCCGCGTCGGTCGACTTCAGGATCTGCGGACGTCCCTTGATGACCATCGGGACCAGCACGAAGAGCCAGACCGCGACGAGACAGACCCACAGTACGGAGTTGGGCATGCGACTCTCCCTTCATTCACTCTGGTCACACGAAGCCACTCCACAATCTAGGGCGACGAGACGTCGGCCCCGGGTAGACGCGCCGTGTCACAAGCGAATCGGCACGGGTTTCACACGCGCCTCTCAGCAACACCGTTGCCGAGGTGGTCAATGCGCCCGGAATCGCGCGTCCACCGCCACGGCGATCTCGATGTCGTCGGTCCGCAGTTCCAGCGACGGCGAGGACGGTGGACCGGCGGCGACCGCCATCGGCGTGGCCCGACGCGGTGACGCCGGCACGCGCACGGCCATGTCCGGATCGGACAACAGCACAGGTGTCACCGGTCCCCGACCCACCGCATCGGAATAGGCCTGCGCCTTGAGAATCGCGTCGTCGACCGCGGCGCGACGCAACTCTCGTTCGTGTTCGCGGCGGGTCTCCTCGCGCAGATCCCAGTCGACGTCCCCGATCTCGACCGCGTCGACCGACGCCCACCGGTCGATGAACTCCGACAGCCGCTCGAAGTCGACGAACTCGGCTTCGATGCGAATACGGGTGTTGTACACCAGTTCTCGCCGCTCCCCGGTCTCCGAGTACGGGCGATAGGAGTACACCCGCACCGAGTCGGCCGACCATCGGGTCACCACCCCGGCCGACTCGTGGTCCGTCAGCGCGTGACTCAGCTCGGCGTGGACCTCGACCGCGCGCGTGTACACTGCCGGCTTGTCCGCACCCTCCACCCGCACCACGAGGTAAATGATTCCGCGCTCGGGCCGGTACCGCCCGCGAGCGTTGCCGCGGACCACGATCTCCAGTTCGTCGATGTGCTCGGTCATTCCGAGAGCCTATGTGTCGACGAGCCGATCCGGACTATCGTCGAAATCGGACATTCGGGGCGAAGGTCGTGGAGGGAACAGCCTGGTGCGGAGGACTTGGTGCGGATGAGGAGACTCGTGGGGTTGATCGCCGCAGCGATGTCGGCGTGCATGGTCGCGGGATGCGGATGGATCGCCGATGTCGTCTCGACGCGCGTGGACGCGGCCGACTACTTCACCGCACCCACCGTTCGACTGCTCGACGCCGCCCGGCGAGACGACCAGCCGCAGATCGAATCCCTGATCGCCGCCGGCGCCGACCTCGACGAACTCGGCGGCGACCCGGACATCGACCCCCGCCGCGTGGACATCACACCCCTGCAGTGGGCGGTGGAATTCGGGCCGCCAACGGCCGTGGGTGCCCTGCTCCGCGCGGGCGCCGATCCACACCTGCCGGGCGCCGGCCGGTACAACGCCGTCGCCTACAGCGTGCTGCTCGACCGTTTCGACGCCTTCCGCACCATCATCGGGTTCGACGAGGGGCTGGTCGAGGCGTCCGACCGGATCGGCGGCAACGTCGTCCACACCGCGGTCCGCCATCGTCGCGGAGACGCCTTGCGTCTGTTGATCGACCGCGGCGCCGACCTCGACTCGGTGCAGCCACTCGCCGGTCGGACGCCGCTGTTCACCGCGGCTGATGTGCTCAACATCGATCACTGCCTCGTCTTGCTGCGTGCGGGCGCCGATGGCGCGCACCGGGATCAGCGCGGTTCGACGTTCCTGCCCTCGCTGTACACCGCCGACGACGCGATCCGGACGAGTTCCTATCTCCGTACTCGACGGGCCATCGAATCGGAGATGCGCGCCCGGGACTTCCCCGTCGAAACCGGCCGCTGACCGGCGGCTAACGGTAGCCGTACTTGTCGAGCAGCGCCGAGATCACGAGCCCCGCCTCATCGGGCGCGCTGGGGGTGTCCGGCGACGTGTCGGCCGAATACGCCAGGTCGAACGTGTGGCGGTCCAGGCGCACGATGTATCGCGCCAGTCCCACTGACTCATAGAAGATCTCGGCCTGCGTGCCGCCGATGTCTGTCAGGTCGTTGAGGCCGTCGGGCTGGGTCGGCCCCGAAACCCAGTAGTACATACTCGGATCCCGAAACGCACCGATCTCCCAAGTGCATGTCGGTCGGGACGCCGCGCCCCGACTCACTGGAACGTCGCCCTGCCCGCCCGGACCAGTGCCTCGGCCGCGCTGCCGACCACCTCTTCGGCCGTGAGCGCGAACAGCATGTGGTCACGCCAGCGCTTGTTGACGTCCATGTAGCGCAACAGCAGACCCTCTTGCCGGAATCCGATGTTGGTCAACACCTTCTGCGACGCCTCGTTGAGCGGCTGCACCGTCGCGTCGAGCCGGTGCAGGCCGACGGCACCGAAGCAGTGGTCGACCCCGAGCGCCACGGCGGCGGTCGCGATGCCGTTACCGGCATAGGCCGCGTCGACCCAGTAGCCGATCCACGCGGTCCGAACCGCGCCGCGCTGGATGTTCCCCACGGTCAGCTGTCCGACGTAGCGGCCGTCGAGTTCGATGACGAACGGGAGCAACGCCCCACGCTTGGCCTCGGACTTCAACACCGCGAACAGGGGCGGCCACGACCCCGGCTGATGGCGTTCGGCCCAGCTCCCCACGCCGGTCGGCTCCCACGGCAGGAGGGCGTTCTGGTTGCGGATCCGCAACTCACTCCAGGTCTTGGCGTCGCGCATCTTCACCGGCCGCAGGGTGACCGTGCCGGTCCGGGTGCGCAGCGGCCCGAGAGTTGCCGGCCAGCCCGGGCTTCCCTGATTGCCGCTCAACCACCTGAACACGAGGAGAAGTTTATGCGCAGTCACAGTGGTGTCGACATGAGACCGGCATCTCGCGTCGGGTGGGTGGCTTCGACTCGGCGCCGCCCTACCGACGCCGGCTCACCCGCGTTGCGCGAGGAAGGCCACCTCCACCTCGTCGCCGGTACCCATCTCCTCGACGTCGGGGTCGACCATGATCAGGCAGTTCGCCTCGGCCAGTTCGGCGAGCAGGTGCGAGGACCCCGTCGGCGACGCCCCGAGCACCTGCACCAGGTAGTCACCGGAACGTTCGTCGCGCATCAGCTGCCCGCGCAAGTAGCCCTTGCGGCCGCGGACCGACGCGATCGGTCCGATGGTGCGGGCCTTGATGATCCGCCGCATCGGCTGCCGCTTCCCGAGCGCGATCCGGATGAGCGGACGGACCATCACCTCGAAGGTCACCAGCGCGCTCACCGGGTTGGCGGGCAGCAGGAACGTCGGCACCTCGTCGCGACCGAGGCGCCCGAAACCCTGGACCGAGCCGGGATGCATCGCCACACGCACGATCTCGAGGTCGCCGAGATCGGCGAGTGCGTCGGCGACGGCGGTCGACGCACTGCCCCCGACGGCACCGCAGATCACCACGATCTCGGAGCGGATCAGCTGCGCCTCCACGACTTCGCGCATCCGCGACGCCTCGCGCTCGGCGATGCCGACACGGTTCACATCGGCTCCGGCGTCGCGGGCGGCGGCCGCCAGCGCGTAGCTGTTGACGTCGTAGATCTGACCGGGTCCGGGTGTGCGGTCGATGTCCACGAGCTCGCTGCCCACCGAGATGACCGACAACCGCGGCCTGGGGTGGACCATCACCCGCGCCTGGCCGACCGCCGCGAGGAGACCGACCTGGGCGGGTCCGATGATCGAACCCGCGCGGACAGCCACGTCGCCCGGCTGTACGTCGTCGCCGACCCGCCGGACGTAGTTGCCGCTCTCCACACCGTGCCCGATCTTGACCTTCTGATCGCCCCCATCGGTCCAGCGCAGCGGGACCACTGCGTCGGCGAGCGTCGGCATCGGGGCCCCGGTCTCGACGCGCACCGCCTGACGTGGCTGCAGTCGCGTCGGTGTGCGAGCACCCGGGCCGACCTCTCCGACCACGGGCAGCGACACGATCATCGGCTCACCGGGTTCGAGATCGACCAGCTCCGCGCCGTTGGCGTCGAACTCCTCGAGGTCCTCGGGCGCGAGTACCCCGGCGAGTCCCACGTCGACCGCCCGTACCGCGTAGCCGTCGATCGCCGCCTGATCGAATCCGGGCATCGGGTGCTCGGTGACGACCTCTTCGGCACACATCAGGCCCTGCGCCTCGGAGATCGCGACGCGCACCGGTCGCGGCGCCACCGCCGCCGCGGTCACCAGCGTCAGATGATCTTCGACAGACCGCATCTCACCGCTCTTCTCGTCTCAACCGGTCGGCACCGGAACGTGCAGACGACAGCCCACGGCGCGTCGTGCACTCGATACAACACGTCGGAGACGTTATCGAGCACTCCCGCCTCGGCGTGCGAGGCGCGCGGATGCAACCGTCGATCGCGGCGCCGACTCAGCTGTCGGCGAGGCGCTTCTCCAGCCACTCGCGCAGATCGGGGCCGTAATCGTCACGGTCGAGGGCGAAGTCGACGGCGGCCTTCAGGTAACCGCCGGGGTTGCCGAGATCGTGCCGGGTGCCGTGGTGCACGACGACGTGAACCGGCTCGCCCTCCTCGATGAGCAGCGCGATCGCGTCGGTGAGTTGGAGCTCACCGCCGGCCCCGGGCTCGATGCGCCGCAGCGCGTCGAAGATCTTGCGGTCCAGGATGTAGCGGCCCGCGGCGGCGAGATTCGACGGCGCGTCCTGCGGTTCGGGCTTCTCGACCATGCCCTTGAGCCGCATCACGTTGGGGTTGTTGGCATCGGGCAGCGGCTCGACGTCGAAGACGCCGTACGCGCTGATCCGTTCTTCGGGGACCTCGATGGCACACAGCACCGACCCACCTCGGCGCTGCCGCGTGCGGGCCATGACCTCCAGGACACCGCCGGGCAGGACCAGATCGTCGGGCAACAGGACCGCGACGGCGTCCTCGTCGTCGTCGAGGTAGCTCTCCACGCACCCGACCGCATGACCCAGGCCGAGCGGCTTCTCCTGGACGACCGAGGCGACCTCGAGCAGGTTGGGCGCCTTGCGCACCTTCGCCAGCATCGACTCCTTGCCGCGCGTGGCGAGTGTGTTCTCCAGGACGAGGTCCTCGACGAAGTGGGCGACCACGCCGTCCTTGCCGGGCGAGGTGACGATGAGCAGACGATCGGCGCCGGCCGCCTTGGCCTCCTCGGCGACCAGCTCGATGCCCGGGGTGTCGACCACGGGGAGCAATTCCTTGGGAACCGTCTTGGTGGCCGGCAGGAACCTCGTGCCCAACCCGGCTGCCGGGACGACCGCGGTACGCGGGATCGGCGGAGTGTTGGGTACACCGTCGTACTCACTGAAACCAGCTTTATCCGTCGCACTCATGAATCCACCCTAGGACAGGAGTGAGTGGTCGGCCGGACAGACGGCGGTCACGGGGACCTCACCACACCCATTCCGACGGTCGGATACAGTGCGGGCGTCCCGGCTGTCACCGCCGGGACGCACACGCCACCGGTGTCGAGACGACGCGAAGGACGGTCGGGTCTTGCCAACGCTGAAACAGCAACTGCGACAAGAGATCGAAGAGCGACGCTCCCGGCGCTCCGAGGCAGAACGGGACCGTTCCGCAGCCGCCCTCGCCGAGTGGATGTATGCCTGCCCGTTCCGTCTGGAGTACGACGTGACGGTTGCCGCCCACGTGCCGGTGGGCAACGAACCCGGCTCGAATTCGATGCTCGACGCACTGGTCGACCGAGGCGTTTCGGTGCTCGTACCAGTGGTCCCCGACGGCGGTCCCGCACCGTTGGACTGGGCTCCCTACACGGGGCCGGACTCGTTGGCGCCGGGCCGCTGGGGCCTTCTCGAGCCGACGACCGACCGGGTCGGGGTGACCGCGATCCGCGCGGCATCGGTGATCCTGGTGCCCGCGCTGGCCATCGACAAGAGCGGGGTGCGGCTGGGGCGGGGCGCGGGGTACTACGACCGCACCCTGCACGGGCTGTCGGCCGACCTCGTCGGCGTGGTCTACGACGACGAGGTCGTCGACTCACTTCCGTCCGGCGACCACGACGTCCCGGTCGGCTGGACACTCACACCCGAGGACGGGTTCGGCAGACTCGCCTGATCGGCGGGACAGCGAAACCCGGGCGGTGTCGTAGCGACAGCCGCCCGGGTTTGCGTCGATGATGTTGTCGTGGCGCCGGTCAGGCCGGCGTCGCGGCCTTGGTCTCGCTCTTCGTCGACGACGAGCTGGACGAGTCCGACTTCGAACTGCTCGACGAGCTGTCCGACGACGAGGAACTCGAGGACGACGAGCTCTCTGACGAGGACGACGACGTCGAGGTGTCCGACGATGATCCCGGACGCGAGTCCGTGCGGTAGAAACCGCTGCCCTTGAACACGATGCCGACCGAGTTGAACAGCTTGCGCAGACGACCCGCGCACTGCGGGCACTCGGTCAACGAGTCGTCGGAGAAGGACTGGACGATGTCGAACTTGTTGTCGCACTCCGTGCAGGCATACGAGTAGGTGGGCACCGAAACCTCCGAAAAGTCAGTAAACGCTGACCAGTGTAACCGACTTTGGCACTCAGTCATTCCGAGTGCTAAGCAAGGCTCCGAGCTGATTTTCCGTCGTTCGATTCCCGGCTTGTCGCGCACCACCGCCTGGCGTCGTGCAAAGTGTTTGCCAAGCCGAAGTAATCCGTTCACCGCGCAATGTCCGCGACGTGCTGCCCGCACGGCATCACCCACCATCGCTGGAGTCCTCATGACCGATTTCTTGAACGACCTCAACAGCATCATCTGGAGCAATCCGCTGGTGTACCTGTGTCTCGGTGTGGGGGTGTATTTCTCGATCCGATCCAGGTTCCTGCAGATCCGGCACGTGCCCGAGATGATCCGGGTCATGCGTCATGGCGAGAGCTCCCCCGACGGTGTCTCGTCCTTCCAAGCCCTGATGATCTCGCTGGCCGGCCGTGTCGGGACCGGCAACATCGCCGGTGTGGCGACGGCGATCGCCTTCGGCGGGCCGGGCGCACTGTTCTGGATGTGGGCGATGGCGTTTCTCGGGGCATCGACGTCGTTCGTCGAGTGCACGCTCGGCCAGATCTACAAGACCCGCGACCCGCTGACCAACGAGTACCGCGGCGGGCCCGCCTACTACTTCAGCAAGGCACTCGCCCACACCAAGGCGGCGCCGTTCTTCAAGGTCTACGGTCTCGTGTTCGCCGCTGTGACCGTTCTCGCCTGCGGACTGCTGCTCCCGAGCGTGCAATCCAACTCGATGGCGATCGCGATGAGCCAGGCCTGGGGCATCGCGGACTGGGCCGTCGCGGTCGGCGTGGTCATCGTGCTCGCGTTCGTCATCACCGGCGGGGTCAAGCGCATCGCGACCTTCGCGACGATCGTGGTCCCGTTCATGGCCGTCCTGTACATCCTGTTCGCGCTGGTGGTCGTCTTCACCAACGCGTCGCAGATCCCCGAGGTCCTGCGCCTGATCTTCGCGAGCGCCTTCGGGATCGATTCCGTCTTCGGCTCGGTCGTCGGCGCCGCCGTGATGTGGGGCGTCAAGCGCGGCATCTACTCCAACGAGGCAGGTCAGGGCACCGGCCCCCACGCCGCCGCGGCCGCCGAGGTCTCGCATCCCGCCAAGCAGGGGTTCGTTCAGGCCTTCGCCGTGTACGTCGACACCCTGTTCGTCTGCTCGGCGACCGGCTTCCTCATCATCTCGACCGGCGCCTACCGGGTGTTCGAAGGTGGGAGCGCCGACGGCGCGGTGATCGCCGACGGCGGCCTGCTTCCCGGCGGCACCGATGTGGGCCCCACCTTCGTCCAGATCGGTTTCGACAGCATGTGGAGCGGCGCCGGGTCGACCTTCGTCGCGGTATCACTCGCGTTCTTCTGCCTCACGACGATCATCGCGTACTACTACATGGCCGAGACCAACCTGCGGTTCCTGATGGGCAAGGCGTCCACGATCTACATCGGTCCGCTTCGCAGCACGCTCGGCGCCAATCTGACGATGCTGCTCCAGGCCCTGATCCTGGTGTCGGTGGCCATCGGCTGCGTCTCCACCGCGAGCGAGGCGTGGACGCTGGGCGACATCGGCGTCGGCCTGATGGCGTGGCTGAACATCATCGGCATCCTGATCCTGCAGCAGCCGGCGTTCAAGGCGCTGCGCGACTACGAGAAGCAGAAGAAGGAAGGCAAGGACCCGATCTTCGATCCGGTCGCCCTGGGCATCGTGGGAGCGACGTTCTGGGAGTCCTACGGTCGGGCCGACGACACCCGGGAAGCCGCGACACTGTCGAAGTAGGGACCTATCCCCCGATGACGTCCTTGTCGATGTCGGGGATGTTGTCGCGGTTCATGTCCGGGTCGCGCGCCTGCCGGGCGTCCCACCGCAGCAGGATCGCGGCGAGGATCGCCGAGACCACTGATCCGACGAGGATCGCCGCCTTCGCCGCGGCGGCGTGATCGTCGGAGCCGGCCTCGAAGCTCAGTTCGGCGATGAGCAACGCAACAGTGAATCCGACGCCGGTCAGCAGGCCCACCGGCAGGAGGTCGCGAAGCCCGATCGAGTCGGGCAATCGCAGCGGAGTGAACGTCGTCATCAGCCACGTCGAGCCGAGGACGCCCACGAGTTTGCCGACGACGAATCCGACGACGATGCCGATCGACACCGGCTGCACGATCGACCCGGCCCCGCCGACGACGGTCACCCCCGCGGCGGCGAAGGCGAACACCGGCAGGGCGAGTGCGGCCGAGTACGGGCGAACCGCGTCGTCGAGTCGTTCGGTGCGCGGCTGCGCCTCGCCGCGGATGGCAACGGCGGGCACGACGAATCCGAGCAGGACGCCGGCAACGGTCGCGTGGACGCCGGAAGCGTGCATGAGGCCCCACGCGACGACAGCCACCGGGATGAGGACCGGCCACCACCGCCACGCCTGCCGCACCAGCACGGCGAAGAGGGCCACCGTGACCAGCGCGGCCGCCAGCATGACGAAGTCGATCTCCTCGGTGTAGAAGGTCGCGATGACGATGATGCCCAGGAGGTCGTCGACGACGGCGAGCGTCAGCAGGAACGTCCGCAGCGCGAGCGGCAGTCCGCGTCCGAAGATCGCGAGCACCGCCAGGGCGAATGCGATGTCGGTGGCGGTCGGGATGGCCCAGCCCCGTAACCCTTCGGGGTCGCCGAGGGCGACCACCGCGACGTAGCAGAGCGCGGGGGTGACCATCCCGCCCACCGCAGCGGCGATCGGCACGCCCGCGAGTCTCAGGTCTCGCAGGCTCCCGGCCACGAATTCGTGTTTGAGTTCGACCCCCACGACGAAGAAGAAGATCGCCAGCAGCCCGTCAGACGCCCAGTGCGCCAGCGACAGGTGCAGGTGGAGCGCCTCGGGCCCGACTTCGACGTCGAGCAGGGAATCGTAGGCCGCGCGCCACGGCGAGTTGGCCCACACCACGGCGATGGCGGCGGCCACGAGAAGCAGTGCCCCGCTGGTCGTGTCCAGCGCGGCCCAGCGCCGCAATCGGTTCGCCCGGCCGGCGTCGCCTGCGAGCTCGTCTGGTGTCTGGTCGGTCATCGA
Organism: Gordonia sp. ABKF26; assembly: GCF_041103195.1. Classification (NCBI taxonomy): domain Bacteria; kingdom Bacillati; phylum Actinomycetota; class Actinomycetes; order Mycobacteriales; family Gordoniaceae; genus Gordonia; species Gordonia sp. ABKF26. The sequence continues at coordinate 4,468,932 of NZ_JBGCVZ010000003.1, forward strand.
TCTCCTCTGGTCGGACGGACGGATCATCGTCACGCCACCCGCGCCGGGCAGCGGCCGACCAGACTTCCCGGCACACCGATCACCGATTCTCCCCCACTGCCACGCCGCGGGCCATTCCGGCCCGCCCGCGAGGACGAGGTCCACAGGGACCGAGGGCAGGTTTCGAGTTGTCCACAGGCGCGTCCGGAGCGCCGCCCGTCCCGGTCGACGAACCTAGCCTTCGCGTCATGTCTGCCCCGTCGAAGCATCCATCCAGCGCCTCCCTCGGGCCTCGACTCCGCGACCGGTTGAGTTCCGCACTGCGCCCGGGGTGGACACGCAACCTCCTGGTCCGCCGCGTCGCCGCCGCGTGCCTGGTCGTCGCCGCGGTGGTCATCGGGGTCGCCGGAACGCGCGCCGACGGCGATGTCGAGGTCCTGGTCGCCGCGCATGACCTGCTGCCGGGTCAGATCGTCGAGTCAGGCGACCTACGATCCCACCTGGTCGCCGGCAGGACGGTTCCCGACGGCGTCCTGACCGAGGCGGCACCGGCCGTCGGACGGACGGTCACCGGACGTGTCCGCGGAGGCGAGATCCTCACCGACGCGCGGTTGCTGTCCTCGCATCTGCCCGCCGACCTGACCGGGATCGACGACGCCCGCCTCGTGCCGATCCGGTTGTCGGACGACGCGGTGACCTCACTCCTCCGCCCGGGTGACGTGGTGGACGTGCTGACCGAGGACGCGGAGGTGTTGGCACGCCGGGCAGTCGTGGCCCTGCATGCCGCCGAGCCGCAGTCCGGCGGCCTCGCTCCCAGCCGGGCGGCGGCCGCCCCGGTGCTGCTCGCCATGGACGCCGCGGCTGCTCACCGGGTGGCCGCCGCGGGGCTCGACACGTCGCTCGCCGTGGTCCTGCACTGACCGCGGATACCGACCTCGCCCGCAACGACACAGCGGCGCGAATCAACTCAAATGGATCGGTTCCTTCACGATCGTGGATAGGGTAGTACGAGCTCGCACAGCGCGTGTCGGATTTGCTCCGATCGTGCGCAGAATCGCCGGACAAGAGCAGGACACCACCGAAAAGAGGCCGCACACCGTGCTCAAGGGATTCAGGGACTTCATACTCAAGGGCAATGTCGTCGAGCTGGCAACAGCGGTCATCATCGGCGCGGCGTTCACCGCGATCGTCACCGCCTTCACCGACGGCATCGTCCAGCCGATCATCAACTCGATCCCCGTCGGCTCCGACGCCGCGCAGGGACTCGGCTTCCAGATCACCGACAACCCATCGACATTCGTCGACCTCGGCAGCGTCATCACTGCCGTGATCAACTTCCTGATCATCGCCGCAGTGGTGTACTTCATCATCATCCTGCCGTACAACAAGCTGGCCGAACTGGGCGGTTTCGGGAAGAAGGCGGAGGTCACGGAGATCGCGCTGCTGTCCGAGATCCGCGATCTGCTCGACCCCGAGGGCACCTCGAAAGCCAAGGCGGAAGCCGAGAGCGACCTGCCGCCGCATCTGTCCGATCCGGCCGGGCCTGCCGGCGACTCCTACGGTCCGCCGTCGGGTTCCTTTGCCCCCTATGAGGCGCCCGCCGGAGCCGGTACGACGCAACGCATCTCGACTCCCCCGTCTCCTCAGGGTCCGCCCTCACACCCGGTTCCCCCGCAATCGGGCCAGCCCCAGTCCGTTCCGCCCCAGTCGGCTCCTCCGCAGAACCGCCCGCCGCAGGGACCGCCGCCGGGAGGCCCTACCGGACAGCCGTATCCGACGCCGCAACCCGCTCCGGGCAGCTACCCGCCGCCCGGCAACTACCCGGGTGCCGGCAACTACCCGCCGCCCGGCCCCGGATCCGGTTATCCCGGTGAGCAGTACCCGGGCGACTTCCCGGGCGAGGGCCCGGACGCGCCGGGCCGTCACTCGCGCTGACGCGGACCGCGGTCTCGCAGGAAGCTGACAGGCGGAACCATCCGAACCCGAAGGTTGGCTCCCTACTTTGGGATTCGTCGCCGGAACGTGCGACCGCACCGGACCCCAAAACCGGTGCGACCGAACGAGAACAGGATGATCGAATGCCCAACAAGCCCGCGCAGAACCGTCAGCCGCAGCCCCAGAACCGCCGCCAGGCGCGTCCGCAGCAGCGCAACCAGGCGCGTCCGCAGGCCCGCCCCAAGACGTTCCCGTGGTTCTTCGGTAGCTGACACCCCTCCGCTCCCTAATCCGAAAGAAGCGACCCGTTCTGGTCCCTGAGGTGCGAGGAGCGATAGCGACGAGCCACGAAGGGCTGGTGACCCACCACCCTCCGTGGCTCGCTTCGCTCCCACCGCCGGAACAACTCGTCACACCGGCGGATCGACGCGCTGGACCCACACGGTGGGACCGTCGGTCAACGTGAAATCCTTGCGTACCAGCGCATTCCATCTGCGGGCGTACAACGCCGAGAGTTGTTCGTCGCTCGTGCTGCACGTGACCGCCAGCCCTTCGCGTCGTCCGCGTTCGATGACCGGGTCGACCAGCCCGGCGAGAGTGCCACCTCGGCGATGATCCGGCCGGACGAGCGCGAAGATCACCCGGATCGGGTTCTCCGCAACCTGCGCCTCCTCCGACTTCCGCTGCAACTCGGTGAAGCGGTGGATGAAGCCGTCGATGGCCTGTACCTGATGCTTGGTGCGTGTCTTGAGGTCCTCGTCGATCCGCCCGGCTTCGTCGGTGGGGGCCGACACCGCGATCAGCGCGATCAGCTCGCCCCGCTCGTCGAACACACCGTGCAGGCCGTGCAGATACTCGATGAACAGGATCTCCCCGTACCAGCGGTATGCCTCGACGGGCGCGTCCGCGCCGATCAGCCAGCGGTAGACCGGGACCTCACGCAGTCCGTGTTCGAGCAGGTCGAGTGCGGTCTCCCGATCCGATTCGACCAATTGCCGGGACGTCGTGCCGCCTACCTCCACGCGTTGCGTCATCGGTTCATACCAGCACATTCACATGGCCGACGGCCAACCATCGGTCGGTGTTCGACAGGACCGTTCCGTGCGTCCGAGCCGAATGAGTTCACCGAGAATTCAACCTTCTCTGGTCAGGACAGCCCTGGAAACGTGCGGTATGGTCAGCCGCGTTGCCGTCTTATCGATGGAACGACCGGGCTACACAACAAGATCGTCGACACTTAATAGGAGATTCGCATGGCTGAAGCGATCAATATTTCCTGGATCCGCCTCTACATCGAGGAACTGGTCACCGCTTCCGACGGCGGCTCGGACGAGCCGCTGCCTCCCCCCACCACCGGCGACTAGTTCGTCATCCAGGGGAGCCCAGTCCCAAGCCGAAGAACGCCTGCGTCCGTCCAAGCTTTCTACGAGGGCTCAATAGTTCACGGCTTCGACGTAACCCGTTCGGCGGTAAACGGCGCGCGGAAGAGACTTAGAACGAAACACCAAGCAAGGAGAAGACCACATGGGTGAAATTGTCGAAGGAAGCATCGCGCAGGCCATCGCATCGTTGCTGAGCGGATCTGCCGATCCCGAGGTCCCCGAGGTTCCTGAGGATCCCTCCTAGTCAGCCATCTTGTTCATCGGTCCGAGCTCGCGGGACCGACTGCAACAGCAGGTGACTTCAGCGGCCAAAGCACGCTGCCGCGCAACCCGAATCGCTTCACCAAGAAGGAGATGCACATGGCCACCGGAATCGAAATCAACCTGAGCGAGATTTTCCGCCAGCTCGACAGCCAGTCGGACGAGGCTCAGTCCGAGAACTGATCCACCGAGTCCCCAAACCGCCCCCGGCCCACGCCGTGGGCGGTTTGCTTTGCGCCACACCGTCCGAAAAGAATTGCCGGGTCAGCGCGTCCGAGTGTTGTGGAACGGTTCATCCTGAGTCCACGGACTGTTGAGGAGCGCATTGTCGAATATCGTATTGTCTGCGTCGTGATCGTCGTTCGCTCGCGTTCGACGCCCACGGCGGAAGTCCACATCGACGAAGGAGATCACATGGCCGACATCATTCAGGGCGCAATCACCGACGCAATCGTCGAACTGGTCACGGGTTCGATCGAATCGGGTTCGGAAGACGCTCCCGCGTAGATCTCGATCCGAGACCAACCGCCCCGGGCTACGGTCCGGGGCGGTTTTTGGCTCCAAACCCGACGTTTTTCCGCTATATCGAAGCATTCTTCGCGCCCATTTTGCGATAGAGCGGATGAATCGTCGGCCGGGATATCCGGTGCGGTCCGGCGCAAAACGCGCGCATGTAGACTTCGGAACACTCACGACCGCGCATCCACCGAGCCCGATGTCGGGGCAGAATTTCCGTTCCGCGCGGTTCGCCAGCGTCACCACGACCCGGAGTAGCCTCACCTGATGCCCGTCACCCGCTCGCTGAGCAAGGATGAGGTCCGCGCGCTGCTCGCGCTCCTGTTCGACGCGCTCCGGGCCACCCGCTGGGCCTGTGCCGGCTTCCTCGTCTTCCAGCTGGCGTCGGTGTTCACCACACTCGCCCAGCCGGCACTGAACGCCGCGATCATCGACGACGGCATCCTGCGCGGCGACGTGGCCACGATCAAACGAGTCGGTGTGCTGATGGTCGTCGTCGCCGTGATCAACCTGGTGGTGTCGATCGGAGCCACTTTTCTCGCGTCACACATTTCGGCGACCGCCGCGCGCGACCTCCGCCTCCGCCTGCACAGCCGGATCAGTGCGTTCAGCGATCCGCAGGTCCACTCCATCGGCCTGTCGAGCCTGCTGACGCGTACCACCGGTGATGTCGGCCAGGTCCAGGGATTCCTCTTCGTCGCCCTGACCGTCGTGGTGACCGCACCGTTGATGCTGTTCGGCGCACTGGTGCTCTCGCTGGTTCAGGGCTGGCGGATGGCACCGGTGCTGGTCGTCGCGGGGACGGTGCTCGTGATCCTGGTCGCCGTGCTCGTACGACGTCTGGTGCCGTGGGCCTCCCAGCTGCAGCGTCGCCTCGACGTCGTCAACAGGGTGCTGCGCGAGCAGTTGCGCGGGATCGCGATCATCCGGACCTTCCGTCGCGAGGACCGCGAGCGCACTCGGTTCGCGGCGGAGAACGACGAACTCACCCATGTGGCCCTGCGTCTGGGTCGTCTGCAGGTCCTGATGCTCCCGATGGTCACCGTCGTCTCGAACCTCGCCGTGGTCACGGTGACCGCGTTGGGTGCGGTCTTCGTCGACCGCGGGGAGATGCAGATCGGCCAGATCACCGCCACGGTGGGATACCTCGCGCAGATCCTGCTGGCGGTGTCGTTGCTGACCATGATCGCCGGGATCATCCCGCGCGCCGTCACCAGCGCGGGACGCATCACCGAGGTACTCGACACCGAGCCCCTCGACCCGGGCGCTCCCCAGGCGGATGGATCGTCGACGCCACCCGCGATCGTCTTCGACGCGGTGTCCGTCTCCTTCCCAGGGGCCGAGGCCCCCACCGTCGACGAGGTCTCGCTGTTCTGCGCGCCCGGCACGGTCACCGGCATCCTCGGCGGCACCGGGAGCGGCAAATCGACTCTGCTGTCCCTGCCCCTGCGGTTCGCCGACCCGACCTCGGGGCTCCTCCGCTGGGACGCGCACGACGTGACCGGCCTCGCACCCGCGTGGGTTCGGGCACGAAGTGCGTTCGTCGGTCAGGGCGCGGAACTCATCACCGGGACGATCGCCGACAACCTGCGGATCGCCCGCCCCGACGCGACCGACGACGAACTGTGGTCCGCCCTCGAGGTCGCCGCGGCCACCGACTTCGTCTCGACGCGTCCCGGCGCTCTCGAGGCCGCGGTGTCGCAGGAGGGACGCAACTTCTCCGGCGGTCAGCGTCAACGGCTGGCGCTGGCCCGCGCGGTGCTCCGCCGGCCGTCGCTGTACGTGCTCGACGACCCCTTCAGCGCCCTCGACGTCGACACCGAGGCCGCGATCATCGACCGCCTGCGGCGGGCCGATCCGGACGCGACGGTCCTGCTCGCCGCGCAGCGGGTGTCATCGGTGCAGCGAGCCGACGTCATCGCGGTGCTCGACGCCGGACGAATCGTCGACCTGGGCACCGACTCCGTGCTGCGGGACCGCAGCGAGATCTACCGGGAGATCGCCTACGCACAGGCGGTGACCAATGCTTGACCAGCGGTCGCAGACGCGGCCGGGCGCACCCACCGAGGGCCGGCGACCGACTCCGTCGCCGAAGACGACCGGGCCGGACGGATCCCTGCGTTGGATCGTGCGGCAGCTCGACCTGAGCCGGGGTCGTGGTGCCGCGATCTCCCTCTTCGCCATCCTGGCGGCCGTCGCAGGCGTGGTCGCACCGATCCTGTTCGGCGCGATCACCAACGTCATCGTCGACGGCACGGTCGGCGAGGCGACGATGGACTGGAGGCTGCTCTGGACCCTGCTCGGCGTCCAGATCGTGGTGTTCGTGGCCGCCGCGGCCTGCAGCCTCGCCCAGGGCCAGCTGCTGACCGTCGCCGTGCAGCGGTCGGTGGCCGGACTCCGCGCCCGGATCGAGGACAAGATCCACCGGCTGCCGCTGCGCTACTTCGAGAACACCAAACGCGGTGCGCTGGTGAGCAAGTTGACGGCGCACACCGACAACGCCGCCACCGTGATCGCCCCGGTGCTGGTGACCGTCCCGACGAATGCCCTGACGCTCGTCGTCGTCACCGCCGTGCTGTTCGTCATCTCCCCGGTCCTGGCAGGCGTCGCTCTCGTCGCCGCGCCCGTGTCGGCGCTGGCCGCGGTCCTGCTCGCCCGCCGGGCGCGGCCGCACCTCGAGTCCCGGTGGACGACCACCGCCGCCCTGACCGGTCACGTCGAGGAGGAGCTCAGCGCGCGCCGGATGCTGCAGGCCTACAACGCCGAACCGACTGCGGCACGTCGTTTCCGCGACCTCAACGACAGCCTCTTCTCCTCGGTCCGTTCCGCCCAGTGGATCGGCGGTTCACTGCCCTCCGTGCTGACCGCGGTCAATGCCCTGGTGTTCCTCGTCCTGGCCGTCCTCGGCGGGATCATGGTGGTCGACGGCCATCTGAGTCTCGGCGCGGCCCAGGTCGTGGTCGTGTTCGCGCAACAGCTGACCAGTGCGGTCCGCGAGCTCGCCGGCTTCGTCACCAAGGTCCAGTCCGGAACGGTGTCGGCGAGCAAGGTCCGCGAGGTGCTCGAGGCCCCCGAGGACGTCGGGGTCGACACCGGCGTGCCGATACCCGCCTCATCCGGCCGGCACCAGCTCCCACCCGAGATCGTCTTCGACGACGTGGCTTTCGCGTACGACGAGGACAACCCCGTCCTCGGGTCGGTGAGTTTCCGCATGGCGCCCGGCACGACCACCGCCGTGGTCGGAACCACCGGGTCGGGCAAGACCACCCTCACCAACCTCCTGCAGGCGTTCTACACACCGAGCCGCGGATCGATCACCATCGACGGCGTCGACCTCACCGAACTCGGACCGCAGCAGGTTCGCACCGACATGGCCGTCGTCACCCAGGAGCCGTGGCTGTTCACCGGAACCGTCCGCGAGAACATCGCCTTCGGCATCGACGACGGGCGGGCGGTGGACGCCGCACTCGATGACAGCCACGTCGCGCAGATCGTCGCCGCACTGCCGAACGGCATCGACACCATCATCGGTCAAGAATCCGAGAACCTCAGCGCGGGCGAGAAACAGCTGGTCACCGTCGCGCGCGCGATCGCGTCGTCGCCGAAGATCCTGATCCTCGACGAGGCGACGAGCGCTGCCGACCCCCGTACCGAGCTGCTCGTCCAACGCGCCCTGCACCGCCTGCGGGCGGGGACCACCACCTTGCTGATCACCCACCGCATGGCGACCGCCGCGTTGGCCGACACGATCGTCGTGCTCGAGGATAGGGTGATTGCCGAGGCCGGGACCCACCAGGAACTGATCGCCGCGGGCGGCATCTACGCCCGGCGGTGCGGACTGGCGCCGGGCGGTCCGGGTGAGGCCACTCGGGACGACGAGCGGGTGGACGGCAGCAGTCCGAACGGTCCGGACACGGGGTCGAACCCGTGACAGAAGGCAGGAGCCAGCGCGGGTCGGGTCACCGGTCCGTCGTCTCCCGATCAGGAGGAAACGTGTACAGCAGTCTGCGCAGGCTCGGGTTGGCGGCAGTCGTCGCCCTCAGCGTCTCGCTCGTCGCCCCGCTGACCGGTGGGGCGAGCGCGGCACCACGACTGGTCGACGCCGGTTCACCCGGCCGTGTCACCGACATCGTGGTGCATTCCGACGCGATGAATCGCGATGTTCCGCTCACGGTGATCAAGCCGGCCGACGAGTCGAAGCCGCGCGGGGTGCTCTACCTGCTCAACGGTGCGGGCGGCGGCGAGGACCGCGCCAACTGGCTGGAGAAGACCGACATCGTCGAGTTCACCCGCAACAAGAATCTGTACGTGGTGATCCCGAACGCCGGACAGTACAGCTACTACACCGACTGGCAGAAGCCCGATCCGGTTCTCGGCGTGCACAAGTGGTCGACCTTCCTGGGCAAGGAGCTGCCCGCGGTCGTCGACGCCACGTACAACACCTCGGGCCGCAACGCCATCGGTGGGATCTCGTCGTCGGCGACGTCGGTGCTGAACCTCGCCATCGAGCACCCTGATCTCTACGAGGCCGTCGGCTCCTACAGCGGCTGCCCGACGACGTCGGATCCGTTCGGACAGGAGTACATCCGCCTCGTCGTGGAGACCCGCGGCGACGGCGACGCCACCAACATGTGGGGCCCCTACGGCGGTTCCGGTTGGCGCGCCCACGATCCGGTGGTCAACGCCGCCAAACTCCGCGGCCAGAAGCTCTACATCAGCAATGCCGGTGGTCTGCCCGGGCAGTACGACAATCCCCGGTACGTGAAGGATCTGGACACCCTCGCCGACCAGGTCGTCGTCGGTGGCGTGATCGAGGGCGCCACCCTCGGATGCACCGTCCAGCTCCTCAACCGTCTCGGTGAGCTGAACATCCCGGCGACCGTGGATCTCCCGCCGACCGGCACCCACTCATGGCTGTACTGGCAGGACCAGCTGCACCGTTCGTGGTCGTTCTACGAACGCGCCCTCGGATAGCCCCCGCCTCGCTCGCCGCGGCCCCATCGGCCCGGCAGCGAGGAAACGACCGTCGCGCAACTCGACTCGCCGGTCGGCGAGCTCGAGAACGCGCGGGTCATGGCTGATGAGAAGCGTGGTCCGGGTGGACGCGATCTCCGCGAGTGGCCGGAGGATCTCGCCGACGCTCTCGTCGTCGAGACCGGTGGTCGGTTCGTCGAGGACGAGCACCGGCCGGTTCCGCAGGACCGTGCGCGCCAGCGCGATTCGCTGTCGCTGACCGCCGGACAGGTTCTCCCCTCGCTCGACGACCTCGGCGTCGAAGCCGCCACTCATTCTCGAGATGAACTCGGCTGCGCCCGCGGTCTTCGCGGCCGCGCTGATGTCGGCCGCTGTGGCGGTCTCGAGACCGAAGCGGATGTTCTCGGCGATCGTGCCGCGCATCAGGGCCGGTTGCTGGTGCAGCACCGACAGGTGCGCCCGTAACCCGGCCGCGTCGAGGTCGCGAATGTCGGTGCCGTTCAACCGGATCGTGCCCGCATCGGGGTCGTACAGGCGCAACAGCAGATAGGTCAGGGTGCTCTTGCCCGCGCCGCTCGGACCCGTGATCGCCAGCGTCTCACCCGCGCGGATCTCCAGGTGGGCGTCCTCGAGAACCTGAGACCTGCTGTCCGGGTACGCGAACGACACGCCGGTCAGTGACAAGGTCGCGGGGCCGGAGTCCGCGACCACGGAGCCGGCAGGGGCCCGGGCGGCGACACTCGGTTCGGTGGGGCCGGGATCGAGGAGGTGCTCGTCGGCAGCACCCATCGGCGCATCGAGGACCTGGGCCACCCGTTCGGCACTCGCGGTCGCGGACGTGATCTCGACGACCAGACCGCCCAGCGTCTGGATCTGCGGGTAGAGGTAGCCGAGATAGCCGGTCAGGGCGATCAGTGTGCCCAATTGCGCCTCGCCCCGGGAGATCTGCCACGCCCCGAACGCGATGACGGCGATCATGCACAGCACCTCCACGACCGTCACGGCCTCGGTGAAGGCGGCGTCGGCCCGTAGCTCCGACATCCGGGCATCCCGCCACCGGCGGCTCTGGTCGGCGACCCGGTGCCGGTGACGCGCTGTCTGATTGTCGGCCTGCAAGGCCACCATGGAGCCGATGCCCTCGGCGACAAGCGAACTGATCTGCCCGGCCGCCTCCCGTTCCCGACGCGAGGCGCGTTTCACCGCGGTCCCGAATCGACGGGCGATCAGCCACAGCAGCGGCGCGAGGATCGCCGCGATCAGCGCCAGCTGCCAGTTCGTCACGAATGCCGCGAGCCCGTAGACGAGCACGCTCACCGCCGCGACGACGCCGGCGACCACTCCCGACGACAACAGACTGTCGACCGCCTCGACGTCACCGGTGTTGCGCGACACCAGGTCTCCACCTCCGAATCGGCTCCGCGCATGCGGTGCGAGCCGCTGGGTGTGCGCATACAACTGATCGCGAAGGCGCAGCAGGACCGTCTCGGTGACGTTTCCGGTGAGCATCGCGCCGGCGTACGACGACCCCGCGCCGAGCATCGACACCCCGACCCAGATCGTCATCGGTGTCCAGAGCGCGCCGAGGTCCCCGGACACGAGCACCTCGTCGACGATGTGACCGAACAGGGCGACGGTGACGACCGTGGTGCCCACCTGCACGAGGTGGCACAACACCGCGATCGCGAGTTGCCACCGCAGACCGGCGAGCAGCGGAGCGAACCGACGGACGGTGGCCGGCACGGACAACGCCGCCGGCCCGGTGTCACGACCCGGCATCGGTGGCGCCGACTCCGCCACGGCTCGACCGTCGGCCGCTCTCGATTCGGTTGCAGTGCACACTTGATTTCTCACTCCTCGCCGGCGGGACGGGACCGCCGCGACCGACACTACGACCGATGACCGTCGAAAAACCATGCGAGAAGGCCGGTTACAGGAGACTCACAGCGACACCGCAGCAGCCGCCAACCAAAAACCGCGGGGCGGGAATCCGTTCGGATTCCCGCCCCGCGGCGTGGAGAGAAAGAGTCGATCAGCCGAGGCTGAACGGCTTGCCGTTCAGCGCCACGACACCCTTGACGGCGTCGGTGCTGACGGTCACCTGGATGAAGGCGCGAGCCGACGCGTAACCAGCGCAACTCTCGATCTTGAACTGCTCCTGGCTGTAGGCGACACCGCCCCTCTGGCCCTTGAAGGTGTAAGCACTCAGGTTGTAGTCCTTGTACGCCGTGTTGTCGCCGGAGGTCTCGTCGATCAGCCACTGACGCTTGACCTCACCCGGGCCGAGCGAGACGCCGCCACCGAAAAGGTTGTCGTCGTCGTCGATGGGTGTCAGGCCGCCACCGGCGGTCACGTTACCCGGGGCGTATTCGACCCCGGCCTCGGCGCCGGGAACCTTCGCTTCGCCGCCACCAAAATGGACCTGGCAGCCGACGTCGTAGCCGACCTTGATCGAGCCACCCTCGGCCTTGCCACCGACGGTCACGCGGACCTTGCCCGACAGCCAGCCCTCACGGGTGGTGGGGACATTGCTGATCGGACGCTGGATGCTCACGTACTCGTCGAACAGCTGAACGGTGACGGGCGTGCCATCGACCAGGGTCTTGGTGATGGTGCCACCCGCGAGCGGGCCGGCGGTGGCGCCGCCGGCGCCCAGGCTGGTGAGGCCCATCGCGACGGCACCGGTGATACCGGCCGCCGCAACCACGCGACGCGTGATGTTCTTCTTCATGATTCCCCTTCGTGGAATATCGATCTGCTCAGGGCAGACAAGTCAGGTGGAGCTGGTTATCTGCGCCCGAATCAACCGATGGTGAAGGGCTTGCCGTACAGGGTGGACTGGATGAGGGTGCCCTCGCCGCTCAGCTTGCCGTCATCGGTGCTGTAACCCTTGGCACCGATGGTCTTGACAGCCGAGCGGGCCGAAGCGTAGCCGCCGCACTGGTTCAGATTGAACGAGAGCTGCGACAGCTGGACAGCAGCGACACCGGAGTCGGAGTAGTCCTTGTCGGTGATGCTGACAACAGCAACCTGGCCGGGCGCCAGCGGCAGACTCAGCGATCCGGACAGCGTGGCCGCGGAAAGGCTGATCACGCCACCGAGGTCAAGCGTGATGCCGCTGACGTCGACCTGGCAGCCGACGATGTACTTCACGGCCAGGTTGCCGCCGACGCCCGCTGACGCCTTGCCGGAGTAGGTACCGGAGATCACGAATCCGCGCGATGCGGGGTTGTTCGCGACGGTCGGGATCGGGTACGCGCTCTCGGCGGTACGCCAGGTCTGGATCGACTCGCCGTCGATGCCGGTCGCGTTCTTGTAACCATTCGGCAGCTTCACTGCCGCGGCTTCACCGGCACCCATGCCGGCCAGGCCCACGACCGCGGCCGAGGCGATCGCGACCGCGCCCGCGGCGCGGCGCAGCCCAAGCTTGCTGAACTTGCTCATTCGTTCCCTCTCACAGGATTCGGCTGTTACCCCGCGGAATGCACTCACACCCGCAAGTCATGACCCACGACGTTCGATGGGCTTCCACACAGTTACCACCAAGCCAGCTCTTACGCATGTCTTAGCTGTCGTTAAGAATCCATCGAATTCCTGGTCACTGCTGCGTTGTCACTCGCGACAGATCGCAGGACTACCCCCGGTCCCCGACTCTGGGGACCGGCGTGTCGTCGAGCCGAACGTTATCGGAGGGGTCTCAAGTGGGGCAACAGGAGGACTCGAGCGTGTCACGAACAGGCCACGCACCATCGTGAATACCGGATTCGCCAGCGATCGAAAGTCGAAAGTTAACGACAGGAAAACACCCTGCTGTGCCCGCGTGCGAGCGCGCCCCGCTCACCCGTGATGAGGCGGTCGTTGCGCCTCGAACCAATCCTTAGAATGCCCTGTGTGATGTTGGTCACTCTCGTCTGAAGTCAGTTCAGGGAGGTCGTCCCCGAACACCGAGTCGAGGCGACGACGCCGCGCAGCCCGGTGCTGCGCGGCGTCATCATCGCTGCTCATCGCGGATTTCTCCGGGTCTGTGGGATCGTGTGCCACCGGGTCAGACGTCCAATCGAGAGGCGGTCATCACCCTGTTAACCAGGTGTTTTCTTAGCATTGCTGAACAGATTTCGCAGCCCAGAAACGGCCCGAAGAGCGAACCGGTCAGAACTCGCTGATCGACTCGATCACGTACTTGGCGAGGGGCGCGGCGGTCGCCATCCCGTCACGGACGGCCGCGCGCGAGTTGGCCAGATTCACCACGAGTGTCTGGCCGCTGATTCCGACCAGGCCGCGCGAAAGTCCGCCGTCGGTGGCTCCTGCGGCGAGGCCCGAGCTGCGAACGGCCTCTTCGATGCCGCGCAGACGTCGATCCAGGAGCGGTTCGGTGGCCTCCGGCGTCACATCGCGCGCGCCGACACCCACCCCGCCCACCGACACCACGAGGTCCACACCGCCGATCACCGCGGTGTTGAGCGCGTTGCGGATCTCCACCTCGTCGCCCGAGACCACGACAGCGGCGTCCACGTGGAACCCGGCCTCGGCGAGCAACTCGCTCACGAGCGGGCCGAGAAGTCGTTGATCCTCACCGTGGGCCGCTTCGTCGTCGACCACGACGACCAGCGCGCGGCCGATCTCCTCACCCTGGGGACGATGGGTGGCCTGCTCGTGGCGGGCGACGAATTCACGCGCCGCGGCATCGGCGGCGACCACGTCCGCGGGATCGACCGGTCCCGGCCCGCCCGCGAGGCGGACGTCCAGCGAGTTCTCGTCGATGTCGTTCTCGGCGGAGACGACGGTGTTACCCGGCTTGCGCGAAGCAGCGTCGGACATGACAGGCCCTTTCTATGGGTGGGACCGTCGAAACGGTCTTTCGTGCTGCGCTGCGCCGCCGCCCTGGGCGGTCGTCGACGCAGCCTCCTCGATGCAGTTGTCCTCGCCGGCGGGGACGGTCCCGCCGACGATCACCCCCTCAGCCGACCTCGAGCGTCCCCAGCTTCACCTGGGCGGTCTTGGTCGCACCGTTGTCCACGTAGGTGACGCTGACCGTGTCGCCCGGGGCGTGCGACCGGACCGCGGCCACGAGCGCGTCCCCGGAAGAGATGACGCGGTCGTCGACCTTGGTGATGACCGCGTCGTCGGGGATGCCCGCGCTTGCGGCCGGGCCGCCGGGCGTCACCGCGGTGACCACGGCACCCGGTGCGTCGGACGCTCCACTCGGCCGTACCGACACCCCGATGTTGGCGTGGGTGGCCTTGCCGGTCGATTCGAGTTCCCGGGCCACCCGGATGGCCTGGTCGATCGGGATCGCGAACCCGAGTCCGATGCTGCCACCGGCCTGCTCCTCGCCCCCACCGAGGGTGGCGATGGCGGTGTTGATCCCGATCAGCGCGCCGCGAGCGTTCACGAGTGCGCCGCCGGAGTTGCCGGGGTTGATCGCGGCGTCGGTCTGGATGGCGTCGATGACCGAGGTGGTGTTGGTTCCGGGGTCACGCGACGTCAGCACCGGCCGATTGAGTGCGCTGATGATCCCGGTCGTGACGGTCCCCGCGAGTCCGAGGGGCGAGCCGATCGCGATCACGTCCTGCCCGACGGCGAGATTGTTCGAGTTGCCGACGGTGATCGGTGTCAGGTCGTCGCGGTCGACCTTGATGACCGCGATGTCGGAGATGGGGTCGGCGCCGAGGACACGGGCCTGCGATCGCGAACCGTCGGCGAAGTTGACCGCGACGCGCGATGCCGGGCCGTCGCCGCCGGCACTGACGACGTGATTGTTCGTCATGATGACGCCGTCGTCGCTGAGCACCACCCCCGAGCCGGAGCCCATCGCCCCGCCGGAGGCGACTTCGATGGAGACCACCGACGGGGTGACCCGGGCCGCGACCTCTTGGACGGAACCGGCCGGCGCGGCCACCGGGGCCGTGTTGCCATTGCCGGGATCGCCGCCCAGCGGGCCGCTGCTGGTGCTGGAACCGCCGTCGGAATCGGCCAGGTTGTATCCGGCGACACCGCCCGCACCGCCCGCGACCAACGCGAGCACGAGGGCACCCACTCCCAGGGCGACGAGGCGTCCGCCGCCCCCCTTCTTCTTGGTGGGCGCGGCCGACGAGCCGTCCGCGCCCTGGCCCGGCATGCCGGGCTGCGAGCCGAGCTGCGCGCCATAGGGCGCCGGCCCCGACTGTCCGTACGCGGGACCCGGACCGTAGGGGCCCTGAGGCGGGAACGGACTCGTGCCGGGTCGGCCGTACGACGACGTCGGCGCATTGCTGCCGGGGTAACCGGGCCGGCCGCCCGGTGCGGGGAAGGACCCGGACGGCGGGCCGAACGAACCACCCGGCGATGACGCTTCGTTCCCGGGCGCCGCGTGGTGGGCCCCGGCAGGCCGGCCGCCACCGGGTTGACCGCCACCGTGCTGATCGCCACCGGGTTGACCATCCCCGTGCTGACCGCCCCCGTAGGAACCGTCACCGTGCGAACCGCCAGTCGTCATCTTCGTCTCTTCCTCGTCGGTCCGGCCGTGTGCTCGTGCTCGTCTGTGCAGCCGGTGCTGATCTGTTCCGATGGACGGGCCGGGACCGATTCCTCGGCCGTGTACCCGAACTGCGCCTTCAGTCAACCCTATCGATGACCAGGTCACACCGGGTGCGTACGGAGCCGTTCGCCGTCGCCGGCAGCTGAGTCGTCGGCGCCGATGTCACCGCTTCTCCTCTACTGACGAATCACCTGCGGGGATGGTTCCGCGGCAGTTGCCCGGCCCGGCAGGGTCATCCGGATCAGCGCTCCCCCCAGCGGCGACGTGTCGGCCACCACGGTGCCGCCGTGTCGTTCGACCACCTGACGCACGATCGCCAGTCCCAGGCCCGATCCCGGCATCGACCGCGACTGGGTGGACCGATAGAACCGCTCGAACACGAGACCGCGGTCCTCCTCGGGGATTCCGGGGCCGGCGTCGGCGACGGTGAGCTGCGCACTCGACATCCCGACCTGGGTGAGGCCGACACTCACCGTCCGACCCGGCGGGCTCCACTTGGCCGCGTTGTCGAGAACGTTGAGCACTGCGCGCGAGAGGCCGTGCGCCTCGCCGAAGACGAACCACGGCGAGAGATCGACCTCGAATTCGACGTCGTTGCGGCGCCGTCGAACTCGCTCGAGGGCCTGTTCGACGATCTCGGCGACGTCGACCTCCTCGTACACCACCTCGGGGGCGTCCTCGCGTGCGAGATCGACGAGATCGCCCACCAGCGTGGACAACTCCTCGATCTGCGCCACCACGTCGGCCCGCAGGTCGATCATGTCGTCCTCGGGTACGGCTCGGGCGCCCGGTCGGCTCGCCGCGATCAACAGCTCCAGGTTGGTCCGCAAGGAGGTCAGGGGGGTTCGCAGTTCGTGGCCGGCGTCGGCGACGAGACGCGCCTGCCGGTCCCGTGATTCGTCGAGGGCGCGCAGCATCGCATTGAAACTCGCGGTGAGCTTGGCCAATTCGTCGTTGCCCGTGACCGGGATGGGTGTGAGGTCGTTGGTTCGGGCGACCCGCTCCACAGCCCGGTTGAGCCGGGCCACCGGCCGGAGTCCGGCGCGCGCCACCGTCGTCCCGGCCAGGGCGGCCAGCGCGACCCCGCCGCAGCCGACCACGAACAGCACCCAGGCCAGACGTTTGAGTACCCGGTCGGTCTGGATCAGGCTCTGCGCGAGCACGAGGGTATTGCCGTCGTCGAGTTTGCGCGTCAGGACTCGCTGGTTTCGCGTGGTGCGCAAGCTCTGCTGCGTCGAGCCGGGCACCGACGGCGATCGGACGATGCCGCGCTCGACGTCGTCGAAGGGCACCTGGCCGATCAGATATGTCTCGCCGCCGGGGGTCACCAGCGCGATCGAGATGTTGGTGGAGAACACCGTGCCCGCCACCAGTTGTTCGGGCTGCGTGCGCAGCACCCCCGCTCGGGCGAGCGCGGCCATCCCGTCGGCGCGACTCTCGAGCTGCTGGTCGACGTCGTTGTACATCGCGCGGTAGACGACGAAGTACGCGGCGGCCGCCATCAGGCTCACCGAGACCAGGACGACGGTCGCCGACAGGATCGTCACCCGGGTCCGCAGCGACACCGCGCGCATCAGCGGCATCGGCGCGCGCATCTCCTTCTCGTCGGATCCGTCACCGGCGCTGTGCCCCGTGATCGCCCGGGTGACCCGGTCGCGGAGGAGATCCCGCGTCCTCGGACGTGACGCGGGGTTCGACGACTTCCCCATCACTAGGGCGGCGTCTCCCGGAGTACATATCCGACGCCGCGCACGGTGTGGATCAGTCGTGGCTCACCGTCGGCCTCGGTCTTGCGCCGCAGATACCCGACATAGACCTCGAGGGCGTTGCCCGACGTCGGGAAGTCGTATCCCCACACCTCTTCGAGGATGCGGCTGCGCGACAACACGCGGCGCGGGTTGGCCATCAGCATCTCGAGCAGGGCGAACTCGGTGCGGGTCAGGCTGATCGGACGCTCGCCTCGGGTGACGTCACGGGTGACGGGGTCGAGCGAGAGATCGGCGAAGGTGAGGGTTTCCGAGTCCGCGTCGTCGTCGGGTGACGCACGACGCAGCAGCGCCCGCAACCGGGCCAGGAGTTCTTCGAGGGCGAACGGTTTCGGCAGGTAGTCATCGGCCCCGGCGTCGAGGCCCGACACCCGCTCGGACACCGAGTCACGGGCGGTCAGGACCAGGATGGGGAGGTCGTCACCGGCGGAACGGAGTCGGCGACACACCTCGAGACCGTCGAGACGGGGCATCATGACATCGAGGATGACCACGTCGGGCCGGTCGGCCAGGATCTTCTCGAGTGCCTCGATGCCGTCGCCGGCGGTCTCGACGCTGTAGCCGTTGAAGGTGAGCGACCGTCGCAACGACTCCCGGACGGCCCGATCGTCATCGACCACGAGGATGCGCATGGATACAGTCTTATCCACCCCGGCTGAGATCCGGCTGAGCAACGCCGAAACCCGCTCGTTCGAGTGACGGTCTCGTCGCTCACCTGCGGTTCTCGCACCCTTTCACATCCGGGACCGAGTCCTGTGAGGTCAAGTTGATGGATGCGTAACGCCGGGCTTCGGGTCGCGAAACATCGACCTAAGACGCTGGAACCCGTGACCGTCCCTGCCCCGACTCGTTCTGTCGTGTCCCCATCGGTGATGTCGCTGTGCGCCTACTGCGGCGTCGGCTGCGGCATGGAGATGAAGCTCGACGACGACTCCGACCGGGTCACCAAGACGATCGGACGATCCGATCATCCGACCAATTTCGGCCGCCTGTGCACCAAGGGGTCGACGACCGCGGACATGCTCTCGGCCGGCGGACGCCTGTCGACTCCCCTCGTGCGGGACGATCGCGGCGGTCAGCTCCGGCCCGCCGAACTCGACGACGTCATCACCGACACGGCTCGCCGGCTTCGCACCGTGATCGACGAGCACGGGCCCGACGCGGTGGCCCTGTACGTCTCGGGCCAGATGTCGCTCGAGGCGCAGTACCTGGCGAACAAACTGGCCAAGGGGTTCTTGCGCACCAACCAGATCGAGTCGAACTCGCGGCTCTGCATGGCCAGCGCCGGGACCGGGTACAAGTTGTCACTCGGCTCGGACGGGCCGCCCGGGTCGTATCAGGACTTCGACCACGCCGACGTCTTCCTCGTCATCGGCGCCAACATGGCCGACTGTCACCCGATCCTGTTCCTGCGCATGATGGACCGCGTCAAAGCCGGAGCCAATCTGATCGTCGTCGACCCGCGACGCACGGCGACCGCCGACAAAGCCGATCTGTTCCTGCAGATCCGGTCCGGGACCGACCTCGCCTTCCTCAACGGTCTGCTCCATCTGCTCATCGAGAACGGCCACACCGACTCCGAGTTCATCGAGTCCTTCACCGACGGCTTCGACCAGATCCCCGAGTTCGCCGCCCAGTACCCGCCGGAGGTCGTCGAATCGATCACCGGGATACCGGCAGCCGACCTGCGGGCGGCCGCCGACCTCATCGGGAACGCAGCCAACTGGATGAGCTGCTGGACCATGGGTCTCAACCAGTCCACCCACGGGACGTGGAACACCAACGCGCTCATCAACCTCCACCTCGCCAGCGGTGCCATCTGCCGACTCGGCAGCGGACCGTTCTCGCTGACCGGGCAGCCGAATGCCATGGGCGGCCGCGAGATGGGTTACATGGGTCCGGGCCTGCCCGGCCAGCGCTCGGTGGTGTCCGCGGCGGATCGCGACTTCGTCGAGGACATCTGGGGTGTCCCGGCCGGGACGCTACGCACCGACGTCGGTGGCGGCACCATCGACATGTTCCAGCGCATGGCCGACGGTGAGATCAAGGCGTGCTGGATCATCTGCACCAATCCCGTTGCCTCGGTGGCCAATCGCAAGACCGTCATCGAGGGACTCGAACGCGCCGAACTCGTGATCGCCCAGGACACCTTCGTCGAGACCGAGACCAACCAGTACGCCGACGTCGTCCTGCCCGCGACCCTGTGGTCGGAGTCGACCGGTGTCATGGTCAACTCCGAACGCAACCTCACCCTGTTCGAACCCGCGCTCGCCGCACCCGGACAGGCGATCCCGGACTGGCAGATGATCGCGCGGATCGCCTCGGAGATGGGCTTCGCCGACGCCTTCGACTACTCGAGCGCCGAAGAGGTGTTCGCGGAGATCACGCGGTTCGCGAACCCGAACACCGGGTACGACCTGCGCGGGGTGACCTACGACCGACTCCGCCGGACTCCGATGCAGTGGCCGTGTCCACCGGTCTCCGACGACGCCGCCGACCCGGCCGACAGCGGTGCCCGCAACCCGATCCGGTATCTCAACGACGGTCGCAGCCAAACCCTGCACCGCCTCGACGACGGGTCGACGCCGCGGCTGGCCTTTGCCACCCCGACCCGCCGCGCGCAGTTCTTCGCCCGCCCGCACCTCGACGCGGCCGAGATGCCCGACGACGACTATCCGTTCCTGCTCAACACGGGCCGGTTGCCGCATCAGTGGCACACCATGACCAAGACCGGACGGGTGGCCAAGCTGAACAAACTGAATCCGGAGCCCTTCGTCGAGATCCACCCGGACGATGCCGACCGGCTGAGCATCACAGCCGCGGACAAGGTCGAGGTCGCGTCCCGGCGGGGCCGGGCGGTGTTGCCCGCGCGGATCTCCGACCGCGTCCGGCCCGGCAACTGCTTCGTGCCGTTCCATTGGAACGACGTCTTCGGCGAGCATCTCGCGATCAACGCGGTCACGTCCGACGCGGTGGACCCGCTCTCGCAGCAGCCGGAGCTGAAGGTGTGCGCGGTGACCTTGATCCGGGTACCGGCTGCGCGTGGAGACGCCGACGACACGCCGGTCGTCGCCGCCGGGTCGACGAGACTGACCGAAGCACTGGGGGTGTCCGAGGTGGCGCCGCCCCCGATGACGCCGGCCGAACGCCTCTATCTGGCCGGATTGGCGGCCGGGGTGGGTGCATCTCCCGCGGGCAGTCCGGTCCTTCCGGCCGATGCACCACTGGGTGCCGAGCTGCGCGTCTGGGTGTCGGGCGTGCTCGCGGGCCTGTACTCCCGGGGCACCGTGGCGCCTGATACGGGTGCAGCCCAGGGAGATTCGTCGTCGACGGTGCCGGACACCGACACCGTGACCGTGCTGTGGGCGTCGCAGATGGGCAACGCCGAGGAACTCGCCGTGGAAACGGCCGAACGGGTGAAGGCCAGTGGTCTGCGAGTGGATGCCCGATCCATGGACGACGTCGAGGTCGGCGAATTGAAGGGCACCGCCCTGTTCGTCACCTCGACCACCGGAGACGGCGACCCACCGGACAACGGCACATCCTTCTGGGATGCCCTGAACTCCGACGACGCTCCCGACCTGACCGGGGTCGACTACGCGGTGCTGGCGCTCGGCGACTCCAAGTACGACGACTTCTGCGGACACGGACGCAATCTCGACACCCGCATCGGCGAACTGGGTGGACGCCGCCTGCTCGATCGCGTCGACTGCGAACCCGACTTCGAGGAGACGGCCGGCGGCTGGTTGACCGAGGTCATCCGGGCGATCAGCATGTCGAACCGGGCGCCCACCTCCGGGGTCGACGACGACCGGGTGACCGTGGTCAGCGAACCGGCCGACTCCGCGGCGGCACCGTCGGTGCGATCCGCGCCGGCCTACTCGCGCAAGAAGCCCCTGCTCACCTCGCTCGTCCGGAACGTCAGACTCAACTCCGACGGGTCGCGGAAAGACGTGCGGAACTTCGGCTTTCATCTCCCCGCCGACACCCTGTCCTATCAGGCCGGTGACGCGCTGGGGGTGTGGCCACGCAACGATCCCGCACTCGTCGGGGAATTCCTCGAGCGCACCGGTCTCGACGCCGGCGCGTCGGTGACGGTGGCCGGCGAGAACCTGCCCCTGCACGACGCCTTGCGGGAGCGGATCGAGTTCGCCCGTGTGACACCCGATCTCGTCCGCTTCGTCGCCGAACGAGCCGGCTCCGCCGACCTCAAGACCCTGATCGCCGCCGGGAACAAGCAGCCGTTCACCGAGTGGGCGTGGGGACGTCAGTCGGTGGACATCCTGGCCGATCACCCCGTCGCCGCCGACGTCGAGGAGTGGATGCAGGTCCTCAAACCGATGTCGCCGCGTTCGTATTCGATCTCCTCGAGCCCCGTGGAAAGTCCCGACGAAGTCCAGCTGACGGTGTCGGCGGTGCGCTACAACCTGTTCGGGACACCCCGGGGCGGCGTCTGCTCGACCTTCCTCGCCGACCGCGCCGACGACGAGATCGGTGTCTTCGTGACGTCGACCAGTCACTTCCGTCCGCCGGCCGATCCCGACACCCCGATGATCATGATCGGTCCCGGTACCGGCATCGCCCCGTTCCGCGGGTTCCTGCGCGAGCGTGAGGCGTTGGGGCACAACGGAAAGAACTGGTTGTTCTTCGGCGAGCAGTACTCGGCCACCGACTTCTACTACCGCGACGAGCTGACGGCGATGCTCGGTGACGGAGTGTTGACCCGCCTCGACGTCGCCTTCTCACGCGACCAGGACCGCAAGATCTACGTGCAGGATCGGATGCGCGAGCACGGCGAGGAGCTCTACCAGTGGTTGCACGACGGCGCCCACGTGTACGTCTGCGGGGACGCGACGAAGATGGCCAAGGACGTCGACGCAACACTGAAAGGCATTGTCGCGCAGCACGGTCGCCGATCCCCCGCGAGTGCGGAATCCTACGTCAAGGCACTCGCCGCCGACAAGCGGTACGTGCGAGACGTGTACTGATTCCCATGCTCCCTGAGGTGCGAGGAGCGACCCCCATGCTCCCTGAGGTGCGAGGAGCGACCCCCACCGCTCCCTGAGGTGCGAAGAGCGACCCCCTCTGCTCCCTGAGGAGCGAGCTTGCGAGCGTCACGAAGGGGTCCTCGCAACCACACCCACAACCTCCCACCGCTCCCTGCGCAATGCCCGACAGCCGCAACCCCTACCGCTCCCTGAGGAGGCCCGGAGCCTGCGGAGGGCCGTCACGAAGGGTCCTCGCAACCACACGATCCGAACTGACAACACTTTCATCCGGCGGTGTGTACAAGCATCGATGAAGCGACTCGTCCATACACAGAGCTGTACGCATGCCGTCATTGGTTCACATGTGCCCCGAGGATGGGCGGATGGCATGGGTCTATCTACTCGAGTGCGCCGACAGCTTGTTCTACGTCGGGAGCACGCGCGATCTTGACAAGCGACTGCAACAGCACAGTTCCGCGCAAGTCGGGTTCACATCCCGACGACGCCCGGTGAAGCTCATGTGGGCGGCTGAACTAGAGTTGCAGGACGCTTACGCGATCGAGCGACGCATCCACGGGTGGTCACGTTGCGAAGAAGCGTGCCCTGATCGACGGAGACGTCGAACTCCTTCGTCAACTCTCGAGTCGCGCCAAGGGGAGCATCTCGGTGAGCAGTCGCCCAGACCCTTCGTGACGCTCGCAAGCTCGCTCCTCAGGGAGCAGGATGGGACGCTCGCAAGCTCGCTCCTCAGGGAGCAGGATGGGGCCCTCGCAAGCTCGCTCCTCAGGGAGCATTCGATGGTCACCATCACACCTCAGGAGCATTCCGATGGTCGCCATCGCTCCTCAGGGAGCGCTATCCAACCAGAGCACGATGTCCCCGCCGCGCTCCTCGACCCGGTAGACGCCGACGGAACCGATTCCGTCCGTGGTACATCGACCGTCGGCGAGCCCGAAGGCGTACTGGTGCAACGGGCAGACGACCCTGCCCAGATCGAACTGGCCATCGGCGAGCGGTCCCCCGCGGTGAGGGCAGACGGCGTCGGTGGCGCGCAGGGTCCCGTCGGTCAGCCGGAACACCGCGACCTGTCTGTCCTGCACCGCATATGCCCGACTCTCGCCGATCTGCAGATCCGCGATGGGACCGACGACGACGCCGGCGTCCACCGACACGCTGGTCATCGGACCGGCACCTGGGGCAGCGGAAGCAGCGGCAGCGCCGACGTGAACTGTGCGGGCGACTTCGGTTCGGCGCGATCGAGCCAGGGATCGACGTAGGCCTCGACTGCGGCGTCGATCCCCTCCTGTAACCCCGCCACCAGTCCGTCACGGTCGTCGACGATGATCGCGCGGAGTTCGTCGATGCCGATGCGCGGCACGAATGAGTATGTGCGCTCCAGCCACTTGCCCTGCTCGCGGTAGTACTGGATGAAGATGCCGCACAACCGGATCACCTCGTCGGCCGAGTCGACCGTCGCGAGCAGGTCACCCTTGCGGATGTGCGCGCCTGCGGCGCCACCGACGTAGATCTCCCACTTGCCGTCGCCGATCGCGACGACGCCGAAGTCCTTGCACAGCGCCTCCGCGCAGTTACGTGGGCATCCGGTCACCGCGAGTTTGAGCTTCGCCGGCGACTCCAGCCCCTGGTACCGGGTCTCGATGTCGATGCCGAGTTGTGTCGAATCGCCGAGTCCGAATCGGCAGTAATCGGTTCCGACACAGGTTTTCACGGTTCGGAAACTCTTGCCGTAGGCGTACCCCGACGGCATGCCGAGATCTTCCCAGACCTTCGGCAGGTCTTCCTTCTTCACGCCGAGCAGGTCCAGTCGTTGTCCACCGGTCGCCTTGATCATCGGTATCGAGTACTTCTCGGCGACGTCGGCGATCTTGCGCAACTGATCGGGCGAGGTCACCCCGCCCTTCATCTGGGGCACCACCGAGAACGTGCCGTCGCGCTGGATGTTGGCGTGCACACGGTCGTTGACGAACAGTGCGCCGGGTTCGCGCTTCCAGTCCGAGCCCCAGATGATCCGCAACAGCGATGCGAGCGGCATCTTGGCCGTCGCGTCCTCACCATCGGGTGCGAGTTTGTCGAACACCTCGCTGACCGACCGGAGGTTCTGCCGTCGGATGGCGGCGATGAGTTCGGGTTTCGTCAACGGGATCGCCGGTACGTACCAGTCGGCCGAAGCGTCGGCGGTGAGCGCGTCGCCCGCGGCCAGTTCGACGATGTCGGCGACGAGACCCTTGCAGGACCCACAACCCTTGCCGGCGCGGGTCTTCGCACACACATCCCCCACGCTCGTGCACCCCGACGCGACGCAGGCAACGATGTCACCTTTGGTGACCCCGTTGCAGTTGCACACCTGCACGTCGTCGGCGAGTTCGGCCGCCCCGGTCTCGGCGCTGGGCGTGCCCAGGTCGAACAGCATCGAGATGCGCTCGTCCGGCAACGGGACCTTGTCGTCGAATGCCTGGGTGAGAAAATTGACCTTCGAGATGTCCCCCAACAGCATCGCTCCGATGAGCTTGTTGTCGCGGACCACCACACTCTTGTAGACGCCGTTGCGCGGTTCGTAGAACTGGACGAACTCGTCGTCCTCGCGTTCGGGGCCCTTGACACCCATGGCCGCGACGTCGACGCCGGCGACCTTGAGCTTGGTGGTCAGGCGCGAACCATGGTACTCCGCAGCCGGATTCGCGCCCGTCAGCACGTCGGCTAGCACCACCGCCTGCTCCCACAGCGGCGCGACCAGACCGTACACCTCGCTGCGGTGCTGCGCGCATTCGCCGACCGCGTAGATGAACGCCTCGTCCTCGCAACGCATCTGATCGTCGACGACGATTCCGCGTTCGACGACCAGGCCCGCGCCGCGGGCGATCTCAACATTGGGGCGGATGCCGGCGGTCACGACGATCATGTCGGCGGGCAGCGAATCCCCGTCGGTGAAACCGACACCGGCAACGGTCCCGTCGTCGTTGCGCAGGACCGCGGTGGTCCGCTTGCCGGTGTGGACACCGACCCCGAGCGCTTCGATCTGGTTGCGCAGCACCTTGCCGCCGCGCTCGTCGAGTTGCTGGTTCATCAGATGCCCGGGCGAGTGGACGACGTCGACGGCCAGCCCCTGCGTCCGAAGGCCATAAGCGGCTTCGAGTCCCAGCAACCCACCGCCGATCACCACCGCGCGCACGTCGTCACGAGACGCCGCCATCTGCAGCATGCCGTTGGTGTCCTCGATGGTGCGGAAGCCGAACACCCCGCGCGCGAGCCGGCCGTCGGACTCGCGCAGTCCGTCCATGTTCGGGAAGAACGTGTGGGACCCGGTGGCGACGATCAGCACGTCGAATCCGATGACCCGTCCGCTCGCGCAGGTCACCGTCTTGGCGAACCGGTCGATCGACTCGGCACGATCACCGGAGTGGAGAGTGACGTCGTTCTCCCGGTACCACGCCATCGGGTTGAGCATCAGATCGTCGTCGTCGACCGCGGCCTCACCGGCCAGCACGTGACTGAGCATGATCCGGTTGTAGTTGCCGTACGGCTCATCGCCGATCATGGTGATGTCGAACTGATCCCGGCCTCCCCGGGAGATGATCTCCTCCACGGTGCGCGCGCCGGCCATGCCGTTGCCGACCACCACCAGCCTGCGGACCGCCTCCCGGTCAGGCGTCGCGTACTCGCCGCCCATCAGAAGACGACCATCCCGAAGTCGACGACAACCTCGCCGCTCGCCCCCTCGGGCGCCGCGAGCAGCAGTTCCAGTGTGCTGTCGGGTTCCACGTCCTCGACGACCCGCAACGGCACATTGACCGACGACTTCGCCCCCATGGGGAACATCCGCATCGGGGTGCCGTCGCGCACGAGGGTCACGCAGATGAGTTCGTCGGAGCTGTTACCGCCGCGAAAGTACAACGGCTGAGCCGTCATTCCCGACGGCACGACGAAGGTCAGTGACGCGTCGATCGGCCCCGGCTTGGACAGACCCGAGCCGGCGAACGCATGGACACCCTGCAGAAAACGTGGAGTGCTCGACATGTCGCCACTATCCGCGAGGCGCATGAAATGCGACTTGCCTCGGTGTTACGGCGACGTTGTCTGGTTCTCACCGGGCCCGCCCGCCGAGGAGAGCGCGGGCAACGGGACTATCGCGCGCCGAGCGCACGCTCCCGCGCGAGGAAGAAGAACGGGATCGCGGTGGCGATACCCACCCCGAAGGTCAGCACCACCGACGCGGCCCACCACGGCAGGATGCGGAGCCGGCGGGCTTCGGCGAAGGCCCACAGGTGAAAGCCGATGACGACGAAGGTGAGGTCCACCATCGCGAACCGGCCCGGAGTCGTCCTCAGGATGTCGCCGACGAAGAAGTCCTTCACCGACTCGGGACCGTTACTTCGCACGTAGGGAATCGCGATGGCGTTCTGGGTCACCAGCGCAGCCACGAAGACCACGAGCAACGATCGCTCGCGCCACTTCTGGTCGGTATCGGTCGTCGTCATCGCGCCTCCCTCGACATGCACCGAACCCCGATCGTGCCACGGTCGAGCGTCGGCGCGGAGGGATTCCGCGCCGACGATGGACCTCAGGTCCGGCGCCACCCGGCGGCGCCGACCATCTCGGCGACCTGGGTGAACTTCACCCGCGGCCGCCCCTGCTCGAGGCCCCGACGCCGTTCACGTCGATCGATGGCACGCATTCCGCGGTAGCCGATCACCGTCGCGACGCGCTTGCGGACCAGGGCGCCGAACGCACCGGGTTCGCGATCGGTGCGTCGGATACGTCCCGCCGCGGCATCGGCGAGGAAGTCCTCGACGGTTCGCGTGGCACACATCTTGTTGGCGCCGATCCCGCCGCTGGGTCCGCGCTTGGCCCAGCCGAGCACATAACCGCCCGGGATGATCGCGCCCGTCTCGTCGACGAGGCGGCCGTCGACGTTGCTGAAGACTCCACGCGCATCGTCGAAGGTGAGCCCGGGAATCGGGGTCGAACGATAGCCGATCGAGCGCACCACGAGATCGGTCGCGATGTGGTGACGTCCCTCGCCGGTGCGGACCGTGACGGACTCGACCTGCGAATCACCGGTGATCTCTTCGGGGCTGCTGTGGAACAGGAACACGATTCGGCGGCGATTCGGATCGGCCGGCTCACGGAACCTGGAGAGGTCGGCACCGTCGACCTCGTCGATGACCTCGACCTCGACGCCCGGGATCTCCGACAGCGCACGGTATTCGGCCGCGGTGTAGGCCGCCGAGGCCTGATCGCGACGACCCAGCAGAACCACTTCGTGCACGTTCTGCTCGGCCAGCAGGTCCAGCGCACGGTCGGCGATGTCGGTGGTGGCCAACAGCTCCGGCGGCGACACCAGGATGCGCGCGACGTCGAGAGCGACGTTGCCGGTACCGACGACGACCGCGCGGCCCATCGCCGGGTCGTCGGAGGTTCCGCGACGCAACGGCGGCCCGGCGTCGACGCCGGGCACCCCGTTGTACCAGGCCACCAGATCGGTGGCCGAGGTCGAGCCCGGAAGGTCCTCGCCCGGAATGCCCAGTCGCCGTGACTCACTCGCGCCAACCGCGTAGAACACGGCGTCGAAGTGCTCGGCCAGTTCGGCGGGCGTGATCTGGTCTCGACCGTCGCCGATGGTCACGTTGGTGAGCATCGTGACCCGGGGATCGCGGTAGAGCAGGTCGAAGCCGCGGAGCACGCCCTTGGTGCCCGGGTGATCCGGGGCGACCCCGGCGCGCACGAGCCCGCCCGGCGTCGGGAGTTTGTCGATCACGGTGACCCGCGCCTCGGTCCGATCGAGCAGCGTGCGCAGCGCGTAACCGCCGGAGGGCCCGGTACCGACCAGCGCGACGCGGAGTCCCGCAGGCAGTTTCGGCACGTCCGGATAGGTGACCGTCGACTCCGAGTCCTCGCCGATGGGCGCCCAGCCCGACCGGACATCCGGGTTGTTCTTGTAGAAGTCCGCGTTGATGTCGATGAAGACCTTGTCCCGGGTGCCGAGCTTGTCGGCGGGATAGATCGCGTCGACCGGGCAGGCGTCGGCGCAGGCGCCGCAGTCGATGCACGCCTCGGGATCGATGTGCAGGATGTCGGAGCTGCCGAAGCCGCGCTCCTCCGGCGTCGGATGGATGCAGTTGACCGGGCACACGGCGACGCATGCCGCGTCGCTACAACATGATTGGGTGATGACGAACATCAGAGCATGTGCGCTTTCCGGTAGTACCGCATGGCCGGCTTGGTGAGCAGTCCCACCTCGTCGAGGAATTCCATGAGGTGGGCGCAGCTGCTGCGGATCATCGAGTGGAAGTGCGAATTGCTGCGCATCTCCCGGACAGCACGGTCGACGTCGAGTCCGGCGTCGGCAAAGGCCTTGGGCTGCACCAGACTCGTCACGATGAAGTAGGCCCCGACGGCGACCGCGAATGCGCTGAACTGGCGGCGCGCCCAGCTGACGCCCTCCAGGGAGTCACGGACCTCTTCGCGCGCGAACTTCATGTGGCGCGACTCTTCGAGGACGTGGATCTCGTTCACGGTGCGGATGAAGTCGAGCACCCGGTCGTCGCGCATGCAGCCGCGCTGGAAGACGTCCAAGACCTCTTCGGCGACCAGGATGCCGGCGTAGGCGACCTCGTTCTTCGCGGTCTGCATGAAGATCTTGCCGAGGCGCGAGACCTTCTTCGACGGGTGGTAAGAGGCGCCGACCATCTTCTCCGACGCCTTGGCGAACATCAGCGAGTGCCGGCACTCGTCGGCGACCTCGGTGAGCGCGAACTGGAACTCCGACCCGTGGTAGTCGCCGAGGTACTGGTCGCGGATGACCATCTCCTGCAGGATCATCTCGAACCAGATCCCGATGTTCATGATCGACGCGAACTCGTGGCGCGTCACCGAGATGCGCTGCTCCTCGGTCAACTCGTCCCAGTACGCGGTTCCGTACAGCGAGGACCACTCCGGGCTGCACCCGTACTTGGTGGGGTCCATCGGCTTGGACCAGTCGATCTCGGTCATCGCGTTGCGTGACAACCGGGCGGCCGATGCCAGCAACCGTGCCGAGACCTCTTCGGTTCCCTGGTCACGCAGACTGATGACGTTCTCGGATCGTTCCATCGCGGCGGTCATGGAGCACTCGCTTCCCGGTCGTCGATCGTGACAATGATCGATGTAATGACAATGCGTGTTGTCAAGATAGCACCGCCGTGTGACCGAGTAAACGAATCGACGAATATACTCACCGGTAAGTTCGACACCGAGCACAATCGTCGCAGGTCATCGACGTCCAACTGTTCTGTTCACCGACTAGGAGTTCGCATGCCTTCCATCTTCATCACCGGCGGCGCCGCCGGAATCGGTCTCGCCACCGCGGAACGTTTCGGCCGCGAAGGATGGACCGTCGGCGTCTACGACGTCGACGTCGACGCGCTGGCGAAGGTGAAGGCAGACCATCCCGACTTCATCACCGGCACCATCGACGTCCGGGAACCGGAGCAGTGGGCCGAGGCCCTCGCCGAGTTCACCTCGCACACCGGCGGCACACTCGACGTCCTCGACAACAACGCCGGCATCCTCCACGAGGGCCAGATCGACCACATCTCGCCGGATCAGATCAAGCGTCAGATCGACATCGACGCCCTCGGCGTCGCGCTCGGCGCTCAGGCCGCGCACCCGTACCTGAAGAAGACGCCGGGCGCGCACCTGGTGAACATCGGATCGGCGTCGGCCATCTACGGCCAGCCCGGCATCGCGGTCTACTCGGCCACCAAGTTCTTCGTCGCCGGCCTCACCGAGGCACTCGAGCTCGAGTGGGAGCACGACGACATCCGCGTCGTCAGCATCTGGCCGCTCTGGGCCAAGACCGCGCTCGCGACCGGCGGCGCGAAGTCGACGAAGACGCTGGGCATCCGTATCACCCCCGAGCAGGTCGCCGACAAGATCTGGGAGTCGGTGCACCCGACCCGCCAGGACAAGCTGCTGCATCGCACCAGCTACTCCGTCGGCACGCAGACTCTCGTCCTCCAGAACGCCGCCAAGTTCATCCCGAACTTCCTCAACCGGACCGTCAACAAGTACATCGCCCAGTAGTCCCGCACCCCCGCAAACCCACCCCTTTTCCGCACACCCACCGCGCTTGATGGACTGGTCCCCAGGAGTTGGACTGAAAATCAGTTTCGACTACCCGGGGAGAGTTGTATGCATCCACGTAGTTCGTTGTCGGTGGAGCAGCGTGAGCGGGCGGTAGCCTTTTTCGAGGAAGGTTTCGCTGATCGCTGGGTCGCTAGGAAGGTAGGCGCGTCACGCGATGCGGTGAAGACGCTGTATCAGCGTTGGCGAATTCATGGCAGGGGTGCATTGGTGGAGAAGCGAGTCCAGGGCACGTACTCATTCGAGTTTAAAGTCGCTCTGGTGCAGCGTTTCCTGGCCGGCGAGAACGCGCTCACGCTCAGTCAAGAGGCCGGCCTGTCCTCCCCTCAACAGCTCAAAGCGTGGGCGCGAATCTACCGTCGTGACGGCGTCGATGGGCTCAAACCCAAGCCGCGTGGCCGCCCTCGCACCCAGCCGGTCGAAGAGCTCAGCGAGCTGGAACAGTTACGTCGGGACAACGAGCGGTTGCGGGCGGAGAACGCATACTTGGGAAAATTGCAGGCCTTGAGGCAGCAGCACCGACGGTCCTGAAGGTTCACGCCGTCGTCTCCCTCAAGGCAGAACATCGACTGGGCGATCTGCTCGCCGCGGCTGGGCTGGCACGCTCGACGTTCTTCTACCACCAGGCCCGACTCGCCCGCCCCGACCCATGGGAACAGACCAAGGCCGCGATCAGCGAGATCTTTCACGCCAACAAGGGCCGGTACGGCCACCGGCGAGTACACCGCGAGTTGGTCAACAGTGGCGAGCAGATCGCGAAGAAGACCGTGCTGGCGCTGATGCGTCAGCTCGGTCTGGCCTGTCAGGTCCGCCGGCGTCGTTACGTGTCGTACCAGGGCCAGACCGGGGTCATCGCCGACAACCTACTTAACCGCGACTTCACCGCCGAGGCGCCCAACCAGAAGTGGGTCACCGACGTGACCGAGTTCCATATCGGCGAGAACAGGCTGTACTTGTCACCGATCTTGGACCTGTACAACCGCGAGATCATTGCCTACTCGATCAGTCGATCGCCGAATCTAGATCTGACCCACTCGTCTTTGCGGGCCGCACTTGCCACCCTCGAACCCGGCCAGCGCCCGTTGGTGCACTCCGATCAAGGTTTCCAATACCAGCACAAAACTTGGGGACGTTTACTCGCCGAAGCCGGTGCGCAGCAATCGATGTCACGTAAAGGGAACTGCTACGACAATGCCGTGATGGAAGCGTTCTTCGGACACCTGAAGGAGGAATGCTTCCACCACGTCACCTACCTCGACACTCAAGCCCTCGAGGCCGCCCTGCATGACTACATCCATTGGTACAACTACAACCGCACCTCCGAACGCCTCGAGGGTCTAAGCCCGGTGCAATACCGGACTCAGACCCTCGTGGCGTAACCTCCCGAATTACCAGTCCAACTCCTGGGGACCAGTCCATTGAACCTGGTGGGTTCACGGAAATTGGGTGGGTTTGTCGGAAGTTGGGTCCGGACGGGGCGTTCGTGCGTCTGACACGTATGGACCTACCCACCGACCCGTACGGCCTGATCCTCCGCAGCGAGACTGCCGGCACCCACATCAGCGATGAACAGCTGCAGCGCATGGTCAGCACCAAGGCTCTCGCGCGGCTCTGGCCGGGTACGATGGCCGACTTCACCGCGGTGAGCGAACTCCACGCCATCGAGAAATACCGCTTGACCGTCATCGCTGCGGCCAGGGCGGGACGACCCGGTCGGGTCGTGAGTCACGCTTCCGCCGCTGCCATGCACCGGTTGCCGATGCTGTGGCCCGACCTGTCGCAGGTTCATGTGACGTCGCCGAGAGTCGGGAAACGGGCCGGGAACATCGTCAGACATCAGGCCGCCGTCGACCCCCAGGACATCGAGGTCATCGACGGGGTCACGGTGACGTCCATCGAGCGCACGGCGTGCGATGTCGCCCGACTGGGAACCAACCGGCAGGCCCTCGCGGTGCTCGATGCCGCCCTTCGACGCGATGCCGATCCAGACCGGATGAGACGGATCCTCGACTCGTGCCGAGGATTCAAGGGGGTCGAGATGCTTCGCCGAGCGATGGCGCACGCGAACGCGTCGTCGGAAAGCGTCGGCGAGTCCCTCAGTCGTGCAGTCATGCTCGAGTTCCCCGACCTACCGGTACCGCGACAGCAGGTGGAGATCGTCGTCCGGTGGACCTGGCCGGACCTCGCCGACAAGGCCCGCTTCTACGAGCAGATCACGAAGGCGCTTCGACTCGGCGGATTCGAGTGACCGGCAAACCCACCCTGTTTCCGCAAAGTCACCGCGCTCGGCCCGGGTGGGTTCACGGAAAGGGGTGGGTTTGCGGGGCGTTACCGTCGCGCAGTCGGGAGCTTCAGCGCGAACCGCAGACTCACCAGCCGGAGACCGGTCGCGAGAACCGACCCGACGACGAGCCAGATCCAGTGCGGCGCAGAAGTATACGTGGCACCGACGGCGACGACGGCGGCACCGAGAACCGCCGGCACGGCGTAGAGGTCGGACGGCTGGAGGAGGAGTGGGACCTCATTGGAGATCACGTCGCGGAGCATCCCGCCGCCGACCGCGGTGAGGAGACCGACGGTCGTCGCGGCGAAGGCGCTCGCCCCGACGTCGAGGGCGATGCTCGCCCCGGTCGCGGCGAAGAGCCCCATCCCGAAGGCGTCGAGCACCAGGATCGACCGGTGCAGAGCGGTGAACGCGGGATGGAAGAAGAAGACGACGAGGCTGGCGATGGTCGCGGTGACGATCGGACCCCATCCGTTGATCGATGCGGGCGGGGTGATCCCGAGGAGTACGTCACGCAGGACCCCGCCGCCGACACCGGTGAGGACGCCGACGGTGATGATCCCCCACATGTCGAAGTCCTTGCGGACCCCGAGCATCGCACCCGACGCCGCGAACACCGCGATACCCGCGAAGTTGAGCACGTCGAGCAGCACGAGATCACCTCTGGATCAGGAACAGGGACGACCACCGGCACACGAATGACCGCCCCCGGTGGGACCGGAGGCGGTCATCGGTATGTCAGTGCGGTGCCGGAACGGCGACCGAACGCGGCTAGCGACGGTCCAGGTCGATGAGGCCGGCGCGAGCCGCCTTGACCAGACGACGCGGAATCCGCACGGGGACGCCGTTCACCTTCTCTTCTTGCAGTGCGGGGTTTTCCGCCTTCCACTGCGAACGACGGCTACGGGTGTTCGCCCGCGACATCCGGCGCTTCGGTACAGCCATGGTTGAGCCCTTCTCCTACTGTGGTCTGCGTGGTCGATGGCGACGCCATGCGTCACTGGTCGGCCCCTGAGTGCGCCCGTCGACCCGACGCGGCCGCGGCACACAACTGGACCAGACTACCTGGCGAGGACGTCCAGCTCCAAAATGGCGGACCCACCGGCCTCCGATCGTGCACTTCTCAGAAGTAACTCCACGGCGACTGCAGGTCGGTCAGTGCGATCACCAGCCAGTACGCGATCCACACGACCAGGATGAACGCGCCGATGATGATCGCGGTGAGCGCGATACCGTCGCCGGTCTGCCTTCCGCCCGACGCCGCGATCTGTTTGCGTGCGACGATCCCGAGCACCAGTCCGACGATGCCGCCGATCCCGCTGCACAGCAGACCCAGCAGCGAGGCCACGAGGGCGCCGACGGCCAGTGTGTTGGTCGACGAGCCGTCTGCGCCGCCCTGAGACGGATCGGCGGAGCGCGGTTCGGCCGGACCCTGTTCGGCAGAGCGGCCCTCGCCGGGCGGGGGGAACGGTTGCCCGTGCCGACCCGGAGCAGGCCCCTGCGGGGCCTGGCCGTAACCCGGCGGGGGGCCGTAGCCCGGCCGGCCGGACTGGCCGTGACCCGGGTGCTGACCGTGGCCCGGCTGCTGGACATGACCATGCTGCGGGCCGAATCCCTGCTCCGGACCCAATCCCCGCTCCGGGCCAGGGCCCTGCCGAGGAGGCAGCGGCGGCTGTCCCGGTGGCGGTCCCGAAGGCGGCCGCGTCGAGATCACGCGGGTCGAGCCATAACCGGACGGGGGCGGGCCGGAGGGTGGCGGGCCGCCTGCGGTGGGTGGCGGCGAAACCGGCTGCGCAGACTGCGGATTCGACACGCCGTCGGTGCGGATGACCTGGGTGACACCGTCGGCCGGACTGTGCGACTCGGGAATCTCCGTGTCATCGGGCCCGGCCCCGGGTGTCGAGGTCACCGGAACCGAGTCCGGCGCGGCGTCGGGAACCGACGCCTTCTGGGTCGGTTCCCACGGCGACGGGTCGGTCGCCGAGGAGTCCGTGGGCGGTCTGGGTGATGAGGCCGGATCCGTCGGATCGCTGCCCTCGGTCGGAGTGGTCATCGGATGCCTTTCACCATGCCGCGCCGCAGCAGGACGACGCGGGGAGATGCGTGCACGCCCACCCGGCCGTGCATCTTGCACAGCTTAGTGAAAAGGGGCTCCGAACTGGGCCGAAGTCGATGACCACGACCCCGGAACGGCCCAAGATTCGTTCAGTAGTAGTAGACGGAGTCCGTGGAATTCCCGGCCGCGATGGCCACGATGATGATGGCGACCCACACGATCGCGCCGACGATGGCGAGAGCGCCGGTGATGATCCCGGCGAGTGCCATGCCCGATCCGGTCTGCGTGTCCCCCGCCTGCTCGACCTCGCGTCGGCTCATGACACCGAGGACCACCGCGGCGATGCCGACCGGGAACGAGATGAGGAAGCACGCGGCGAGCATCACCAGCCCGACGATTCCCGAGATCAACGCCCCGATGGCCTTGCCGTTGGTGCTCTTCTGCGGTGGCGCGTATCCGTAACCGCCGCCGTAGGGCGCTGCGCCGTACGGGTTCTGCGACCCGTACGCACTGCCGTAGGCGGGCGCCTGGCCTGCCTGGTACGGATCGTTGTACTGACCGTAGGTTCCGCCGGGCGGTTGCGTGTAGGGGTCCTGGCCCGGCGTCCCGTACCCCTGGCCGCCGGCCGGCGATCCGTAAGCACTTTGGCCGTACTGGTCCTGGCCGTAGACGTTCTGGCCGGACGGGTTCTGCCCGTAGGGGTTCTGGCCGTATGCATTCTGGCCGTAGGGGTCCGACGACGGGCCCGGCTGGTAGGTCTGGCCGTACTCGGTCGGCGCGTACTCCGGAGCGGCACCCTGGCCCTGGTCACCCTTGCTGAGGTTGGGGCCGGAACTGCCCGAGGACCCCGAACTCGGCACCGTACCCCAGTCGTCCTGGCCCTGGCCCGAACCCTGTCCCGGTGGATAACTCACGCACAACCCCCATGTAGATCCGACACAATGTGTTCACCAGCCTAACGACTAGACTCGACCGGTGTCTGGCGTCATCTCCGGCTTCACGGTGATCTTCATTGTAGTCGGGGTGGGTTACGTCCTCGGGCGCACGCGTGTCATCGGCGACCATGCGCACGAAGTCCTGTCCCGCCTGGTGTTCTTCGTCTTCACCCCGGCACTCCTGTTCCACTCGATGGTCACCTCCGACCTGTCGGTCGTCTTCTCGGCGACGCTCGTGATCGCCGGTGGCACCGCATTCCTCATGGGCGTCGTCTACGTGGTGATCGCCAGACTCTGGCTTCGACGCGCGGTCCCCGAACTCGTGATCGGCGGCCTGTCGGCGTCCTACGTGAACAGTGTGAATCTCGGACTGCCGATCGCCATCTTCGTGCTCGACGACGCGTCGTTCATCGCGCCGTTGCTGCTGTTCCAGATCCTGATCTACTCACCGGTGGCACTGCTCGCACTCGATCTCACCGCACTCGACCGCGACTCGGGGCGCTCACTCCTGCGGGACTCCCTGGTCGCCCCGATCACCAATCCGATCGTCGTCGGCGGACTCGCCGGACTGGCTCTCTCGCTGATCGGTTGGACGCCGCCGGCCGCGGTCATGTCGCCGCTGAAGATGCTGGGCGACGCCTCGGTACCCGCGGCCCTGCTCGCGTTCGGGTTGTCGCTGACCGGCGTCGCGGTGTTCAAGAAGGGGCAGAGCCCCCGCCGCGACATCGCGCTGGCGAGTGTTCTGAAGATGATCGTCATGCCGATCACCGTGTATGTGGTCGCCCGCTGGGGCTTCGGACAGCAGGGCGAGGCCCTGTTCGCCCAGGTCGTCATCGCGGCGTTGCCCACGGCACAGAACGTCCTGGTGTACGCCACCCGTTACCGGCGCGGGCAGATCCTCGCCCGGGACACGGCGCTGATCACGACCCTCGCGTCGATTCCGACCATCATGGTGGTCGCGCTCCTGCTCGCGTGACCGGTCAGGCGTCCGGCTCGTCGCGGGGCACGTACTTGACGTCGACGCCGCCCATCAGCGCGAGTCCCGTCACCCGCACGACCGGTGCACCGGGGCGAGACGCCTTCTGCGATCTGCCGCTGAAAGCACCCATGACGCCGAGTCCCCCGATCTCGACGGTGACCCCGTCGGGCACCTTGATCTCGACGCCGCCCATGATCGCCACGCACTGCACCGTCAGTACCGGAGCGGTGAACTCCACCTCCCGCAGGTCGAGTTCGACCCCGCCCATGATGGCGGTGGCGGTGAGCTGATCGGCGACCACCGCTGTCCCCGACAACTCGCTTCCGGACATGATCGCCAGTCGGTGACGAACGGCTGCATCCGAGCTCCCACCTGTCACCCGTGGCCCGGGTGACAAGCTGGCCGCGGGCATGGCGACGCCGAGCTGCGCGACCGGCAGATCGTCGGTCAGTGCAT
Organism: Gordonia sp. ABKF26; assembly: GCF_041103195.1. NCBI lineage: Bacteria > Bacillati > Actinomycetota > Actinomycetes > Mycobacteriales > Gordoniaceae > Gordonia > Gordonia sp. ABKF26. The sequence continues at coordinate 4,506,099 of NZ_JBGCVZ010000003.1, forward strand.
CGAGATCACCGAAGGTCTTGGCGAGCACCGCTTTTCCGGCGCGCTCCTCGTACTCGACAGGTGAGAGACTGCCGTGCGCCATGGCGGCGGAGAGGATCTCGTGGACCAGTTCGCGGTCCGCGTCCGCGGCACGGAGCCGGGCTCGACGGTCGTCGGGAATCGGGAGTTCGCCGGGTTCGGTCACGTCTGCAGACCCTAGTGGGCCGAGTCCTGCTCGACCACCCTGATCTTTCCCGGAGTCGACCCCGAGTGCCGATTCACCTGCGCTCTCGTCACGACGACCCGGCTGCCCAACCGGCCGACGAAAGCCCCCGCTGAGCGGCATAATTCGTCAGGTCCGGGCGGGACGGCCGGCCGGCGACCATCGGAGGCGAAGATGAGCCAGCCCCACGACCCGGGCCGGCCCGGCGCAGGCCAGCCGGGACCGACCCCCTCGGGACACCAGTCGCCGTACGACTCCCCATATCCCCAGCAGCCGCCTATCCCTGGCGGCGGATACGAATCGTCGGGGGGCTTCGGGCAACCCGGCCCCTACGGTGGTTACCCGCCGCCCCCTCCGCCGCGCAAGGACCGCGCCGGGATGCGACGATGGGGAAAGATCCTCACGCTGGTCGGTGTGGTGATCCTGGTCCTGTCCGTCGCGGTGGGGGTGATCCTCGCGGTCGCCGGCATCGGGAACGTGGTCGACCAGGCGGACAAGGCGTTCCAGGTCGATCCCACCGCCGAGCAGTACTACGACGCCGGCGACGAGTTCCAGTTGTTCAGCACCAGCGCCTCGAATGGCGTGCCCGCCTGCGAGATCACCGGTCCCGCCGCGCTGGCACCGGGGACGAACACGACAACCGAGTTCACCTTCGACGGCTCCGGAGTCGAATCGTTCGACTCCTTCGAGGTCGTCGAATCCGGCACCTACTCGTTCCGATGCGATTCGCCCGCCGTCGTCGCATCGCTGGACGCATCCGGCATCTTCAGCGGCGTCGGGGGTGTGCTGCTGGCGGTCTTCGGCGGTGGACTCGGTGGTCTGCTCGCGCTGGTGGGCATCGTGCTCTGGATCGTCGCCGGCCGAAAACCGACGACGGCTTGACGACGCCATCCGTCGTACGTCGTCGCGCGGCGGCGGCGGCGGAGGCTGATCGAAGTCAGCCGCGGCGGCGTCCCTTTCGAGCCCGTAGGTAGTCGCCGACCACGGCGGCACCGAGACCGTCGACATCCGGTGCCACCACGCGTCCGCCGATCCGGCGCGCGATCTGGTCCATGAAATGCGCCAGCCCAGGATCCTCGCCGAGCCGGAAGAACGTGACCTGGGCGCCGATTCGCGCGACATGGTCGAGTTCGCGGACGGTCAACGCGATGGTCTGCGGGTGCGGTGGATAGAAGAAGAACGGTTCCCCGCTGGGGTCGAGATGCGCGGTCGGCTCACCGTCGGTGACCACCAGGACCACCGGCTGAGCATTCGGGAACCGTCGGAGGTGCCGCTGCGCGAGCAGCAGCGCGTGGTGCAGGTTGGTGCCCTGCTCCATGCGCGGCTGCAGTCCGGTCAGCTCGGCGATGTCGATCGAGCGCGCATACCTGCCGAACGCGATGAGGTGCAGCTCGTCGCTGCGGAAACGGGTGGAGATCAGGTGGTTCAGGGCGATCGCGGTGCGCTTCATCGGCGTCCACCGGCCCTCCATCTCCATCGAGAACGATGTGTCGACGAGGAGCACGACCGCCGCCTGTGTCCGGCTCTCGGTCTCCGAGACCTCGACGTCGCGGACATCGATGCGCACACCCGACCGCGCCATCTCCGAAGTCGCCAAGGACGGCTCGGTGGTCTCGGAGACGGTGCGCAGCACCGCATTCGAGACGGTGCGGGTGACATCCCAGGGATCGGTGTCACCGAACTCCCACTCACGGGAGGCGCCGGTCGGCTCACCCAGCAGCCCGGTCTGGCGGGTCTGGCGGTCGCCGCGGCGGCCCGACAGCTGTTCGGCGATGTCCCGGAAGATCGACTGACCGAGCTGACGCATCGCCTTGGGACTCAGGCGCAGCTGCCCGTCGGCGGTGCGGTCGAAGAATCCCTGTTCGGACAGTGCTTTCTCGAGCTCGGCCAGCATCCGGGCGTCGACCGCCGCATCGTCGCCGAGCTGGCGGGCGAGCGCATCCAGGTCGATGTCGTCCATCTGCGCGCCCGCGTACTGCTGCGACAACTGCTCGGAGAGCGCTTCGAGTTCGGAGATGTCACGCAGGGCGGCGGCGCCCTCACCCAGTCCCATCGGCTGATCGCCGGAGAAGGATTGCGCGTTGTCCCAGTCGAGACCGGGCCGGGCCGCCCGGAGTTGCGAATCCATCTGCGCGAGTTGGTTCATCAGGTCGGGCGAGCCGAACGCCTGCTGCGCCAGCTGATCGAGTTCGGCCCGTTGCTCAGGGGTCAGCGAGTTGTAGAACTGTTGCGCCGCGGCCGCCCGCTGGGCGAGCGAATCGATGAGTTCTTCGGTGTTGCGCGGGTTCTCCGGGAAGAACTCGCCGTGCTTCCCCATGAACTCGTCGAACGCCTCCGCGGTGTCCTCACCCCGGTTGTGCGCCTCGAGGAGCTTGTTCAGATCCCCGAGCATCTCCGAGATCCGTTGCCGATCCTGCTCGTTCGCACCCTCGAGCGCTTCCTTCATGCCCGCGAAACGTTGATCGAGCAGTTCCCGGCCGAGCAGGTCCTTGATCTTGTCGTAGTCCTCGCGAGCCTGCGGGCTGCGCCAGTCGTACTCCGACAGTTCCTCGACGGCCTGTGCGGTCGAGGGCGGGAGACTGCCGATCTGCATCTCGGCGAACCGGGCGTCGTCGTCGAGGTCACGCGCGAGCTGTTTGCGTTCTTCGAGAACCGCGCGGTCGAGGAGTTCGCGGATCTCGGCGAAGGTGCCGTCGAGGTTCCGCTTCTTCAGCAATTCCTGCCGGCGACGGTTGATCTGTTCGCGCAGCTTGTCGAGTCCTCGCATGTCCGGCGTCCCGCGACGCAGCAGCTCTCGCAGGGCACGCTGCGGCGACGCGCCGGCCATCACGTCCTCGCCGATCGTCTCCAGCGCCTCGCGCAGATCGACCGGCGGCGCCAGCGGGTCGGGCCCGCCGGTGTACCGCTGGTAGCGCGAACGATGGAAGCTCTTGCGCGCCATGTGTTCTCCTCGTTGTCCTAGCGGCGCGTTCAGCCGTAGACCGTCTGTCCGGTCTCGTCGGCCTCTTTGCCGATGCGACGAGCCAGGAACAGGCCCTCGAGGGCCAATTCGACAGCGCTGGCCCGCTCCCCCTCGCTGTCGGCCTCCAGCCGATCGGCGATCTGGTCGAGGACTGCCGCAGTGGTGTCGGGCGACGGGATGGACTCCAGCAGGTCGCCCGCACGCACGCGATCGCCGGTCACGACCGGTTCGCCCTCTTCGAGCGCGGAGACCAACGGCGCCATGTCGATTCCGCCCAGATGTGCCCGCACCGCGTCGGCGATGGACTTGCGCATCAGGTGTTCGAGGATCTCCAGTTCACGACCCTCTTCACCGGACTCGAACTCGATCTTGCCGCGCAGCACCTCGATCACCGACTCCAGATCGACGACGCGTGCGACCGCCTGGTCCTCCCCGGTGACGGTCGCACGGTGAAGTGCGGCCGCGGCAACGGTTTCGGCGCCGGCGATGGAGAATCGGGCCGAGACCCCCGAGCGCTGGTCGATCGAGGGATGATCGCGGGCGTAGCGGGTGAATCGCGCCAGGATCTCGGTGATGAACGTCGGGACGCTGGCGGTGAGGTCGGCCTCCTGCTCGATGACCGACACCTCGTCGTCGAGTTCGAGCGGGTAGTGCGTGCGGATCTCGGCGCCGAAGCGGTCCTTGAGCGGGGTGATGATGCGACCGCGGTTGGTGTAGTCCTCCGGGTTGGCGCTGGCCATCACGAGGACGTCGAGCGGCAGGCGCAGCGTGTAGCCGCGGACCTGGATGTCGCGCTCCTCCATCACGTTGAGCATGGACACCTGGATGCGTTCGGCGAGGTCGGGCAGCTCGTTGATGGCGACGATGCCGCGATGTGCGCGCGGGATGAGCCCGAAGTGGATGGTCTCCGGGTCGCCGAGACTCCGCCCTTCGGCCACCTTCATCGGGTCGATGTCGCCGACGAGATCGGCGACCGAGGTGTCCGGCGTCGCCAGCTTCTCGCTGTATCGCTGGGAACGGTGCCGCCATTCGATCGGCAGGTCGTCGAGGAGGTTGGCAGCTTTCCGGATCGATCCCGGGGTGATCGGCTCATACGGGTGCTCGCCCAGCTCCGAACCCGTGATCACCGGCGTCCACTCGTCGAGGAGGCCGACGAGCGTGCGCAGGATGCGCGTTTTGCCCTGGCCGCGCTCGCCGAGCATCACGACGTCGTGGCCTGCGATCAGCGCACGCTCGAGTTGCGGGATGACGGTCGCCTCGAAGCCCACGATGCCGGGCCAGGGGTCGCGGCCCGCGCGGAGCGCCGACAACAGGTTGTTGCGGATCTCGTCGCGGATGCTGCGCTGCACGTGGCCGCTGGCACGGAGTTCGCCGAGGGTCCGGGGCGACGGGTGGCGGGTTTCGGTCGATTGAGAACCATGGGTGGTGACGTTGTCCTCTGGCACCTGATCCACGCTACTCCGAGTTGGGATCTGCGTCTGCGCCGTTGCGGTCGCCTACCCGGCAGGAGCGGGCGTCCAGGCCGGGTCGCGTCCGATGAAGCCCATCAGCCGGCTCACCACGTCGGCATCGTCGGGCACCTCGACCTTCGGGCCGTACTGGCCCGAGCTGCGCAACATCTCGTCGATGGACGCCATGCCGTCGAGGAGGCGTCGCGCGAATGCCGCGTCGAGGTCGGGTGTCAGTCCCTGCGATCGCGCGAGATCCCAGGTGTGCATGAACACGTCGGCGGTGTAGAACTGGTCGACCGCGTCGGCGAGGCGGTGTTCGCCTGCCATCGGGTGGGTGAATGTGTCCTCGGCCGACGGTCCGTCGAGAAGGGCCTGAACCCCCGACGCATGCGCCGACCACGCCCCGGCCGGGTCGTCGGCGACGGTCGGGCCGGCCGGGAGCTCGACGCCGCCGGCGGCGAGGAACCCGGTGAACCAGTCGACGAGGTGGGCGACGACGTCGCGCGCCACCCATCCGTCGACCGGCGTCGGGGCGTTCCAGTCGGTGACGCCGGCGACGACGTCCGCAAAACCGGCGGCGACGTCACGGTGGCTCGCAGCGGCGTCCAAGTCTGCGATGGTCATGTCCGGGGACTCAGACCGTGCCGTCGGACAGCATGCGGTCGAGGGCGGCGTAGCCCTCGTTGACGCCGACCTCCATCCCGGAGGCGAGCCAGCCGTCGCGGGCTTCGAAACTGTCGCAGAGGGATTGGGCGTGGAGTCGCGTCGTGCCGTCACCGAGGTCCTCGAACCACAGGGTCTCCAGCGACACCGCGTCGGGCATGCCGAGGAACGTGAACGTCTGGACGATCTTGTCCTCGCCGACGGTGTGGAAGCAGCCGCGGAATCCGAACTCCTGTCCCTCGTGGGTGGAGACATAACTCCAGCTGCCGCCGTCACGGACGTCCCACTCGACGATCCGGCTGCTGATCGCCTCCGGCCCTACCCACCGGACGAACAATTCGGGATCGGTGTGGGCCTTCATCAGCTGCGCGGGCGTCCCGCGGAAGTCGCGGGTGATCCGGATCAGCGGCACCTCCTGATCGGCTTCGATGGCGGCCTCGGGATAGCGGGTCTGGGTTGCGGTCATGACGCCTTTCCTTCCTTGTGGAGTGGTTGTTCGACCTCGAGGTCCGGCGCTGTCGGATTGTCGGCCTCGGGGCCGTCGTTCATCTCGGCGAGCAGCGCGTCGAGACGCTGGTAGCGCTCCTCCGCCCGCTTCCGATACCGCTCGATCCACTTGGTCATGAGGTCGAACACCTCGGCTTCCAGATGGACCGGACGGGTTTGGGCCTCCCGGGTGCGGGTCACCATGCCGGCGTCCTCGAGCACCTTCAGATGCTTGGAGACGGCCTGGATGCTGACGTCGTACGGCTCGGCGAGCCGGCTGACCGTCGCATCCGAGACCGCCAGCCGCGCGACCATGTCACGCCGGGTGGGGTCCGCGAGTGCGGCGAACACCTTGGACAACTCGTCTGCCATTCGAACTCCTCAACCGTTTGGTTGAATACGATCGTGCGCCCCTTCGGGGACGTTGTCAACCCCTTGGTTGAATAACCGCCGGGGCGGCTTGGAGAGAACCCCGGGCCCCGCAAACGACAACTCCCACCACCGGCCGGTGGGCCGAGGGTGGGAGTTGTCGAGGGTGGGTGCGGTCAGGCGGGCCCGATGGGCGCCTCGCCACGCAGGGTGATCCGATGCATCACCCTGCGGGCATCGCCGTAGTCGCGGTTCGCGTAGTGCAGCGTGTTCCGGTTGTCCCACAGCACGAGGTCGCCCAGACGCCAGCGGTGACGGACGATGTGCTCGGGCTTGGTGAGATGCGCGTAGAGCAGGTCGAGGATGCCGCGGCTCTCCGCCTCGGAGACACCGTCGATGTGCGAGGTGAAGCCGGGATTGACGAACAACGACTTCCGTCCGGTCTCGGGGTGGATGCGCACCACCGGGTGGGTGACCGGCACCAGCTCGGTGACCTCTTCGCCGTCCCACGTGTTACCGCGGCCGTTGCGTCGTTGCTTGAGGTAGTAACCGAACTCGCGGTTGCCGTCGTGCACGGCCCTGAGTCCGTCGATCATCCGGCGGATCGGCTCCGACAGCGACCGGTACGCGAGCTCGGCGTCCGCCCAATTGGTGTCACCACCGTTGCGCGGCAACACCACTGGGCGGAGGATCGAGCCCATCGGCGGACGCGGCATGAAGGTGACGTCCGTGTGCCAGACGTCGGCGAATCCGTTGTCGGCGCTGTCGAGCGAGTAGACCTCATTGGGGACGTCGCCGCTGTTCCACACCGGGTGCCCGAAGGTGAGGTCGCCCAATCGATTTCCGAATCGGATATGCGCCGCGTCGTCGAGATCCTGATCGCGCAGGACGATGACCTTGTAGTCGATCAGCGCCTGCCGAAGCGCGGCGACCTGCGCATCGGAAGCGGATGCGACGTCGACGCCGCGGATCTCGGCGCCGAAACTCGGCCCGAACTCGTCGATGTCGAATTCGACTCCGCTGGAGATGGTTCCGGCGTCAGTACGGGAAGCGGTGGCGACGGGGTGTGCGGTGGTGGTCATGAGGATCGTTCTCCGGGTCGAGGAAGGCGAGGGTGGGAGCGGGGTGCGCCGGCGGCGAACCGTGGTGGGAGCCGTCCGCCCAGTTCATCGAATGGAGAGTGCACTTCCCACCGCCGACCGGACCCCCATGTGACCCCGGAGCGCTCGATGAGCGACCGGGCCTCGTGGCGCGCGGAACGGTGGTGGTGGACACCCGTACTGTCTATCCGTCCGCCGCGCCGCCGGACAGGGTTGAGCCCACGGTGAGGAAAAGGGCGGGCCTCAGGCCACTGCGGCTTCCTTCACGGCGGCTCCGATCTCGGCGCGCAACGCGGCGTACTCCGGCGAACCCCGCAGCTCCTCGGGTTCGACGCCGGTGCGCGGCAACGGCGAGGTGAGATCGAGCGCGACACGTCCGGGACGCTTGGTGAGCACGACGATCCTGCTGCCCAGGAAGGCCGCCTCGTCGGCGCTGTGCGTGACGAAGACGTTGGTGCGTCCGTTGTCGGAACTCACCGCACGCACATCCTCCTGCAACCGTTCTCGCGTCAGTGCGTCCAGCGCCGCGAACGGCTCATCGAGCAGGAGCAGGGAGGTCTCGGCCGCCAGCGCGCGGGCGATCGCGACGCGCTGCTGCTGACCGCCGGAGATCTCCCAGATGCGCCGGTGGGCGGTGTCGTCCAATCCGACCCGTTCGAGGAGTTCGTCCCGGCGCGCCGCCCGTTCGGATTTCGGGACCTTCGCATACTTGAGTGCGAGATCGACGTTGCCGCCCACGGTCTTCCACGGGAACAGACGCGGTTGCTGGAACACGACACCCGAGGACACCCCGGGCACCGGGGCAGCGCCCGAGACCACCACCTCACCCGACGTCGCGGGCTCGAACCCGGCGATCAGCCGCAGGAGGGTGGACTTGCCGCATCCGGATGCACCCACCAGCACCAGGAACTCCCCCGGCGGGACGTCGAGATCGACCGGGCCGACCGCGGTCACCGCGTCCGCACCCGTCCCATACCGCTGGGACACGTTGTGCAGGCGGATCGCGCCGCGCTCACCCGCGGAGCGTCCGGTGTCGACGATCTGGCTACTGCTGCTCGAGGACACCCGGCAATCCCTCTGTGTAGATGGCATCTCGGAAGGTCTCGATCGGCGGGGCCGCGGGGATCTGCTGCTGCTCGGCGAGGAACACCGCTGCGCTGTGCAGATTCTCGGACAGATTGCCCGGGTTGCCCTGCGTGCCCAGCCACGTCGGACTCGTGAGCTCCGCGACGGTGAGGTAGGTGCCCTGCTTCAGCTGGTTGGCCGCATCCTCCGGGGTCGTACCCAGTTGCGCGGCGATGGCGTCGGCCGCGGCCTGCGGGTCGTCCTTGATGAGGGTCAGCGCCCGGGCCTGGACCTGACGCCAGGTGTTCACGACGTCGGGGTTCGCCGCGGCGAAGTCACTGGAGACCACCCCGAGGTCGAGCGTGGGCTTGCCGGCGGTGGCCAACTGTCGACTGGCGATGAGAGTCTTTCCGTCCTGGCGCAATTCGTCGAGGGTGGGCAGCCAGGTGTAGACCGCGTCGATGTCGCCGCGTTGCCAGGCGGCCAGCGAGGCCTGCGGTTGCAGGTCGATCAGGTCCACGTCTTTCGGGTTCACGCCGGCCTGGTCGAGCGCGGCGAGCAGGCTGTAGTGGGCGGTGGAGGCGAATGCCGTAGCCACCCGCTTGCCCTTGAGGTCGGCGACGGTGTTGATCCCGGTTCCGTTGCGCGCGACGAGCGCCTCGTTGTCGCCCGCGACATCGAGGACGAAGGCCACCTGGTACGGGATGTTCAAGGGCGCGGACAGTCCGCGGGCCACCGGACTGGAGCCGATGGCGGCGAAGTCGACCTCTTTGGCGACGAACGCGGTGTTGATGTCGGCACCGGAGTCGAACTTGGTCCACTTGATGTTGTAGTCCGGCAGGGCCTCTTCGAGCCAGCCGTTGTTCTTGACGATGAGGTCGCCGCTCGGGAAGGACTGGTAGGCGAGCCGGATCGTCGGCTTGCTGTCGTCGCCGGAGTTGTCGACCGAGCACCCGGCGAGTATCAGCGTCATCGCGGCGATCACCCCGAGCACCGCACCGAACCGCGAGCGCAGTCCGTTCGATCGCCCGAGCCGGCTCGAGCCGGTCCCCCTGCGTGTGATTCTCATGTCCCTCAGACCTTTCCGCGCCACGGCACCACTCGGTGCTCGATTGTTCGAAGGAGCCCGTCGATGATCAGTCCGGACAGACCGATGGCGATGATGCCGACCAGTACGACGGGTGTGTTGTTGTAGTTGCTGGCGTCCTTGACCACGCCACCGATTCCGGGAATGCCGTTGAACAACTCGGCCGCGACCACCGAGGAGTAGGCGATGCCGACCGAAAGCCTTACACCGGTGAAGGTCTCGGGCAGCGCCGACGGCACGACGACGTCGCGGATCACCTCGGACCGCGACGCACCGAGCGCGCGGGCAGCCTCGATGAGACCCACCGGCGCGGCACTGACCGCGGCGGTGGTCGCCACCGCGGCAGGCGGCAGCGCGGCCAGGGCCAGCAGCGTGATCTTGGGAGCCTCGTCGATGCCGAGCCAGATGACCAGCAGGAAGAAGTAGGCCAGCGGCGGCAGTGCGCGCAGGAACGTCAGCCACGGTTCGAGCAGTCGCCGGAGCGACACCACCGTTCCCATCGCCAGTCCGAGCAGGACTCCGAGGATCACACCGATGGCCACGCCGGCGAAGACCCGGCGCAGGGTCATGTACAGGTGTTCCCACCAGTAGTAGTCGGCGTAACCGCGGACGCCGTCGTGCGTGGTGGACATGTCGACGAAGGCCCGCCACACCGTGCCGAGACGCGGCACGAAGGTCTCGCTCCAGATCCCGCTGACGGCGACGAGCTGCCACACCGCAGCGAACACCACCACCGACAGCAGCGGGAGTCCCACCCGGGTCAACAGTGATCGCACGCGCGAAGAACCACCGGGCGACGTGCGCTCCGCCCCACCACCCGCTTCTTCCGGGGTGATGTCCACAAACAAGGTCACCGTGCATGTCTAGACATCGCAAACCCTCACGAACAGAGTTTTCGTCGTCGAGAGGAAAACTATCGCCGGATGCATACAAATCCGGCGCGATGTGCTTGTGGCGTGGGGTTTCTCTGGTCGCGTCCGTGTGAATCGCCTAGAACACGAACTGCGCGGCCACCTCGGCAACGCCGGTCAGCGCGGACTGGACGCGAGCATGCAGTGCCAGTCCGGCGGCCGACCACGCCGGTTCGTCGTCGAGGTCGGCGTCGTGTGGTCGGGCGTTCCACGCGCCGTTCCACTGGGTCAGCGCCGCTGCCAGCTCGGGGTCGAGGCCCAAGCGCGACGGGTCGGCGGGATAGTTCTCCGTGAAGCTCTCCCAGAGCGGCCCCGCGCCCCACTCGGGGAACATGCGGATGAGCCGGAGTCCGTCGGGGAGCACCACCGGTCGCGACCCTGCGGCGCGGGAGGCGAGGTATCGCATCTGCATATCGGATCGTCTTCTCCGCGCGGCCTGTGTTCGAGCCGGCTGCCGATAGTCGTATCCCGACAGCCACTCCAGACGCTCACCACCGGACGGATTTTCGACGACAGCCAGCGACCACAACTTCCCTTGATCGGTGAAGAAGTAATCGGCGTCCGAGATCACCGTGGTCACATCGCATCCGGAATAGTCGAGGACCTCCGCGCAGTAACCGGACCCGTCGTACTCGAAACCGAAGAGTCTCAACCGCGTCTCACCGCGGGCGTCGCCTCCGCCCGGCCGAGCTGTCTCGGTGTTCGTCATCAATTCACCCCCCCGAACGGTCAGGGTCTCACAAACGCTCAGCCGCGCGAAACGACAAACCCCCTTCGCGACCGAGGTGCGCGACAAGACACCTCCGCGCCCCGAGGAACGCAAGCGACGAGCCCTCCCCCGCCCCCTGAGGTGCGAGGAGCGCAAGCGACGAGCCCTCCCCCGCCCCCTGAGGTGCGAGGAGCGCAAGCGACGAGCCTCGAAGGGTTCGCAACGGGGTTCAGCCCAAAGATCTCGGACTCAATTGTTCGACAGCGAGCCAAATCCGAGACGGATGGGACAGAAGTTCACCCATGTGAACGATCCACGCATAGTCAACGGGAAACGACGCACAGTCGACGAAATATGGTGCACAGTAGATGATTTCGCGAATATCGGTTGTGGAATTTCCTCGAAATCGAAAGCATGTTCCCGTACAGTGGAGACATGCCAGAGCTCGCCACTCTCCTCGACCACCTCATCGAGACCACCCCGCCCACCGACGACCCCACCGGCGCAGCAACATTCGACGCACTGAACACACTTCGACTCATACGCAATATCGCCGACCACCAGATCGTCACCCACACAGCACAACTCGACGAACTCGGCGTCGCACAAAAGGTCGGCAGCACCACCAAGAAGATGCTGATCGAATCAGGGCACGCACCGAGCTCGGCCCACCGCGTCATGCGCAGCGTCGACGCCCTACCCACCCTCCCCACGCTTGCTCGTCACGCCGCCGACGGACGACTCACCGCCGAAATCGTCGACGCCATCATCCGCGGAGTGAACCACATCGAAAAGCGGTGCTCGGCACCTCTTTCCGACGAAGACAAGACGGCGCACGAAATCGAGCTCCTCGGCCAAGCACTCTCCGGGGCAACGCCGACACAAGTCCTCCAACACGCCCGCACCATCGGCAACACCCTCACCGACGCCGACGACACCGGCATCCCCACCGCCGACGACTCATCCTTGAACTCGGTCAGCGCCCACACCACCGACGACGGACGCATCGACATCCGCGCCGACCTCACACAAGTCGTCGGCGAGAAGTTCCTGGCCATGATCGACGAACGATCCTGCCCACGCCCCGAACCCGACGGCGCCCAGGATCGACGCACCGCGGAACAACGCCGCGCCGACGCCTTCGAGCTGATCCTCGACCAAGCAGCACTCGGAGCCACCCTCGACACCGTTGGTTCCCCACGGACACAACTCATGCTCACAATCCCCGCCACCGGCGCCGACCCAGCCACCCTGCCCTGGACCGGATCCGTCAGCCATGCAACAGCGAAACAGCTGTCATGCGACGGGTCGCTGACCGAAATCGTCCTCGATGCTGAAGGCGTACCCCTGCAGATGGGACACACCCACCGGCTGTTCCCACCACACCTAAGGCGAGCGATGATCGTGCGAGACCAGTGCTGCATCAAATGCGGTGCACCACCGTCACACACCCAGGTGCACCACATCGAGCACTGGGCCGACGGCGGACCCACCGACCTCGACAACGGCTGCCTGCTCTGCCAACGCTGCCACACCCAAGTCCACCACCACGGGTGGGACATCGTCATCGGCTACGACCGCCATCCATGGCTCATCCCACCCGCCTCGATCGACCCACAACGCCGACCACTCCACGCCTACAACCGACGCACCATGCGACTCGACAACGCCGCCTGACACTCCCAATCGACCAGAACCCTCGCGCAGCACCTTCCGCACCCGATGCTTGCTCGGGACCGCATCCGTCCTTTGACAACTGCACAGTGACACAACAGTCGGCTCCGTTCCCGGTCGAATCGTCGGCCGGGAACGGGCCGCACTGCGAATTCTCGTCGCTACTCCGTCCTCGCCACCAGGAGCATCAGCGGGTGCCGGCGAGTCCGCGGTTCTCCCGCATCAGGCAGCAGCGGGGCAGCGGTTGTCGGCTGCGGTCGTCCCCCAGGCCGACGCCTCAGCTGAACGCCAACCACCCCGCGAGGCCGAGTCCGCAGACTCCGACCACTATCCGAAGTGGTCCGGGCGGTAGGCGTTTCACCACGGGCGGACCACACCATCCACCGGCCAGGCAGCCGACGGCCATGGCGAGCGCCGCCCACCACTCGACGGGTCCCCAGATCATGAATCCGACGGCGGCGACCGTGTTGGCGATGCCGAGGAACAGCGATTTGGACAATGCTGCGCGCCACAGTGGTTCGCTGGTCACCACGAGCATCAGCGCGAGGATCATGATCCCGGCCCCCGCGCCGAAGTATCCGCCGTACACCGAGATCAGCGTCAATCCCAGGATGAACACCCAGGGGCGTTCGACGTGTGAGGTCGCCCAACGTCGCAGGACGGGTTGTACGAGTAGCGCGACCGCGGCAATCGCCACGAGGAACGGCACAACGGCCTCGAACGCCTCGGCCGGCGTCGAGAGCAGCAGCACCGCACCGACCGTGCCACCGATCAGCGAGGCTACTGCGCCGATGATCAGACGCCGCCGGTCACCGTCGAGGAGGGAGCGTCCCGACTGTGCGGTGCTCCCCACCCCGACGGCGACCAGCGCGACCGTGTTCGTGACGTTGGCGGCGATCGGACTGAGCCCGACGGCGAGCAGCGCGGGATAGCTGACGATCGAGGCCAGCCCGGTGATGTAGCCGATCAGGCCTGCGCCGAACCCGGCGACGACCAGTAGAGCGAGCTCAGTGAGCGAAATGGCGCGCCCCGGTGAGGTAGAGCGTCACGCCCGCCTCGTCGGCCGCCTCGATCACCTCGTTGTCGCGAATCGATCCACCGGGCTGGGCAACGGCTTTCACCCCGGCCGACAGCAGTACCTGCAGTCCGTCCGGGAAGGGGAAGAACGCATCCGACGCCCCGACGCTGCCTGCCGCTCGGTCACCCGCGCGCTGCACGGCGAGATGCGCGGAGTCGACGCGGTTGACCTGCCCCATGCCCACCCCGACCGACGCACCGTCGGAGGCGAGCAGAATGGCATTGGACTTGACCGAACGACATGCCCGCCAAGCAAATTCGAGGTCGGCGAGAGTCTGGTTGTCGGCCGGCGGTCCGGCCACGAGGTTCCAATTGGCCGGATTGTCACCGTCGGCGTCGAGGACGTCACGCTGCTGCATCAGCAATCCGCCCGACACCGGCTTGGTCTCGATCCCGGTCGCCGCCGGCGGGGTGGCCACCAGGACTCGGATGTTCTTCTTCCGGGTCAGGACCGAGAGCGCGCCGTCGGCGAAACCGGGCGCGACGATGACCTCGGTGAAGATCTCGGCGACCTGCTCGGCCATCTCCACGGTGATCTCGCGATTCGCGGCGATGACACCGCCGTAGGCGCTGATCGGATCGCAGGCATGCGCCTTCCGATGCGCCTCTGCGATGTCGGCACCGATGGCGATCCCGCACGGGTTCGCATGTTTGATGATCGCGACCGCCGGGGCATCGAAGTCGTACGCGGCGCGCCAGGCGGCGTCGGCGTCGGTGTAGTTGTTGTAGCTCATCTCCTTGCCGTGGAGCTGCTCGGCGGTCGCGACCCCGCCGGCGCCGGCGTTTCCGACATACAGCGCGGCCGCCTGGTGCGGGTTCTCGCCGTAGCGCAGCACCGCGGAGCGGGTCCAGGTCGCCCCGGCCCACGCCGGGAACTGCGAGTCGTCCTCGGGCGCAACGACGCTCGACATCCACGACGCCACCGCGACGTCGTAGTCGGCAGTGTGCCGGAACGCCTTTGCCGCGAGCTTCTTCCGGTCGGCGAGGGAGAAGCCCTCCGCGGCAACGGCCTCGGCCACCCGTGCATAGTCCTCGGGATCGACCACGACGGCGACCGACGGATGGTTCTTGGCTGCGCCGCGCACCATCGACGGACCGCCGATGTCGATCTGCTCGATGCACTCGTCCGGCGTCGCGCCCGAGGCCACCGTCGCGGTGAACGGGTAGAGGTTGACGACGACGAGATCGAATGCGGCGACGCCCAACTCGTCGAGCTGCGCGACATGATCGGACTTTCGGGTGTCGGCGAGGATGCCTGCGTGAACCTTCGGGTGCAAGGTCTTGACGCGCCCGTCGAGACATTCGGGGAAGCCGGTCAGCGTCGACACCTCGACGACCGGGACACCCGCGCCTGCGATGGTCTTCGCGGTCGATCCGGTGGACACGATCTCCACCCCGGCCGCATGGAGCGCCGTCGCGAGATCGGTGAGACCGCTCTTGTCGTAGACACTCACCAGCGCGCGCCGAATCGGTCGACGAGAACTGTCAGGGCTGTGTGCGTTCACGGGATGCGGGCCTTTCGTCCATCGATGACTACTCCTCTGGTGACCAGTGCGGCCACCACGTCGGCGAGCAACACGCGCTCGACCGTCTTGATTCGCTCGTGCAGGGTGTCGGCGGTGTCGTCGTCATCGACGGTGACCACCTGCTGGGCGAGGATCGGACCGGTGTCCACGCCCTCGTCGACCAGGTGGACCGTCGCGCCGGTGACCTTGACGCCGTAGTCGAGTGCCTCGGCGACACCGTGGGCGCCCGGGAAGGCGGGCAGCAGCGCCGGGTGACTGTTGACGACACGTCCACCGAACCGTCCGAGAAAGGCCGGGCCGAGGATCTTCATGAACCCGGCGGTCACCACCCACTCCGGTCCGATCGCGGCGACCTGCTCGGTCAGCGCACGATCCCACGTCGCGCGGTCGGCGTGGTCGGCGACACGGCAGGTGATGAGCGGGATCTCGTTGCGCTGCGCGACCTCTTGCGCGCGGCACACACGGTCGACGACGATCGCCGCAACCCGAAACGGGGAATCCTCGGCGCCACCGCGCGCGATCAGCGACTCCAACAGCGAACCGGTGCCCGACGCCATCACCACCAGCGGGGTGCGGCCGGGTGCCGTCGGGGATGTCACGTCGTCGAGACTAATCGCCGCACGTTGCGCCACCCGAGCCGGGTGCGACGCCGTCGGGCCGGCCGCACACCGGGGCGCCCTGCCGGCGGGGTTCGCCTCAGCGTTGCCGGGACGTGCCGTGCGAGCCGGGATAGAGGTCGTAGTCCGCATCGTCGGCGAGATCGGTCTCATCGAGATCGTCGTCGTACACGCGGTTCGCCGCCGGTTCGGAACCGGACGGAGAGTCGGCGACCACGGAACCGTCGTCGCGTGCATCGGCATCGTCGAGAGGTTCGTCCTCGCGGGGCTCGTCGTCGTACTCGTAACCGTCGTGATCGGCATCCTCGTAGTCACCGTCGTCGAACTCGGAGTACTCCGCGTACTCATCGTCCTCGTCCAGATCGGTGACGATGACGTACTCGTCCTCGTAACCGGGATCGAGCGGGTCGTCGAAGTACTCGTCGCCGACGGCGAGGCGGGCTGCGCGGGTCGACGGCAGGAAGGCGTACACCAGCACGATCAGCAGGCCGACGACCGCGATCCAGCCCAGCGTGAAGACCCCGGCCGCCGACACGGTGACGGCGACGTCGCCGAACTCCCCGAGCGTGCCGCCCGCCGCGACGGTCAGGACGGCGACCGCCGAGGCCCCCACCGCCGCGGCGACTCCCACCAAACGCACATGAGCCATGGGATCGAGGTCTCGGCATCGCCAGCCGACGAAGCCCGCGACGCCGGCCGGCACGAGCAGACCGACGAATCCCCAGGCTCCGGCGCCCGGCCCGTCGGGCAGGACCGCGAGCACCGGGACCGGCGGCACGGCGCCACCGCGAACCGTGAACAGATCGACCGTCATCGCGCCGAGCTGCACGTCGGAACCGACGAGCACCGCCATCGCGGCGACCATCACGTTCGGGAGATACAGCACCGAGAGCAGGCAGAGTCCCAGGAATCCGTCGAAGTCGTAACCGGTCTCGATCAGCTCACCGATCTGCCCGTGCCGCATCAGCATGCGCAGGCACACGAGTACGGCGCCGGCGACGAGCAGCATCAGTGCCGCGACCAGTCCGTATCGGAAGCCTCGACGATCGGCGTGGGAGACGCGCCCACGGACCGCGAAGTCCCGGCGTCGACTCCACACGATCCCGGCCAGGGCGGCGCCACCATGCACGCCCAGCGTGTACAGGAACGCGACGAGCGCGCTGGGCGTCTGGATCGGCAGGACCGATCCACCGTCCATCACGACGGCCAACGACATCGCGGTGATCAGCACCGGGCCGATCACCGCCGAGAAGACGACGGCCCCCAGGTCGAACAGATCGTGCCGATCGCGTTCGGCCGAGTTCGTGCCGATCGAGACGGCCCGAGCCGTCAGCCGGGCCGTACCGGCGGCGACGATCAGTGTCGGCAACAGCGGCAGCACGCCGACGGTGACCCCGCTGATCGTCACCGGCACC
Organism: Gordonia sp. ABKF26; assembly: GCF_041103195.1. NCBI lineage: Bacteria > Bacillati > Actinomycetota > Actinomycetes > Mycobacteriales > Gordoniaceae > Gordonia > Gordonia sp. ABKF26. The sequence continues at coordinate 4,523,413 of NZ_JBGCVZ010000003.1, forward strand.
TGGTGGATGGCCAACCAACCCGAGGCGATCGCGCTCGGGAGTCCGGTCAGGCCGCTGCCGGCCAAGAGCAGCACCGCAAGCATGACGACGATCAGGGTCACCAGCGCGATCGCGGGAACGGTGAACGCCACCACCGCGAGCTGGCGGGCCGAACCCTCGGCCGCCGTGCGCTGCGCACGACGCGATCGCCGCAGGTTACGAAGCTGCGACGCCAGATTGTCCGTGGTCGGGTCCGGCTTGAGGGAAGGCATCGTCATGAGCCTGACACGGTCCCGGCCGACGCCGTCGTAGACGCGCCGAGTGAGCCGCGAAAGGGAGGCAGCTCACCGAGCGGCTTCGCACCGGCCCGACCGGCGGGGCCGGCTCGGCCGACGGCGAAACACAGTGCCCCGCCGACCGATGGTCGACGGGGCACCGAGTGCGAGGGGTCAGTTGCCGCTTCCGGTGGGCGGCTCCGGCTTCTGGAAGACCGTGGTGGAGTGGTCTCCGGCCGGGGTGTCGGTGCCCGCGGGGCTCGCGGAGGCGCCGGGTGCGGAAGGGGATGCACCCGAGGCGCCGGCCCCGTACTGGCCGGGGCGGTAGTCGCCGTAGCCCGATTCGCCGTGTCCGGAGGCCGCACCGGCGGCCGACGCCGACGACTCCCCCGTTCCGGCGGAGTATCCGCTCTGACCGGTCGTCGACGCACCCGACGACTGCGAGTAGGCCGACGGGTCGTAGTTGGCCGATGCCTGCTGGCCGTACTGCGCCTGCGCGCTCCCGGTGCCGTAGGCAGTGGTCTGCGCGTCGCCGTATCCGCCCGTCTGCTGATGCGCACCGGTGTCGGACTGCGTCGCGGCGGACGAGCCGGGGGCCACGGCTGCGGTGGCATCGCCCACCGCGGGTGCCACCTTGATGACGCCGGCATCGGTGAGCAACCACACGACGGCGAGGACCGCGGACAGAAGGGTGAAGATCAGCAGGACGATCGCCCCGGCACCGTTGTCGTCGATGTTGAGGAACTGGAACAGGGTGATCAGGAACGAGGTGATCGCCAGTGACGCCACGATCGGAGCCGCCGGCACCTTGATGCCCGGGATCAGCGAGATGAGCGCGAGGATTCCGGCAACGCTGATCAGCGTGTACGGGGCGTTGTACTGCGTCTGGAACAACTTGAGCGCGAAGTCATAGGTCTCGGCCGCGGACAGGAATCCGCTGAAGAGCACGATGAGGCCGAAGGCGCCGATGGCGGCCGCGAGGAGCACCGGGGTGATGGCCGGGAGTCCCTGGCTCGGCTGCTTGACCGGCGGCTGGGAGTACCCGTACTGGCCGTAGCCCTGCTGGCCCTGCTGGCCGTACCCGGGTTGGCCGTAACCCTGCTGGCCGTAACCCTGGTCGCCATAGCCCTGCGCAGGGCTCTGTCCGTAACCGGGCTGTCCCTGCCCGTAGGACTGGCCGGCCTGCCCGTACTGCTGGCCGTAGCCCTGCTGGCCCCCGTATTGCTGCGCCTGGCCGTACTGGTCGGAGCCGGGCGCGGGGCTCGCCTGCGGACCCGTGTTGTGGGCGCCGGATTGCGGGTAGCCGGATTGATTGCCGTACTGGCCGTAGGACTGTCCGGACTCGGGCTGCTGTTGCCCGTAGCCGCCGGGTGGGTAGGTCATCGCGATCTCCTGGTCGGGTCGGGTCGGTCGGTCTGGATCAGCGGGTCGCGTCGAGGTGACGGCGTCCGGCCGTCGCCCCCCACGAGCGCAGAACTGTTCCCCACGCTAGTACACATGCCCGCCGGGTCCCATGACCCTTGCACAACGCGGCCCCCTCATCGGGCCATGGGCCGTGCTCACCAGCGGTGTGCGCGCCCCTGCTCGGCGTACCAGTCGATCAGCGCATAGTCGTCGACCGCCTTGGGGTCGATGTTGACCTCGGATCGGCCGGCCAGAATCGCGGTGACCGGAACCTCGAGTTTCTTTCCCGTCCGGGTGTGCGGGATTCCGGGGGCCTCGATGACCTCGTCGGGCACATGGCGTTTGGAGAGCCGGTCGCGGACCGAGGCCGCGATCCGGCCGATCAGGTCATCGTCGAGCGTTGCGCCGGGGACGAGGGTGACGAACAGCGGCATCCAGTAGGCGCCGCCCGGTCCGTCGACACCGAGCACGAACGCCTCCGCGATCTCGTCGAGCGCTTCGACGACCTCGTAGATGTCGGCCGATCCCATCCGGATCCCGTGACGGTTCAACGTCGCGTCGCTACGACCGTGGATCACGAGCGACCCGCGTTCGGTCACGGTCACCCAGTCGCCGTGCCGCCAGACCGGCTTCGACGCCCCGCCCTCCCATTCGTGGGCGAAGTACGCGGCGCGGTATCGCGCACCGTCGGGATCGTCCCAGAAGCTCACCGGCATCGACGGCATCGGGGCGGTGACGACGAGTTCGCCCACCTCCCCCACCAGCGGGCGGGCTGCGGGCGACCAACTCTCCAGCGCCACACCGAGGTAACGGACCGACAGTTCACCGGGCACCACCGGCTCGCCGGTCGAGCCACCGGCGAACGCGGAGACGATGTCGGTGCCGCCACTGATCGACGAGATGGGCAGGCCGGGCCGGACGTGGTCGTCGACCCAGGTGAAAAGATCTGCCGCGAGGGATGATCCGGTGCTCCCGAGCGTCCGCAGCCGGCTCAGATCGTGCCGACGCCCGGGCTCCAGTCCCGCCTTTCGCGACGCCTGCAACTGACCTGGACTCGTGCCGAAGTAGGTGACCCGCTCGTCGTCGACGATCTGCCAGAGTCGGTCGGCGTCGGGGTACAGGGGCGAGCCGCTGTAGCAGATGATCCGCGAACCACAGAGAAGTCCGGCGACCTGATAGTTCCACATCATCCAGCTGAGCGCCGTCTGCCAGAAGAACACATCGTCCGCAGACAGATCACCGTGCAGGGCACCGGCTTTCAGATGCTCGAGGAGAACTCCGCCGTGCCCGTGGACGATCCCCTTGGGCCGTCCGGTGGTGCCGGAACTGAAGAGCACCCACAACGGATGGTCGAAGGGCACCTGTAGCGGCCGGAAGTCGCCGGGGTCGCCGCTGCATGCCTGCGCGTAGTCGACGGTCGACGACCCCGGATCGATGGCTCCGATCGTGATGTGCGCGACGAGGTTCGGCAAGAGGCCCGCCAGCTCCGCACTGTCGGAGCGCTTGTCGACCACCTTGCCGTTGTAGCGATAGCCGGCCGCGGTGAACAGCACCTTCGGCGCGAGCTGACCGAGGCGACCGGCCGCGCCCTGCGGCGCATAGTCCTGACCGCATCCCGACCAGACCGCGCCGAGAGACGCGGTGGCGAGGAAGGCGATGACGGCTTCGGGGATGTCGGGCAGGTACGCGGCGACCACATCGCCGGGACCCACCCCGTGCGCACGGAGTGTCGACGCCAGGCCGGCGACCTGCGACGGCAACTCCGACCAGGCGATCTCCGAACGCTCCCCCGCCTCGTCGATCCCGACGATCGCGGCACCGGGCAGAGTGGCGTGCCGCAGGATCTGATCGACGTAGTTCAGGCGGACGTCCGGAAACCAGACGGCCCCGGGCATCCGGTCGTCGGCGAGTACCGCCTCGTCCCCGGGATCGAGGGGTTCCGCGGCGAGGGCGTCGAGGTCGAAGAATTCCCAGACCGCACGCCAGAACTGTGCCGGTTGCCGCACCGACCACGACCATTGGGTGTCGTACTCGCTTGTGTCGACCCCGAATCGCTCGTGCACGAAACGCCCGAAGCGATTCATCTGAGTGTCCGCGGTCCGCACCGCCTCACTGGTGGTCATCATCGCAGCTGCTCGAGAATCGAAACCGCCTCGTCCCGCATCGCCACCTTGCGGACCTTTCCGGTGACGGTCATCGGGAACTCCTCGACCACATGGACATACCGCGGGATCTTGTGTCGCGCGATCTTGCCGGTGGCGAACTCCCGCAGGTCGTCCGCGGTGAATTCGGTTGCGGTGTCGCGCAGGCGCACCCACGCCATCAGCTCTTCGCCGTACTTCTCGTCGGGCACGCCGATGACCTGGGCGTCGAGGATGTCGGGATGGGTGTAGAGGAACTCCTCGATCTCGCGCGGGTAGATGTTCTCCCCGCCGCGGATCACCATGTCCTTGATGCGCCCGGTGATCCGGACATATCCATTGTCGTCCATGTCGGCGAGGTCGCCGGTGTGCATCCAGCCGTCGGCGTCGATGGCCTCGGTGGTCTTCTCGGGTTCGTTCCAGTATCCGGTCATCACCGAGTAACCGCGCGTGCACAATTCGCCCGTCACGCCGCGTCCGGAGGTCTCACCGGTGCCGGGGTCGACGATCTTGATCTCCAGGTGCGGGCCGACCCGGCCGACGGTGGTGACGCGCAACTCCAGCGGATCGTCGACCCGCGTCTGCGTCGACACCGGCGACGTCTCGGTCATGCCGTAACAGATCGACACCTCGCGCATGTGCATGCGGTCGACCACCTGCCGCATGACGTACTCCGGGCACGGCGACCCCGCCATGATGCCGGTACGCAGGCTCGACAGGTCGATGTCGAGCCCGTCGTCGAGCAGATCGAGTTCGGCGATGAACATGGTGGGTACGCCGTAGAGACTGGTGCAGCGGTACTCCGCAACCGCGTCGAGGGTGGCGCGCGGGTCGAATGCCGGCGCCGGGATGACCATCGCCGCACCGTGACTCGTGGCCGCGAGATTGCCCATCACCATGCCGAAGCAATGGTAGAAGGGCACGGGGAGACAGATCCGGTCGTCGGCGGTGTAGTTCAGCAGTTCGCCGACGAGATACCCGTTGTTCCCGATGTTTCGGTGCGACAGTGTCGCACCCTTCGGGAATCCCGTTGTACCCGAGGTGTACTGGATGTTGATCGGATCGTCGGGCGACAGCGACGCGGCGATCTCGGCGACACGTTCGAGTTCGTCGGCACTCGCGTCGGCGCACAGTGCGTCCCACCCCGGGGAGTCGAAGAGCACGACCTCGCGCAGTTCCGGACACCGCGGGCGCGCCTGCTCGAGCATCGAGGCGTACGCCGAGTCCTTGAAACTCTCGGCGGCCAGCACGACGCCCGTCCCGGACTGCTGCAGCGCGTACTCGATCTCGTTCTGGCGATAGGCGGGGTTGAGATTGACCAGGATCGCACCGATCTCGGCGGCGGCGTACTGCGTCAGAACCCATTCGAACCGGTTGGGCGACCACAGTCCGACTCGGTCGCCGACCGACACACCCAGTCGCAGCAGACCGGCCGCGACGGCACGCACGTCTCGGTGGAACTCCGAATACCGCCATTCCCGTCGCGCCGCGGCATCGATCAGGGCGGTTCGGTCGCCGTAGGTCTCGACGGTGCGGGCCAGAGTGGCGCCGATGGTCTCGGCGAGCAGTGCCGGTGTCTCCTCACCGCGCGTGTGTGCAGGCTTCGGGTGAGCCTCGGTGCTCATGTTCTGCTCCGGTCTGTCGTCGGGCGTGTTGCCCTGGTGGGGTGGGGATGTTCGGTCAGTTCTCGCCGGCGGGATCGGGACGCGTATCGCTGACGCGGGAGAGGACGACCTCGGCCTGGCGGAGAACCGGTCCGTCGATCATCTGGCCGTCGAGGCTGAACACCCCGCCCGCGTGGTCAGCGGCGCCGTCGAGAATCCGGCGCGCCCATTCGACCGCCTCGTCGGACGGTCGGTAACCGTCCCGGATGTGATCGACCTGAGACGGGTGGATACACGCGGTGGCGGTGTAACCCAGTGCCACCGCATCGCGGACCTCGGCCACGAGTCCGTCGACGTCCTCGATGTCGAGGTGCACCGAATCGACGGCGAACTTGCCGTGCGCGGCGGCCGCGATGCGGACCATCGAGCGCACCCAACTCGCGACGTCCCGGTACTCGCCGGGGCGGGATTCGCCGGGACCGAACCGGCTCGACGTTCCGCCCAGGCCGGCGACGAGATCCTCTGCCCCCCACATCAGTCCGATGCAGTTGGAGGTCGCCGCGATGTCCCGGGCCCGGGTCGCGCCGAGCGGCGTCTCGATCAACGCGATCGTCTGGAACGCGGTGTCCAGGATCGAGGCGACGTCCTCGGCCTTGGCCTGCATCACCACCCGGTAGTTCGTCTCCGCCACGGCCGCGAGATCGCGCCGGTAGTCGCCGGTGCCGGCCGGGTTGATCCGCACGATGGTGCGATCCGGGTCCACGGGATGGGCGACGAGTGCCTCCCGGGCTGCCGCGCGGTTGGCCGGCGACACCGCGTCCTCGAGGTCGATGATGACCACGTCGGCGCGGTCGAGGGCCTTCTGGTATCGCTCCGGACGGTCGGCCGGGCAGAACAGCAGGGCCGGCCCGGGCGGCAACCACGCGTTGGTGAGTTGCCCCGCCAGTCCGGAACCCGCGACCGGGCCGCCGGGTGGATCCTCGAAGAACATCGTCGTCACTCCGTCCGTTGCCTGCGCACCAGCGTTGCTCGTGCGGCGCGGGCGACGACCTCGCCGTGCTGGTTGCGTCCGATGTGGGTCAAGTTCACCACGCCCTCGCCCGGGCGCGACCGCGATTCGCGTTTACCGGTGCACTCGGTCTCCGCGTAGAGCGTGTCGCCCGCGAACAGCGGTGCCGGGAACGCGACCTCGCTGAACCCCAGGTTCGCCACGAGGGTGCCCTGGGTGAGCTGCGAGACCGACAAGCCGACGATCGTCGACAGGGTGAACATCGAATTGATCAGGCGCTGCCCGCCGAAACCCGGCTGCTCCGCCGACCAGGCGGCGTCGAGATGCAGCGCCTGGGTGTTCATGGTCAGCGTCGTGAACAACACGTTGTCGGCCTCGGTGACGGTGCGCCCGGGACGGTGCTCGTAGATCGTGCCCTCGTCGAACTCCTCGAACCACAGCCCCCGCTGCACGATTCGACGACCCGCGGCGACACCGCTTGCGTCCGATCCGGACGCCGCCGTGCCGCTCATGCGAACCCCAGCTCGCGGGCGATCAGCATGAGTTGCACCTCGGTGGTGCCCTCGCCGATCTCGAGGATCTTCGAATCGCGGTAATGCCGGGCGACGGGATAGTCGTTCATGAAGCCGTAGCCGCCGTGGATCTGGGTCGCCATCCGGGCGTTGTCCATCGCCGCCTCACTGGCGATCATCTTCGCGATCGAGGCCTCCTTCTTGAACGGCTTGCCCGCCAGCATCTTCGCCGCCGCGTCGTAGTACGCGGTCCGGGCGACATGGGCCCGGGCCTCCATCCGGGCGATGGCGAAGGACACCGACTGGTATTCGCCGATCGCCTTGCCGAAGGACTGGCGTTCCCTGGCGTACTTCACGCTCTCGTCGACGCATCCCTGCGCTACGCCGGTCGCGAGGGCCGCGATCGCGATGCGCCCCTCGTCGAGGATCGACAGGAAGTTGGCGTACCCCCGTCCGCGCACACCCAGCAGGTTCTCCTTGGGGACGCGTACGTCGGTGAAGGTCAGCGGATGCGTGTCCGAGGCGTTCCACCCGACCTTGTTGTAGGCCGGCTCGGCGGTGAAACCCGGTGTCCCGGTGGGCACGATGATGGTCGAGATCTCCTTCTTGCCGTTGTCCTTCACACCGGTCACCGCGGTCACGGTCACCAGCGAGGTGATGTCGGTGCCGGAGTTGGTGATGAACTGCTTGCCGCCGTTGATGATCCACGAGTCGCCGTCGTCGCGAGCCGTGGTCGCGGTGGCACCGGCGTCGGACCCGGCACCCGGTTCGGTGAGACCGAATCCCGCGAGTGCGGTGCCGGCGGTGAGTTCGGGCAGATACTGCTGCTTCTGCTCCTCGGTACCGAAGCGGTAGATCGGCATGGCGCCCAGGCTCACACCGGCTTCGAGCGTGATGGCGACGGACTGGTCGACCTTGCCGAGCTCCTCCAGCGCCAGCGACAGGGCGAAGTAGTCGCCGCCCATACCGCCGTATTCTTCCTCGAACGGGAGACCGAACAGTCCCATCTTGCCCATCTGGGCGACGACCTCGTACGGAAAACTGTGCTCGGCATCGTGTTTCGCGGCCACCGGCGCCACCACGGTCTGCGCGAAGTCGCGGACCGTTGCGATGAGGTCGGTGTACTCCTGGGTGAGTTCCATGTGAATCCTTCTACTGGGAATCGGCAGTTGCTACGGGGGTGGCGACGACAGCGAGGATCTGTCCCGCATCGACCTTGTCCCCCACCGCCACCGAGATGTCCACGGTGCCGTCGACCGGGGCGGTCAGTGCGTGTTCCATCTTCATCGCCTCGACGACGACGATCGACTGGCCCGCGGACACGTCGTCGCCGGTCCGGGAGGCCACGGCGACCACGGTGCCCGGCATCGGGCTGGTGATCTCACCGGCGTGTTCGTCGGCGGCCTCGTCGAGCAGGGGCTTCGCGAGTTCGAGGATCCATGTGCCCGACGGCCCTGCCACCCACCAACTCTCGCCGACACGGACACTCGACCACGACTGCGTCACGCCGTCGACGACCAGCCGGTCCGACTCGCGTCCGTCACCGGGCTGCGCCGGTTGGTAGACCACGTGTCCGGTCCAGGACGCCTCGGTGTCGTCGTCGGCGACGACGGTGGCGGTTCCCGAGAGGGATCGCGCGTCGGCGGCGTCGACCCGGATGGCGACCGTCGAGTGCCGTCCGCCTGCGACCAGCCGGGTGATGACCGGGGCGGGCGGTCCGACACGCCATCCGATCGCCGAGGACCAGACGTCCCCCGCATCGCGGGCTCCGATCCGCGCGAGTCCGACGAGCACCTGGGCCTCGGGGGTGGGTTCCGGCGCGGCGTAGTCGACGACGAGCCGGTCGAGCAGTTCGGTGTCGAGGTCCGCGTCGACGACGGACTGCTGACGCAACACGAAGCGGCAGAAGTCGATGTTGGTGACGACGCCCAGGACCCGGGTGTGGGCCAGGGCCTGATCGAGGCGTTCGAGGGCCTCCTCGCGGTCGGCGCCGACGGCGATGACCTTCGCCAGCATGGGGTCGTAGTCGCTGCCGACGCGCAGTCCGTCGAGCATGGCCGAGTCGACGCGGATCCCACTGCCGGGCGAGGTGTCGGGATGGACGAGATGTTCGATCGTGCCGCCGGTGGGCAGGAAGCCGCGAGCGGGATCCTCGGCGTACACGCGCGCCTCGATCGCGTGTCCGCGCAGGGTGATCGCGTCCTGCGTGAGACCCAGCACCTCCCCGCGGGCGACGCGGATCTGCTGTTCCACGAGGTCGACTCCGGTGACGAGTTCGGTCACCGGGTGCTCGACCTGTAGGCGGGTGTTCATCTCCATGAAGAAGAATTCGTCCGGCCGGTGCGCCGACACGATGAACTCGACCGTCCCCGCGCCGGTGTAGCCGACACTGCGCGCGGCATCGCAGGCCGCCTCCCCGATACGTGCCCGGGTCTCGGCATCGAGCAGCGCCGACGGCGCCTCCTCGATCACCTTCTGATGCCGCCGTTGCAGCGAGCACTCGCGTTCGCCGAGGTGGATCACGTTCCCGTGCTCATCGGCGAGGACCTGGACCTCGATGTGGCGCGGGGTGTCGACGAAGTGCTCGAGGAACAACGCATCGTCGCCGAAGGCAGCGGCGGCCTCGCGTCGTGCTCGTTGCAGTGCCGCAGGCAGTTCGGACGCTTCCCCGACGCGGTGCATACCCTTGCCGCCGCCACCCGCGCTGGGCTTGATGAGAACCGGGAAACCGATGTCGGGTGCCGCGGCGATGAGATCGTCGTCGGTGAGCCCGGGCCGCGACAGACCCGGTACCACCGGTACCTCGCGGGCGGTGACCGCGGCGCGGGCCGTGATCTTGTCGCCCATGGTGGCGATCGCCTCGGCGGGCGGCCCGATGAAGACGATGCCCGCCTCTGCGAGAGCGGCCGCGAACTTCTGGTTCTCCGAGAGGAATCCGTAGCCCGGGTGGACGGCGTCGGCGCCGGTGGCGCGCGCCGCGGCGACCACGGCCCCGATGTCCAGATAGCTCTGGGCAGCCGCGGCCGGACCGATGCGGACGGCGACGTCGGCCTCGCGGACATGGCGGGCCTGCGCGTCGGCGTCGGAGTAGACGGCGATGCTGCGGATTCCCATGTGGCGCAGGGTGTCGATCACGCGGCAGGCGATCTCACCACGGTTGGCCACCAGGACACTGCGAATGGGTCTGGCGCCGGGAGCGGAGCGAGCGGGCCGAATGGTTCTGGTACTCACGGTCGGGGTCCTCGGGGTAGGCGGGAGCGGCTTCGGCACGGTCGGGTCACATCCGGAAGACGCCGTAGCGCGGTTCGGCGAGCGGTGCGTAGCGGGCGGTCTCGAGCGCGAGGCCGAGCAGGGTCCGGGTCTGGGCGGGATCGACGATGCCGTCGTCCCACAGCCGCGCGGTCGAGTAGTAGGCATCGGACTGTCGTTCGAACTGCTCGCGGATCGGGGCCTTGAACGCTTCCTCGTCGTCGGCCGTCCATTCGTCACCCGACCGCTCGATCTGGTTGCGCCGCACCGTTCCGAGCGTGTCCGCTGCCTGCGGTCCACCCATGACCGAGATGCGGGCGTTGGGCCACATCCACAGGAACCTCGGCGAGTATGCGCGCCCGCACATCGAATAGTTGCCCGCTCCGAAGGACCCGCCGACCATGACGGTGAACTTGGGGACCCGCGCGCACGCCACCGCGTTGACCATCTTGGCCCCGTTCTTGGCGATGCCGCCCTGCTCGTAGGCCCTGCCGACCATGAAGCCGGTGATGTTCTGCAGGAACAGCAACGGGATTCGACGCTGGTCACACAGTTCGATGAAATGAGCGCCCTTGAGGGCTGATTCACTGAACAGCACACCGTTGTTGGCGATGATCCCCACCGGATGACCATGCAGGTGCGCGAACGCGGTCACCAGGCTGGTGCCGTAGTTCGCCTTGAATTCCGAGTATTCGCCTCCGTCGCAGAGGATCTCGATGACCGACCGGACATCGTAGGGAGTTCGCGGGTCGGTGGGCACCACATCGTAGATGTCGGTCTGCGGCCGCAGCGGCTCACGGACCGGGACGGTCTCCCACTGGGCGGCCTCGCGGGGTCCGAGGGTCGCGACGATCTCGCGGACCTTGGCAAGGGCCTGCTGATCGTTGTCGACGAGGTGATCGGTGACGCCCGACACCGACGAGTGCATCGCACCGCCGCCCAGGTCCTCCGCGGAGACGTCCTCACCGGTCGCCGCCTTCACCAGGGGCGGGCCCGCGAGGAAGATGGTGCCCTGATTGCGCACGATCACCGTCTCGTCGCTCATGGCCGGGACGTAGGCCCCGCCGGCGGTGGAAGAACCGAGGACGGCGGCGATCTGCGGGATTCCCGCCGCGCTCATCGTCGCCTGGTTGTAGAAGATGCGGCCGAAGTGATCGCGATCGGGGAACACCTCGTCCTGCTGAAGCAGCATCGCGCCGCCCGAATCGACGAGATAGATGCAGGGCAGCCGGTTGGCGGCCGCGATCTCCTGCGCGCGCAGGTGCTTCTTGACCGTGACGGGGTAGTACGTCCCGCCCGAGACGGTGGCGTCGTTGGCGATGATCATGCACTCGCGACCGGCGACCCGGCCGACACCCGCGATGACCCCCGCGGCGGGCACCTTGTCGCCGTACATCCCGAAGGCCGCGAGCGGCGCGACCTCGATGAACGGCGAGCCGACATCGAGGAGACCGTCGACCCGGTCCCGGGGAAGCAATTTGCCGCGGGCGACGTGACGCTCGCGCGCCTTCGCCCCACCGCCGGCGGAGACGTCTCGGAGGCGCTCGCCGAGCAGGTCGAGATTGCGCTGGTGTGCGGCCCGGAAGCCGTCGAGCGTGCTGGTCACCGTCGACCCTTCAGTTAGTTGGAATTAACTGAAGTGATCGTACGCGATGCAGTGGCCCATGTCACGCCCGGATCGGGCCGGAATCCCGCCGGCCGGCGCAGGCGGCGTGACGTGACGCGCGTCACGTCATCTCGTACTGTTGTGGCAGGCCCACCACCCCCGGGCCGCCACAACCGATGCGCCGACGAACCGGAACCCCGGATCGGCCACCGCACATAGAAGGCCAGGTGACCCCATGACCCTCGCAGACGATCGTGCCCGCTTCGAGCACATCCCGACCCCCGACACGCGACCGCCCGGGGCGGCAGTCGCCGGGTTCTCGCTCGACGACCGCTACACACGCGACGCCGGCGACATCTACCTCACCGGAATCCAGGCCCTGGTCCGCATGGTCCGCGACCGCGCTCGCGTCGACCGCAGATCCGGCCTCCGCACCGCCTCGTTCATCTCCGGCTACGAGGGCTCTCCCCTCGCCGGATACGACCTCGAGCTCGCCCGGCGCCATGAGCATCTCGCCCCGTACGACATCGTCCACCGGCCCGGCCTCAACGAAGAGCTCGCCGCGACATCGGTGATGGGTTCTCAACTCGCCGCCCAGGTCAGCGGCGGTCGCGACCTGGCACCGTCCGCGGCCGGGCACCCCCGCGACGGCGTCGTCGGATACTGGTACGGCAAGGCCCCCGGTCTCGACCGCGCGACGGACGCGCTGCGCCATGCCAACCTCATCGGAACCCATTCCGCCGGCGGCGCCGTCGCGCTCGTCGGCGATGACCCGGGCGCCAAGTCCTCCACCGTTCCATGCGCGTCCGAGATGGCCCTGGCCGACCTCTACATCCCGATCCTCTACCCGGCCGATTCCCAGGACATCCTGGACCTCGGCGTTCATGCGGCGATCATGAGCCGCACCAGCGGGCTCTGGACCTCGCTCAAGATCTCCGCGCACGTCGCCGACGGCGCGTCGACTGCCCATGTCGACCCCGACCGGATCGTGCCCGTCCTCGGCGAGCTCGGGACGAGTCCCCATGTGCCCAGCGGACGGCTGCTCGGCGCCCATCTGATGGAACTCGAGCAGAATCAGCTCACCACCCGACTTCCGCGCGCGCAGGAGTACGCCCGGCTCAACGGCATCAACCGGATCGTGGTCTCGAGTCCCGACGACCGCATCGGCATCGTGGCCGCAGGCAAGACCTACCTCGACCTGCGGGAGGCATTGCGCCTGATGCGAATCGACGACGACGATCTGCGGCGGCTCGGGATCCGCATCCTCAAACTCGGCATGGTCTACCCGATCGAGCGGGACATCCTCGACCGGTTCATGTTCGACACCGCGACCGGCGATCTCGACGAGGTCATCGTCGTCGAGGAGAAGCGCGATTTCATCGAGACGATGATGCGCGACATCCTGTTCCGCCATCCGCGGGCCCCCCGCATCGTCGGCAAGGTCCACGAGGACGGCTCGACCCTCTTCTCCCGCTTCGGCGAACTCGACGTCGACGCCGTGACCCGTGGTCTCGCCGACCGGCTCGCCCGCCACGGGGTCGACGCCGCACAGATCTGGCTCGACCGCAAAGCCGCTCGCCACACCCGCATCGAACTCCCACTGGCCGTGCGCACGCCGTACTTCTGCTCCGGTTGTCCGCACAACAGCTCGACGAAGGTCGCCGAGAACACCCTGGTCGGCGCCGGTATCGGTTGTCACGCCATGGTGTTGCTGATGGACCCCAGACAGGTCGGCGACATCGCCGGCGTCACCCAGATGGGCGGCGAGGGTGCGCAGTGGATCGGCATGGCCCCCTTCGTCTCCGCGAACCACTTCGTGCAGAACGTCGGCGACGGAACCTTCTCGCACTCTGGATCCCTGGCGTTGCGAGCGGCTGTCGCGTCGGGTGAGAACATCACCTACAAGCTGCTCTACAACGGCACCGTGGCCATGACCGGCGGGCAGGACCCGGTGGGTGCCATGACCCTGCCACGGCTGACGTCGCTGCTGCTCGACGAGGGCGTGAGCCGGATCGTGGTCACATCCGACGACCCGAAACACGTTCGCACACTCGGCCTTCCCGGACAGGTGGCGGTCCGACACCGCGATGATCTGTCCGACGTGCAGACCGAACTCGCAGCCGTCCCGGGCGTCACGGTCCTCGTCCACGACCAGCACTGCGCCGCCGAGAAGCGCCGGAAGCGCAAGCGCGGCACCATGCCGACCCCCACTCGTCGGGTGGTGATCAACGAACGCATCTGTGAGGGCTGCGGCGACTGCGGCGAGAAGTCGAACTGCCTCTCGGTACACCCGGTGCAGACCGAGTTCGGACGCAAGACGAGGATCGACCAGAGTTCCTGCAACCTCGACTTCTCCTGCCTGCAGGGTGACTGCCCGTCGTTCGTCACCGTCACCCCCGGCACGGATCGAATTCGCACCCGCGCAGCAGATCTGGCGGAATCCGTGTTGCCGGCGCCCGCAGTCCCCACCATCGGCGACACCTTCTCGCTGCGTGTCACGGGCGTCGGCGGTACCGGGGTGGTGACCGTGTCCCAGGTCCTCGCCACCGCGGCCGTCCTCGACGGGCACTCGGCCCGGACCGTCGACATGACCGGACTCGCCCAGAAGGGCGGCGCGGTGGTCAGCGACATCAAGGTGGCACCGCATCCGCTGGAGCAGGCGGCGAAGGTGGCGTCCGAGGACTGCGACCTGTACCTCGTGTGCGATCCTCTCGTCGGCACCGACCCGGTCAACCTCAAGGTCGCCGCTCCCGAGAAGACGATCGCGGTCGTGTCGACGACGCAGGTGCCGACCGGCCTGATGGTCATCGACACCTCCGTCGGCTTCCCGTCCGACGCCGCCGTCCATTCCGCGATCGACGACCGGGTGACGCGCGCGGTGTACCTCGATTCGGGAGCGATGTCGACCGCACTGTTCGGCGACGAACAGTTCGCCAACATGCTGATGGTGGGTGCCGCCTATCAGGCCGGCTCCCTGGCCATCACGGCGGCGTCGATCGAGCGCGCGATCGAACTCAACGGCGTCGCAGTGGACGCGAACGTGCAGGCCTTTCGACGCGGCCGACAGATCGTGGCCGATCCGGGCTCGGTATCCGAGACCATCGACGGTCTGCACGGCCGTCCCGCCGCCGAGATCGAGCCGAGCCCCCATGCCCTCGGGGTGGTCGCCGGGCTCGAGGGCGTCGACGATGAACTCCGGCGCACCATCGCGATCCGGTACGACGAACTGACCGCCCACTCCGACGAGCGGTACGCGCGTGAGTACCTCGACACGGTGGACCGGGTGCGGCGCGTCGCACCGGATTCCTCGCTGACCGATGCCGTCGCCCGGAACCTGTACAAGCTGATGGCCTACAAGGACGAGTACGAGGTCGCCCGGCTCACGCAGGACCCGACGTTCGCCGCGCGGATCGCCGACGAGTTCGGCGCCGACGCCGAGGTCGCAGTGCGGCTGCATCCGCCGACGCTGCGCAGTATGGGCATGCGCGAGAAGCTTGCCCTCGGGTCGTGGGCCGACCGCCCGCTGAGCGCACTCGCAACGATGAAGCGGCTCCGGGGAACCCGGTGGGACCCGTTCGGCCGCAGCGAGATCCGCCGCACCGAACGTGCGCTGATCGTCGAGTACCGGGAGCTCGTCGACGCCGTCCTGGATGCGCTCGCCAGTGGGCGCATCGGTGTGGACCGGCTACCCGCGGTCGTCGACCTCGCGGAACTGCCGGACATGGTCCGCGGCTACGAGGGGGTCAAGATGGCGAACGTCGAACGGTACCGGGAGGCGGTCGCACGGCAACGGGCCGCGCTGGGGATCTAGGGGGTTCCGGCCGGCGAATACACATGACAGCAGTCTGCCCGTCTCCCCCGAGAATGATGTCGGACTCGTGAGTCGCGCCGCCGCCCCGGACCACCTGCTCGGCCTGGGCGGTGTTCATCTCGATCAGCAACTCGCCACCGACAGCGAGCCATGTCCGGGCGTCGGCGATCAGCACCGTGATGTGGTCGAGGCCGTCTGGGCCGCCGAGCAGCGCCCGGTGTGGTTCGTGATCCCGCGCCTCCGGCGCCAGCAGACCGAGCGCCGAGTCGGGTACGTAGGGCGGCACAGCGGCGATCACGTCCAGACGGCCGCGCAGTGCCGCCGGTAGTGCGTCGAGTCCGGCACCGCGATGAATCCCGGTCCCGTCCGGCAGGTTTCGGCGCGCGAAGCCGAGCGCGGTGTCGTCGGTGTCGACGACGTGCAGACCGACACCGGGGACGGCGGCCGCGACACTCGCGGCGATGGGTGCCACGCCGCAGAACGCCTCGAGCACCAGCGGGGACGGTCGCGCCCGCGCCGCGGCGACCGCGGTGCGGGCCAGCAACAGTGAGCGTTGTCGCGGCACGAAGACTCCTGGGCCGACACACAACCGCAGGTCGCCGAAGCGGACCCATCCCAGGAGATGTTCGAGCGGCTCCCCCGCCGCGCGGCGTACGCACAGTTCATCGAGTTCGGTTGCGCCGGTGGCCTGCTCGCGAAGCAGTGCGGCTTCCTCTTCGGCGAAGACACACCCGGCACGACGCAGGAGACCGACGATCGGATCGTCGGGTCCGTGGTCAGGAGTGGTGCGCGTCATCCTTCTTCAGACCGTACAAGAAGGCGGCCGCGACGAGCAGCGCCACCTGCAGGAAGCCCAGGATCAGTCCGACGATCGCGCCGGCGCCCAGATCGAGGAACGGCGGTGTGATGAGGGCCGAGGCGAACAGCGCCAGCCACGCGGCCACCCCGACGACCGCCAGGAACGGCAGCGCCCTGCGATAGCGAGGAACCAGGACGAACGTCGCCGCGATGCCCACGACCCCGAGTGCGATGAAGAACTTCCCGGGGTTCAGGACGATCTCGTAGGAGAAGAACGCGGGAATCCCACCCTGTCCCTCCTCGAAGTCGGTGCCCCACCGGTTGAGTTCCTCCTCGGCGCCCGCCGACACCGAGACCCAACTGAGGAAACCCATGAAGTAGGTGACGATCCCGGCGAGCGCGGAGGCCAGCGCGAAGATCACCGACAGGTCGGCACGCGGGCCACGGGTCGGCTGTCCCCAACCGGGAGGCGGGTACTGCGCGCCGGTGTTCCACTGCTGACCGGGAACACCTCCGGTGCCGGGGTGCTGAACGTGGGCCGTCTGGTCCTGGTTTCCGGCGAAGCCTCCGGTCTGCGGCGGGCCCTGCGGAACGCCTGACCACTGACCGCCCGGGTGCTGGGGTTCGCCTGGATTCACGATCCGCTCCTCGTCGCTGATGCGGGACTCGGCCCGCCGCCCTTCCGGACTGTCCTGCGCCCGCCGTCCGGCGCGCGACCATGCGCAAGACTAAGCCCTCGCCGGCCCCGGAAGCGGTGGCCGGCGCAGTTTTCATTCGACCGGGTCACCCGCCACCGGGATCCGCCCACCGACGTCGGTCAGGCTGCATCTCGTTCGCATGCACGGACGCGTAGAGTGCGGGATCGATGTCCGCAACGCACGAACCGCGCGAGGACGAATCGGAAGCCACGAATCGTCCGCCGACGCGCCGAACCCAGGCCAAGGCGGCCCGTCGTGCCGAATTGCTGTCCGCCGCCGCTCGTCAGATGGCCGAGCGCGGGTTCGCGGGGGTACGGCTGGAAGACATCGGACGGGCTGTCGGGGTGAGCGGACCGGCGATGTACCGCCATTTCTCCTCCAAGACCGAGCTGCTCGACGAGATGCTCATCGACATCAGTCAGCGACTGCACGACGGCGGCAGCGAGGTCGCCGACCGCGGTGGCTCCCCGTCGGAAACGCTGGTGGCGCTCATCGGCTTTCACATCGACGTGCTCGTCACCCGCCCCGACCTCATCACCGTGCAGGATCGCGACCTGCCGTCGATGACCCCGGCCGCCAATCATCGGGTTCGACTGTTGCAGCGCCGCTACGTGGAACGGTGGGTGGATGTGCTCCTCGCCGTCACCGACGAGGCCGGCATGGCTCTCGACCGCGCCGAGGCCCGCGTGCGCGTGCACGCGATGTTCGGGCTGCTCAACTCCTCGCCGCGCCTGCCCGCTTTCGACCAGAACGGACTGCGTCGACTTCTGACCGCGATGGCGCTGGCTGCACTGCGGTGCGAGGTGCCGGATCAGGTGGGACCCGGCACCTCCTGATCACCAGCCGTCGATGTGCAGGACCGAATCGAGGGACTTCCGCGGTGCGGGCTTGAAGTCGGTGCCCTTGCTGTAGGCCACCGGCAGCAGCACACCCTGATGGATGTTGTCCGGGATGCCGAGGAGTTCGGCGATCTCCTTCTCGTAGTTGATGTGCAACGTCGTCCACGCCGACCCGAGACCACGGGCACGAAGGGCCAGCTGCAGGCTCCAGGCACCCGGCAGCAACGAACCCCACACACCGGCCTGATTACCCGCCGGCAGGTCCCCTCCGGTGTAGATGGCGCCGATGACCAGCACCGGGACCTGACCCATCGTGTCGGCGAGGTACTGGGCGCTGGACGCGACCCGCTTACCGGTCTCGTCCCGCGGGGCCTGGCCCGAGTAGTACTTCGCGAACGACTGCGCATAGTAGTCCGCGACCTTCTGCTTCAGCTCGGGGTCGGTGAGCACGATCCAGTGCCAGGTCTGACTGTTGCTGCCGGTCGGCGCCTGCAACGCGACCTCGAGCGCCTCCTTGACCACGTCGAGCGGCACGGGACGATCGAAGTCGAGACGCTTGCGCACCGAGCGGGTGGTGGTGAGGAGTTGGTCAGGGTCCAGGGGCAGTAGTTCGGTCATGTCTCCATCCTGCACACAACCGCTCTCGAGCACCACGTCACCCCCACACGGCGAACTGCCGTCCGCGGGTTCGGCTCGATGACCGGTCAGGGCGACTCCGGTGGCAGTGCACCGGCCTGTTCCAGATACTCCACCAGCCGGCTGGTGACTTTCGCCGTGCGCACCTGGGCCGGTGTGAAGAAGGCCGCGTCGGCGGCGTCGTCACCGGGACGCAGTTTCCCCGAGCGGATCTCGGCCCGGAAGTCGTGCACCTCGTACACCCGTCCGTCGCCGACCGGTATCTCGAGCTGGATGGCCGGTTCACCGACCGTCACCGCAAGACCGGTTTCCTCTTCCACCTCGCGCACCACCGCCTCTTCGAGCGATTCCCCGGGCTCGACCTTGCCGCCGGGGAGGCTCCAGTGTCCGGCCGACGGCTCGTTGCGGCGCAGTATCAACAGGATTCGGCCGTCCTCGTCGGTGATGAGTGCGCCGACGGCAACCACGCGGTCGGTCATCGGGCGTCCGCCGTCGGCACGCGCGTGCGCGCCTCGCTGTCCGGAACGGGCGAAGCGGCCAGGTACCGGGCGATCGAGTCACGGAGCGCCGACATCGCTTCGTCATCCGATCCGGCGTCGACGACGACGTCGATCATCCCCTGAGCCGCCATGCGACCGGCGAGAATGCCCTGCCGCGAGGCCATTTCACCGGCGTGGTCGAGATCCCGGTGCACGATGAGGCTCGCTCCCTCGGGCGGCAACGGCGAGAGCCAGGCATCGGCGCGCGCGACGCGGAAGTCGGCGGGGAAGAGCGCCAGCGCCGCACCGCCCGCACCCTGGCCCAACAGCACGGAGACCGTCGGCACCGGGGCGCTGATCAACTGGACTGTGCAGCGCGCTATCTGCGCCGCGAGGCCACCCTCCTCGGCGACGACCGACAATTCCGCGCCCGGGGTGTCGATCACGGTGACCACCGGGAGCCCCAGGTCCCCGGCCGTCAGGAGTGCCCGGCGCGCTTCGCGCAGGTGCCGGGGACCCGGCAACTCGCCGGCCGCCTGTGACGTCCGGTCATATCCGACGACCAGTGCGACGTGTCCGTCGAAGTCGCTCAGCGAGAATCGGAGTGGCCCGGCATCCGACAGCGGCGCGGAGTCGCCGTGCGCCAGGAACTCGACGAGTCCCGCGCGCTCGGGCTCCCGGGTCGCGCGGACACACGCCCAGGTGTCGTCCGGCTCCCCCGAACGCGTGCGTCGCGGACGTACCCGAATCGAGTCGGGCGGCGCCACCGCATCTCCCCGACGGGCGAGGAGGCGCAGTACCGCCGATAGGCGCTCGCGGAGGTCCAGGGGCGCGACCACGTCGTCGACAACCGTTGTGCGGACCAGGTTCTCGGCGGTCTGGACATCGTCGGGGAATGGCTCACCGTGCAGGCCCTCGTACACACGCGGTCCGAGAAAGCCGATGAGCGCTCCGGGTTGCGCCCAGGTGATGTGCCCGAGCGACCCCCACGAGGCGAACACACCGCCGGTCGTCGGGTGGCGCAGGTACACCAGATAGGGCAGTCCCGCGGCCTTGTGGTCGGTGACGGCACCGGTGATCGCGACCATCTGCAGGAACGCCGCGGTCCCCTCCTGCATCCGGGTGCCCCCCGAAGCCGGGAGGGCCAGCAGCGGAAGCCGCTCACGCGTCGCGTGCCGGACCGCCGTCACGATCCTGGCACCCGCGTCGCGTCCGATGGACCCACCGAGGAAGCCGAACTCACTGACCACCATGGCCACCGGGTGGCCGCCGATCACACCGGAGCCGGTGATCACCGATTCGTCGGACCCGGTGCGCTCGCGGGACCGCGCCAGTTCCTCGGCGTAGGCGTCGTCGTCGCCGTCCGAGGCGGACGCCGGACTCTCGACCGGGGAGTCCCACGATTCCCACGCTCCCTCGTCGACGAGCATGTCGCGCAGGACCGGTGCGCTCAGCCGTGCCCGTTCACCCATGGATGCCACCGTATCGGCTGCCCGCCGGTGTCATACTCACGTCACCTCGAACCAGTCGACCGACGGCCAGGAGACCCCGCATGTCCGACACGTTCCGCATCACCCGATCCATCACCGTCGACGCACCGCCCGAGGCGGTACTGCCGTACCTGACCGACTTCCGGCAGTGGGTGCACTGGTCCCCGTGGGAGGGCGTCGATCCGGACATGACGCGCGACTACTCCGGCGCGGAGCACGGTGTCGGCGCCGAGTACGCGTGGTCGGGCAACAAGAAGGCCGGACGGGGTGCCATGGAGATCACGCGCGTCGACGAACCCCGAGAGGTCGAGGTGCGCCTCGAGTTCGAGAAGCCGATGACGACCACCAACACCGTCACCTTCGAACTCGTTCCCCAGGGTCGGGCCACGCGGGTGTCCTGGACGATGGTGGGCCCGCAGTCGCTGTTCAGCCGCGTCGCCGGACTCTTCGGCATCTTCGACAAGATGCTGGGCAAGGACTTCGAGAAGGGGCTGACCCGACTCAAGGCGGTCACCGAGAGTAGATGACCCGGGTCCGCAGGAGGACGTCGGCCACCGACCGACGACGCCGGTCGATCACCACCCACACGAGGCCTATCGCGAAGAAGGTGCACAGCAGCGCGCGCAGCACCGCGATGGTCGGCCGGATGCGGGCCCCTTCCGAATTGACCACGCGCAGGCCCATCACGACCGACCCGAGCGTCCGTCCGGAGATCTCCCAGCACGTCGCGAGATACAGCACCGCGACGAGGACGAAGCCGGTCGTGGTGAAGATCAGATCGACTTCCGGCAGCGAGAATTCGCCGACCGAGATGACGAACTTCATCAGGGACAGTCCCGCGTAGGAGGCGCCGAGGATCGTCCAGACGACGAGGAGATCGAGGAACGAGGCGACACCCCGACTCACGATGCCGGCGTTCTTGTCCCGGTCCTGCACCGCATGCGCCTTGTGCGTGGGTGACCGGCCGGGCGTCGTCGGCGGCGGCGACGCCGGAGTCGAATCCTTCAGCGGCCCGGTCGGTTTCGGTTCAGCGGTCATCGAGGCCCCTCGGCGTCGGGCGCAGCCTCGACGGCCGCGGCGCCACGCCGGCGCAGAAACCGGTTGACCGCATTGGCCACCGCGTCGTCGGCGCGCTCACTGGTGCTGCGCACATCGGTCATCACATCGGCGGTCACCGATGTGCTCGCCTCGCGGATGATGTCGGGGAGATCGACGCCGTCGATGATCTCCTCGGCGAGCCCGATCAGATCGACCCGCCCGAGGATGGCGTCGATGTCAATCCGCGCGGCGATCGCGTCGATGTCGATTCCGGTGGCGACGGCATCGAGATCGACCTTGCCGATCACCGCGTCGAGGTCGACGAGGTCGATAGCCGCGTTCAGGTCCACCTGTGCCACAGCACGATCGAGATCCACGGTGGTGATCACCTCGTCGATGTCGATGAGTGCGAGCACCTCGCTGATGAGGCGCTTGAGGTCGACATGGGTGAGGACGAGGTCGGTGAGGTCGACCTCCTCGACCAGCGCGTCGACCACTTCCCGGATGACGACGCCCAGGACGGCTCTCGTCGTCGAGACCGCCACCGTCACAGCGGCGTCGGTGATCGTGGCGATCCGCGCCCGTGCGGACCCGATCAACCCGCCCGCCACCGGAAGCCGTTCGGCAACCCCCACGAGCACCCCGGCGTACCGCACCGACTCCCCCACCAGCTGGGGAATCGCGCCGCGTCGAGCCTGGGAGTTCACCGACGGATTATCTCACGCGGCGACTGTGGCGGGTCGACCCATGAAAAAGCCCGAGCGAGGAGGATTCCCGCTCGGGCTTTTCCGTGGGCGTCGAGGCTTACAGGGCCTGGTAGAGTTCCCGTGCCAGCGAGGCGGTCTCGGACGGCGTCTTGCCGACCTTGACGCCCGCGGCCTCGAGGGCCTCCTTCTTGCCCTGGGCGGTGCCCGCACCGTCGGAGACGATGGCTCCGGCGTGGCCCATGGTCTTGCCCTCGGGAGCGGTGAAGCCCGCGACATAACCGACGACCGGCTTGGTCACGTTGGCCTTGATGTACTCGCCGGCCTTCTCCTCGGCGTCGCCGCCGATCTCACCGATCATGACGATCAGCTTGGTCTCGGGATCCTTCTCGAACGCCTCGATGGCGTCGATGTGGGTGGTCCCGATGACCGGGTCGCCGCCGATGCCGATGGCGGTCGAGAAGCCGAGATCGCGCAGCTCGTACATCATCTGGTAGGTCAGGGTGCCCGACTTGGAGACCAGACCGATCGGCCCCTTGCCGGTGATGTTGTTCGGCGTGATGCCCACCAGCGCCTCACCCGGGGTGATGATGCCGGGGCAGTTCGGGCCGATGATGCGGGTCTTCTCGCCCTTCTCCACGTTGTAGGCCCACGCGTAGGCGGAGTCCTGCACCGGGATGCCCTCGGTGATGACCACGAGCAGCGGGATCTCCGCGTCGATGGCCTCGATGATGGCGTCCTTGGAGAACTTCGGCGGCACGAAGGCGATCGAGGTGTCGGCCCCGGTCTCCTTCATGGCCTCGGCGACCGAGGCGAACACCGGGAGTTCGACGTTGTTGCCGTCGGCGTCGACGTGCGAGACGGTGGTGCCCGCCTTGCGTGCGTTGACACCGCCGACGACGTTGGTGCCGGCCTTGAGCATCAGGGCGGTGTGCTTGGTGCCCTCACCGCCGGTGATGCCCTGGACGATGACCTTGTTGTCTTTGTTCAGAAAGATCGACATTTCCGTGGCTCCCTTACTTGCTCGCCAGCTCGGCGGCCTTGTCGGCGCCCGAGTCCATGGTTTCGGCGAGCGTGACCAACGGGTGGTTCGCATCGGCCAGGATCTTGCGGCCTTCGTCGACCTTGTTGCCGTCGAGGCGGACGACCAGCGGCTTGTTGGCGTCGGACCCCAGCTTCTCCAGAGCACCGACGATGCCGTTGGCGACGGCGTCACACGCGGTGATGCCACCGAAGACGTTCACGAAGACGCTCTTGACCTGCTCGTCGCCGAGGATGACGTCGAGACCGGCCGCCATGACCTCGGCCGAGGCGCCGCCGCCGATGTCGAGGAAGTTGGCGGGCTTCACGTTGTTGTGCTTCTCACCGGCGTAGGCGACCACGTCGAGGGTCGACATGACCAGGCCCGCACCGTTGCCGATGATGCCGACCTCACCGTCGAGCTTGACGTAGTTGAGGTCGTTCTCCTTGGCCTTGAGCTCCAGGGGATCGGTGGCGTCGCGATCCTCGAACTCCTCGTGGCCGGGCTGACGGAAGTCGGCGTTGGCATCGAGGGTGACCTTGCCGTCGAGGGCGAGGATCTGATCGTCCGGAGTGCGGACGAGCGGGTTGACCTCGACCAGGGTGGCGTCCTCCTTGACGAAGACCTCCCACAGCTTCGAGATGGTGACCGCTGCGGCGTCGAGCACCTCGGCGGGCAGATGGCCCTGCTCGGCGATCGAGCGCGCGGTCTCCAGATCGACACCCTTCACGGCGTCGACGGCGACCCTCGCGAGGCGCTCGGGCTTGGTCGCGGCGACCTCTTCGATCTCCATGCCGCCCTCGACCGAGCACATGGCCAGGTAGGAGCGATTGGTGCGATCGAGCAGGAAGGAGATGTAGTACTCCTCCGCGATGTCGCTGGCCTCGGCGACCAGCAGCTTCTTGACGACATGGCCCTTGATGTCGAGGCCAAGGATGTTGGAAGCGTGGGACTGCGCGTCGTCCGGGGTCGCGGCGTACTTCACGCCGCCTGCCTTGCCACGCCCGCCGGTCTTGACCTGCGCCTTGATCATCACAGGCTTGCCGATTTCCTCGGCGATCGCCCGCGCGTCGGCGGCATCATCGGTCACCCGACCGGGTGTGGTGGGAACCCCGTGCTTGGCGAACAGTTCCTTCGCCTGGTATTCGAAGAGATCCATTCAGCTCACCATCTCGTAGATTTGCCCGCGCAAGGGTGTAATGCGGGCCATATCGGACTTTAAACCTGTCGGAGATCGCCACCCCGCGCGCACCCTGCGCTTGTGCGACAGATCACTCGCTCGGTCGGCCCTCACAGGATTGGCGGCGCCGAGTGAGGGGGACACCCACCCCGAGCGTCCATGAGCAGCACATACACGCGCCGACATCCGTTCGCCGGATTCACAGGTTCGATGCACCATCGTGAACTGCAAATTCGTCAACTTCGAGCGTGGCGCACAAGTCATGTGACTCAGCTCACATTATGCCGGTTTGTCGCTTTCTACGGTTGGACTTGCCGCAATCATTTCGTTACCGTCGGCTCTCAGCGGTTGGTCACAGAAGGATTACGGACGGTAACTTCGAATCCGCCAACGACGAGATGCGGCAGCAAGAGATGAGGTGGACGATTTGGCGGGACTCGGTGTCTCACGCGGATCGGGCCGCGTCCGATCGGGCGGGTTGATCGATGACGTCACAGCGGAAGAGATGACCACGATCATCCCCATCGTCGACACCGACGACGCCGCCGGATACGACCTCAGCGACTACGACTTCGATTTCGCCGACTCCGCCGCCACCCGCGAGTCCTCCGACGCCGGCTGGACCCCGTCGTCGTGGCAGGGCTACTACCGCCCCACCCGCTCGGAGATCACTCAGGACATCCTGATCCCCGAGCACGAGTTCGATCAGTACGAGCACGACGAGCCGTTCGATGTCGACGGCGCCGAACTCGACGTCTTCGACGGAGGCGAACTCGACGCCGTCGCCAACGACGCCCTCGACGGCGAGAATCGCCCCTTCCGCACCAATCCGGCCGGACAGCGCGTGCGCCGTGGCGGCAAGCACCGCATCGCTGCGCCCCCGAACGCCCTCAAGGGCGGACGCGCCGCCCTCATCGCCATGGCGGCCGGCGCCGCCGTCGCCGCCGTCGCCCAGGTCGGCGCAGGCGACGAAGCGCCCGCCCCGGTGAACGCCGCCGCCGTCAACGACGCGTCAGCGCCCGGCGCCGCACCGGTCGAACTCGGCCCCGGAGTGGCCGCTGCGACAGCACAGACCGATCAGATGAACGTCTTCACCAACCAGCTCGGTGTCGGCGCCAAGATGGCCGCAGACCAGGATCGCCGCGAGGCCCTGGCCCGCCGCCCGCTCTTCACCTCGCCGATCCCGCTCGGCAGCTACGACTTCACCTCGGCCTTCGCGATGCGCTGGGGCACCATGCACGGCGGCATCGACATGGCCGCTCCGCTCGGGACCCCGATCCACGCGGCCACCGACGGCGTCGTGATCAAGGCCGAGCCCGCATCGGGATACGGCCACTGGGTTCAGGTCCAGGCGGCCGACGGAACGGTCACCATGTACGGCCACATGGCCTCCTCGGGCGTCCTCGTCAAGGAAGGCCAGCGCGTCACCGCCGGCGACGTCATCGCCCTGGTCGGCAACGAGGGCTTCTCGTTCGGGCCGCACCTGCACTTCGAGGTGTGGAAGAACGGCAACACCAAGATCGATCCCGTGCCGTGGCTCGCGGCCAAGGGCGTGAAGCTCTCCGGTTACACCGGCTAGCAGAAGGCCCCACAGGTCGCCTCCTGTTGCTTGGTGGCGCCATTGCAGCGCGCTCACGCTGCGCATCCGGTATTGATACCTGGCCGGATTGCGAACTGACGTTGAATTCTCGTCCATGTCAGCATGATTGAAGGGCACATTGCCCTTCGACCAAGGTGAGGCGGACGAGAATTTCCAATCGAACCGGGGAGTGAGCTGGCGAGGGTCCCACTCCGCGTCCACGCACCTCACCAGGACCTTCGTGACGGCCTCCGCTGGCTCCGGCCTCCTCAGGGAGCAGTGGGGGTCACTTCTTTCAGATCAGTGAGCCCGGCGAATCCGAGCGAGGCCCGCCGCGCACCCCTACAGCTTGTCCCCGGGAATCCCGCCCGCGGTGAGAAGAGTGACTCGACCCGCGCTGCCGCCGTAGTCGATCGTGACGCGCTCGGTGGCGCCGCTGCCTTCCTTGGCCACGACCTTGCCCATCCCGTACTTCGGGTGGTTGTGCCGATCGCCGATGTCGAGCAGGACCTGCTTGTTGCGACCACGTGCCGGATCCGAGGAATACGACGAACGTCCGCGACCCATCGACGACGAACCGCCCGAGCCGGAGAATCCCCCGTCGCGGCCGAACACTCCGCCCGAAGACCCGCCGAACCCCCGTGCCGAGCGCCGGGGTTCGGTGCGACGCCAGTCGATGAGGTGTTGCGGGATCTCCTGCAGGAAACGGGATTCCGGGTTCGACACCGGCTGACCCCACGAGGCGCGGGTGACCGAACGGGTGAGATACAGCCGCTGCTTGGCGCGGGTGATGCCCACGTACGCGAGGC
Source organism: Gordonia sp. ABKF26 (assembly GCF_041103195.1). Taxonomy (NCBI): domain Bacteria; kingdom Bacillati; phylum Actinomycetota; class Actinomycetes; order Mycobacteriales; family Gordoniaceae; genus Gordonia; species Gordonia sp. ABKF26. The sequence goes on from NZ_JBGCVZ010000003.1 coordinate 4,550,274, forward strand.
GTCGCTCCTCGCTCAACTCGGCCGGATCGCCCAGCGCCCGCATGTGCGGGAAATGTCCGTCCTCCCAACCGGTCACGAAGACGACCGGGAACTCCAGCCCCTTGGCGGTGTGCAGGGTCATCATCGTGACCACACCCTCGCCCTCGTCGGGCACCTGATCGGCGTCGGCGACCAGCGAGACGCGCTCGAGAAACGCTGCGAGCGAACCGGGTTCGGGCTCACCCTCGCGGTCGACCTCGATGTCGGGGTCGTCGGCATCGGCGTCGACCTGTGCCGCGTCGGCACTGAATTCTCTTGCCACGGCGACGAGTTCGTTGATGTTGTCGAGCCGGGCGCCATCCTGCGGATCGTTGGAGGCCTCGAGTTCGGCCCGGTAGCCGCTGCGTTCGACGATCGCGTCGACGAGTTCGCCGATGTCCGCCGATTCCTCGGTGGCATCGAGGAAGGCCACGTCGGCGTCTTCGGTGCCCGCCTCGCCGAAGTGGGTGAGGAAGTCCGAACGCAGGCCCTCGATGAGTTCGACGAACCCGCCGATCTGCTTGACGGCCCGTGTGTTCAACAGGGCGACCTTGCCCTCGGCCGCGTCCATCAGCGACTCGTAGAAGCTCCGGCCGGTGTTCTCCGAATGCACGGCGACGCAGGCCTCGGCGCGGTCGCCGATGCCGCGCCGGGGGGTGTTGAGGATGCGGCGCAGGCTGACCGAGTCGTCCGGGTTGGCGACCACCCGCAGGTAGGCCACCACGTCGCGCACCTCCTTGCGCTCGTAGAACTTGGTACCGCCGACGACCTTGTACGGAATCCCGTGCCGGACGAACACTTCCTCGATCGCACGCGACCCCGTGTTGGTGCGGTAGAACACCGCGACGTCGGAGTACTTGTGGCTCGACGAACCGCCGATCGAGTAATCGGTGAGCTCCTCGATCTCCTTGGCGATGAACGTCGACTCGTCACGGTCGGAGTCGGCGACATAGCCGACGATGAGTTCACCCTCGCCGGAGTCGGTCCACAGCCGCTTCTCGCGCCGGTTCGAGTTGCGCGCGATGACCGCGTTGGCGGCCGACAGGATCGTTTGCGTCGACCGGTAGTTCTGTTCGAGGAGAACGGTTTCGGCGGACGGGAAGTCGCGCTCGAACTCCTCGATGTTGCGGATCGTGGCACCGCGGAACGCATAGATGGACTGGTCGGCATCGCCGACCACGCACAGTTCGGACGGTTCCAGACCGCTCGCGGTGGTCTGCTCTCCCACCAGCTCGCGGATGAGCACGTACTGCGCGTGGTTGGTGTCCTGGTATTCGTCGACCAGAACGTGACGGAACCGACGCCGGTAGTACTCGGCGACCTGCGGGTGCCGGTGCAGCAGCGCGACGGTCTCGCCGATCAGGTCGTCGAAGTCGAAGGCGTTGGCGGCGCGCAGCCGACGCTGGTACTCGGCGTAGATCCGGGCGATCGTCGTCGAGGTCGGATCGTCCTCGGGCGCCGAGGCCAGTGCCTCGTCGGGCGAGATCAGCTCGTTCTTGAAGTTCGAGACGGCCACCGACACCCCGCGCGGGCTGAACTTCTTGGGGTCGAGGTCGAGGTCGCGGATCACCATGCCGAACAACCGCTTCGAGTCGTCGGAGTCGTAGATGGAGAAGTTGGAGTTCATCGACTCCAGCAACCCCGACTGCGCGCGCAGGATGCGCACACACGTGGAGTGGAACGTCGAGACCCACATGTAGGCGGCACGGGGGCCGACGAGATCGATGACGCGCTCGCGCATCTCCGCGGCGGCCTTGTTGGTGAACGTGATGGCCAGGATCTGCCCGGGTGTGACATCCCGCGCGGCCAGCAGGTAGGCGATCCGGCGGGTCAGCACCGCCGTCTTGCCCGAGCCGGCACCCGCCACGATCAACAGCGGTGCGCCGGCATGCAGCACCGCGGCGCGCTGTTGCGGGTTGAGACCTTCGAGCAGGCGCGCGACCCGATCGTCGGCGGCCGCACCCGAGGTGGCGGCGCCCGCGCGACCGGCGAGAAGAGGGGCAGAAGAAGAGCTGTTCATCGGTTGTCCAGGTTACCCGCCACTGCCGACAGACCCCCGTCGGCCGGTCCGCTCGGCCCCGGTACGAGGTCCACCGAACAGTCGACCGGCCCCGTGGGTTGAGGCCCCGATCGTCGTCGCCCGCGGCTAATATGACGCCGTACCACCGGCTCGGGGTGCCCTGTCTGCGAACGAACTCGCATGCGGCGACGCCGCCCCGGCGAGCAGGAAGAGGCGCCCATGAAGAGACCGTCCATTGTCCCCGCCGCCATCGCACTCGGTGTCGGAGCACTGGCCCTCGTCATCGCGCTCGTCCTGTCGTTCGTGCCGTTCAGCAGCGCGGGCACCGTCGAACCCACGCCCGCCTTCCGTGCGCAGAAGAGCCTCGACGAGGTGCTGTTCAAGATGGCCACGAGCCCGGCGGCCAAGTTCACCGGCCGGGTCACCTACAAATACGACGACGAGCGCGGCGAGGGCACGGTCGAGTTCGACGACCTGATCGTCACCACGTCGAACACCGCCGAGGGCACGATCACCCTCGGCGCGCAGCAGGGCGAGTATCGCCAGATCGGCAACAGTCCGTTCATCAGCGCGCCCGGCGCCCTCTGGACCGAGCTCCTCGTCGACGCGGAGAAGACGAACCTCGACACCGGGCCCCTGGACAACAAGTGGGCCTCGACCCGCTTCACGAGCATGCCGCGCCTGGGCACGATCCTCGGCCCGGACAATCTCGCCGGCGACATCGGCAACATCGAGGCCGGCGACGCGCCGCAGCTGGGGGCCGAACTCCCGGCACCCAACAAGGGCACGCCCGACGCCCGCCACTGGCCGACCACCGACCCGCCGATCGAGTTCGTCGGTGACGACAAGGTGAAGATCGGGGCCTGGGAGGTCACGTTCGATCCGGAGACGAAGAACGTCACCAACGTCAAGGGTCAGAGTGTGCAGGGCCCGGTCACCTACGACATCGACGCGGCGGTCAGCCTGCAGCCGGCCGACCAGGCCCAGAAGGTGTTCGCCAACCAGCGCGCACTCGTCTCGGACCTCGTGTCGGTACCCGCGCCCGGGCTGTGGATGAAGCAACCGGTGGTGTCCTCGCGGCAGACCGGTGCATGCACCACCTCGTCGTGCGCCTTCGACTACACCGTGCAGGGCAGCCCTTACACCGACGACGTCCGCGGCCACTTCAACTACGGTCTGACGCTCAACTTCGCGGTCGGCAACCGACCACCCGGAGCGCTCGGCGGTGAGTGCAAGGTGGTCCTGCGGGTGGACTTCGGTCGCAACGGCACCACCCGGTGTGCGGCCACCAACCTCCCGCCGGACACCAACATCGCGTCGCGATACAGCTTCACCTACCTCGCGTTCATCGACTCGACCGAGACCGAGCTGAACGATCTCATCGACAACAACGAGAAGCAGACCAACACCGAGATCGTCTATGTCCGTACCGGAAACAAGGAACCGGAACAGGCCCGCTTCGGTGCCAGCGTGACCGGCCTGCCGAGCTACTACGCGATCAAGCGCGGCGACTACGTCTTCGACGGCATCGGCACCGACGGCAACATGCACGTCACCTTCGGTGACGGGTATCGGGAGCACATCGTCGGCGGCACCTTCGATCCGTCCTGGGAGGGCACCGAGGTGCTCCGCGAGCAGATGCAGCAACAGGTCACCGCGGCCGGGGACGCAAAGGTCGTCTACTTCGTCGCCGAGGAGGAGACCGCGTCGGCCCTCCGGGCCCTGATCGCCGCGGAGAACCAGAGCGACAACATCTCCGCCTTCTACTACGACTGAGGGCGCTCAGCCGCCGGCGAAGCGCGCCTCGGCGGCCTCGCCCACCCGACCGGCGCCGGTGTGCAACCGCAGCCCCGGGGTCAGGGGACGTATGTCCACGTGGTCGCCGCCGCCGTCGATCCGGACGTACACCGACCCCAGTCCCGCGCGGACCGGCGCCCGGACCGCTTCCCCGTCCTCGAGGGCGATCTCGATCTCGCCGTCCCGGGTCGCGCAGTAACTCAGCGCGATCGTCCAGGGCCAGGAGAAGAGCGGGCCGTCGAGTCGCAGTCGGGAGGGCCCGTCGACCTCCGGGGTGCGGCAGGTGCCCGAACCCGCGTAGATGATGCGTCGCTGGGTCACGCCGCCGGGCACGAGGTTTCCCGCGGTGTCGAGCACGAACAGCCGGTCGGTGGCCGCCCCGAAGTCGGGCCGGGGATCCACCCGACCGAAGATGCGGCTGATCTGATTGTCGGGGTAGACGAACGGCTGCAAGATCTCCAGCGGCACCGACTGATCGAGCATGGTCAGGCCATCCGGCCCCTGCGCCGCGGCATCGTGCAGCGACGCGGTCGCCGTCTCGAGGTAGTCGCCGGTCGGGTTGTCCCGCCACGACGACGAGAACGAGACCAGCGAGACCAGTGCGGACACCGCGACGAGCGCACCCACGACCGATGCGAAGGCGGGCAAGGCCGACCGCTCCTCGTCGAGCCCGGACTCCGCGTCGGACGTGCGCGCATGCCGCCCGCCCACCTCGGCGTTCCGGGCCGGCGCCGCACACAGCAGGGCCAGCGCGATGCTGAACACCAGCGCGGTGTCCGGGAGGTAGCGCATGTGCTGGGCGAGTTCGATCGCGGTCTGCGGGCTCGACCGATTCCACATCACCGGGATCTGCGCCGCGACCGCGTAGAGGGCCGCGCACGCGACGATCACCGCGCCACCGCGTCTGCGGGCCACCGCCCACCAGGTCACCGCGGCCAGCACCAGCCAGCCGCCGACGATCATCCACATCTGCGGGAAACCCGTCGGGGGGCTCGGTGTCCACCGTTCCCACTCCCACGGTCCGCCGACGAGCGAGGGCACGATCGCGTCGGTCACCGATCGCCAGACCAGACGCGCGGTCTGCGCCACCGAATGGTCACCCGACGTCGGATCGGTGGTGACGAAGTACACGGCAATCCACAGCGCGGCGGTGACGGTCAGCGCGATCCACAACTCCCGGGCCGCCCGCAGCGTCGGCATCGTCGCGCGCACACCGCCGTTCGCGAGGACGGCGGCCACCAGGGCGACCGGCAGGATATACAGCGACTTCTCGAAGAACGCCAGCGCGATCACGAAGACGATGGTCGAGCGAACCCACACCAGCCTGCGCCGCGCGTCGTCGACGTCACCGCAACCGAGGCGCACCGCGTCGGCGACGATCCACGCCATCGCCGCCTGCATGGGCAGGGTGTTGAGGCCCGCGGCCCACCAGGCGAAGGCGGGCACCGTCATCGGACTGAACAGATAGAACGCGAGCGCGACGAGCGCACCGATGCGGGCGCGCGGCGCGATGGTCCGCACCATCCGCCACACCGCCACCGAGGCGATGCCCTGCAGCACGACCAGCATGAGTGCCGGCAGCACCCAGTTCAGCGGCGCCAACCAGGTGGCCACCCCGGCGAGCAGGAAGGCCGCGGGCATGAAGTGGCCGTCGTGACCGTGTCCCAGGTACTCCCAGGACAGGATCGGGTTCGACGACGCGCGCGCGACGAGGACCAGGTCGTCCCAGTAGAAGTTGCCGGTCGCGACGAGCCAGCCCCGGACGATCAGCTGGCCCACGATGAGGGACAGGGCGACGAGGGACACCATCCGCGCATTGGGCATGCGCTCCAGTTTCCATGTGCGCCGAGCGCCGTCGTGGTCGGGTCGGGTGACTCGGCCGCGTGCGGGTCATCGGGGGGCGTCGTGGCAAAATCGGGCGCGTGACCGATCGCAGCCCCAGCCCCGGCGCTCAGGACCCCCGCCCGTCCGGCGGCACGTCCTTCGAGAACTCGATCGACCTCGACAAGTACCAGCTCTCGTCCGAGGTCGGCGACCTGCCCGACGACATCGACCAGCTGCGACTCGAGATCGATCGGCTCGACGCCGTCATCCTCGCCGCGATCAAGCGCAGGTCGGCGGTGTCGAAGAAGATCGGCGCCGCGCGGATGGCCTCCGGCGGACCCCGCCTGGTCCACAGCCGCGAGGTGAAGGTGCTCGAGCGCTTCCAGGACCTCGGCCAGGAGGGGCACACCCTCGCGATGCTGCTGCTGCGCCTGGGGCGTGGACCGCTGGGCCGCTGATCTCTCGGCACCCCGCCGCCCGCGCGGTGATCCGGTGACGTGCTCTCGCCGCGTGTGACGACCGTCGCGGCCCGGCCGCCGAGCACATAGGGTTAGGGGTCATGAGCACCCAGGCCCCTGGCAGCGACTTCACCGGCACCGACCACGGCGACATCACCGCGACGCAGTCCTGGCAGGCGCTCGCGGCTCATCAGCCGCACGTGTATGCCATGCATCTGCGTGAGGTGTTCGCGATCGATCCCGCGCGCGGCACCGAGCTGACCGTCGACGTCGGGGATCTGCACATCGACTACTCCAAGCACCGGGTGCTGCGCGAGACCCTCGAACTGCTGATGAGCCTGGCCCGCGAGATCGGTCTCGAGGAGATCCGCGACGACATGTTCGCCGGAACCCACATCAACACCTCCGAGGACCGCGCGGTCCTGCACACCGCCCTGCGGCTGCCCGCCGACGCGACACTGACCGTCGACGGCCAGGACGTCGTCGCCGACGTCCACGAGGTCCTGACCCGGATGGGCGAGTTCACCGACCGCCTCCGCAGCGGAGAGTGGAAGGGACACACCGGCAAACCCATCACCGATGTGGTCAACATCGGCATCGGCGGTTCCGACCTGGGACCGGTCATGGTCTACCAGGCGCTGCGCCACTACGTCGACGCCGGAATCCGCTGTCACTTCGTCTCCAACGTCGACCCCGCCGACATGGTCGGCACACTCGCCGACCTCGACGCCGAGACGACACTGTTCATCATCGCCTCGAAGACCTTCACCACCCTCGAGACGCTCACCAACGCCGCCGCCGCACGCACCTGGCTCCTGCAGGCGCTCGGCGCCGACTCCGACGCCGTGGCAAAGCATTTCGTCGCCGTCAGCACCAACGCCGCCGAAGTCGCCGAGTTCGGCATCGACACCGACAACATGTTCGGCTTCTGGGACTGGGTCGGCGGCCGCTACTCGGTGGACTCCGCGATCGGACTGTCGGTGATGGCCGCGATCGGCAAGGAACGCTTCGCCGAGTTCCTCGACGGCTTCCACCAGGTCGACGAGCACTTCCGCACCCAGCCCCTCGAGCGCAACGCGCCGGTGATCCTCGGCCTGATCGGCCTCTGGTACAACAACTTCTGGGACGTCGGCGTTCGTGCGGTACTGCCCTACAGCAACGACATGGCCCGCTTCGCCGCCTACCTGCAGCAGCTGACGATGGAGTCCAACGGCAAGTCGGTCACCGCCGGCGGCCACCACGTCACCACCGACACCGGTGAGATCTTCTGGGGCGAACCGGGAACCAACGGTCAGCACGCCTTCTACCAACTGCTGCACCAGGGCACCCGGATGGTGCCCGCGGACTTCATCGGCTTCGCCGAACCCACCGACGACCTACCGACCTCCGCCGACGGGACGGGCTCCATGCACGACCTGTTGATGAGCAACTTCTTCGCCCAGACCAAGGTGCTCGCCTTCGGCAAGACCGCCGACGAGATCGCCGCCGAGGGCGTACCCGCACACGTCGTGGCCCACAAGGTGATGCCGGGCAACCGACCCACCACCTCGATCCTCGCCCCCCAGCTCACCCCGTCGGTGATCGGCCAGCTCGTGGCGCTCTACGAACACCAGGTCTTCGTCGAAGGCGCCATCTGGGGCATCAACCCCTTCGACCAGTGGGGCGTCGAACTGGGCAAGACCCAGGCCAAGGAACTGCTCGGCACCCTCGTCCAACCCGAAGCACCTGACACCCACGACGATTCGTCGACCGACGCCCTCGTGACCTGGTACCGGCAACGCCGCGGCCGCGCGGTCTGAGGGGTTTCGACAAGCTCAACCGGCGGTTAGGTCCAGTACTCCTCGTCGAAGACCTCGTCGGGGATCTCGTCCCCGGGTTCGACGCCGAGGGACTGGATGCGGCCCATGATCGCGGCCGCGGTGGCCACGTAGGTGACGAGATCTGTTGGCTCCACGTCACGTTCGGCGGGATCGCCGCCGAGGAACTCGTACAGGGTGGGCGGCACGCAGGCGCCCATGTCCAGCGCGCGGGTGCCGGTCGCCGCCCGCCAGGCATCGAAGCTCGCGACGTCCACGGCCTCGGCGACATCGCCGGTGCGGATCGCCTCGGCCACCTCGTCGACGGTGGCCAGCTCGCCCGAGGTCCCGCTCGACGGATCGAAGCCCAGAACCGTGTCGACGGAGGTCGTCTCGTCGTCGGTGAGGGTGAAATAGACGATGCCCCGCCAGTCGGAGCCCATGGCCGCGATGTCCGTGCGGTCGAAGATCTCGCCGAGCAGTTCGCCGACCTGCTCCCGTTGCCGGGCGCCGAACGCCTGAAACGCGCCCGACGCCACCACTTGTCCCTGCTTGTTCGCCACGACGGCCACCTTACGCAGGGTCAGTCGTCGACACCGAGGACGACCACGCGCCCCGACGCCGGAGACAGGTAGACCCGCGCCTGCCACTGCGCCGACGAGAAGGCCCGGTCGAGTTCCGGGCTGCCGAGCAGCTCGCCCGGCGGGACGAACTCGCGCAACTCGTTCACCGGCGACAGGGGCTCCGGCACCGGTTTCGCCTCGTACTCCGCCGCCCACCGCGCGACCTGATCGGCGCCGGCGTTCATCACCGCGTCGAACCAGTAGGTGCTCGGCCCGGGTACGCGACCCGTCGCGCTCGTCCCGAGAGTGCCTGCCGCCCAGCCGTCGACGGTCGCGTCGGCCAGCGCCGGGAACCGCGCCGCCACCGGCTCGATGTCGCGGCGCGGGCCGGTCGTCAGCGTCTTCGTCGGCTGCGACGTCGATGAGGGGTGCACCGACGAGGATGCCGGGACCCGGCCGGCCGGTGCCGACGGCACGCAACCGAGCAGCCCGGCACAACCGACCACGGCGGCGACTACGACCCACCAGGACCGCCACCGGTTGCGCGTCATTCCGCCACGCTAGTCCCCTCCGGCCATGTGCACGATGAAAGGTCCACTGCGTGAATGAGTTCCGCTCGAGGCGGAAACGCTCAGACCAGTCGGCGGCTGACCGACGCCGGCAGGAACTTCAGCGCCGCGGCGATCGGCGTCCACGGCCACGCGGGTACGGGCGCCCACCCCTTCTCCGCCTCGATCGCCTTGACCAGCGCATCGACGCCCTTGTCCGTCTCGACCATCAGGGAGGTCTTCACGCCCCGGTTGATGTCGGTCTCGATGTAGCCCGGCGCGACCACCGACACCGTGATCGGCGACGAGGCGAACTCGGCTTGGAGCCCCTGCCCCAGCGCCGTCAGCCCGGCTTTCGACGCCGAGTACGCGGCCTGCGCCTTCGGCATGCCGCGGACACCCGAGATCGAGCTGACGAGCACCAGATGGCCGGCGTTCTGCGCCCGGAAGATCTCCAGTGCGGCCTCGGCCTGGGCGAGCGCGCCGACCAGATTGGTCTGCACCGTCTCGATGTTCGCCGCGGCCTTGCCGGTACCGAGGGGCGCCCCCTTGCCGAGTCCGGCGTTGACGATGACCCGGTCGAGACCGCCAAGCCCGTCGGCCAGTCTCCCGAAGACCTCGGGAACGGCCTCGACGTCGGTGACGTCGAGCGCCGCGACCTCGACACGTTCGGCGGACGGCCGGAGCTCATCGGCCAGCGCCTCCAGTTTGTCGCGTCGGCGGGCCGCGAGCGCGAGCGAACGCCCTTGCGCGGCGAAGCGCCGGGCCATGCCCTCCCCCAGCCCCGAACTGGCCCCCGTGATGAGAATTCTCTGTCGTGTCGTCACGACCGCCAGGCTACCGGCCGGTAAGTTCCGGGTTCTCCGCCCGGCCGCGACGGCTACTTCAGCAATCGCGACATCCGCCGATCGGCGAGCACCTTCCCGCCCGTCTGGCATGTGGCGCAGTACTGGAAGGACCGGTCGGCGAAGGACACCTCGCGGACGATGTCGCCGCACACCGGGCACGGCAGGCCGGTGCGGGCGTGTACGCGCAGGCCGGTGCGCTTCTCGGACTTCAGCCGCGCGACGGCCTGGCCTTCCAGTCGACCCGTCGCGTCGGTGAGCACGCCGCGCATGGCGTCGTAGAGAGTGGCGACCTGGTCAGGCTTCAGCGTTTTCGACGAGGCGAACGGCGACAGACGTGCGGTGTGCAGGATCTCGTCGGAGTACGCATTGCCGATCCCGGCGATGATGTGCTGGTCGGTGAGCACGTTCTTGATCCGGCCGGTCGTCCCGGCGAGGATCTCCGCGAATTCCTCGGCCGTCAGTTCGAGCGCATCGGGTCCCAGGCCCGCGATGCGTTCGACCTCGGCGAGTTCGCGGACCAGCCACACGGCGAGCCGCTTCTGGGTGCCGGCCTCGGTGACGTCGAATCCCTCACCGGGTAGTCCACAATGCACGCGCAGGGCGATCGGGCTCTTGCCGCCCGGCCGCAGGGGTTTGGGCGACAGGTCCTCGCTCCACCGCACCCAGCCCGCGCGCGACAGGTGGATGACCAGCTGCAACAACGGCTCTGACGCGGTGGCCGCCGAACCGGGAACGGTCCGGATGACCAGGTACTTCCCCACACGTCCGACGGATTCGACGATCCGGTCCATCAGCGCCGTGTAGGGCGGATCGGCCGTCTTCAGCACCGACAGCGACGCGACGTCGACCCGACGGATCGGGAGTCCGGCCGCTCGACCGTCGACGTAGTCGGCGATGGCGGCCACCTCTGGGAGCTCAGGCATGCCACCAGTGTGCTCTAGTTGTGGGATGAACTCCCGACTTTCCGACGCCGACCTGGCCGCCCGGATCGCGCAGGGAGCCGGCGAAGTACTTCTCGGAATCCGGTCCGGTGACCTGCTGGGCGGCGCGATGCTCGGCGATGTGGGCGATGCGCTTGCGCAGGCCTGGATCTCGACGGTGCTGCGCAAACACCGGCCACGCGACGCGGTGCTGTCCGAGGAGGCCGCCGACGTCGGCGACCGGGCCACCGCCGCTCGGGTGTGGATCATCGATCCGCTCGACGGCACAAGGGAATTCGCCGCCGGTTCGGCGGACTGGGCCGTGCATGTCGCCCTGACCGAGGGCGGGATCGTCACCGAGGCGTCGGTGTCGCTGCCCGCGACGGGTGAACTGTTTCGGTCGGACACGGTCGAGCGCCCCGCCGGTGAACTGACCCGCCGCCTGGTCACCTCCCGATGGGGCGGTTCCTACGAGACCAGTCATGTGGCGAACCGACTGGGTCTGCAGATGGTGCCGGTCGGCTCGGCGGGGGCGAAGGCGATGGCCGTCGTCCGCGGGGATGCCGACGCCTACGTCCACGCCGGCGGTCAGTACGAGTGGGACAACGCCGCGCCGGTGGGGGTCGCGCTGGCGGCTGGCCTGCACTGCAGTCGACTCGACGGTTCGGAGATCGTGTACAACAACCGGCATCCGTACATGCCGGACTTCGTCATCTGCCGCAGCGAGATCCGCGACGAGATGCTCGCCGCGCTGCAGCAGATCTGGTGAATCGGTGCGGGCAGAGGACGTTCCGCTGCCGGTGTGTGCCCGGCCCTGGTGAACTGGATCGGTGAACGGAATCGGCGACGCGGTGGTGCGCATCGGCCCCGCCCTGGTGGTGGTCATCGTGCTGCTGGCCGGCGTCGCGGTGATGGTGAACCGCCGAGGCGGGTTGGCTCGGGAGACCGTCGTCGCCACGCTGCGTGCCGCCGTACAACTGGCTGCGCTGGCCGCCGTGCTCGCCGCGGTCGTCCCGCACCTCTGGGCCTCGGCGCTGTTCGTCGCGGCGATGGCCTCGGCGGCCGCGTGGACCTCCGCCCGACGTGTCCGTCCCGCGCGTCCCCGACTCGCCGACGTCATCTGGTGCGCCGGGCCGGTCGCCGCGCCGACGATCGTGATCGTGACCGCCCTCGTCGTGGCCGGGGTGCTCCCCGGTCGCGGTATCGCCGTGATCCCCACCGCCGGGATCATGCTCGGCGGCGCCATGGTGACCGCCTCGCTCGCCGGTCGACGGGCACACGACGAGCTGCGCGTGCGTCGGGGTGAGGTGGAGGCCGCACTGTCGCTGGGCTTCGAGCGGCGAGACGCGCGGATGGAGATCGCCGGCCCGGCGTCGGCCACCGCCCTGATACCCGGCCTCGATCAGACGCGGTCGGTCGGCCTCGTCACCATCCCCGGCGCATTCGTCGGGATGGTCCTCGGCGGCGCCTCGGTGTGGGCGGCCGCGGCCATGCAGCTGTTCGTGCTGATCGCCCTGCTGGCGGTGAGTTCCATCGCCATGGTCGTCACCGTGGAACTGGTTGCGCGGGAACACCTGTGACGACGACTACCGACTCGTTTTCCGTAGTAGATAGATGTCCATGATCCAGCCGATCCGGTCCCGGGCCGCGGCGCGCGCTTCGACGATCCGGTCCGTGACCTCGCCGACCCGGCCGCTGATCAGGATCTCGTCGTCGGTGCCGACATAGGCACCCCACCAGATGTGATCGTCCGGGTCGGCGGTGTGCCGGAAGGCGAGGTCGGCGTCGAGCATCACGACCTGGTTGGCGTCGGCGCCCACGGGCGTGTCCGCCAGGCGCCGGCCGGTCGTCGTGTGGATCGGTTCACCGACGCGGTTGGCGACGATGCCGTGCGCCGCGGTGAGCGCGCTCGCGCTGGTCACGCCGGGGATGACCTCCACGACGAGTTCGAGGTCGTCGCGGGCCGCGAGATCGTCGACGATGCGCAGCGTGCTGTCGTAGAGTGCGGGGTCGCCCCAGACCAGGAAGGCGGCCACACCGCCGTCACCGACCTCGTCGCGTAGCGCGGCGGCGATCAGATCGGCGCGCGCAGCATGCCAGCGGCGGACCTCGGCGTCGTAGTCCTCCGGTTCGCGATCGCGCGGTGGGTCGGGGATCTCCACCAGCGAATGACCCTGCCGCGCATGCTCGGCGAGGATCGCGCGGCGGGCGTCGAGCAGACCGCTCTTGGCGGTACCCTTCTCGAGTGCGAGGAAGGCGTCGACGTCGGCCATCGCGTCGATGGCCTGCAGCGTGATCTGACGCGGGCCCCCGGGTCCGATCCCGATGACGCGCAGTGTGATTCGCACGGTCAGATCGTCACCTTGGGGAGTCCGTGCTTGCGGGCGGTCATATCCAGGATGAGCTGCCTCGGCGCGAGGCGTCGGAGGAGGAAGACCAGGCCCGCCTGATTGCCCTTGGCATAGAAGGGCTTCGGATGGTCGGCGAGAGCGGCGTCGACGATCTGGGTGGCCATGCTCTCCGCGGTGATTCCCGCGTCCTCGTTGCGACGCGTCGCGGCGGCGAGCGTCTCGTACTCGGCGCGGTACGGCGAATCGTCGCCGATGTGGATGCTCCGGCGATCACCGATCCCGGTCGCGATCGTGCCCGGCTCGACGCTGATCATCCGGATACCGTAGGGCGCCAGCTCGCGTCGGGACGCGAGCGCGAACGCCTTCAGCGCCGACTTGGTCGCGGCATAGTTGGACCGGAAGGCAACCGGGAAGCTGGACAACATCGACCCCACCATCACGACCGTGCCGCGACGCCGCAGACGCATCCCGGGCAACACCGCCTTGGTCAGCGCGATGGGTCCGAAGACGTTGACCCGGAACAGATCTTCGACGGCGGACATCGACGTGTCCTCGAGCGCACCGGCCTGGGACTCGCCGGCGTTGTTGATCAGGATGTCGACCTCGCCGACGAGGGCCGCGCACGATTCGGCGGAGGCGTAGTCGGCGTTGTCGAGCCGGACATAGGTGACGCCCGGCAGCGGGTTGCGCACGGAGTCGGGGTTGCGGGTGGTGCCGTACACCCGGTGCCCCCGCGCGACGAACTGACGGGCGACCTCGGCGCCGATGCCACTGGTCGCGCCGGTCACGAGGACGGTCTGTGAAGTCACGACCGCAACGGTAGCGCAGCGGACCGGGCGTCAGATGAGCTTGTCGTACCGGCGGGTGAGGATGCTGAGTTCCGCCGCGACCCGCTCGGTGTCGGGGCCATAGGGCCGCCGCGGATTCCGCGTGAACCAGTCGGAGATCCGCTGGCCCGGCGTCCGCTGTCCGGCGGGGGTACGACGCGCGGCGAGAGCCAGCACTCCGGTCGCGCAGGCGACCGAGACGACGACGACAAGGGCGAGAACGAAGAGGAGTGTCATGGCAGTAATCATTCGCCCACGGCTTTCCCGCCAACAGTGGCAGCAAAGCCATTGTTCGCAAATTATCTGCCATACTGGTGCGGTGTTGAAATCCGTCGGCGTCCTCCTCTACGGACGCGTCGCGCTGTTCGAGTTCGGGGTCGTCCACGAGGTGTTCGGCCTGGACCGCACCGACGACGGGGTCCCGGCCTTCGACTTTCGCGTCGCGTCCCCCGAACCGGGATCCTCGCTCGGGGTGGGCAACGGGGTCTCGCTGCAGGTGTCACACACCCTGCCGGAGTGCCGGGACGTCGATCTCGTGGTGATCCCCGGCGGAAGCATCAGCGGCGACTACCCCGACGAGATCCTGGACACCATCGGTGCGGTCGTCGACAACGGCGGACGCGTCCTCACCGTCTGCTCGGGCGCGTTCGTCGCCGGTGCCGCCGGACTCCTCGACGGTCGCCGGTGCACCACCCACTGGCGGTACGGCGACGATCTGGCGCGCATGTTCCCCCAGGCGCAGGTCGACACCGATGTCCTCTTCGTCGACGACGGCCCCATCACCACGAGCGCCGGCACTGCCGCCGGGATCGACGCGTCACTGCATCTCGTCCGCGAGTCCTGGGGGCCGGCGGTCGCCAACCGGATCGCGCGACGGATGGTCGTGCCACCGCATCGCGACGGCGGCCAACGCCAGTTCGTCGAGGCGCCGATGCCGGCGTGCGCCGACGAGGGATTCGGCGCGTTGCTCGCCTGGATGACCGCGAACCTCGACCGCGACATCAGCATCGACGACATGGCGACCCGTATGCACATGTCGGGGCGGACCTTTGCGCGACGGTTCGTCGACGAGGTCGGGATCTCGCCTCGTCGCTGGCTGACCGAGCAGCGCGTGCTCTCGGCGAAGAACCTGTTGGAGTCGACCACCGCGAGCGTCGACGAGGTGGCGCGGCGGGTCGGGTTCACGTCGGCGACGCTGCTGCGCCATCACTTCGCCGCGAGTGTCGGCGTCTCGCCGCTCGTCTACCGTCGGCGGTTCGCGAAATCCGGCGCCGATGCATAGCCCGAGACCGCTCAGCGGATGGACCTGCCGTCCGAAACCGGTGTGGTGCCCTCGGCAGGATTCGAACCTGCGACCTACCCTTTAGGAGAGGGTTGCTCTATCCCCTGAGCTACGAAGGCGGGGTTGTCGATGCCGTGGCCGCGGTTCCGCGGCACGGCCATCCGGCAGTCTACGTCAGCGCCTCACCCGGGCAGCACCCTCTCCGCCAACGTTCCCGAGCACATCCTCGCTATAGTCGGGGCATCGCTCGAAACGGACATTTCCGGTTGTGATTGTCGCCACTCGGAACACCCCGGCGTTGAGGTTGCTGCCAGCTTGTGTCCGTACACTGCCTACCGCATACGTTCTACCGTTTCACCCGGGGAGGTCTTTTCGTTGGTGCACGCGGCATCAGGATCGGCGCGCACCGCCGACGACGACGAGACCACGGCCACCACCGCCGAGTCGCCGGACTCCGCCGCATCACCACGTCCTGCCGGTTCGGCACCTCGCCCGCCTGCGACCAAGCCGCGCGGACGCGCCCACACCGCCGATTTCATTCGCGTCGTGCTGTTCACCTTCGTGGTCGTCGCCCACAGCGTCAATGCCATCAACGGCGGGGTCGACGAGATCCGCGGCGCGAATCTGGTCGGCACCCTGTGCCATCTGACACGCTACGGCTTCGTCGCGGTCACGCTGTACGTCCTGGTGCTGAGCATGCAGGGCCGGGAGATGTCGCCGTGGCAGTTCTGGCGGCGTCGTTTCGGACTGGTCGTCGGCCCCTACCTCGCCTGGACGCTGATCTACACGATCACCGACCACCTCATCCTGGCCGACAACCCCTTCCCGCCCGTCGGCGAGATGCTGCCCCGGCTTGCGCACGACCTGCTCGTGGGCGAGGGCAAGTACCAGCTGTACTTCCTGTTGATCTCGATGCAGATCTACCTGTTCTTCCCGCTGATCGCATGGGTCTTCGAACGCGGCCGCACCCGCCCGTGGCTGTTGCTCGCCGGCGGGACCGCGATCCAGCTCCTGGTGTTCGTCGTCTACCAGTACCTCCCCCGACCCTCCGGTCACGCATGGGACGTCGCGTACCAGCATCTGTGGAAGACGCTCCCGATGTACGCGCTCTTCGTCGCGATGGGTGTCCTGGCCGCGCAGCACCGCGAGGCCGTCGACCGTTGGCTGCGCGACCACATGGCCACGGTCGTCCTGGTGGCGGCCGGTTGCGCCGCGTTCACCATCGCCGGCTACCTGCTGGCGACCTCACCGGGCAATGTGCCGTGGAAGGCCAACACGGCCTGGAACCCGGTGTCGCTGCCCTGGTTCGTCGGCGGCTTCGTCCTGCTCTGGCTGATCGGTCTCGTCTGGGATGACCGACGCGCCGCCGGCCGCCCGGCCGGCGGAAAGCTGGTGTCGCAGGCCACGCTCCGCGCGTTCGGGGTTTTCGCGGTCCACCCGCTGATCCTCGACATCCTGGGCCGCGTGGGATTCCTCAGCGGGCTCTTCGACTGGTTCCCGCACTCGGCGGTCCTGCGCTCGATCATCTTGATCGCCTTGGTGCTGGCGGCATCGCTGGTACTCGTCGACCTCCTCCTGCGTCTGCCGTTCAGCAAATGGCTGACCGCCCGACCCCGCATCCCCCTGTTCCCGAAGCGGAACAAGAAGGAGCAGGACCGGGCGGTGGAAGTCGGCGAGTCGGCGGGGGCTGCGCAGGTGTCCGCCGACTAGGCGTGGGCTACTTGTACTTCGGGTTGTTGATCACCGGGATCTCGATGTTGATCGGCATCCGGAGTTCGGACATGTAGAAGAGCACGAACTGGCGGAGGAATTCGTCGAACAGCCAGTACGCCTCCCGCGGCATGCCGACGTTCAGCAGGCCCTCGCGGATCTGCACGTACGGACCCCACGCCGTCTCGAGCAGCGGGCTCCACACGGGCTCGCGCGGGATCTGGTACCAGTTGGCGACCTGGTCGCCGAGCACGAATCTCGTGAGCGCTCCCAGCACGCCCCGCGAGATCAGTGAGAGGTCGAGGTTCATGCCGAGATCCAGCAGCATGTCGGCGAGCTTGCGGCCCTCCGGGGTCGGCGCCAGGATCGGATCGAGGACCTGCCGCGCCTGCGAGTCGGCGGCGTCCCACGAGGCGGGGATGTACTCGTCCTTCACTCCCAGCATGTAGGCGCTGATCTGCCACGAGTGCAGGAACCCGGCGGACTCGTCGGCGGCGATGGGGACGTTCCACTTGTCGAAGTTGCGCATGACCGTCGTGGGCAGACTGTGCCAGGTGACCATGATGTCGGCCTGGCTGATCGGCTTCTTCTCCGTCGCCCCGTGCACCCAGTGCGGCGACTGCGGCAGGAGATGCCGCACGCCCGCGTGGGCCATGCGCGTCTTGACGCACGTCACGACCATCTCGCCGCCGGGCTGATAGGCGTTCAACGAGCCGATGTCGTAACCGAGCTTGGCGGTCTTGGTGATCCGGTCCTTGAGGTCCCACCCGCCCTTGGAGTAGTACACCGACCGGGCCTCGCGTGGGATGACCGTGCTCATCATGCCGCTGGCGAAGCCGTACAGGACGCCGAGGTAGGTTCCGCGTTTCTGGTTGAAGCGGACCGCGTCGGCGAGCTTGGCCTGGTCGGTCCACGACGGCAGCTGGCGCGCGTACTCCATGAAGTCGCGCAGTTCCGAGGGCAGCCCGGCCGGCAGCGGCTGCGAGTTACGATGCCACGTGCGCAGCAGCCGGTTGACCTTGTGTACCTGTCCGCTGTCGATGACCTTGGCGATCACCGGATCCGCCTCGTCGTCCCACAGCTGCCGCGGATCCGCGCCGCGGCCTCGGCCGGGCACCGAGTTCGCCGGCGACCACGTCCATGGTGTCGTCTGCGAGAGCGCGGCCACCGCGCCGGCCGCACCGACGACACCGCCGGCGCGTATGAGATTCCGCCTGTTCAGATCTTCCATGACCCCGTCCCATCACTTCCATGTATCAATGTGACAAACAACGTATCCTTGTATCATTGTTACCACCGGGTGGTCCAGGACACATGTGTTTCGCGATTTTTGCGATCATGGAAGCCCAGGCGGTCATCATGAGACGAAGGGGGTGACCAGGTGACCACGCAGCCGACCGGCGCCTCACTGTCGAGTTCACTACTCCAGCGCGCGTTTCTCGAGTCCTCGACACCGTCCGAGGGAGCGGCCGACCCGACCGCCGAGCGCCTCCTCGACGCGGCCTTCGAACTGTTCTGCCGACTGGGCGTCCAACGCACGCCGATGGAGAAGGTCGCCAAGAGCGCGGGTGTCACGCGGGTGACCCTGTATCGGAAGTTCGCCACCAAGGACGCACTCGTCGACCAGGTGGTGCTGCGCGAGTTCCGCCGGTACTTCGACCGCTTCCGCGCGGAGATACCCCGTGCCGAAACCGTCGCCGACCGTGTCGTGTTCGGCTTCGTCGGTTCACTCCGCGCCATCTCCGGCAATCCGCTGATCGGCGAGATCAGCGACGCCGAACCGAGCATGCTCATCGAGTCGATGATCGGCGGGGACGGCATGCTGCTCGCGACGGTGCAGCATTTCGTCGCCGCGCAGCTGCGTCGAGAACAAGTGGCGGGCAACATCTCCGATCAGCTGGACGTCGATCTCGTGGCCGAGATGATGGTCCGCATGTCGGCGTCGTTCCTCACCGTGCCCAGTCGTGTCGTCGACATCACCGACGACGAGCAGCTCGCCACCGTCGCGCGTCAGTTCCTCGTACCGATGCTCAATCCCGCGCGATAACGGCCCGAACCTGTAAAGATCAGAGCGCTCACCACATCTGAGGAGACTGACGATGCGCTCTTGGTCTGTGATCATCATCTTGGCCATCTCCCAGTTCGTCATGGTGCTCGACAGCACCGTGATGAACGTGTCGATCTCGGTGGTGGCCGACGACCTGGGGACCTCGATCACCGGCATGCAGGCCGCGATCACCTTCTACGCGCTCACGATGGCCGCGTTCATGTTGACCGGCGGCAAGCTGGGCGACTTGATGGGCCGCGCACGAGCTTTCAAGATCGGTGCGGTCATCTACGGCATCGGATCACTGACCACGGCGCTGAGTCCCAACCTGACCGTCCTGCTGATCGGGTGGTCGCTCGTCGAGGGGCTGGGCGCGGTTCTGGTGATCCCCGCGATCGCATCACTGGCCGCCATCAACTACACCGGCAAGGCGCGTGTCACCGCATTCTCGATCCTGGGCGCGGTCACCGGGCTGGCCGCGGCCATCGGCCCGCTCCTGGGTGGCGTGATGACCACCTACCTGTCGTGGCGCTACGTGTTCGTCGCCGAGACGGTGGTGATGGTGGCGGTCCTGTTCGCGGCCAAGCTGATCCGCGACGTCCCCCGGGACGCGAACGTGCGCATCGACCCGCTGAGTGTCGTGGCCTCCGCCGGCGGTCTGGCGTTGATCGTCTACGGCGTCCTCCAGTCGAAGACCTGGGGGTGGCTGAAACCGCAGCACCCGCCGGAGATCGGCGGGGACGCGATCGCCCCGCTCGGGGTCTCGCCGGTCGCCTACCTGCTGCTCCTCGGAGTCGTCGTGCTCTGGCTGTTCGTCCTGCGGCAACGTACTCTCGCCGACTCCGGTCGACAACCGCTGCTACGGGTCGAGTTGTTCCGGATCGCCCCTCTGCGTAGCGGACTCGGCGGTTTCCTCGCCCAGTACTTCGCGATCGCGGCCCTGTTCTTCGTGGTCCCGGTGTACCTGCAGACGATGCTCGGGCGCGACGCACTGCAGACCGGGGTGAAGATCCTGCCGCTCTCGGTCGGTCTCATCTTGTTCTCGATCCTCGGATCCTGGCTCACCGCACGACGTTCCGCGCGGTTCATCGCCCGGGGCGGGCAGATCACGATGGCGCTGGGGACACTCCTCGTCATCGCGTCGGTGGGAACCGACCTGCGCAGCGCCGTGTTCGCCGCGGGAATGTTCGTGGTGGGCGCGGGATTCGGACTGCTCGCCTCGCAGCTGGGTAACGTCAACATGTCCGCGGTCGAGGAGAAGGACACCTCGGAGGTCGGCGGTCTCCAGGGCACGTTCCAGAACCTGGGGTCGTCATTCGGCACCGCGGTGGCAGGTTCGGTCTTTCTCCTCATGCTCTCGTCGGGCTTCGTGTCGGCGGTCAACGACACCGAGAACCTCCCCGCGGCGGATCAGCAGCAGATCGTCAGCACGGTCGACGCCGCGGGCGTACCGATCATCTCCGCCGACGAGGCCCGCACCCTCGTTCTCGATGCGGGCGGCTCGTCGGAGTCCGCACAGGCGGTGTCCGAGGCCTACGCGGACTCGCAGATCGCGGCGCTGCAGCAGGCCCTGTTCGTCGTGTTCGGTCTCCTCGTCCTGGCGTTGCTGTTCTCGCGACACCTGCCGAACCGGATACCCGAGCCCGCCGACCGGGAGGCGGCCTGAACCGGCGGTCAGCCGGTGGCGCCGACCTTCTTGCCGATGGTCACCTCGGTGTGGCGCACGGCCTGGGCCGCGAACGGGCCGATGATCTTGCCGAGGAGTTTGCCTGCCATCCCGCCCGGAAGTGTGTAGGAGAATTCGACGTCAAGATCTGTTCCCGACCCACCGTCCGCGTCGGCGAATCGCCACCTGGTGTTCGCCCCGAACCCTTCGATCGCCTCCAGTGCGATCAGTTCGTTCTCGACGTATTCGGTGCACTTGACGATCGACTTCAGCGCCTTGGGACCGACATCGATGGTCACCGCGAAGGTCGCGCCCAGTCCGCTCGTCTGCTCGGTGGTGGGTTCGAAGCGAGTCACCCCGAACATGTACTCGCTGACGTTCTGATACCCGTCGACGTACTCGAACACCCGCTCACGCGGCCCGTCGATCCGCGCCTGATGCCGTACCACTCCCACGATTCTCCCCGTTCGTCTCGTTCGGCCGACCGTGCCGGTGCGGCCCTACCGCCTCGACCCTATGCGCTCCCCCCGACTCACCTGAACCACCCGACCCGGTTCTCCTCGCGGACGGCCGATCGCCAGTACGCTTGGTCGATGACGCCCCGTCGCGGAGTCCCTGTCATCGTGCGCGCGCTGTCCGCGGCGTTGGCCACCGCCCTGATCGCGACCGCGTGCGGCACGGATTCGGCCCCGCCGGAAGCGAATCCGATCACATGCGCCGAGATCCCCAACGGAGAGATGATCGACGCCCGGTCGGTGTCCGCCGCACCGACCGACATCGCCACCAGACCTGAAGTGGCCTCGGGGTTCCGGACCGGGATGAGGCCGGTCGTCACCACGACATATGCGGCGGCAACGGCGAATCCGCTCGCCACCCGCGCCGCCTGTGAGGTCCTGCGTGACGGCGGTACGGCCGCCGATGCCCTGGTCGCCGCGCAGCTGGTTCTCGGCCTCGTCGAACCACAGTCGTCCGGCATCGGTGGTGGCGCCTTCGCCCTCTACTACGACGCGGCGTCGAAGAGTGTTCGGGCCTTCGACGGGCGCGAGACGGCCCCGGCCGCCGCCACGGAGTCCTACCTGACCCGGATCAGCCCCGACGATCCCGCGCCGCCCGTGCCGAGTGCCCGCGCCTCAGGCCGGTCCATCGGGGTGCCGGGCGTGATGCGGATGCTGGAGACGGTCCACGGCGAGTTCGGCGGGCACGCCTGGCGTGACCTGTTCGAACCCGCAGTGCGCTTGGCAGACAACGGCTTCGACATCAGCCCGCGGCTCGCGACCGCGATCGCCGCGTCGGCGGCCGAACTCGCCGTCGACGAGGATGCGCGCGCGTACTTCCTCGCCGCCAACGGCTCCCCCAAGGCGGCCGGCACCAGGCTCGTCAACCCGGCCTACGCGAAGACGCTCGGCGCGCTGGCCGCCGACGGCGCCGGGGCCCTGTACGACGGGCCGCTCGCCGAGGCCATCGTCGCCGAGGCCGGGTCCACCGCGGGCGGCATGACGCCGAGTCTGATGACGGTGCAGGATCTCCGCGGGTATCGCGCACTCGTCCGGGACCCGGTCGTGACGACGTATCGCGGACGCCAGATCGTGGCCATGCCCGGGCCGTCGTCGGGCGGGATCGCCGTGGCGTCGGCGCTGGGCATCCTCGAGAACTTCGACCTCCCGTCGATGCCCCCGACCGACGTCGACGCCGATGGCGGACGCCCCGACCCGGCCGCCGTGCATCTCGTCACCGAGGCCGAGCGGCTCGGCTACGCCGATCGCGACAAATACGTGGCCGACCCCGACTTCGTCCCCCTCCCCGGACGAGGGGTGGCGACCATCCTCGACCCGGCCTATCTCCGATCGCGCGCGGCACTCATCAAGCCCGACTCATCGCTCGGCGAGGCCCCGGCGGGCGACCTCGGGCCGGTGCCCCTGGGGTCGTATGCCGGTTCCGAACACGGGACCAGCCACATCACCGTCGCCGACCGCTACGGGAACGTCGCCTCCATGACGACGACGATCGAATCCGCGTTCGGGAGCTACCACATGGTCGACGGCTTCCTGCTCAACAATCAGCTGACCGACTTCTCCGCGGAGCCCCGCGACGACGGCGGCACGCTGCTCGCCAACCGGGTGTCGCCCGGCAAACGGCCACGGTCGTCGATGGCTCCCACCCTCGTCCTGCAACCGGGCGTCGACGGCGCTCCCGCCGAGGTGGTCGCAGCCCTCGGCTCACCCGGCGGGTCGGTGATCATCCAGTTCGTGATCAAGACGATCGTCGGGATGCTGGACTGGGGACTCGACCCACAGCAGGCCGTGTCGATGATCGACTTCGGCTCGGCCAACACCCCGACCTCGAACGTCGGCGGTGAACACCCCCTGGTCGACACCACCGACGACGGCGCCGGAGATCCCCTGGTCCGAGGCCTGCGGGAGCGCGGCGCCGAGGTGTCGATCGAGGAGCAGTCGAGCGGTCTCAGCGCGTTGCTCCGGCAGGACGGCGGTTGGATCGGCGGCGCCGATCCGCGTCGCGAAGGTGCCGTGATGGGAGACGACGCGACCCTGCGCTGACCCGTCCTGGCCTCGTTCCGGGTTCGACACTGCCTCAACCGGTTCCGGGGCAAGTAGTTTTCCTCGGCGTCACACGGGGGCAATCGAGCGCATACACCCAGCTCATAGCGTCGAGTCGCTCGCATCTGCGACAACGACGTGGCGACGTCGTCGTGCGACCCCCGCGCACGTGGGGGCCGAGATCATCCAGGAGTAACCATGAGTGGCAGCATGTCCCGCCGACAGGCGATCGAGGCCGTGACAACCTACGACTGCTCGGCACCGGGGTTCACCGAACCGCTGGCAGACACGTTCGGGCGCAATGTGTTCAGCCTGTCGGTGATGAAGAAGCGGCTGCCGAAGCACGTCTTCAAGGCGGTCGCCGCGACCGTCGACACCGGTTGTGCGCTCGACCCCACCCTCGCCGACTACGTCGCGGTGGCGATGAAGGACTGGGCCATCGAGAGGGGCGCCACCCACTACGCCCACGTGTTCTATCCGCTGACCGGCTTCACCGCCGAGAAGCACGATTCGTTCCTCGAACCCGATTCCACCGGTGCATCTCTCGCCGAGTTCGCGGGCAAGACGCTGATGCAGGGCGAGCCCGACGCGTCGAGCTTCCCCAACGGCGGCCTGCGCGGGACCTTCGAGGCCCGCGGTTACACGGGCTGGGATGTCACCAGTCCCGCGTACCTCCTGGAGAACCCGAACGGCAACACGCTCTGCATCCCGACGATCTTCATCTCGTGGACCGGTGAGGCCCTCGACAAGAAGACCCCGCTGCTGCGCAGCCAGCAGGCGATGAGCAAGCAGGCGATGCGGCTGCTCCGGTTGTTCGGTCACGACGACGTCGACACCGTCGTCTCGTACGCGGGCGCCGAACAGGAGTATTTCCTGATCGACGAGCACTTCTTCTATGCCCGACCGGATCTCATGACCTGCAACCGGACCCTGTTCGGCGCACCGCCGTCGAAGGGTCAGGAGTTCGACGACCACTACTTCGGCGCCATCCCCGAGCGCGTGTTGTCCTTCATGATCGAGCTCGACCGCGAGCTGTTCAAGCAGGGGATCCCGGCGAAGACGCGACACAACGAGGTCGCGCCCGGCCAGTTCGAGATCGCGCCGGTCTTCGAACGGTCGGTTCTCGCCCACGACCACCAGCAACTGATGATGACCACGATGAAGGCCGTCGCCGAGAAGTACGGCATGAAGTGTCTGCTGCACGAGAAGCCGTTCTCCGGCGTCAACGGTTCGGGCAAGCACGTGAACTTCTCGCTCGGCAACTCCACCCAGGGCAATCTGCTGAACCCGGGCGACACCCCGCACGAGAACATGCAGTTCCTGACCTTCTGCGGCGCGATCATCCGCGCGGTCCACCTCTACGGCGGACTGTTGCGCGCCGCGGTCGCGTCCGCCTCGAACGACCATCGACTGGGGGCCAACGAGGCTCCGCCGGCGATCATCTCGATCTTCTTGGGCGAACAGCTGATGGATGTGTTCGAGCAGATCGCCAAGGGCGGTGCGACCGGCTCCAAGGCCGCGGGCGTCATCGAACTCGGCGTCGACACCCTCCCGCCGCTGACGGCCGATCCGGGAGATCGCAACCGCACGAGTCCGTTCGCGTTCACCGGCAACCGATTCGAGTACCGCGCACCGGGTTCCAACCAGTCGATCTCGGACCCGATGGTCGCCATCAACACGATCCTCGCCGACTCGATCGATGTGATCGCCGCCGACCTCGAGAAGCTCCTCGCCGACGGGCTCGACCTCGCGGACGCCGTCCAGAAGGTGTTGCAGGAGATCGTCAATTCGCACGGGGCGGTCATCTTCAACGGCAACGGTTACTCCGACGAATGGCAGGAGGAGGCGGCCGCCCGCGGCCTCAAGAACCTGCGGACGACGGTCGACGCGGTGACGGAGTACACCTCGCCGGAGGTCATCGAGATCTTCGAGAAGTACGGCGTGCTGTCGGCCCGCGAACTCGAGGCCAGGGAAGACGTCATCTTCGAGTACTACGCGCTGACCCTCCTCGTGGAAGCCAAGGAGACCGCGGAGATCGCCAAGACGATGATCATGCCGGCCGCGATCCGTTACCAGGGTGAACTCGCGGGCACCGCGGCGTCGCTCAAGATGGCCGGGATCGACGCTCCCACACCGCTGCTCGAGGAGCTGACCGGCCTGATCGGCGCGCTGCACGAGGGGTTGGTGACGCTGGATGCCGGAATCGCCGGGATGCACGGCGAGTCCACACTCGACGAGTCGACGTACGCGCTGGAGACCCTCATCCCGGCCATGGCCACGGTTCGCGAGGTTGCCGACACCCTCGAATCCATCGTCGCCGACGACCTCTGGCCCCTGCCGACCTACAACGAGATGCTCACGATCCTCTAGGCACGCAACCGACCGGGTGTGGATATCTACCCTCCCGTAAGGGTAGAGTTTCCGCGTCTGTAGGGCCGGCCCCGGTCGCCATCGCCGCCGACGATCCGGCGAGGTGTGTGAGTCACTGCGCCGGGATGGGCGGGTGCGCGATGATCGGCCAGACCATGATCAACGTCAAGGAGTCCCGGGCGCGCACCCGGATCTCGACGTTCCTGGCCGGACTGTTCCTGCTCATCCTGGTCGTCGGGCTGGGCGACATCGTCGCCCTGATCCCCATGGCGGCTCTCGTCGCGGTCATGATCATGGTGTCGGTGGGCACTCTGGACTGGCACAGCGTCAACCCGAAGACGTTGCGGCGCATGCCGAAGAGCGAGGCCGCGGTGATGGTCGCGACCGTCGTCGTCACCGTGGCGACCCACAATCTGGCCTACGGCGTGATCGTGGGTGTCCTCACGGCGATGGTGCTGTTCGCGCGCCGGGTCGCACACGTCACCGAGGTGGTCGAGGTCGCCGACCCCGAACCCGGAACCCGGGTCTATGCGGTGCGGGGCGAACTGTTCTTCGCGTCCAGCAACGACCTCGTCTACCAGTTCGACTACGCCGGCGACCCGGACGACGTCGTGATCGACATGAGCGAGCCGCACATCTGGGACGCGTCGACGGTCGCTACCCTCGATGCGATCACCACCAAGTACGCAGCCAAGGGCAAGACCGCCACCATCGTCGGCCTCGACAGCCACAGCGCCGAGCGCCATCGGCGTCTCAGTGGCCGGCTCGGCGGCGAAGGCTGACCGGTAGAGAGGGCGGGGCGTGACCCACGGAGGGACCGAGACCACCGGCCATCTGCAGATCGGCGCGGTGGCGACGGAAACCGGGTTGTCCATCAAGACCATCCGCCACTACGACGAGGTCGGCCTGGTCGTCCCGTCCGCGCGTTCGGCCGGGGGGTTCCGGTTGTACACACGTGCCGACATCGATCGGCTGTTCGTGATCCGGCGGATGAAACCACTCGGGTTCACGCTCGATGACATGCGTGAACTCCTGCACGCCGAGAGCGTTCTCGACGACAGCGACGCGGCACCGGAGGACCGGCGAGCGGCACTCGACGCGGTCGCGGAGTTCCGGCAGCGGGCCCGGCTTGCATGCGAGAAGCTGGAGCGGCAGCTGCACTATGCGCACGAACTCACCGCCCAGCTGTCGGATCGACTGACCGATCTGGCGTGACCCGGCAGGGCGACGCGAGCCCTACCCCAACGGCCACCGGGTGCCGGTGCGCTTCTCGGCCTCGCTCCACAGACTGCCGGCCAGTTCGTAATCGCATGCGATGCGGGCGCGGCCCGACAGCACCGGCCGGCCGCGCAGTCCCCACAGTCCGTCGACCCCCACATAGCTGCCCGGCGGGATGGGTTCGGTCAGACAGTGCAGCGTGGGTGCCGCCCCGGCGGTGAGATCGTTGCCGAGCACTCCAGCCAGACCCTGGGCCGCCCGGTGCAGGACTCCCAGGCCCGGATTGTTCGAGATGTTCGACGCGGCCCAGCCCGGGTCCGTGAGCATCGAGGTCACCGGTGACCCGAGCGCGCGCAATCGCCGGTCGAGTTCGAGGCCCCACAGCATCACCGCCAGCTTGGACGCGGCGTAGGCCCGGGGTGCCGACCACCGGGTGTGTCGGTGGTCGAGATCGGCGGGGTCGATGCGGGCGTGGCGGTGCCCCTCGGATCCCACCGACACGACCTGCCGTCGGATACGCGGGAGCAGGAGGTTCGTCAGGGCGAACGGGCCGAGGAAGTTCGTGCCGATGCCCAGTTCGAACCCGTCCGGCGTCGTCCTGCGCTGGTGCGGAAACATCCCGGCGTTGTTGACCAGCACATCGACCGGACCGTCGAGTTCGGCGACGAAGGCCCGCACCGAGGCGAGGTCGGCGAGATCGAGTCGGAGCACCTCGCACTCGCCGCCGAATTCTCGTGCGCGTCGTGCGCCGAGTTCGGTGTCGCGGACGGCCAACACCACCCGCACTCCGGCCCGGGCGAGCGCCGCGGCGGTGGCCATCCCGATGCCGTTCGTCGCACCGGTGACGACCACCCGCCGGCCGGCGAGGTCGGACAGGGACTTCGACGAGGACGGCATGGGCGCCACGGTACCCATCGGATGTCCCGGGCGGGTGACACTCGGCTTCGCTGCGCCGCCCTCACCGGACACGTAGTGACAGCGCCACGACGAGACGCGTCGCCGGATCGTCGAAGTCCATTCCGGTGAGGGCCTGGATCCGACGTAGGCGATAGCGCAACGTGTTCGGGTGGACATGCAGTGCCGCGGCCGCCCCACGGACATCACCGAAGTGATCGAGGTAGGCGCGCAGTGACGCGGTGAAGGCACTGCCGCTGCGGGCGTCGAGATCGACGAGGCCGGTGACCCGGTCGTCGACGAGATCAGGGTTCTCCGAGAGCAATCCGATGATCTCGCCGAGCAGCACACCGGTGCGGGATCGCTCGACCGTGGTGACATCGTCGATCAGGTCGGCTTCCCGGCCGGCCGCATCGAGCACGCGGTCGATCGAGTGGCGCAGCTCGGTTGCGGTGGAGATGCTGTCGGGACCGGCGACCACGGCGCGGGCCGGCACCGCGAACTGCCGGTCGGCCGCGCCGACGGCGACCCGGGCCCAGGTGACGGCGTCGTCGAGCGCGACCCCCGGCAGCACGGCGTAGGCGCGGTCGCCGATGGTGACCGTCACCGAGAGTGGACTGAATGCGCTGGCGTGCAACATCAGTGCCGAGACCTGTCCCCCGCGGATGCCGTCGGGGGTGGCGAACCCGGCGATCGTCACGGTCGCCGACGGCGCGATGCCGAGCTGGGCGGCGAGACGATCGGTGTCGACGGGTTCGCCGCCCACACCGAGGAGCCGCCGCACCCGCTCATCGTGGTCGGAGCCGGCGGAGCGGCGCCGCGAGATGATCCGTGCCGCAACGGCTGCGGCTCCGACGAGCACCTCGTCGGTGTCGCGGGCCGGCGGACGAGATCCCTCCTGCAGCCAGACGACCCCCAGCAGGACGTCGCCGGAGCCGCTCGGTCGGGCGGTGGGTGCCGGCCGGATCGCCACCGCGCGTCTCGGCTGCAACCCCAGATCGGCACGCGCGTCGACGGTCACGACCCCGGACGACTGCCGTACCGCGTCCATCACGCCCCACTCCCGCAACCAGGCGAGCATCTCGGGCGGACCCTCCCGGCCCAGGATCGACAGCCGGCGCAACTCATCGGCCTCGTCACCTGCCGAGCTGTAGGCCAGGACGTGCGCATGCTCGTCCTCGATGCTCACCAGGCCTCCGGTCCGCCGGGCGACCTCGGCTGCGAGCTGGAACAGGTCGCCGGTGCTCCCGGACTCCATGGACTCGCCGTCCCCGGCCGGATGGGATCGAGCGTCGAGCACCCGGGTGACGAGGTTGTAGATCCGTTCCCAGCGGGCGTGCGGGTCGATGGCGATGACCGCGATCCCCAGCCGCTCGGCGAGCCCGATCAACGCCGGTGTCGGGCTCTTGGTCAGCACGGCCACCGGGCGATGCGCACCGAGGTCACCGAGCCATTCGACACCGATCTCGTCGCCGAGTCCGACGAGAAGGAAGAGATCGGCCGATCGCGCCGCACGCCCGAGCCCGTAGTGGAGATCGTCGGTGTCGACCATCGCCAGCGTCGACACCGGGGCGTCGAGCCCGCGCGGGGACGAGACCAAGGTCGCGACGGTCTGATCCAGGGCCAGGACCAGCCGTCCCAGAGCGATGCCCGCGGTCTTGTCCATACGGACAAGGCTACGACGGATATGTTTGCCGATCGGCCATATCGCGGCGCCGGGAGGGGCGGTGGACTGGACTCATGGATGCCATCACCACTCCCCCTCGACCGTCCAATGAACCCGTACACGGCTATGCCCCCGGTTCGCCGGAGCGCGCGCGCATCGTCGATGAGTTGGCGCGGCAGTCCCACGCCGGTCGGCGCGAGTTCCCCCACATCATCGGCGGCCATCTGAGCCTCGGTGCCGGCGATGAGATCGACGTCGTCCAGCCCCACGCACACCGCGAGGTCCTGGGCTTCATCACCAACGCCACCCACGACGACGCCCGTGCCGCCGTCGACGCCGCTCGCGCCGCCGCCGACGACTGGGCGCACACGAGCTTCGACGACCGGGCGGCCGTCATCCTGCGCGCCGCCGAACTGCTGGCCGGGCCGTGGCGCGAACGGATCGCGGCCGCAACGATGCTCGGTCAGTCGAAGTCGGTGCAGCAGGCCGAGATCGACGCACCGTGCGAGCTCGTCGACTTCTGGCGGTTCAACGTGGCCTTCGCCCGCGAGATCCTCGCCGAACAACCGGAGTCGTCACCGGGGGTGTGGAATCGGCTCGACCATCGTCCGCTGGACGGCTTCGTCTACGCCGTGACCCCGTTCAACTTCACCGCGATCGCCGCGAACCTACCCACGGCTCCGGTGCTCATGGGCAACACCGTCGTCTGGAAGCCCTCACCCACCCAGGCGTATTCGGCCCAGTTGATCATGGCCCTTCTCGAGGCCGCCGGCTTGCCGCCCGGTGTGATCAACCTCGTCCACGGCGACGGCGTGGCCGTCTCGGATGTCGTACTCGCCGACCAGGATCTGGCCGGCATCCATTTCACCGGGTCGACACGCACGTTCCGGCATCTCTGGCGCGAGGTCGGCGCCAACATCGAGCGATACCGGAACTATCCCCGCCTCGTCGGCGAGACCGGTGGCAAGGACTTCATCGTCGCGCATTCCTCGGCCGAGCCGCACGCGCTGCGAACGGCATTGTCGCGCGGGGCCTTCGAGTACCAGGGACAGAAGTGCTCGGCGGCGTCACGCGCCTACATCCCGCGGTCGGTGTGGGATCGGATGGGCGACGAGTTCCTCGGCGAGGCCGCCGAACTCACCTATGGCGACGTTCGCGATCTGACGAATTTCGGTGGCGCGGTGATCGATCGGCGCGCGTTCGACAAGCAGGTGGCGGCAATCGACCGCGCGAAGTCGTCGGCGTCGCTCACCGTCGCGGTCGGCGGCGACTGCGACGACTCCGAGGGTTTCTTCGTCCGGCCCACCGTCCTGTTGTCCGACGATCCGACCGACGAGGCGTTCGCCACCGAGTACTTCGGTCCGATCCTCGCCGTTCACGTCTACGACGACGCGGAGTACGAGAACATACTCGGACTGGTGGATTCGACGGCGACCTACGCACTGACCGGGTCCATCATGGCCACCGATGTCGCGGCCGTCACACTGGCGTCCGACCGATTGCGCAACGCCGCGGGCAACTTCTACGTCAACGACAAACCGACCGGTGCGGTCGTCGGACAGCAGCCCTTCGGCGGGGGCCGGGCGTCGGGGACCAACGACAAGGCCGGATCGAAGCAGAACCTGATGCGCTGGACGTCGACCCGCACGATCAAGGAGACCTTCAGCCCGCCCACCACGACGACCTACCCGCACATGGCCATCGACTGGACGGGGATCTGATGGGCACCGTCTTCGACACCGTGCTGCGTCCGGCGATCGTCGCGGTGTCGCGTAGCGAACGCGTCAAGGATATGTCCGAGCGGTGGCCGGTGACCGAGAGAGTGGTGCGCCGGTTCGTGCCGGGCGAATCACTCGCCGACGCCATGACCGCCGTCGGAGCCGAACTCGATGACGGACTCGCCGTCACGGTCGACCACCTGGGTGAGGACGCCGTCGACGAATCCCGGGCCGACGCCACGGTGAGCGCCTATCTCGAACTCCTCGAGGCACTGTCGATGTTCCGGTCGGCACCTGCCGGGTCGGTCGAGGTGTCGGTGAAGCTCACCGCACTCGGCCTGAGCCTGCCGGAGCACGGCGTGAAGATCGCCGAGGAGAACGCGCGGACGATCGTCGACGCCGCAGATGGCCGGGGCGTCCTGGTCACCGTGGACGCCGAGAGTCACACCACCGTCGACCGGCGACTGGCGATCGTACGCTCGTTGCGCGACGACTTCCCGGACACCGGAACCGTGCTGCAGGCCGGCCTGCGCCGGACCGAGGACGACTGCGCCGAGTTCGCGGCGTCGGGAGCTCGAATCCGCCTGTGCAAGGGCGCCTATGCCGAACCGGCCGCAGTCGCCTTCACCGAGCGCCGGCAGGTCGACGACAACTATCTCCGCTGCCTCCGGACGCTGATGAAGGGGCGCGGATACCCGATGGTCGCCTCCCACGACCCCACGATGATCGACGCCGCCACGATCCTCGCCGACGAGTTCGGACGGGCCCCGGGCACCTGGGAACACCAGATGCTCTACGGCATTCGCGTCGACGAGCAGCGTCGTCTGGCCGACGCCGGCGCCCGGGTCCGCGTGTACATCCCCTACGGCGCACAGTGGTACGGCTACCTCGTCCGCCGTCTCGCCGAGCGGCCGGCCAATCTCGGCTTCTTCCTGCGCGCGCTGGCCGGGTGACCCGACCTATGGACCCGCAACACCCCGAACTCCCCGGCAGCGGCGACCCGAACATCGGGGTGCGCATAGTCAACGACAATCAACGCACAGTCGACCAAATCTTACGCACAGTCAACGATTTCGTGACTCGGAGAAGCTGTCCCCATCTCGCCGGGATTCAGTAACCGGCGAACGAGTCGGTGTGAACACGCCAGGGCCGGGTCCTCGTGGAACCGTCGAGCCGACGGATCGTCGCCGAGGTCCGTTCGACGAACGCCGTTGTGCCGGAAACGTAGTAATGTGTGCCCGCGGCTCGGGGTCCGATCATTTCGGCGACCCGGTCAGCATCGTCGACCCCATCGGCGATGTCCGGCGCTTCGACGGTCACGACACGTGCACCGGCCGCCCGAGCGCTGTCGAGGTCATCGTCGTACACGGCGCGTCGTCGGTCCCGCAGAACGTGCACGACGGTCAGTCCGGACAGATCGCGACCCGGCTCCGACTGCACCAGATCCCGAACCATCGACACGAACGGCGTGATGCCGATCCCCGATGCGATCAAGACCACCGCACCGTTGGACGGAAACGCCCGCGGCAGAACGAAGTCGCCGCCGATCTCGTCGACGTAGGCGCGTCGCGCGGTCCCCTCCACCAGCGCCGCCTTGTACGCGGACGGCTTCGCGGCAACCGTGAAACCGAACTCCACCGGTTGCTGCCGGGGCGCGGACACGAACGAGAAGACCCGCCGCGAACCCGACCACACCGGTGCCGACCACCGGGGCACACTGACACTCGACCACTGGCCCGCCCGGAACGACGCGGGGGCACCGACCGCTTCACCGCGCACCGCGTAGGTCCGGTCGGCAACCGGGGTGGTCACCACGTCGAGCGGCACCCGGCGCGCGGTCCCCGACACCAGGCGGACCGCGAAGGCGTACAGACATCCGACGAGCAACGCGACCTCGGGCACAAATGCCAACGTGTACGCGTCGGTGATCGCAATCGTGTACTGGCAGTGCATCAGCACGCCCACCAGGGCCGCATAGACGAGCCGATGGATCTCGGTGGCGGGTGACGTGAGCGGCTCGGGCAGCATGATGGCCGCGACGAACAGCATCGGACTCGACACGACCCACGTCGACAGGTCCTGCCCACCCCGCACCAGCTCGACGACCCCGATCGTGACGAGCAAGGCACCGATGAACACCAGGGCCAGCCGCCACTCGCGGATCAGCGTCACCACCACGGCGCCGACCACGATCATCGGCACGAGCAGCGGTTCGGCGGCCACCCACCAGAAGGGAAAACTGATGCCCTCGACACCGGCATAGGCCAGCGCATAGCAACCGATCGCGCCCGCGACCGCGGGATTGACAAACAGCCGACGACGCCACGCGAGAACATATTTCGACGCCGCGGCGATGGCGGCGCCCACCGCGACGGTCGCCACCGCGGTGTCCTCGGAACCGCCCGGCAACACGAAGAACAGGATCAGTCCGGTGATCAGCCAGGAGTCCGAGTTGGGCGGCACCCGTAACACGCCGGCGCAGGCATAACCGACGACCGCGCTCACCCCGACCGCGACCACCAGCCACACCGCGAGGTCGTCCGGGCCGTACCCGAAATCGGCGTCGGTCGCGGACACGACGAAGGCCACCGCGACCAGCACCACCAACCCGCACAGCACCGCCCGATACGGGGTCAGGTGTCGCCGGGCGGCATCGATCGGCGAGAGCAGCTGCGGCAGAAGCGTTGTCACAGGAACAACTCCAATCCGGGGATCGCGGTGTGCTCGACGCTCCCGTTGCGTCGGATGGTCACGTGGTGGAAACCTTCGCGGTGGTGGTCGAAGTCGCCGCGCAGGAACGCCGCCGGCGTGAAGAACAGCGCCGTCGCCAAGCCGTCCGCCTCCATCGCCGACGGCGCGATCACCCAGGTCGCCAGGACTTCTCGGGCGGGCGAGGCCGTGCGCGGGTCGACGATGTGATGCCAGTCGGCCCACACCCGCCGATTGCTCGCCGATGCGCAGATCGCGCCACCGGCGACGGACACGACACCGATCGCCTTCGTCGTATCGGACGGATGCTCCAACGCCACCCGCAGTCCGCGGGAGCGGGGCGAGACCACCATGTCGCCACCGGCGTCGACCACGAAGTCGTCGACGCTCGCGCCGACGATGGCCGCCACCCGGTCCACCGCGAATCCCTTTCCGGCAGCGCCGACGTCGAGCAACGCCGGTTCGCGGATCTCCAGTGCGCCCGTGTGCTCGCCGATCACGGAGTCCCATGCCGGGGCGGCCGGCACCCGGGTGGACGCGCGCAGGCTGTAGGCGGCGTCATAACCCGCGTCGGCGAGCGTCTGCCCCACCAGCGGCGACACGGCGCCGCCGGTGAGGTCGTAGAGACGGCGATACCAGTCGACGAGCGGCTGGTCGGAGTCGGCGATCGGGTACCGACCCGCCTGCCTGGCCATGTCCGCGACCGTCGAGTCGTCCCGGAACCGGGACCACGCGCGATCGATCCGGTCGATCTCGGCGTCCACCGCGTCGACCACGTCGACGGGCAGCGGCGACGGGGTACTGATCGTCCATCGGGTCCCGATCGCGTCGAAGGTCCAGTGGTGCGCGGCACCGAGTGCGGTCAGGCCTGGGCCTCTTCCTTGATCTGGGTGATCGCCTCGTTGAAGCCACCGGAGGTGAGCGACGAACCGGACACCTTGTCGACCTCGATCTCGTCGATGTTCTTGCCCACCACGACATCGGAGATGCCACCGGCGAACTTGCCCTGATACTCCAGCGACGGCCCCTTGGTCTGGCTCGTGTCCACCGACACCGCGGTGATGACCGAGTTCGACAGCGTGACGGTCACGCCGACGCTCTGCGGGCCACCGGGCGAGATGTACTCACCGCGCGCGGTGTACTCGCCGTCCTTGTATTCGCCGGAGCCGGCGTCGGCCGCCTCGGTGGCGGCCGAACTGTCCGCCGTCGTGGCGGTGGTCGAGTCTCCCGACCCGGAGTCCCCGGACGAGCACGCGCCCGCGACGAGTCCGACCGCCGCCATGGCGGCGACCACCCCGCCGGTGCGAGCAAGGGCGGTGGATCCCCGGAGAGTCCGGGATGGACGGGGGGACTCGGAGGAGGCGGTGCTGCGCGGTTCGAGGGTCTCGGGCGTCTCTGGGGTGTACGTCATGTACCAATTGTGCCGATCGCGCGCGCATTCGTCCCGACGACGCCCGCGGCGTCGGCGAAACCGGTCTCAGCGTCCGGCGGCCGCGACCCTCGCCTGGATGGCGTCGACGAACACGGTGCGGATGTCGGCCGCGTTCTCCGCGACGTAGGTGGTGCCGCCCGTCGCCTCCGCGATCTGCTTGAGTGCGTCGGAGTCCGCGTCGTCGGAGATGCCGATCGTCAGCACCAGCACCGGACGCGCCGGGTCCTCGAGGCGCTTCAACTCGGCGAGCAGTTCGTCGAGCGTGATGCTGTCGGGATCCTCGTTCTGCCCGTCGGTCATGATGATGACGCTGTTGGAGTAGTTCGGGTCGTAGGTGTCCTGCACCTTCTTGAACGCCGCGAGGGTCGTGTCGTAGAGACCGGTCCCGCCACCGAGGTCCGACAGCCCCTCTTCGACGGCCCGGCCGAGCGCGTCGCGATGCGTACCGCTCCCCGAGCGGGCGTCGAGGCGACGGATCGGGGCGAGTTCCTCCCAGTCCTGCCCGGGCCCGCCCTTGTTCACGCTGAACGCCCAGCCGCCGATCATCGTGTTGTT
The DNA here is from genome assembly GCF_041103195.1 of Gordonia sp. ABKF26. NCBI lineage: Bacteria > Bacillati > Actinomycetota > Actinomycetes > Mycobacteriales > Gordoniaceae > Gordonia > Gordonia sp. ABKF26. The sequence goes on from NZ_JBGCVZ010000003.1 coordinate 4,586,066, forward strand.
GGGGAAGAGTTTCAGGCCGGTCTGGGAGGCGTCGATGAGCAGGCCGGCCCGGGTGGTCCCGCCGGCCGGCGTCTCCATCGATCCGGAGGTGTCCTGCACGACCAGCGAGCGGATCGGCACACCCAGCACCTGCCACTGGCGCAGCGCCTTCTCGACGGACGACGGATCGCGGAGTTCGAGCTCCTTCACCGGCTGGCCGACGCCGTTCCCGTCGGCGTCCCGGTATCCGGAGTCGGCCAGTGCGGCGCGTCCCGCGTCGGTGCCCAGGGCGGCTACCAGGGCCGCCCCCGCGTCGGCGGACGCCTGCTGACGTGCCGCGGGTGCCGTGTTGACCAGCGGGTAGTCGAGCATCACGGTCCCGGCCGCGGGAATCGTCGACGTCAGCTTCGAGCCCGGATGGGTACGCATGAAGAGGTCGAACTGCTGCTCGGTGGTGACCACCGGGACGCCGGAGGTGTTGGCGAGGTTGAGCCGGGTGCCCTCGTTGTCGTTGGCGAGGCGCGCATTGTTCTGCTGGATGGCGAGGATGGTCATCGCCTCGGTCAAGTCCTCGTCGGCGAGCTCGCCGGAGTCGACCGCCGCGAGAGCGCCGATGATCGGCGCGTCCCCGGTGCTGGTGTCCACGGGGCTGCCGGTGCGCAGGTCCGGCAGCTTCATGACCTCCACCCAGGTGCCCAGCTCGGGCACGTCGGTACCGGCGACGACGGCCGGGGTCGACGCGATCGACGGCGACACCAGGTCGAGTTCACGACGCACCTGGGTGGTCACGCGGCGGGCCTGCACCTGCGAGTCCGCGACCCAGAGATCAGGAGCCGCGGCACCCTGCGTGAGGAGTCCGGGCACGTCCGCGCCCGCGGCCGTCTGCACGTCGTAGTCGAAACACGAATCCGCGGACGCCTGCCGCGCCACCTCGCGCAGCGGCCCCGTCATCGCCGAGTCCGACGCCACCGCCACCCGGGTGCGTTCACCGCAGCCGCCCGAACTGGTCTGCCAGATGATGACGCCGGTGACCAGGGCGACGACGACCAGCAGAACGGCACCCGCCCACAGCCATCCGCCGCGACGGCCCCCGTCGGTGTTGCGATGCTCGAAACCGAAGTCGTCATCGCGGTCCGACCGGGCACTGTTCGACGGAGACTGCGCACGCGGCGGGACCGCCCCTCCCGTCCGGTCGTTCCCGTTCCACTCGTTTCCGGCGCGATCGGCACCGGAGCTGTGACGCCCCATTTGTCTTCTTCCCGTTCCCCTCGTACGGCAGCCGGCAGGCCGGCCTCTCGCGTGGCCGCCGCACGACGCATCGACGCATCGGCGGTCGCGGCCCGCGCGCTCACGCGTGGCTCAGCCGAACACCTCACGGAACTTCAGCAGCGACTTACGCAGATCCCCCGAAACCGCCATCGCCGCGGTCTTGCCCACGGGTCCGATCAGCGGCAGCCCACCCAGATCAACAGTGAAGGTTACTTCCGATCCGGTCGACGTGGGAGCGATGCCCAGATCCAGCTTGGCCTTGACCCCGCCTTTGCCGTTGCCCTTCAGGCGTACGTGGGACACCGGCTCGAACTTCTCGACGACCCAGTCGAAGCGGACGCGGGTGCCCTTGACCTTCACGATCGACGAGATCTCGGTCCCCTTGCCCAGCTCGGTGGCGTCCGGGAGGGGGCTGCGCCACGTCTCGTGGATCACCAGCCATTCGCTGTACCGCGAGAGATCCGAAGCCGCGGCCCAGGTATCTTCCGGTGACAGATCAACGCCGATGGAGTCGCTCGTCTTCGCCATGACCCAAGAGAGTAGTGCCCCCGCCTCCGCCGCCGAACAGGCACGTTCGCTGCTGGGCTCGCACCTGACCGGGCACGGTGTGACGATCCGCCTGACCGAGGTCGAGGCCTACGCCGGTCCCGACGATCCGGCGTCCCACGCCTACACCCGAACACCCCGCTCGGAGATCATGTACGGCCCGCCCGGCCGCCTGTACGTCTACCGCATCCACGGCCACCACTGCGCGAACGTCGTGGTCGCCGGCCCGGGTCCTGCGGCCGCCGTGTTGCTGCGCGCGGGCGAGGTGATCGACGGCACCGAACTCGCGCGCGCCCGGCGCGGTGTCACCCGCGTCGGGCCCGTCTCCGACGACCGACTCGCGAGCGGCCCGGGCAATCTGTGCCGCGCTCTGGGGATCACGATGGCCGACCTCGACACCGACCTCACCGACCCGTCGACCCCCGTGCTCCTCGAACCCGGGACGCCCCGAGCCGGCGAACGCGTGGTCGCCGGCCCACGGGTCGGCGTCCGTCGGGCCGCCGACCTCGACTGGCGATTCTGGATCGGCGGCGACCCGACGGTGTCGACGTATCGCCGACATCCGCGGGCGGGCGCGTGAACCGTTCTACTGCTGGGGGTTACCCGGGTTCTGGTGCCCGGAGTTCGGTCCGGGATTCTGGTGTCCGGGGTTCTGCTGCCCCGGGTTCTGGTGCGGCGGGTTCTGGTGAGGGGCGCCGACGGCCTTGCGCACGGCGTCCTGTGCCTTGTCGACCTGACCCGAGTACTTGTTCTTCGTGACCTTGTCGATGGCGTCGCCGCCCTTCTCGATCAGGTTCGGGTTCTTCTGCAGCGTGGCTCTGGCCTTGTTGACGAGTCCCTTGAGATCCATGGCGTCTCCTCTGATCGACGTGCCGGACATCTTCCGGCCACTTGCCGCAGATTCTATCGGTCGGAGACGAGCGCCCCGCTGAGCTGCGCTTCGTCCCCGTGGGTGGCGATCCACCTCGGCGCCACGCGTGAGACGACCTCGACGCACACGATTCCGACCGCGGCCGAGATCAGGGCCACCGAGTTCATCCCCCAGTTCGAGGAGTCGAGCCGGAACAGGTCCTGGGTGAACGGCCACGCGAAGATCAGCACGTACGCGCCGGCCGAGACCGCCAGCAGGACGACCTTCCACCAGTTGTACGGACGGGCGACCACCGCGAGCACATAGACCGCGATCGCGATCAACGTCATCAGCGCCGCGGTGGCGGCCTGCGTCTGAGGCTGCGACAGCTCGACGGCGTCCCCGCCCACCTCGACACCGGCGCCGCCCGGGTTGACGATCAGGTAGGTCACGAAAGTGCACAGACCGACGATGACGCCGTTGGGCACCGCGCTGAGCAGCACCCGGCGCACGAAACCACGGCGTGCTCGCTCGTTGTTGGGAGCCAGCGACAGCACGAACGCCGGTATGCCGATGGTGAACCAGGCCGAGATCGTCACGTGGATCGGCTGGAACGGATAGCTCAGCGGATCGGACCCGAACACCGCCCCGAGGAGTCCGCCCACACCGACGAACAGCGCCAGCAGCACCGCGTACACGGTCTTGGTGAGGAACAGGTTGGAGACGCGCTCGATGTTGCCGATGACGCGACGACCCTCGCCCACCACGTAGGGAAGAGTGGCGAACTTGTTGTCCAGCAACACGATCTGGGCCACCGACCGGGCCGCGGAGCTGCCCGAGCCCATCGCGACGCCGATGTCGGCGTCCTTGAGCGCGAGGACGTCGTTGACGCCGTCCCCGGTCATGGCAACGGTGTTGTCCCGCGACTGCAACGCCTTCACCATGGCGCGTTTCTGGTCGGGCCGCACCCGGCCGAACGTCACACCGCGTTCGACGACGTCGGCGAGTTCGCCTGTCTCGGCGGGTAACTCGCGCGCGTCGACCGAGGTGTCGACCGACCCGAGGCCGAGCGACGCGGCGACCGCGCCCACCGACCGGGCGTTGTCGCCGGAGATGACCTTCACCGCGACATGCTGCTGTTCGAAGTAGTCGATCGTGTCGCGCGCGTCGGAACGCACGCGTTGTTCGAGGACCACGAGCGCCACCGGCGACACGGTTCCCGGAGCGATCTGACCCGGTGCGGGGTCGGTGTCGACGGGGATGTCGGTGCACGCGAGCAGCAGCACGCGGAGTCCGGTGGCGCCGATGTCGGAGGCGAGGCGGGCCGTGTCGCTCGCCGGGTCGAGCAGGACGTCGGGCGCACCGATGAGCCAGTGCCCGTCGTCGCTTCCGGCATCCGGGCCGGAGCCGCTTCCGCGCAACGACATCCCGCTCCACTTGGTGGCGGAGGTGAACGGTTTGACGGCCGTCACCGTCCAGTCCGGCGCGACCGGGTGGGCCTCGGCGACCGCGACCATGCTGGCGTTGGGTCGCGGGTCGTGGGCGGCGAGTGCGGCCAAGACCTGGTCCGCGGTCTCGCGTGGTACCGACCCGAGGTTTCGCACCTCGGCCAGTCGCATCCCGTTCTCGGTCAGGGTGCCGGTCTTGTCGGCGCAGACCACGTTGACGCGCGCCAGTCCCTCGATGGCCGGTAGCTCGTTCACCAGACACTGCCGTTGACCCAGTCGCACGACGCCGACGGCGAAGGCGATCGAGGTCATCAGGACGAGCCCCTCCGGGACCATCGGCACCAACGCGGCGACCATGCCCAGCAGCGACTTGCGCAGATCGTTGTCACTGATGAAAAGCTGATTGATGATCGTCAGCACGCCGGCCGGGATCAGCAACCAGGTGATCACCCGCAAGATCTGGTCGATCCCGGAGCGCAGTTCCGAGGAGACGAGGGTGAACTTCGACGCCTCGGCCGCGAGCTGCGCCGCGTACGCGTCGGCGCCGACCTTGGTGGCGCGGTACGCGCCCCCGCCGGCCACCACGAAACTGCCCGACAGCACGGCGGCTCCCGGGTCCTTGTCGATCGGGTCGGCCTCGCCGGTGAGCAGCGACTCGTCGACGTCGAGCGCGGTCGCCTCGACGACCTCACCGTCGACGACGATCTGGTCGCCCGCACCGATCTCGATGATGTCGTCGAGCACCACCTCATCGGGCGGCACCTCGGTCACCGTGCCGTCGCGCCGGACCCGTGGTCGGGTCTGACCGACGATCGCGAGCTTGTCGAGGGTCCACTTGGCGCGGATCTCCTGGATGATGCCGATGCCCGAGTTGGCGATGATCAGCAGCCCGAACAGCCCGTTGATCAGCGAGCCGGTGAACACGACGATCGCGAACAGCACCCCGAGGATCGCGTTGATCCGCGTGAACACGTTCGCGCGCACGATGTCCGAGACACTGCGACCGGACCGGTCGGGCAGGGCGTTGACCTGACCGGCCGCGACCCGCTGCGCCACCTCGGCGGCGGTGAGACCGGGACTGGCGATCCCCGTCGACGAGCTCACGCGGAGGCCTCCCACCAACCGGGCTGTGCCACACCGGTACCGGTCCGGTGGGTCAGGTCGATCGAGCCACCGGGCTGCGGCACCAGGATCGTCGGCGTGTCCGGCCGCGAATCCGCCCGCAGCCGCGCGATGGGCTCGCCCCACGGATGACGCGCCAGGTTGAAGGTCCCCCAGTGGATCGGGATGAACACCGAGTCCGAACCCGAACCGGGCGAGACCATCCGGTGGACCGAGAGGGCCTCCTCCGGGTTCACGTGGATGTCGGGCCACATCACGTCGTAGGCCCCGACGGCGATGAGGGTGAGGTCGAACGGGCCGAGGCGGGCGCCGACGTCCTCGAATCGTTCGCTGTGTCCGGTGTCCCCGGAGAAGAAGACCTTGTGGTCGCGGCCGGCGATCGCCCAGCTGCCCCACTGTGTGAGATTGCGTGCCAGCCAGCGCCCGGAGAAGTGCCGTGCCGGGCCGCACGTGAAGCGCAGCTCGCCCGCCCTGGTCGGCACCACCACCTCCTCCCACCAATCCGCCTGCCGGATACGGTCTTCGGCGATCCCCCACGACGCGAGGTGCGCACCGACCCCGATCGTCGTGACGAAGACCGCATCGGGCTGCGTGTCGGCGATGGTGGTGACGGTGTCCATGTCGAGGTGGTCGTAGTGATCGTGACTGATCAGGACGACGTCGAGCGGCGGCAACTGCGACGCCGACAGAGGCGCGGCGTGCATGCGTGCGGGACCGACGATCTGACTCGGCGAACAGCGACGGCTCAGAACGGGATCGGTGATGACACGGGCGCCGTCGATGTCGACGACGGCGGTGGCGTGACCGAGCCAGGTGACGGCGAGGTCGGCCGGCGCGTCGAAGCGCGGGACCGTCACCAGGACGGGTCGGCGCGGCCGGCCGGGCCGCCGGGCCATGTCGGTGAGGACCTGCAGGCTCGGGTCGGCGATCGACGGGGGTTCCGGGTTGTCGAAGGCGCCATCGCGCTGGTGCGGACTGTGGAGCACATGCGGCGCGATCTCCGTACGGGAGGCGCCGAGCGCGCGGGCGGGGCCGAGTCCCTCGGCCGCGAGCCGCCCGACGACGGCATCGGCCACCGCCACTCCTGCCGAACCCACGCGCGCGAGGACATCGTGGCGCAGGTCGGTCGTGCCTTTTCTACCGGTCGTGGAGGTCACGTCCACACAGTAGTGCGTGAAGCGCATTGTGTGCCTCACCGGCACTGATAGGCTCCACCGAGCATTGTCCACCGAGCATGCGCCGGCGCATGCGGTCAGGAAGTCACCGCAGTGGCACGGATGTCCGTCGACCAACGTCGAAGCGCGCTCATCGAATCGGCGTACCGCGTGATCGCCGATCACGGGGTCGAGGGCGCGACGACCCGTCGCATCTGCGCCCACGCCGGGATGCCGCTCGCGAGCTTCCACTACGCGTTCGAGAGCCGCACCGCACTGTTGTGCGCGGTGATGGAGACGGCGGTGCCCACCGACATCGAGCGCATGCTGCACGCCGTGCTGCCCGCCGCCGACTACGGATCGGAGCCCGGGCCGGAGACGATCCGGTCGAGCATGGTGCGGCAATTCCACGCGTTCTACGACCTGTTGAAAGCCGACCCGGGACGGATGCAGGCGACCATCGCGCTCGGCATCTACGCCCACAATCACCCGGAGCTGCAGCAGGTCGGCAAGTACATGTACGAGCAGCTCTACCGGGTCGCCTCGGCGGGGCTGCGGTCGATGGCCGACCTGACGCCCATCGTGTGGACCACGCCGGTCGAGGACCTCGGTCCGCTCATCATCGCGGCGACCAACTCGATCACACTCGTCTATCTCAGCACCGCCGACGACAAGGTCGTCGACGCGATCATCCGCTCGATCGCCGACCAGCTCATGACCTATGTCAGCTTCGAGTGAGGGTCTCGACGCGTCCCCGGCCGGCGGGACGACGCCCACCCCCTGGCTGAGTGACCCCGAATCCCACTGGGCGGCAATCGATCAGGCGGTCACCGACGCGGGACTCGACGCCCCCGTCCTCGCACTCGACCGGGCCGCCCTGGAGCACAACGTCGCCGACCTCACCCGACGGTCGGCGGGTGCCCCCATCCGGCTGGCCACCAAATCCGTCCGCGTCCGCTCGGTCGTCGAGGACATCGTCGGTCGCCCCGGTTTCCACGGCGTACTCGCCTACGACCTGGCCGAGGCGCACTGGTTGGCCACGCAGTCGGGAATCGGCGAGGTGCTGATGGGTTATCCCAGCGTGCGGCGGAATGCGCTGGCGGCCCTGATCGCCGACGAGGTCGCGACGAGCCGGGTGAGCGTGCTCGTGGACTCCGTCGACCAGCTCGACGTCATCGATTCCGTCGTGTCCGCCGGCGCCCGGCCGCCGATCCGAGTCGCCATCGACCTCGATGCGTCGTACCGCTTGCTCGGCGGACGGGTCCACATCGGCGTGCGCCGCTCCCCGGTGCACTCACGTCGAGATGCACTCGAGCTCGCACGAGATGTCGTGGCCCGTCCCGGCTTCGACCTCGTCGGAGTCATGTCCTATGAGGCGCAGGTCGCCGGGGTGGCCGACGCCGTCCCGGGTAAGGCGTTGGCGAACCGCGCCGTCCGGGCGATGCAGCATCGTTCGATGGCCGAGTTGCGCCGTCGTCGGAGCAAGGTGATCGGGGAACTGCGTCAGATCGCGGACCTGGAGTTCGTCAACGGCGGCGGCACCGGATCCCTCGAGGAGACCGCACGCGATCGCGCGGTCACCGACATCGCGGCCGGCAGTGGGCTGTTCGGCGGTCACCTGTTCGACGGTTATCAGCGCTTCCGGCCCGCGCCCGCACTGGCCTTCGGGCTCGACGTCGTCCGGCGCCCCGCCCCCGGCATCGTGACCTGTGCGGGCGGCGGGTGGATCGCCTCCGGCCCGCCGGCCGCCGACCGGCTGCCGTCACCGGTGTGGCCGCAGGGACTCGCCTTCGTCGGCACCGAGGCGGCCGGCGAGGTGCAGACCCCACTGCGGGGTGCGGCCGCCGATCGGATCGCCGTCGGAGACCGGGTGTGGTTCCGCCACACCAAGTCCGGCGAGGTGTGCGAGCGGGCTCGCGAGGTCGCGATCATCGATCGGGACGACGCCGGGCGGGCCACGGTGAGCGAGGTCGTGCCGACCTACCGAGGAGAGGGCAAGTGCTTCCTGTGAGCGGTACCGCTGCGCGTTCGACGCAAGCCTGGCGCAACTGGGGCGGTACCGCCGGTTGCTCGCCGAACCGCGTCGTCAGCCCGTCGAGCGCCGAGGAGATCGCCGGCATCGTCCGGGAGACAGCGGCGCGCGAGGGCACGGTGAAGACCGTGGGCGCCGGACACAGCTTCTCCCCCATCGCCGTTGCCGATGATGTGCAACTCGAGCTGTCCGGCCTGCGCGGACTCGTGTCGGTCGACGCCCATCGCGTGACCGTGCGGGCCGGTACCCATCTCCACGAGATCCCCGGGCTCCTGGCACCTTTCGGTCTCGCGATGACGAATCTCGGCGACGTCGACCGGCAGACCATCGCGGGCGCCACCTCCACCGGAACCCACGGCACCGGGCTGGCCTTCGGGGGCATCAGCACCCAGATCGTCGGCGCGACAGTCGTCACCGGCACCGGTGACATCGTCACGCTGACCTCCGACGACACCGACCTACAGGCGGTCGCGCTCGGCCTCGGCGCCCTCGGGGTCGTCGTCGAACTGACCATCGAGTGCGTGGACGAGTTCCGGTTGCACGCCGTGGAGGGGCCGGAGACCGCCGACGCGGCGATCGCCGCGTTCCACGAACGCGTCGCGAGCACCGATCACCACGAGTTCTACATCTTCCCGCACACCAATTGCGCTCTGGTCAAGACGAACACCCGCGTCGGGCCCGACGCCCCGCTCACCGGCCCGTCACGCATCAAGCGCTACATCGACGACGAACTCCTGAGCAACAAGGCTCTCCGACTGCTGTGCGAGATCGGTGCGCGCGTCCCCCGGCTGGTACCGACCATCAACGGTGTCACCGGTCGCGCGCTCTCCGCGCGGGAGTTCACCGACACCTCCACCGGGGTGTTCGTCTCCGACCGTGACGTCCGGTTCCGGGAGATGGAGTACGCCATCGACCTCGACGCCGTTCCCGAGGCCCTGGGCGAGATCCGGGCACTGCTCGACCGGCGCGAGTATCTGGTGAGCTTCCCCATCGAGGTCCGCGCCGCGGCCGCCGACGACCTGATGCTGTCCACCGCATCCGGCCGCACCAGCGGTTACATCGCCGTCCACCGCTACCACCGCGACGACCCCGCCGACTCCGACGCTTATCTCGCCGACGTCGAAGCCATCCTCACCGGTTTCGGTGGCCGACCGCACTGGGGCAAGATGCACACCCGCGACGCCGAGTACCTCCGCGGGGTCTACCCGCGATTCGACGAATTCCGTTCCGTGCGGGACCGGTACGACCCGTCTCGCGTGTTCGCCAACGACTATCTGCGGCGAGTGCTGGGCGACTAGGGCACAGACATCAGCCCGCGTACCGCGACATGGCAAACCCACCCCTTTTCCGTAAACTCACCGCCACACCGGGCGCTGGGTTTACGGAAAAGGGGTGGGTTTGCCGGCACTCGCAGCACGGCCACCTGGTCGGGACGGTGATCTTCTGGTCCACTGGAGTACATGCGCGACGTCCTGCGGTCCCTGACCGAACTCCTCGACACCGGTGACGCGCGGCCGGTTGCGCTCTGCCGGGTCGTCGGCACCACGGGATCGGCTCCCCGCGAGTTGGGCGCCGCGATGATCGTGACCGAGGACGACACCGTCATCGGGTCGGTGTCCGGCGGCTGCGTCGAATCCGCGCTCGTGCACACCGCGCGCGACGTCCTGGCCGACGGCGTCGCCGTGGTCGAACACTACGGCGTCGACGATCCCGACGACCCCGCGCCGGGCCTCACCTGCGGAGGGCAGATCGAGGTCCTCGTCGAGCGGGTTTCCCCGACCGCCCAGCGCCGTCGGCACCTCACCCGCATGGTCGCCGCACTCGACGACGACGAACCGATCTCGTGGGCCACGACCCTCACCGACGACACCGACTGGTACCTCGCCACGGCGACGTCGCAGCCGGCCTGGCGTCGTCTCGACCGCGACGTCGCCGACCTCCTCACCACCGGCCGCAGCGGGCTCATCGGGGTCGACGACTGCGACGCGCCGTCCGACGAACGCCCCCGTACCTTCGTGCAGACCTTCGCCCCACCCGCGCGGCTGATATTGGTCGGCGCCAACGACTTCGTGCGGGCGCTCAGCTCACTCGGGACGAGTCTCGGGATGCGGGTGACGGTTGTCGACGCGCGACCGGTGTTCGCCACCCGCGCACGGTTTCCCGACGCCGACGACGTCGTCGTCGGGTGGCCGGATAGGTACCTGGCGGGCGAGATCCGGGACGGACGGGTCGGTGCGTCGACCTCGATCTGCGTGATGACGCACGACCCGAAGTTCGACGTCCCGACCCTGCGCGTCGCACTCGCTTCCCCGACCCTCGGTTTCGTCGGTGCGCTGGGGTCGCGACGGACCGTCGACGACCGCCGTCAACGTCTCCGCGACGCGGGCCTCGACGACGGGCAACTCGCCCGTCTGCGCTCACCGCTGGGGCTCGACCTCGGCGGGCACACACCCGGCGAGGCGGCCGTGGCCATCGCAGCGCAGCTGATCGCCGAACGGCATCGTGCGACGGCGACACCCCTCCACGCGGGAACCGGCCCCATCCACCGCCGGTAGCGAGGTGCTCCGCTCAGGACCCGAGGAACCTGGGCGCGCGCTTCTCGGCGCGGGCCGCGCGGCCCTCCTGCAAGTCGGAACTCTCCCACGCCCGCATCATCGCCGCGGCCCGATCGTCGGGCGCCGCATCGCGGGCACCGTCGCCGTTGAGGACGAGCTTGTAGTGCTGGAGCGTCAGCGGGGCGAGGTCGGCGATCGTGTGCGCCCAGTGCTGGGCATCGACGAGATCGCCGATGCGGTTCGCGAAGCCCAGCGAGTGGGCCCGATCGGCACCGAGCGGGTCGCACCCGATCAGCATTCCCCGGGCCTGCCCCGCCCCGACCAGTGACACCAGCCGCCGGATCGTCCACTCGTCCACGGCGACACCGATTTTCGCAGCCGGTATGCCCGCGATGGCGTCCGGTGCCATCACGCGGAGATCGGCGGCCATCGCCAGCTGCAGCCCCGCGCCGATCGCCGACCCGTTCAACGCCGCGATCACGGGCACCGGCGCGGTCTCGATCTGCCGCAGGGTGCCGACGAGGATGTCGAGGAAACCCTTGTCGTACACCGGACCGGACAGGTCGGCACCGGCGCTGAAGACCGGCCCCCGACCGGTCACGACGATGGCGCGGGCACCCGCCCCGAGCGCGGCGTCGAAGGCACCGGACAAGCCCGACAGCATCTCCTCGTTCAGGGCGTTGCGCTTGTCTACCCGGTCCAACTCGATCGTGACGACCGATCCGTCGGTGGTGGAGTGGATCATGGGCCACCACCCTACCGACCACACCTCGCATCGGCCTGACAGCGGCACGGCGTGACAAGGTGGGGACGTGCAGATCCCCCCGACCGGCGCACAGCCCGCCCCGCATACGGATGTGTTGATCATCGGCGGCGGACAAGCCGCCCTCTCGGCGGCCTACTTCCTCCACCGCTTCGGGCTCGGCGATCGGTACCAGATGCTCGACCACGCCCCCGGGCCCGGCGGCGCCTGGCAGTTCCGGTGGCCGACGCTGACCCTGGCCACCGCCAACCGCGTCCACGACCTACCGGGCTGGGGTCTGGTCGAGGCGCTCGGTCTGGACTGCGACGAGCTACCGGCCGCAACTGCGGTCCCCGCCTATTTCGGCCGCTACGAGGAGAAGTTCGGCCTCACCGTCCATCGGCCCGTGCATGTGCGCGCCGTGCGACGTGAGGGCGACGGCTTCCGCGCCGAGCTGGGTGGCGGCGGTTCGGTCACGTCGAATCTGATCGTCAACGCCACCGGCACCTGGGACCGGCCGTTCATCCCGCACATCCCGGGTGCAGCCGACTTCCGCGGCCGACAGCTGCACACACACGACTACACGTCGCCCGAGGAGTTCGAGGGCAAACGCGTCCTCGTCGTCGGTGCGGGCATCTCTGCGATCCAGTTGCTGATCGAGATCGCCCGGGAGGCACCTGGGAGCGAGACGTTCTGGTGCTCGCGGCGCGAACCGGTGTTCAACTCCGGGCCGTTCACCCCGGAACAGGGACGCGAGGCCGTCGCCCGTGTCGAACGGCGTGTGCGCGCCGGGCTGCCCCCCACGTCGGTGGTGTCGGTGACCGGGCTGGCGCTCACCCCGACGATCGCGGCGGCGAAACGGGACGGGATCCTGACATGGCGCCCGATGTTCACCCGTATCACCGAGACCGGCGTGTGCTGGGACTGCGACGGCGGGACCGGTGAGGGCCTCGATCGCGCGCGCGTACCCGACCACCTGGACCTCGACGTCATCTTCTGGAACACCGGATTCCGCAGCGCCATCGACCATCTCGCCCCGCTGCGGCTGCGCGCGCCGGGTGGGGGGATCACCATGACCGGGCGCCTCGCGACCGTCGTCGACGCCGATCCGCGAATTCAGCTACTCGGCTACGGCCCATCGGCATCCACGATCGGCGCCAATCGCGCCGGGCGTGAGGCGGCGCGGGTCGCGGCCGAGTTGCTCGGCGTGTCCGCGCACTGACCCGACGGCGGGACGGTTTGCCCGCTCTTGACAAGTTGTTGTGTTTTCACAACACTAAGTCACGTGAGTCCAATACGCCGTGGGGAAAAGCTTCCCATCTACAACCGCATCGGCGTCCTTCGCGCCGAGCGTCGGATGTCGCGGGCCGAACTCGCCGCCCTCGTGGGCATCAACGTGCAGTCGGTGGGCGCACTCGAACGCGGTGACAACTATCCCAGCCTCGACCTCGCCTTCCGTATCTGCGACGTCTTCGACCTCCCCGTCGAGGCGGTGTTCAGCCGTCGAGAGTTCGGGGCGATGTCGGCGGCGCTCTACCACCGCGAAACATCCCCGAAGTCACCAGAATCACCACCCGTCCACACCATCCACACCGACGACACCGGAGGTGAACGATGACCGACCCCTACTCGGCCATCCCCGAGGAGGCAACCCCCGCGCTCTGGCGACGCTATGAACAATGGCGCGGTCAGCGGCATCAGGAATTCAATGCCAAGAACTCCCACCGTCTGACCTCGTGGCGCACCCGGCGCACGTTCCGGCGCCTCGTCGTGGCGCAGGTGTTCTTCGCGACCGTGCTCCTCTTCAGCTCGATCATCGCGTTCTTCACATCCGGGTGGTTTCTCCTCCCGTTCATGATCGGCCTGTTCGGGATCATCACGACGCTCTACCTGCTCCGCATCGTCACGGGCTCGATCGCCGACACACCGGTGACGGCACTCGACGAGATCCAGGTGGCGCAACGCAACTCGGCACGCTCGATCGGCTTCACCGTGCTGTACTGCCTGATGTTCATCCCGTACGCGGTGCTGATCGTCCTCAGCTTCCGCGACGAGGTACCCGGGCAGGCCGTCTACGGCTCGGCGATCCTGCTGATCACCCTCGTACTCTCCGCCATCTGCGTGCCGACCATGCTGACCGCCTGGTGGATGGCCGATCCCGACCCCGAAGACCTCGAAGCACTGTCATCCGACCCGACAACCATCCCCAGTGAGGAGGGTGCGCCGTGACCGCACCACTGATCGTCGACGGGCTCCACAAACGCTACGGAGATCTCGTCGCATTGCAGGACATGACCTTTCATGTCGAGCCCGGTGAGATCTTCGGCTTCGTCGGCAGCAACGGCGCCGGCAAGTCCACGACGATGCGCATCATCCTCGGCGTGCTCGCCGCCGACTCCGGCGAGGTGCGGCTCGGCGACCGCCGCATCGACCTCGACCTGCGCCGCCGGATCGGTTACATGCCCGAGGAGCGCGGCCTGTACCCGAAGATGAAAGTCGGTGAGCAACTCACGTTCCTGGCGCGCCTGCACGGCATGTCCGCCGCCGAGGCCGAGGAGTCGGTCCGGCGCTGGACCGACCGGCTGGGCGTCGGCGCGCGCTACGACGACAACGTCGCCGATCTCAGCCTCGGCAACCAGCAACGCGTCCAGCTCGCCGCCGCACTGGTCCACGATCCCACCGTCCTCGTGCTCGACGAGCCGTTCTCGGGTCTGGACCCGGTCGCCGTGGACGTGATGAGTGACGTATTGAAAGAGAAAGCAGCCGAGGGCATTCCGGTCATCTTCTCCTCGCATCAGCTCGACCTGGTCCAGCGGCTGTGCAATCGCGTGGGCATCATCGCCAAGGGCCAGATGCGTGCGCTCGGCACCGTCGACGACCTTCGCGCCCGCGACGGGGTCAGCCTCGAGATCACCGGGCCGCGTGCCGACATCGCCTGGGCCGAAGGCCTTCCGGGCGTGCGGAGCGTGGAGTACGGCGAGACGACCCGGCTCCTCATCGACCCGCAGACCGCCGACGATCAGCTGATCCTCTCCACCGCGCTGCAACACGGTCCCGTCCACCGCTTCGCGACCTCGACCCCGTCCCTGACCGACCTGTTCCGAGAGGTGGTTTCCGCATGACCACGCTACGCGACACCCCGCCGACACCCGCCACCGGCGACACCAGTGCCACTGCCGCACAGGCCATTCGTCTCGTCGCCGGCCGCGAGATCACCACGCGCGCCAAGACCAAGTCCTTCGTGGTGAGCACCGCACTGCTGATGGTCGTGATCATCGCCGGTGCCATCATCATCAACCTGTTCTCCGGCGGGGACGACACCGAGAAGGTCGCCGTCGTCGGTCAGCCGTCAGCGGTCACCGAGTCCATCGTGTCCGTCGGCGAGGCGTCGGGCACCACCATCGCCACCGAACCCGCCGACACTGTCGAACAGGCGCGGGATCGCGTGAACAGCGGCGATGTGGCCGCCGCGCTGGTGCCCGGTGAAGCACCCGGGTCGTACGTCATCATCACCAAGGACAGCCTCGAGCCCGCGCTCGAGGGGCCCATCAGAACCGCGGTGTCGCAGGCGAATCTGACGGCGGCACTGTCCGAACGCGGCGTCGACGCCGCCACCCTGCCGACCGTCGACATCAGCGTGACCCAGACCGAGCCGGACAAGCCCGATGAGGGACAGCGTCTGCTCATCGCCATGGTCGGCGTGGTGTTGCTGGTCACGGCGATCATGATGGGCGGCACGATGGTCGCCGTCGGCGTCGTCGAAGAGAAGACGTCGCGGGTCGTGGAGCTGTTGCTGGCGACCATCAAGCCGCTGCACCTGCTGTGGGGCAAGATCATCGGCATCGGCGTCGTCGCCCTGGGCCAGGTGGTGCTGCTCGGCGCGACCGCATTGATCGCCGGTACCGCGACCGGAATACTCACCCTCCCGGGTGCCGCCCTCGGGATGTTCGCGGCGGTGATCGCGTGGTTCCTCCTCGGGTTCCTGTTCTTCTCTTCCCTCTACGCGGCGACCGGGGCCATCGTGTCCCGACAGGAAGAGCTGAACTCGTCGTCGGCTCCGCTGACGTTCCTCGCGGTCGCGGTGCTGTACTCGGGCATCTTCGGTGTCCAGGCGATGGATTCGACGCTGATCGAGGTACTCAGCTGGATACCGCCGTTCAGCGCGGCCCTGATGCCGATGCGCATCGCCACCGGCGACACCGATGCCGTGCAGAAAATCGTGACGTTCGGTCTGATGGGTGCCGCCTGTGCGGCCGCCACCTGGATCGCCGCGCGGATCTACCAGCGCTCCATCCTGCGCACCGGATCGCGCATCGGGTGGGGTGAGGTGCTCAAGCTCGCCCGCTGACCCCCGCTGGTTGAGCCGGGGCCCGCCCTCCGCTGGTTGAGCCGGCCCCGAGCGGAGCGAGGCGCCGTGTCGAAACCACCTGGTGACCCGCGGAACTCAGGCGTCGCCAATCCGTCCGGCCCCATACCGCAACGCCCGGAACCCATTTCGACCACGACGACGTCGTCTGCTGAGATCGGAAAAGGTTGTCGGTGGTCGGGTTTACATTGGTCTGTAGCGGATCACCCTGGTCGGGGCGGGTGACGAAACAGGCGTCGGGGGGCGTTGTGAGGATGTGGACCGATCTACCGGGCGAGTTCGTCGCCGGGGTCGATCCTGCCCGCGCGGCCGAGACCGACATGGTCATGTTGATGGGCGGCCTCGACGCCACCCGACGCGGAGAGTCCTATCTCGCCTGGCATCGATATCAGACGATCGCGGCGATGACCGACCGGCTCGTCACCACCAGCGCCTCAGGCTTCGTGATGGACGGCCACGCCGACTGCGCCGCCCGGATCGCCCGCCAAGGCGCGGTGTCACGACGGCAGGCCGAAATCTTGATCGACGAGGCAATCGCCCTGCGTGACCGGCTTCCCGACACCGCGGACACCCTGCGTGACGGGATCCTGTCGCAGTGGCAGATCCGGCTGATCCTCTCCCGCACCGAGCTGATCCCCGCCGACGACCCCATCATCCCCGCCCTCGACGCCGAGATCGCCGGTACTCTGCGCCGCCGCAGCGGTGTGTGGGATCGGGCGCGGTTGCGCGACATGGTCGACCGCCTCGTGTTCCGCCACGATCCGGATGCGGTACGCCAACGCCGCAAAGACGCGATGGACCAACGTGGGGTGTGGACGCACGAACTGCCCGACGGCACCGCCGAACTCACCGCCGTCATGTCGGCAGAGAACGTGCGGATCTCAGCCAAAGCCGTCCGCGTCCTCGCTGATGCGGTATGCAAACGAGACGGGCGCAAGCGCGGGCACCGCCAGTCCGATGCGATGTTCGCGCTGTTGACCCGCACGGCATTCGAGTGCCAGTGCGCCGACGACGAGCCCTGCATTGCCGACATTCCCGACCCGCGGAGTGTCCTCGACGCGGTGCGCGCCGAGATAGTGATCCATGTGGTCACCGACGCCGCCACCCTCGCGGGGGCGCCTGGGGTGGGGTTCCTCGACGAGCACGGCATCATCAGCGACGAGCACGTCCGTGACCTCGCCGCCCGCCCCGACGCCACCCTCACCCCGGTCACCCCGGCCCGCACCCAACCCACCTACGTCGCCACCAACGACGACGATCACCGGCGGACCGCCCAACGCCCGGCATCAGCCGAAGACACACGAGCCGACGACGACAACGGTGGCGCCACAACTCGATCGGACGGTGAGCCCGGCGACACCACCGCATCAGTAGCAGTGGTTTACCCGGCAACCCATCCTGGCAACGGGTACCGGCCCACCGCGTCGTGCGCTGATTTCGTGCGGGTGCGGGACGGCTATTGCACCGAACCCGGTTGTACCCGTTCGGCATTCGCATGCGATCTCGACCACGTCACCGAGTACGACCACACCGACCCTGCCCGGGGTGGGGCGACGTCGAGTGAGAACCTCAACGCCAAGTGCCGCCCCAGTCATCTCCTCAAAACCCACGGTGACTGGGTCGACGTGCAATACCGCGACGAAGGCGGCCGCCTGGTCACCGAATACGAGACCCCTGAAGGGGTCACCCTGCCCGGGGATGCCGAAACCCTCGAAGACACCTTCCCCAACCTGCGGCGAATCCGGTTCGAACAGGCCGCTCAAGCCCCACCCACCCCACACATCATCGCCTCCGTCGACAACTCGGAGCGCACCACCAGCCGACTGGACGCCAAACTGGCCCGCCGGCGACAAGAGCGCGCCCGGAACAGGAAAGCCCGCGAAGAGCTCGACCGCCTCGACCCACCACCCTTCTGACGATCTCATCCCTCGCGGGACGGCCAGCGAAGCTGGATCGGGCCAGTGCAGTCCTCGTGTGCGGCAGGTGGTTTCGACACGCTCGACCAGCAGGGGACGTTGCGGGACTAGATCTGGCCGAATCGGCGGAGCGCCTCTTCACGCTCGGCCTTGTGATCGACCATCGGCTCGGGATAGTCGTCGGCGTCGATGTCGCCCACCCACCGGCGGACGTACTCGCCGTCTGGGTCGAACTTCTTGGCCTGGGCCTCGGGGTTGAACACCCGGAAGTACGGTGCCGCATCGGTTCCCGTGCCCGCAGCCCACTGCCAACCGTGGTTGTTCGACGCCATGTCACCGTCGATGAGTTGATCGAGGAACCATTCCGCTCCCCACCACCACGGCAGGTGCAGATCCTTGACGAGGAAGGACGCGGTGACCATGCGCACCCGGTTGTGCATATAGCCGGTCTCGGCCAGCTGACGCATCCCGGCGTCGACGAGCGGGAAGCCGGTACGCCCGGCCTTCCAGGCGTCGAACCGCTCGTAGGCCTTCTCGTCGGTATCCAGATCGATGCCGTCGAACTGGCGATTCCAGTTGTGCCACAGGCTGTGTGGCCAGTGATAGAGCACGTCGGCATAGAAGTCACGGAACGCGAGCTCGCGGAGATAGGCTTGCGCTCCCCCCGACCTGCCCAGATCCGCGGCGAGCGTGCGGGGATGGATGTTGCCGTATTTGAGGTACGCCGACATCCGGCTGGTGCTGTCCCCGGCGGGATCGTTGCGGCCGGAGTCGTAGTCGGCGAGATCGCCGTCGACGAATTCGGCCCAGCGCTCCGTGGCCGCATCCTCGCCCGCGGGGATGGAGAGCGTCGTCGGCGCGGCAGGGACCCGGATGCGTCCGGTCTTCGTCAGATCCGATGGGTCGACGATCTTCTTCGCCGGCACCGACGAGTCGGCGGGTGCGCGCCACCCGTGGTCACGCCACCGCTTCGAGTACGGCGTGAACACCTTGTACGGCGAACCGTCGTCTTTGGTCACCCGGCCGGGCGAGACGAGGTACGGCGACCCGGTCGCCACGAGTTCGACGTCGCCGAGCGCGTCGGCGACGGCCTCGTCGCGTCGTCGGCCGAACGGCGCGAAGTCCTCGGAGATGTGGACTCGTTCGGCGTCGACCGCCCGGGCCAGCTTCGGGATCTCGTCCTCGGGGCGTCCCCGGACGACGAGTAGCTTGCCGTCGAGTTTGTCGTCGATCTCGCGCAGCGAGTCGAACAGGAAGGCCAGGCGCCGCTCACCCGAGGACTTCTCCAGCCGCGGGTCCAGCACAAAGCACACGAGGACCGACGAATCGGTCCCCGAGGCGGCCGCGGCGAGCGGCGGGAGGTCGCTCAGGCGCAGATCACGCCTGAGCCAGACCAGTGAGGTCGCGGACGTCAGCCCACTCCGAGCAGGTCGATGACGAACACGAGCGTCCGTCCCGACAGACGATGGCCCGCACCGGCTGAACCGTAGGCGAGCTCGGGCGGAACGGTCAGCTGACGGCGTCCGCCGACCTTCATGCCGGGGATTCCCTCCTGCCAGCCCGGGATCAACCGGTCCAGCGGGAAGTTGGCCGACTGGCCGCGGTCCCACGACGAATCGAATTCTTCGCCCGTCTCGTAGTCGACCCCGACGTAGTGAACGTCGACGATGCCGCCGCGGGCGGCTTCGGCACCCTCGCCGACGATGAGGTCGGAGATGGTCAGGTCGGCCGGCGGGGGTCCCGCCTGGAACTCGACCGTGGGCTTCTCGGTGCTGGTCACTGGACTCTCCTTTGAGTCGGGTGTGCGGCGGTCAGACGTGTCCGGCGAGAGCGGTCGCTCAGCGATCGCCCATCTGGACGTAGTCGCGTTCGGTGTAGCCGGTGTAGAGCTGACGCGGACGGCCGATCTTGGTGGTCGGGTCCTCGTGCATCTCGCGCCAGTGGGCGATCCATCCCGGCAGGCGTCCCAGCGCGAACAGCACGGTGAACATGCGGG
This sequence comes from Gordonia sp. ABKF26, assembly GCF_041103195.1. Lineage (NCBI taxonomy): Bacteria > Bacillati > Actinomycetota > Actinomycetes > Mycobacteriales > Gordoniaceae > Gordonia > Gordonia sp. ABKF26. Next base: position 4,606,041 of record NZ_JBGCVZ010000003.1, read on the forward strand.
TGGGGAAGCCCATCGCACGGTAGATGACACCGGTGTAGAAATCCACGTTCGGGTACAGCTTGCGCTCGATGAAGTAGTCGTCGTTGAGCGCGACCTCTTCGAGACCCTTCGCGATGTCGAGCAGATCATCCTGCACGCCAAGCGATTCCAGGATCGTATCGGCGGTCTTCTTCACGATCGCGGCGCGCGGATCGTAGTTCTTGTAAACGCGGTGACCGAAGCCCATGAGCTTGACGCCGGCTTCCTTGTTCTTCACCCGCTTCATGAAGTCCTTGGTGTCGCCACCGTCGGCGCGGATGTCGTCGAGCATCTCGAGCACGGCCTGGTTGGCGCCGCCGTGCAGCGGACCCCAGAGTGCGTTGATGCCGCCGGAGATCGAGGTGAACAGGTTGGCCTGCGACGAGCCGACGAGGCGGACCGTCGAGGTCGAACAGTTCTGCTCGTGGTCGGCATGCAGGATGAACAGCATGTCGAGCGCCTTCGCGACCTCGGGGTTGACCTCGTAGGGCTCCGCGGGGAAGCCGAAGGTCATCCGCAGGAAGTTCTCGACCAGGCTCAGCGAGTTGTCCGGGTAGAGGAACGGCTGACCCGCCGACTTCTTGTACGCGTAGGCCGCGATGGTCGGCAGCTTCGCGAGGAGGCGGATGGTCGACAGCTCGACCTGCTCGTCGTCCTTGGGGTCGAGCGAGTCCTGGTAGTAGGCCGACAGCGCGTTGACCGCACTCGACAGCACCGGCATCGGGTGCGCGTTGCGGGGGAAGCCGTCGAAGAAGCGCTTGAGATCCTCGTGGAGGAGCGTGTGGCGCTGGATCTTGGTGGTGAAGTCCTCCAGCTGCGCCGGAGTCGGGAGCTCGCCGTAGATGAGCAGGTAGCTCACCTCGATGAAGGTCGACTTCTCGGCCAGCTGATCGATCGGGATCCCGCGGTAGCGCAGGATGCCGGCGTCACCGTCGATGTAGGTGATGGCCGACTTGGTCGACGCGGTGTTCACGAAGCCACCGTCGAAGGTGGTCAGATTGGTCTCGGCCAGGAATTTGCCGAGCGCGACCGAGTCGGTGCCCTCGGTGGCCTTCAGGATCGGGAGCTCCAGCTGTCCACCGGGGTAGGTGAAGGTCGCTGAGGCCGTGTCGGACGCCTGGTCGGCTGGGACTGTTTCAGCAGACACACGAACCCCTTATTCAGATCAGAGATTTTTACAGTGTCCGGGTAGGACACACAGGTACAACCTAGTCGCTTCTCAGCTCGCCCGCCCACGGAGGGTCGGCCCCGGGCCTCGACACCGTCACCGCAGCCACGTGAGCTGCGAATTCGGCCGCTTCTCGCCACTCTTCGACGGTCAGTGAACGCACCGCGTCCGGGGAGAGCCGACCGTGCCGGTCCAGGTGGTGGACAAGGCCTCCGAGGACGCTGTCCCCCGCGCCGATCGTGTCGACGACGTCGACGGACGGCGCCGGCGCGGTCACCTCACCGACCGCTGTACGAACAGTGATGCCCGATGCCCCGGCTGTGGTGACAACCGCTGCCACTCCGTCACCCAGCCAGTCCGCCGCCGAACTGCCCGCCGGCCCGTCGCCGAGCCAGGCCGCGTCCTCGTCGGAGAGTTTGACCAGGTCCACCGACGACATCCAGCTGCGGAAACGGCGTCGGTAGTCGTCGGGGTCGTCGATGACCGCGGGCCGGATGTTCGGGTCCAGCACCACGACTCGACCCTCGGCGCGGCAGCGACGCATCAGGTTCTCGTACACCGTGGCACCGGGTTCGAGCACGAGCGACAGGGTCCCGAACGTCACCGCCGCGACGGTGGGCGGCAGCGCGCCCGGATCGGTGACCGCCCGGTCTGCGGTCCCCTCCACGTAGAAGGAATAGCGTGCCGATCCGTCGTCGGCGATGGTCGCCAGAGCCAAGGAAGTGGGCTCGTCGCGACGTTGGACCAGCGCGGTTCCCACCCCGGCAGCGCGGAGCGCGTCGACGATCGCATCGCCATAGGTGTCGGTGGACACCGCCGAGAGCAACGACACCGCACTCCCCAACCGCCCCAGGGTGATTGCGACATTGAATGGACCGCCGCCCAGGGCGGGCTGCAGGGGCGCCAGGCCTCCTCGGTTCGCCTCGTGCCGACTTCCGCCCTGCTGCACGACATCGACCAGCGACTCGCCGCAGACGACGATCTCTCTCACGGTCTCTCCTCGCATTCGCATGGGCCACCGGGCACGGCACCTCCACCGAGTCTGCCATCGCAACGCGGGCGCACGCCTGGACTTCGCGGGGTGGGACACCACGTCGCCCGGGGTAGATTCGATCCATGCACGAGCTGCCGGCGGGCCCCGACGCGGTGGTCCTCGACTTCTCGGCCGATGACGCCCCGTCGGCCGCGGTGCTCGCCGCGACCAGGGCGTTGCGCGCCGCGATCGATCGCGGCGAGCTCGCCGAGGTGACCGATCTCGTGCCCAGCGCGCACACCCTCCTGGTCCAGGCGAATCCGGGTCGCGGTGTGGACGAACTCGGTGTCCGCCGCGCGCTGCGACACCGCGGAACCGACGCCGAGCACGACAACGACCAGCGTGTTTCCGACGAGATCGTCATCCCGGTCGAGTACGACGGCGCGGACCTCGCGGATGTCGCTGCGGCACTGGACATGACGAGCGACGAGGTCGTCGAGGTGCACTGCCGCACCCGATGGCGCGTCCAGTTCATGGGTTTCGCACCGGGTTTCGGCTATCTCGTCGCCGACGACGAGGCATCGCACCCGTTCGACACGGTGGGTCGACGCCGGGAAGCACGCACGAACGTTCCGGAGGGGTCGGTCGCGATCGCCGCCGGGTACAGCGCGGTGTACCCGAGGTCGAGCCCCGGCGGCTGGCAGTTGCTGGGCCGCACCGATGTTCGCCTGTGGGACGCGCACGCCGATCCCCCCGCCCTGTTCACCGCGGGCCGGATGGTCCGCTTCGTCGACGCCGGGCGCGGACGCAGATGACCTCGCTGACGGTTCTCGCGACGGGGCCTCTGGCGACCGTCCAGGATGCCGGGCGGCCCGGGTACGCACACCTCGGCGTCCCGCGGTCGGGGGCTGCGGATCGTGCGGCCCACGCTCTGGCCAATCGTCTTGTGGGCAATGCGGAGTCGGCGGCGGTGGTCGAGACGACGCTGGGCGGGTTGCGAATTCGCGCCGATTCCGACGTACTGGTCGCGGCGACCGGGGCGGACACCGTGGTGCGTCGCAACGGGATCCCCGCGGGGCTCGCCGCGGCTCTCGTGCTTCGTGCCGGTGACGAGCTGTCGCTCGACGCGCCCACCTGGGGGTTGCGCAACTACGTCGCCGTGCGGGGCGGTATCGACGTCGAACCGGTGTTGGGCTCGCGGTCGACCGACACCCTCTCCGGACTCGGGCCGCCTCCACTCGACACCGGCGCGCTGTTGCCCCTGGGTCACGCCGCCGGTGACTGGCCGACCACGTGGTCCGCCCCCGCCGACAACGAGCACCCGCAGGTCGTCGTTCTGGACTGCCACACCGGCCCCCGTGCCGACCATCTCGCTGCTCCGGCCGACGTGTGCGTCGGATCCTGGGTGGTCGGAACCGACAGCAATCGCGTGGGCGTGCGGGTCGACCGCGCCGAGGGCTCGGGGCTTCCCCTCCTCACGCACCGTGACGACGCCGCGGAGCTCCGTTCCGAGGGCATCGCCCACGGGTCGATCCAGGTCCCGCCGAGTGGCCGTCCGGTCATCTTTCTCGCCGATCACCCGGTCACCGGCGGCTATCCGGTGGTGGCGGTCCTCACCGCCGAGGCGGTGGATCTCGCCGCGCAGGTCGCTCCCGGATCGGAGATCCGATTCCGGCAACGCTGATCGGAGAATCGACGTTTCGGGATCGCCGACCGAGGGAAGCCATAGACCAGCGTCCCGATAGGAGGTACGAGCGTGAGTGATCCGTCTGTGAACGACCTGTCGACCGTGCAGCTCGTCGAACGTCTGCAGCAGCAGACGACGACCCTGGTGAAGACCGAGCTGCAGCACGCGGTCGCGGAGATGAAGGGCAAGGGCACCCGGATCGGGGTGGGCGCCGGCATCTCCGGTGCGGGCACCTTGCTGGTGCTGTTCGGCCTCGGCACTCTTGTCGCGGCAGCCGTGTTGGGGCTGGCGAACGCGGTACCGGCGTGGCTGGCCGCGGTGATCGTGGGGGTGATCCTGTTGGTCATCGGCGGGGCCGCCGCCGCGATCGGAGCCAAACGGGCCAAGTCCGCGGTGCCGCCGGCCCCGGAGCGCACCGTCGAGAGTGTCCAGCGCGACGTGGCGACTGTGAAGGAGCACCTGTAGATGAGTGAGACACCCGAGAACAACACTCCGGCCGACACCCCGCCCCCGGTGGAGCAGCAACGCCAGGAACTGGCCGAGACCGTCGACGCGCTGGCCGCCAAGCTGGATGTCCCGGCGCGGGTGAACGACGCGGCGTCGAGGACGGCGCACACCGCACAGGTGAAGGCCCAGGAGAACTCGACCGTGCTGATCGGCGCGGCGGTGGCCGCCGTGCTGGCCGTCGGCACCATCGTCATCGTCCGTCGTCGACGCCGCTGACCTCCGACCACGATCCGCCCAGGGTCCACTACCGAATGAGCGAGGAATTCGCATGAGTGCCGTATCGAAGGCGATGTACAAACCGATGTCCTTGGCGACCAGCGTGCTCGGCGGTATCGCCGCGGGCGCGGTGTTCGGTCAGATCTGGAAACGGATCTCCGACGACGAGTCGGCACCCGATCCGAAGGACCTCGAGCGCTCGAACACCGAGGTCCTGGTGGCTGCCGCGTTGCAGGGTCTCGTCTTCGGACTCGTCAAGGCCGCGGTCGACCGGGCCGGCGCACGTGGCTACCGGGCCGTGACCCACGAGAATCCCGAGTGACCGACAGTTGACACCGGGGTGAGACGAACCTAGGGTTTCGTCTCATGACCGAGGTTATGGACGCTGCGACGGAGGCCTGTCCCGTTCACACCGACGACGCGGCGTCGGCACACGAGTACGAGCCTCTCGGTCCGGATTCGCTGACCTGGCAGATCTGGGGCACCTGGACGGGAATGTTCCAGGGTCTGTGGGCCGGATCGATCCAGAACATGCACCCCAAACTGGGCGCCGCGGTGTGGGACCACTCGGACTTCTTCGGCGAGCGATGGCAGCGTCTGATGCGGTCGCTGTATCCCATCAGCGGGGTGGTCTTCGATTCCGTCGTGCCCGGCGCGCAGACCGGGCTGGAGGTACGCGACTACCACCGGACCGTCAAGGGGACGATGGACGACGGGTCCCGCTACCACGCGCTGGATCCCGATGTCTTCTACTGGGCCCACGCCACGTTCTGGTACGGCAACGTCCGGCTGTGCGAGCGATTCGGCCCCTTCCTGACCGAGGACCAGAAGCGCCAGCTGTTCGAGGAGTCGAAGGCCTGGTACGCCCAGTACGGCGTGTCGATGCGTCCCGTGCCGGACACCTACGAGGACTTCCTGGAGTACTGGGACTACATGTGCCGCAACGTGCTCCGCGATCACGTCTCGGTTCGCACGGTCCTCGACATCACCCAGTTGCCGCCGCCGCCCTTCCTCGGCTTCATACCGACGTGGCTGTGGGACCGGTATCTGGTGCCGCAGAACCAGAAGCTGTTCATGTGGCTGACCACCGGGTTCTACGACGAGCCGGTTCGCGAGATCCTCGGCCTCGAGTGGACCGACACGGACGAGCGACGATTCCGGTTGCTGGGCAAGGGCATCAACCTCGTGATGCACAAGCTCCTACCCAAGCGGGTGCTGCGCCATCCGCGGCCGCGCGACGCATGGGACCGCGTCACCGGAAGAGTCGCCGCGGACGCACCGATCGTGCACACGCCCACGCGGAACCTGCCCCCGGAGAGCGAGCGCGACAACCCGATGCACTACTGCCCGGTGACCGCCGCACGGCGGGCGTCCTACCCCGGCGTGCTCACCGCTGACTGAGACCCACGAGTCTCCTACTGCTGCCCCTGGCTTCGTCGCATGGCCTGCCGGACCCGTCCGGCCTCCCGGGTGGCGTGCGGGTTCGGACGTCCGGCCCGCGAGCCTGCCAGTTTCGCACCGATGTGCTCGCCCACGGTGATCGGTGAATAGCGGCTGCCGGCCCCGACGCACGACGGCAAGGTCGTGATCATCGCGTCGAGGTTCCCGTCGTGGAAGTAGGCCGCGGATCGGCGCCGTTCCACCGAGCCGTCGACGACGGGCGGTTTGACCCGATGCAGGGTCGAGGTCCATCGCTCGTTGGTCCAGCGCGCCATCAGATCGCCCAGATTGATCAGCAGCGCACCGTCAGCCGGACTCACGTCGTGCCATTCGCCGTTCCGATCCAGCACCTGTAGGCCTCGCACCTGGTCGGCCCACAGCACTGTCACGATCCCGTAATCCGTGTGCTCGCCCATGCCGGTCAGCTCGCCGTCGAGTTCGATCTCACCCGGCGGCAGGGCGTAGTTGTTCATCCGGAGCACGTCGAGGGAATGGTCGGTGAATCCCTCGAAGAAGTCGGCCGGCAGGTCGAGGGCGTCGGCAAAGATCCTGGTCAGTGTGTGGGCGACGCGGCGGGCCTCGCTGAAGTACGCCGAGACCGCCGCCTGGAAATGGTCGACGGCCGGCCAGGTGTTGGTCGCGTACTGGTCGGCGGGCAGGTCGAGTTCGGGGTATTGCGTTGCCTCGACCCCGACGTTGTAGGCCTCGAAGAAGTCGTTCATGCGTCCCGCGGACTCGACGCCCAGCGAGAGTGACAGGGATTCCGATTTCGGCGGCGCGTACCCGCGATTGATCTTCGGCGGTGTGCGGTAGGTCTTCTTCAGTTCGAGCGGAAGGGCGAAGAAGTCGTCCATGACCGCGGTGAACTCGTCGATGACCGCAGCCGGGATCTCGTGCCCGACGACCTGGATGAAGCCGACCGAACTCGCCGCGTCGTCGAACCTCGCCGCCACCACGGCCCGGTCGGCGGGATCGCCGTTGCGTGTGTACGGCGAGATGTCGATGAGCGGCACGTCGAATCCGGTGGCGGCGGCGGTCATGGCGTCCATGGTGGCACCGATCGCCGGGTCGCGCTGGTCGGCGAACCGGGCCCTCAGGTGCGCTGACCGGCGCGATAGTGCACGAACGCCGGGATCATCAGTGCGGCCACGATCGTCGCGATCACGACCGCGATGCCCCCGAACGCCGTCGCCGCGGCGACCCCGATCGAGGCGGCCGCGGCGCCGTGGGCGACGTCGGCGATCCGCGGGCCGCCGGCCACCACGACGATGAACACGCCCTGCAGTCGGCCGCGCACCTCGTCGGTCGCGGCCGCCAGCAGGATCGTCTGCCGGAACGCCGCGGACGCCATGTCGGCCGCCCCACCGATCATCAGCAGCACGACCGCGACGACGAGCATCGGCATGGCGGCGCCGTCGGCGAACGACACCGCGATCCCCGTCCCGGTGATCGCCAGACCCCAGATGATGATGCACACGATGACCGCGAGACCCTGCCGCTGCACGCGGGCGACCCAACCCGAGAAGATCCCGCCGACGACGGCTCCCGCGGCGATCGCCGTGAACAGCAAGGCGAACGCGATGCCACCGCCTTCGGGGCCACCGAAGTTCTCGTGGGCCATCTGTGGGAACAGCGCCCGCGGCATGCCGAAGATCATGGCGATGAGGTCGACGAGGAAGGATGCGAGGAGGATCTTGTGCCCGGCCAGGTACCGAAGGCCGTCGAGGACCGAGCGCAGGCCCGCGACCTTCGGCGCTGCCTCGCTCTCCGGTCGCAGGGACGGCAACATGATGACGGCGATGAGCGTCGGCACCAGGAACAGTGTGTCCACGAAGTACAGGAGCGAGTAGCCGAGAACCGGGATCAGGGAGCCGCCGACCAACGGCCCCGCGATGGCGCCCGCTTGCATCACCGTCATGTTCAGCGACAGCGCGGCGGGCAGGTCCTTGGTGTCGAGGAGTCGAGGTAGTACCGCCGTCCGCGTGGGCTGGTTCACGGCGAAGAAGGCCTGCTGAACGCCGAAGAGCACCAACACGATCCAGACGTTCTGCCCGCCCACCGCGGCCTGTGCCCAGAACAGTGCGCTGCAGACGATGAGGCCGATGGTCGTGATGATCAGCAGGGTCCGACGGTCGACGACGTCGGCCAGGGCCCCGCCCCACAAGCCGAAGACGACGAGCGGGACCAGACCGAACACCCCGGTCAGCCCGACGTACGCCGAACTCCCCGTGACCTCATAGATCTGAGCGGGCACCGCGACGACACTCAGCTGCGCGCCGATCACGGTGACGATGTTCGCGAGCCACAGCCGCCGGAAGTAGTGATTGCGCAGCGGCGCGGTGTCGGCGAGAAGGCGGGCCATTTCCACGATGCTATGACCGCCGCCCGGCGTCGGGTCACGCAGGCCGACACGTGCCTTGTGAAGAGTGACCGCAACGTGGGTGCGGCCCTCCGCTATGGTCATCTCCGCCCGAGGCGCACTCGCACCTGGGTCGGGGCTTCGAGAAGGGGAATGCACATGGGTGTTCGGCACCGGCTGACGGTGGTGACGGTCGCGATGGCCGTCGTGCTCGGTCTCGCGATTCCGGGGACAGCACAGGCCAGTCCGCGGTATCCGACGGCCGGCGATCGGATCACGGTCCAGGTCGCCTCGGATCAGCGAAGCACCTACGGCTTCTGGTGGGTCGACGGCCACCACCGGATGGCACCTCGCGCGGCCCGGGTCGGCATGACACTGCGCAACTTCGATCCGGCGACCATGTTGTGGTCGACCACAACCACTTTCACCTCGCACCAGAAGCGGCAGCAGACGGCGGCGAACATCACGTCATGGGGTGGTTACGCCCGTTGCACGATCTGGGTGAACGGCGTGCGCGTCTCCCATCACGTGTATCGGGCACCGATTTTCGCCCAGGCGCAGTGCGGTCTCACCACACTCGACACGAAACGCCTCGACTATCGCTGACCGGGACGGCGTCGACCCTCACGGCTGCAGCCGTTCGGCACGCCAGGTGTGATCGACGTGGGTGAGCCGAACCCGATTGTGTAGACGGTTGGCTCGCCCCTGCCAGAACTCGACCTCGACCGGGGCGATGCGGTACCCACCCCAGGAGGTCGGGACCGGCACCTCCGCCCCACTGTCGAAACCACCCAAGGCCTCCGCGAGGTCGGCGGCCTTCTGCTCGAGTTCGACGCGGCTCTCGATCGGCCGCGACTGCTCCGACGCCGCGGCCGACAACTGGGAACCGCGGGGTCGGAGCTCCCAGTAGGCCTGGATCTCCTCGGCGCTGACATGCTCGACCGGGCCGCGGAAGTGCACCTGACGCTCCAGCGCGATCCAGGGAAACGTCACCGAGGCCCACGGATTCGCGGCCAGTTGCCGACCCTTGTCGGAGTCGTAGCCGGTGAAGAAGACCACCCCGTTCGCGTCGACTCCCTTGCACAGGACGGTTCGGGTCGACGGCCGGCCGTCCGCGTCGGCCGTGCCGAGGACCATCGCATTGGGTTCGGCGATACGGGCGTCGATGGCCTCGCGCAGCCAGACATGGAAGAGGTCCAGCCACGGCGGGTCGCCACGCAGCCAGCTCGGGTCGAGGTTCTCGCGGATGCCGTCGGCGCCGGCGGCACGGTCACCCTCGCCGATGTTGGGTGGGATGCCGCCGCCGTATCCGACGCGCATGTTCGGCAGGTCGATGGGGTCGCGCGACTCGTCCAGCACTTTCCTGACGCTACTCCGACCTCACTCGTTACTCCGGGGTACACGCGGGGCGCCGCGCTGATCTACAGTTCCACGTGGATTGCATCCCCGCGGATGCACGACACAGACGTCGAGTGAGGTGGGTTGCCATGGCCAACACTGTTCCCGAGGATTTCGTCGCCGGTCTCGAGGGCGTGGTGGCCTTCACGACCGACATCGCCGAACCGGACAAGAACGGCGGCAATCTCCGTTACCGCGGCGTCGACATCGAAGACCTGGTCGAGAACAAGGTGACCTTCGCCGATGTGTGGGCGCTCCTGGTCGACGGCAAGTTCGGCGACGGCCTGCCACCGGCAGAACCGTTCCCATTGCCGATTCACACCGGCGACGTGCGCGTCGACGTCCAGGCCGCACTCGCGATGCTCGCCCCGATCTGGGGCTACCAGCCGCTCCTCGACATCGACGACGAGACCGCCCGCGACAATCTCGCCCGCGCGTCGGTGATGGCACTGTCGTACGTGGCGCAGTCGGCGCGCGGCATCCATCAGCCCGCGGTCCCGCAGCACGTGATCGACGAATGCGACACCGTCACGGCACGTTTCATGACGCGCTGGAAGGGCGACCCCGATCCCCGGCACATCGCCGCGATCGACGCCTACTGGGTCAGCGCCGCCGAGCACGGGATGAACGCGTCGACGTTCACCGCGCGGGTCATCGCCTCCACCGGCGCCGACGTCGCGGCCTCGCTCTCGGGCGCGATCGGCGCCATGTCCGGTCCGCTGCACGGCGGCGCCCCAGCCCGCGTGCTGCCGATGATCGAAGAGGTCGAGAACACCGGGGACGCACGAGGACTCGTGAAGGGCATCCTCGACCGCAAGGAGAAGCTGATGGGCTTCGGGCACCGCGTGTACCGCGCGGAGGATCCGCGTGCCCGCGTACTCCGTCGCACCGCACAGGAATTGGGCGTGCCGCGGTTCGAGATCGCCGCCGCACTCGAGCAGGCCGCGCTCACCGAACTCCGCGAACGACGCCCCGACCGCGCCATCGAGACCAACGTCGAGTTCTGGGCGGCGGTCATCCTCGACTTCGCCGAGGTGCCGACGCACATGATGCCGGCGATGTTCACCTGCGGCCGGACCGCCGGCTGGTGTGCGCACATCGTGGAGCAGAAGCGCCTGGGCAAGCTGGTCCGCCCGGCCGCGATCTACACCGGCCCGAGCCCCCGGCGCCCCGAGGACGTCGAGGGCTGGGGTGACGTCGTGAAGCCGGGTCTGTAGGTCCCTTCCACAGCCGCGGCCAGGTTCAGCCTGGTCGGGTCGGTTGTGGACACCCGCTCGTCGGGTCGCGGCCGGCATCGTAAAGTGTTCCCCAAGTCACGTGCTCACAACGACTGTCGGGGGAACGATGAGCGGGGATTTTGTCGTCAATCCAGGTGCGATGGACGGCGTCGCAGGCGCACTCGAAGGCATGGGGTACTTCATCGAGTCCGCGCCGCGGCCGGACATCAGCGCGATCACCAGCTCAGCGATGCCGAACTCACCCCTCGTAGGACCAGCACGGGGGACACCAATGGTAAGAAGCATTTCGATCAAACCGATCCAGACAATTACGACAACATGATTTTGAACGGCCCCAAGTAGATGAAACTCTCACTTCGGCCTCCGTCGATTCTCACTGTCTTTGCGCTATGTGCAGTTCTCTCCGTCATCTCTTGCTCGACAGCGGTATCGCCACAGGACAATGGACGCGGGAAAATTTCAGCGTCAACGGATTCGAGTTCCGAGCCGAGTGCCTACCGCTTCCCCACTGGGGTGGCCGGTCCCTACAACGCGGTCTGGTCTGCATCCGACCAAATCAACCTCTACAGCAGAGCGGCCGAGTTGGCGCGCGCCTATGTTGAGTCATGCCAGTTGTCGATCTTCGGCCGGCAGGCCGCCTATCCCGGTGCGGTTGCTGCCGCTCCCGCCCCGACCGTCGACCATCGTATGAGTTGCCTCTTCGCACCCGAACAGCCGGAAGGTGATAAGCCAGCGTATTTCGGCACTCTGTACGCCACCATCCTCGAGCTGGATTCCAGCGAAAACCAAGTCTCCGCCCGCGGGTGTTACACAACCAACGGTCGCGCCGATGTGAAGACACAAGAGCCGGAGAGCGATTACCTCAACGCGACTGAATTCAGCTTCGTTGCCCAACTTCCCGGAGGTAAGACCGATCCACGGGCAGGTGTCGGTCCAGCTGCTGTTGCAGGGGCGACCGCGCGTGCCCCGCATTTCGACGTTTTCTACCCGTGGAAGTTTGATGCAGTACGACGAGGGACGCCAGCTCCGCCGGAACCGCCCTTCAACGAGCGACCCTGCGCTCGATGGGCAGCCCGAATGCTCGATCAGATTCCGGCGTACTCAGGCCAGAATCCTTTCGCACCTGACGGGTCCGCTGCCGAGTTGGAGCCAAAACTTCTCGGCGGAAAAGGGTTTCCAACTCTGCCTCAGTCTCTCGCATGGCCGGGACCCTGACTACGACGAGAAACCGTCCGATCGCATCCCGCGTACCGCGGCCAGGTCATAACCGAAGACACGGACTCGGTGACCGCGAATTCACGTCGGCCGGAACAGTTCCCGGCGCTTCCTCAGTCGCCCGCGTGGCCACCCCCGTGATCACATCGGATCGAGAGATAGCTGACGTGGCCGGACGCGCTCGCCACCGAAACACCAAGGAGAACACATGTCCAAGCACGAGTGCGCCTTCACCGGCGACTTCGACGAAGTCCTCCACGCAATCCACGCCTGCGTTCTCAACGGCAGCTCGTCGGCGAGTTACGAAGCGGGCAGCGACATCACGGTCGGCGACGTCCGTTGCGCAACTCTCGTCTTCGAGCGCTACAGCATGGTCGGTGGCAATCGGCTGAGTCTGACCGTCACGCTGATAGGTCGCGGACGTGAGCTCAACCTGGTCGCCATCACATCCGGAGGTAGCCAGGCCGTGTTCTGGAAGCTGAATTTCTACGGCGAGGACGCGTTCCTGTCGCAATTCGTCGGCCATATGGACACGATCATCGGACGCCGGTCCGCCTGAGCCGCACGCTCATGTGCACGGGCGCGTCTTGCACTCGTCGCGCGTACATGCAGAGGCAACCGAGCCGGAGACGGCGCTGTCACCGGGTTTGCAGGGACCGAACCCGAGGTGGCGGGGACCACTCCCTAGAATTGCCGTCATGAGCGAAGCCGCCACCGCACCCGTCACCCTGCCCGCCGACCTGCTGCCGTCGGACGGCCGCTTCGGTTGCGGACCGTCGAAGGTGCGCCCCGAGCAGTTGCAGTCCCTCGTCGACACCGGTGCGTCGGTGTTCGGCACCAGCCACCGTCAGGCCCCGGTGAAGAACGTCGTGGGCTCGATCCGCGAAGGCCTGTCGAATCTGTTCTCCCTGCCCGAGGGCTACGAGGTCGTGATCTCCAACGGTGGCACCACCGCGTTCTGGGATGCCGCGGCGTTCGGCCTGATCAAGCAGCGTTCGCTACATCTCACCTACGGCGAGTTCTCGTCGAAGTTCGCGACGGTCGCGAAGAAGACACCGTTCCTCGACTCCCCCGCGGTCATCTCGACCGACCCGGGCACCGCACCCGATCCGGCCGCGCTGACCGCGGACGACTTCGGCGGCGTCGACCTCATCGGCTGGGCCCACAACGAGACCTCGACGGGTGTGGCGGTTCCCGTCGTGCGTCCCGCAGGCTCGGATGACGCGCTCATCGCCATCGATGCCACCTCGGGTGCGGGCGGCCTGCCCGTCGACATCGCCGATGCCGACGTCTACTACTTCGCGCCGCAGAAGTGCTTCGCGTCCGACGGTGGACTCTGGGTCGCGCTGATGAGCCCGCGTGCGCTCGCCCGCGTCGCGGAGATCGCCGAGACCGACCGCTGGTGCCCGGAGTTCCTGTCGCTGCCGACCGCGGTCGACAACAGCAGCAAGAACCAGACCTACAACACCCCGGCTGTCGGATCGCTGCTGCTGTTCGCCAACCAGATCGAGTGGATGAACAACAACGGCGGCCTGGACTGGTGCGTCTCGCGCACCGCCGATTCCAGCTCACGCCTCTACCGGTGGGCCGAGGCCAGCCAGTTCGCGACCCCGTTCGTCACCGAGGCAGCCAACCGCAGCCAGGTCGTCGGCACCATCGACTTCAACGACGATGTGGACGCCGCGGCCGTCGCCAAAATCCTTCGCGCGCACGGGGTCGTCGACACCGAGCCGTACCGCAAGCTGGGTCGGAACCAGCTGCGCATCGGCATGTTCCCGGCCATCGAGCCCGAGGACGTCAGCAAGCTCACCGAGTGCATCGACTACATCGTCGAGCGTCTCTGACCGCCTCGTAGATCCGTCGACCACCGGCGCGCCGCACAGATCGTTGCGGCGCGCCGGTCGTGGTTCACGAACCGGTAGCCTGGTTCCCACAGACCACATCCGACGCATCGACCGCTGGCGTCGCTTGAGCCCCACGCGTGCTGAACTGCGGTTTTGCCGCGTGTCCCACAGTGAATCGGCAGATCGGTGAGTTAATGTGACCCCAATGCGTGCACCCACCGGAGGAGGAGCAGATGCGTGAGCTCCGCGTCGTCGGAGTGGAAACCGACGGCTCCCATGTCATCTGTCAAGACCCGCAATCGGGTGAGAAATTCCGGATCGCCTCCGACGAACGCCTCCGCGCCGCAGCCCGCGGCGACATCTCACGACTGGGACAGATCGAGATCGAGATGGAGAGTGCATTGCGGCCACGCGAGATCCAGGCACGAATCCGAGCGGGTGCAACCGTCGCCGAGGTGGCGGCCGCAGCAGGGGTGGGCGTCGACAAGATCGAACGCTTCGCCCACCCGGTCCTCCTCGAACGCAGCCGTGCCACCGAACTCGCCGGCGCCGCGCATCCCATCCGCCACGACGGCCCCGCCGTCGCAACGCTCGTCGAGTCGGTCACCGAGGGACTCCTCGCCTACGGCCAGAACCCGAACGACGCCGACTGGGACGCATGGAAGGGTGACGACGGCTACTGGGTGGTGCAGGTGGCCTGGAGCGTCGGACGAACCGACAACCTGGCGCACTGGCGCTACCAGCCCGGCTCGCACGGTGGCAGCGTCGACCCGCTCGACGATCTCGCCGACGAGCTCACCCACCCCGAGACCATCGCTCCCCGTCGCCGGCTGACCCCGGTGGCCACCCCCGAGGTCGCTGTCGAGACGACCCCGGACGGACGCGAAGAGGTCACCATCGACGCGAACTCGATCATCGGTGCACAACGCGCGCGCCACGACCGGCGGCCGGCCGACGACGACGGCACCGTGCCGTTCGACTTCGGCTTCGACGACCAGCCCACCGATTCCGGCGACACCGCGGACACCCCGGACGAGCCCACGCCCGCACGGCCCGACGACGCCGACACGGACGACGCGCCGTCGGCTCCCGCGGCCGGACCCGAACGTCCGCGCCGGAAGAAGACGCGTAAACCTGCTGTCCCGGCGTGGGAGGATGTCCTGCTCGGCGTGCGCAGCAACGGGAACAGCTGAGTGGCCTCGGCGCGCGCGGCCACCGTCTGGTTCATCGACTCCGACGATCCGGCCTCGATCCTCCGCACCGGTCCGGCCAATGACTCTCAGCACGCCCATCAGCTGGCCTGCGCCGTCTTCGGCGACAGTGTGCTCGTCCCCCTCGTGGACACCGATCTCGCGACCGCCGCCGCAGCCCGCGACACCCACGTCTACGCCGGCTTCTACGGCCCGCTGGCCGTCGTGTCCTGCTCGCTGTTCGAGACGAAAGCACCGTCGACACTGACCCGCGCACTCGCACGGATCCGCCCCAGCGCGACGACGACCCTGCTGTACGCCGAGCCGGACACCTCCCTCGGTGTGTTCGCTCGGTGGGAGTCGGGGACGCTACGCCGCTCCTTCGCGGCCGACCCCGTGACCATCCACGAGGACCACGGCCTGCCGTTCACCTTCGAGAAACCGTTCTGGGGTGGTGAACACCCGCTGAGTCATGCCGAGGGCGTGCCCACCGCGCCGATGTCGCTGCCCTTTCACCCCGCACACCTCGCCGAGGAGTCGAATCGCGCGTGGCTCGGGTTCCGCTACACCCACCCGCTCGCGGAGTCCGATCTCGACCCTTCGTCGATCACCGTCACCTGCTTCGCCCTTCACCCGGCCGAGTACGAGCCGACCGCGGCCGACTACGACAACTACCGGGCGGCAACGGCTTCGCGCACGCAGGAGCGGACGGCCCCGCCGGACGAGCATGCCCGCAAGCGAGGCCGCATCCGCGAGTATTTCGGGTTCTGAGAGTCAGGCAGCGGGACGGCCCAGCGCGAGCAACGCGATCGACGACGCGACGCCGGCGAGGAAGCCGAGCAGCAACCCCCAGACGACCCAGCGCCACACGGGTCGCGCCCGGAACTCCCACAGGGTCCAGCCGAGTCCACCCGCGACGACCAGGACCGCGGCGATGCCGAGGAATCGGAATATCCCGCCGATGAGTTGATAGACGCCGACCAGGACGAACGCGGCGAACAACGCACTGAAGACGCCGACGATGATCCCCAGGGCCCACGGCGTCGGCTCGCCGCTCTCCGACTCGACGGTCACTCCCCCATCGTGCCCGATCGTGCGCGTTCGTAGAACGCAACGGCCGCCGCGGTCGCCACGTTCAGCGAGTCGGTGCCCCGGCTCATCGGAATCCGGGCCTTCACGTCGGTCGCCGCCATCGCCGACGCCGTCAGGCCGGGCCCCTCGGCCCCGACGAGGAAACCGACCTTCTCGGCGGTGACGGCTTCGGCGAGGGTCACGGCGCCGGGGTCGGGTGTCATCGAGACCAGTTGGAAGTCGCGGTCCCGCAGGAGGTCCAGACCGCGCGGCCAGTCGTCGAACCGCGCGAACGGCACGAGCAGCGCATGACCCATCGACACCCGCACGCACCGGCGGTACAGCGGATCTGCGCAACCCTGACCGAAAAGCACTGCGTCGACGCCCAATCCGGCGGCGTTGCGAAAGATCGAACCGATGTTCTCGTGGTCGTTGACACCTTCGAGGATCGCGACGGTCCGTGCGCTGGAGAGGATGTCGGGCACCGTGAGCGCCACCGGGCGCCGGGCGACCGCGAGCACGCCCCGGTTGAGGTGGAAGCCGACGACCTCGGCCATCACCTCGGCGGTGGCACGGAAGAACGGCACGCCGGTCAGCGAGGGGTCCCGCAGATCGGCGTCGAGTTCGTCGAGCCGCTTGGCCACACCCAGGAATGCATGGGTCTCGAAGCGCGAGGCGATCATCCGCTGCGCGACGAGGACGCCCTCGGCGATGACGAGACCGCGACCGGGACGCCCACCGGGCAGGACCGGCAGGTCCGGTCGTCGGTCGACGGAGTTCAGATCGCGGAAGTCGTCGACCCGCGGGTCCGCCGGGTCGTCGATGTCGATCACGTTCACTGCGAGCCCGGGCACCGCAACAGTGTGCCACCCGGACGAAACCGGCAGCGCACGGGTGTGAAACTGTGGAAGGCGTGACCAGCGATTCGACTCCGATGTCACGTCTGTCCCTCGACCGCGCCACCGACGCGGACTGGGCCGACATCATCACCACCGATGCCCGTGCGTTCGCCATGCGCAACCCGCTGCCCGACGACGAGGTCGCCGATCTGCGGGGCAAGGTCGCCGACGACGACGTCGTGCTGGTGCGCGACACCGGTCTGGACGCCCGACCGCTCGTCGGGGTGGCGATGTTCTACCGGATGTCGATGTCGCTGCCCGGAGGCGGTGTGTCCGACGCGGCCGGACTGTCGTGGGTGTCGGTCGCCTCGACCCACCGGCGTCGCGGCATCCTGCGCCGCATGCTCACCGAACTCGTCGAGCAGTGGGAGGCGGAGAAGTACACCTTCGGGATCCTCACCGCCAGCGAGGGAACCATCTACGAGCGGTTCGGCTTCGGCCCGGCGTGTTTCGCGAACTCGGTGTCGTTGACGCCGGGCGCGGCGATGCGGGCCGCGCAGCCCGAGGACGCCACCGTCCGGTACGCCGACGCCGACGCGGTGGCAGCGGCGATCCCCGACCTCCACGCCCGGTGGACCCTCACCACGCCAGGCGCCCTCACCCGCACCCCTGCCTGGTGGAATCCCATCCTGGCCGACCGGGCGTCGGAGCGGCCCCTGTCGGCGAGCGGACTGCACTACCTGCTGCACGCCGACGGCTACGCGAGCTACCGCATCTACAAGGACGAGACCGGCGCGGTGCGCGGCGAGGTCAACGAGGTCTTCGCGGTCACCGACGACGCGCACACCGACCTGTGGCGCGTCCTGATCAACCTCGACCTCATCCCGTCGATCACCGCGACGATCCCGGTCGACGACCCGCTGGCGCAGAAGCTCGTCAATC
The DNA here is from genome assembly GCF_041103195.1 of Gordonia sp. ABKF26. Taxonomy (NCBI): domain Bacteria; kingdom Bacillati; phylum Actinomycetota; class Actinomycetes; order Mycobacteriales; family Gordoniaceae; genus Gordonia; species Gordonia sp. ABKF26. The sequence continues at coordinate 4,624,146 of NZ_JBGCVZ010000003.1, forward strand.
CGCGGTCGGTGTCGGTGACCGGCACCGCCGACACGATGTGGCTGCGCATCCTCGACGTCCCGGCCGCGCTCGGCGCCCGCCACTATGCGGCCGATCTCGACGCCGTGATCGAGGTGACCGACGAGTTCCGCGGGCACGGAGGCGTTTTCGACATCTCGGTACGCGAGGGCGGGGCGATCGTCGCGCCGGCGAAGGCGGGTGCGACGCCCACGGTCCGGCTGGACATCTCGGTGCTCTCCAGCATCTACCTGGGCGGGATCCGACCCTCGGCCTTCGCGGCGGCGGGACGCCTGCACGTCGACTCCCCGGCGACGCTGAGGGCCCTCGACCACGCGTTCATGACCGATCGCGCACCGTTCTCCGGCACGTTCTTCTGACCCTTCGAGACGTCCCTCCGCAAGCTCCGGGACTCCTCAGGGAGCGGGGAGACAGCCCCGCAAGCTCCGGGACTCCTCAGGGAGCGGGGAGACAGCCCCGCAAGCTCCGGGACTCCTCAGGGAGCGGGGAGACAGCCCCGCAAGCTCCGGGACTCCTCAGGGAGCGGGGATCAGATCGCGCGTGAGCGCGGTACGTCGGTGTCGGCCTGTCCGAGAATCTTGTTGACGATCTGCACGCCCTCGCGCAGGATCTCCCGCTCGTCGGCGGAGAGTTCGGCGAGTCGGTCGCTCAACCACGCCTTGCGTGCGGCGAGTTCGTCGATCACGACATCGACACCCTCCGGCGACAACGTCACGATGGCCTGGCGGCCGTCGGTCGGGTGCGGTTCGCGCTTGATCATCCCCAGATCCGACAGCGACGCGATCACCCGGGTCATGGACGGAGGGCGGACCCGCTCGGCGGCCGCGAGTGCGCCCGGCGTCATCGGTCCTTCGTGGTGGAGGGTGTTGAGGGCGGACAGCTGTGTGAGCGATACGAGTTTGTTCTCGCGCCGACCCCGGAGTCGGCGCGCGAGGCGCACCACGGCGAGGGACAGATCGCCCGACAGACTTCCGTCACCGTATGGTGAATGCATTCACAAAGGGTAGGCCAGGAAAACGGTACCCAGCCCCGACCGCAACCAAATTGCATCGGGCGGACGACACCGAATCGGGCAAACCCGAACGAACGTCGCGCGAGTCCGTCAGCCGATGAGGTCGGAGATGGGTCCGCGCGCGAAGTAGGCCACGAACACCGCGGCGACGAACCAGAGCAACGGGTGCACCGTACGCGCCTTGCCCGCCGCGGTCGCCATCACGACCCAGCTGATGAAGCCGATGCCGATGCCGTTGGCGATCGAGTAGGTGAAGGGCATCGTGACCACGGTCAGGAACGCCGGCAGCGCGAAGTCGAGCCGCTTGAAGTCGACGGTCGTGAGCTGGCCGATCATCATGGCACCGACGACCACCAGCGCGGGGGCGACCGCCTCGAGCGGAATCACCTCGTAGAGCGGTGTCAGGAACATCGCCACAAGGAACAGCACACCGGTCACGACGTTGGCCAGGCCGGTGCGCGCACCTTCGGCGATACCGGACGCGGACTCGACGAACACGGTGTTCGACGACGCCGAGGCGGCACCGCCGGCGATGGCACCGGTGCCCTCGACCACCAGCGCGCGGCCGATCCCGGGCAGGTTGCCCTTCTCGTCGGCCAGCCCGGCCTCCTTGCCGAGGCCGGTCATCGTGCCCATCGCGTCGAAGAAGTTGGAGAGCACGAGGGCGAACACCAGCACCGACGCCGCCAGCACCCCGATCCGCGTGAATGCACCGAACAGGTCGACGTCGCCGACCAGGCTGAGATCGGGCAGACCGCCGAGGGCGTTCGGGATGTCGGGCACACTCAGGCCCCAGCCCGAAGGGTTGTCGACGCTCGACCCGTAGTCGAAGATCTGCTCCAGCACGATCGACAACACGGTCGTGATGGCGATGCCGATCAGCAGACCGCCGGGGACCCGGCGCACCACCAGGACACCCATCAGCAGCACGCCGACGGCGAAGATCAGGGTGGGGATGGTCGAGATCGAGTTGTCGCTGCCCAACTGCACGGGCACGGTGGTCCCGGCGGCGTCGGGGATGCGCTTGACGAACCCGGCGTCGACGAAACCGATGAAGGCGATGAACAGACCGATCCCGGCCGCGATCGCAGCCTTCAGTTCCGGGGGCACCGCGTTGAACACCGCGGTGCGGAATCCGGTCACGGCCAACAACACGATGATGATGCCGTCGACGACCACCAGACCCATCGCCTCGGGCCACGTCACCTGCGGGGCGATCGACACCGCCAGCAGACTGTTGATGCCCAGTCCCGCCGCGATCGCGAACGGATAGTTGGCGACGAGGCCGAACAGGATCGACATCACGCCCGCGACGAGCGCGGTGACCGCGGCGACCTGCGCCAGCGGCAGGACGTTGCCCAGGACGTCGGCGTTCTTGTCGCCGCCCGGGATACCGCCGATGATGATCGGGTTGAGCACCACGATGTAGGCCATCGTGAAGAACGTGACCAGACCGCCGCGGAACTCGCGGTTGAGCGTCGAACCGCGTTCGGAGATCTTGAAGAACCGGTCGAGCGGGCCGTGGGGAACGGCGGAGTCCGGCCCCGGCGTGGTCGCCGGGAAGTCGGGTTCGGTGGGCAGGTGCCCCGTCGGTGCGTCGGCACCCGGGGTGTCGGAGGACCTCAGATCGCGAGACTCACTCGGCTCATCGTGTGGCACGTTCCGAAAGCTACCCTGTTGTCCATGTCCGCGACACCTGAGATCCCCGAACTACCCCGCGCACTGCGCGCCCCGGAGCCGGTGATCGTGGTCGGGATGGTCGCGTGGGTGATCGCCACTGTGCTCGTGGCCGTCACCGATCTCGGCGGCGACCGCGCGCTCCCGATCTGTCTGGTCGGGCTGGCCGTCGGTCTGCTCGGGACGACGATCGTCCTCGTGCAGCGTGCCGGCGTCCGACGCGGTGACCGCGGCGCGCAGGAGGGGCTCGACTAGGGTTCTCGCGGCGCGAACTCGTCGGCGCCCGGTTCGTGATCGAGCACAGCGCGATTGCGGACCATCATCACCGCGAAGTAGAGCGCACCCACGACGATGAGACCGCCGACGATCAGGGTGGGGACCGTCGCCTCGTCGGGCGTGACGAGGACGAAGAGCGCGAAGCACACCCAGATCAGTGCGGCGACGGCGACGGGAAGCTCGTACCGGCCGAGGCTGAAACCGCCCTCCTTGTGCTCCAACCGCTTGCGCACTCCCAGATAGAGGACGACGATGCCGCCGTAGATCAGGGCGGGCAGGATCGTCGAGGCGATGATGAGTTCGATGAGTGCGTCACCGGGCAGGGCCACCATGAGCACCACCCCCACGGCGAGGATGAGCAGGGTCGCCGGGACCGGCGTCTGGGTCGCCGGGTTGACCCGGCGCATCAACCGGTGGGCCGGGAACCGCTGGTCGCGCGCCATCGCGAACACTTGCCGCGAACATGCGGCCATCACCACCATGCCGGCACCGAACATCGCAAACGCTATGCACGCCAGCAGGACTCGCTCAGCAAAAGGACCCAGTTGGTCGCGGATGATCGCCGCGACCGGAGATCCCCCGGCACTCACCGTCGTGACGTCCTTGATGGCGATGGTGAGCACGATCAGGAAGATCAGACCCACCACGGCAGCGGCGACCACCGATGCGACGATGGCGCGCGGGACACTGCGGAACGGGTCCTTGGCCTCCTCGGCGAGGTTCGCCGCGGAATCGAAACCGACCAGCGTGGTCAGGCCCATGACCATCGCGGCCATCACCCCGCCACCGATGGCCCAGTAGTCGGCGGCGCCCTCGGCGACCCCGCGCGAGGCGAGATTGTCGAGATCTCCGCTGCCGGTGAAGATCATCACCGCGCCGAGCCCGATCACCAGGACCGCGACGATGGCCAGCTCGACGGCCACCGCAGCCGAGGTGAACAGACCGAGCAACCGGGTGGACGCGATCACGAGGACCGCCTGCACGACGAGGATGACCAACGTGATCACCCTCGCGGTGTCCTCGTTCTCGGCCATCCCCACCAGTGGCATGAACGCCTGGCTCGCCAGTGCGTTGTCCATCGCCACCACGGCGATCGCGAGATACCAGAAGCTCAGCCAACCGAAGAACCAGCCGATCTTCGGGCCGGCCAGTCTCGATGCCCACTGATACGACGAACCGCTCAGCGCGATTCGCGCGGCGAACTGGGCCACCACGAGCGCGATGAGGGTCTGACCGATCGCCGCGACAATCCACAACCAGATGCCGACGGGGCCGGCCGTGGTGAGCACGTCGCCGTAGGTGGCGAACACACCGACGGCGACCGAGATGAACGCGAAGGAGATCGCGAACACCGCGAAACCGCCCAGTGTCCTGCGTAATTCCGGCGCATATCCGCTGTCCTGGAACTCCTCGTCCACACCGGCCGGGGTGGTCAGGTCTTCGGCCATGGTCTGAGTTCCTCTCGGCGGCAACGTGTCAGTCGGGCAGGAGCTCGTCCAACCGCCCGCCGAGGATGCCCACGGCATAACCTAACCGCTCGAACGCCTTGTTCGTGGTCTGTCCGTGGTAATAGCGGTAGTAGATCTGCTGGGCGATGACACCCGCCCGGAAGAGTCCGAACACCTCGTACCAACGCCAGCGTTCGGGAGTCATGTCGAACCCCATCCGCTCGCAGTACTTCTCGACGAACTCTGCGCGACTGATCATGCCGGGCAGGTGCGTCGGGACGCGCCGCATGAGTTGCATGGCCTCCGGATCGTCGGCCTGGATCCAATAGGCCATCGACCCCGCGACATCCATGAGCGGATCGCCCAGGGTCGCCATCTCCCAGTCCAGGATGCCGATGACACGGGTGGGATCGTCGTGGTCGAGGACGACGTTGTCGAGCTTGAAATCGTTGTGGATGACGCAGTTCGCGACATCGTCGGGCTGGTTCTCGGCCAGCCAGGCCATCGTCGGCTCGAAGTCGGGCACGTCGTCGGTGTGGGCGTTGCGGAAACGTGCGGTCCATCCGTCGACCTGGCGGCGTACGTAGCCGTGCCCCTTGCCGAGGTCGGCGAGTCCGGTGCCGCTCGGATCGACCGAGTGGACCTCGACCAGGGTGTCGATGAAGTTGAGGCAGAGCCGGCGCGCCTGCTCGGCATCGAGCGGCACGTCGGCGGGCCATTCGGTCCGCGGGATCACACCGTCGATGCGGCCCATGACGTAGAAGTCCGCGCCGAGCACCGATTCGTCGTCGCAGAACGCGATCATGGGCGCGATGTACCGGATGGCCGTCGCGAGCTCGGACTGAATCCGGTACTCCCGTCCCATGTCGTGCGCGCCACGCGCCTTGGTCCCCCGCGGCGCCCGGCGCAGAATCAAATCCTTTGCCGGATAACGCAGCAGGAATGTGAGGTTCGATGCGCCGCCGCCGAATTGGCGAACCTCGGGGACGGCGTCGAGACCGGCCGGATCCGCAGCGTTGGCCTCGAGCCACTTCGCCACCGCCTCGACGTCGAATGCGTCTTCGGTGCGGACCTCGCCTGCACCCGCGACTTCGTCAGTCATCTCGTTCCCCCGATCAGCGGTACTTGCCGAACTCGATGCGCGCAACGACGTTGCGGTGCACCTCGTCCGGGCCGTCGGCCAGGCGCAGCGATCGTGCGCCCACCCAGGCCTGGGCCAGCGGGAAATCATCGGTCATGCCGGCACCGCCGTGCAGTTGGATGGCGAGGTCGATGACGCCGAGCGCCATGTTGGGCACCTCGACCTTGATCTCGCTGACCGCCGACACGGCTTCGCGGGACAGGCCCTGGTCGAGCAGCCACGCCGCGTGATGGACGAGGAGTCGCGACCGGTTGATCGCGATCCGGGCGTCGGCGATGCGCTCGCTGTTGCCGCCGAGACGGGCGAGCTGCTTGCCGAAGGCCTCGCGTGAGAGCGCCCGCCGCACACCGAGTTCCAATGACTTCTCGGCGAGCCCGATCGCCCGCATGCAGTGGTGCACCCGGCCCGGACCGAGCCGCCCCTGCGCGATCTCGAAGGCGCGGCCGGGTCCGAGCAGGATGTTCGACGCGGGGACGCGCACGTTGTCGAAGCTGACCTCACCGTGGCCGAACGGCTCGTCGAAATAGCCCATGGTGGTCAGCATCCGGTCGACGGTCACGCCGGGAGCGTCGATCGGGATGAGCACCATGGTGTGACGCGACTTCCGGTCGGCCTCGGCATCGGTGACGCCCATGAAGATGAGGACCTTGCAGTCGGGATGGCCCACGCCGGTGGAGAACCACTTGGTTCCGTTGATGACGACGTCGTCGCCGTCGAGCACGGCGGTCGCGGCCATGTTGGTGGCATCCGACGACGCGACGGCCGGCTCCGTCATGCAGAAGGCGCTGCGGATCTCCGCGGTCAGCAGTGGCTCGAGCCACTGCTTGCGCTGTTCCTCGGTGCCGTACCGGAGCAGCACCTCCATGTTGCCGGTGTCGGGTGCGTTGCAGTTGAAGATGACGGGCGCGAGCCCCGACGATCCCATCGCCTCGGCGATCGGCGCGTAGTCGGCGTTGGACAGTCCCGCACCGCCGTCGGTGCCGAAGTCCGCGGCATAACGACCGGCGTGCTCAGCAGGCAGGAAGAGGTTCCACAGCCCCTGCGAGCGTGCCTTCTTCTGCAGGTCGGCGATGATCGGCGACGGCGTCCAGGGGTTGCCGTCCCCGTCGCGACGGGCCTTGATGTCCCGATGGATCTCGGGTTCGACCGGCTCGATCTCGGTGGTCACGAAGTTGCGCACGCGTTCGGTGAGTTCGGCCGACCGCGTTGACGGGGAGAAATCCATACCCGACCGTATCGCGATGAACCGATTACCCGTCATCGTTCCGAGCAAACCGGCGCGCCAGCAGGCGCGGCGACAGTCGCGATGGCGTCGCCGGTCCGGGTGTCGAGGAAGTGCACCTTTCCGTTGCCGACGCACGCGATCCGGTGATCGACGATGGTGTCGGCACAGGATCGCACCGGCTCGTCGAACCTCCATGCTGCGCCGGTGCGTGCATCGATCTCCACTGCATACGCGTTTCCGACACTCGAGAACTGTTCTCCGACAATCGAGACGAGGGCCTCACCGTCGCTGACACCGCCCGGGCTGCCGTATTGCCCTTCGGAACTCTGCGGCGACAGGAAGCTCATCCCACCGAGCGAACTCGCATCGACGCTCCGGGCGGGACTCGGCCGGTGGGAAACGAGCCGGTGAGCTGGCCGGCGACGAGGCTTGGGGTGTCGTCGGAACCGCCATCCGACGAGGACAGCTTCCACCACAACACCCCGCCCAGGACCAGCGCGAGCACACAGACCAACGCGACGCCCGTGATGAGGTAGGCGAGCCGATTGGACCGCTGCGGCGGGGTTGGATACCACCCGGGCTGGGGAGGACCCGGTGGCGGGTAGCCCGGTACCGGATATCCGGGCGGCCGGTAGGCGACCGGTATCTGCTGATACGGCGGACGGTCCGGAGCCGGATCCGGCTGCGTGGCGTCGAACGGGTTGGGCGACGGGCCCTTGTTCAGCGACACCCCGGGACCACCGTCGGACGGGCGGGCTGGATCGTCGTCGGCGACTCATCGCCGACACGTAATCCGGGCATGGTCGCGTCATCATCGGGTGTCCCGGATTCGACATCTCTCCAGTCAATCTCAACTCGGCACCACCCGACTGTCCCGCCCGGACGATTCTCAGTGCTCCTGCCCGCCGAACCAACTCATTGACGTCGACCGCAATCCGTAACGGGTGTGACTGAAGATGACCGTGTCAACGATCGGGTGCACAGTCAACGGAATCGACGCACAGTCGACGAAATATGCTGCACAGTCGATGAATTCGTGGCTCAAGCCTGTGGAGAAACCTCGAACTCGAACGCATGTTCCGGTACCTTGGAGTCATGCCAGAGCTAGCCACTCTCCTCGACCATCTCATCGAGATCACCCCACCCGCCGACGACCCCACCGGCAGAGAAACATTCGACGCCCTCGATACATGGCGCCTGATCCGCAACCTTGCCGACCATCAGATCGTCACGCACGCAGCGCAACTCGACGTTCTCGGCGTCGCACAGAAATCCGGTAGCACCACCAAGAAGTTGCTGATCGAATCCGGCCACGCACCGGCCGCCGCCCACCGCACCATGCGAAGCGTCGACGCCCTGCCCACGCTGCCGGCGGTCGCGCGTCACGCCGCTGATGGGCGACTGACCAGCGAGATCGTCGACGCGATCGTGCGCGGACTGAACGAGATCGAGAAGCGTTGTGGCGACGCTCTTTCCGACGACGACATGAGTTCGTACGAGTTGGAGATCCTCGCCCAGGCGCTGTCCGGTGCGACGCCACCAGAAGTACTCAAGCACGCCCGAGCCATCGCCAACAGCCTTGCCGGCGCTTCCGACACCGGTGTACCCGCGGCCGACGACGCAGCGCTGAACTCAGTCAACGCGCACACCACTGACGACGGCCGTGTCGACATCCGGGTCGACGTCACCCAGGTGGTCGGGGAAAAGTTCCTGTCGATGATCGACGAACGATCCTGCCCGCGCCCCGAACCCGACGGCGCCGAGGATCGACGTACCGCAGAGCAGCGTCGAGCGGATGCATTCGAGTTGATCCTCGATCAAGCCGCTTTCGGCGCCACACTCGACAGCGTCGGCTCTCCCCGTACGCAACTCATGGTGACCATCCCCGCCGCCGGCGCTGATCCCGCATCATTGCCGTGGACGGGATCGGTGTCGCAGGCGGTCGCCAAACAGGTGTCGTGTGACGGGTCGCTGACGGAGATCATCCTCGACGGCGAGGGCGTACCGCTACAGATGGGGCACACCCACCGCCTGTTCCCGGCTCATCTACGTAGAGCAGTGATCGTGCGCGACACCTGCTGCATCAAATGCGGTGCACCCCCATCGCATACCCAGGTGCATCACATCGAGCACTGGGCCGACGGCGGACCCACCGACCTCGACAACGGTTGCCTGCTGTGCCAGCGCTGTCACACCCAGGTGCATCACCATGGCTGGGACGTCGTGATGGGCTTCGACCGACACCCCTGGCTTGTCCCGCCCGCCACCATCGACTCACAACGCCGACCACTCCCTGCCTATAACCGACGCACCATGCGACTCGACGACGCCGCCTGACCACACCACCGACAGCAGTCTGCCGACACACACTTTCGCGTAGCACCTTCGCACCCGGAACTTGCCCGGGACCGCAGCAGTCCTTTGACAACTCCACAGTGCCCCAGGCGTGTGAGGTCCTCTGGAAAGTGGACGCAGTGAGCTTGGTTGTTGGCTTGCATCCGGTCTGACGATGTTGACATCACTCTGATCGAACTGTCGGCCACAGTTCCCCTGCCACCCGACCGAGCCGCAACGAGCAGGGGGCAGCATGAGTCGCATATCGAACCGAACTGCCCCTTCCTAGAAATGGAGAGGCGGATACGGCTCAGCCTGACCTATTGCCGATCCCCGGCGAGATCGCCCGTGCCGCGTCGCGATTCGTACCGAAGCAGGACCCACGTGCACAGTACGACCCAGATCGCCCCGAACACCCATCCGGACACGACGTCGGTGGCCCAGTGCACGGCGAGCTGTATTCGGGTGAGGCCGACGAGGATCGACAGCACAGGTGCGATCACCAGGACCCAGCGATGCGATCGCACCCAGGCGAAGCAGCGAAACGCTGCGACGGCGAACAGCCCGAACACGACCATCGTCATCATCGCGTGCCCGGAGGGGAACGAGAAGGTGTCGATGTTGAGCAGGCGGTCCTCGACGGGCGGGCGGTCCCGCGCGAACGAGTACTTGAGCGCTTGCATCACCGCATAACCGGAAAGCACTCCGGCGCCGACGAAGACGGCGTCGACCCGGTGTCGTGTCGCGGCGAGCGCGACCACGGCCGCCAAGGTCAACACCGTCATCGTCACGGTGTTCCCGAGCAGAGTCACCACTTCGGCGATCGAGATCCATGGCTCCGAACGGTTCTCGACGACCCAGTTCAGAATGTTCTCGTCGATCGTCGTCGGAGAGATGAACATTCCGCCACCCTATCCGGGCGCGATCCGTCGTCTGTTCGATCGACACGCACCGCGGGACACCGGCCCGAATCAGGCGTCGCCCAAGTCGCCTGCAAGTACGTCACAAGCGTCACCGCCGACAGTTGTCATCGACACAGCCCGACCCCGTACCGATGAGGACACCGCCGATGACCACGCACCCCGCCCACACCGCTCACCCGATCCAGCTGTTCCTCCCCGGGCAGGCCGCAGCGCCCGACGGGCCGATCGACCCGTTCATGATGTACGTCCTACATCACGGTTTCCGGCGTGACCTCGCCGACTTCGCCGCCACCGTGCCGGTCACACCCATCGACGACGCTGGGACGTGGCGAGCACTCGCCCGGCGATGGACGATGTTCGCGCACGCGCTGCACCACCACCACACCGGCGAAGATCTCGAACTGTGGCCGCTGCTGCTCGAGCGATGCGACAGCACCGAGCGGGAGGTACTCGAGGCCATGGAGGCCGAGCACGACGAGATCGATCCACTGCTCGAGGAGTGCGCGGCCGGCTTCGCGCGGATGGCCGAACACGCCGACGCCGCCGGCCGCGCCGCTCTCGCGGAGGCGTTGCTGCGCACCGAGGAGGTTCTCGGCCGGCACCTCGCCCACGAGGAGACCGACGCGATCGCGATCGTGCAGCGTCGGCTGACACTGCCGGACTGGGACGCCTTCGAGGAGAAGATGAGCAGACGCGCCGGTCTGGCCGAGACACTTCGTACGTGCCCGCTGATGGCGAAGGGACTCGTCGGCGCCGACCGCGATGCGGTGTACGCCCGCATCCCCGCGATCCTGCGGCTGATGATCAGGCTCGGCGGACCGAGGTTCCGGCGACTCGACGACCGCGCATTCTACTACAACCCGCGCTGAACAGCGATGCTCGGCGAACTCACCGCGCCAGCGACCGACCGATCACCAGTCGCTGAATCTGATTGGTGCCCTCGAAGATCTGGGTGATCTTGGCCTCGCGCATGTAGCGTTCCACCGGGAAGTCGCGCGTGTAGCCGTACCCGCCGAACACCTGGACCGCGTCGGTGGTCACCTTCATCGCGGCGTCGGTGGCGACGAGCTTGGCGGTCGCGGCCGCGCGCGTGTAGTCGATGCCGGCGTCGCGGCGCCGAGCGGCGTCGAGATAGGTCGCGCGGGCCGAATCGACCGCGGCGGCCATGTCGGCCAGCACGAACGACAGACCCTGGTGGTCGATGATCTTGCGGCCGAACGCGGCTCGCTCCTGCGCGTAATCGACGGCGGCGTCGAGCGCAGCCTGCGCCAGACCGGTCGCCACCGCCGCGATGCCCAGACGCCCCGAATCCAAAGCGGAGAAGGCGATCTGAAGCCCCTGTCCCTCCGACCCGAGCCGACGGCCCTCCTCGATGAACGCGTCGTCGTAGGTGGCGCCGGTCGTCGGGACCGCGTGCAGGCCCATCTTGTCCTCGGGCTTGCCGAAGCTGAGCCCGTCGGTGTCCCGAGCGACGAAGAAGCAGGACACCCCCTTGGAACCCTCACCCGTACGAGCGAAGACGTTGTACACATCGGCGATACCACCGTGCGTGATCCACGCCTTCGCACCGGTCATCGAATAGCCGCCATCGCCGGGCACGGCGCGGCACGCGAGCGCTGCGGCGTCCGAGCCGGCCTGCGGTTCGCTGAGACTGTAGGCGCCGATCAGCTTGCCGTTCAACAGATCCGGCAACCACTGCTGCTTCTGCTCGTCGGTACCGAAGTTGAACAGCGGGTGGCAGGCCAGCCCGTGGACACTCACCGCGACCGCGACCGCGGCCCAGCGCGCGCCGAGTTCCTCGAGCACCTGGAGGTAGACCTCGTACGGCTGGCCGCCACCGTCCCAGTCCGTCGGGTACGGCAGGCCGAGCAGCCCCGCCTCGCCCAGTTCGGCGAACAGCCCCTCGGGATACTGACGGTCCTTCTCGTGCTGATCGACGATGGGCGCCATGCGCTTGTCGGCGATGTCGCGGACCAGCGCGATCAGGTCGCGCGCCTCGTCGTTGGGGAGCAGACGATCGACCGGCATCTCAGACCTCCAGGTAACAGCAACAGATAACCAAACTAGTACTCAAGTCCTTCTCGCGGTACTATTCTTGCATGCCGAACCAGGGTTTCGCGACCCGCCGCAGGGCAGCGCTGTTCGACGCCCTGCTCGAACTGATCCTGCGCGAGGGATTCGCCCACCTGTCGATCGGCTCCATCGCGGCCGAACTCCGATGCTCGAAGTCGACGCTCTACACGCTCGCAGCCAGCAAGGAACAACTGGTCACCGCGACCGTGACCCACTTCTTCCGCACCGCGACCGAGCAGGTCGAGGCCCGGGTCGCAGCGTCGACGGGTCCGCGCGACCGGGTCGTCGCCTACCTCGTCGCGGTCGGCGAGGCACTCGCACCGGCATCGGAGGCGTTCATGCGCGACCTCGACGCGTTCGAACCCGCTCGCGCGCTGTACGAGCGCAACACCGCGGCAGCGTCCTCGCGAGTCCAGGCGCTGATCGCAGACGGGGTCGCGGCGGGTGAGTTCCGCAACGTCGACGCCGCGTTCGCCGCCGACCTGGCGTCATCGATGATGAGCCGGATCCAACGCCGCGAGGTGTGGGCGGCGACCGGGCTCGACGACGCGGCCGCCTACCGCCAGCTCGCGTCGATTCTCACCGCCGGGATCGATGCCGGCGCTTCTCGAGGTGCGTGACACCCGCGGCGTCGACCCACCACTCGACCCGGGCCTCACGGTCGGTGTCGTTGTCGCGCACCGTGACCCACAGTTCGTCGTGCAGCCGGACCTCCGCGTGCGGCACCTCGACACCGCGGAGGGCCCCGAAACGCACCACGTCGGGGTGAGACCAACCCACCGCCTCACCGGGCGCGGACACCGATGCCGAGTACTCCTCGCTCGCGAGCGGCAGGTCCAGCAGCGTGCCCAGGAGGTCGGCGTCGGATGCGACCACCGTCGAGCCGGCGAGCACGCACTCGTCGTCGGCGAGCACCTGGAGGAGCCAGGGCCGGTCGACGACCACCGCGCGGTCGGCGGCCTCACCGGCCAGTGTGCGCACGCGTTCCGGCACCTCGACCTCATGCGGGTCGACGACACCGCGCCGGCATGCGGCCACGACGGCCGCGTGCACCGACACCGCGGCACCCGCGCTGATCGTCCGGGCCCGATCGCCGAGTCGGGTCAGCAGCAACGTCGCGTCGTCGGTGGAGTCGGGTTCCAGACGGGCGAGGGCGCCGCCGAGTTCGTCGGCGTACGGGTGGTCGAGGGGGTCGATGATGTTCTGCAGGACGTCATCCGACGGCGATCGGTACTCCCCCAGCAGCAGCCCGTCGACCTCGGCGTGGCGTCGTAACCACCAGGCGGTGTAACCGGCGCGGTCGGCCAACAGCGGCCTGATCCGTTCGTCGGTGGCCATCATGGTCAGCGCCGCCGGCCAGCTCCCCTCGTCGATCAGATCGAGATCCCGGACCGCACTGAGCTTCTCCGGAGCATCGGCGAGTGTTTCCCACCAGTCCTCCTCATCGGGGAGGTCATGCTCGGGCCCGACGGGCAGGTCGTCGTCGACGGTGACGAACCCCCATCCGACGCCGATCCGGCGCAACGGCTCCGCCCCGCACTCCGCGACCATCTCGGTGTCGACGACACCGAACGGGTGGTCGTCGACGAGGACCTCGAGCAGCGGACTGCCGGGCAGCAGGAGTTCATCGGCCGGCCGCAGCTCACCGTCGGCGTCGGGCAGCGCGAGCGCCGACAGCCACGACGGGACCGGCGCATCCGGGTCGGCACGGAGCACGGCGCACACCTCGGCGGCGAGTCCGTCGTCGGCCGCCTCGAAGTCGACCTCCTCGACGAGACTGCGCAACGCCGGGTCCGCGAGCGCCTCGGCCACGGTCAGGTCCGCGACACCGAGTCGCGTCAGCAACTCGTGGCGGGCCTCGGGATGCACGGTGGGAATCCACCGCATCGGCGTCGAGATCCGGTCGCTGACGAACAGGCCGCGAACCCCGATCGCGGTCCGCCCGTCCGACCGCGGGATGGGCAGGGCACCGAGCTCCTCGACCTCGCGCCCGGTCGACACCAGCGGCGCCAGGGCGTCGTACAGGTCGTACCACCACGCCGGGTCGCGTTCGATGCCGACGAGCCGTTCGGCCAGCTCCGCAAGTCCCAGTTCCGACACCCCCAGCCGACCCAGCGCCGGGAGGTGCTGTGTCAGTGAGAGATCCGGATGAAGCAGGTCGCCGAAGAGTTCGCCCAGGGTGTCCGCGAGCCGATCGGTCACACCCACGAGCATCACCGTACGCGGCGGCACCAGGTCGGCACCGGCTGCGGCCGGAAGCCAAGCGGCGTCCCGGAGTTCGCGCCGGACCGCCTCGATGAGCCGCGCGTCGTCGGGGTTCCGCGCCAGATGCAGCTCCGGGATCAGGCGCACTCGGCGTGTCGGTTCGACGAGCCGGATCAGATCGACGTAACCCGCTGCCGCGTCGCCGATCTCGGCACGCGGATGGAGGTGTCGCCGGTCGGGCGTGAGGGCGAGGTCGGTGATGCACCGGCACGGCAGGCTGAGTTCGATGTCGGTGGGGGTGGGTGCGCGCAGGACGTCACCGGCCGGCCCGGGTTCACCGTCGGCGTCGACGAGCCAGCGTGTGCCGCCTCGTGCGACCTCGAGCCACCGTCGTGTCGCCGGCAGGCCGGTCGATGCGAGATCACCGGCGATGGACACCGTCGTCAGCACCGACCGCGCAGCCTCGTCGTCGACGTCCGGACCGGCCATCCGCTCCGCCGACACCTCGATGTCGCCGACCGTGATCCGTTGTAGTGCAGTCAGTTCGACGATGAGGTCCGACGCCTGCGCCGGCATCGTCTCGACGAGCGGACCGGGATCCACGCGGAGGTGCAGGACCACCTCGGTGTCGAAACCCGGTGCCGGTTCCCGGTTCGTCGGCCACACCAGACGGAGGACCGGCACGCCCGCGCTCGAACCGACGGTCATCCCCGCCTCGCGCACCGCGTCCAGCGTTGCGGCCCGGTCGAAGACCACCGACCCCGTGCGGGAACGTATCTCGACACGATCGGCAACCGTCGCGGTCGCGGTGAAGCCGACTCCGAACCGCCCGATCTGCCGATCACCCGGTTCGCCGGACACCTTCGCCGAGACCCGCAGCGCGGCAAGCGAACGCACGCCCGCATCGGTCAGCGGGGCGCCCGTGTTCGCGACATGCAGTTCATCACCGTCCACCCAGACGGCGAGATGCCCCGCGACACCGGCCGCCGATGCGGCGTCGGCGGCGTTCGCGGCCACTTCGGTCAACAACCGATCGCGATACCCGACGGTCACCAGATCCGACTCGGCCGCCGCGTCCTCGGCGAGCCGGGTGGGCGATGCGGCCCAGGCGTCCAGGGTCGACGACCGGAGTACCGCGGTGCCGAACGGGTCGTCGCTCACGGTCGGGGTGCGCCGGATCAGGTCCGCGCCGGTTCCGCGTCCCGGGAGATGGCGACGACCTCGATCGCGCCGTCGTCGTAGGCGTCATAGGCCGGCGAGCCGTTGCCCTTGGGCCCCTGCACGTCCGAATGCGCACCGCAGCCGTACTCGGCCGAGACCACGCGTCCGTCGGCGGCGAATTCGTTGGTACACGCACCGAACCCGGCCCGCAGCGCGCCGGCGAGGGGAACATAGAAGCCGCACGTGCAGCAGGAGAACGGCGCGGCCTGGGCCATCTCCGAGCCGGGCCCGAAGTCGCCGTCGTACCAGCGCTGCGCGGCGTCGGCGCGTCCCTCCGGGCTCAGCAGCCGCTTGCGGCCGAGTCCCAGCTCGCCCGCGACCTGACCGATGTCGTCGGGTTCGACGGACTCGGAATCGAAGCGGAACTCGTCGCCGGTGTCGATCTGATTCGGCACCAGCCGCGGATCATCGGGTTCGGCGGCGAGCAGATCACCCGGGGCCAGGTCTCCGGAGGCGACCCGCTCCGCCCACGGCACCCACGGCGGCGCGAGCAACGAACCGTCACCGGGAAGCAACACGACCTCGCTGAGCGTGATCTCGTCACTGCCCGGGGAGCCCGCCAGCACGACGCACCACTGCCAGCCCCGGTAACCCGCGAGCTCGGCGTCGAAGTAGTGCGCGGCGGCCCAGTCGCCCTCGGCCACACTGCGCCGATGCGCGCCCGGCCGCTGACCTTCGTCGAGCAGCGCGGCACGCGCGATGTCGACGGCCGCCAGGAGCCGTTCGCCGTCACCGTGTCGTTCGCCGTCACCAACCAGAGTCACCGCTCCAGTGTGCAATATCGCCGACGTGTGCCACACAACCGACCCGCTTCAAGCGACCTCGGCCGGAGATGAGGAACAATCGTCAGCGTGATCCCACGGAGTTCCCGACACGACGAGGGGCGCGGGGCCCCCAGGGGTCCCGCGAACCAGCATCCCCAGCAGCCACCACCCGACGGTCGCGCGCGCCGCGCCGCACAGCACCCCGGTTCGACCAACTATCCGGCCGACGAGACACGACAGATGCGCACCCGTCGACCGGCACCGGGATGGGGAGAGCCACCGGCCGGCCCGGGCCCCGGCCGCAATGCCTACCTCCCCCCGCCCACGCACAATCCGCATCTCCCGCCGCTCGACGACCGCGGCCGGCCGCCCTCGGAGGACCAGACCCGGGCGATGCCGACCGAGCACGGGCCCCAGAGCGGTGGCGGCCGGACGCCGAAGAAGCTGACGGTGATGCGGGTCGCGGCGATGCGGAGCCGCGAGCTGACCGGCAAGGGAATCGGCAAGATCCATCAGGCGGCCACCGCCGACGGCGCCGACCAGTCGGGCCTCACCGCGCTGACGCTGCCGGTGATCGCGAACTTCGCCGCCGACGCCGCGATGGCCGTCGCGCTCGCCAACACGCTGTTCTTCGCCGCGGCAACCGGCGAGTCGAAGACCAACGTCGCCCTGTACCTGGCGCTGACGATCGCGCCCTTCGCGCTGATCGCGCCATTGATCGGACCTCTCCTCGACCGGTTGCAGCGTGGCCGCCGGATCGCCATGGCCACGACCTTCGGTCTGCGTGTCGTCCTGGCCCTGCTGATCATGGCCAACGTCCAGTGGAACGACGTGACGCAGCAGCTGGAGTACGACCCGTGGGTCCTCTATCCCTGCGCCCTGGGCCTGCTGGTGCTGTCGAAATCCTTCGGCGTCCTCAAGTCGGCCGTCACGCCGCGCGTGGTGCCGCCGACCATCGATCTGCCGCGGGTGAACTCCCGGCTGACCACCTTCGGCCTGATCGGCGGCACGATCGTGGGTGGCGCGGTCGCCGCCGCCATCGAGTTCCTGCTCGGCCAGGTGCTCCCGCTGCATCTGCCGGGCGCCATGGTGTGGCTGGCCGTGGTCGCCGGGGCCGGTGCGTATCTGTGCATGCGCATCCCGTCCTGGGTGGAGTCCACCGAGGGCGAGATCCCGACGACCCTCACCTACCACGGCGAACCCGCACGGTCGGCGCCCGGCGACGCCGATCAGCCGACGAGCGCCCGGGACGGCGCCAAGATGATCGCCGCCAAGATGCGCCAGCCGCTCGGCCGCAAGGTCGTCGCGGGCCTGTGGGGCAACGGCACGATCCGCATCCTGACGGGCTTCCTGACGCTCTTCGTGGCGTTCTACGCCAAGGCCCAGCAGGGCGACGCGTCGGACTGGACCCAACTCCTGCTGCTCGGCGCGGTGGGTGCCGCGGCCGGCGTCGGCAACATGATCGGCAACGGCGTCGGCACCCGCCTCGAGTTGAAGAACCCGCCGAACATCGTCGTCGGGGCGACAGCCGCCTGTTTCGTCGTCGCGGTGCTGGCCGCGATTTTCGGCAACATCGCCGCAGCCGCAGTCGCGGCCCTGGTCGCCTCCGGCACCAGCGCGATCGGCAAGGTGTGCCTCGACTCATCCATCCAGGACGATCTCCCCGACGAGTCCCGCGCCTCGGCGTTCGGCCGGTCGGAGACGGTGCTGCAGCTGTCGTGGGTGTTCGGCGCCTCCCTCGGGGTCCTGTTGCCGCCGACCCTGTGGATCGGGTTCACCGTCGTGTCCGTGCTGCTCGGACTCGGGCTGCTGCAGACCGTGATGACCACCCGCGGCAAGTCGCTGGTCCCCGGTCTGGGCGGCCGACGCCCCGACCACGCCGCACCCACAGTCGCCTTCCGTGCCGCCGGTGCCCGATCGGACATCCGGACCGGCCCGGCCGACGCCGACACCCGACCGCACAGCCAACGGCCGTCGACGGCTCGCATGCCCACCCGGACACCGTCGACCGCCCCCTTCGAGAACCGGGGTGAGCGCCCGTACAGCCCCGGCGACCACCCGCCGAACTACCAGACAGGACAGCGACGTCAGTGATCAGCAGTGGTGAGAAGAAGGCTCTGTCGATCATCGCGATCGTCGTCGTGCTGTTCGTGGCGGTGGTGGGGACGTCGGTGTTCCTGCTGACCCGCAACGCGAGCTCCGACGACCAGCCCTACCTGCACGTCGCGGTCGGCGACGACTTGCACACGGTCGATCCGCGCTGGTGGTGCGACCTGATGCTGACCGCCTGTGATCCGGAGATCACCGCGCCGCGCGAGACCGCGACGGTCCCGGTGCCGGTCGGGTCGACGGTCATGCTGACCGTCTCGAGCGAGATCGCGCAGGGCCCGTGGAATCTCGCGGCCGTCTACCAGACGCCGCGCGGGCTCGTCGAAGACGAGCAGCCGCAGGGGTCGGACAGCACCTACACGCTGACATTGCGGTCGGTGCCGGACCGGGTGCTGATCGGATTCACCGTCATCTCCGCGTCCGCGCGACTCTCCCCCGCCGACGAGGTCCTGCCCCGCGGCGAACTCGCGGTGCAGACCGCGCCGGACGCCTAGGTCGTCAGGAGTCGAGCTCCCGCGCGACGGCCCGCACGACCTCGGAGATCCGCTGCGCGGTCTTGCGGTCGGGGTACCGGCCCTTGCGCAGGTCCGGCTGGACCTTGCCCTCCAGAAGGGTGATGAGGTCGGCGACCATGCCGTGCAGCTCGTCGGGTGTGTGCCGCTTGACGTCCTTGCGGGCGGCTTCACGCACGTTCTTGGAGACGCTGGGTGCGGGCTCGAGGACCTTCACGCTCAATGCCTGCGGTCCGCGACGACCGGCGGCCATGCCGAACTCGACGCGCTGCCCCGGCTTGAGCGCCTCGACCCCGTCGGGCAACGCTGCCGAACGCACGTAGACGTCCTCACCGCTCTCCTGGGAGAGAAAGCCGAAGCCCTTGTCCGCGTCGTACCACTTCACCTTGCCGGTCGGCACTGTGCTCACCCTCATCTGTTCTCGAACTGTCGAAAAACGACCTGTCACGACAAAAGACGCCGTCACCCATCTCGGCGGTCCGGACGGCGGATGCCGTGCGGGCCCAGACGGATGCAAGGCGCCTGCATCGACCATCGTAGCCAACGCCCCACCCCGGGGTCACACCATTACCCGGCGGGCGCGTATCGCGCGGCGTCGAAGCGCTCGGCGTTGCACTACCGTGGCAGGTATGCAGAAGACGTCGTCCCCGCGATTGCTGCAGGCGGCCGGGGTTGTGTTCGGAATCGGAATTCTGGCGATCGTGGCGTTGTTCCTCACACCGTTGGTCACCGACGGCGACACCGCACCGACCGCCGTCTACCTGCTGACCATGTGCGCACCGCTGGGTTTCGTCCTGGGCCTGGTGTACGCACTCCGTGCCGGACGCCGAGCCAGGTGAGGACCGTGACCACAACCATCGACACCACCCCCGACCTCTCCCCCGTCTCCGACGAGCGGGCACTGCGGGATGCCTACAGCTGCTTCCCGTCCGGCGTCGTGGCGGTGTGTTGCGAACAGCGCGACGGGGATACGACCACCCTGATCGGAATGGCGGCGAGTTCGTTCACCACCGTCTCGCTCGACCCGCCACTCGTCTCGGTCTGCGTGCAGAACACCTCGACGACCTGGCCGCGGATCCGCACCGCACCGGCCATCGGGGTCAGCGTGTTCGCCGGCGACCAGATCGAGCTGTGCAAGCAGCTCGCGGGATCGTCGGAGCACCGCTTCGACGGCATCACGCCGCTGAGCACCGACCGGGGTGCGGTGTTCGTGCCCGACGCCGCCGCACACCTGTCGTGCACGATTCACAACGAGATCCAGGCCGGCGACCACACCGTCGTACTGCTGGAGATCGAGTCCCTGCGCGCCGATCCCGATGTCGAACCCCTGGTCTTCCACGCCAGCACCTTCCGCGCCCTCGAGGCACGTAAGGACCCCACCCGGAAGTGAGTCTCCCCGCAGCATGACGGCAACCACATGAGCACGGTCGGCCTCGGCCTGCCACTGCCCCGCTCTCCGCGGGAGGCAGCGGCATCCGACGTGCCGTCCGAGGGTCCGCTGCGCGACACATTCGGCCGGGTGGCGAAGGATCTCCGGGTCTCGGTCACCGACCGCTGCAATCTGCGCTGCTCGTACTGCATGCCGGCCGAGGGACTCGACTGGATGCCCACCGACCAGGTGCTGTCCACCGACGAACTGATCCGGGTCCTGACGGTCGCGGTCCGCGACCTCGGCATCGAACGCATCCGGTTCACCGGCGGTGAACCACTGCTGCGCCGCGACCTGGAGGACATCATCGCGGCCGTGGCCTGCCTGCCGCAGGCCCCCGAGCTCGCGATGACCACGAATGGCCTGGGACTGCCCCGGCGGGTCGACGGCCTGGTCGACGCCGGGCTCGACCGCATCAACGTCTCGCTGGACACCGTCGACCCGGCCCGCTTCGCGGAGATCACACGCCGGGACCGTCTGACCGACGTGCTCGACGGCCTGGCCGCGGCACGGCGCGCGGGACTCGATCCGGTCAAGGTCAACGCCGTGGTGCCCGACCGCGCGGACCTCGCGGGAGTGCCCGACCTGCTCGCCTACTGCCTCGAGCACGGTTATGAGCTGCGGATCATCGAGCAGATGCCGCTCGACGCCGACCACGCGTGGCAGCGGGCGCAGATGGTCACGGCCCGAGAGATCCTGACGACGCTGCGCGAGCGTTTCACCCTGCTTCCCGACCCCGCGCCACGCGGGAGCGCTCCGGCCGCCACCTGGCTCGTGGGCGGCCACGACGGGCCACAGGGGCCCGCCCGTGTCGGAGTCATCGCCTCGGTCACCCAGCCGTTCTGCGGCGACTGCGACCGCACCCGCCTCACCGCCGACGGCTCGCTGCGCAACTGCCTCTTCGCGACGACGGAGACCGACATCCGGACCGCACTGCGCACGCTCCCCGACGACGAGATCGACGCGGCCCTGGCGCAGCTCTGGCGCGCGAGCATGTGGGCGAAGGCCCCCGGCCACGAGGTGAACGTGGCCGGCTTCCGGCAACCGGATCGGCCGATGTCGGCGATCGGCGGCTAGGCTCGCATCCGATGCAGCTCACAGTGCGATTCTTCGCGGCCGCGCGCGCCGCGGCCGGCGCCGAGGAGACGGTTGTCGACGTCGATCCGTCGACCACCCTCCGCGCCCTGGAGGAGACCCTCGCGGCCGGAAACCCCTCCCTCGCCACGGTTCTCGAACGCTGCTCGTATCTACGCGACGAGGTCGCGTTCTCCGATCGGACGCGTGCGCTCGGCACGTGCACCACACTCGACGTCCTCCCCCCGTTTGCCGGTGGCTGACGCCACAGCCCCCTTGTGACCTTAGTCACATCACGGCCCGGTAACAGGATGGGCACGGGACGGCCACTAACCCGTTGAACTGGGATGACGGCCGGAGTGGGTCGGAAGACCCGGATCCGGGCCGAAAATCGCTTGCGTTCAAGCAGGTGATTCAGTCCAACGAACGACGTACTGTACGAAGCGTCCTCCTCGGAGGTCACGACACAGCAACCAAGACATAACGTCCCACCGGCCGCGCCGAGCCTCGTTCCGCCGGTGGGAACGACAAGCAATCTGGGAACGAGGACGGGGGACCCAACCTCATCCCCTGAGACCGGGCACCACACCAGGTGTCCTCGGGGTTAAGTCCCGGAAGTCGCGGCAACCGCCACGACAACCGGGGCCGAGCACCTCTCGCTCGAACCCGACAGCTGACTTCGTAGGCGCGTGGAGAGAGGAAATACACACATGTCCGGACGTCATCGCAAGCAGACGACCAGCACGGCCGCCAAGACCATCACCAAGGTCGCCCTCACCGGCGCAGTCCTCGGCGGCGGAGCAGCCCTCCTGGGCACCGGTACCGCCAACGCGGCCACCGACGCCGAGTGGAACCAGGTCGCGCAGTGCGAGTCCGGTGGCAACTGGGCCATCGCGACCGGCAACGGCTACCACGGCGGCCTACAGTTCTCCCCGAGCACCTGGTCCGGCCACGGTGGCGGCGAGTTCGCCCCGACCGCCGATCAGGCCTCGCGCGAAGAGCAGATCGTCGTCGCCGAGCGCGTCCTCGGATCGCAGGGCAAGGGCGCATGGCCCACCTGCGGCACCGGCCTCTCGGGCTCGACCCCGCGCAGCGCGCCGACCGACACCCCGCGTGAGATCGCTCCGGTCCTCCCCGGCGGCAACGGCAGCGTCGACCTGGCCAAGACCACCGACGACGTCGCCAAGCAGGTCACCGACGCCCTCACCGAGGCCGGCGTCAGCCCCGAGATCAAGAACCTCTGGCAGGCGGCCAAGGACAGCGGAGTCTCGCTGAACCAGGACCAGATCAAGCTGTTCAACGACAACAAGCACCTGCTGCCCAACCCCTGATCCCTGCTCCACGCCCGATCTGGGACCCAGACGAAGGGCCCCGCACGATGAACCATCCGTGCGGGGCCCTTTTCCAATGGGGTTTCGACAAGCTCAACCAGCGGGGGCGGCCTCAGGCCGAATTGACCCATTCGTCGGTGCCGTCGTCGAAGAACTGATGTTTCCAGACCGGTAGCCGGGCCTTGACCTCGTCGACGAGGCGCGAGCAGGTCTCGAACGCGGCTCGGCGATGGTCGGCAGCCACCGCCACCACGAACGCGATGTCGCCGATCGCGAGGTCGCCGATCCGATGGGACACGGCGACCGCGCGCACGCCGTCGACCGCGGAGACCTGTTCGACGACCTCGGCCAGGACCGTCGCGGCCGTGGGATGTCCCGAATAGTGCAGGGCGGTCACGGTTCGTCCGCCGTCGTGGTCGCGGACGGCGCCGACGAATCCGACCACCGCCCCGGCCTTGCCGTCGGCGGCGTCGGCAACCATCGCCTCGTGCTCGGCCAGCGTGATCGCCTCGTCCACGACCCCGGTGTGCACCACCCGGGTGGCGGGATCTCCGGTCATCGGTGGTCGCCTCCGCGGATCTGATCGAGTGCGTGGTGGACGACGCCGGCGAGCACGCCCAGTCCGTCACGGACCCCGCCCGTCGAGCCGGGCAGGTTCACGACGAGCGTCGTCCCCGCCACACCGGCCAGCCCGCGTGAGAGGACGGCGGTCGGCACCTTCGGCAGGCCCGCCGAGCGGATCGCGTCGGCCAGACCCGGGATCTCGACGTCGAGCAGCGGACGGGTCTGTTCGGGTGTCCGGTCGGTGGGGGTCAAGCCCGTTCCGCCCGTGGTGATCACGAGATCGACCTCGGCGTAGACCGCGGCGCGGATGGCGTCGCCGACCGGCGGGCCGTCGGCCACGACGTCGCACTCGTCGACCGAAAACCCCTGCTCGGCAAGCCAGGCCTCGATGATCGGACCGGAACGGTCGGCGTAGACGCCGGTGCTGGCGCGGTTCGATGCGACGACGACGCGCGCGACGCGAGGGGGCTGCGGGTCAGTCATCGGCTGGGTCAGCCGGATCGCGATACCAGTCCCCCGACTTGCCCCCGGTCTTGGCGAGCAGGCGAATCCCGTCCATCTGCGCCCGCCGGTCCACGGCCTTGACCATGTCGTGCAAGGTCAGTCCGGTGACGGCGACCGCGGTCAAGGCCTCCATCTCGACGCCCGTCTGACCGGAGGTGGCCACGGTGGCGGTCACCTCGATCGTCTCGGTACCGATCGCGAAATCGACCTCGACCGACGACAGCGCCAGTTGATGGCACAGCGGGATCAGCTCGTCGGTCCGTTTTGCCGCCATGATCCCGGCGATGCGAGCCGTGGCGAGCACATCCCCCTTGGGCAGCCTCGACTCACTGAGGAGGCCGATCACCTCGGCGGTGGTCCGGAACGTACCGGCGGCGACGGCGCGACGCCTCGTCGACGCCTTGGCACCGACGTCGACCATGCGGGCCGACCCGGAGGCGTCGAGGTGGCTCAGTCGTGAGCCGCCGGCCTCTGCGAGCCCGCGCGAGTCCGACCCACCTTCGTCAGTTCCGGTGGGCGGCATCGGTGTCAGCGGTTGACGACGGTCTTCGACTGCACGAACGGCAGGTCGTCGACCGGGAGGGGGAACTCGGTGTCGCCGAACGGCGACAGCGCACCGGGGATGTGCGTCGCGAGTTCGGAGACGGCGTGCTCGGCCGCGTCGCCGTTGTCGTCCTGCGGCCAGCCGTTGTCGACATACTGCTTCTTGCCCTTGGCAGATTCGACGACCTTGCCGGTGCCGGCACCCGCTTCGCCGGGGGTGGATGTGTCAGCGCCAGTTTTGTTTGCCACGTCGAGCATTGTGCCATGACGTTCGGATGAACAAGTGCCGTGTCCGGGCAGGACGGCCTCGGGAGGGGCTATCGTCGTCGCAACACAGGTCACGCCACCAGGAGGCGCTCATGGCCGCCCAGCCAGTCCAGGTCGCCGGCTACCCGGTGATCACCCGGTTGGGCAGCGGCGGGATGGGCACCGTGTACCTGGTCGAGAATCCGCAGCTGCGTCGTCGTGAGGCGCTGAAGGTGATCTCGATCGCCGAGACCGTCGACGAGGAGTTCGCGCGGCGATTCAGCCGTGAGGCGCAGACCGCGGCGGCCCTGGACCACCCCGCGATCGTGACGATCTACCACTACGGCGTCACCGACGGCGACCCCTGGTTCACGATGACCTACCTCGACGGCCGGGACCTCCGCCGCGCCTCGCTGCGCCCGGACGAGGTGGTGGCCGTGGTCCACCGGGTGGCCGATGCGGTCGACTACGCGCACGAACACGGCGTGATCCACCGCGACATCAAGCCCGGCAACATCATGGTCACGCGCCGCGCGATGGACGACGCCCTCGACCGCGTGGTCGTCCTCGACTTCGGGATCGCGAAGCTGACCACCGCCACCACGCTGACCGCGCCGTCGTCGTTCGTGGGAACTCTTGTGTACGCCGCGCCGGAGATCCTCGACGGCAAACCGGCGGGCCCCGCGTCGGACCAATACGCCCTGGCCTGCACGGCCTACGAACTCCTCTCCGGCGCAACGCCGTTCGACGCCGATACGCAGACCCGGCACATCGTCGCGAAGCTCACGACGCGCCCGGCGCCGATCGGCAGCCACCGGCCGGAGCTCGGCGCTCTCGACCCCGTCTTCGACCGTGCGCTCGCTCGCGGCCCCCTGGACCGATACCCCACCTGCCGCGCATTCGCCGCAGAGCTACACGCCGCGCTTCAACGGGCCGGAACCGACGACCGGTCACGCACGCTCGTCACACCTGCGACGCAGGTCATCACACCGCGACCACAGACGACGCCGCCTCCGACGGTCTCGTCCCCGACGCCGCCGGCATCGTCGCCGCCGCCGCACCGCCGCCGGTGGCCGCTCGCGTTGGCCGCGGTCGTCGCGGTCGCTCTCCTCGCGACGGCGGTCGCGATCGGGGTCGTCACCCTCGGCGGCGACGACGGGACCACCTCCGACGCCGCGTCGTCACCCCTGGCGGCCACGGACGCCCAGGCGCAGCTGAGCGCCGGCCTCGGGGCCACCTGTTCGATCCGGGACGGGACCGCCTACTGCTGGGGCGACAACACCGCAGGCCAACTCGGCGACGGCACCACCGAAGCCCGCCAGACACCCACCCGAGTGGCCGATCTCAGCGATGTCACCGCGATCAGCACCGGTGGCCCCAACAGTTGCGCGATCGCCGCGGGACTCGCCTACTGCTGGGGCAACAACGACTACGGGCAGGTCGGCGACGGCACGACCGACGCGCGCCTGACGCCGACCCGGGTCGCCGGTCTCGCCGACGTCACCGCCATCTCGACCGCCAACTGGGCCACCTGCGCGATCTCGGCAGGCGCGGCCTACTGCTGGGGCACCAACGACTTCGACCAGCTCGGTGACGGCTCCACCGCGAACCAGTACCGGCCCGTTCGCGTCGCCGGGCTCGACGACGTGACCGCGATCAGCGTCGGGGTGAACTTCACCTGCGCCGTCGCGGCCGGCGACGCCTACTGCTGGGGACTCAACGACAACGGTCAGATCGGCGACGGCACGACCACGAACCGGGCCCGCCCGACCCGCGTCGGCGATCTGGACGGCGCGACCACGGTCTCCGCCGGTGCCGCCACCGCCTGCGCGATCGCCGGGGCGAGCGCGTATTGCTGGGGCAACAACGACTTCGGGCAGCTCGGCGACGGCACCACCTACGGCCGCCGGACGGCGACGCCCGTGACCGGCCTCGACGGGGTCGACGCCGTCAGCACCGGAACGGCGAACACCACCTGCGCGGTGGCGGGTGGCGTCGCGTACTGCTGGGGAGCCAACGCCTGGGGGTCGGTCGGCGACGGCACCCTGACCGACCGCCCCGCGCCCACCCGGGTGCCCCAATTGTCCGATGTGAGTGCGATTTCGACCGGCGAGCGAACCTCGTGCGCGTACGCGGCGTCGTACCTCTGGTGCTGGGGCTTCAACGCCACCGGGCAGCTCGGCGTCGGCGGTACCGACGACCGTCCCACCCCTGCCCAGGTCACGTTCTAGCGACGCGTTCCGTCATCCGGTTGAAGGGTGCCCCGGACCCCTTCGGCTTCGGTATCGTCCCTGCATACGTCTGCGAGAGCGGCCATTTGGGCGCCGTTCATTCGCCAAGCTCAGGAAGAGGTGACGCCGTGCCGTTGAGTCCCGGCACCCACATCGCCGGTTATCGCGTGGTCTCGCAGCTCGGCGCGGGCGGTATGGGCGAGGTGTACCTCGTCGAGAACCTGCAGCTGGAACGACGCGAGGCCCTGAAGGTCATCTCCACGGCGGTCAGTGCGCAGCCCGGCTTCAACCAGCGTTTCACCAACGAGGCACGCACCACCGCGAAACTCGACCATCGCAGCATCATCACCATCCACCAGTACGGGATCTCCGACGGCTCGCCGTGGTTCTCGATGAGCTACGTCGACGGCAAGGACCTCACCGAGGAGCGCCTGACGCCGGCCGAGGTGTCCACGGTCGTCTCGCAGGTGGCCGACGCTCTCGACTACGCGCACCGCCATCATGTGGTGCACCGGGACATCAAGCCGGCCAACATCCTCGTCACCCGCGATCCGGCGACGAATGCCGTCGAGCGCGCCCTCGTACTCGACTTCGGCATCGCCAAACTCGCCGGCTCGGCGAATCTGACCGGTACCCACTCCTTCATCGGCACGGTCGCCTTCTCGGCCCCGGAGACACTCGAGGGAGCCGACGCCACCGCGCGATCGGATCAGTACTCGCTGGCCTGCACCGCCTACGCACTGCTCGCGGGGCAGCCTCCGTTCGTCGGTCAGTCCGAGCCGTCGGTGATGCTGGGACACATCCAGCGTCCGGTCCCCCACATCGGCCGGCTCCGCGGAGACCTCGCCCACCTCGACCCGGTGTTCCAGCGCGCGTTGTCGAAGAACCCCGCGGCCCGGTACCCCGATTGCCGCAGTTTCGCGGCGGCATTGCAGGCGGCTCTCGATTCGCCTGCGGCACAGGGCAACACGATGGTCGCCGGCTCGGTGCCCCCACCCACTCTCGTCGGTGGCGGCACGGGTGGCGCGCCGGCCCCGCACCCCTCGGGACCCCAGCAGCAGTTCGGCCCACCCCACGGCCAGTACACGCCTCCTCCCCAGGCGACGATGACCGGGCCGTCCGGCCCGCAACCGCTGATGAACAAACCGTCGGGGCCGCAGCCCATGTACTCGTCGGCACCGCACCTCTCTGGCCCGCACGCCCAGCCGGTCCACCCCCAGCCCGGTTACCCCGGCATGCCCCCGGTCCCGCCGAAAAAGAAGAAGCGGACCGGGCTGATCGTCGCCGGCGTGCTCGGCGCCGTGCTGCTGCTCGTGGTCGCGGCCGTCGTCGGGCTGGCCGTCATCGGCAGCACCGTCGACGACCCCGAGAAGACCGCCGTCGCCCAGCCGGTGGTGAGCACCAACTTCGGCAGCAGCTGCGCCGTGGTCAACGGCAGCGTGCACTGCTGGGGCGACAACGACACCGGGCAGCTCGGCGACGGCACGACGACCCCGCACACCCGCCCGGTCGCGGTGACCGGGGTCTCGAACGCCACCGCGGTCACCACGGGCGGCTACCTCACCGGCGAGAACGCCTACGTCTCGACGGCATGCGCCATCGCCGCGGGCGACGCATTCTGTTGGGGCAACAACCATTACGGCGAGGTCGGCAACGGCGCCAGCGGATCGACGGTGGATGCCGCGACCAAGGTCGGCACCATCTCCGACGTCAAGGCGATCTCCACCGGGTGGGGCACCACGTGCGCCGTCGCCGGCACCGACGCCTACTGCTGGGGCAACAACGAATACGGCCAGCTCGGCAACGGCGGCGACACCGACCCGGTGTCGGCCCCGGTCAAGGTGCCCGGACTCGGCGTCGTCACCGACATCGCGACCGCCTACGGCACCACCTGCGCGGTGTCGGACGGCTCGGCGTTCTGCTGGGGAGCCAACGACAACGGGCAGATCGGTGACGGCACCACGACCGCGCGATCGGCACCGGTCAAGGTCGGCTCGCTGACCGACGTCACCGACATCGCCATCGGCGGTTATCACGAGGCGGCCGATGACGACGACCCGAACACCAACACCAGCACCTACTTCCAGACGACCTGCGCGGTCGCCGGCGGTGACGCGTGGTGCTGGGGTTCCAACGCCTACGGTCAGATCGGTGACGGCACCAGCGAGACCCGACAGACACCGGTCCAGGTCGGCAATCTGGGCGGGGTCTCGGCCATCTCCACCGACTGGGGCACCACCTGTGCGGTCTCCGACGACCGGGCCTTCTGCTGGGGCGACGACGACCGCAGCCAGCTCGGTTCCACCGGCGGCTCGGTGAAGATCCCCCGCGAGGTCTCGACCCTGACCGACGTCACGTCGATCTCGACCGGCAACGGGACGTCCTGCGCGATGTCGGCGGCGTCGGTGTACTGCTGGGGCTTCAACAACGACGGTCAGATCGGTGACGGTTCGAGCGGCGACGGCGCGAACCGCACGACGCCGACGAAGCTCACCATCTGACTACGGCTCGCGCGACCCGATCAACGCCTCGGAGACGGTTCCGGCCGCGGTCCGCAGGGCGCCGACCGCGCGAGCGCGCAGGTCGTCGTCGAACCGGGCGACCGGCCCGGAGATGCCGACCGCCATGGGCGTGGGGGCGCCGGGCACCGCGACGGCCATCCCGCAGACCCCGACCTCGTGTTCCTGTTCGTCGGTGGCGACGCCCTGGGCGCGGACCTGCTCGACGGCGGCGAACACACCGGACAACGACGTGACACTCCACTCGGTGGCCGCGGTCAGCCCGGCCTGCGTGACGTGTTTGAGGATGCGCGCGTCGTCGAGCTCGGCGAGCACGGCCTTGCCCACTGCGGTGTTGTGCATCGTCACCCGGCGGCCGACCTCGTTGTTGGTGCGCATGCTGTGCGGGGACGGCACCTGAGCCACGTAGATGACCATGTCGCCGTCGAGGACGGCGAGACTCGCGGTCTCGCTGAGCTCGGTGACCAACGACGCGAGGACGGGTGCGGCCACTGCGCCGAGCTGCCGGTTGGCCACCTCACCGAGACGGATCAGCCGGGGGCCAAGGGCGTACGACCGGTTCGGCAGCTGACGGACGTATCCGATGCCCACCAGCGTCCGCAGGAGCCGGTGAATGGTCGGCGGCGGCAACGGCGATTCCGCCGACAGATGACTCAGCGAACACTCGCCACCGGCGCGTCCGATGAGTTCGAGCAATTCGAAGGCCCGCTCGACGGACTGCACACCGCCCGAGTTCCCTGGCATCGCCACCTCCATATTTCGGACTCACGCTACGTTCCATCATGTGAAACCACAATCAGGGTGTAAACTCCGCCTTGCGGAATAGTTTTTCCACAATCCAGCGGATGGAGGGAACGCGTCGTGAGCGTGCAACCCGGTCGCCTCGGTGCGGCCTTCCTCGCCGGCGTCGACGCCGCCCTGGCACCGGCGGACGCCATCCTGTCCGATCGGTATCCGGGTGACGACGGCAGTCGGCAACCGGTTCACACGGTGTACGTCCCCGCCGACCGGTACACCGCGGACCTCTCCCAGAGATGGGGCCGTGCGGCGCTCGACACGGCCGCCTCGCACGGCGGGCTCGCCGCGATCGCGCGGGCGACCGTCGCCCACACCGACTCGACAGCCTCCGCGCTCGCGGATCTGGTGGAGGGCAAGCTGCGCTCCGAGCCCATCGAGGACCTGCGTATCGACTTCGAGGACGGCTATGGCGTCCGGCCCGACGACGAGGAGGATGCGGCGGTCGCCGCTGCCGTCGCCGCGGTCCGTCAGGCCGGTGACGCCTCGCCACCGTTCCTCGGCATCCGGTTCAAGTGCTTCGAGGCCGACGTCCGCGCGCGCGGCCTGCGCACCCTCGACCTGTTCGTCACCGGCCTGGCGGAGACCGGCGACCTCCCGGCGGGGCTGACGCTCACGCTGCCGAAGGTCACCTCGACCGATCAGGTCGCCGCGATGGTCACCGTCGCCCGCGAACTCGAGCGGGTCCACGGACTTCCGCAGGGACGCATCGGTTTCGAGATCCAGGTGGAAACGCCGCAGTCGGTGATGAGCGCCGACGGCACCGCGGCCGTGGCGCCGATGATCCAGGCCGGCGAGGGCCGGGTGACCGCACTGCACTACGGCACCTACGACTACTCGGCCTCCCTGGGCATCGCGGCGGCCTATCAGTCGATGGAGCATCCGGTGGCCGACCACGCGAAGGCCGTGATGCAACTCGCGGCGGCGGGTACCGGCGTGCGGCTGTCGGACGGATCGACGAACATCCTCCCGGTCGGGGACGCCGAAGCCGTCGAGGCCGGTTGGGCCCTGCACGCGCGACTGGTCCGCCGCCACCTCGAACGCGGTTTCTACCAGGGGTGGGATCTGCATCCCGCTCAACTGGTCACCCGATTCCTGGCCACATACGCCTTCTATCGCGACGGATTCGATTCCGCCGCAGTGCGTCTGCGGAACTATGCGCATCGCATCGAGTCGTCGGTCCTCGACGAGCCGGCTACGGCCCGCGCCCTGGCCGGCTTCATCCGGCGCGGCGAGGTGTGCGGAGCGCTCACCGTCGACGAGGTCGAGACCGCGACCGACCTGCCCATCGCGGAGGTGCGTGAACTCGCACTCCCCCACTCACAGAGGACAGCCCGATGAACGCGACACCGTACTACACCCCCGCCGGCGGACTCCCGCCGCAGACCGACCTGCTGAGCGACCGCGCGGTCGTCACCGAGGCGTACACGGTGATCCCGCGGGGAGTTCTGCGCGACATCGTGACCTCCGTCTTCCCCGAGTGGACCGACACCCGCGCCTGGGTGCTCAACCGCCCCGTACCCGGTGGCGCGCAGACCTTCGCGCAGACCATCGTCGAGGTCGCCCCGGGCGGCGGATCGGATGCGCCCGAACCACAGTCGGAGGTCGAGGGTTTCGTCTTCGTCACCGCCGGTGCGCTG
This sequence comes from Gordonia sp. ABKF26, assembly GCF_041103195.1. NCBI lineage: Bacteria > Bacillati > Actinomycetota > Actinomycetes > Mycobacteriales > Gordoniaceae > Gordonia > Gordonia sp. ABKF26. The sequence continues at coordinate 4,655,960 of NZ_JBGCVZ010000003.1, forward strand.
ACCGTGACCGTGGACGGCGAGGAACACACGCTGACCGACGGCGGGTTCGGCTACCTTCCCGCGGGCACCTCGTGGTCGGCGCACAACCGCGGCGACGTCCCCGCATCCTTCCACTGGATCCGCAAGCGCTACGAGCCGATCGCCGGCCATGAGCCTGCCCCGAAGTTCGGCAACGAGCGCGACATCGAGCCCACCGCGATGCCCGACACCGACGGCGCCTGGCGGACAACGAGAATGCTCGACCCGCAGGACCTCGCCTACGACATGCACGTCAACATCGTGACCTTCGAGCCGGGCGCCTCGATCCCCTTCGCCGAGACCCACGTGATGGAGCACGGCCTGTACGTCCTCGAGGGCAAGGCCGTCTATCGCCTCAACGAGGACTGGGTGGAGGTGCAGGAGGGCGACTACATGTCGCTGCGCGCCTTCTGCCCGCAGGCCTGCTACGCCGGCGGACCGTCGAACTTCCGCTACCTGCTGTACAAGGACGTCAACCGGCAGATCGTGCTCTGAGAACACGTCGACACAGTCAATCGAGGTTGCGCTGCAGGCCGTCCCGGACGGTGGAGATGTAGGTGACCAAGAGCCGGTCGATGGTGTCCTGGTCGGCGTGCAGGCTTCCGGGCCGCCAGGCGAGCGAGAGCAGGCCGTTCAACGCTGCCCACAGCGCCGTGGCGAGATCATCGGGATCGAGATCGTCTCGTACCAAGCCTGATTCGGCACTCTCCCTCAGCACCCGGGCGAGGCGGGCGTTCTGGGAACGGGTCAAGGCGGCGATTCGTTCCACCGCTTCGGGCTCCCCGGGAGGTTCGACCAGTATCCGGAACTCGTGCGGACGTTCGCGCGCGAATCTCGAGTACGCCTCGGCGACGAGTAGAAGTCGCTCCTCCACGCTGCCTTGCGCCGCGTACGCGGCGTCCATGTAGACGCGGCTCTCGTCGAGCGCCTGCTCGGCTACCGCGGTGAGCAGCGCCGACCTGCCGCCGACTCTGTTGTAGATGGTCTGCACGACAACATCCGCCTCGTCGGCGACCGCCTCGAGGGTCAGGGCGTCCGCCCCCTGCGTCGCGATGATCCGGCGCGCCGCGTCGACTACTGCACGGCGGTTCGCGGCAGCTCGTTGCTGGGTTCGGGTCATCGAGCGCGACCCTCGTGGAGCTGAGGCGTTCACTTCAGCACTGTAACCCAATCAATCCTTGGAACTACTTCCAATGTTGGTATCAATTCCATACACTGTGCATCGTGACTCGAACCGACGTACAGATCCCCTCCGGCGACGGCCACTGTGCCGCCTGGCTCTATCGGCCCGCGCACGCGCCCGAAGACCGGCCACGGCCGCTGATCGTGATGGGTCACGGGCTCGGCGGCGTCAAGGAGATGCGCCTCGACGCTTTTGCCGACCGGTTCACCGAGATGGGCTACGCATGCTTGGTCTTCGACTACCGCCATTTCGGGGCGAGTTCCGGCGAGCCGCGACAACTGCTCGACATCGACAGGCAGCTCCACGACTGGGAATCGGCCGTCTCGTATGCCCTATCCATAGAGGGCATCGATCCCGATCGAATCGTGTTGTGGGGGACTTCTTTCGGCGGCGGCCACGTGATCATCACCGCTGGCCGCGACTCGCGAGTCGCAGCGGTGATCGCGCAGTGCCCGTTCACCGACGGTCGCGCCTCGGCCTCCGCCATGCCGGCCCTGAGTTCGGCGAAGATCACCGGTCGTGCGCTACGGGACGCGATCGGGGCCAGGTTCGGGCGGTCACCGGTCATGATTCCGACCTACGGTCCGCCTGGATCAACTGCATTGATGTCCACCCCCGACAGCGTCGCCGGAATCACCGCTCTCATCCCTGACGGGAGCGACATCCCGAAGGACGTCGCCGCGCGATTCGCCCTCGACATCGTGCGCCACTTTCCTGGCAGGCAGGCGCGAAACGTGGCCTGCCCGATCTTCTTCGCCATCTGCGAACACGACAGCGTGGCCCCGTCGAGACCAACCCAGAAGTATGCAGCGCAGTCTCCGCACAGCGAGATCAAGCTCTACGGCGCCGGTCATTTCGACATCTACGTCGGCGACGACTTCGAGCGGAATGTCTCCGACCAGCTCGACTTTCTCTCCCGGCATGTCCCCGCCGGGCCCTGACCTCCACCCCGCCACGCAACACTCACAAGGACAACATGATGACCCACTACAACCTGGCCGGACGCACTGTCGTCATCACCGGCTCCACGGGCGGGCTCGGGACCGCTCTGTCAACAGCGTTGCGCGCCCGCGGCGCCAACCTCGCGCTGCTCGACCTCGACGGGGACGCGACAGCCTTGCAGGCCGGCAGACTCGGGCCGACGTCCGTGGCGCGGGGCTGGTCGGTCGACGTGACCGACCTCGCCGGCGTCCGCTCGGCAATTGACTCCGCGGCAGAACATTTCGGGCGTATCGACGTCGTCATCGCCAATGCGGGCATCTCCTCGATGGTACCGATGGAGACGATGCAACCCGCCATGTGGGAACGAATCATCGACATCAACCTGTCCGGCGTGTGGCGGACCTTCCACGCCGCCTTACCTCATGTGAAACCGCAACGCGGCTACTTGCTCGCCGTCTCCTCGATGGCGGCTTTCGTGCACTCACCGCTCAACGGCCCCTACGTCGCGAGCAAGGCAGGCGTCTGGGCTCTGTGCGATGCCACGCGCCTCGAGTTACGCCACGAGGGAGTCGGCGTGGGCAGCGTCCATCCCACGTTCTTCAAGACCCCGATGATGGATACCGTCCACTCCGATCCCGCCGGGAGCACCCTGTGGGGCGGCAACAAGGCCGGAATCTGGAAGATGATCCCACTCCAGACGGTTGTCGACGCCACTGTCGCCGGCATCGAACGGCGTGCCGACGTGATCGTCCCGACGCGCATGAACGCGATCGTCGCGCGCATCCCCGGGCTGATACGACCAGTCATCGATCGCATCGGTTTCCGCGGCAACACCATTCCCGCCGCCATCGAGTTGGCGTCTTAGTGGCACCGGAGGACAGAAAGATCAGATATCGATGCAGATCTTGCCGAAGTGCCGCAAGCCCGTCGCTTCGATCGCTCGGATCATCTCGAGCTGATCGCGTCTGCTGCCCACCGGCAATGCACCGCTGGCGTCGATACACCCAGCAGGGCTGAGTACGACCCGGGTCGTCGACGTCGGGAATCTCACCGCCGCTGTCGTACCGTGGGTCCGATGCGTATCGCGGTGGTGGAGGACGACGACGGGGTCGGTGATGCGCTCGTCGACGCCCTGACCGAGGTCGGTCACGAGCCCCGCCGGATGCGGCGCGGCGCCGATCTCTTACTCGGTCATCGAGATGTCGACCTCGCGCTGCTGGACCTGGGCCTGCCCGACGACGACGGCCTGACCGTGTTGCGCCGCTTGCGGACCGTCAGCGAGCTGCCGGTGGTGGTGCTCACCGCGCGGCACGACGAACGGTCCGTGGTGCGGGCACTTCGGGCGGGCGCCGACGACTATGTGGTCAAGCCGGCGCGGTTGGGCGAGTTGATGGCGCGACTGGAGGTGGCCGCCCGCCGCCGCGTCGTCGATGCGCCTGCCGTCGCCGAGCGACGGATCACGACCGGCGACATCGTGGTCGACCTCGATGCGCGACTGGTCACCGTGGCCGGCGTCGACGTGGCCCTGACCCCGAAGGAGTTCGAACTCCTCGGGCACCTCGTCGCGCGGCGCGGCGAGGCGGTCAGCCGCGAACAGTTGATGGATGCGATCTGGGGCGACGCCCATGTCGCGATCTCCCGAAGCCTCGACGTCCACATGACCGCACTCCGGGCGAAGCTCGGCAGGCCGGGCGTGATCGAGACGATCCGCGGGTTCGGCTACCGGTGGGGTTCCTGAACGATGTGGCGGCGCGTGCTGCTCGTGCTCGTCGCCTACTCGGCGATCGTGGTCCTGGGCCTGGCGGTCCCCCTCGCGACGACCGTGAGTCGCGAACGGCTGCAACGGTTCACCGAGAGCCGGACCGCGTCTGCGATCTACTTCGCCGACCTCGCCGATCGGGAACCGGAGATGCGGGGTACCGAGTTGCAGCGGGCCGTCGAACGCTATCGCGATCTCTACGACGAAGGTGTCGTGGTGGTGGATCGAGCCGGCACGACGCGCGCCTCGGCCGGCCTCTCGGCCCGGTCACCAGAGGTCGCCGAGGCCGTGTCCGGGGCATTGCGCAATCAGCGCACCCGGATCGCGTCGGGACTGACACCGTGGTCACCCGAATCGGTACTGGTGGCCATGCCGATCGGTACGGGCACCCAGGTCGATGGTGCGGTCGTCATCCAGGCGTCGACGTCGGCGGCGACACGCGATGTCGCCAGGACGTGGGCCGTGATCGCCGGCGGTGCCGTCGCGATGCTCGTGATCGGTTCCATCATCGCGGTTGCGTTGTCGCGGTGGACGGTTCGCCCACTCACCGCGTTGACGGCACGGGTGCGATCACTGCGCGCCTCGGTCATCGACGGCGGTCCGACACCGGTCGGTCCGGCAGCGGATGAAACGCCCCAGGGCGGACCGCCCGATCCCCGGCACACCGGCCCGCCGGAGGTCCGCGAGCTGTCCCGGATCTTCGACGCGATGGCAGCCGACGTCGAGAACGCCACCGGCGCCCAGCGCCGCCTGGTGGCCGACACCGCGCACGCACTTCGTAATCCGCTCGCGGCCGTGCGGTTTCGTCTCGACACCCTCGGGCTCGGATTGACCGGCCGCTCGCTCGAATCACATGAGAAGACCATCGTGGAGATCGACCGGCTCGACCGCATCGTCGACGACCTGCTCGTCCTGGCCACCGCCGAGTCGCGGCCCGCCGGCTCCACCACGGGGGTCTGCGACGTCGCCGCCGTACTGGTCGAACGGCACGACTTCTGGGCGGATGCGCTCGCGGATGAGGGGCTGTCGGCGTCGATCGTCTCGCCACCCCGACCGCGGTCGGTGATCGCCGCGCTCGACGAGGACGACCTCATCCGGGCGATGGACGTCCTGATGAGCAACGCGGTCAGCCACGCCGGGAAGGGAGCCCACGTGGAGTTGGGTTGTCGGTCCGAGGGCGCGCGAACCCGGATCTGGGTCGCCGACACCGGCCGCGGCGTGACGGACGACGAGTTGCCGCGCGTCACGGAGCGGTTCTTCCGCGCGTCGACCGGCGGCGTACCGGGGTCCGGACTCGGGTTGTCCATCGCTGCGGCCCTCGTCGACGCGGCCGGGGGCGAGCTGAGGGTTGCTGCCGGACGTCCCACCGGACTGCGGGTGGACCTCTGGATCCCGGCAGCGGAGGTCGACGTGGAGGACCTCTCCTAAGGGAGTGTTAGGAAACGTCGATCGGCTTCCGTTTCGCCTGTGACTGCATTCACAGTGTTAGGGGCACCGACGCCGGACCGGGTCGGGAGCACGTTCGACGATCTGGAGGACCCCGATGACCGACTCGCCCACCCGGCAGCCCGCGGACGCCCGGAGCGCACCGCCGACCTCGTCGGCCGCGGCGACGCGCCGTGCCGTGCTCAACACCCTGCGCGGGTCCTCCGGCAACCTCGTCGAGTGGTACGACGTCTACGTCTACACGGTGTTCGCGACGTACTTCGAGAGCCAGTTCTTCGACTCGGCCGACAAGAACTCGACCGTCTACGTGTACGCCATCTTCGCCGTCACCTTCCTGATGCGGCCGGTCGGCTCCTGGTTCTTCGGCCGGTACGCCGACCGTCGGGGCCGACGGGCCGCGCTGACCTTCAGCGTGTCGCTGATGGCGGCGTGCTCCCTGGTCATCGCGCTCACACCGGGTCGCGAATCGATCGGCGTGTGGGCGGCGGTCGTCCTGGTGCTCTGTCGTCTGGTGCAGGGATTCGCCACCGGAGGCGAGTACGGCGCGTCGGCCACCTACATGTCCGAGGCGGCCACCCGCGAGCGTCGCGGCTTCTTCTCGTCGTTCCAGTACGTCACGTTGATCGGCGGACACGTGCTGGCACAGCTCACCCTGCTGGTGATGCAGGTGTTCCTCGACAAGGAGCAGATCTCCGACTTCGGTTGGCGCATCGCGTTTCTCATCGGCGGTGTGGCCGCGGTGGTCGTCTTCTGGTTGCGCCGCAGCATGGACGAGTCGCTCACACCGGAGCAGTTGGAGGCCGTGCGCAGCGGGGCCGACTCCGAGTCCGGATCGATTCGCGAACTCGTCGTGAACTACTGGCGTCCCCTGCTGGTCTGCTTCCTGGTCACGATCGGCGGCACCATCGCCTTCTACACCTACAGCGTCAACGCACCGGCCATCGTCAAGACCGCCTACGAGGACCACGGCCGCACCGGGACGTGGATCAATCTCATCGGCCTGGTGTTCCTGATGGTGTTGCAGCCGATCGGCGGAATGATCAGCGACAAGGTCGGACGCAAGCCCGTCCTCATCTTCTTCGGCGTCGGCGGTGTCCTGTACACCTACGTCCTGATCACCTACCTGCCCCAGACGACCTCGGTGGCAACGTCGTTGACCCTGCTCGCCGTCGGCTACGTGATCCTCACCGGCTACACCTCGATCAATGCGATCGTGAAGGCGGAACTGTTCCCCTCGCACGTCCGTGCGCTGGGAGTGGGTCTGGGTTACGCGCTCGCGAACTCGGCATTCGGCGGCACCGCACCGCTGATCTACCAGGCGGCGAAGAACGGCGGTCACGTCCCGTGGTTCATCGCCTACGTCACGATCGTGATCGCGGTGTCGCTGATGGTGTACATCTTCGTCCTGCGCAACAAGGCGGAGACGCCGCTCGATCGCGAGCAGGGGCGGGCCTTCCTCGACGCAGGGGTCGGCGCGCGACGGGCCTAAGGTGGCACCATGTCGTTCGCGCGCGGGTCGGTGGGCCGGCGGACCATGCTCCGCGGTGCCACCGGCCTGGGCGCGCTGCTCCTGGTGTCCGCGTGTGGGACCGAGCGCGGGGCGCCGGTACGCCTGGCCGCCGGCGAGTCGGGCGGGTTCTTCTGGGAGTTCGCCGGACTGCTCGCCGCGGCGGCCGACCGGTCGGGCGCGCCGCCGATCCGCCCGCGTCGGTCCGGTGGCTCGGCCGAGAACCTCGACGCCCTGGCAGAGGGTTCCGCAGACCTGGCCATGAGCCTCAGTGACACGGCCATCGAACGTGCGAATCCACAACTGACCGCTCTCGGTTGCGTGTACGAGAACTACTTCCAGGTGGCCGTCCGCGCAGATTCCGGCATCGCGACGATCGCCGATCTGCGCGGACGGGTGGTGAGTGTCGGCGCGCCGGGTTCCGGTGCCGCGGGACTCTCCGAGCGGGTACTCGTCGCGGCCGGCCTCGACGCCGACCGCGACATCCGGCCGGTTCGCCAGACCATGCGGGACGCCGGCTCGGCGCTCGCCACGGGAGCGGTCGACGCCGTCATGTGGGCGGGTGGTCTGCCGACCCCGGCATTCACCGACCTGCGCGTGCCGATCGCCCTCCTCGATCTCGGTGGAGTCGTGGCGGCCTTACGACGGGAGCACGGGCCGGCGTACGAGCCCGTACGCATCCCGGCCGACATCTACGGCCGACACCCGGCGGTCACCACCGTCGGGGTCGCGAACCTGCTGCTCGCCCGTCGGGATGTGCCGGACGCGACCGCCGCGGCCGTCGTCGATCTGCTCCTCGACGACTCCGCACACCTCGTACCGTCGCAGGCGATCGGCAGTCAGTTCCTCGACGCGCAGTCATTGATCCTCACCGGCCCCATCCCCCTGCATCCGGGTGCCGCGCGTGAGTATCGCCGTCGGCACGGGTGAGCACACCTGCCGTTCACCGTTAGGGTGAGCACATGAAGCAGATGGCTTCCCGCCGCACCGAGTTCGTTACCGGATTGTTCGTGGTCACGCTGATCGCCGCCTGGTGCGGCACCTCAGATGCCGACGACTCACCCACAGGAGTCCCGACGACCGGGTCGTCGACGACGACCGCAGCGGCCGGCGACACGACGGCCCCCTCCCCTGTCGCGCAGAATGCCACGCCCGAGCCCACCGAGGTGACGGTGATGGGCGAGGACGACGTGGAGGTGACCCTCACCGGTCCGATCGCGGTGAAGTACGGGTCCGCGACGGGGGCACAGCGAGAAGCCCTGGGCAAGCCGCTGACCGGGGATCACAACGCGGGGACGCGCGACAGCGGCGTTGTCTATCAACAGTTCCGCGGTGGTGTGATCATCGCGAAGAACAGTGCCGCCGGAACGCCCGCCTACATCGTCACCTCCGGCAAGATCCGCGACGCGTGGAACACCGAGCGCGGGCCGGACGGGGTCCCGTTGCTCACCGGCACCAACGGTTCGGCCGGCCCGCTGGGGGTGCCCACCAGCGACGTGACAGTCGACGGAGACCTCGAGGTGGTGACCTTCGAACACGGCAGGATCACCGAGAACACATCGACGGGCGAGGTGACCGTGACGGTCAACGGCGAGACTGTTCCGGCGGGTCTGAAGTAGCCGATGGGACGCCGGATGGTCACGATCGCTGTCAGCATGGTGGTCGCGGTCGCCGGCGGTGGATGCTCGACGCAACCCGAGCCGTCGTCGTCGCCGACTTCGAGCAGCACACCATCTGCGGCAACCGCTCCCCCTGTACCTGCGGGAACGGAATCGGTCGACGTCGTCCGCGTCGAGTATCTCGATGACGCCGATGCCGACCCCGCCGAGAACTGGGCGAATCTGTACCTGCCTACCGGTGAGCAAGCCGACGACTCGCTGCCGCTCGTGACGATCATCCACGGTGGCGGTTGGGAAAGCCGTGCGGGCGCCGAGCAATTCGACGAGATGGCGAGGGATCTCACCGATCGCGGGCTGGCGGTTTACAACGTGGAGTACCGACGCCTGGGTACGGGCGGCGGGTGGCCCACCACCTTCCACGATGTGGCTCGCGCATTGGATCACGTGCCCGCGTTGGCAGAGTCCTACCCGCAGTTGCGAATCGACGACGAGTTGGTGATCGGTCACAGCGCCGGTGCGCAATTGGCCGTGTGGGGCGGCACGCGCCATCGCCTCACCGACGATGAAGTCGGCTCGCGTCCGGCCTTCGTTCCATCGCGAGTGGTGTCCATCTCGGGGCCCCTGGACATGCGCTATGCGGTCGGCCACGGCAACAACCGCGTCATCACTCACATACTCGGCGGCACACCTCAACAAGTCCCCGACCGCTACGACTCGGTGGATCCCATCCGCAATCTCGACCCCGCGCTACCGGTCACCATGTTTCACGGTCTGGCCGACACCGATGTCGATCCGAACAACTCGCGCCGCTATACGCGCGCCCTCGACGCCGCCGGCGGCTCGACCGAGCTGCAGCTGTTCGACGGCGAAACCCACACCTCACTCGTGCATCATCAGTCTCCCGCCTACAACCGCATCCTCGACCGGCTCGACGAGATCGCTCGGGCCGACATCGATGAGCTGCGCGACGAATAGCTACGCCGCGGCTCGGACGACCGGCCCCGATCGAGTTGCGTTGCGTTCCTTCCATTCCCACACGGCGTAGAGCACCTCGGTGGTGTACCCCAAGTCCATCCGCCCGCCACCGACCGGCACCGTCGCCGTTGCACCGATCCGGGAATCGGGCACCCAGCCCACCGGTTTCGAGGTCGGCGGGGCTGCCACGATCTCGACACCGTCCGGACTGCGAAAGGTGAACCGCTGCTCGCCGTGCGCGGTGATAGAGAACTCACCCCGATGCAACGACCGATGACACGACCCACACAACAAGATCAGATTGTCCGGATCCGTCCGCCCACCCGCCGACCAGAACCGCACATGATGGGCATGCAGATGACGCGTCCGACCACACCCTGGCATCTGACAACACCGATCGCGGAGGAACAACGCCCTGATCAGGGCCTTGTTCGGCGCCCGCGACTTACGCCCCAGACCCAACAACGCCAGCTTCCCCGGCTGCCCGGGAACCCTGCGGCTCGCCACCTCCCGCGTCGATGCCCCGCACCGAGCTTCGGCCACCTCGACTTCCGACAACCCGGGACCGTCATCGAGATGGGCAGACTCCACCCTTTCATCTGCATGGATCAGGATCTCCGCACCGGGTGCGAGTTCAGGCATCGCGATCCCGTCATGCACCATGCCGGCCATCACCACCACCGCCGGCGCCACATTCGACGGCACCTGCCGCCACAGATCCCGACGCCGCGACGGAACCACCTCCGAATCGCCGCCACCCGACTCAAATTCAGTGTTCCGCGGAACACTCTGCACGGCCGGTAGATCCGGGTCATCGCAGGTGCGAGTGCGTTCATACTCCGCACGCACCGCCCCGGCCAGAAACCGCGCACCATCCAACGGACTCAACCGCAACGACACCGACAACGACCCATCAGCATTCCACTTCCACCGACCCGTCGACTCCACCGGCGGCCCACTCCCCTCGACACCACGATCACGATCGATCTGAACCATCGCCCGCACCGCCCGATCCAACTGGCTCGCCGTGCACGACAACGCCAGATTCACCAACTCGGCCTCCCGCTCCGGGGTGGCCACCCGCGTCAACGCCCGAACCTTCGAATACGACAACCGACCCTCACCGAAAGCGTTGCGGATCATCGGCAATCCTCGGATCGCCTTCGCGACCCTCACTTGCTCATGCGCCGTTCGCGGCGCAATCCCAGCCTTCCACGACAACCAGTGCGCCAGCGAATGAATCCCCGGCCCCCGCCACGACCCCCGCTCAGCCAATTCCGCCACCAGTCCAAGGAAATCCGCTGTCAGCGCCGTGATCTGCGCGGCATACCCCAGCACCCGCCCCTCAAGAATCTCATCCGACAACGACGCCGGATCCGCATCGTCGAACATCGACGACACATCACCACCCGAACGAAAAGCACTGACCCCCACCGCAACCCCCTGAACCAGACGAACGGAACAGGACAAACGTATCGGCCGCCACCGACAATCCCCCGGGTCTCAACCCGAGGTCACGAGTGTTCCGCGGAACACTCCGTCTGTCGGGCGGTTCCGCCGGTCAGCTCGCCACTGTCCCCTGGCGAGCGACCTTCGGCTCGATGACCTCGGCCACGTAGGTCTTCCCCCACTCGTTCAGTGCCGACACGAACGGGCTCAACGCGTGGCCCTGCTCGGTGAGCGAATACTCGACCCTGGGTGGAACCTCGGGATAGGCAGTGCGTTGCACGATGCCGTCGCTCTCGAGTTCACGGAGTTGGCGGGTGAGGACGCGAGGCGTCACCGGGCCGACCGCGCGTCCGAGGGCGCCGTACCTCATCGGTCCCTCGAGGAGGTTCTTGACGATGGTCATCTTCCAGGAGCCGCCGAGCACGGCAACACTCACCTCGACCGGACACACCTCGTAGGCGCGTCGGACCGGGTCCCGCAGGGTGGACTCGTCCTCGCTCTCCATCGTCGACCTCCCGCCGGCTTTCATGTGGACATTGTCGTCCATATGGACGGTATTGTGCATACTACCGTCGATGCACGTAGTGCGTTAGACAGAAGTCATGCACAGTTCCGTCGAGCAACTCGAGAACACCTCGGTAGACCGCGACTTCGCGCGTTTCACGTCACCGACGATCCGGGCGTTTCTGGGCACGATCGCAGTCCTGGCGACGCCGGTGACCGCAGCCCTGTTCGACGTCGGTTCCGTCCCGGGGTGGGTCGCGACGGGCTGCGCCGGAGCGGTCCTGACACTCACCCACCTCGGGCTGCAGTTCCAGGCCGCGATCTTCGTCCTGCGAGACAGTCGATGGCTTCCGGCAGTCCTGGCCGCGGCTCTGTGCGCCGCGACGCTGGCCGCGCTCTACCTGCTGGCCCTTGACCACGGCGAGGGGTGGTACCTCGTGCTGGTCAGTGCTGTGGCGGTGGCCGTGTACGTCTCCTCGGTCGCGCAACCGGCACCTCGGTGAGGATGGCCCGACCATCCGTGTCGTCCGCGGCGCCGAACGCCATACCGGGAGACACACTCCGAAGGCCCCGGCGAAGCCAACTGCCGTAGCCGCACAGGCGAATCTCGATGCGCTGCCATCTCGCCGATGGTCGACGTCGAGCGGACAGGGAGGCAGTGCCACATGAAGGCAGACAGCTTCGAACCGGTGGTCGTCGACGACGGCCGGGACGAGTCCCCGGCAGGTCGGGCATTGGCGGTGATCTCGACACAGCGCGATCAGCTCACCATCCTGACCACTCACGGCAGCATCGATCTACTCACGGTTCCGCGGCTGGGTGCAGCTGTTCTGGAGGCGGTGAGCGAGCAACCCCGCGGGCTCATCATCGATCTCACCGCCACCGACTTCCTCGCGTCCTCCGGCATCGCTGCACTCCTCGCCGCCCACGCGGCCATCACCCCGGGCGGCCGGTTCGGCGTCGTAGCCGAGCATCCCGCGATCACGCGGCCCTTGCAGCTGTCCGGTCTCGATCGGACACTCTGCGTCTACCCCACTCTGACAGACGCTTTCGCGGCGATGACTCGATCCTGAACAGGCGCGGGCCCGAGAAGCCGCACGCTCATTCCGCGCCGAGAAACTGCACGAGCACCGCGTTCACCGCCTGCGGCGCCTCGATCGGGATGAGGTGCGTACCGGGGATGACAGCCAACCGGGCGCCCGCGATGGCCGCGACGACGTCGCGGCTGTGCTCGAGGGTCACCTCGTCCTGGTCGCCCTGCATCACCAGCGTCGGCACGGTGATCGCCGCCAGATCGCCGAGAACGATCTCGGGTTCGGTGTTGATCATGGCCATCGTCTTGGCGAAGATGACCGGGAAATGCTCTGCCCCGTCCGGGGATTCGGATGCGTACTCCGCGGCGAAGAATCCCATCAGCTCGTCGTCGGCAGTATCGAGCGCATCCAGGATGCCGCCGACCGCGCGCCCGGAACTGTTGTAGTACTGGCCGATGAGGACGAGATGACGGACCAGATCGGGCCGACGGAGCGCCACCATGACTCCCACCACCGCGCCGTCGCTCCACCCGACGATCTCGGCAGGTCCGCCGACGACCTCATCGAGATAAGCGATCGTCTCCTCGGCCATGTCCGCATAGTGGAACTCGTCCATCACGTCCGGGCTGTGGCCATGGCCGTGCCGCTCCGGGCAGAACACCTTCCAGCCCGCCTCGACGAGAGCGGGCACCTGGCCACCCCACGACGACGCGCCGGAGAACGCGCCGTGCAGCAGAACGACCGGTTGCCCATCACCCTGGATCTCATGCCACACACGAGTGTTCGGCCCGGGATGACTGATGGTCGTGTACTCGCGAATCGGAGACGTCACGGGACCAGGGTACGGGGACGTCGGCGCGCAATCCGCGGACTCGCGAAACGCCGCCGATCTGCCCGTCGAGGTCGAGGAAGCGGTGACGCCCTCAGCTTCCGACCAGAGCCGAATCCGAACTGCGCGAGAGCTGTTGCCGGTGCTCGTCGAGGACGCGGTAACCGTGGTAGTACGTCACGAGCATGAGAGCCCAGACCGCCATCGCGACGCTGTAGAACAGGGTGCGGTCGGCGTCGTCGCCGGGAATTCGGATGAAGTCATATGACGCGGCGACGAACGCGCCGAGCACGGTCGCGACCGCCACCCAGGTGCCGGGGCGCCGTTCGCCGATACGGACGAGGCGCGCGGCGACGTAGAGCATGAACGCCGCGGTGGCGAGGTTCGCGACGGTGTAGAAGACCGTCCACCCCGTGCTGACCGGCCGGACGTCGAGGGCACGGTCGAGCCCCACAGCGATTCCCGCTCCGATCACGAGAGCCTCGACGATCCAGCTCGGGCGGTACCGGTGGGTGACCACGAGCATCCCGAGGATGAACATGACCGTCATGCCGAACGACCGGGAGAACGCGTCGAAGAACACCATCAGGTGGTAGCTGACGCTGTCGTGGGACACCCCGGTGGCCGCGAGGATCAAGATGTTGGTGCCGGACACCGCGATCACCAGCCATTCGACGCCCAGCAGCAGGTTGCGATGGCGCCGTAGCAATCGGACACCGTAGACATAGCCCGCGCCCAACATCGCGAGGTTGGCGATCAACACCAACGTCATGTGAATCAAGCTCATGGCAACTCATCTCGGGTTGGTCCGGCGTCATGTCGAAGTGCGTCGGCGATGGCGTCTGCGACACGGTCGACGGCCTGGCGCGACGCCTTGCTGATGCGTGTCAGGGAGATGTAACCGTGGACCAGGCCGCCTTCGCGCATCACGCGCGTCGGTACGCCTGCGTCGATCAGCCGACGGGCGTACGCGATCGCCTCGTCGCGCAGCGGGTCGAATCCGGCGACGGTGATCAGCGTCGCCGGCGCCCGGGACAGATCGTCGGCGTACAGCGGCGAGACACGCGGGTCCGTCGCGGGATGGCCGTCGGGGACATAAAGCTTTGACAGCCAGTCGATCTGCTTGGCCGACAATGCGGGGTTGTCGGCGAACTCGGTACGTGACGGATGAGCGCCGACGCCGTCGACCACCGGATACATCAGCACCTGCATGAGGGGCCGGAGCGGTTCGTCGGCGAGATCGTTGGCGAGCACCGCACACAGGTTGGCCCCGGCGCTGTCACCGAGCAGCACGATCCGTTCCGGATCGACTCCCCACTCGGAAGCCTGATCGACAGCGAAACGCCACGCGTGCAACGCATCATCGACCGGGATGGGAAACCGCGCTTCGGGCGCGCGCCGGTATTCGACCGACAGGACGGCCACGCCCGCGCGGTCGGCGATGAGGCGGACCGGTGCGTCGTACCCGGCTCGACTGCCGAGCACGAAACCTCCGCCGTGCAGGAACACGACGAGTCCATCGGACCGGCCGGGCGGGCGATACAGGCTGGCGCGTATCCCGTTCGGCAGAGCGAGATCGTCGACGTCCATCGCCGGGGCGTCGTCGGCGAAGACCCGGCAATCGTTGTCCATCGCGACCCGTGCCTGCGCGACGGGCCCGTCGCTGAAGTCCGGACCGGAGGACGAGACCTTCATCAGGACGGCGATTTCCGGCGCCATGACGTCACCGTCGGAGTTCATGACGGGCGGCACGACACGGCTCAGCACGGTGTCGGGCAGACGACCGACAGCGGTGAACGCCGCGCGTTGACATCGTTCGAGAACCGTCATCATCGTGCAGCTTCCACCGCGGCCGGCCTGCCCACTTCCCGTTCGAGACGCGAGGAGAAGGTGAGCGCATCGCTGATCACGGGTTGGCGGAACATCTTCCGGTCCTCGAGGAAGACGCTCTTCATCTGCCACGGCATCTCATCACCCTGTCGAGGCAGTGCGTGCTTCGCGCGGAGCATGTAACCGGCATCGAGGTCGATGACCGGACGGGTGCCGGTGCCGTCGGGGGCAACCGCCGTCGCGGTGTCGAATCCGTGGGTGTCCATGTGGTGGAGCAATTCGATGAAGCTCTTGCCGAGCAGCCCGATCTTCAGCGTCCAGGACGATTTCGTGTAACCGACGGCCATGACCCAGTTCGGCACGCCGGACAGCATCATCCCCCGGTAGACCACCGACGACGGCAGATCGACGGGACGACCGTCGACGGTGAGGTCGATACCGCCGAGGAGCCGCATGTTGAGTCCCGTCGCGGTCACGATCAGGTCGGCCTCCAGCTTCTCGCCGGATTCGAGTTCGATGCCGTCCGGGACGAACCGCCGGATCCGGTCGGTGACGACGGACGCATCGCCGGTGCGGATGGAGGTGAAGAAGTCACCGTCCGGCGCGAGGCACAGGCGCTGGTCCCACGGGTCGTAGGGCGGGTTGAAATGCTTGTCGACGTCGAACCCGGCGGGCAGCTCTCTGGTGTTGAGGTAGCGGATCATTCGCCGCGACGCCTTCGGGAACGTGGTGAGCGTCTTGACGACTGCCCAATCGGCCCACACGTTCTTCCATCGAGTCGCCAGGTACCCGCGACGCTCGCCGAGCAACTTGGTCAACGTGAGGCTCAGTCCGTCGATCCGCGGCATCGTCATGATGTACGACGGCGTCCGCTGGAGCATCGTGACGTGCGACGCCGCACCCGGTCCCTTCAGCATCGACGGGATCAGCGTGATCGCAGTGGCACCGCTGCCGATCACAACCACCTTCTTACCGGTGTGGTCGTAGTCCTCGGGCCAGTGCTGCGGGTGGATGATGTCACTCGCGAAGTCGTCCCGGCCCTCGAACTCGGGGGTGTAACCCTCGTCGTACCGGTAATAACCGGTGGCACCGAAAACCCAACCGGCCGTAATGATGTCGTGCCGGACGGCCCCGTCCGTGTCGGTGATGTCCACCGCCAGCGTCCACCGCGCGTCGCTCCCCGACCAGTCCGCGGACGTGACGTGGTGGCGATACCGGACGATCGCGCCGAGGCCGTATTCGTCGACGGTCTCGGCGAGGTAGTCCTTGATCAGCGGCGCGTCCGCGATGGCGGTCTCGTGCCGCCAGCTCTTGAACTCGTAGGCGAAGGTGTGCAGGTCGGAGTCCGACCGAATACCGGGGTAGCGGAACAGGTCCCATGTCCCGCCGATTGCGTCGCGACCCTCCAGGAGGGCCACCTTCTTCGTCGGGAACTCCTGCGTGATGTAGACGGCGGCACCGATCCCCGAGATCCCGCCGCCGATGATGACGACGTCGAAATTCTCCGGTGAGGTGGGTGAGTGTCCGGGCATGATCCTCTGCCTCCCTTGCGCGCCGGGGAGCCGACGACTTGGCTTGAACGACTGTGTGATGGGCATAGCCTGCCGACGCGGGTGTAACGCGCGCCACAGCAGATGTGAGCGTCTTCGACGATCGGAGTGTGCATTCCTCACACACTTCGCTCGCCCGTCGCCGCCGGCAGCGCACCGACCTCCGGGACCGGTGCACTCTGCACCGCGGCCACCCCGGAAACGCTGAAACATGCGGATGGGCAACGGGCCCGGAGATGTCGATAGTGAGACCTGCGCCACATTCGATCGGACAGACAGGAAGTGCCATGACCAGCCTCGACACCGCCATCCAGCGAGTCCCGAGTACGACACCCGCCGCCGACATCCTCGCTATCGTCGCGCGAGACGGAGGCGTCGTCATCGAAGGACTGCTGTCCCCTGAACAGGTCTCGCGCTTCAACGCCGAGATCGACCCCTCGGTCGCGGCCCTGGCACCGGGCAGCACACACGAGAACGAGATCGTGCAGGAGTTCCACGGCGTCAACACCAAGCGGTTGACCAACCTGGTCAACCGCAGTGACGTGTTCCGGGACGAGATCATCGACCTCGACCTGGTCCACGAACTGTGCGACGCGCGGTTCCTGGAAGAGTCAGGAACCTACTGGATGACCACCGCCCAGGTCATCGAGATCGGGCCCGGCAACCGTGCCCAGATGCTGCACCGAGACCTGGAGAACTGGTACCCCTTCGTCGGGATGGGACCGGCCGGACCCGAGATCACGTTGAACTTCCTCATCGCGCTGACCGATTTCACCGAGGAGAACGGGGCCACGCGGGTCATTCCGGGCAGCCACCTCTGGAGCGACTTCGAGGATCGCGGATCCCCGGAGCAGACGATTCCGGCGACGATGAAGCCCGGTGACGCACTGTTCATCAGCGGGAAGACGGTTCACGGCGGTGGTGCCAACGTCACCGCCGATCAATATCGGCGTGCGGTGTCGTTCGCGTTCAACCCCGGCTACCTCGTGGGCGAGGAGGCCTACCCCTTCCTCGTGTCGCGGGACGTGGCCGCCGGCCTGCCCGAGCGCGTGCAGCGCATCCTCGGCTTCCGTTCGCAGTACCCCCTCGGCTCGCCGGGACTCTGGCAGGTCGACTACGCCGAACTCGCCGACTACTTGGGCCTGTAGTCGAAGTCTGCCGGAATCACTGATGCCCGAGGCTCTCGCGAGGAGACTGGCTGGCATGACGACGCCGAATCAGCCGTGGCCCGACCCTTCCGAGTCGGTGTCACGGTTGATCCGCGAGCTGGCCGAGACACTGCTCGCCCGGTTGGACGAGGTCATCGCCGACGCGACCGCCGCGTCCATCGCGGAGCCCCAGTACCGGACGATCGCCGACGACCCGACACTCGCCGACGCAGACGCACGCCTGGTCGTGTCGCTCGTCAAGCACTGGGTGACGTCCAACATCACCGAACCGGGCAAGCGGGTGCGGCCACTCGGCGGGGCCGAGATGCGCACGTTCGCACGCGATGTCGTGCTGCGCGGTCTCGTCGCCGACGATGTGGGCGCCTGGCGGTCGGTACAGCGCGTCTGCTGGAAATGGTGGCTGACAGCGTGTTTCGACGCCACCGACGATCCGGCGGAGCTCCGCGAACTGTGCGAGGTCTCGGGCAACACGCTGACCACGTTCACCGACGACGCGATGGCGGAGCTGAGCGAATATGTGCGGCGGATCTCCGACGAGCTCGCCGGCGGTTCTCAGTTGCAGCGATACGCCACGGTCGAGTTGCTGCTGCAGGGTGCGGACATCTCTACCGCGCATGCCGAGGAGCAGCTGGGATATGCGCTGACCGGATCACACCTCGGTGTGGTGGTCTGGGTCGATTCCGAGGACGACGTCGGCTCGCTCGACCGCGCTGCCGAACAGGTGATGCGGGCGTGTGGCGCCGATCGTCGTCTCACCGTGGTCGCCGGAACAGCGACGTTGTGGCTCTGGATTCCGACGGCCGCCACGCCGTCGCCCGACGCTGTCATCGATCGACTCCGCGGCCATCGGCACGTCCGCGTGGCTCTCGGACGTCCGGCGCGGAGCGCGGCCGGCTTCCGCCGGACGCATATGGATGCCGCTGCAGCGCAGCGTCTTCTGGTCCGTCTGGATTCTCAGATGACGGTGGTGCGCTACGAAGACGTCCATCTCGTCGATCTCATCTCGGGAGACGTGGCCGCCGCCGACCGTTTCGTGGCAGATGTCCTCGGCGACTTCCTCGACGCGAGTCCCGTTCTCCATCGGACGGTGCTCGTCCATGTGGAGGAGGGCCTGAACCGGACCAGCACGGCCGAACGGTTGTACACCCACCGCAACACCATCGACCGCCGCCTGGCCCGGGTCGACGAGCTGCTCCCTACACCGTTCGCACAGAACCCGACCGAGGTGGTCGTCGCGCTCACCCTGTTGCGGGTCCGGCGGGGCGGTGAGTGACCGTCGAACCGACCCCGGCCGGCTGCCGATCAGATCCGGAACGGCCAGCCGGTGATCTTCTTCTCTCGCGGCGGGGCGTAGGTCCGCACCTTCGACGTCGAGAGTCCCATCCGGACAAGGCCTTCGGCGATCGTGACGGCTGAACGCACGCCGTCGACGATCGGGACGCCGGTCGCTTCGCGGACCTGCTCCTCGAGCTCGGCCATTCCGCCGCAGCCGAGGCAGATCACCTCGGCGTGATCGTCGGCCACGGCGCGCGTCGACTGTTCGACGATCGCCTTGACCGCACGCTCCGGGTCCGACTCCAGTTCGAGCACACCGAGTCCCGAGGCCCGAACCGATGCGCAGCGCTGATCGAGGCCGGCGAGCTTGAGCCGGTCCTCGATGAGCGGGACGGTCCGATCCAGCGTCGTCACGACCGAGAAGCGGTGTCCCAGATACATCGCCGTCGACGCCGCGGCCTCGGTGATGTCGACGACGGGGACCTCCAGAAGTTCCTGCAGTCCCTCGCGGCCGTGCTCGCCGTACCCGGCCTGGATCACCGCGTCGTACGGCTCCGGGTAGGCGAGGATCGCGTCCATCACCGCGATGGCGGCGAGGTAGGACTCGAAGTTGCCCTCGCACGAGTCGGCGCCGAATCGCGGTGTGATGCCGACGATCTCGGTGCCCGGTGAGGCCACCGATCGAGCCGAATCGGCAATGGCCTCGGTCATCGACTCGGTGGTGTTCACGTTGGCGACGAGGATGCGCATCAGATCTTCTTCCTGATCAGTGGGTGCTGGCGACGGAGATCGGCTCGCCCGAGACCTCGGCGAACGGCCCGCGACGGTCGGCGACCACCAGGTAGACCACCGCCCCGAGACCGGCGCCGATGAACCAGGAGAATTCCGAGATCACTTCGAAGGCCGGGACGAACGCCATCACCAGGGCGATGGCGGCGGTCGGGACCAGCGCGGCGACGGCCCGCATGTTCACCCCGCCGCGGTAGTGGTAGGCGGCGTCGGGAGCCTCGCTGAACAGCGCGGGTACATCGATCCGAGCACGCCGGACGAGCCAGTAGTCGGCCATCACGATGCCGAACAGCGGTCCGAGAAGTGCACCGAGCCCGCCCAGGAAGTAGTTGATCACCGCGGGAGAGTTGTAGAGGTTCCACGGCAGGATCACCAGCCCGATGACCGCGGTGACCAGCGCTGCGCGCCGGAAGTCGAGATGCCGCGGAAAGAGGTTCGACAGCGCATAGATCGGCGCGACGAAGTTGGCCATGAGGTTCACCGCGACGGTGAGAATGAGCAGCGCGAGGCAGGCCAGCACCAGCAGGAAGGTGTTGGGCACCGTCTGGACGATGTCCGCCGGCGATTCGATGACCGTGCCGTTGATCCGGAACTGCGCGCCGGCGAGGACGACCACGATGCCGCCGAACAGCAGCATGTTGAGCGGGATGCCCCAGAAATTGCCGCCCACGATGGCTTTTCGCGATTCGGCGTTTCGGGTGAAGTCGCAGAAGTTGAGGACGAAGGTGCCGTAGATCGCGACCCAGAGGCTGGCGCCACCGATGATCTGGAGCCACATGTCCACGCCGGTCAACGAATCGGGCGTCGACCACGCGATGGTCCAGTCGGCGTTGCTGAGCATCCAGATGGCGAGGGACACCATCGTGATCAGGATGACCGGACCGGCGAACGCCTCGTAGCGGCGGATCATCTCCATGCCGTAGCTGACGATGATCACCTGGATCACCCACAGGGACACGAAGGCGATCCAGCCCAGGGTCGACAGCCCGAGGAAGCGGTTGGTGTCCAGATCGGCCGCGCCGGGGAACAAGGCCACCAGCATGATCCGCAGGACGACGGAGGCGAGGTAGGTCTGGATGCCGAACCACGCGATGGCCACTCCGCCACGGATGAGGGCGGGGATCTGCGCGCCACGGATGCCGAACGAGATGCGGCTCATCACCGGGAACGGCACACCGGTCTTCTCCCCCATGAACCCGGAGAGGTTCAGCAGCAGGAAGAGGAAGACGCCGCCCAGCACCAGCGCGGTCAGGATCTGCCAGCCGCCGAGTCCGAGCGCGAAGAGTCCGATGGCGAAGGCGTAATTGCCCAGGCTGTGGACGTCGTTGGCCCACAACGTGAAGATGTTGTAGCTGCTCCAGCGTCGACCGACACGGCTCGTGGGCGCGAGGTCGTCGTTGTAGAGCTTCGGACTCAGCCCATCCGGGACGACGCCGGTGGTACCGGAGACATCCTCACCGACGGGAACTGTGTGCTGCTCAGTGCTCATCTCTGCACTTTCGGTCGGACGGTCGGCGATGACCGCGCTCCTACACTTGCGGGAGTTCCGTGATGTGGAATCGGATTTCCGCGTTCGTGACAGTTAGCCCCACGCTCAGGGTCGTTGTCAATAGCACGACCCTGCGCTACTCGCGAGTTACGTTCCGAAATAACAGCACGGGATTCCATGATGAGGAATAGTGTGAGCTAGTCTCTGGATCGACCCAGGACACGGCGACCACCAAGGAGTCCCGCCCCATGACCTCAGAATCCGGTGACCAGGCCCCCGTCTCCGACACCCCGTTCGACCTGGTCGTGCGTGGCGAACAGACGCTGACGACGGCGGGCATCGTCGCGCGTGAGATCGGCATCCGCGACGGTCGGGTCGTCGCCATCGAACCGCTCGGGAGCGGACTCGTGGGCGCCGAGGTCATCGAACTCGCCGACGACCAGGTGATGATCCCCGGACTGGTGGACACCCACGTACACGTCAACGAGCCCGGCCGCACCGAGTGGGAGGGCTTCGACTCGGCCACCCGCGCGGCCGCCGCCGGTGGCGTCACCACGCTCATCGACATGCCGCTGAACTCGATACCGCCCACCGTGAACGTCGACGCACTGGCCGAGAAGCGCGCTGCGGCGCAGGGCAAGACGCACATCGACGTCGGTTTCTGGGGCGGCGCCATCCCCGGCAACGAGGACGACCTGCGGGGACTGCACGACGCCGGCGTCTTCGGCTTCAAGTGCTTCCTGCTGCACTCGGGAGTGGACGAGTTCCCGCACCTGACGGCCGACGAGATGGAAGCCGACATGGCCAAGCTGGCCGAGTTCGACTCGCTGATGATCGTGCACGCCGAGGACTCCCGCGCCATCGACAAGGCTCCGTCACCCGAAGGTGACGAGTACGGACGTTTCCTCGCCTCGCGGCCGCGCGGGGCCGAGAACCTGGCCATCGCCGAGGTGATCGAGCGCGCACGCTGGACCGGGGTCCGCGCCCACGTGCTCCACCTGTCGTCGTCGGACGCCCTGCCGATGCTGGCAAGCGCGAAGCGCGACGGCGTGAAGATCACCGTCGAGACCTGCCCGCACTACCTCACCCTGCTGGCCGAGGAGGTGCCCAACGGCGCGACCGCCTTCAAGTGCTGCCCGCCCATCCGGGAGGCCGGCAACCGTGAGTTGCTGTGGGAGGGACTGCTGGCCGGCACGATCGACTGCATCGTCTCCGACCACTCGCCGTCGACCGTCGACCTCAAGGACCCCGAGAACGGGGACTTCGGGGTCGCGTGGGGCGGCGTCGCCTCGCTGCAGCTCGGGCTCTCGCTCATCTGGTCCGAGGCCAAGAAGCGCGGCATCGACCTCCCGCAGGTCATCGAGTGGATGGCGTCGAAGCCCGCCGACCTCGCCGGCCTGCCGACCAAGGGCCGCATCGCCCTCGGTTGCGACGCCGACTTCGCCATCTTCGAGCCGGAGTCCGCACAGATCGTCGACGTCAACCGGCTCCACCACAAGAACCCGGTGAGCCCGTACGACGGTCGTGCGCTTGCCGGTGTGGTGACGGGCACCTGGGTTCGCGGACAGCGGGTGGACTTCGAGACCGCCCGGGGCCGCATGCTCCGCCGCGGCGACGTCTGATTCCTCGTCCCTGCTGCCTGGGCCCCGGTCCCTGCTGCCTGAGCCCCGGTCCCTGCTGCCTGAGCCCCGTCGAAGGCCCCCGGTAAGCTCGATCGAATGAGTTCGGATGACCAGCACACCGGCTTGGCCGATGAGTTGGCCGCGCGTTCCGACGACGCACTGACCGAGCTCCTCGTCGAACGCCCCGATCTCGCCTCACCGACACCGTCGGGTACCCGCGTGCTCGCGCAGCGGGCGTTGTCGGCGGCGTCGCTGTCCCTGGCGGGCGAGGATCTCGACGTTCTCGCCGTCGCGGTGCTCGAGGTGGTCAGCGCGCGCCACAGCCGTAGTCCGGACAAGAAGAAGCGACCGTCGGTCACGACGGTGGTCAAGGCCTTGTCCGGACGGGCCGATGCCGACTCCGTACGTGCCCGGATCGATCTCCTCCGTCGACGCGCGGTGCTGTGGGGCGATGACTCCTCCCTGTGCGCCGGCGAGCACCTCGAATCCGCGATGCCATGGAAGGCGCGGCATCTCACCGGACCTCTCGTCGGCCGGTCCGGGGAGGAGATCGCGGCGATGATCGCCGGTCTCGACGAACGCCCTCTCGGTCTGCTGCAGACGCTGGCACGCGGACCGGCCTTGGGCCGCAGCCGCGATGCGGCACCCGACGCCGATCCGGAGTCCCCGGTCGCGCGCCTCATCTCGTCGGGCCTGCTCGCCCGCGTCGACAGTCAGACCGTCGAGCTCCCACCGATGGTCGGCGCCGTGCTTCGCGACGAACCGCCTTGGCACACAGATGTTCTCACGCCACCGCCGTTACACGAGTCCGGCGCCAAACCCCGTTTCGGGGCCAAGGCGGTCGACGCCGCCGCAGGGGGTGAGGCACTCGAACTCATCCGTCATCTCACCCAGCTGATCACGGTCCTCGGGGCGACCCCGGCGGCGGTGCTCCGCTCGGGCGCGCTCGGCGTGCGCGAACTGCGGCGCCTGGCGAAGCTGACCGGCCTCGAGACTCAACGGGTCGCGTTCCTGATCGAGCTCGCCGCCTACCTCCGGCTCATCGACGCCGGCTTCCCGGAACCCGCGCCGCCCAACGATTCCGGCGAGCAGTCCTTCGCACCCACCTCCACCGCCGACACCTGGCTGCACCAACCGCGGGAACGTCAGTGGCTCGCGCTGGCAGATGCCTGGCTGCACATGCCGCGCCGGGCCTGGCAGGTCGGCGAACCCGACCGGGACGGCAACGCGTTGGCCACCCTGGCCGCCGACCTGCACGATGCGTACGCGCCCGTGCAACGTCAGCTCATCCTGTCCACGCTCGCCGACGCCGGCACCGCGGTCGGGGTACCCGCCGACACGGTCCTCGCGAACCTGCACTGGCACCGTCCCCGCCAGATCCGACGTTTCAGTCGCCGCGTCGTCGCCGAAACACTCCGTGAGGCACGGGAGTTGGGTCTCGTCGCGCACGACGCCCTGACCACCGTCGGCCGCGCGTACACCGTCGAGGAATCACCGGCCACCGACCCCGCCGATGTCGACGCGGCGGTGCTCGCCGCGATGCGCAAGGCGTTGCCCGAACCGGTGGATCACTTCCTGACGCAGGCCGATCTGACGCTGACCGTCCCCGGCCCGATGACCTCGGAGCTCGCGGAACAGGTCGAACTCGTCGCCGATCTGGAGTCGGGCGGCGCGGCCTCGGTGTATCGGGTCTCGCCGGAGAGCGTGCGCCGGGCATTGGACGCGGGCCGCAGCAGCAACGAGCTGTTGTCGATGTTCACGACGCATTCGAGAACCCCGGTGCCGCAATCCCTCACGTATCTCATCGAGGACGTGGCCCGCAGACACGGCCAGTTGCGGGTGGGCGTGGCGTCGGCGTTCATCCGATGTGAGGACCCGACGGTGCTGGCCGCCGTGCTGCGCAGCGCGGCTGCCGAGCCACTCGCGTTGCGCGCGTTGGCGCCGACGGTCGCGGTGTCGCCATCAGAGGTGCGCGACGTCATCGACCAGTTGCGAGCGGCGGGATTCGCTCCGGCGGGTGAGGATTCGTCGGGCGCCCTGGTCGATCTGCGCGAGCGGGGCAGTCGGGTCACGGTGTCGCGGGCGCGGCGGCAGAGCCAGCCGCGCCGAAATTCGCCGTCCGAGGACCAACTACGGTCGGTGGTCACGCGAATCCGCTCGACCGACCGGGCGGCCGCCGCCACCCCGGTTCGCGGCGCGGCCACGACGACCCCGGTCCGGGCCACCGGCGGGGGCGAATCCGCGACCGCGCTCATCCAGCTCGCCCTGCGTGCCAACCGCAGGCTGCGCGTCGGGTACGTCGACGCCCAGGGCTCGGCGAGCCGGCACGTGGTGACGCCGAAGATCCTCGGCGCGGGTCAACTCGTGGCCGTCGAGGAGGGCCGCGACGACGAGCAGCGCTTCTCGCTCCATCGACTCACCAGCGTGGAACTGCTCGACGCCTGAGCCCTGGAGACAGAGACATCGGAGTGATTTACGTCTCATCCTTGGTACCCTCGGGTATGACCGCGGCTCGCGAGATCCCCGCAGGAGAACCCCCCGGTGGCGTCGCTGACACCTATCAGCACGACCTCGTCACCCGGATGAAACCCTCGCGCAAGCGCCCCCGGGTGACACGACCGGCCGACCTCGTCACCGCCATCGGGCCTTCCCTCGCCGGCGCGAACGTGATCATGCAGCTCGCCAACCCGAAGGTCGGTTACGGCGTCCACGAGAGCCGCGTGCCGTCGGGCAACGCGATCAAGCGGCCCATCAAACGAGGCCGCACGACGGGGACGTTCCTCGCCGTCGCACTCATGGGCACCGACGCCGACAAGGCCTACATCCACGACGCCGTCGGCCACATCCACGACCAGGTGTACTCGACCGCGACGAGTCCCGTCCGCTACAGCGCCAACGACTCACGCCTACAGCTGTGGGTCGCGGTGTGCCTGCTCAAGTACTTCATCGACCAGTACGAACTGCTCTACGGCCCCCTGAGCGCCGAGGAGAAGCAGATGGTGCTCACCGAGTCGCACCCGTTGGGCACCGCGCTCAACGTGCCGCGGGACAGATGGCCGAAGACCTACGACGATCTGCTCGTCTACTGGAACACCGAGCTGACCGCGCTGCGCATCGACGACCCGGTCCGTGAGGAACTCCGCAGCCTCGCCGACCTGTCGTTCCTGGAGTACCGGGTCGGGGCGCTGGGAACCCTCGCGCACATCACGATCGGCCCCTCACTCGCCTACGCGATCAAAGCCGGGCTACCGCCGGAGTTCCGCGAGATGATGCGGTGGCGGTGGTCCGACCGCGACGAGCGCCGGTACCAGCGGGCGCTCGCCGGCTTCCGACTCGTGGACCCTCTGGTGGCACCCGTGTTGCGCGGGATCTTCCGGCTCAACCTGGTGGATCTGCGGGTCCGACGCAAGCTCGGCATCCCCGTCTTCTGAGGCCGACGGGGGTCTCACGCGTTCCAGAGCAGGCCCGACGCTGACAATCGTCGGTGCTTTCTGGACAATGGAGCGGGTGACCGATGGACCCCTGATCGTGCAATCCGACAAGACGCTGCTGCTCGAGGTGGATCACCCCGACGCCGCGGCGGCGCGCGCGGCGATCGCACCCTTCGCCGAACTCGAACGTGCCCCCGAGCACGTCCACACCTACCGCGTCACCCCGCTCGCATTGTGGAACGCCCGAGCCGCAGGTCACGATGCCGAACAGGTCGTCGACGCGCTCGTGACGTACTCGCGCTACGCGGTGCCCCAGCCGCTGCTGATGGACGTCGTGGACACGATGGGACGGTTCGGCCGACTGCAGCTGGTGAAGCATCCGGCACACGGCCTCACCCTCGTCAGCCTCGACCAGGCCGTCCTCATCGAGGTGATGCGCAACAAGAAGGTCGCACCGATGCTGGGTGCCCGCATCGACGACGACACCGTCATCGTGCATCCCTCCGAGCGCGGCCGCCTCAAGCAGGTGCTGCTGAAGGTCGGCTGGCCCGCCGAGGACCTGGCCGGGTACGTCGACGGCGAGGCGCACGCCATCGAGCTCGCCCAGGACGACTGGCAGTTGCGGGACTACCAGGAGATGGCGGCCGACTCGTTCTGGGCCGGCGGCTCGGGCGTGGTGGTCCTCCCCTGCGGTGCGGGCAAGACGATGGTCGGCGCGGCGGCGATGGCCAAGGCGGGCGCGACGACGCTGATCCTGGTGACCAACACGGTCGCCGGTCGTCAGTGGAAACGCGAACTCATCGCGCGGACGACGCTCACCGAGGAAGAGATCGGCGAGTACTCGGGTGAGCGCAAGGAGATCCGACCGGTCACGATCGCGACCTACCAGGTGATGACCCGGAAGTCGAAGGGCGAGTACCGCAATCTCGACCT
Source organism: Gordonia sp. ABKF26 (assembly GCF_041103195.1). Classification (NCBI taxonomy): domain Bacteria; kingdom Bacillati; phylum Actinomycetota; class Actinomycetes; order Mycobacteriales; family Gordoniaceae; genus Gordonia; species Gordonia sp. ABKF26. The sequence continues at coordinate 4,683,313 of NZ_JBGCVZ010000003.1, forward strand.
GTTCGATTCGCGCGACTGGGGTCTGATCATCTACGACGAGGTCCACCTCCTCCCCGCTCCCGTCTTCCGGATGACCGCCGACCTGCAGTCGCGTCGTCGCCTCGGCCTGACCGCGACCCTGGTCCGCGAGGACGGCCGCGAGGGGGACGTCTTCAGCCTCATCGGCCCCAAGCGGTACGACGCGCCCTGGAAGGACATCGAGGCCCAGGGGTGGATCGCCCCGGCCGACTGCGTCGAGGTCCGGGTGACCCTGACCGACGAGGAACGTCTGCAGTACGCGGTCGCCGAGCCGGAGGAGAAGTACAAGCTCTGCTCGACGGCGCACACCAAGGTCAACGTGGTCAAGGCGATCCTCGACAAGCATCGCGGTCAGCAGACCCTGATCATCGGCGCCTACATCGATCAGCTCGAGGAACTCGGTCGCGAACTCGACTCCCCGGTGATCCAGGGCTCGACGAAGAACAAGGAGCGCGAGGTGCTGTTCGACCGGTTCCGTTCCGGCGAGCTGCAGACCCTCGTGGTGTCGAAGGTGGCGAACTTCTCCATCGACCTCCCCGAGGCCTCGGTCGCGGTTCAGGTGTCGGGGACGTTCGGTTCCCGCCAGGAGGAGGCGCAGCGCCTCGGCCGGCTGCTGCGCCCGAAACGTGATGGCGGGCAAGCACACTTCTACTCGGTGGTGTCCCGCGACACCCTCGACGCCGACTACGCGGCGCACCGCCAGCGGTTCCTGGCCGAGCAGGGTTACGCCTACCGCATCACCGACGCCGACGACCTTCTCGGCCCGACGATCGGTGACTCCACCTCCGCGGACTGAGCCCCTCCGGTCCCTACGGCCTCAGGTCTCGATGAGGCAGTACCCGATCGACTCCGGTTCGAAGAAGACCCACTTGGTCTCGTCGCCGGAGCAGGTCACGGTTGCGTCCGACCGCGTGGTGACACGCGCGAGGACCGTCTGCGCCGTCGCCGAGCTCGCGCACGGGGCCTCCCGGTAGTCGGCGAGCGAGCCACCCGAGAGCGGGACCAGGTAGCAGAGGTCCTCGTAGAAATTCGGTGTGAGACAGAGCTTGTCCGTGCTGTCCGGGAACGTGAGCGTCGAATTCTGTGGGCTCGCGCACGACGTGGACGCGGCGATCTTCGACGCGGCGTAGAAATTGAGACCGGCGGAGTCGCAGTCGACCTTGGAGGCATTCACACTCGTCGACGACCCGGAGTCGGTGGCGATGCCGACGCATTCGCCGACCTGGACGTCCCCCGGTCCGTTGACGGCCGGCGTCGAGGAGTCGGTGGTGCGAGGAGCGGAGGTGTCGGCGGCGGAGGTCGTGGTCTCCGGCCCGGCGACCGGGGTCGAGCGCGACGTCGAGGTGCCGCCCGCGGTCGGTGCACTCGACACCTGTGTCGCGACGTACACGACCCCGGCGGCGATCGCGAGGACGAGGATCACCGCGAGCGAGCCGAGGGCGATCAGCAGGCCGGACCGCTTCTTCGGCGGTGGCGGCGCGTAGCCACCCTGCGAGGGGTAGCCGCCCTGCGAGGCGAACCCACCGGGATAGGTCCCCGGTTGCGACTGATACGGCGAATGCTGCTGCGGCCCTTGCGGATAGGAAACCGGACCCACCGGGGCGGGCGGGGTCACCGAAACCGGCGGCGCGGGTGTCGGGGCACGCACCGTCGGCTCCTTCGACAGCGGTGGTGCCGCGAGCGCGCGTTCGAGCTCGGCGGCGAACTCGCGGCAGGATCCGTACCTGCGGTCGGGCTCCTTCGCGAGGGCGCGGCCGAACACCGGGTCGACGCTGCCGGAGATGCCCGGTCGCAGGGTCGACGGGCGCGGCGGCATCGACTGCAGGTGGCCGGCGATGATCGACGCGGTGCCGGCGCCCTGGAACGGCGGCCGGCCGGTGAGGAGTTCGAAGACGGTGGCCGCGAGCGCGTATTGGTCCGCACGCGCGTCCACCGGATCGCCGAGCAGTTGCTCGGGGGCGGCGTAGGCGACCGTGCCGAGGAAGACGTTCGTCGACGTGAGATGGCTGACGTCCTGCTCGGACTTGGCGATCCCGAAGTCCGCGAGCAGGACTCGTGGCTCCGGGCCGCCCACGCCCTGCAGCAGGATGTTGGCCGGTTTGACGTCGCGATGCAGGAGTCCCGTCGCGTGCGCACGGTCAAGCGCGGCACCGACGGCGCGCACGATGGCGATCACGGTCGGGGTGTCGAGACCCTGTGGGGTCTGGCGGAGCAGTCGCAGCGCGTCGATGCCGTCGATGTACTCCATCGCGATCCACAGGTGGCCGTCGTACTCGCCGGAGTTGAAGATCGTCACGATCGACGGGTGGACGACGCTCGAGGCGTGCTCGGCTTCTTTGACGAACCGCTGCCGGTACATCGGGTCGCGGCTGAGTTCGGCGGGCAGTACCTTCAGCGCCTCGTTCCGCGGCAGGTGCGGGTGTCTCGCGAGGTAGATCTCGCCCATCCCGCCGCGGCCGACGAGTCGGATGATGGTGTAGCCGGCGAAGTGCTCGCCTGGATTGCGCGGCATCGCCCCTCCTCGCGCGTCAGGCGTCTCCCACCGAGGTCATGCAGAACGCGCGTGGTTCGGGCACCTCGTACGTGGCCTTGAGCTGTTCTTCGGTGCACTCCAGCGAGCCGTCACCGCTGGCGTCGACGCGGTAGATCGCCGATCCGGATTCCGCGGTGCCCGCGCAGTCGATCTTCGCGAAGTCGACCAGCGACCCGCCCGCCGACTGTGGGATCTGGTAGCACTGGCCGTCGGCGAAGTTCGGCATCAGGCACAGCTTGTCGGAGGTCTCCGGGAAGGTCAGGTAGTTCTCGAATTCGCCGCATTCGCCGGGGATCACCTGGGTGGCGACGAATGTCATTCCGTCACCGTCACAATCGGTCTTCGTCGCCTCCACGGTGGAGCTACCGTCCGCTTCGCGGACCTCCACGCACTCCCCGATCGCGACATCCGAGGGCTCGGAGACGTTGTTCGTGACGCGCTCGACCGACGAACAGGCCGCCACGGCGAACAGTGCAGCGCACCCCGCGATCGCCGCCAGCACCCGAACCCGTCCGGCGGGCTTCTTCACCTCTGCTGGGTTTTTCATGCACGGATCGTACGCCCCGGCGGGGTCGTCGACCCCGTCATTCGGACGAGGTCCGGTGTCCGCACACAGTGGACCTGTGCCACTGTGGGATCCATGTCATTCGAGGACAGGACAACCCGCAGGCTCCGTCCGTTCGCCACGACGATCTTCGCCGAGATGTCCGCGCTGGCGGTCGACCACGATGCCGTGAACCTCGGCCAGGGCTTCCCGGACACCGACGGGCCGGCGACGATGCTCGACGCCGCGCGCCAGGCCATCACCGACGGACGTAATCAGTACCCGCCGGGTATCGGGGTGCCGGAGTTGCGGCGCGCTGTCGCGCGAACGCAGCACGACCTGTACGGGCTGGATTACGACCCGGATCGCGAGGTGCTGATCACGGTCGGCGCGACCGAGGCGATCGCGGGTGCGGTCGTCGGCCTGGTGGAACCGGGTGACGAGGTGATCATGATCGAGCCGTACTACGACGCCTACGCCGCCACCGTCGCGATGGCCGGCGGCGTGCGACGCGTCGTACCGCTGGTACCCGACGGCGACGGCTTCCGCCTGGACCGCGAACGGCTCGCCGCGGCCTTCGGGCCGAAGACATCGATGGTGCTGGTCAACAGCCCGCACAACCCGACGGGGACCGTCCTGTCGCCCGGCGACCTCGCCGAGATCGCCCGACTCTGCGTCGAACACGACGTCGTCGCCGTCACCGACGAGGTCTATGAACACCTCGTCTTCGACGGACGGACCCACACCCCGCTGGCGACGCTGCCGGGCATGCGGGAACGGACGTTGCGGATCTCCAGCGCTGCGAAGACCTTCAACTGCACCGGCTGGAAGGTCGGCTGGGTGAGTGGGCCGCCCGAACTGATCGCCGCGGCACGGACGGCGAAGCAGTACATGTCCTACGTGGGCTCCGGACCGTTCCAGCCCGCGGTCGCGCACGCCCTGGAACACGAGATGGGTTGGGTACGCGAGTCAGCTCTCGCACTACAGGCGAAACGCGACCTGATATCGACCGCCCTGACCGATGCGGGCTTCGCCGTACACCGAAGCGAAGCAACATATTTCGTCTGCGCCGACCCACGGCCGCTCGGCGTCGACGACGGCGTCGAGTTCTGCCGGTCGTTGCCGGAGCGCATCGGCGTCGCCGCGGTGCCGGTGAGCGTCTTCACCGACGACCGCGAACCCTGGCACCACCTGCTCCGGTTCGCCTTCGCCAAACGCGACGAGGTCATCGCCGAGGCCGCCGAACGACTTCGGCGGCTCTGATCTTTCGCTGATCGAGCCGGCACCGCCCCCGCTGGTTGAGCCGGCACCGAGCGAAGCGAGGCGCCGAGTCGAAACCACCAGGCAACCACTCCCACTCAGTGACCTCGACGGACGCGGCGGCCTCGCTCCGCTCGGTCGACGCTGCTCGGCCAGCAGAAAAAGCCCCACCCCCGCTGGTTGAGCCGGCACCGAGCGAAGCGAGGCGCCGAGTCGAAACCACCAGGCGACCGAAGCCACTCAGCGCAGCGCCGGAACCACTCGCTCCTCGAACAACTCGAGGTCCTCGCGGTCGACGGCGATGTTCGGGAAGTAACAGATCCCGTATGCCAGACCGGCATCGGCGAGGCCGCGGAGGTTCTCCGCGACCTGTTCCGGGGTTCCGACGCCGGGCATACCGCGGAACGCGCCCATGCTGCCGGCAGCCGCGTCGGGCCCGACCGTCTTGCTGAGCCGGGCTTCGAGGTCGGCGAGCTTGCGTTCCACCTCGGCTTCGGTCTCGCCGAGCATGATGTTGTAGTTGGCCGAGCGGGTGATCGCCTCGAAGTCGCGTCCGAGGTCGGCACAATGCTGTTGCAGCACTGCCGATTTGTGCACGAATCCGTCGGGTGTGCCGTCGAAGTTGGTGTAGTCCGCGTACTTCGCCGCGATCCGCAGCGTCTTCTTCTCCCCGCCGCCGGCGATCCACAGCGGCAGCCGTCCGGCCGTGGGCTGCGGGGCGCAGATGGCGTCGTCGACGGTGTAGTGCTTGCCGTCGAGCGTCGCGCGGCCCTGTTCCCAGGCCTGTTTCATGATCTGCACGCCCTCGTCGAGCCGCGCGAGGCGCTCGCCCGCCGACGGGAATCCGTATCCGTATGCGCGCCATTCGTGTTCGTACCAACCGCCGCCGATGCCCATCTGCACGCGGCCCCCGGAGATCAGGTCGGCGGTGGCGGCGACCTTGGCCAGGTACATCGGGTTGCGGTAACTCATCGCGGTGCACATCTGGCCGATCTCCACGCGACTGGTGGTGGCGGCCAGTGCGGCCACCAGGGTCCAGGCCTCGTGGGTGGCCTCGTCCGTCGGCAGCGGCACGGTGTGGAAGTGGTCGTAGACCCAGACCGAGTCCCATCCGCCCGACTCGGCGCGGTCGGCGACCGAGGACATCACCCCCCACTGGTCCGCGGGGTCCACACCCACGAGATCTAGACGCCAGCCCTGCGGAATGAAGAGTCCGAATCGCATGCCGTCCAACTTACGCGGCCGTCGATCATCGTCCGGACCTGATCGGCCATCCGCCGCACGGTCTGCGCATCGTGGGAGATCAGCAGCATCGAGGTTCCCGTCGCCCGGAGTTCCTCGAGGATCCTCAGGACCGCGTCCGCGGCCACCTCGTCCAGCGACGACGTGATCTCATCGCAGATCAGGACGTCCGGACCGCCGGCGAGTGCCCGTGCGATCGCCACGCGCTGGATCTGGCCGCCGGACAACTCGCCGGGGCGGCGATCGAGCATCTCCGGGCAGAGGTGGACCGCCGCCAGCAATGACGCGATCTCGCGGTCCGCGGCAACGCCGTCGAGTCCGCGCAACACCCGGAGTACCCGGCGCAGTTCCCGGCCGACCGTCCGCCGGGGGTCGAGGCTGCGTCGCGGATTCTGGTAGACCATGCTGATCGCGCGCCGCTGATCGATGCTGCGGTCACGGGCGGTCGACGCCAGGCGCGCGCCGTCGAGCAGCAGCTCACCGTCGGTCGGGGGATGCAGACCCGCCAGACACCGCGCGAGCGTCGACTTTCCGGCGCCCGAACGTCCGACGATCGCCAGACACTCACCCCGCCCGATCTCGAACGAGACGTCGTGCAGCACGGTGGCGCGGCCATGGCCTGCCGTGACGCCGCGCACGACGACGCGTGGGCCGGCGTCGTCGACGAATCGGGCCGCGGGCGCCACCGCCGCCGGAACATGCGATGCAGGTAACTCGTCGGCCTGGCACTCACCGGTGATCCGCCCGCCGTCGAGCATCACGACTCGATCGACGATACGCGAGATACGGTGCAGGTCATGGGTGATGACGATGACCGTGCGTCCACTGCGGAGACGGTCCAACACCCCGACCAGTTCGTCCGCCGTGGCCGCGTCCAGACCGCTCGTCGGCTCGTCGAGGACGAGCACGCCCGGGGAGCCGAGGAGGGCGATCGCGAGGAGAACCCGTTGTTGCTGGCCGCCGGACAGCTGCGCCGGATACCTGCGGAGGAACTCGCGGTCCGTCGGCAATCCGAGTTCGGCGAGCAGGATCTCGATGTCCCGGGCACGACGCGACCGGTGGGCGCGTCGGACTTCTCGGAGGGCCGAACCGATCCGCATGGACGGGTTGAGCGAGGTACCGGGGTCCTGCGGTACGTATCCGAGCCGTCTACCGCCGTCGGCGGGAGCCTGCACACGCACGGTCCCGGCGGTGACGAATCCGGGTGGCAGCGCGTCGACGAGAGCGAGTGCCGTCGTGGTCTTTCCGGCACCGGAGGGTCCGACGACGGCCAGGGTCTCGCCACGGCGGACCTCGAGAGCGTCGATCGCGACGAGCGGGGTGCCATCAGGTGCCGCCACCGTGAGCCCCGACACCGATATCGGGTTCCCGGCCGTGGCATCCGGACGGCCCAGCGGCCGCCGGACACGTTGTCGCGGACCACGAGGTGAGGGCTCGGGGGGTTCGGACAACCGGTCGACGAGCAGGTTCACCGCCACGACCAGCGCTGCGATGCATACGGCAGGCACGACGACCGGCCAGGGGGTCAACGCCATCCCGCCCTTGTTCTCGGTGACCATCAACGCCCAGTCCGGCTGTGGCTGAGTCACTCCGAGACCGAGGAAGCTGCCCGCGGTGACGAGCGCGATGGTTCCGGAGACCCGTATCCCGGCGTCGGCCAGCAACACCGGCCGCAGGTTCGGCAGTACCTGGGCCACCGCGATCCATCGCAGTGTCTCGCCGCGGGCGATCGCGGCTTCGACGAAACCCGCGTCCATGAGTTCGATCGTCGCCGTCCGCACGATCTTCGCCACCCATGGCACCGTCGCGACTCCGACGGTGAGGCACACCGCGACCGGGCCCTTCCCCATCGTCGTCGCGATGACCACGAGCAGGAGAAACCATGGCAGGACGGTGATCGCGTCGACCGGGCGCATCACCCAGCCGTCGAGCCGGCGTGACATTCCCGCGGTGACTCCGAGGAGAACGCCGACCACGTACGACACCGACAACGCCACCGCGGTCATCAACACCAGCCGGTGACCACCGTGCAGGACTCGCGACAGGACGTCGCGTCCGACGAAATCGGTTCCGAGCCAATGGTTCGACGACGGTGTCTCGAACGGCACCGAGGCGATCGCGGTCGGCGAGAACGGTGCGACGAACGGCCCGAGGACGATGACGATCACGAGGACGACCAACACCGCAGCGGGGCCGACGAGCCGTCGAGAGCGCGTACTCATGACCGCCCACGTCCGATGACACCACGCGCGGCCGGTGACGAGCCGAGTGCCACGATGTCGGCAAGCAGGTACACGACTAGTCCGTACGCGGCCAACAGCACCGCCACCGACTGCACGAAGATCAGATCGCGTCCGGAGATGGCCCGCAGGAGTTCGTGCGCCACACCCGGATACGCGAACACGACTTCGATGACCGCGATACCGCCGACGAGCCCGACGACGGCTCCCGCCAGCGGTTGCACCGACGCGGAGATCGCGTTGGGCGCCGCATGACGCACGACGAGCCGGAATTCGCCGACCCCGTTCGCCCGCGCCGCCGAGATGTACGGCGCGCGCATCGCTTCCGCCATCTGGGCGCGGACGAGTCGCACCGGATGCGGTGCCAGCCCGATGAGCAGGCACAGCACCGGTAGCACCAGCACCTCCGGACGGTCGAGCGCCGATGTGCCCGTCGGTACGAGCGACACCGCGGGCAGCACCCCCATCCCGATCGCCACCCAGGCAATCAGTACGACACCGACCACGAACGCGGGGACGGATTCCGCCGCGAGCGCCGCAGTACTGAGCAACCGGTCCCAGCGCGAACCCGGCCGTGCGCCGGCGGCGACGCCGATCGCCAGCGCCGCCGGGACCAGGACGACGACGGTGACGATCGCGAGGATCACCGAGTTCGCGAGTCGCCCGTCGAGGATCTCGGCGACCGGACGGCCCGAGAGTTGCGACACGCCGAGGTCCCCGGTGAGGAAACCGCCTGCCCAGTCGAGGAACCGTACGACTGCCGGACGATCGAGTCCCAGTTCCGCGCGCAGAGCGGCCACCTGAGCCGGATCCGGTTGGCCCGCGGCTCCTCTCGACAACCGGGTCGTGGCGGCATCACCCGGGAGCAGTTCGAAGAGCACGAAGATCGACACCGCAACGACAGCGAGCACGGCCAACGCCCCGGCCAACCGGCCCGCGACATACCGCAACACGACGAGTCCCCTAGCGCTGCTGGAGCCAGGTGCCCGTGAAGGAGGCCCACTGCCCGGTGCCGGGCACCCCGTCGGTGATGCCCTGCACGGTGTTGCGGACGCCCGTCGGCTGCAGGGCGAAACTGTGGATGAGGTAACCGCTGTCGTTCCAGAGTTCGTCCTGCAGTTCCCGGTACAACTCACCACGGCGAGCCGGCTCCATCTCGGCGCGAGCCTGGGCGAAGGTGGCATCCCACGCGGGACGACGCCAGGCGGTCGCGTTGGCCGGGGCGTCCGAGGTGAGGGTCTGCCCGTAGAAGTAGTCCAGACTGTAGTTCCACCAACCGGACTGGGTGAGGGGCTTTGACCCGACGAACTGGGAGAAGTAGGTGTCGCCCGGCTCGACAGCGAGGTTGACGGTGATCCCGGCGGCCTTGGCCTGCTCGGCGAAGAGGGTCGCCGAGGCCAACTGGCCGGGACTGACGTCCGCGGTGTGCAGGGTGACGACGAGGTTCTCCTTGCCCGCCTCTCGGAGCAGGCGGCGAGCTCGTTCCGGGTCGTACGCGCGTTGCGGCATGTCGGCGTAGAACGGTGCGCCCTTGCCGTACAGGTCGTTGCCGACCTCGGCGAACCCGTAATACACCTTGTCGACCATCGCCTGCCGGTCCACCGACAGCTTGAGGGCCTCGCGTACTCGCGGATCGTCGAACGGCGCGAGGTCGGTACGCATCGTGAACGAGCTCATCGTGCCCACCGGCGGCGTCACGAGGTAGACGTCGGACTGCGATCGCAGGATGTTGCCCTGCGCCGGCGAGAGTTCGTAGACGACGTCGGCCTCCTGCGAGCCGAACGCGTTGAATCTGGCGTCGGCTTCGGCGACCTGAAGGATCTCCAGCCCGTCGAGGTGCGGCCGCTGATCCCAGTGGCTCTCGTTGCGGGTCAACACCGACCGGTCGCCCGGCGACCACGACTCCAGAACGAACGGGCCGGTCCCCACGGGAAGCGACGACGGCGTGAATTCCGTCGTACCGTCCTTGATCACGTAGACGTACCAACCGGCGAGCACCGAACCGAAGTCGGCGACGGGTTCTCTCATCGACACCACGACGGCGTGATCGCCGTCGGGCCTGGTGCGGGACAGGTCGATGATGTCGAGGTCACCGGCCGACGGTTTCTCCTCGTCGAGCATGCGCTCGAGACTCCACATGACATCGCGAGACGTGAACGGCGAACCGTCACTGAACTCGACGCCCCGGCGCAGCGCCATCCGCCACTGCGAGCCGTCGGCGTTGGGTTCCAGCGACTCGGCGAGCCGATAGTCGAGGGTGAGGTCGTTGTTGTAGTCGACGAGGTGATCCCACACCGCCTTGGACAGTGCGCCACCCGCCGAGTGGCCGACGACGTGCGGGTCGAGGACATCGGCGGTCGCCGAGGTGCCCGCGAAGACGACGCGCAATGTGCCGCCGGGGACCGGGGTACCGCCGCTCGGAGCGCCTGCCGGGCTCGGCCGGTCGGCACAACCGGCGAGCAGGCCCACCGCGCCGAGACCGGCGAGGCCGGCGATCCCACCGGCTCCGCGTAGCAGCCGGCGTCGGGTCAATTCGGGAGCTGCGTGCGCAGCTGTCGATCTTGAATTTTTCATGTCCATCCTCGTGGGTCGCGAAGACGCAAGCGATCTGGCTTCCCGATCGAGGTCGGGTCACAGTTGCGGGACAGCCCCGGATTCGCACCGGGTTCCCTTGCGTCCCGGTCATCGTACGGAGTGGACAATCACGACATCGCATGCGGCGTGCGGTGGATGATCCCCGGAACTTACAAGCAGTCCGGACTGTTTGTGCTATCGTCGTCGATGTGACCGAGCCCACCCGAGCCCCGCGCCGACGCACGCAGGCCGAACGCACCGCGACCACGCGTGCGCTCATCCTCGACGCGACCGTCGACGCCCTGGTCGACGTCGGCTACGCCGCCACCACGACGCAGGAGGTCAACCGCCGAGCGGGTATCTCCCGCGGCGCTCTCCTGCATCACTTCCCCACCCGGGAATCACTGGTGGTCGCCGCGGTCGGACACCTGGTCGAGCGTCGGCTGGCAGAGATCCTGTCGCGGCCCCGGACGGGTGACGAGGGACTCGAGATACTCATCGAGGCATTCAGCGGCCCGCTGTTCGACGCCGCTCTCGAGCTGTGGGTCGCCGCCCGCTGCGACGTCGGATTGCGAACCGCGATCATCCCGCTCGAACAGCAGGTGTCCGACGCACTCGCCGTCGGTTGTGCCGAGTTGTTCGGCGACCGGTACACCGCCGCGGAACTCGAACTCTCCATCGAACTCGCACGCGGATTGGCGGTGTCGCGCATCCTGCGCTCACCCGACGCCGACCGCGCGCTGCTCGACCACCTCCTGCCCGTATGGAAGGAACTCCTGACCCATGACTGAACCCAGTCCGACTCTCCCGCAGCAGAACACGCTGCCCCGGCGCGTGGACGTCCTCGTCGTCGGCGTCGGATTCGGCGGTCTCGCCGCCCTGCATCGTCTTCGCACGGATCATCCGCAGTTGCAGACGCTGGCCATCGAACGTGGCGACGGCGCGGGTGGGGTCTGGCGCGAGAACGACTACCCGGGCGCGGCCTGCGACGTCCCGACGTCGCTGTACTCCCTGTCCTTCGCCCCCAACCCGGACTGGTCCAACACCTACGGTCGCCGCCACGAGATCCACCAGTATCTACGTTCGGTCGCAGCCGATTTCGCCGACCAGATCCGTTACAACTGTGCACTCACATCGGCTCACTGGGACGGCGCGGCGCAGGAATGGATCGTGGTCACGACGGATGGCGAGATCCGCTGCCGCTACCTGGTCGCGGCACCGGGAGCGCTGTCCGAGCCGGGTCTGCCACCGGTCGCCGGAGCCGATGAGTTCACCGGCACCGTGTTCCACTCCGCTCAGTGGGACCACTCCCACGACCTCCGCGGACGTCGCGTCGCGATCGTCGGCACCGGCGCGTCGGCGATCCAGATCGTGCCCGAGATCGTCGACGAGGTCGGACATCTCACGGTCTTCCAGCGCACTCCCGCTTGGGTCGTGCCGCGTCTGGACCGCACCATCGGTTCCCTCGAACGCGCACTCTATCGCCGCGTCCCCGGTGTCCACCGGCTCGTCCGGCGGATGGTGTGGACCTATCGCGAGGCCTACGTCCTGATGATGGCCCGCAACCCCAAACTGCTCCCGATCGCCAAGACCATCGCGCTGGCGCAGCTGCGGATCCAGGTCCGTGACGGCGACCTGCGCCGTCGGCTCACCCCCGACTACACCATCGGTTGCAAGCGGATGCTGTTGACCAACAAATGGTTCCCCGCGTTGCAGCGCGACAATGCAACGGTGACCGGCGCGATCACCCGCCTCACCGCACGCGGCGCCGTCGACGACCAGGGCCGCGAACACGAGGTCGACACGGTCGTCTTCGCCACCGGGTTCACCCCCACCGAACCGCCGATCGCGTCGGCGATCACCGGACGCGACGGGCGCACCCTGGCCCAGGCGTGGGCGGGATCGCCGCGCGCCTACCGCGGCGTCGAGATCCACGGCTTCCCCAACCTGTTCTTCCTGTACGGCCCCAACACCAATCTGGGTCACAGCTCGATCGTGCTCATGCTGGAACCGCAGGCGTACTACATGAGCAAGGCACTCTCCGAGCTGTCCCGCAGCGGCCGGTCGACCTTCGAGGTCACCGACACCGCCCAGGACCGGTACAACGCCGACCTCGATCCCGAACTCGAACGCACCGTATGGAATTCGGGCGGATGCTCGAGCTGGTATCTCGACTCCACCGGACGAAACTCGGTGATGTGGCCGAAGTTCACGAGCGACTTCCGCCGGATGATGTCGTCGTTCGACCCGGCCGATCACCGATTCGACGCCGCGATCCCACTCGCGGCCGCCACCGATGCAACCGAACCCGACACCGAGAGGACCGTCGCACCGTGAGTTCGACCCCAGACCATTACGACGCCATCGTCATCGGCTCCGGTTTCGGCGGTTCGGTTGCGGCCCTGCGTCTCACCGAAAAGGGCTACCGGGTCGCGGTTGTCGAGTCCGGACGGCGTTTCTCCGACGGCGACCTGCCCAAGACGAGCTGGCGCCTCAAGGACTACGTCTGGGCGCCCGCGCTGGGACTGTTCGGCGTACAGCGCATGCACCTGCTGCGCGACGTGCTCGTGATGGCCGGTGCCGGCGTCGGCGGCGGATCGCTGAACTACGCGAACACCCTGTACCGGCCGCTGCCCGCCTTCTTCGACGACCCGCACTGGGGGTCGATCACCGACTGGGCGTCCGAGCTCGACCCGTACTACGACCAGGCGTCGCGAATGCTCGGTGTGACGACGTACCCGAAGGTGACGCCGGCCGACCGCGTGATCCGCAAGGTCGCCGAGGAGATGGGGGTCGGCGACACCTTCGTCCACACCCCCGTCGGCGTGTTCTTCGGGGAGGCCGGCAAGACCGTCGAGGACCCCTTCTTCGGCGGCGCCGGTCCGGCACGCACCGGTTGCACCGACTGCGGCGCGTGTATGACGGGATGCCCGGTGGGGGCGAAGAACACGCTCGTCAAGAACTATCTGTACCTGGCCGAGCAGGCCGGCGCGGACATCATCCCGATGACGACCGTCGACACCGTCCGTCCCCGTTCGGGCGACGGGTACGTCGTGGAGGCGCACCGGTCGGGCCGCCGCTGGTCGCGCCGCGGGCGCCGCACGTTCACCGCCGATCACGTGGTGTTCGCCGCCGGCACGTACGGCACCAACAAGCTCCTGCTGGACATGCAGCAGGGCGGACACCTGCCCGGGCTGTCGTCGCGCCTGGGCAAGGTGGTCCGCACCAACTCCGAGGCGGTACTGGCCGCCACCGCGCGCGACCTCGAGACCGACTACACCGAGGGTGTGGCGATCACGTCGTCGTTCCATCCCAACGAGCACACGCACATCGAGCCGGTGCGATACGGCAAGGGCAGCAACCTGATCGGATTGTTGCAGGCGATTCTCGTCGACGGTGGTGGTCCGCTGCCGCGGCTGCTGCAGGCACTGATCGAGATGGTCCGCCACCCGGTGATCACGATGCGCGGCCTCTCCGTACGGCGCTGGTCGGAGCGCACCATCATCGCGCTCGTCATGCAGACTGCCGACAACTCACTCGAACTGTTCTCCCGGCGAGGCCGTTTCGGCCCGATGCTGCGTAGCAGGCAGGGCGACGGCGATCCACCGCCCACGTGGATCCCGGAGGGACACGACGCGGTCCGGGCTGTCGCACGCGAGATCGACGGCGATGCAGGAGGTTCCATCGTCGACCTGTTCAACATCCCGATGACCGCTCACTTCCTGGGCGGTTGCTCGATCGGACGGTCGGCACTGGACGGCGTGGTGGACCCCTACCACCGGGTGTTCGATCACCCGGGCCTGCACATCGTCGACGGCGCGACCGTCTCGGCCAACCTCGGCGTCAATCCCTCGCTCACGATCACCGCACAGGCGGAGCGCGCGCTCGCCATGTGGCCCAACGCCGGGGAGGCCGACCCGCGCCCCGAGCTCGGAGCGTCGTACCGTCCCGTCGAGCCGGTGGAACCCCACCGTCCGACCGTCCCCGCACACGCCCCCGGCGCGCTGCGTCTGCCGATCACGCCGGTGTCCGACGCCACCCGCGCCGGTTGACCCGGAAGCCCCCCCACTGCTGGTTGAGCCGGCGCCGAGCGAAGCGAGGCGCCGAGTCGAAACCACCTGGCGGCACCCCCGCTAATTGACCCGGCAGTCCCCACCGCTGGTTGAGCCGGCACCGAGCGAAGCGAGGCGCCGAGTCGAAATCACCTGGTGACCCGACCTCCCAACCCAGCCCGTACGCGAGACGCGCCTGTGTATGGAGGCGGCGCAGAGTTCATCAGCTGTGGACACAGTCACGCCCTCTGGATCAACAGGGACCACTCTCGAGTCATGAGCGGGTTTCTTTACATCCTCGAATGCTCCGACGGCACCCTGTACGTCGGCAGCACCCGGGACGTCGAGCATCGACTCGACCAGCACCAGTCGGGGAACGGATCGCGCTACACGCGTCCTCGTCGGCCGGTTCGGCTCGTCTACCAGCAGGAGTTCCCGCACATCGGCGAGGCCTACGCAGCAGAGCGTCGCATCCATGGCTGGTCGCGCGCGAAGCGGACCGCACTCATCGAGGGCCGGCTCGACCTGCTGCCGGAACTGTCGCGCGCGGATGGGAGGTGACGGCAGGCGCAGAATACTCGAACACACGTGCTACTCAGGTGTACCCTGCAACCATGTCCCTCGGTACCCAAGGCTCCTTGTTCTCTGAGCAGTCAGCGGAGCCGACGCTCGGAAACCTGGCGACCTCGATCTCGCGGCGCCCGCTCACCGAGGGAGCGTGGGTCGACCTGTGTCCCGGCTGGATCAGGGGCGCCGACGAACTCTTCGACCGACTCAGCGAATGTGTCCCCTGGCGGGCCGAGCGACGTCGTATGTACGAGCGGGTGGTCGAGGTCCCGCGGCTTGTCTCCATCTACCAGGCCGATCACCGGTTCCCCGATCCGATCATCACCGACGCACGCACCGCGCTGACCGAGCACTACCGCGACGAGCTGCCCGAGGGATTCTCGACGGCCGGGATCAGCCTCTACCGCGACGGCAATGACTCGGTTGCGTGGCACGGTGACCGGATCGGCCGGGCGTCCACGCACGACACGATGGTCGCCATCATCTCGCTCGGTTCACCTCGACCCCTCATGCTGCGACCCCGCGGTGGTGGGCGGTCACTGAAGTTCACGCTGTCGTCGGGCGACCTGCTCGTCATGGGTGGGAGTTGCCAACGCACCTGGGAGCACGCGGTCCCCAAGGTGCGTGGTGTCGGCGCCCGGATCAGCATTCAACTGAGGCCGCCCGGGGTGTGGTGATGTGGGCCGTTGCGGTCGCCAAGTGGTTTCGACTCGGCGCCTCGCTCCGCTCGGAGCCGGCTCAACCAGCGGGGGGTAGGGCTCTCCCGCTCGCCGAGCCAGCGGGGGCAGGGCTCTCCTGCCAGCCGAGCAGCGGGGGTAGGTCACCAAGTGCCTTCGGCTCGGTGCCGGGTCAACCAGCGGGCGATCGTGCTTTAATCATTTCGTTATAAACCGCCAGGACCGAGAGAAGTCATGAAGCGCACCCGTATCGCCGCCGCCCTGCTCGCCACCGCCGCCCTGGCCCTGCCGGTCGCGCCGGCGACCGCGAGCCCGTTCGACACGCTGTTCGGAAGCGCGAGCGGCAGCCTCGACTCCGGCAGCGCCGCGCTCGGTTCGTCAGGCGGCGACAAGGTGACGCACTACGGCAAGCTCGGTCGTCCCGGCGCGCCAAACGGCATCAAGTCGATCAATGTGTGGGTCTACACGCCCGACAAGACCCAGGCGATCGTGCCCAACACCTACCCAAAGAACTCGCGTCTGGGCGTGCGCTGGAATTCGATCATCGACGCCGGGCCGATCGTCGACGGCAACGAGTGCCGCATGGAGGTCCGTCTGTCCGGACCCAAGGTCCCCAAGCAGGCTTCCCTGTTCAAGACGCAGGACTGCACTGCGGTGAAGTCCTACTTCTTCAAGGGCGCGGGCGATTTCACCATCCGCGTCACCGACACCATCTCGGGTGCGTCGAACAGCATCGCGTTCAGCGTCCAGTAGTCACGTCGCCGGACGTCGGCCGAGCGTTCGGTGTCAGCGCGTCCCGGTTCCGGCGAGGACCGGGAGAACGCAGCTCCCGGCCGAAGTCGGCGACGTCGTCGGCGCACCGATCGTCACGACGGACAGCTGGCCAGGCGCCGTCCAGGGTCCGGGGGCTGTGAACAACGTGGCGTAGAGCGAAGGTACGACGCAGGCCGCTTCGACCCGATGCTCACCCGTCCCGCCACTGCAGTACGACGCCGCCACGACGAAGGCCGAACCCGCCACACATCCGGTGGGTTCGGCCGACGCCGACGGAGGCGAGACGGTGGACAATGCCGCGCCGGCAACACACGCGGCGCCGGCGAGGACGATTCGTATCGAGACTTTCGACAGAGTCATGCCGAGAATCTATGGCATCAGCGTCCGAAGTTCTCGATCCCGAACACAATTCGTCCGATCATGGGAACGAATCGCGTGGCCGACTCCGTTCGTCAGCCCGCGGCCCCGACGTCGAACTTCTCACCCGTCAGCCGCTCGGATTCTTCCCAGAGCGCCGCTCGGAACTCCGTCTTGTCGGCGGCCTTCTTGTAACCGCTCCGACCGGGCGCACCGCGCATGCCGAACATCTGGGTGGGCCCGAAGAACGTCCCGGACTCCGCGTCCGGCACGGTCGCCGCGTACAGCTGTGGCAGCGCGCCGTCGGCCGCCGGCTGGGCGATCGGCAGCTTGTTGCCCAGCTTCGCGAAGAAGTCGGAGAAGTTCTCACTCCTGCCCTGCAATTCCGTTGACGCATAACCGGGATGGGCGATCAACGACTTCTTCGACGACCCGGCCGCGGCCAGCCGCGCGGCGAGTTCCTTGCCGAACATCAGGTTGGCCATCTTCGAGTCGCCGTAGGCCCGCCACCGGCGGTAGCGGCGCTGCTCCCAGTTCAGGTCGTCGAGTTGGATGTCCCCGATCTGGTGCATCGTCGAGGACACGGTCACCACACGTTCGGTGATCTTCGGCAGCAGCAGCGCGGTGAGGGCGAAGTGCCCGAGATGATTGGTGCCGATCTGCATCTCGAAACCGTCGGCGGTGCGCCGGAACGGCACCGCCATCAGCCCCGCGTTGTTGATGAGGACGTCGGCGCCGGTGATCCCGGCGGCAAAGCTGCGCACCGATTCGAGGTCGGCGAGGTCCAGTTTCGCGACGGTCGCCTTCGGCCCCAGCTCCGACGCCACGGCGTCGGCTTTCGCGGTGTTCCGGCACGCGAGGACCACGTCGGCGCCGGCGCGGACCAGGACCTTGGCGGTCTGATAGCCGAGACCGCTGTTGGCGCCGGTCACCACGAACGTCCGGCCCGCCTGGTCCGGCACATCTGAATTCGTCCAACCACTCATCACGACCCCCTGGGATGCGTTGTCAGGCCCGGCACCGACGCCGGGTCCATGCGGCCCACGCTATTGACCGGCCGGGACGACGTCAACGAGTCGCCGTGGACGTCCCCGGCGTTCGCCGGGCCTACCCGCCGAAGAATGTCGTCAGCCGCAACGGATTCGCGCCGACGATCCGCCGGGCAGGCCGCAACAGTTCCGCGATCAGATTGGTCGACGATCCGAGCCGCTCGACGAGCTGGATCGGCGCGTAGAAGGCGGTCGGCTCCGAGCGTCCGCGCATGATTCGAGTACCGAGAAGCTTCCATTCCTCGGCTTCCTCGCCTGCCGACTCGACGGCCGCCCCGCTCGCCAGCGCCGGGATCCGCCCGGTCTTGGCCATGTCGGACAACCGGGCGCACTCGTTCACCGGGTCGCCGATGACGGTGTACTCGTAGCGCCGTTCGGCGCCGATGTTGCCCGCGAACGCCTCGCCGTAGGAAACGCCTATCCCCCAACGGATGTCGAGGCTGCTGGCCAGTCGGTCGGCGAGATCGCGGGCCGCTCCCAATGCGGCACCGGCCGGGTCGTCGATCTCGACGGGTGCGCCGAAGACGGCGAGCGCGGCGTCGCCCTCGAATTTGTTGACGAAGCCGGAGTGCTGGTCGACGACGTCGGCGACGATGCTGAAGAACGCATTGAGCAGCGCGGCGGTGTCATCGGGACTGCGTTGCTGCGCCAGTCCCGTCGATCCGACGATGTCGACGAAGAGGACGCCGACTCGTTTGTTGGTGCCGTGCATGCCGACCCCGTCGGAGATCGCGAGATCGGCCACGGTGTCGCCGACGTGTCGCGCGAAGATCTCACGCATGCGGTCACGTTCGGCGAGCCCTTCGACCATCTGGTTGAAACCGTGTTGCAGCACGCCGAGTTCCGATGAGTCGTAGACGGGCACGCGTGCCTTGTAGTCCCCGTGGTCGACGCGGTGAACCGCGCGGCGCATCTCGGTCAACGGGTCGGTGATCGCTTGTCCCACAAGCGCGATGACACGGGCTCCCGATGCGAGACCCACCAGGCACAGGATCACCGTAGTCCAGTCGACGGCACCGTAGACGTCGGGCAACAGACCGGTCCACCGGCCTGCGTTGACGGTCAGCAGACCGACCATCGGCACCGCCGAGCTCACGGCCCACACGGCCAGCATCCGTACCCGCACACCGTTCATCACGTGATTCGTCGGGAAATCCTCGAGAACGACGACAGCCAGGGGCCGGGCGGCGCGCTCGGCGAACAGGTAGGTGAGACAAGCGCTCGACATACCGGCCAGCGCGAAGGCCACCGCGACGCCCGCGACGGTCGCGGTCGTCAGTTCCTCGGCGATGAACACGTAGAACAGGGCTGCCGCGCTCCAGGAGACGACCGTGACCCCGAGCTGCACGATCGGTATCCGCTGCACTGCGCGTCGTCGGGCATGGTCGGCGGGTTGGCAGCTGATGAACCAGCGCAGTTGAGGCCGGACCGCGAGCATTCCGAGCAGCAGGTTGGTGAGGATGCCGACGACGATCGCCCCTACGACGACCGGGAAGTTCGGCGCACCCAGCGTCTCGTCGAAGGTCAGTTGTCCGCCGTTGAAGGCGAGTTGGACGAGCAGGAAGGTCTCGACGCCGATCACCGCATTGCTGGCGATCACGGCCGTCATCGCGGTGACAGTGGCGTGAAGAGCGATCTTGCTGCGCATCGTCGGCCCGATCCGGGCCCATCCGCGCGGACTCGGGACCGTCGACACGCCCCACAGAAAACCCGCGGTGCGTCGGCGCAGACGCATCCACGACGCACCACGACGGGTCCGGCGTGGTCGTCCCATCGGCCTCTCCTGCCTGACGGCGTTCTCCGCAGCCTACCGAAGGAGGCGCTGTCGCAGAGGTGTCCAACGACCCTTGTCGCAAGCCAGGTGGCTTCGACCCGGCGCCACGCGACCATCCCCCGCTGGTTGAGCCGCCACGCGCCCATCCCCCGCTGGTTGAGCCGCCACGCGGACGCGAAGCGGCCACGCGGCGTGTCGAAACCACGAATGGACCGGCACCTCACGGTGCCGGTCCATTCGGGTCAGGTGCGGATCAGGCCTGCAGGGCCTCGATCTCGAGGTTGATGGTGATCTTGTCGCCGACGACGACGCCACCGCCCTCGAGCGGCATCTCGATGTCGATGCCGAACTCCTTACGGCTGAGCACGATCTTCGCCTCGAAGCCGGCAACGGTGCCCTGGCCCATGCCGGGGTTGGTCCCCAGGTACTCGAGTTCGAGGGTGACGGGCTTGGTGACGCCCTTCAGGGTGAAGTCGCCGTCGAGCAGGTAGTCGTCGCCGTTCTGACGCACGCCGGTGGACACGAAGGTGGCCGTCGGGAACTTCTCGGCGTCGAAGAAGTCGGCGGACTTGATGTGGCCGTCACGCTGCTCGTTGCGGGTGTTGATCGAGGTCACGTCGATCTCGGCCTGGACGGCCGGGGTGCCGTTCTCGTCGACCGTGATGGTGCCGGAGAAGGTGTCGAAGCTACCGCGGACCTTGCTGACCATGAGGTGCTTGACGGTGAAGTTGATCGCCGAGTGCACGGCGTCGATGGTCCAGGTGCCGGCGGGGACGGGTGCCTTGACGGTGGTTGCGGAGGTCATGTCGTGGTCCTTCCAGGGAGTGTTCGTTCGGGTCTCGAATGGTGGCTGTGGGCCTTCGCGACCCATCACCAGACACTAACCGGACCGCGGTCCGATTTCATCCCCGGCGCCCGTGTGATCTACGTCACCTCCGCAACATCAACACTCCGATCGCGGCGATGGCGATTCCGCGGGGCGCCTCGTAGATGAAGCCGGAGATCCCGGCGATCGCCGGGATCGGCAGCATGAACCCGACCATGCCGACCACGGTCAGGATCCCGATCCAGAGCGGTACCGCCCGGTTGCGGATGAGGCTGACGCCGAAGATCCCCATCCCGGCGAGCATCACGAGGCCGCCGACCGTGTTGAGCAGTTCGAAGGCCGTGGTGCCCAGCATCGAGTCGTCGGCAGCGATGAGCGCGGCCTTGTCCGGATCGTGCGCAAAGGGATACGCGACGAACAATTCGATCGTGAGGTGACCGGTTGCGGTGACGAGGTTGCCGACCGCGTAGGCGACGAGGCCGATCAGTCCGGCGATCCCGATCCGGGGCGCCAGCCACGCATACATCCCGGGCAGGCCGAGAAGCAGCAGGGTCGTGCCGATCGCGAGCAGGATCTGCGCCCATGGCGCGCCCGCCCCCTGTAGCGCCTGCACCGAATGGGCTTCGCCGTCGACGATGGGGTGCAGGGTGCCGCCGGCGATGCAGGCGAGCCCGCCGAACGTCAGGGCGCCCCCGCTGAGGCGGCGCAGGACCTGCCAACTCGGACTGCGGAACGGGCCGGGACCATCGGCGCCGGTCGCGTTGTCGTTCTGGTTCTGGGTGTGTGCGGTGGTAGTCATGACCGCAACGCTGACGGCCCCCACTGGTGTTAGCCTTGTGCGCGACTGGTGCGGCCCGACGAACGGCGCGTGTGTTGGCTTCCGATCCACAACTGGCGATCCGGGTCCTGGGCCCTTTGTCGGTGACGGCCGCCGACGGGTCGCCGATCACGATGACGGCCCGCAAACACGCCGAATTGCTGGCCATCCTCACCGCCGAACGCACGGCGTGCTCCCCCGAACGGGTGACCGAACTGCTGTGGCGCGGTCGTCCACCGGCGTCGGCGGTGAGCACGTTGCACGGTTACGTCTCACGATTGCGCCGGACGCTCGGCCCCACCGGTGTCGTGCGCATCGACACCGTGCCCGCGGGATACGTGTTGCGCTGCGACGGAGCGGTCACCGACCTCGACCTGCTGGACAAACTCGGACAAGAAGGACTGCAGCTGGTCCGGACCGACCCTCGAGCCGGCGCAGAGGTGTTGTGCCGAGCCCTGGAACTCTGGCGCGGCGATCCGCTTCCGGAGATCGCCGACACCCCCGACATCGCACCCGAACTCGTCCGACTCGAGGAGATGCGGGCCGAACTCACCGAGACCGCCGCCGACGCGCTGCGCACCGTGGGCGAGCACCGTCGTTCGGTGGCGCTGCTGACGCCGCTGTGCCGACGCCATCCCTACCGCGAGGGCGCCGCGCGGACACTTGCCCACGCACTGCACGACGACGGACGCACTGTCGACGCCCTCGATGTCCTGCGCCTGCTCCGGCAGGGCCTGCGCGACGAACTGGGTCTCGATCCACACCCCGACACCGTCGCCCTCGAAGTCGATCTGCTCGACCCGTCGCCCGTGGTCATGCGGACCTCCCCTGCCGTCGCGCGACCGTCGCCGGCCCGGACGACACGCGAACTGTTCGGCCGCACCGCGGAACACGCTGTCCTCGAACAGGTCTGGAACGCCAGTACGAGCCGTCCCGCGGGTGCGGTCGTGGTCGGACCGTCGGGCATCGGGAAGACCGCGCTCGTGGAACACCTCGTCGCCCGACACGGTGCGACCGCGCGCCGCTTCATCGGCCGCCCCGGGCCGCCCGGACCGATGTTCTGCGGACTCGAGGAACTGTTCGGCGAGTCACCCGTATCCGGCCCGACGGCGCCCATCCCGGCCGGGCGAATCGTCACCGACCTCACCGCCCACATCTGGTCTGACGTAGCCGATTTCGGGCGATCAGTGCTGCTCGTCGACGACGCCCAATGGCTCGACACCGACTCCGCGCGTGTGCTGGGCCGGGTGCTGGCAGGCATCGGGCAGGCACCGTTGGCGGTACTGGTCACCTCCCGCGACCCCGACGCCGAGCCCGTCCGAATCCTCCGGTCGACGCTGGATCGGCACGGCCCGGTCGCCGACCTGCGTCTGCGCGAGCTCGGCACCGACGACATCCGCACCCTCATCGATCAGCGCCTCGGCGACTTCGGCGAGACCGCACACCTCGACGCCGAGACGCTGGTCGCCCAGTCGCTCGGCAATCCCGCTCTGGCGCAACAGTTGTGCGTTGCGGCGGCGACCGGTGAATCGTGGGATCGGAACCAACCGGTCCGATCGATGATCTCGACACGCTTCGACGACCTGTCCGACGCCGCGCGTGCACTCGTCACCATCGCTGCGGTGGCCGGAGGTGAACTCCCCGAGGACGTGTTCACCGAGGTGGCCGATGCTCTCGGCCGGGGCGTGGGCGATGAGGCGCGGCGCAGCGGCCTGCTGACCGACCTCACTCCTCTGAGGAGCGAGTTCCGGGGCACCGTCGACGTGGCATCGATCGCCGTCGCCACTCAGGCGTGTATCCGGGCGGCTCACCGCGCATTGTCCGCGTCGGCGGACCATCGCGCGCTCGACCTGGCCCGATGCGGGCTCTCCCTTCCCGGGCTGGACCCGTCGTCGACCGTCGAGCTGCACCGGATCGCCGGTGAGGCCGCACTCCGTGTCGGCGAGTTCGATTCCGCGGCTGCGTCTCTCGAATCGGCCGCAGCTCCGAGTCGGGCTGCGCGGGACTGGCGCTCCCTCGCCGACACCGCGCTGCTGTCGACCCCCCGAGGGGTCGCGGGCTACTGGTCCGGTTACGGCGTCGTGCAGTCCGACGACGCCGCGCTGGCCCGTGAGGCGCTGACACACGGCGACGCGTTGGCCCCAGAGGTGTCGGCGCGCCTGCACGCGTCGGAGGCAGCCCGGTTGACGGTCCTCGGCTTGCCGGGCGCCGACGATCACCTCGGGGCCGCACGGGTCGTCCACGGCGGCGGCGCCGTGGATTTCGAGATCGCGCTCGCCGACTTCCTCGTGCGGTGGGTTCCCGACCGGTTGGCGGATCGGCGCAAGATCGCGCGGGAGCTGTACGAACTGTCGGCGGGCGACATTCAGAAGCGCCTCACCGCACTCCACCTACGACGTGTGTGTGCGCTGGAGGCAGGTGACCTCCGTCTGGCGCGGCGGCTGTCGACCGAGTTCACCCGACTCGCTGGACGAGGTGGTGGCACCGACGCGGAGACCATGCAGTTGTGGTGGCAAGTCATGATCGCGCTCCTGCGCGGCGATCATGAGACCAGCACGAGGCTGACCGAACGGTTCGCGGCGACGGTCGGCGAACTGTCAGACCGTGCAAGGCTTCTCGCCGAGTCCTCGATGGCGACCAGCGCCTCGATCGCGGCGTGGCATCGAGGCGACCTCGCCTCGGCGCTGCCGCCGTTCGACGCGCTCGCGGAAGAGGTCGACGAGGACTTCGCCCTCGTCATCGCTCTCGGCGCCGCCGAGAGCGGCGACCTCGACCGCGCCCTCGACCTGGCGACCGAGCTCACCGCGGACGCCGGTGGGTGGACGGGTTCGCGGGTGGTCGCCCGGGTTCCGCTGTTGATCGAGACGCTGTACGCGATCTCGTGCGATCCCCGTCACCGCGATGCCGCGCGCGAGATCTGCGGACGCATCGAGCCGTTCACCGCGGACTGGTCGTCGGGCCTTCTGGTGCAGTGGCCTGGACTCGTGTGCCTGGGTCCGGTGACGCTCTATCGAGGAACAGCACGCCAGATCGTCGGGATGGATGGCTCGGCCGATCTGCGGGAGGCCATACGGGTCGCGCGCGACACCGGCGCCCGTCCCTACCTGCGGCGCGCCGAGCATCGACTCGGCGACGGCTGACGCCTCACTTCCAGGCGAACACCGGCTGCTCGAAGCCGTCGACCCGGGTATGTCGGTCCCGCAGGACCACCTCGGCGAACTGATAGATGACCGCAGCCGTCGGCGCGTGGACGAGGGAGCCGACGATGGGCAGCTGGATGACCGGCAGATCCGACTGTGGAATCGTGAGGAATCGCGGTTCGACGAGCAGTTCCTCGAAGGTGACGAAGAACAGCAGGGCCACCTCGTCGGGATTGGGCGTCGGTTCCTGGTACTCCTCGGCCCAGCAGACGATCGGGGTGATCACGAACCCTGAGCGAGTCGGGTAGTCGTCGAGCGCACCGAGCACCGAACTCGACGGCAACTGGATGCCGAGTTCCTCGTCGAGTTCACGCAGACCGGCCGTGACATGGTCCTCACCGGGGTCCAGCCGGCCGCCCGGCAGGGCGAACTGCGCGGCGTGGCGTCGCATGGTCGCCGGGCGTTTGGACAGCCAGATGCCCTGGCGTCCGTCCTTCTCGGCGACGGCGAGGACGACCGAGGCGGCGCGGGCGTCCGGGACGTCGGCGGTGCGCCGGTCAAAGGCGTCGACGCGCGCGGCGGCCACGGCCCGATCGAGAGTAGTCACACCCTCAGTTGATCATGTCGGCCATCCGTCGTGACCGCCTGCGTGAGGTGATAGCTCACGATGCTGAGTGCGAACAGCCCGAGGGCCAGGTTGAACAGGGCACCGAACCCTTCGAGCGCGAAGTCGACGAGGGCGTTCGACAGCATGAACACCAACGCCGCGATACGCAGCCCGCGAAGCGGTCCCGCCGAGGCCACCCCGCGTCCACGCGCGACCATTGCCGGCAGGGCCAAGGCCAGGGTGATGATGCCGCTGACCAGTAGGATCCACGTGGCGGGAGTACTGCCGGTGAGCTCGATGTAGATGTCGAGTTCCTCGCTGCGATCCCCGGTGAAGTAGAAGCTCAACACGCCGACGACGATGGTGAGCCCGGAGGCCACCACCAATCCCCAGCCGACGACGGGAACCCATCGGGGACTCCGGAAGAAGCCGGGGATCAACGCCACCGCGCGGTCGCGAAGCCGCATCAACCGGTCCGGCGTGCCCTCGCTCGACTCGAGGAGCGCCCGGATGTGACCGATCGTCTCGGCATCGAGGCCCTTGTCCTCCGCGACGACGAGGAACTCTTCGGCTTGGCGTCGTCGGCGCTCCGGAAGCCCGTGTGCGACACCGTCGGCCGCGATGACCGCCGCATTGGCGAGCGCTTCGGCGCCGGTGGGACGCTGCACATCTCGGACGACGCGGCTGATCAACAGGATCATCACGACGAGCACGTACATGATCTCCGCCGACGGCCCGTAGAAGTAGTCGTTGGTGCGGGTGACGAATTTGCCGACCTCGTCGAGGAACAACCCGAAACCGATGCCGCCGAGCACGATCGCGACGATCCGCGCCGTCGCCCCGAGAAACAGCCAACCGGTGATCAGCGCCAGCATCATCAGCGCCCCGCCCCACAGCGCGTGCGCGATGTGCAGGGTGCCGCCGCCGATCTGCGGATACCCGGTCAGGTGCAGGTACAGCCTGGTGACGATGATCGTCGCGATCGCGATGATCAAGAACCACTCGACGGCCGCGGTGCCGTACACGCTGCGGACGACCACCGTGGTCGCGCGAGTTCTCATTGAACGAGTATGGCCGAGCCACGATCCCAACGGTTGAGAAACTCCGCTGGTTGAGCCGGCGTCCCCTCCCGCTGGTTGAGCAGACACCCCTCCCCGCTGGTTGAGCCGGCACCCCTCCCCGCTGGATGAGCCGGCCCCGAGGTCGAGGCGCCGAGTCGAAACCACCTCGCAACCAAACCACCAGTCCCTCAACCACTCCCAGCATCGTCCGATCTTGTCGGTGGGGTGGTTTACCGTGGGTGGCAGAGGACCGGGATGGGGACCGGTCCACGAGAGTCCGGGGTCATCGTGCGGTTGTGGACCGATCTACCGAGCGAGTTTCTCGCCGGAGTTGATCCTGCCTACCCGGACGAGGACGACATGGTGACCCTGATGAACGGCCTGGGCGCGACGAACCGGGGCCAGTCCTACCTCGCCTGGAGTCGCTACCAGACGGTCGCGGTCATGCACGACCGGCTCGTCGCCGCCCGCGAACACACCGACGCCTTCGTCTCCGACGGCTACGCCGACTGCGCCTCACGCATCGCCCGCCACTCGGCCATCTCACGCCGCCGCGCCGAAACCCTCATCGACGAAGCCCTCACCCTGCGCGACCGCCTCCCCGAGGTGGCCACCACCCTGCGCGACGGACTCCTCACCGACGACCAGATCCGGCTGATCATCTCCCGCACCGAACTCATCCCCACGGACGACCCGATCATCCTGACCATCGACGCCGAGATCGCCAAGACCATCCGCAACCGGCGAGGCTCGTGGGATCGGGCCCGCCTGCGCGACATGGTCGACCGAACCCTCTTCCGCCACGACCCCGACCTCGTCCGCGAACGACGCCGCGACGCCCTCGACTCCCGCGGCGTGTGGACCGACAACTTCCACGACGGCGTCGGGGAGATCACCGCCGTCATGTCCGCCGAAAACATCCGCATCAGCGCCAAAGCAGTCCGCATCCTCGCCGATTCGGTGTGCGAACACGACGACCGCCTCCTGGGTGTCCGGACTTCCGATGCGATGTTCGCCCTGCTCACCCGCACCACATTCGAATGCCAATGCGACCGCGACGACTGCACCGCCACCATCCCCGACCCCGACGCGGTCCTCGCCGCCATCAGCACCGAGGTCGTCATCCACGTCGTCACCGACGCCGCCACCCTCGCCGGCGCCACCGGACCCGGATTCCTCGACGGATACGGCGTCATCTCCGACGAGCATGTCCGCGACCTCGCCGCCCGCACCGACGCCACCCTCACACCCGTCACACCATCACGAACCCGGCCGATACCCGCAGCCGCCGAACCGTTTTCAGGCACCGAACCGATTGCCGGCACCAGCACCGACGACCCGGCCGACCACACCGACCGACCTACAGCCCACCGCGAGGCACCCACCGGATCGTCAGCACCCGAGGTCGTGGTGATCTACCCGGGATCGCAACCCGCCGACCCCTACCGGCCCACCACGTCCTGCGCCGACTTCGTGCGGGTCCGCGACGGCTACTGCACCGAACCCGGCTGCACACACTCGGCTTTCGACTGCGACCTCGACCACGTCACCGAATACGACCACACCAACCCATCGCACGGCGGCACGACGTCGAGCGACAACCTCAACGCGAAATGCCGCCCCGGTCACCTCCTCAAAACCCACGGCGACTGGATCGACGACCAATACCGCGACAACGACGGACGCCTGGTCACCGAATACACCACACCCGAAGGCGTCACCATCCACGGCGACGCGGAAACCCTCGAAGATTTGTTCCCGAACCTGCGGCGTATCCGGTTCGAACAAGCCGCGCAAGCCCCACCCACGCCCCGCACGATCGCGCCCGAGGACAACCCGCGGCGCACCACCAGCCGACTGGACGCCAAACTGGCCCGTCGGCGGGCCGAACGTGCCCGCAACAGAAAGCAGCGCGAAGCCGAAGAAGCCGCCGAACGTCAAGACTTCATCGACAACCCGCCGCCGTTCTGACGACGGTTCAGGACTGACCGACGAGGAAGGCCGCGACCGCGAAGGCGATCAAGACGAGGGAGATCGCGCATCCGAGCGCCACCTGTTTCGCGGTGGACATGTGAGCGTACGGGTCTTTGTACTCGTACCTGTATGTCGGTGTGCCGACGTCTCTCTCGCGGCTGTCGGCGGGCGCCGTTGCATGGCGCGGCTGTCCGCTCTCGTTCGTTCTCGGAAAATGACTGTATGAGGGTTCACGCGGCGTACCCCCCGGTAACGCGTTCATCGCACAATCATGGCTGCTCGAGCGTCGGACCGCAAAGAGCATTACGTCGTCCGTTCAGGTGATTCTGTTGCCGCTGTTGGGGTTTGGACAGCTGACCCGTTGTGCGCCGACGCACTGCTGACTGGTCCGCATCGGGCGCGTCACACCCAGCGGCACGCAATGAAAAATCCCCAGCAGTTAGACTGCTTGGGGATCTACAGGTGGCCAGAGTCGGGATCGAACCGACGACCTTCCGCTTTTCAGGCGGACGCTCGTACCAACTGAGCTACCTGGCCGGAAGGCACCGGTCACTAATGAACCGAAACCTTTGGCGACCCTGACGGGACTCGAACCCGCGACCTCCGCCGTGACAGGGCGGCGCGCTAACCAACTGCGCCACAGGGCCTTGTTCAATTATCTGCCCGGTCCTCGTCGCCGAGTGCCGGGCAGGCGTACCCCCTACGGGATTCGAACCCGCGCTACCGCCTTGAAAGGGCGGCGTCCTAGGCCGCTAGACGAAGGGGGCCGGTCGTGTTCTCCGTTGGGAGCTTGGATAGCTTATGACACGTCTCGCGAAAACCACAAATCGCCAGGTCAGGCGACAAAAGTGTCTATAGATCCAGGTCCGCGACACGCACGCCGAGGGGCTCGTCGATGCCGTCGGCGGGCGTTGTAAAGTAGTCGACGCCCCGGCTCGCCGGGGTCCTGCCCCTATAGCTCAGTTGGTAGAGCTACGGACTTTTAATCCGCAGGTCCCAGGTTCGAGCCCTGGTGGGGGCACCAGCACCGACGTCTCGCGCGAAGCGCGCTGCGGCACAGGAGAAGTGAGTGTCACCCGATCGGGTGAACTCTGCCGGCGAAGCCTCCGGGAGTGCTTGCCGACTACCTACGATCCGCTGGTGACGCTATTCGCCCGGCTGGGCTCTTTGGCCATCCTCTGTCTCCTGGTGGCCGCTTGTAGCACGTCGGGCGACGGCCGCCCGAGCTCCTCGTCGGAGAGTGCGACCACGTCCGCCGACACCTCCCCAGTGGTCGTCGTGCTGGACGGATCGGAGTCGATGCTGACTGCCGACGCTCCGGGCCCGCGCATCGACGCTGCACGCGCCGCCGTGACGGACTTTGCGACGGGCCTCCCCGACGGCACACCGTTCGGTCTCGTCGCTTACGGAAACATGCTCAATGCGAAGACGACGAGCCAGGCGGCCGGCTGCCAAGACGTCACGACAATCATGGATCTGGCACGCATCGACAAGGGCGCAGCAGCCGGCGCCATCGCCGGTGTCGAGGCTCAAGGGTGGACCCCGTTGTCGAAGGCTCTCACCCAAGGTGTCGAGCTGCTGGCCGACAGCGGAGGGTCCGTCGTTCTGGTTTCTGACGGAGAGGCAAACTGCCCGCCCGATCCCTGCTACACGGCCCACCAGCTGCGCGCTCGCTACCCCGACGTCACAATCAGCACGATCGGCTTCCGTGCGACGAACACTCAGCTGGAGTGCATCGCACGCCAGGGCGGTGGGGTGTACATCACGGCGGAGAATTCCACACAGCTCGCCGCACGGATCGCCGCCGCCCGCGACGCCGACTCGGCGTCGGCGAAGCTGACCAACACCGGCATGGCCGGGGTGAACCTGGGGTCTCGGGCCGACGAGATCAGAGCCAGGACGCCAGGCTTCCCGGAACTGTCCACGGGATCGGTGGATGGAAACCGCGTCTCCGTGCGCTGGCGAGACTGCGAGTGGGTCTTCATCGACGACGTCCTGGTCGAGATACGCCCGCTCGGACCGGCTGTCACGACAGTCGACGGGGTGACGGTCGGCACTCCGATGAGTCGCGTCGTCGAACTGTTCGGCGAATCGGTCCGTGACGACAAAGCCACGTCCACAGCATATTTCGCAGCCGATGAATCCCGGGGTATCGCGCTTCGCATCGTCTACGATGGCGATGTCGCCGGCGGTACCGTCCGCACTCTCACCCTGTGCACGTGCCTGCCGAAACCGGCTGCGCAGGACGAGGCCGACAACTGCGGGCCCACAGCCGATTTCCCGAAGCTCCGCATCGTCGCCCGAGGTGTTGACTGCCAGACCGCGCTCCGGCTCGTCGAACGCTACGTCGACGACCCTCGCACCCAGCGCGGTGATCGCGGCGCGCAGATCGATACCTGGGGATGCAACATCCTCGGTGCCGCCGAAACCGAGGCAGGCGAGCCTGTCATCCGGTGCACCCGACCCGATGGCGCACAGGTCACGGTCGAGGAGCCCAGAAGCGCGTCGGACGAGAACGCCACCCCGACGAAACAGGACGTCTGTGACGCATGGCAGACGGTCTCCGACCTGTACCGCACCAGGAATCTGATCAATTCACGCGGCCCGTCTGGTGGCTTGGAAGCCGTTGCGGCACTCGGCGACCTGGCCACGAGGTATCCGTCGAACGAAGCCGTTCAGTACGAGGGCGCATACCTGACCGAACTCGCCGGCAACGGATCGGTGAGTATCTCCGCCTTCAACTCCCAACAGAACCTGAAGGCCTTCTGCAGCGGCTGACGCCGAACCGATCCCCAGCACTCCCCCTCACGAGAACCGGAAACACAACATGATCGACCGCCTCCGCCCTGCGACGACACGAGTCCGCATCACGACTGTCGCAACCCTCATCTGCGTGCTCGGCACCGTACTGGCTGTGCCGGCGACGGCGTCGCCGAGTGGTCCCGAGTACGTCGCCCTGGGCGACTCACGCGCCGCCGCGCCCACGAACGGTTCCAGCCTGCGCCCGGACGGATGCGGGCGCACACATGACGGCTACCCCGTACACGTGGCCGCGCGACTCGGACTCACCATGCGGTCCGTCGCCTGCGTCAACGCCACGACCGCCAATGTCACAACGACACCGCAACTCACGCTGTACGGCCCGCGTCCTGTCCAAGCACGCGCGCTGTCCCGGTCGACGCGGCTGGTCACCCTGTCGATCGGCGGTATCGACCTGCAGTGGTGGTCGCTGGTGTCATCCTGCTTCACAACAAGGTTCGGCCACGACGCACGCTGCCGCGGCAACGCCTCGGTGGCAAGGCGAATCGATTCCGGCCTGTCGCGGCTCGCGCCCAAGATCGACGCCACGCTGACGCAGATCCGACGACGCGCTCCCCACGCGCGGGTCGTACTCGTCGGTCACGGCGGCTACTACGGGCAGACCGGTTGCCCCGACCAAGCCAACATCAGCACCGCAGACGCCGCGTTCGTCCTCCGGTTCTTCGAGCGCTTCAACGCAGTACTCGAGAAGTCCGCCCACGCGCAGTCGGTCAACTTCGTCGACGTCGCCGGCCCCGCCGTCGGACACGACGCATGCGCGGGTGCCGCCCGATGGTTCGAAGGGAACATCTCGCGGTCAGCGACCCAGGTCCGCCATCCCACCCCGCTGGGAAGCCGCGCCATCGCGGATCTGGTCGTTGCAGCGCTCTGACCCCACCGCTGGTTGAGCCGGTCCCGAGCGCCACGCCGGCAGAGCCGGCCCCGGGCCCCACCGCTGGTTGAGCCGTCCCCGCGCCCCACCGCTGGTTGAGCCGGCCCCGAGCGAAGCGAGGCGCCGAGTCGAAGCCACCCCACCGTTGGCCGGCCGGCGGCGACGTCGAAACAAGTCGTCCTGTCAGCGGCACTCACTCCGCGCGGGTTTCCCACGCAGACGATCATCGAGCCACGTCAACGTATCGGGCAGCCCGGCGAAGATCCCGGTCATGTGCTCGGCCGGGTACTCGCGATACGACGCCGATGCCCCGAGCGCGCACTGCTCGGCGAACAATGCGCGCGCCTGGCTCGCCGGTATCCACCACTCGTAGGTCCCGTGATAGATCCGCAACGGCATCGTCGCCTTGTGGTCCGTCATCGAGGTGATCTCGAACAGTCGCTCGGCGACGGGTGAATGGTAGGGATCGGGATCTGTCGACAACACCTGGGTGGGTATGTGCGATACCCCCAGAGCACCCATCCCGCTGGTACACAGGTCCCGCATCGGAGACGTGGCCAACCAGCGTGCCGTGTTGTTCGCCATCGCGAGGACTTCGGGACGTTCCCGTGCGACACCGAGCATGGCGGCGTGGAACACCCCGGTACCGAGGTTGGCGTTCATGGCCCCGGCCAGGGAACGGTAGTCGGCCGGAACGCCGCCGTACGCCGCGCCGACGATCCGCCCGGCCTGCTCCGGGGCGTAGGAATCGGCAAGCTTCGCTGCGGCATTCGTGGCAATCGCGCCACCGGAGTATCCGTGCATGGCGATCGGTCCGGTGCCGAAGTTGTCGGGGTCGAGCCGGCCTGCTGCCCGCAACGAGTCCATGATCACGTGCGCTGCGACATACGGTTCGGCGTAGGCCATCCGGGGGCCGGTGTGGTCGGGCACGATCACCGCGTAGCCGCGGTCCAAGGCCAACTGCGCGAACGGCGGGATGAGGTCGGTGGTGTTGGTGTCGGAGTGATAGCCGTGAGCCAGCGTGTAACCGGGCGTGCACTTCGTGCCCAGCGCCACGATCGGCGAATTGTGAACCAGCACCGGACGCGACCGAGGTCCCCTCCACGCCTTGGCCGGGACGAGGAGGGTCGCGGTACCGAAGATCGGCTGGTCCCCCGCGTCGACGCTGCGGAACTTGATCTGGCGCGCCGACCGCAGCGGAACCGTCATCAGCAACTGCGCCGTGCGCATGACATCGCGAGTGGCGATCACGTCTCCGGCAGCACGGCGTGCGAGATCGGCCGGCCACTGGTCGAAGAACCGGTCGCCACTCGCCGACGGCATGACCGCCTCGCGCAGTTCCTGCAGCTCGTGGGAGGCTCCGGGGGTCACCGAGCGCGCAGGTATGCGCTGCAGCTCCTTCACCGGCGGTGCGGGCACAGCGGCGTCGATGGCTTCGGGAACCGCGGAGGGCGCCGGACCGAGATTCGGCGGCTCGGCCCACACCTCCGTCGGACCGCCGACCGCGCCGATAGTCATCCCCGTCGCCATCACTGCAGCGGACGCTGCGCGCAGCGTCCAGGGCCGCACGTTCCACCATGCCGGCATCGCCGATACTCCTTGTCATACAAGCGATCCCGGACCGGAACACCCCGCTGGTCAGCCACTGCTCGCATCGAAATCGAACCCCGTCATGCTAAAGGGTTCGCGTGAACGGGCGGCAACGGCCCTGTTGATTGTTTCCGTCTGAGGCAGGCCTCATGTAACGCCCGCCGGGACAGCTGGGATACTCCCGCCGTGACCCGAATCCGCCTCGCACTCGTCGCCATCCTCGCCATCGCGATCAGCTGTGTGTCGGTACCGTCGGTTCTCGCCGCGCCGGCGGCACCCGCTTACGTCGCCCTCGGGGACTCACGCGCCGCGGCGCCGACACTGACCTCGGCACAGCATCCGGACGGGTGCGGCCGCACCGCCGACGCCTACCCGACGCACCTCGCCTCCCAGCTCCGGATGAGCTTCACCTCGGTTGCCTGCGTGAACGCCACGACAGCAGACGTCACGACCAGCCGACAGACGACATCGTTTGGCGCCCGGCCCGTCCAGATCAACGCCCTGTCGTGGTCCACGCGACTGGTGACTCTCTCGATCGGCGGCAACGATCTCCGCTGGTGGTCGATTGTCTCCTCCTGCTTCACGCCCAGGTTCGGCCAGGACGCTCGGTGTCGACAGGATCGAGCCATGGCCGACCGGATGACCTCGGCCCTCACCGCAGTCGCACCGAAGATCGGCGCAACTCTGAGCGCCATCGCCGCCCGCGCACCCCTCGCTCGCGTAGTTCTCGTCGGACACGGCGGCTACTACGGCCGAACCGGTTGCCCCGGCCAGGCGAACATCAGCAACGCCGACGCCGCGTACCTCTACGCGTTTTTCAAGCGATTCGACGCGATCCTGCGGACAGCCGCCGTCACACGATCGATGACCTTCGTCGACGTGGCCGCCGCCGCGGTCGGACATGACGCATGCGCGGGCGCAGCGCGCTGGTTCGAAGGGAACGCCTCGCAATCCCAGACCCAACCCCGCCACCCGACGCCGTTGGGAAGCAAAGCCATCGCAAATCTGATCGCCCGGGCGCTCTAGACCCCGTAGAAGCCTCACGTTGCAGAGCTGATCGCCGTCTCATACCGGCGGAACCCGAAACCCGTTCGCTGTGCGCACCTTTGGCCGTGCTGTCCTCCGGGACACGCCGACTCGGTACAAAATTGTGCCAACTCACCGGCAGTTCCGAGCGGTTCCCCGGAACTCTCCTGCGAGACATTCCGACCGACGACAACCCGTCGAATTGTCCAATTCCGGTTCGATTCGGGAACGCCCCGATAGCTCACGTTCTGATCAACGAAAACGACTCACAAAAATAAGCGGTCATTAGTCAACCGGCATTTCTCAACCGGCGATTGTCAACTCGCAACACAGGCGCGAGCGTCGCCACACGCCGACCGAAGCACCGCCGAGCGCACCGGCTGACGGACGGCCCGGTAAACCTGCAGTTCAGAACACCTAGAGCGCCACCGACGAGACAACCACTGTTGTCTCATGGGCGCGAATCTCAGCTCTCGGAACACTCGACAAGCATCGCCTGACAAACGGGCCCGACGCCGATACCAGCCCATTCGACAGTGATCGAGAATCCCGCTCTGAAACCGGGATTGAGTCAGTCGTCCAGGTTCTCCGCCTTTTCCGACAAAGCGACGTAGTCCAGACGAACCCGCGCAAAACAATCTGTGTAAAAGCCGAGAAATGCGTTGTAGTGTTCCGAATCGCCAAGGCAGCGAGCCGCTCGAATACAACCGGCCGTTCGCCTCGGCGTCACTCAGGGGGAGTACATGAGCGTTCCAGTTGACCGGTTCACGAGGGCCTTCATCGGTACCGACCGTGTTCCGGACGCGACGCCGACCACGTCGCAGAGTTGGCTGGTCCAGTACGCGCGGCACGTCGCGTGGACCGATCTGTCGCTCATCTCGATCGCCGTTCTGGCCGGACAGTTCCTACGGTTCGGTGCCGACCCCTTCCGGCCGATCGGCCGCGACGGTATCCCCGCACTCCTGGTCACCGTGACCCTCATCGTCGGATGGCAGACGGCGTTGCGCGTCGGACAGGCCGGCGATCCCCGCATACTGGGCACCGGACCTGTTGAGTACCACCGTGTCCTGAGCGCCTGCTTCGTCTGCTTCGGTGCCTGGGCCATCATCGACCTCGCATTCGCTCTGGGCATCGCCCGCGGATTCATCGCTATCGCGCTCCCGGCAGGGACGCTCATGCTCATCGTCGGCCGATGGGCCTGGCGCCGACACCTCCTGGCGGGCCGCGAGAGCGGACGATTCCTGCGATCGGTACTGGTCGTCGGATCCCGATCATCCGCTCGAGCACTCATCGACCGGTTGAACACGAATCCCGCCCTCGGCTACCGAGTCGTGGGAGTGTGCCTCACCGATCCGCCCGGCGCCTCTCCGACCCCGAAGTTCGCCGCCGGACACGCGACCCAGGGCGTGTTCGCCGAAGTCCCGATCTTCGCCGGCTACGACCGGGCTTCCGAGCTGGTCCGCACCTGCGGGGCCAACACCGTTGCCGTGACCTCCGCCGACGCACTCGGCCATCGGGCTATGCGTGAACTGTCGTGGGAGCTCGAGAACTGCGATGTCGAGATGCTCGTGGCCCCCGGACTGATCGACGTCGCCGGCCCGCGTATCACCATGCGTCCCGAGGCCGGACTCCCACTGCTCCACATCGATCGACCGCGATACAAAGGCGCCAACCGCTTTCTGAAACAGACCTTCGACAAGGTGCTGACAATGGTTGCACTGGTGCTTCTTTCACCCTTGCTCGCGCTCTGCGCGCTGGCCGTCAAGCTCGACAGCAGAGGCCCGGTGTTCTACCGCGCCGAACGCATCGGCACCGACAACACTCCGTTCGCGATGTGGAAGTTCCGCTCGATGGTCGTCGACGCGGACACCATGCGCGCCGGCCTCGCCGTCCGCGACGACGGGAACGGAGTCCTCTTCAAACTCCACGCCGATCCGCGGGTCACCCGTGTCGGTCGAATCATCCGCCGTTACAGCCTCGACGAACTGCCGCAGTTGTTCAACGTGCTGGGCGGGACGATGAGCCTCGTGGGTCCGCGCCCGCCCTTGCGTGAAGAGGTCGAGTCCTATGACCCGGTCGTCCGGCGACGCATGCTCGTCCGCCCCGGGATGACGGGCCTGTGGCAGATCTCCGGTCGCAGCGACCTCTCCTGGGAGGACTCCGTGCGGCTCGATCTCTCCTACGTCGAGAACTGGTCACTGACAACCGATCTCGTCATCCTCTGGCGGACCGCCAGCGCCGTCCTCTCTCGTCGGGGCGCCTATTGACCGCCACGTCCACCCATCATCCGCACCGCCACCACCACGGATCGACACCACTCGAAGGAAGCACCATGAAGAAGGCCCTGATCACCGGGATCACCGGTCAGGACGGCTCCTACCTCGCCGAATTGCTCTTGTCCAAAGGCTATGAGGTGCACGGACTCATCCGACGATCGTCGTCGTTCAA
Organism: Gordonia sp. ABKF26; assembly: GCF_041103195.1. NCBI lineage: Bacteria > Bacillati > Actinomycetota > Actinomycetes > Mycobacteriales > Gordoniaceae > Gordonia > Gordonia sp. ABKF26. The sequence continues at coordinate 4,720,154 of NZ_JBGCVZ010000003.1, forward strand.
CACCGCCCGGATCGACCACCTCTATCAGGACCCGCACGACCCGTTCGCCCGCCTGTTCCTGCACTACGGCGATCTCAGCGACGGCGCCCGACTGGTCACGCTGCTCGCGTCGATCGACCCGGACGAGGTCTACAACCTGGCCGCGCAGTCGCACGTCCGCGTCAGCTTCGACGAGCCCGAGCACACCGGTGACACCACCGGAATCGGCTCGGTCCGACTGTTGGAAGCGGTGCGCCAGGCGGGCATTCGATGCCGGTACTACCAGGCATCCAGTTCGGAGATGTTCGGCGCCTCTCCCCCGCCGCAGAACGAGGACACCCTGTTCTACCCTCGCTCCCCGTATGGGGCGGCGAAAGTCTACTCGTACTGGGTCACCCGTAACTACCGCGAGGCCTACGGCCTGTTCGCCGTCAACGGCATCTTGTTCAACCACGAATCCCCCCGCCGCGGCGAGACTTTCGTGACACGCAAGATCACCCGCGCAGTCGCCCGCATCAAGGCCGGCGTCCAGAAGGACCTCTACATGGGCAATCTCGACGCCGTGCGCGACTGGGGTTACGCGCCGGAGTACGTCGAGGGGATGTGGCGCATGCTGCAGGCCGACGAGCCCGCCGACTACGTGCTCGCGACCGGTGTGCCCTTCACCGTCCGCGATTTCCTCCAGCACGCCTTCGACCACGCCGGCCTCGACTGGCGCGACCACGTCGTCTTCGACGAGCGCTACCTGCGTCCCACCGAGGTCGACTCGCTGATCGGCGACGCGTCGAAGGCCGAACTTGACCTCGGGTGGCGAGCCGCGGTCCGCGCACCGGAGCTCGCTCGGATCATGGTCGATGCCGACATCGCCGCCTTGAAATGCGAGGGCACGGAGTGGATCGACAAGCCGCAACTGCTCGCTTGGAGTCGCGCGTCATGACGCGGTCTGTGCGACGACGCGGCTGGGAGCCCGGGCCGCTCGATCCGTCGGCCACCTTCTACGTCGCGGGTCACCGCGGCCTCGCCGGTTCGGCTCTGGTGCGGGCGCTGCGGCGGCGGGGAATCTCCGACATCATCGGGCGCACCAGCCGTGAACTCGACCTCCGCGACCGGCACAGCGTCTTCGAGTTCTTCGCGCACAGCACACCCGACGTGGTGATCCTGGCGGCCGCCCGGGTAGGCGGAATCGCCGCCAACAACGCCTGGCCTGTCGACTTCCTCTCCGAGAACCTGCGCATCCAGGTCAACGTCCTCGACGCGGCGGCCGCATATGGCGTCGAGCGCGTGCTGTTCCTGGGGTCGTCGTGCATCTACCCCAAGTTCGCCCCGCAGCCGATCCGCGAGGACGCATTGCTCACCGGCGCCCTGGAACCGACCAACGACGCGTACGCGGTCGCCAAGATCGCGGGGATCATGCAGGTGCAGGCGACGCGACGCCAGTACGGGCTGCCCTGGATCTCCGCGATGCCCACCAACCTGTACGGGCCGAACGACAACTTCTCCGGCGAGACGAGCCATTTGCTCCCGGCGATGATCCGACGCTACGAGTCGGCGCGCCGGGGGGCCGCGCCGAGCGTCACCAACTGGGGAAGCGGGACACCGCGTCGCGAGCTCCTCCACGCCGACGACATGGCCGAGGCCTGCCTGTGCCTGCTCGAGAATCACGACGATCCGCGCCAGGTCAACATCGGTACCGGCATGGACCATTCGATCGCCGAGATCGCCGCGATCGTGGCCGACGCCGTGGGTTACGGCGGTGTTGTCGACTGGGACACCACCAAACCCGACGGAACACCACGAAAGCTGCTCGACATCAGCACCATTCACAGCCTGGGATGGCGGCCGACGATCAGTCTCGAGCAGGGTGTCGCCGACGTCGTCGAGTGGTACCGAGCAGCTCACCACCCCGATATGGACCCCTGCTCAGAGGTCGGGGCCGGCGATGTCCGGATCTGAGTCATCGGTGATGACCGATGCCACGACCACCGTCCCGGGCGCGACGTCGCGGGAGGCCACCGCGGCGGCACCCACCACCGCGCGTCGTCCGATGGTCACCGGACCGATCACACGCGCGCGCAACGCAATCCACGCGCCGTCCTCCACGACCAGCTCACCGCGTGCATCGGCCGGACACCGCAGCGCGGCGGCTTGCGACACCACGACGTTCGCGCCGATCCGGATCGAACCGGCGCTGTCGAGAGTCACCGCCTCGCCGATCCACGAGTCCGCGCCGATCACGAGTCGCGCCGGACTGGTGACCCGCACACGTGGTCGCATCAGCACCCCGCGGCCGATCTCCGCACCGAACACCCGGAGCACCGCCAGGCGAACGGAATTGGGCACGAACACCAACCCGGTCGCACGCATCACGAAAGGCCAAGCCAGCGATGACAACTGAGCTAACACGACCGCCATCGTATCGAACCCGAGGTGGATCGGGCCCGATGAACGGCGTCGCCGAACCGATGGATCGGTCCGAGGGTCGCAAGTGTGTCGACTTCATCGCGATCAACTACGCCCCCGAGGTCACCGGGATCGCGCCCTACGTCACCGACATCGCCCGACGCCTCGCCGCTCGTGGGTGGAGCGTGCGCGTCATCACCGGTTACCCGCACTACCCGCAGTGGCGACTCGACGGGAACATGTCGGACTACACGTCCACGGTCGTCGATCAGGGCGTCATCGTGGTGCGAGTACCGCACAGCATCCCAGACGGCACTGCTCTGGTGTCACGCTCGCGGATGGAGCTCGAGTTCGGCCTGCGCGCCATCGTCGCCCACCTGCGACCGGAGGCCGTCACCGTCATGGCCAGTCCGCCGCTCATCGCGTCGGCGCTGGTGATGATTCGCCGCAGGGTCGGGCGTCGCACGCTGTCACCGATGGGGGTCTGGGTCCACGACCTGTACAGCCAGGCAGTCAGCGAAGCGGCCGCGGGCGGGTCCCTCAGCCGCGCCCTCGTGAGCAGACTCGAGAAGTTCGCCCTCTGCTCCGCCGATGAGGTGGCGGTCGTGCATCCGCGCTTCGGCGAGATCATCGTCGACCGACTCGGCGTCGACCCGGCGGTGGTGACCCACGTCCGGAATTGGACGCAGGTGCGCCACGAACCTCGTGCGCCCCGGGACATCGCACGAGACCGACTCGGCATGTCCGCCGACGCGATCGTCGCGGTGCACGCCGGCAACATGGGCCAGAAGCAGGGCCTGGAGAACCTGGTCGACGCCGCACGACTCGTCGCCGGGTCGTCGGACGCAGCTCGGAACGTACACCTGTACCTGGTCGGCGACGGCAATCAGCGCCGGCATCTCGAGGACCGCGCGCGCGGCTGCACGGACGTCACCTTCGTCGACTCCCTGCCCGACGATCAGTTCCACCTCATGCTCTCCGCCGCCGATGTCCTGGTGGTCAACGAGAAGCCCGGCGTCCTCGAGATGTCGCTGCCGAGCAAGCTGACCACCTACTTCAGCTACGGAATACCGGTGGTGGCAGCGGTTTCCGATGGCGGGATCACCGCTGCCGAGGTACGGCGCTCGCTCGCCGGGGTCGTCGTCTCCCCGGGCGATCCGGCTGCTTTGCTCAAAGCGATCACCCAGATCGCCGCCGACAGCACCGCGGCACGCATCATGGGCGAAGCGGGCGAACGGTATTCGCGAGAGGTGCTCGGCGCCGACGCCGCCGTCGAGAAATTCGAGATGTGGCTGCGCAAGCTGTCGCACCACGCCTCGGTGCGGGCATGACCGTGACGACACCGACCACGACCACCGCGCGCTCGGAGGTCCTGTCCGAACTCGAACCCCGACGCCTGCGCGACTACATCGTCGACAAGTCCGATCGCGGACGCAATCGACTGTGGATGGTCACCTGGCTGGGCGTCGGCGCCGTGTTGCGAAGCGGGGTCGGCGGCACCGTGCTGCGTACCCGTCTGCTGCGTGCCTTCGGCGCGCGGGTGGGTGCCGGATGCGACATCCACCGGAGCTTCCGGGTGCACTTCCCATGGAAGCTGGACCTCGACAACGACGTGCGCATCGACCGCGATGTGTGGATCATCAACCCGGAACCGGTGACCATCGGCGCCCACTGCTCGCTCGGACGACGGACGGTCATCTGCTCGGGCGGTCATGACCACCGCTCACCCACCTTCACCCGCACGAGCGAGTCGGTCGTCATCAGCGATCGCTGCCATCTCGGCAACGGCGTGACGGTACTGAAAGGCGTTGTGCTCCAGCCTGGTACGCAGGTACCCGCCGGAGCGGTGGTCATCCCGGCGATCTCGGCGAAGTCGCGTTCTTCGACACCGGGCGGCCGACCATGAGGATCCTGCAGGTACTCACACTCCTGTCGCCCGCAGGCGAGTTCGGCGGACCCGCAACCGTTGCGATCAACCAGAGTCGCGCGCTCGCCGAGCTGGGTCACGCGGTCACGCTCATCGCCGGCTCGTACGACGGGCCAGCGGCGGCCCCTGACCTGCCCGGTGTCCGTGTCCTCACGTTTCCGACGCGAACCGTCGGCCGCGGGCGAAGCTTCTCACGCATCATCGCGCCGTCGATGCTGCGCTGGATTCGGGCGCACGCCGACGATTTCGACGTCGCCCATGTCCACCTCGGTCGGGACTTCGTGACCCTCCCCGCCGCTCGCCTGCTGTCATGGGGCAACGTCCCGACACACGTGCAGACACACGGGATGATCAACCCCCGGCCGTCGCTGCCCTATCAGGTGATCGATCGGGCGCTCACGATCCCGGCTGTGCGCGATGCCCGAACAGCGTTCTACCTGAACGAGGTCGAGCTGCGAAAGCTCCGATCGGCGATCGGCGGTTCACCGCGCTACTCCTACCTGGGCAATGGTGTGCCACTGCCCGACGCCATGCCGACCGATCGCCCCGACGGGCTGCCCGAGGTCCTCTTTCTCGCCCGGTTGCATCCCCGGAAGCGTGCAGTGGCCTTCGCCCGCGTCGCAACCGAACTCGCGCCGCTGATCCCAGCCCGTTTCACGATCATCGGACCCGACGAGGGCGATGGGCCGGTTGTCGACGACGTGCTTCGCACCTTCCGCGCGTCCCACGACCCCGAAGTCGCCGACCGCATCCGTCGGGAGGCACCGATTCCTGCACGCTTGGTGGCGGAGCGTCTCGCACAGGCGACCATCTACGTGCTCCCGTCGATTCATGAACCGCTGCCGATGTCGGTTCTCGAGGCGATGGCCGCCGGTCTGCCGGTGGTGGTCACCGACACCTGCGGATTCGCCGGTCTGGTTGCCGGCGCCGACGCCGGTCTCGTCGTCGACGACTCGATCGGCGCCCTGTCGGCGGCTCTGACCGGACTCCTCACCGACCCGGCGCGGGCCCGCGCGCAAGGACTGCGGGGACGAATCGCTGTCGAAAAGCACTGGGGCATCTCGTCGATCGCCCGACAACTGGAGGAGCGCTACGATGCGGCCCGCTGATCTCGCCGACCCGACGAACAGCGTGGGGACGGTCAGCGTCTCCATCCTCGTCCCGTCCTTCAACCCGGGTGCTCACTTCGAACCGGCGATCCGTTCGGCACTCGGCCAGATGAGCCCGCACGACGAAATCCTCATCCAGGACGCCGAATCGACCGACGGAACCCAGATCCTCATCGCCGCTCTCGCCGAATCGGATTCGCGGGTGAAAGCCGTGATCGAGGCAGACGACGGCCAGTCGGATGCGCTCAACCGGGCACTGGCCCGGTCCGCCGGCCACTGGGTTCTCTGGCTCAATGCCGACGACATCCTCGTCGAGGGCGCACTGAACGCTGTTCGTGCCGCGCTTCGCGATTCACCCGGCGCAGCGGTGCTGACCGGAGATCACCAACTGCTGCGCGCCGGTGGCGAGGTGGTCGGGACCTACCGCGGCAAGCCCATCGAGACACGAACCCTGTTGCGACGATCCACCTGCGCATCGTTCTCCGGCTCGGTTCTCATCCGTCGGGATTACCTGACCTCGCTCGGCGGGTTCGACAAGGATCTGCATTGCACGATGGACTACTCGTTGCAGTTCCGCATCGCCGAGACCGCACCGGTACAGCAGGCGATCCCGGTTCCGATCGGCGCGTTGCGTTTTCACGATGCCTCGAAGTCGGCCAACCTGTGGCAGACGTTCCTCGTCGAGTCGTTCCGTCTCCGGTTGCGCTATGCAACGTCCCCTACGGACCGCGTGCTGGGTCTGGTCGGCACCCTCGAACAGCTCGTCTCGTTTCTGGTGTTCCGCATCCGGCTGACTCCCGGCTATCGAAGGGTGCGCGGTGTCTTCCGCAGTTGACGAGAGCGCAGGCGCAGGCAACCGGCTGCGCACCGATGCCTCCGTGCGAATTCTGGCCCGGGTGGCCAGTTCCGCGATGCTCGGTGTCTTCCTGTTGCTCCTGGCCAGAGCCCTCCCGGTCGACGCCTTCGGCCAGTTCGTCCTCGCGTACACGCTCGGCGTGGTGGCCGGCCTCGCCGCGGGCTTCGGGGCACCCATCCGGGTGATGCGCGTCAGCGCGTCGGGAGACAACCACACCGCCGCAGGCCTGTACGTCGCGCACACCATCGCCGTGTCCGCCGTCTTCGTCGTCGCCGTCGCCGGACTCGTCTCGTGCGGGTTTCCGCTCATCGTCGTGGCGGGCGCGCTGTTCGCCTACTCCGACACCGCGCAGAACTTCGCGCAGAACTTCCTGGCCGGCACCCACGCGCACACCGCCGCCAGCTGCCTCGTCGTCGTGCAGCGCGCCGCACCCCTCCTGGTGTGGGGTGGGTTGGCAGTGTCCGGCCGCAGTCTCGACGCCTCCGCACTCGCGCTGATCTTCGCGTGTACGGCCGTGACCGCGCTGATGGTCCCCGCGGTCTCCATCGGAGTCCGGGGGCTTCGGACCGCCGCCGGTGCACTCCACGCGCCAGACGCAGAGACCGCCCGCTACTGGGCGCTCGCGATGTCGGGAACGTTGGCGCAGCTGCAGGTCTCTGCCCTCGCCGTGGTCGCGCCGCCCCTGACCGTCGGCTACTTCGCGATGGCCACGCGCGTCACCGGGCCGCTGACACTGCTCTCCGCCGCGCTGTCGACGGTTGCGGTCCCCGAACTCGCCCGCACCGTCGACGACGCGTCGGCTTTCGACCGGATCTACCGACGCTACCGAAACATCGTCATCGCCTACTGCGTCGTCGTCGTCATCGCGGCGTGGCCCGTCGCCTGGGTCATCGTGCAGATCGTCGGCACCAAATACGAACCGGCCCAGACCCTCTTGATCGGCATGATCATCGCGGCCGGCATCTCGTCGCTCTCGCAGGCGATCAGCTCCAAGCACATCGCCGCGGGCCGTCCCGGCACGGTGACCACAGCGATCATCCTGGGCGGCGCGGTGACGCTGGCCCTCCTGCTCCTCGCCGGCGCACTCGACCACCTCGACGCCCTCTGGCTCGCACCCGTCGCCGGTCAACTACTCGTACTCGCCGCACTGCTCTCCGACGTCCACGAAGGTGGGAGAATGACCCGACTCATCCGAACTCACTGGGAGAAAGCTCTTCTGACGGCCGCCGTCGTGGTTCTCGCCCTGACCGGCGGGGTGGCTTTCGCCGGCGCGCGCGAACCCGGTTCCGAGACGCACAACGCCGGAGCCGAGGTCAGCTCCGCCGCGTCGACCTCGCGGTCGGCGACCGGCACCTCGGCAGACGGCACGGCCGTCAGAATCCTCGTCGTCGGTGACAGCTTCACCGAGGGAACAACGTACGGCGGCAAAGGCAGCTCGAACTGGACCCGCATCGCACAGGGCCGTCTCTCAGCGACCCGCCTCAACACGTGCCCGGTGCTGCTACGGGTGTCCGGCCGGGGTGGCGCCGGTTACCTCACCACCGGAATCCGGCACACCACGTTCGCCTCGGAGGCGCAGCGACTGCTCACTCCCGATGTCTCGGCGATCGTGCTCGTGGGCAGTGGCAACGACCTCTCCCATCCGTCGAAGCAGTACCGTGACGCGGTCGACGACACCATCCGCTCAGTGCGCAAGGCCCGGCCCGAACTGCCGGTCGTCATCGTCGGGCTCTCCTGGATTCACGACGCCCCGGTTGCGCCAGAGTATCTGCGCGCCAACAGGTTGCTCGCCGGCGCCGCCAAGCGGCACGGGGCCTCCTTCGTCGATCCGATCAGAAGCGGCTGGTACGCCGCCCCCCGCGACCATTCGATCGTGGGTGCCGATCTGCGTCACCCGACCGACGAGGGGCATGCCATCATCGCCGACCACATGACACCGGTCCTGGAAAGTCTGGCGCGCAAGGGGAGCTGCGAATGAACCGGCCGCGCGTCATTCACAACCGCCCACGGGTCATCCGTGCGGCGACCGCGTTGGGGGTCACCGCATGTCTCGGGCTGATCCTCGCGATGGCGGTGACCACCTTCTCGACGCAACACACGACGGTCCAGGCGACATCGCGCGTCGTCCTCACCTATGAACGCGATGCGATGCAGTTACCGCAGGACTTCGACCCCGCACCCACCATGCTGCTGACGCGAAGTATCGAGTCCTACTCGTCGCTGGTCACCAGCGAGAACTTCCTCCGTCGCGTGATCGACACCCACCACATCGCGATGAGTCCCGCCGAACTCCGGCGCGCGGTGTCGATCACCGCTCCGCCCGAGACGACGATCATGGACTTCACCGTCCGGGGTGACGACGCGCGCATCGTCGAAGCAGCAGCGTTGGGCGTCGGGCGCGAATTCACCGCCGCCCTCGCCGAACTCGAGTCACCGGCACCGATCGAATCACTCGTCCTCGGACCGGTGGACGCCGATCGGACATTCCCCGATGCGCCGGTGCGCACCGCACTGCTGGCGACCCTGGCGGGACTGACCGCACTGGTTCTCGCCGCGATGTTCGCGCGCCGCCCGGCCCGACAACCACTCCCCCAACCCACACCGACCGCAGTTGTCTGGAGGACACCATGAAGCGACCCAACAAGTGGCTCAGCCTGATCGTCTGGCTGCTCCCCGCGTCCACGGCAAAGAACGCGATGCTGCGCATCCTCGGCAACACCATCGGTCACGGCGTCAGCCTCGGACCGAACCTCGTGCTCGGGTGCGGACCATTCCGCATCGGAGACCACGGAGTGATCGCGCCGTTCAACATCTTTCGGCAGATGGCGCGAGTCGAACTCGAAAAGGACAACTTCATCGGCCGGTTGAACCAGTTCACGGCCGCGCCGTCGTACCAGAGATTCAGTGACCACGCCGGCGTGCTGTCGATGGCCGAGCAGGCCGCCGTCACGAACCGCCACTACTTCGACTGCTCGGGCCGGATCGAGATGGAGCCCTACAGCGCAGTGGGCGGGACGCGGAGTCTCCTGCAATCCCACGAGATCGACATCGTCGAGGACCGGACCACCATCGGCACCATCACCATCGGCGAGCGGAGTCTGACCGCGACCGCGTGCCTCATCTTGAAAAACGCTGTGATCCCTCCCTATTCGCTCGTCGCCGCCGGATCGGTGGTGACCGCGTCTACCGAATCCGCCGTCGGCGACGCCGGGCTGTACGCCGGGGCGCCGGCACGGTGGCGACGCGATCTCCCCGAATGCAAGTGGTGGTACCGGTCGTCGTACATGACCCCGGTGCGGGAGGTCGAGGGGTTCTGATGGTTCCGACCTCCACGCCCCGGTTGTCGTCGATGGCCCTGGTAGTCCTGGCCGTCGCTGTCGTCGTCCTGGGTTCGGCGTGCACCACCGCGGCACAGGCCGAACGGTCTGACGATCGGGTCGCCTCGGCGCGGGGCGCCACCGTGCACGTCGATTACGCCACGGCGGCTGCGGTACCGCCCGGTTTCGTCGCCGTCGAGCGGGGCCGCAGTCTGCACCCACTCCGGGTCGCGGACGGGCGTCTGCTGCACGGCACGTCCTCCGCATCCGATGCGGCGTCGTACATCTCGACCGATCTCGCGCCCGCCCGAGTCACACGAATCGGCGCGACCGCGAGCTTCACCGGAGACGATTCCGGGGCCATCGCGCTCCTCGTCAGCGCGAAACCGGTGCCGGAGAACGAGTCCGACGCGGCACCCGATGCGGCGGTGCATTTCGTCGCGACGCGGACGGGATGGTCGTATGCGATCTGGCAGGCGGGTGATGCCGGACAGACGATCCTGGGCGAGGGCACCTATCGGACCGCCTTCGACCGCGACGCCGCTCGGTTCGAGATCGAACTCGACGAAGACCGGGCGAAGGTCTACCTTCCCGACGCCACGTCGATCGTGTTCACCGACGGCCGCATCGCCGAGTTCGGTGGGAGCTGGGCGACCTGGGAACTCTACGAGGACGCCCCGGGCACGAGTCCCGCGTCATTCCGGGAGTTGTGGGCGTCATGACCTTGATTCTCGTGACGTTGTTGGTCGCACTGGGACTCTTCGTCGCAGTTGCCTACGACAGGCAGTGGGCCCGGCATGTCGATCGGTTCCTGTGCAGTTGGTTGATCGCGTTGACGGCATGGCCGGTCATCGTCATCTACGCCGTGGCCCCGGCCTTGTGGTCGACGGCCGACGCCGCCGGGCCGATCTTCGCGGTTCTGCTGTACGGGCCTGCGGCGGGAATCAGCGTGGCTGCAGCGCTTCGTGCGGTCTCCACCAGCGATCTGCGCATCGACGGCGCGGCGGCGATCCTCGCGTTGTTGATGCTGTACGCCTGCGCGGCGATGATTGTCGACGGTTCGGGCAGGATCGTCAATCTCGTGATGTCGATGGCACTGCTGGTGGGCTTCGTGTTCCGCTACCGGTCGTTCGGGCTCGACGATGTGGCCAGGTCCGCCCGGATCGCGCTCGTCGTGACCACCGGGAGCCTGCTGGTGTCGGTGCTGTTCAACTCATCTCGCGTGGTCGGGGCGTGCCGTATCGACAAGTGCACCGACCTCGGTGCGGTGCTCACCTCACCGTTCGCCGGCAACGGCAATCTCGCGGGAATCACCATCACGGCCCTGCTGCCGTTCGCGGTGTACCGCGTGTCCATGTGGCGTGTACTCGCCGCGGTCGCCGGGGTTGCGCTGATCGGCCTCCTCGCCGGCAGCCGAACCGCCTTCGGCGGTATCGCCGTCGCAGGTCTGCTCGGAGTCGTGTTGGCGATCCCCTCGATCACCACTCGGGTTCGGAACCTGTTGCTGGGTCTCGCGCTGGTTGCGAGCACCGTCTATTCGCTGTTCCCGCTCTACATCGGTTACACCAACGCCGATTACAGCTTGCGGGGCTACCTCTGGAACCAGGCGCTGCGGGAGATCCCCGACCAGTGGTTCTTCGGCCACAATCCGGCGTTCTGGGTGGAATCCGGCGCGTCGTTGTTGTTCAAGGCCAACTACTCCCCGCACAACGGCTGGCTGGAGATCCTGCTGTCGGTCGGGGTCTGGGGGGTTCTGCTCATCGTCGTCGCCGCCGTTGTCAAGGTGGTCCAGACCACCGACGGAACGACGCGGGCCTACCTGCTCGCCTACTTCAGCACGATCCTGGCACTCAGTTCGCTGGAGGCCGTGTATGTGCCGTACTTCCTCGGCATCGCGCCGTTTGCGGCACTGCTCCCGTACTTCCTGTACCACCACCGTCCGCCCGTTCACCGTTCGTCCCAATCCCTGTCGCCCGTGCCCGGTCACGAGGTGTCCACCGAGTCACAGATGGAGTCCCGATGAAAGTCCTCAACATCGTTGCCGCGAAATGGATGCTCGTCGTGGCATTCACGCTGATCGGCCTCATCGCCGCCATCGGCTACTCGCTGCTTCAACCGCAGACCTACGTGGCGACCGTTCGGACCTACATCGCCACCGGCACCTCCGACATGCTGGAGGCCTACCAGGGAAACCAAGCGGCCCGGGCGAGCATCCAGACGTTCGCTGTGCTGGCCACCGACCCGACCGTCGCGCAGCGGGCGATCGCCAGATCGGGGGTCGACATCTCTCTGCCACAGTTCATCTCCGAGATCTCGGTCAGCGTCCCGCCGCAGACCGTCATTCTCGATGTGTCCGTCCAGAACTCGACGTCGGCCGACGCTGAACGGCTGTCCACCGCCCTCGCGCAGGAACTCGTCGGCACGGTCACCGCTCTGCAGGAGCCGGCCAGCGGCGGCCCCGGGGCACTTCGACTGGTGGTCGTCGACCCGAATACCCAAGGCGCCGTGCGTCAGCAACTCATCGACCCGGTGCTCCTCGGCATCGGCGCGGTCGGCGGTGCGCTCGCCGGCTCCCTGATCGCACTGCTGCTCCATCGTCGCCGCGGCGGCGTGTCCGATGTGGAGCAGTCCGACCGCATCCCGGACGGTCCGACCACCGGCGACATCGAGGTCACCATCAACCGCCCGTCCAGCGCGATGAGGAGCCAGCAAGTGCCTGTCGAACAGTCGACGGCAGCGAATCACCGGGCCCCGCTGGTCGAGCACCCAACCAACGCCGGAGAACGCCCGCCGCTGGTTACACAGGCACCGAGCCCTTCCCCGCTGGTTGAGCAGGCGACGAGCGAAGCAGGCAGCCAACCCCCGCTGGTTGAGCAGGCACCGAGCAACGGAGGCAGCCGTTCCCCGCTGGTTGAGCAGGCGACGAGCGAAGCGAGGAGCCGTGTCGAAACCACCCCCCGCAACGCCACTTACACAGCTCGCCACACCCTGAGCCGGCACTCCGCAACGCGGCACGGTGGCGGATTCGTCGGGCCGGGCCGAGCCATCTGACCGTATGGCGACGCGCTTTCCGCTTCCGGGAGCTGGCGTTAAAAGAGATGCCCCACCCGCGCCCGCCCGGCATGATCGTCGGTCATGAAGTTGTGGGTCGACGATCTCCGCATCCCGCCAGAAGGCTGGGAGTGGGCCAAGACAAGTGCTGAAGCAATCGACCTCCTCGACGCCCGAGTCGAGGAGGTCGATATGATGTCACTCGATCACGATCTGGGCGGTGACGACACCACGCGGGCGGTGGTGCTGTGGATGTGCGAGCACGAGCAGTGGCCCCGCGAGGTTCGCGTTCACAGCGCCAACCCGGTGGGCGTCGAGTGGCTGACCGGGATGATCGATCGCTACCAGACGCGCTGGTAGACCCTCAGTTCAGGACACCCTGCAGCGCACCGACGACCGGCTTGGGCGAGCCGTCGAAGCGGTACAGACCGAAGTTCGAGTTGTCATCCGCCTTGTTCGCGGACAGGTCACGGGATGTGAAGAGGAATAGCGCCGCGATCCACGACAGTCCGTTCGCGCGGTTGACCGCGTCAGTGATGATGCTGGATTGGACGGCTTCGGTTGTCGAGGCAGGCGTGTTCCCGGTCGGTTGCCCGAACTCGGTCACCCAGATGGACTTGGTGGAGTCCCCATTCGCCACCATGATCGCGCGCCCCTCGGGCAGCACCGCCGCGCCGCCTCCGTCTCCGGCGCGCGGGTCCGCGGTGATCGGGTACGGCAGCGTATACGGATGGACGCCGATCCCATTGAAGTACGGCTTCGCGCCGAGTGCGTACATGTCCGAGATGAAGGTGACGTCTCGAGTCTCGGTTCGAAGACTTGACAGCCCGCCTGTGATGACAGGTTGATTGCCACCTCCCGCCCGGATTCCACCGAACGCCGCCTTAAGCAGTGGGACGTACTCATTGGCCGTGGGCGGGATCAGATAGTGCGCAAGATTCGGTTCGTTCCATACCTCCCAGGCTGCCACTCGCGACGAGTACCTAAGTGCGACCTGGCGTGCGAACTCACGGAAAGTGGCCGGGTCGGCCGGAGCGTTTCCGTTGAGGAGCGGGTTCGCACCCGGCTTCTGCGCCCAGACCGGCGCCGGGCCCTCGAGGTTCATCAGGATGGACAGGCCTTTGGAACGAGCGGCACTCACCGCGGAATCCAGGCGTGTCCAGGTGAACGAACTCGAGTTGGAGGGTTGCAGCAAGTTCCATTTCGCTGGAATCCGAATGGCCGTCGCGCCGGTCGCTCTGATCTGTTCCGCTTCCCCGGCGAAGTCAGCGCCGGCGTACTGGGTCGAGATCGAGGCGACTCCCACGCGCACGCGGGGTGCGGAGTTCGCAGACTGCGGCACGGTGACGACCAGAAGTGCAAGCACGGCGCCGATACACATCGCCACCAGGAGTCGACGCATGTGTGCCTCCTGCCCCTGTCGTAGATTCGAATTCGATCGAACCACATTACGCTGGGCTTATTGCCGGATTCGGGCCGGTTACCAGGTACGGGACGTAACTCAGCCTCCGGTCAGCGTCGCACTTGTTTCGCAACCCCCGCGTCGAGGCCTGACCGCGTGCGCTCAGCGGAGGTGCTCGCCTTCGAGACCCGCTTCTCGCCGAGTATGCCCACCCGCACAGGATTCCATCGACCGAACACCTTGATGAACACAATCGGCAGGCCGAGCGCGAGCACCAGGCAGATCACAAACACGGCGATCTCGCTCTCGACGCCAACCTTGCCCAAGGCCATGCGTGAGGCTGATGACCCGAACACATGGAGTAGGTAGATACCGAAGGAAAAGCCGCCGAGCCACGCCAAGAAACGGAACCGGATCAGGTGGCGCGCCGAGTAGAGGAGTACAACACCCGCCACGCCCACCGCGAAGCTGATTGTTCGCTGCAGCGGCGGGACCGGGTCGACTACGTTGAAAATGACTGCTGCGCGGGGGACGAACAGCGCCACGAGAGCGAGACCCGCCGCTACTGCCCACCACCCCCGTAGGTCCATAAATTTGTAGCGCTGCATTCCGTAACCAATGAGGAAGAACGGCATCAAACGAATCGCACCGTTGATGCTGAAGAGATTCCAAGCACTCGGAAACCGAACGATAATGAATATCAAGGCTGAGATCGCTAATGCGATCGCCCATCCACGACGAGTGGATGTCAATCCATAGGTATCCATCAACGCGACCACCGCGAAAATGATGAACACCGCCAGCAGGAACCACAGGTGGTCGTGCCCGTATACCACTATCCACCACGCCTCAGACAGCGCGGGTTTCGAGTTCGTACCCGGGACTACGATTTGCATCGCAAAGAGGAGAATCCCCACCGTGACCAGCGGAACCAAGAGCCGCCGGCCCTTTGCTTTGCAGAACTCCTGCAACGCCCCCGGCTGCACGGGGCGCATTGCATAGACGAAGCCGGATATGACCGTGAACAGCGGCATCCGGAGATCCTCGAGCAACAGATACGAGTACCTCCACCACGAATCGTCGGCGACCGTCATTCCGCGACTGAAGTCACTTCCGATGACGTGGCCGGCGACCATGAGGATGATAGCGAGCCCACGAAGCGACTGGACTGAAAGGTCCTTCTCAGGACGAGACTTGGATTTCGCTCCCGATTCGCCGGGAGGATAAATCATGCGGGAAGTGTTACACGGGCCTCACGACGTCGCGAATCGAGAGTAATTTCTCAACGCGATTTCAGTCACATGTGATTAACCAATACAAGAATTCCGGAGCGAACATCAGCAATCTCGCAGAAACTGCGAGATTCTTTGGGCTTCGACGACGCCGGGCGCCCGATGCTGCCGAGGTCAGAGGTCGTCCAAGCGCCGCGCCGGAATGCCCCCGTAGGTCGCGTCAGGCCTGCAGTTCTCACGGACTTCCGAGTCATCACGGATGACTGTCCTCTCGCCTATAGTCACACCCGGAAGAATGACCGCGCGTGCGCCGATCTGGGCACCGGCGCCGATCAGCACCGGCTTGGCCGGATCGTCTCCAGTTGTAACCACGGCGTCGCCGGCACGATCGACAGACGTAAGGATCCTCGCGCCGGGGCCCACCCGCACCCCGGCCCCGAGATAGACCGGGGCGGTCGCGTCGATGAATACGTCGGCGCCGAGGTCGACGCCCTCGCTGACGAAGACATCTCGGCCGTCGATCACCACACGGTCGCCGATCGAGCTCCGCTTGATGCTCACACCGGCCGCTCGGAGCACCCGCCAACGCACCTTGCGCGGCACAAACGGACGTTCCGAGAGTTTGCTCGCTACCCTGCTGCTTCGCCCCCCGGCTGAGCTGCGTCTGGTTCCTCCCATCCGGACATCATCTTCGATCGCGCCCAAATTCTTCGAATCCTAGGGCGTCCGCCGATCGGACGAATTCTCGTTTCACGCACGGCGATGACGACGGGTGCCAGAGAAACACGGCTGCCGGCCTCTTACCCGAGCGCTCGGGCTGTGAAGTTCCCGTATCTGCACGTGCTGATGTTCGACGAAGAAGTAAGTGGCAGCGTCGGCAAGCGTCAAGCGACCGCGCCCTGTCTGATAATCGATCCCGACGACTCAACCGAACGGTCGACCGGACAAACTCAACGGCACCGAGAACCGGGCGCCCGCTCGCGGCGCCCGGCCCGTCTCAAGCGTCACAAGCGCGACGACTCCGCCATTCTCGACGCCGCCGAACGTGAGGGCGCCACGGTATCCAGACTCACCTTGTGGTCCGAACTCGCGCCGGCCTTCTCGGGAACATCCGTGCCGTAGTAGGCGTAGCTGTACTCCGCGTCACGCCCCGCCGCGCCATTGAGTACGCAACCGAGAACCTTCAACTGGGCCAACTGGAGCTGTGCGGTCACCTGGTCGAGCTGAGGACGGGTCGTGCTGCCCGAGCGAGCAACCAGCAGGACACCGTCCATCCACTGTCCCACCGCGACTGCGTCTGCCACCGGGAGTACCGGCGGCGTGTCGACTATCACGAGGTCGTACAACGACGCCAGCACGTCAAAGCCCTCGCCAGCACGTTCAGAGGCCAGCAACTCACCCGCGTTCGGCGGAATCGGACCGGATGCGACGATGTCGAGGTTTCGATGACCGCTCGCCTGCACCACGTCCTGGATTTCCGCGTCGCCTCTGAGGAAGTCGGTCAGGCCCACCGCGCCATCGACGCGAACGCGACTTCCCAGACCGGGTTTCCGCAGATCGGCCCCGACAAGCACAACCTTCTTGCCGAGCTCGGCCAGGGCGAGGCTGAGATTCACTGCTGTCGTGGTCTTTCCGTCGCCCGGTGTCGGACTCGTCACGAGAATCCGGGGACATGTCGACTTGACCGACACGAACTTCAAATTTGTCCGCAGGCGACGGTACGACTCTGCCGTGGGCGATGCACCGCCTGCGAAATCAGCAGTGCGATCGGAGTTCAATTCGTCAGAACTTGGGATGGTCGCAAGAACTGGACCCAACCCGCTCGTCGAGAGGTCCTCTTCGGTGCGGATCCGGGTGTCCAGTCGGTAGAAACCGAGCATCAGGGCTGCAGCGACGATCAAGCCGCCGAACGCGCCCAGCACGATGTTGAACAGCGTATTTGGGGAAACGACATCAGCGCTCGCGGAGGCCGGCGTGATGACTGTCAGCGCGGCCACGGGCCGACCCCCGTCTATCGGCCGTTCGAGCGACGCCACATATCCGACCATCGAATTGGCCACCGCGTTGGCCAAATTCGCCGCTTCGTCGCTGTTCTCATCAACGGCAACGATATTGAGCAGCACCGTGCCCGGCTTGCTGGTCACCGACGTCTGCGCGCGCGCCTCAGAGATCGACAACGGCAATCCCGAATCCGCGATGGCGCGGCCTAGGATCACGTCCGATTGCGCCAGCTCCGCGTAGGAGACCATGCGTTGCTGCGAAGCCAGCGAACCCTGATACGCACTTTGGGCGTTGGTGTCGGTGGCCGAGGTCGCATACAGCACAGCCTTTGACTCGTATGTCGGTGTGGTCATCAGACTGACACCAAAGCCTGCGAGTGCGCCGATCAGGATGCAAGTGACGACGATCCACCACCGCCGCAGCACAACTGCTCGAATCCTGCGCAGGCGTTTCTGTGCCGTTCCGGCTGCAACTCCTGGTGGTTGAATCGGGGTCGACCCTTGGAATACCGCAGTCATTGTTTCGCTCCTTGTGAAAACGTTGAATCGGCCACCTGCTTGGGCCTGGCTGCTTGCGGACAAAGGGCCGTCCCGGCCCACATTCTGACGCTCATCGAACGCTGAACACCTCCGAGACATCGCGTCGGACACTGGCGGGGACCACACCGTCAGGCTCGGGAACACCAAAGGCGATACCAACCGCGATGCGCTCGCCGGGCTGCAACGCAAGCCCTTCGGACAAGGTCCGCTCCTCGGCAAATGTGTTGCCGAACTGAAGGAGACATGATCCGATTCCCTTCCACTGCAGCGCATATACGAGAGTCATCGCGAAAAGCCCGGCATTGAGATAGCCCTGATTGCGTTCCCCGTAGAAGTCCAGGCTTCGCGCATCGAAGGTGACCACGGCAAGCCGACAAGTATCGAAATCGACGCCACCCGTTCCGTGGAGCGTTTTGTAGAGCAGTTCCTTCGAATCCGGATCATCGAAGACGCGTAGCCCGACCATCTGTCGGTTACATGCCGATGGCGAACGCATCGCCAGTTCGATGCACAACTGAAGGTCATCGTCGGACACCGGCAGGTCCGCGAATCGTCGGGTCGAATGCCGTCCGCGCACGAAATCTTCGAACGGCAATTCCTCCCACGACCCGGCGTCGAGATGGGTTGCTGTCGCAACGCCCGCACGGAACCCGCAGTCCCTGGTTATCGTCGTCTCGAAGAGAGCGTCAAGCCGGCCGCGGATCGCGGCAGCCTGTACGTCGTCGACTTCGCGGGCCTTGATGAAGTCGGTCCAAGACCGCAGTACCTCCACCCCGATGGAATACGCCGACGAGAGCCGAGTGTTGTCGGATGATTTCTCCAGGCGAGCCATCAGGTCTTCGGCCTTGCTACGACCGAAGACTCGCGCGTTGCGATACGACAGCCCCTTCTCCAACGAATGCGAGAGGATCATGATCCGGTATTGCTCGTGCTCAGGATCGGGACCGCCATCGAGCAGATGGCGACTCATGAACGTCGCATCGGCGAAGTACTCCTTATAGACCTTGGCCCTCTTCACGGTCCGGCGAAGACCCTGCAGTTTCTTAAGGCGCGCTTTCAGATTCATTGGTCACCTTCTCTCGAATGAGTTTGAACATCGACGGTTCGCTCGTCACCACACAGAGCGAAAAGATGATGAAGAACGCTGTCTTGAGCGTCAGCGTCCACATTGCACCCAACGATTCGGTGACCGTCGGGACCTGCAACAGCAGAGCGAACCCGATACTCACGAACCCGATGGCCTGTAGACGAAGCACCCGAACCCATGGGATTCCGACTCCCTCCGCTCGCATGGCCAACCGGCATGCCAGCCCGCTCATCGCGAGCCGCTGGATCAGCTGCGCCACGGCGACGCCCATTAATCCCCACCAGTAGCACAGCGGGATTGCAGCGGCGAGCGACAAGACGCTCGAACTGGTCGAGACGACCATCGCGGGTCTGGTGCCCCGTTCGAGGAACAGGAGCTCGGTCAACGACGGGTAGTAGACAGACTTGACCATCATCGACAGCGCAAGAACGGGAATGATCGTGGCTGCATCGTGAAAAGGCGCGGGCGTGAGTATCGCCAGCAGCTCTGGACTGAAGATCGCCGCCGCGCCGGCGATGACCATGTTCACCGCAACGAAACCTGCGATCAGATCGCGCATTCGGGACCGCCAACCGGGCGCGGCACGTTTGGCCTCGCTGAAGTAGTACGGCATGAACGCACGGTGCATAGCAGTCTGCACGGCGTCGATCACGTTGACCACGTACATCGCTATGTTGAACAAACCGACGGCAGCAGCGTCGAGAACCCGCAAGATGATCAGTCGAGTGGCGAACGCCGTGGCCTGCAGTGAGACCGAATGCGGAACCATCGGCAGCGAGTAGGCCAGGATCTCACGCACGTCCGCGACGCGGAATTTCGCCCACAATGCGCCGGTCCGCATGGCGTCGACAATGCACAGCAGTGCGGTCACGCCGTTCGCGCAAAGAAGCGCCAAAGTGGTTCCGGTGACGCTCATCTGGGCGGGGCCGACGAAGGCGATCGTGAACGCCGCATTCAAGAGGAAGTAGCCGACCGAGCAGACGACAAATCGGTTCGGTGCCTCGGATGTCTGCAGGAACGACAGATAGACCAGGGTGATGGGCTGGAACACCACGGCGACAACAGCCAGTGCGACCGCGGGGTAGAAGTCGAGGCCTGGGAAGACCGCCGCCCCGTAGAGGGGCGCGGCGAGAAGGAGGACGAGGGCCAAGAGTCCACCGCTTGCAAAGAGCACGCTCACCACCGCTGACAGCGCCACCCGTCGCCGACGGAGGGCGGCGGCGTCGTTGCGCTCGGCTGCGCTGAGGTGGCAGTACTTCATCACGCCGAAGTCGAGTCCGAGTGTCGCGACGGTCGACATCAACAGCATCGCCGTGACAAGCATGCTGAAGTAGCCGTACTCATCCGGAGTGAGCAGGCGGGTATAGACAGGCAGCAGGATCGCGGCGGACAGCTTCTGCAGCAGCGAGGCAGCGATGTAGATCGTCGAGTTCCTCGCCACCGCGGGACGAACGTCTGTGCTCATAAACCGCCCCGAAGTGCTTCCACCATCTCTTTGGTGATGAGGGTCGCGTGCGCACGTTCGCGTTCCAGATTGGCGGCGATCTTCTCGTCGGTGTCTCCTGGACCACCGAAGGCCAACTGCTCGACGGTGCTCATCATCGCCTCGACACGGTCAGGGCTGACAGTCGTGAGATCGACATACCGTTCTTGGCACTCGAGCTTTGCGAGGACGTTCTTGATCTTGCTCTCGTAGCGCCCATAGGTTGCCTCGGTATCGAAGGACACGAACCGGGCACCCGAACGGATGCTCATGCACGTTCCGTGGAAGAAGTCGGTCACCACGCAATCGAACTCAGCGAAGGCGTTCGAAAACTGCTGCGGAGTCATTCGGATGAACCGTGAGTCGTCTTGCCGGATGAAGCATGAGTACATCTCGGCGCGATGGGCGAAGCGCTGCGTGATCTGGCGTCCGAGACTGCGATTCCTGATCATCAAGAGGATTCGCGGCCGGGAGTTCAGCCGCTTCGAGGGCGTCACCGGTTCGCCGGCCGGTGTCAGCGACTGGCACTGAAGGGTGGGGTCGATGATTTCCGCCACCGACCGCGACGTCAGCTCGTTCACGAGCCGACGCGTGGTGCCGTCGCGGACGGTGATGTACGAGTAACCGTCGAGCGAATCTTTCAGCCTGCTCCGATCAGAGTCCTGCAGCGAGCTGGGGTCCAACCGATTGGCGGAGGTGGCGAAACTTGCTTTGGCCCCGGGAAGTTCGCTCGGAAGGTAGTAGATGCTGTCGATGCCGATGTGCGCCAGGTTCCACACCTCGTCCGAACCGGTGATGTAGCCGTCGTAGCGATTGGACAGGAACTCGGTGGCCGACGCTCGATCCTCGATGTTGATCCACCGAGACCTGCCCCGCGGTAGGACGGGCCGAATGAAACGGCGCATGGACGCGAAGTTCATCGTCCGAGTCATGCCGAAACTCGGGTTGGTCGGGTTGGCGATGGACATCAGTCGTCGACGTCGCACAGCGCCCACATCCGTTGGCACCAACTCGAAGTCGATGTCGGGCGCGCATTCGGTGAGCAGTTTGTGAGTAGCGTAAGCCTGGAGGACGGTCCCGTAATTCTCCGACTGGGTCAGAGTGACGATGCCGACACGGGGCTTACCGCGGTTGGAGTTCACGACCGACGTCGCTCCCTTCCTGCTTGTCTGCGACCTTGCGTTCATGGATCCATCGCTCGACGAGCGCGAGCACCAGGAAGAGAACCACCCAGTAGGAGGTATGGGTGATCAGCCGGGAGGTGATCAGTACGAAGACGGTATAGGTGATGAGGACGCTCGCGATTCGCGAACTCCGACCGAGATAGACCAGCGCGCACATGTACGCGGCGAATCCGATGATGCCGACCTCGAGATAGACCCGCAGGGTGTCGTTGTGCAACAACGAATTCCAAGAAGTTCCGAACTGGCTGTCCACAAACATTGTCAGCATCTGATTCAACGATCCGAACCCTGTTGTTTCGGGGAGGATTCCCGTGACGACCTGATAGATCTGGAGTCGACCAGTGGTGATCGCGTTCACATCGATTCCGAACCGCTCGTACAGATATCCGACGAAGCCGGGCGAGTACGCGTACATCACGACGAACGGGCTCGCCACCCCGAGGATTGCCAGCGCGTAGAGATAGCGACGCGACGCCGGCCGCTCCGAGCGCAACCATCGCGAGCCGACGAGCAGGGCAGGTGCGAGGAGGAACGAGGCGCGCTTGAGCGACAGCATGGTCATACCGGCGCTGACCAGCGCCAGTACCCTCCGATTCCGGAAGACGAAGTAGGCCTCGATGATCAACAAGTCGTGTGCGAAGGACGATTCGAACGGGGAACTCGACGACGACCAACTGATCATCGTCACACTGCTGAGACTCAGGTCGCTGGAGAACGCCAGTACAAAGTAGAGTGCGTACCGCGCCAACAGGATGAGCACGTACAGGTCGAGCAGTTTCACGGAGGCGGTGTTCACGACGCAGAGCGCGATGAGCCCCGGGGCGAGGATGTAGAAGACCTGACCTGGGGCGGTCCAGGTCAGCAACTCGAGAGCGTTGTATTCCTTGATCCACGAGACGATCACGAGAACTGCGGATGCACCAACAAGCACGCCGAACGATCGGATGAAATGGACCTCGCTGAGGCTTCGTCGTCGGATGACGACCACCCACGCCATGCGTGTGGCACAGACCACCAGCAACACAGCGAACGATGCGTAGTACATGTTCGCAGGGGCAAAACCGGCGGTGTAGATGACGTGTAGGAACGCGTATATCGCGAACAGGCCCAGCAACGACCACTGGATGAACCACCCGCCGTCAGCTGTCCGGGGGAATGGGGCGACCGATGTGGCTACCGAGGGACCCGGAGGGGGCACGGCGTCAGACGGAGGGCCGGCCTGCGGCAGAACCCTGGTCATGACGCGAGCTTCCGCACATAGGCCCAGGAGTCGGCCGCAAGGGCGTCGAGCGCGATCCGCGTTGCCTCGGCGTCGTACTCACCCGAGGCCGGGAGCTCATCCGCCTGACTGACCGCAAGCCGGGTGAGCCCGACCGAGCCGAGCAGGTCGGTCAGTCGAGCTGCGCCTTTGTCCGGCAGGATCGGGAAGACCGGACGACCGAACATCAGGCTGAACGACAGCCCATGGAAGGAATCGGTGATCACCGCTTCGGCGTCCCGGAACAACGCGACGAAGTCCTGCGGGGGCACCAGATAGTGGTTCCGACTGGATCCGCGACTCAACCGCTTGAAGTCCACGTTGACGCGCCGAATAGGCAAGCCGGTGCGACGGCTGAGTTCATCTGCGCGCTCGGCGAAATGCGACGTGTTGTGCAGTTGATAGGCGAGCACGTATGGCCCAGCGGAGCGCGGGGTCACCGGTGATGCGAACTCCGCCCAGAAGTCGCGCCCGTGGAGAAGGACCGGGTCGACGTCCCGCCGAACGTCGAGATCGAACTCGGTGAGCGTCGGTACTGCTGACGTCTCGCGGACGGACACTGCCTGGAAGTCTCCGAGCAGGCGTCGCGTCTCGACGTTGTCCGTTGACACCGTGGAGCCGAAACTCGCTGCGTAACTGTACTTCTTGCGCTCGTCGAATACAGGACGAAGAAAGTACGTCTCGTCGATCGCGCCGTGGATCACGTTCCAGACCTGGTCACTGCCGACAACGATCCGGTCGCAGTCGGCGGTGAGCTGTTGTATGTCGGCACCGGCGGTCACCTTATTGGTCAGGCGCAGATTCTTTCTTTGGAACCCGCGAAACCTACTTGCCATGACCGCGAAGTTGGGGCCTTGGATCGCCAGATACGCCGCACTGCGCAGAGCGGAGTCGCGCATACGAGACTCCCGCAGACTCGCGGTAGCCAGTCCGAACCGTCCGTCGGAAGGCGGCACGTAGTCCACGACTCGTACGTCCGCCCCCGCTGAGGTGAGCGCGTGCTGCAGCGCGATCGCCTGTAGCAGGGATCCGTAGTTGGGATAGCAGTGCCGGGTGAGAATCGCGACCTTTTTCATCATCCGGCCTCACGCAACTCTTGGGCTGCAGACGTGTCGATCCGTCCGACGCGCGACGTCCTCGACACCGGATCTTTCGGTTGCGCTTCATAGACGGCACGAAGCACGTCGGCGACCACGGCGGTGGACACATTCGAACGCGCCCAGTCGCGGCATGCCTGGCGAACTGCCGCACGTTCCCGGCCACTGAGCGCACTGGCGATCATCGCCTCGGCGAGAATCTTCGACGACCGATCACGATCGATGTCGTCCAGACTGACGACTGTCACGGCATCCAGGCCGCGGAAGGTCTCCCATTCACCGACGTCGGTGTAAACAGCGGGCGTTCCGCACGCGAGCGATTCCAGGATCACCATCGGCAGCACTTCGGCGCGGCTCGGCAGTACCGTCGCGGTTGCTGAGGCCAGCTCCCTGGTGACGTCATCACGGTCCAGCGAGCCCACGTAGCGCACGCTCGACGGGGTGCCACTCAACAGTTGGTCGGCGACATCGGAGTTGTCTTCTGCCAGCGGGCCGGCGATCAGCAGCTGAGCCTCGGGCAGGGCCTCTTCGACGAGCGGCCACGCTTCGAGTAGCCGATCCACGCCTTTGCGCTCGCCGACCTCGCCGGCGAACACGAACCTCGGGGGAAGCTCGTCCTCGGTTCCTGCCTCGGTGTCGACCTCCGCCATCAGCGATTCGGCGATGGGGTTCAGCACCACGGTGGTGTCGATTTCAGGGTCTATCTGCGCAACCAGTCGCTGGTGACGCCGACCGAGACAGATGGCCGTGGTCGCCGCTCTGAGGACCAACTTCGTCAGTCGCGGATATTCTTCGACATGGCGTTCGAACTCGGCCCCGTGGAGGGTGACGACGCAGGGCTTCTTCATCGCGCGGACCAGGAGCACGATCATCCCCTCACGGACGAAGCTCCCGAACTCACTGAGATGAACATGGGCAATCGACCAGTCTCGTCTGCTGAGCAGAAGACGAACGGAAACCCGGGCCGCCGGACCCAGTGATGCCAGTCCACGTCTGTGGCCCCACGTCGGCATGGCAATTTGCTCGAAGGGCCCCGAGTCCATACCGAGGTATTCTCGAATCACCGTGGCCATTCCGCCGGCGCCGGATGGTTCCGGTCCGATTTGGACGACGACGGGACGCTCGTCTGACATGGGACCGACATCCGCGGTGGGTTGAGTCGCCCGGTCCGCCAGTTCCCGTTGCACGACCGTCCTTTCCGACTTCCACATCGCCTGAGCGACAATCGGCAAGAACTTGGGGCCTTCCAGCAGATACCGTCGCCACAGCCGCTTGGGCTCGCGGGCCAGTCGCCAGACCCATTCCAGAGCAAAGCGCTGCATGAGTTCCGGAGCGCGACTTACCTTCTCGGCCGCGAAATCGACCGCCGCACCGGACCCGACATAGACAGCCGCCGGCAGCTCCTCTTTCCACTGGACGTACCAGCTCTCTTGCTTCGGAGAACCGAGACAGAGAAACACGACATCGGGCCGTAGGTCGGTGAGCTTCTCGACGACTTCACGACAGGCAGGGTCTTCGACCGACGAGACGAACGGGAACGGGACGGCGATGACGTCCGCACCGGTCCGCGCTCTCAAATTTTCTGCCGCGGTGTTCGCGACACTTGTCTCTCCGCCGGTGATCACGATTCGCCAGCCGTTGTCACCAGCCTTCCGACATACATCGAACAACAGGTCGGCGCCGGTGTTTCGGGTCACCGGACGTGCACCGAGGAAAGAAGCCAGCTTGGCGACCGGCACCCCATCCAGGAGTGCCAGGTCGGCGTCCGCATATCCCCGGCGTGACTCGTCGGAGGTCTCCAACCGGATCAGATGATCGACGTTGGGCGTTACGACCAGCTTGGTTTCCTGCGTTCGGACCAGACTCTCGACCCGGCTCAACACGTCGTCGATGCCCCCGATGACCACCGGTACCCCACCGATGAACAGATTTTCCCCCACCCAGGTAATCGCATTCGATTCGTTCATTTCCATCCTCAGTACTCAGTGCTGGATGCGAAGGGTGACAGAAGGTTCAGTAGGCGCCCTCTTTCGCGAACACGGCTTTCACCGTTCGCCAGAGGATGATGAAGTCCTGCATGATGGACCAGTTCTCGACGTATGAGAGATCCAGCCGGACCGATTCCTCCCAAGAGAGATCGGACCTCCCCGACACCTGCCAAAGGCCAGTGATTCCGGGTTTGACCAACATTCGTCGCGCCACGCGGCCGTCGTACCGGGCAACCTCTTCTGGAAGCGGAGGTCGTGGACCCACCAGACTCATCGATCCACCCAGCACGTTGAAGAGCTGAGGTAGTTCGTCGAGGCTGTATCGACGTATGAAAGTCCCAACCCGCGTGACCCGCGGATCACTTCGCATCTTGAAGAGGACACCCGCCCCTTCGTTGAGATCGGCGAGCTCGTCCTTGAGCGCATCCGCGTCCTGCACCATCGAACGGAACTTCCACATCTGGAAGGGTGTGTTGCTGACCCCGACTCTCGTCGCCTTGTAGAAGACAGGCCCTTTCGAGTCGAGCTTGATCGCTATCGCGACAGCCAACAGAATCGGCGCGACCGCGATCAGCCCGGCAGCTGCGACGAGTTTATCCAGCAGAGATTTCCGAAAACGGTTGGCTCCCTCGTAGCGGGGTTTGTCGATGTGGAGTAGCGGCAGCCCGGCCACCGGCCGGACCAACATTCGCGGACCCGCAACGTCTGTCACTCCCGGAGCCACCAGCATTTCGACATAAGCATCCTGCAGTTCCCACGACAGATCTTGCATCGCCCGGTGCCCGATGGCCTCCGCAGACGTCACTGCGATCGTCGTAGCGCCTGAGCGGTAGACGGCGCGGGTGAGATCGTCGAAGTCTCCGAATACCGGAATTTCCCGGTCGCCGATGGCGAGGCTGGATCGATGTCCGCCGTCACAGGGAGGCAGGCACGCGCCGATCACTTCGAAACCCAATGACGGGTCGGCGGCGAGACGCTCGATCAGCGGCGCAGCAGAACGTTCGGTTCCGACCACCAACAGCTGGTCGAGATGCCGGCCTTTCTGGCGCTGCCAGCCCAATCGCTGTCGCCAACCCCATCTTGTTACAAGTAGACCGATGGTCCCGAGCGGAAACGCGATCGCCAGGAACCCGCGGGCGATATCGAGCTTGAAGAGCAGATCGACTATCGCCAGGATCCCAAATACTGCCAGACATGCGGTTGTCACACGGCTGTACTCTTCTGAGCCGGAGCCGACGATCCGGCGGTCGTAAGTGCCCGCAGCCCGCAGTGCGATCAGCCACGCGGCGATCAGCCCTGCCGGGATGAGAATCGACGAGAGACCGAACCTGCCGGACGCCGGCGTCAGACTCCCCGGACCAAACCTGAGGATCTGCGCGAACGCCACGGCGGCGATGACGATAACGACATCTGAACATGCCAGTCGACGAACGTAGCGCAACGTCCAAGTCCGCGCGTTCGCTTGGCGTCGCGCAAGAGAGTACAGTCGCCGACTTCGTCCGGCGAGCGGTCCTACAGCACTCTCCTCTAATTGACGACCGGTGCTCACACCGGTCCTCCCACCTGAGTATTACCCCGCCCCCCGACCTCTTTCCTGGTCATCGCAGGATGTCCTTTCAGACCTCAGAACTGTTCCGCTAACGCGGAAACGGCGACACACTACCGAAGGATCTGGAGTCTCAAATCCGCGATCTCCCAACATTAGGGATTGCGTCGCGACACCCGATCTCTGCGGTCTCATCCCTCAATGGATGTCCCGACAGTAATGCAGCCCCCACCCCTTAGCAACAGATAGGATCATTAACAATTCCTTTTAGGATCGCTAATTTGCGCAGCAGCCAGCGGCGCAACGCATCGCATTTCAAGCTCATCGAACAGATCAAATAGTCTGCGACGCAACGGTATTGATGCCATCTCAAGTTCGTGCTCGGACCTTGGTCCGACTATCTGCGTAACCATCCGGCAACCTCCGCAACCCAACCCGCCCCCTTCGATTTTCGTTTCACGTGGTGTTCACTACACGGAAGAAGGCACAATTTGTTCAGCTTAATCCGTCTAGCATGTCGTTAATGTAGGTTCGCTGCGGAAATCAGGTAGTGTGCCGGTCGGTTCCATTCGGGCTTGAAATCTCGGACGTCCCATCTTTTACTAATGCTCGTCCGTTACCCCTAACCCGGGTCTGATAATGTCTTCGACCTTCCGTTCTCGGTGGTCGTCTACCGACTGTGACGGTGATCTTGAACAATCCGCGTGTGCAGGCCCAGAAATCGCCGACCACAGCGCGCCCCCATAGCCTTCGGTCGCTGTGGAAGCGCTTGGCCATCGTCGTGATGGTCACCGTCGGCTTCCTGACCGCAGCCTTCTGGTTCGTCGGATACGCAACGTTTTACCGAGACAACCAGGACCCATTGCAGCACGTCGACGCGATCGTCGTCCTCGGCGGCGACGACGACGGACGCGAAGACTACGGTCGCCGGCTGGCGTTGGAAGGCTATGCTGACACGCTCGTGGTATCGAACCCGTATCCGTACCACCGAGGAAGTGATCCGGTTCGGCGGGCGAACATGAGAAACCTGTGCAACTCGAGTACGCCGGAACTGCGGGTTGTCTGTTTTGAACCCGAACCAGCCACCACCAAGGGCGAGGCAATGTTCGTCGAGAAGATCGCCAACGACCGTGGGTGGACGTCGGTGATGGTCATCACCTGGCGATATCACCTGGTGCGCGCTGAGTACATCTTCGGACAGTGCTTTCGAGGGCATGTCGCGACGCGTAGCGTCCCACGATCGTACGACAAGTCGATCGGAGAATGGTTCGGCACCTTCGCCTATCAATACGGCGGGTTCATCAAGGCTGCAGCGATCGGCTGTCGCGACTGATCTCAGGTCTGCGGAGGCTCTACACAGGCAAGATGTGGCGAACGTCGCCGTGCTGAAGTCCACGAGCAACGACAGTTCTGCCCATACTGTCCTGATGCCAGACCCGTTCCACGCCCTCGTACTGATGAATCTGCTCTTTGTTGCCGGTGCGTGGTGCCTGGCCCGGCCGAGCTACGCCGCCGCTGTGGTTCTCGCAGCCACCGGTGTTGCCTGGGCGCTGTGGAATCAGCCGATCGAGGGGCGTGTGCTCGTGTCGTTCAGCATCGAGCACGGGATCACGGAGTCCGACATCCTGTCGGTGCTGGCGGTCGTCATCGCAGCAGTCACGGTCTATCGGACGCGGGAGCGCGGCAAAAGAACATGACGATGGCTAGGTGGGGTGGTTTCGACAAGCTCAACCAGCGAAGATCAGGCTCAACCCGACCCTGTGATCCGATAGATACGGAACTGCGGTGTCCCGCTGGGACTGGTGACCGTCATCTCCAGGGTGGCGATCTCGGCACCGTCGTCCCACAGCGTCGGGTAGCGCACGTTGATGGCGTCGAGCCGGCCGAGGCCGGTGGGCCGCGGGGTCAGGATGTATTGGACGCCCTGCGCTCGCGGTTCGTTGAGCTTGGCGAAGAAGTCGTAATCGCTGCGGACCACGAACTGCTCCGGTCGGTCGGAGAACAGCCAGATCCGGGAGATGCCGAAGGTGTCGACGAGTACCGAACCCGGCGGCAGGGCTTGATCGTCGAACCATCCCGCGACGTTGCGTGACACGTCGCCGAACCAGTAGAACCAGAACTCCGACGACGGGTATCGGTCCGGCCAGAATGCCGACCGCAGGCCGTACTCCTCTTTGCCGAGCGACGGGGTCAGCATCGACGTCGCGGTTACCGGCAGCGATGTCACGAGGACGAGCGCCATGAATGCGGTGAGCGAAGTCCTTACGACACGCGACCTCCGCAAGCTCCGGTCGCTGCTCAAGGAGCCGGGGGTGGCGAGGGAGGACCCTTCGAGGCTCGTCGCTTGCGCTCCTCGCACCTCAGGGAGCAAAGGGTTCAAGGAGCGGGGGCCGCGGGCGACGAGGATGGCGATGACCACCAGGGGTGTTGCCGCCATGTAGAAGCGGAACCAGCCGAAGGTCGACCCCAGGATCACCGCAGACATCTGGAACAGCAGGACCGAACCGAAGACCACCCCCACCACGGCGGCGTCGACGCGGTGCCGACGAACGGCGATCCAGCCGACGATCGGCAGGACCGCGAACAGCAGCGGTTGCATGCCAAGCAGATTGCCTGCGATGACCTCGGCCAGCGGACCGGCGCCGACGTCCTCGGCGGAGATGATCCCCGCCGCCTCCACCTGGGCAGCGTTGCCGTACTGGGAGGAGAACTGGGAGAACGCATTGCCGTCGAGCAGCCATCCGAGCCCCGCCCACAGGACGAACGCGAACACGGTCGGCAACGCCACGATCGTCGCGTCGTGCAGACCGAACGGTGCGCCGGCGCGCCATGCAGTGCGCCCTCTCATCCCTTCCGGGCGGTGCCGCCGAGTCGACATCACGAACACGCCGAGCGCCACACCCGCGGCCACCGGCAACGCCTCGTATCGGGTCAGGTAGGCCAGCCCCAGCGCAACCCCGGCGACGACGAGATCGACGACGCGGAACCGATTCACCCACAGCAGGATTCGACGACAGGTCCACAGCAAGAAGAACAGGAACGGGGCCTCACTCATCCCCATTCCCGCATACAGGACGATCATCGGGTTGAGAGCGAACGTCGCAACTGCCATCCACCGGAGAACTCGGCCCACGCCGTAATCGAGTGCGATGCGTCGAACCTGCCATCCCGCACCGGCCATGAACAACGCACTCATGACCGCACCGGCGAACCCGACGCGACGCAACTCCGGCCACAGGTTCAGAGGCCAGTGCGCCGACAGTTCGACCAGTGGGATCTCGACCAGACTGGGCAGCGGATTCCACACGAAGCCGATCGCACCCAGGTGTGGGTCGCGGCTCCAGATCGTGAAACCGGCGTTGCCGACGCGACTGCTCGCATCCGGGTTGATGTACCCGACGATCAGGTACAGATAGACGCCGACCGCGAGGTACGCGAACGCCAGCCCGGTGAACAGGGAGATCCCCCACCACTAAACCCGGGTGAGCCGACGACGGCCCGAGGCGACAGCCCCCGGACCGGTCGTCGTCTCCGCGGCACGCTCACGGACCTCGACTGTCACGGGGTGTCGAAGCCGGCGTCGTCGGACGGATCGTCGGAACGCTTGCGATAGACGGTGATCCCGACCGCGACGAGGACCGCGACTGCCACCACCGCGATGCTGATCCCCAGCCACATCAGCCAGCTGGTGCCGACCTGATCGACCTGTGCCCGCGGGCCGTCGGCCCGGATCGTCATCAGCTCGGCCTGACCCGCTCGCCCGGCCACCACCACGTCCCCTCGAAGATTCGCCAGATCGCCCTGCTGCTCATCAAGGTAGGTGAACAGCGGCTCGACGAGATCCCACGAGCCCGATGTGCTCACGAGAACGACCGTTCGTGAGTTCTGCGCGAACGCCTGGATGGTCCCCAGCCCCTCGGGGATCGCCAGCCGGACCTGCGCCGGCAGATCGACGAGGGTGGACGAATCCTCGGAGTTGATCGGCGGATTCAGCGGACGCGCGTTCGCTGCCGACGCCACCACGAGCGCGCCGGTATTGCTGGCGATCGCCTGCTCGAGCGGGACGAGCACCGGCGCCAACGGGGTCACCGAACTCCGCTGCACCGACGCGATCAGCTCGGCAGCTGCGTCGAGCTGGGCGGGGTTCGTGTCGTCCAGCGCGACCTGAACAGTCGGTTGCCAGCCCAGCGGGACCGACGAGAACCCGCCCATCCGAACCGGTGTCGTGCTCGACGACGCCGTCGACGACGGGTCGATCTGGAAGCTCAGCGGCACACTTCGCGGCGAGCACGCACCTGGTCCCGGTTCGTAGGAGATCCGGAACTCCAGCGGTTCGTTGGCCGCGACCTGGGCAGCCGGAATGGTGAATTCGGTGTCGAGGCTTCCCGACGCGTTCAGGGCGCTCGTGTGCAGGATCTCCCCGCCACTGACCGCCAGCACGTTCGCCCGCTCGTCCTCCCGGACCGGGGTGTAGCGCGCGAGCAGGTGCACGTTCACCAGACCCGGACGTCCGAGCGAGAGCATCGTCGGGTCGAAACCCGGTACCAGCGTGGTGATTCCGAGCACGTCGGTGGACAATCGATCCGAGAACTCGCCGAAGGTCACCGAATCCGACCCCCGTACCGGACGCCCAGACACCGATTCGACGGCGGCAGAACCGGTCTGGGCCAGATCGGTGAGCCCGTCGCGGAACAACGCCACCTGGTCCGGCAGCGAGTCGGCGTTGCCGCCGATCACCAGAGCAGCCGACGGTTGTCCGGCACGTTCCAGACGAACACCTCCCGGACCATCCTCCTCGCCGATGACGACGGTTCGCTCCAGCGGGCCGCCCGGGGTCGGCACGCGCGTCCCGGCCGACTCGACGACATCGATCGACACCCGTTGCGGACGATAGTGATCCGTGATCGCGGCAACCGTACCCAGAGTGGCCTGCGCGACCGCTGCACTCGGGTCCTGGGGCGTGACGATCGTGACGTCACCGACCACGGTGCCGAAGAACTCCTGAATGGTGCGGGGCGACGACGCAACACCGGCATAGGCGACGTTCAGGCCGGTCAGAGACACGTCCGGGATGGGTCCACACACGGAGTCATCGTCGCCGTTGCGCAGTGTCAGACGCAGATCCGCACGGCCGTTGTCACCGACGGGCACCGCAGAGAGCGGGACCGAGAACGGTGTGCTCAGCTGCCGCGGACCGAATCGCGGGACGACGACGGTGCCGACGATCGTGCCATCGGAGCGGGCGACCTGGATGAAGGCATCGGACACATTGGTCGCCGACGCCACCACTCCCGACAGCCTGGTCGGTGACATCCCCTCGGGCACCGGGATGCTCACACCGACCGGGACGTCGGCGCTGTCGAACGTCACCGAGTTGCCCATCCCGAGTTGTCGCCAGTCGAGCGTCGTGGGGCCGTCCCCGGGGGCGGCGACGGCAGGTGCCACCGCAACCCCTCCGACGATCAGGGCCGTCACGACGGCGCACCAGATGCGGCGGAGGACACGGGTCTTGCTAGGCATCTTCAGGACCTTTCGGCGGTGCGGGCACACCGGGCATGGCAGAGAGCCCGTGCACGGTCTTTTCCCAGTAGGAGGGTTTGTAGATGAGTTGGGCCATACTCTTGATCGCCGCCATGGACTGCAGGAACCAGTAGCCGGGGACGAGGAGAGCTGCGCCGAGCAGATGCGGCTTGCCCTGGGTGCGCGCGGAGACGACGCCCAGCATGATGGTGGCCAGGTTGCCGACGGTGAACATGAGCAGGCACAGGTAGTAGATGGGCCCTGGGAACAACGAGTGCATGAAGTCGGGCTTGCCCGCGAACCACACCAGCAGCAGCGCCCAGAACAACAGGTTGAGGGTGTTGGCGATCGGCATTCCCGCGGTCAAATTCGAGATGCGCAGCGCGGGAACGAGTCCGATCTCCCGAACCATGTCGAGTGGCCGGCGGGTGTGGACCAGGAACGTCTGCAGATAGCCCTTGTACCAGCGCGACCGCTGGCGGACCCAGTTCACCACGTCGGCATTGGCCTCTTCACCGGTCAGCGAATCCAGGACCACGGTTCGATACCCGTAGCGCGCTAGACGGATTCCGAGATCGGCGTCCTCGGTGACGTTGTAGGCGTCCCACCCGCCGACCTCACGCAGCACGTGGGTGCGGATGTGATTCGACGTCCCGCCGAGCGGGATGACGCACTTCGACGCACTCAGCGCCGGCAGCATGTAGGAGAACCACTGGTCGTATTCGATCGCGAACCAACGGGTCAGCAGGTTCTCACGCTCGTTGTAATAGCCGAGACGCGCCTGCACCGAGGCGACGTCCGGCGGGGAGGCGGCGAACACCGCAGCCGCCTTACGCAATTGGAGCGGGTCCGGAATGTCCTCGGCGTCGTAGATCGTCACGATGTCGCTGCGCTCCGACGGCAGACTCATGGCGACGTTGCACGCCTTGGGTTTGGTCCGCGGTTCGCTCGGCGGCACCAGGACCGTGGTGATCCCGTCGAGATCGGCATCTTCGACCGCGGCGCGCGTCTCGTGATCGTCGCTCTCCAGGACCAGAAGGATGTCGAGTTTGTCTGCGGGATAGTCGATCCTGCCGACTCCGGCGACCAGATTCGTGACGATCTCGGGCTCGCCGTACACCGGCAGCAGGACCGTGTAGACCGGCAGATCGTCGTCGGGGATCACCCGGGCGTCCTCGTCGGACACCCGTAGGACGCCCCGACCGGACATTCCGCGGGTGATGAGCACGAACTTGTCGATGCTCGACGCCAGGAAGTACACGGCGCAGACACTGAGAACAACCGCGAGCGACACCCGCCACGTCAGCGCGAACGCGACCGCGATCGCCACCGCAACGACCACCAGGCCGAGGCGCTGCCCACGACTCAGC
Source organism: Gordonia sp. ABKF26 (assembly GCF_041103195.1). Taxonomy (NCBI): domain Bacteria; kingdom Bacillati; phylum Actinomycetota; class Actinomycetes; order Mycobacteriales; family Gordoniaceae; genus Gordonia; species Gordonia sp. ABKF26. The sequence goes on from NZ_JBGCVZ010000003.1 coordinate 4,754,500, forward strand.
GGATGGCGCGCCGACAGCGCCGTCACATGGGCAGCAGGCGAACCGGTACGCCCGGACGCGCTCACCGCGACGGTCGTTCGACTGCGTCGATCATCGACCAGGCGAGGTCGGTCAGCGCGAGGTCCAGGTCGGGATTGCCGACGACCTGATCTCGGCCATCGGTGCCACCGCGCACGAGCCAGCTGAGGGGTTCGACGACGGTGGTGGTGTAGCTCGGTGGCCGCGGTTCCGCGACCTCCGACCCACTCGCCTGGTCACGGTTCGCCAAGAGGTAGATGGCGTAGTAGCGCTCGCCGGCCGGCGTGGGAACTCGCCACCCCCAGAACCGACCGGTCCACAGGGCCTCATCCGAGGTGCGTACCGACTCGAGAGTGTTGGCGATACTGCCGATCTGGGTGTGTCGCCCACCCGACGAGGCAGGCGTCGCGTCAGTCGTCGCCGGAGGCACCGTCTCGTACCACAGTCCACGACGGTAGCTGGAGAAGCGCCCCAGATCGGTGGTGGAGTAGACGTCGAGATACGCGGTGGACAGCGGCCTGTCCGCGGGGCCGGTCTGCCCCGTCGTGACCCGGTACCGGCGCACGTCGCCACCGGAACCCATGACCCGCGGACCCCAGTCGAACACCTCTGGTTCGGTGATGCCGATGCCGAGCGTCCGCATCTGTTCGAGCCACTCCGCACCGATCGGCGGTGACGCCACGGGCGTCGGTGAATCCGGCGCGAGCGGCATCATCGCGAGGATCGCCAATGCCACCAACCAGGCCGACGCGAGCGTGGCGACGGACTGCTTGGGCAACCCGGCGTGCGCCGAACCGGCTCTGCCGAAACGGAATCGCACGGCGATCGCGGTCGCGGTGACCACCGCTGTGGGAACCGTGTAGGCCAGGATCGGTGTGTGCTGGACAACCAGCACACACGTGGTTCCGACAACCCCCGACACCACGGCGGTCACAATGGCGACGCGCGGATGACGACGCAGGGACATGAACGTCACGACGAGGGCAACCGCCACGGACAACAGGCCGAACGCGACGGTCGAACCGCCGAGAAGCTGCCCCATGAGCAGGTAGTTCGGCGGGAAGCACGTCAGCAGGAACAGCCAGACGAGGTAATCGCGGACAACCCGCCGGATTCCGAAGACCACGATCGACGCCGCGAACACCCAGATGAGCAACGGGATCAGATCGGCGTGCCAGAACGCCGCCACGGCACGCACCCGGGGGATGACGAGCGCCGCGGTGAGGCCGAGCGCGCCGCCCACGACGACGACCAGGATCCGGTCGAACTCGCCGTCCCCGATCTCGCGGCCGCGCGACGACACATCGAGCCCGAACGCGATCATCAGACACCACAGCGGCACGAACAGCAGATATGCAGTCGGCGACCCCTGGCGCAGCGCATCGAACTCGGCGGCGATCGCCGGGGCGAACGCCAGCATGCCCGCACCCATCGTCGACGCGTAGCGAACGCCCATCGACATCTCGCGAGGTGCGGTCAGGGTCTCCCGCCATGGACGCCGGCCGGTGTGGTGCGCGGTCGGCGGAGCCGTGCCGGTGTCGGCGTCGGCGTCCGCATACGGCGGTGACGCAGGCGCGACAGAATCAAGAACAGTCATGAGCCCTCCCCAGGACAGCGCCTGAGCATCGAGCGTCGGCGCCGGCCGCGACTCGCCGCCACCCCCGTGGCCCCCCTGGCGTCCGAATCGCGAACTACAAGCAGAGTAACGCTAAAAAGAAAGTTGTTGGAGCACGTCGCCCCGGTGTTCGTCTGATCAAGGGAACGATCCGCGGCCCGCGATCGGCCAGCTGCAAAAACGTCCTGAGTATTGAATCATACTGTGCAGCAGTACATTTGATCTGTCGTCGCGAGCGCGATCGGATCTCGCCCAGCTCCATTACCGTGCACCGAATCACTTGACTTATGTCACACATTTGCAGCGGGCACCGGGAGATGGGTACTGGGTCAGCCGTCCTAGTGTGATTGCGAAAACTAGTGCGGCGCAACGACTCACAATTCCTACCTGTCGATCAGCAAAGGTCGCTTGAAGATCGTTAACGAGCCCGACCCGAGGACAGTCACTAACAACCAAAAGTTGATGAAAGGCAATGGTGGTGGGATCGTTCACCGCGTGATGTCCACGGTCGACCAACGCGCCGGGGCACAGTCGCTCCATGACTCGCTTCAGGCGATCTACTGGACGGCCGACCTTGTTCAAGGAGACCTCACCGGTTATCACCACATCGTGTGGCCGGACATCGGTGGCCGACTTTTCGAACCGGCCATGCTCGACGGCAAGCCTCACTGGGCTCACCGAGCCGGAACTGACCCCCGAGTCTTTGCCGCCGGCCGGCTCAGCGCAGCTCTTCGCGCCGATTCCTGAGCGATCGTCTCGGTCCGATCGACGGCCGACTTCGCCCCTGGGTCGTCAGCCGACCGGAGCCTCTGTGACTGCAGTGTTCGATGCCTCGGTCACCGCGTCTACCGCCTCGGTGAACGGCGGGATGAAGAACCGCGCCCCGAGGACGCAGCAGGCGTGACCGCCGTCGACCTCGAAGCGCTGCGCGCCGGGGATGCCGTCGACCAGCAACTGTTGACGTTCGGGCTCGACCACCCGGTCGCGGGTGGAGACGACCACGGCGGTCGGGACGTCGACCTCGTGCAGCCAACCTCGGGAATCGAACTCCCCCAGCCCGTTTCCGAAGTCGCCGAGGTGTGCAAGCGGCGTCGAGAAGAACTGCCGGAGCGCCCAGATCGTGGTGTGGGCTGCCTTGTCGAGGCTCTTGTCGGACACCCGCGGCAGGACCCGGTACACCGGGCGCAGGATGCGTCCCATGCGTTCCGACGACGCGCGATGCCGGGGATCGTGGGTACTGAAGTACGGGCCGGTCGAACACAGCACGAGGCCGGCCACCCGCTCGGGGTGTCGCCGCCACACCAGCTGAGCGATGCCCCCGCCCATCGAGAACCCGGCGACCGTGAACCGGTCGATGCCCAGGACATCGGCGAGGGCGACGACGTCGTCGGCGCAGTCACGCAGGTCGAACGTCTCGGATTCGATCCCGCGACCGTGCCAGCGCGCGTCCAGGGTGATGACGCGGTAGCGGTCGTTGATCGCCGGGATCGTCGGGTACCAGCAGAGCAACCCGGTCGTCAGCACCGAGTGCAAGAGGAAGACCGCCGGAGCGTCGCGCGGGCCCGAGTCGGTGACGAAGGCGCGTCCGCGCCCGGGGAGCTCGACCATCCGGCCTTCGGGGATGTCCCGGGCCGGGTAAGGGGTAAACACGTGTCGGATGGCGCGCGCGGTGCCGTGCACGAACTCGGGGATCACGCACTCAACGGTACGTGAGATGCTGATCACATGATCGACATCGCCCGTCCGAAAATCGAGGGGTCGATCGCCGTTGCGGACGGCGGTCGTCGGATCGGATTCGCCGAGTACGGATCGGCCACCGGACGGGCCATCGTCTGGCTGCACGGGACACCCGGTGCGCGGCGCCAGATCCCCGTCGAGGCGCGCGCGTATGCATTGGAACGCAAGGTCCGGCTCATCGGCCTGGATCGGCCGGGCGTGGGGTCGTCGACCCCCCATCGATACGACAACGTCGCCGACTTCGCGCCCGACCTCGCCGAGGTCCTCGAGGCCCTGGGCATCGACGACTTCGCGATCATCGGACTCTCCGGCGGCGGACCCTACGCACTCGGGGTCGCGCACGCCATGCCCGACCGGGTGACGGCGGCCGGGATCCTCGGCGGCGTCGCGCCGACGGTCGGGCCCGACCGGATCGAGGGCGGCGCCATGCGACTCGGCACACTGCTGGCGCCACTCGTCAGCGTCGCCGGTGCCCCGATCGGCCAGGTACTCAGCGTCGCTCTCGGTTTCGCCCGGCCGATCGCCGAACCCGCGATCACCATCTACGGTCGGCTGTCCCCGCAGGCGGATCGAGAACTGTTGGCACGCCCCGAGTTCCGGGCCATGTTCCTCGACGACCTGCTCCACGGCGGCAGCCGCCGGATGGCCGCACCGTTCGCCGACGTCGTGGTGTTCGCACGGGACTGGGGCTTCCGCGTCGGCGACGTCACCGTGCCGGTGCGCTGGTGGCACGGCGACGACGACCACATCATCCCGTACGCCCATGGGGAACACATGGTGTCGCTGCTGCCCGACGCGAAGCTGTTCGAGATGCCCGGCGAAAGTCACCTCAGCACTTTGCACATGGCGACCGACATCATCGACGAACTGCTCGCACTGTGGGACCAGTCGCGGCCGCCGCTGGGCGAGTGAGTTTTCCCCTGGTCGAGTAGGGGCGACCGACGCCGTGCGCGGACCAGTGGCTTCGACCAGCAGAAAAAGTCACCAGCGCAACCCCTGCTGGTCGAGCAGCGTCGACCGCGCGAAGCGAGGACGCCGCGCCCGTCGAGACCACTCCCAGTGGTCGCCCAGTGGCTTCGACACGGCGCCTCGCTGCGCTCGGAGCCGGCTCAACCAGCGGGAAACGTCACCTACACAACCCCCCGCTGGTCGAGCAGCGCCGACCGCGCGAAGCGAGGACGCCACGCCCGTCGAGACCACTCCCAGCGGTCGCCCAGTGGCTTCGACACGGCGCCTCGCTACGCTCGGAGCCGGCTCAACCAGCAGAAGAAGTCACCTGCGCAACCAGCAGAAAAAGTCACCGGCTCAACCAGCAGAATGTCAGGCGGGGATCGGCGCCGTGGCCGACAGCCCGGCGGCGAGACCCAGCGCCACGGCCATGATCGCCAGTTCGACGACCGCGGCACGGACGGAAGCCGTCTCACTGCTGCGATGCCGCTGCACGGCCGGTAGCCAGCGTCGCCGGTGCCACGCGGCGAGGGCCACGAGAATCACGAGCACCACGGCCTTCGCGAGCAGGATGCGGCCGTAGCCGCTGCTCGCGAGGTTGGCCGGGCCGTCGATCTCGACCAGTCCGGAGATCAGGCCGGTCACCGTGAGCACTCCGACCGCCCACGGTGCGCGGCCGGAGAAGACCGGCAGGCTGCGCGCCCAACCGGACCGGCCGCGCACCGAGATCAGCATCGCCGCGAGCAGACCGCACCACCAGGCCGCGGCCAGCGCGTGTGCACCGATGAGGAACGGACCCCACGAGTCGTTGCCGGCGTGCCCGGCGATCGAGGTGGCGAGCACCCCGATCGCCGCGAGCGCGCCGACCACGAGGACGGGGATCTCGACCCCGGTCAGCAGATCCAGGACCACCCACGCCAGAACCAGCAGCCCGGCGACCAGCGCCACCATCTCGGGCGCGCCCGAGAACAGGACGTCACCGAAGTCGCCTGCCTTGACGTCGAGCACCTCGATGCCCGCCCGATCGGCTGTCCGGACCCAGGCGCCGACCAGCGTCGCCAGAACCCAGACCCCGGCCAGCAGGCCGATCACTCTGGTCGAGGGCTCGGCGTCGACCGTCGGCAGGGCGCCCAGTCCGAGCAATACCACTGACACACCCAGTGCGAGGGTCGTGGGCACGGCGACCAGGTCCGGACCGTCGGGACGGGCGAGCACGTAGCTCACCATCAGACCGCCGGCGAGGGTCACCACCAGGATGAACCCGTTGCGGACGGTCATCTGATGTCAGCTCCGTGTCGACGGTCGCCGGCTCACCCAGAACACGACGCCGAGTCCGACGATCAACACGACCGCGGCACCGGCGATGAACCACCACACCGGGATTCCCTCGTCCGACGACGCATCGACCGCTTCGATCGCCGGGCCGGGTTCACCGTTGCCGGCAACCGCGAGCTCGAAGGTGCGCTGTCCGCTGATGACGTGCCCATCGGCCGAGGTCACCCGGTAGTTGACGACGTACTCACCGGCCGGACCGAGTTCGCGCACCCCGACACGCAGGTTGGGGCCATCAACCGTCGGGTCGCCGTTCTGCCAGTAGTGGTCGTCGGGCCCGACGACGTTGAGCACCGCATACGACGACTGGATCGGCTCGTTGAAGGTCAGCGTCACCGCCTGCGGACCGGTCTGAAGTGTCGCCCCCTCGGCGGGGTCGGAGGAGACCAGCCGCGAGTGCGCCGACGCCGGGGCTGCCGCCCACGATCCGACGAGCCCGAGACACAGCAGCGTCGCGAGGACCAGGACGACGCGTCGAACCGGCGCGCGACGGTCAGGCATCGCCGCCGCCACGGCCGTTGCGTCGCAGGGCTGTCAGCGCCGCGACGCCGATGACCGCGCCGAGAGTGCCGACCACCAGGCCGATCCCACCGAGCCAACGCGCGGCGGAGTCCTCAGACGATGCCGACGACTCGGAGGTGTCCGATTCGTCGGCGGTGCCCGTCGTCGAGGCGGAGTGCGATCCGCCGTGGTGGCCGTCGCCGGAGTCGGGCGGCAGCGTCAGGGTCGGCGCGGGCTTCTCCGGCTCGGAGCCGTCGGCGGGCGTCGGCTGGTTCCAGTCGGCCGTCTCACCGTCGGCATAGGTCTGCAACGCCGGCAGTTCGACGGTCTCCTGCTCGGGGAACGGACCGCCGGAGAAGCGGAACTGACCGAACTGGCCCACCGGCACGCCGGGCGAACCCGGGTCGGCGGTCCAGGTGATCTCGGTGACCTTGTCGTCTTTCTTGGTGACGACGGACTTCCAGCCGGGCATCACCTCGGGACGGGCCGAGGTCAGGCCGGGGAGCGTCACCCGCAGCGCGGTCGTCGCCGCGGCGTCGGACTCGTTGGGGACGACGAAGGTGACGACGCCGTACCCGCCCTGGGTGACCGTCGGGGCGTTGGCGGTGACGTGGGCCGACGCGGCACCCGCACCCGTGAAGGAGGCGAGACCGACGACGGCAGCGGCGGTTGCGGGCGCGATGAGGCGGCGGGCGATCGTGGCCCGCGGAGAACTGGATTTCATCAGGAGTGTCTTTCGATGTTTGTCTGGATCGGGCGCGTGGACGCACGCATCGACCCCAGATCTGGGCGATCGGGGGCCAGGCGCGTCAGAACGTGCCGGGCGGTCCGCGAACACCGGTGCCGCACAGCGCAGGTGCGGACAGAACACACGGTTGCGTCCAGAAGACCGGTGCAGTCGGACGCGCCGCGAGGGCGACCGGCGGCATCAGGGATCGGATCACCGTGCCGATCGACGACAGCAGATGCGCGCCAACGACGATCAGGACCGCACTGAGCGGGATCGCCACCAGGTGGGTGAGCAGCATCGGCAGCGTCGAGGTGCCGTGGGCGGCATGTCCCGCGTCGAGCGCGAGGGCCCAGTGACTGGCCGCCTGCGCGACGGAGAGCACCAGCGTGGTCGACGCCGCGGCGGTCAGCAGTCGTCCTCGGCGCGGCGCGAGCAGCATCGCCGCGATCGCACCGATCGCGGCGCTCAGCAGGATGCCCGACGAACTCGGGATCGCCCCGCTCGCCGCACCGTGCGCGGCGACCGCGACCGCGGGAACCACACCGGCCGCGGCGGCGCGCGAGAACGCGTCGGGCGATCGGACGGTGTGGGGCATGGGGCTCATCCTAGATCGGTGGACTGGGCCATCTCCGACCACGGTGTCGCCGGGCGGTGACAGAATCGTTCCCATGTCGGATGCAAGCCTCGGTGTGGAGGTTCGTGAACTCTCGTCCCCCGACGAGCTCGAAGACCTTCTGCGGATCTTCGACGACGTGTGGCGGCCCGACCCGACGAACCGGCCCGTGGGGACCGACATGCTGCGGGCGCTCACCCACGCCGGCAACTACGTCGCCGGCGCGTTCATCGGCGACCACCTCGCCGGTGGCAGCGTCGCGTTCTTCGGTGCGCCCGTCGGCGAGACCCTGCACAGCCACATCACCGGGGTCACCCGACGCGGCCGTGGCCACCAGGTCGGTTACGCGCTGAAGATGCACCAGCGCCGCTGGGCACTGGAGCGCGGACTGTCGACGATCACCTGGACCTTCGATCCGCTCGTCGCGCGCAACGCCTACTTCAACCTCGCCAAACTGGGTGCGACGCCGGTGCATTACTACGAGGATTTCTACGGCGAACTCGGCGACGAATTGGGCGGCGATGCCGACTCCGACCGGGTGCTCATGTCCTGGAATCTGCACGCCGCGGCCCCGTCCGCCTCCCCGGTGTCGGTGGACGACGTGCTCGCCGACGGCGCGGTGTCGATCATCGATGCCGACCAGCCGTCGCGACCCGTCGCGCACCACGATCGCGTCACCCCCGACGCCGGCGTCGTCGTCGAAGTTCCGCGGGACGTCGAGTCGATGCGGGTCAGCGCACCACTCGACGCCGCCCGGTGGCGGATCGCGCTGCGGGATGCCCTCTCGCCGCTGTTCGTCGACGGAGACGCTCGCCGCGACGTGCGCTTCTTGCGTTCCGGACACTATGTGTTCGGTCCGGCCGGCTCGGGGGCCCGGTGACGGACGACGACGTGGCTCCTGCCGAACTGGCACCGGCCGACTGGCACACCTTTCCCCACACCCTCGCCGACGTCCTCCCGGCGGCGTCGCTTGCGCTCGGGGTCACCGCTGCGGGCGCGGGTCCGACTGTGCCGCCGGGTGATTCGGTCGTGGTGCTGCTGATCGACGGCCTCGGTGCGACACTGCTGGACGAGTACGCCGACCACGCACCCACACTGCGCGAGCTCACCTCGACGACGCTGCGGGCAGGGTTCCCGGCCACCACCGCCACCAGCATCCTGAGCCTCACCGGCGGGACATCGTGCGGCGTGCACGGGATCATCGGGTACAGCTTCCGCCCGGGCGACGAATGCCGCACCCGCGGGTCCCGGCGCGTGCTCAACTCGCTCCGGTGGACTCTCGACAACGCGTCGGGTCCGTCCGCGCTGATGACCTATCCCCCGGCCCTCGTCCGAACCGAGCGCGGCAGTCTGGAAGATATTGCCGCCGACGGCGTCCGAGTGACCTATGTGATGCCCGGCGAGTTCCGCGGAACCGGCCTGACGATGGCCGCGTTCCGCGCCGCGGGCCAGTTCCTGCCCGCCGTGACTCCCGACGGCATCCGCGAGGCCGTGCTGACCACCCTGCGCCGACGAAGCCGCCACCGACGCTTCGTATACGCCTACTACAGCGAACTCGACATGGCCGGCCACATCCACGGGCCGGGATCACCGGAGTGGCTGGAGAAGTTGCGCGTCGTGGAGCGCCTTGTCGCCGACCTCGCCGCCGAACTGGACGATGGGACAACCCTTCTCGTCACCGGCGACCACGGGATGATCACCGCCGACCGGGCGATCGACATCGACACCGCGCCCGCGCTACTCGACGGCGTCGACGCCGTGGCCGGCGAAGCACGGGTCCGCCACGTCTACGCGACGCCGGGTTCGGCCGACGACGTCCTGGCCGGCTGGTCGTCGTACCTGGGCGACGCCGCGCACGTGGTGTCCCGAGAGCAGACCATCGACGAAGAATGGTTCGGCCCGGTGGTGAATGATGCGGTCGCACAACGCATCGGTGACGTCGTCGCGGTGGCCCGCGGCGCCACCACCCTCACCCGCAGCACCCGCGAGACGATGGAGTCGATGATGCTCGGCCATCACGGCGCCTGGACCGCTGCCGAACAACTCGTGCCCCTGATCGTGGCGTCGGGGTAGCGCGGGTTTGGTCGAAGTCACTGGCTGGGATCGCGGGGCCGGTCGCCAAGTGGCCTCGACGGGCGCGGCGTCCTCGCTTCGCTCGGTCGACGCTGCTCGACCAGCAGGGGGGTCGACGCTGCTCGACCAGCAGGGGGTCGACGCTGCTCGACCAGCAGGGGGGTCGCTCGACCAGCAGGGGGGTCACGGGGTCGATGTCCCGCTGGTTGAGCCGGCACCGAGCGCAGCGAGGAGCCGTGTCGAAGCCACTCTCTCGGATCAGGGAGCAGCGGGGTCGTCGTCGGTGACGAGGTCGAGGCGCACGCCCACGAGTCGAACCGGGCGGTCGATGTCGAATCTGGCGAGCAGGTCGGCGACCACCGACTCGAGTTCTGCGAAGTCGAGGCTCGGGGCGGGGAGCTTCCGGGACTTGGTGCGGGTGTAGAAGGTCGTGGTGCGGACGGTGACCGCGACCCGGAACGGCAGTCGCTCCTCGCCGACGACCTGATCGAGCAATTCACGAAGGAGTTCGCCGGCAGCAGCCCGCATCTCGGTCGCGTCGCTCAGGTCGGTCGCGAACGTCCGGGACTTGGAATGCGAACGGGCCAGCCAGGGTTCGGCGGTGATCGCCGAGTCACCGCCGCCGCGGCACAGCACGTACAGCCAATTGCCCTGGTGCGGACCGAACATGGCGATCAGATCGTCGCGAGGGGTGGCGATCAGCTCGGTCACCGTGGTGACGCCGGCGGCGGTCAGCTTCGACGCCGTCTTCGGCCCGACGCTCCACAGATCGCGAGTCGGCCTGTCCCCCATCAAATCCAGCCAGTTGCGATCGTCGAGCAGGAACACCCGCGGGGCGTCGGCGCCGTTCGCCCCGGCGCCCGGCGGCCGTTTGGCGAACCCGGTGGCCATCTTCGCCCGCTGCTTGTTGTCACTGATCCCGACGCAACTCGTGAGTCCGCACCGGTCCAGGATCTCCGACCGGATCCGTTCGGCGAGGTCGACGATGGCCTCGTCGTCGAACGGATCGACCTCCGCGCCGCGGGCGTCGACCCCGAGGTAGGCCTCGTCCCAGCCCCAGACCTCGACGGGGTGGCCGGTGGCGCGCAGGACGTCCATGACGTCGGCGGACGCGGCATCGTAGGCACTCATGTCGAGCGGCAGATACACCGCGTCGGGCATCTTGCGGTGTGCTGCCCGCAACGGCATACCCGCACGCACACCCACGTCACGCGCCTCATACGACGCGCAGGTGACCACCTTGCGGGCTTCGGTCGGATCGCCGTTGCCGCCGACGATCACCGGCACCCCGACGAGTTCGGGAGCCCGCAACCTCTCGACCGCCACCTGGAACTGGTCGAGATCGACGTGCAGCAGCCACCGATAGCGCTGTGGAACCGAAGTGGTCACGACGCCCAGGGTAACCGCCGGTTGTCAGGTCACCGGTCAGTCGGCGATACAGACCTCGACCTCACCGAGGCCCGCCGCACGGCACGACGTGCGCAACGAGTGCGGGTTGTAGCGCAGCACGGAGAGCCGCCGGTCGGATCCGTGACCGGCCTCGGCGAAGACCGCACTCGCGGCGGCGATGTGATCGGCGAGTTCCGCCCGCACGGCAGCATCGGACGTCGACACGGCGTTGGTCAGCACCTTCTCCAGCAGTGCTCGGTCCCGATGCAGCGGCGGCGGCATGAGATTGAGTGCCGGAGAAGCGGTCCCGCAGTTCGTCGGGTCGGTCAACGCGTGGGCCGCGGAGACCAGAAGAGCCACCGCGACCAGAGGCGGTCGCCGGTCAGCGGGACCTTCCACGATGCCGACGGCAGAATCCGCGTCGGCGTCGGGTCCGGCGAGCCCCAAGACAGCGAGCGCTTCATCGCGCGGAGACGAAACCCGCTCGGCGCCAACGGCTTCGTCGTGCATCAGCCGAAGCCGCGTCACGATCGCCCGGTGGCGTCGTATGGCGGCGTCGACCTCCCCCAGGAGATCGGCGGTCACCCCGAACTCTGCGGGGTTCTCGGCGAGCACCGCGTACCCGGACAGGACGATCGACTGCTCGATACCGATCGCCTCGACGATCGCCGACGAGGTGAGAAACGTGCGTGCACCACGTCTAGATGCACGCACAGACAATGCGCTGGTCAACTGAACCCCTCCACATAGACCATGAACAGTGACGATCACGAACAGTGACATTCATGAACACCGACGAGGGCCACGATGTGATGCCCCTCGAGTCGACCCCCTACGCCCCGGCACCCCGCGCGATGCCGGCCACCCTGACGCACCGTGAGAATACGCGGAGTCGGGGTAGTTTGTGAGTCGAATGACTGAAACACGGGTATCGCCGCGCGCATAGGGACCAAAGGCCCTGTCCCGGCGCTCGCCCGCCCGCGACCATGTAAGGGGCGAACGGCACAGGAGGGTGCACATGCTGCGATTCCTCGCCCGCGAACTCCACAGCTGGCGTGTCATGCACGCATCGTCGAACGGTCTGGTCCGCCGTGGCGACCGTCTGGAGACCGCAACGCTGGTGATGCTGTGGCTGGCCGCCGCCGCGGGGATGATGATCGCCCTGACCATCGGGGGCGACACCTATGCGGCGCACAAGGCTGCCGCGGAACGTCAAGAACCCCGACATTCGGTGAGCGCGACGATCATTCGCACGCCCGGCCAGGGCAGCGCCCAGAGCGGCGGCGGGGCGGACGCGGACCTCACCACCGTGGCGTGGCAGGACCCGAACGGTCACCGGCTCACCGCCGCCGTCAGCGCCGAGCCGCTCGACTCGGTCGGTCGGGTCCGGGTCGTCTGGCTCGACGACTCCGGCTCGGTGGTGGACCCACCCGTCACCACCACGGACGCCGTGATGGAGGGCCTGATCGCCGGGGCCGCGGTGGGGATGCTCGTCGTGCTCGGCTGGTGGGGCTCGACCGTGCTCGTCCGGATGGTCGCCGATCAGCACCGGTCACGACGCTGGGATGCCGAGTGGCGGCAGTTCGACATCGACAGCCACCCCTGAACCGCTACGGCGCCGGGAGCGGAGCGAGCGGGCCGAAAGAACCCCGCCTCAGCCGCTGACGACCGCCCAGATGACGAACGCCACCCAGGCGACGGCACCGAGGACGTTGACGACCAGCGCCGTCGTCGTGAGGGCATCGCGTCGTCCGCCGGCCCGCGTGATCCCCACGACCGTGAGTACGAGCCCGACGATCGTGCCCAGGCACAGCGGGAAGCCCAGGATACCCACGATCAATCCGGCCAGACCGAACCCGTTCACCTTCTCCGGTTGCTCTGGAACGGGTTGCGCGAGCACGGGTTGCGCGGGAACGGGTTGCGCGGGAACGGGTTGCGGGACGACGCGGTGCGGAGCCGACGGCACGGGACCGGAGTGGCCCCGCACCGGCGAGGTCCCGGCCGGTGTGCGGTGCAACCGCGGCCACTGGTCGGGCCGCAGACCGGCCGGCCCGACGGCCGCGAAGACCGCCCCCGGCTGAACGGCCACGCCCGGCCGGAGGTCGAGACCGTGCAGAGTGCCCGCGACCGGCGCGTCGATCGTCACCCGGCCGGCCGGAGAGTCCGCGGTGGCCAGCGGCTCGCCTGCGCGCACGACCTGCCCGTCACGCACGGAGACACCCGCGATCACCGAGCCGGCCGGCAGCTGCGGGAAGGCGATACGGCGAGCCGACACCTCCGCGCCGACCTTCTGTGTGTCGACGCCCGGGACGACATTGGTCGACCGGAGGAGCCCGCCCTGCGCGACGACGACCTTGGGGTCGCCGATCCGGGCGACGCGACCCACCGCCGACAACGCGGACTGCAGCATCGGAATGCTGCTGGTCCCGCCCGTGACGTAGACGATGACGGGTCCGCCCGGCCCCGTGCCGGCGGCGTCGGCGCGGGCGATCGCATCCCGGGTCAGCTCGACGGCCCGTTCCACGAACGGCCCGATCATCGACTCGAACTCGCGCCGGGTCAGCAGCAACGTGTGCCGGGTGCCGGGGAGTTCGATGACGGCCTGGGCGGTGTCGGACAGTGCTTCCTTCGCCGTCCGCACCCGATCGGCCAGGGCGATCGCGGCCGCCGGGGCGCGGAGTCGGCCCGGGAGGTCGGGATCGAGTTCGGCGGCCTCGTCGTGCACCCAGCGGATCATCCGGGCGTCGAGGTCACGGCCGCCGAGATGGTTGTCGCCACCCGAGCCGGTGACGGTGAACCCGTCGACACCGTCGCGGACGAGGAGCGCCACGTCGCACGTGCCGGCGCCGAAGTCGAAGACGCACATCCGTTCGGCACCGCTGACGTCGTACCCGCGGTAGACGTAATACCAAGCGGCAGCGAGTGATTCGGAGGCTATTCGCAGCGTCTCGGCAGGGATCCCGGCCCGGCCGGCCGCGCGTCGGAGGACGTTCTTGCGCCGCTCGCTCCAGCGGTCGGGATGGGTCAGGACGATCGAGTCGAAGGCAGCCAGTCCGCTGTGGCGCAACGCGATCTGATGCACATGTCGCAGGACGGCGCCGATCAGATCCTCGACCGACCAGAAGCGGTCACCGAGCTCGATCTCGCCGTCGTCGATACGCGACTTCGGGGTGTCCTCGAAGGCGTCGGGGGCCTGCAGCCGCCGCAGCACCGCATCGTGACCGACGACGACGGACCCGTCCCCCGCGAACACCGCCGACGGCATCGCGGGTCCGCCCTGTCCGAGCGGCACGATGACCGGCTCGCCCAGCCCGACCCGGTACGCAGCCGCAGTGTTGCTGGTGCCGAAGTCGATACACAGTCGCCGCCTGCTCTCCTGCGCCACGTGGTCACCTCCTCAGGTGCAAATCGTTGCACACGACACCGGCATTCATCCGGTGGGCGCTCGAAGAACGCGGGCGATCGCCTTGCGCACGTTGTCCACGGCGACGATCTGATTACGCAGATCCGCGGCCGTCTTCTCGCGCTCGGCCGCCGATCTCTTGGACTCCGCCGCGGCGTCGTTGAGGATCTTCGTCGACTCGGCCAGGAGCCGCTCGAGCAGTTCGTCGTAGGCGATCTGCAGATCACCGCTCGCCTGCGCCTTGATCGACTGCAGCTGGGACCGGACGTCGGCCTTCATGTCGTTGACCGCTTTCGTCAACCACTTGCGGTGGTTCTCCTTACCCACCTTCGACGCGCGGAACCCCACCACCACACCCGCCCACACCGGTACCGCGACGACATTGACCACCGGGATGATCGCCAGCGGGCCGCCCGCGGCGACGATGGACAGCAGGATCGGGTCGACCATGTTCTTCCAGGGCGAGATCTTCTCCTGCTCACGGAGCTTGAGTTCGCCGGCACCGCCGGCGATCTGCCCGACGAGCTCCTCGGAGATGGCGGCGTCGGCGAACAGCGCGTCGGCGATCCGCTCGATGCCGGCGACGAACGAGGCGCTCACCTCACGAGCGGCGGCCTCGAGATCGACGGTCATCTGCGCGATCAGCTCCTGACCCGCCCGGTGCGGTTCGTAGAAGCGCAGCTTGTCGATCCGCGTGTTCCACTGGCCGAGCAGCGTGTCGAAGCGATCGCGCATGAGGTCGTCGGTCCGCAGCGAAGCCGCGGTGATGTCCTGTGTGAGGCGCGCCCGCCACTCCCGACGGCGATCCTTGAGACGTTGGAGTCGGTCGCGCTCGGCTTCGATCTCAGCGCGCTCGGCGGGGTTCGCGGTCGCGGCCTTCATCTCCAGGACGAGACGCGTGCGGACGTCGTCGAGGCCGGCGAAGGTCAGCTGCAGCGCGTTGCGCACCGGGGACGTGGCCCCGTCGCGGACCAGCGGTGTCAGGGCGTCGACGAGTTCGGGGACGCCGGAGGCCGCGAGGGCCCGTTCGCGACGGTCGGGGTCGGTGATCGCCGCGGCCTGGGCGGCGATGCGGTTGGAGACGCCGATGATCGGGATGTGGGCGAAGCGGGGGGCGTTGGCGCCGATCAGCTTTCGGTTCTCGGCCACGATCGTCCGCCACTGGCGCATGACGAGGTCGGTCTTGGTGACCACCAGCACCACGGATGCGACCTCTTCGCTGACGCTGCGCAGGAAGTCGAGTTCGGGTGCGCTCAGCGGTGCGGTCGCGTCGCACACCATGACCAGAACCGACGCTCCGCGAGCCGCGCTGACGGCAGCCTCGACGTGTTCGGGGACCAGCGACCCGACACCGGGTGTGTCGACGACGGTGACCCCGGGCAGCACCACGGCGTCGACACCCACGCGTGCCGAGACCGGTGGCACGAGAACCGAATCGATCGGTGTGCCGGGCGCGAGACGTTCCGCGGGGACGCCGGCCGCGTGGCGTCCGCCGACGGTCACCCACTCGGCGAGCTCGGCGGCCGGGATCCGGTGGGCGGCACCGGGGAACTCCACGAGCGCGGTCCCGGCGGGGAGGTCGTCGGTGGCGGGCGTGAACCGGACATAGACCGAGGTGGTGATCTCGGTGTCGACCGGCGCGAGGTCGCCGACCCCGAGGAGGGTGTTGACCAGCGAGCTCTTGCCCCGGCTGACCTCACCGATGACCACCACGGTGCCCTGCGGCGCCGGCCGGTCGCGGACCCGCAGCGCCCGGTCGGCGATCGCGTCCTCACCGTGCTTGCGCAACGCGTCGATCGCGGTGCGCAAGACCGCCTCCGGCGTCGGCGTCGTGGTCTTCGCCGGCGCCTTCACCAATCCCTTGGCCGGCCCGGGTTCGCTGGTGGTCACAGCCTGCTCCTCGTTCACCATCGGTCAGTTGACCCAGAGTCCGCGCCGGACGAGTTGATAGGTCTGCTCGAGTACCAGCAGCGCCTCGCGTTCCGCCGACGTCGCAGCGAACGCGCGCCTCGACCGGCAGTCGGTGGCCCGCGCTCGCGCGGCGTCGGCGATCTGCGGTGGTCCGGCGGTCGGCGGCAGCGACAACAGCACCCGCACATCACGACTCGCGACCACGACATTGAGCTCGCCGACCAGGTCGCTGTCGGGTTGCCACCGCGCGAGGGCCTCGAGTGCGGACACCTCGCGCAACCGGTGCAGGGCCGGTGACGTCTCGGCCTCGTCGATGGCCTCCAGGAAGACGTCGCGGCGCGGGCTGCGGTAGGCGGTCTCGCGCAGCGCCGCCAGGACGGTGCGGGCCTTGAGGATGTCGCCGACGGCGAGGAATCGACGTCCGATCGCCAGCCGCAACTCGTCGATGCCCGAAACCCGGTGCAGCCATTCGCAGTACGCTCGCGCACCCTGCTGTGCGATCTCACCCCCGGCATCCATCGCATAGGTCCCCACGAGCTGCTCGAGCCGGCCCAGTTCATCGACGTCGATGCCCGGCGGAGCGGGCATCCCGCCGTCGAGGATGGTCAGCAACTCCCACGACTCGAGCTGCCCGCGCCGCGAGATCTGCGCGGTCTCACGTTCGGTGACCCCGCAGACCCCGGCCTCGGCCATCAGTCCGGACACCGCGACCACCGCGCCCGCGATCGCCGGGAACCGTCGCCACACCCGGCGCGCGATCTCCTGGGCCTTGAGCATCGGATTGTCGGCGGCGATGAGGTCGGCCTGCGAGATCACCAGGATCGTGTTCTGCGCCGACGCACCGGCCTCGGCGAGAAACGCGACCTCGTCGGCTTTCGGGCCCGCGGCGTCGTCGAGCAGGAAGAGGATGACGTCCGGTCGGGCCAGCCTCCCCTGTCGGCCGAACACCCGACGGGTGGCGATCTCGGCGGTGTCGGTGAATCCGGAGAGGCCGGGGGTGTCGACGACCCGGAAGCGCTCACGCAGCAACCGGGACGGGGTGTGGACGATCGCGTGGTCGATCTCCTCGGGTGGCCGGCCGAGGTCGCCGCGCATGGGGCCGGGGAGTTCGGTGACCGTACCGTCGAGGCCGATCACCTCGACCCGCTGCGGGTTGCCCTCGGTGTACAGCGCGGCGACGCGGGTGCACTCGGCGCGGTCGGTCGGGGCGACGCGGTCGCCCACGAGGGCGTTGAGCAGCGTCGACTTGCCCGAACTGACGCGTCCGACGAGCGCAACGGTCAACGGCTCGGCCAGTTGCGCGCGCAAGGCGGACAGGCCCGCGGTGTCCGGCGACAGCGGGCCGACCTCGTCGAGCAACTGCTCCACGCGGCCACGCACGGTCAAGCGCTGCTCCACGGAATCCGACCTCCCGAGACTTTCGCCGACCGATGGGAACATTCCGGGCTCGGCGACACTCCTAGGGACATGCCGAGAATGTCCCTCGGAGTCGGCGTGCCGACCCCTCGACCGGATGACAGTATCCGTGTCGGGCGCCGCGCGTCGACGAATCCATCGGTACCGATATCGGATGACCGACACACCAGCAGAGGCGGAAGAGCATGACCGACAATCTGGATGAGAACGACTTCGAGGCGTGGCTGCGCGCCGGCGACCCGCCCGACGAGCTGAGCGTGCCCGCCGCCGCGTGGGACGCCGCCGTCGAGACCGCGTTCGATCCGTCATACGAACTCACCACCGACCTGACCGCGGCGCCCGGGCCGGATCCGCTGGACTCCGACGGCGACTCCGAATCCGACCCCGACGTCGGCGGCTTCGACGACCCGCCGGCGGACGACGTGACCGGGGATCACCTGGCATCCGGCCTCGACGAGGACGACGATGTCTTCAGCGGTTCCGAGCATTCTGCGGACGACTCCTTCGACGACGGAGCGCTCGATGACGACTTCTGAGATCGCCCGCATCGAAAACCGCGATGCGCTGCCGTGCCCGGGAGGCGGTCCTACGATGAGCGGGTGCAGTCGTTGATCGACGAATCCTCCTCCGGCGCAGACCTGCTCGAGCTTGCCCGCGCCGGTGACCAGGCGGCCTTCACCACACTCGTCGAACAGCACCGAGACCGATTGTGGGCCATCTGCTTACGCATCACCGGCAACCAGCACGACGCCGAGGACGCGATGCAGGACGCGCTCGTCGCCGCATGGCGCGCGATCGGCAACTTCCGGGGTGACGCACAACTGTCGACCTGGCTGTACCGGATCGGGTCCAACGCCGCGCTCGCCCGCATCCGCAAGCGCACGGACGCCGACGACATCGCCGATCACGACCCGATGAGCCATCTGGACGTCGCGGCGCAGGTCGTGGTGTCCGACCGCATCGCCGACGCGTTGTCGCAGGTGCCGGACGCCTATCGGGCGACCTTCGTGCTGCGCGTCTACGGCGAGTTGAGCTACTCGGAGATCGCCGAGGCGCAGGGCATCGGTCTGCAGACGGTACGCAGTCGCATCTCGCGCGCGCGGTCCATCTTGTCCGAATTGCTTGCGGACCTTCGATAGTCGGGGTTGCGGCCCTGGTCGTCGCCCAGGTGAATGACCTCACCGCGACTTCGGAACGGACGGGAACAAACCCCGGCACGCTCGACTCCAAGCAACCAGAACCGCACACGCCGGCCCCGGCACCCACTCCCGAAAGGACCCCCACCATGAGCACCGAGATCCCCGCCGACGCCGTTCTCATCGACACCGACGGCGACGGAGCCGTCGACGCCGCACTCACCGATGTCGACGGTGACGGCACCACCGACGCCATCCTCGACACCGACGGCGACGGCCAGGCCGACTCCATCGCCTACGACACCGACGCCGACGGCGAGATCGACGTCATCGAAGCCGACACCGACGCCGACGGTCTCACCGACATCGCGGTGGCCGACACCGACGGTGACGGCACCTTCGACACCGCCGTCGACGACGAGGGCAACGTCGAGGTCGGCGACTTCGGCAGCATCGACGGCGGCGACGCCGTCTGACCCCACCCCCCCCCGATCCATAGCCCGAAGCCGCGGTACACGCGGCTTCGGGCTATAAAACGGTGTGGGAACGATCGGTGGAATCGAATTCGCGGTACCGGTCTGGGCGACCGCCACCGCGCTGGTCCTGGTGCTGGTGGTCTCGTGGATGTTCGGCGTCGTCGCGCGATGGTTGCTGCGTAGGCGCGCTCGGCTCGACGCGACCACGGCGATGGTCCTGTCGATCCTCGGCACCGCGCTCGGTCTCTACATCGCCGGCCTCGTCGACAAACATCTCCGGGTGTGGAGCGTGACAACGGTCGTGCTGGGACTGATCAGCTCGGTCGTCGCGGTGGGGGCCTATGGTCTACTCGCCGCACGGTTACAGCGGCAATCCAATGCCACAGTCGCCCAACTGCTCTCCGACGGCGAGTCCGATCGGCTCGAGTTCAAGTCCACCGCCCGGGTGAACCTGCGGAGCGGCGAGAAGGACCCGCGGATGGAGCAGGTGATCGTCAAGACGGTCTCGGCGTTCCTCAACTCCGACGGCGGGACCCTGCTCATCGGTGTCGCCGACGACGGCACACCCCTCGGGCTCGACCCCGACTTCGCGACGTTGAAGGTGCCCGACGCCGACCGCTTCGAGCTCTGGCTGCGCGATCTCCTGACCACCACGCTCGGGCAGAACACGGCGGCGGCCGTCGGGATCACCGTCGAATCGGTCGCCCGGCCCGGGGAGTCGGGAACGGTCCCGGTGTGCCGCGTGACGTGTTCGCCGTCGCCGCGTCCGGTCTATCTGCGGGCCGGCAAGAACAACCCGCCCGAGTTCTGGGTTCGCGCAGGCAACTCCACCCGCCAGCTCACCGTCGATGCCGCCGCCGACTACGTCATGCACCGCTGGCCCCTCGGCGCCGGGCGCGCGATCGCCGCCCAGATCCGCGCTGCCATCCGCTTCTCAGCCGGATGAGCGAAAATCTCGTCCACCTGAGCAGCCCCCAAGGGCAGATTGCCCTCCGGCACCCATGAGATGGACGAGAAATCGCGAACATCGGCCGAACCGGATGAAACCGGGTGGCCCTCCGCTGCGTCAAAGCAGGCATGAGCTCCGACTGTGGCGTCTTCAGGCTGAACGAACTGACCGCGATGGGCTGGACGGCGGACGGCATCAAGCAAGCCCGGCGCGCCGGGAGGCTGACCTCGCTCGGTTACGGGTGGGTTCGCGCATCCGGCGCCGACTCGAGTGCGGTCGCGGCGGTGAGCGCCGGAGGCGCGCTGTCCTGCGTCAGCGCGCTGCGTTTTCATCAGGCGCACGGCAACCCCGGGATCTGGATTCCGCCGGGCCACAGCGAGACCCATGTCCGCCTGAGCAAGCACATGAAGTCCACGCCACGGCCCAGCGGTCCGTTCCGCTGGTGCCAGGGATTCGGACAACCGTTGCCGGTGCGGACGGCCGTCGATCCGATCCCGTTGGCGATCGGCTGCGCGGCACGGTGTCTCGCGGCGGAGGAGTGGATCGCCGTCGTCGACTCGATTCTCAACACCACCGAGTGGACGATCCCGGACATCCAAGCCGACATGGGGCGCGTCGCACGGACGGTGGCGGCGATGTTCGAGCGGTGCGATGCACGTTCGCAGTCGGGGACCGAGTCGGTCGCCCGGTTACGGCTCGTCGCCGCCGGGTTCGGCGTGCAGGTCCAACCGTCGATCGGCGGTCGCGAACACGCGGATCTGCGGACCGGGTCGTTGCTCATCGAGTGCGACGGGCGCTCCTACCACTCCGACGCGGACGCGTTCCGCAACGACCGCCGACGCGATCGGAAGACGATGATCCACAGGTGGATGACCATGCGACTGACCTACGACGACGTCCTCTACGGGTGGGACGAGGTCCTCGAAGAGATCCGCGCGGTGACCCGCCCTGACCGGCACCGGATCCGACGACGCGCAGACACAAGACACACGGACCCTTCGTGACGGCCCTCCGCAAGCTCCGGGCCTCCTCAGGGAGCGGGCGAGACGGCCCTCCGCAAGCCCCGGGCCTCCTCAGGGTGCGGCGGGTGAACATCGTCGAATAAGGACCGTAACTGTCCGCATCTCCTGAGAGGCTGGTGTCACACCACAACCCAGGAGGAACCGTGAACTGGACACTCGAGCTCGTCATCCTGCCCGTCAGCGACGTCGACCGCGCGAAGGACTTCTACTCGAAGATCGGCTTCAACGTCGACCACGACCACGTCGTCTCCGACGAGATCCGCTTCGTCCAGATCACCCCGCCCGGCTCGGCCTGTTCGATCGCCTTCGGCAAGGGACTCACCGACGCCGAGCCCGGGTCGGTGAAGGGACTGCAGATCGTCGTCACCGACATCAACGAGGCTCGCGAACAACTGCTCGCGGCGGGCGTCGACCCCGGCGAGGTCGACGAGCAGGCCTGGGGTCACTTCGTGTACTTCGACGATCCGGACGGCAATTCCTGGTCTGTGCAGTACATGCCGTACCGCCAGAACTGAGCCCGCCGACCCGGAGTGGCTACCGTGGGATATGCGCTCCCCCATCGAGGACTACCTCGAACGTGTCCTGCACGAATGCCGCGACGACGACGGCGGTGAGGTGGCGGCGGGCAATCGCGAACTCGAACATGCAGATCCGTCGTCGTTCGGGATCGCGATGGCAACGATCGACGGCACCGTGTACACCGCCGGGGACGCCGACCACGAGTTCTCCCTGCAGTCCATCTCCAAGGTCCCGGCCTACGCGCTCGCACTTCGGGACCGAGGGCTCGACACGGTGCTCGAACGCGTCGACACCGAACCGTCGGGCGATGCGTTCAACGAGATCTCACTCGAGGCGGAGACCGGGCGGCCACGGAATGCCCTCATCAACGCGGGCGCGGTCGCCGTCCACGGGCTGATCGACGGCACCGACGCGACCGACCGGACCGACCGCGTCATCGCTCTCGTCAGCACCCTCGCCGGCCGCCGCGTCACGGTCGACAAGGACGTCCACCGCGCCGAACTCGCCTCCGACGACCACAACACGGCCCTGGCCTATTTGCTGCGGTCGGCAGGCAAACTCGATTGCGAACCCGATGAGGTCGTCGACGGTTACGCCGCCCAGTGCTCCATTCGGGTCTCCTGCCGCGACCTCGCGGTGATGGGCTCCGTACTCGCCAACGGCGGGCTGTCGACGGGCGACGACGAGCGCCTGATCGAAGGCTGGATCACCCGGCACGTCCTGTCGGTCATGGCCACCTGCGGCATGTACGACGGCAGCGGCAGCTGGATGGCGACCGTCGGGATCCCCGCGAAAAGCGGTGTCAGCGGCGCGATCCTGGGCGTGCTGCCCGGTCAGGTCGGGCTCGCGGTGTGGTCGCCGCGGCTCGACGAGCAGGGCAACAGCGTGCGCGGCGTCGCGGTCTTCGAGCGTCTGTCCCGCGACATGGAACTGCACATGATGCACGTGGCCCCCACCGGTCGGCCCGCGCTGCGATCGGTGACCGAACGCGACGGCGCGACCGTCGTCGAACTACAGGGCGATGTGCGCTTCGCGGGAGCGGAGATCGTCGCCAGCCGCGCCTGCGAGGGCTTCGACACCGAGTCGGTGGTTCTCGACCTGACCCACGTCCGGGTGATGGACGACGCCGCCCGCCGGCTGATCGACGAGGTCGCCCGGCGACTCGGGGACGACTACGACGTGCGCATCGAGGACCCGAGCGATCTCATGGACCCCGATGACGCGGCGAACCCGGACACCTGACGCCCGGCCTCGCCGAGACCGGCTGCGCTCAGCTCACGTCGCTTCGCCAGCGGCGGGATCCCGAACCAGCGTTTGCAACTCCGGGTCAGCGTGCTCTGCTCGGAGTACCCGATCTGACGTGCCACCGCGGACAGCGGGACACCCCGATTCGCGAGCAGCGAGACGGCGAGGTCGCGGCGAGCGTCGTCGACGAGTTGCTCGAAGGTCGCGCCGTCGTCGGCCAGACCCCGCTGCACCGCGCGGGGATGCATCATGAGCAGCTTCGACACCGCGTCGAGCGTGGCGGCGCCTGCGGGGACTGCGCGCACGATCAGCGCTGAGACCGCGTCGACGAACGCCGTCTCCCGGTCGTGTCCGGTCATGAACCGGATGGCCACGTCGTAGGCCAGGGGGTCCACCCGCCGCAGCGTCTGGTGCATCACCCCGCGCGGGAACACCACCAGGTTGGCCGGGGCCTCGAAGTCGACCGGACAACCGAAGTACTCGGCGTACACCCGCGGCTCCGACATGGCAGGGTGCGCCAGCGTGATGCGATTGGCTCGGAACTCGTGTCCGAGTGTCATACGGAACGTCGAGCGGGTGACGCCCATCGCGAGTTCGACGACGTGCGGGCGGTACGGCACCCGCTGGAGCACCGTGTCGAATTCGTAGGCGACCTCCCGCTCGCCGTAGTGCATCTGCGCGGTGATGGCCGGGCTGTAGACGTGCGCGAAGGCGGAGATCTGCTGGAAGGAATCGCCGACGGTCTCGGCGTTGCGGGCCGCGATGGCGACCGGACCGAGGATGTCCGGGTCCTGCCGGGCGGCCAGCCGGAGCCCGAAGTCGGGCACACCGAACTCGGCGGCGCACAGGCCGATGATCGTGGACAACGCGGTGAACGGGATGAAGCGGTCATAGGCGCCGACCACAGCCGGGTCGACGCCGACGCGGGCCAGCATCGCGCGGGCGTCGCCGTCGTGCTCCTCGATCAGTTCTGGCAGCTGACTGAGTGACGACGCGCAGATCAGATCGGCCATGGCATCAACTGTCAAATAGTCGTCATGAGATGTCAAGAAATTCGGGACTGTCCGGAGTGATCATGGACACACACGGCCGGACGCTCGACGGCTGACACAGCAAGGAGTACGAGATGACCACCATCGAATCCGTTCGCACGAGTTTCTACATCGACGGCGGCTGGCGCGCGCCGTCCGGCTCGGCCACGATCCCGGTCATCTCGCCGCTGACCGAGGCACAGTTCGGTTCGGTACCCGCGGGGACCACCGACGACGTCGACGCGGCAGTCGCGGCCGCCCGCAATGCCTTCCGGTCGTCGGGCTGGCGTGACCTCACGCCTGCCGACCGCGCAGCGCACCTGCGCCGGTTCGCCGACGAGCTCGACAAGCGTGCCGAGGACCGCGCATCGGCGGTGACCTCCGAGAACGGCATGCCCATCGCGCTGGCACGTTTCGCCGAGGGCGCCGCCCCGGTCCAGTTGCTGCGCTACTACGCCGACCTCGTCGAGTCCACCCCGGTGGAGGAGACACGCACCAGCCAGCCGCTGCCCGGCTCGACGATCGTGCGCCGCGAGGCCATCGGCGTCGTCGGGGCGATCGCGCCGTGGAACTTCCCCGCGATCCTCTCGATGTTCAAGATCGCTCCCGCGCTGGCCGCCGGCTGCACCGTGGTCCTCAAGCCCTCCCCCGAGACGAGCCTCGACGCCTACGTCCTCGCCGAGGCGGCCATCGCCGCCGAACTGCCCGCCGGCGTCCTCAACATCGTCAACGGCGGCAGCGAGATCGGCCGCCACCTGGTGTCGCACCCGCACGTCGACAAGGTCGCGTTCACCGGCTCGACCCCGGCCGGTCGCGAGATCGGCCGTGTCTGTGGCGAACTCATCCGCCCGGTGACCCTCGAACTCGGCGGCAAGTCCGCCGCCCTGGTGCTCGACGACGCCGACCTGGAGCAGACCGTCGGCGGCCTCGCCACCGCCTCGCTGCTCAACACCGGCCAGACCTGCTACATGTCCACCCGAATCCTGGTGCCCGGCAGCCGCTATGACGAGTACCTCGACGCCATCAGTGCGATGTGCGCGTCGCTGCCGGTCGGCGACCCGATGGACGAGTCCGTGGCGGTGGGTCCGCTCGCCAGTGGTCGGCACCGCGACCGCGTGCTGGCGATGATCAACAGCGCTCGCGAGGAGGGCGGCACCATCACCACCGGCGGCAGCCGACCGTCCGATCTGGACCGCGGGTTCTTCGTCGAGCCCACCGTCTTCGGCGGCGTGGACAACTCGGCCACCATCGCCCGCGAGGAGGTCTTCGGACCGGTGCTCACCGTCCTGCGCTACGACGACCTCGACGATGCCATCGGCCTGGCCAACGACTCGTCGTACGGGCTCGGCGGAACGGTGTGGACATCGGACCCGGACCGCGGCGTCGACGTCGCCCGCCGCGTCGAGACCGGCTCGTTCGGCGTCAACTACTTCAACCTCGACTGGGGTTCGCCGTTCGGCGGCGTGAAGGCCAGCGGGATCGGCCGTGAACTCGGCCCCGAGGGGTTGGCCGCCTACCAGAACCTGAAGTCGATCTTCCTGCCGGGCTGAGCACTCCTTTCCCCGCATATCTCTTCTCACAACACCTCTTCCACATCACTTTTCAAGGAGGCGATCGGCCATGTCCGATGCCGGAGTCACCGCTGCGAAAGCACTGGTGAACGACACCCTCGCCCTGCTCGACCGGCTCACGCCCGCCGACTGGGCGGCCGACAGCGCGTGCCACGGATGGCGCGTCCACGACGTCGTCACCCACATGGGATTCTTCTTCAACTTCATCGCCGACCCCAACCTGGTCTTTCCCGACAATCCGAGCGGAAAGTCCGAGCGGCTCAACGACGCCGCGGTGCGCGAGCGCGCCGACTGGACGCCGGAGCAGGCCGTCGAGTACTACCACGCGCAGTCCGAGGCCGGCCTCGCCACCCTGGCGGCGCTGCAGGGTGAGGACGTGCGGGACCAGCCGCTGGACATGATGGACCTGGGCACCTATCGGCTCAGTCAGCTCAGCGACGCCGTCGCCTTCGACCACCTGGTGCACCTCACCAGCGATCTCCTGCAACCCTTCGGGCCGGTGGATTCGTCCGAGGTGTCGGTGAGCGCCGCCATCGATCCCGCCATCGACTGGATGATCGCCGGTCTGCCGCAGATGAACGGGACCGCACTGTATCCCACGCTCGAGCGGCCCATCGGGCTGCGTCTCACCGGCGTCACGGACCGCTCGTTCGTCCTCGATCGGGACCCCGCGGGCACGATCGTCACCGTGCGCGAGACCGCCGGCCTGCCGGCCGATGTCGCCACCTCCTCGGCCACCGACTTCCTGCGCTGGGCCACCACCCGCAGCGCCTGGCGGTCAGCGGTCACCATCGACGGCGACCGGCACCACGTCGCCGCCGTCCTCGACGCCGTCGACATCGTCTGACCGTCACCCCCCAGCGCAACCTCTCGACCAGAACGGAGTACACCCATGTCCCAGTACCTGAAGGACAAGGTCATCGTCATCACCGGCGCCGGTAGCGGCTTCGGCAAGCTCATCGCGGAGAAGACCGCGGCCGCCGGCGCGCATGTCGTCGGGGTCGACGTCAACGCCGACAACGTCAACACCGTCGTCGAGGGCATCCGCGCAGCAGGCGGGTCGGCGCTGGCCCAGGTCGCCGACGTCACCGACATGGAGCAGGTCGCCGCAGCGGCGACGGCCGCCGTCGAGAAGTTCGGCGCCATCGACGTTCTCGTCAACAACGCAGGCGTGATGCCGCTGGCGTACTTCGCCGATCACGCCCGGGCCTGGCAGAAATGGCACGCCGCCATCGACATCAACATCAAGGGCGTCGTCAACGGCATCTCCGCGGTGTACGACCAGATGATCGCCCAGGGTCGCGGACAGGTCGTCAACATCTCGTCGATCTACGGCAACGCCGGCATCGAGGGATCGGGTGTGTACAGCGCCACCAAGGCCGCCGTCACCACCATCTCGGACTCGCTGCGCATCGAGGCCAAGGGCAAGATCAAGGTCACCACCGTCAAGCCGACCGGCATCACCGGCACCAACCTCGCCAGCTGGATCGTCAACGACACCGCGATCATGGGCCTCGTCGGTCAGCGCGCAGCCTCCTACGGCGAGCACGTCACCGCCCTCATGAACGACGACCTCCCCGCCGAACTCACCGACGTCGACTCCATCAACTACTGGCTGATCAAGCCCGACGACCTCGCCGACGCCGTCGTCCACGTCATCGATCAGCCCTGGGGCATCAGTCTGTCCGACGTGACCGTGCGCGCCAGCGGCGAGGACTACCTGTACTAGATGTAAGACCCGGGCAGGTTGTGAACGTGTAGGCGTTCGATCGGGGTGAGTCCGCCGATACCGCTGTGGGCTCGGTGGTGATTGTAGTGGTGCAGCCAGTCGTCGTAGGTGGCTGTGCGGGCGGTCTCTGAGCTGTAGAACTCGGCGTAGGCCCATTCCGAGGCCAGGGTGCGATTGAAGCGCTCGACCTTGCCGTTGGTTTGCGGACGGTAGGGACGGGTCTTCTTGTGCTTGATCTCGACGCCGAGAGATTCCGCGAAAACCTTTGATCGGTAACACGATCCGTTGTCGGTCATCACTCGCCGCACGGTGATGCCGTGCCCTTGGAAGAAGGCCATCGCCCGGTCCCAGAACTGCGCGGCGGTCTCTTTGCGTTCGTCGGTGAGGATCTCCGAGTACGCCAGCCGGGAATGGTCATCGACGGCGTGGTGCAAGTACGCGTACCCCGGGCGGTGTTTCTTGTTGTGCCGGTTGCCGATCGTACGCCCGAGTTTGCGGTGCCCACCGCCTTCAGGGATGCGGCCGAGCTTCTTGATGTCGACGTGGATCAGGTCGCCGGGAGCGTCGTGTTCGTAGCGGCGTGGCGGGGTCCGGCGTACCGGAAGACCGGTGGCCTGATCCAAGTGACGCAACAGCGGCATCCGATACCGGCGCAACACCGCCTCAACGGTCGATCTCGCCAGCCGCAGGTGTGCGGCGATACGTGCAGCGCCCCAGCGGCGGACAAACCGCAGCTTGATGATTCGACGTTCACGGCGCACCGCAAGTCGGGTGGGTGAGCGGCGGGGGCGGCTGGAGTGATCTGCCATGCCGGCCTCACCGGTCTGCCGGTAGCGGTCAGCCCACTTCTTGGCGGTCGCGGTGGAGCAGTTGAATCGTTCCGCGGCTCGTCGCAGAGGCCAACCCTGGTCGACGACGCACTGAGCCAGGGCCAGACGGCCACGTTCGGTGAGAAAAGCATTACGGTGGGTCATGAGGGCCTCTTGGTGATCGGCGTGTGTGTGGTAACCACATCGATACCGGAGGCCCTCACCTGTTGACCGGAACCACGCCGTTCACAACCTCCCCAAGAGTTACAACTAGATCGACCCACCCCACTCATGCACGAGGAGTGTTGATGTACCCCGGAGCCCACCTCTCCACCCGCCCGCACGACCCCGCGGTCATCATGGCCGAGTCCGGGGAGACGGTCACGTTCACACAGTTGGAGACCCGGTCCATCCAGGTCGCCCGGGCCCTGGCCGATCGCGGCCTGCGCCCGGGCGACCACCTCGCGGTACTCGCCACGAACACCGCCCGGATCTTCGACATCTACTGGGCGGCAATGCGTTCAGGCCTCTACCTGACCATGGTGAACTGGCACCTCACCCCGGCCGAGAGCGCCTACATCGTGACCGACTGCGGGGCCAAGGCACTGATCGTCGACGCGGTTCTCGACGACCTCGGTGCCGAGCTCATCCCGCTCACCCCCGGTGTCGAGACGCGTTTCGCCTACTCCGGGCCGATCGAGGGTCACGACGACCTCGACGCCGCCGCGTCGGCGCAGCCGACCACACCGCCGGTGGATCAACCGCGGGGCGCGGACATGCTCTATTCCTCGGGCACCACCGGCCGCCCCAAGGGCATCAAGCCCGAGCTGCCCAACCGGCAGATCGACGAGCCCGGCGACACCATGACAGCGATGAACGCCTCGGTGTGGGGCGTCGGACCCGACACGGTGTACCTGTCGCCCGCGCCGCTGTATCACGCTGCGCCGCTTCGGACCTGCGCATCGGTGCAGGCACTCGGCGGCACCGTCGTCGTGATGGAGCGGTTCGACGCGGAACGCGCGCTCGCGCTGATCGAGGAGCATCGCGTCACCTACAGCCAGTGGGTGCCGACGATGTTCGTCCGCATGCTCCGCCTGCCCGAGGAGGTGCGCGCGCGGTACGACACCTCGAGCCTGAAGGTCGCGGTGCACGCCGCAGCACCGTGTCCGGTCGACGTCAAGCGGGCCATGATCGACTGGTGGGGGCCGATCCTCTCCGAATACTACTCGTCCACCGAACTCAACGGTCTCACCATCGTCGACACACCGGAGTGGCTCGAACATCCGGGGACGGTGGGGCGGGCGGTGCTGGGCACGATCCGGGTCTGTGACGCCACCGGCGCCGAGGTGCCCGCCGGCACCATCGGCACGATCTACTTCGAGCGGGACACGCTTCCGTTCGAGTATCACAACGATCCCGAGAAGACCCGCGCCGCACAGCATCCCGACCACCCCACGTGGACGACGACCGGCGACGTCGGATATGTCGACGACGAGGGTCACCTGTTCCTCACCGATCGGGACTCGTTCCTGATCATCTCGGGCGGGGTGAACATCTATCCGCGGGAGATCGAGGACGCGCTGCTCGCCCACCCGGCGGTGCTCGACGCCGCGGTCATCGGCGTGCCCGACCCCGATCTCGGCGAGCGGGTGACGGCCGTCGTGCAACCCGTCGAGGGCCGGAGCGGGGACGATGATCTCGCCGACGCGCTCCTGGACCATCTGCGCCCGCGGATCGCGAAGTTCAAGCTGCCCCGCGAGGTGATCTTCCGGGACACGTTGCCGCGCACGCCGACCGGGAAGCTGGTCAAGCGCAAGCTCTAGGCGGAATCCACGCACCGTGTCATCCGGCCGGTCCTAGACTGGCCGGATGTCCGGGAGATGGTTCCGCTGGTTCCTGATCGCAACGCTTGCGGCGATGGCGCTCGCCGGTGCCGCGCCACCAGCGGCCCGCGCCGCGCCCGGCACCGGCGGCCCGGTCGTCGAGTCGTCGGACATCGCCACCGAATGTGCGGGCAAGCCCGTCCGGGTCTCGGCCCGCTGGTACTTCCCACCCGGGCAGCCATCGGCGCTCGTCTGGCTGCAGCACGGATTCTCCCGCACCGCGGCCAACCTCGACCGCGTGGCCCGCGCGTACGCCGATGACGGGTTCCTGGTCGTGAGCCCGACGCTGGACTCGGTCAACCTCGGCGGGTGCGCGGTCGCGTACAACATCGCCGACAACGCGGCCTTCGCCCGGACCATCGGCGGAGTCTTCGGGTCGGGGCGCGACCTCGACAGCCCGCTGGCGAACAGCCTTGTGCGAGCGCGAGCCGCCGCCGGACGGACCGACGTCACGATGCCCTACCGGATGATCTTCTCGGGACATTCGGCCGGCGGCGAGTTCGTCGTGGTGGCCGCCGACGCGCTCCGCCGCGCCGACCCGGTCGCCTACCGCCGGCTCGCCGGGCTCATGCTGTTCGACCCCGTGAACTCGTTCTTCGGCGTCAACTTCGCCTCCGCCGCAGCATCTCTCGGCGCCGATCGGCTTCCGATCCGAGTGATCGCGTCGCAGCCGTCGGCCTCCAACAACTTCGGGCAGGGTGTGGCCGTCCTCCAACGGACGACGCGGCAGACGTTCCTCGGCTCGCGGCTGGTCACCGGGATCCACATCGACGCCGAAGGCGAGTCGACCGATCTGATCGGCGAACTGTCCGAACTGGCCGTCCCGCGTCCCCGCAACGGCCGGGTCCTCCGGACCTTGGCCACCGGCTGGTCGTCGGACATGGTGGCTGACGCCGTCACCGCGACCTACTACCCCGGCGGCCGCTACTACGACCTGTTGCTGGACACCCGCACCATCACCACACTTGCCGTGCGCTGACATCCCTCTCTAGTGGGGCTCTTCCGCCGTCCGCGAGTCGGTCAGGGTCAGGGCACCCCATCCGGCGATCAGACCGACGACCACCGCAAGAGCCGCATACGTGATCCGCTCCCCGGTGAAGAACGACGCGACCAGATCGCTGCTCCACACCCCGGCCGGCAGGGTCGCAGTCACGAGCACCGCGATGAGGGTGCCCACCACAGCCGTCCCCACGCTCGTCCCCACCTCCTGGGCGGTGTCGTTCAGCGCGGCGCCGATCGAGGTCCGGTTCTCGGGCATCGCGTCGACGAGGGCGACCGCGCAGATCGTCATGACCGTGCGCAGACCGATCGTGAGGGTGACCATGAACAGCGCGATGGCGAGGTAGCCGTGCTCGACGCCCCAGGCCAGGCCGGCCAGGGAGCCGGCGAGCAGCACTGCGCCGACGAGACACGCGATCCGGTGACCGAACTTCTTCGCCAGACCCTCCGAGATCGGTGTCGCCGCGATCATGGTGACGATCATCGGGAGGTTCGCGAGTCCGGCCTTCACCGGGCTCCACCCGTAGGCGTACTGGAAATGCAGGATCAGTCCGAACATGACACCGGCCATCGCGATCGAGGTCCCGATCTGGGCGATCGCGGCGCCGCGCACCGTGCCGGACGTGAAGATCGAGAGGTCGAGCATCGGCTGTGCGGTGCGACGTTCGTGCCAGACGAAGGCGACGAGGGCGAGGACGGCACCGAGCGCGCATCCCACCGTGACGATCGACGCCCATCCGTGCTCGACTCCGCTGGTCAGCGCATAGCAGGCCAGACCGATCGTCGTGATGCTCAGGACCGCGCCCGGCAGGTCGAGGGCGTCACCGGTCAGACCCTCGGGGCGGTCGGCCGCCACGCCGAGCCGCACCCCGATCCATGCGAGGAGCGCGATCGGGGCATTGACGACCAGCAGCCACTCCCAACTCACGTGGGCGAGCGCGGTCCCGCCGAGTACCGGCCCCAGGATGAAGCCGCTCATCCCGACGATGATCATCAGCGTCATCGCACGCATCCGCAGTTCGTCCGCGTCGAACAGGCGGAACACCAGGGAGTTGGTGATCGGCGCCATGGCTGCGGCGCAGACACCGAGGGCGGCACGCAGGGCGATCAGCTCCCCCGCGGAGTGCACGGCGATCGCCAACAGGCTCAACAGCCCGAACGCGGCGAGCCCGACGAGCAGGACCCGGCGTCGGCCCAGGCGGTCGGCAGCCGAACCCGCGGTGAGGAGCAGCCCGCCGAACGTCAGCGAGTAGGCGCCGGTGACCCACTGCAGGGCGGTCGTACCACTACCGAGATCACGGCCGATCGTCGGCAGAGCGATCGTGAGCAGCGTGTTGTCGACCATCTCCACGAAGAAGGCCAGACACAGGGCGGCGAGGGGAATCCATGCGGCACGCAGGGATGTATACGACCGGGCCGGGGACGACTGAAGCATCGGGATCATCTCCGCACCTCCTTTCATCGAACGTTGTTCGGTTATCGAACATGGTTCGAGACTAGAACGTTGTTCGAGTCGGAGCAAGTGCGTGTCCCGCGGTGTGATGGGATAGACGTCATGACCCCCGAACGGCGCGGCACTCGGCGTCGCGTGACGCATTCACTCGAGGCTGTCGTCGACGCGGCCGTCGAACTCCTCGACGAATCCGGCGAAGCCGCCCTCACGTTCCGGGCCCTGGCCGCCCGTCTCGGCGGCGGCGTGGGAAGCGTCTACTGGTACGTGTCGAACAAGGACGAACTCCTCGACCGCGCCACCGACCACGTGCTGGCGGGAGTGCTCACCGCGCTCGACGGGATCGGCACCGACGCCGATCCGATCGACAACATCCGGACGATGGCGGAGACCCTGTTCGCCGCCATCGCCGAGCGCCCCTGGCTCGCTGCGTATTTCATGCGTAATACGACGGTCCAGTCGAACGCTCTGCTCTTCTACGAGCGCCTGGGCCGACAGGTGATGCGTCTGGATCTGTCCCCCCGGCGCTGCTTTCATGCGGTGTCCGCGATCCTCGGCTACGTCATCGGCGTCGCCGCGGACCTCGGTCAGGATCCGCCGCAGGAGGTCATCGACGGAACGGTCGCCGCCGGCGACTATCTGCGTTCGATCGCCGACCAGTGGCGCGCGCTCGACCGCGCGGAATACCCGTTCATGCACTACATCGTCGACGAGTTCGACGGCCACGAGGACATCGACCAGTTCCGTGCCGGTCTCGAACTGTTGCTCACCGGGTTACGGCTCGACGCGGAGCGCCCCGACGCCCGTTAGGTGCCCGGCGCACGACGAAACGGCCCCGCACTCATCGAGTGCGGGGCCGTCGTCGTATTCGGTTCTGCTACGAAACCCGACTACCGGTAGTCGTTGGAGAATCCGTAGTCGTCCAGCGGCACCGCAGCGCCGGCCGGAGCACCGAAGGTGCCGTCCGGGCTGTAGTAGGTGTCGTCGTAGGACGGCACCGCGTACGCCGCGGCGCGTGCCTCTTCGGTCGGCTGAACCTGGATGTTGCGGTAGCGGTTGATACCGGTACCGGCCGGGATCAACTTACCGATGATCACGTTCTCCTTCAGACCGATCAGCTTGTCGCTGCGGCTGTTGATCGCCGCGTCGGTCAGGACACGCGTGGTCTCCTGGAACGACGCCGCCGACAGCCACGACTCGGTCGCCAGCGAGGCCTTGGTGATACCCATCAGCACCGGACGTCCGGCGGCGGGCTCGCCGCCCTCGGTCACGACCTGACGGTTGGCCGCCTCGAACTCGGCGCGCTCGACGAGCGAACCGGGCAGGAACTCGGTCGAACCGTGGTCGATGATCGTCACGCGCCGCAGCATCTGACGCACGATGGTCTCGATGTGCTTGTCGTGGATCGACACACCCTGGCTGCGGTAGACCTCCTGGACCTCGTTGACCAGGTGGATCTGCACCTGACGGGGACCCATGACGCGGAGCACCTCGTGCGGGTTGGCCGAGCCCTCCATGAGCTGCTGGCCGACCTCGACGTGGTCACCGTCGGCGAGGAGCCGCTCGGAACCGTCGTCGTGCTTGAACACGCGCAGACGCTGACGCTTCGAGATCTTGTCGATGACAACCTCTTCCGAACCGTCGTCCGGGATGAGGGTGATCTTGTAGAAGCGGTCGTCGTCCTCGAGGCGCACCCGGCCCGAGACCTCCGCGATCGGCGCGACGCCCTTGGGGACGCGGGCCTCGAAGAGCTCCTGGACACGCGGCAGACCACCGGTGATGTCGTCACCGACGCCACCCTGGTGGAACGTACGCATCGTCAGCTGGGTACCGGGCTCACCGATCGACTGGGCCGCGATGATACCGACGGCCTCGCCGATGTCGACGAGCTTGCCGGTGGCCATCGAACGGCCGTAGCACATCGCGCACACACCGGTGCCGGTCCCACAGGTCAGGACCGAACGGACCTTGACCTGCGTGATGCCTGCGGCCAGCAGTGCCTCGATGGCCGGATCGCCCAGATCGTGACCACGCTCGACGATGACGTTGCCGTCGGTGTCGACCGCGTCCTGCGCCAGCGTGCGGGCGTAGGTCGAGGTCTCGACGTGCGCATCGCGGATGAGCGTGCCGTCGGCCTGCTTCTCGGCGATCGTCGTGGTGATGCCACGCTCGGTGCCACAGTCGGTCTCACGCACGATGACGTCCTGCGAGACGTCCACCAGACGACGGGTCAGGTAGCCCGAGTCGGCGGTACGAAGCGCGGTGTCGGCCAGACCCTTACGGGCGCCGTGCGTGTTGATGAAGTACTCGGCGACGGTCAGACCCTCGCGGAACGAGGACTTGATCGGACGCGGGATGAACTCACCCTTCGGGTTGGTCACCAGACCCTTCATGCCCGCCAGCGAGCGGATCTGGGTCATGTTGCCCGCCGCACCCGACTTCACGATCATCGGGATCGGGTTGTCGTCCGGGTAGTGCGCCTCCATGGCCGCACCGACCTCTTCGGTCGCCTGCTTCCAGATCTCGACGAGGGAGTCACGACGCTCGTCCGGGGTGAGGGCACCACGCTGGAACTTGCGCTCCAGACCGTCGGCCCGCTCCTCGTACTTGTCGAGGATCTCCGCCTTCTGCGGCGGCACGAGCACGTCGGCCATCGAGACGGTGACACCCGAACGGGTGGCCCAGTAGAAGCCGACGTCCTTCAGCTTGTCGACGGTCTGGGCGACCACGATCATCGGGTAACGCTCGGCGAGATCGTTGATGATCACGGCCTGACGCTTCTTCGGCATCTGCTCGTTGACGAACGGGTACTCGATCGGCAGGAGCTCGTTGAAGAGCACCCGACCCAGCGTGGTCTCGAGCTCCCACGGCGAACCGTACTTCCAGCCGTCGGGGAACTGCTCGGCCTCGATGTCGGCCGGCGGACGCTGGTCGGTCAGGCGCACCTTGATGCGCGACTGCACGGTCAGCACGCCGCGGTCGACGGCCATGATGGCCTCGGCCGGGGTCGAGTAGACGCCACGCTCGACGTCGTCGCCGTTCGCCGCGGTGTACTCGCCCGCCGCGCCCTCCTTGAGGGTGGTCAGGTAGTACAGACCGGTCACCATGTCCAGACGCGGCATGGCGAGCGGACGGCCCGACGCCGGCGACAGGATGTTGTTCGACGACAGCATCAGGATGCGCGCCTCGGCCTGCGCCTCCGCCGACAGCGGGAGGTGCACGGCCATCTGGTCACCGTCGAAGTCGGCGTTGAAGGCCTCACACACCAGCGGGTGGAGCTGAATGGCCTTGCCCTCCACCAGCTGCGGCTCGAAGGCCTGGATGCCGAGGCGGTGCAGCGTCGGTGCACGGTTCAGCAGCACCGGGTGCTCGGCGATGACCTCTTCGAGGACGTCCCACACCGCGGGACGCTGACGCTCGACCATGCGCTTGGCGGACTTGATGTTCTGCGCCTGGTTCAGGTCGACCAGACGCTTCATCACGAACGGCTTGAACAGCTCGAGAGCCATCAGCTTCGGCAGACCGCACTGGTGCAGCTTGAGCTGCGGACCGACGACGATGACCGAACGGCCCGAGTAGTCCACGCGCTTGCCGAGCAGGTTCTGACGGAAACGACCCTGCTTGCCCTTGAGCAGATCGCTCAGCGACTTGAGCGGGCGGTTGCCCGGCCCGGTGACCGGACGGCCGCGACGACCGTTGTCGAAGAGTGCGTCGACCGACTCCTGCAGCATCCGCTTCTCGTTGTTCACGATGATCTCGGGCGCACCGAGATCGATCAGACGCTTGAGGCGGTTGTTGCGGTTGATGACACGGCGGTACAGGTCGTTCAGGTCGGAGGTCGCGAAGCGGCCACCGTCGAGCTGGACCATCGGACGCAGCTCCGGCGGAATCACCGGCACGGCGTCGAGGACCATGCCCAGCGGCGAGTTGCCCGACTGCTGGAACGCCGCGACGACCTTGAGTCGCTTGAGCGCACGCAGCTTCTTCTGGCCCTTGCCGCTACGGATGGTCTCGCGCAGCGACTCGGCCTCGGCGTCGATGTCGAAGGTCTCGAGCAGCTTCTTGATCGCCTCGGCGCCCATCGAACCCTGGAAGTACTCGCCGTAGCGCTCTTCGAGCTGACGGTAGAGCTTCTCGTCGATGATGAGATCGCCCAGGCTGAGCTTGACGAACTTGTCCCAGATCTCCTCGAGACCGTCGAGCTCACGCTGAGCGGCGTCGCGCATGCGACGCATCTCGCGCTCGGCGCCGTCGCGCACCTTGCGGCGCACGTCGGCCTTGGCGCCCTCGGCCTCCAGCTCGGCGAGGTCCTGCTCGAGCTTCTGCTGACGCTCGTTCAGGTCGGCGTCGCGCTGATCGGCGACGGCCTTCTTCTCGACCTCCATCTCCGCCTCGAGCGTCGAGAGCTCGTTGTGGCGCAGCTCGTCGTCGACCGCGGTGATGACGTAGGCGGCGAAGTAGATGATCTTCTCGAGATCCTTCGGCGCCAGGTCGAGCAGGTAGCCCAGCCGGCTCGGCACACCCTTGAAGTACCAGATGTGCGTGACCGGGGCGGCCAGCTCGATGTGGCCCATGCGCTCGCGGCGCACCTTGGCCTTGGTCACCTCGACGCCGCAGCGCTCACAGATGATGCCCTTGAAGCGGACGCGCTTGTACTTACCGCAGTAGCACTCCCAGTCACGGGTCGGGCCGAAGATCTTCTCGCAGAACAGGCCGTCCTTCTCCGGCTTGAGCGTGCGGTAGTTGATCGTCTCCGGCTTCTTGACCTCACCGTATGACCAGTTGTGGATGTCGTCGGCTGTCGCCAGACCGATCTTCAGTTCGTCGAAAAAGTTGACGTCGAGCACTTGTTACCTTTCCAGAGCTCTGTTGTCAGTGGCCGGGGTGAACCCGGCCGGGTGAGGGTCAGGTCAGTTGGCGAGATCGTCGACGGTGGCCGACTCGTTGCGCGACAGGTTGATGCCGAGGTTGGCAGCTGCACGCTCCAGGTCCTCGTCGTCGGTGTCGTGCATCTCGATGGCCGCACCGTCGGAGCTCAGCACCTCGACGTTCAGGCACAGCGACTGAAGTTCCTTCAGCAGCACCTTGAACGACTCGGGGATACCCGGCTCCGGGATGTTCTCGCCCTTGACGATCGCCTCGTAGACCTTGACGCGGCCCACCACGTCGTCCGACTTGATGGTCAGCAGCTCCTGCAGCGTGTACGCGGCGCCGTAGGCCTGCATGGCCCAACACTCCATCTCACCGAAGCGCTGACCACCGAACTGCGCCTTACCA
Source organism: Gordonia sp. ABKF26 (assembly GCF_041103195.1). Lineage (NCBI taxonomy): Bacteria > Bacillati > Actinomycetota > Actinomycetes > Mycobacteriales > Gordoniaceae > Gordonia > Gordonia sp. ABKF26. Next base: position 4,792,282 of record NZ_JBGCVZ010000003.1, read on the forward strand.
CCGAGCGGCTGCTGGGTGATCATCGAGTACGGACCGGTCGAACGAGCGTGGATCTTGTCGTCGACCAGGTGGTGCAGCTTGATGATGTACATGTAGCCGACCGACACCGGGTACGGGAACGGCTCGCCGGAACGACCGTCGAACAGCGTCGCCTTGCCGTCGCCGTTGACCATCACCTCGCCGTCGCGGTTCGGCAGCGTCGAGGACAGCAGTCCGGTCAGCTCCTCCTCGCGCGCGCCGTCGAACACCGGGGTGGCGGTGTTGGTGTCGGGCTCAGCCGAGTACATGTCCTCGGGCAGACGAGACGCCCACTCCGGCACGCCCTCGGCCACGTTGATGTTCCAGCCGGCCTTGGCGACCCACCCGAGGTGGGTCTCCAGGATCTGGCCGATGTTCATACGACGCGGGACACCGTGGGTGTTCAGGATGATGTCGACGGGAGTGCCGTCGGGCAGGAACGGCATGTCCTCCTGCGGGAGGATCTTGCCGATGACGCCCTTGTTGCCGTGACGGCCGGCGAGCTTGTCGCCGTCCTGGATCTTACGCTTCTGGGCCACGTACACGCGGACCAGCTCGTTGACGCCGGGAGCCAGATCGTCGTCGTCCTCGCGGCTGAACACGCGCACGCCGATGACCTTGCCGGTCTCGCCGTGCGGCACCTTCAGCGAGGTGTCGCGGACCTCACGGGCCTTCTCGCCGAAGATCGCACGCAGCAGACGCTCTTCCGGGGTCAGCTCGGTCTCGCCCTTCGGCGTGACCTTGCCGACCAGGATGTCGCCGTCGCGGACCTCGGCACCGATACGCACGATGCCGCGCTCGTCGAGATCGGCGAGCACCTCGTCGGAGACGTTCGGGATGTCCCGGGTGATCTCCTCGGCACCGAGCTTGGTGTCGCGGGCGTCGATCTCGTGCTCCTCGATGTGGATCGAGGTGAGCACGTCCTCTTCGACGAGACGCTGGCTCAGGATGATCGCGTCCTCGTAGTTGTGACCCTCCCACGGCATGATCGCCACGAGCAGGTTCTTGCCGAGCGCCATCTCACCGTTCTCGGTGCAGGGGCCGTCGGCGAGGACCTGGCCGGACTCCACGCGCTGACCCTCGTCCACGATCGGACGCTGGTTGGCACAGGTGCCGTGGTTGGACCGCGCGAACTTGCGCATCCGGTAGGTGTCGCGGGTGCCGTCGTCGGACATGACGGTGATGTAGTCGGCCGAGACCTCTTCCACCACACCGGTCTTGGTCGAGACGATGACGTCGCCGGCGTCGACCGCGGCACGCAGCTCCATGCCGGTACCGACCAGCGGCGACTCGTTGCGGACCAGCGGCACGGCCTGACGCTGCATGTTCGCACCCATCAGGGCGCGGTTCGCGTCGTCGTGCTCGAGGAACGGGATCATCGCGGTCGCGACGGACACCATCTGACGCGGCGAGACGTCGAGGTACTCGACATCGGTCGCGCCGACGAACTCCACCTCGGAGCCCTTCTTGCGCACCAGGACACGCTCGTCGGTGATGCGGCCGTTGCCGTCGAAGTTGGTGTTCGCCTGACCGATGAGGAAGCGGTCCTCCTCGTCGGCGGTCATGTACTCGATGTCGTCGGTGACGTTGCCGTCGACGACCTTGCGGTACGGGGTCTCGATGAAGCCGAACGGGTTGACCCGCGCGTACACCGAGAGCGAACCGATCAGACCGATGTTCGGACCCTCAGGGGTCTCGATCGGGCACATGCGGCCGTAGTGCGACGGGTGCACGTCGCGCACCTCGAGGCCGGCGCGCTCACGGCTCAGACCACCCGGGCCCAGCGCCGACAGACGACGCTTGTGGGTCAGACCCGAGAGCGGGTTGTTCTGGTCCATGAACTGCGACAGCTGGCTGGTTCCGAAGAATTCCTTGATCGCCGCCACGACGGGACGGATGTTGATCAGGGTCTGCGGGGTGATCGCCTCGACGTCCTGGGTGGTCATGCGCTCACGCACGACACGCTCCATACGCGAGAGGCCCACGCGGATCTGGTTCTGGATCAGCTCGCCGACGGTACGCAGGCGACGGTTGCCGAAGTGGTCGATGTCGTCGACCTCGACGGGCACCTCGACGCCACCGGGGACGGTCATGTAGGTGGTGGTGTGCGGGTCGGCCTCGTGCAGACGCACCAGGTACTCGACGGTCGCGATGATGTCCTCGCGGGTCAGGGTCGACTCGCCCACCATCGGGTTGCCGGTCAGACCCAGCTTCTTGTTGACCTTGTACCGGCCCACGCGCGCGAGGTCGTAACGCTTGTCCTTGAAGAACAGGTTCTCCAGGAGGTTCTCCGCGGACTCCTTGGTCGGCGGCTCACCCGGGCGCAGCTTGCGGTAGACCTCGAGCAGCGCCTCGTCCTGGTTGCCGGTGTTGTCCTTCTCCAGCGTCGACATCATGATCTCGGAGAAGCCGAAACGCTCGGTGATCTCCTCGGCGGTGAAGCCCAGCGCCTTGAGCAGCACGGTGACCGGCTGACGGCGCTTGCGGTCGATACGCACACCCACGGTGTCGCGCTTGTCGACGTCGAACTCCAGCCACGCGCCGCGACCCGGGATCACCTTGACGGTGTGCAGGGTCTTCTCGGTGGTCTTGTCGATCGAGGCGTCGAAGTACACGCCCGGGCTGCGGACCAGCTGGCTCACGACGACACGCTCGGTGCCGTTGATGATGAAGCTGCCCTTTTCGGTCATGATCGGGAAGTCGCCCATGAAGACGGTCTGCGACTTGATCTCGCCGGTGTTGTTGTTGATGAACTCCGCGGTGACGAACAGCGGCGCCGCGTAGGTCATGTCCTTGTCCTTGCACTCCTCGACGGAGGCCTTGACCTCGTCGAAGTGCGGCTCGGAGAACGACAGGGACATCGAACCGGAGAAGTCCTCGATCGGGGACAGCTCGTGGAGGATGTCCTCGAGGCCACCCGTCGGGTTCTCGTCACCGCGGGCGATCGCCTTCGCGCGCCACTCCGGCGAACCGACGAGCCATTCGAACGAATCGAGTTGGAGGTCGAGGAGGCCCGGAACCTCCAGCGGCTCGCTGATCTTTGCAAACGACGCGCGATGCGGCGCGCCGGGGATTGTTGAGGTGGACTGGCGGTTGACTGCCAAGATGCGTCCTTCCAACACGACGTTATTCACAACCTAGATGTGCAGTACGTGGCTTGATGGGCCGTTCGCTGGTGACACCCTGGGATCGGCGATCACCGCAGCACACACGTCTAGGAGTGGCCGAAGAAGGATCGATAGATGGACAGGAGGCAGCCAGCGCAACGTCCAACTGTAGCAGAAAATAGACGCACTTTGTCAAGCCGTCTGGAAAGCGAGTTCGCGCGGGTGGCTGCCTGCACGTCGATCGCTGGTCACAGACTGGCCCGACATCGCCGCCACGTCAAGCGCTACGCGCGAATTTCGTGAAGTCGGTGCCGAACTCGGCTCCCGACCTGGTGATCAGGGTGCGGCGCAGGACGATCAGAAGGGCTCGACCGCACGGATCCGCCACTGATCACCCTCACGCACCATGGCGAACTGGGCACGTGGTGCACCGCTGTTGGTGGCCATGCTGTTCTGCGTCTCGCTCACGATCAGATTGGCGATGACGGTCGCCGTGGCGCCGTCGCCGCCCCCGGAGAGGTCCCGCACGCCGATCGCGTCGACGCGACATTCGGCGCCCGTCTTCGTCTGCGTGATGAGATCCCGCTGCGCCTTGAGCGTCTCGTCGAACTCGGTGCGGGCCTGCCCGGTCAGGGCGTCCTGCGCACGCTGCTGCCACTTGTCGAGCTCGGTGTGGTCGTACCCGAACACCGCGCAGATCCGCTCCTGGGCCTGCGAGGTCAGCTGCGCCGTCGACTCCTGGTCGACGAACGCCTTGTTGGGCCCCTTCTCGGCACCGGGATGGAACGCCAGGATCGCGGCGACGACGAACAAGCCGGCCGCGATGGCCGCGAGAACCCCGGTGCGGATGCCGAGCGGACCGCGCGAGGCACCGCTCCCCCGCCGGTCCCGCCGGCCGGGACGCCGGCCCATCGGCCGATTCGGCGTGCCCGAGGTGTCGGAACCCGCTGCCGACGCGTCGCCCCGACGCAAGGTCGAGACCCGCGCGACCGGCTTGGTCTTGGGCTTGGTGAGTTCAGGCTTGGTGGGGGTCTCGGGGTTGGTGGTCGACTCGGGCTCGGCCGACTCAGCCGGGGTGGACTTCTCCAGATCGACGGCGTCGGTTGTCGTGGTGTCGGCCTTGGCTGTGTCGTCACCAGGCCCTTCGTGGCTCGTCGACTTCGACTCGCTGCGCTCGCTCTGCCCGGCGGCTCGCGCCCCTCGCACCTCAGGGGGCAGAGAGGTGACGGTTTCCGCGGTCTCGTCACCAGGCCCTTCGTGGCTCGTCGCTTGCGCTCCTCGCACCTCAGGGGGCAGGGAAGTACGGCCGGCGACCTTCGGGGTCGGGCGGCGCTTCGGGGTGGGCTTCTTCTTACCGCGATCGTTGGCCATCAGTTGCCTCCCTCCGGAGCCGGGGCCGCCGGAGCGGGCGCACCGCCGCCACCGTCGGCGTAGGCGATGCCCTCGAGGCCGAGGACGTTCTCGGCCTTCCAGGTGTCGCCGTCCTTGGTCATGCTGACGTCGAAGCCGCGCGTCTCGTCGATACCGGCCTGGCCGGGACGCTGCAGGGTCGTCACCACGTAGACGAGCACCTTGGCCTTGTCCTCGTCGGCGTCGACCTCGCTGGGCGCGCTGCGCAACAGGCGCGCGCTCAGCTTGGCGGTGTTGGGCCCGGCCGTGCCGAGCATGTCGAGGACGCTGCCGTCCTTGCCGCCCAGCACCTCTTCCTTCGCCTTGCCGGTCAGCGAGGCCTCGGCACGCTTGCGGAAGCCCTCGACGTCGGCGGGGTCGATCGTCGTGATGTTCAGTACGGCCTGTTCGGCCGCCTGCGTCGCCGCGTCGCGCGTCTCCTGTGCGGGGTACTCGTCGAAGTAGACGTTGTAGGCACGCACACCGAACACGGCGACGAGCACTACGCCGACCACGATCGCCGCGGAGGCCAGGGCGCGGGGCGCGAACCCCGCCGCCCGCCGCACGGCGGGACGGATGCCGCTGGGCTTCTTCTCTGTCGGTTCTGGGGTGCCAGTCATCGGGAACACACTGTATATATCGCTCCTGAGCACAAGCCAAGGCCGGGAACCGGACCGTGCGGTCCGGTCGCCGGCGGCGACGCGCGTCGGGTGGTGGGGTCTACCGCGGCCGGACGCCGAGCAACGCTGCGAGCTGCTGGGCGAGCGGGTTGAGGTTGAGCTTGTCGGGATCCTTCTTGGGGGTGTTGTCCCACGGCTGCGGGTACGCCGGGTTGGCGTACTGGGCACGCTCGGCGCTTCGGACGCCGGTCGGATTACCGAACGGCACGGTGCACCTCGCGTCGGTGTTGAATGCGAAGTCGTCGTAGTGGACGTCGAAGTTCGGGTTCTTCCGACGGGCTTCGGCGAGCACCGCGTCGGTGCCCTCGTATCCGCGCGTACACGCGGCGGGATTGTTGGTCTCGAGCACCACACCGAAGTGGATCTGACCATCGCCCGGAGCCGGGGCATGGCTGCCCGCCGACAGCGCTGACAGCATCGCGAACGTCGTCGACGTCGTGTACGTCGCCGGCTCGATGGTCCGGGCCACCTCGGCGAGGTCCTTCACGACCTTGGAGAGGTCGTTGCCGTTCTTCTGGATCAGCTCCGAGATCTGCGTCGCCGACAACGTGCCCGTCGTCAGCAGTCGACGAAGGTCCGGATCGGCGGAGGCCAGGGTCGCGGTCACCAGGTTCAGGTTGCGCGACCACGTGAGGATCGCGTCGGACTGATCGGCCTGGGTGTCGAGCACGACATCGGAGTTCTGGATGAGGGCGACCGTCTCGCTCAGGTTGTCGACGCCGGCCCGGGACAGCTTGCCGAGCGAGTCGACCAGACGGGTGAGGTTCTCCCCCTGGCCGTTGAACGCGCGGCCGAGTTCGGTGATGACCGTGTTCAGGTCGTCGACCGGGATCGAGTCGGTGAAGTCGATCGCCGAGGCGACCACGTCCTCGAGCGGTTCGGGGAGCGCGTACTTGGTGATCGTGTCGCCGTCTTTCAGGTACGGCCCCTCCGACGACGTCGGCTGCAGGTCGACGAACTGCTCACCGATCGCGGACCGGTTCGCGACGACCGCGGTCGCCGACGCCGGGATCTCCGGCCCACCGGAGTCGATGTCGAGTGCGACGTCGACCCCGTCGGGCGTCAGCGTCAGCTTGCCGACCCGACCCACCGGCACACCCTGGTAGGTGACCTCCGCGTTCGTGAAGATGCCGCCGGAGTCGGGCAGCTGGGCGGTGACCGTGTACATGCCGACACCGGCGAGCTTGTCCAGGCGCGCGTACTTCGCACCCACGTACACCAGGGCGACGAGGCCGACGACGACGAACACGATCAGCTGGATCTTGACGAGCTTGCCGATCATCGTCCTGCTCCTGACGGGTTCTGGGTGGGCGCGGCCGGCGCGAGTCCCATCGCGGCCAGCGGGCCGTCGAGGATGCCCTGCCCCGGTGTCGCCGGGGTCGGCATCGGGCCGGCAGCCTCCGCGGGCCGGGCGAAGGACGCCGGGTAGCGCCCGCCCGACGGCGGCGTGTTCGGTCCCGGACGCCAGTTCGGACCCGGCGGCAGCAGGGTGATGGTCGGCCAGCCGTAGCGCGGGCCGTTGCCGCGGTAGTACGGGTTGCGGCGATCGACCGGCACACTCACCCGTGCGGGCGGCGAGTACTTCGGGGTCCCCTGGCCGACGCCGAGCGCCTCGAGCTGGTTGAGGACGCGGAGGTCGAGCGTCATGAACAGGTTGGTCGAGTCACCACGCACACCCGGCAGCAACCAGTCCGGGAACGGGTGGGTCAGCATCAGCGGTGCCGCGGTGATCAGATCCGGAGCCGCCGCGGCGAGCTGGGTCAGCACCGGCCGCAACGCCTTCAGGTCGTTGATCAACGCCTTGCGCGACTTGCCCAGCACGTCGGTGCCGACCTGACCGAGCTGATCGAGCTTGGTCAACAGTTCGACGAACTGCGGCCGCTGCTCCTCCAGTACCTCGACGCCCGCGGGCAACTGCTTGAGGATGCGATCGATCTGCGCGGTCTGCGCCGCGGTCCGGGTGGACAGTTCGGCCAGTCCGTCGATCGCGGTGACGATGTCGTCGCGCTGACGGTTGAGGCCTGCGATCAGGTCCTCGGTCTCGCCGATGAGGTCACGGACCTTGTCGGTCCGGCCGTCGAGCGCCTTGTTCAGTTCGGTGACGATCGGCTGCAGCTGATTGAGGCCACCGCCGTTGAGCAGCAGGGCCAGGGCCCCGAGGACCTGCTCGATGTCGGTTGCGGTACGTGTCCGCGACACCGGGATCGGCTGGTCGGGATTCTGGCGCGGCGCTTCGGCACTGCCGTCGGGTTCGGTCAGCGACACGAACTTCTCACCGAGCAGCGAGGTCTGCTGGACGCTCGCCTCGGCTTCGTCGGAGAGGTCGACGTTGTTCTGTACCTCGACGGTGACCTGGGCGAACCACTGGTCGTTGGGCACCTCGACCTTGGTCACTCGGCCGACCGGGATTCCGTCGCGCTTGACCATCGACTGCGGCACGAGATCGAGCACGTCGTCGAACTGGATCTTGTAGGTGCGCGCGTTGTCGCCGGTGTTCACGCCGCCGGGCAGTGGGATCGACTGGATGCCGTTGGACATACAGCCCGACAGCAGGAGGGTGAGCGACAGAGCGGCGCCGGCCACCGCCGTACGCATCGTCCTGCGGTTCATCAGTTACCTCCCCGGGGGCGCGGGGTGGACGACGGAGCCGCCGGAGACCTCGAGGGCGACGGGTTGCCGATCTCGGGATCGGGGTTGCCCGGGACGGTGCCCGGCACCGGTGCGCGCTGCAGCTTGTTGTTGCTCATGATGCCGAACGGCAGCACCGGCAACAGCGGCTCCAGGACACCGCGCTGGATCTGGTCACCGATCTCCTCGCACTGGCTGATCAGCGGCCGGAGCGTGTTGCTGAACTGATCGGCAGCCGGGTTGCCCGGGAGCAGCGCACCGAGGTCGAGCAGGCGGCACTGGGCCCCGATCAGATCCTGCAGATCCGGGATCGTCAGACGCATCGACAACGTGCCCGACTCGGCGTCGTACGCGTTGATCAGGTTGTTCACCGTGATCGGCAGCACGGTCAAGACTTCTTTGAGGTTGTTCTTCTGGTCGAGCAGGGCCTGGGTCGTCGGCTGGAGGTCCTTCACCGTCTCCCCGATCTGCTCACGGTTGTCGGCGAGGAAGGTCGCCACATCGCCGAGCGCGATCGACAGCTTGTTCAGCGCGGCGGCGAGCTGCTCGCGCTCGCCGGCGAGGAACTGGTTGAACGAGGCCATCTGCGTGTTGAACTGCCGCACCTGGGCGTCGTTCTCGCGCAGTGCGCCGACGAAGGTGTTCAGGTTCTTGACGGTGTCGAACAGGTTGCCGCGCGAATCACTCAGCGTCGTCGACGCCTTGGACAGTCCCTCGATCGCCTGGCCCAGCTTCTCGCCGTTGCCCTCGAGATTCTCCGCGCCGGTCGTGACCAGTTCGCTCACGGCGCCCTGTCGGCCGGTGCCGTCGGTCTTGTTGGCGCCGTCGGGTCCGAGGGCGTCGGACAGCTCCTTGACGCTCGCGTAGATCTGGTCGACCTCCACCGGGATCATCGTCTGGTCCACCGAGAGGGTGAGATCGCGCGGCGCCTTCTCCCCGCCCGTGTAGGCGGGGGTCAGCTGCACGTAGCGGTCCGCCACGACCGACGGGATGACCTGCACCGCACGGACATCCGCGGGCAGCTCCACTCCCCGATCGACCGTCATGGTCACCTTCACGGTCTCGCCCTGCGGCGTCACCGAGTCGACCTTGCCGACCGCCACGCCGAGAACGCGGACGTCGGAGCCCTCGTAGATGCCGACCGAACGCTTGAACGTCGCGGTGATCTTGGTGGTCCCGATCGAGGTGAACACCCACCACAGCGCTCCCGCCAGGATGAGCGCGATGATCAGTCCGATCACGAGCACCACGATGTGCCGCGGCGTGAACCAGCGGCCTGGACCCGCGTGTCGGGTCAGATCCGGTGTGGTCATCAGCCGACCCCCGTTCCGGCGTTGTTCTCCATGGCCTGCTTGTTCGGCGGCCGCGTCGTGTTCTGCTGCGGCAGCGCGGGCGGCAGCAGGTTCACCACGGACGACTCGAACCAGCGACCGTTGCCGAGCACGTTGGCGTACAACCGGTAGAACGGCGCCATGTACTTGATGGAGTCGCGAATATTCTGGTTCTGACGCTGTAGCAGCTCATTGACGCCCTTCAGCGCATCGAGCGCGGGTCCGATCTGTTCTTCGTTGTCCCGCACGATGCCGGTGAGCGAGTCGCCCAGGCTCGTCGTGCTGGCCAGCAGCGCCGAGATGTTGCGCTGCCGGTTGTTCAGCTCGTCGAGCAGCTGGCCTGCACCACCGATGAGGCGCACGAACTCCTCATTGCGATCGGCGAGGATCTTCGAGGTGTCCTTCGTCGCGGCGAGCAACCGCTGGACCTCCTGATCACGGCTGGAGATCGTCTCCGACAGACGCGCGATGCCCTCGAGCGCCGGACCGGTCGTCCCCGCCGTACCCGAGAACGTGTCCGACAGGACGCGCATGGACTCCGCCAGCTGGTCGTTGTCGAGTTCGCCGATCTGCTCGGCCGCCCCGGAAAACGCCTCGATGACGTCGTAGGGGGCCACCGTGTCGGTCAGCGGGACGTCGGGATCGGCGGGCTCACTGCCGCGCGGGTTCAGCGACAGGAACTTCTGACCGAGGATCGTCTTGATCTGGATGGTCGCCTGCGTCTGGTCGCCGATCCACGTGTTCTCCACCCGGAAGGTCACGTTGACGCGATCGCCGTCGAGGGTCACGTCGTCGACCTCGCCCACCTTGACGCCTGCGACGCGCACCTCGTTGCCCGGTTTCAGGCCGGCGGCCTCGGTGAACTTCGCCGTGTAGCGGGCGCCCGCGCCCAGCAGCGGCAGTTCGGCGAGATAGAACGAGCTGAGTCCGAGCATCAGCAGGATCAGGATGCCGATGGCACCGATGCTGACCGGGCTGCGCCGGCCACCGAAACGCCGGTGCGGATGCTGCACCGGGGCCTGCGCCTCATCGCGTTCGGTGTCGTCGTGGTCACCGCCGCGTGGGTTCGGATCGTTGTTGTCTGCCATCGTGGTCACCCCCCTGGCCGGTCGTCGGCCCAGCAGCGCGTGGCCGCGCTGGTGTAGAGCACATGATTGATGTCGGGTAGCGGGACCAGCGGTTGCGTCAGCACCGGCGACTTGCCGTTGCCCGCCACCACGTCGATGCCGCACAGATAGAACTGGAACCAGGACCCGAATGTCGCTGCGCGACCGATCTTCTGGAGCTTGATCGGCAGGTTGGTCAACGTCTCCTCGATGTCCGCGTCGCGCTTGTTGATCTGGTCGGCGAGCGACTTCAGTCCCGCGATGTCGCCCTGGATGGACGGGCGTGTCGCACCGAGGATGTTGGCCGTGACCGAGGTCAGGTTGGACACCGAGGTGATCGCCGAGCCCACCGAACCACGCTGCGCCGCAAGCCCTGTCACGAGCTTCTCGGTGTTGTCGAGGAGGCTGGTGAACTGCTCGTCGTTGCGATTGACCGTGTCGAGGACCTTGGTGAGGTTGGTGATCAGCTCACCGATGACCTTGTCCTTGTCGGCGATCGCGTTGGTGAGGTCGGCCGTGTCGCTGACCAGACGGGTGATCGAACCACCCTGCCCGTCGAAGATCGCGATGATCTGCTCGGTCAGCTTGTTGACGTCGGAGGCGGACAACTGCTGGAACAGCGGCCGGAATCCGTTGAACAGTTCGGTCAGGTTCACCGGCGGGTGGGTGTCCTTGACGCCCGGTGTCAGACCGAACGTGTGGCCCTGCGCGACCGTCTGCGACGGGTCGCCTGCGCCGCGCTCGAGCGCGAGGTACCGCAGTCCGGTCAGATTGCGGTAGCGGATGAAGAGCTGCGTGCCGTCGGGCAGACGGTCGCGGTCGACGTTGAACGCGACCTTGGCCTTGTTGCGGTCATAGACCTCGACGCTCTCCACCTGTCCCACACGCACACCCGCGATACGGACGTCATCGCCCGGGTTGAGCAGGGTGGCGTCGGTGAAGACGGCGTTGAACTTCGCGTCACCGTCACCGCCCGCGTTGGCGATGGTCACGGCGAGCAGACTCGTGGTCACCACGGTGACCACGCCGAAGACGACCAGCTTGATCAGCGGTCCGACGATCGACTTCATTTGATGTCGACCTTCGCACCCTGCAGCGCACCGCCGCCGATCATGGTCACCCAGGTGGGCACCTCTTCCGGCGACTTGCCCGACGTCGCGCCGTAGATGACCTGCAGCTGCTTGCGGAAGTCCGGGTCGTCGAACGGGTTCGACTCCACCGCAACGGGCTTCGCGCCTGCCGGTGCGGCCGAGACCGAGCCGGCGGGCACGCCGCTGAACTGCGGCTGCGGCAGCTCACGCATGGTGCGGGGGCCGGCATTACGCGACGGCGGCTGGTAGCTGCCGTCGGCGAGCGAACCACCCGGGTACTGCGGGAACGGGCGGTTGCCGCCCATCTTGGGGTCGTAACACACGGCGGGCGGATCGAGGTCCATGAAGCGGGGTTCGTCCTGGTTCGGTAGGTAACGGCCACGAGGATTGGTGAACTGCAGGTTCACGCGCACGCCCGGGTTCTTGGTGCCCTGGCCGACGATCTTGCGCGACTCCGGGATCAGGCCCGCGAAGTTGCGGAACGTGCACACGAAGGTCGGCGACTGCTTGGCCAGTCCGACGAGGAGTTCCTCGGAGTCGACGGCGAGGTCGATGAGGTCCGTGCGGTTCGCCCGGAGCCAGCCGGTCAGGTCGTCGGACGCGACGCCCAGGGTGGCGATGAGCGTGCGCAGGTCGTCCTGGCGTTCGACGATGGTGTTCGTCGTCGTGCGCAGCGAGTCGAGCGCGTCGACCACGTCGGGCAGCGCCTGCGAATACGTCTGCGAGAAGCTGGCCAGTCCTTCGAGGGTGCCCTCCAGTTCGGGCAGGTTCTCGTTGATCTCGCCGAAGATCTGATCGAGCTCTTCCAGCGTCGTACCCAGTTGCTCGCCGCGTCCGGACAGCGCCGACGACAGGGAGGTGAGGGTGGCGTTCAGATCCTGCGGCGGGATCGCCTCGAGGACCGGGAGCAGCTTGTCGAACAACTGCTGGATCTCCAGCGCGTTGCCGCTGCGATCGGTCTGGATCGTCGCACCGTTGGTCAGTGTCGGCCCCGAGTTGTCCTCCGGCACCTGCAGGGCCACGTAACGCTCGCCGAACAGGGTCTTCGGCAGGATGCGCGCGGTGGTCTCGTCCGACAGCGTCGAGGCCTGGTCGGGATTGAGTCCCAACACGACTTCGACGCGACCGTCGGGTCCGGGCTTGACCTCGCGCACCTCACCGACCGTCATGCCGCGGGCCTTGACGTCGGCATTCGCCGGCAGGGCGTTGCCGGTCGAATCGGTCACCAGCGTGACGTCGGTGAACTCGGTGAACGTCTTGTTGAACTTCGTGATCGTCAAGGTGAGGAACAGCGCGACCACGAGGAAGAAGACCAGCCCGAGCAACCGTTTACGCAGCAGCGTCACGCTAACCCCCCACTCGCACGGTTGTCGTGGTGCCCCAGATCGCCAGGCCCAGGAAGAAGTCAAGGACGGCGATGAGCACCAGAGCCGCTCGTACCGCGTGACCGACGGCCACGCCCACACCCGCGGGACCGCCCGAGGCGTAGTAGCCGTAGTAGCAGTGCACGAGGATGATCACGAACGCGAAGACCAGCACCTTGCCGAACGACCACAAGACGTCGGCCGGTGGCAGGAACAGGTTGAAGTAGTGGTCGTAGGAGCCGCCGGACTGGCCGTTGAAGACCGTCGTCACCACCCGGGACGCCAGATACGCCGACAGCAGGCCGAGCACGTAGAGCGGGATGACCGCGATGAACCCGGCGATCACGCGGGTCGACACGAGGAACGGGATCGACGGCACGGCCATCGTCTCCAGCGCGTCGATCTCCTCCGAGATGCGCATGGCACCGAGCTGGGCGGTGAAGCCACAGCCGACGGTCGCCGACAGCGCAAGTCCCGCCACCAGCGGCGCCACCTCACGGGTGTTGACGTAGGCGGAGAGGAAGCCGGTCAGGGCCTGCGAGCCGATCTGATCGAGTGCTGCATAACCCTGCAGGCCGACCACGACGCCGGTGAACCCGGACATCAGCACCATCACGCCGATCGTGCCGCCGATGACCGCGAGCCCGCCCGAACCGAACGCGACTTCGGCGAGAAGGCGGAGGACCTCGCGCGTGTAATGCACGATCGTCTTCGGCATCCAGGCGAGCGTCCGGCCGTAGAACGACATCTGCTCGCCTGCGCCGTCGAGCACCTTCAGCGGCTTGCCCAGCTGTTTGCGGGCCTCGTACATGTAGTACTCGGGCCGGCTCTTGGCGATTGTCACACCGCCCCCACCATCGGTCACTTCTAGCTCCCCTTCGGTGGGACGACCTGCAGGTAGACCGCAGTGATGATCAGGTTCGCCAGGAACAGCAGCAGGAACGTGATGACGACGCTCTGGTTGACCGCGTCACCCACGCCCTTCGGACCGCCCTTGGGGTTGAGGCCCTTGTAGGACGCCACGACTCCGGCGAGGACACCGAAGATCGCGGCCTTGAGGGTCGACACCCAGAGGTCGGGCAGCTGCGCCAACGCGCCGAACGACGCGAGGTAGGCGCCCGGCGTTCCGCCCTGGACGACGACGTTGAAGAAGTAGCCACCACCGATGCCGATGACGGCGACCAGTCCGTTGAGCAGCATCGCGACCAGGACCATGGCCAGCACACGCGGTACGACGAGGCGCTGGATCGGGTTGATGCCGAGCACCTCCATCGCGTCGATCTCCTCGCGGATGGTCCGCGACCCGAGGTCGGCGGCGACGGCCGACCCGGCCGCACCGGCGATCAGCAACGACGTCACCAGGGGCGAACCCTGCTGGATGACGACGAGAACGCTCGCCGCACCGGTGTAGGACTCCGCACCGAGCTGCTTGATGAGCGAACCCGTCTGCAGCGAGACGATCGCACCGAACGGAATCGCGATCAGTGCCGTCGGCAGGATCGTCACGCTGGCGATGAACCACGCCTGCTGGATGAACTCCCGCCACTGAAACGGGCGCACAAAGGTCTGGCGTGCAACATCGACGAAGAGCTGAACAATATTGCCGGTCTGCGACAGGGCACCTGTCCCGGCTTGCGCGATTCGATCGACGCCACGCGTGGTGGCACTGCTCATCCTTAGGGATTCCGCCCTTCGTTCCCATCAGCACGATGGCTGGGCTTGGTCAGTGCATCACCGGGTGTGTGCCACTGCTCGGTCGGGGCATCACTGCCGCCGTAGTCGATGACGTCGGTCTTGGAATCCGCGACCGCCACATTTCCCTGCGCGGGGGTCCACTCATTGCCGCCCTGGTTGTTCGCGCCCGGGTCGTTGCCGTTCGCCATGTTGTCGGCGTGGGCGCGGCTCTCCTCGCGGATCTGGTCTTCCTGTTCCTGGCTGCGGCGGATCGCCTCCTGGGCGTTCTGCGGCAGGTCGGGAAGCATCTGATGGACGCGCTCGCGGTGACGGGCGATCGCCTTGCGCTCGGGCATACCGGGATTGGGCTGCACCTGCGGGATGATCTCGGTGAAGTCCTCCTTGGTACCACCACCGGAGATACCCGCGGCCTGCATCGCCTCTTCCTGCTTCTGCACCGCCTCGTCCTTCTCCTCCGACATGCCGATCGGACCGAACCGGTCACCGGAGAGGAACTGCTTGACCACCGGCTGCTCCGAGGTCAGCAACTGCTCACGCGGACCGAACATCACCAACTCCTTGCGGAACAACATGCCGATGTTGTCCGGGATCGTCCGCGCGATGTTGATGTTGTGCGTCACGATCAGGATCGTCGCATCGATCTGGGCGTTGATGTCGATCAACAACTGCGAGATATACGCGGTACGCACCGGATCCAGACCCGAGTCCGGCTCGTCACACAGAATGATCTGCGGATCCAGCACCAGCGCACGCGCCAGACCGGCACGCTTGCGCATACCACCGGAGATCTCACCCGGGAGTTTGTCCTCGGCACCGGTCAGACCGACGAGGTCGATCTTCTCCATAACGATGTCGCGGACCTCGTTCTCCTTCTTCTTCGTGTGCTCACGAAGCGGGAACGCGATGTTGTCGAACAAACTCATCGACCCGAACAACGCACCGTCCTGGAACAGCACACCGAACAGCTTGCGGATCTCGTAGAGCTCCTTGGCCGAACACTGCGTGATGTCGGTGCCATCGATGATCACCGACCCCTGCTCGGGATGCAGCAGACCGATCAAGGTCTTCAGGAACACCGACTTACCGGTACCCGACGGACCCAGCAGCGCGGAGACCTCCCCCTCCGGCAGGGTCAGAGAGACATCACGCCAAATGTTCTGCGAACCGAACGACTTGGTGAGTCCTTCGACGCTGACCTCAACACCCACAATTCCTCCAGACGATCGCTGCCCCCGAGGCGGCCACGGTGTGACCGCGCACCAACCGGTGGCATTTGTGGTTGCGGTCACTCTAACCGACTTGACCCACCCCACAACGCCACCGCATGGTTCTCAGCATTGGCTGCGGGGAAACCTACCGCCCGGTAACTCTCGCCGCGACGATGACAATATCCGATGGTTCGCGGTGAGGGAAGTCGGGTCACGGCCCCCGATGTGACGGCCACCGCAGACCTGGGCTCCACCTGCGGAACATCGGATCGACGACCCGACGCCCGCCGGACGATGCTCGGCGGGCGGGGTGTCGACGTGATGTCTGTTACTGATTCGAACGAACCGAACTCGGCGTTACGACCCCTCGGACAGCAACGAGCCCGGGACAGCGATGCTGTCCCGGGCTCGTGAACGCTTGCGCGTGACTCGGTCTTACTTGACCGAAACCTTGGCGCCGGCCTCTTCGAGCTTGGCCTTGGCAGCCTCGGCGGCCTCCTTGTCGACCTTCTCCAGCAGAGCCTTCGGAGCGCTCTCGACGAGGTCCTTGGCTTCCTTCAGGCCCAGGCCCGAGACGACCTCGCGGACGACCTTGATGACCTGGATCTTCTTGTCGCCGGCACCCTCGAGGATGACGTCGAACTCGTCCTGCTCGGCAGCAGCCTCGGCGCCACCGGCAGCCGGCGCACCGGCAGCGGCGACGGCGACGGGAGCAGCCGCGGTGACCTCGAAGACCTCTTCGAACTTCTTCACGAAATCGCTGAGCTCCAGCAGGGTCAGTTCCTTGAACTGATCGATGAGCTCGTCAGCGGTGAGCTTCGCCATGATCGGCGTCCTTCCTGTATGTCCCCGTACGGGGCTTGGTGTTCATCCCCGTACGGTTCGGGGATTGCGGTGGTGCGGCGGGCGACCTATTCGGTCTCGCCGGCTTCGTTCTTCTTCTCCTGCAGGGCCGCGGCCAGGCGCGCCACCTGCGAAGCCGGCTGGTTGAACAGACCGGCAGCCTTTGCCAAGTTGCCCTTCATGGCACCGGCGAGCTTGGCCAGCAAGACCTCACGGGTCTCAAGGTCGGCGATCTGCTCGATCTCGGCAATGGACAGCGCGCGGCCGTCCATGTACCCGCCCTTGATGACCAGCGCCTTGTTGTCCTTGGCGAAAGTCTTGATCGCCTTCGCGGCCACGACCGGCTCACCCTCGATGAAGGCGATGGCGGTCGGACCGGTGAACAGCTCGTCGAGCCCTTCCACGCCCGCCTCAGCAGCGGCACGCTTCACCAGGGTGTTCTTGGCGACGGAGTAGGTTGCACCCTCACCGAGGGAACGTCGCAGCGTGCTGATCTGGGTGACGGACAGGCCACGGTATTCCGTGACAACCGTCGCCGTGGAGCTCTTGAACTGCTCCGCGATCTCCGCAACTGCGGCGACCTTTTCGGACTTGGCCATACTTCGCCTCCTCTCCTCGTCACTATGAGTTGGTCGAGTCCAACAAGAGAGCGACGGGCAACGGGAGGCGATCGAGGGCGGAGATGACAAACGCCCCGGCACACAGGCACGGGGCGTGACCGCACACACTGTTCGTGTGGGGCGACATTCCTCGTTCATCCTGCGTGGGCCGGCGACCTCGTCGCGCCTTCGTCCGGGAAATCCCGACGACCAACGGTCTCTGGTTGAACCGATACGACACACGGGTGTGCATCACATCGACGACTAGGCTACGCGGACGTGGACGAACAATCCAAATCGCCGGACCGGCACGACCCGAACGGCCGCGCAGCGGCCGCCGCGAGCGCCGTCTACGACCGGCATCTGCAACGCGCGTTCTGGCTGCCGGGGACACGCGCCGCGGCCGTGGCATGGCCGATCGGACGAATGCAGGCGCAGTTCGGATCCTGGCACTACTGGTGGCACGCGCACCTCGTGGACCTCCTCGTCGACGCCGCGATCCACCGAGTGGGAGCGGACCGTTCCTTCGACCCCGACGTCGCCGACGACGTCAACCGGCTGCTGCGCGGCATCCGAATCCGCAACGGCGGCCGCTGGACCAACAACTATTACGACGACATGGCCTGGCTCGGCCTCGCCATCGAACGCGCCGACCGTCACCTTCACCTCGACCACGCGGGCGGACTCCGCACCCTCGCCGGCCAGATGCTCGACGCGTGGGTGCCCGACGACGGCGGCGGAATCCCGTGGCGCAAGGCCGATCAGTTCTTCAACGCGCCGGCCAACGGTCCGGCCGCGATCCTGCTGGCGCGCACGGGTCACGTCGAGCGCGCGGTGGCGATGTGCGACTGGATGGACGCCAACCTCATCGATCCCGACACCCATCTGGTCATCGACGGACTCAAGAAGCTTCCCGACGGTTCGCTGAAGCCCGAGACCGGCACCTACACCTACTGTCAGGGCGTCGTCCTGGGCGCCGAGCTGGAGGCGTTGCGTGCGACCGGAGATCGTCGGCACCTCGACCGTCTGACCCGGCTCCTCGGCGCCGTCGAACGCCACTCCTGCACCGACGGGGTGATCAACGGAGGCGGCGGCGGGGACGGCGGGCTCTTCCACGGCGTGCTGGCCCGTTACCTGGCACTCGTCGCCACCGACCTGCCCGACGTCGACGGTTCGGATGACCTGCGAGAGCGCGCCGCCCGGATCGTCACCCGCAGCGCCGACGCCGCATGGGCCAACCGCCGCGAGGTCGCCGGCCACGCGGTGTTCTCCAGCGACTGGCGCCGGCAAGCGGTGATCCCGACCGGCAACGGGGCAAAAGCCCAGTTCGTCGAGGGTGCGGTCAATCCGTCGGAGATCCCGGAGCGAGACCTGTCGGTCCAGCTGTCGGCGTGGATGGTGCTCGAGGCGGCCGCCGCCATCGACCTTGGTTTACCCGAATGTGACCAGGAACACACTCGCCCATGACCAAAAGACGCCACCTCGTTAGCCATCCGATATCGACGCTGAGTTATCCTTCAGCAAATGCGTGAAGTGACCTGGACCACACTGTAATCCGCAGCCAGCGGACGGGCCGGGAAGCAAGCGACCGACACGACGGGGTGTCGGTGTCCACCCGGCCGTCTCGATCCGTGCAACAACCCGCGGGTGCGTCACCTCATCCCAGGCAGGGTGATGCACCATGACGTACCAGCTGGATCCCACACGGTCGCGCGCACGTGTCGTTCCGTCGACGCGCACCCGCACCACCGGTGCGCCGCATTTCGGCACCCTCCCCCTCGGCGATCCCACCGGCGGCGCCGACGGCATCCGCTGGCGCGAGCAGGTCGACGGCAAGCAGCTCTACCCTCGGGTCGTCATCGACCGCGACGTCTCCATCACCATGAGTGACGGGGTGGTCCTGCGCGCCACGGTCATCCGGCCCGCCAACCGGTTCGGTCAGACGGTCCTCACGCCGTACCCCGCGGTCATCAACATCAACCCGTACAACCGCGCGGCCATCGACTTCATCGACCAGACCCTCCACGCGCCGGTGCTCGGGAAGGCGTTGCACACCGCCTCCCGCTCCATCGACGGGACCGGAACGGCCCTCGAGGGCCTCACGACGCTGACGCAGACGCTGTCGGGTGGCGTCTTCGACGTCTTCGGCATCAACCGCAACCTGGTGCGCAGCGGGTATGTGCAGGTTGTCGTCGACGTCCGCGGTACCGGTGCGAGCCTCGGCAAATGGCAGATCCTCGGTCCTCGCGAGCAACAGGACTCGGTGGAGGTCATCGACTGGGTGACCGGGCAGGAGTGGTGCGACGGGACCGTCGGGATGGCGGGCTGGTCGTACTCCGCCATCAACTCGCTGCAGGCCGCCGACAAGCGGCCCGCCGCACTCAAGGCCGTGTTCGCCGTCGAGGGGTGCGACGACCTGGTGCGCGACATCTACATCACCGGCGGCATGCCGTCGGCCTTCATCCCGGTGTGGCTGTCCGCGGTCAACATGCTCAAGTGGGTTCCCAACCCCGCCAACGTGATCCGCGACCTCGTGCGCGGTGACGCGGTGCGCTGGGCGATCGATCGGGTGAAGTCCCCGGCCACCGAGATCCCCTCGCTGCTGTGGGGATTCCTCACCGCACGCGATCCCCGCATCTTCGACGACCCGTACTTCGATGACCGCGACCCGATCGTCGACCGCATCGAGGCGCCGACCTTCACCGTCGGAGCCTGGCATGATCTGTTCGGCCGCAGCGCAACCGGGGTGTACGAACGTCTGCAGATGGAGCCGGGCCGCAAACAGATGATCGTCGGCGACGGCTATCACCTCGACGTCGGGTCGGGCTACGGCGGGCAGTTCGCGCCGCCACGCCTCGACGTCCTCGAACGCGCGTGGTTCGACCGCTGGCTCAAGGGACACCGCAACGGGATCGAGTACTACGGGCCGGTCACGATGCTGCAGCAGGGTGGCGCATGGACCGCGGGGCAGAGCTTCCCCCGTCCCGGGGTGGCCCCGACCCGGCTCTACCTGACCGGCGAACCGTCGTCGACCGCGGATCACTGCGTCCACGACGGTTCACTGAGCACCGCTCCCGCACAGTCTGTGTCGTCCCTGCACGTGCGCCCGGACAGCCGGGGCCTCCGCTCCCGCGACATGACCCAGGTGACCGCGGGCGCGACGCTCGCCCTCGGCGCCGACTTCGCCCGGGATGCGCGATACCAGGAGCGTGGCGCATTGTCGTTCACCACGGAGCCGGTCGGCGAGGCCACCCCGATCAGCGGCGCGATGAACCTCCGGCTCAACGTCGCGACGACCGCACACGAGGCCATTTGGGCGGTGACCGTCAACGATGTCGCTCCCGACGGCACGTCGGTCGTATTGACCAACGGTGCGTTGTCGGCGTCGAATCGCGCTCTGGACCAGTCGAAGTCGACCTACGCCGACGACGGCAGCCTGCTCTCGGCGCACCACTACCTGTCCCGCAAGCGCAAGCTGCCCGTACCCGCCGACGAAGCGATCCGCATCGACGTCGACCTCGTCCCCACCGATGCGGTCCTCCAGCCGGGCCATCGTCTCCGGGTCGATGTCTACGCCGCGAGCCTGCCGCGTTACCTGACCCTGGTACCCGATCTCATCAAGGCACGCGGGCGTCGCCATCAGCGTCTGGTCCTCGACCCCGACCACCCGAGCCACCTGACGCTGCTGGCCGGCGACGGGCTGCGCTGAGGGCATTCGCCGGACAAGCCGAGGGGCGGCCCAACTGGCATAGTGGCTGCCATGCACACGGATCGCGCCGATCGGGGACCGACGTGAGACTCGGCATGCTGTATTCGTTGTCAGGCGCCCAGGCGGAGATGGAGCAGTCGATCCTGGACGGGGCGATGCTCGCGGTCCACCAGATCAACTCGCGCGGTGGCGTTCTGGGCTCGGACGTCCAGGTCGCGATCTATGACGACCACTCCGAGGTGTCGTCGACCGCCCGCGGGGTGGATCATCTGTGCACCACCGAGAACGTCGACGCCATCGTCGGTGGGTACACCTCGGCGGCACGCCTGGCGCTGACCCCGGCCATCCATGCGAACGCCTCGCTGTTGATGTATCCCACCTACTTCGAGGGCGAAGAGACCGACTCGCGCATCTTCTACTGCGGTGCCGCACCCAACCAGTACGTCGCCGACTATCTCGCGTGGATCGCCGGCACTCTCGGCCGGCGCGTATACATCGCCGGCTCGGACTACATCTATCCGCGGGTTCTGGCCGAAGCCATCCGCCGACTCGCCGGGAGCCTCGGGATCGAGATCGTCGGCGACCGCTATGCACCCCTCGGAGAGACCAGGTTCGAATCGATCATCGACGACATCGGACGCGTGCGACCCGACGTGGTGGTCTGCAATCTCGTCGGCGCCGACTCGACGACGGCCTTCTACACCCAGTACCACCTCGGCGGATTGACCGCGGACACGATGCCGATCGCGGCGACCGTCACCACCGAGCTGGACCTGGCCCACATGCCGACCGCGGTCAGCGACGGTCACTACATGGTCGCGACCTACTTCGCCGAGCTGTCGTCGCCGGTGAACGACACGTTCCGGCGCGAGCTGGCCGACGTGCGGGGCCAGCGCTGGAGTCACGCCGCCCAGGTCGGGGCCTTCAACGCGGTGCACGCGCTCGCGCTGGCCGCCGAGCAGGCCCGATCGCTCGACGTCGACGCCCTGTCCCGCGCCCTGATCGGCATCCGATTCGAGGAGAATCCCGAAGGCGCGCCGTTCTTCTTCCGCGCCAACCACTACAGCTCGCACCCGTCCTATGTCGGTCGTGCCGCGGGTGGCAGGTACGAGGTCATCGCCGACTTCGCCGCACGCCAGCCCGATCCGTGGTGGTCAGGGAGTCGGCCGCCGGCTCCGGTCCCCCCGTCCGCGGGACGTCTCGCCGACGCATAGGGCCAGGTAGTAGTCGGTGCGATCGACCATCGACTGCAAGCCACGTCCGGTCAGCTTCTCGATGCGCGACAGCCGATATCGCAGTGTGTTGATGTGGATGCCCAGTTCGTTGGCCGTCGCGCCGGAGTGGCAGTCGAGCGCGAAGAACGTGCTGAGGGTCGACACGTAGCTCGTGTCCTTCTCCCTGTCGTAGGCGAGGACGGGATCGAGCAGCGAACGGCGCAGCTCCGCCGACCGTTCCGGGTCACCGGCCAGCAATGTCGCGGCGAGCGGCACCGGAAGCGCGATCGTGGCCGGCGACTCGTCGTCGGCGCGGGAGTTCCGCTCGGCCATCTGTCGCGCGTTGATGAGCCCCCTGGTCAGGTCGTCGCTGCTCCGGATGACGTAGGAGCTGCCGCCGACGGCGAGCTCGGCGTGCCGGGCGACGAAGACGTCGGTGAACACCTGCAGATGTGCGTCGAAGTCGCGTCCCGCCGGTGGCACCGAGTCTTTCTCCGTGCCGGTCTTGATCAGCGCGTAGGCCACCGAGTCATGTGCTGCTGCAACGGTTGCCAACCCGGCGCAGGCACCCAGGTCGTGCAGGGCGTCGACGACCCGCGCCGACGAGGTGTCGCTGTGCGGACCGATGACCACCGCCACCGAGTGGACGCGATCGCCCGGCCCGTAGCCGAAGGACCCCACCCACGAATCCATCGCCGACGATGGGATCCGCGCCTCGATCAGCTCGCGGACGAGGCCCCCCTCCAACGGTCTGCGCATCGCCCGGTTCACCCGCAGCAGGTGCGCATCGGCGTCGATGTCGTTCGCGAGTTTGCGGACCCGAGTCGATTCGAATGGTCGGCGGCGCGGGTTCGAGAGGACCAGCGCCGCACCAGACCTCGGCAGGGTGATGTGCAGGGCCGCCGCGGTTCCACCGATCGCATGCAGGACGGCGGGGGTCAACGCGGTGGTCTTCCTCAGCAGATCGGTATCGACGGTCGCCGACGATGCGGTGAGGACCGCGCCGTCGAGGAGCACCGCCCCGCTGATGCCCGACGCGCGGTGAAACGCTCCGAGGGACGCCAGAATCGAGGCCACCGGACCGGATTCGCCGACGGTGTCGTCGACGACGGCATGCGGCGTGACGACCACCTCGACGTCACGGAACGTCTTGGTCCTGGGGAGCATGTAGATCGGCACACCGTGACTCACGCAGGCCGACACGAACTCGGCGGAAAGGTTGTCGTCGTCGGTGTCCACCACCACGGCGGCCGCTGCGCGCTGCCGCAGGGTCGCCGCGAACACCTCCGGCGCGCCCGCAGCGGGCCATCCCGTCGACCCCATGTGCACGATGTCGCCCGCGCCGACGTCCGCGGGCTCGATCCGACCGGCCTCGCAGGTGCCGGACACCTCGACGTGTCGCGTCCGCCCGGCGGCCCCCGGCGTGACCGACAGCAGACCCACGCCGATGACGACGTCGCCCACGGTCGCCATCCCATCGCCTCCTCGCCGCCATCGGTGTTCGTCGATTATCGGCGCTCGCAGTCGTTCTCACCACCCGACCGGGCACCATCGTCGTTGTTTCCGTTGTGTGACATCACGTTTCCGGTCCATGTCGGACACATCCGCGTTACGCGCCGAGTACGACGGTTTGTGCAGGTCGCGTGCTCGCGGCCGGTCGGCCGCGTGCGTCCGTCCAGCCCTGCGCGCCGCACCACTGGCTGGTGAGCCAATTGTTCGACGGCGCCGCGCCGGGTTTCGTGATGAGCGTCCCGAGACCGCTGAGCCACGAGGAAGTACCCATGACGAAAGCCATCAACCGGACCGACAAGGTCCGCACCGCCGTCGACATCGGTGGGACGTTCACCGACGTCTTCATCCAGCAGTCCGACGGCACGATCGTCACGGCCAAGTATCCGACCCAGAGCAATCCCATCGAGGGCGTGCTGGCCGGTATGGAGCAGGCCGGCGTCGCGTGGGAGGATGTCGAATTCTTCTCGCACGGAACGACGATCGCGACCAACGCGCTCATCACGAGGAAGTTCCCGAAGGTCGCGCTGGTGACGACCGAGGGGTTCCGGGACGTGATCGAGATCCGGCGCGGCGACCGTGAGTCCTGGGACCCGTACCAGGAGGTCGCCCCGCCGGTGGTCCCGCGTCGTCACCGCCTGACCGTTCCCGAACGGATCGGTTACGACGGCACCGTCCTCGAGCCGCTCGACGAGGGCTCCGCGCGCGAGGTCGCCCGCATCCTGCGCCGACGCGAGATCGAGACCGTGGCAGTCTGTTTCGTCAACTCCTTCACCAACCCCGCCCACGAGAACCGGATGGCCGAGATCCTCGCCGAGGAACTGCCGGGTGTGTCGATCACCACCTCGAGCGATGTGCTGCCGGAGATCTTCGAGTACGAGCGGTTCTCGACGACGGTCGCCAACGCCGCCCTGGTCCCGATCATCGGCCCCTACGCCCGGACGCTCGAGGGCCGGCTCGCCGAAGCCGGATACGACAACGACGTCCTACTGCTCCATTCGGGCGGCGGGGTCATGACCCCGACCATGGCCGAGAAATACGGCGCCCGCCTGGCCGCCTCCGGCATCGCGGCGGGAGCCATCGCGAGTCGACACATCGCCCGCACGTGCGGGTTCGAGAACTCGATCGGGTTCGACATGGGCGGGACCTCCACCGACGTGTCGCTCACCGACAACGGCGTGCTGGCAACGACCAACATGTGGAGCGTCGCGTTCGGCCACCCGATCTGCTTCCCCAGCATCGAAGTGCTGACCATCGGCGCGGGAGGCGGTTCGATCGCCTGGCTCGACGACGCCGGTTCGCTGCGCAACGGTCCACAATCCGCGGGGTCCGACCCCGGGCCGGCCTGCTACGGCGCGTCCGGGGATCTCGCCACCAACACCGATGCCAACCTGATCCTGGGCACCGTCGGCAAGAAGCTGGCCGGCGGTGTGAAGGAGCTCGACGAGTCGATGGCGCGGGCCGCCCTGGAGAAGATCTCGGCACCACTGGGTCTCGACGTCGAGACGGCGGCCCAGTCGATCATCAAGGTCGCCAACGCCAACATGGCCGACGCGATCCGCCTGATCTCCATCCGCAAGGGCCACGACCCGCGGGACTTCGCGCTGGTCGGTTTCGGCGGAGCCGGACCCCTGCACGCCGCCTATCTCGCCAAGGACCTGGGCATCCCGACCGTCATCATCCCGCCGCACCCGGGAGTCACCTCGGCGATGGGTTGCATGCTGGTCGACATCCAGCACGACATCACCCGGATGTATCTCGCCGACGCCGCGGGCGCCGACCTCGACCACCTCACCGCCACCTTCGCCGAACTGCAGGAGGAGGGACGGGAGCGTCTGACGGCCGAGCACGTCGATCCCGACGACATGCTCTTCGAGTACTACCTCGACATGCGCTACGAGGGACAGTGGCGGGCGATCGCGGTGCCGGTCTCGATGCCGCTGACAAACCTGGACGAGGTCGTCGCGACCTTCCACGCGACACATCTCAAGGAGCACAACTTCGCGGCGGAGGACACCGGCGTCGAGATCTACCGGATCTCGTTGCGCGCCATCGGACTCACGCCGCGGATGGACGCGGCCCCCGCCGACCTGGTCGATCCAGAGACCTTCACCCCGGAACCCCTCGAGGTGCGGGACGTGCTGTTCCCCGACGAGGTCGCACGACTGGCCACGCCGGTCTATGACCGAGCCGGCCTGCCGCCCGGAGCCGTACTCACCGGGCCGTGCATCGTCGACCAGCTCGATTCGACGACCGTCGTCCCGCCGCGGACCTCCGCGCGGGTCGATGAGTGGGGCAACCTCCTGCTCACCGCCGCCGAGTGATCTCCCATCGACTCTGACAGAACAGGAAAACCACACCATGGCAACAACACTCGACCCGGTCACCTTCGAGGTGCTGAAGAACGCCTTCATCAACACCGTCGACCAGATGGCCGAACAGATCCTGCGCACCTGCTACTCGTTCGTCATCTACTCGCGGGACTTCTCCTCGGCCCTCTGCGACACCGAGGGCAACACGGTCATGCAGGGCACCGGCGACATCGCCGCCCACGTCGGAACCCTGCACTACACCGCCAAGGCGGTCATCCGGCAGTTCGAAGGCGACATCCATCCCGGCGATGTCTTCGTGATCAACGACGTCTACGAGGGCGGAAGCCATTTCAACGACACCCGAATCATCCGGCCCATCTATTACCAAGGTGAACTCCTCGGCTACGCCCAGGCCAACGGCCACTGGGCCGACGTCGGCGGTGCCACTCCCGGATCGTTCAACGTCAAAGCACTCGATCACATGGGTGAGGGACTGCGGATCCCGCCGACGAGGTTGTGGAGCAAGGACCTGTTCCTCGAGGACGTGGCCTATCTCATCGCGAAGAACACCCGCAACCCGCGCGACATCATCGGCGACATGCAGGCACAGGCCGAGGCGACCCGCGTGGCCGAGCGCGAGATCCAGCGTCTGTGCGACAAGTACGGCGTCGAGACCATCAAGACCGCGATGGCCGAGGTGCAGGACTACGTCGAGGATCTCACCCGCGCCAAGATCGCCGAGCTCCCGGACGGGGTCTGGTACACCGAGGACTACATCGACCAGGACCCGGCGCGCGGCGAAGGCCTCATCCCGATCAAGACACGGATGACGATCTCCGGGGACACCGTCCACTACGACCTCAGCGAGTCGCACGCGTCGATCTCGTCGATGCTCAACGCCGGATTCGGCGGGTCGTTCGCCGGCATCGTCGCCGGTACCAAGATGCAATTCCCGGACATCCCACTGAATTCCGGGTTCTACCGCGTCGTGACGGCGGACCTCGGGCCGCTCGGGTCGGTGGTCAATGCCGACTGGCCGTCACCGTGTGCCGGCTTCTGCTCGGGCCCGTTCGAGAAGATCATGAGTTCGGTCTTCGAGATCTGGTCGGACATCCAGCCCGAGCGCGCGATGGCCTGCACGTTCAACCTGGAGTACCTCCTGGTGGGCGGTCGCGATCAACGCGGAGAAGGCAATCCGAATTTCATGTGGTACGACTGGATGATGGGCGGCTGGGGCGCCCGCAACGGCGCCGACGGTTACAACGCGTCCGCAGCCGTCTTCGGAGTCCAGTACGGCACACAGCCTTTCGAGGGACAGGAACGGCTGGCCCCGGTTCTGACGTCGTGCCACGACCTGGTGCCCGACTCCGGCGGCCCCGGTAAGTTCCGGGGCGGACTCGGCGCCGAGAAGGGCGGAAAGCTGTGGGCCAGCGACAACACCGTCATGTCCTACTGCTGCGATCGCGAACGGTCGGTCACCTGGGGACTGTGGGGCGGCCTGCCGTCGATCCCCCATGGCGTCTGGCTCAACAAGGGCACCGACGACGAGCAATACCTCGGCTCGATCTTCGCCGCGGTCCCCATCAAGTCCGGAGACGAGTTCACCCGCCCATCGGCCGGTGGCGGCGGCCTCGGCGACCCGCTCCAGCGTGACGTCGACGCGGTGCTGGAGGACGTCATCGACGGTTACGTCTCGATCGCCCGCGCGGAGAAGGACTACGGCGTGGTCATCAAGGAGGTCGATCCCGAGATCTTCGCCTACGAAGTCGATCTCGAAGCCACCATTGGTGCGCGCGAGTACATCCGCAGCAATCGGCATGCATGGATCGAGCGTGACCCGGAGGCGGTCTCCGGAGAATATCGCTCCGGTCTGATCAACGAGATGGACTGCGTCCGCCAGTACGGCGTGATCCTGGACTGGGGCAGCGGTGCGGTGCTCACCAACACGACGTCCCAGTTCCGGCAGATGTTGCAGCGGCGCACCGTCATCCACTGGACCGATGACCCCGCCGTCGATTTCGTCCCGGGCACGCTGACGGTGTCGGAGCCGGCAACCGTCTGACATCCCCCCGCTCCGGGGACCGATTCGTACGACACCCAGCGGCGGGTGGTGGCATCGACGCCATCCACCCGCCGCTGGCTTCGCATCTGACCACCACTCGAACACCTAGGAAAGCAATGACTCTCGATATTTCATCCTCCAGGGCGGGCGGGGTTCCGCCCCTGGACGTCACCTACACCGACGATCCCCAGGTCCTGGCTCGTGCCGCCGCCGAGGACTACTCCATGCACATCGTGCCCAACTCGTGGCGAACGTCGCGTTCGTCGGTGTCGATGGCCTGGTTCGGCCTGATGAGCGCGATGTTCTTCGTGGTCGTCGGCGCCACCGTCTCCCTCTCCGTGGGCGCCACCGACGCCCTCATCGGCATCGGACTCTCGGTGGTGGCCTACGGTGCCATCAACTCCGTCGCCGCCAAGTTCGCCAACCAGACCGGGACCAGCGTCTCGCTGTTCTCCCGCGTCGTGTTCGGTCGCGCCGGATCCGCTTTCGCCGCAGCCCTGTTCGGGATCACCATCGCTTACTACGTGGTGGCGGAGGGTGCGATCGTCGCATCGGCCCTGCACGCCTACTTCGGTGGTCTCCCGATCGCGTTCTGGGCGTTCGTGGTCGTCGCATACCAGGCGCCCCTGGCGTGGCGCGGCGTCGCCACCTGGCTCGACCGGCTCAACGGGGTCCTGCTGCCGCTCTACGTCATCGGACTGGTCGGTTCCGTGGTGTGGGCGATCGCCGAATACGGTTACAGCAACGACTGGCTCACCTATGAGCCGGAAGCCGCAGCCGATCTCGGGGTGCCCGGCTGGTGGTATGCCTTCGTCATCTACATGGGCGTCTGGGTCGTCACCATGATGGCCTGGGACTACGCCCGATTCGGCCGCCCGCAGGATGCCGGCTTCAATGCCCGCGTGTCCTTCGGCACCCCGTTCTATGTCGTCACGCTCCTGGTCAACGCGGCTGTCGGGATGTTCCTCGCCCAGACCATCACCATCGCCGGACCTCTCTCGGAGGAGTCGGCGATCCTCGGGATCGTCGGCATGATGGGGATCTGGGGTCTGCTGTGGGTCGTCGTCAGCCAGACTCGGGTCAACAGCGGCAATTTCTACCTGGCGTCCACCAATTTCCAGAACTTCTTCGCCCGGACCGTCAAGTTCTCGATGCCCAGGACCTTCTGGGTAGGTGTCGTCGCGGTGATCGTCTACCTGATGATGCTGACCAACGTGCTGTCCTGGATCACCACTTCCCTGCAGTACCAGGGTGTCCTCATCGTGGGGTGGGTCGCCATCGCGCTGACGCACATCGGCTGGATGCGTCTGCGCAGGATCCCGGCCGATTCGCTGGAGTTCCGTCCGGGTCGAGTCCCGACGGTGAACCCAGCAGGCGTGGGCGCGTGGGCGGTCGCGTCCGTGATCGGCATCGCACTCGTCCTGTTCGGCGGCACCTTCGGCGCCGTCTGGGCGTCACCCATCGCGTTCGTCGTGGCCGGTCTCATCTATGCGGTGGCTCTGGCGTTCCGCCGCGAGGGCTGGTTCACCATGGTGCGTCCGCACGATCCCCGCGACGAGGTCGACGACATGTGGGAGGCACGCATCCGGTGCCATCGCTGCGAGGACAGCTACATCGCCTACGAGATGGACCGCGACCCGTCCGCGGGTCACGCGCCGATCTGTCTGGCCTGCGCATCCGACGATCTCGAGTTCCAGCGAGCCGCCGACCGGGAGGCGACGACGCGTTAGGACTCGCGCACATCCATCACTGGTCGACAGGTCCACCGCCGTACCTGGACTGGTCCCCAGGAGTTGGACTGGTAATTCGGGAGGTTACGCCACGAGGGTCTGAGTCCGGTATTGCACCGGGCTTAGACCCTCGAGGCGTTCGGAGGTGCGGTTGTAGTTGTACCAATGGATGTAGTCATGCAGGGCGGCCTCGAGGGCTTGAGTGTCGAGGTAGGTGACGTGGTGGAAGCATTCCTCCTTCAGGTGTCCGAAGAACGCTTCCATCACGGCATTGTCGTAGCAGTTCCCTTTACGTGACATCGATTGCTGCGCACCGGCTTCGGCGAGTAAACGTCCCCAAGTTTTGTGCTGGTATTGGAAACCTTGATCGGAGTGCACCAACGGGCGCTGGCCGGGTTCGAGGGTGGCAAGTGCGGCCCGCAAAGACGAGTGGGTCAGATCTAGATTCGGCGATCGACTGATCGAGTAGGCAATGATCTCGCGGTTGTACAGGTCCAAGATCGGTGACAAGTACAGCCTGTTCTCGCCGATATGGAACTCGGTCACGTCGGTGACCCACTTCTGGTTGGGCGCCTCGGCGGTGAAGTCGCGGTTGAGTAGGTTGTCGGCGATGACCCCGGTCTGGCCCTGGTACGACACGTAACGACGCCGGCGGACCTGACAGGCCAGACCGAGCTGACGCATCAGCGCCAGCACGGTCTTCTTCGCGATCTGCTCGCCACTGTTGACCAACTCGCGGTGTACTCGCCGGTGGCCGTACCGGCCCTTGTTGGCGTGAAAGATCTCGCTGATCGCGGCCTTGGTCTGTTCCCATGGGTCGGGGCGGGCGAGTCGGGCCTGGTGGTAGAAGAACGTCGAGCGTGCCAGCCCAGCCGCGGCGAGCAGATCGCCCAGTCGATGTTCTGCCTTGAGGGAGACGACGGCGTGAACCTTCAGGACCGTCGGTGCTGCTGCCTCAAGGCCTGCAATTTTCCCAAGTATGCGTTCTCCGCCCGCAACCGCTCGTTGTCCCGACGTAACTGTTCCAGCTCGCTGAGCTCTTCGACCGGCTGGGTGCGAGGGCGGCCACGCGGCTTGGGTTTGAGCCCATCGACGCCGTCACGACGGTAGATTCGCGCCCACGCTTTGAGCTGTTGAGGGGAGGACAGGCCGGCCTCTTGACTGAGCGTGAGCGCGTTCTCGCCGGCCAGGAAACGCTGCACCAGAGCGACTTTGAACTCGAATGAGTACGTGCCCTGGACTCGCTTCTCCACCAATGCACCCCTGCCATGAATTCGCCAACGCTGATACAGCGTCTTCACCGCATCGCGTGACGCGCCTACCTTCCTAGCGACCCAGCGATCAGCGAAACCTTCCTCGAAAAAGGCTACCGCCCGCTCACGCTGCTCCACCGACAACGAACTACGTGGATGCATACAACTCTCCCCGGGTAGTCGAAACTGATTTTCAGTCCAACTCCCGGGGAGCAGTCCATACCCGGGGGTGGACCTGTCGATCGGCGGTGGATCTGCCGGTCAGCCGACTCCGGAGTCCGACAGCACGACGCGATACACGAACGCGGCTTCGGGCCCCAGTACGAGCCCGACGAGTTCGATGAGCGTCAGCACGAATCCGCGTCCGTGCGCCGGACCGGTCGTGCCGTCCAGGTGGTGGGCGAGCTCGTGGAGCACCACCAGTTCGCGCAGCGCCCAGCGCCCCTCGGCCGCGGACGGGATGGCGATCTCGGCGCCGACCGGCACGCCGTCGGATCTGCGAACCCGGGCGGCGTAGTGCGCGGACCGCTGGCCGCGCCGCTCGCGGACCGAGACCGGTTGAGCCGCACGCTCGAAGCTCGACCGCACCCCGGGTAGCTCGAGCACCCTGCGCACGTAGTCGTCGACGGCGTCGATCGAGGCGAACCGAACCTCGGCGGGGAGAGTCACCTCGGTGCCGGCGAGCTGCACCGTCCGCGACGACGACACGTTGTCGAACAGACGGTGCACGAGGTGTTCGGCCTCGTAGAATCTTGCGCGCCCGGCGTCTCGTTCAGTCACGGCATCGCCCATGATGAGGACGGAACCCGGAGCCGATGGGAGAGTTCATGCGCCGTCCCGATCTCGATGCAGTTCGCGAGCGCGTGATGCGACTGCCCGGCGCCTCCTTGGTGCTCCGCATCGTCATCGACATCGCCCGGGGGAACCTCACCGACCGATCGATGACGCTGGCAGCGCAGGCCTTCACCTCGATCCTCCCGATCGTGATCCTCGTGCTCACCCTGCCGGGCACCGACGTCGTCGACGACGCGCTCACCGAACTCGGTATCCCCGCCAGCAGTCTCGACGCGCCCACGATCGACGACCCGACATCGGCCACGACCTTCGGCATCATCGGTGCGCTGATGACCATCGCCGGCGCCACCTCCCTGTCCCGTGCCCTCGGCCGAATGTATGTGTCGATCTGGGACGTCGCCAAACTGCCGTGGCGCAGTTTCTGGCGGTGGGTCGTCGTCGTCTTCCTCATTCCCGCGGCGGTGACCGTGCAGGGCCTGTCCACCGGACTGCAGGCCACCTCGATCTTCGGCGTGCATGTCGGCGACCACGGCGTCCTGGGGATCGTGCTGGTCGCCGCCGTGACCCTGCTGATCTGGTCGGCCACGTTCACGTTCATCCCCCGGCTCCTGGTGTCGTCGCAGGTGCCGATGAAGCTGCTCGTCCTCAACGGACTCGGCACCGGCCTCCTCATCACCGTGCTGCTCGCCGGTAGCCGCGTCGCGCTGCCGACATTGGCCGCGGGCACGATCCGCAGTTACGGCACCCTCGGCATCGTCTTCGTCGCGATCAGCTGGCTGTTCGTGTTCGCACTGATCCTGGTGGTCACCGCCATCGTCGTGCACGCCGCGGCGACCGACGAGGGGCGCGTCGGCCGATGGGTGCGGCGGTGGGCGGGCACCCCGACACCGTTCGTCCCGCAACCGTCGGTGGCGTGGTACGACCGGCCCGGCGCGAGGCCCGCGGAGGACTCCGCCGCCGGCGTCGAGCCCTAACCCTCGAGCGCGCCGCGGGCGCCGCCGAATTCCCGGTCGGCACCGATCTTCGCCCGTCGTCCCGCGTGGTCGCCGGCCCGGCGCGCGGCCTCCGAGTATCCCGCGGACGCGCTCGACGGACGCCAGGTGCCGCGCGCGCTCGATTCCGTCCGATAGAAGTCGGTCACCTCGATCTCCTTGTTGCGCAACGCGACCGCCGTCGAACGAGTCGACTCGCCGGAGTCGCGTTCGGCGGCGATGGCCTCGGCACGGGCTGCATCGCGGGCCTCGGTGAGACGCTTGCCGATGCGTTCGGCGAACGCCGACTGGAAGTTCAGGCGCGCCGTGATCGGCGACAGCGGTTTCTCCTCGATCACCCGCCGGGCACGCCACCCGCTCCCCCGGGTGACGACCCGCGCGAACGTCTCGCCCTTGTACGCCCCCGATCGCAGGTACGCGTCGCTGGCAGCGACCATCTGCACGATCAAAGACGTGTAGAGGGCTTCGCAGGCGTCGATGTCGGCTTCGTAGCCGTAGGCGAGGACGAAGGTCGAGTTGCTCGCCACGTCGACGGTCACGTCGTTGGCAGCGGTGATGGCCACGAGGAGTTGCACGTAGGTGCGCAGTCCACGCTTGCCCGGTTCGCCGATGGCGATCTGCCGACTGATGGGGGTGACCTTCTTGCGCGCCGCGGGATCATGGGCGCGGGCCACGGCCAGGTCGATCGACGATGCGGTCGCGAGCCGCTGGGCGGCCTGCATGAAGGTCTCGGCCTCGTGCTCGTTGTCGGTGTTCTCCGCCTGACGCAGAAGGGCCGAGATCCGGGTGAGCAGCTTGTCGTCGCGCATGTGTTTCAGACTATCCAGCGGCCCGTTCGGTTCCCTCTGAGCGCGAATTGCCTCGAGACGACGTCTCGACGACGCGCAAGAGCAGGGCGCAGGCGGCGATCAGGACCCCGGCCCACAGCCCGGCGACACCCCAGTGTCGTTCGGCGAATCCACCGCACACCGCGCCGAGCACGAACACCGGCCACATCCAGAACACCGCCACCCATGCCCACGGCCGATCGGTGCCCAGTGACGCGACCAGTTCGTGTGCCGACCTCACCAGGGTGCCGGTGACGTAGGTCAGTCCGCCCTGCACTGTCGACGTGTGCGACAGCGCCGAGTTGATCGCACCGGTGGCCACCGCGACGACGACCATCCCGGCGGTCGGCGACGCGGTGAGCGCGACGACGGTGCCGGCGAGAAGCGCGCCGGTCACCGCCCCGAGAATCCACACCGGAGCGTGGTTCCCGCCCCAGCGGCTGATCGCCGCACCCCCGGCAGCACCACTGAAGAACGCGACCACGAGTCCGGCGACGAGAGCGATGGTCGACCACCGGCCCGCCGCGGCCGAGGCACCCATGATGGTGGAGTTGCCCGACATGAAGGCGACGAAGCTGCCCTTGAGCACGAAGAACGCGATGGCGTCGATCAAGCCGGCCACGAACAGCAGCGCGGCCGCGATCGCGATGTCCGGGTGTGCGCTGCTCAGAAACCTGTCGAGTCGGG
Organism: Gordonia sp. ABKF26; assembly: GCF_041103195.1. Lineage (NCBI taxonomy): Bacteria > Bacillati > Actinomycetota > Actinomycetes > Mycobacteriales > Gordoniaceae > Gordonia > Gordonia sp. ABKF26. The sequence continues at coordinate 4,826,431 of NZ_JBGCVZ010000003.1, forward strand.
CCGCCATGAGCACGAATCTAACGCCTGCATGTCCGGCGGCAGGCGCACGTCGACCGCGACGTCGTCAGCCGCTGGTCGCGCTCAGCGCTTCTCGCAGGCGATGCCGTCCTTGTCGCGATCGGACTCGGAGTTCGCGTTGTACAGGTCGTCGTCGACGGTGAAGGTGGTGACCGGGGTACCCGACGTGGAGTCGACGGCGCCCGTCTGGCCGACACCGTGCGGATAGTCGGCGTTGAGTTCTGAGCAGTTGGCGTAATCGGTTGCCGCCGAGGCGGGCGCCGCCACCATCAGCGGAGCGACCGTCATGGACGCCGCGGCCAGGAATCCGAGAACCATCTTTCGCGAGCAACGCATCGTGCTTGACCTTCTTCTGTGTGTCCCCCGACACCTCATCGTGACGAGGTGACATTACGGGGTCCGGTCGATGAAAGACGCGCTCGACGCGAAGATTGGTCCGGCCGACGGACACGCCGAGCGAACAAGGTCCACGGTCGCGGGGGCCGCCGCCTCTGTTGCATGACAACGTGTGTTGATAAAGTCCGCCCAGGCCACACATCGACCAGCGGGGGAACGATGATCAGGAACGACGTCGAGTTCGATTCGGACGGCACGACGTGCCGAGCATGGTGGTACCGGCCCGAGGGAGCCACACCGGCCCCGGTCATCGTGATGGCACACGGCCTCGGCGGGGTCCGGCAGATGCGGCTCGATGCCTTCGCCGAACGGTTCACCGAAGCCGGATACTCCTGTCTGGTCTTCGATTACCGCCACTTCGGGGACAGCGACGGCGAACCGCGCCAGCTCCTGTCCATTCGCCGTCAGCTCGATGACTGGGCCGCGGCGATCGCCTTCGCACGAACTCTCGCCGGCGTCGACACCTCACGAATAGTGCTGTGGGGCACCTCCTTCGGCGGCGGACACGTGCTCGTCGCCGGCAAACGCGACGGCCGGGTGGCAGCGGTGATCTCCCAGTGCCCATTCACCAGCGGACCTGCGTCGACCGCGGCCCTGGGCGTGGTGTCCGGGGCGAAGGTGACCGTTCGGGCACTCGCGGATCTGGCCGGATCCGCACTGCGCAGGCCGCCGGTCATGGTCGGCCTGGCCGGCGAACCGGGATCGGCGGCGCTGATGACCGCACCGGACGCGGTGTCGGGATATCTCCCACTGGTTCCCGACGGTCTCGAACTGCCCAACGAGGTGGCCGCGCGGGTCGGACTGACCATTCCGTTGCACTCACCCGGCCGGGCATTGAAAGATCTCGACTGCCCGACCCTGCTGTGCGTGTGCGACGGGGACACGGTGGCACCGGCACGCTCGACGATCGCCTACGCGCGGCGCGCACCCGGAGCCCGGGTCATCCGATACCCGGTCGGGCACTTCGACATCTACATCGGCGAGGACTTCGAGAAGGTCGTCGCCGACCAGCTGCAGTTCCTGCGCACCACCGTGCCGGCCTGACCCCGACTACAGCCCGAACCGGGCCTGCATCCCCCGCAGCGTCTCCGCCGACGCGAGCAGACCGGCTCGCTCCGCATCCGAGAGCGGGACGTCGAGCCGGGTCTGGGCGCCGCCGCGGTCGACGACGGTCGGCAGCGAGAGACACACTCCGTCGAGTCCTTCGATCCCGTCGGTCCGCGTCGACACCGGCAGCACCCGGTGCTCGTTGTTCAGGATCGCCTCGACGATGCGCGTCGACGCCAGACCGATCGCATAGTTCGTGGCCCCCTTGCCCTCGATGATGGTGTAGGCGGCATGCACGACCTCGTGGTGGATGCGTTCGCGTGCAACCACATCCAGCGCCGGACGACCGGGCAGCGGGGTCCACGACGTCAGCGGCACCCCACCGATCGTCGCCGAGCTCCACAGCGGGATCTCGGTGTCGCCGTGCTCGCCGGCGATGTAGGAGTGCACGCTCTGCACCGCGACACCGCAATGCTGCGCGATGAGGAAACGCAGCCGGGACGAGTCGAGCACGGTGCCCGAGCCGAAGATCCGGCTGGGCGACAACCCGCTGATCTGCTGGGCGGCGTAGGTGACGACGTCGACCGGATTGGTGACCATCACGTAGATCGCATTCGGGGCCACCTCGAGCACCCCCGGGAGGATGGCGCGCGTCAGACCGATTGTGGCCTCGGCCAATTCGAGACGCGACTGACCCGGCTTCTGCTTCGCACCGGCGGTGAAGACGACGACGTCGGCGTCCGCGCACACCGACACGTCGTCGGAGCCGATGATGTCGGCACGCGGGACGAACTCGAGCCCGTGGGACATGTCGAGCACCTCGGCGGTCACCTTCGCGGCGTTGATGTCGAGGAGCGCGATGGTCCGTGCAACACCCCGGATGAGCGAGGAGTAGGCGATCGCGGTGCCCACCGCACCCGCCCCGATGATGGCCAGCTTCGTGTCTCGTACGTCCATCGGTTCACCGTTTCCGCGTCGGGTTCATCGATCGTCGGCATCCAGCGTAGGTCCTCGCACGGCCGCTGTCCGGGGACGCACGCCGACCGCCCACCGATCCGCTGGACGGTGTTGATAGCGTGTGCGGCGAGAACGGTCACACCCGCACACGTGGGTGTCAGGGAATCCGGTGCGAATCCGGGACTGGCGCGCAGCGGTATGGGGGACGGAACCGGCACACAGCCACTGGGGCGACCCGGGAAGGCGCCGGCTCCGGACGAACCCGAGTCCGAATACCGGCCGCTCTCGCTCGAGTCCACCGTGTATCTCGCGCACAGATACCCAGACCGTAAGGCAGTACAGTCCGTGTCCCGTCGTATCGACGGCACGACCGAGATCGCCACCGCCCCGCCGGTACGGCGACTCCCGTCGACGCCGCTAGCCGCAGTTCTGCTCGTCCTCACGCTCCTCAGCATCGCCCTGGCCACCGCGTTCGGCGCCGAGACCATCCCCGTCGGCGACGTCTGGCACACCGTCGCCGGACGCCTGACCGGCGCCGAGACCGATTCCGCGCACGCGGTGATCATCTGGGATCTCCGGCTGCCGCGGTCCGTCCTGGCCGCGCTCGTCGGCGCCGGACTCGCACTGGCCGGCGCTCTCATGCAGGCCCTGGTCCGCAACCCCCTCGCCGAGCCGTACCTGCTCGGCGTGTCCGCCGGCGCGGCGGTCGGGGCCACCGCCGTCATGACCCTCGGCGTGCTGGGCGGCCTCGGGGTGTGGGCACTCTCCGGCGGCGCGCTCCTCGGCGCGCTCGCGGCCACCGTCACGGTGTACCTCGTCGCCCGCGCCCAGGGCGGGTTGACCGCGCTGCGACTCATCCTGTCCGGCGTCGTGTTGTCCTCGGCGTTCATGGCGTTGTCGTCGCTCCTCGTGTTCACCGCCGCGGATCCCCACGCCGCCGACAACGTGATGTTCTGGATGCTCGGCAGCGTCGCCGGCGCCACCTGGGCGAAGGTGCAGATCGCCGGGGTGGTCGTGCTGGTCACCATCGTGGCGATGCTCGCCATCCACTCCTGGCTCGACGCCTACGCGGCCGGCACCGACACCGCGACGTCGCTGGGTGTACCGGTACGCGCGATGCGCAACGCGCTCTTCGGGATCCAGGGCGTCCTGGTGGGCGTGCTCGTCGCGGTGGCGGGTGGGATCGGCTTCGTCGGTCTGATCGTCCCGCACGCCGCCCGGCTGCTCGTCGGCGCCACCCACCGCGCGATGCTGCCGGTGGCGGTATGCGGCGGCGCGCTGTTCCTGGTGTGGGTCGACGTCATCTCGCGGGTCGCGGCCGCGCCTCGGGAGATGCCCCTGGGCATCGTCACCGGGTTGATCGGCGCGCCGATCTTCCTGTTCCTCATGGGTCGACGCCAGTATGTGTTCGGCGGCGGCTCATGACCAATCCACCACCGATCCGCTCGATGGCGTTGCGCGCGAACGCACTCGCGTGTCGACGGGGCGGCCGCGTCGTCCTGCGCGATGTCGATCTCGACGTCCCGGCGGGCACCCGACTGGCCATCGTCGGCCCCAACGGTTCCGGCAAGACCACCCTGTTGCGCACGCTGTGTGGGCTCGAACGTCCCGTCGCCGGCACCATCGACGTGGGTGGCGAGGACCTGCATCGACTCCCGTCGCGGCAGCGGGCCCGCTCGATAGCGGTGGTGGGCCAGGAGGAACAGCCCTCGGCCGAACTGACGGTCGCGGAGGCGGTCGGCCTGGGCCGGACCCCGTACCGGTCGGCCTGGTCCACCGGGGACGCCGACGACTCGACGGTGGTCGGCGCGGTGCTCGCGCAGGTCGGCCTCGACGGCTGGGGCGCCCGCTCGTGCACCCACCTGTCCGGTGGCGAGCGGCATCGCGTCGTCCTCGCCCGTGCACTCGCACAGCAGACGCCGATCCTGGTGCTCGACGAACCCACCAATCATCTGGACGCGGCCTGGCGCCTGCGGCTGATGGAGATCCTCGACGAACTCGACGCCACCGTGCTGGCAGCGATGCACGACCTCGACCTCGTCCTGCGGCACTTCGATTGTGTCGCAGTGGTGTCCGACGGCGGCGTGGTCGCCCAGGGCCGACCCGTCGACGTGCTGACGCCGGATCTGCTGGCGGCCGTCTTCGAGGTGTCCGGGACCGTTGTCACCCACCCGGCGACGGGCCTGCCACACCTCCTGCTGAACTCCCCCAACACTTCTGCTCCCCGAGCTCTGACGACAGACACCCTGTGAGAGGACATCCCTTGAGTACGCGCACCTCCCGAGTCCACCCGACCGCCGCCGTCCTGGTCGCCGCACTGACCCTGGGCGCGGTTGCCGCATGCTCGACCGACAGCACCGCGGCCACCGAAAACACTGTGACGGTGGCCAATTGTGGAGCCGACGTCGATTTCCCCCAGCCGCTCGACCGGCTGTTCGTCAACGACGGTGGCATGATCGCGATCGCCCTGGCGGCGGGCGCCCGCGACAACATGGTGGCGGTCAGTGCGCTCGCCCGCGACAAAGATGTTCTCCGGCTCGAGTACGGACCTCAGGTGGACACCCTGAACGAGGTCGCGGCCGAGCGTCCCACGCTCGAGAACATCGTCGCCGCGAAGCCCCAGGTGCTCTATGCCGGATACAACTACGGCATGAGCGAGTCCCGCGGGATCACGCCGGAGATCCTCGCATCCCACGGCATCGACGTCTACCAGCTGTCCGAGGCGTGCCGGCAGGTCGAGGGTGAGGCGCAGCGCGGCACCATGGACCCGTGGGTCGCGCTCGACACCGACCTGCGCAACATCGGAACCATCACCGGCAACCCGGACCAGGGCGCCGCCGCGGCCGACGAGGTCGCCGACCGCCTCGAGAAGCTCCGCGCCGCACCGCAACCCGCCGACAAGCCCACGGTCTTCGTCTTCGACAGCGTCTCCGACACCATCTTCTCCTCCGGGTCCTACGGCGGCCCGCAGGGCATCATCGACGCCGCGGGCGCCCGCAATGCGACCGAGGACATCGACGACACGTGGACCGCCGTCAGCTGGGAACGGCTCACCACCGCGGACCCCGACGTCATCGTGTTCGTGGACTACCCCGGTCAGACGGTCGAGGAGAAGATCGCCGCGCTGCGGTCCAACCCGGCCAGCCGCAATCTCAAGGCGGTACGCGAGAACCGATTCGTGAACCTGCCGTACGCAATGTGGGTGTCGAGCCCGCTGAACATCGACGCCGCCGAGATCATGCGCAATGTCCTCGAGAACCACGGCCTCGCACCGGAATCCGGAATCACCCCGAGCCTCGACGTCGCGCAGCTGGACCTCGGGGGCAACAACTGGCTGCAGTGAGTCGCCGAACGCCCGTAGAGCACGCGGGCGGCGGCGATTGTCGTGCCGCCGCCCCTGGGGGATCCAGTGCGCCCACCGTCGATGTTCGCAACACCTGACTGCATTCAGGCCCCTACCATGAGGCACCGACAACTCTTGGCCGACGAATACCGTTGCACAACAGAGCTTTAGAGGTTGCGATGTAGCCGTGTCGGTGTACACTCGAACGTACATTCGCAGCAACGGTTCTCGGGGGGTGGCCATGTCTGACGAATCAGCCACGCCGAAACCGCGAGCCGTCGAACTCGTCACCGAGTTGCATGCGATCCTCGACGAACTGCAGTCCGTGGACCTGGCGCCATGTGCCGACGCCGAGTTGACTGACGTGGCAGCCGAGACCGAACGTGCCATCGCACGGTTGACAGTCGCCGGTGACCGGCAGATCGATCAGGTCGAGGCTCGCGACCTGCCCCGCAAGGCCGGCTGCCGCACGCTCATGCAGTTCATGACCCATCGGCTGCGGGTGTCGAACCCGATGCGGCGTCGTAAGCAGATGGACGCCACCGCCACCCGCACCAGCCTCGGCGGCGAGGTCCTACCGCCCGAACACCCCTGCCTCGCTGAGGCGTTCGCTGCGGGAGCGGTTGGCTCTGCACACGTGCAGGCCGCCCTCGATGTCCTCGACCGGATTCCCCACGCCGTCGAGCATGATGTGAAAGTCGCTGCCGAGCGTCAGATGGCCGAGATCGCCGCCGATCACACACCCGCCGACATCACCCAACTCGGCGCGCGGCTCCTCGCTCACCTCGACCCCGACGGCACCCTGTCCGACGACACCGACCAGAAACGGCGCCGCGGCCTGTGGATCGGACGCCAACGCGCCGACGGCACCGCCACCATCTCCGGCACCCTCACTCCCGCACTCCACGCCCGGCTCACGATGATGTTCGCCGTCTGGGGCAAACCCGGACTCAACAACCCCGACGACCCCGCCTCACCCAGCGGACCGGCCGGCACCGCCGACCCCGACGCCCTGGCCACCGCAGCCGACCGCGACCAACGCACCCCCGCCCAGACAAATCACGACGCCCTCGACGCCGCACTGGCCGCCGGTTTCGCCGACGGGATTCTCGGAACGTCGCACCGCGGCCTGCCCGCCCATCTGATCATCAAAGCCGATCTGGGCGACCTGATCCGCGAAGCCGGACTCGCCACCACCGCCACCGGCACCCTGCTGCCCATCGCTGACCTAGTCGCGATGGCCGGCGAGGTTCAGCCGTGGTTGGCGATCTTCAAGGACGCCACCGCCGTCCCGCTGTACTTCGGGCGAGGCAGACGTCTGGCGACCCGCGAACAACGCCTCGTGTCCTTCGCGCGCCCCGACGGTGAAGTGTGCTCGGCACCCGGCTGCGATCAGCCCGCCACCCAGGTCGAACTCCATCACGCCCACAAGGACTGGGCCAAGGGCGGTCTCACCGACATCGACGACCTCGCACCCGCCTGCCCACGACACAACCGCATGGTCGGCGACGCACCCGGGCAATACACCACCCGAATCGCACGGACCGGACCCGACGAAGGCCGCTGCATCTGGCGACTCAACGCCGAACCCGGCGCACCACCCAACCCCGAACACCTCAACCGCCGACCCGACATACCCCGGCGGTTCGCCGAACACCTACGCGACATACGCGCCGAGATCCACGGACCGACCACCCGAGGGTTTCGCAGACTCGGTCGCCGGACCCTTCGTGACGCGCCCTCCGCAAGCTTCGGGCGCTCCTCAGGGGGCAAAGGGCCCGGCGACCAGTCGCGCCCCGACGCCGTCGGCAATGGCGACAGCGGTCGGCGTCTCGAACTCGCCTACCGCGAACTCGTCCACCCGCGAACACTGCCGAAGCATCCCACCACCCCACCACTGACCCCGGTCGAAGCAGCCCTCGCACGCATCCTCGCCGACCACGCGTGAGTGCACGCGACACGGCGAGCGGACCACGCAGAAACAACACGAGGGGCCCGGCATCGAAATGCCGGGCCCCTCGTGGGTGTTCAGTACGCCTGATGCGAGATCAGGCCTGCGGTGCCTCCGCGAAGTTGCGGGTGACCGCCGGGTCGACCGGGATGCCCGGGCCCGTCGTGGTGGAGACGGTGACCTTCTTGATGTAGCGGCCCTTGGCAGCCGACGGCTTGGCGCGCATGATCTCGTCGAACGCAGCGCCGTAGTTCTCGGCCAGCTTGGCCGGGTCGAACGACGCCTTGCCGATGACGAAGTGCAGGTTCGCAGCCTTGTCGACGCGGAAGTTGATCTTGCCGCCCTTGATGTCGTTGACGGCCTTGGTGACGTCGGTGGTCACGGTGCCCGTCTTCGGGTTCGGCATCAGGCCGCGGGGTCCGAGGACACGCGCGATGCGGCCGACCTTGGCCATCTGATCCGGGGTGGCGATCGCGGCGTCGAAGTCCAGCCAACCGCCCTGGATGCGCTCGATCAGATCCTCGGCGCCGACCTCGTCGGCACCGGCGGCGGTGGCCTCGGCGGCCTTGTCGCCTGCGGCGAACACGATCACGCGGGCGGTCTTACCCGTACCGTGCGGCAGATTGACGGTGCCTCGAACCATCTGGTCTGCCTTACGGGGGTCGACGCCCAGCCGAATCGCGACCTCGACGGTCGCGTCGGTGTTCTTCGACGACGTGTCCTTGGCCAGCTCCACAGCCTCCAGCGGGCTGTACAGCTTGGTCTTGTCGACCTTTTCGGCCGCGGCCGCGTAGGCCTTGCTCTTCTTGCTCATTGCTCTGTTCCTTCTCCGCCGTCAGTCGGCGGGGTGTGTGGTGCGGGCCGAGCCGGCCCTCCCACGGGATGTTCGTAAGTGGAGATCAGCCCTCGACCGTGATGCCCATGGACCGAGCAGTGCCGGCGATGATCTTCGCGGCCTGGTCGATGTCGTTGGCATTGAGGTCTTCGGCCTTGGTCTTGGCGATCTCACGGACCTGGTCCATGCTCACCTTGCCGACCTTGTTGGTGTGGGGCTCGCCCGAGCCCTTCTGCAGGCCGGCGGCCTTCAGGAGGAGCTTCGCAGCCGGCGGGGTCTTCAACTTGAAGTCGAAGGAGCGATCTTCGTACACGAAGATCTCGACCGGGATGACGTTGCCGCGCTGCGACTCGGTCGCCGCGTTGTACGCCTTGCAGAACTCCATGATGTTCACGCCGTGCTGACCGAGCGCCGGACCCACGGGCGGGGCCGGGTTGGCCTGGCCTGCCGAGATCTGGAGCTTGATGATCCCGGCGAGCTTCTTCTTCTTGGGAGGCATCTTCTGTTCCTTGCTTGTTTCCTTGCGAATTCACGCCCGCTGGAGACGTGAAAGTCTGTGTTTGTCTGCTTCTCCCGCTCCCTGAGGTGCGAGCGAAGCGAGCCTCGAAGGGTCAGATCTTCTCGACCTGATTGAACCCGAGCTCGACCGGCGTCTCACGACCGAAGATCGACACGAGCACCTTGACCTTGCGCTGCTCGGCGTTGACCTCGCTGATCGACGCGGGAAGCGTGGCGAACGGGCCGTCCATGACGGTGACCGACTCGCCGACCTCGAAGTCGACCTCGATGACGTTCGACGCTGCTGCCGCTGCGGCCTCGACACCGTCGGCCGCGGACCCGCGCGATGCGGCGGGCTTCTTCGCCTCGGTGCGCGGCATCAGGAACTGCAGCACCTCGTTGAGGGACAGCGGCGACGGCTTGCTGGTCATCCCGACGAAACCGGTCACGCCCGGCGTGTTGCGCACGGCGCCCCACGACTCGTCGTTGAGTTCCATGCGGACGAGGATGTAACCCGGCAGCACCTTGCGGTTGACCTTCTTGGGCTGGCCGTTCTTGATCTCGGTGACCTCTTCGGTCGGCACCTCGACCTGGAAGATGTAGTCGCCGACGTCGAGGTTCTGCACGCGGGTCTCGAGGTTGGCCTTCACCTTGTTCTCGTAGCCGGCGTAGCTGTGGATCACGTACCAGTCACCGGGGGCGCGCCGGAGTTGCTTGCGCAGTTCCTCGACCGGATCGACCTCGGCTTCTTCACCCGGGGCTTCCTCGGCCGGAGCTGCGTCGGCGTCCGCATCAGTGGCGTCGGCGGCATCCTCGGAGACCGTGTCCTCGGCCGCGGCCTCGTCACCCTCGACGACAGCGTCGTCGGCAACCGCGTCACCCTCGGTGTCCACCGCGTCGGTCACGGCCGCGTCGACATCGGCTGCGTCGACGTCGGCATCGGCCACGTCGACGGAATCGGTCGAGGCGAGTTCGTTCTCCGGGGTGCTCACTGCAGCCCACGCTCCTTATGGTTCATCTGGCGGTCGTACTCCTCGTCGCCGGCCGAGCCCACCGCGTGGGTCAGCCGAACAACCAGAGGACGCCCTTGGCGAAGGCGAGGTCGAGGCCGGAGATGAACGCGGTCATCACGATGACGAACACGAGCACGACGATCGTGTAGGTGATCATCTCGCGCCGCGTAGGCCAGATGACCTTCTTCAGCTCGGCGACGACCTGCGTCAGGAAGAGCCAGATCTTGACGATCGGATTCCGGCTCTCCCCGGCAGACGCCTTCTTCTTGGTCTTGCGTTCCTTGACGGCGACGGACCCCGATCCGGAGTCGGTGTCACCATCGGTTGCACCCGCCGACGAGCGACGCCCGCGAGCAGAGCGTTTACCGGACGGACGCAGCTCCTTGGCGGTCTCGGTCGACGTCTCGTCGACCGTTCCCGCGTCGGTGGCCTCGTCGCGACCGTCGAGCTCAGCCGCAGCCGAATCGGCCGCAGAACCCTCTGCGGCGTCTTTGGCGCGGGCGGCCCGGTCTCGCTTGCTCAACTTCGCGGTCCTCTCGTCAGCGTGTGCCCTTCACCAGGGCAGGGGCGACAGGACTTGAACCTGCAACCTGCGGTTTTGGAGACCGCTGCTCTGCCAATTGAGCTACGCCCCTTTGCGACGCCCCCACCGGGGTGGTCGGCGTTGCCGTCTTTCTCGATCCGGTCTCGCGACCCGCCGGCGTTTCGTCGCCGACAAAACCAACGCGCCACCCTATGGGTAGCGCGCAAGTCTGAATCAATCAGACACTTCAGTGTAGATCACCGGGGCGGCGGACCCAAAACGAGCTCGCCTCCGCTCCCCCGACGACCGTACACCCGCGCCGTCAGACCGTCGTTCAGGTCACAGGCCCACCGATGAGTTCGATGACCGGCCAGCTGTCGAGATCCCGCCGCATCTGCCGGTCATGCGTGGCCACCACGACCGCGCAGTCTGCCTGGTCGAGGCCGTTGGTCAGCTCGTCGACGAGGCCTGCCGAGAGATGATTCGTCGGCTCGTCGAGGAGCAGGACGTCCGGCCTGGCGATCAGACACGACGCCAGGTGAAGTCGTCGCTGCTGACCCTGTGACAGCCTCGACACCGGCGTGCGGACGGCGTCGGCGTCGAGCAGCCCGAGGCTCCGCAACGCCGGAGCATCGTCGCCCCGCATGTCGAGGCGACGTCGCTGCTCGTCGATGATGTCGAGGGCTGTCCTCCCCGGCGCCCACTGCGGGATCTCTTGCGTCATGATCTCCACCCGGGTACTTCGTGGTACGTCGAGTCGGCCGCCACCGGGCGGGACCAGTCCGGCCAGCACCGCGAGAAGGGTCGATTTGCCGGTTCCATTCGCCCCGGCGAGAAGCAGGCGTGAACCTCCGACGAGCGAGACCGACACCGGCGTGTCGAGACGTCCGTCGACGGTGAGATCCCATCCGTCCAGGAGCCGAAGCCCGGCACGCGTTCCCGACGCCGGCCAGCGAAACGGCGTGGGGGGAACCGGGACGGTGATCCGATGCCGCTCCAGTTCTTCGACGCGGCGGTTGAACAGCTGTACGGCCCCGCCCGCCCGGGACGCTCGCTGGTGCTTGCCGGTCCCCTTGCCAGGCGTCCAGTGGGTCTGCAGACGACCGCGGGCGACACCGGCCGCCCGGACGAGTTCCTGGTGGGCAGCCTGCTGCGCGGCATGGTCGCGCACCCAGCGCTCCCGTTCCCGGGCTCGACCCGCGACCCACCCGTCGTAACCATCACGATGGAACCGCGGGCGCCCGTCCCGCGTGGGGTCCAGATCGAGGAACTCGGTCGCGACGTCCCGCAGGAACGCCCGGTCATGACTGATGACCGCGACACCGCCTGGATGTTCGCGCAGGCGGCGGGTCAGGAAGGTCAACGAGTCCGCGTCGAGGTGGTTGGTCGGCTCGTCCAGCAGCAGCAGGTCGGTGGCCGCACCCAACACCACCGCGAGCCGCACGCGGTACCGCTGGCCCACCGACAGGGTCGACAGGAGTCGCTCGCGGTCTGTACAGGCCGCCATCCCGGCGAGCGCGATGTCGATACGGCGCTCGGCATCCCAAGCGTCGAGGCGTGTCACCAGGTCGAGCGAAGCAGCGTAGGCCTCGTCGGCCTCCGGTTCCTCGCGGGCCAGCGCGTCGGTCGCCGCCTCGAATCTGGCCAGAGCCGTGCGGGACTCGCCGACGGCATCGGAGATCAGGTCTCCGACGGTTCGACGGTCGCCGGTCGCCAGGTCCTGTTCGACCAACCCGACGCTGCCGGCGCGGGTGACGGTGCCCTCGTCCGGACTGATCGTCCCGGCGAGGACATGGAGCAGCGTGGTCTTGCCGCGACCGTTGTCGCCGACCACGGCCAGCCGAGACCCCACGGACACGGTCACGTCGACCTCGTGGAGGACTCGGCGGTCGCCGCGCACGATGCTGACGCCCTCGGCTCGGACATGGGCGGCCGAACCGGTCGGCAGCTGCCGGTCGGACATGTGGGAACTGCGTTCAGAAGTCATGGATGTGTTCTCAGCTCGTCTGCATCCGATGAGAAACAGGGCTCTCATCGAGTCGGGAGCCGGACAACACGACAGTGCCGCCCGGCGTCGGATACCGGGACGGCGTACGAGAACTACAGGGAGGGACTCACAAGGCACTCGTCGCCGTCAGCGACGAGTCCAGAGCTTCAACGAGGCGATGCCGGAGTACATGGGTAGCGACCCTAACAGCGACGATCACGCCCGATCAATTGAATTGAATGACCGCCTGAGCGCGCCCGAAGATGCGGCGATCGCCTTGCTTGGCGGTGATCGCGATGGTTCCGCGGCGGGTCGCGGGATCGAGGGACTTCACCTTGCCGGTGAAGTCGACGGCCACGCTGTCGTCCGCGGGGACGTACACCGGGCTGGTGAAGCGGACGTTGTATTCGCAGAAGGCAGCCGGGTCACCGATGAACTCGGAGACGAAGCTCGCGCCGAGACCCATCGTCTGCATGCCGTGGGCGACCACGTCGTCCATCCCGGCCGCGCTCACGACGTGGTCGGAGAAGTGGATCGGGTTGGGATCGCCGGCGACGCCCGCATAGTTCGCGAGGTTGCCGCGCGTCAGCAGATAGCGCTTGGGCGTCAGTTCCTGCCCCACGGTGAGGGTGTCGAAGTCGACGGCACCGAAGGCACCGGGCGACTGCGTCGGGTCGTCGAGGTCATAACGACCGGCCTTCGGCTCGACGGTGTGGCCGGATTCGCCGATGGCGTCGACCTTGATCATCACGTGGTCGAGGGAGGCCTCGAGTTCTGGATCGACATCCATGCCGGGGCGCGCGGCCAACGACGTCCAGGTGGTCATGACCGGCTCGTCGTACTGGTTCCAGATGACGTTCTTGGTGACCATCAGGTCGATCATCTCGGGGCTGCTGACGTGCCGGAACGATTCGAGAGAGACGTCGCAGATCAGACGATCCCCGACCTTCATCGGCTGGTGGTAGACCAGGCGCTGATCGGTCTGCATGATCTGCCACATGTCGTAGCCGGTGATCACGTCCTCGAACAGCTTGCGCTGGGCGATGATGCCGAGCACGGACACGTAAGTGGGTGCGGCGATCAGGCGATCGTGGCCAAAGGCCCGGGCGCCTTCCTCGCTCCAGTGCGTGGGATGCGCATCCTGCACGGCCATGGCGTGCTTACGGATCTCCTCGCGGCCGATCTCGTAGTAGTCGTCGACGGTGTAGTGGAACCCGACGAGGCTCTGGGTGTGGGCGGCGATCTCCTCGGGAGTCGGCTTCGCACCACCGTTCGACGCCTCGTCCGCACGATCCCGGATCTCGGCTCCGCTTACCTGTGACATTGAGCACTACTCCCTTCGGGCCCACCACAGCAAGACGGGCCGCCTCGTGGAGAGGCAGCCCGCTGCTGGATGTAATTCGGAAAGGCCGACGACAGCGTCAGCGCGATTCCTTGTGCGCCTGATGCTTGCCGCAGTTCGGGCAGAACTTCTTGATCTCGAGGCGATCGGGATCGTTGCGGCGGTTCTTCTTCGTGATGTAGTTACGGTGCTTGCACACCTCGCAGGCCAAGGTGATCTTGGGGCGAACATCTGTTGAGGAGGCCACTTGATTGCCTTCTTTCGGGTGGTACGTGGTCGGGTTCGGAAGTTCCCTCAGGGCTTGCGACCCTTGCGCTCGGTTCCGGTCGGACCCGATGTGTAGCGGTGGAGGGACTCGATCCCTCGACCTCACGATTATGAGTCGTGCGCTCTAACCAGCTGAGCTACACCGCCCCGCGGACTTCTCGTCCAGCGAGCCCCCTGACGGAATCGAACCGTCGACCTTTTCCTTACCATGGAAACGCTCTGCCGACTGAGCTAAGGGGGCGTGCCCCGGGCGGTTGAGCCCGAGAGCCTTAACGAGGTTACACACTCGCGTCTGCGCTAGACAAATCGCTGGTCGGAGACCGTCTGAAGTGCAGTTTCGCGAAGATGGACCACGCTGTGGCAGGTATAGGATTCGAACCTATGTAGCTTGCGCGACGGATTTACAATCCGCTCCCTTTGGCCGCTCGGGCAACCTGCCGTGCCGCTCTCCCAGGCCGTCGCGACAGCCGTTCGAACAACGCCGTGAAGAATACAACGAACACCACGTCCACGCGCAAACCGGCTGGTCAACCGGACTCCCATGGCCATGACATACCCTGTCGGACATGGCTGATTCATCGTTCGACGTGGTGAGCAAGATCGACCGCCAGGAGGTCGACAACGCCCTCAACCAGGCTGCCAAGGAGTTGTCCCAGCGGTATGACTTCCGCGGCACCAACACCGGCATCGAGTGGTCCGGCGAGGAGAACATCGTGATCACCTCCGACGCCGAGGAGCGCGCGCAGGCGGGCCTCGAGGTGTTCAAGGAGAAACTGATCCGCCGCGACATCTCCCTCAAGGCGTTCGACGCCGGCGAGGTCGTCGGCTCGGGCAAGACCTTCAAGATCACGGGCTCGCTCGTGCAGGGCATCGACTCCGACCACGCCAAGAAGATCTCCAAGAAGATCCGCGACGAGGGCCCCAAGGGCGTCAAGGCGCAGATCCAGGGCGACGAACTTCGTGTGTCGAGCAAGAAGCGCGACGACCTGCAGGCGGTCATCGCGCTGCTCAAGGGCGAGGACTTCGGCATCGCCCTGCAGTTCGTCAACTACCGCTGATCCGCGCCTGCGCCCGAAACGGAATCCGTCCGCGGAAACCCAGACGGGTGCTGCGTCGTTTGACTGGATGAGGGCGCCAGCACTCCTCGGCCGGCAGCGGGTTGTCTCGCACCGGCCCGAGGAGCCCGAGACCCGCGGCGCCGGACAGACGAGGACCCGATGCATTTCAACGGCTTGAAGACGGCGGCTCTGCTGGGCCTGATGTCGGCGATCATCGTCGGCATCGGCGCGCTGTTCCAGAGCCCTCTGATCCTCTGGGGCTCGGTGGTCGTCGCCGTCGGCATGAATGCCTACGTCTACTTCAACAGCGCTAAGATGTCGCTGAAGGCGATGCACGCGCAGCCGGTCACCGAACTGCAGGCGCCGGTCATGTACCGCATCGTGCGTGAGCTGGCGACGACGGCACATCAGCCGATGCCCGCGCTCTACATCTCCCCCACCGAGTCACCGAATGCGTTCGCGACGGGTCGCAACCCCAAGAACGCCGCGGTGTGCTGCACCACCGGCATCCTGCACCTGCTCGACGAGCGCGAGTTGCGCGCCGTGCTGGGTCACGAGCTGTCGCACGTGTACAACCGCGACATCCTCATCAGCTCCATCGCCGGCGCGATGGCGGCGGTCATCAGCGGCCTCGCCAATTTCGCGATGTTCATGGGCGCGTTCGGCGGTCGAGACAACGCACCCAACCCGCTGGCCATGCTGCTGATCGCACTCCTGGGACCGATCGCGGCCACCCTGGTGAAGCTGGCCGTCTCCCGATCACGCGAGTTCCAGGCCGATCAGTCCGGCGCCGAACTCACCGGGGACCCTCTCGCCCTGGCGTCGGCGCTCGCGAAGATCTCGGGGGGCGTGCAGGCCGCCCCGTTGCCGCCGCAGCCCGACATCGCCGCGCAGTCGCACATGATGATCGAGAGCCCGTTCCGTGCCACCGACCGGATGGCCAAGATGTTCGCCACCCACCCGCCGACCGCGGAACGCATCCGCAGGCTGCAGGAGATGGCCCGCGACGGTCGGTGACCGCGTCGCTGCGGTTGGGCGAAGCCCTCAGCCCACGCGTTCGATCGTGTAGTCCACCAGCGACGCCAGCGCGCGGTGGGCCGGCGACTCCGGCAGCTCCGCGAGCATCGCGTGCGCCTCGTCGGCGAACTCCTGGAGCTTGGCCCGGGCCGCGGTCATACCCGCCGACGAGCCGAGCAGTTCGATCGCCTCGGCGACCTCGGCGTCGTCGGTCAGCGGCCGGGCGGTGCCATCGGCGGCGACCAGCAGTTCGCGCAACCGGGCCGACGTCGCGTCGTCTCCGGCGACGGCGTAGAGAACCGGAAGCGTGTGCACGCCTTCGCGCAGATCGGTGCCGGGAGTCTTGCCCGACTCCACCGACACCGAGCTGATGTCGATGATGTCGTCGGACACCTGGAAGGCGACGCCGACGATGTCGCCGATGCGCGAGAGCCGTTCGATGTCGTCAGGCGTGGCCCCCGAGGCCATCGCGCCGAAACGGGCGGCGGCGGCGATCAGCGAGCCGGTCTTCTCCCAGACGACCTGCAGGTAGTGGTCGATGGGGTCGGCGCCGGGCTTGACTCCGACCGTCTCGCGCATCTGCCCGGTGACGAGTTCGGCGAAGGTCTCGGCGATGATGCGCACCGCTTCGGGACCCAGCGTCGAGACGAGGCGTGAGGCGCGTGCGAACAGGAAGTCGCCGGAGAGGATGGCCACGCTGTTGGTCCAACGTGCGTTGGCACTCGCCGCACCGCGCCGCATGGCGGCCTCGTCCATCACGTCGTCGTGGTAGAGCGTGGCGAGGTGGATCATCTCCACCACCGTCGCCGAGGTGATGACGTCGTCGGACTCCGGGCGCGGACCGAACTGGGCGGCCAGGATCGCGAACATCGGCCGGAAACGTTTTCCCCCGGCTTTCGCGAGGTGGGTCGCCGCCTCGGTCATGACCTCGTCACCCGACGAGAGTTCGGCGAGCAGCAGATCCTCGACCCGCTGCAGCGAGGAGCGCACCGTGTCGGCGAACTCATCCGACACCAGGTCAACCCCGGCGAATGTGGACTTCACGGAAACGCGGCCCCATCTCGTCTGATCCGGCAAATACTCGACGGCGGACACGCGACTGCCGCGTAGACCCCACCTGCTGCGAGCCTATCCCGTCGGGGGTCCGGACATACTGGTCGGGTGAGCACGGACACGACCCCCACTTTCCCCGATTCCGCCGACGTCCTCGTCGTCGGCGCCGGACCGGGCGGATCGGCGGCGGCCGCCCACGCCGTCGCCGCCGGCCGGGACGTGGTCCTCGCCGACGCCGCGGTGTTCCCGCGCGACAAGACGTGTGGCGACGGACTCACCCCGCGCGCCGTCGCCGAACTCGACGCACTCGGGCTCGGCACACTTCTCGCCGATCGTCCGCGCATCGACGGGCTGCTGCTCAACGGATGGGGTGCACGCCAACAGGTCCGGTGGCCCTCGGGCCGGTTCCCGGCCTACGGGAGCGCGGTGGCGCGAACGGAGTTCGACGACGCCATCCGCGAACACGCGGTGTCGACGGGCGCGCGAATGGTGCAGGGCGTCAAGGCCGTTGGCGTCGAGATGGACGGTGACCGGGTGGGTTCGGTCACCTTCGCGACCCCCTCGGGCACCCATACCATGCGGGTGACCGACCTCGTCGTCGCCGACGGCGTCCGGTCCGGGATCGGGAAATCACTGGGACGGCAATGGCATCGGGACACCGCCTACGGGGTGGCCGCCCGCGCATATGCGCCGTCCGCGCGGGCCGATTCACATTGGATGGGCTCCCACCTCGAACTCCGCGGACCCGACGGCGGACTGCTGCCCGGGTACGGCTGGGTGTTCCCCCTCGGCACGGCCGGCGGCGGGCAGGTCAACGTCGGCGTCGGCGCCCTCGCGACGTCGAAACGCCCGGCGCACATGGCACTTCGACCGATCCTCGAACATTACGCCGCGATGGTGACCGACGAGTGGGCCCTCAACGGGCCGCCCGTCCGCATCACCTCGGCCCTGCTGCCGATGGGCGGTGCCGTCTCCGGCGTCGCCGGCCGCAACTGGATGCTGATCGGCGACGCCGCCGCATGCGTCAATCCACTCAACGGCGAGGGCATCGACTACGCCCTGGAGACCGCACGACTCGCCGTCGAACTCCTGGGCACCGACGACTACACCGAACGGTGGCGTGATGTCCTGGTGGGGCACTACGGACTCGCGTTCTCCGCCGCCCGACGCCTCGCCGGCCTGCTCACCATGCCCAAGACCGTGCCCACGCTCGGACGGCCCGGCATTCGATCCCCCCAACTGATGTCGATGGTGGTGCGGGTCATGGGCAACCTGATCACCGCCGAGGACGCCGACCTGGTGGCCCGCGCGTGGCGCACCGCCGGACGCATCTCCCGGCAGATCGACCCGCGTCCGCCGTTCTCCTGAGCGCCGCGGATCCGCCGATGTGCACGTTGGAACGTTCGCGCTATAATGTTCCAACCGTGTGGTCGCTGCCACACCTGTGACAGAATCAGGCCACCAGTCGACCCAGGAGATGGAAGATGTCCGCCGCATCCACTCTCGCCACCCGAACCAAGCACGCCCTCCAGAACCGACTGGCCCAGCGCTATCACCTGCGCGGCGAGATCGACCGCATGGATGCCGTCGGCGATCCGACCGCCATCGCCCGCGCACTCGGCACCCAGGAGTTCCCCTGGGGCATCACGCAGGCGTTGAGTTTCGCCCTCTTCCGCACCTACGCGGTGCCCTCGATCGGCGACCTCCTCTACAAGACCAGCCAGTTCACCGAGTCGACCCAGAAGCGCTACGACGACACCGTGCTGCTGCTCGACGCCCCGATCGAGCACGGGGTCGACAGCCCGGCCGGCCGCGCGGGCATCCGGCGCATCAACCAGATGCACGGCATGTACGACATCCCGAACGACGACTTCGTCTACGTGCTCGCCACTTTCGTCGTCTGCCCGGTCGAGTGGGTGAACTCCTACGAATGGCGTTCACTGACCAACCACGAGATCCTCGGCCTCACCAACTACTACCGTCGGCTCGGCCAGTTGATGGGCATCAAGGACATCCCCGAGACCTACGACGACTTCAAGAAGTTCTACGACGAGTACGAGACCGCCCATTTCGCGTTCAGTCCCGACTCCCTCGCGGTCGCCGACGCCACCTTGGATCTATTGGGCACGTTCATGCCGTACAAGCTGCTTCCACGTGCGGTGGTGCGCCGGATGTCGTTCGCGCTCATGGACGATCGGCTCCTGGGGGCGTTCGGATACCCGAAGCCGACGGCGGTCGAACGGGTGCTGGTGCGGGGCGGACTCAAGGCACGCGGGCTCGCCATCCGCCTGTTCGCCTCACCGCGGACCGAACCGCTCTTCGGGCGCCAGACGAAGCAGGTCCGCAGCTACCCCGACGGTTTCCGCGTCGACGACCTGGGCACGTTCGCACCGGGATGCCCGGTGTCGCACGACGCCGGGACACCGCGGGCCGCGAACTCCTAGGCCCGCGCCGAGTGGATTGCGGCGATGCCACCGGTCATGTTCTCCCACCGCACCCCGGAGAACCCGGCCTCGCGGATCAGGTCGCCGAGCGCGAACTGGTCCGGCCAGGCCCGAATCGACTCGGCGAGATAGACATACGCCGCCGGGCTGCTCGACACCTTGGTGGCGACCGCGGGCAGCGCCTTCATCAGGTACTCCATGTACACCGTGCGGAACGGTTTCAGCGTCGGCGTCGAGAACTCGCAGATCACTAGCCGCCCACCGGGTTTCAGCACGCGCCGGAGTTCGGCCAGCGCGGTGGGCACATCATTGACGTTGCGGAGTCCGAACGAGATGGTCGCGGCGTCGAACGAATCGTCGGCGAACGGGAGCGACAGGGCGTCGGCGGCGACCTTCGGCACGTCCCGGTGGGCTCCGGCCTTGAGCATGCCGAGCGAGAAGTCCGCGGCGATACAGTGCGCACCCGACGAGGCCAGCTCGACCGTCGACACCGCGGTGCCCGCCGCGAGGTCCAGGACGATGTCGCCCGGGTGTAGATCGAGGGCCCGACGGGTCTTCTTGCGCCAACCGCGATCCCGGCCGAACGACAGGACCGTGTTGGTGAGGTCGTAGCGGCGGGCGACGCCGTCGAACATCGCGGCGACCTCGGCCGGGTCCTTCTCCAGGCTCGCCCGGCCCACACTCGTCCCGCCCAGATCCGCTTGTTCCGGTGGTGTCGCGCCCGTCGATGCCATGCCGATCACGCTACCGGGCGATGCGCGTCCGACTGCCGTGAGGTGGGTCGCCCCAGACGCCGGTCCCGCACCTCAGGCCGGTCGCCCCACCTCGGTCACGACCCCGCCGCCGGTCACCGCGGCGTAGTGGTTCACCAGTTCCGCGCAGACCGATGGCCAGGTCCTCGCCCGAACGGCCTGCACCGCCGCGCGGCCGAACGCCGACCGCACCGACTCGTCGTGCAGGGACTCGACGATCGCGGGCAGCTTCGCGGCGAAGGCCTCGACCTCCAGCAGATATCCGGTGCGGAACGCCGACACCAGGTCGCGGGGGCCGCCCGCGTCGGGGCCGATCACCGGCAGTCCGCTGGCCATCGCCTCCTGGATGGCCTGACAGAACGTCTCGTGTTCGCCGGCGTGCACGAACACGTCGAAGCTCGCGTACGCACGGGCGAGGGCCTCGCCGCGCAGCTCGCCGGTGAACACCGCATCCGGCATCAACCGCCCGAGCCGGTCCCGTTCGGGTCCGTTGCCGACGATCACCAGCTGCACCCTCGGGTTGCCCGACAGTCCGGCGAGCCGCTCGACGTGCTTCTCCGGCGCGAGCCTGCCGACGAATCCGACCACCAGTTTGTCGTCGGCGGTACCCAGCCAGTCCGCCCGCAACGACAGGTCGCGCTTGTCCGGGGAGAAGAGCCCGACGTCGACCCCGCGGCCCCATCGTGCGAGCCGGGGTACACCGTGCGCGGCGAGGACCTCGAGAGTCGCCGTCGACGGCGCAAGCGTGAGATCGCACATCTCGTGCAGGCGACGCGTGTAGCGCCAGGCGAGCTTCTCGACCGCACCCAGCCGATACGCGGCGGCGAACCCGGCGACGTCGGTCTGGAACACGGCCACCACCGGCACCCCGAGCGCTCGGGCGGCGACGGCGCCCGCGGCACCCACCACGAAGGGCGACGCGAGGTGCACCACATCCGGCTCGAAGTCGCGCAGGGTGCGGTACAGCAGCGGCGACGGCACGCCCACCGGCAGCGAGGTCACCCGCGGCACCTGCACGGCGGGCAGCAGATGCACCGGGGTCCGGCGGACGATCAGCCGCGGCCCACCCGGCACCCCGCGCGGGGTGTCGGGTGCGATGACGACGGCGGTGTGCCCGGTGGACTCGAGGTGGTCGACAACCCGGAGGACGGAGTTGACCACCCCGTTCATCTGGGGCAGGAAGCTCTCGGCGACGATCGCGACGCGCATGATCGAGATCGTCCCCCGGGGACTTGACCGGGCTCCACCCCGGAACATGTCGGACCGCCCAATTCGGGATGAACGGTCCGTGGCCCGCGCACCGGGGAGAGTGGAGGGGTGGCCGACATCCATCTCCTGCTGCTGAGTCGCTGGCTCACCCCCGTCCCGGCTTTCCTCGCGCCGCTCACCGGACCGGGCCGTCGCATCGCCTACGTCCCCACCGCGTCGTCGATCTATCCCGACCACGCCTGGCTCGACCTGGAGCGGGACACGCTGCGACACCAGGGCTTCGAGGTCACCGACCTCGACCCGGAACTGATCGGGGCCGCCGCCTTCGCCGGGGGACTCGGTGACGTCGACGCCGTCGTCGTCGCCGGCGGCAACACCTTCCACCTGCTCGGCGCGCTGCGACTGGCGGGCGCCGACCGTGTGCTCGTCGATGCGGTGCGAGCCGGCCTCCCCTACAT
Source organism: Gordonia sp. ABKF26 (assembly GCF_041103195.1). Lineage (NCBI taxonomy): Bacteria > Bacillati > Actinomycetota > Actinomycetes > Mycobacteriales > Gordoniaceae > Gordonia > Gordonia sp. ABKF26. The sequence continues at coordinate 4,848,599 of NZ_JBGCVZ010000003.1, forward strand.
CGGGGTCAGTGCCGGCGCCGCGGTGGTCGGTCCCGACATCGCACCTCTGGCACTGCTCGACGATCCCGCGGAGGCCGCGCCCCTGACCTCGACCGACGGTCTCGGACTCATCGACGCCACGGTGATCCCGCACGCGGAGGGCACGGTCGGCGGGCGCGGCCCGGTCGAGGCGACGCGGGAACGCTTCGGCGCGACCCATCGGCTGCATCTCTTGCGTGACGACGAGGCGATCGTCGTCGACGGCGACACGCTCAGGGTGATCCCGGGCTGACCGTCTCGTCCCGCTCGGCCGCGTTTTGCTCGTCCGCGTCCCGGCCGTCCGTGTTCTCACCGGCATCGTCGCGTCGTCGCCGACGGCGGCTGAACTCCGCGACCGCGACCATCAGCAGGCCGACGACCAGCCATGCCCCGACCATCACCGACAGTGCCGGGATGATCGACAGCACCGCGGTGCGGCCGGTCGGCCGGGCCAGATCGGGGTTGTAGACCGCGTAGTCGACGCTGATCCGCTGCCCCTCGCTCAGTTCCGTCGGGTACAGCAGCCCGAAGCGGGGACTGTGGAACGAGCCGTCCGGTGTCTGGAAGTTCACCGCGGCGTGCAGGCTGTCCACCGAGACGACCTCGGCCATCACGGTCGCCTTGCTGGCCTCGATCGTCGAATCGTTCTTGAAGCACCCGGCGATGAGGGTCAGCGCCATGAAGGTGATCGTGACGCCGACGACGAGCAAACCGAGCTGCACGCGTCGCTGGATCACCGGATTCATGCCGTTCAGCCTAGTGGTGCGCCCCGAGGAGTTCGCGGCCCGGCCGGTGCCGCGCTACCGGAGACGTGCGGCGATCGCCGCGTGCACTGCCCGTAGCCGCTCGCGGTCGGTGGCGACCTCGACGACCTCGATCCCACCGGGAGCAGGCTCCTCCGCGAGCACCCCGCCCAGTTCGGCGACGGTCGCCCGCCGATGCGGGATGTGGAAACCCGCGCACATCGATGCGATGTCGGTGCGATGAGGTGTGCCGAAGACCCGTTCGTACGCCCCGGCGTACAGGCCGGTGTTGTACCGCGGGTCACCCTGTTCCAGCAGGCCGAAGATGCCGCCGCCGTCGTCGTTGGCCACGACGATCCGCAGCGACGACGGGCGCGGCTCCCCCGGGCCGACGACCAGGCCGGTCGCGTCGTGCACGAACGTCAGGTCGCCCATCAACGCGATGGTCCGCGCGCCGGCCCGATCCCGGTCGAGGGCCATCGCGGCCCCGATCGCCGTCGAGTTGGTCCCGTCGATGCCCGCGACCCCGCGGTTGGAGAGCACCCGCACACCGTCGGTGATCCGGCCGGCCAGCGCGATGTCGCGGATGGGGTTGCTGGCCCCGACGACGAGCTGGTCGCCCGCGGCCATGGCGTCGCCGACCGCGCGGGCGACGTGGAGTCCGGTGGCCGGGCCCGGTTCGTCCAGTTCGGCGGTCACGGCGAACGCCACCCGCTCCTGTACCGCCGCGCATTCCTTGAGCCAGTCCTCCCGCGGCTCGCCGACGACCTCGATGCGGGTGCCGGTCGCGTAGACGTTGCCCGACACATCGGGCCACCGCGGCCCCGTGGTGAGTGCGTAGACACGGACCTCGGGGTCGGCGAGCAGGCGGGACACCCCGCGATGCAACGTCGGCCGGCCACAGATGATCGCCTGCTGGGGTCGGACCGAGTTCAGGCCCAGCGGATGAAGCGGCGTCGCCGGCCGCGGTGCTGTCGGTTCGGCGACCGTGGGTACGCCGGCGAGGCCCGGATGGACACCCGACCCGTGTCCCGACACGACCACGGTGTCCAGGGACAGGTCGATGGGCAGCGGGACGTCGAGCTTGCCGACCGGTGCCTGGGTCCAGGGCAGCCCGCCGGGCCGGCCGGAGAAGGCTCCGAGTTCGGCCGTCGGGTCGGGGCCCGCGAGCTCGTCCGGGTCGGGCACGAGCGGTTCGCGCAGCGGGATGTCGAACTGCACCGGTCCGGCGTTGCCGGTGCGCGCGCCCCGGGCGGCGGCCAGCACGCGGCCGACCGCCGATCGCCACTGGCTGTTGGTGTCGAGATCCTGCTCGGCGAGGCCGAGGCTGATCGCCGCGCGCACCTGGGTCCCGAAGATGCCGAACTGCTCGACGGTCTGATTGGCACCGGAACCGAGGAGCTCGTACGGACGGTTGGCGCTGACGACGACCAGCGGCACCCGGGCATAGTTCGCCTCGAAGACCGCAGGCCCCATGTTCGCCACCGCGGTGCCACTGGTCATCACGATGGGCACGGGCTGTCCCGACGACACCGCGAGACCGAGCGCGAGGTAACCCGCCGAACGCTCGTCGATCCGCACGTGCAACCGCAACCGGCCGGTGGCGTCGGCGGCGTGGAGGGCGAAGGCGAGCGGCGCGTTGCGCGACCCCGGACACAGAACGGCCTCACGGACACCGCCGCGGATCATCTCGTCGACGATGACCCGGGCCTGCAGCGTGGACGGATTGGGCCCCGGGGCGTTCTGGGCCGGTCGGTTCATCCCACAAGCCTAGTGGTGGGGCCGGGGACCACTACCGGGTACTCCCGAGTCCCGACATCACGGCGGGGAGCGGCGTTACCCTCGTCACGTGGGCTTTTACGACGACCGGGTCCTGCCGCACCTCATCGAACGCACCTGCGGCATGGCCGCATTGACCCCGCTGCGAGCACGGGCCTGCGCACCCCTGTCCGGTCGGATGATCGAGATCGGATTCGGCTCGGGACTCAACGTCGGCGTCTACCCGCCCACTCTCACCGAGGTCGCCGCGGTCGAACCCTCCGCGGTCGGATGGTCGATGGCCACCGATCGCGTCGCCACATCCGCGGTGCCCATCGAACGCGCCGGACTCGACGGCCAGCGGCTGGAGTTCGACGACGATTCCTTCGACGCCGCGCTCACCACCTTCACCCTGTGCACCATCCCCGATGTGCGGGCAGCCCTAGGCGAACTGCGTCGCGTGTTGCGCCCGGACGGACAGCTGGCGTTCCTCGAGCACGGATCCGCCCCGGACCCGCGGGTCCGTCGATGGCAGCGGCGCCTCGAGCCGATCCAGAAGCGGGTCGCGGGCGGCTGCCACCTCACCCGCGACGTCCGCGCCGAGCTGACCGCCGCCGGCTTCGCGCTCGGGCCCGTCGACGCGTTCTATCAGCCCGGCGTCCCGAAACCCTTCGGCGCACTGAGCCTCGGGACCGCGCGCCCGGCCTGACGCCCCACTCGCTCCGCTCCCGGCGGCGGGCACCATTCGCCCCGCTCGCTCCGCTCCCGGCGGCGGGCCTTACTGTGGAGCCAGTGCGTCGCTGGATTGTGCTGGTACTCCTCACCGCGGTCGCGACGCTGGTGCTCGAGGTCGTCGACGTCGACGCCGCCGCCCTGTTCGCGGGCCTCGTGGTCGCGGGGGCCCTCGCCATCGCCGGCCGCGCCCCAGGCCGGACGGGCACCGAATCCGGAACCGCCCGAACACCGGCCGATGCCGACGAACCGATCGTCCCGCGGTGGGCGTTCGTGGCGTCGCAGGGTGTCCTCGGTGTCTTCATCGGCACGATGGCCGAGCCCGAGACCGTCAGCGGCCTCGGCTCGTCGTGGTTCCCGGTTCTCGTCATCGGCGTGGGCACCCTGGTCATCTCGATCGCCTGCGGCGCCCTGCTCGGCCTGCACCGCGACGTCGACCCGCTGACCGGCTCCCTCGCACTCGTCGCAGGCGGGGCGTCCGGGCTGGTCGCGCTGGCCCGCGAGTTCGGTGGCGACGAACGGATGGTCGCGGTCATCCAATACCTGCGCGTCGCCCTGGTCACCGTCACCATCCCGCTGGTCGCCTCGCTCGTGTTCGGCGCCGACGGGGATGCCGTCGCACCGGGTGCCGACGCGTGGTCGGCGGAGACCCTGCAGGGGCAAGCCTGGGGCCTGCTGCTCCTCGCGGTGTGCCTCGGCGTCGGGATTCCGCTCGGCCGGTTGCTGCGCATGCCCGCCGCCGGACTGCTCGGTCCGCTGGCGCTGGCCACCGTGGCCGAGCTGACCGGGATCGCCGGCTCGGCCGAGGTCTCCCCCGCCCTGCTCGCCGTCGCCTACGCCGTGATCGGCTGGCAGGCGGGACTCGGTTTCACGATGCCGCGGCTGCGGGCGATCGGCCGCGTCCTGCCCCTCGCGCTGGTGCTGATCCTCGTCATCGGCGCCGGCTGCGCCCTGCTCGGGGTGGCGCTGTCCGCCTGGACCGGCGAGTCGATGTTCGACTGTTATCTCGCGACCACACCGGGCGGCATCTATGCGGTGCTCGCGGCCGCGACCGGCGCCGGCGGCAACGTCGCCTTCGTGGTCGCCGCCCAGATCCTGCGCGTGCTGCTCATGCTGTTCGTCGCGCCCTTCGCCGCCAGTCTCGCGGCGCGGCGCTCACCATGACCGTTCCATCCGACTCGGCGGTTACGTGTGACCCGCGTCCCACGTAAAGTCGGGAAGATGAGCGGGGAATCGAACACCGACACCACATCCACTCCAGAACCGACTCCGAACGGCCGGCCCGGCGGGCACGGTCGCGAATTCGACGTCGTGGTCTACGGCGCCAGCGGCTTCGTCGGCGAACTCACGGCCCGGTATCTGGCCGACCACGCACCCATCGGCACCAAGATCGCGCTGGCGGGACGCAACGAGTCGAAGTTGACCGCCGCGCGCGAGCGTCTGCCCTTACGCGCGCACGACTGGCCCCTGATCATCGCCGACGCGGAGTCACCCGCCGCACTCGACGCCATGGTCGCGCGCACGCAGGTCGTCTGCACCACGGTGGGTCCCTACCTGAAGTACGGCGAGGCCCTCGTGGTGGCGGCGGCGACCGCAGGCACCGACTACGTCGACCTGACCGGCGAGGTGCCCTTCGTGCGCTACTCCATCGACAAGGTCCACGATGTCGCCGCCGCCTCGGGGGCCCGCATCGTCCACTCCTGCGGCTTCGATTCCGTACCGTCCGACATCACCACCTACGCACTGTTCAAGAAGATCGCCGACGACGCCGCGGGCGAGATGACCGACACCACCCTCGTCGTCGAGTCGTTCCGCGGCGGAATCTCCGGCGGGACAATCGATTCCATGCGAGTGATCGCCGAGGAGGCCCGCAACGCGCAGTCCCGACGACTCATGCTGAACCCACAGGCGCTGTCCAGCGGGCCGGGCGACGTGCCCCGGGTCAGCCTGTCCGACGAACCCAGCGACCTGTCCATCATCAACGCCAAGAAGGTCGACCCGTCGCTGCGCGGCACACTCGCCCCCTTCTTCATGGCGGCGCACAACACGCGAATCGTCCGACGCTCGAATGCTCTGCTGGACAACGCCTATGGCAAGAACTTCCATTACGCGGAGACGATGAGCGTCGGCAGCGTCCCCGCGGTCTCGACACTGCTCGCCGGTGCGGTCGCGGTCGGCACCGGCGCGTTCATGGGAGCGATGAGTTTCGGTCCCACGCGTCGAGTCCTCGACCGCGTGCTCCCGAAGCCCGGCGACGGGCCGAGCGAAAAGGCCCGCGAGAACGGCTATTTCGTGGTCGGAACGTTCACCCGGACCACCACCGGCCGGCGCTACCGGGCCCGGATGCGCGCCCAGGGCGACCCCGGATACAAGGCCACCGCGGTGATGCTCGCCGAGAGCGCGCTGGCACTGGCCCTCGATCGCGACCGCCTACCCAAGCGCTCCGGGGTCCTGACGACGGCCGTGGCGATGGGCGACGCCCTCATCGACCGCCTGCGCAACGCCGGGTTCAGCATCGACGCGACCGAGCTCACCGACTCGGCGCCGGGAGCGTAGCGAGCGGGCCGCATCCCACGCACCGCTGACCCCGATCCACCCAGACGCCACCCGATCGTGTTCTCCGCAGCCGTCCGGATCTTCTCCGGCACAGCAGGACTCGCGGTCGGGTGCCGTCGTTTCCGGGTCCGGAAAATTTCTGGCACTCTCCCCTCCAGAGTGCTAGACGAGCCACGGATCCGGTGCTATCTTCGTTGGCAGTACAGCGATGAACTGCTCGTCTGACGGGTGGCGAGCAGCCTTGAGAACAGGAGGTGAACTGCTGTGCTTCGTTTCGATCCCTTTTCCGACATGGATGCCTGGACACGAGGCATGATGACCGGTTCAGCGGCCGGAACCGCCCGCACTCCGCGATTCATGCCCCTGGACCTGTACAAGGTCGAGGACCACTATCTGCTCGTCGCCGATCTACCCGGCGCCGATCCCGGCTCCATCGACGTGAGCGTCGACAACGGCGTCCTCACGTTGTCCGCCCAGCGCAGTACGCCATCCGACGAGGGCGTGCAGTGGTTGACCAGCGAGCGCTTCTCCGGGACGTATCGCCGCCAACTGACCCTCGGCGACGCCATCGACAGCTCGGCCATCTCGGCGCGCTACGACAACGGCGTGCTCACCGTGACGATCCCGGTCGCCGAGAAGGCCAAGCCGCGACGGATCGAGGTCGAGAGTTCCGGCCGACCACAGGCGATCGAGACCGGAACGGTCACATAAGTCGATCTTGTTTGCCGACAACACTTTTCGCACGGCAACCGCGAGCTGACCGGGAGGTGCCATCGACGACGATTCATTCCGCTCCCTGAGGTACGAGGAGCGATAGCGACGAGCCTCGAAGGGCCTGGCGAGAAAAGTCACCACGCCCTTCGAGGCTCGCTTCGCTCGCTCCTCAGGGAGCAGGATCAGATTCGCTCGGCCACAGCATTTTCGGGCCACTCTGCGATCAGATTCGCTCGGCCACAGCATTTTCGGGCCACTCTGCGATCAGATTCGCTCGGCCACAGCATGTTCGGGCTGATCTGCGATCAGATTCGCTCGGCCGCAGCATGTTCGGGCTGCCTATCGATCTGATCCGAACAGGTCCACCAGCGGCGCGGGCCGTCCGAACAGGTAGCCCTGGGCGTAGTCGAACCCGAACTCCTCCAGGATCGGGAGCACCTCTTCCGATTCGATGCCCTCGGCCACCATCTTCACCCCGGTGGCGGCGGCCATCTCGCCGATCGCACGGACCACCGCGCGGTCCGGGGAGCTGTCGGCGAGTTGTGCGATCAGGGTCCGGTCGACCTTGAGGACGTCGACCGGGAGATCGCGGACGTAGCGGAGTGCCGAGAAGCCGGCACCGAGGTCGTCGATGCAGATGGTGCAGCCGAGATCGTGGAGCGCGTCGATCGCCCGGGAGGCCGACGTGTCGACCCGGATCGCCTGGTCCTCCCGCACCTCGACCCACACCCTCGACGGCTCCACACCGTGCCCGTCGATCAGACCGTGCACGTAGGAGACGAGCCCGTCGTCCCACAGCTGCTGCCCGGACAGGTTCAACGAGACGAACGTACCCGGGCCGACCTTGTCGGAGATCGTCCCCGACAGGTCCCGGATGGCTTCCCCGATGGCATGCCGCCCGATGGGAGCGAGCAGCGAGATCCCCTCGGCCACCGAGAGAAACGCGTCCGGAGCCAGAACGCCGGACTCGGTGTGCCAGCGGAGCAGTGACTCGTAGCCGACGACGCGCCGGTCGGGCACCGCGACGATCGGCTGGTAGAAGACCGAGAAGTCGCGCTCGACCGACCTGGTCAACCAGCCGGCCAGATCGACCTCGGCCCGGATGTGGCGCTGCATGGTGGGTGTCGCGAATGCGACAGCCCGTCGGCTGCTGAGCGCGATACACAGCGCGGCGTCGGCATGGCGGACCAGATCGTCCTCGGAACTCGCCGCGAGCTGCTCGTCACCGACGGCGACACCCATGCACACGTCGAGGAACCAACTCCGATCGCCGTCGCTCACGGTGTGGGCGCCGAGTTTGGTGCGAGCGGCCTCGATCAGCGCGTTGCGCCCGAGTTCGTCGGCACCGGCGCCGGTCCACGGAAGGTAGATGAGCCAGTAGAAATACGACCGTCGATGGAATCGGGCCTGCGGACTGATGGGCATCAGCACCTGCTCGATGAATCGCTCGGACGCCGAGGCCGCGGCCTCGTAACCGTAGGCCACCACGGCTCGGTGGTACGGGTCGACCGACACCGCGATCACCGAGCTACCGAGCGTCAACACGACGTCATTCGCTGAGCACGCTCCACGTGCCACCGTCCGATCCCCCGGGCGGCGCCGGGGCGCCGCAGTTCTCTACCGCGGAGATACTACTCAGCCGGCCCGCTCCCGGGAAGAAGACGACCCGGTACCGGTGTGCGGCCCGTGCGACCGATATGACCGTTCTCACATTCCTCGCCGGCGCCGGTCGCCAATCCGGTGACAAAAGTGACCCGTCGGGTCCGACAAGGGTTGACACATTGCTTTCTAATCAGGAGTTCAAGAAAGCCGGGACCGGCCCCAGCGCCGATTCGCGACTCATTTCGACAACTCTGCTAACGATTCCGGGAGAAGCCCCAAAACTGCTGGTAAGGTACTTTCATTGCCTATGCATAGGACACCGCGGTGCGATTTTCGCCAAGGGATTCTCAGTTGCATTTAAGCGAAGTTCGGCGAACAAGCGGTTGACTCCACAGCCGCCGACGGAAAGCGGTCGTGGTTGATGGCGTTGATCAGGAGGGTGCTCCGTCGCTACGACGCCCGGTCGATGGCGACGCTGATCAGCACCGGCGGTGTCATCCCACTCCCGGTCATCAGCGTGCTCGCGCCCGAGACCCTCTACCCGGGCGGGATGCCGATCCTGCTCACCATCTGGTCGTTCATCGCGGTCGTCTTCGCGGTGACGGCGATTCGCGCCCGGCTGACCGATCTCGAGTTCGCGTTCCTCGGCGGTCTGGGCATCGTCGGGATCTGCGGCACCTCGATGATCCTCGCCTCGCCACGTTCTTCGACCCTTGTCCTGGCGATCGTCGCGGTCATCCCCGCGATCGGCGCGATCTCCGCCACGACCCGGCTCATCTTGTCCCACCTGGCGCTCGCGGTGGTGTGCGCGTCGGTGGTCCTGGGCGTGACCACGTCGTCCGTTCCGGAATACCTGATCAGCTTCGGCGCGATGCTCGGCCTGATCGTGGTGCCGGTCTTCCTCGTGGTCGCCTTACGGAAATCGATGGAAGCCGTGCTCGACCAGCAGACCCGCCTCGTCGGGATCGATCCGCTGACGGGCCTGCTCAATCGCCGAGGATTCCTGATCCGTGCGTCGCAACTGCTTTCTGCCGCACGCTCGTCCACGGGCTGGATCGGCATCCTGCTGCTCGATGTCGACCACTTCAAGCGGATCAACGACCAGTACGGCCATCTCGCCGGTGACGGGGTGTTGCTGGCAGCATCGGCCGCGATCCGGGAACACGCCCCCGTCGGTTCGGAGGTGTGTCGCTACGGCGGCGAGGAGTTCCTCATGTTCCACGTCGTCCACGATGCGGACGAGCTGTGGCTCAGCGCCGAACGCCTACGTGCCGCCGTGGCCGCCGCCGCACCGGTGACCATCAGCGTCGGCGGTGTCTGCGCGCCGCTGCGCGTCGCGGGCGACCACCTGGTCTCCGGTCACTTCGAGACCGCCTTCTCCACCGACGACGTGATCGGCAATCTCCTCGGACAGGCCGACGACTGCGTGTATCAGGCGAAGGAGAACGGCCGCGACACCACCGTGATCAAGTCCATCGACGAGGTGATCTGGAACGACGGGGCACCGAGCGCGCATGCCGCCGACGCGGAACGAACGGTGTCACCGCCGTCGGCGAGCCTCTACGAGGTGTTCTACCGCCGGCCGGCCGACTTCGTCGACATCGACAGCCGCACCAGCGGGCGTTGAGTCGTCACCGCCTGGAGCTCGTCGGCCTCCCGCCGCATGCGGCGCCAGGTCTCCGGACTGGTGAGGCCGCTCAGCCGGGCACGATCCCACCACATGAGCCGGGTGCGGTAGCGGTCGTCCGGAAACGGCGTCGCCGGCACCGACTCGTCGACGCGTCCACCGCCGGACTGCCAGCGTCGCAGTACGTGGTCGGCCGCGGTCGCCATCATGGCGTCGACCCCGGACAGCTCCATGATGACCAGTCCCAGCCGCGACAGCTGCCCCGCAACCGAGCCGGCGATCGGCGAACGCTCGTCGACCCAGGCCGTCTTGACCTCGACGATGCCGCCGTGCAGACGCTCTTCGATGGCGTTGACGAGCTGCACCTGACCAGGCTGGCCGGCCCATTCGACCAGCGCATGGGACTGCGCGGCCGCGTCGAAACGGGGCTGGACCCGCAGGCCGCCGACGACCTTGCCCTCGACGTCGAGCACCGCGAAGAACATCGCCGTGCCGTCGCCACCGGCGACCTCGTCGTACTCGAGCGCGGCCGCGCACCCGTGGCGGTGGTAGGACAGGTCCGCGCCGGACAGGTACTCGTGCCAGAGTTCGGGTTCGGACCGCGGGCTCGCCACGACCACCGAGTACTCCGTCCCGGTTTCGGGCGCGACCGCTCGCAGCATGCCGGTACGAACCTGATCATTGGTGGCTGACATCTTTTTCATCGCAGTATTGCCTTCCGGTAATTAGGAAATTTAGAGACGAGATCTCCCCCGACCCCGCGTGTAATGCTGCCACAGGGGCGCATTTATGCACTCCGACAAGCACACTTCTTTTCCCCGAACCGCCGCATTGACGGTTGGCGTCGTGCAATCCCGTGCGACACGATGGGTGTATGAACACGCCGCCGGACACTGCCGCCACCCTCTACTCACCGGACGAACTACCCGTCGAGTTGACCGCGGAACCCGCCCTGATCGTGTCCGACATCACCGGGCGCACGAGCCGCGCGCTCGACGAACTCCTCCCGCCCGCGGAGCCGGCGCTGCGGGACGAGAGCCCGCGTTTCGCGCACTTCCCCTGGCGCAACGCTCTCGTCAAGATCCCCGGTCCGCGCACGTTCCGGCGCCTCCGACTCGACCGCAACCGGCACAAGCTGACCGCGGCTCAGCAGGCCGCCGCCGGCGACCTCCGCATCGGTGTCGTCGGATTGAGTGTGGGACATGCGATATCGCTCACACTGGCACTCGAAGGGCTCGCGGGCGAAATGCGTCTGGCCGATTTCGACGAACTCGAACTGACCAATATGAATCGAATTCCGGCGACCCTCATGGATATTCACGACAACAAGGCCGTGGTCGCCGCGCGGCGCATTTCCGAGATCGATCCATATCTCACCACCGTCGTGTACTCGGGGGGAATAACAACCGAGAACATCGATCAATTCCTCGACGGGCTGGATATTGTCGTCGAAGAATGCGATTCCTTCGATGTGAAGGTGCTCGTCCGCGAGAAGTGTCGGTCGCGCGGAATTCCGGTCCTGATGGAAACCAGCGACGGCGGAACACTCGATGTCGAGAGGTTCGACCTCGAACCGGAGCGGCCGCTTTTCCACGGTCTGGCGGGCGATCTGCAGATCGAGGATCTCGTCGGACTCGACCGCGCGGCCCTCACCCCGCTGGCCGTCCGGGTGCTCGAGCCGACGAAGGTGACCGCACCGATGGCGGCGTCGGCCATCGAACTGGGCCACACGGTGACCGCCTGGCCGCAACTCGGCGGCGATGTCCTGCTGGGCGGTGCGACGGTGGCGGCGGCGGTTCGCCGCCTCGTCCAGGGCAAGTCGCTGCGTTCGGGACGCGTCCGCTTCGATCGTGACTCCTGGCTCGACGGTCTCGAGGACCCGATCGGCACAGCCGTCGCCGACGACGGTCCGCAGGCGGCGCGCAGCACCGAACCGCTCGCGTCGCCGTGTGAGGACTCGCGCGTCGAGGCGATGGGCGACCGCGAACTCGTCGTGCACGCCGCGAGGCGTGCGCCGTCCGCGGGCAACCAGCAACCGTGGGAGATCACCTCCGACGACGACACCGTCACCATCACCCTCGACCGCACGCGCACCTCGACCCTCGATGTCGAGCACCGGGCATCGGCGGTGGCGGTCGGTGCGGCGCTGTACAACGCCCGCGTGGCGGCGACGGCACGCGGGGTGCTCGACGACATCGAGATCATCGACGACGCAGGCACGCTGGCCGGTCGGGCACGGTTGAAGGGCCTCGACACCGGCTCACGGTCGCCGGACGCGGAGGCGGAACTGAGCGCGCTGCTCGCCCGCGGGACCCGACGCGGCGTCGGGGACGGGTCACCGCTGTCGGAGGCGGACCGCAGTCGGCTGCACGCCGCCGCCTCGAGTGACCGCACGCGCCTGCTCGCCCTCACCGACCGCAGGGACATCGACCGCTACGCCTCGATCATCTCCCGGTCGGACCGCGCCCGGTTCCTGACGCCCGAACTGCACCGCGAGATGTTCCTGGAGCTCACCACCGACCCGGCTGCCGCCGAAGGCATCGACGTCGCCTCGCTGGACCTGCCACCGGCGATGGCGGGCATGCTCGACGTGCTGCGCCGTGCCGACGTGATGGCCCTGCTCGACGAATGGGGCGGCGGCACCGCGCTCGGCGCCGACGCCGGCTCACGGGTCGCGTCGTCGTCCGCGGTCCTCGTGTTGGTGCAGCGGGGCACGGCAGCGGTGGACTATCTGCGCGGGGGGATCGTCGCGGAACAGTTGTGGGTGGCCGCCGAGCGACTCGGCTACGCGGTCCATCCCATGACGCCGACATTCCTCTATGCCGACGACGACGAGACCGCCCGCGCGCTGTCGAGCAATCACGGCGACGAACTGGCCGCCCTGCGTCGCGAGATGCTCGAGACGTGGCCGCTCGACGCCGACGAGGCGCCGACCATCGTGATGCGGCTCTCGCGCGCGGACTCGCCCGTGGAGGTCAGCCGGCGGTTGCCCGTGCGCGGGTGAGCTAGGCCTGCCCGGGGTTGAGCTTGATGAACAGCGCGTCCATCTCGGCGCAGAGGCGGTCACCGTCGTGGAGGGTGCCCTTGATGAACACCTTGCGGCCCTCGATGCGGTCGGCCCACGCGTGGATACGCAGCGGCGTGTTCAGCGGCGTGATGGACCGGTACTGCACGTTCAGGTAGGCGGTCCGGCTGACGGCCTGGATCGCGACCGCCGACGCGAAGCCGCCGACGTCGTCGAATGCGACCGCCACGTGCCCGCCGTGTGCGGCGTTGTTCCCGCCGAGGTGGAAATCACGGAACGTCAGCTCGGCGATGACCCCGGTCTCGGTCAACTCCTTGACCTCGTACGGCGGCAGGGTGATGTTGCCCCGCGACGGCAGGTCGATCCGGGTCCCGGCCGGTGAATGCCATTCGTCGATCCGGACCTTCGCCAGCTTCTCGTTGACGGCTGTGAGGTGGTCGATGAGTTCGTCCACGAGCGCGTCGTCGGGGCAGGCGTACCGAGCGTTGTCCATGAGCAGCCGAACCTGCTCGCTGAACTCTCCGTAGCGTGGGCCGCCGCGCTCGGTGGTGACGGCCGTGTGCGCCCGGAAACCACCTTCGTGCGGGTCCTCTTCGACGGCCTCGACGGCGCGATCGTTCGCTTCACTCACCGATCAACCGTATAAGAGGCAGCGACGTCGGAGCCTAGCCGGTGTCGGTCTTCCGCCCGGTTCGTCGGCGGTCGGCCAGATCCACGCAGACCCCTCCGCGGGCCAGCCGTCGCGTGGACTCCGGGATGTAGTCCGGAACCCCGCGCGGTCCGCGCTCTTTCTCGTCTCGGATTCGGACCGCCCTCCCGACGATCACCGCGACCGCCGCGGACAGCACACACCACGCGCCCCCGACGATCAGAATCCACCCCCATACAGCCATACGAACAGCTAAGCACCCAAAACTGAGATTTCGGTGATGTTGGGGCGACGGCCGACCACAGTCCAGTACTTGAATGCAATCCGCGTCGGAGTTGTGTCGACTTCGTGACCTCTGCTCACCAATCCACGCGGCGTCGGCCGCGGGGAACTCCCCGGACGTGGCGTCGATAGGCTGATTCCATGACTGCCACGCCAGAAACCACGGGGACGCCAGGCACCCAGGACTCCGCCGACCAGCCCTTCGACCCGGCGTCGTGGGCCGCGGTGCCCGGCTTCGACGACCTGACCGACATCACGTATCACCGCCATGTCGGCGAGGGGCGCGAGCACGGCATCGTGCGCGTCGCGTTCGACCGCCCCGAGGTCCGCAACGCCTTCCGACCGCACACCGTCGACGAGCTTTATCGCGTCCTCGACCATGCGCGCCGGACTCCCGATGTCGGCACCATCCTGCTGACCGGAAACGGCCCGAGCCCCAAGGACGGCGGGTGGGCGTTCTGCAGCGGCGGCGACCAGCGCATCCGCGGACGTTCGGGCTACCAGTACGCCACCTCGCACGACGACGACGTCGCAGCGGCCGGCGCCGACACCGTCGACGCGGCGCGGGTGAAGGCCGAGGGTGGGCGGCTGCACATCCTCGAGGTCCAGCGACTCATCCGCACCATGCCCAAGATCGTCATCGCCGTCGTCAACGGCTGGGCCGCCGGCGGTGGGCACTCCCTGCACGTCGTGTGCGACCTGACCCTCGCGTCCGCCGAACACGCCCGGTTCAAGCAGACCGACGCCGATGTGGGCTCCTTCGACGCCGGGTACGGCAGCGCCTACCTCGCCAAGCAGGTCGGGCAGAAGTTCGCGCGCGAGATCTTCTTCCTCGGGGAGGCCTACGACGCCGAGACCATGCACCGGATGGGTGCGGTCAACCGCGTCGCACCGCACGCCGACCTGGAGACCACCGCCATCGAGTGGGCGCGTCGGATCAACAGCAAATCGCCGACGGCGCAACGCATGCTGAAGTTCGCGTTCAACCTCACCGACGACGGCCTCATGGGCCAGCAGGTGTTCGCGGGCGAGGCAACCCGCCTGGCCTACATGACCGACGAGGCGGTCGAGGGCCGCGACGCCTTCCTCGAGAAGCGCGACCCGCGCTGGGATGATTACCCGTACTACTACTGAGCCACCACTACTGAACTACTACCGAGGCGGGTGCCCGAGCGTCCGCCGGCTGCAGGCCGCGAGTTCGCCGCGGAACGCGGCCGGCGGGTACGTCGATAGTTGCGTCGACCGCCTTGACCGGATTCATCGGGCATCGGCGGGCAAACCCTCGATTGGACCCCGTCGGCCAGGCATCCGGGGTCGGGTCCGGGTGAAATACGTTGTCTGTCAATGGTTCACCGAGACCCACGTGCGCTGATGCCGGCGCATCCATCGGGTGTTGTGACCGCCCAGATGCTCGACTCACCACGCGACTGTGCTTCGTGTCGCGCGCCTCAAGTCGGTGAGGTCTTGGCGTGGGCGTGGATGCCTTCGGACGTCGCACACGATGCCATCTTGCGCGGATGTGCCCTTGCAACCGTTTTATGACGTCGAGGAGATCGGCGCAGCCGTGACGGCTTGTAGCATCGATCAGCCACGACGCCCTTGGCTACCTCCAGTGCCGCGAACAGCATCGTGGTGCCGTTTCGCTTGCGGTCGCGAGTCGCCTCTGCCGCTACCCCCCCAGTCGCATCGGCAAGATCGGTGGCGTCCGGCTCAGCTTGGACTTGGCTACTCCCCAACTCGGGATCAGCGGAGAACGTGAACGTTTGCCGCCGCCACGGTGGCATCACCGTCACCGACTTGGGCCGCGCGCAACCGTGTGGTCCAGTGCGTCACCGCAACCTGACTGACGGCGGCTCCACAACCGCGACGATACCTCGGCGCAATCGATAGGTTTCGACCGGCGGACACGCACTCGCAATGAAGTCCTTTAACCCTTGCGCGACACACGGATCGCACCTCCCGACATCCTCGGTACCGCCAGCTCCGCACCGCCTCCGACGTGCCCCTTACCAGCCGCCACCGACAGCACGGACCGAGACCGCTCCACCAGAACCGAACCCTTTGCCTGCGAACGAGCCCAGGGGCGTGCGAGCGGCCGCATCTGAAACGGGCGTGACTTCTGTTCACTGATGTTGCCAGACGCGTCTAGAGTTCCTGAATACGACTCAACAGCAACATATTTCGCGATGATCAGGCTGTGGAAACACCTCGTCATCGAATGAAATGTTCCGGTACCTTGGAGTCATGCCAGAGCTCACCACCCTCCTCGACCAGCTCATCGAGACCACCCCTCCCGCCGACGACCCCACTGGCAGAAAGACATTCGACGCTCTCAACACCTTGCGGTTGCTCCGCAACACCATCGATCACCAGATCGTCACTCACGCAGTGCAACTCGATGAACTGGGCGTCGCACAGAAGGCCGGTGGGACCACCAAGAAGGTGTTGATCGAGATCGGTTACGCACCCGCTGCGGCTCTACGTGCCATGCGAAGCGTCGACGCTCTCCCCACACTGCCCACCCTGGCCCGTCACGCCGCCGACGGACGCCTGTCGAGCGAAGTCACCGACGCCATCATCCGCGGCATGGCGCAGATCGACAAGCGCTCGCCGACAGCGCTTTCCGACGAGGAATGCGCCGGTTACGAGCTTGCTCTGGTCGGTCAGGGGCTGTCGGGAGCAACACCGGCGGAGGTGGCGAAGTACGCCCGCGGTATCGGCAACACCATCGCCAACGCCTCCGAGACCGGCATTCCCGCCGCCGACGATGCATCGCTGAACACGGTCAACGCCCACACCACCGATGACGGACGCGTCGACATCCGCGCCGACCTCACTCAGGTGGTCGGCGAGAAGTTCCTCTCGATGATCGACGAACGGTCCTGCCCGAGGCCCGAACCCGACGGCGCCGATGATCGACGCTCCGCTCAGCAACGGCGCGCCGATGCGTTCGAGTTGATCCTCGACCAAGCCGCACTCGGCGCCACCCTCGACTCGGTCGGTTCACCACGGACGCAACTGTTGGTGACGATCCCTGCCACCGGCGCTGATCCCGCGTCCCTGCCGTGGACCGGAACGGTCAGTGAGGCCGTCGCCAAACAGGTGTCGTGCGACGGGTCGCTGACGGAGATCGTCCTTGACGGCGAAGGCGTACCGCTGCAGATGGGGCACACCCACCGACTGTACCCGCCGCATTTACGCAAGGCGGTTATCGTGCGCGACCAATGCTGCGTCAAATGCGGTGCACCACCGTCACATACGCAGGTGCACCACATCGCGCACTGGGCCGACGGCGGTCCCACCGACCTCGACAACGGATGCCTGCTCTGTCAACGCTGCCACACCCAGGTCCACCACCACGGCTGGGACGTCGTGATGGGTTTCGACCGCCACCCCTGGCTCGTTCCGCCTGCCACCATCGACCCGCAGCGACGTCCACTACCCGCCTACAACCGCCGCACCATGCGCCTGGACGACGCGGCCTGACCAACCGGGCCCGCCCACCACACTCTCGCGCAGCACCTTCCGCACCCGGGCGATGCCCGGGATCGCTTCCGTCCCTTGACAACTCCACAGTGATACCGCTCCAGTCCGTCGCGCCCGCAGCGGATCACCTGCTCCCCGATCGAACGCCAAGGCGTTGACGACCTCACCCATTTCTTCGGCTAGTCCTCCGGGCCGCACGCGGGAACGTCGACGTTCACGGTGGGGTCGTCGACGAGCGGTTGGATCGGGACCTCGGCGTCGCCGTGCGCGGAGGTGGGCTCGTCGATCGTCAGGACGATGGTGGCGGTCTGCCCCGGGGCGATGCCGACGCGCGTCGAGTAGTACGGGCGGCCGTGCAGGGCCTGCTCCACATAGAACGCCCCGCCCTCGCCGAGGGTCATCTCCTTCAGGACCGCACCCTTGGTCGCGAGGAACTCGACGTTGGCGAGGTTGGTGCCCTTCTTCACCGAGAGTTCGGTACCGAGGTTTCCGGCGACGTAGTCGGTCCTGTCGGCGGTGTCGAGGGTGTTGGTGAGCTTCACCGTTATCGTCGATTCCCTTGTGTCACCGTCGCATCCGCCGGAGGTATAGCTGATCTCGCGGCGCAGGTAGTAGTCCAGCTTGGTCCCGGACGCGTTGCCGACGGCCACCTGCAGGTAGGGCGAGGAGGTGTCCGAGATCTGGTGCCCCAGCTTGGTCGACTCGAGGATCCGCTGGTTCTCGTCGTCGGTGCTGTAGATCATGATCCGTCGCTCGTGGACGCCACGACCGAGCGCCTCGAGCAGGTTGCGGGTGCTCCCACCGGACGTGACGAGCTTGTTCACGACGGCCTGGGAGATCGACTGCAGGTAGTCCTTGCGGGCCTGGTTGTCGTCGGCGAAGCGCTGGTAGGCCGTCGACAGCGTGATCGGGACGACGTTGTCGGCGGTGATCTTCTCGCGGCCCACCGTCACCGGCCCGACGACCTCGAGCACGTACTTCAGCGCGATCGGGTCCAGCGCGATCGCCCCGTCGAGCTGCCGGCCGGTCTGCGCCCGCCAGTTCGCGAGCCAGATCTGCGCGGCGTCGGGGAAGTGGGCGCTCAGATTGCCGTTCCGGAAGTCGGTGTACGGCCGGTAATACGAGTAGATCGCGTCGTACTCGGGACCCAGATCGATCTGCGGGGTGGCCGGATCACGGAACTCCGAGTTGGCGCCGAGCTCCGGGATGGTCACCCGCCCGCCGGTCGCGTTCAGCACCGCGAAACCGCCGACGAGACCGCCGGTTCCGCGTGCCTCCGACGGCGTCTGGAACGCCATGAAGTAGTTCCGGGGACCGTCGGCGCCCAGCATCGACGGGACGAGTTCGGCGGCGATGCTCGTGGCCTGCACCGTCGAATCGGCGGCATCGACCTGCTCGGCGAGCTGGTCGCGGGCATCGGCAACCACGCCCAGCCAGCTCGGCTCGATCGCCGACACCTGCTCGGCCACCTCGGCCGACTTCTCGGCCACCGACTTCAGTGCGGGTTGGGCGTCACGCAGCAACGCGAGGTTGACGGTGTTGCCGGTACGCAGTCGGTTCGGGTCGAGGACGGTGGCGAGGTCGGCCGCCGGCACCAGCACGTCGGCTGAGAGCGCCGCGACGGCATCGCTCATCTGCTGTACCGACTTCAGCGGCGAACCGACGACCGGCATGGCCGCGGCCGCCGACCACAGGAAGCCGGAGGACCGGTCCTCGGCGTCCCGGGCGCTCGCCGACGCCGCCTCGGCCGCCTGCCGGGCACCGGCCTGATCGCCGTCGAGCATCAGGGTCCGGGCTCGGCTCGCGTCCGTGCGCACCGACTCCAGGTCGTCGCGCACCTGGAGCGCCGAATACGCCAGCCAGACCGTGGCCGCCGCGGCGAGGACCAGCAGGACCGCGACGACCTGAACGACGCGGTTGCCCGCGAGACGCCGGATCATCGGACCTCCCCCGCTCCCGGCGCCGGCGCCGGCGCCAAGCCGGCATTCGCCGCCAACCACCCGACCACCGCCTCCACCTTCGGCTCGATCTCGGCGAACACGCGATCGAAGTCCTCACGCGGACGGCCCATCGGGTCCACGATGTCGAGCTGCTCCGCGTTGGGGTCGAGACGCCCGCGCCCGGCGATGATCTCCGGCAGCGCACCGAGGTCGCAGAGCGCGGCGAACTCGGTCAGCGTGAAGACCCGCTTCCACCGAGCCGGCGCCATCTGCTGCGCCGCGGCGCGGTGTTCGCGACTCATGCACAGCACGAGGTCGGACTCCGCGAGCATCGGCGGCCGCAGATACCGGGACTCGAAACCCGCTGCGTCGTAGCCGTTCTCGACCAGCACGGCCGAGGCGTGCGGGTGGATGGGCTGGCCGTTGAGTGCCCCTACACCGGCGCTGGTCGACGTCACGGGGACACCGGCCCGGCCGGCGAGACCGGCCAGCACGCGTTCGCCGATCGGCGAACGGCAGATGTTGCCCGTACACACGAACAGGATCGACATCTGCGGCGTCGCCGCCTGATCGGATACGGTCACCATTCCTCCTCGATTCTGCGGGCCACCCGCGCCATCACGTCCGAATTCCCCAACTGCGCATGTGTCGCGTCGGTGTACATCACGTCGACGACGCCCCGCCCGCCGGGATCGACCACCCGTGCCCACTCCTGCGGGTCCGGGTTGTCCTGCGCCGCAACGTAGACGACCTTGTCGACGGCGACCGGACCCAGGTCGTAGGAACGAGCCGCGCCGGCCAGACTCCGCGTCCGTTCGTCGAAACGGCGCAGTGCCTCGGGGTCGTGCCGCTCGGCGAGCTCTCGCAGCGGGTGATCGGCGGCGCGCAGTTCCTCGTCGTCGACCGTTGCGAGTTCGGCGGGCGTCCGGGGGTCGAGCAGCACCAGCAGCGCCACCTCCGCACCGAGTTCGACGAGCCGGCGGGCGATCTCGTGGGCGATGACACCACCGACAGACCAGCCGACGAGCCGGTACGGTCCCTGCGGCTGGGTCGACCGGATGGCCTCGACGTGCAGTGCCGCGATGCCCTCGACCGTCGACGGGAGTTCCCGGCCGGCGAGCACGAGTTCGGGCAGCTGCAGCCCGAACACGGAGGCCGATCGCAGGGAGTCGCCCAGCACCCGGAACGGTTCGACGATGCCGGCTGCTGTGTGCACACACCAGATCTCCGGGCGCCGCTCGGCGGGGCCCGGGGACAGGGGCAACACGCGTCGCGCCGGGAGATCCACTGCCGCGATCCCGTCCAGCAACCGGGCGACCTCGGCCGGCGTGCGGTGGCCGAACAGGTCCGCCGCGTCGAGGACCCTCCCGGTCCGGGTCGCCAGCTCGTCGCGCAACTGCAGCAGGGCCAGCGAGTGCCCGCCGGCGGCGAAGAAGTCGTCATCCATGCCGACGTGTATCCCGGTGGCGCTCCCGTCGGCATCGCGGCCCGCGCCATGCTCGGGTGTCGGCTCGCCGAGGACGGTGCGAAAGGCATCCAGAACCGCTGCCTCGGTGTCGGTCCCGGGTTCGCGCACCGACTCCGACCAGACGGGTTCGGGCAGTCGCCGTGTGTCGATCTTGCCCGCACCGCTGAGGGGCAGGTCATCGAGCGCGACGATCCGGCTCGGCACCATGTGCCGCGGCAGCGACGACCGGCACTCGGCCTGGAGTTCGGCGACCGGCACCGACGGCGACACCACGTACGACACGAGGGCGGGCCCCACCGGTCCCCACCGTAGTACCGTCGCCGACCGGTCGGCACCCGCCCGCACGATCACCGCGTCGATCTCGGCGGGTTCCACCCGCTGCCCGCGGATCTTGACCTGGCGGTCCGCCCGCCCGACGTAGACCAATTCGCCGGTGTCGCGATCCCACCGCACCAGGTCGCCGGTCCGATAGCGGCGACTGCCGTCGGGGGCGGCGACGAAACTCGCCGCGGTGAGCGCCGGATCGCCGAGATAGCCTCGGGCAACCCCGGTTCCGCCGATGTACAGCTCTCCCACGACGCCCGGCGGGACGTGGCGCAATTGCGCGTCGAGCACCTCGGCGCCGATGCCGGGGCGCGGATGTCCCAGCCGGATCGGGTCGCCGCGACGGTAGGCGGAGGTGGACACCGTCACCGTCGTCTCGGTGGGGCCGTAGATGTTGCGGACCTGTGCGTGCTCGGACCACGTCGCGGCGAGGTCGGCCGACAGCGCCTCACCTCCGATGTACACCAGACGCAGCGCACCGATCGCCGCCGGCCGTAGCGTGCGGACGACCGACGGGGTGGCCGTGAACACGCTGACGCGTGTGTCGTCGAGGAACCTCGTCAGGTCGTCCCCGCCCGCGATCCCGGCGGGGACCACCACGAGCGTTGCACCCGCGGCGAGCGGCAGCAACATGTCGTGGAACGTCGCGTCGAATCCGGGACTGATGGCCATCCCGACCCGGTCCGTCGATTCGACGTCGGCGAGCGCGGCCACCCGGTGGACCCCCCGATGGGTCACCCCGACGACATTCGGGGTCCCGGTGGTGCCCGACGTCGTGATGATGTAGGCCAGCGCATCGCGCGACACCGGTGTGACCGGTTCGGACATCACCGGTTCCGTGGGTTGTGCGGGGATGTCGGCGGACGTGATCACACTCGCCCGGGCGCCGGCGACCACGTGGTCGATCCGCGCCGCGGGGTACGTGACGTCGACCGGTACGCACACGCCACCGATCCGGCTCACCGCCCAGATCGCGACCACCGACTCGATCGATCGCGGCACCACCACGGCCACGGCGTCGCCTGCACCGAGACCGCGCCGCCGCAGCGCGCGCGCGGTCACCGACACCCAGGCGTCGAGCTCGCGGTAGGAGAGCGACCGGTTCTCGTCGGCGATGCCGGGCCGGTCGCCGAACGCCGCGACGGCCTCGGTGAGGAGTTCGGCCAGCAGCGGTTCGGCCCCCGTCGGCGACGACGACCGCGCCCGGCCTGCGACGAATCCCCGCTCCGCGCCGGTGAGCGGTTCGACCGCCGCGAGGCGGTGCGACGGCTCCCCGACCACCGCCGTCACCGCGGCCACCAGCCGCTCACCGAGCGCGCGGATCATGGCTTCGTCGAACAGTTCCCGGCCATGGTGGACGCGCAACCGCCAGCCTCCGGCGTCGGGCACCGCCACGATGTGGAGATCGAACTCGCTGCGTGGCACGGTCCAGGCGTCGGCGGAATCGGTGTCGGCATCGGCGCCCGCGGAATCAGGCTCGTTCGCAACCGGATTCGGCCCGCCGGCCGGGTCCGCGAGCGAGAACGCGACCTGCACCAGCGGATGACGTCCGGGTACGCGCGGCGGATCGATCAGCGCGACGACATCATCGAAGGCGATGGCGGCATGATCGAGCGCCGCGAGGTCTTCGTCGCGGACACGCGTGATCAGGTCGCCGACCGTCATGCCGGGGGCGACCCGGGTACGCAACACGACGGTGGAGATGAGCATGCCCACCGTGCCGGCGGTGCCGGTGTCGCGACGCATGGACGCGGGGGTGGCCAGCGCGATGTCGTCGGACCCTGATTGCACCGCGAGGGCGAGTACCACCGCCGCGTGCAGGATGTGGAACTCGCTTGCCTGCGACCGCCGAGCGGCTGATGACACCGCCTGCCCCACAACCGCTTCGAGTGGGTACTCGATCGTGGCGGTCCGGAGGTCACGAACGGCGGGGCGTCGCTGCGCGAGGTCGAGTTCACCGCTGTACCCCTCGAGGGCACGACGCCAGAAGTCCAGCAGATCTCCCCGGGATCGCTCTTCGTCGGCCACCATCTGCCGGGCGACCACCGGGAAACCGGTCGGCGCCGGGCCGAGGTCGGTGCCGGCGAGAAGCGCGGTGAGTTCGCGCTCCACGATCGCGGCCGACTCGCCGTCCATCGCGATGTGGTGCGCGATCAGCACCGTCGCCACCGGCGTCACCTCGTCGTCGCCGGTGATCAGCCACACCCGGACCGGCGGTTCGCCGCTGAGATCGAAGGCCTCCCCGAGCATCCCGATCCCGTCGCCGGTCGCGAGCCGGGCCGTGCCCACCCGCCGGATGGGCGGCCGCCACGCACCCAGAACCCGCTGCCGAGGTCCGTCCGGTGAGGCGAGGTACCGGGTGCGCAGGGCCGGATGACGGTCGATCAGCGTCTCCACCGCGGTGACGACCGCGGGCTCGCCGACCCCGGTGGGAACGGGTACCACCACGGGCACCGCGTAGATCGGCACGGCACCGAGCATCTGCGCGCCCACCCACATCCGACGCTGCGTCGGGGCGAGCGGCAGATCGCCGTGGTCGGCCTCGCCTTCGGCCGGGCCCACCGTCGGCACGGCGACGGCATCCCGGGCGGGGTCGGCGTCGGCCGGCTCGTCGGGGAGTTCGGTCAGCGCCTGCGCCAGTGCGATCGGGGTGGGGTTCTCGAAGAGCACGCGGGTCGGTACCCGCACACCGAGACGACGGCCGAGCGCGGAGGTCACCCGGGTGGCCGACAGCGAGGTACCGCCCAGCGTGAAGAAGTCGTCGGCCTCCCCCACCGATCCCGGCGGCACCTCGAGCACCTCGGACATCACCTCGGTGATCGCCCGGACGAGTGGAGCCGATGACGCCGGGCGAACGGACGCCACGGGTACCGGCTCACCGACCGACCGTGCTCCCGGCACCTGGTGGGCCGCCACATCGTCGGCGACCGGCGCACCGGCGACGGGGAACGGTTGCCCCGGATCGCCGGCCGCGGCCAGCAGGAATCTACGGAAGTCGTCGAGCAGAGCACGCGCGACCTCGGTCGGCACGGATGCGGAGTGCACGACGGTGATGTGCAACTCGTCGTCCTGTTCGGCGAGAACGACTTCGAGGTCGTACTTCGCGTCCACCGTGGCCGTGAACTCCGGCACCAGGGTCGCCACCACCGAGTCCGCGCCGGGTCCTCGGTCATTCGACGACGGCCCGGCGAGCACAACCTCGCCCGACGACTGGGGCACGACGTCCTGGTTGACCAGCAACACCGAGATCAGCGGGTCCCCCGCCGCCCGGTCATCAGGGCGAACCATGCGAGCGACGTCCTCGTACGGGACCTCGCTGTGCAGTTGTGCGGCCAGGGCGGCATCCCGTGCCCGCTCGACGGTTTCGCGGATCGTCGACCCCGGGTGCAGATCGGTCCGCAGCGCGACGGTGTTGACGAACATGCCGACCACCGACTCCCATTCCGGCGCATGCCGGCCGTGCACCGGCACACCGATGAGCAGGTCCCGTTCGCCGGTCCACTGTCCGAGCAGCGCGGCGAGCGCGGCATGCGCGACCTGGAAGACGCTCGCCGACAGCGTCTTCGCGGTCTGGTGCAGGGTTTCGGTGCCGACGATGGAGGTCGACAACCGCCCGACGACGCGGCCGGCCGCCGCATTCCGGCCGGTGTCCGGGCCGCCGGGATCGACGCTGCCCGGCAACCGGAGGGGACCCGGCGCATCCGCGAGCGTCGAGGCCCAGTACCGCAGTTCTCGCGCGTATCTGCTGTGTGGATCGGCTGGATCACCGAGCCGCGTGATCTGCCACTGGGTGAAGTCGGCGTAGGTGAACGCCTCGTCGGCCGCCACCGAGAGCCGCTGGCCGTCGTATGCGCGGAGCAGGTCCGCGAGCAACACCCGGGTCGACCATCCGTCGATCGCGATGTGGTGCAACACCGCCGCCAGATGGGTGTGCGGATCGTCGGCCGCGTCGAGCTCGAAAACCGTGGCCCGGAACCCCGACTCGGACTCGAGGTCGAAGGGCAGGCGAAGGAAGCCCTCGATCTCCCGACGAAGGCCCTCGGGACCGGCCGCCGCGTCGACGAGGCGATGCCGCAGCACCGGACTCCGATGCTCGATACGCCGCTGTCGCGGCCCGGACGGCGAATCGGGATAGACCGTCCGGAGAACGGCGTGGGCCGCCACGACCTCGTCGACGGCCTTTCGCAGGCGTGCGAGATCGACGCGTCCGCGGATCCGGAGCACGACCGGAACATGGTATGCCGTCGAGAGCGGCTCGACGTGGTGATGAATCCACATGCGGCGCTGCGGATATGCCAGTGGCAGCACCTCCGGCACCGGGAGTCGTGCGGGCGCTGCGCTCACGGCAACGCCGCCGGCGCCGGCGAGCAGCTCATCGACGCGCCGGGCGACACCCGCCACCGTGCGCGCCTCGAAGATCACGCGGACCCCGATGTCCGCGCCGGTCGCCGCGGCGAGCCTCGACGTCACCTGAGTGGCCGACAGCGAGGTGCCACCCTCGGTGAAGAAGTCGGACCCGGCATCCATGGACGCCACCGGACGTCCGAGGACCTCGGCCCATACCGCCGACACCAGTTCTTCGGTGGCGCCGGCGGGCGGGCGGCCGGCGCGGGCAGCGGGAGCGGTCGCGGCGCCGGCGAAGTCGGGATCGGGCAACGCGGCCACGTCGATCTTCCCGTTCCGCCCGATCGGCAGCGCCGACACCGACACGAACGCGCTCGGGATCATGCTGCGGGGCAACAGGTGTGCCAGTTGTCGGGAGAGGTCCGCGGCCTGTGCGCCGTCCTCGGCCACCACCCACGACACCAGGATCTTCTCCCCCGCCGGGGTGGTCCGCGTCGCGGTCACCGATGTCGCGACGCCGGGCAGCCCCGACAGCGCCGCGTCGACCTCGCCCGGTTCGAGACGCACGCCGCGGATCTTCACCTGATCATCGGTGCGACCGTGGATCACGAAGGTGCCGTCCGGGCGGCGGTGGACGAGGTCGCCGGTCCGGTACATCCGGCCGCCGTCGCCGTGGGGATCGGCGACGAACCCGCGCGCCGTGGCCGACGGGTCGCCGAGATAGCCCCGCGCCAGACAGTTTCCGGCGAGGTAGAGCTCACCGACGGTGTGGTCCGGGACCGGCCGCAGCGCGGAATCCAACACGTACATGCCGACTCCCCGCAGCGGAGAGCCGATGGAGATCGGCCCGCTGGGGTCCGTGGTGAACCGCGCACTGCTCACCGCGACGGTGGCCTCGGTCGGACCGTACTCGTTGCTCAGCGTGTGCCCGACGGTCCAGTCGCGGACCAGCCCCGCGCCGAGCGGCTCACCGCCGACCGCCACGTGTCGGACACCGGGGAGTTCGGGCGAACGCATGGTCGCGAGCACCGACGGTGTGGTCAGCAGGACGCTCACCCGCTCGGCGTCGACGAACCCGGTCAGTTCGTCGGCCGCGATGACGTCGGGCGGGCACATGACGATGGTCGCGCCGGCGACCATAGGCGGCACGACACCCATCAGGTGGGCGTCGAATCCGGTTGCGTACGTGTGCAACACCCTGTCCGGCGGATCGAGCCGAAGGCGGGTCACGGTGTCTCGCGCCCAGCCGGACAGGCCGCGATGGGTCACCTGGACCCCCTTGGGCCGTCCGGTGGTTCCCGACGTGAAGGTGATGTAGGCGACGTCGTCCACCGACAACGGCCGCACCCGCTCGGTGGTGTCGAACGGCGCCGGGCCCGGCGTGCGCGCGCTGGGATCGGGGTCGCGGGCGAGAATCTCGTCGAGCGCGATCGCCCGGACCCCCGCGGGCACGGACTCCGCGGCGAGGGTGAGGACCGCACGCGGCCGGCACCGCTCGACGATCATCTGCTTCCGACCTGCCGGATCCGCGGGATCGACGTTGACGAAGGCCGCTCCCGCGCGCGCCGCCGCGACGGTCGCGATGACGCCGAAGACCGAACGCGGCAGCAGGGCGACCACGACGTCACCCGGACCGATCCCCGAGGCGATGAGCTCGCGGGCGACACGCGTCGCCGACCGGTCGAGGTCGGCGTTGGTCAGTGCGGAACCGGGTCCCGGGCCGAGATGGCGGCGGTCGACGACCGCGATCGCGTCCGGTTCGGCGGCGAGACGTCCGGTCAGCAGCTCGTCGAGCGTCTCGGGGCCCCGGGTTCGGCTCTGCGCGTGGAGGTCCGGGGGCGAGACCGCGGGGGCGAGCAGGGCCGCGACCGGGCGGAGCGGTTCCCGCACGCCGCCTCGGATCGTCTCGATGACGAGGTCGCACAACGCATCCAGCCGCGCCGCGCTCGCCACCGCACCCGTGCACGCCATGGTCAGGTGAAGTGCACCGTCCCGGCGGAACATCGACACATCCACACCGAAGAGCGGAACACCCCACAGCGCAGGGCCGCCGGGCGCCATGCCCGCGCCTCCGCCGTCACCGCCGGCCGCCACGAGCTCGTCCGGGACGGCGCCGAACGAGACCTCGAAGAGCGGGGTCCCGGCCTTCACCCGTTCGGGATCGGCGATCTCGGTGATCTCGGTGAGCGGGAGATCCGCGTGCGCGAACGCGCCGAGATCGACCGCGGTGACCGTCGCCAGGAGGTCGACGAAGCGGAGATCGAGGTCGATCGGGGTGTGCAGCGGCACGGCGCGGGCGAATAGTCCCGGTACGGCGAGCAGTCGCGGATCGAGCCGTCCGGACAGTGCCGTGCCGACCGTGACGACGTCGGTCCCGGCCTGTCTCGCCAGCACCGCCGCGAGTGCGGTGTGCACGACGATGAACGGCGTGCTCCGTCTCGTCACGGCGAGTTCGTCGAGGCTCGCGGTCTCGGATCGGTCGAGGCTTCGGTGCGTACGGTGCACCACTGTCCGGTCCGGGGAGTGCGGGTCTGGGGAGTGCTCCTCGGGGACGGAGGGGTGTTGGTTCCCCGGAGTGAGTTCCGGGAGCCGCAGTGGCTCCACGGCGCGGTCGAACGCCGAGACCCAGTGGGCGACCAGCTCGGCGTGCCGCGCGGCCAGCGTCCGCGATCGCCACGCCGAGTACTCCCGGTAGTCGATCTCGCCGCGTGCGGAGAGTGTGCCGGCCAACGCCGAACCCAGTTCCGCGAACAGGATGGGGAACGACTCGCCGTCGACGGCGATGTGGTGCGCGACGACGAGAAGCCAGCTCTGACCGCCCATCTCGCCGATGCGGACCCGCCACGGCAGCTCGGCAGCCAGGTCGATGGGTGCGTGCAGTGTTCCCAGCGTCGCCGCCACCGACTCGGCGTCGGCGACCGGGATCGTCGCCGCCAGTGCTTCTTCCAGGACTTCCACGACGTACTCGTCGCGGAGGCGGCGTTGCACCGGCCCGTCGGCTCCGACCGGGAACACGGTGCACAGCGCGTCGTGCCGCGTCACGACTTCGACGAGGGCACGGCGGAGCGCGTCGGGGCGGGCGTCGACGGGAAGCGCGAGGGGCATGAGGTAGCCGGTGAAGTCCGGTTCGGTCCGCCACCGGAGCCACAGGTCCATCTGCTCGGGTGTGAGGGTCAGGTCTGCCCCGGCCGCGAGCGGCGCGAGACCGGGGTGGACGCCGTCGACCGGACGTACGGTGTGCGCCGTGGCCTCGATGTGCGCGGCGAGGGCGGCCACCGTCGGGTACTCGAAGACATCGGCGACGGCGACGTGATCGCCCGTTCCGGCGAGCGCGGCCGCGAGCCGCGCCGCCGACAGTGAGGTTCCCCCGGCTGCGAAGAAGTTGGTGTCCGCGTCGAGCACGGCCTCGGTTCCGATCACCGTCCGCATGGCGCCCACGATGGACTGCTCGGTCGCCGTGAGCGCCCGCGGCGACGTCCCCGGAACCTGCGGTAGTAGACCGGTCAGCCGACGGCGGTCGAGCTTGCCGGTCGACGTCATCGGCCAGCCGTCGACGATCGCGACCCGAACCGGAACCATGTGGCCCGGAAGCCGGTTCGCGCAGGCGGTGCGGAGGTGGTCCTCGTCGAGGGCGTCCAGGACGTCGAAGTCGGCGAGACCGTCCTCGGTGACGAAGGCGAGAAGCCGTTCGTCGCCGGGACGGCTCCCCGGATCGACCAGCACACGCGCGTCACCGACCCCGGGCACGTCGCGGAGCGCGGCCACGATCTCGCCGAGTTCGATACGGTGGCCGCGGATCTGGACCTGGTCGTCGGTGCGGTCGAGATAGACCATCCGACCACCGGCGAGTTCGCGCACGCGATCACCGGTGCGGTACATCCGGCGTCCGGAACCGTTCGGGTCCGCGACGAATCGCGTCGCGGTGACTCCCGGCGCGTTGTGGTAACCGAGGGTGACCTGATCGCCGCTCGCATACAGTTCGCCGACGGCGCCGACCGGGACCGGACGCAGATCCCGGCCCAGGATGGCCGTCGCGACCCCGTCGAGCGGGATTCCGATGTCGCTTCGCTCGTCGTCGACGTCGACCTCGGTGGCCGTCAGGTGCACGGTCGTCTCGGTGATGCCGTACATGTTCACCAGCCCGACCTCGGGATGTGCGACCGCCCAGTTCCGTAACGAACTCGGCGACAACGGTTCTCCGCCGAAGACGACGGTCCGCAGCGTCCGCGGTCCCGGTTGCACACCGGTGGCGGACACCGCCGGGTCGATGAGGTTGCCGAAGGCCGTCGGGGTCTGCGAGCAGACGGTGACCCCGTACCGGTCCAACGCCGCGGACAGCAACCCCGGGTCGAGGACCGTCTCGCGCTGCAGCACGACGACTTGGCCGCCGGAGGCCAACGGGCCCAGGATCTCCCAGACCGAGAAGTCGAAGGCGTAGGAATGGACCCAACTCCACACGTCGCGTTCGGTCGCCTCGATGGTGTCCAGCGCCGCTCCGAGCATCGCCGCCAGGTTCGCCCGGGTCGCCATCACGGCCTTCGGGACGCCGGTGGAACCAGACGTGTGGATCACATACGCCCCGCCCGGAACCGGCTGTGCCCGAACCCCGTCCACAATCGGACGGACCTCGGTTCCGTCCTCGATGAACGCGGCGGGTGCGGTCGCGGCCAGGATCAGCTCCGTGCGGGACGGCGGGTCACCGGGTTCGATCGGCACGTACACCGCGTCGGCCATCAGCACCGCGACGATGGCGACCACGGTGTCCGCGCTGCGCGGCAGGATCAGTGCGACCCGATCACCCGGCCGGACCCCGTTCTCGCGCAGCCTGATCGCGACGGCTTCGGCCCGGTCGCGTAGTTCCCGGTAGGTCAGGGTCGCGTCGCCGGCGACCACCGCGGGCGCGTCCGGCCGGGTGTCTGCCTGACGCCGCAGCGCGGCGATGGGGTCGACGGGCGTGGTCCGGCGGACCCCGCCGCTTCTCGTCCGAGCGGTCGGTACCGGGAGGCATCGGGCGATGACCGACTCCGGGGACGCGACACCGAGCGCGACGACCGTCTCCACGAAACGATCGAGCAGGTGCTCGGCCGCGACGGTGTCGACGCGTCGCCCGGCGACGGTCAGCGCGACCGACAGCCCCTCCGGGTCGTCGAAGACGGTGAGTTCCAGCGCGGTTCGTGCCTGGCCGGTCGGCAGCGTCTCGACATCGGCGAAGACGGCGGCGCCGGGGAGATCCGGCCGGGAGGCGTGGTAGGCGAAGATGACGTCGGCGAGTCCGGTCGGCGCCGCATCGGCGTGGGTGATCGCAGCCGTGAGATCTGCTCCGACGCGGGCGAGGGCCTCGGCGACGCCGCTGTGCCGAACGCCGATGGTACGCACCGGCACCGTCTCGACGAACATGCCGACCGGCCGGAGTTCCTCGGTGGTGAACCGCCCCGACACGGGCACCGACATCACGATGTCGTCGGTGTCCGAGTACTCGGCCATGGTGGCCGAGAGTGACACGCACAGAAGGGTGTTCAGAGTCGTCCCGGCGTTCCGCGCTCGGACGGAGGCCCGTTCGCGGGCGTCGCGACCGATCGTCCGACGAAGGGTCGTCGCCGGACCGGAGGTGAGTCCCGCCGGCAGTGCTCGCGCCGGCTCGGGCAACGCGAGGCGCATGGGAGCCTCGCGCATGACCTTCGCCCAGTGGACCTCTGCGGTCGGATCGATCGCGTGCGACCGCGCGTTCAGCGCTGCCCCGAAGCCCACCGCATCCTCGGTCCACACCGGCTCCCCGCCGTCGAGACGGGCGCGCAGTGCATGCGCGAAGTCGTCGACCACGATGTGCAGGGACCACTCGTCGACCGCGATGTGGTGCGCGACGAGCACGAGTTCGGTCTGTGCGCCGGTCTCGTCGACAACTGCACGCCAGGGCATGTCCACGGTCAGGTCGAAGGGCGCCGAGACCGCGAGTTCGACGCCGGTGGCATCGAGTGTGCCGGTGGTGATGGGAACCGGTATCCGCGCGTCGCCGACTCCGCGGACGACCGCCACCGGTTCCCCGCCGGTGTCGGGATAGACCGTCCGCAGCGCCTCGTGCCGGGCCGCGACATCGACGAGCGCGGCACGGACGACGTCGGCCGCGACCCCCTCGGCGAGAACCAGTCGCACCGGGAGGTGGTAGACGGTCGCATGCCTGTCGGCGCGGTTGAGCAGCCAGATCTCCTGCTGCGCACGGGTCGGGCGATAGCGGGTGACCCCCGGGTTTCCCGGCGACTCCCCCGGCCCGGAACGACCTTGCTCCGCCGCCTCCAGTACCGCCGCGAGTTCGGCGAGAGTGGTGACCTCGCCGAGATCACGCATGCTCACGACGACCCGGAGGGAGTCACCGAGGTGCGTCGCGAGCTGCATGAATCCCAGTGACGTGGCACCGAGTTGGACGAGTTCGTCGTCCATCGAGGGATCGGGAACACCGAGAACGTGCGTCACCGCGTCGGCGACGGCGTGTTCGAGCGGCGTCGACGGGCGTCGTTGCGCGGCCCGGGATTCCGGTGCCGCCGCGATCAGCTCGGCGACGTCGGCACGGTCGGCGACACCGACCGCGTCGAGCGGCACCGACTCCAGGATGGCCACCCGGCGCAACCAGAGCACCGTCGGCAGTTCCGCATTGACCCGGCGTCGCACCGAGGCCCGAACATGGTGTGGATCACTGTCTTCGGATTCCCCGGCCGTTCGGCGTCCGGCCGGGGACAGGCACAGAGCGATCCCGACACCGTCGCCGAGCACTGCCGCGCGCGCCACGGCGACACCGGACACCTCGGTGGCGGCACGCTCGAGGAGTGCGAGATCGACCCGGACCCCGTCGATCTCGACGATGTCCCCGGCACGGTGGTCGATGACCACGTCGCCCGTTCCCGGCTCGCGATGGCCACGGTCCCCGGTGGCCACCATCCGTCGGCCGGGCTGCCACGGGCACGCAACCATCATCGTCGCGGTCCGGGCGCCGTCTCCGACAACGTACTGTGGCGCACCGATTCCCGCGATGTAGATGTCACCGGTGATCCCCGGGGGCAGCGGACGCAGCCGGTGGTCGAGGATCGCGACATCGACGCCGCGTCGCGGCCGTCCACTCGGCAACGGTCGGTCGATCGGCCGATCCGGGCGGATGCGGTCCGTGATGGTGTAGGGCCCCAGCACGCCACCCGGGCTGTAGGCGGTCCGTACGTCCCGCCCGAACGCGAACCGCACGGTCGGCGCCGGCATGGTGCCCGAGTCGACGACCAGCACGGTCGTCGCCGCGCCGGCCGAGGTCTCGTCGAGCGGTCCGGCAGGGACGACGGCGTGCGTCGCGAGGTCGGTGTCCGGGTCGACGAGGCGCAGCCCGTGAGCGGCGCACGCGGCCATCTCGAGATGCGACGCCCAGGAGGCCTTCGGCGCCATACATGCGAGTCGCCCGTAGCCCGGGCCGGACGCCGCCGGGGCGAACACCCCGTCGACGATGAGTGTCGCGACGGCATGCTGCGGGATCGCGACGACGTCCGCGGCCCCGAGAGCTCCGACGACTCCGTGGACGACACACGCGGTGTCGTCCGGGCGGGACGCCGCCGATCCCGGCGCCGGCGCGACGTCGGCCAGTCCGGCAAGTGTCCACACCTCACCGGCGGAGACGCCGGCGGGCGGATCGGTGGCGTCGTCCGCGATCACCAGCAGGGCGCCGGGCGCGCCGCTCACGGCGTGCGGAATCGATTGCGGTGCTGCGGGATCGACCAGGAGCGCGGCGGCTCCCGACGCGGCGACGGCCCACCAGGCGAGCAACCGGTCCGCATCCGACGCGACCGCGATGGCGACCGTGACACCGGGCCGCGCCCCGACCGTGCGCAGTTGCGCCCCGAGTCGGCCCGCACGGGCGTGCAGCTGCTCGAAGGTGAGCAGCGCGGGTACGGACGTCCCGGGGTACTCCACCGCGGGCTCATGCCGCCGCCGGGCTGCGGCGTCGGTCAGGGCCTCCCAGAGGCTGCCCGGCTGCCTCGCGCCGGTGTCGGTCTCGGTGCCGGCGTCGGTGTCGATCTCGGGGAATCGCAACGGCAGGTCGTCCACCCGGGTGTCCGGCTCGCGGAGGAACGCATCGGCGAACGTGTCGAGCATCGACAGGAACTGACCGTGGTGTGCGGCCACCTCGGCATCGTCGTACCGGTTGGGATTCGCCTCGACGCCGATCATCAGCGAGGAATCCTGGTCCTCGCCGGGTACGGGGTAGATGTTGATCGTCAGATCGTCGGCCGGGCCCACGGTGAGGATGTGGAACGTGGCGCGCGCGTCGCCGCAGGGGAATTCCCGGTCGAACAGCATCAGGTTGAGCATCGGACCCGAACGTTCCTGGGCCGCCGTCCGCGGCGTCGCCCCCGAGGACTCGTCTCCGGCGACGTCGGCCCAGATGTCCTCCCCGCGATACCGCTGGTGGCGCAGCGCACCCATGAGCGCGGCCTGGGTGGTCCGGAGGGCGTCGGCGACGGTGCCCGCACCGGTGACCCCGGTGCGCAGCGGCACGATGTTGGCCACCGGCAGCGGGGTGGCCCGCAGCGCCGCGGTCGTCCGTGCGGCGACCGGGAACTGGAAGATGACCTCGTCGCCCTGCGCGGCCGCCCGGCCGAGGTAGGCGGCGAAGGCGGCGACCAGCACGTTGGGCAGCATCGTCGAACCGCGGTGCGCGGCCTCGCGCAGCCTCGCCATGGTGGCCGGGGGCACCGCCGACGCGACTCGACGGGCCACCGCCGCGGGACGCCCCGGACGATGCGCCAGGGTCGCCGCGATGCCGACGCCCGCCATGTTGTCCCGCCAGTACGCGCGGTCGGTGCCGAACCGTTTCGACGCGCGGTACTCGGCGTCGGCCCGGGCGGGGAGGTCCAGGTCGACCGGTTTCTGCGCCGGAGCGGGCTCCCCGGTCACCGCGGCGTGATAGGCGACGAGGGCCTCGACCATCCGGTCCTTGCCACCCATCCCGTCCGAGAGCAGGTGATGGCCCCGGTTGTAGACCAAGGACTTGGTGTCGGACAGCCGGAACAGGCACCCGCGTGCCGTCCGGTCGACGCGTGGATCGAGCGGACGCGAATAGTCCTGCGCCATCATCTCCTCGGCGACGGCGCGGGGGTCGGGCCGGTCACGGAGATCGATGATGTCGGCCCAGTAGTGCAGGCCGGGGTCGTAGACGCCGACGAGCCCGTCCCCGGTGTCGACGAACCGGAGCTGGGTGAACTGCGCGTGTTGCACCACCGCGCTCGTCGCGGCGACGAAGAGTTCGGCGTCGATGGGCCCGTCGATCTCGACATACTGGGCGACGTTGATCGGCACATCGAGCGCTGCCTGCTGGGTGAACCACAGCGAACGCTGGGCCGCGCTGAGCGCGAACTGTCGTGGGGCGTCCGGCACCACGATCTCCGGGTTGGACGAGTCGCTCATTCGACGTCCCGGCGTTCATGACGACGGCCGGGGAGACCCGGGCTCACGGGCCGGGCCGACCGTCTGATCCCCCCGGTCCCGGAACTGTCACGAACAGCACTGTCAATCGATCCACTCGAGCAGAAACGCGCACACCGCCACACCCCGGTGTGCACGAAAATGACATGCGCCGGCCACGAGATCGAAACACGGGCGTCGTCGAATTCAACGCCTTGCCTCACCACTCACCATGTGCCGTCCTCTTGTCACACCGCTCGCGGTGTCGCGTCATGAATTGTCGACATCAACGCTCACCGGGACGAACGGTCATTTCCCGACACTGCCATCACATCGGCCACCCTCGGCCGAAACCGATGCGCGCCGAGCGGATGACAAGAGCCTATGGGACGGGTTGGCGGCTCACAACTCGGGGGCGAGCACTGGTACGGACGCCATTCGAGGAAACGGAAATCCATTTCCCGCAACCTGCGACGAATCTCGAGAAACGCTTTGAATAGCCTGCGGAATTCACGTTCTCGGACCACCGTCGAAGGGTAATGAAATGTCTCGGAATTGCACACACGACGAATGACGGTGACAAACGAAAAACGGCGGCCTGTACAGGACAGGCCGCCGTGATCGGTGAAACTCGTCGAGGGAGATCAGCCGCCGAAGACGTCGCGCAGGTGCTCGACCTCGGCGACCCGCTCGGCGTGGGTCGGTGCGGTGGGCGAGGCGAGGATGCAGGTGACGCCGGCCTCACGGAACGCCGCGACCCGCTCGGCGACCTGTGTCTTGGACCCGATCAGCGACATGGACGTGACGAGGTCCTCGGGAACGGCGGCGGCGGCCTCCATCTTCTTGCCGTCGAGGTAGAGATCCTGGATCAACTTCGCCTCGTCGGCGTAGCCGTACCGGATGGCCAGCTGGTTGTAGAAGTTCTTGCCGCGCGCGCCCATCCCGCCGATGTACAGGGCGGCGTGATGGCGCACGAGCTGCTTGGCGTTGTCGATCTGTTCGGCGTCCTCGGAGATGCGTGCGGTCGCCTGGACGACAATGCCGAGATCGCCCAGCGACGCGTCCCGCTTGGCCTTACCCGCCGCGAGCGATTCGCCGAAGGCCGCATCGATCTGCTCCGGGTGGAACAGGATCGGCTGCAGCTCGTCGAACATCTCGGCGGCCAGCTCGATGTTCTTCGGGCCGATGGCGGCGAGGAGCAGCGGGATGTTGTCGCGCACCGGATGATTGATGATCTTCAGTGACTTGCCGAGACCCGAGCCGCCGTGCTCTTCGTCGAGCGGCAGTGTGTAGTGCTTGCCCTGGTAGTCCAGCTTCTCGCGACGCCAGACCATTCGGCAGATCTCGGCGTGCTCGCGGGCGCGACCGAGCGGGTAGTCGTACTTGACCCCGTGGAACCCCTCGATGACCTGGGGGCCCGATGCGCCGATGCCGAGCACCGCGCGGCCGCCGCTGATGTAGTCCAGGCCCGCCGCGGTCATCGCCAGGTTGGTGGGCGTCCGCGAGTACATGGGCAGGATCGCGGTCTGCAGTTCCATCGTCTCGGTCTTGGCCGCGATGTACCCGAGCTGGGAGACGGCGTCGAAACTGTAGGCCTCCGGAACCGCGATGCGCTGCACACCCGCGGCCTCGAAGTCCGCGAGGTTGTTGATGGTCTCGCGGAAGTCGCCCGCGTAGTTGATCGGCATGCCCAGCTTCATCGGTGTCATGCCGTCGGATTCTTCCACAGCGACGACCGGTTTCCGAGGGTCTGTTGAACGTTCGATAGGCCCGCCCGCGGTCCCGGTCTCGTTCACCGGAAGTGTGCCGGGTTTTTAGGTGAACGAGGGCGTCAGGACTCACAATCGTCACCATGAGCGGCGAGATGCTGATCCTGGTGCTGTTGGTGATCACAGCCCTCGGCTTCGACTTCACCAACGGCTTCCACGACACCGGCAACGCGATGGCGACCTCGATCGCCACCGGCGCCCTCAAGCCCAAGGTCGCCGTCGGGCTGTCGGCCGTACTCAACCTGGTCGGCGCCTTCCTGTCCGTGGAGGTCGCGGCGACGATCACCAAGGACGTGCTGAAGATCCAGCAGACCTCCGGATCGGAGGCAGGCGAACTGGTGCCCGGGCTGTCGGCGCCCACGGCGTTGCTGATCATCTTCGCCGGACTCATCGGCGGCATCCTGTGGAACCTCGTCACGTGGCTGTTCGGCCTGCCGTCGAGTTCGTCCCATGCCCTGTTCGGCGGGCTGATCGGCTCGGGCCTGGCGGCGATCGGGGTGAGCGGCATCAACTGGTCCGGGATCACCTCCAAGATCCTCATCCCGGCACTCTTCGCGCCCGTGATCGCATGCCTCGTCGCGGCCTGCGGGACCTGGTTTGTCTTCGCCATCACCCGCCGGATCGTTGATCGGGAGAAAGAGACCGGCTTCCGCTACGGACAGGTCGCCACCGCGTCGCTCGTCTCCCTCGCGCACGGCACCGGCGACGCCCAGAAGACGATGGGTGTGATCGCGATGGCGCTCATCGCGACCGGGCACCTCGACGCGTCCAGCGTGAGCCACGGACTCCCCGTCTGGGTGGTCTTCAGCTGTGCGGCGGCCATCGCGATCGGCACCTATCTGGGCGGTTGGCGGATCATCCGCACCCTGGGCAAGGGGCTCGTGGAGATCACCTCGCCGCAGGGCATGGCCGCCGAGGCGTCGTCGGCCGCAATCATCCTCACCTCGAGTGCGGCGGGTATGGCGCTCTCGACCACCCAGGTCGCCACCGGCTCGATCCTCGGCTCGGGGGTGGGCCGCAAGGGCGCCCAGGTCCGCTGGTCGGTGGCCGGCCGGATGGCCGTCGCCTGGGTGACGACGCTGCCCGCCGCCGGCGCGGTCGGTGCCGCGTGCTACTTCATCGCGCACCTGTTCGGGGACGTCACCGGCGCGCTCATCATCTTCGCGATCCTGGTCGTCGCATCGGGCTACATGTACTGGCGCGCGCAGGAGAACAAGGTCGACCACGAGAACGTCAACGACGCCTGGGAGGGGGAGGCCCGCGTCGGAGAGGAATGGGAGGAAGCGGTCGCGGCCGAGGAGGGCGACACCGGACTCCCGTTGCCGCCGGTCATCCCGGCCGAGATCATCGTCCAGCACGACCCGGAGAGGAGCACCTGAGAAATGGAGACCGTCGAGGCCATCGGTAAGGTCCTTCTCGTCGGACTGGTGCTGGGAGCCGGTCTTCCCGCCCTGTTCGCCGTCGGACTGCGCCTGCAGACGCTGAGCAACGGGTCCGTCGAGGCCGACGGCACCACCTCCGGCCCGCATCCTGTGCTGAAGCCCCTGGCGTATGTGATCTTCGGCGTCGTCATCCTGGTGATCGTCGTCGGAATCCTCTGGATCACCCGGCAGACGATCTTCTACTACACCGGCGTGAAGATCTTCCCGTTCGGCTACAAGTGACCGTCCCCGCTTCTGATCGGAGACACCCGTGGACCGCCCGACGCTTCTGCAGAAGGTCATGGAGTGGTTGCGCGCCGGCTACCCCGACGGCGTCCCACAGACCGACTACATACCCCTCGTGGCATTGCTGCGCCGCCAGCTCACCGACGACGAGGTGACGCAGGTCTCCGCGGAGCTGGTCCGCGAGTCCGCCCCTCCGCCCGAACCGATCTCCCGGGTCGACGCCGGGGTCAAGATCACCCATTACACGCACGAACTACCGCATGAGGACGACATCTCGCGGGTGCGCGCACACCTCGTCGCCCGCGGGTGGCCGTTCAGCGACGATCCTGGTTCGACCGACGGGGAACCGTCGTGAGAACCCTGCGACCGCTGCCCCTGCCGTCGACACCCGCGGTCCTCGACCGCGTCGACGATCTGCGGGCGATCCTCGACGGCTCGTCGGCCTTCCTACCCGTACCCGACGACGCCCGCGCCGCTTCCGAACTGGGGTCGGCCCTGCACGCGGACACACCGATCGACGATCCCGTGTCCCTCGTCGTCTCGACATCGGGATCGACGGGCACCCCCAAGGGTGCGCAGCACTCCCCCGCGACCCTCGCCGCGTCGTCGCGGGCCACCGCCGACCACCTGGGCGGGCCCGGGAACTGGTTGCTGGCGCTCGCACCTCACCACATCGCCGGTCTGCAGGTCCTCCTCCGCGCGCTGACGGCCGGGCAGACGCCGGTTGTCCTGGACATGCGCGCCGGTTTCGACCCCGATGTGTACGCCCGTGCCGTACGCGACTTCGACGGCCCGCGGCGATACACCTCGCTGGTTCCCACCCAGCTCGTCAAGGTTCTCGACCATCCCGACGCCACATCCGCCTCGCGGGCGCTCGACGCGATCCTCGTCGGTGGCGCGGCGACCCCGAAGCCGTTGTGGGACAGAGCAGTCGACGAGGGGCTGCCGATCGTCGCGACGTACGGGATGAGCGAGACCGCAGGCGGTTGCGTCTACGACGGGCACCCCCTCGACGGCGTCGCGGTCCGCATCGCCGATCCGGCACCCGACGGGGTGGGACGGGTCCTGCTCGGTGGTCCCGTCGTGGCCCGCGGATACCGCAATCTGCCCGACCATCCGGCCTTCGCCGAGCCGGGCTGGTTCCGGACCGACGATCTCGGGGTCCTCGACGAGGCCGGGCTGCTCAGCATCGTCGGCCGGGCCGACGAGGCCATCTCGACCGGCGGGCTGACCGTCGTACCGCAGGTCGTCGAGGCCGTGATCGCCGACGACCCGGCGGTCGCCGAATGCGTCGTCGTCGGGCTCCCCGACGATCGGCTCGGCGAGGCGGTGACCGCGTTCGTGGTGGTCCGTCCCGGAGAACGGCTCGACGTCAACCGTATTCGCGGATCGGTCACCGAACGACTCGACCGCTACGCGGCACCCCGGCGGATCGTCGAACTCGACGCGCTCCCCCTCCGCGGGCCCGGCAAGTACGACCGTCGCGCGTTGCGGACCCGCTTCGGTTCCCAGACGTAGTGCGTCGTTGCGCTGGGCGCAACGAAGTACTACATCTACCCGCAGGTCGCGTGCCGAATCGTTGTCACCACGTACTCGGCTCGGTCGCAGAGGTCACCCCACGTGAAGTTCAGCACCGTCCAGCCGGCCGCGATGAGTGCGTTGCGTCGAGTCCGGTCACGCTGGAAGGTGGCGGCGTCGCGGTGAAACGCGAAGCCGTCGATCTCCACCGCCACCATCCGATCCGGGAAGGCGAAGTCGATCTCGTACCCGCAACTCGGATGGTTGGCTGCCCAGCCGCTGAGACCCGCGCCTCGCATCACCTCCACCGCGAGACGCTCGGCAGCAGACCGCGCACCGGTCTCGAGCAGCGCGATCAGGACACCCATGTCGGCCGCGCCGATGCAGCGTCGTCGACGCCCGTAGGCCTCGACGAGACGCTCGACCGTCGTTCGCCGCTTCACGAGAGCCGAGTCGATGACCTCGACGCCGCCCTCCAACGCGCCCTCCAAGGCGGACAGCGCCACCCCGGTGACCGGAAGACCCTCTCGAACGGCAACATCCGCGTCGTCGAGCGCACGATTGAGGATTCGCACTCCTGCCACCGGACCACCGTGACGTCCGCGGAGTGCGGTGACCGTCGGCGTGACGGGCGGGGCATCGACGATCCCGTGCCACCACGCCGCAGCGAGCCCCGAGAGGACCGCGTGGACACCGACGGCCAGCGTCGCGGTCCGGATTCGCGAGCGGTCGGTCTCCGGATGGTCGGCGAGTCGGTAGATGCTGCGATGCACGGATATCCACTCGCCGGCATGCACCCGACGGTGCACCGTCGACCGATCGATGCCATGCGCGCGGGCATCGGCCGCGGTGACCACACCATCCTGGCCGAGGGCCAGGTTCCGAAATTCCGCCGGAAGTCGCATGGAACTCAGACGCACCGGCACCGCAACTGGTTCCATCGCTCGACGACCCCTCGCAGATGTAGTGTGTCGTCGCGCCAGACGCAACGAAGCTCTACACCTGCCGGGCCGCCGCCGCACCCGTCCGACCCCGTGACACGATGAACTCCGTGGCTACCCCTCAGCAGTGGATCCAGGGCGCTCGCCCACGCACGCTCCCCAACGCGATCGCGCCGGTCGTGGCCGGTGTCGGCGCGGCGCTGCACTCCGGCGACGTGACGTGGTGGAAGTCCGTCCTCGCACTTGCGGTGGCCGTCGCGTTCATCATCGGCGTGAACTTCGCCAACGACTACTCCGACGGTGTGCGCGGAACCGACGACGACCGCGTCGGCCCGATGCGCCTGGTCGGGTCGGGGGCGGCGTCGCCGAAGGCGGTGAAGACCGCCGCGTTCCTGTGCTTCGGGATCGGCGCGGTCTGCGGGCTGGTCCTCGCGATCGCGACCGCCTGGTGGCTCGTGCTGGTCGGGGCGATCTGCATCGCCGGCGCCTGGTTCTACACCGGCGGCAAACGCCCTTACGGGTACGCCGGGTGGGGTGAGGTCGCGGTGTTCACCTTCTTCGGGCTCGTCGCCGTCCTCGGCACTCAGTACGTCTCCTCGGGCCGCGTCGACTGGGTCGGACTCGCCTGCGCGGTCGGCATCGGCGCGATCTCGAGCAGCGTGCTGGTCGTCAACAATCTCCGAGACATCCCCAGCGACACCGAATCCGGCAAGATCACGCTCGCCGTCCGCCTCGGCGACGCCCGGACCCGCATCCTGTTTGCCGTACTGCTCCTGACCCCGCTCGCGATGAGCGTGGTCCTGGCGTTCGCGACCCCCTGGGCGCTGCTCGGCCTGGTGACGTTCCCGCTGCTCTGGCAGGCCTACACACCGGTGCGCACGGGCGCGGCCGGCCCCGGGCTGATCCCGTCGATCGGTACGACCGGCAAGGCGATGCTCGCCTGGGCGGTCGTCACGGCGGTCACGCTCGCGCTCACCTAGGCCGGGCCCGCGACGCGGATGGGCCCGCCGCACCAGTTCTCGTGCGACGGGCACATCCGGAATGCGTTGTCCGCGATCAGACCTGGGCCTCGACGTCGGGCAGGCTCGCCACGACGGCGGCGCGGAGTTCCGCGGCCGTGGTCGCGGACCCGATCAGCGCCTGTGACGCGTCGTCGGCGGTGTCGATGATCCCGAGCAGGAGATACTCGGCGCGGAGGCGTCGGTCACCTCGTTCGCGCGCGATCTCCATGGCTCGGCCGAAGGCGTCCCGGGTGTCGGTCGCGAAACGCGGCCGGGAGCCCCGACCCCGCGGTCCGCGCCGGCCGCGACCCGGCTCCCACGGTCCCTCCCCGGCGAACGGTCCGCCCGGACCCGGGCCGAAACCCTGGCCCCAGGGACCGGGACCGAAGGGGCCCGGTCCGAAACCCTCGGGACCGCAGTCGGGCCGGGGGCCGCGACCGCGACCATGGCCGTGCCGGTGCCCGTGGCCCCGTCGTCCGTCCCCACCGCGTCCGTGACCACGACCCCGGGGACCGCGCTCGGCGCGCTCGCCCCAGCCGTCGGACAGGTCCTCACCGAACCGCCCGCGCACCGCCTCCCGGACCTTGTCCAGGTCGATCCCGATGCTGCGCAGGGCCTCTCGGTCCTCCTCGTAGCGTTCTCGACCCGACTCGTCGTCGCCGGTCTCGGGTGTGTCGGATCGATCGGCGTGCTCGTCGTGGTACTTCCGCACCGCTTCCCGGGCCGACGACAGCGCCAACCCCTGGTCGGCGAGCAGCGCGAACAGCGGACTGCGGGCGTTGCAGAGCATGCCCAGGATCAGGTGGTCGTTACCGAGTTGCCGGTGACCCAGGTCGCCGGCCTCCTGCGTGGCGAAAGCCAGCAGCATCTTGTCATCGCGACTGATTCGCTCGAACATCTGTGTCTCCTTCTGGCCCGCTCGCGCGGGCCTCACGTTGTGAGTGCTTCTGATGCACGGCCTGTCGGCTGATCTGCAGCACTTCGGCGATCGCCTGCCAGCTCCACCCGTTGGCACGGGCGTTGGCCACCTGCACGTCCTCGAGTCGGTCGGCCAGGGTGCGCAGGGCGCGTACCGCGGCCAGACCCCTCGCCGGATCGCCGCTCGCGGCGTCTCCGGCCAGCTCGGCGCTCGATGCGTCGGGTGCGGTGTCGGTGCTGTGGTCGTCGTGCATGTTGTCAGGTTATGTTGACATCTTGCCAATGTCAAGAATTATTGACACGCGGGATGCGCGGGATCTGCCACGGTCGGGTGTGCGGACCCCGACTACTCGTTCTGAATCGACTCGCTGATGTTCATCCGACCGGCACGAACCGCGGGAACGAACGCACCGACCAGGCACAACGCCACCGCGATGCTCACGAAGAGCAGGGCCGACGGTCGTGGCGAGTACAGCACGGTCAGCGACGTCGTGATGGTCAGGATCTGGTTGCTGAGCAGATGCATGGCGGCACCGAGGACGACGCCGACCATCGACCCGACCAGGGCGACCGCGCCCGCCTCGGCGAGCACCGTGCGGGAGACGAACCTGCGGGAGGCGCCCATCGCCCGTAGGACGCCCAGTTCGCGGCGTCGTTCGAGGACCGACAGCAGCAACGTGTTGAGAAGTGCGATCGCGGCCGCGCCGGCGACGATCCACTGGATCGCGACCGCGAATGCGCCCGCCTGCTCGACGGTGGCCTGGGTGGCCGCGAGGGCCTCGGCGCCGCTGTAGACACTGATCGGTTTGTTGCCCGTCGTCGGGACGCCTGCCACCAACGACTCGAGGTCCCGGCGGACGACATCGGGGTCGGCATCGGGCGAGGTGATCACCTGCAGGTAGGTGTCACCGTCGCGATCGAACCACTCCCCCAGCAATTCCTGGGACATCGCCGCCACCCCGGAGTCGAGCGAGACGTAATCGACGGTGTCGCGCACGACCGTCTGCCGTGGGCCATTGGGTGTCGCGAGTTCCACGGTCTCGCCGGTGGTCACGTCCAGCGCACGGGCGAGGACGTTCGACATCAGGATGCCGTCCCCGGCGAGCACGTCGGCCACCGCTTCCGGC
The DNA here is from genome assembly GCF_041103195.1 of Gordonia sp. ABKF26. Taxonomy (NCBI): domain Bacteria; kingdom Bacillati; phylum Actinomycetota; class Actinomycetes; order Mycobacteriales; family Gordoniaceae; genus Gordonia; species Gordonia sp. ABKF26. The sequence continues at coordinate 4,892,240 of NZ_JBGCVZ010000003.1, forward strand.
GACGCCTTGCGCATGAACGGCGCGCGCGAACCCGGCTCGAGCCCTTGCACATTCGCCTTGCTCTCGCCGATGTTCACCGCGGCCCACTGACCGCCGATCACCTCGGTCACGCCAGGAACCGCCGCCACGCGTTCGGCCAGCGCCGCCGGCAGGATCGGCCCGAGGGGCAGGCTCGCGGCCGACGTCGACGACACGTAGAAGTCCGGATCCCCCAGCCCGTCGAGCGATTTCGACATCGAGGAGACCAGGTTGTCCAGCGCTCCCGATGTCCCCATCCCGACGGCGATGGCCACCGCGACCGTCATCAGGGTCGCCCATGCGCGCCGCGGGGCACGCTCGGTGTTCACCGAGGCGAGCTGTCCGGGACCGCCGAACCAGCGCGCGACCCGAACCACCGCCCAGGCCAACGGTTTCGACAACGCGAAGCACAGAAGCAGTGCGCCGACGAGATAGAAGACCCCGGCGACGATGGCCGGCCGCCCCGGCACGGTCGACACGACCACCCACGACGCGATGAGACCGGCGACGCCGAGCACGGCGGCGATCACCACCGCGGGACCACGACGCGACGCGGAGTCCGACACCTCGACGGGAGCCATCGCCTCCACCGGTGAGACCGCGAACACCGCCCGCGCGGCCAGCGTCGTGGCCGCGACACACGCCACCACACAGGCGATGACCGCGGCCGCGGGCGCGTAACCGGGCAAGTGATACTCGATGACGGTGCCGACGGAGTCGGCGGGTGGTTCCGGCAGACTGCTGATCACGGCCCGCCCGGCCAGGATCCCGAGCGGGATGCCGAGTACGCCCCCGACGAGACCCATCAGCGCGGCCTCGCCGAGCATGTCGCCGACGAGGTGAGATCGCTTGGCGCCCAGCGCACGGATCATCGCGAGCGACCGGCGCCGCGAGGCCACCGCCATGTTCATCGTGTTGAACACCAGGAAGGCGGCGATCACCAGTGACACCAGCGAGACCAGCAGCGTCGCATCGCGGGTCACCGAACTCGCGACCTCGGCCTGCTTGGCGCGGAAGTCGGGATCGACGACCACCGCGCGACCGTCCACGATGCCCTGCACCTGCGAGCGGACCGCGCCCACGTCGGCGCCGGGTTCGGTCACGACGAGGATCGAGTCGAGCCGGCCGTCGAGTCCGGCGAGTCGTTGCGCGAGATCGACGTAGGCGAAGAGGAAGCGGCCGTTGTTGAGACCGGCGGCCTGCTCGTTGTCGACGACCTCGAGCACCTCGACCTCGATCCCGTTGACCGTCAACCGGTCTCCGCGCTCGAGACCGAGGCCGGGACCGACGAAGACACCGGTTCGCAGGCGATCGAGATCGACGGTCCCCGGACCGGCCCCGGCTCGCTCCTGCTGCAGGGCGCCTCGCAGGCTGCCCGAGAGCTGGGTGACGCGCTGATCGGAGCCGAGCAGCGGTACGGCGGAGCCGTCGACGACGACCGACCCGCGGATCATCGGCACGACGGCGGCCGCCGCATCGACATCGCGTCGGATCTCGCCGGCCAGCGACTCGTCGATGCCGGTGTCGGTGATGCCGGCGACCTCGATGTCGGCGACCCCGGACACCGCATTGTTGAAGTCCCGCACCGATTCCGACGCCGACCCGTACGTCCCGAGCACCGCGTTCAGCAGCGCCGACGACACGACCACCACCGCCAGCGAGGTGAGCAGGCGCAACCGGTGGGTGCGGATCTCGCGGAGGTTGAGCAGCCGGATCCGCGTGAGGCCGGCGACCAAGGCGGACGCCGGGGAACCCCGTCCCGCCACTAGGCGATCTTTCCGTCGCGGACCGTGATGGTGGTATCGGCGACCGCGGCCGCCTTCGGATCGTGGGTCACCATCACCACCAACCGGTCGGGGGTGTCGTGGGCGACCTCGGAGAGCAGTTCGAGTACCGCCTCACCGGTCTTGGAGTCCAGGTTGCCGGTCGGTTCGTCGGCGAGCAGGATCGTCGGGTCCATGATGAGCGAGCGGGCGATCGCGACTCGCTGCATCTGACCGCCAGACAGCTCCGAAGGCCGGTGATCGACCCGATCGCCGAGACCGACCCGCCGAAGCAGTTCCACCGCAAGAGGTTTCGCCTTGCGCAACGACTGGTTGTCCAGCAGGCGCGGCAGCGCGACGTTCTCCCACGCCGACATCGTCGGCACGAGGTTGAAGAACTGGAAGATGAACCCGACGCGATTGCGCCGGAACTCCGAGGCGGCGGTGTCGTCGAGAGAGCCGAGGTCGACCCCGTCGATGCTGATCCGCCCCGATGTCGGGGTGTCGAGAGCTCCGAGCACGTGCAGCAGGGTGCTCTTGCCCGCGCCCGACGGGCCGACCACCGACACGAACTGTCCGCCGTCGATCGAGAGGTTCAGACCGTCCAGGGCGCGGACCCGTTCGTCGCCCATCTGGTACTCGCGCACCAGATCGACCGCCTCCACCAGGGCACTTCCGGTGCCGGGCGTACGCCCGGGTTCCTTCGACACCCCCGGATCGTAGCCCACCCGCGGCGTCCGGCCCGGGTCTCAGGCGGTCCAGCGACCGGTGGCGAAGAACTCGTCGAGCACCGCCTCGGCGGGGCCGAGGGCGAACGCGTTGGCGGCCAGCCAGTCGTCGTCGAAATAGGTGGTCGCGTACCGGTCCCCGGAGTCACAGAGCAGCGTGACGATGCTGCCCGGCGTACGCGCCGCGACCATCTCGGCCACGAGCGAGAAGGCTCCCCACATGTTGGTGCCGGTGGACCCGCCGACGCGACGGCCGAGGAGATCGCTCACGCGGCGGGCGGTCGCGACGGACGCCTCGTCGGGCACACCGATCATGCGGTCGATGACCTGCGAGATGAACGACGGCTCGACCCGCGGGCGCCCGATCCCCTCGATGCGCGAGCCGGTCTCGGCGGTCAGCGTGCCGTCGGCCGACTCGTAGGCCGGCAGGAACACCGAGTTCTCCGGATCGACGACTGCCAGCCAGGTGTCGTGGCGTCGGTACCGCACATATCGGCCCAGGGTCGCCGACGTGCCACCCGTACCGGCCCCGACGACGATCCACGTGGGCACGGGGTGTTCTTCCTCGGCCAGCTGGGCGAAGATCGACTCGGCGATGTTGTTGTTGCCGCGCCAGTCGGTCGCACGCTCGGCCATCGTGAACTGATCGATGAAGTGGCCGCCGAGCTCGGCCTCGAGACGCAGCGCCTCGGCGTAGACCTCACCGGGATGGTCGACGAAATGGCACCGCCCGCCGTGGCGTTCGATCAGCGCCGTCTTCGCGGGCGAGGTGCTGCGCGCCATGACCGCGATGAACGGCACGCCGATCAGCTCGGCGAAATAGGCCTCGCTGACCGCCGTCGACCCCGACGACGCCTCGATCACCGGCGTGCCCTCGACGACCCACCCGTTGCACAGCGCATAGAGGAACAGCGAGCGAGCCAACCGGTGCTTCAGCGATCCCGTGGGATGGGTCGACTCGTCCTTCACGTAGAGGTCCACGCCGACCTCGCGACCCGCGTCCCCGGCGGGCCCGGTGTCCTCGGATTCGGTCCAGCGCGACCATGCGGGCAACGCGACGCGGAGCAGATGGGTGTCGGCACTGCGTCGGCCGTCGGCCTCGATGAGGCGGATGGCGTTCTGCGTCCAGGCGCGGTCGGCGCGGCGGTCGACGAGCCGCGTCGGCCTCACTTGTCGCCGCGGAGCCGTGCCTGCAGATCGTCGTGCTTGGACCGGCGACCGGCCTCGAGCGCCGCGATCTCGCTGTTCACCTTGAGACGCAGGGTCTTGAACAGGACCATGCCGAGCGGAAGAGCGATCAGCACACCGAACACCGCGGCCACCAGGAAGGGCACCTCGACGTCGACCAGGCGGCCGCCGACCATGATGATCACGACGACCGCGGTGACGAGCAGCAGCCGCGCGAACGTGTACAGGAACAGTGCGACCGCCAGGGTCATCGGACGCCCGCCCGCCTGAGGCGCGGTGTCCGCGGCGGTCGATGTGGGGGTGGCCTCGTCGGGCGTGGCCTTCTTGCCTGGGGTGGGGTCGTGCGCTTCACTCACCCCCTCAGCGTACTGGGCGGTCGTCGCGCTCCCGCAGGTCGCGGGCCTTTGCACGCTCTTTACCTCCCGCTGACGGTTCGAGTACCTGGGCGATTTGCGTGTATTCATGAAGAACTCATCCACCACGTGCAGAGCCGCTTCGCCAGCTTCGGCGCACCGACCGAGCACTCCAACACGCCAGGGGGAATCATGACCAGCATCGAGACCGCACCGCCCGCCACCTACATCACCCCGGGACTCGCCAGCCAGCACACGCTGACCCCCGGCCAGGTCGCCGCGATGTTCAACGTGAACCCCAAGACGGTCGCGCGCTGGGCGAGCTCGGGCATCCTCGGCTCGATCCGCACCCCGGGCGGTCATCGACGCTTTCGCGAAGAGGACGTCGTCGCGCTGCTCAACCGCCGCACGCACTGATCCGCGGGTACGGCCCGCTCGCCGCCGGGCGTTCGCCCTGACCTCGCAGGCATCTCACGTACGCTGGACGACGGGAGGTTGTCATGATCTATCTGTTCGCCGTTCTGGGTCTGCTCGCCATCGGTTTCCTCATGTGGCGCGCCTTCGGACCCCACTCCGACGAGTCCGGTGACACCCCCTCGTCCGGCCCCCGCCGCCCCCGTCCGCGCGGCCCTCTCGGCCCCGACGACGACCCCGATTTTCTCCGCGACCTCGACAATCGCACCCGCGGCACCAACGGCACCGACGGGGACGAGATCTGAGGCGTGACGCTCGGCAGAAAAGCTGAGACCAGGTTCAGAACGCCTCTGCGGAACATACCCATGGGTAGGGTATCGTCCACTTCACCATCGATTCCCCGATGGCTGATCCGAGAGAAGGCGCCGTTGAACCCGGGACGATCTCCGCGAGGGACGTCGACCGACGACGACCTGAGCTTCGCCGAGAAGATCGGTTACCTGTTCGAGCACAGTCGTGACGAGAACGGCATTCGATATACCGGCAAGAAGATCGCCGAGAAGGCCAACCGGCTCGGCTACTCGCTGTCCGACGCCTATATCTCCCAGCTACGCACCGGCAAGGCCCGCACCCCGTCGTTCCGGACGGTCGAGGCCATCGCCCGCGCCTTCGACGTGAGCGTCACGTACTTCCTGTCGAACCCCGACGAAGATCTCGAACGTGTTCGGCAGCAACAGAATTACGTCGAGATGCTCCAGGTCACCGGCAGCCATCTGTCCGGGATCGACATGGGTTCGCTCTGCCCGGACACCATCGACGCGCTCATCGATCTGCTCAAACTGGTCAAGGCGCAGGCGTTGGCCAAGAAGGCCGAAGAGAACACCCCGAGCGACACCCCCGGCTGACGGCGCCGCCCGGGCCTCCTACAGACCCGCGTAGGAGTGCAGGCCCGACACGACCAGGTTGATGATGAACAGGTTGAACAGCATCGCCACGAATCCGGCGACGTTGATCCAGGCCGCGGCGTTGTTGCGCCAGCCCGCTGTCGCGCGCGCGTGCAGGTAGGCCGCGTAGATCACCCACGCGATGAAGGACACCGTCTCCTTGGGGTCCCAGCCCCAGAACCGGCCCCAGGCCGCCTCGGCCCAGATGGCACCGCAGATGACTCCGAGTCCGAAGAGCGGGAAGCCGATCACCACGCACTTGTAGGCCAGCCGGTCGAGCTGTTCGGCCGACGGCAGGTGCTCGACGACACGACGGACCGCACCCGCGAGACCCGGACGGGTGGAGACCGCGGCGGAGTCGTCGGGCGAGTTCGCCGCCCAGCGCATCTTGATCAGGTAGAGGATGCTCGCGACACCCGACACCAAGAGGATGCCCGACGACACCGAGATGATCGACACGTGTACAGCGAGCCAGTACGACTTCAAGGCGGGCACGACGGGTGCCGCCTGGGTGTAGAGCCACCGGCCGGCGATGAACATCAGCAGGATCACGGGCAACAGCACGAACGAGAGCAGCGGACGGTGTTCGCGCTTGCGCAGGATGACCAGTCCGGCGAGCACGCCCGCGGCACACGTCATCGAGATGAACTCGTACATGTTGCCCCAGGGTGCGCGGTCGGTCGCGATACCGCGCAGCACGATCGACCCGATGTGGGCGACGAGTCCGACGACCACGACCGGCAGCCCCATGTTGCCGAGCTTCTCACCGAGAGTCCGCCGCGACGACTCGTCGACGCGACCCGGCATCCGGGCCTCCGTCCCGCTCGCACCGGCGTTGACCAGTTGCTTCTGCTCGAGACGCCGACCCCGGACCGCGGCGAGCGCACCCAGGAACAAGATGACCGCGACGACATAGACCGTCATGGCGGTGCCGTACAGCAGGTCGGAGTACCGCGCGAGCGTCTCGTCGATCGGCATCGCCGGAGCTTCGGAGTTCATGTGCTTCCTTTCGCCGGCTGCTAGAGCCGCCGGGTCGTCCGCCGCGAGGCGGGTGCGTCGGCGTCGCCGGCCACGAGATCGGCCGCCTGCTCGTCGAAGCCCTCACCCCAGCCGGCCTGATCGGTACGCGCCAGCCCGGCAATCTCTACTACAGTACGTCGTTGCGTATCGGCCCGACCATCGCCGTCGGCTTGCGAGCTCGCGGCCGGAACCGGGACCAGCCGCGCCCAGATGCGCCGGCGACGGATCAGCAGCGACACCAGCAGGCCGCCGAGCATCACGATCGAGCTCACCAGCACCCAGACCTGGGCGGGATCGTGCGAGACCTGCACCGACACCCAGCGCTCGTAACCGTCGAAGGTCACCGTCGTGCCGTCGGCCAGGGTGTGGCTCTGACCGACTCCGAGGTTCACCTGGGCCTGACGCTGGAGACGGCCCTGCTCGATGAGGTCCTGGTCGAGCGAGTAGACGTTCTGGGGCTTGCCGGTGTCGAGACCGGTGTCGCCCTTGAAGATCCGGATGGCGACGAAGGGGTCGTCGGGTTCCGGCGACGACGAGGTCAGCAGCGAACCGTGGAACGACGCGGTCGGCGCGAACAGGCCCTCGAGGGCGATCTGGTTCTTGCGACGGGTGTCGGCGTCGGGATAGAGGCCCGCCGGGGTGTCGAAGCGGGCAGCCCCCGACGACAGCATCGTCTGGAGTTCGTCGGGGACGAACGGCGTCGTCTGCGTGCGCTTCTCCCCGTTGGGGAAGGTCACCGTGAACGTCGGTGCAAAGCCGTTGCCCAGCACGTAGACGCGATCACCCGCGACGCGCAGCGGTTCGTTGACCCGCACCGAGGTGGTCGCCCAGCCGGCGGGGTCACCGAGGTTGCCCACGCTGCCATCGCTGCCCGCGGCGTACCGGATGGTGGCGTCGTACATGTCGGGCTGGCCGCTGGGCAAGAAGGTCGCCGAGAAGTCGTCGACGCGGAAGCAGAAGGGCGACAGGTCCGTGCCGTCGACCAGGTTGCCGGCGCGGAACGAGTCGTAGACGGCGGTCGAGGTGTTGCACAGCCCCTGCTCACCGTCGGCGACGAGACTGCGGGTGCCCTCGTAGCCGTACATCTTGCCCAGCGCGATCGAGACCAGCAACGCCAGCAGGGCGAAGTGGAAGACGAGGTTGCCGAACTCGCGGAGGTAGCCCTTCTCGGCGGACACCTCGACGCATCCGTCCGGGTATGCCTTGCTCGGCTCGCGGACCACGACCTCGCGTCGCCAGCCGCGCAACCGGCCGTCGATCCGGCGCGCGACGGTTTCGGGGTCGCCGTCGACGGTGTGGGTGACGTGCCGCGGCAGACGGGACAGGTTGCGCGGTGCGGCGACGGGCTTCGCGCGCAGGCTGTGGAAGTGCTCGACCATCCGCGGCGTCAGACAGCCGACCAGCGAGATGAACAACAGCACGTAGATGGCGGTGAACCAGGCGCTGGAGAAGACGTCGAACAGCTGCAGACGGTCCATCCAGACACCGAGCTGACCGCGGGCGGCGATGTACTCGAGGGTCTTCTGCTCGTTGAGCTCACGCTGCGGGAGCAGCGCACCGGGGATCGCGGCGAGCGCGAGCAGGAACAGCAGGATCAGCGCGGTCCGCATCGAGGTCAGCGAACGCCACAGGTTGCGCAGCGGCCACAGCAGACGACGACGGGCCCAGTGGGGTTTCGGGGCCGGCTCGGGGGTGTCCACCTGCGGGCGGTCGGTCAGATCGGTCATGGGTCCAGCACTCAGATCGGTAGTTGGGTGTCGGTGACGAAGCGGACCTGGACCCAGACGATGAACTGGTCCCACCAGCCGGTCAGCAGGGCGACGCCGACCCCGATCAGCAGGACCCCGCCGACCACCTGGATCGCGCGGGCGTTCCGACGGAGCCAGCCGAGACTGCGCAGGGCCCACGCCGAGGAGAACGCCAGCACCACGAAGGGCAGGCCCAGGCCGAGGCAGTACGCGACGATGAGGGTCACACCCTTGGCCGCCGTCGACCCCTCGGTTCCGCTGACGGTGGCGATCACCGCGGCCAGGGTCGGTCCGAGGCACGGTGTCCAGCCGAGCGCGAAGACCGCACCGAGCAACGGCGCCCCGACGATGTTCGAGACCCGCCGCGGCTCGAAGCGGACCTCGCGCTGCAGCGCCGGGATGAGACCGATGAACACCAGGCCCATCGCGATGGTGACGACACCGCCGATGCGTTGCAGCAGTTCACGATTCAGCACGAAGGTGCTCGTCACGCCGAGGACGGTGGCGGTGGCGGCGACGAAGACGACGGTGAAGCCGAGGACGAACAGGCCCGCCGCGAGCGCGACGCGCGAGCGGCCGCTCTTCGCGCTCTCGCCCACCTTCACCGCGGGCGCCTCCGCCCCGACGAGACCCGCGAGGTACGACAGGTAACCCGGGACGAGCGGGACGACGCACGGAGAGGCGAAGGACACGAGTCCGGCGAGCAGGCAGGCGGCGACGGCGAGTAGAAGCGGTCCGCTGGAGACGGTGTCGGCGAATGTGTCGCCGATCGACGAGGCGAGCATCAGGGTCGCCGGTTCCGAGGTGGACGGCTGCAGGGTGGACGCGAGCATCACACCGACCCTGCCGGCTCGGCCACGACGCGCTTGACGACCTCGTCGAGCTCGTTGTCGGAGATCGCCTTCAGGAACACCGCCGCCGGACGGTGCTCCCGATCGAGCACGATCGTCGTCGGCACCACCGAGGTGGGCGTGGTCAGCGCGGCGAGCGACATGCCCGGGAAGTCGTAGATCGACGGGAATCCGACGTTGCGGTCGATGACGAAGTCCTTCGCGGACTCGCGGTCGTCACGCAGGTTGATGCCGAGGAACTCCACCCCGTCGGCGCGGTTGCGTTCGTAGACGCGCTCGAGGTCGTCGGCCTCGCCGCGGCAGGGGCCGCACCATGATCCCCACACGTTGACGACGACGACCTTGCCGGCGAAGCGGTCATCGGACAGCGACAGCGGTTGCCCGGAGACCAGGTCTTCGCCGGTGACATCGGCGATCGGCTTGCGCTCGTCGGGCACATAGGTGATGACGGTCTGTCCGCCCGGCGAGACGAACTGGAAGGTATTCCCCTGCGCGACCGCGTCGTCGCCGGTGCTGCAGCCGGCGATCAGCATGACCAGGGCCGACAACATCGCCGGCAGGAGGAACTTGCGCACTACGTCAGACCTTCACTTCTTTTTCTGTCGCCGGGAGCGCAGCGAGCGGGACTTCTGTCACAGCCGGCTCACGCACCGGTGGCGAGCGGGTCCGAGGCCCCGGCCGGTTCGGAGTAGATGATGTCGACGAGCGCGTCGTCGTCGTAGATCAGGCTGGTCAGCGAGGCCAGCGAGCACTGCCGGCGACGCGGGTCGTGCCACAGACGCTGACCTTCGAGAAACCGGCGCAGCGTGTAGACGGGCAGCTGGTGACTGACGCAGACGGCTTCGTGTCCGCGGGCCGCGTCGCGCGCCGTGTTGGCCGCGGCGAGCATGCGGTGCGCGAGCTGGATGTAGGGCTCACCCCAGGACGGTGTGAACGGGTCACGCAGCTTCGGCCAGTGCCGCGGTTTGCTCAGCGCACCGTCGCCGACCGAGACCTTGAGGCCCTCGAAGACGTTCTCGGCCTCGATGAGGTCGTCGTTGGTCAGGATGGGGACGCCGTGTGCGGCGGCGATCGGCGTGGCCGTCTCCTGCGCACGTTGCAGCGGCGAGGCGAACACGGCTTTGACGTCGTGGTCGGCGAGCGCGTCGGCGACCTTGCGTGCCTGTGCCTGGCCGTCGCCGGAGAGGCGGAAACCGGGCAGACGGCCGTAGAGGATGCCGTCCGGGTTGTCGACCTCTCCGTGGCGCATCATGTGGACGATCGTGTGCATCAGGCGTTGTCCCCCGGTGTGGCTGCGGTCGCGGCCGCCTGCGCTGCCGCGGGCAGCGCATCGGCGATCTGCGAGAAAGCATCCTCGTCGAGCGCCGCGGACACAAACCAGGCCTCGTAGGCGCTCGGTGGTGCGTACACGCCGCGCTCGAGCAGAGCGTGGAAGAAGGGCGCAAACCGCCAGGTCTCGGTGGCCGAGACGCCGGCGTAGTCGACGATCGGGATCTCCGGGTCGGTAGTGAAGAACACACTCAGCAGGCTGCCCGCCTTCTGCACGCGGTGGGCCACCCCGGCCGCGGTCAGGGCCTCGTGCAGCAGCGCCCCGAGCCGGTCGGCGTTGGCGTCGAGCGTGCGGTAGACCTCGACGTCGGCGTGGCGCAGGGTCGCGAGCCCGGCGGCGACCGCGACGGGATTCCCCGACAGCGTGCCGGCCTGGTAGACCGGCCCGGTCGGCGCGAGCCGTTCCATCACGTCGGCCCGGCCGCCGAACGCGGCGGCGGGCAGTCCCCCGCTCATCACCTTGCCGAAGGTGTAGAGGTCGCCGGCGACGCCCTCGAGCCCGTACCAGCCGCTCGGGCTCACCCGGAAGCCGGTCATGACCTCGTCCATGATGAGCAACGCGCCGTGGCGTCGGGTCAGGTCGCGCAGTCCGGCGTTGAAGCCCTCCACCGGCGCGACCGCGCCCATGTTCCCGGCCGCCGCCTCGGTGATGACAGCGGCGATGTCGTCGCCGAACTGGGCGAAGGCGTCGGCGACGGCGGTGAGGTCGTTGTAGGGCAGGACGAGGGTGTCGTGTGCCGACGCGCCGGTGACACCGGGGCTGGTCGGCAGGCCGAGCGTGGCGACGCCGGAACCCGCGGCGGCCAGCAACGCGTCGACGTGACCGTGGTAGCAGCCGGCGAACTTGATGATCTTGGAGCGGCCGGTGTACCCGCGGGCGAGCCGGATCGCCGACATCGTCGCCTCGGTGCCGGAGTTCACCAGCCGGACACGCTCGACGGGATCGACGCGGCCGATGATCTCCTCGGCGAGTTCGATCTCGGCCTCGGTGGGCGCACCGAAGGACAGACCGCCGGTGGCCGCCTCACGGACCGCCTCGACGACGGCCGGGTGTGCGTGTCCCAGGATCATCGGACCCCACGAGCTGACGAGGTCGACGTAGTCGTTGCCGTCGGCGTCGGTGAGCCGGCACCCGGCTGCGGAGGAGATGAAGCGCGGGGTCCCGCCGACCGCGGAGAACGCGCGCACCGGGGAGTTGACGCCACCCGGGATGGCCTGCGTCGCACGGGTGAACAGCGCGGCGGAGGCGGCCGTTCCGGGAGCAGGCGTGGCAGCAGCGGAAGGAGTCACGGCCTACAGTGTTCCAAACGGCACCGGGTGACCCAAATCCTCGCTGGTCAGAGGTGTCGGAACGTGGTCGTGCGGTGGCCGGACTATCCCGCGAGCGCCTTGCGCACCTGCTCGGCGATCGCCGCCTGCCCCTGCTCGTTGGGGTGCACCGCGCCGGGGCCCGCCGTGGTCATCGGCTCGATCCACCGTTCGTCGCCGGCACAGGCGTCGTGACCTTCGGACACCTGGGACATGTCGACGAACTCCACCCCCTCGTCCTCCGCCGCCCGCCGCCCGTAGGTGTTCAGCGCCGTCTGCAGTTCGCGGATCATCGGCACGTCACCTTCGGCGAGACGCATCTCGGGGTAGCAGCCGACGGTCGGCGGAAGCAGCCACGGGTAACCGGTCAACAAGATGCGGGCGTTCGGCGCGCGGTCCCGGACGTCGCGCAACGCCTGCCGGACGGCCGGGTAGATGTCGGCGGCGACCGGGTCGATCAGCGAACTCCCATAGCGATCGGTGCACGGCGCCCCCGAGCGGTCGACGTCGGCGAGTTCGCTGCAGAGCCGGATCGCCCGGCCATAGGTCTGCTTGTCGTTGCCACCGATCATCAGCGTCACCACGTCGGTGTCGTCGTCGAGGGCGTCGAGCTGCGGCGGTACGCCCTGGTGCTGCGCCTCCCGGAAGTCGTCGGTGTCGGCGCCCGCGCAGCTGACGTCCGTGAGGTCGAAGTCCTCGTCCACGGCGACGATGTGCGCGTAGTTCTTCGACGACCGCTGGCAGTAGATCGGTGAGTCCGCCTCGAGCGGGCTCACGCCGGTCCCGGCGCTGAAACTGTCGCCGAGGTTGACGTGCTTCGTCGACCGTGCGTCGTTTTCCGTCGACTGTGCAGGCGTTTCCGTCGACTGTGCGGGCGTTTGCGTCGACCGTGCAGGTGTTTCCGTCGACTGTGCATCGTTCTGCGTCGACTGTGCGCATCCGGCGAGGACGGTGCCCGCCACGAGCAGCACGAGTCCGGACCGGATCAGTCGCCGTGGACGTCGATCGCCGAACCTGCGTGCGTTCATCCCGCCATCCTGCGTGCGGCGGAGCCCGTCGGCAACCATCGACCAGTCCCCGGCCCACGCGAGTAGCGTGGTGCGCCGAGGGGACCTCCGCTCCGGGCGGAGTCCCGCAGCCGAGTGACGAGGATGTGAATGCGCATGAGCGACAAGGAGATTCTCGACCCGCAGGCCGTGCTCGACGGCGTGCCCACCGGACTCTGGATCGACGGTCGGTCCACCCCGGCCGCCGACGGCGCGACCTTCGAGGTCCACGACGCCGCGACCGAGGAGTCGCTTGTCGCGGTCGCCGACGCAGGAGTCGCCGACGCCCGCCGCGCTCTCGATTCCGCCGTCGCCGCGTCGGCGGACTGGGCGGCCACCGCGCCACGTGAGCGCGGGGAGATCCTCCGCCGGACCTTCGAACTGCTCACCGACCGCGCCGACGACATCGCCATGCTGATGACCCTCGAACTCGGCCGCGCCCTGCCCGACAGTCGCGCCGAGACCACCTACGGCCTCGAGTTCTTGCGCTGGTTCGCCGAAGAAGCCGTGCGCGTGGGGGGTCGATTCAGTCCGGCACCGGCCGGCAACGGGCGCATCCTGGTGGCCCACCAACCGGTCGGGCCGTGCCTGGCGATCACCCCGTGGAACTTCCCGCTCGCGATGGGGACGCGGAAGATCGGCCCCGCGCTCGCGGCAGGCAACGTCATCCTCGTCAAACCGGCCCGCGAGACACCGCTGACGATGCTCGCGCTGGCCGAGGCCTTCGCCGAGGCCGGCCTCCCGCCCGGCGTGCTGTCGGTCCTGCCCACCACGTCGAGCGGAGACGTGTCGTCGACGCTCATCACCGACGACCGCATCCGCAAGATCAGCTTCACCGGTTCGACGCCGGTGGGCCGCAGCCTGCTCGGCCAGGCCGCCGATCGCGTTCTGCGGACGTCGATGGAACTCGGGGGCAACGCCCCGTTCCTCGTCTTCGACGACGCCGACATCGATGCTGCCGTCGAGGGCGCATTCGCCGCCAAGATGCGCAACGGCGGTGAGGCCTGCACCGCGGCCAACCGATTCCTGGTGCAGTCCGGCGTCGCCGAGGAGTTCACCGACAAGCTCGTGGCGAAGATGTCGGAAGTCCGCATGGGCCCGGGGTACTCCGACGGGGTGACCCTGGGACCGTTGGTGAACGCCGATCAGCGGGACAAGGTCGCCGAGGCGGTCGAGCAGGCCGTAGCCGACGGCGCCCGGGTGCGGTTGGGTGGTGAACGTCCGGAAGGTCGAGGCTTCTTCTATCCGGCAACGGTTCTCGACAACGTCGACCCGTACGCGCCGGTGACACGCGAGGAGATCTTCGGCCCCGTCGCGGTGATCAGCACCTTCGACGACGAATCCGCCGGCATCGAGGCGGCGAACTCGACCGAGTACGGCCTGGCGTCGTACTTCTACAGTCGCGATCTCGAGCGCTGCATGCGTGTCGCAGAGCGTCTGGACTCGGGCATGGTGGGGGTGAATCGAGGCGTGATCTCCGACGCCGCAGCGCCGTTCGGCGGAATCAAGCAGTCCGGGATCGGGCGCGAGGGCGGTAGCGAGGGCATCGACGAGTACCTCTCGGTGAAGTACATCGCCCTGACGTGACGGTGTTACGTATGTGACTAGTGATGCAGGTGTTATCGATCTGATACCTGCACGGCCGTACTGATCCTTACACTCGGTCACCATGCGTCGTAGAACCCTCACGACCGCGGCTGCCGCGGCCGCGATCGCCACCGCCGCTTCGGTGGCGATCGCCGTCGCACCGTCGGAACCGGTCGCGAATGTCCAGAATGCCGCGGTCAGCACCGATTTCGGCAGTGTCGATCTCGGCAGCTCCGAACTGGGAACACCCAACAGCAACTTCCTGTGGCAGAGCCCGGGAACCCGCTACATCGTCGTACTCGGTGCCAAGTTCGGCGTTCTCGGCCAGACCCCGGACGTGCTCAAGCGCCGCCTGAACGTGGCAGCCAACCTGGGCAAGAAGCACCCGTTCAACCGCATTATCGTCTCCGGCGGCGACACCCACTGGCTGCCCGTCACCGAGGCGCAGTTCATGAATCTCGGACTCATCCGTCGCGGAATCCCCATGTGGCAGATGGTGAACGAGGGACGGTCGACCTCGACCGTGCAGAACGCCCACTACACCGTCGGCATGCTCAAGGCCATGGGCGCCAACGGCGCCATCATCGTGACCAACGGCTTCCACATGGAGCGAGCGATGAAGAACTTCCGCGACGCGGCCCGAAACCAGCACGCGCGCATCGAGTTCCGGTCGGCGTACGCCTAGCATCTAACGGACACCCTTCCCGCGTCGCCAATTCCGTGCCGCTGATTCGATCCCATCAGCGGGACGGAAACGGCACCGCGGGAACACAGCTCGCCCCGCCGGCCGAAACCGACGAGGCGAATCCGTGAGTAGGGGGGATCAGCGCAGCAGCGCGCGGCTCATGACGACACGCTGGATCTGGTTGGTGCCCTCGTAGATCTGGGTGATCTTGGCGTCGCGCATCATGCGCTCGACCGGGAAGTCGCGCGTGTATCCGGCGCCGCCGAAGAGCTGCACGGCGTCGGTGGTGACCTCCATCGCGACGTCGGACGCGAAGCACTTCGACGCCGACGAGATGAAGCCCAGGTTCTTCTCGCCACGCTCGGCGCGAGCGGCCGAGGTGTAGACCATGAGGCGCGCGGCCTCGACCTTCATCGCCATGTCGGCGATCATGAACTCGACGCCCTGGAACGAGCTGATCGGCTTGCCGAACTGCTTGCGGTCCTTGACATATGCGATCGCCTGGTCGAGCGCACCCTGCGCGATGCCGACGGCCTGCGCGCCGATGGTCGGGCGGGTGTGGTCGAGGGTCTGCAGGGCGGTCTTGAAGCCGGTGCCCTCGTCGCCGATGATGCGGTCGAGCGGGATCGTGCAGTCCTCGAAGTACAGTTCTGCGGTCGGCGAACCCTTGATACCGAGCTTCTTCTCCAGCGGTCCGACGGTGAAGCCGGGATCGTCCTTGTGGACCATGAACGCGGAGATGCCGTTGGCCTTCCTGTCGGCGTCCGTCACCGCCATCACCGTGTACCAGGACGACTTGCCGCCGTTGGTGATCCAGCACTTGGTGCCGTTGAGGACCCAGTTGTTTCCGTCTTTGCGTGCGCGGGTCTTCATACCCGCGGCGTCGGAACCGGCCTCGCGCTCGGACAGTGCGTACGACGCCATCGCCTCGCCGGAGGCGATGGACGGCAGCACCTGCTGCTTGAGTTCGTCGGAGCCGTTCAGGATCAGGCCCATGGTGCCCAGCTTGTTGACGGCGGGGATCAGCGACGACGACGCGTCGACACGGGCGACCTCTTCGATGACGATGCATGCCGCGATCGAGTCGCCGCCCTGGCCGCCGTACTCCTCGGGCACGTGGATGGCGTTGAAGCCCGAGGCGACGAGGGCGTCGAGGGCCTCCTGCGGGAACCGCGAGTTCTCGTCGACGTCGGCGGCGTGGGGCTCGATCTCCTTCTCCGAGAGAGCACGGATCGCCTCGCGCAGCGCGATGTGCTCTTCCGGGAGCTCGAAGACGTTGAAGTCGGGATTTCCGTAACCCATGACAACTCCTCACGGCACCTGCGGTGCCTGTTCGTTCCCGGCACGCGTGTACCGGCAGATGTTGACGACCAGTGCAGCACGGCACTCAGTGCCATGTCAATCCGCACGAACCCTTACCCGGCCGATTGTCCTCGAATCCGCGGCCAATGTCCCGCGGCCGTTCGTCGGGCTCAGCCCTCCCCCAGCTCTTCGGCCACGCGACGTGCGACTTCGCCCGGCGGAGTGCCCGCCGGGTAGGTGACGACGGTGACCTGTCTGCCCGATTCCACCACCGGCGTCAATGCAGTCCCACCACGTGCGGCACCGAGTGCCACGGCCACCCGTTCCAGCTCCAGGCGCAGACGTTCCGGCGTGGCCCCGGCGTCGCCGCGGATCATCTGCCGGAGCAGGAAGTTGTGGGTGCCGGTGACCGCCGCCACATAGGCCACCACGTGGACCGGCGACTCCTCGGGCAGGCGTGCACGCAAGAACTCCTCGAAAGCGCCCTGGTAGCGATAGGTCGTGACCAGTTCCCGGTCCCGCAACGCCGGCACCTCCTGGACCACCTGCGCCCGACGCACCGCGAGTTCCCGGTCCCGGACGAAGTGGCCGAACACCAGCTCCGCGGCGGCACAGACGGCAAGCCACGGGTCGTCGTCACCGGTGGCGAGCCGGTCGCCGACCTGCGTTAGCAACGACTCGTGGTCGGCGAAGATCACATCCTCTTTGGATCCGAACTGCCGGAAGAACGTGCGACGTGACATGCCGGCGGCCGCGGCGAGCTGTTCGACGGTCGTCGACTCGTAGCCGTGCTCGCTGAACAACCGGATGGACTCGGCGACGACGCGCATGCGGAACGCGGCCGGATCGGTGTCCACGACTGACATGGATCAAGTATCACCACACCGCGGCGGAGTGGTCGGCAGACCGGCCCCGAGAAGGCGGTTCGGCGCCGACCCGTACTGCGGATGGCGATCATTACTCGTCAGTAGCAGGCGCCACAAAAGCTAGGTCCGACGCCGGGTCACTACGTACGGTGGAGCCATGGCAACCCCCACCGCTCCCTCCGAGAAGACTCCGGCCGAGAAGAGCTCGGACGAGAAGACCCCGTCGACGACGAGCCCGACGCCCATCGCCACCGAGCCGACCGTCGACGACCCGGTGACGCCGGCATCGGTATCCGCCGACGACGAGCTGTCCGCGGACGAGCGTGCCCTGCTCGTCGACAATCTGCGGTTCGTTCTCGACGGTCGCTGGCGCGCGACGAGGGAGACGGTGCGGGAGAACTCCAATCGCGCCGACCTCCTGCCCGACCCGGCCCGGACCCTCGACGAGGCGCGCGCCCACACCCTCGAGGTGATGCGCGAACTGGCCTCCCAGGGCTTCGCCGCCGCCGGATTCGCCGAAGACCACGGCGGCAGCGGGGACATCGGCGCGTCGATCACCGCCATCGAGATGCTCGGTTACGCGGACCTGTCGCTGATGGTCAAGGCCGGTGTGCAGTGGGGCCTCTTCGGCGGTGCCGTCGAAAACCTCGGCACCGCACGACATCACGAGAAATTCGTGCCCGGGATCATCGATCTCAGCGTCCTCGGGTGCTTCGCGATGACCGAGACCGGCCACGGCTCGAACGTCCAGGCCATCGAGACCACCGCGACCTACGACCGCGACGCCCGCGAGTTCGTGATCGACTCCCCGACCCCGTCGTCGCGCAAGGACTACATCGGTGGCGCCGCCGCCCACGCCCGCTACGCCGCGGTGTTCGCGCAGCTCGTCACCGGCGGGCCCGACGAGGAGCCCGAGGGCCGCGGCGTGCACTGCTTCGTGGTGCCGATCCGCGACGAGGACGGCAACGACCTGCCGGGCGTCACGACGAGCGACTGCGGATACAAGGGCGGATTGGCCGGCGTCGACAACGGCCGGATCATGTTCGACGACGTCCGCATCCCCGCGGAGAATCTGCTGAACCGGTACGCCGACGTCGCCGACGACGGCAGCTACAGCTCCCCGATCGATAACACCAACCGCCGCTTCTTCACGATGCTCGGCACGCTCATCCGCGGTCGCGTCAGCGTGGCCGCGACGGCGGGTGCGGCCGGCCGCAAGGCCCTGGCCCTCTCGACCCGCTACGGACTGATCCGCAAGCAGTTCGAGGCACCCGAGGGCACCGACGAGATCACCGTGATGGACTACCTCGGCCACCAGCGAAAGCTGTTGCCGCTCATCGCCAAGTCGTACGCGATCGGCTTCGCGCAGAACGAGATCGTCGACGAGCTGCACGAGGTCCAGTCGGTCGCGCCCGACGACTCCGACGCCGGTCGTCAGCGCCAGCTCGAGGGCCAGGCCGCCGGCCTGAAGGCCTACGCCACCTGGCACGCCTCCCACGCCATCAATGTCAGCCGCGAAGCATGCGGCGGCGCAGGCTATCTCGATGAGAACCAGCTGTCGATCATGCGCGGCGACATCGACGTGTTCACCACCTTCGAGGGCGACAACACGATCATGACGCAGCTGATCGCGAAAGAACTGCTGTCGGCGTACTCCGAAGACGTGCAAGGACTCTCGGCCGGTGGCTGGGTACGGTTCATCGCCGGGATGGCACGTGATGTGGTGGCCGAGAAGACCGCGGTCCGGCAGGTCGTGCAGACCCTGCTCGACGGCTCCGACGAGGACACCGAGAAGTCCGCGCTCACCGACCGCAGCACGCAGATCCGACTGTTCCGCAATCGCGAAGACCACCTGGTCCGCACGTGCGCGCAACGACTGCGCCGCGCCCTCGACGACGACAACGACGCCTTCGAGGTGTTCAACAATGCCCAGGACCACCTGTTGAAGGTGGGGCACGCACACATCGAGCGTGTTGTGCTCGAGGCCTTCGTCGAGGCGATCGAGAACTGCGATTCTCGTTCCGCGGCAGATCTTCTGGGCAAGGTGTGCGATCTGTTCGTCTATTCGGCGCTGGAGGACGACCTGTCCTGGTTCCTGATGCACCGGCACATCTCGGTGGAGCGCGCGAAGGCCATCCGGCGCGGGGTGAACGAACTCTGCCAGGAGCTGCGCCCGCACGCTCGGTCGCTCGTCGACGCATTCGGTGTCCCCGAAGAACTGCTGCGCGCACCCATGTTGCAGAACGGCTGAACCCGCTTCACAACCACTGCGGCCACCGTCGAGTAGACGGTGGCCGCGGTGCGTTCCGGGCCGGTGTTTGCCCATCGGCACAGCGGGCATACTGCCGCCGACGCCGCTGTGGAGACCACGCTGCGCGGTCCGCGACCGGGCGCGTGCGACCACCCGACAACCGGAGTTCTCATGACCGCAGTACCCGACCTCCTCACGACCCCGTTCCGCTGGCTCGCCGCCCTCAGGCACGCCCGGGTGTTCCACCCCGACGGTCTGCTGTGCGGGGGACGCGCCGCACTGTCCGCGGATCACCCATTGCCCTTCCGCAGCGGCCCGGTGTCGGTGCGGGTGTCGAAGGGGATCGGCACGCCCGGCGGCCTACCGGACATCGTGGGGCTCGCCATCCGTTTTCCGTCGACCGACCATGGCGCGGTGGGTGGCGGCGGCGTCTCGTCCTCGACCAACGCCACCGGCGCCTGGGACCTCCTGCTTGCCGGCCCGGCCCCGTTCGCCGGCCGCGTGCCCGTGCCGCTCCCGACGACGCACTGGGCCACCGCGGTGTCGAGCCTGACTCCGTACCGCTACGACGGCGAGCTGTACTGGATTCGGGCCCGCATCCTCGAGCCGTCGGAGTCCTCGGGACTCTCGATCGAGGATCTGGCCGCCCGCCTGCGCCGCAACCAGCCGATCGTGATCGTCCTCGAGGCCGGCGTCGGACGCTTCGTGCCGGTGGTCCGGATCGAGCTCGACCACGTCCTCACCGGACTCGACGTCGACTTCGACCCGATCCTGCACCGGCCCGAAGGCGTCGAGTTCGCGCCGTCCTGGCTCGGCGACCTACGACGCCGCGCCTACCGCGACAGCCGGGCGGGCCGTCACTCGGTCGATTCCTGATCCGCCGGGTCGGTTCCCGTCGTCGAGGCGCCGCGGGGCGGCAGACCCAACCGGACGGCCTCGTGTGCCTGCGTGAGTTCGCTGCGCAACCGTTCGACGTCCCGGGCCCACGCCTGCGCGAGTGTCCCCGAGGTCAGCTCCACACCGATCCCCTTACGCCGCCGGGGTACGCCGTGCAGCTCACCGAGCGCCGACGCACTCTCCCAGTCCTCCGGGGCGTGACCGTGGTTGGGCGGGAAGATCTTCCGGATGTCCGCGAGCGGGGTCGTGACCGCGCCCTGCCGGAGCGTGGTCTCGGTGAGCTCGACGCTGACGTGGCGGCGGGCGGCGGACACCTGCACCAGGGAGAACCCGAGAAGCAGCACGAAGAAGATCATGAGCACCGGCCAGTGCACCTGACCCGGTCCGGTGATCTCCACGGCCAGGACAGCGCCGACCAGGATCGGGCCGATCAGGACCACCCACCAACTACCGCCGGACTCGGCGAACAGAACCTCCCCCGCCGGTTCGACCGGGTCGGGCGCCGGGGCGTCGGATTCGGTGCCGTCGGGCTCCGGGGCGTCGGTTTCGGCCTCGGGGTCGGGCTCGGAGCCGGCCGGGTCGGCCGTCATGTGTTCTTCTTGCGGGACCGGCGAGCCGGGCCCTCCGGCTCCTTGCCGGTGTACCAGGTCTCGGCGGGTGGCCGGTAGGCGAGCAACGACCCGAACAGGCCGATGATGCCCGCCAGCAACGGGAACGCGAAGAAGTTCATCCCCAGGCTCAGGAACAGCAGCATCGCCACGACGACCAGGGTCAGCGCCGCCAGCGACGAGCGCCATCTCGCGTCGCCGGTGAACGCCTTGCTGCCCAGCAGGATGTAGGCGACACCCACGACGACGACCATGGCGCCCAGCACTCCGGACGTGACGGTCCCGGAGTCGCCGACCGCGGACACGACGATGACGAGTGCGCCGAGCGCGATCAGGAGCGCACCCGAGGTCAACCAGCACCGGTAGGCCCAGACGACGAGTTTCGGACGCAGCGCCGGATCGGGACTTGTCACTTGTTCTTCGGTCCTTCGTTCTGGTTCTCGGGGGCCGGTTTCCCGGGCTGGGGGTTCTCCGGGTGAGGGTTCTCCGGGTGCGGGCCGATGCGCTCACCTCGGTACTCGCTGTCACCATACGGCGTGTTCTGGCCGTACGGGTTCTGGCCGTACGGGTTCTGGCCGTACGGATTCTGGCCGTACGGGTTCTGGCTGTAGGGGTTCTGGCCGTACGGATTCTGGCCGTACGGATAGGGTGGCATCGGCGGGTGTACCGGCTGCGGCTTGCGCGCCTGCGCCATGGCCCGGCAGTACTTCTCGGAGTCGCCCCGCATCAGCAGCACCGTCGCACCCAGCGCCGCGACGCCACTGATCACCTGCGGGATCATCGCCCACGCCGGCGACGTGTCGCCGAACAGCGAGAACAGCAGGCTGACCACGACATAGACACCCATCGCCGACAGCACGACGCGGGCCCAGTTGTAGCCCTTCCGGGTGAACCAGACGATCAACGCGGTGATCGCGGTCAGGAACAGCGAGGTCACCACCAGCACACCCACCACGAATCCCGACGACGTCATGAAGTCGACCTGCTCGGGTGGGATGCCCTCCTGGGGAGCCGCACGCACCTGCTCGCCGATCATGTCCACGAAGGTGCCGGTCTGCGCGAACAGCGCCACGATCTGGCCGACGATCACCACCACCCACAGCTCGACGGCGATGGAGACGGAGTCGGGGATCTTCGGTTGCGACGACGCGCCGGGGTCGGACTCGGGCGCGGGGCCGTACGGTGCGGACATGGGACCAGCCTAGTGAACCGGGATCGCCGCGAGCGCTGCGCGCGGGATCACGACAGGCGCTGTGCCACCTCGGCCGCCCAGTAGGTCAGGACGATCGACGCGCCGGCCCGCCTGATGCCGGTCAGTGACTCCAGGATCGCGGCGTCCCGGTCGATCCAGCCCCGTTCGGCGGCCGCGGAGATCATCGAGTACTCGCCGCTGATCTGATACGCCGCGACCGGGACGTCGCTCATCTCGGCGACGTCACGCACGATGTCGAGGTAGCTCATCGCCGGCTTCACCATCACGATGTCGGCGCCCTCCTCGAGGTCGAGACGGACCTCGCGCAGCGCCTCCAGCCGGTTGGCCGCATCCTGCTGGTAGGTGCGCCGGTCGCCCTGCAACGACGAGCCGACCGCTTCCCGGAACGGGCCGTAGAACGCCGAGGCGTACTTCGCGGCATAGGCCAGGATCCCCGTGTCGGTGAAGCCCTCCGCGTCGAGGGCGGCACGGATCGTGGCGACCTGACCGTCCATCATCCCGCTCGGCCCGAGGAGATGTGCACCCGCTCGCGCCTGCGCCAGGGACATCGACACGTACCGCTCGAGGGTCTCGTCGTTGTCGACGCGACCCCGGCCGTCGACGACGCCGCAGTGCCCGTGGTCGGTGAACTCGTCGAGGCAGGTGTCGGCCATGAGGACCGTCGAGTCCCCGAGGTCGTCGGCGAGGGTGCGCAGGGCCCGGTTGAGGATCCCGTCCTCGGCGTCGGCGCCCGACCCGGTGGCGTCCTTGTCCTCCGCGCGCGGCACACCGAACAGCATCAGCCCGCCGACGCCGGCCGCGACCGCCTCGGCCGCGGCACCGCGCAGCGAGTCCATCGTGTGCTGCACGACGCCCGGCATCGACGAGATCGGCACCGGCTCGTCGATGCCGTCGGCGACGAACATCGGCAAGACCAGGTGTCGCGGCTCGAGCGAGGTCTCGGCGACCAGCCGACGCATCGCCGGGGTGGTACGCAGCCGCCGGGGCCGGATCACGGGTGACATGAAATCTCCTTCGACTCACGGGCCCTTCGAGGCTCGTCGCTATCGCTCCTCACACCTCAGGGAGCAGGAGTCTCGGCTGTCGCTCCTCACACCCTTCGATGCTCGTCGCTGCGCTCCTCGCACCTCAGGGCGGCGCCTCAGGGAGCAGGAGGCTCACGAACGCGAGCGGCGAGACTTCTTGCGCGGGGGCGGAAGTGCACCCTCGGCCCGGAGCCGGGCGGCGTGCTCGGCGAGCGCGTCGACCAGTTCGAGCACCGACGCGTTCTCCGGCTGCACATCCACCCGGAGTCCGAATTCGGTTGCGGTCTCGGCGGTCTTGGGTCCGATGCACGCGACGATGGTGCGCGCGTGCGGCTTTCCGGCGATACCGACGAGGTTGCGGACCGTCGAGCTCGAGGTGAAGCAGACCGCATCGAAGCCGCCGGTCTTGATCATCTCGCGGGTCTCGGCGGGCGGCGGTGCCGCGCGCACGGTGCGGTAGGCCGTCACGTCGTCGATCTCCCAACCGCGGTCACGCAGACCCTCGGACAGCGTCTCGGTGGCGATGTCGGCGCGCGGCAACAGGACTCGGTTCACCGGGTCGAAGACGTCGTCGTAGGGCGGGAAGTCCTCGAGGAGTCCCAGTGAGCTCTGCTCACCCGACGGCACGAGTTCGGGGTTGATACCGAACGACCGGACCTTCTCGGCGGTGGCCTCACCGACACAGGCGATCTTGACGCCGGAGAACGCGCGGGCATCGAGTCCGAACTCGGCGAACTTCTCCCACACCGCGCGGACCGCGTTGGTGGAGGTGAACACGACCCACTGGTAACGCCCGTCGACCAGTCCCTTGACGGCGCGTTCCATCTGCGCCGGACTCCGCGGCGGTTCGACCGCGATGGTCGGCACCTCCTTGGGCATGGCGCCGTGGCTGACGAGCCGCTCGCTCATGTCGCCGGCCTGGTCCTTGGTGCGCGGAACCAGGACGGTCCAGCCGTACAGGGCGCGCGATTCCCACCAGGAGAGCTTGCCGCGCGCACCCACGACCTTGCCGACCGTGACGATCAGCGGGCCGGTGAGCGCGTTGCCCTGCTCGTTGAGCGTCGCGAGCGTGGCCTCGATGGTGCGCTGGGCGCAGGTCGTGCCGTTGATGGTGATCGCGGCCGGGGTCTGGGGCGCCATGCCGTGTTCGGTGAGCGCACTCGCGGTCTCGGCGAGGTGACCCGACGTCGCGTGCAGCACCAGCGGGCCCGGGGCGGCGGCCAGTGCGGCCCAGTCGACCTCGCCGCGGACGTCGGCCTCGGTGTGGGTCGAGCCGAGCGGCATGCCGGCGTAGCTCGGCACGACGGAGGCGGCGGGCAGGCCCGGCAGGACCTCGAAGGTGACCGACGTGCGGGCGACGGCATTCACCTCGGCGAGGACCGAGTCGGTGGTCAGCGGATCGCCGGAGACCACGCGCACGACGTCGTCGCCGTTGCGGGCCGCGGCGACGAGGGTCTTGGCGACCTCGGCCGGATCGCCGAGTGCCGGTCGGACCACCGACTCCTCGTCGGCCTGTCCGGCATCAGCCCTGCCGGACTCGTCACCGACGGCCTGCGGCTCGTCGGCCGGAGCGGCAGTCGCCGCATCGTCGGCGGGTTTCTCGGCCTTCTTGGTGGATCGGCGAGTGTCGGCGGCGGGTTCGTCGCGATGCGCACTACCGATCAGCGACACCACCGGCGCGGGCACATCGGGGTCGATGTAGGCCGTGGTCGCGTTGGTGATCACGGTGCGCGCCCGCACGGTGAGCAGGTCTGGGTCCCCTGGACCCGACCCCACGAACAGGATCCGTCCGGGATTTGCCTTCTTCGTACGGCTCATGGGTTCGCACTCTCCTGCCCTCTCGGCGAGGGCTGCAGTTCGTTCTCTGCTAGGGAGAGTTGACGAGGTCGCCCGCTCCCAGCTCCAGCAGTTCGGCGGCGAGATCCTTGCCCAGCTGAACGGCATGATCGACCGGACCCACCGCCGAAGCGCGGATCACGTCCGATCCGTCCTCGGCCGCCACTGCCGCTCGGAGCGACAGCTCGGCGAAGATGCGCCCGTCCTCGTCGATCGACTCGACCACCTCCGCGATCGCTCCGACCGGTGCGGTACAGCCGGCTTCGAGAGCCGCGAGTACCGCCCGTTCGGCATCGATGGCCGCGCGGGTGGACTTGTCGTCCAACTCGGCGAGAATTCTCACCAGTTCGGCATCGTCTGAGCGGCACTCCACAGCGAGTGCACCCTGCGCCGGAGCCGGCAGCATGACCACCGGTTCGAGCGCTTCGGAGACCACTTCGGTCCGTCCGATCCGCACGAGCCCGGCGCGGGCGACCACGACTGCGTCGAGTTCGCCGCTGGCGACTTTGCCCAACCGAGAATCTAGGTTGCCTCGTAGGGGGCGGATTTCCAAACCGAGACCCAATGCCTTAAGCTGCGCGGCCCGTCGCGGGGCCGAGGTGCCGATGACCGAGCCGGGTGGGAGCTCGCCGAGCACCAGTCCGTCGCGTGCGACCAGTGCATCGCGGGGATCGACGCGCGTCGGGACGGCCGCGATGGTGAGGTCGTCCTCGGGCGCCGTCGGGAGGTCCTTGTACGAGTGCACGGCGACGTCGACCTCGTCGTTCCGGAGCGCCACGCGGATCGCGGTGGTGAACACCCCGACGCCGATCTCGGCCACCGGCGCGGCCGAGGCGTCACCGGCGGTCTTGATGATGACCAGTTCGGCGGGATGCCCGGCGGCGGTCAACGCATCGGCGATGGTCTGCGACTGGGTGGTCGCCAGCAGTGAACCCCGCGTGCCGATCCGGATCGGCGCGGGAGAGGTTGCGCTCATCGGTCGCCCAGCTCGCCCGCCGCGTCACCCGCGGGCAGGCCACCGATGTGGTCGGGAGCCGAAACAGCTTCGGCCGCACCGGGCTTGAGTTCGAACAGTTCGCGCAGCGCCTCGGCGTAGTGGTCCCCGTTGGGGGTCGACGCCAGTTGCTTGACCCGAACGGTCGGCGCATGCAGGAGCTTGTCGACGACGCGACGGACGGTCTTGGCGACCTCGTCGCGCTGTGCGCCCTCGAGGTCGGGAAGCCGGGTCTCGAGACGCAGGATCTCCGCCTCGACGACGTCGGCGGCGCGCTGGCGCAATGCTGCGACGGTCGGGGTGACCTCGGCCTGACGCTGGTGGGTGAGGTAGTCGGCGAGTTCGGACGCGACGATCGACCGCGCCGCGAGGGTGTCGTTCTCGGCGGCCTGGGTCTCGGAGTCGCCCCGCAGACCCTCGATGTCGACGATGTGCACGCCGGGAAGTCGCGCGGCGGCCGGGTCGACGTTGCGCGGGAGACCGAGGTCGCAGATGACGAGCGGCGCGGCCGCGTTCCCGGCGCCGGCGCGAGACGCGAGAGCCTCGTGCACCGATCCCACGCCGACGACCGCGCCGATCGCACCCGTACACGTCACGACGACGTCGGCCGTGGCCATCGCGGCCGGCAGGTCGTCGAGTCCGACGCCCCGGACGTCGATGCCGTGATTGGCGGCGATGTTGCCCGCGAGATGGTCGGCCTTGTCGACGGTCCGGTTCACCACGACCATCTCGGTGACGCCCTCACGGGCCAGCTGCGCGGTGGCCAGACCACCCATCGCACCGGCACCGACGACGACCGCGCGGCGCAGGCGGTGTGCGCCGGTCGCGGGATCGGTGAGCAGCGCCTTGGCGCGGTGAAGTGCGACGGAGACCACCGAGGCACCCGCCCGGTCGATACCGGTCTCGGTGTGTACCCGCTTGCCGACGCGCAGTGCCTGCTGGGCCAGTTCGTGCAGGACGCGCCCGGCGGAGTCGTTGGCGTCGGCGCTGAGGTAGGCGTTGCGGATCTGGCCGAGGATCTGCTGCTCGCCGACGACCAGCGAATCGAGGCCCGCCGCGACGGTGAAGAGATGCTCGACGGCGGCCTCGGAGTACCGGACGTAGGCGTGGCGGGTCATCTCGTTGACGGTCATGCCGGAGTGATCGCCGAGGACGGCGCCGACGGCCTCGAGCGCCGGGTGGAAGGCGTCGACGACGGCGTAGATCTCCACCCGATTGCAGGTGGAGACGAGCATGGCCTCGGAGATCGCTCGCGAGGAGAGCAGCTCGTCGATCAATTTGGGACGGTCGTGGTCGGAGACCGCCAACCGCTCGAGCACCTCGACCGGAGCACTGCGGTGCGACACCCCGAACAACAGAACACTCACGCTGTCACCGTTTCTTCACCCATTGCGTTTCCCTGGTGCCCGCGAGCCCGCTTCGTTCCGCGCGGCTCCTTGACGTCGTCGCGCGGCCCGCGAGAGGCCTGGAAAGCCAACACCTGTAGCTCCAAGGCTAGATCAACCTGTCTGACGACGACATCCGACTCCGCCGGAAGCGAGACCGGCGTGACGTTGAGCACCTGCCGTACACCCGCGGCGACGAAGGCGTCGAAGGCGAGCCGGGCGTCGTCGTCGGCCGTGGCGATCACCGCGATCTCGACCGTCGGGACCGCCCGTGCACAGACGGTCGCGATGTCGGTCAGAGGCGCCACCTGCGGACCACCCGACTCGAGGACCGCGCCGGCCAGGGCGGGATCGGCGTCGAACATCGCCACGACCCGGAACCCACGTCCGAAGCCTGCGTGCGACAGAAGCGCGCGGCCGAGCGAACCGGCACCCGCGAGCGCGACGGTGTGGATGCTGTCGGTGTGCAGGGTCATCGAGATCCGCGCGGTCAGGCGGCCGACGTCGTATCCGACGCCGCGAACGCCGTTGGCGCCCACGTAGGAGAGGTCCTTGCGCAGGATGGCGGGATTGACCCCGGCGGCCGTCGCCAGCTCGCCGCTGGACGCCAGCAGGATGCCGCGGCGACTGAACGAGCGCAGCACGTGCAGGTAGGTGGCCAGCCGGGTCACCGTCGGCCCGGGGATGTCGGCGGCGGGGATGTCGGCGGTGGGAACGGCAGACGCGGGAGGGTCGGCGTCAGCCGACTTCGCACGTTCCGCGCCCACGCTCACTCCCGCACACTCGTCGGCGTCGACCGGACGCCGAGACCCGACTCTTCTGAATGGGAACGAGGATATAACTTGCCTGTGAATCTGTTCACACGGCCCCTCGCGACCGGTCGTGCTGTGTTAAACGCCGCGTCGACGTGGGAATCGATTCACCGACGGCCGGTGAGATCGGACCGCAGGCGCGGTTCGTCGACCTCCCAGTAGCTGTGTTCGTCGCCGTCGAGCAGGACCACGGGAAGCCGGTCGCCGAACTCGGCGCGGAGGTCGGCACGCCCGTCGTCCGCCGCCCGGTCGACGTCGACCTCGGTGAACCCGACGCCCAGGTCGGTGCAGATCCGGGTCAGGTCGGCTCGGGCCGCCGCGCAGGCCTGACAGCCTGCACGGGTCAACAGTTCCACCGTCATGGCGACCATCCTCCCAGCGTCGCGCGCGCACGATCACCCGGGTGACGCGGCCCGGGGCGGATGTGCGATCCGCCACCGCGCGGGGGTCGGACTTCGGGCCTCGGCACCACTAGGCTGTACCGGGCAAGCAGTGCTGGCGCTACGCGTGGGAGGTGGGCAGTGGGCGAGATCCCGGGCCCGGAAGACCGTCAGGACGACGAGACGCCCGACGACGCGACAGATCTCCCGCCCAATCCGATGCAGGGCGACGGCCCGACCGGCGACGACTGGGAGTCGCACGCCGCCCGAGTGGAGTTCACCGACGACTTCGACGAGGACGCCGAACTCCACGAACTCGGCGACGACGAGAACAACCGGGTCACGACCTGGATCTCGCAGCGGGCGACCGCGGCCACCGGCCGCTTCCGCCAGACCGCCCACGAACTCCGCCAGACCCTCGCCGGCGAGGCCAGCGCCAAGGCCGCCGTCGACTCGCTGCGGTCGCGCGAGACGGCCGACATCCCGGGCGAACCCCGGCGAGACCTCACCGCTGCAGCGTTCTTCGACGTCGACAACACCCTGGTCCAGGGCGCCTCGATCGTGCATTTCGCCCGCGGCCTGGCGGCCCGGAAGTACTTCACCTACGGCGACATCATGGACTTCGCATGGACGCAGGCGAAGTTCCGGATCACCGGCAAGGAGAATGCGCGCGACGTCGCCGAGGGCCGGGAGAAGGCGTTGTCCTTCATCGCCGGCAAACCGACCTCCGAACTCGTCGAACTCGGCGAGGAGATCTTCGACGACTACATCGCCGACAAGATCTGGCCGGGCACCAGGGCCCTAGCCCAGCGTCACCTCGACGCCGGACAGCAGGTCTGGCTGGTGACCGCGACGCCGGTCGAGCTCGCGCAGACGATCGCGGACCGCCTGGGCCTCACCGGGGCGCTGGGCACCGTCGCCGAGAGCGTCGACGGGGTCTTCACCGGACGGCTCGTCGGCGACATCCTGCACGGCCCCGGCAAGGCCCACGCCGTCCGCGCCCTCGCGATCCGGGAGGGGCTCAACCTCAAGCGCTGCACGGCGTACTCGGACTCGCACAACGACGTGCCGATGCTGTCGCTGGTCGGTCGCGCGGTGGCCATCAACCCCGACACCGACCTGCGCGACGTCGCCAAGGTCCGCGGATGGGAGATGTACGACTTCCGCACGGCGCGCAAGGCCGCCAAGTACGGGGCCGGGACCGCGATCGTGCTCGGCGCCGCGGGCGGGGGCGCCGCGGCCGCCGCCCGGTTCTTACGCCAGCGCTGACCTCCGCCGATCACTCCACCGGGAGAGCACCATGACGATCGCGAGCCCAACCGGCGACGCTCGGACGACAACCGACGCGCTGCGGAAGGTCGAGGACCGCGTGCTGTGGTTGTCGACCTCGATGATCCACCACGCCAACCTCGTTCGTCCCAATGCGACCGGAATGAAGGTCGGCGGCCATCAGGCGTCATGTGCCTCGATGGTGTCGATCATGACGTCGTTGTGGTTCGAACAACTCCGACCCGGTGACCGCGTGTCGGTGAAACCCCATGCCGCACCGGTACTCCACGGCATCAACTACCTGCTGGGACTGCTCGACGAGTCGTACCTGACGACGCTGCGCGAGTTCGGCGGCCTGCAGCCCTACCCCAGTCGCACCAAAGATCCAGACCCCGTTGACTATTCGACAGGATCGGTGGGCATCGGCGCCACCGCGCCGATCTGGGGCGCGATGGCCCGCCGCTACATCGACACCAGGCTGGGCGCCGACGCCGCGGGCATCGAGGCAGTCCGGGCCGACCGCCGGTCGGAAACAGTGCTCGGCCGTCAGTACTCGCTCGTCGGCGATGCCGAGCTCGACGAGGGGGCGGTGTGGGAGGCGATCCTCGATCCGTCGGTCGCCGAACTCGGCGAGCTGGTGTGGATCGTCGACCTCAACCGGCAGTCCCTGGATCGGGTCGTCCCCAACATCGCCGCCGGCCGGCTGGAGGCGATGTTCGCCGCGGCGGGGTGGCAGGTCATCGCCGTCAAGTTCGGTCGCCTGCTCGAGACCCTCTTCGCCCGTGAGGGCGGCTCGGCACTGCGAGGCCGCATCCTCGACATGCCCAACCCCGAATATCAGCGGCTCCTGCGTTGTGACGCAGATGAGGTGCGAAAGCGGCTGCCGGGCAAGGGCTCCGACGCCGAATCGGTCACCCGGGTCATCGATGACGTCGACGACGCAACCCTCCTCGCCGCGATCCGCAACCTCGGTGGTCACGACCTCGACGCCCTGCGCACGGCCTACGACCAGATCGACGACACCCGTCCCACGGTCATCCTCGCCTACACCATCAAGGGGCACGGCCTCCCGACCGAAGGCCACCCGCAGAACCACTCGTCGCTGTTGACGGTCGAGCAGTACGGGGAACTGGCCACCGCCCTCGGGACGTCTGTCGACGATCCGTGGTCCGGATTCGCCGATGGCACCGAGGCCGCCGCATTGTGCGAATCGGTGGCGCGGAGGTTGCGTCGCGACCCCGTCGAACCCACCCCTCCCCCGGCGGTGCCGACCGACATCAGCAAGACCCCGACGGGGACATCGACGACGCAGGCGGCCCTGGGCCGAGCGTTGCTCGCGCTGTCGCGGGCTGCGCCCGAGGCGTCGGCGCGCGTGGTCACGGTCAGTCCCGACGTCAGTTCCACGACGAATCTCGCGGGCTGGCTGAACAAGGTCGGCGTGTGGTCGCCGGACGAGCGGCGCAACTGGTTCGACGACGACGCCGAGACGATCATGCACTGGCGGGAACGTCCATCCGGCCAGCACATGGAACTCGGGATCGCCGAGACCAACCTGGCCGGCCTGATCGGCGAACTCGGTGCGACGTGGAGCAGGTGGGGTCAACCACTCTTCCCGATCGGCGTGCTCTACGACCCGTTCGTCGAACGGACCCTGGAACCATGGTCGTACGGCATCTACGCGGGCGGGCAGTCGATCCTGGTCGGCACCCCGTCGGGGGTCACGCTCGCAGCCGAAGGTGGTGCGCACCAGTCGATCACGACACCGTCGATCGGCCTCGAACAACCCGGATGTGTGACCTACGAACCGGCCTTCGCGCTCGACGTGGAGTGGATCCTGTTGTCCTGCATCGGCCGGCTCGGACGGCCGGACGGCACGTCGTCGTACCTGCGCCTGTCGACGCGGCCGGTCGACCAGCGGCTCGCCGACGTCCCCACGGATCCCGCGGCCCGGGAACGACGCCGCCGACATGCGGTCGCGGGCGCATATCTGTTGCGGCGCACGAGTTCCCCGCAGGTCACCCTGGTCGGGATGGGTGCGGTGGTCACCGAGACCCTCGCCGCGGCGGACCGGCTCGCCGACCAGGGGGTGGACGCCGACGTCGTGTGCGTCACCAGCCCCGGGCTGCTCTTCGAGGCGATGCAGGCACGCCGCGGCCTGTCCGACTCCCCGTCGTGGATCCTCGACCAGGTCTTCCCCGCCGACCGCGCGGCACCGATGGTCACCGTCCTCGACGGCCACCCGCACACCCTCGCGTTCCTCACCGGCGTCAACGCGGTTCGCGGTGCCGCCCTGGGTGTCAGCAGGTTCGGCCAGGTGGGTTCGCTCGACGACGTCTATCGCCTCCACGGCATCGACACCGAGTCGATCATCCGGGCGGCACTGGATCTTCGACGCTGACGGTCCCCGCCCGTCCCACTGTCAGAAGATTGGTGGATCGAGGCGGTCGAGTTCTTCGCGGGCCCGCCTGTTCCGGGCGCGTTCGTTTCGCCGGCGGGCGAGTTTGGCGTCCAGTCGGTTGTGGGTGCGCCCTGGGTTGTCTGCGGGCGCGATCACGCGGGGTGAGGGTGGTGCTTGGGCGGCTTGCTCGAACCGGATACGCCGCAGGTTGGGAAAGGTGTCTTCCAGCGTTTCGGCATCCCCGTACAGAGTGACGCCTTCGGGGGTGGTGTATTCGGTGACCAGCCGACCGTCGCGGTCGCGGTACTGCTCATCGATCCAGTCGCCGTAGGTTTTGAGTAGGTGCCAGGCACGGCATTTGACGTTGAGGTTCTCACTCGACGTCGCCCCGCCCCGGGCGGGATCGGTGTGGTCGTATTCGGTGACGTGGTCGAGATCGGAATCGAAGGCCGAACGAGTACAACCGGGTTCGGTGCAATAGCCATCCCGCACCCGCACGAACTCGGCACACGCGGTGGTGGGCCGATACCCGTTACCGGGATGGGTGGCCGGATACACCACCGCCACTACGCCCGAGCCGACGCCCCCGGGATCGGCTGCACCGACATCGCTGCCGCCGTCAACATTCAACTCGGTTGCATCGACCGGCGCGGGGCGCTGAGCGGTCCGGTGTGCATCGTCGGCGGTTTCGGCTACGTAAGTGGGTTGGGTGCGGGCCGGGGTGACCGGGGCGAGGGTGACGTCCGGGCGGGCGGCGAGGTCACGCACATGCTCATCGCAGATGATGCCGTGCTCGTCGAGGACCCCACTCCCGGCGCCCCGGCCAAGGTCGCGGCATCGGTGACCACATGGATCACAATCTCGGCGCGCACCGCGTCGAGAAGGTTCTGCGGGTCCGGGATCCGCGCGGTGCATTCCTGTTCGTCGTCGCATTGGCACTCGAAGGTGGTGCGGGTCAACAGCGCGAACATCGCATCAGACCGACGTATCCCCTTGGTGCGGCCGTCCCGCGTGCAGACAGCATCGGCCAGGATGCCGATGGCTTTCGCGGAGATCCGCACGTTCTCCGCCGACATCACCGCGGTCAGTTCGGCGGTGCCGTCGGGTAGTTCGTGGGTCCACACGCCACGCTGGTCCATCGCGTCTTTGCGGCGTTGGCGTACCGCATCGGGGTCGTGGCGGAACACCAGCCGGTCGACCATGTCCCGTAGCCGGGCCCGGTCCCACACACCCTTGCGACGACGGAGGGTGGCGACGATCTCGGCATCCAGGGCGGGGGTGATCGGGTCATCGGCGGGGATCAACAAGGTGCGGGAGATGATCAGCCGGATCTGCCACTGCGCCAGAATCCCGTCGCGCAATGTCTCAGCGGTCTCGGGGAGCCGGTCCCGCAGTGCGATCGCCTCGTCGATCAGGTTCTCGGCTTGCCGGCGCGACACCGCGGACTGTCGGGCGATGCGGGCGGCGCAGTCGGCGTGACCGTCCATCACAAACCCCTGCGCACTGGTGGTCACCAAACGGTCGGTCATCACCGCGATCGTCTGATATCGATGCCAGGCGAGGTAGGACTCTCCGCGTCGTGTGGCATCGAGCCCGACCATCAACGCCACCATGTCGGTCTCCCCGGCGTGGGCAGGATCGACCCCGGCGACGAACTCGCCCGGCAGATCGGTCCACACCCTCACCATGCCCCCCGATACACTGCCCCCGACCCACCCCGGCCGGGGTGCGATCCGATGCCAACCAATCTAAACCCGACCACCGACAATCCGGAGACTGATCCACAGTGGATCCGTGAAGGGTAGGCGTTGTGACGCAATCATATTCGTCACCACGCGCGCGCGATGGTGGCGTGACTGCGCCGAGATGGTCTGGTCGCCAGGTGGTTTCGACTCGGCGCCTCGACCTCGACGCGCTCCTTCGTCGCTTGCTCGGCCCGGCGGCTACGCTCGGTGCCGGCTCAACCAGCGGGGAACGAATAGGGCGCACGGTCGACGAAAGCCTAGAGCGAGACCACCTCACTCATCGGATCGATGAGCACCTTGGCGTGGTGCTCGGCACCGCCGAGGGCGTCGAATGCCGCACCGACGCCCTCGAGGCCGACCGTCGCGGTGATCAGCGGCGAGACGTCGACCTTCCCGTTCGCCATCATCTGCAGGGTGTCGTAGAACTCGGCCGGGTCGTAGGCGAACACGAACCGCAACTCGTGTTCTTTGTTCAGCGCCATGGCCGGACGGAAGGTGTCGGGTTCCATGCACACCCCGACCACGACGATGCGTGACCGGAACGGCGCCTCGGTCACCACGTGCTCGATCATCCCGGGCGTACCCACGCATTCGAAGACGACCGGGCCCTTCGGTGTCGCACCGAGGCGATCGGCCGTCCGGAACAGCGACGACCACGGCACGAGCGGGATCCGGCGAAGGGTTCGCATCGCGTCGAACGCCGCGCCGAGCAGGTCCTGGGCCCGGGTGATGTACTTGCCCGCCTCGGCGCACCGCTCGAAGGGCGAGGTCGTGGCCGGGTCGACCACGATGTCGGCACCCACCCGATGCGCGAGCACCCGCCGCCCGGGTGACGGGTCGCTCGCGATGACGGTCCGGACCCCGTCCGCCTTCAACATGGTGATGACCGCGAGGCCGATCGGCCCGCAGCCGATCACGACCGCGACATCGCGGCGCCCGACCTCGCCGCGCCGGACCGCATGGTGGGCGACGGCCATCGGTTCGGTCAGGGCGGCATGCTCGGCCGGCAGACCCTCCGGGATCTCGAAGGTCATGTCCTCCGACACCAGCACGAACTGGGCGTAGCCACCGGCCGCGGACTCCGACAGTCCGGTCAGGTGCGCTTCCGAACCGTGCCGGATCATCGGCACCGACACCACGGGCGTGCCGGGCGCCCACCGCTTACGGCACCCGGGCCCGTAGGAGACCACCTCGCCGGCGAACTCGTGTCCCATGACCACCGACTGTCCGGACCGCATGAAGGCGTCGTAACCCACCGCCGCGGACACCTCGGCCGTGGCATCGCAGTGGACGCGGGCGTGCAGATCCGACCCGCAGATCCCGGCCCGCAGCACCCGTAGCAACACCTGCCCCGCACCGGGCTCAGGGGTGGGGATCTCCTCGACCGTCAGTTCGCCGTTCCGGCACACGACTGCACGCATGCTTCATGGTTATCAGCTGACGGAGCGGTGCGGGCACCGTCAGCCGAAGTAGACGCTCCCGCGTCGGCTGAGCATCCGGAAGAGGGTCTGCTGGATCTCTTCGCGCACGTGGTCGGTGAGGTCGAAGACCACCATCGGGTCGTCGGCCGACGCCTCGTCGTAGGACCCGGTCTCGATGGGGCGCCCGAAATGGATGTGCCACTTCGACGGCAACGGCACCATGCCCAGCGGACCGAGCCACGGGAACAGCGGGGTCACCGGGAAGTACGGCAGGCCGAG
The DNA here is from genome assembly GCF_041103195.1 of Gordonia sp. ABKF26. NCBI lineage: Bacteria > Bacillati > Actinomycetota > Actinomycetes > Mycobacteriales > Gordoniaceae > Gordonia > Gordonia sp. ABKF26. Next base: position 4,927,903 of record NZ_JBGCVZ010000003.1, read on the forward strand.
GATCTTGGCGAGCGGCTTGAGGTCGGCGAGCATCGGGTAGATCTCCTCGGAACCGACGATCGACACCGGGATGATCGGCGCGGCATTGCGCAGCGCCGTGGTCACGAATCCGCCGCGACCGAAGCGCTGGAGCTTGTAGCGGTCCTTGTACAGCTTGCCGATGCCCTTGTACCCCTCGGGCCAGACCGCGGTCAGCTCGCCGGCGCGCAGGAGCCGGTCGGCGTCGGAGTTGCATGCCAGCGTCGCCCCGATCCGCCGGGCCACCTCGCTGATCCCCGGGGTGTCGAAGGCCATGTCGGCGGCCAGCACGCGCAGGAAGCGGCCTTCGGGGTGATTGTCGCGCACGGCCAGCGAGGTGATGACCGCGTCGATCGGGATGGTGCCCGCGTGGTTGGCGACCAGGAGCGCCCCGCCCTCGCGCGGCAGGTTCTCGATGCCGGTGACCTCGACCCGGAACCACTTCTCATAGACCTGGCGGACGGCCGGGAACCACACCGAATCGGTGAAGTGGGGGTCGAAACCGAACTCGTCGACCTCGTACTCCCCCGCCATCCGTTCCCGGATGAACCCTGCGGTCGAGGTGAGGGTGTCGGCGACCGCACCGCGGAGTCCGCCGAGGCTGAACAGCGGACTCGATTTCGACGGGCCGCGGTGCTCGACACCCAGCGCCTCGTCGGGCAGTGTGATCTCGTCGCTGATCGGGGTCACCCGCGCCGGCGCCCGACCGAAGCCGTCGGTGTTGGGATGACCGAGCGTCGAAGCACGTTGCGCTGCTGCGGTTTTCGATCGATCGTGCCCGACCTGCTGGCTCGGATGTCGACGGCGGCCGGACTCCCGGACGCCACGCGCATCAGGACCCGAGGGCGACGTGTAGAGCTGAATGACTTTCGCGGTACGTGCATCTGTCGCTCCGCCACCTGCCAAAGTGCTCACCCCTACTTGTTTCCTGGGTACGCGATCCGGACCGGGCCGGGCCCGGATCTGCGTTGATGTTCCGCGCTCGAGCCGTCGCGGAGAACGATTCGCGGCGTAGGCGCGATGTGGGTCTGACGTCCAAGTCTAGAGGTTGCACTCACGTTGCGCATGCCCACGTCGACTTCGTCACCATCATGACCCGAAATTTCACTGCAGCTGATGGGCAGCCGAGACGACCCGCTGTTCGAGCGATCTCCACGAATCGGACCCGATCACCGGCGTCACTCCGCTGCGCTGGATGAAATCGTCCAGCGTCTCGAGCGTCGTGTACCGCGGCACGAAGCCGAGTTCGGTACGCATCCGAGTCGTGTCGAGCACCCGGCCGTAGGTGAGGAATTCGGTCTGCGACGACCTCAACTTCGCCGACCGCAGGTCCTGGAACACACCCGCGATCGGGGCCAGGAGACTGCTCGGAACAGGCAGTTCGACGTGTCCCACACGACGGATCGCCTGCGTGAGGGTCACCACGCCCTCACCGGAGATGTTGAACGTGCCGACCTTGCCCGCGAGGGTCACGTGCTCCATCGCGGCCAGCGCATCCTCCTCGTGCAGGAACTGCAGACGCGGCTGGAAACCGATCACCGTCGGCACGACCGGCAGCGAGAGGTACGAACTCATCCGTGTGGTGATCCGCGGACCCAACATCGCCTGGGGGCGGACGATGGTGATGTCGATGTCCTGCCGCCGACGGCCGAGTCCGCGTACATAACCCTCGACGTCGAGTAGATCTCTACCGTATCCACGCTTCGGCTCGCGGGGCGCCCGGGTCTCCTCGGCGAAGTGCGACGGGTCACGACTGCTCGCCCCATAGACCATCGCGGTCGAGCGCAACACGAGTCTCTTGACCGACGGCGTGCGCTGGCAAGCGGCGCACACCTGCATCGCCCCGATGAGGTTGAACTCCTTGATCGCCGCCGAGTGCGGGGCGGTGTCGGCGATCGAGGTCGCCGCATGCACGACGGTGTCCACGTCGTAGGCGGCGAGTGCCTTCGCGATGGTGGGTCGCCGGATGTCGACCCGCAGGAACTCCGCCCGTCCCATCCGGCGCAGGAGGTCCTTGCGCGGCACCCGCGAATCGACGGCGAGCACCTTCTCGATGTCGGGGTTGGCGGCGAGGCGCGCCACGAGGTAGCCACCGAGAAACGTCGACGCCCCGGTGACCAGGACCACCCGGGGCGGGGCGGAGGTGGGTTCGGCCATACCCCGAGGCTATCGGCAGTCCGGCGATTCGGCCCGACGAGGCCGCCCGGAACGACAAAAGGACCCGCCGAAGCGGGTCCCCATGCCGAAGAAAGGCCTATTTGCCGAGTTTGCGACGCTGCACCCGGGTCCTACGCAGCAGCTTGCGGTGCTTCTTCTTCGACATGCGCTTGCGGCGCTTCTTGATCACTGAACCCATCGGGGCGCTTCCTCACGATTGACACTGATGTACTTGTTCGGCCCTGGTCTGCACTTCAGCCGGGAACGGCGCCGGGAGCGAAGCGACGAGCGGCGGTGTGTCACGTAGGGCTCACCGGCGCATCCAGGTACGCGACCACCGAGCCTACCGGGCGGCACGCCGGATCAGGAAATCGCGGTCGCCGAACAGCACCGAACCGGGCCTTCGAAGCGACTCACACCCGCCGCCGCCGGCACCGTCGAAGCAGAAGACCCCCGTGGCCGGCACAGGGCCGGCCACGGAGGTCTGTCGAGAAAACTGCTGTTCAGGCGTCCAACGCGCCGGATCAGCCGGCGTCGAAGTAGGACGTCTCCAGATAGTCGTGGACCGCTTTCGCGTGCACACGGAACGAGCGTCCGACCCGAACCGCGGGCAGTTCGCCGTTGTGGACGAGACGGTAGACGGTCATCTTCGAAACGCGCATCAACGATGCAACCTCGGCGACAGTGAGGAACTGCGACGCCGAAGCCGCATTGCTCACTGCGCCTGTCCTGTCACCAGGAGTGTCTGCAGGTGCCATGAATCACTCATACCTCCGGTGCACGCGTCGCGGCCGCAGGCTTCCCCTCCTGCGGACATCAGACACGCACGTGCTTAAAGAAGCTTAGCGTGGCAGATGTGAAAAAAGCGACGTGAGAGACCGGTATTTCTGAGATTCCTGTGACTCGACCCCAACATGCTGGGGTTTGTCGGCCCTTGGACCACAATTCATGGGGTGTCGGTGACGGCGTGTCCCTGCGCCAAACCCTCGACTTCCACTCGACGTCCACCCCGCGCGCTGGCGGCCGCGCAGGCGCGAGTCGCCTGGTAGACGGCGTGCCGTAGGCCGTTGGCCTCGAATTCACGGATGGCCTCGGCGGTGGTGCCGCCGGGCGACGTCACGGCCGCGCGCAGATCGACCGCGGACAGACCGGAGTCGCTCAGCAGGATGCCCGCGCCGCGGATGGTCTGGACCGCCATCTCGGAGGCCTGGGCGCGGGTCAGGCCGAGGCCCACGCCGGCGTCGATCATCGCCTCGGCGAGCAGGAAGACATAGGCCGGTCCCGAACCGGACACCGCGGTGACCGCGTCCATCTGCTTCTCCGGCACGACCGTGACGCGGCCGACCGTCTGCAGGATCTTGACCACGGCCTGCAGCTGCTCGTCACCGACGTAGCGTCCGGCCGAGACCGCCGACATCGCCTCGTTCACGAGCATCGGGGTGTTGGGCATGACCCGGATGACCGGCGACCCGGCCTGCAGCGCGCTCTCGTATCGCGACAGCGGCAGACCGGCGACGAGCGTCACGGTCACCCGCTCGGAATCCGCGTTGTCCTCCGCCGAGGCCAGGATGCGCAGGATCGAGTCGACGTCGTCCGGTTTGATCGCCAAGAAGACGTACTGCGCCGATTCCGCGGCGCTCTTGACGTCGGTGACCAGCACGCCGTACTCATCGGCGATCTCGGTGGCGCGGCTCTCCAGTCGCTCGGCGACGACGAGGTCCTTGGTCGGGGTGCCTGCACCGATCAAACCGGCGAGCAGTGCCTCGCCGATCTTGCCTCCGCCGATGATGGCGATGCGTTCGGACACGGATGTCTACCTTCCTGAGGGGATGAGGGCGAGCTGGCGGGACTGTGCGACGACCGTCCCGGTCGAGTCCACCACGAGATGGTCCTCCTCGAACATCCCGGGGCCGACCTCGGAACTCGTGGCGGCGAATCGCAGCCAGCCGGGCGCGGGATGCCGCCGGACATAGGTGGTCAACTGGACGGTGGGTGCCCACCCGAACAGGGCCAGGTTCATCACGACGGGCGGCGAGATGTCGCCCACCAGGACCGTGAAGTATTCGTCGGGTTCGACACCCTTCGGCCGGATCCATCCCCGCACGAGCGGCTCGCCGGTCTCACCGCGGACAACGGGGAACGTCTCCGAGTCGAGGACCAGATCGATGGCGGCCCCCAGGTGATTGACCTCGGCGATGGGCGAACCGTCGAGCGGGATACCCGTCGGCGACGGCTCCACGGGCAGCGCGTCGAGGACCGTGGGGGCGGAGTGGTGCGGCCGGCCGCTGTCGGGCCGGGCCATGGTGACCGACGACGACACGACGGTACGGCCGAGCTGGACCGCGTCGACGGTGAGCACGGTGACGGTGCGTCCGCGTTTGCGCACGGAGATCTCCAGATCGATGTCCGCGGCATCGGGGGCGGTGAGGTAGTCGCTCGAGATCGCCACCGGGATCATCGCGGCGGCCGACTCCGCGAGCCGGTCACCGTCCGGCGTCAGTGCGGTGAGCGCCGTACGCGCCGCCGTGGCGACCACCATCTGCAGCGTGCCGCCGTGCACCTTGGGACCGATGGTGAACGTCGCGTCGATGTGCGCCCGCAGGGTGATCGAGTCCGGACCGCCCCGGCCCACCTCGGTCAGCTCCTGCACCTCGGTGATCTTGCTGGTCATCGTCCCGCCTTCGTCGAGGAGACTCGTCCCCCGAGAAGTCAGCGGCTGAAGTGGCCGAGCGGCTCGGGGTGCAGCTCCCGTTTGAGATGCCGCCGCGCAAAATCTAGCGAACGGGCCAGTAGCGCGCTGCGTTCGGGTTTCGTGCGCGCACTGCCGGTGGTGACCTCGAGCACAACGGCCCCGGCGAAGTCGCTCGCGGCGATGCGCCGGCACACCTCCGCGCAGGGCTGGCCGCCGTCACCCGGGATGAGGTGCTCGTCGGTGGCTGCCCCGTGGCCGTCGGCCAGGTGCAGGTGGTTGAGCCGCGAACCCATCCGGTCGAGAAGGGCGAGGGCGTCGACGCCTGCGGTCGCTGTGTGCGAGAGGTCGAGGGTGTAGTGCGCGTAGCCGTCGTCGGTCGGGTCGATGGACTTGCCGAACGCCGACGCTGCCAGGCCGGGACCGCCGCCCCGCTTGGCCAGGCGGCGAACCGAGGGTTCACCCGCGCCGAACAATCGGTCGGCGCGCATCGGGAACATGTTCTCCACCGCGACGGCGATGCCGCTGTCCGCCTCGAGTTCGTCGACGAGATCGTCGAAGGCCGCGACGTAGCCACGCTGCCACCGGAACGGCGGATGCACGACGACGGTGGACGCGCCGAGGTCCTCGGCCGCCTCCACCGCGCGCGCCAGCTTCACGACCGGGTCGCGTCCCCAGACCCGCTGGGTGATGAGCAGACACGGCGCGTGGATGGACAGCACCGGCACCTGATAGTGGTCCGACAGGTATTCGACGCGCCGAATGTCCTGGCTGAGGGAGTCACCCCACACCATCAGCTCCACACCGTCGAACCCCAGTTCGGCGGCGTAGGCAAAGGCCGCCTCGGTGTTCTGGGGATACACCGACGCCGTCGAGAGCCCGATCGGGATCTCGGCCGCCGGACGCGGGTTCATCGGTTCGGGCCGGCTCACGCGGCCAACAACACCAGCGGCCCGATGGTGACCAGCAGCCCCACACCGAGCGCGAGCAGCGTCGTCGGCAGGTCCTTGGTGCGCCGGACCACGTGCGAGAGCGTCACGATGCCGAAGATCACCAGCACGGCGAGCACCAGCGCGAAGTACGGATTCCAGCGCCACAGTTCGGTGAAGCCCCAGAACAGGCCGACGCCGACGGCCAGACCGGCCACGGCCTGCCCGAACAACAGCAGCCACGCTTTCACCGGCGACTGCTCGGCATCGTCTACTGCCCCGTCGGGGGCGTCGTCGGCCTCGGCACGCTCAACCAGGACCGTGCCGGCGTCGTGCTGGTCGCCGTGCCCGGCCGGATCGTCCGCGGGGGTCGGGTGCCCGGATTCGGCACCGGGCGTCTCGTCGATGTCCGTCGTGTCGTGCAGGGCGTCGAACTCATCCGGCTCCCCCGACTCGACGGGCCCCTCGGGAGTGTCGTCCTTCACGAGGTCGACCCGGCCGGCAACCTCCTGCTCGGACGCAACCGGCGCGATGGCCTCGGTCGGGTGGTCGTCGGTGGCGCGGTCCGTCGCTCGGGTGTCACCGGCGTGGACATCGGTCGGGTCGCTGTGGGCGAGGTCGTCGTCGGCCGGGTGCGCGTCGGGCCGCGCCGCGGCGATCGCCGCCGTCGTCCCGCCCGCGGTTGCGGCGGCTGCCGCGGTCGCCGCCCAGTCGGACGTCGGGTCGTCACCGGCGCGGTCGTGCTGGTCGTCATCGGACCGGCGCTCGTCGACAGTCCGCTCGTTCTCGGTCCGGTCGCGCTTCTTGGTGCCGAAGAGCTTCCGTGCCAGTCCGCCGACACCGGACGTCTTGGACTTCTTCGCCGCTGCGCTCTTCCGCGCCCCCGCGTCGGCACGGTCTCGACCGCCGGTCCTGTCGCCGTCTCCCTCCACGTCGGCGAAGTTGCGGTAGGCGTCGAAGTCCATGACCTCGGAGAACCCGCCGTCACCCCGCTCGCGGGGGCCGCCGGGGCCCGCGTCGACCTCGCTGAGGTCGTAGGTGACCACATCGTCGGAGTCCACGACGGACAGATCCTGACCGTTCTCACCGACCACCGGGATGATCCCGGTGACGGCGTTCGCCGACTCCTGGTCGACGGGAGCGGAGTCGCGCGGCGGGGTCTGGCCGAGACGGCGTGCCACCGCCTCCGAACTGAAGTCGCGGGTCGACATCGGCGGGACGGAACCCTGGCCGTAACCGGGCATCCCGCTGGCGGTGCGTCCGCCGGGCCGCCCTTGCTGCTGGTCGGCACGCGGGCGGTCGACGACCGGCTGATCGTCGGCCGGGCGACGTGCGATCGGGTTCCCGGAACGCGGGAACGGTGCTGCGGTCGCGTCCGGCCGGGCCCGGGGGGTCGTGTCCCGCTCGGGCGGGGTGACCGGCGCCGGACGTTCGGCGCGCGCGGCCGGTGCGGCCGGTTCGGGCCGGGCAGCCGGCTCGGGCCTGGTCGGGGTCTCGGGCCGGGCCGGGGTCTTCGGCTCGGCAGCTGAGGCCGCCGTGGCGGTCGATCCGGGTTGGGCGGCCGGCTCGGGCCGGGCCGGGGTCTCGGGTGCCGGGTCGGCGTCGGTGACCCTGGGGATCTCGCCGGTCAGGGCGGACACCGAGAACGAGCCGTCACGTCCGGCGCGCCTGCGTCCCCGTCCCTCGCGCGAGGGTGCCGGCGAGTCCTTCTCCGCCCCCTGCGAGCGGGCGAGAAGTTCCGACACCGAGATGGGTCGAGATTCGGGCTCCGAATCCTTCGGCATGAAGTGGCTCTCCGTCCTCGTTCTCGAACGTCCTTGCTCCGGGGCTCCGGCTCAGCCGACGCCCTCGTGTACGCCGCGCGCCGGTGTCGGCTCCAGCGAGTCGGCCTGCTCGGCGTCGAGCCTGCGCAGGATCACACCCTCGCGAAGTGCCCACGGACAGATTTCCAGTGTATCGACTTGCAACGCGCGCATCGCCGCCTCGGCGACCAGCGCACCGGCGACGAGCTGCCCGGCGCGGTCGGAACTGACACCCTCGAGTTCCGCACGATCGGCCTTGGTCATGCGGGAGATGAACGAGATGAGTTGACGCAGCCCGCTCGTCGTCAGCTCGCGGCGCACCCGTGGTCCGGCACTCGACGGCGCCGCCCCGGTCAGGCGGGCGAGACTCCGGAAGGTCTTCGACGTCCCGACGCACAGATCGGGCGCACCGGGTGCCAGCAGCTGTGCCGCCGGCGCACGCAGTTCGGCGTCGAGCCAGTCGCGCAGTACACCGACCCGGCGACGGTCCGGCGGATCGTCGGGCAACCACTCGCGGGTGAGGCGTCCGGCACCCAGCGGCAACGACAACGCCACGTCGGGTTCCTCGTCGACACCGTTGGACATCTCCAGCGAGCCACCGCCGATGTCGAGCGCGAGAATGCGCCCGGCGCTCCACCCTCGCCAACGGCGCACCGCCAGCGAGGTGAGGCGGGCCTCGTCGCGACCCGACAGCACCAGCACCCGTACCCCGGTCCGCTGCTCGATCTCGTCGAGCAGATCGTCGGAGTTCGTCGCGTCCCGCACCGCCGACGTCGCGAACGCCATCATCTGCTCGCAGCCGGACGTCCGCGCGATATGGGTGAACTCGTCGATCGAGTCGATGAGCTTGGCGACGGCCCGGTCACTCATCCGGCCGTCGACGTCTATCTGTTCGGCCAGACGCAGAACCGCCTTGGTCGAACTCATCGGGGTGGGATGGCCGCCACGGTGGGCATCGACCACCAGGAGGTGGACTGTGTTGCTGCCCACGTCGAGGACTCCTAAGCGCACGGGTCAACGGTAGTGCAGCGGCCTCCCCCGCCCGATCCCGGCTACCGTATGAGAGGTGACCGCCATCTCGCCGTCCGCGCCCCGCATCGATCCCGCGCCGGAGGTCGGACTCGACTTTCCGCGCGAATGGTACGAATTCGCCGATCCCGCCGATCCGGAGCACGTCGTCAGGGCCGACCTCACCTGGCTGCTCTCGCACTGGACGTGCGTATTCGGCACGCCGGCGTGTCAGGGCATCCTGCCCGGCCGGGAGACCGACGGTTGCTGCAGTCACGGCGCGTACCTGTCCGACGACGACGATCGCGAGACCCTCGCCCGCGGGGTGGCGATGCTGACGCCCGCGGACTGGCAGTTCCACAAGAAGGGCTCGGGCAAGGATCCGGTCGGCCCCAAGGGCTACCTCGAGGAGAGCGACCTCGACGACGAACCCGCCCTCAAGACCCGACTTCACAAGGGGGCGTGCATCTTCCTCAACCGCCCCGGGTTCGCCGGCGGCGTCGGCTGCGCGCTGCACTCGATGGCGCTGCGCAAGGGACTCGAACCCCTGACGGTCAAGCCCGACGTGTGCTGGCAGCTCCCGGTACGGCGCGAGCAGGACTGGGTGGAACGGCCGGACGGCACACAGGTGCTCCAGACGACGATCACCGAATTCGACCGGCGCGGGTGGGGCGAGGGCGGCCACGATCTGAAGTGGTACTGCTCGGGCTCCCCCGACGCCCACGTCGGCGCCAAGCAGGTCTGGGAATCGTATGCACCCGAGCTCACCGCCCTGCTCGGCGAAGCCGCCTACGCCGCCCTCGCGGCTGCTTGCCGGCGCCGAAACGGACTGGGCCTCATCGCTGTCCACCCGGCGACGCAGGCCGCGACACGACGTCGCGAGACCGACGTCAAATACGAGCTGCAACCCCCGGAGTAGTCGAGCGGGGGTCGTCCGGCCCGCCGCTCAGGCCTCGAGTTTGTACCCGAGACCGCGAACGGTGATGAGGTGCTTGGGATTCGCCGGATCCGGCTCGATCTTGGAGCGCAGCCGCTTGACGTGCACGTCGAGCGTCTTGGTGTCGCCGACGTAGTCGACGCCCCACACCCGGTCGATGAGCTGGCCCCGGGTCAGGACCCGGCCGGCGTTGCGCAGTAGGTATTCGAGGAGATCGAACTCCTTGAGTGGCAACGTGATCGGGGTTCCGTTGACCGCCACGGTATGCCGTTCGACGTCCATCCGGACCGGGCCGGCCTCCAGGATCCCGATATCCAGACCATCGTCGGGGACGTCCCCGCCGCGACGCAGCACCGCGCGGATCCGGGCGATCAGCTCGCGGGCCGAATACGGCTTGGTCACATAGTCATCCGCGCCGAGTTCGAGGCCGACGACCTTGTCGATCTCGCTGTCCCGCGCGGTCACCATGATCACCGGGACATTCGACCGGGTGCGCAGGGCCTTGCAGATCTCGGTACCGGACATCCCGGGCAGCATGAGATCGAGGAGCACGATGTCGGGACTCACCCGATCGAAGGTCGACAGGGCTTGTGCGCCATCGGTGATGACGCTGGCCTCGAAGCCCTCCTTGCGCAACAGGAATGCCAGCGGGTCCGCCAGCGATTCCTCGTCCTCGACGATCAGAACGTGGGTCAACTCGTGTGTCCTTCGGTGGGTCGGGCAGATGGGTCGTCACCCTCCGTGGAGGGCAGTGCGCGGGGCGGGGAATCGGGATCGGACAGGGCCTGCTCGGCCGCCACCGGCCAGCCGGTGTCCGAGAGGTCCTCCGGAATGCAGAGCGTGAACGTCGAGCCCGTACCGGGCTTGCTCCACAGGTTGATGGTGCCGCCGTGGTTGGCGGCCACGTGCTTGACGATGGCCAAACCGAGGCCGGTGCCGCCGGTCATCCGCGAGCGGGCCTTGTCGACCCGGAAGAACCGTTCGAAGACGCGCTGCTGATCGTCCGGCTCGATCCCGATCCCGCGGTCGGTGACCGCGATGGCCACCATCGGCCGGCCGTCGATCTTGATGACCCGGCGACTGATGGAGACCACGGTGTCCGACGGTGAGTACGAGACGGCGTTGGAGATGAGGTTGTTCAACGCGGTGAGCAGCAGCGGCCGGTCACCGCGGATGATCACCCCGATCGGGTCGTCCGCGCGCAACTCGATCGCCGCCGCCTCGGCGGCGAGGGTCGCCGACGCCAGCGCGTCGTCGATGAGCGAATCGACATCGATGCAGGTGAACTCCGGCGTGACGCCGTCCTGCAGCCGGGACAGCGCCAGCAGTTCGCTCACCATGTTGCCCATGCGCTTGGTCTCGCCGACCACGCGACGGCTGAAGTGCTGTACCGAGTCGGTGTCGTCGGCCGACTCCAGCAGCGCCTCGGCGAGCAGGCCGATGGCCCCCACCGGTGTCTTGAGTTCGTGTGAGACGTTGGCGACGAAGTCCCGCCGGGTGGCCTCCACGCGTTTGTGTTCGGTGTCGTCGAGCCCGTATGCGACGACGTAGCGTTCGTCGCCCTGCGCGACGATCTTGGCGTGGCAGCGCACGTGTTCGACGCTGGGCCGTGGGGTCCGGCCCGTCGAGACGAAGCCGAGACTCGACATCGGCGGACTGAACTCGAAGCGGCGGGCGACCCCGGTGTCGAGGACTTCCTTCACCGCATCCCACACGGGGTCGGCCAGCAGCATCTCGCGCACGAGTCCGAGTTCGACGGCCCGCTGGTTGTACAGCACGACGTCGCGGAACTCGTCGACGACGGCGATGGCGGTCTCGGTGTTGCGCACCACCATGCTCAGCAGTCCGGCCTTGGTCATCCGACCGTCATCGGTGGTCGCCTGGACATCGGAGTCGCGAACCTCCGCCCAGGTCGGCACAGCACGGGGGCCGAGGGTGTCGGGGAGGACGGTCGCGGTGGCGTCTGCGGACGCGGAACCACGTGAGAGGCGATCGATGAACGCGGATCCGCGAGACCGTTTGGGGTCCCGGGTGCGTCGTCCGATCACGACACCGAGGCAGAGCGCGAGTACGAACGCGATCGTCGCGGCGGAGATTGCGGCGGTCACAGGGGCAGCTTACGGCTCGACCAACTCCGAACGCACATCTGACGAAGGTGTTCGGCAGTTGTTCACGCGGAGTTGGCCGGAGACCCCGCGAGCGTGGGAATCAGCCCGACCGGGACGGTCATTGGGGAACCGGTACCGCCATGTCGGCGAACTCCGGATGGCGCTCGATGAAACGTTGCACATAGGAGCAGACCGGCACCACCTGCTTGCCGCTGCCACGGATGTCCTCGAGGACGGCCCGGACCAGTTGTCCCGCATAGCCGTGACCACTGAACTGTTCCCGGATCACGGTGTGCGTGACGACCACCTGGTACGGCTCGGAGACATAGTCGACGTATCCGACGACCTCGTCCTCGCCCGAGGATTCGGCGACGAGGATCGCCTCGTACCGCTCCCGCGCAGGTGAATGCTCGATTCGCAGGTTTCCCACGTCCGCCATGCCGTCTAATGTAGCGCGCGCCACACCATCGACGCCATGGCGAAACGTGTCACGTCTGGATGTCCGAACGGACTCCGACGCCTACTTCTGCCCCTGCGCGGCGACCGCGGCGGCGCCGGCGGCGGCGGCCTCGGGGTCGAGGTAGGTACCACCCGGGTTCAGCGGCTTCAGGTCGTCGTCGAGGTCGTAGCGCAACGGGTTACCGGTGGGGATGTTCAGCCCGGCGATGTCGTCGTCGGAGATCCCGTCGAGATGCTTGACCAGCGCGCGCAGCGAGTTGCCGTGGGCGGCCAGCAGGACGTTCTTGCCCGCCTTCACGTCGGCCACGATGGTCTCGAGGTAGTACGGGATGAAGCGGTCGACCACGTCCTTGAGGCACTCGGTGAGGGGGACCTCGGCGAGGTCGGCGTAACGCGCATCGCCGACCTGGCTGTACTCCGCGTCGGGCTCGATCGCCGGCGGCGGGGTGTCGTAGCTACGACGCCACAGCATGAACTGCTCGTCGCCGAACTTCTCCTTGGTCTCCGCCTTGTTGAGGCCCTGCAGTGCGCCGTAATGCCGCTCGTTGAGCCGCCAGTCGCGGATCACCGGAATCCACAGGCGGTCCGCGCGGTCGAGCGCGATGTGCGCCGTCGTGATGGCCCGGCGCAACAGCGATGTGTAGACGACGTCGGGCAGCAGGTCGTGCTCGACGAGGAGCTCGCCGCCGCGCTCGGCCTCGGCCTTGCCCTTCTCGGTGAGCGCCACATCGACCCAGCCGGTGAACTGGTTGGACGCATTCCATTCGCTCTCGCCGTGACGCATCAGGATCAAGGTGCCGTTGCTCATGGCCGATAGTTTTCCACAGTCGATGCGCGACCTCTCCGCACCGGCGGCCCCGCCCCTGGCCGACCCCCGGTGAACGCCGCGGATCGGCGAAATGGTAAAGAACCCGTCGATTCGCCGCGCGAACGGACCAGGGCAGGTCTAGCGTGAGCGCATGACAGCCAGTACAGACGCCGGCGCGACCGGCCAGAATGCGGAGAAGCAGCCCGAGCTCAAACGCGTGTTGGGCTGGAAGCTGTTGTTGCTGTTCATCATCGGCGACATCCTGGGCACCGGCGTCTACGCGCTCACCGGTCAGGTCGCCGGCGAGGTCGGCGGCGCGGCCTGGTTGCCGTTCCTGATCGCCTTCGCGGTGGCGACGCTGACGGCGTTCTCCTACCTGGAGCTGGTGACGAAGTATCCCCAGGCCGCCGGCGCCGCGCTGTACGTGCACAAGGCATTCGGCGTCCACTTCATCACGTTCATCGTGCTGTTCACCGTCATGTGTTCGGGCATCACGTCGGCGACCACCGCGTCCCGCGCGTTCGCGGTGAACATGCTGGCCGCCTTCAGCGGCGACAAACCCGATGCCACGAGTCCGGCACTGTTCGCCATCGCCATCGGATTCCTGCTGTTGGTCATGTTCATCAACTTCCGCGGCGTCGCCGAAGGTGTGGGCACCAACGTGGTCCTGACCCTCGTCGAGCTGACCGGCCTGCTCCTGGTGCTGTTCATCGGCTACTGGTTCATCGTGGGCGGCAACGCCGATCACTGGGATGCGGTGGTGGCCTTCGAGAGTCCCGACGACAAGAACGTCTTCATCGCGGTCACCGCGGCGACGTCCCTGGCGTTCTTCGCCCTGGTCGGGTTCGAGGACTCGGTGAACATGGCCGAGGAGTGCAAGGAACCCACCCGGATCTTCCCGAAGGTCATGCTGAGCGGCCTCGGCATCACCGCGGTCGTCTACGTGCTCATCGCGATCTGCGCCGTGGCGATCGTCCCGGTCGGCGTCCTCGCCGAGAGCGAGACCCCGCTCGTCGACGTCGTGCAGACCGCGGCCCCGGACTTCCCGATGTCGGACCTGCTCCCCTGGATCTCGATGTTCGCCGTCGCCAACACCGCGCTCATCAACATGATGATGGCCAGCCGGTTGCTGTACGGCATGGCCAAGCAGGGTGTGCTCCCGAAGTTCCTCGCCTATGTGCACCCGGGGCGCCGGACGCCCTTCGCCGCCATCGTCTTCACCACCGTCATCGCGCTGTGCCTGCTCACCTACGTCAGCGCCGATCCCGAGGGTTCGATCGTCGGCCTGCTCGGCGGCACCACCGCACTGTTGCTGCTCGCGGTGTTCACCGTCGTCAACGTGTCGGTTCTGGTGCTGCGCAAGGACAAGGTGGGGCACAAGCACTTCCGCACCTACACACCCATCGCGGTCCTCGGCGCGGTCACCTGCGGCTACCTGACGTTGCCGATCACCGGACGTGACCCCGAGCAGTACGTCGTCGCCGGCTGGCTGCTGCTCCTCGGCATCGTCCTGTGGGCCCTCACCTACTGGTGGAACAAGCGCTCGGGAACCGCCGCCACCTCGGCGTATGACGACATCCCGCCGCACGAGATCCCCTGAGCACAGACAAGTATGACGTTGTGCCCGGAATCCGGACACAACGTCATACGGGTGTCACGAGCCGGAACTACTTCCGGAGGTCCTTGCGCAGGATCTTGCCCGAGGCCGACTTCGGGATCGTCTCGATGAACTCCACCGCACGAACCTTCTTGTGCAGGGCGACCTTCGACGCCACGAACTCGATGACCTCCTCGGCGGAGATGTCGGCATCGGGCTGACGCACCACGAACGCCTTCGGGATCTCCTCACCGGACTCCGGCTCGATGACGCCGATGACCGCCGCGTCGGCGATCTTGTCGTTGGTCAGCAACAGCGCCTCGAGCTCGGCCGGCGGCACCTGGTAGCCCTTATACTTGATCAGTTCCTTGAGCCGGTCGACGATGTAGACGCAACCGGTCGGATCGACCTGCGCCATGTCACCGGTGTGCAGGTAACCATCGGCGTCGATGGTGTCGGCGGTCGCCTGCTCGTTGTTCAGATATCCCAGCATCACGTTGGGGCCCTTCACCCACAGCTCGCCGGGTTCGGACAGCCCTTCGCTCGGCAGCTCGATCTCCGCGCCGGAGGCGGGATCGACGATCTTGTTCTCCGAGTTGGGCACCGCCCAGCCCGTGGAGGACAGCGGCGGATCCTGCTGCCCCAGCAGACCCGGGGTGTCGGCCGGGATGATGTGGCTGACCGGCGACAACTCACTCATGCCGTAGCCCTGCAGCATGTGCAGGTCCAGACGCTTGGCCACCGCCTGACCCAGCTCGTCATCCAGCGGTGCGGCCCCCGACATCATCGTGTGCAGCGAGGACAGGTCGTAGTTGTCGATGATCGGGTGCTTGGCCAGCGCCACCGCCACCGGCGGGGCGATGTAGGCCATCGTCACCTTGTGGTTCTGGATGTTCTCCAGGAACTCGACCAGATCGAAGCGCGGCATGATCACCAGCGACGCCCGGTTGTAGAGGGCGGCGTTGAGCAGCACCGTCATGCCGTAGATGTGGAAGAACGGCAGCACCGCGATCACCACGTCGTCGGCGCCCATGCCCTGCAGCGGACGGATCTGGGCGACGTTGGCGACGAGGTTGCGGTGCGAGAGCGCCACACCCTTCGGATTGCCGGTCGTGCCCGACGAATACGGCAGCACCGCCACATGCGTCGACGGATCGAACGACACCTCCGGCGCGGACAACCCCGCCCCCAACAGATCGGCGGCGTTCGGATGCCCCGAGGCGTCCTGACCCTCGCCGTCGAGGACGATCAGATCCGCATCCGCCAGCCCGACCTCGGCGGCGGCGGCCTTGGCCTGCTCCAGCATCGGCGAGATCGTCACCAGCATCTTCGCGCCCGAATCCCGCAGCTGCTTGGCGATCTCGGGCCCGGTGAACAGCGCGTTGATCGTCGTCGCGGTGCCGCCGGCCCGCAAGATGCCGTGGAAGACCGTCGCGAACGCCGGGATGTTGGGCGACAGGATGCCCACCACATCACCCACACCGATCCCCCGCGACGCCAACGCACCCGCCGCCGCATCGATCTGCGAGATCAACTGCGCATACGTCGTCGTCGCCCCCGACTTCGGATCGACCAGAGCGGTGCGTCCCAGATCCTCCTCAGCGACCGCACCGAACAGGAACTCGAACACGCTCACATCGGGGATCTCGACGTCAGGGAACGGACTCGTGAAGCTCATGACACCTCCATTGGGGAATTTCTCGCCCGCATCGTATCAACGACTATTGACACGATGTGACGTGGACCTCTCGCGACGAGTCTACGATTCGTCCGATTTCGACCCGACGTCAGTCGCCTGGTCTGCACCCTCGAGGACCGACTCGCCGGGCACGTAGCGGCCTTCCAGCGGCGCCCCAGCCTCCGGCAGGGACTCCTTGTCGATCAGGTGCTCGAACGCGAGCAGGTTGCGCAGGGACTCACCGCGCGACACCCGCCACGCCCACTCGCGCCGGATCGAGGTGAGGAAGCCGAGTTCGAGCAGGGTGTTGAAGTCGCCGTCGGCGGCCTCGAGGACCTGACCCAGAATGCGATCGACCTCGCCGGAACTCAACGCATCGGCGGAGATCCGACCCACCAGGTAGATGTCACCGGTGTTGTCGATGGTGTAGGCGACGCCGTACAGCCGGCGATTGCGCTTCAGCAGGTGTTTGTAGACCCCGGCGTGGTTCTCGTCGGGCCGACGACAGACGAAGGCCTCCACTCGGACACCGTGCTCGCTCGCCGTCAGCAGCACGGTGGTCTTGAGTTTGCGTTCGCCGGGCAACTCGACGACCACATGGTCGACGTCGGCGCCGCCGCCGCTCTTGCGTGTGAAGGCGATCTCGTTCTCGCCCAGCGTCTTCTCGAGCAGGTCGACGACCTCGGTGCGGCTCACGGCATCCTCTCTTCGGTGAATTCAGACGGTCACCCGGTTGCGCCGGCGCCGCCAGCGGCGTCGGACGCGAGCCGCAGCCGTCGCCGACGGGTCGGGCGACTCCGGACTCCGGTGGGCGGCGAAGGACCGCATGGCGCGGCCATAACTCTCCAGCAGCTGATCCACCGTGTGTTCCCACGAGAACTGCTCGGCGTGGGAACGGGCGTTGTGGCCGAGCTCGACGAGACGTTCGGGTTGCGCGAGGAGTTTCTCGAGCGCGTTCGTCCAGTCGCCGACCCCGTGCCCGTTGACGAGGACGCCGGTCCGGCCGTCGTCGACGGCCACGCCGAGACCGCCGACATTCGCGGCGATGACGGGCCTCCCGCATGCCTGCGCCTCGATCGCGACCAGCCCGAAGCTCTCCGAATGACTCGGCACCGCAACGACATCCGACGCCCGGTAGACCTGCACCAGACGATCCGCCGGCTGCGGTGGCAGGAAGGTCACCGCATCGGCGATGCCGAGTTCGGCAACCTGGTCCATCAGTGCGGTGGGTCGTTGCAGGCCCGACCCCGACGGTCCGCCGACGATGAGCAGTCGCAGCTTTCGGCCGGACTCGGCGGACTCGCGGATGAGCGGCGCGGCAGCGGCCACGAGGAGATCCGGGGCCTTGAGCGGCTGGATGCGCCCGACGAACGTCACGATCATCTCGTCGGGATCGAGGCCGAGTGCCGCGCGCGCCGCCGAGGCGGATCCCGGTGTGTAGCAGTCCAGATCGGCGCCCGGAGTCACCACGTCGATGCGGTCGGCGGCGGCGCCGTACATCGAGAGCAGTTCGGCCGCCTCGGTCTGCGTGTTCGCGACCAGCCGATCGGCCTCGCCGACGACCTGCTGCTCCCCGATCACGCGGAGCTGGGGCTCCGCCGTGTCGCCCTCGGCCAATGACGCGTTCTTGACCGCAGCGAGGGTGTGCGCGGTGTGTACCAGTGGAACCCCCCACCGGTCGCGGGCGAGCCAGCCCACCTGGCCGGAGAGCCAGTAGTGCGAGTGGATCACGTCGTAGTGGCCGGGCGCCTGGGCCGCCTCGGCGCGGAGCACCCCGGCCGTGAACGCGCACAGCTGGGCGGGCAGGTCGCGCTTGTCGAGGCCCTCGAACGGTCCGGCGACCACATTGCGCACCGTGACCCCCGGCGCGGCGGCGACCGACGGCGCGTCGGCCGAGGACGTCGCGCGCGTGAAGATCTCGACCTCGACCCCTCGACGGGCCAGCCGGGTCGCCGTCTGCCACACGTAGACGTTCATTCCCCCCGCGTCCCCGGTACCCGGTTGCGCCAGCGGCGAGGTGTGCACGGAGATCAGCGCGACACGCCGCGGGAACGGGCTGGAGGTCATGGTCTCCACCATAGAGAAACGCCGCATCGGGTGACGCGTCCCCCGGCGCGCGGACACCCTGCACGCCCGCCGGCGCGATCACCTAGACTGTTTTCGGTAACGATTGTCATTTGCGTAAAGGTTGTCGATGAAGAAATCCCTGCTGGCCGCGGCCGGCGTGCTGTCTGCCGCCGCCCTGGTGCTGTCCGCCTGCTCAAGCAATTCCGGCGGGTCCGACGGCCCGCCGACCGTCGTCGCCTCCACGAACGTGTGGGGCTCGGTGGCGACGGCCGTCGCCGGGGACAAGGCCCAGGTCACGGCGCTGTACAACAACGCAGACGGCGACCCCCATGAGTTCGAGCCGTCCGCCGCCGACACCGCGACCATCGCCGACGCCGACATCCTCGTGTTCAACGGCGGCCACTACGACTCCTACATGGAAGAGGCCGCGGCCAACTCCGACGCGACCGCGGTCGACGCGTTCGCCCTGCTCGGGGGCGACGAGCACGCCGAGGCCGACCACGCCGAAGGTGACCACTCCGACGGTGCCCACTCCGACGGCGCCCACGACCACTCGCACGACGACCAGAACGAGCACGTCTTCTACGACCTGCCGGTCGTCGCCCAGGTGGCCGACAAGGTGGCCGACGCCCTGGCCGAGCAGGACCCGGCCAACGCGGAGACCTATCGCGCCAACGCCGAGACCTTCACCACGGGCATCTACGGCCTGCGGGCGAAGCTCACCACGATCCGCGAGCAGCATGCGGGCACCGAAGTCGCGCAGACCGAGCCGCTCGCGGGTTACATGCTGACCGAGGCCGGACTCGTCGACATCGCGCCGGCCGGTTTCACCCAGGCCGTGGAAGAGGGCCAGTCGCCGGCGGCCGCGGACCGCGCAGCCCTCCAGGACATCCTCGCCGACCGCCGCGCGAAGGTGCTCATCTACAACACCCAGGCCGTGGATCCGGTGACGCAGGCGATGCTCGACGTCGCGGGTTCGGCGGGCGTCCCGGTCGTGAAGTTCACCGAGACCCTTCCCGACGGCGTCACGGACTACCTCGTCTGGCAGGGCGCCCAGATCGACGCGCTCACCGCGGCACTGGGTTCCGGTTCCAATTGAGCGGGGCAGACCACGATGACGCCGACCGGGGTGGATCGCAGACGGGCAGCCGGCCCGTGGTCGCGTTCACCGGCGCCCGACTCGCGTTCGGCGACCGGATCCTCTGGGACGACCTGAACCTGACCATCGCGCCCGGCGAATTCATCGCGGTCCTGGGGCCGAACGGTTCGGGAAAGACCTCGTTCCTGCGGGTCCTGCTGCGCCAGTACGCGCTCGACCGCGGCAATGTCACCACCACCGACGCGGTCGGCTACATCCCGCAGCAGCACGCCGAGGACGACGCCGACCCGATGGCCATCCGCGGGCGCGACCTCGTCGGGTTCGGAGTCGACGGTGGTCGCTGGGGTGTGGGTCTGCGCGGACGGTCGCGTCGACGCGAACTCGTCGACCGCGCCCTGCGCGCGGTGGATGCGCTGCCGTACGCCGATGCGCCGCTCGGCGTCCTCTCCGGCGGTGAGCAGCAGCGGCTGCGGGTCGCGCAGGCGGTGGTGAGCGATCCCGGACTGCTTCTCTGCGACGAACCGCTCGCCAGCCTCGACCCCACCAACCAGCAGGTGGTCGTCGAACTCATCGACCGCCGGCGCCGGGAGGCGGGGACGGCCGTGGTCTTCGTGACCCACGAGATCAACCCGATCCTCCCCTACGTCGACCGCGTCCTGTACCTGGTCGACGGCCGGTTCCGCATCGGCGAGCCGCACGAGGTGATGACGACGGAGACACTGAGCGAGCTCTACGGCAGCGATGTCGAGGTGCTCCGCGTCAACGGCCGCCTCGTCGTGATCGGCGGCGAGGACGCCCATCACTGTGCCGCGGAGACGGGTTCGGGTGTCGCGCGCTCGGGCGGTCCGGCGTGAGCATCACCTACACCGCCGCGGATCGCTCGTTGAGCGACCTCTGGGACTTCTCCACCACCGTCGACCTGCTGGGTTACGACTTCATGCAGCAGGCGCTGCTCGCGATGGTGCTGCTCGGCCTCCTCGGTGGCCTGCTGGGTCCCCTGATCGTCGCGCGGCAGATGTCGTTCGCGGTGCACGGCGCCAGCGAACTGTCGGTGACCGGCGCCGCGGCGGCCCTGCTGATCGGGTTCAGCGTGAACCTCGGCGGTGTCATCGGTGCGGTCATCGCCGCGGCGGTGTTCGGCTTCCTCGGCAACAAGGCGCGGGAGCGCGACTCGGTGATCGGCGTCGTCATGGCGTTCGGCCTCGGCATCGGGGTGCTGTTCCTGGCCCTGTACGGCCGGATCGGCACCGGCTTCGCATTGCTGACCGGGCAGGTCGTCAGCGTGGGCATCAACGGCCTCGTCGCGATCGCCATCACGACCGGCATCGTCGTCGTCGTGCTGGCCGTGATCTACCGGCCGCTGCTGTTCGCCTCGACCGACCCCCGTGTCGCACAGGCGCAGGGCGTACCCATCCGGACGCTGTCCGTGGTGTTCGCGATCATCATGGGCCTCGCGGCCGCACAGGGCGTGCAGATCATCGGCGCGCTGCTGGTGATGTCGCTGATGATCACCCCCGGCGCCGCGGCCGCGCGCGTCACGTCGAATCCGACGCGCACGCTGGTGCTGTCGGTCGTGTTCGCCGAAGTCGCGGCGGTGGGCGGGTTGCTGATGTCGCTGGCCCCCAAGCTGCCGGTGTCGGTGTTCGTCACGATCATCTCGTTCGCGATCTACGTCGTGTGCCGGATCATCGGCAACCGCCGCGTGCATCGCACGCGCTGAGTCACGGCGTGCATCGCACGCGCTGAGTCACGGCGTGCATCGCACGCGCTGAGTCACTCCTCGGCGAAGCCGGGATTGCAACCGGCGCCGACCATGTCCTCCTCGGCGACGACGGGGCGGCCGGGTTCCAGGTTCCAGCTGGGCTTTTCCGGTTCGACGAGGCGCGCGAACCGCCAGTGGCAGTCGAATTGGGCCTGCATGCCGGGGGTGTCGGCGGTGGGATCGAGCGCGACGACCTCCGCCCACGCCGCGGTCATCGCGCCGGCCTCGGTGGTGTAACGCCCTGAGTTCGTGGGGAACACCGAGAGGCTCGGGCCGACTGCGGTGTCGGTCCATTCGGTTCGCTCGATGTAAGGCGGGCGGTAGACGATCGCCGGCGCGCTCTCGGTGGGCGAGTACGGGCCCGAGGAATACGGGGTGGGCGACGGACTCGTCGTGCTCTTGCCGGCCGTGCTCGTCCCCTGCGGTCCGGACTCGGCGGCGTCGGTGCCGCAGGCCGACAGGACCGCGACGACGGCCAGCGCGCCGGCGGCGGCCCGCCACGACCTGGGCGCTGCGCCCGCCACTCCCGTACCCGCCCTGTGAAACCCGGTCGACATACCGACACCTTAGGTGACGGGTAGCCTGCTCCTTGTGGTCCACCGACGCACGACGAAGCGGGCGCTCACGGTGCTGCTGACCGCGATCGTCGTCGCCCTGCTGTGCCTTGCCGGGTGTGCGCGCACCCCCGATCCGGGACCTCCCCGGTCGACCCAGTCGCACCGGGCCTCGGCCACCCCGGACGGTCTGATGCTCGACGGGAAGCCGTGGTGGCCCGCCGGTTTCAACGCCTACCAGCTCAGCACCGACTGGTCGGTCAACCGCGGTTGCGGCGCCCAGGTCGACGCGGACGGATACTTCGCCAAACTCCCGCCCCGAGCACTCACCCGCTTCAACCTGTACTCGGTGTTCGCCGTCGACAAGCGCAGCGGACTGCTCGACTTCGGTCCGATCGACCGCGTCTTCGCGGCCGCTGCCCGGCACCGGCAGATGGTGCTGCCGGTGCTCACCGGCGGGTCGGGCGACTGTGAGGACGAGCGGTTCAAGGAGCGCGACTTCTACGTCGACGGCTGGCGCACCGACGAGCGGGTCGGCGGACTGTCCTACGCGGAGTGGATCGAGATCGCGGTGACGCGGTGGCACGACGAGCCGTCGATCGCCGGCTGGGAACTGGTCGGGGAACCCGAGGCCAGCGAATGCGGCGCCACCTCCTGTGACTGGCGCTACCGCACCTGCCCTGCCGACGCCACGGCCGTGCTGAGATCGTTCTTCGACCAGGCCGGTGCCCACCTCCGCGACTTCGACGCGGACCGCCCGATCTTCTCGGGTCTGGTGGGCGGCGACCAGTGCGGTCTCGCGGGCCCCGGGTTCACCGCGGTCGGGCGTTCGGCCGGTCTGGACGTGCTCGACTTCCACGACTACCGTTCCGACGTCGATCCCGAATCGGGGCCCGCGGGCAGCAATCTGCGCGCACGACTGGAACAGGCTCGCGAACTCGGTAAACCACTCGTGGTCAACGAGATCGGGATCCACGCCGGCTCATGTGGCTCCGTCGCGAGCCGGGCCCAGCAGTTCGAGACCATCATCGCGCGACACCGCGCCGCCGGGGTCGCCGGCGCACTGCTGTGGTCCTTCGTGCCGGATCCGCGCGGGACGGAATGCACCTACGACATCGGACCGAACGACCCGGCATGGAACGTGGTGCGCGAGAACGCCTCCTGACCGGGACTGGCGTCACACGAGCCGGTACAGGCGCCAGTCCGGCAGGTCCGCACCCTGATTGCGGGCCTCGAGTTCGAGCACGGCGATCTGGGCACCGTTCTCGTAGACGGTCGGATAGCGCTCGTTGATGGCGTCGGCGAGACCTCGCCCCTCCCGGGGAACGGTCAGAAGGTAGCGCACTCCGCCGCCGACCGGGTCGTTGAGCAACTGGGTGAAGTCACTGTCCGACGGGATGACGAACTGGCGCGGCCGGGTGGACTGGACCACCACCGCGAAGCCGTACACGGTGTCGCACAGGACGGCGCCGTCCGGCAGATCCAGATCGTCGAGATACTGCGCCAGTGCACGCTCGGTGGAGAAGGACCGCACGATCCGCTGTTCGTCGAGGTACTTCTGGTCCACCGACTCCGGCTGCGGGTCGACCACCGAGCCGAGAGCGAACTCCTGCGGCGCGTACTTCGGCGAGGTCATCCCGATGGCGGTGACCGGGATCGCGGTGGCCACCACCACGATCACGATCGTCGCGGCGATCTTGTTGCTCCAACGCGAGGCATAGGGGCGTGCCGGCAGAATGTCAGAATGCCCGCCCTCGCGACGCATCGGAACCTGCTTCCGCAGGGGCACAGCCAAGAGGGCGATGACCGCGGCGAGCAGGACCACGGTCATGTAGAACCGAAGGAAGCCGAACGTCGAGCCGCGTGAGTAACCAAAAACCTGAAACGCCAGAACTGCCACGATCAGCAGCGCGGGCAACATCGCCGCAAGCCGACGACGTCGGGCACGGACTCCGATGACTCCGAGAATGAGTATCGGAAGCAGTGGTGCGAGGATGAAGAGTTCGGTGAGGGAGAACCTGAGCGCGTCCCCGGCCGTCGACGACCCGCTACCACCGGACTGGGCGATGATGGCGGCGTTGCCGTACTCGGAGGTGAACTGCGCGAAGGCATTCCCGGTGATGAGCCAGCCCGCCGCGGCCCAGGCCAGGAAGGCGAGCGCGCTCGGCGCCACGACCAACGTGATGTCGAGCAGCGTGCGCGGCACCCGTTTTCGGTGGTCGTGCCGCCGATAGGTCACCCAGCCGACGACGAAGGCCGCGGCCAGTGCGGCGGCACCGCCGTCGTAGCGGGTGAGGTAGGACAGCCCGAGTGCGATACCGGCGACGACGAGTTCGTGGACGTCGTCGGAGGACACCCACCGGATCAGGCGACGTGTCGCCCAGGCCAGGAAGAACAGGTAGGGCGCCTCGCTCATCCCGTTGGCGGCGTAGAGGACGATCATCGGGTTGATGGCGTAGAACACCGTGAACGTGCCTGCGACAAGGGGTCTCAGGCCTGCATCACGCGCGATCCCCGACACCTGGACCACCGAGCCCGCCATGAAAGCCGAGGACATGATCACCGCCGAGAGCGCCTGCGTCGTCATCTCGGGGATCCACGGGGTCAGCGCGGTCAGCGGCAGCTGGACGATCGCGGTGAGCGGGGTGAAGATGAAACCGATCGCGGCGAGATGCGGTGTCCGGCTGAACAACACGCTCTGCGCCGACTGGACGCGCGACAGCGCGTCGCCGAAGAACAGCTGTACCTCGCTGGCGAGGTAGACCCCGATCACGAGGTACGGAATCCACGTCGCGATGAAGATGAGCACCCCGGGCGGGACGCGGCGGGTCACGTGGCCTCTCCGGTCTTCTGGGGGTCATCGTCCGTCGGCTCCGCCGCGCTGCTGGTCGACAGACCGTGAAAGGTCTTCTCCCAGTATGACGGATTCACCAGGATCTGCCACATACCCTTGATGGCGGCGACGCTCATCATCACCCAGTACGCCGGGATGAGCAGCGCCGAGAGCAGGAGTTCGCTCCGGTCGTCCTCCCGGATCGCGATGAGGTTCATGTAGATCGCCGCCCCGTTGCCCAGGAGCATCGAGATGAGCGCCAGATAGTAGATCGGCCCGGGGAACAGCTCGGCGACGACCGGCGGTTGCCCGCCGATCCACAGCGCCAGGATGAGCCAGAACACCATGTTGAGACAGGCGATGACGGGTGTGCCGGCGATCAGCAGGGTGAACCGCACGAAGGCGACGGGTCCGAGGATGTGCCACAGCTTGACCGGATGACGCATGTGGACGAGCCACGTCTGCATGTAGCCCTTGTACCAACGGGAGCGCTGACGAATCCAGTTGATGGCGTCGACATTCGCCTCCTCCATCGTGACCGAGTCGAGCACGAGGGTGCGGTAGCCGTGGTCGGCGATGCGGACACCGAGATCGGCGTCCTCGGTCACGTTGTACGGATCCCAGGCGCCGATCGTGTCGAGGACATCCCGCCGGAAGTGATTGGACGTGCCGCCCAAGGGGATCGGCGCCCGGCTGACCATCATGCCCGGCAACAGGAAGCCGAACCAGATCCCGTAGTCGGCGGTGAACCACTCGGTCAGCATGTTGTCGCGCACGTTGTGGAAGCTCAGCTTTCCCTGGACGCAGACCACCGAGTCGTCACCGGAGTTGTTGAGTACGTAGACCGCCCGGCGCAGCTGCAGTGGGTCCGGTTTGTCCTCGGCGTCGAAGATGGTGACGATGTCGCCGGTTGCGAAGTGCATGCCGTAGTTGCAGGCCTTCGGCTTCGTCCGGGGTTGGGCAGGTGGTGTCAGGACGACGGTGACGATCCCGTTGTCCTCCACCCCGCGTGCCGCTTCGATCGTCGGCTCGTCGTCCTCCTCGAGGAGCAACAGGACCTGCAACTTGTCCCGCGGATACTCGATCGTCTCCATCGCGGCCACCAGCTGGCCGACCACCTCGGGTTCGCCGTAGGCCGGGACGAAGACGGTGTAGGCGGGCAGCTCGTCGTCGGGGATGGAACGGGCTTCGTCGTCGGAGACCCGGATGGCGCCGTTGACCAGTCCGCGCCGGAAGATCACCAGGCGGTCGGCGAGGGTGACCACGTATCCGACGGTCGCGATCGACACGAGGGTCGCGCACGTCCCGACCGGCTCGAGCACCATCGCAACCGCGATGATGCCGAGCAGTGTGAATCCGATGATCTTCTGAATCCGGCTGAAGGCCACCGACGCAGACATGTCCTCGTCGGCGTTGCGCAACCGGTTGACGGCGTCTTCGAGGGCCTGAGCGCGATAGACCGGGTCGGCGAGCAGCTCGGGCACCGGCCGCGTCGGTCGCGTACTGCGTGCGACTCCCGGTGCGTCGGCGTCGGCATCGCGTGAACCCGCCTCCTCGATGGTCACGAGGCGCCCCCCTGGCCGGCGCCGAGTTGGGCCCGGATGAGCGCGCCGCCGAGTCCGACGAGCAGCGCCCGGTCCTTCAGCTGAGGGTCGGTGTCCAGCAGCACCGAGTCGCCGCGCAGCAAGATGGTCATCAGCGAGTTCATGTTTGCCAGGATCGTGATGCGCGGCTCCGGGAAATAGGCTTCCGGTTCGTGGTTGTCGACCGCCCACAACATGATCTGCTGCGTTCGGTTGCCGTTGTTCCACCGCCACGACACCACCGTGTACGTCAGATAGCGCTTGTCGTCGACGATGCTCCACAGCCTCCCGCGCACCCCGTTGGACAGCTCCACCTCGATCGGGATGCTGGTCCGATCCTCGGAGAGGTCGTATCGGAAGATGTCCTGGTAGACGTCGAGAACCAGTGGTCGCCGACTGTCGACGCTGTCGACGACGACACGTCGGGGGCGGGCGAACTTGTCGTACGCCCGGTCGCCGCGGGTCTGCACCAGGACCTGCCGGATCAGCACAGAGCCCGGGCCGTACAGTCGCGACACCCAGCCGTAGACGCCGAAGGACTCCTGGCGCCACCCCGCCGGGACCACGAGCGGAGATCCGATGCCCAGCTGCGCATACCGGTTGCTCTGGTAGTTGCTCCCGACCGGCGGAACCGGGTTGAGGGCCAACAGGATCGCCGCGAGCAGCACCACCAGGCCGGGACGACCCACGAACGCGACCTTGGGTGGGGTGATCTGCCCGGCCACCGGTGGAGACCACTTCTGCCCGCCGCGGCGCCGATAGTCGACGAGCATGAACACCGACGTCGCGAACGCCGCGATCAGCGCGGGAAACGGCACCACGACGCTGCGGGGCGCGCCGAGCGCGTCGAACAGGAACAGCGCGACCAGGCCGACGGCGCCGGCCAGCAGCGCAGCCAGTAGTTTGCGCTGCCATGTCCGGCCCACGGCGATGGCGGTGGCGGCCACCGCCATCAGGACCACGACGAAACCGGCGGCGAGCGACGTGCCGCCCAGCAGCAGCACCACCGCGCGGACCGGGGGCGGAAAGATGAGCAGGAGCAGCAGCCACGCCCACCGGTAGCGTCCCACCGGCCGCAGTCCGAACAGCATGATCGCGGCGCCGAGGACGAACAGCCACAGGGCCAGCAGGTCCATGTGGGTCGTGAGGTACGCGCGCGCATAGCGCGGATTGACCAGGTACTTCATCGCCAGCGCCAGGATCAGCACCACGATGCCCACGATGACGTCGGTCTGCCGGTCGTAGATCGGCAGTTCGTCGACGTCGCGCCACGACACGCCGATGACGGCCACGAGGGACAGGACGATCAGCACCGGGACGTAGAGGATCAGCGTCTGCGCCATCAGTTCGTCGACGACCGCGATGATGGTGTTCCAGAATCCGAGTACCGTGCACCCGATCAGGAACAGCCATCTGGCAGCGACCAGATACTCCGGGTGGTCGACGAACACCTGATTCGGCGTCTCCGGTTTGCGTCGGGTGAGGACTCCGACGATCGCGTCGACCGCCCTCGCCGACGCACCCGGTCCCGCGGCCGGGACCGCGTCCGGGGGCTGGGCCGTGGTCGTCGCAGACGCCTCGGGCACGGCGATCAGCCCTCGGCGGTCCGGTGCCGGCGGCGGCGCAGGACCAGCGTCGCGGCGACGGCGGCCACCACCACGATGCCCACCCCGACCACGGCGAACGCCACCCACGTCGTGCCGCCTGCCGATGATTCCGAGTCCTGCGCGTTGTCGTCGACCACCAGGACCGGTTCCTGACCGGACACCTGCAGGAGGGCGTCCCCGTTCAGTGACGGCCAGCGATCGGGGTCGGCGGCCAGCCAGTCGAGCAGGGCATCGAGGTCGGCGGCGTCCCGGGTGGAGGTCGCGACGAGGACGGTACGTCCGGCGTCGCGCGCCACCTGCAGTGAGCCGAAACGCACGGTCGGCGAGAGCAGGACCTCGGCGCGCTGACCGTCGGGATTGAGCACCGAGACCGTGCCGCCGTCGGCGGTCACCGGGAGCGAGAGGTCGGGCAGTCCCTCGCCGTCGGCCGCGATGACGACAGCCGGCGCGGACGAGGACATCGCGTCGTCGAGCGGCACCACGTCGACGCCGAGGCGCACCGCCGACAGTCGCTGCAGGCCGGACATGAGCGCCACGGCGCGGGCCACGTCATCGACGTCACCGGTCGTCCAGGCCAGCGAGTTGCGCGGCATCAGGGCCTGCGGCAGCGACGCGAACCCGGACGGCGTCGGCGGGTCGGCGACCTCGGATCGCACCTCGCCGGAGGAATCCAGGCTCAGCGAGCTACGCACTCCCGTTCCGCATTGTTCGCCGACGTCGCCGTGGTTGTAGGTGACGGTGACCTCGGTGTACCGCGTCAGCAGGTCGGCGGGTACGTCGACCCATGCGTCATAGCTGCCGGAGGCATCCGCGGGCCAGGACGCGATCACCCGGTCACCGATCGACACCGCGATCTGACCACCCATCGGGGTGTAGGTGCCCTTCAACTGCATCCGGATGTTCTTGGACGGCCGTCCCAGGCGGGTCTGGTCGATCCCGAACGAGATGGTCGGCCAGCCCGTCGCGGAGACGCGCTGGTCTCCGACGCCCAGTTCGGCCAGTGTGGTGACCTCGGGCGCGAGTTGCGGTGCGGCAAAGGGCGGTCCGGCGACCGCCGCGGAGCTGACGGCGATCGACGACAGATCGGAGGTGAGGAAGTCGACCTGGGTGGCGAGTTCGTCCTCGTTGCCGCCGATACGCAACACCGGCCAGCCGGCACCCGGGCCGAGGCTCAGGCCGTCGGGGAGATCCGAGTTGATGACCACCTGTCGTTCGAGCGGCTCGATCTCCTCGGTGGGTGCGGCGACACCGCGGGGCAGCGAACCGGTCTCGATCTCCACCGTCGCCGCACCGTAATTCGCGACCACCGCGGTGGCGAGCGAGACCGCGGCCGCGCCCTCGGCGGGCCGGACGTCGGCGGGCACGAAGATGGTCAGCTTGCGCAGGACCGGCGGCAGGAACTCGGCGACGCTGTTCGGCTCGGCTTCCCGGCCGCCGTAGGTGACCGTGGCGTTCTGGATGCGCAGGCCCGAGTCGGGATCGAACAGGCATGAGCCCGCGGTGCGCAGATAGGTCCGTAGCACGATGTCAGCGGCGTTGCGCTCCACGCGCACTCCGCGCAACGGCAGCGAGATCGGCGAGTTCACAGTCGGATTGATCGGCGTTCGGGAGATCAACCGGTCGTCCTGCAGCACGTCGATGTTCCCACCGGTGACGAACGCGGGATACTGCGTGACACCACGCAACTCGGTCGGCGTCAGATTCGGCGGGACGGCCAGCGACAGGCTCACCTCGCCCTGCTGACCGGGGAACGCGATGGTCGACGACGAGCCGAGATCCCGGAGGCTCAGCGGCGCAGGCGGATCACCGGGCGCCGCATCGGCCTGCGGGGCCGTCCACGCCCCCACCGATGCGACACCGGCCAGCAACAGGCCGGCCAGCAGTACCGCCGGCCCGCGACGTCGCGCCGCGTGCCCGCGCGCGCGGAATCTCCAGGACACGTGCATATGTCACCCTCCGAGTGACCCCCGTTGCCCGACCCAGTACCACCCCGTAGAAACCTATCGCACCGAACGTGGTGGCACATATTTTCGCGCGACCGCGCTCCCGATCCCCACGTCGCGCGCTCGGGCCGGTGGGTGCATCCGGTGGATCGATGCCATGTCGATTCGGGAACGACGCCACGAACCGCCACCCGACTCTGGGACCATGTCCTGCAGGTCGAGGTGTCCGGCGAACTCGAGGGAGCGCGATGCGACAGGTTCACGCCGGCGAACACGTCGACGGCGGCGTCTACGTCGACATCGCCGACGCGACCATCTGGCACTTCACGGCGGGCGAGGCGTACGGCCCGCCGACGGTGCTGCTCCACGGTCTGTTCGCCTCGGCGTCCTCGTGGGGAACCCAGATCCCCGCGTTCCTCGACGCCGGCCGACAGTTGTTCGTGCCCGAACGGTCCGGTCACGGTCACAGCCCCGACCTCCCGGGCGACTTCAGCATCGAGCGGATCGTCGAACGCACGATCGTCTATCTCGAGAGTGTCGTGGGCCGACCGGCCCATCTGGTGGGATGGGCCGACGGCGCCGCGGTCGCGTTGCTCGTCGCCCGCGAGCGGCCGGACCTGGTCGCGCGGCTGGTCGTCGTCGGTGGCTACCTCAACGCCGCAGGCCGGACCGCCGACGCCTTCATCGACCAGGTCACGCGGCGCGATCCGGTCACTATGGACTACCTGCGGATCTACTACGACACCACCTCACCCGACGGCCCCGAGCACTTCGACACGGTCTTCGACAAGGCGGCCCGGATGCTGACGACAGAACCGGAATGTGACGTCGCCGGGTTTGCGGGGGTCGAGGTGCCCACGCTCGTGGTGGTCGCCGACCGCGGTCTCGTCCGCCTCGAACACGCGCTGGAACTCGCCCGGACGTTGCCGCGCGGACGGCTGGCGGTCATCCCGGGCACCCACATCCTGCCGGTGGAGTCGCCCGAGTTGTTCAACCCGCTCGTCCTGTCGTTCCTCGCCGCCGACCCGCCGTCGGTGTGGGAGTTCGGGTGACCCTCAGGCCGGCGAGTGCACGCGGTACCACGCCTGGCGGCGCAGGGTGTCCGGGTCGGCCTCGACGTGGTCGGGGTCGTCGAGGACGAGGACCTTGCGGTCGGTCGTGGTGTAGGCGGGCCAGCCGAACCCCGGATCGCCGGTGCGGGCGAATCCGCCCCACCGCGTCTGGACGTTCTTCGTGACCCGCCCGGTGGCGGGCCAGTCCGCGAGGGCCAGACCCGCCCCCATCGGCGCCCGGTAGGCGCCGAAGACGCTGAACAGCTCGGTGGCGTGCGTGGCGCCGAAGCCCGTGGCCTCCAGCACCTTCGTCTGATAGTCGTAGCGGTACACGTAGGTCGGGGCCACCGTGCTGTGTCCGTCGGCGAAGGCGCTCATCGGCGCCCAGAAGATCGAGTCGCCGGCCAGCCGGATGCGGTCGCGGTCACCGTCCTCGTAGTGCGAGGCGATCTCGCGCCGAACCTCGTCGTCTTCCACCCGCATCAGCGTGCGTTCGGCGTCGGGCAGGACGTTCCACAGTTTGGCGAACAGCTTGCCCTCGTCGCGGTTGCTGCCGATCACGAGCGGTACCGGCTGGGTCAGCCCGGACGCGGCGGCGGCCAGCGGCGACCGTGGCAGCAGATCACCGTCGACCACGGGCGCGAACGGGATCGCACCGCCGGCGGTCTTGGCGGCGAATCGCATCAGCCGATTTCCCGCCGCCAGCAGCAACGCCGGATTGGGCGAGGTGAGCAGGCGTTGCGCGTGGACGGTGTCGACCGGCGGTTCATCGCGCTCGAGCGAGGTCGCACGTCGTTCCGGGTCGCGCAACAGGCGGACGAATTCGTCCGCGTAGATCGTCGCGGCGTCCTGTTCGACGATCAGCTCCGGAGCGGGGCTCTGCGCGATCGCGTGGTGGTACAGCCCGGTCGTCGAGGGTGCCGACAGCAGGGACAGCACCGACGTTCCTCCGGCGCTCTCGCCGAAGATGGTGACGTTCCCGGCGTCGCCGCCGAAGGCCTCGATGTTGTCCTGGACCCACTGCAGTGCCGCGATCTGGTCGCGGAGGCCGACGTTGGAGTCGAACGGTCGGTCGTCGGTGGCGAACTGGGCGAGATCGAGGAAGCCGAACGGACCGAATCGGTACTGGATCGTCACCACGACGACGTCCTGGGAACGGGCGAGGAAGGCGCCGTCGTAGAGCGGGGTGGCCGCCGTGCCCAGGATGAATGCGCCGCCGTGGATGAACACCATCACGGGCCGCGGCGTCGACGACGCGGTCTCGGGCGAGTAGATGTTCAACGTCAGGCAGTCCTCGGCCATCGGCGCGAACCTGCCCGGCGCGATGGCGGTGAACCGCTTCTCCTGGATGGCCGCCTTGGCCACCTTGGTGCAGTCGCGGACACCGGGCCAGTCGTGTGCGGGCTCCGGTGCACGGAACCGGCGGTGAGCCACCGGCGGTGCTGCGAACGGGATGCCTCGCCAGCTGATGGTCCCCTTGCGCAGCCGTTTCCCCCGGGCGCCCTCGACCACGCCGTTGCGGGTGGTCACCTTACTGTCGAGTAATGCCATACCCCCACCGTAGACGAAACGGGGACTCCGTCCACCGGGTCGCGTGGACACCCGTCGGCGGGCCGGCCCGGGCCGCCGACGCACCCCCTAAAATGCCCTCATGAGTTCCGCCGCGGCGCGCATCGACCTGAATGCCGACCTCGGCGAGGGCGTCGGCGACGACGCGGCGATGCTAGGCATCGTCACCAGCGCCAACGTGGCGTGCGGCTTCCACGCCGGCACCCCGGCCGACCTGCTCGCCACCTGCCGGGCCGCGGTCGCCGCGGGGGTCCGGATCGGCGCCCAGGTGTCCTACCCCGACCGCAGCGGCTTCGGGCGGCGGTTCATGGAGATGACGACCTCCGATCTCATCGCCGATCTCGTCTACCAGATCGGTGCGCTCGACGCGCTCGCCCGCTCGGTGGGAGGCGCCGTGACCTATGTGAAACCGCACGGCGCGCTGTACAACACGGTCGTCCACCACGCGCAGCAGGCCGATGCCGTGGTCACGGCGGTCGCCGGCGTCGACGCCCGACTGGCCGTCATGGGACTACCCGGATCGGAGGTGCTCGCACGGGCCCGACGTGCCGGCCTCGACACGATCACCGAGGCGTTCGCCGACCGCGCCTACACCCCGGAGGGCACCCTCGTGCCACGCGGAACCCGGGGTGCCGTGCTCTCCGACAGCGACGAGATCGCGCGCCGGGTCGTCAAACTCGTCACGACCGGCCGGATCGGCGCGATCGACGGCACGCTGATCGACGTGGACGCCGCGTCGGTCTGTCTGCACGGCGACACCCCGGGCGCTGTCGAACACGCACAGGCGGTGCGCGCCGCCCTCACCGCGGCCGGGATCGAGATCGGCATCACGCCGGCCTGACCGGCCGGGGGCGCTGCTACCGGCGTCGCTGGCGCGCGAACTCGGCGAGAACCACACCCGCGGCGACCGAGGCGTTCAGACTCTCGACGTCACCGGCCATCGGGATGGACAGGATCGAGTCGCAGCTCTCCCGGACGAGGCGGGACAACCCCTTGCCCTCCGACCCCACCACGATCACGGTGGGGCCACTGCCGTCGTAGTCGTCGAGCGTGACGTCGCCGTCCGCGTCGAGGCCGACGAGCTGCGCACCGGCGTCGGCCCAGTCCTTCAGCGTCCGTGTCAGGTTGGTGGCGCGGGCGACGGGTAGACGTGCCGCGGCACCGGCGCTGGTCCGCCACGCGACGGCCGTCACGCTCGCGCTGCGACGCGCCGGGATCACCACGCCGTGTCCGCCGAAGGCCGCGACCGACCGGATGACCGCGCCCAGGTTGCGCGGGTCGGTGATGTTGTCGAGGGCGACCAGCAGCGGCGGCGTGCCGCTCGCCTTGGCCTCGGCCATCAGGTCGTCGGGATGGGTGTACTGGTACTCCGGCACCTGCAGGGCGATCCCCTGGTGCATCCCGTTGGTGGACAGGCGGTCCAGTTCGGGCTTGCCGACCTCGAGGATGGAGATCGCCGAGTCGCCGGCGATCTTGACCGCCTCGGCGACCCGCTCGTCGGGTTCGGAGTTGGTGGCGATGTACAGCGCGGTGGCCGGCACACCCGCCCGGAGGCACTCCACGACCGGATTGCGACCCAGGACGTACTCCGGGCCCTCGTCCCGCGCCCGTGCCCCACTGCGGCCGGCCGCCGACTTCGACGCCGCCTTCGCCCGCTTGTGGGCCGGATGATACGGCCGGTCAACGGCTTTCGGCGTCGCACCGCGAGCCTCGAGTCCGCGGCGGCGCTGGCCGCCCGAACCGACGGTCTGCCCCTTCTTGGTGCCGTCCTTGCGGATCGCGCCCTTACGCTTGGAATTGCCTGCCATCACGCCTCACCCTTCAGAGCCCATTGCGCACCGTCGGGGGTGTCGGTGACCTCGATGCCGGCCTCGGCCAGTCGATCCCGCACCGCATCCGCGGTCGCCCAGTCCTTGGCGGCGCGCGCGTCTGCCCGCCGCTGTAATTCCGCACGCACCAGGACGTCGAGCGCCGAGGTGGCCGCCGACTCGTCGGCTACCCCCGTCCACCGATCGTCGAGGGGGTCGACGCCCAGGATGCCCATCATCGCGCGCACCGCGGAGGCCGCCGCGAGCGCGCCGGCGCCGTCGCCGGACTCGAGCGCGGTGTTGCCCTGCCGAACCACGTTGTGCACGACCGCGAGTGCTGCCGGGACGCCCAGATCGTCGTCGAGTGCGGCGGCGAACTCGGGATCGACGTCCCCGACGACCACCTCGCCCGCACGCGCGCCCACCCGTTCCACGAACGATTCGACGCGTCGGTAACCGGCGGCCGCCTCGGTGAGCGCACCCGGCGAGTACTCCAGCATCGAGCGGTAGTGCGCGCTGCCGAGGTAGTACCGCAGTTCGACGGCCCGGACACGCTGCAGCATCGCGGGGATCGACACCACGTTGCCCAGCGACTTGCTCATCTTCTCGCCGCCCATGGTCACCCAGCCGTTGTGTAACCAGTAGCGCGCGAACGGATCTCCCGCACCATGCGCCTGCGCGATCTCGTTCTCGTGATGCGGGAAGATGAGATCCATTCCCCCGCAGTGGATGTCGAACTCCGCACCGAGAAGTGAGGTGGCCATCGCCGAGCACTCGAGGTGCCAGCCGGGCCGGCCGGGTCCCCACGGTGTCGGCCAGGACGGCTCGTCGGGCTTGGCCGCCTTCCACAGGGTGAAGTCGCGGGGGTCACGCTTGCCGGTTCCCGCGCTCTCGCCCTGGTGCACGTCGTCGAGCCGGTGCCCGGACAGCGAGCCGTAGTCCGGCAGGCTCTGGACGTCGAAATACACGTTGCCGTCGGCGACGTAGGCGTGCCCACGCTCGATGAGCCGTTCCATGTACTCGACCATCTGGGTGACGAAGCCGGTCGCGCGGGGTTCCGCCGACGGGGCCAGCACTCCCAGCGCGCGGTAGGCGTCGTCGAAGGCGCGCTCGTGCGTCGCGGCCCACTCCCACCAGGGCCGGCCGGCGTCCGCGGCCTTGCGGAGGATCTTGTCGTCGATGTCGGTGACGTTGCGGACGAACAGGACGTCGAGCCCCTTGTGGGTCAGCCAGCGTCGGAGGATGTCGAAGGCGATGCCGCTGCGCACGTGACCGATGTGCGGCACACCCTGCACCGTCGCCCCGCACAGGTACACCGACGCCTGGCCTGGGTGCAGCGGCACGAAGTCGCGCACCTCTCGGGAATCGGTGTCATACAGGCGCAGGGTCACGACCGGCAATCCTACCGGACCCTGACCTGGCCACCGACGGCCCGAGCCGCAGGTGCGTACACCTCATGCACGTTCGCCGGAGGCGGCGACCGGCTCGGCCGTCCGCGCGACGACCGCGGCGACCAGCGAGCGCATCTCGTCGAGGATCGTGCCCAGAACGGCCACCGCACGCTCGGTGTGCGGATACCGCACCCGGACGTGGATACCGTCGGAATCCCGCCAGAACCACCACTGCGCGGTGTCGGTCGGCTTGGAGCTGGAGACCTGTTCGGCCCGGACCCCGGGATGCGGACCGGGAAGCCGCGTGTAGTCGACGTAGGACATCATGAACACGTCGCTGCGACGGTGGCGGAGCCGATGACCGAAGGCGGCGTAGACCGGCGTCAGGCCGATCTCCGCCAGCGGCAGGGCCGCGGCAAGCCGTGCGGTGTTGACGGGCAGGGCTTCGAGCAGATCGTCGCCGGCGGTGATCAGCAGCGGGGCGTTGCCGACCGACCAACCGACACACCCGGGTCCGGCGCCGGTGCCGGTGGGCACCACGGTTGCCACCTCGGCGGGTCCGCCGATCGACTTCACCGCCTTGGCCGCGCACGTGAGGATCGCGGGGTACGTCCGCCCGCCGTGCCGATGGACCTCGGAACTGAACGCCCGGGCCGAGTCACCGGGCAGCAGGGTCGTCACCATCGTGCGCATCTCGGCGGCGGCACCCGCCGGTACACCGAGGTCGACGGGGAACTCCGGGACCTGCCAGTCGGTCGCGGCGAGGAACTGTTCCCACTCCCCCAGTCGGGCGTCGTCGGGGGTCACCGCCGCCTCGTGCCCGGCCACCCGACGCAGCGCGTCCAGGCCGGACTCCGCGGGCGCCGGCGCCGCTCCGGCGAGCAGTTCGCAGATCTCCGAGGACAGCAGTGCCATCGACCGCGCGTCGACATAGCAATGGTCGAAGCCGCACACGAGTGTCGTGCTCGACGACCTCCGGACGGCGGCCAGAAAGTGCGGCATCGGCTCGAACGGGTTGCAGGTCGCCGTGATCCGCTCGGCCAGCGCGGCCGCGAACGTCGCGGGTCCGAGTCCGGCATCCGCCTCGTGCGAGCCCTCCGTCATGTCGACGCCGCCATGGCTCAGTCGCTGATAACCGGCGTCGGTCGCGGTGTAGTGGCAGCGCAGGACGTCATGGCGGGCGATGACCGTCGACACGACCGCGCCCAGACGGCCCAGGTCGATCCGCTCGGGGAAGTCGAGCGTGAGCGCGATCCAGCCGGGCTGCCCCTGCGCGATCGAGTCCAGATGGAACCGTTCGTTCTCCGACACGGGCACATTCGCCGGCGCCGCGGATCCCGCCGGTACCGGAAGCCAGCGAACCAGTTCCCCCGGTTCGACCTCCCATGTCTCCGAACTCGAGAGCTTCACCGCACGGTCTCCTCGCTCGCGTAGTCGTTCAGGATGGCGCCGACACGTGCGAGGTGTTCGACGACCGATGCGCGCGCGACCTCGTTGTCGGGGAGATGGCACCGGACGACGAGACCCGCCGGAGTCCGTGTGAACCAGAGGTTGGCATTCCGGGTGGGGCCGACGCCGCTCGAGGTCTGCATCGTCGCCAGTGCCGGGTCGTCGCCGATCGGCAACCGGGCCAGATCGGTGTAGGACACCATGTACGGGCTGCCGTCGAGGCCCCGGAAGACGCCCTCGGCGGCGAGGATCGCCAGGACCCCGTGCGCGGGTGCCGAACTCGCGTTCCGAGCGGCGCGAACGCTGTTCCCGGCCGTGCGCACGACATCGTCGAACGTCGCTCGGTCGCCGGCGGGGAGGTCGACCACGATCGGTGCGAAATTGCACAACCAGCCCTGGGTCCACGCGCTCCCGGCGTCGCGGGTGGCCAGCACCGTGGAGACGAAGAAGCGTGACTCCCCGGTGATCTCGCGATGCCGCACGGCCAACGCCGCGTAGAGAAGGCCGGCGAACCCGCCACCGGTGGCCGCCAGTCGGGCGTCGCAGCGCGCCAGCGCATCGGGGTCGAGCAGCCACTGTTCCACCGCGACCGCGGGAACCGGGGCGGCGTCATCGGCGAGACCGAGGTCGAGAGGGCACAGCGGTGCGCGACCGTCGTTGTCCGCCAAGGGCTCCCGCCACACGGCCACTCGGTCGTCGTCGGCGGCGAGGGCGGCCGCAGCCGACCGTTCGGCGAGGATCGCAGGTCCGAATGCGCCCGGTACAGGCAGATCAGCCCCCGCACCGTCCCGGTGCGCCCGGTACAGGGCGGTGATCTCGGTCAGCGCGAGCACCGACGAATATCCGTCGCCGTGCGCGTGATCCGTGGCGGCGAA
The DNA here is from genome assembly GCF_041103195.1 of Gordonia sp. ABKF26. NCBI lineage: Bacteria > Bacillati > Actinomycetota > Actinomycetes > Mycobacteriales > Gordoniaceae > Gordonia > Gordonia sp. ABKF26. The sequence continues at coordinate 4,965,685 of NZ_JBGCVZ010000003.1, forward strand.
GAAGGTGAACCCGGCGTCGTCGACCGTCGCCGCCCACCACGAACCCGGAACCAGTTCCGCGCGAGCACATTCCGATGCTCGACGACCCACCCACGACCCGACGTCGGCGTCGTCGACCAGGAGGGGCTCGGTGCCGGCGACCTCGATCACGAACTCCCGCGGCGGGCTCACCCAGCGCTCGGGGCCATCGGGTCCCGGCCGGTAGTGGGCGCGGAGCTCCTCGTGCCGACGGACGAACTCGGTGAGCGCCGCGGCCATCGCCCCCTCGTCGAGCGGGTCGTCGAATCGCAGTGCGGCGAGCAGGAATCCGGTGTGCATCTCACCGCGTCGCCGCTTGTCGCCCATCGTCGCCACGTGATCGGACTGCAGGAACGACACCCCGGTACCCCAGCGCTGCGCGGCTCGGCCCACGCGTCCGGCATCGCGCAGTGCCCATTCGACGGTCCGACCGCCGGTGAGACGCCCGCGAAGCGGCACGACCACCGAGCCCGGGGTACCGAACCGGGGCGTGGCGAATCGGGGGGTGGCGAACCCGGGCCGCAGCGCGCCGGTCATCAGCTTCCGAGAACGGCCGTCGACCCTCCGGTGTGCACGCCGGCGGGCACGGACTCGACCGCTCGATAGGTGTACTCGCAGTCACCGTCGGCGACGATCTTCTTCAGGATCGCCTGGAACGTGGAGAGGAACACCTCGACGGCCCCGGCGTTCTCGTCGGCCGGGAATCGTGCGGACACGTTCACGCCGGTCGGGATCCGGTTGATCCAGAAGTAGACCTCGTCGGCGTCGCGCGTCGCGCTGCGCAGCACCCGCGCCTGGCGCGGGGTCCACTCCGCCGCACCCTCGGCGTGCCGGAGATCGATGTACGACACGACGAAACCGGGCGGCGTCACGTCGCCGCCGATCAGTTCGGCCACCGGCGCGAACGGAGCCGCCCCCACGGCCTTGTACTGCGCGGAGGTGGCCGCCACCGTCGTCAGGGCGTCGGTGAACCTCGCCGGGCGGCCGGGCCGGACCGCGACCGGGATGATGCCGACGAACCAGCCGACGGCTTCGCCCCACTCGATGGCGTTGCGGGTGTGCACCGGCCCGATGAAGCGAAGATCGGCGCTACCCGACAGGGCGGCGGAGGTCATCGACAGCGCGGTGTAGATCCCGGCCGTCATCGACGACCCGGCCCCCTTGCAGACGGCGTCGAATCGCTTGGTGTCCGCGGCATCGAGCAACCAGTGCGACAGAGTCGCCTGGAACCCGTTCTCCGGCAGTCGCTCCGAGACGATGGTGCGCGGCGAGTCGGACGGGACCTCGAACCGCGGGAAACGCGGGATCGGCTCGGGTTGCACCGCGGTCGGGGTGTCGTCGAAGAAGTCGCGCCACTGGCTGACCGCGGCGTTGTTCGCGTCGATCTGCTCGCCGAGCCTGCGTTCGGCGTCGCTGAAGTCGAGGTAGCTGCCGAAGTCGTTGAGCGCGTGCGGTTCACCCGTCACCTCGGCGGCGTAGAGCGCGGTGAGCTCGCGGATGGCGAACACCTGCGTGTACGCGTCCATCACGGTGTGGTCGGCCGCGAACACCAGCAGGAACCCGCTGTCGTCGCCGGTCGGCTCCACCGTCACGGCGATGCAGTGCGGCCAGCTGAGCGGGGTGACCGTGCGGTTGAAGTAGTCGATGACCAGGTCGGAGACCTCGCCGGCGGGCAGGTCGGCCCCGAAATCCCGCTCGCGCACGGTGATCGCGTCGGCGGCAACGGTGATGCGGGTCAGGTCGCCCTGCGGATGATCCGGCTCGTGGACGCGCACCGAGGTCCGGAATGCCTCATGGCGGCGATACCAGGCGATGATCGTGCGGGACAGTGCTTCCCGATCCAACCGATGTTCGATCCGGAACGCCGTGCCGATCCACTGGCTGTACCACTCCGAACCCTCGCGGACGGCCCGGCGGGCGTGCTCGAGATGCATGTAGGACAGCTGGCGTGAGTCCGTCTGCCATTCCTCGGCGTCGACCTGCGGCTCCCAGGCGGTGACGGTGCCGCCGGGCATCGAATAGTCGGTCAGCTCGGTGTATTCCATTGCAGTCCACCTACCTTCTGTCGTCTACGAGCGCCATCGGCGCGGGTGTTCGGATGTGTTCAGGAGTGTGTGCGGTACGGGGATTTCACAGACCCAGTCCGCGTCGGAGGGTCGGCCAGCTCTCGCGTTGCTGATCGACCCAGTAGGGCCACGAATGCGTGCCGGGGTCGACGTAGCGGATGGTCGCCGGAACGTTCAGCTGATCGAGTCGGGCGTCCAACTGCTGCGTGCACCAGAGGGAGCCGACTTCGATGGCACCGCCGATGACCTGGCGGTCGGTCGGATTCTCGTTGCCCGGATAACCCGGCGCGTCGTACCGGCCGGCGCGGCCCGTTCCGGTGGAGACGTAGACCGTCGACCCGCGCAGGTTGGCCGCCTTGGCGACGACGTCGTGCTCGGCCCAGGCCGGATCGCCCGGCGGGCCCCACATGTTGTCGGCGTTGCCGCCGAAGGCTGCCACGATCCCCCGGGGGTAGGCCTGACCGGCCGGACCCGTGGTGGTGAAGCAGCCGCTGTAGGCCGCCACCGCGTCGTAGAAGCCCGGGTTGCGGACCGCGAGTACAAGCGCGGCACCGGCACCCATGGACAGACCGGCGATCCCGCGGACACCGTTGCCGTCGAAGCGCTCGTCGATCAGGGACGGCAGTTCCCGCGTGAGAAATGTCTCCCACTTGTAGCGCCCGAGCGTCGGGTCGTCGCGTTGCCAGTCGGTGTAGAAGCTGCCGTCACCCGCGATGGGCATGACGACGTTGACGTTCTTGTCGGCGTAGAACCCGGCCACGTCGGTCTTGAGTGTCCAGATGCTGTTGTTCGGGTCCTCTTCGTTGAGACCGCCGAGCAGATACAGCGACGGACGCGGCCCGGATTCGGCGCGTGGCGTCACGACCTGCACCTTGATCGTCTTGTCCATCGCGGCGGAGTACACGTCGAGAAGATGCGTGTGGGGACCGTCGGGGACGGACCGCTCGATCACGGGGCGTTCCGGCGCCGCTGTCGCCGGGGCGGCGGCGAGCGAACCGGCGACACCGAGCACCGCCGTCATGGCTGCGACAGCGACGAGGCTGCGATGCGTTCCGCGGCGATGAGATGTTCGGCGGGAAATACCCGTCATGTCGTCGCGTCCTCCGAGTTCTGCGGGAAAGTCATCTTCTGACAAGGCTTTCGGGGCTGACAGACGTCATGGCAGCACCCCGGCGGGTCTCACGATGGTCACGACAGTAACCGGATCGAACCCGAATTGATAGTTCGGCTAGCTAATCGTGTACTAGCAAACCGCTCCTCAACGATCGCGAGTCAAGTGACGCAGTGCGACCTGTGGTAAGAAGCCTGCGGCGTCCGGGGCGCTGTCGACACCCGTCTCCTGGCCTAGGGTTGGCTAACCTTAGCATGGCCCGGACGCCGGGACCGACCTCGACCGACGCCGACGTGCATCACCAACGGCGTGCATCCATCAACAGCAGGGCAGACATGAACTTCGCATCGCTGGTCCGCCACGACGAACAGTCGTCGCCGGGACCCGTCGTCGACCGGCTGACGGCCGATGACGACCTCTTCGTCCGGATGGATGTCGTCCTCGGTCTTCCCGTCGTGAATCAGACACTGTGGCGGTTTCCGGGCTCCGTCGATGTCGACACCATCACCGCGCTGGGCCAGAAGCTGCGATACGGACGCCTGAGCCGGCTCGTCACACGACATCGGGGGCCCGGCCGCGCGTATTGGCGCTACACCCCGGAAGCCGGCGCGGTCGAGGTGCAGGACGACCCGGTACCCGCAGGCGACGAAGAGGCATGGGGCCGGACCCAGGCCGACGCGCCGCTCGACTTCGAGAAGGGGCCGGCCTGGCGGCTCGTCGTCGCACGGGCCGCCGCCGACGACTCCGTGCTGGTCTCGCTCATCATCTCCCATGTCATCGCCGACGGCGGGACCGGCGCGGTGGCGGTCATCGAGGCCATCCACGGCCTCGACTATGTCCACGGTGCCGAACCCGGCCTGGTCTCCGACGTCCGGGATGCCGCCGATCTGCTGTGGACCGCCGGCCGGACCGCGGTGCGGATCTGGCGCGCGAGTCGCTCCACCCCGCCGGCGTCGCCGGTGCGCGTGACCGGTCGGCCGGCACCCGGGACCGACGTCTCCGACGCCGAGACCGCACCGAACGTCACGATCCTGATCCCGCAGGCGGACTACACCGCGGCAGCCACGACGCGGGGCGGCACCGACAACAGCCTGTTCGCCGCCCTCATGGTCGGCGTCCTGGAACGCAGCGGCCGCGTGTCGCCCGGTGACGTCGTCCCGGTGTCGCTGCCCGTCTCGTCCCGGACGCTCGATGACCGGCGCGCGAATGCCAGCTCGGGCGCAACGGCTTTCGTCGAGGTGGACCCGCAACGCTACGACGACCTCACCGCGGTGCGCACCGCCTGCAAGGACGCCTACGGACGACTGGCCGCGAACTCGGGCGCCGTTGCGCAACGGGCCGTCGTGCTGCAGGCGCTGAGCAAGCCGATCACACGACGCCTCGCATCGAACGTGACCACGCCGCTGTGTCTGGCGTCGAACGTCGGCCAGGCACCCGACGAGTTCGCGACCCTCGGCACCGGAACGCCCGGGGCACTGTCGATCCGGGCGATCACCGCCACCGGTGACCCGGCACGGCTGCGGGACCGCAAGGGCGGCATCAGCGGGTGGCTCGCGGTCAACGACGACCAAGTGATGTTCAGCGTCAGCTCTCTGGACCCGGTCCGCATTCCCGACACCGCATCCCTGCGGACCCTCGTCACCGACGAGCTCGCCGCCTGGGGAATCTCCGGAAAGTCCTGGGGCGCATGAGGTTCGCTTTTGCGGTGCACGGCAGCCGCGGGGACATCCAGCCGGCCATCGCCCTCGGTGCCGAGCTCACCCGACGCGGACACGAGGTACGGCTCGCCGTGCCGGAGGACCTGGTCACCATGACCGCTGCCTCGGGTCTGCCGACGCAGGTCCTCGCCCCCTCCACGGCTGAACTCCTGGCCAGTCCCCTGGTGAAAGAGCGTCTGAAGTCGAAGAATCCGCGCGTGCACCTGCGGGCACTCGGCGAAGTCGCCGAACACGGACGCGCGACATCCGAGCGGGTGATGGCCGAACTCGCCGACGCCTCTGATCTGCTCGTCACCGCTCCACTCGCCCAGGACCGCGGCGAGGCCATCGCCCAGAGTCGGGGCATCCCGTTCGTGCCGTTGCACTACTGTCCGTTGCGCCCCAACGGAAGTCTCGACGTCCGCTACCGCCACCATCCCCGGCCCGTCTCCCGGGCCATGTGGTCTCTCGCCGATCGCACGTACTGGCTGACGGTGCGCGGCGCCGACCGGCGACTCCGCGACCAGCTCGGCCTACCGGCGGTGAAAGGCCCTCTCGGGCAACGGCTTCGAGCACGCGGTGTGCCGGAGATCCAGGCCTACGACACCGCGTTCTACCCGGGTCTCGCCGAGGAGTGGGGTGCACAGCGCCCGCTGGTCGGATTCCTGTTGCCCGACACCGCGACCCGTCACGCGATGTCGGCCGGCACCGACGCCACGGGGTCCGCACTGGACTGGATCGCCGACGGCGAGCCGCCTGTCTACGTCGGTTTCGGCAGCATGAAGATCACCGACGAGCAGATCACCGGCATCGTGACGACTCTCCTCGGTCGCGGCCTCCGCGTGATCGGGCACACCGAACACGAGCTGCCACAGGACGATCGACTTCTGCACGTCGCCGGCCCCGTCGACCACGAAGTCCTGCTGCCGCGATGCCGCGGCGCGGTCCATCACGGTGGTGCGGGCACCACCGCGGCTGCGACCCGGGCGGGAATCCCATCTGTCATCGCCTGGCTGAGTGCCGACCAGCCGATGTGGGCGGCCGCCCTACGCAGAGCGAACGCCGGAGCGGGCAATCGTCTCGCCCGATTCGGTCCGGACGATCTCGACCCGCTCACCGATCCCGCGATCGCGGCAGGCGCCGCGCGGCTGGCCCAACGCCTGACCCCGCCGGCCGCGGCGGTCGACCGGGCCTGCGACATCCTCCTGGCCGCAGCGGGTTAGCCCGCGGCGTCCAGCAGGGCGGTCGCCACCGCGGCGATCCCCTCGCCGCGGCCGGTCATGCCCAGCCCGTCGGTGGTCGTCGCCGACACCGAGACCGGTCCGCCGAGCGCGTCGGAGAGCACCTGTTGCGCCTCGGCGCGGCGCGGCCCGATCTTGGGTCGGTTGCCCACGACCTGGACGGCCGCGTTCACGACGCGCAGTCCCTCCGCCTCGACGAGTGTTCGCACATGGGTGAGCATCTGCACGCCCGAGACACCCTCCCACTCCGGACGACCTGTCCCGAACACCGAACCCACGTCGCCGAGACCCGCGGCCGAGAGCACCGCGTCGCACAGCGCGTGCGCACCGACATCACCGTCGGAGTGCCCTTCGCACCCGGGTTCGTCGGGAAAATTCAGGCCGACCATCCAGCACTGGGCGGACGGGTCGACGCGGTGGGCGTCGGTTCCGATGCCGACCCGCATCATCGACCCACCACATCTCGCACGATGCGCAGGTCCCAGGGTGTGGTGATCTTCATGGCAAGTGGGTCTCCGGGGACGAGGTGGACGTCGATTCCGATTCTCTCGGCGAGACCGGCGTCGTCGGTGGCGAGACCGAAGGCATCGGCATGAGCTCGCAGGAGAGTGTCGCGGGTGAATCCCTGCGGCGTCTGGACGGCGCGCAACTCGTCGCGGTCGACGGTTCGGGTCACGCGCTCGAGGCCGCCCGGGACCGACACGACCTGTTTGAGGGTGTCGACGACGGGAATCGCGGGGACGACAGCCGGATGCCCGGAGCGAACCGCGTCCACCACGTCGACGAAGACACGTGCGGGAGTGAGCGGCCGGGCGGCGTCGTGCACGAGCAGGGTGCCGGCGTCACCGGCTGCGGCGATCCCGGCACGCACCGACTCGGACCGATGAGCGCCACCGGCGACGACGCGGACACCGGGAAGCAGCATGCGAGCCCGCTCGATGAGGTCGGCGGGCACCACGACCACGACCGATGCCCCCAACGCCGCGGGGATGTTCTCGACGCACCGTTCGATGATCGTGCGGCCACAGAGATCGACGAAGGCCTTGGGTACCGGCTCGCCGAGCCGGGTCCCCGACCCGGCGGCCGGGATGATCACGCACACGTCAGCGCCGGATCGCTCCGGCGTGGGGGTCACTGAGAGTTCCAGTACCAGATGCGACCGGCGATCAGGAAGCGGCGGCGAGGACCTCGTCCAGCATGCTGGTGGCCTTCTCGTCGTCGGTGTTCTGGGCGAGCGACAGCTCGTCGACCAGAACGCGACGGGCGCGGGTCAGCATCCGCTTCTCGCCGGCCGACAGGCCACGATCCTGCTCGCGACGCCAGAGGTCGCGGACGATCTCGGCGACCTTGATGATGTCGCCCGAGATCAGCTTCTCCTGGTTCGCCTTGAACCGACGAGCCCAGTTGGTCGGCTCCTCGGTGTGCGGGGCCCGCAGAACCTGGAAGACCTGGTCGAGACCCTCCTGGCCGACCACATCACGAACACCCACGTACTCGAGCTTCGTCGAGGGAATCTGAACGGTCATGTCACCGTCGGCAACCTTGAGAACAAGGTATTCGATCTGCTCACCCTTGATGGTCCGGGTCACGATGTCTTCGACCCGAGCAGCACCGTGATGGGGGTAAACGACGGTGTCGCCAACTTTGAAATTCAATGTTCCTTGCCCCTTTCGAGTAGAGCCAGTCTAGCACGGGCGTTCCGAGGCACCCACCCAACGGTGCAGGTCAACGCGGTGAACGCGTTTCATGACAGGCTCTTTCGAGGTCGCGAGGGGTGCGCGGTGAGGCTTGGCTACCCCACCGGAGGCCCCGACGGACGACTTTCGCGGCAGGCCGTCGGCGACGCGTCGGCACCACTTGCCCGGGCCCCCGTCGGTCCGCCCGGCCACCCCGGGTCGGCGTCGCCGGACCGTCCCGGACACACGCGCGCCGAACCAATCGGGTACCCGGCCGGACTTTTCCGCACCACGCCCACTACGCTGCGTAGTGCAGGGTTTCGCGCGCTGCATGTCGGCTTCGTTTGACCTGGGAGGATCGGGTGTCAGTGCTTTCACTTTCCGCGCGGCGGTCGGCGGTTCGGCCATCTCGCATGGTGACCGCGGTTGCCGCGATCGGCATCGCCGTCGCCCTGGGTGTCACCGGGTGCGGCGCGGGTCAGATCTCGCAGACCGCCAATCAGCTGCCGGCGGTGAACGGCGCGAACGTCAACCTCGACGAGCTGCAGCTCCGCGACGTGCAGGTCCTGTACCCCGAGAACGACGCGTCCACGGTCTTCGGTGACGGCGGGCCGTTCGAACTCGCCTTCGTGATCGCCAATGCCGATCCCCTGGTCTACTACCGCCTCAAGGAGATCAAGCCCGAAGAGGGCCAGGTCACCTTCATCGAGGGCGCCGAGGCCGACGACCGCATCATCCCGCCCAACGGGGCCCTCCGCGGTGGCACTCCGGTCGGGGCCAATCCCGAGTTCGAGAAGCGCCTGAGCGTGAAGCTGGACAACACCGGCGACACGGTCGCTGCGGGTCTGACCACCGAGCTGACGTTCGTCTTCGAGAAGCGCGAGGCCGACGGCAGCTGGGTCGATGCCGGACAGACCACCGTCGACACCCCGGTCGACGGTGGCGCAGAGCTCGAACGCCAGGACGTGGCGCGCAACGCCGAGCCGACGTTCTACAACTAGCACCACGGCGACGAGGGCCACGCCGAAGAGGGCTCCGGTGCAGGCACCGGCGAACACGGCGCCGACGGTGAGGGCCACGGCGAAGGCGGCCACTAGAATCCCATGGTCTGCTCGACGAACGAGGCCCGGCACACGCCGGGCCTCGTTCGTCTTGTCGGTGGCTCCACCTAGGCTGACCGGGTGGCCAAACCCAAGTCCTCCTTCCGCTGCGCCGTTTGCGGCCATCAGGTCCCCAAATGGGTGGGCCGATGCCCCGAGTGCGGGGAGTGGGGCACGATCGGCGAGGTCACGGGCGTCCCGACGTCGTCACGGTCGACGGCCGCGGTCGCACCGTCGAGCCCGGCGCTGCGCATCACCGAGGTCGACGCCGAATCGTCGGCTGCGGTACCGACCGGCATCGGCGAGCTCGACCGGGTCCTCGGCCGCGGTGTCGTGCCGGGCTCGGTCATCCTGCTGGCCGGTGAGCCCGGCGTCGGCAAGTCCACGCTGCTGCTCGAGGCCGTCAAACACTGGGCCGGACAGGGCCGTACCGCGCTCTACATCACCGGTGAGGAGTCGGCCGGGCAGGTCCGCATGCGGGCCGAGCGCACCGGTGCGGTTCACCAGAATGTCTATCTGGCGGCGGAGACCGATCTCGCGACCATCCTCGGCCACGTCGACTCGGTGGCCCCCTCGCTCATGATCGTCGACTCGGTGCAGACACTCGTCGCATCGGGGGCCGACGGCGTCACCGGCGGGGTCACCCAGATCCGCGCCGTCACCACCGCCCTGGTCTCGCTGGCCAAGAATCGCGGGGTCGCGGTCATCCTGGTCGGTCACGTCACCAAGGAGGGCGCGGTGGCCGGGCCGCGGTCGCTCGAGCACCTCGTGGATGTCGTACTCGCCTTCGAGGGTGACCGGCATTCGACGCTGCGTATGGTCCGCGGCGTCAAGAACCGTTTCGGCGCAGCCGACGAGGTCGGGTGTTTCGAACAGCGCGACGACGGCATCCACCAGGTGCCCGACCCGTCGGGAATCTTTCTGCACCAGCGCGATTCAGACGTGAGCGGCAGCGCCACCCTGGTGACGATGGATGGCAAGCGTGCCCTCGTCGGCGAGGTCCAGGCGCTGGCGAACGGGACCGAGATGAACATCCCGCGGCGCGCGGTGTCCGGCCTGGACATGAATCGGGTCTCGATGGTCTTGGCCGTCCTGCAGGCACGCGGGGGCCTGAAGCAGATCGCGAAGAGCGAGGTCTATCTGTCCACCGTCGGCGGGATGCGGGTGACCGAGCCGGCCGCCGATCTCGCCATCGCTCTCGCCGTGTACTCGACGGTGAAGAATCAGCCCATCCCGCAGTCGACGGTCGTCATCGGCGAGGTCGGACTCGGCGGCGAGGTCCGACGCGTCTCGGCGGTCGCGCGCCGACTCGCCGAGGCGAAGCGACTCGGTTTCCGGGAGGCGATCATTCCGGCCGCCACGGACGAGGAACTGCCCACAGGCATTCGGATCCTGCGCGTCGCGAACATCGGCGACGCCGTCGGCCTCCGCGCGGCCGACCCGGTGGACGCCCCCTTCTGAGGCACGGATTCCTACGGATACATCCGCCGCTTGTACTCCTCGGCCCGGGCGCTCTTCTCGACGTGTTCGGCGAAGTGCTTGCGGACATCGATCGTCACGAAGATCGCGTGGGCACTGGCCACCGGCTTCTCCGGGTCCCCGATGTGGGCGACCGCTTCGGTGAAGATCTTCCGTCGCTGGCGGCCCAGCAGGTTGCCGTGGAACCGCAGCGTCGATCCCACCGGGATCGGGCGGATGTAGTCCACCTCGAGATGCACGGTCACGCCCGACGGTCCGACGAGGAGCGGGATGGTCCCCATCACCTCGTCGAAGGCAGTGCTCAAGATGCCGCCGTGGATCACGCCGGGACCGCCCTCCATCCGCGTCTCGACCTCCATCGATGCGTCGACGGTGAAGCCCTCGCCGGCATGGACGACCAGGTGCAGTCCCTGCGGTGAATCCGGCCCGCAGCCGAAGCACGTCGGGTTGTGCATCCGCACGGGTTCACCCGCCTTCGCCGCCTTCGGGTGGCGCTCCACCTCGTCCAGCTCGTCGGGCACCACAAAACTGCTGCTCTTCACACCCCGGTACCCTAGTCACATCGCAATGGCCGATGTCAGGGGGCATGTGGCCCGGTGGCGACGGCCGGTCGCCGCAGACAGGTCCGGAGAAGGGGAGACATGGTCGCCGAAGTGGTGAGATCCGAGCTGACGCGCGAGACGGTCGCGCGCGTCGCGCCCGGCACCGGGCTCCGCGACGGTCTCGAGCGCATCCTCCGCGGCGGCACCGGCGCCCTGATCGTGCTGGGACACGACTCCGACGTGGAGAAGATCTGCGACGGCGGTTTCCACCTCGACGTCGAATTCGCCCCCACCCGACTGCGCGAGCTGGCGAAGATGGACGGTGCGGTCGTGCTCTCGACCGACGGCAAGCGCATCGTGCGCGCCAACGTCCAGCTGGTCCCCGATCCCTCGATACCGACCGAGGAGTCCGGCACGCGCCATCGTGCGGCCGAACGAACCGCCATCCAGACCGGGCACCCGGTGATCTCGGTGAGCGCGTCGATGTCCATCGTCAGCGTGTACGTCGACGGGGCCCGCCGCGTCGTCGAGAGCCCGGACCCGATCCTGTCCCGAGCGAACGTCGCCCTGGCCACACTCGAGCGGTACAAGGCGCGGCTGGACGAGGTGATCTCGGCTCTGTCCCGTGCGGAGATCGAGGACTACGTGCTGCTGCGCGACGCCATGTCGACCGCGCAGCGGATGGAGATGGTCCGGCGCGTGTCGGTCGAGATCGAGGAGTACGTCCTCGAACTCGGCGTCAACGGCCGACAGGTCAGCCTGCAGCTCGAGGAACTGATCAGCGACAACGACACCATGCGCGAACTCCTCGTCCGCGACTACTACGCCAGTCCGGAACCGGCCACCGCCGAAGATGTCCGCCAGGCGCTCGAGGTCGTCGAGAACCTCAGCGACGCAGACCTTCTCGACCTGACCCTGCTGGCCGGCGCCTTCGGGTACCCGACCACCATCGAGGCCCAGGACACCGCGATGAGTCCTCGCGGTTACCGGCTGCTCGCCCGGATCTCACGCCTTCAGTTCGCGCACGTCGACCGGCTCGTCCGCAGCTTCGGCACGCTGCAGGCATTGCTCGCGAGTTCGTCGGCCGACCTGCAGGCGGTCGAGGGAATCGGCAGCATCTGGGCCCGCCACATCCGCGAAGGTCTGTCGCGGCTGGCCGAGACCAGTATCGAACGCTACGACTAGTCGCGGCTCGCTCAGGGCTCCTGAGCAGGCGCCACCATGTTGAACGTGATCGGGAACGACTCCCGCTCACCGATCTTGCCGATGGCCGAGTACGACCCGGCGGGCACCTGGGTCCGCGGACGCTCACAGCCGGGGCTGCTCGTGGTGCCCGACCAGGTGATGGTGTCCTTGACCTGCTGTGCGGGCTTGAGGACGACGTTGTTGACGGTGTTGAGCGGCGAGCAGTCGCGCGCCGACCAGAGTGTCCGGGTGCCGTCCAGGGTGCGCACGATCACGTTCTGGACGGCCTTGCCGACGTCGCGCGTGCACTCGGACAGACCGGCATTGGTGGTCACGATGGTGAACACCGGATTCTGCCCGATCGTGTAGGTCGGCTTGTCGGTGTACAGGACCACCGAGATCGCTTGGTCCGGGCACAGCGCGGGACCCGCGGCTCCTCCGGGAACTCCTGCGGGGCTTGCCGATTCGACGGGACTCGACGCGCCGGCGGGCGGTCCGGCGGGTGCACCCGAACCGCCGGCACCCCCGCCCGAGCCGCCACCGGCGTCCGGTTCGCCCGAGGCGCCACCGGCCTGCGGTTCCGAGGCGGGTGGTGCCGACGTCGTCGACGATGCCGACGAACTCGACGAGGCACTCTGCGTGGCCGCGGCGTTCTGGGGATCTCCGCTCCCCGACGTCATCCAGACGATCAATGCGACGACCAGACCGACCACGACCACCGCACCACCCACGGCGACGGCGCGGCGTCGCCAGTAGATCTCGGGTGGCAGCGGGCCCTGGGGTTCGATCACGCCCACCACGCTAACGGCCGGGTATTGACTTCCGGCTGATCACGTGCGGCGTGTCGCAGCCGAAAAACGGCCCGGAGCAGGCAAAGTCTAGAGTTCGCCTTCAGGCTCTGACCCGCCACCCCTGCCCCCTGAGGAGGCCCCGGAGCTTGCGGAGGGGCCGTCTCGAAGGGCCGGTGTCAGGCGGATTCGGCGGTCACCGCGGTGGGCGCCGGACGCTCGCCGATGTCGCCGTAGACGCCCTGGACGTTGACCTGCCCCTCGTTGAGCTGGTAGGTCAGGCCCACGATCGCCAGGCGGCCGGTGCTGATCCGGTCGGCGATGATGCGGCTGCGCTGCATGAGCAGCTGGCCGGTCTCGACCACGTGGCGGGCCTCGAACTCGTCGACTCGCGTCAACCCTTCACTGCGACCGGCGAGGATGCTGGGGGTCACACGCTCCACGACGTCACGGATGTAGCCACCGGGGATCTGCAGGTCGTCGAGCGCATCGAGAGTCGCCTTGACCGCGCCGCAGCTGTCGTGCCCGAGGATCACGATGAGCGGCACCTGCAGCACCTCGACGGCGTATTCGAGGGAGCCGAGAACAGCCGAATCGATCACGTGGCCGGCCGTCCGCACGACGAACATGTCGCCGAGTCCCTGATCGAAGATGATCTCGGCGGAGAGCCGCGAGTCCGCGCAGCCGAACAGCACGACGTGCGGATGCTGACCCCCGACGAGTCGCGCGCGGTCCTCGATACCCTGGCTGGGATGCTGAGATTCACCTGTCACAAATCGGTCGTTGCCGTCGCGCAGGATGCGCCACGCGTCCCGTGGTGTGTTTGCGGTCATGCCCAATAGTGTGCCACCGGGCCGTCTGCTCGGTTGGTTCGATACCCACGAACGAGATCTCCCCTGGCGCGATCCGTCCTGCACCGGCTGGCAGATCCTCATCAGCGAGATCATGTTGCAGCAGACCCCCGTGTCGAGGGTGGTCGAACCCTGGCAGGAGTGGGTACGGCGCTGGCCGGTCCCCTCGGCGATGGCCGCCGAACCGGCCGGCGAGGTCCTGCGCGCGTGGGGCAAGCTCGGTTACCCCCGTCGCGCGCTTCGTCTCCACGAGTGCGCGAAGGTGCTCGCCGCCGAGCACGGCGACCGCGTCCCCGACGACGTCGAGACGATGCTGACCCTGCCCGGGATCGGTGACTACACCGCCCGCGCGGTCGCCTGCTTCGCCTACGGTCAGGCCGTGCCGGTCGTGGACACGAACGTCCGGCGGGTCATCGTCCGCGCGGTCCATGGTCGGGAGCAGCCGGCGAACCCGTCGCGGCGGGATCTCGCCGACGCCGAGGCCCTGCTCCCCCGTTCCCCCGACGGCACCTACGCCGCGTCGGCCCCGCGCTTCTCGGCCGCACTGATGGAGCTGGGCGCTCTCGTCTGCACCGCCCGAAATCCGAAGTGCGACAACTGTCCTCTGGTCGACTGCACCTGGGTCGGACTCGGCCGGCCGGCCCATTCCGGGCCACCGCGCCGGGTGCAGAAGTTCGCCGGCACCGACCGTCAGGTACGCGGACTGCTCCTCGACGTCCTTCGCAACTCGAACGATTCGGTCGACCGCGCCGCGCTCGACGTCGTGTGGACCTCCGACTCCGCGCAGCGCGACCGTGCCCTGGACTCGCTTCTCGTGGACGGACTGGTGGAGATCACCGTCAGCGGCCGGTACTGCCTGGCCGGCGAGGCATGAGTCCGGTTCATCGGCGCTCGGACGACGATTCTGGGACGTCTGTCCAGGTCCGGGTTCGCGAACCCGCCACCGCGAACCCATAATTCGTGCCACGATCATTGACCAGTCGTTTGATCGTTCAGAGATAGTCTCCCACCGGGGTCACTTAGTTGCTAATGTCCCGGTCCATGAGTCAGCCGCCGTATCCCCCTGTCCCGCCACCGGACCCGCAGCAGCCGGGCGGCTTCCCCGGTCAGCAGCCGCCGCAGTACGGGCAGCAGCCACCGCAGCCGCCCCAGTACGGGCAGCAGCCTCCACAGCAGCCGCCGTACGGCCAGCAACCACCGCAGCAACCCCAGTACGGCCAGGCACCCCCGCCGCCGCCTCCCGGCGGCCCGCAGTACGGCGACGTCGGGGCCTACCCCGGAGCCCCCGACCCCTACGGCGCACCAGGCGATTCGGGCAAGATCGATGTGGGCACCGCGTTCTCGTGGGCTTTCGGCAAGTTCAAGAACAACATCGGCGCGATGATCCTGCCCGGACTCACCGTGTTCTTGCTGGGCGCGGTCGTCATCGCGCTCGCGATCTTCGGCGTGGCTCTCTTCAGTACGACCGAGACCACCGATCTCGGCGGCGGTTACACCTACGAGACGACCTCGCTGAGCGCCGGTGGAACCATCCTGATGATCCTCATCTACGCGCTGCTGTTCATCGGGCTGCTCTACATCCAGGCGAGCATCATCTCGGGCGCGGTCCGGGTCGCGAACGGTGAGCCGGTGACGGCGAAGTCGTTCCTCACCCCGATCCGGTTCGGCCCGGTCATCGGAACCGCGATCCTCGTCGGCATCATCACCGGGATCGGCTACGCGTTGTGCATCATCCCCGGCATCATCGCGATGTTCTTCCTGATGTTCTCGGTCGTCGCGACCATCGACAAGAGCCTCTCGCCGATCAACGCGATGAAGGCGTCCTTCGAACTGACCAAGTCGAAGGTCGGTGATTCGATCCTGACCCTGCTGGTCACCTACGCCATCAACCTCGTCGGCGTACTGGTCTGCTACGTGGGCCTGATCGTCGCGGCCCCGGTCGCGCAGCTGTTCCTCGTGCACTGCTGGCGTCGGCTCAACGGCGCCCCCATCGCGCCTGCCGACCCGACCTGATCCTCCCAACCCGATTCGGGGCGCACACGATTCGTCGTGTGCGCCCCGAATGTCGTTGTGCCAGGCGACGTTGTGCCAGGCGACGTTGTGCACCGGGGTGTCAGAGGTCGAGTCCGGAGAGAAATGCCTCGACCGCGCCGCGATAGACCTGCGGTGCGTCGTCGTGGACGAGATGCCCGGCGTCCGGCACGCGGATGTGGCGGGCATGGTCGTTCTCCGCGCACATCGTCCGCATCTGTCCGGGCGGGGTGACCCCGTGCTCGGCCTCGATCAGCAGCGTCGGTACGCCGACCGACCGCCACTGGGTCCAGAAGTCGCGCCGGCCCCATTCCTCGGCGATCGCGGCCCACAACGGAATCCGGCCGTGCAGCCGGCCGTCGTCGAAGGCCTCGAAGAAATAGCGTCCGGCAATCGGGCCGAACATCGCCACGGCCTCGGACTCCGACGCGAACCGCTCCGGCCAGGAATCGAACCACGGGGTCCAGTTCGACGTCGACCGGCCGCGGAAGTCGGGCGCCATGTCCTCCACGACCAGGGCGGCCACCAGTTCCGGGTACTCCGCCGCTGTGCACCATGCGTGCAGGGCCCCCATCGAGTGCCCGATGAGGACCGCGGGCCCGCGGTCGATCCAGGTGAGCACCTCGGCGAGGTCGGCGACGAACCGTTCGGTCGCGAGTTCGCGGTCGTCGCAGGGATCTTCGGCGTCGGCCCCGGTGTGGAAGGCGGCGTCGAAGGTGAACACCCGACCGTACCGGCGCAGCCAGGGGACCTGACGCCGCCATGTGCGGCCGCGGCCCATCAGGCCGTGCAGCAAGACGATGGGCGGCGACGTGCGCTCGAACGCACCGTGGGCGTCGTCGGCGAGGTCGGGGCCGCCGTGATCGCGGAGCCCGGTCTCCTGCGGAACCTCACCGTCGAACATGCCAGAACTGTAGTCGCAGAGGCGTGGTGACACCGACCGCCGGCGCTGGTGTCGACATCGGTGTCGACGTTCGCCCCGACCGTCCATGCGCGGCGCCTATGGTGGACGCATGTCTGTTGTGAAGATCAATGCCATCTCTGTCCCCGAGGGTGCCGGCCCCGAACTGGAGAAGCGATTCGCCAATCGCGCCCACTCGGTGGACGGTTCCAAGGGGTTCCTCGGATTCCAGCTGTTGCGGCCCGTCAAGGGCGACGACCGATACTTCGTCGTCACCGAATGGGAGTCCGAAGAGGATTTCCAGGCCTGGTCGGCGGGGCCGGCCCGCGAGGCACATTCCGGGGAGCGCGCCAAGCCGGTCGCCTCGGGCGCCGATCTGCTCGAGTTCGAAGTCGTGCTCGACGCGCGACCCAAAGCCTGAGACGAGCGGACCCTGACCGTGGATCCGGCGGCCGGCGAGGTCCTAGTAGAGCCGATGTTCCCGCTCGGCACCGCGTTGGTGCCGGGCGCGGAACTGCCGTTGCGCATCTTCGAGCCGCGCTATCGACAGATGCTGGACGACCACGTCGACACCTCGTCCGATCCGCCGACGATCCGGTTCGGGGTGGTGTTGATCGAGCGCGGTTCCGAGGTCGGCGGCGGTGAGTCACGATGCGAGGTCGGCACTCTGGCCCACGCCGAGATCACGGGCCGGCTGCCGGACGGCCGCGCGTCGCTGACCGCGATCGGCCGCCGCCGGTTCCGGGTCGAGGAGTGGCTGCCCGACGATCCGTATCCGCGCGCCCGCATCACGGTGTTGCCCGAGCGGACCCCGAGCCGCTCCGATCTGGCCCGTCTGCGCGACCTCGCCGAGCGACACCGTGAGCTGATCCGGCGGAAGTTCCGCGCCGCCGGTGAGGACCCCGAGCCGATCATCGCCGCCTTCGCCCTCATCGACTCCGATCCCCGGGCCGCGGACCTCTCGCCCATCCACCGGTGGGCGGCGCAGACGGCGGGACAGCCGCATGACCAGCAACGGATCCTCGAAGCCGACGACCCGTCCGACCAGATCGAGATCCTCGACGACGTCATGCAGGGGATGGAGGCCAGGGTGGCGTTCGGCAGTTCCTGACGACCACCCCTGGCATCAGAGTTAGAACGTGTTCTAGTATTGCGTGTGCCGTAGTTCACACCTGTCCGTCGGCGGCTGTCGGCCGCTCGCGCCCGGGCAGGACCCCGTCCTCTGAGGAGCACACGCGTAATGACCGAGACCGTGGAGTCCCAACCCGCCACTCTCACCGGCGGGGGCGAACAACCCCAGTTGCTCATCGGCGGCCGGTGGGTCGACCCCCATTCCACCGAGACCCTCGAGGTCCACTCCCCCGCCACCGGCGAACGCGTCGGTTCCGTACCGCTCGCCGACGCCACGGACGTCGACACCGCGGTTCGCACCGCACGCGCGGCCTTCGACTCCGGGGTCTGGAGTTCGACGCCGCCCGCACAGCGTGCCGACATCATCGCCAGGGTCGCCGACCTGATCGACGAGCGGGGAGACGAGATCACCGCGCTGGTCTCCGCCGAGATGGGCGCGCCGCCGAGCGCGATCAGCACCCTTCAGCAGCTCCCCGGCACCGGCGTGCTGCGCGCCTACGCGAACGCGGCCCGCAGCTACCAGTGGGAGGAGTACCGGACCGGACTGTTCGGGACGACCCGGATCACTCGCGAACCGGTCGGCGTGGTCGGCGCCATCTGCGCCTGGAACGTCCCGCTCTTCATCACCTGCAACAAGATGGGCGCCGCACTCGCCGCCGGGTGTTCCGTGGTGCTCAAGCCGGCACCAGAGACCCCGATGACCGGCAACTACGTGGCCCAGTTGTTCATCGAGGCCGGTGTTCCGGCGGAAGCGATCTCGGTGGTCACCGGCGGCACCGAGACCGGACAGGCCCTCGTCGCGCATCCCGACGTGGACAAGATCACCTTCACCGGCTCGACCGCGGCCGGCAAGGCGATCGGCGCGGCCTGTGCGCAGACGCTCAAGCGGTGTTCGCTCGAGTTGGGCGGCAAGTCGGCCGCCATCGTCCTCGACGACGTCGATCTCGCCGCGAACGCCTTCATGCTGACCTTCCTCGGCCTGTTCAACACCGGGCAGGCGTGCGTCGCGCAGACGCGAATCCTGGTGCCGCGCAGCCGGCAGGACGAGATCGTCGCCGCGATGGTCGATGCCGCCAAGGCGATGAAGGTCGGCTTGCCGTCCGATCCGGAGGCCCAGCTCGGACCCCTGATCACCGAGAACCAGCGGAACAAGGTCGAGGAGTACGTCGAACTCGGCAAGAAGGCCGGGGCCACCGCGGTTCTCGAGAGCGAGCGTCCCGAGGGACTCGACTCCGGCTACTTCCTCACCCCCACTATCTTCACCGGCGTCACCAATGACATGGCCATCGCGCAGGAGGAGATCTTCGGTCCCGTGCTGTCGGTCATCGCCTACGACGACGTCGACGAGGCCATCGCCATCGCCAACGACTCGAGCTACGGCCTCGCCGGCACGGTGTGGACGAACGACGTCGAGCGCGGCATCGAGATCTCCACCAAGATCCGCACCGGCACCTTCGGGATCAATTGGTACGCCATCGATCCCGAGTCACCGTTCGGCGGCTACAAGAACTCCGGCATCGGCCGCGAGAACGGCCGCGAAGGCCTCGAGTCCTTCCTCGAACACAAGTCGACGATGCTGCCGATGGGATACGAGGTATCCGAGAACTAGACCTCCCGAACTCTCACAGGGGGGAGCCGGGGCCGGACGACTTATGCGTCCGGCCCCGACTCTTTCCCGCTGGGTGAGGCCACTTCCTCGCTGGTTGAGCCGCACCGAAGCCACTTCCCCGCTGGTTGAGCCGCACCGAAGCCACTTTCCCGCTGGTTGAGCCGAACCGAAGCGACGTCCCCTCCGCTGGTTGAGCCGGCACCGAGCGGAGCGAGGCGCCGAGTCGAAACCACCCGGTGGCCCCGCTACGCCCGGTCGACGCTGCTCTCCCGGCCCACCAACTCGAGCACCTCTGCCGCACCGGTGTCGACCGGCGGCTGGTGGGTCACGACGACGACGATGCGGTCGGGTCCGAACAGGTCACGCTCGATCCCGAGGAGTCGGCGCAGCAACCGGTCGGAATCCGCCTCGTCGAGATGCTCGGTCGGCTCGTCGAGCAGGACGACCGGCGCGGGGTGGAGAAGTGCGCGGGCGAGGAGCAACCGGCGCCGCTGCCCGCCGCTCGTCGCATCGGCCCCACCGGCGAGGACGGTGTCGAGACCGTCGGGAAGCGTTGCAGCCCAGCGCTCGAGGCCGACGGCCACCAACGCGGAGCCGATCTCCTCGTCGGTGACATCCCCGCGGGCGACGCGCAGGTTCTCCCGGACCGTCGTCGAGAAGATGTGTGCCTCCTCGGCGAAATAGCAGGACGCCGAGCGTAACCCGACCGTCGATCGGTCGGCTTCGTCGACGGCGGCGACCTCACCCGCCACCGGCGGCAGCAGGCCCGCGAGGGTCAGCAGCAGGGTCGACTTCCCCACCCCGCTCGGGCCGGTGACGACCAGGCGCGAGCCCGGGTGCAGGTCGAGGTCCACACCTGTTGCCGGACCGAGGATCTCTCGGCCCGGGTGCCCCCAGCGCACTCCCGTGGCGGCCAGGCGCACCGGGGAGCGGTGGATGTCGGCGTCGGTCACCTCGGCGACACCGTCGGCACGCGCCCCGTCGACGAGCGCCATCACCCGAGCGGCACTCTGGCGGCTTCGTTCGATCTGTAGTCCGGCCTCGGTGAGCGGCGCGGTGGACTCGAACGCCGACAGCGGCAGCAGGACGAGCACACCGAGGATCATCGGCGTCAGCCCTTCCCCGGAACTCACCCCGGCGAGGGAACCCGTGGTCCCCGAGGCCAACTCGATGGCGATCGCACACGCTGCGAGGAGTGATGCCCCGAGCGCCAGCGGCGTCGCCGCTGCGGCGGACGCCTGCCACCGGATGCCGCGGTCGGTGGCGTCGAGGTGCCGGCGGTCGGCCGCGGCGGCCGCGGCCAGTGCACCCTGGCGTCGGCGTGCGACGACGAGCTCGGGCGCGTGCCACAGAGTTGTCGTGGCGGCCTCCGTCGCCTCGGACGCGGCGTGTGCGCCGTCCCGGATGGCCCGGGCACCACCGCGTGCGGCGAGCCAGGGTGCCACGGCGCCGCTGACGACCAGTGCGAGCGCGAGCACGACGGCGGCGGGCACCGACACCAGGGCCATCACCACCACCGCTGCAACCGATGTCGTCGCACCGACCCCGATCGGGATCAGGCCCCGGATGAGGGCGTTGCCGATCTCGTCGACGTCGTCCCCGGTCCGGTTGAGCAGCTCGCTCCGGCGCAGCGTGACCGAGTAGCCCGGTGACCCCGAGGCCAGCGCCGCGTACACCCGCTGACGCGCAGTGGCCATGGCCGCCAGGGCGAGATCGTGGGTCGCCAGCCGTTCGAGGTAGCGGAACACCCCGCGTGAGATGCCCAGCGCCCGGACCGCGGTGATGGCCACCGACAGATACAGCACCGGCGGCATCTGCCAGGCGCGGGTGATCAGCCAGGCCGACAGCGCCGCGAGGAACAGCGCCGACAGTGCACCGCCGACGCCGAGAGCGAGCGCGGCCAGAGTGGGACGCCACCGCAGACCGAGGAACCCCAGGGCCCGGATCAACGGATCATCGCGCATGATCCACCTCCGCGGCCGCGGCGCCGGACGTCATGCTCGCGGCCGACATGAAATCGACCGTCCGGTCCGCGTATTCGCGGGCGACGCCCCGGTGCGCGACCACGACCACCGTGTCTCCGGCACGAGCACGGTCGCGGAGCGCGGCCAACACGTCGCGTTCGGACGCCTCGTCGAGATGGGCGGTCGGTTCGTCGAGGAGGAGCAGGGGTGCCGGTGAGGCGAGGACGCGGGTCAGCGCAAGGCGCTGCCGCTGTCCCGCGGACAGTCCGACGCCACCCGTTCCGAGCACCGTGTCGAGCCGCTCGGGCAACTCGACGATCAGGTCTGCGAAACCGGTTGCCGCAGCGGCCGACTCGAAGGTCTCCCGATCCAACGAACCGAACAGTTCCAGGTTCTCGGCGACCGTGCCCGGCACGACGACCGGCTGCTGGGGCAGCCAGGCGATCTGTTCGTGCAGGGCAGCCGGGTCGGCCTGGGCGACCGGGGTGGACCCGATCAGCACCGACCCCTCGTCAGGGGTGAGCAGACCCATCATCGCCGCCAGCACCGTCGACTTCCCCGACCCGTTCGGCCCGGTGAACACGGTGAGCGAACCCGGTTCGATCGTCGCGCGAAGGCATTCCGGTGCCCACCCGTCGCGACCGTGGACCCCGACGTCGAGCACCGCGATCGGCTGCCCGGCAACGGTGACGCCCCGGCTCCCCGAGGCGGGCACCGCCTGGACCGACCCGACCGTCGCCGGCGCGATGAGTCCGAAGACCTGCTCGGCAGCGGTGAGGCCGTCCGCCGAGTTGTGGAACTGCATCCCGACGCGACGCAGCGGCAGGTATGCCTCGGGCGCCAGGATCAGCGCGAAAACACCTGCGTAGAGGGACATCTCGCCATACACCAGGCGCAGTCCGATACTCACCGCCACCAGTGCGACGCAGAGCGTGGCGAGCAGTTCCAGCACGGCCCCCGACAGGAACGCGACACGCAGTGAACTCATCGTGCTGCGGCGGTGCGCCTCACCGAGTTCACCGACGCGCTGCGCCGGGGCGCCGGCCCGGTTCAGCGCCCGCAGCGTCGGCAACCCCGCGACGAGGTCGAGGAGCTGCGCACTCAGCCGGCTCATCGCCGCCAGCTTGCGCGTGGTGCGATCTCGCGTCATCAGTCCGACGAGAACCATGAACAGCGGGATCAGCGGCAGGGTGACGAGGATGATCAGCGCCGAGGGCCAGTCGGCGAATGCGATGACCACCGTGACGACCGGGGTCAGGATGCCCGCGGCGACGAGGGCCGGCAGGTAGCCCGACAGGTACGGCCCCAGCGCGTCCAGTCCGCGCAGGAGGACGGTGCTCGCGTGTTCGCGGATCGCGGTCAGCGAGCGCGGCGAGGTGCGGGACGGATCGGTGAGGACGTCGAGGGCCTCGGCCCGCAATTCGGCGATCGCCCGCGCGGCGGCGCGGTGCGCGTACCGGTCGTGCCCGTAGGCCATCGCCGCCCGCAGCGCCAGGGCTCCGGTGAGCACCATGAGATGAGCCGCCTGCGCGGCCAACGACCGCGCTCCGGGCGACACGATCAGTTCGGACACGATGGAGGCCACCATCGCCGCCACCACGATGATCGCGATCACCTCGACAACCGCGAACGCCGAGGTGACCCCGATGTAGCGGCGGGTCGTCGGCGAATACCGCAGCAGCCGGGGATCGACCGGGGGCCCGGCGGTGCGACTCACTTGCTCGGGATTCGCAGCGATGGGAGTCCGGCCGGGTCCGGGATGTGCGCGACCGACAGCCGCTTGCGGAACACCCAGTAGGTCCAGGCCTGGTAGCCCATCACCACCGGGGTGATGAGCACAGCCGCCCACGTCATGATCGTGAGTGTGTAATCGCTCGACGCCGTGTTCTCGATGGTGAGGTTCCACTCCGGATTCAGGGTGGACGGAATCGCATTCGGGAACAAAACGGCGAACAGCGCGGCGACCGTGCCCGCGATCGCGATGCAGGTGAACAGGAAAGCGTAACCCTCCCGGCGGATCTGGGTGGCGATCACCATGCCCACCGCGGCGACGGCGGCGATGAGCACCGGAATCCACGTCCACGAGTTGCCATACGCGAACTGGGTCCACAGCAGGAACACGGCGGCCACGATCAGTGTCGGCCAGGCCAGCCGGGCGGCGTAGCGAGCGGAATCCTCCTGCAACACACCGGAGGTCTTCAGCGAGATGAACACCGCGCCGTGGGTGAGGAAGGCGAGCAGGGTGGTCGCACCGCCGAGGAGCGCGTACGGGTTGAGGAGGTTGAAGAACCCACCAGTGTACTGGGCGTCGGCGTCGATCGGCAACCCGCGCACGATGTTGGCGAACGCCACACCCCACAGGATCGCCGGAATCCATGACCCCAGGCCGATTCCGATGTCGCACCACATACGCCAGCGGGGATTGTTGATCTTGCCCCGCCACTCGATCGCGCACACCCGCACGATGAGGCCGATGAGGATCAGGAACAGGGGTAGGTAGAACGCACTGAACATGGTTGCGTACCAACCGCCGAAGGCGGCGAACAGCGCCGCACCCGCGGTGATTAGCCAGACCTCGTTGCCGTCCCAGACCGGGCCGATGGTGTTGAGGAGCGCGCGGCGCCGTTTGTCGGGATCGGCCTCCGGATCGCCGGCGGCCACCTTGTCGTCGCCACCGGTGTGACTCGATCCGAGGATCGGCATCAGCATTCCGACGCCGAAATCGAAGCCCTCCAGTACGAAATACCCGACGAACAGGAACGCGATGACCAGGAACCAGATTTCTTCGAGACTCATGATCACGCTCCTCTAGTAGGCGAACGAGAGCTGTTTGGGCTCATCGGAATCGGATTCGTCGTCGTCGGTGTGGCCTGGTGGTCGCGAATCGTGCGCGGCCGGGCCCTCGATGACGTAGCGCCGCTGCAACATGAACCACACGACGCCGAGTGCGCCGTAGAGCAGCGTGAACCCGATCAGGGTGACCAACACCGTGCTCGCCGAATGGTTGGAGACGCCGTTCTGCACCAGCATGCTGATCCGGAGCGGATCGAGATCGTCCTCCCAGTTGGGTGCGACAACCCACGGCTGACGCCCCATCTCGGTGAAGATCCAGCCGGAACTGTTGGCCAGGAACGGTGTCGGGATCATCAGCAGGGCGATGAAGCCGAAGCGTCTGGATTCGACCACCCGCTTGCGGCGGGTGAACCACAGACCGCCCAGGGCCACGACGACCGAACCGAGGGCCCAGGTGATCATCGCCCGGAAACCCCAGTAGGTCACGAAGAGGTTCGGTGCGAAGTTCTGGTTGGCCGGGACGTTCGGCTGGCCTGCGAAGGCCTCGGTGTACTGCTCCTGCAATTCCTCGACACCCTGCAGGGTCGAGTCGAAGTCGTGGTTCGCGAGGAAGGACAGCATCTTCGGGATCTCGATGACGTGTTCGATGTTGTCGCAGTTGTTCTGGCGCCCGATCGACAGGACCGAGAAGCCCGGGCCCGTCTCGGTCTCACACAGCGACTCGGCCGAGGCCATCTTCATCGGCTGCTGCTTGAACATGATCTGCGCCTGGAGGTCCCCGGTGATGAACAGGGCGACGCCGGAGACGAGGGTCACCCACAGCGCGAGTCTCGTCACCGGCCGCCAGAGGTCGCGGGCGTCCTTCTCGAGGGCTTCGGGCGTCGCGTCGACGTGGCTCGGGGACGTGCTCTCCGGGATCACGCCGGTGTCGCCGGTTTCGGCGGCCTCGCGGATCTTCTTGGCCCGCCACGAGTTCCGCGCCATCCACCAGATGCCGATCGCCGCGACGAACGTGCCCGCGGTGAGGAAGGCACCGGCGATGACGTGCGGGAAGGCCGCGAGGGTCGTGTTGTTGGTGAGCACCGCGACGAAGTCGTTCATGGCGGGCCGACCGCGTTCGTCATCCCACACGACGCCGACCGGGTGCTGCATCCACGAGTTCGCGGCGATGATGAAGTACGCCGAGGCGTTGACGCCGATGGCCGCCAGCCAGATACACGCCAGGTGCACCCGGCGCGGCAAGCGGTCCCAGCCGAAGATCCAGAGCCCGATGAAGGTCGATTCCAGGAAGAACGCGACCAGGCCCTCCAGGGCAAGCGGTGCGCCGAAGACATCGGCGACGAACCGGCTGTACTCGCTCCAGTTCATGCCGAACTGGAACTCCTGGACGATGCCGGTCGCGACACCCAGTGCGAAGTTGATCAGGAAGAGCTTCCCGAAGAACTTGGTGGCGCGCAGCCACTGCTCGTTGCCGGTGACATGCCACACCGTCTGCATCACCGCGATCATCGGCGCGAGGCCGATGGTCAGGGGCACCAGGATGAAGTGGTAGACGGTCGTGATCCCGAATTGCCATCTGGAGACGTCCAGAGCGTCCATATCGCCTCGAATCGAGTTGCCGGCCCCCGGGCTGCGGGGGCAGATCGAAACCTGCCGGGAACCTACTACTACAGGTAGTAGTAAGTCGTAGGCGCGACGTTACGCCTGGTCACCGGCCTTAACAAGCGCCAAAGGTCCCGCTGACCAGCTCGAAGCGGTGTCTTCCCTCTCACCCGCTCGGGCCTGTGCTCCAGGCCGCGGGTCTCAGGTGTCGGTGACCGGGATCAATTGTCGTCCACGGAGATGGCGCGATCGACCAGATCGGCGAAATTCGCGGAGCCCGACGGAACCGGCATCACATACCGGTTGAGATGGGTGACCCGGGCCGCGAGGGTGACACTGCTGACCAGCCAGACCGAATCGGCCGCCACCAGGTCCTCGGGCCGCAGGAGGTCGGTCTTGGTCGTCCAACCCTCCCGCTCCGCCACGTCGAAAACCGCACTCACGGTCGTCGATTCGAGGATTCCGATCTCGGTGGGCGGCGTCACCAGGGTGTCGCCGTAGACCGCGACGACCGTGGACCGGGGCCCCTCGAGGACCGCGCCCTCGCTGCTGACGAAGATCACGTCGTCGTAGCCCTCGGCGGCCGCGTGACGCAGCGCCGCCATGTTCGTGGCGTAGCTGAGGGTCTTGGCCCCGAGTAGTTGCCACGGCGCCGAGCCGGCGAGGTCGATCGAGAAGCCGCGGTCCAGGGTGACCACCCGCACCCCCTCCGCACGCGCTGCCGCCACCCGGTCGGGCACCGCGTCGACGGTGACATAGGCGGTCGGCGCCGAACCGTGTTCGCGCCCCCGGGAGTACACAAGCCGGAGCAGAGCCTCGCCCGCCGATCCATGCTTCTCGACCCACGCCTGCGTCGCGGCCTCGATCACCCCGCGCCACTCGTCGAGATCGGGTGTCCCGAGCTCCATCGCAGCTGCGCTACGCGCGAGGCGCTCGAGGTGCAGCCGGACGCATCGCGGCCGTCCGGCGCGGACGAGCAGGGTCTCGAAGATGCCGTCGCCGCGAACGGCCGCCAGATCGTCGGCATGGAGGAAGGGAGCGTCGGCATCGTGCTGCGTACCGTCGAGCGAGACAAGGATCGAATCGGCCATGGATAGAAGGCTGCCATGCGTCCCGGCCGTTCGCCGAATCGACCCGTAGAATCGACGCGTGAGCCGTTCACCCATCCTGACCAGGCATTCCGAGGGCGGGGCGGTGCCCGGCCCCGGCGACCTCCACTCCGCTGACACCGCATGGCACTACGGCGATCCACTCGGTGAGCAACGTGCCGCCGCCGCCGGCGTGATCATCGTCGACCGGTCCGACCGTGCCGTGATCGAGATCGCCGGCGACGAACGTCTGACCTGGCTGCACACGATCACCAGTCAGCACATCGCCGCCCTCCCCGACCGGTCGAGCGCCGAGAACCTCTCCCTCGACGCCAACGGCCGTGTGGAAGAGCACTTCGTCCTCACCGACATCGACGGTGTCACCTGGCTCGACACCGAGGGTTCCCGTGGCGAACCGCTGCTCGGTTTCCTGAGCAAGATGGTCTTCTGGGCCAAGGCCGAACCGGCCGCCCGCCCCGACATGAAGGTCGTGACGCTCGTCGGCCCGGGGGCCCTCAGCGGACCCGTCGCCGACCTCCTGGAGATCGGTGCCGACACCGTCGTCTACCAGGCCGGCGGACTGCCCGAGTCACACCACGAGGACGAGCCGCTCGGCTTCTGGCGGCGCATGCCCTCACTCGGCGAGCACCGGGACCTGCCGGTCGTCGACCTCATCGTGCCCGAATACGTGCTGAACCGATGGTGGGACACCCTGACCGAGGCCGGTGCGCGGATGGCCGGCAGCTGGGCGTTCGACGCCCTGCGCGTGGCGGCCCGCCGTCCCCGGCTGGGCGCCGACACCGACGAACGCACCATCCCGCATGAGGTCGACTGGATCGGCGGGCCCGACGAGCTCGGCGCGCTCCACCTCGACAAGGGGTGCTACCGCGGCCAGGAGACCGTCGCCCGGGTCCACAACCTCGGCAAGTCGCCCCGCCGGCTGGTGTTGCTGCACCTCGACGGCAGCAGTGACCAGCGCCCGGCGCCCGGCGACCCGGTGACAGCCGGCGGCCGCACCGTCGGCCGGCTGGGCACCGTCGTCGACCACCACGAGTGGGGCCCCATCGCCCTTGCGCTCGTGAAACGCAACGTCGGCGCCGACGTCGAGCTGACCGTGGGCGCCGAGTCCGCCGTGAGCGCCCGGATCGATCCCGACTCGATCCTCGAGGACGACCGGGTCCAGGCCGGACGCGCCGCCGTGGAACGCCTGCGCAGCGGCCCGGCGGCCCCCGGACGCAACAGTTGAGCGCGGGTGTGGTGCTGGCGGTGTGCGCCGCCGGCGATGACGTGATCCTCGAAGGCATCGGCCGCTCCGCCATCGACAAGCGTCCGCGACAGGGACGCCTCGCCGTCGACGAGCTCGGCCTCGTCGACGATCACGTGGGCAACAAGCGGCACCACGGCGGTGTCGATCAGGCCGTGTACGCCTACGCCGACGACGAGGCGCGCCGGTGGGCCGAGGAGCTCGGACGTGAGCTTCCTTACGGATGGTTCGGCGAGAACCTGCGCATCGACGGGATGGCGGTCACCGACGCGCTGGTCGGCGAACGGTGGGAGGTGGGCGCCGACGGGCTGGTCCTCGAGGTGACCATCCCCCGCGTCCCCTGCAAGACCTTCGCGGTCTGGGCGGGCGAGCCGCGATGGATGAAGCGGTTTCTGGACCAGGCCGATTTCGGCACCTACCTGCGCGTTGTCCAGAACGGCAGCGTGGCGCAGGGCGATCAGATCACCGTCGTCCATCGTCCCGACCACGGGGTGCGCTCTCGCGATCTGCTCGCCGGCGGCGACATCGGGGCGATTCGATCCCTGCTCGCCCGAGACGATCTGCCCGCCAAGGTCCGGCGCGAGGCGACCAAGATGGTGAACAAGTCGGAAAGACGCGTCGGCGCGGCAACCCAGGGTGGACAACACAAATCCTAGAGGCGCGCTAGACTGGTCCGCACGACAGAATTACTTCAAGAGAACGGGGCCGCCAATCGTTTGGCCGCCCCGTCATTGTGCGAGGGGGTCCCATATGGGCCGCGGCCGGGCAAAGGCAAAGCAGACGAAGGTTGCACGTCAGCTGAAGTACTCCACTCCGAACACCGATTTGGAAAGCTTGCAGCGCGAGCTTTCCGGGCAGGGCGATCCGGTTGTAGATCGACCGGATCCGGTGGACGACTGGGTGGACGAAGAGGAGTGGCGACGCGCTTGACGCGCACACTCCTCAGGCGTTGATCTCTCGACGCCTGGGATCACCCCACACACTCTCCGCATGAGCGGACCCGCGGTGACGCGGGCCCATGATTTTGTACGCACCACCCGTTTCTCCATGGGTGGTGCGTGCTCGTGCGCCGGTACGGGGGTGATCTCGTCATCAACAGACGCCGACGCCCGCCGAGGGAATCCCCTCCGGCGGGCGTCGGTTGTCTGTCTGAGTCGGCCCCACACGACTGTCCTTGCGACAGAGCGAGTTCGGGCCGGCGCTAGAAGCGCGGGTGCTCCCCGAGGAGGCTGACACGTGAGTCGTTGTCGGATCGGTCGCTCGCTCGCTTGACCGTCCCCAGGACCCAGTTGTCGACATGCCGCGCGGTCAGCACGGCCTGCGCCCGATCGGTGTCCTCGGGCGCCACGACCGCGACCATGCCGACGCCCATGTTGAAGGTGCGTTCCATCTCGAGCTGCTCCACCCGCCCGCGCTGCCCGATCAGGGTGAAGATCGGCGCGGGCGTCCAGGTGTTCCGCTCGAGTTCCGCGACGAGTCCGTTCGGGATCACCCGCGCCAGGTTCTCGGCGAGTCCACCGCCGGTGATGTGCGCGAAGGTGCGGACATCGGCCTCGGCGATCAGTGCCAGGCAGTCCCGGGCGTAGATCCGGGTCGGCTCGAGCAACTCCTCGCCGAGGGTGCGACCGAACTCCTCGACGTGGCCGAACAGGTCCATGTGGCCCCACTCGAGCAGCACCTTGCGGGCGAGCGAGTAGCCGTTGGAGTGCAATCCCGACGATCCCATGCCGATGACGACGTCACCGGCACGCACACGGTCGGGGGTGAGGACGTTGTCGGCCTCGACGACGCCCACCGCGGTGGCCGACATGTCGTAGTGGTTGTCCTGCATCAGGCCGGGGTGCTCGGCGGTCTCGCCGCCCAGGAGCGCGCAACCGGCCTCGACACATCCGTCGGCGATACCGGCGACGATCTGGGCCACCGTCTCGGGGACCACCTTGCCCACGGCGATGTAGTCCTGCAGGAACAGTGGTTCGGCGCCACAGACGACCAGGTCGTCGACGCACATGGCGACGAGATCGCGACCGACGGTGTCGTGCTTGTCGATCGCCTGTGCCACGGCCAGTTTGGTGCCGACGCCGTCGCTGGCGGCGGCGAGGACCGGCTCCCGGTAGTTGCCCTTCAGTGCGAACAGACCGGAGAAGCCACCGATCCCGCCGAGAACCTCCGGACGCGACGCACGCTTGGCATGGGGCGCAATGAGTTCCACAGCCCGCTCACCGGCGTCGATGTCGACTCCGGCCGCCGCATACGAGGCCGGTGTCGCGCTCCCGGCCGTCTCGTCGGCAGCAGCATCCCGCTCCGTCATCTCCGCAGCACTCCCGTTCCAAGAATCTCGGTCGAACGTTGTTTCCGGCGTGTTCGCCGACGGGTCATACGGTACCGGAGGGCAGATGGCGGGGAATCAGGGCCGCATGACCGCGCTGACGTTGTCGTTCGGCTTGGTCAGCGGGTCCACCGTCCGGTCGCCGGCAGCGCTGGCCAGCATCTGTTCGAGGACGGCCTTGCCCATCGACGTCTCCTTGGGCAGCTCGATCGGGTACTTGCCGTCGAAGCAGGCCGCACACAGGGCCGACGCGGCCTGACCGGTCGAGTTGATCATCTCGTCGATGCTGATGTACCCGAGCGAGTCGGCGCCGATGGCCTGCCGGACACCCTCGACCATGCCGGCCTCGGATTCCATGCCATTGGCGATGAGCTCCGCGGGCGACGCGAAGTCGATGCCGTAAAAACACGGCCACCGGACCGGGCTCGACGCGATGCGAACATGCACCTCGGCGGCCCCGGCCTCCCGCAGCATCCGGATGAGCGCGCGCTGGGTGTTGCCCCGCACGATGGAGTCGTCGACGACGACGAGCTTCTTGCCGCGGATGACCTCGCGCAACGGGTTGAGCTTGAGGCGGATGCCGAGTTGGCGGATCGTCTGCGACGGCTGGATGAAGGTCCGGCCGACGTAGGCGTTCTTCATCAGTCCCTGGCCATACGGGATGCCCGATTCCTGGGCGAAACCGACGGCCGCCGGCACGCCGGACTCCGGTACCGGGATCACCAGGTCACCCTCGGCGGGGTGCTCCTTGGCGAGGCGCCGACCGATCTCCACGCGGGTCGAGTGGACCGAGCGCCCGTGGATCACCGAGTCCGGGCGGGCGAGATAGACGTATTCGAAGACGCAGCCGCTGGGTGTGGGCTCGGCGAAGCGGGAGCTGCGGACCCCGTCGGCGTCGATCGCCAGCAGCTCACCCGGCTCGATGTCCCGGACGAACGACGCACCGACGATGTCGAGGGCGGCGGTCTCCGACGCGACGACCCAGCCGCGATCAAGACGGCCGAGCGACAGCGGACGCACCCCGTGCGGGTCGCGGGCGGCGTAGAGCGTGTGCTCGTCCATGAAGGTCAGGCAGAAGGCGCCCTTGAGCGTCGGCAGCAGTTCCATGGCAGCCTGCTCGATGGAGCTGTCGGCGGCGCCGTGCGCGAGCAGCGCACCCACGACATCGGAGTCCGACGTGGCCGCCGAGCTCTTGATCCCCTGCTCACGCGCACGAGCCGCGAGGTCCGCGGTGTTGACCAGATTGCCGTTGTGGCCCAGCGCGACGCCGGTGCCGGCGTCGGTGGTGCGGAAGATAGGCTGGGAATTCTCCCAGGTGGTCGACCCGGTCGTGGAGTATCGGCAGTGGCCGATCGCCACGTGGCCGCTCATCGCACCGAGGGTCTGCTCGTCGAAGACCTGGCTGACCAGTCCGAGGTCCTTGAAGACCACCACCTGACTGCCGTCGCCGACCGCGATACCGGCGGCCTCCTGGCCGCGATGCTGCAGGGCGTAGAGCCCGTAGTAGCTCAGTTTGGCGACGTCCTCACCGGGTGCCCAGACCCCGAAGACACCGCATTCCTCACGCGGTTCGTTCTCGGGTTCGTCCAGCGGAGCCGGGTTGACCGCGCCCGCGCCGCGTGCGGAGCATCCCCCCGCCGGCGTCGTGGGAGCGAGCAGGTTCATGTTGGCGATCGAATGATCAGGCATCGACTAGCTCCCTGGGGCTGCGGATCGGTCAGTCGAGTGGGCTGGGAGACATCACGGAGTTTACGGGTCCGTCGGCTCCCGATGCGAATCTTGCAGCAGTGTGGGCCGGCGGGTCATTCCTCGACACCGGCGGCGAGTGACGGATCACACTCCGGCTCACCGGTCGCCCGACGCTCCGATCGGGACCAGTGGGAGCAGGTCGGCGACCAGGCCGGCGCGGTGTCCGGAGGCGTCGATGTCGCCCGCGGCGAGCGCGTCGTCGTAGGACAGGACGCCCGCGACGAGCAGCAGCCAGGTCCGCGGCGACATCTCGACGACGTTCGGCGGCGTCCCGCGGGTGTGGCGGGGACCCTCGATGCACTGCACCGCGACGAACGGGGGCACCCGGACCTCGACCGAGTTCCCGGGCGCCAGTTGTTCGAGCGTCCGGGCCGACTGTCGGACGGCGTCGGCGAGGGCGGCCCGTCCCGGCGGCGGCGCGGTCGGGTCGACGAGCCAGTCCGAGACGGCCAGCACTGCGGCTCGGACCTCTGCTGGATCCACTCTCCTGCGTGGCGGCACCCGGCCATTCTCCCAACAGGGTTCGGGGCGGCCCGGATCGGGCAGTATTGACCGCATGGGAGCCGAGGTGTCCAAGCAGCAGTTCACCGGCGAGGACCGGGTTCGTTTCCGGCGTCAGGTGGGGCGCGGGACGGAAGCGATCGCCCGGATGCTCGCCGACGGGTTGTTCACCGACCAGGGGCGTCCGCCGAAGCCGCTGCTCGGCATGGAGGTCGAGCTGAACCTCGTCGACGAGGACATGCGACCGGCGATGGCCAACGCCGCCGTCCTCGAGGCGATCGCCGATCCCGACTATCAGACCGAACTCGGTCAGTTCAACATCGAGATCAACGTCTCGCCGCGACCGTTCACCACCGACGACACGATCTCACTCGAACAGGCGCTCCGCACGTCGCTCAACCGGGCCGAACAGCGGGCCGCGCAGACCTCGAGCCACCTCGTGATGATCGGCATGCTCCCGACGCTGAGGTCCGAACACTTCGCCCATCACTGGATCTCGGCGAACCCACGGTACGACCTGCTGAACGAGCAGATCTTCGCCGCGCGGGGCGAGGACCTCGAGATCGACATCACCGGCGTACCGCTGACCGACGCCCACCACACCGAACACCTGCGCACCTCGACCGACTCGATCCTGCCCGAGGCCGCCTGCACATCCCTCCAGCTGCACCTCCGGGTGGCGCCGGAAGATTTTGCCGCGCATTGGAATGCGGCACAGGCCATCGCCGGTGTGCAGGTCGCACTGGCCGGCAACTCGCCGTTCCTCGCCGAGACCGCGCTGTGGCACGAGAGCCGCATCCCGGTCTTCGAGCAGGCCACCGACACCCGTCCGCTGGAGCTGAAGAATCAAGGCGTGCGGCCTCGAGTGTGGTTCGGGGAGCGATGGATCAACACGATCTTCGACCTCTTCGAGGAGAACACCCGCTACTTCCCCGCCCTCCTCCCGGTCTCCACCGACACCGATCCACTCGCCGAACTCGACGACGGACGCATCCCGACCCTCGACGAGCTGCGCCTACACAACGGGACCGTGTACCGCTGGAACCGGCCGGTCTACGACATCCACGAGGGCCAGGCCCACCTCCGCGTCGA
Organism: Gordonia sp. ABKF26; assembly: GCF_041103195.1. Lineage (NCBI taxonomy): Bacteria > Bacillati > Actinomycetota > Actinomycetes > Mycobacteriales > Gordoniaceae > Gordonia > Gordonia sp. ABKF26. The sequence goes on from NZ_JBGCVZ010000003.1 coordinate 4,999,490, forward strand.
GAACCGCGTGCTGCCCGCCGGCCCGACGGTCGTCGACACGATGGCCAATGCCGCCTTCTACTACGGTGTCGTCCGCGGTCTCGTCGAGTCCGACCGCCCGCTGTGGTCGCGGATGTCGTTCAATGCCGCCGCCGAGAACCTGCAGTCCGGCGCACGCGCCGGGATGGAGTCCCAGTTGTACTGGCCCGACGTCGGCTGGGTCCGGCCCGACGAACTCGTCCTCCGCCGGCTCCTCGTGCTCGCCGAGGACGGACTGCGTCGGTTCGGGGTCTCCGACAAGGCCCGCAAGCGCTACCTCTCGGTCATCGAGGGCCGCTGCATCTCTCGTCAGACCGGGTCGGTCTGGCAACGCCAGGCCGTGGCGGCCCGCGAACGCGCGGGCGAGAGCCGGGCGCAGGCCTTGCAGGGAATGCTGCGCGACTACGTGACCCAGATGCACGAGGGCGAGCCGGTACACACCTGGGAGGTCTGAGACCCGGCCGTCGACCCGAGGCGACGGAGCTGCTTTAATGGAAACAATTTCCATTAAGGAGGCTCCGTTGAAGGTCCGTGCATCCATCCGTTCGTTGAAGACCCAGCCCGGCTCGCAGGTGGTCAAGCGCAAGGGACGCATCTACGTGATCAACAAGGGCAACCCCAGATTCAAGGCGCGCCAGGGTTGATGGCCGGCGCGGAGGGCGACGTTCCGCTCGCCGCCGCGGGGACTTCCGCCCAGTCCGCGCGAGAAGGTTGTCACACCGGTCCCCGCGCATCAGCATGCTCGGCATGACCATCACCGAACGCTACGCCGACCCCGAAGCCACCCTCGACGTGGTCAGCGAGGTCCTCGGCGTTCAGCTGGCGCACCGTTCGGTCCGTCGGTTCCTGCCGGATCCCGTCGATGATGCCCGGCTCCACGCCATCGTCGCGGCGGCACAGTCGGCCCCGACAGCGTCGAACCTGCAGGCGTGGAGCGTGATCGCGGTGCGAGATCCGGATCGCAAGCGCCGGTTGTCGGTGCTGGCCAACAACCAGGGGTTCATCGACGACGCGCCGCTGTTCCTGGTCTGGGTCGCCGATCTCGGCCGTGCCCGGCGCCTCGCTACGCGCCGGGCAGTGCCGCTCGATGCGACCGACTATCTGGAATCCACGATCATCGGGTTCGTCGACACCGCACTCGCCGCCCAGAACGCGGTCGTCGCCGCCGAATCACTGGGCCTCGGCACGGTGTTCGTCGGCGCAATCCGTAATCACCCCTTAGAGGTGGCCGACGAGCTGAGATTGCCCGACCATGCGATCGCAACCTTCGGGCTGGCGATCGGCCGACCCGACCCCACCGAGCCTGCGGGCGTCAAACCCCGCCTCCCCCAAGCCGCCGTTCTCCACCGGGAGACCTACGACGCCGCGGCCGCGGACTCGCACGTCGATACCTACGACGAAACCCTGACCGGATACAACAGCCGGCATGGCCTCGACGGCGACTGGAGCACAAGGGTTCTCGCCCGGCTCGCCGGCGCAGAGTCGTTGCACGGTCGGGAGAACCTACGTGCCCAATTAGAAGCGCGCGGGCTGCCGTCGTGGTGACAACGCCCGGTTGACTGCAACGAGGATGTTCGTTGTTCCGCTAGGTTATATCTGTTGCCGCCGACAAGCTCCCTTCACCATCACAAGAGACCATACAGATTGCTGGACAGAGCTTTTCGCGACCAGATGCGCCGAGATCGTGTACACTCGAACGTACATTCGCAGCAACGGCTCCCGGGGGAGGTGACCGTCATGGCCGACACGACACACGTCGACGACGATTCGGCGGCGCCGCAACCGCGTGCCGTCGAGCTGGTGGCCGAGCTGCATGCGATTCTCGACAAATTGCAGACTGTGGACCTGTCGCCGTGTACCGATGCCGAGTTGATTGACGTGGCAGCCGATACCGAACGTGCCATCGCACGCCTGACCGTTGCCGGTGACCGGCAGATGGATCAGGTCGAAGCCCGCGACCTCCCCCGCAAGGCCGGCTGCCGAACCCTCATGCAGTTCATGACCCACCGGCTGCGGGTCTCCAACCCGACGCGCCGACGCAAGCAGATGGACGCCACCGCCACCCGCACCAGCCTCGGCGGTGAAATCTTGGAACCCGAACACCCCTGCCTGGCTGAGGCATTCGCGCGAGGCGCCGTCGGCACCGCACACGTCCAATCCGCCCTCGACGTCCTCGACGTCCTCGACCGCATCCCGAACGCTGTCGACCACGACGTGAAAGTCGCTGCGGAACGGCAGATGGCCGAGATCGCCGCCGACCACACACCCGCCGACATCACCCAATTGGGCGCGCGCTTGTTGGCCCATCTCGACCCGGACGGCACCCTGTCCGACGACACCGACCAGAAACGACGCCGCGGCGTGTGGATCGGGCGGCAACGCGCCGACGGCACCGCCACCATCTCCGGCACCCTCACCCCTGAACTCGCCGCCCGACTCACGATGATGTTCGCCGTCTGGGGCAAACCCGGACTCAACAACCCCGACGACCCGAACTCGCCCAGCGGGCCGGCCGGCACCGCCGATTCCGACGCCCTGGCCCTCGCAGCCGACCGCGACCAACGCACCCCCGCCCAGACCAATCACGACGCACTGGACGCCGCACTCACCGCCGGTTTCGCCGACGGCACGCTCGGAACCTCGCACCGCGGGCTGCCCGTGCAACTGATCATCAAAGGCGACCTCAATGATCTGATCCGTGAAGCCGGACTCGCCACCACCGCCACCGGCACCCTGCTGCCCATCCCCGACCTGATCGCGATGGCCGGCGAGATCCAGCCGTGGTTGGCGATCTTCAAAGACGCCACCGCGGTGCCGCTGCATTTCGGTAGGGGCAAGCGTCTCGCCACCCGCGAACAACGCCTCGTCTCCTTCGCCCGCCCCGACGGTGAAGTCTGTTCCGCACCCGGATGCGACCAGCCCGCCACCCACGTCGAACTCCATCACGCCCAGAAGGATTGGGCCAAGGGTGGTCTCACCGACATCGACGACCTCGCCCCGGCCTGCCCGCGGCACAACCGGATGGTCGGCGACCAACCCGGGCAATACACCACGCGAATCGAACGGTCCGGACCCGACGAAGGCCGCTGCCTCTGGCGGTTGAATGCCGAGCCCGGCGCGCCACCCAACCCCGAACGCATCAACCGCCGACCCGACATACCCCGGCGATTCGCCGAACATCTGAACACCGTGCGCAACGAGATCCACGGACCACCAACCCGGTCCGGCGATCAACCACGCCCAGACCTGTCGCGCGCCGACGCCGTCGGCTATGGCGACAGCGGCCGGCGCCTCGAACTCGCCTACCGCGAATTGGTCCACCCGCGAACATTGCCGGAAGATCTCATCACCCGATCCCTTACTCCAGTCGAAGCAGAACTCGCACGCATACTCACCGACCACGTGTGATCGCAGCGCAACTCGACCGACTTTGCGCCGACGGCGAGTGGACGGCGCGATACGCCGTAACCAATGCGGCCCATCTGTGCGGGCCGCCCACGATGGTGCAGGCGGAAATCAAGGCCATCGACACCTCCCACAAGTTCGGATCACCCCGACCACCGTCGTCGAGAGCGACTACTTCCGCGCGAACAACCCCCGGCCGGTCACGAGCGGGAGATCGAGTGCGGTGACCAGGCCTGGCTTCGCATCGACAACGGCTGCAACGGAATTGACCAGGCGCATCGCGGTGACGATCATGCCGGACACGTTGTGGTCGCCGTTCTCGCCGTGATGCCCGAACTCGACGGCCATCTCGGGTTCGCCGGAGATCTCGATGCGGTAGCACCCGTCCCCCGTGGTCGGAGACGGCCAGTCCGGGCACTGATCGGGGTGGGTGCGTGTGTAGTGTTCCAGCACAACGCGATCCACGCCGTCGACCTGGCCGACGACCTCGAAGCGCACCGCGGCCATCGTCCCCTTGGGGATCTCGACGGACACCGTGGAGTAGTCGCGATCGGCCTCCACCCGGTCGACACGTTCGACGAGCGGCTCGTCGAGCACGAGGTCGAGGCCGGCGGCGATCTGTCGAACGACACTCCCCCACCCCATCGACAGGATGCCCGGCGCGAAGATCAGCGGTGTCGTGTCCAGGGGCCGGCCGAAGCCGAACAGGTCACGCATGACGACCGGCTGGTAGTAGGTCGAGTAGTCGGCGATCTCCTGACAGCGCACCTCGTCGATGCGCTGCGACAGGCTCGTCATCGCCAGCGGCAGCACGTCGTTGGCGAATCCCGGGTCGATGCCGTTGACGTGGAGGCTCGCCCCGCCCGACTCGCCCGCGGCCGCGATCCGGTCCAGAAGCGAATCCGGCAGAATCCCCTGCGGGAACTGCAGCACCACCGGGCCGCTCGACACCACGTTGATCCCGTTCTCCACGAAGAAGATGAGGTCTTCGATCGACTCCATGACGCGATCGTCGGTCATCGCCGTGTGCACGATGCAGTCGGGTTTCAGGGCGATCAACGCATCACGGTCGTCGGTCGCGGCGACGCCCAGCTCACGGTCGAGACCGGCCAGCTCACCGGCGTCCTTGCCGACCTTGGCGGGGTCGGACACCCACACCCCCACGAGTTCGAGGTCGGGCCGGGCGTCGATCCCGGCGATGGCATGTCGTCCGACGGTTCCGGTCGACCACTCGACCACGCGCAATGTCATGCGAACCAAACTAGAACACGTTCCACTTCGGCGCGTCGATTCGGTGAGATGCATCGCTAAGGTCGGAGCTGTGACTGCCATGTCGCCCTCAGATCCCGCGGCCGCCCCGATCGCCATCGACCACGCCGGCCATCGGACGATGCTCAAGTGGCACCGTGGCCGACGCCGCGCCGACGATCCGGAGTTCACCGCGACCCGCATCGTCGAGGGCATGCGTCTCGGCGCGAGCATCGAGATCGACCTCGTGATCCACGCCGAGCGCGGCTTCGCCGTCCTGCACGACCGCACCGTCGACCACGCCACCACCGGCACCGGCACGGTGTCGGCACTCCCCGCGTCGTACCTGCGCGACCTGCACTTGCGGGACAACACCGGCCGACCCATCGAGGATCGCGTGCTCCTGCTCGAGGATCTGACCGAGCTCTTCGACGGCGTCGACGTCGCGCCCACCGCGTCGCTCCAGCTCGACTTCAAGGAAGACGACGCCGCTCTCGACCCGGCGGCCGTGGCGGTGTTCGCCCGCAGCGTTGCGCCGCACGCGAGGCACTACATCCTGTCGTGCGGCGACGCCGCGGCGGTCGAGACGCTGACCTCGGCCGCGCCGGGCATCCGGATCGGTTACGACCCTTGCCATCACGGTGCCGCCGAGGCCGCGATCCGATCCAGGGACTTCGACGGCTTCGTCGACCGCGCGGTGGCGGCATCACCGGATGCCGAGATGGTCTACCTGGAGAACCGGTTGATCCTGGCGGCCGATCGTCGCGGCCACGATCTGATCGGCGCTTTTCACGAGAACCGTCGTCTGGTCGACGGGTACACGGTCACGCGGGTCGGGCCACGTGTCGCCCCGGACATCAGACGGTTGCTGGACTTGCGGATCGATCAGATCACGACCGACGATCCCGAGGCCCTGGCGACGCTCGACCTCGACGATCCGGTGCGCGAGCCCGGTTCGCGGCTGGCTCGCTGGATCCGCGGTGCCGCCAGACGTTCACACGTGGAGTGACCAGAACGGTTCGACCGGGATGTTCCGGATCGCGAACCAGGCCACCACGACCACCAGTACGACGACGCCGGAGTAGCGGAGATGCTGCCAGCTGCGAATCCGGCGGCCGGTCCACAGCCGCACGCAGTATGCCGCGAAGGCGACGAGCAGCAACCCCATCGCGAGCACCCCGACGGCGTTGTAGTGCAGGGCGGCCGGGACATCACCGTGGAGCAGCGAATAGATCGCGCGGAGCGATCCGCAACCAGGGCATGTCACGCCGAAGATCAGCTTGGTCGGACACACCGGAAGGGCGCCACCCGGTGTCGTCGGATCGCCGAACCACACGCCCGCACAGACCATCCCGGTACCGGCGACGACGGTCGCCGGCCCGAGGAACCGATGCTTCGAGAGGGCCGAGACCCGTCCGAGGACGGCCCTCTCGAAGCGCTCAGTACGTGGACGTGGACGCGGAGGCGCCGAGGAGGATGACAAAGAAGATGACATAGACGATGACGATCAGCACCCAGATGACGACCGACGAGATGGCACTCCACATCGCCCATTTCTTGGCCTCGTCGGCGGCCTTCTGCGCACCGGCGTAATCGCCGGCCGCCCACAGCTTGCTGACCGACGTCGACTTCACGATCGACACGATCCCGAGCGGCAGGCAGCACAGCACCGTGGCCAGGATCGCCCACACGAGGTTGTTGTCCGGCTCCGGACCCGCCGGGTTGCCGCCCGGGAATCCACCGTACGGCTGCTGTCCGTAACCACCCGCGCCGTAGTTCGGCGGCTGGTTCGGATCATAGGGGTAGCTCATCTGCGCCCTTTCGACTCGGTCAGAGAACTCAAGGAGCGTAACCGACCGCCACCGGGCGCGACACGTCTGCAAACGATATTGATTCCATTGACGTACAACGGAATCCTCGCAGGCTACAACGTTGCGAGATGCAACTAGACGGCGTCGCCGAACATCCTCGGAAGGGTGCCCTCGTGGACCTCGCGGAGTTCGGCGAGAGGCACCGAGAAGTAGTCCTGGACCTCGACCGCGTCGCTGCCCTGATCGACCACGCCGATCCGCGTCCACGGCAGCGTGCGTGCGTCGAGCATCGCGGTGAACCGTGACTCCTCGGTACGCGGCACCGCGACGAGCACCCGGCCGGCCGATTCGGAGAACAACCAGACGAACGGGTCGGCGTCTTGGGGCAGCAGGATCCGGCAGCCGGTCTCACCGGCCAGGGCCGCCTCGACGACGGTCTGGATCAGCCCGCCCTCGCTGAGATCGTGTGCCGCGGAGATCAGTCCGTCGCGCGACGACGCGGTCAGGATCTCGGCGAGCAGTCGTTCCCGCTCGAGGTCGACCTGCGGCGGAACGCCACCGAGATGATCGTGGCTGACCTGCGCCCAGATCGAGCCGTCGAACTCGTCCCGCGTCTCACCCAGGAGGATGAGCGTCTCGCCCGGTTCGGTGCCGATCCCGGTCGGGATGCGTCGGTGCACGTCGTCGATCACGCCGAGGACACCGACCACCGGGGTCGGGAGGATGGCCGTCGCCCCGGTCTGGTTGTAGAAGCTCACGTTGCCGCCGGTGACCGGGATGCCGAGCTGTGCACAGCCGTCGGCAAGTCCGCGGACCGCCTGCTGGAACTGCCACATCACCGCGGGGTCCTCCGGCGAGCCGAAGTTGAGGCAGTTGGTGACGGCCTTCGGCGTCGCACCGGAGACGGCGACGTTGCGGTAGGCCTCGGCGAGCGCGAGCTGGGCCCCGCGGTACGGATCGAGGAAGGTGTAACGGCCCGAGGCGTCGGTCGCCAGCGCGATCCCGCGCCCGGACTCCTCGTCGATCCGGATCAAGCCCGAGTCGGCGTGTTCGGCGAGAACGGTGTTGCCGCGGACGTACCGGTCGTACTGGTCGGTGATGAACTTGCGGCTGCACAGCGCGGGTGAGGCGAGCATGGTCAGCAAGGTCTCGCGCAGCTGATCGGGTGTGCTCGGACGCTGCAGCGGTTCGGTGGTCGACGCGATGACGGTGTCCTGCCAGTCGGGTCGGGCGACCGGGCGCTCGTAGACCGGACCGTCGTGGGCGACGGTGCGCGGCGGCACGTCGACGACGGTCTCACCGTGCCAGGTGATGACCAGCTGATCACCGTCGGTGACCTCGCCGATGACGGTCGCGAGCACGTCCCACTTGCGGCAGACCTCGAGGAACTTCTCGACGTTCTCCGGCGTCACCACCGCACACATGCGTTCCTGCGACTCGCTGGAGAGCACCTCCGCCGGGGTCATGCCCTCGGCGCGCATCGGCACCTTCTCCAGGTCGATGTGCATGCCACCGTCGCCTGCCGCAGCCAGTTCGCTGGTCGCACAGGACAATCCGGCACCGCCGAGATCCTGGATGCCCACCACGAGGCCGGCGTGGTAGAGCTCGAGACAGCACTCGATGAGCACCTTCTCGGTGAACGGGTCGCCGACCTGCACGCTCGGCAGCTTCTTGCGGTTGGGCCGAGATCCCGCTGCACCACTGGACCCGCTCGCCTCGCTCCCGGCGTCCGCGTCGTCGAAGGTCTCCGACGCCAGCACCGACACACCACCGATGCCGTCGAGCCCGGTACGCGCGCCGAACAGGATGATCTTGTTGCCCGCGCCCGAGGCGAAGGCCAGGTGCAGGTCCTCGGTGCGCAGCACACCGGCACACAGCGCGTTGACGAGCGGGTTGCCCGCGTAGCTGGCGTCGAACACGGTCTCGCCGCCGACGTTCGGCAGGCCGAGCGAGTTGCCGTAACCGCCCACGCCGCGCACCACGCCGTCGACGACGCGGCGGGTGTCCGGGGCGTCGGCCGGGCCGAAGCGCAGCTGATCCATGACCGCGATGGGACGCGCACCCATCGCCATGATGTCGCGCACGATTCCGCCGACGCCGGTCGCGGCGCCCTGGTACGGCTCGACGTAGCTCGGGTGGTTGTGCGATTCGACCTTGAAGGTCACCGCCCAGCCGTCACCGATGTCGACGACACCGGCGTTCTCGCCGATACCGGCCAGCATGCTCGCACGCATCTCGTCGGTGGTGGTCTCGCCGAAGTAGCGCAGGTGCACCTTCGACGACTTGTAGCTGCAGTGTTCGGACCACATCACCGAATACATGGCGAGTTCCGCGTCGGTGGGCCGGCGGCCCAGGATCTCGCGGATGCGCGCGTACTCGTCGTCCTTGAGACCGAGTTCGCGGAAGGGTTGCGGATGATCCGGGGTCTGGGCAGCGGCTGAGACGGTATCCACCTGGGCACTCACTCTGATCAGTCTAGGCGGACGCGGGCGGTTCCGGCCGTCGGGGCGGTCCGGGTGCGGACCTGGGAGATCTGCACCCGGCGCCGGGGCGGTCTAGCGATAGTCTGTCCCCGGCGACCGAGCGGATGCGCCCGGGGAGATCGGTACAGGGGCTTCGGTACGCCGATGGGACGACACAGGGGGAAGCGATGGCCGATGTCCGCAAGGCGAGGGCGCTCTTCGAACTCGGTGTCCTGTCGCTGAACATCCCCGTCGAGGGCCAGGAGCCCGTCGACAATCCCGCCCAGGCCGCCAAGGCCTTCACCCGCGCGACGGAGTGGGATCCGTCCCTGGGTGACGCCTGGATCGGCAGGCTCGCCTGCGGCGACAACAGCAACGAGGTCCTCCTGGGTCTCTACCGCGCACGCGGATCGATCGGCGCGGAGCAGCGCCGGCTCGGACTCCCGCCCGGTACGATCGCGGGGCGCTGGTACACGGGCATGATGATCGACTTCCCGGCGTCGAGTGCGGTCGAGGCGACCGCGGCCTATGCCGCCAGCCTGGTTCGCGGAGCGGACTTCGCCGGTGCCGAAGACGTGCTCGACGAGGTGCCCCCGGCCCATCGCGTGCCGATCGTGGACTTCGTGCGCGCCTTCCTCCACTTCGCCACCCAGCGGTGGCCCGACGTCCTGACGTCGCTCACCAGGTCGGATCGGTGGAACGACCCCTACATGCAGGCCGTCGCCGACTTCATGGCCGGGACGTCGTGTGTGCACCTCGGCATGCTCGGCGAGGGCATGCGCCGACTGCAGAACGCGGTCGACGGCCCGATCGCGGCCTGTTCGACGCAGGCGATGTTCGTCTACGGCCTCGCCCTGCGCGAGCAGGGACAGGAAGAGAAGGCCAAGTCGATGTTCGAGCAGGCCTATGCCCGCGACCCGTCGCTCGCGGCCGCGGCCGAGGCCATCCGCTCGCCTTCCCTCCGCGTGACCGCGACGACTCCCGAACAGATCGCCGAGCGCACCGACCGGTGGGACCCGAAGTCGGTGCCCGATCGCGCCGAGACCCTGGTGTCGGGGTCCGGGGATCCGGATGAGCAGAGCTCCCTGGTGACCGAGGCGCAACGCGAACTGGCCGAACAGATCGGGCTCGACTCGGTGAAGCAGCAGGTGGCCAAACTGCAGTCGACCGCGACGCTGGCGAAGGTCCGCGCCGACCGCGGGTTGTCGACGTCGGCGCGCAGCCTGCACCTCGCCTTCACCGGACCGCCCGGCACCGGCAAGACCACGGTGGCGCGCATCGTCGCCAAGATCTACTGCGGCCTGGGGTTCATCAAGTCCGACAAGGTGGTGGAGGCGACCCGCCGCGACATGGTCGGCGAGCACCTCGGCAGCACCGCGATCAAGACCTCGGCGCTGATCGACTCCGCGATGGACGGTGTCCTGTTCATCGACGAGGCCTACACCCTGATCCAGCAGGGATTGTCCGGCGGCGACGCGTTCGGTCGCGAGGCCGTCGACACGCTGCTGGCGCGGATGGAGGACGACCGCGACCGGCTCGTCGTCATCATCGCCGGCTACGACTCCGAGATCGATCGGTTCCTCGCGTCCAACGACGGCCTGGCCTCGCGCTTCGCCCGCCGCGTGCGCTTCGACTCCTACACTCCCGACGAGCTCGCTCGTATCGCCGAATTCATTGCGCGCAAGCGGGACTCGTCGCTGACCCGCGAGGCGATGACCGAGATCGAGCAGGCGTGCGCTCCGCTGTACCACGATGTCCGCGAACACCAGGGCACCGTGCGGCGCGCCACCGATCTCGCCGGTAACGGTCGCTTCATCCGCAACATCATCGAGGCGGCCGAGGAGGAGCGCGAGTTCCGCCTCAGCGGTGCCGGCGATTTCGACGCACTCAGCCAGGACGACCTCATGCGCATCGAGACCGCCGACGTCCGGTCGGCCATCTCGGGCGTCCTCTCCGGGCTCATGCGCTGAATGCCCCACCGACCCACCCCGTCGGCCCGGACAGCACCGCCCCCATCCGCCGGTTGAGCCGGCACCGACCCCATCTGCTGGTTGAGCCGGCACCGACCCCATCCGCTGGTTGAGCCGGCACCGACCCCATCCGCTGGTTGAGCCGGCACCGACCCCATCCGCTGGTTGAGCCGGCACCGACCCCATCTGCTGGTTGAGCCGGCACCGACCCCATCTGCTGGTTGAGCCGGCACCGAGCGAAGCGAGGAGCCGAGTCGAAGCCACGAAGCCACACCGACCGCCGATCACAACACCACCGATCACAACACCACCGCTGCACATTCCACGAGGAGCCCTGCATGTCCGTACCCGCCCGCAGTTTCCGTCCGACCCGGCTCGCCGCGGGCCTGACGATGACCGCGCTGGCGATGCTCACGGTCGGCGCGTGCTCGTCCGATGAGCCCGCGCCCGCGCCTGCACCCGAGAGCGTGGTCTCGACCACGAGCGCCACCGAGACCAGCAGCCCCGCCACATCCGCGACCACCAGCCGGACGACTGCGTCGCCGTCGCGCGGCTCCGACACCGGGACCGGCGCCGCGTCGACGATGACGTGCGCGCAGTTCCGCGAACTCGACGACGCGGAGCGGGCGGCGGTTCTCACCGAGCTCGACGTGACCGCGAATGTGCAGCAGGTGGCGACCGTGGCGGCGACGGTCTGCCTGAGTCGGCCCGACGACACCATTGCCGCTGTCGTCGCCGAACTGGTCCCGCGCTGATAGTTTCGGCGTCTATGAGCACTCGTCCGTGGACCCTGCTGCACGGCCCGCTGTTCAGCCGCGACAACCCGCTCGACCGCAAGCACGCCGCCCCACGGATCAGCGCCTACATCTACGGCAACATCCTCATCCTCGCCGTCCTCATCCCGCTGCACGTCGAGGACGACTTCGTGGGGATCGCGATCCTCGCCGGCACGGCCGCGTCGACCTTCATCGCGCACGTCTTCGCCGAGGGCGTCTCCCGCCGGGTCTCCGACGGAAAGGTGCAACCGACACGATCAGAGGCGCTCGGCCATCTCCGTGACTCGGTGCCCATCCTGACCTCGGCGCTCCTGCCCTGCGCGATCCTGCTGATCGGGCTGATCGGCTGGATCGAGCCCCGTACCGCCCAGCTCGTCGCCGAGATCGTGATCCTGCTGCGCATCGGCGGCACGGTGTTCGTCATCGATCGACTCAACAACGAGCGGCCAAGCCGCGGAACGCTTCTCAGCTCCGGTGCGGTGACCTTCGTCGCGACTGCGATCGTCGCGATCAAGATCGTCGTCACGCACTGACCGTGGCGTACCTCAGCCGCCCGCGCCCTCGGAGGTGACCGTGAGGATCACCTCGGTGAACTCGGGCCGGCAGATGACGAGGTCGGGCAGGTAGGTGTCCTCGTTGTTGTAGACGAGCGGCGAACCGTCGATCCGCCCGCACCACAGGCCCTTCGCCTTCGCGACCGCGACGGGCGCGGCCGAGTCCCATTCGTACTGGCCGCCGGCATGGACGTAGGCGTCGGCCTCGCCGCGCACGACCGCCATCGCCTTCGCCCCGGCGGACCCCATCGGCAGCACCTCGCCGGCCATGGCCGCGGCCACCTCGTCGGCGAAGGCCGGTGGCCGCGAACCGCTCACGACGACGCGCGGGACACCGGTGCGGGGCCGCGAGGCCAGGCCCTCCACCGGTTCGACGGTCGAATCGTCGTCGAGATAGGTCACCCCGAGTGCCGGGAGCGCCACCGCACCCGCGATCAGCCCGTCGTCGGCCGACCAGAGCGCCACGTGCACCGCCCAGTCGGTACGCCCGCCACCGGGCTCGTAGGTGCCGTACTCGCGCGTGCCGTCGACCGGATCGATGATCCACACCCGCGGCGCCGACAGCCGCGACTTGTCGTCGGCCGACTCCTCGGACAGCACGGCATCCTCCGGCCGCTCCTGTGCGAGACGCCCGAGGATGAATTCGTCGGACCGGCGGTCGCCCTCCTGACCGAGCTCCTTCCCCGTCAGTCCGCTGGAACGCCGGATGTCGAGCAGGAGTTCACCTGCGGCGGTGGCCAGTTCGCCCGCCAGGGCGCGATCGTCGATCACGGGGTTCCTCTCGGTCGGGGTACCGGTGGCACAACAGCGCTCGGCGCCGGGTGGCAGAGCGCACTCACAGACCCAGGTTACGCAAGACGAGGTCGGCGACCTCGGACGGCGGACCGTCGTCGGGCGTGATGAGGAGATCCGGACTCGACGGCCGCTCGTAGGGCGAGTCGATGCCGGTGAACTGACTGATCTCCCCCCGACGGGCGCGGTCGTAGAGTCCCTTCGGGTCGCGTCGCTCGCATTCCGCGAGCGGGGTGTCGACGAAGATCTCGTAGAACGGCAACCCGCGCTCGGCGTGGATCTCGCGGGCCCGCTGCCGTTCGTCGGCGAAGGGGCTGATGAGCGAGACGATCGCCACCGATCCCGAGTCGGCGAACAACGCCGCGACCTCACTGGTCCGGCGGATGTTCTCCCGCCGGTCGTCATCGGAGAAGCCCAGATCCGAGTTCAGCCCGTGCCGCAGGTTGTCGCCGTCCATCAGGTATGCCGGACGCCCCTCGGCGACGAAGCGCCGCTCGAGTTCGACCGCGAGCGACGACTTGCCCGAGCCGGACAGTCCCGTCAACCAGATCGTGGCGCCGCGGTGCGGACGGTGCTCGCGGTCGACCTTCGTCGCCTGCCACACGACGTGGCTGTCGTGACTCACCGGCGCCGTGATCATCCCGGCACCGACGGTGCGATTGGTGGCCTCGTCGATCAGGATGAAGCTGCCCGTGTCCCGGTTGCGGCGATAGGAGTCGAAGGTCACCGGCTCCTGGGTGTGCAGGACGACGCGCCCGATCTCGTTCAGCGACAGTCCCTCTGCTTCCTCGTCACGATGCAGCGAGTTGACGTCGAGGCGGTAGTTGAGCCCGTTCACCTGCGCTCGGGTCAGCCGTGTTCCACACAGCAGCTGATACCTGTTCCCAGGGCGGAGCTCGGCGTCGTCGGCGAACCAGCACACCATCGCGTCCAGATCGCGCCCGACGTACGGACGGTTGTTGGGCCGCGCCAGCATGTCGCCGCGCACGATGTCGATCTCGTCGGCCAGTTCGACGGACACGGCCATCGACGCGAAGGCCTCGTCGACCGGCTGGCCTCCCGGCGCCCAGATCTCGGTGATCGTGGTGCTGAATCCGCTCGGCAGGACAACGATCTCGTCGCCCTTGGCGAGCACCCCGCCGGCGACCGTACCCGCGTAGGCCCGATGGTCGGCACCGTCGCTGCGCTGCGGCCGGATGACGTATTGGACGGGGAGACGGGTGTCGATCAGGTTGCGGTCGGACGCGATGTATACGTGTTCGAGGTGATTGAGGAGCGGCCGCCCCTCGTACCACGGCATCGCCGCGGATTGCTCGACGACGTTGTCGCCGCGCAACGCCGACATCGGGATGAAAGTGAGATCCACGACGTTGAGCTTGGTCGCGAAATCGACGAAATCTGCACAGATCTCGTCGAAACGCTCCTGCGACCAGTCGACGAGGTCCATCTTGTTCACGCAGACCGTCAGATGTGGGATGCCGAGCAACGACGACAGGAACGCATGCCGACGCGTCTGTTCCAGCACACCCTTGCGCGCGTCGATGAGGATCATCGCCAGATCGGCGGTCGAGGCGCCGGTCACCATGTTGCGCGTGTACTGCACGTGACCCGGCGTGTCGGCGATGATGAACTTCCGCCTGGGCGTGGCGAAGTACCGATAGGCGACGTCGATGGTGATGCCCTGCTCGCGTTCGGCACGCAGCCCGTCGGTCAGCAGGGCGAGGTTCGCGTACTCGTCACCGCGCTCGGCGCTGGTGCGCTCGATCGATTCGAGCTGGTCGGTGAAGATCGCCTTCGAGTCGTAGAGCAGCCGGCCGATGAGTGTCGACTTGCCGTCGTCCACCGAGCCCGCGGTCGCCAGACGCAGCATCTCCGTCGCGCCGCCGACGGCGTTGAGGTCGCCCATCAGAAGTAACCTTCCTTCTTGCGGTCTTCCATCCCCGACTCGGAGATCCGGTCGTCGGCGCGCGTGGCTCCCCGCTCGGTCAACCGGGTGACCTCGATCTCCTCGATCACCTTCATCACGTCGTCCGCGCCGGACAGCACACACCCGGTGCACGTGGCGTCGCCGACGGTCCGGAACCGCACGGTCTCGGTCCGCACCTCCTCACCCGGGAGTTCCTGCAGGAAGCGGGTTTTCGCGAGCAGCATGCCGTCGCGCGGGATCACCTCGCGCTGGTGCGCGTAGTAGATCTCCGGCAGATCGATGTCCTCGGCGGCGATGTACTGCCAGATGTCGAGCTCGGTCCAGTTCGACAGCGGGAACACCCGGATGTGCTCCCCTTTGGCGTGACGCCCGTTGTAGAGGCGCCACAGCTCGGGTCGCTGCTCGCGCGGATTCCACGCGCCGAACTCGTCACGGAAGCTGAACACGCGCTCCTTCGCCCGCGCCTTCTCCTCGTCGCGCCGGGCCCCGCCGAACACGGCGTCGAAACGGTTCTCGGTGATCCCGCGCAACAGCGCCGCGGTCTGCAGCCGGTTGCGGCTGGCACCCGGGCCGGTCTGCTCGACGACCCGCCCGGCATCGATGTCGTCCTGCACCGAGCTGACGAGAAGGCGGACCCCGGTCTCGGCGACCACGCGATCGCGGTATTCGATCACCTGGTCGAAGTTGTGCCCGGTGTCGACGTGCATGAGCGGGAACGGGATCGGCGCCGGCCAGAACGCCTTCCGCGCCAGGTGGAACATCACCACGGAGTCCTTGCCGCCGGAGAACAGCAGGACCGGACGTTCGAAGGTCGCGGCGACCTCACGGAAGATGTGGACCGATTCGGCCTCGAGCGCCGCGAGGTGCGAGAGCTCGTACCCGCGATGGTGCGGACGACCATCGGTTGTGGACTCGGTGCGATCCAGACGACGTTCGCCGTCGGCATCGATGGTGATGGCCACCGGAGCAACCCCCTTGACATGTCGAATATTCGACACTAAGTGTTGACAATGTGACACAAACCGTAGGTGACTTCTCTGCCGCGCGTCAACCGGCACGTGCGGCGTCACCGCCCACTGCCCGGGTCGTCCGCATCGTCGAACTCCTCGCGGGCGCCGAGCAGCCGTCGATGACCCTGGCCGAGATCGTCCGTCAGACCTCGATGTCGCGCGCCACCGCGCATGCCGTCGTCTCCGAGCTCGTGGAGTGCGGCTGGCTGATCCGCGACCCGTCGGCAGGCACCTTCGCCGTCGGACCTGCCTTCGTCGGTCTCGTCCGCAATGCCGACGGCGCCGACCACCTCGTTCGCTGGGCCACCTCGGCGGCGCGCGAGCTCTGCGACCGTTTCGCCGTGCCGTCCTTCGTCGCCCGGCGCACCTCGGCGGACGCGGTGACGCTCGCCTCGCACGCCTTCCCGCCCCACGTCGCACCGGAGACCGCGCAACATCCCTGGTTGCGCAACGGCAGCCGCATCCGATTGCGTCCGCCGATCTGCCGAGAGTTCATCGCGTTCGATCCGGACGAGACCCGTTCGAGCTGGATCGCGCAGGCCGCCGAGTCCACCCGGACCCGCCTCCGCATGGTGCTCGACGTCGTCGCCGAACGCGGCTATTCGATCGAGCGGATGACCGACGACCACGTGGCGATGATCGAGGCCCTCAGCTCCCTCGACACCATGTCGGACACCCTGCGGGCGCGGGTCGGCGACCTGCTCACCGAGCTGTCGGTCATCGACTACCTACCCGAGGAGATCGACGCCTGCGCGACCGACGGCACGGGTGTCCCCGTGGTCACGATCGGCGCACCCGTCTTCGACGCCGCCCGGCGAGTGGTCGCGGCGATCGTCGTATGCCCGAACCGGACCCTCGATGTCGACGAGCTCCGCACGCTGGGCGAGGAGACGCGCGCGGCCGCCGACGGGATCTCGCTCCACCTCGGACGAGAAGACAATCGGCCGATCGAATGAACTCGCCGCGCCGAAATCGCCACGAATCGGGCTTTCTGCGGGAAACTGACCGATGATCGCGCAACGCGATCATCGCCACCAGCAAGGGAGTCGAGACATGCCCGGCACGAAGACGATCACCCGGTTGGCCGCCGCCGCCATCGCACTGACCTCGGCCGCCGGTCTCGGGGTCGCAGCCACCGGCGACGCGAACGCGGTGACTCGCGAATACCCGCTGTCCAACTGCGTCGGCGTGAGCCCCAATGTCGTCGACGTCCCGTTCCTGGCGCGTCGCGCCATCGTCAGCACATATGCCGGAAACGCCTACATCGCCAGCGACTTCACCAGCTACTTCCCCGGCGGGTATCAGTCCTCGGCCCGTCTCGACTGGCACAATCTCGCCACCGGCAAGCGCGGTTCGAAGGTCAGCAACGTGCGGGTGAACCCGCCCTATCAGGGCGTCCACTACTTCGTGATCCCCGTCAACCAGATCGGCAAGGGCCGCGTCAACGTCACCTTCGGCGCGGTCAACCGGAACGCACTCTGGAGCATCCCGTCCACGAGTTGCAGCGGGAGCGTCGTCATCTCCTGACCCCGCTCGGGCCACCGATGACTTCCGGCGGCACCCTGCTCCCCAATCTGAAAAGCGACCCCCATTGCCCCCTGAGGAGGCCCGGAGCTTGCGGAGGGCCGTCACGAAGGGTCCGGCGACCGGGTTTGCGAGACCCTTCGTGACGCTCGCAAGCTCGCTCCTCAGGGAGCAGAGAGATCATCGGATGGTTCTCGGCGCCACCACGTTCCGCGAGTTCGTCGAGATGATGCCGGCCGACCCCGAGGGCACCGCCACCGACGAGATCGATGAGTGGCCCACCCTGATGCGCGATGCCCGCGACGGTCATCCGCCGGCCTCGTGACTTCGTCCGGGTGACGATCTTTCCGGTGATCAGCGGCACGAGCGGCACCGAGCCGGTGATCGGCGCGGCCACGGACTTCGACCTCGATCTCGTCGACAGCCGCCTCCTCGACGGCCGGATCCAAGAACTGACCTACCACCCCACACCGCACGCCTGACGCCGCCGATCGCCGTCACCGACTACCAACCAAGCACTTGCTAGGTTAGGCTCGGTGGCATGAGTGACGCCGTCATCCCACCCCCGCTCGGACCCGACGATCTCGGCCCGGACACCTCACCGGTCGCCTACGAGACCGGCGGACCCGAGGGCGCGGTGGCCTATGTGACGCTGAATCGCCCGGAGTACCGCAACGCTCAGAACTCGGTGATGACGTATTCGCTCGACGCGGCGTTCCGCAAGGCCGTCGACGACGCCGCGGTCAAGGTGATCGTGCTTCGGGCCAACGGCAAGCACTTCTCCGCGGGCCACGACATCGGTACGCCCGAGCGCGATTTCGACACCTTCTACGAGAACGCCGCCGTTTTGCACTGGGACCACACCGACAAGACCGGCGCCGATCAGCGTCTCGCCCGCGAGATGGAGGTCTACATGGGGATGTGTCGCCGCTGGCGCGACATCCCCAAACCCCTCATCGCACAGGTTCACGGCGCGTGCATCGCCGGCGGCCTCATGCTCGCGTGGATCTGCGATTTCATCGTCGCCTCCGACGACGCGTTCTTCTCTGACCCGGTCGCGCGGATGGGGATTCCCGGTGTCGAGTACTTTGCCCACGCCTTCGTGCTCGGCCCGCGCCGGGCGAAGGAGATCCTGTTCACCGGCGAACGCTTCACCGCCACGCAGGCAGCCGACTGGGGCATGGTCAACCACGTCGTGCCCCGTGAGGCGCTCGAGACCAAGGTGGACGAGATCGCCGAGAAGGCCGTCGCCATGCCGATGCAGGGTCTGTTCCTGAGCAAGAAGGCCGTCAACATCTGCGAAGACCAGATGGGCCTGCGCAATTCCATGGACTCGGTCTTCGGCTGGCACCACTTCGCCCACGCCGCCAATTCCGAGGCGGGCGGCGACTCGCTCGGCGGCATGGACGCGAAGTCGATGAAGGCGTCGGCATCGACCGGCACCGCAGCGGGATCGGGGAGCTGACGTGGACCTGCTCTTCGACGACGCCGCCGACGCCTTCCGCGCCGAGGTCCGCGCTTGGCTGGCCGATCATGTTCCGCGCGAACCTCTCCCGTCGATGGACACCGCCGAGGGATTCGAGGCGCACCGCGAGTGGGAGCGGACGATGGCCGCCGACCGGATGTCGGTCGTCAGCTGGCCGGAGGAGTACGGCGGCCGCGATGCGCCGCTGCTGCACTGGGTCATCTTCGAGGAGGAGTACTACCGGTCGGGCGCGCCCGGACGCGTGAGCCAGAACGGCATCTTCCTCCTCGCACCCACGCTGTTCGAGCACGCGAGTCCCGCTCAACTGGAACGCATCCTGCCGCGGATGGCCAACGCCGACGACATCTGGGGGCAGGCCTGGAGCGAACCCGAGGCCGGCAGCGACCTCGCGTCGCTGCGGTCGACCGCCGTCCGCACCGACGGCGGCTGGTTGCTGAACGGGCAGAAGACCTGGAGTTCGCGATCGAGCTTCGCCGATCGGGCCTTCGGCCTGTTCCGCACCGACAAGCAGGCGCAGCGCCACAAGGGGCTCACCTACTTCATGTTCGACCTGCGGAGCGAGGGCGTGACCGTCCGGCCGATCGCACAGCTCGACGGCGAGGCCGGGTTCGCGGAACTGTTCCTGGAGAACGTCTTCGTCCCCGACGACCCGTCCGATCCGGGTGAATCGGGAGTCATCGGTGAGGTGGACAACGGGTGGCGGGTCGCGATGAGCACCGCCGCCAACGAGCGCGGCCTGTCGTTGCGCGCACCCGGCCGGTTCCTGGCCACCACCGACCGCCTCGTCGAACTCTGGCGGTCGAACCGGGATGACGTCCCGCCGACGGCGAACACCGATGCGCGCGTGGCGGATGCGTGGATCGGGTCGCGCGCCTACGAACTGTCGACCTACCAGACGGTGAGCCGCCTCGCGGCCGGCGGCGCGCTCGGCATGGAGTCGTCGATCAACAAGGTCTTCTGGTCCCAGTGGGACATCGCCGCCCACGAGACGGCGCTCGACCTGCAGGGTCCCGCAGCCGAACTCGACGATGCGTGGACCGACGGCTACCTGTTCTCGCTGTCCGGACCGATCTACGCGGGCACCAACGAGATCCAACGCAACGTCATCGCCGAGCGACTGCTCGGCCTTCCCCGCGGAGATCGCTGATACCCATGGACTTCCGACTCACCGACATCCACACGGACCTCGCCTCGACGGTGGACGCGATGCTGGGCAAGGCCGACATGCCGACCGCCACGCGCGCCTGGGCGGCCGGCGACCGCGCGGCCGTCGCCAAGGTCTATTCGCAGCTCGCCGATGCGGGCATCAGTGGACTGCTGATCGATGAATCACACGGCGGCAGCAGTGCCGGGGCGGTGGAGATGGTCGTCGCCGTCGAACAGCTCGGACGCCATTGCGCCCCGGGGCCGATCGTCGAGAGCGTGGCCGTGTTGCCGATCCTGCTGCACGACGCCGACGTGTCGGGTCCGCTCAGCGACCTCGCCGAGGGCCGACTGGCGACATGCGCGATCGGCCCCCTCCAGCCACTGGCCGCCGACACCGCCTCCGCCGATGTGTATCTGGTCGACGCCGGCGTGCTCTCGCGCGCGACGGTGCAGAGCACCGAGGCGTCGGTGGACGGCACCCGCACCTTGTCCCGGGTCACCGCCGGGGACGTACTGGCGACCGGGGTCGATGCCTCCGACGCAGCCGACGCGGGTGCCCTGGCCACTGCAGCGCAGTTGCTCGGTCTCGGTCAGGCGATGTTGTCCATCGCGTCGGAATATGCGCAGTCGCGCAGGCAGTTCGGCCGTCCGATCGGGTCCTTCCAGGCCGTCAAGCACCATCTGGCGGACGTGGCGATCGCCCTCGAGATGGCCCGTCCCCTCGTCCACGCGGCCGCCCTGGGCATCGACGGACAGGTGCCGGAGGGCACCGACGTCTCCCGCGACGTGTCCGCGGCCAAGGTCGCGGCCGCCGAGGCCGCCGACCTCTCGGCCCGCCGCTCGCTGCAGGTGATGGGTGCGATCGGCTACACCGCCGAACACGACATCTCGCTGTACATCACCAAGACCCGGGCGCTGCTCAATGCCTGGGGCTCCCCCGCCGTCCACCGCCAACGCATCCTGGAGACGCTGTGACCGTCAGTACCGGCACCGAGAGGCCGGCGATCAGCGCCGAGGAACGGGAGGCACTCGCCGAAGCAGTGCGGGATCTGCTGCGCCGCCGCGGCGATTCGACGGCGGTCCGCGCCGCCATGTCGGCCCCCGGGCGGATCGACTCGAGCCTGTGGCAGACGCTGTGCACCGAGATCGGCGTGGCCGCGCTGGCGATTCCCGAGCAGTTCGGCGGCGCCGGGGCCTCGTGGGCGGAGTCGGCCGCGGTACTCGAGGAACTGGGCGCCGCACTGAGTCCCGTCCCGGCGCTCGGTTCCGCGCTGGCCACCGGCACGATCCTCCTCGCGGCCGACGATGACGCGTCCTCGCGACTGCTCCCCGCCCTGGCCGCCGGTGAACGGACGGCCGCGGTGTGCTGGGCCGGCGAACGCGGCTGGCAGATTCCCGGCGTACGCGCCGACGCCGGACTCCTCTCCGGGACTGCGCACTTCGTCGTCGACGCCGAGTCGGCGGACGTGCTCCTCGTCCTCGCGGCCGGCCCCGGCACGCATGTGACCCTGCACGAGGTGGCCGCCGATGCGGACGGCGTGTCGGTCTCGCCGATGCCCGTCCTGGACCCCACCCGGGCCCTGTCGTCGGTGCGTTTCGACGAGGTCGCATCCACGGCGATCCCGGCACCGGACGATCTCGCGACCCGCCTCCGCGCGCTCGCGTGGGCCCTGCTGTCCGCCGAGCAGGTCGGGGGCGCCCAGCGAGCCCTCGACCTCACCGTCGACTACACCAAGTCCCGCAAGCAGTTCGGCCGCACCATCGGGTCGTTTCAGGCACTCAAACATCGGATGGCCGACATGTACGTGTCGGTGGAGACGGCGCGGTCGATCGCCCGGGCCGCCGTCGCCGCGATCGCCGCCGACGATCCCGATGCCGGTGACCTGGCACTGGCCGCCCACGTATACTGCTCCGACGCCTACCGTCGTGTCGCGGGCGAGGCGATCCAGTTGCACGGCGGGATCGGCATCACCTGGGAACACGACATCCAGCTGTACTTCAAACGCGCTCAGGCGACCTCGCAGATGTTCGGCGCGCCGCACACCGCCGTGGCCGAACTCGCGCGCTCGCTGCGCTGACGCGGTCAGTCCCGCCGGCTGCGTCGGCGGGCGACCGTCCGCTCGATCGGGTCGGTGAGCACCAGCAGCACCAGGGGGAGATTTCCGCTGCGCGGGAACACGATCGCGACGACCAACGCGACCGCCAGGATCAGAAGCGTGCTGACTCCGCTCGACGACGCCGCCCACCGGTTCGTCGCGTCGTCGTCGGCGAGCAGTTCCCGATGTCGACGGCCCCACTCCGCAATCGCGATGAGAGACCCCACGGAGACAGCCAGCACTCCGATGTAGAGAATGTTGGCCTGCTCCACATGCGCGCCGTCGACGAGGGCCGTCGCGAACGGCAGCGCCACGATCGTCAGCAACCAGACGAAGTGGAGATTGATCAGCGTGTGGTCGTAGGCGCGGAAGTACTCCATCGTCTGATGATGCTGACGCCAGAGGATCCAGATGACGGCGAAACTGATGAAGAAGCTGACCAACTCGACCGACCTGTCGGACACCACGTCCGCGACCGACGAGTCCTCACGCAGATCGTTGGCGATGTCGACGAGCGGGAGCACCAGCAGTGTCAGCGCGATCGCGACCACCGCGTCGGCGAATGCGATGAGCCGGCTCAATCCCTCCGGCGACTGTCGGTTCTCCGGTTCTGTCATGCGATGCACTGTAGAGCGCCCGACCGGCCATCGGGTTCAGACGGCGAAGGCCGCCTCGACCGTCGCCTCGTCGAGTCCGTAATCGGCGAGCTGATAACGGTGTTGGGGTTTGCGCGCCCCCGTCTGGCTCTCCTCGTCGAGAGCGGTGACCGCGGCCCGCGCCGCCTCCGACATCGGGGTGTCGAGCGCCGCGTAGACGCGTTCGACGGTGCCCATCGGGTCCGACCGCAGGTCGGTGAAGTCGATGTCCAGGAACTGGGCGGGGTCGTAACGCTTGCGCGCCGCCGAGAACTCCCGGAGTCCGCGTGACCACAACTCGAGCTGGTCCTGGCCGACCTGCGCACCGGTGAACGTCGTCGACCATCCCGGGGTGGCGTGCTCGGCCAGGCTGCACATCGACGCGATCAGGGTGCTGGGCGGCCGGTGCGTCTGGATCACCAGGGCATCCGGATACGCCGCCATGAGCGCGTCGAGCGCGAAGAGATGGCTGGGGTTCTTCAGCACCCAGCGTTTCCCGGGATCGTTGAGCCCGATCAGCTGCAGGTTCTTGCGATGCCGGAGGTACGCCGACGTCCAGTCCTGGCGGCTGAGCCACTGCGAGTAGGTCGGGACGTGCGCCAGTGACTCGTACGAGATCGACATGACGCTCTGCCGGAGCAGCTGCCAGCACTCCTCGACCTCGCCCGCGTCCATGTAGTGCAACCCCATGAACTCGGGGTTCTCGACGTGGTGCAGCTCGAAGCCGGCCTGGATCTGCTGGTACACCGGGTTGTCGGACCAGGTGTCGCGCGGCGGCCGGGGCTGCGGGAACTCCGCCAGCCACATCTCGACGCCCTGATGCGCGGGGTCGGCGGCCAGCAGGCGGTGCAGCGCAGTCGTTCCCGTGCGGGGCAGGCCGGTCACGAAGATCGGCCGGGTCACCTCGACCTCGGCGTACCCGGGGTTCGCCTTCCACGACGCCTCGCTGAGCAGCCGGGCGACCAGCGCACCCTTGAGGAAGAAGCGGAACATCTTGCTGCCCAGCTCGGTCAGTCCCGCCTCGGACCGGTACGACTCGAGCAGGATGCCCAGGGGCTCGAGGTAGTCGGTGTCCCCGAAGTCGTCGAGGCCGGTGGCGCGAGTCGCCGAGGAATGCAGGTCCTCGATCGTGCCGACGTCGGTACGTGCCGCACTAGTCATGGTATTCACCGCAATTCACGTCCAGGGTGTGCCCGGTGATGGCACGCGCCATCGGCGAGGCGAGGAACACGACGGCATCGGCGATCTCGTCCGGCTCCGGCAATCGCTTGAGGTCGGACTTCGACGCCGTCTGTTCGTAGACGTCGTCGGGTGAGATGCCGTACTTCTTGGCGACCTCGCCGAAATACCACTTCAGCTGGTCATCCCAGATGTAACCCGGTGCGACCGAGTTGATGCGAATCCCCTTGTCGCCGAGCTCGGAGGCCAGCGACTGCGACATCGCCAGCAATGCCGACTTCGCGATCTTGTAACTGCCGTAACGGGGTTCGGAGTGCCGGATCACCATCGAGTTGATGTTCACGATCGAGCCGTCGGCCTCGGCCAGCGCTCCGGTGAACGCGCGGATCACACGCAGCGTGCCCAGCACGGTGACGTCGATACTGCTCGCGATCTGGTCGAAGTCGGTGCGGGACAACGGCTTCATCGACGGGAGTGCGAAGGCGTTGTTGACCAGCACATCGGCTCGGCCGAACTCGGCGACGGTGGTGGCGACCAGGTTGTCGACGGCGGCGTCATCGGTGATGTCGGCCGGGACGACCAGACTGGTCCCGCCGGCCGCGTC
This sequence comes from Gordonia sp. ABKF26, assembly GCF_041103195.1. NCBI lineage: Bacteria > Bacillati > Actinomycetota > Actinomycetes > Mycobacteriales > Gordoniaceae > Gordonia > Gordonia sp. ABKF26. Next base: position 5,024,133 of record NZ_JBGCVZ010000003.1, read on the forward strand.
GATCTCGGCGGCAACCTCTTTCAGGCGCGATTCCGTACGGGCGGCGAGGACGACCCGCGCGCCCTCGGCGGCCGCACGCAGGCAGATCGAGCGCCCCAGTCCCGGACCGACGCCCGAGACCACGACCACCTTGTCGGCCAGCAGACCCCCCTGCGCGCTCATCCCAGCATCCTCTCGGCGAAGGCACGCTGACGTGCCGCGATCCGTTCCGCCCAGCCGTCGGCGTCGATCCGGTTGTGGTCGAGGTGCGGCAGATGGTCGGCCACGTCATCGAAGGCGACGACCTGCGCGGTCGGACCCAGGTCCGGACCGATCGGCGAATCGCTGCGCTGCCAGCGGAATTGCAGGATGCCCTTCGACCGGCCGGTCGTCTCGATCCAGTTGGCGACGCCCGGATCGCGATGCGACACCACCATCCGGATCATGCCGTCCGGATCGACCTGCGCCTGAGCGGAGTTCAGGCTGGTCTGGTGGTTGACGTAGTCCAGCGAGATGTACCACATGCTGCCGAGCTGGAAGCCCTGGTACGGGGCGTCGGACCGCGGGATGGTGATGACCATCGCCTCGTCCGGACCGAGCCGGAAATGACCGACCGAGGAGAACTGCGTACTGAGCCCGCCGGGGGTCTGCCGCGGCTCGGTGAAGGTGTTGACCGGCTCGTCGAGGTAGAACCACTTCGGAAAGTTGAACCAGGTGTTGATGCGGGCCGTCAGCATCTTGCCCGCCGTCGCGTACCGGCGCGACACCCGTGCCAGGTCCGGCTCCGCCGGCGCGGTTCCGACGGTGTCCACCCGTTCGATGGTGATCGATCCCTTGCGTTCGGACCAGTCGGAGTAGACCTCGCGCACCGCGAGCATCGAGGCGCCCTCGCCGAGCGGGAAGTAGTCGTCCGGCGCGTCCGGGATGGGCGGGCCGAAGGTCAGTTCATACGAGCCGTCGGAGGCGATGGTCAGTCGGCGGTCGTCGAAGGCGTCCTCGCCGCCCGGCACCGACGACGCCGTGTAGTCCCCGCGCAGCACCTGAAAGCTCAGATCCGCCGTGCTACCGCGGCGGCCGCGCACGCGGTATGTGCCGGTGGGCTCGACGTCGGCGTGGTAGTAGAGCGTGTCCGGGTTGTCCAGGCCCATCTTCGTCGACGGCCCGGTGGACGTCACGAAGTTCGGGTGCGACAGAGACCGGGCTCGCACCAGCTGGACGATCGCGGCGATGCTGCCCGCGAGGTAGTCGTAGCCCTCGGCGAGGTCCTGGTCGGTCTCGGCGAAGTCGGCCGACGCCACCAGCCTCTCGGCCTCCGCGATCGCGTCCAGGAGCGGCTGCGTGACCAGTGGTGGTGCGGAACTCGCCGTGTCGGTGCTTGTCGTATGGGTGCTCGTCGCGTCGTCGACGGTCATAGCCAGGTGTCCCCGCCCGTCCATGTCAGGAAATTCTCCAGCTCTGCCTGTGCGGGCGTGACCCGCGGGTGTTCGGTCGACAGGTAGCCGCCACGGTAGAACAGCAACGGCTTGTCCTGCAGCACTTCTCCGAGGGTCAACGCACGCCCGATGACGATGTGGTGGTCGCCGCCGTCGGTGACGCTGTCCACGTCGCACTCGACCCAGGTGAGTCCGTGACGGATGACCGGAAGGCCGGCCGGCGACGGGTCCCAGGTGATGTTCGCGAACTTGTCGTCACCGGGGGCGCCGAACGCCGCGCTGACGTCCTGCTGCCGGTTCGACAGCACGTTCACGCAGAACTTGCCCGTCTTCTCGATCACCTTCCAGCTCCGGGAGGTCTTCATCGGGCAGAACAGCACTAGTGGCGGGTCGAGCGACAGCGCGGCAAAGGACTGGCAGGCGAAACCGACCGGCTTGCCCTCGTCGTCGAGCGTGGTGATGACGGTGACCCCGGTGCAGAACTGGCCCATCGCGGTCCGGAACTGGCGGGAATCGAAGTCGGCGGACCCGTATGGCGACCGCGGTTGCTGGGTCTGGGCGTCCGAGGGCATCTCAGCCCTTGAACCCGACGCTGAAGTCATGCCCCCACAGACTCACGGCCGTGCTCTCCCGGGCGATCCACTCGTCGTCTTTCACGGTTCTTCCCTCACAGCCGAACTCGACGTCGAAGCCGCCGGGCGTCTTCATGTAGAAGGACAGCATCAGGTCGTTGACGTGGCGGCCGAGAGTGGCCGACATCGGCACCTTCTTGCGCAACGCCCGGTCCAGACAGAGCCCGACGTCGTCGGCGTTCTCCACCTCGACCATCAGATGCACGATGCCGGTGCTGTTCGGGATCGGCAGGAACGCCAGCGAGTGGTGCCGTGGATTGCACCCGAGGAACCGCAACCACGGCACCTCGTCGCCCTCTTCGCGGCCGACCACCTGCGGAGGCAACCGCATCGAGTCGCGGAGCTTGAATCCCAGTACGTCCCGGTAGAACTCGAGTGCGGCCTTGTCGTCGGAGCAGGTCAGTACGACGTGGCCCAGGCCCTGTTCCTCGGTGACGAATCGGTGCCCATACGGGCTGACCACGCGCCGGTGCTCCAGCGCGGCGCCGTGGAAGACCTCGAGGGTGTTGTCCGCCGGATCGTCGAAGACGATCATCTCGGCGACGCGACGGTCGGCGATCTCCTCGTCCTTGCCCTCCCGGAAGACCACCCCCGCACGTGCCAGGCGATCCCGGACATTCTGCAGCTCTGCGGCATTCGCGACCTCCCAGCCGGCGCTCGCGAGCCGGTCGTGCTCGGACGGCACGATGACCAGCCGGGCGGGGAAGTCGTCCATCCGGAGATACAGGGCGCCCTCGGTGAGACCGGAACCCTCGATCATGCCGAGGACCTTGAGGCCGTAGGTCCGCCACGCCCCGATGTCGGTGGCCTCGATCCTCATGTACCCCAACGAGCGGATCGGACTGTCACTCATCTGCTGACTCCTGTTGTGTGCTCTTGCCGGCGGTGCTGACCAGGCCCTTCGAGACGCCCTCCGCAAGCTCCGGGCTCCTCAGGGAGCAGGGGACGCGCCTCCACCTCCCTGAGGAGCGAGCTTGCGAGCCTTGGCCCCTGCTCCCTGAGGAGCGAGCTTGCGAGCCTTGGCCCCTGCTCCCTGAGGAGCGAGCTTGCGAGCGTCACGAAGGGTCACACCATCGTGTCGCCGATGGGAATCCCGAACTCGCCGTTGCCGAATGCGACGTAGGCGCGTTCGGGGTCGTTCGCTGCGTGCACGCGTCCGGCATGGGCATCGCGCCAGAAGCGCTGGATCGGCGTCCCGTTCTCCAGGGCGTGTGCGCCCGAGTTCTCGAAGAGCCGGTCGATCGCGGCGATCGCCCGTCCGGTCGCGCGCACCTGGTCGCGCCGGGCGGACAGGCGCAACTCCATCGGGATCTCCTCGCCGGCGAGGATGAGGTCGTACTCGGCCTGCAGGTTGCCCGACAGCTGACGCCAGGCGGCGTCGATGTCGCTGGCGGCCTCGGCGATCCGGACCTTGGCGAACGGATCCTCCTTGGCCTTCTCGCCCGCGTAGGCGGCCCGGACCCGCTTGCCCTGATGCTCGACGTGGGCGCGGTAGGCGCCATAGGCCATCCCGACGATCGGTGTCGCGATGGTGCTGGGATGAATTGTGCCCCAGGGCATCTTGTACACCGGCGCGGTGTTGCGCTCCAGGCCCGGACTCTGCCCCATCGACATCGTGCGCATGCTCAGCATGCGGTGCCGGGGCACGAACACGTCCTTGACCTCGATGGTGTTGGACCCGGTGCCGCGCAGGCCGACGACGTTCCACACGTCCCTGATCGTGTAGTCCTCGCGGGGGATCAGGAAGCTGACGAAGTCGACGGGCTTGCCGTTCTTGATGACCGGACCCCCGACAAAGACCCAGTCAGCAGTCTCGCAACCCGACGACCACGCCCACGAACCATTGACCTTGTAGCCGCCGTCGACGACCTCACCCATACCCATCGGCGCGTACGACGACGAGATGCGGACGTTGGTGTCCGAACCCCATACGTCTTCCTGTGCCTGCTGATCGAACAGCGCGAGGTGCCAGTTGTGCACGCCGATGATGCCGGAGACCCACCCGGTGGACCCGCACGCCGACGCGATGCGGCGGACCGCTTCGTAGAAGGTGACCGGGTCCACCTCGTAGCCACCCCACTGCTCGGGCTGCAGCAGCCTGAAGAAGCCTGCGGTCTCGAGGCTCGACACGGTCTCGTCGGGGATGCGGCGCAGATCCTCGGTCGACTGCGCGCGCTGCTCGAGTTCCGGGAGCAGGACGTTGATCTTCTCCAGGACCTGCTCGGCGGCTTCGCTCCGTTGTGCTGGCATCTCGCCTGCTCCTACTCGTCTCTCCCTCGACCGGCACGCCGGCCGCTGTAACCATCGAGTTCGAGATTAGAACACGTTCTCATTTCTGTCGAGCACTGCGACTTTATGCCCATGTACAGGCCCGATCGCCCTCGAAGGAGGCGATCGGGCTGACAAATCTGAAACGTGTTCTAGTATTGGGTACAGTTCTTCGACGCGACACGAGCCACAGACAGGAGAGGGCACATGTCTTCAGGACCCGAGACGATGACCCCGAGCAGCCCCGGTGCGCCGAGCGCAGCCGCCGCCTCCGACGGGGCGGACGTGGGCATCCGGGAGATCGACACGGGTGCGCCACCCACCCGCTTCGCGCGGGGATGGCACTGCCTCGGACTGCTCGAGGAATTCTCCGACGGCAAGCCCCACTCGGTCACGATCTTCGGCACCAAGCTGGTGGCCTGGGTGGACACCAAGGGCGAGGTCAACGTACTCGACGCCTTCTGCCGACACATGGGCGGCGACCTCTCCCAGGGCAGGCTGTCCGGCGACAACGTGGCGTGCCCGTTCCATGGCTGGCTGTGGAAGGGCAACGGACGCTGCGCCGGCGTGCCCTACGCCAAGCGCAATCCGAAGCTCGCCAAGACCCGCTCGTGGCCGTCGATGGTCCGCAACGGCCAGGTCTTCGTCTACAACGATCCCGAGGGCAACCCTCCCCCGGAGGAGTGCATCATTCCCGAACTCGAGGAGTTCGGGTCCGACGAGTGGACGCCGTGGACCTGGAACCGCATCGTCATCGAAGGGTCCAACTGTCGCGAGATCATCGACAACGTCGTCGACATGGCGCACTTCTACTATGTGCACTTCGCACTCCCGGACTACTTCAAGAACGTCTTCGAGGGTGAGATCGCGGCGCAGTACATGAATTCGCATGGCCGGCCCGATGTCACCCTCGGCACCAACTACGGCGACAGCCGCCTCGAATCGATCGCGGCGTATTACGGGCCGTCGTACATGCTGAATCCGATGATCCAGTACTACGGCGGATATGCCGTGGAGACCATCCTCACCAACTGCCACTACCCCATCGACGAGAACTCCTTCGTCCTGATGTACGGCGTGATGGCCAAGGTCCCCGAGGGCCTGACCGCCGAGCAGGCGTCGAAGATGGCGACGAAGATCAGCGCCGGCGTCGAGGTGGGCTTCCTGCAGGACGTCGAGATCTGGAAGAACAAGACCCGTATCGACAATCCCCTGCTCGTCGAGGAGGACGGCCCGGTCTACCAGCTCCGCCGCTGGTACGACCAGTTCTACGTCGACAAGGCCGAGGTCACCGACGAGATGACCGGCCGGTTCGAGTACGAGATCGACACCTCCAAGGCCCTCGAGAGCTGGAACGAGGAGATCCAGGAGAACCTGCGTCGCCAAGAGGCCGAGAAAGCGACCGAATCCGCGGCCTCGGACTCCGCCGACAAGGCCGAGGTCTGATGATGACCCGGGCAGCAGGGGTTCGCGTGGGTTCCGACCGTTGGGCCAAGGCGCCCGACTTCCACGACGATCCGGACCGGCTCGCCCGGGTTCACGAGGCCACCCGCCGCGACCGCGAGCACTATCTGCAGGGTGGGATGCGCGAGATCGAGTGCCGGGCGTGCCACGCCTGCGTGCTCGTGAAGAAGACGAGTTCGTTCCACACCAGCGTGCAGTGGAACGCCGACGCCCGGGAGCGCTGCCTCGGCCTCGAGCAGATGCGCGCCGGCGGCGACGGCGGGAACGGCGAGACGGGGAACGGCCCGCTGCTCCCCGGCGCGATGATGCCCACCTGTGCCCGATTGTCGGCGAGTATCGACCACGGGGTCACCGAGGGCATCATTCCTGCCGAGTCCCCCGCCTCGGATCCCGACGGCTACTGGTGACATCGGCGCCGGCAATTAACCAGAGCTACAGCACCATTAGTTAACACAAGCCTCAGGCATCACAGCGGTCACACCTTCGTCACACCTGGGGAACGACGGGCGACACGCCGGGCCACCTCGGCCAAGCTGTCGTCATGTCCGTACCGATGACGCGTGCCACGCGCGTGACCTGCACCATCGCACTCACCGCCGCGCTGTCGGTCGGTGTTCCGCTCGCCGGCTCGCCACTCCTCGACACCGGTCGTGCCGCGGCCGCGGGATCGTCGGACTCCTCCGGGTCGGTTCACGTCTACCTGCCGGTGCCGACCACCGTCGGCCTCAACGCACTCGGGGCGGCGATCACCCAGATCGGCAAGCCGTACAAGTGGGCCGGCGTCGGCCCGCATTCGTGGGACTGCTCCGGGCTGGTGCGGTGGGCGTTCTACACGACCGGCGTCCACCTCCCCCGGACCAGCCAGCAGCAGGCGAAGGTCGGACACGCGATCCCGTTCCGGGCACTCGCACCGGGCGACATCATCATCTTCGGCCGCGACGCCGGGCACGTCGGCATCTACGCCGGCGCGGGCCGCGTGTTCAACGCCTACGGCCCCAACGGCGTCCCGATCGGCTTCACGAAACTGAAGAACATGGGCTACATCAAGACGATTCGTCGGTTTGGCTGAGCGTCGGGCGCGGCCACCACGTCGTGAGCACCCATCCCACGACGACCACCAGCAACAGGGCCGCGACCACGACGGTCCCGATCAGTCCGTAACCGGCCTGCATCGCGGGCAGGTCTGCACCCAGCGCCTCCGACACCGAGTCGGAGAACAATTGCGCGGCAGGGTCACTCAGCACCCTAACGCCGACAACCAGTGCGACGATGGACGCGAGCCCGATCACTCCGATGGCGGACGGCCGGAGTCGGGCACGCCACCAGCCCAGGGCCGCGACGACGGCGATCACCGCCCCCGCCACGACCACGCTCAGACCCGGCCGGTCCGTCTTGTCCTCGAAGAAGAACGCGACGTCGTCGTCGCTGGCCCCCAGGATCTTGACGTGTCCCAACCCGGTGATCGACGGTTCCACACCTTCGTCGGTCCAAACCCACTGGACCTGCGCGAGCAGGACCAGTAGCAGTCCGCCGGCCAGCATCACCGGCCACGCCGTGGTGCGAAGTCGTTCGACGGTGGCCGAGTGCGTCGTCATCCGACCAGCGTGCCATGGCCCATCCCGGTGGATATGAGTCGACTCTCCCCCAACGCGGTCCGCGACCGATGAGTTTGCGCGACCCTGTCGGTCAGAAGTGTGTCGACGAGCAGTTGCCCAGCACATTGTGCGGAACAAGGAAGAGGACACAGAAAATGGCAGAGTATGCGGCCCCCTCGGGGGCACCGATCTGGTTCGACCTGATGAGCAGTGACACCGCGAAGGCCGAGGAGTTCTACGGCGCGATCTTCGGCTGGGAGGCCGAGGCTCCCGACGAGGAGTTCGGCGGCTACCGCAACCTCCTCAAGAACGGCAAACGTGTCGCGGGGCTGAGCCCGGTGATGGAAGGCGCCGGACCTCCCGACATCTGGACGGTGTACCTCCACACCGAGGACGCCGACGCCACGGTGAAGGCAGTCGAGGCGGCGGGTGGCTCGATCATGGTGCCCCCGATGGCCATCGGCGAGGAGGGCACGATGCTGATGGCCTTCGACACAGCGGGCGCGGCGATCGGGTTCTGGCAGCCGGACAAGCACAAGGGTTACTCCGAGTTCGGCGACCACGGCACGCCCTACTGGTTCGAATGCCAGAGCATGGACTACGCCAAGTCTGTCGACTTCTACCGGACCGTGCTCGGCGCGCGCATCGAGGAGATCGGTACCGGTGGCGACCCGGATGCCGTCGGGCCCGACAACTACGCCCAGATCTACTACGGCGAGACGTCGTACGCGGGCATCATGGACTCGGTCAAGCTCTTCCCCGCCGGGGTGCCGTCGTTCTGGCAGATCTACATCACCGTCGACGACGTGGCCGCCACCGTGAAACAGGCCGAGTCACTCGGCGCCGAGATCCTCATGGCCGGCGAGGACACCCCGTACGGCACGCTCGCGGCGATCAAGGACCCGATGGGCGCCCTCATCTGTCTGGGGCACCCGCCCGCCGGCATGTGAGGCCAGGCCTCGGTAGGACTCACGCGACTCGCGCATGAGTCCTACCGAGCAGCTCAGCGGCGGCCACAAAGGTTCATCACGCCGCAACGAGACGGCCAGCGACAACCTGTAGCGTCCGACTTCCACAGCACGATTCACCGTCGTATCGAGTGGAAGTCGTCGGCGCAGAACAGGAATCGCATGTCCGCCACCGAGTCCGGAGCTCTTCCCGACACCGTCCAGAGTTACCTGGACGAGGTTCCTGCCTGGCGGGACGGCACGCCCGCGACCGCCGGCGCGATGACCTCGATGCAAAGACGGATCTGGTTGCTCGCGTCCGCGGGGAAGTTCCTCGAGGGCATGATCGTCTTCATTGTGGGCGTGGCCCTACCACTGATCGTCGACGACTTCGGGCTCGGCTCAGCCCAATCCGGCGTCGTGACGGCCGCGCCCCTGTTGGGCATCATGATCGGCGCATCGGCCCTCGGCGGGCTGTCCGATCGGTGGGGTCGCCGTCAGTTGTTCCTGGCCGAGATGGTTCTGTTCACGGCCTTCCTGGTGGGCGTCACGTTCAGCACCGGCTTCCCGATGCTGGTGGTGTGTCTCGTCGGCATGGGAATGGCGCTGGGTTGCGACTACCCGACCGCACACACCATGATCTCCGAGACCATGCCCACCAGCATCCGGGGTCGAGGGGTGCTCGCGGCGTTCGGCTTCCAGGCCGTCGGCGCCCTGGCCGGCACACTCGTCGGCGTCATCATCCTGGGCAATCGCGACGAACTGTCGGACTGGCGCTGGATGTTCGGCGTGGTTGTCGTCCCATCCGTCCTGGTGATCGTCGGCCGGGTCTTCATCGTGCAGAGTCCGCATTGGCTCCTCGGCACAGGCAGAGTCGACGAGGCGGAGCGAGCGCTGAAGCGTTTGTTGACTCGCCGACCGCAGTACCCGTCCACCGTCTCCCTCGCACTCCGCGACGAGTCTGCCTCCGGCCCCGACTCCGACTCCGCCGACGGGTCACCATCCAACATCGGGTCGCTGTTCCGGCGACCCTGGCGCCGCTCGACGATCCTGGCTTCGATCCCCTGGTTTCTGCAGGACCTCGGAACGTACGGGATCGGCATCTTCACCCCGACGATCATCGCCGCGACGATCGGAACCGCCGCCGCAGACGACGCGACCGTCAGCAGCGTGGTCGCCGACGACCTGCACGGCGCCGAAGGCGCAGTCCTCATCGATGCCTTCCTCCTCATCGGCATCGCGTTGGCCATCCTCCTCGTCAACAGATTCGGCCGAATCCGACTACAGGTCTTCGGTTTCCTCGGTTGCGCTGTCGGGTTGGTGACAACCGCCGCCTCCACCCTCCTCGACGGAACCCTGCAAGTCGTCCTCGTGTTCGTCGGCTTCATGTTGTTCAACCTCATGACCAACCTGGGTCCGAACTCCATGACCTATCTGCTGGCCGGCGAGGTCTTCCCCACCTCGCTGCGTGGGACGGGCGCGGGCCTCGCCGCCTCGGTCGCCAAGGTCGGGGCAGTCCTCACCGCCTTCCTGTTCCCCGTCCTCCTCGATGCCTGGGGAACGGCGATCATCGTGCTTCTTCTCGCCGGAACGTCGGCGCTGGGCGCATTCGTCACATGGACCTTCCGAGTCGAGACCACCGGACTGAGTCTCGAAGACGTGGACCGGATGCACGATGCGCCGTCGCCGACCGGAGCCGCGTACGTTCCGCAGACCGCACCCGCCGGCGTCTTGTAGCGAAAGTGCGCGCTATATAGCCTGTTTCGTTACTGAACCCCGATGTCGGAGTCGTTTTCACACTGTTGAGTTGTCAAAGGTCGTGTGGCGCCGGATCGACGCCGAGGGTCTGTGGGGTCGGGGTCGTTACACGAGGGCGTCGTCGAGTCGCATGGAGCGCCGGTTATACGCCGGCCGAGGTAGGCGTCGCGGGTCGATGTCCGCCGGCGGGATCAACCACGGATGCCGATCGGGACCCATCACCACGCGCCAGCCGTGGTGATGGACCTGGGTGTGACACCGCTGGCACAGCAGGCACCCGTTATCCAGATCAGTAGGACCACCGTCAGCCCAGTGCACCAGATGATGGACCTGCGTATGCGCCGCGGGGGCACCACATTTCACACAGCACACATCCCGCACGACGATCGCCTGACGCAGATGATGCGGGAACAACCGTTTCGTCGTCCCCATCCGCAACGGCACGCCCTCGCCGTCGAGGACGATCTCGGCCACCCCACCGTCACACGACAGTCGCTGCGCCGACGCGGCCGATATTGCCCACCACCGGTCTTTAATCAGTAAGGGCGACATGACCACTGCTCCCTGAGGTGTGAGGAGCGCAAGCGACGAGCCTCGAAGGGTTTCGCGACGCATCTCACCAAGCCCTTCGAGGCTCGCTTCGCTCGCACCTCAGGGAGCAGAAGGGCGCGACGCTCCCCGGCACTGCGTCGATCGTCGGCGCCGTCGGGTTCGGGACGTGGACCGGATCGTTCGTCGATCATCGTCAGGAACTTCTCTCCGATCACCGCCGTCACATCGCCGGTGATGGCGACTCTGCCCTCGTCGGTCACCCGAGCGTGCACGGTGTTCAGTGATGCGTCATCAGCTGCCGAAACCGTGCCGGGATCGGCCTCGGCGACACCCATGGCGATGCCGCGGGCGTGGGTGTCGATTTCGGCGGGTGTGGCACCGGAGAACGCCTGGGTGAGCAGTTCGGTCTCGAACAGCTGCCGGTCGTCGTCGGAAAGCGTTGATGTGGAACACCTGTCGATGGAGGCGATACCGCGCACGACCGCGTCGACACACTCGGCGGACAGATACCCGTCGGCGGCGCAGTCGGCGAGTTTCGGCAACGACGCCAGCCCGCCGGCGATCCGCACACCACGGTAGGCGACCGATGGTGGCATCCCCATCTCGATCAACCACGACCGCGTTGTCGACCCCGCGCGCGCCGCCGCACCCGACGCGTCCAAAAGGGCCACGTGCACAGCGATCTGATGATCCAGCACATTGCGCAACACCCGGAGTTCGTCGAGTCGGTCGAACACCGCGCGACCACTCGGATCGTCGGGTGGTGGTTGCAAGACGATGAGGGTGTCACGGAGTTCGGTGATCGAGGGCACGACACCAAGGTACTCGCCACAACGTGGCTCTTCTGACGTAGAAGTGGGTGCCTTTTCGCGCGCCTAACGCACGCAACGCCCACTGTCCCTTAGGTTTTGATTTGCGAAGACCAAGACTGAAGGGGTGGGCGTTGCGCACTGTCAGAGTACTGCAGAAGTTGCTCGGAATCGAGCGTGCCCGAGTGGTGGGTGTCAGGTTCGATGAGGATGATCGCGGGCAGATCATGGTGGTGTCGCTGGAGCTGCACAGCAGGGCACGGTCACGGTGCCCGCAATGTCGGAAACCCTGCCCTGGTTACGATCAGCCGTCGGCGCGGCGACGGTGGCGCCATCTCGACATGGGTGGCTGGCGATGCATTCTCGAGTTGCCGGCCAGACGGGTGCAGTGCCCGCGCCACAATGTGGGTAGCGAATGGGTTCCGTGGGCGCGTCCGAAAGCGAAGATGACCAGGGCTTTCGACGACGCCGTCGCGTGGATGTGCGCGCGCGCCGATGAGCGCCGTGAGTACTTATCTCCGGGTCTCCTGGCGGACGGTGTCTCGTATCGTTGAGCGCGTGGTCGACGACCATGTCGGACTCACCAAACGCTTGAACGGGTTGCGACGCATCGGCATCGACGAAATCTCCTACTGCAAGGGCCACCGATATTTGGTCGTCGTGGTCAACCATGACTCAGGTCAACTGGTGTGGGCGGGTGAGGGTGCCAAGAAGGAGACGATCGAGCGGTTCTTCGATGAGCTCGGTGATGTGCGCGCCCGTCGGATCACCCACATCAGCGCTGACGGCGCCGAGTACATCGGCGCAGTCCTCGCCGAGCAGGCGCCGCACGCCTACAGGTGCATGGACCCATTTCACGTGCTGCAGTGGGTCAATCAGGCGTTGGACAGGTGCCGCGCTCGGGTGATGAACCGAGTTGTTGGCTTGTCGAAGGGAGAACGCGGGCGATTGAGGTGGGCGTTATTGAAGAATCCCGACAACCTCACCGACAGTCAACGGCGGCTGCAATCCAATGTTGTCTGTAACGTCAACAGCCAACTTGCCCGCGCTTATCAGATGAAAGAAGAGATACGGCACATACTTTCAGGCGCTTACCGATCATGTTGGGCGCCGTTACGGCGATGGATCCGTAAGGCGGAGTCCTCCGGTATTCCCGAGTTTCGACTCACTGCGCAGAGCATTCGCAAACGGGAAGTGCAGATCCACAACGCGGTCGCGTGTCAAATGAGCAATGCGCGAGTCGAGGCAACGAACTGCCACCTCCGGTCATTGACAAAGCGGTCGTACGGATTTCACACACCCGACGCCCTGATCGCGATTGGCCAACCTCACACGAGGCGGCGCGTGTCCGAAACTTCCGCATCACGATTGAACCCGGAATCCGCCCACTTCTACGTCAGGAGATCCCACAAACGTTCGACGACGAAGTTTCTCCACAACCCCATCGACATCGATTCCGACTGCGCTGCAAGCGATGTCACTCACGCAACAGCGGTGAACCGTGGTGAACTGCGGTGGACAGAAATCCCACCAGTCACACCACGTGCCCGATCAGACCGACGGACAGCGAATCACGGCACCCGCAGGAGCGCGCCCGACACCACCCCGCGCACCGTCCGAACCACCACCACACCCCATGCCAGGACGAGAACCGCGAACCCGGCCACGGCCGCGACCTGGAAGACCGCGCCGCCGAACGTGAGTGCCAGCGCACTCGAACCCGTGACGTAGGTGCCGAGCGGGAAGGTGAACGACCACCAGGTCATCGCGAACGGCTTCCCCGACCTCAGCGTTCGCACGGTGAGCCGCGCGGCGACGACGATCCACAGGGTCGCGGCCGCCCAGACGGTGAGGCCGTAGCCCATCGCGAACGAATGCAGCGTTCCGACGGTCGGGGCGCCCACGACGTGCGGTGCGACATGGGCGAGCAGGCATGCGGCGGTAATCGACTGGCCGAGCGGACCGAGAACGATCCACCAGGTGGGGACCATGTGGGCGGCACCGACATCACCGCTGCGCAGCCGCGCCGCCAGCACCGCCAGGATCGGCAGCGAGGCGAGTGCGGCCATTACGAACATCGCGCAGCCGATCACCATCACGACCTCCGACGCCCAGCCCCCGGGCAGCTGCGGGGCGAGCACCGCGGCCGCCGACGCCGACACCATCGGGGGGACGACCGGCATCAGCCAGCCGCCGAAAGCCTCACCTACGGCCGGGCGGCCGACGATCAGGTGCCGGTACGGGATGACCACCGCGGTGAACACCCCGCCGACCGTGCCGATGATCCAGCACACGACGTCGATCCCCAGTGCCAGATCGCGGCCGATGACCGTCGTGCCGACCACCATCGTGCTGGTCCCGACCGTCATGACGGCTATCGGCACCGCGCCGTAGAAGTGGGCGACCACCCGGTGGGCGAGGTGACCGCGGGCGATCTCCGGGTCGCGGACCCAGTGGCGGACGGTGGCGGCCACCACACCCGCGAACACCGCGCAGGCCAACAGCCAGAAGACCGTCGCCACCACTGCCAGGCCCGGAGGTTGCCAGGGCAGGCTGTGCGCGGCGATCGCGACGATCCCGGTGCCCATCACCGCGGCGAACCAGTTGGGCGGAACGTAGGAGACGTGGCGACGCTTTGTCCCGGTGTCGGTTGCGGGCCGGCGGTCTTTCTCGGCGAGTCCGGCGGTGGGGGTCGTCGTGGTCATGTTCACCACGTTCGCGCGAATGCCACGACGCCGGTAGGACCCAAAGCGTTGACAGGATACAAATCGTGTTTGTACCTGGGGTATCAGCGATGCTTGTACCCTCGAACGATGGTGCTGAGTCCGCGGATGCCCGACCTCGCTTCGCTGGAGACCCTGCAGGCGGTGGTCGGGACAGGCAGTCTCAATGCCGCCGCGACCCAGCTCGGCGTCACCCAGCAGGCGGTGTCGGCACGAATCCGCGCGATGGAGACCCAGCTCGGCGTCACCCTGCTGACCCGCACACCGCGGGGTTCGGTACCCACCCAGTCCGGACGACTCGTCGCCGAATGGGCCGACCGCTTGCTGACCCTGGCCGGGGAGTTCGACGCCGGGCTGGCCGCGTTGCGCCTCGAACGCCGTGATCAGCTACGCCTTGCGGCCAGCCTGACCGTCGCCGAACATCTCCTGCCCCGCTGGCTCGTGTCGTTCGGCGCCCAGCACGATCACGCGCCGAAGGTGTCGTTCACCGCCACCAACTCCGACCACGTGTACGACCTCGTCCGTGCCGGCGACGTCGAACTCGGTTTCGTCGAGGGCTCGCGCGTTCCGACCGGTCTGCGCAGCCGGAGCGTCGCGCGTGACGAGCTGGTCCTCGTCGTGCCGCCGGGTCATCCGTGGACGCGGCTGCGGCGTCCGGTCACGGCCGCCGACCTCGCCCGCACCCCGTTGGTCACCCGCGAGGAGGGCTCGGGGACACGGGAGTTCTTCGAACGCGCCCTGACGCGGGCCCTCGGGCCGGGACGGGAGACCGCGCCACCCGTGCTGGAACTGTCCACGACGGCGTCGGTGCGGGCGGCGGTCATCGCAGGAGCCGGGCCGGCCGTGCTCAGTGACCTCTCGGTCGCCGACGATCTCGGACACCGGCTGACCCACATCGACATCGCCGACCTCGACCTCGCCCGACCTCTGCGCGCGGTGTGGCTGTCAGGGGCCCAACCGGGCGCCGGCGCGGCACGCGACTTCCTCGCGCACATCATCCGCAGCTGAGCGCAAGTCGTGCGGCGGTGTCAGATGTCGACGCCGTGCACCGCGGCGTTGAGCAGTGCGGGGGCGACGGAATTCCCGTCGAGCGCACGGCTCGTCCGCCGGCTCGCCTTCCATCCCTCGCCGGTCCGGACAAACCGCCAATGATGTGCGGTCGCACGATGAACTCGAAACCCGCTGTCCTGCGACAGGATCAGCAGCGAATAACCGGCCGCCGTCGCCTCGTCGGCGTTCACGGTCACATGTACCGGCCCCTGGAAATGGGCA
Organism: Gordonia sp. ABKF26; assembly: GCF_041103195.1. Classification (NCBI taxonomy): domain Bacteria; kingdom Bacillati; phylum Actinomycetota; class Actinomycetes; order Mycobacteriales; family Gordoniaceae; genus Gordonia; species Gordonia sp. ABKF26. Next base: position 5,039,565 of record NZ_JBGCVZ010000003.1, read on the forward strand.
CAGCCTCTCGCGATGTAGTCCTGATGAGTCCGCGACCTGACCATCGCGACGATCTCGTCACGTCCGTGCATGTATAGGCCGTCGACGTCGTAGATCCCGTCGGAAGTCCACAGCGCGGCAACGGCATCCGCATCTCCACTGTCAACGAGTGGGCCATACGAGGCCACCAGTCGAGCGACCTCCCGCTCGTCCACCAAGAGCCGCAGCCTGGCCTCCATCGCTGACATTCGATCCTCAGGCGACATCATGCGAATCCTTTTCCCTCGTTTTCGAAATCTCGCCTCGACCAAGCAGATCATGCATTTCGGCCAGTGCGGTCAATTGCTCGATGTAGTGATCGGCCGAGGAGGCCGTGATGGTCACTCCGACCACGGTGGCTCCGGCGGCCGTTGTCGAAGCGACCTCGATTCGAGCCTGGTCTGGGTCGGCGGACGGATCCACCGTGCCTGCCGAGAGGATCACCTCGAACTTCTTCGGCAATGTGACCGAGTCGAGCATCTCTCGCAGTCGCGAGCGACTCAGACCGAACGGCACCCACCCGTCCCCGAGCTCCACCGCGCGACGCAACGACCTCTTGGTACGGCCCCCGATCCAGATCGGAACGTCACTCTGAACCGCATGTGGCTCGATGAGCATTCCGCTGAAACGGTAATGAGTTCCTTCGTACCGCGGCTCGGATTGAGACATCGCGGCCCGTAGCGCGCGAAGCGCATCGTCGGCGACCTCGCCGCGACGGTTGAAGTCGGCTCCGAGGAGCTCGAACTCTTCACGCAGCGAACCCACTCCGGCACCGAGCGTGAGCCGGCCACCACTGATGGCATCGAGGGTCCCGTATCGTTTCGCGATTTCGAGCGGATGGTGATAACCGAGCACCAGCACCTGGGTCAACAACCTGATGCGACGAGTCCGTGCGGCCATGAAACCGAAGGTCGCCAACGGATCCCAGTATGTCCCGCCGCGGATGGCCGCCACCTCGGTCGGCACAGCCACATGCTCGCTACAGGTCAGATACTCGAACCCGAGCTCATCGGCCGCCGAGGCGATGTCTGCGAGCTCGGCGATTCCCGCTGATGCCTCCCATTCCCCGGCGACTCCGGGCACCCGAGTGACAATCGGGCTGGTGATCCCGATTCGCACCTCTCAACCCTTGGCTTGAGCGGATTCGGCATCGGCCTTCGCCCTCTGCGGGAACAATTTCAGCATCCGCTCGTGCTGTTTGAGGATCAACCCTCGACGGTCGGGACCGTTGATCTCCTCAGCACGAGACGCGTTCCCGCCGGCGACCCATACCGGACCGTCTGCGAGGTGGGCGAGTCCTTCGCGCGCAACGTCGTCGGGCTCGCTGACTTTCATTGCTCCACCGAGATTCATCCCGGCGCGCTCCATCGCAGGCGTTCGGGTGACGCCGAGCACGAGTTCGAGCACATCGACGCCGTGGTCTCGCAATTCCAACCAGAGCGACTCGGCGAAGACCCGGCCGAAGGCCTTGACGGCGCCGTAGATCGACAGATGCTTCCCGCCCAGGTAGCCGCTCATCGAGCCGACCAGCAGCAGACCGCCACTACCGCGCGCACGCATCTTTGCACCGAAGAAGTGGACCAGTGTCAGCTGCGCGGTGATGTTGAGGTCGATCACGTCTTGAAAACGACCGAGGTCGCCTTCGACGAAATCGCTTCCATAACTGTTCGCACCGGCGTTGTAGATGAGCAGCCCGACGTCCAGATCCTCGGTCGCAGCTAAGATCTGACCGATTGCTCCGGAATCGGTCAGATCGAGAGACAGAGTTCGGACCTCGACTCCGCGCGTCCGGACCGCCGCGGCGGTCTCCTCCAGCGGACCGGGCTTGCGTGCGATCAGCACGAGATTGATCCCGGCGTCGGCGAGTTGATGAGCGAACGAGGCGCCCACTCCTTCAGACCCACCCGCGATGACCGCCCATGGCCCGTACCGTGTCGGATCCACCGCATTCGACCCGTCGGTTGTCGTGATGTTCATCGTTCTCCTTATCCACTTACCTACAGTCGTTCGTCCGTCAGCGCCGCTGGCCCGGACCGCCAGGGCGTTGGACCGCCACCCGTCTTGTCACCAATCGGCGAAGGGCACAATGGAGCCCAGCGACATACACGCCAGGGTCTGCACACACGAATCTCCTCGGTCGAATCCCCTCGAGGCATTGAAATCGTCGTGCGACTGACGTATTCGCTCGGTCGTCGAGCTGTGATCACCATCGATGTATACAAGTCGAATCCGCATCGAACCCTCCGGGTCATCGGAATTGATCCGAGGACGCATGGTTACGTTCTGATGGTGGCTGAAGGTGAACGTCCAGGCACCTGCCACCCCGGCGAGATCGAGTAGTTCAGGTATCAGTTCGCGATCCTCGGCGGCATGATGTTCATGTGCGGGAGCACCTCGCGCGTCGTCGAATCGGGTGAGGGTGAGGTGAACACCGCGATTCGGTCGAAGCGGCAATACCTCGGCCGAAACAAGCGCCGATGCAGCCGCGTAGCCCTTGACCGGCCGAAAGAATCCCAGGAGTGGCCGTTGAACACCTGGAATCAACGGCCCGCGACCCCATTCGAATGAATCGGCGCCGAGCCGGTTCCATTCCGCGACAGACTCTTCGACAGGATCGTTGAACCAGTACATGGCAACGTAGTCAACCGAGCCGAATGCCGCTGTCGCACCGTCCATACAGTCGATATCAGGCTTGTGAGACCACCGTTCTCCCCAAGCCACCCCGGGGAGAGCAAGGTTCTCCGGCCGATGGTCCATCAAATGCCACCGGTTGTAATTCCGATGGTTCTCGGGGGTGTTGTCCGCAAGGTGGACGAACGAGAAGAACGCCAGCGGGAATCGGTTCAAAATTCATCCTTACAGCGAATACACGTTGGTGATGTGTGTCACGTTAGGTGTGCCGCCGACGCTCCGAGAGGAGCGTCCAGGTGAATGGGAGAGACAGCTAATCCATATGTCGACCCAGTCTCAACCCTCACCCCGCTGCTGCGCTCACCCCGGCGCGCCGTCCGAAAAAGCTCCCATCCCCGAGACTGGCACCACTCGCGTAACCACCGGCACACACGCCAGCCGTGCAACGCCCGGCTGCGTACAACCCCGGTATCGGCGCCCCCGACACGTGGAGAACCTCGGAGTCGGTCGATGTCTTCAACCCGCCGAGCGTGAATCCGCCCATCATTCCGCGTAGATCGTATGCGGCAACAGGTGTCCCGATGGGCTTCAACCACTGCAACTTCTTGCCGAACATCGGATCGGTTCCGTTCGCGGCGTGCGTGTTGTACAGATCTATCGTCGCGGACAAGGACCCAGACGGCAGGCCGATCTCGGACTCGAGTTCGCCGACACTTTCGCACACCCATTTCGGGGTGGCGCGCATCATCGCACTCGTCGAATCCGTGGTCAGCGCCTCCTCGAACGACGCCTCATCGATGATCACGAAGGCCTCGCCTCCTTGGTTCAACAGCGTCGCCTGCCCGATCCGGCCGGGATAGGTGTCCTCGGTGACGAAACGCTGACCCTGCCCGTTGACGAGGATCCCGCGGGCCATCAGCTGCGGGTCGCAGAAGATGGCCACCTCGGTCGCGTCCATGTGCGCGGTCGCCGCGCCGAGTGCTTGACCCAACAGGATTGCACGACCGTCGTGACTCTCGATCGAGGCCGCGGGACGACCTTCGATATGTGGCGCGTGGTCGCGCAGCATCGTGTTGTCGTAGGCGAAACTCCCAGTCGCGAGAACCACTCCCCGCCGGGCTTTGATCGCCTGATCCACACCGTAGTTCCTGGCGATCACGCCGACGACGCGCTCGTCGTCGTCGACCACTAGCGACTGGACGCGATTGTCGTAGAGCGTTTGCACGCCGAGTTCTTCGACCAGCGCGAGAAGCGGTTTCATCAACATGTACCCGCCGGCCTGCTCGCTGTCCGCAGTTGCCGCACGTCGTGGGAGATGGCCACGGGGCGCGGGCGGAATCGTGGCGTTGAACGGCGCGGCGTTCTCTCCGCCGGAGTACATCAACCCCTCGCCGTGGGGCGGTTCCCAACCGGGCTCACCCCAGAACGATTCGTCGAACACCACACCCGCGTCCACGAGCCAGTTGTAGTGCTCGACACTTTCCTCGCAGTAGACATCGACTTTGGCCTCGTCGACGCCAGGTCCGAGTGCGGCTTTCATGAACGCCTTCATGTTCTCGACCGAGTCCTCGAATCCCAGCGACTTCTGCAGGGCAGTACCGCCGCCGAGGTATATGAAACCTCCGGACATGGCGGCGGCGCCCCCTCCACCACCGAGTCGTTCGAGCGCCACGACCTCGGCGCCGGCGCGAGCAGCCTCGATCGCTGCTGTGGCGCCGGCGACGCCGAGTCCGGCGACTATGACATCGGCTTCCAGCGACCACTCGACGTGAGACGCCGAGACCGGCCGGAGTGTGGGATCTGTCATGTGAACCTCCTCGATGAGTTGCTCGTTATTCACTTATCGAACGGTCCACATCTGCTGCTGGGATCCCGAACAGTGGGAGGCTGTCAGTATCGTTCTGGCTGAATATCTTTCACTCGATCAAGATGAGCCGGCGCGAGCTCAGACCCCGGCATTCGCGTCCTGCTTCTTCTTGAGCTCGAGCGCAATGTCGATGAGCTGGTCCTCCTGGCCGCCGACCAGTTTGCGGCTACCCGCCTCGAGGAGGATCTCCGCGGCCGAGACGCCGTATCGTTCGGCATGACCCTCGGCGTGCTTGAGGAACGAGCTGTAGCAACCGGCGTAGCCCATCATCATCGCCGACCGGTCGACCAGGCACTCCGACGGCATCGCCGGACGGACGACATCCTGTGCGGCGTCGGCGATCTTCATGAAGTCGACGCCGGTGGTGATGCCGAGCTTGTCGCACACGCCGACGAATGCCTCGGTGGGCGTGTTCCCGGCGCCAGCACCGAATCGACGGATCGACCCGTCGATCTGCTGTGCACCGGCACGAATCGCGTTGACCGAGTTGGCAACCGCGATGTCAAGGTTCTCGTGACCGTGGAACCCGACCTGCGCGTCGTTGCCGAGCTCGGCCACCAGGGCCTCCACTCGCACCGTCACGTCCTCCAGGACAAGAGCACCTGCGGAGTCGACGACGTACACGCACTGGCACCCGGCGTCGGCCATGATGCGGGCCTGCTTGGCGATGACCTCCGGCGGCTGGCTGTGGCTCATCATCAGGAAGCCGACGGTCTCCAGACCGAGGTCACGGGCGAGTCCGAAGTGCTGGATCGAGACATCGGCCTCGGTGCAGTGCGTGGCGATGCGGCAGATCTGACCGCCGTTGTCCTGCGCGGCGCGGATGTCGTCCTTGGTGCCCAGCCCCGGCAGCATCAGGAACGCGATCTTGGCGCGCGTCGCGGTCTCTGCCGCCGCCTTGATCAGGTGTTGCTCAGGCGTTTTCGAGAAGCCGTAGTTGAACGACGACCCGCCGAGACCGTCACCGTGCGTCACCTCGATCACCGGAACACCAGCGTCGTCGAGTGCGCCGACGATCGCGCGCACCTCCTCCTCGGTGAACTGATGGCGCTTGTGGTGGCTGCCGTCGCGCAGCGACGAGTCCGTGATGCGGATGTCGAGGGTGTCGGAGTACTTGCGCGCGCTAGCCATCAGCTTCGGGTCGCGCGGTGTCAGAACCACATTGGTGCTCATGCGGGGACTCCCAACTTCGTCTTTGCGATCTCTTCGCCGACCTTCGTGGCGGCGGCGGTCATGATGTCCAGATTCCCGGCGTACGGCGGGAGGAAGTCCCCCGCGCCTTCGACCTCGACGAAGATCGAGACCCGCGCGAAACCGCCGTTGAGGACGCTCGGCGGGTCGAACTGGGGGTCCTGCAACAGTCGATAACCCGGCACGTATGCCTGGATCTCTTTCTCCCGTCGGTGAATCGACTCGGCGATCGCATCGATGTCCGCATCCTCGGGGATGGCGCAGAAGATGGTGTCACGCATGATCATCGGCGGGTCGGCCGGATTCAGGATGATGATCGCCTTGCCGCGCTGCGCGCCCCCGATCGTCTCGACACCCGCCGAGGTCGTCGCGGTGAACTCGTCGATGTTCGCGCGGGTGCCAGGACCGGCCGACACCGAGGCGACCGACGCCACGATCTCGGCATACGGCACCGGCACAATCGAACTCACCGCGTGCACCATCGGGATGGTCGCCTGCCCACCGCACGTGATCATGTTCGTGTTCGGCGCATCCAGATGCTCGCGGAGGTTGGCCGGCGGCACCACGGCGGGGCCGACAGCGGCCGGGGTGAGGTCGACGGCGATGATGCCCGCCTCCTCGTACTTCGGCGCGTACTCGCGGTGCACATAGGCCGAGGTCGCCTCGAAAATCAGATCCGGACGCTCCGACGACGCCAGCAGCTCGTCGGCGCCACCGCTCATCGTGATCAGGCCATGATCGGCCGCGCGCTTCATACCCTCGGAGGCAGCATCGATGCCGACCATCCAGCGGGGCTCGATCACCTCGGAGCGCTCCAGCTTGTACATCAGGTCGGTGCCGATGTTGCCCGACCCGATGATCGCTGCGGTCAGCTTGGCTGCCACGGGTTCCTCCTCTTACTCGATAAAAGTTGTTCGTGTCTGGTGGGATTCAGCGACACTTCGTGTCTAGGTGAAGTCGAGCGTGACGCTGCCCAGGCCGGCGAACTCCGCCACGAAGTGATCGCCCGACGAGATGTCGATGGCCCGCGTCGCGGTGCCCGGGAGGATCACGTCGCCCTTGCGCAGGCGCACTCCGAAGCCCTCGACCTTGCGCGCGAGCCAACTCACGGCGTTCAGCGGATGGCCCAATACCGCAGACGAATTGCCCTTCGCGACGATCTCCGAGTTGCGCGTCAACGTCGCCTCGATGTCACCGGTGTCGATCTCGGAGATCGGGACGCGTTGCTGACCGAGAATCCACCCACACGACGACGCATTGTCGGCGATCGTGTCGCAGAGCGTGATCTTCCAGTCCTTGATCCGGGAGTCGATCAACTCGATCGAGGGCACCACCCAGGCCACCGCGTCGATCACGTCTTCGTTGGTGCAGCCCTCGCCCGGCAGGTCCTCGCCCAGGATGAAGCCGACCTCGACTTCGACGCGCGGAAAGCAGAGCTTCTTGGCGTCGATCGGGGTGTGTTCGAAGTACTGCATGTCGTCGAGCAGATGGCCGTAGTCCGGTTCGTCGACGCCCATCATCTTCTGCATGGCCTCGGAGGCCAGGCCGACCTTGTGCCCGGCGACCTTGGCCCCGGCGTCGAGTCGCTTGCGGATGTTGATCAGCTGGATCTCGTACGCGTCGACCACATCGAGGTCAGGATGGGCGTCGGTGGGCCGGTCGATCGCGGTCGCCGACGCCTCCGCCCGCGCCAGGTCGGCAGCGATCTGCTCGCGAATCGCCTGGTCAACCGCCATTTCGCCTCACTCTCGTACACCTGGGGAACGCTCACCACCGCAGTCGCGCGCAAGCGCATCACTCAATTCTAGAACACGTTCTAATATTCCGACATCCCGTTGCACCGGATCCGGGTCGACGTGACGATGCTGATTCCACTACGTCTGTGCGCGAAGTAGGCCGGTGAGTCCATTCAGCGGGACCGTCGCCGCCACCGTCAGACCGCCACCGCGCCCTCGGTTCCCATGTATGCGCGCTCGATTCGCGCCGGTTCGGCCTGCAGGGCCGACGCCGAGTCGTCGATGACCACGTTCCCGTGCACCACCACGGCCGCGGTGTCCGCGACGTTCAGAGCCAGGTGCACATGCTGCTCGACGAGGACGACTGCCATCCCGGTGTCGGCGGCGAGGCGCCGGAGGACCTCGAGGATCTCGTCGACGATCACCGGCGCGAGCCCCATGCTGAGCTCGTCGATGAGCAGGACCTTCGGCCGCTGGACGATGGCACGGCCGATCGCGAGCATCTGCTGCTCGCCACCAGAGAGTCGCCCCGCGTCGATCTTCAACCGCTTCTCGAGCGAGGGAAAGTACTCGATGACCTGGTCCACAGCCGCGGCTCGCCGACTGCGCTCCCGCACAGCGAGTCGGAGGTTCTGCACAGTCGACAGCTGCCGGAACAGCGCGCGGTCGTCCGGCACGAGGACCATCCCGGCACGAACCGCGTCACGTGGACGTCCACCGGCGAGAGAGGTCCCGTCGACCTCGATGTCACCGCCGAACCGCGGCAGCATCCCCGCCAGAGCCAGCAGCAGAGTTGTCTTTCCCGCACCGTTCGGACCGAGCAGGCACCGGATCTCGCCCGCCTCCACCGTGAGGTCGACGTCCCGCACACACGGACGCTGCTTGGTGTATCCGGTTGTCAATCCCGTGCAGTGCAACGCGCTCACGACAGGACCTCCTGGGTGCTTGTGGTCTGGGTTGCGCCGTGCAACTCCGGGATCGCTTCGTGCTCGGCATCCACCGCGCCACCTGGCATCCCGAGATAGGCACGGATGACAGCATCCTCGGTGCGGATCTGCTCGGGCGTTCCGGTCGCGATGACCTTGCCGAGGTCGAGAACCACGACGCGGTCGCAGATCGACAGGACGAGGTCCATGTCGTGGTCGACCATCAGGATCGAGGTCCCGGCGTCGCGGGCCATCCGCAGCCGTTCGCCCAGCCACTGGCTCTCCGAGGAGTCCAGCCCGGCAGCCGGCTCGTCGAGCAGCGCGACCTTCGGCGATGCCGCGAGAACTCGTGCCACCGAGACCAGCTGGCGCCGGCCCTGGGAGAGGGTGGCGACCTCGGCGTCGGCCATCTCGTCGAGCCCGACCATCTGCAACACCTGCGTGACCCGACGTTCCACCGGCACGTCCGAACGGGACCGGCTCGCGCCGACGGTGACGTTCTCGGCCACCGAAAGATCGTCGTACAGCTCGACGTCCTGGAAACTCCGACCCAACCCGTGCCGACTGCGCACGTGCGGGCGCAGCGTGCTGATGTCGTGGCCCCCTAGTGTGACCGCACCGGTGGATGGCGCGAATCCGGTCACCGCATCGATGATCGTGGTCTTCCCGGCGCCGTTCGGTCCGATGAGTCCGACGATCTCTCCCGGATAGACCTCGAACGACACGTCCTCGGCGGCGACCACCGCGCCGTAACGGACGCCGACACCGGCCACCGCGAGAACCGGATCGGTGCGGTCGATCGACGGCGCCGCATCACCTGAGGTCGCGGATCCGGCGGCAACCGACACCTCGTCGGCGGCCCGCCGCCGCAGCGCGGGCAGCGCCGGCCAGGGAATGTGAGGCAGCCGGCTCGCGATACCGTCCGGGTTGGCCATCACCGAGACGATCAGCAGGATTCCGCTGATCAGCGTGTAGTACTCCCCGATGTCGGCCGCACGGTCGAGGACGATGTACAGCAGACCGCCCGGTGCCATGAGGCCGGCCAGGATCCCGCCGGTGATCGAGGTGATGCCGGCGATGTACATGACCGCGAACAGACTGATTCCCAGGAACACCGTGAACGACTCGGCGGTGGCGAGGGTCTGCTGGTAGCCGAGCAGGGAGCCGCCGAGGCCGGCGATGAACGCGCCGATCCCGAAGGCGGCCAGCTTGGTTCGCGACACATCGATACCGGTTGCCGCCGCCGACCGCTCGTTGGCGCGGACGGCCAGCATGTCGGTCCCCAGTGTGCTGCGTCGCAGCCAGGCCACACCGAGCCCGACGAGAACGAGCACGATCAGGCACAGGACGCCGAACGCGAGGCGGGGGTAGTTCTCCCCGGCACCGATCCCGAGGTCGATCCCGAGGAACCACGGGGTGTCGATGGGCGCGCCGGTGACCCCGCCGTTCAGCGAGGGGTTCCGGAACCAGAACGCCTCCAGGAACACCGCGAGCGCGAGCGTCACGACGGTCAGCGGTAGGCCGCGGACGCGCAGGGCCGGCAGACCGACGACGACACCGAGCACGGTGGCGACGACCGCCGCGATGATGGGCGCGAACGGGAACGGGATGCCGAGGTGGGTGTTGAGAACCGACAGGGAGTAGGCACCCACGCCGGCCAGGGTCAGCTGGGCCAACGACACCTGCCCGGCATAACCGGTCACGACCACCTGGGACAACGCGACGACGGCGAAGATGATGCTGGTGATCACGGCCGCCCGATAGCTCCCGGTGGTCAGCATCAAGGCTATGACGGCCAACGCGATCGACAACAGTGCGGGGAGGACGATCCGCTCCGGACGGGGCGCCCGGCCCAGTGCCTGGCGCACCACCGCACCGCGATCGGGTAGCGGCCGCCCCTTCACCACCAGGAAGCCGAGGATGAGGATGAGCGGGATCGCTTCGGAGAGACCAGTTTTCGGAATCCAGTCGAAGGTGTTCTGCAGATTGGTCGCCTCGGACTGCAAGGCGCCGATCGCGATCCCGGCGATCACGGTGAGCCAGATGGACGAGAAGTTGCCGACGAGCGTCGCGGCGAGCGCGGGAACGATGAACATCGTGTATGCAACCGGATTCAGCGAGACCAGCGGGGCGATGAGGATGCCGCCGAGGCCGGCCAACACCGAGGACAGTGCCCAGTTGCTGAACGCGATCTTGTCCGGCGACAGTCCGGTCAGATAGGCACCCTTCTCCGATTCGGCCGCCGCCTCGGTCGCGACGCCGAATCTGGTGTACCGAAAGGCGAGTGTGGTGACGATCGCGAGACCGACGACGCAACCCGCGAGCCACATACGGTCGGTTGGCGCGACGCCATCGCCGATGGGGATGGTCTTCATCGGGAAAATCGGTTCAACCAGCGGGATCTGCGTGCCGACCCGCTGGGCGATGACCGCCTGCAGGACGATCATCAGACCGATCGAGGCCACCGCCTTGGCCACCACCGAGGCATTGCGCATCGGCCGGAAGATCAAGGCGTAGCAGAGCACCCCGAGAACAGCGGCTATGACGAGCGCGATCGCCATGGCCGGAACCACCCCAAGTGGTCCACCGAGGTGAATCGACTTGGGGAGGCCCGGGATCGGGACCATCAGCTCCCCCTTCCTCAGCAGGACGTAGGTGTACGCGGTGTACAGGGCAACCGCGCCGGTCGCGAAGTTCACGACGCCGGAGCTCTTGAAGGTCATCACGAGTGCGAGCCCGATGGCCGCGTACACCGCGCCGTTGCCGAGGCCGAGTACGAGATAGGAGAGATGGTCAGTCATGTTGTTTCCTTCTGCCCAGACGCTTACGCGGCCGGCTTCTGTCCGGCGGCCTTCAGGTCGACCGGGACACCCTGATCGTTGATCGTGCCGTAGAGCGTCTGGCTCGCGCACAGTGTCGGCATCTGCGGGAAGGCGGACCCGTTGCAGGTGAAGGTGACTCCGCCACCCGCGGGCATCTCGACGTTCTTGCTCGCCTTCAGGGCATCCGCGATGGCGGCTGCGTTCACCTCGCCCTGGATACCGTCGGCAGCACGGACTACGCCGAGAACGACCTGGTAGCCCGAGGATCCGGCACCGGTGATCGACAGATCGGGTGCGTACTGTTCGAAGACGCTCCGGTAGAGGACCGAATCCGGATCGTCGGAGAGGTAGTCGGTCGCGGTGATGCCGATGTTGCCCTTCACGGCGTCGAGACCGACGACATCGGTGACGTTCGGGTCCAGGCAGATCGGGTTGAGGATCTTCTTGATCGTGGGGTTCTGGGTCTGGACCGACTTGAGCACGGCAGCGCAGGTTGCCGCATCCGCCACGACGCTGATTCCGTCGGGCTTCTCCGACAGTCCGGCCGAGACCATCGGGGTCGGGTCCGGCACGCCCAGCGGGATCGGCACGACGTTCAGATCGATGCCCATCGCCTGAAAGATCGGATCACCCATCTGGCGGATCACGTTGCCGATGCCGCCACCGTCGCTGGCGAAGATCGTGACCTTCTTCAGATTCTCACTCTTCGCGCCCGTCGCCGTGGCGGTGAGCGTCCCGGGGAGTCCGGCGGAGAGAGCCGAGACACCCGGTGAGGTGAGCTCGGCGGCGGAGACCGCGTTGAGCGTCACGTACGGGATCTTGGCCCCGGTGACGATCGGGACGATCACCTGCCCCATGGATGTCCCGGGTGACAGCACGGCTGAAACACCCTGCTCCACCAGCTCGTTGGCGCATTTGGTGGCCGAGGTGGGCTCCTCCTGCTGCTTGCAGACGACCAGTTCGACCGGGTGCCCGGCCAGGCCCCCGCCGTTCTGGTTGACGTATTCGACTGCCGCTTCCGCGCCCTGCCGGTACTCGGGCAGTGAGACCGCGGCACCGCCCTCGGCGGAGATGAAGCCGATCTTGACAGGCGTGCCGTCGGCCGGGTCGGCGGGCAGGGACGTCGTCGCCGCCGACGGTGCGCTGCTGCTCGAGGAATCGTCAGTGCCGCATGCCGTCAGGCCGACCACGCTCACAACCGCGAGCGCGCTCAGGCCGGCCACGGCTCGCCGATGGCGAGTCAGTCCACCGAGTTTCATAACAGGTACTCCTTCACAGAACTGCGAGGCCCGCGCATCGGATAGGACATCCCACACATCGGCTCCCCCCGCGTGATTCGCATCACCCTCCGGGTGCAAGCAGTGAATTATGAGCGCACGCGGTGGCGTTGCGGAGACGGCAGTTCCCGGTGACCGGGACATTCGTCGCCCAATCCGGTCGGCACCTCCCAACGACCCTCTGACCTGCACAGAAAGTCGCCCCGGTCCGTGGGGGCCGGACCGGGCGGTTGATGAACCGAACGAACGACCTCCGGTGTCAGCGGTACGGCGTGAATCCCCGGAACCGCCGGGCATAACCGATCAGTCGCCGGACCGGCACCGCCCGCGGCCAGTCCGCGGCCCGGAAGTACGCGTCCGAGCCGCCGTCCACGAAAATCACGCTCCCGCAAAGGAACTGCGCGGAGTCGGACACCATGAACAGCACCCAGTCGGCAAGCTGAGCGGCATCCCCGAAGCCGCCGATCGGAACCGGGAAACTCCGGATCGCCTTGGCCTCGGTGGGGGTCGCCAGCTGCCGCTCGAGAAGGGGGGTCAGGATCGCGCCCGGCGCCAGTGCGTTGAGCCGTATGCCGGCACCCGCCCAGTCGCGGGTGGCAGCCGCGCGGCGAACCCAGTGACTGACCGCGATCTTGGAACCCGCATAAACGATGGGCGCGGCCTGCTTGCCGAAGATCCGCACCGATCGGCACACCTTGTCGATGTCGCGCTCGGCGAACGCCGCGAGGGTACGCGAGGGCACCGCGGGGACGGTTGTGCTCGAGTTGCTCGAGAACACCACGACTTTCGCCTCATCTGCGGCGGCCAGCGCGGACCGCCAACCTTCGAGAAGTTCTACGACGCCGAGGTAGTTGACCTCCGCAATCAGACGGAGCCGTTCTTTGCCGGGCGTCGGCCCCAGACCCGCGGAGAGTACGGCGCCGTCGAGCCGTCCATCTGCTGCCGCCAAGACGTCGGCGATCGCCGTGTGCCGCCCATCCGCGGTGGACAGATCCGCGATCACATCGGCGTCGACGCGGTCGACACCGATGACCGTATGCCCCTGTGCGCGCAGCTTTTCCGTGACAGCACGGCCCATTCCCGACGCCGAACCGGTCACCACGTAACACTTCACCGCTCGTTCTCCCATCGCTTGTTCCTCCGTCTCGATGACGACGACATCGCGCCACCACCTATATTTGACACACTAAGACAAAAATGGTCTGCTCGGTGGGTGTTCCCCCTCGACGATCCGCCCTCGCCGCCCTCCTCGGGCGGCCGGCGCGGCCGCGGGCGGCCGTCGGTGATCGACTCGGGAGCCGTCGCGGAAGCAGCGTTCAAGCTGTGGCGTGAGCGGGGGTTCGCCGAAACGAGCTGGGCCGACCTGGCCGAGGCCACCGGGGTGAGCGCGCGAACGCTGCTGCGCCACTTCCACACCAAGGCCGACATCGCCTGGATCGGCGTCGCATACGCCACCGAACGGCTGCGAGGGGCTCTCGAGAAGACCTCGGCCGCAGACTCCCTCGCCGATGCGATCCGCACCGGCGTCGTCAGTTCGGTGTCGCATCACCCCCGCGTGCAGCGCGTCAATCCGGCCTGGTTACGGCTGATCGCCGACGAGCCGGAGCTCCTCGCGATGGCACCCCGCGCCTATCGCCCCTGGATCGACGAACTCGCCGCCTTCATCGGCCGGCGAGTGCCGCACGCTCCGCCCGCGATCTGCCGCGCACTGGCGTCGACGTACCAGGCCGCCGCGTTCGCCGCTCTCACCGAATGGGCCGATTCCGGCGCGAACGGGGACTCCGCGGACGCGGTCGACGCGATGCTCGGCTGGATCGACATCCGCATCCCGGAGAACCCGAGCGGCGCGTGAGGCCTCAGCCCCAGTCCCAGTCCAACCGACACAAGGAAATCCCGATGCCCGACATCGCGTCCCCCGTTCCCGCGACGACCACACCGGATCCACTGGCCCCGGCCCGCCTGGGTCCGGTGTCGATGCGCAACCGCATCATCAAGTCCGCAACCTTTGAAGGCGTCACCCGCGATGCACTGGTGACAGACGAACTCATCGACTTCCACGTCGCCGTCGGACGGGGCGGTGTCGGCATGACCACCGTCGCCTACCTCGCCGTCGCACCGGAAGGACGTACCGAGCGCGACCAGATCTACTGGCGGCCGGAGGCGCTGCCGGGTCTGCGACGGCTGACCGAGGCGGTGCACGCCACCGGCGCCAAGGTGTCGGCCCAGATCGGGCACGCGGGACCGGTGGCCAACTCGCGGTCCAACGGACTGCCGTCCATCGCACCGTCGGCCCGGCCGAACCCGCTGGCGATGGGATTCGACCGTGCCGCCACCGAGGACGATATCGTCCGGGTCATCAAGGCACACGGGGATGCCGCACGCATGGCCAAGGACGTCGGCTTCGACGCGGTCGAGATCCATCTCGGTCACAACTACCTCGCGAGTTCGTTTCTCAGCCCGAACATCAACCGCCGCAGGGATTCTTGGGGTGGCTCGCTGTCCAATCGCGCCCAGTTCGCCCGCCGCATCGTCGCCGAGGTCGGCGAGGCGGCCGCCGGGGAGGTCGCCGTCATCGCCAAGATGAACATGGCCGACGGCGTACCGGGCGGGCTGTGGCTCGACGAATCACTCCGGTTCGCCCAGATGCTCGAGGCGGATGGACATCTCGACGCGATCGAATTGACCGGCGGATCGTCTCTGCTGGACCCGATGTATCTCTTCCGGGGCGACGTGCCGATCCATGCGATGGCCGAGACACAGTCGGGCATCGTCAAACTCGGCATGAAGATGTTCGGCCGGTTCGTCTTCAAACAGTACCCGTATCAACCGCTCTACTTCCGCGACCACGCGCGGCAGTTCCGCGAGGCACTGACCATGCCTCTCGTGCTCCTCGGCGGGGTCACCGATCATGACGGCATGACCACCGCGATGCGCGACGGCTTCGAGTTCGTGGCCATGGCGCGCGCACTGTTGCGCGAGCCCGACCTGATCAACCGCATCCAGAAGGATCTGGCGACGACCTCGCTGTGCATCCACTGCAACCTGTGCGCGGCGAGCATCTTCACCGGCACCAGATGTCCGCTGGTGGTCGACGCGGGGGCCTGAACCCGGCCGCGTCCGGCGCCGATTCTGTGCAGGACTTTCGTGAGCTGTTTCACATCGGTTACGCTGTGTGGCACACTTCCTAATAGAAATAGCCACGTCAGGGCGATGCTGCCCGGAACAAGGAGCGACGGTATGTCCATCTCGAACGAGATCGCCGACGACGCCCCGTCAGCGCCGAGCGCAATTCTCGATCGGTTGTCGCTCGTCCTCGACGCCTTCGACGGCCGGGACCGGCTGAGTCTCGCCGAGATCGTGCTCCGGACCGGCCTGCCGCGATCCTCGGCGCACCGGATGCTCGAGCGGCTCGTCGCCCTGCGGTGGCTGAGCCGAGACGGCCGCAGCTACAGCCTCGGTATCCGGCTCGTCGAACTGGGATCGCTGGCCGTTCACCAGGACCGTGTGCACGCCGCGTCGACCGAACACCTGCATCAGCTCTATCGGACGACCGGCATGGTTGTGCACCTGGCCGTCCTGGACGGTGACGATGTCGTCTACCTGGACAAGATCGGCGGCCGGCTGGCGCCCCTCGTGCCCACCCGGATCGGGGGTCGTAGGGACGCACGCCGATCGGCGCTGGGGCGGGCATTGCTCGCCTACTCCGGACACCGGATGCCCGGCGCCGATCTGATTCTCGAGCATGGAATCGCCGTCGAGCGCAACGAATCCGTCGCCGGTTTCGGTTGTATCGCCGCGCCGATCGGACCGATCGGCGAGGCGACCACAGCGGTCTCGGTGTGTGGGCCCCTACGCGACCTGGTTTTCGATTCGACGATGATCACCCCGGTACGCCTGACCGCCGGCGCCATCTGGCGCAGCATGTGCGACGGAACCCGGGTCACCCCGACTCTTCAGCGGCGCAACCTGATGCGGTCGATGCCCACGGCGGCGCGAGTGCTCGCCGAGGGCTGATCCCCCCTTGCCGCCCGCGCCGCTTGGTCAGCCCGGCTGCGCGGGGTCGCTCGAATCGGCCGGGACATCGCGCCAGACCCCGGGATTCCGCGGAATCGGCAGCCCACGATCGTCGTGGTCGGCGGCCGATTCGAATCGCTCGGCAGCAGAATCGATCTCGTCCAACAACTCCTGCGCGAGCTCGATCTCGGACCGGTAATAGCGCTGCGCCCACCGCAGGCTCATCTGGGAGAAGGCCCAGCCGGGCTCGGCCTCGGAGTGTTCGGCGTGCAGCGCAGCCCGATCGGCGGCCTCTCGAAGGTTGGCAATGTGCGCACGCACAACACGTTTGAGTTCCCCAGGCGTCTGCAGATGCCCCATGTACAGACGTAACATCACCCCGTGCTTCAGTACGGGGATCTCGACGTCGGCCGAACGAGACCAGCTACGCAACGCGTCGAGACCTGTATCAGTGATGCCGTAGACGCGCCGTCCCCGGACCCCCTCGTCAGATACCTTCCGAGACACGACCAGCGCCTGGTCCTCGAGCTTCTTCAGTTCGGCGTAGACCTGACTCACCGACGGACTCCAATAGAAGAAGCTGATACTCCAGTCCGCCCACTTCTTGAGATCGTTGCCGGTCAGTTCCTCGCCGAACGACAACATGCCCAGCACCGCCCAGCTCGTCGCCGGTAGGTTCGGATGTGGATCGTCGCTCACCAGGCGACACTATCAACGAGCCGGCCGTGATCAGACGTCTGTTTTCCCGGCCACCGGGAGCGCACTGCGCCGATCCGCTCACCTCCCGGCTACCGGGAGATCGACCAGCAGGTCGTTCACCGGCCGGATACCGTGATCGTCCATGAGCGACCGAATCATCTTCGTTGTCGATCAGGTCGTCCTCAAACCGGGTGCGGCACGCGACTTCGTCGACGCCTATCTGGATGAATACGCACCTGCCGCCACGCGCCGGGGGTTGACCTTGGACCGGATCGTCGTCAGCCCACCGGTCTGGCTCGACGACGCCAGCAACACCGTGACCGCGACCTGGTCGGTGCAGGGACCACGCAATTGGTGGCAGACCATGGTCGCCGCCCGGCACGACCCCGCTCCCGCACAATGGTGGACCGACAAGGCGCCGATGATCGTCGAGCGCTTCCGTTCCATGGCGGCCGATGTAGGCGACGTGGAAGGACTCTGCGATGTATGAAATCACCCGGCTGATCCACCTGACCGACCCCGACGATCCACGGGCACTGGACGCGGTGGTCGACCGCGTGACGATGGCCGCCTCGGCGACAGAAGCGCGCAGGACCCTTGTGTCGCCGACACTGGCCGGTGTCCGCAACGGCGGAGACCTAATCGTCCACCTACAGTTCGATTCCGAGGAGGAGTGGCGGCGGGGCCGCCCCGATGTCGATTGGGCGACCTCGGGGGCATCGGTCGCTCGCGTCAACTCGGTCGAGTATCACGGTGGGAACACCCGCCTACCCGGGGATTCCGGCCGGCGGCAGCACACCGGGGACGGGACCGTCTATCGCACTCTGCTCCTGCGGGTTGACGAGACGGCATCCGACCGACAGATCGACGAGTTCGAGCGCACGCTCCTGCGGATGCCGCGGTATGTCACCTCGATGCGGGCGTGGCAGCTCAGCCACGTGGCCGAGGCGGGCGGTGACTCACGGTGGACGCACGTCTGGGAACAAGAGTTCTCCGACGTCGACGGGCTGCTCGGCGAATACATGGACCACCCGATCCACTGGGCGTCGGTGGACGCGTTCTTCGACCCCGAGAACCCACGGTGCATCGTGAGAGAGCGTGTCTGCCACAGTTTTTGCTCCGCCGACGACACTGTGGTGCCCTCTGTCGAGCTGGCCGACTCGGTGGATTCCGCGCGGTAGAACACCGAGACGTGCGAGCGCCCACGGGATGTCCCGTGGGCGCTCGCAGTCCGCCACCGAGAGCCGTCAGCGCGTCAAGAACGCGAGAACCACCGACTCCCATGCCTTCTGCTGCTCGATCATGACCCAGTGGCCGCAGTTCGGGAAGATGTGGACCTCGCCGTGGGGAAGAGTCCGCATCGGGATTATCGACATGTCCACTGGGCTGACCCGGTCGTCACGACCCCAGGTGATCAGGGTTGGCACCTGGAGCTTGCGCAGGTTTGCCCAACCGGGTGTCGCCTCGGAGGTCCGCATGGCATCGGACATTCGTTGCAAGGCTGCCGAGCCGTACATCGCGCGCGAACTCGCCAGCGTGTCCGGGTCCGTCGCCTGCTCCCACCGCTCCTCGACCATCTCCTCGGTGATCAGCGAGCGGTCGTAGACCATCGAATTGAGCCAGGCGACCAATGATTCGCGGGTCGGGTTCTCGACGAACTCGCTGAGACGGATGATACCCTCGCCCGGTTGCGGGCCGTAGAGATTGGTTCCGGCGCCGCCGACGGTCACCAGACGCTCGACGCGATCCGGCGCGTTCAGCGCGAAGTCGGTGGCGATGAACCCGCCCATGGAGTTGCCGATCATGCGCACGCGGTCGAGACCCAGTCCGTCGAGGAAGGCCGTGACCGCGGTCTGCGCGGACATCATCGGATGGGGAGCCCCGAAGCTGTCGCTGACCCCGAAGCCCGGGAACTCCAGCACGTATGTGCGGAAGTGCGCGGCAAGCGCGGGTAGGTTTCCGCGAAAGTTCCGCCAGCCGGTGACTCCGGGGCCCGATCCGTGGAGCAGCACCAGGGGTGGACCGTCACCCGCCTCGCGGTAGCGCAAAACGCCGTGCTCGGTGGTCAACTCGCGGAGCTCGGGGGCGGTCTGGTCTGGGGTTCGGGTATCGCCGTTGATCGTCATCAGTCGAGCGTGCCACCGTCGTGTCGACACGACGATCGCCGTTCCCGTTCACCGGCACACGCGGGGCCGGTCGCGGCAGCCGCGTCGAAGACGATGACGGAATTCAGTGCAACCTCGGGAGCTGTTCTGCCGCGGGCAATTCCAGCACGGACTCGGTCAGTTCGTGATCGGCGACGGCTTGATCGATCGTCCTTCGCAACTGTTCACACTTACGCGAGTGCGATCCAAAGGCATCGGAATCCGCCAACGCGGCGATGAACGGGCATTCACGCGCGTCGAAGGTCCACTCGATGGATGTGTGTGCCGCGCTGAACTTCTCGACGCGCACAATCCGACCGCAACCCCTGCAGTCCAACGGAGTCATCGTCACGGTGTTCTCCCCTCTTCTCGCTCAACCCGCTCGTACCGCGGACAAGCGTCCGTACTGGCCACGGAAGAACAGCAACGGGGCCTGATCAGAGGCGTGTAGATGACGAACCCTGGCCACCACGATCGTGTGGTCACCGGCCTCGTGTTCGTCCTCGATCTCCGCTTCGATCCAGGCCAGGGTCCCGGTCAGTACCGGCGCACCGGACGGCGACGGGGCCCAGCCCAGGCCCCGGAACTTCTCCCGGCCACGCGCGGCCAACTGCCGACAGATGTGCTCCTGCGCCTCCGCGAGAATGTTGATGGTGAACCGCCCTGACGCGCGGACAAGGGGCCACGACGAACTCGTCTGCGCGACACAGAACGCGACCAGCGGCGGGTCCAACGACACCGAGGTGAACGAGTTGGCGGCCAGACCGGTCGGTTCCCCGGTGCCGGGGTCCACACCGGTCACCGCAACCACACCGGTCGCGAAGTGACCGAGCACTCGACGCATGAGCTGTCCGTCGACCTCCGGCAAGCCGGCACCGCCGTCAGCGCCCGTGCGCACTGCCCGATCCGGACCTGATGTCATCACACCCATCTCCTCGCGTAGACACCGATGTGATGGCGACCATAGTTCCCCGTATCGTCACGCGCGCCGGGATTCCCGTTGGCCGGGATGGACAAGCGACTCGTCGATATCGCTCGACGTCCGCGTCGTTCCACTGATCAGGAACTCGTCTTGGCCCGGCATTTTCGCCCTCGTAGCGTTCACCCGGAATCCTCCGCTGCGGAGGACCGGCCCTTGGTCAGCAGATGCACTGCGTACCAGGGGAACAACAACAGCGAATGAGTAGTCACGGGGTCGGGACCGAGAGGAAACAATGGGAACGCTCGATGGCAAAGTAGCCTTCATCACCGGCGCTGCACGAGGTCAGGGCCGCAGTCACGCGATCAAACTCGCGAGCGAGGGCGCCGACATCATCGCGATCGACCTCTGCGCGCAGATCTCCACTGTCGAGTACGCGATGTCGACGCCGGACGATCTGGACATCACGATCAAGGAGGTCGAGGCGGCCGGCGGCAAGATCGTGGCCTCGCAGGGCGACGTCCGTGACCCGGAAGCGGTCTCGTCGGCACTCGCACGCGGCGAGGAGACCCTCGGACGACGCGTCGACATCGTGCTCGCGAACGCGGGCATCATGCCGCTGGGCGTCAACGTGAACACCCATGAGGCATTTCTCGATGTCATCGACGTCAACCTCAACGGCGTCCACAACACGGTCGCGGCAGCTGTGCCCAGCCTCCTCGAGAACCAGGGCGGGTCGATCGTGATCACCAGCTCCAGCCAAGGCCTCAAGGGCACCGGCGGCATGGGTGGGGTGAACGCGGCCTACACCGCCGCCAAGCACGGCGTGGTCGGCCTGATGCGCAACTACGCCAATTGGCTGGGCCCGCAGAACATCCGGGTCAACACCATCCACCCCACGGGTGTCGCCACGCCGATGATCCAGAATCCGATCATCGAACAGTTCTACAGCGATCCGAACGCCGACTTCGACGCTGTCCGCAACATCATGCCGGTGCCGTTCATCGATCCGATCGACGTGTCCAACGCGATCGCCTTCCTGGTCAGCGACGCCGGCAAGTACATCACCGGTGTGACCTTCCCCGTCGACGCGGGCTTCAACGCGCGCTGACATTCGTCAACGAGAAGGGCCCCGATGACCATCGGGGCCCTTCTCGTGTTCAGTTGTCAGTGAGCGGCTTCCGCCGGCTCCGGCAGACGCCCGGCGGCCGCGAGGGCGGCGATGTACCCGTAGACGAGTCCCTGGCCGATCGTCGCGCCCGCACCGGGATAGGTGGCGCCGAATGCGTTGGCGGCCGAGTTGCCGATGGCGTACAGACCGTCAATCACCGAACCGTCCTCGCGCAGCACACGCGCCCGATCGTCGGCACGCAAGCCGCCGCAGGTCCCTAGATCGCTCAACACGACGCGGACCGCGTACAACGAATCACGATGCAGGGAGCGCAAATTGGGGTTCGGTGTGACTGTCGGGTCGCCGTAGTAGCGGTCATAGGCACTAGCACCCCGGCCGAAGGCGTGGTCGACACCCACCTCGGCGGCGGCGTTGAACGAATCGAAGGTGTCCACGAAGCGGGACTCGTCGACCCCCATACGCACCGCCAGATCGCGCGGATCGTCCGCAGCGACCGCGATACCCTCGTCATACCAATTCTGGGGCAGCGGTTGCCGCGGGAACAAACCGCCCGCCATGACATAGCTGTTCCGGTACTTCTGATCGAAGACGAGCCACATCTCGCCGACCGGATCCCCGGCACGCTCGCGTTCGAGTACGCGCTGACCGAAACTCATGTAGTCCACGGCTTCGTTGATGAACCGGCGGCCCGAGGCGTCCACGATGAACGAACCCGGCAGGGACCTCTCGGCAAGCAGGACCGACGGTGACCCACCCGGGGCCGCCGCCACCGCGGGAAACCACCACGCCTGGTCCATCGACGCGAGTCCGGCTCCGAGCTCCTGGCCGATCTTGATGGCGTCGCCGGTATTCGTCGTGGCCCCGAAGCTGATCCCGTCGATCAACTGTTCGGACTGGAACTTGTGGCGCATCTCCATGTCGTGATCGAATCCACCGGCGGCGAGGACAACACCCTTGCGCGCGTGCACGACCGTCTCGACGCCGTTGTGGGACACCACCGCACCCGTCACCCGGCCCTCGTCGGAGAGCAGCTGTAGCAACGGCGTGTCGGTCCACACCGGAATCCCGGCACGCACGACTCCGGCGAACAGGCCCGCGGCCAGAGCTTGGCCGCCGGCCACGTACTCCTTCTTGAGAGCGAGTCCGCCGAGCCCGATGGACAGCGCTTTCACAGCACGCCACAACGCCTTTCGCGGGACACTGGTCAGCAGATTCAGCCATTTGTAATCGGCACCGGTGACGGGCATGGGTAGCGACGCCTCCATCAGGCCCGGACGCAAACGCGCGCGTTCGGGTCCGAGCTGAGCCGCATCGAACGGCTTGCACTCGCAGGTCCGACCGACCGCGGAGCCGCCCGGCAACTCCGGGTGGTAGTCCGAGTAGCCCGTCGCCCACATGAATTTCATCGGTGTCGTGCGCGAGAGCATTTCGACCGTCGCCGATCCGTGATCCAGGAAGGCGGCACCGCGTTCCGGTGGCGCTGTGTCTCCGACGACCGATCTCACATAGGTCGCGGCCACCTCGGTCGTGTCCTCCGGCTGCTCGTGCGTCAGTACGGGATTACCGGGTATCCAGAACGCGCCACCTGACCGGGCAGTAGAACCGCCCACGTATTCCGACTTCTCGACCACCAGGGTCGACAACCCGAGCTCGTTCGCGGCGAGTGCCGCCGCCAGCCCGGTGCCTGCGCCCACGACCAACAGGTCTACCGTCCGCACTGCTTCCTTCGGGGTGGTCATCGTACTGTCACCAGAGACTTTCGATCGGCCACGAACGTCATGTCCGCGGGATTGGGTTCGCGCATCATGGTCCAGTAGTCGACCAGACGCCACGGACACGGCACGATGGCACGTCCGCTGCTGTTGCGGTAGTAGCTGTTGACCGGTCCACCGGTGTGCACCCAGACCGTCTCGTCGAGGGCTTTGTCGACCTCGGCGTTGTACTCCTCGAGCACTTCCGGCCGCACATCCATGGAGGCGTAGTCGTGCTCCAGCAGATACTGGAGGCACTCCACCACGTAGTGGACCTGCTCCTCGCTCGTGATGTTGTGTCCGGCCCCGTGATTCGGCGCCGAGTTCGGACCCGAGGTCACGAAGAGGTTCGGAAAGCCGGACACCTGGACGCCCTTGTACGCGCGCGGATCCTCGCCGCCCTTCCAGACGTCGGCCAGCTTCTCACCGTTCCGCCCGACGATGTCGATCTTCGTCGTGAAGTCGAGCGTGAAACCGGTGGCCAGGATGATCACATCGGCCGGGATGAACTCGCCCGCGGTGGTGTGCACACCGTCGGGGGTCACCCGCTCGAACGAGGCGCGATGCAACGAGACATGGTCGCGCTTCAGTGCTGCGTAGAAGCCGGGATCCTTGACGATCCGCTTGGCGTAGGGGCGGAAGTCCGGCGTCAACTTCTCGATGAGGTCGGGACGGTCCGGGAAGCTGTCCCGCAGATACTTCTGGGCGTTCTTCAGGACCATGTCGTTCTCGGCCGACGCGGAGAAATGGCTCGCCGCCCACTCGGGGTCGACGCGCGGCAAGCGGTAGAGATTGTCCGAGGCGAACCAGTAGGAACGCAGGCGGAACCACTGGTTGTAGAACGGGAGGTGTTCGAGCGCCCAGCGCTGTCCGGCAGGCACGTCGTGGACGACGGTGCGCTCGGGGACGATCCAGTGCGGGGTGCGGACGACCACGTCGAGGGCCGACACCTTGTCGACGATGCTCGCCACGACCTGGACCGACGTGCAACCGGTTCCCAGGACGATGACTCGCTTGCCGGTGACATCGAGGTCGGCGTCCCACTCGGCGGTGTGAACGACACGACCGTCGAAAGTGTCCAGGCCCGGGACGTCAGGGATGTTGGCAGAGTTCAGCATCCCCAGCGCCGAGATCACGGCCTTGGCCCGGTGATGCTCGACGGCGCCGGAGCGGTCGCGGGTCACGACCTCCCAGACCTGATCCTCCTCAGACCACGTCATGGACTGCACCGAGGTCTCCAGCCGAATATGCTCGCGGAGCTCATGCTTGGCGACCACGTCGAGCAGGTACTGCTGGTATTCGGGGCCCGTCGGGTAGTACCGGGACCAGTTCGGGTTCAGCTCGAACGAATAGGAGTAGTAGTGGCTCGGCGTGTCGACGGCCGCGCCCGGGTAGGTGTTGCGGGTCCAGGTGCCGCCGATCTCGTCTCGGGATTCGAAGACCGTGTACGAGAAGCCCGCCTGGCCCAACTTGATCGCGGCGTTGATACCGGTGATACCGGCGCCGACGACGATCACCTCGAAGTCGGTCGGCGGCGTCGCGGTCACCGGCACATACCGCTCGTCGGTGACGAAACCGGCCTGTTCGCGCAGCAGCGGGATGAACTCCTCGTCGACCTCCTGCGAGGTGGCCACCCGGGCCATCGCGCTGAAGAGGTCGGGTGCAGGTACTTCCAGCTGCGCAACGAGATCGGAGCCGGAGAGGACCTCCAGCGCCCGGGCCCGGACGTCGTCGGCCACATCCTGCGGATACTGCCCGGCAGGTAGGGCGCCCGGCGTCGGGGTGCCGTAGTGCGTTCCGGGACGGGAGTACTCGAGCCTGGCTCCGAACTCGTCGAGAAGTGCGGTGTCCCCGGTGAGATGGACGAGTGACATGAGCAGCGGCGCGGGGTCGCATTCGGTGAGGATCTCGCGGAGAGCGTCCGGATCGACACGGGCCCCGTCGGATTCGGTTCCGTCGGATTGAATTCCTGCGGAGATGGTCTCGGTCATGGTCTGCCTTCCGGGAGCGGCACACCCATGCGGGTGAGCATGTCTCGTGGGTCTGATGGTGGGAGAAGGTCAAGGAGCTGCCGGCCACGCCGATGCGCGGCGGCCGTGCACATCTCGTCGTCTGAGTGAATCCAGAACTCGCCTTCGGCGATCTGCTCGATCATGTGCTCGGCGGCGTCGAGCGGATCGAGCCCCTTGGTCACGTTGTCGCGCTGCATGGCGTCGAAGACCGCGTTGGCGGTCGGGTTGTCGGTCGGTGCCTCCCGCTGAGCAGCGAGGAAGATCTGGCTGCGAACCGAGTGGGGGATGATCGCACTGACCTGGATGGGGGCTCCCACGATCGACAGGTCCTGATGAAGACACTCGGTCATCGCGAGCACCGCATGCTTGCTCACGATGTACGGACCCTGCACCGCAACCGCATTGAGCCCACCGACCGACGACATGTTGGCGACACACGCCGGTGATCCCGCCTCGATCATCCGGGGTACGAAGGACCGGAGGCAGTAGAACACCCCGTCGACGTTGATCTGCATGAGGCGTCGCCACCGTGTTTCGTCGATCTCCCAGAGCAGACCAGCCGATTCGATCCCCGCGTTGTTGATGAGCAGTTCGACGCTGCCGTGTCGCTCGAACACCGACTCGGCCAGTGCCTCGACCTCATCGGCGCGGCTGACGTCGACTCCCTGCCCTTCGGCCCGCCCTCCTCCCGAAGAGATGTCGGCGGCCACCGCGGCAGCGCGATCGGCGTCGATGTCGGCGACCACGACCGTCATCCCGAGAGATGCCAGTCGGCGCGCGAGGCCCTCTCCGATGCCTGCGGCCGCCCCGGTGACCACCGCCGTACCGGTCGAGAACCGCTGTTGTGCAACAGCACCCATCGTGGTGCTCACTCCTCGTGTCAGAGCCCGGTGGGGCGGATGTTGGGATTGCTCCACGACGGCGGCTCGCGGCGCGGCAGCTCGCCGCGCCCGTCCAGCGTGCGGACGACAGTGTCGGTCTCCCACGGATAGTGGAGACTGAACGCGATCAATCCGGTACGTTCGACCGCCGGTGCCGTGCACATCTCCAGCACGGTCTGGGCGAGATACTCAACGGGTTCGGTCTCGTAACCCTCGGGGAGCAGTGCCGCCGCGCCGGGCGTCCGGATGGCGGTCGATGGACCGACCGCGTTGACCGCGATGTTGTCGTCGAGCAGTTCCGCGGCAAGCCCCTGGGTGAACCGGTGCTGCGCAGCCTTCGTCGCGGCGTAGATGACGTCGCCGGAGGTCTTGTTGTATTCACGGAAGGGTCGGATCGGGCTCAAGCCGGTGGACGACCCGATGTTGACGATCCAGCCGGCGCCGTTCTTCCGCATGTGCGGTATCGCCCTCTGCGACAGCAGGAAAGGAACCTTCAGATAGTGCTCGACGGTGCGGTCGAAGGTCTCCTCGCTCATGTTCTCGATGCTGCTGTAGTCGGCGAACCCCGCATTGTTCACCAGGATGTCGATGCCGCCGGCGGCCTCTGCCACAGCATCGACGAGGCCGTCACGGTCCACCGGGTTCTCCAGGTCGGCCGGGATCGCGATGGCGGTGCCGCCCGCTTCCTCGATCGCCTGGACGGTCTCGGCCAGCGACCCGGCGAGCACGTGGTTCTCACCGTTGCGCACCGACGGTGACGGCTTGGCCGACCGAGCTGTGACGACCACCGTCGCACCTTCCGATGCCAGCCGGCGGGCGATTCCGCGGCCGATCCCGCGACTGCTGCCGGTGACCAGAGCGACCTTGCCCGTCAACCGCCGGCCCGCCACCTCTTGTGTCATGACCACCTCTACGCACCTTCTGTGTTCGACTTCACATCTCGCCCTATGCTCGGCCCGGTGCCGCGGCGGTGGGCCGTACCGGTCCACTCAATGGGAGAGCTGGTTCACCGTCTGCGCGAGGACGTCGCGCATCATCTGCCAGACCTTCTCCCGCGCAGGCGGTGTCAGCGACAGCTGCGGAAAGGTCAAGAACCCGTGGAACAATCCGTCGAACCGGTGCTCGATGACCGGGACACCAGCCTCGCGCAGGCGATGCGCATAGTCCTCTCCGGCCGAGCACGGCGGATCGAGTTCGGCCGTCGCCACCACCGCCGCCGGTAGCCCGGCGAGCGACGCCGCGCACGTGGGAATGATCCGGGCGCTGTCACGCCCGTTCGGCGCGTACTGATCCCAGTACCATCGCATCGCTTTCGTGCTGTTGTAGTAACCGACTCCGTAGCGCCGATACGACTCGGTGTCGAGGTCGTCGTCGATGACCGGGTAGAGCAGGACCTGAGCGATGATCGCCGGGCCGCCCCGGTCGCGCGCAGCGATGCTCGCGGTGGCGGCCAGGTTGCCGCCGGCGCTGTCGCCGGCGACCGCGATCCGGGCAGGATCTCCTCCGTAGCCGGCTATGTTCTCGGCCGTCCAGCAGATCGCCCGGTACATGTCCTCCATCGCCGCCGGCGCCGGGTTCTCCGGCGCCAGACGGTAATCGACCGACACCACGACGGCGTCCATCTCGGCCGCCATCACCCGGCAGAACTCGTCGTGGCTGTCGAGATCGCAGAACACGAAGCCACCGCCATGCGCGAACACCACGACCGGCCGGACATCACCTCGACGATCGTCGGAATGACCGTGCGGGACGTAGATTCGCACTCCGAGACCGTCGCCATCGGGTCCGTCGATCGCGACGTCACGGGCGACCGCCATGTCGGGTTGTCGTGACAACGGCGCCCGCCGGGACACGATGATCTCACGCAGTTCGGCGGGATCGTGTTCGGTCACGTCCGGGAACCCGGCCTCCAGCGCCGACAGCATCGCCTCGACATCGGGATGTAGATCGGTCCTGCGTTCAGACATGCTGCAGCCCTTTCGTATTCACGAGATCGCGAAGCCCTTGTAACCGGCCTCCTCGACTTCGGCGCAGATTTTCCCGTAGTTGCCGAATCCACCGATGTATGGCATGAACACGCGCGGCTTGCCCTCGATGTTCGCCCCCATGTACCACGAGTTCGCGGTGGGGAAGAGCGTCCCGGCAGCCTTTGCGTTACACTCCGCGACCCAACTGTCGACGGCTTCCTTCTCCGCCTCGATCGTCGCCGCGTTGTGTCCGTCGACATGGGCGATACACGCTGCGATCCAGTCGATGTGTTGCTCGGCGCCGAGCACCATGTTCGCCAGCACGCTCGGGCTTCCGGCACCGGTCACGAAGAACATGTTCGGGAACCCGTTGACGGCAAGACCGAGGTAGGTGCGCGGTCCGGCCGACCACTCCTCGACCATGGTCCGACCGGCCCGACCGCGAATGTCGATGCGGGACAGAGAACCGGTCATCGCGTCGAATCCGGTGGCGTAGACGAGCATGTCGAGCGGGTACTCCTGCTCGGTCGTACGCACCCCGCCGGGGGTGATCTCCTCGATCGGGGTGGCTCGCAGGTTCACCAGGGTCACGTTGTCGCGGTTGTAGGTCTCGAAGTAGCCGCTGTCGGTGACGATCCGTTTGGTTCCGATGGGGTGATCGGTGGGGATGAGCAGGTCGGCGACCGCCGGGTCCTTGACGATCTCCCGGATCTTCGCCTCGACGTACTCACGGGCGGTGTCGTTGGCCTCCCGGCTGATCGTCTGGTCCGGGAACGCCTTGGCGAACAGATAACCGCCGCGATGCCACCACTCGTCGTAGACGCGTTTGCGTTCGGCGTCGTCGACCTCCATCGCGCCCTTTGGGTACGGGGCGTTCGGGGTGCCGCCGCCACTCTCCCGGGACAACCGCCTGCGCTCGGAGTAATTCGCCTTGACCTCGGCGATCATGTCGTCGGTGAGTGGCCGATTGCCGGCCGGGATCGAATAGTTCGGGCTGCGCTGGAAGACCACCACCTGCTCCGCCGTCTCGGCGATCACCGGGATCGACTGGATACCCGACGACCCGGTGCCGATGACCCCGACACGTTTGCCGGTGAAAACGACTTCGTGGTGCGGCCATTCGCCGGTGTGGTAGTTCTCGCCCTCGAAGAGGTCTCGTCCGGGGATGTCGGGCCGGTTGGTCGCGGAGAGCACCCCGGTCGCCATGACGACGAAGCGCGCCCTCGTAGTCAGCCCGGTGTCGGTGGAGATCGTCCACCGGGCGGAGTCCTCGTCGTACACGGTCGAGTTGACCCGGGTGAGGAAGTCGTAGTGCTTGCGCAGATCGAACCGGTCGGCGACGTGTTCGAGGTACGCCAGGATCTCGGACTGCGTGGCGAATCGTTCCGACCAGGTCCACTCCTGCTGCAGATCGTCGTCGAACGAGTACGAATAATCGATGCTCTCGACATCACACCGCGCGCCCGGATAGCGATTGTGATACCACGTCCCGCCCACGCCCTCGGCGGACTCGAACCCGTGGACGGTCAGGCCCTGTGCGCGGAGCTTGTACACCGCGTAGAGACCGGAGAGTCCCGCGCCGATGACCACCACATCGTGATCGAAGTCCCTGATCGTCACGATGCCACTTCCTCCTCTTGGGCCACTTCTTCGTCCTGGGTCGCTCTGCGTGCCGCCGCCTTCGCCTCGCGCGCCCACATCCACTCATGACCCCAGTAGCTGTCGGCGGTGATCTCTTCTGCGGTGTAGTAACTCTCGTCGACGAGCTTCCCGCCGGTGCCGTACTCGATGTCCCAACCACCCGGAACGCGGACGTAGAAGGACACCATCTTGTCGTTGGTGTGCCGCCCGAGCGTCGAGGACACCGGGAAGTCGCGCGACATCACCTGGTCGTAGGCGCGCCCGACGGCGTCGAGTTCGTCGACCTCCACCATGACGTGGATCAGACCGGGATCACGGCCCTCGAGGCTCGGCATGATCGCCAGGCTGTGATGGCGCTGATTGATGCCGAGGAAGCGAATGCGCAACGGGCCGGCGCCAGGAGGCGACGGCATCCGGAAAGCTCCGCGCGGAAGGAAACCCAGCGTCTCGGTGTAGAAGAGGTAGGACTCGTCGAAGTTCGTGGTCGGCATGACCACGTGCCCCAGACCCTGCTGGCCCGTCACGAATTTCTGACCGTATTTCGTGATCACCGGGCTGTGATCGAGAGCCGGCCCGTGGAACATCTCCAGCGGCGTGCCGCCTGGATCCTTCAGCGAGATGCCGGCTTCGATC
Source organism: Gordonia sp. ABKF26 (assembly GCF_041103195.1). Lineage (NCBI taxonomy): Bacteria > Bacillati > Actinomycetota > Actinomycetes > Mycobacteriales > Gordoniaceae > Gordonia > Gordonia sp. ABKF26. The sequence goes on from NZ_JBGCVZ010000003.1 coordinate 5,069,826, forward strand.
TTGCGGGCGTCACAGAGGTCCTGCGACATCGGCGCGTACTCGATGCCCTCTGCGTCGAGCGTGGACATCAACCGCTGCAGGGAGAGGTGGTCACGGACCTCCCAACCCACCGCACTGACACGGTTGACATCGGCGTGCTCGACGGTGATCCGCGACGGCCGCTCGTCCATCCGGAAGTGCAGCGCGTCCTCTTCCGGGCCCGAACCCGGCGCGAAACCGAGTACTTCGTAGCCGAGTTCCCGCCAGCGGTCCATGTCGGTGGCCAGAACCCGTACATAGCCGAGACCTTTGATCTCTGTCATGTCGTTGTGCTCCTTCGGATTCGCCGGCTCAGATCAGAACTCGAAGCGGTCCGGCAGGGACCTCGACTCCGAGCGACGACAACGCCGATGCGTGATACGTCGTGCTCGTCACATGAATCGCATGGTGCAGACCAGCGTGGGCGTCGCGCCAGAAACGCTGTAGCGGATTGTCCATCCGAAGAGCGTTTCCGCCGGAACGATCGAACACGTCATCGGCGGCCCGCACGGCACGCCATGCCGAGCGAACCTGGTTGCGGCGCACGGCTGCCCGGGTCTCGAAGTCGACGTTCCGCCCGGAATCGACGAGGTCCCAGACCCGATCGACGTTGCTCAACAGCTGTTGCCGGGCTGCATCGATCTCCGCGGCGGCTTCACCCAATGCGTGCAGGACGTAGGGGTCATCTTTGATCTTGGTGCCGTTTGCGTTCACTCGCTCGCGCTGGTAGTCGACTCCGGCGGCGAGCACGCCCTCGCAGATACCGATGGTCGCCGAGGTGATACCGAGTGGGAACATCGTCGACCACGGCATCTTGTACAGGGTCTCGGTGACGCCGTATTCCTTGGCCGCGGTGCCGTCGATGACTTCCTGCGACCTCATCACCCGGTAGTCCGGGATGAAGGCATCGGTCACCACGATGTCCTTGCTGCCGGTCCCGCGCAGGCCGACAACGTCCCACGAGTCGTCGATGATCTCGTAGTCCGACCGCGGCAGGATGACATGCAGCCCGGTCGGGGGCATCAGGGGTTTGCCGTCGTCACCACCCACCATGGCGCCCAGGAAGATCCAGTCACAGTGGTCGGTTCCCGACGAGAACTGCCACCGGCCGGTCATGCGGTACCCACCCTCGACCGGGATCGCGACGCCACCGGGCATGTACGGAGACGCCTGCCAGGTGTCGGAATCGCCGCCGAGGACCTCGTCCTGGACCTTCGGGTCGGCGAAGGCCAACTGCCAGGGGTGGACTCCGACGATGCCGCCGACCCAGCCGGCCGAACCGTAGATGCTCCCCGTCTTCATCACGGTCTCGGCGAACTCTCTCGGGTGGGCTTCGTACCCGTCGTACTTCTTGCGCTGCAGGAGCCGGATGATTCCGGACCGCTTGAGGCCCTTGGCGACATCGTCGGACAGGCGGCCGAGTTTGTCCGATTCCTCGGCGCCGGAACGCAGTTCGTCAGATCCGTCGACGATCTTGTCGAGGACTTCGTAGCTCATGATGTTCTCCTGGTGGGTGTCTTGTCGACCGCAGGCGGTCAGGATGTCGACTCGGCCGAGGCGGACGTCAGGTTCGGCGCGAACGCGCTGCGCCCGGCCGCGAGGTTGTCGTCGACCTCTGCCTGCCACGACTGCAGCGCGCGCTCGGTGTCGATCTCGTACTCGAAGCGGTTGACCATCTCCGGGGCCACGTCGTCGACGTCGACATAGAACTGCTCGTACCAGCGGCGGAGCTGGTAGACCGGACCGTCCTCCTCGCAGAGGAGCGGATTGTCGATGCGCGACTTGTTCTTCCAGATGTGCACGTCCTGCTCGAAACCGATGGCGACACCCTTGGCCACCGCCTGGGCGATCTGCTCCGCCTGCTCGTCGGCGAGCCCGGCGGGCTTCTCGACGATGACGCCGTACTGGAGCCGGAACGAGGTCGCCGAGATCGGGTAGTGACAGTTGATGAGGTAGATGTTCGGCCCATCCTCGTGGTCCCGGCCACCGCTCCACAGCTTGTCGATCATGTACGACGGACCGTAATAGGTCGCGTCCGACTGGCTTTCGGTGCTGTAGTTCGTGCTCTGACTGACCCCCGCCGCATCCGGTCGGGGCCGTGTCCGCATCGACTGCGTCGCCGTGTGTCCCTCGAAGACATTCCGGAAGTACGTCGGCATTCCGTAGTGGACATAGAAGAAGTGGGCCATGTCGACGACGTTGTCGACGATCTCCCGACAGTGCGACCCGGTGACCTCGATCGAGTTCCAGACCCAGTCCGTCCACCCCGGATCGCCGTAGGTCGGGATCTCGGGAATCGCGAGCTCGGCCGGTGGCTTGCTGTTCTGTGGATCGTGCCAGACGAACAGCTGTCCGCTGACCTCCGAGGTGTGCCAGGACCGGGTCCGGGCGATCGGCGGGACTCGCTTGGCGTACGGGATGGCCGCACACTTGCCGTCGCCGCGCCACCGCCAGTCGTGGAACGGGCAGGCGATGGTATTGCCCTTGATGGTGCCCTGCGCCAGGTTTCCACCCATATGCCGGCAGAACGCGTCGAGGACATTGATCGTGCCGTCTTCGCCTGCGAACACGACGAGTTCGGTACCGAAGGCGGAGACCTGGTGAGGCTGGCCGTCGGCGAAGTCACGCACCAACCCGAGGCAGTGCCAGCCGCGCGCGAATCGCTCCGGCGGTGCTCCGGCATCGATGACCCTTACCTCGTCGTTGATTTCGGTGGTGGAACTCACTGGGCCTCCTGATCGGATTCTCGCGACATTCCGTCGCTGCATCGCGTGTGCTCAGCTTGGCAATGGAAGGTCCACTTGTGACGTGCGTCTCCCATCGAATGGGAAGCCGGTTCAGAACCCGGGCGGCCGGTTTCAGTACTCGATCTCGATGGCGTCGCTGACCGGCTCGGCCTGACAGGCGAGGATGTACCCCTCCGCCACGTCTTCCTCGGCCAGGATCTCGTTGTGCGCCATGGTCACCTCGCCCGTTTTCAGGACGCAGACACAGGCGCTGCAGGCGCCCTCCCGGCAGGAGTAGGGCGCATCGAGGCCGGCCTCGAGCAGCGCGTCGAGCAGCTTCTGCCGTGCCTTCCATTCGACGGTGCGCCGTTCGCCGTCGAGTTCCACCTCGACCGTGCAGACAACCTCGCCGGTGCCGGCGCCAGTGGTCTCCGTCGACTCGACGTTGTCGAACGGATTGCCGTGCAACGACAGGAATCGTTCGGTGTGGACGTGGTCGTGTGGGAAGCCGACCTCCGCGCACACGTCCACGGTGAGATCCATCAGCGGCGTGGGTCCACAGACGTAGACGCTGCGATCGGCCATCGGCCGCAACAACGCCGACAGCCCCTCCCGGGTCGGGTATCCCTGGACCGACTCCAGAATGTGGACCACGGTCAGTCGCGTGGCGAACCGCTCGCTCAGCGAGCGGAGTTCGGCAGCGAAGATCACCGACTCCTCGTCGCGATTCGCGTAGACGAGGAAGACGTGACCGGAACCGCTGACGAGCAGCGACTTGGCAATGGAGATGACCGGCGTGATGCCGCTGCCGCCGGCGACCAGCACCACCGGTCCAGTCAGCGAGCGCGGACCGAAGGTGCCTGCGGGCGGAAGGACCTCGAGCTCGTCCCCCACTCCGACGGTGTCACAGATCCAGTTCGAGCCGTGCCCGCCCAGGACCCGCTTCACCGTGAATTTCACGTCGGTGTCCGCGTGCGGTGAACTCGCCAGCGAGTAACACCGCGCACTGCCCGTACCGACGTCGGGTACCCGGACCGTCAGGAATTGACCGGGGGCATACTCGAATTCGGCGGCGTCCTCGGGCCGGGGACTCACCACGATCGACCGGGCGTCGGCGGTCTCGTCGATGACACCGACCACGCGGACACGTCGGCCACGACCTCCTTCGGCGGTCGCTCCGACTGCCGGCAGCGTCACCACATCGGCGTCGGCGATCGCGTCGCTGGACATGAGCCTCCTCATCGGTTCTCGTGCGGGATCGCGGCCGCATTCTCGCGCGGACCGTCCGCGACCACGCGGACATTCCGCGAAGGATAAGCAGGCGGATACGCTTCGATCGGGGCTCGTTCCGCTGGCCGGGAGCACGAGGCGACAGGAGGTCGCCTCGCCTGAGACGGTCGGTGTCGCTGAACAGCGGTGGCGGAGGGCGTCCGCCGGCGCGGGGGTATCGTGATCAGTGTCACATCGAGGAGGTCAGGTGAGGACGACACAGACGGGTGACACCCCCATCTCCGTGGTGGATCGGGTGTCGACGGTGCTCGAGGCGTTCAACGGAGCAGGGCCCATGACTCTGGCCCAGGTGACCGCCCGCACAAAGCTGCCGCGGTCGTCGGTCCATCGTCTACTCGAGCAGCTCGCCCAGGCGGGCTGGCTGGCGCGGTCACCCGACCAGACCTACGAGCTGGGGGTCAAGGCCTACGAACTCGGGCAGGCCGCACTCAACCAGAACCGCTTGCTCAGAGGGGCCCGGCCGGTGATGCACGCGTTCGCGCAGCGCACCGGCTACACCATGCAACTCGGCGTCGTCGACGGCGCTGACACGGTCTACCTCGCAAAAGTCAACGGGCGACTGTCGGGCCCTACCCCGACCGCCGTGGGTCATCGCATCCCAGCGCACCTGACTGCGCTCGGGAAGGTGGTACTCGCCTACGCGGAGATCTCGCCGCGACGCATCTCACCTCGAGGTCTGCATACAGACGAGGACGGTGCACTCGTCCGGCGCACCGCGCTCAGCATCACAACGGCGTCGCGATTCGACAGCGAGCTCGCGCAGATCCGTGATCGTGGTGGCGCGTTCGATCGGGGAGAGGCTTTCCCGGGGATCGCCTGCGTCGGTGTGTCGATCGGGCCCCCCGACCACATCTACGGCAACATGGCCGGCCTCTCCATCTGCGGTCCGGTGGGAGCCATCGATCATCGCAAACTACTCGGCCCGGTCCGGATCGCAGCGCGCGAGATCTGGGACCGGTGCGTCGCAGCCGATCTCGCCGATCACTGATTCGAGGTTCCCTTTGTCGCCACCGCCCACCTAGCGGGAGATGTGGGCGACGCGACCCTCCGTACCGAGGCACGATCGAGGCCCACAGCCCCTCGTGTACCGGACGGGGCGACGAGAAGGAGGAACGGATGAATCGATTCGACGGCCGACGTGTCCTGGTCACGGGCGCGGGTTCGGGGATCGGCAAGGCCACGGTGCTGCGACTGCTGTCCGAGGGCGCGAACGTGGTCGGGGCCGACGTCTCGAGCGACGGGCTCGCCGCAACCGCGCAGGCCGCAGCCGACGTCGCGAAACCGGACCAGTTCGTCTCGCGCGCCATCGACATCGGTGACGAGGATTCGGTGCGGGACGGCGTCGCTTTCGCCACCGAACACCTCGGCGGACTCGACGTACTGGTGAACGCCGCCGGAATTCTCCGCAGTGGACACACCGAGCAGGTCACGCTGCAGGAGTGGGATCAGATCATCCGCATCAACCTGACCGGCACCTTTCTGATGATCCGGGAGTCGCTGCCGGCGCTGATCGAATGCGGCCGCGGCGTGATCGTCAACTTCAGTTCCACCTCGGCCAGCTTCGCGCACCCCTACATGGCCGCCTATGCGGCCAGCAAGGGCGGCATCCAGTCGATGACGCACACCATCGCGCTCGAGTTCGCCAAGCAGGGCGTCCGTGCTGTCTCGATCACTCCCGGCGGCATCTCGACGAGTATGACGGCGGCGCCCGGCCTTCCGGAGGACTCGGACCCGTCGTTGTTCGCGAAGCTCCAACCGGTGGTCGCGGTGGCCCCGTCGGACTCCGACCCGGTACGCATCCCCGGAATGGCAGGCCCTGACCGGGTCGCCGGCGTCATCGCAATGGTCGCTTCCGATGACGGGGCGTACATCAGCGGCACCGAGATCCGCGTCGACGGCGGCGCTCACATGTGAGTTGCCAAGCCCCTAGACACGACTCCGGGCCGTGGTGCGCGTTCGCTGCCTGCACCACGGCCCGGAGGTCTCATCAGACCAGGGTCCCCGACTCTCTCGCCCCTCCGACGTCAGGCTGGTCCGGCCGCGGTTTTCGCGCCGGCGAGTTGCGCCGCCATGTCCGCAACGGCACGGTAGGCCATGACCATCCCGGAACCGAGCGGTGTCCCCGGACCCGGATAGACCTCTCCCGAGATCGAAGCCGTGGAGTTGCCGGCCGCATACAGTCCGGGCACCACGCCGTTACCGTCGGACCGGAGCACCGCACCGTCGCCGGTGATCACCGCCCCGCCCTTCGTGCCGAGATCACCGAGCACCATCCGGACCGCGTGGAAGCGCGATCCGTCAAGAGCGACCAGGCATTGGGCGGCCGTCTGGGCACCGAGGAAGAACCGGCCATATGGGTCCTCGCCACGCTGGAAGTCGTCATCGCTGCCCTGCGCGGCCATCTGGTTGAAGCGATCCACCGTTGCGGTGAGCGCCGCGGCGTCGATCCTGATCGCGGACGCCAGGTCGTCGATCGATGATGCGGTGTGCCACAAGCCGGCCGCGGTCATCTCCGCTCGGTCCGGGGACGGCGCACAGATCGCCGGGAGGTCGTCGCCGGATCGGTCGTCGAAGATGTACCAGAACCCATCGCCCTTTCCGGCCAGCATCCGTTCGCGCATCGCGCGACCCATCTGGTCGTACGGGAGCAGTTCGTTCGCGAAGCGGCTGCCCGTCTCGTCGACGATGATCCCCGCCCGCAAACCGAGCGTGAACACCGCGTGGCCGTTCGGGAAGAGGGTTGCCGGGCACCACCACGACTGGTCGAGCAGATCCAGTGCCGCGGCGACGCTCCGGAGCATCGCGAGGGCGTCGCCCGATCCCGTGTCCGGGTGCGAGGAGGTCCACTCCGACGAGGGCATCTGCTGAAGGTCGTGTCGCAGCTCGGCGTTGCGTTCGAAGCCACCGGCCGCGAGCAGGACCCCGCCCCGCGCCTGAATCCTGCGTTCGCCGTTCGCACTGCGGACCACGACGCCGGTGACCCGACCTGACTCGTCAGAGATCAGGGACTCGGCGGCGGTCTCCGTGTGAAGCTCTGCGCGTCCGGATTCGTCGAGGGCCAACAGCATCCGCGCGATCCAGGCCTGCCCACCGTCGAGCACAGTACGGTCCATCTCGATGCCGAACTGATCGGCCGGAACCATTGGGCGGATGTCGTGGACTCGAGCCCCCACCTCGTCGGCGGTGATCGGTTTGGCGAAAATGCTCCGCCCGTGGTCCTTTCGGCCCGGCGCCGCGTAGTAGTCGGGGAACGGCCGGTGTTCGAGCGGGATCCCGATCTCGTTCTCGAGGAACTCGGCAACCACCGGACCGGTCTCGATGAACGTGCGCTGCACGTCGGGATCGGTTCGGTCGCCGACGGTGCCTCGGAAGTAGGTGAGCCCGGTCTCCACCGAGTCCTCGACGCCGTCGCGCGCGAGGACGTGGTTGCCGGGCAACCACACGCTGCCGCCCGAGTAGGCCGAGGTCCCGCCGAACCGGTCCGACTTCTCCACCACACACACCGTCAGCCCGCGCGAGGTCGCCGCGAGAGCGCCGGCCAGTGCGGCCCCGCCCGAACCGATGACGACCACGTCGAAACTGCTGTTCCAAGTCATTGCGCACTCCGTGTTCTCGCGCCGCACCGGCCGTCCCGGCGTGCGCGGATGTCGATCTCATGCCGGCGCGCTCCTGATCGCCACCGGCAGCGGCCACGCTAATGGCCTCACGGTGACCCATACCGCGTCGTTCCCGCTCAGTGGTCCTCGTCACCCTGCGGGCTGCACCGGCCCGACGAATTCCAGCTGGTATCCGTCCGGGTCGGCGATCACTCCGATCGTCATGCCGTACTCGGGGTACTCGGTGGCCTCGGTGATCACCCTGCCACCGAGCCCGCAGGCCTGGCTCATGACCGCCGCCGGGTCGTCGGTGTTGAGGACGAACTTGCGCAGCATGTCACCGTGATCGGCGGGTGCGGAGGCCGTGGCGTCGGCGGGCAGGATGAGTTCGATCCCCGCCGAGCCGGCGCGGACGATCGCCGCGGTGAACGAGGGCGTCGTGAACTCGCGCTCCATCTCGAAACCGCAACCTTTCGTGTAGAACTCGACCGACCTCGTCAGATCGCCGACCCGGATCGCGGTGAGCGAGAGAGTGACCGCGCCGCCGCTCATCGCGTCTGCGACCCACCGTTGAAGTCGAGGGTCTGGCCGGTGATGCCGCCTGCCTCGTCGGAGGCGAGGTACGCACAGAACGCCCCGACCTCGATCGGGTCACCCAGCCTGCCGATCGGAATGGTCTTCAGGATTGCTTCGATCATCTCCGGCGGCATCTTCTCCTCGAGGTTCTTCTGATGACCCAGCGCCACGATGTTGGCGGTGATGCCGTACTGGCCGGTTTCGGCGGCCAGATGCCGAATGAACCCCTCGATACCGCTCTTCCCAGTCGCGTACATCGTCTGGTTGATGTTCTGACCGGTGCGCGCCGAGCCGGACGAGATCTGGACGATCCGCCCCCACCCGGCGTCGCACATTCCATCGATCGCGGCCTTGATGCAGTTCATCGCGCCGAAGATGTTGAGGTCGATGGGGGCTCGCCATTCCTCGGGCGCCAGGTCACGGAAAGGCTTGATCATTCGGCCTTCCGCAACGCCGGCATTGTTCACCACGATGTTCACCTGCCCGCCGAGCTCGGCTTCGGCGGCACGGATGCTGTCGACGGTGGCGCCGTAGTCGACGACGTCGAAGGGTGCGGCTACGGCGCGGTTGCCCTCCTCGACGATCGCCGCGGCGACCTTCTCCGCGCGATCACCGTGCAGGTCGTTGACGATCACCGAAGCTCCTTGCCTGGCGAGAACTCTCGCGATTCCCTCGCCGACACTCTGTCCCGCGCCGCTCACGAACGCGGTCCGTCCGGTCAAATCGAACACCTGATTGCTCCTTCTGTCGCCACTCGATGGCCCACCTGCGCTGAGCCACGTCGTTCGCCGCACAGTAGTGCCGTTCCCGACCTCTGCCGGTCGGTCCGTCCCATTGAGCGGGCGACCCGAACACGCCCTACCGGGGACAATGAGCAGACCCCTGTGATTGGATACAATTTCTGATCCCATCTTGTTAGGGTCGGCGACATGACGTCAGAAGGAATCAGTACCCAGCCCGATACCGATGCTCCGCCGGTTCTCACCTCGGTGACCGATGGCGTCGCGCGTCTGACCCTCAACAACCCGCGACGCAAGAACGCGATCAGTCTCACGATGGCAGCGGCGATCGACGAGTTCTGCGACCGGGTGACCGACGATCCGACGATCGGAGCCGTGGTCGTCGACGCGGCGGGCCAGTACTTCTGCAGCGGCGCAGACACCCGCGATCTGGCGACCTCTTCATCAGATCCCGCCTCGCCCGAGGCGGTCTCACGCACGTCGGCGGTCTACGGCGCGTTCGTGCGGGTCGGCTCTTTGCCGGTACCCACCATCTCGGTGGTCGTCGGCGGTGCCGTCGGGGCCGGCCTGAACCTCGCGCTGGCCACCGACATCCTCGTCACCACCCCAGACTCGGTTCTCGACAGTGGGTTCCTCGCGCGCAGCATCCATCCCGGTGGCGGACACCTGTCCCTGCTCGGGCGAGCGGTGGGCTGGTCGGCGACGATCGCCATTGCCGCCTGCGGACAGAGCCTCACCGGCGCCGAGGCGGTCGCGAAGGGTCTCGCACACGCCGCCGTCCCCGCCGAGGAACTGCCCGCACTCGTCGACGGGCTGACCGGGCCGGCCGCACGCGATCCAGAACTGACCCGTCGGATCATGACCAGCGCCCGACTCGAACTCGGTCCGCCGGCGGTCAGCTGGTCGTCGGCCCTGGAAATTGAACGCGGAGTGCAGATGTGGTCGATGTCCCGAAAGGGGCAGCAGGCCTGGTCGTCGCGGGGCCCGAAGCAGTGACGACCACCTCCTCGCCGCGGCGCTCGGTGACCACCGACGACCTCGAACCACTCCGGTCCGAGGTTCGCGCATTCCTCCGCGACGAGATCGATAGTGGCGGTTTCGTCCCCGATGTCGACAGCTGGATGACCGGATTCGATCCCGGCTTCAGTAGCCGCCTGGGCGAGCGTGGGTGGGTCGGTATGACCGTGCCGACCGAGTACGGCGGCCACGGCCGCACGCCGGTCGAACGTTTCGTGGTCACCGAGGAGCTGCTCGCACACGGCGCCCCCGTGGCCGCCCACTGGATCGCCGACCGCCAGATGGCACCGGGCATCCTCGCGAACGGAACCGAGGAGCAGAAGCGACGGTACCTGCCCGGGATCGCCTCCGGCACGATCTTTTTCGCCATCGGCATGAGTGAGCCGGACGCCGGTTCCGACCTGGCTGCCGTTCGCACGCGCGCCGTCGACAATGGTGACTCGTGGACGGTCAGCGGCACCAAGGTCTGGACCACCGGCGCCCACCTCGCGCACGCGATGGTGCTGCTGGCACGCACCGACGGCGTCCCCGATGACCGTCAACAGGGGCTGTCCCAACTCGTTGTCGACCTCCCCCACCCGGACATCGAGATCCGGCCCATCCGGAGCATCGACGGGCAGGCGCATTTCAACGAGGTCATCTTCCACGACGCGGTCGTCGACAAGTCGGCGCTGCTCGGCGAACGCGGCCGCGGCTGGGCCCAGGTCATGGGCGAACTCGCCTTCGAGCGTTCCGGACCGGAGCGGTACCTGAGCACGATGCCCCTGCTCCGCGCCTGGGCCGGCCATCTGCGTGCACATGGCGCGACACCCGAGCAACGCACGACACTCGGAACGCTCACCGCCGTGGCGTGGGCACTGCGCGGAATGTCGCTGCAGGTGGCCGATGAGCTGTCCGCGGGGGGCAAGCCGGATGTCCTCGCCGCGATGGTCAAGGACCTGGGCTCCACCTTCGAGGGTGATCTGGTCAATGCGATCCGCAGCTCCTCCGGGACCATCGCCCGCCGCGACGGAGGCACCCCGTTCGAGCGCCTGCTCGCGCAGAGTGTCCTACACACACCGGCGTTCACCCTGCGGGGCGGAACGAACGAGATCTTGCGCGGGATCGTCGCGCGTGGATTGGGGATTCGATGAGCGACCTGGCCGATGAATTGATCGCGGCGACCCGCTCGATGCTGGACCGCATCGACATCGACACCGAGACCCCCGCTCGGGGGGTGTCGGACGCACTATGGGCTGCGCTCGTCGAGGCGGGCTTCACCTCGGTGGACGTCCCGACCGAGGCCGGCGGTCACGGATGCGACACCGCCGACGCGATCGCGGTGCTGTCCACGGTGATCGGGAGCGGCGCGCTCGTCCCGTTCATCGATCATGCGATGCTCGCCGCGTGGTTGTCCGGAACGACCGGACATGAACTCGGTCAGGGCACCGCGACGATCGGGGTGGCCGACGCCGGATTCGTCGTCGACGAATCCTTCGAGCCACTGCGCGTGACCGGCACCGTCCGCGACGTCGTCCACGTGTCCCCGGCGTCATCGCTCGTCATCCTTGTCCCCGAGACCGAGAACTCCGGCGCTCGCGTGGCGACCATCTCGCTGGCCCACGACGGCGTGTCGGTGACCGGAGGGAGCGACCTCCTGGGCGCCTCGATCGGCACCGTCACCCTGGACTCTGTCCCGGCGACCACTGCGGACTGCCCGGTCACCGCCGCCGACCTGAGACAGCGCGGTGCGCTCGTCTATGCCGCCGCGATGGCGGCAGCTGCCGGAACGGTCCGCGACCGGACCGTGCACTACGCCTCCGAGCGGACCCAGTTCGGCAGGCCGCTGACCAAGTTCCAGGCGATCCAGCAACGACTCGCTTCGATGGCCGCATCGACGACCATGATGGAGATCGCGTGTCGCCGGGCCGCCGCGGTGGCGTCGAGTGATCCGCGACCCGCGCGAAGTGCCACTGCGGCAGCGAAAGTCGTCACATCGCTATACAGCCACGAGGTCGCTGCGGCGGGTCATCAGATCCACGGTGCCATCGGCTTCACCTCCGAGCACCCGCTCGGACGCTCGACCACCGCGTTGTGGGCGTGGCGCGACCGCTACGGCACCGAGCACGAGTGGGCGGACGTGATCGCCGCACAGATCCTCGACGACGATTCCGACCCGTGGGCCCTGATCACCGGCACCGCAACGACTTCGGGCATCGATCCCACATCGACAGAACGGACTTCGCAGTGAGCACGACGATTTCGGTCGGTGACGACACCGCACCCGGGCCGACGCCCGCGGTGAACCCGCGGGCCGCCTGGCGGGCCGCCGACAACGCGGAGGGCAACGGCGTACTGACCGGCGTCCGCGTCCTCGATCTGAGCCGGGTGCTCGCCGGGCCCTACTGCGCACAGACGCTCGCTGACCACGGTGCCGAGGTGATCAAGGTCGAGGCCCCGAGCGGCGACGAGACCCGGGGCTGGGGACCGCCGTTCGTCGACGACGACACCAGCAGCGCGTACTACAACAGCCTGAACCACAGCAAAGAGAACATCTGCCTGGATCTGCGGACCGAGGAAGGACGCGCGGTCCTCGCCGACCTTCTCGCGGGAGCCGACGTGGTGATCGAGAACTTCAAGGCGGGCACGATGGCCCGCTGGGGCTTCGATTACGAGACGGTCCTCGCCGAGCGGCATCCCGGGCTGGTGTATTGCCGCATCACCGGCTTCGGTGTGGACGGACCGATGGGCGGGCTCCCAGGCTACGATGCGGTACTCCAGTCGTTCGGCGGTCTGATGAGCATCAACGGCTACCCCGACGGCAGCCCGTTGCGCGTCGGAGTTCCCATCGTCGACATCGTCGCGGCGAACATGGCGGTGAGCGGCATCCTGCTGGCTCTCCTCGCGCGCGAACGCAGCGGACGCGGACAACTGGTCGACATGACCCTGCTCGACTCGGTCATCTCGCTTCTCCATCCCCATGCGGCGAACTGGATTGCCGGCGGCGGAGTCCCGCAGCGCACCGGGGACTTCCACCCGACCGTCGTGCCGTACCAGGTATTTCCCGCCCGCGATGGCGACTTCTTCGTCAGCGCCGCCAACGACCGCCAGTTCCGTTCCCTGGTCGAAACACTCGGCATCGCACACCTCGCCGACGATCCCCGCTTCGCCTCGAACAAGGACCGCTACGCCCACCGCGAGATCCTCGCTGCCACACTGGGAGAACGTATCGCCGAACACGATCGCGCCGACCTCGCGGCCCGCCTCGAAGCCGCCGGGGTACCCGCCAGTTCGGTGAACACCATCGACGAAGCCCTCACCTCGGCACAGGTCCGGCACCGTGGCCTGTTCCTCGAGACCGACGACTATCGCGGTGTCGGCGTGCCGATCTCGTTGAGCGACGCAGGTCACCGGTCACCACGTCCGGCAGCGGCCAGGGGCGCGCACACCGGTGAGGTCCTCGAAGCCATGGGATACGACGCCGAGCGGTTGGCGATGCTGCGCACTGCGGGGGTGTTCGGCGACGCATGACCGGAGTTGCGATGGGCGGCGGTTCGGGCAAGCCCGCGGTGTCACGTGCGGCCACTCGCGTCGTCGCCGAACTCGAGCGGATGATCGTCACCGGCGAACTGCTTCCCGGACAGCCGATCCGGCAGGAGCTGATGGCCGAACGCCTCGGTGTCAGTCGGCTACCCATCCGTGAAGGGCTCCGCCAGCTCACCTCCGAGGGGCTTGTCCAACACGAGCACAACGTCGGTTACACCGTCGCGCGGCTCAACCAGTCGGAGTTCGACCAGATCTATCTCATGCGAGCCGCTCTCGAGCGGGAGGTCCTCGCCGTGCTGCCGAGACTCGACGAAGCCGCGCTCGACGAAATCAGCGAACTCCGCGACCTCGTCGCGGAAGCGGCCGAGGCCGCCGACATCCTCGAGATGCGGCTGCGCAACCAGACGTTCCACTTCGCCGTCTTCGAGCGGTCGCCCCTGTCCCTGGTCGTCGCGGAGCTGCGGCGACTCTGGAACCTGGCCATGCCCTATCACGCCGCCTATCTGTACGACGCCGACGTACGCCGCAAGGTGTGCGCGGAACACGACGCCATGGTCGATGCGCTCGTCGCCGGCGACAACCACCGTCTGATCGAGTTGATGAACGTGCACCGTCAGGGCGGCGAGACGAGCACGGGTGTGATGCTGGGCGCCGCGTCACCGAGAACCACAGGCGAGCGACCCGAAATGTGACGCCCCGCAGACGACGCCACCCGAACCCGCGCAGTCGCCGGACGACGTACTGCACAACATGACCGAGGTGACACCAGAGATGACCGCGAGTACACCGCACGACGCCGGCCCGCCCTGGGATCCGGACGTCGCCGTGATCGTCGACCGGATGATCGCGGCACGCGCCCCCGCCTCATGGCAGCGCGGCGTCGAGACGACCCGGGAGATGCTCGAATCGATAGTGCGGCCACCGGGCCCGGACATGGCCTCGGTGGAAGACGCGACTGCCGACGGCCCACACGGGCCGATTCCGTTGCGGATCTATCGCCCCCACGTCGCGCCTACCGTCGGCGCGCCCGCGCTCGTCTGGTATCACGGCGGCGGCATGATCATGGGTTCGCTCGACTCCTTCGACCGACTCGCGCGCGATGTGGCCCATACCACCGGTGCGGTGTTGATCAACGTCGACTATCGCCTCGCCCCCGAACATCGTTATCCCGCAGGCAATGACGACGCCTACGCCGCACTCGAGTGGACACACCACCGCGCAGACGACCTCGGTGTCGATCCGACGCGGATCGGAGTCGGCGGCGACAGCGCCGGAGGCGGGCTCGCCGCGTCCACCGCGCTACGCAGCCGGAACACCGGTGGCCCGCGAATCGCCCAGCAGGTGATGTTCTATCCGGGTATCGCACGCCGCGACGACACCGCGTCGATGCGGGAGTTCGGTGACAGCGTGTTCCTCACCGCTGAGGACATCGACTGGATGAAGAACATGTACCTGGGTGAGGACCCGTCCCTCGACGACGAGTACGGCACACCGGCGATCGCCGAGAACCTGGCCGGTCTCCCGCCGGCGATCATCGCCGTCGGACAAGGGGACCCGATCCGCGACAGCGTCGAGCTGTACGGTGACCGCCTGCGCGATGCGGGAGTCCAGGTCGCGCAGCTGCGGTATCCCGGTGTCGGACACGGGTTTGCGATGCAGACCGCGTCGGTGGCGCGGGCGCGCCTGGCGATGACCGAGGTCGGCGCACTGGTCGCTGCGAGATTCGCCTCCCAGACGTCCTGACGTCGGGAGGCGAATCGGTTGCCGCGCGCAGAGCCGGCGGCAGCGAGGAGGGTCAGGCCCGAACCGGCGCCAGCAGCTTCTTGAGTGGCACCGACGTATCGGCCAGCATCGCCGCGGACGGACGGAACCCCCGAGCAAGGGCCGACCGGAGCGCGACGAAGTCGGCAGGCGAGTTCAGACACTCGGCCGCGACGAGCGCGTCGTCGGCAAAGTACAGCGCGACGCGGCGACGGGGACGTTCGGGATCGACCCGGACGAGCACCGACGTGAGCCCGCCGATGAGTCCTACGATCTGCAGCTTCTGATCGCCCTGATCCGACCAGAACCACGGCGTCCCGCGCGGCGGGACCTCCGTGCCGGCGATGACGCTTGCCGCGACGGTCGCCTGCTCGGTGGCGTTGTCGACCGATTCCAACCGGAACCGCCGACCGCTCTCGGCGACATGGATGGTGCAGTCGCCGATGGCGAGTGTCTCTCCGTCCGACGCAAGGCAGTTGCCGTCGACGACGACACCCCCGTCGGTGTCGAGACCCAGCTGTTCGGCGAGCTCGGTACGCGGACTCGCGCCTACGCCGACCAGAACCGTTGCGGCCGTGATCAGCCGTCCGTCGTCGAGGCGAACTCCGACGAGACGTTCGCCATCGGCAATGATCTCGACCGGCACGGCGCCCAGTTCGACCTCGGTCGCCATCGCCCGGTGAGCGGACAGCAGGGTCTCGGCCGTCGACGGACCGACCGCCCGTGCGAGCAGGCGATCGCCTGCCTCGATCACCGTGACGTCGGCACCGAGACCGCGTGCGGTGGCGGCGACCTCGAGCCCGATGAAACCTCCGCCGATCACCGCGACCGGACCCCGTGCCACCCGGGACAGGAGGCGGTGCGCGTCGTCCATCTCGCGGAGCACCAGGACATCGGGATGGTCCGCCCCCGGCAGGTCGAGGGTTCGTGCGCGCGCCCCGGTCGCCAGGACCAGTCGATCGACGGAGAGTGTCTCCGCACGGTTCTCACGAATCATCTCGAGCGTGTACCGCCCATCGGTGCGCGTGACCCCGACGACGTCGGTCCCGATGCGGAGCTCGATGCCGTTGTCGCTGTAGTACGCGGGGTCGCGCAGCAGCACCGAGTCCGCAGAGGCCTCCCCCTTGAGCATCGCCTTGGACAGCGGCGGACGCTGGTACGGGAGGTGGGTCTCGTGCGAGATCAGCGTGAGGTCACCGGTATACCCGATCGCGCGCAGCCGGTCGGCGAAGTGGACGGCGGCGTGCGAGGCACCGACCACCGCGACACTGCGCGGGGTCGGCGCCTGCGAACCGGTGAGGCGGTCGGGTCCGACGGTCACGTCAGACCTGCTCGTCCGGAATGGTGACGTGGACATCGACGCCCTCGGACAGGGTGAGCTGACAGGAAAGCCTCGAGTTGTCCTCCCGGTCGGAGGCCGTGCACTCGAGCATGTCGTCCTCGTCCTCACTCGGTGCGCCGAAGTTGTCCATCTCGGCCGGGTCGAGATAGACGTGACAGGTCGCGCACGACAGCGTCCCGCCGCACTGGCCGACGATCCCGGTCACACCGTGACGGACTGCTGTCGCCATCACCGAGTCACCAACCGATGCGTCGATGATCTTCTCGGCGCCGTCTGGTTGTGTGTAGAACACCTTGGGCACGAGGTCCTCCTACCAGGTGACAGGGAGGTTGGTGACCGGCTGGGTGAGGTTGGTGTCGTCGACGACGACCTCGCCGGCAAGTCTCAACTCCGGGAAGCGCTTGAACAGTTCGGCGAGACCCACCTGCATCTCCATCCGTGCCAGCGGCGCGCCGAGGCAGTGGTGCAGTCCGTAACTCAGGGTCAGATGCGGATTGTTGGGACGGGTGACGTCGAAGGGCTCAGCATCACTCTCGATCACGATCCCATCGTGATTAGTGGATGCCGGGTCGACCAGGACGGCCTCGCCTTCGGCGATGAGGTGCCCGTCGATCTCCACATCCTCGGTGGCGACGAACGGTACCAAACCGCTTCCCCCGGCGATCTTGTCGTCGATGGCGAAGCGACCGAAACGAAGCACCTCTTCGACGGTCGTGGGTGCAAGACCGTCCGGGTCACCCAAGAAGACCTTGAGCTGATCGGGGTTACGCAACAACGTCAGCACGCCCAAGCAGATGAAGTTCGCGGTGTTGTCGAAGCCAGCGATCACGAGAAGCATCGCGATGGGCAGGATTTCACCGTC
Source organism: Gordonia sp. ABKF26 (assembly GCF_041103195.1). Classification (NCBI taxonomy): domain Bacteria; kingdom Bacillati; phylum Actinomycetota; class Actinomycetes; order Mycobacteriales; family Gordoniaceae; genus Gordonia; species Gordonia sp. ABKF26. The sequence goes on from NZ_JBGCVZ010000003.1 coordinate 5,087,279, forward strand.
GGTGAGGCTGTCGTCCTTGTCACGGGCATTCGCGAGGTCGCTGATCAGATCCTCGCGCGGGTCCTGTCGGCGTTTCTCGATCAGCTCGACGATGTATCCGAACAGCTCGCCCATGTTCGACATGACCTCGTCCTCGGACATGTTCGAGGTGGACAAACTCGCCGAACTCCACTTCTGGAACTTCGCCCGGTCCTCCGGCGGCACCCCGAGCAGGTTCGAGATCATCTGGATCGGGAGCGCGACAGCGTATTCGGAGACGAGATTGACGGGGTCGAGGTTCTCGCCCCTCTTGTCGATCATCGCATCGATCAGCTGGTTGGCATACTCGACCGCCGAATCCCGCATGGCCTTGACCCGCTTCGGGGAGATGGACCGCTGCACCAGCTTTCGCAACTTGGTGTGGTGGGGCGGGTCCTCGAACTGAAGGGTCGACTTCAGGAAGTCGGGGAACTCGACGAAGTACGGGACCACCCGCTCGCCGGTACGGAACGGCTTGCGGACGAACCGTCCGTCACCGAGCATCTCGCGGGCAGCTGCGTTGCGGTGGATGACCCAGACGTCCCCGCCGTAGGGCATCGTCATCTTCGTCATCGGACGATCGGCGGCGATCGCCCGATACCGCGCGGCGGCCTCGTCCGGCGGAACGGCGGCGAACGGATACTCGGTGTTCGTCGTCGGGGTGGCTTCGGTTGTGCTCATGTCGGTACTCCAGAAATCGGGGCTGTTCGGACGGTCAGGAGACCGGCATCTGGGCGGGCGCGACGACCTGCGGGATCGCGTCGGGGGTGACGGCCATGATCTGTTCCCACTGCTCGGCGACGGTCTCGACCGTGAGCGAGGGATCGTGGATGCCCACGGTGTTCACGAGGGCGAGCCGGTTCACGATGCCGCCGGCGACGTTGAACACCTCGCCGGTCGTCTCGCACGACGGGTGGACAAGAAACGCGGCCACCGGGGCGACGTGCTCCGGGAGCAGCTGAGTTCGCATGTACTCCATGATCTCCGGCGAGAGCGTGTCGGCCGCGGCTTCGGCCATGCGGGTACCTGCGCCGGGGGCAATGGCATTCACCTTGACGCCCGCTTCGAGGCCCTCGAGCGCGAGGTTGCGGGTGAGGCCGAACAACGCGCCCTTCGACCCGCCGTAATGCGACATTCCGGGATTTCCCAGCATCGCCTGCGAGATCGTGTTGACCACGCGCGGGGCCGGCGACTCGAGCAGATGCGGCCACGCGGCGCGCAGCAGCCGCATCGGCCCGAGGTAGTGCACGTCGAGGTGCCGCTGGTACTCCTCGTCGGGCACGTCACGGAATGGTGCCGCCCGCACGATTCCCGCGTTGTTGATCACGGCGTCGAGCCGGCCGAAGTTCGAGATCGCAGCGTCGACGAGTGCGGTTGCACCCTCGTCGGTCGTGATATCGGAGTTCACCGCGACCGCCTTGCCGCCGGCTGCGGCGATCTCCGCGACGACGTCGGCGGCCGGGTCACCCGATTCCACCCCGGAGCCGTCGGTGGTCGAGCCGAGGTCGCCGACCACGACCGAGGCGCCGCGTGAGGCCAGCAGAAGCGCATGCGCGCGGCCGATGCCGCGGCCCGCGCCGGTCACGATCACGACGCGATCGGTGAAGTCGAGTTGTGCTGTCATTTGTCGTCCTTGAAATGGGTTGAACGTTGAGGTGTGCGATCCGAGGAGATGAATTCCCGGTCCGGCCGGGTCAGGGCCGCGTCTGGCCGCCGTGGTTCTTGACGTCGGCGACGAAGATCCCGCCGAGAGCTTCGCGGGCGGACTTCTCGAAGTCGAAGACCTCGTACCCGACCGTCATGTAGAGCGTGCTGCGATCGGGTCCGCCGAGCAGGCACGCGGACGCAATACCCCCCTCGAGGGGCATCGGGACTGCGTCGGTCAGACCGTCCTCGGTGAACCGGGCGACGTAACCGCCACCCGGCATGGCTGCCCAGACCCCGCCTTCCTCGTCGAGCCCGATGCCGTCCGGCATGAACGGGCAGGTGGCGAAATCCCGCGCATTCGAGAGGGTTCCGTCGGAGGTGCGGTCGATCACGGTGATCTTCTGCGCCATCACCTCGGCCACGAAGAGTTTGGTGCCGTCGGCGCTGATCGCGATACCGTTGCCGCAGTTCATCTCCGGGACACCCGCTGGTTTCGAGACGGTGCCGTCGGGGTCGACTACGATCAGCGGCGAGGTGATCGGGGTCTCCCCCTGGAAGATGTCGAAGCCGAGTTGGGTGATGTACGCCCGGCCGTCGGCGTCGACGACCATGTCGTTGACGGCCTTGATCGCGAACTCGCTGACGTCGGCGTACTCGGTGAGATCGGCCGGCCCGTTGCCGCCGTGGACGAGGACCTTCTGTTCGTGCATCGAGTTCACGATGAGACGACCGTCGGGCAGCCAGCCGAATCCGCCCAGGACGATGGGGACGTCGGTGTTCGCGGACCGCCCGGTGGCGTCGACGACCACGGTCGCGTTGCCGTCGGCGTCGAGGGTCTTGAGTGTCCCGGTGTACATGTCCGAGAACCAGAAGGCACCGTCGTGCCAGCGTGGGCATTCCGGCCAGGAGTAGCCGGTCGAGATCTTGCGGGCCTCGAAGGTGGGCGCGTCCGCGGCGGCAACGGCCGCTGCGACGGTATCGACGGGACTGGTCATCGGTGAACCTTCCGTGGGGTCGAACTGTTGACAACTGTTGTGCGAGAGTCGGTGTGAGCGTTCCAGCGGTCGGCGGCGCGGGCCGTCACGGCGTGCTCCGTTTCCGCCGCCCCCGGTTGCTCTCGACGTTCGGTTCGCGACGCCCATACCCCGCCCGGCTTGTCGCCGGAAACCGTGAACTGGGTCACAGGGATGCGCACGGGACGAACACTAGGTGCTTGGCGGCGGGGCGGTCGGGGGCGTCCCATTCAGTGGACGCCGACCGCCGCCCCGCGCCGCCTGGAACCGTTCAGTCGGGGACGGTCTCGGGGTAGACCTGCGCGAACCACGCTCGCTGTTCGTCGTCGAAGGTGCCGAGTTCCATCGCCCGCCGACCCCAGGCCTTGATCAGATCCAGGAAACTCGTGACGTCGTAGACATCTTGCTGTTGCGAGAACTTCCCGTCTCCCGCGTAGGTGAGGACGCTGATGTGCGGGGCTCCGAATCGACTTCCGTCACCGGGATCGCTCATCACGTTGTCGAGCCGTGCCACGATCGTCCCGTTGGTCTCGTCGATGACGTGCCAGTACTCCGGGAAGCTTTCGGTGTGCGAACCCGGGAACGTCGCGAGGCTCGGTTCGGCCCACGCCCAGATCCCCTCCTTGCCCTTCAGTTCCCCCGCCATCTGCTCGTGATAGACGACATCGTCGGTGAACAGGTCGAGGAAGTCCCGCCAGCTCCCCTCCCCCGAACCCGCACGATTGATGGTGGCGAACCACGTCTGATACGCCTCTTCGAGTTCCTGTCGTGTCCATGTGTTTGTCATACGTCGGACGCTATTTCCGGAGGTCCGCTCGCCGCCGCCTCTGTGTCCGGTCACCGGGAGCAATTCGAACGACGTTTTCGCAGCGCAGACTTCGGCGTCGAGTCCTGTCCCGGTCAGCGGAAGTGTCGCTCGACGCCGACCGCCCTCCGCGATCGAATGCAGTGGACTTCACACGATGTCAATCTCCTCATCCGACAACAGCAGAGGGCCAATCCGTGTCGTCACTTCCCCACTCAGACAACAACAGTCAGATTCAACCCGAAGTCGTTGACTCCTGGCGAGCTCCGGGATGGTCGCCCCGAGTCTGCTTCGGGCTCGCCGCGATCGTGGCACTCCTCGAGGTCTGCTCGATTTCTTACATGATGGTCTCGACAGCCCTACCCGCCATCAGTCGCAGCTTCCAGACCACGCAAACCGCGTGGATGGTGACAGCGTTCATGCTGGCCGGCGCAGTTGTCTCGCCCATCGTGGCCAAACTCGCGGACCTCCATGGCAAACGATTGATGTTGCTTGTCTCTGTGGCGATCGCCGCGCTGGGCGCGCTGGTTTCGGCGATGGCGGCAAACTACGCGATGATGGTTGCCGGACGTACCTTCTTCGGCTTCTTCGTCCCGTGCATGTTCCTGAGCTACCTAATCATCCGCGATGTGTTCCCGGCCCGCACCGTTCCGCTGGCCATCAGTATTGTCACCAGCGGCCTGGGACTCGTAGCGATTCCCGCACCGTTTCTGACCGGTTGGCTGATAGACACCTTCGGTTTTCGCAGCATCTTCTGGTTCATGTTGTGCGCAATGGTGCCGTTCGCCGCCCTGGTGCGCTTTCTGGTCCCGGAATCTCCGGTGCGCGTGCACGCTCGGGTCGACACCACTGGGGCCGCCCTGCTCGGCGCCGGTATCGCGGCTGTTCTCGTTGCAGTGAGTTTCGGCCCCTCGTGGGGTTGGGCATCGGGCTCGACGCTGGCGTTCCTGCTCGGCGGAATCGCCCTTCTGTGCGGATGGTTCGTCTTCTCCCGCGTGCTACCCGAACCGCTGATCGACACATACGTGCTCGCGCGACGACCTGTGCTGCTGACGACGCTGATCGCCGGAGTGGTTTATGGCGTCTCCGGACTCACCGGCGTGTTGCTACCGCTGTTGATCATGACTCCACCGTCCCTCCAACTGGGCTATGGCTGGGGTTACGACACCACGACCTACGGCATCTACAAACTTCCTGTCGTCATCGCGATCGTCGTGGGCGGTCTACTCGTCGGCTGGCTGGTGACGCGCGGCCTTCGTCCGCGCCTCACTGTTGTTGTCGGACTCGCGCTCAGCGCGTGTGGATTCGGATTGTTGGCCGTCGACCATCACTCGTTGCTGACCATCGTGATCGGCGCCGGGCTATGCGGATTCGGGCAGGGCATGGGATACGCATCCGTCCCGAATCTCCTCATCGAATTCGTCGAACCCAGACACCAGGCGACAACGGCGAGCGTGATGTCGGTGAACCAGGGAGTGTTCACTGCCGTCATCACCGTGGTGGTATTCGCGGTACTGAACAACTCTCACATAGCTGTGGTAGCCGAGGGCGCGAGTTTCTACGACTCGTCCGGATTCACCACGGTTTACCTCGTCATCGCCGCAGTCGCGGTAGCAGGGCTGCTGATGGCGCTGACATTGCCGAGACCGGTGGGCGCGGCCCACCCTGATCTCTCTTCGAAACACGCTGACAGGTGACCAGCAACAGCTCGGTATCGGAAGGGGGACCCGCCCATGCGAACCTTCACCAGCCTCGATGAGATGAGATCGGCCATCGGCGAAGAACTCGGTTCCAGTGCCTGGCTGGAGATCTCGCAGGAACGCATCGATGCGTTCGCGAACGCGACCGGCGATCACCAGTGGAATCATGTCGATCCGGACAGGGCCGCGGCGGGCCCATTCGGGTCCACCATTGCACACGACAATCTGACCATGTCGTTGCTGTCGTCGCTGATCGGAGGCATCTTCGCGATCGAAGGTCCGAGGCTGACACTGAATTACGGAATCAACAGCCTTCGGTTTCCGAACCCGGTCAGAGTGGGTGCTCGTGTCCGCGCGAACGCGGTGTTCACCTCGGTCGAGGAAACACCGAAGGGCGTCCGACTGATCATCACCACCACGGTTGAGATCGAGGGTGAGACCGAACCGGCCTGTGTAGCCCAGAATCTGCGGCTCCTGATCTTCTGAGGGAATCGACGAGACCGTGGGCGAATGGCGCTCCAGGACAACGAAAAGGGACCGTGATGACAACTTCGACACACTCGGCAGTCGACTGGATAGGTCGCGATCTGGGCTCGCGCACCGTGCACTGGGACGAACGCGACGCGATCTTGTTCGCATTGGCTGTCGGTGCGCGCGCCGATGATCTCGACCTCGTGTACGAGCGGGAGCTCCGCGTGCTCCCGACCTTCGGACTCACCCTCGGTCAGTGGGCCCCGGACGAGCTCGGCTCACAGGGAGCGTTTCCCGTCGGGACGTCGCTTCACGGCTCCCAGCAGCTCATCGTCCACGACGAGCTGCCGCCCGCGGGTCAGGCGACGCTTTCCGCACGAGTCGACAACGTGTGGGACAAGGGTTCGGCGGCGATCTTCGACGTCAGCGTGAGCTGTGACCACTTCACCGCCGTGTGGTCCATCTTCGCCCCGGGTTGCGGCGGCTTCGGCGGCGACCGCGGCACGAGTGGTGCCGCCGCCGAAGCGCTCTCGCCCGCAACCTCGGTGCGCACCGCCGAGAACGCAGCGGCGCTCTACCGTCTGTGCGGAGATCGCCACGCAATACACATCGACCCGGCGGCCGCACGTGCGATCGGCCAGGACCGTCCGATCCTGCACGGCCTGGCCACCCTCTCCACCTCGGTTGTGGCACTGGCGCGGCACCGCGGCGCTCATCCCGCCGATCTGGCCTCGCTCTCGGGACGGTTCCGGTCGGTTGTCCTCCCGGGCGACGAGCTTCGCATCGACGTGACCGACTCCCCGACAGACGGATTCGTCGTGTCCGGGCCTCAGGGAGTCGTCATCGACAACGCGGTCGCCACCTTCGGGCGCTGACCGGACGGCTGGGCCGGCAGCAACCCGTTTCCGTGTTCATGGCCTGGTCTGCGTTTCAACAGGACTGGACATTCGAAACTGCCTTTCTCATGACTTGGCGTCGGCACTGGCGATGCACGGCAACGGACCAGCGGGGATCATCACCGCTGGCTGGCGATGACGTCCTCGGGCGCCCAGACCGCGCGCATGCTCGTGATCTTGAGATCGTCATCGAACGTCATGACATCGATGGGCTCCACGACAACCGTCTGGTCGGGCAGGTGCGAGGTGACGCGGAAGTGGAAGGCCGCGGTCGACCCGCCGGACCGGACGGTCAGCAACTCCGCGGTCGAATCGATGGAGTCCAGCGCGCTGTAGAACTTCTCGATCTGCGCTCGACCGACTTTGATCTCGGAACCGACCGGATCCTCGAGCGTCGCATCCTCGGCATACAACGCGGCGATCTCGGCCGACGTACCGGTGCTGACAGTTGTGATGTACCCGGCAACAGCATCACGGATCTGGTTGGTTGAGGGAGGCATGAAACTCCTGTCGAATAGTCTCGCGCATCCACTACGGCCTCTGCGCGGCCCCTTGGAAGGGCTCACGTCATCGAATCAGCGGGTTCGGCCCGACGACATACCGTCGTCCGCTGGGCGGGACATCACCGCCGGCCCCTCCCAACGCACACTGGATGATCTACGTCGCACAGTCGAGGCAAACCGACGCACAGTCGACGAAAACGTGCGCACAGTCGACGGGAACGGGTGCACGGTCAACGGGAACGGGTCCACCCCTGGCGTCCCATTTCTGAAACGTGTTCTAATTCAGGTAGAACACGTTCCAGCTGCGCGCACGAAGGGGACCCAATGGCCGGCTCGACCGAACCAGAACAGACCAGCACCCGATCCGAGACCCCGGCACCCGAGACGTTCGACGTCGTCGTCGTGGGGGCCGGCGGTGCGGGCCTGAGCGCGGCGATCACCGCAGCTCAGAAGGGCTTGTCGACGGTCCTGATCGAGAAGTCGCCGTACTGGGGCGGCTCGACGTCGCGGTCGGGTGGCGGGGTCTGGATCCCGAACAACTCGGTGCTGCGCCGCGACGGCGTGGTCGACACCCCCGACAAGGCGCGCGAGTACGTGCACGCGATCATCGGCGAACACGCGCCGGCCGAACGCATCGACGCCTACATCGACCGCGGCCCCGAGGCGCTGGACTTCCTGATGGCGCACTCCCCGCTCGATCTCGAGTGGGTGAAGAACTACTCCGACTACTACCCGGAGGCACCCGGCGGCCGGCTCGCCGGACGGTCGATCGAGCCGCGCCCGTTCGACGCGCGCCGGCTCGGGGACGACCTGAAGACCCTGCACCCGCAGTACACCAAGGCGCCGCTGAACATGGTGGTCCTGCAGTCGGACTACCGCTGGCTGAACACCGGCCTGCGGCATTGGCGCGGTCCGCTGCGGATGGCAAAGGTCGGCAGCCGGTTCTTCTGGGCGCGCAGCCGCGGCAAGAAGCTGATCGCCATGGGCGCAGCTCTCGCAGCGGAACTCCTCCTCGGCGTCCGCGAGGCGGGCGTCCCGGTGCGGTTGAACACCGGCCTGGCCGACCTCATCACCGAAGACGGCCGCGTTGTCGGCGTGATCGCCGAATCCGACGGCAAGCGCGTCGAGATCCGGGCCCGTCACGGCGTGATCCTCGCCTGCGGCGGGTTCGAGCACAACGACGAGATGCGCAAGAAGTACCAGCGCGACCCCATCGGTTCCGAGTGGACCACCGGCGCCCCCAGCAACACCGGTGACGGCATCAACGCCGGACTCAAGATCGGCGCCGCGGTGTCACTCATGGACGACGCCTGGTGGGGTCCGACGATCCCGCTGCCGCGCGGTCCATGGTTCGCGCTGTCGGAGCGAGCGGTACCGGGCACCTTCATGGTGAACACGCGCGGACAGCGCTACATGAACGAGTCCCTGCCGTATGTCGAAGCGGTGCACCAGATGTACGGCGGGGAGTTCGGCCAGGGCGAGGGGCCCGGCGAGAACGTGCCGTCGTGGCTCGTCTTCGATCAGCGCTGCCGCAACCGCTACCTCTTCGCGGGCATCAACGCGCGACAGCCGTTGCCCAAGAAGTGGTTCGAGTCGGGCGTAGTCGTGAAGGCCGACAGCATCGCGGAACTCGCCGAGAAGATCGGCGTCCCGGCCGACGCGCTCACCGCGACCACCGAGCGGTTCAACGGCTTCGCCCGCAAGGGCGTCGATGAGGACTTCGGCCGGGGCACAAGCGGTTACGACCACTACTACGGCGACATCACCAACAAGCCCAACCCGAGCCTCGGCGAGGTCAGCAAGGGCCCGTTCTACGCGGTCAAGATGGTGCCCGGCGACCTCGGCACCAAGGGCGGGATCAACGCGGATGCCTCGGGTCGGGCACTGCGAGCGGACGGTTCGGTCATCGAAGGTCTGTACGCGGCAGGCAACACCAGCGCGCCGGTCATGGGACACACCTACGCCGGCCCGGGAGCGACCATCGGACCCGCGATGGTCTTCGGTTATCTCGCCGCCGCCGACATCGCCGCCAAGGCGACCGCGACCACAGGAGTCTGACCCATGCCGATCGATCCCTCCGTCGCCCTCGGTGCCGAACTGCCCGAGGTGAGCTTCGAATGGTCGGCGTCGGACGCCGCCCTCTACAACCTCGCGGTGGGTGCCGCATCGGATGCGATGGACACCACCGGGCTCGAGTACATCCACGACGCCACGCCGAAGGTGCTGCCCACCTTCGCCACGGTCGCCGCCGGGTTCCACACCACCGAACCCCCGAAGGTCTCGTTCCCGGGCATCGACATCGACCTCGCGAAGGTCGTCCACGGCAGCCAGCAGGTGACCGCGTACCGGCCGCTCCCGGCGAGCGGAAAGGCGACCACCCGCACCCGGATCGCCGAGATCCAGGACAAGGGTTCGGCTGCCGTCATCGTGCAGGAGTCGGTGACCGCCGACGACGAGGGTCAGACGCTGTGGACCTCTCGCTCGTCCATCTTCGCCAAGGGCGAGGGCGGTTTCGGGGGCGAGCGCGGCTCGTCGGCCAAGGTCGAGTATCCCGACCGCGCTCCCGATCATCGGCTGACCGTGGCGACGCTCCCCCAGCAGGCACTGCTCTACCGGTTGTGCGGAGACCGCAATCCGCTGCACTCCGACCCCGAATTCGCCTCCCGCGCGGGCTTTCCCCGGCCGATCCTGCACGGCCTGTGCACCTACGGCACGGTCTGTCGAGCGATCGTCGACGAGGTCCTCGGCGGCGACGTGGCCGCGGTCGCCGACTACTCGGCTTCGTTCGCCGGCGTGGTGTTCCCGGGCGAGACCCTCGCGGTCGAGGTCTGGGAGGACGATTCCCGGCTGCTGGCCACCGCGACCGTCGTCGAACGCGACGGCGCGAAGGCCCTCGGCAATGTGGTCTGCGAACGTCGCCGATAGCCCCGGCGTCGCGACGGCTCGGCCGCGGCCCGGAGACGATGTCTCGAGGGGCCAGTACGCTACACACGCGGACCGCGAGGCGGCCCGCAGGTTCCACGTCGCATATCCCCGAGGAGACGCCCATGAGCGATTCGCTGACGCCCCTACTCGCCGACAACCGCAGCGCATTGGTGACCGACCTCGTCGGTGTCATCGACGCCGAGGTGGCCGACCAGTCGGGTCTGAGCGGCGCTGCTGTGAAGACCGCCTACTCCGCGGTGCAGAAGGTGAAGCCCGGTGTCGTGCACAGCGCCACCGATCAGATGGCCGAGGACTTCCTGAAGGCGCTGGCGCCGTTCTGGGATTCCAAGCCCGCCGGTGTCGCCTTCGGCGATCACCTCTCGGCCAACAGCGATGCCGCGGCCGAGGCCTTGCTCTCGGTCACCGACGAGCAGGCGGAGACGGCCAAGCCCGCACTCGCGAAGGCGTACAACTCGCTGCGCGGCAAGGGAAAGAAGTACGTGATCGCGGCACTGCCGCGTCTGGGTGCCGCCATCGAGCGGCACGCCGCCTAGGCATCGGTAGGCGCGTCGTCGGCGGCCGGGACGCCACTCCGACGGAGTCGGGTCAGACCGCTGACGACGCGATGGCCACGAGGGCCACGACGATGCCGATCAGTGCGGCGAGCATCGACAGCACACGCCACACATGGACGCGGGCGGGCGAGATCTCGGTCCCGTTCGGGGCGACGTCGGGCGATGCGACCGGGGTCGCGACGGCGGGAGTAGCAGCGGCGGGGGTTCGTGCGATTCGGGGTGAGGCCATGACCTGTCACCACTTTCGGTTGTCCGGGGCCAACGGGGACCGGCGCGGTCTCGCGTTCGCCCGGTATCGATACTGCAGTGATAAATGTGTCACAAGTTACTCGTGTAGCGTCGGCGCCCACATAGCGTGTCGCGATAACGAAATCGCAACACAGTGTCGGTGCCGGCCGACCACGTGTCGCCGCATGCAGACCCCGAAAGCGCAGGACGCCGAATGAGATTACCGTCCGCCATCCGCCTCGACGCTCGATCTGCCTGGCTCGTCCTCGTCGCCTGTCTGTCGGTCAGCATGGTCGTGGCCGCGATGGCGGCCCTCAACACGGCCCTGCCCGACATCGCCATCGACACCGGCGCCGACGCCGGACAGATGACCTGGATCGTCGACGGTTACACCCTGGCGCTGGCGGCGCTCCTTCTCCCGGCGGGCGCGATCGGCGATCGCCTGGGACGCCGCGAGGTGCTGATCGCCGGCCTTCTCCTGTTCGGCCTCGCCTCGCTGGTGGCGATCTGGGTGGACGGCCCGACCCAGCTGATCCTGGCCCGGTGTTTCGCCGGTGCTGCCGCGGCCCTGATCATGCCGACCACCCTGTCCCTCATCACCTCCGGGATGCCGGAAGGTCAACGCGCGGTCGGGATCAGCATCTGGTCGGCGATCGCGGGCGGCGGTGCCATCGCCGGCTTCCTGGTGACCGGCCTTCTGCTCGAGTTCTTCTCGTGGCATTCGATCTTCATCACCTTCGCCGCGTCGTCGGCCGTGGCTGCCGCCCTCTGCCTGACCATCGGCACGTCGAAGGACAGCGACCCCGGTCGCTTCGACATCCCGGGAACCCTGTGTTCGGTCCTCGCCATCACCGGCGTCGTCCTCGGACTGCTGGAAGCCCCGCACCGGGGCTGGGCCGATCCCCTCGTCCTCATCTGCATCGTGGGCGGCGTGCTGCTCGCCGGAGCCTTCGTCGTCGTCGAGCTGCGGTCGACGTCGCCGCTGTTCGACGTGAGGCTCCTCGGCAACCGTGCCTTCGGATCAGGGGCCCTGTCGGTCGCGGTCCAGTTCCTCGCCTCGTTCGGCATGTTCTTCCTGCTGCTGCAGCTGCTCCAGCTGGTGTTCGACTACACCCCGCTGCAGTCCGCCCTGGCCCTGATGCCCTTTGTGGCCGGCGTGGGCCTCACCACCCTGGTCGCGAACTGGCTTGCCGTGCGGCTCGATTCGCTCAAGTTCGTGATCGCCGGCGGCGCCCTGCTGTCGGGTGTCGGGCTGATCCTCCTCGGCTCGTTCCGATACGAGACCTATTGGACGCTGGCCGGGGTGGTCGCGGTGATCGCCGTGGGCATCGGTCTCGCATCGGCTCCGGCGACCACGGCCATCATGTCCAACACCCCGCTCGACAACCAGGGGGTGGGCTCGGCGGTGAACGACACCGCACGTGAGATCGGCGCGGCGATCGGCATCGCGATCGCCGGCAGCATCGTCGCGGCGGGATACCAGTCGCGGATCGGCGAGACCGCGCAATTGGCGCGCGAGCAGCTGGCGGCGGCCGGTCAGCAGCGAATCGCCGCCGGCGACACCGCTGGGGGGCAGGCCATGGTCGCCGAGGCCGAGAAGGCCGGGACGCTCATCGAGCGATCACTCGCCGAGGCGACGGTGGTCGTCGACCGACTCTCCGGGCAGGCCGCCGATCTCGCCGAGACCATCGCCGAGGGCAGCCGGGGGGCCTTCTACGGTCCGTTCGAGCAGGCGTCGCTCGTGCTCGGCGGGATCATGCTCGCGAGCTCGGTGGCGCTGCTCTGGTTGACCCCGCGTCGCGTCGTCGAGGTGCCACCGACCGAGGCCGCGTCCGATCCCGATCAGGACCGCGACGACACCTACGCCCGCGACTGAGTAGCCTGTCCCGGTGGTACTCACCGCGGACAGCGTCGCCGGCACCCTGGTCGGAGTCGCCGCCCTGCTCGTGGTGATCGTCGCGACCGTTGTCGCCCAGCGTGTTCCGGCCGTTGTCGTGGCCGCGCCGGTGGCCGCGCTGCTGATCGCGCTCGGCCTGGCCGACCTCGGGCAGGCCGCTGACGAGATCGCCACGATGGCGCCGACCATCGGTTTCCTGGCCGCGATGCTGGTGGTCGCCGACGCCTGTGCCCGCGCGGGCGTCTTCACCTGGATCGGTTCGCTCCTGGCCCGCTGGAGTCGGGCCTCGCCACATCGTCTGTTGCGCATCGTCTTCCTGGCCGCGGCGACGACGACCGCCGTCCTCAGCCTCGACACCACGATCGTCTTGCTGACACCGGTCGCCGTCGCCACCGCACGGCGGATCGGGGCGCCGGTGACCCCGATCGCGTTCGCGAACGCACACCTGGCGAACACCGCGTCGACCCTCATGCCGGTGTCGAACCTGACCAACCTGCTCGCGTTCTCCGCGACCGGACTGAGCTTCCTCGGTTTCACCGGGGTCATGCTGGCCCCGTGGGTGGCCGCGATCGTCGTCGAATACCTGGTCTTCCGGATGTACTTCGCCGACTCGCTCGCGCGCACCGCGCCCGCAGCCGGTTCGACGGTCGGCGATCCGGCTCCGGTCGACGATCCACCCCGCCCCACCCTGATGCTGGTGATGCTCGGCCTGCTGCTGGTCGCCTTCGTCGTGACCGAACCGCTGGGCATCCCGCTGGCCGCGGTGGCCGGCGTGGGCGCGGCCGCCTTCACGGTGCCGCGGCTGCTCGACGCCCCGCTGCCCACCCTGCGGGACACGCTGCACGCCCTGAACATCCCGTTCCTCGGGTTCGTCGCCGTCCTGGGCGTCGTCATCCTCCCGGTGCGAACCGGCCCGATCGGCGACTGGATCGGCGGGCTGATCCCGGACGAGTCCTCGCTCCTCGCGCTGCTCGCGGTCGCGGCGCTGGCCGCCGTCCTCGCCAACCTGGTCAACAACCTGCCCGCGACCCTGCTGCTGATCCCGCTCGTCGCCCACGAACCCGGCCTGGTCCTGGCGATGCTCCTCGGCGTCAACCTCGGACCCAACCTCGCCTACTTCGGGTCGCTGGCCAACCTGCTGTGGCGCGACATCATGCACCGCGACGGCTCCGGTGAGGGCACGAGCGCCCCGACCTCCCGCGAGTACCTACGCCTCGGCGCACTCACCGTGCCGGCGACTCTCGTCGTCGCGGTGGTCGCGCTCTGGGGTGTGCTGCAGTTCAGTTCGGCCGGTTGAGATGGTGACCTCGACGGACGCGGCGTCCTCGCTACGCTCGGTCGACGCTGCTCGGCCAGCAGGGGACGCGGCGTCCTCGCTTCGCTCAGTCGACGCTGCTCGGCCGGCGGTGGCCGCCCCGGCGCACCCATCCGCGCGCTGGTTCTTACCATGACCCCATGCTCGCCGCGCTGTTGTCCTTCGTTGTCACCGCGACACTGATCGTGCTGCTGCCGGGTCCGGACACCCTGGTGATCCTGCGCGCGGTGGTACGCGGCGGACGCGGGGAAGCCCTGCGTACCGCCGCCGGGATCCTGTGCGGCCTGATGGTCTGGGTCACCGCCGCCGTGCTGGGACTGTCGGCCTTGCTGCAGGCCAGCGAGACCGGCTACGAGATCCTCAAGATCGTCGGAGCCTGCTACCTCGTGTGGATGGGCATCAGTTCGGTCCGCGCATTGCTTCGGGCCGGCCCCGATCTCGCCGCGGCACACGGTGACAAACCGGCCGCGGGTCGTGAACTCGGAATGCTGTTCTCCGGCTTCGTCGCCGGACTGCTCACCAACATCCTCAACCCGAAGATCGGCATCCTGTTCATCAGCCTGCTGCCCGGCTTCGTGCCGGACGGGTCCTCGACGGGATGGACGACCCTCGGGCTGGGGGCCATCTACATCGCGCTGACCGCGGCGTACTTCACCGTGTTGGTGGGCGCCGCCGGCCGCATCGCGGGCTGGCTCCAGAACACACGACTCCGCCGTCGCGTCGAAGCGATCGGCGGAGTCGCGTTGATCGGGTTCGGAGTGCGTCTCGCACTCGAGGGTTGATCAGACCGGGGCGGTCTCCTGGGCCGCGGCGGCGGCCTTGGCCCAGCGGTAGTCGGCCTTGCCCGCCGGGGTGCGCTTGACCTCGTCGACGAAGACGACGGTCCGCGGGACCTTGTAGCGGGCCAGGGTCTCGCGGCAGTGGTCCTGGATCGTCTCGAGCGACGGTTCGACGGCGCCGTCGGCGACCTTCACCACGGCGGCGACACGCTGCCCGTACTTCTCGTCGGGAACCGGGACGACGAGAGCGTCGGCGATCGCCGGATGCGCATGCAGAACCGCCTCGACCTCCTCGGCGTAGACCTTCTCACCGCCGGTGTTGATGCACTGCGAACCGCGTCCGAGGAACACGATCGACCCGTCGGCCTCCACGGTGCCCATGTCGCCCAGGATCGAGATCCGGGTGCCGTCGGCCAGCGTCGGGAAGGTCTTCGCCGTCTTCTCCTCGTCCTTGTAGTAACCGAGCGGGACGTTGCCGATGCGCGCGATGTAGCCGACCTCCCCCGAGCCGGGCTCGATCTTGTTGTGCCGATCGTCGACCACCATCATCCGGTCGGTCGGCGGCACCTTCAGATTGCCGTTGTCATCCATCATGATCTCGCCGTCGTTGCCGGACTCCGACGCGCCGAAGTTGTCGCGCAGCACCAGATCCGGCTTCACCGCGAGCATTCGGTCGCGCACGTGCTGGGACCAGATCGCGCCGCCGGAGGTGATCGAGAACATCGACGACAGGTCGACGGCATCCTTGCGCTTCTCGAGTTCTTCGACGAGTGGCATGCCCATGGCGTCGCCGACGATGAGGACGATGTTCACCTTCTCCTTCTCGATCTCGGTGACGATGGCCTCGGGATCGAAGTCCCGCTGGATGACCAGTCGCCCGCCGAGGGTGAAGAAGGTGAACAGCGAGTACGACGCCGCGCCGTGCATGAGCGGCGCCGCGAGCAGGAAGGCGATGGGCGGGAAATCCTTGACCGCCGTGCCGATCTCGTCGAGGTCCTTACGGGCCTCCCCGTACGGATTGCCGCCGGAAAGCGGCTTGCGGAAGAAGTCGTCGTGCTGCCACATGACACCCTTCGGGTACCCGGTGGTGCCGCCGGTGTAGAGCAGGTACAACTCTTCGCCGTTGCGCGGCTCGAAGTCGCGGCCGTCCGGCTTGGACTCGGCGTCGGCGAAGGACACGATCTCCACGGTGCGTCCATCGGGGAGTGCGGCGGCCGCCGTCGCGAGCTCCTCGACGATCTCACCGATCACGAACACCGTTCGCACGGTGGGGATCTCGGCCAGGAGTTCGGCGACACTGCGCTGGTGTTCGGGCAGTTCGACGATGATCGCGCGGGAGTCGGAGTTGTCGAAGATGTACTGCAGTTCGGCGTTGGTGTAGCGGTAGTTCACGTTGACCGGAACCGCACGCACCTTGAGCAGACCCAACAGGCTCGTCACGTGTTCGATGCTGTTCTTCAGGAACAGGGCGACGTTGTCGAACGCACCGATCCCCGACCCGGCGAACAGATGTGCCACCTGGTTCGACAGGGTGTCGAGTTCGGCGTAGCTGATCTGCCTGCCCTGGTAGCTGAGCGCGATCCGCTCGGGCACCGAGTCGGCGACGGTCTCGAAGACATCGGCGAGGTTGAACTTCATCGTGCGCGCTCCTTGGTCATACGGAGTGGGTTGGTGGGGGTTCGCCATCTGCTCCCTGAGGTGCGAGGAGCGATAGCGGTCGACCATCTGCTCCCTGAGGTGCGAGGAGCGATAGCGGTCGACCATCTGCTCCCTGAGGTGCGAGGAGCGATAGCGACGAGCCTCGAAGGGTCGTCTGGGGTTCTCGAATCGGTGCGCGTCATGCGGTCAGCACCAATCCGCTTGTGGGAACGCCGGTCCCGGCCGTGACGACGACCTTCTCGGCGCTCTCGACCTGGTTGACCGAGGTCCCGCGGATCTGTCGGACCCCTTCGGCGATCCCGTTCATCCCGTGGATGTAGGCCTCGCCCAGCTGGCCGCCGTGCGTGTTCAACGGCAACCGGCCACCGACCTCGAGAGCCCCCGGTTCGCGGACGAAGTCCTTGGCCTCGCCGCGTCCGCAGAACCCCAGCTCCTCGAGTTGGAGGAGCGTGTACGGGGTGAAGTGGTCGTAGAGGATCGCCATGTCCATGTCGTCGGGACGCAACCCCGACTGCGACCAGAGCTGGCGGCCGACGAGCCCCATCTCCGGCAGACCGGCGAGCTCATCCCGGTAGTAGCTGGTCATGATGTACTGATCGGCCGCGCTACCGGCGGCGGCGGCGGCGATCACGGCGGGCTTGTGCGGCAGGTCTTTCGCCCGTTCCGGGGACACGATGACGAGTGCGACGCCACCGTCGGACTCCTG
This sequence comes from Gordonia sp. ABKF26, assembly GCF_041103195.1. Taxonomy (NCBI): domain Bacteria; kingdom Bacillati; phylum Actinomycetota; class Actinomycetes; order Mycobacteriales; family Gordoniaceae; genus Gordonia; species Gordonia sp. ABKF26. Next base: position 5,104,416 of record NZ_JBGCVZ010000003.1, read on the forward strand.
GCAGCAGTCGAGCAGATGCAGGGGTTCGGCGATGTACCGCGAGTTCTGGTGATCTTCCAGGGTGATCGGCTTGTCGTAGAAGAACGCGTCCGGGTTGACCGCCGCATGCTTGCGGTCGACGACGGCGATACGCCCGAAATCCTCGCTGGTGGCCCCGAAGTCGTGCATGTAGCGTTGCGCGATCATCGCGACGAAGGCGGCCGGGGTGGACAGACCGTGCGGGTAGGTGAAGGCGTTCTCGGTACCCGAGGAGTTCTCCTGGTTCGCCACCGCCGAATTCACCTGTCCGAAGCGCAGACCGGATCGCTCGTTGAAGGCACGGTAGGCCACCACGACGTCGGCGACGCCGGTGGCCACCGCCATCGCGGCCTGCTGGACCGTGGCACACGCGGCACCACCGCCGTAGTGGATCCGCGAGAAGTACGTCAGGTCTCCGATACCCACTGCTCGCGCGACGGAGATCTCGCTGTTGGTGTCCATCGTGAAGGTGACGAGACCGTCGACGTCGGCGGGTGTGAGACCGGCGTCGGCGATCGCCGCCGACACCGCCTCCGCGGCGAGCCGCAGCTCGCTGCGACCGGAATCCTTGGAGAACTCGGTGGCGCCGATTCCGGCGATCACCGCCTGGCCGGACAGTGACCCCATCAGAGTTCCTCCCCTCGACCGGCCGGGCCTCGATGCTCCGACCCCGAACCCACGGCGGCGGGCTCGGCCGCGCCGATCGTGAGTGTGACCGTCGAGATGACGTGCTTGCCCAGCGAATTGGTGCCGGTCACGGCGACCGTGATCACCCCGTCGTCGACGGCGGTGACCTCGCCGGTGAAGGTGACGGTGTCGTAGGCATACCAGGGGACGCCGAGTTTCAGTGCGATCGAGCCGATCCGGGCGGACGGACCGGCCCAGTCGGTGATGAACCGTTCCACCAGTCCGGTGTCGGTGAGGATGTTGACGAAGATGTCCTTGGACCCCTTGGCCTGTGCGAGATCGCGATCGTGGTGCACGTCCTGGAAGTCGCGCGTGGCCAGCGCAGTCGCCACCACGAACGTCGGCGTCGCCTCGATCGTCAACGGCGGCAGCGTCATTCCGACCGCCGCGGGGTAAGCTGCAACGCTCGTCATGCCGGAGCACCTTCCGTCGTCGTGGCCGCTTCCCACGCGTGTAGTGTCCACGGGTCGGCCCCGGTCTCCTCGTCGGCCGGGAAGTCCAGATAGGTTGCCCGCACGCGCATGCCGATCGACACCTCGTCCGGTTCGACGCCCCGGAGTTCGCCGAGCATGCGAACCCCTTCGTCGAGTTCGACGAGCGCCACCACGAACGGCAGCTGCCGTCCGGGGACCTTCGGCGCGCGGTGGACGACGTAGCTGTAGATGGTTCCGGTACCGGCCGCGACCACGTACTCCGTCGGCGGGACCGTTCCGTCGGCTGCACGCGGTTTCCAGGTCGCAGGCACGGGCGGGTGACGCAGCACGCCGTCGCCGTCACGCTGGATCCGCAGCTCATGCGCGGCCACCCCCTCCCAGAAGAAGGCGGTGTCCCGGGATGCGCTGGGCTTCAGCAATCGCGCCGGGTCCAGGTCGGCAGGTACGTCGGCAACCGGCGCCTGCTCGGTCGCCGTGGTCCTGGCCGCGGGCCGGAATTTGAGGATGCGGAACCGCATCTCGGCGACGACCTCCCGCGTCCCGCTGTCGTCCCCGACCGACCAGACGTTCTTGGTCGTGAAGAACCAGCCCTCACCGAGGGCGGTGTTCTTCGGGCCCACCACCTCCACGAGCTCGGCCGACAGCGCGACCTCTTCGCCCGGGCGGGTGTAGCGGTGATAGACGGTGTCGCAGTTGGTCGCCACCACCGAGGTGAAGCCGGCCTCGTCGAAGAGTTCGCTCGCGCGGCCCAATGGGTCATCTGCCGTCCGCACGCCGTGGAGGCCGCGCATCGTCCACACCTGCGCCATCGCGGGCGGCGCGACGATGCCGGGATGTCCGGCGTCCCGAGCGGCGTCGGCGTCGGTGTAGACGGGGTTCGTGTCCCCCATCGCCTCGACCCAGTTGTTGATCATGGGCTGGTTGATCGGGTCCCGACCGGTGACCGGCGCGCTCGGGCCGGCGTCGATGATCTCCTGCGCGGCGGCACGGATCGCCTCGTCGCCGGTGACGCCGTCGCGGGCGAGTTCGGGCGCGCTCATCGCTTGGCTCGCGGTAGTCCGAGACCGGCGGTCGCGATCATGTCGCGCATGACCTCGTTGACTCCACCGCCGAAGGTGATGACCACGTGGCGCTTCTGCTGGACGTCGAGCCAGTTCACCAGCGCCGCGGTCTCCGGATCGGTGAAATCGCCGTAGCGCCCGACGATCTCGTCGACCATCCGGCAAACGATCTGGATGCGTTCGGTCGAGAACACCTTGGTGGCCGCCGCGTCGGCCATCGAGATGGCCTCTCCCGTCGCGGCCACCTGCCAGTTGAGCAACTCGTTGATACGGCCGTACGCGTCGATGGTGGCGAGCGCGCGGCGGACGTCCGGATGCTTCGCGATGACCGTCCCGTCCGGACCGGGCCGCTGCGCCCAGGCACGCACCCGCGCGGCGAGTCCGTCGATCCGGCCGGCCGGGCCCAGCATGACGCGTTCGTGATTGAGCTGGGTGGTGATCAGTTTCCAGCCGCCGCCCTCGTCGCCGACGCGCATCGACACCGGAACCCGAACATCCTGGTAGTAGGTGGCATTGACGTGATGCGCACCGTCGGCGGTGATGATCGGCGTCCAGGTGAAGCCCGGATCGGACGTGTCGACGATGAGGATCGAGATCCCCTTGTGCTTCGGCGCGTCCTTGTCGGTGCGAACAGCGAGCCAGATGTAATCGGCGTCGTGCCCACCCGTGGTGAAGATCTTCTGCCCGTTGACCACGTAGTGGTCGCCGTCGCGGACCGCGGTGGTGGTCAGCGAGGCCAGGTCGGTGCCCGCCTCGGGCTCGGTGTAGCCGATCGCGAAGTGCACGTCACCGGCCAGGATCGCGGGCAGGAACTTCTGCTTCTGCTCGTCGGTGCCGTGCACCTGGAGGGTCGGCCCGACGGTCTGCAGCGTCACCGACGGCAGCGGGACGTCGGCACGCACCGCCTCGTTGGTGAAGATCTGCTGTTCGATCTCGCCGAAGCCTTTGCCGCCGAACTCCTTCGGCCAGCCGACGCCCAGCCAGCCGTCGTCGCCCATCCGCTTGATGACCTTGCGGTAGGTCGGTCCGTGGCGTTCGGTGAGCATCACCGCCGCCTCGTCGGGGGTGACCAGATCGGCGAAGTACTCGCGCAGTTCGGCGCGCAGCGCGCGCTGTTCGGGGGTCAGGTCAATGAACATCGGGCACCTCTGCGATACGGGTGTCGTCGGCGGGGACGTCGGTGATGTCGGCGAGCTCGTCGAGCCGCACGTGCGCTCCGCCCACCAGGCGCGCCAGGTCCTTGGTGAGCGAGAAGTAGCGGTGCAGCGGATAGGTGATGTCGACTCCGATGCCGCCGTGCAGGTGGGTCATCGTCCGCGTGGTCGGCGGGATCTCCTCGGCCAGCCAGTAGGCGGCGATCGCGAGATCGGTTGCGGCGTCGAGCCCCTCGGACAGTCGCCAGGCCGCCGCGGTGGTCGCCAGTTCCATCGACCGGCCGACGACGTAGATGTCCGCCAGTTGCTGACCCACCGCCTGGAACAGGGCGATCGGTTTGCCGAACTGTTCACGCGTCGAGACGTGGTCGGCGGTCAGGCGGGTGGCGCCGGCGACCAGGCCGTCCGCGTAGGCGCACAGGGCCAGGCGATACCGGTCGCGGAGCACCGCGAGGTCGCGGACCACGATGTCGGCATCGTCGACGGGTACGTCGTCGAAGGTCACCGTGTACTCGCCCCAGCCGCTCGAGGTCGGCGTGCGCGCGATGGCGACCCCCTCGGCGTCGGGGGACACGGCGACGACGCCCGCATCGGCGGTGACGAGGAACAGCGAGGCACCGTCGGCGTGCAGCACACCGACCTTCGTCCCGGTCAGTCGTCCGTCGCGGACGGACGTCCGTGGGGTGGCGGTCAGAGCGTCGCCGTGCTCGCCGATCGCGATCGAGACCCAGCTGCCGCCGGTGAGCGAGCTCCCGAACCGCGACCACACCGATCCCTCGCCCGTCTGGGGGTCCGCCTTCGCGAACACGAGCGCCGCGGTCAGCGAGCCGAGAGCGGGGGTCACGGCCGCGGCGCGTCCCATCCGGCGGAACAGCGGGAGCAGACCCGACTCGTCGACCTCGTCACCGTCGAGCGCGGCCGGCAGCGGCAGCGCGAGCAGTCCGGCGTCCACGAGGGCCTGCCAGCCGTCGGCCTCGAACCCGCCGCGGGTCGCTCCGGTCGTCTCGGGATCTTGCCCACCGAATCTCGACTCCCAGTCGGGCTGTCGCCGCGCGAACACGTCTTCGGCGACGTCGCGAACCGCGATCGCCGTGCCGTCCAGGGCAAAGTCCACCCTGTGCCTCCCTCACCATGAACCCGTCAAGAACTAGAACCTGTTCTAGTTGTATCAGAGTCCGCGCGCAAGGGTGTCGGAATCGGCGTTTATCTGCGCTTTCGGCACTTTCGCCGCAGTCGGCTAGCTGTACTGACCCGGGACGTTAGGTACGGCGTTCGGCGAGTCGGCGTGACATAGGGAAGACCTCCGAGTGAGGTGTGGAGCTGTCTAGGAACCGCTCCTCAACCCGGAGGTCTTCGTGTCTCACCGTAATTCACCGTTGTCCCCGACTGGTCGGTTGCGTCTGGCTCGGTGCGTCGTGGACGACCGGTGGCCACTGCGTCGCGCGGCTGATCGATTCAACGTGTCGGTTACCACGGCCAAACGGTGGGCCGACCGCTACCGCGAGGCAGGGTCAGCCGGAATGGTCGACCGCTCCAGCCGACCCCGGTCGTGTCCGCATCGCACCAGCCGGCGCCGGGAACGCCGGGTCGTCGGGTTACGCGTCTCCCGCCGCTGGGGGCCTGCCAGGATCGCGTTTCACCTGGGGGTGAACGTCTCCACGGTGCACCGCATCCTGACCCGGTACCGATGCCTACGGTTGTCATGGACCGACCCCGCAACAGGGGCGCCCGTACGTGCCCGCAGACGCGAGATTCATCAGTACGAACGCCAAGCGCCCGGAGACTTGATCCACGTTGACATCAAGAAACTCGGCAGAATCCCCGACGGTGGCGGACACCGCATCCACGGACGCGCCCTGGGCGCCCGCAACTCCAGCGCCCACCGCGAGCCCGCACGACCCCGCAAAGTCCACGGCCGCCCCAACCTGGGGTACGCGTTCCTCCACCACGCCGTCGACGACCATTCCCGCTACGCCTACTCAGAGATCCTCGGTGATGAGAAGAAGGAAACCGCGACCGCGTTCATGACCCGGGCAGTGGCGCACTTCGCCTCTATCGGTGTCACCACCGCGCGGGTGATGACCGACAACGGGTCATGTTATCGGTCCCGAATGTTCCGACAGTTGTTGGCCGACAACGGGATCAAGCACAAGTGGACCCGCCCGTACCGGCCGCAAACCAACGGCAAGGTCGAACGCTTCAACCGCACCCTGCAGGAGGAATGGGCCTACGCCCGCCCCTACCTCAGCGAAACCGAACGCGTCGCAGCCTTCCCCGAGTTCCTTCGCACCTACAATCACGAACGCGGCCACACCGCACTGCGAGGCAACTCACCCGTCAGTCGCGTACCCAACCTGGCGGGTCAGTACAGCTAGCGCGGCAAACCGAGAATGCGTTCCGCGGCCGCGGTGCGGAGGATCTGGGTGGTCCCGCCCGCGATGGAGAGGCACCGGTTCTGCAGCACCGCGTCGGATGCCTCGGACGCCGCCAGGCCGGCGGCCCCCAGGAGCCGCAACGCGAGATCGGGTACCGATTGGCGATGTTCGACGCCGATCAGTTTGCGCACGCTCGACAACGCGCCGGGGTCGAGCCCGGCCAGTTGCCTCGTCGCCGCCCGCGTATCGAGGACCCGGCCGACATGCGCGTCGGCGAGCTGCGTGCCGAGCGCCGACAGCTCCTCGTCGGTCAGCTCCCGGTCCATCGACCGCACCTGCGACAGCAGCGCCTCCATCTCCTTGCCCAGACCGGTCCCACCCATTGCCACCCGCTCGTTCGCGAGGGTGGTGCGGGCCAGCCGCCAGCCGCCGTTCACGTCGCCGACGACGCAGTCATCGGGCACGACGACGCCGTCGAGGAAGACCTCGTTGAAGTTGGCCCGTCCGGAGAGCTCGCGCAACGGACGGATGTCGATTCCGGGCGAACTCATGTCGACGAGGAAATAGGTGATGCCCTTGTTCTTGGGCGCGTCGGGATCGGTGCGCGCGAGACAGATCGCCCACTGCGCGTTGTGGGCCTGCGAGGTCCAGATCTTCTGCCCGTCCAGTCGCCAGCCGCCGTCGACCCGCTCGGCTCGGGTTCGCAACGCGGCCAGGTCCGAGCCCGCCTCGGGCTCGGAGAACAACTGACACCACACGATGTCGCCGGCGAGTGTCGGCGCGACGAACCGTTCACGTTGCGCGTCGGTGCCGTGCTCGAGGATCGTCGGGATCGCCCACGCGCCGATCACCAGATCGGGCCGCTCGATGCCGGCCGACTCGAGCTCGATGTCGATCAGCAATTGCAGCGCCGCGTCCGCACCCAGGCCGTGCGGCGCCGGCCAATGCGGGGTCAGATAGCCGGTCTCGGCGAGGAGTCTGCGGCGCTCGTCCGGGGCCGCGTCGGCGATCGCCGCGACGGTGGCACGGACCTCCTCGCGCCGGTCCTCGACCTGCGACAGGTCGAGACGGAAACGTCGCCGCGTCCCCGACAGTCCGAGCCCGGCGAGTGCGGCGGCATGCGCCGAGGCGTTCGCCAGCGTCGCCTGCGCGGCGAGCGCCGCACGGAGATAGAGATGGGCGTCGTGCTCGAAGGTGAACCCGATCCCGCCGAGAACCTGGACGCAGTCCTTGGTGTTGGCGACCGGATCGCGGCCCACGACGACGTCGGCGGCCAGTCTGCTGATCTCGAGTTGCTCGCGGGCGGAGACGAGCTCGTCCCCCGGCGCGGCCGCGAGCACGTCGTCGACCGCGCGGGCGACGTCCCACGCGACCGCGGTGACGCGTTCGCTGCGGCACAGCATCTCGGCGCAGATGTGCTTGATCGCCTGGAACGATCCGATCGGCACGCCGAACTGCGTGCGGACCTTCGCGTACTCGACGGCGGTGTCGAGGGCCCACCGGGTGACGCCGCTCTGGTAGGCGGCGAGCGTCGCCGACAGCAGGCCGGCGACGAACGTCGGGTCCCCGAGTTCGATCAGGTCGTCGACCTCGATCTCGGACACGCGGACGCGGCTGACCGATGCGGTGCCGTCGAGCGGGGTCTGCGGCGCGACATCGGCGACGCCGACACCCGGCGGGACGATCCACCACGACCGTTCGCGGTCGGCGGTCCCGAACTCGACCAGGACGGCGCAACCCTCGACGTACCCGCCGACGAGCCCGAGGTCGAGGTCGCCGCCGGACAGTTCGCGGGCCACCCCGGCGTAACTCGTCGCGGGCGTCACCACCGGCACCGATCCGGCGAGCACCTCCGGCAACAGCGCGGCGCCCCGGTCGGCGCCACCCTCGTGCGCGTCGCGGCGGGCGATCGCAAGCGCGATCGCCGCGGACACCGTCGGACCCAGCGGGCCGGGGACGAGGTCGACCCCGCACTGCTCGAGCATGGCGGCCACGTCGAGGAAACTCGCCCCGAGGCCGTCGGAGGTCTCGGGGACCGCTGCGGCGAACACGCCCAGGTCGGCGATCTGGGACAGCAACTGCGTCCACTGGTCGCGGGGCTTGTCGATGTCGGAACGGACGATGTCGGTCACACTGGTGGAGCGCGCCCAGGACGCGATGCTGTCGCGCACCGCGATCTGCTCGGAAGACGTGGCGATTGTCACTGGCAATCCCTGTATGTCGAGTTGTGACGAATAATTAGAACCTGTTCTAATATGCCATGGGTGTACTCGGATCGGGTACCCACCCGCGATCCACCCGCCAGACCGTTTGACACGTGAGGATGTTCGAGAGCACATGGCCCGTTCTGCACCCGGCAACGCCGCGGTCGACGCTCCCAACGGGGCTGCGGCGCCTGCCGCCTCGTCCGAAGCCGGCTCCACCGCGCAGCGCGAACGTCGCCGCCGCATCCTGGACGCCACCCTCGCCCTGGCATCCAAGGGCGGCTACGACGCCGTGCAGATGCGCACCGTCGCCGACAAGGCCGATGTGGCCGTCGGCACGCTGTATCGCTATTTCCCGTCGAAGGTCCACCTGCTGGTCACCGCGCTGGCCCGCGAGTTCGAGCGCGTCGAGTCCAAGGTCGACCGCTCGCAGCTACGCGGCGACACCGCCATCGACCGGCTCCGACATGTCCTGGACATGATCACCTTCGCCATGCAGCGCGATCCTCTCCTGACCGAGGCGATGACGCGCGCCTTCATGTTCGCCGATGCGTCGGCCACCGCCGAGGTCGACCAGGTCGCCGGGATCATCGACCGGCTCCTCGCGGGCGCCATCGTCGACAACGGGGAGCCGACCGAAGAAGATCTCGCGATCGCCCGTGTCCTCTCCGACGTGTGGATGTCGAACCTCGTGCAGTGGCTCACCCGGCGGGCGTCGGCCACCGACGTCACCAACCGACTCGAGCTGACCGTCCGACTGCTGCTCAAAGATCGCGCCAAGTAGTCACCACCCCCTCGAAAGTGACGTCACAACTGGGTGACGAGGGCCTTCTCGGGTTGGGAGCCCTCGACGTTCTCGGCTACCTTTGTTACGTCTGAGAATTTTGTTACAGAAGGGGCTAGAGGTGCGATCCTCCTGGTTGCGACGACTGTGCGTCGCCGGATGTGCCGTTGCGGTCGCGACCGCCGGATGGGCTCCGGCCGCGCTGGCCGAACCCACACCCGACCCCGATCGCGCCCGCGTCGACACCGTGGTCCACGACTCGGCCCAGCAGTCGACCCTCATCGTGTACTCGGCGGCGATGCGCAAACTCATCCCGGTCAACGTGCTGCGCCCCAAGGACACGACCAAGTCGCGCCCCACGCTCTACCTGCTCAACGGCGCCGGCGGCGGCGAGGACTCGGCGACCTGGGCGGCCAAGACCCAGTACGCGAAGTTCTTCGCCGACAAAGAGGTCAACGTCGTCACGCCGATCGGCGGCGCGTTCTCGTATTACACCGACTGGCAGCACGACGATCCGGTGCTCGGCCGCAACAAGTGGACGACGTTCCTCACCAAGGAACTCCCACCGCTGGTGGACAAGGAATTCGACACCACCGGGGTCAACGCGATCGCCGGGATCTCGATGGCCGGCACGTCGGTGCTCAATCTCGCGATCGCCGCACCGAAGCTGTACCGGTCGGCCGCCGCCTACAGCGGATGCGCCCGCACCAGCGATCCGGTCGGACAGGCCTATATCCGGATGGTCGTCGCCGACCGCGGGCAGGGCAACCTGAACAACATGTGGGGACCGGTCAACTCGGCGGGCTGGCGGGACAACGACCCGTACATCCACGCGGACAAGCTGCGCGGCACCAAGGTCTACATGACCAGCGGGACCGGCATGCCCGGTCAGTTCGACCGGCTCGAGGCGCCGCTGGTCGCCGGCGATCCGCTGACGCTGGCCAACCAGATGGTCATCGGCGGCATCATCGAGGCCGCGGTCAACGAGTGCACCAAGCAGATGGTCTCGCGCATGCGGGCCCTCAAGGTGCCGCACGAGGTCACCTTCCGGCCGAGCGGCACGCACTCGTGGGGCTACTGGGAACGTGACCTCGAGACCACCTGGCCGAAGATCGCGGCAGACCTGAGGTGAGCGACGCATCGGACCGCTTGTGGGCCGATGACCTGTCCGTGGGCCAGATCTTCGAGTTCGGCGAGCATGTCGTCAGCGAAGAGGAACTCCTCGACTTCGCTCGCGCATGGGATCCGCAGGACTTCCACGTGGACAAGGAAGTCGCCGAACGCGGGCCCTACCGAGGGCTCATCGCCAGTGGGCTGCACACGATGTCGATCTATCAGAAGCTCAATGTCACCGGCGTGCTGACCAATTGGCGGGTGATCGCCGGCAAGCGACTCGGCGACGTGGAGTTCCTGCGTCCGGTCCGACCCGGCGACACCCTCACCGGGTCGACCGTCATCGACGCGATCGAATTCGACGACCGCGACCGCGCACTGGTCACCTCGTCGGCGGAGCTGCGCAACGGCGAGGGCAGACCCGTGATGCGCACGGTCGTCGAGGCCTATGTGCACGCCCGTCCGGGCCGTTCGCGCGACTGATCCCCGAACGGTTGCGCTGCAGCGGTTTCGAGGCCCCGTCGACTGTGCGTCTGATTCCGTCGACTGTGCGGCTGATCTCCGATCGTGCCCGGCTCAGCCGACGCCGGGCACCGGGATCTGCGCTCCGGTGATCGCGCTGGAGGCATCGGAGACCAGGAACGAGATCGTTTCCGCGATCGACTCCGGCGACACCCAACCCGCGCGGGACGAGTCGGGCTGACTCGCCCGGTTCCCCGGGGTGTCGATCACCGACGGCAAGATCGCGTTGGCCCGGACGCCGTCGGACTTGTACTCGGCGGCGAGCGCACTGATGAACGCCCACACCGCCGCCTTCGACGTGATGTAGCCCGCCGCACCGGAGAAGGGTGCGAACGCCGCCTTCGCCGACACCCCGACGATCGACCCGCCACCGGCCTCGACGAGCTTCGGGATCGCCGCCGCGGACAGCAGATACAGCGGCCGCAGGTTGAGCCGCAGGAGGCGCTCGAACTCGTCGACCGGCGTGGCGTCGACCCGGTCCCCCATCGCGAAACCGCCCACCAGATTCACCACCGCGGTCACCGGCGCCGACGCGTCACCGGCCGCGACCGCCACGACCTCGGCCACCGACGCCTCGTCGAAGAGATCGGCGTGAACACCGACCAGCCGGTCCGATTCGGGCAGCCTCGACAACTCGGACTCGGCGATCCAGGGAACCACCACGCGCCTGCCGTCGTCGAGCAACTTCCGGGTGACCGCCGACCCGAGGCCGCCCGTCCCACCCGACACGATCACCGTCTGAGTCATCCTGCCGACCCTACTGGAGGTGCGTCACCCCGGCGGCTCACGCCGCGCGCCTACGATGGTCGTCGATGACCGACGAGCGCGTTCCCGAGATCGAAGACGATTCGCGGGACCGTGAGCCGGGCGGTGATCCCCCCGTCGAGTCGGACCGGACGAGCATGTTCGCGTCGTTGCGCATCCCCAATTACCGGCTGTTCTACGCGGGGATGGCCGTCTCGATGACGGGTTCGTGGATGCAGGCGACGGCGCAGGCCTGGCTCGTCCTGACGCTGAGCGGGTCGGCATCGGTTCTGGGGCTCATCGTCGCCCTCCAGGCGTTGCCCGTCCTGCTCATCGGTCCGTACGCCGGGGTGATCGCCGATCGCGTCGACCGGCGCCGACTGCTCATCGCCCTGCAGTCGATGATGGGCCTGCTGGCCGCGGCGCTCGCCGTCATCACGCTCACCGGGGTGGTGGAGGTCTGGCACGTGGGCGTATTGGCGGTGATGCTCGGGCTCGGGCACGCCTTCGAACAGCCGGCACGCCAGGCGTTCATCCATCAGATCGTGGGCAAGGACCTGATACGCAACGCGGTCACCCTCAACTCGGTGATGGTCAACGCCGCCCGCGCGGTGGGTCCGGCCGTCGCCGGCGTGGTCCTCGGCCTCGTCGGATCCGGCTTGTGCTTCGCCGTCAACGCAGTCAGCTTCGTCGCCGTGGTCGCCTCGCTCCTCGCGCTCGACTCGTTGAAGATCACGACGGAGACACCGATCCCACGCGCGAAAGGCCAGCTGCGAGAAGGTCTCCGATATGTCCGCGGCAGCCCCGCACTCTGGATTCCGCTGGCCACGATGGCGCTCGTCGGGACGTTGACGTACAACTTTCCGGTCACCCTGCCGGCCGTCGCGGACTTCGTGTTCGACGGCGGGCCCGAGGCACTGGGCTTCATGACGTCGGCGATGGGTGTGGGTGCGGTCGTCGGCGGCCTGGTGGTCGCGGCCCGCGGAACGACCGGCCTGCGCCCACTCACGTTGGCCGCGTTCGGCTTCGGCGTCGCGGTCGGGGCGACCGCCCTCGCACCGAATCTGCCGACTGCGATCTGTGCGCTCTTCGGAGTCGGCTGGCTGAGTGTCACGTTCATGTCGACCGGCAATGCCACGCTGCAACTCAACTCCGAACCGCGGATGCGGGGTCGGGTGATGGCGTTGTGGTCGGTGGCGTTCATGGGGTCGACGCCGATCGGGGGTCCGATCGTCGGCGCGATCATCGAGACCTTCGACGCGCGTGTCGGTCTCGCGGTCGGAGCCGTCGCGTGTCTGGTCGCCGGAGCACTGGCCTTCCTGGCCGCTCGCCGCAGCGGCGCCGCTCTCCCCTAGACGAGCGGCCGTCCCATCCGGACCCGAAGCCGAACATCGGCGAGCAGAAGACGAAAACCCAATCGGGACAGCCACAGCGGCGTGCGACGCTCCTTCTCCACCAGCCCGGCGACGTAGCCGTCGAACCACTCCTGGTCCTCGTCGGTCCACTCGACCCGGAGAGCGTCGCGGAACGGCTGGGGCAGATAGCCGATGGTCCGGCGGAGTTTGACCGGGCCGTACTTCTCCTGGATGCGGGTCGGCGCGTAGCCGAAGTTCGCGATGTCGAGCAGGAAGTCGCGGATCTCGTCACTGATCTCGATGCGCGAGACCTGGTCGTCCCAGTAGGCCGTGAACTCGTCGCGCGTGGCGGGCCAGGCCTCGGCGGGCATCTGCAGCGTCGTGCCGCAGACCTTGCCCTGCTGGTAGAACTTCTCGCGATCCGCGCCGTGGAGGGGGCCGTGCACCCGTTCGTAGATGTCCTCCCAGCCGTAGTACAGACACGCCGCGACCCACAGCTGCAGGTCGGTGTTCATCGCGTTGTACTCGACCGGACTGTTCTCGTCCGACCGCACCTGTGCGTGCTGCCGGTTGACGGCGTGCCGGTACCGGCGCCGGTCGTCGGCGTTGCCGAGCATCGCGACCGCGAGGTACGACGCGGTGGTCCGGGCGCGCTTGACCGGATGACGATCGAGTCGCCCGTTCTCGACCTTGCTGTGTGCGACGCCGTATCCGACCGCCGGGTTCGCCAGCTGCATGATCACGTTCGTCGTGCTCATCGTCTGCCCCATCGACAGCAGCGAACGCGCGAAGAAGCTGCTGTCGATGTTGTCCATCTCGGTCCGCGACATGCGCTGATCGCCCTGCGTCATGGCCCCGCCCATTCTGATAACAAGTGTTGCCTGATTGTGTCGTGGCCAGCTTAGCGCGTGTCGACACATCGGTCGACAGTCCCGGATGCAGCGAACCCCGGCTCACCCGAAGGTGAGCCGGGGTTCGGCGTCTGTCTTCTGCCGGATCAGTAGGTGTAGAACCCGCGACCGGTCTTCCGTCCGAGGCGGCCGGCGTCGACCATGCGGCGCAGCAGGGCCGGCGGCGCATAGTGGGGTTCGGCGAACTCCGCGTACAGCGACTCCGCGGCGGACAACGTGACGTCGAGGCCGATGGTGTCGAGCAGGGTCAGCGGACCCATCGGGTAGCCGCAGCCGCCCTTCATCGCGAGGTCGATGTCCTCGGCCGAGGCGTAACCCGAATCGAACATCCGGATCGCCTGACACAGGTACGGGATGAGCAGGGCGTTGACGATGAAACCGGACCGGTCACCCGCGCGGACCGCGGTCTTGCCGAGGGTGTCGGTGACGTATGCGCTCACGGCGTCGGCCGTCTCGGGCGCGGTCGTCAGCGTGGAGATGATCTCGACCAGCGGCATCACCGGCACCGGGTTGAAGAAGTGCACGCCGACGACGCGCTCGGGCGTCTTGGTCGCCGTCGCGACCTTGATGATCGGGATCGACGACGTGTTCGTGGCGAGGATGGTGTTCGCGCCGGTTGCCTGATCGAGGTTCGCGAAGATCTCGCGCTTGAGCTCTTCGATCTCGGGGGCCGCCTCGATCACGAGCTCGCGATCGGCGAGGTCGGCGTAGTCGGTCGTCACCCGCAGACGCCCGAGCGCGGCGTCGGCGTCGTCCTGGGCGAGCTTGTTCCGGCTGACCGCCTTGGCCAACGACTTCTCCACCCGCGATCGCGCGGCGTCGGCGAACTCCTGCTTGACCTCAACGATCACGACGTCGCTGCCCGCCTTGGCACACACCTCCGCGATGCCCGCACCCATGGTGCCTCCGCCGATGACGCCGATCTGCTGCACAGTGAACCTCCGAAGTCGAGTGGTACGACAAACGGTAGTCGGTCCTCGGATCAGCCGATCGAACGACTCCTGGCATCTCGGGAACATTCGCCCCGGGTGCCGCCTCCAAGTACACGAACCGCCCGGAAGCACTGCACCAGCAGCGCTCCACCACCCTCAGCGATCCACGTGGAAGGACCCACCATGAGCACCGAGATCCCCGCCGACGCCGTTCTCGTCGACACCGACGGCGACGGAGCCGTCGACGCCGCACTCACCGATGTCGACGGTGACGGCACCACCGACGCCATCCTCGACACCGACGGCGATGGCCAGGCCGACTCCATCGCCTACGACACCGATGCCGACGGCGAGATCGACGTCATCGAAGCCGACACCGACGCCGACGGTCTCACCGACATCGCAGTGGCCGACACCGACGGTGACGGCACCTTCGACACCGCCGTCGACGACGAGGGCAACGTCGAGGTCGGCGACTTCGGCAGCATCGACGGCGGCGACGCCGTCTGACCGGGTTCCATCCCCTCCATCGACAGCCGGTCCGGCGATCCCGGGCCGGTTGTCTGCGTCGGGGCCGATTCGACGATTCCGCCGTGTCGTCTCACCCCGCCCGCTAGCGTGACTCAGATCATGATCGGGGGATGCGATGATGCCAGTTCGATTCGACGCGCACGTTTCGGCCCGCCCGGCAGGGCGATGGCGCCGACGATCCCGCGCCGTCACGTGTCTCGCCGCCGGCGCGACACTCCTCGCCACGATGCTGGTGGCCGCACCCGCACAGGCGGCCAACCACCTGTTCCCCGACATCTCCGAGGTCTCGGTTCCCCGGGCCGAGTGTGGCCCCGGGTCGCAACCCGAACCGGGCCTGCAGGGTGACGTCAGCGCCGAGGATCGCCTGTCCGGACGCAGCATGCGCGGCTACCGCTGCAACATCACGCGACTCGGCGGGGTGCGCGGCGCGGGCGGTGGCATCGTGTCGGCGAACTTCGAGAACTGCAGCTACACCGGCAGCCTGTTCCCCGGGAACAACTGGGTGAACCCGCCGGGCGTTCAGGTCATCGACGCCTCGAACCCCCGCGCACCGCGAGTGGTCGGCTCGCTGACCGACCCGGCGATGCGCGGCGGCACCTGGGAGACCCTGAAGGTCAACAAGGAGCGCAAGCTCCTCGCCGCGACCTCGGTGCCGCTGCTGTGGGGCGGCGGCTTCTTCGCCGTGTACGACATCTCCGACTGCGCCCGCCCCAAACTCCTCAACAGGGGACCGGGCACGTCGACGCCACTCCCGTTCACCTCGCACGAGGGCGGCTTCTCCCCCGACGGCCGCACCTACTGGGCCTCCGGCGTCTTCCCCGGTCACCTCAGCGCGATCGACATCGCCGATCCCCGGTCGCCCCGCGTCATCTGGCAGGGGCTCCACTCGTTTCTCGGGCACGGCTTCGGCGTCTCGCCGGACGGCAATCGGATGTTCCTGTCCAACATGGCCGGGGTGACCGTGCTCGACATCAGCGACGTCCAGCGCCGACGGCCGCACCCCCAGGTCCCCCACGTCGCCGCGTATCTGTGGCCCGACGGCCAGCTCAACCAGCATTCGATCCCGATCACCTACCGCGGCCGGCCGCACATCGTCACCGCGGACGAGGCCGGCTCCGGCGGGGTGAAGATCTTCGACGTGACGAGGGTGAACAAACCCCGCTACACCGCGCAGATCAAACTCGAGATCAATCTCCCGGAGAACCTCGACACCAACCTGCGGTCGTCGACCGGCGGTTCGCTGTTCAGCAGCAATCCGCACTACTGCGCGGTCGACCGGCCGAACGATCCCACCGCCCTGGCATGCGGCTGGGAGTCGTCGGGCATCCGCGTCTTCGACATCCGCGACCTCGACCGGATTCGCGAGATCGCCTACTACAACCCGCCGGCCCGTACCGGCACGACCCTGCTGGAGACACCCAACTCGCCGCACGTCGTCGGTTCGCTGCTGGGTGTGCCCGCCGTCGAATTCCTCAGTCTCGGGATGTCGATCGCGAACGGCAAGGTCCGGTTGAACGAGATGGTCGGTCCGCGTAGCGGAATGGTCGTCGGCGGCGACATGTCGACCGACTGGTGCATGTCCCCGCCGGAGTTCCGGGGCAACGAGCTGCGGGTCACCTGTTCCGACGGCGGTTTCCAGGTGTTGCGGCTGAGTCCCGCGGTGTACACCCCGCCGCCGGACCAGAACTCCTCGATCGGATGAGCAGTCGTCGGCCCGGCGTCCCGCTGGTGCGGGCGGCTGTCCTCGGCGTCACCGCCGCCCTGCTCGTCACCATGGGCGTCGTCATCGGTGCGGTGTGGCCGGGACGCGACCACGACTCGTCCGCGATGAGCCTGTCGGACATCGGGTTCGCCCAGGACATGTCGACGCATCACGACCAGGCCATCCTGATGTCGCGGACGATCGGCGCGGTACCCGGGGTCACACCGCAGATCCGCGGTGTCGCCGACCGGATCGTGTACACGCAGACCGCCGAGACCGCGACCATGCGAGGCTGGCTGCAGTGGTTCGACCAGCCGATCACCGCGACGGAGCCGATGTCCTGGATGTCCGGCGGGCACTCCCACCACGGCGCCGGACCCGACGACTCGCTTCCGCCGATGCCGGGCATGGCCAGCATCGACGAGGTCGGCCGACTCTCCACGCTGCCACCGGACGAGGCGGAGATCTTGTTCCTGCAGTTGATGATCCGGCACCATCGCGGCGGGATGTCGATGGCCCAGGCGGCCTACAACGACGCGCGTTCGGGGTCCGCGACAAAAGATCTGGCGCTCATGATGATCGGCGACCAGGGCGACGAGATCGGGGTGATGACGATGCTGCTCAAGGAGCGCGGCGCCGACCCGCTGCCGACCTGATCACGGGTCGTCAACGAATCGGCGTCAGCCTCAATCGGTCTTCGGATGCAGGGTGAACATCTCCCACACCTCTTTCTGGTCCGCCGCCCAGGGGTCGTAGACGAACGGTGCGTGCCGCAGTGCCATCCCCGCCTTGCGTGGCGTCCGGTTGGCCTTGAACCCGTTGCAGGACTTGCATGCCGCGACCTGATTGCCGAACGTGCTCGGGCCGCCCTGCGACACCGGGACGATGTGGTCGACGGTGTCTGCCGGTCCGTCGCAGTACGCACAGATCCACTGATCACGGCGCAGGATGGTCGCGTTCGACGCATACGAGTCCATCGTCTTACCGGCGAACGGGCGGTAGGCATCTCGCTTGATCGCCACCACCTTGTGAATGGGCAGCGACAGCGTCGGGGAATGGACGACGCGAACCAGCGGGGTGCCCTCGACGTTCCGCGCGACCTCGGTGGTCAGCAGGACGGCCGCACGACGCCAGGTGACGCGCGCCAGGATCTGCAGTCCGGCATTGGTGACGAAGATGGTCATGACAGCTCCTCGATGCGTGGGCGAGTGAGTGCGCCGACCACCGAGGTTCATGACCTCAGGAACTGGTGACGCGTGATGTGATCGGTCCGGGCCTGCCGTCGGATTTCAGTCCGCATCGACGCTCGGATGGGGCCGTCCGCCACTCGCCGGCGAAAGCCTTGTCACCCATCGACATCTGCGTCACCTCCTCTCGTTGGTCTGGCCTGCTCTGTCGCCACGATAACCGCGGTCGATGAGCACTGCCACCGTTTATGTCCGGCGTGTTCGGATGTTCACCCAGTTCACACGGGCTGTTTGCAGGACTTTTTCACCCGCCACCGCGGCGATGCCGACGCTCAGAAGATCTCGGGCAGATCGTCCGAGACGGTGTTGGGGTAGGTCGCCGGACGCTTCTCCAGGAACGACATGACGCCTTCGTACACGTCACCGGACTGCCCGCGGTAGAAGATCGCCTTCGAGTCGGCGTGGTGGGCGTCGAGCGGGCTCGGCGCACCGGCCATCCGCCAGAGCAGCTGCCGGGTCAGGGCCGCCGAGACGGGCGCACTGTTCGCGGTCATCTCGCGGGCGACGGCGATCGCGGTGTCGAGGACCTGCTCCTTGGGCACCACCTGCTGGACCAGTCCGCGCTCGTGGGCTTCGGCGACCGGGACCATCTTGGCGCCGATCGTCCACTGCAGTGCGGTCGGCAGTCCGACGAGCCGGGGCAGGAACCAGCTCGACGCGGCTTCGGGTACGAGGCCTCGCGCCGCGAAGACGAAGCCGAACTTCGCATCCTCCGAGGCGATGCGGACGTCGGCGGGCAGCGTCATCGTGACGCCGACACCGGCCGACGGCCCGTTCACGGCCACCACGATCGGCTTGAGCGAGGCGAACATCCGCAGCGTCAGTTTGCCGCCCTCGTCCGCGGGAATCTCATCGGACTCGACAGCAGACGAGGCGTCGAACGACGATCCACCCGCCTCGAGATCCGCACCCGCACAGAACGCGCGTCCGTTGCCGGTGATCACCACCGCTCGGACGGAGTCATCGGCGTCGGTGTCGTCGAACGCGGCGCGCAACTCCTCACCCATCTGCAGGGTGAAGGCGTTGAGCCGATCGGGCCGGTTGAGCCGGAAGATCGCGATCTCGCCATCCCGCTCGACGGTGATGGTGGGCTGGTCCTGCCGGGACTTGCGCCCGACCTCTGATGTATCGCTCGTCACAGGTCGATGCTATCGGGCGCTGGGACACTCCACGTCGCCTGTGTCAATCCGTCCCAGGAAACACCACAACGGCGACGCCACCCGTGTCGGGTGACGCCGCCGTCAGTGGTGTCAGATCAGCTCAGACGGACCTGGTGTCAGCTCGCGTCGGCTTCGCCGGCCTTGGTGAGCTCGACCGGTGCGTCGGGAACCATGCGCGGCTTCTCCGAGCCGGTGAAGACGAACCGGGCGTCTTCGCCGTCGCCCTCGCCGTCCCAGTTCTCGACGTCGACCAGCACGATCTGTCCGGGAGCGATGTCGCCGAACAGGATCTTCTCCGAGAGCTGGTCCTCGATCTCGCGCTGGATCGTACGACGCAGCGGACGTGCACCGAGCACCGGATCGAACCCACGCTTGGCCAGCAGCGACTTCGCGCGGTCGGTGACCTCGAGCGCCATGTCCTTGTTCTTCAGCGCACCCTCCACGCGCGTCAGCATGAGATCGACCATCTGGATGATCTCCTCACGCGTGAGCTGGTGGAACACGACGATGTCGTCGATGCGGTTGAGGAACTCGGGCCGGAAGTGCTTCTTGAGCTCGTCGTTGACCTTCTGCTTCATCCGCTCGTAGTTCGACTGGGTGCCGTCGCTCGACGAGAAGCCCATGCCCACGGCCTTGGAGATGTCCGAGGTACCGAGGTTCGAGGTGAAGATCAGCACGGTGTTCTTGAAGTCGACCGTGCGACCCTGACCGTCGGTCAGGCGACCGTCCTCGAGGACCTGCAACAGGGTGTTGTAGATCTCCGAGTGGGCCTTCTCGATCTCGTCGAACAGCACCACCGAGAACGGCTTGCGGCGCACCTTCTCGGTGAGCTGGCCGCCCTCTTCGTAGCCGACGTATCCGGGAGGCGCACCGAACAGGCGCGACGCCGTGAAGCGATCGTGGAACTCGCCCATGTCGATCTGGATGAGCGCATCGTCCTCGCCGAACAGGAAGTTCGCGAGCGCCTTGGAGAGCTCGGTCTTACCGACGCCGGACGGGCCGGCGAAGATGAACGAGCCCGACGGACGCTTCGGATCCTTCAGGCCTGCGCGCGTACGACGGATGGCCTTCGACACCGCCTTGACGGCGTCCTCCTGGCCGATGATCCGCTTGTGCAGCTCGTCCTCCATGCGGAGCAGACGGGTGGTCTCCTCCTCGGTGAGCTTGAACACCGGGATACCGGTCCAGTTGCCGAGGACCTCGGCGATCTGCTCGTCGTCGACCTCGGCCACGACGTCCATGTCGCCGCTGCGCCATTGCTTCTCACGCTCGGCCCGCTCGGCGACCAGCTGCTTCTCCTTGTCGCGGAGGCTGGCGGCCTTCTCGAAGTCCTGCGCGTCGATCGCGCTTTCCTTCTCCTTGCGGGCATCGGCGATGCGGTCGTCGAACTCCCGCAGGTCTGGCGGCGCGGTCATCCGGCGGATGCGCATCCGCGCACCGGCCTCGTCGATGAGGTCGATCGCCTTGTCCGGCAGGAACCGGTCGTTGATGTAGCGATCGGCCAGCGTCGCAGCCGCGACCAGCGCACCGTCGGTGATGGAGACGCGGTGGTGCGACTCGTACCGATCGCGCAGACCCTTGAGGATCTCGATGGTGTGCTCGACGGACGGCTCGCCGACCTGCACGGGCTGGAAGCGACGCTCGAGGGCGGCGTCCTTCTCGATGTATTTGCGGTACTCGTCGAGGGTCGTCGCACCGATGGTCTGCAGCTCGCCCCGGGCCAGCTTCGGCTTGAGGATGCTGGCGGCGTCGATCGCGCCCTCGGCGGCACCTGCGCCGACGAGCGTGTGCAGCTCGTCGATGAACAGGATGATGTCGCCGCGGGTGTTGATCTCCTTGAGCACCTTCTTGAGGCGTTCCTCGAAGTCACCGCGGTAGCGGCTGCCCGCGACCAGCGAACCGAGGTCGAGGGTGTAGAGCTGCTTGTCCTTGAGTGTCTCGGGGACCTTGCCGTTGACGATGGCCTGCGCGAGGCCCTCGACGACGGCGGTCTTGCCGACGCCGGGCTCACCGATCAGCACCGGGTTGTTCTTGGTGCGGCGGCTGAGCACCTGCATGACACGCTCGATTTCCTTCTCCCGGCCGATGACCGGGTCGAGCTTGCCCTCGGAGGCCGCGGCGGTCAGGTTACGACCGAACTGGTCGAGGACCAGCGAGGTCGACGGGGTGCCGGACTCGCTGCTGCGTCCGCCGGTGCCCGCCTCCTGCGGCTCCTTGCCCTGGTATCCGCTGAGGAGCTGTATGACCTGCTGGCGGACCCGGTTGAGGTCGGCGCCGAGCTTCACCAGCACCTGGGCGGCGACGCCCTCGCCCTCACGGATCAGGCCGAGCAGGATGTGCTCGGTACCGATGTAGTTGTGGCCGAGCTGCAGGGCCTCGCGCAGCGAGAGCTCCAGCACCTTCTTGGCGCGCGGGGTGAACGGGATGTGTCCCGACGGTGCCTGCTGGCCCTGGCCGATGATCTCCTCGACCTGGCTGCGGACCCCTTCCAGGGAGATCCCGAGCGACTCGAGCGCCTTGGCGGCCACGCCCTCGCCCTCGTGGATGAGGCCGAGGAGGATGTGCTCGGTACCGATGTAGTTGTGGTTGAGCATGCGCGCTTCTTCTTGGGCCAGAACCACAACCCGACGCGCGCGGTCGGTGAACCGTTCGAACATTGTTCTCCCTCACATTGCTAGCGCCCCGGCCGCCGCGGAGACCACCTCGGAGGTCCCGGAGGACCACCGGTGCGGATAGACGACGACCAGCCTGCTTCCACTCTAGAGGTCGTCTCGGGTGCACCTGCAGTTAACGCCTGCGTAGAGTGCATGGATCCACCGATGCGGCGGGGATGTGCACAGTACAACTGCGCTGGCCGGGGCGGTGTTCCCGGGCGGCTACGCCGAGAGCGAACGCGGCGCCGACGGGCCCGCACCTCCTCGCCCGGGCCCATCCGGAGAACCTAGACTGCGGTGCGTGTCCCGGGGAGAGCCGATCGACGACAGTACGGCCCGGTCCGCCGCCGGGGTGCGGGTCCGGCGAGCGCGCGAGGCCGCCGGGGTGAGTCTACGGTCGTTGGCCGCCTCCATCGGCGTGAGTCCCGCGACGCTGAGCCAGATCGAGAACGGGAGAACGGGCCTGCGCGTCGATCGGCTCGAGGCGATCGCGGCCGCTCTCGGGGTCGGCGTCACCCAGATCATCGAGGGCACGGTGCCGCGGCGTGGGGCGACCGGCGCACCGGCCGCGGCCGTCGTTCACGGGGATTGGCGGCAGTACGGCCCGCTCGACTTCTCCCCCATCCTGCTGGCCGCCGTCGAGGAGTTCCTGGCGGTCGGATATCACGGGACGACGATGCGACGGATCTCCACGCGGTGCGGGATGTCGGTGCCCGGGATCTACAACTACTACCCGAGCAAGCAGCTCATCCTGGTCGACATCCTCGACCGCACGATGGCGGATCTCGAATGGCGAGCCGCGGCCGCGGCGGCGAGCGAGGACGACGCCGTCGGGAAGTTCTGTGCGCTCGTGGAGAACCTCGCGCTCTACCACACGCACCGCCGCCGGCTCGGATTTCTCGGTTCCAGCGAGGTGCGAGCGCTCGAACCGTCCAACCAGCGGAACGTCAGCCGGCGACGAAACCGTCAACAAGCGCTGGTCGACGAGCAGGTACACGCCGCGGGTGCCCTCGGACACTTCCGGCCACCGCATCCCGACGACGCCGCACGCGCCGTTGTCACGATGTGCACCGCCCTGCCGACCTGGTGGCAGCCCGACGGTCGGCTCACCCCGGAACAACTGGCAGCCGAATACGTGGACTACGCCCTGGGGATCATGCGATACCAACCGCCGACCTCATGAACAAGTCAACTCTGACTTGTATATTGGCATGGTGAGTTCACCCGAGGCACCGGCCGGCACGGCAGCACATGCCGAGGCGGCGCCCACTCGCCGCGAACAGCGGACCATCACCAGCCAGCGACGCATTCTCGAGGCAGCCGTCGACTGCCTGATCGAGCACGGCTTCGCCGGGGCGACGACGTCGGCGATCCAGGCACGGGCGGGCGTCTCGCGCGGCCGGTTACTGCATCACTTCCCCTCCCGGGAGGACCTGCTCGTGGCGGCCGCCCGACACCTCGCCGCCGAACGGGTGGCGGCGACCACAGCGCGCGCGGTGGCCGAGATCGACGGCCATGTCACGGGTTCCACCAGGGTCACGAACGTCGTCGAGATGATGTGGATGTCGTTCCACGAGCCACATTTCTGGGCCGCGGTCGAACTCTGGACCGCGTCCAGGACCAACGAGTGGATCGCCGGCGCGCTGCTTCCCGTGGAGCGGCACCTCGGGGGCGTGATCCGATCGAGCATCGACCGGATGTGGGGCCCCGAGCTGGTCGGCCACCCGCGCTACGCGCAGTTGCGCGAGATCCTCTTCACCAGCATGCGCGGGGTCGCCCTCGCCTACGCCTTCGATCACCGGGACCCGCGGCGCGACCCCCATCTGCCGCAGTGGACGGACACTGCCCTCGTACTCCTCGAGGTCTGACCTCCACCCGTAAGAGTACGGGTTGACTGTTTCGATCGGGGTTGGCTAATCTCCAGCTACCCCGGAGCTGGGACGTGACCGACACTCGGCGCGGACTGTGTCCGGGAACACCCCTCCGGCCCGACGGCCGCACCTTCGACGACCTCACGGCGACCCCCGGAAGAACGGCCGTGGCTCGATTCCGTCGGCCGGGCACCCCCTTGAGCCAGGAGCATCTCCGTGCCCACAGATCACACCGGCGAACGGCCGGCACCCCGTTCGGCTCGAGCGTCGATCGCCGCCGCGATCTCGACGTCGCTCGAGTGGTACGACTTCTTCATCTACTCCACCGCGGCTGCGCTGGTGTTCAACGTGACGTTCTTCGCCACCGACAGCACCGTCGTGTCCGCACTCAACTCCTTCGCCACCGTCGCCGTCGGCTTCATCGCCCGGCCGATCGGCGGCATTCTCGCGGGCCAACTGGGTGATCGCTACGGCCGCAAGCCCGTTCTGGTCGGGGCGGTGTGCCTGATGGCCGTCGCCACCTTCCTGATCGGCTGCGTGCCCAACACCCAGACGGTGTGGTTGGCACCGACCCTCCTCGTGATCCTCCGCATCTGCCAGGGCCTGGCCGTGGGCGGACAGTGGGGAGGTGCCGTCCTGATCGCCACCGAGAACGCACCGGCACATCTGCGTGGGTTCTACGGCAGTTTCGCCCAGCTCGGCGTGCCGATCGGCCTGGTGCTGGGCAATGTCGCGTTCCTGCTCGCCACCGGGCTGTCGAGTTCGGACGCGTTCCTGTCCTGGGTCTGGCGAATCCCGTTCTGGATCAGCCTGGTCATGCTCCCGGTCGCGTTCGCCATCCATCGGTTCCTCGAGGAGACACCGGAATTCAAGGCAGTCGCGGCCAAGATCGCACAGACACCCGACGTGCAGCGCTCCCCGATGCTCGACGTCATCCGCCGCAACCCGGGGACCATACTGATGGCCGCCGGCGCGAACACGATCGGAATCGTCTTCTTCTACATCATGATCACCGGTTCGGTGCAGTTCGTGACGACCTACCTCGACGTCGCGCGATCCACTGTGCTGACTTGGATTCTGATCTCCTGCGTCGTGATGGTCCCGCTGGTTCCGGCCTTCGGCTGGCTGTCGGATCGCGTCGGCCGCAAACTGGTCTTCGCGATCGGCTCGGCGGCCATGATGATCTGGGCCATCCCGATGTGGCTGCTGATCGGGTCGTCTTCGCCGACGTCCATCTGGCCCTTCGCAGTCGCCGTTCTCGTCGGCGTCGTGGCGATGGCATTGCAGACCGGCACGCAGGGAACACTTTTCGCCGAGCTGTTCCCACCGGAGATCCGCTTCTCGGGCGCGTCCCTGGGTTACCAGATCTCGGCGATCGTCGGCGGGTTCGCGCCGTTCGTGATGGTCGCGATCATCAACGGCAACCCGGACAACGCCTGGCGCGTCGGGCTCTTCCTGACCCTGCTGGCCGCCGCGTCGTTGCTCTGCCTGTACGTCATCGTCAAGAAGCGCTATCACGGCGAGTTCGACTCACCGGCCTCGGCCGGCGTCGACGACACGCAGCCACAGGCTCAGCCGGTTCGATAGTCACCCACGACCGGCAACCAAGACAACGCGGCGGCGCCGGGTCATCGTCCTTGATGACCCGGCGCCGTCGTGGTGGTTCAGTTCCAGTTCATCCAGAAGTCGAGCTCGAGTTCCTCGTCCCCGGGCACGACGCGGTACTGCTCGAAATCACGGACACCGTCTCGTGCGAGGACGTCATCGTCGATGAAGCACTGCCCGGTCGCCAGCCAGGCCGGTTTGGTGATGATGCTCATCGCGGCGTCGGCCATGATGCTCGGCTTCCGACTCCGGGCGACGAGCTCCTCGCTCAGGATGTTGCGCACGGCCGCGGTGTTGATGGTGGTCCGCGGCCACAGCGAATTGACTGCGATGCCATCGGCTTTCAGCTCGGCGGCCAGGCCGATGGTGACCATGGACATCGAGAACTTCGAGATCGTGTACGCGGTGCCGATCTGAGCGAACCACTTGGGATCGAGATCGATCGGCGGCGAGAGCGTCAGCACATGCGCATTCTCCGACGCCCGCAGATGCGGGATCGCCGCCTTCGTCAGCGCGAAGGCGCCTCGTGCGTTGATGTCCTGCATCAGGTCGTATTTCTTCATGTCGATCTTCTCGGCAGGCGTCAGATCGAGGGCGCTGGCGTTGTTGACCACGATGTCGATGCCGCCGAAGTGCTCGACGGTGCGGCTGACGGCCTCGGCCACCGAGTCGTCGTTCCGGACGTCGCCCACGATGGGGAGCGCCCGTCCGCCGGCCTCGGTGATCGCGGCCGCCGCCGTGTGGATGGTTCCGGGGAGTTTCGGATGCGGGTCAGCGGTTTTCGCGACGAGCGCGATGTTGGCGCCGCGCGCCGCGGCCGCCACCGCGATGGCCTCGCCGATCCCTCGGCTGCCGCCGGAGATCAACAGGGTCCGGCCCTGCAGCGAATCGTCGGGGGTGTGGGTCGGTGTCACGGTGAGTCCTTTCGGAGCCCACACCTGTCAGGGTGTGAGCGTTCGGGACGGCGAGGCGAGGGCCGACTCGTTCGGCCTGCCTCACACGCCGTCTGTTTGATTTAACTAAACACTGCACGAAGGGTGGCGTCGCTGGCGGTTGCTTTCCCAGATGCACCTGACGCCGAGGCGGCACGGCCGCCCCCGGCCTGGACCACCCCTGTTCGGCTGCGCCGAGCCTAGCGTCCGAATCTGGTCATGCGCAATCAATGACCACGTCACGACAGGCGCCGCCCACCCGGCACACACGAGTCCGACACCACGATCGCCCACCCGAGCCCACGCCCAGAGCCTGGATGCATTTGACCCCACCGCGGGTGAAGAGGCATGCTTGTCCGAGCGATCGCTCGCTCACGGCGGGTGAACAACCGAGAGGGGACAGTTGTGGCCATCCGGGACCCGCAGGCCTATCGAGAGGGCCTCCGCGACAACAGGCGCGTCGTCTACCGCGGCGAGAGGATCGACGACGTCACCGCGTTCGACGAATTCGCGGATGCCATCGCCCATTCGTCGCTCGCCTACGAGATCTCGCGCACCGAGCCGGATCTCGCTGTCGCCGACGACGGCGACGGGCCCTACACCGCGTTCTACCGGGTGCCGCGCACCGCGGAGGACATCAGCAATCGCGGTCGCCTCATCGAGACCCTGTCCCGCATGGGCGCCGGGACGATCGTGCTGAAGGAGGTGGGCAGTGACGCACTGTTCGCCCTCCTGCGCGCGTTGTCGGGCGACAGCCTTGCCAAAGCCCAAGCGTTCTACCGATATTGCTGCGAGAACGACGTCGCCCTTGCGGTGGCCCAGACCGATGTGAAGGGCGACCGGTCACTCCCCCCGCATCGCCAGCCCGATCCCGATCACTATCTGCGGATCGTCGACGAGGATGCCGACTCGATCACCGTGTCCGGCGCGAAGGTCCACACCTCGTTCAGCGCCAACGCCGACGAACTCATCGTGCTGCCCACACGCGCGATGTCGGAGGCCGACCGCGATTGGGCGGTGAGCTTCGCGATCCCGGTCGACACCGAGGGTCTGACGCTCTACGTGTCCCCGTACCTGCACGGCGACCACCACGCCTTCGAGCACCCGATCTCGTCCAGGCACAAGCTGCTCGAGAGCCTGACGGTGTTCGATCGGGTCCGCGTACCGAAGGAGCGCGTGTTCCTCAACCGGGAGCCCGAACTCGCCGGCCCGCTGGCGCTCGCCTTCGTCGACTACCACCGCTTCACCGCGGTGAACTACAAACTCCCCATCCTCGATCTGCTGGTCGGCGCCGCCATCGGGATCGCGGAGGCCAACGGCATCGCCGGTGCCGGCCACGTCAAGACCAAGCTGACCGAACTGATCACCTACGCCGAGACGGTGCGAGGTTTCGCCGAGCTGGCCGCGGTCCGCGCGCGCAACGGCGGCAACGGGATTCATCTTCCCGATCCGCTGGCGGTCAACATGGCGAAGTACCACTTCGCGCACGGGTTCCACCAGGCCGCGGCCACCCTGCTCGACCTTGCCGGCGGCCTCGTGGTCACCGGACCCGGCGGCCATGACTGGGATGACCCCGAAGTCCGTGCGGTCCTGGAGAAGTACTTCGCCGCAGCGAGGCCGGCGGAGGAGCGCCTGCGGCTCATCCACCTGATCGGCGATCTGACCGCGGGTCAGTGGGGCGGTTACCAATCGGTTCTGGCCACCCATGCCGAGGGCTCGCTGGAGGCCGAGAAGATGCAGATCGCGCGGGCCTACGACAGCACCCGGGCGCGTGCGGCCGTCGACGCGGTGCTGCGTGCCGCTGCCGAAACACCCATTCCCGGAACCGAACTCGACGCACCGGTGGGGGCAGCACGATGACCAGCGGCCTCGACTTCGCCATCGACGACCGCGGTGTCGCCGACATCCGGTTGAACCGGCCCGACGCCGCGAACGCCCTCGACATGGACGTCGCCGAGGGGCTCGCCGCTGCGGTGCAGAGCATCGAACGCGACGGCGTCCGTGTCGTCCGGCTGTCCGCGGCCGGCCGGCTCTTCTCGGGCGGTGGCGACGTCCACGGCATGGCCGCCGCGCCCGACCGGGAACGGTTCCTCGCCGAACTCGCCGGGTCGGTTCATCGATCCCTCATCGCGCTCGACCGCCTGCCGGTTCCCGTCGTGGCCGCGGTCCAGGGCACCGCGGCCGGCGGCGGTCTGGGTCTCGTCCTCGCCGCCGACGTGGTGATCGCGACACCGAAGACGTCGTTCGTGGCCGCGTATTCCACGATCGGGCTCTCCCCCGACTGCGGTGTATCGATCAATCTGCCCCGGACCGTCGGATTGGGGCGCGCGCTACGCATGCTGGTGCGGAACGAGAAGATCGACGCAGCAACCGCATTGGACTGGGGACTCGTCCACGAGGTCGTCGAGGCGGAGCAACTCGAGAGTGCCACCGACGATGTCGTCGCGCTCCTGCTCGACCGGCCCACGGCCGCGATCGGGCACGCACGACGCCTCGCACGGGCGTCCTTCGGCCGGACCTTCGCCGATCATCTCGACGACGAGGCCGCCACCATCGCGCGGCTTGGTGCGGGCACCGAGACCGGCGCACTGCTCGCGCGTTTCGCCGGGTGACGAGGCCCAGCCGCATGGGGTGATTCGCCCAAACCGCCCGATTCGTCGGTGATCGGACTAGCGTCGTAGCCCATGACGAGCGACGCTCGACCCCGGTCGCACCGGGTCAACCTGA
Source organism: Gordonia sp. ABKF26 (assembly GCF_041103195.1). NCBI lineage: Bacteria > Bacillati > Actinomycetota > Actinomycetes > Mycobacteriales > Gordoniaceae > Gordonia > Gordonia sp. ABKF26. Next base: position 5,133,139 of record NZ_JBGCVZ010000003.1, read on the forward strand.
CCGTCTTCGTCGCCTCGGGCGTCATCGTGGTCGCCTTCGCCGTCTGGGCGCTGGCGGCACCGGCGGCGGCCGAGTCGACGATCAACGACGTCCGTGACTTCATCACCCGGTGGTTCGGCTGGTGGTATTTCGTCCTCGCCACCGCCATCGTCGGTCTGGTGGTGTTCCTCGGCCTCAGCAAGTACGGGCGCTATCGGCTGGGGCCGGAGGAATCGCGTCCGGAGTACAGCCTCTTCACCTGGACGTCGATGCTGTTCGCCGCGGGTATCGGCATCGACCTGATGTTCTTCTCCGTCGCCGAACCCGTCACCCATTTCCTCAACCCGCCGACCGGACTCGCCGAGACCAACGCGGCGGCGCGCGAGGCGGTCACATGGACGGTCTTCCACTACGGCGTGACCGGGTGGGCGATGTACGCGCTCATGGGAGGTGCGCTCGCCTATTTCGCCTTCCGGCACAATCTCCCGCTGACGATCCGAGCGGCGCTGTATCCGATCTTCGGCAAACGCGTCGAAGGTCGGTGGGGCGACGCGATCGACGTCGCGGCCGTCCTCGGCACCATCTTCGGCATCGCCACCTCGTTGGGCATCGGCGTCGTCCAGCTCAACTTCGGGCTGAACGAGATCTTCGGGATCGAGCAGGGGAAGGCCGCGCAGATCGGTCTCATCGTCCTGGCGGTCGTGATCGCGACCGCGTCCGCGACATCGGGCGTGGACAAGGGCATTCGGCGCCTCTCCGAGATCAACGTGATCCTGGCGATCTGCATGCTCGTCTACATCACGGTCGCCAAAGACGCCGACTTCCTGTTCAACGGGCTCGTTCAGAACGCGGGAGATTATGTGTCCACGTTCGCCGACCGGACGCTCGACACCTTCGCCTGGGACCAGGTGAACCCGCCGCCCGGCAACGACGCCCGCGCCTTCGTCGACGGTTGGACCCTGTTCTTCTGGGCCTGGTGGGTGGCCTGGGCGCCGTTCGTCGGACTCTTCCTCGCGCGCATCTCGCGCGGACGTACGTTGCGCCAGTTCATCTTCGGCGTCTTGGTGGTCCCGTTCAGCTTCATCCTGGTGTGGATCTCCATCTTCGGGAACAGTGCCCTGCAGGTTGCCCGCGGCGATGCGGACTTCGCCGAGACGACGGCCTCCACACCCGAAGCCGGGTTCTATTCGTTGCTCGAGCAATATCCCGGTTCGACGCTGCTCATCGGTATCGCGACCATCACCGGCCTGCTGTTCTACGTCACCAGCGCCGACTCGGGCTCCCTCGTCATGGGCAACTTCACCAGTCGACTCGACGACCCGATGGCCGACTGCGCACGGTCCCTTCGCATCTTCTGGTCGGTGGCGATCGGCCTGCTGACGCTGTCGATGCTGTTCGCCGGCGGCGGTGACGGATCCATCCTGACGCTGCAGGCCGCGACGGTGATCATGGGCCTGCCGTTCTCCTTCGTGCTCGGGCTCATCGGCATCTCGTTGCTCCGCGCCGTCCGCAACGAGTCGGTGAAACTCGACAGCTTCCGGACCACGTTGCCGAAGGTGATCGCCGTCGGACGCGGTCCCACCGAACACGGCAGCTGGCGACAGCGCCTCATCGGTACCCTCCGCTTCCCCGGCCCGGCCGCCACGCGGAAGTTCATCGGAGCCAACGTCGTTCCGGCGATGACCGAGGTCGCCGAACAGTTCGGTCGCGAAGGGATCACCGCGACCGTCGACGAATCGGCCGAGAACGAGGGGTTGCCGTCGCCGCGCCTCGTCGTCGAACTCGCCGAGGTCCCCCGTTTCGAGTACTGCGTGTGGCCGGTCTCGGCGCCGACCCCGACGTACGCGGTGCGGACCCAGCGATCCGACGATCGCTACTTCCGATGCGAGGTGTATCTCACCGAGGGGTCGCAGGGCTACTCGCTCACCGGGTACACCCGCGACCAGATCATCGGCGACATCCTCGACCAGTACGAACGCCATCTCGGCTACCTGCATCTGCGGGATGCCGCCGGCGACCACCACGAGCCCGCACCCGATCCGGGCGCCGGCGACGGTAGCGTGCCCGACAGCGACACGGACATCCCCGACAGCAGTTCCGAAGGAGCACCGGCTCGATGACCGAGACCCTCTACATCGACGGCCGCTGGCGGTCCGCCGCCTCCGGTCAGACCCGCGAGATCCGCTGCCCCGCGGACAACTCGGTCGTCGGCGTGGTTGCCGAGGCCGGGGCGGCCGACACCGAGGACGCGATCGCGGCGGCGCGGCGCGCCTTCGACGCCGGCGACTGGAGCGCCACACCGGCTGCCGAACGTGGCGATCTTCTCCTCCGCGTCGCCGGCCAGATCGACGAGCGCCGAGACGAATTCGTCCGGGCCGAGACACTCGACACCGGCAAACGGCCATACGAATCCGACCTCGACATGACCGACATCGGCCACTGCTTCCGATATTTCGGCAAGCTCGCGGCGACCGACGCCGGTCGCGTGGTCGACACCGGATCACCCGATGCCGACTCCCGCATCGTGTACGAGCCGGTGGGGGTCTGCGGACTGATCACCCCGTGGAACTACCCGTTGCTGCAAGCGGCCTGGAAGGTCGCACCGGCGCTCGCCGCGGGCAACACCTTCATCCTCAAACCCGCCGAACTGACCCCGCACACGTCGATCCTGCTGATGCGCGTCCTCGAGGATCTCGGTCTCCCGGCGGGCGTCGGCAACCTCGTGCTGGGGGCGGGGGCCGCGGCGGGTGCCCCCCTGTCCGCGCACCCCGACGTCGACCTCGTCTCGTTCACCGGTGGACTGGTCACCGGCCGGGTCATCGCCCGCGAGGCGGCGGCGACGGTGAAGAAGGTTGCGCTCGAACTCGGGGGCAAGAACCCGAACGTCGTGTTCGCCGACGCCTGCGCCACCGACGACCTGCTCGCCGCCGCAGTCGACAATGCGCTCAACGCCGCGTTCCTGCACTCGGGTCAGGTCTGTTCGGCCGGAGCGCGACTCATCATCGAAGAGTCCGCGCACGACCGCTTCGTCGACGAACTCGTCCGCCGCGCGGAACGCATCCGCCTGGGGCTCCCCTATGCCGAGGGCACCGAGACCGGTCCGCTCATCTCCGCGGCACACCGCGACAAGGTGCACGCCTACGTCGAGCAGGCCCGTGCTGACGGCGCCGTCATCCGAACCGGTGGCGCCTTCGCCACGGGCGATCACCAATCGGGCAGCCTCGACGACGGATGGTTCTATCTGCCCACCGTGATCGACGGGGCCGACCGTTCGATGGCCTGCGTGCACGACGAGGCGTTCGGACCCACGGTCACCGTCGAGACCTTCACGACCGAGGACGAAGCCGTGACCCTGGCCAACGACACCGTCTACGGGTTGGCGGGCGCGGTCTGGTCGGCGGACGCCGCCCGCGCCCGCCGCATCGCCGGACGGATCCGGGCCGGCACGGTGTGGGTCAACGACTTCGGACCGTATCTGCCCGAGGCCGAGTGGGGTGGGTACGGCCAATCCGGCTTCGGCCGGGAACTCGGACCGTCGGGGCTGGCGGAGTACCGCGAGGCCAAGCACGTCTACGAGAACCTCCGACCAGGGGTCACCGGGTGGTTCGAGGACCGAGACGGCCGGGAGGATCGGCGATGAGCGAGACGTACGACTACGTGGTCGTCGGCGGCGGCTCCGGCGGTGCCGTGGTGGCGTCGCGGTTGTCCGAGGACCCCTCGATCTCGGTGTGCCTGCTGGAGGCCGGTCCGTCCGACGTCGGCGACGACGCGGTCCTCCGGCTCGACCGGTGGATGGAACTCCTCGAATCCGGGTACGACTGGGACTATCCCATCGAGCCGCAGGAGAACGGCAACGACTTCATGCGGCACGCCCGCGCCAAGGTGCTGGGCGGCTGCAGTTCACACAACAGCTGCATCGCCTTCTGGGCACCTCGCGAAGACCTCGACTCCTGGGAACGCGACTTCGGCTGCGCCGGATGGGGTTCGGCGGAACTGTACCGACTCTATCCGCAGATCGAGACCAACGGGGCACCCGGCGCACATCACGGACGCAACGGACCGGTCCACCTGATGACCGTGCCGCCGAACGACCCGTGCGGCGTCGCCGTGCTCGACGCCTGCGAGGCGGTCGGCATCCCCCGTGTCGAGTTCAACAGCGGTACGACGGTCGTCAACGGAGCCAACTTCTTCCAGATCAACCGGCGACCCGACGGGGTACGCGCCTCGTCATCGGTCAGCTACCTGCATCCGCACCTCGATCGGCCGAATCTCACCGTCCGCACCGGGTCGTGGGCGAAGCGAGTGGTGATCGAGAGGGTCGACGGCGAGCTGCGCGCCGTGGGCGTCGACATCACCGACAACGCGTTCGGTCGCACGACACAGATCGAGGCCCGGCGCGAGGTGATCGTCTCGGCGGGCGCGATCGACTCGCCGAAGTTGTTGATGCTGTCCGGGATCGGTCCGGCCGACGACCTCCGCGAGCACGAGATCGAGGCCCTCGTCGACGCACCGGGGGTCGGTGAACACCTCCAGGACCACCCCGAGGGGGTGATCGGATTCGAGACCTCGAAGCCGATGATCCGCGAGTCGACCCAGTGGTGGGAGGCGGGCATCTTCACCACCATCGATGAGGGCCTCACCCGGCCGGATCTGATGATGCACTACGGCAGCGTGCCGTTCGACATGCACACGCTGCGTCAGGGTTATCCGACCAGCGACAACACCTTCTGCCTGACACCGAATGTGACGCACGCCCGGTCACGGGGCACGGTTGCGTTGCGCTCCCGCGACTTCCGCGACAAGCCGCGGGTCGATCCCCGGTACTTCACCGACGTCGAGGGCTACGACATGCGGATCATGATCGCCGGCCTGCGGAAGGCCCGCGAGATCGCTGCCGCCGCACCCCTGGCGAACTGGATTGCGCGCGAGTTGTATCCGGGCCCCGACACCACGAGTGACGCCGCACTGGCCGACTACATCACCCGCACCCACAACACCGTCTACCACCCGGTGGGCACCGTGCGGATGGGTCCACCCGACGACGAGCTGTCGCCGCTGGACCCCGAACTGCGCGTGAAAGGTGTTGCGGGCCTGCGGGTTGCCGATGCATCGGTGTTCCCCGAGCACACGACGGTGAATCCGAATCTCACCGTGATGCTCGTCGGCGAGCGCTGTGCCGAGCTGGTGCGCGCGGAGATCTGAGACTAGGTCGCGAACGAGTCGACGATCCGCTCGAGGACCGCGGCGACCTGCTCGGTGGCGGCCTCGCGATCGTCGGCCGCGGCGACGAAGAGCGCCGCCTCGTCGAGCGCGCCGATCGCGACATGGGCCAGCGGGCGGGTGGGCTGCTCGACCGCCTGCCCCGTCGCGATCGCCGCCGCGATCAGCCCCTCGACCAGCGCGAATCCGAATTCCTCACCGCGCGCGCGCCATTCGCTCCAGCCCAGCACCGATGGCGCCTCGACCAGGGTGATGCGGTGCACCTCCGGCTCGGTGCACAGCCGCAGGAAGAGGCGCATGCCCGCCTTCAGTGCGGCGAGCGGATCCTCGCCGGCGCGCTCCCCCACGGCCGTCGCGATCTGCGCCACGATCGACTGCTCCACGTCGTCGTAGACGGCGACGAACAGGCCCTTCTTGTCATCGAACTGGTGATAGAGCGCACCGCGCGTGACACCGGCTTCGGCGACGATCTCCTGGGTCCCGACGTCGGCGAAGCCGCGCTCGCCGAAGAGCTTGCGTCCGGCGGCGATGAGCGCCGCGCGGGTGGCCGCGGTCCGCTCGGCCTGGGTACGACGATTGACTTTCATACAGTTTGCACGTAACTTTCGTACTCAGTGTTCGTAAGTTACCGAGTCTACGAGAAGCGGGTCTCGCCATGACAACTGCACCGCCGGCCTCCGAGTTGCCGACCGTCGAGCTGCCGTCCGGCGTCATCGAGTACGCCACCTACGGACCCGCCGACTCCGGGCACCCGCCCGTCGTCTTCGTCCACGGTGCCGTCGTCGACCATCGCCTGTGGGAACCGACCGCACTCCTGCTCGCCGAACGCGGATTCAGGTGCTTCGTCCCCCTCATGCCCCTGGGGTCTCATCACATTCCGCTCGGGCCCGGAGCGGACCGGTCACCGCGCGGGATGAGCCGGCTCCTGCGTGAGTTCGTCGCCCGCTTCGACCTGTCCCCCGCCACCCTCGTGGCCAACGACTCCGGCGGCGCCATCACCCAGTTCGCCCTCGGCGACGACCCACGATTCGTCAGCCGGCTGGTGTTCACGAACTGCGATGCGTTCGATCTCTTCCCGCCGCAGCCGTTCCGCCTGTACTTCGCGCTGATGAGGAATCGGGTGCTGCTGAAGCCCCTGGCCGTCGCGATGCGACTGCGCGCGTTGCGCCATTCGGCACTGGGGGTCGGTCTGCTGCTGAACGATCCCGATCCGGAACTCACCGGCTCGGTGTTCGAGCCGCTACAGACCGACGAACGCATCCGCGACGACTTCATCGCATTCCTGCGAGGCATCAGTCCGGCCGAACTGGCGGAGATCACCCCGCGGATGTCGGGTGTCGACCTCCCGGTCCGCCTGGTCTGGGGGCGCGACGACCGATGCTTCACCCCGGCGCACGGACGCCGGCTGGCCGCGGCCTTCCCCGGCGGCGCGCAATTCGTCGAGGTTCCCGACGCGCGGACCTTCGTGTCCCTCGATCAGCCGGTGGCCCTCGCCGACCAGATCGCCGAGCTCACCGTCGGCGATCTCACCTCGCCCTGACCGTCGGGACGGTGCTCGAAGTCGAGCGGTCGAAAGAATTTCCGCCACCGGCGTCGGATTTCGGTGCCGGGCCGCGACGATAGAGATGTGAGCAGCGACCAACCGGGTTCGTCGGCCCGGGGACCAGAGGGATTGCTGGCCGTCTACGACCGGGCACTGCCGGAGGTGTACGGCTTCGTCGTGCGCCGCTGCACGGATCGTCGAACCGCCGAAGACGTCACGTCGGAGACCTTTCTGGCCGCGATGGACTCGGTCCGACGACGCCGGGAGACCGAACCGACCACCCCGTGGCTGATCGGGATCGCCCGGCACAAGCTCGCCGACCACTGGCGACGCGCCCAGCGCACCCCAGAGCCCGTCGACAACCTGCCCGAACGCGGCGACGACCCCTGGGACACCGAACTCGACCGGATGGTCGCCCACCACACTCTCGGCCAGCTGTCGCCGGTCCATCGATCGGTCCTGACCCTGCGCTACGTCGACGATCTCCCCGTCGGTGAGTGCGCAGAGATCCTGGGCCGCACGGTCGGCGCGACCGAGGCGCTTCTCACCAGGGCCAAGCGCGCGTTCCGTGCCGCCTATCCCGAGACACAACCCCAGCCCAGCGGGAGAGGAGGTCACGCATGAGTACCCGGAACAGCTCGCGTTTCGACGCGACACGAGATCCGCTGCACGTCCTGAACGCGGCGAGCACCCCGGGCTTCGACGATCCGGTCCGTCCCGACCGCGATTTCGCCGATGCGCTGCGTGATCGCCTCGAGCGCGGGGTGACACTACCCGAAGGAGTCGTCATGGCCACCGCAACACAATTCGACGTACCCGAGACCACGTCGGCCGGTACCGGGGTCGAGACGGAACCGACCGTCGAACGTCCCGGTGCCCTCCCCTATCTCGTCGTCGCCGAACCGCAGGCCGCGATCGACTGGTACGTCGACGCGTTCGGCGCCCGGCTGCGCGGCGAGCCGATCGTGATGTCGGACGGCGTGATCGGTCATGCCGAACTCGAGTTGGGCGGGGGTGCAATCTATCTCGCCGCCGAGTTCCCCGACCTCGGACTCCGGGCACCCGCACCCGGGCAGGTGTCGGTCAGCCTGATGGTCGCCGTCGACGACACCGATGACGCGGTCTCGACGGCCGCCCGCGCCGGGGCCGCGGTCACCCGCGAACCGTACGAGGCCCACGGCGCCCGCACGGCGGTCATCGTCGATCCGTTCGGACACCGGTGGATGCTGAGCGGACCGTCGAAGATCACGACCGCCGAAACGGTCCACCAGGGCGACATCGGTTACATGTCCCTCAACACGCCCGACGCCGCCCGCGCCCGGCGCTTCTACGGCGACGTCCTCGGCTGGGAGTTCGACGTCGAGGGAAGGCGCGTCACCAACGTGGGCCACCGACTCGGCATCTTCGAGACCGACGGTGCGCCGACGATGTTCTGCGCGTATGCCGTCGACGACCTCGACGCGGCCCATGGGCGCATCGTCGCGGCAGGCGGACAGGGTGAGTTCGGCGCCAGTCCTGACGGTCACCGCGTCGTCGACGCCGTCGACGACCAGGGCGTCCGCTTCGCGGTCTACGCCCCCGAGCCCGGCGACGTCCGGCCGCAGACACACCCGCGCGATCCCGGGGCCATGACCTATCTGACGGTGCTGACTCCCGACAGCGGACGCTTCCGCGCGTTCTACGGGTCGGTGCTCGGCTGGACATTCCACGGCGGACGCATCGACGACGGCTGGGAAGTGGACGACTCCCGGCCGCAGGTCGGTCTCGCCGGTGGCGCAGAGAGCTCGGTGGCGGTGCCGATGTGGACGACCGAGGACGTGGTCGCCGCGGTCGAGCGCGTCCGTGCCGCCGGCGGCACGGTGCTCGAGGAACCGAACACCGCACCGTACGGCATCTCGGCGCGCTGCACCGACGACCAGGGCGCACAGTTCTACCTCGGGCAGTTGTTCTGAGTTCCGGCGAGTGGCTTCGACACGGCGCCATCAGCAGAAGACACCACCACGCTGGCCGAGCAGCGTCGACCGAGCGCAGCGAGGCCGCCGCGCTCGTCGAGGTCACCGAGTCGAGGTCACCTAGTGGCTTCGACACGGCGCCTCGACCTCGACGCGCTCCTTCGTCGCTTGCTCGGCCCGGCGGCTTCGCTCGGGGCCGGCTCAACCAGCAGAAAGTCGCCACGCTCAACCAGCAGAAGGTCACCCCACGAGCACCCCGACGACCAGCACCACCACGGCGGCGGTGGTCAGCACGGAACGCACGATGTTCCACGGCACCCAGACGGCGGTGAATCGCGTCCAGATCCGCACCGCCTCGTCACCGCGAACCGCACCGGCAGCGTCGAGGCGGTTGTTGGCGGGGACGTTGGCGGCCATCGTGATGACGACGCCGAGTGCGGTGAGGATCGTCGCGGTGAGGGCCCACCAGCGAAGGCCGGATCCCCAGCCGGCCCAGACGGTCAAAGCCCCGAACGCCACGCCGCCGCCGAAGATGACCGCGAAGATCGGGTTGAGGATGGCACTGTTCATCCGCTGCATCCCCGCGACCGCCACGTCGGCACCGGCCCGGGTCAGACCGGGGATCACGGCATAGCCGAATCCCGCCAGCACACCGGCGCTGAGTCCGGTGGTCACGATCGCCAGGGTCACCATCACGTCGCGCACCACGTCCATGGGAACAGTCCAGCGCGTCACACGCCGGAAAACCATGACCGGACCGGCGGATTTCCTGCTCCGTCGTCCGACTCCCGACTCCGGACCGGCCACCACCGTCATGGTTGACTCTTATCCATGTCCTCTCGCTCTCGCGTCCGGGCCCTGTCCGCGCGTCTGCCGTTCGGCATCGGGACCATCGTCGTCGTCCTGTGCGCCGCGCTGGTCCTGACCGGCGGCGTGGTGCTCGCGAGCGGCGACGCCCGAACCGACGACGGCGAGTACGCGTACGGAGAGCTGCGCGGATACGAACGCGAACCGGGAACGGCGTGGACGATCGTCGGCCAGGAGGACCTGCCCGACTACTCCGGCGAGGTCACCATCGAGATCGCCGATACCTCCGACGAGGGGTGGCTCATCACGTACCCGTCCGGATTGGGACGCTCGTTCGTGATGGTGGACCGCCGTACCGGAAAACTGCTGTGGGACAACCCGATCAACGCGGGGCAGGGCGACTGCGCGGTCAACGAGGCGGGCCAGGTCGGTTGCGCGGTACAGCTGGGCACCCCGCTCGAGGACGGTTTCTACCTCGTCGACGACGCCGGGCTCCCGACCCGCACGGCGGAGTACCTCGACACCAAGGCCGTCGAGGGTCTCGGCACCAACTTCCTGCGTGTCAACCGGGTCGGGCACCAGGTCACGCTCAACACCCCGGCCGGCAAGAGCATCTGGGCGCGGACGTTCGCGGCGCCGATCGTCGGCATCGACGTCACCGGCGACATTGTGATCATCAAGACCGCCGACGCCAGTCAGCATCTGGTCAACCCGGCCACCGGGGAGGACCGCATCGGCTGCGACCAGTGCTCCATCAGGCTCTACCCGAATGGGGTGACCGTCGACCATCAGGCGTACGGCGAGGAGAAGGTCGTCACCTACGCGACCGTGAACGGGCGGGTCGACGCCGATCCGGTCGCCGAGGCCGACGGCCTGCGCGTGCTGCCGGGGCCGTCGACCCTGCCCGTCCTCAACGCCGCGAACCGGGTGTTCGCCGCGGAAGGCCAGTACGAGGTCCGCGATCCGGCGCGCCCGGGCGCGCTGTGGCAGATCCGCGACGGCGAACTGTCCAAGGCCAATGCCGTCGCGTGCGGCTCCCTCGTCAACTTCGGCCGCCTCGACGGTTCGCGCACGACGTATGCACTCGCCGACGGCACACACGTCGGCAGCGGGCCGCCGCCCGGTCCGCAACAACCGATCCTCGCCAACCCGCGGTGCGTCGGTTCCAGCGGCACCACCATGGTCCTCGTCAATCAGGGAGTACTGACCGGCCTCACCCCGGCCAACACCGCCGCCTGGGAGCGCGGTCTGTCGTCTCCCGGTCTCGTCCGGGTCGTCGACGGATACATCGCCGTCAGCGAGGGCAGCACGTTGTCGGTGCTGCGGCCGAACTGACCGCTTTTGCCCCGATCGTTGCATCGTCAACCGTCTCTGTGGGCCGTCTCACAGAGGACTTTCGGCCCATCGCTCACCTGCAACGACACAAACGTGCCGACGAGTCCAGACCTGAATTGATCACGACAAGGTAACGCTTTGCTCACGGCCGCGTGTACGGTCGGCTCGGTTCCGCAAGCACGAACCACGAGATGTACACGCGAGGTCGATCAGTTTTGGGTAAGCACTCCAAGCCACGGAAGAGGTCACGCACACCGTTGTGGGCCACCGCCCTCCTGCCGGTGGGCGTTCTCGCCGGCGCGGCCACGGCCGGGGCCGAGCTCTCCGGTCACACGTTGGCGCCGACGCCGGTGTCGGCACCCCAGCCCGCGCCCGAGGCCACCACCGCGCCCCCGTCGGTGACGCCGGCCGTCCGAGCGCACCCGATCGCTCCGACTCCCCCGCCGCCACCGGTCCGCCCGGCCAGCGTGACGACCGGTGCGGTCCCGGTGACCAACTACGACGCCTATGAGTCCGCTGCGAAGGCCGTCACGAGCACTCATCCGCGCTGCGGGATCGACTGGAAGGTCATCGCCGGAATCGGTCGCGTCGAGTCCCATCACGCCGATCAGGGCAACGTGAACCCCGACGGGGTGCTGCGCAGCGCGATCTTCGGCCCGCGCCTCGACGGTTCCCTCGCCGGCAACCAGGTCATCGGGGACACCGACCGCGGCGAGCTCGACGGCGACCCCGTCTATGACCGCGCGGTCGGCCCGATGCAATTCCTGCCGTCGACGTGGAAGATGTACGCCGCCGACGGCAACGGCGACGGAAAGTCCGACCCGCAGAACATCTTCGACGCCGCGCTGACCACCGCGAACTACCTGTGCGACGAAGACCTCGACCTGCGGGACTCGTCCTCGCTGGTGACTGCCGTGCTGCGGTACAACAACTCGATGGACTACGTGAACAAGGTCCTCGGGTTCGCCCGCGAATACTGATCGCGCCACCCCGGACGTGCGAGGAGCGTAACCGACGCCCCCACTGCTCCCTGAGGTGCGAGGAGCGATAGCGACGCCCCCACTGCTCCCTGAGGTGCGAGGAGCGTGACCGACGCCCCCACTGCTCCCTGAGGTGCGAGGAGCGTAAGCGACGAGCCACGAAGGGCCTGGTGAGATACCTTGCGGAACCCTTCGTGGCTCGCTCCGCTCGCACCTCAGGGAGCAGAATAACTCGGCGCCAGCTGGCGGTTCGTTCGTGTACCACGACGGCCGCCAGGCCGCAGGTACAGCCTTCGCCCGTCAGTCCTGTGTCAGGAACGCCTGCAGCGCAGCCGAATACATCGGCACGTCGTCGGCGCCCATGAGCTCGCGCGCGGAGTGCATCGCGAGTTGCGGCGCGCCGACGTCGATCGTCGTGAGGCCCGTGCGTGATGCCGTGATCGGCCCGATCGTCGAGCCGCACGGCAGATCCGCCCGGTGGACGTACCGCTGCATCGGCACCCCCGCTGCATCGCAGGCGAGCGCGAAGATGGCTTCGCCCATCGCATCCGACGCGTAGCGCAGATTCTGGTTCACCTTGAGCACCGGGCCGCCGCCGATCGAGATGCGGTGGCCGGGTTCGTGCCGTTCGGGATAGTTCGGGTGGGTCGCGTGGGCCATGTCCCCGGACAGGCAGACGCTCGCCGCCATCGTCCGAAGGAAGTCCGCACGTGATCCGCCCCGCGCCAGCACGATTCGCTCACAGATCGAACCCAGGAAGTCCGACGCCGCGCCGCGCTCGGAACCGCTGCCGACCTCTTCGTGGTCGAACAGCACCAGCATCTTCGTATTCGTCGACGACCCGGCGTCGAGCAGGGCCCGCATACCCGCGTAACAGGTGCCCTGGTTGTCCAATCGGGGTGCGCTGAGCAGGTTTCCATTGGCACCGATGATCGCCGACGGTGCCACGTCGTGGGTCATGAGTTCCCAGCCGAGGAGCGCATCGGGATCGATCCCCGCATACTCCGACACCCAGCCCAGGACGTCGGGCACCTCGTCGCCGATCCCCCACACGGCGTTGACGTGCCGCTGCGGATCGAGCGAGACGCCCTTGCGATCCTCGGCCAGATGGATCGCGAGCTGGGGCACCCGCACGATCGGCTCGGTCACGTGAACCAGCGTGTGCGCCACCGAGTTTCCCGACCGGTATGCGAGGCGGCCGGACAGGCCCAGATCGCGGTCCAGCCACGAGTTGAGCCAGGCGCCGCCATAGGGCTCGAGCGCGACCATCGCAACCCCGGCCGACGAACGGTCCGGATGCTGCTTGAGCCGCAGGTTGGGGCTGTCGGTGTGCCCGCCGACGATGCGGAAGGCTCCGGCCTGCCCGGTCTCCCACGCGATGATGGAGCCGCCGCGGATCACGTAATGCCGCGCCGACGGCGCGCTCAGGTCGGCTTCCGCCCACTCCTGGTCCTCGAAAAGCCGTGTGTAACCGGCGTTCTCGAGTTCCCGAGCCACCGTCGCACAGACGTGGAACGGCGACGGGGACGCATCGACGAATTCTCCGAGCCCACGCGCGGTCGCGCTGGTCGGGATCCGGGCGGACGCACTCATCGGCGAAGCTGCGCTCACACCGAGGCGAGAACCGAGTCGATCACCGAGTAGAAGAGTCCGAGACCGTCGTCGCTCGGACCGGTGAGCGGCTCGGTGGCGTGCTCGGGGTGCGGCATCAGGCCGACGATCCGTCCGTTGGGACTGGAGATCCCGGCGATCTCGAGGGCCGAGCCGTTGGGGTTGCGCTCCGGGAACCGGAACACGACCAGGCCCTCCCCTTCGAGCTCCTCGAGCTTGCGCTGCGAGGCCACGTAACGACCCTCGCCCGACTTGAGCGGGATCAGGATCTCCGCGCCCTGCTCGAAGCGGGTCGTCCACGCGGTGGTGTTCGACTCGACGCGCAGCCACTCGTCGCGACAGATGAAGTGCAGCCCCTCGTTGCGGGTGAGAGCGCCCGGCAGCAACCCGGCCTCACAGAGCACCTGGAAACCGTTGCAGATGCCGAGGATCGGCATCCCCTTGCCCGCCGCCTCGACGACCGAACCCATGACCGGCGCGAACCGCGCGATGGCACCCGCACGCAGGTAGTCGCCGTAGGAGAAGCCGCCGGGCACGATGATCGCGTCGACCCCCTTGAGGTCGGCGTCGCCGTGCCACAACGACACCGGCTCGGCACCGGCGAGCCGGACCGCGCGGGCCGCGTCGACGTCGTCGAGGGTTCCGGGGAAGGTGATGACCCCGATACGAGCTGTCATGGCTGTCCTCTACTCCGCGACGCGCGAGACGTTGAAGTTCTCGATGACCGTGTTGGTCAGGAGTTCTTCGGCGATGCGCTCGAGTGTCGTGTCATCCACCGAGTCGTCGACCTCGAGTTCGAATCGCTTGCCCTGACGGACGTCGCCGATACCGCTGAACCCGAGCCGGCCCAGGGCGCCGACGATGGCCTGGCCCTGGGGGTCGAGAATCTCGGCTTTGGGCATCACGTCGACCACCACTCGCGCCATGGACCGCTCCTCAAATGTCTGCTGGTCGGTTGTCGCCTGATCGGTGATTTCCGATCAGTTCACGCCGGTCAGCTTACCGGGTGCGCCAAATCGCCTCAGAGCACGGATTCGATGGCGGCGATGACCGTCGGGTCGGTGGGCTCGGTGCGCGGACGGAAGCGGTTGACGACCTCCCCGTCGGCGTTGACGAGAAACTTCTCGAAATTCCATTGGATGTCACCCGCCTCGCCGTCGGCGTCGGCGTGCCGGGTGAGTTCGGCGTACAGCGGGTGGCGATCGTCGCCGTTCACGTCGGTCTTCTCCAGCAGCGGGAACGTCACACCGTAGGTCGCCGAGCAGAAGGTGGCGATCTCCTCGGCGGTGCCGGGCTCCTGTCCCATGAACTGGTTGCAGGGCACTCCGACGACGGTGAGGCCCTTGTCGCCGTACGTCTTCGCGAGCTCTTCGAGGCCGGCGTACTGCGGGGTGAGTCCGCACTTGCTGGCGACGTTCACAACGAGAAGCGGTCCGCCGAAGTCGTTCAGCGAGACGTCGGAGCCGTCGAGGGCGGAAACCGGGATGTCCTTGATGTTGGCCATAGACGCCAGATTAGACGGCGCCCGCCGGTTCATCCGGAGACGTGGGTCACAGGACGTCGTGACGTATGCCCAAGGTCACGCTTAATTGCGTTTCTGCAATAGTTGCATTCGGGTTAGCATCTTCGGGTGTCCGGAGATTGCAGGTCGTACAGCGGTGCCGACGAGTCGGTGAACGCTGCATCGACGGCGCTCAACGCCTTTCTCGAGCGCCTCATCGACCTGGGCCGGCCGGAGACACTGGAGAGCCTGGCAGCCACCGACATCACGTTCTCTCAGTTGCGCATCCTCTCCGCACTCGCCTGCCAGCCCGGCCCGTTGTCGGTGAACGCCATCGCCGATCAGGTACAGCTGTCCCTCGCAGCCGCGGGCCGCACAGTGGACAAACTGGTCGGCTGCGATCTGGTCGACCGTCGCGAGGACCCATCCGACCGACGGGTCAAGCGCATCTCCCTCACCGACGCGGGGCGGCGCTACCTCGAGACCCACCTGGCCGTGAAGCGCGGGACCATCCGGCACTTCGTCGCCAACCTGCCGACAGACATGCGGGACAACCTCTGCACGGCCCTGCGTCCGATCGTCGACGACGCCGTCGACCATTTCTGTCTGCCCTCCGATGGACGGCAGGCCTCATGACCCCTCGCCTCGACATCGACCCACTGATCCCCTGACCGCCTCACTCGACCCCGCACGGGTCGATCGAGCCCGACAGACGATCACCCCGCGGGTGACCGCGGCACGCTCATCTCTCGTCCGACCGATAGGAACACCCGAATGACTTCATCCACAGGTGGCCACCTGCACGAGGGCCCACCGGACACCAAGCTGGACCGACACGTCCTCATGGTCGCCGGCGTGGTCGTGCTCGGTGCGATCATG
This sequence comes from Gordonia sp. ABKF26, assembly GCF_041103195.1. NCBI lineage: Bacteria > Bacillati > Actinomycetota > Actinomycetes > Mycobacteriales > Gordoniaceae > Gordonia > Gordonia sp. ABKF26. The sequence goes on from NZ_JBGCVZ010000003.1 coordinate 5,148,946, forward strand.
TCGATCCTCGACGTCACCGTGGTGGCCGTCGCGCAGAACACCTTCCAGCAGGAATTCGGCACCGATGCCGCGGGCGCCGCCTGGACGGCGACCGGCTACACCCTGGCGCTGGCCGCGGTGATCCCGCTGTCGAGCTGGGCCGCTTCGCGTTTCGGCACCAAGAAGGTCTACCTCGTCTCCCTGGTCCTGTTCACCCTGGGATCGGTGCTGTGCGCGCTGGCGCCGAACATCGGGATGCTCGTCGCGTTCCGCGTGATCCAGGGCCTCGGCGGCGGCATGCTGATGCCCATCGGCATGATGATGCTGACCAAGGCCGCCGGACCCGAGCGGGTCGGCTCGGTCATGGCCGTCCTCGGTATCCCGATGCTCCTCGGCCCGATCTCGGGCCCGATCCTGGGCGGCGTCCTCATCGAGCAGCTCAGCTGGCACTGGATCTTCCTGATCAACGTCCCGATCGGCATCGGCGCCCTGATCTTCTCCTGGATCGTCCTGCGCGACGACGCCGAGACCAAGCGCTCCTCGATCGACGTCGTCGGCCTGCTCCTGCTCTCGCCGGGCCTCGCACTCTTCCTGTTCGGCATCTCCTCGAGCGCCGAGCACCGGACCTTCGTGACGGCCTCGGTCCTCGTGCCGACCATCGTCGGCGCGATCCTCATCGGCGCCTTCATCTTCCACGCCCTGCGCAAGAAGAACCCGCTGCTCGACCTGCGGTTGTTCGCCAACCGCACACTCAGCATCTCGGTCGTCACCATGGTGCTGTTCATGATCGCGTTCTTCGGTGCGGCGCTGCTGTTCCCGCAGTACTTCATCGGCGTGCGCGGCGAGTCCACGCTGGCCGCCGGCCTGCTGCTGGCACCGCAGGGAATCGGCGCCATGCTCACCATGCCGATCGCCGGTCGTCTCACCGACAAGATGGGGCCGGGCAAGTTCGTGCTCGTCGGCATCGTCCTGATCGTGCTGGGCCTGAGTACGTTCATGTTCCTCGGCGCGGACACGTCGTATTGGCTGATCTGCGGGTCGCTGTTCGTGCAGGGTCTCGGTATGGGCATGACGATGATGCCGATCATGTCCTCGGCCCTGGCCACCCTGAAGAATTCCCAGGTTCCCGACGGCTCGACGCTGCTCAACGTGATCCAGCAGTCGGCGACCTCGATCGGTACCGCGGTGATCTCGGTGATCCTGGCCAGCAGCCTCGCGAGCCGCCCCGAGGCGGGACTGGCGATCATGGCCAACACCTCCGACGCACCGTTGCCGCCGGGAGTGCCGGACCCGCTGCCGCAGTCGTTCTTCGAGACAGCCGCAGACGTGTTCTCCAACACGTTCACCATCTCGGTTGTCCTGATCGTGCTCACGCTGATCCCCGCGTTCTTCCTGCCCCGCAAGAAGATCGCCTCCCAGCTGACCGAAGAGGACTTGGACCGCGGGCCGATCATGATGCACTGATCTCTGGTTGACATCACAAAGCCCCGTCCGACGTGAAGTCGAACGGGGCTTTGTGTGGTTTCGACAAGCTCAACCAGCGGAGGTGTCGAGCGCACCCGACTGCTGGAGGATCCACGCCAGCTCGAACGCGACCTCTTCCCACTGCTTGTAGCGTCCGCTGACGCCGCCGTGACCGGCCGACATCTCGGTCTTGAGCAGGACCGGATTGTCGGAGGTCGTCTTCTCCTGGAGCCGCGCAACCCATTTCGCCGCCTCGGTGAACAGCACCCGGGTGTCGTTCAGCGACGTCTGCGCGAGGATGGGCGGGTACGGCTTGGCGTCGACGTTCTCGTAGGGGGTGTAGGTCTTCATGTACCGGTAGACCTCGGGGTCGTGCAACGGGTCACCCCATTCGTCCCACTCGATCACCGTGAGGGGCAGCGACGGATCGAGGATCGAGTTGAGTGCGTCGACGAACGGCACCGACGCCAGGATCCCGTTGAACAGCTCGGGCGCCAGGTTGGCCACCGCGCCCATCAGCAACCCACCCGCGGACCCGCCCTCGGCGACCATCTGCTGCGGCGTCGTCCACCCGGCGTCGACGAGATGGCGGGCCGCCGCGACGAAGTCGGTGAAGGTGTTGCGCTTGCTGAGCTCCTTGCCGTTCTCGTACCAGTGGCGACCCATCTCGCCACCGCCACGGATGTGGGCCAGGACGAACACCATGCCGCGGTCGAGCATCGACAGTCGCGCCACCGAGAAGTACGGGTCGATGCTCGCCTCGTAGGAGCCGTAGCCGTACAGCAGCAACGGCGCGGGTGTGGCGGCGTCGGTCTCCTTGCGGCGCACCACCGACAGCGGGATCCGGGTGCCGTCGTCGGCGACGGCCCACTCCCGGGACTGGACGTAATCGGCCGGGTCGTAACCGCCCAGCACCGGCTGCCGCTTGAGCAGGGTCCGCTCACCGGAGGCGACGTCGAGTTCGAACAGTTCGGCCGGCTCGATGAAACTGCCGTACCCGATGCGCAGCTTGGGGGCACGCCATTCCGGGTTGGCCCCGAGGCCCGCCGAACTCAGCTCCTGATCGAAGGTGACCTCCCGGAAGTCCGACTCGGCCGGGATGCCGTCGATCTGTCTGAGGTCGGCGATCGCCAACCGCGGCAGCGCATCCAGGCGGTAGGACAGGACCAGGTAGTCCGCGAAGGCGTCGAGGTCCTCGATCCGGCGCTGCGGATCGTGCGCGATGAGCGGTCGCCGGTCCGACGGGTCGGCAACCGGCGCGAGATCGATGGCGAAGTTCTCCGCCTTCGCGCCGTCGCGGTCCTCCCCGGCCCCGACTCCGTTGTGGACGATGACCAGGTAGTCGGCACCGTCGATGACGGCATGCTCGACGCTGTACTCGACGCCTTCCACTCGTGGTGCGACGCTGCGGAATTCGCCGGTGGGATCGTCGGCGGCGAGCAGGTAGCTCTCCGACGTGATCTTCGAACCGACGCCGATGACCAGGAACTTGTCACTCCGCGTGGTGCCCATCCCGACCCAGAACCGTTCGTCCGGCTCGTGGAAGACCTTGACGTCCGATGTTCCGGCGCCGATGTCGTGGCGCCACACCGTGTCCGGACGCCACGCGGCGTCGACCGTCGAATAGAAGACGTGCCGGGCGTCCGCCGACCAGACCGCCCCGCCCGAGGTGTCGCGCACCTCGTCGGGAAGCAACTCGCCACTCCGAAGGTCTTTCACCCGCAGCGTGTATCGCTCGTCTCCGACGACGTCGATGCTGTAGGCGAGCCAGTTCCCGTCGTCGCTGACGGTCAGCGCGCCGAGGCTGAAGAAGTCATGGCCCTCCGCCTCGACGTTGGCGTCGAGCAGGATCTCCTCGCCGGGCAGCGGGTCGTCGCCGACCTCCGGCGGGGTCCAGTCGTCGTCGGACCGGATCGGACACCGGCAGGACGTCGAATACTGTTTGCCCTCATGGGTTCGCCCGTAGTACCAGTATCGGCCGCGCCGGTTGGGCACCGACATGTCGGTTTCCTTGGTACGACTCTTGATCTCGCCGAAGATCTGGGTGCGCAGGTCCGCCAGTTGGGCGGTCTGCGATTCGGTGAAGGCGTTCTGTGCCTCGAGGTAGGCGATCACCTCGGGATCATCCTTGTCGCGCAACCATTCGTAGTCGTCGACGAAGGTGTCGCCATGGTGGGTGCGCTCGGCGGGCACCTTCTTGGCGACCGGCGGGGTCACCACCGGAGCGGTCGCGTCCTGCTTCTCGTCGGTCATCAGATCACCTCTGCGTCGGGCCAGTCGGCGAAGGACTTCTGCGAAATCCATTCGTAGGCATCGATATACCGTTGTCGCGTACGCTCCACGACGTCGTCGGGCAGCGTCGGCGGCGCGACGTCGGACGCCCGGTCCCATCCGGATTCCGCGCTCGTCAGCCAGTTCCGCACGATCTGCTTGTCGAAGCTCGGCTGCACCCTGCCCGCCTCATAGGTGGCGGCCTCCCAGTACCGGGACGAGTCGGGGGTGAGCACCTCGTCGGCGAGCACGAGCTCGCCGTCGGTCCCGCGGCCGAACTCGAACTTGGTGTCGGCGAGGATGATCCCGCGCTCTGCGGCGACCGCCGCACCCCGCGCGTAGATGTCGAGGGTGGCCGACCGCAGTGCCTGCGCCAGCTCCTCCCCCTCCTGTTCGACGACCCGCTCGAAACTGATGTTCTCGTCGTGTTCGCCCTGCTCGGCCTTGGTCGCCGGGGTGAAGATCGGCTCGGGAAGCTTGCTCGCCTCCGACAGACCCGCGGGCAGTTCGACGCCGCACACAGATCCGGTCGACTGATAGTCGAGCAGGGCCGACCCGGTCAGATAGCCGCGGGCCACACATTCGACCTGCACCATGGGCAGACGGCGGACCACCATCGAACGACCCACGACCGGTGCCGGGATGCGGTCGTCGGTGGGACCGCCGGCCAGGTGGTTGGGTACCCCGAGCTCGTCGAACCAGTAGAAGCTCATCGCCGTCAGGATGCGCCCCTTATCTGGGATCGCGGGACTGAGGATGTGGTCGTAGGCCGAGATCCGGTCGGACGCCACCAGCAGCAGGGTGTCGGCGTCGATCTCGTAGATCTCGCGGACCTTCCCCGACGCCAGATGACGGTAGGTCTGCAGTTCAGGACGCATGGACTCGACCCTAGAGGGTCACCGGGGCGCCTGCGGCGGCAGGCTCTGACATTCTGGACCGATGACTGCACCCCACATCACCATCACCTACTGCACACAGTGCAATTGGCTGTTGCGGGCGTCGTGGATGGCCTCGGAACTGCTGAACACCTTCGGCACCGAGATCGGCTCGGTGACACTCGTCCCCGGCACCGGCGGCGTGTTCGTCATCGAGGTCGACGGCACCATGATCTGGGAACGCAAGCGCGACGGCGGCTTCCCCGGCGCTCCCGAACTCAAGCGACGGGTCCGCGACACCGCGCTCCCGGACTGGAATCTCGGCCACTCCGACGCCGCCGCCCCCGAGTGAGTGCGCCGACTTACTAGAGAATCGGCGCCGGGGAGTAGCCTGCGGCGTCGGGGTACTGCCCGATGATCTTCTCCGCAGCCGCGATGACGTCGGAGACCTGCTGCTCGGCGGCACCCACGAAGGCGGTCTTGTCGGCCAGCAACTCCTCGAGCTGGGCGCGGTCGAGCGGGATGCGGTCGTCGGCGGCCAGCCGGTCGAGGAGATCGGGTTCGCGTCCCTCCTCGCGCATGGCGAGCGCCACCGCGACCGCGTTCTCCTTGATCGCCTCGTGTGCGGTCTCCCGGCCGACGCCGGCGCGCACCGCGGCCATCAGGACCTTGGTGGTCGCCAGGAACGGGAGATAGCGGTCGAGTTCGTTGGCGATCACCGCCGGGTATGCGCCGAACTCGGCGAGAACGGTCAGGAAGGTCTCCATCAGGCCGTCGATCGCGAAGAAGGCATCGGGCAGAGCCACCCGACGGACGACCGAGCAGAAGACGTCACCCTCGTTCCACTGCGCCCCGGCCAGTTCCGCGGCCATCGAGCCGTATCCCCGGAGCACGACGGCGAGTCCGTTGACGCGCTCACAGCTGCGGGTGTTCATCTTGTGCGGCATCGCCGAGCTGCCGACCTGGCCGGGCTGGAAGCCCTCGGTCACCAGCTCGTGGCCGGCCATCAGCCGGATGGTGTGTGCCAGCGACGAGGGCGCCGCGGCCACCTGCACGAGGGCGGACACCACGTCGTGGTCGAGCGACCGCGGATAGATCTGGCCGACCGAGGTGAACGAGCGCGCGAACCCGAGATGGGTGGCGACGCGGTCCTCGAGGTCGGCGAGCTTGGCGGCGTCGCCGCCGAGCAGGTCGAGCATGTCCTGCGAGGTGCCCATCGGACCCTTGATCCCGCGCAGCGGGTAGCGGTCGACGAGCTCGCGCAGGCGGGTGAGCGAGATCATGAGTTCGTCGGCGGCCGAGGCGAATCGCTTGCCGAGAGTGGTGGCCTGGGCGGCGACGTTGTGGCTGCGTCCGGCCATGACCGTCGACGAGTAGTCGGCCGCCAGGGCGACGATCCGCGCCAGCACCGCGACCCCGTGGGCGTGGACGTGCTCGAGGGAACGCAGGATCTGCAGCTGCTCGACGTTCTCGGTGAGGTCCCGGCTCGTCATGCCCTTGTGGATCTGCTCGTGACCGGCGAGGGCGTTGAACTCCTCGATCCGGGCCTTCACATCGTGGCGGGTGACCCGTTCACGTTCGGCGATCGAGGCAAGGTCGACCTGGTCGACGACGCGCTCGTAGTCGGCGATGGCGTCGGACGGTACGTCGATGCCGAGGTCACGTTGGGCTTTGAGGACCGCGATCCACAGCCGCCGTTCGAGTTCGATCTTGGTGCTCGCCGACCACAGCTCGGCGAGATCGGCGGAGGCATAGCGACTGGCCAGGACGTTGGCGATGACGGGCTTCGACACCCGCCCAGTGTAGGTCGCGACCGAGGTCAGACCGAAACCCTGCTCGGGCCGCCTGCGGTGAGACGTCGGTCGGCGTCAGAAGGCCACGCACGATCCGTTCGACCCGTAGCCCTGGCGAACGCGGACGAACGTCGGCTGGGAGACCTTCCCGTTCTGCACCGCGTACAGGTATTTGTCACCGATGCGCTGCGGGACCCAGGTGGTGGAGGCGAGCGCACCCTGGGGCAGGTCGCGTCCCACGAAGCGCGGCGGCAAGCCCGCCTTGACCTCGAAGAACTCCACCCAGCCCGAGGAGTTGACGGCCACGGTCAGCGGATACGTACAGCCGGTGCCGTAGACCGCCGAGGAGAGCGGGACCGATGCATCGACCCGGCCGGCCGGCGCCGCCTGTGCCGACGGCACCAGGAGCGCGGTCGTGCTCATCACCGCCGCGCCGAGCGCGACCCCGATCCTCACCATCCAGCGTCGTCCCGACACTCGATCCCCTTCCCCGTCGGTGACCTGACGCCCCATCGTGTCATCGTCGCCCCGATGGCGCGGCCTATTCGCGAGGTTCGTCGCGGTCACTCACGCGGGGCGAGGACGTCGACGACATCGAGCAGTGCGTCGCGCACCGCATCGACGGGCCGGACCGCGGTCTGGGCCAGCGCGCCGACGATGGCACCGTCCTCGATGCCGATCAGTTGCGCGATGTGCACCGGGTCGGCGACGCGGTGAGATTTGACCAGGACCTCGCAGTGATGAAACGCCAGCGACTGTCCGCGCGCGGCGACGACGTCGCGCAAAAGGGGGTGACGCGCCGCGAGCGCGATCATCTCGTACCGCGCGGACAGTTGCTGGAGTGTCGTGTCGGAGCCGACGAAGACGTCGGCGAGCGCGGCCGCCGTCGCCGTGCTCCCGCGATGCCGGCGCGGAAGAGCGTTGCAGCGGGCGGAGACTGCGGTCTCGTCGTGGGCGCACAGGTGGGCGGCGGCCTCGGCCATCAAGTCATCGAGGGAGCCGAAATAGTAGGTCGTCGACGCCAGCGGGAGTTGCGCCCGCTCGGCCACCGCGCGATGACGTACGGCGTCGAAGCCGCCTTCGAGCAACAGCTCGCCGGCAGCCTCGATCAATCGAGACCGCCGCCGCACACCCTTCGGTGTCGCCGCCGAGGTCATCATGGATGTTCATGCTGCCAAAGGGCCGGTACCGCCGTATCGCTTTCACCAAAGCGATGCACACACAGTCTGATTCCCGTATAAGTCCGCTGACCTCCGACAACGCGCGACCGGGGGCGTCAGTCGGACATCGGACACCGGGGTACGACGACCGGGCCCGCGGTTACCGTGAGCGCATGCAGTTCGACGGCCTCCACGCTGTCGCCGATTACGCGGCGCTCTACACCTGTCTGCGACAGGTCGCGTTCGCCGATCACCTCCGCGAACGGCTGGGCAGCTTCGAGGCGCGCTGCGACCCCGCCGAGCGGGCCGTCGTCTTCACCGCCACCGCCCCCACCGGTCAAGACGGGCACCACGACTCGGTCCGGTCGCGCGCCACCCTGATCGCGGTGATCGAGGCGGACGCGATCGTGTGGGGGTGGGCCCATCCACGCGGCGAACCGTCCGGCCCCGCCTCGGCGCTGCGGGACGTGGGCGCCCGATTCGGCGTCGACGACTTCGCGACGCCTCGGGTACCGTTGCCGCCCAACCTGTCTCGCGACGAGGTCATCGACTGCCGGGCGCAGGCGATCGACATCGTCGCCGCCGCCGCGGTCGAGAGCACCGGGATCAGTCCCTACTGGACGGGACGGCTCGACGACGGGGAACTCGCCGTGTACCTCCTCGACGACGTCGCACTCCCCGAGCCGAGCTTCGCCGACTTCGCCACGACGATGCCGACCGTGATGAGATCTCTTGCGGTCAACGATCATCGGGTGGCGATCCACGGGATGGCCGCGCGGCGCGGATGGCACATCAGCTGGCGGGCAGGCACCGACGGCGGCCGATCGCCGATCTGCGACGTCACCGACGGCGAGTCGGTGGCGCACGTGGAGTTCGACCGGCGCGCGCGGCCGATCGACTTCAGCTGCGAGCTCGTCGGGCAGCACTGAGCCGCGCATCCCACACCGGGCCCGCATCACCGGCGACCCATGCGACCATCGGGGACATGTCCACCGACAGTCGCGACGACACCCATCTCCGACGCGCGATCGAGCTGGCCGCCGAGGCCCGCGCGCGCGGCGATCACCCGTTCGGTTCGCTCCTGGTCGCGCCGGACGGCAGCGTGGTGGCCGAGGGCATGAACACCGTCGACACCGCAGGTGACCCGACCGGGCACGCCGAGACCAACGTCGTACGCGCGGTCGGGCACCTCGACCTCGTCACCCGCGGCGGGCTGACGCTCTACACCAGCACCGAACCGTGCGCGATGTGTGCCGGAGCGATCTACTGGGCCGGGATCGGTACGGTCGTCTACGCACTCGGTGAGGACGAACTGCGGGAGATGACCGGCGACGACCCGGCGAATCCGACACTGGCGATGCCGTGCCGCCGGATCTTCGAGGCGGGCAGCCGGCCGATCGTCGTCCGCGGCCCGTTCGCTCTCGACGCCGCACGGGAGGTGCACGCCGGTTTCTGGCAGCACAGCTGAGAGGAGATTCCTCACATCGATGCGCGTCGGTCGACGATCCGTTGCGGCGAGCCGGGGGTCGGCTACTACCCTGTTGACTCGATGACCCGAGTGACACCACCGACCAGCGATACCGACGAGCGCAGCAGGCCCGACGACAACGGCCGCTCGCCCGTCGGCCGTCGTGCTGTCCTGGCCGCCGGACTCGGCGCCGCTGCGCTCGGCGTCGCCGCATGCTCGGGTTCGACCCCGCCGACGTCCGTGCAGCCCCGCAAGCTGGAGGGCCGGGCCGACGACGAACTGCCGGTCGAGGCGTCCCCACCCCCGGTCACCGGGGGCCCGCCGCTGGTCACCGGCAGCTTCCGGTCCGCGCGGATGGGTGGGCGCGACACCAGGTGGGCCGTCGCCCGCCCCAACGGCGTGACCGGCACCCTGCCCGTCGTCGTCGTACTGCACGCGCTGAACACCAACGAGAAATCGATCTTCGGGCCGAAGCTCGAGATGCAGACCGTGATGCAGCAGTACGTCGACGCAGGCAATGCGCCGTTCGCTCTGGCGGCCGCCGACATCGGGCGCAATTACTACCACCGGCGCACCGACGGCACCGATGGCGGCGCGATGGTCCTCGACGAGTTCCTGCCGATGCTGGCGAGCGACCCGAAACTCAACCTGTCCACCGAGCGGATCGGACTCTTCGGCTGGTCGATGGGCGGCTACGGTGCGCTGCGCCTGGCCGCGATGCTGGGCGCACCGCGCGTCGCCGCCGTGGCCGTCAGCTCGCCCGCGATGTGGGCCGACCCGCGCAACTTCCCGCCGCGCGCCTTCGACGGCATCGCCGACTACCAGGCCAACTCGCTGTTCGGCGCGCAGCCGAAGTTCGCGAAGATCCCGCTGCTGATCAACATCGGCTCGAGCGACCAGTTCTACACCTACACGCGCCAGTGGGCCGCCGGACTCCGGCCGCCGGCCGCGTTCGGGACCGCGGCCGGCGGACACACCAACCGGTACTGGCGCAGTGTCCTTCCCGAGCAGGTCGAGTTCCTCGGACGGAACCTGGCGGTCTGACTCGGGATTCGCTCACGTGTTCCGTTCGCACTCAACCGATTCGGGGTGATCGGGAACGGACGATGCGAGCGAGACTCAGATGCTGATCCGGCCCTCGAGGGCGTTACGGCCGATGTCGCTGCGGAAGTGCGAACCGGGGAGCTTGATGCCCGCGATCCGCGCGTAGGCCTGCTCGCGGGCTTCGGCGAGGTCGGCACCGGTACCCACCACCGCGAGTACCCGCCCACCGGAGGAGACGACGGCGCCGTCGGCGTTGCGCGCGGTGCCGGCGTGCAGCACCCCGTCGGTGTCGGCGCCGGTGATGACGTCGCCGGTGCGCGGCTTGCCGGGGTAGTTCTCGGCCGCGACAACCACCGCGACCGCGGCACCGTCACGCCACTGCAGCGGCGGCAGGTCGGCGAGCGTCCCGGTTGCGGTCGCGTGCAGCGCCTGTCCGAGCGGAGAGTCGAGCAGGGCCAGCACCGCCTGGGTCTCCGGATCACCGAAGCGACAGTTGAATTCGACGACGGCAGGTCCGTCCGATCCGATCGCCAGGCCGGCGTACAGCAGACCGGAGAACGGGATACCGCGCCGAACCATCTCGGCAGCAACGGGTTTCACGACCTCGTCGACGATGCGCGCGGTCATCTCCGCGGGCAGCCAGGGCAGCGGCGTGTAGGCACCCATGCCGCCGGTGTTGGGGCCGGCGTCGTCGTCGCCGACGCGCTTGTGGTCCTGCGCGGGCAGCAACGGCACCACGGTCTCGCCGTCGACGAGACAGAACAGCGACACCTCCGGCCCGTCGAGGAAGCTCTCCAGCAGCACCGGGTGCCCGCTCTCGAGGCACTCGGCGGCGTGGTCGCGGGCGACGTCACGGTCTGTGGTGACGACGACGCCCTTGCCCGCGGCGAGACCGTCGTCCTTGACCACCCAGGTCGGGCCGAAGCTGTCGAGTGCGGCGTCGAGCCGGGCGGGATTGTCGACGATCTCGGCGTGGGCGGTCGTGACCCCCGCGGCCTTCATGACGTCCTTCGCGAACGCCTTCGACCCCTCGATCCGGGCGGCCTCGGCACTCGGGCCGAACGTCGCGATCCCGGCCGCGCGCAGGGCGTCGGCGACTCCGAGGACCAGGGGCACCTCGGGACCGATGACCACGAGGTCGGCACCGACCTCGCGTGCCAGCTCCACGACCGCGTCGCCGGAGACGGCGTCGACGGGATGGTTCGTGGCGATCGACGAGGTGCCGGCGTTCCCCGGGGCGACGTGCAGGTCGGTGACCGCCGGATCGTTCGCCAGACCGATGAGAAGGGCATGTTCGCGGCCGCCCGAGCCGATCACGAGTACGCGCACGTCCATGACTCTAAACGGTCGGTCCCCACGGCTTTGCCCACGGGCACGACGCCGAACAGCAGCAACATGCCGGGCAACGACCCGTCCCGCTCCCTGAGGTGCGAGCGAAGCGAGCCTCGAAGAGTCCTGGTGAGATGCGTCGCCAGACCCTTCGAGGCTCGTCGCTATCGCTCCTCGCACCTCAGTATCTGCGGCCTGGCGGCCGTCGTGGGGGTCGAAGAGTTGTGCTGGTCACCACGGTGTCGGGGGGCGATAGTGGAGGGGTGGGATGCGGTGACCTTGAATTTCTCCCTTGTGCCGAAGAGCCAGTACCTCAGTGTGAGGCGCGGGGCCTGCCACGGGAATCGTGGATTGTTGCTACGAGCACGCGGATTAGACTCCTGCACTGTTTAGCCCCGTCCGCAGCCCACTTCCGAGGACTCGAAAGGAGACCGAGATGGAAGTGCTGCATCCCCGCTGCGCCGGGATGGATGTCTCCAAATCGGATGTGAAAGTCTGTGTCCGCCTGGCTAGTCCGGGACGAAAGACCGTGCAGGAAACCACGACCTGGTCGTCGATGAGCGGCGAGATTCTGCGGCTGCGGGACTATCTGATCGCCGAGCAGGTGACGTGTGTGGTCATGGAAGCCACCGGCGACTATTGGAAACCGTTCTACTACCTCCTCGAAGACGCCCCGTTCGAGGTGATGCTGGTCAACGCCCACGACGCCAAGAACCTCCCGGGCCGCAAGACCGATGTCTCGGACGCGGCGTGGTTGGCGCAGTTGGCCGCGCACGGGTTGTTGCGTGCCTCGTTCGTGCCGCCCGAACCGATCCGGCGGTTGCGTGATCTGACCCGGACCCGCACCGCGATCACTCGCGAACGCAGCCGCGAGATTCAGCGTTTGGAGAAAGTCCTCGAAGACGCCGGCATCAAACTATCGGTGGTCGTCTCCGACATCAACGGGGTCTCGTCGCGGTTCATGCTGCAGGCGCTGGTGAAGGGTGAACGCGATCCCGCCAAGTTGGCGGAGATGTCGGTGAAACAACTCCGCCGCAAAATCCCCGCGTTGACCCAGGCATTGCAGGGCCGCTTCACCGACCACCACGCGTTCCTGGTCGAGTTGCATCTGGATTTCATCACCGAACACACCACCCGTATAGACGCGTTGACCGAACGGATCGAGAAGGTGATGGCGCCGTTTCAGGCCAAGCGGGACCTGATCTGCACCATCCCGGGCATCTCCACCACCACCGCCGATGTGATCATCGCCGAGACTGGCGCGGACATGTCCCAGTTCCCCACACCAGGACATTTAGCCTCCTGGGCGGGGGTGTGCCCCGGCCAGCACCAGTCCGCAGGACGGATCAAGAACGTCAAAACCCGCCCCGGTAACCGACACCTCAAAGGTGCTCTCGGTGCTACAGCGTTGTCGATCGCCAGTCACAAAGGCACCTTCCTCAACGCCAAATACCGGCGCCTGGTCCGTTCCCGCGGCAAACCCAAAGCCATCCTCGCCCTCGAACACACCCTGCTCACCGTGGTCTGGATCATGCTCACCGACAACGTCGTCTACGACGAACCCGGCCCCGACTACCACCAACAACGCCACCCCGAACGCACCAAGAACCGCGCCCTCAACGAGCTCCACCTACTCGGATATGACGTCACCATCACACCCCGCGGAGCGGCCTGAGCAACCACCCCACCTAACTCTTCGGATTAGGGGGCGGAGGGGCGTCGCGGTGGCACACCTACTGCGGTCCGCCGGGCTGCGACAGTCAGCTCGTGGGCTGGGTGAGGTCGTACATGGTCACGCCGTCGACGGTGACGGCGACGAAGTTCTCCTGCACCCAGGTGCTGATCTGCGACGACGGTTGGGCCGAGTTCCCGCCCATCCCACCACCCATGCCGGGCCCCATGCCCCCGCCGATGAAGTAGTGGATCTTCTTCGCGGCGACGAGCTCTTGGAATTCCGCCAGGGTCGGCGACGGGTCGCTGCCGTTGAAGCCGCCGATCGGCATCACCGAGTGGCCGGTCTCCAGCTGGTATCCGGAGGCCGACATCGACCCCACGGCGGCGGCCACCCAGGTGTAGTCGTCCGCGTCGGCGCTGAGCGTGTTCACGATGGCCGTGGAGGGCGTCGAACCCCGCAGCAGTCCCCCGGCGCCGCCCCCGCGGCCGTCGGTGCCGTTCGCGCCCGGACCGCCCAGTCCGGTCGGCCCCTGGCCACCGGGGCCACCCATGCCCTGCGGGGGCGTGCCGGGCATGCCCCGACCGCCGGGTCCACCCGGGCCTCCGCGTCCACCGGGACCGCCCGGTCCACCTCCACCGGGACCGAACTCGCCCTCGACACGGGGACCCGCGGAGATGATGGATCCGCTCTTCTCGGTCGCGATGGTGTCGACGGTATAGGCGACCGGACCGGCCAGACCGGCCATGATCGCCCCGACGAGGGCTGCCGCCGCGATGGCCCGACGCTGGGCGAAGATCATGGTCACCGCCGCGGCGAGGCCGACGACGAGCACCGCGAACCGGAGCCACGGCACGAAGTCGGGCGTGCGATCGAGCAGGACATAGCCCCAGACCGCGGCGACCGCGACGGAGATCCCCAGTGCGATCCGCACCCACAACCGGTCCCGGTGCGACCAGCAGACCGCCGCGCCGCCGGCGACGACCGCGGCGACGGCGGGAGCCAGTGCCGCGGTGTAGTACTGGTGGAAGATCCCGGCCATGAAGCTGAAGACACCCATCGTGACCAGCAGCCAGAGCGCCCAGACGACCAGATATGCACGACGCGGGTCGGTGCGCCGGGCCTTTCCGATGAGGACGAGCGCCACGGCGGCGAGGATCAGGCCCGTCGGGATGAGCCAGGCGATCTGACCGCCCTGCGCGGGTTCGAACATCCGGAGCCAGCCGGTCTCACCCCACGCGCCGCCACCACCGCCGGGACCGCCGGGACCGCCCATGCCCTCCGCGGCGCCTCCGCCACCGCCGGGGACGACGGCACCGGTCTCGTTGCCGTTGAGCCGGCCGAGGCCGTTGTAACCGAGGGTCAGTTCGAGGATCGAGTTGTTCTGCGAGCCACCGATATACGGCCGCGACGACGCGGGCCACAGCTCGACCGCCAGAATCCACCAGCCCGCGCTGACGAGCATCGCGCCCAGCGCGGCGAACAGCTGCCCGACCCGGCGCAACCAGCTGCGCGGACCGAAGGCGAGGTAGGTGACCGCCAGCGGCGGGACTATCAGCATGACCTGGAGCTGCTTGGTGAGGAAACCGAACCCGACGAACACCCCGGTCAGGATCAGCCATCGCCAGCGACCGTCCTCGAGCCCCTTCATCATCGACCAGACGGCCGCGATCATCAGCAGGATGAGCAGCGCCTCGGGGTTGTCGAAGCGGAACATCATCGCCGCGACCGGGGTCACCGCGAGGATCACCCCGGCGAGGATGCCGGCCCAGTGGCCGAGATACTTTCGGGTGATCAGGTAGAGCAGCGCCACCGAGGCGACACCCATCAGCGCCTCGGGCACCAGGATCGACCACGAGTTGACCCCGAAGATCCGCGCGCTGAGCCCCGGAATCCACAGCGAGGCAGGCGGTTTGTCGACCGTGATGGAGTTCGCCATGTCCGACGATCCGAAGAACCAGGCCTTCCACGACTGGGAGCCGGCCTGGATGGCCGCCGAGTAGAAGGAGTTGGCCCATCCGTTGATCGACAGGTTCCACAGGTAGGCGACCGTGGTGCCGACCAGCAGCAGTGTCAGCGAGATGCGTTCCAGGCGCGAGTTCTCCGACGCCGGACGCCGCACGCCCGAGGCATCCTCGGGCGCAACCGGATTCGCCGGGGGCACGAGAGTGGTGCTCATGCGACGACCTCCGTGTGGTGAGCCGGCGCCTTGCGGAACACCCAGCGCAGACCGATGAACCGGGTGAGGGTGGCCACCAGGTTCGCGGTCACCAGGATCACCAGTTCGATGTGTTTGGTCGCGTCGGGAGCGGCGGTGTGGAGCACCAGCAACGCCCCCGAGGTCACCAGCCAGCCGAACAGGAAGACGCCCAGTCCGAAGAGCTGGTGGCGCAACGCGTTGTCGCGACCCCGGATCCCGAAGCTGAAGCGCCGGTTGGCGGCCGTGTTGAGCACGGCGGTGATCGCGAGGGCGACCACGTTCGAGATCTGGGCACCGAGGAACGAGTGGAGCGCGAGGAACAGCACCGCGTAGGCCAGCGTCGAGGCGACGCCGACCACGCAGAAGCGTGCCAGCTGCCCGACCATCCCCATCGGTACCCCGTCGAGCTGCGGTCCCGCGGCCCGGTCCCGGCCGATGGACGCACGCAGCTGCGCGATCGGGAGCCGGCCCATCGCCAGTGCGAGACCCACGCGCGCACAGCCTTTGAGGTCAGCGATCGCAGTCGGCACGATGTCGACGGTGCTGTCGGGGTCGTCGACCCAGTCCACCGGCACCTCCGCGATACGCAGACCGATCTGTTCGGCGAGGACCAGGAGCTCGGTGTCGAAGAACCAGCCGGTGTCGGCGACGAACGGCAGCAGTTCGCGCGCGATGTCGGTGCGCATGGCCTTGAACCCGCACTGCGCGTCGGAGAACCTGGCGCCCATCGCGGTGCGCAGCATCAAGTTGTACGAGCGGGAGATGAACTCGCGCTTGGGCCCCCGGACCACGCGGGCGGAGCGGCTGAGACGCGTGCCGATCGCGATGTCGGAGTGACGGGACACCAGCGGAGCGATGAGCGGCATCAGGGCGTTGAGATCGGTCGACAGGTCGACGTCGCAGTAGGCGACGATCTCGGCGTCACTGTGCTGCCACACCGCGCTCAGGGCGCGGCCACGTCCCTTCTCCTCCAAATGGACGACGCGTACGCCGACGAGTTCGTCCGCGAGTGCGACGGCGATCGCGAGGGTGTCGTCCGTGCTCGCGTTGTCGGCGACGGTGATGCGCGCGGCGTAGGGCACGTGCAGACGCAGATGGTCGGCGAGGCGACGCACCGACGACGCGAGGTCGGACTGTTCGTTGTAGACGGGGACCACGATGTCGAGTACCGGATTCGGCGTGGAACTGTCGGTCAGTGTGTAGTTCTGCGCCGTGGCGCCCGGCGGTGCTTCTGGGATCATGTGGATCACTGTCGGATCCCAGCCTCGGGTCACACTGCGTACGACCTGCCAGGTTCCTGTGAACGCACACCCGGTGTGACCGGGGCGTGTGGACGGAGAACGCGGCGTGTCCGGGGGCGCCACTACATTGGGGCGCATGGCCGCAACCCTCGCCCCGGACCAGCTGACCGCCGCTAACCGCGTCATCACCAGCCTGGCCGGTGAGGGCGCCGCGCTGCGTGACGACCAGCTCCGGGCCGTGACCGCGCTGGCCGGCCGTCCGGCCGATCCCGGCGAGCGCGGTGCGCGCGTCCTGGTGGTCCAGGCGACAGGATGGGGCAAGTCGGCGGTCTACTGGTCGGCGACCGCGATCATCCGCGCGGGCGGCGGTGGGCCGACCCTCATCGTGTCGCCGCTGCTGTCCCTCATGCGCGACCAGGTCGCGGCCGCCGCCCGCGGCGGGTTGTCGGCGGCCACGCTCAACTCGTCCAACGTCGACGAGTGGTCGACGATCGAGGCCCAGCTGCGCGCCGGCGACCTCGACGTCCTGCTCGTGTCGCCGGAGCGGCTCGCCAACCCGGGATTCGGCCGCCGGGTCCTCGATGCCCTCGCCGGCAACCTGGGACTACTCGTCATCGACGAGGCGCACGCCGTCTCCGACTGGGGTCACGACTTCCGCCCCGACTACCGTCGCGTCGCCGACGTGTTGCGCACCGTCAACCCGACGACACCGGTCCTGGCCACCACCGCCACCGCCAACGCCCGTGTCACCGAGGACGTCGCCGCCCAGCTCGACGCCGGTACCGCAGGGGAGCCCACCCTCGTCCTCCGCGGGCCGCTGGCGCGAAAGTCTCTGCATCTCAACGTTCTCGACGGACTGTCCCCCGTCCAGCGGTACGGGTGGGTGGCGCAGTCGCTGCCGGCGCTGCCGGGATCGGGCATCGTGTACGTGCTGACCGTCGCCGATGCCGACCGCCTCGTCGAGGCCATCCGTGCGGTCCACGGCGACGCCGTCGCGGTGGCGGCTTACACCGGCCAGCTCGACGCCGACCGCCGCCACGAACTCGAAGACGCGTTGCTGCGCAACGAGGTCAAGGCGCTGGTCGCGACGTCGGCGCTCGGAATGGGTTACGACAAACCAGATCTCGGCTTCGTGGTGCATGTCGGGTCACCACCGTCGCCGGTCTCCTACTACCAGCAGGTCGGCCGTGCCGGACGCGCCCTCGACGATGCCGTCGTGATGCTGCTGGCGTCGCAGACCGACGACCGGATCTGGGACCACTTCGCCACCGCGACGATTCCCGACCCGGACAAGATGCGTGATCTGCTCGCCGCGCTCGAGTCCGCGGACGAGCCGCAGTCGGTGGTTCAGCTCGAGGCCGCGACCCGATTCCGCCGCACCCGGATCGAGTTGATGCTCAAGCAGCTGGCGGTGGACGGCGTGACCGACCGGACCCCCGACGGGTGGGTCGTCACCGGCAAGCCCTGGACCTACGACGCCGCGCACTACGACGGCATCCTCGCCGTGCGCCGGCGCGAGGCCGACATCATGCGCGCATACATCGCGGGGCGCACCTGCCTGATGCGGCTGCTGACCGAATCGCTCGACGACCCGCAGGCCGCGGACTGCGGGCGCTGCTCGGTCTGCCGGCGCGCCCTCAGCGACGGTCTCACCGACACCGTCGACGACGAGACCGTGCGCACCGTGACCTCCACGCTGCGCCGCAAGGCCCAGACCCTGGACCCCCGCAAGATGTGGCCCGGCGGCGAATTCGGCCGTCGCGGACGGATTCCCGCGGACCTGCTGGCCGCGCCGGGACGCGTCCTGGCGCACGCCGACGCCCCCGAGTGGGTCGAGGTGCTCGCCGCCGCACGCAACGGAAACGAGCGTGCGGTCGCCGAACTGGGCGACGCCGCGGTCGCCACGCTGGCCGCGTGGGTGCGCGACACCGGCGTCCGCGCCGACCTCATCGTGTCCCTGCGTCTGACCGGCACCACGCTCGCCGAGACCCTGGCCGACCACCTGCGGACGGTCGGGAAACGCGAGGGCGGCAGCTTCCCCGTGCGGATGGGTGATCCACCCACCGACGCGACCGGCGCGGTCGAGGCCGCCTACTGGCGGGACCATCTCGGCGACCCGCCGGAGGTCGCGGGCCGCAACGTCATGCTCGTGGTCGACGCCAACAGTTCGGGCTGGCCGATCACCCTGGCCGCCGCCGCCCTTCGTGAGGCGGGCGCGACCGCGGTACTACCACTCCTCATCCACCGGACGGTGTGAACCCTCCGCGGTGTGGTCAGTCGGCGACGTACTCGCCGTAACCGAGCGACCGCAGGCTGGCGCGGATCTTCTCCGCCGCGGCGTCGAGGTCCTCGGGACGGGCGTTCTTGTTCGCATTGGCGAGGTCGAAGGTCTCGAGCGACAGCGCCGGAAACACGTGGACGTGCACGTGCGGAACCTCGAGGCCGGCGATGAGCAGACCCATCCGAGGCGCGTCGAAGGCGTCCTTCACCGCGCGACCCACGTTCTGCGCGACCGCGCTGAGGTGGGCGAATGCGGCGGTGTCCATCTGCTCCCAGTGATCGACCTCGGCGCGCGGAACCACCAGCACGTGACCGGGCGTGACCGGCTCGATGGTGAGGAACGCGACCGCTTCGCCGTCCTTCCAGACGAATCGACCGGGGAGTTCGCCGTTGATGATCATGCTGAAGACCGATGCCATGGGCCCGAGTCTAAACGGCGGGTGATGTCCCGGACGTCTCGCAGCCGGACTGTCTGCGGCCGACTGTCGGGGGTCCATGACATCCTTTTCGATGTGAGTGGGCCAGAATCATCCGGGACGGGACGCACCTCCCGAGCCGTCGTCGGATCCAGCGACGTCCTGGCCCGCGCCCAGCGGTTCCCACGCCTTCGGTACATGGGGTCGAAGTACCGCCTGCTCCCCCACCTCGAGCGCACCTTCGCCGAGATCGGCGGGTCCACCGCGGTCGATGCGTTCTCCGGTTCCGGGGTGGTGTCCTATCTCCTGAAGGCGCAGGGTTTCGAGGTCGTCAGCAACGACTTCCTCAACTTCCCGCACATCATCACCCGCGCGTCGGTGGCCAATTCGAGTGTCCGGCTCGAGCCCGAACTCATCGAGGCCATCTGCGGTCCCCCCGCCGACGACCGCGACTACATCTCCCGGACCTTCGACGGCCTGTACTTCACCACCGAGGACCGGGCGTTCCTGGACTCGGCGTGGTCGCACGTCGATGCCCTGCGCGGCTACCGGCGCGACCTCGCGATCGCCGCCCTGGTGCTCTCGGCGGCGCGCAAACAGCCCCGAGGGGTCTTCACGTTCACCGACTCGACGCGGTACGCCGATGGCCGGCGTGACCTGACGATGTCCCTGCGCGACCACTTCCGTCTGCGCGCAGCCGGGGACTACAACGCCACGGTGTTCAGCAACGCACGCAGCAGCCGGAGCGTCCAGGGCGACATCTTCGACCTCGAACTGCCGTGGTCCGCACCACCGGATCTGGTCTACCTCGATCCCCCGTACGCCCCACCGACCGACGACAACGACTACATCAAGCGCTACCACTTTCTCGAGGGCCTGTCGGCCTACTGGCGCGGCATGAGCATCATGGAGAACACCAAGACCAAGAAGCTGCCGAAGCGCTTCACCCCGTTCGCCTACAAGCGGACCATCGAGGACGCCCTGTTGCGCACCTTCGAGCATTTCGAGGACGCCGGCGCCATCGTGCTGTCGTACTCGTCGAATGCGTTGCCGGGCAAGGACCGCATCGTCGACCTGCTCGGGAAGGTCAAGCCGTCGGTGGAGGTCATCGCGATCGACCACAAGTACAGCTTCGGCACCCACGCGGCCGCGACACGGCGCGACGTCAGCGAGTACCTGTTCATCGGCCGGGACTGACCGGCGACACGACCCATCTACGACACGACGAACCGATGAGCACCGCGGGCGACTTCGACGACTACCTGGCATCCCTGGGACGGTTGACCTCTCACGTCGATCCGACCGCATCGACGCCGGAGGCCGAGCGGATAACCCAGGCCACCGCGCGCCTCGGCGAACTGCTCGACACCGACATCGCGGGCCTGGCGGCCTGGGTGCGCGACAACCCCACCGACGTGCCGGTCCTCGGACTCGCGGTCGGGCTGTCCCAGGAGAAGCTGAAGAACGCCCTGCGCGACCGCTTCGACACCAGCGGCTGGCATGCGCTGGCGCGGACGCAGCCGGTCGACCTGGTGACCTGGCTCGACACCGAGTTCGACCTCGTCCGCATGCTGCGCACCCAGCTGTCCCGCACGTTCACCTTCGCCGACATCCTCGTGGCCCGCGCCGGGACCCGCGCGACCGCCACCCGCGCGGGTGCATCGGGTCGTCGGATCGAGGACGAGATCGAGGACATCGCCCGCGACATCGGGCTCGACTACGTCACCCGCTCCCGGTTCGCGGGACGCAACGGGCGGACCGCACCCGCGGACCTGATCGTGGGCGACCCGTCGTCGGCCGACATCGTGGTGGCGGCCAAGGGGTTCGACTCGACGGGGTCCAAACTCACCGATGCGGTCCGCGAGATCGAGGAGATGGCCGAGGTGCGGCTGCCGACCCAGCTGGTTCTCGCGGTGATCGACGGGATCGGCTGGAAGTCACGCCAATCCGACCTTCGTCGCATCCATCAGCTGTGGGTCAACCGCCAGATCGACGGGATGTACACGCTCGTCGGACTCGACCGCTTCCGCGACGACGTCACCGAGTTCGCGAAGTTGCGTCGGTTGATCGGCTGAGGCGGCGGTGGCTTCGACACGCTCCTCGCTGCGCTCGTCGCTGCTCAACCAGCAGTGAGGCCGCAGCTGCGCCGGTTGATCTAGCCGGCGTTCGCGAGCGGCAACCGCACCCGGAACGTCGCTCCCGCACCGGGACTCGAGTCGACGCCGACCCGGCCGCCGTGTGCGGCCACCAGGGCGGCGACGATCGACAAGCCGAGACCGCTGCCACCGCCGGAGCCTCGATGCCGCGAGGCGTCGCCGCGGTAGAAGCGCTCGAAGACGTGGTCGGCATCCTCCGCCGAGATGCCCGGGCCGGTGTCGGCGACGGTCAGCACCGCTTCGCCTGCCCCGTCGTCGACGGCCACCCCGACCGTGATGGAGGCGTCCGGCGGTGTGTGGTTCACGGCGTTGCCGATGAGATTCCGCAGCACCTGTACGAGCCGCGGCCCATCGCCGAGGACGACCGGCGGACGGTCGCCCGGGACGACGTCGAGCCGGATCTCGCGTTCGGGCGCGGCGACACGTGCACTCTGCACGGCGTCGGCGGCCAGACCGAGCAGATCCACGGGCGCGGAATCGACCGGACGCGCGGCATCGAGCCGCGCGAGCATCAGCAGGTCCTCGACCAGCAGGTTCATCCGACCGGCCTCGTCGTCGATGCGTCGCATCGCGTCGGTCACGTCGGGAACGCCGCCCTGCGAATAGAGTTCGGCGAAACCCTTGATGGACGTGAGCGGAGTCCGCAATTCGTGGCTGGCGTCGGCGACGAAGCGGCGCATCCGCTCCTCGGAGGCGCGTGCCTGTTGTTCGGACGCCGCGGTCGTGGCGAAGGCGTGCTGGATCTGCCCGAGCATCCGGTTCAACGAGTCCGACAGGCTGCCGACCTCGGTGTTCGGCGGCGCCGGTGGCACGCGTCGCGTCAGATTTCCCTCCGCGATTTCGTGGGCGGTCTCCTCGACACGACGGAGCGGGCGCAGACTCGTGCGCACCAGGACATAACTCAGCACCCCGATGAGCAGTACGACCAGCGCGCCGATCGCGAGCTGCAGCCAGATCAGCCTGCTCACCGTGTCGTCGATGTCGGACATCGGCGTGGCGACGACGGATCTACCGAAGCTGTTGCTGCGTGTGATGACCCGCCATTGCGGCCCGTCGCCGTCGACGGACGGGACGGTGACGGGTCCGGCGTCGTCGTCGGTCAGTCCACCGAGGTCGGGGGCGTCGTCGAACTGGTTGTAGACATTGTCGGCCGACACCCCTCCGGGCCCGTAGACCACGGACTCGACGTAGTAGGGCGACGGCGGCCTGCGCGGGCCGGGTGGGCCCGGACCGTCGCCGAGGAATCCACGGGGCTCGGCCCACGTCCGTACGGCATTCTCCAACCCGTCGTCGGCGCGGGCGATCAGATCCTGGCGCATCGACGAGGTCACCGCCACACCGGAGGCGAGCAGCCCGAGGACGACGAGCAACACGGTCAGGGCCACCAGCGAGATCCGCAGTGGGACACCGCGCTTGCGCGTCTTTCGACCTGCGCTCGTCGCCGTCGGATCAGTCACGGGGCTCACGCATCACGTAGCCGACTCCGCGCAGGGTGTGGATGAGCCGCTTGTCCCCCGTGTCCAGCTTGCGCCGCAGGTACGAGACGTAGGATTCGACGACGTTCACCTCACCGCCGAAGTCGTAATTCCAGACATGGTCGAGGATACGGGGTTTCGACAGGACCGTGCCCGCGTTGACCATGAAGTAGCGCAGCAACGTGAACTCCGTCGGCGAGAGCGCGACCAGCTCGCCCGCCTTGAACACCTCGTGGGTCTCGTCGTCGAGTTCGATGTCGGCGAACGTGATCTTCGACGACGCCCGTTGCTGATCGTCGAAACCGCTGCGCCGCAGCAACACCTGCAGGCGGGCCACGACCTCCTCGAGGCTGAACGGTTTGGTCACGTAGTCGTCGCCGCCGATGGTCAGACCGTTGATCTTGTCCTCCACGGTGTCCCGCGCGGACAGGAACAGCGCCGGAGCCTCCACGCCGTCGGCGCGCAGCCGACGCAACAGCCCGAACCCGTCCATTCCCGGCATCATCACGTCGAGGACGAGGACATCGGGTTTGACGGAGCGGCATCGGTCGAGGGCCGCCGGACCGTCGGCCGCGGTCTCGACCTCGTACCCCTGGAATTTCAGCGACACCGACAACAACTGACGGATGTTCTCCTCGTCGTCGACCACGAGGACCTTCGCGCCGCGCGTGCTGTTCTGTTTCGCCACTTCACTCACACGACCAGACTCCCAGGACGCCCTGGTACCTCACTGTAGGCACGCTGGGAGATTGCTGTGAACGCTGACCAGCGGGTTCGTCGGAGACGGGAAGTCACGCCTCGGGGTCACCGTACGCCGCGGCGATCTCCTCGGAGCCGCGCCAGCGCGAGTAGGTCGGGCTCTGGGGCCACCCGCCCGGAGAGTCCTGCCACTCCTCCTGGCGTCCGTAGGGCAGCACGTCGAGGAGCCCGAACGTGAAGCCGAGCTGCTCGGTACCGCGTCCGGTCGAGTGCCACGTGCGATACACGGTGTCGCCGTCCCGGAGAAAGACGTTCACCGCGAACCCCTCCCCCGGCGCGGCGTCGACATCGGCGGAGAAGGTCGTGCCGGCCGACGAGTACCAGTCCATCCGATTGCCGACGCGATCCTTGTACGCTAGGACCTCCTCGATCGGCCCGTGCGTGATGACGACGAACCGCGCGTCGTAGTCGGCGAGGTAGTCGAGCCGGCTGAACTGTGTCGTGAAGCCGGTGCAACCCGGGCACTGGAATCGCGCGCCGTCGGTCCACATGTGGTTGTAGACGATCAGCTGGGAGCGGCCGTCGAAGACGTCGACGAGACGGACCGGCCCGTCGGGTCCGGTGAGGACGTAGTCGTCCATCTCGACCATGGGGAGTCGACGACGCTGCGCGGCCACGGCGTCGAGTTCGCGGGTCGCCGCCTTCTCGCGGCGCCGCAGGTCGGCCAGCGCCGCCGCCCAGGTCTCGCGGTCGGCCACGGGTGGGAGTGCCGTGCTCATGGCGGTGCCTTTCACTCGGTGATGGAAACAGTTCACCGGGTCAGACCCGCGCGGACGCCTGAATTCATCGAAGCGCGACCACGTCGTCAGTGGATGGAGAGGTTGTAGGTGCTCTGGAGCCGGCGCACGTGCTCACGGACCTCGTACAGTTCCCGACGCGCGGCTCGCTGCACCTTCTCGCCACCGGACCCGTTCTGCAACCTGTCGACGAGGGAATCCGCGACGCGCTCCAATTCGTCGACCAGCACCCGAGCCTGCGCCTGCGCGGCGGGATCGATGGGCCTCCGTGACGGAACCATGGTTGTCATCCTAGGTTCTCCAGCCGTTAACCGCCGAGCATCACCATCGGCGTCCAACGGGGGTTGAGCGCCGATAGCGATGAGATGAACGCTCGGTGAATCCATCGATCGTGACGGTCCACATTGTCGTATTCCGACTAAATTGTGTGCATGGATGCCAATGACGAACGTCGTCAGATCAGCGAAGTCCAGGACCGGCTCATCGGCCTCTACTCGCACCGGTCACCCCATGATGTGGCCGCCGCGGTCGAGAAGGCATACCGACACTTCGAGGGAACCGAGGTGCGCGACTTCGTGCCGCTGCTGGTGGAACGCCGCGCCAACAAGACCCTCGGCGGCACCGACGTCATGGCCGATCCGACTGCCGTCCCGCCGCACGTGGGGGAATGATCCGGCCAGGCCGGCACTCGACGCGTGGTCCCCGGGGTCAGCAGCATCCGGTGGTCGCGCTGAGGACATTGCGTAGAGCTTCCAACGACTCGGGCCTCGACCGGTAATAGACGTTCATCCCGCGACGCTCGGGCGAGACCATCCCGGCTTTGCGCAGCTGACCCAGGTGATGGCTCGTCGTCGCCTCGGTGAGGCCGACCGCGGTCGCGAGGTCGCACGTGCAGATCCCATCGCCTCCATCGGCGAGCAGGATCGAGACGAGTTTGATCCGCACCGGGTCGGCAAGAGCCTTGAGCCTCAGGGCGATCTCGAGCGCAGTCGCGTCGTCGAGCGGCGCCGCGGACACGGGTGCACAGCAGATGGGAGCACTGATGTCGACCATCGGCAACGTCTTCGGCATGACCCGACCATACCCTCGCTATTGACATATGTCGAAAAGGTGGGATCCTGCAGGGGCCCCTACTTCGATATATGTCTCACAGGTGAGGTGGTTCGTCATGACCCGTATACAACTCGCGCTCAACGTCGATGATCTCGATACAGCAATCGAGTTCTACTCCACGCTGTTCGACACCGCCCCGGCCAAACGCAAGCCCGGTTATGCCAACTTCGCGATCGTCGAGCCACCCCTGAAACTGGTCCTTCTGGAGAACCCGGGCCGGGGCGGCACGATCAACCATCTCGGCGTCGAAGTCGAGTCGAGCGACACCGTGCATGCCGAGATCGACCGACTCTCCGGCGCGGGGCTGTTCACGCAGGAGGAGATCGACTCCACCTGTTGTTTCGCGACCCAGGACAAGGTGTGGGTGACCGGACCGAGCGACGAGAAGTGGGAGATCTACACCGTGCTCGCGGACTCGGACACGTTCGGCACGAGCCCGAAGTTGTTGGCCGAGAACGCTGTCGACGAATCCGGCACGGGTTCGGTCTGCTGCGGTGGTGGCGCCACCGGCCCCGCCGACGCTCGCACAACCTGCTGCTGACCGAGCGTCGTCGTTCTTGTCGGTGGGTGGTCGTATGGTGTTGTCATGCAATTCGGGGGCGGCGGCGCAGACGCTTCGGGTATCGCGCCCGAAGACGAAATGCCGTTGTCCGCAGCGCTTTCCGATACCGAGTTGTCCGCCGGTGAACTCGTGGACGTCATCACCCACTGCGCGTCGATCACCTCCGCCGCCTCCTATCGTCTCCTGACCGCGGCAAGCCTGCTGCACGAGGAACGCGAACTCGACCACCACCTACGCCGCACCGAACTCCGGGACGGTCAAGCCTCGTCGGAAGACGAACTGCACCGCCGCGCCGCCGACGCCGCGGCCGGAATCGACCCCTACGCCGAATACGGTCCCGACGGATTCGACCAAGCGACCACCGAACTCGGTGCGGCACTGATGATCCCCGCCGCGCAAGCCCGTGACCTCATCCGCACCGGAGACGTCCTGCGCTACCGCCTCATGCTCACCGGCAACACCCTGGCCTGCGGACGGATAGACCAACGCCGCTTCACCATCGCCATGAAACGCACCGACTACGTCTCCGACAGCGACATGCAAACCGTCGATGCCCATCTGGCCGAGGCGATTTTGGCCCGCCCCCCGATGTCGACGACCCAGTTCACGACCCTGGTCGACGCGATCGTCGCCAGACACGCCCCTGACGCCGTCCGCCGCCGCCGCGAGCGCGCCACCCGGGATCGCCACATCACCATCGCACCCGACCGATTCCAGCCTGGCCAAGCCCGCATCACCGGCAGCCTCCCGGTCACCGACGCCGCCGCGTTCAACGCCCAACTCGACGCGATGGCCGCCTCCGTGCACCCCGACGACCCCCGCAACAAAAGGCAGCGACGCGTCGACGCGATGATCGCCCTCGCCGCCCACCTCGACACCCTGCCGTGCCGCTGCCCACACTGCGCTCCGGTGCCCAAACCGGTCGACCTCGACGACACCGTCAACGAGCCGGAGATGGAAAGGCCGTCGGCAGCAGTGGAATCCGACGACACCATGCGCTCACTGCTCGCCGATGCCCGTCGTTCCTTCGTCACCACCGGCATTCATGCCGATGCGGCAGCCGAATCCCGCTACACCCCGAGCCGCAAACTCCAGAACCTGGTGCGCTGCGGCGGTTTGTGCTGCACCTTCCCCGGCTGTAATCAGCCGGTGTGGACCACCGATCTCGACCACACCACCCCGTTCGACCACCAATCACCCTCGACCGGTGGCGCCACCACCCAGCGCAACCTCAAACCGCTGTGCCGGTTCCACCACCGCATCAAGACCTTCGGCATGTGGCGCGACTACCAGGACGAGTACCTGACCGCCTGGTTCCAGTCCCCGACCGGACACACCTTCATCGGCAACGCCTTCAACGGCCGCGACCTGTTCGGCTACCTCGTACCCGGCCGCCCACCCGACCATCCGGCCCGCAGCAAGCTCGCCGATCAGCGCGAAACCCGCACCATCACCCACCGTCGCGAGATTGACGCGTGGAACGCCGCCAACCCACCACCGTTCTGAATGCTCACCGCTGCAGACGGTCGGTGAGGTCGCGGACACGAGTCGTGATGTCGTCGCGGATCAGCCGCATCCGCTCGAGGCCATCGACGCCGCGGTCAGCGGGTTCGACGGTGTTCCACTCCTCGATACTCACTCCGTCGGGCGGGGTGACCTCGGCAGTGCCGACCACCACGACGAGATCCGCGGCGCGCATCAGATCGTCGGTGAGTTGACGAGGCCGGTGGGCGGCGACGTCGACGCCGATCTCGGCGAGCACGTGCGCGGACAGTTCGTTGACCTCGCCGCCGATCTTCGCGCTCGTTCCGGCCGACGACGCCGCGATCCGGTCGGTGACCGTCGTCGTGAGATGCTCTGCCATCACGGATTTGCCGCGATTGCTGACACACACGAACAGCACCTCGAGAGGATCAGACATCGCGAGCGGGCTCCTTCGACACGTCGGGTCCGACAGCGGCAGGGGCGGTGAATCGCCTCCGCAACGCGAGCGACACGTACACGAGGCCGACGAGAACGGGGACCTCGATCAGCGGTCCGATGACTCCGGCGAGAGCCTGACCGGAGGTCGCACCGTAGGTGGCGATCGCGACGGCGATCGCGAGCTCGAAGTTGTTGCCGGCGGCGGTGAACGCCAGTGTGGTGGTCCGCGCGTAACCCAGGCCCATCGCGGCGCCGAGGAGGAAACCGCCGCCCCACATCACTGCGAAGTAGATCAGCAGCGGAAGCGCGATACGCGCGACGTCCCAGGGTTGCGAGGTGATCTGCTCACCCTGCAAGGCGAACAGGACGACGATGGTGAACAGCAACCCGTAGAGCGCCCACGGTCCGAGGCGCGGCAGGAACGCGGACTCGTACCAGTCGCGGCCCCTGGTCCGTTCACCGATGCGGCGGGTGAGGTAGCCGGCGATCAGCGGTATGCCGAGGAAGATCAACACCGACTTCGCGATCTGCCACGGCGAGGTGTCGATGGTCGTCTGTTCCAGCCCGAGCCACCCGGGGAGCACCGAGAGATAGAACCAGCCCAACGCGGCGAACATGATCACCTGGAACACCGAGTTCAGTGCGACCAGGACGGCAGCGGCTTCGCGGTCACCGCACGCCAGGTCGTTCCAGATGATGACCATCGCGATACAGCGCGCCAGGCCGACGATGATCAGGCCGGTCCGGTACTCCGGCAGGTCCGGGAGCAGAAGCCAGGCCAGCGCGAACATCAGCGCAGGCCCGATGATCCAGTTCAACACCAGTGAGCCGAGCAGCAGGCGACGGTCGCCGGTGACCGAGTCGAGTCGGTCGTAGCGCACCTTGGCCAGCACCGGATACATCATGATCAGCAATCCGAGAGCGATCGGCAGCGAGATGCCGTCGAGTTCCACCGACGCCAGCGCGTCACCCACGCCCGGAACGGTGCGACCCAGCAGCAGACCGACGACCATGGCCGCACCGATCCACACCGGCAGGAACCGGTCCAGCACCGACAACTTGCCCGCCACCCCGGTATTGACCGTGCTCATCGGCCCGGCTCGCACGTGCGGGACTCGCCGACCACCGACGAGAGATCGCCCAGCAGGACCGAGAGGCTGCGCAGCGCATCGGTGTTCGCGCGGTAGTACACCCAGGTGGCCCGCCGTTCACTCGTCACCAGCCCGGCTTCTCGCAGCACCTTGAGATGGTGCGAGATCGTCGGCTGCGAGACGTCGAACGGTCCGGAGATGTCGCACACGCACGCCTCACCTCCCGGATGTGCCGCGATCTCGGACAACAACCGCAACCGGACCGGATCCGCGAGCGCCTTCAACACCGGCGCGGCGGTCTCCGCCTCGCCGGCCGTCAATCCGCGGGGAACCGCCGACAGCAGGTTCTGATTCGACATTCGTCAATATTGACATATGTCGATTCAACCCGAACCGGCGACCTCACAACCCCCGCGCATAAGGCGCCGCATATCCGGTCTTCAACGGCTCGTCGCCCAACCACGCCGCGAGTTCCTCGGCCCGGGCGTCGAGCGCTCGACGCGCATCACGGGAGAGCGGCTCCAGCGGGATGATGTCGATCGACGAGTCGGGCCTGCGGTACCAGCCGCCGACGATGCGGCCGTCCCACCAAGCGGTCTGACCGCCGTTGCCCGCGGAGTCGAAGACCTGCGCGGTGTGGGGGCCGAGATAGAAGCCGCGCTCCTTGTAGCCCATGGTGGTCGGGTCGAGCTCGGGCAGGAGCACGGCCTGCGGCTCGACCGGCTCGCCCCCGATGCCGTCGTCACCGGTGTCGTCGGGCAGGACATGACCGACGCCGCCGTCCTCCAGGTCGACCTGGATCGTCTCGAGTTCGGCGAGGGCCGCGCGGACGGCGGTCTTGGTCGAGCCCAGCCACCACGTCAGGTCGGTCTCCGTACCGGGTCCGTACGTTCGCAACCAACGCCCGATCAGTGCGCAGTGCCCGTCGTGGACGCTGATCGGCGGCAGCTCCTCACCGAGCCAGAGCGGCATCGACGTCCACGCCGGCCGCGAGAGATGCCAGCCCAGCCGGTTGGGGCCGCGCACGATCGCACCTTCGGCGTCCAGCATGTTCAGCACCCGGGGGCCCATCGGGGCGCGTCCCGCCCAGGAGGTGCCCGCACCGTGGGTGATGTACCCGTCGAGGGCCGGCAACCGCTCCCGCAGTTCGGTGGACGTCAGCGACTCCCCGCCGGCCAGTTCGGCCAGGACTGCCTGCCGGGCGGTCTCGATCCAGCCCTCCGGGTCGTCGAAGTCGGGACTGCGCCGGAGGTCCCGCAACATGTTGGTGCGTTCGGACGCCGAGATCCGCGGCCCCAGGGCGCCGACGGACTCGGCCAGCACGTCGCGCGGGAACACGAACAGTGTGCGTCGCATGGCGAGGTGCTTGACGAGCGTCCGATCCTCGTACAGGGCGGCGTCGACGGAGTCGCGGGTGAAGCCCGGACCGACGCGAGCCCATGCGGCCAGATGGACCGTCGACGGTGTGGTGGCGTGCAGACCGACCATGGTGGCGGCCGCCTCGACCGCGTCGGCAGCTCGCGACGACGCATCGAGGTGAGCCCGGCGCATGAGGCGTGCGCGACGCTGGGCGTCGGTGATCAGCATGGACAGATCGTAGTGAGCCGCGCTGACAAGAGAAGGGGCCCGGCGCGAGGAGGGGACGCGGGTGCCGGAGACCGCCGACCCCCGTCGACCCGGTGTCCGGCACCCGCGCGGTCGTGTGGGCCGAACGACACACAGCCCCCGACGGGCAGTGTTCGCGACACTTTCCGTGTGTCCTTCGACCGACGCAACCTGTGCGCTTCCCGACCCCCGTCGGGTTGCGCCCCACAAGCAGACCCCACGAACGCGACCCAATCCACCCCCGAGCCGAAACAGCGCGCGAAAGCGCAGCTCACGCGGCTAACGGACTATCCGGACCGGACAGAACCGGCTCCGGATCCGGCGGCTGTTCCGCCGGCGGGCACGGCCACGCGAGGCGCGCATGTGGCCGTCGCCACATCGGGTCGTCGATGGTGGCGCAGGGGGTTCGGCTACCGCATGATGGTGCGGTCGAATTGTCGGGGCGAGCATGGGAACGGCTGAGTGGATTTCGGTGAGGCACTCGCGCGACTGTTCGTGCAAGCAGGCCGTCCCACCCTGCGTGCCTCGGCGTCCCGAGCCCGGGTGTCCGCGCAGCGGATCAGCGACTGGCGCAACGGCCGGCATCTCCCCCGGGACTTCGCGACCGTCGAACCGCTGCTCGTCTGGCTGACGGCGCGCGCCGTCGCCGCCGGCGCCGACGACGCGCTGACCATCCCGCAGTGGCGAGAGATGTGGGACCGTCGGACGCCGGAGGAGACCACCGGCGCCGAGCCGTCCGCGCCGCAGCACGCGCGCCCGTTTCCCGGACTGGCCACCCTGACCGCGGCCGACAGTCAGATGTATTTCGGTCGCGACGACGTCGTCGGCACCCTGGTCGACGCGATCCTGGCGGCGCGCACGGGCCGGCCGCCCCTTGCCCCCGCGTCTCGGCTCGTCGTGGTCACCGGGGTGTCGGGGTCCGGCAAGTCGTCGCTGCTGCGCGCCGGCCTGGCCCGGGACGCCCGGTTGCCCGCGCCCCGACTCGGCGAGATCACCCCCGAAGGTCTCGTCATCGCGGACCCGCCGGATCCGGAGACCACCGAGGCAACGGAAGACCTCGAGACGACGGAGGTCTCGGAGACGACAGAGGCCACGGAGACGACGACCGAGGATGCGGTCATCGTCATCGACCAGTTCGAGAACGTCTTCTCTCTCGAGGACTCGCTGCGGGCCGAGACGCTGCGGCGGGTCGAGGACCTCGCGTCCGACACCGTCGTCGTGGTCGGCGTGCGAGCCGACTTCTTCAGTCAGTGCGTCGAGCACCCGTTTCTCGCCGACGCGTGGCAACACCGCTGCGTGATCGTCTCGGAGATGACCCGCACGCAGTTGCGCGAGGTGATCACCGCGCCCGTACGGCTCGCCGGCGGCCGGATCGAGACCGGACTCGCCGACGTGATGATCGCCGAGCTGTACGAGGCCTCGACGGGCGGCGACCGGGCCGGCCGCCTGCCGTTGCTCGCACACGTGCTGCAGGCGACCTGGGCACGCCGCAGCGGCAATCGGATGACCCTGTCCGGCTACCGGGCCACCGGCGGCATCGCCCGCGCCGTCGCCGACACCGCCGAGTCCGCCTGGGCGGCGATCGATCCGCGGCACCGGGACCTCGCACGGGCGGTTCTGCTCGCCCTCGTGCACGTCGGTCCGGCCGGTATCGCGCTGCGCGTGCCGCTGTCCACCGCGACCATCGCCGACCGCTTCCCGCCCGAGGTCGCCACCGTCATCGACGAGTTCGCCCAGGCCAGGCTGCTCACCGTGTCCACCGACTCGGTGATGCTCGTGCACGACGTCGTGCTGACCGCGTGGCCACGTCTGGCCGAGTGGATCGCCGACGACACCGACAACCACCTGTGGCGCCAGCAGGTCGACGCCGACAGCGCCGCCTGGCTGGCCAACGGTCGAGGCAGGTCCTTCCTCTACACCGGGTCGCGCCTCGACGACGCACAGCGCCGCCGACGGACCCTTCGCAGTGACTATCTGCACCTGTTGAGCAGAGAGAACGACGCCTTCCTCGATGCCGCGGTCGCCATGCAGCGGCAGCGGCACCTGACCCGACTCGGTGCGGTGTCGGTCATCGTGGTGCTGGCCATCGCCGCATCCATCACCGCGGCGATCGGGTTCCGGCAGGCGCACGACCTCCGGCAACAGC
Source organism: Gordonia sp. ABKF26 (assembly GCF_041103195.1). Classification (NCBI taxonomy): domain Bacteria; kingdom Bacillati; phylum Actinomycetota; class Actinomycetes; order Mycobacteriales; family Gordoniaceae; genus Gordonia; species Gordonia sp. ABKF26. The sequence goes on from NZ_JBGCVZ010000003.1 coordinate 5,181,705, forward strand.
GCAACGCCGCCGAACGGTCGGCACTGCTGTCCCACATCGACAGCATGCAGTACTCCAACCCGTCGCTGGCGGCGCGGTTGTTGCTCGTCGCGCACCACCTCTATCCCGACGACCCGACCGTGGCGAGCCGGCTGCGCGGGGCCGCGACGACGCCGCTCGTGACGTCGCTGACCGGCCACACCGGCCCGGTCTACGACCTGTCCTTCGACCGGACGGGCACCCGGTTGGCGTCGGCCGGCGGCGACCGGACCGTACGGGTCTGGACACGGTCCGAGGCGTCGGACTATCGCGAGACCGCCGTCCTGCGCGGCTTCGGGAACTACGTCACCAGCACCGACTTCCATCCGACCCGACAGCTGCTGGCGAGCAGCAGCGGAGACGGCTCCGTCCGCATGTGGGATCTGACCGACGTGTCGAGACCCCGACTGGCGACGACGGTGTCCCCCGGTCACGGCACGGTCTACATGGTGCGGTTCGCCGCCGACGGCCGCACGCTGGCCGCGTCGTCGGACGACGGCACGATCACCGTCTACGCGGTGTCCCCGGCCGGATCGATCCGGGAGACAGCCGTTCTGCGCGGGCACACCGCCGCGGCGCGGACCCTGTCCTTCAGCCCCGACGGACGCGTCCTCGCCAGCGGCGGCGACGACCGCACCGTGCGACTGTGGACGACCGGCGAGGCACCCCGGCCGCTCGGCCCGCCGCTCACCGGCTTCCCCAGCATCACCCATGCCGTCGCCTTCAGCCCTGACAGTCGCTCGCTCGCGGTCACCGGCGACAGCCCCAACACCCAACTCTGGGATGTCGCCGACCCGCTCGCACCCCGCCCGCTGAGCACGTCCCTGCCCAACAGCACCGCGGGCTCGTGGTCCATCGGCTTTGACGGTTCGGGCGCGCAGTTGGCCTCGGCCCGCGCCGACGGTCTCGTGCGGGTCTGGAACACCGCCAATCCGACCTCGCCGACCCTGCAGTGGGCGCTGCAGACCACCTCCGAGCAGGGCTCGGTACGCACCTTCGCCGCCCGGTTCGACCCGAGCGGCGACCAGCTCGTGTCCGGTCGGTCCGACGGCACCATCGATGTCTGGAGTCTGCCCGGCCGGACCGAACCCGACCGCGGCGGAACGATCACCGGACTGGGCACCGACGCCGCACAACGGGTCCTGGCGACCGTCGGCTCCGACACGACCCTGAACCTGTGGACGACGTCGGGCGGTCTCACGCTGCGTTCACGAACCCCGATCCAGCGCCGGGTCAACGACCATCCGCGCGTCAGCCTCAACGGCCCCGGCACCCTGGCCGCCACGGCGAACAACAACGGTGGGCTCGTCGAGTTGTGGGACATCACCGACACCGCGGCCCCGCGCCGCGCCGCGGCCCTCGACGTCGCCACCCGCTATTCCTTCCCGGTCGTCTTCGCGCCCTCGGGGAACCTGCTCGCGACCGGGGACACGGATACGACCGTCGCCCTGTGGGACACGTCGGTGCCCGGCGCCCCACGGCGGGTGGGTGCCCCGCTGCGCGGGCCCACCGACCTCATCCGCAACGCCGCCTTCAGCCCTGACGGCACGCGGCTCGCACTGACCTCCGACGACAAACGCGTCTACCTGTACGACCTCACGTCGCCGAGTCCGGACCCGATCGACGTCATCACCGACGACGCGCCGATCGCCCAGGCCGCGTTCGACGACGACGGCGAGGTGCTGGTGGTCGCCTCCCGCGACCTCTCCACCTGGCGCCTGCCCCCGACGGGCACGGACGCCGAGCCGGAACTCCTCGACCGCCGGGAGGACATGTTCGCCTCCACGGTGTCGATGGCGCCGAACCGGATCGCGGTGGGCACCGCCACGCACGAACTGATCAGCTTCGCGCTCGGCGACGACGGGCGGCTCGGCGATCGCCAACCGGTCGGGACCCTGCTCGCCACCACCGACACCACCACCACCTGGCAGCTACCGGTCCGGCTCCCGTCCGACGACGAGATCATCGCCGGCGGCGACACGACCGGGAACGTCTACCGGCACACGCTCGATCTCGACGTGGCCCGCGACTGGATCTGCGCGAGCACCGCACCCCTCACCGACGCGCAGCGCGACGCCTATCTCCCACACGTCGACGTGCGCGCGAACTGTGGCCGGGACTGAATGTCGTTCACCGACAGGTGACCTCGACACGCGGCGTCCTCGCTGCGCTCGGTCGACGCGGCTCGGCCAGCAGGGGGGCGGCGCTGCTCGGCCGGCGCAGGGAGGCCCTCAACTGCTGGTTGAGCCGGCACCGAGCGCAGCCGCCGGGCCGAGCAAGCGACGAAGGAGCGCGTCGAGGTCGAGGAGCCGAGTCGAAGCCACTTGGTGACCTCGACGGGCGCGGCGGCAGAGCGCGCGTCTCAGCGGAAGCCGAGCACCTCGTCGCCCCACGCCTCCCAGATGTCGCCGTCGAGATTCTGTACGACCCGATCCTCGGCATCGATGCGCAGCACCGGGCGATGACCGGAGTCGTAGGTGGGCCAGGGATCGCCGAGCGTCCCGGCATCCGGCTCCTGCCCGTGCGCGAAGGCGGTCCAGCGTCGGACCATCCTCTCCGACACGGCTTCTCCCTGCTTACGGCCGCCGAGCAAGAAGGTGACGTCGCGGGGCCCGGAGCCCAGATTCCCCCACACATAAGGGACTTCGGTCGCGTGGGCGGCGCCGAGCCCGAGGAGCCGGAACATCCGCGTCGTCCAGTCGTACCGGTACACATAGACCGGCGCGGAGCGTGCGTGCGCCTCGGCGAGCCACAACGTGGGCATCCGGAACGCCACATCGCGGGCCACACCGAGCCCGGTGACCTTGGGCCGCAGGCCCGAATAGGCCGAGAGCACTTGCGCACGCTCCGGCAGGACGACGTCCGGATACTCCTTCGCCATCCCCGCGAACATCCGCTCGATGTCGGCGGTGGTGATCGGCATGAGCGGAGACTTCATGTACTTGAACAGGTTTGCCTCGTCGCGATTGGTCCCGATGATCAGCGGCACCGGATGCGCGCGACCCGCGCGATAGACGTCGAGGGGGTGCTCGGGCAACAGATCGCCGTCGATGACCGGAGCGAACGCGATCGTCCCCGGGGTCTCGCCGGGGATCTTCTCGAACAGGGTGGTGGTGATCGCCGAACACGTCATGCCGTCGAGCTCGTCGAGCCGCTCGACGATCTCGGCGGTGTCGAGTTCACCGGCGTCGATTCTGGCGACCTCGAGCAACTGCGTCGCGACCCGCGCCGCCCGGTCGGCCCCGTACATCGACGTCACCGGGGAACTCTGCGCAATCGCGCGGCCGAAGAGCCCCGCCGCGGCCGGCATGGTGAGCAGCGCGGTGACCAGACCCGCCCCGGCCGATTCGCCGAACACCGTCACCTTGTCGGGATCGCCACCGAAGGCGGCGATGTGGTCGCGCACCCAGCGCAGTGCGGTCAGCACATCGCTGAGTCCCGCGTTCGACTCGAACCGTTCGTCGATCGACGACAGGTCGGCGAAGCCGAGCACCCCGAGTCGGTAGTTGAGCGTCACCACGACGACGTCGCCGGTGGCGGCGAGGTTCGAGCCCTCGTAGAACGGCTGGGCCCCGGACCCCAGCACGTAGGCGCCGCCGTGCAGCCACACCATCACCGGGAGTCCGACCGCCTCGTCGGCATGCTCGGAGGCGCCCGGCGGGGTCCACACGTTGAGGAACAGACAGTCCTCGTCCATGACCACGTCCGGGCCGAGGCGGACCGCGGGGTTCAACTGCTGCGGGCACACCGCACCGAAGGTGGCGGCGTCCACGACGTCCTCGAGCGCGTCGCTCTCCTCCAGCGGAACCGCACGACGCCACCGCAATCCGCCCACGGGCGGACGCGCGTACCGGATCCCCCGCCACACGTCGGCCCGGTCGCCGACGACGCCACGGTAGGTCCCGACGCGGGTCTCGGCCAGCGGGCGTGGGCCGGTCGTTGCGTCTCCCGCCAAGACGGGCGGAGTCGTGGGCGTGCCCGGTTCGTCGTGCTTCATCAGTCCATCGTGCACCGTGAACCTGTTCCGGTTGTCCAGAACTCCGGTGCGTCTGCTGGGTAGGGTGACCCCATGGAGCTACTACGCAACGTCGTAATCTTCCTGCACATCATCGGCTTCGCCGTCACCTTCGGCGCCTGGGTCACCCAGCTCGTGGCGCGCGAGTTCCACGTCACCCGCGTGATGGACTACGGAATCCTGCTCTCCCTGCTCACCGGGCTCGCGCTCGCGGCGCCGTGGCCGGCCGGAATCGACCTGAACTACCCCAAGATCGGCATCAAACTGGTGATCCTGGTGGTCCTCGGCGCGATCCTCGGTATCGGGAGCGCACGGCAGAAGCGCACCGGCGAGCCCGTCCCGCGTCCGCTCTTCTGGGCCGTCGGCGCCCTGTCCCTCCTCGCCGCGGGCCTCGCGGTCATCTGGTAGCCGACCCCCGGCGAGCGGGGCTCGTGAAACGACGACGCCGCGCACCGGATCGGTGCGCGGCGTTCGTCCTCGGAGCCCCCTGTCGGGATTGAACCGACGACCGCTCGCTTACAAGGTAGCGGCGCTGCCTGACCCTGTGACCCGGGTCGACTTCGGTCGTGAGGTCCCCGCCGTACGCCCCGGTATCGCCGCATGACGCCTCGCCAGGTGGACCGCGACGGGAACGAACTCCATCCCCGGCAGCGAGTTGAATACGTCGGAATGTCCGGCACGTCGAGCGAACAGGGCCGGGTGTCGCGCGTCCTCAAGGACTGTGTCCGAGTCCGCTTCGATAGTGGCCGGACTGAGGACGTGCACCCAGAGGGTCTGCGCAGGTCAGACCCCCTCGTTAACGTATCGAACGGAAATAGTTTGTTCGTACCAAAAGGGCGGGATTTCTGGGACAGAAGTACACGAATGGGACAAAAGTGATTCCCATGACGATCACAATCGATACCTGGATCACTCACCTCCACGCAGAAGGAAAGGCCAACCGCACGATCAAAGATCGACGAATCGTGTTGCAACGACTCGAAACCGACCTCGGCTACCCGGTCATCGAGGCCAACACCCTGGACCTCGCACGATGGCTCGGCCGAGACGACCTCGCGCCGGTCACCCGCAGCGTGTACCACTCGATCCTCACCGGCTTCTACCGGTGGGCCGTGCTGAACGGATACCGCACCGACAACCCGATGGCATCGATCAAGGCCGCCCGCCGACCGAAACGTCACCCGCGGCCCATCGCGCCGGCCGAGTTCCGCCGCCTCGTCGGTAACGCCGACCGTGACATGCTCGCCATGCTGATACTCGCCGGGTACGCCGGCCTGCGCGTCGCCGAGATCGCCCGGTTCCACGGCCGCGATCTCGACATCCACACCGGCATGCTCGAGGTCCGGGGCAAGGGTGGTGCGACGCTGTCGATCCCGGCGCACCCTGTGATCATCGCGCACGCCGCGCTCATGCCGTCCGGGTACTGGTTTCCCTCGCAGCGCGCCAAGCATCTGGGCGGCCAGTGCGTGTCCGAACGAATCCGGTTGTTCATGCTCCGCAACGGCGTGAACGCGACTCCGCACGCGTTGCGGCACACGTTCGCAACGGGACTGCTTGAGGCGGGCGCCGACCTCCGTGTCGTCCAGGAGTTGATGCGGCACGCGACACTGTCGACGACGGCGATCTACACCGCAATCACTGACGACCGGAAACGGGAGGCCGTGAATCGCCTCCACGACGAGGACCATAAGGATGTGGCCTGATCGGACGACAGTGACCCCGGTCGCTCAGCATTCCATTACTATCCGCTTACCGATTCCTTAGAACTTGGAGATCATCTCGCTATGACGCAACCTCCGCCGAACGCTGGCGACCAGAACCCGTACCAGCAGCCCCAGTACGGGCAGCAGCCCCCGCCGCCGCCCTACCCGCCTCAGCAGCCGCCGAAGAAGCGGAAGAAGTGGCCCTGGATCCTCGGCGCGGTCGTCGTCCTGATCATCATCATCGCGGTGGCCACCAGCGGCGGTGGCGGCGAGGAGTCGACCGACAACACCGCCGACAGCCCGGGCACGACCGAGACGCAGGCCCCCACGCAGACCGGCGAGGACGAACCCGAGCAGACGACGACTGAGCAGCAGTCCGGCACCGAGGGCGTCGTGTACGAAGTGACCAGCGACAGCGGGACCGCGAACAACATCACCTATTTCGGTGAGGGCGGCAACCAGTCGCAGGAGAACGGCGCGACCCTGCCGTGGCGGTCAAAGGCGTTCGACGAGTCCGACACCATGATCAAGGGGGTGACCGCCCAGAACGGCGGGACGGGCACCATCACCTGCAAGATCATCATCGACGGCAAGGTCGAAGTGGAGAATTCGTCGAACGGCCAGTACGCCGTGGTCAGCTGTAACGGAGACCTGTTCTAGGTCGAACTCTGCAAAGACGCTGAATCGGCCCCACTCCCCCGATTGTCGGGGGGCGGGGCCGATTTGCGTGTTCAGGGGGGTTAAAGGTGCTGGGCTGTGACAAACCCCTGAAACGGTTTTCGGCGAATGTCACTCGTCGTCGAGCGGCTCGAGTTCGCCGCCGAGCTTGACCAGGAACTCGCGCGGGTGCAGGTCGAGGGCTGACGCGATCGGACGCACGTCGTCGGTCGTCAGCGCCACCTTTCCCGACATCCGGTGCTGGACCCACTGGTGGTTCTTCCCGACCCGCTCGGCGAGCTGGCGGCCCGACACGCCGGCGCGCGCCATCTCGGCGCGCAGGGCCGCTGCGATGATCTGCCGGCCTTCGTCGTCACGCCCTGGCCTGGTTGCCACATCTCTCAGGATAGTCACTCAGTCCTCCGTTCCCTCTTGACAGGCACCCTAGTGGATGGTTCAGTCATCCACAATGGATGAATCAAGCATCCACCAACCCTGGAGGTACAGATGAGACGAAGTGTGATCGCTGCAGTAGGTGCGGCCGTGGTGTGGGCCGGGATGCTCGGAGGGGTGGGCGTCGCGGCGGCAGCGGAGAAGCCATGCGTGATGCCGATCGCGGGCGGCGGTGTGGCACCGTGCCCGCCGCCGATCGTGTCGACCAATGGGGACTCCATCGGCGGAGGTGCGAACACCGACCCAGTGTCCGCCGGGTCGGGTGAGTCGCCGAGCTACAGCTACGAGGCGCCGACCTGGAAGGCGACTCCGGAGCCGGAGCCGGAGCCCGAGCCCGAGACTCCGGCCGCCGAGTAGCCCCGGCACGGACGAAGGCCCCCACCCTCGCGAGGGTGGGGGCCTTCTCGTTGTCCAGGTTCAGAGCGGGTGTCGCATCATGGGCCTCTGCGATCGGGTTCTCATTGTTGCCTGCTGTGGCCGGGTCGCTCCCGCGTCGGCGATCAGTGTGTGTTCCTGAACCTCACCCGCTCTGAACTTGTGACATGACTGTAGCAGCCAAAGATGTTGCACCGCAACACTTTACGTGTCACCCACGGTCAGGCCGCCGATGATCCGAGGTATCCGGCGACGATGTAGGCGGCGTGGTCGTCGAGGGCCTGACGCCCGCGGTCATACGTCGACAGGGTCGTGGAGATGTCGGCGTGGCGAGCCGAGAGCTGCACTGTGCGCGGCGCCGCGCCGGCGTCGAGCGCAGAGACGACGAAGCTGTGCCGCAGGGTGTGCGGGGAGACCGTCACGCTCGTGATCGCCGCGGCTTTCGCGAGCCGCTTCACGACCCGGTCTGCGGAGCGGCGCGTCATTCGGGAGCCGTCGCGGCGGAGGATGAGCGGGCCCTCGGTGCGTCCTGCGATCGCGGCGTCGACGGCGCGCTGCACCGCCGGAGGCATCGGCACCAGCGCGGGCCGGCCGCCCTTGCCGACGAACCGTACGCACCGGTGCGCCTTGGCGATCTCGTGGCAGTCGGTGACGTCCAGACTGCACGCCTCAGACACCCGGAGTCCGCAGTAGCCCATCAGCATCACCAGTGCGTGATCGGCTGGGCACGACGCCGCGGCGACGGCCTCGAGGCGCTGCAACTCCGGGCGGGTCAGCGCGATCCGCTGATCGGGGTTGGGCTGTACCTTCGGCCGGCGGGCCAGGCGGCACGGATTCTTTCGTACGAGGTCGTCGTCGAGGGCGATCTCGAAGAACTGACCCAGGGTGCCGACGCGGTGGTTGATGGTGGCCGCGGAGTTGCTGCGCTCGTCGCGCAGCCAGCGCATCCACATCTCCACCAGCGGCCGGGAGGCGTCGCCAATCGGGTCTTTGTCATGCAGCTCGCACCACCGCAGCCACATCACGAGGTCGGCACGGTAGGCGTCGCGGGTGTTGGGGTTCTCCCAGCGGGAGAGGAACGATTCGATGTAGAGATCGAGGTCGGCGCGCGCGAGAACGCACGCCTGGGTAGCGTGAGACACGGTCATCCTTCAGGTCAGAGCTGAACGGGTGGCAAGGCCTCGGCCGGTGTTGGTAGCACCGCCGAGGCCGTCTTCGTTTCTACTCGCAGATCACCCAGTCTCGCCACACGATTCGCCCGCCGCGTAATTCACGTTATGGGCGGGTTAACCGCGTCCGATGATGTAGTAGGTACCCGACGTCGAGGTGGATATGACCTCTACCCACTGCCACTGCGTGGAAAGTGTCACCGATGCCGCGCCGTCGATCGCCGTAGCAGCCACCTGCACTGTGTTTGCCGAAGCGTCGATCTTCTTGATGACGAAGCGAATGCCAGCGATGGTCGTGGCTGGCAGTGTGACGACGATCGCCGCGCTGGTTGCGTTGCACGCGTTCACGGTGGCGCTACTGGTGGTGAGCGTCAGTGACGCCGTGCGCGCGGCCGGCGCAGTACGGAGATTCTGTATCGCGGCGATCTGAATGGTCTGAGTGGTCGACCACGTGTTCGTGACGTCAAGCCCTCCGGCACCGATGACGGTTCGTGCGGCAGCGGCGTCAGCCCCTGCCGCGATTACAGCCGGCTTGTCGGTGATGTCGGCCCACGCGGTACTGCCGCTGCCGCCAGGGGCGACAGCTTCAATCTCAGCGATAACCGCCGGGGAGAACTTGGACCCAGACGAAGCGCTCGGGTTGAACGACACGATTTGCTCCGACATGTCAGGCTCCAATTTGGGGGATTGAGTTGACCCACAACGCTCCAATGGCGAGGGTGGTGTCAGCGGGAAGAAGCAGGCCGGACTTCGCGCCCGTCTGCAAGGAGGCATCAACGGCGGTGGCAGCAACCTGCCCGTCGATGAGTAAAACGATTGTTGTTCCAAAGACCCCGATACCGAACTTTGTGCCAGCCTTCACTACACCTGCAGCGGTGGATGAATTCGGCAGCGAGATACCCGATCCGCCGCCTACCACCTTCTGTAGCGACGCCGTCCCCGTCGACGTGAAAGCGGCGCGGTATGTGTTCTGACTGTCGGCTGATCGAGCCAGAACATACGTCGTTCCAGATGCCTGTCTGGCGGTGACGAGAATTTCCACGCGCGCATCTTTCGCGCCGTGATCCAGGATGACCGCGCGCGCTACTCCATCATTGGAGGCGATGCGCCGCAGCGCACCATTGCTGATTTCGCACTCCGACACGAAGCCTGACCATGCCTTCGGCACGCCGCCATACAGACAATCGGTGGTGTCAAGCACCGAGGAACCGGTTAGTCGGAAGGAAGCGGAGGTGATCAGGTCGCCGCCGCTTAACTCGAAGGAACGCCTGAGTGCTGACACCTGCACATCGACAACGTCAGACTTCACGGCAACCGGACCGGTTGCAGGAGCGCGCCGGGCGCCTGGCCCGCCGCCGACAGTCCCGACGTTCGTCACTCTGCGCAGCATGGGGAACAGAGCGGTCCAGTCGGCCCGCATTCGATCCACCGCGGCGGGGATTAGGCGCATCGCTTCACCCTCAACAGATAGAGCCGCCGATCCCGACGCGTCACCGATGTACACCCCGTAGTCCTGGAGGGATCTTGCCAACGCCAAACCCTCTGGTGATAGGCCCAGGGTGGAGACATTGACCGAGGTGGGGATCGAGAAGAACGATCCCATCGGCACCTGCCCTGAATAGACATGCGCCCCGTCGTTGGCGTCCTCGGCTGCCGCCGGCCATACAAACCCCCGCTTGAGGCAGGACAGTGGGATCGACATGCACAGCGCGTGCGGGATGTGACCCTTAGCCACCTCGTGTGTTCGGATCAACCCACCAGCTGTCGGAAATCGGGCTGCCCTGGTACCCGCGTTGCGGCCACTGCCGCGCAAGTCGGTGCGAGTGATGAAGTCGGCCGTATAGGTGACATCGTCCACCTTCGTGGTGTGCCAGTAGTCGTATGCGTAGATGCCGTCGATGATTCGCATGGACGCGTCGGTGCCTGTGGCAATCCTGGCGTTACGCGGCATCCGATGAGTGAAGCTCCCGCCCGGATAGGTGCCGGTGCCGAGAGGATCGGTTGGTGAGGCTACGTCGATATTGAATCCGTACCCGTTGGTGAAGTCGTTGAGGACGGGCGTGGCCGTAAGTAGGTTCGCCGTCGCCGGATCAGCGGCCGACTCGAAGGTACATCCATCCCCCCTCGCCGTGTTCCAGATCGAGTCGGCAGCAAACGGTTGCGAGTCGGTTGTGCGGTAAACCTCGGGCAGGTTGGCGGCCGGCACACGCGTGTCCACCGTCGGGGCATAAGCCGCGTCGGCATCCTCCTGGGTGAGGAGTCCCGCGGCACCGATCCGGGCGTCGACGGCGGCGCCCGACTCCGAGTCGGGTGCGGCGATGCGGGCGGCGACACCGGCGTCCGGCACCACCCCGGCGGCCACGTCGTCGACGATCTGCTGGGCTTCGTCCCGGGCGGCGACCGCCTGGTCGCGGTACGCCTTCACCTCGGTGGTGACGAGCGGCGATTGCGGCCCGATGTCGTCGAACAGGTCGTTGAGGTGCAGCGTGGTCCCGACGGTCGGCGGGTCGAACGTGACGGACTTCGACGGCAGGGTCTTCTTGCCGTAGAGCAACGTCGGCTGCGCCACCCACCGGACGGGGTTGCCGCCGATCGTCGCGGCCAGCCGAATGCCGTCGTTGCCCTGCAGGTCGGTGAGGACACCGTCAGCGACGAGCGCCGGCACCTCTGCGAGGGTGACGCTCTCCGATTCGCCTGCGGCGCCGGCGGTGACGAACCCGGTGTTCGACGGTTTCGGCGCGAACACCACCTTGCCGGTGGGTCGCACCGTGTCGGGGTTGGGGTCGCCGTCGACGATGCCGTCGTCGACGATGTGGGTCCACAGACCGGTGACGGTCATGTAGGTGATGTCAGCCATCGGTGGGCTCCTCGATGATGTCGGGGGTCGGTTCGGGCTCGACCGGTGGCGGTGGTGGGTCGGTGGGGAGGCCGACGCTCGGGCCTTCGAACCCCATCTCGCACACCTTCGGGAACTGGGTGTGCCGCTTCCACGGATCGGTGACCTCGGTGTAACCCCTCGGGTCGAGGCCATAGTTGTACGTCGGGTCGTACCAAGGGTTTTCGACAGTGCCTACGATGCGGATCCAGTTCGACGGCAGGCCGGTCTCACCACCGGACCCGTAGCTCGCGGTGAACGTGACGCCCGGGATCTCGGGCAACTCGAAGATGGTGTCGTTGGCCATCACGCAATCTTCCTTCCAGTAAACGATGCGGCAGGAGCGGCACCGATGAAGTCGACAGCCGAGCTTGCGGTGACTGTCTCACTGCCCGACGAGAATGGCCACGAGGCTGAAATCCCAGGGCGCACTACCTGCCCCGCAGCCAGGTACACCTCAGCGGCAACGCCCGCCATGATCGGGCCAGCGGCAGCTACACCGTCGATATAGAGAACCCACGGGGACGCCGCCCAGCCGGTATTCGCACTCGCCACGTTGCGGAGTTGGATCATTGATGTCGAGATTGCGTACCAGCCGGACTCCGTGATTGTGACTTGACCGGTGCCTAGATTGGTGACCGTTACCGCGGCTGCCAGATCTGCGACCGTGTAGAAGCCGGATGGGAGCACCGCCGACCCACCACCGCTTACTGATAGGGCAACCGACGTTCCAGAGCCTCGTCGAAGTCGCCATGCCGGGGTGGTCACTGCGCCCCCAGCTGGTAGCCAGTCGGCCATCGCCCACGATGCGACCTGGAAGCTGGCCTGGTCGAAGAATGCTCCATTGAGGTACTCCTGAGTGAAGGCGGCGTGTCGGAATCCCGAGCCCTTCGACACCGATGCGCCGGTGTCGGTCCACGAGACGACGACCTTGCCGTTGACCAGCACGTAGTAGTTGTCGCCGTGACAGCGGAACCGGACGATGTCGCCCGGCTTGATCGGTTGGCCGACCGTGTACCAGATCGTGTTGGTGCCACCCGAGAATCGGCCGATCCGGATGTTGCCGGGACGCACCCAACACACCGCGCCCTGCGTGGGATTCTCGCTGTCGCAGCGCAGGCGGATCGAGGTCCACCGGTCCTCGGAGAATGACCACTTCTTCCCGACGACGATCGACGCCGATTGCGAGTCGGTAGCGAACTTGTGGATGTCGCGGACCGTGCAGAAGTGGTCGCCGTCGGCCGAGTTGTTGATGATGCCGGCGTGCCCGTCGTCCCCGACGATCGCGATCCGGGTGGTGGCCCAGTCGGTCGAGGGCAGCGGCGTGCCGTCGGCGCCGGAGAAGATCGTCGACCACGAATAGCCCGACCAGCCAGGCACGTTCGTTTCGTTGGTGATGTCCTGCAACTGCTGCTGGGCCGCCATCGCGATCTTCTCAGCGTTGTCCGCGATGCCGAACAACCCAGCGACGGAGTCGAACACCTCCCGCACCACGCCGACACCCGCAGCGACACCCCCGGCGACCGCGTTGCGGATGTTGGTCGCGACGTTGTCGACACCCGACGCGACCTCGGTGACCTCGAACTTCGTGCCGACCTCACCGAAGATGGCGTTCGCCCGCTCCTGCAGCGACATACGGTCCGCGGACTGCGGGGGCGGCATGGTGATCTTCGGAGCACCGCGCGCCGGGATCACCTGCGTCGCACCCAGCCGGTCCGCGCCGGGTTCGCCGTCGGGCCAGTAGTGGCGGTCCCGACCCTCCGGTGGAGGTGACATCAGACCGTGACCCGCATCAGCCGAATCCGCAACTGCGCCTTGGTGTTGCGGATCTTCCACGAGGTGAGGACACCGGCGGTCTTGACTGCCGATGCGTACAGCGTGACGGCGGTATCGGCCGGGATGATTCCCTCGGTCGATTCGGGTGTGAGGTCGACGTCGGAGTGGGCGCGGAACGCCACCTCGCGGTAGCCCTCACCGTCCTGGCCTTTGCCGTAGCCGACGAGCGGCCCCGAGGTGGCGTTCTCGGTGCGGAGTTCCATGTCGATCTGGGTGCCGTTGGACGAAGACACGTCCACACCGCCGGCGAAGTCGAACCGGTACGGCCACGGCTTCGCCGGGATGTTGACCGAGAACATGGTGTGGCGGGTGTCGGACGATCCCTTGGTGACGGTGGGGAATCCGCCCGGGCCGACCACGTACTCCTCGGTGACGAACTGGCCGGGCTGCCACACCAGTTTGCCGTCGTCCTCCCGGTAGGTGAGGACGTCGCCGTCGGTGGGGTCGGAGTCGTCGGCGACGTCGACGGAGTTGATGACCGACCCCGACGGGCCGATATCGCCCCTGTCGCCCTTCGGCATCGGCGGCAGATCCACACCGACCGCGTACGAACCGGCCGACCCCGACACCCGCACACCGAAGTCCGGGCCCACGACCGGGTCGCCGTCGATCGTCAGCGTCCCCGGCGTCAGCGCCGGGGCGGGTCCCACCGGCCCCGGAGTGCCGTACACGCCGTGGTAGACGACGAACGTCGCCCCGGACCACACGTACTGGTCGTTCGTGTCGGTGTTGCGCCACGCCCAGTTGGTGTTGTCCTCACCGAGCACGAGGGCCATCGCGTCCAGCTCGGACGTCGACAGCTCGCCGCGGTGGATCGCACCGGGCGGCCCGGGCGGGCCCTGCGCCCCCTCGTACGCCGGCAACCCCAGCACAGCGCGTTCGGCGGCACCGTTCTGCCGTCGGCGGACGTGCATGTACGTTTCCGTCATCGGCGGGGCGCCGGCGGGCTGCGGGATCGCGAAGATCTCCAGCTCCACACCGATGCGTTCGATCGGGTCGTCAGCCATTGTGCTGTCTCACTTTCTCTCGCAGCAGCTTCCAAGCCTGGTCGGGGTTCTCGCCGAGGACGGAGATGCCGGTGACGCGGTGGGTCATGCGGGTCACCTCACCCGCCACGGTTTCGACCCCGACGTCGCCGAGGTCGGGGGTCGCCTCCCAGTGGCCGAGCGGCACGAAGTCGCGGACCTCGCCCGACCACACGAGGTCCTGGGTGTAGTTGCAGACGGCCTGCGCGACGAGCTCGGACAGCGGGTCCGGGATCGGCGCGAACGCGTTGTTCGACAGCGGGGTGTTCCGCAGGAACTTCCCGAGCCGCAACACCGTCGGGTCGTCGAGCCCGTACGGCTTCGGCGCCTGCTCGTTGTCGTCGCTCACCGCGCCACCTCGAGTTCGCGCGTCACGCGGTCGGCGGCGTGGTCGAGCATCGACAGCCCGCCGATCGGCCGCCGGTTGTAGATCGTGTGGGTGGAGCGGACGCCGAGGCCAAGGTAGCCCCGGGCGTCTTTCGCGGCCCGGTCGTAGCGGCCCCAGTTCCGCGGGTCCCACCACGCACCCAGCTTGTCGTCGATCTCCGCGCGGACCGTCGGGTTCCCGAGCTTGGCCAGGACGTCCCGCACCCACACCGACCGGTCGGCGAGCTGCATCCGCGGTGTGAGGGTCGCGATGACGCGCAGCGGGGACCGCGGCGGGCAGCAGCAGATGACATCGCCCGGGTGGTTGACCGGGATGACGCGCGAGTCGACGTGCTGGCGGCCGCGTTCCGGCGCGGCGATCCCGTAGTCGGCCAGCCCATTCGAGCCGGGGTTCGACGGGTTCGCCACTACCACGCACAGCTTCACCTGTGGGAACTCGGCCATCACGCCTTCGACGGCGAGGTCGTCGACGATGTCGGCGCCGGCCGAGTATCCGGCGAGCACCACGATCGCGTGCGGGTGCTCAGCCCTGATGATCGCCAGCTCGATCCGCACCTGGGCGCGGCCGAGCCGCTTCGTCGTCTCGTAGTCCGGGGCGTTCGGGTTGCGCTGGCCGTTGACGAATCCGTACGCCGCCGGGTAGGGCACCTCGATGTGCGTCCACCCGTCGCCGAGCCGATCCACGAACGGGGTCAGCATGTTCCGGCCCATCGGCTCACCGATCCCGCGGACCGTGACGACGAACTTCGGGGTCAGCATCGCGGATCCGGGTACGGGTTCGCGCGGCGCTGCTCCGAGAGCCGGTCGAAGTCTTCGACGTAGCGCTTGCGGGCGGCGACGATCTCGCTCTGCTTCTCCAGCGTCACCGCCGGGCCGATCGCCGCCAGCTCACGTTCGAGTTTGCTCCACAGCTCCGACTGCTCGAGAGACGCCTCGCTGCGCTCCTTGATCACCCGCCGGAACTCGTCGTTACACGCCGACTGACGGGCCGTGAAAATGGTGCTCTGCGTCATGCTGAGCACCGCGACCAGCACGAGCAGCGCGCCGATGATGCGCTTCCACACCGGCTTGTCTGGACGCGCGGTCGGCACCCGCACCTCGACGCCGTGCACGGTGGCACGGCGCCAGGTGAAGGCGAGACCGATCACGACGCCGATGGTTCCGTAGCCGATGGCTCGGACCAGTTCGAGGATCAGATCAGTTGGGTCCATTGCTATTTCCCCCGTTGCTGCCGCCAGTGAAGCGGTCTTTGAGGTTGCCCGCGAACAGGAATCCCGCGACCATCAGCATCAGTGCGTCGACCACGGGTGGGAGGGCGCGAGCCGGGTCGATCATTCGGACAACGAGGCTGGCAATCCAAGCGACGAGGATGACCACCGCGACGAGGTTGACCAGCCACGACGGTGGCAGCCCATTTCGTTGCGGTGGAGTCTCCGGGGGATTGTCGGTCACGGGCACACCTTTCGACCCCGCCCACCAGTGGGCGGACCATCAGCGATGAGCAGGGCATGGGTTCTACGCGACCGGCTCGTCTCGCACCCCGCCGTTGACGACGAGGCTGGGAGTGCCCTTCGGACCGATGGGAAGCGAAGCGATCGAGGTTGCGAGGGAGATCAGTGCCGCGGTGCCGGCGAGCCCGCCGGCCTGCGTCCAGTTCACATCGGCGAACGTGACTGCCTGATCAGCTGAGACGACGACCGGGATCGACCCGACGACGGTCGCGATGAACGTGCGGCCCGCCCGGATCAGCGCCTCGACGTAGGGGTTCGCCGCGACGATCCGCTCGTCGACGAGCGCCAGCAGCACCGTCGCAAGGGTGGCGAGGGCCGCGGATTGCAGCGCGGTGCCCCAGGCGACGGACAGGACGGACACGCCTGCGACGAGGAACAGTGCGAGGTTCTGGACGAACGTCTTCACGGCGCGTTCGGCGACGTCCTCGATGAACGCGGTCAGCGGTGCGTGAGTGGGTACGGACATGCTCAGTTCTCCTTGCTGTCGTTGGGGTTCTTCACGATCCCGAGCGGGTCGTAGAAGCCGGGGATGCCGAGCGCGGTGCCGATGGCGGCGAGTGCGTCGACGACGGTGCGGTTCCCGAGCTGCGGCCAGCCGGGGAACGACTTCTCGATGTCGACGACCTTCTTGCCGTCGACGGTCTTGTAGACGAGGTCGCGGGCACCGACGAGCTGCTCGCGAACGTCCTTGGTGTCCGAGCCGATCGCCGCGTTGAACGCCCGGGTGAACTCGTTGATCTTGTCGACGTCTGTGGCCATGGTGGTGCCTCCAATTCCGAAGAGTGTCTTGAGTTGTGGGATGGACAGGTCGGTGTAGTTGGCGTCGCACGGCCCGAACGGGGCGCACGGCACGCGGTCGGAGTACTGGTGCGCGAAGCGCTGCGGGTACGAGTAGGACTCGCCCGGACGGACGCCGTAGTGCGGCACGACGAGCGGGACGTTCCCGCGCGACTGCCACAGAGAGGGGTCGGCGCGCGGGTTGTAGTAGCCGATCACCCGGGATCCGCCGAGCCACTGGCGCACTCGGCGGATCTCGTCGTTGATCTCGACGGAGTGGTCGCGGTTCGGGATGGCGCCCTGCGAGGAGCCGTTGCCGGATTCGACGTCGACCATGCACACGATGCGCGGGTCGATCCGGCCGTTGCGGGTGACCACTTCTCGCCAGAGGTCGCAGTTCGCGGCGCCCGGGCGGAAGAAGTAGTACGGGATGACGATGTCGAGGTCGCCGCGGTCGAGCGCGGCGAGCGCCCAGTCGAGGTTCGCGGCGGCGTTCTTGTCGCGCTGGTCGCCGCTGTTGGTGCGGAACGAGAACACCCGATGCGGATACTCGTCATTCGCCAATCGCTGGAACTGCGAGACATCGGCCCAGTAGGTGCCCATCAGCGATCACCCGCCGGATAGACGTGCGTTGGTTCGTTACCGTCGCTACCAGCGCAGATGAACTGGCACTCCTCGCCCGGCGCCTCGGCATTGAAGCCGTAGGGCTCGACGGCGCACCGTGACTTGCCCCGTTGCTTGCCCTCGGCGTGGAGCCAGTGGCCGGGCTCACCCCGCATCGTCAGACCACAGTGTTTGCACTTCATCGGTTCACCGCCTTCTCGAGGACTGCGGCGAGGCCGTCGGTGAATGTGTCCAGGCCGAGCTGCGGCCAGCCGTCGAACTCGCCGGCGTCTCGGGAACCGGAGCCGCACAGCTGCTCTCGGCTGTCCTTCGCGTCGGAACCGATCGGCCCCATGAAGCCTTGCGTGAACGCGTTGACGCGCCCCACGTCGAGAGCCGCTGCGCCGACCGAGTCGACCAGTCGGCCGTCCCTGATCCGACGCTGCACGAAGTCGATGAGCTTGTCCGATGCCCCGTCCCCGGCCGCGGTGCCGGCCCCGAGCTGGTAGTGCATCTCGTCGGCCCGCGACCAGTCTGCGCCCCAGAAGATGTTGCCCTCGAACAGTGCGAGTCCCCGGCGCACCTTCGCGATGCGGTCGGCCGGCATGACGCGGCGGCCCCAGGGGTACTGGGTGGCGTTGAGGTCGACCCCGGTGCCCGACAGGTGGTTCGAGGTGGCGACGTCGTTGGTGTTCGACCATCCCCAGTCGTCGAGCGGCTTGTACAGGTCGATGCGCTCGACGTTCTCGTGGTACCAGCGAACCCACGCGCCGAGCACCTCGGCGGCGTAGCCGGATCGCACGTGGAGACCCATGCCCGCCACAGTGATGGTGACGCACTCGTCGCGGTTGCACATCCGCCAACCGTTCTCGGAGTACTTGTAGCCGTACGCTGTTCTGAAACTCATTGCAGTGTTGCTCCTTTCATTCGCTCAGTGCTGCTCGGGTGAGCCAGGTGCCGAATCGGCGGATCTTGCCCAGGGCGATGGACCCGGGTTCGCGTTCGGCGTCGGGCCGGCCGATCTGCAGCGTCAACTTGCCGCGCACGCTGCGTGAGTCCTCGTAGGTGATCTCCTCGAGGTACTCGACCTCGACCTTCCCGTCGGCCATCTGGACACCGACGAGGTCGCCGAGCTGCAGGTCCTTCCCGATGTAGTACGGCGAACCGTTCTGCACCGAGATGGCATGCGAGATGTACGGTCTCGTCGCCCAGTGCGCCGACTTCATCCCCGACAGCGTTTCCATCGACAGCCCGGTCGACGAGCTCTCTGCGAACGTCTCCCGGAACCGCCACGGCCCCGCCTCGTTGGCGCGCTGGATGTCCTCGGAGGTGTGGAACGCCATCACGGTGTCCTTGACGACACCTTCGAACGCGCCGAGCTCGAGGTTGGTGAGGAACGGCAGGATCGGTGCCGCCGCACCGCCGGTCGCGGCGACCAGCGCGGCGCCGACCGCCGCCCCGATCCCCGACAGCAGCATGTTCGCGCCCGTCACCAGCAGCGTGTTGACCCACTCGGGCGACTTGCCGCCCGCCGTCACCCGCGACGCCATCGCCGTGTGGGTGGTCTGCTCGTACTCGTCAGCGGGCGTGTACTTCCCGGTGGTGTAGACCGCGATCGGCTTGTTCGCGATCGTCCCCTCCACCTGGTCGAGGTACTTCTGGTAACCGTCGTCGCCGAGGATCGGGTACAACACCCAGCCGAGAAGGTCGGACCCCATCTGGATCCCGGTGCGGAAGAACCCGTCGATCGCGGTGCCGGTCCAACCGACGGGCTGCCCCTTCTCGACGAAGTCGATGATCAGCTTCGGACGGTCGAGGTGGATGAACTCGGGGAACGGCTGCG
The DNA here is from genome assembly GCF_041103195.1 of Gordonia sp. ABKF26. Lineage (NCBI taxonomy): Bacteria > Bacillati > Actinomycetota > Actinomycetes > Mycobacteriales > Gordoniaceae > Gordonia > Gordonia sp. ABKF26. The sequence continues at coordinate 5,200,952 of NZ_JBGCVZ010000003.1, forward strand.
GGTCGACGTCGGGGTCAAAGAACTGGTAGACGATCTGCAGGTCGTTCGCCTGACACACCTCAGTGAAGGCGGTGAGCGCCTCGTCCATCCGCCACGACGCCGAATCCCATTTCGATGTGTCGCCGATGAACTTGTTGCGCGGGTTGACGATGATCGGATGCAGCGCCTTCTTGACGACGTTCCACGCGCTCGGTGAGAACAGGTTGCCCGTCGGGATGGAGAACAGCTCGCCCTGCAGCCGAACGAGATTCGCGGTCAACGCGAGCGCGCACATGCTGGCCGACGGGCCGAGCCCGAACCAGTACTTGATCGGTTGGAACTCGGCCACAGACCACGGGCAGGGCCACAGCCGGATCCACGCCAGATGTTCGAGCGCGCCGATCGCCTCGACCTCGTAGTAGCGCTTCAACCCCTTGCGGGTGCGGGTGAACTTCGTGATGAACCACAACGTCGTGTAGCCCGGGAGCCGGACGACGATCGGCCGGACCGTCGCCTTCGGCTGTCCGTCGAGGTAGTCGCCGTAGTGGTCATCGCACGGCAGCAACATCGTCAGCCCGCCGGCCGCTGACTTCTTGTCGGTGAACTTCAGATCCTGGTAGTCACCGGAGATCGACCAGATCGCCATCTCCTTGGTGCGGAGCTCGACGACCGCCTTCGGGTTCTTGTAGGTGTCGCGTTCGGTCTGTTCGTCGTGGGTGAGCGTCGCGAACGCTCCGCGGACGCTCACAGCAGCCCCTCGTACTGCTGGCGGCAGATGACCCACAGCTCGGTGTTGGTGTTGCCGCCGGTGACGGTGATGTCGACGCGCGTCACCTCACCCTCCGGCACGGGGTGGGTGTACTTGCGGCCCTTCATCAGCGGCCACAGGTTGCGTCCGGTCTTCGCCGATCGGATCGTCGGGCGCGCCTCGTCGGTGTTGATCAGGATCGTCTCGCCCGCGACAACAGTGAACGGGTGGTCGACGTCGTTGCCGGCGTACCGCAACCGCAGCCGTCCCGGGCCCTGGAACGCGAACTGCGGCCACGCCTGCCACAGCGGGCCCGGGTAGATCGACACCGACCCCTTGCCCGTGTTGGTCGTGTTCTTCCACGAGTCGGCGTGATCGGCGGCCCGCGGGATCGGGTGCTCGACGATCAGCATCAGCTCGAAGTTGGCGGCCGACGTCCTACTCGGGTCGAAGGGGAACGTCGGCTTCAGGTAGCCGAGGCGCGCGGCGACCCACCTCCACCCGGTGGAGTTGGTGTACACCGCGAGCCACCCGACCTCGTGCCGGCGGATGAGTGTCCGCAGGTGCTCGACGCGGCGTCGGAAGTCGTCCGGGTTGGCGCCGAGGATGAACAGCGGCACATCGAGTTCCGCGTGATCGAGGGTCTCGCCGACGTAGTCCTCGCCCCACTGGCGGGCGGCGGCATCGAACAGCGCCTTCACGTCGAGGTGCCCGATGCCGTCGATCCCGCCCGTGGACAGCCACGCACCTAGTTCGGGTGGTGCGGTTTTCTTCGCACCCGATAGGCGGACGCGTTCGCCCTTCGGCGAGATCCACTCGACGATCGTGTGATCGGTCAGGACTGCACGGTTGTTCATCCCCACCCGCCCACGAGTTGTTCGGACCGGGTCGCGCGGCGAACCTCGCGTCCGGTCTTGAGTGCTGCCTCATCCGGGTCATGCGTGTACTGGTTCTCGACCCAGACGAGCGGGGCGTCGCGGTGCCCGGTCGAAGACTGGGCGTCGTCGCCTTCGTTCGGCATCCGGCCGCTCGACCGCATCGCCGCGGCGCCGAGGTCGGCGACGGACTTGAACTCGGCCGCCGACGGCAGCGCCTCGAGCATCGAATCGATCGACGCCCACTGCGCGCCGTTGAGGATCGGCTCGGGACGCTTCGACAGGTTGAGGGCGAGACCACCCGGCTTGAGCCAGCCGCCCTGGTCGTAGATGCCGAACTTGTCGACGAGCTCCGTCGCACGCGCCATCCGGCCGGCGTACTTGCCCGGGAATGCGCTGCGCTGCACCGCCTGTGCCGCCGCGCCCATGTCCATGGTTTCCCAGCCGGGGACCTTCATCAGCGCGTCGTAGAACATCTTCGCCGAGCGGTGCGGATCCATCCGGTCGGCGACCGTGCCCCAGCCCGCCTGCCGCTGCTGGAACAGGCCGATCGAGTCGTGGTCGGAGCCGACGGCATCGTGCGGGAATTTCAACGATTCCGGGACGGCGGTGTTGGCGTACATCTTCATCGGGTCGCCCACCTCGACGAGCGCCGTCGCGTTCCCGATGATCGCGGCACGCTTCGGCAGACCCATCTTCTTCGCCTGCTCGGTGATCGCGAACGGGTACCGCTCCCAGCCACCTGGCGCGAGGTCCGGCATCTTCGTCGTCGACGGCGTCTGCCCCTGCTCGATCGTCGTGCCGTCGCCGTACACCGGGTCTGTCGCGCTGGGCGTCGTCGTGGTGCTCAGCGAGCTGGTGCCCGCCCCGCCGGCCGTACCGGTTGATGCGGCGTCCCCTGCTCGAGGGATGAGACCGGAGATGGTGTCGAAGATCTTCCCGAACCCGAAGAAGTCGGCGGTGTCCTTGGCCATCGACTCGGCCGCCACCATCGGGGTGTCGCGGATCGTGGTGGCGCCAGCCCGGTAACCCTCGATCCGAGCGGTGCTGTCCTCGAGCGCCTTGCGCTCCATGTCGTGGCGCTTCTGCACCGCGGCGAGTTGCTGACCGGTGAGGCCCTTGATCTCCTGCTCGTGGCGCGCGGCCATCTGATCGGAGATCTGCTGCTGCGCCGCGCTCGCCGCCTCCGGCGACTGCCCCGAGAACACAGCTCGGAACGCCTCCATCATGTCCTTGACGGTGGTGAGCTGGTCCCAGTTGAGGACCGCCTCGGGCTTGCCGGTCTCGTTGCGCACCAACGACAGACCCTTCGGCAGGTAACCGCCCTGGTCGCGCAGCAGTCCGCCGAGCGCCTTGAACGGCGACTTCACCACGTTCGTGACGATCGAGGTGACCTTCTTCGCCGCGTCGTACGCGCCCTTGAGTTTGTCGCCGAGCTTCGCCGCCAGATTGAACGCCGTCTCGATCGCCTTCGTCTTGGTGATGTCGAAGATCTTCGGCGGGATTCCCAGCCATTCCGGGGGCGGCGAACCGACGATCGACGTCAGGCCCTGCTTGATGGGATTCAAAGCCTTGTCGATGATCTCGGAGATCTTCTTCTTGACGATATTGAGCATCTCCGCGGTCGACGGGCCGCCGAATCCGTCGGTGACGAGGCCTTCGGGCACGACGTTCGGGTTGACGTTCTGCGGCTTCCACCACAGGTGCGGGTGGTCCATGTGGTTCTGCGTTGGCGATCCGCGGTCGCCCATCGGCTCGCGCCGCATCTTCGGCGGGTACCACATCGCCTGCTGCCAGATGGAGTGCTGCAGAGGGAACTTCGGGTTGTTGGCGTGCGCGAACGCATTCACCTGGTCGCCGAGCTTCTTGTCCGAGCCGACCATCACGTCGAGCGCGCGACCCGACGGGTGCTCGTCGAAGTTGTCCTGGCGGTAGCCGCCGATGTCCTTGATCTTCGGCCACAGTTTGAAGATGATGCGGCGCATCAGCTGACCGATCGCCTGCAACCCGCCCTCACCGGGCATCGGGGAGAGCTTCTGCCCCGCCGCGACCGCGCCGCCCTTCTCGAAACGAGGCAGCGGGCCGCCCTCGGACACCGGGCTCAGACCGCCGGGGGTCCAGGTGAACGGGCGCCCGGAGTCGACCATGTTGCGCATCCGGTACATCGCGCCGTGACCGCCAGCACGTCGGACGTCACGGACATCCCACACGTGTTCGTCGGGCATCATCAGCGCGTGGACGGAGTCCTTGCCCCGCTTGGCACCCGAGCCCATCGGGACCGGGCCGCCATCCTTGAACGCGACCTCGGCGACAGGCTTCATCGGGTTGAGCCCGGGAAGGAACCCGGCGATCGTGTTCCACGCGGGCAGCAGGCCCTTGTTCCAGACGGTGCCGAGGACGAAGTTGATCGGCTTCGCGACGAAGCTCTTGATCTTGTCCCAGGCGTTGCCGATCCCGGTGACGATGGTGTCGAAGAATCCGCCGACCGCGCTCAGTCCGGACTTGAGGGCGTCCCACGCGGGGGTGATGATGTTGTCGACGACCCAACTGATCCCGGCGCCGAGGGCATCCCAGGTGGGCTTGATGACGTTGTTCCACAGGAATTTGAAGGCTTCACCGAGGATGTCGAGGCTGCGTCGGAATGAGTCCCACACTGGCTTGATCAGGGAGTTCCACACCCAGCCGATGACGGCGCCGATGGCGCGCATCGCCGGCGAGATGATGGTGTTCCACAGCCACATCACGACGGGTCCGATGACGTTGCGGAACAGGCCTACCCAGAGTCCGAAGTAGAGCTTGACGGCGTTCCAGGCGACGCCGATCACCCATTTGATGGCGTTGAACGCGGGTGTGATGACGTTGCGCCACAGCCACATCACGACGGCGCCGAGCATCCGGAACGCGGACATCATGGCGGGCCACACGGTCTGCTGCAGCCAGGACCACACGACCGCGACCGCCGCCTTGATGCTGTTCCATGCGGTGGTCCAGATCTTGCGGCCGATCTCGGTCTTGGTGAAGAACAGGACGAGCCCGGCGATCAGCGCGCCGATCGCGACGATGATCCAGGTGATGGGGCTCGTTGCGATGGCGAGTGCGGCGCCGAAGATGCCGGAGGCGACCGCGCCGGTGAGCATGGCGACGCGGTGCGCGGCGAGGGCGATGAGGTTGCCCCGCAGGCCCGCGGTGCTGCGTCCGGTCGCGGCGTAGAACACGCCCTGGGCGACCGACGCGACGGCCATGACGGCGTTGTAGAGCGTCATCGCCATCGTGATCGCCTTGACCGTCACCGCGAGAGTCAGCAGCACGGGAGCCATCGGCCCGAGGTGCGACATCACCGTGGCGATGTGGGGCGCCATGACGGCGAGGATCGTGGCCCACGGGGAGAATGCCTGCACGATTCCCGGGATGATCGGAGCGAGGTTGGTGAGCGCCTGACCGAGTGCCGGCATCAACCGCTCGGCCATCTGCACGAGGCCGGGGGTCGCCTGGGTGATCGCCGCGCCGACCGACCGCATCCCGGGAGCGAGTCCGGACGCCGAGATCTGACCGAGCCGCATGAACGCCGCCCAGAGAGGGCCGACGACCGCGGTGACGTTCTGGATGACCGTCTTCACCTGGTTGAACGCGTCGGTGAAGTACTGCTTGATGCGGCCCGACTGCTGAGCCTGCACCAGCATGTTCGACAGGGACGTCGCGCCCTCCGTCGCGCCCGCGACCATGGGGGCGAACGCCTCACCCGCGCCGGCGGCGATCGAAGCGAGTCCGGGTGCGAGCGCGCCGAGCGCGGTACCGGCCTGCGCCGCCATACCCGACGAGGTGCGCAGCCACGACGACACGATCGGGATGCCCTGCGCGGAGTTCATCCAGTCGACGACCGAACGAGCGCCGGTGTTGAACCCGCCCGTCACGGTGCGCAGTGCGCCGCCGAGTCGTGGGAGCCAGGTGTCGGCGAGCTGCGGAAGTCGCTCGGCGAGACCGGCAAACAGGGTGTCCTGCACGCCGCGCTGCATCGCGTCCCATGCGGGCTTGACACCCATCGCGGACTCGACGAACGAGCGGGCGTTCGTGGACAGCTTCGCCATCGCCTCGGCCTGCTTGTCGGCGGCCGCGCTCGCTCCGGTGTCCTTCGGTTGGCGGGCGTCGGCGAGCGCCTCCTGTGCGTCCCTGGTGGCTTCGGTGGCGTCGCGCAGCCGCTCCTGGGCGGCGACGACCTCGTCGGAGCCCTCGACACCCTTGCGTCGGGTGGAGGCCGCATCCTTCGCTAGGTCGTTGTTGTCGCGCTGCACCTCGGCGAGACGAAGTTCGGCTTCCTGCACCGCGAGGACCGCCCGCTCGCGCTCGGTGCCGGTCTCGAACCCGCCCTTCGCGAGGTCGGCGCGCGCCTCCCGCAGCGACAGCTGGGCGTCGCGCTCGGACAGCGCGGCGCCACGGAGCTGCAGATCGAGGTCGCGGAGCTTCTTGCGGGCGTCGTCGCGGGCCTTCGACACGTCTTCCTGCGCGTCCTTCTCGGCCTCGACCGCCTTCGTCAGGCCCCGCTCGGCGCGCGCGATGTCCTTGGTGTTGTCGACGACCTTCGCCGCGCTACCGGCGCCGGAGGTGCCCATCTCCTTGAACGCGTCGCCGACGCCCATCAGGCCGACCTTCAGCCCGGCGATCGACGCGCCGAGCGCCGACAGTCCGGCGATACCGATACCGCCGGCCGCCGACCCGAGGGTGACGATCGCGGCGCTCAGCGCGGCGAGGGCGGGCGCCGCGGTGCTCGCGATGCCGATGAGGGCGGCGAGCCCGACGGTGAGCATGCCGATCACGCGGGTGACCCGCATGACGCGGCCGAGGGTCCGGACCGCGGCAGACAGGACCAGCACCGCCGCAGTCGCGCGCGCAACGTCGCGGGCCAGACGACCAGCGAGCGCCGCGACCGCTCGGAGCCAGCCGGCGAGTTTCGCCAACCCCTGACCGGCGAGGAGCCGCATCGCGACGGCGCCCGCCATCACCTGCACGGCGAACCCCCGCATGATCCTCGACGCCCACATAGTGGCGGTGGCGATCGTGCTGATGTGTCGGACGGTTCCCCGGAACCCGGCGTTGACGAGTCCCACAGTGGCGGCGATCCCGACGAGGCCGTTGCGGACACCGCGCACGAAACCACGGCCGTAGGAGCGGCCGTGCTCGTCGCCGACACGCGTGTAGTCGATGTGGTTCAATCCGTCGTTGACGCCGAGCGCGCCTTGGTGGCCGGCGGTGCGGCCGATGCCGCGCATCTGGGCGGCGAGCTTCGCCATCCGCGCCTTGACCGAGTTGACGCCGATGTTCCCGCGGGACAGGCCGTCGTCGACGCCGCGCGCAGCGGACCGTCCGGACTCGCGGCCGCCGCGCGCGAACTCCTTCTCCATCCCGGCGGAGCCCGCCCGGGCCGCGCCCGACGCCTCCTTCACCACTGTGGCCATGAACCCCTTCATCGAAGGGGCAACTGGGACCCAGACCTGATCCTCGGCCATCAGACCGCGGCCTTCAGACGACGGCGTTCACGCTTCAGTGCCGCTCGGCAAATGCGGCACACTCGGCGGCCTCGATACTCGTATGTGCTTGTGGCGGTATACACATGCCCCCGGTCGCACTGCGTCTTCCTCGCCTGGTTGTGGACGCCGTGCCGAACCTGGTCGGTCGAGTTCTCGGATCGAGTGCCGTACCTCAAGTTGCTCAGCCGGTTGTCGGTGCCGACTCCGTTGCGGTGGCATACCTCCATCCCGAGCGGGCAGGGTCCGACGAACGCGTCCATGACCAGTCGGTGGATCAGTGGAACCCGCGACTCGCCGTCCTTGTGCAGGCTCGTCTTCAGGTGGCCGTCCGGCGTGCGCCACAGCTTCCGATCCCGACCCTGAATCCGCAGGGTCCGGCCGTCTGACGCCTCCACCAGACGGTCCAGCGACCGGACATGACCATGGTCGGATACCTCGTAGTAGCCCTCGTAGCCAACGACGGGGCGCCATAGTTCTTCGGCCAACGGATTCCACCTCCGATCTGGGAAAGAGAGACAGAACGACCCCCGAAAGCGGTTGCCGTCGGGGGTCGTTCAGAGAGTGTCGAGGAACGCCATGACGTCCTCGGACGAGTGGTCACCACGGTTGCCGTACTTCGTGGGCTCGTCCTCGTCGACGTCGGTCCACGGGTACTTCGGGTGCTCTTTGGGCACCTTCACCTTGGGTTTTCCGAGCCGGTTGGAGATGCTGGCGGTCTGGATCTGCATGAGACGCACTTGCATCCACAGCAGTTGCTCGATCCAGCCCCACTGCTGCCCACCGGTCTTGGCCTGATCGATCGCCGTCCGGCCCTGGGGTAGACCGTCGATCAGCACCCGCAGTTTGCGGAGGGTGATCTCGCCGCGGTGATACCGGGCGAGAACACCCCGCGCGTTGGCCGGGTCACACAGACCCGGGTACGTCGCGTCTAGCGCTGCTTCGACTTCTTCGACGCCGCGCGGCGCGAGGAGCGATTCCGCCGAGTAGGGTTTCCCTGCAGCTCGTCGCGAATCTTCTTGCCGTAGTCGGTGAATGCCTGGTTGAACATCCACGACTCACCGCCGGCCGCGAGGAACTCCTCGTACTGGGTTTCGCCCATGTACCAGGCGGCGACGTCGATGTCGGCGGTCAGCGTTTCGAGCTGGTCCTTTTCGGCGTCGGTGAGGAACTGCATGTCCCGGACGACCCAGTCGCGGCCCTGGAACTTGAAGGTGAACGTGTCACCGTCGGTCTTGTCGAACGACTTGCCCTCGAAGTCGAACGTGTACACCTCCGTGTCGCCGTTGGCGCGAGCTTCCTCACGCTGCGCGATGTAGAGGTCGAGATCGATGTCAGCCATGGCAGGCCCCTTTCAGAGATCGGCAGGTCCAGAGGTGGTGCAAGGGTGCGGGGTGGGGCGGACCTGCCAGGGAAACTCCCCGCCCCGCACCCGTCTTGGGGGCTACGGCGTCGGCGGCACGTACTCCTGGAGGCCGGTGGTGTCCCAGCCCTCCATGAAGATCCGGCGGCGCGACAGCGCGTTTCCGTCGGGGCCGTCCTCGCCCGGGAAGCCGGTGACGGTGACGTTGTAGCCGATCATCTCGTCGGACTTGTAGGTGATCTCGCCGCGCTCGGTCACCTGGGCGGCCGCGAGGCAGGTGCGGCGGGCGCGCGACCCGTCGACGACGGTCAGCACCAGCTTGTGCTGCTTGACGTCGGGCTTGCCCGACTCGTCGAAGAACACCGACCCGTCGTCGTTGAGGAACATGTCGTCCGCGTCGACGCCGTAGTAGAACCCGGCGGTCGCCAGGGTCGACTGCCACAGCGTGAACTCGAGCGTCACGACGGACTTGGTGATCTCGTAGCGGATCGCCGAGTTCTCCTGCCAGGGAACGAATTCCTGGTTGTCCTCGTCGCGGCCCTCGGTGACACCGTCGTCGGAGATGTATCCGAGGTTGGTGTAGCCGCCGGGACCGGTGGTCGTCAGGTTGCTCATGTCGTGCGGGAGCACACCTGCGGTGAGCGATGCGATGTCGATGCGGCCGGTGACGCCGACGCGCGCGGCCTCGGCCTTGAACCCATCGATGGTTGGGACTGCCATCACGTCCTCCTCATTCTGCGTGTAGGCATGTGGAAGCAGCCCCTATCGGAGGGGTCTGCGGTGAACGGTCCTGGCAGGTCCGGATCTGGGGTGCCGCGGGGCGAATCAGGCTGTGTCGCGGCCGATGTGGAAGTGGTACTCGCCGTGTTCGCGCTTCACGCGCGGGTTGAAATCGGTCGCCCGGGAGAACACCGACACCTCGATCACCTTCTTGATCTCGATGTCGTCGCGATACACGAGGGAGAACAGGATCCCGCGGGTGCGGGCGGCGTACTCGCGGGACTGTTCTCGGTTGCGGCCGAGGATGTAGAAGTCGGCAGCGAACACGTCGATGAGCGGGCCGCCGCCGGCCTGCCACGGCACCGCCCGGGATCCGCCGGGGACGTCCTGGACGAGGACGATCGGGAGGCGGTTCTCGAGCGCCGTCTGGGGTGGAAGTTCGTCGCCGACGTAGGCCAGCGGGAGGGCAGTGTTGAGCGCCCCGATCACCTTCTCGAGGGCGTCGGGGAATCCGTTGTCGGTCATCGGGAGCCGATGGCCCTTCGGAGGGTGCGTCGACGGACAGTGGTGGAGTTGCCGTGCTCGCCGTCGGCGTCTGTCGATTCGACGTGGACGACGAACCGGCCGTTGCCGATGGTGCGTTCGGACAGGGTGATGTCGGCGCGGCCGTCGTTCTCGGCCTGGTCGATACGGCGGGCGCGGGCGGCGATCCCGCGGGCCCGGGCGCGTACGGCGCGGCGGACGCGCGGCATCCGGTTGAGCTCGCGGAACATGCGGTCCGCGTCGATCCGCACCAGATCGTCAGCCACGACGCGTCCCGTTCTGACGACGGATCGCGTCGAGCTGATTCTCGAACCGCTGCTCCGGACCAGGCGCCGGCTGGGCTTCCTCGGGTTCCTCCGGCTTCTCTGGCAGCGCGGCGACCGTGCGGACCTGGTCGACGTCGAGGGTGAGCGTCACGACCGCGTGCCCATCCTCGGCCACCGCCCTCGCCCGGATCGCCGACAGCGGGAACGGCAGATCCGTCCCGTCGAACACGACGACGTCGCGGGCGTAGTCGAACACGACCTCGCAGGGTGTCGGCTGCTCGGTCATCGCTTATCCAGGTAGTCCATGACTTCTTCCGAAGTCCGGCCGCCGCGGTCGCCGTAGGTGATTACGTGGTCACCTGCGGGAATCACCTCGACGTCGGCCGCGATGATCGGGATCGTGACGGTCGGAATCGCGTGCGGGTTGGCGATGTCATCGACGTCCGGGCCCTGTTCGGCGATCATCCACGGGAACTCGACACCGTCGACGAACACCTTCCGCTGCTTGCGGTCGATCGTGACTCTGTTCGGAACCTTGGGCATGGCAGGTCCTATCCGTTCTTGTATTCGAGGGTGAGTTCGACGTGGTCGACGCCGGACTCGAATTCGGGTGCTGGCCAGCGCTTGATCTCGCCAACGACGTCGAGGTCGCGGCCCGCGTGGGCGATCCGGTCGGTCGGCTCGACGTCGAGGTTCTTGCCCCGCGGGGTGCAGAGCCACCACACGGTTCGGGTCGCGACGCGGGTGCCGTTCTCGTCGGTCTCGTACTGGGTGCGGGGCTGCACCTCAACCTTGAACGGAACCGGGAGCCGTTGCGCCCCTTCCCACGACAGCATCTCGCCGTCGGGGTTGTACTTGTCCGACACCTTGACCGGCCGGACGATCTGCACTTGCTCGGTGTAGAACTGCGGCATCAGTAGTCGTTTCGCGGGAAGTTCCACCGCGGTTGCGGCTTCGACGACACACCGAGCTGCTCCCAGTGGTACGGCGTGAACACCAGCAACGCGTCCGGGTTGATCAGCTTCCCGGAGGTGATCTTCTCGCCCACCGTCTCGGAGAAGGTGCTGAGACCGGGCATCGACGCGCGGGCCTCGTCAGACTCGAGGACCGACCGAACGACCTGGAAGGACACGAGTTTCGCGTCCGGGTCGTCGGCCGCGAGGCCGGGCACCTTGCGGCGGATCCGGCGAGCCGCTGCGGCGAGGAGCTGCTCGGCGTAGATGCGCTCGGCAGAGGAGAGAGGACGCCACTGCGCCATGAACTCATCGGTCGTCAGGAACGGTGCCGTCCCCTCTCCACTCGTCACGCCAGCGCCTCGATCAGCTCTTGCTTGTCGAGCTTCTCGGCGTCCTCGGCGTTCCAGCCGCGAGCCACGGCGTACTCGACCCACACCTTCTTGGTGGCGGTGATCTTCGGCCGCACGGGCTCAGCGAGCTGGGTGTTGAGCTCGCTCACCGTGGTGGCGGCGTCGCCGCGCGCCTCCTCGACGTCGGTCTGAGCGTCGGCGAGGTCGGCGGTCGCCTGATCGAGGTTCTGGGCCGCGTCGACGACCTCCTCGACCTCGGCGGCCGGTGCGATCGCACCGGCCGCGAGGAGCCGCGACACCTGATGATCGGGCAGCCCCGTCACGGCATCGCCGCGCCGGTACTTGATCACCCTGATCGGGTGGCCCTTGTCATCGCGCTCGACGACGAAGTCGAAACGCGATGCGGTCAGGACGAACTCAGCCATGGCTCAGGCCACCAGCCCCGTGAGCCAGAGAGCGGCCTTCGGCTGGTCGAGGCCGATGGCGCGCTTGTGCGAGGCGTCCGAACGCCAGGTCTCGCGCGGGCCACCGTTGGGGCCACCGCCCTCCGGGTAGAGCGTGGTGAACTGCAGCGGCCGAGTGTCGGAGTAGAAGCCGACCGTGCCGCGCTCGAGGATGAGCGCCTTGTTGATCGGGAACGTCCGCGACTTGATCACGTTGAGACCCATCAGCAGGCCCGGGATCGCGCCGGTGTAGGCGATCGACTCGTTCGCCACGTTGCCCTGGTACACCTTCAGGATCTGCTCGTTGTCCATCAGGGTGGCGAGCAGGCCGGGATGGAGCACGATGGTGTCGGGTTCGAAGCCGTAGTACTCGTCTTCGGTCGCCTCATCCGGTGTGGCGGTCGAGATCTCCTCGATCGCCTTCGCCAGGTCGCTACGCGGCTTGCCCAGCGGGTCATCCCACGGCTCGGACACCGGCATCGTCGGCACTGCCGGCGAGGAGAACAGTGCCTTCGCGCCGCGATCGTTCGCGCGGACGAAGGTGTTGCGCAGACCGGTGATCTGCTTGTTCACCGCGTCGATCTTGTTCTCGTCGATCATCTCCTTCGAGATGCGAACGCCGAGAGCCTTCTTCGTCGCGTACGCGGCGCGCGGCAGGCCGAGACGACCGGCGCTCACCGGGATCTCGCCGAACTCGGCGACATCCTGCACGTCGTCGTCGAGGAACGTCGGATCGCCTTCGCGGAACGCGACGACACCGGCGTCGTTCTTGCCGCCGTTGCGAAGCAGCGCCTCGCTGATGAACTGGTTCTCCATCAGCTCCTTCAGCTTCGTCGGCACCCACAGCGGGTTCTTGACGAGGTCAGAGACGGTCAAGCTCGGTCCGTCGCTGACGCTCACGAGGGTGTTGGCCATGAGGATGGTCCTTTCGGGTTCGTGTCTCAGGCGAGACGGATCAGGCCGACTGCCTTTTCGGACACGTCGACGCCAGCGGGTTCGGTGCAGATACCGACGATCGTGCGGGCGTCGGGGGTGGCGCCTGCCGGTGTGACCTGGCCGTTCGCGGCGGCGATCAGCTTGTCGCCGAACGTCGCGTCGGCTGCGTAGGTCACCTTCACCTCGGTGCCGGCGTACGCGACGGCCACCGTGGTGGGGATGGGCGCGAGGGACACGACCGGGCGGCCGATCGCGTCGGTGCCGTTGGCGCCGGGGAAATCCTCGGGTGCGACAGCGTCGGTCAGCGCGACGCCGAGCACCTTGAGGCTGCCCGCCGCGGCGACACCGATGCGGCCACCGGTGCGGGCCTCGACGAGCTGGCCTCCCTTGATGACCTGATTGTCGGCCGGGGTGAAGGTCTTCGGGCCACCCTGGGTGACCTGGACGATTCCGGGCATGTCAGACGCTCCAGTTCTTGTAGGCCGGGTCCTCGCGGACGTCGGCGGTGTCGGCAGGTTCGGTCGAGTGGCCCAGCTCGTGGACCGGGACGGCGGAGTTGGGCGTCATCATCGATGCCAGCAACTCGCGGGCGTGTTCGGGGTTGGCGTCGAACGACTTGCGCCAGGTCTCCTTGTTCGCCGGGGTGATCCGGCCCTCGGAGATCGCGGAGTTGAGCGTCGTCTCGATGCCCGCCTTGCGCTCGTTCTCCAGGTACTCGGCGAACCGGGCGCTGTTGGTCTCGAGCGTCGCCAGGCGTCCGGCGTCGATCGCGACGACCCCGTCGGGCAGTCCGGCGCCGGCCGATGCGGCGGCGGGAGTTCCCGACGGTGTCGCGTCGCCCGCCGGCGGCGTGCCGTCTCCGGTGGTCGTCGAGTCCTCGGTGTTGTCGGCAGCCTTCTGCGCGACCTCCTCGGCGGCACCGATGATGCCGTCGAGGTCGACGTCGTCCTCCAGTCCGAGAGCGGTGCGGAGGGCCGCCAGCTGCTCGTTCGTGATCTCCACGTCTGAGCCTCCTTCGGTGGTTACCCCGTCCGCTCCCGCGGCGGGCTTCGATGTCCCGACCGGGCGGCCGGGACGGGATTCGGCGCGCGATGCGAACCGAACGGCTGGGGCCGAGGCGGCGACCTGCTCGGGTTCGCCCTCCTCGGGAGTCACGGTCACCGGGGTGGAGTCGACGTACTCGACCGTCACCTTCACTGGCTCGCCGAACGTGACGTCGTTGTCCGCCACGGTGAACGGCACCTTCAGCAGCGTGCTGTCGGCGTCGTTCTGCACGATTAGCTGCGGCGGGTCGACGAGCATCTCCCGAATCCACAGGTTGTAGTTGGTGGCGGCTGGACCGTTGTAGTACGCGGCGCGCACCTGATCGACGGTCACGGACGCCAGAGCTGTTGAGGCCATGGCCTTCTCCTTCTCCTGCGGCGCTTTGGCGTACAGGTCGTACAGGGATTCGAGAGTTCCGATGCCGGGGCGCTCGACACCGAGGAGCGCGACCGCGTGCAGCACGAACGGGTGGGTGTGGCCGAGCTGGCACACGTAGTTGTGTTCCCACTCGCCCGACCGGTCGGCATAGGCCGATGCGATGACCGAGCGGCCTTCGGTGTCGGCGGTGGCGAGCCACGCTGGCACACCGACGAAGTCGCCGACGAGGGTCTGCCCGTCGTCGGTGATTGCGAGGTTGTCGACGAGCCCTATCGTCGGGTCTCCGGGACCGTCGGAGTGTCCGGGTTTGAGGACCGGGCGTCGCACGCCGGGGCAGTCGAGCGCGGCGACCGCGGACGCGAAGTCCTCGGCGGTCGGATGCCATCCGGCGATGTTCGAGATGTTCCAGGTGCCGACCGAGCCGAGCTCGACACGAGGGATGGTCGCGAGGACCGGCGTCGCGGGGACGTCGACCATCAGAACAACGTCCCCTGATTCGCGCCGGTAGCGTGGGTTGCTCGCGGGCGTGTGCTCGCGGCGGGTGCCAGCGTGGGCGCCGGCGTCGGCGCCGGGTCTTCGGTCTTCGCGGGGATCCCGAAGTGCTGGCGCACCTTCTGCTCGACGAGGATGTCGGGCGACAGCAGGCCCGCTTCGACGAGCATCTTCAGCGCCGCGGCGGTGGCGGTCTGGTGGGAACCGATCTCGTCGAACACCAGCAGCGGAGCCTGCTCGTCGAGACCGAAGTTGATGTCCACGAGATCCTCGATGACGTGGGCGTTGCCGGTGTCGCGGACCTGCTCGCCGACGGTCTGCACCGACTGGGAGAAGGTGTGCTCTTGGACGCTGGCCAGCGCGTACGACCCGCCCTTGCCTTCGAGGTTGAGGAAGTGCGCGAGACCGGCGATCGCGATCATGTTGTCGTGGTAGGCGATCGCGGCGCCGATATCGATCAGATTGCCGTTCGGGGCGACGAGCTTGAGATCGGCGCCGAACGGGAGGCCGACGCCTGCGTTGTCGCCGCCGCGATACGCCATCGCCATGTCAGCGAGCTTGTCGACGTCCTCGTCGGACGCGCCGTCGGCGGCTGTCGCGACCGGGATACCCATGCCGGTGCGGCGGATCGCCATCGCCTGGTACCGGATCAGCTCGTCCTTGATCAGCCAGTGCTTGAAGCTCGGCCGCAGCAGCGAGTTCCCCACCCACATGCCGGGTTCCATGTCGCGGGTGTAGACCACCAGGCGGCTGATCGGGATGGACAGCGGCTTCGGCCCGTAGATCACCTTCGAGTTCGACGCCGGCGCCATCTGCTCGATCGACATCAGCCCGCCGTCGAGCGCGACATTCCAGGCCGAGATCGTGCGCTGCGGACGCGGAGCGAGCTTGCGCAGCCAGAACCGGCCCGCCTCTTCGCGGTACACCTGCTCGAACACGCTGTGCCCGTATGGCAACGCGGTGAGCGCCTGCGGCAGATGGTGCTTCCACGAGAACCGGCCCTTCGACCGGCCATAGTTCAGCTCGTCCTCGGCGCCGTCGATCGGTAGCCGCATGTTCCGGGCCACGAACTCCACGACCTCGTCACGCGCCCCGTTCGGCGCGATCCGCCACTGCGCCCGTAGGATCGGCAACGTGATCGCCGCGTACAGCGACGACACCCGCGAATCCTCGCGCAGCATCCGCGCGAACGTCTGCACACTCGCCGGCCATTGCAGGTCCGGGACACGCTCGAACATCTCCCACTGGGAGAACCCCGCCTCGGCCGCCGAGATCTGGCCGTGCACATAGCCCTTCTCACGGATCGCCGGTTTCGGCGGCTTCACCACTGGTTCAGTTGCCACGTGTCACCTCCCTAGAATCCCGCTGCCATCAGGTCCAATTCGCCGGTCACCCGGCTCGTGCTCGTCCGCTGCGCCGTCCCCCTCGACGGAGACGCCGGCTTCTTCTTCGCCCTGGCGCCGAACGTGATCAGCGCCCACCGCGCCAACGTGATCGCCTTCAACGGCGCCGCACTGTCGCCGACCGAGTCGTCCCACACGAAGTCGCCCCTCGGCAGATCGCGTTTCGTCGCGTCCGCCACCGCATCCCGCAGGATCTCCGCGTCTCCCGCGTGGGAGAGCATGTTCGTCGTCGCGTCGTCGAGGAACCCGCCGCACGCCTCCGCGTACTGCGACGCCGACAACAGCTCCGGCTCGACCTCCGCCGCCGTCAGCAGTGGCACAGCCGACTTCGCGTTGTCGTGCGAATCCATCACCAGCGCGACCGGGTCGGAACGCTCGAGCACCGCCAGCACGAACCGCACAACCTCCTGCGCGGTCGCCTGCCGGAAGTAGCCCACCTCGACGTGCACCTTGCCGTCGACGCGGTGTTGCGCCGCGGCCAACGCCCAGCGGTCCCGGTTACGAGTCCGCGACAGCGCCAACGCGATCGGCCCGGTCAGCTTCGGAGTGAGGCACCGCATCTTCGACCACTCCTCCAGGTCGACCAGCAGCTCGACATCGTCCTCGGGTTTCGGCCAGTGCCCGCGGTTGAGGAACTCGAGCTCGAAGATCCGCCGCTTCCTCGACGTGTTCGCGTTGCGGGCCTTCGTCCGCAGGAACCGCGGTTTCTGGATCACCCCGTAGGACGGATTCACGAACGCCCACGTGTCGGGGTCGTCGAGCGGCATCCCATCCTCGGGAGACCACTCGGCGAAGTACAGGTCTTCCTCGTTCGCCAGACCGCGACGCCGGATCGCCGCCAGCACCTGGCAATTCGGCATCGTCGACTCATCCACCGCGGTGGACAGGTAGATCGTCTGCGCGTTCGCCGACGCCGTCTGCGTTGGGTCGAGCGCACCGGTCTGGGTGTCGGTCAGGTTGTACGCCTCGTCGTAGATCACGAGGTCGACCTCGTCGAAACCCTTTCCGAGGTCAGCCGATCGGGTCACGAACGCGCACCGCGCGCCCCGGTCGGTCACGATCATCCCGCGACCACCCGAGCACGTGTGCTGCACGACCCGACGGTTCAGCCACGGGCGGGCCTCGATGATCGCCCACACGCGCTTGTACACATCCTCGGCGGTCGGCCACCGCTGCGCCGAGTACACAATCCGCTCGCCCTGACGGTCATTCGCCAGGAACAGACCCCACAGAATCCGCAGAATCACCAGCAGCGTCTTGCCGTTCTGCCGCGCGATGATCGCCACGCACTCCGGATGCGTCCACAACCCATCCGGACGACGCCGCATCCACGCCCGCAGCATCGTCGACTGCCACGGCATCGCCTTCTTACCGACCCGGCGACCCAGCTCGACAGCCTTCACACCGTCCGAGTCGTCGCCATCCCACTCCGACAGCAGCCGCGGTTCCTGCCGGCCCTCCAGCCGCGGCCACTCCGACAGATCAGAGCCCGGAGAGGCCGTCTTCGTCGCCGCTGCCACCGGAACCCCCTCCGGGGTTGCCGCCGCGCTGCCGCTCGATCTCCGCGAGCAGCTGACGCAGCGACGTCGTCTGCTGACGCGCCTCCGCGAGAGCGTGATCGACACGCACCTCGATGACCGAGTCCTTCCCCGTCACCAGCTTCGTCCACGTCGACACGTCGCCAGACAGGATCAGATCCAGCTTCGCCAGCCGATCCACCAGCCTGCCGACCTCGCGGATCATCAACCGCAACGCGACGGAGTCACCCTCGAGTGAAAGCTCCTCCACCACATCCGAACCGCGCATATCGAGGGCCAGCGTCAACAGAACCCTCCGATTCCTGCCCGAAACCCCCAGGTCCCCCGCAAAAAAATCCCACTCACCGGCGAGTGGCGTGCGAGGCCCCCCTTTCAGGATTTTTGGGGGGGGTGGGGGGTGTGGGTGGGCTGTTAGGGCCAGCAGTTGATGGCGAGGTGGGTGGTGGGGGCTGGTTGGTGTTGTCCGGTGAGGGCTGGGCGGGTGTGGTCGTGTCGTCCGTCGCCGCGTTGTTTGTTGCAGCGGCCGTGGAGGAGTCGGTCGGCGAGTGTTCCGCCGTGGGTGCGGGCGAGGGTGTGGTCGCCGGCGAGGCTGCCTGATGCGGGGTCGGGGCTGGTGGGGTTGTAGTCGGGGTTGCGGGTGCGGTCGAGGTACATGGGTTTGCCGCACCACCAGCAGGGTGTTCCGTCGATGTGACGGGTTTTGAGGTGTTTGACCTGCTGTTTGTGTGCGTGTCCGAGTCCGCGTTGTTCGGGGTTGGGGCGGCGTCTGGCCATGGGGTTCTCGTGTCGGTTGGGGGCCCGTCGCGGCGCGGGTGCTGCGTGTTCGGTCCGGTGCGGGGAGGCCCGGTCACCACACGATTGGATGCCAGCCCAGCATCGGGGTGTGTGGTGTCGAAGGTGTGCGCGCACGACCGCGCCGCGACGGGTGAATGAGAAGAGGTGCTGGCCCGTTCGGGCACAGCACCTCAACCTGAGCTTTCAGGATTCGGGATTTGTCAAGGGTTGTCAAGCATCTGAGCTTGTCGGCGTGTACTTGACGCGGCTCGCTGTCCAGGTGTAGTTACGGAATCTGTGTTGCCCCTTGTGTTTTCGTCCCAGTTCGCAGTGCCAATGTGAGTAGCCGCCTGAGCGTGGTGGTGGGGTTTGCTGGCAGGTGAACGGGACCTTGCCGTGGACGGCTGCGTGCAGCGCCTTGTAGTAGATCCAGCGGCGCAGCCCGAACCACTGGGCACGGGCTTTGTGCTGCCAGAGGAACCACCACACGAACAGGCCCGCGTTGATGTCCTGCCACGGGAGGGGTTGTATGTGGCCGCCGTGGTCGGGGTGGTTGGGGTAGAGGCCGACCTTCGTTGTGCGGCCGTCGTCCTGGAGGTCGTAGATCCGCCACGGAATGTCGCCTCGGCTCGTGTCGACGTCACGGAATTCGGTGGTGGTGTAGCAGCCGAACCGCTGGTCGAAGTCGGCGACGAGGGATGTGGCGATGCCCTCGACGTACTGGGTGGGGATCCACCACAGGTCGCGTCCGCGTGGCGGTCCCGCGTAGCCGCAGTCGTAGCGGCCGACGAGCCACATGACCGGGCGACCCCAGGAGTACCAGCGGTTCCAGTCGCCGACAGCGCGGGCGATCCTGGACCGCAGGGTGTCGTCGTGCTCGAGCTTGGTCCAACCGCGGTGACGCATCCAGCGGGACGCGGCCCGCGTCATGCTCGCATGGTTCATCGGTCAGTCCTCCTTTGGTGCGTAGGCGAAGGTGCTGAGGATCATGGGTTCGGCCGTGCTCGACAGCGTGGGCTCGGCGGACGCGCGCGCTGCTTCGGTGATGGGGGCGAGGATGCAGAGGGTGTCGCAGGACAGTCCTCGTGCGACGTCGGGGGTGGCGGGACAGAGGAGGATCTTCGCGCCGTTGGCGTACTGGATGTAGCGGCGTGAGCGGGATCGGCGTTGTGGCAGTTCGTCGATGGCGACGATGCGGTCGAAGAGGTCGGTGCAGTGGGCGCCCTTGCCGACGACGATCACTGTTCGACCTTCGGACGTTGCCTGGGTCACGAGCTGCTGCGCGAGTTCGTCGGCCTGTGGGTTGCTCATCGGGCCTCACTCAGGTCCGTGACGTCGGTCCCCCACTGCACCAGTCGTGCCTGCATGCCGGGGTAGGCGACGGCGTGGCGAAGTGCTTCGATCTCGGTCGGGAACGGGACGGCGGACGAGTGGTCGCTGTTGTACGCCATCCACACTCCGCTCGGCGGTGCGGCCTCGGCCTCGCCGAAGAACAGTCGGAAGACGTCGCCGAGCCCGCTCTGACGCTGCCAGGTGATCGAGAGGTTCGCATGCGACTTGATCAGCCAGTCGCGCACCCACTGGGCCTGCGCGTCATCGTTGGGTCGGATGGGCGGTAGTGGTGCGGTCATGGGGTTTTCCTTTGCTGTCGTCGGTCCTGTTGTTGTCGGAGTCGGTGGAAGACGTCGCCGGCGCGGTAGAGTTTCTGGCCGTCGCGGGTGCGGCCTCGGACGGGGAGGCGTTCGCGCCGCCGGTATGCCATGTCGTGCACGGTCTTCGGTTTGATGTCGAGTTTGAAGCGGTCGCGGACGACGTCGACGAGTTCGTTGGCGGTGAAGAACCGGCCTTCGAGTTCGGTGTCGACGAGTTGGCGCTGATAGTCGGTGTCGACGACGCGGCGGCACTTCTTGCAGGTGAGGGTGTCGCCGCCGCGGGACCACAGGGATTGGCCGCACATCTCGCAGTAGCCGTGGAAGTGGGGGCGGACGGGGGTGTCGACGGCGGCGAATGCGGTCTTGTGGGCGGCGGTGATGGTGTGGGCGATGTGGGTCGCGTTGTCGCACACGGCGAGTGACACGATGTGCCGGGACAGCCACATGGCGAGGTAGGGGCTGCGGCGTTCCCCGGGCCAGGTGAGTCCCCGTTCGGTGCACACCGAGAGGACGGCAGCGCGGAGCGCGCCGTGGAGTTCGCGTGCCGCTTCGGCCGCGGCGTCGTCGTACGGCATGGGCCCTTCGCTGTCGGCGCGTTTCCCGGAGACCCGCTCCGAGTTGTCGCGGAACGCGGTGTCGCGGATCAGTGTGGCGTCGAGGTCTTCGGACAGCCAGGAGTGGATGTCGGTGAGTTTCTCGACGAGGCGGTCCTGGGCGTGGGGGTTGAGGCCGGCGTCGATGGGCTGGGTCATCGGTTCGGGTGCCTCTCGTTGGCGTGCTGGGTGAATGCTCGGTCTCGGTCGACGCGCATGTTCTCGGAGTAGACCGGCACGGCGGGCCGCTCGGGCTCGGGTGCACGCGGGGGCGTGGGGGCGCAGTCGCAGGCGTCGGCGGCGGCCGGGACCTCGAGATGGCAGCGCGGGCAAACGGTCATCGGATCGATTCCCGCTCCCCGTACTCAGTGACGAGTCCGATCACACAGTGCTCGTGATCGTTGAGGAACGTCAGTGCGTTCCGCAGGTACCGGTCATCGGGGTAGTCGACGAGTTCGGCACGCACAAGCGGCAGGATCACATCGCGTCTGCGGACCAGCTCTCGAACCTTCTCGAGCGTTTCGGTACCGCGGTGCTGCTCGACCTCCTCGTCAGAGGTCAGTGGCGGGTTGTGGCAGGAGCATTCGAGGTAGTGGTACGTGCTCACGCGTCCTCCTTCGGCCAGGTGACGGATGCGAGGCCATTGTGTTGCCAGGTCCCGACGTCGAACGGGAGTGTCCAGCCGGAGTGGAGTGCCCCCATGCCGGCGAGGGTGAGGGCGTCGGCTTCGTCGTGGTTGCTGATGCGTTGCTCGATGTGGGGTCCCCACTGGTCGCGGACGGCGGTGGTGACGCGGGCCTTGCGGTCCTTCGGGTCGAGGCCCCGCACGACCTTCCCCGTCGCCCACTTCTCGCGGGTCGCCGGATTCACCACGGCAACAGGGATTCCGAGCGCGTCGAGCTGGGAGACGATGCCGAACCACAGGACCCACCGGTCGATCAGTGAGTGCTGCATCTTCATGTGGGCGGGCATCTCCTCGATGACGACGAGTTCGGTGTCGCGGGGGATCGCCTGGACGACGAACCGCGTCTGGGTGACGATGCGGCGGGAGCGGTGGACCCACGACTTCGAGTCGGTCGACTGGTGGCCGACGGACCGCAGGGTGCGGACGTGAGCGACGTCGTCACCGTCATGGCGGGCGAGGATCGCGATGCCGGTGCTGGTGAGGGACGGGTCGAGGCCGACGATGGCGGTCATGAACGAGTCCGCTTCCGGAGACGCTCGGCGAGGCGGCTGGCTGCCCATGAGACACCGAGGGCGACCTCGCGGATTTGGTCTTCGATCCACTGCTTCACGGTTCGACAACCTCCGTGTCTGGGACCTCGTCTGGCTGGTGTTGGGCGAATTCGTCGCGGACGATCTGGGCCGCCTCACCGACCCCGGAGAGGGCGAGGCCATTCACGGCGAACGCGAGGAGTGCGCGGAGCGCATCGGTCGGGACGTCTTCGGCCGACGGGCCGCCGGCCGGGAGCCGCCCGAACCCGTCGGGGTGGCGCATCACGTGGATGCGCCACTCGATCGGCGAGTCGGCGCTGTCGCTGGTGTCGACGGCGACCACCTTGGAACGCTTCTCGGTGCTCACAGTTCCGTCACCTCCTGCATCACGTCACGGATGGCGTAGAACCGCATGTCGCACACCGGGCATACAGGCTGCGGTGCGCCCTTCTTCGTGAGGGTGCGGCGCACGTGGTTCCGGACGACCTGCACGCAGTGCCCGCACAGCAGCGTCACGTGGTGGCCGCACGTGTGGTCGTCCGGCGTCTTCGGTGGGTGCATCACCACGCGGTAGACCGCGGGGTCGGTGCACACCACGCGGGGGCTGGCCGAGTCGCACGGGATGTGCGCGGCGAAGTCGGGCAGGTGGGGCTGGGTCACGACGAGCTTCCTTTCGAGGCTGAGGCGGCGAGCTGTTCGCGGACGAGTGCCATCCCGCGGGCTGCGCGGGCGGCGGTCTCTGGGTCGTGGTCGCACACGCGGTTCCCGCGGTAGCCGTTGCTGTCGCACAGGTCGCAGTTGGCGATCTCGGCGGCGCGGAGTTCCGCTGCGGTGCGGGCGGCTTCGGATCGGGCGGCGGCGGCGCGGCGACTCTGGTCAGCCAGCCACGCATCGTGGTGCTGGCGAGCGTCTTTGCATGGGCCGCAGGGCCGGTCGGTTCCTTCGGGATGCCGAGAGCATGTGAGTGGGGGCGCGTCGTGGGACTGGGCCGATTCGGGAGCCTCGCGTGTGTGGGTACGCGCGTGCGACCCCCCAACTGAACCACCTACAGACGTAACTACTCCTTCTCCCTCTCCCACTCCCCGGGGTTCGGTTGGGGTTCCCGAAGGGTTAAAGGGTTCGGGAAGGCTTCCGTTGGGGTTCGGAACGTCGTCCGTTGGGGTTCTGGAAGGGTTCTCAGGATTGGTCGTCGGGTCGATCTCCTCAGCCACGGCACGGGTATCGGATCGCCCCAATCTGCGCAGTTCAACAGCGAGTTCGCGCCGCAACCGATCGGACGCCGCCATGCTCGCGCACTTGAGTGCGTTCTTCAGCAGGTTCGGCTGCTTGATCACGTTGCTGCGCCGCATGTATGACCGCACCAGCAGCTCATCGGTCTCTTCGTCGACGATGATGAACCGAGCGTCCTCGAGCGCCTTGAGATCGGCTGTGAGGTCGTCGAGAGTCATCGCGTCGCAGCCCTTGACCCACTTCGTCGGTTGCAGCGGCAGGAGGCCGGCGCGGTCGAGTTCCTTCTGGGACAGCAGTTGAGCGAACGTCGCCTGGGCGGTTCGAGGGAGCGCACGGAAGTCCCGGTCGCGCCAGATGGATTCGTCGATGAACCCGCCCGAGTTAGCCACGGTCGTTCACCTCCGCCACGATGTCGGCGGCACGGTCCTGTGCCTGTCGGATTCGCCGCCAGCAGCAGCCGCAGAAGTACTTCCACTCGTCCGAGGAGCGCGCGGTCATCGTGGCGTCAATGAGCTCGTCAAAGTCGCCGTCGTCGAGTCCGGCGTTCAGGAAGCGATCGAGCGAAACAGTGAACTCCTCCGGGAGCGGGACGCTGTGCTTCTCTCCGCGAGCGTCGGTCCACGTCCACCGATTCCAGCGCGCGCGGAACCATGTGTGGATCCACTGGTGAAACTCGCGTTCCCCGGCGCGTTCCTCCGCGGCCTGTTTCATGGCTGCCGCCCAGAGGAGCGCTCGCTCCTGGACGTCCGCGATCATCGTCGCGTCAGGTGAGGTGGCGGCCTTGCCACTGTTGCAGTCGCGGCACGCGGTGACGAGATTCGTCGGATCGTCGAGACCGCCGAGCGCGACGGGGATGACGTGGTCGACGGTGAGCGGCACCGCCGGCGCGGACGCTCCGCAGTACCGACAGGTGTGGTTGTCGCGCCGCAGAATCTCGTAGCGCAGTCGTCTACTGAGGGCCACTCTGCGCCTCCTTGTCGTGTAGTCGTGTCGGGCAGTCGGGGTGGTGGCCCTGCGCTTCGGGATGCCACTCGCACCACAGGCATCGGCGGTACCGGATCCGCTCGGCGGTCGTGAGGACCCCGGGTAGGGGCTTCATCTCGCGGTGACTCACCGGACGCTCTGCTTTGCCGGTCATGACACGTCCTCAAAGTCGAACAGTGTGGGCATGTCGTGGCGGCGTTCTTCGGCTTCGAGGTACTTCACCGAGTCGAGCCAGTAGCCGGCGTTGAGTTCCACTCCACGGCCGCGGCGGCCGAGTTTCAGTGCGCGTAGGGGTACTGTGCCGAGTCCGGCGAACGGGTCGAACACAAGCTCGTCGGGGTTGGAGAATCGGTTGATGAGGCGGTCGACGATGTCGATCTGCAAGGGGCACACATGCATTTGGACGTTGCGGCGCTTCTGCTCGCCGTTGAGGGTGAGCATCCGGTTGACGTCGTGCCACACGTCGTCGCGCCACGACCCCGGGGCGAGGCTCATGAACGTGGCGGGCAGTGCGCCGCGGCCGTCGAGTTCTTCCCCGATCCGGACGTGCGATTCGTAGTCGTACACCTGCCGCAACGTCTGTTCGGTGAACAGCTTCGACAGCTGCTCGGGTGGAAGGCCTGCGAGTTCGTCGGTGGTCAGCAGCCGGTCGCCCCCGGAACGCCAAAAGGCGTGCGCGTCGACTTGCCAGCGAGCCCGCGAGTAGTCGGTTTTGTCCTTGACGACGGGGGTGTCGGCGTAGCCCTTCTCACGGTTGGTTTGCGGCTTGTGGAACAGCAACACGTACTCCGGTGACCCGACACCCATCTTCGTCGCGTCCTTGCACTGCTCAGACCATCCGAGGCGGTAGGTCTGGTTGTTTTCGCGCACCACGTCGGTGACGACGGTGATCATCCCGAGGTAGTCGAAGCCGTGTTTCCGGGCGTGGAAGATCGCTTCCGCGTGGAACGGGGAGACGGTGGGGATCCCGGCGCCGGTGACGGCGCCGAACAGGATGCGGTCCTTGACGTGGCAGGCGTACACGCGGCCGGGGCGCAGGACTCGCAGCAGTTCGGGCGTGAGGTAGTCCATCTGGGCCCAGAAGTGGGCGTTGTCGTCGGTGTGGCCGAAGTCTTCGACGGCCGGGGTGTACTCGTAGTGGTTGGAGAACGGGATCGAGGTGACGACCAGGTCGACAGACTCGGTGTCCATGCTGCGGGTTTCGGGTACGCAGTCGTTGTTGGCCAGGAGCCACCGGTCGCCGGATGCTTCGTTGCGGGTGACGCCGATGGAGCGTTTCAGGGCATCACGCACGGAGGTTTGGGACAGGCCGTGTTCGGCGATGACGTCGGTCATGTTGGTGGTCAACTCCCGGTGTTGTGCCCACTTGTCGAGCAGGGAGGCCTTCACCTCGCGCTCGGAGTCGGCATAGATGACGGAGATGCGGCAGCGGCGGGTCTGGCCGAACCGGACGATCCGGTGCTGAGATTGGATGAAGTCGTTGAACTTGTGCGTGATGCCGACGTAGATCGCGGTGTTGCACTGCTGCAGGTTCACGCCCTGGCCGAGCATCACCGGTTTCCCGATGAGGACTTTCGTCTTGCCGTCGCGCCACGCCTGGAGGCGGCGTTCGCATTCGTCGGGGTCGAGGGATCCGTAGATCGACGAATAGCTGAATCCGAGTGCGTCCATGGCGTGTTCGATGGCGCGTTGTTCGTCGTTGAGGTCGCACCACAGGATGATCTGGTCACCGCCTGTGACGGCATCGTGCTGAGCGACGAGACCGGTCAGCTTCTTCACCCGGGCGGGCAGAGTGGCTCGTTTCTCCCGGGCCGCGTCGACCATCGACAGCGCGGTCCCCTTGAACAGGGGTGCGGCGCCGTCACGGTCGAAAGCGACGGCCGTGTGGTCGGCGTCGACTTCTTCCCAGATGACGTCCAGGCCAGGTAGGTCGTAACCGGTGGCGTCGCAGCCGATGTCGGCTGGTGATTGCAGGAAGATCGACCATGTGTTGAGCCACAGCCAGAACTCGCGTTCCTTGTGTGGGTAGAGGGTGAGGTTGTTGGCTTTGGTGGAGTCTCGTTGGAAGAACCGCGTCAAGGCCTGCCCGGTGTCCATGACGCCGAGGTAGCCGGCGTAGTGAATAAGTTCCTTGTACCGGTTGGGTGACGGGGTGGCGGTCGCGACGAACCGGTAGGGCACATCAGCGAACATCGGCAGAAACGTCTGGTAGGTCTTCGACCCGAACGACCTCAGGATCGACGCCTCGTCGAGCGAGACAGCGACGAACAGCGACGGGTCAAGTTTGCCGTCGCGGACGCTCTCATAGTTCGTCACATACAGTCCGGGCCCGTCGACCTCGCTGTCGCGGCGCACGAATGTCGTCTCCGTGCCGACCAGTCGGGCGTCACGCGCGAACTCGCCACGCACCCCGAGAGGACAGACGATCAACGCGCGGCCACCCTCCTGGTGCAGGACCTGACGCAACACCTCCAACTGCATCAGTGACTTACCGAGTCCGAATGCGGCGAAGATCGCTCGACGCCCACCCTTGACTGCCCACTGGACAATCCGACGTTGATGGTCGAACAACACCGGATGCACCGCGTCGAGGTCGATATCGAACCCGTAATGTCGATCGAAATCGACCTTGGCCGTGAGGAAGTCGCTGTAGGTCATGACACCTCCTGGAACAGGTCGAGTTGTTGACCATCCGCCGGTGCGCGTCGATCTTGGAGGTCGATCGCATCGAGGGTGATGCGGTAGAGCGCGGGGATGTCGCGGGTGTTGACCGGGTAGACCCGCCACGCAACGAGCGCGCGGGCCCGTAGCTCGTCGGGGAGGCTGTCGGCCCACTTCTGCACGCGGGTGAGGGTGATGGACACCTCGCGCTCTGGGTTCCACTGGGTGGGCCACCAGCCGGTGAGTTTGTTGCCGCGCACGGCGTAGGAGAAGCGACCGTTTCCGCCGCCGCTCATGCTGGTTCGCACGTGGTCGGTCATGCCGGACGTCGCGACGATCGGAGCGATGACGCGGTGCGCTTCGCGGAGGAGGTCGCGTTCGTCGGCGGTCAGGGCGAGGGTCATGATCGCGTGCTGTCGAGTAGGTCGCGGTTGGCTTCGCGGAAGGTGTCGCCGTTCTGCTCTATCCATGCCGCGGTTGCCTGTTGGCGTCGCGGGAGGGCCAGTCCGTCCCAGCGGTTTCGCCAGGTGCCGTCCTTGAGGAGGTACGCGCTGGTGCCGTCGTAGACGCCGGGGATCTCGACGGCGATCGCGATGTCGTCGGTGGTGAAGTCGCTCATTCCGACCACAGCCAGTCCCAGCCGTCGTTGTACCAGCGGATGAGCTTCTCGTTGATCGCCTCCATGTCGGGTCGCTCAGGCAGCGCCGCATGGTCGCGGAGGTTGTTGAGCTGCGCCAGAAGGTCATCGGCGCGGTCGAGCGCCTCCTCCTTCGTGTGCTTCCCGGCGCGGAGCTCGGTCAGCCACGTCCGATCCGGTTCGGCGATCGGCAACTGGATACGTCCGGTGGTGAGGAGTTCGACGCCCTGCAGACCGAGGCGCACCATGTGATAGGCGAATTTGGTGTCGAACCCGTAGGTGTCGACGAGCTCCGGGCGGTTGGTGCGCTGTGACCGCAGGCCGAGCATCCGTTCCTTCTGTGACACGAGGTATCCGCCGAACTTGGCTGCGACCTGCCGGGTGACGAACAGGTCCGCGGCGGCCTGGATCTCGTAGCTGATCCCGACGGTGTCGCGGTGGACGATCTCGCGGTCCGGGATGAACAGCAGCAGCAGGATCGTCGGGTTGCCGGCCGCGGCGAGACGCACCCACTTCCGCAGGGAGTAGACGACGAGGTCGAGATCGCCTGCTCCGGAGCGGTGGTGGTCGGGCTGGGTTCGGAACTCGTACTGATCGAACGTGTTCAGGCCGATGACGTAGTCGGGTGGCTCGATGCACAGGCCCATCTCGTCGCGGTCGTCGGCGCCGGTCGTGACGCCGTGCAAGCCGGAGCCGACCTGGCCCCGCAGGATCAGGCCGCGGTGGGCGATGTCGGCGTTCGTCGGGTTGTTGTGCTTCGTCATACCTGGCCGTTCAGGGTCTTGGCCATGCAATGGGGGCAGACCTCGCCGTCGTCGCCGGAGTACCAGCCGACGGGCTGGCCGGTGATGACCTGCAGGGGGTTGTAGTCGTAGGCGTCGGCGAGGGTGCGTTCGCGCCGACACAGACTGCATGTCGGCACGGTCGGCTCGGTGGTGTCTGTCATTGGGGCAGGTCCTTTCGGGCGCGGTGTGCTGCCAGCCGTGCCCATCCGACGACGGAGAGCGCTTCGACGATCAGGAGCGCCCACGCGGCGGCGAGGAGTAGCCAGCCGCCGGTGAGGATGGCGGCGAGGGCGAGGCAGAAGAGGGCGAGGTTGGCCACGGCCAGCAGCACGAACGGCATCGGTCAGTCGTCCTTCTTCTGGTCGGAGAACGCGGGGCGGATGACCTGGCCGCCGTCGGTTTTCGTGTCGACGTCGTCGCCCTGGTTCTCGCCGTCGGCGGGTTCGGCGTTGATGTAGTCGCGGAGCCAGCCGGTGACGACGTCGTCGAGGACTTCGCCGCGTTCGAATGCGGCGTCTTTCGCCGTCTCCCAGAGCCGTTGGTCGGAGACGAAGTCGAACAGACCCTTCGGTCCTTCGTCGACTATCGGGACCTTGCCGCGCTCGTACACCGAGTCGGCGTCGATGTAGTGGACGACCTTGTCCTCGCCGTCCTTCATCGTCTTGTCGTGGATCTCGTGGCACGTGCCCTTGACGATGAGGGTGACGGCTTCGCCCTTGGCGGGTGGGTTGTCGAGTTTCAGCCCGTTGACGCGGATCTTGATGTACTGCCCGTCACTGTCCGGGTCGAGACCTGCGGTGGTGGAGGGAAGTTCGGGTGGCGGTTCAGAAGCGAGGGCCATGGTTGGGCGTTCCTTCCGGGCGGTGGTGGATGGTGTAGTTCGAGTTCGGCAGCGACACGTTGCTGAGGGCGTCGACGAGCGCGAGGATCGCGTAGGAGGTCTGCGCGACGACGAGGTGATAACCCGCCGCGGCGCCGGCGCCCGCAGCCTTCGCGTCGGCGAGTGCCGTCTTCGCGTCGGCGACGTGCTGCTCGGAGCTCACGAGATGAGTCCGCGGTCGTCGATGGTGCCGTCGGCCTTGTGGACAACGAGGCGGACCGCCGTGTCGGCGATGGTGGCGAGGAGCCGGCGGCCGGCGGTGGTGGTGGCGTCGTCGCGCCGTTTGTAGCCGTCCGGGCCGGAACGAGCCTGCACGAGCTTCCCGTTGGGTGACATGAGTTTCCAGTGCCACTTCCCGGACTTCGTCGAGTAGACGACGAGGTCGCGGTCGGGGCGCGCCTTCTTCTTCGGCGCCTGGGCGGTGGCGGCGAACTGCGCGGCGTTCGGTGAGAGTTCGGTGGTGGTCATTTGGCAGGTCCTTCCGTGTCGTGCTCGGTGATGAGGCTCTCGACGGTGTCGATGAGCACCTGGTCTCCGGTTCCGGAGTTCTCTCCCTCGGTAACGAGTTGCTCGAGGGTGGCAATCACGTGATCGGCCTGGTCCGCGGTGAGCGCCGCGGAGGGATCACGGTCGGGCAGGAGCGCGGCGACGACGATCCCGCGGCCGGTGCCGTCGTCGGCGGTGAGTCCTGCGCGGGTGAACAGTTCGTTGACGCGTTGGCCCTGCTCGGCAGTCGGAGAGTTGGGCGACGTCGGCGCGGGTTCGGTTTCCGCGTCGACTACCTGCTCGGATTCCGGTTTCGAAGTCGATTCCGAGGCGTCCTCGTCGGTGACGCCGAGCGCTGCAGCGAGTCCGGCGGCGCCACGGCCGCCTTCCTTCTTCGGTGCCTCATCGACGACCTCGGAGTCGATCACCGTGTGGTGGGCCGCGTCCTCGAACACCACCCCGGAGAATGTGTCGGGGAACGCGTGGCGCCAGGCGGCGGCCTCGGCGCACTTGGCGAGCTGGTTGGCCGGCATCTTCTTCCACATCGAGTTCGGTGACCCGTCGCGGTTTGTCTGGACGTACTCGGAGTAGTTCGCGATGCCGGTATGCCGCTCGCCGTCGCGGATGATGACGAACTTCGCGGCCTGCGGGGGGTTCTTTGTGTCGAGCCACACGTCGACCCAGTCGGTGCCGTTGTGCCAGTACGGGCCGTCCTGGTCGAGCTTGATGCCGAGGGCGTTGACGACGCGGCGGCCGCCGAGCCGGTATCCGTCGATGCCGACCTGGATGGTCCACTTCGTTTCCCACCGTTCGGGTTCCCCGCGGTAGCCGCCGGTCTTCGTCTTGCGGCCGATCATGTAGATCTGCTTCTTGAACGGGTCGAGGCCGGTGCTCTTGGCCTGGTGGAAGAACACCTGCAGGTCCCCGGGCGAGGCGTCCTGCACGCCGAGCTGGGCGAGGGCGGCGACCTGCGCTTCGGTGAACTCGGACTGGCCGGGGGCGATGGCGAGTTCGGAGGTGGGCTGTGTGGCGATCGCGCCCTGCTTGGTGGCGATTTCGGTGCTGCTCATGCTGCGGTGCTCTCCTTCGTGGTGATGCTGTCGGGGTCGGTCTTGGTGATCGGGTAGAGCGAGACGGAGCCACGCTGTCCGGGCTGGCGGCGGGCGATCTTCTGTTCGGGGTGGCCGGCGACGGCGTGCTGCGCGTTGCCCATGGCGTCGAGGACTCGTGTCTTGAGTCCGCGGTGCCGCTTGGTGATCGACTTGAGGTCGGCGTCGGCGGTGAGGAAGTCACGCGCGAGGGCCGGGTCGAGGACCGCGGTCGTCCCGTCGATGTCGGGGTGCATCGCCTTGACCGTCTCGTACGTCGACACCGAGTCGTCCAGGTCCGGGGGCGGGGTCTGCGCGACGATCGACGGCCACATCGCTCCGATGCGCGCGAACATCGCTGCAGCGAGCCGGGGTTCGTAGTCGACGTGGTAGATCTTCGGCATGCCGAACTGGAACCACACGACGATGTCGGCCGGTTCGGACGTCCACCCGGTGATGTGCTGCTGCGCGATCACCTGAGCGGCGTAGTCGGCCGGCACCTCACCAGAGCCGTCGTCGCCCCACTCCTCCTTGTCGCGTGCGGTTTTCACCTCGACGACCTTGCGGGTGCGGCCGCGCGACGCCCGCAGGTCGAGGGTCGCGAGGTTCGGGAACGGCAGAGTGTCGTTGCGGTAGGCGACCTCGCCGCGAGACAGCCGCCACCCGGGATTCTTGAACAGCCAGTACTCGCGGGCAGCGAGCTCGCACGCATGCCCGTAGTCGAAGTCGTCCTGCCTCGCCGCGGCGATCGGCTCCGGCTCGACCAGGCCGGCCATCTCGTGCCACACCGTGTACTGCGAGCGAAACCGGGACACACCGAGCAGCGCGGGGATCTTCGACGGAGACACGACGCGCTGCCACTCCGGGGTGCCGGGGGCGGGCGGGTTCTTCACCTCGATCGCGGTCATCAGTACTCCTCCTCGCGCAGGGTGGTGAGGGCGTCCCACCAGTCGCGGCACCAGCGCGCGTCACCGAGGGCGGTGTGCCGCGGGTACATCGGGTCGCCGTCGGGGGTCACCATGGGCATCACCTGGCCGGCGAGGTCGTCGGAGCGCCACGGGATGTCGACGGGGAGGTTCTCGTATCCGTCGGCCTGGCGTTGCGCGAGGCGGTATCCGAGCGTCATCGCGCTGAGGTCGATCACGCGGTAGTGCCACGACGGCTGCAGGTCCGCCACGTCGAGGAGCCGCTCGAGCATCTTGGCGTCGAACGCGGGGTTGACGCCCACGATGTGCGTACCCGCGAGAGCGGCGTGGATGATGCTGGCGGCACCGGCGCGGGTGTAGACGTACATGTCGGTCGCGGCGCCGAACCGGGCATCGTGGTCGACGCGGAACTTCTCGTCGAGAGTGGCGGCGTGCTCGAAGTTGTGGTCGATGTGGATGTGGACGGTGTGCTCGGTGTCGTCGCTGTATCGGATGATCGCGGCGAACTCCCAGACCTCGGCGCCACGGTCGAGGCCGGTCGTCTCGGTGTCGACGAATGCGTACGTGGTCATCGGGGCACCTCCCCTGCGGCGCGGATCGAGGCGAGGCGTGTGGCGCCGGACTGTTCGGCTTCGGCGACGCGGTCGAGCCAGTCGGCGCGGGCGACGTCCGCGGGGGTGGCCCACCGGTGGTTGAGTGATCGCAGCAGCGTCGACGCGGGTGCGACGTTCCACGACAGGCCACGTTCGAGTGCGGCGCCGAGCTCCAGGACGCCGGCGATCATGGTGTTCGCCTTGCCGTCGAGGATGTGGGGTGCCTTGTTGCCGTACGCCGGTGACACGATCGCGCAGGCGTCGGGGTCGTATTGGGCGAGGGTGACGACGCGTTCGACGACGTCAGCGAGGGTGCGGGGTTCGGTCATCACTCGGCCCTCCCCCGGGCTTCGACCTGGCCGAGGGTGTAGGCGTCGATGTACTTGCGGGACCGGCCCCGGGGCAGCAGGTGGTTGAGGGCGTCCTCGAAGCCGTCGAGGTCGCCGTCGCGCACCTGGTCGACGTACTCGGAGAGGGCGGTGAACGGCAGGGCGAAGATGAGTCCCTCGACGGCGCCGAGTTCGGTTTCTACGGTGACGACCGCGTCGTGGCCGCGGCACCCGGTGTAGAGGTCGTTCACCGACGGGTGATCGACCAGGGTGGTGCGGCGTTCGCTGCACAGCGGGATTGCTGGGCGGGTTTCTCCTGCGGCGATGTCGACAGATGCCTGGGTGATGATCTCCACGCGGACACTCATCGTCGTGCCCGAATCCGGTTGATGCGGCGCGACTTCCGGCCCGCCTTGTTCCGCGCGCGGCGTCGTTCGGTGCGGGCGATCCGCGGGTCCGGGATCACCTCAACGGTGCCGTCGCGGTGGGTGATCACGCGATCGTCGGCGTACCCCTGATAGACGCCCTGCACCATGAAGTAGCCACGGCCCGGGAAGTAGGCGGGCTTCGTCATGCCGTGGAGGATCGCTTCCTCGTACGGGGTGAGGTCGCGGAAGTTGTCGCGCTCGGCGAACTGGCTGCGCTCGGCGGTGGGCTGGTCTGCGGCGGTGGTGTTCACTGGTCGTCGCCTTTCGGGTAGTCGATGGAGATGACGTTCGTTTCGGGGATCTCGGTCCGGGTGCCGTCGTCCTTGTGGATGACGACCCAGCGACCGTCTCGAAGGACGTCGCCGCCGACTTGCACGGCGCGGGCCTCCTGGGTGCGGTTGTCGATGTCCTCGTAGCGGACTCGGCCGAAGGTCATCGGGGCCGTCCTTTCTGGCGGGCGCCGCGCGCGCGGGCACGTTTCCGGAATTCGTCGGCTTTCGGGCACCGAGCCCAGTGCGGGGAGAACACCGGGACGCCGGCGGCGCGCATCCCGGCGGCCTGTCCGGGGGTGACGACGGTCGCGCGGGGCTGCTTCTCGCCGTCCTGCAGCGGCGCGACCGCGAGGTTCCCGTCCGCGGCGGGTTTGTGGTCGACCGGGATCGACCGGCCGTCGCGGGTGACGGCGAAGAAGATGAGTTCTGAGCAGCCGCGGCACCGCTTCAACTGGTTGTGGCCGGGCACGAACACCGTCGAGTTGATCGAGTTCACCGCCGGTCACCGCCGTCAGTCGGGACGTACCGCACGTAGAGGTTCGGGGTGTCGGCGCCGGCCTGGCGTAGCGCCGCTTCGAACCCGCGGGTGAATCCACCGGTGGCGCGTCGCACCTGGTGGCGGAGCGCCGTTGGGGTGGAGTCCTCGGCTCCGGCGGCGTTGTACCGAACCCATCGGCCGGGGTTCTGGCGGCAGAACGAGATCAGTTCTTCGCGGACTGCCGGGATGCCGTGCTGTTTGCTGGGCGGCAGGTCGGCGAGCTCGAATGCGGGGCGCCCGTTGGCGATCCGCAGGTGCCGGTTGCGGTCGACGTCGGGCATGACGTCGTCGGGGTGCGGGGCGCCGCGACGTTCCGCGCGTTGGGCGCGGCGCTCGTCGGTTCCCCATTGCTTGCGGTCGATGTCGGCGAGGCTCACGGCGCCACCTCCGTCGCGAGGTCGTGCCGGCCGACGAGGTACACGAATTCGACGTCGTCGTCGCACCCGTACTCGAGGTGCAGGGTGGGGATGCCGTCCTGGCACGCCCGGTGATAGGCGGCGTAGTCGACGACCGTCCACGACCAGCCCTCGGGGCAGGGCAGAGCTTCCGCCGACTCGAGGAACTTGGTGCGGATCCGAGATCCGACGGCGGAGGTCACGACTCTCCCCCTGCGGATTCCGTGCTCATCTCGTGGCCGTCCTGGTCGGGGCCAGGCGCTGCCGACCATCCAGCGCGTAGTAGCGAGCAGGCTCGGCAATGGTTTCCGTCGAGCACTGACCAGCCGTCGTCAGCGGTGAGTCGCTCGATCGCGGCCTCGGCGGCTGCGTCCGGGCTCGGGGCGGCGAAGGTGAGCGTCACCTCGCGGCCGCAGCCTGAGTCGCAGGCGACCGCGACGCTATGAACGTCCTCGTCACCGCGGTCAGCGGGAGGGCGAGCAGGGACGTCGACGGAGAACGCGGCGAACGCGCCGAGCCCGGTCGCACCGCGGAACTGGACTGTGGCGTCACCCGAGACGCCGCGGTGGCGCGCCTCGGCGACGAACGCAGCGACGTCGTCGAGAGTCGCCTTCGGTCCGCGCAGGATCACGCGGGTCGCGATGTTCACCATTTCCAGGTCCCCCGTTCCATCCGGCCGATGGCGGCGGTGACCGCGGCAGCGAGGGTGTCGGCGGTTTCAGTGATCTCGCCGCGGGTGGCGATGACACTCACCCGGTATTGCGGCAGCGGGAGGGGTTCATCGTTGGAACGCATCCGCGAGATGACGAATCCGCAGATCAACTGGTCGTCGTCGCAGCGCTGATCGAGGGTGTCGAGGAGTGTGGCCGTGTCGTTCATCGGTCCCAGTCCTCTCGGTTCAACCGGTCCCGGGCGGTGTCGATGACGTCGAGGAGTTCACCGTGGACGGAGATGCGTTCGCCGGTGCGCTGGTTGGTGATCGAGATGCGGCGGGCGGGCTTCCCGACGAGCGAGGTCTGGACGATCGCGAAGTCGACGCCCTTGCGGGCGCACGCGTCGCCGAGCTGCTCGATCGCGCGACCGATGGCCTCCCGCCGCTTCGCGATCTGCTCCGAGGTCGGGGTGTCGGCGATGTTCGCCGGGATGTTGGCGCTGTCGTAGCGCGACGCCGAGGTCACTGCGCCGACCCTGACCGGGCGACGATGTAGTCCAGGGCGGTCTGCAACGCGGCGACGACGTTGTCGTCGTGGTAGCGGGTGACCGACAGCGACGCTTTCGGGTCCCGCTGGTCCGGGCCATGGACCGACAGCATGTACTCGTCGCCGTAGTCGCCCTCACGCGTCACGGGGTATCGATTGCTCGGCAGGCCGAGGACGGTGACGGCGGTGACGACCCCGCCCTCGGGGTGGGGCTGGATCGACATGATCACGCTCAGGTCGGGCTGTTGCTGGCGGATGCTGCGGATCAGTTCGACCGCGCCGGCGCTCATCGCTGGCCGCCGAACAGTTCGCTTGGCGGGATCGGCTGGAACGTGCGCTTCGTCATGTCGGCGGAGCGGTCGTAGTCGGCTTCGACGATTCGGTAGTAGGCGCCGTGCAGGTCGGGGCCGACGATCTGTTCCGGGTCGAACTCGGTGCAGTCGCCGCGGTAGTTCATCGTGTTGCTCACTGGTCCACCCGCTCTCCGTGCCGGGATGCCGCTGCGGCGGCGATGAGTGCGCGACCGAGGTCGTCGGACCCTTTCGCGCTGAGGTGTTTCGCGACGCCATTGCCGCAGTCGAGTGAGACCGTGAGGCCGGCGAGCGCTCCGGGATCGACCGTGATGCCCTCCTCCTGGATGAGAAGTCGGGTCTCGTCGGTCAGCTCGCCCAGGTCGATATCGGAGTCGACCTGCCTACCCGGGTGACGGTTGTCGGTGAGGTAGCCGGCCTCGGCGGCGATGGTCATTAGGCCGTCCTCGGCGTGGCCAACAGAGATCATCCGGGCGATCAGGACGTTCGACTGGACGAGTGCGCTCCCCAGGGCAAGGCACAGTTCCTTCATCGACGGCTCACCCATCGCGGAGAGCTGGTCGAAGGTTTTGCCCAGATCGGCGGCGGCTTCGTTGTACTGCTCGACCCGCTGCTCGAGTGTCTTGGTCTGGCCTTGGTAGAGCTTGTGGGCGTTGGTACTCATCGCCGCACCGCCTGGGGGTCGACGATCTCGCCCTTGTGGACAGTCATCGCGTGGGCGTCGACGTCGATTGCGGAGCGGGAGAGGTCGACCAGGATGAGGATTCCTGCGCCGACGAAGAACGCGGTGACGATGCAGAATCCGAGATGGCGGAACACGAAATCGAACAACATTGGGCTGGATTCCCTTCTGAGGGTGGAAATCCCGCCGCCCGGCCTTCCCCATCGAACACGGCCGGACGACGGGGGTCTTATGTGGAGCGGAGCGCGGATGCGCGCTCAGTGGGGCTCATGCCGATTCCGCCCGATCGGTGAGGAGTGCCTCGACGTCGGAGCGACGGAAGCGGCGGTGCCCGGTGGGAGTGCGGGTCGAAGAGATCCGACCGGCTCGTTCCCAGCGTTTCAGCGTGTCGACAGAGATTCCGATGAGGCCGGCGGCTTCACCTACACTGAGCCTGTCGTCCGCAGCATGCTTTGTTTGCATGGGTCTAAACCAAGCATGCTGCGGCAGGTGATGTCAACGACGGCAGGCAATGTGAATCACAGAAATTGAGTATTGCCCCGGTTTGCCTGCGTATGCCATGCTTTGTTCATGACTGCAGACGCACACCACGGGGAACACGTCTTTCCGACGTGGACATTGGGTGACCGCATCCGCAAAACGCGGGCGGTTTCAGGGATGGACCAGCGGGGATTCGCTGACGCGCTCGGAGTAAAGCCAGGATCGCTCGCCGGATGGGAGACTGATCGTCAGCGGCCGCGCGACGTCGTCGCGCTGGCGAAGCGGATCGAAATGATCACCCGCGTCCCGGCCGAATGGGTCCTTGGACTCCGAGACGGCCCGGACGAGGGCGACTCGAGCCCCCTGACGGGTTCGAACCGTCGACCGCTCGCTTACAAGGCGAGTGCTCTACCACTGAGCTAAGGAGGCGCGCGAGCGAGTATATCCGCCGGACCGCCATCCGGTTCACCGGCACCCGGCCGGCCCGGGCCGCCGGATCAGCCCCGGATCGCGGCGACCGCCTCGATCTCCACCAGCTGTTCGTCGTAGGCGAGGACCGAGACGCCCAGCAGGCTGCCTGCCGGCTTGTGGTCGCCGAAGGCCTCGGTCACCGCGTCCCACGCGACCACCAGATCGGCCTGCAGGTGCTCGGCGACGAAGACGGTGATCTTGGCGACGTCGCGCAGTGTGGCGCCGGACTCGACCAGTGCGGCCTCGAGATTCTTCATGCACTGCACGGCCTGTTCGCGAACGTTCCCGGGAGCGACGGTCGCGCCGTCGGCGTCGATGGGCGCCGCGCCGGCGGTGAAGACGAGACTTCCGGGACTCACCGTGGCGCTGCGGGTGTGACCGTCTCGGGGACCGTTGATCTGCACGGAGGACATGCCGCGATCGTAGACGAGCGGCCCCGGCCACCACCGCTGCCGACTCCTGCACCGACCCTGCCCGTGCTGCCCGGACGGTGGAGGTGTATCCAGTCTCCTGTCAGGGTTGAACCGGCCGGGTGTCGGTTACCCCGCGAGCACTCCACCATCGACCCG
The DNA here is from genome assembly GCF_041103195.1 of Gordonia sp. ABKF26. Taxonomy (NCBI): domain Bacteria; kingdom Bacillati; phylum Actinomycetota; class Actinomycetes; order Mycobacteriales; family Gordoniaceae; genus Gordonia; species Gordonia sp. ABKF26. Next base: position 5,238,683 of record NZ_JBGCVZ010000003.1, read on the forward strand.
AGGAGGCCTTGCGTGCGCGAACAGATCGGCCGTGTCCTGCGTCGGCTCAGCGGCAGCCGGCAGGCGACGATCGACACCATCGAACCCGGCAGCATCATGGTGTCGCCGCGCAAGCCGATCGAACCGTTCGACGTCGCGGCCATCACCGAGGTCCTCGACCTCGCCACGAAGATCGGTGCGGTGCTGCTCGACTCGGGCACCGGGGCCATCGACACCCAGACCCAGATCAAGTTCGTCGCCGGCGTCTACGGTCTCGAGGACGTGGACGTCGACGTCACCTACAACACGATCGTGGTGAGCGCCCGGCGCGGCGCGACGCTCCCGCCCATCACGACGATGGAGCAGGTCTACTACCGCTCGATGGACTTCACGCGACTCGCGCAGGTCGACCGGCTCGTCCGTCGGATCCGCGATTCGTTCATCAGTCCGTCCACGGCGCACCAGATGGTCGACGAGATCATCACCGCGCCGCACCCGTATCCGCACTGGCTGGCCACGACCGCCTGGGGGATCATGGCGTCGGGCATCGCGGTGCTGCTCGGTGGCCAGTATCTCGTCGCCGCGCTGGCCTTCGCGACCACCGTGGTGACGGTCAGCATCAACCGCCGCCTCAACCGCATCGGGACCCCCGTCTTCTTCCAGCAGGTCCTCGGCGGGTTCGTGGCCGTCGTCCCCGCCGCCCTCGTCTTCGCCGCGGCCGAACGGCTCGGTGTCCAGATCGCGCCCTCGCAGGTCATCGCGGCCGGCATCGTCGTCCTGCTGTCCGGGCTGTCGCTGGTCGGCTCGGTACAGGACGCGATCACCGGCGCGCCCATCACCGGGGTGGCCCGCTTCTTCGAGTTGCTGCTGATGACCGGCGGAATCATCGCCGGCGTCGGCGTCGCGATCCGAATCCTGGAGGCGGGAGGCATCTACCTCCCGACCATCACCACGACGACCAGCTTCGAGGTCGTCGAACTCCCCATCCGGGTGGTCGCCGGCGCGGTGGCCGCCTGTGCCTATGCGCTGGCCAGCTACGCCGAGACGCGCGCGCTCGGGGTGGCGTTCCTCGGCGGCTTCATCGGCACCGCCGTGGCGGCCGCATCGACCTTCACCGACATCGGCGACGTCATCGCCAACGGCCTCGCGGCGGCGTTCGTCGGCCTGATCGGCGGCCTGCTGGCGCGCCGTGCACTGACGCCGCCGCTCGTCGTGGCGGTGGCCGGCATCACCCCGCTGCTACCGGGTCTCGCGGTGTATCGCGGTCTCTACGGCATCCTCGGCGATCAGACGCTCGACGGCTTCACCTGGATCGCGAACGCGCTGGCCATCGGCTGCGCTCTCGCTGCGGGAGTCACGCTGGGCGAGTTCGTCGCCCGGTCGCTGCGTCGTCCCCAGCTGCCTCCCCGGCCGGACTGGCGACTCCGCCGCCGGATCGCGCTACGCGAGGATCGCGAGGCCCGTCAGGCGCACGCCAACGCCCGCCGGGGCCGACCGAACCGCCGGCGACCACCGACGCCGCGACTCTGACGCGAGGCGGGTGACCGTGAACCCCCGCGACGCCCGGGTAGAATACGTAGTCGGGCGTGTCCTCGGACGGCAGCGTGGCATCACCAGGAGTCCGGGGACGCCGCACCGCCGCGCCGGCTGACATCGCGCGCCGAACGCACACCATGCCGCACAACGAGGGGACTCACATGCCCGCGAAGACGACCGACATCGCCGACGAAGAACTGGAACCCGTGGCCGACGAGACCGCCAACTCGGCGCGCCGCGTCGTCGCCGCGTACGCGACCGACGCCGACGAATGCCGGATGCTGTTCGCCATGCTGGGGATCGCGCCGGGCGAGAACGCCTGACCAGGTGGCTCCGCGAGCAGGAGAAACCCACCCCGACGCCGACGGCGTGACCGGGACCGACCGGAACATCCACGACGGGGCGGAGTTCGTCGTCGTCGCGAACCGTCTGCCCGTCGACAAAGAGGTCCTTCCCGACGGCACCGTCAATTGGAAGCGGAGTCCGGGGGGACTCGTGACCGCGCTCGAGCCGATCCTGCGCGCCAACACCGGGGCATGGGTCGGATGGTCGGGGATTCCCGACTCCGACGACAACCCCGACATCGAGGGCATCGACATCCACGCGGTCCCGCTCTCGACGCAGGAGATCGCCGAGTACTACGAGGGCTTCTCCAACGCCACGCTGTGGCCGCTCTACCACGACGTCATCGTCAAACCCGAGTACCACCGCGAATGGTGGAACGCCTACGTCGAGGTCAACCGGCGGTTCGCCGAGGCGGCGTCGAAGGCCGCCGGCGAGGGCGCGGTCGTCTGGGTGCAGGACTACCAGCTCCAGCTGGTGCCCAAGATGCTGCGGATGCTCCGACCCGATGTGAAGATCGGCTTCTTCCTGCACATCCCGTTCCCGCCGGTCGAACTGTTCATGCAGATGCCGTGGCGGACCGAGATCGTCGAGGGCCTCCTCGGCGCCGACCTCATCGGCTTCCATCTGCCGGGCGGGGCGCAGAACTTCCTCTTTCTGGCCCGGCGCCTCGCCGGTCAGGCGACGAGCAAGGGCACGGTCGGCGTGCGCTCGCGTTTCGGCGTGGTGCAGGTCGGGTTCCGGACCGTGCGCGTCGGCGCGTTCCCCATCTCGATCGAGTCCGGCGAGCTCGACGCCCAGTCCAAGACCCGCAAGATCCGGGAACGGGCCGCCGAGATCCGCCGCGAACTGGGCAATCCGAAGACGATCATGCTCGGCGTCGACCGGCTCGACTACACCAAGGGCATCGACGTCCGGCTCAAGGCCATCTCGGAGCTGCTGGCCGAGAAGCGCCTCGACCCCGCCGACACGGTGATGCTGCAACTCGCGACGCCGAGCCGGGAACGCGTCGACAGCTACAAGCAGATGCGCGCCGGGATCGAGCAGCTCGTCGGGAACATCAACGGCACGTACGCGACCGTGGGACATCCCGTGGTGCAGTACCTGCACCGTCCGGTCCCCCGCGAGGAACTCCTCGCCTTCTTCGTGGCGGCCGACGTCATGCTGGTCACTCCCCTGCGCGACGGCATGAATCTCGTCGCCAAGGAGTACGTCGCCTGCCGGGGCGATCTCGGCGGCGCGCTCGTACTCAGCGAATTCACCGGTGCCGCAGCCGAACTGCGCTCGGCCTATCAGGCCAACCCGTATGACCTCGACGGCGTGAAAGACGCGATCGAGGCCGCCGTCGAACAGAGCGAACACGAGGGCAGGCGGCGGATGCGCGCACTGCGGAGACAGGTCCTCGCACACGATGTCGCGAAGTGGGCGGAGAGCTTCCTCCGCACCCTCGGCGCCGACTCCGACACCGAGCTGTCACCCAACCGGGGTGTTCATCTGGTGGACGAAGCGGAATGAGCGACAACGGGATTCCCGAAGAGCTCACCGAGGCGCTGACGCGGGCCGCCGGCGTGGGGGTGCTGCTCCTGGCCAGCGACTACGACGGATGTGTCTCACCGATCGTCGCGCGTCCCGAGGACGCCGTCCCCGACCCCGCGTCGATCGACGCTCTCGTCGCTGCGGCCGCACTGCCCGACACCGTCGTCGCCGTCGTGTCCGGTCGCGAGCGCGCCGTGCTCGCTGCGCTGTCCGGCCTCGACGCCCCGGTGGTACTGGTCGGCAGCCACGGCAGCGAGTTCGAGTCCGGGTTCGCGGTCGAGATCACCGATGATGCCCGTGCCCTGCTGAACCGGTTGATCGACGAGTTGTCGTCGATCGCCGCCGATTTCCCGGGCAGCACGGTCGAGGTCAAACCGGCCAGCACCGTGTTGCACGTGCGCAACGCGTCGGAGGCCGACGCCGTCGCGGCACTCGACCGTGTCCGGACCGGTCCGGCCTCCTGGCCCGGTGTGCACACCACCGAGGGAAAGGCCGTTCTCGAACTCGCGGTGATCGAGACCAGCAAGGGGCATGCGCTCGACACCCTGCGCGACCGGATCGGCGCCGACGCGGTCATCTACCTCGGTGACGACGTCACCGACGAGAAGGCCTTCGCCCACCTCCGACCGGAGGACGGCGACATCGGCATCAAGGTCGGCGAGGGCGACACCGCCGCGGAGTTCCGCATCGCCGACACCGACGACGTGGCAACAGTTCTCGCGTTCGTGGCCGAACAGCGGGCGCGCACGGCGTCGGTCGGCTAGGGAGCGACGCCCTCCTGGGCCGGCGCCGCGACGAGCGGGTCCGTCGTCACCGCCCGGCGGGCACTCTCGCGGATCACCTCGTGCACGAAACCGAGTTTGCGCACGACCGGCTCGGGGATGGTGAAGGGGTACAGCGGCCGGCGGCCCATCGCCACGTTCACCCGATTCAACATGAGCGACAACCACTTCCAGTCGTAGAGCAACCGTTCGATCGGCTCGTCGGCATACGACCGGAGCGGCACGATGTCACGCTCCATCGTGAACCGGACCTGCTGGGCATCGAGGTTGAGTCCGGATTCCCGTGCGGTGTCGATGGTTCCGGTGATGTGCAGGTAATGCGCGAAACACTCGGCGAAGTCCTCCCACGGGTGCATCGTGGCGTACTCGGAGATGAACGACTCGTGCCAGTTCTCGGGTGCCCCGAACCGGTAGTGCCGCGTGATCGCATCGGCGTAGCTCACGCGCTCGTCGCCGAACAGGTTCCGGCACCGATCGAGATAGCGGTCCGCTCCCGGTCCGGTCTCGACGAGCACGTGTTCGAAGTAGTGTCCCGTCTCGTGCCGGAAGTGACCGAGCATGGTGCGGTACTGCTCGCCGAGATCGACCCGGAGCCGCTCGCGATACGCGTCCTGGGTCTCGGCGAGGTCGATGGTCACCACACCACCCGCGTGGCCGATCATCACCGGCCGGCCGAGCGTCTGGCTCGACAGGAGGTCGAACGCCAGACCACCGTCGGTGCGCCAGAACGGTTCCACCGGTAGACCCAGATCGACGAGCTGATACACCAGCAGCCGCAGATCGAAGGATGCCGACGCGAGCTTCTCGAGTGCGATGGTGTCCTCGGCGTCGGGCTGACGGCGGATCAGGGACTCCGGAAAGCACCGCCCCCGCAGGCCGATGCTGTCATCGGCGACCTCGGCCGGTGTCAGCCAATTACACCGCGTGCGATCCCACAGCGAGCACCGAACCCACCGTTGCTTGTTCGGCCCGCTCGCTCCGCTCCCGGCGCCGGGGCCGTCGATCTCGACCCCGTCCTCGCCGACCACGTACAGCGACCGCGACGGCAGGTGGACGCCGACGGTCGTCCCGCAGTCCGGGCACGTCTGACGGTCGAAGCCCGACAGCGCATTGCAGACCGGGCAGGTGAGCGCGTGCACGCGGCTCAGCCTATCCGGACGCGTGCGATCCCGTCGTCGATCGGGAGCTCGCCGCGCACCGTTGCCGTCACCTCGTAGGAGTTGAGGTTGATCGAACCGCGATGGTTGTCGAGGAATGCGGTGTCGGCGGCATCGCGGCCGGTCGAGATCCGCACGATGCTCTGCCGCGGAGCGAGTCCGGTCGCGTCGACGACCACCCACTCGCCGTCCACGATCGCCTCGGCGACGGCGTGGAAGTCCATCGGCGAACATCCCGGCGCGTACACCGCGACGAGACGCGCGGGGATGTTGAGTGCCCGCAGGAGTGCGACGACCAGATGCGCGTAGTCGCGGCACACACCGGCACCGGCGAGCAATGTGTCGGCGGCACCGTCGATGGGATCGGAGGTCCCCGGGATGTAGCTGAGCCGATCCGACACGTATTCGGTGACCTGTCTCAGGATCTCACCGTCGGGCAGCGACGAGTCGAACTGCCCCGCGGCGAACCCGAAGAATTTGTCGCACTCGGCATATCGGCTGGGGCGCAGGTATGTCGAGCGATCGGCGATGTCGACGGGCAGCGGATCGGCGGGTGTCAGCACCGACGCCCAGTAGTCGATGGTCAGGACGCCCCGCTCGAGTTGCAGGCGGTGGATCCGGGAACCGTGCGGGCCGATGATCTCCTCCGGGGTCACCGACCGTCCGTCGAACTCGAGCTTGAGTTCCTCCTCCAGGTGGAGTCCGGGCACTCGGGCGACGGTGATCTGCATCTCCAGTTCGGTGGGGTCGTCGACCCGCACCTCGAGCCGTGCGGACACATCGCGGGGCAGCGTCATGGACTCACCGTAGGGGATGTGCGCGACGACGGCAGCGGCAGGCGGCCTGGGACCCGCTACAGCGTCGCCATGGCCGCGACCGGGTCCGCGTAGATGACGCTGAGCGCCACCACGACCGCCGCGCTCTCCTGCACGCGCACACCGAATCTCGACGGCGCGATCTCCAGCGGCCAGGTGAGCGTCGTCGCCTCGTCGAAGGCTGCCTGTACCGGGGCGAGCCCATGGGGGTGCGCAGCGAACGCATCGCCCGCGACGACGATGGCATCGGGATTGATCACGTCCCGGATGAGCGCGACCGACTCACCGAGAACGCGGGCCCGCTCGTCGACGATCCGGGCCGACGTGGGACTGATGGCGAGGCGACGCGCCGCGGCCTCGGCGGCGTCGTCGCCGATGACGTTCTGCAACCGGACCCGGGTGAGCCCGGGGGCCAGCACCGGCGCCGTCACCGGCAGATGGGCGATGGTGCCCGCCCCGCGTTCGGGCACATGCACCCGGCCGTCGAGAGTCATTGCCATTCCCGCTGTTTCACGGGCGTAGAAGAAAAGACCGGACCCACCGTCGTCCCGTGGATGCGACAGGAGCAGCTCAGCGGCGGCCATCGCCTCGACGTGCTCGCACACCGATACCGGGGTGCCGAGATGGTCGGCAAGTGTTGCGCCCACGCCGAGTTGATGCCAGCCCAGGACCCGATGGTTCACCACCCCGGTCTCGGCGTCGACCGCACCGCCGACGGCTACCCCGCCCCACAGCAGCCGGCGCCCGCTGAACCGCGCGGCGAGTTCGGCGAGCAGTGCGCTGAGGTGCCGTATGGCGGCTTCCTGGTCCTCCGTCGGCGTCAGCACGGCGTGGCTGTGCAACGTTCGCCCGCCGAGGTCGGCAATGGCGAGCACGGTCCGCCGGGCGCCGATGTGCATGCCGGCGACACACAACGAGTCACGATCGATGGTCAGCGGATTCTTCGGTCGGCCAATGGATTTCGGCACGACCAGATCGGGGCGTTCGACGACGAGACCGTGCGCGGCCAGCGCGTGCACCTGACGGTTGATGGTGGCCGGCGACAGACCCGTCGTCGCGGCCAGCTGATCCCGGGTCACCGGTCCGCCGACCCGGATCGCGTGCAGGACCGCCGCCGCCGGGGTGGAGGTCAGTTGCAGCGCCGCCGGGATCACTCCCCCACGCATGCGAAGAATGTAGCAGCGGTGACCGTAAAGTTGAGCCCATGAGCACCGACACCGCCTCCCAGTCGACGGACAACCGACCGATCGCCGTGGTCACCGGCGCGAGTTCGGGGATCGGCGCGGCCACCGCGCGTCAGCTCGCCACGCAGGGCTATCACGTGGTACTCGGCGCCCGGCGGCTCGATCGGGTGACGGCTCTGGCCGACGAGATCGGGGGCACCGGACGACAACTCGACGTCACCGACGAGGACTCCGTGGCCGCGTTCGTCGCCGGACTCGACACGGTGAACGTGCTCGTGAACAACGCCGGTGGCGCGAAGGGCCTGGACCCGGTGTCGACCGCCGATCTCGACGACTGGCGCTGGATGTGGGAGACCAACGTGCTGGGCAGTCTGCGGGTCACCAAGGCACTGCTTCCCGCTCTCATCGCCTCCGGGGACGGCCTGATCGTCTCGGTCACCTCGATCGCGGCGTTCGAGGCCTACGACAACGGCGCGGGGTACACGTCGGCGAAACACGCCCAGGGTGTCACCCACCGGACACTGCGCTACGAACTGCTCGGGAAGCCGGTACGGCTCACCGAGATCGCCCCGGGCATGGTCGAGACCGACTTCTCCCTCGTCCGTTTCGAGGGCGACCAGGAACGCGCGGACAAGGTCTACGAGGGCCTCACGCCGCTGGTCGCCGAGGACGTGGCCGAGGTCATCGGGTTCGTCGCGTCCCGCCCGCCGCACGTGAACCTGGATCAGATCATCCTCAAGCCACGCGACCAGGCCTCCGCCCGACGGAACATCAAGACGGGCTAGTGGTGTGGCTCGCTAACGCGGTGCCGGGGCGTTCGAGGTGGGCGCCCCGCTGGGGGTCGCGGGCACCGAGGTCTCGCGGACCTCGCCCTTGATGGCCGACATGCCCTGCCACGTCTCCCAGTCGTAGATCCAGTCGTAGATGTCGCCGTCGGCCTCCGACAACGCGATCCGGGTGCCGGTGACCTCCACCGGGTCGCCGTAGACGGCGACCCCGAAGTACCGCTCGGCGTCGGACTCGGACAGGTTGATGCACCCGTTGGTGACATTCGCCGAGCCCTGCACGTTCACGGTCTCGGGGTTGGCGTGGATGAACTCGCCGTTGTTGGAGATCCGCACGGCCCAGCGCTCGCGGATGTTGAAGTAGCCCGCGGCGGGGTTGCTCATGAAGAACTCCTCGTACTTCTCGGTCACCACGTGGATTCCCGAGCGCGTGACGTTCCGGTCCAGGTCGCCGCCGCCGTAGCTGCACGGCAGGCTCATGAGCTCGGCGCCGTCGCGGAGCACGACGATCCGGTGCGAGGACTCCTCGGCCTTCACCACCTGCGCGCGCCCGATGGAGAAGTCGCTGGTGACATCGGCGGCTCCGTAGGCTCCGCCACCGTGGTCGAGCCCGTACAGCTTGGCCGCCATGCTGACCTTGGTGCCGGGCGCATAGTACTCGCGCGGCCGCCAGTGCACGCGGGAGCCGTTGTCTTCCCCCAGCCACGCCCACGACCCCTCGGTCGGCGGGGTGGTGGTGACCGTCAGCGCACGCTCGACGGCCTCTTTGTCCTCGACCGTGCCGTTGAACTTCAGGATGATCGGCGCCGCGATGCCGACCTCCTGCCCGTCGCCGATGTTGACGACGACGTTCACCTGACTCGACGGGGTCAGGGTGGTGAACGACCCGGCGACCGGCACGACCTTGCGATCGACACCCACCGCCGTTCCGCTCCAGGTGTATTCGGTGCCGTAGCCGAGCGGTTCGCCGATCGTGTAGGTCGTCCGGTCGTCCGACAACTGCCCCTTCACCACGACTCCGCGCGGGTTGGTCAGCTTCACGTCGGGGTTCAGGAATCCGTCCGTTGCCTTCACCGAGAACTCGGCGGTCGGGCCGGCCGGTTCGCCGTCGAGTGCCGGGGTGAAGGTCAGGCGGACCGAGGGGTCGGCCGGGGTGTCCTCACCGGGACCGAGGCCGGAGCCCGCGCAGGCCGCCATCGCGACCCCGAGCGCACCGACCCCGGCCGCGGCGAGCACGGAGCGTCGGTTCACCGAGGTCTGAGGAGTCATCACCGCAACAACAGTACCGATGCGGCGGTTCGCATCGGTGGGTTGCGGATCGGGTCACGCTTGAGGGGCACCGGTTTCGTCGGCGTCGCGCGCCCGGGCACCCGTCCGCACGGACGGCAGGTGGGCGCGCTCACCGGCGTGATCCATCATCGACAGCACCTCCGCGGGGCCCTGATACGCGCAGATCGCGTGCGGGATCATCGTCGAGAACTCCGCGGCGTCGCCCTCGGGTACCAGGATCGTACGGTCGCCCAGCCACAGCTTCACTGTTCCGGACAGCACCGTGAACCACTCGTAACCGGGATGGACGCGCAGGTCACCGACGGGCTGCTCGCGGTCGAAGCGCATCTTCGCCACGGTCACGCCCTGCGGCGCGTTCTCGCGGGAGAGCAACCACATCGTCATCCCCTCCACCGTGTGCGGCTGGGGCCGGATGACGACGTCGGTGTCGTCGGCGGGTTCGACCAACTGGTCCAGGGTGGTGCCCAGCGCGCGCGCGATCGGCACGAGCTGGTCGAGAGCGACCCGGCGGTGACCGGTCTCGATCCGGCTGAGGGTGGACGGCGACAAGTAGCACCGGGCGGCGAGGGCATCGAGCGTCCAGCCCCGCGCGATCCGGAGCCCGCGGATGCGCTGACGGACGACTACATCGAGTTCTTGCGTCATTGGCAAGACTGTATGCCATCGGGGCATGATGCCGCTACCGTGGAGTCATGTCCAGCACTCACCACCACCAACCGGCCACCGGACACCACGCTCACGCGAACCACGCCGACCACCACGACCATGCCCGCCTCGCCGCGGTCCTCGACCTCGACGCCGAACTCATGGCCGACCACCTCGACGACGCCGCACGCCTGATCGCGGAGTCGCTGGGGCACGCGCCGGTGCACATCGCGGATCTGGGCGCAGGCACCGGGACCGGGACCGAGGCACTCGCCCGCCACTTCCCGCACGCGCAGATCGTCGCGGTCGACGGCTCGCCCGACATGGTCGCGCTCGTCGATCGCCGGGCGCGGGACGGCGGATTCGACGATCGGGTGACCGCCGTCGTCGCCGATCTCGACGACGGGTTGCCGCCACTCGGATCGCCCGATGTCGTGTGGGCGGCCATGTCGCTGCACCACGTGGCCGATCCGCAGCGCCTGCTGCGAGAGGCTGCGACGTCGCTCGGACCGGACGGGGTCGTCGTGATCACCGAGATGGCAGGGGTCCCGAGTTTCGTCCCTGCACACGAGGACACCGAGCTGAGCGGCCTGCAGGACCGCTGCGGAGCCGCGGCGGCCGGGGCCGGGTGGGAGGCGCTCGTGGACTGGACCGACACGTTCGACGACGCCGGGTACGACGTCCTCCGTTTCGAGACCATCCACGTAGAGCGGAGTGTTTCAGTCGAACGCAGCGACCCGAGTCGGTCGGTGGCCCGCTACGCGCGCCACTGGTTCGCCCAGTTCCGGCACCGGCTGGCCGACTCCCTCGATTCGGCCGACCTGGCCCTGCTCGATCACCTGATCGACGAATCCGATTCCGACGCACAACGTCTGGATGACCTGACCCTGTCCGCCGGGCGGCTCCTCTGGATCGCCCGCCCGCGCACGACCGTGACCCCCCACCCCGAGAGCGAGTGACCGATGACCGATTCCGTGACCACCGAAACACCGTCGACCACAGCCGAATACGATGTCGCGATCGTCGGCGGCGGAGCTGCGGGACTCAGTGCCGCAACAGCACTGGCGCGTTCGCTGCGCAAGGTCGTGGTGATCGATGCGGGGCAACCGCGCAACGCGCCGGCAGCGGCAGCCCACAACGTGCTCGGACAAGACGGGATCTCCCCCCTCGACCTGCTCGCGCGTGGCCGCGCGGAGGCGACGGGATACGGGGCGGAGATCCGGTCGGGCACCGTCGTCGACGCCACCGGCTCCATCGACGACTTCACGCTGCACCTCTCGTCGGGCGAGGTCGTGGTGGCCCGGCGCCTCATCCTCGCGACCGGACTGGTCGACCGACTCCCGGAGATCCCCGGAGTCGCCGAACTGTGGGGGCACGATGTCCTGCACTGTCCGTATTGCCACGGTTACGAGGTCCGCGGCACCCGGATCGTCCAGATCGCGACGAGCCCGATGTCCGCACATCAGGCGCTCATGTTCCGCCAGCTCACCGAGCAGGTCACGGTGATCGCGCACGATCCGACCGCCCTGTCCGCGGATGACCGGCGGCATCTCGCGGTCACCGGCATCGACGTCGTGGATGCCCGCGTCGAGCGCGTCCGGACGCGCGACGACGACGGATCGGCCCGCCTCGACGGCGTCCTCCTGTCCGACGGCACCCTGGTCGACGCCGACGCGGTGGTCGTCTCGCCGAGGTTCGTGGTCCGGGGTGAGCTCTACGAGCGTCTGGGCGGAGAACTCGCCGAGGGTCCGATGGGCATGGGCGGCGTGGTCGGAACCGGCCCGATGGGCGAGACCGCGCTACCCGGTGTGTGGGCAGCCGGCAACACGACGACCCTGAACGCGATGGTGACCGTGGCCATGGGCGAGGGACTCTCGGCCGGCGCAGCGGTCAACGCGAGCCTGGTCATGGCGGACCTGCACGCCACGGTCGCCGCGCCGGCCTGACGGCCGACCATCCGCACCGCCGTCGGCCGCCTACTCGGGGAAACCCTCGAGGACGGCGGCCGACGCGGACAACCCGAGCCGGGTTGCGCCTGCGGCGACGAGTTCGGCCGCGAAGTCGGCGGTCCGGATTCCACCACTCGCCTTCACTCCGACCCGGTCGCTCACCGCGGCACGCATCAGTTGCACCGCCTCGACGCTCGCGCCGCCCGCCGGATGGAAACCGGTCGAGGTCTTCACCATCGACGCACCGGCCCGCTCGGCGCGGCGGCACACCTCGGTGACGGTGTCGGGTCCGGCGAGCTGCAGCAGCGCCGCCGACTCGATGATCACCTTGAGGAGGGTCTCGTCCCCGACCGCCTCACGGACCGTGAGGACGTCGGCGAACACCTCGTCGAACCGGCCGTCGACGGCCGCGCCCACGTCGATCACCATGTCGACCTCGTCGGCGCCGGAGTCGACGGCCAGACGCGCCTCAGCCGCCTTGACCAGCGAGTGATGCTTGCCCGACGGGAATCCGGCCACGACGCAGGTCCGCTGTTCCCCGGTGTCGATCGGGAGCATCGACGGTGACAGGCAGACGGCGAACACCCCGAGCCGCGCCGCCTCGGCCACCGTGGCCTCCGCGTCGGCCCGGGTCGCCTCGGGCTTCAGCAGTGTGTGGTCGATGATGGCGGCGACGTCGCCGCGTCGCAGGTCCGTGTTCGTCACACCGACGAGCTTGGCACACTGACTGTCGTGGCCCCCGGACAGACGACCCCGACAGGTCGAACCCAGACAGATCAGACCGAGCACCGCTATGTACTCACGCTCGGCTGCCCCGACCGCACCGGCATCGTGGCCCGGATCTCGACCTTCCTGACCGAGGTCGGCGGCTGGATCACCGAGGCCGCCTACCATTCCGACGAGGAGACCGGCTGGTTCTTCACCCGCCAGGCCATCCGCGTGGATTCGGTGTCGTCGACCGCGGCGGAACTACGTGCGCGCTTCGCGGCCGAGGTGGCCGCCGAGCTCGGCCCCGAAACCGACTGGCACCTCACCGATTCGCGGGAGACCAAGTCCGCGGTGCTGCTGGTGAGCAAGGAGAGCCATTGCCTCGTCGACCTCCTGGGCCGCGCCCATCGGGGTGAACTCCCTGCCGCCATCCGCGCCGTCATCGGCAACCATCGCGAACTGGAGGACCTGTCCACCAGGTTCGGCATCCCGTTCCACCACGTGCCGTTCGCGGGTGAACGCAAGGCCGAGGCGTTCGCCGAGGTGGGACGGATCGTGGACGGTTATCAACCGGACGCGGTGGTGCTGGCGCGGTTCATGCAGATCCTGCCGCCGCAGTTGTGTGATGCGTGGGCCGGCCGGGCCATCAACATCCATCACAGCTTCCTGCCCAGCTTCATCGGCGCCCGGCCCTACCATCAGGCCTTTGCTCGAGGTGTGAAACTCATCGGCGCCACCTGCCACTACGTCACAGCAGATCTCGACGCCGGACCGATCATCGAGCAGGACGTGATCCGTGTCGACCACAGCGACTCGGTCGCCGACATGGTCCGTCAGGGTCGGGACATCGAGACCCTGGTGCTCTCTCGTGGTCTGCGCTGGCACCTCGAGGATCGCGTCCTGGTCCACGGCCGCAAGACCGTCGTCTTCAACTGACGACCCCGACACAGCACACCGCCCCGCGACTTTCGTCGCGGGGCGGTGGCCGAGTCTGTGCCGAATGGCTACTCGCCGGTGCCGGCGTCGTCGCTGCCGAGCGAACCGGTGAGCACATTGCCGAGGATCTCCTCGATAGCGCCGGAGATGCCGCCTTCGATTGCGTCTGACATATCTACTCCTTCGTCATCGGTGAGATTGTTCGTAGATCACCGTCCGCTCTCACCCGTGCGTCGGCTCGTTGCCGACGTTACATATCGATTTCGGAAATGTCTCCCCTACCGTCGAGATCAATTACCGGAACTCCGAGAAAACAGGGGCGAAGGGCCGGCATTGCCGCAGGTGAGCTGCCGAAGACACATTGATTGAAATCAACGTAAACAGAATCCGAACATTTTCTCGATGCATCGACAATGCAACGTATTGCGCGTTGTCGCCGTTCTTGATCTGACCCAGAAAGAGGTCAGCGGCTGGTGGCGCCGCGCGTCACCAACCGCTGAACCGTATTCCGTCTGATCAGGCCCCGGAATCACTGCCGTCGATCGATCCGCCGCCGATCGAACCCGCGTCTCCGAGACCGCCGAGAATCGCCTCGACGGCTCCACCGATCGCACCAGCGATACCGCCCTCGACAATGCCTGCCATATCCGTCTCCCTTGATGGTGATGAGATCTCTCGTCTTCGGCCGCACGTCTCATCTCGCGGAACGACCTGACGGCGACGTTACAGACCGATCACGGAAACGTCCTCCGATATGGATAATTGATGGTTTGCCTTATCAAATGATGGTCTAACAAACGTGCAATCAATGTCCGACAGTTCGAATGGACCCCCGAAAAGCACACCCGTGTGCTGATATGGCGGAATGACAGAGGTGCAGACGGCCGACGTGCGGGTGCGCCCCCTCATCACCGATGACCGTGACCGCGCACTCGATCTCCTCGAAAACGGGATTCGCGAAGTCCCCGTGTACCGCTGGCTGTTGGGCGAGGCGGCCCCCGTCGAGGCGTTTCGCTGGTACGGCGACATTCTCTTCACCGACCACCTGCCGGGGGCGCAGGGAATGTTCACGCCCGAGGGCGAAATGGTCGCCCTGATGGCCGTCGCCGGCCCCGACCACCACACCCAACCCGTCGACGACGAATTGATGGCGCGCTCGCGCCATTTCGTGATCGCCATCGACGGTTTCATCGCTCGCTTCCGCGAACTGCAGGAGAAGTCCCGGGCACGTGCGGTCGGCGGCGCACACAGCATCGTCTTCGCACTGGTCCACCCGGACCATCGACGACACGGAACGCTCGCAGCGCTCCTCGAGCCGGTTCTGCGACAAGCTCTCGACGCGGGATCGCCGGTCACCGCCAGCACCGCGGATGCGCAGATGATCGACGTGTATGCCCGCAAATGGCGCGGCCGGGTCTACGACGAGTTCACCCTGACGGATGGGCCGACGGTCTGGTTCCTGAGAGTCGACCCACCCGGAACCGTCGTCTAGCCCCCGGTGGGTGCGCGACCGGTCAGACCGAGCAGCCGCCCGACTGCCCCTGCGACGACGTGCCGGTCATCTCACTCGTCAACTGCACGTCCGAACCGCTGACCCCGAACTCGAGGCCCGTGTCGGTGACCTTCAGCGAGTCGACCTGCACCTCGTCGAAGAAGGGTCCGAGCGACGAGGTCGTGATCTGATCGACGATCTGCTGCGCGAAGTCCGGCGGGATGCCGAACACCAGCGCGCTGGCCTTGACGACCTCGAAGTCGACCCGGCCGTCCTTGAGAACGGGTTTGATCGTCGCCGACACCGGCACCTGGAAGACCATGACCGGGAACGCGGCCTGGACCTCGAAAGTGCCGTCGGCGGCGTTGCCGGTGATCTGCTCGACCGCGCCGACACCGCCCGCCCCGGTTCCGGTGCCGGTCCCGGCGCCGGACGTCTGCTCCTTGCTCAATTCGACGATCCGCTCGTACGGGATGAAGCCCGTGCCGTTGAGACTGCGGATGTCGGTGGAGTTCTCGGTGCCGGAGATACCGTCGGCGCGCATGTGCAGGCGGACGCCCCCGGCACTGTCATCGGTGTCGACCTGGACGAACGGGATGTCACCGCTGCCCTGCAGGATGATCGGCTTGCGGCTCAGCGACACCTCGGTGGGCACGCCGGTGAGTCCGCTGAAGGACTCCTCGAGACAGTTGGTGACCTTGTTGCGCAGGTACAGCTCGCTGCCGACCGCGCCGATCACCACCAGGAGCAGCACGCCGACCAGGCTGAAGGCCACGATCTTGCCCGTGCTGCGCTTCTTGCGCGGTGAGGTGAAGACCGGACCGCTGCCGGTGGGGTCGGCAGGACCCGGGGTGATCGGTCCCGACGCCGCGGCGGGGCCGTAGGGATCCTCGCCGGGTGCGAACTGGGACGTCGGCGGCTTGGTACCGCCGAGATCCGTGGTGTCCCCGTCCGACGGCGGGATGGCGGAGTACGCCTGCCCACCCGGGACGATCGGCTCGGTCGCGAACTGCTCGGTCGCGGGAGGCTCACCGTGACCCGCGCCGGGGACCGGCTGCCATTCGCCGCCTCGTTCGGCCGGAGTCGTCTCGCCGGCCGCGGGATCGGTATGGGTGGGGTCACCCGCGTGCGGATCGAGCTTCCCGCTCTCGTCGGCGGGCTCCCCGGATGAGGAATCGGGGCGGGGCGTGTTGCTGTCGCTCATGGGTTCCGTCCTGGGTCGTCTGACTCGCGGAGCCGCGCGTGGGCCGGCGTCACGTCGTTGTCCGTTCCACCGCCGACCGGCAGGGGCCGCTCGTTGGCGAGGACTGCCAGTTGCGTACGGGCCTTCTCGACCAGTGCTAGGTCGAGGTCGTGCACGTCCACCCGGATGCTATCCGGATACGCGGCGACCAACGTACCGAACGGGTCTGTGATTTGGCTGTGTCCGATTCCGGTGGGCGCACTCGACGACGCGGCCTCGTCGTCGGTGGGAACTGCCTGGTCGACGGCCACCACGAAGGTCGTCGAGTCCAGCGCTCGGGCCGCGGCGAGCACCTCCCACTGACGGAGCTTGCCCGGGCCGGCACCCCACGACGTGGGGACCACGATCACCTGGGCCCCCAACCGGGCCAGATGGGTGAACAGCCCCGGGAAACGGATGTCGTAGCAGGTGGCGACACCGACGGTGACGCCCCCGACCTCGAACGTCAGTGGTTCCGAGCCCGGGGCCACGTTCTTCGACTCCGTGAAACCGAACGCGTCGTAGAGGTGGATCTTGTGATACCCCAGACGGGTTCCGTCCGGATGGGCCACGACGAGGGTGTTGCGGACGCGGCCGTCGCCGGAGGGGGTGAACATACCGGCCACCACCGTGACGCCCGACGCCGCGGCGACTTCGGACACCCCGCGTGCCCACGGACCGTCGATGTCCTCGGCGACGGGTTTCAACGGCACGCCGAACCGGCACATCGTGGCCTCCGGGAACACGACGAGCTCGGCGCCGCGGGATGCCGCCTCCTCGGTGGCCGAACGCAGCGTCGCCAGGTTGGCGGTCGGGTCGTCGGTCGAACTGATCTGGGCCATCGCCACACGCATAGCGGCCACAGTATCTACTTGGGCGAGACCGCCTCCCACGGAACCGTCAGCACGTTGTCCGACAGGCGACGCCTCGGCACCTCGCAGTCGATCCCGCGTTCGCGGAGCAAACCCAGCGCATGCATCCACCGGACCCGCGGGCCGTACGGCGCCAGCGGGGCGGCGACGTCCCAGCACTGGTCGGCCAGGGCCAGCAGCGCATGAATCCGCTCACCCGGGACATTGCGATGGATCAACGCCTTGGGCAGACGCTCGGCCAGTTCCGACGGACGGTCCGAATGCTCCGGGGCCCAACTGAGCGTCAGGCTGACCGGACCATCGGAGTCGAGGAGTACCCAACTGCACCGCCGGCCTATCTCGTCGCAGGTGCCCTCCACGATGACCCCGCCCGGAGCGAGGGCCGAGCGCATCCGCGCCCACGCATCATCGACCTCGTCCTCGTCGTACTGGCGCAGGACGTTGAACGCGCGCACCAGGCGCGGACGCAGGCCACCCAGCTCGAAGCCGCCCAATCCGAACCGGACACCCGCGCGCGGCTCGACGACGCGTTCGGGGTCGATCTCGAGGCCGACCATCTCCAGATCCGCCGCGACGGAACGCAGCCGCGCGGCCATCTCGACGGTCGTGTCCGGGCGAGCACCGTAACCGAGGTCGACGACGAGGGGGCGCGGGATGTCCAGCGCGGATCGAACCAGCGGCGAGTGGACCATCCATCGGTCGACGCGCCGAAGCCGGTTGGTGTTCGTCGTACCCCGTGTGACCCGGCCCAGCGGTCTGTGACCGGGTCTCATGCGGCCGGGCCTGCTCTCGCTCCGAGCCTCCTCGCTGCGTTCGTGCCTCACTTCGCTCGTCGATTCTCACTCGGCAACCCGACCGTGGCGGCCGGGACGGCTCACAAGTTCTTGGCGACCCAGTCCTTGGCGTACTCGGCCTCGGCGCGGAAGAGGTCGACGAGGTTGATCAGGATCATCTGCTCGAGCTTGCCGTTGACGAAGGGGACGAAGACCTTGGCCTCGCTGGTCCGGCGGATGGTGCAGCCGCCGTTGTCGGTGGGGAAGAGCTCCTGCCAGCCGTTGAGACTGCCCGGTCCCGCGGGGATCGACGCGTTGTACGTGCCCTTGGTGTTGTCCGGATCGAAGGGCCCCAGGGTCTCCTCGCGGGTGATGACCATGTCCTTCTTCATCACCGTCTTCGCGAGCGGGGGCAGTTGATCGCTGCCGATAGTCTGCTTGAGGACCACCCGGATGCCCGTCTCGTCGGAGACGAAGGAGTCGACCTCGCAGTGCGGGGAGATCATCTGGAAGCCTGCCATCATGTCGTCCCAGTACTGCTTGGTGCTCTGGGCCTGATAGAGCTTCTCCGCGGGGTGCGTGTACCGAGCGGAGTAGCTGAGCCGTCGTGCCATGCAGCCCAGGCTACGTCAGCGGATTTTGGCTCTCCCACTCGACGGTGTGTCCGCGCTCCGCGTCGAGCAGCGCCGACAACTCGCTGACCACCGACTTCTCGATCTTGCCGCCGAAGAGTGGCAGATTCACCGTCACCTCGGCGCGGTTGTCGGTGGTCGCCGGATCGCCGGTCGTCAGCGTCGTGCCGGTGACGTCGACCGGTACCGGCGCCCCGTCGACCGTCGCATGGGTCTCCCCCTCGATCCGGTCGCCGACCAGGCGGTATGTGTTCTTTCGCGGGATGCGGAGGTCGCCCGGCATCACCTTGGTGACCGCGGAGGGCAGCTTGTCCGCGGGGATGCCCTGCTGGATCTCCACCGTCACCGTGTCACCGGCGATGGTCACCTTCTCGACATGACCGTGTCCGGAGTTCATGCGCTCGACGAGGTCGTGCCAGTACTTCTCGGTGGTGTAGATCGCCCACAGTCGCGCGGTGGAGAAGGGATAGGACACCGTGTGCTGCAGCTTGCTCGCCATGGAGAGAACGCTACCGCTCGCCGGTTAACGTTGAGGACGTGACCGACACGCAGGCGCCGCTGAGCGCGCCCCTCGCCGAGCTGACCACCCTGCGTCTGGGCGGACCCGCGCGCGAGATCATCCGATGCGCCGACACCCGCACCATCGTGGAGACCATCCTCGACCTCGATGAACGATCCGAGCCGGTGCTCGTGGTCGGCGGCGGTTCGAACCTCGTCATCGGCGATGCCGGCTTCGACGGCACCGCGGTCGTCCTCGCGAGCGAGGGCGTCGAGTTCGGCTCCGGGCGCGAGTCGGGTCGCGCGCACGTCGTCGCCGACGCCGGGGTGGGCTGGGACGAACTGGTCGCCGCGACGGTGGACGCGGGTTACGGCGGGCTCGAGTGCCTGTCCGGAATCCCCGGCGCCGCAGGGGCGACGCCGGTTCAGAACGTCGGCGCCTACGGCGTCGAGGTGGCCGACATCCTGCGGTCGGTCCAGGTTCTGGACCGACGCTCCGGAAATCTGCGGTGGGTCTCCCCCGCCGAGCTGGGCCTGGGGTATCGCACCAGCAATCTGAAGCACCGTCACGACTTCGTGGTCGTCGCGGTGTCGTTCTGGCTCAACGAGAATCGCGCGAGCCAGCCCATCCGCTATCGCGAACTCGCGACCCGTGTGGGCGTCGAACCGGATGATCGTGTCGACGCGGCAGAGGTCCGCGCGGCCGTCCTGGACCTGCGCGCCGGCAAGGGCATGGTCCTCGACGCCGCGGACTTCGACACCTGGAGTGCCGGATCGTTTTTCACGAATCCCATCGTGCCGGGGGCCGAGGCCCCGGCGGTACTCGAACGGATCGCGGCGCGCGTCGGCGACGATGTCGCGATCCCGACCTATCCCGCCGGTTCCGACGACGCCGACCGGGCGATCAAGTTGTCGGCCGGGTGGCTGATCGAACGGGCCGGATTCCACCGCGGCCACCCGGGCCCGGACGCGGCGGCCAGGTTGTCGACCAAACACACTCTGGCACTGACCAATCGGGGCTCGGCGACAACCACGCAACTACTCGACCTCGCCCGCGAGGTGCGCGACGGGGTCGCCGATGCATTCGGTGTGACGCTGCGACCGGAGCCGGTCCTGGTCAACTGCAGTCTCTGACGAGGACCGTCAGACCGACTGGACGTCCTTGCGCTCCTCGGTCGCCCGCGAGCTCTCTGCGACGACCTCGTCGAGAAGGGCGTTGAAGCGCTCGGCGGCCTCGATGCTCGACATGTGTCCGACACCCTCGTAGACCACCAGGTCGCGCAGGGAGCCGTTGCGCCGCAACACCTCCGCCATCTGCTCGGCGTGCAGTCGCGGAGTGAGCCGGTCCTCGGTGCCGACGACCACCGTGGTGGGCACCGACAGTGCCGCGAGTCCGGCGGTGACGTCCAGCTTCCCCATCGCCGATCCCCACCCGGCGCGAGCGCGGGGTGGGCACGCCCCGATCATCTCGTCCACGAACTCGACGTGTGCCCGGCGGGCGTTCGGCCCCAGCGCGATGTAGTGCGAGAAGCGCACGCCGTAGGACGTCTTCGGGATGGGCACGGGGACCGAGGTGATCATCTTCGCTGCCGCCGGCGCGAACGGCTTGGCGTACACGGGCAGATCGACGGGGATCAGCAGGTGATTGTCCATGACCGCCTTGGCCGCGGTCGACACCAGCACCACCGACGACACCCGCGTCCCGACCTTCTCGGGATTCTGGGCCGCCCAGGACATGATGGTCATGCCACCCATGCTGTGTCCCACCAGGATCGCGCGACGCCCCGCGGGCACCGCGGCTTCCAGCACCGCGTCGAGATCCTGGCCGAGCATCGCCACGGTCGGCCTGCGGCGGCCACGTTCACTCCGACCATGACCTCGCTGGTCGTAGGCGACGACCCGCCGGGAGCCGCCCTCGGTGGCGGCGAGGTGATTGATCTGGGGGTACCAGTAGGCGGTGTTGCAGGTCCAGCCGTGGACCATCACGATGACGTCGCCCGTGTCGTCGACGTCGGAGTCGGGCGCGTCCCCGTAGACCTCGACATTGAGCTGCGTCCCGTCCGCGGTGCGGACCTCGAGGCGCCGTGGGGCGTTGTCCGGCCGGGTGAGCAGATCATCCGGTCCGTCGTCGACGGCGGCGTCGGCGTGTAGCGCTTCACGCGCGAGGCGCGTGAAGATCGTTCCGATCCCCACCGCAACCGCGCCGGCACCGATCGCGGTGGCCACACCGCCCGCACTGGCCAATGATTTCGTGTTCACTCGGCACCCCTCACCTCTGGAGGACCTCACCGGTCCGCTGCGAGGCACCGAATCCGGCTCAGCGCCCCGTCTCGGGGTTCAATGTACCAATGTCCGTTGTCTCATAGTTCGGCTGTGCCTGCTCTGGCTCGTCGTCAGCGGGTATGACCGGCGCGGGAACCTCGGCGTCGAAGTAGGTGGCCGCCTGACCGATGGCCTTCGAGATCTGCTCGTCGAGCGCCTTGCGGAAGGTGGTCTCGACGATCTCGTGGGCGATCGGCCGCACGGTCTGGATGAGGTCGGCCATCTCGCTGACCCCGGCTTCGCCCAGGTCGGGGAGATTCTCGTCGAAGTACTTGTCGGTGATGATCGAGACGAAGCTGGTGGCGACGTCCTCGAGGTCTTCCTGGACGCGTACCCACCGGTCGAGCAGCACGTCGATGTCGACCCCGCTCTTGACCAGGATCTCGGCACCCTCGAGCAACTCCGGGTTGCGGATGGCGTAGTGCGCGCCGTCCTTCGCCAGCAACCCGAGCTTCTGACTGAGTGCGATCGACCGGTCGCTGGCGTTCAGCGTCTTGCGGAGCTCGGTGATGGTGATCGTCGCGGCACGCTTGAAGTTGCGGAACCGGCCGCCCTTCGGCGTGCCACGGAGGATCTGCTCGACCCGCATGCCGTGATGTGCCGCGTGCAACAGCTCACTGATGGTGGCGAAGGTGTACCCGCGCTCGAGCATGCGCGAGATGAGATTCAACCGGACGAGGTGCTGGTCGGAGTACCAGCCGGCGCGACCACGGATGGTGGGTGGCGGCAGCAGTCCGCGGTCCTGGTAGACCCGGATGTTGCGCACGCTGACCCCGGACGCCTCGGCCAGGTCGTTGATCCGATATTCCGCCACGACGGGTCAGGCCCTTTTGCTGAACCAGGACTTGCCCTGGATGTCGTCGACTCGTTTGCGCACGTCGACGAGGTAGACGAGCATGGCGACCACACCGATGATGCCCAGGAAGTTCACCGCCCCGAAGAACCAGATGAACAGGGTCGCGGCTGCGAGGATCGAGACCCAGATGACCTTGCTCTGCCGGTCCACCGCCGGGAAGGCGTCGGGCCGTTGGATGGCCGCATGGATCAGCGCGAGGGTCGAGGCGATGCCCGCGACCAACGTCAGGGTCAACATGATCAGACTCTGGCCGTAGGCCAATACGCTGAAGAAGTCCACGTCGAACACTGTAGTCGCGCGAGTCGGGTTTGCTGCGACACCCTACGATGCGGAGCCGTCACCCGCCCCGTTCGGCGTCATTCCGCGCCGGGAGACGCCTTCTTCGCGGGCACCTTCTTGGCCGGGGTCTTCGTGGCCGGGGTCTTCTTGGCTGCAGCCTTCTTCGCCGCGGTTTTCGTGGCCGGGGTCGTGGTCGCCGCGGCCTTCGTGGCCGGGGCCTTCTTCGCGGGCGTCTTCTTCGCAGGCGTCTTCTTCGCGGGGGTCTCGGCCGGGGCCTTCGTCGCGGCAGCCTTCTTGGCCCCCGCTGCCTTCTTGGCCCCCGCTGTCTTCTTGGCCCCCGCTGTCTTCTTGGCCCCCGCCGTCTTCTTGGCGGCGGCCCGTTCGGCGGCGCCTCGGACGGCCGCGGCCTTCTTGGTGGCGGCCTTGGCGGGCGCCGCCGTGCTTGCGGTGGTCTTCTTCGCCGGGGCCTTCTTCGCCGGGGCCTTTTTCGCCGGGGTCTTCGTCGCCGGGGCGTTCGTCGCGGCCGCCTTCGTGGCGGGAGACTTCTTCGCTGCGGCCTTCCGGGTCTCGGCCGGCGGTTCGGGTGGCGTGCTCACCGGGGCCCGGTCGACCGCCGCCTTGACCTCGGCGACCCTCGCCGCCGCCTTCGGCGAGAGCGAAGCCTGCGCTTCGGGCGCTGCCTGACCGGACCGCAGGGTGTTCGCCGACGCCTCGGTGTCGGCGTCGGAACGGTTCGCCAGCTTCAGCGCACGCTCGCCGACCGCGCGGGTCTGCTCGGAGATCGAGCCCAGCGCGTCTTCGGTGAGGCCGACCGCGTCGTTGTACACCTTCTCGAGCTTCGGCAGATTCTCCCCGAGGAGCGGCTGCGACTTCAGCTTCTCCACCGCCTCGTCCCGTCGTTCCGACAGGGCGGTCAGCAGGCCTGCGGCGACCGCCAGGTACGCCTCGGCGACCTTCCGCAACTCCTCCGGCGAGAACCTGGTCTTCAATTCCTCTATCTCCGCGGGCAATTCGACCGGCAGAGCCGACAGTTTGGTCCTGGCCTCCTCGAACAGCGCCAGAGCTGTCGCGAGCGCCTCGTCGATCCGCGCCTGCGCGTCATCCCGCGACTCCGTCAGCCGTGCCTCGAGTTTCGACTGTGTCGAACCGACGGTCTCGACGAGCTTGGACTGGGTGTTCTCGACGGTTTCCGCGATCTTGGACTGCGCGTCGGCAACCCTCGCCTGGGTCGAACCGACGGTCTCGACGAGCTTGGATTGGGCCTGCTCGCTCGCGGCCTCGCCGCGCTCGCGCACGTCTGCGAGCAGAGCAGCCACCTGCCCCACGGCTGTGGTCAACGGGTTCTCGCTCATCAACTACTCCTTGCCGGTCGACTCGATCGTGTTCTCTTTTCGGAATGACTCGTAGATCTCCAGCAACATCTGCTTCTGGCGTTCGTTGATGGAGTCATCTGCGATGAGAGCATCACGGACCGGACTCGCGGGCCGTTCTTCGAGTATCCCCGCCCGCACATACAGGACCTCGGCCGACACGCGGAGCCCCTTGGCGATCTGGGCGAGCACCTCCGCCGACGGTTTCCGCAGTCCACGCTCGATCTGACTGAGGTAGGGATTGCTCACGCCGGCCCGCTCCGCGAGCTGACGCAGCGAGACCTTGCCCGCCACGCGTTGCGATCGGATGAAGGCGCCGATGTCCTGGGCCGCGTTGGCCACGGCCTCCACCGCCTCCACGGCGATCGGCGTCGACCCGTCGTCCCCTTCGTCGGCGACGTCCGAACCGGCTGCGGCAGTGGACGATCCCGTGACCGGGACGGCGTCTGCGACCGAGGCGTCGTCGGCGTCGGGAGACGCGTCGTCCTTCTCGGGTTGCATCAACGCTCCGTTCCCCGGGACCTGTTCCGGTGTCGTCGGTCGGGACGCTCGGCGAGGTGTCCGACTTCAAGCCCGTTCCCCCAGTATCAACACGACTGCTAACCCGTGCAAGCACACAGCAAACTGCCCGGTGTCGACGCCGCGGCCGACCGCCCCACGACCCGTCAGGAGAAGATCAGCACCGACGTGGAGTAGATGACGAGTCCGGCGAGTGCGCCGACAACCGTGCCGTTGATGCGGATGAACTGCAGGTCCCGGCCGACCTGGAGTTCGATCTTGCGACTGGTGTCGTCGGCATCCCACCCGCGCACGGTCTCGGTGATGACCGAGATGATCTCCTGTGAATAGTTCGCGGCGACGTGGTGCGCCACCCTCGCCACCCAGCCGTTCATCTTCTCCTGCAGCGGACGATCGTCACGGATTCGCTGCGCGAGCTGGATGATCGAGTCCGACAGCGTGTTCCGCAGGGTGCTGTTCGGGTCCGACAGCATCTCCTCGATCACGGCCTTGCCGGTCTGCCATGCCGTCGACGCCGCGCCGGTCACCTCGTCGCGCCCCACCAGTTCGAGCTTGAGAGCCTCGAACTTCGCGATCATGTCGGGGTCGTTCTGCAGGTCGTCGGCGAACTTCTCCACGAATTGGTGCATGGCGCGGCGCAATTCGTGGTCGGGATCCATCCGCACCTTGTAGGTGAAATCGACGAGTTCGCGATAGATCCGGTCACCCACCAGGTTGTTCACGAACTTCGGCGTCCACTGCGGTCCGTCCCGGTCGACCACCCGGTCGACGAGGTCCTGACTGCCGACCGCCCACTCGTGTGCCCGATCACACAGCAGCTGGAACACCGGTTCCAGCCGATCCTCGGCGATGAGTTGTTCGAGGATGCGGCCGGTGGGCGGCGCCCACTGCGGTTCGGCCGCCCACTTCAGCGCCGCCTGGATGAGCTGTTCGACGTCCTCGTCGCGCAGCATCTCGGCGGCGAGCTTGATCGCGCGCGCGGCCTCACCGCTGACCCGCGGTGCGTTGCGCGGGTCCGCGACCCACGTCGACAGGCGCCGCGGCAGATCGAGTTGCTCGGCGCGATAGACCACGACGTCGGGCGTCATGAAGTTCTCTTCGATGAAGCCGCCCAGCTGGTCGCCGATGTCGTCCTTCTTCTTGCGGATCAGCGCGGTGTGCGGGATCGGGATACCCAGCGGATGGCGGAAGAGCGCGGTCACCGCGAACCAGTCGGCGAGCGCGCCCACCATCCCGGCTTCCGAGGCCGCGCGGACATAGCCGACCCATGCCGCCACCTCGGCGCCGTCGCGATGCTCGAGGTAGCGGGTGAACAGATACACGATCGCCGCGAAGACCAGGAAGCCCGTGGCCACGGCTTTCATCTTGCGCAGATCCCTGCGCCTGCCCTCGTCTCCGGCGCTGTTCCCGCCGAATCCGGGCGCGGACGACTTGGCCGGCGGACCCTCGTGCTGACCGGCGACTCCCGGGATGACTGTCGATGCCATGGGACCAGTGTCACCCATCGAGCGACTACGCTGGCTGCGTGATGGCCAACCGCCCGAATCCCGCCGCCGCGGCGCGCGCAGCAGTGGCGGCCGCGGCCAACGTGACGCGCGGGCTCGAACAGGTCCTGACGACCGTCACCGAGTCGGTCGCCGAGACCGGCGCCAAACCCGACGGTCGCAAACAGCGCTGGGAGAAACACAAGCTCGCTCGACGCACCGAACTCACCGACGGCGTCATCGCCGCGGTCCGCGACCTGGGCGCCGACGTCGGGATGGATGAGATCGCCGCGCACATCGGTGTCTCGAAAACGGTGCTGTACCGCTACTTCGCCGACAAGAGCGACCTCGGCGTGGCGACGACGGTGCGATTCTTCGAGACGACGATCTACCCGCGGCTGACCGAGGCGATCGCCGACGATCTCGACGAGTACACCCTCACCCACACCATCATCGGGGTGTACGTCCACGCCGTCGACGACGAACCGCAGCTGTACCGGTTCGCGCTGGCGAGTTCGCCGACGTCGTCGCCGGCGCCGGCGGATTCCGTGCGACTGGTCACCCAACTGGTCATGGGCAGCATCCAGATGCGGATGGCCGAGCGCGGCGCGGACACCACCGGAGCCGAACTCTGGTCACATGCCCTCGTCGGCGGTATCCAGCACGTCGTCGACTGGTGGATGACCAAACGCACCCTCAGCGCGGACGAGGTGGTGGATTATCTGACCATGATGGTCTGGAGCGCGGTGGTGGGTGTGTGGCAGGTCAACGGATCGCGGGAGAAGTTCCTCGCGGCGCCGCCTGCGCTCTTCGATTCCCTGCCCACCGATCCCCTGCCCACCGATCCCACCGCCGAAACCGCAGGCGAATGACGGGACGCGTTGCGCTCGTGACCGGCGGCAGCCGCGGCGTCGGGTACGGAATCGC
Organism: Gordonia sp. ABKF26; assembly: GCF_041103195.1. Lineage (NCBI taxonomy): Bacteria > Bacillati > Actinomycetota > Actinomycetes > Mycobacteriales > Gordoniaceae > Gordonia > Gordonia sp. ABKF26. The sequence continues at coordinate 5,265,573 of NZ_JBGCVZ010000003.1, forward strand.
TCGCGCGCTCATCGATGACGGGTGGACGACCTACGTCACCTCACGGGCGGGATCGGGGCCCGACGGCGCTCGAGCGCTCGCCTGTGATCACGCCGACGATGCCGCGGTGTCCGCGGTGTTCGACCAGATCGGCACGGACACAGGCCGACTCGATCTGCTCGTCAACAACGCGTGGGCAGCCCCGAAGGGTTTCGGCGGTTTCTCCGAACCGTTCTGGAAACGACCCGTCGACGACTGGGACACCTTGATCGGCGTCGGATTACGAGCCCACTACGTGGCTTCGGTGCATGCGGCCCGAGTGATGACGGAGGCCGGCAGCGGGCTCATCGCGAACATCTCGTCGTTCGGCTCGCGCGGTCATCTGCATTCGGTTCTGTACGGGATGAGCAAGACCGCCCTGGACAAGATGGCCGCCGACATGGCGGAGGAACTACGCGGCACCGGGGTCAGTTCGATCTCGTTGTGGCTCGGCCTGATCCGCACCGAGCTGCTGCTGTCTCTCGGCCTCGACGAGTTCGCCGGTTTCTCACTCGCGCGTGCCGAGGACCCAGAATTCGTCGGCCGCGTCATCGCCCGGCTGGCCGCCGACCCCCGGCTCTCCCGACTCAGCGGACACACACTCGTCACCGCCGAGCTGGGCGGGGAGTACGGGATCGTCAACAACGATGGCACGCCGCCGGATTCACACCGCGCCGCCTTCGGCGGCGGACCGCTCTTCCCGCCGCCGGGTGAGCAAACAACCGACCCCGAACCCGAATCCGAATCCGAATCCGAGAGGACGCCGTCATGAGCACCGGTTGGTCCACCCCCGCCGTCGAGGCCCTGCGCGCCAAGGCAATCGGACCGGTGGCGTCGTTCGATCCGGAGACGACGCCCGGCTTCGAGGGCGACAAGGCCGCCGGCACCGACCTCCTCGCGCAGCGCGGTGACGTACTCGCCGACCTGCAGGAATTGTTGTTCGCCAACGGTCGGGCCGGCGATCATCGGTCGGTGTTGCTCGTCCTACAGGGCATGGACACGGCGGGCAAGGGCGGCATCGTGCGTCACGTCGGCGGCCTGTTGGACCCGCAGGGCCTGTCGGTGAAAGGATTCGGCAAGCCCACGAAAGAGGAACTGCAGCACGACTTCCTGTGGCGCATCCATCGGGCCCTGCCGCCCGCCGGCCGCATCGGGATCTTCGACCGATCGCACTACGAGGACGTCCTGCCGGTTCGGGTGCACAATCTGGTTCCGCAGTCGGAGTGGGAGAAGCGCTACGACCTGATCAACCAGTTCGAGTCCGAGCTCGTCGCCGGCGGGACGACCGTTCTCAAGTGCTGTCTCGTGGTGTCGAAGGACGAACAGAAGGCCCGCCTGGCGCAGCGTCTGGACCGGCCGGACAAGTACTGGAAGTACAACCCGGGCGACGTCGACGAACGCGGCCACTGGGATGCCTACCTCGAGGCATACCAGGCGATCTTCGACCTCACCGACCGCGACTCCGCACCGTGGTTCGTCATCCCGTCGAACCACAAGTGGTACGCACGTCTCGCGGTGTGCGAACTCCTCATCGACGCGCTCACCCGTCTCGATCTCAATTGGCCACCAGCCGATTTCGACGTCGAGGCCGAGAAGAAGCGACTCGCCGCCGCCGACTGAAATCTGCTCAGGGAGCAGATGGGCGACGTGCTTGCACCCAGTGCGCCACCAGCCCGACGACGAGAGCCCAGAACGCGCCACCGATCCCGGCGAAGGTGACACCCGCGGCCGCGGTCACGAAGGTCAGTGCCGCGGGCATGCGGAACTCCGCCTTCTCGAACGCACCGAGGATCGACGCCACGAAGGTGGTCAACAGCGCAAGTCCCGCAACCGCTTCGAGCAATCCCTCCGGTGCGATCGCCGTGATGACCACCAGCGCGCCCGACAGCGCTGCGAGCACGAGACTCGTCGAACCCGTCGCCACACCCGCGATCCACCGGCGCGACCGGTCGGCACCCGCCTCCGGACCTGCAGCCAGTGCCGCGGACAGCGCGGCGAGGTTGATCGCGTGGCCGCCGAATGGCGCACCGAGCACTGTTCCGGCCCCGGTCACGAACATCGCCGGCCGCCAGGGCGTCTCGTAGCCGAAGGACTTGAGCACGGCCACCCCCGGAACATTCTGCGAGGCCATCGTGACGATGTAGAGCGGAACCGCGAGCCCGACGATCGCGCTCACATCGAAAGCCGGTGTGGTCCAGGTCAGTTGCGGCCACCACGACTCACCCGCCCAGCCACTGTAGTCGTCGAGGACCAGGTTCACCCCGATCACGATCAGGGCCGTGACGAGCGCCAGCGGCAGCGCCCACCGCGGGAGCCATCGCATCGCCAGCAACCAGACGACGAGGATCGGAATGGTCGACCACGGTTGGGCGGCCAGTGAGGTCATCGGCGCGAGGCACAGCGAGAGGAGGACCCCGGCCAGCATCGCCTGGGCGATCGGCGTCGGGATGCGGCCGATCAACTCGCCGAGCGCCGGCACCAGTCCGGTTGCGAGGATCAGCAACCCGACCACCAGAAAGGCGCCGATCGCCGCCGGCCATCCGGCGTCGTAGGACGAGCCGGCCGATACGAGCAGTGCGGCGCCCGGCGTGGACCACGCCAGCGTCACCGGCCGGCGCGTGCGGAGTGACAGCAGGATCGACCCGAGTCCGAACAGAACCGTCAGCACCAGCAGACCCGACGCGGCCTGGGACGGGTCGGCGCCCACCGAACGCAATCCGGTCACCACCACGACGAAGGAGGAGGTGAACCCGACCAAGGAGGTCACCACCCCGGCGATGATCGGCTCGCTGAGAGTCGACGAGACGGGACTGGTCATGCCGCGAGCATAACGGTATCGTTCCGTAAACAGAACGGTGGTTGTCGGCAGCGACGCGAACGAGACGAGGACGATGACACACGGCGATGACCGACGACGAGCCGTCGGGGCCCGGATCTCCGCCATTCGGAAGCAACGTGGCAAGAGTCTGTCCGGCCTGGCCCGCGAGGCCCGGATCGGCAAGGGTTCACTCTCCGAACTGGAAGCCGGTCAACGCAACCCCACCCTCGACACGCTGTATGCCATTGCCGGGCCGCTCGGTGTGCCCCTGTCGGCGCTCCTGGGCGAGGAATCCGGTACCGAGGGGGTCGGACCCCATCTCGCCGCGCGGTTGCTCCATGTCGAGCACCACGACGACGGATCGGTCACCGAGGTGTTCTGGTTGCGCGTAACCCCGGGCGGAACCCGCGAGTCACCCCCACACGGACCCGGCGTCGTCGAGCACGTCCATGTGGTCAGCGGGCACCTTCTCGCCGGGCGCGCCGGCGAGGAGCACACGGCCGGGCCGGGCGACTCCCTGCACTGGCTGTCCGACGTTCCGCACACCTATCGCAGCGACGACGGTGCCCTCGCGGTCCTGACGATCCGGACGCCCTGACGGCCTGCCAACTCGCCTTCCCGCGGTGCTGTTTCCGTCCCGCTGATGGGATCCGATCAGCGGGACGGAAGCGGGGCCGCGGGAAGCCAGGGAAAACTCGATGGAGCCGAAACGCCCTCCGCTGCGTCGAATAGAGATGACCAGCTACCCAGTGGACCGCTACGGTCTGATCCGTCGCGGCGCCGCACTCGATGCGGCCTTCTCCGACAATCTGCTCGCCGCAGCAGTATCCGCCGGCGACCTGATCCGCCTCATCCCCGGCGTCTTCGTGCCGGCATCCGACGACTTCGCCGGGCACGAAGGCGATCAGGAGTTGCACCGCCTCAAATCTGTTGCGATCGCCACGGCACAGCCCGCCAACGCACCGCAGCTGCCGCTGAGCAACGTGTCGGCCGCCGCGGTGCTCGGCATTCCACTGCTGAAGCCCGACACCGACCGCGTCCACGTCACCAGCGGCAAGAAGACCGGCGGATTCATCGCGACGCATCGTCACGTTCACGCAGCCGCCCTGACGGAGGACGAGCTCACCGTCGTCGACGGAATACTTGTCACCACAATCGAGCGAACCGCCGTCGATGTGGCGGCCGGGGGCGACTTCGCACAGGCGCTCACCGCCTTCGACCAGGCACTTCGCGTAGGCGCCGATCGTCAGCTCATGGGACGGATCCTGACCTCGCGCCGTCGCCAAGGGGGCAGAGTGGCGCGGCGTGCGCTGGCACTGGCCGATGGGGCGGCCGAAAGCGTCGGCGAATCGTGGAGTCGGGCGCAGATGATCGAGGCCGGCCTGCCTGCTCCGGGGCTGCAACACGAGTTCTGTGGGCGGAGCGGCGTCTACCGTGTCGACTTCGACTGGGAGGCGAAGCTCGTCGGGGAGTTCGACGGCATGGTGAAATACGGCCGCCTGCGGGCAGCAGGAAAGACCGTGGCCGATGTCGTGCTGAAGGAGAAGTTGCGGGAGGACGAGATCCGCGCGCTGGGCCCCGTCGTCGTGCGCTGGACCTGGTCGATGCTCGAGGACGGGTCCTTCATCGGCCTGCTCCGGCCATGGCTGGAGAAGTTCGAATTGATGAGCTGAGTCCCGCGGTCCCATTTCCCTCCCGCTGATCAGATCTCATCAGCGGGACGGAAACACCACCGCGGGACAGAGGGCCCTCCCCCGAGACAACGGCACCCCGACACACGACAACGCCCCCGCCGAGGGCGGGGGCGTTGCGGATGCGACTGCGCGAGAGCTTACTTCGCGGTGGTCGGCTTCTTGACGGGAGCCTTCTTGGCCGGCGCCCGCTTGGCGGCGGTCTTCTTCACGGCCGGAACCGGGGTGTCCTTGGCCTCGGCCACCTTCGTGGCCGGCGACGACTTGGCGGCGCGACCCTTGGCCTCGACAGTGCCTGCGGCGCCGTCGATTTCCTTGGCCGCGTCGTCGGCCTGCTCCTTGACGTTGCTGCCGGCCTCTTCGATGGCGACGGCGACGTCCTCGACCTGCTCACTTGCGCGGCCGGCGAGCTTCGCCGCGCGGTCGCCGACCAGGCGGGTCTGGGTGGACACGACCCCGAGAGCATCCTCGGTGAGGTCGACCGCGTCGTTGTAGACCTTCTCGGCACGCGAGAGGTTCTCCTGGACGAGCGGCTTGGTACGGAGGCGTTCGAGCGTGGCCTCACCGCGCTCGGCGAGCGAGGTGTAGAAGCCGTAGGCCTTCTCCACGTACGGATCGGTGATGCGCTTGAGCTCGTCGGCGGTCAGCTTGCCGCGCAGCTCCTCGAGGTCGCCGGGGACCTCCTCGGACAGCGAACCGATGCGGGTCTTGGCCTCGTCGAAGCGCGTCTGTGCGGTCTCCGGCAGATCCGTGATCCGGGTCTTGGCTTCATCGAAACGCGATTGAGCGGTCTCGGCAGCAGCTTCGGTGCGCTCACGCAGTTCGGTCAGCTTCTCGGTGACCTGCGCGAAGGCGTAGTCGCCTGCGCCGACTGCGGCGTAGAGGGGGGCATAGTTGCGTTCGGTGGTGGTCACAATGGACTCCTTCGGGTTGGGTCACCAATCGCGCTGCAGCACATGCGGTCTCGCTCATCTCGGCATCTTCGCCGGGCGCATGTCGGAACATTCCGTCGCCTGTCGCCTCGAAACGTTCGGTGTCGCAAGCCGATTCGATCCGGCTCACACCGCGCGAGAAAAGGGGAACCGCGGCGCCATCGGTATTGGTGTTTCCGATATCCAGTATCCACGCCGTGCTAGCAAATGCAAGCATCCTGCTAACACTCGTGACAGAGGTCACTCGTACGCCCCGACAGACCGGTCAGATCACCCGTATCGGTGGAAGCCGTGGCCGGCCTTCTTGCCCAGACGGCCGGCCTCGACCATGCGCAGGAGCAGCGGAGGCGGCGAGTAGAGGGGCTCTTTGAACTCCTCGTACATCTTGTCGGCGATCGCCTTGACCGTATCGAGTCCGACGAGGTCGGCCAGCTTGAGCGGGCCCATCGGATGGGCGCAGCCCAGGACCATGGCCTTGTCGATGTCGTCGACCGTCGCGAAGCCGCTCTCCACCATCCGGATGGACGAGAGCAGGTACGGGACGAGCAGGGCGTTCACGACAAACCCGGACCGATCGGCCGATCGGACCACCTGCTTGCCCAGCACGTCGTGCGCGAAGGTCTCGGCGCGCTCGACGACCGCCGGCGTGGTCACCAGGGTGGTGACGACCTCGACCAGCGGGAGAACCGGGACGGGGTTGAAGAAGTGCATGCCGATGACACGAGCGGCATTCTGAGTTGCCATGCCCAGCTTCATGATCGGGATGGACGAGGTGTTCGACGCCAGGACGGCCTCGGGGTCGGCGACGACCTTGTCCAGTTGGGTGAAGATCTCGGTCTTGACCGTTTCGTCCTCGACGACGGCCTCGCACACGAGTTGACGGTCGGCGAAGTCGCCCAGGTCCGAGGTGAAGCGGAGTCGAAGCGACGCCTGTTCGCGTTCCCGCTCGGTCAGTTTGCCACTGGAGACGCCGCGGTCGAGCGATCGGAGGACCCGATCGCGACCGGCGGCGGCCAGTTCGCGGGTGAATTCGTAGACGAGCACATCCGAGTGGGCACGCGCGCACACCTCGGCGATTCCGGCGCCCATCTGCCCTGCCCCCACCACCCCGACGCGGGAGATCGTCTGGCTTGTCATGTCGGCTCCTCGGAGAAAAACGTTCTGGCGACAACCGATTTCGCGAGAACAGGGGTGACTCCCAGGTACTGATCACGCCCGGGATACGCCAACAGGCGGCCCGCAGCGAAAGCCGCGGACCGCCTGACTGGTTTGCCAAATCACGCCAGAGGCGGTCGGGTTCCTAGTGGAACTGACCCTCCTCGGTCGAGCCCTTGAGAGCTGCGGTCGAGGTGTTGGGGTCGACGGTGGTGGCGATGTTGTCGAAGTAGCCTGCGCCGACCTCACGCTGGTGCTTGACGGCGGTGAAGCCACGCTCTTCGGCAGCCTTGAACTCGCGGTTCTGCAGGTCGACGAACGCCGACATCTGCTCGCGGGCGTAGCCGTAGGCCAGGTCGAACATGCCGTAGTTCAGCGAGTGGAAGCCGGCCAGCGTGATGAACTGGAAGGTGAAGCCCATGGCGCCGAGCTCGTTCTGGAACTTGGCGATGGTGCTGTCGTCGAGGTGCTTGCTCCAGTTGAACGACGGGCTGCAGTTGTAGGACAGCAGCTGGTCGGGGTACTCGCTCTTGACGGCCTCGGCGAACTTGCGCGCCAGCTCGAGATCGGGGGTGCCGGTCTCCATCCAGATCATGTCGGCGTAGGGAGCGTAGGACTTCGCACGCTCGATGCACGGCTCGATGCCGTTCTTCACGTGGTAGTAGCCCTCGGCGGTGCGCTCACCGGTGACGAACTGCTTGTCGCGGTCGTCGACGTCCGAGGTGATCAGCGTCGCAGCCTCGGCGTCGGTGCGTGCGATGACGACGGTGGGCACACCGGCGACGTCGGCGGCCAGACGAGCCGAGTTCAGGGTGCGGACGTGCTGCTGGGTCGGGATCAGCACCTTGCCACCGAGGTGGCCGCACTTCTTCTCCGAGGCGAGCTGATCCTCCCAGTGGGTACCGGCGGCACCCGCGGCGATCATGGCCTTCTGCAGCTCGTAGACGTTGAGGGCGCCACCGAAGCCGGCCTCACCGTCGGCGACGATCGGGACGACCCAGTTGTCGACCGAGTCGTCACCCTCGACACGGGCGATCTCGTCCGCGCGCAGCAGCGCGTTGTTGATGCGACGCACGACGCTCGGCACCGAGTTGGCCGGGTAGAGCGACTGGTCGGGGTAGGTGTGCCCGGAGAGGTTGGCGTCGCCGGCGACCTGCCAGCCCGAGAGGTACACGGCCTTCAGGCCGGCGCGAACCTGCTGCACGGCCTGGTTGCCGGTGAGGGCGCCGAGTGCGTTGATGTAGCTGCCGTCACCCTTGGTCACGCCGTCCCACAGGATCTCCGCGCCACGACGGGCGAGGGTGTGCTCCTCGACGACCGAACCCTGGAGCTCGGCGACCTGCTCGGCGGTGTAGTCGCGCTTGATGCCCTTCCAGCGCGGGTTGGTGTCCCAATCCTGCTGGATCTCTGCGGCGGTACGGGGCTTTCCGACGTTGCTCATTGGCTACTTCGCTTTCGTTGTCCTGCTCGTCCCGACCGGGGGCCGGATCGGGGCGACGGCCCGGCGTGCCGCCGGAACCTCTCTGCTGACAGACAACCGACATCCTCGCCTGAAGGTGCTGACTCGCGGTCGGCGTCAGTCTCGGCCGAAACTTGCGAACCTGCGGACTCGGTGTCGGTAGTGCCTGCAGCCAGGGTGCCACAAGACAAACCTGCAGGTCCAACCCTTGAGCACTGCAAATCTGGGTTATTTTTCGTCATCGGTGTGCAAAGTTTGCAAATATTGATCTGTGAATCGCGAAGCCCCGCCCGCCAAAAAGTACGTCCGTACTGGGATTTTCTACTCGCGGGTAGGAATGCACCTGGGTACCGAAGCGCTCTCGGTCCGCACGACGCCGGGAACGGTCAGGTGGCCGAGAGTGACGCCCTTCACACGATCCGGGGCCGCGCCGATCGCGGTCCGCGGGGCTCAGGGCGTGGTGACTCGTTCGACAGCGACGTCGAACAGGGCCGAGAAAGCGGCCGGATCGATCGGCTCGACCGGCGTGGTCGGCGGATCGGTCGCGCGGGTCGGCGCGCCCGACACCGTGAGTTGCACCGTCACCCGGCCCGACGCCGGGCGGTCGAGCAGTGCGTACCCCGCGAAGCCGATCTGCCGGCGGACGCCGCCGTCGGGAAGTGTCGTCGTGACGTCGGATCGGGTGACCAGCAACTGCTCACCGGGCAGCAACCCCCCGTCGATATCCGGCTGGGGCAGTTCGGTGTACACCGTGAGCACCCGGCTTCCCGAGAGATGCCCGGTGGTGATCTCCGTCGTGGTGCGCGAGCAACGGCCCGTCGTTGTCAGACGATCGGCGTCGATGTCGCGAGATGCGGTGGTGACGAGTTCGACGAGGGTCCCCGTGGCGCCGTCACGAGCGGCCAGGACAGCAGAGTTGTCCGCGGTCAGCTGCTTGTTGAGCGACTCATCGGACGTGGGCCGACAGTACTCGGGCGTGACACGCGCCGACCGGGACGCATCGATGGCGGCCTGGTTCCCCCCGACGAGATCGGACACGGACAGCGGAGCGGCGGTGTACCCGGGCGGCAGCTCCGACGCGGACAGCACCAGATCGGCGGGTCCCCGCGGAGCCGGCGCGGTCTCCGGGCCGGCTGCGCACCCCGCGACGCCGAGCGTCACGGCCGCGACCGACACGGCCAGCGCTGCCGGCGAGCGGCATCGGCCGAGGAGGGTGAGCACGCGGTCACCGTACCCTGGGGGCGACGCTCAGGGCGGCGGCACCTGTCCGGGAGGTGGACGATGAGCAGGACCTATGTGGGATCGCGGTTACGCCAGTTGCGTTCCGAGCGCGGCCTGTCGCAGGTCGCTCTCGCGCAGACCCTGTCGATCTCGGCGTCGTATCTCAATCAGATCGAGCACGATGCGCGTCCCCTCACCGCCTCGGTGCTCGCCAAGATCACCGAGGCCTTCGGCGTCGACGCCGGGTTCTTCGACTCGCAGGACGACGTCCGTCTGGTCGCCGAGTTGCGGGAGGCCCTGCTCGACGACGATCTCGAGGCCTCCCCCGGCGCGCTCGACGCACAGGGGATCAGCGCGATGGTCACGTCGCACCCCGAGATGGCGCAGGCGATGGTGAACCTCCACCGCCGCTATCGGATCGCGACCGATCAGCTCGCGGCGGCCACCGACGAACGCGGGGATCGCAGCATGCGCGGCACCATCAGCGCGCCGCACGAGGAGGTGCGCGACTACTTCTATCAGCGCCGCAACTACATTCACGAACTCGACGTCGCTGCCGAGGGGATGACGACCCGGATGCGGATGCATTCGGCCGACATCCGCCGCGAGATCATGAATCGCATCGAGAGCGTCCACGGCATCAGCATCGTGCGACGCGTCGACCTCGGCGACTACACGCTGCACCGGTTCGACCGCGAGGCGCGACGCCTCGAGTTCTCCGCGTCTCTCTCCGCGGGCCAGCGCACGTTCAAACTCGCGAGCGAGCTCTGCTATCTCGAGTACCAGGACCTCCTCGACAAACTGGTCGACGAGGCCAACTTCAGCAGCGAGGACGCCCGTGCGCTGGGACTACTCGGGCTCGCGAACTACTTCGCCGCGGCCGTCGTCCTCCCCTACAGCCAGTTCCACGGCGCGGCAGAGGACTTCCGGTATGACATCGAACGACTGTCCGCCTTCTACTCAGTTTCGTACGAGACGATCTGCCACCGGCTCTCTACACTGCAGCGACCCAACTTACGCGGCATCCCCTGGTCGTTCGTTCGCGTCGACCGCGCGGGGAACATGTCGAAACGCCAGTCCGCCACCGGTTTCCACTTCTCGCAGAGCGGCGGGACGTGCCCGCTCTGGAATGTCTACGAGACCTTCGCCTACCCCGGCAAGATCATCACCCAGATCGCCGAGATGCCCGACGGCCGCAACTACTTCTGGGTGGCACGAACCGTCGAACGCCGCGCGACTCGCTACGGCCAACCCGGCAAGACCTTCGCGATCGGCATGGGTTGCGAACTACGCCATGCCGCGCGGGTCATCTACTCCGACGGCCTGGAGATCGGGCCGCAGGCACATGTCACGCCGATCGGTGCCGGTTGCCGGGTATGCGAGCGGACCAACTGCGCCCAGCGTGCATTCCCCGCCCTGGGGGCCTCACTGCGCATCGACGAACACACCAGCAGCGTCTCGCCGTACATGAGCCTCACCGAGACACGTCCCGCTCCCTGATCCGAACGAAACACACAACCACTGCTCCCTGAGGTGCGAGGAGCGCTGGCGACCTGCCCCACTGCTCCCTGAGGTGCGAGGAGCGCTGGCGACCTGCCCCACTGCTCCCTGAGGTGCGAGGAGCGCTAGCGACGAGCCACGAAGGGCCGTACCACGATCAGCGTCGGCACCCGTTCGGTGCCGGCAGCCCACGCAACCGGTCGTCGAGCCATCTCGCGGTGTCCGGGAAGCCGAGCGCGGCCGCCGACACGTGCTCGGCCCCGTATTCGCGGTAGATAGCGGTGGCACCGAGCGCACACTGCCGGGCGAACAGCGCCCGTGCCTGACTAGCCGGGACCCACCACTCGTAGCGCCCGTGGTAGATCAGCAACGGCATCGACGCCTCGAGATCAGACATGGCCGTGACCTCGAACAGCTTCTCGGCAAGTGCGGAGTGGAACGGATCCGGGTCGGTCGACAGCAGCTGGGTCGGCAGGTGGGCGATGCCGAGATTGCCCATGTCGTCGGTGCAGATGTTGCGGATCTCCGACGTCGCGAGCCATCTCGCCAGATGGTTCGACATCCGCAAGACCTCGGGCCGTTCCCGCGCGATACCGAGCATCGCGGCGTGGAAGACCCCGGAGGCCAGGTTCGCATTCATGGCGCCGGCGAGCGACCGGTAGTCGGCAGGAACCCCGCCGATGGCCGCTCCCACGAAACGGCCGGCGATGTCGGGTGCATATCCGGCGGCGAGCTTGGCCGCTCCGTGGGTGGCGATCGCCCCGCCGGAGTAGCCGACCATCGCGATGGGTCCGTACGCGAAGTTCGTCGGGTCGAGGTCTGCGGCCGCGCGGACCGAGTCGAGGATCACGTGTGCCGCGACATACGGCTCGGCGTACGCCATCCGGGGCCCCGTGTGATCGGGCACGAGCACCGCATAACCGCGATCGAGTGCGAGCTGGGTGAACGGCGGGATCAGATCGGTCTCGTTCGTGTTGTTGGTGAAACCGTGCGCGTAGGTGAACCCTGTCGTGCACCTGGTACCCAACGCGACGATCGGCGAATTGTTGATCAGGACGGGCCGGGCTCCCCGCCCGGTCCACGCCTTGGCCGGCACCAGGAGGGTCGCGGTGCCGAACATCGGTGCGTCGTTCGCGTCGGTTGTCCGGAACTTGACCTGCCGCGCCGACCGCAGCGGGACGAAGACGAGCGGCTGCGCCACGCGCGTCACCGACCGTGTGGACAGGATCTCCCCGGGGGTCCGCGCACCCAGCCCCGCCGGCCAGTGATCGAAGAATCGGTCTCCGCTCGGCGACGGCATGAGCGCTTCGCGGAGTTCTTGCAGTTCCTGCGAGGCGCCCGGGATACGGGACCGTTCCGGGATGCGTGACAACTTCTTGACCGGCGGCGGCGGGATCACCGCGTCGATGTCCTTTGGTAGCTGCGACGGGACCGAGGTGAGGTTGGGCGGTTCGGCGTCGGCCGTCCCGCTCGTCCCGGTCGGACCCGCGACGAGAGCCACCGCGGCTGCCACCGCCGTGATTGCGATCGCTGCCCGTCGAACCGATCGTCGAACTCCCCTTATCGGCATCGCCGATCTCCCGTCTCACATCGGTGACCGTCGAGTCCCCGCCCCCCGGCAGCACATCTGACGACTCGAATCGCGATCACCTGTGGGCCAATGCTAGATGGCGCGGGGCGCACACGCCGTGCCGATGGCGCAGGCGATCGCACGTGTAGTCCGGTCGGGCGACACGCGAATACTCCTTGGGCACCTGATATCACGGTTGCGTCTCGGTGTGGCGACCATCGATACGCGTTGGGCGCCCGGGCCCGGTCGCGCGTCCTACCGTCACGAGGTGGCGGGCGCATCGGGGCGCCCGTGAAGCGGAGGCACCGTCATGGCGACTACCTCACACCGCCGCGGGTCACCGCTCCGGCACCGATCGGTGTGGACGGTCGGCGTCCTGCTCGCCGCCGTCCTCGCTTCGTCGCATGTCGGACGCGCGGCCGCCGACCCACCGAACATGATGCCGTTGCCGCCGCCTGTCGTCGGGGCGATCGACGAGGCGGTGCCCCCGCCGCCGATTCCCCGACTCGGCGTCATCCCACCGCGTGCGCGGGCCGGCGGATTCGACCACCGCACACTCGAATTGCTCGAATCGATCCTGCCCTCGCCCACCGGGGACCCGATGTTCGACCGCTGGCCGGTGGATCTGCTCGGCCGCGCGCCGGGCGACGTGATCGCCACCCGCGACGTCACCGCGGCCGCCGGTCCCGTGGTGGTGACGGTACCGCTCCGATCGGCGACACTGATCAAGTTCCGGAGCACCGATGCCGTCGGGGCACCGATCTACGGCACGGCGACCCTGCTGATCCCGCGACGGGCGGTCGACGCATCGATGCCGATGCTGGTGAACAACCTCCCGATCGATTCCCTCGGCGCCGCCTGTACGCCCGGATACACACTCGCGCACGGGTTCTCCATTGCGACCGGGGTCACGGACCTCATCCCGCCGGCCACCCAGCTCGCCCTGGACCAGGGCTTTGCGGTTCTCGTGCCCGACCACCAGGGTCCCCGGATGGCCTACGCCGAACCGGTACTCGCCGGCCACGTGACGCTCGACGCCATCCGCGCTGCCGTTCGGGTGCGACCGGACACGCTGCGCGACAGTCGGATAGCGATGACCGGATACTCCGGCGGCGCCATCGCCACACACGGAGCGTCGAAACTGTTGGGCAACTATGCCCCCGAACTCACCGAGCAGGTCGTCGGGGCGGCACTCGGCGGTGTCCCGGCCGACTTCCGCATGCTCGTCGGGAGCATGAACGCAAACCTGGCGTCCGGCCTGTTCCATGCCGCCACTTTCGGTATCGTGCGCGAACATCCGGAAATCCTGGCCCTGGCCAACCGGCCGGCGCGATGGCTGGCCTCGTCGCCGTTGAAAAACGTGTGCGTCATCCCCGAGGCGATCGCCGGAGGGACCTTCCTACCGATGCAGGTGCTGTCCGACGACCCCGATCCGTTCCGGTCGCCGACCGCCGAACGCATCTACCGGCTGACCCGGATGGCCGATCGCGTGTCCGCGATTCCGCTGCTGATCTACCACGGCACCCACGAGTGGTGGATACCTGCCGCCGGCGCCCGGGCGCTCTATCGCGAGCAGTGTGCGCACGGCGCCACCGCGGCCTACCGCGAGATCTTCGGTGAACACGTCGCCGCGGCGCTACTCGGCTTCCCGGTCGCTCTCGACTGGCTCGATCGTCGACTTCGTGGCGAACCGGCCGTCAACGAGTGCCGCCGCTGAGCGCCGAGACTTTCTGCGCCGGGTCAGAAGACGAGGACGCGGAGATTCTCGGCGACGCAGGCGGGTTTGGCCTCCCCCTCGATCTCCACCGTGTTGGTGACAACCATGTTCACGCCCTTGGGCGTCTCCTCGATCGAGGTGATCACCGCGTTGGACCGGATACGGGCGCCGACCTTCACCGGATTCGGGAAGCGCAACTTGTTCATCCCGTAGTTGAGGACCAACTTGGGACCCTCGACGGTGAAGATCTTGCCGGCGATCATCGGCAGCAGCGACACCGTCAGGTACCCGTGCGCGATGGTCGTCCCGAACGGACCGGACTTCGCACGCTCGGGATCGACGTGAATCCACTGGTGATCGCCGGTCGCATCGGCGAAGGCGTCGACCCGTTCCTGGGTGATCTCGAGCCACTCGCCCGACCCCAGATCCTCGCCGATCGCGGCCTTGAGTTCGTCGACACTGGTGAACGTCCGTGTGCTGTGCGTCATAGTCCGCGTAGTCTACCGTGGGGCCATGGGCACACCTCGCGTCGCACCGGGTGGTTTCCGGGAGCTAGGGCCGGTCAATTTCGTCTTCGCACGGGGAGCCGCGCGCACGATCGGTGTGGACGACGCGCACATCTTCTCCACGCTCGGCCGCGCGAAGGGACTGTTCCGCGGCTGGCTCCACTTCAGCAGCCGACTCATGCCGTTCGGAGTGTTGCCGCGCAAGGACTCCGAGATGGTGATCATCCGGGTGGCGCACCTTCGGAAATGCGACTACGAACTCGATCATCACCGACGCCTCGGCCGTCGGGCCGGGATCACCGCGGACGAGTTCGACCGCATCCTGGAGGGTCCCGACGCCGGGTGGGGCGATCGCGAACGCGCCATCCTGCGGGCCGTCGACGAACTCGTCGAGACAAAGGACGTCTCCGACATCGCCTGGCAGGCGTTGTCCCGGCACCTCGACGACCGAAAGCTCATCGGTTTCACCTTGCTCGTCGGCCAGTACGACAGTCTCGCAACCACCATCCACACGCTGCGCATCCAGCGCGACACCCGCTCCTGAGATGGAGTCGATCGCGCAGCGGCTGATGCGCAACGAGTACTTCGCCGAGATCTACGAACACCTGTGGCGACCGACTTTCACGCGGCTCTTCAGTCTGGGCGGCCGGTCCACCGCCGACTTCGATCGCGCGCTGCGCGCCTACCTCGCCCGCCCCGGCGACCGCCTGGTGCTCGATGTCGCCTGTGGGCCCGGCAATTACACGCGAGAGATCGCCGACGGCCTCACCGGCGACGGTCGGTGCATCGGCGTGGACTTCTCCGCACCCATGCTGGCGCGGGCCGCGCAGACCAACGCCGTGGGGCGGGCCGCGTTCCTGCGCGGTGACGCCCACGCACTGCCGTTCGCCGACAACACCTTCGACGTGGTCACCTGCCTGGCCGCGCTCTACCTGATCCCCGATCCCCTACCAGTAGTCGACGAATTGGTGCGAGTGACCGCGCCCGGTGGCGAGATCGTGGTCTTCACCTCCGTGGCCACCCCGCTCACCTCACTCCCGGGTGTCCGGCCACTCGCCGGAGCGAGCGGGTACCGGATCTTCGACGACCACGAGATCGTCGAGCGCCTCCGTCGCGCCGGAGTGGACGACGTCGAGCAGACCGTCACCGGCCAGGGGCAATTCGTGCTGGCACGCAAGACGGGATCGTAGGGGCCCGACCCCTTCAGAACGACCGGTAGTCGCGGATGGTCATCCGCGGTCCGCGACGCTCGGGACGAACGCCGCCCCGCGTGACCATCCGGATGATGCGCTGTCGCTGTCCCGCATAGGGTTCGAGCAACTCGAGCATGCCCGCGTCGTCGACGGCCTCGCCGATCAGCGTGAGCCCCACCAGCTTCGGGATGTGGTAGTCGCCGACGTTGACGACGTCGGGGTCGCCGAGCGCCCGCGAGAGCGTCTCGGCCTCGGTCCATCGCCCGACGCCGCGTAGCACGGTGAGCTTGGCCGCATGGCGTTCGACATCGAGGGCGGTCGCCCCGCGGATCGTCCGCATCCGGACCGGTTCGATGCCGCTGCGGTGCCACTCCCAACTCGGGATGCGGGTCCACTCCGCTCGGGGCGGTGGCACCCTCATCGTCTCCGGAACCGGCCCGGGCGCGGGAGTACCGAAGCGGCGCAACAGATACCGCCATGCGCGGAACGCCTCGGCGCCCACGACCTTCTGTTCGAGGATCGCGGGCACCAAGGCCTCCCACACACGATCGGTGCGCCCGAGGCGCAATCCCTCGGTGCGACGGACGAGTTCGCTCACCACGGGGTGACGTGGGACCAGCGCGTCCGGATCGTCGCTCGCCCCGAGGAAATCGGGCATCTGCTCGAGCAGCCAGTCCGCCCCCGGCCCCCAGGCGCGTCCGGTGACGGTCGTGCCATCGGAGCGAACGGTCAGCGTGCCCGGCCCGTCGGGCGTGTACGCCGCCCGCCACACCGACCTGTCTCGTCCGTAGACGAAGGCGGGGTCGCCCGCACCGCGCCGGTGCAGGCCGACCGTCGCCCCGATGTCCAGCGGCCACGGGGGTGTCCACTCGCGGACACGTTCGGCGGCACTCACTCGCCTACAGGTTGATCATGTGCCCGATCGCGCCGTGGAACGTCTCCTGGAGTGCCTCCGACAGGGTCGGGTGGGTGTGCACGTTGCGGGCGAGTTCCTTGGCGGTGAGGTCCCACTTGTGGGCCAGCGTCATCTCCGGGAGCATCTCGGAGACGTTGTCGCCCACGAGGTGTCCGCCGAGGAGTTCGTCGGTGTCGGCGTTGGTGAGCAGCTTCACGAAGCCCGCCGTCTCGCCGAGTCCCTGCGCCTTGCCGTTGGCCGAGAACGGGAAGGTCGTCGCCTTCACGTTGTAGCCCTCGTCCTTGGCCTGCGCCTCGGTGAGTCCGAAGGACGCGACCTGGGGCTGGCTGAACGTCGCGCGCGGCATGAACCGGTAGTCCCCGAGGGTCATGGTCTCGACGCGGGCCATGGTCTCCGCGGCCACCACACCCTGCGCCTCGGCGACGTGGGCGAGCTGCAGCTTGGCGGTGACGTCACCGATGGCGTAGATGCCCTCGACGTTGGTCCGCATGTAGTCGTCGATCGCGATGGCGCCGCGGTCGGTGAGTTCGACGCCGGTCTTCTCGAGGCCGAAGCCCTCGACGCGCGGGGCGAAACCGACCGACATGAGGACCTTGTCGACGGTGAGCTCGCCGTCCTTGTCCTTGGCGTCGGTGTAGGTGACGGTCACGCTGTCGCCGTTGTCGGTCACCGACTGCACACGGGTGCCGGTGAGCAGCTTGATGCCGAGCTTCTTGTACTCCTTGGCGAGCGCCTTGGAGGAGTCGGCGTCCTCGTTGGGCAGCACTCGGTCGAGGAACTCGACGATGGTGACGTCCACGCCGTAGTTGGCCATGACGTAGCCGAATTCCATGCCGATGGCGCCCGCGCCGACGATGACGATGGAGTCGGGCAGTTCACGGGTGAGGATCTGGTCCTCGTAGGTGACCACGTTGTCCGACAGTTCGACGCCGGGGAGCAGCTTGACGGTCGACCCGGTGTCGATGATGACATTGTCGAAGGTGATCTCGCGATCGCCCACCGTGATCGTCTTGGCGTCGGTGAACACGCCGTATCCGTCGATCTCGGTGATCTTGTTCTTCTTCATCAGGTAGTGGACACCCTTGACGATGCCCTCCGAGACCTTGCGGCTGCGGTCGAATGCTGCTCCGAAGTCGAAGGAGACGTCGCCGCTGATGCCGAAGGTCTTGGCCTGATGATTGAAGATGTGCGCGAGTTCGGCGTTGCGCAGCAGTGCCTTGGACGGGATACATCCGACGTTCAGACACACACCGCCCCAGTACTTCTCCTCGATGACGGCGGTTTTCATGCCCAGCTGAGCCGACCGGATCGCGGCTACGTACCCACCTGGACCTGCACCCAATACAACTGTTTGAAAGTGTTCAGCCACGACAGTCAGCCTACGTCGCGTCCGACCGTCGCCGCAGAGTGTCCCACTACTCGCCGGTAGCAGTCCTCTGATTTCAATCACTGATTGAAACACCGACTGAACTGTGCTTTGCTGCTCGTGTGACCCAGACCACCCGAGATGAACGTGGTGCCGGGCGTCGCGGTTCGACGGCGATGCCCACGCGCGACGCCCTGCTGGCCGTCGCCGAACGTCTCTTCCTCGCCGACGGATACGACAAGGTGTCCGTCCGGGCGATCTGCGCGGCCGCCGACGCCAACCCGGCCGCGGTGCACTATCACTTCGGCACCAAGGACGACCTCACCATCGCGCTGCTGCAGTCCCGGCTCGGTCCGCTGTGGGCCGACCCGCTCGCCTCACTCGACCCGGCCGGCACGCCGATCTCTCAGGTCGTCGACGTGGTGGTGGCCCCTTTCGTCGACCTGCAGGCCGCCCCGACCGGACACCTGCACCTACGGCTGCTCGCCCGGTTCGTGTTCGCCCATCCCGGTGCGAGCTGGACGTCGCACTGGTTCGATCTCGACCCCTTCGCGGACATGCTCGCCGAGGCCGTCCCCGGCCTGACCGCGAGCGAGGCGCGCCGGCGCTGGGCCCTCGCCTTCCAGCTCATCCTCCTGCGGTTCGGCGGCACCGAGACGTTGAGCACCCCCGCGGTGACGGCCCTGGCCGGCTTCGTCACCGCCGGACTGACCGCCCCCGCCACCTAGACACGAGTGAGAGGACCTGTCGTGGACAGCGCCACCACCGGACCGTTCAGCCCCGCCCGGCTGGGCCCGTTGCAGCTGCGGAACCGGCTGATCAAATGCGCCACCTTCGAGGGGATGACGCCCGACGCATTGGTGACCGACGAGCTCATCGAGTTCCATCGCGAGGTCGCGGCCGGTGGTGTCGCCATGAGCACCGTCGCCTACTGTGCGATCTCACCCGAGGGCCGCACCGACCGCCACCAGATCTGGATGCGCCCGGAGGCGGTTCCCGGTCTGCAGCGACTCACCGACGCCATCCACGCCGAGGGTGCGCTCGCCGCTGCCCAACTGGGACACGCGGGCGCGGTCGCGAACTCGGCGTCGAACCGGGCCCCCTCCCTCGGGCCGTCACGGATACCCGCGCCGATGGGGATGTCGGTGACCCGCGCGATCAGCGTCGACGACATCGCCGACCTGCGGACCACGTTCCGCCGGGCCGCCCGGCTCGCGGTGGACTCCGGCTTCGACGGGCTCGAGATCCATTGCGGCCACAACTATCTCATCTCCAGCTTCCTGTCTCCCCTGCTGAACCGTCGTCGCGACGCCTACGGCGGGAGCCTCGTCAACCGCGCACGTATCGCACGCGAGGTGGTCGAGACCGTGCGCGACGAGGTCGGCGACGAGGCGGCGATCTGGGTCAAACTGAACACCTTCGACGGCGTCGGCCGGGTCGACCTCGAGCGCTCTCCCGCGGCGCGGGCGCGCGGCCGGTCCAGGTTGAGCGGTTTCAACGTCGACGAGGCGTGCCGGGTGGCGCAGTTGCTGGAGTCCGACGGTCACCTCGACGCCATCGAACCCACCGCGGGGAGTTCACTTCTCAACCCGATGTACCTGTTCCACGGCGAGGCGCCGCGCAAGGAGTTCGCCGACGCCTTCTCCGGCGCGATGAAGTACGGCCTCAAGGCGTTCGCGCCGATCTTCCTGAAGCACTACCGCTATCACGACGCCTACCTGCTGCCCCTTGCGCGTGAGCTCCGCAAGGCCGTCGATCTGCCGCTGATCCTCCTGGGCGGCGTCACCGACCGGGCCTCGATGGACCTCGCTCTCGCCGAGGGTTTCGATTTCGTGGCCATGGGCCGCGCTCTGTTGCGTGAACCCGACCTTCCGCTGCGCCTGGCCGCCGACCCCACGACGACATCGAAGTGCATCCACTGCAACCTCTGCATGCCGACGATCTACTCGCACACCCGATGCCCGATCCGGGCCGGCGAAGTCCCCGACCCGGTGACTGCCGGCCGTTAGGGTGGTGCCCATGCCTCCTCGCCGCCGCAAGGACACCCCGCCACCGGCGACCGGCGCTTCGGAGAAGGAGGTGCTCGTCGGTTTCCTCGACTATCTGCGGGCGTCGGCGGTGGCCAAACTCGACGGCGTCGCCGAAGACGACGCTCGTGCGCCCGCCGTTCCGTCGGGCACCAGCCTCCTCGGCCTGGTCCGGCACCTGACGTTCGTGGAACGGTTCTTCTTCCTCGGCGAGGACGCCGACGACTGGCAGGCGACGTTCACCTGCCCGGACACCGACACCGTGGCATCGGTCCAGGACGCCTATCGCCGTGCGGTATCCGAAGTCGGCGCGGTCATCGAGTCCTACACCGATCTCGCCGCACCTGCGCCGCGAGCGAGCGGACGACGCTCGTCACCCTCCATGAGGTGGGCGCTGACCCACCTGATCGAGGAGACCGCTCGTCACGCGGGGCACCTGGACATCATCCGCGAACGCATCGACGGCAAGACCGGGCGCTGAACATCACCGGCGGATGAATTCGCCGTTGCTCTCCTCGTCGTCGTAGTACTCGATCGTCATCCGCGGTCCGTCGAAGGTGACCTGCGAGATCGAACCCGGCTCGGCGTTCTCGTTGAGAAGCCTGAAGGTGAAGGTGTTGCCGTCCCAGTGGGCGAGCTCGTGCTTGCGCACCCCGCCCGGGCCCATCTCCAGGACGAGCTTCCCATCCCGCTCGACGACCTCCGCCGGTCCGTACACCGGATTCGCGTACGTGCCCACATACGACGGCAGCGGCTGCGGCGGAGCGGGATTCGACGGCGGCTGCTTGCCGACCAGTTCGCCGCTCGGCACGCTCAAGGGGGCATAGGCCTTGGCGTAGAGATCACGCCAGTCGTTGCGGATCTCACCGAACTGCACGAGGTCCATGAACTCGGCGGCGATCGCGTCGACCGCACCGAGGGGCGCGGCGTTGGAGAGGACCACGATGGCGGTGTCGCCGGACGGCAGGATCGAGAACACCGTTCCGGCGCCCGAGGCGAAGGCCCCGGCGTGGTTGAACTGCGTCCGCGCGTCCTCGGTGACCCCGACGTTGAAGCCGTAGCCGTACGAACCGGCGCGGGAGTCGGGCGTCTGGGGCGGATTGGACACAACCTGCGGTGAGACCGCCGGGAGCAGGGCGTCGGGTGCCACGACCTCCTGTCCGTTGTGCTTGCCCTGGGCCAGCACCATCTTCAGCCAGATCGCCATGTCGCTCACGGTCGAACTGACGCCGCCCGCGGGTGACTGGGCGTCGGGTTCACGCGGGATCGGGGTCTTGACCCACTTGTCGTCTTCCTTGATGTGCCCGACCGCGCGGTCCGCCCGGCGCTCGAAGTCGACGTATCGCGAGCTGGTGCTGGTCATGCCCAGCGGGCCGTAGATGAGGTCCTGAGACAGCGTCGCCCAGTCCGTCCCGGCCTTCACCGCCACCGCCTCGCCACCGGCCGTCACCCCGAAGTTGGTGTAGGCGTAGCTGATCCGGAACGGATCGAGCGGCATGAAGCGCATGCGCTGCAGGATCTCGTCGCGCGAGTAACCCATGTCCTCGAGTTTGTCGCCAGCATGGTCCGGGAGGCCGGACCGGTGGGAGTACATGTCGCCGACCGTGACCGTGCGGGTGACATACGGTTCGGCGAGCGCGAACCAGGGCAGCGATTCCACGATCGGCATCTCCCAGGTGACCGTCTTGTCGGTGACGGCTGCCGCGACCACCGTCGATCCGACCGACTTCGACACCGACGCGAGCTGGAAGACGGTGTTCGCGTCGACCGCGTCACCGGTGGTGATGTCCTTCACGCCGAACCCCTTGGCGTACTTCGTCTCCCCACCCGACACCACGGCCACGGCCACCCCGGGGATCTTCGTCGACTCCATCATCGAGTTGACGAGGTCGTCGAGCTGTCCGACCGCCTTGTCGACGGCATCGGCCGGCAGCGGCTCGGCGGCGACGGAGTTCGGATTGGCCGGCGACGAGCCCGACGGTGGCGCACCGGTTCCCGACGACCCGCTGTCGCAGGCGGCGACGAGAGCGATCACCGCGACCGCGGAGCAGGTGGCCATCGAGAGACGACCCCATCTCGACGCCCGGGGCGGCTCATGGCCGGGACAGCGGACGGGAACGGAATGGGCAGTGGCCATGGGGGTCTCCTCGACGTCGCTGCGCCACGATACCCCGGAGACAACGGCCCGAGGAGGCGTTTTGCCGGGGTCGGCGCCGCGCGGGGATCAACCGGTCCGGCCCGCCCGCGTAGTTTGGACGCCATGACCGAGCACGGCGACCACGGCACTGCGTCCACCGACACCACACCCGACGACGATCCGTACCTGTGGCTGGAGGAGGTCACCGGCGACGAGGCTCTGTCGTGGGTGCGCGCGCACAACGAGCCCACGGTCGCGGCGCTGACCGCCTCGGAACGGTTCCGCGAGCTGGAGGCCGCGACGCTGGCGGCCCTCGACACCGACGACCGCATCCCCTACGCACGGCGGCGTGGGGAGTATCTCTACAACTTCTGGCGCGACGCGACCAACCCGCGCGGACTCTGGCGCCGGACCACGTACGACTCCTATGTCACCGATGCCCCCGACTGGGATGTCCTCATCGACGTCGATCAACTCGCCCGCGACGAGGACGAGAACTGGGTATGGGCCGGTGCGACCGCGCTGCGTCCCGAGTACGAGCGCGCGCTGATCTCCCTCTCGCGGGGTGGCGCCGACGCCACCGTCGTCCGCGAGTTCGACATCCCGTCCCGCACCTGGGTGACCGACGGATTCGTCCTGCCCGAGAACAAGTCCGATGTCGGTTGGATCGACCGTGACACCGTCTACGTCGGAACGGATTTCGGCGAGCAACCGGACGGGCAGGGCTCGCTGACCGACTCCGGCTATCCCCGCGTCGTCAAGCGATGGACGCGCGGCACCCCGCTCTCGGACGCCGTGACGGTCTTCACCGGCGAGACCGGTGACGTGTCGGTGCGCGCGTCGTACGACAGCACACCGGGATTCGAGCGTCATTTCGTCGGACGCGCCACGGACTTCTTCAACTCGCTCGACTACGAACTACGCGACGGGACCACCGAGTTGCTCGACGTCCCCACCGACGCCGACGCCGGGGTGCGGATGAACTGGCTGCTGGTGCTGTCGCGATCGGAGTGGGAGGTCGACGGCACGACCCATGCCCCGGGCACGCTGCTGGCCTTCGATTACGAGTCCTACCGGTCGGGCAACCGGGACGCGACCGTCCTGTTCGCGCCCGACGCGCACACGAGTCTCGTCGACTACGCCTACACGCGTTCGCATCTCATCATCGTGAAGCTTCACGACGTGCACACCGGGGTCGAGGTCCGCGAGCTCGGGACGTGGCGGGGCGTCGACATGCCGGGACTACCCGACCTCGCCACCGTCTCGGTGCTCGACACCGACCCCGACGAGAGCGACGAGGTGTTCTGGTCGGCGACGTCGTTCACCGATCCGCCGAGCCTCCTGCACGGCGACAGCGGCCACGCACCCGAGGTGATCAAGCGCAGTCCCGCATTCTTCGACGCCGACTCGGTGACCGCGGAGCAGCACTTCGCGACCTCCGACGACGGCACCCAGGTCCCGTACTTCGTCGTGCGGCGCCGCGACGTGACCCACGGCCCGACTCTCCTGTACGGCTACGGCGGGTTCGAGAACGCCCTCACCCCGAGCTACCTCGCCATCGCCGGACAGAGCTGGGTCGAACGCGGCGGGATCTACGTCATCGCCAACATCCGCGGCGGCGGCGAGTACGGACCGTCGTGGCACACCCAGGCCCAGAAGGCCGGGCGGCACAAGGTCTACGAGGATTTCGCCGCGGTGGCGCGCGCCCTCGTCGACACCGGGCTGACGACACCCGCGCAGCTGGGCGCGCAGGGCGGTTCCAACGGCGGGTTGCTCATGGGTGTGATGCTGACCCGGTACCCCGAATTGTTCGGCGCCCTGGTGTGCCAGGTGCCGCTCATCGACATGAAGCGCTACCACCTCCTGCTGGCCGGAGCGTCGTGGATGGCCGAGTACGGCGACCCCGACGATCCCGCGCAATGGGAGTTCATGAAGCCGTTCTCGCCGTACCAGAACGTCGACGCCGAGGCGACCTATCCGCCCATCCTGGTGACCACCTCGACGCGCGACGACCGGGTCCACCCCGGCCATGCACGCAAACTCGTTGCACGCCTGGAGGAAACAGGACACGACGTGCAGTACTACGAGAACATCGAGGGTGGCCACGGCGGCGCCGCGGACAACAAGCAGTCCGCGTTCAAGTCGGCGCTCGCCTACGAATTCCTCTGGCGGACACTGTCTCCCGAGGACTGACCGCTCCGGAAGACCACCACAGCTGCGGGACGGACCGACCGCTCCCCGACGACGAGCCCCGGACGCAGGAGCTCGGCGACCGTGCGGTCCGCCGAGGTGTCGGTCGCCGCTCGGACATCGACCGCTTCCATGGTGCGGGCATCGAAGTCGGCACCGGGCGGCGGGGCGACGACGGCACCGCCACGGCCGACGATGAGCCGTTCCAGTCCGGCGCGCAACAACTCGAATGCGGGCCGGTCGGCCTCCGATGCGGAGACCACACACGTCGCCGCATCGGTGTGGAGCGCGAACAGGTCGACCAGCAGCGGAACGTCGGCCGTCGCGGACCCACCCGGCCGCTTGGCCGCGTCGACGAGCCGTTCGATCGTCCGGGTCTGCCGTGCCACCACAAGTGCAAGGTCGGACACCTGCTCCCGCAACTGCTCGAGCCCAGCGGTTCGGTCGGGTGCTGCGCCCTCCGGAGACGTCATTCCGCCAGCGTAATCAACACCCGCCCGCTCCTCGACCGACACCGGCGAGACCGTCTGCGCTGCTAGCATCCCCGATCGTGGGCGTAATCGGAATCGACCTGGGAACCACCAACTCGGCGATGGCGAAGATCGATGCCGACGGTCGCCCGGAGGTGATCGTCGGACTGACCGGTGCACCGACCACCCCGTCGACGGTCCTGCTCACCTCGCCCACCGACCACGTCGTCGGCGAAGGGGCGCGCAGGCAGGCCCGGCTCGACCCCGAGAACGTCTGCAGTCTGGTGAAACGACGGATGGGCGACGCGCAGTGGCGTTTCGTCGCACACGGCCAGACCTGGTCGGCGCCGGCGATCTCGGCGCTCATCCTCCGATCGCTGATCTCCGATGCCGCCTTCGCCGGTGAGCAGGTCGACCGCGCCGTGATCACCGTGCCCGCGTACTTCGGCGACGAGGAGCGGCGCGCGACGATCCAGGCAGGCACGTACGCGGGCCTGGACGTCGCGGGGGTCCTGTCCGAACCGATCGCCGCGGCACTGTCCTACGGGTTCAGCCGGCTCACCGATCCCGTGGCCACGAGTACGCCCGACGAGACGGTGCTGGTCTACGACCTCGGCGGCGGCACCTTCGACGCGACGGTCATCGAACTCGCCGACCGTCGGATCACCGTGTTGGCCGTCGACGGTGATCATCAACTCGGCGGTGCCGACTGGGACGAGCGGCTGGCGCTCCATCTCTCGCGCACCTTCTGCGCCGAGAATCCCGATGCCGAGGACCCGCTCGACGACTCGGCCGGTTCACAAACTCTGATCCTCGCTGCCGAGCGCGCGAAACACGAACTGACCGAATCCGATTCGACGTCGGTGATCGTCGCTCACGACGGCGCCCGGTCGGTCATCCCGCTCACCCGTGCCGAACTCGAGGAACTGACCCGCCCCCTGCTGGCCCGCACCGTCGAACTGACGAGGTCGTGCCTGGCCGCCGCCGAACGCCGAGGGGTGTCCACCGTCGACCGGGTCCTGCTGGTCGGCGGCTCGTCGCGGATGCCGATGGTCGCCCGAGAGCTCGCCGCCACGCTGCGGAAGACCCCCGAAATCGACGATCCCGATCTCGCCGTTGCCCGCGGCGCCGCGATCTACGGCGAGAAGCTCGAGATCGAGCGGCTCGTCCGCGCCGACCTCGCCGCCCGCGGCCGACTCCGCGAGGACCGCGGACTCGACGGGGTCGCGCAGGCCGATCTCGACGAATCGTGCACACGGGTCGCGCACGCGTTCGCGTTGCCGGTCAGCAGCGTCCGGCGGATGCTCGAGATCAGCGTCGACACGGTGGTCTCCCGCGGGTTCGGGGTGCTGGCGGTCAACGGTCACAGCGGTGAGCTGGAGGCCAGCTGGCTGGTGCACCGCAATCAGACGCTGCCGGTCCAGGTGCGCCGGTCGTTCGGGACCATGCGACGCGACCAGTCCCGCATCGAACTGGTCGTGCTGGAACAGCAGGGACAGGCCGCCTCTCCCCGTCCCGAAGACGCCAAGGTCCTCATCGAGGGGGCGATCACCGACATCCCACCCGGTTACGACGAGGGCAGCGAGGTCTCGGTGACCTTCGAGATGGCCTTCGACGGCGTCCTGCATGTCACCGCGTTCCACGTCGATGCCCGGATCCCACTGACACTGTCGGCCAAGACCGGTGCCTCGCTCTCGAAGTCGGAGGTCGAGCGCGAACTCGAACAGGTCCACCGGTCCCGGCGCCGCGAGCAGTGACCGATCTCGGGGTGAGGCAGGGGATCTGATGGAGCCGTTCGTCGGCAACGACTATCGCAAGCGCGTGCTCGCCGCGGTCGAGAAACGCGGGGGGCCCGGCGAATCCGATTCGTTCGAACTGTACGACATCCCGATCGGCGAGGCCGAGCGCCTCGACGACGACGCCGTCGCCGTTCGACTCGACGAGGTGTGGGCGTTCTGGCAGAAGCAACGCGACCACCCGAAGTACCGCATCCTGGTGGCGCGACTCGTGGCCGAACACGACGAACGGTCGGCGCCGTTGCGGCACAAGACCGGTCGGATCGCCGAGGCACGGGCGGTGAGCACCCGACGCGAATTCCGCGATCAGCAGCGGTTCGAACTCCTCGACAACGCGATCGCGCGACTCAACGAGCGGTACGGCGGGATCCCGAGATCCAAGCGCGCCGGACTCGACGAGATCGGCGCGATGGGCGGGCTCGATCCGGCGGAGATCGCCACCCGGCTGCGGCGTCACCGCATCGTCGACGATGCACCGCCCGCGCCCGCCGCCCCGACGCCGCCGCGGGTGACCTTGACCGCGCAGCGACGTGCCCAGATCGGCGACCTGCTCGCCGAATTCGACCGACTCCGCGACGGCGACCCCACCCCGACCCTGCTGACCCTGTTGCACCTCGACACCGACGCCGCCGCCGACCGCGGTGTCATCGAGTCGCGGGCGGTCGCGCTGGGCGAACGCGCCCGCGAGCTCGCCCCCGGCCGATTCCGCGGCGTCCTCGACGAACTGCTCGTCCACGTGCACGACGTCCTGCTCGCCGATCCCGCACTGGCGCAGGAGTATCGGCAGTCGGTCATCGACACGGTGACCGACCACCTACGGCCGCGGGTCCGGGCTGCGGTCCTGGTCGAGGACGAACTCGGCGCGCAGGACCACGAGTACCTGCTCGACGAGGCCCGAGCCCGCGGGCTGGGCTCGCGGGACGCGCGCACCGTGATCACCGAACTCGCCCTCGAATTCGGCGCGACTTCGCCGGGTGACCCCCCTCTGCCGGCCAGCCCACCTCTGCCGGCCGGCCCACCTCTGCCGGCCGGCCCACCTCTGCCGGCCGAGCCTGTCGAGGTCCCGCCGAAGAGACTGTGGGAGAACGATCTCCGCACCGCCCGCGCCGCCCTGCGGGACGGTCTGCCGGTCCGCGCGCGTACGTCGATCGCGGACGCGCGCGCCTCGGCCGGCGACGACGGCGAGGCGCTCCGGCAGATCGCCGCGGTCGCCGACGAGGTCGAGCGGGTCATCGGCCAGGCGGTGACGGATGCGCGCCGGGCGCGAGACCTCGCCGACGAGAAGCGGCATGTCGCGGCAGTCGAACTGCTGGAGGACATACTCCGGCGGGCCCGGGACATCGACCTGCTCCCCGACGCGGGCGGTCGTCTCGACGAGCGGCTCGAGCAGTCGCGCGACGTCGTCGCCCGGGCCGACGAGACCGCGCGGGCAGCGTCGACGGGAGACCCGGCGAGCCTGTACGCCGCGGCCGAGATGCGGCGTCAGATCGTGGATCACGGAGCGCTCAACAGGTCGGCCGCCGATGTCACCGTGGATCCGCCGCGAAACGTCCGGTCCGTCGCCGAGGGTGGCGCGATCACCGTCTCGTGGGATCCCTCCGCGACGGAGTCGGTGACCTACCGCGTGGTGCGCATCGGATTCGACGGGTCGACCCGGACGCTCGGCCGCACCACGGCGACCGAACTGTCCGACGGCAGCGCACCCGACCCGGTCGCACCGGTCTACGAGGTCACCGCACTCCACGCCGGGCACCGGTCCGAGCCGGCCCGCACCGACTCCACGTCCGCCCCGTTCGCCGATTCGGCGAGCGCGGCGCCGGTGCACCCGACCACACCTCGGCCCGACGATCCGCCACCGATCACCGCGGTCCGTGTGGAGGGCGACACCGTGCGCTTCGACTGGCCGGCCGGTGTCACCGAGGCCATGGTCGTCATTCGCCCAGATGCCGCTCCGGATCATCCCGCGGACCCGGCGGCGGTCGCGTCGAAGGTCACCAACACCCGCTATCAGATCGACGACGGTTACCCGATCCCGCCGAACGTCCCACGTCCGTGCCATGTCGCGGTGGCCAGCTGCCGCCGAAACCCGCAGGGAACGCTCGACGTCGCGTCGGTGTTCGGTCCGTCCGCGCGGGCTCAGGCGCCGGCAACGGGCGCCGCCCGGTGACGGTGGTCCACTACGCTGGGCCCCAACACCTGCGGCGAGTGTCTTTCGCCGTGCGATGACTGGACCAGACGATGTCACCGACGACGAGATGAGGAACCGAGATGGGGATCGATTACACCAAGCGTCCGAAGGCGCAGCCACCGCAGCCGCCTGCCCAGCCCCCCTCCGCGCCCGCCGGTTACGGCCAGCAGCCCCCCGCCCCGGCGGGTTACGGCCAGCAGCCGCCCGCCCAGCCGGTCTCGCTGTCGAAGATCACCCTCACCAAGTCCGCGCCGAGCATCTCGCTGAGCAAGCAGGGTGCGACCACCGGCCAGGTGCGCGTCAACCTGAGCTGGACCTCGAATTCGAAGGGCGGCGGACTCTTTCGCAAGGCGCAGGGCATCGACCTGGACCTGGCCTGCCTCTGGGAGTTCACCGACGGCAGCAAGGGCATCGTCCAGGCCCTGGGCAACTCGTTCCGTGCTCCTCGTGACGGACAGCCGATCATCTATCTCGACGGCGACGATCGATCGGGCTCCGGCGGCGAGAACATGTACATCGACCTCGCCGCGACCAACCGGATCCGGCGAATCCTGATCTTCGCCTACATCTACGAGGGCACACCCAACTGGGCCGGCGCCAACGGCGTCGTCACCCTGTTCCCGGCCAACGGCCCGGAGATCGAGGTCCGGCTCGACGAGGCGGATCAGTCGGCACTCTCCTGTGCGATCGCACTGTTCGAGAACCGCGGCGGCGAACTGGTCCTCAACCGCGAGGTGCGCTACATCCGTGGGGCGCAGGACAAGGTCGACGAGGCGTACGGCTGGGGCATGAACTGGCGCGGCGCACGCAAGTAGCCGAGGACTTCGCCATGACCGCAACCACTCTGGCCGGTGTCGTCGCCGGCCTCGCCGACGGATCACTCCGCGTCGTCGACCTGACCACCCCGTTGAGCGCCTCGACGCCGGCGCTGCGGCTCCCCGCCCCGTTCGCGAACCTGATCGACTTCAGTCTCGAAGAGGTCAGCGCCTACAACGAGCCGGGACCGTACTGGCGGCACAACAACATCCACACCGGGGAGCACATCGGCACCCACCTCGATGCGCCGATCCACTGGATCAGCGGACGCGACGGCGACGACGTGTCACAGATCCCGGTGCAGCGCCTCATCGGTCCCGCGGCGGTTCTCGACCTGACCCGGGAGGTCGCCGACGACCCGGATCACCTGTTGACCGTCGCCGAGGTCGAGGCCTGGGAAGGCGACCACGGGCGGCTCACCGCCGGTACCTGGCTGCTGCTCCGGACCGGCTGGGAATCGCGCGGTGGCTCCGAAGCCGAGTTCCTCAACGCCGACGAGACCGGGTCGCACACTCCCGGGGTCTCGGTGGAGTGCGCGCAATGGTTGGCCACCGAACGCGAGATCACCGGCCTGGGCGTCGAAACCGTCGGCGTCGACGCCGGTCTCGCCGGTGGCTTCGATCCCGCGTTCCCCGTGCACTACCACTTCCTGGGCAACGACAAGTACGGGCTCACCTCCCTGCGCAACCTCGGTTCGCTTCCGCCCACCGGTGCGGTGATCGTGGTGAGCCCCCTGCCGATCGTCGGGGGCACCGGCAGTCCGTCGCGCGTGCTGGCGATCGTCGAGGGCTGATGGAGGCACCCGGCCGCTACGGCCCGACGGTCGCCGACGTGGCGGGCCGGGTACTCGCGGATCTCGGTGTCGGCCACGCGTTCGGTGTGGTCGGCAGCGGGAACTTCGTCCTCACCAACGCCCTTCGCGAGGGTGGGGTGCCGTTCGCCGCCGCCCGTCACGAGGGCGGGGCGGCGAGCATGGCCGACGCCTACGCGCGGATGTCGGGACGCGTGGGCGTGCTGTCGGTCCACCAGGGCTGCGGACTGACCAACGCGATGACCGGCATCGCCGAGGCGGCCAAGAGCCGGACACCGATGATCGTGCTGACCGCCGACTCGCCTGCGTCGGCGCTGCGGTCGAACTTCCGTATCGACCAGGAGGCCCTCGCCGCGAGCGTCGGCGCCGTGAACGACCGCGTCTACGGACCGGGCACCGTGGTGGCGGACGTGACCCGTGCCTTCCGGACCGCAGTGACACAGCGCCGAACCGTGGTGCTCCACGTCGCGATCGACATCGCCTCGGCCGCAGCGGATTTCGACGGTCCCACGAAGCTCTCCGTCGAGGCGCCGCGGGTCCGGCCGGAGGCCCGGTCGGTGGCGCGTCTGGCCGACGCCATCCGCGCCGCGCGGCGTCCGGTCTTCGTCGCGGGACGGGGTGCGCGCGCCGCCGGACCGGAGATCGCGGCGCTGGCCGAAGTATCCGGTGCGCTGGTCGCGACGTCGGCGGTGGCGAACGGCCTGTTCGCGGGAAACCCGTTCTGTCTAGGCATCTCCGGCGGCTTCTCCTCGCCCACCTCGGCCGAACTGATCGCCGGTGCCGATCTCATCGTCGGATGGGGGTGCGCCCTGAACATGTGGACGATGCGACACGGCCGACTCATCGGTGCCGACACCACGGTGGCTCAGGTCGACGTCGACATCGACGCCATCGGCGCACATCGCTCGGTCGATCTCGGTGTGGTCGGCGACTGTGCCGCGACCGCCGCCGACGTGCTCGCGGCCCTGCCGCCGGACAACCCCGCACCTGTCGGTTATCGATCCGCCGACGTCGCCGCCCGGATCGCCGAATCGTCGCGGTGGCAGGATGTCCCCGTCACCGGCGAGGTGACTCCCGGTCGGGTCGACCCGCGGGCGCTGACGATCGCGCTCGACGAGATCCTCCCGGCGGAGCGCATCGTGTCGATCGACTCCGGGAACTTCATGGGGTATCCGTCGACCCATCTGTCCGTGCCCGACGAATACGGGTTCTGCTTCACCCAGGCCTTCCAGTCGATCGGACTCGGCCTCGGGACCGCCATCGGCGCAGCCTTCGCCCAACCTGGCCGGCTGCCGGTCCTCGGCACCGGTGACGGCGGATTCCTCATGGCCATCGCCGAATTGGAGACTGCCGTCCGACTCGCACTGCCGCTGGTGGTCATCGTCTACAACGACTCCGCCTACGGCGCCGAGGTACACCACTTCGGGAACGCCGACATGACGACGGTGACCTTCCCGGAGGTCGACATCGCCGCGATCGCCCGCGGCCACGGCGCCACGGGCGTCACGGTCACCGGACTCGACGACCTCGACGAGGTCCGGAACTGGGTCGGGTCGCTGCCCTCCCCCGAACCGTCGGGGCCACTGGTCATCGACGCCAAGATCACCGACGACGGCGGCTCGTGGTGGCTCGCCGAGGCGTTCGCGGGGCACTGACCCTGCCTGGCGGGCCCGTTTCACACTGTGGACTTGTCAAAGGTCGTGTGGCATCAGCCCCACCGCGCCGGTCGATGATCCACGCGCATTGTCTCGGTAGCCTCGTGGCTGTGCGTAGCTTCCTCAGTGCCCTGCTGACACTTGTCGCGATTGCGGCGACCATCCTCGCCGTTCCGTCCTTCTGGCTGGATCAGCGCATCGTCGACCAGGCGGGATTCGTCTCGACGGTCAGGCCGATGGCAGAGAACCAGAAGGTCAAGGATTACCTGGCGGACGAGATCGCCGCACAGGCGACCGCCCGGACCGATCTGCCCATCGCGGGCGCGCTCGTACGGCCACTCGCGGGCCGCTACACCGCGAGCGAACAGTTCCAGCAGGACTTCGCCGACGTCGTCGGGCAGCAACACGCGTTCCTTTTCGAGGAGCCCGCGCCGGGCTCGGACACCTCGGTGATGCAGCTCGACATCACCGCCATGATCAACCGTGCCCTGAACCTGTCCGGCGGCAACGCGATCCAGGGCCCGGTCGTCGTGGAACTGACCAACGGCGCCTCGGGTCTCGAGGCGGGCCGATACGCCGAGGTCGGTGGCCAGATCACCCTGCTCGCCTGGGGATCAGCCGCGGTCGCCGTCATCTCGGCGGTGCTGGCTCTGCTGATCGCACGACGCCGCGGAACCGTGTTCGCGTGGCTCGGACTCGGCGTGGTCGCGGCCGGTGTCTCGACCTGGGCCATGGGCCTGTTCTTCGCCGACCGCGCCAAACAGGAGGTCGCCGGTGCGGAGAGCTCGGGCCGGCAGGTGGCCGAGCTCATCATCGACGGCGCGTACGACGACGTCACCCGTGTCGCCCTCATCGTCGGTGGGGTGGGCGTCGCCATGTTCGCCATCGGGATCCTTGGGCGGTTGATCTCCGGGCGGCGCTGAACTGCTCGGGGCCGCTACTCCCCGATCACGTCTGCGGCGCGCCCGACGATCAGCGGGTCGGGCGTACCCACGAACGACTCGTTCTTGCCGTCGTAGTCGAACAGACTCAGCACGTGACGCATGGCGTTGATCCGCGCCCGCTTCTTGTCGTTGGACTTCACCACCGTCCACGGTGCGTGGTCGGTGTCGGTGGCGGCGAACATCGCCTCCTTGGCCTCGGTGTAGGCATCCCACTTGTCGAGCGACGCCAGGTCCATCGGTGACAGCTTCCACTGCCGCACGGGATCGATCTGACGGATGGCGAACCGGGTCCGCTGCTCGAGCGGGGTGACCGAGAACCAGAACTTGACCAGATTGATCCCGTCGTCGACGAGCATCTTCTCGAACGCCGGGACCTGTGCGACGAACTGTGTGTACTGCTGCGGGCTGCAGAATCCCATCACCCGCTCGACGCCGGCACGGTTGTACCAGGAGCGATCGAAGAACACCATCTCACCGCCGGCGGGCAGGTGCTGGACATAGCGCTGGAAGTACCACTCGGTGGCCTCGCGTTCACTGGGCTTCTCCAGTGCGATGGTGCGGGCACCGCGCGGGTTGAGATGTTCGTTGAAGCGTTTGATGGTGCCGCCCTTGCCCGCGGCGTCGCGACCTTCGAAGACCAGCAGGTGCCGCTGCCCGGTCTGTTTGGACCACTTCTGCAGTTTCAGGAGCTCGATCTGCAGGCGCCGCTTGGTGACCTCGTATTCGCGGCGACTCATCCGCTCCTCGTACGGATAGTCCTCGCGCCAGGTGTCGACGACGTTGCGCTCGGGCAGGGTGAGCAGAACCGGGTCGTCGTCATCGTCGTCGTTGACCGTGAAGTGGGTGGTGTCGTGGAGGTCGACGAGCTGCTGGAGCGCTTCGCGGCCGTTCAGCACGCTGAAGTCGGGGCCGATCTGGGTGTCGGGACTGTGGAGGTCGGTCACTCCACAACGATAGGACGAAGGGACGAACGACGCCCGACGCTCCGGTTAACGACCGTCGCGCCGGGCGTGTTCTGTCTCTCAGATGTCGTGCGCTCGGTGGCTTCGACTCGCTGCGCTCGGTGGCTTCGACTCGACTCCTCGCTGCGCTCGGTGTCGGCTCAACCAGCGGTGGTGCAGCTCGGTATCGGCCGGTCTGAGGTCAGTTCCGCAGGTCGATCGAACCGGAGTGCAGGCAGGCCTTGCCGGTGCTGGTGTCGAACGCGGCTGCGAAACCACCGCTGCACCGGGCACCTTCGGGGCCGGCGTAGGCCTCGCCGCCCCAGCCACCGACCGCGACGGTGGTGCCGCCCCGGCGCGCCTGCGCGACGGACAGCGCGCTCGGCCCGGTCGTGACCGAGTAGGCGTTGCCCCGGCTGTTGGCACCGGCGAGGGCCGTCGAACCCGGTTGCAGGTTGTACGCCGCAGCGTTTCCGCCGTTGTCCGACACCGAGATCGCGGTGCCGCCGCCGCTGCGTTCATCGGCGGTAGCGCTACTGCCGAGGCCGGCCTTCGCGCCGCATCCGCTCCGTCCCTCGACCCGCTCGACCTGGTGACCGTTCGACACCGAGCAATGCGTCGACGCCGAGGAGACCCCTTCGCCCGACAGCCCGGCGAAACCGACACATCCGGCGATCCCCGCCGCCAGGACCAGGCCGCGAACGGCAAACTTCTTGATTCTCAACTGCTTTGGCCTCCATTGATCGGGCGCCCGGTAGGGAACGCCCTCAGCGTACAGGGGCCGGCGCAGGGGAGGAGTCGATCGACCCGTCACGTCCGGGTCACGATCGCCCTCAGGCCGCCGCGCGCTTCTCCACTTCGGCGGTGAGCCCCTTACGGGCGGTGTCCACGGCCATCTTCTGGGCGCGTTTCACGATGAGTCCGGGCAGCTTGATCTTCAGCTCGACGGCGAGATCGAACCGGACCCGGGCCCCCTTGTCGGTCTCGGTGACCGTGTATTTGCCGTGCTGTTCGCTGAGCTGATTCGATTCGATGAGGTGCCACTCGCACGAGTTGGGAGTCCACTCGTAGGTGCACGTCTGTTCGTCGGAGATGCCCGCCGCGGTGACGACCATCCGCACCTTCTCGGGCGTGCCGTCGTCGTGACTGGTCAGGATCTCGGCTTCCTTGTGCGGGCCCGACCACTCCGGCAGGGACTCGATGTCCATGAGCACTTCCATCACCACCGAGACCGGGGCGGCGACGTCGAATTCGATGTTCGCTGAGACAGCCATGCGCAGAACCTACCGCGCGCCCGTGCCGCCGATGCAACGAACCGTCGACGACGTGTCGACCCGCGGCGGAGTCGCCCGGGATGACAGCGATCAGCTCTCGCGGTCGACCAGGTTGACCGGCCACGCCTCGTCGGGGATGTCGCGTAGAGAGCAAGCCTGGTCGACCGCGGTGAACCAGCCACGAAAGTGCATGATCTCGCCGATGACCGGGTTGCGAACGGTCGCGTCGCACCGGAAGCGATCCCGTTTCTCGTCCCACCCCTCGATGTACTTCATCTGAGCGGTGAACAGCCCTTTCATCCCGACCTTGGGTCCGCGCCCGAGCCAGCGCATCGGCCCGCTCTCCAGCAGCAACTCGCCGGACCGCGTCACCGACGGCTCGATGGGATACAGGAACTCCGGGCCGTCGCCGAAATAGTCGACCAGGCCCGTTCGCCCGGCGACGAGCAGTGAGTTCAGCTTGCGGGGGCCGGTCGTGTACTGGAAGTTCCGCAACACCGCGAGCGACTCGCGCCCGAGCTCGTCGGAGTAGCAGTAGTACCCCTGGGTGAACGGCACCATCCGGCTCGTCTTCGAGGGCAGCGCGTTGCGTTTGGCGTAATGCCACAGCGCGGGCGGCGGCAACGCGGAGGAGATGTACACCGACTCGTAGATCCCGCTACAGATCTGGGCGACACCGGATGTCGAGTCGATGCCGTAGCGCCATGCGACGTTGGGATGCAGACGGTCGAAGTCCGAACCCAGCGCATGCCGGAAGACCGGCGTCATGGCGTCATCCTCCCGAGATCACCCAGCCATCCGGGCCGGCACCGACGGTGAACGGGCGCAGGCCAGGCGTCACCCCCACGGTGACGACATGGTGAACCTACTAACGGAGCACACGCGTGTCCAACGTCTCAGACCTATCGGCGCCGATCGACCGCGGCGTCACACAGGCTCGCCAGTTCGGCGATGACGCGATCGAGGGGTTCGACGCTGCGCCGTGTCTGGCACAGTCCGACCGCTCCCTCGACCGCCGCGATGATGAGGTTGGCCAGCGAGTCGGCACGGTCGCTGTCGACGCCGTCGACCACCAGCCGCGCGGTGACCAGGTCGGCCCAGCGCTGCAGGATCTCGGCGGAGGCGTCCGCCACCGCGGGTTCGCTGCGGCGGGCGAGTCCGCCGGCGAGGACCGGACACCCGAACTGGAAATCGGTGTTGACCAGCAGACGCCGCCACACCCCGCCGATTTCGCGCACCGTGTCGGCCGGGGTCATCGCGGTCGGGCGCCCGATGCGCTCGGCGATGAACTCGCCGGCGTACCGGACCGCCTCGGTCATCAGCTGGGTCTTGCCGCCCGGGAAATGGTGGTAGATGGACCCGCGAGGTGCGGAACTCGCGGAGATGACGTCGCCGATCGACGTGGCGGCCACGCCGTCGCGACCGATCAGGTCGGCCGCGTGCACGACCATGCGTTCACGCGGGCCCCGGTCGTCCGCGCCGGTGACCACGGACTCGGCGGGATGTGACGCCATGCAGCAACAACTCCTATGCCGACCCTCATATATCTGATGTCCTGCGCCAGCATACAGAGCATCCGCCGAGGTCATCGCCCCCGCGATGAACCCACCCGGATATGCACACCTTCATAATCACTGTCGAGTATGCAACCATGCATAGTCATGACGACCACCGACGCCCCGACCGACCCCACCGCCATGTCCGGACTCGAACTACTGCGCGCCTGGCAGGCCGACGGCGCGGGCTCCGACCGTCCGAGCATCGGCCGCCTCCTGGGCATGGTCCCCAAGCAGATCGACGAGGGCGCGGTCACCTTCGCCGTGACCCCGCAGCCCGACTTCGCCAACCCCCTCGGCACCGTCCACGGCGGCATCTGCGCCACGCTGCTGGACTCGGTGATGGGGTGTGCCGTGCACACCACGCTGCCCGCCGGCGTCGGCTACACGACCCTGGAGCTGAAGGTGAACTACATCCGCTCGGTCGCCGTCGATGCCGGGGAGCTGACCGGCGTGGGCACCGTCATCCACGCCGGCCGCACCACCGCGACCGCCGAGGGCAAGGTGTTCGCCGCCGACGGCAAGCTCGTGGCACATGGAACCACCACCTGCATCGTGTTCCGGTAGCCCGCAGGCCGGTCAGTCCGTGCGCGCAGCCGCGATGATCCCGGTGATGCCCTCGTCTCTCATCCCGAAGCCGGCGAGGCGACCGAGCGGGATCGACGCGAGCATCCGCGCCATGTCGACACCCAGCGCGTCGTTCCCGGCACTCATCAGCGGGTTGTTCTCGGCCAACTCCGCGAGCGCCTGCGCCGCAGCCGGATTCGCCAGGACCTCGCCCAGGGTCGAGTTCTCGTCGATCGGGAGGACCACGTCGTCTCCGCTGATCTCGACGGTCGTGATCAGCCGGATGTCGCGGCTCGACGCGCCGACCTGGATCGCGTACTCACCCGCCTCGACGATCCAGCGATCGACCCGGGTGTCCCAGTACGCGAGGTCGTTTCGGTCGATCGTGACCGACACGGTCTCGGACTCACCGGGCTCGAGGTCGCGGGTGACCGCGAAACCCGCCAGCTCACGCGGCGGACGACCGACGCGTGAGTCCGGCTTCGACGTGTAGATCTGGACCACCTCGCGCCCGGCGCGGGGTCCGGTGTTCGTGACCGTCACCTCGACGATCACTCCGTCGACGACCGAATCCTCCGTTGCGACGGAGAGATCCGAGTGCTCGAACGTCGTGTAGGACAACCCGTGCCCGAACGGGTACGTCACCTCGAGGTCCCGCGCGTCGTACCAGCGGTAGCCGACGTGAATCCCCTCGCCGTACCGGATGTGGGAGTTCTCGTTCGGGAAGTTGAGGTAAGCCGGCGCGTCCTGCAACCTGACCGGCACGGTCTCGGTGAGCCGCCCCGACGGGTTGACCGCGCCGACGAGCACGTCGGCGATGGCCCCGCCCCCGGCCTGGCCGAGGAGCGCACCGTCGAGGACCGCGGGGGCCGCGGCGATCGCTTCGAGGCGGAGGACTCCACCGTGGGCGAGCACGACCACGGTGCGGGGTTGCACCGCGAGGATTCGGGTCAGCAGTTCGATCTGATCCGACGGCAGTTCGATGTCGTCGCGGTCGAAGCCCTCCGACTCCTGCGACGCCGCCAGTCCCAGGAACAGGACGGCGACATCGGCCTCGGCCGCGGCGGCGACCGCCTCGGCCGCATCCGCCAGCGCATCGTCGGTGGAGAAGCCAGGGGCGTACGTCACCGTGTGACCGGCCGCCCGGATCTCGTCCACCGGCACATCAAGGCGCGTCGGGTTCACGTGTGAGCTGCCCCCGCCCTGATACCGGGGTTCGCGCGCGAACTCGCCGATGACCACGACGGATTGCCCGGAAACCAGTGGGAGAACGGCGCCCTCGTTCTTCAGTAGGACGATGGACCGCCCCGCCGCCTCCCGGGCGAGGCGGTGGTGCAGATCGGGATCGACGACGACTCGGCCCGCGCGACCGGCACCGGCCCGCTCGGCGAGCCTCCGGACCGCCCGCGCCGATCGGTCCACGGCCGCCTCGTCGAGAGTCCCGTCCTCGACGGCGTCGACGATCTGCGCGTCGGTCCGCCCGCCGGACCCGGGCATCTCGAGATCGAGTCCGGCCGCGACCGCACGGACGCGGTCGGCGACGGCACCCCAGTCGGAGACCACCACACCGTCGAAGCCCCACTCGCCGCGCAGCAGGTCGGTGAGGAGCCAGTGGTTCTCCGATGCCGGGATGCCGTTGATGCGGTTGTAGGAACACATCACGGTCCAGGGATCGGCCGAGCGGATGATGTGCGCGAAGGCGCGGAGGTAGATCTCGCGCATCGGCCGGGGATCGACGTCCGAACTCGACCGCATCCGGTCGTCCTCGGCATTGTTCAGCGCGAAGTGTTTGGGTGATGTCCCGACCCCGATGCTCTGAACACCCTCGATCCACGCCGCGCCGAGCCGGCCGGTGACGAACGGGTCCTCAGAAAAGTACTCGAAGTTCCTGCCGCACCGCGGATCTCGTTTGATGTTCACTCCCGGACCGAGCAGAACGTCGACGCCGAGACCGCGGGCCTCCCGTCCGAGCGCTTCGCCGACACGACGGATCAGCCCGACATCCCAACTCTGGCCGAGGCCGACTGCGGGCGGAAAGCAGGTGGCGGGTTCGCTGCCGGCGAGGCCGAGGTGATCGGTCGCGCCGGTCTGTTTGCGGACCCCGTGCGGGCCGTCGGTGAGAGTGAGCGCGGGAATCGAACCCACCGCTTTCGTGGTCCAGAAATCGGCGCCGCTGCCGAGGGCGGCCTTCTGGGACAAGCTCAGTTCGCTCATCCCAAGACACTACCGACGAACGTCAGGCGCTCAGCTCGACCCGGGACAGTACACCGTGTACTCCCACTGGGTGCCCTCTTCCGGACCGGTCACCCGCACGACGACGGAGGATTCGGTGCCCCGCGGCACGACGACCCGG
Organism: Gordonia sp. ABKF26; assembly: GCF_041103195.1. Classification (NCBI taxonomy): domain Bacteria; kingdom Bacillati; phylum Actinomycetota; class Actinomycetes; order Mycobacteriales; family Gordoniaceae; genus Gordonia; species Gordonia sp. ABKF26. The sequence continues at coordinate 5,305,360 of NZ_JBGCVZ010000003.1, forward strand.
GCGCTACCCGTGCCCTGGTTGCGATTGTCACCGACGTACCCGGTGTTGTGAATCAGTCTGCCCTGGTAAAACACTCGGATCTCATCGGGCTGATCGAGCGTTTCGTACCGCAGGGTGAAGCGGGTGGGCCCCGGCCGGCCCAACATGTACCGCGTCTCCGTGACGCCCTGGCCTCCGGATCGCGTCTCCTCGTCACACTGCTGAACTCGCGGCGGCTGCACGCCTCCACCGATGCTCCCGACGAAGTCGAGATCCCGGAGATCCACACCGTCGAGGCTGCCGTAGTCGAGGTCGCGGGGATCTGCACCCTCGAGACTTCCGGAGTCGACCGACCCGCCCGGCTCCGCCCGTGCGTCCGGGGAGTCTGTCGTCGCGCCGATCGCGCTTCCGACGATCAGAACGGAGATCAACAACGACCGTGCCATAACTCCTGCGCGCATGGATCTCCGTAGTTCGGTAGAGAGGGTTCGCCCGACGCTATCGATCGGCACGAGTCGGCGGTATCCCCTCACCGGAGGAATCGGCACCGGCACTCGCACACTGCCGAGCTCATCGAACCCGCGTGCCTCACCCGTCGAGGTAGCGGTCGCGGAGGGTCTGCTGGTCCCGGACATCCAGGCCGAGCGCCTCGCCGAAGTAGCCCTCGATCCCGCCGTACCGCTTGTCCACCTCGTCGAACGCCGCGTCGAGGTAACCGGCGTCCACGCCCAGCACGCCGACGAGCAGCTCGGGATCGCCCCCCGCTGCGGCGAACCCGTCGAAGATGTGCTCGAGCGACGGGATCAGCCGCTCGTTGGTGAGGAGGTAGTCGCGGTAGACATCGTCCCTCGGAACCCCGAGCAGGGTCAGCAGAGATGCTGCCGCCCAACCGGTTCGATCCTTGCCGGTGGTGCAGTGCACGAGGGCCGGCGTCGTCGCCTCGTCGAGAAGTCCGCGGAAGAACTCGGTGTACGCGGCCGTCGCGCTGGGAAGGGTGATCATCTCGCGGTAGGTCCCGGAGATCATCTCGCGCGCCTTGCCGCCGGACAGCATCTCGCCGGCCTCCGCGACGACGACAGGGTCGGCGAGCACCGCGCCGATGTTCGCCGGAATCGACATCTGTGCGTCGGCGAGCACGTCGAGAGCGATGTTCGACGCACCGGGCAGAACCGGGTCCGGGATGGCTTCACTCTCGTGCGCCGACCGGAGGTCGTAGACGGTCGAGAGACCGAGAGCCTCCAGCGCGGGCACGTCGGCGGTGTCGAGGGCGGAGAAGTCCGTCGAACGGAACAGGACGCCGGATCGGACCGTCCGGCCGTCGGCGGTGCGCCAGCCGCCGAGATCGCGCAGGTTGGGCAGGCTCGGGATGGGGCTCGGCGCACCGGGGGTCGCAGTCACGGTCACATCGTGACAGATCTCGGGCCGCTCAGTCGGTGAGCGCGCGTTCGAGCATCGGCCACGACTTCACGAGCTGATCCTGCCAGTACGGCCAGGCGTGCGTACCGGGCGTGTAGTCGACGGTCGCGGGGATGCCGAGCTGGGTGAGCCGGCGGTCGAGATTGAGCGTGCACTGATGGGTGGCGGCCTCGATCGCGCCGCCGACCGCGATCTGATCGATGTAGATCGTGGTCTTGCCGTCGATTCCCTGGCTCTGCAACTGGTCGTGCGGTCCGGGGACACCCGTGCCGGTGCTGATGTAGATCGCCTTGCCGCGCAGCTTGTAGGCATTGACGACCGGGTCGTGGGCACGCCATCCCGGAGAGCCGACCGGCCCCCAGATGTTGGCGATGTCGCCACCGCCGCGGCCCTCGACGACCGCTCGGATGGCCAGCCGACCCAGGTTCGTGCTCGTCTCCGCGCATCCGCTGTAGGACGCGACAGCCCGGTAGAGCTGAGGTGCGGACTCGGCCAGACTCAACGACGATGTTCCCGCCATCGAGATCCCCGCGATCGCATTCACCCCGGTGGTCTTCAGCTTTTCGTCGATGAGCGGCGGTAATTCGCTGGTCAGAAAGGTTGTCCATTTGTTTCGCCCGAGCACCGGATCGACTTTCACCCAGTCGGTGTAATAGCTGTAGGCACCGCGCATCGGCACGACCACATTCACATTCTTGTCGGCGACGAAATCGACGATGTCGGTTTGCTCGAACCAGTGGCCGGTACCCTCCCCGCCACCCGCACCGTTCAGCAGATACAGCGTCGGACGGGGCTTCGATCGATCCGCGGGCACGAGCACGCGCACCGGGACATCTCGTTTCATCGAAGGCGAATGCACCGACAGGTCGAGCACCCGGCCGTCGGCCACTGCCCGGGCCAACGCCTGCGCCCGCGTCGACCCGCTTCCCGGTTCCGCAGACGCCAGTGACGGAATGGCCAGAGCGACAACGAGAGCAACGATCGAGACCGTCGTGGCGACCAGGCGTCGGCGGAGAGCACCATCCGCTGCGGACATCACAGTCCCTTCACATCACTACGACCGCGCCGTCGTCTCGACAACGGAATTCACACGTGCAGATATCGATCCGAATACGTTTCACCATACGCATCGGGCGGAAATGCGTCCGCGAATACACGGTCGGGCACCCTTGCCGTTCACCTTCAGCACGAGCGCGGTATAGCCACGGTTGGAGTCATTTTCACGATGCCAAATCTCGCGTGACGGGAACATATCCCGTCTGAGCAGCCATTCTCGCTCCCGCGACGCCCATTTCGGATGTCCGCGATGTCGACTCCGCGCATTTCGGCCGGCTCGTGCACTGCCGGGCGTCACGATCATCCGCCCGAGATTCGGTCGATCGGACGACAGCGCTCAGCCCGGGATCACTCACTGCATCACTGCTACGGGAAACAGTGTGCGCGGGTTCTGTAGCAGTGCCGGCGGGGTGACCGACGTCCGCTCGAGCGTGCCGGTCCATCGGACGCGACGGCGGTGCGGGGTGAGCGTCGCGGCGCGCGTCGAGAACTCGTAGTCGCTGACCACCTCGCCCCGCGCCAGCACGTCCGGGTCGGCCGGGTCGACCACGGCGACCTGGTCCCCCACCTTCACGTCGGCGACGAAGGACGCGAGCACGCGCAGGTCCTTCCCCGGCCGACGCCCCGGGCTGCACTCTTTCAGCAGCGTCCGCAGGCTCGCGTCGGCGCCCGACGACGCGTCGGCATCGATGCCGGACTCGGTGCCGAACCCGACGATGCGTCGCCGCCGGAACTCGGTGTACTGGTCCTCGGACGTGGCGCGGACGATCCACACCGTGCGGGTCGGCTCGTCCAGCTCGTGGGTATCGGCGACCGGCGGATCGGGCCAGAAGTACGGCAGTTCGTCGTCGACGTCGTCGAACACGGAGCCGTAGAAGTCCGGCGCCTTGCGGAGCAGCGCGGAACGATGGCTGCGATGGAGCCGGTCGTCGCCTAGCTGTACTGACCCGCCAGGTTGGGTACGCGACTGACGGGTGAGTTGCCTCGCAGTGCGGTGTGGCCGCGTTCGTGATTGTAGGTGCGAAGGAACTCGGGGAAGGCTGCGACGCGTTCGGTTTCGCTGAGGTAGGGGCGGGCGTAGGCCCATTCCTCCTGCAGGGTGCGGTTGAAGCGTTCGACCTTGCCGTTGGTTTGCGGCCGGTACGGGCGGGTCCACTTGTGCTTGATCCCGTTGTCGGCCAACAACTGTCGGAACATTCGGGACCGATAACATGACCCGTTGTCGGTCATCACCCGCGCGGTGGTGACACCGATAGAGGCGAAGTGCGCCACTGCCCGGGTCATGAACGCGGTCGCGGTTTCCTTCTTCTCATCACCGAGGATCTCTGAGTAGGCGTAGCGGGAATGGTCGTCGACGGCGTGGTGGAGGAACGCGTACCCCAGGTTGGGGCGGCCGTGGACTTTGCGGGGTCGTGCGGGCTCGCGGTGGGCGCTGGAGTTGCGGGCGCCCAGGGCGCGTCCGTGGATGCGGTGTCCGCCACCGTCGGGGATTCTGCCGAGTTTCTTGATGTCAACGTGGATCAAGTCTCCGGGCGCTTGGCGTTCGTACTGATGAATCTCGCGTCTGCGGGCACGTACGGGCGCCCCTGTTGCGGGGTCGGTCCATGACAACCGTAGGCATCGGTACCGGGTCAGGATGCGGTGCACCGTGGAGACGTTCACCCCCAGGTGAAACGCGATCCTGGCAGGCCCCCAGCGGCGGGAGACGCGTAACCCGACGACCCGGCGTTCCCGGCGCCGGCTGGTGCGATGCGGACACGACCGGGGTCGGCTGGAGCGGTCGACCATTCCGGCTGACCCTGCCTCGCGGTAGCGGTCGGCCCACCGTTTGGCCGTGGTAACCGACACGTTGAATCGATCAGCCGCGCGACGCAGTGGCCACCGGTCGTCCACGACGCACCGAGCCAGACGCAACCGACCAGTCGGGGACAACGGTGAATTACGGTGAGACACGAAGACCTCCGGGTTGAGGAGCGGTTCCTAGACAGCTCCACACCTCACTCGGAGGTCTTCCCTATGTCACGCCGACTCGCCGAACGCCGTACCTAACGTCCCGGGTCAGTACACCTAGCCACGCGGGCATCAGGCCCTGCGCGGCCAGCTCGGACTGGGCCCGGCCCACCACGTCGGGCGCGAACTCGGCGATCATCGGCGCGGTGCTGTCCGCACGTCCTTCGCCGGTCCACACATCGACGAACGCGAGCCCGTACGCGACCAGCGCCGGGGTGTGCCCGCGCCACATCGTGACCGCGGGATGGCTGGACCAGCCGTAGTCGAACAATTCGAGCGCCCGCAGGATCTGCAACGTCTCCACCCGCTGCTTGCCGAGCCGCGCGGGGTCGAGGACCTCCGCGGAGCGTCGGAAATCCGGGTAGGGCAGGAACGTCTGCATGGCGTTTGTGTACCCACTGCAACCGGGCACTCACACGTCAACGTGCCGGGGGGGCTACCCACACACCGTTCAGAAAGGCGGTGGGTTGGCGGCGTTCCACGCGTCGCTCTCTCGACGGTGGGTGGTGGTGCGGGCGGTTCGCTGGCCAGCGAGCGTGCTGCGTGCCTGGATGATCGGGTGGGCGCCCGGGGACGAGGTATCCGAACAGATCGCGGCCGTTGAACGCGTTGCCGACGAAGGTGTGTCCGGTCGGGGACTGGAACCAGGCGGTCAAGTAGTCGTCCTGGTAGTCGCGCCACATGCCGAAGGTCTTGATCCGATGGTGAAACCGGCACATCGGCTTGAGGTTGTGGTGCGCGGTGGCACCACCGGTCGACGGCGAGCCGTGGTCGAACGGGATGGTGTGGTCGAGATCGGTGGTCCACACCGGCTGGTTGCATCCGGGGAACGTGCAGCACAGTTCGCCGCATCGCACCAGCGTGTGGAGTTTGCGGCTCGGGGCGTAGCGGGACCCGACATCGGCAGTGGGATCGGAGGCGTGGCCGGCTGGTCGGGTACGGCCGGTGGTGACAAAGGAGCGTTGCGCGTCGACGAGGAGCGAGCGCATGCTGTCGGCGTCGATCAGTCCGTGGCCGTCGAGGAAGCCGGGGTCGTCGTCGAGGCCGAGCAACGTCGACAGGTTCACCACGATGTGGAACATGGGCACCGGCCGGTGCGGTCCGGTGGCGGTCGGTTGGGCCGGTTCGGGTGCCGGGGCCGATTCGGGTGCTTCCGCAAGGGGGTCGTCGGCTTCGACTGTTGGCGAGCCGCTGTCCAACTCGGTGTTGGTGTCGTCGAGGTCGGCTACTGGTTGGGGTGCGCATCGTGGGCAGCGGCAAGCCAGGGTGTCGAGGTGGGCGGCGAGGGCGATCATCGCGTCAGCGCGTCGTTGTTGCTTGTTGCGGGGGTCGTCGGGGTGTACGGAGGCGGCCATCGCGTTGAGTTGCGCGTTGAGTTCGGCGGCGTCGGTGACCGGGAGGGTGCCGGTGATGCGGGATTGGCCGGGGTGGAACCGGTCGGGCCCGATGGTGACGTTGCGGTCGGCGTCGGCGCGTCCACGGCGGTGGCGCACTGCGTCGGGAGCAAGCCTCGCAACGATGGCGTCGACCAGGGCGGTGAACTGGGTTGTCGACATCGGTGGGCGGGCCAGGATCGCCTCGGCGAGATGGGCATCGACGACCTGCTGTCGGCGTCGGGCACGTAGTCGGTGCGTTTCATGGCGATGGTGAAACGTCGCTGGTCGATCCGTCCGCACGCGAGGGTGTTACCGGTCAACATGAGTCGGTAGCGCAAGACATCGCCGGTGCGGATGAGGTCACGGGCTTCGGCGGCGGGAATCATCAGTGCCGCACCGAGTTCGGCGGCGGCTTGGTCGACACCATCGGGCCCGTACTCGACGGAGGGGTCGATCCCGGCGGCGGCCTCGGCCGCGCGTCGATACAGTTCGTCTGCCGAGGAGGCTCGCCCGTCGCGGTGCTCGGTGCGGCGCAGCTGGTAGTCGAGCTCGCGTTCCTCGTGAAGCAGGCTTGCCGCAGTGAGGAGTCGGTAGGAGGCGGCGGAGGTGATCGACGCGCAGTGGGTGATGACGTCGACGATTCCGAGACTCACTCCAGCACAGGCTCCGACGGTTCGGTTGCGGCCTCCGGCAGCGCGCACACACCATCGACGCAGACGGCCGCGTCAGCGTCCCCGACCATCTCGAAAGGCACGAGCGGTTCAGACACGATCGCCCGCCTCGGCGCGTACCTTGTCGAGAGCTTGCGTGAAGATCTCCGGCGCCTGCGCCCCGGAGACTCCGTACTTGCCGTTGATCACGAAGAAGGGCACTCCGCTGATTCCGTACGCGCGCGCCTGGTCGATGTCGGCCGCGACGGCCGGCGCGTAAGCGCCCGAGTCCAGCGCTGCGATGACCTCGTCGCGATCGAGGCCGATATCCGCGGCCAGATCAGCGAGTTCGTCGGGACGGCCGACGTGACGACCCTCCTCGAAGTAGGCCTTGAACAACCGCTCCACCAGATCGAGTTGTCGGCCACGCTCTTTCGCGAAGTGCAGCGCCTCATGCGCCTTCAGGGTCTTGGTGTGCTGGAGGCTGTCGAAGTCGTAGTCGAGACCCACCTCGGCGGCGATCCCGGTCACCTGCTCGAGCATGCCCTCGACCTGCTGGGCAGGCATCCCCTTGTGCCGGACCAGGAAGTCCACCTCGGACCCGTCGAAGTCGACCGGCGTGTCGGGCGCGAGCTCGAAGCTGTGATACGTCACCTCGACGTGGTCACGCCCGGCGAACTCGGCGAGACCCGCCTCGAACTTGCGCTTGCCGATGTAGCACCACGGGCAGGCGATGTCGGACCAGATGTCGACGGTGATGGGAGCACTCATGGCCGTCTCAACATCGCCGTGACGGAAATCGTTCCCCACGGCGCCGAGCGCCTGTCCAGCGGCCGGGGCTACTGAATCGTCGACTCACCCACCCTGCTTCACAGGTGTTCAGAAGGGTGGTGGGTTGGCGGTGTCCCACGCGTCGAGTTCACGACGGCGGGTGGTGGTGCGGGTGTCTCGCTGTTCGGCGAGGTGGCTGCGGGCCGGGTGGTCCGGTGGTTGCCTGGGGACGAGGTAACCGAACAGATCGCGGCCGTTGAAGGCGTTGCCGACGAAGGTGTGTCCGGTGGGGGATCGGAACCATGCGGTGCAGTACTCGTCCTGGTAGTCCCGCCACATCCCGAACGTCTTGATCCGGTGATGGAAACGACACAGCGGCTTGAGGTTCCGTTGTGTGGTGGCACCACCAGTGGTGGGTGTGTGGTGGTCGAACGGGATGGTGTGGTCGAGGTCTGCCTCCCACACCGGTTGCGTACACCCGGGAAAGGTGCAGCACAGTTCTCCGCACCGCACCAGGGTCTGGAGTTTGCGACTCGGGGTGTAGCGGGATTCGGCTGGCTGCTGCGGCTGACCGGTGATGAAGGACCGGCGGGCACCGTCGACCAGCGATCGCATGGTGTCGGCGTCGAGCAGCCCGTGGCCGTCGAGGAACCCCGGGTCCTGATCGAGGCCGAGCAGCGTCGACAGGTTAACCACGATGTGGAAGGTCGGTGCCGGGGCGTGGCCGGTGACCGCCGACGGTGTGGCCGAATCCGCCGACGCCGCGGTCGTGTCAGCGCCGTCGGTTGGGGTGGTGTCGTCGTCGAGGTCGACCGGTTCGGGTGGAGGTGCGCAGTGTGGGCAGCGGCAGGCCAGCACGTCGAGGTGTGCGGCCAACGCGAGCAGTGCGTCGATGCGTCGTTGCCGTTTGGTGCGTGGGTCGTGAGGGTGCACGGAGGCGGCCATCGCGTTGAGTTGGGCATCGAGGGTGGCGGCGTCGGTGACGGGCAGGCTGCCGCTGATGCGGGACTGGCCCGGACCGAACCGGTCGGGTCCGATGGTGATGTGGCGGTCGTCGCCGGCGCGTTCGCGGCGGCGGCGCACCGCATCCGGTGCGTGTGTGGCGACGATCGCATCGACCATGGTGGTGAACTGGGTCGTCGACATCGGTGGGCGCGCGAGAATCGCTTCGGCCAGATGGGCATCGACGGCCTGCATGTCGGCGTCGGACACGAAGTCGGTGCGCTTGACCGCGATCTCGAACCGCTTCTGGTCGATCCGGCCACACGCCAGGGTGCTACCGGTCAGCATCAACCGGTACCGCAGGACGTCACCTGTACGGATGAGGTCGCGGGCCTGTGCCGCGGTGATCATCAGGGCTGCACCGAGTTCGGCGGTGGCCTGATCGAACCCGTCGGGACCGAACTGCGCGTAGGGGTCGATACCGGCGGCGGCGTCGGCGGCTCGGCGGTGGAGGTCGTCTTCGGAGAAGACCTGTCCGTCATGGTGTTCGGTGCGGCGGAGGTGGTAGTCGAGTTCGCGCTCCTCGTGCAGCAGACTCGCCGCGGTCAGGAGCCGATACGACGCTGCGGAGGTGATCGACGCGCAGTGGGTGATCACATCGACGAGCTCGGTGGCGGACAACTCGTTGTCGACAACCACTGCAGGCAACGACGATTCGACCCCGGACTCCTCACCCGAGATATCTGCGCCGCCCCCGAACTCCATAGATCAAACATACGTGCGACCACCGACAAGAATTGCCGACCGTCACTCGGCCGGACCACCCCGGCGGCGATGCCTGGGTGGGACGCTGATCACCGTCACGGGCAGCGTGGCGACCCTCCGATTCCAGGGTAAGCAGAACGCAGCGCTCAGCGCTGACGAGCCGAAGCACTTCCGATCGCGACTGTGGTGTCATTGATCAGTGGAACTGCGACCGTGCGAAACTCCTCGAGCAGCGGCCTGGATCGTAAACTCCCAGGAGCCGTGGCAGGATTTGACCGCTTTCGCCACTCCAGGGTTCGAGGCCTACGCGCGATTGCGGTTCATGCCCGACCCCGACGGACAAGACTTCGCCGCGGGTCCGGACGATCCCACGGATCAGGCCAAAGTTGGTCGTCTCTGCGAGTTGTTGCACTCTGCGACCGGCACTCCGGACGACTGTTACTTCGCAATCTGGGAGGGATGGCCTGATACCTCAACGGTTATGCGCCGGAGCGCCCGAATGATCATCCCCAACCGGTCCTACTACCTCCTGCACGGCCCGCTATCCGACTTCGGACGCTGGGGCGTGCGAGAGACGGGGCACAACCCGGCATCGTTTGTGTGGCCAGCCGATCACGCGTGGTGCATCGCCTCCGACGTTGACGCCCACTGGGCGGGCATCGGTGCGAATGCGGAGACCATCGCAGACCTACTGACCCACACAGACCTCGACATCGTTACCGCTGACCCCGATTCAGGTGCGCCCGCCGAGTACGCCGCGCCCACTCGATACTTCACTCGGCCGGACGACCACAAGTGGTGTAACACCCTGCGAGTCAACAGTTTCGAAGACACAGGTCTATTCTTATGAACAGTCGGGTGGTGGTGCAGGTGGGTAACGAGGAAATTTTCCGAGTCGAGCTTCGAACTGACCTGAGAGGGCCGGAGCTCAGCGACGCGATCCGTCGAGCTGTTTTGCAGCAAGCCGGTGACGCAGGGGCGGTCTCCATCGGTGACATGTTTGTGACAGGCAGCATCCTCCTTGACGAGGATACGATTCAGCACTCCGTCCGGGTTCGCCTCTTCTTCGGAGGGCCACACGCACGTCGACGCCGCTGAACACTTCGCACCGCGACGGAACCTATCGGCCGATCTGATCGCACCGGCCCAACGGGCCAGGTCGCGCACCGAGCAGGGGCGCAATCGCCCCTGTCCGAAAGCTCACCCCCGAGGCTCATCTCGCACTCCGGGCGCGATGGCGCGCATCCACACCTCGCGGATCGCCACACCGATGAGAATCAACACGAGGGAAACGGTGCCGTGTGGGTAGACCTCATCGACCGCGCCGGGGGTTGCGAGCACAAAGAGGCCCAGCGCTACGAAAGGCGCTGCGACCGTGATGACGCCGGCGACGAGGCGACGGGCTGCGAGCGCATCGACGATAGCGGCGATCACGACGGCCACGAATGCGGCGAGCGCGTATACGGTCGGATCCTGCCACCACTCCGGGCCAGACGACCTCATGAGATCGACATAGCCTGCGACGGTGGTGGGAGTGTAGATCGTCCAACCGTAAGACCCGCCTACGAAAGAAGCGTCGACCGCGACATACTCCGTCATCCACCAGGTGATTCCGCCTGCAAACAGCGCGGCGACAACGAACACCCACCACATGACGTGACCGACAGTCCTGGCGGTGAACAACACACGCTTTCGTGTCATGGCTGCAACTATGCGGCAGATTCTGCGTCGTAGCGCGTTTCGCAACGCCGAAGGCCGGCCACCCTTGCGGGTGACCGGCCTTCGGTTGTTGCTGCGTGAGTAGACGCAGGGATCTGATCAGGAGATCAGAATCCCATTCCGCCCATCTCGTCGCCGCCCGGCATGGCCGGGGCAGCGTTCTTCTCGGGCTTGTCGGCGACGACGGCCTCGGTGGTGAGGAACAGAGCCGCGATCGAGGCTGCGTTCTGCAGCGCCGAGCGGGTGACCTTCACCGGGTCGTTGATGCCGGCCTTGAGGAGGTCCTCGTACACACCGGTGGCGGCGTTCAGGCCGGTGCCGGTGGGCGAGTTCAGGACCTTGTCGGCGACGACGCCCGGCTCGAGCCCGGCGTTGATCGCGATCTGCTTGGCCGGAGCCGACAGCGCGACCTTGACGATGTTGGCGCCGGTGGCCTCGTCACCCTCGAGCGAGAGTGCGTCGATGGCCGGCTCCGACTGCAGCAGGGCCACGCCACCGCCGGCGACGATGCCCTCTTCGACAGCAGCCTTCGCGTTGCGGACAGCGTCCTCGATGCGGTGCTTGCGCTCCTTGAGCTCGACCTCGGTGGCCGCGCCCGCCTTGATGACCGCAACACCGCCGGCCAGCTTGGCCAGACGCTCCTGCAGCTTCTCACGGTCGTAGTCGGAGTCGCTGTTCTCGATCTCGCCGCGGATCTGGGCCACGCGACCGGCGATGGCGTCGGGATCGCCCGAGCCCTCGACGATGGTGGTCTCGTCCTTGGTCACGACGACCTTGCGTGCGGTACCGAGCAGCTCGACGCCCGCACCCTCGAGCGAGAGGCCGACCTCTTCGCTGATGACCTCGCCACCGGTGAGGATGGCGATGTCGGCCAGCATGGCCTTGCGGCGGTCACCGAAGCCCGGGGCCTTGACGGCGACGGACTTGAAGGTGCCCTTGAGCTTGTTGACGACGAGGGTCGACAGGGCTTCGCCCTCGACGTCCTCGGCGATGATCAGCAGCGGCTTGCCGGCCTGGATGACCTTCTCCAGCAGCGGCAGCAGGTCCTTGATGGTCGAGACCTTGCCCGAGACCAGCAGGATGTACGGGTCGTCGAGGACGGCTTCCTGGCGGTCGGCGTCGGTGACGAAGTAACCCGAGATGTAGCCCTTGTCGAAGCGCATGCCCTCGGTGAGCTCGAGCTGCAGGCCGAAGGTGTTGGACTCCTCGACCGTGATGACGCCTTCCTTGCCGACCTTGTCCATCGCCTCGGCAATGAGCTCGCCGATCGAGGGGTCGCCTGCCGAGATACCGGCGGTGGCAGCGATCTGCTCCTTGGTCTCGACCTCCTTGGCGCTCTTCAGCAGCGACTCGGTGACGGCCTCGACGGCCTTCTCGATGCCGCGCTTCAGACCCAGCGGGTTGGCGCCGGCAGCGACGTTGCGCAGACCCTCACGGACGAGAGCCTGGGCCAGAACGGTGGCGGTGGTGGTGCCATCGCCCGCGACGTCGTCGGTCTTCTTGGCGACTTCCTTGACCAGCTCGGCGCCGATCTTCTCGTACGGGTCCTCCAGCTCGATCTCCTTGGCGATGGACACACCATCGTTGGTGATCGTGGGGGCGCCCCACTTCTTTTCCAGGACGACGTTGCGACCCTTGGGTCCCAACGTCACCTTGACGGCGTCGGCAAGGCTGTTGAGGCCCCGCTCGAGGCCGCGACGGGCCTCTTCGTCGAACGCAATTTGCTTGGCCATGGGTAAGTGATCCTCCGAAGGGGGTGACACTAGGTTCGTATGGCCGGAACTCGGTGCCCGCGACGGACGACCGGTGTGTCATTCGGTACCGGCCTCACCGTCCCGACCTGGCACTCACAGTCCGTGAGTGCCAACCTCGTTTTTAGCACTCGACCACTGCGAGTGCAAGGCTGCCGCCGGCGTCCGTTCGCCGGCATGGTCGAGCGCGGTACCCCTGGCTACGTTGGTGGCATGGCACTCGCGTCCAGGGCGTTCCGATTCGGCGTCAACATGCTCGCCGTCGACACCACTGCCTCATGGCGGTCTCGTGCACGTTCCGTCGAAGAGCTCGGATACGACGTCCTCCTCGTCCCCGACCATCTGGGCATCCCGAGCCCGTGGCCCGCGCTGGCGGTCGCGGCCACCGCGACCCAACGGCTGCGCGTGGGCCCGTTCGTCCTCAACGCCGCGTTCACCAATCCGGCGCTGCTCGCCCGCGACGTGGCCACCGTCGACCAACTGTCCGACGGTCGGGTGGAGCTCGGCCTCGGTACCGGGTACGTCCGGGCGGAGTTCGACGCAGCCGGGATCGAATTCCGGTCCGCGGGACGACGCGTCGACCATCTGGCGGCGACCGTCTCGCAGGTGACCGAACTCCTCGCCGACCGGGATCACCGGCCGCGTCCCGTTCAGCCGCGGGTACCGCTCCTGCTCGGCGGCAACGGCGACCGGGTGCTGCGGATGGCCGCCGAGCACGCGGACGTCGTCGGATTCACGGCGGCCCGCACGGGTCCCGACGGCGATCTGGAACCGCTGTCGGCAGCCGACTTCGACGAACGGGTGGCGTTCGCCCGCGCCGCCGCAGGCGAACGCGCCCCGGACGTCGAATGGAATCTGCTGATGCAGATCGTCGAGGTGACCGACGACGCGACGACGGTGGCCGAGGAGCTGATCGCACGACACGAACTGTCGATGAGTGCCCAGGAGTTCATCGACCTGCCGTCGGTGCTCATCGGATCCGTCTCCGACATCGCCGCACGCCTCGTCGAACTCCGCGCCCGAACCGGCATCAGCTACCTCACCGTGCTCGAACCGGCACTCGAGACGTTCGCCCCGGTGATCTCGGAACTGCGTGCCGTCGACGTGTGAGCGCCGGCCCCGGCATCATTCAGCCCGCCGATCATCGTCGAACCCACCTGACGACGAGTGACCGATCCGGATAGGGTCGTCGGGTGGAATTCCTGCTGATCGTCATCGTGGCGCTGCTGGCGATCATCGCGGTGGTCGTCATCTTCAACTTCCTGGGCAATCGCAAGGCCCGCGAGGCCGAGCAGGACGCCCTGCGTGAGCGGACCTACCGGCCCGGCGACCCGTTCTCGTCGGCCGACGACGATTCCGTCTTCGGCGATCCCCGTGATCTGAAACCCGGCGACCTCGTCGAGCTGCGCGGTCAGACCTACGCGGTCCGCGGCACGCTGCGCCTGACGCAGGACGGGTACACCTGGACGGAGAACTTCCTGGACACCGGGGTCGGGTCGAAGGCCTGGATCTCGGTCGAGGACGATCCCGACCTCGAGGTGGTGCTGTGGCACGAGGTGCCCGGGGCGACCGTCACGCCGGGCGCCGACACCGTCGAACTCGAGGGACGTCGATACCGGTCCGAGGAAGCGGGTTCCGCGCGCTTCACCTCCGCGGGCACCACCGGGGTCGCGGCGTCGGGCCGGATGGCCTACCACGATTACCAGGCCGGCCCCGACCGTCTGTCGTTCGAGGACTACGGCAGCGGCTGGGAGTGCGCTCGCGGCGAACTGCTGGCACGCGCGGACTACCGCATCTATCCCAGCAACCCGGCTCCGGAGACGCCCTGACGGCCCTCACCGCCGTCCACCCGACCCAGACGTCCTGAGCACGGAGATCGAAGCACGCATGACAGAGAACCTCGGACACCCCGGCGACCCCTCAGCCCAGCTGGCCGTCGCCTACGCCGACACCAGCGCGGCCCAGCTCGGATTCTCGCTGAGCGCACCGCTGCAGGAACCCCTGGCCCAGGAGGACCGCGACATCGACGGCATCACCGTGTCGGTGCGCCTGCTCGGCGCGAGCCATCAGGTGCTCGTCGAAGACGGGGTGCAACGAATCTGCGAGACCGTCGCCTGCCTGCCGGAAGTGACCTCGGCGCTCCCGGAGAGTTTCCAGGAGAGCGGCTATTACTTCAGTTCCCGTGTGGAGTCCGTGAACCCCGACCAGCTCGCCGCCCTCGTCGAGCAACTGGCCGCTCGCGTCACCGAGCAGTCGGCGACCGGCCACCCGTGCGTGATGGGTCACTTCCCGGGCGAGCCGTATGCCGTCACCGCCATCGTCTCGGAGTCCACCGACGACGCCATCAGCTGGCACACCTGGCACACCTACCCGAAGGCCGCCGAGGTCGTCGTCACCTCCAGCAGGATCGACCGCGGCCCGGTGGCCCGCCCATGACCGGAGCGCCCCCGCCCGGCGGGCCGCCCGACCCGCGCCGACGGCTCAACAAGACCCGCAACATCATCATCGGCGTGATCGTCGTGCTCACCGTGTTCGCGCTCATCGGGGCGTGCACCGCGCGAGTCGCGCGCGGCGGCGGCATCGGCGGGTCGGCGCGCGACTACATCACGCAGAACTACGAGCGCGACACCGCCCTCGACGAGGGCGATGTCGACGCCTACGTGGCCGACGGAAGCCCCGCCGAGGTCGCGAACGAGATCCGCGACGCCGAACGTCCCAGCGACCAGCGGAGCGGCGCCTCGGGCACTGGCAACATCGCCGGCACCCAATTCCTGCAGTATCCCGACTATCTCGTCGGTCTGTTCCCGCTGGCCGCCGGGACCACCCGGGTGATGCTCAGCCGCGACTACCGGTCGGGTTACCACCACTACCACCCCTACGTCGGCGCCTTCTGGGTACCGACCCCGCGCTACGCGGGTAGCGGCAGCGGGAACCGCGGCGGCGGCAGTGGCGGTGGCGGCAAATGATCGTTGTCCGTCCGGAACTCCCCATCGAACTCGTCCGATCAACCAACGGAGAAGACCATGCTCGCTGATATCGCTGAGAACGCCTACGCTGCAGGCGCTTACGCCGGTGTCGGCGTGATCCTGATGATCATCTCGTTCGGCATCCTCGACCTCCTCACGCCGGGAAAGCTCCGTTCGCAGCTGTGGACCGACCGCAACCGCAACGCGGGAATCCTGGTGGGCTCCAACATGCTCGCCGTCGCCGTCATCGTCACCGCGGCCATCGTCGCGAGCGAGGGCCGGCTCCTCGAGGGACTCGCCTACACCGCGGTGTACTCGGCCATCGGCCTCATCGTGATGGCGGTGACCTTCCTCGTCATCGACCTGCTGACCCCCGGGAATCTCGGCGAGTTGCTGGTCCATCCGGAGAGCCACCCGGCCGTCTGGGTGCAGGGCATCGCGCACATCGGGGTGTCGATCATCGTCGCCGCCTCCATCCTGTGACCGTGTCACCACAGTCCCCCGCTCGTCCGTGATCGACCACGACCCGACTCCGGACGACCGCGGTCCGGTGGCGACCGACGCAGCACCGGACGCATTGGCGCTGCGACCGAGGTTCGCCCGCGCCGGGCTGCTCGCCGTCGTCTTCGTCTGCGCCGCCTGCGGCCTGGTGTACGAGCTGGCTCTGGTCTCGCTCGGCTCGTTCCTGATCGGCAACACCGCGACACAGGCGTCGATCGTCCTCGCGGTGATGGTCTTCGCGATGGGGATCGGGTCGCTCGCCGCCAAACCGCTCCAGCCGCAATCCATCACGGCCTTTGCGGTCATCGAACTGCTGCTCGCACTCATCGGCGGATTGTCGGTGATGGCGCTCTACGCCGCTTTCGCGTACCTCGAGTTGTACACGCCCGCACTCGTTCTCGTGGCCTTCGTCCTCGGCCTTCTGATCGGCGCCGAGATCCCGCTGCTGATGGTCCTCCTGCAACGGATACGACGCCAGGAGGCCGGCTCGGCGGTGGCCGACATGTTCGCCGTCGACTACATCGGCGCACTCGTCGGCGGACTGTGTTTCCCGTTCCTGTTGCTGCCGTTCTTCGGCCAGTTGCGTGGGGCACTGGTGGTCGGACTCGTCAACGCCGCGGCCGGGTGCTTCCTCGTCTTCGTGGTCTTCCGGAAGTCGATGTCGCGCACCCAGATGCTCGTCCTGTCCGCGTCGGCGATCGGGGTCGTCGCCGTCCTGGTCGCGGGGCTGATGCTGTCCGGTCGCTTCGAGGTCACCGCTCGCCAGGCGCTGTACCGAGACCCGATCGTGGCCGCCGAGCGCAGCGCGTACCAGGACATCGTCATCACCGAGAACCGCTTCGGGGCAGCGGCCGACACCCGGTTGTACCTGAACGGCGACCTGCAGTTCTCCTCGGTCGACGAGCACCGCTACCACGAGACCCTGGTCCATCCGGCGATGTCCGGCAAGCACGATTCCGTTCTGATCCTCGGTGGCGGTGACGGACTCGCGTTGCGCGAGGTGCTCACCTATCCCGACGCGCGCGACGTCACGCTCGTCGAACTCGATCCGGAGATGATCCGACTGGCCCGGACCGACGAGCGTCTGACGAGGCTGAACCGGGGATCGATGACCGACCCACGAGCCCAGGTGATCGCCGCCGACGCCTTCTCCTGGCTACGTGGCACCGACCGCCGGTTCGACGTGATCATCGTCGACATGCCCGACCCCGACGACTCGGCCACCGCGAAGCTGTATTCCACCGAGTTCTACGCGATGGTCCGCGCTCATCTCGCCGAGACGGGCCGCACCGTCGTCCAGGCCGGCTCCCCCTACTTCGCACCGAAGTCGTTCTGGTGCGTGGCGTCGACCATGCGTGCGGCCGGACTGGACCCGACCCCGTACCACGTCGACGTCCCCGCCTTCGGGGACTGGGGTTTCCACCTGGCGGGTGTCGAGGGCCGGGCCACCCCGTCGGTGCGGGCGCCGGGACCGCTCCGGTTCCTCAGCCCTGAGCAGTTGGCTGCCGCAACGGTTTTCCCACTCGATCGGCAGCAACTGGACCTGCCTCCGTCCACGCTCATGGACCCCCGGATCCTGCGGTACGCGCAAGGCGAGTGGGCGACCTACTGACGTCGGAGCGTACTCGAACGGAGGTGCTCGAGATGGGCCCACAGATCGCGCTCACGATCGGGGTCATGGCTCTCGGCGGATGACTCCGACACCCGCCCGCGGTCGAGGTAGGCGCCGGTGTTCGCCGATGGCACACCGAGAATTGCCTCGGCGAGCCGTCGGCCGGCCGTCGGCACCCGGTCGAACGGGCCGACCAGGGCCAGACCCGGCAGGACCCACCTGTTCGCGAACCGCTGCGGTGCGTTCGCCGCCCGGGCCAGGTCCGTACCGGGCACGTAACCCGGGTTGTAGGAGACGATCTCGACGCCGTCGGGGAGTCGGCGCGCCCACTCGTGAACGAGATGGATGGCCGCCAGTTTGCCCGTCGATTACGCGGTGCGGCCGGCGGCCGGACTCGAAACCCCGAACGCACCGGGCCGGGACAGGCGTGCCGGGCTCGTCCACCGCGGCGCGGGGACCATTCCGAGGTTGTGCCGGAAATCGCCGAAGTGCGTGTCGCTCACCGTGATGGCGATTCGGGAACCGAGGGCCAGATGTCCGCTCAGCTCACCGATCAGCAGGTGATTCGCGAGGACGTTGACCGCGAAGGTCGCCTCCAGCCCATCCGCGGTGACGTGCTGGTCGTCGAGGTACTGGATGCCCGCGTTGCCCGCCAGCCCGCGTAACGGCGGCAGCGTCGCGTCGTCGAGCATCCGCCGGATCGTGGTCGCCGCGGCGACAGTGGCGGCCATGTCGGCGAGGTCGGCATCGACGACGTTCACGCGCTCGGCACCGGCACCGAAGCCTTCCACGAACCCCGCGGGTCCGCCCCCGCGCGCGATCACGACGAGATGACACGACGGATCGGTGGACACGACGTGCCTGGCAGCGACCAGGCCGAGGCCGCGGGTGGCACCCGTCATGACCAGCGTCCAGGCCGGGTTCGCAGTAGGCGATGGATTCATGTCGGCTCCCGCCTCATTCAGTTGACGTTGTCAACCCAGGAAACCGCATTCGGTTGACGGTGTCAACTGTAGGGTGGAGCGATGACCACCAGGGCGGAAAGCGCGGCACACACCCGCCAGGCGCTGCTGGCGGCGGCGTCGACACTCCTCGACCGCGGCGGACCCGACGCGGTGACTCTCCGCGAAGTCGGCAGCGGCGCAGGGGTTTCCCGCTCCGCCGCCTACCGTCACTTCGACGGAAAGGACGAGTTGTTGGCAGCAGTGGCCGCGGAGGCCTGGGCAGTCGTCGCGGACGGACTCGATGTCATCGCGACCGACCCGGACCTGCCGGCCGAGGACGCCGTGCGATCGGGGCTGCACGCACTGTCCGACCTCGGACTGGGTCGGCCGCACCTGTACCGGCTCATGTTCGCGACACCGGTGGGCGCGCCGGCGATCCCGGCCGCCGCGCGTGCGCAGGACCGCCTGGTGTTCCTCGTGAGCCGCATCGTCGGCGCCGACGCCGCGCGACACCACGCAGCCCTGCTGTTCGCGACCGCCCACGGCCTCACCGACCTGGACACCCACGGTCACCTGCCCCCCGACAAGTGGCACGCCGACCGACACACCCTGATCGATCTCGCCGTGTCGTCGTTGCCGCACACCGCGGACGCCGATCGGGGCGCCGATGTCTAGCGGCGTGACGATCGCTCTCGTCCTCCTCGGGGTGCTGGCATGTGCAGGCGTCGTGGTGCTGATCCGCACCCGGCGCGTCGTACGAACCCCGGCCGAGCGGGCGGTCCACCTGGCACTGCACACCGCGTCCCTCGCCGCGCGCTCCCTGCGAACCGGACTGTCGGCGGAATCCGCACGTGAGGCATTGCCCCACCTGCACACGCTCACCGCCGCCGAGGCGGTTGCGCTCTACGACGGTGAGCCGAGCCGCCTCGCCCATCTGCCCGAGGGCGACGACATCTGGGACGACGAGATGCTCGCGCATGCCGACCGCGCGGCGGCCTCGGCGCTCGGCGACCTCCGGCGCGTACTGCTCACCGACCCCAGTGGGGCCGAGTCGCCGGTACGCGCGCTGGTGGCCCAGCCCCTCGTCGCCGACGATGTCGGGGTCGGGGTCCTGGTGGTCGCCACCACGCGACGGCCCGGCCCCGGAATGCTCGGCGCCATCGCCGAAGTCGCGCGGTACGCGTCGAGCCAGATCGAACTCGCCGACCTCGACGCCTCACGCGCACGGCTCAACCGCGCCGAGGTCCTCGCGCTCCGCGCGCAGATCAGTCCGCACTTCATCTACAACGCGCTCAACACCATCGCCTCGTTCGTGCGGACCGACCCCGACCGGGCGCGCGAACTCGTCCTCGACTTCGCCGACTTCACCCGGTACTCCTTCCGCGCGGCCGGTGAATACACGGTTCTCGCCGACGAATTGCGCAACATCGACCGCTACCTGACGCTCGAACGCGCCCGCTTCGGCAACGCACTCGACGTCAGACTGCATGTCGCGCCCGAGGTCCTGAACGTCGTCGTACCGTTCCTCGCCCTGCAACCGCTCGTCGAGAACGCCGTGCGACACGGCTTGGCGTCGAAGGGCGGGGGCACCATCACGATCGTCGCGGCCGACGAGGGCACCGACTGCGTCATCACCGTCGAGGACGACGGCGTGGGCATGGAACCCGAACTCCTGCGCAGCGGCGCGCTGGACGCCCTCGATCACAGCGAGGGTGCCCACGTGGGCCTGACCAACGTCGACCATCGGCTCCGCGCCGCGTTCGGCAACGACTACGGGCTCGTCGTCGAGACGGCGGTCGGCGCCGGCACCAAGGTCGGGATGCGTGTCCCGAAGTTCCGCGCCGGCATCCGGGCGTGACAACGCACGGCACGGTTCCGGCGGGCGCCGGAAGACCGGGGCGGTAAACTGCGGTCTGTCGTCGAGGCGGGAGGTGTTCCATGACCGCACTGGTGGTACTCGCGGTCGACGACGAACCACCAGCTCTCGACGAGCTCGGTTACCTGTTGAACCGGCAGGACGACGTCGCCGAGGTCCACTCGGCCTCCGACGCCACCGGCGCCCTCCGCGAACTCAACGAGCACCGCATCGACGCGATCTTCCTCGACATCAACATGCCCGGCCTCTCGGGACTCGAACTCGCCGGCGTGCTCGCGAAATACGCCTCGCCCCCGGCGATCGTGTTCGTCACCGCCCACGACGACCGGGCGGTCGACGCGTTCGAGGTCGGGGCCGTCGACTACCTGCTCAAACCCCTTCGCGAACAACGTCTCACCCAGGCGGTCGAGCGGGTCCGCGCCAGCCTCGACAGTCGGGAACGCGCGCCCGAACCCGCCCAGCCGGCGGCTCGTCCCGAGCGTCGCACCGGTACGGACGAGGTCATCCCGGTGGAGATGAGCGGCGTGACCTCGCTCGTCCGGCGCGACTCGATCTCCTGGGTCGAGGCCGTCGGCGACTACGCCCGCCTGCACGCCGACTCGGGCGCCCACCTCGTGCGCATCCCGTTGTCGACCCTCGAATCACGCTGGCAAGAAACCGGTTTCGCGCGCGTACATCGGTCCTACCTCGTCGCGCTGCCGATGGTGACCGGCCTGCGCAGCGTCGGCGGCGGCACCGTGGTGTGCGTGCGGGCCAACGGCGCCTCGGACGCCGTCGAACTACCCGTGAGCCGGCGTCAGGTCCGCGAACTGAAGGACCGTCTCATCCGGGACCCACTGCGCCAGTACCGTTCCCCCGCCGGCCGCGACGATGGCTGAACACCCACCCCAGCGGGAACGGGTCGTGCTCGCCTCACGCCGCGGGGCACGGATGGTGCGCACCCGCGTCGAGGTCCAAGAACAGACCGAGGTCGGCGACGCCCTCGTCCGGGGCCTCATGCGCGCCCAGCTCGGTCTCGGCCTCCGGCTCGGCGGCGCCCTGCTCGCCGTCGCCATGGCCATACCCGTTGCCGCCTGGCTGTTTCCGGGCATTGCCGACGCCGAGATCTTCGGTATCCGTCTGATCTGGCTGGTGCTGGGGCTCGTCGCCTTCCCGGTCCTCTACCTCGCCGGTCGGCTCTACGTCCATCTCGCCGAACAGGCCGAACGCGACTTCATGGGCCTCGTCGATGACGATGTGTCCGACGAAGGCGCGCCGTGACCACCGAGGTCCACGTCCTCACCGCGGTCGGGCTGTTCGCCGCCGCCATCGCCACGATCGTGGTCGGCGCCTGGGGCGGCCGGTTCTCGCGCACCACCTCCGACTTCCTGGTCGCCTCGCGGAGCGTCGGCTCGCGCTGGAACGCCGCCGCGGTCTCCGGCGAATACCTCTCGGCGGCATCTTTTCTCGGCGTGGCCGGGCTCATCGCGAAGTACGGCGCCGACGCCCTCTGGTATCCGGTCGGGTTCACCGCCGGGTACCTCGGGCTGTTGCTGTTCGTCGCTGCGCCGCTGCGTCGTTCCGGGGCGTACACCGTGCCCGACTTCGCCGAGTTCCGCCTCGCCTCCACCACCGTCCGGAAGACCGCGATGCTGGTCGTGGTCGTCGTCTGCGTCCTCTACCTCATCCCCCAGTTCCAGGGCGCGGGACTCACCCTCAACATCCTGCTCGGCGCTCCCGTGTGGGCCGGGGTGGTGGGCGTCGGCCTCATCGTGATCGTGAACGTCGTCGGCGGCGGCATGCGGTCGATCACCTTCGTGCAGGCGTTCCAGTACTGGCTCAAACTGACCGCGATCGCGGTCCCCGCGCTCGTGCTGATCGGCGTCTTCGCCCAGGACCCCGCGCCCGTCGGGGAAGCCGCGCCGCCGCGCATCACCACCGCGACCACCGTCGACGTGACCACCGACGTGTCGGTCACCGTCGCCGAGACCGCAGGCGTCCGGGTCACCGGGACGCTGGACGGAGTCGTCGTCGACGACGCGCCGGTGGCCACCACCGGACCGCATGTGATCTCCGCGGGTTCCACGATCTTCCTCGACGCCGGCGCGGCCACCCCCGTCGTCGCGGGCGCACCGACGCAGAACGCGGACTGGATCGCACCGGGCGGCGGTTTCGGCGGCAGTCATCCCCTCTACCAGGTGCTGTCGCTGATCATCGCGACGTTCCTCGGCGTGATGGGTCTACCGCATGTCCTGGTGCGCTTCTACACCAATCCCGACGGGCGGTCGGCCCGGCGGACGGCACTGGCCGTCATCGCGTTGCTCTCGCTGTTCTATCTGTTCCCGATCCTGCTGGGGGTCTTCGCCCGGCTCTACGTCCCCGAACTGCTGATCACGGGTACCGCCGACGCGGCGGTCCTGCTGTTGCCGAGTGCCGCGGTCGGTGGGATCGCCGGCCAGATCCTGGCCGCGCTCGTCGCGGCGGGGGCGATCGCGGCGTTCCTCGCCACGTCGTCGGGACTTCTCGTGTCGGTCGCCGGTGCGCTCGCCACCGATCTGTTGCGCGGCCGCGTCCGCGATTTCCGGGTGGCTGCGGTCATCGGGGGACTCATCCCCATCGGCCTGTCCCTGGCGGCTGCCTCCCTGGAACTGTCCCGGACCGTCGGATTGGTGTTCGCGGTCGCCGCGTCGACACTGTGCCCCTTGCTGGTCCTGGGGATCTGGTGGCGCGGTCTGACGGCCGTCGGCGCCATCGCCGGACTCCTCGTCGGCGGCGCGGCGTCGGGGTCGGCGACGATGCTGGCGATCGCCGGGGTCGTCGACGACGACGTGCTGGGCGGGTGGCTCGCGGTGGTGATCGGCTATCCGGCCGCGATCACGGTGCCGCTCGCGTTCGGCACGATGGTGCTGGTCAGCCGGATGACCCGCCGTCGGATACCGGCCGATCTGGCCCGGACATTCGCACGGATGCATGTGCCGGAGCGCGTCGGGATGGGGCTGGACCGCACACCCGGACGGGTGGCGGATGACCGATCGGACAGGTGACCGCTCGCCGTTCGTCGGATCTCACCGACCGTCCGGCGCACGGACCGCGGGCTTCGGCGTGTGACCCACGCCACGTGATTGCCTGTGACCTGCACCTCATTCAGGCTGACTCTCGCAGAGCCATCACACATGTGGCCACGTCACCCTGGGAGGAACCGTGTCGACCGTCGACCAACCACCACCGGCGCCACACGCGCCGACCGGCGAAGAATTCATCGAGATGCAGGCCAGTCCGGAGTTCCAGGAGCTGCGGCGGACGCTGCGGAAGTTCGTCTTCCCGCTGACCGCGTTCTTCCTGATCTGGTACGCCCTCTACGTGCTGCTCGGCGCCTTCGCGCATGACTTCATGGCGACCCAGGTCTGGGGCAACATCAACCTCGGTCTGATCCTCGGTCTGTTGCAGTTCGTCAGCACCTTCGTCATCACCGGCATGTACGTACGCTTCGCCAATCGCAACCTCGACCCGAAGGCCGAGGCGATCCGCAACGAGATGGAAGGCGGACCCTCGCTGTGAACACCACTGTGCCCACCTCCGATGTGACCGTCCTCGCGGCGACCGTCGGCAGCCCCGTCGCCAACATCGCCATCTTCGCCGCCTTCGTCGCGGTCACGATGTTCGTGGTCATCAAGGCCAGCAAGAACAACAACACCGCCGCCGACTTCTTCACCGGCGGCCGCGGCTTCTCCGGACCCCAGAACGGCATCGCGATCGCCGGCGACTACCTGTCGGCGGCCAGCTTCCTCGGCATCGCGGGCGCCATCGCGGTCTACGGCTACGACGGCTTCCTCTACTCCATCGGATTCCTCGTCGCGTGGCTGGTCGCCCTGCTGCTGGTGGCCGAATTGTTGCGCAACACCGGCAAGTTCACGATGGCCGACGTCCTGAGCTTCCGCCTCAAGCAACGCCCGGTCCGTCTGGCCGCGGCGATCTCGACCCTCGCGGTGTCGCTGTTCTACCTGCTCGCCCAGATGGCCGGCGCCGGCGGCCTGGTCGCGCTGCTCCTCGACATCGAAGGACGCCTCGGCCAGTCCATCGTCATCGCCGTCGTCGGTGCGCTCATGATCGTCTACGTGCTCATCGGCGGCATGAAGGGCACCACCTGGGTGCAGATCATCAAGGCCGTCCTGCTCATCGCGGGCGCCGGCATCATGACCTTCATCGTCCTGGCCAAGTTCGGCATGAACCTGTCGTCGATCCTCGGTGCGGCACAGGACGCGGTCACCGACTCGACCAGCGAGAAGGTCGCCGCGCGTGACGTTCTCGCACCCGGTGCCCAGTACGGCGGATCGCTGACGAGCCAGATCAACTTCATCTCGCTCGCCATCGCACTCGTCCTCGGCACCGCGGGCCTGCCCCACGTGCTGATGCGCTTCTACACCGTGCCGACCGCCAAGGAGGCTCGCAAGTCGGTGGTCTGGGCCATCGCCCTGATCGGCGCCTTCTACCTGTTCACCCTGGTCCTCGGTTACGGAGCGGCCGCCCTGGTCGGCCCGGACAAGATCCTCGACGCCGCGGGCGGACAGAACTCCGCCGCACCGCTGTTGGCATTCGAGCTCGGCGGCGTCGTCCTCCTGGGCATCATCTCGGCGGTCGCCTTCGCGACGATCCTCGCCGTGGTCGCCGGCCTCGCCATCACCGCGTCGGCGTCCTTCGCCCACGACATCTACGCCTCGGTGATCAAGCGCAACAAGGCAAGTGAGGCCGACCAGGTCCGCGTCTCGCGGTACACGGTCGTCGTCCTCGGCATCGTCAGCATTGTCCTCGGCATCCTCGCCAACGGTCAGAACATCGCCTTCCTGGTGGCGCTGGCCTTCGCGATCGCCGCGGCCGCGAACCTGCCGACGATCGTCTACTCGCTCTACTGGAAGCGCTTCAACACCCGCGGCGCCCTGTGGAGCATGTACGGCGGCCTGATCTCCACGATCGTGCTGATCATCTTCTCCCCCGCCGTCTCCGGGTCGTCGACCGCCATGATCTCCGGCGCCGACTTCGCCTGGTTCCCGTTGGCCAACCCCGGCATCATCTCGATCCCGCTGGCCTTCGTCCTCGGCATCGTCGGCACGCTGACGACCCCATCGGACAACGGCACCCCGGAACGCAACGCGGAGATGGAAGTTCGGTCCCTCACCGGCATCGGTGCCGAGAAGGCCGTGCAGCACTAGGCCACTCGCGCTCAATCCGCAACGACAGACGCACCACCGATCTTCGGTGGTGCGTCTGTCGTTGGTGTGGGTCCTTCCCGCGGCGCGGTTTCCGCCGCGCTTATCGGATCCAATAAGCGGAACGGAAACGGAACCGCGGGAACACAATCAACCCCGGGACTCAGGCGTCCTGGATCCGCGCGAACGGCTTGGCGGCTTCGAGTTCGAAGGCCAATTCGAGGAGGGTGCGCTCCTGGCCGAGGTCGGCGGCGAAGTGGATGCCCACCGGCATACCCGACTCCGTCTGTCCGAGTGGCAAACTGATCGCCGGGGTGCCCGCGGTGTTGTTGGCCGGGGTGAACGCGATGAACTTCGTCAGCCGGTCCATCGCCTCGTCGAATTCGATTGCCGGATCGAGGTATCCGATCTCGGGAGTTGTATGGACGACGGTCGGGGTGAGGATCACGTCGAAGGTGTCGTGCAGACCCCGGATCGTGGCGGTCGACTTCTTCAGCCCGCGAACCGCGCCGGGGAGCCGGTAGAAGTGCCGGAGGGCGCTCCGCGACAACCCGCGGGTTAAGGAGTCGACCTGCGAGCGGTCGAAGCCCTTGTCGACGACCCGCTTTCCGAACCGGTCCAGCGCCAGGGCCAGCAATGACCAGTAGTCGATGAAGTCCCGGACGTAGTCGCGATCGACCGGCAACGGCACCATCTCGGTGCGGTGCCCCAGCGACTCGACGAGTTCGGCGGCCTCGGCAACGCACCGTTGGGTCTCGCGGTCGAGCAGCGCCCCGGTCAGCGGCTCGGTGATCAGTGCGATCTTCAACCGCTTGGTGCCCGGACCGTCGACCACACCGATCGGCGGCATCCCGGGTGCGGGCCGGAAACCCTGTGTGTCGGCGAGGAAGCGCGCCGTGTCCCGCACCGAGCGACTGACGATGCCGTTGGACACCAGGTCGATCGGAGCGTCCCGCGTCTCCTTCGACGACTCGACCCGCCCGCGACTCGGCTTGAGCCCCACCAGACCACAGATGGCGGCAGGGATCCGGATCGACCCGCCACCGTCGTTCGCGTGCGCGATCGGTAGCGCACCGGCGGCGACGAGCGCCGCCGAACCACCCGACGAACCACCCGAGGAATAGTCGGTGTCCCACGGATTGCGCGTCGGCTCGCGGTCGACGAATTCCGTCGTCGAGGTCAGCCCGAAGGCGGGCATCGTCGACGCCCCGACGACGTTCACCCCGCTGGACAGGAACTGATTGGTGAAGGCCTCGTTGGCCGCGGCCGGCCGCGGCGGCACCGCCGCCGAACCATGGCGGGTCGGCAGTCCCGCGAAGTCGGTGTTGTTCTTGATGATCGACGGCACCCCGATGAACGATCCCAGCGGGAAGTCGTTGTCGACGGCACGCTTCCGAGCGCGCTCGCGATCGTCGAAGGCGATCGCGTTGAGATGCGGGTTGACGGTGTCGATGCGGGCGATGGCGGCCTCGACCGCTTCCGCCGCGGAGATCTGGCCAGAGGAGATCGCGTCGGCGATGCCGACCGCGTCGTGCTCGCCGAGTGCGTCGTCGGTGAACGCGTGGACGTGTTTCATGCCCGGACCCTACCGTCTCGGCGCAACCCCGATCATCGACAAGACGTCACCCACGAGGTCCGAGGCGTGATCGGCGTCGAGGGCGAGCCCGAACACCGCGTGGTGGTACAGCGGGGCGATCACGTGATCGAGCACCTGGCGCACGGACGGCGTGGGTTCACCGCGCTCCTGCGCCCGCGCGATCATCTGCTCGGCGTGCTCTCGCCTGATCTCCCAGCAGGGGCAGACCTCGACGATGTCCTCGCGGGCCGCGACCATGGCGCGCAGGTAGGCCCGGCGCTTGGGACGCGCGATGTCGGCGGCGATGATCTGCGCCCACTCCGCGAGATCCCCGGCAAGGGTGCCGGTGTCGGGCAGCGGTTCGCCCTGCGTCAGCGCCGCGACCGCCACCTCGCCGAGCAGTGCGTCGATCGACCGCCACCGTCGATAGATGCTGGTCGGGTTGACCCCGGCGAGTTCGGCGACCTCCGGGATCGTCATCGTCTCGCGGCGTCCGGCGCCGACGAGCTGACCGACAGCCGTGTAGACCGCCGATTGCACGCGCGCGCTGCGACCACCGGGACGCCGGGTCGGCGCGGCGGGGCCGCCAGGAGTCGGCTCGTCGGAAGTGCGGGCGGTCGTCATGGACGCCATTATTGCAAAGCTGATTGCTTTTGGAACACAGTCCGGGCTAGTTTCTGAATGCAACTCTGTTTGCTTTAAGGAGACCTCGTGGCGCCACTTCACCCCCATCGCGCGTTCTGGCTGATCGCGGCCACCTACATGATGGTCCTGTTCGCGTCCGCGGCACCGTCACCGCTGTATCCCGTCTACCAGGAACTCTGGGGGTTCTCCGCGCTCACGCTGACGCTGGTGTTCGCGGTGTACGTGCTCACCATGCTGTTGAGCCTCCTCACGGTCGGGTCTCTTTCCGATCATGTCGGCCGGCGGCCCGTTCTCGCCGTCGCGCTCGTCCTGCTCATAGCGAGCATGGTGCTGTTCGTCGTCGCCCAGGACGTCGGCACGCTGCTCGCCGCCCGCGCCCTCCAAGGACTGGCCACCGGGGCGGCGATGGGCACGTTGACCGCGACAACGGTCGATCTGCAGCCCTCGGCTCGGATCGGTTCGACGATCGTCGGCGCGGCACCGGCGATCGGCCTGGCGAGCGGCGTCGCCGTGGCCGGTGTGCTCGTCGAATACGCACCCGCGCCCCGCGTCCTCATCTACGAGATCATCCTCGGCCTGTTCGCCGCGCTGTTGATCGCCCTGCTCGTCGTCCCGGAGACACGCGAACGGATCGGCTTCGACTCCCGACGACACCTGGCGGGCACGCTCGCGCCGCAGGTGCGCGTGCCCCGCGAGGTCCGCACGGTGTTCCTGGCATCCGTCCCCGCGCTCGTCGCCACCTGGTCCCTCGGCGGCCTGTATCTCTCCCTCGGCTCGTCGGTCGTCTCCCGCGTCTTCGGCGTGGACAACCACGGCGCGGCGGGCGCAATCCTGTTCGTCTTCTTCGCCTGCGCGGCCCTCACGTCCCTGTTCATCACCGATCGCCCGTCGACGGTCAAGGCGGCATACGGTCTCCCCGCACTCGCCGCCGGTGTGGTGATCTCACTGGCCGGGGTCCTGGCGGAATCCCTGCCTCTCTACATCGTCGGCTCGATCGTGGCCGGCTCGGGCTGGGCCGCCACCTTCCTCTCCGCGATGGACAACATCACCGCCGCGACCCCGCCCGCCCAGCGCGGTCAGGTCTTCTCGTCGGTGTTCGTGGCGAGCTACCTCGCCTTCAGCGTCCCGGCCGTGATCGCCGGAATCGTCGTGTCGCACATCGGCTTGCGCGACACCATCATCGGTTACGTCGGCTATGTCCTCGCGATGGTGATGATCGCGGCGACATTCGCGGTGACGATGCGCCGCCGGGCGACGACAGCAGTCCGCGATTCCGCCGAAGACGCTGCGGCGCAACCGGAACCGGCATGCAAGGGCTGAGTCACTCCGCGACGGTCGGTCGCCACCCGACCATCCGAGTGGCCAGCTCCGCGTAGAAGTCCCCCATCTCCTCGGGCGAGAGCGAACCCCCGTCGCGATACCACCGCGCGACGTCGATACCCATGGACAGCATCGCGTTGGTGGTGGCGAGCGAATCGGCAACGGCGAAGTCCCCGTTGCCGATGCCGGCGTCGACGATCGCGCGCACCCGCCGGGTGATCTCGCGGCGCATGGCCATCACGGTGCCGAGATGGTCGGGCGCGAGCGCGTTCAGCTCGTAGTTCACCACCCGACCCCCCACGTGTTCGCGCGCGTGGTGCTCGGTGAACGCGTGGACGATCGCCCGCAGCCGGTCACCGGGCGACGCCGACGGATCGTCGGCGTCGTCGATCGCCGCGAGAATGGCACGGTGCCCCGCGTCCGAGATCTCGAACAGCAGCTCCTCCTTGGAGCGGAAGTGCACGTAGACCGCTGCTGAGCTCATCTGCGCACCGTTGGCGATGTCCCTCGTGGTGGTGCCGTTGAACCCCTTCGCGGCGAACGCCTCGACGGCGGCACGCAGGAGCCGGGCCCGAGCGGCCATCGGCCGCGTTTGCGACGCCGGATCGGCGGACGGGCCCATCGTCACCCTCTCGAAACGGTCGGACTGGTCATCGCAACGGACCCGTGATTGACAGCCTCCGGCCCGCGCGGCATAGTGCAACCTATCACTAAGCAAGCGCTTAGTCATTCGTGAACCGGCTGGGTCTCCCCAGCCGGGAGGCACACGGCAGAGGTCCCCGGTTCGGCCACACCGCCCGGAGTACGGACACCCTCGACAGGAGTAGAGAAGAACCCATGCAGCTGACATTCAGTCCTGAAGAAGAGGCCTTCCGCGAGGAGTTGCGCGGAATCTTCGCCAAGGTCCCCGAAGACGTTCGCAAGCGGTGCGAAGAGGGCAAACTCAACTACCCGGAGGACCTCGTCACCACGACGCGCATCCTCAACGAGCACGGTGTGGCCACCCCGAGCTGGCCCGCGGAGTACGGCGGCAAGGACTGGACCCCGATCCAGCACCACATCTACCGCGAGGAGATGAGCCTCGCGTTCGTCCCCGACATGCTCCCTTTCAACGTCGGCATGATCGGTCCGGTCATCGCCCAGTTCGGGTCCGACGAGATGAAGGAACGCTTCCTCGCCAAGACCGCGAACCTCGACATCTGGTGGTGCCAGGGCTTCTCCGAGCCCGAGGCCGGTTCGGACCTGGCCTCGCTCAAGACCCGCGCGGTTCGCGATGGCGACGACTACGTCATCAACGGACAGAAGACGTGGACCACGCTCGGCCAGTTCGCCGATTGGATCTTCTGCCTCGCGCGCACGAACCCCGATGTCAAGAAGCAGGCCGGCATCAGCATGTTCCTGTTCCCGATGGACACCCCGGGCGTCGAGATCCGCCCGATCCAGCTCATCGACGGCAGCTACGAGGTCAACGAGGTCTTCTTCAACGACGTCCGCGTACCCGCCGAGAACATGGTCGGCGAGGAGAACAGCGGCTGGACGCAGGCCAAGTTCCTGCTCGGCAACGAGCGCAACGGCATCGCCCGCGTCGGTTACACCAAGGCCAAGCTCGCGCGCGCCAAGGAACTCGCCAAGCAGACCCGGACCGCCAAGGGCACGCTGCTCGACGAACCGCTGTTCGCCGCGCGTCTGGCCGAGGTCGAGAACGAACTGCTCGCGCTCGAGCTGACCCAGCTGCGTGTCGCCGCGTCGTCGGCCGACGGCAAGCCGAACCCGGCGTCGTCGTTGCTCAAGCTCACCGGCAGCCAGCTGCAGCAGGCCGCGATGGAGCTGCTCGCCGACATCGCCGGCCCCGACTCGCTCCCGGTCGCCCAGCTCGATGCGTCGGCACCCAACGGCAGCGCGGAGGTGAGCGCCCCCGAGTGGGCCCAGCTCGCCGCACCGACCTACCTCAACTACCGCAAGGTCACGATCTACGGCGGCTCGTCGGAAGTGCAGCGCCAGATCATCGACAAGGCCGTCCTGGGCCTCTGAGCCCCGGCCACGACTCTTACCGACCTTCACCTAAGGAACACCATGGATTTCGAGCTTTCCGAAGAGCAGGGGATGCTGCGCGACACCGTTCGCGAAGTCCTCACCAAGACCTACGACGTCGAGACGCTGCGCAAGGTCACCGACACCGATCTCGGCTGGAGCGAGAAGGTGTGGAAGTCGCTGGCCGAGATCGGCATCCTCGGCCTCACCTTCCCGGAGAACGAGGGCGGCATGGATGCCGGGCCCGTCGAATTCACCAGTGTGATGACCGAACTCGGCCGCGCACTGGCTCCGGAGCCCTACCTCGACTCGGTCCTCGTCCCCGGCTCACTCCTCGGCCTCGCCGACGACGCGACCCGCGCCGAGCTGCGGACCGCACTGGCATCCGGCGAACTCCTGATGGCTTTCGCCCACACCGAGCCCGGTGACCGGTGGCCGGAGGCCCGGGTCGAGACCACCGCGTCGGCCGACGGCATCCTGAACGGAACCAAGAGCCTTGTCGGACACGGCGATTGCGCAGCCAAGCTGATCGTGTCGGCCCGCGACGACAAGGGCGTCGGCCTCTACCTCATCGACGCCGACGCCGAGGGCGTCACCCGCACCCCCTACCGGACCCACGATCGTCGGCGCGGTGCGCAGATCGAGTTCACCGATGCCAAGGCCACGCGCCTCGGCGACGGCGACGCCTCGCAGACGATCGCCGATGCGGAGGTCGGCATCCAGACGGCGCTGTGCGCGGAGGCCGTCGGCGCGATGGAGCGCAGCCTCGATCTCACCGTCGAATACCTCAAGTCGCGCAAGCAGTTCGGCGTCACCCTGTCGTCGTTCCAGGCGCTCACCCACCGGGCCGCCGACATGTACGTCCAGCTCGAACTGGCGCGCAGCCTGAGCCTGTATGCGACTTCGGCGCTCGCCGACGGCATCGCCGACCCGATCATCGCGTCGCGGGCGAAGCTGCAGATCTGCCGGTCCGCGCGTCTGGTCGGCCAGGAAGCGATCCAGATGCACGGCGGTATCGGCATGACCGCCGAGTACCCCATCGCCCACTACGTGAGCCGACTGACCGCGATCAGCCACACCCTCGGCGACGCGTCGGACCATGTGACCCGCCTGGCGGAGAACGTCGACTCCTACGACATGCTCAGCGTCGGCTGACACGCCGATCTCCCCCGGACACGCTCCGGAGGGGTGCTGCGGGGGCTGTGCCCCGGCTACTGTCCTTCAGCGAAGGTCCTTCTGCGCTTCCCGCGTACGGACCTTCGCTGAAGTCGTTGTCGGGCGGCCGCCCGCTGACGGTGTCGTGAGGCGAGAGGGAACCGGATGGAACTGCTGCGGGACAATCTGGCCGCGGGCGCGTCGTTCAGCCTGGTCGGCATCGCCCTGCTCATCCTGGGATTCGCGGCACTCGACCTGGTGACGCCCGGCCGGCTGCGGCAGCTGGTGTGGATCGAACACAACCGCAACGCGGTGCTGCTGACCACGTCGATGGTCATCGGTCTCGCGATCGTGCTGGTCTGCTCGGTCGTCGACAC
Organism: Gordonia sp. ABKF26; assembly: GCF_041103195.1. Taxonomy (NCBI): domain Bacteria; kingdom Bacillati; phylum Actinomycetota; class Actinomycetes; order Mycobacteriales; family Gordoniaceae; genus Gordonia; species Gordonia sp. ABKF26. Next base: position 5,337,981 of record NZ_JBGCVZ010000003.1, read on the forward strand.
CGAGCTCCTGGAGCTGTGGCGTGCGCTGCTCTACACCGCGGCGTACTCGGTGCTCACGATCGCGGTCATGATGTGGTCGTTCGTACTGATCGACTGGCTCACGCCCGGCAAGCTCGGGACCCTGCTGTTCGACGGGGCGCCGGGCGCCGACGACGCTCCCGACTCCCTCGACACCGGCCGGAGGGCCGCCGACGAGCATCCCGCGGGGTGGATCACGGCCGCGGTGTTCGTCGCCGTGGGCGCCGTCATCGGGATGACCCTGCTGGTCTGAGTTCGGGGCGACACCGCTGGTCCACGCGTTTTCCGGGGTTGACTCACGCACCCGAACATGCTTATTGACCCTCGGCCAACAAGCCCATAGGGTGAGCGACCATGACCGCAGCACTCATCGAGGAATCCATCGACATCGACGCCACCCCCGAGCAGGTGTGGTCGGTGATCTCCGATCTCAAGCGCATGGGCGAGTGGAGCCCCCAGTGCAAGAAGATGATCATCCGCGGCGGCACCGTCGGGTTGGGGACCAAGACCATCAACATCAACCGCCGGGGCCCGCTGGTGTGGCCGACCACCTCCAAGGTCGTGCGCTTCACCCCCAACCAGGAACTCGGTTTCCGGGTCGCGGAGAACCACACCATCTGGAGCTACACCATCACCCCGAAGGACGCCGGCGTCACGGTCACCGAGCGCCGTGAGGTCAACGGATCGACCACCAAGGTCTCGTCGGTGCTCGTGGACAAGCTCTTCGGTGGGGCCGACTCGTTCGAAGAGGAACTCAAGCTCGGGATGGCCGAGACGCTCGGCAAGATCAAGCGCGCCGCCGAGTCCAACTGACCCTTCGAGACGCTCGCGAGCTCGCTCCTCAGGGAGCGGGGGACGCTCGCAAGCTCGCTCCTCAGGGAGCGGGGGACGCTCGCAAGCTCGCTCCTCAGGGAGCGGGGGACGCTCGCAAGCTCGCTCCTCAGGGCGCGGGGATCAGGTTCCGCTGAGCTTGTTGATGAGCTCGGGGAGGTCGGCCACCGAGTCGATGATGTGGTCGGGGTAGGGCCCGAACTCGTCACGCTGCAACGCATGCAGCGCCTCCTCGCGGAACTTGCCGGTGCGCACCAGCACCCCGATCAGCGCCGCGGCCTGGGCTCCCAGGACGTCGTTGTGCATGTCGTCGCCGACCATGACCACCTGCGTCGGCTCGAGACCCAGGATCTCGGTGGCCGCCCGGAAACCGACCGGCGAGGGCTTGCCGATCGCCTTGATCTTTGCGCCCGAGGCCTTTTCGAGGCCCTCGAGGTACACCCCGGTGTCAATGCTCAGACCGGCCGACGTCGACCAGGTCATCGACCGGTGCATCGCGATCACCGGGATGCCGTCGAGCAGCATCTCCAGGACCTTCGACAATGCCGCGTGGGTGAACACCGAACCGGCGCCGCCGAGTACCACCACCTCGGCCGAGGCCGGATCGTCGGTCAGCTCCACGCCGGTCATGTCCTCGGCGATCGGCCCCTCGTTGAGCACCCATACCCGCTTGCCCGGATACGCCGCGGCGACGTGTTCGGCGGTCAGCTTGGCCGCCGACAGGATCTCGTCCGACTCCACCTCGAAACCGCATTCGTTCAGCGCCTCGGCGATCTCCCCGCGCGACCGGGACGTCGTGTTGGTCAGGAACATCCGTGGGATGCCCTGATCGGCGAGTTCGGCGATCGCCTCCACCGCGCCCGGCAGCGCCCGCCACGAGGTGACCATCACCCCGTCGATGTCGAGCAGCAGACCCAGCGCCATGCGCACGAATGTAGTCCTCGGGCAGCTGCGTCGCAGGACAGGCCCGGCCACCTGCCGGGACCGCGGCAGCGCCCGCGGCGGCACCTGGCATGCTGAGCCCATGCGTACCGTCGTAGAGCATCAGCGCGTCGTCGCGGCCTTGTTCGGCGCGCCCGAACCGTCGACGGTCGCAGTGCCGCAATCGCTGGGCCTCGCCACGTTCACCGATGTCGACGCCCCGCTGTCCCTGCCCGGCTTCGACAACTCCGCGATGGACGGATTCGCCGTGCGCGCCGCCGATCTCGCGGACGCGAGCACCGATTCACCGGTCACCTTGCCGGTCGCCGCGGACATCCCCGCCGGCCGCACCGACGACCTGACGCTCGAACCGGGGACCGCACACCGCATCATGACCGGCGCCCCGATGCCCGCGGGCGCCGATGCGGTCGTCCCGGTCGAACTGACCGACGCCGTGGTCGGGCCGGTGGCCGCCGCGCCGACGGTCACCTTCACCGCGGCGCCCGAGCGGGGCAAGCACATCCGGCGCGGGGGCTCCGACATCGAGTTCGGCACCCGCGCGCTGCCGGCCGGCACGGTGATCGGCGCGCCGCAGATCGGCTTGCTGGCGGCACTGGGCATCGCCGAGGTCGCCGTCGCCCGACGATTGCGCGTCGTCGTGCTGTCCACCGGTTCCGAACTCGTGGAGCTCGGAAAACCGTTGCGCCACGGTCAGATCTACGAGTCCAACGGCGCCATGCTGACCGCCGCGGTCACCGAGGCCGGCGCGATCGGTCGTCACCTCCACTTCGTTCCCGACAACACCGCGGACTTCGCCGCGCGGCTCGACGAGGTCGCCGACGACGCCGATCTGATCATCACCTCCGGCGGCGTCAGCGCCGGCGCCTTCGAGGTGGTCAAGGACGCACTGTCGGCGACGGGGACCGTCGAGTTCGTGAAGGTCGCGATGCAGCCGGGAATGCCCCAGGGCTGCGGCCACTTCCCCTCGACGCGTGGGACGCGGGTACCGATCATCACCCTGCCGGGCAACCCCGTCAGTGCGCTCGTGTCGTTCGAGGTCTTCATCCGGCCGGCCCTGCGCGCCGCGATGGCCCTGCCGGCCGACCGGGAGCGGGTCGAGGCCCGCCTCGGCGCCGACATCCGCTCACCTCGCGGCAAACGACAGTTCCTGCGCGGCGTACTCGACGCGGGGCACCTCGACGGAGCCGTCGGGGTCGATCCGATCGGCCCACCCGCCTCCCATCACCTGCGCTACCTGGCCGAGGCCGACGCACTGATCGACATCCCCGCCGACGTCGAGTCAGTCGAGGCCGGAACGCTGGTGGAAGTGCTGGTCCTGCGCTGACGACGAGGCCCGCGGGGGCAGCGCTCTAGAGTGGACGCCGAGGCACCCGGCGATGCGGTGCGCACCGAGTACCCGGCCTGGACACAGGCCATAGGAGGTTGATCGTGGCCCGACGTCCGCGTCCGGACGGCTCCGGTGACACCGGCCGTGTCGCCCATTTTCTCGATCTGGCCCGAGAGACCATCCCCCCCGTCCATCCGGCGGGCGTGCCGTTCGTCGCCGCTCCGGCCGCCGTTGCCCTGCTGGGTCGCAGGCACCGCTGGATCGCCCGGCCGGCCGCTCTGACCGCCGGGGCGTGCGCGGCCTTCTTCCGGCACCCGAAGCGGGTCCCGCCCACCGAGCCCGGGGTGGTGGTCGCGCCCGCGGACGGCACCATCGCCCTGGTCGACGAGGCCGTCCCGCCCGCCGAGTCCGGTCTGGGCACGCAGCCGCTGCCCCGGGTCTCGACCTTCCTGTCGATCTTCGACGTCCACGTGCAGCGCGTGCCGATCGCGGGCACGGTGACCGCCGTGACCCACACGCCGGGCGCGTTCGTCTCCGCCGACCTCCCCGAGGCCAGTCGCGACAACGAGCGCACCACGATGACCATCCGCACCACCGCCGCAGGCGGCGCGCCCGGCCCCGAGCTGGCGGTCGTGCAGATCGCCGGTCTCATCGCGCGGCGGATCGTGTGCGAGCCGACGGTCGGGGACTCGCTGGCGCTCGGTGAGACCTACGGGCTGATCCGATTCGGCTCGCGGGTCGACGTCTATTTCCCGGCCGGCACCCGGCCCCGCGTCTCGGTCGGCCAGCGCGCGGTGGGCGGCGAGACCCCGTTCGCGTACCTGGATCAGTGAACTCCGGCCCGGTGAACCCGACCGACATGACCTCATCCGGCACGACCCCCGGGCGTCGACGACCCGGCTCGCGCACCGCCCGGACCCCGACAGCACGCTCGGCCAGCCGACACGCACAGGCGCACCCGGTTCCGCGGAAGGAGCCGGAGCGCCGTCGTCTGCGCCGCCAGGCACAGGCCAGCCGCATCGTCATCCCGTCCTCGCTGACGATCCTCGCGATCTGCGCGGGCCTCACCGCCATGCGGTCGGCCATCAACGGCGACGTCGACACCGCGATGGCGCTCCTGGTCGCGGCGGCGTTCCTCGACGGCATCGACGGCCGGGTCGCACGCCTGATGGGAGCGACGAGCCGCATCGGCGCCGAGATCGACTCACTGGCCGACGCGATCAACTTCGGTGTGGTCCCGGCGATGATCATCTACTTCCACTTCATCGACGGGCACGACCTCGGCTGGGTGCTCGCCCTGATCTACTGCTGCGCCATCGTGCTGCGGCTCGCGAGATTCAACACCCTGCTCGACGACGACGAGGCACCGGCGTACACCAAGGACTTCTTCGCCGGTGTCCCCGCGCCCGCCGCGGCGATCTGCGCACTCCTGCCGATCGGGCTGGAACAACAGTTCGGTGACGGGTGGTGGACCTCGCTGCCGGCCGTGGGCGGGTGGTTGATCCTCGTCGCGTTCATGGCCGTGAGCCGCATCCCGACCTCCTCGCTCAAGACCGCCTCGATCCCGCCCGGCGCGGTGGCCGGCCTGCTGGTGCTCGTCGCCGCGGCCGCGGCACTGCTGGTGACCTTCCCCTACGTGCTGATGATGATCGCTATCGCCGGGTACGCGGTGCACATCCCGTTCGCGTGGCGCGCACGTCGCTGGGTCGCCTCCCGTCCCGAGCACTGGGATGACAAACCGGCCGAACGTCGTGCCCAGCGTCGGGCCCTGCGCACCGCGTCTCCCGGTGGCCGGCGCCGGCGGCCGGTCATCAACTCGCTCGGCCGCCTGGGCCTGAACCGCCCCACCGGCCCCGGCGTCACCGCGCCCCGCACGACCGGCGGGACGACCGAAAGCGAGCCCGAATGAGCACGCCCGCCTCCCTCACCCTGACGGCGCGCCACAATCCCTCGGCGGCCGAGGCCCGGCGCGGCATCATCCGCGTGCATCCCGAGGTGCTGACGGCTCTCTCGCTGCGGGAGTGGGATGCGGTGTCGATCACCGGCGCACGCGTCACGGCTGCCGTGGTGGCCGCGACCGAGCCGACCGCGCCGACCGGGGTGGCCCTTCTCGACGAGATCGCCTTCTCCAATGCCGGTGTCCGGGAGAACTCGCCGGTCGTTCTCGCACCTGTCGAGGTGCAGGGCGCGAGCCGGGTGGTGGTGAGCGGTTCGGTGCTGGCCACCCAGTCGATCACCGAGTCGACGCTGCGCCGCGCGCTGCTGGGCAAGGTCCTGTCCGTCGGTGACGCCGTCTCGCTGCTCCCCCGCGACCTCGGTCCCGAACTCGCGGCCACCGAGGCCACGCGCGCGCTGGCCCGGTCGGTTGGGATCACCTGGACCACCGAGTTGCTGACCGTCACCGCGACCGAGCCGGGCCCGCCCACGGGTGACCAGGTGTCGGCACCGGTCAGCGTGCAGACCAACACCGCCGTGCTGTGGTCGACGACCGCGGGCGAGGTGCCGCCGCTCGGCGACCGGACCTGGCCGGGGTCACCCGGCATCCCCGGCGCACTCGGCATGGTGTCGGAGTCCGACTCCCGCCCGCGGCCGGTCGCCGCGCCCACCCCTGTCCGCGAGCCCGCCCGCGAGCCCGACGTCCCGGTCCGGCCGGTGTCGGAGCTCGTCGGCGTCGACTCCCAGATCACCAAACTCACCGAGTGGCTGACCATCACCCTCGACGAACCGGAGGTCCTGCGCACCCTCGGCGCGACACCGCGTCTCGGCGTCCTGGTGACCGGCCCGGCCGGCGGCGGCAAGGCGACGCTCGTGCGCTCGGTGTGCGCGTCGCGCGCGCTGGTGACGGTCGACGGGCCGACGGTCGGAGCCCTCGAGGCCACCGCGCGACTACGGGCGGTCGCCGACGCGGTGGCCCGCACCCGATCGGGGGGCGGCGTCCTGCTGATCACCGATGTCGACGCGCTGCTGCCCGCCGAACCCGAGCCGGTGGGCGCCCTCATCCTCGACGAACTGCGCTCCGGCATCGCCGACGGCCGCATCGCGCTCGTCGCGACCACCGCCGAACCGGTCCGCCTCGACGCGCGGTTGCGCGACCCGTCGCTGTGCGACCGCGAACTGGTCATCGGTCTGCCCGATGCCGCCACCCGCGCGCGATTGCTGTCGTCGATCCTGTCGAACGTCCCGACCGACGGCGATCTCGACCTCACGTCGGTCGCCTCGCGAACCCCCGGCTTCGTCGCCGGCGATCTCGCCGCGCTCGCCCGCGAGGCCGCCCTCCGGGCTGCCACCCGCGCGAGTGCCGAGAAGTCTGCGCCGTCGCTGCGCACCGAGGACCTCGTCGGCGCCCTCGACGTCATCCGGCCGGTGTCCCGCTCGGATTCCCCCGAAGTCGCGCTGGGCTCGATCACCCTCGCCGACGTCGGCGACATGGTCGAGACGAAACAGGCCCTGACCGAAGCGGTCCTGTGGCCGCTGCAACACCCCGACACCTTCGCCCGACTCGGCGTCGATCCGCCGCGCGGGGTCCTGCTGTTCGGCCCGCCCGGCTGCGGCAAGACCTTCGTCGTCCGCGCCCTCGCGGCGTCGGGTCAGCTGTCGGTGCACACGGTCAAAGGCGCTGAGCTGATGGACAAGTGGGTCGGATCGTCGGAGAAGGCGGTGCGGGACCTGTTCGCACGGGCCCGCGAGTCGGCACCGTCGCTCATCTTCCTCGACGAGGTCGACGCGCTGGCCCCGCGCCGCGGGCAGTCCACCGACTCCGGTGTCGGCGACCGCGTGGTCGCCGCACTGCTCACCGAACTCGACGGCGTCGAACCACTCCAAGACGTCGTCGTTCTCGGCGCGACGAACCGTCCCGACCTCATCGACCCGGCGTTGCTACGCCCCGGACGGTTGGAACGACTCGTCTTCGTGCCGCCGCCCGACGCCGACGCCCGCGGGGACATCCTGCGCGCCACCGGTCGCAACGTCCCGCTCGACGGCGTCGACCTCGACGAGCTGGCCACCGATCTCGAGGGCTATTCGGCGGCGGACTGTTCGGCGCTGCTGCGCGAGGCGGCGCTGTCGGCCATGCGTCGCGACATCGATGCCGCCGCGGTGACCGTCGCCGACGTCGACGAAGCCCGCAAGCGGGTCCGCCCGTCGCTCGACCCCGCACAGGTCGCCGACCTGAAGGCCTACGCCGAGCGCCGCCTCGACTGACCACAGCCGAGGTCCCTTCGCCGGCCGGGTGAGTCCCGGAACACACCCGGAATAACCTCCGATAGTTGTTGGTTGCAACCATCACGCTTTATAGTTGCATCAATCAACCAATCGGGTGCGCCGCCGTTCGCGCCGATTCGCAGCCCGCTCGTCTCCTCGTCGCGGGCAGCTTTCTTTCTCGGAGGTTTGTTCTATGAGTGCACCCGCATCCGCGGTGGCGCCGGTCGAAGACGTGCCGATGACCCATCGCCAGAAGATCGAGGCCCTCATCGGCCTCCTGCTCGGCATGTTCGTCGCGTTCCTGTCCTCGACCGTGGTGTCCAACGCCCTGCCGACGATCATCACCGATCTGCACGGCACCCAGGACCAGTACACCTGGGTCATCACCGCGACACTGCTCGCGTCCACGGCGACCACGCCCATCTGGGGCAAGTTCGCCGACCTGGTCAGCAAGAAGCTGCTGGTGCAGGGCGCCCTGTTCCTGTTCACCCTGGGTTCGGTCCTCGCCGGACTCTCCACCTCGGTCGACATGCTGATCGGCTTTCGCGTCATCCAGGGTCTGGGCCTCGGCGGTCTGCAGGCGCTGGTCGTCATCGTCGTCGCGACGATGTTCAGTCCGCGCGAACGCGGCCGGTACCAGGGCCCGATGGCCGCGGTGATGTCTGTCGCGACCGTTGCCGGTCCGCTCATCGGCGGCGTCATCGTCGACACCAGTTGGCTCGGCTGGCGCTGGACGTTCTACGTCTGCGTCCCGCTCGCCGTCCTAGCCCTCGTCGTCATCCAGCGAACGCTGAATGTTCCGGTCGTGCGCAAGAAGGTCAGCATCGACTACCTCGGCGCCGCGCTCATCGCCTCCGGTGTCAGCACCCTGCTGATCTGGGTCACGCTGGCCGGTAAGAACTTCGACTGGGCGTCGCTGACCTCGTACGGGCTCGTCGCGCTCGGTGTGGCGCTGCTCGTCGCCGCGGTCGTCGTCGAGTCGAAGGTGTCCAGCCCGATCATCCCGCTGCACATCTTCCGGGATCGCACCACCGCCCTGGCGACCCTCGCCAGCATCGGCGTCGGTGTCGCTCTCTTCGGCGGCGCGGTCTTCCTCGGCCAGTACTTCCAGATCGCCCGCGGGTACTCGCCCACCGCGGCCGGCCTGCTGACCCTCCCGATGGTCATCGGTTCGATGCTGTCGGCGACCGTCTCCGGCAACCTGATCACCCGGTACGGACGGTGGAAGCGATTCCTCGTCGCCGGTGCCGCGATGATGACGATCGGCTTCGGCCTGCTCGCGACGATCGACGCGCACACGGACATGGTCCTGGTCGGTGCATTCCTGTTCGTTCTCGGCTGCGGCATGGGCATGACGATGCAGAACCTGGTTCTCGCGGTGCAGAACAACGTCAGCCCGGACAACCTCGGCGCGGCGACCTCGACGGTCACCTTCTTCCGCTCACTCGGCGGCGCCGCAGGTGTGTCGGTGCTCGGTGCGATCCTGTCCAACCACGTCACCGATCTCATCGCCAAGGGTCTCGGGGCCCTGGGCATCGGGTCCGGACAGACCGGTGGCGGCGCGGCCGGCCTGGCCAATCTGAACGAGCTGCCGGCTCCGATCGCGGCCATCGTCCGCGGTGCGTACGGCGACGGAACGGCCCGGATCTTCCTGGTCGCGGCAGTCATGGCGGCGCTGAGCTTCATCGCCATCACGCTCATCAAGGAGGTCGCCCTCAAGACGATGAGCAGCGACGAGGAACGGCGCGCGGAGGAGGCAGCCATCGCCGCATCGGCGCCGCAGGCTTTCGCCCCCGCCGAGGGACCGCAGGAAGACGTCACCGGGTCCGTCGCCGACACGCGAACGGGCGACCCCACCCGCACGCGATGAACACCATCGCCGTCGGGGTGGACCTGAGTCCCGAATCCGAGGCGGCCGCCCGCTGGGCGGCCGCCTCGGCCCGCGTCGGGGACCGCCTGGTGTTGATCCACGGATTCGCGGCCGCCGGGGCGCTGCAACCTCTCAGCGAGTTCGAGCTCGACTTCGACGTGGCCGCCACGCGGCGGGCAGCGGTCGACCACCTGTCCGCGGTGGCCACCCGCCTCTGCGCACACCATCCCGGCCTGCGCATCGACACCGTCGTCGAGCACGACTTCGCGATCCCGCTCCTCACGCGCTTGTCGAGCCAGGTCGATCTGATGGTCGTGGGTCATCACCGGCCCGGACTGATCGAGCGTCTCACCACCGGGAGCATCAGCTCCGCACTCTCGGGACGCTCGCACTGCACCGTCGTGACCGTCCCGTACGGCAACCTCGCAACCGGCGGTCCGGTCGTCGCCGCGATCGACGCCGACGCCCCTTCCGACCTCGCCCTGTCGACCGCGTTCGAGTACGCCGGTGGCACGGGCAGCGCGGTGGCGGTGGTGTGTGCGATACCCGACGCGGCTCCCCCTGCCCAGATCGAGTCCGTGTACGCGCGGGCCGACGCGCTGCTCGCACCGTGGCGTCGACGCTTCCCCGGTTGCGCCACGACGCTGCAACTGGTCAACGGCAACCCGTCCCGGGCCGTCGGGGAGGCGGTTCCGCAGGCGTCGTTGCTCGTCGTCACCCGACCACGCGCAGGGAGCGCCTTCGCCGCCTGGGCGGGATCGGTCGCACGCGCGACGCAGCATCGCACGCGCTGCCCGATAGCGATCGTGGACCACAGCCGAACGTCGTGATGGCACCCCCGCGGTGCGAGCTACTCCACGTTGACCAGATAGAAGACCGACGAGCCGCCGCCCGCGGCCTGTGGGGACGCGCCGATCTGGACCCAGTAGGTCGCACCCTCCTTGGTCGCCGACATCACGACCACCGACTGGCCGCCCTCGGTCGAGCGGTGCGACTCGGCGAAGCCTGCCTCGGCCAGTGTGTCGGTCGCGGCCTCGAGCTGGTTGCCGGCATTCACCGGACCCTGCACCGTGACCTCCCAGCCGTCGGAGCGGCTGCCCCCGGCGGAGAGCACGTGGCCGTCGATGAGCGGCACCTGGGTGACCGGGAAGTCCGACGGCAGCGGGACACCGTCCGGACCGGCCTGTTCCTCGTCCGCGCACCCCGCGACGAGGCCGAATACCAGCAGGACAGCAGCGGTGATGACGGCGGTACGCCGGAGCCAGTCGAACCGGAACATACGGGCAACGGTAAAGTAGCGACCGCGGGTGTTCGCCCGTGACACCCCGCCGGGAGAAAGACGGAGTGCCCTTTTGATCACTGTGTTGGCTGCGTTGGCAGTGTGCGCGCTCGTCGCGCCCGCAGTCATCCACTGGATGGGCACCCGCGGTTTCTACGTCCTCGCGCTCGCGCCGCTCGGTGGTCTGATCTGGGTGATCGCCAACTGGCCGTCGGCCGACGCGGCCGCCGCCCGGGTCGAGACGGTCAGCTGGGTTCCATCGCTCCAGATGGACATCGTCACCCGATTCGACACCCTGACGGCGATCCTGTCGGTACTCATCCTCGGGGTCGGCGCGCTCGTGCTCTGCTACTGCGCCCACTACTTCGACGACGCCCGCCCCCGGGTCGCGGTGTTCGGCGGCGAGATGGTCGCCTTCGCCGCGGCCATGTTCGGACTCGTCATCTCCGACAACATGCTCGTGCTCTACGTGTTCTGGGAGCTCACCACCGTGCTCTCGTTCATGCTCGTCGGCTTCTACGGGGTGCGCGCGACGGCTCGACGATCCGCCACGCAGGCCCTGCTGGTCACCACCTTCGGCGGTCTGGCGATGCTCGTCGGCATCATCATGCTCGGCGAGCGGTCGGGCACCTACCTGCTGTCCGAGATCATCTCGGCCCCGCCCACCGGCGTCTACGTCGACATCGCGGTCGTGCTCCTGCTCATCGGCGCCCTCACCAAGTCGGCCATCGTCCCGTTCCACTTCTGGCTGCCCGGCGCGATGGCCGCGCCCACCCCGGTCAGCGCCTACCTGCACGCGGCGGCGATGGTCAAGGCAGGCATCTACCTCATCGCCCGGCTGGCCCCCGCATTCTCGGTGACGATCAGCTGGCAGGTCGCCGTGGTCGGACTCGGCCTGGTGACGATGGTGCTCGGCGGGTGGCGTTCGTTGCGCGAACTCGACCTCAAACTCATCCTGGCGTTCGGCACCGTGTCGCAGCTCGGTTTCATGGCGGTGCTCGTCGGCATCGGCGACGCGAACGTCGCCATGGCCGGCATCGCCATGCTGGTCGCACACGCTCTGTTCAAGGCGTCGCTGTTCATGGTCGTCGGCATCATCGACCACTCGACGGGTACCCGCGATGTCCGCAAGCTCGCGCGCCTCGGTCATCGACTCCCGGGACTGGCCGTCACGGCCGCCGTCGCCGGGGCCAGCATGGCCGGCATCCCGATCACCCTCGGATTCGTCGGCAAGGAGACGGCCTTCGCGTCGGTGTGGGAGACCGGTGCATTCGTCTCCTGGCAGGCGCACGCCGTCGACATCGTCCTGCTGGTCGGCTCGATCATCACCTGCGCCTACACGCTCCGCTTCCTGTGGGGCGCGTTCGGCCGCAAGGTACGCAACACCCCGAGTCCCGCGGTCGCCAAGATGCACCCGCCGACGTGGCCGTTCTACTTCTCGCCGGTCGCCCTCGCCGCTGCCGGTGTGGCGGCAGGCGTGTTCAGTCCCCAGCTCGGCGGCCTCTTCGAACCGTATGCGGAGACCCTCAACGGTTACGGGCACGAACTCGAGCATCTCGCACTGTGGCACGGGTTCGGCCTGCCCGTCGTCTTCTCGATCATCGTCATCGTCGGCGGAGCTGCGCTGTTCCTCGGCGTCCGGCGTGTTCGTGACCGGGTCTTCGGCTTCCGCCCGCTGGTGAACGCCGACCGCATCTACGACGCGACGCTGCGCGGCGCCGACACCTTGTCGCTGCTGCTGACCCGCAACACCCAGCGCGGTTCGCTGCCGGTCACACAGGGCGTCATCCTGTGCACCGCGATCCTGCTGCCGACGATCGTCCTGTTCGCCGGCGCTCGCGATCGGTTGAGCATCGACTACACCGCCACCCCGGTCCAATGGGTGATCGGCGGCTGCATCGTCGCCGCGTCGCTGTCCGCCGTCCTCCTCCGCAACCGCCTGGCGGCCACGCTCGTCGTCGGCATCACCGGTTACGGCTGCGCGATGCTGTTCGCGCTGTACGGCGCACCCGACCTCGCACTCACCCAGTTCCTGGTGGAGACACTGACCCTGGTCATCTTCGTGCTCGTGCTGCGCAAGCTGCCCGCCGAACCGGAGAAGCGTCACGCCACCGGGTTCAAGCCGCTGCGCGCCCTGATCGGACTCGCCTTCGGCGCCATGCTGGTGCTCATCGGGCTGTTCGCGGCGTCGGCACGTTCGACCGAACCGCTTCACGTCGATCTCCCGGAGGCCGCCTACGACTTCGGTCACGGTGCCAACGCGGTCAACGTCCTGCTCGTCGACATCCGCGCCTGGGACACCCTCGGCGAAGTGTCGGTGCTCATCGCGGCCGCCACGGGCGTGGCATCGATGGTCTTCCGCAACCGCCGGTTCGGGGCCGCGCCGCGCGTGGCCGACGCCGCCCGATTGCAGGCCGGCGACAACGGGGACGACGACGATCACGTCCCACCGGACCGCACCACGTGGCTGCTCGGTTCCGGGTTGCGCGACCCGCGCCACCGGTCGATGGTGCTGGAGGCCACGACCCGCCTGCTGTTCCCGACGATGGTGGTGCTGTCGATCTACTTCTTCTATGCCGGTCACAATGCGCCGGGCGGCGGTTTCGCGGGTGGCCTGACCATGGGTCTCGCGCTCGTGCTGCGCTACCTCGCGGGCGGACGCTACGAACTCGGGGAAGCCCTGCCGATCGAACCCGGCCGCATCCTGGGTGCCGGCCTCGCCGTCTCCGCGACGACTGCGATCGTCTCGATGTTCCTCGGTGCGCCCGCGCTGTCGTCGGCGGTCTTCGAGGTCACCGTGCCCGTCCTCGGCGACATCAAGTTCGTCACCGCTCTGTTCTTCGATCTCGGCATCTACCTGATCGTGGTCGGTCTCGTGCTCGACGTGCTGCGCAGTCTCGGCGCGCGGCTCGACGTGGAGACCACCATCGCCCGCACCGCGGCGCGGATCAGTGACTCCGACGGTGGCACCTCGAGCAGCGGCGCCGCCACCGGTGACACCACCGGCGAGGCAGCGAACGCGGCCGGCGGGCAGGTGAGCCGATGACCACCAATCTCCCGCTGATGCTGGTCGTCGGCGCGATGGCGGCGTGCGGGGTGTACCTGCTGATGGAACGCAGCCTGGTCCGGATGCTGTTCGGACTCCTGCTCGTCGGCAACGCGCTCAACCTGATGATCATCGTCGTGTCCGGCGGCATGGGGAATCCGCCGATCATGGGCCGCTCGTCGGAGAACCGCGCGTCCGACGCCGATCCACTCGCCCAGGGCATGGTCCTGACGGCGATCGTCATCATGATGGGCGTCGCCGCCTTCGTGCTCGCACTGGTCTACCGGTTGTTCGTGATCAACCGCGACGACGACGACGTCGAGGACGACGAGGAGGACGTCAAGATCCTGAGCGGGTCCCTGGGCACGGCGCCCGACCGCGATCGCAGCGACGATCCCCTGACCCACTCGGACACGCCCACCGGCGACTACTTCGACGACAAGGGCAATCCCCTGACCCCGGAGCAGGCCGCCGCCCGCCAGGCCGCGCTGTACGAGACCGACATCATGCCGACCGACTCCGACGTCGTCGACGAGATCGGCGGCGCGGAGGAAGAACCGGACCCCGAGACCACCGAGCAGAGTGCCGCCCGCGAGGCGGGGCCGGATGTGTACGGACCAGGCGAACTCGGTCCGGATGAGGTGGGACAAAAGGCTGCCACCGCACCTCCCGACGGGTCCGGCGAGGACGACGCCGACCCCGACGTCATCGACCAGCACGAGATGCCGGACCGCGACGTGGTCGGGCCGGACAAGAAGAAGCATGCCGACGAGGACGGGGGTGACCGATGACCCCGCAAGAGTCGTGGATTCCGGTCCTGATCACCCTGCCCACCCTCGTGCCGCTGGGCGCCGCCGCCATCTCGCTGTTGCTCGGACGCAGTCCCAAGATCCAGCGATTCGTGTCGATCGTCGCCATCACGGTCGCTTTCGTGGCGTCGTGCATCATGCTCTACCTCACCGATCGCCACGGCACCTTCGCGGTCGCGATCGGCGGGTGGGGCGACAAGGGCAAACCCAATGGACCACTCGGCATCACGCTGGTCGTCGATCAGCTCGCGGCGCTCATGCTCGTCGTGTCGACGATCGTGCTGCTGTGCGTCATCGTCTACGCGATCGGTCAGGGTATCCGGGACGGTACGGCGCAGCAGCCGACGTCGATCTTCCTGCCGACCTATCTGATCCTGACCGCCGGCGTGTGCAACGCGTTCCTCGCCGGCGATCTGTTCAACCTGTACGTCTCGTTCGAGATCCTGCTGACCGCGAGTTACGTGCTACTCACCCTGGGTGCCAGTGCCGAGCGCGTCCGTGCGGGCGCCTCGTACGTGATGGTCTCGATGGTGTCGTCGCTGATCTTCCTGGCGGGCATCGCGTTCGCCTACGCCACCACCGGCACCCTGAACCTCGCCGAGATGGCCGTCCGCCTCGACGACGTCCCCGACGGGACCCGCAACGCGCTGTTCGCGGTGCTGCTCGTCGCGTTCGGCATCAAGGCCGCGGTGTTCCCGCTGTCGACCTGGCTGCCCGACTCCTACCCCACCGCCCCGGCACCGGTCACCGCCGTGTTCGCCGGTCTGCTCACCAAGGTCGGCGTCTACGCGATCGTGCGCGCGCACTCACTGCTGTTCCCCGGCGGCTCGATGGACACGGTGATGCTGGTCGCCGGACTGTTGACGATGCTCGTGGGCATCTTCGGCGCGATCGCCCAGGCCGACATCAAACGGCTGCTGTCCTTCACCCTCGTCAGCCACATCGGCTACATGATCTTCGGCATCGCGCTGTCCTCCGACCTCGGGATGTCGGCGGCGATCTACTACGTCGCCCACCACATCCTCGTGCAGACGACCCTCTTCCTGGTCGTCGGACTGATCGAACGGCAAGCCGGCTCGGCGTCGCTCCGCCGACTCGGCGGACTCATCGCCAGTCCACTGCTGGCCGTGCTGTTCCTGGTGCCCGCGCTGAACCTCGGCGGCATCCCGCCGTTCTCCGGCTTCATCGGCAAGGTCGCACTCCTCGAGGCCGGCACCCAGGACGGGTCCGTGCTGGCCTGGATTCTCGTCGCCGGCTCGGTGGTCACCAGCCTCCTCACGCTCTACGTCATGGCCCGCATCTGGACCAAGGGCTTCTGGCGGCCGCGCGCCGACGCCCCCGAAGGCGAGCTCGCCGACAAGGGCCCCTCCGCACTCATCGACGAGAGCGCCGACGACGCCGCCTTCTCCGACCGCGAGGACGTCGGCCGCATGCCCGTGATGATGGTGCTGCCGACGATGGCGATGGTGGCGGCGGGACTTGTCCTGACGCTGTGGGCCGGACCGATCTTCGACTTCACCGACCATGCGGCGACCGATGTCGTCGACCGTGCCGTCTACGTCGATGCGGTGCTGGGCGAAGGTGGTACCCGATGAGCGCCGAGGAACGCGCGAGCGAACGCGACCGGGGATCGGGCGACGCGCCGAGGCGCCGCGCACCGGTGGTCTCGACCAAGGGGCCGGTCCTGTACCTCGTCATCAACGTGTGGCGGGTGTCGCTGCTGTTCGTCTTCTGGCACTTCGTCGGCGCGCTGGTCTGGCTGCGGACGCACACCCGCCTGCCGAGGTGGCTGGGTGGCGACGGTCGTGAGGTCGCAGTCCGGTTGTGGACCATCGCGTGGTTGACCTTCGTCTGGGTTCTGTTGTGGGGCACGCTCTCCTGGGCCAATGTGATCGGTGGCGTGGTGCTGGCGACGCTGGTGCTGACGGTGTTGCCGTTGCCGCGGGTCCCGGTCGAGGGCCGCATCCATCCGCTGTCGGTGCTGCAGCTCGTGTTCCGCCTGATCGTCGACTTCTTCGTGTCGAGTGTGCAGATCGGGTGGATGGCCATCCGTCCGGGCCGCCCACCGCTCGGTGCGGTCGTCCGGGTGCGCGTCGCGATCAAGTCCGACATGGTGCTGACGCTGGCCGTCGACTACCTGAACCTGGTACCGGGCACGATGGTCCTGGAGATCGACCACCGCCGCCGGATGCTCTACGTTCACGTCTTCGATGTCCGATCAGAGAAGAAGGTTCGTGCCTTCTACGATCAGGTCGCCTACGTCGAGCGCATGTTCATCAAGGCGTTCGAGCGCGACAGCGAATGGCATCCGAGTCCGTTCCACGGCATCGACGAGGACTTCCACCACGTCCGCTCGGTGGACCGCTCGGTCGACACGGCGTCCTCGACCACCGACTCCGCCGATGCGCCCGAGCCGGACCACCGACCAGCCGAGACGGAACGGGGGGACTCATGAGCTACGTGTGGACGATCGCGGCAGCCATGCTGCTCGTCGCCACGGTGCTGACGATGGTCCGGATCCTGCGCGGTCCGACCACGCTGGACCGGCTCGTGGCGCTCGACGTGCTCATCGCGCTGTGCATGTGCGGTCTGGGGACGTGGGCCGCGTTCAGCCGTGATTCGACGGTCGTCCCGGCGATCGTGGCCCTGGCTCTGCTCAGCTTCGTCGGATCGGTCGCGATCGCGCGATTCCGAGTACGGGACGACCAGACATGATCATCGACATCATCAGCGCGACGCTGCTCCTCACCGGCTGCCTGATGGCGGTCACCGCCGCGATCGGACTCGTCCGCTTCCCGGACACCCTGAGCCGCATGCATGCGGCCACCAAACCGCAGACCTTCGGCCTTCTGCTCATCCTGCTCGGTGCGGTCCTGCGGCTCGGCGACAACGTCGACAGCGGGATGCTCGTTCTCGCCGGGCTCTTCGCCCTGATCACCGCACCCGTCGTGGCGCATCGGATCGGCCGGCTGGCGTATCAGGAACAGCGGGCGCGTGATGGCCTCATCGATCAGCGGGACATGGAGTCACCGGACCGCGACTGACTGCGAACCGGCCGTCCGACGCCCCTCACGGACCAGCGCGACGGCGGTGTCGAGGCCCCGGGCCGCTTCCTCGGGAACGACCCGCACGAGTGCGAGCGCGGCGATGACCAGCGCCGTCACGGCGTCGGCGAGTGCAGCCTGTCGGGCGTCGCTCAGCGCGGGTGCGCTCGCCCGCACACCGGCCCCCACGGCACCCCGCAACTCCTCGCGATACCCGGCGATGGTCCGGACCACGTCGGCGTCGCGCCCGATGGGGGCGCCTGCGGTGTTGATGAGCAGGCAACCCTCACGAGCCGGGGACGTGTCGTCGGTCAGCGACGATCGCAGCCCGTTCAGGTAGTCCTCGACGGCGTCCGGCGTGATGGTGCTGCCGGTCAGCGGACGCAACCGGGGGCGGACCACCTCGTCGAGGTAGCTCTGTACGGCCGCATCGAAGAGACCTCGCTTCGACCCGAAGGCGTGATAGAGACTCGATCGCCCGATTCCGGTCGCCCGTTCCAGGTCGGGCAGGGACGCGCTCTCGTATCCCCGCTGCCAGAAGATCCCGCGGGCGGCCCGGACGACCTCCGTCGTGTCGAACTCCTGGATCCGTCCCATCCGCGGCCCACCCGCCTCTCTCTCGTCGCCCTTCGGTATTTTAGACCGGTCGGAACACTATGGCTCCGGCCGGCCGTCGACAACGAGGAGTACGGAAATGGTCATCGCAGGTCTGGTGCTCGCCGCGATCGCGGCGCTCGTCCACGTCTTCATCTTCTATCTGGAGTCCATCGCGTGGACGAGCAAGCGTGCACGCGCGACATTCGGCACCGGAACGGTGGAACAGGCGAGTGCGCAGCAAGAACTCGCGTTCAACCAGGGGTTCTACAACCTGTTCCTCGCGCTCGCCGTGTTCGTCGGGATCGCCTTCGTCATCGGCGGGTCCACCGCGATCGGCGCGACGCTCGTCATCACCGGCACCGCGTCGATGGCGGCCGCCGCACTCGTGCTCGCCGTGTCGAGCCCCGACAAGATCGCGGCCGCACTCAAGCAGGGAGTCGTTCCGGCCCTTGCGATCCTCGTACTCGCCATCGGCCTGGCCCTCTGACGTCGAGTCCCGGGACGACCTCGATCCGACCGGGTCAGGGAGCGTCGAGTTCGCCGACCACCGACGCGACCACCTCGCGCAGGGACGCGGTCCGACGATGCACCGCGCGCTGGCGCTGATAGCTGGCCCCCTGCGCCATGATGCGCTCGACGCCGGCGAGCTCGTCGACGCAATCGAGTTCGCGCGCAATGGGTTCGAGACGCTCGAGGAGCGCGGCGAGATCGTCGGTCACCAGTTTCTCGGTGCAGTCCGCGTCGAGGATGACGATGGCATCTAGTCCATATCGAGCCGCCCGCCACTTGTTCTCCTGGACGAGCCAGGGAGCCATCGTCGGCAGCGTCTCCCCCGCCGAGAACCGACGGTCGAGGTCGACGACGAGGCAGTGGATGAGCGCGACGATCGCCGACAGCTCACCGAGGTTGGTCATGCCGTCGCAGACCCGCACCTCGATGGTGCCGAGATGCGGCGAAGGCCGGATGTCCCAACGGATCTCGTTGAGATGGTCGATGATGCCGGTCGTCTTCTGATCGGCGACGAAATTCTCGAACTGCTCCCACGTCCGGAACTGG
Organism: Gordonia sp. ABKF26; assembly: GCF_041103195.1. Taxonomy (NCBI): domain Bacteria; kingdom Bacillati; phylum Actinomycetota; class Actinomycetes; order Mycobacteriales; family Gordoniaceae; genus Gordonia; species Gordonia sp. ABKF26. Next base: position 5,357,000 of record NZ_JBGCVZ010000003.1, read on the forward strand.
AACGGCAACCCCGCTGTCGGGAGTTGCTGGAACATCATCGCGCGGTTGCTCGCGTATCCGGTGTCCTGCCCGGCCCACATCGGCGACGACGACGAGAGCGCGAGCAGGTGTGGATAATAGTTCAGGAGCGCGTCGAGGATGGGTAACACCTTGTCGCGGTGGCTGATCCCGACGTGGACGTGCACGCCCCAGATCAGCATCTGCCGACCCCACCACTGGGTGCGTTCGATCAGCTCCGCGTACCGGTGCCCCTCGGTGAGCAGCTGGGTCGAATACTCCGCGAACGGATGCGTACCCGCGCCGTACAGATCGACGCCGAGTTCCTCGGTCAGCCCGCGTACCACCCCCAGCGTGCCGGTGAGGTCGGCGATCGCCTCACCCGTGGTCCGGCAGATCCCGGTCACCAGCTCGACGGTGTTGCGCAGCAGTTCCTTGTGGATCCTGCCCGCGAAGTCGGGGTGGTGGTCACCGACGGCGGCGAAGAGCGCCGCGGCCGAGTTCGACAGGTCGCCGGTCACCTTGTCGGTCAGGGCGAATTCCCATTCGACCCCGAGGGTGGGGGTCGGTGACCCGTCGAACTCGATCGGTGCCATGTGCGTGGCGGCCTCGGACGGTGCCAGGACGCCTAGCTCTGCTCTTCGATGACACCGCACGCGATACGGGCGCCGGCATCGCCGGTCTTCAGGGTGTCGGGGTTCGCGCCGCCCGGGTACTTGTCGGCCGGGATGTTGCCGAAGTTGTCCGGCTTCTCGTGGATCATGATCGACTTGCCGATCAGCTGCTGGAGGTTCACGGCGTCGGTCGTTGTGACCGTCCGGCCGGTGTGATCCTCGAGGATGTTGATCGAGATCAGGTCGCCGCTGGAGGGGTGGCTGGTGTTGCCGTCGACCTGCAGGTGCCCGCCCGCGGACGTGAACGCCTGCGAACCGCCGGCGCCCGCGTCGCAGGTGCCGTTCTCGTGGATGTGCATGCCGTGGAACCCGGCGGGCAGGTCACCCGCGGTGACGCGGACGTTGATGGTGACCGGCTCGGCGGTCTCGGAGGCCGCGGTGATGGTGGCCTGGCCGACGACGTCGCCGGAGGTGTCCTTGATCTCGGCGACGGCGATCTGACCGCTGGGCTCGCTGTCCACGTCGTCTTCGGCGCCGGGCGGAAGGGGCGCGTCGCTGACGACGGGCGGCGTCGTGCCCGGGACATCCGTGGGCTCCTGGTCGGGACTACACCCGGCCAGTGCAACGCCGATCAGTCCCGCGGAGACCAGCGCGGCGAGGGCGCGGGGCGCGGCGAGTTTGGAACGTCCGGACATGTCACTCCTTGTTTGGCGGACAATGATTTTCAGGATCAGGGCGTTGTCGGTCGGGCGGGTTCTCGGGGCCAGGGATGCTTCGGCATCGGCGTCACGTACGCGGTGTCATCTCACGACCGCTCACGCGCCGCTGACCGCGGTCACCACGACGACGGGGATACCGCCCCGGCAGCGCGTGAACGACGTCGGACGCTCCTCGACGGCGACCGTCCCGCCCAGCGCCTCCGCCACCTCGTCGGCCTGGGCCTTGTCCGTGTCGTCCTCGTAAAAGATCGTGTTCTCGCTGAACCCACCCGCGGTGTAGTTGCCGGGTTCGGCCATCTGATAGCCCTTGGCCTGGAGCAGCTCGGTCACGTCCGAGGCCAGGCCCGCGACCTGACCGGCATTGATCACGCACAGCCGCTTGCCGGTCGATGCCGCACTGGTGGACGGCGACGTCGAGGTGGGCGTCGACGACACGGTCGTCGCGGCCTCGGTCGTAGGCGAGTCGTTCCCCGCGGTCGCCGCGGAATGCCAGCCGAGGCCGATGAAGACGACGGCGACTGCGAAGAGCATCATCGCCCCCGCGCGCAGCGGAAGGCGATTGGGCTCACGGTCTGCATTCATCACCGACGACCTTAACGCACCGTGGGACGGCGACCGGGTTCAGCGTGTCAGGTGATCTCGAAGCCCAGACGACGCGCCGCGCGGGCTTTCTGGCGTGTTGCCCGCAGACGACGCAGCCGTTTGACGAGCATCGGATCGGCCGCGAGCGCCTCGGGACGGTCGACCAGCGCGTTGAGCACCTGGTAGTACCGCGTCGCCGACAACCCGAACAGCTCTTTGATCGCTTCTTCTTTGGCACCGGCGTACTTCCACCACTGCCGCTCGAACGCGAGGATGTCGTGTTCGCGGCGGGTCAGTCCGTCCGCGCCGACCTCGTGCGGATCGAGCGGCGCGGCGGTCCCGTCCGCCCCGATTCCGGCGTTCGTGTCGGGGGTGGGTTGATCGCCCTGTTTCTGGCTACGCGCAGCTGCGCTGTCCATCTCACTCCCTCAGATACAGTCAACGACCTCACACCACCGCTGACGTGCACCGATTCGCTGGGCGATGCGGATGCGGACGTCGCCTCACGACGACGAATGACAGCGGTGTGGTTCGCAGACAATCTAACCACGGCGGGCCGGTCCGATCGCGCTGTGACTCGCCACGGCCCGCACTCCGCACGATCCGGGTGACGGCGCCCACTGTTAGGCTCCCCTTACACATCTCCCGACCGGGGATGCCATCGATCGGGGGCACAGAGATGACGACAGTTGTATCCGGGACCGCACGGCCCCGTCGACCACTCGGCGGCGCTCTCGTCGCCCTGGCGTCGGCGATCGCGATCGCTTCGGCGGCAACCGCACTCCCCGCGGCCGCCGGCGCGGCGCCCGCCGATCGGGTCGTCGTCATCGTGCCCGGTCAGCAGCTCTACGCGGGCGATGCACAGAACGAGGAGACGTTCCGTCCGCTCGCCGACGCGACCCGCGCCGACGGGAACACCGTGGTGTACGCGCACGCCGGGGGTCGCGACGTCGCATCGGATGCAAAGCTCATCCAACGGACGGTCGAGCCCTTCGTCGGCAAGGCGTCGTCCATCGGCATCGTCGCCCACAGCGCAGGCGGGCTCGGCGCCCGGCACTACCTGAAGTTCCTCGGCGGGTCCGCCGTCGTCGACGAGTACGTGGCGATCGGCACGGCCCAATACGGCTCACCCGGCGGGTGCGCTCAGCCGCGCGACCGCGGGTACGACACCTGCATGTACGCCGAGGCGATCACCGCCCTCAACCGTGGTCCCGACGCCCCCGGCCCCACTCGCTACTCGGTGGTGCAGAGCGACGGCGAATGGACCGACGGCCGCCTCGACGGGACCGCACAGTGCCGCGCCTATTCACCGGTCCCCCTCGCGAACACCGGCTTCGACCACACCATCGAGATGCGTGACCCGGCCATCATCGCCGATGTGCGGACCTCCCTGCGCGGGTCGTGCGCCGGCGCCGTGGTGACCGAGGCGGTCGACAGCTTCGACTGGCAGTCGACGCTCTTCCCCGGCATTCCCGGCCCCGCCGGTGACGCCATCCGCGACGCCGTACCCGGCGTCGTTCCTGCGCCCTGAGCAGCGCTAAGGTGAGCGCCATGGCGATTCTCCCGATCTGCATCGTGGGCGAGCCGGTCCTGCACCAGCCGACCACTCCGGTCCCCCTCGACGCGGACGGCCGTCCGTCCGACGAGGTCGTCGGTCTCCTCGACGACATGTACGAGACCATGGACGCCGCCCACGGCGTGGGCCTCGCCGCCAACCAGGTGGGCGTCGGCTCCCGCATGTTCGTCTACGACTGCCCCGACGGCGACCGGTCGTCGGCTCGCCGGCGCGGCGAGGTCATCAACCCGGTCCTCGAGACGTCCGAGATCCCCGAGACCATGCCCGATCCCGACGACAACGACGAGGGCTGCCTGTCGGTGCCGGGCGAGCAGTTCCCCACCGGCCGCGCCGACTGGGCGCGTGTCACCGGGGTCGACCGGACCGGCGCCGAGGTCGTCATCGAGGGCGAGGGGTTCTTCGCCCGCATGCTCCAGCACGAGGTCGGCCACCTCGACGGCTTCCTCTACGTCGACGTCCTGGTGGGGCGCAACGCCCGTGCCGCGAAGAAGGCGATCAAGCGGAACAACTGGGGCGTGCCCGGGTTGACCTGGACGCCCGGCGAGGTCGCCGACCCGTTCGGCCACGACGACGACTGATCTCGCTTTCGCGCGTGGAGGTCTCATTGTCGGGTGCGGTCATCGGTGACCGCGTGGTCGTCCGGTACCGGCTGGGCGATTCCACCCCCGCCGACTGGCGGGGCGATCCCGCGGCCGCCCGGTCCGACGTGACCGGCGTCCTGCTCGACGACGCCGACCCCGTGCGGATACGACGCGACGACGAAGAGTTGTCGATCCCGTTCGCGGCCATCACGTCGGTGCGCCTGCTGTCGGCGAAACCCGTGCGCAACAACGAGATCCGGAACCTCGAGTGGGCTGCCGCCGCCGCCTGGCCCGGCGTCGACAGCGAGTGGGTCGACGGTTGGTTCCTGCGGGCCGGGCACGGATTCAGCAGGCGCGCGAACTCGGCGGTGCCCCTCGAGCGACACGCACGTCCGGACGCATCGACCCTGCGTCGCATCGGCGCGTGGTACGCCGATCGCGACCTCCCCGCGCTGCTCGCCCTGCCGGACCGGCTCATCCCGCCGACCGCCGTCGCCGAGAATCCCGGGGTCGGGAATCCCGGGGTCGAGGTGCAGATGTTGACGGCCGACCTCGCCGCCCTGCACGCGCGCATCGGCGAGAACGCCTCGCGCCCTGTCCGACTCGAGAACGCGCCGGACGCCGGATGGCTGGGCGCGTACGCCACCGGGCGTGCGTCTCGGCAGCCCGATGCGGCCGCCGATGTCGTGACCGCCGGGGACGGCCCGCTGACCTTCGCGACCATCGGCGACACGGCAGCGATCGGGCGGGGCTCGGTGACCGAGGCACCGGACGGGCGCCGATGGCTGGGATTGACCGCACTGTGGACCGAGCCGAGCCGGCGAGGAGGCGGACTGGCCTCCGATGTGGTTGCGGCACTGACGGCCTGGGGGGTGAACCGCGGCGCCGAGGCGGTCTACCTGCAGGTCGAGTCCGACAACCGGTCGGCCGGGTCCTGGTACCGCCGCCTCGGATTCGGATTGCACCACACCTATCGGTATGTCACGCCGGACCTGCCGGTCGCGCCGGGGGGCGGCCGATGAGAATCGCCACCTGGAACGTGAACTCGATCCGCGCCCGGTCGGAGTCCGTCGTCGCCTGGGCGGAGGGCGCCGACGTGGATGTACTGGCCTTGCAGGAGACCAAGTGCCACGACGACGCGTTCCCGCTGATGAGTTTCCTCGCCGCCGGGTACGACGTCGCGCATGTCGGACAGGGCGCCTACAACGGCGTCGCGATCGCCTCGCGGGTCGGGCTCGACGAGGTCGAGATCGCCTTCGACGGCGTGCCGACCCATCCGGTCGACGGCCAGCCGATCCGGGAGGCTCGCTCGATCTCCGCGCGCTGCAACGGCGTTCGCGTCTGGAGCCTGTACGTGCCCAACGGCCGGACCCCCGATGACCCGCACTACAGCTACAAGCTCGCGTGGCTCGACGCGCTGCGCAACCACATCACCCTGCGGCTGGCGCACGACCCGGCCGCCGAACTGATGCTCGCGGGCGACTGGAACGTCGCGCAGACCGACGACGACGTGTGGGATCGCGAGTACTTCGACGGTCGCACACACGTCACCCCGCCCGAACGGGCAGCCGTACAGGGATTTCTGGACGCCGGCCTCGTCGACTCGGCCCTCCCGTACGCGCCCGGGTTCACCTTCTGGGACTACACCCAGTTGCGCTTCCCCCGCAACGAGGGCATGCGCATCGACTACGCGTTCTGCTCACCCGCCCTCGACACCCGCATCATGGGCGCCCACATCGGGCGCGACGCGCGAAAGGCGAAGGGCGCCAGCGATCACGCCCCGGTGGTCTTCGAGGTCGCAGACTGACCCCGGCGCGACCCGGTCTCAGGCGAACGACTTCCCGACGATCCAGTATGCCTGGGACTTCACCGACTTCTTGGGCAGCCCGAACTCGCCTTTGAACAACCCCGCGACCGCGCGGGTGTTCGTCGAATCGAGGGCCACCCAACCGAAATGGTCCGTGGCATCGAAGGCGGCGGACCGAACCGCGTCGACGAGAGCGCCACCGTCCGCCCCGCGCGCGATCCAGTGGACCGTGTCCTGATCGCGGAGTCGCAGCGGCAATGACTTGTCGCTCTCGTGCTGGTACTCGAACCAGATGGTCGCTCCCGCACCGGAGTTCCCGAGCGTGTCCAGCAAGGAGTTGATCGCGGGAAGCGAAGCGGTGTCGCCGGCGATGAGCCAGCCCACCGGGGCGGGCTCGGGGATCGCGAACTTCGAGCCCATCAGGGTGGCACCGATGGTGTCCCCCGCCTGCGCGTCCCGGGCCCACCGCGCCGCGGTGCCGTCGTGAATGGCGAACTCGATGTCGAAGGTGTCCGTCGACGGGTCGGGATCGACCAGCGTGTATCCGCGCTGATGCATCTTGCCGCCGTCGGCGAACCACAGTCGAACCCACATGGTGGGGTGGACCGTGGAGTCGGCGAGGAGCCCGCCACCATCGAAATGAAGTCGCAGATAGTGGTCGGTCACCGACTCCTTCGCGGTGACGGTGAAGGTGAAGTCGTCGCCACCCAGGATCTTCATGACCGCGCCTTGCCAGCCACGACCCTTGGTCGATACCTCGCTCATACCTGAACCTCTCTACAGCGCCTCCCCGGCCCGGTGACGGGCCGGAGAGACACTGTCATTCTCGTGGCCGCCGGGATGACACGACGCCCCACGGAAAATCGGATCTACTCGAAGGTGCCGTTCTCGACCATCTGACGGGTCTCGAGCCGGCGGATCTTTCCGGATGTGGTGCGGGGCACCGAATCCGGCGCGACGAAGATCACCTCGGCGGGCATGATCCCGCACGCCGATGCGACTTCGGAGTTGACCTCGGCGCGCGCGGTGTCCGGATCGGAACCCTTGTACTCGGCGAGGATCACGAGGCCCGGACGGGACGATCCCTCACCTCGGGCCATCGCCACGACGCCACCACGACGCACCCCGGCCACCTCGGCGGCTGCACGTTCGATCTCGATCGGGAACAGGTTGCGGCCGGCGACGATGATGACCTCCTTGGCCCGTCCACAGATCACCAGCCGGTCGTCGACCAGGTAACCGAGGTCGCCGGTCGAGAACCATTCACCCGCACCGAGATCCGCGTCGCCGAGGTAGCCGCGCATCATCGACGCACCGCGGATCTCCACGTGCCCGACGTTGCGCCCGTCGATCACCGGGACGTCGACATTCGGCTCGACGATGCGAACCTGCATGCCGCCCAGTGGTTTACCGAGGATCGCGTACCGGCGGCGAATGGGCTCGCCACCGCCGGGCGGGGCCACGGTGACCTCGTCGTAGTGCACGCCCTCGCCGACCGCGGGCATCGTCACCGCGCACGCGGATTCAGCCATTCCGTAGGCGGGTGCGGCGGCGGACCGATCGAAGCCGAACGGCGCGGTCGCCTCGAGGAACTTGTCGAACGCGTCGGCGTCGATCGGCTCACCGCCACTGATCGCGACACGCAGATTCGACAGGTCGATGTCGCGCAGCAGCTTGCCGTAGCGCCCGAGGATGTCGTAGGCGAAGTTCGGCGCAGCGGTGACGGTCGTCTTGGTCTCGGTGAGCCACTGCATCCACTTGAAGGGCGCCGCGGCGAAGGCGGTGTTGGGCACGATGTAGGCCGGGATGCCGGTGGTCATTCCGGCGAGCAGGAACATCAGACCCATGTCGTGATAGAGCGGCAACCAACTGAATCCGGTGTCGCGGGTGCGGTGGAGGCCGAGCCGGCTGACCAGTTCGATGGCGTTCGAGTAGACGGCCGACGCCGTGAGGGCGACGGTCTTCGGGTCGCCGGTCGAACCGGCGGTTCCCTGGAGGACGGCGATGGTGTTGCCGTTGACATTGCGCGCGACGAAATCGGTGGTGTCTGCGCCCAGGCCGTATTCGGCCACGCGGGCGATGTGCAGCCGTCCCTCGACCTTGGTCAGCAGGTCGAGCTGGGTGCCGCTGCCGAGGACGGTGCCGACACCGATCGACACGTACCGCTGGTAGGTGTTCTGCGCCCACCGTTCCTCGTCCGCCCCTCGGATCGGACCCGGCAGGATGGTGACCGGAACGCCGGCGAGCCACGCGCCCTGGATGGCGGCGATCAGATCCACCGTGGGGTCCCCGATCAGACCGAGGGCCTGCGGCTCGTGCAGTTCGCTGTCGGCGAGCAGTTGGACGGCGATCTGCTCGGCGCGGGCGTGGACCTCGCGCCATGGTGCCGTCACCCACTCGCCGGTATCGGAGTCCAGGACGGAGAGGCTCGTGTCTCCCGCCAGCATCGCCTCACGAACGGTGGCCGCCAACGCATTGGTCGAGCCCGATTCCTCCAGGATCACGCTGTTCTGCGACATTCTCGTTTCCCGTTCTCGCCAGCATGTGGCGTCGGTCGTGTCAAAGTCTTCGGTCGTGTCGGCGACCGAGGGGTCGTCCCGCGTGTCGTCTCGACCGCCGGTCCGGCGAACATGAACGTTCGCGTCATTTGGGTAGGGTAGCCTAATCTTTCTAGGACACAAGACCCAGATCCTGTCGGTGGCGCAGCGTGATTCACATCATCCGATGGGACGTTCGGAGCGAACTTAGGCTAACCTAATTCGCGTCGGCTCGTGGGGCTCTCTCGCCGGCGTGCCCAGGGATTGGGCAGAGCGGTTAGTTAGTATAACCTACCCTAAATGCGGGTTCCCCAGCCTGAGTAACCATGTCACCGAACTGCGAGAGGCACGCCGGCTGATGGCCACGAATTCCCAGACCACGGACCTTGCCACCATGGCCGACATCGTCGCCGAGGTGGCCGGGGCCCTCGGCCTGACGCCCGAGTCGATCGACCCGGAGCAGGATCTCATCGCCCAGGGACTCGATTCCCTGCGGATGATGCGACTCGCCGGCACCTGGCGCAAACGCGGCATCGACATCGACTTCGCCCGCCTCGCCGCACAACCGACCATCACCGCCTGGGCACCACTCCTTCTCGCTGCCACCGGTGACGCCGAGGTGGACACGACCACACCGGACATCCGCGCCGAGGTGGGCACCGCGCTGGGCGTCTCTCCCGAGTCGCTCGACCCAGACCAGGACCTCATCGCCCAGGGACTCGATTCCCTGCGGATGATGCGACTCGCCGGCACCTGGCGCAAACGCGGCATCGACATCGACTTCGCCCGCCTCGCCGCACAACCGACCATCACCGCCTGGGCAGCACTGCTGGGCGGCGCATCGGCACCGATCGCCGACGACGACTCCTCGTCACCGGTGTCCGAAGCGACCACCGGACCGTTCCCCCTCGCCCCGATGCAGCACGCCTACTGGATCGGGCGATCGGACAGTCACGCCTTCGGCAACGTCGCGGCACACCTCTACATCGAGTTCGACGGTTCCGACGTCGATCCCGAACGCTTCGCCGCGGCCATGTCCGCGCTGATGGAGCGCCACCCGATGCTGCGCGTCCGCGTGCTCCCCGACGGCACCCAGGAGATCGGCCCGGCGCACCCGGAAGCCATTGCCGTGCATGATCTCCGGTCCCATTCGGCAGAGATGGTCGAGCAGATCCTGGCCGCGAAGCGCGCCGACGGCACACACCGCACGCTGCCGGTCGACGAAGGAGCGGTCATCCGCGCCGAACTGAGTCTGCTGCCGGCGAACTCGGCCCGTGTCCACCTCGACGTCGACATGATCGCCGCGGACGCGATGAGCTACCGGGTACTCGTCGACGACTTCGCTCGCCTGTACCGCGGTGAGACCCTGCCCGAGCTCGGCGTGACCTTCGCGACGATCACCGCGGATCGCACGTCCCGCGAGATCCTCGACGACGACGTGACCTGGTGGCGCGAACGCATTCCCACGCTCCCCGGACCGCCCGAGCTTCCGCTCGACGAGCGCGCGGCGCGCGGTGAGGTCGAGCCGCACAGTGTCCGCCTGCACCATTCGGTGTCCGCCTCGGACTGGAAACGGCTCGAGGAGCACGCACACCGACGCGGGGTCACCCCGGCGGCGGCGGTCGCCGCGGTGTTCGCCGAGGCAGTCGGAACACATTCGGCCACACCGCGTTTCCTGATCACCGTGCCGCTGTTCGACCGACCCCAGGTGCACCCGGACGTCGAGCGCGTGGTCGGCGACTTCACCTCGTCGATCCTCGTGGGTGTCGACCTGAGCGCGCCGGCCACACTCGCCGAGCGAGCACGGTCGATGCGGTCGTCGATGCACGAGGCCGCCGCGCACGGTTCGATGAGCGGCCTGGACGTGCTGCGCGAACTGAGCCGCCACCGTGGCGAGCCCGTCGTCTCGCCGATCGTGTTCACCAGCGCACTGGGACTGGGAGACCTCTTCTCCCAGCAGGCGACCGACGTGCTGGGAGATCCGTCCTGGATCGTGTCGCAGGGCCCGCAGGTCCTTCTCGACGCCCAGGTGACCGAGGTGGCCGGTGGCCTCCTCCTCAACTGGGACGTCCGCGCCTCTGATCTCCCACTCTCCACTGCGCGTTCGATGTTCGACCACTACGTCCGGCTTCTCGGACTCCTCGTCGACGGCGAATGGGATGCGCCCGCACCGTCGCCGATCAGCGCGGAGGTTCGCGCACAGCGACTCTCGGTGGAAAGCCCACTGCCGGTCACCGACACCTTCGACGGGACCCTGCACGGAACCTTCTTCGCCCGGGCCGCCGAGCACGACGACGCGCCGGCCGTCGTGTCCGATGCACGTACCTGGACCCACGCCGAGTTGGCCGAGGAAGCCCGGCGCGTCGCCGGAGCGCTTGTCGCGGCCGGTGTCGCGTCCGGCGACACGGTGGTCGTCCATCTGCCCAAGGGTGGCGACCAGATCGTCGCGGCGCTGGGAGTTCTCGCCGCCGGCGCCGCCTACGTCCCGATCGCCCCCACACAGCCCCGGGCACGCCGCGAGCGCATCCTCGACGTCGCCACTCCCGCCGCTGTTCTCACCACCAATCCCGCGGCCTGGGAATCCACCGCCGGCACCGTGCTCACGCTCGACGACGCCCGGCTCGCCGAGCCGACCGAGCCGATCGCGGTGACCACCGACGACCTCGCCTACGTACTGTTCACCTCCGGCTCGACCGGCCTGCCCAAGGGCGTGCAGGTTCCGCATCGTGCCGCGGTGGCGACCATCACCGACCTCGTCGACCGGTACGCGATCGGGGCAGGCGACCGCAGCCTGCAGGTGTCGTCGCTGGAATTCGATCTCTCCGTCTTCGACATCTTCGGACTGCTGGCCGTGGGCGGCGCGGTCGTCGTGCCGGGCGACGACGAGCAGACCAAGGTCGACGACTGGGTGCGACTGCTCGGCGAACAGTCGGTCAGTGTGCTCAACTGCGTGCCGTCGATCCTCGGCATGCTCCTCGACCTCGCGCCCCTGCCCTCGTCGCTGCGGATGATCATCATGGGCGGCGACAAGGTCGATGTGTCACTGCTCGACCGTGTCGCGGCGCAACTGCCGGATTGTCGCGTCGCCGGTCTCGGCGGGACCACCGAGACGGCCATCCACTCCACCATCTGCGAAGCCGACGCCGTCCCGGCCGGAATGGCATTCGTACCGTACGGAATACCGTTGCGCGGCGTCCGCTGCCGAGTCGTCGACGACGCCGGCCGCGACCGTCCCGACCTCGTACCGGGCGAACTGTGGATCGGCGGGGCCGGGGTGGCCGACGGGTACCGGGGCGATCCGGAACGCACCGCCGACCGCTTCGTCGAGCACGAGGGTCAACGCTGGTACCGCACCGGTGATCTCGCGCGCTACCTACCCGGCGGCTTCCTGGACTTCCTCGGTCGCGCCGACCACATGGTCAAGATCCGTGGATATCGTGTCGAACTCGGCGAGGTCGAGGCCGGCCTCCTGGGCCTGAACGGGGTGGGCTCGGCGGTCGCGTGGTCCGACGGCCGGGACCTACGCGCGGCGGTCGTGCTCACCGCCGGGGCGACCGACGACGACGCCCGCCTGCGCGCCCAGTTGGCCGAAACCCTGCCGCCACACATGGTCCCGCGTTCCGTCGCGGTCCTGGACCGGTTCCCGCTGACGCCGAACGGCAAACACGACCGCAAAGCCATCGCCGCCGGCACCGACACCGACGACGACCCGCTCGAGGCCGTCACACCTCGCGGCCCGGTGGAAGAAGCCCTCGCGGTGATCTTCGGCGACGTCCTGCCCGCCCCGCCGGCGAGCGTCACCGAGGACTTCATCTCTCTCGGCGGGGATTCCGTCCAGGCCACCCGGGTGGTCGCGCTGGTGCGCCAGTGGCTCGACGCACCCGGCCTCTCGGTCGCGGACATCTTCACCCAGCGGACCATCGCGGGTCTCGCCGGACGGCTCACCGAGCTCGGCGGGGAACGCGCATCCTTCGTGGCGCAGACCTTCCTCGACGTCATACACCTCACCGACGAACAGGTGGAGGCCGAGATCGCGCGCAGCTGACCGCATCCGGCACCTCCTCCGGCCACAACGGCAGACCACCACCCAGAGCAAAGGCATCATGACCATTTCCTCCGCACCGACCTACGACCTGAACTCGGTCGACCTCGACGACGTGTCGCACGCCGCGACCGTGCACGAATGGCTGACCCATCCCAAGGCCAAGTACTGGGACATGCTCGACAGCTCGGTCACCGACGTGGAGAAGATGATTCGCGATTCGGCCGAGGCGACGGCCGGCACCCCGTACGGGATGCGCCTGGGCTACCACGACGGGCGTCCGCAGTTCCTGTTCGAGCTCTACGACCCGGCCGCCAGTGAACTCGCCGCCCCGGCCAGCGGCTACGTGCCCGCCGACGGCGACATCGGCATGCATCTCCTGGTCGCGCACGCCGAACAGGCACTGCCCGGTTTCACCGGCGCGGTGATGCTGCACATCATGCGTACCGCGATCCTGGAGGTCGGCGCAGCGCGCGTCGTCGTCGAGCCCGATGTCCGCAACAAAGCCGTGCACCGTCTCAACGCGAGTGTCGGCTTCCGCGTCGACGGCGACTATCCCGTCGGGAACAAGACCGCTCACCTGAGCTACTGCACCCGCGCCGATTTCCTCGCGGTGACCGACAACGGCAAGTCCGTCGGACCGGTCGAGGTCACGGATCTGGGGGCGTAGATCGTTGACTCTCCAGGACATCGGGACCATTCAGGAATTCGCGACGCGCACGGCCGGGGGGTCGGGTGCGCGAAGCCATCGCCAGACGTATCACACCAGGATCGCGACGAAGATCCTCGCCGAGTTCTCGCACGAGCGGGCCCTCGACCCGGTCGCGAGCGGCGACGGTTACGTCGTCTCCTCCGCCGACGGTCTCACCGACTACCACTTCCGCGCCGACCGGCTCGCCCTGGACAGCTGGGCGATCGACGAGTCGTCGTTGCGTCGTGTGCGGACTGGCGACGAACTCCCGATCGACGCGGTCGCGATGATCGTCGACCTCGCCCCGTTCCTGGGGATCGGGCCCCAGGCCCTGCCGGAATACCTCGAGGAGTTCATCAACACCCTGGCGATCAGCGCCGACCGTCCGGACGAACGCCGCATTCCGGCAACCGATCTCGCGCACGCCGACTTCCAGACCATCGAGGCGACGATGACCGAGGGGCATCCGTGCATCGTGGCCAACGCGGGCCGACTGGGCTTCAGTTCCGAGGACATCGAGCGTTACGCCCCCGAGGTCGGCAACCACTTCCGGCTCGTCTGGCTGGCTGCTCGTCGCGAGGATTGCGATGTCGCCACCGTGAGCGACATCGACTACGACACACTGCTCGTCGACGAGCTCGGTGCCGATACATTGGCGGGGTTCGACTCGGCGCTGCGCGAAGCCGGTTGTGACCCCGCTGATTACCGCTATCTGCCGGTACATCCCTGGCAGTGGGTCGAGAAGGTACGGAAGCTGTACTCCGCCGACATCGCAGGCCGTCGCATCGTCGAGGTCGGCACGAGTCCCGACCTCTACCAGGCCCAGCAGTCGATCCGCACGGTGTTCAACTCGACCACGCCGACCCGCAATTACGTGAAGGTCGCGCTGTCGATCGTGAACATGGGCTTCACGCGCGGGATGTCCGCCGACTACATGCGTACGACCCCGCTGATCAACAACTGGGTCCGCGGACTCGTCGCCGACGACCAGTACCTCGCGGCGATCGGGTTCGAGATGATCTTCGAGGTCGCGGCGATCGGTTACCGCAGCCCGACTTTCACGCCGATCACCCAGCCGGGATCGGAGTACCGCAAGATCCTGTCGGCGCTGTGGCGACAGAGCCCGGTGCCGCTGACGGCCGCCGACGAGCAGTTGTCGACCATGGCCGCGCTGCTCCACGTCGATCACCTGGGTGAACCACTCGTCGGCGCGTTCATCGAGCGATCGGGTGTCCCGGCGACGGAGTGGATCCGCCGCTACCTGCGGACCTATCTCCATCCCATCGCCTATCTGCTCTACCGATATGAGCTGAAGTTCTCCCCGCACGGCGAGAACCTCATCCTGGTACTCGCCGACGGCATCCCGGTGCGCGCCATCCTCAAGGACATCGGCGAGGAGGTGTCGGTGTTCGGGGAGGCCCAGGGCCTCCCGGAGAGCTGCGCACGGGTCCGGACGACCGAGCCGGACGAGATCCGCAACCTGGGCGTGCTGTCGGATGTCTTCGACGACTTCCTGCGCCCCCTCGCCGCGGTCCTGCACACACACGGCATCGTCGACGACGGCGAGTTCTGGTCGCTGGTCGGTGAGAGCCTGCACGAGTTCGTGGCCGCCCATCCCGAACTCGAGGAGCGGTTCACCCGCTGGGATCTGTTCGCGCCGGAGTTCGGCGCGGTGCACATGAACGGCCTGCAGCTGCGCAACAACAAACGCATGGTCGACATCGAGGACTCCTACGCATCACTGATCGATGCCGGTCACCGGCTCGCCAATCCGATTGCGTCGCAGAGGGGCCGGTGATGGACATGACCGCCACCCACAGTGGCGCGGGACCGGACGTGGAGATCCTGCGCGACGGCCACGGCATCCCGCACGTCCGCGGGGCCGACCCGGCGGCCGTCCTGTACGGACAGGGTCGGGCATGCGGTGAGGACCGGCGCTGGCAGATCGAGTTCATGCGGTTGCGCGCCGAAGGACGCACAGCCGAGGTCTTCGGGGCCTCGTGCGTGGAGTGGGACACCTTCGCCCGCCGGGCACAGCTCGATGCCGCGGCCAGACGGATCTTCGACGCATCCTCCGCCCGCACCCGAGATCTCGTCGCCGCCTATGCGGCCGGGGTGAACAGCACCCTCGACGACCCCGACACCTCTGCTGCGGCACCGGAACTCGAGGCGCTCGCGCATCGTCCGCAACCGTGGCGCCCGTGGACACCGATCTCGGTGTTCATCATGCACCACGTGCTGTTCGGACGGTTCACGACGAAACTGTTCCGGCTGCACGCCTGCCGCACGCTCGGTCTGGACGCGTTGCGATTCTGGGACTTCGAGACACGAGAGACCGACCCCACGATGCCCGCGATGCCCGACGAGGCGTTCCTCGACGAGATCCTGGCGATCACCCGGCCGGTGTCCCCCGAACAGCCCTCCCCCGCAGTCGACCTCGGTGATCCGATGTCGGGCAGCAACGCATGGGGCGTCTCCGCGGAGCGGAGCTCGACCGGCGCGCCGATCGTCGCCGGTGACCCCCATCGCTTCCTCGAGCTGCCGGGCATCTATCAGCAGTTCCATCTCGCCTCCACCGGACCCCTCGACACATTCGACATGGCCGGGTTCGCCTTCGCGGGCGTACCCGGGGTCCCCCACTTCTGCCAGGGCGACGACATCGCCTGGGGCATCACCAACGCCATGGGCGACTATCAGGATCTCTTCCTCGAGCGGTTGACGCGCGACGAGACGGGCGCACTGCTGGTCGAGGTGCCGGGTGGTGGCCGGGTGCCGGCCGGGGTCAGCACCGAGACCATCCTGGTCCGGGGTGCCGAACCCGTGGCGACACAGGTGATCACCACCCCGAACGGTGCTGTCGTGTTCGGCGGCCCCGAGGACTCGTTCGCGATGAGCATCCGGTCACCCCTGCTCTCGGAAGACGTCTCCTTCGACGCGCCGCTGGATCTGCTGTTCGCGAGCACGGTCGCCGACGTCGAGGCCGCGCTCGTCAACTGGGTCGAGCCGGTCAACCGCGCGGTGATCGCCCACGCCGACGGCACCGTCGCCACCCATGTGGCCGGCCGAGTACCGGTCCGTGCGCCCGAGAACTACTGGTTGCCGGTGCCCGGCTGGGACGAGCGCTACCAGTGGCGCGGATACGAACGCGGCTCGCTCGGCGATCCGGACTTCGACGCGACCCCCCGCTCCCTGAGGAGCCCGGAGCTTGCGGAGGGCGTCACGAAGGGTCGCGGCATCACCGTCACCGCCAACCAGCGGATGTCGGACGTGCCTGCGCTGCAACCGCTCACGAGCGAGTGCGTCGAACCGTTCCGCGCCGACCGTATCGCCGCGCGGCTCGACGATCTCGATTCGGTGAGTCCGGCCGACTGTGCCGACATCCACTCCGACGTGCGCCTCGAGCAGGCGACCGTCGTCCAGGAGTTGCTGTCCCGTGTACGCGCCGACGACGCCGCGGCCGAGGATGTCCGGCAGCGGCTGGTGGCGTGGGACCGTTCGATGGACGCCGACAGCACCGATGCGTATCTGTACGCCGAGTTCCGTACCCAACTCGTCCTGGGGGTGGCGAACACCGACATCCTCGCCCCGCTCCGCGGGCCGCACGGATTCCCGGCGGTGTTCCAGCCCTGGTTCGTGCCCGAACCCCGGCTGGCCACCGCACTGACGTCCGTGGTCGCGAACACGGCAGGGATCGGCATCGACATCGAGGCCGTCGCGGTGGCGGCACTCGACGCCGTGGTGGCCCGCGTCGCCGGCTTCGGTTCGACACCCACCTGGGGCAGCGTCCACCGCCTCGCCCCCATCCACGGGTTCGACCTGGTCGGCGCATCGCCGCAGTACCCGGACCTGTTCGCCACGCTGCGTCCGACACCGCTGCCGCTGGCCGGCGACGCCGAGAGCGTCTTCGCCAACGCCGCGGCGGTCGGCACACACCTGTGCATCACCGGTGCCGCGGCACGCTATGTGTGGGATCTCGCCGATCGCAGCGCAAGTCGGTGGATCGTCCCGCTGGGCGTGAGCGGCGATCCCCGATCCGAACACTTCCAGGACCAGGCTGCCCAGTGGGCGACGGGCGAGCTGGTCGAGGTCGTCCGCGACTGGGACACCCTGCACGCCATGGCCGCGGCTGCGTCGACGCCGACCGCCGCCACATCGACCGAGAGGGAACCATGCCCGCGTTGACCGAAGCGCGCCTCACGCTCCTGCGTCGTCGGCTCGCGCAGGCCGGTGACATTAGGCCCGCTCGCTCCGCTCCCGGCGCCGGTGACATTCGGCCCGCTCGCTCCGCTCCCGGCGCCGGTGACACTCGACCCGAGACGACTGTGCCGTTCGGCGAGTTCGGCATCGCCGAACGCCGGATGTGGCGGATCTATGAACTGGACCCGGAATCGTTGTCGCACAACATCGGACTCGTGCTGGAGTTCGGCGGACGCCGGACGCTCGGTTCGGTCGTCGCCGCCGCCGAGCTGCTCGTCGACCGGTTCCGGGTGTTGCGCTCGGTGGTCGAGGTCGACGATGCGGGCACGCCGAGCCGCCGCGAGGTGCCGCGCGCGGGCTCGTGGGACGCCTCGCGATCGGTGTGGACCTGGGGACCGACGGACTCGGCTGTGAGCGACGCCGGTGACGATGTCGACGCCACAGCCACCGCGCTCACCCGGACACCGTTCGATCTCCACTCGGAAGTCCCACTGCGCATGCGTGTCTCGGGGTCGGACGGGAACGTCACGATGATCCTGGTGGTCCACCACCTCGCGGTCGACGACACGTCATGGCCCCTGCTCCTGGGCACCCTGGTGTCGGGTTCGTGGCCGGGAGACGTCACCGCGGACGCCCGACCGGAGACGCCTGACCCCGCGGCGGCCGCGGAAGCGGCGAACAGCGCGGTGCGGCATGCGATCGCGACCTGGGCTGCCGACGATGTCCGCTACCCGCTCACCGGCGAGCTGCCCACGGAGAGCGCCGCCGACAGCTGGCTGTCACCGATGGACGACCGCGACGGGATCAAGGCCGCCGCCCCGGTGGCGGCCGACTCGCTGTCCGCCTTCGGGCGGGTGGCCCAGACCGTCGGGGCAACGCCCAACGCACTTCTGATCGGGGTCTGCTCGCTGGCGTCGTACGCACTGACCGGCGCCGCGGACCATGTCCTGGTGGTGCCGGCGGACAATCGTCGGCGCGCGCAGGCACCGCAGGACGTCGGCTACTGCGGCAACATCATCCCGATGCGGTTCCGCGTCGACCCCGACGCCACCGTCGAACAGGCCCTCCGCGACGCGGGTTCGGTCATCTACCGGTCGATGGAACACTCCGGCACCGACTTCGGGCCGGTTCTCACCGCGTTGCGACAGCAGGGTGGACGGTTCCCCGTCATCGAGATCATGGCGTCGGTCCGGCCCGCGCCGCTGCGCGGTATCCCGCAACCCGCCGACGCGCCGGTCACCTGCCGGTCGGTCTTCAACGGGATCGCGAACTACCCGCTCTCGATCGCCTTCGAGGCCGACGACGACAGAACCCACGTCGAGGTCGATCACCAACCGGGAATCGTCCCCGACGAGATGGCCGACCGAGCCACCGCCGTGCTCACCACGCTCGTCGACCTGATCCCGACGTCGTTGCACTACTCCGTCTCCGCGCTCCTCGAAGTCCTCGCCGAGCGCGTTCCGCAGAAGGGCACCGCCGGATGACCGGCCTGCCGCCGCGCCATCGCGCGCCAGAGTCAACAAGGGGGAACTCAGTGTCCGAAGACCACCAGTCCGTCTGGGGTGCCTCGCGATTCGCCCGTCCCGGCCACGGTTGGGCCGACGTCGGCCGAGGCCTGGCCGAGGTCGCCGCCGCGGTCAGCGACGATCACCACGGCGCCCCGCTGCCGAGCGGCGACCCCGTGGCTGTACTCGGCGGCGTGACGGCACTGCTCGGTCCGCACGGGATTCCCGAGACCGGCATCGGCGAATCCGCGGCACTGACCCGACTCGCTCGCCTGGTGGCCGAGTTCGGTCTCGACCTCACCCACCCCATGGCCGCGGCACATCTGCAGCCCGCTCCGCTGTCGGTGGCGGTTGCCGCGGACGCCCTCGCATCGGCGACCAATGCCTCACTCGACACCTACGATTCGGGTCCGGCCACGCTCGCGCTCGAGACCTGGACCGTGCAGTCGCTGGCCCGCATGGCCGGCTTCGGCGAGCATGCCGGCGGTGTCTTCAGTCCCGGCGGATCGATCTCGAACCTGCTGGCGCTCATGATCGCCCGCGATCACACCGCCGCGCGCCACGGTGTGGACGTGCGTCATGACGGCGTCGGCGCACTGCATCGCCCCGTCGTCTTCTGTTCGCGGGTCGCCCACTTCTCGGTCCATCGTGCCTGCGCGGCACTGGGTCTGGGCGAGTCCGCGGTCATCCCGGTCGACGTCGATTCACACCACCGGATGATCCCGGAGGCCCTCGAGGCAGCGATCCGGGACTCCGGCACCGCCACCCCACTGGCGATCGTCGCCACCGCGGGCACCACCGACTTCGGCACCGTCGACCCGCTCGGGGAGATCGCCGACATCGCCGAGCGTCATGAGATCTGGATGCACGTCGATGCCGCATACGGTTTCGGTTCGCTGTTCTCCGACCGCCTCGCCGGGTTGCTCGCCGGCGTCGAACGCGCCGACTCGGTCACCCTGGACCTGCACAAGGTCGGCTGGCAGCCCGCCGCTGCGAGCCTCATGCTCCTGTCCGACGCCGATCGCTTCGTGTCCCTGAATCGCTCGGTGGCGTACCTCAATCCCGACGACGACGTGGAGGCCGGATACAGCGGACTCCTCGGTCAGACCCTCCAGACGACCCGGCGTCCGGACGTCCTCAAGGTCGCGACCACCCTGCTCGCCTACGGGCGCAGCACCCTCGGGGAGATGCTCGACAAGTGCAACGACCTCGCGCTGTACGCCGAACAGCGTGTCGCCACCGAACTGCAGCTCGAGCTCATCGCGCCGGTCACGCTGACGACCGTCGTGTTCCGCTACCGGTGCACCGATCTCGACGTGGTCAACGGTGAACTGCGGCGCCGCCTCATCGCCGACGGCAAGGCCCTCATCGGCCGTACCCAGGTCCGGATCCCGGGCGAGGACGAGCCACAGACCTGCCTGAAGTTGACCCTCCTCAATCCGGAGACCTCGGAGAGCGACATCGACGAGTTGTTCGACGAACTCCTCCGCGTCGCCCTCGAGGTGGAGTCCGAAGGCTCCGCCGCACCCGGCGCGGGAACATACAGTGAAGAAATGGTGAGAGTCTCCGAATAAACTCTGTTGAAAACGTAGACGTATTGGCGATCGGTTGCGGCCCGTTCAATCTGGGCCTCGCCGCGCTCGCCTCGACGCTCGACGACGTGAACCTCCTCGTCGTCGACTCACGCGACGAGTTCCGGTGGCACCCGGGCCTGATGTTCGACGATGCCACCCTGCAGGTGAGCTTCCTGTCCGATCTGGTGACGCTCGTCGATCCGACCCACCCGCTGTCGTTCCTGAACTACATGGCCGACATCGATCGCATGTACCGATTCCTGGTGCGCGAGGACTTCTTTCCGACGCGCATCGAGTACGAGGCCTACCTCCTATGGTGCGTGTCCCGGCTCGACTCACTCCGGTGGAGCACCACCGTCGACGAGGTGGCATGGGACGCCGAGGCCGATGCCTTCCGGGTGACCATGCACACTCCGACGAGCTCCTCGACGGTGATCGCGCGTCACGTGGTGGTCGGGATCGGCACCGAACCCTTCATCCCGCAAGCACTCTCGTCGGAGTCGCCGGCCGTGGTCCACAGTTCCGACTACCTGTTCAACCAGGAGAAGGCGCTGGCCGCCGACACCGTCACGGTCGTCGGATCCGGCCAGTCGGGTGCCGAGATCGTCATCGATCTGCTCGAGGCCAACCTGCGCGGCGGCCCCGCCGTGCGATGGTGGACGCGCACACCATGGTTCGCACCCCTGGACTTCACGAAGCTGTCGCTGGAGATGACCACGCCGGCCTACATGGACTACTTCCACAGTCTTCCCGAGGCCGCACGTGACCGGGTCCGCCCGCAGCACTGGCAGTTCCACAAGGGAATCTCCACCGACTCGCTCGAGCGGCTCCACGACCTGCTGTACCGGCGTCAGTTGCAGGACAAGCTCAGCCCGGTGCAGCTGCGGATCTCGGTCGAGGTCGACGGCGTCGACACCCTCGCCGACGGCAAGCTCCGGGTGCGCGGCCGCCACCTCGACACCGGTTCCGAACTGGCCCACACCACCGACATGGTCATCGCCAGCACCGGATACCAGGCGCGCAAGGCGGACTTCCTCGCTCCGATCGAGTCTGCGCTGCATCGCGATTCCCGTGGACGGCTCGTCATCGGCGCCAACCATGAGATCGAGACCGACGACGCCCTGACCAACCGGATCTTCGTCGCCAACGCCGAGGAGCACGCGCACGGCGTCTCGGCCCCGAACCTCGACATCGGCGCCGTCCGCAACGCACGCATCCTCAACACGGTTCTGGGCCGAGAGGCCTACCGGTTGCCCAAGCACACCGCGTTCACCAGCTTCGGCGCCGCGGACGACGACGACATCGTCGCTCCCTAGTCGACCCTGCCCACGGCCCAGTGACCCGCTGAATCAACGCTCCCTGAGGTGCGAGGAGCGCAAGCGACGAGCACCCCTCTGATCCCTGAGGTGCGAGGAGCGTTAGCGACGAGCCTCGAAGGGTCGGGCCGTTGTCGTTGGTGGGGTTGCGAAGTGGCTTCGACACGGCTCCTCGCTGCGCTCGTCGCCTGCTCAACCAGCAGGGCCACCCTCTGCTCCCTGAGAGGAGCGTTAGCGACGAGCCTCGAAGGGTCGGGCCGTTGTCGTTGGCGGGGTTGCGAAGTGGCTTCGACACGGCTCCTCGCTGCGCTCGTCGCCTGCTCAACCAGCAGGGGGGCACCCTCTGCTCCCTGAGGTGCGAGGAGCGCAAGCGACGAGCCTCGAAGGGTCCGGTGCCCCAGAAACGAACTCGCCCTCCGCTTTCCGCGGAGGGCGAGTTCGTCAGACGGAGATCAGCTGGACGCCGCGGCGAAGGACGGCTTGAGCAGATCGAGGACGTAGGGGATCGAGTTCGGCGTCGGCGCGTTGAGGCCGGTGATCTGCGACTGGGTCATGAACGTGACGGCGTTGTCCTTGACCGCCTTCAGGTTCTTGTACCCGGGAAGCGACCGCAGGGTCTCCGCCTGCTCGGGGGTGGCGGTGGCCACGACGAGCACGTCGGCGTCGAGCATCGGGATGTTCTCGGTGCTCAGACCGAACCGCGGCTGCCCGGTCCGCTGGTACTCGGCGACCAGCTTGGGGGCCATCTTCATGCCGAGCTCGGTGAACAGCTTTGCGGCACCGTCGTTCTCGTCACCGAGAACCGACAGCTGATCGGGGCCGTACATGAAGGCGAACGCGTAGGTTTTGCCCTTCAGACCCGGGTACTCCTCGGACACCGCCGCGATCTTGCCGTTGGTGTCGTCGATGATCGACTTCGCCTTCTCCGGGTCGTGCAGCACCGTGCCCATCACGGTGACCATGTCCTGCCAGGGGTCGATCTCCTGGTCGCTGATGGCGTTCACCGTCGGCGCCAGCTTCGAGATCTGTTCGAACTCCGGGCTGTCCGAGGCGAAGCCCGGTGCGAAGATCAGATCGGGGTTCAGTGTGGCGATGGTCGTCGCGTCGTCACCCTTGGTGGGGTCGACGAAGGTGGCATCGGCCAGCTTCTGGCCGTACCAGGGCTGCATCTCGCCGGTCGCCGACTTCGAGTAGTCGTAGTAACCGACCGGCGTCTCACCGAACGACAACACGACGTCGGTCCACTGGTCACCCAGTGTGACGATCCGCTCCGGGGTGTCCGGGATGGTGACCTGCCTGCCGTCCGGGAGATTGAGTTGGACGGAGCCGCCCGCGGATTCGTCATCCGAGCTCGAGCAACCGGCCAGCAGGCCCGCGAACAGGAGTGCGCTCGCGACGAGAGCGCCCAGGCGATGTCGTGAAGTCACGTGAAGATCCCCCATGGAGTGTCGATGTCGTCCGGCGGACCGGACAGAGTGTGTGCCCGGCCGTCAGAGCGAGCAGGGCATCAGGACGAATCCCGCTATGGTGCAGACGCTTCGGTTGGACAGCTTCCACTTGTTGCCGCTCCACACGAACGTCATCGACCGGTTCTGGCTTCCGCGGCCGACCACGCTGATCTGCAGCGGCGCGGTCAGCGTGTTACCACTGACCTGGACCGGCCCGACCATCTGGTAACTCAGCCCGACGTTGCCGTAGGTCGTGATCGCACGGGCGACGAGGTCGATCTGGCGGAGCGCACGCTCACCGCCTTCGAGTTCGGCGGCCCGGGCGGCGCGGCTGCCGTTGGAGTTCATGACGATCCGGACCTTGGTGTTGAGCTGTCCCGGGGTCAGCGCGGTGGGCCCGGCGGCCACGGTCTGCTGCGGCGCGGCCGTGGTGCCCGGTGCCGGCGCCGGTGCCGGGGCCTGACCAGCTCCCTCACCGGGAGGGCCGACCGGTCCGCCGATCGCGCCGCCGCCTTCGGGCACGTTCTCCGTCGGGGCCGCTGCGGGCGCTCCGGCGGCCGGCGCCCCGGCGGGTGCGGGCTGGCCCGGGACCGCGCCCGGCTGCTGGCCCGCGATGCCCTGCTGGGGCAGCGCCGTCTGCGCGGCACCGAGGTTGACGACGGTCGGCTGGGCGGCGGTGGCGGAATCGTTACGCTCGCTCACCACGATGCCCACCACGCCGATCGTCACGACGATCGCGGAGATGATGGCGGCGACGCCTGCCGACGCCAGCACGGTCGGGATGCTGACCCCGCCCGACCGACGCGACGAACCCGCATCCGGTTCGCGGTAATCGACCCCGGATTGGTAGTCGACCGCCGACGGGTCCTGGTAGTTGACGTCGTTGCTCATGTTGATCTTTCTCCGTGTATGTCTTCGCCCCCGCCGAGCCGACGGCCACCTGTATCTTGCAGCCCTCGGACATCGGATGACAAGGCAAGCCTAAGCTTGCACCCCCGTCAGGTCGACGGGAGGGCCTCCCGCAGTACTTCACCGAGCGTCGCCACGAAGCGGTCGGCGTAACCGGGCAGTGCCTGCGCATCGGTCACGACGCCGAACGTCGTGGTGTGTCCGAGGATCAACGTCGTCACCGACAGCGAGTAGCCCGCGAGTGGCGACAGCGGCGTCAGGGTGACGATCGACTGCCCCAGCACCGACCGCACCCGGGAGAAGCCGGGGTTGATGCCGATGTGGATGTCGGGATGCATGTGGGACATCGACGCGTTCACGATCGCGCGCTGCAGACCCCACAGCGGTGCGCGCGGCAGGTCGTCGGCCGCGGCCAGGTACAGCTCCGGCTTCCGTCTCGCGATCGTCTCGAGTTCGCTTCGCGCGCGGTCGATCTGGCGTGTGAGATCGGGCTCGTTGCCAAGCAGGTTGAGGAGCGCCACGGACACCGCGTTACCGGTGTGGCGGAATCCGTCGTCGAGGGTCACGGGCAGGGTCACGCGGACGACGTCGGCCTGTGGACTCGTCGGCGGGTTGAGGCTGATCGCCCGTCCGATGGCGGCGAGCAGGAACTCGTGGACCGTCGCATCGTTGCGTTTGGCCGCCTTGCGCAGGTCTCGGGTCGAGGCATCGACGAGTGCGTACTCCCGCTCGCCCGACTTGGTGAGCGCCGGCCAGGCCCGCTTCTTGCCACCGCCGGCCGCGTGCTGATCGCCGTAGGCGGCCTTCGCCTCGGCGAGTTCCTCGGGATCGATGCCGCTGATCCGGAATCGAGGGCTGGTCGCGAACCGCTCGAACTCGGCCAGGTCCTCGGGTTCGCCGTCGGCGAGGAGTGCGGCGAACGCGGCGCCCGCGATGCCGTCGGAAACGCTGTGGTGTACCCGCAGCAGGACCCACTGCCCGACGCCCTCGGCGCCGGCCGACGGGGTGAACAGCGTGATGTCCCAGAACGGGCGCGGGCGAGGCAGCGGCGACTCGAGGAGCTTCGCCACCCGACGTTGCAGGTGCGCGCGGTCGGTGAACCCCAGTTCGGTCACGTGCTCGCCGGCGTCCCAGCTGTCGTCGGCGAGCACCACCTCGGGCTTGCGCCAGCGCCCGTTACGGATTCCCAGCCGAAAGATCTCGAACAGCCCGGATCGTTCGCGGACCCGCTCCCGCACCGCATCGAGGCCGAGCACGTCGCCGCCCTCGAGCTGCAGGATCATCGACCAGTGCATCGGCGCACCGGCCTTGTCCATGTGCAGGTAGGTGTGGTCGGGAGGCGCGAGTTCGGTGACGCGTGCGTCGACCGGGGCCTGGCCGGCTGGGCTGTTCATGTGAGGACCGCCTGGGTGGGAGTGGATGTTCGGATGCTTCTCAGGACGCGGACGAGCCCGGCCGGTGTAGCTCCGAATCGATGAACATGGCCTGGTAACGCTCGGTGTCGGGCTTCATCGCTGCCGCGACGAGTTCCCACAGCACCTCATCGGTGCCGCCCCCGACGCGGGCCAGCTTCATGTCCCGCCACCACCGGCCGATCGGGGTCTCGGTCTCGAGGTAACCGATCCCGCCGAAGATGTGCAGGCACTCCGACGCGACCTCCTCACCGAGATTGGCGGCCGTCGCCTTCAGCGCCGCGGCGGTGCGCAGGTTGATCTTGCCCTCGGCGGCGACGCCGGCGAGTGCGTACCGCAGCACGTCGACCCTGGCCTGCAGGTCCGCCACGCGCAGGCGCAGCGCCTGGTGGTCGTAGAGCTTCTTGCCGAACTGGGTGCGCTCCATCATCCGGGCGAGCGTCACCCCGATCATGACCTCGCAGGCGGCGGCGATCTGGGCGGCCACCGAGTACCGCTCGTGCGCCAGCCCCCAGCTGATGATGGCCAGGCCGGTCCCCGGCCGCGCGATCAGCGCCTCTTCCGGGATCCAGGCATCGATCGTGACCGGGGCGGTGTCGAGCGGCCCGGCGCCCAGCTTCTGGTACGGCTCGCCCACCGTGACCGACTCGATCGGCACCGCGGCGAGGGCCACGTTGCCGCCCAGATCAGGACCGTCGTCGACGCCACGGCAGACCACGAACACGTGATCCGCGATCGGCGAGAGCGACACGAACTTCTTGTGTCCGACGACGCGGAAGCCGTCGTTCTCCGGGAATATCCGGGTCTCGGAGTTCTGCAGATCCGAGCCGCCCTGCTCTTCGGAGGCCCCGATGCAGAGCACGGTCTCGGCGGTCAGCGCACGCTGGGCGAGGTCCTTGAGGTAGTCGTTGCGGCCGAAGCGGCGGAGGATGGCGATCGCCGAGTCGTGCAGGCTCACCCCCACCCCGATCGCCGCGGAGCCGAGCGCGCCGAGGTGGGCGCCGAGCGCGAAATGATCGTAGAGGTCGGTGAACTTGCGGTCCTCCCACTTACGGACGAAGACACCTTCGGAGCCGAGGTGCTCGAGAAGGGGCCGCGGGAACCGGTGATCCTGTTCGGCCTGCGCCGTCCACGACGTCACCCGCTCGTCGAACGCGGCGTCGAGCAATTCGGCGTACGTCTGCACCGGTGTGTCCACACTCATGTCGACTCTCCGTCTCAGGCCGGGGTGCCGGCCTTCGACCGGATGAGGTCTTCGAGGTCACCGACGGTCTTGGACTCGAAGAGCTCCCGCTCGGACAGCTTCACGCCGAGCCGCTCCTCGATCGCCACCACACCGATGGCGAACGCCACCGAATCCAGTCCCAGGTCGTCGATCAGCTTCGCGTCGCGGCTGACATCTCCCAGCGAGAGGTCGAGGTCTTCTTCGAGGATGCCGCGCAGGGCTTCGGTGATGTGGTCGGACATGTGGTGACTCCTGAGATGGGGTGTTCGGTCGAAAGTATCGGGTGATCAGCGCGGGACCACGTACGGGGCGACGCTGCCGAGTTTTTCGCAGGTCTCGGTGAACTCGCGCTCCGGCGTGGACTGCGCGACGATCCCGGCGCCGGCACGCAGCCACGCGCCGTCTCCGGAGGAGAAGATGGTGCGCAGCGCGAGGGTAGCCTCGAGTTCGCCCGTCGATGCCGCGGTGAGGATGGCGCCGGAGTACAGGCCACGACGCCGCGGCTCGAGGCGGTCGATCGCCTCCACCGCCGGGGTCTTGGGGATCCCCGACGCGGTGATCGACGGGAAGACGACTTCGAGTGCACGCCAGGGTGATTCGTGAGCAGCGAGGGTGCCGCGGACGGTCGAGGCCAGGTGCTGGACGCTGCCTCGTTCGCGGACCTCCATGAACTCGCTCACCGCGGTGGTGTCGTCCGCTGCGATGGACGAGATCTCGTCGAAGCACGCCCGCACCGACATGGCGTGCTCGGCGATCTCCTTCGCATCGGAGAGGAGGTCGGCGCGCGCCGCCGCGTCCTGATCCGCCGAGATACCGAAAGCTCTTGTCCCGGCGAGCGGTTCGGTGACCACCGTCCGGTCGTCATGCACCGCGACGACGAGCTCGGGGCTGAATCCGGCGGCCTGGAGGTCGCCGAGCGAGAGCAGATAGCTGCGGGCGGGATTGTTGTCGGCCCGGCCGCGCGCGTAGGTTGCGGGGATGTCCACGTCGAACGGGATGTCGACGGCGCGGGAGAGGATCACCTTCTGGTACCGGCCGGCTTCGATCTCGGCGACCGCAGTCGCCACCCGCCCCCGGTAGTCGTCGGGGTCCGCCTGGACATCCACCGGTCGCGACTCTGCCGAAACAGTTGCCTGCGAGGCGATCTCGAGAAGACGACGGGCGCGATCGGCGTCGACGGCGCCGGTGTCGACGCCCTCGGCATCGACGGTCACCTCGAACTCGGGGACGATGAGGTGCGCCAGGACGGTGTCCTCCGGGACGCGGTCGAGGATGCCGTGATAGGGCGCGCAGAAGTCGAAGCCGACCCAGCCGTAGACGCGCCAGTCCGGGATCGACAACGAAGCGGTCGCGGCAGCGAGCGCGTCGGCGGGGTCGCCGCGCCACGGCGTCGTCGTCCGGTCACCCTGATCGTCGACGATGACCTCGCTCCGCGTCACGACCACACGAGCACGCACCCCGGCCGCGAAGGTCCATCGCCGGTCGCGCTCGTAGACGACATGATCGCCGAACTCGCCGGAACCCGCCCAGGCGGCCGTGATCCGCGCAGCATCGGACTCACCCAGCGGCGAGGCGGGCGCGAGCAGGTCGACGAACTGCGCGGCGTGCGATTCGGTTGTCAGCGACATGTCCTTCGTTCCTCCGGTCGTGATGCACTCGAGCACCGATGATCATAGGGAAGCTTAGGGCAGCCTAATCAAACAACCCCCCACGGTCGAGAGCGGGCCCACCGTCCCGCATCGACCGGTAAGGTTACCCTATCCTGGCTGTGTTTGAATGAACTCATGCCGACGCACCTCGACCACGTGACCGATCTGCTCGACGGTTTCTCCCCCCACACCGATGCACAGGCCCAGCGATACCGGGACGCGGGTGTGTTCCTCGGCCGCCCGCTGTTCGCGGCCCTCGACGTCGCGGCCGAGCGCTCCCCCGATGCGCCCGCGGTGACCGACGCATCCACCGACGGTCCGCGAACGCTCACCTACGCCGAGTTCCGCGCCGCCACCCTGCGCCGGGCCGCCGGTTTCGTCGACGCCGGTCTGCGGCCCGCCCAACGGGTCGTCCTGCAGCTCAACAACTCCCTCGACTTCGCCGTGACCCTGTTCGGCCTCCTACGCGCGGGTGTCGTGCCGGTGATGACACTGCCGGCGCACCGGATCACCGAGATCGCCCATCTCGCGACCGGCTCGGGCGCGGTCGCCTACATCGGCGAGGACGGCCGCCGGGGGTTCGACCTCCGCGACCTCGCGGCCGAACTGCAGTCGCGGGTGCCCGACATCGCGCAGGTCTTCATCTCCGGCGATCCCGGCCGGTTCGCGGCGCTGCCTGACGCCGACCCCGCCGCGACCGCGCTCCCCGACGGCCCCGACCCCGGTCTGCCTGCGCTGTTCCTGGTCTCGGGGGGAACCACCGGCCTGCCGAAACTGATCGCCCGCACGCACGACGACTACGACCTCAACGCGCGACTGTCGGCGGGCATCGCCGGCCTCACCGCCGACGACACCTACCTCGTCGCGCTGCCCGCAGCACACAACTTCCCGTTGAGCTGCCCGGGCATCCTCGGCGTGGTCGGCGTCGGCGGGCACATCGTCTTCGCCGACAACCCCAGCCCGGACAACACCTTCGACCTGATCGAGCGACACCGCATCACGGTGACGTCGCTCGTCCCCGCCCTCGCGCAACTCTGGTGCGCGGCGACCGAGTGGGAACCCGCCGACATCAGCTCGCTGCGCCTGCTGCAGGTCGGCGGCGCCAAGTTGGCCCAGCCCGACGCCGTCGCCCTCGACGCCGCACTCGGCCCCGTCGCGCAGCAGGTGTTCGGGATGGCCGAGGGTCTGATCTGCTACACCCGTCTCGATGAACCGCGCGAGCTTGTTCACCAGGTGCAGGGTTCGCCGATGTCGGAGCTCGACGAGGTGCGCGTGGTCGACGAGGACGGCGACGACGTCCCCGATGGCACGGAAGGTGAACTCCTGGTGCGTGGGCCGTACACGATCCGCGGTTACTACCGGGCCGCAGCCCACAACGAGAAGTCCTTCACGCCGGACGGTTTCTATCGCTCCGGCGACAAGGTGACGAGGCTGCCGTCGGGCCACCTCGCGGTGACCGGCCGCATCAAGGACACCATCGTCCGGGCCGGCGAGAACGTCGCCGCCGACGACGTCGAGGAGAACCTCCTCGCCCACGACTCGGTCCGACAGGTGGCGGTGGTCGGCCTACCCGACGACGCACTCGGGGAGAAGATCTGCGCCGCCGTGGTGCTCTCGCATGAGCAC
This sequence comes from Gordonia sp. ABKF26, assembly GCF_041103195.1. Taxonomy (NCBI): domain Bacteria; kingdom Bacillati; phylum Actinomycetota; class Actinomycetes; order Mycobacteriales; family Gordoniaceae; genus Gordonia; species Gordonia sp. ABKF26. The sequence continues at coordinate 5,387,007 of NZ_JBGCVZ010000003.1, forward strand.
CCCCCGGCCCAGCCGCTGGAGCTCGCGACCATCCGCACGTTCCTCGCCGAGCGCGGACTCGCCTCGTTCAAACTGCCCGACGCGGTGCGGATCGTGACCACCCTCCCGGTGACCGCGGTCGGCAAGATCGACAAGAAGGTGCTGCGCGAGACCCTGCTCGCCGACTGAGCCGGCGCACCCCTCACACCGGAGCGAGGGTGACGATCCCGGGATGGCTGTCGAGGTAGCGCTTGGTGAACGTGCACACCGGACGCAGCCGGGCGCCCTGTTCGCGGGTGTAGTGCACGACGGTGCGGGTGAGCCGGGTGGCGAGACCGTGTCCGCTGTACTCGTCGTAGAGCACGGTGTGCAGCACGGTGATGGTCGTCTGACCGTCGGCCGTCTCGGTCGTGTACCCGAGAACGCCGACCAGATCGCCGGCCACCCAGAGTTCGAATCGGTCGCGGTCGGGGTTGTGTACCACCTGCGAGATCTGTTGCAGAATCGACTTCGCCGACTGTGGTGGTCGCTGACGATGCTTGCGGAGCACCCGACCCTCCTCACCTCGTGATCACGGACATCGGACCATCGGCGCGCGCCGGCACTGACTCGACATGACACCCGCCTGTGATCCGGGTCACACGGTACCTTACGGAACCGTAACTGCCGACCCCATGGCTCGGTTGTCGCATATCGATACGGTTCGCCGCACCCTGCCCGCCCGCCTCGTCGGGCGATGTAGGGTTGCGGACGCACGACAACTACACACCGCGGGGGCTCTCACGATGACCGAGGGCTGAGATGGCGACGGGCGGTCGCCGACCGCTCGAACCTGTCCGGGTAATGCCGGCGTAGGGAGTTGAGCCATGGGTACACCTGTATCCGCCACATACGACAGCAGCGCACCCGCCGATTCCGGGTTCCTGACCCTCGGTCCCATCGAGGGCAGCGTCAAACACCACCTCTCGGTCGACGATCTGCGCGTGCCGCAGCGCCGCATCCACCTCACCAATGGTGAGCATCTCGACGTCTACGACACCTCGGGGCCGTACACCGACGACGCGGCACACATCGATGTCGAGAAGGGCCTCGCACCCATTCGCGACAGCTGGCACCGGCCCGACCCGATCGACGGCGCGAGCACCCAGCTCGCCTGGGCGCGCGCCGGGATCGTCACCGCCGAGATGCGGTTCATCGCCGCCCGGGAGGGTGTCGACGTCGAACTGGTCCGCTCCGAGGTCGCGATCGGGCGCGCGGTGATCCCGGCGAACCACCGCCACCCCGAGTCCGAGCCGATGATCATCGGAAAGCGCTTCGCGGTGAAGGTCAATGCGAACATCGGTAATTCGGCGGTCCGGAGCTCCATCTCCGACGAGGTCGAGAAGATGGTGTGGGCCACCAGATGGGGCGCCGACACCATCATGGATCTGTCGACCGGCGCAGACATCCACACCACGCGGGAATGGATCATGCGCAACTCGCCGGTCCCGGTCGGCACCGTTCCCATCTATCAGGCACTCGAGAAGGTCAACGGCGACCCCGCCTCACTGACGTGGGAGCTGTACCGCGACACCGTCATCGAGCAGGCCGAACAAGGCGTCGACTACATGACCGTCCACGCCGGCGTCCTGCTGCGGTACGTGCCGCTGACCGCGAAGCGCGTCACCGGCATCGTCTCGCGCGGCGGTTCCATCATGGCCGCGTGGTGTCTCGCACATCACCGGGAGTCGTTCCTGTACACGCATTTCGACGAGCTGTGCGAGATCTTCCGGCGCTACGACATCACATTCTCCCTCGGCGACGGTCTGCGCCCGGGGTCGATCGCCGACGCCAACGACGAAGCACAGTTCGCCGAGCTCCGCACCCTCGGCGAACTGACCACGATCGCCAAATCGCATGGCGTGCAGGTCATGATCGAGGGACCGGGGCACGTCCCCATGCACAAGATCGCGGAGAACGTGCGCTTGGAAGAGGAGCTGTGCGAGGAGGCACCGTTCTACACCCTCGGCCCCCTCGCCACCGACATCGCACCCGCGTACGACCACATCACCTCGGCCATCGGGGCAGCGATGATCGCCCAGGCCGGCACCGCGATGCTCTGCTACGTGACTCCGAAGGAGCACCTGGGACTTCCGGACCGCGACGATGTCAAGGTCGGCGTGATCACCTACAAGATCGCCGCGCACTCCGCCGACCTCGCCAAAGGCCATCCGCGAGCCCAGGAACGCGACGACGCACTCAGCAAGGCGCGCTTCGAGTTCCGATGGACCGACCAGTTCAACCTCGCACTCGATCCGGACACCGCTCGCGCGTACCACGACGAGACACTGCCCGCCGAGCCTGCCAAGACCGCCCACTTCTGTTCGATGTGTGGGCCCAAGTTCTGCTCGATGCGGATCTCGGCAGATGTCCGCGCCTATGCCGAGGAACACGGTCTCGTCACCGCCGAGGACATCGACCGCACGATCGCGGAGGGCATGGCCGCGAAGTCGGCGGAGTTCACCGAGGCCGGGAACCGCGTGTACCTGCCGCTCGAGACGGTTGGTGGCGAGTGATGCGCACAGTCAACGCGAAACAACGCACAGTCGACGGAGATCGACGCACGGTCGACAAGGAAGGCTTCGTGGAACTCCCTGTTGCGCAGCCCGGTTCTGCTCCCGTTCGGGTCCTGACCATCGCCGGATCGGATTCGGGTGGTGGTGCGGGAATCCAGGCCGACATGCGCACCTTCGCCCTGCTCGGGGTGCACGGGTGTGTCGCGGTGACTGCGGTGACCGTCCAGAACTCGCTGGGTGTCCGCGGTTTCGAAGAGATCTCACCGCAGACCGTGGCGGCGCAGATCGACTCCGTCGCCGGTGACATCGGTGTCGCCGCGGCGAAGACCGGCATGCTCGCGTCGGCACCGATCATCGAGGCCATCGTCGAGCAGTGCGGCGCGAGCGGCATCGGCCGCGATGCATCCGTCCCGCTGGTGGTCGACCCGGTGTGCGCATCGATGCACGGAAACCAGCTGCTCGCCGACTCCGCGCTCGACACGTTGCGTCACAAGCTGTTCCCCCTCGCCACGGTCGTGACACCCAATCTGGACGAGGTTCGCTTGATCACCGGGATCGAGGTCACCGACGCCGATTCGCAGCGCGATGCCGCCAGAGCACTGCTCGATCTCGGGCCGCGGTGGGCCCTGGTCAAGGGCGGGCACCTGCGGACGTCGGATCGGTCCCCGGACCTGCTCTACGACGGTGACCAGTTCATCGAACTCAGTCATGAGCGGATCGACACCCCGCATGACCACGGCGCGGGCGACACCCTCGCCGCGGCGATCGCGAGCGCCCTCGCACACGGCTACCCGGTCCCCGAGGCGGTCGGTTTCGGAAAGGGTTGGGTCACGCGCTGCCTGGCCGCCGCCTATCCGCTGGGTGCCGGCCACGGCCCGGTCAATCCGTTGTGGCGACTGAGCGCGGGGCCCGCGGACTAGCCGACCGTCCGGTCGCTCCCGTCATTTCTCCCAGCCGATGTCCTCGATCGGGCCGATGTAGAACTGACCCGCCCCGTAGTTCGCCAGCCCTTCCTTCACCGCCACCATGGCGGGACCGTTGAACAGTGGCAGGTTCGAGAACTGCTGGAACGCCTCGTGTTCGACCCGGTTCCCGGCGGCTATCTGTGCTGTCGGGTCGCCGATCTGCGACATGGCCTCGATCTGCGCGTCGAGCTCGGGTGTCCCCGCGCCCGCGGGGTTGAACTGCGAGTCGCTGCACCAGACCTGACAGAAGTAGGCCATCCCGAACGGATCGCTCGAGGAGAAGCCCATCATGAACAGGTCGAACTCCTTGTTCACCACGACCTTCGAGAAGTCCGCTGACGGTCGTTGGGTCACGACGAGGTCGATGCCGACCTTGCCCAGGATCGCCTGCAGGGCGCGTGACAGGTTGGCGCTGGTGGTGTCGTCGCCGACATTCGGCAGGGTCAGTGACAGCCGCGCTCCGTCCTTGGTCCGGATGCCGTCGTCCCCGATGCGCCACCCCGCCTGATCGAGCAGACCCGAGGCGCGATCCGGGTCGTAGGAGACCACACCGGCCAGGTTGTCCCGATAGCCGGGTTGGAACGGATACAGCGACAGCGATCCGGGAAGTTCCTCGGTGTAGTTGAGACCGGTGAACCGGATGCGCGCCAGTGTTTCTCGGTCGATCGCCGTCATCACCGCCTCGCGCACGGTCCGATCGGCGAGGATCGGGGCGTCCAGGTTGAGCGCGAGCAGGGCCTGCTGAGGCGAGGCGGCCGTCCGGATGTCGATCCCGTTCATGGTCAGCACGCGGGCACGGGCATCCTTCGCCGCCACTCCGGCGACGTCGATCTCACCGTTCTGGAAGGCGTTGAGTGCGGCCTGCGACTCGAGCTGCCGGAACACCCGCCGGTCGAGTTTGCCGGGCTTGCCCCACCATTTCGGATTGCGCTCGAACACAACCGTTCCCGCGTTCGGATCGTAGGACGCGATCGTGTACGGCCCGGCTCCCCATTCGGTGTGCGGGTTCGTGACGTATCCCTTGTTGTAGGTGTCCGGGGAAGTCGCCTTCGGATGAAGCACCAGATTGAACAGACCGTCCGGCCACGCATACACGCCGTCGAACCGCACGATCGCCTGCCGGTCGTCGATCCCCCGGGTGACCGAGCCGATCTGGCTGTACCCGTCGGTCGAACTCACGATGTATCGGTCGTCGATTCCCCTACTGGTCCGCCAGGTCTCGACGAAGGCCCGATAGTCGATGGGCGTCCCGTCGTTGAAGAACGCCCGCGGATTGATGGTGTAGGTGACCACGGTGTCGCCGTCGACGGTCTCGGTGCGGACATCGGTGAGGTAGTCGGGGTTGGGCGAATACTCGCCGTCCGGTGAGAAGTAGGCCAGATTCGGGTTGTACCACCGCCACAGCGCCAGAGTGTAGGCCGAAGCGTCGGCGTGGAAGGTGTTCCACTGCGCGGACACCTCGGTGATGGCGGTCGTGAGACTGCCCCCGTCGCGGAGGTTCTCGCGCGGCTGCGGATTCAGCGACGCGCCCTCGGTGGTCACCGCTGACGTGTCGAGCGCGGCACCGCATCCCGCGACGGACCCGACCGCGATCACCACCACCGACAGCAGGATCCAGAACCGTCTCACGTCGATCCCCCCGGGCCGGGGTCGAGCTCCACGAAGTGGCAGGCCGCTCGGTGATCGGTGTGCGGATCCTGCTCGGTCGTCCGCAATCGGGGGACGACCGAGCGGCAGCGTTCGCGTCGCGCGTCGTCGAGGTCCCGGTGCAACGGGCAGCGGGCGGCGAAGCCGCACCCGACGATGTCCTCGGTGGGACTGGGTTGTTCGCCCCTCAGCACGATCGGCCGACGCTCGCGTTCGATTCGCGGGTCGGGGATCGGGACCGCCGACAGCAGGGCCCGTGTGTAGGGGTGCAACGGCCGGGTGAAGACGCGTTCGGTCGGCCCCTCTTCGACGATCGCCCCGAGATACATCACCGCGATCCGGTCCGCCAGCTGGCGCACCACCGACAGGTCGTGCGCGACGACGAGGTAGGCGACGTCACCGTCGGACTGCAACCGCCGGATGAGGTTGACGATGTCGGCCTGCACGGAGACGTCCAGCGCGGACAGCGGTTCGTCGAGGATGATCAGTTCCGGATCGGTGGCCAGGGCCCGCGCGATGGCCAGTCGCTGTTTCTGCCCGCCCGAGAACGCGGCCGGGAACCGGTCGGCGTGGACGGGGTCGAGCCCCACCCGAAGCATGAGATCGGCGACGGCGCGCTCGGTCTCGGCCTTCGGGTGGCCGAGCGCACGGAGTGGTTCGGCGACGATGTCGAAGGCGGTGAAGCGTGGGTCGAGAGCGTCCGAGGGGTCCTGGAAGACGATCGACACCTTCTGGCGCAACGCTCGTGCGGCACGCGAGCGGACCGATGCCGGGTCGACGCCGCCGATGCGGATCACGCCGGCCGGCTGGGCGAAGTTCATGATCTCGAGCAGGGTCGTGGACTTCCCGCTTCCCGATTCGCCGACGATCGCCATCGACTCACCGCGTCGTACATCGAAGGAGATGCCGTCGACCGCGCGGACCGAACCGACGCGGCGCCGAAGCAGGCCGCTGGTGAGCGGAAAGACCTTGACCATCTGTTCGACCTCGAGAACTGTTGCTGACGAACGATCTTCGTCGCCTCGAGGGGCCGCCGCACCGAACCCCTGCGTGCCGAACACCGGTCCGTCGAACACCGGGGTTCCGCCGAGCCGCCCGTCCGCCCCGATCTCGTCGGCACGGATGCAGGCGGCGCTGTGCCCGGGAGCCATGTCGTCCTCGACACCGTCGCCGCCCCCCACGAGTGGTCGCAGTTCCGGTTCGGCGCGCAGACAGTCGTCGACCGCGAGTGGACATCTCGGTGCGAACGGGCAGGCGTCGTCGAGGTCGATGAGAGCCGGCGGCACACCCGGGATCGGGGTGAGCGTGTCGGTTCGGCGGTCGACCCGCGGAACCGCGCCCAGCAGACCGATCGTGTACGGCATCCGCGGACGGACGAATATCGGTTCGACATGCGCGGTTTCGACCGCCCGACCGGCGTACATCACCACGACGTCGTCGGCGGTGCCGGCGACCACCCCCAGATCGTGGGTGATCAGCAGCATGGCGGCACCGGTCTCCCGCTGCGCGGTGCGCAGGACCTCGAGGATCTGCGCCTGGATCGTGACGTCGAGTGCGGTGGTCGGTTCGTCGGCGATGATCACGGCGGGATCGTTGGCGATGGCCATCGCGATCATCACCCGTTGCCTCATCCCGCCGGACAATTCGTGCGGAAAGGACCGGGCACGCCGCGCCGGATCCGGGATGCCCACGAGATCGAGCAACTCGACCGCTCGTGCCCACGCCTGCTTGCCGGAGGGCTGCCGGTGAGCGCGCAGGGCCTCGGAGATCTGGGCGCCGACGGTGAACACCGGCGTGAGCGACGACAGCGGGTCCTGGAACACCATGGCGATCTCCGAACCCCGGATCGCCGAGAAATCCCGATCCGGCAGGCCCACCAGTTCCCGGCCGCGCAGGGTCACCGAACCCGAGACCCGCGCGGCATCGGGCAGTAATCCGAGAACGGCCAACGCCGACACCGACTTTCCCGAACCCGATTCGCCCACGAGCGCCGTCGTCCGACCGGATCGGAGCTCGAGGTCGAGGCCGCGGACCGCGTTCAATGCGCCGGCCTCGGTGTCGAAGTCCACCCGCAGGTCGCGGACCTCGATGACCGCCGGCTGCACGGCGGAGCCGACCGCGCCGATCATCGCCCGGCCTCATCGGTGGGACGGTGTCGACGGGTCGACGCCCGGGAGGTCGGGTCGAAGGCATCGCGCAACCCGTCGGCGATCAGCGCCATCGACACGGTCAGCAATGACAACACCCCTGCCGGAAACCAGAACAGCCACGGGGAGGCGGCCAGTGTTCCCGCCCCGGCCTGCAGCAACGACCCCAGGGTCACGTCGGGGATCTCGACGCCGAAACCGAGGAAGGACAGACCGGTCTCGGCCAAGACGGTGGCCACCACGCCGAGCGCGAAGTTGACGACGAGGAGCGAGGCGATGTTGGGCAGGATGTGTCGTCGGATGATCGTCACCGGCGACACCCCGAGATAGTTTGCGGCGGTGACGTAGTCGCGTTCGCGCACGGTCGTGGCGAGCGAATGGATGACCCGGGCCAGCATCATCCATCCGAACGCGATGAGCACGACGATCAACCAGCGCCAGTCGCCCCCGGTGCTGTTCGAGACCAGCGCGAGGATCAGGAACGTCGGCACGACGAGCAGCAGGTAGACCGCACCCAGGACGATCCGCTGCACCCATCCGCCGAAATACGCGGCCGACCCGCCCAGCACAGCTGCGATCGCGGTGGTCCCGATCGCCACCGACAGCGCGATCGTCAGCGACCGCCGGAGCCCGTGGACCACCTGGGCGTACAGGTCGTTGCCCGCGTCGTTCGTGCCGAACCAGTGCGCGCCTTCGGATCCCGAGAAGGTCGGCGGGATCCCGATCGCGAGGAAGTCGGTGTCGGTGTAGGAGTAAGCCGAGAGCAACCCGCCGAACAGTGCGAACAGCACCAACAACCCGAAGATGAACAGCCCGAGCATCGCGGAGCGGTTTCGCCGGTAGCGCGTCGCGATGATCTTCGTCCGCCCCGCCCGGCGCCGCGCCACCGGCACCGACGTGGCGTCGGATTCGGCCAGCAGACCCCCGGCCTCGCCCATGATCGGCACGGTGGCGTCCTGGTGTCCCGAACTCCGACCGCGCGGTTCAGGAGGCAGCGTCGTCATGTCAGTTCACCCGCACCCTCGGATCCAGATAGACGACTGCCAGGTCCGCCAGAATGGCGCCGACGGCCGTCGCGAGGGCACCGAAGGCGGCCACGGCCACGACGCCGTGGACGTCGTTGGTGTTGATCGATGTCACGAAGTAGCGTCCCATGCCCTCCCACCCGAAGATGGTCTCGGTGAGTACGGCGCCGGTGAACACCGCCGGGATGGCGAAGGCGACACCGACCGCGACGGGGATGATGGCCGTGCGCAGGGCATGCCGACGGACCGCGACGCCGCGGGTGAGCCCCTTGGCTCGCGCGGTCCGGACGTAATCGGCGTTCACGGTGTCGAGCACCAGGGATCGCTGCAGCAGGTGCAGGCCGGCGTACTGCACGATCACGAGCGTGATGGTCGGCAAGATGAGGTGCTGGAGGCGGTCGAAGAGCACCGGGAAGAAGCCGTCGATGTCGATGCTCGACGCGCCCGAGACGTAGACGACCGTGTGTCCGACACCCTGATTGAGTGAGATCGCGGCCAGCACGATCCCGAGGCCCACCACGGGGACCGGCAGGTTGATGGCCGCGATCGAGATGAACTGCCACACCCGGTCGGACACCTTGTACTGCCGGAGGGCGGTGTACACGCCCAGGGCGATTCCTGCGATCGTCGAGAGCACTGTGGCCGCTGCGAGGAGTTGCACGGACGAGACCAGCCGGAAACCGATCTCGGAGTTGACGCTCTCACCGACGGGGGTGGAGCCCCAGTTCCAGTGGAGCAGAATCCCGGACAGCCAGTTCCACCATCTCTCCACGAGAGGTGTCTTGTCGTTCAGGTTGTAGGTCTCGAGCGAGGCGTCGACCACGCTCTCCGGCAACGGCGGTCGCCGGAGAGCGTAGTTCGACCGCGGATCGAGAAACCACGTCGCGAGAAAGTAGGTCAGATTGGTCGCGACGAACACCAGTGCGGCCCACGTGACGATGCGCCTGCACAGGTATCCGACCACTCCCGCCCCCGGCGGTCAGGCAGCGCCGCTGAGAGCCTTGTTCTTCAGGTGTTCGTACTCCTGAGGCGTGATGGCTCCCGAATCGAGGAGCGACTTGGCCTCGGTGATCTGCTGGGTCGGCGAGGTACCGGCGACGGACTTGATGTACTCGTCGGAGGCCTGCTTCGCCTGGCTGTAGGCCTCACGCTGACGCTCGGCCATCCCCTTGCCCTTGGCCAGCAGGTACACGATGGCGGTGAGGTATGGGAAGACGATCAGGAAGATCACCCACGCCGCCTTCTGCCAGCCCGAGGCGGCCTTGTCCCGGAACAGGTCGCTGATGATGTGCCACAGGACGATCAGGTAGGCGACGAACGCGAAGATGACGATCGTGTACCAGATGAAGTCCCAGAATGAATCCCACATCGCAGTGTCTCCCTTGTCTAGAAGAATCGGCGTGTTCTCGCCGAGCACATGAACCGATATGAGCATTGCACAGCACCGGGCCGGACACCTTGACGAACTGGAAAGATGTCCGTGAAATCGTGTGGGAGGACAGTGCGGGCGCGACTCCTCCGACCACGCGCCCGTTCGATCATCAACCCGCGAAGGGCGACATGAACTCTCACACTGCGGTCTCCGGCGTCGAACTCGGGCTCGACACGTTCGGGGACATCACCGCCGACGCCGACGGCACCCGGCGTTCCGGCGCCCAGACGCTCCGCGATCTGCTCGAGCAGGCCGTACTCGCCGACGAGGTGGGCGTCGACTTCCTCGGTGTCGGTGAGCATCACCGGGACGACTACGCGGTGTCGGCACCCGAGGTCGTGCTCGGCGCGATCGCGGCGCGCACCACCCGGATGCGCTTGGGTTCGGCGGTGACCGTGCTCAGCTCCGATGATCCGATCCGCGTCTTCCAGCGATTCGCGACGGTCGACGCCCTGTCGTCGGGACGAGCGGAGGTGATTCTCGGTCGCGGATCGTTCACCGAGTCGTTCCCGCTGTTCGGATTCGACCTATCCGACTACGAGGAGTTGTTCAGCGACAAACTCGCCCTGTTCGCCGAACTGCGCACCGGCCGACCCGTGTCGTGGTCGGGTTCGACGCGCGGACCGCTGCAGGCGCAGGCGGTCTACCCCGAACTCGAGAACCCACCCCTGCCGACCTGGATCGCCGTCGGCGGCAGCCCCGAATCGGTGGTGCGCGCCGCGTCGTACGGGCTGCCCCTCATGCTCGCGATCATCGGCGGCGACCCGCTTCGGTTCCAGCCGTACGTCGACCTCTACCACCGCGCCCTGCGCGAGATGGACAAGTCCCCGTTGCCCGTCGGCGTGCATTCGCCGGGCCATGTCGCCGAGACCGACGCCCAGGCACGCGACGAGTTGTGGCCGCATTACCGCGAATACGTCGGTCGCATCGGCCGCGAGCGCGGGTGGCCGCCGCCCACGCACATCGAGTTCGAACGCTCGACCGGACCGGGGGGCTCGCTCTACGTCGGGTCACCCGAGACGGTCGCGCGCAAGATCGCATCCACCGTCCGCGCACTGGGTGTGAGCCGCTTCGATCTGAAGTACTCGCACGGGACACTCGGCCATGCCGAACTGATGCGGAGCATCGAGTTGTACGGGACGCAGGTCATCCCGCGCGTGCGGGAACTGCTCAGCGCCGAGTCAGGGTGAGCTGAAAATCCCCGGCCGGGTCGGTCCAGGTCGCCTCGACGGTCAGGCCGGACGCCTCGAGTTCGCTCTGCAGCGCACCGGGTTCGAACTTGGTGCTGATCTCGGTGTGGATCTCCGTCCCCGCGGGCACCCGCCATGACCGGCCGAGCGCTCCGAAGTAGGCATCGACGTCACGTCGGGCGCGCAACCACATCTCGATGCGGTGCTCGTCGGGATTCCAGCGCGCGATGTGCTCGAAGTCGTCGACGTAGAGCCCGCGCGCATCGAGCCCGGTGCGCAGCACCTCGATCATGTTGCGGTTGAAATCCGCTGTGACACCCGCCCGGTCGTCGTACGCGGCAACCAGACGCCCGGTGTCCTTGATGAGGTCGGTGCCGAGCAGAAAGTAGTCACCGGGCGCGAGTGACGCCGCGAGCCGTCGATAGAACCCGGCGCGGTCGTCGGGTACGAAGTTCCCGATGGTGCCGCCGAGGAACACCGCGAGCCGAGGCCCGTCGGCCGCGGGCAGCTCGAGATCCGGTTCGGTGAAATCGGCGACGACCGGCACGACGTCGATCCCGGGATAGTCGGCCGAGAGCACTTCCGCAGTGGTGGTGAGCATCTCGGTGCTCACGTCGACCGGAACGTAGGTCAGGCGCCGATCGGTGCCCATCGCCGCGCTGAACGCGTCGAGCAACAGGCGCGTCTTCGTCGACGTGCCCGATCCGAGTTCGACGATGACCGCCGCCCCGGTCGTCGCCGCGATCTCCGCGGATCGTGCACGGAGGATGGCGGTCTCGCGGCGCGTCGGGTAGTACTCGTCCAGCCGCGTGATCTCGTCGAACAGCTTGCTGCCCCGCTCGTCGTAGAGCCACTTGGTCGGCAGGGTCGGCGGGTTCTGCCACAGGCCCGACAATGCGTCGGCGGCAAGACCGCTGGTGGTGGTCCCGGAATCGACGCTCGCGTCGCTGTCGAGGGTCATCGGGCGAGTCGCAGCCCCGAGAAGACCCAGCGCGACTGTGCCGGGAAGAAGTTCCGGTAGGTGATCCGCTCGTGGCCGACCGGGGTCACCGCACCGGCACCGCGCAGCACGTGCTGATCGGACATGAACTTGCCGTTGTACTCCCCCACCGCTCCGTTGGCCGGCACGAAACCCGGGTACGGGAGGTAGGCGCTCGCGGTCCACTCCCAGACGTCGCCGACCATTGCAGCACCCGCGCGACCGGGGTGACACCGCTGCGGATCGAGGAGAATTCCGCGTTCGTCGCCCAGCGACGCCGCGGCGATCTCCCACTCGAACTCGGTGGGCAATCGTGCGCCCGCCCATCGCGCGTACGCGTCGGCCTCGTAAAACGAGACATGCAGCACGGGCTCGTCGAGGACGATCGGGCGTCGTCCGGACAGCGTGTAGGTGGTCCACTCCGCGTCCCGGCCGGTGGACCCGGCCCCGGCCTCGTTCCGCCAGTAACCCGGGGCGTCCCAGCCGGTCTCGCGGATCCTCGCCCAGCCGTCGGACAACCAGAACTCGGCACGGCGGTAGCCGTCGTCGGCCATGAACTCCAGCCAGTCCGCATTCGTCACGGCGCGGTCGGCGATCTCGAAGTCCTCCAGGTAGACGCGGTGCCGGGGCCCCTCGTTGTCATAGGAGAACCCGTTGCCCAGAGCACCGACCTCCTGGACGCCGCCGTCGAATCGCCGCCAGCCCAGCGGTTTCGACGTGCCCGGTTCGTCCGGTTCGCGATCGATGTACACCGGGGCGAACACGTTCGTGGAGAACAGATGCTTGATGTCCATGAGCAGAAGCTCCTGGTGCTGCTGCTCGTGATTGCACCCCAGCTCGACGAGCTCGAGGGTCGCGTCGTCCAGAGTCCCGCTCTCGAGCCGATCGACCATGGCAGCGTCGACGTGTTCGCGGTAGCGGGTCACGTCGCGCACTCCGGGCCTGGTGACCAGGCCTCGATCGGGGCGCGGATGTCGTTCTCCGACAGCCTCGTAGTAGCTGTTGAACAGGTAACGGAAGGACTCGTCGTAGACCCGGTATCCGGGATCCTGCCGGAGGATGAACTCCTCGAAGAACCAGGTCACATGTGCCCGATGCCATTTCGCGGGACTGGCCTCGGTCATCGACTGCGGCGTTTGATCCTCGGGTGACAGCCTCGATGCCAACGTGTCGGTCAGCGCACGGACATCGACGAACCGCTGGGCGGCGTCGGTGCGCGAGTTCTGGGTCGGCGACGCCGCGCCGTTCACGGGTACGTCATGCGAGGACTCGGGACGGATCGACGGTTCGGTGATGCTCACTGGAATCCTCCGTGGCAAGAAGGGAGTCGCCGGCGACGTCTTCGCCGATCTCCGCATCCATCGTCACGACGGTTTCCGATCCTGTCAACGAACGCGGCCGAACGCCCCGGTCGCCGCGGTTCGTCAACCAAGGGTTGACGGGGATCGGTCGTCAACCTATGGTTGACGCATGCCTGATACACCTGTCACCATCCGTCTCGACGACCTCATCACCGCGATCCGAAAAGTCCACGACGACCCGCTGGATCAGCTGTCGGACGCCGTCCTCGCCGCCCAGCATCTCGGCGACGTGGCCGACAGCCTGATCGGCCATTTCGTCGACCAGGCACGACGCTCCGGCGCGTCCTGGACATCGATCGGCGCAAGCATGGGGGTGAGCAAACAGGCCGCCCAGAAGCGGTTCGTCGACCGGGTGTCGACGGCGAGCAGCGACGAGGCCCCCGCCGACGACAACCCGTTCTCGCGCTTCACCCCACGCGCGGCGAACGTTCTCATGGCTGCCAACGCAAGCGCGGCCGCCGACCGGGCCGAACACGTGACCCCCGCCCATATCGCGCGGTCCCTCACCGCCGAGCCGACGTCTCTCGTCTTCGTGGTGTTGTCCGAGTTCGGTGTCGACGCAGCCGCGTGGACGACCGCGATCACACCGCTGGTGCCGAGTCCGCGGGACATCCCCGACGCGGAGGCCACCAGCGTGGTGCCCTATGACGAGGCGGCCAAGGCGGTACTCGAGTCGACCGTGGGCGTCGCGGTCGAGCTGGGCCACAACTACATCGGCACCGAACACCTGCTTCTCGGCATGTTCGCCGATGACGGCCTGGCCGGCGCGCTCGGCGGACTGGGGCTGACCCCCGAAGCAATTCGGGGGAAGATCGTCGAGGCGCTCGCGCAGGTCATGGAGCAGACGCCGCCGTCCGATTAGCGCACGGTTCAGGTCCGCGGGAACGACTGCGCCGCAACGCTTTCCTCCAATCGCTTCGGGGTCCGACGGGTGGTGGAGTTCTCGGCGAGACCAAGCGAGCGTCCGGCATTAGCATGCGTTCATGGGTCACGTCATCGTCCACGCATCCGCGGTACCTGCCGGCCACGGCCCGCATCCGGCAGCCAGCCCGTTCGACCGGCGCATCAGCGAGGCCCTCGACGTCACGGCTTTCGAGGTCTACCAGGTGGAGCTCCCACCGGGCTCCGAAACGGTCGACCACGATCACATCGACGATCGCAACGATGACGTCTACGCCGTCATCGCGGGCAGCGGCTGGGTCGTCGTCGACGACGAACCGACGCCGATCGCGCCGGGCCAGTTCATCTCCGTCGATCTGCAGACCCGCCGTCGCCTACGCGCCGGGCCCGACGGGCTGACCGTCATCGCCGTCTGCGCCGAACAGCGCTGAGGAGAGCCAACCCGCCGACAGATCCGCTCTGACCTTGCACCCCCGCATTCCTGCTCGAGCCATCCAGGAGTGAGGCGCCCCGGGGGCCGAACTGACGGGCCGGCATGGTTCGAGCCACACCGGACGACCCACAAACGCGTCGTCACCGCATCGCGGCCTCGATACTGACGATCATCCATTTCTTGAGTCGTGCGGGGGTCCATCCCCGTTCGACGGTGAAGTAGCGATACGTGGCCGGGCTGGTGAGATGGCTGAGGATGTCCGCGAATTCGTCGACCTCGGTGTCCTCGATGAGGTTGCGGTGGACGAACCAGTGACAACCGGTGTGCACGTCGTCGAGCCGGCGGAGTTCGGACCGTTCGAGCTGCTCCCCGATGGCCGGATCGGAATCCGCGGCGAGCGTTGCGGCGTGCCACAGATCTGCGATCCTGCTGTTCGCGGCGAGTATGTGGTCGAGGTAGCGGTCGATGGCCCGGGCCGTGTCGGTCTCCTCCATGATCGCGATGAACTCCGGCCGCTCGAGTAGCGAGACGAACTTCTCGTCGCCGGTGAATCCCCGCTCGAGCACCGCCATCATCAGCGACGCCTTCGAACCCGCCTGGTGGACGGTGCCCACGGCGACACCCGCGCGGTCGGCGATCTGCTGCAGCGTGGTCCGCGAATACCCCTGGGCGACGAACAGCTCTTGGGCGGCATCCAAAATTCTCGTGCGCGTGTGCGCCGCGCTGATCGCACGTTTACGCGGAGTATACGGGCGTCTACTCATGCCGGCCTCCGCTACGGTTGGTGTCGAATTCCATCGATTCTAGCGCGGCGTCGACAAACGTCCCGCGGGAGCGATGGGCGGCACTCATCGGGTACAGCGCCTGATCAGTGACGATACCCCCCAACCACTCGTTCCCCAGCAACCCCGACACATATTCGATAAAGTCTGACTCTATCGAATATACGGAGGCTGGATGTCGACCTACCTGATGTGCAGTACGCCCCTGGCAGGTCATGTCGGACCGGTCATCGCCGTCGGACGCATGCTGGTCGACCGGGGGCACACGGTGATCGTGGTGACCGGTTCGCGTTTCACCGACCAGGTCGCCGCCGCGGGCATGATCCCTCACCCGCTCGACGGCACGGCCGACCTGGACGAACGCGATCCCGACAGCTTCACCCCGGATCGTGATCGCTACCGCGGGCTGACCCTGTCCCGATACCAGGTGCAGTGCACGTTCATCGACCCACTCGCAGATCAGGCTCGCGCGGTGGATTCCGCCCTCCGCGATCACGACGTCGATGCGGTGCTGTGCGACGGCACGTTTGCGGGGATCATCCCGTTGTTGTCGCGCCCCGCGAGTCGGCGGCCGCCCGTGCTCGGCCTCGGCACCATGCCGCTCGCGCAGACGAGCCCCCATGTGGCACCGTTCAACAGCGGCCTGAGACCCATGAACGGCCCGGCCGGGAGAATGCGAAATCGACTCGCACACCTCATGGTCCGACGCGTCCTGTTCGCCTCGACACAGCGACGCGCACGAGAGTTGGCCCGCGGTGCCGGCGGTTCGCTCGACCACTTCGTCCTGGACCTCTCCCGCGCATTCGACAGATTCGTCCAACTGGGGCCCGCCGAGTTCGAGTACCCGCGGCCCGATCTGCCCGCCGGCACCGTGTTCGCGGGGCCGGTGCTCGACCGACGTGCACAGCCCCCGGACGACGCCCGGACGATGCCACCATGGTGGTCGGGGTTGCTCGACGACGACCGCCCGATCGTGCATGTCACGCAGGGCACGCTCGACAACCACGACTTCTCCCAACTCGTCGAACCGACGCTGACGGGGTTGGCCGACATGGACGTCCGGGTCGTCGTCAGCACCGGCGGCGCAGATCCCCGGTCGGTGATCGCGACCGGCAACGCGACCGTCTCGCGATACCTCGACTACGACGCGCTCCTGCCGCGAACCTCGGTCATGATCACCAACGGCGGTTACGGTGGCGTACTGCACGCGCTGAGCCATTCGGTGCCCGTCGTCGTCGCGCCGGGCGGAGAGGACAAACCCGAAGTCGCCGCTCGTGTACGGCATTTCGGCGTCGGAGTGGATCTCGCAACCCGGCGCCCGTCACCCCGGCAGATCTCCGATGCGGTCGCGAGCGTTCTCGCGGACGACGAGTTGACCGGCAGATGCGCCCGCATGGCGCGCGCGATCGCCGCCTACGACCCGGCACGCATCGTGTCCACCCAACTCGAGGACCTGACCACCCCGAACGGCCACCCCACCATCCGAACCACCCGACCGGCGACATCTCAGAGAAGCGATACCCAGGAGGAGCACTGACATGACCGATGCACGAACGGTGATCGACGCGCACATCGACGCGTTCAACACCCGCACCCCCGACGACGAGCCGTGGTCGTCCGACGCCGAATTGATCGCGCCGGGTGGATCATTCGCCGGGAGGGACCAGGTACTCGGGTTCCTGTCGGTCTTCCAGGACGCGTTCCCCGACGGCCGGCTCTCCGTTCACTCCTACGTCGTCGACGCCGAACACGCCTCGGTCGAGGGAGTCTTCGCCGGGGTCCACGACGGCGTGTTGCAGAGCCCGCAGGGCGCGGTCGACCCCACCGGGAGGTCCGTGACGTTCCGGTGGAGCGCAACCTACCGCGTGCGAGGTCCGGAACTCGTGTCCGAGCACCTCTACTTCGACCAGCTCGACTTCCTCGGCCAGTTGGGTCTGCTGCCGGGATGAAACCCGGAGGACCGCGACTCCTGTCAGCCACCCTCATCGCAGCGGCACTGGCACTGTGCACACCGGGGGTCGCCTCCGGGGCCCCGACCGCGACACTGGTGAGAAGTGTTGCGGTCGAGGATCATCGACACGACCTGCTCATCCGTTCACCTTCCATGGGCCGAGAGGTACCGGTCACCGTGCTGCACCCGGCACACGGCAACCCTCGCGGCACGCTCTACCTCCTCGACGGCGGCGGCCACAAGGGAACGGTCAGCGACTGGATCACCGAAGCCCACGTCGATCGCCACTTCCGGAACAAAACGGTCAACGTGGTCATGCCGAGCGGTCAGGGCGCCTTCTATACGAACTGGAACCGCGCGGACCCGAGGTTCGGCCGCCCGCAGTGGGAGACCTTCCTGACGCGCGAACTACCCCCACTCGTCGACCGCCGGTTCCACGGCACCGGCAGAAACGCGATCGCCGGGCTGTCCGCCGGCGGCCAAGCGGCCTTCACACTCGCGGCCCGTCGCCCCGCGCTCTACACCGGCGTCGGTTCGATCAGCGGCTGTCCTCCCACCACCGGTCCGGTCAACGAGTCGCAGATCCGCGCCGCCGTCATCAGAGACGGTGGCGACCCCACGAACATGTGGGGCCCCTGGAACGGGCCGGGGTGGGCCGACCACGACCCGGCGCGTCGACTGGCCGCCCTGCAGGGCAAACACATCTTCATCGCCGCCGGGACCGGCGCACCAAGCCCCCTCGACCGGCTGACCAGGCTCGATCCGGGACGTTCCCGCCTCGAGAAGATCACCACCGGCGCGGTGCTCGAGAGCCTGGTGAACACATGCTCGCGGGACTTCGTCGCCCGGATGCGCGCCGCCGGACTGCACCCCGCCACGCATTTCCGACCCGTCGGCACCCACGCCTGGCCATACTGGGCCCGCGACATCCCCGTCCTGTATTCCGCACTCTCGCCGGGCCTCTGACCGCCTCCCGCGCGGGCCCGGTCTCCGACCGTCGGCGCCCTACTCGGAGGCGTCCGAGATGTAGTGCACAGCAGCCTCTTCCGCGGAGGCCCCGGCTCCGTCGATCCCGGCGTCCTCGGCGACCGCCTCGGCCTCGGTGTCGATGCCGGAGCCCGCATCCGGGGCGATCAGCCGACCCGCTCGGGTATCCCCGACCTCGTCGTCTTCTTCGAACTCTTCGTCGCGGTCGGAATCATGTGCGCGCCAATCGGTCCGAGAACGTTCCTCGGCGGTGATCTCATCCAGCGGGTCCACCGCCCCGACGTCGGGCTCCTCCTCGGCGAGCCTCTCGTCGAGCGTCTCGCCCTCGGCCTGCTCGCGGGAGGTCAGCCCGTGCACCGCGCCCTTGGGCTCGTAGTCGGGCGGTGAGTACCCCTCGTCGAGGACGTCGTCGACCCCGCGGTCGTCGAGGGTGTCCTCGGGCTGGAGCTGATCGTCCTCGTCGAGGCTGTACTCGCCGTCCGAGCCCTCGGGGTTACTGCCGATGTCGTCCTTCATCCTTGCCACGATGCCAGCCCGTCGGTTGCTCCGCCAGGCGCGCAGGTGCGTGGGTCCTTTGTGTGCCGCGACCGCCGGCCGGTTCGGCGAAACGAGTCATGGTGGATCGCGGTATCGGCGACAATCACAAAGGTGATCGAGGAAATGCAGGCCGAGGCCCAGGCGCTGCTCTCGGCCGGTGAATACGACCACGCGCTGGCCGAGTTCTCCGTGCTCCGCGAGATCAGGTCGCGCCGCGAGGGCCCCTACTCGGTGATGTACCTGTCCAATCTGCACGACTGCGTCCGGTGCATGTCGCATCTCATGCTGTGGTCCGACGCCAGTCATCTGTGTCGTGAGTTGTACGGCAAGTACGTCCGCACGCACGGCCGGGCCGAGGCCGACACGGTGGATGTCGCGAAACACTGGGCCTGGGCGCTCGTGCACCTTCACGAGTACCCACCGGCCGTCCGCTTGTATCTGCTCACCGCCGACGCGCTGTGGGAATCCGATCCGGGCCAGGCGCAACGCCTCCTCGGCGCGGCGGTCATCCACCGGCACGACACCGATCCCCTCGCCCTGCTCTCGCCCGGATTCATCGACGGCGTCGGCCTCCGTCACGCGGAGGAGGAACGCGAGACGATCGCACGACTCGTGGCCGCCCTCGCCGACACCGGCGCGGTGTCGACGAGCACGGCCACCATCGACGGCCTGGCTTTCGCCTGAGTCTCAGACGACGTCTCGGCGTCGTCGCCGCATGATGTAGCTGTCGGCGCCCATCCGGCCCGCCGACGTGTACCCGACCGCCAGCAGGCCCGCGATCAGCGCCAGCGGCCACTCGTAACCGCCGTCCATGTTCCAGAACCCGGCGTCCCAGTGCACGAAGACGATCGCACCGATCATGTCCGCGATCAGCAGGGTCGCGACGATCGGCAGCAGCAGTCCGAGGATCAGCAGGATGCCGCCGATCAGCTCGACCCAGGTGGCGTAATAGGCCGCCAGCTCCGGGTAGGGCACGTCCATCCCGCCGGGCCCGAAGGCCACCTTGGTGGCATCCATACCCTGCGTGAACAGCTTCTGCCAACCGTGGGCGATGAAGATGATGCCGAGTATCAGGCGCGCGAGAAACTGCGCCACACTACCGAATCCGCTCATTCCGCACTCCTCGATCGATCGGGCGGGCCGGTTGCGCCGCCGCCAGGTACTCTCTCAGTGTCCGGGACAGCATCGCCCCGTCGCGGGTGAACTGCAGAATCGAGACATCACCACCCAACCGCAACCGCTTCGTGACCGGTCGCAGCGCGTCGCCGACGCGACTCGTCGAAGCGCGTGACCGCACGTCAGCCCGCCGGGCAGAACGGAGTAGGAGTCGAGAGTGCCGGGAAAGTTTGGGCTGGGTTCACGGGGCAATTCCGGGCAACCAGTGTTGGGAGCACCCGCCGACGTCCTCGATCCCTACCTGCCCGACAACGGCAATCTGGGGTATCGGATCTCCCGATACGACCTGGAGCTCGAATACAAGGTCGCCAGCAACCGGCTCGAGGGCACCGCGATCCTGACCGCGACGTCGTACGCCGAGCTCAAACGCTTTACCCTCGACCTGGCGAGTTCGCTCTCGGTGCACCGGGTGTCGGTGAACGACAAGCGCGCCCGCTACTCGCACCGGAACCACAAGCTGACCATCACGCCGGACACTCCGCTCCCCCCGGGTGGAGCCATGACCGTCACGGTCCGGTACCACGGCAGCCCCCACCCGATCCGCGGCCCGTGGGGCGAGGTCGGCTGGGAGGAGCTGACCGACGGTGCGCTCTGCGCGAACCAACCCAACGGGGCGGCATCGTGGTTCCCGTGCGATGACCACCCGAGCGCCAAGGCGCCGTACCGGATCTCGATCACCACCGACAGTCCGTACCACGCGCTGGCGAACGGCGTGCTGGAGTCCAAACGAGTCCGCGCCGCACACACCACCTGGGTGTACGAGCAGGTGGAGCCGATGCCCACCTACTTGGCGTCGATCCAGATCGGCCAATACAAACAGATCTCGTTGGCGTCCAAGCCGATTCCGGTCTCGGGTCTGGTTCCCGCGCGCCTCGAGGAGAACTTCGGCATCGACTTCGGCAAGCAGACCGAGATGGTCTCGGCGTTCATCGAGATGTTCGGGCCCTATCCCTTCCCGCTGTACACCGTCGTGGTGACCGATGACGAGCTCGAGATCCCCATCGAGGCACAGAGTTTCTCCACCTTCGGCGCGAACCACTGTGACGGCAGCCGGCATGCCGAGCGGTTGATCGCCCACGAACTCGCACATCAGTGGTTCGGCAACTCGGTGACCGCGGCCCGGTGGCGCGACATCTGGCTCCACGAGGGTTTCGCCTGTTACGCCGAGTGGCTGTGGAGTCAGCACTCGGGTGGCCGGAGCGCCGACGAGTGGGCGCGTCACTACTACGCGAAACTCGAATCGTCCCCGGTGCGTGTGCCACTCGCCGATCCCGGCCCTCGCAAGATGTTCGACGACTGGATCTACAAGCGCGGCGCACTCACCCTGCACGCACTGCGGCTGACCCTCGGCGACGGAGACTTCTTCGCACTCTTGCAGCGATGGACCGACAAGCACCGCTACGGCTCGGTGACCACCGAGGACTTCATGGCGCTCGCCGCGACCCAGTCGTCGACGCCACTCAAGCAACTCTGGGACGACTGGCTGTTCACGCCCGAACTGCCGCCGTTCCCTGGTCCCTCCTGACCGTTCGATGACGACCGATCCGACGACGCCGGGTCCCGACCCGAGTGCGGCGGTCCCGTCCGGTGACATGTCCGCCCGTTCGCTGGGTCGGGTCACGATCGCGACGGTTGTCGCGGCCGCGTCGGGATATGCCGTCATGCTCTTGGCGGCCCGCCATCTCGGCGCCGTCGGTTATGGCGTGTTCGCCGTGTTCTGGGCCGCGTATGGGCTGGTGACCGGCGCGCAGAACGGACAGCTGCAGGAGACCACCCGAACGGTGCGAACCGCGGCGTCGGAGGGCCTCGCCCGGTCGCGGCCGCTGCTGGTGAACACGGGCATCGGTGTGGGCCTTGCCGTTCTCGTCCTGGTGTCGTCACCGCTGTGGAGCGGCCGGGTGTTCACCGCGGACCGCGGACTGTCGGTGCTGCTGCTCGCCGTGGGCGTGGCGAGCTTCGCGGTCTACGCCCACCTGTGTGGCGCATTGTCGGGACGACTGAACTGGTCGTCGTTCGCGATGTTGTTGTCGATCGACGCGCTGATCCGGCTCGCCGGTGCCGGGATCGTGGTGGCAGCCGGCTGGGGCACCACCGCGTTCCTCGTCGTCACCGTCATCGGTTCCGTGTCGTGGTGCGTGGTCCTGACGGTCTCGGCGACAGCCCGCCGCGCGATCGGCGTTGCCGGCGACATCCCGCCTCGGAGCCTGACGGTCAACACCCTGACCGCGATGGCCGCCGCAGCGGCGAGTGCCGTCCTCGTCATGGGGTTCCCGGTCCTCATCAACCTCACCACCGACCTGCGCGGCGGGTCCGACGCCGACGACACCCGGACGATCGGCGCACTGATCCTCGCCGTCACCCTGACGCGCGCGCCGCTGCTGGTGCCGCTCAACAGCTTTCAGGGCGTTCTGATCTCGCGATTCGTCGATGGCCGGGACCGTCGGCTCGCCTCGCTCGGTGTCCCACTCGGGATCGTCGCCGCGGTCGGCGGGGTGGGGGTCCTCGCTGCGTGGCTGCTCGGTCCGTGGTTGCTGAGGTCGGTGTTCGGGGCTGATTTCGATCTCGACGGGCTGGTCGTGGCCGCCCTGACACTCGGCGCGACCTGCCTGGCTCTTCTGACGGTGACCGGCGCCGCCGCGATCGCCGCGGGCGCCCACCGCTGGTATGCGGCCGGTTGGTGGGTGGCGACCCTCGTGGCGGTTGCGATGCTCCTGCTGCCGTTCGACGTCGCGACCCGGACCTGCGTCGCCCTCGTCGTCGGTCCGCTGATCGGGCTCGGTGTGCATCTGGTCGGGGTACTGCGGGCCTGACCGCCCCACCCCCTGCTCCCTCATCCGAGAGAGCGACCCCCCTGCTCCCCCAAGAGGGCGACCCACCCCCTGCTCCCTGAGGAGCGCCCGGAGCCTGCGGAGGGCGCGTCACGAAGGGTCTCGCAAGGCGTCTCACCAGGCCCTTCGTGGCTCGTCGCTTGCGCTCCTCGCACCTCAGGGGCCAGAGGGTATGCGTTTCTTTCGGATTAGGGACCTGTGGGTGTGTGGTTGTTTCGAGTCAGGGAGCAGGGGCTGGGCTCGTGAGCGAAAGGTGCTAGCTCCCGGAAGACCCCCGCAGCCGGCCGATCCCCGCGCCCACGCGGGCCGAGAGGTGGTTCAGCCTCGACGTCGCGTGCCACCTCGCGGCGCGTGCCGCCTTCGGCCAACCGCGCGCGGCGCATCGCTGCGCTTCCTCCGCGAAGAAGCGGTTCTCCTCGGCGAACCGCCGGCCGTCGACCGCCTGGATCGAACTCACCGACGCGCTGTGTCTGCGGTAGGAGAAGACCACCTCAGGGTCGTAGACCAGTGAGCCGTCGGCGCTCGCGAGATCGACGAGAAGCGCCAGGTCGAGGACGATCTCGAGTCTCGGACGGAACCCGACCTCGCGGACGGCGGCGGTTCGCCACAGCAGGGACGGGAAATATGTCCAGTTGCCGTGGTAGAGCGTCGTCGCGAGCCGCTCCCCTTCCAGCACGGTCGCGCGCGGCGGCGCGAGGATCGACTTGATCCGGTCACCCAGCGGCGTGACGGCCTGACCGTTCTCGTCGATGACGTCGACACCGGGCGCGATGACCGCGGCATCGGGGTGGTGGCCGGCCAGCGTGCGGACGGTGCTCAGGTAGTCCCGGTGCATGAGGTCGTCGCATCCCATGACGACGAACCAGCCGGCGGTCACCAGGTCGACGCAGCGTCGGAAGTTCCCGTTCACGCCGAGGTTGGTCTCGTTGCGCAGGTAGTGGACCCGGGCATCGCCGAGCGACTCCAGCCACCGTCGGGGCGTCGGATCCGGGTAACAGTCGTCGACGACCACCAGGCGCAACTCCGGGTCGCTCTGCTCGAGAACGCTGGTCACGGCCTGCTGAAATCGGGCGACGTCGCCGTAGAACGGCATCATCACGTCGATCGTCACCGGACAAGACTAACCAGGTCCGAACCCCCTGCCGCGCAGGAGGCGTGCCGGACGACAGGCACCACGTGGGAGCGGGTTAGGGTTGGTGACCATGGCCGACCCCAGTACCAACGCCGACGTGTGGCTGGTGGTACCCGTGTTCAACGAGGGCCAGGTCGTCCGCGAGGTGGCCGCCAAGGCCCGCGAGACGTTTCCCAACATCGTCTGCGTCGACGACGGCAGTTCGGACAACTCGGCCGAGGAGATCCGGGCCGCAGGCGTGCATCTGGTGCGCCACCCCGTGAACCTCGGTCAGGGCGCCGCCATCCAGACCGGCGTCGAATATGCGCGTCGCCGGCCGGGGGCCCGGTTCTTCGTGACGTTCGATGCCGACGGCCAGCATCAGGTCGACGACGTCTCGGCGATGATCGAGCGGTTGCGACGCGAGCCGGTCGACATCATCGTCGGAACCCGCTTCGCCGACGGCCGAAGCGAGTCGGTTCCGTTGCTGCGCCGAATGGCGTTGCGCACCATCGTGTTCCTGAGTCCGCGCACCCGTCGCCTCGGATTGTCCGACGCGCACAACGGGCTTCGCGCTTTCAACAAGACCGTGGCCGATGAGCTCGATCTCCTCATGAGCGGGATGAGCCACGCGTCGGAGTTCATCGCGCTGATCGATCACCACCGGTGGCGGGTGGCCGAACAACCGGTGACGATCCTCTACACCGACTATTCGCGCGCGAAGGGTCAGTCGCTGATCAACGGGGTCAACATCGTCGCCGATGGGCTCTTCCACACGCGGATGAGGAAGTGAGGCCTCGATGATCTGGTTCCAGATCCTCGCGATCCTCGGTCTGGTCGCGCTCGTCGGTTTCTTCGTGGTGAACCGCGGAACGGCCCGCGCATCGGCGGGTGTCAAGCTGCTGTTCGTCGCGTTCATCGGATTCGGCCTCTACGCGATGCTGCGTCAGGACGATGTCACCTGGGTCGCCAACAAGATCGGCATCCAGCGCGGCCTCGACCTGGTGCTGTTCCTGTTGGTCATCGCGTTCGCGTTCACCACGGTGTCGACGTATCTGCGGTTCCGCGATCTCGAGGTCAGATACGCGCGACTGGCCCGCGCCATCGCGCTGCAGGACGCCGAGCGGGAGCACCGGGGCGGACCAGGAGACTAGCGTCCGACCGTCACCTGCCGAGCCGTTGCACCCGCCGACTCGGGTTGTTCGTTGTCATCATCGACGGCAGAACGCCTTACGGTCGTGGCCACCTGAAACATGCTGGCGACGATGGAGGCGTACAGAACGAGCTCGCCGAAGTTGCCGAGCCAGAGAACCGACATACCGGCCGCCGCGGTGACCAGCATCGTGACCGACCCGATGAGCAGCCAGCACGATCGGGCCTGACGCCAGGCGGACACACCGATCGCGATGAGCAGCAGCACGGTGCCCAACGCCGGGATCGGCGGGCCGGCAGCGGCCGCGTTGGCGTACCGCAGCGCGTCGCCGTCAGTCGCCGGCGTCAGATCCAGCGCCACGAACAGTTCGACGATCCCGACGACCACGAGCGCGGTGACCAGGAAGGTCCCCAGCAAGAGTGTGCGCCGACTCCACCGCACGCCCAGGCGCCACGCCAGCACTGCCGCAGCCACCACGATCAGCGGTGTCATCAGACCGTGAATCCAGAAGCGCGGCAGGTTGATCGCGTGGAGCACGTCGCCGAATCCGACCATGCGTCCGACCGCGACCGCGACATTGTCGAACGTCAGCGCAACCCCGAGGAGGACCACGAGCCAGGTCACCGCCCCGCACGATCTCCTCAGGTGGAGCGCACACGCGGTCAACGCGACCATCCCCAGCCCTATCGCGGCCATGATCGCCGAATTTCCCAACAGTTCCGAGAGCATCCGCTCGCCACCTCCCAACACTCAGCCTACTGAACGATTCGGAGACCCGAGGCCGGCGGACGGGTCGCCCGAGGAGCTTCGCATTCACCCTTGCGTCTACGTATACATCTACTTATAGTTGGCGCATGCCCAACAAGACCATCTACGTCTCCGACGAGGACATCAAGGTCCTCGAACGCGCTCAACAGGTGTCGGGGGGCAACCTCTCCGGCGCGGTCGTCGAAGCGTTGCGCGCCTACGTCCGAGCGGCCGATTACCGCGACGCGGGCTACGAGGAGGTGGTTCTGCGGGACGGACCCGACGGCGTCCGACGCAAGCGATTCTTCGGTCGACTCTTGGCCGAGGAGACCGAGTACGACGAGGCCACCGGCAACGCGACGAAATTGAGCTCCTACGAGGGCCGCACGGGCAAGATCGTCCTCGCGGTCCACCACGTCGACTGGATGAACTACGGGGTGACACATCGGCAGAAGACCGGCAACTGGCTGAAGGATCTGACCGGCCTGCCCAGCGTCCGCAGCCTGTTCACCGCCGACCTCCCCGACTGGGGCGACTACCGCGTCGACATCGTCGACACCGCCGAGCAACTCAAACCTCTTGTCCCCGAGCGGTTCTACGCGCGCACCGCAGCCGCCCTCCGACCCGAGGTCGAAGACCTGGACGTGTGACAGTCGAAGACCTGGACGTGTGACAGTCGAAGACCCTTCGTGACGCTTCGCTCCTCAGGGAGCAGGGGTAATCCCACCCGACCGACCCGCTAGCACAACCGAGCACTTCCGACGACGTCCATCAGGGACGGTCGTCTACCCATCTATGCATATATGCGCATGTGTTTATTCATCGTTCCATCCACCGTAGGGAGCACGATCATGACAACGACCGCCATCCGCGCCACCGGACTCACGAAGTCTTTCGGCGATCACACCGTCCTGGACGGGATCGACCTCGAGGTACCCGCAGGCAGCGTCTTTGCGCTGCTCGGTCCCAACGGATCGGGCAAAACGACCACGGTCAAGATCCTGTCCACGCTGTCGCACCCGGACGACGGGGAGGTGGAGATCGCCGGCCTCGATCCGCGCACCGACCGCACGGAGATCTGCGCACAGATCGGTCTGACCGGTCAGTTCGCCGCGGTCGACACACTGCTGACCGGACGAGAGAACCTCACCATGGTTGCCCGGTTGCGGCACCTGTCGAGGACGGCGGCCCGTGAACGGGTCGACCGACTGCTCGCCGACTTCGACCTCACCGAGGCCGCCGACCGTCGGGTCGCCGAGTACTCCGGCGGCATGACCAGGCGCCTCGACCTGGCCATGACGCTGGTGGGCGAACCAGCGATCATCTTTCTCGACGAGCCGACGACCGGACTCGACCCACGGTCTCGTCGCACGGTGTGGGACACCGTCCGCGGCCTTGTCGCCGGCGGCACGACCATCTTCCTCACCACGCAGTACCTGGAGGAGGCCGACCATCTCGCCGACCGCATTGCCGTGCTCGACCGGGGCCGAATCGTGGCCGAGGGCACGGCCGCCGAACTGAAACGACTCGTCCCCGGCGGGTACATCCGGATCAACTTCACCGACGCCGACGACCTCGAACGGGCGCGGGTCCGCTTCCCTTCGGCGGTGGACACCCCGGGCGAGAACACCCTCGCCGTGCCGGGGGGTGCCGGCATCGGCGCGGTCCGGGACGTCCTGTCCACCCTCGACGAAGCGAACATCGACGCCTCCGGGATCTCGGTGCACACACCGGATCTCGACGACGTCTTCCTCACGATCACCGGCCGCGCCGCCGCCACCAACTAAGGAGAAGCCATGACCACCACGCTCGACCACACCCTGTCGGACTCCGCTGTGATGGTGCGACGCAATCTGATCCGATTGCGGCGTTATCCCACCATGATGTTCTCGACGATCGCCATGCCGGTGGTGATCCTGCTGATGATGACCTACTTCTTCGGCGGTGCCATCGAGAGCGCACTGTCCGCGGACGGCCCGATCGACGGAAAGTACATCAACTATCTGCTGCCCGGCCTGCTCCTCTTCGTGCCGTCGTTCCTGACGGTGGCGGTGGCTGTCTCGGTCAACCAGGACGTCACCGAGGGCATCATCAACCGGTTGCGATCGCTGGCCACTCCGCCGACGGCGATCCTGGCAGGACACTTCGTCGGCGCCCTGATCCAGGGTGTCGTCGCGGTCTGCTTCCTGTTGGCGGTGGCCTTCGCACTCGGATTCCGCGCCGACGCAAGCCTTTTCGACTGGTTCGCGGCCGGCGGTCTACTCCTGCTGCTGACCGCGGGCCTGGTGTGGATCGCGGTTGCCATGGGCGTCGTCGCGCCGAACCCCGAGAGTGCCAGCAACATGCCCTTGCCGTTGCTGTTCCTGCCCTACCTGGGCAGTGGGCTGGTCCCGACCGACAGCATGCCGAACGGCGTCCGCCAGTTCGCCGAGTACCAGCCGTTCAGTCCGATCGCCGACACGCTTCGCGGACTCCTCATGGGTCTCGACATCAGCGATCGCTGGCCGTGGGCGCTGGGCTGGTGTGTGGTGTTCCTGGTCGTCGGTTACTTCTGGGCGGTCACCGCCTTCCGGCGGTCGACCAACGGCTGACTTCCGCCCGCCCCGGCACGTGTACGGCCACGCCGTACACGTTTCGGCGTTCGGACGCCTCAGCTACGTCGGGCCCGCAGGAACTCGGCCACCTCGTCGTAAACCGGGAGCAGGCCCGACTCACGTGCTTCGGAAAGCCCCGGCGCAGCGGTGTCCTTCGGGGAGAGTTCGAATTCCAGGGGTGAACCGTCGCGTGCCCGCGTCGGCCAGTCGATGGCGAGCTCGGGATCGAGCGGATTGATGCCGTGTTCACCGGTCGGGTTGTAACCGGTGGAGCAGAGGTAGGTCACGGTCGAGTTGTCGGCGAGGGCACAGAACGCGTGTCCGAGTCCCTCTGCGAGGTAGACCGCCCGGCGGTCGACATCGTCGAGCAGGACGGTGTCGTACGCACCGAAAGTGGGTGAGCCGACCCGGATGTCGACGATGACATCGAGGATCGCACCGCTGGGGCAGGTGACGTACTTGGCCTGTCCCGGCGGGACGTCGGCGAAGTGGACACCGCGGAGGACGCCGGCGGCCGACACCGAGAGATTCACCTGCGCGAGGTCGAAGCGGTGCCCGATGGCCTCGGCCAGCACATCGGCCTTGAACGCCTCCGCGAACAACCCCCGGGCGTCGCCGTGCTGGACCGGCGTGAACTCCCAGGCACCCTCGATGGCGAGTGGGCGGACCTTCATGAGAAGCCTTTCGCGTCAGAAACCCTTGCCACGCTGAAGGAGCTCCAGCAGGTAGTCACCGTAACCCGACTTGCGCAATGTGTCGGCCCGAGCCCGCAGCTCATCGTCGTTCAGATAACCCTGGCGCCAGGCGATCTCTTCCGGAACAGCGATTTTCAGCCCTTGCCGTTGTTCGACGGTGCGCACGAAGTTGCCGGCGTCGAGCAGGCTGTCGAACGTTCCGGTGTCGAGCCAGGCCGTCCCGCGGGGCAGCACGGTGACCGACAGCTTGCCGCGGTCGAGGTAGTGCGCGTTGACGTCGGTGATCTCATATTCGCCGCGGGCGCTGGGCTTCAGGTCACGGGCGATGTCGACGACGTCGTTGTCGTAGAAATACAGACCGGGCACCGCGAAGTTCGACTTCGGGTCGGCGGGCTTCTCTTCCAGCGAGATGGCGGTGCCGTCGGCGTCGAAGTCGACGACGCCGTAGGCCTCCGGGTTGGCCACCCAGTAGGCGAAGACCGCACCGCCGTCGAGGTTCTCGAAACCCTGCAGCCGGCTGCCGAGACCGGGGCCGTAGAAGATGTTGTCGCCGAGCACGAGTGCGACCGACTCGGTCCCGATGTGCTCGGCGCCGAGGACGAAGGCCTGGGCGAGGCCGTCGGGCGAGGGCTGGGTCTTGTAGGTCAGGTTGATGCCGAACTGGTCCCCGTTGCCGAGCAGGTTCTCGAAGGCCGGGGCGTCGTGCGGGGTGGTGATGATCAGGATGTCGCGGATGCCGGCCAGCATGAGCGTCGAGAGCGGGTAGTAGATCATCGGCTTGTCGTAGACCGGGACGAGCTGTTTGCTCACCCCCTGCGTGATGGGGTGAAGCCGGGTGCCCGTACCGCCGGCCAGGATGATCCCTTTCATGGCGATCAGGGTAATGCCCGACACCCTCCGCGACGCCAGGTGCGTCGTGCCACCATGCGTTCACCCGGGACGCCCGCACCGGCTGCTCGGTAGAGTGACGGCGTCCACCGACCTCGACGAAAGGCGTCGCACGTGCGTGTTCTCGTGACCGGGGGTGCCGGGTTCATCGGCGCCAACTTCGTGCTGCGCACGCTGGCCACCCGCCCCGACACCTCGATCCGGGTCCTGGACAAACTCACCTACGCCGCCAACCCCGACACCCTCGCCCCGGTCGCCGACCGCGTCGAACTCGTCGAGGGCGACATCACCGACGCCGCCCTCGTCGACCGCCTGGTCGCCGAGGCCGACCTCGTCGTGCACTTCGCCGCCGAATCCCACAACGACAACTCCCTGGCCGACCCGTCGGCCTTCGTCACCACCAACCTCGTGGGCACCTACACCCTGCTCGAAGCCGTCCGCACCCACCAGGTGCGCTACCACCACATCAGCACCGACGAGGTCTACGGCGACCTCGACCTCGACGACCCCGCCCGCTTCACCGAGACCACCGCCTACAACCCGTCGAGCCCCTACTCCTCGACCAAGGCCGGCAGCGACCTCCTCGTCCGCGCCTGGGTCCGCTCCTTCGGCGTCGCCGCGACCATCTCCAACTGCTCCAACAACTACGGCCCCTACCAGCACATCGAGAAGTTCATCCCCCGCCAGATCACCAACGTGCTCTCCGGCGTGCGCCCCAAGCTCTACGGCGACGGCCGCAACATCCGCGACTGGATCCACGTCGACGACCACAACGACGCCGTCTGGACCATCATCGACCGCGGCCGCATCGGTGAGACCTACCTCATCGGCGCCGACGGCGAAGTCGACAACCGCACCGTCGTGGAAACCATCCTCGAACTCCTCGACCAGCCCACCGACGCCTTCGACTTCGTCACCGACCGCCCCGGCCACGACCGCCGCTACGCCATCGACTCCACCCGCCTGCGCACCGAACTCGGCTGGACCCCCTCCTACCTCGACTTCCGCACCGGCCTGGCCGCCACCATCGACTGGTACCGCGACCACCCCGCCTGGTGGCAACCCACCAAAGAATCAGTCGAACAGAAATACGCCGCCACCGAACGCGTCACCGGCTGACACGACACGCGTGGCCGGTTCTCAGGGTCGCCGCATACGGTGGTGGTCATGCGCGTACTCGTGAGCGGCGGCGCGGGCTACATCGGCTCGCACACCGTCGTCCAATTGGTCTCCGCCGGACACGACGTGGTCATCGTCGACGATTTCAGCAATGCCAAACCGACTGTCGTCGGTCGGCTCGAGGCGCTGACCGAGCGTTCCATCCCGGTGCACGCCTTCGACCTCGCCGACGTCGACAAGACCGAACACTTCTTCGCCCACGAGGACATCGACGCGGTCATCCACTTCGCGGGGTACAAGGCGGTCGGCGAGTCGGTGGCCAAACCGCTCGACTACTACCAGAACAACCTCGGCACGACCTTCGCGCTGCTCCGCGCGATGGAGCGCCACGACGTGCACACGCTGGTGTTCTCGTCCTCGGCGACGGTCTACGGTGCCGAGCCCGAACTGCCGATGACCGAGGATCTGCCCACGTCGGCGACCAACCCGTACGGCTGGACCAAGGTGATGATCGAGCAGATCCTGCGCGACGTCGCCGCGAGTTCGGATCTGTGGCGTATCGCGGCGCTGCGCTACTTCAACCCCGTGGGCGCTCACCCGAGCGGGACGATCGGCGAGGACCCGTCGGGCATCCCCAACAACCTCATGCCGTTCGTCGCGCAGGTCGCGGTCGGCCGGCGCGAGAAGTTGTCGGTGTTCGGCGACGACTACGACACCCCGGACGGAACCGGTGTCCGCGACTACATCCACGTCGACGACCTGGCCGCGGGTCACGTCGCCGCGCTCGACCGGATCAGCACCGGAGGGGCCGGCATGTCGACGTGGAATCTCGGTACGGGCCAGGGCGTCTCGGTCCTCGAGGTCGTGCACGCGTTCGAGCGGGCCAGCGGCCGACCCATCCCCTACGAGGTCGCTCCCCGTCGTGCCGGTGACATCGCCGCGTCCTACGCCGACCCGACTCGGGCGAACGCCGACCTGGGCTGGCACGCCGACAAGACCATCGACGACATGTGCGCGGACACCTGGCGGTGGCAGTCGGGCAATCCGAAGGGGTACCCGGACGCCTGAGGCGGTCCCCGGCCCCCGCTCAGGCGGGCGTGTGCGGGTCGTCGGGGTCGACGATCTCGTCTGTCGCCCAGCCGATGTAGCGCCGGGCGGAGGTTTCGACGACGCCGCGGGCGTCGTGGTCGATCACGACGCCGAACGCGTCGTAGAGCCGGTCGAACCGGAGTTCACCGATACGGTCGACGATCTGGCGGACGAGCCGCGGCGACAGCGGAATCATGTTCGGGTAGCTGCGCATGAAGGTGACCATGCCCGGTTGCATCACGCCCTTGACGGTGTCACCGGTCAGGATCGCGCCCCGCCCGTTCGCGGCGTGGGGTAGGTGGAGGACCGCGCTCCCGGGAAAGTGCCCACCGCACCGGACGAGTCGCACCCCGCCGGGAAGATCAGCCGTGTCGGTCCACAATTCGATCACCGGGTCCGGGCGGGTTACCCAGCGTCGGTCGAAGTCGTTGTAGTACACCGGCACCCGACCGAATCGATGACTGAGCGACACACTCGCGCCGACGAGGTGCGGGTGGCTGGCGGCGACGGCGGCGAGCCCGCCGTGCCGTTCGAGCCACTCGACCAGCGCGGGCCCGATGAACCCCGGTGGCTCCCACAGGATGTTCCCGTCGGACGTGGCGATCACGAAGCCGCGCTGCCCGATCCCGACCGACGGACGCACCGTCAGCGCGGTCAGGCCGGATTCCACCTCGTCGGTGGTCAGTGCGTTGTCGGCGGTCTCGTCCAACGGCATGAAACCCGGTCCGCTCTCCGGGAGCCACTGCCGGTCGTCGTCGCAGATCGGGCACATCGCGGGCGGGGTCTCGCCCGGCGGGAACTCGTTGGCGCAGAAGACACACATCCAGGGCCGCATGTGTCGACGCTAGCCCCTGCTCGTGACCACTGACCCCCCTTCCGCTCCCTGAGGTGCCGGCGGCATCCCCTCTGCTCCCTGAGGTGCCGGCGGCATCCCCTCTGCTCCCTGAGGTGCCAGCGGCGTCCTCTCTGCTCCCTGAGGTGCGAGCGAAGCGAGCCACGAAGGGCGTGGTGACGTGCCTCGCCGGCCCTTCGAGGCTCGTCGCTTGCGCTCCTCGCACCTCAGGGAGCAGAGGGGGGTCGCTTCTTTCGGGTTAGGGGAGCAGGGAGCGGAGGGGGGTCGCTTCTTTCGGGTTCGAGGAGCAGCGAGCAGGACGATCAGGGCGCGGGCGGCGGATAGACCAGGTCGTTGACGCGGTAGATCACGGCGTCGCCGCGGCGGAACACCTCGGTCAGTCCGGGCGCACCGTTCTGCCGTAGCGACAGGAACGGGTCCCCCTGGTGACCCCGCGAGGGATCGGGCATGCCGCGCTGGAACTCCCAGTAGCTCGGCGGCGAGTCGATGACGTAGTGCACGTTCATGTCTCGCACGATCTGGTCGATCGCCGGGTCGGCGCCGATCTTCGACACACCCCAGAACACGTCGCGCTGCCGCTCCGAGAACTCGTTGGCCCGATAGAACGGGAACATGGGTGTGACCCCGGTGACCGGGTAGAGCCAGCCGGTCCCCTGGTCGAGGTTGTTCAGGACGAGCACGTCCTGGGCATCGGGTTGCGACGCCAGCCATGCGTAGGCGGCGAGGTCGTCGGGGCCGACGTACTTGCCGCCCCGCTCCTTCGACGCGATCTGCGCATTCGGCGGATAGCGGACGACGGCGGCGCCGGCGATCAGCGCCAGCAGCACCACATACGTCGCGGCCACCACCCAGCCCGCCTTCCCCGACGTCGTCTCGCCCGGTTCCCGGCCCTCGGCCTGACCGGACACCGCGCGGCGTCGGACGAAGCCGGCCACGCCCAGCGCGAGAGCGCCGATCGCCACACCGGCGGCCGCCGCCGAGATGATCGCGACGACGAACGTGAGGCGATGCGGCGAGTTGTAGAAGTACCCGCCGATCACCCCGAGGGGCGCCGACAGCGGGCCGAGAGACACCATGGCGTTGGCGGTGACCAGCGCGAACACGAACCACGCGGCGAGCCCGGCCCAGCACCGCGACCAGGCCAGCGCGATCAGGCCCAGCAGGGTGACGGCGATCAGCGGCCACACCGGGAAGTGGTCGAGTTCGAGCGGGATCGTCCCGTTGAACGCACCTTTGACAAGTCCGTCGAGCACGCCGATCGTGTCCTCGCGGAAGTCGAAGAACGGGAGCTCGTTGGTGTCGGCGACCCGGATGGTACCCAGCACCACCGGCGCGATGAGGACCAGTGTCAGCACGGCCGTCACCGCCAGGGCCGCAAGGTCGCGCAGGCGCCCGGCAACCGGACGCCACAGACCCTCGCACAGCCACCATAGGCCGACGATCACGCCGACGACGATGAGACCGGACGGGTGCGTGGCGGTCACACCGGCAACGGCAAGCGCGGCGGGCAACACACGGGAGCGGTCCGAGACGACGCTCATCACGAGCACGGCGGCCACCGGCGCCAGGCTGACGCCCACCGCATTGGGCACGGAGGTCAGCTGGATCTCGACGTACGGCAGCGACGGGAACAGCGCGCTCAGCGCTCCCGCCGTGCCGGCGATGAAGGCGGCCGAGTCGACGTCGTAGCGGTGCCGCGCGAACCAGTAGGCCAGCGACGCGACGCCGAGCGGCACGGTTACCGCAAGCACCGCAGGCGAATAGGTGTTGTAGAGCTCCACCGGGTCGACGCCGGTCAGCGGAAACAGCAGCGCGCCCAGCGCATGCCAGGTGTTCGGGTAGTAGTTGAAGCCCTGGGTGTCGTAGTTCATCAGCTCGCCCATACGCATGGCCGAGCCGATGCCCGTCTCGTGGATCCAGCGCAGAGAACTGGCGTGCCACAACGAGTCCCACACCTGCGAGATGTTGCCGAGACCCGCGAACGCGGTGTTCACGATCGGCCGGATACAGGTGACGGCGATGACGATGCCCCCGAGTGCGAGGCCCGCGGCGACCCGCAGCACCGCCGTGCGGCCCACCCGGTGTTCACCGGTGTCCTCGGATGGCGGCGCCAGCCGTCTACCCCGGCGCGTGAGCAGCAGCGCCGAATAGATCCAGGCGCCGGCGACCGCGAAGACCAGGCCGACGAGCGCCGACACCCCGTTCCACTCGAAACCGACGATCGAGTACAGCACCGTCAGGATCGAGACGAGAGCGAAGGTGATGGGCGGGCCGGCGGCCAGCGCGACCGGCCACGGGAGGTTCATCCGCCGGCCGACGAGCGCGCCCGGCACGATCAGCACGAGCGCCGACACCACGACGACCCATGCCCCAAGCATCATCGCCCGCGCCTTTCCACACTCACCCGCTGCACTCCCCGTCGCACCGTCGACCACACCGCCTGCGGTGGCCGACCAAACTCCCAGCAGGGTACCGGGTGGTTGCGCGGCGGTGCCGGGTCACCGCGCCCGGGCGGCCCCGAGGTCTGCGGTCGCGAGCGGGGCATGCGGGTCGACCGCGGCGTCCGGCCCGTGGCGTCGATGCCCGACGAGTGTCACCGCCAAGCACACGACGGCGGCGACGGCCCCGAACCCGAACATCATCGGATACGAGATCCCCACCCACGTCTCCGAGATCCACGCCAGCACCGCAGGCACGGCGAAGCCCAGGTAGGTCACGCCGTAGTAGACCGCCGTGAGACCGGCGAGGTCGTCGGGGCCGGCGATGCGCTGCACCTCCAGGAGACCGGCGATCATCGCCATGCCGTAGCCACAGCCGAGCACCGTCGACGCCAGGAGCGCGACCCAGACGGTCAGCACGTGGGCGGCCACCGCCGCCAGGACCATTCCGACCACGAGCACCACCAGGGCGACGACGACTCCGCGGATACTCCCCGGCCGGTCGATCCGCCGCCCCAGCGACTGGATGCCGAAACCGGCGGTCAGACCGACCACGCAGCACAGGCCGGCGAACGCGATCGGCGCTCCCGCGGTGCGCGCGGACATGAGGGCGGGGACGATCGCATAGCCCGACGCCGCGGCACCGAACACCCAGGGTGCGAGCGGCATCACGACGACCAGGAAACGACGATGACCTGCGGACGGGATGCGCAGGTCGTCGCGCAGACGCCCCGGAGAAGCCTGCCGGGCACGCGTTTCCGGCACCAGCACGATCAGGTTCGCCGCCACGACCGCGACGCCGATGTTGATCAGATAGGGCAGGACGTGCGGCCAGGGTCCCCATTGCGCGAGCACACCGGCCACTCCCGCCCCGACGCCGAAACCGGCGGTGAGGCTCATCGCCGCGCGACCGGCACCGGCCCCGGTCCGCGCGCCGTCGCGGTCGGAGAGCTCCTTGATCCAGCTCCCGCCGACGGCCATCGACAGACCCAGCGCGATCCCGCTGCACACGCGCCCTGCGGTGAGCAGCGCCACCGACTCCGATCCTGCGGCCAGCAGGCCCGAACCGACGGCCGCGAACAGCGGGGCGGGCAGCATGAGTGGTCGTCGACCCAGCCGGTCCGACAGCGGACCACCGATCAGCAGAGCGGGCACGATGCCCAGCACGTAGGCGAACAGCAGCGCGTCGACGACCACCGGTGACAGATCGGTGATCTGGCGGTACATCACCAGCAGCGGCGTGAACTCGTTGCCGCCCCACGCGGTGGCGAACACGGCGAGCGCGACGGCGGGCCATCCGAAGCGCGCGCGGCCGGCGCTCACGCCCGTGCCCCGGGGAGGTCGTGTCCGGGTAGATCGTGGACCGCGACGAGGTGGCCGGCGAGCAGCTCGTCGAAGCGGTCGGCATCGGCGGACTCGACGGCGTCGAGGAGCGCGAGGTGGTCGTCGAGGATTCGGGCGGCGACGGCGGCGTCCCGGTGGACCGAGGCCGTCGTCATCCGACGATGGCGCTCCCCCAACGTCGTGTAGAAGTCGGAGAGCAACGGATTGTCGCCGGCTGCGGCGATCAGCTGATGGAACTCGGCGTCGATCCGCGCGAACTGCCGGATGTCAGCGGCGTCTGCTCTGCGATGCGCGGTCAGGTTGTCGCGCAGACTCCGCACGAGTGCGGCGGTCGCGGCCGGGCGCGCGACCACCGACTGGACCGCGTGCCGTTCGAGGAGGAGCCGAGCGTCGACGACGTCCCGGATCTCGCGCTCGCCGATCGGCACCACGAGCGCCCCGCGCTTGGGGTAGAGGCGCATCCAGCCCTCTGTCTCCAGACGCAGGAATGCCTCGCGCACCGGAGTGCGGCTCACAGAGCACCTCGCAGCGATCTCGCCCTCGCTGATCAGCTCACCGCCGGCAATCTCGTTTGTGAGTATTTGCTCTTTGACCTCGGCGTATACCCGCTCAGCAGCAGATTCGGTGGTCGCATGCAACATAGACACAAGTTGTACCTTACCAATGACCATTGGGTGGTCTACCTGGCCCGACCCACCTATCGGCACAATCCCAGACGGTGAGACACTTAATCCGGCCGTAACGAGCGTCACCCCGCTCACACGAGCCCGACCCGCGTCCGCTGAGTCCACCCGCTCGCGTCGATGCGGATCACTTCTAGCTCGCGGGCAGCGTGGCCGGCGAGACGATGCAACCCGCATATTTCGCGGCATTCCAGGAGGACCCGTGACGAGCACGGAGGACACACGTATGGGTGAGACCCCCTACACCGAACCCACGATCGCCGATCACCCCATCACCGATGAAGAGATCTTCTTGGCGCACGTCGGCGGCAAGCTCTCGGTGGAGTTGCGCGCCCCCATCGACACGCAGCGCGACCTGTCGATCGCCTACACCCCGGGCGTGGCCCAGGTGTCGCGCGCGATCGACACCGACGCCACCCTGGTGAACAAGTACACGTGGACCGACCGGCTGGTGGCCGTCGTCAGCGACGGATCGGCAGTTCTGGGACTCGGCGACATCGGACCGCGCGCTTCGCTGCCGGTCATGGAGGGCAAGTCCGCACTCTTCCGTAGCTTCGCCGGACTCAACTCGATCCCGATCGTCCTCGACACCCAGGACCCCGACGAGATCGTCGAGACCCTCATCCGGCTGCGTCCGAGCTTCGGCGCCGTGAACCTCGAGGACATCTCCGCGCCCCGATGCTTCGAGATCGAGCGTCGAGTCATCGAGGCCCTCGACTGCCCGGTCATGCACGACGACCAGCACGGCACCGCGATCGTCGTACTCGCCGCCCTCAAGGGTGCGACGACCCACCTCGGCCGCGACCTCGCCGGCCTGAAGGTCGTGATCTCGGGCGCCGGCGCCGCGGGCGTCGCCTGCGCGAACATCCTGCTGGCAGTGGGCATCTCCGACGTCGTGGTGCTGGACTCCAAGGGCATCGTGTCCCAGGGACGGGACGGACTGAACGAGTCGAAGAGCGAACTGGCCTCCCGCACCAACCCGCGCGGACTGACCGGCGGCGCGGTCGAGGCCCTCGCCGGCGCCGACGTCTTCATCGGTGTCTCAGCGGGACTCATCCCCGAAGAGCTCATCGCGTCGATGAACGACGATTCGATCGTCTTCGCGCTGTCGAACCCCGACCCGGAGATCCATCCGGAGGCCGCGGCCAAGTACGCCGCGATCGTCGCGACCGGCCGCAGCGACTTCCCGAACCAGATCAACAACGTGCTCGCGTTCCCCGGCGTCTTCAAGGGTGCCCTCGACGCAGGCGCACGCCGCATCAGCGAGGGTATGAAGATCGCTGCGGCAGAGGCCATCTTCTCGGTCGTCGCCGACGACCTGCGCGCCGATCGCATCGTGCCCAGCCCGCTCGACGACCGGGTCGCCCCGGCCGTCGCGGCTGCTGTCGCCGAGGTCGCCCGCGCGGAGGGGCACTGCTCGTAGTCGCTCAGCACTGACTGCCAGACCTCAACTCGACTGCCAGACTTCGATCGAAGTCTGGCAGTCGAGTTGAGGTCCATTGGTCAGAGAGGGCTCAATAGTTCTGGTCCTGCCAGGTGCACAGGCACACCTCGTTGCCCTCGGCGTCGGCGAGCACCCAGAAGGCCGGTGCGTACTCGTCGGTGAGCAGTTGTCCGCCGGCGGTGATCGCGGCTTGCAGACGCTCGTGGAGTTCGTCGGTCGGAATCCACAGGTCGACGTGCATGCGGTTGCGTTGCGGGCGAGGCTCATCCATCTGCTGGAACCAGACGCTGGGCAGTCGGCCGGCGGGGTCGACGAGGTCGACGGGTTCGCGCTCGCTGGCGTCGCCGTAACCCAGCACCGCTTTCCAGAACGGCCGGATGGCCGGGATGTCGAGGGCGTCGATGGCCAGGTTGAACTGCGTGACGGGTGCGGACGCAGGTTCGAGGCCGAGGTCCGCGGCGATGCCGGTGATCCGGTTCGCCAGCGCGACATCGGCTTCGGTGAGCTGATGCGCACTGTGCGTGGTGAGCACGAGATGCACTGTCCCGTAACGCAGATCGATGTCGGGGTGGTGGTTCGCTTCCTCGGCGGCGTCGATGATCTTCGCGACGAACTCACCGCCGCGCACCATCGAGCCGGTGTTGTAGGCGGCGACCAGCCTGTCGGCGATGACGCGCCAGGGATCGGCCACCATCTCGGCAGCCTGGGCGGTGGTGAGCGGTGAGCGGGTTGAGCCGGTCATACCGCCCCATGCTGCCCGCTTCATCGGCTTTACGAAAGGGTGCGCGCGGTTCAGCTTCGATTGGTGGTCGCCGCGGCAAGTGTTGCGATCGCTTGGTGTGTCGCCGGAAGGAACCCGCGGCGCGCATCCTGATCGAGGGCGGTACCCGCGCCGATGACGGGGTCGTAGTCGAGGCCGATCACGCCGCCGACTGCCCCGGACACCACATTGACCAGCATGTCGGCGAGTCCGTCGTCGTGGGTGGTCGGCATTTGCGAGGAGATGACGACGATCGTCTTCTCGAGTACGCCTGCCCGGTCCCATTCGGCGAAGACGACGCGGGCGCGGTTGAGCAGGTCGGGTCGCGCCGCGATGACGAGAACCGGGGTGAGGTTCGGGAGGTCGTCTTCGGCGAGCTCGGGCAGCAGCGTGAGCGGATGGGCACCCGCGTCGACAACGGGAACCGCGCCCTGCCGCCACGTTTCGACGACGGCATCGGTGGCCGTCGCATCGTCAGGCGGAAGCCACAGGCCGGTCCCCGACGCCGTGCGGAGCAGTTCCTGATTCCCCGAACCACGCAGTCGCAGCTCGATGTCGCAATCGTTGCCCGAGGCGTCCACCCACCATGAGAGCAACCCGAGCGTCGACGACGCCCGATGCTCGGCAAGCAGCGCCGAAACAACCGACGTCCCAACGCCACCGGCTGTCCCGCACACGACGACGGCCCGCTCGGCCCAGGCCTGCGGGTCGCCGTCGCGTGGGATGGTTGGGTTGGTCATCTGGGGTCAGGGAACGAGCATGTGGAATCCGACGAGTCCACCGGTCGGTGTCCGAACTGGGTTGTTGATGGCGTAGGTCGTGATTCCGACCGTCGCCGGCCCCGACCCGGTCGGGACATCCCATGCCTTCTTTGATCCGGGGCGGGTGCCGAACGTCGCCGGCACCCACTTGTGCAGCGCGTAACCCCGGATGCTGGTATACGTCGTTTGAAATAGCACGCGGCAGTTCGGGTTCCGCTTCCAGCTCGCACCTTCTCCAACAAAACCAGCGGACCGTGCAGTGACCCGGACAACGCCACGCTTGTTCTGCGGTGTACGGATCGTCACGTTGACGGTCCCGCGGCAGTAGGAATGGTCGCCCATCGTGCCCAAGTTGTTGCCGTAGAGCGCGATGTTCGGAATCGGCGCAGCAGTCGCCTGACCGACACCAGACACCATCGCCGCCGCGAATGCGGCCAGCAAAACCACAATAGCCAGTTTCTTCACGTCCAACTCTCCGTCGCTAGGACTATTCTGCTTCTCGTCGGAATTGCGCGCCTCGCAGCAAGCAGCGCCCGTCGAAGGGCATGCAACTCGCCCAGGGCCTTTGGCTGTAACGCTCGATTTCAGGGAACGAGAACGTAGTAACTGACCCCTCGCGAGTAGATCTGACGGAATCCGCTATTGGGCGCATACGTCCGAGTCTCAATTGCCACTGGGCCCGAGCCCGTGTGCACGTCTTGCACCACTCTGGTTCCGGGTTTTGGTCCGAATGCGACGTTGGAGTACTTCGGCACGAGATACCCACGTGCGCTAATGAACTCGGTGCCAAGAACCATGCGGCACACTGGATTTCTTCTCCACCCAGGCCCGTCTCCAGTGAATCCATGGGAAGTTGCAGTCACGCGGACTACACCTTTCTTGCCTTTCGGAACCGAAAGCCGGACGTTGATAGCTCCCCGGCAAAATGAGTGGTTCCCGATCGTCCCAAAGTTGTCACCCAGCACCGCGAACTGAAGTGGGAGTGGTGCAGACTGTGAACTTCCAGTCCCTGCAAAGGTGGCTACAGAAGCGACAAGCGCAGCCAAACAAACTACAATCAATCGTCTCATCGATACTCTCCTTTTATGACCACACGACAGCGAACATATCCGAACCGCTAGAGTCCGGGCCTATCAGCGCCCGCCGCTTCCGCAGGCCACAGCACGTCCCCGCCGGGGATTGCGTTCTTCAGACTGTCGGACTGAGAACGGGTCCAGGCACGAACCGACTTCTCAGCGTGCGGACCAAATACCGCGTACGGCGATCGAGCCTGCACACCAGACCATTTGAAAGTCGAGGCTCCGATCTTTGCGTCAACGTCGCCACGGTGGTTCACCACGTAGTCCACCGCAGGCAGTCCTGAGCGGCGTGCGTGATCTGCCGACAGATGAAACTCGAACTGGTTCGGTCCGCTGGCATCCGGAAGTGCGTGACGCGGACGCTTTTGGCGCCACGGCTCATCTGGGTTCGCTCCGGGGTCTCCCGCTCCCAGTGCGTAGGCGAGGGCTCCGCCGGCAGTCCCGCCGATAGCGAAACCAATCGCCGCACCCGCGGCGCCCGCGCCGATCCCTCCGACTGCCGCTCCGATACCGGCACCGGTTCCAACCGCGGGAACCAAGTTAACGAATCCGAGCACGGACCCCACACCTAGTCCGATGCCTGCTCCTACTCCTGCGCCTACCCCCGCCCCCACAACCGCCGACGGAATACCAAGCGCGACAGCACCCGCGGTACCACCGGCCATCACACCGATGATCGTCGCAGCAGCACGACGAGTCGCCTCGTCCTCCGGCACACCAGCAGAGATCAGACCCTGCGCAATCTTGGCCTCGCCATACGCCGACCACGCATTGATCGAGTTCACATCCCGCTTCGACATGCCCTGCGGGATGTCGGTGACGAAGTTGCCCACACGAATCTTCTCCGGCGGCGGCGCAATCGGCC
Organism: Gordonia sp. ABKF26; assembly: GCF_041103195.1. NCBI lineage: Bacteria > Bacillati > Actinomycetota > Actinomycetes > Mycobacteriales > Gordoniaceae > Gordonia > Gordonia sp. ABKF26. The sequence continues at coordinate 5,429,504 of NZ_JBGCVZ010000003.1, forward strand.
GAACCGGCGGAGCAACCCGCGGAGCCACCCGATTGTTGATCAACGGCGTGTACGGCTCGTCATACGAATAAGACCCAGGCGCCGTGTACGCCTGATACGGCGCCTCCACCGGCGGACCCGGAATACTGCCCGGACCCGGAACCATAACCGGCTCGACAGTCGCCTCAGCCCCGGCACCACCATCCGGAGACACATCCCCCGGACTCGTGCCACCCTGACCGGGAGCCGAATCACCCGGACTGGTCCCACCCTGCTCCGGCACCGCAAACGCCGCCCCCGCGCCCGCGGTGATCGACACCGCGACCACCGCCGACGTCACCGACAGCAACGGACCACTCGGCACACGACGCTTCCGATGCCGACCCCGACCATGACTCATTACTCGACTACCTCTCTGGTACGCCCGCGGTGGCGGGCAGAAACTCACTCAACGGATCGAATGGACTGGATGTAGGACTTGCCGCCGGTGGTCGTGGTGCGGATGACCTGCCGGTAGGTGATGGGCGCCGCGTCGGGCTGCAGTTCGGTCAGCACCACCGAGTACTCGCCGGGTCCGCGGTCGGAGACTGTCAAGCAATGCCGGGTCCCGAGCGGTCGCTGGTTGATGTACTGCTGCATGACGTACTCAGAGGCCACCGCGCCGGGAGCTGCGACCGCGCGTGCCGCCCTCGCCGAACGCAGGACGTAATACGCGTGGTTGAAGGCACGGATCGCCCCGGCGCCCGACTCCTGATTGCCGGCGTCGTCACCGTCGGACACCGTGGTTCCGGCACCCACCGGGCGCTGGGTACACGCGGGCTCCCGGACCACGGGCGATGTGGACGCTGCCAACCCGGCAGACGTGGCACCGCTGGTCGACGTCGATGCCGTCGTCGCCTCGGGTCCGTCACCGCGGGTCAGTACTACACCCAACACTGTGGCCACAATCACAAGAATCGCTGCTGCCGCACCGGCGATTCGCAGTGGCGAACCGACACGTGGGGACTTCTCGCCGCGACCAGCCGATCCGGTCTTCCGCTTGGCTCGCACCGACTTCTCGGCCTCGGCCAGGAACACGTCGAGCTCCGAGGGGACGCGTGGCGTGATGACTTCCGGTCCGGCGACCACCGGCCTGCTCGGCGGCGCGACAACCTCCATCGGCCGCTCGAGGACGACCACTCCGGACGACTGCGCAGCTGCGTGAGCTGGGCCGACGGAACGGTGTCGGGCCAGGTGAGCGGCCAGATCGAAGGCGGGTGTCGCATCGATGGCAGGCCACGGCGGGACGTCGGGAAACCACAGAGCAGGAGCGCGCGGCGGCACCAAAGATCCCTCCCCCCGGCCGGTGATCGCGTCGTCGTGAAGTTGCGCTCAACGACAGCACGACGCAGGGGGTCCCCCGAATACGTCGGCAGTGCCGTCGCTGACCTCGGGTCACCCTACAACAGCTCTCAGGGACCTCTCAGCTCTCATCCACAGGGGTGACACGGGCGCCTGACCACAGGTCCTGCACCGAAACGCCCCGCTCGCTAGGGTCGCGACTGTGCTTCTCACGGCCGCAGTTGCTCGCGGGGTCGCCGATGGAACAGTCGACCTCGCCTTCCGGCGATGGGGCGATCCGCGCATACATCCGGGCTCGAGCTTCATCGCGCTGACGCACGTGATCGAGGTGACGTCGATGCAGCGCGTCGACCCCGAGCGGATCACGGACGACGAAGCACGTCGCGCGGGATACGACGCTGCCGACGACGTCCGCGCTGCCCTGTGCGTCAACGTCCAGAACCCGACGTACCGGATCGGACTGCGGTGCATCGGCGAGGACCCGCGGATCGCCCTGCGCGCCGATGATGATCTGTCCGACGACGATGTAGACGAGATCCGGAGCCGCCTCGATCGCATGGACGCGCGGTCCAATCGCGGACCGTGGACGCGCGAAGTGCTCGACGCCATCGCCCGCCGCCCAGGGGTGGTGTCGACCGACCTCGCGGCCGAACTCGGTCGGGAGAGAGCGGGATTGAAGCAGGACATCACCAAGCTCAAGAAGCTCGGACTGACCGACAGCCTCGTCGTCGGGTACGAATTGTCGCCGCGTGGCGTCGAGTTCCGCCGTCGCGACGCCCAGTAGAGGCGAAACGCCGTGCCCCTACCGTCCGGTCGGCCACAATCCTCTGCATGGACCGCATCCGAGCCGGAGTCACGTCAGCGTTCGTCGCGGTGGTGGCCGCAGTTCTGTGCCTCGCCGCGGGCACCGCGCACGCCGCCCCGTTCCCGGTCACGACCGACGCGGCGACCGCCATCGCCTCTCGGTATCTGAGCCCGGCGTTGGAGTCGCCTCCCGGCGCCAATCGCTTCGACTGCCGTGACCGTGACGGACGCAACCCCGTCGTACTGCTGCACGCGACGGCCATGAACCAGAGCGCCAACTGGGCGTACCTCGCGCCCACGCTGGCGAACGCGGGATATTGCGTGTTCAGCCTGACCTACGGCCAGACCAGTTGGAGTGGCAACACCGGCGGGCTAAGGAACAAGGAGCAGTCCGCCCGCACGGTCTCGGACTTCGTCGGGCGGGTCCTCAGCGCCACGGGCGCAAAGCAGATCGACTTCGTCGGTCACAGCCAGGGCGGCGCGATCGCCCAGCTTGTCACCCAGATACCCGGACGCGCGGCGCAGGTGGGCACGATCGTCGGACTGTCCGCGTCCAACCGCGGCTACTCGCGCCTCGGCTCCCTCACCGATCGGCTGCCGGCTCGGGCACCCGGACAGAGCTATTGGGGTCCGAGACATCCATCGATCGGATACGTGAACCTCGCGACGCGGTATGACGAGATCTCGACTCCGTACGTGCTCACCTTGATGCCGCCGGGTCCCAACATCACCAACACGCTGGTCCAGGATGTGTGCCCGGCGTCGAGGATCGGTCATGTCGGGATGGCCTACTCCCCGACCGTCGGGGCGCTGGTCCGCAACGCGCTCGACCCGGATCACCGGGTGCCCGTCGTCTGCGGCTCGGACTTCCCGGGCTGACCGACATCCACTTCGACGGAAGCTCCACCTGCGTCGACGACCCGGGTTTTGCTCGTTCTCCGACCCTCGCTAGACTCGTCTGCGCTGCCTCGCGTAGCACGCCGCCCTAGCTCAGTCGGTAGAGCAATTCACTCGTAATGAATAGGTCAGGGGTTCGATTCCCCTGGGCGGCTCCACTTGATCAGACGTCGGCTCGACGCTCATGTTCAGCGGAACCCGGCGCTTCCGGTCGGCAACACCGCGACATCCGCGGGCGATCGGCTGGTTCACCCCGAACCGGGCACATCGACGCACTCGATCACGGTCTCCGGACGAGCGTTACCCAACTGGTACCGAGAGAATTCACCAGACGCCGTCGATGGCCGCTGATGGCGGTTCGGGGGGATCCGCCGACCGCACTGTGAACAGTCGGACTCAAACCCGTCGGCGGAGCCGATGCGATCACGGTGGAACCGCATGTGCGCCGCCGCATGAATGCGAGCGTTCGCGCGCGAACCTTCATCGGACGCTCAGCAGGGACTTTCCGCATATCCATCCGATGTGCAGCTACACATCGGATGCGACGAGCCATTCGTTACGAACCGAGTCCGCGATAGGCACCAGAATGCCGGACATTGTGCAAGATCGCGACTCCACTGGTTCCCATACTGAACAGGTATGGGCTCGGCATGCGAATAACGGTGCGGCATCAGTCTTTACAAAACGTCAACCTTATTCCGGAAAAACAGCTTCGGTCGCCCTCGCACGCCCGCCGAACAGGCACTTCCTCTGCTAGCATTGTCTGCAGGTCGTCGGGGAGGACGACCAACTTCTACTTCAGACACGCGATCGTTCGACTGGTCCAGACGAACGGCTCCTCGGGCGAAGGCCGAGCGCGACTCCTGTCAACATGGGACTCTGCCAGGCTCGTTGCAGGAATTCTGCCGACGCAGTTTGCAGGTCGTCGGGGAAGACGACCGTCTCTCTACCTCAGAACACGCGAACGCTCAACTCGCTCAGTCGACGCTTCCCGGGGGAAGTCTCGTCCTCGAGTGGCGACCGAACCAGACGCGGGATCGGAACAACATGATCGAATTGACCGGACACAACAACACAGCCATATCCGTTGCAGGACATCACAATACGAAACCGATTCCGGCCGAACCGACAGCGGACGCACATCGAGATCGCGGCGCGACGAGACACACGGTGAGCCTGGTCATCCCGGTTCGCAACGAGGCGCTCAACATCGGCTGGGTGCTGGAGCAGATACCCAAGGGCATCGACGAGATCATAATCGTCGATGGAAATTCGACTGACGCAACGATTATCACCGCACGGAGCTGCCGGAACGACATCACCGTGGTCCAACAGACCGGCTTCGGAAAAGGCAGCGCCTTGCGGACCGGATTTGCCTACGCAGTCAGCGACATCATCGTCATGATGGACGCCGACGGCAGTATGGCCCCACAAGAGATTCCCCACTTTCTACACTTTCTCGACAACGGATTCGACTTCGTCAAGGGCTCGAGATTCATGGGTGGCGGCGGGTCACTCGACATCACCCGGTTTCGGCGCCTGGGCAATCAGGGGCTACTCGCGTTCTTCAACAGTCTGTACAGAACCGACCTGACCGACTTGTGCTACGGCTTCTGCGCCTTTCATCGCCGGTACCTCGATCTGCTCGATCTGGAGGCGACCGGCTTCGAGATCGAGGCGGAGATGACTGTTCGCGCCGTCCAGGCGGGGCTTCGGATCGCCGAGGTTCCGAGCGTTGAAATGCCGCGTCGCACCGGATATTCCAACTTACACGCGGTCAGTGACGGTAGACGCGTCCTCGGAACCGTCTGGCGGGCGCGGAATGGCAAGAGTACGTCCACAAAACGGCCCGACGCGCATGGTCCCGATGATGTCCATCCGCCCTCGCATCACGCGGCCGGTTGAGCGAGGACACCATGGGTGTCGACAATGCCGAAGTCCGGCGACGGCGGATCGTGGTCATGACCGATCGGATGAGTCCAGGTGGGGTGAGCCACTTCGTCCTCCAACTCGTCACGCACCTGGTCGGCGAGGGTCATCAGGTCGCGGTCATCTCTCTCGCCCATGGCGAGTGGGACCACCGGCTCGGCGACTCGGGCATCCGGACGCACCGCCTTCCGGGTCCTGCAGCTCTGCGAACGGTGCGTGCTGCCGATGTCATCCACTGCCAGCAGCGATTCCTCGGTTACATCAGCGCCGTCCTCGGGCGACGCACTCGCACAATCGAACACGTACACAACATCCTCACCGATCACACCACGGTCTCGTATCGAACCCCGCGGATCGTTGCGGTGTCGACCGTCGTCAAGACGTCGCTGCTCGCGGCGTATCCGCACCTGTCTGCACACCAGATATCAGTGGTGAACAACGGAGTACGAAAGCTGGACGAGACGCCCCGAAGCTATGGACACCGGTCCTACGATCTCGTGAACGTAGCGAGGTTCGACGAGCAAAAGGACCCGCTCCTGTTCCTCGAACTGGTGAAGAGTCTTTCGGGACGACGCGACACACTCAGATGCCTGTGGATCGCGCCCGGTCCGGGACCGCTACAAGAGGCGTTTCTCCGACGACGTCGGGAACTCGATCTCGATGACGTTGTCGAGGTGAGTATCGGCGACACCCACACGCACACACGCGAAAGGGTTTCGGATTCACGGGTATTCCTACTCACCTCGCGCTGGGAGGGGTTACCACTGTCAGCGCTCGAAGCCCTCGCCAGCGGCACACCTGTGGCTACAACACCCTGCGGCGAGATCGCGCACATCGTCGCCGCGGGTTCGTGTGGTGTACTTCTCGACTCCCCGGCCGCGGGTCACGCCGAGATTCTCGATTCCGTGCTGGGAGACCAGGACCGTTGGCAGACAATGTCGGAGAATTCGTTTGTCACCGCTGACGACTACACCGAGTCGCGAATGACATCGAATATCGAAAGTGTCTACGCCGGAATAGATCCGGCATTTCGGCAGGTGCCGCCATGGCGTCAGGTCGATCAACCGGCCGGAGGGCTGCGATGAAAGTTCTCGTCACCGGCCATCTCGGCTACATCGGAGCCGAGCTGGTCCCCATGCTGATCGCCGCGGGGCACGATGTCGTCGGACTCGACACCGACTACTTTCACGGGCGCGACTTCGGATCGAAACCCGTGGCGGTACCGGCCATTCGCATGGACATCCGCGACATCACGCAGCGCCACCTGGCCGGTTTCGAGGCCGTCGTCCACCTCGCCGCACTGTCCAACGACCCGGTGAGCGAACTCAACCCGCAGCTCACCTATGACATCAACCTCGGCGCCAGTCTGACGCTGGCCCGCCTCGCCAAAGCCGCCGGCGTCGAGCGGTTCGTGTTCTCGTCGTCCTGCAGCCTCTACGGAAGCGGGTCGGACGGAGCGGTCGCCGAGGACGCACACATGACCGCGGTCACTCCGTACGGTGAATCAAAGATCCGCGCCGAAGAGGCGATCAGGCCATTGGCGGACGATCGCTTCTGCCCGACGTTCCTTCGAAATGCCACGGCATACGGGATATCTCGTCGCCTCCGTACAGACGTCGTGGTGAACAATCTCGTCGGTCACGCCGTCACCTCCGGACGAGTCCTGCTGACGAGCAACGGGGAGGCCTGGCGCCCGCTGGTTCACGTTCGCGACATCGCGCACGCGATGGTCGTAGTACTCAGATCTCCGCCCGACGCCGTGCACAACGAGGTCTTCAATGTCGGCCGCACGAACGAGAATCATCAGATTCGCGACGTCGCCAAGATGGTCGCCGACATCGTGCCGAACTGCGAGCTGACCTTCGCAGACGAGGGCGGCGCCGACATCCGTAACTACGTCGTCGATTTCACCAAGATCGAGACCTCGCTACCGGGTTACTCCCCTCAGTGGACCCTGGCAACGGGTATCGCGGAGATCTATGCCGCGTACGTCGACGAGGGTTTGAGTGCCGACCGGTTCGGCGGAAGCGATTTCGTGCGTCTGCGAGCTCTACGCGAGCTACTCGACAGCGAAGCGCTCGACCACGATCTGCGATGGAAGGAGTGATCCGCCGTGAAAGCTGTGATCCTTGCCGGAGGCAGGGGAACCCGGATCAGTGAAGAGTCCATCGATCGCCCCAAACCCATGGTCGAGATCGGCGGACGTCCGATCATCTGGCACATCATGCAGATCTACGCGGCCGCCGGAATCACCGATTTCGTCGTCTTGCTCGGCTACAAGGGCTACATGATCAAGGAGTTCTTCGCGAACTACTTCTTGCATGCGAGTGATGTCACCGTGAACCTCGGTACCGGTGCGATCGAGAACCTTTCGTCGAAGGGCGAGCCATGGCGTGTCACCCTCCTCGACACCGGCCTCGACACGATGACCGGTGGGCGGCTGCTGCGCGCACGCGAGCACATCGGTGACGAGACCTTCTCCTTCACTTACGGCGACGGTGTCGCCGATATCGACATACGCAAAGTCGTTGCGCACCATGAGATGTCAGGGTCAATCGCGACCGTGTCCGCGGTACAGCCGCCCGGGCGCTTCGGCACGCTGGACATCTCCTCGCCGCAGACACGATTCGTCGAGAAGCCCCAAGGCAGCAGCGGTTGGATCAACGGTGGATTCTTCGTCTCGTCACCGAAGATCCTCGACTACATCGCCGGCGACGCAACCCTGCTGGAGAAGGAGCCGCTCGCGACCCTCTCCGCCGAAGGACAACTCTCGGCATACCAGCATCACGGCTTCTGGCGCGGGATGGACACGATCTGGGACAAGGTCTTTCTCAACGACCTGTGGGAGCGCGGCGAAGCACCGTGGAGGTGCTGGTCGTGACGACAACGACGGGGCGAGGCCTCGAGACGGTGCCGCTGTACCGCCCCTATCTGGGCGAGGACGTCCAGCAGGCCGCAGTGGACGCCCTCGCGACCGGGTGGCTGGGCATGGGCGCATTGAGCCGGCAGTTCGAAGAGGCCGTCGGAGACTACCTAGGGCTCTCCGAACGTCCTGTCGTCGCCACGAACTCGTGCACCGAGGCGCTTCACCTGGCCGCCCGTCTCATCGGGCTCGGCCCGTCCGACGAAGTGATCTGTCCGGCCTTCACCTACGTGGCGGGCCATCAGGCGATCACCCGGACCGGCGCCGAGGTGGTGTTCTGTGATGTCGAACCGCGCCACCTCAACATCGATCCCGAACGGGTTCGCGAGCTCATCACTGCCCGCACCAAGGCGATCCTGGTCGTCGATTATCTCGGCTTCCCGTGCGACCTCGACGAGTTGATGGCGATCGCGGACGAGCACGGGCTGCGTGTCATCGAGGATGCGGCGCACGCTTTCGGCACCGTCCGGGCCGGCAGGCGGATCGGATCACACGGCGACATCACATGTTTCAGCTTCGGCCCGGTGAAGATGATCACGACGCTCGAAGGCGGCGCGATCGTAACGTCTGATCCCGCTGACATGCAGGTCTTACGTGAGCTGAGGCACCTCGGTATCGACTCCGACACTGATGCGCGCTACCGGAACCAACGCAACTGGGATTTCGACGTCGTCCGTCAGGGCTATCGATGCCACCTCGGTGCGGTGCCGGCCGCAATCGGCCTCACGCAGCTCGCGAGGGTCGACGAGTTCATCGCCAATCGGCAAAGCTACTGTCGCTTCTACGATTCGGCTCTTGCCGACATCACCGAGATCGAGTTGTTCGAGACCGATTGGGTCGGCGTGGCACCGTACATCTACGTGATCCGGGTTGGTGACGGTACCGAACGTGCCGCGCTGGTAGAACATCTGAAGTCACTCGGAGTCGCAACCGGCATCCACTTCCAGGGTGCGCACGGGTTCAGCTACTACCGCAACAGCCGGCGCGGCGACCTCTCCGTGACCGAGGCCGCGGCCGACCGCGTCGTGACCCTTCCGCTGCACTCGTACATGTCCAGGGCCGACCTCGACCGGGTCGTGTCCGGGGTGCGTGCCTTCTACCGGCCGTCGATCGAGTCGGCTCGTGCTACCGGGTAGGCGGGCGTGACCCACCAACTCGATCGCCAGGACGCGCAACCGGCTCCGAGGCCGGCGTCCTCGCACCCGAGGGACTCCCTGACATCGTCGATCGTCGCGCTGATCTCGGTTGTCGCCATCGCGGGGTCGCTGGCGATGTCGATACTGGCCACGACGGGCATCGTGTCTTTGCTGCCGATGGGAGTCCGCGTCGCGGTGGTGGTGTCCGTGGCACTGGTGCTTCCCGGGCTCCCCATCGCAACTCTGCTGCGGTTACCGAACAATGGACTGCTCGCCGGCGTCGCGATCGCACTGTCGTTGAGTACCAACATCATCGTATCGATGGTGTCGCTCCTCGTCGGGTTCTGGGACCCCCTGCTCCAACAGGGCGTCATCCTTGTCGTCTCGGGGGTCGCCACCGGGGCGCTCCTCAGTACACGGTGTCCGCGGCCGGTTTCCCGACTCCGAAGCGACCTGCTCATGTCGGGCACGGCTGTGCGCGAGTCCATCCGGACCTGCGATCGGACCACCGTGGCGCTCCTGACCGCGTCCTCGGCCGTCTTCGTGGTCTCGATCTTCCGTCTGCGCCCGGAGCAGGCCGGGGTGTACGGGCTCGTACCGCTCCTCGGATTCGATTACCTGGCCGGTCTGCTGACGCTCTGCGCGGTACTGTTCCGCGAGTACCGGCGCCGCCGGTTACATCCGCCCACACTCGCCGCCGCGAACGTGCTGCTCGTCGTGTACTTGAGCATGCCGGTCGCGTGGTCCACCGGCGCACCCACGTTTCCCACGGCATTTGTTCACCGATTTCTCACCAACTGGGTCTCCGGGCTCGGCGCGCTGCCGCCCGCAGTCGACGGTCGGGTCAGCTGGAGCGGATTCTTCGCGGGAGCCGCCCAGGTCATGCAAACCGGTGGTCTCGACGACAGCATGGTGTTTCTCACCAGCGCTTCGTTGGTGTTCGGAATCCTGATGATGTTCCCGCTGTTCGCACTGGGACACAGCCTGTCGGGGAGTGCGCGCGTCGGTTGGGCGACCGTCACGATCTACATCCTCTTCAACTGGTACCAGCAGGACTATTTCGCCCCGCAGGCAGTCGCGATGCAGCTGTACGTCACCATCATCGCTCTGCTGATCTGGGAGCTCCGGCACTCGCCCCTGCCACGCGCCGGGTCCTGGTGCACGTGGCGACGAACACCGGGACGGCCGCATGGTCGGAGCCGAGGGTTCGAGTATGCGGTCGAGGCGATCGTGATCGTCCTGCTGGCCGCCATGGTTGTCAGTCACCAACTCACCCCCATGGTGACGATCGGGGCACTTGCCGGTCTGGCCCTGTTGGGAGCGACCCGTCACAAGTTGCTCTGGCTCGGTGCGCTGCTGGTCTTCAGCGCGTGGTTCACCTTCGGGGCCAGCGGGTACTGGCTCGGACATCTCGACCAGATCCTGGGCGAGATCGGCGACATCACGGCGAGCATCAATTCGGGAGTGTCCGAACGGATCACGGGTGACCCGGTCTATGGCCGGATGCAGTACCTCAGGATCGGCGGCACCCTGCTGCTCTTCGTCCTGGCCACGATCGGATGGTTCCGGCTCGGCAACAGCCGATTCCGTGCACCGTTGGCGGTCATCGCCCTCGCCCCTTTCCTGCTCGTCATCGTGCAGAGCTACGGCGGGGAGGTCATCGTCCGCTGTTTCCTCTACTCGTCACCCGTACTCGCCGCGTTGGGTGCGATCATCGGCGTCGGCTCGGTCACACGGCTCGGGGGCTTCGCACGAGTTCCCGCCGCCGTGCTGACAATCGGCACTGTTGCGCTGATGTTCGGCGTCGCCGTGCTGGGGGTGTCCAATCGCGGACTCAACACATCCTTCGAGAGCTCGCGACCGGAGACCGTTCAGGTCGCGGATGCGCTTGTCGCCCAGGCGCCCCCGATGTCGGTCGCCTACTGGGGGCAGGGCTCGATCATCGGTCTCCCGAGAGCCTACGACATCGGCGCATCATGCATTGCCGAGCAACGCGAGTTGGCGGAATGTACCGCGGCTCAGGACATCGACTACCTGATCGTCTCCGCCCAGGACGTCAAACTGTTGCGATACCGCTACGGAGTCACTCCCGATGAGATCGCGCGACAGCTCGACCTCCTGGTGCGCCGTAACGGATTCGCCTCCCTCTACGACGATGGAGAGGTCCACGTGTTGGCACGCGCCGGAGCACGTCACCTCGACCTGGAGGCGACACCATGACCGTGACGATCGTGCTGTTCATCTCGGCCGCAGTGTTCTTCGTCGTCGCCACTGTTCGGCGAGAGCATCAGGTGGACCCACGGGGTGAAGCCACCTCCGACCGCGTCTCGCGGCTCGTGCTCGCCGCGAGCCTGTCGACCTCGGCAATCGCATGCGCCTCGGCACTGCTCTACATGGTGGATCGGACATGACACGCAGCCCAGCTCGAAACCCCTGGCGGACAGCCCTACAACTACTCGTGCTCATCCTCCTGGCCCCGATCGCCGCATGCGGTGCCACACCGGCGCGGGGCGCGCCCGGCGGTGACCTCCCCGGTTGGGAGCAGGTGTTCGTCGACGACTTCGATCGTGATGCACCCGTGGGTAGCTGGGCCAATGAGTGTTCCCCCTACGACGTCGTGTACACCGGAGCGCAAGGCCAGCAATGGTTGACCTATCCGCGCTGCTACCTGGACACGTTCGACCGCCGTCCCTACCGAGCGGATGAGGTATTGAGCGTCGACGACGGCCACCTCATCTTCGACCTGCACAACGTCGACGGGTTGCCGGCGGGCGCCAACCCATCCCCCGTGCTCGCCAACGGAAGTCAGTACCAGGTCTACGGGCGGTACTCGGTCCGGATGCGGGTGGACAGCCCGGACCTCGACGAGTACTACGTCGCCTGGCTCCTGTGGCCGCAATCGGAGCGGTGGCCGCAGGACGGCGAGCTCGACTTCCCCGAAGGATGGCTGACGAGAACAGTCGGCGGTTACCAGCATTTCGCCGGTGATGGCTCATGCGTCGGTTGCAAGATCGCGGCTCGCGACATCGGCGCCCGGTTCACCGACTGGCACACGTACACGATCGAGTGGACACCGGGACGGGTGCGGTACCTCCTCGACGGCGCCGTCGTCCTCGACAGCACGAAGTGGGTACCGGCCACGCCGATGAGGTGGCAGCTGCAGTCGGAGACAAGGGGCGCGGGGAACAGTCGCGGCCGGATTCTCGTGGACTGGGCCGCGGTGTGGTCGTACCAGAAGTGACACACACTGGACGGAACAGGACTCTGATGGACAGTCGATCGATCGACACGTTGTCGGTGGTGATCTGCGCGTACACCACCGATCGATGGGCTGACCTGATCAGCTCGGTCAACGCCGCCGAGCGCGAACTGACCGGCGACGACGAACTCATCGTGGTCATCGACCACAACGAAGAGCTGTTCGGCCTGGCCAGGGGTGAATTCGAATCGTCTCTGAAACCCCTCATCTGGGTGGTGGCCAACAACGACAGGCGCGGCCTCTCCGGCGCCCGGAACTGCGGCACCCGTCTCGCCTCGGGCCGGGTCATCGCGTTCGTCGATGATGATGCCGCGGTCGAACCCCAATGGCGACAACGGCTTTTCGGGCACTTCGACGATCCCGACCTCGCCGCGGTGGGCGGATACGCCGAACCCATCTGGCCCGATGCCCGACCTCGATGGTTTCCTCCGGAATGTGACTGGACGGTCGGATGCAGTTACGCCGGCTTGCCGACCGTGCCTGCACCCGTCCGTAATCTCATGGGGTGCAACATGTCGTTCCGGCGTCGGCTGCTCCTCGACGTCGGCGGGTTCGACACCGACCTCGGTCGGGTGGGCACCCGCCCGGTGGGGTGCGAAGAGACCGAGTTGTGCATCCGGATGTCGCGGTATGACCCGGCCGCGAAGATCACGTTCGATCCCGACATGCGCGTGCGACACCGCGTGAGTCCAGACAGGGCCCGCGTCGGTTACGTCCTCCGCCGGTCGTTCGGCGAGGGTATGTCGAAGAGGCAGATCGCGCGGCTGGTCGGACCGGGCGACGCCACGAGCACCGAACGCTCGTATCTCATGTCCACGGTTCCCGTCGCTATGTATCGATATGTCCATCAGGGCTTTTCGCCGTACACACGACGATCCGAGCCCGGGGGGATGTCACGGGCCGCCGTACTGGCGTCGACAGTCGTCGCCGCAGGCACCGGCTACCTGTACGCGCTGCTCGTCGACGGCCTCCACCGGGTCAGGCCTACAGGGGACCACCCGTGACCACCGTGAACCGGCGATCATCATCATCCGGATCGCGCAGCCTCACAGACGATTCCATCTCGATCGTGCTGACCTACTTCGTCACCGCGACCTCCGGGATGATCTTCTGGGTGGTGGCGGCTCGAGTGATACCGCCGCACGACCTCGGCGTACAGACAGCCTTGATCTCGCTCGTCACGGCGATAGGAACCGTGACGGCGTACGGATCGGGGAGCGCATTCAAGGCGATGCTGTCCGCGCCCGGATGCCGACGCACCACCCGTCTCATCGACGGTCTGGGCCTCACCACCGCGGGTGCCTGCATTCTGGGCGGGGCCGGCGGGTTCATCGCGAGCGACCTGATCGGTGGCCGCCTCGCTTCCGCGCTGCTCGTCTCGTCCGGCTCGATCGCGATGGCGCTCTTCGTGCTGAAGGATGCCGCCCTGGTCGGCCTGCACGGAACGCGGTGGCTGCCCGCGGTGAACGTAATGGCCGTGGCGTTGAAAGTGGCAATCGTGTGCGCTCTGGCCAACGCGGTCGCCCTCAGTGCGCTGTGGGCGACGGTTGTCCCGGCGGCAGTGAGCGCAGCGGTGGTCTTCCTCGTCGTCGTGCCCGGCATTCTGCGACGGTGCACAGTCCGCGAGAAGCCCCGCGCCGCAGACAATCGGCTCGATCGACGCAGCCTCGGCGTCTTCGCCGTCCGCGACGGCGTCGCCAGTACAACGTCATTCGGGCTCATCCTGGTGCTGCCATTTCTGTCGACCTGGGTTGCCGGGCCGATCCCAGGGGCAACCGTCGCCCTCGCGCTGGCTGTTGCCCAGGTACTCGATTTCGTACCAGACGGCGTCGGTTCTGCACTCACCGCGCACATGGCGCGCGACCCTGGAGCACTTGTCGGACACCTTCGCCGGATCTGGTCGGTCTCGCAGCTTCTCGTCTTCGGTGGAGCCATAGCGCTGGGCCTCGCCTCACCTGTCGTGGGGAAGATCTTCGGGAGCGCGTACTCCACCCGGGAGTTCATCACCTGTCTCTGCCTGCTCTCACTGGGTGCGGTACTCCGGGTGCCGTATTCGATCTGGATGTCGGTACTGCGTGCGGCAATGGACACCAAGACCATTCTGAGATGGAACGTCACGGTGTTCGCGATCTCGTTTCCCCTGACGCTGTTCCTCATTCACGAGTGGGGCAGCATCGGAGCATGTATGGGGCTCGTCGTGAGCTCACTGCAGCTCAGCGGGGTCGCAGTATGGGATCTCTCCCGCCGCTTCGGCGTCGTGCCTGCGTTGCGGCTGTGGCCACGGTGTCGTCGGAGTCCGTGAGCGGTTGCTTCATTCAGACGACACCATGCCACCCGCGCATGCTCTACTATCTGATCGACAAAGAGGGGACCCAGGGGTGGCATCACATCGGCGCGGCACGCACCGCGCCGTCGACAACGACGGCGGCGGTCCTCTTCGACGACCCCCGGGTGTCGCCGGCACCTCCCTCACTCTCGCCGCACTTGCGCTTTTCACGGTGATCCCGACGGCAGTCGCGTCGATCAACGCCACCACCCTGGTCCACGCCCTCGCCGCACCCGCCACTGTCCAGGTCGCTGCGCAGCAACTCACCACCCCGCTCGGCCCGAACCCGGCCCCGCCGTCCGTCGTCGTGAACACCACGCCGCACACGCCTGCCGTATCGCTGCCGACCGATCCCGGCGCGGCCACCGCGCGCGAACTGCCCGTCGCCGGCGCGCCTCGGATACTGGTCATCGACCACCCGCAGTCAGTCGGTCCGATCATCGCCAGCGGCCCCATGACCCGCACCGTGTTGTCGACGGAGCTCGACGACGAGACCAAAGAGCGTGCGGTGCAACAGAACTTGGCGGTGATGACCGTCATCGCCGGACTGGACGCGAACAGCCCGTTCGTCGTCTACACCGGCGACCCCCAGGCCTCCGGCGGCCCGGGCGAGACCGACGGCAACACCAGCCTGACGCCTCCACCTCCGACCGACACCGATGGACCGGTCATCGTCCTGGTGTCGGATCCGCGGGGGCCGTGGAGCATCCGGGTCTGGCTCGAGACCATCCCGCTCGTCTCCGCGCTCCTGAAGTCACTGGGTCGCGACAGCGGCACCCCACGAACCGACTCGCCTGTCGAGACGCCACGCACCGATCCCGACCCCCGCGGCGAGTCGGGCACCACGGAACCGCCCCGCGGCCGGCCCATCGAGCCGAACACCGGGACTCGCGAGACCGAGACCTCCTCTGACGGGGGTTCCGATGTCGAGTCGCCTCGGGAAGAAGTGGAACCACGGCGGGTGGATCGAGAGACGGTGCACGACACCGATGTCGACAGCAGTGCGGACACGCCGACCGAGCGCGAGGACGGTGGCGCCGACGCCGATACCGACTCGCAGTCGGGTGAGCAGGTCGACGACAGCCGGCCCGGTGAGTCCGGCGACCCGGGGTCGGGAGATCCGGCGGGTGGCAGCGGTTCGGGATCGGACGACGACTCCGACTCGAGTGACCGTTCCGATGGCGACAATTCCGGCAGCGAGTCGGCGGATTCCACCGCCTAGTTCATCGTCGGCCTCAGAACACGCACGCGAGTGGCCCGGCCGAGTCCGCCGACAACGGCGAGGCAAGCATCACCGGCCCCTGGGCCATGAATCGCGGTGTGGCGCCGCGATGTTCGTCGGCCGCGTGCACCGTGAACGGATGGACCACGTAGACGTCACCCGGGTTGCCGGTCGCGAAGGCAATCGGGCTCTTCCTGATTCAGAGTGCGTCGAGGTGTTGTGCGAGGCCGCCGGAGTGGATGAGTGACCGCAAGATGTAGTGGTTGAGGTTGCGGAAGCCCAACGCGATCCCGCGGAGGTGTTCCAGGCGGCCGTTGATCGCTTCGACGGGTCCGTTGGAGGCGCCGGTGTCGAAGTAGGCCAAGATCTCGGCACGCCGCGCCCATAATGATCGGCCGAGTTGGGCCAACTCTGCCAGCCCGGACGGAACGCCGGTATGAATCCGTTTGAGCAGCTTGTACATCGCGATCTTGCCGTCACGCTTGTTCTCCTGGCCGTAGGCGTTGATCAGCTCTTGGTAGATCGCGTAGGTGACCGAGACGGCCACGTGCTCCTCGTGAGCCTCCAACCCGCTACGTAGCCGGGCCTTCTGCTTGTCTGTCAGCAACGCGATCCGGGTCAGCAGTGGTCGGCGGATACCGTAGAGCGGATCACCCGTGCGGCCGCGGTGCCCACACGTATCGTGTTGCACGCGTTGACGACACACTGTGAGCTTCTCGGCGGCCAGATGGACCACGTGGAACGGGTCCATCACCGCCCGCGCCTTATCCAATGCCTCGGCGGTCGCGGTGCGATACCCGGTGAATCCGTCCATGGTGACCACCCGGATCCGGTCCCGAAAGGAGTCATCGCGGGCATCGAGCCAGTCCTTCAACGCCGCTTTGGACCGGCCGCCCACCATATCCAGCAAGCGCGCCGACCCGGTCCCATCCACAATCGGTGTGAGGTCGACCAGCACGGTCACGAAACTCGAATCACCATTGCCGCGAACATGTTTCCACTTGTGCTCATCAACACCGAGAACCCTGACACCGTCGAGTCGGCCAGGCGCCGAAGCCACCGTACGCGCCGCCTGCAACGCGAGGGCATTCACGGTGTTCCAGCCCAACCCGACCGACGCGGCGACCGCAGAGACGCTCATCTTGTCCAGAATCATCCGCCGAAGAATCCACGCGATCGTGCGGCGCGTCACCGCCGCGCGCGGCGCGACGATCGCCGAGATGTCGGCGCGAAAGATGCCCTGACCACACGCGCCGTTCTCGCAGGCGTAGCGCGGCACCCTCAGATGCAACCGGGTCGGATGGCCCACGATCGGTAGATCTGCCACCTCACGATCGACATGATCACGCAACCGACCCGCCCGCTCGCACCTCGGGCAGCTACTCTTCGGGGCCAAGACCTCGCAGAACAGGTGTGTGCGATCCTCGCCGTCGAGAGCGGCATCGGTGATCGTCACCCCGAGTTCGATCGTGCGGCAAATCGTGTCGGCAATGGCGCTACGCTGCAACGAGGGTCCTGTCGGTGTGAGTGATGAGGTGTAGGGGCTTTCATCTTCACACCACAGGACCCGCCCGCATCCCCGGCTCGCCGCCGCCGAACCCGACCTACATCTTGTGCCCGGTAGAACCCGTTCTACGCACCGTCAATCAGGAAGAGCCGGCAATCGGGCGGTCACGGCTCGCCGCATCGACCGACGGGCCGACGTCGAACGGACTCTGCCCGTCGTCGGTGAGGACATCGACGGCATCGCGGTGCGATCCCAGCCGAATTCGGGTCGGCGCATCGGTCGGCCCGACCTCGGACAGCAGGGTCAGGATCAACACGGTATGGGGGCGTCGGCTCACCACCCATGACCCGTCCTCGCGCGGCGTGTTGGCGTCGATGTGCCAGCCACGGTCATCGACCGTCGGCGGCAGCGGAAAGCGGACCGGGATGTTGCCCAGGGCGCCCCGGGGCGTCCACCCACCGACGCCGCAGATCGCGTCGAGCGCCTCGGTCAGCTCCGCGCTGTTGGCGAGCACTCCGAATGGGCCGACGCCCACCATGTCCGACGCCCAGCGCACCGGTTCGGTCCAGCCCGCGGAGTCGTCCTCGGACAACCCCAGTTGCGCCCACAGACCCGCCCGCGCACGGTCTGCCGTGCTCCGCAATGACGGACGCTCGATCTTGACGAAGCCGTTCTCGATGAAGGTCTCGGCGATGGACGGGTTGGGGTCGGCCATCGTCGCAGCGTCGCATCGATCACGTCCCGGCGCGAGCGGTTTTCCCATCCGGCCCGGCCGTCATGAGCGAACGCCGTCGTTGTCACACCGACGAACGATGCACAGTCGACGAGAAACGATGCACGATCAACGCAGGGCTTGGTCGATCAGGATCTCGGCGGCGGCGCGCGCGTCGTCGGCAGCCCGGACCGAGCCGGCGATCGCCGCCGTGGTCTGCGCGCCCTCGGCGAGGATCGACAGCTGCGCGCCGAGGCCGTCGGGCGCGCCCAACTCGGCGACCAGGCCGGCTACATACTGTTGGAAGTCGGCCTTCTGGGCGCGAACCGCCGCGGCGACCGACGGCATCTCGGCCCCGAGTTCGCCATAGGCGTTGATGAACGCGCAACCGCGGAACTCGTCGGTGCCAAACCACTCGAGCAGGAAGTCGAACACGGCCAGCAACTTCTCCCGCGGCGACGACAAACCGTCGGCACATGCGGCGATCCCGGCGTTCCACTGCCTGGTGCGGTCCTCGAGCACGGCGAGGATCAGCGCCTCCTTCGAGGGGAACATCGAATAGATCCTCTTCAGGGACACCCCCGCGGCATCGCGAACCTTGTCCATCCCGACAGCGTGGACGCCGTGCGCGTTGAACAGCTGGTCAGCGGCACGGACCACCTGCTCTCGCGGGTCCACTGTGTCGGTCACCCGGAACTCCTCTTCAGCCTGTTCCCACGCAGGGGTTGCGCGGGGAACGATCGTTCTCTAGTGTAGCAATCACCGGTGAGAACGACCGTTCTCCCGCCCGCCGCACCGATCCCGATCTCGATCGGTCGCCTCAGCAGAGAGAAGTGATCGCAATGGGCTACATCAAAGTCGGCACCGAGAACTCGACCGACATCGAGCTGTACTACGAAGATCACGGCGCGGGCCAGGCCGTCGTGCTGATCCACGGCTACCCGCTCGACGGCAACAGCTGGGAGCTGCAGGCGCGCGAGCTCATCGACGCCGGCTATCGCGTGATCACGTACGACCGTCGCGGATTCGGCAAATCCAGCAAGGTCGGCACCGGTTACCACTACGACACCTTCGCCGCGGACCTCGACACCGTGCTGACCACGCTCGACCTCCGCGACGTCATCCTGGTCGGATTCTCCATGGGCACCGGCGAACTCGCCCGCTACGCCAAGAACCACGGCACGGACCGCATCGCGAAGTTCGCGTTCCTGGCCTCGCTCGAGCCGTTCCTGGTCAAGACCGACGACAACCCCGAAGGCGTCGACCGTTCCGTCTTCGAGGGCATCGCCGCGGCGGCCAAGGAGAACCGCTACGCCTGGTACACCCAGTTCTACAAGGACTTCTACAACCTCGACGACAATCTCGGCACCCGCATCACGCAGGAGGTCGTCGACGCGAACTGGAACACCGCCGTCAGCAGCGCACCGGTCGCCGCCTACGCGGTCGTCCCCACCTGGATCGAAGACTTCCGCGAAGATGTTGCTGCCGTTCGCGACTCGGGCAAGCCGACGCTGATCCTGCACGGCACCGCGGACAACATCCTGCCGATCGATGCCAGCGGACGGCGTTTCCACCAGGCCGTCCCGGACGCCGAGTACGTCGAGATCCCCGACGCCCCCCATGGCCTGCTCTGGACTCACGCCGCCGAGGTGAACGAGGCGCTGCTGGGGTTCGTTCAGAAGTGAGCGCCCCGGGGTGGGTTCAGCAGCGAGCACACCCTCAGTGAGCAGGACGGCCGCCGGATGGTTTCCCATCCGGCGGCCGTTTGGCGTCTGAGCCCTACCGGGCGTCGCCCTCGACGTGGGCCGCGCCCTCGGCGGTCTCGTCGGACGCGTCCGTGTCCTTGTTGTCGGCGAGGGGGTCGTAACCCGGCACACCCTCGAGCACCGTCAGTTCCTGATCGATGGCAGCCGAGACGGCCTTGGCATCTTCCTTGATCTTGCGGATGAAGTCCGACATCGTCTGCTCCTCGCTCATAGTCCGGTCGCGGCGCGACCATGAACTCATGATAGGTCCCGGCGCTCGTCGCCTTTCGGCGATCACGAACGAGCGCGACCGGATCAGTCCCGGAACATGGCCTCATACGACGACGCCAAGGCCGGGTAGTAGGCATCCCAGTCGACCTCGGCGACACTGCGGCCCCCCTCGGCTGCGACCAGACGATCGAGGTAGTACTCCCACCCTGGACCAACGTTCTCGGCCGAGTCCGGTCTCGGTAACCCCTGCGCAAAGGTGAGAGTGGTTGTCCCATCGGCTTCAATGAGATCGAGCTCCAGCCGCCAGACATCGCCGTCACCGTCGCCGCCGGGCGACTTCGACTCGACGACGAGCCGACGCGGCGGATCGCACTCCAGGATCGAGAACCGTTCGGACTCCACGTCGTCCCCTTCGGCGGTCATCCGGAAGTCGACGACACCGTCGGCCGGATCTCCCGCCCACGTGCCGATCCACCGCTCGAGCCGGGACGGTTCGGTGATCGCCGCCCACACCGCGTCGACAGGCGCGGTGAAGGTGCGCTCCAGTACGACGTGGGGCACACCGGCCCGGATCTCTCGACGGCCCGTGGCCGTGACGTCGGCGCTCATCCTGTCTCCTCGTGTCGCTTGATCGAATCTGTAAGTGAGGGAGCGGAATCGAGCGATTCGGCATCAGCCTCGGGTTTGCCGCGTTCGCGCACGGTGCGTCGCACCTCGAGGTCGAGCGCATCGAGATGGCGATCGTCGAATCTCGGCTCGACGACCTCCGAGCCCGCAACCTCCGAGTTCGCAACCTCCGAGTCCACGGCGTCGAGCCAGGCCCGAACCGGGGCAAGCGCACCAGGTGCGAGTTCGTAGTGTCGCTCGCGCCCCTGATCGACGACGGTCGTCATGCCGGCCTCACCCAGCACCCGGAGGTGTCGCGAGATCGCGGGCCGGCTGATCGGGTGGTCGGCCGCGAGGTCGACGACACGCGCCGGGCCTCGAGCGAGCCGCTCGATGAGGGCTCGACGCACCGGATCGGCGATCGCCTCGAACTCATCCACACCCCATTGGTAACATACGAGTTACCAATGCGGGAAGTGCCTACGTTCGAATCGGACGCGCGAGCGCCAGCCCGATCCGCGCGACCATGTCGTCGACGGCGAACTTCGGCTTCACGTTCATGTCGAGGGCCTCACGGCAGGCGAGTACCGCCTCGACGCACTGCAGCAGCTGCTCGGGCCTGGCGTAGCCGGCGAGCGGGTTCGCGAGGTCGTCAGCCTTGTCCGGGTGCATCGCGGTGACCTGGGCACCCACGCCGACGACGAGCGCGTCCCGGAAAAGCGCGGCGAGGTCGACCAGAGCGCGGTCGAGGACGTCGCGGCCGACGCGCGTGGCTCGCGACTTCTGCCGCTTCTCCAGTTCTTTGAGCGCGCCGGCGCTACCGCGAGGCATCCGCGCAGTGCCCTTGCCGGTACCGCCCGCACCGAGCGCGGTCTTCATCTCCTCGGTCTCGGCCACGTCGAGTTCGGCACTGATCGCCTTGGCGGCCTCGTCGGCCGACCGGACCAGCTCCTCGGCTGCGGCGTACGCGGTCGAGTCCCGGGAGGCGGCACGCGCCAGCCCGAGCGCCTTCTCGCGCTGCGTACGGGCCTCCGGGTCGGTCGCCAGCCGGCGCGCGCGACCGATGTGACCGCCGCACACCGACGCCGCCCATCTCGCCTGCTCCGGGTCGAGGCCGTCCCGCTCGACGAGAACCCGCTCGATGTCTGCGGTCGTCGGCGTGACGAGCGCGACGTGCCGACAGCGCGACCGCAGGGTCACCGAGATGTCCTCGGGATCGACCGATGGCGCGCACAGCAGGAAGACCGTTCGTGACGGCGGCTCCTCGACGACCTTCAGCAGCGCATTCGCGGCCTGCTCGGTGAGTCGGTCGGCGTCCTCCACGATGACGATCTGCCAGCGTCCCGTCCCCGGCCGGCGGGCGGCGGCCTGGACGATGTCCCGCATGGCCCCCACGGCGAGACTCAACCCTTCCGGCACCACATGGCGGACGTCGGCGTGGGTCTTGGCCATCACGGTGACGCAGGCGCGGCACTCGC
This sequence comes from Gordonia sp. ABKF26, assembly GCF_041103195.1. NCBI lineage: Bacteria > Bacillati > Actinomycetota > Actinomycetes > Mycobacteriales > Gordoniaceae > Gordonia > Gordonia sp. ABKF26. The sequence continues at coordinate 5,451,599 of NZ_JBGCVZ010000003.1, forward strand.
CGCAGCCGATGTTCGCGGCATCGGGCGATTGGCACTGGAGCGCCGCGGCGAAGCACTGCGCGGCCACCGACCGACCGCTGCCCGGCTGCCCGGTGAACAACCACGAATGGGTCATCGATGCCCGCGACCATCCCGCGTCGACGGCCGGGATCTCGTCGTCGGCGAGGAACAGGTCGGCCGAGGCCCCCGCGTCGAGCCTCGCCGCCAGAACCCGTGCGGCGCGCGCGGCCGCCCGCAGATCGTCGGCGATGGCCTCTTGCCCGGTCAGCCGATCGAAGACATTTGTCACAGCAACACCCTAATCCGCAGTTCGGACACGCCTGAGACACGGAACCGTGTTTAACGATTGCAAGCAGCCAGCTACCGTGGTCTCCGTGGTTCAACAACGGTCGCGGTGGTCAAAGGGCCTGCATCTGGCCCGATGGCTGATTCATACGCCGTGGCCGATTCTCGCGCTCGATATGTTGCGGGCGAATCTCGTCGGCGCGCTGTTCACCTTCGCGTTCCTGCGTTTCGGCATGCCGATCCAGGATTCGATCAGCCTCGACGAGATCACCGCGCTGAACCAGGTCATCTTCGCGGCCTACCTGCTGATCGCCATGGTGATCGGTGGCTTCGCCAGCATCCAGTTGTCCCTACCGGTACTCATCTGGCATCGGCGCCGCACCCGGCTCGACAACGAGGCCGCGCGACGCCGCGCACTCGCTCTGCCGATGCTGCTGACCGCGGTCAACGCCGCGCTGTGGGTGGTCGGCGGCACACTGTTCACACTGGTCAACCTGACCGTGTCGTCGAAGAACGCCTTCATCGTGGCCATCGCCAGCACGATCGGCGCGATGGTGACGTGTGCGCTGAGCTACATGCAGGCGGAGAAGGTCATGCGGCCGATCACCGTCGCGGCGATGGCCAACAATCCCGACAACGCGATCGCTCCCAGTGTCACCACCCGCATCACCGCTTTCTGGGTGATCAGCGTCGTGGCGCCGATGCTCGTGATCATCGGGATGATCGTGCTCCACCGGCTCGGGATCATCGAGGCCGACTCCACCGGCCTCGAACGGCCGATCCTGTGGATGGCCATCTCGGCACTGGCGTTCAGCGTCATCGCGATCGTGCGCGTCGTGGCCGCCATCAACGATCCGATCAAACAGCTGCGCCGCGCGCAGGCCAAGGTCAGCGAGAACGACCTCAACGTCGCGGTCAAGATCTACGACGGCAGCGACCTCGGCCTGCTGCAGGCCGGCTTCAACGACATGGTCGCCGATCTGCGCGAACGTCAGCAGCTCCGCAACCTGTTCGGTCGCTACGTCGGCGAGGACGTCGCCCGGCGCGCCATCGAGACCGGTACCGAGCTGGGCGGCGAGGAGCGCTATGTCGGCGTCCTGTTCGTCGACATCGTCGGCTCGACGCGACTGGCGGTCAATCGGCCACCGCGCGAGATCGTCGAGCTGCTCAACGAGTTCTTCCGGGTCGTCGTCGGCGTCGTCGGACGCCACGGCGGATTCGTCAACAAGTTCCAGGGCGACGCGGCGCTCGCGATCTTCGGGGCACCGCTCGACCTCGACGACTTCGCCGGCCGCGCGCTCGCCTCTGCGCGTGAGTTGCGGGCCGAGCTGTACGAGACCCTCGGTGACACCGACATCGGCATCGGGGTGTCGGCCGGCAAGGCCATCGCCGGTCACATCGGTGCCGAACAGCGACTCGAGTACACGGTCATCGGCGACCCCGTGAACGAGGCGGCCCGACTCACCGAACTCGCCAAAGACGAGCCCACACGCGTCCTCGGGTCCGCCCGCGCGGTGTTCTTGGCGTCGCACGAAGAGGCCGAGCACTGGGAGATCGGCGAGGGCGTCGAACTCCGCGGCCGCGGGATCGAGACGCTTCTCGCGCGCCCGCATCTCGAGCCGGACCGGTCGGCCTGAGCGACGGCCCGGGCGTCACTCGGCGTCCGGGGTCGCCTTCTTCGCAGCTGTCTTCTTCGCGGTGGTCTTCTTCGCTGCCGTCTTCTTGGCGGTCGTCTTCTTCGCCGTGGTCTTCTTGGCCGCCGTCTTCTTGGCCGCCGTCTTCTTCGCCGCGGCCTTCTTGGCCGGAGCCTTCTTGGCCGCCTTCTTCGTGGCCTTCTTGGCGGGGCCGCGCGCGCGCCGATCGGCGAGCAGCTCCATCGCGCGTTCCGGCGTGATCGAGGCGACCTCGTCGCCCTTGCGCAGGCTCGCGTTGGTCTCGCCGTCGGTCACGTACGGTCCGAAGCGGCCGTCCTTGATGACCATCGGCTTGCCGCTGACCTCGTCGTCCTTGCCGAGTTCACGGAGCGGCGGTGCGGCGGCCTGCCGACCGCGGCGCTTGGGCTCGGAGTAGATCTTCAGCGCCTCGTCGAGGGTGATCTCGAACAGCTGCTCCTCAGAACCGAGCGACCGCGAGTCCGACCCCTTCTTGAGGTACGGACCGTACCGGCCGTTCTGCGCGGTGATCTCGTCGCCGGACTCCGGGTCGACGCCGACGACACGCGGCAGCGACAGGAGCTTCAGCGCATCGTCGAGCGTGACCGTCGAGATGTCCATCGTCTTGAACAGCGAGCCGGTGCGCGGCTTGGGACCGGCCTTCTTCGCAGCCTTCTTCGCGGTCTTCTTGGCCGCGGGCTTCGTCTTCGTCGCCGTGCCGCCGCCCGGCGCGTCGAGCGGGACGACGTCGCCGTCGGCGGAATCGGAACCGCCGGTGCCACCGCCGGCCCCGCCATCGCGCGGGGTCGGGCCCGCGGGGATGGTCGCCGGGGTGTCGCCGTCGTCGTCATCGTCGTCCGACGGCAGGATCTCGGTCACGTACGGACCGAACCGGCCTTCCTTGGCGACGATCTCGTGGCCCGTTGCCGGGTCTGTGCCCAGCGAGCGGCCCTCTTGCGGTGTGGCGAACAGCTTTTCGGCGATCGCGAGAGTCAGCTCGTCCGGTGTGATGTCGGCGGGCAGGTTGGCGCGCTGCAGATCCGGCTCGGCGTCGGGCGACGTCGCGACATTGCGCTCCAGGTACGGCCCGAATCGGCCGACCCGCACGTAGATCGGACGCCCTTCCTCGTCGTTGAACAGGCGGATCGAGTTGACCTGCCGGGCGTCGATCTCTTCGAGGTTGACGCCGACGAGCTTCTTGAGTCCGCCGTACTGCGCGATCGCCGAATGGGCGGAACGGTTCTCGCCGTCGGCACCCGGGTGGTCATCGCCGAAGTAGAACTCCGTCAACCACTTCGTCCGGTTCTCGTTGCCGGTCGCGATCTGGTCGAGGTCGTCCTCCAGCGTCGCTGTGAAGTCGTAGTCGACGAGGCTCTGGAAGTACGCCTCGAGCAGACCGACGACCGCGAAGGCGATCCACGACGGCACGAGGGCGTTGCCCTTCTTCACCACGTAGCCGCGATCCTGGATGGTGCCGATGATCGAGGCGTAGGTCGACGGGCGGCCGATGCCGAGTTCCTCGAGCACCTTCACCAGCGAGGCCTCGGTGAAGCGTGCGGGCGGGTTGGTCGAGTGACCGTCCGCGGTCAGGTCGGTCGCCGTCAGCGACTGGCCCTCGGTCAGCTGCGGAAGCCGGTTCTCGGCGTCGTCGGCCTGGCCGCCGCTCTGCTCGTCCACCGTCTCGACATACGCCGACAGGAAGCCGGGGAAGGTGATCGTGCGGCCCGACGCGGCGAACGTCGCGCGCTCTCCGGTGGAGGCGGTCCCCGCGATGCGCAGGCTCAGCGTGGTGCCCTTGGCATCGGCCATCTGCGAGGCGACGGTGCGCTGCCAGATCAGCTCGTAGAGGCGGAACTCGTCGGCCTCGAGCTGCCCGGCGACCTGGCCGGGGGTACGGAAGGTCTCGCCGGCGGGCCGGATCGCCTCGTGCGCCTCCTGAGCGTTCTTCACCTTGCGGGTGTACTGCCGGGGCGTCGGATGGACGAAGTTGTCGCCGTAGAGCTCGCGGGCCTGCGCGCGGGCGGCGTTGATCGCCGACTCGCTCAGGCTCGTCGAGTCGGTACGCATGTAGGTGATGAAGCCGTTCTCGTACAGGCGCTGCGCGATCCGCATCGTGCGGTCGGAGGTGAAGCGCAGCTTCCGGCCGGCCTCCTGCTGCAGCGTCGAGGTCATGAACGGCGCATACGGACGACGCGTGTAGGGCTTCTCCTCGACCGACGTCACGGTCATCGCCGCGCCCCGGAGACCGGCCGCCAGCCCCTCGGCGCGGTCGGCGTCGAGCACGATCACCCCGTCGGACTTCTTCAGCGCACCCGTGGACTCGAAGTCGCGTCCGGTGGCCACACGTGCGTCGTCGACGTTGACCAGTCGCGCCTTGAAGGTCTGGGGGTTGCCGACACCGGCATCTGCGTCGGCATCCATCGTCGCCGAGATGTCCCAGTACTCGGCCGACACGAACGCCATGCGCTCGCGTTCGCGCTCGACGATGATCCGCGTGGCCACCGATTGCACGCGGCCTGCCGACAGCTTCGGCATGACCTTCTTCCACAGCACCGGCGACACCTCGTAGCCGTACAGGCGGTCGAGGATGCGTCGGGTCTCCTGCGCGTCGACGAGGTCGATGTCGAGGTCACGCGGATTCTCCGCGGCCGCCCGGATGGCCGGTTCGGTGATCTCGTGGAACACCATGCGCTTGACCGGGATCTTCGGCTTGAGCGTCTCGAGGAGATGCCAGGCGATCGCCTCCCCCTCGCGGTCACCGTCGGTGGCGAGGTAGAGCTCGTCGACGTCCTTCATCAGGGACTTGAGTTCGCTGACGGTGGACTTCTTGTCGGGCGACACCACGTACAGCGGCTCGAAGTTCTCGTCGACGTTGACCCCGAGACGGGCCCACGGCTGACCCTTGTACTTGGCCGGCACGTCGGCGGCGCCGCGCGGGAGGTCGCGGATGTGCCCGCGGGAGGACTCCACCACATAGTTCGACCCGAGGTAGCCGGCGATCTTGCGGGCCTTGGTCGGCGACTCGACGATCACGAGGCGTCGGGTGGCCCCACTCGAGCGGGATGCGGTGCTGGTCTCTGCCACCGGGGCGTCCTTTGGTTGACTGGGTGGAGAACGTTCCTGCGTGTCAGTTCAGGTGTGTTCGATGGGTTTGTACCTTATGTATAGCGCCGTTTGCACATCTGAATTCCGCGCCGGACCCCAGCGAGCGACGGATCCGCCGGCACTTTGACACGTTCTACCAGTTCAGAGGCTCGAGTGTGGGATGGCTAATGCTCGTCCACCGGCGGCCAGTCCGCGACGGCCTCGGCGCAGGGCGGCACTCCGACGTACTCGTGCAGGCGCGACAGTCGCCGATGGCCGGCGATCCGCAGTGCCGGCGAATGCCCACGCGTACCGACCAGGGTGGGCGCGATGCCGACACGCATCAGCGCGGTGGCGAGCGCGGCGTGCGACTCCGGGGCGTGCGGATCCAAACCGAGCTGGTAGCGACCGTCGTCCAGGTGGCCTGCGGCGATCACCCACAGACGCAGTGCCCGGTAGCTCGGAACCCAGCCGGACGGCATCGCCTTCACCGCTCCCGCCGACCATGCCTTGTGCAGTGGGTCCAGTTCATGACAGGAGGCGGTGCGTGCCAGTGGAGTGCCCTCGTCCGACGCCGTCGACTCGGCGTCGAGTCCGGCCGCACGCATCTCGACGACGATCTGCTCGGCCCGCCAGCGGTCGGCCACCACGATCGAGACCCGCGTACCGGTTTCGGAGCGGACGGACTGTCCGTGCGCCGCGAGCAACCCCGCGAGATCGGCGTACGCGGGCTGTTCGGTCTCGGCAGAGAAAAACGACAACTGGCCCACGAGTCGAGACTAGTGGTGCGCCTCGGAAACCGGTGGGAGGTTTCCCAGGGAGCGATCGGTGATCGTCACGACGAAGGAGGAGGTATGGGAGCGCGGACAGAGGCGCATTGTGGGGCACGGACAACAAACCGCTCCCGCCTCGACGAATCGAAACGGGAGCGGTGGTTTGCCCCGACTGCGTGGTGCAGTCACACGCGGGTGTTCTCAGACGGCGCGGACGCCGGTGGCCTGCGGCCCCTTGGTGCCCTGTCCGACCTCGAACTCGACCCGCTGGTTCTCCTCGAGGGTGCGGAAACCGGATCCCTGGATCTCGGAATAGTGGACGAACACGTCGTCGGAACCCTCATCAGGCGCGATGAAGCCGAAGCCCTTTTCCGCGTTGAACCACTTCACAGTTCCCTGTGCCATTCTTGCAATCCTTTACATATCAACTGTCGCGACACGATGGGTCATCGTGTCGTGGCCGGTCGACCGCCATACCTCAAAGAGCCCCGCGAAGATCTGCATCGATCCGCCAAACTAACCTCAGTACCACGGCTGCAACATGCTTGTCGCCCACCGGGCGGTGGGTCGCGAAAGCTGCGGCCGGAACCAGTCAATCATGTTCGGCCCCCCAGCGATAGTCACACGAACCAAAGTGAGTCAAAACCTCGTCAAACTTCAGAGCAACGACATCAGCCGGTAACATCGCCGCAGGTCAGGAGACCTGAAGCCGCGACACTATTTCGAAGAGTTGTCACCAGAAGATGCAGTACTCCACATTCGGGACAGGACTACTGGCCCGGACCCTCGCGGGTTCCGACGCCGACCCCTCCCCCCTCACCCACCTGTCGGTAATCCCGTTTCGCTCAGCATCTTTCGTCGAGTGGCCGGAATGGGTGCCGCAACCGCTGATCGACGCCTACGCCGACAACGGCATCGAGAAGGTGTGGACTCATCAGGCGAGCGCGGCCGACGCCGCATTCCACGGAAATCATGTCGCTATTTGCACGGGTACCGCATCGGGCAAATCCCTGTCGTATCAAATGCCCATTCTCACTGCTTTGCTGAACGAAAAGAATGCGACCGCGCTATACCTCGCGCCGACAAAAGCACTCGGCGCCGACCAGATCCGGGCGGTGTCGTCGATCATCGCCGGACGACCGGAGTTCGGGCACCTGCAGCCGTGCGCATACGACGGCGACACCGACCCCGAGATCCGGCAGTGGGCGCGTGCGCATTCGCGCTGGATCTTCACCAACCCCGACATGCTGCACATCGGCATCCTGTCCCACCATCACCGGTGGCGACAGTTCTTCCGACGTCTCCGATTCATCGTCGTCGACGAATGTCACCACTACCGTGGGGTGTTCGGCTCGCACACCGCGCTGGTGATGCGGCGGTTGCTGCGCATCGCGCGGGCCGCAGGCGCCGACCCGATCGTCATCGGGGCGAGTGCGACGGTCGCCGAGCCGGCGGCGGCGCTGGGAAGGCTGATCGGCGAGCCCGCGGTGGCGGTGACCGAGGACGGGTCTCCCCGCGGTGAGCGGACCGTCGCCCTCTGGGAGCCCGACTTCCTGCCGGTGGTCACCGGGGAGAACGGCGCACCGGTGCGCCGCTCGGCCGGGGCCGAATCCGCGCGACTGCTGGCCGATTTCGTGGTGGAGGGGGCTCGCACACTGTGCTTCGCGCGCAGCCGACGAGGCGTGGAGCTCACCGCGCTCAGTGCGCGACACCTGTTGTCGCAGAGCGCCCCCGAGCTCGAGTCCCGGATCGGGGCCTACCGCGCCGGTTATCTGGCCGACGACCGGCGCCGTCTCGAGAAGGCCATCTCCGACGGCGAACTGCTCGGCGTGGCCACCACCAACGCGCTCGAACTCGGCGTCGACATCAGCGGACTCGACGCCGTGATCGTCAGTGGATATCCCGGCACGGTCGCCTCGTTCTGGCAGCAGGCCGGACGGGCGGGACGCCAGCGCGAGTCCGGCGATTCGCTCGTCGTGCTCGTCGCGCGCGATGACCCACTCGACACCTACCTCGTGCACCACCCCGAGTCGCTGCTCGGCAAGCCCGTCGAGGCCACGGTCACCGACCCGGCCAATCCCTACATCCTGGGCCCGCACCTGTTGTGCGCTGCCATGGAGAAGCCGCTGTCGGACACAGAGATCGACGCCTGGAATGCACACGACGTGGCACACGACCTCGCCGCCGAGGGTCTGCTCCGCAAACGCAAGTCGGGCTGGTACGTCACCGCCGGGACCGAACCCCACGCCGACGTCGACATCCGCGGCGGCATCGGCGGTCAGGTCCTCATCGTCGACACCACGACGTCGCAACTGCTCGGCACGGTCGACACCGGCCGGGCCATGTCCACGGTGCACCCCGGCGCCGTCCACATCCACCAGGGCGAAAGCTATCTCGTCGACGAGCTCGACCTCGACGACGGTCTCGCGCTGACACACCCCGAGGACCCGGACTGGACGACGTCGGCGCGAGAGACGTCCGACGTCACCGTGACCGCGACCCTCGCGAGCCGACGATTCGGTCCGCTGACGGTCGCGTTCGTCGAGGTCGACGTCACGCACCAGGTCGTGGGGTATCTGCGCACGTTGCGGACCGGCGAGGTGCTCGACGCCGTCGAACTCGACATGCCCGAACAGACACTCAGTACCCGCGCGGTGATGTACACCCTCACACCGGAGTCGCTCGCCGACGCCGGCATCGACGAGACCCGGCTCCCCGGCTCTCTCCACGCCGCCGAGCATGCGGCCATCGGTCTCCTTCCCCTGGTGGCCACCTGCGACCGCTGGGACATCGGTGGACTCTCCACCGACCTCCACCCGGACACCGGGCTGCCGACGGTCTTCGTCTACGACGGGTACATGGGCGGTGCCGGCTTCGCCGAACGGGGGCACTCGGCATTCCTGACCTGGATCGACGCCACCCGGGACGCGGTGGCCGGCTGCGGGTGCGAGAGCGGCTGCCCGTCCTGCGTCCAGAGCCCCAAGTGCGGCAACGGCAACGACCCGCTGGACAAGAATGGCGCAGTGGCCGTCCTGGATCTCCTCCGTCGGGAATACTTGGCCCATGCATGACGAGGCATCCGACCGGGGAACCCACACGTACCGTCAGGTCACCCGCCCCTCCCGTGCCTTCTTCCTGCTCGCCCGGCCGACGCAGAACACCGACCAGTTGCCGTCCTCCATCGGCGAACGCGACGTGTTCTTCTCCGAAGAGGAGGCACTCGACGCCCTGGACCTCCACTACGCCTGGTGCGCTGCCCGGTCCGGTGGGTTCACCGACGTCGTGACGACGGCGCAGTGGTACCTCCAGACGGCGATGGTCGGGCCACGGGTGACCGCGTCGCTCGGCGAGGTCTATCTGGCTTCCTCCGATGCCCAATCCGGCGAGATCTGGGCAGCAGCAGGAGGTTTCCTCACCGAGGGCGAGCTCATCCACTGGTCGTCGTTCGTTCGGGCTGCCCGGTCGTGGATTCCCTTGAACACCGGCACCGACGGCTTCGAACTCGCGTACCGCGGTGACACCGAGGTTCACTTTCACCAATTGTGGTTTGCCCCCATGCAATCCATCCGCGTGTACCCGAAGCAGATCGCCGTCGACTCGGACGGGCTCGGGTGAGTCCGCCCCGGCGGCGTCAGTCGATCGGCCCCGCCCGGGCCTGTGCGGTGGCGTGATTCGTCCCGAGGCTTCCGAGTTCGACCGGCACCCGTACCGTCACCACCACGTCATCGCCGTCGACACGACACCCGACCAGTTCTGCGCGGGGTCGTTGACGGCCGGCCAGGTCGTGCGCGGCCGCACACGGATTCACCTCGCCGGCGACGTGATCGATCGCCGCGGCCAGTGCCGACAGATCGGCCGCCGACTGCGCCCGGTGCCGGGCGAGCACCGCGCCCCCGACGTAGATCACCATCACGAGGACGGCGGCGAATGCCGCGATCGTGAATGCACCCAGTACCGTCGCGTGACCGTCATCGTCCACGACCAGTCCCCGGCCGGCCGTCATGGTCCGACCCCCGGCGCGAACACCACCTGATCCGCACCCGTCGGCTCCTTCGCCGCCACCGCCCGTGCCGACATCGTCAGACCCGGCAGCATCGCCACCTCCGACCTGACCTCGACGACGACATTCTCGTCCGAGGCCGAGATCGACACTCGTGCAGCGTCACCGACGAGCCGCCGGGCGGCCTCCCGCGCCGAGGAATCCCCCGCGGCGGACAGTCGCGCCACCTCTCGTGCCGCATCGGTACATCGGATCTGCGTGGTCACCGCGGCGATGGCGCCGACCGCGATCAGCACCGTGACGACAATCGCGGCGATCGCGTACGCGGCCTCGACGGTCACCATCCCCGATTCGTCGACGGCCAAGCGTCGCAATCGTTGTGACCCGATCATCAGCCGACCGAGGTGTTGAGCGCCTTCCCGATGATGCCGGTCAACGCGCTCACGATGTTGTCACCGGTGACGACCGTGTAGAGAATCGCACCGAACGCGGCCGCGGCAATGGTCCCGATTGCGTACTCCGCGGTCGACATCCCTTCCTCGTCGGTCATGAGCCGGGTCAGGTGCGCGCCGAGACGTTCGGTCACGGCGCCGGGGTCGTGCGCGGCGGGAGCGTCGTGAGTCCGGAAAATGGTGCGTGACATGGTCTCTCCTGAGAGTCGATGGAACCGCGGGCCGATCTGGTCCGAGCACTTGCGGTGTTGCAGGTACTTGGACGCGCCGAGCGCCGATTCGGATCCCTCGGATTTCGAGACCATGCCGAGCCCTGGCCGGACCCGGACGAGGGCTGCCTACGAGGTCGACCACACCCCGAGTTCGTTGCCGCTCGGATCCGTGAAATGGAACCGTCGGCCGCCGGGAAAAGCGTAGGGTCCGTTGACGATCTCGCCACCGGCGGCGCGAACCTGTTCCGCCGTGGCGTCCAGGTCGTCGGAGTAGAGCAGCACGAGCGGGCCACCGCGCACCGCAGCCGTCTCGCTCGTCGCGAGGCCACCGACCTCGGGCAGGTCGGGACCGCCCGGGTTCACGATCCCCGCGTACGCGGGCCCGTAGTCGTTGAACTGCCAGCCGAACGCCGACGAATAGAACGCCTGCGCCGCGACGGAGTCGGTGACGGTGAGTTCGATGTAGTCGATTGCGTGGTGTCGAGAACCTGAGTCGGTCATGGGTCCATTGTGCGTCCTCGCACCGACAGCGCGTCAGACCGAACCCAGAACCGTCGAGGCGAGGCCGACGACGACCGGAACGATACCGAGGCAGATGAATGCGGGTAGGAAGCACAATCCGAGCGGGCCGCTGATGGCGACCCCGGCCCGCTCGGCGGCGGCAAGGGCGTCGTCGTGGGCCCGGCGCCGCACGTCCTCGGCGAGTTCGGCGAGCCCGCCCGCGAGCGACGAGCCGGCCCGCGCCGAGCGACGAGCCATCGCGGCGAGCGCGTCGAGGTGGTCGTCGGAGGCCGCGCCGTTCGACCCGTCGATCAACGCCGACCACGCCGCGTCCGGATCGGCACCGAGCTGCAGCAGGTCGGCGACGTGAGCGAGGGGCCCGGCCATCGACGCCGGTGCGCGCTCGGCGACCACCGACGCCGCGGTCCCCACCGGGAGTCCGGCACGTAGGCACACGGCGAAGAGATCGAATGCCGACGCGACTGCGAACGGGTCGTCGGGAGCAGGTCCGGCACCCAGCCACCGTGGCGTGCGATCCGGGGGCGGGGGCGGCCCGGTCACCCGGCACAGCAACCACCGCGGCGCCGGCCAGAGCCACAACGCCACGGCCAACAGTGCCGCGGACCAGGCGGCGCCCGCCATCCCGCCGGGCATCACCGCGCCAGCACCTTCCCGGTGATGCGCTCCGACCAGCCGATCCCTGCGGCCACCAGGCCACACCCCACGACCAGCAGAACGCCGCCCAGACCGCCACCGAGGAGGACCTGGATCGGTCCCGCACCCGTCGCCTGCCCCAGCGCGATCCCGAGCAGCGGCAGACCGGCCAGAACCGCTGCCGTCGCGCGTGGCCCCGACAGTCCGGCCCGTGTTCGATCCGCGAAACCCCGCCGTGCCTGCAGGTCCGAGCGCACCGCGCCGAGGAGGTCGCCCATCGGCAGACCGCGGTCGTCGGCGATCTGCCACGCCACACCGATACGACGCCACGACTCGCCACCCGCCGAGGCGTCGTCCCCGGACGTCGAATCGAGCACCGAACCACCCAGTGCGGCACGGCAGGCCATCGCCTCCAGGCCGTCGGCGATCGCTGATCCGGAACCCCCGTCACCGGGATCACGACGGCGGAGTTCGGCGACCGCGACCTCGCAGGCCCGCACCGGTGGCGCGCCGACCGACAGTTCGGCGATCATCAGCGACAGCGCGAGGAGCAGGTCGTCCGACCGACGATCGCGCGATTTCTCGGCCAGTCGGCGGCGGCGCACCCAGAGCACGACCGTCACGATGATCGCGGCCGCGATGGCGGCGGGCAACCCGCCCATCAGGGAGACACCGAAGGGCACCGCCATCGGAGCCAGCACGACCGGGATGGATGACCGGCTGGGGTCCTCGCCTCCGCAGACAGCCAGGATTCGGTACGTCACCCGTGGCGGAGAAGTCATCAGTACCGCGACACCCGCAGCGGCCGACACCAGCGCGACGGCGACCGGAGTCGACATCACCGGCACTCCCCCGTAGCCGTCCCCCGGCCGGCGACCAGCGCGTCGAACTGCCGACGATCCGCGGTGAAACCGTTGTGGCGCAACCAGATCGGCACGATCATCACCCGCCCGGAGTCGTCCCGTCGGACGATCCCGATCTCGACGAGACCCCGTGTTCCACCCGCATTCCGTGCCACCCCGAGGACCACCTGCAACGCGGCACCCAGCTGACTGTGGAGGGCATCACGTCCCATACCTCCCAGCGCGGCAAGTGCTTCCATCCGCGCCGGCACCTCCGAGGTCGAGTTCGCGTGCACCGTACCGGCACTCCCGTCGTGACCGGTGTTCAGCGCCGTGAGCAGGTCGATGACCTCACTGCCTCGAACTTCGCCGACGATGATCCGGTCGGGTCTCATCCGAAGCGCCTGCCGGACGAGCGTCCGCACCGGGACCTCACCCACACCCTCGACATTCGATGCCCGCGCGACCAGCCGCACCACCTGCGGGTGGCGCGGGGCGAGCTCGAGGGCGTCCTCCACACACACCACCCGCTCGCGCGGATCCATGGCGCCGATCAGCGCGTTCAGCAGGGTCGTCTTCCCCGAGCCGGTGCCGCCGATCACCAGGAAGGCGAGCCGGTGACGCAGGATGTCGGCGATGACCGGCACCACCTCGGACGGGATCGCGCCGTTGTCGATCAGGCTCGGCAGGTCCTTGGACGCCGAACGCAGAACCCGCAGTGAGATGCACGTTCCGTCCGCAGCGAGTGGCGGAATGATCGCGTGGAGCCGCACGGTGTACCCGCGGCGTCCGACGTTCGACAACTGCCCGTCGACCCAGGGCTGGGCGTCGTCGAGGCGTCGTCCGGCCCCGAGTGCGAGCCGGCCCGCCAGTCGACGCACCGACCCCTCGTCCGGAAATCGGATCGGCGTCGACTCGAGCCCGGAACCCCGATCCACCCACACCTCGTCCGGACCCGCCACCAGGATGTCGGCGATGTCGGGTTCGGCGAGGAGTTGCTCGAGCTTGCCCGCCCCGGTCAGTTCGGTCTGCAGGAATCGGAGCGCGGCGAGCAGGTCGGTGTCGCCGAGCACTCCCCCGGCCTCTGCCCGGATCGCGTCGGCGATGACGGCCGGACTCGGGTCGGCCGCGTCGGCGGCCAGACGCGAGCGCACCCGGTCCAACAGCGCTTCGTCGGCCTGCCCGTCCGTTCGTGCCCGCGTCATGATGCGAGCCGCCGTCGCTCGGCGACCCGCGAGTGCACCGTCGCGGCCGCGCGGCCGAGTGGGCTGCGAGGTCGCAGTCGCAACGGGCCACCTTCCAGCCGCACGGCCAGACGCGGGTCCGGGCGAAAGGCGGCGAGCAGTGGGAGTCCGATCGCGTCGGCGACCTGCTGTGGCCGTAGCCCGCCGGGCGAGGGTCCCCGCACGACGAGCTCGACGGCCACCTCGTCGCCGACGACACGGTCGACGATGCGTCGAGCGGCGGCGCATCCGCCGACGGTGGGAGTGGTCACCACCACCACGACGTCGGTGGATGCGATTGCGGCGCGCACCACGGGGTTGTCGGAGCGCGGCAGGTCGACCACGACAAGATCGCCGTGCGTCTGTCCCGCATCGATGACCGCGGTGACGGCCTCCACGCTCAACCCGGCGGCGGGCAGTCGCTGGGAGGTCAGCACCGCGAGACCGTCACGCGCACTCGGCAGCGCCTGGTGGAGGGCCGTACCGCCGACGACCCCACCGTCGAGCGCGAGATCCTGCCAACGCAGCCCTGGGCGGCGCTCGATGCCGAGCAGAAGGTCGGCACCTGCGCCCATGTCGTCGAGGTCGAGGAGAAGCGTGGGCGAGCCGGCGTCGGCCGACGTCAGCGCCACCGCGGCAGCCAGCGTCGATGCTCCGGCGCCGCCGTGTGCACCGATGACCGCGACGACGCCGGCCGGGCGGCGTCGAGGTACCCGACACTCGGTCAGCACGCGGACCAGGCGCCCCTCCTCGGCCGGCAGGGTCGACGCGTCCTCGGCACCCAGGTCCATCGCCATCCGCCAGGTGTGTGCCCCCGGCTCGGCAGCACTGACCAGCACGAGTCCAGGGCGACGGGGCGGGCGTATGCGGGACAGGACCGCGACCGCAGGCGGGTCCGCGACCACGGCCCGGGCCGTCAGCCACTCGCGTCGGCAGTCGCCGGCAGACCCGACGTGCACGAGGTAACCGGCCGCGGCGGCGCAGCGCACGACGTCGTCGCGGAGGTCAGGGTCTACGAGAACCAGCAGTTCGTCGGGCATGCGGACGATCATGCGGCAGGCGGAGGACGCCGACCGGCCGGAACACCGCCGCCTGGGGATGGAGTCCGGGCCTGTGGACAACCGGGCGCGACCGCCGAAGTTCCGCGGTAGAAAAGACCCCAGACAGAGGACAACCCCGGCCAGGGGGGGAGGAGGCCGGGGTCGTCACGTTTCAGCCCCGGGGGGTCGGGCTGAAACGTACCGGTATGAGAACCGGGTACCGATGACTATACACACGGTTTCGGATTCTTTGCAAGCACAACAATCGCATTCGCGAATGTCCGTTCTACTCCTCGGTAACAAGTTCTGCGAAATGCATGCGCTTCCTGGCCGCTATCGAGGAAACACCTTTTAGGGACGCGCGAATCTTCGCAACGTCATTGCAACGTCTACTCAGCGCGCCCAGCAGGCTCGCCACATTCCGCCTCGGGCCCCGAGACCTCGACGGGTCGTTCGGTTCGCCTGCGCCCCAAGCGATCTCACTGAATTCGGCAACTGGTCCAACATTCCGGCGCCGAACGCTTGATGTGATCGGCATCACGGTGTAGAACAGTGGTTACGGAAACTCGGAAGGCCAAGTTCGATCCGGAAGAGAAGGAACGGACCCCCACGCCGAGCACTTCCCAGCACGGGCGGCAAGCACCCACGCGGAGCACGCCGCATATGGCAAAAGTGTTGTGCGCCTGCGACATCACAGTCAGGACGACCGACCGCCACCACTCGATGCGCCACCGCCTTCCTCTCATGAGGCGCCAGGCCCGGGAGGAATGGCCCACAGCTGGCAGCACGTGGACGGTCCGCAATCCCGACTCGTGGTCAATCGCCGAGGCGGTAACCACAGCCCACCAAGCACGCTTGGTAACTTGGGTCCGTGCTACGCGGGCGGCAACCGCGTCGTTTACGACGCCGGCGGCCGCCCGCAGTGCTGTCCGGGGCCGACCCCGGGACGCTAGCCCGCCCGCGCCGCGTCGGCGATCGATTTCGCCTCCGCCGCACCGGCTTCCAGGGCCTCGCAGCAGAAGACGATCCAGTCCCGCAGGCCCGATTCGGTACCCGCCCCGAAGTTCGCAGCCAAGGTGCGGTACTCGCCGACCCGTTTGAACCAGGTCACCTCCGGCACGCCGAGACAGTGCGGGTCCAGACCGGTCGCAGCACTGACGAGGCGGGACGCGGCTCGGGCCACGACGCCGTTGGCGGTCGGGAAGGCATCCACGGCGAGCAACTCGCCGTGGACCACCGCGACGAGCACCGGCGCCGGGACCGACGTAGCACCGGTTGTCAACTGCCCCAACAGGTTGAGACGTTCACCCGCATCCGTCCCACTTCGTGGCCGTCCCAGCTCCTCGGGGTCACCGACGAGGTCCGCCGCGGCCAGGGTGTGCAGCCGCGCCAGAGCCTGCGCAGGCGCCCGCCGGATCACGGCGGTCAGCGTGACGAGGGAGTCGCCGTCGAGCGCCTGCGACACCCGCATCGCGCCCGCCAGGATCGGATCGTCGAAGTCGCCGTCGCGCCGGAGTTCGACGCTTCCACCGTCGATCGCGGCCGAGGACCGACCCGCGCGCCACGAGGCCTCGGTGGCCGTCTTGTCCCATCCTCGCAGGTTGGCGGGGTGCCGGTGGACCGCAGACAGGGCATCGCGCGCGCGGTCGGCAGCGTCGGCGACGCCGGGGAGTTCCAGCAGGGGCAGCAGCGGGTCGGTGGTCACGAACCGACGATAGTTGCGTCGTCGACACCCCGGCCAGGACGCCCCGGGGTCGGACGATCGGATGGACACCCCCCGCATCGAGAGTTACACCTTTCGGCGAATTGGAAACTCCGACGATCCATTGTTAGTCGTCGTTTCAGGAAATCCGTGTAGTCAATTGTTTGCGGGATATGTCAGAACTCTGATTGAAACGTCGGCGTGGGTCGTCGTACCGCACCCCGGATGGGCGTACGACCGTTCGTCGTCGCTCACCTGCCGTTCATCGCGTATCGGTCGCGTTCGCATACGGGCGGTTCCTGGCGCGACTCCTACGTGACTACGCTCACACTGTTTCCCCGTACTGACGTCGGGTCACCTTACTGTTGAGTGACCGCCGTCGACAGCGAAAGGCCCTTGTCACCGATGTCCTCCACCGTCCAGGCATTCCCACCCTCCGACGAGTTCGCCGCCCAGGCCAACGGCACCGCCGAGATGTACGACCATGCCGATGCCGATCGCCTCGAGTTCTGGGCCGAGCAGGCCCGGCGGCTGGAGTGGGCCACCGATTTCACCACCACCCTCGACTGGTCCGACGCACCCTTCGCCAAGTGGTTCGTCGGCGGCAAGCTGAACGTGGCCGTCAACTGCGTGGACCGCCACGTCGCCGCAGGAAAGGGCGACCGGGTCGCCATCCACTGGGTCGGCGAACCCGGCGACACCCGTGATCTCACCTACAGCCAGTTGCTCGCCGAGGTCAGCAAGGCGGCCAACTACTTCGCCTCCATCGGACTGGTCGCCGGCGACCGCGTCGCCATCTACATGCCGATGGTCCCCGAGGCCCTGATCTCGATGCTCGCCTGCGCCCGCCTCGGACTGACCCATTCGGTGGTCTTCGCCGGCTTCTCCTCGGGCGCGCTGCGCTCACGCGTCGACGACGCCGAGGCCAAGCTCGTGATCACCACCGACGGCCAGTACCGCCGCGGCCAGCCGGCGCCGCTGAAGACGCAGGTCGACGAAGCGCTCGGCACCGGCGAGGACGCCGCGAAGTCGGTCGAGAAGGTCCTGGTCGTGCGTCGGACCAACCACGACCCCGACCTGAACTGGGTCGAAGGCCGCGACGTGTGGTGGGAAGACACCGTCGACGAGCAGTCCGACACCCACGAGGCCGAGGCGTTCGACGCCGAGCACCCGCTGTTCCTGCTCTACACCTCGGGGACCACCGGCAAGCCCAAGGGGATCGTCCACTCCTCGGGCGGCTACCTCACCCAGGTCAGCTACTCGTTCCACTACGTGTTCGACCACAAGGAAGGCCGCGACGTCTTCTGGTGCGGTGCCGACATCGGCTGGGTGACCGGCCACTCCTACCTCGTGTACGGCCCGCTCTCCAACGGCGCGACCGAGGTCGTCTACGAGGGAACACCCAACTCCCCCAACGAACACCGCCACTTCGAGATCATCGAGAAGTACGGCGTCACCATCTACTACATCGCGCCGACGCTGATCCGCACCTTCATGAAGTGGGGCCGCGAGATCCCCGACGCCCACGACCTGTCCACCATCCGGCTGCTCGGCAGCGTCGGCGAACCGATCAACCCCGAAGCCTGGAAGTGGTACCGCGAGGTCATCGGCGGAAACTCCGCGCCCATCGTCGACACCTGGTGGCAGACCGAGACCGGCGCCATCATGATCTCGCCGCTGCCCGGCGTCACCGCGACCAAGCCGGGATCGGCGATGAAGCCCCTGCCCGGCATCAGCGCCAACATCGTCGACGACCAGGGCAACCCCGTCGGTGCGGGCGAGCAGGGCTACCTCGTGCTCGACCAGCCGTGGCCGTCGATGCTGCGCGGCATCTGGGGCGACGACGAGCGATTCCGCGAAACCTACTGGTCCCGCTTCGCCGAGCAGGGCTGGTACTTCGCCGGTGACGGCGCCCGCTACGACGAGGACCACGCCCTCTGGGTCCTCGGACGTGTCGACGACGTCATGAACGTCTCCGGCCACCGCATCTCGACCGCCGAGGTCGAGTCCGCCCTCGTCGGCCATTCCGGTGTCGCCGAAGCCGCGGTCATCGGCGCCGCCGACGAGACCACCGGCCAGGGCATCGTCGCCTTCGTCATCCTGCGCGAGGGTGTGGAGAACACCGGTGATCAGCTGATCGCCGAACTGCGCCAGCAGGTGTCGGTGGAGATCTCACCGATCGCCAAGCCCCGCGAGATCAACGTCGTGCCCGAACTGCCCAAGACACGGTCGGGCAAGATCATGCGCCGCCTGCTCAAGGACGTCGCCGAAGGTCGCGAACTGGGCGACACCTCGACGCTCGTCGACCCGTCGGTGTTCGAGGCGATCCGCGCGAAGAAGGCCTGATCGGGCCCGGACGACCGCTCCCCCGCGAGCACTACTGTGTCGATGCGCCGCCGGCGGACTCCCGCCGGTGGCGCATCGCACGTCCGGGGAACTCACCGACGCACCCGAGGGTGGGGCACCACCTCAGCGGCACTCGCATGGCAACATAAGGCGCATCTGCCGAACAACGGAGGATTCTGTGAGCCCCAACGAGCACGGCCTGCCCGACGCGGGCCGGGACTCCGTCCCGTCGATCCCGCTCTCCGACGCGAACGCCGGCCACAACGGCGAGCCGACCATCGGAAGCCTGGTCAAGGACGCGACCACCAGCGTCTCCACCCTGTTCCGATCCGAGGTCGCGCTCGCCAAGGCAGAGCTCGTCACCGAGGCGAAGAAGGCCGGCACCGGCACCGGGCTGCTGATCGTCGCCGGCGTGATGGCGTTGTACTCCAGCTTCTTCTTCTTTTTCTTCCTGGCCGAGTTGCTCGACGAATGGGTCTGGCGCTGGCTGGCCTTCCTGATCGTGTTCCTCATCCTGGTCCTGGTGACCGTGGTCGCCGCGTTCGTCGGGTATCTGTTCTTCAAACGCGTGCGCGGCCCCAAGAAGACGATCGAGTCGGTCAACGAACTGCCGACCGTCCTGCCGAACCGTCATGCGACACACGAGACCACCCACCCGAGAATCCCGCCCGCCCGCGAAGGCTGATCCGTGAGCGAGGAGCCCGACCCCTCGAGCGTTCGTCTCCCGGGCGACTGGGAGCACTTCGACGTCCGCGCCAACGGAGTCCGGTTCCACGCCGTCCAGCCCGCGGGCGTCCCTGCAGGAGACCGTCCACTGGTGTTGTTACTGCACGGCTTCGGCGAGTTCTGGTGGAGTTGGCGGCATCAACTGACCGCACTCACCGACGCCGGATTCCGCGCCGTCGCCGTCGACCTGCGCGGCTACGGCGACACCGACAAGCCGCCGCGCGGCTACGACGGCTGGACCCTGGCCGGCGACACCAACGGCCTCGTCCGCGCACTCGGGCACTCGCGCGCCACCCTCATCGGGCATTCCGACGGCGGACTGGTCTGTTGGGCGACCGCGACCCTCCACCCACGGGTCGTCGACCGGATCGTCGTCATCGCGTCCCCCCATCCGCGCGCCCTGCGCCGACGAGTACTGCGCGACAAGGCCCAGCGGTCCCGGTTCCTGCCGCTGTTCCTGCGCAATCAGATCCCGCGTCTCGGCGAACGTCAGGTCACCCGCGACGACGCCGCCTTCGTCGCCGACTACTTCGCGGAACGGTCGTCGGCTCCCTGGCGGGCCGAGCCCGACTACGGGCACACCGTCGAGCTCAATCGTTCGGCCATGCTGATCCCCAACGTCGCGCACTGCAGCCTGGAGTACCGGCGCTGGGCGTTCCGTTCGCAATTCCGGCCCGACGGCGCCCGCTTCATGGAACTCATGGATCAGCGACTGCACCTGCCGGTGCTCGCCCTCCGCGGCCGCGACGACCCCTACATCCTCGACGACGCGATGGCCGACAGCCACCGGTGGGCTGCACACCAGCTGTACCGGCAGGTCGAGGGCAGCGGTCACTTCGTCCACCAGGAACAGCCGGCCGCGGTGACCGGGCACATCATCGAGTTCCTGCGCCACGAGCCCGAACCCACCGCGGACGGCACGCGCCGATCGGCGCGGAAGGTCAGGCGAGGACGCAGCGCTGTGTACTCACCCGCTCGCTTCGCCGCTCGGATTCGTCGAAGTCGGAGCGAACCTGACGGGCGGTGAGCACGAAACCGGTCTCGTCGGCCGCGTTCTCGGCCGCCCCGAACACCACGCCGAGCACCTCGCCGTCCGAGTTGAGCAGCGGTCCACCCGAATTGCCCTGCCGGATCAGACCACGCACGGCATAGACCTCACGGGTCACCTGCCCGGTGCGGTAGATGTCGTCGCCGGTGTGGGCGAACACCGCGCGAACCCGCAGCGGACTCACGTAGAAGGGTCCGGCCTCGGGGAAACCGAGCGCGATCGCGTCGTCCCCGGTCGACGCGGGCCGTGAGGCGAACCGCAGGGCAGGCGCACGCAGACCCGGGACGTCGAGCACCGCGATGTCGTTCTCGCTGTCGAAGAGCACCACGCGCGCCGGGAGCTGCGCCCCGGTCGAGGTCTGCACCTCGAGCCGCTCGGTACCCGCGACCACGTGCGCGTTGGTCATGACCCGCTCGGGCGACACGACGAACCCGCTCCCCTCGAGCGCCTGCCGGCAGCTCGGCGCGACGCCCTCGATCTTCACGACGCTGGGACGTGCCTGCGTCACCACCGGCAGTTCGGCCAGCGCCTGGTCCGGCGGGTCGACATTCGTCGACGGGGTGCTGACGAACGGGAGCTTCGGGAGCCCCGAACTGTCCAGGAGCGCCTTGAAGTCGTCGGGCAGGTCGTCGACCCACTGCGGCGACACCGCGTCGACGCCGGTCAGCACCTTGGAGTCACGCACCGCCCCCGCGATCGCCGGGTCCGCCGACTCCCGCAACGGGATGGCCAGCAGGCCTGCGGCCAGCAGCACGGCGACCACCTGCAGGAGCGAGCCGACACCACTGTCGACGGCACGCAGCCCGGGCGACCGGATACCACCGCGAGCCGCGCGGCCCAGAACCATGCCCGCGACCTCGCCGACGACGACGAGTACGACGAGCACCAGGATTCCGGCGAGCACCCGCACCTGCAGGTCGTCGAACCGTTCGATCAGGCGCGGCGCGAGCAGCAGACCGGCCACGGCGCCGAGCGCGACACCGATGAACGCCAGGGCGGATGCGACCGCACCCGATCGGTACCCGCTGGCCGCGGCGAGCAGCGCGATGCCGATCACGATGATGTCGACCCAGGTCGAGCCGGTCACCGGGGACCACCCGACTCGGCGTTGCGGGCATCGACGACGTCGCGGTCGTCCGGGTGGAGTTCGGCGAAACCGGATTCCTGACGGCTGCCGGCGAGTTCGATCATCTTCTCCAGCGAACGCACGTCGTCCTTGTCCCAGGGGCGGTCCCAGCCGGACACCTCGCTGATGGCGGCGACGAGCCCACCGGTGAAGCCCCACACGAGCAGCCGGTCGACGAAGAAGGCCGGACCCTTGTAGACGATGCCGACCGCCTTGCGACGGACCTGGAATCGGTTGTCCGGGTCGAGCAACTCGCGCAGGTTGATGCGGTCCACCCGCGCGGTCTCGCCCTCGTCGACGACGCGCACTTCGCTCGGACGGTGCCAATAGCCGATCACCGGGACGACGTCGAACCCCGAGACCCCGACCGGAAAGCTGGGGAGGGTCGCGAGGATGCTGACCCCGGAGGCATCGAGGCCGGTCTCCTCGGCGGCCTCACGCAACGCGGTGCCCACCGGGAAGTCGTCGCCCGGATCGGCCGCACCGCCGGGGAACGCGACCTGCCCGCTGTGTTGGCGCAGCGTCGGCGCACGCTCGGTCAGCAGGACCTCGGCGTCGGCGGGCACACCGCCGGGATGGTCGTCGGCCGACTCCCACGACCCGGAGAACAGGATCAGGACCGCCGCCGACCGCGACTTCGTCGGCAGCATCGACGCCCACCGCGACCGGTCGCCGCCACGATTGTCGACACTCCTGGTGACAGCGGTGACATCCTCGGTGAGAGCTCGTAGCCAGGGTGGGATCTCCGCACGCGGGACCAGCGGACCCGCGTCCGCGCGCGGCCGCCCGCTCATATCCGCACGCCCAGGTGCTCGGCCACCGAGTCGGCGATCTCCTCCGGGCTGTCGAAGACACCGGGATAGACCTCGGCCACCGTGCCGTCGGGCCTGAGGAAGACGGTCGACGGGAACACCCGCGGCGCGCCGATGGCCGCGGCGACCTTCCCGTCGAGGTCGAGCACGGACGGCAAACGGACTCCGATCTCGGTGAGCAGCGTCAGCGGGAAGAACGGATTGCTACCGCCCTCCTTGGCGTGCAAGGCCAGCACGGTGACCCGGTCCCCGGCGCGCGCGGCGAACTCTTCGAAGTAGGGCAACTCGGTCTTGCACGGACCGCACCACTGCGCCCACACGTTGATCACCAGCGGGCGGCCCGCAGTCGACGCACCGAGGTCGTACGGCGCGCCGGTGCCCAGACAGGGCTCGACGACACCCTCGAGGACGGAATCGGGTGACTCCGGCAGACCCGTGACCGGGCACTCAGGCAGTGCGGCGGCTTGGCGCGCCTCCGCCACCCGCGACTCGTCGACCGGGGCGTCGATCGGGCGGGTTCCACTCGCCGACGACGGCGTGCCGGTCATCGGCGCCGGATCGTCCCCGCGCGGCCAGATCGCGACGATCAGGGCGATCATCACGATCACGAAGACGACGGTCCACCGCGCGACAGGGGGAAAACGCGAATCCCGCGACGACGGACCCGCTTCGGTCCCTGCGCTCTGGTCTGTGTCCGTGGTGTCGTTCACGGGGCGGCGATCCCGGCCAGCGCGAGGAGATGCTCGGTCTCCGGCCCCTTCACCAGAGCGGCGGCGTCGGCCTTGTCCATCGGACCGGTCCCCACCGACGGGCAGTCCTTGGCGAGGATGCACACGCCGCAGGCCGGCTTGCGCGCATGACACACCCGGCGGCCGTGGAAGATGATCCGGTGTGACAGGTCGGTCCACTCGCGCCGTTCGATCAGCTCGCCGATGGCGTGCTCGACCTTCACCGGATCGGTCTCCTCGGTCCACTGCCAGCGTCGGACCAGGCGGCCGAAGTGGGTGTCGACAGTGATCCCGGGAACGCCGAAGGCATTGCCCAGCACCACGTTCGCGGTCTTCCTCCCGAATCCGGGCAACGACACCAGGTCCTTCAGGTTGTTCGGCACCTCCCCGTCGAACCGCTCGACGAGGGCCTGGCCGAGTCCCATGATCGAGTTCGCCTTGTTCCGGTAGAACCCGGTCGGGCGGATCATCTCCTCGAGCTCGGTGCGGTCGGCACCGGCATAGTCCGCGGCCGTCCGGTACTTCGCGAACAACGCCGGGGTGGTCTGGTTCACGCGGACATCGGTGCACTGTGCAGACAGGATCGTCGCCACCGAGAGCTCCAGCGGATCGGTGAAGTCGAGCTCGCAGTACACGTGCGGGAAGGCGACCTTCAGGGTGCGGTTCATCCGTCGCGCGCGCCGGACCAATCCGAGATGGGTCTCCTGCTTACGTGCCGGGGCCGGGCCCGTGGCAGCGGTCTTGCGTGCGCTCACCTGATTCAGGTTAGCGATGTGCAGCGGCAATCCCGATTCCAGCGGCTCCAAGCACACCCCGGCCTGCCGGCACCACGTCGGAATGCCCACCGTTTGCGCAGTTCAACGCGGGTTTTCCGCCCTGCGCGAAGTCCTCCGGCCGGTCGCGGGGATCAGCTCACCCACAACCTACGGTCAGGTAACAAGTCAGTGACGGCGGCACTCCGGATGGGGATTCCGGCGGGTCCATTGTGTTTACTGGTCCCCATGCACGGTCTCGCGGCGCTGCTGTTCCCGGCTGTACTCATGCTCTTCGCCATGGGCATGGACAAGGTCCAGTCCCGGATCGACCGCACGGCGGTCTCCCGCGACGAGGTCGAGGACTTCCTCGACTCGGCCGACGCCCAGAACGTCCAGACCCTCGCCCGCGAGGGGATGCCAGCCGCACTCGACGAGCTCCGCGACCGACGCGTCACGCGTCACGAATCGGCCGTCGCCGACCACGCCGCGTCGCCGCAGCGGGCCAGCTGATCGGTCACCGCGAGTCCGCCTCCACCTCGCACCGGACGCCACGTCGACACCTCGACGACGGGACACACGCGCAATGAGCTTTCAGTGACCCATCCAACACATATGCTTGTGCGCGGGGTAGCGTATCCAAGGGCGCGATCTGACGCGTGGCTGTAGCAAAGATTCGAGAAAGGTTCCCTAGGTGGAAGAAGTACTGGCGCGGGCGGGCATATTCCAGGGCGTCGAGCCCTCCGCCGTCGCGGCGCTGACCAAGCAGCTTCAGCCCGTCGACTTCCCTCGCGGACATGTGATCTTCCACGAAGGCGAGCCCGGGGATCGGCTCTACATCATCATGTCCGGCAAGGTGAAGGTCGGCCGCCGCTCCCCTGACGGACGCGAGAACCTGCTGACGATCATGGGACCGTCCGACATGTTCGGCGAGCTCTCCATCTTCGACCCCGGCCCGCGTACCTCGTCCGCGACGACCGTCACCGAGGTGCGTGCGGTGTCGATGGACCGCGACGCGCTCAAGGCGTGGATCAAGGACCGCCCGGAGATCGCCGAGCAGCTGCTGCGCGTCCTGGCACGCCGCTTGCGCCGCACCAACAACAACCTCGCCGACCTCATCTTCACCGATGTCCCCGGTCGCGTCGCCAAGCAGCTCCTGCAGCTCGCACAGCGCTTCGGAACCCAGGAGGGCGGCGCCCTGCGCGTCACCCACGACCTGACCCAGGAAGAGATCGCCCAGCTCGTCGGGGCGTCGCGCGAGACCGTCAACAAGGCGCTCGCCGACTTCGCCCAGCGCGGATGGCTGCGCCTCGAGGGCAAGAGCGTCCTCATCGCCGACTCCGAGCGTCTCGCGCGCCGCGCGCGCTGACCCTTCGAGACGCTCGCTACGCTCGCTCCTCAGGGAGCAGATGTAGGGCGCCGCGCTCGCTCCTCAGGGAACAAACAGCGAGGCACACCGACACGAACAGAAGGCCGCCGGCTCCACGAGCCGGCGGCCTTCGTCGTGGTCAGGCCTCGCGCAGGTACTCCAGCTGTGCTTTCACCGACATCCGGGCGGCGGGCCACAGCTTCTTGTCGACGTCGGCGTACACCTTGCGCACCACCTTCATCGGCTTCGCGTCCCGGGCCGAGACCCCCATCGTGTCGAGGGCGGCGACGATCTGGTCGATCCGCTCCTCGCGATGGGCTTTGTAGTACCGCGCGACGGGTCCGAGGTCGGGATGGTCCGGACCGTGCGCCGGGAGCAGCGCCGCCCCCTCCCCGTCGACGATGAGGCGGTTCAGCGAGTTCAGGTAATCGCGCAGCCCACCGTCGGCGGGATCGAGCACGGTCGTGCCACTCCCGAGGATCGTGTCGCCGGTCAGGACCGCGCGCTGCCCCTCGTGTTCGACGAGGAAGCTGACGGAGTCACCCGTGTGCCCGGGCGTGGACAACACCGTGATCCGCAGGCCCGCGGCCTCGATCACCTCACGGTCGCGCAGCGGTGTCCCGCCGCGACAGTACTTCTCGAGACGAGCGCGCACCGGAGCACCGGTGCGCTTGTGCAGACGCGACACCCCGCCGGTGTGATCGAAGTGCCGGTGGGTCACCAGCACCAGCGAGACCCCGGGCAGCTCGGCGAGGCGTCGGGCATGGTGCTTGTACTTCGGCGGCCCCGGGTCGACGACCACGCACTCGTCGCTTCCGGGCGCACGGAGCACATAGGTGTTCGTACCATCGAGTTCCATCATCCCGGAGTTGTCGCACAGCAAGACCGACGCGAAGGGGGTCACTTCGCGAAGCACCCCGTAGGCCGGGTGCGTCGGTGCGGCGTCATTCGGTGAGCTCATGGTCTCCGAGCCTATCGACTCGGCCCGGACGGCCGGGCGAAGCCCGACGATCCGACCACGCCGAGCCGAACGGCCCGATCAGTTCTCGCGGACCTGGGTGCCGTTCACGTGATGCTCGTCGGCGGATCCGTCGACCAACGTCGGCGCCACCTGATCCTGCAGACTCCGCAGGAGCGCGGCACCCTGGGTGATCACACCGGTCATGATCTCGTTGACCCCTTCGGCGCCGTTGTACACGGTGAGATTCGCGGTGCTGAGCCCCTTGGCGACCTCGCCGACGAGCGTGGGCAGGGCCTCGATGAGCTGCTGGTCGAGGGCGATCCGATTGTGCTGCGCGGCGGCCGCCGACTGGATCTCGACCGCCTTGGCCTCCGCCTCGGCGATGATCTGGCGGCGCAGCGCCTCGGCCTCGGCCGGTTTCACGACCTCCGAGATCAGTTCCTGCTCACGGAGTTCGGCCTGCGCCTGCGCGAGCACGGACTGTTCACGGATGACCTCCTGGTTGACGCGGGCTTGCGCGAGTGGACCGGCCTGGGCGGCTTCGGCATTGGCCTTGTCGGTCTCGGCCTTGATCGCGGCCCGCTTGATCGCCGTCTCCCGCTCGTAATCGGCCTGATTGCGCAGCGACTCCTGCTGCGCCTTGGCCGACTCCTGGTCTGCGCGAGCCCGTTCGACGGCGGCCTCGCGCTGCACCTTGGCGATGTTGGGAGCGGCCAGCGCATTGATGTAACCGGAGTCCATGTCGTCGATCGACTGGATCTGGAACGAGTCGACGACCAGGCCGATCGATCCCATCTCGCGCTTCGAGGCATCGAGCACCTGACGGGCCAGGGTGTCGCGTTCGCGGATGATCTGTTCGACGGTCATCGAGCCCACGATGGACCGCAGATGGCCCGAGAAGATCTGTCCGGTCAGCTGGTTCATCTCGTTCTCCTGCTCGGAGATGAACCGTTGTCCGGCATTCACGATCGACGCCACGTCGTTGCCGACCTTGTGGGCGATGACCGCCCGCACGTTCAGCTGGATGCCCTGCGTCGTCACGCACACCTCGCGAATCGTCGCCTCGTGCAATGCCATCGACAGGAAACGGACCTTCCGGAAGAAGGGCATGACCCATTTGCCGTGCCCCACCACCACGACGAACGGCGCGTTGTCGGCCTCGGATTTGGCGCCGGAGATCAGCATCGCCTCGTCGGGTTCGGGAACGTAGTAGCCGAGCATGGTCTCTCCTCGAGAGGCAGGCGGTAGGTGTCGACGTCAGATCCTGCCTCATCCGGGACGTTTCGACGATCGGTTGTTCACATGGTTCGGTCCGCCGTGCCCGGGACCGGCATCCACGGTTCGACGTCGACGATTCGGCCGGGCCGTTCGGCGATCACCAGTACGGGCGCGTCGAACCCGATCGGTTCGACGGCGCGTGCCAGGAACCTCTCGGTTCCGCCTGCCAACGGCAACTCGATCTCCCCGAGAACCTCACCGCCCGGTATCGACATCGTCACCGTTCCGGTACGCCCGACGAGATGCGACGCTGTCATCCGACGGCCTCCCCTGTGTTCCCGAGCAGTGTGTCGAACCCTAGGCCATCACGGTCCGACGCCGGTCGCGGACACCGTCGAGCACGACGTAGGCCGCGGTCACCACCGCGATCACCGCGGCACCGAGAACCAGCGCCGGGTATCCGAAGGCACCGACGACGATCCCGGCGAGCGCGCCCGCGGCCGCTCCGGCGAGACTCATCGAGGTATCCGAAACGCCCTGCGCCGGTGCACGTCGTGCGGTGTCCACACTGTCGGTGAGCAACGTCGACGCTGCGACCGTAGACGCCGACCATCCGATGCCGAGCAGGACCAGGGCCACGACGAGGCCGGTCTGCGACTCCGCGAAGACGAAGCCGACGACGCAACTGACGACGAGTACCGCCTGACCGCCGAGGATGACCGGGACTCGCCCCGCCCGGTCCGAGAGCAGTCCCATCACCGGTGCGAGCGCGTACATCCCGGCGATGTGCGCGCTGATCGACAGACCGACCAGGGTCACCGAGGCGCCGCCGTGATGCATGTGGACCGGCGTCAGCGCCATGACCCCGACCATGACCGCATGCGCCGACACCACCGCAGCCATCGCCGCGCGGGCCGGCGGTGTGTGCACGATCGCCGAGAACCCCTCGGCCAGCGACACTCTGGCACGCGATCCACCGGTCGCGCCGATCGCCACGACGAGGGGGTCGGGACGCAACCCGACGAAGAGCACGGCGGCGGCGCCGAAACACCCCGCGGCGCCGACGAGGAACGGACCCGACAGCTCGGTCATCGCGAACCACCCCGCGACGGTCGCACCGAGCGGGACGACCGCGGGTCCGATCACCGCGCCGACCATCGTCGTCCACACCACGAGTGAGAGATCGCGCCCCCGTGTTCCCGGCGACGACAGATCGGTCGCGGCGAACCGCGCCTGCAGACTCACCGCACTGCCCGACCCCAGTCCGGCCATGCCGATGAGCATCAGCACGAACCAACCGTGGTCGACCGCCACCGCCACGGTCAGGGTCCCGAATCCGGCGATCAGCAGACCGGTGGTCAACGCGGGACGACGACCGCGCCCGGCTGCCAGGGACGCCAGCGGGAGGCCCGCGGCAGCCGCACCGAGAGTGACCACAGTGGTCGGCAGACCGGCCAGCGAGTCCGTCCCCGACAGTTCCTCACCGAGGATCGCGCCGAGCGCCAGCGCCCCACCCATCGACAACCCGCCCAGGACCTGGGCCACACAGAGCAGCACGACGGTTCGCCGTTGCAGGGCGACAAGCGAACTCATGATCGCCGCCGACCCGCCCCGCTTCTCATCCGCAGCGCGTTGACCGTGCCGAGCACGCCCGCGGCCAACGGGATCACGAGTGCCACCTGGAGCGCGACCGGTCGCACCTCGGTGTTGATGCGGATGATCTCGTCGCGAACGTCCGCGGGCTGACCGGCCAGCAACTCGGTCAGCTGCGTGTTGCTCATCACCTGCGCGTCGTCGTCGAGTACTCGAGCCACCTGTTGCTGTTCCGCGGGTGCCAGGACCGCACTGGACTCCGCCTCGCGGACGAATCCGAAGGCGAGCGACGCCAGCAAGATCGCGCCTGCGCCCGCCAGACCGAAGGACAATCCGAATGACCCGGCCGCAGAGTTCGTCCCGGCGGCCTCGCTCACGCGTTCGTCGCTGATCGGCCCAAGCGTGTAGTCGTTCAGCTGCGAGACGAGCAGTCCCAGACCGGCACCCGCCACGATCAGCGGCACGATCAGACCCCAACCGAAATCCGCCCGCGGCACGATCGGGAGGAGGACGGCGACACCGAGCGTGAGCAGCCCGAAACCGGCGAGCACGATCGTCGACGGGGGCCGGGTGTGCGTCCGCCGCCCGGCGAGCAACGCGACCACGAACATGCTGAGCGACAAGGGTGCCAGTGACAGCCCGGCTTCCATGGCGTCGTACTCGAGGACCATCTGGAGATAGATCGGCAGCGAGATCATGATGCCGCCGAGTGCGATCTGCTGGAGTAGCTGCTGGCTGACGCCCAGACGAAACGGCCTCGAGCGGAACAGATCCGGGTCCAGGAGAGTGGGTCGGCCGGCGCGGCGCCGGCGAATCAACCACCAGGTGAGGCCGACCAGACCCGCGGCTCCGACCACGAGCAGGATGCCAACCGCCTCACCGCCCTCCTGCCAGACGAGGATCCCCAAGACGATCCCGCCCATCCCCAGCACCGACAGCAGCGCTCCGATCGGGTCGACTCCGCGCGGCCCGGTGTACGCGACATCGCGGACCAAACCGATTCCACACAACACGATTGCGATGATGACGACTTCGGCGACGAAGGCCAGGCGCCACGAGAGGTACGTCGTGATGAATCCGCCCAACAGCGGGCCGACCGCGGCCGCGATCGCCGCCGCGGCGCCCACGAGGGCGTACACCCGCTTCTGATCGTCGCCCTGGAAATTGCCGTGTACCAGCGACTGCATCGCGGGAAGGAGGAGCGACGCCCCGATCCCACCGATGATCGCCCAGAAGACGATGATCGTCGTGAGTCCCTGCGCGAGGGCCATGGCGGATGCGCCGACGGCGTAGGCCAGCAATCCGATGACGTACGCCCGCCGCCGGCCGATCAGATCGCCGACCTTGCCGCCGATCAGGATGAACGCCGCGGACACCAGTGCCTCCAGGGCGATCGCCGACTGCACCCCACTCACGGTCGTGTCGAGATCGCGAACCACCGCCGAGATCGACACGTTCATGAACGAGGTGTCCACGACCAGAACGAACATCGCCATCGCGAGCAGCAGCGCGAGCACCCGCTGCTTGCCCGACAGCGGAGCCGCGGTTTCCGAAGTCGCCGAATCGCCCATGGTGCACCGCCTCCACGACAGCCGCGTCACGGCCCGTCCGCCGCGGGCTCGACGAGGAGAGCATAGATCGGCCGGAGCCGTTCCACCCGCCTGTTGCGACGCCCGGCGGCGTTCACCCCGCGATGAGGTCGTACCCGAGCTTCCCCACCATCACCACGACGATGGCCAGCAGGACCCACCGCACGAACGAACTACCCCGTCCGATCGCCATGTGGGATCCGATCTGGGCGCCGATGACGTTGGCGACGGCCAACCCCAACCCCAACAGCCACAGGACATTTCCCTGCAGGCCGAATACCGTGAGCGCACCGAGGTTGGTGCCGGTGTTGACGACCTTCGCCATCGCCGAGCTCTCCAGAAAGCTGGTACCGACCAGCGCGGTCAGGCTGATGATCAGGAACGTGCCGGTCCCCGGTCCCATCACCCCGTCGTAGAAGGCGACGACGACGCCGGCCACCACGAGACCGGCGATCGTCGACACGCGCGAGCGCGGGCCCGCCGACGCGTCACCGCCGAAGCCCGGGTTGAGCGCGACGAACAGTCCGACGCACACCAGCATCACCAGCACGATCGGCGTGAAGATCTCGGTGGGCAGGGCCACGGCCACCGTTGCACCGAGCGCCGAGAAGAACAGCGCCGCGACGAAAACCGGGATCAGCCGACGAAGATCGACCCGGACATGACGCGTGTAGCGCCATGCCGCCGACGCGGTGCCGAACACCGCGGCGAGTTTGTTGGTCCCCAGGGCCGTCGCGGTGGGCAACCCCGGTTGAACGATCAACATCGCCGGGATCAGGACGAGTCCACCGCCGCCGACCACGGCGTCGACCCAGCCCGCCGCGGCGGCCGCGGCGATCAGGAGTGCGACGTCCAAGGCGGACGTCAGGCCACTTCGACGATCAGTTCCACCTCGACGCACGCACCGAGCGGCAGTTCGGCGACACCGACGGCAGAGCGGGCGTGCACCCCGGCGTCACCGAAGATCTCGCCGAGGACATCCGAGGCTCCGTTGATCACGCCGGGCTGACCGGTGAAACCGGGGGCGGACGCGACGAACCCGACGACCTTGATCACCCGCACGATCGAGTCGATCCCGACCAGCGCGTCGATCGCCGCCAGTGCGTTGAGCGCGCAGACCCGGGCTGCCGCAGTCGCATCCTCCGGTTGAACGATGCCCTCGGCGCCCTCGTGGACCTTGCCGCGCGCCGACAGCTCGCCGTCGACGACGGGCAGCTGACCCGAGGTGTAGACGAGGTTGCCGGTGCGCACCGCCGGGGTGTAGCTCGCCACCGGCGGCACCACGGACGGGAGCTCGATGCCCAGCTCGACGAGACGATCGGTCCACGTGGTCGCCATGGTCAGCCCTTCGGTCGCTTCAGGTACGCGACGTGCTGCTCGCCGGTCGGACCGGGCAGAACCGAAACCAGTTCCCAGCCATCGGCGCCCCACTGATCGAGGATCTGCTTCGTGGCGTGCGTCAGCAGCGGCACGGTCACGTATTCCCACGCGGTCACTTCACTCATGGACTCACCCTATCTGGCGACGGTGAATGGATAAGGTGTTGCCGTGGCCAATGAACAGGGCTCGCGATCCGGGTCGGGTGAGTCGCTCGATTCCGGCGTGACAGACGACGCTTCCGGCAGCGGTGCGACAGACGCTTCGTCCGTCGCGGGTGGGAACGAGTGGCCTGCGGCCGCCGCCCGCGCCCGCCTGCACTTCGTGTCCGGCAAAGGCGGCACCGGCAAGACCACGGTCGCGGCCGCGCTGGCGCTGGCGCTGGCCGCCGACGGCAAGAAGGTCCTCCTCGTCGAGACCGAGGGACGCCAGGGCATCGCGCAGGTCTTCGACATCCCGCCGTTGCCGCCGACCGACACCCGCATCGCGACGGCCGAGGGCGGCGGCGAGGTGTCCGCGCTGGCCATCGACATCGAGCATGCCCTGCTCGAGTACCTCGACATGTTCTACAACCTCGGCTTCGCCGGCCGCGCGATGAAGCGGATCGGTGCCATCGACTTCGTCACGACCGTCGCTCCCGGCCTTCGCGACGTGTTGCTCACCGGCAAGATCAAAGAGCGGATCATCCACACCGACAAGCAGGGCAACCGTGTGTACGACGCGGTGGTCGTGGATGCCCCGCCGACCGGACGCATCGGGAATTTCCTCGACGTCACGCAGGCGATGGCCGATCTCGCCAAGACCGGCCCGATCCGCAACCAGAGCGAAGGCGTGGTCCGGCTCCTGCATTCGGAGGAGACGATCATCCACCTCGTGACGCTCCTCGAGGCCATGCCGATCCAGGAGACCATCGAGGCCATCGACGAGCTCCGGGGCAAGAACCTCACTCTGGGCAGCCTCGTCATCAACCGCGTGAGCGCGCCCCATCTGCCCGCCGACGTGATCGACGAGATCGCCGAGGGCCGGATCGACGCGGGGCGAGTGGAGGACAGCCTGACCGCGGCCGGACTCAAGCTCGCCGACGGGGATCTGGCCGGCCTGCTCACCGAGACCATCGAGCACGCGACCCGGCTGCAGGCGCAGCAGATCGCCAAGGCGCAGCTCGACGAGGTCGAATTGCCGACGCTCGAACTCCCGTCCCTCGGCGACGGCGTCGACCTGGGATCCATCTACGAGCTGGCCAACCTCCTCCAGAAAGCGGGTGCGTGATGCCACTCGACCTCAAGATGGGCTCGGTGCTCACCGATCCGTCGACGCGCGTCGTGATCTGTTGTGGCGCGGGCGGAGTCGGCAAGACGACCACCGCGGCCGCGATGGCCATGTACGCCGCCGAGCAGGGCCGGACCGTGGCGGTGCTGACGATCGACCCGGCCAAGCGTCTGGCCCAGTCCCTCGGGATGTCCGAACTCACCAACGATCCGCAACCGGTGGCGATCGACGGCAAGGGCACGCTCGACGCGATGATGCTCGACATGCGACGCACCTTCGACGAGATGGTGCTCGAGTACTCCTCCCCCGAGCGGGCCGAGGCGATCATGGAGAACGCCTTCTATCAGACCGTGGCCTCGTCGTTCTCCGGCACGCAGGAGTACATGGCGATGGAGAAGCTCGGCAAGCTGCTGGAACAGGACCACTGGGATCTGATCGTCGTCGACACCCCGCCGTCGCGGAACGCGCTCGACTTCCTCGACGCGCCACAGCGACTGGGTTCGTTTCTCTCCGGCCGCCTGATGAAGGTGCTGGTCGGCGGCGGCCGCGGGGTCGGCCGCATGGTCACCGGCGCGATGAGCCTGGCCATGCGCGGTGTCGCGACGATCATCGGCGGCGACATGCTCCGCGACGTCGCGATGTTCGTGCAGTCGCTGGACTCGATGTTCGGCGGCTTCCAGGACCGTGCCGCGAAGACCTACGCCCTGCTCAAGCAGCCGGGCACCCAGTTCGCGGTCGTCGCCGCCGCGGAGGCCGACGCCCTGCGGGAGGCCGCGTTCTTCGTCGACCGCCTGTCCGAGGAGTCGATGCCGCTCGCCGGGTTGATCCTCAACCGGACCCATCCGAACCTGACGTCGATCCACGAGGAGGCCGCGTTGGTCGCCCTCGACTCGGTGACCGACGACCTCACCCGGGGAGTCCTCCGGATTCACGCCGATCGGGCGGCCACCGGGAAACGCGAACTCCATCTGCTGCAACGATTCACGGCGTCGCATCCGCGGGTACCGATCGTCGGGGTGCCGGCGCTGCCGTTCGAGGTCGCGGACGTGACCGCGCTGCGAGCGGTGGCCGAGCAGATCACCGGCCGCGGCTGATCACTGCTCCCCCTGAGTTCAGACCGCGTCGCGGTGGCGCCGACGCTGCGCGGCGAAGAACGCCGACCAGGATGTGACCTCGGGGTGCTGGCGGAGGAGTGCACGGCGCTGGCGTTCGGTCAATCCGCCCCACACGCCGAACTCGACACGGTTGTCGAGCGCGTCGGCGCCGCATTCGAGCTGCACCGGGCAGTGGCGGCAGATCGTGGCGGCTTTGCGCTGGGCCGCGCCTCGCACGAACAGATCGTCGGGGTCTCCCGCTCTACACCGCGCCTGAGCAACCCACGCCAAGCGATCCTCTTCGTTGGAAACTGCCGCTGTCGCCATCCGCCACCCCTACCTGTCGTATCTGCGTAGCTGCGAGAACGTCTCAACCTCGCTGCTCAAGCCACATTTGCAGCGAACTGTTAAGTGAGTCACATTCTGCACTCAATCTAGGGATCTGTGCTGGGGGGCGCAACCCCTGGAAGCAACAAAGTGGGACAACCGTGCAAACTCATCTGTTCGGACGGTCCGCGATCACCCTGTCGCGCGGACGCACCCCGCCGCCCCGGGAACGCCGGTCGAGCCGGTCGTCGCCGTCGCCGCGGGCGAGTGCAGGGAGGTGTTCGGGAGGAACGCACGTATCCTGTCGGGGTGATGTCGAAGAAACTGTGGTCGCTGGCGTGGGCGAGCCTGCTGGCCGGAGTTCTCGTCGCCGGTCTGCTCTATCCCGTGGCCAGCGGAATCGGGGTCGTCTCCAACCGAGCGGCGGCCGCGGTCGAGAACGTGTCCTCCGAACTCCTCAACGGCACGTTGCCAGAGGTCACCACGATGACCGATGTCGACGGGAAGCCGATCGCGGTGCTGTTCGACCAGTACCGCTATCAGGTGGGCTACAACGACATCTCGCCCGACATGATCCGCGCGATCATCTCGGTCGAGGACCGACGGTTCCTCGAACACGACGGCGTCGACTGGAAGGGCACCATCCGTGCCGCTCTGAAGAACTCGTCGTCGGGCGAGGTCCAGCAGGGTGCGTCGACCCTCGATCAGCAGTACATCAAGAACTACCAGCTCCTCGTGCTCGCCCGGACCGAGGCCGATCGCCAGGCCGCGGTGGAGACCACGCCCGCGCGCAAGCTCCGCGAGGTGCGGATGGCGCTGACCCTCGAGCAGACCCTCATCGATCAGGCCAAGCGCGACAAGGGACTCGACGACGCCGCTGCCAAGCAGGAGGCGAAGAAGCAGATCGTCACCCGGTACCTGAACGTGGTGCCGTTCGGCAACAACGCCTACGGCATCGAGGCCGCCGCGCAGACCTACTTCGGCATCCCCGCCAAGGACCTCAGGGTCGAGCAGGCCGCGCTGCTCGCCGGCATGGTCCAGTCCAGCTCCGCGCTGAACCCGTACTCCAACCCCGAGGCCTCCCTCGCCCGCCGGAACGTCGTGCTGGACACGATGATCGAGAACTTCCCGGAACGGCGTGACGAGCTGATCGCGGCCAAGGAGAAGCCGCTCGGCGTGCTGCCGCGTCCGCAGACCCCGACGCAGGGATGCATCGCGGCGGACAACAACGGCTTCTTCTGCGACTACGCCCTGCAGTTCCTGGCCGAGAACGGCATGTCCCGCAACTCGGTCCTGCGCGGCGGCTACATCATCCAGACCACGCTCGACCCCGAGGTCCAGCGTTCCACCGTGCGCGCGGTCAAGGCACAGGCCAGCCCGACCGCCGACGGTGTCGCCGACGTGATGAGCACGCTGCGCCCCGGCAAGAAGTCGCACGACGTGCTGTCGATGGCGTCGAGCCGCGATTACGGCCTCGACCTCGGCGCCGGCGAGACGATGCAACCCCAGCCGTTCTCGATGGTCGGCGACGGCGCCGGCTCGGTGTTCAAGATCTTCACCGTCGCCGCCGCGATGGAGAAGGGTCTCGGCGCGGGATCCAACATCCCCGTCCCCGGCTCCATCGCCGTGGAGGGCATGGGCAACAGCGGTGGGGCCAACGGATGTCCCGTCAACGCCTACTGCGTCAAGAACGACGGCCGGTATCCGGCCTCGATGTCGGTGACCAACGCCCTGGCGCAGTCGCCGAACACCGCGTTCGTGAAGCTGCTCCAGCAGGTCGGCGTCAAGCCCGCGGTCGACATGGCCGTTCGCCTGGGCCTGCGCTCGTACACCATCCCCGGATCGTCGGGTTACGGCGAGAAGAGCATGGCCCAGTACGTCAAGGACGGGAACTTCGGCTCCTTCACCCTCGGCCCCCTGCCGCTCAACGGTCTCGAACTCGCCAATGTCGCCGCGACCATCGCGTCGGGCGGCACGTGGTGCCCGCCGAACCCGATCAAGGCCATCAGCCGGATCAAGCGGGACCAGTACGGCAACCCGGTCATCGGACCGGACGGCCAGCGCGCCCTGACCGCGGTCCCGTTCACCCCTCCCCCGTGTGAGCAGGTCGTGGACGAGGGACTTGCACACACCCTCGCCAACGCGATGAGCAAGGACGA
Organism: Gordonia sp. ABKF26; assembly: GCF_041103195.1. Lineage (NCBI taxonomy): Bacteria > Bacillati > Actinomycetota > Actinomycetes > Mycobacteriales > Gordoniaceae > Gordonia > Gordonia sp. ABKF26. Next base: position 5,488,513 of record NZ_JBGCVZ010000003.1, read on the forward strand.
CGTGGGCGGCGGTACCGCGGCCGGTGCGGCCGGCTCGGCGGGCTGGACCCTGCCGATGTCGGGCAAGACCGGTACCACCGAGGCGCACCGCTCGTCGGCCTTCGTGGGCTTCACCAACCAGATCGCCGGTGCCGCCTACGTCTACAGCGACGGCCCCAACCCGCAGGGCGTGTGCAGCAGCCCGCTGCGGTCCTGCTACGACGGCGATCTCTATGGCGGCATGGAACCGGCCCGGACGTGGTTCCAGGCCGTCCGGCCGGTGGCCACGAAGTTCGGTCCCGTCAACCTGCCCCCGGTCGATCGGGAGTACTGGAACGGGAGCGATCGAGGGCGCATCCCGCAGGTCAGCGGTCTCCCCGCGAGCGAGGCCACGTCCCGTTTGCAGGGCGCCGGATTCAAGGTCAGCGAACTCGACGTCGACAGCGGACGTCCGCAGGGCACCGTGGTCTTCACCGCACCGTCCGACTCGGCCATGCCCGGCAGCACCGTGACGATCTACGTCAGCAACGGCCGCCGTGCCGGTGGCGACGACGGCGGTCCCACCGAGACGACGGTCGTCGTGCCCGGCGTCGGTCCGGTGGTGATCCAGCTCCCGGGCTGATCGCGATCGGACGGTCGACGACCCGCCCGCGCCGCCGGCGAAACGGGGGCGGAACCGGCGCGCGGGATGCGTATCCTGGGGGGATGCAGCACTCCGAACTCGACATCGCACGCCTCGGCATCCCCCGCCTCGGTCCGTCCGGTTCCGGGGTACCCGTCCGCGCTCTGGCCGGCGCCGCGGGACTCGCCGCGGCCGGGCTGTTCTACTCGACGGTGATCGAGCGCAACGCATTCGCGCTGCGACACACGACGCTGTCGGTCCTCGAACCCGGCGCCTCCCCGCTGCGGGTCCTGCACATCAGCGATCTGCACATGATGCCCGGCCAGCGGCTGAAGCAGGCGTGGATCGCCGAGCTCGAGGCGCTCGAACCGGACCTCGTCGTCAACACCGGAGACAATCTCGCGCACCCGCAGGCGGTCCCGTCGGTGATCCAGGCGCTCGGCGGCCTGCTGTCGCGGCCCGGCCTGTTCGTGTTCGGGTCCAACGACTACTTCGGCCCCAAGCCCAAGAACCCGCTCAAGTACTTCAAGAAAGACCACCAGCGCACGCAGGGCGAACCGCTGCCGTGGCAGGACCTGCGGGCCGCGTTCACCGAACGTGGATGGCTCGACGCGACGCACACCGTCCGCGAACTCGAGGTCAGCGGCGTACGGGTCGTCGCGGCCGGCGTCGACGATCCACACATCGAGCGGGACCGCTACGAGACGATCGCCGGACGCCCCAACCCACTGGCCCATCTGCGGCTCGGTCTGACCCACTCGCCCGAGCCGCGGGTCCTCGACCGGTTCGCCGCCGACGGTTATGACCTGGTCACGGCCGGTCACACGCACGGTGGGCAGCTCTGTCTGCCGTACTTCGGCGCGCTGGTGACGAACTGCCAGCTCGATCGGTCCCGGGTGAAGGGCCCGTCGAGCTGGGGCTCCTCGATGAAACTGCACGTGAGCGCCGGCCTGGGTACCTCGCCGTACGCTCCGGCACGCTTCTGCTGCCGTCCGGAGGCCAGCCTTCTCACCCTCACGCCCGTGTCCCACGGCGACGCCGACTACGACGCCGACCAGTCGCTGCCGCAGCTGGCCCGGGAGACCATGTGAGCGCTGACCTTCATCCCCGTGTGAAGGTCCTCGCTTTCGACACCTTCGGGACGGTCACCGACTGGTTCACCGGCATCTCCGACTCCGTCCGCGAGACCGTCCCGGGTGTCGACGCCGCGTCGTTCGCCAAGGACTGGCGGCGCCGCTATTCGCCGATCCTGGCTCGCGTCGAATCCGGCGAGCTGCCGTGGCGCCGCCTCGACGATCTGCAGACCGAGACCCTGCAGGAGGTCGCCGCGCTGCACGACGTGTCGCTCGACGACACTCAGTCCCGCTCTCTCGTCCGCGCCTGGCGGACGATCCCCGGCTGGCCCGACGCCGCCGACGGCCTCCGGCGCCTCAAACGCGACCACATCATCTGCGCGCTGAGCAACGGGACCGTCGCCCTGCTCACCGACATGGCCCGGCACAACGGATTCCCCTGGGACGTCATCGGCGGTTCCGACCTCTGGCGGCACTACAAGCCGGCGCGCGAGACCTATTGCGGGCTGGCCGATCTCCTCGAGGTCGAACCAGCCGAGGTGATGATGGTGGCAACCCACCAGAGCGATCTCGACGCCGCCCGGTCCTTCGGACTGCGGACGGCGTTCATCGAGCGGCCCGACGAGTGGGGCGGGGACGAGAAAGACGACTCCGGTTCGCCGGACAACGACTACCACGCCACGGATCTGCTCGACCTCGCGCGTCAGCTGAGCCGCGCCGAGAGCGTCGCCCCCGGATGACCCTCGAGGACCTGCTGCGCTGGGAGGACTCCGGGGCGTCGTGGCGGGTGGTCCACCACGGACCGGCCGGGGTGACGCTGGGCCTGCTCCGCTGCGACGGTGGCGAGGAAGTCGACCGCGTCCTCACCGACGACCCGATCATCCTGGCCCACATCGGTGGTCGGCTCTCCTCGGAGGAAGAGCCGGAGTGACCCGGCGACCTGCGGAAACGAGGAGACCCCGACCGGATGTCTCCGGTCAGGGTCTCTTCTGCAATCTCAACCTTGCGTCGGGGTGGCGGGATTCGAACCCACGACCTCTTCGTCCCGAACGAAGCGCGCTACCAAGCTGCGCCACACCCCGTGTGTAGCCTGCGATAGCTTATACCCCACTGTGGTCGAGTACTAAATCGCCTGGTCAAAGATGTGCCCGGTCTGGCTCGAATGCTGTGCGAAAGTGCCTCCCGCACCTCATTCTTGTTGTGGTCCATCCGTACCAGTGCCGCCGCGCCGTCGGTCGGGACCAGGGAGTCGGCGTACAACCACTGAAAGGACACGCCAACCATGAGCGCTTCCCCGGATCAGCAGGCCAACTCGTCTGCCAAGCAGGGTTTCGCATTCGGGATCGCGATCGTAGCCGCCGCGCTGCTCTTCGTAGCCGGCTTGGTCTCGATCTTCCAGGGCATCTCAGCCATCGCCAACGATGAACTGTTCGTCGCCGGACCCCAGTACATCTGGCAGTTCGACCTCACCACCTGGGGCTGGATCCACCTGATCCTCGGCATCGTCGGGGTCCTGGTCGCCGGTGGCCTCGCCGTGGGCGCCGACTGGGCGCGCATCTCCGCGATCATCATCGCGTCGCTGTCGATCATCGCGCAGTTCCTGTGGCTGCCCTACTACCCCGCGTGGGCCATCCTGATCATCGTCCTGGATCTGATCGTGATCTGGGCCGTCTCCACCTGGAATCCCACCAACGAATACAACCTGTGACCGACCGGCCACTGACGCAGTGAGAACACTTCGCTGAGACGAGGGCTGCGGGGACCGACCAATCCACGACGCGCATCCGGTCCGAATCGTCTGGTGACGCTGCTCCACCTCGAGAGCCGCGCGACGACGTTTCGCCCGAAAGGAACACCATCCGCATCACCCGGTCCCTTGCAGCCCTTGTCGCAGGCGTAGTCCTCAGCGTCGGCTTCGCATCCGGAGCCGGCCCGGCGCAAGCGGCGCCGCTGGCCCCCGTGGCGAAGGTCGAGGTGGACCGTTACCTCGGTAAGTGGTGGCAGCTGGCGACAGTGCCGTCGTTCTTCGGCGTCACCTGCGCCCGGGACACCAGCGCGACCTACACCTACATCGACGCCACGACGATCGGCGTCGACAACCAGTGCACCGGCCCCACCGGCATGCGCGGAGGCGTCGTCGGGCGCGCGACCGTCGTCGACCCGCAGACCAATGCGCAACTGAGCGTTCGCTTCCCGCAGACCCCGGGCAGCATCAACCCCGGCGGCGCGCCCAACTACATCGTCGCCTATCTCGAGGACGGCCCGAACCCGACCGGCCCCTACCGGTATGCGATCGTCGGTGATCCCACCCGGGGATCGGGATTTCTGCTCTCCCGCGACAAGGTGGTCCCCAACTCGGAGCTGCGTCGATTGACCAAGGAGATCGAGAAGGTCGGGTACAACCCGTGCACCTTCCTGGTGTCTCCGACCACCGGCGGACGCAGCGACTACTCGCCCTTGTGCACGGTGTGACGGCCACCGTCAGACGATGACCACAGACTCCGGCGCAGGCACGAAAGTGTTTGCGCCGGAGCTTTTTCAGCTTGCCTCGGCGTCCGGCCCGGGCATCGGCGCGGTGCGGCGGAACTCGTCGGGGGTGCAGCCGAACTTCGACCGGAAACGGTTGCGCATCGTCGCCGTCGAGGCGAAGCCGGACGCGTGCGCGATGGCCTCGAGTTTCAGATTGCCCGGCCCCATGAGCAATCCCTGGGCCCATTCCAGGCGGCGGTCGGCGATCATCTCCGCGAGCGAGGTGGTGCCGCCGGCGAGGACCCGGTAGAGGTGCCGGCGACTCACGTGCAGGTGCCGGGCGACGATCTCGACGCTGAAGTCGGGATCACGGAAGTTGCGCTCGATGAGGTCGGTGACCGCGGCGCGCAAGTACCGCTCACTCGTCCGCATATCCGACCGCGGAGCACCCGAATTCGATTCCGGCACTACGCGTATCGACTGCACGTCCCGACCATTGAGGATTGCGGTCACCTGGGTTCCTTCCACACGAAGACTGCTCCCACCCGATACACGAGCTTATCGACGCTCACGTCGCCGGTCTTGGGCCTTTGGTCCCACTTTCAAGGATTCTGGTCCCGGGATCGTGCTGCGCCACGACGGGTTCCGTGAGCCGGGGCGGCGCCAGACCGGGTCAGACGTCCAACTCTGGAGGCCGGCGGGAGCACGCGTCGTAGGGTGAGAACCGTGACCACCGACGACGCCGCAGACGCACGACGCGTCGAGCTCCGGGCGGCCGCGCTCAGGATCGCCGATGAGGTCTTGTTCCCGGCGGCCGGAGAGGTGGACCGCACCGGCACAGTGCCCGAAGCGCACTGGCAGGCGCTCGCCGACGCCGGCCTGTACGGGATGGCCGCGCCGGTCGAGGCCGGTGGGCCGGGACTCGAGTTCGGTCAGATCACCGAGATCCTGGAGGTACTGACCAGCGGTTGTCTCGCCACCGCCTTCACCTGGATTCAGCATCACGGCGTCGTGGTGGCCCTGTCCCGGACCACGAACGCCGACCTACGAGCGGAATTCCTCGAAGCGACCGTGGCCGGACGACTGCGTGCGGGGGTCGCCTATGCCGGGGTCGTCCCCACGCCGCCACGGATGTCCGCGACGGCCACCGCCGACGGCTGGCTGCTCACCGGTCACGCTCCCTTCGTCAGCGGCTGGGGCGACCTCGACCTCCTGCAGATCTCGGCACGCGACGCCGGCACCGACGATGTCGTGTCCGCGATCGTGCGCATGTCCGATCTCCTCGACGGCTCGTCGGCCCGCGCGGTGCAGGCCACACCCGTCGACCTGTCCGCTGCCGCCGGGACGAAGACGGTGTCGCTGCACGTCGACGGCCTCATCGTCCCCGTCGATCGGGTGGTGACCCGAGTGGGCCTCGCGGAGTTCTTCACGAACCAGAACGTCGGAGTCCGGCTCAACGGCACCCTCCCGTTCGGACTCCTGCGCCGATGCACCGCGCTGCTCGACGTCAGCGGGCACGACCGTGAAGCCCGTGCGCTGCGTGAACGCGCCGACGTCGTGCGAACCGCACTCGACGCCGGGATGGCGGATGCCACCGCGTTGCTGGCAGCCCGGGCCGACGCCGCCCGCCTGGCACTCGACGCCGCCGCCGCGCTGGTGTCCGCGGACGGCGGACGCGCACTCGTGCGCGGGAGTCATTCCGAGCGACTGTTCCGCGAAGCCGCGTTCATCCTGGTCGCCGCGAGTCGACCGGAGCTGAAAAACGCGCTGCTGCAGCTCTTCAGCGGTAGGTGAAGTCGCGCAGGAAGATGGCCTCGGCCAGCGCGATCCGTTCGATCTCCGAAGGGTCGACGCTCTCGTTGGGTGCGTGGATCAGGCAGCGCGGCTCCTCGACACCGAAGAGCATGATCTCGGCGTCGGGGTACAGCGACTGGAGAACGTTGCACAACGGGATCGACCCGCCCTGTCCCTGGATCAGCACCTCACTGCCGTAGGCGGTCGACATCGCGTCGGTGAGTGTGTCGTACGCCGGGCCGCTGGTGGACCCGACGAACGGCGCCCCGACCGCCTCGCGTTCGAAGGACACCCGTGCGTTCCAGGGCGTGACCCCGCGGAGATGCTCGATCAGTGCGTCCTGCGCATGCGTGGGGTCCATCCCCGGCGGCACCCGGAGATTGATCCGCGCCCGCGCCCGCGGCTGCACGGCCGCCGACGATCCGACCACCGGTGGGCAGTCGATACCGAGCACCGTGGCGGCCGGACGCGCCCACACCATGTCCGACACCGATCCCGATCCGACCAGTTCGACCCCGTCGAGAACCGTTGCATCGCCACGGAATCGCTCGGGCGGGTAGGACACCCCAGACCAGCGGGCGTCGGCGTCGAGTCCACTGACGGTGGTGTTGCCGCGCTCGTCACGCAGGGTGGCGAGCATCGAGATGAGGGCGGCGAGGGCATCCGGCGCGGCGCCGCCGAACATCCCGGAGTGCATGGCCGACCCGAGCGTCTCCACCGACACCACGATGTTCGCGATACCCCGCAGGGTGGTCGTCAGGCTCGGTTTCCCGACGGCGAAGTTGCCGGAGTCCGCGATCAGGATGGCATCGGCCGCAAGCAGTTCCGGATTCCGGACCGCGAAGTCCTCGAGGCCGCCGGTCCCCTGCTCCTCCGAGCCCTCACCGATGATCTTCACCGTCACCCCGGCCCGGCCGGCAAGTGCCCGCAGCGCGGTGAGGTGTACCGCGATGTTGCCTTTGCAGTCCGCCGCTCCGCGCCCGAACCAGCGACCGTCGCGCTCGGTCAATTCCCACACGGGAGAATCCCATTCGTCGTCACCGAGGGGCGGTTGGACGTCGTGGTGAAAGTAGAGCAGGACGGTCGGTGCGCCCTCCGGGCCGGGAATCGATCCGGTGATCGCCTTGCTCCCGTCGCTCGTGACATGTGCGGCGATGTCCTCCACGCCGACATCCCGGAACGCCGACAGCAGCCAGTCGACCATCCCGTCGCACTCCTCGACGGGGAACTGATGCGGATCGTGCACCGACCGGAAACCGACCATCTCCGCGAGATCTGACCTCGCCTGCGGCATCAGCGCGGCCACCTGGTCACGCAGTTCGACGTCCCTGTCGTTTTCTCGCGCAGTCGATTTCACCGGCGATCTCCCGTCTGTCCTCGAATCGGGCGGTCCCGGCCGAACGGACGGGACTCAGCTCTTTCCCTCGGCCGCCAGGTCGTACACCTCGAGTTCGCCGCGGCCGATGGCCTCCATCATCCTCGAATGGTCGGAGTCGTTGAGATCCGCGTAGCCGATCGAGAACTCGGCGATGGCCTCGCCGAAGCCCTTGGTGGTCTCCAGGTACTCGGCGATCCGGAAGCGGCTCGCGGTGCGCGCATGCGCCTGACCCAGGACCAGACCGCACAACTGCGCATACAACTTCATGCCCTCCGGGCTCAGGGCCTCGACGACCACCGAACCCTTGCCATCCCGCAGTTGGCGCACGTAGAAGTCGCGTCGCTCGCCGTTCTCGTCGGTCCCCGTCGACCAGCCGAGGAACAGATCGCTGGTCGCCTGGAGCAGTCGCTGACCCTCGACCACCCGCTGGCCCTGGTTGTCGAAGCCGGACGCAGGCACATGGTCGGCGAGAACCGAGCGTTGCGCTTCCTTGACCTGGAGGAAGAGCGGGTCACCCATCTCCTTGCCGGTGAGCAGGATGATCCATGCCCGCGTACCGACGCTGCCGACTCCCACCACCTTGAACGCGATGTCGACGATCTCGAACTGGTCGAGGAGCGCCGCCACGTGCAGGGGCACGGTGTCGCGGTAGGCACTGATCCGCTCGCGGACCCGCTCCGCGACGACGTCGGCGGTCTCCGCCGGGAACCGTTCGTGCAGGGGCACCAGAAGCGGAGGGTCACTGCGGATGTGCGCCGTACCGTCGGCGTCGATCACGCAGAGCTTCGCAAGGGCCTGGGCACTGTCGCGGTGACGCGCCTTCTTGAGGGCCTTCTGCGTACGCTCACTCATCGACGTGTCGAGCTTCGGACCGAAATCCGTCAGGAAGTCGTCGGCGTCGATGCCGGCGTACCAGTTCTCGAGCGTCGTCTGCGTGGCGCTGCGCGCGATGGCCCGCCGGTACGACTTGGCGACGGTCTTGGCGACCTTGCGGTTGATCGCGTCGTCGAATCCGTTGTTGCGTCCGGCGATCGCGAAGCTCGCCGCGAGGCGTTTGACGTCCCACTCGAACGGGCCGACGTGCGTCTCGTCGAAGTCGTTGAGGTCGAACACCATTCGACGTTCGGGGCTGAAGAAGAGACCGAGATTGCTGAGGTGTGCGTCGCCACAGAGTTGCGTGATGATCCCGGTGTCCGGGGTTCGCGACAGATCGTCGGACATCACCGCGGCCGCACCGCGGTAGAAGGTGAACGGGGTGGCCGACATCCGGGCGTGCCGCACCGGGATCAGGTCGGCGACCCGGGTCTGTGCCTGCGCCGCCAGGATTTTCAGCGGGTCGGCGCGCTCGGTCGGCGTGGGGCACGCGGCGAGTTCGGCAGCGGTGGGCAGGGTGGAGAGGGATGTCGCCACGGGCGCTCCTTCACGTCGGTGCGGCCCCGCCACCGGGCGGAGTTGCAGTTCTCCGGGTCCCGTTCGGAACCCGCGGTGAACCGCCGCGAACGACGTCCGTCCGGCCCGGACCGCATGGTGACGTCGGAGTCACTGATACGACACGAACCAGGGGGACGGGCGCACCGCCAGCGTGGTCGCGGGCGAGAACGTCGGCTTGTCCTCCGTGTAGAAATTCTTCCAGCCCATCCACATCCCCGCCGGGAGATCGGTGACCAATCTGCGCCAGGTTTCCATCTTGACGTCCGGGGTGCCGTGCCCGTCGGCGTGCAGAACCACCTGCAACTCGTCGCGGTCGGTCACGATCGCGGGCCGATCGTCGAGCATCCCGGCGTCGAACTGGTGCAGCACGAACAATTTCTGCGGGAGGCGGCGGCTTCGGACGAGTCCGGCGAGCCACTCCGAGGTCCGGTTGACCTCCCCGGCCCCGACCGAGCCGATCTGGGTGAGATGGACCTGATCGGGTTCGAGCCGCCACTCGGGGTCCAGCGCCAGGCCGACATGCGGCTGGGCCAGCAGGTCGGCGTAGCGACGCGCCTGCGTCAGGAAGTCCATGCGCCCCGGTTGGAGGTCGAGGGTCACGTAGACCCCGGCGCGGCCGGCGGCCTCGACCCAGGGCCGCAGGGTCTCCGGATCGATCATGTTCGTGTAGGTCGACCCCGGGCCCGGTTCGGCCGAGGCGACCGACGCGATGATCTCGAACGCCGGGACCACCGGTTCGGCACTCACCCGCTGATACTCGGCGGCGAGGCGACGCACCCGGTCTATCGACGCCGCGATGCCCTGCCGGCCGAGGGGACCGAGCGCCGGCGCGTCCGGCGAGCCGTACAACGCCACCATCCGCCTGCCCGGGAAGACGACCTGCCCACCGCCGGGCAGTTCCGGTGTGTCGCGGGCCAGTTCGACGCGCCGGGCGAACTCCTCGGTGGTGCCGAAGCCGGGTCCCACCGCCCGCACGGCGGCCGGTTCGGACGCGGCCGCCTCGATCGTGGCCACCGACTCGGCGGTCGCACGCGGGTCGGGTACCGGCACCTCGACGACACGTGCCGCCGACCGTGCCGTCATGATCGCGTCGGCCGGGGCGTCGCGGGTCAGCATCACCACCGGTGCGGTCCCCGACCTCGAGGCGTTGCCCCGCAGGTCGTCGAGAGCCGCCGAGATACGCGGCGACGGGATGCCATCGACCCGACCGAGCCGGACCTCGGTCTCGACCCCGAGTCGTCGGAGTTCGTCGGTGACGCTGGGCGCCGTCTGCGGGGTCACGGCCAGGACCGGCACGTGCTTGTCCTGTGCGACACGTGCTGCAGCGGCCCGGCCGGCGGCGTCGTCGAGTGCGTCGGGACCCACCAGGATCGCCTCGTCGGATCGGGCGTACAGCTCGCGACTGAGCTGAACGGACTCCGGTGCATCGCCGGAGAGCACGCCGACGCCCGGCGGCGGGTTCGTATACGCACCGATCCCGGACGCCCCGACGCCTGAAGCCCCGACACCGGTTGCCGAAGCGCTCACGACGAGGCCGACGACCACGCACACGATCGACGTCCAGATCACCCGACCGGTCACCCGCGCACCCTCCCGTTCGTTGCCGAATCCTCCGCGCGGCTGCCGGGCTCGCCCCGGTCCGTCCGTTCCGGCGCAGACGGACGCCCAACGTAGCAGCGCCGGCAGTGCGGGTTCGACGGCCACCGCGGGGGCGAGGCCGTGACCGGCCACGACGACGCGGCCCTGTGACCCGCTTCACGACTGCAACAGGTTCTAGTTGTAGCGTGCATGTCGTGGACTACTGGGGTGTGATGGTCGGGTTGGGACTCTTGGCTACGGCGTTCGGCGTCGTCGGATTCGTGCGATACCGCGAACGGGAATCGACGACCCTGCAGCGCCAGACCCAGCTCGCCCGGGAACTGCGCGACCTCGCCGGCGACGACGAGGTGCGGCTGGCCGCGGTCGACGAGTTCTCGCTGACCATCTATCACCGGCTCTTCTACGCCTCGGTGGTCGCGCCGTGGATTCGGAGCGCCGCGTGGGCGCTTCTCGGTTCAGTGCTCGCCGGAGCGGGAGCGCTCGCGGTGGGATCACTCGACGGCGTGTTCGCGACCGTCGTACACGTCGCGACGATCGTGGCCGCAGGCGTCTTCGGGGTCTCGACGCTGGTGTACGTCGGCATCGCGCTGTATCACTCGGCGACCACGCCACGGGTGTCCTTCAGCGACTCCTACGCCGGCGAGGACTCGGATCCGGACTCGGCCCCGTCCACCGAAGCCACGTCCACCGAGGCCCCGACGGCCGAAGCCACGTCCACCGAGGCCCCGTCCACCGAAACCCCCTCCACCGAAACCCCGGTCTCCACACGGCCCGTCGACTGACCGACCGGCGACCCGAGACACAACGAACCCCCACCGGGCTGGACCGCCCGGCGGGGGTTCGTTGCTGTGAGAGGGTCAGGCGGCTCGCTAGGCGATCTGCGCCTGCCACATCCAGTGCAGCTGCTCGAGCTTCGAGGCGAACGAGATCAGCAGATCCTGGGTGACCGGATCGGCCTCCTCGGTGACCCCGATTCGCTCGCGGAGACCCGCGACGACTGCCTTGAGATTGTCGACGATCGCCTCGACGACGTCACTGTCCTTGGTCCATCCCTCACCGAATCCCTTGGTGTGGGCGGTCTTCGCGACGGTCTCGGCACGGCCGTCGGGGCTCACGCCGATCGCGGTGGCCCGTTCGGCCGCCGCATCGGTGAACTCCCGGGACACCGTGACCAGCTCATCGAGGTCGAGATGCACCGACCGGAACTGCTTGCCGACCACGTTCCAGTGCGCCTGCTTCGCGATGAGCGACAAGTCGATGAGATCGACGAGAGTGTCCTGCAACGCCTTTCCGGCGACGGACTGCTGCTCGTCGGTGAGTGTGCTGGTGATCGGAGTGGTGGTCATGATCAAGAACTCCCTTCTTGTCATAGCTGGTCGCAGTCGTGCTCCGACTGCGCTGTGCGACGCGGTCAGACGCGGACGGTGACCGCGGAGTCGATGTTGCCCTTGGTCGCCTTCGAGTACGGGCAGAACGTGTACGCGAGGTCGGCGAGCTCCTTGGCCTTGGCCTCATCGAGGCCGGGCAGCGACACCTCGATGGCGACGGTGAGCCCGAATCCGTTGTCCGCGGGGTCTTTCCCGATTCCGACGGTCACGTCCACGGTTGCCCCGTCGGGGACCGAGGTGTCCGCCTGCTTGGCCGTGGCACGAAGCGCGCTCAGGAAGCAGGCCGCGTAGCCCGCGGAGAACAACTCCTCCGGATTGGTTCCCTCGCCGTTGCCACCGAGTTCCTTCGGCGGGCGCAGGTCCAGGTCGATCTGGCCGCTTGCCGAGACGACTTCGCCGTCGCGTCCACCGCCGGACGCCTTCGACGAGATGGTGTACACCGGTTCGATTGCCATTCGAGATCCTCCTGGATGCTCAGTGCGGGTTCGGGCCAACGGTCGTTCCAACCCGTTCCGTTCACCGAACATTCCGGCGACACCGCCGTCGGCGACGTGATGGTCGCGACACCGGTCTCCGCAACCGGCTCAGCGTCCGCGCATCATCCGCGTCGGCTTCATCCGGGTCGACTCCGGTAGCCATTGGTTGACCGGGCGACGCAGGGTGCAGAGGGCGGCGACCACGAGCAGAACGAATTGCGCATAGCTCAGGACGACCATGGTCGACGACACGTCCGGGTACCGGAAGAGGAGGTCGACGCCGACGGGGATGCACAACAGGTGCACGACGACGGCAGCCAGGAAGAAGTTCCGGAGGTGGCGGCTGTGCTGTGTGGCAGCGGTGACCAGGCACGCGTACTCGATGGCGAGCACGACGATGATCATCACCAGCATGAACGGCGGGAAGAACCCGGCGAGCGTATCGACCTCGCTCTCCGGGGCGGAGTTCGCCGGGTCGGCCACCACTCCTTCCAGCAACCGGCCACGCAGGTCGTCGGTGATGGTCCCCAGGTTGAAGAAGCCGTAGATCGTCAGCACCAACCCGATCACCGCAGCGCCCCACCACACGATCCGTGCGTGCACGGCGAGCGCATCCGGTGGCCGTCCGGGATCGCCGGGCCGGGCCGGATAGAGCGCCGCCTGGTCCCGGTCTCGGGAGGATCGTTCGAGGGCGGCCAGGTCCTCGGCATCCAGCTCGGCCTGGCTCGGGACACGGTCGGGGTCACGCCCGGCCGGGTCGCCGGACGTCCCGCCGGTCGGGTCCTTCGGATCCGTCATGCCCCGATCCTGCCACTCGCCCCGGCGGCCCTCCAGCGCCGAGAACCGCCCGACAACGTGCGGCCTATTTCCGGAACTCGGTCAGTACGAATTCCATCCCGGGCACGAATGTCCCGAGCATGGGCACGACGTGGTTGACGATCGACTTGGTCAGGATGGGCGGGGTGGGATCGGTGACGAAGGTGACGTCGGCGCCCTGCGCCCGCCAGTCCGCGGCGAGCTGCGCGACCTGGCCGTACGGGATCACGTCGTCGTGCAGTCCGCCTTCGACGAAGACGGGCGCGTTCGGCTTCAGGCGTCCGATCCGCTGTTGCCGGACCACGTCCTGCAGCCCCGGCGATCGCGCGATGAGGGCTGACAGCGTCTCACCGGTTCGCGTCCACGTCTCGACGCGGCGGAAACCGAAGGCCGGGATGATGTCGCCGATACAACTCGTCGAGATCTGCTTCAGTGCGGCCTTGCCGGTCGGATTGGTCTCTCGGCGCACCACGTCGGCGACGTTCGGATACCGCTCGGTCAGTCCGTTGATCGCGAAACCGATCGCACCCGCGATGGTGGTGCCGTCGATCGCCGGGATGACCTTCTCCAGGTCGGCCGGGGGTGCGCCGGCATAGGTGGCGCGGACGTTCAGCTCGGGCGCGTAGGTCTCGGCGAGTTCGGCGGCCGACGCCGCGGCTCCCCCGCCTTGCGAGTACCCGGCGAAGCCGACCGGCGCATCGGCGGGCGCGCCCGAGAGGTCGAGCGCGGCCCGCGCACCGTCGAGCATGGCCTGTCCGGACTCGGCGCGGTTGACGTAGGTGTGCACACCGGGCGTGCCCATCCCGACGTAATCGGTGACGAAGACCCGCACGCCGTGGACGAGCATGTAGTACATCTCAGGTGCCGTGTAGTTGACCGAGATGCTCGGCTTCGTGAGGTCGACCGCCATCGGCAGACCCATCAGCTTCGACGGGGCGCACTGGTCGCCCTGACCGATCGTTCCGGAACCGACGACCAGAGTCGGTCGCGGACCCTTGCCGCGCCACGGCGCGGTGGGCTCGACGACGGTGCCGGTGACCGGGACGGGTGTCCCGTCGGAACGACGCGAGGTGTACATCACGGTGCGCGCCGTCCCCGGCCACTGACCGGCCATCCCGGGGATCTGGAGCAGCAGCGGACTCGACTGGCTGCGGATCACCGAACCCGGCTCGGATGCATACCGGGCCGGTGGGCTGTAGAAATCCGCCGCGGCAGCGGTCCCGGCCGCAGCCGGAACCAAGGATGCGGCACAGGCCGCCACCAACGCGCCGGCGACACCGACGATGCGTCTCGATGTCCTGCGATGAGTCATGTTCTTCCCCGACCTCACGTTCATGGCTGTGTAACCTACCCCACAGTAACTTGAGTCAGGTGACTGGCATCGCGTCGGGGGTCCGGGCACCAGGAGTTCCCCACTCCGGCATCCGGGGGAGCAGCCGACGACGGAGTCCCGACGCGGTGGGCCGAACATCCTCCCCAAGGGGCCCGGTCATTTCAGTGCAGCGAATGAATTCGTTACGGTCTCGTGATTGAATAATGCGCAATTTCGCTCGCGTTCCCCAAAAAGAATGACCGGCACTTTTCCCTCACCCATTCATACGAATAGCCTCGAATTCGGATCGGTACATTTCTCAGGTCGATTCCGACCCCATTTCGATCGGTTTCTCGGGCGAATCGGCACACCACGACGAGAGGCGAAAAGTGAACAAGAAGGTCAGCAAGGGTCTGTTCGCAGCGGTGGCGGCCGTGCTGCTGTTGCTGGGCGGCCTGGGCACCTACGCCCTGTGGAGCGACAGCGAGACCACCGACTCCGGCGACGTCCAGACCGGAACGCTCGACCTGACAGCAGTGAATGCGGGTCAGTGGCAGGATGTCTCGAATGCCGCGGCCCCGGTCGACATCGATCCGGCGACCTTCCGGATGGTGCCCGGTGACGTCCTGCAGTTCACCGCGAGCTACCGGGTCGCGGCGGTCGGCGACAACCTGACCGCGCGCATCACCACGACGAATCAGGGCACCAACGTCATTCCGGCAGCGCTGACGGATTGGGTGACGGTCACGAACACCGCGACCTTCGGCGGCGCGCCCATTCCGAGCAGCGTGATCACGACGGCCGACAACGGAAAGACCGTTGACGTCACCGTCACGGTGGACTTCGATCGCGGCACCCCCGATCAGGTGGGGATCAACTCGACGGTCAACCTCTCGCAGCTGCAGGTGACCCTGCAGCAGGAACGCGCCTGAGCGACCTCGACGACGACGGATGCGCATGTCGCGCCACGTGTTCGGGCCCGTCGCGGGCGCGGTCGCGCTCGCGGTGGTGGTCGTCCTGATCGCGGTGTCGGTGCGCTCGACCGGGGCGTACTGGACCGAGACCGCGTCGTCGGCTCCCGGCCAGGTGGCCACCGGCCGACTGGCCCTCGCCACCGGCTCGGGAGCCGACAACGTCTACACCTTTCCCGAGCTGACCGGAGCGGCTCTCGTCCCGAACCAGTTCCGGCAGGCGCCGCTGGCGATCGTCAACACGGGGACGACGCCACTGCGGTACCGATTGACCTCCGCCGGCCCACAGGTGTCGACGGCGTCGACGGTCACGGTGACCCTCGCCGGGGCAATCGGTGGAACCTGTACGGCAACATCGGCTCTCGGGCCGACGAGCGCCTTCCCGACGCTGTCGGGCGTCGGCTCCGTCTCGACCGTCGCATCGGCGTTCCGCACCCTGGCCGCCGGGGCGCAGGACACCTGGTGCGTCCGGAGCACGCTGATCTCCGTCGCCGGGGCCGAACCGGCCACCTACACCCACGTCTTCGGCTTCCGGGCGGAGCAGGTATGAGCCACCGGCACACCGACACTCGGTCGATCACGGAGGCGGAATCCGTCGCGCACCGGACCCTGGTGGTGGGTCAGCACGATCGTCACCTGGCTACTCGTGTTCGCGGTCTCGGCACTGGTCCTGGCGCTCGTCGTGATCCCACTCGTCGGCAACGCCCAGCCGTACACGGTGCTGACGGAGTCGATGCGACCCACCTATCCACCGGGCACGCTTGTCGTGGTCCGGGACTCGGACACGAACCGCCTGCCGGTCGGCGAGGTGATCACCTTCCAGATCCGGTCGGGCGAACCCGCAGTCGTCACGCATCGGATCATCGCCACGGGCATGGACAGTACCGGCGGACGTACGTATACGACGCAGGGCGACAACAACCCACAGCCCGACCCCGGGTCCGCGGAGCCGGCCCAGATCCGCGGAGCGGTGTGGTACTCGATCCCGTACCTCGGTCACGTCAACAACTGGCTCACCGGAGACACTCGCGTTCTGGTGGTGACCGTCATGGCGGGCGCCCTCGGGCTCTATGCCGCCGTTCAGCTCGTCGGTGCGGTCGTCGACAGGCGGCGGGTGTCGACCGGATCCGCGCCGCGATGAGCACGATGCGCGCGGCCGCGCGCGGGTTCGGACGATTCCTGCGGTCGACCCGCGTCCGTGCGGTGCTGTCGGTCGGGATCGTTCTCGGACTCGGCACAGTCGGGACACTGGCCGCCTGGTCGGCAACCACGACGACCACCTCCGGGACCTTCACCACCGGCACCGTCGATCTGTGGCTCGACAACGTGAACGCGACTCAGGCCGCGCCGCTGTCGGTGCCACTCGGGTCGGCGCTGCTGCCCGGACAATCCGCCGCCGTACGTGTCACCGTCCAGAGTCGGGGCAATGTCGCCGCGACCTACACGACCAAGGTCCGAGGGACGGGCACGGCCGGTACCGCGGTACAACTCGCCGTCGTGGTCGGCGGCACCATCTCGGGATCGACCTGCACCGGCACCCCCACGGTTCCCACCATGCCGCTGACCGGCGCCGACGCCGCCATCCTCGGTACGCGCGGCCCACTCGCGGCCGGCACCGGAGCCGAGATCCTGTGCCTTCAGTTCACGCTGCCCGCAACGGCATCGAATGCCACCCAGGCCGCAACCGGCGGCGTCCTGTTCACCTTCGACGGCACCGGGGTGGCGAATGCCTGAGCCCGTCACCCCCGGTCGCCGGCCCGGGCGAGGAACCGACGTCGCGCTGAGCGTCGGTGCCGTCGCGGGCGTGGTCTGTATGTGCCTGGCCTTCTCGGCCGTGCTGTTCGGCATCACACCACTCGTCTTCCGGTCCGGATCGATGGAGCCGGCGATCCCCGTCGGTTCCCTCGCCCTCGCTCGCGAGGTCCCGGCCGGCGCGGTCGAGCCGGGTGACGTCGTGAGCGTGACCGCCGACAACGGCAATCGGATCACCCACCGGGTGGTGAACGTGGATGCCGGCGCGGGCAATTCGGTGGCGCTCGTACTGAAGGGTGACGCGAACACCGAACCCGACCTCACCCCGTATGTCGTCACCGACGTCGAGCGCGTGATGGCCGATGTCCCCTATCTCGGTTATGCCGTCGCGTGGTCGTCGACGCCCGCTGCCCGCGCGGCGGGCATCGTCCTGGCGGTCTGGCTGCTCATCGCCGTGTTCGGACCCCACCGGCGCAGACGCAGCAGCGGTCGGCACCGGGCGGCCGCACCGCACCCCGGCGTCCCCGGACGCGCCACGCATGCCGGGATGCCGATCGTCCTCGTCGGTGCGCTGTCGGCGACGTTGATTGTCGCCTCGCCGCCCGGTGCCGCCCGAGCGGGAATGACGGACCGGACGGTCGGCCAGGTGACGATGACGCTGGGCACCGCGCCCCGGCCGGCGAGCTTCACCTGTGCGACCCAGGGAACACTGCTGACGAGCGCCCTCTTGAGCTGGCCGGTGGTCGGGCCCGCGTTCGGTTACCGGCTCGAGTTCCGGGCCACGACGACCGGTCTCCTGCTCAGTACCCAGGACCTACCGGCCCAGGCGTCGGGGACCGTCAGCTACACGGTGAGTGCGGGTCTCCTGGATCTGCTCCCCAGCTCGACGACGGTTCATCTCGTCTCCCGCGTGGGGAACTTCTGGATCTCGCCGAGTCCCACACTGACCCATCGGATCACGAAGGCTGTCTTGAGTTCGTCGTGCGCGACGCCGGGGACGGTGACGAGTCCCGGGGCAGCACCCGGACGTCAGGCCCGCACCGCCCCGTCCGTGTCGAGCACGACCCCGAGCGAATCCGGCTCGCCGAGTTCGGCGTCGCAGACCCCGGGATCATCGTCGACCGAGCCGTCCACGGACCCGGCCTCACCGACCGATGGCCCACAGACCTCGACGCCCCCGACGCCGACCACTTCCCCGGCGACACGCGAATCCGAAGTCGGACAGGCAGTTCCCGATGTCTCGCGAACCTCGGAGCCGACAACGGCCGACGGGTATCGCTGAGAGGCGATTCAGCGACCCGGCGCCACCTTCAGCATGCGGCCGAGAGTCGCCTGCCACAGTGTTCCATCCGCGGTGATGGTTCCGGTCAGTTCGAGCGGCTCGTCGAATGGTGCCGCCCCGACCGGCACGGTCGCCACCCGCCGCCCCGTCGCGAAGTCGGTTGCGAGGTAGACGACTTCACCCAGTTGTTGGGGGCGGCGCGACTCGAGAGGTCCGTACCCGATCGCATGGATCAGCCCATCCGCGCGAGACAGCTTGGGAAGCGTGGCGATCCGGTCGTCGTTCTCCCACACGCGACGACAACCGCCGTCGCCGACATCGATGCGGGTGGCGCCGCCGACGAACGGGGCATCGGCCGGGACCGACGGCCCCCGCACCGCCATCGGCGGGTACTGGTAGCCGTGGGTACTCGGGATGACCAGCGAGTTACCCCAGGCCATCGGCGAATTCTCGGTGCCCGGCCCCGACCTCGCGAAGGCCCGCATCCGGCAAACCTCGGAACCGTCGTCGCTGCGCAGCACACGAAGACTCGGCGGCTCCGCGTTGTCGACGATGGCGACCCACCCGTCGCCGCCCGGACCGAAATAGGTCGGCGTCGTTCCCGAACCCCAGGTGAGCTGCCCGGGTTTGCGTGCCGGTCCCCGGTCATATGCGCGACGCCAGACGACTCGCGGTGCCGCGCCCGGGTCGGCGCGCATCTCGTACAGCGCCTGCGTCGTGAGGATCGACGCACCGGTCCGCCGGATGGACAGGCCGTTGCCCAGTTCCTCTCCCGCCGGGAGCCGGGTGGACCGGACGGCGCGATGCCGGTCGACCGTCCCGACCACCCCACCCGTGGTCGCAAACCAGACGCGGCCGTCGAAGTCCGGCGCCAGGCCGGTGATCGCGTCACCCGCCGGGATCGCCTGGCCGACGTCGACCCGATCATCGACGTAGACCCGCCAGCCGTTCGCCGTCTTCGCATGCGCGACACGAAGAATCGAGTTCGAGCCGTCGGCTACGACCACCCGGTCACGGTCGTCGAGGTAGCCGTACACACCGCCGAGCAGGCCGCCCTTCGTGAGCTGCGTCGACGCCAACGGTTGCGCGGTCCGGGGATCGAAGAGGACGACCGTCGGTGCCGCGAATGCGGGCGGCGTCGTTCCGACGAACTGCGTGCACAACGCGACCGGCATCCCGTCGCGGCCCACGAAGGTCGCCGCACAGGCTCCGCCGGGGACGGAGGAGGCGGCCAACCGGGCACCGCGGCCGGGTCCGCGATGCGACGTAGAGTCGGTGGAGGCGAGATCGCCGTGCATGAGCGAGGTGTCGGCCGGTCCGAGCCCAACGCTCGGCGAGTCCGGTTGCGCCACCGCGGGGTACGCGAGACCCACCGCCATCGCCATGACTCCGCTGACCACCGCCGTCCAGACCCGCTTCATCCGCGTCATGGAAGGTGAAGCTACCGGACCCCAGCAGAAATCCGCCTCTGAAACCCACCCCCCACAGACTGCTCGACGACGATATGTCGACGGCCCGGCTGCTGAGGGTGGGTTTCAGGCGCGGCCGCGCGGCTCAGATGACCAGGCCGAGAGCGAGTACCACGATCAGTCCGGTCACCGACAGGACGGTCTCCATCATCGACCAGGTCTTGAAGGTCTGGCCGACGGTCATCCCGAAGTACTCCTTCACCAACCAGAAGCCGGCGTCGTTGACGTGCGACAGGAACACCGAGCCGGCACCGATCGCCAGGACGACCAGGGAGAGCTCTCCCGAACCCATGCCGTCGACCAGTCCGAGGATCAGCGACGACGCGGTGATGGAGGCAACCGTCGCCGAACCGGTCGCGAGGCGGATCAGTGCCGCGAGGGTCCAGGCGAGCAGGAGGACGGAGACGTTCGCACCGGTGGCCCAGTCCGCCAGCAGGGTGCCGATACCCGTGTCGACGAGCACCTCCTTGAATCCGCCACCGGCCGAGACGATCAGCAGGATTCCCGCGATGGCGGGCAGTGCCGCACCCGTGCACTTCGAGATCGTCTCGCGGTCCATCCCGGACCCACGGCCGAGGGTGAACATCGCGACGATCACGGCGATCAGCAGCGCGATCAGCGGGGTGCCGAGGATGTCGAGCACCTTGCGCAGGGGCTGGTCCTCGTCGGCGATGAAGATCTCGGCGATGGCTTTGCCCAGCATCAGCACGACGGGCAGCAGGACGCTGAACATGGTGATCGCGAAAGACGGCCGCTTCGTCGTCGGGCCGTCTGCCGGATCGACGTCGAAGGTCGTCGGGGCGTCGACCGTCACCCATTTCCCGGCGAGCACACCGAACAGCGGTCCGGACACGATGATGGTCGGAATGGCAACCAGCACACCGAGTCCGAGGGTCATGCCCAGGTCGGCGCCGAGAGCGTCGATCGCCACCAGCGGGCCCGGGTGCGGCGGGACGAAACCGTGCATCGCCGAGAGCCCGGCCAGCGCGGGAATGCCGATCGGGATCAGACCGAGTCCCGATCGTCGGGCCACCAGGTAGATCACCGGCATCAGCAGGACGAGACCGATCTCGAAGAACATCGGCAGCCCGATGATGGCGCCGACGAGGGCCATCGCCCACGGCAGCATCCGCGGTGACGCATGAGCGACGATCGTGTCGACGATCTCGTCGGCCCCGCCGGAGTCCGCCAGGAGTTTGGCGAACATGGCACCGAGTGCGATCAGGATGCCGACACCCGCTGCGGTGGTGCCGAATCCGGCGGTGAACGACTCGAGGACCGTCGGGATGGACTCACCCGCGACGATGCCGACCGTCGCACCGCCGCCGACGAGCGCGAGGAAGGGGTGGACCTTCGCGATCGTGATCGCGACGACGATGACGGCGATGCCGGCCAGCGCCGCGAGAATGAGTTGCCAACCGGGGGCAACGGGTTCGGGTAGGTCCGCACCGGCGGCGAGGATCGTGGTCGTCGTCGACATCGTCAGCTCTCCTCGCCGTCAACGTGCGTGTCGGGCAGGGACGCGACCAGTTCGTCGACGATGGCGTCCACACTCTGGTCGACGTCGACGGTGAACCCGCGTTCGTCCGCGGTCAGCGGCTCCAGGGTCTCGAACTGCGAGGCGAGCAGTGCCGGGGGCATGAAGTGCCCGGGCCGCGACGCCTGCCGTCGCGAGATGACGTCGACCGAGCCGGCCAGGTGGGCGAACAGTGTCGCCGGCGCGTGCTCGCGGAGGCGGTTCCGGTAGTCACGCTTGAGTGCGGAACAGCTCATGACGCCACCGCTCTCGTGCTCGGCCAGCCAGACCCCGATCGATTCGAGCCAGGGGCCGCGATCGTCGTCGTCGAGCGGTTGTCCGGCCGACATCTTGGCGATGTTCTCCGCCGGGTGGAAGTCGTCGGCGTCGGCGAACGGCACGCGCAAACGCTGCGCCAGCGCTGCTCCGACCGTCGACTTCCCGGACCCCGACACCCCCATGACGACAATCGGTGATCGCATGTTCACTCCTCACGACATTGTGCTGCTGATCACGTAGGCTGCCTCAATAGTCATACTTTTGCAAGCGTGTCCTGCCATTAAGTACGCACATTCGGCCGGACCTCGACTAATGAGAAGATGAAACGGTGAGTCAGGGCACACGAAGCGCACCCGAACGGCACGAGGAGATCCTTGCGGCGATCGGCAGACGCATCGTGTCCGGAGCACAGCCGGCCGGCAGCGTGCTGACCCTCGACTCCATCAGTGCCGAACACGGCGTCTCCCGGACAGTGTCCCGTGAGGTGATCCGGGTACTCGAGTCGATGGGTCTGGTCGAGTCGAGGCGGCGCGTCGGCATCACCATCCAACCGCGGACGCGCTGGAGCGTGTTCGACGCACGGCTGATCCGGTGGCGGCTCGACGGCGGTGAGCGCGCCGAGTTCCTGGCGACGCTGTCGGAGTTGCGGCGTGGTTTCGAACCGGTGGCGGCAGCGCTGGCCGCGGAACGCGCGAACGAACACCAGTGCCGCATCCTCGCCGCGGCGGTGTCGGACATGTCGGTGCATGGCCGTACCGGCGACCTCGAGTCATACCTGTTGGCCGACAAGGTCTTCCACCGGACACTCCTCGAGGCGAGCGGCAACGAGATGTTCCGGTCACTCACCGGCGTGGTGAACGAGGTCCTGGCCGGACGCACCCATCACGGGATGATGCCGGCGACCCCCAACCCGGCCGCCATCGCACTGCACGACGACGTGGCCAGAGCAATACGCCTCCGCGACCCGGAGGTCGCGGAGGCGTCGATGCGGGCGATCATCACCGAGGCGGCGGCAGCTGTCTCCGAAGAGACCCGTTGACCGCTCGGGAGGGACCGCTCAGACCAGCAGTTCGGCGATCTGGATGGTGTTGAGCGCAGCGCCTTTTCGGAGGTTGTCCCCCGAGATGAAGAGCGCGAGTCCGCGACCTTCGGGAACACCCGGGTCCTGGCGGATCCGGCCCACGAGCGACGCGTCGTTGCCCGCGGCCGCCAGTGGCGTCGGCACGTCGGCGAGCTCGACACCGGCGGCCGCGCCGAGGATCTCCTGGGCGCGCGCCACCGACAGCGGACTCGCGAACTCGGCGTTGATCGACAGCGAGTGACCGGTGAACACCGGCACACGCACACAGGTGCCGCTCACGAGCAGTTCCGGCAGGCCCAGGATCTTGCGAGATTCGTTGCGCAGTTTCTGATCCTCGTCGGTCTCACCCGAACCGTCGTCGACGAGAGACCCGGCGAGGGGCAGCACGTTGAAGGCGATCGGCGCGACGTATTTGTTCGGCGCAGGGAACTCGACAGCAGATCCGTCGTGGACCAGCTTCTCGGCGTCACCGGCAACAGCACGCACCTGACCGGCGAGTTCCTCGACACCGGCCAGGCCACTGCCCGAGACCGCCTGGTAGCTCGAGACGATCAGTCGCTGGAGGCCGGCCTCGTCGTGCAGCGGCTTGAGGACCGGCATCGCGGCCATGGTGGTGCAGTTGGGGTTGGCGATGATCCCCTTGGGCGGGTTCTTCGCCAGCTCGCCGTTGACCTCCGAGACCACCAGCGGCACATCGGGATCCTTGCGCCACGCCGACGAGTTGTCGATGACGGTCACGCCGGCCGCGGCGAACCGCGGCGCCTGCTCGCGGGACATCGTGGCCCCCGCGGAGAACAGCGCGATGTCCAGACCCGACGGGTCGGCGGTCGAGGCGTCCTCGACGACGATCTCGCCGTCGCCCCACGGCAGCGTCTTGCCTGCCGAACGCGACGACGCGAAGAACCGCACCTCGTCGGCCGGGAAGTTGCGCTGGGCCAACAGGGTTCGCATGACGGCACCGACCTGACCGGTCGCACCCACGACTCCGATACGAACACCCATGGCTATCGCCCCGTCCCGGCGTAGACGACGGCTTCTTCTTCGCCGCCGAGGTCGAATGCGGCGTGCAGGGCGCGCACCGCGTCGTCGAGTTCGGTGTCGCGGCACAGCACCGAGATACGGATCTCCGACGTGGAGATCAACTCGATGTTGACGCCGGCCTCACTGAGCGCCTCACAGAACGTGGCGGTGACGCCGGGATGCGACTTCATGCCCGCACCCACCAGCGAGACCTTGCCGATGTGATCGTCGTAGAGCAGATCGGTGAAGCCGATCTCCCGCTGCAGCTTGGTGAGCTTCTCGACACCGAGCGGTCCGAGCTCGCGCGGCAGGGTGAACGTGATGTCGGTCTTGCCGGTGTCGACCTTCGAGACGTTCTGGAGCACCATGTCGATGTTGATCTCCGCGTCGGCGACGGCACGGAAGACCCGCGCGGCGTAACCGGGCTTGTCGTCGAGCCCGACGACGGTGATCTTGGCCTCGCTGCGATCATGTGCGACGCCGGTGAGAATGGCTTCTTCCACGGGAATGTCCTCCATCGATCCGGTCACCACGGTGCCGGGTTTGGTCGAGTACGACGAGCGCACGTGAACGGGAACGTTGTAGCGACGGGCGTATTCGACGCAGCGCAGCATCAGCACTTTGGCACCGCAGGCGGCCAGTTCGAGCATCTCCTCGAAACTGACGGTGTCCAGCCGGCGGGCGTCGGGCACGATGCGCGGGTCCGCGGAGTAGACGCCGTCGACGTCGGTGTAGATCTCGCAGACATCCGCTTCGAGCGCCGCGGCGAGCGCGACCGCGGTGGTGTCGGAACCACCGCGTCCCAGCGTGGTGACGTCCTTCGTGTCCTGCGAGACGCCTTGGAATCCGGCGACAAGCACGATCTTGCCCTCGTCGAGGGCGCTGCGGACCCGGCCGGGGGTCACGTCGATGATCTTGGCCTTGCCGTGGCTGCTCGTCGTGATCACGCCGGCCTGCGAGCCGGTGAACGACTGCGCCTGCGCACCCATCGAGCTGATCGCCATGGCCACGAGCGAGTTGGAGATCCGCTCACCCGAGGTCAACAGCATGTCCATCTCGCGCGCCGGCGGCGCCGGATTGACCTGCTGGGCGAGGTCGAGCAGCTCATCGGTGGTGTCGCCCATCGCGGACACGACCACGACGACGTCGTTGCCCTGCTTCTTGGTCTCGACGATCCGCTCGGCGACGCGACGGATGCGTTCGGCCGTTGCGACCGAGGATCCGCCGTACTTCTGCACCACGAGGGCCACGTCGAGTTACCTCCTGCCGGCCGCGTCGGCCGGACCATAGACGTCAACTTGCCGGGACAACCTTACCGGGACCACGCCCGACGGCCTGATCTGGTCTCCGCGCCACCCATCGGCACCCGGACGATCCGATCCGCCCTAGGATCGCTCGGGTGGCCTCCCTTACCGACGTCGGCGATACCGGAAGCGGCGCCGACGGCCGGACCGGGAGCCGGTCCGACGCGGGTCGTCGACTGCGGACGCTGACCTCGGCGTTCTTCGGTCCGGTCGGCTCGTCGCCCGCCGGCCTCCGCAGACATCGCTGGTGGCTCGACGCGCTGCTCGTCTTCCTCGTCATCCGGGCGATCGGCATCCTGGTCCTGGCCCGATTCGTCGACCTCCGCGGGACCACGCTCGGCGACTCCCTGGCGGTGTGGGATGGGCAGTGGATGATCGCGATCGCGACCCACGGTTACGACGGCGTGCCCTACGCCCTCACAGACGCACGGGGGCTGCACACCGTCGACACGGCCTACGCCTTCTTCCCGGGATATCCGTACCTCGTCGGGTTGATCGCGAAATTGCCCGGGCTGAGCCCGTTCGGTGCCGCCCTCACGGTGAACCTGCTCCTGGGTTGTGTGGCCGCGGTCGGCGCGGCACGCCTGGGCATGGTGTGCGCGCGACTCATGGCCCGCCGGTCACCGGTCGGCCCGGCCCCCGAGCGGGGCACCGGACTCTTCCTGGTGGCGCTGTTCGCGGCGACGCCGATGTCGATCGTGCTGAACATGGCCTACACCGAGGCGCTGTTCTGCGCGCTCGCGGTGTGGGCGCTGGTCGGGGTCCTCGAGAAGCGCTGGCTCCTCGCCGGCGTCGTGGCCGCGATCTGCGGGTTGTGCCGGCCGACGGCGGCGGTCCTGATCGGGGTCGTGATGCTCGCGGCCGTCGTGTTCCTGTGGCAGGCACGCCGAACCACCGTCTCCCGAGGGGCACGGGTCCGCGCGATCGTCGCCATCCTGATCAGCCCCCTCGGCTATCTCGCATACCTCTGCGTGGTGTGGGCGCACACCGGATCACCGACCGGATGGTTCCGAATCCAGACCGAGGGGTGGGACACCCAGTTCGACTGGGGTGAGGCCGCTTTCCGGTTCGTCAACGAGATGCTCGTGCACTCGGCCGAGATCGCACCGGTTGCCACCGCGTGGATCGTCTTGAGCACGCTGGCGATGCTCGGCGTCGCGGTGTGGTCACGGATGCCGTGGCCGGTCCTGCTCTACGGCTCGCTGCTGGTCGCGCAGATCGTGCTGTCGAGCGGGCTGATGATGAGCAGGCCGCGGCTGCTCCTGCCCGCGTTCGTCCTGCTGATCCCGCTGGCGATGGCGCTCGCCCGGATGCGACCGGTCGTCGCCGGCCTGATCGTCGTGCCGATCGTGGTGGGCAGCTCGTGGTTCGGCGCGCACATGCTCACCGTGTTCCCCCACGCCATGTGAGAATCGCGCACCCCCACCCCCCGAGGAGCGCGGACTCACACCGCAGACGCCGCGAATCCCCGGCAGAGGTAGTCGATCCCGGTGTCGAGCCGCGCGCGGGGATCGAGGAGCCGGCCGGCATCGGGCCGCCCGGCCAGACGGGCGAGGTGCGACGGGACCTCGACCTCGGACTCTCCCGAGATCACCTCGGCGAGTCCGGCGGACGGGAGCAGCGAGTCGTCGTGCAGCAGTTGGTCGCTCACCGCAACCAGCGCCACACCGTGGACGAAACTCCAGACCGACAGCGCCATGTCGGTCGCGCGTTCGATGCCGACGCCGAGTTCCAGGAACCCCGCCGCGAGCCAATCGAGGCACGCCAGCGAATCCTCGCCATAGCTGTGCCGGGGCGACGAGTAGGCGAGGACGACCCATGGGTGCCGCGTGTAGAGCTCCCAGTCGACGTCGACGGCCACCTCGACCCGGGCGCGCCACCCGGGCGCGGTGTCCACCGGGTACGGGAACCGACGCCCCACCTCGGTCGACATCGCCTGCAGCAGCGCGTCCTTGTCCGCGACGTGGCGATAGAGCGACATCGCACCGACCCCGAGTCTCTCGGCAACCCGCCGCATCGACAGCGATCCGATGCCGTCGTCATCGGCGACGGCGATCGCGGCGTTCACGATCGTCGCGGGCGACAGCTTCGAGGTGTCGGACGTCACTTTCGGGTTCCTCCTGCTCAGAGCGGGAATAAAGCGATTGCGTACAGCGTACTCATCCCCGTACGCTGACCCGCGTACACCGTACGCGTAGGTAGCTGTCGTCTGCCGCGAAGGAGGAGCGATGTCCGCCCAGCTCGACCCGTCGAACCGGCTCCACCCGACCCCGGGTGCCGCCGACCGACGAACGTGGCTGGGACTGGCCGTGCTCACCCTGCCGGTGTTCCTGGTCTCGATGGACGTCTCGGTGCTGTACCTCGCCATCCCGTCGATCACCGATGCGCTCGCGCCGTCCGCGGCCCAGCAGCTGTGGATTCTCGACATCTACGGGTTCCTCATCGCCGGACTGCTCATCACGATGGGCAACGTCGGCGACCGCGTGGGGCGTCGTCGCATCCTGCTCGCCGGCGCCGGCCTCTTCGGCGTCGCTTCGGTCATCGCGGCCTTCGCTCCCACGGCCGGCATCCTGATCGCGGCGCGCGCCCTGATGGGCATCGGCGGCGCGACCCTGCTGCCGTCGAGCCTGTCGCTCATCGCCAACATGTTCCCCGACGCCCGCGAGCGCGGTCGCGCGATCGGCGTGTGGACCGCGGCGTTCGCCGGCGGCAGCGCGGTGGGCCCGGTCATCGGCGGCGTTCTGCTGCACCACTTCTGGTGGGGCGTGGTCTTCCTCATCAACGTTCCGGTGCTCGTCCTGCTCTTCGTCTTCGGCCCGCGCCTGATCCCGGAGTACCGGGCTGCGACCACCGATCCCTTCGACGTCCTCGGCGTCGTGCTCTCGATGGCCGGCATCCTCCCGCTGGTCTACGCGGTCAAGACGGTGGCGAGCGACGGCGCCACGACCGCCGTGGTCGTCGCGGGCGTGGTGGGTGCGGCTCTGCTCATCGCGTTCCTGCTGCACCAGCGGCGAATCGCGTCCCCGCTCCTCGACCTCAAACTGTTCGGCAACGCGCAGTTCAGCGGCGCGGTCGCCGTCGCGCTGATCGGCATGATGGCCCTCGGCGGCATGTCCTACCTGACCGGCGTCTATCTCCAGTCGGTCATGGGCCACGACGTCCTGGCCGCGGCCATCGCCGGCCTTCCGATGGCCGTCGCGGTGGCGGTGTTCTCCATCGGGGCGACCAGGGTCGCCGCCTTCCTGGGCACCCGGTTGGCCTTCGTCGGTTCCGTCGGCCTCGCGGCGGCGGGCAACCTCGGCATGCTGACCCTCGGCACCTCGTCTCCGGTCTGGGTGTACATCCTGTGCACGACGATCGCGGGCATCGGTTACGGCATCCAGTTCAGCCTGGTCTCCGTCGTGGTCGTCGGTTCGGTGCCCCCGGAACGATCGGGCGCCGCATCCGGTATCTCGGAGACGAGTTTCGAGCTCGGCACCGCGATGGGTCTGGCGCTTCTCGGATCGCTGGCCACCCTCGTGTTCCGGGACGGCGATCGCGGCTGGGCGTTCGGCGACACCCTCGGCGAGACGCTGCACCGCTCGGCCGACATGGGTCCGGCCGGCGAGGGTCTGGCCACGGCGGCGAAGCAGTCGTTCGTCGACGGCATGCATGCCGCATCGCTCGCGAGCGGTCTCGCCCTGCTCGTCCTGGGGACGATCCTGCTCGTCGTGATGCGCGACGAGCCGACCGATCCGCAGGCCGAGGTCGCCGACGTGCAGCTGCCCGACGGCGCTGATCCGGTCCCGCTCGCTTCGCTCCCGGCGACCGGTCCCGTCGGCGTGGGACGTACCGAGCCCTGACCGCGGACCGGGACGGCCCCGCGCCACTACCCTCGGGCGGATGCACGAATTGATCTCGGGACGCTGGAGCGCGCGCGGCTACGATCCCGCCGCGACCATCTCGGTCGACGACGTCGCCACCATCGTCGACGCCGGTCGCTGGGCACCCACCTGGGGCCGGGTGCAACCGGTGCGCTTCATCGTGGGCCTGCGCGACGACCCCACCTTCGCCGCCCTGAGCGGCGTCCTGACCCGCGGCAACTCGGGGTGGGCGCCGCGCTCGGCGGCGCTGGTCCTAGTCTGCACCACCGATGACCCCGACGACGCGAAGGCCCATACCTACGGGGCGGTCGACTGCGGACTTGCCGTCGCCCAGATGATCCTGCAGGCCGAGGCACTCGGTTTCAACGCTCATCCGATGGCCGGGTTCGACGCCGAGGCCGCCCGAGACGCTTTCGGGATCCCGGCCGGCCGACGGCCGCTGGTGTTGCTCGGCATCGGAGTGCTCGCCGCCGACGCGGCGTCGCTCCCCGAGGACATCCGCGCCCGCGACGAGAAGCCGCGCACCCGACTCCCCCTCGAAGAGGTCGCCTTCGCCGACCACTGGGGTCATGCCGCGTTCCCGGGCTCCGCGGACACCTGACCGGCGGATGTGACGAACGAGGCATATGAGGCAGAAGTGACTTGTGGTACTTCTTCTCCATGACTGTCTCACCTCCACGACGAGGACTTCTCCGTCGGCTGGGATCGCACCTCGCTCCCGTCGCCGCCGTCACGGCACTGTCGGCCGCGGCAGCGCTGTCCGTGCCGGCGACCGCGAACGCCGACGAGCCCTTCGGTCTCGAGTTCGACGGCGCGGCCGGCACGTTTCCGTCCGCCTTGCAGCACGAGACCGGCGCGGGCGGCTGGGGCAACAACGAGGTACAGAACTACACCGCCGACCGCCTCAACTCGCGTCTGGACGGCAACGGCAACCTGCTCATCGAGGCCCGCCGCGCCGCGACGGGCGGTTGGACCTCGGCCCGGCTGACCACCAAGGACAGCTTCGAGTTCACCTACGGGACGATCTCGGCGCGCCTCTCCCTGCCGCAGGGACGTGGACTGCACCCGGCGTTCTGGCTGCTCGGTGCCGACATCGACTCGGTCGGATATCCGGCGGCCGGCGAAATCGACGTCGCGGAGACGATCAACACCTCCGACTGGGTGCACGTGGGTGTGCACGGCCCCACGGCTCTGGGGACCGCCGCCGGGTCGCTCGACATCTCGCTCACCGACCTGCTCCCCGGACTCCCGCTGCCGGGCCCCCTCGCCGGCCGCTGGGAACGAGGTCATGACCTCACCGGCATCGACCCCGGCGACTTCCACGTCTATGCCGTGACCAAGACGTCGTCGCAGATCCGCTTCACCATCGACGGGAACGCGGTCCACACGATCAACAAGTCCTCGCTCACCGGCGATGAACGATGGGTCTTCGACAAGCCGATGTACGCATTGCTCAACGTGGCCGTCGGCGGGATCTGGCCCGGCCCTCCGTCGTCGACGACCCCGAGTCCGGCGACGATGACCGTCGACTGGTTGCGCTACACCCCCTGAGTCCGCCGACCCTCGTCCCACAACACTCCGCCCCCGAGCCGTTCGGCTCGGGGGCGGAGTGCGTATGCGTTGGGTGACAGTCGTTTACGCGACCAAGACCTGGTCGTCGTCGGTTGCCGAGGCACGCATGGTCTTGTCCTTCGTCTCGACGATCATGATCGTGCAGACCACGCTGAGCGCCGACAGACCGGCGAGCAGGACACCCACCCAGATGGCACCGGGACCGGCGATCAACGGGGCGGCGATCAGCGGCGGGATCGCCCCACCGAGGATGCCGGCCAGGTTGTAGCCCATTCCCGCACCGGTGTAGCGGTACCGCGCCTCGAACAGTTCGGGCAGGAGCGCACCGGCAGGCCCGTAGGCGATGCCGAAGATGAGCAGCGTGCCGAGGAGCCCGACGACGAATGCCAGGCCGCCGCCGACCTCGAGGATCGGGAACAGCACCAGCGTCCACGGAATAGCGATGGCACACGAGGTGAGGATGACCCGGCGACGCCCCACGCGGTCCGACCACACTGCCGAAGCCGCGGTCGACAGACCGAACACCACGGCCGCACCCATCCCGGCGGTCAGCACGAACGTCCGCGACAGCTCCAGCGACTTGGTGCCGTAGTTCGTGAGGAACGCGGTACCCATGTAGAACAGCGAGAACAGGCTCGCCAGCGCACCGCCGGCGATGAGGATCTCGCGCCACTGGTGCCGGAACGCGTCCAGGAACGGCAGGGCGGGGCCGTCGGTCGTGGCGGCGCCGGTCGCCTTGCGCTGCTGCGCCTCCCGGAACACCGGGGTCTCGGCGACCGCGAGCCTAACCCACAACCCGACAGCCACCAGCGCGAACGAGAGGATGAAGGGGATCCGCCAGCCGTAATCGAGGAAGGCCGAACTGGTCTCGCCGAGGGTCAGGCTCGCGATGAGGAAGGTCAGGCTCGAGAGGAAGAACGCGAAGGCCGGGCCGAGCTGAGGGAACATCGCGTACAGCCCACGCTTGCCCGGCGGGGCATATTCGGCGGTGAGAAGCGTTGCGCCCGCCCATTCCCCGCCGACGGCGAAGCCCTGCAGGAACCGCAGGAACACGAGGAGGATGGGGGCCGCGATACCGATGCCGGATTCGGCGAAGCCGAACACACCGGTCTCGTAACCGGGCAGAAGTCCGATCGCGACCGTCGCCAGTCCCATGATCAGCAGGGTCCACACCAGGGTGCGCTTGCGGCCGATCCGGTCGCCGAAGTGACCGAAGAGCATGGCGCCGACCGGGCGGGCGAAGAAGGCCACGGCGAAGGTCGCGAAGGAGGCGATCGTCCCGGTGACCTCGTCGGCGGACGGGAAGAACACCGTCGGGAACACCAGCGCGGCGGCGGTGCCGTAGATGAAGAAGTCGTAGAACTCGATGGTCGTACCGATGGAGCTCGCGGCGGCCACTCGTCGAAGGCTTGTGCGCTTGCCCTCCGGCGGGTCGGTCACCGGGGGCTCGGCGGGGATGGTCGTCACTGGCGTTCGTCCCTTTCTGCAGACGGCCGCGTGGGCGGCGCGCTATCCCGGACGACAACTCACCCGGGCGCCCCGTCGGCCGCATGGATGAATTGCGTCACTCACGCTGCCGACTGAGAGGCATGTCATAGTCTGGAATGCGAGCAGCTGGGGCGGCACCCCCCGAAGAGGGGGGAGCCGATCTGGGGCCTCACCTGCAGCTTTGGTCACTTCGTCGCCGGGGAGTACAGTCAGGCGCATGCAGCGCGCACTCCTCCTCGGTTGCCGCGGCGGGGTCTGAACCGACCGGCCCTCCGTCGCGGGGCCCAATCACGCGCCGGTCACTTTCCTTCCAGACACGGAGAATGACCACCATGGCACCAGCAGACAGCTTCACTTCCGGCGCCAGCCGAATCGTCGAGCCCGCGGGCCCGATTCCCGCCGGACAGCCCGTATGGAATCCGCAACGCAGTTCGGCGATGCCGGTTCACCGATACCGCCAGTTCGCCGATGAGGTCGAGAATGTGTCGGTTCCCGACCGCACCTGGCCCGACAAGGTCATCACCACCGCCCCGATGTGGTGCGCGGTCGACCTGCGCGACGGCAACCAAGCACTGATCGACCCGATGAGCCCGGCACGCAAGCGCCGCATGTTCGATCTTCTGGTCCGGATGGGTTACAAGGAGATCGAGGTCGGCTTCCCGTCCGCGAGTCAGACCGACTACGACTTCGTCCGCGAGATCATCGAGGACGGCGCCATCCCCGACGACGTGACGATCCAGGTCCTGACCCAGTGTCGCGACGAGCTGATCGAGCGCACCTTCGACGCCTGCCGCGGTGCCGCCAACGTCATCGTGCACTTCTACAACTCGACGTCGGTCCTGCAGCGGCGCGTCGTGTTCCGCGCGGACAAGGCGGCGATCACCAAGATCGCCACCGACGCCGCACACAAGGTGCTCGAGGTGCAGCAGAACTACCCCGACACCAACTGGCGCTACGAGTACTCCCCCGAGTCGTACACCGGTACCGAGCTGAGCTTCGCCAAGGAGGTGTGCGACGCGGTCACCGAGATCATCGCCCCCACACCCGAGCGGCCGATGATCCTCAACCTGCCGGCGACCGTCGAGATGGCGACTCCCAACGTCTACGCCGACTCGATCGAGTGGATGCACCGCAACCTCGCCCGGCGTGACTCGGTCATCCTGAGCCTGCATCCGCACAACGACCGCGGAACCGCCGTCGCCGCAGCCGAACTCGGCTACCAGGCGGGCGCCGACCGCATCGAGGGATGCCTGTTCGGCAACGGCGAGCGCACCGGCAACGTCTGCCTGGTCACCCTCGGCATGAACATGTTCAGCCGCGGTGTCGACCCCCAGATCAGCTTCTCCGACATCGACGAGATCCGCCGGACGGTCGAGTACTGCAACCAGCTGAACGTCCCCGAGCGCCATCCCTACGGCGGAGACCTGGTCTACACGGCCTTCTCGGGCAGCCATCAGGACGCCATCAACAAGGGTCTCGACCAGATGAAGGTCGACGCCGACGACGCCGATTCCGACGTCGACGACATCACCTGGGCCGTCCCGTATCTGCCGATCGACCCCAAGGACGTGGGCCGCAACTACGAAGCGGTCATCCGGGTGAACAGCCAGTCCGGCAAGGGTGGCGTCGCCTACATCATGAAGGCCGACCACGGCATGAATCTGCCGCGTCGTCTGCAGATCGAGTTCAGCCGCGAGATCCAGAAGATCACCGACGGCGAGGGTGGCGAGGTCAATCCGAAGGAGATGTGGGACGTCTTCGCGGAGAACTACCTGCATCCGATCTGGCCGCTGGAGCGCATCCGTCAGAAGGTCGACGCCGCGGAGGTCGACGGCGGCGACGACCACATCACCGCGGTCGTGAAGGTCGAGGGCAACGAGCGCGAGATCTCCGGCTCGGGCAACGGACCCTTGGCGGCGTTCGTCGACGCGCTGGGCACCGTCGGTTACGAGGTCCGGGTGCTCGATTACAGCGAGCACGCACTGACCGCGGGCGGCGACGCGAGCGCCGCGGCGTACGTGGAGACCGAGGTCAACGGCGAGACGGTGTGGGGTGTCGGGATCGCCTCGTCCATCACCACCGCGAGCCTGCGTGCAGTCGTGTCGGCGGTGAACCGCGCCTACCGGGTCGTCTCGGTGCCGGCCGCCGACGACGAGACCGCCCCGGGCACCTGGGCGCCCTGACCCCACCTTCCTCGAACCGCCGCCGTTCGGCTGATCTGGTCCGATCCGCCGAACGGCCGCGGGGTCGCGGGAACAAAACGGACCGGAGTTTCATTTAGAGGGTCATGAAGAACATCGGTTTCCTCTCGTTCGGCCACTGGTCGGACGCCCACGGGTCCCAGGTGCGGTCCGGGGCCGACACTTTGCTCCAGTCGATCGACCTGGCGGTGGCCGCCGAGGAACTCGGCGCCGACGGCGCGTACTTCCGGGTCCACCACTTCGCCCGACAGCTCGCCTCGCCGTTCCCGCTGCTGGCCGCAATCGGCGCGAAGACCAGCCGGATCGAGATCGGCACCGGGGTCATCGACATGCGGTACGAGAATCCGCTGTACATGGCCGAGGACGCCGGCGCCGCCGATCTCATCTCCGAGGGCAGGCTCCAGCTCGGCATCAGTCGCGGATCGCCAGAGCAGGTCATCGACGGGTACAAGTACTTCGGATACGTCCCGTCCGACGGCGAGACCGACGCCGACATGGCGCGTCAACACACCGAGGTCTTCCTGCGGGTCATCGAGGGCGGGGGTTTCGCGACCCCGAACCCGCGTCCGATGTTCCCCAATCCGCCCGGCCTGCTGCCCATCGAGCCGCAGTCGCCCGGTCTCCGGGATCGCATCTGGTGGGGTGCCGGGAGCCGGGCAACGGCTGAGTGGACCGCGCAGCAGGGCATGAACCTGATGAGTTCGACGCTGCTGACCGAGGACACCGGCGTGCCCTTCCACCAGTTGCAGGCCGAACAGATCCAGCGCTTCCGCAAGGCCTGGGCCGACGCCGGGCACCCGCGCGAGCCGCGAGTGTCCGTGAGCCGCAGCATCTTCGCGATCGTCGACGACCGCGACCGCGCCTACTTCGGCCGCGGCGGCGCCGAGTCGGACCAGGTCGGTGTGATCGACAACAGCGTGGCCCGGTTCGGCCGCAGCTACGCCGATGAGCCGGACAAGTTGATCGAGCAACTACGTGAGGACGAGGCGATCGCCGCGGCCGACACCCTGCTGCTGACGGTGCCGAATCAACTGGGTGTGGACTACAACGCGCATGTGCTCGAGTCGATCCTCACCCATGTTGCACCGGCGCTCGGATGGCGCTGACCCTCTGCTCCGTGGTCAGGGATTCGCCGGCGGCTCAGTTGCCGCCGGCGGGCGCCTCCTCACCCTGTCCGGGTAGCCCGGCTCCCAGGCCGCCGACATCGGTGATCGTCCAGTCGCCTGCCTTGTCGAGGGTGATGGTGTAGCTGGCAGTCGCCGTGACACCGTCCGGGGTCTGCCTGCTCTTGGAGTCCATGTCGACGAAAACCCGCACCACGTACCGATTTCCGTCGGTATGAGCGACGGTTGCGGCCAGCTTCTCGGCCGTGGAGACGTACTGCATCTGGGTCAGCAGCGGTGCGACCACGTCGACGGCGGTGCTCATCTTCTCCTTGAGCTGTTGGGTCACCCCGGTCTGCAAGGCCCCGCGCCACGCGTCGATGTCGGAGTAGTCGACCTTCGACACGTTCAGTGCATAGTCACCGGCCACCCGCTCGGCCTCCGCCTCGGTGGCGATCGTCGATGTCAGCACCGCCAGCTCGTCGTCGGAACCATCGGTGGCCCAGAGAGTTCCGAACACGACAGCGAGAATGGTCGCGATTGCCGCGACGGCACCGAGCACGGCGAACGGTCCACGCGTCCGGGCGCTCGCCCGCGGCGCGTCACCCGAACCCTTCTTCTTCGCCTTCCCGCCCTTCTTCCCGCCCTTGGCCGAGCCGCCCTTCGTCGACGTCGACCCCGGCGACTTGACCTTCGGCGCCTTGGTTTTCGCGGGTTTCGCGGCCCGTTCGGATACCTCGCGTGTGTCGTCCACGGCCACTGCCGGTCCACCGGTGTCGGTGTCGGTGTCCTTCTCGCCGGTGGTGTCCTCGACGCTGGGGTTCTCGTGCTGGCTCATGCTCGACTCCTTCAGAGGCTGGGGTTCACGGTTGTCCGCCCGGGGCGGTGAGTTCGACGCGGAGTCGGTCACCGGGCAGGGAATGCAGAGCGCTGTCGATCAGGTCGGCGAGGTCGATCATGCCGATCAGCGGTCCGGTCGCCTTGGAGATCGGGCGCAGTATGCCGCCGAGCGCGAGCAGGTCGGGCGACAACTTCTCGAGCACCTCGACGAGTTGCGCCTGCTCGTCGCGCCACGAGCTCATGATCTCGCTCCCCCGGAGCTCGCGGGAGGCGAGGAACAGGTACTCGTACGAGACCCCCAACGATTCCCCGAACGCGTCGAGCTGCGGCGGCGCCGCCAACATCGCCGGCTTCAGTTCATCTGTCTTGGAGAGCATCTCGGTCAGGTGGTCGGTCAGTGCGTCGAGATGACCCTGTCTCGACGTGAGGGTCAGCAGCAACAGATCGGCTCCGCGACGCACCGCCGGGGTCACCGTGGACTCGATGCCCGTGACCGCCTGCGAGAAAGTGTCGATCAGCCGTGTCACCCGCTGCGGTTCGACCTGCTCGAGCATCGCCGAGGTGTCACCGAGCAACTGCGCGACCGAGGTCGGCACCTCGACGGTCTGCGTGAGATGGGCGTCGTTCGTCAGGAAGGGACCCGCATCGGTGGTGGGCATGAACGCGAACACCGATTCGCCGAGTGATGACAGCTGTTCGACCTCGAGTTCGGTCTCCACGGGCACGCGGTGGTTCGCCGAATAGGAGAGGCGGACCCGGACGCCACCTTCACGTCCGGTGACCTCGTCGACCTGTCCGATGTTCACACCGCGGTAGACGACGTCGGAACCGGTTGCCAGGCCGGCGGAGTCGGTCAGATCGACGGTGATGCTCGTCTTCTTCTCCATCGGATCGACCGCGAGCACGTCGACGACAAGGTAGCCGACCCCGAGCACTGTCGTGACGATCAGCGCCACGGCCGAGGCCCACCCCGGGATTCGACTCATCGGACCGCCCCCACCATCTTGAGCAACATGAAGGCATTCGCGCTGACGTCCTGCTCCGCGACGCTGACCCGGTCGATGTCCACGTTGGGCCCCAACAGGAACGGAACGAGCTTGTTCTTGGTCAAGGACACCACCGTGGCCGCGTTGCCGTTGAGGTGGTGTGGACTCGCGGATGGTTCGCGGACAAGCGGGGCGATCAGTTCGAGGTTGGCGCGGAGATGGGGCAGCCGGGGGATGAGCCACTCCAGACCGGTGGTCAGCGTGTTGACGTCGATCACGACGTTGAGGACGGCAGTCATGAACTGCGGCACTCGTTCCATCCGGCTGCGGGCGCGATCGGAGAAGATGAATCCGAGATCGCCACGCATCGCGTCGAGGCGACCACTCAGCTGGTCTGCGGCCTCGATGGTGCGACCGATTGCGTCGCGGTTGTCAGCGGACTCGTGCAGTGCGGCCGAACCGAATTCGGACAAACCCCGGAGTTCGGCGACGTCGGAGGGCAGCGCGGCGTTGAGGCCGGCGATCGCATCCTGCAGGCGGGTCACGCTGCCGGCGTTGACGAAGTCGGCCATCCTCGCCAGCACATCTTCGATCTGCGGTCCCGGGTCGGTGTCGGCGAGGGAGATGACATCGCCGTCGCCGAGATTGTCCGGCCCCACCACGGCCGGCGGGATCAGGGCGATGTAGATGTCGCCGAGCATCGACGTCTGTCGTAGTTCCGCCCCTGTCCCATAGGGCAACTCGACGTCCTCGCTGACCTCGACGTGCGCGATCACGAACGCGTCGCGGAGCGTGATCGATTGCATCGAACCGACCTTCGCACCGTTGCTGCGCACCTCGGCGCCGGCGGGAAGACTGAGCAGGGAGGTGAACTCGAGGTCGAGGCGGTACGTCGGACCGCCGACACCGGTACCCGGCATGGCGTGGTTCCCCGGATTGAACGAGCAGCCGACGCACGTCAGGACTGCGGCCAGGAGCAGCCCGAGCCACGCCGTCAGGCGACGACGCGGCGAGATGAGGCCGTGGATCATCGTCGATGTCCCGTCAGGTCGTCGAGAAGCAACTGCGGCAGCGGCACGGCGATCATCTGCGACGACGCCACCTCACATCGGCTCCCCGGGATCTTGTTGAGCGCAGCGCACATCCGCTCAGCGTCGGGGCTTCGCAGCTGCGCAGTGGGTGCACGATAGTCGACGCCGATTCCGCGCCCCGGGCGTTCGATCATCGTGTGGAGCATGGTGAGGACGCCGGGGATCGTGCGGAGCAGCTCCGGGGATTCCTCTGCTCTGGTGCGCACCAGCTTCACGATCGGTACGGACGCGTTGAGCGCATCCATGACGAGCGGGAAGTTCTCGTTGAACAGCCGGTCGAGAGGGCCGATGGCGTCGGCGAGCTTCTCGACGATGGTCTTGACCAGTCCGAGCAGGTACTCGATCAGCGACAGGCCCGGCCCGAGCGTTGTGATGGTGGTGGAGACGTTGTCCCAGTCGGCGTCGACGAACTCGGTGAGCTCTGCACTGTTCTCGATGAGCGTGCCGAACTGCCTCATGAAGGTGTCCGGCGATTCCATCATCTGGCCCAACGACCGGAGCTGTCGGTTGATCGTGGGTCCGAGGCCGCCGATCTCGCGGTCCGCACCTTCGAGCAAAGCCTGCAGAGGTGGTCGGCCCGACTCGTCGGCGGTGGTGATCTCGGTGAAGAACCGGGAGAACGATGCCAGCGCATCCGGAACGCTGATGGGCTCGGCCGTACGCGATTCCGGAATGCACGTGCCGTCGAACTCTGCTGTGCCGCTCCGTTCTTCGGTGTTCACGAGCTCGACGCGTCGGTCGGTGAGGATCGACGAGTTCACGATCGCCGCGCCGACGTCGCCACCGAGAGGCCGGTCGTCGATGGACATGTCGACCTGGACGGAGGTGCCGCGCGGCGTCACCGAGTCGACCGTTCCG
Source organism: Gordonia sp. ABKF26 (assembly GCF_041103195.1). Lineage (NCBI taxonomy): Bacteria > Bacillati > Actinomycetota > Actinomycetes > Mycobacteriales > Gordoniaceae > Gordonia > Gordonia sp. ABKF26. The sequence continues at coordinate 5,527,526 of NZ_JBGCVZ010000003.1, forward strand.
ACCTGTATTCCGCGGATGGTCACGGCCGCGCCGGGATACAGGCCGAACGAGTTCTCGAACGCCGCACAGATCCCGGTTCCGGTCCGGGTGTCGGTGCTGGTGAACGCGACACTGCACACGGCGACCACCGTGATGACGATGGTGAGGACGGCCAGGGCGCGCCGTCGGGTCGCCGAGACGTGGGGCGACTGGTCCGCGGTGGCCATCAACAGGTCCGTCCGGGCACGGGCAGGCAGACGTCGGGCAACCGGGTGGTGAGTCCGCTCTGGTCGATCAGCGCCTTGCCCTCGGGACCGGCCAGCTCGCCCAGGCTCACCAGCGTGTTTCGCATCTGGTCGACGACCTGCGTCGACCAGCCGACCATGTCCCGGCCGACGTTCCGCGCCTCGACGAGCGGCGGCAGAAGGGGTTCGAGCTTCTGTTGGTATGGGCCCGACAGGAAGTCGAAGATGACGCCGACGAGGATCGAGAGGGAGTCGGCGAAGACCTTCGTCTCCTCGGCCGATGCGATGGCCGACGGTCCGAGCACGGCGTAGGCCCGGATCACCTCGGTGATCAATGACTTGTTGTCGAGCACGGCGCCGAGGTACTCGTTGGACAGCGACAGCAGGTCCTCGATCTGGTTCTTCTGGCGGGCGAAGAGTTCGATCACCTTCTGCATGTCGGTGACGGTGCTGCGCACCGTTCCCGGCGCGTCGTCGAGGGCCACCGATGACGCCGACATCGCGTCGCGCAATGCGTCGGTGTCGATCTGGTCGGTCACGTCGACCGCGTTCGAGACGAGATCGTCGACGAGGAACGGCACGTCGGCACGTGTTTGCGGGATGGGCTCGCGCAGCGGCTCGGTGCCCGACGGCATCATCGCGAGATACAGCCCGCCGATCGGGGTCAGCATCCGTACACTCACCGATGTCGTGTCGCCGACGAAGACCTCGGATGTCACCGAGAACTCGACGTCGACGTGATCCTCGCGGAGTCCGAGTCCGAGTATCTTGCCGACCGGGACACCTGCCACCCGGACGGCGTCCCCGGCCCGCAGGTTGCCGGATTCGCTGAGTGTCAGGTGGAAGGTCTGCGTACCCGGCGGTTTCAGGTACAGAATGCCCGTCGTCGCGATGAGGATCGCGACAACGGCGATACTGACGGTCGCCCACCACATCTGGGAGCTCGACGACGCGTCCTCCGCGCCGATCAGCGTCTTGCTGCGGGTGTCACTCATCGGTCCCCCTTGCACACGGTGAGCGGCCGGCCGTTCAGCAGGACGCCGGCGGTCACCGGCATCGTGACCTGCCCGTTGCTGCACGATCGCGCCGGGTTCGCCTGTGGGATCACCTTGTTCAGGCCCTCGAGCACTCCGGGGAGCAGCGACAGCGACCGCACCGCGGCGCGTGTGTCGGGGATTACCTCGGTGATCTTCTGATTCACGTCGTCGGAGGTGCTCCGGGCCCCGAGCCCCATCAGCGCGAGCGCATCGGTCACGCGCAGGATCTCCGAGAGCTCGATGGACCCCTTGTCCATGAGCGACAGGAACTCCTCCATCCGGGTCGCGATCGGCATGAAGATCGAGTGGAACACCTTGAGGATCGCCGCGAGATTCTCCGACCGCCCGTTGATCTCGACCGAGATCTGCTCCAGGTTGCCGACGATCGTCTCCATCACCGCGGTGCGGTCACTCGCGTAGGAGGCAAGCAACGAGATGTCCTTGAGCACCGGCCCCATGTCGTCGCTGCCGCCGTCGATGAGTGCCACCAGATTGGTCGCGAGTCGGTTGTAGACCTCGGGATCCGCCGCGCTGAGCAACGGGCGCAGGCCGTTGAAGACGGTGGTGATGTCGAAGGAGTCCGCAGTGTTGGTGACGAGCGAGCCGTCGGCGACCTCCGGGGCGGTCGCCTCGCCGCGGATGACCTCGAGGTAGCGCTGACCGGTCAGGTTCTGGAATCGGATGGACAACTTGTCCGAGGTGCGCAACCGGTGCTCGTCCTGGATGTGGAACCCGACTTCGGCGCGGGCGTCGTCGGTCAGATCGATTCCGGTCACCTTGCCGATCTGGACGCCGCGCAACCGGACATCGGCATTCTGGGTGAGGCCGAAGACATCTCCGAAGGTGGCGCGATAGTCCACCGTCTCACCGGCGACGGGACGCTGGATGGCCGCGACGATCAGCGTGACGATCAGTGCGGCCGCGACGCCGAGAACGGCGAGCCGGATGGCGGCCTGACGTGGGCTCTTCACCGTGTCCCCTTCATCGACGCCAGCGGCAGTCCGAAGGCGGGGAACCCCTGCAGCAGGATCTCGGTGTCGAGGTCGACGCGGCCGCCGCGACGATGCAGCGCACCGTCCGCGCCGTCGAGCAGGCGCTCCACCTTGCCCGGTGTGATGCCCTGCAGCCCTTGATTGAGCGGGATGATGAGGTCGAGCATCACATCCATGAGGCCCGACATCGGCGCGAGAGCACCCACGAGGCGGCCGGCGAAGGAGAACACCAGGTTCGAGACCTCGACGATGGTGCCGTTGGCGAGCTCCACCTGCGTCGGATCGTCGAGTTCTGCCACCGAGGCGAGTGAGTTGAGGATGCCGATGGCCGACGGGGTGAACGCCGCGGTGCCCTCTGATGCGTTGGCCAGAGCCGGAAGCAGTTCGGCCATCGGCATATTCATCTTTCGCTGCATCGTGCGCAACACGACGAGTCCGGAGGCGAGCAGCGGGGCCGACGCCGCGCTGAGTTCGGCGCCCGCGTCGAGAGACATCGCGAGATCGCGGTTGACGACGTCGATCATCAGTCGTCCGGAGTCCCGCATGATGGTCGTGATGGTGTCGTCGGACGCGCGGTTGCCCAGATCGAGGACCGCTCGCGGGCGCAGTGGCACACCGGTTTCCGACGGAACGAGCTCGACGGCCGTCGAACCGAACACGGTGCCGGAGATGAAACGCACATCGAGCTCGTCGGACAACTCACCGAATCGCGCGCCGTCCACCGAGAGTGTGACGAGCTGACGTCCGGGCCCGTGCGGCCGATGGTCGACGACCTCACCCACCGTGAGCCCGTGCAACCGGACCGGGGTGGCCTCCCCGACACCGTCGCCGAGGTCGGCGACCACCAGGGCGAACCGCACGCCGTCGGCGGGCTCCGGGGTCACTTTCTGCCACAGTGCGATTCCGAGCAACATCACAAGCGCGAGGACGCACAGGCCGCGGATCCGATAACCGCGGACACTCGGCTCCCGATGATTGGTCATGCACTCACCCCGCGAAGTCGATCGACGATTCGAGGCCCCACATCAGCAGGGTCAGCACCATGTCGCACACGGTGATGGCCACGAGGCTGGCGCGGATCGCGCGACCCGACGCCACCCCGACGCCCTCCGGGCCACCGGAGGCATAGAAGCCCTGATAGGCGTGGACGAGCGTCACCACGATGACGAACACCGCGACCTTCACCAGCGAGTAGGCGAGGTCGAGGGGTTCGACGAACATGTCGAAGTAGTGCTGGTAGGCGCCGGTCGGCTGCCCCTGGACAGCGGTGACGGTGAGGCGGGTGGTCGCGAAGCCGAGCGCGAGCGCGATGAGATAGGCCGGTATCACCGTGAGCACCGACGCGATCACGCGCGTCGAGACCACATACGGCACGGGGTCGATCGCCTGTGCCTCGAGCGCGTCGATCTCCTCGGAGATCCGCATGGCGCCGACCTCGGCGGTGATCCGGCAACCGGCCTGGGCCGCGAAGCCGACCGCGGCGATCAGGGGCGCGAGCTCACGCGGATTGGCTATCGCCGACATCGCACCGGCCAGCGGCCCGACCCCCAGCATGTCGAGTACCTCGAACCCGATGATCCCGATCATTGCGCCCGACACCACACCCATCAGCGCGAGCACCGGCGCGACTCCGCCACCGACGATCAGGGCCCGGCCGTTCCCCCAGGCGAGGTCGGTGAAGATCTCGGCCGTCCGTCGGCGATGCATCCGGAGCGCATGGCCGATGCCGCTCAGCGCCATCCACACGAAATGGAACTGGCGTCCCACTGCGTCGACCGGCCCCCAGGCCCTTCGGAGCGAGCGGGTCCAGCCGAGCCCTCGCCGCCGGTAGTGGGCGGGTTCGTCTGTCTCGGTGATCATCTGCCGCCCGTCACAGGAACCGGATGGGGACGAACATCATGGTCAGCTGGGTCAGTGCGAGGTTGACGACGACGCAGGCGAGGATGCCGAGCACGACTGCGGCATTCACGCTGTCGGCGACACCCTTCGGTCCGCCTTTCGCCTCGAGGCCGCGGTGACAGGCGATGGCGGCCACCACGAATCCGAAGACGACGGCTTTGCCGAGGCAGATCAGCAGATCAGTGATCGATGCGAAACTGCCGAACGACAACCAGTACGAACCCGGCGCGACACCCTGCCCGATGGCCGCCACGGCGAAGCTGGACAGGATGCTCATCAGGATCACCAGAACCGCGAGAGCGGGCGCCACCAGGGACATCGCCACCAGCCGCGGCGCCACCAGACGCTGATGCGGGTCGATACCCATGGTGCGCAGCGCATCGATCTCATCGCGGATCGTGCGCGCGCCGAGGTCCGACGCGATCGCCGACCCGCCGGCGCCACCGACGAGCAGGGCGGTCGCCAATGGCGCGATCTGCTGCATGACACCCATGCCGCCGACGGCTCCGGCCATCGAGTTGGCACCCACGTTCGAGGCGACGCTGCCGATCTGCACCGCGATCACGACCCCCATCGGCACCGAGATGAGTATCGCCGGCCACAGGGACACCGATACGAAGAACCATCCCTGAACCAGGCTCTCGCGCAACGGGAATCGGCCGGTCGCGATCTCCGCGCCGGCAATCGCCGAGGACCTGGCCGTCATCCGCACCAGGCGCCCGAAGGTCCGGACCGAGCCGAGCACATAGGTCGCAGGCCCCGAACGCCCCAGACGGATGCTCGCAGTAGTCACCCACAACCCCCGAAACCGTCCCAGGCACTTCACGGCCGCGGAATGTGACCGAACGCACGGAGCATAGGTAGACGCGTTTGTGGCGGGCAAACCGCATCCGGTGCGATCACCTGTCCCCGGGTCATCGACACCGCCCGCTGGGGGCAGTGACGATCCACGTGTCCGATCAGCGGCTCGCACACCGGATTTGAGCGGAACATGCCACTGGTCTGCGGGTTCGTAGACACGAAGCGTCGATTCTGTCCCAAATATCAGGCATCACACGTAGTCACATCGAGGGCTCGACTGTGTTCTCCATCTCATTCCGGATCGCACCGCCGGTCACGGGCGCGTCACCGCCCCCGTGTCGGCAAACGGGCACCGAAGCCCGGCCCACTCCCCTAACGTCACCGAGGTGTCCGGGTCGTCGACCGTTCGGCCTTCCGGTTCACCGCGCGACACCCGCGCCGCCCCCCGCTCGACCGCGAATGGAGAACCACGAATGTCCGAAGTGATCGTTGTCGCCACCATCTCCCCCAAGGCCGGGGAGGAACAGGCCGTGCGCGACGCCGTCCTCAAGGCCATCCCCCAGGTGCACGATGAGCCCGGTTGCGGGAAGTACGCACTACACGAGGCCACCGGGGACTCGACCGATCTGGTGATGATCGAGCGCTGGGAATCCATGGAGGCCCTGGCCACCCACGGCGCCGCACCTGCCCTCACCGAACTCGGCAAGACGATCGGCGGTCTGCTCGCCGGACCTCTCGATGTGCGCACATTCACCGCCGTCCCCGCAGGTCAGGACGATAAAGGGACCATCTGACGCTCTTGCGGCAATTGCCCTCACCCGACCACCGGGTGAGGGCTTCGTCGTGTCCACCGGTCCCCGATCTTGATTCCGCTGCTGATGGCGTGCTAGACCGGGTATAACGATCGTTAGATAAAGTGACGCGTGCCATGCACTGTGCTGCGTCGCGCCACCGAGAGGAACCCCATGCCCGAAGCCGTCATCGTCGACGTCGTCCGTCTCGCGTCCGGAAAGGGCAAGCCCGGTGGGGCGCTCTCGGAGACCAAGCCCGTCGAGTTGCTGGCGCACGTGTTGCGTTCGCTGGTCGAGCGCAACGACATCGATCCGGCCATCGTCGACGACGTGATCGGCGGCTGCGTCGGCCAGGCCGGCGAGCAGGCCCTGAACATCTCGCGGACCGCACTCCTCTCGGCAGGCTTCCCCGAGTCCGTCCCCGCCACCACAGTCGACCGGCAGTGCGGATCGAGCCAGCAGGCCGCCCACTTCGCCGCGCAGGGCATCATCGCCGGCGCCTACGACGTGGTCATCGCCGCGGGCGTGGAATCCATGAGCCGCGTCCCGATGGGATTCACCACCGCCGGACAGAGCCCGTACGGTCCGAGCATCGCCGCGCGCTACCCCGAGGGTCTGGTCAACCAGGGCATCTCGGCCGAATTGATCTCGGCCAAGTGGAAGTTCGATCGCGACACCCTCGACGCCTTCGCCGCGCAGTCGCATCAACGCGCCGCAGCCGCGGCCGCGGAGGGCTTCTTCGACCGCGAGGTCCTGCCGATCGACGTCACCGACGCCAACGGCGAGACCGTCACCCACCGCACCGACGAAACCGTCCGGGCGACGACCACCGCCGAAGGACTGTCCGGTCTGCGCCCGTCCTTCTACACCGAAGAGACCGCCGCACGCTTCCCGGACATCAACTGGCTCATCACGCCGGGCAACTCCTCACCGCTGACCGATGGCGCATCGGGTGCGCTCATCATGAGCGACACCATGGCCGCCAAGCTGGGGCTCACCCCGCGCGCGCGTTTCCATTCGTTCTCGGTCGCCGGCGATGACCCGATCTTCATGCTCACCGCACCGATCCCGGCGACCCACAAGGTGCTCAAGCGATCCGGGTTGTCCATCGACGACATCGACACCTACGAGGTCAACGAGGCGTTCGCACCGGTGCCGCTGGCCTGGGCACACGAATTCGGTGCCGACCCCGCCAAACTGAACCCGCGCGGTGGTGCCATCTCGCTGGGTCACGCGCTCGGTTCGTCCGGTACCCGCCTGTTGTCGACGATGGTCAACCATCTCGAGGCGACCGGCGGCCGCTACGGCCTCCAGACCATGTGCGAGGGCGCCGGCATGGCCAACGCCACCATCATCGAACGTGTCTGAGGCGGCGCGGACGGCTCCCACCCGGAAGCTGACGATCGAGACCGAGGGGCTGGACTGGCGGGAGCGCGAGCCCGTGCCGCTTCCGGCCACCCTCGTCGCGGCCAAGCACGCCTTCTACGAGCGCGGTTATCACGGCACCTCGATCCGCGACATCGCCTCGCGGGCAGGCGTTTCCCTGCCGACGCTCTACTACCACCACGACAACAAACTCGGCATCCTCGTCGAACTGCTCGAGGCCGCGATGACCTCGGTGCTGGCATGGGTCGGTGCGGCCATCCAGTCCGGCCGGACGCCGAGCGAGCAATTGTCCAATGCCATCGAGTCGATCGTCCTGCACATGACGAGCGATCTCGAACTCGCCAGCGTTGCCCACGAGTTCCGCCATCTCGACTCCGACGATCCGCGACGTGAGACCTACGTCGCGATGCGCACCGAAACCGAGGACCTGCTCGCCGATGTCATCGCGCGCGGTGTCGAATCGGGCGAGTTCCACTTCGAAGAGGACCCGAAAGAGGTCCTGCGCTATCTCTTCGGTGCGTGCCAGGCGGTGACCACCTGGTACCGCCCGTCTGGTCCCCGGACACCGGCCGAGGTCGCGGCGTCGTACGCCCTGATCTCCCTGCGCGTCGTCGGTGCCCGAGGACACAGCGACGCCGACCGATCACCGACCGACATCTGAGACAGACTCACTCACGAAAGGGAGAAGCCATGAAACGCACCATCTTCGAAGACGAGCACGAGGCCCTGCGGGAAACCGCGCGCCAGTTCCTGCAGCGCGAATGCGCCCCGTACACCGAGGAGTGGACGCGAGCCGGTCAGGTCGATCGCATCGCGTTCAAGAAGGCCGGTGACGCAGGCCTTCTCGGGTTCAACATCCCGGAGGAGTACGGCGGCGGCGGCGCCATGGACGACTTCCGGTTCAACGCCGTGGTGGTCGAGGAGTTCGCGAAGTTCGACGGGGCGGCACCCGGCCTCAGCCTGCAGAACGACGTCGTCGCACCGTACTTCGTGCACCTCGCCAACGACGAGCAGAAGAAGCGCTGGATGCCCGGGATCGCCACCGGTGAGACGATTCTCGCCGTCGCGATGACCGAGCCGGGCGCCGGCTCCGACCTCGCGGGCATCAAGACCTCGGCGAAGCTGGAGGGTGATCACTACGTCCTCAACGGCAACAAGACGTTCATCTCCTCGGGCATCAACTCCGATCTCGTGGTCGTGGTGTGCCGGACCAACCCGGACCCCGAAGCAGGCCACAAGGCGTTCTCGCTCCTCGTCGTCGAACGCGGCATGGAGGGCTTCGAGCGCGGGCGCAAGCTCGACAAGATGGGCCTCAAGGCGCAGGACACCGCCGAACTGCACTTCAACGACGTGCGCGTGCCGGTCGAGAACCTGCTCGGCCAGGAGGGCATGGGCTTCTACCACCTCATGCAGAACCTGCCCTCCGAGCGCCTGTCGATCGGCATCGGCGCCATCGCCGGGGCACGCGCCATCTTCGACGAGACGCTGCAGTACACCAAGGACCGCAAGGCCTTCGGCCGTCCGATCGGCACCTTCCAGGCGAATCGCTTCACCCTCGCCGAGATGGCCACCGAGCTCGACATCGCCGAGGTCTACATCGACCGCTGCCTGCAGGGCGTTCTCGACGGCGAGCTGAACGCCGTCGACGCCTCGAAGAACAAGTGGTGGTGTACCGAACTGGCCAAGCGCGTCATCGACAGCTGCCTGCAGCTGCACGGCGGCTACGGCTACATGAACGAGTACCGCGTCGCCCGCGCCTACACCGACGCGCGTATCCAGACGATCTTCGGTGGCACCACCGAGATCATGAAGGACATCGTCGGCAAGAGCCTCGGCGTCTGAGTCCTCGACATCGTCCACAGCCCGGGGCCACGCCCCGGGCTGTGTGCGTCATACGGCCTGGCGCCACCCGCGCCCGGCGGCGGTCAGCCCTGGTCGGCGCCGACGCCGCGCAGGTGGTCGACGACCTGCTGCACGGCCGCTCGCGAACGCGGCCGGGCGAGCGCCTCGTAGACCCGTGCGGCACGAACACCCTTGAGCACCAGCCGTTTCACCCCCGGGTGGCGGACGGCGAACCGCGGCATCAGAGCGATGCCGTGCCCATGGGCCACCAGGGCCTCGATCGTCGTGAAGTCCAGCATCCGCTGGGTCACCCGCGGCGCCACACCGGTCGCCGCCGAGATCGACAGCAGCACATCGTCGACCGGGAAGCCGCCTTCGACACTGATCCAGTCGTGGTCGGCGAGTTCGGTGACCGCGACCTGGTCCCGCAGGGCCAATTCGTTGTCGGCGGCGGCGATCACGTCGACGGGTTCGCGCATCAGCTCGGTGACCCGGACCCGGGGTACGTCGATCGCGGGCGTTCGTTCGTCACGGTGGGTGACCACGATGTCGTGATCCGCGAGAGCTGGTGCGGCATCGTGATATCCGACGTCCAGATGCACTGCGTGCACGTCGATGCCCGACGCCCCGGCGCGCTCCAGGACCGACGGCAGCAGAAGCGTCGCACCCGACGGGAACATCGCCAGCCGGACGCGCGCCTTGCCGGACCGGTACGACGACATCTCCTCCTGGGCCCGATCCACCGCCGCGATGACGTCGTCGGCGCGCAACACGAGTGCGCGTCCGGCCTCCGTCAGACGGATTCGCCTGCCGTCGGGTTCGAACAGCGCGACCCCCGCCTCCTCGGCCAGGACCTTCAACTGCTGCGACACCGCTGACGGGGTCATGTGCATCGCATCGGCCACCGCACCGATCGACTCCCGATCGGCGAACTCACGCAGCAGCCGTAGACGCCGGACCTCCATGCGGCAACGGTACTCACCCATGCCGGCGGCCCACTCCGGCCGACTGCTCGCGCAACGTGCATCGAGTCCCCGTCCGGGCTGCCCGGAATGTCTGGACGCCCCACACCGTTGTCGGGGGCATGGCATCACAAGGCATCACCCTGGAAACCTTCGAGGACACCATCGCCTCGGACGGCATCGTCCTGCTCGACTTCTGGGCCGGCTGGTGCGGTCCGTGCCGCCAGTTCGCGCCGGTTTTCGAGAAGGCTTCCGAAACACATTCGAACATCACGTTCGGCAAGATCGACACCGAGGCCGAGCAGCAGCTCGCCGGCAGTCTCGGCATCCGTTCCATCCCGACACTGATGGCGTTCCGCGACGGGATCCTGGTGTTCAACCAGCCGGGCGCGCTCCCCGCGGCTCAGCTCGAGGAATTGATCGGCGCCGTCGAGGGTCTCGACATGGACGACGTGCGCGCGAAGGTCGCCGCGGCCCAGGAGTGACGCGCGTAATATTCAGTAAATCTGAATAGTCAGTGCGTCAAAATTAGATTGTTCTTCATTTGGGTAGCGCCGACGATGGGGCCATGTCCACTCGTGATCGCCTCCTCGCGTTGTTCGTCGTCGTCCTCTGGGGACTGAACTTCATCGCGATCCGACTCGGACTCGACCACTTTCCGCCGTTCTTTCTCGCCGCCATGCGATTCGCGGTGCTCGCGATACCGGTGATGCTCTTCGTCCGGTTCCCGAAGGTGCGCCTGAAGTGGTTCCTGCTCTACGTCGCCGGCTTCGGCAGCGTGCAGTTCATCTTGTTGTTCCTGGCGATGGATCTGGGCATGCCCACCGGGCTCGCCTCGCTGGTGCTCCAGACCTCGGCGCCGTTCACCGTCGTGCTCGGCGTGCTGTTCCTCCGGGAGCGGATGACCGTCGGCCAGGTCCTCGGACTGGCGATCGCGGTCGTCGGCATGGCGGTGATCGCGCTGGACCGCGTTCACGGCAGCGACCTCGGCGCGGCCGCACTGCTGCCGATCGGCCTCACCGTTCTCGGCGGTCTGAGTTGGGCGGCCGGCAACATCGGTGGCCGGCTCGCCCGGCCGGATGATTCCCTCAGGATGACGCTGTGGATGGCCGTCGTCGCCACCCCGCCGCTGTACGCGGTCAGTCTCATCGTCGAGGGGCCGGCCGCGGGGTTCGAGGCGCTCGCCACGCTCGGCACCGAGAGTGGTCTCCGCGCCCTCGGCGGTCTGCTCTACCTCGCGGTCTTCGGCACCGTCATCGGCGCGGGCCTGTGGACCACACTCCTCGGGCGCAACGACGCCAGTCGGGTGTCCCCGATGTCGCTCCTCGTGCCCGTGGTCGGGATCTCGGCGGCCTTCGTCGTCCTCGGCGAGGTCCCGTCGGTCGGCGAGATCATCGGCGCGGTCATCGTCGTGGCCGGCTGCGCGGCCGGGGTGATGGCCCGTCCGCGGGCCCGCAGACGAGCCGCGGTCGACGTCGATCCGGCCACGGCCGAGTCACCCGACTCCGAATCGGTCGACCCCGCCGCGCTCGTCGGCATCGGGACCCCGGTGCGTTCAGACCGGTGACGTCGTCCCGCCGGGCGGAGTCGCGGCGAGCGCATCGCGCACCACCGCGCACAGGCGGTCGACCGCCGCGCGGGCGCCGGGACTGATGAGGGTCATGTTGACGAATCCGTGGATCATCGCGCCCTCTCGGCGAACCGTGACCGGCACGCCCGCCTCCTCGAGTCTGCGCGCGTACGCGAGGCCCTCGTCGCGGAGCGGGTCGAACCCGGCGACCATCACATGCGCGGGCGGGAGGCCACTGAGATCCTCGGCCAGCAGCGGCGAGCAGCGCGGGTCGCGCCGCTGCGCGACATCGGGCACATACCGGTCGGTGAACCAGTCGATGCCGTCGGCGGTGAGGAAGTATCCGGTGGCGAACTCCCGCCGCGACGGGGTGTCGGCGCCCTGATCGGTGACCGGATAGATGAGCAGCTGGAACACCGGGGTCACCGCATCGCCCCGGACCTCGCGGGCGACGACGGTCGCGAGGTTCCCGCCGGCGCTGTCCCCGCCGACCACGATCCGCCCCGGATCGAGCCCCCACCTCGGTGCGACCTCGACGGCGAAGCGCCAGGCCGCCACCGCATCCTCGACCGCTGCGGGGAACGGCGCCTCCGGGGCCAGGCGGTACTCGATCGACAGCACGTCGAGTCCGGTGCCGTGCGCGAGACGCCGGACGAACGCGTCGTGGCTGATCCGACTGCCGGTGACGAACCCACCACCGTGGTAGTAGACGAGCAATCCCGCCGACTCGGTCGAGGAGCGGTACCGGGTGGCCGGGATCGGTCCGGCGGGCCCGTCGATGACGAGGTCCTCTTCCACCGCCAGCGGCGGCAGCACCTCGGCCATGGATGCGCCGCTCTCATCGGTCTGCGCGCGCGACTGCGCCACCTCACCCTGGAAGGGATTCAAGCCGGGCACGTTGTCGTTGGCCCAGCCGATCGCCGCGAGTTCGGGGGCCACCCGTTCGCCGTCGGAGTTCACCGGTGCCCGACGCCCCAGAACGGCCAGCGCGCCGGCGGGGATCCGCGCGGCGGCGAGCAGCACGCGGCGTTGCACTCGAGCGGGCAGGGACAGTCGCAGTTGGGTGTCGCGGCTCACAGCCGCAGAGCCTACGCGGCGCCGGCGCATGGCACGACCACTCCCGCCGGATCGGCCTGTGACACACTCGTGCGCATGCCCGACCGACTCTCTTCCGCCGGTTCCGCACCCCGCACGAATACCCGAGTTCCCGCGCGTACCGCCGTTGCCCTGGGCGCTGCCGCTGCCGCTCGGTGGGCGTCACGAACCGCGGGACGAGGTAAGGGATCGATGATCGGCGGACTCGTCGCCGCGAAGATCGACCCCCAGATCATGGGCAGGCTCGCGGCCGGCAAGCGGACCGCCATCGTCACCGGCACCAACGGCAAGTCGACGACCACGCGGATGACCGCGGCCGCCATGGCCGAACTCGGTGAGGTCGCGACGCAGGCCGACGGAGCCAACATGGACGCCGGGATCATCGCGACACTCACACTCAGCCGCACCGCCCCGTTCTGCGCACTGGAAGTGGACGAGTTGCACGTCCCCCATGTCAGCGACGCCGTCGACCCCGAGGTCCTGGTGCTGCTGAATCTCTCCCGGGACCAGCTCGACCGGGTCGGCGAGATCAACATGATCGAGCGCCGGCTCCGCGAGGGCATCGCACGTCACCCCGAGACCACGGTCATCGCCAATTGCGACGATGTCCTCGTGACCTCCGCCGCCTTCGATGCCCCCGACGTGGTGTGGGTCGCGGCCGGCGCGAGCTGGGTCGGCGACTCGGTCAGTTGCCCGCGGACCGGCGAGCCCATCGTCCGTTCCGAGGAGGGGTGGCGCTCGACCGGCGACGACGACTTCCGGCGTCCCAGCCCCGACTGGTGGTTCGACGACGAGAACATCTACGGCCCCGACGGATTCAGCGCTCCCCTGCAGCTCGCGGTACCGGGTAGGGCCAACCGCGGCAACGCGACCCAGGCGGTGGCGGCGGCCGTCGCGATGGGCGCCGACCCGCGCAGCGCGGTGGCAGCCGTCGGCACGGTCGGCGAGGTCGCCGGCCGGTACGGCATCCATCAGGTCGGGAACCATTCCGTCCGAACACTTCTGGCGAAGAACCCGGCCGGCTGGCAAGAGGCGATGTCGATGATCGACCAGGACGCCGACGGACTCGTCATCGCGGTCAACGGCCAGGTACCCGACGGCGAGGACCTGTCGTGGCTGTGGGATGTGCGATTCGAGGCGTTCGAGAGCATGCAGGTTGTCGCGGCCGGCGAGCGCGCCGCCGATCTCTCCGTTCGGTTGCTCTACGCGGGCGCCGAGCACACCACCGTCCCCGACCCCATGGCGGCCATCGCATCCTGCCCGCCGGGACGCGTCGAGGTCCTGGCCAATTACACGGCGTTCCGCGACCTCGGGACCGCCCTGGAACGCGCAGCACGATCGCGGAAGGCAGAGCAGTGAGCGAATCGACCCTGCGGATCGGTCTCGTCCTGCCCGACGTGATGGGCACCTACGGGGACGGCGGGAACGCGCTCGTGCTGAAACGTCGAGCGCTGATGCGCAGCATCGACGCCGAGGTCGTGCACATCACGCTCGACGACCCGGTCCCCGACTCCCTCGACGTCTACACCCTCGGCGGCGCAGAGGACTACGCGCAGCGGCTCGCCACCCGACATCTCACGCGCTACCCCGGTCTGCAGCAGGCCGCGGCGGCCGGACGTCCGGTGCTGGCCATCTGCGCGGCCATCCAGGTGCTCGGCCACTGGTACGAGACGTCGGCGGGTGAACGCGTCGACGGCATCTCCCTGTTCGACCTCACGACGGCCCCCCAAGCAACCCGGAGCATCGGCGAGCTGCTCGTCGAGCCGTCGCTGCCCGGCTTGACCCAGACTCTCACCGGCTTCGAGAACCACCGCGGCGGAACCACTCTCGGTTCCGACGCAGCCCCGCTGGGTCGAGTACGGCACGGCGTCGGCAACGGCGTCGGCGACGGCACCGAGGGCGTCGTCCAGGGCAGCGTCATCGGCACCTACATGCACGGTCCGGCACTGGCCCGCAACCCCGAACTCGCCGATCATCTCCTGGCGACCGCCATGGGCGTCGAATCCCTTGCGCCGCTGGATCTCCCCGAGGTCGACCGGCTTCGTCGCGAGCGCCTCGCCGCCGGTCGGCGGCGGTAGCGACGACCCCCTGCTTCCCGACGCCCGGAGCTTGCGGAGGGCGGCCCCGCCACCGGCAGACTTCAACTCGACCGACAGACTTCGATCGAGGTCTGGGAGTCGAGTTGAAGTCTGTCGGTCACGAAATAAGGCGTTGGGGTAGGTCTTTCGTGGCCCATGACGGTCGCCAGGCCGCAGATCCTGAGGTGTGAGGAGCGATAGCGACGAGCCTCGAAGGGCCTGGTGGGACACCTCGCGAGCCCCTTCCTGGCTCGCTTCGCCGCACCTCAGGGAGCAGGGGAGGCTTCGTTCGCACCTCAGAAAGCCGGGCGGTGGCCGTTCTCGATACCCGCGGACCGTGCCGCCGCGGTAAGCACGTCCACGACCATCTCCACCGTCAACCGTCCGGTGAAGGTGTTCTGCTGGCTCACGTGATAACACCCGAACACCTCGAGCTCGGCACCCTCGCGGACAAGCGTCGTGGAGGCGCCGTGCCCGAACTTCGGCAGCGGCTTGGGGACCGTCCAGCCAAGTTTCGCGAACGTGCGAAGCGTTGACTGCCAACCGAATCCACCGAGGGTGACCACCGAACGCACGGTCGGCGCGAGCAGTTCGAGTTCGGCATGCAACCAGTGGGAGCAGGTGTCGCGTTCCGCGACCGTCGGTTTGTTCTGCGGCGGGGCACAATGCACCGGCGCGGTGATCCGCGTATCGAAGAGCTCCAACCCGTCACCGATCGCGACCGAATGGGGTTGGCTCGCAAGGCCGGCGAGGTACAACGCCGAGAACAGGACATCGCCGCTGCGATCTCCGGTGAACATACGCCCGGTGCGGTTTCCGCCGTGCGCCGCGGGGGCGAGTCCGACGATCAGCAGTCGCGCGTCGGCCGGACCGATACCGGCCACCGGCCGGCCCCAGTACTCCTCGTCGGCGTACGCGCGACGCTTCTCGCGGGCGACCTGCTCCCGCCATTCGACGAGGCGCGGGCATGCTCGGCACTCGATCAGCTGCGCGTCGAGCTCCGCCAGATCACGGAAGCGTCGTCGGGTGGCCATACCTCGACACTAACCGTCGAGTCGGAAGCGGCACCTCATCGGCCGAGGACCCCCGTCAGTCGAGGACGACGCACCGTTCCCGGGTGCGATCCACGCCGAACCAGCCGCGTTCGAACTGCTGCCAGGCCTCCAGATGTGCCCGCGCGCCCTCCCCGTCACGGGCGATCGTCCGCTCGAGTCGTTCGCCGGGTGTTCCGCCGTCGAGCCACAGCGCGTGGGACAGGCGGTCGGCGATCCGTCGCCGCGCCGAGGAGACCCCTTCGATGATGAGCAGGGGCTGCCACTCGATCCACACACGGGGTCCGGGGGTCGGGGTACCGTCCTGCCATACGCGCGGCCGGTACCGGTAGTCCCGTCGTCGCGTGAAGGGATGCAGCACATCGGCTTCCAGCTCCGGCCACCATGCGACCGGGTCGTCCCACGTCGCGAAGTCGTCGGTGCGGACCAGGGTCACGCCGACTCCACGGGCTCGCAGGTCCGCGACCAGGAGGTCGGCGATCGTCGATTTCCCCGCTCCCGACGGCCCGTCGACGGCGACGATCCCCGCATCGAGGCGATCGGCCAAGTCGGTGATCCGGGCGCGGATCCGGGGGTTCACCGGATCAGGATGGGTCACCGACCGGCCGTGCCGGCCGCGAATGCCGGCGGCATCTGCGTCAGCGGAGCCGTGATGGGTGCTTCGGGAACGCGCTGCACGGCGGTCCGCCCCGTGCGGAGATATTCGACGATCGCGTTCTCGAGCGGCTTGTTGGCCCGGCCGAGTTGCGCGTGGTCGCCACCGCCGACGGTGATGAGGTGGCTCCGCATGAGTGAACGCATCTTCAGCGCGCCGCGATACGGGGTCTGCGGGTCGCCGACGCTCTGGATCTGCAACGGTGTCACCGCCAGCCCGCGATTGCGGATCTCGATCGGCCGGGCGAGGGCCGGCGCGCCGGCGCAGGCGAGTCCGGACTCATAGGCGAGCCCGGGCGCCTCGAACGGATCCCCGGTGACGTAGTTCGCGACGAACGCCTGGAAGCCGAGCGACGGCTGTGCGGGCACCCGGTTCTCGTTGCAGAGGACCGCGCCCTGCATGTCCTGAGAGACCTGCGCGGCTTCGAGGACCGCGGGCGCCGGGGTGGGCAGCTTGCGGCCGGGCTTCGCGGTCAGCTGTGCGACGAGTGGCCACGAGTTCCGATCCGGCGCGAGGGCGCGAGTGAGCACCAGTAGCTGCGACGACAGTTGCAGCGAGCCGGGTCGGAGCAACGTGAGCATCAGGTTCTCGAACCGCGCCCGCGCGTCGGCGGTGAGGTCGGTGCCGGCGATGTACTGCTGGGCGAACGCCCGCAGTCCCGGGGGCACGTCGCCCACCTGGGCCGGCGGCGCCAGGAGGGACGGCGGGACGCCTGCCTCCACACTGACCCGGTCACTCCACTTCCGGTACACGGCCAGCGGAGTCTTTCCGAGACCGTAGATCCGGTCGTGGCGCGCGATCCACGCCATCATCGCGTGCACGCGGGCCTTGTAGCCGGGCGTCTGGGCGGAGAGGAGGGTGTTCCACACGAGATCGGGGTCGAAACCGGAATCGAGGACCATCCGGTCGACCCGCTGCGGGAACAGTGTCGCGTACGTCGACATCAACAGGGTGCCGTAGGAGATGCCGTAGAGACTGACCTTCGACTCACCGAGCAGACCGCGGACCACCTCCATGTCCCGGGCGGTGTTCTCGGTGGTGAGCGAGGCCCCCAGACCCGGTGTCCGGGCCTCACAGCGATCGCGATTCACCTTGCCCAGCGCAGTCATCAGTTCGGGTTCGTCGCCGGTGATGGGTTCGCAGCGCAGCGGCGTGCCCGACACCAGACCCCGGGGCTGCACGGCCACCAGGTCCCATTCGTCGAGCATCGCCGCGGGCGGGGGCACCTGGCTGAACATCGCGATGCCGTCGCCACCCGGACCTCCCGGGTTGCCCATCACGACACCGCGCCGGCGCGATTGGTCTCGCGCCTGCATCCGGCTGACACCGATCTCGATCGTCTTGCCATCCGGCTTGCGGTAGTCGAGCGGCACCTCGACCGTCGCGCATCGGACGGTCGCCGGGACGCCGTGAACGGCGGGACATGCTTCCCAGTCGAGCGCGGGCGCCGCCGACGCTTCGGGCGTCGCCGCGAACTGACCCACGCTCACCAGCCCGGCCACGACCACCGCCGTCAGGCCCGTTGCCACTACCCGATTTCGACGACGCCACCGATTACGCGAGATCACCCCCTGACAGTAGCCGTCCGGTTTGCCGGGTACGAGGGGCCGGGTGGGAGGGCCGGGCCTCACGCCAGGATGCGACGACCCGACAGGGCGCGGCCCAGAGTGAGCTCGTCGGCGAACTCGAGGTCGCCGCCCATCGGCAACCCCGACGCGAGTCGGGTGACCGACAGACCGGGGAAGTCCTTGAGCATGCGCTGGAGGTAGGTCGCGGTGGCTTCGCCCTCGGTGTTCGGGTCGGTGGCGACGATCACCTCGGAGACGTCGACGCCGTCCTCCTGATTGGCCAGCCGACGCAACAGCTCGCGGATCCGCAACTGGTCGGGGCCGATCCCCGACAACGGATCCAGAGCACCCCCGAGCACGTGATAGCGCCCGGTGAACTCCTTGGTCCGTTCGATCGCATGCACGTCCTTGGGCTCCTCGACGACGCAGATCTTGCTGGCGTCGCGACGCGAGTCCGAGCAGATCCGGCACAGGCGGTTCGCCGACACGTTTCCGCACTCGGCACAGAAGACGACGTCGTCGCGAACCCGCCCGAGCGCCGCGATGAGGCGATCGATGTCGGATTTCTCTCCGGCCAGCAGGTGGAACGCGATCCGCTGGGCCCCCTTCGGACCGAGCCCCGGCTGTTTGGCCAGCTGGTCGATCAGGTCCTGGATCGGTCCCTCATACATGGTGTTCTGCGTCCATGGTGTCCGGGGTCTCTACTCGTCGTTCGGCGTCGTGCGTGGGCGTGGTGCTCAGCCGCCGAGTCCGGGAAGGCCGCCGCCGAGGCCACCGGCGAGCGGGCCCATCTTCTCGCCGGCCAGCTGCTCGCGCTTCTCCGACAGGTCGGCGAGCGCACCGAGCAGCAGGTCCTGCAGGGTTTCCACGTCGTCGGGATCGACGACCTTCGGGTCGATCGACACCGCGGTCACCTCGCCGGTGCCGTTGCCGGTCACGGTGACGAGTCCGTTGCCCGCGCTGCCGACCACCTCTGCCGCAGCGATCTCGTTCTGCGCGGACAGGAGTTTCTCCTGCATCTGCTGAGCTTGCGCGAGCAGTCCGGCCATCGGGTTCTCTCCGCCCTGACCGCCGCCGAACAACGCGCTGGGATCGAATGGTTGCGTCACCCGGCCCAGGGTAGTCGCAGCGTCAGCGCAGCAACCGATCGACATGCGCGGCGATGTCGTCGACGGTCGACTCCTCGACGGCCGCGACCTCGAAAGACAGGACCTCGTCGCCGAACAGCCGTCCCGCTCGCGCTGTCAGTGCGAACTCGAATCGGTCGTCGACCCGACGCCACTGTGTGATCGCCCCGTAGATCGGCGCACTCGCCCCCGTCGTGACGCAGTACTCGTCGGCGCGCGGTCCCCCGACGAGATCGCGTTGGATCTGAAAACATGCCAGCGACTCGTCGTCGATGAAGACCACGGCCTCGCACCCCAAGTCGGGATGCCGCTCGTAGGACGCTCGGATGGTCATGCGGCCAGGGTAGATCGTGTCCTGCTACCCCGACACCGACCGCAGGCTCTCGAACCTGCGGTGCTCGCCGGTCAGGGGATCGTTGAACTCCAACACCCGTGCCAGCAGACGCAGGGGCCTCGAGAAGTCCGCGTGGTCGGGGCGCGCCGCCAGTTCCGGACGCACCTCGGGGTACAGCGGGTCATCGACGATGGGCACACCCAGTGACGCCATGTGCAATCGGAGCTGATGCGTGCGACCGGTGTGCGGCACCAGCCGGTAGACGCCGTGGCGCCCCGCGCCGTCGACGAGAGTGATGTCACTGATGGCGTTGACGGGTCCGTCGACGACGAGCGCGCGGAGGTCGCCCGCGGTCTTCTCGATCCGATCCCGCACGGTCACAGTGGTGGCGAGTGCCTCGTCGGCGGGCGCGAGCGCGAGGTACTCCTTGCGGGCGATCCGGGATGCGAACAGATCTTGATAGGCCGCCCGCACCTCCGGGCGCAGCGTGAACAGCAGCACTCCGGCGGTGAGCCGGTCGAGTCGGTGAGCCGGCGAGATCGTGTCGGAGCCCAGCTCGCGACGCAGTCGGACCAGCGCGGTCTCGGTGACGTGGCGGCCCCGGGGCATGGTGGCGAGGAAATGCGGTTTGTCCACCACGACGATGTTCTCGTCGCGGTAGAGCACCGGTAGGTCGAACGGGACCGGCACCTCGTCGTCGAGGTCGCGGTAGAGGTAGAGCGAGATGTTGCGGCGCGACGGCGAATCGAGATCCACCGGGTGACCGTCGGCATCGACGACCTCGCCGGCGGAGGCGCGTCGACGCAGGTCGTCGGCGGTCAGCCCCGCCAGACCGGGCGCGGCCAGCAACGCCTGCGACACCGTCGACTCCGGCCCCGAACGCAACACCACGCGCGTGGCGTCGACGCCGTCGCGGATGGGCAACGGCGATGGCCGCGCCCGGCCCCGACGTCGCCTGCCGGAAGGCCCCGCGCCGGTCATGTGTGTGTGTTCGAACGCCGCCGGAGGAGACTCCGACTTCTCAGCGCTCGAGGCGCTTCTTCAGATTTCCGAGCACCTCGGCCTGAATTCGATTGAGACCCTTCGGCGCAAACGTCTTTTCGAAGAATCCGCCGATGCCGCCCGCACCCTGCCACGTGGTGGTGGTCGTGACGCGCGAACCGCTTCCCGACGGAGCGACGGTGTAGGTGGTCACCATCGTCGAGTTGGCATCGCGCTCGGTGACGGTGTCCGGGGTGACGCTGACCGTCGCCTGCACGTCACGCTGACGCTTCGAGGTGGCCTGCAGGATCCAGTGCACGACGGTGCCGTCGCCGTTGCCGCCGCTGATCACCTTGTAGTCGCGGTACTGCTCCGGGAGGATGGCCGGGCGTACGTCGTTGTAGTCGGCGAGTGCTCCGACCACGGCGTCCGGGGCGGCGGCGATGTCGAGCGACTGCGATGCGGAAACCTGACCCACGATTGGACACTCCTCAGTACGAAACGATTGGCGGGCGAACTGATCAAGTCCTAGGCTATCCGGGTGAGCAACCGGCTGGAGATGGGGGGAGCGGCATTCGACCAGGGGGTGTCCGACCTTCTGGCCAGCTATCGTGCCATTCCGCCGCACGCAACCGTGCGCCTGGCGAAGAAGACGTCCAACCTCTTCCGCAAGCGCGCCGCCAATCCGCATCCCGGACTGGACGTCTCCGGACTCGACCGCGTGATCTCGGTGGATCCGGCGGCACGAACCGCCGACGTCGCCGGGATGTGTACCTACGAGAACCTGGTCGCGGCCACCCTGCCGTACGGCCTCGCGCCGCTGGTCGTCCCGCAGCTCAAGACGATCACCCTGGGCGGCGCGGTCACCGGCCTCGGCATCGAGAGCACATCGTTCCGATCCGGCCTTCCCCACGAATCGGTGCTGGAGATCGACATCCTCACCGGCGACGGCGAGATCCTGACGGCGACGCCGACCAACGAGCACGCCGACCTCTTCTACGGATTCCCGAATTCCTATGGCACTCTCGGATATTCGGTTCGCCTCCGCATCGAGCTGGAGCCGGTGAAGCCCTACGTGGCGTTGCGTCATCTCCGGTTCACCACCATCGCCGACCTCCAGTCGACCATGGACGCGATCGTCACCACCAAGACGCACGACGGCGAGCCCGTCGACTATCTCGACGGAGTCGTCTTCTCCGCCAACGAGTCCTACCTGACACTCGGCCGTCAGACCGACGACGACGGGCCGGTCAGCGACTACACCGGGATGGATGTCTTCTACCGGTCCATTCAGCGAAAGACCACCGATCGGCTCACGATCCACGACTACCTGTGGCGCTGGGACACCGACTGGTTCTGGTGCTCCCGCGCGTTCGGCGCACAGAACCCGAAGATCCGACGCTGGTGGCCGAAGCGGTACCTGCGCAGCAGCTTCTACTGGAAGCTCATCGGACTCGACCAGCGGTTCGACATCGGTGACCGGCTCAACGCCCGCAAGGGCCTGCCCGCGGGCGAGCGGGTCGTGCAGGACATCGAGGTGCCCATCGAACGGACCGCCGAGTACGTGGAGTGGTTCCTCGCCGACATCCCGATCGAACCGATCTGGCTGTGCCCACTGCGTCTTCGGGAGCCGGCCCTCCCGAGCGCCGATCCGGTACGCCCGTGGCCGCTGTATCCCCTTGCCCCGCAACGCACCTACGTCAACGTCGGCTTCTGGTCGGCCGTGCCGGTCACCCCGGGCGATCCCGGACACACCAACAAGATCATCGAACGCAAGGTCGCCGAACTCGACGGCCACAAGTCGCTGTACTCAGAGAGTTTCTACACGCCGGAGGAGTTCGACGAACTCTACGGCGGAGAGAGTTATCGGCTCCTCAAGAAGCGGTACGACCCGCGCGGCCGTCTGCTGGACCTCTATGCGAAAGCGGTGAAACGCCAATGACCACGTTCAAGGACAGCACGCCGTCGAGTGTCGACTCACACGCCGGCAAGATGACCCTCGCCGAGATCTTCGAGACCCTCCTCGGCGGGAATCTCTCGATCCGGATCACCGCCTACGACGGCAGCAGCGCCGGACCCGCGGACGCCCAATACGGCCTCGACCTCAAGACCCCGCGGGGGACGACGTATCTGGTGACCGCGCCCGGCGACCTCGGGCTCGCACGGGCCTACATCGCAGGCGATCTCGAACTCATCGGCGCCCACCCCGGCGACCCGTACCCCGCGCTGAAGGCTCTCGCCAGCAACCTGCAGTTCCACCGTCCCTCCCCGCTGGCACTCGCGCACATCGCCAGGTCGCTGGGCATCGAGCACTTCAAGCCGATCGCACCGCCGCCGCAGGAGGCCGTGCCGCGCTGGCGGCGATTCGCGGAAGGACTGCGGCACAGCAAGTCCCGCGACGCCGAGGTCATCCACTACCACTACGACGTCTCGAACACGTTCTACGAGTGGGTCCTAGGACCGTCGATGACCTACACCTGCGCCGTCTACCCGGAACGCGACGCATCGCTGGAAGCCGCGCAGGAGAACAAGTACCGCCTCATCTTCGAGAAGCTGCGCCTGAAACCCGGCGACCGCCTCCTCGACATCGGTTGCGGCTGGGGCGGAATGGTCCGCTATGCCGCCCGACGCGGCGTCCACGCCATCGGGGCGACACTGTCCGCCGAGCAGGCGCAGTGGGCCCAGAAGGCCATCGCCGACGAAGGACTCGGCGAGTTCGCCGAGGTCCGGCACAGCGACTACCGCGACATCACCGAGAGCGGATTCGACGCCGTGTCGTCCATCGGGCTCACCGAGCACATCGGCGTCCACAACTACCCCGCGTACTTCGGCTTCATGCGCGACAAGCTCCGCCCCGGCGGCATGCTGCTCAACCACTGCATCACCCGGCCCGACAACGCCAGTCGCAGCAAAGCCGGATCGTTCATCGACCGCTACGTGTTTCCCGACGGAGAGCTCACCGGCTCCGGCAAGATCATCTCGAAGCTGCAGGACATCGGCGGCATGGAGGTCATCCACGAGGAGAACTTCCGCGAGCACTACGCGATGACGCTGCGTGACTGGAACATCAACCTCGTCGAGCACTGGGACGAGGCGGTGGCCGAGGTCGGCGAGGGCACCGCGCTGCTGTGGGGCCTCTACATGGCAGGATGCCGAATCGGCTTCGACCGCAACATCATCCAGCTCCATCACGTGCTCGCCACGAAGCTCGACGAGGACGGCGGTCACCAGGTACCACTCCGGCCGTGGTGGGACGCCTGAGGTCACACCCGCGCTGCTGAAATCCGCCCTCTGCACACAGTTCGACGACGTATCGTCGTCGAACCCGCTGTGCGAGGCGGTTTTCAGCCACCCTCTGTCGCCGCCCCTCAGGTGACCGGCACGTCGATGACCGGGCGGCGGACGTGGGCGCCGGGTCCGTCGAAGTGCCACCACTCCCCCGCGTAGATCGTCAGCCCACCGGCGGCCATCGCCTCTCGAAGGCGGGTTCGAGCGGCCCGTGCCGGCGCGGACACCCCCTCGGTCGCATACGCGGTGGCCCGCGGGGTGAACGAGTCGAAGTCGGTCCCCATGTCGAGACGACACCGGTCGCCGACGACGCGCGCCGGAGGACAGTTCGGGCGGCCGTCGGCCAGTGTCACGTCAACCGAACGTCCGGCTTCGTGGCTGGTCGAATACGGCCCCGGCCTGGCCACCCACGCGGGATCCGGCACCTTGTCGAACATCTTCTGCTGCACCGAGTGCGGCCGGTAGCAGTCCCAGAACACCAGCACCTCGCCGCGGGCCCGTAGAGTCCGCGCGGCGGTTCGAAGTCCCGGGGTCATCGATTCGTGGACCAGACAGCGGGCGTTCGGCGGGTACAGTCGCTCGCCGACGAAGTTGTCGGCCGTCGCATATCGCAGGTCGAGGACGGCGTCGGGAACCGCGGTCCGGACGTCGACGAAACCGACGGCGCTGACCCGCCGGTCGACCGGCATCCGCATCGACGGCGCCGGCCCGACGGCGGGAGCTCTGACCGCCGATCCCGATGTTCCGCCGCCGGGAGACGCACCGACCGCAGGCGCTTCGGTCGGGGTCGCCGCAGCGCACGCCATCGACATCGTGAGCGCCGCCGTCACCGACATCAGTGACAGTCCGAGGCGCACCGCTACTCGTCGCATCTGTGCGTTCTACCACGAACGGCCGTACACGAGCGCCGGCCGCGAACACACCCGGTCACTCGAGCGGCCTGGCCCCCAACTCGGACTTGAGCAATTCCAGCGCCACCTGGTCCGGGTCGAGCCGCTGCTCGGGGTTCCCGGTCCGCGCGTCGGCCACCATCTCCGCGCGCTCGTCGTGCGGGATGTCCTCGTCGGCGCGTGGCGGCTCGGGTTCCTCCGGTTCGGCAACCGGTTCCGGCGCGGGCGCCGGCGTCGCCGACTGGTCGCGCGCACGACTCGGCCGTGAATACGACTGGCGCGCCTTACCCGGCTGCTTCGACGGCGGTGAGGCAGACGCGCCCGTGGGCGCGGCGGCACCCGGCGCCTGGTGCACCGTGCGAACGTCGAGTTCGGTACCGAAGACCTCGGTCAGCGCCTCTCGGATGATCGTGACGGCGTGCGGCGCCGACAGACGCCCGACCAACACCTCGACGGGATGCGACAGCACCACGGTCGTTCCGTCGACGTCGGCGATGACCGCTGCCGAGAGCATCGGTTCCAAACTCTTCGAACGCTCACGCACCGCGGCCCGAAAGTCCTGATACCGCTTGCGCACCGAGTCGGCGTCGAGACCGGCGGGCGCCTCGGGCTCGGGCTCGGCTTCTGCTTCCGGCTCGGGTGCGGGTTCTGGCCGGCGGGCGCGGACGGGCATCGCATCCGGTGGTGGGACGTCGTCCTCGTCGACGGGTTCATCGGGAAGCGGGATGTCGTCGTAGGGCGACGTCGACGCGGATTCGGCGACTGGTTCCGGTTCCGGCGAAGACGTCACCCGCGGACGCGACGGCGGCTCCGGCGCGGACGGAGTCCGCTCGGCACGAGCCGGCGGTTGCGTCGGCGTGGCAGGCGCTGGGTCGGCCACCGGGTCGGGGTCTGTCGCATCGACGCTCGGCTGTTCGGCGATCAGCTCGTCGAACATCGATTCGTCCTCGGCGGACCCTTCGGTCGGTGCGGCCGAGTCGAGGTCCGCGGGGGTCGGCGCCGCAGGTTCCGGCGCCACAGGTTCCGGCGCCACAGGTTCCGGCGCCGCAGGTTCCGGCGCCGCAGGTTCCTGCGCCGCAGGTTCCGGCGCCGCAGGTTCCGGCGCCACGGGTTCCGGCGCCACGGGTTCCGGCGCCGCAGGTTCCGGCGCCGCAGGTTCCGGCGCCACGGGTTCGGGAGCCGCGGGTTCGGGAGCCGCGGCATCGGCCTCCACCGCCTCGGCAGCCGCACGGTCGGAGGCCTGGGCGGCCTTGGCGTCTTCCATCGCCTTGCGTTGCGACGGCCGGACGAACTTCGGCTCCGGTTCCGGCTCAGCCGGTTTCGCCGGCACCGGGATCGACGTGGTGCCGATGCCCGACTCGAGTCGTTCGAGTCGTTGCAGCAGCGCCGCGTCGTCGGCGGACACTGCGGGCAACAGCATCCGCGCGCACATCACCTCGAGCAGCAGCCGCGGCGACGTGGTGCCCCGCATCTCCCCGAGCGCGTTGTGCACGATCTCGGCGAACCGCGTCAGCGACGCCGGGCCGAGGGTCTCGATCTGGGCGCGCATCCGGGCGAGCTGGTCGCCCGGGGCCTCGACCAGCCCGCGGTCGGCAGCATCTGGAACTGCTTGCAGCAGAATCAGATCGCGCAGACGCTCGAGCAGGTCGACGGCGAATCGCCGGGGGTCGTGCCCGGCGTCGACCACCTTCTCCACCGTGCCGAACAACGCCGACCCGTCGGCATCGGCGAGTGCGTCGACGGCGGTGTCGATCAGCGCGACATCGGTGACACCGAGCAGGGCCAGGGCGCGTTCGTAGGCGACCCCGTCGTCGTCGGCGCCGGCGAGCAGCTGGTCGAGGATCGACAGTGAGTCACGAGGAGATCCGCCGCCCGCACGGATGACGAGCGGATACACCTCGGGAGCGACCGTCACGTTCTCGCGCTCGCAGATCTTCTCCAGCAGGCCGCGCATGACCGGCGGCGCGAGCAGCCGGAACGGATAGTGATGGGTCCGCGACCGGATGGTCGGGAGCACCTTCTCGGGTTCGGTGGTCGCGAACACGAAGATCAGGTGCTCCGGCGGCTCCTCGACGATCTTGAGGAGCGCGTTGAAGCCCGCGTTCGTCACCATGTGCGCCTCGTCGACGATGAAGACGCGGTAGCGCGACTCGGCGGGCGCGTAGAACGCACGGTCGCGGAGCTCGCGGGTGTCGTCGACACCACCATGGCTCGCGGCGTCGAGTTCGATGACGTCGAGGTTGCCCGGTCCGCCAGGCGCGAGCGCCACGCATGAGGCACAGGTCCCGCACGGTGTGGAGGTCGGCCCCTGCACACAGTTCAGCGAACGGGCCAGGATTCGCGCCGACGACGTCTTGCCACAACCACGCGGACCCGAGAAGAGATAGGCGTGGTTGATGCGCCCGGAATCCAGGGCGCGACTCAACGGATCGGTGACGTGCTCCTGCCCCACGACGTCGGCGAAGGTAGCCGGGCGATAGGTGCGATACAGAGCCACGCGTCGAGACTACCGGCGACCCGTGACACTCGATGAGCGTGCCTCACACTGGCGGAGCAGACCCCTGTTCGGGTGTCTCGCTGACGGGTTCGCCGTCGGTTCCGACCAGGTCATCGGCCATGCCGTGGACGTGGTCGGTGGGCTCGGACGGGCGGTCGGACTCGCGTGGTCCGGACTCGTCGCCGCTTCTCTCCGCTCGCCGCCGGTCCTCGGCCCCGGAGCCGCCCGCATCACCGGTCGGCAAGCCGCCGTCGGCGATGACAGCGGCCGCGACGCCGGCCGGGATGACCGGGTCGGAGGTCGACGGTCCGCGGCTGCCGACCATCCGCAAGCCGACGACCGTTGCGATGAGCACACCGAGGTAGGCCCACAGGTAGGGGCTGACGGTGAACCAGTTCAGCCACCGGATGTGGGTCTTGACGTACAACCCCGTGTAATAACCGTCGGGGATCAGCGCGGGCACGTGCGTCGGCCACGAGAACGCGAGGAGCACGAGAGCCGCGACACCAACACCCGCCCACACCCGCGGGGTGTGCGGGCGTCGGACGTCGAGGACCAGGTGGACCCCGATGACCAGGATCGGGATGAACCAGACCCAGTGATGGCCCCAGGACATCGGCGACACGACGCACGCGGTCATGCCGACGATGCTGATGGCCAGGAGTTCCTGGCCCTTGCGATGGGCATAGGTCGCGACCGCGAAGCCGACCGCGAGCGCCGCCAGGACCACGACGAGCCACAGGAGCGTCGGCGGATTGTCGGTGTCGAGGTGGTTGGCGAGCATGCCGCGGAGGGACTGGTTGCCGCGCAACTGCGCCGACCCGACCCGGTCGGACTCGAACAGTTTTCCGGTCCAGTACGACCACGAATCCCCCGGCAACACCGCGAAACCGATCACCACGGTGGTGGCGAAACCGCCGATGACCCCCGCGAGGGCGCGCCAGTTCCGCTGCACCAGGAAGTATCCGGCGAAGATGAGGGGTGTCAGCTTGATGCCGGCGGCGACGCCGGTCCAGAACCCCTTGAGGCGACCACCGTCCGGACGCGTCAGGTCCGCGAGGATGACGAGCATCAGGAAGACGTTGATCTGTCCGTACCAGATGGTCGTCCGCACCGGCTCGAACAACATCGCCACCGCGACCAGCGACACCGCGATGACGCGCAACGGCCAGGTCACCGGTCGGCCGAGGCTGCGGAAGCTCAGCATGATCACCAGGTAGAGCGCCACGACGATGCCCGCGGTCCACAGCGGACGCGCGAGGTCGAAGGACACCCAGGCCAGCGGACTGAACAACAGCGCGGAGAACGGCGAATAGGTGTAGTCCAGGTCGCCGACCATCTTGACGTCGTAGAGGCTGATGCCTCCGGTCACCGACCGGGCGCCCGCCTGATACACCGCAAGGTCGATCTGATTGTTCAGCAAACCCCAGAACTGGGCGCCCAAGGGTACGACGACGTCCTGGAGCGCCAGTGCGATGACCCCCACGACGGCGAAACCGGTTGCGAGAAGAACCGGCCTGGGCAGATTCACGATTTGAAAGCCTGTCACAAAGTGGCGTGCACGCCAGCGCACTCGCCGGAGAATGAGAGCAATCTAACGCCGCGGTCGGCGCGTTGCCGGTGTGTCGGCACCGTCCGCGGCTTACACGGCCGCCATGTCAGCGGCCGCGGGTGCGCGCGACGACCTCAGCTGGACCGGGCGAGGAGTGTCTCCGCCGCCGCCAGCAGAACGCACGTGGACACCCCGTCCATCGCGGCTCGCAGGTCGTCGGTGTTCGGGAACGTCGGTGCGAGGCGGATGTTCTGATCGTGCGGATCGGTCTTGTACGGGAACGCCGATCCGGCCGCGGTGAGAGCGATACCGGCCTCTTTGGCCAACTCGATGGTGCGTCGGGCCGCGCCGTCGACGACGTCGAGGCTGATGAAGTAGCCGCCTTCCGGCTCCGACCACGACGCGACCTTCGACTCCGTGAGGCGATCGTCGAGGATGTCGAGCACGAGCTGGAACTTCGGGGCGAGGATCTCCCGGTGACGGGCCATGTGCGCCCGCACGCCGTCGGCATCGCCGAAGAACTTGAGGTGACGCAGCTGATTGACCTTGTCGGGTCCGATGGTCTTCAGCGAGAGGTACTTGCTGAACCAGGCCAGGTTCTCCGGCGACGAGCCGAAGAACGAGACGCCCGCGCCGGCGAAGGTGATCTTCGACGTCGAGCCGAGGACGTACACGCGGTTGGGGTGGCCGGCGGCCGCGGCCATCTCGACGATCGGCAGCGCGGCGGGCGGGTTCTCCACCAGGGTGTGCACCACGTAGGCGTTGTCCCAGTAGATCCGGAAGTCGGGGGCTGCGGGCATCTCCAGCAGACCGCGGGCAGTCTCTTCGGAGAAGGTGACGCCGGTCGGGTTGGAGTAGGTCGGCACGGCCCACAGGCCCTTGATGCTCGGGTCGCCGGCCACGAGTTCGGCGCACACCCGCACGTCGGGACCGTCGGGAAGCATCGGCACCGGGATCATCTCGATGCCGAGGCTCTCGGTGATCGCGAAGTGGCGGTCGTACCCGGGCGAGGGGCACAGGAACTTGATCGGCTCACGACCCCACGGCGCATCGGAGTCGGCGGTGCCGTGCAGCATCCCGAACACGGTGAGGTCGTGCATGATCTCGAGACTCGAGTTGCCGAGCGCGAGGAGGTTGTCGGGGTCGACGGCGAGCAGCTCGCCGAAGATCCCGCGCAGCTCCGGGAGTCCGTTGAGTCCGCCGTAGTTGCGGGTGTCGGTGCCCGCCCCGTCGCGGTACTCGTCGCCCGGGAGGGACAGCAGGCCGTTGGAGAGGTCGAGCTGCTCGGGAGCCGGCTTGCCGCGGGTGAGGTCGAGCTTCAGGCCCAGAGCGCGCAGTGACTCGTACTGCTTGGTCAGATCCGCCTGGGTGTCGCGGAGCTGGTCGGCACTCATCGAGTGGAAGTTCAACGTGGGCCCTCTCGCGGCTCGACGCCGGTGCGGGTGGCCGACGCCGCAGACCTAGAAGATGTGTATCGGATATAGGGGACCCCGCGCACCCGAGAGAGCCCGTTGACCCTTGCTGCCTTCCGGCCCTGGGGGAGTTCACAGGATGCACGCCGCGCGGGATCCGTCGTCCAGTGTAGCGAGGGCCTCCGGCGAGGCGACACCACCCCCGGCCCAGTCGTCACAACGACGAAGGTCCGCGGTGCACCCGGCGAGCGGGCGTCACTGCGGACCTTCGGTGGCGGAGGATAGGGGATTCGAACCCCTGAGGGCTGTTAACCCAACCCGCGTTCCAGGCGAGCGCCATAGGCCACTAGGCGAATCCTCCAACGTCGAGATGATAGCCGCCGAGCGTGCACCAACCCAAACCGTCCGGCGGGAGCATCCCACCGCTAGGGTCGACGGCATGGCGGATACCTCTCCTGTTGTTGTCGTCGGAGCCACCGGAGGGCAGGGCGGCGCCGTGCTCGATGCGCTGCTCGACGCCGGTTTCCCCGTCCGCGCCGTCGTGCGGGACGCGGTGTCGAGCAAGGCGGCACGCCTGGCCGATCGGGGTGTCGAACTGGCGGTCGGCGACATCGTGAGTGGCGTGGGTCTGACCGAGGCGTTCACCGGGTCCGCAGGCGTGTTCGCACTCACCACGCCGTTCGAGTCCGGGGTCGGCGCCGAGATCGGCCAGGGTCGCGCGCTCATCGAGGCGGCCACGTCCGCATCGATCCCGTACCTCGTGTACTCCTCGGTCGCCTCGGCCGATCGCCAGACCGGCGTGCCGCATTTCGATTCCAAGTTCGAGGTCGAGCAGATGCTGGCGGCCACCGAGATCCCGCACACGATCGTCGGCCCGGCCTATTTCTTCGACAACCTGCTCGGCGGCGCCGACGCCCTCGCGGCAGGCGTGATGCCGATCGCTATGCCCGCCGACGAGCCGCTGCAACAACTCTCGCGGCGCGACCTCGGACGACTGGTCGCCACGCTGTTCGCCGCACCCGAGGTCCACGTCGGGCAGCGCATCGACCTCGCGTCCGACCAGCCGACGCCGGCCGAGATGGCGCGCATCATCGGCGAGGTCCTCGGCACCACCGTCACCGCGGAGTCCTACGACCCGGAACGCATCGAGTCCGAGGACATGCGGGCGATGTTCACCTTCCTCGGCGGGCGCGGCTACGAGGTCGACATCCCGACGCTGCATCGACGATTCCCCGATGTCGGCTGGCAGAGCTTCGCCACCTGGGCCGCGGAGGCGCTGCGCCGCTGATCACCCCGCAACGGTCGGGAAGGAGTCCGGATGGTCCTCGACGCCGCGCTGATCCTGGCGGGCCTGGCCGGACTGATCGTCGGCGCGGAGTTCCTGGTCCGCGGTGGGTCGGCGATCGCGAGCCGGCTCGGTGTCTCTCCCCTGCTGGTCGGGCTCACGATCGTCTCCATCGGGACCAGCATGCCGGAGCTCGCCGTGGGCATCGATGCGTCCCTGAACGATGCGGGTCCGCTCGCGGTCGGCAACATCGCGGGCACCAACATCGTCAATCTCCTTCTCATCCTCGGCCTCTCGGCTGCCCTGGTACCACTCGCGCTGGGACGTCAGACCATTCGGCTCGACCTGCCGGTCA
This sequence comes from Gordonia sp. ABKF26, assembly GCF_041103195.1. Lineage (NCBI taxonomy): Bacteria > Bacillati > Actinomycetota > Actinomycetes > Mycobacteriales > Gordoniaceae > Gordonia > Gordonia sp. ABKF26. The sequence continues at coordinate 5,559,199 of NZ_JBGCVZ010000003.1, forward strand.
TGACCGTCAGCGCACTGCTGCTCCTGGTGTTGAGCCTGAACGGCGACCTGAACCGTCTGGACGGCGTGCTGCTCCTGGCGGTCGCGGTTGCCTACACCGTGACCGCAATCCGCGTGGAAGTGAAGGCCAGGGCGTCGCCGACCGTCACCGACGAGCTCCCCGCCACCGGTGGACCGGTCTGGGGCCGGGTACTCGAACTGCTCGGTGGGATCGTCTTGATCGTGCTCGCGGCCGACTGGCTCGTCCGCGGATCGGTGGACGTGGCAACGGAGCTGGGCGTCAGCGAGGCGTTCATCGGCCTCACGGTGGTGGCGATCGGCACGTCCGCACCCGAGCTCACGACGACCATCATGTCGACGCTCCGCGGCAACCGCGACCTCGCCATCGGCAATCTCATCGGGTCGAGCGTCTACAACATCACCTTCATCCTCGGCGTGACCGCACTGGTACGGCCGCTCGAGGTCACCGATGACCTGATCCGGGTGGACCTTCCACTGATGGCCGCCGTTGCGTTGCTGTGCATTCCGGTGTTCCTCTCCGGGCGGCGGGTGTCCCGGTACGAGGGCGTCGCGTTCGTGGCCCTCTACCTGGTCTACCTGGGGCTCTTGATCGCGTTCCGTACCTGACGGCTCCGCGGTCACCCATCGGAACGTCGATTCCCCTTCTCGTCCCAGTGCTCGGCGACCTTCTTGCTCGGCTGCACCCGCGGCGGCTCGCCCGGCATCTTGGGGTAACTGGGCGGATAAGGCATGTCACCCAAGCCGTTTGCGTCGTCAGCCTGCACCATCTCCAGGAGCTTCTCGACGCCGCGCCGATGGTCGGCGATGTCGGCCCACGGATCGCCACGATCCGCGAGGAGCTTCGGGACGGTCGCGATGGTGCAGTCGTCCGGGTCGACATCGGCGAGTTCATCCCACGTCACCGGCGTCGACACCAGTGCGCGGGCGCTGCGTCGGACGGAATACGGTGACGCCATCGTCCGGTCGCGGGCGTTCTGGTTGTAATCGATGAAGATCCGTTCTCCGCGTTCCTCTTTCCACCACGACGTGGTGACCGCATCCGGGTCGCGGCGTTCGAGTTCGCGGGCGAGCGCGATCACGCAGCGTCGGGTCGCGATGAAGTCCCACAGCGGCTCGATGGGCACGTACACGTGCACTCCGCGCCCGCCGGAGGTCTTCGCGAAACCGACGAAACCCAGGTCGTCGAGCAGCGGCTTCAACCCCTCGACAGCCACGCGCCGGACGTCTTCGAAGGTCGTGCCGGGCTGCGGATCGAGGTCGATGCGGAGCTGGTCGGGGTGATCGTTGTCGGGATGCAGCGTCGGCCAGGTGTGGAAGGTGACCGTCCCCAGATTGGCGCCCCACACCAGGTCGGCGGGCACCGTCGGCCGGATCGCATCGCCGGTTCGCTTGGACGGGAACACGATCGGAGTCGATTGCACATGCTCCGGACGCTTCTTCGCGATGTGCTTCTGATAGATCTCCTCGCCCTCGACCCCGTCGGGGAAGCGCTGCAGGAACGTCGGCCGATCGCGGGCCGCGTGCATCAACGGGCCCTCGCCGCTCTCCTCGACTCCCAGCGCGACGGTGCGGTAATACCCCACGAGATCCCGCTTGCGGCCCCCGTTCTCGCCGAGTTCGGGGAAGTAGATCTTGTCCGGGTTGCTCATCCGGACGGCGATCCCGTCGACGTCGAGTTCCTCTGCGGGAGAGCGAGATGCCATGGTCATTCTCCTTCGAGGACGTCGTGGACATCGTAGGTGAGGGGGACCTCGAGCTGGTCATAGCCGCAGCTCTCCGGGTCCCGATCGGGCCGCCACCGCAGGAACTTCACGGTGTGCCGGAAGCGGTGATTCTCCATCTGGTCGTAGGCGAACTCCGCGACCAGTTCGGGACGGATCGGAATCCACTCCCCCGACTTCTCCGACCGCCATCGCGTCGGCTCACCCGGTGACGCCTTCTCGGGGTCGAGGCGCATCGGCTCGAACATCTGCTGCAGCTCGATCCGCTTCGCGTCGGAGAAGGCTCCGGCCCCACCGACCATCCGCAGTTCGCCGTCGTCGCCGAACAATCCGAGCAGCATCGAGCCGATCCCGGTCCCCGACTTGTGGATTCGATACCCGAAGATCACGCAGTCCGCGGTGCGCTTGTGTTTGATCTTCAGCATCTCCCGCTTGTTCTCGACGTACACGCCGTCGAGTCGTTTGGCGACGACACCGTCGAGCCCGGCACCTTCGAAGGCGGAGAACCAGTCCTCGGCGACCGCGGGGTCGCTCGTCACCCGGCTGACATGCACGCGACGATCCCGCCCACCCGGACCGACGGCCCGCAGCAGCGCCTCCCGTCGTACTTCGAACGGCTCGGCCATCACGCTCGTCGACGCCAGCGCCAGCGCGTCGAAGCCGATGAAGATCGCCGGGGTCTTCTCGGCGAGCATGGTCACGCGCGACTCGGCGGGATGTATCCGTTGCGCCAGCGAGTCCCAGTCCAACCGGTGGGTGTCGCCGATGAGGGCGGGCACCCCGATCTCGCCGTCGAGGACCACCTTCTCGGGCAGTTCGTCTTTCACCGCCGCGACGATCTCGGGGAAGTACCGTGCCAGGTCCTTGCCGCCTCGCGATCCGATCGTGACCTCGTCGCCGTCGCGGAAGACCAACGCGCGAAAACCATCCCATTTGGGTTCATACGACCACGCCACCGAACCGTCCGGTTGCGGCGGCACGCTGGTCACCGCCTTGGCCAGCATCGGCGCTACAGGCGGCATGACCGGGAGATCCATGAAACTCATCGTTCCTCACTCGTCGACGCGACCGCAACGCCTACGCGCCGCCGCGTACCCGGGGGCGTGGTCCGGGCCGCACAGGCAGACCGGTCCCGACGACGATTCTCATCGCGGGGCGGTAATCTCGACGCGATGTCGACGCCGCGAGCGGGCCGGTACGCGCCCTCCCCCTCCGGGGACCTCCACGTCGGCAACCTGCGGACCGCGCTCCTCGCGTGGCTCTTCGCGCGTACTACCGGCCGGCAGTTCCTGATCCGGATGGAGGATCTCGACCGCGCCGTCCCGGATGCCGACTCCCGCCAGCTGTCCGACCTCGCGGCCCTGGGCATGGACTGGGACCCGCCCGTCATCCATCAGACGGACCGGCTCGCCACATATCGCGCCGTCATCGCCGACCTCCGCGATGCCGGTCGCACCTTCGAGTGCTTCTGCACCCGCCGCGAGATCCTCGAGGCGCCGTCCGCGCCGCATGCGCCGCAGGGCGCCTATCCCGGTACATGCCGCGACCTCACCGCGGCCGAGCGCGACGAACGCCGCGCCACCCGACCACCCGCGATCCGGCTCCGCGCCGATGTCGAGGTGTTCGGCGTCGACGACCTGCTGCACGGCGCGTACTCGGGCGCGGTCGACGACTTCGTGTTGCAGCGCAACGACGGCACCCCGGCCTACAACCTGGCCGTGGTCGTCGACGACGCCGCGCAGGGTGTCGATCAGGTCGTCCGCGGCGACGATCTGCTGTCCTCGGCCCCGCGCCAGGCCTACCTGGCGACGCTGCTCGGATCGACCCCGCCGGTGTACGCCCACGTCCCGATGGTGCTGAACGCCAACGGGATACGGCTCAGCAAACGCGACGGCGCGGTCACCCTGTCCGACCTCGCGGACGAGGGCATCTCGACGTCGACAGTGCTGTCCCGCATCGCCCACTCGCTGGGCCTCGGGGGCCGGGACGAGCCCGTGACCCTCCCGCTGCTGGCCGGGCGTTTCGACCCGGCGGCGCTGCCGACCGAGCCGTGGTTCCTGACGTCCGACGAGTGGACCTAGCGGCACCCCTCCTACGCCGTGGTGGCCAGCAACCGCTGGAGCACGTCGTTGATCGTGATGAGCCCGACCGCGCGGCCGTCATCGGTGACCAGCGCGAGGTGGGCGCGCTGTTCCCGCATGGCGGTGAGCGTCTCGTAGACGGGCTGGCCCGACTCGACGCTGAGGACCGGACGCATGAGATCGGCCGCCGTGGCGCCCGGCGACGCGCTCAGACTGTCGCGGACGTGCACGACGCCGCGCACGGGCGCCGCCGATGCGTCGTCGCGGACGAGCAGTCGCAGGTGCCCCGAGGTCCGGCCCGCCGTCTGGATCTCATCGGTGTCCGCGGTCGGACCGACGGCGGCCAGATGGTCGTTGGGCGTCACGACGTCTCCGACGGTCAACGACTCCAGTTCCAGCGCACTCGTCAGGTGGGCATGGTACCGCTCGTCGAGCGTGCCCACGGTGGCCGAGTGCTCGACCAGATGTCGGAGGGCATCGCTGTCCTGCCCCGTCGCGACCTGATCGACGGCTTCGACGCCGACGCGCTTGAGGCACCAGTTGGCCAGGTTGTTGAGCTGGACGATGAACGGGCGGGTGACCCACATGAAGGCGCGCATCGGGATCGCCAGCATGATCGCCGACTTCTCGGGGTGGGCGATCGCCCACGACTTCGGCGCCATCTCGCCGACGACGAGGTGGAGGAACGTCACGATGATGAGGGCGAGGACGAAGCCGATCACATCGGCCGACCAGTACGGCAGCCCCCATCCCGCGAACAGCGGCGTGAGCCAGTAGTGCACGGCCGGTTTCGTGATCGAACCCAGTGCGAGCGTGCACACCGTGATACCGAGCTGCGATCCGGCGAGCAGTACCGACAGTTCCGATGCGCTGCGGAGTGCCGCGCGGGCGCTGCCGCTGGTCGCGGCCGCATCCTCGAGCCGGTGCCGCTTGGCGGCGATCAGTGCGAACTCGATCGCGACGAAGAAGGCGCTCGACGCGATCAGGGCCACTGTGATGGCCGTGATGACCCATGGGTTATCCATTGTCTCGCCCCTCTCCGCTCTCGGCCGGATTCTTCGCGTGCGTATGCGTCTCGTCTTGGGCAACGCTGATCGACAGCAGCGCGGGAACCCGCTTGTCCACTTCGAGCACCGTGGCCCGCACGGTGCGGGGTGGCGCCTCGTCGTCGTCGAGCAGGGTCGACGGGTCGGGTTCGATCGCGATCGTGACCGTGTCTCCAACCTCGGGCAGTCCGACGAACTCGGCGATCACCAGACCGGCCATCGTCTCGTAGTCGCCTTCGGGTAGGTCCCAGCCGACGGTCCGGGAGACCTCGTCGACATGTGCGTCGCCACGCACACGCCAGCCCTCGGGGATCTCCTCGATGGCGACGGTCGACTCGGGATCGTGTTCGTCGTCGATCTCGCCGACCAGTTCCTCGGCGATGTCCTCGGCGGTCACGACGCCGGCGAAGCCGCCGTACTCGTCGATGACCACCGCCATCTCGTCATGGGCGTCCGCGAGGTTCTCCAACACCTCGGGCAGCGGGAGCGTGGAGGGCACGACCACCGCCCGACGGCAGAGATCGACCGCGGTGGCGTTCTGATCAGCTTGCGGCGGTTGCTGTTTCAGCGCATGAGTCCACTCGAGCAGATCCTGCAGGTGGATCACGCCCCGCACCTCGTCGTCACCGCCGGCGAGTACGGGATAACGCGTGTGCCCGGTACTCATCAGGGTCAGCACGTCGCCGGCCGGCAGATCCGCATCGACATGATCGGTGTTCGGCCGCGGGATCATTGCGTGTTCTGCTGTGCGCGTAGGGAATTCGAGTACGCGGTCGAGCAGTACGGACAGATCGTCGGGTAGATCGCCGGCGTCCCGGGACTCGGCCACGATGTGCTCGAGATCGCGCACCGACGCCGAATGCTCGACGTCGTGGACGGGTTCGATGCGCAGCGCCCGGAGCAACAGGTTCGACGACTTGTCGAACAGGGCGATGAGCCAGCCGAACACGGCCAAATAGATCGTGGTCGAGCGAGCGAGCCACCGTGCGACCGGCTCGGGCCGGGCGATGGCGAGGTTCTTGGGGAACAGTTCACCGAAGACCATCTGCACGACGGTCGAGAAGATGATCGCGATGATCGTGCCGATCGCGACGCCCACACCGACCGGGATGCCGACGCCGCCGAGCAACTCCCCGACGCCGGAACCGATCAGCGGTTCGGCGACGTAACCGACGAGAAGGCCGGTGACGGTGATGCCCAGCTGCGCGCCGGAGAGCATGAAGGATGTGCGGCGGGTGACCGCGAGCGCGCGTTTCGCGGCAGCGTCACCGGCTTCGGCACGGGCTTTGAGGCGGGACCGGTCGACCGCCATGTAGCCGAATTCCTGGGCCACGAAGTAACCGGTGAGGGCGGTGATCAGAAAGACCACCAGGATTCCGAGTCCGATTCCGAGGAGGGTCAGCATGTGACCGCCCCGGTGCCGGTGCCGGGCGGAACACCCGGATGATTCAGTTCAGAACAGGGGGCCGACTGGTGTCGTCGGCGTTTTCGGCGCTTTCCGCGTCTCATCGTCTCTCTCGCTGGTGCTCGGCTGTTCCATACCGGGTGCCGAGCGCTGAGGCATGTGGGTAAATGTCCGGTATGTGGTCCCAACGTACCCAACGCGCCGCGAGTTCCGCGACACGCCCGGCGATGTCTTCCCACGGCCCCCGGGTCTACACCCACGTCCGATGACGTTCTCGTCGCTGCGCGAGCAGGTCGCCGAGGCCGCTCGACGGGTGGCCGCCGAAGGCCTCCTGATCGGCACCGCGGGCAACCTGTCGGCCCGCGCGGGCGACCACGTCGCCATCACCGGGACCGGGATCGTCCTCGCGGAATGTTCGGCAGCCGACGTCACGGTCGTGTCCCTCTCCGGCGACGTCGTCGACGGGATGATCGCCCCGTCCTCCGAGCTCGACCTGCACCTTCGCGTATACGAGCGAACGAGTGCCCAGGCGATCGTGCACACGCACGCACCCTTCGGCACCGCGGTTGCCTGTGTGAGCGGACTGACCTCGCTGCCGGTGCTGCACTATCAACAGCTCGGTCTCGGTGGCGCGATACCGATCGCCCCCTATGCGACGTTCGGCAGCCCGGAACTGGCGGAGATCGTCGCCGGCGCCCTGGTCGACACACAGGTCGCGCTGATGGCGAATCACGGTTCGGTGGCACGCGGTTCCAGCCTGGCCGACGCCGTGGCGAACGCCCTGCTGTTGGAATGGCTCGCCACGTTGTACCACCGGGCCAGCAGCATCGGCCGACCCCGAGAGCTGACCGCCGACGAACAACAGTCCACTGTCGCCCAGGCGATCCGACTGGACTACGGGACCCCCAAGGAGAACCGCACGTGACACCCTCCTCCGCGACGACCGCTCCCCTCACGATCGCGACCGTGGGCGTCCATGTGCTGGACATACATGTCGTCGGTATCGATTCCATCCCGGCGGGTTCCGACGGCGCGTTGGTCGAGTCCATCGGCTTTTCGGCGGCCGGTACCGCGGGCGGCACCGCGCTCGTGCTCAGCCGGTTGGGCGCCTCGGTCCGAACCCACGGCGCGATCGGCGGCGACCCGATCGGGCGATCGCTGACCGCGCTGCTCGACGCCGAGGGCGTCGACACGCGCGGCCTCGTGCTCAAGGACGGGGTCCAGACGTCGTCGTCGGTCATACCCGTGCGGCCCAACGGGGACCGGCCCGCGTGGCACTGCATCGGAGCCAATGCCCAGTTCGTCCTGGACGACCTCGCCTCGGGCGCGCTCGACGGGCTCGATCATCTGCACCTCGGCGGACCCGAATTCCTCGGCGGCCTGGTGGCCGCCGAACTCCTGGGCCGCGCCCGCGACCGCGGGATCACGACGTCGGCGGACCTGCTCTCCGGTGGCGACCCCGGGCTCCTCGAGTGGATCGGCGAGGCGCTTCCCCACCTCGACTACCTGCTGCCCAACGACGAGCAGACCCGCGGCCTGACCGGCTCCGACGACCTCGAGAACGGCGCACGAGCGCTCCTCGGGCTCGGCGTCGGATGTGTGGCACTCACCCGCGGCGCCGAGGGTGCGCTGGTCGTGACCGCCGACGACGCGATCGGGGTACCCGCGTTCCCGGTGGACGTCGTCGACACCACCGGGTGCGGTGACGCGTTCTCCGCCGGATTCCTCACCGGTCGGCTCCGCGGGCTCGATCTCGCCGACTCCGCCGAACTCGGTTGCGCTGTCGCCGCGCATGTCGCGCAGGGCATCGGAACCGCCGCGAACTCCTACGACCTCGCCGCGATCGAGACGTTCCGGCAATCCCGCGCCGCCACCTGAGCGTCGGCACCATCATGCCGTGGGCGGTGGACACACCGTGGTGGGTTCACGCCGCCAACTACACCGGGCACGAACCTCGCATGTTCTGCGTGATGTGTCGGGTCATCGGTGAGAGTTCTACATCAAGACATTGACTGCGAGATGGCCAGAGACACCAGACCGAATCGCACAGGAGTCGTCATCACCTCACCGTCGCACACGTCGACCTCATACCGGGCCTGTTGCTGCATGCCACGATGGCGAGGTGCGCAAAGAAGGAGACGCGTGGAACCACAACATCCACTACTACAACAAAGCCCTCGACGCCGCGCCGACGAACACACGCACTGCTCTTGACGTGGGCACTGGTGATGGACTCCTGGCGATTCGTCTCGCTGAGAAGTTCCCTGAGGTCACCGGTATCGATTCGGACGCCGAGAGCATCGCCCGTGCTCGGTCGAGCGCCCCGGCAGACATCACCTGGATCGCCGGGGATGTTCTGACTTACAAGCTGCCCGAAGCTCACTACGACCTCGTGGTCGCCGTCGCCACCGTTCATCATTTCCCTGAGCTTGCCGTCGGACTCGAGCGGCTGGCCGAACTCACCGCTGCCGGCGGCACCCTTGTTGTGATCGGCTGCGCCCGTAGCTCATCCGCGTATGATTTCGCCTGCGACCTGGTAGGAACGGCGCAGCACCAGGTCTTGTCTCGCACTCGCGGCTTCTGGCAGCACAATGCCCCTGTACGGATGCAGTTTCCGCATACCTTCGTCGAGGTCAGGCAGATCGCCGCCGCGGTACTTCCCGGTATGAAGTGGCGTCGACTACCACTGTGGCGATACTCGATCACCTGGCACAAACCGAGCCAGCGGCACAGAGAGCCGCCTGGCGGGGCGCTACCCGGACCGTGGGCATCCTACTTCGCCGAGGCCTGCAAATGTCATGTCGCAAGACATCGGTGACACTTCTGCATCACGACATCGGTGACAGTGTCAGCGATCCTGGTGGTGACACTTCTGCATCAACGGGTCAGGACTGACGATGCCCCCTTGCCGTGTTGGCGGTACGGAGCTGTCTGAGCGGAACACCCGAAAAGGGCATTGTGTGCGCACGTGCGCACATATATGGTTGAGGCTCGTCCAGTTCACTGCGGAGGGAGTCTTGCCGTGTGGGATGTGTTGCGCTACCGCACATATCGACGGTTGTTTACCGCGCAGGTCGTCGCGCTGGTCGGCACGGGCTTGCTCACCATCGCGCTAGGTCTGCTCGCGTTCACTATCGCCGGCAGCAATGCGGGGGCGGTGTTGGGCACTGCGCTGGCCATCAAGATGCTCGCTTACGTGGGCGTTGCTCCGGTAGTCACTGCACTGACCGAGCGGTTCCCACGCACGCGGGTCATGGTGAGCGCCGATCTGATCCGCGGCGGCATCGCTGTGTTGTTGCCCTGTGTCGATGACGTGTGGCAGATCTATGTCCTGATCTTCTTGTTGCAGGCCGCGTCAGCAACGTTCACCCCCACCTTCCAGGCGGTGATACCTGTCGTCCTCGAGCGCGAGGACGACTACACCAAAGGCTTGTCGCTGTCACGGCTCGCGTACGACCTCGAGGCAGTGATCAGCCCTGTACTCGCCGCGGCACTACTGACCGTCATCAGCTACAACCAGGTATTCCTCGCGACCTCGGTCGTATTCGCAATCTCGGCGATCCTCGTCGCGAGTTGCCCACTGCCACCTCAATCTTCGAACGGTCAGGCCCGGCAACCGCTGGTGAAACAGATCACCAAAGGCGCCCGCGTGATGGTGGCGCGGCGGCCGCTACGGGGCCTGCTGGCGCTCAACCTCGTGGTCGCCGCGGCCACCGGCATCGTCGTGGTGAACACCGTGGTCTACGTCCGCGGCATGCTCGGCGGATCCGAAGCAGGTGTGGCTATCGCGCTAACTTCCTATGGGGCGGGATCGATGATCATCGCCCTAGCACTCCCCAAACTTCTCACCACCAGCACCGACCGACAAGTGATGCTGGCCGGCGCCGCCGTTGTGCCCGCCGGGATGGTGCTGCTGTGCGTGCTCATCGCCACCGACCCTGCGCCTGGCATCGGTTGGGGATTGCTGATCCTCACCTGGGCAACCCTGGGCGCGGCGACCTCGCTGATCACCACCCCCTCCGCCAGGCTGCTGCGCGCATTCTCCTCCGACAGCAACCGCCCAGCGGTCTTCACCGCCCAATTCTCGCTCTCACACGCCTGTTTCCTGCTCACCTATCCCATTGCCGGATGGGTGGGAGCGGGCCCCGGTCAGCTCACTGCCGCGCTCGTTCTGGTCTGCCTGGCTACACTCGCAGCCATCACAGCCGCCACGCTGTGGCCGGCACACACTGAGTCCGACGTGCCGGCGGAGGCTGAAAGGTGAGCGTCATCAGTACCCGAGAGCGCAGCAGCGATCCAGCGGCAAGCCTGGCCCACCTCAACGAACCCGACGACACCCGCCTGGCGGTGGCCACCGAGACCTTCCGCATGCTCGCCGACCCCACCCGCCTGCACATCCTGTGGCTACTCGCACAAGCAGAAGCAGACGTCACCACCCTCACCGAGGCCTGCCACACCTCACGCACCGCCGTCAGCCAACACCTGGCCAAGCTCCGATTCACCGGCCTCGTTGCCAGCCGCCGAGACGGCCGCCGCGTCATCTACACCCTCGCCGACGGCCACCTCACCCGCCTCGTCCGCGAAGCCCTCAACCACGCAGACCACCAAGTCACCGGCGAAGCCCCCCACGACTGACGACCGCCACGAGCGTTATCTGCTCGTGGCCTGGTTCAGCGCCTCTTCGAGGTCGTCGATCGAGGTGGGTTCCAGCAGGATGATGCGCACGATCTGCCCGAGAGCTTCGCGCCGACATGCTGACGCACAGCGAATCTGAACATGGCGACGTGATTCGCGGTGTGCAACCACGGGTCCGGCTGAGACACGTTGTGGGCGCGCTCGAGGTGATGCCACCGCTGCTCGGCCACCTCGGTGACGGCCGCCGCTGCCATCTCTGACTAGTAGAGGCCACGGGCGGCGTCACTGATGCGAGCCATTGCCAGCCCCCTCGGCGCAGCACGAGCACCGATGGTCCTGACCGCCGGTCTCGCCGGCACCGGCGAGCTGGCCGACAGGGGCGCAGCAGGCATCGCCCTTCCACGCGTTGATGCCCTCACGCACGGCGATCGCCGCGATCACCAAGGCGGCGATCGGATCGGCCCACGACCAGCCGAACAGGCTGTTGAGCAGCAAACCGACCAGCAGCACCGCCGACAGATACGTGCACAACAGGGTTTGCTTGGAGTCGGCCACCGCACTCAATGAACCGAGCTCGCGCCCTGCGCGGCGTTCAGCCCATGACAAAAGCGGCATAATCGCCAAACTGACCGCGGCCAACGCGATGCCGATCGAGGAATGCTCGGCGTCGCCACCCACGCCCAGCAACGTGCGGATCGAGTCGACGCTCACGTACGCCGCCAGCGCGAAGAACGAGAACGCGATGATCCGTAGCGCGACCTTCTCCCGCCGTTCGGGATCTTTGCCGGCGAATTGCCAGGCAACCGCCGCGGCCGAGGACACCTCGATCACCGAATCCAGGCCAAAGCCGATCAGCGCGCCCGAGGAGACCCGGGCACCCTCGCTGATCGCGATGACGGCTTCGATCACGTTGTAGGTGATGGTTGCCGCGACAAACCAGCGGATGCGGCGCTGCAGCAGCTCGCGCCGCTCCACGCTCAACGACGGGCGTCCCACACTCGGTAGGCCCAATTCCGCGGACATCAGCAGCACCCCTGGTCGTCGGACTCGGGACAGCACGCCGGGTCGACCGCCAACACCAACCCGAGCAGATCATCGAGCGCATGCCCAATCCGACTGTCAGCCAGCTCATATCGACTGCGCCGCCCCTGCGGCACCACAACCACCAAACCGCATCCGCGTAGGCAGGCCAGATGATTCGACAACACCTGCCGCGACACCCCGATTTCCTCGGCCAACTCCGCCGGATACGCCCCACCGTGCCGCAGCCGCAACAACACCTGCGTTCGCGTCGAATCCGACAAGGCGTAACCGAAACGAGTCAGGGCGTCGCGCTGACTCACAGCAACCGTCTCCACACACGAGACGATACATAAATTCCTGTATTCAGGTAACCCTGTACGGCGCGTGGCCGAGACGTCGTTTCAGTGTGCGCACCACCTCGACTTCACGCCAGGTACTACCGGGACTGCCACAGGGAGCCGACGCGCCCGATTCTTGTGTTCCCACACCGTCACCGTGGTCTCAGTTCGAGGTGCGACAGTCGATGCCCAGGCGATGACTGTCAACGAACTCATCGATCCTGTTGTGCGGCCAGCAATCTCACAGTGGCCTGATGATGCACCGCGCGGTGGGCTCGCATGTGTCCTCCGGTGAAACCACCGATGCCGCGATCACCGTGTTCGACAAGGCCTTGCCGCCCATGGCGCACCCCGGCGACTGCTCTCCGACAACGGGCCCGCGTTCAACCCCTCGCACCGGGGTCGCATAGGTCAACTCGTAGCCAAAACCCGCGGAATTCCCTTGACTCGAACACATATTCGAGTACAGTGGAGTCATGTCATCGGGGGCGGGGGCCGGATCCACCACATCGGTGGACCCATCACAGCACTCCGTCGAACCGCGCCTTCGTCCCGACAATGAACTCTCCGCCGCCGAACTCGTCGAGGTCTTGAATCATTGCGCCGGCCTGGCGGCCGCGTCTGCGTATCGAATGATGACCGTTGCCAGTCTCATTCACGACGAACGCGAAATGGACTACACCCAGCGGCGCGCTGAGGTGCACACCGGCGAACTCGACTCCATCGAAGCCTTCGACGCCCTGTCGGCACGCGTCGCCGCCGGGGAGAACCCGTACGAGCAGTTCGGCCCGACCGGCCTCGAACAGGCCATCGCCGAAGTCGGCGCCACCCTCACGGTCACCCCGGCCGAAGCGAAAGAACTCATCGAGGCCGGCGACGCACTGCGCTACCGGCTCGCGTTCACCGGACACGCACTCGCCTGCGGTCGAATCGACAAGCGCCGCTTCCTGATCGCCCTCAAGCGCACCGAACTGATCACCGACGACGAAGAAATGCAGACCGTCGACGCCCACCTCGCCGAAGCGATCTTCGCCCGAGCACCGATGTCGACCACCCGCTTCACCGCCATGGTCGACGCGATCGTCGCGACATGGGCACCCGAGGCGATCCGGCGACGCAAGGAACGGGTGACCAAAGACCGCAAGGTGACCGTCACCCCCGATCGGTTCACGCCCGGACAGTCCCGGATCTCCGGCACGCTCCCCGTCGCCGACGCTGCCGAGTTCGACGCCCGCCTCTCGTCGATGGCCGGCGACGTCCACGCCGGCGATCCACGAACCTTGCCCGAGCGCCGCGCCGACGCCCTCAAAGCACTAGCCCGCAGCCAAACGTCGATCGCCTGCCAGTGCCACGACTGCACCAATGCCGCAACCGAATCCGACAACGCAGCGGTTCAGGACATCGACGACACACGTCGTGTCGACGAGGCACCAGTCGCCGACCCGCCCGGGCCGACCGCCTCCCCGTCGCCATCACAGGCTCCGCGCGCGACCTTTCACATCGTGGTGAACCTGTCGACGCTGATCGGCCTCGACGACGACCCCGCGTTCCTCGACCGGCTCGGCATCGTCGACGCCGACACCGCCCGAACCCTCCTCGCCGAAGCCCGACGCACCTACATCCAGCCGGCACCGGCCGACGCCGGCCCGCCAGTGGCAACCACCGACCCGGCGTCCCGATACACCCCATCGAAGAAGCTGCAGGCGTTGGTGCGTGCAGGAGAACTGTGCTGCACCTTCCCCGGCTGCAATGCGCCGGTGTGGCAGATCGATCTCGATCACACCGACCCGTTCGACCACACCGACCCACGACGCGGCGGACCGACCGATGCGCGCAATCTGAAACCGCTGTGCCGGTTCCACCACCGAATCAAGACCTTCACCAGCTGGCAGGACCACCAGGACGACTTCCTGACGGCCTGGTTCACCACACCCACCGGGCACATGTTCGTCGGCAACGCCTTCAGCGGGCGGGACCTGTTCAACCGACTCGCCCCGAGACGGCCACCCGATCACCCCGCCCGTGCCGAACTGAAACGGTTACGCGACAACGACTTCCGACGCCAGCAGCGCGCCGAGAAACGCTGGAACGACGCCAACCCACCGCCCTTCTGAACACCGCCGTCACCGACGCGGTGGGCGAAGTCATGCGTCGCGCGACGCCCCGTAATAGCGGCGAAGGAATTCGTCGCGGTACTCGGTGTACGTGCCGTTCTCGATGGCCTCGCGGGCCCGGTCGACGAGCGTGACGATGAAGGACACGTTGTGCAGTGTGGCGAGGGTCGGGCCGAGTCCTTCCTTCGCCTTGAACAGATGGTGCAGATATGCGCGGCTGTACTGCGACGTGTAGTTCTCGACCTCGGGGTCGAGCGGACGGAAGTCGCTGCGGTACTTGGCGTTGGTGACGTTGTACCGGCCGTCGAGTGAGTAGATGGCACCGTTGCGGGCGACCCGCGTCGGCGACACACAGTCGAAGGTGTCCACCCCGTTCTCGATGGCGGTGAAGATGTCGTCCGGTTCACTGATCCCGAGCAGGTGTTTCGGCGAGTCCTCCGGCAGTTCGTCGTTCACCCATCCGACTATCGTGCCGAGGTTGTCCTTCTCGAGCGCCCCGCCGATGCCGTAGCCGCCGAACCCCTTTCCGCCGGCCCCGCGATCCGCCTCGCTGAGGGCGACGAGGTCGCGAGCCGCCTTGCGCCGCAGATCCTCGTACTGGGCACCCTGGATGACACCCCACAGGGCCTGCTGCGGCCGATGAGCGCGCTCGACGCTCAACCGGTTGTGTTCGTCGAGGCACCGGATCGCCCACAGCCGGGTCCGCTCCAACGAATTCACCTGATAGTCGCGGGTGTTCATCAGCGTGGTGAGTTCGTCGAAGGCGAAGATGATGTCGGCGCCCAGCTGGTGTTGGATCTGCATCGACACCTCCGGGGTGAAGCGATGCGTCGAGCCGTCCAGGTGCGACTTGAAGGTCACCCCGTCGTCGTCGACCCGCGACAGCCGTTCCTTGCCGTTGGCGGTCAGGTCGTCGTCGGGGGTGCCGGTGGCCTCCATCGAGATGACTTTCTTGAATCCCGCACCGAGCGACATCACCTGGAATCCGCCGCTGTCGGTGTAGGTGGGTCCTCGCCAGTTCATGAACGCGCCGAGCCCGCCCGCGGCGTCGATGATCTCCGGACCCGGCTGCAGGTACAGGTGGTAGGCGTTGGCGAGCACCGCCTGGGCGCCGAGGGCCGAGACCGATTCCGGCAGTACCGTCTTGACCGTCGCCTTGGTACCGACGGGCACGAACGCCGGGGTGTGGATCGGCCCGTGCGGCGTGGTGATCGTCCCCGTGCGCCCGCGGGTGCCGGGCAGGGTGGTGCCGATGGCGTACGTGGGGTCGGCGAGTTCGGTTCCGGTACTGCTCACGTCCTGCATCTTCGCAGGTCCAGCGCGCCCGCCCAAACCGGCGCGGGTGGCGATGACCTGTTCGGAGCGCGCCACCCCATTCGCTACCGTGGGGAACCATGTCGCGCAGAACTCGTCCCACCGGTGCCACCACGAGCCGCCCTCGCCGAACGATCAAGGTCGCCGCGACGGCCGTCGGACTCGCCGCGGCGATGTCGACGCTCCTGGCGTGCGGCGCGGAACAGGACGTGACCACCGCCTCGTCGACCACCCAGGCCGGCGCTGCGGAGTCCGTACCGCAGTCGGCCGAACAACCCGCCACGTCGCCCCCGGTGGTCCCTGGTCGCAAGCCCGTGTCGTCGACGCCGACCTCCAGCGCAGTCGCATCCGACGACTCCGACACCTCCTGCGGCACGATCCCCGGCCCCGACGGCTCGTTGCGGGTCATGGTGCTCGCCGGCGACGTGGCCTGCGACTCGGCGCGCACCATCGCCACCCAGTACGGACCGAAGATCACCACCGGCCAGCAGCAGTCGATCGCCGGCTGGACCTGCGCGCCGTCGCAACTCGAGGGCGTCCTCGCCGCCTGTCAGAAGGGCACCGCGGTCATCGGCTTCGCACCGTGAACACGACGACAGCCCGAACCCTCCACACTTGACCCTCACGCGACGTCAGGCAGCAGGGTAGGTCCCGTGAGCGAGGAAAAGCGCACCGAGAGCGACAACGTCCGCGATCTGACCGTGGGTGTCGTCGCCGGGCTGGTGGGGGTAAGCGTCCGCACCCTGCATCACTACGACCAGATCGGTCTGGTGGTGCCGTCCGGCCGGACGCCGGCCGGGTACCGCGTGTACGACGACACCGACGTCGAACGACTCCACCAGGTACTCACCTACCGTGAGCTGGGCTTTTCCCTCGAGCAGATAGCGACCCTGCTCGACGACCCCGATGCGGACCCGCTGAGTCATCTCCATACCCAGCGCGAGATCCTCACCGGCCGGATCGATCGCCTGCTCCGGATGGTCGCAGCACTGGAGGAGATGATGAACGCCAAGAAGAAGGGCATCACCCTGTCGGCGGCCGACCAGGCCGAGATCTTCGGAGACGACTGGCCCGGCGAGGAGTACGCCGCCGAAGCCGAGGAACGCTGGGGAAACACCGAGGCATGGACACAAAGCCGGCAGCGGACCGCCCAGTATTCCAAGGAGGACTGGCAACGGATCAAGGACGAGACCGACGATCTCGAGCGCCGTCTGGCCGAGGCGATGCGTCGCGACGTGACACCCGGTTCGGCGGAGGCCAACGCGCTCGCCGAGGAGCACCGGGCTCAGATCGGTCGCTTCTACGACTGCGACCACGCCATGCAGGTCTGCCTCGCCGACATGTACGTCGCGGACCCGCGGTTCACCGAGCACTATGACGAACACGCGCCCGGGCTCGCCGTCTACCTGCGAGAGGTGATCCGAGCCAACGCGACGCAACAGTGACCGATGCCGGGCACGGTCGTCGAACGCCGGAGGATGAGTTCGACGACCGTGCGTCGGCGGTTCACTCACGTAGCGCTCCGAAAGTGGTCCGGTTCGACTAACTTCGGTGCACATGACCACCGACCCGGGCGTTCACAACCAGTCCGGTGGCGCCCGCGCCACCACCAACATCGGCGATGCGATGACCCTGCGCACCGTCTTCACCCGCGATGGAGAGGCCACCGACCTCCCCAAGTTCGCGCTGGGTGACTCGATGTTGTTGCCCGAGACGGCATATCAGATCGTCCACGACGAGGCGATGCTCGACGGCAATGCTCGCCTCAACCTCGCGACCTTCGTATCCACGTGGATGGACGACGAGGCGCAGAAGCTGTACGCGGAGACCGTCGACAAGAACATGATCGACAAGGACGAGTATCCGCAGACGGCGGCCATCGAGGACCGGTGCTGGCGCATCCTCGCCGACCTGTGGCACAACCCGGACGTCGACAACGCGATCGGCACCTCCACGATCGGTTCGTCGGAGGCGTGCATGCTCGGTGGACTCGCCCTCAAGCGGCACTGGCAGACCCGACGCCGTGCCGAGGGCAAGTCGACCGAGAACCCCAACATCGTTCTCTCGACCGCGGTCCAGGTGTGCTGGGAGAAGTTCTGCAACTACTTCGAGGTCGAGCCGAAATGGGTGCCCATCAGCCCCGACCACCTCGTGCTCGACGGCCACGAACTCGAGAAGTACGTGGACGAGAACACCATCGGCGTCGTCGCCATCATGGGTCAGACCTACACGGGCATGTACGAGCCGGTGACCGCGATCGCGGCGAAGCTGGACGAGATCCAGGCCGAGACCGGCCTCGACGTCAAGATCCACATCGACGGGGCGTCGGGTGCCATGATCGCCCCCTTCTGCCAGCCGGATCTCGAGTGGGATTTCCGCGTCGATCGGGTGGTCTCGATCAACACCTCCGGCCACAAGTACGGGCTGGTCTATCCCGGTGTCGGATGGATCGTGTGGCGCAACACCGACGCGTTGCCGGAGAGCATGGTGTTCCACTGCTCCTACCTCGGCGGCGACATGCCGACGCTCGCGCTCAACTTCTCGCGCCCCGGCGCCCAGGTCCTGTTGCAGTACTACATGTTCCTGCGACTCGGCCGCGACGGCTTCACCCAGGTCCAACAGGGCTCTCTTGATGTGGCGCAATGGCTTTCCGGCCAGATTTCCCAGATCGACGGTCTCGAGCTGGTCAGCAAGGGCGACACCATTCCGGTCTTCGCCTGGAAACTGAAGGCCGGGCACAGCGAGAACTGGAATCTCTACGACCTGTCCGACCGGCTACGCATGAAGGGCTGGCTGGTACCCGCCTACCCGATGGCCGACGACCTCGCCGACCTGACCGTCCAGCGAATCGTCGTGCGCGCCGGGCTGAGTCACGACCTCGCCCGAGCCCTCATCGCCGACATCCGGGCCGAGGTCGACTTCCTCAATCGTCTCGAGAGCCCGATGCCTCGCGAAGGGGACGGGTCACACTTCCACCACTGACCCTGCCGGTTGAGCTTGTCGAAACCTCAGTCCAGCAGCGCCTGCGCCACCCGTTCGAGTGCGGCGACCCGGCTGCCCTTGACCAGGACCGCGGTCCCCTCGTCGAGGGCGCCGAGTTCGGCCGTCACGCCGTCGACGTCGGACACGTGCCGGGCGGTGTCGCCGTAGCCGGTCTCGGCGACGGCGATGACCTCGATCCCGAGGTCTCGGGCCTCGAGCGCGATCGCCTGATGTTGGGCCGCCGAATCGGCGCCGAGTTCGGCCATGGTGCCGAGTACCGCCACGCGTCGGGTCGCGGCCAGGGCGGCCAGCGACCGCAGCGCGGCCGACATCGACGTCGGATTCGCGTTGTAGGCGTCGTTCAGCACGACGACGCCGCTCGATGATGTGGCGAGTTCCATTCGCAGGCCGGACAATTGCGCTCCGAGCAGGCCGGTCGCGATGTCGTCGACGGCGACCCCGAGACCCCCACCCGCAGCCGCGGCGGCCAACGCGTTGGGGACCTGATGCTCGCCGCGGGCACCCAACCGCACGTCGGTCGAACCCCACGGGGTGTGCAGTCGGAACGACGCGCGCAACTCGTCGTCCATCACGATGTCGGATGCGTACACATCGGCATCCGGCGAGAGTCCATATCGCAGGACGCGCGCCGAGGTGCGATCCGCCATCGCGGCGACATACCGATGGTCGGCGTTGAGCACCGCGATCCCGTCGGCCGGGAGCGATTCCACCAGTTCACCTTTCGCGCGCGCGACGGACTCGATGTCTCCGAACAGCTCCAGGTGCACACCTTCGACGCGCGTGATGACGCCGACCGTCGGACTGCCGATGGAGCACAGCAGGTCGATGTGTCCGATCCCGCGCGCACCCATCTCGAGGACCACCGCCTCCACGTCGTCGGCGGCCGCCGCGAGGGTGATCGGGAGTCCGAGCTCGTTGTTGAACGACCTCTCGCTGGCCGCGGTCCGGTAGGTGGTGCTCAGCACCCCGGCGAGCAGGTCCTTGGTCGAGGTCTTGCCGACAGACCCGGTGATGCCCACCACGCGGTCGGGAATCCGGGCGCGGACGGCCCGCCCGAGGTCGGCGAGCGCGAGCGCGGTGTCGGGGACACGGATCGCGGTCCCACCGACCGGATCGGTTCGCGACGTGAGGTAGGCGGTGGCACCGCCGTCGAGGGCCGCCGGGATGAAGTCGTGGCCGTCGCGCTCGGCGACGATCGGTACGAACAGCTGTCCCGGCCGGACGCTCCGCGAGTCGATGCTCGCCCCGTCGATCTGCACGTCGGGGCCGAGAAGCTCCCCGCCCACGGCCTCCGCGACCTCACTCGCTCTGAAATGCACGGTCTCACGCTAGCCGACGGGCCTGCCCTGCCGGCTGAGCCGCCGACGAGCACAGGGCCGTATCGTGACAGGCATGTCTTCTCGGCTGTTGCGTCTGGTGGTCCTCTTTGGTGGAGTCTCCGCCGAGCACGATGTGTCGCGGGTCACAGCCGCGCATGTCCTGGCCGCGGCCGATCGGAACAAGTACGACCTGGTCCCCATCGGCATCGCCAAGGACGGGACCTGGCTACGCAACGACAAGGCGATCGCGGCCATCGCCGACGGGACGCCACTCCCCGACACGCTCGAGGTCGCCGGGACCGTCGTCGACCCGCTCACCGAACTGCGCGGTCACGCGGACGAGGCCATCACGGTCGTCCTTCCGCTTCTGCACGGACCGCACGGCGAGGACGGCACCATCCAGGGCATGCTCGAGCTGTTCAAGCTGCCGTACGTGGGCGCGGGAGTGCTGTCGTCGGCGGTCTGCATGGACAAGGCGATGGCGAAGATCGTCGCCGAGCAGGCGGGCATCCCGCAGTGCCGCTGGGTCGAGTTCCGCGACGGCGTCGACGACCCGGAGACGATCACCGGCCGGGCGATCGACGCCCTGGGGCTTCCGGTCTTCGTCAAACCCGCGAACCTCGGCTCGTCTGTCGGCATCACCAAGGCCCACGACGAGGCCGAACTCGACGCGGCGGTGAATCTCGCGCTCCGCTACGACAACGTGGTCATCATCGAAGAGGCCGTGACCGGGCGCGAGATCGAGGTCGCCGTTCTCGGCGACACCGCGCCCGAGACCTCGGTGCCGGGGGAGATCAAGCCGGGGAGCGAGTTCTACGACTACGAGGACAAGTACGTCACCGGTGCCGCCCAGCTGGTCATCCCCGCCCCGGTGTCCGACGCTGCGGCCGCCGAGGTTCGCGAACTCGCGGCGAAGACGTTCACCGCGATGCGATGCTCCGGCATGGCCCGCGTCGACTTCTTCTACGAGGAGTCCGGCCGCGGCTGGCTGCTCAACGAGGTCAACACCATCCCGGGATTCACCCCGGGGTCGATGTATCCCAAACTGTGGGAAGCGACCGGAGTTCCCTACCCCGATCTGATCGATTCGCTGGTCACCTTCGCACTCGAGGTGCACCGACGCCGCGTGGGGTTCTCCACCGAGCACTGACCCCGCGCTCCGTGGCGGCCGCGCGGCGCCCGCATGTTTTCCACAGATCCGGAGGGTGGCGGGTTGTAGCATCACACCCGTGACCCACTCCCAGTCTGCGCGGGCCCTGCGGGTGCTGGTCTATTCCGACGACGCGCAGACCCGCGCCCAGGTCATCGGTGCGATCGGCAGCCACCCGGATCCCGGCATCCCACCCGTCAGCTACATCGAGGTCGCCACGGCCCCAATGGTGTTCGCACAGCTCGACGCCGGTGTCGTCGATGCCGTGATCGCCGACGGCGAGGCCACCCCGGCCGGCGGCATGGGCCTGGCCAAGCAGATGAAGGACGAACTCGACCCCGCTCCGCCGGTGCTCGTCCTCCTCGGGCGCGCCGATGACCGATGGCTCGCGGACTGGTCCCGCGCCGATGCCGTGGCCGTCCTGCCCGTCGACCCGATCGCCCTTCCACGCGCGTTCGTCGACATGATCGGAAACGCCGAACTCTAGAAAACAGTGACTCGCGCCACACACTCACCTAGGCTTGTGTTGCAGCTTACATTCGTACTGGCGGACCAGATCGGCCGGCGGCGCGGATAGGACGAACACCCGGGCCGGCCGCACCGAACAAGTGCACTCCGGTCGCCACAAGCGAGGAGGGGTCCGCGCTTTGAACGCCTACGTCCCGATCATGGTCCTCGGGGCAATCGGCGTGGCGTTTGCCGTTTTCAGCGTCTTCATCGGCATCGCGATCGGCCCGAAACGGTACAACCGCGCCAAACTCGAGCCCTACGAGTGCGGCATCGAGCCGGTCGAACAGAGCCTGCTCTACCCGACGCGTCGCACCGCGGGCGGCACGGTGGCAACCGGCTCCATCCAGCGCGTGCCGGTCAAGTACTACCTCACCGCGATGCTCTTCATCATCTTCGACATCGAGATCGTGTTCCTCTACCCATGGGCTGTCGCATTCGACTCACTCGGGTGGTTCGGTCTCATGGCCATGCTCCTGTTCATCGTCAACGTGTCCGTCGCCTACGCCTACGAATGGCGTCGCGGCGGACTGAGTTGGGACTGAGAGCTTTTCACCGATCCGACCCCGACAAGGAGGCCACCCATGGGACTCGAGGAACGGCTCCCCAGCGGATTCCTGCTGAGTACTGTCGAGGATCTGGCGGGGTTCATGCGCAAGGGTTCGTTGTGGCCGGCGACCTTCGGCCTCGCCTGCTGCGCCATCGAGATGATGGCCACCACGTCGGGACGCTACGATCTCGCCCGCTTCGGCATGGAGGCGTTCCGGGCATCGCCCCGGCAGGCCGACCTCATGATCGTCGCCGGTCGCGTCAGCCAGAAGATGGCCCCCGTCCTGCGTCAGATCTACGATCAGATGCCGGAACCCAAATGGGTTCTCGCCATGGGGGTCTGCGCGTCATCGGGCGGGATGTTCAACAATTACGCGATCGTCCAGGGCGTCGACCACGTGGTCCCCGTCGACATCTATCTGCCGGGTTGCCCGCCACGTCCGGAGATGCTCCTGCACGCGATCCTCAAACTGCACGAGAAGATCCAGGAGATGCCGCTCGGAGTCAACCGCGAGGAGGCCATCTGGGCGGCCGAACGCGCGGCGCTCCAGGCCACCCCGACGATCGAGCTGAAGGGGTTGCTCCGATGACGACGCCCGCAGGCCATCAGGATCCCGAGAACCCGGCGCCCCCACCGCGCGACGCAGAACAGATCGGCGTACGGCACGGGCTGTTCGGCCCGCCCGGGACCGGCGACACGTCCGGATATGGCGGGTTGATCCGCCCGGTCACACTGCCGCCCAGCTCGTCCCGCCCGTACGGCGGTTACTTCGACGAGATCGCCGATCACCTGCTCGGCGAATTGGGCGACCGCCACGACGAGGCCATCGAAAAGGTCGTGATCTTCCGCGACGAGATGACCATCCACGTTGCACGCCAGCACCTCCCGACCGTCGCCCTTGCACTCCGTAATGCGCCGGCGCTACGTTTCGAGCTCTGCCTCGGGGTCAACGGTGTCCACTACCCCGGCGACGCGGACCGTGAACTCCACGCCGTCTATCCCATGGCGTCGCTGACGCACGGTCGACGGGTCCGGCTCGAGGTCGCCGCCCCGGACACCGATCCGCACATCCCGAGCATCTGCGACATTTACCCGACCAACGACTGGCACGAACGCGAGACCTACGACTTCTTCGGCATCGTCTTCGACGGACACCGATCGCTGACCCGGATCGAGATGCCCGACGACTGGGAGGGTCACCCCCAGCGCAAGGACTATCCGCTCGGCGGAGTTCCGGTGGAATACAAGGGAACCCGCGTCGACCCGCCCGACCGGAGGAGGTCGTACAACTGATGACCGACACCAACACTCGCACGTACACCGTGTCCGGGCAGGACTGGGATTTCATCGTGTCCGACGTCCGCACCCGTGCCGAGCAACAACCCGGGGACGAACGCATCGTCGTCAACATGGGTCCGCAACATCCGTCGACGCACGGTGTCCTGCGCCTGATCCTGGAGATCGAAGGCGAGACCGTCACCGAGGCCCGGTGCGGAATCGGCTACCTGCACACCGGCATCGAGAAGAACCTGGAGTACCGCAACTGGACCCAGGGCGTCACGTTCGTCACCCGGATGGACTACCTGTCCCCGTTCTTCAACGAGACCGCCTACTGCCTCGGCGTCGAGAAACTCCTCGGGATCACCGACGACATCCCGGAACGTGCCACCGTCATCCGGGTGATGCTGATGGAGCTCAACCGGATCTCCAGCCATCTCGTCGCACTCGCAACCGGCGGAATGGAACTCGGCGCGGTGACGGCGATGTTCCTCGGATTCCGCGAGCGGGAGATGATCCTCGACCTGTTCGAACTCATCACAGGCCTGCGGATGAACCACGCCTACATCCGGCCCGGCGGCGTCGCACAGGACCTCCCGGCCGACGGTGTCGAGCGCGTCGCCGAGGTGATCCGGCAGCTTCCCGGTCGCCTCGACGAACTCGGCGACCTGCTGAACGACAACTACATCTGGAAGGCCCGGACCCAGGGCGTCGGCTATCTGGACCTCACCGGCTGCATGGCACTCGGGATCACCGGCCCGGTGCTGCGGTCGACCGGGTACCCGCACGACCTGCGCCGGACCGAACCGTACTGCGGGTACGAGACCTACGAGTTCGACGTCATCACCGAGGACACGTGCGATTCGTACGGCCGCTACCTGATCCGCGTGCGGGAGATGCGAGAGTCGATCCGCATCGTCGAACAGTGTCTGGAACGACTCCGCCCCGGACCGGTGATGGTCGCCGACCGCAAACTCGCCTGGCCGGCCGACCTCGCGCTCGGACCGGACGGACTGGGCAACTCGCCCGAACACATCGCCCGGATCATGGGCACCTCGATGGAGGCCCTCATCCACCACTTCAAACTGGTCACCGAGGGGATGCGCGTACCGGCCGGTCAGTGCTACGTAGCCGTCGAATCACCGCGCGGGGAACTCGGCGTCCACATGGTCAGCGACGGCGGCACCCGTCCCTACCGCGTCCACTTCCGCGACCCGTCGTTCACGAATCTGCAAGCGGTCGCGGCGATGTGCGAAGGCGGGATGGTGGCCGACGTCATCACCGCGGTGGCCAGCATCGACCCCGTGATGGGAGGCGTGGACCGATGACCGATCCCGTGTTCGTGGACCTGAGCACCGCACCCCCACCGGAGGGAACGGGACCCACGCACGACATGCCGGTCCCGCCGATCACCTTCGACGGCCCGGCCGGTTACCCCGATGAGGTCGTCGAACATCTGACCGCCGAGGCGCTTCCGATCATCGGCCGCTATCCCCACGCACGATCGGCGCTGCTACCACTGCTGCACCTGGTGCAATCCCAAGATGGCCGCCTGACCCGCGCCGGCATCGAATTCTGTGCCGCACAACTGGATCTGACGCCTGCCCAGGTGGCCTCGGTCGCCACCTTCTATTCGATGTACCGGCGCACACCCACCGGCGAGTACCTGGTCGGGGTCTGCACGAACACCCTGTGCGCGACCCTCGGCGGCGACGAGATCCTGCGGTCGGTCTGCGACCACCTCGGCATCGAACCCGGAGACACGACGGCCGATCGCCGAATCACCGTCGAACACGTGGAGTGCAATGCGGCCTGCGACTTCGCGCCGGTGGTGATGGTCAACTGGGAGTTCTTCGACGACCAGACCCCGGAGTCGACGATCGAACTCATCGAGGATCTCCGCGCCGGTGTCGCGGTCTCCCCGGTTCGAGGCACCGGTCCCGTGCGGTCGTTCCGCGAGACCGAACGCGACCTCGCCGGGGTGCTCGTGGCGCCGCCGGCCTCCCCGCCGGCCGAGCGCACCTCGGCGCTGGTTGACCCGTCCCCCTCCCTGCGGGATGAGCCGCACTCTTCTCCGCTGGTTGAGCCGGCACCGAGCGGAGCGAGGCGCCGAGTCGAAGCCACCTCGCAACCACCCACCCCCGAGCCCGAACCCCCCGAGACCCCGGTCCTATCCCGCCACTGGGACGAGCCGGAATCCTGGACCCTGGACAACCACCGGCGCCACAACGGGTATCGGGCGTTGTCGACCGCACTGACAACCCCTCCCGACGACATCATCAAGACGATCAAGGCCTCCGGTCTCCGCGGGCGCGGCGGTGCGGGGTTCCCGGTGGGGATGAAATGGTCGTTCATTCCCCAGACCGACCCGTCCGTCCCGCACTACCTCGTGGTCAACGCGGATGAGTCCGAGCCCGGCACCTGCAAGGACATGCCGTTGATGCTCGCGTCGCCGCACACGCTCGTCGAGGGCGTGATCATCGCGGCCTACGCCATCCGCGCGCACCACGCGTTCATCTACGTTCGCGGCGAAGTCGCCTCGGTTCTCCGTCGACTGCGCACCGCCGTCGACGAGGCCTACGCCGCAGGCTATCTCGGCACCGACATCCTGGGTTCCGGCTTCGATCTCGAGCTGGTCGTCCATGCCGGCGCGGGCGCCTACATCTGCGGTGAGGAAACCGCTCTGCTGGATTCGCTCGAGGGCCGCCGGGGACAACCGCGGCTGCGCCCGCCCTTCCCCGCGGTCGCCGGGTTGTACGCGAGTCCGACGGTCGTGAACAACGTGGAGTCGATCGCCAGTGTCCCGGCGATCATCCGCAATGGTGTCGACTGGTTCCGGTCCATGGGCACCGAGAAGTCGCCCGGGTTCACCCTGTACTCGCTGTCGGGTCATGTCACGCGCCCCGGGCAGTACGAAGCGCCGCTGGGGGTTTCGTTGCGCGAGTTGCTCGATCGTGCGGGCGGGGTACGCACCGGACACGAGCTCAAGTTCTGGACTCCGGGCGGGTCGTCGACGCCGCTCCTGACGCCGGAGCACCTCGACGTACCGCTCGACTACGAGGGCGTCGGGGCGGCCGGCTCGATGCTCGGCACCAAGGCCCTGCAGATCTTCGACGAGACGACGTGCGTGGTCGGTGCGGTTCTGCGGTGGACGGAGTTCTACGAACACGAGTCCTGCGGCAAATGCACCCCGTGTCGCGAAGGCACGTACTGGCTGGTGCAACTGCTCCACCGGTTGGAACACGAGGGCGGAACCGCCGCCGACCTCGACACCCTCGCCGACGTCACCAACAGCATCGTGGGGAAGTCGTTCTGCGCGCTCGGGGACGGCGCGGGCAGTCCGATCGTGTCGTCGTTGAAGTACTTCCGCGACGAGTACCTGGCCCACCTCGACCACGGATGCCCATTCGACCACTCACGATCGACCGTCTGGTCGGGAGGCGTCCGATGACACTCACCCACGGCAGCGACCCCACTGCGACGACCGACAACCTGGTGGGCATCACCATCGACGACCGTGCCGTCCGAGTGCCTAAGGGCACCCTGGTCATCCGTGCCGCCGAACAGATCGGGATCACGATCCCGCGGTTCTGCGACCATCCGCTTCTCGACCCGGTCGGCGCCTGCCGCCAGTGCCTCGTCGAGGTCGAGGGGCAGCGCAAGCCACTCGCGTCGTGCACGACGGTGGCGACCGAGGGGATGGTGGTCCGCACCCAGCTCAGCTCGGAGATCGCGGCGGGAGCGCAACGCGGGGTGATGGAGCTGCTCCTGATCAACCACCCCCTGGATTGCCCGGTGTGCGACAAGGGCGGCGAGTGCCCCCTGCAGAACCAGGCCATGTCGGCCGGACGTTCCGAATCGCGATTCGACGGCGTCAAGCGAACTTTCACCAAACCGGTCCCGCTGTCGTCGGAGGTCCTGCTGGACCGGGAACGCTGTGTGCTGTGTGCCCGATGCACGCGGTTCTCCACGGAGGTCGCCGGCGATCCGCTCATCGAACTCGCGGATCGCGGTGCGCTGCAACAGGTCAGCATCTACGCCGACGAACCGTTCGACTCCTACTTCTCCGGCAACACCGTCCAGATCTGTCCGGTGGGTGCACTGACCGGGGCGCAGTACCGGTTCCGCGCCCGCCCCTTCGACCTGGTGTCGACGTCGAGCGTGTGCGAGCACTGCGCGAGCGGGTGCGCCCAGCGCACCGATCACCGTCGTGGCAAGGTGTTGCGCCGCCTCGCCGGTGACGATCCCGACGTCAACTCCGAGTGGAACTGTGACAAGGGCCGGTGGGCGTTCGCCTACGCGTCCTCGGCCGAGCGGATCACCGCCCCCCTGGTTCGCGACCGGAACGGTGAGCTGACCGAGGTGTCGTGGGCGCATGCCGTACGCGCCGCCGCGGAGGGGCTGTCCGGTGCGCTCGGCAACGTCGGCGTCCTCACCGGCGGACGGTTGACCGTGGAGGACGCCTACGCGTACTCCCGGTTTGCGCGAACTGTCCTGCACACGAACGACATCGACTTCCGCGTACGCAGCCACAGCACCGAGGAGGCCGCCTTCCTCGCCGCCCGGGTGGCCGGCCACGGACTCGCGGCCACGTACGACGACCTGTCCGCTGCCCCCGCGGTGCTGCTCGCCGGCTTCGAACCCGAGGAGGAGTCCCCGATCGTCTTCCTCCGCCTCCGCCGTGCGGTACGCACCGCAGGCCAACGCATTGCGACCGTGGCACCGTTCGCGAGTCGCGGAGCGGCCAAACTCGACGCCGCCCTGTTCCCCGTCGTACCGGGCGACGAGGCCCGGGTGCTGCGGTCCGACGCCGTGCTCGCCCATCTCGGGGCACCCGGTTCGATCATCCTCGTCGGCGAGCGGCTCGCCTCCCGGCCCGGTGCACTGCTCGCGGCCACCGAGCTGGCCGACCGCTCCGGCGCCCGACTCGCCTGGATTCCGCGGCGCGCCGGCGAACGAGGCGCGCTCGAAGCGGGTGCGTTGCCAGGCCTCTTGCCCGGCGGCCGGCCGCTCGCCGACGATGCCGCTCGTGCAGCGGTATCCGCGGTCTGGGGTACCGATCTCGACCCGCGGGCGGGACGCGACACCGCCAGGATCATCGATGCCGCGCGGTATCACGGACTCGCGCTGGTGGTCGCCGGCGTCGACGTCGACGACCTGCCCGACCCGGCCGCGGCGACCGAGGCCCTCGCGGCCGCGCCGTTCGTCGTCAGCCTCGAGCAACGCCTCAGCGCGGCCGCCCGATCCGCGGACGTCGTCTTCCCGGTGGCCGCCGTCGCGGAGAAGGAAGGCACCTTCGTCGACTGGGAGGGCCGCCCACGCAGCTTCACCACTGCGCTGAAGGATTCGGGCCATCTGCCCGACCACCGCATCATCGACGCGATCGCCCGGCAGATGGGTGCCGACCTCCGATGCGCCGACGTACCGACCATCCACATCGACCTGCGGCGGATCGGCGCGTGGTCGGGCCGCCGAACCACCATCGACGCCGTCGACCGGACGCAACCCAGTCCGGCTGCCGGCCAAGCGGTTCTGGCCGGATGGCACACACTGCTCGACGACGGCCGGTTGCAGGACGGGGAACCGCACCTCGCCGGCACCGCCCGCCCGCCGGTGGCCCGGCTCGCGCCGTCGACCGCCGCCGAAGCCGGTGTCGGTGCGGGCGACCGTCTCCGCGTCAGCACCGCCGACGGCGCCATCGTCCTGCCGGTCGAGATCACCGACATGCCGGATCGGGTCGTGTGGCTCCCGCTGTTCTCACGCGGCTCACACGTCCACGCCGCGCTCCGCGCGCAGGAGGGTGACCTCGTGGCCCTCGCTCCGGCCCCAGCAGCGGTCGACATCACCGACGACGCCGAAGGGGGTGCCGCGTGAGCATCGCCGCCGATTTCCCCACACTCGACGACTTCGGGCACGACCCGATCTGGCTCGTCGTCGCCAAGGCGCTGGCCGTGTTCGTGTTCCTCGTGGTCAATCCGCTCATCGCCATCCTGCTCGAGCGAAAGATCATGGCGCGCATGCAGACCCGGATCGGACCGAACCGGGTCGGCCCCCGGGGGATTCTGCAGAGCCTCGCCGATGGCGTCAAGCTCGCGCTCAAGGAGGGGATCATCCCCACCGGCGTCGACAAGGTGATCTATCTTCTCGCACCGATCATCGCGGTCGTCCCCGCGGTGATGGCCTTCGCGGTCATCCCGTTCGGACCGATGGTGTCGGTGTTCGGTCACCAGACGCCGTTGCAGCTCACCGATCTCCCGGTCGGGGTGCTGTACGTCCTGGCCGTGACGTCGGTGGGCGTCTACGGGATCGTGCTGGCGGGCTGGTCGTCGGGCTCCACCTACCCGCTGCTCGGCGGACTCCGCTCGACCGCCCAGGTGATCTCGTACGAGATCGCGATGGGACTCACCTTCGCCGCCGTGTTCCTCGACGCCTCGACCATGTCGACATCGGGAATCGTTGCCGCGCAGGAACACCACTGGTATGTGCTGCTGCTCCTGCCCTCGTTCGTCATCTACGCCATCTCGATGGTCGGCGAGACCAACCGGGCGCCCTTCGATCTGCCCGAAGCCGAGGGCGAACTGGTCGGCGGGTTCCACACCGAGTACTCGTCGTTGAAGTTCGCGATGTTCATGCTCGCCGAGTACATCAACATGGTCACCGTCTCCGCGCTGGCCACCACGCTGTTCCTCGGTGGGTGGCAGGCGCCGTGGCCGGTGAGCATCTTCGACTGGGCGAACTCCGGCTGGTGGCCGGTCCTCTGGTTCACGCTGAAGGTGTGGGCGTTCCTGTTCGTGTTCATCTGGCTGCGAACCAGCTTGCCGCGCTTGCGATACGACCAGTTCATGAATCTGGGCTGGAAGGTCCTGATCCCCATCTCGCTCACCTGGGTGATGGTCGTCGCGATCATCCGCGCGGCTTTCGCCGGTGACGGGGCCGACCTCACCCGCGCGCTCGTGTCCGCCGGCGCCGGGCTCGTCGTCACCGGACTGATCGCCTACGCGGTCTGGCGGCTGATGCGGGTACCCGACATCCCGGACCCGTCCGAGGAGTCCGGGGACCCGGCGGCATCCGACGAATTCGATCCCATGGCCGGCGGATTCCCCGTGCCGCCCATGCCCCGCAGCGTGAGGGAGACCACCGATGCCTGACTTCCTGAGACCGGTCAGCGGACTGCGCGTGACATTCGGCGGCATGTTCCAGCCCACGATCACCGAGCAGTATCCCGAGGAGAAGCGGCCCACCGCTCCCCGCTATCACGGTCGCCACCAACTCAATCGGCATCCCGACGGCCTCGAGAAGTGCATCGGCTGCGAGCTGTGCGCCTGGGCCTGCCCCGCCGACGCCATCTACGTAGAGGGTGCCGACAACACCGCCGACGAACGCTACTCGCCCGGCGAACGGTACGGGCGCGTCTACCAGATCAACTACCTGCGCTGCATCGGTTGCGGGCTGTGCATCGAGGCGTGCCCCACGCGCGCACTCACCATGACCAACGACTACGAACTCGCCGACGACAACCGCGCCGACCTCATCTACGAGAAGGACCGTCTGCTGGCCCCGCTGAAGCCCGGCGTCGACGCGCCGCCGCACGCGATGGCGCCGGGCTCCACCGAGGAGAACTACTACCGAGGCGAGGTGACTGCCGACGGTCGCGTGACCCTGCCGAATCCGACTGTGCGTGACAGCAGCGCACGGGAGACACGGCCATGACCCCCGCGGGCACGCTGTGGCTCGCCGACGAGGTGGTGCGCACCTCCACCGGTGAGGCAATCCAGTTCTGGGTTCTCGGTGCCGTCGCGGTTGCGGGCGCGCTGGGCGTCGTCTTCGCCACCAAGGCCGTGTACTCGGCGATCTTCCTGGCCACCACGATGATCGTGCTCGCCGTCTTCTACGTCGCACAGGGCGCGCTGTTCCTCGGTGTGGTGCAGGTGGTGGTGTACACCGGCGCGGTGATGATGCTGTTCCTGTTCGTCATCATGCTGATCGGCGTCGACTCCTCGGATTCACTGCGAGAGACGTTGCGCGGTCAGCGATTGTCGGCCGCACTGATCGGTCTGGGCTTCGGCATCCTGCTGATCGCCGGGATCGGCAGCGCGACGGTCGGTGTCGTCACCGGCGCCACGGGTCCCGGCGTCATGGCCGCCGGAAGCGACTCCTCCGTCGAGGCCATCGCCGAACTGATCTTCGTCCGCTACCTGTGGGCGTTCGAGCTGACCGGTGCACTCCTCATCGCCGCCACACTCGGGGCCATGGTGCTCGCGCACCGGGAGCGTTTCGGACCGCGCCTGACGCAGAAGGAGATGTCGCAGGCCCGGTTCCGCGCCGGGGTGAATCTCACTCCGCTGCCGACGCCGGGTGTGTATGCGCGTCACAACGCGGTCAACGTGCCGGCACGCCTGCCCGACGGATCGCCGTCGGACCTGTCGGTGAACGCCATCCTGGCCGCACGCACTCTGCGCAACCGCCGGCCCGACGATCCGGGTGACCGATGAATCCGGAGAACTATCTCTACCTCTCGGCGCTGCTGTTCACCATCGGCGCAGCCGGAGTGCTGCTGCGACGCAACGCGATCGTCGTCTTCATGTGTGTCGAGCTGATGCTCAACGCGGCCAATCTCGCGTTCGTCACCTTCGCCCGGATGAACCAGTCGTTCGACGGCCAGGTGATCGCGTTCTTCACGATGGTCGTCGCCGCCGCCGAGGTCGTGGTCGGACTGGCGATCATCATGACCATCTTCCGATCACGCCGCTCGGCGTCGGTCGACGACGCGGATCTGCTGAAGCGGTAGAGGAGGATTGGTGAACACCGAACTCACTGCGTCACTGCTCTGGTCGATCCCGGCACTGCCGCTGCTCGGCGCCGCGATCCTTCTCCTCGGCGGCAGGGTCACCGACCGGTGGGGGCACCTGCTCGGCACGGTCCTCGCGATCGCGTCGTTCGCGGTCGCGCTGATCATGTTCGTCGGCATGGTCTCTCGTGGCGCCGACGACCGCGCCGTGTCGGACATCCTGTTCAGTTGGGTACCGGTGGGCGAGCTGCAGGTCGACTTCGGACTTCTCCTCGATCAGCTGTCGATGTGCTTCGTCCTCCTGATCACCGGCGTCGGTTCACTCATCCACGTCTACTCGATCGGATACATGCAGGACGATCCCGATCGTCGTCGATTCTTCGCCTACCTCAACCTGTTTCTCGCGGCCATGCTCGTCCTCGTCCTGGCCGACAACTATCTGGGCCTCTACCTCGGCTGGGAAGGAGTCGGCCTCGCGTCCTACCTGCTGATCGGCTTCTGGCAGCACAAGCCGTCGGCGGCCACCGCGGCCAAGAAGGCCTTCGTCGTCAACCGGGTCGGCGACATCGGGCTGGCCGTCGCCCTCATGATCATGTTCGCCACGTTCGGCTCGGTGGCCTTCACCGCGGTGTTCGGCAGCGCCTCCCAGGCGGGCGAGAGCACCCTCACCGCACTGGGTTTCGTGTTGCTCCTCGCCGCGTGCGGCAAGTCGGCACAGGTGCCGCTGCAGTCCTGGCTGGGCGACGCAATGGAGGGACCGACCCCGGTGTCGGCGCTGATCCACGCCGCGACCATGGTGACCGCGGGCGTCTACCTCATCGTCCGCTCGGGTCCGATCTTCGACCTCGCCCCCGCCGCCCAGGTCGGGGTCGTGGTCGTCGGCGCGGTCACCCTGTTGTTCGGCGCGATCATCGGTTGCGCGAAGGACGACATCAAGAAGGCGCTCGCCGCGTCGACGATGAGTCAGATCGGGTACATGGTCCTGGCCGCCGGGCTCGGGCCGGCGGGCTACGCATTCGCCATCCTGCACCTGCTGACCCACGGATTCTTCAAGGCAGGCCTGTTCCTCGGCGCGGGTTCGGTGATGCACGGGATGAACGACGAGACCGACATGCGCCGCTACGGTGGCCTGCGCACCCTCATGCCGATCACGTTCGTCACCTTCGGCGTCGGGTACCTCGCCATCATCGGGGTGCCGCCGTTCGCCGGCTTCTACTCGAAGGATCACATCATCGAGGCGGCGTTCGGTGCCGGTGGGGCAAAGGGACTGATCCTCGGTGGCGCTGCACTCCTCGGTGCCGGGATCACCGCCTTCTACATGACCCGGGTCATGCTGCTCACCTTCTTCGGCGAGAAGCGCTGGCACGACGGCACGGACTCGCCGGCACCGCACCCGCACGAGTCGCCGCGGGTCATGACCGGCCCGATGATCCTGATCGCACTCGGGTCCATCGCCTCGGGCGGCCTCCTGGCCATCGGCGGATCGCTGGAGACGTGGCTCGAACCCGTTGTCGGCGAACACACCCCGCACCACCTCATCCCGGTGTGGGCCATGACGGCGATCATCCTGCTCGTGGTCGCCGTCGGCGTGGCTGTCGCCTACCGTCGATACGCGACTCGGCCGGTGCCGGTGACCGCACCCGAGGACGTGTCCGTGCTCACCGTCGCCGCCCGACTCGATCTGTACGGCGACGCCGTCAACGAAGAGCTGCTGATGCGGCCGGGTCAGCGGGTCACCGCCGGCCTCGTCGCAGTCGAGTCCGACGGCGTCGACGCGCTCACCAGCGGCGTCGGTGATGCGGTGACCGGCGCGTCGAGACGAATACGCGGGTGGCAGAACGGATATGTCCGGTCCTATGCCCTGTCGATGTTCGCCGGCACCACTGTGATCGTCGCCCTGGTGATGGCGGTGAACGTCCTGTGAGCATCCCCTGGCTGACCGTCCTCTGGGTCGCGCCCGCGGTCGGCGCCGCGCTCGTCCTCGCAGTCCCGGCACATCGGGTGACCGCGGCGAAGTGGTTCGCGCTCGTGGTGTCCGTGGCCGTTCTCGCCCTGTCGATCGGTCTCGCGATCGGTTTCGATCCGGACGGCGAGCGGTACCAGTTCGTGGAGGACGTCAGCTGGATACCGGCGTTGGGTACGCGGTACGGATTGGGGCTCGACGGCATCGGGCTGGTCTTGATACTGCTGACCGCGGCGCTCCTGCCACTTCTGCTCGTCGCCGGTTGGCGCGACGTCGAATCGTCGGGCTCGCTGGACAATTCGGTCGGCCGCGCACAGAAGGGCCCGCACATCTACCTGGCGCTGTTCCTCGCGACCGAGGCGATGGTGCTGATGAGCTTCGTCGCGCTCGACGTGCTGCTGTTCTACATCTTCTTCGAGGCGATGCTCATCCCGATGTACTTCCTGATCGGCGGGTTCGGCACCGGACCCAACCGGTCGGCGGCCGCGGTGAAGTTCCTGCTGTACAACCTCTTCGGTGGCCTCGTTCTGCTGGCCGCGGTGATCGGACTCTACGTGGTGACCGCCCAGAACGGAGTCGGTGCGGACGGTGGCGGAACCTTCGCACTGCCGGACATCGCAGCCGCTGTCGCGAGCGGACAGATCGACGACTCGACCGGACTGGCCAAGCTGCTGTTCCTCGGCTTCCTGTTCGCGTTCGCGGTCAAGGCGCCGCTGTGGCCGCTGCATTCGTGGCTGCCCGACGCCGCGGTCGCGGCGACTCCGGCCTCGGCGGTACTGATGATGGCCGTGATGGACAAGGTCGGGACCTTCGCGATGCTGCGATTCTGCATGCAGCTGTTCCCGGACGCGTCACAGTACTTCGCGCCGCTCGTCTGTGGGCTGGCGGTGGTCAGCATCGTCTACGGCGCGGTGCTGGCGATCGGCCAGACCGACGTGATGCGGCTGATCGCCTATACGTCGATCTCCCACTTCGGCTTCATCATCCTCGGCATCTTCGTGATGACCGATCAGGGCCAGACCGGCTCCGCCCTCTACATGGTCAACCACGGGATCTCGACCGCCGCACTGTTCCTCATCGCCGGGTTCCTGGTGTCCCGGCGCGGGAGCACCTTGATCGCCGATTACGGCGGGGTACAGAAGGTCGCGCCGGTCCTCGCGGGCACCTTCCTCGTCGCCGGACTCGCCACTCTCTCCCTCCCCGGTCTCGCACCGTTCATCAGCGAGTTCCTGGTCCTCATCGGCACATTCACCCGCTATCCGGTCGCCGCAGTGGTCGCCTGTTCGGCGCTCGTCCTCTCTGCGATCTACATCCTGTGGACCTATCAGCGCATGATGGGCGGGCCACCGAAGGCACCTGATGTCCGAGGATCGTCGATGCGCGACCTGGCGGGACGTGAACTGGTGGTCGTCGCCCCGTTGCTCGCGCTGCTCATCGCGCTGGGGGTGTACCCGAAGCCGATGATCGACCTGATCGATCCCGCAGTGCAGGCAACTCTCACCACAGTCGGCGTCGAGGCGCCCGAACCAGCGGTGGCCGAACCGGATGCGGAGGGCAACTGATGAACCCGACAACCCTCACCGACGGTCCGATGACGCTCGCCGCCATCGCCACCCCCAGCGTCGAATACGCGTCACTGTCGCCGATGCTCATCGTGTTCGGCGCCGGCGTCATCGGGGTGCTCGTCGAAGCCTTCGCGCCCAGCCGACTGCGATACCCACTGCAATTGTCGCTCGCACTGGGCGCACTGATCGTCGGCCTCGCCGCGCTGGTCACGGTGACGGTCGCGCAGACGCACGACGGCGCGAACGGCGAGTTCGCTATGTCCGGCGCGGTCGTGATCGACCGCCCGACCCTGTATCTGCAAGGGCTGCTGATGATCATCGCGATCGTCGCGGTCGGGTTCATGGCCGAGCGTCGCCTCGAGCGGGTCGTGGCGCCCGTGACGATGCGCAAGCTCGCCGGGGTCGGCGGACCGGATGGACCGTCGACCGGCAACGGCATCACCACCGGCGGCCCGGCCGGCGGTGGCGTCGACGCCGACATGTTCACCCCGTCCGGGGCGTCGGTGCCCAACACCGACGCCGAGTTCGAGGCCACCCGCGCCGGCGCGGTCACCACCGAGGTCTTTCCCCTGGCACTGCTCGCGGTGGGTGGGATGATGCTGTTCCCGGCATGCGGCGACCTGCTCACGATGTTCGTGGCGCTGGAGGTGTTCTCGCTCCCGTTGTACCTACTGTGTGGACTTGCGCGGCGACGGCGCCTCATCTCGCAGGAGGCCTCGCTGAAGTACTTCCTGCTGGGCGCGTTCTCGTCGGCGTTCTTCCTGTTCGGTTCGGCATTCGTCTACGGCGCCACCGGTTCGCTCAACCTCTCGACGATCGGTGCGTCGATCTCCGCGACTGCCGACAGCGGTGGCGACACCACGCTGGCCCTCATCGGGCTGGCACTGCTCGCCGTGGGCCTGCTCTTCAAAGTGGGTGCGGTGCCGTTCCATTCGTGGATTCCCGATGTCTACCAGGGCGCGCCGACGCCGGTCACCGCGTTCATGGCCGCAGCGACCAAGGTCGCCGCCTTCGGGGCGCTGCTGCGCGTGTTCTACGTCGGCTTCGAGGGGCTCCGCGAGCAGTGGGAGCCCGCGTTGTGGGCGGTGGCGATCGCCTCGATGGTCATCGCCTCGGTGATGGCGGTGACCCAGAACGACGTGAAGCGGATGCTCGCGTACTCGTCCATCGCACACGCCGGGTTCATCCTGCTCGGCCTGATCGCCTTCGACGAGGCCGGTCTCGGCGCCACGCTCTTCTACCTCGCCGCCTACGCGTTCACCACTCTCGGCGCCTTCGCGACCGTCGCGGTGATCCGCGAACCCGACTCCGCCGCCGGGTCCTCCGCTCGCAGCGCCGCCGTCCACGGCACGACACCCGCCCCACGGAACCCGCACCTGTCCGGCCGGGAGGCCACCGACCTCACCCAATGGTCGGGGTTGGGACGCCGATACCCGTTGGTGGGCGCCATGTTCGCGGTCTACCTGCTCTCGTTCGCGGGCATCCCCCTGACCAGCGGTTTCATCGCCAAGTTCGACGTCTTCGCCGCAGCCGCCGGCTCCGGCGGCGGCGTGCTCGTGGTCGTCGGCGTCATCAGCAGCGCGATCGCCGCCTACGTCTACATCCGCATCATCGTGGCCATGTTCTTCGACGACGTCCCCACCACCGGCGCCCCGCATGTGGTGAAGCCGAGCGTGCTGACGACCTCCGGGATCGCCCTGTGCACGCTGGTGACGGTGGCGCTCGGTGTCTTCCCCCAACCGCTGCTCGATCTCGCGGAATCCGCCGCGGTGTTCCTGCGCTGATTGGGCAACAAGCGCCCGTCTGTGGAACAGCAGTGCTGGTAGCCGCGTCCCATGCCGGGTAACCGACTTGCGTCCGGTCTATCCCCAGATGCAACGTGCACCCCGTACGGAAGATCCTGCCCAACTACTATCGTTACGGGTCCGAATACCTCGGGTCGCATGCTCGTCGATAGCTGGGGGTCGCAATGAGCGAGAGAGTGTCGGTTGATCCTGTCAATCTGCGGTATGGGGGTCAACAGCTAGGCGGTTGGCACGACGAGGCCATCGACGTTTTTCATGGCGGGTTCCGGACCTTGGCGGAGGCCGCTGAAGCTGGCTGGGTGGGCGCGTCGGCTCGAGCATTGGCAGAACGAGTTGGTGGACTGCAGGCGTCTGCGCGGGACCTGACCGCACGTCTCGGAGAGAACTCAGCTCGGTTCGTAGCCGCGGCGTACAAGTTCGAACTCGATGACAGTATTTCAGCCGCCAACCTCGCGAAACCGCCTAGCGATGGCCAAGCGGACGTCGCTCCCCCGGTCTCGGACCGAATGCTCAACTTGTGATATCGATATCCGATATCGATCGCTGGAATGCAGCGGACATTGAAGCGGTTTTCCGCGTGTGCGCTGGCCAAGCAGAACACTGCACGACTCAATCAACTAATCTGAAGAACCTGGATACGTTCTCTTCTTGGGACGGTGACACCGCCGCAGCCGCAAAGCGTTCCATTGGTCGGGCCCGGGTTGACTTCGATGCTCACGGAAACCAAGTCGCCACGATAGCTGCGGCCGCGCGGGCTGCGGCACAAAAGGTCGAAACCATCAAGCGAGTCCTCGGCCAGATCCGCGGCGACGCGTTTAGCAATGGCTTTATCGTCGAGGATAGCGGCAGAGTGGCCTCCACCCTACAGACCGTGATTTCCGCCGAGGACTCGGAGAAGAGGGAGTCCCTTCGGACGGCGCTTCAGATTCGAGTCAACCAACTGTTGATCAATGCAGAGGCTGCGGATGATGATCTGGCCGCGGCGATCAAAGCAGCAGACGGAGAACTTCGTCCTGAACAGATTCCACCGGGAGCATTTGACGGTACCTATGCGGGCGTCTTCGGTATTGCATCGCTTGGTCTTCCACACTACCCGGATGGATCACTGACGAATTCCGAGACTCGGAGTTACTACGCAGAAGCCGAACGGAGACTTAAGTCCCTCAATGACACTTTGGCAAAGTCTGATATGCCATTGGATCAGCGGGCACTGATTGCGCAAGAGCTTCGGAACGAGATCCGAACGAAGGCTCGCGCCCTTATGGCGGATCAAAACCTCGCATCCCAGCTGTTTCGTGAAGAGCCAAACAAGAATATGGAACAACTGATCGAGCACAAAGCTCAAAAATATGGGATGAGCCGCGAGCAGGCACTTGACGACATAATCAGGTCTTCATCCACAAGCCGCGAGTCCGTGAATACGCGTCTCGGGGTAGACCCGGACAAGCCGGTTCTGCCGGATCCAAGGGAGGTTGAATCACGGGCGCCTCGAGCTGGCCCAGTAGAAGTAGCTCCCGACCGCATGGGCGCAACAGCCACGAAGGTTGCGGCGAAGATCGCCCTACCAGCGGCAGTGGCCTACGAGGTTTACGACGGGTACAACCAAGTCAAGAATGGCGAGGAGAGCGTCCCTGAAGCGGCGGGAAGTGGCGTAGGTACCGTCGGTGGTGCGTGGGCGGGCGCCGAGTACGGTGCGTTGGCAGGCGCAGCAGGTGGTCCTATCGGAGTCGGCATCGGGGTAGTCGTCGGTGGCCTTGCCGGCGGACTTATCGGAGGAACATTCGGAAAGCAGATTGGTGGCCTGTTCGATTGAGCGAGAACTGGACTTTGTACGACAGACTTGAGCGGATGGCGGTAGTTCAATCACGCGTCGCCGATCCTCGAACACTCCCGGGTGACGTGCGCATCGAGGTCGACGCTGTCGAATATCGAGCCGACCCCGCAGGTACGCAATTAGGGCTCATAGCCTTGTATTTAGCGCAACAAGCCCAAGAAGAAGGCTTTACGGACAACGTCACCGTGATCCTGACACGTTTCGTAGTGGACGCGACGGTTGATATAAACGACTTGTTCGATCACGCCTTCGTCGAGGCTCGCGAGTTTCCGGAGTGGACCGAGCAACGCGCGGACCGGTATCCGATAAGTACGCGTACCGAAGGAGCGACCATACAAGCAGGCAGTCATCGAGAAGATGACGGCAAATGGCTCTACACGGTCAATAAGTTCGAGGCATATCGACGGGGCAATGTGGCCTACCTCCTGCAGTGCACGGGTACTACCGCGTCAACTCGCCTTGAGACGTGGTCAGCCCTGAACGATATGGTCAGTTCCGCACACTTCGACGATTAACACTTAGGAGTCAGAGTGGTAACACGTGCGTCCATCGTTGCAGACCTCGACCAAGCGCTCGCCACACAGATCGACTTTGTTGCCGATCCGCTCGACAGCTCGTGGTACGTCGGAAACTTCGACGGCGAGTCGATCTATGTGCGAATGGGCAACTTCCCGGACGAAGAGGCGTACTCGCTCTACTTGGGACATGGTCGATGGATGGATTTCAGCCGAGTTCCCGACAACTGGACCATTACCACCCCAGCGGAAGGGTGGCCGTCAACGGCTCGGCAACGCCTACCCAAGGGCGAGTTTCATGCCTGAGCATGGAACCGCATACCTAAACACACAGGATCGGGATGCGCTGATCAGCCGATGGAGCGAGCCCCATCGGAAGTACCATGACGTTCGACACTTGAATCAAGTCATCAGCTCGCTTTCCGTACTACGTTCTGCCGGTACTCCATTCGATGAAGAAGCAGTTCAGCTTGCGGCATGGTTTCACGATTCTGTCTACGAGATTGGCTCTCCAGACAATGAAGAAAAGTCCGCCAGCCTTGCCGAGACGATGCTGACCGGTCGTGCGTGTGCGCCCGAGGTCGCACGGCTTGTTCGAGTCACCGCTACGCACACCACCGACATTTGCGACCAGAACGCGGCGGCACTGTGCGACGCGGACTTGTCGATACTGGCGAGCAGCCCCAGCGAGTATGCCGCCTACAACTCCAGTGTCCGCGACGAATACTCTGCCGTCGAAGACGATGCTTACAGAGCAGGTCGGACTACCGTTCTCAACCATCTACTTGACATGGACTCGCTGTACAAAACGGACTACGGCCGGGCCCACTGGGAACGTCGCGCTCGCGAAAACCTCCGCGACGAACTTGCCCAGCTCAGAGGATAGGCGACGACGGCTCGACACGTGGTACACACACCTTAGCCATGGTCCGGTCCAGCGCACACCCAAAATGCGGTTGTTAGCGACGATTAGCTAGTCACTGTGGTGTTGTGAAGGCCATGCACGGTCCCGTTTCGGGGCCGCGGTTCGAGTTGCGGCAGTTGTGTCCAAAGTCCGGCGCAAACTGCCGCAACGTCGATGAGCTGCAGCTGCATTGGGAACAAGAATCATCCCGATCTCCAAGGCGTTCGACCCGAGAACTTCCTCTGCCGGAGGAGAAGTCGATAACACACCCATCTGCTGCGCAGCACACCAAGGCCCCCCGCAGTAAGCGCGATACATGCGCCGGCCGGTTCAGTCGGCACTGACATTCGATACCTGCCGAACAATGCTGTGCAACAAAGCGTCCGGTTCGGACTCCGGTAGCCAATGACCACCACGCATCTCGCGAACGTCCACCCCGCGAGCGACTTCGGCGGTCTTGCGCATCACAGCCCTACTGAAGAACGGATCGTCGCGACCGTAGATGTAGACCGTGGGCACCTTCTGATGCGATGACGGCGGGCGGCGGTGCTTCGGCGGCCGAAGCATCTCGAACAACATCCGCCGATACCAGTTGACTGCGCCCCGCGCGGCACCTCTTCGCTTCAGACGTTGCTGATAGTGGCTTGCACGGTCCTCAGAGAGACCTGATCGCTCCAAGAATCGAGCCAAGTGTCTAGTCAGGACGTATTCCGGCGCGGCCGGCAGAGTCAGCGCGAGCATGTACCAGCTCTTCAGAGCTTGCTTTGTTCGCGTCATACCCCACGCCAGGGCCTGGGGGTGCGGGGTCGACACGATGGTGGCGGTACGCAGTCGGTGTGGGTGAGTTCTGCGCATCGTCCACACCAAAGCCCCTCCCCAGTCGTGGCCCACGACGTGAGCGCTGTCGACCTCGGCCGCGTCGAGCAACGCGATGATGTCGGCGACGAGGCGTGGCAACCCGTACCGCGACACCGGCCGCGGACACGCCTCAGGCGAGTAACCACGCAGGTTCGGGATCAGGACCCGAAAGCCACGTCTGGCAAGCGACTGACCTACCGCGTCCCACGCCGTGCGGTCCTGGGGGAATCCGTGAAGGAGAACCACAGTCGGGTCGTCGTCGGCTCCCAAATCCGTCACCTCGAAGATCAGTCCGTCGGTGGTGAACGTATCCACGCTGCTTCTCCTCGCTCAGAGACTTACTGCACCCACCATGCCATCCTGGAACGCGTGGATCTGATCAGGCACCTGCGGTTCTTCGTCGCCGTGGCCGAGGAGGGCCATTTCGGCGAGGCTGCGGCCCGCCTGGAGATGACGCAGCCGCCGGTGTCGCAGGGTCTGCGGCGTCTGGAAAAGCAGTTGGGTCTGCAGCTCATCCGACGCACCACGCGCGGCGCCGAGCTGACCGACGCCGGCCGCGAACTCCTACCCCGAGCCCGACTGCTCATCGACGACGCCTCGAGATTCCTCGGCGAAGCCCGTCGACTCCACGAACGAACTGAGGTATTACGTTGGGGTGCTGCATCACTCGTCGGCTCGACGATCACGGCCACTCTGGCACAGCGCATCGCAGGTGTGACATCAGGGCAGGACTCCGTCAGCGCCTCGACAGTGCACCTCATCGAACAGGTCTCGGCAGGTACCATCGACCTCGCCGTCGTCGAAGCACCCTGTGTCACCGGCTCGTTGGGGGTCGGGCCGGTCGTCGTACTCAAGCGTTCGGTGGTGGTGCCTGCAACGCACCCGGTGGCATCTACCGACCGGCCGCGCCTGCGGCAACTGGCCGACTTGCGGTTCTGCCACACGCCGCGATCGTTCAACCCGCCGGCACACGACCAGCTGATCGACCGGCTCCGCGAGTCGGGACTCGACCCGCAGTTGCATCCGGTGACCTCGGCCGATCAGGTGCTGGCGGCGGTCGCCGCCGGGCACGCCTTCGCGCTCACCGCCGATCGTGACGCCCTCGCCGCGGTCGAGGCCGTCGGCTGCGTTCCCATCGGCCGGGACGCCACCGCCCTGCGCCTTCGGGTCGTGTATCGCGAACCCGGCCTCGGCGAGGTGGCCGAAGTCGTCACCGCTGCCCTCTACCGGATCGGCAAGGCCTCGTGAGCGCATCGTCGACCCTGCCCGAGTCCGTCCGTACCGAACTCGATCGGGTTGTCCGCGAGTCTTTCGCCGACGCAGGTTGTTCTGGTTGTGTGCATGTTCGGACGATCGGCCCGACGCCCATCGAGTACTGCCACGACGCCGACACGCCGGTCGTCCTCGCGTCGGTCTACAAATTGGCCGTGCTGATCTCTTTGTGCCGCATGGCAGATCGCGGCGACATCGATCTCTCCGCGTCGGTCACCGTCGATCCCACCCGTTGGGCTCAGGGCCCGACCGGACTCGCGCTCTTCGTGGATCCGGTGACCTTGTCCTGGCGTGACCTCGCAACGTCGATGATGACCGTGTCCGACAATGTCGCCGCCGACGTCATCCTTGCCCAGATCGGATTGCAGCAGGTCCGAGACGATCTCGTCGAACTGGGCCTGACGAACACCCGGATCGTCGGAGGTGTCGCCGAACTTCACGAACGTCTGCAGCGGGAGACCGGCACGAGTACGGTCGCCGAGGCATTCGCCGCACTGGCCGATCCCGATCTCGACGCGTCGGTCAGCGCCTACGACGCCGCCTACTCCAGCTCCGCGACACCGCGCGACTGCACGACCCTGCTCGACGCGGTCTGGACCGATCGCGCAGCGTCCGCACCATCGTGCGAGTTCGTCCGCCAGACGATGAGGAAGCAGGTGTTCACTTCGCGACTCGCGTCGGGGTTTCCGTTCCGACGAGTCAGCGTCGCGGGAAAGACGGGCACGCTCGTCGCCGTCCGCAACGAGGCCGGGGTCGTCGAGTTCCCCGGCGAGCTGCCGGTCGCGATCGCGGTGTTCACGATGAGTGCGAGATCCGAGATGGCCCTACCGGAGGTCGATCGTGCGATCGGGTCGGTCGCGCGCGCCGTCGTCACCGAATTGCGGACGCCCGATGACGGAGGTTGATGGGGCGTCCCAACAGCGGCGATAGCGAATCACTATCGTCCTATCGCGTGCCGAAACTTTGCGTCACGGTGGCCCGATGGGTTGGCTTGCGGACATGCGTCGTTGGTGGGCACTCCTGAGTGCATGTGCGGTGATCGTGGGCACGGTGTCGGGGTGCTTCCTGACCTCGGACTCGCCGGAGGATGCGTTGCGGTCGTTCGCCGCTGCTCTGCAGAAGGGTGATGCCACCGGTGCTGCGGCGCTCACCGACGATCCGGCAGCGGCAGGCGCGGCGATCGCAGCGGTGTTCGACGGCATGGGTCAGACGCCGAAACTCTCGGTGACCGGCAGCCTCGTCGACGACAAGGAGGTCAGCGGTTCGCTCGATCATCGTTGGCAGATCCGGGACCGCAGTGTCGAATATCAGACCTCTGTGACGCTCGTGGAGTCGAATTCGCAGTGGCGGGTCCGGTGGCAGCCGTCGGTGATGCACCGACAGCTCCGTGCCGGAGAATCGTTCTCCTACAGCGACGATCGCGCATACCGAACCCCGGTGCTCGATACCAACGGTCGACCCCTCATGACGTGGCAACCCGTGACGCTGGTGAGCCTGTCGCGCGCCCAACTCAATTCGGCAGCCACACTCGCGCGTGCGCTCCGGCCTGTCGAACCCGGGATGACGGCAGCCGGGATCCGCGCGAGCTTCGAGGGCAACGACGCTCCGCAACACACGGTCATCCGACTCCGCGACTCCGACATCGGCCGGGTGAAGCGCGACGTGGCAGCCATCCCCGGCGTCACGCTCACCGAGCAGGGCGCGCTCCTCAGCGCGACGAAAGCTC
The DNA here is from genome assembly GCF_041103195.1 of Gordonia sp. ABKF26. Classification (NCBI taxonomy): domain Bacteria; kingdom Bacillati; phylum Actinomycetota; class Actinomycetes; order Mycobacteriales; family Gordoniaceae; genus Gordonia; species Gordonia sp. ABKF26. Next base: position 5,603,933 of record NZ_JBGCVZ010000003.1, read on the forward strand.
TCCACTCGCCGGCGATGTCGGGGCTCGAGGACATCTGGCGCACGGCGGTCGACGCCACGGCCGGGTGGTCGGTTCAGATAGTCGACGCCGAGGGCACTCCCACCCACCTGGTGGATTCGGCTCAGCCCGGTCCGACACCGCCGGTGCGAACCACCATCGACCGGGATATCCAGACCCGGGCTCAGCTCGCCGTCGACGGTGACCGACGCCCAGCCATGATCGTCGCAATCAAGCCCTCGACCGGGGGCATCGTCGCCGTCGCACAAAACGGCGCCGCCGACAAGTCGGGGTCGGTGTCGCTGTCCGGCCTGTACCCACCGGGTTCGACCTTCAAGACCATCACGACCGCCGCTGCGCTCGATGCCGAGGCGGTGCAAGTCGGTTCGCAGGTCCGCTGCCCCGGTCGCGCCACCATCGAGGGGCGGACCATCCCGAATGAGGATGACTTCGACCTGGGGACCGTGCCACTGCCCACTGCGTTCGCACGGTCGTGCAACACGACGATGGGCGCACTCGCGAACAAGCTCTCCGACGACGCCTTGACGACGATGGCGCGCCGCTTCGGCATCGGCGCGGATTACACCGTTCCTGGCCTGACGACCGTGACCGGCTCGGTACCCAGAGCCGACTCCCCCGCGCTACGTGTCGAGAACGGCATCGGTCAGGGCACGGTGACCGTGAGCCCCTTCGGCCTTGCGCTCGCCGAGGCAAGTCTCGCGCGCGGCGAAACCGTCGTCCCCAGCTTGATTCAGGGTCAGCGAACGACGGGAGACATCGAACCCCAACAGATCTCGGACGATGTCACTCGTGCACTTCGGGGCATGATGCGTGACACGGTCACTCGGGGTACAGCCACCGCACTCCGGGACATTCCCGGCTTGGGCGGCAAGACCGGCACCGCCGAGTACGGGGACAACAAGAACCCGCATGGCTGGTTCGCCGGGATCGTCGGGGACCTGGCGTTCGCAACCCTGGTGGTGGGCGGCGGGTCGTCGGCCCCCGCCGTCGACGTGACGGGTGAATTCCTGCGGCCGTTGAGCGAGTGAGCGCTTCCGAGAGTGCGGAACAGGCACCGGATTCCGGGACGAATCCCGCACTCTGTCAACGGGTCGTCACGACGCCGGCTCGAGGTCCTTTCGGTACAGGTCCTTTCCCGATGCGTCGACCAGAGTCACACTCAGCACCTTGGTCCTGCCGTCGATCGTGACCTCACCGAAGTGCTGGAACCCCTCGGCCGGCGACACATTCGACTCCGTCGGCGCGTGAACGAACTCGTACTCGGCACCGAATGTACGGTCCAGCGGACTCTCGGGGAACGCTCCGGCGTGCAGTGGTCCGGCCACGAACTCCCAGAACGGCGAGAAGTCCTGGAAGCCCGCGCGGTCGGGCTCGTAGGAGATCGCGGCGGCGTAGTGGACATCGGCGGTGAGGAACACCACGTTCGGAACGTTCTTCGTCTGAGAAAGGATGCGGGAGAATGCAATCTCACGACCGAGCGGGTCACCGTCGTCTCCCTGCGCGACTGCTTCCATCGCCTTCGGGCCATCAGCCGGTGTCGTGTTCTTGTCCTCTACGACGATGCTCAGCGGCAGGTCGTTGGCGACGATCTTCCACGTGGCCCGCGAACCCCGGAGTCCGTCGATGAGCCACTGCGTCTGTTCGGCGCCGAGTAGACCGTCGGCGTTGTCTTCCGACCAGGCATCGGGATTCGGGTCCTTGTAGCTGCGCATGTCGAGAAGGAAAACGTCCAGCAGCGGGCCGTACGAGACCTTGCAATACACACGATCAACGGAGCCGATCTCGACGGGTTGCCATTCCTGCCAGGCCTGACGTCCATTGCGCGCCAACACATCGACGCTCATCTCGGTGTAACCCTCGCGCCCCTGCCCCGCGAGGCTCTCGCCCGGGAACCAATTGTTGACGACCTCGTGATCGTCCCACTGCACCAGCTGCGGGACAGACCCGACGAAGCGTCGAAAATGATGGTCCGTCAGGTTGTATGCGTAGTTCCCGCGGAACTGGTCGACGGTCTGCGCCACCTGTTCCTTCGCCGGGCTGGTGATACTGCGGTAGACCTTGCCGTCATTTTGCTCTTGCATCGGTTCGACGGGGTTGTCGGCGTAGATGGCGTCGCCGGAGTGGACGAAGAACTGCGGATCGCGATCGGCCATGGTGCCGAAGATGGTCATCCCGCCCATGTCGGGGTTGATTCCCCACCCCTGACCGACCACGTCGCCGGACCATTGGAACCTGATGTCCCTCTCTCGCACCGGAGCGGTGGTGAAGACGCCGGTCACCGGTTCGGACAGCGCCCCGTCCTCACTTTCGAGAGTGACGCGGTAGTGCACGGTCTGCCCGGGTTCCAGACCGGCCACCCGCAGTCGGCCGGTCCCATCGCCGGCGGGAGTGAGCATCGGTCCACGGAGTTTCCGTGCATTGCTGAAGGTTTCGCTCGACGCCGTCTCGACGATCATGGTCGCCGGACGGTCTGACCGCGCCCACACGAGCGCCCCTCCGCTGGTGACCTCCCCGGAGGCCACTCCATGAGTGAGAACGGGGCGATTCCGGACTAGGCTCGGCGCCGCCGAACCAGTATTCGACGACCCACAGGCCGCCATCGCCGATCCGACCGGGACGAGCAGCGCGCCTGCAGCGGCGGTGCGCAGAATCGTGCGTCGTGACGGGGTGCCGACTCGTTCGGGTTGGGTCATGATCCTCAGGGTCGCGCAGCACTTTCAATGGATCGTGAAGCGCGGGTGACCAGAAGGTGTCCGTGTCACGGGGTCGGCGTTTCTCGGCACGCATGTCGCTTGACCGGACCCATCCGGTCGGTTCAGATGGACTGATGAGCGACGAACTGTTCGAGCACAAGACCAAGACGGAACTGACTCGCGAGGAGGCGGCGAAGAAGATTCACGAACTCGCGGACGCCATCGCGCGACACAACGAAGTGTCCTTCGTGGAGAACAACAAGACCGTCCGCGTGGACATCCCGGCCAGGGTCCAGTTGAAGCTCGAGATCGAGCGGGGCGAGGACGAATCCGAGCTGGAGATCGAGATCACCTGGTAGACAGGCGATATTTTCAGTCGGCGTGCTGCGTCAGACGCTGCGCTGCGTCAGCACCCCGGTCCCGCCCGGTGCCGCATCCGAGCGAACCACACGCGTCAGCCGCCAAGCGGCGAGCGCGAAAGCTGCCTGGCCGACCGCGTTGATCGACTGCTCGAGCCACTGCAGCGACAGCGTCTGTTCTCGACCCGCCAGCGGCCCCAGCGTGTAAGCCGCCACCAGGCACACGGCGAGCAGCGCCACCGTCGTGAGATCACGGACCTTCCACGCGTCGCGAGCGAGGGCGGCGTAGAGCGCTGTCGATCCGAGTATCACCGCGATCAGGTACCAGTCCGCGATCGCCGGTACCGCCACACCAACAGCCGCCAGACCCATGAGAAGGAGAGCGACCGCGAGGTTGCGGACTCCCCACGCAGCTGCGGCGAGCAGCAGAAACCCGCATCCCATGAGTGGAAACAACCCCTCCGCCAGCCTGGGGATGTCAGCAACGCCGGAGGCAGCCAGGAGTTTCCAAGTAGCTTTCGCGAATCCACCGGCGAAGATAAGGGCGGCGCCGACATACGCAGGGAGCCAGCCGATTCGGCGCGCGACGATGAATGCCCCAAGAGCACCGAAGACCACCGGCACGAAGTCGAACAGCGCCAGTGGAATCGAGACCTGTTCCGCAGGTGTCACACTCGCCCCTCAGTCCTCGGCGAGTGGCGGCACGCTCTAGGCACCTCGACATTGTTCAGCATGCTGAACAATCTAGCGGGTTCGGTGCGCTCATGCCACCACCCAGCCGCTGTTCGCCCTCACTCCCAGACTTCAACTCGACTGACAGACTTCGATCGAGGTCTGTCTGTCGAGTTGAAGTCTGGCGGTTAAACCGAAGTGCTGCGCCGCACCTTGAGTCCCCGAAGTACGTCGGGTTGGTGGTCGGCACCGTCGGAACACGAGGTTTCTGATGACCAACCCGTTCGTCTGAACAAACCGAATTGCACCGACAGTCGACGCAAGTCACCTTTTGCGCCCTACGGTTCGGGTTCGCACTTCGCGGGCTTTACCGAAACGAGGACCCATGCGCGCTCGACACTTTTCCCTTGCTGTTTCTCTCGTTGCGATACTCGCGACCGGTGCCGCGTGCAGTACCGCGGAACAGGAAACGGAGTCGCCGACGACCACCCAGTCGGCCATCGGGGAAGCGTCGCCGACAACGAGCGAGGTGACGTCCCCACCCCAGCCTGCGACCACTCCGCAGCGAACTACTGCCGCTCCTCCGCCGACCGTCGATGAGGCATCGATCATGCCGAACGTCGTGTGCATGAACCTGCAAGACGCGCAGAACGCGATCCAGGCCACCGGAGTCTTCTTCTCGCGTAGCGAGGATGCCACCGGTCGCGGCAGGTCACAGATGCTCGACAGCAACTGGATCGTCGTCGGCCAAACACCCAGCCCCGGTACATCTTTTACCGAAGGCGAAGCGGTCCTCTCCGCAGTCAAGATCGGTGAACCCAACCCGTGTTGACCAACGCCGCGCACTCTTGTCGCCTCGTCGCGGTGATCGGACTGCCCCTCCTCGCCATGGCCGGGTGCGCCGCCGATCGGTCTGCAACGGTCGAATCCAGCGCACGCAGCGTCGCCACGTCAGCGGCCTACTCCAGTGTCATCGCCGCGCCGGCGACATCGCCCTCTCCCTCTTCCGCGTCGACGACATTCGCTCCACCGATAGTGGCTGCCCCCGTAGTGCCCGTTGTCGCCGAGGGCGCGGAGTGCGGCCCGCGCGGAGCAACCGCGCAGTTTCCGGATGGCGCCGTGGCCTACTGCTCACGGTTTGCAGGCACCGACGGCGCGGTCTGGTCCCGTACTCCGGGCGTCGCACCCAACCCGGGTCTGCCGACTACGCCCGTCGGGCCCTCCGTGGGAGACCGATGTATCGGCGCGGACATCGGACGCACAGCGATAGACGTCAACGGGAACTCGATTGTCTGCGACAACTATCACTGGCGACTCGACACTGGTCAGGAACCCAGCCATCCGTGGGCCGATGAGCAACGGGAGTGGGCCAAATGTCTCGAGACGAACAGTGTCGAGCAATGTCGCGAGATCCACGGCAACTGAGTGCTCTCCCGATCAGCTGAGCTTGACGTCCATTGGACGCGCAGGATGCGCTCCCGTGCGACAACAGTGAAGGCTTCCGCCCAGCCTGACGCAGAACCTCGCCGGTTACCGCGTCGCCCACTAACTTCGTCGGCAACCAGACCGTCGAAGGAGCACCATGACCGAGACCGCCACCCGCCTCAATGACGTGGACATCGCCGCCGTCGGCCAACTGGTCGAAGCGATCCAGGGCGACGCCACCAAGGCTCAGACGACGTGGGCCGCGCACGTCCAGTGGAACGGTTCGTTCGCATCGGCGGCCCGGATTCGCAACTTCTCGCCGATCGCATCCGACGAGCCCGCCGCACTCGGGGGCGGCGACACGGCGCCCAACCCCGTCGAGCAACTACTCGGCGCGTTGGGCAACTGCCTGGCCGTCGGTTACGCCGCGAACGCCACGACGGCGGGCATCGAACTCAAGGATCTGCGAATCGATCTGAAGGGCGACCTCGACCTTCACGTCTTCCTCGGCCTGGCGGAGGGCCATGCGGGGTTCGAGTCCATCACCGCGAGAGTCACCATCGACTCCGACGCCCCCCGCGAGAAGCTCGACGAGCTGCACGCCAAGGTCCAGGCGAGCTCACCGGTCGGGCACACCCTCGGCAACACCGTGCCCGTGGAGATCATCTTGAACTGAGTTCTACGGTGTTGTCGGACTCGGCGACCTTCTGGTCGAGATCCGAAAGAGGCTGGGCGGGTGCATCACATGCACCCGCCCAGCCTTGTGCGGTGCCGACGCGAAACGGTCAAACTGTCATACCCCCGTCCTACTCTGTGAGTGTCAGGTGTTCGAGCCCCTTTTCGACCGTGGTCACGGCCCGAACGTTGTCGGAGGAATGAGCCATCGTCACAACTGATCCAGCGCAGAGGGAATCGCACATCATGACAGAGGCACCGGTGGGTACGACCAAGAAGATCCTTTACATCGACATGGACAACACGCTCGTCGATTTCCAGTCCGGCATAGACAAACTCAGCGCAACTGAGCACACACGATTCGAGGGCCGACTCGACGACGTTCCCGGGATCTTCTCTCTGATGAACCCCATGCCCGGCGCCATCGAAGCCTTCGACGACCTGTCGCGACTGTTCGACACCTACATCCTGTCCACCGCCCCTGGGACAATCCCCTCGCCTGGACCGAGAAGCTGCTGTGGGTGAAAATGCACTTCGGACGCGAGAAGGACTCCCGCGCCCACAAGCGACTGATCCTCTCGCACCACAAAAACCTCAATCGAGGTGACTTCATCATCGACGATCGCACCGCCCGCGGTGTCGAAGACTTCCAGGGGAACCACATTCATTTCGGCCGGCCAGGATTCGAGAACTGGGCGAAAGTCGTCGAGCACATGCGGCCACTGGCAGAGTCGTAAGCTTCTTGGGTGTCCGTCCCCGCCGATCCCTTGACTCTCGGCCAGAAGCTCGTCGCCGTTCTCGAGAACGGAAGGCGCACAGCAACCTATAAACTCGCAGTGCTCGTGGCGCTACTCGACCTCGCCGTCGAGTCCGTTCCCGAGGACACCGAGGCGCCGGTGGACATCGACCTGGATGAACTCACGAGCCGAGTGATCGAACTGTACTGGCGTCAGTTGCGACCCCTCGACGGCAACCAGTTGCGTCAATCCAGCGATGGTCGAGGGGTCATCTTCGACGCGGTCGCCGTCTTGCGGTCCCAGACCACCGGGCCACGCCAGGGCACAGCCGAGCTCTTCGCTTCGCGCAGGTCGGACACATACCTGATCGCCCATGCCAGTGTGAAGCGAACCCTCGTCCGCTATCCACTGAAACTCCTGCAGAACTTGACATCTGGCGATACCAATGAACGCTTCCTGTATGACGACTCGTGGATGGGGACCGACTCGCGAAGAGCGGTCATCAATCACGGGAACAGGCTCACGCTGTTCCCCGGTGTCTGTCTCTCCCTTGCGCGCCTTGCCCCCTTGCTCAAACCGGCTTTTCAACTCGCCTGGGTGGATGACGTGCGTCGAATGAACAAGGCCATCCTCGACGACGGTCCGGACCTGGTCGGCCACCTCTTCGGTACCGACCGAGTATCCCTGCAGCGAGCAGGAGAAGCTCTGGTCGACGAGTTCGGCCCGTCGTGCTTCTACTGCGGGACAGCGACAACACGCCTTCGGCACGTAGATCACGTCTTACCGTGGTCACGCCTGGGCATCGACGGACTGGCCAATCTCGTGACCGCCTGTCAGAGTTGCAACATCAACAAGTCCGACCGCTTGCCCGCGCCGGTCCACGTGCAACGCGCGCTTGACCGTGGACGTACGACACTCGACGGGATCGCCACCGAGATCAACTGGCCGAGCCAGTACGACCGCGTCGTCGCGGCACGCCGCGGGCTGTACGTCACACAAACAGTCAGTACTCCGGTCTGGTTGGGCCGCAACAACATCACGACACTCTCCCGCACCGACATCGACTGGCGTCGACCGGAGACCAGCTGAATCGACTGTTGTGCAGGTGACCGACCTCCGGCGCCCCAGAGCCGCGCTCACTCCGGGGACAAACCGGCCAGAATCCGAGCCATCAGGTAACCGGACACCCGCAACTCACCGTTCTGCCCGTTTCGGGGATAGTCGGAGTGGATGTACGCACCCTCGCGTTCGATGCCGTCGGCGGTGGCCCGGCTGTTCACATCAAGGTGCTCGAGTTTAGTCTCTACCGGCGCCGGGCCGTTCGGTCCGCCGCCGACATGTTCGATGAAGTCGCTCGTGCCCATCATCACGTAACCGTGCCCGTCCTTGAGACCGAGTTCGGGCTCGTCGTTGGCCTCGAACCCAGGAGATCCGTAGAAGACGGCCTCATCAACTGGGTGGCCACCGGGGTCCTGTAGTGCAAGTCCCTGTGTCAGCGACCCGTAGGAATGACCCAACGCGACGATATGCGGATCATCCTTGGTCGATGTGGCGTCGATCGCCCGGTAGAAGTTCGCGAGGTCGGTCGCACCATCGCTGGCACGGTCCTGTTGTGCAACTTCGAGATAGGGGATCCCAGGAAAGCGGCTGCTGTCGTTGTCTGGCGGTTCGAAATCGAGCCACGAAATTGTCGAGACCTTCTCGTTGCCGCGACCGACATTTCGCAACTCGTCCAGGGTCTCGTTCCGAAGCGCATCGGACTCGCCGAGCATCGAGCCGAAGCTGTTGCGGATATTGGTATCCAGGCCCGGGGTTGTCACTGAGACATGTTCGGCGTCGTCGAGATTCCCCAGTGCGACCGCCGCCTTCCCTTGTTCAGCTGTGAACATGTCCATGACAAGTAGCATCCGACCGAGAGGATTGTCTGGGCTCCACTCGTTGGCGCCGATCAACTCCTGCAACTTCTTGACGTCGTCGATCTTCTTTTCGACCTGCTCGAGCTCAGCGTCCTCGTTGCTGAACAGACCCCACAACTTGATCTGTTCCTTCAGTTGATCGCGACGATCCTCGAGTTGCTTCAGCACCGGGCCCAGTTGCGCCACATTCGCCTCGTGCCGGACAGCCGAGGGAATGCCATCGACATTCCCCAGCAGCTCTGGACGATCACGCAACAGTTCCTGTTGCTGCTCAGGAGACAGTGCGTCCCAATAGGCTTTCACCTCGTATGGAGTCTTGTCCTTGGGCGGTTCGAGGGCGGTCAGTCCGCCCTGGTCAGCGCCGGCCTTCATCGCTTCGTCTACTGAAGCGGCTCCGTGGGCGGAGATCGTGCCGTTCCGGATCGCATCGAACACCCCAGCGGCGTCACCATCGATGTCGGCCGCCTGCGTGATCAGTGCTTTTGCCGCCGTCTCCAAGGACTTGCGCAGTCCCTCCCGGGCCTCGTCATCGTCCTGCTCTGACGTCGGCGCCGCGGTGACGGACCCGTCGTTGTGGATGGTCATCCGAGCACCTGCGGCTTGGCCGCGAAGGCCGGCCAACCGACCTTTGAGATGATTGACCGCCGACGATGTCTCAACCGCTAGCTGCCGCGCCGCGCCCAGGACGGCCGCCTCGTCGCGGAGATCGTCCGCGGTCAGTGTGTAGAGCTGGCGAGCGGAGTCTGCTCCCTCGCTGTACCAACCCGGCAAACGGCTCGCTGTTCGGAGAGCGTCGTCGACCTCAGAAACCGTGGTCACCCGCTTCCCGAGCGAGTCGGCCATCGTGTCCAGCGCCCCGGTGTTCCAGGCATCAATGGTGGCCAGATCCATCGGCTTCAGCCTTCATCTGCGGGTGTCACGTCCGTCTGCAAACTGGGTGGGGTCGGTACCGCCGGACCTACGGGGAGCCGGCACGGCGTGCGGATCGATAACACCGCCGCCTTGAACGACATGAGCTTCAAGGAGGCGTTCTCTGAGTTGGTGAAACGAATCTCCCGATTACCAGGCGTGTTCTTGAACGACGACTCGTACGTGATCCCACGATCCCTTGCCGCGGTGCGTACCAAAGCAACCGCCTGAGGCCAGACTTCCTCACCGATAGGCACATCCGAGACTCGCGCATCCAGCTGGACGGTCACACCGTCAGTGTCCAACCTCTCGCCGGAACACGGCCTACGGTGGTCCGGGTAATGGTCACGCGGGTCCATCGTCGACTCGAACCGCACCCCCGGTGCGATCGCCTCGATCTGCTCGACCAGCGACGCCCGCACCCCGCGGTACTCCTCAAGAGTCGCTTCCAAACTCGGCAATTCACGAAGCTGACCATTCAGCTCCGCAAGCCGCTCCGCGGACACCTCCTCGGTCGGACCGAACGTCGCCTGATTGACCGTCGAACACCCCGAGACGAGCACACCAACCACCAACAGCGCACTCAAACATCGCCTACGCATCAACAGGCCCCCTGACCCAGTCCGACGAGGCACACCTTCGCCTCCGACCCCGCTTTCGCGCAGCAGACTCGGAAAGAGTTCACCGCACTGCAGGGAATGTACCTGCTGGCGACGGGGGGTCCGATGTCTACTCACCGGGTCGATCGACAACACCGCCGCTTGAACGACGACAGATCTATCTCGGCGTTCTCCGAGTTGGAGAAACGGGTCTCCCGGTCACCCGGCACACTCTTGACCGCCGATTCGTAAACGATCCCCCGATCCCTGGCGGCCGTGCGGACAATCGTCACAACTTCCTACCACGCCTCCTCACCGATCGGCACGGCAGAAGCCCACATCGCAAGGCCCACGCTTCGACCATCTGTGCCCAACCACTCGCCGGAACACGGTCGACGGTGATCCGGGTAGTGATCCCTCGGCTTCATCGTCGAGACAAACCGCACCCCCGGCGCGATCGCCTCGATCTGCTCGGCGAGCGACGCCCGCACCCCGCGGTACTCCTCGAGAGTCGCTTCCAGACTCGGCGACAGCGCAGTCACCAAACGTCCACGCATCATCGAGCCCCTGACCCTGTGGGCGGGGATCACCCGCTGCCCGCCGACTTCATTCACGCAGTACCTCGGGTAGAGTTCACCGCACTGCAGAGAAGGTACATGCTGGCGACGGGGGGTCGGATGTCTACTGACCGGGTCGAGGTCGATCCAGAGGCTCTGTGGTCGGCAGCTCGCACGATCTCGGCCACCGGCGATGTGGCCAACACGCAACTACAGAGCAGCGACACCGCGATGGCCGGGTGCCGCGCCGGTTGGGCGACGCGTGCATCGCACGGCTTCGACGAATTCATGGACCGTTCCGAACGCTTCACCAATAACTTGTCACGCAAACTGGGGGACATCGAGCAGGCCACTCGGGCGGCCGCCGCCCACTACGAACGCACCGACAACAAGTCCGGCCGGCAGATCGTTGGATCGATCGGTTCCCCACGGTTGCTGGATCTCTGACCCGCGAGCCATTCGTCGACATAACGAGTCCATAGCCGTCAGCTCTCACCCGCGACAGGAGAACGAGGCTGAGAGGCAGGCGGTGTCGGCACTGCCGGGCCATCTGGGAGTCGGCATGGCGTTGCTTCCGTGGCGGCGGAGCGGTTCACCGGGACGCCGAAGGCGGGATGCGGACCGGGGTGGGCCAGGGAGTTCCGGGATTCGGGCGGTGAGAGTATCCCGGCCGATAGGGCGAATTCACACGGCGGACAGTAACAGCGCGGGCCGATCACGTTCCCGAATACATCCACAGGCTTCAACACCCACGTGCAACCCCGCACCCCGACGTGCCACCACCGATGTCCGCACCGTGTGGGCGTATCGTCACCGTGTGACCGACCGCATCACCGACGAACGGGTACCCGAACACGGAAGCACCGGTCACGCGTTGCTCGACAACCCGGTTCTCGCGGCGCTCACCGGTCCGCACGCCCACTTCACACAGCGCCACGGTTCGGCTCTGCGGTATCACCCCGACGTCTGCCCCATGGCAGCTCTCCCCGACTCTCCCACCGCGCAGGACTGGTCGGACGCCGCCGAACTCGTCGGTCCGGGTGGTTCCCTGTTCTTGCCGGTGGTCACCAATCGTCCACCAGACGAATGGGATACGACGATGGACCTGCCCGGAGTACAGATGATCGATGCAGGCGTCGACACGCGGCGCGACGACGAGGCCGTGCCCCTGACACCTGCGGATGTGCCGGAGATGACCGATCTGGTCGAACGGACCCGCCCCGGCCCGTTCCGTCCTCGCACCATCGAGATGGGCACCTACCTCGGGATTCGACGCAACGGTCGTCTCATCGCGATGGGCGGCGAACGGCTGGGGCTTCCGGGGTATACCGAGATCAGCGCGGTGTGCACCGACCCGGAGTTTCGCGGCCTCGGGCTGGCCTCACGACTCGTACTCGATCTGGCACACCGCATCCGGGACCGAGGCGACACCCCGATCCTTCATGCCGATGCCCGCAATGTCAGCGCGATCCGGTTGTACGAGCAACTGGGTTTCGACGTCCGCCGGGAGGTCCTGTTCCAGATCGTCACCGCCCCGCGATGAGCACACCGACCGGTCTCGGTCAGTTGCGCTTCAACGACTTCGCCAGCGGCGCAATCTCATCGAGGTAGATCGAGGCCAGCACATCCGATTCGTCGGCCATGTGCCGTACCCGGTCGGCCTCCGCGCGATCCCATTCGGTGGCGACGACATGCTCGAAATCGTTGATCCCGCCGACACGGTCGAGCCACGCCTGCTTCTCCTGCCGATGCTGGATCTGCGCAACGATCTGCTCGTAACCGGCGAACGCCTCCAGGCGCCGGACCAGTTCGTCGAGGCGGCCCGACAGCAGTAGTGACTTCTCGGCAAACGTGGAGACCACTTCCGGGTCGGCGGCCAGGTGCCCCGCCGGCGCGTCGCCGAGAATGGCGAACTGGTCGCGAAGGCCGACGGCCGCGTTCGCGATGGCGGTGACCTCACCGCTCAGGTCGACGCGCACCGAGTGGCGATCGAAGAAGTCGAGGCGCCACGCGGGGAGACCGTCGATGCGTTCGGCAACCGACGCGGTCGTCCATGCGATCTGACCTATCGGGTCGGACGAGAAGCCCTCGAGTTCGTCCACGGCACGTCTGCACGCCTGAGCCCGACCTCCCGCATCATCGGGCCCATCGTCGAACCCCTCGAGCGATCGACCACACCAGATGTCCAGGGCTCGGAGGATGAACCCGCCGGGATCGCCCTCCCCGCCGTCGGAGGGATCGACGTCCAGGCGCTGTCGAATCGACTCGCATGACTCCCACCGCCGGGCCTGCGCCACCCGAAGCGTGTCGGCGAGTTCGGCCAACGGGTCCGCCGAGTATTCCTCGGGTGCGCGCGCCGGGAGTGGGCCGCCTGCCTTCGACCGTGTGGCCGCCCTCCGGCTGCGGATGTCGTCACGCATGCCGGTGAACATCGCCGAGAACGCGCCGATCGCCATGCCCAGCAGCACGACGAGGGCCGCCGCCATGACCACCACGAAGACGGCGATCACGACGTACATCATCCATTCAGTAGACCACGGTTCACACGACAACGGTCGCTGTCGCCCAGACAACCGAACTGGCGCCAAGCAAGCACTTGGTTTGCTAGGTTCTCCGACGATGGGATTCCTGAAACAGACGACCCCGGAGATCGACTTCCCGACGTGGAGCCGGGGCTCTCGCGCGGAGAAGATCAAGCCGATGGCCCGGCACTGGGCCGAAGTCGGGTTCGGGACGCCGGTGGCCCTACACCTGTTCTATGTGGGCAAGATCCTCGCCTACATCCTCATCGGCTGGGTCATCGTGCTCAGCACCCCCGGCGTCGACGGCTTCTTCGACGTCACGACTTGGTACAACGAGCCGATCGTCTTCCAGAAGATCGTGCTCTACACCATGTTGTTCGAGGTCGTGGGCCTCGGATGTGGGTTCGGTCCGCTGAACAACCGGTTCTTCCCACCGCTGGGTTCGATTCTCTACTGGTTGCGCCCGAAGACCATCCGTCAACCACCGTGGCCGCGGATCCCGTTGACCGCAGGAGACTCTCGTGGTCCGGTCGATGTCGTCCTCTACGGCGCGCTGCTCGTCGTCCTCGTCATCGCGCTGTTCAGCCCGGGTTCCGGCGCGATCCCCGAACTGGACACGACGGTCGGCGTCCTCCCCAGCTGGCAGATCTGGGCCGTGGTGGGCTTGCTCGCGGCGATCGGTCTCCGGGACAAGACCGTGTTCCTGGCGGCGCGCGGCGAGGTCTACGGCGCGTTCACGGTCGCGTTCCTCTTCAGCGGTGTCGACATGATCATCGCCGCGAAGCTGGTATTCCTCTGCATCTGGCTCGGGGCGGCGACGTCGAAGCTGAACAAACACTTCCCCTTCGTCATCGCGACGATGATGTCCAACAACCCGATCTGGCGGTCGCCGAAGATCAAGCGCAAGTTCTTCGAGAACTTCCCCGATGACCTGAGGCCAGGGCGTCGTTCGCGGTGGATCGCCCACTTCTCGACTGCGATCGAGGGCCTCGTCCCGCTTGTCCTGTTCTTCTCGCACGGCGGATGGGTGACCGCGATCGCGGCGACCATCATGCTCGTCTTCCACTTCGGCATCCTGTCGTCGATCCCGATGGGCGTTCCGTTGGAATGGAACGTCTTCATGATGTTCGGGATCGTGGCGATCTTCCTCGGTCACCCCGGCATCGGACTGACCGATCTCCAATCGCCCTGGCCGATACTGCTCTTCGCAGTCTCCGCCGGCACTGTCGTCGTCGGGAATCTGATGCCGCGCAAGGTCTCGTTCCTGCCGGGAATGCGGTACTACGCCGGCAACTGGGACACCGGCCTGTGGTGCATCAAACCGTCGGCGTCGGCGAAGATCGAGCAGGGCATCGTCGCCATCGCGTCCATGCCGGCCGCACAACTCGAACGCTTCTACGGCAGCCCGGAAGCAGCCCAGATCCCGCTCTACATGGGATATGCGTTCCGTTCGTTCAACAGTCACGGTCGGGCGCTGTTCACGCTGGCGCACCGAGCGATGCACCCGACGCCCGAAGAGCAGTACGTCCTCACCGACGGCGAACGCATCTGCAGCACGGCGATGGGGTGGAATTTCGGGGACGGGCATCTCTCGAACGAGCAACTCATCGAATCCTTGCAGCGACGTTGCCATTTCGAGCCCGGTGAAGTTCGGATCGTGCTGCTCGACGCGCAACCCATTCACCGTCAGACGCAGGAGTACCGTCTCGTCGACCCGGCGATCGGCGAGTTCGAGCGCGGGTACGTGCGTGTCGCCGACCTCGTCACCCGCCAACCGTGGGACGACCAGGTCCCGGTCACGGTGACCTGGCGCGCCGACGGAGACCGCACGGACGAACCCGCCGGGTGAGGTGCAACGCCCGACCTCAGGGAGCAGCGGTTGCCGTACGCGCTTCGGCCTCTCCCCGATCACGTGCCTCGGGCGGCGGTGCCGCACGATTCACCACCCAGGTGGCGCCGCATGCCATCACGAGCCCGAGAGCCGTTGCCCAGCCGAAGGGTTCGCCGTACATCGCGGTGCCCCAGACAGCGGTGACAGGCGGCATGAGGAACATGAGCGTGTTCACCGATGTGACGCCGGATCGTCGTAGGAGCACCCAGTACAACCCGTAGCCGCCGAAGGTGGACAGCACCGTCAGCCAGACGATGGCCAACCAGAAGGCGCCGTCTGCCGGCGGCATCGCCACTCCCGCGAGAAGCCCTGCCACGGTGAAGATCACCGCGGACGCTCCGCAGTGGATCGCCAAGACGACGACAGGCGAGGGTGAGTCGTCGACGCGCCGCTCGAGGAAGGTGGCCGCGACGAGGGCGGCCATCCCCAGCAGCGGAACCAGGTATGCCCACCAGGGCGCACCTGCCGACGATGCCGCGTCCGACCAGGTGACCACGACGACGCCGGCCGCTCCCACGAGCAGTCCCCACCACTGGCGTCGATGGGTGACCGCCCCGAGCAACGGCCCAGCCATCGCGGCGACGACGAGCGGCTGGACGCCGTCGATCAGTGCCGTCGTGCCGGTGCTGACGCCCAGCGCGATCGCCCAGTACACGGTGACGGTGTAACCCGCTTGCGAGAGGGCCCCGATCACCAGCTGAGAACCGAGCCACCTCGCCGACATCGTCGCCAGACCACGCCGCCGCCACAGGACGTACACGACACCCCCGAGCACGACCGCCACAACCAGGAAGCGCCACATGAGCACAGTGAGCACCGATGCCGCCCCGGCGCCGAGTTTCGCTCCGATGAATCCAGACGACCAGCAGATGACGAACACCGCCGACATCGCAAACGTCGCCCAACGCGCGGGTATACCGATCTGTGAAGTCTGCATGTTCGCCGACCTTACCGATCGGTGTAGTCTTTGTCATGTGCCCACTCATCACGAGGCCGCACCGGCGACCGTGGACTGGACGCCGAAGGCCCGCCTCATCCTGGACGCGGCCTCCTCGCTGTTCTACGAGCGCGGGATCCATGCGGTCGGCGTCGACTCCATCGCGGAGGCGGCAGGCGTCACGAAGCGCACCCTCTACGACCGTTTCGGTTCCAAGGAACAGTTGGTGGTCGAGTACCTACGTGCCCGCAACGCCACCTGGAAGGAATTCCTCCGCTCCCGGCTCGACGCAGCCGACGCGACTCCGGGCGCGCAACTCTCCGCGGTCTTCGACGCCACGCGGGACTGGTCGGCCGACCGAGGCCACAAGGGGTGCGCGATGATCAACGCGCACGCCGAGATCAGCGATCCCGACCATCCGGCCTATCCGATCATCGTCGGGCAGAAGTACGAGCTACGGGATCTGCTCCGCTCGATCGCGGCGGATGCCGGTGTCTCCGACGGGAACACACTGGCGCAACGGCTGTTCATCCTGCACGAGGGCGCGCTGGTGACCGCCGGCATGGGCGTCGAACCCGATGCGCTCGACGCCGCTCGGGACGTCGCGCTCGAGATGCTCGCGTCGCAGCAGCCGAATTGACGAACTCTTAGCGCCAGGATCTGTTCCCCGACACCATTTCACGGAGTAGATCTGATCCGGTGACCTTGTTCGACATGCTGCCCTCACTGAAAGGTGTCACCGTGACCAGAACGTTCGAGACGACAACGTGGGGAACAACGCTGCACGCGTCGGGCACGGATGTCGTCGCCGGCGATCTCTCGCTCCGCGCAGAATCCCTGCACCGCAAGATCGCGTTCTACCTCGACACCGCGGGCCAACCGGTCTGCCAGTCCCTGTGCCCGACCTCGGTGTGGTTCCCCACCCTGGTCACCCGGATCACGTCTGCGGTTGCCGCACACGGCCGCGTCGTCGTCCAGGTCGACGCCGCTCTCCCCCTGCACTCCGCGGTGCTCGACGTCGCTTTCCCCGGCACGCACCTCGCGGGCGCCACCATGGCCGACCTCACCGTGGTCGACCTCTCCCGCCATCGTCGCACCCTGCACGCCGAGGTTCCCGCGCATCTCACGGTCACCGGCACCATCGCCCTCGCGCTGTCACCCGTGATCCCGCCGCGGACATCGGCCTCGAGAAGCGTCGCCCGGACCGTCACCGCCTGACCCGGTCGAATCCGGCACGATATCCACTCGGCAAAGGCGTGCCGACGCGGCCGGGAAGGCCCATAATCGCCTGATGCAACCGGAAACGGTCTCACGGCTCCTGCCCGGGTTGGGAGTGCTCCGCGGTTACGAGAAGTCGTGGCTGAAGGGCGACATCGTCGCCGGTATCGTGCTGACGGCGTTGCTGATCCCCGCGGGTATGGGATACGCCGAAGTCGCCGGGTTGCCGCCGGTCACCGGGCTCTACGCCACGGTGATACCGCTGCTCGTGTATGCCGCCGTCGGACCGTCCCGCATCCTGGTCCTCGGCCCCGACTCGTCGCTCGCCCCGATCATCGCGGCGTCGATCATCCCGCTCGCGGCGTTCGACGAAGAACGGATCGCGCTCGCCGGCGTACTGGCCATCGAGGTCGGCCTGGTCCTGCTGATCGGCGGGTTGCTCCGGCTCGGCTTCGTCACCGATCTCCTGTCCAAGCCGATCCGTATCGGTTACCTCAACGGAATCGCACTCGTCGTCGTGCTCAGCCAACTGCCGAAGCTGTTGGGGTTCAGCGTCGACGGCGATTCCGTCATCCAGGAGGCGGTCAACATCGTCAAGGGTGTCGCGTCCGGTGAGGCCGAACTGCTCCCCTCGGCCATCGGCATCGCATGCCTCGTCCTGATCTTCGCGCTCAAGTTCTGGCGCAAGGCCATTCCCGGTGTCCTCGTCGCGGTGGTGGCCTCGATCGTCGCAGTGGCGGTGTTCGGATGGTCCGACGATCTGCCGGTCGTCGGCGCCATGCCCCGCGGGTTCCCGTCACCGTCGTTGGAGGGCGTGACCGTCGACGACGTCATCAGCCTCATCGGCCCGGCTGTCGGTATCGCACTGATCGCCTTCGCCGACACGAGTGTGCTGTCCCGGACCTTTGCTGCCCGAGCCGGCGACCAGGTCAACGGCAGCCAGGAGATGGCGGCCATCGGCACCGCCAACATCGCCACCGGGTTCCTGAGCGGGTTCGCGATCTCGGCGTCGTCGTCCCGGACCCCGGTGGCCGAACAGGCCGGGGCCAAATCGCAACTCGCCGCGGTCGTCGGGGCGCTCCTGATCGTCGTGTTCATCTTCGTCGCACCGGGAGTCACCGCCTACCTGCCGTCGGCAGCGCTGGCCGCCGTCGTGATCGCCGCGGCAATCTCGCTGATCGACATCTCCGGCGTGGTGGCGCTGTTCCGCGCCAACTGGGTCGAGGGCGCGCTGTCGATCGCCGCGTTCCTCGGTGTTGCGCTGATCGGTGTCCTGCAAGGCATCCTGGTGGCGATCGGCCTGTCGTTCATCGCCTTCGTGAATCTCGCGTGGCGTCCGTACCGGACGGAGCTGGGGCGGGTTCCGGGTCTACGCGGCTACCACGATGTGACCCGCCATCCCGACGCCGAACGCATCGACGGTGTGCTCATCATCCGGTTCGATGCACCACTCTTCTTCGCCAACGGCGGCATGTTCGACGACTACGTCCGCGGTAAGGTCCGCGAGGCGAGAACAGCGGGCCGACAACTGCACACCGTGATCATCGCGGCCGAACCCATCGTCGACATCGATGCCACCGCGGTCGACGAACTCGTCGAACTGGACGACTATCTCCGCACCCACGCCATCACACTCGTCTTCGCCGAGATGAAAGACCCGGTGCGAGACCAACTCCAGCGTTACGACCTCCACGTCGACGGTTCCCCCAGGTTCGACGACTCGCATTTCGCACCCACGACCGGCGCGAAGATCGACGAGATCACCGGGCGGTTCCGTGGCGACATCGAGCCGTCCGACGGACGGGCCTGACACCCGGACACCGGACGCCAACGCCCACGTTCACCGCACGAACATCACCGGCCCGAGGAATTCGCAGACCGTCAGTGCCAGAGCGAGATCCAGGCGATCGCGGTCCGCCGGGACCTCGGCGAGTGCTTTGCCGACCCGGTACTTCACCGTGTTGCGATGGAGGTTGAGCCGC
This sequence comes from Gordonia sp. ABKF26, assembly GCF_041103195.1. NCBI lineage: Bacteria > Bacillati > Actinomycetota > Actinomycetes > Mycobacteriales > Gordoniaceae > Gordonia > Gordonia sp. ABKF26. The sequence continues at coordinate 5,623,043 of NZ_JBGCVZ010000003.1, forward strand.
TCGGCGGTGTGGAGGTGGCTCTCTTTGGTGGCGAAGTAGACAGACAGGGTCTCCCGCAACATGTTCGCGGTCGAGGTGTCCTCGGCGAGCCCGCCCAGGACCTCCCGGACCCAGGCCCGCGTCGACTCGAGATCCCGTGCCAGCAGGGACACCACGGCCACACCCCGGTCTCCGAATCCGATCACCCGATCCGCCGTACCACCCGGCATGGTCGCCACCGAGTAGGCGGCGCGCGCCTGCTCGTGGGTTCGCCGGAATCCTCGCGCCCCGGATGCAGGCAGTCCCACCGCGACTCGGATCCCCGCCGGCACGGTCGAGCGGACGGTGACCACGGAGGAGTCGTCGGTGATGTCCCGCCCGACCAAGGGAATCCAGGCCCAGACCGTCGAACGGTCGATCGCGGTGACGATCGGTGGTGCGCCTCCGCCCAGTCGGGTACCGAGTTCGCGGGCCGCGTGGGTGAGCGTCACCAGTTCGCGCGGTTCATCGTCGGAGGACCAGAGGATGAGCGCGACGTGCCGCCGGTCCAGTGGATAACCGGTCTCGGACTCGAAGGCCCGCTCATCGGGTTCGGCGCTGTCGAGGAACGAGTGGATGGCCGCTGATTGCACGTTGCCCTCGACCCCGAGCCACCGCCGGCGTTCATCTTCGTACGCCTCGAACACGTACAGGGAGATCCAATCGATGTAACCGGACAGCACATCGGAGATGTGCCGGGTCAACGCCATCGACTGACCCGCGTCGAGATCGAGATCCTCGACCAATCGATAACATTGGCGCATCACGCTGTTCTGCCCGAGATGGTAGGCCCGGACGAGCGAGTTCGAGGGCACGTCCCGTTGCGCCAGTCGCAACGCGTATTCCACCGCGGCGGTGGTCGGTTGCAGGTGCTCGATCGGGATGTCGTTCGCCAGGACGTGGATGATCGTGGAGACGTTGCCGTGCACGCTCGCCTCGAGCAACTCCACCAGCTTGGGGTCGGTGTCGAGCTGATCGATCTCCCGGGCCATCATCGCACTCAACTCGGAGACGATGTCGGACACGTTCTCCTGCAACGTCTTCGCGATCACGGCCGCCTGCTCGAGCAGTTCGGAACCGGCTGCCGCGGGAACTCCGGCGAGCCGGTCGCGCGCGGCGTCTCCCGCTGTCCACAGCGCACGGGACGATCGCGAGGCGGTCATCGTGTCGACCGTGCGTACCGTAATGCCGACTCGGCGGCATGGTACCCACACAACCCGTGGATACCAGCACCTGGCGGGCTGGCCTGGGAGCAGATGTACACACCCGGTACTCCGATCGCGTACGGATCGAGCGCCGCACGGGGCCGTAGGACCATCTGCAACCCGTCGTTCGCTCCGCCGATGATGTCGCCGCCGGCGAAGTTGGCGTTCGAGGCATGGAGTTGTTCGGTACCAGTGCTCGCGGTCGCGACGATCCGGTCACGGAATCCGGGGGCGAATCTCTCGATCTGCGCGACGATCTGCTCGGTGGCATCCCCGTCGAAGCCTCGAGGGACGTGCGCGTAGGCGTAGATCGGATTGATGCCGCCCGCACTGCGACCGGGATCGGCGATGTACTGCTGACCGAGCAGGACGAACGGCCGTGGGACCATCACACCGGCCGCTCGCTGTCGCTCGGTGTGGGCGATCTCGTCGAAACTCCCACCGAGGTGCACTGTCCCGGCTCGCAGGCAATCCGGATTCGACCACGGGATGTCCCCGTCGATCGCGAAGTCGACCTTGTACGCCGACGACCCGATCCGGTGACGCCGGTACGAGCGTCGGATTCGAGCCGGCATCTCGTCGCCGAAGATCGAGAGGACCTGCGCCGGGGACAAGTCCAGCAACGTGATGTCCGCCGGCGGCAGGTCGGCACGCGAGCTCACCCGGACACCGGTCTCGATCTTGCCGCCCGAATCCCGTAGTGCGCCGACGATCGCCGCGGTGATCGCCCCTGAACCGCCTTCGGCCACCGGCCATCCGTAACGGTGTCCGCTCGCGGCGATCATCAGCCCGAGCGACGCGGTGAGCGGGCGGTCCAACCGGGAGAACAGGTGTGCCGCGATCCCGCCGTACAGCGCGCGGGCACGCTCGGTGCGAAACCAGCGCGCGATGACGGTGGCAGGCAGGACGGCTCGGGGCCCGAACGACGCCAACCGGATCGGGTGACCGGGCACGTGCATGACCGGACGGAGCAGATCGTCGCCCAGATCGTCGAAATGCCGGGCCAGATCACCGAACATCGCCTGCCAGCGCGATCCGTCGGCGCCCAACCCCGCCGCGGTGGCGCCGACCGAGCGGAACAACAGCCCGGCCTCACCGGAATCGAGAGGATGTGCGCAGTCGGCGTCGGGCCACTTCCACACCAGCCCGTACCGTTCGAGACCGACCTCCGACCAGAACGGCGAGCCCACACCCAACGGGTGGAAGGCCGAACAATGGTCGTGGATGACACCCGGCACCGTGAGCTCGCCCGACCGGGCCCCGCCACCGACGACCTCGGCCGCCTCGAGGACCTGCACGTCGACACCGTTGCGCGCCAGGTGCAGAGCGGCGGCGAGCCCATTGGGCCCGCCGCCGACCACGACAGCTGTGGTCACTGCGGCGCCTGATCCGTCAGCCGGACCGGCGTCGCGCTTCGGTCATCGGAGCGCATCTGCGGTTCATGCACCACTTCAGGATCGGTGACGGCGCGGCGAGCGTCAACGTCGAGAGTCCAGTCGACCTGGAACGGGATGGGGCCGTTCGGCAGCCACGGCTGCTCGTTCACCGCATCCACCACCCGGTAGGTTCCGGTCTCGATGACGCCCAGCGCCGCATCGATCACCTTGAACCGCTGTGTGCCCCGGTGGATCGGCTGGGACTCGATCCAGGCCACCGTGAACTCGCCCGGCGCGAAACCGCACCGCTTCTGCAGCGCCGCGATGAGCCGTTCGTCGTGGAGATGCCCGTCACCGAAGTTGAAGGCCACCAGCGAGTTACACGAGAACTCCGCCTCCCTCAGCGTGTAGGAGTCGATGTCGGTGCCGAGATGACGGATCATCAGCGAGTACAGCGCACGCCCCTGGCTGTGCATCGAACGCCAGGCCAGCAGTTGGTGCATCACGACATCGGCCACGTCGGCCGGGTACGACGCGAGGAGCTGGGTGCGGGTGTTCTTCGCGGGCCGCACGATGTGCTGGTCGAGCTTCTCCTCGGCACCCGGAGCGAAAGCCCAGGTGGCCGACGCCCAGTTCCCCGCATACTGGCGCATCGACGGGAGGAACGAGACCAGATCGGGACGGAGATTGCCGAGCACGGGGAAGAAGCAGAGCGCGGCGGCGATCAGCACCATCACCCACGGCATCGACGTGTCGGTCAGCGCATAGCCGTCCCAGGCCGGGAATCCGAGGAACAGGAACACCGAGGCATAGGCGAAGAGCAGGTTCCATTCGAGCGGAACGGCCAGTGGGAACGTCGACAGGATGAAGAAGTGGAAGCACACCATGAGGACGACCGCCGCCACGGTGAGCGACCTGCTCGTCGAGAACAGCAAGACCAGTGGGGTGACGACCTCGACGATGGTGCCCAGGACGTGCCCGACGCCGCCGGCCAGCCTCGACGGCCGCATGTCCTCGGGGAAGTTGCGATAGTGCGCCCGCTTGATCTTCTTGCTCGGCAGCCACGGGGTGTTCGACAGCATCGGTGGGATCACCATCGAGAAGTGATGTCCCAGCTTGGAGATCCCGGCGCCGACCCAGACCGACACGATGAGCAGTTTGAGCGCGAGGATCATGTCGACGAAGGGCAGGAAGCCGAAGAAGATCATCGCCGGGAGATACTGCTCGGAGCGAGCGGCGATGAAGATGACCTTGTCACGCAGGCCGATCACGACGAACAACGCGATGAGCGGGTACATCAGGACGGGGTTCACCAGTCCCTGATTGTCGGCCACCACCGAGTCCAGCGAGTTCGACACGATACCCGGGAGTGCTATCGCAACAGCAAGATTCGCGAGGATGAGCGCGTAGACCGCGATGTCGAACGCGGTGCGGGAGTCACCCTTGGTGAGGGGCACCTTGCCGGGCCATGGTGGGAGCCGGATCGTCTGTGGCCGCAGCCAGTACCGGAAGCCACCGGTCATCGGTTTGAAATGTCCGGCCAGCGGCCCCCACGACCCTCCGATGCCCAGGACCTCCACCAGCACGGTCCACAAGACCAGTTTCTGATAGACGATCGGTTGATTCCACCACTCGGTCACATGCAGCGGGTTCAGTCCGGATGTCAGCGTCGCGAGCACGATCCCGACGCCTCCGTAGAAGACGAAGACCTTCATCAGATAGATCAGATGGACCATCTTCGGTGTCCCGAAACCGTGGTCGGCCCAATGTGCTCCCAGCACGCGAATCCGGTCGAAGAACGGCCGCTGGAGAAATGTCTCCGGGTCCACCTGGGGGAAGTCTGGTTGGGTGAGTCCCATTGGTGCGCACTCCTTGTCTTGTTCTGTGTGTCGGTTGTGATGTGATGCGGGTCGGGCATTCCCGGTCTCGGCGCGCCGGCCACCGACCCGGCGCCCAGCGCGGGCGTCGAGGTCGGGTCGACGTGAAGATCAGATGGGCTGCGGACTTCGGAGACCGGATCGCAGCGCCGGTTTGTCGATCTTTCCCACCGGATTTCGCGGGAGTTGGTCGACGACCTGGATGATGCTCGGCTGCTTGACCTTTGCCAATCGACCGGCGAGGTGAGCAGCCAGCGTCTCGGCGTCCACCGCGCGGCCCGGGTATGCGACGACGAATGCGACCGGCAACTCGCCGTAGAGCTCGTCCGGCGCGCCCACGACCGCGCACTCGAGCACGTCCGGGTGGGTCGCGAGGGCGTTCTCGATCTCCTTGGGATAGATGTTCTCCCCGCCCCGGATGATCATGTCCTTGATGCGGTCGACCAGGGTGAGGTATCCGTCCTCGTCGAGCCGGCCCACATCCCCGGTGTGCAGTCGGCCGTCGACGATGGTCGCCGCGGTGGCTTCCGGTCGGTTCAGGTAGCCGCGCATGACATTCGGCCCACTGATGACCACTTCACCGATCTCACCGGTGGGCACCTCCGTGCCCTGTTCGTCGACGACTGAGATCCGCTGGCCCGGAAGCGCGGGGCCCACCGTCCCGAGTTTGCGTACTCCGACGACCGGATTGCAGGCCGACGCACAGGTGCCCTCGGTCAGGCCGTAGCCCTCGACGACAGGTATCCCGAAAGCGCCCTCGACCCGGTCGAGGAGTTCCCTCGATATCGGGGCGGCGCCGCAGACCGCGAACCGGAGTGACCCGATGGCCTCGCTTGTCAGTCCGTCCTGCGACACCAGTAGCGCGTAGATTGTCGGCACGGCCGAGAAGTATGTCGGGGTGAGGCGTGCGACATCATCGAAGAACCTTGACGGCGAGAACTTTCCGGTGATGCTCAGCTGTCCGCCCGCGAGCATCGGCGCCAGGAAGCTCACGCAGATGGCGTTGACGTGGAACAGAGGCAGCACCAAGAGGGCGTGGTCGGCCTCGGTGAGACCGAAGTGCGTGACCATCGTCGACGCCATGTAGTGCAGATTGCCGTGCGACAACCGGACACCCTTGGGCCTGCCGGTGGAGCCGGAGGTGTAGATGAGCAGTGCGTCGTCGTCGGCGGACGGCGATTCTGAGCCCCGCCAGTCCGCGCTCGGCCCCGTCGCCAGCTCATCCACGTCGAACCGGGCAAGTCCGGACCCCAGTTCCGCTGTGCGGGTGCCGATGACGACCCGTGCTCGCGAATCCGTCAGCTGATACTCGGCTTCCGCGGGGGTGAATGCCGGATTGACCGGAGTGGCAACCGCACCGATCCGCCATGCCGCCATCAGCGTGACCAGCAGTTCGATCCGGTTGGGCAGAAAGGTGGCCACGACGTCCCCGCGTCGAACGCCACCCCGGCTGAGTTGTTCGGCGACACCCTCGACGCGCCGCGCGAAACCGGCGTAGTCCAGGGCGACCTCGTCATCGCGAACACACGGGGTGTCGGCGCGGTGGGTCAGATCCCATGCGAAGTACGTGCTGGTCAACGGGCTTGCCTCCGAATTCGTGGTGGTCGATGTGATCCAGAACACTATGAAAGCGAGAGGCGAACGGGAACGGTCGCGGAGGCCAGACTTCCTCCGGACCTTTGTGCTCGGGGGACAATCCGATGGTGGACGAGAACGCACCACCCATGACCGCGCATGCCGGCGGACTCTCGGCGTCGGAACGGACGCCGGGCGACAGGCAGGCGCTCGACGCGGTCGCCGCCTTCGACGCCGGACTGTCCGGCCAGGAGCGGCGGGTGCTGACCGAGCGGGTCTACGCCGCCCACCCTCGAACACAGTCGGAGGTCGCCGAGATCCTCGGACTGTCCCGCGAGCGGATCACCCAGATCGATCGCTCCCTCCGAGCCCGTCTGGCCTCGTTGATAGACGCGGATCCGGTTCTCTCCGAGCTGTCGGCGATGATCGACCGGCGGGCCGCGCCGATCGCGGACGCCACTGCGCTCACCGGCGACTCGACGCTCGCCGGGTCACCGGTGGGCGACCTCGAGGCCCCGTGCTGGCGAGTGGTGGCCGCGGCGTCGGGTCTGCGCACGAGCGAGAACTGGATCATCCGGGGCAGCCTCCGAAGGGTCGCCGAGTTCACGAAGTCAGCCGTCGCGGCGGCGGCACGCCCCGGCGAGGTGCCCCCGGTAGCCGCGATCGCCGACCACCTCGGCCTGTCCGATGATTCGGCCGCACGGTGGTTGCGGCGGGCGGGATACGAAGTGCTCGACGGCCACGCGATCGCCACCCGCTCGACGACGGGGGAGATCGTCGTCGCGACGCTCGCGATACACGGCGCGCCGTTGACATTCGACGAGATCGTGGACGCGATATCGTCGATCCCGCGTGCCCACAACAGTATTCGAAACGCCCTCGCATCGGACGCACGTATCGTCAAGACCGACCGCACCCGCTATGGCCTCGTCGAGTGGGGCCTCCCACCATACGAACCGGTCCATCTGCAGATCGATGCGATTCTCTCCGACCGCGACGGCGCCGCGCCTCTCGACGACGTCATCGCGACGATCCGCGGCCGTCACGACGTCAGCGAGGCCACCATCCGTGCGTACGCCGGGGCCGGCGAGTTCCAGACCCGCGGCGGCATTGTCACCCGGCGCGAACGAACACATCGGCCCCGCCGGACGCCTGGACGGACACGCGGCCTGTACCGCGAGAACGACGTCGTGCACTGGGCGTCCACGATCACTCCGGCGCAGTGTCGCGGAACAGGATTCAACATTCCCAGCGCTCTCGCCGGCATCCTCGGCATCGGCCCCGGCACCCCGGTCGTCCTCGAGACCGCGCTGGGGTCACAGACTTTCACGTGGGCGTCGGTTCAGGCACGGACGGGTTCGATCAAGCGGTTCATCGACACACTCGAACTCACGGCCGGTTCGGCGGTCTTTCTCGACTTCGGACCGAGCACCTTCGCCGTTCGACGGGCCGAGCACTCGAGCACGTCACCCGGCAACGCCATCCTGACCCGGATCGGACGTCGCCCGGAACGCGTCACCAGGTCCCGGCTCACCCGGATACTCGCGGAATCATTGTGGTTACCCGACGATTCCACCCTCGACGACATCCTCGGCGTCCTCGCCCGGCGTCGTGAGACCGACCTCGCCGACCGGGTCTCCGCCGCGCTGGGCTGAGGCATCGGGCGCATCGGTCACGGAGCGACGGGGGCACCCCACTCGGGCATCCCGAAGGGCGCGTCGACCGCCACACATGCGCCGGCAGACGCACACGCGAGAATTCGGACCATGGTCTCGCGGGTGCCGAGATCCCCTTCCAGTCGGACACGGGCACCTCGCCGCACACCGCCGTCGTCCTCGGCCATCCATTCCGCCTCGGCCACGAGGCGGCGAGCACTGTGGACAGACCCGGCTTCGAGGTCGGTGACGAGACCACCCTCCTCGCGGATCGGAGCAGCCCGTCCGAGAGCGACGAGTACGAAATCACCGGCAACCCGGTACAGCACCCGGGATCGAGTCGGCGCCACAACGGCTTCGATGAAGTCCTCGACCTCGACGCACTGGTCGATGTGGGCGAAGACGAAACCGACATCCTGAGTGCCGACCGCATTGCAGCGTGGGCCGAGGACGATCGGAACCGTCACGACGTCGGCCTCCAGCAACGAATGCCACGCGAGGACGAACTCCCAACCCGTGTGGATCGCGAGTGCCACCCGGCTCCCGGGAGTGACCCCGCAGAAGACCAGTTGCTCGGCCATCCACTCCACGGACTCATAGAAGCGCTCGAAGTCGATGACGACGTCGCCGGTGTGCACTGCGGGCAATGCACCGTGAATGTCGTGGGCTGCTCCCAGCAGCGAGCACGAAGCCGACGTCCGAGTCACACATCCCCGATGGTCAACGAGTTCGTCTGCGCTGCAGTCGAACCCGACACACAGTGCGTGAACCACAACCCGCGAACGCCGGAGGAGCCCACCGCCTTACAGAGGTTAGGCTACCTTTATTCGAGGGGTGTGTGTCAACCTCTACATAGTTTTTCACTCATCTTCTATTTAGGGTACGTTCACCTACGATCGCCACCCTGCCGCAGCTGACGGGCTCATCCCCCTGCGATGAGTTCTCGACGCAGTGCGACACCCCGTCCGCGGACGGGGAGATGAAACGAGGAG